>CAVSFL010000001.1:0-217676 GCA_963727295.1 uncultured Acidobacteriaceae bacterium
CAGCTTTCGCCACTCAGCGCGCTTTCGCTCGCTTACTTCTTGTTTCCGAGGAGCCGAAAAGGCAACAAAAAGCCGCTCATCGGCGGCCGGGCTTAGGGCGTAAAAAGGGCGTGTCAACGGGCAGCAGTATATCAATGCGATCTAAGATTGCAAGACTTTTTTGCAGAAATGGGGCACTAGGCTCTGATATGCTGGGTCGCTCATTTTGTGCGGCCCCCGGTTGGCTCATCTGTGCGGAGGATTATGGACGCGAAACTATTTGAGACCCTTGGAAAATATGCCGGCTTAGCGGGTATCAGCATCGGATTGATACTTGTGATTTATAGCGCTCTTCTGAAGCTCAACATCTTCCCGAAACTTAAATCAGAAGAAGCTTATGCGCTCCTGAGGCAGATGATTTACCTCACTTTTATTATTGGCATTGCGGGGATCATCGCCTGGGTTTCGATTAATTACAAGCGTGAGGCCAGCAATGCAATTACTGGGCGCGTCTCCGACAGCGAGACTAAGCAACCCCTTTCTGATGTTGAGATAACGATTGATGGCCGAACCGAAACTTCCCATACTGACAGCGTCGGGTATTTTTCTTTGCCGATTCATTCCCCGCTGCCCACCGGACCGATACGCCTCTATCTCTCGAAAAAGGGTTATCAGACCTATAACAGGTATATAACCCTGGGAGAAAACTTAGATGCTGAGATGGTTCCAGCTGCCCCGATCGCTAAGAATCAAGGCGTACAGTCGCTTCCTCCCCAAACTGTCATTTCGACGGAAACGTACACGAGCGACGACGTTGCGAGTGGCGCCTGCAAGGATTTCGGAGCTTGGGCTACTCTTTGCACCCCCGACAAACCTCAAGGCTGGACTATCGTGCAGCAAAATTTCCAGCTTACCGGTGATCGAGCTGGTTGTGCATGGGCCGAATGTCAGCTACTGGGCGCGCCAACGAACACCAAAGTCTGCTATCGTTTTCGCATGCAGGGTCACGACGAAGAGTGCGGACACTCAGGGAACACCGGTATTCACTATTCAAAGGGCGTACTCACCGTAGTTTGGCAGCACCCTGCCTAATAATCACTCCCGCTATTTTCCAGCCTGTCTTTGATCATCCTCCTTGCTTCAACCATTGCCTCATTCAGTGCCTCAACAGCACCCCGAAGATCCGGTGCTATTCCATAAAGCGCGCTGTAATCCGCCCCAGAAATACTCCCCATCCGGCCGAGGTTCAGGAAAACATACCAACTTAACCAACTCAAACTGCCGCTTTGTCATCCGCCGACACGTGTTCGCGTAGAGTGCCGCCGCGTCGATGCCGCTGTCGCCTTCTCCCAGGTCGTTGTAGACCCTCCCGCTTAAACGCCCGAAGGCGCAGTTTCGGATTGTCATGAAAGCTTTACCCACATCATGATGCTCCTGCTCGATGATGCCGCGCTTCAAGGTATAGGAAAATCAAAATCTCGCTTCCGGCGTAAACGACGCAATTTTTGGCGGGCTGAGCCGGCTCATCACGAGATGCAGTCGGAGCTCTTCGACCACGCAGGATGCCGGTTTACCAAGGTCGTTGGCCGGTACTGCAACGGGAGACGAGCGGTGGTGTGACTCAACGAGAGAGTCTGGCGACCGGGGGCTACTGGGCATCTTGCTTGCCCTCTTTTTGTTTGCGGATTGTTTGCGGATTCTGCTCTACTTTGCCGCGTTTTGCAGAGCTAAGTTGTTGAAGTTGTTTGGAATCAGTGTCGGCTGGCCGACTCATAATCCGTAGGTCGCTGGTTCGAGTCCAGCCGCCGCCACCAAATTCTTCTTGCAGAGTATTGCTTTCGAGTCCCTCGCTGCGCTCGAGTTAGGACTCCCTGCACCGACGACATGGAAATTGGCACTACGTGCGAGCTTCTCCCATCTCTCCCTGCGGGTTCTTACCGGTTATTTCGGACTCGGCCAGCAGCCAATCCTCGAAGTCGTGGCCGTCCTCGCGACCCCGTTCCTCGTAAAAGCGATACGCGCGGGCCCGAATTAGCTCTGGAAAATCTTCTTCCCAATATTCGAACTCGCGCCTGGCCCCCGCAGGTCGTTCCGTCTCCTCCTGGGAGCGCAGTTGGATGCGGCGAATCTTGCCGGAAATTGTCTTGGGCAACTCCGCGAATTCAATTCGGCGTATCCGCTGATAAGACCCCAGACGCTTGCGGATGAATGAAAAAATCTCATGCGCCACGGTTGGTGACGGGTCCAGGCCGGGCTTCAAGGCGATAAAGGCTTTGGGTACCTTCCAGCGAATTGCGTCTGGGGCCGGCACCACTGCGGCTTCCGCGACTGCCGGGTGCTCAATCAGGGCGCTCTCCAGTTGGAAGGGACTGATGCGATAGTCTGAGGACTTGAACAGGTCATCATCGCGGCCAACGTAGGTGTAGTAGCCGTCGGCGTCGCGGCTGGCGATGTCGGCGCTGTGATAGCAGCCACCAGACATGACATTAGCCGTCAGCTCCGGATCGTCTACGTAGCCAGCCATCAAGCTGATAGGCGTGGGGTTCATCCGGAGGCAGATTTCACCGTCCGCAGATTCGTTCCCATCCGCGTCCAGCAAAAGGATGTCGTGTCCCGGCGAAGGAACACCTGCGGCGCCGGGCTTCACCGTCTGCCCGGGGAAGTTGCCGATCACCAGCACGGTCTCGGTCTGTCCGAAGCCATCGCGAACGGTCAAGCCCCAAGCGTGCCGGACTTTCTCAATGATTTCCGGATTGAGCGGCTCGCCAGCGCTCACCAGTTCGGTGCATTTCACGGGATACGCGGCCAAGTCTTCGAGCACCAGCAGACGCCACACTGTTGGGGGTGCACAGAGCGTGGTGACTTGGTAGCGGGAGATCATTTCGAGGGTCTTCTTCGCCTCGAATCGAGCGTAGTTGTGCACGAAGACGGTTGCGCCTGCATTCCACGGTGCAAAGAAATTGCTCCACGCATGCTTACCCCAACCCGGAGAACTGATGTTGAGGTGGACGTCGTCGGGCCGCAAACCTATCCAATACATGGTTGCCAAATGACCAACGGGATAACTCTGATGAGTGTGCAAGACGAGTTTTGGCTTGGCTGTGGTTCCCGACGTGAAGTACAGCAGCATAGGATCGGTCGGCTTGGTCGTTGTCTCAGGTGTGTAAGTTTCGTTTTCCTGGTATGCATCGATGTATGAGATCCAACCATCGATGGGCTCGTCGACGACGATGCGCGAATAATCACCCGGCAACTCCGCGAACCTGCTGGTAAAAGCAGCGTTGGTGATCACGTGCCGCGCCTGGCCGCGGTTGAGGCGGTCGTTAAGGTCGTTGGGCGTGAGCAACGTCGCTGCGGGAATGATGACCGCCCCCAACTTCATGGCCGCCAGTATGACTTCCCACATCGCGACCACATTGGGCAGCATGACGATGATGCGATCTCCCCGGCGGACGCCTTGCTGGCGAAGGAAGTTGGCTACCTGATTCGAGCGCCGCGACATTTGGTCGTAGCTTAGTTTCAACTCCAAGCCACTTTCATCGACAATCCACAATGCCGTTTTCTGGTTGCCGCGCGCGTAGTTATCGAAATAATCGAGCGCCCAATTGAACTGAGTAAGCTGAGGCCAACGGAAGTTGCGGTACACGAATTCGTAGTCGCTGCGATGTTGGAGAAGAAAGTCGCGTGCAGTCAGGAAGGCAGTCAGGTCTGGGTTCGATGGGGATGGGTTCATGGTGGCACGCTCCCATTTCCAAAGCTTCCACTATGTTGAGCGTGGAGGCCAGAGCCCACTCATCAGCACTGTAAAGCTGGAAAAAATTAGAACAGCTCTCCGTTCTGTCTTGTTCTTTAGAATCGCCTTATCGGTCCTCGACGTGAGGTCCGCCTGCAGGGAGAAGTGCAGGTCACGAAGAATAAGCCTACCGGGACTTCCGGTGCCAGTCTTCGATAGAGACCTTTTGTGTCCATTCGAAAAATGGCCTGCGGAAGCTACTCGCCCAGTGTTACGGGTTAGAAGGTCGCCGTCAGTGACGGCGGTCACCCATCTTCAATGAAGCAACCCGGACGCGACTTGCTTGCGGCCAAGCGATGGATTTTTGGCGCAGGATTCGATAGGATACCCCCCTACCCTACATGCAAGACAAATTTCCTCCCAGTTCGCGCGAGAAGCAGAAGCTGCTGTACCGCATCAAGCGGCTGCGCGGGCAGTTTGCGGCGGTGGAGCGGGCTCTGACCTCCGCGGATGAATGTGCCGACATCCTCATGCTGCTGGCTGCGATCCGCGGCGGTGTGAATGGCCTGATGGCAGAAATCCTGGAAGACCACATCCGCCTGCACATGATGAATCCGGACCAGAAGATGGACTCGCCGGAGGAGTTGGGCGAGGATCTGATCGGCCTGGTGCGCGCTTACCTGAAGTAGCCGGCGGCAAGCCAGTGGACCCCGCCTTGTATACCCTACCCCGGTATGCTACAAAGAAATGCCCGATCAGGGCGCCGCTGTAACGTTCCCGTAATCCTGGCATGGGAGACTTCCTGTTCCTGCGCGGCGCGGAACGGCGCGTCCGTCCGCTGAGGGGGCGCGGGCTGAAGAGGCTGCTGAAAAATCGTGCCGTCGGCTGAAGCCGACTCAGAAAGAGAAATAAACGGCTTATCGGCACGACTGAAGTCGTGCCCTGTTACAAAGCGCGCGCGGAACTAGTTTTTCAGCAACCTGTGAAGCCCACTCAGAAAAGGAAACAACCGACTTGGACGCTGGCATGAAGGCCAGCTCTACCCGAACCCGGCAATAGCACGAATTTTTCGGCAACCGGATACACAGGCCGCTGAAAAGGTCGGGAAAGCAGATCCCTCGCGGGCTGAAGCCCGCTCGGGATGACAACCAATGAACGGCTTATCGGCACGACTGAAGTCGTGCCCTGTTACAAAGCGCGCGCGGAACTGGTTTTTCAGCAACCTGTGAAGCCGACTCAGAAAAGGAAACAACCGGCTTGGACGCTGGCCTGAAGGCCAGCTCTACCCGAACCCGGCCATGAATATTTCGGCAGCCGGTTACACAGGCCGCTGAAAAAGTCGGGAAAGCAGATCCCTCGCGGGCTGAAGCCCGCTCGGGTTATGGAAAACAAGGGGCTTTGGACGCTGGCCTGAAGGCCAGCTCTACCCGAATCCGGGATGACAACCAATGAACGGCTTATCGGCACGACTGAAGTCGTGCCCTGTTACAAAGCGCGCGCGGAACTGGTTTTTCAGCAACCTGTGAAGCCGGCTCAGAAAAGGAAATAACCGGCTTAGACGCTGGCCTGAAGGCCAGTTCTACCCGAACCCGGGATGACAACAAATGAACGGCTTATCGGCACGACTGAAGGTCGTGCCCTGACACAAAACGCTCGCAAACGACTTTTTCAGCGACCGGTACAGCCGTTCGGTTGCTGTCGTCACGCCGGGCTGTGACCGCGGTCACGGCTGCGCCGGCAGGACGAGGGTCTAATTGAAATTGAATTTCAATTTCAAAACGTTCAATTTCAGGATGAATGGCACACTCCACAAAGCACGGCTCCCAAGACAGCGGCTTCCCTGGCTTTTCCTCTTGCTGCTGATGGCCGGCGTCCCGCTGGTCAGCCGAGCCCAGGTCAATCCGAGCTCCACAGGCTCTTCCGGCAGCGGAACCGATTCGTCTTCGTCCGGCGCGGCCGATCTTCCCAACGGTCAGGCCACTGAGGCGCCGGAAGCGCAGATGCAAACCTGGAACTTCCACATGCAGATGACCACCACGCTGCAAGGCTATCCCTCGTTCTATGCCAGGTATTCCGGCCCGAACAGCCTGTCCACCACGGCTGAAGCCCACGAGACGGTGTCGATGGATCTGTATTCCGGCTTTCGGCTATGGTCGGGCGCGGAACTGCATGCCGATATCCTGACCTTCCAGGGCTTCGGGCTTAACAACACCCTGGGCATCGATGACTTTCCTAACGGAGAAGCGTACAAAATCGGCACGCATGCTCCTCGTGCGGCCGTGGCGCGCCTGTTTATTCGCCAGACCATTGGCCTGGGCGGCGATACCGAGGACGTGATTGAAGATCCGCTGACCCTGGCCGGCAAGCAGGACATTTCGCGCCTCACCTTCACCATCGGCCGCTTCAGTTGCAAGGATGTTTTCGACAACAATGCCTACGCCAACGATCAGCGCACGCAATTCATGAATTGGGCATTCACGGCCAACGCTACCTGGGATTACCCGGCGGACGCCTTGGGGTACACGACTGGCGTGGCCGTCGAATTAAACAAGCCGAGATGGGCTCTGCGCTACGGATTTTTTCAGATCACAAGCATGAGGAACGGATTTACCGCGGAAGACCAATACCTCCTGTGGCCGCCCGAACCCTCGGGGGGCGACGGCCGCTTCTGGCACGCGTGGGACATGGTGGTGGAGAATGAGCAGCGGTACAGCATCCACAATCATCGTGGCACGGCTCGTATTCTGGGATTCGTCAACGCAGGGGAGTTCGGCAGCTATTCAGCAGCACTTTACGCACCGGATGTAAACATTGACCTGACGCACGCGCAACGGCATGAATTTGGCTTTGGGCTCAACCTGGAGCAGGAAATCACCAGGAACATCGGCGTGTTTTCGCGCCTGGGCTGGAATGACGGAATCAACGAAGCCTGGATGTTTACCGACATAAATCACATGGGCTCGGTGGGCGTCGCTGTCAAGGGAGAGCCCTGGCATCGCCCCGACGATACGATCGGCGTGGCCGCGGTGGTCAGCGGCATTACGCCGGACAATCAGCGATACCTGGCGGCCGGCGGCTTAGGCATTCTGGACGGCGACGGCGCCCTGAATTATGCGAAAGAGAAAGTTGTGGAAGCGTATTACCAGGCCAAGATCACCAAGCGCCTGCTGGGTGCGCTGGACTATCAGTTTGTTGCCGACCCCGCTTTCAATACTGCTCGTGGACCAGTCTCCGTCTTCGGATTGCGATTTCACTTCGAGTTCTAGCGCCGGAAAAACGAAAGTCAGAATGTGGAGTGGTTGGAGTTTGAGCCGACTCAGACCGGAATATAAACGCCCTATCGGCACGACTGAAGTGTCTGCGTGAGAACCCTGCCGTCCCTACGGGACTCGAGGTCTTCCTACCACTGCACCCAGCGCTGAAGCGCTGGGCTATCCTCTTCCGCGCCTACGGCGCTCCTTTTGTCGGCCAGAGATCATCGCTTTGCCCACCACGATCTTGCAAATCCAGCTCTCACGCAGACACTGAAGTCGTGCCCTGACACAGAGCGCTCGCAATCCGAGTTTCTTAGCAGCCTGTTCAGCGTATTTAGGTTGCGAGTGCATATTCTGATACGAAACCCTGCGGTATGGCCTGCGAAAAGGTGTAGTATCAGCGGCAATTCTGTTTATGGCCACGGCTCAAACCATCCGCCAGAAGACTGTCGCCGCGAATAAGAAGTTTCGCGTCACCGAGCACAAGTTTTTTCTGCTCTTCGTTTACCTGATAGCTGTCCTCCTCTACTACCCCTATGTGAAGGAAAACAGCTTCAGCTACACGGTCTTCCGCATCGTGGGCAGTGCCGGCATTTTTCTGGCAGTGTACGCCGTCAAGGTGCGGCGCACGTTATTGATCTGCGCGGTGGTACTGGCTATTCCCGCCGGACTGCAACGGATCCTGCTCTTCCGCGCCGACGCGGGGCTGTTTTCGCTGATCGGCATTCTGCTCAGCTTTGCCTTCGACGTCTTTATCGTCGTGCTGGTGTTTCGCCGAGTCTTCACCGAACAGCAGGTAAAATCCGAAACCGTCTTTGGAGCAATCTGCATCTATCTGCTGATCGGCTACAGCTTCGCCAGCATTTACGCGATGATTGCCACCCTTCAGCCGCGCGCGTTCTATATCGACCCGATGTTGAACCTGCACAGCGTCCCCAACCGCTTCGACTTCATCTATTACAGTTTCGCGACGATGACCTCGATGGGAGCAGCGGGCATCGCTCCGGTTACGGGACAGGCGCGCTCGTTCACCGTCATCGAAACCACCTTGGGCGTGCTCTACCTTGCCGTGTTGATTGCCCGGCTCATGGCCGGTTATCGGCACTCGTCAGCCGAACGCGATTAGCCTCGCGCTTCTTGCAGGCTGGTAAACTGAAAGAGCGATGATCCTACCGTTCGTCCGCGAATTCTTCGCGGACGTGGAGAAGGTACCCGTATTTGCGCGTGCAGTTACCGAGGTCAAGGGCGGCACGGGGCGGATACGTGTATCTGGACTCACTCCCACCGGCAAAGCGCTTTTCTACTCATTGTTGCAGCGAGCGACTTCAAAGCCGCTGGTCGTGGTGGTCAGCGACAATCGGGCGGTTGACGAGTTGTTGCCGCTAGTTCGCTCCCTCTCCGACTTAACAGGAGCAGGCTCTCCCGATGCCGTGGTCGGCTTGCCGGCTTATGACGTCCTGCCGTTTCAAAACCTGTCGCCACATATGGAGATCCAGGAAGCGCGCGCTTCAGCGCTGTGGAAGATCGCGACTGGCGCGGCCGAGATCGTCATCACGCCACTGGCTGCTACTGCGATGCGGCTGCGCGAAGCCAACTTCTACGCTGATTTGGCGAAGGTGGTGCGGCGCGGCGAGTTGATCGAGTCCGAGCGATTGCTGGAGCACCTGCGCATCGTTGGTTACAGCCAGGTCGATGTTGTGGACATGCCGGGTGAGTTCGCGCATCGCGGCGGATTGATCGATGTGTATCCGCCGGAATCCGATCGGCCAGTGCGCATCGAACTGTTTGGCGATGAGGTTGAGTCCATCCGCAAGTTCGATCCGGAGACACAGCGGTCGGCAGCCTCGACCGACGAAGTGGTTCTGCTGCCGCTGACCGAGACGCCGGTGGAAGAGGAAACGCTTGCCGCGATCAACGCACGGCTCACTGGCGAGCGGCTAGCCGGCAGCGAAGAACTGATCGAGCGGACGGTCCGTGCGAGTGGGCGTTGCGGTTTTTCCTGGATGGGAGTTGTACGCACCGGTAGCCGGCGCGCGCGAAAACTTCTTCGACTTGTTGCCCAACGCGGCGGTGATTCTGGATGAGCCCGACGCGCTGGAGGACGTTCACGATGCCTGGTGGACAAAGGTGACCGAGGCGCACGAACGAAGCCTGATCGGCAATCTGGTGCGGCCGGAGGAGCTTTATCTATCGCCCGAGCAGTGGCACGCGCGTTTGCGGCAGGCCACATTGCTTGCGGTCGAGCAGCTGGGCATCGAGGACAGCAATGATGCTGAACACCTGGTGCTGCAAACCCAGCCGACCACGCGCTTCCACGGATCCGTCGCGGCAATGACGGAGGAGGTCGCGCGCCTGACCCGCGAAGGCAAGCGCGTGATGTTCGCCGTCTCCAGCACAGGTGAGGTCGAACGGCTGGCCGATGTCTTCAACGAATACAACGTGTCGTTTCGTATCGGCAGCCGCACACCGAAGCCGGGTAACGAGGTCTTCGTCGACGAGTCGACGTATTTTGCCGAGGATGTAACCGCGACCATCATCGTGAAGGCTTATGTTCCGGAAGGCGTGGCGCTGCCGGAAGCGAATCTCGTTCTGTTCGGCGCGCGTGATTTGTTTGATGAGTCGGAAGTTTCGCTGGGCCGGCCGCAGCGCCAGAAGTCGAAGGTCTCGGCATTTCTGTCGGACTTTCGCGATCTCGCGATTGGCGACTACGTCGTGCACGTGGAGCACGGCATCGGCCAATACCAGGGCCTGAGGGAGATTCCGCAGGAGGACGGCGGGACAGTTGAGTTCATGATTCTGGAGTACGCCGAGGGCGCCAGGCTGTATGTGCCGCTCACGCGACTCGACCTGGTGCAGAAGTACCGCTCGTCCGAAGGCGTGAAGCCGGTGCTGAACCGGTTAGGCACGCAGCAGTGGCAGAAGACCAAGGCGCGGGTGAAGAAGGCCATGAAGGACATGGCCGAGGAGCTGTTGAAGCTCTACGCTGCGCGTCGCACGGCCGAGGGCCATGCGTTTGCGTCGGACAGCGAATGGCAGGGCGAGTTCGAAAACAGCTTCGAGTTCAGCGAGACGGAAGATCAGATGAATGCCATCATCGACGTGAAGCGCGATATGGAGGCGCCCACGCCGATGGATCGGCTGCTGTGCGGCGATGTGGGTTATGGCAAGACGGAAGTGGCCATGCGCGCGGCGTTCAAGGCGGTCAGCGACAATCGCCAGGTTGCGGTGCTGGCGCCGACGACGGTGCTCGCCTTCCAGCACTACAACACCTTCCGCCAGCGCTTTGCCGCCTTCCCGATCAAGGTAGAAATGCTGAGCCGCTTCCGCACAGCGAAACAACAGAAGGAGACGATTGCCAAGATCGAGGCAGGCGCGGTTGATGTAGTCATCGGCACACATCGGCTGCTGTCGAAGGATGTGAAGTTCAGCGACCTCGGACTGATGATCGTCGACGAGGAGCAGCGCTTCGGAGTGCGCCACAAAGAGCGGTTGAAGCAGCTGCGCAAAGAAGTCGACGTGCTGACGATGTCGGCGACGCCAATTCCGCGAACGCTGCATATGTCGCTGCTGGGGCTGCGAGACATGAGCGTGATTGAGACGCCGCCGAAGGATCGCATGGCGATCCAGACGGTCGTCGCGGCGTGGGATGAAAAGCTGCTGCGCTCGGCAATCGAAAAAGAACTGGAGCGCGGCGGACAAGTGTACTTCGTACACAATCGCGTTGAAAGCATTTACGACATCAGCGAGAAGCTGCGTGAGATGGCGCCGAAGGCACGCATTCTGGTTGGCCATGGACAGCTGCCGGAGAGCGAACTGGAGCGCATCATGCTCGCCTTCATGCGGCACGAGGCCGACATCCTGGTGGCCACGACGATCATCGAGAACGGGCTCGACATTCCACTCTGCAACACCATCATCATCAATCGAGCCGATCGGCACGGATTGTCGGAGCTGTATCAGCTGCGCGGGCGAGTCGGCCGTTCCGATCGCCGCGCGTATGCGTATCTGCTGATCCCGCCCGATCGCGAGCTGACCGAACTGGCGCGACGGCGGCTGGCTGCGCTGAAGGAGTTCAGCGATCTGGGAGCGGGATTCAAGATTGCCGCACTCGATTTGGAGTTGCGCGGCGCGGGAAATCTGCTGGGCGGCGAGCAGAGCGGCCATATTGAGGCGGTGGGATTCGAGCTGTATACCACGATGCTGGAGCGCACCGTCCGCGAGCTGAAGGGCGAACTGCCGGAAGACGTGCCGGAAGCGCAGTTGAATCTGGGACTGAATATTCGCATTCCGTCTGAGTACATTGCAGAAGAAAATCAGCGGCTGAGAATGTATAAACGCGTCGCGGGCGTGGAGTCGGAATCGCAACTTGAAGATGTCGCGGGTGAACTCGGCGATCGTTATGGCACGCCGCCTCCGGCGGTAAGAAATCTGCTGGAGTACGCCACATTGAAGTTGCTGTCGCAGCGGATTGGCGTATCGCAAATCGAGCGCAAGCGCGACGCGGTCAGCATTCGTTTCACGGAGAAGGCGAATGTCGATCCGGATCGGCTGGCGCAATTCGTTGCCAAGGAAAGCGGCAGCCAGTTCACGCCCGCTGGGATATTGAAGTTTTCGCTGCACGAGAAGCAGCCCGAGCAGGTGCTGGGGCGGCTGAGGTCGCTGCTGGAAGAATTGGCGGGAGAGGCAGTTGGCAGTAGCCAGTAGTCAGTGGCCAGTTGTCAGAAGAACTGCGTTGCACAATTGCTGCGTGACGCTCGCTAGATAGCCCGCATCCAAATCCCCTCGCGGGCTGAAGCCCGCTCGGGATGACAAAATGAGCGGCTTATCGGCACGACTGAAGTCGTGCCCTGTTACAGAGCGTGCGCGGAAGGAGTTTTTCAGCAACCTAACGAGTTTTCCAGCAACCTGTAAGCCGCGGTGATTTGCGGGATTTCGGACGGCCTGAAGGCCGTCCCCTTCAAAACTCGGACATAATCGGAGTTTCATTAGGGGCACTCATGACGAGGAAGAAAGTTTGTAAGGCGGTGTTTCCGGCTGCCGGGCTGGGCACGCGATTCCTGCCTGCGACCAAGGCGCAACCGAAAGAGATGATGCCGCTGGTCGACAAGCCCATCATTCAGTATGGCGTGGAAGAAGCGCTGGCGGCGGGCTGCGACCAGATCATCATTATTACCGGCCGCGGAAAGAGCTCCATCGAGGATCACTTCGACGTCAGTTACGAGCTGGAGAAGATGCTGGAGGAGCGCGGCAAAACCGATCTGCTGGCCGTGGTTCGGCAGATCTCCGACATGATTCACGTTGCCTACACGCGGCAGAAAGAAGCCATGGGCCTGGGACACGCGGTGCTGATGTCGCGCGAACTGGTGGGCGATGAGCCGTTCGCGGTGATTCTGGCCGATGACATCATCGACGCCGAGGTGCCGTGCCTGAAGCAGATGATCGAGGTGTACAACGAAACCGGATGCTCGGTGCTGGCGACGCAGGTGGTGGAAGGCAAGGCGATCTCGTCGTATGGCGTGCTCGACGCGAAACCGGTTGCGAGCAAGTGGGGCGACCGGCTGTTCGAGGTGCGCAACCTGGTGGAGAAGCCGAAGATGGAAGATGCGCCGTCGAATCTGGCGATCATCGGGCGCTATGTGTTGACGCCGGCGGTCTTCGAGATGCTGGCATCGACACCGCTGGGAACTGGCGGCGAACTGCAGCTAACCGATGGGCTGAAGCAGCTGCTGAAGAAAGAAAAGATCTACGGCTACACCTTCGAAGGCAAACGTCACGATACCGGCGACAAGCTGGGATTTCTGAAGGCGACGGTGGAGTTTGCGCTCAAGCGCGAGGATTTGGGCAGCGGAGTTTCGGGAGTATTTGAAGACGCTGAAGCTGTAATTGCAGAGAGCGCATCCCTGGCGGGTTGAAGCCTGCTCGGGAGGTCGATGCTTTATCGGCCGAATGAAGAGTGTGTGTGAGAACGGTGCCGTCCCCGGGGGACTCTGGATGTTTTTCCCACTGACCCAGCACTCCGCTGCGCTCCGTGCTGGGCTAAGTTATGCCGTGCCTGCGGCACTTGATTTTCGTCGTTCGTGCTCCACCGCCGCGCTCGCAACATGGTTCTCACTCAGGCTCTGTCCTGTTACAAAGCGCGCGCGGAACGAGTTTTTCAGCAACCTCTGAAAGTCGTGCCCTGACACACTGCACCGCTGAACAGGCTGCTGAAAAGTCGAGAAGCAGATCCCTCGTCGGCCTGAAGGCCTCCTCGTGATGACAAAAACAAAAGACATGCAACGGCGCAGCTGAAGCTGCGCCCCTTCAAACACTCCACAATCGACCTTTTCAGCGGCCTGTGAAGCGGTGCTCCAGCCTACACGCTCACACCCTGCACGCTCAAACCCAGTCGGCGTCAGGGAGCTTACGGGGATTTGTCGGCAGTTATCCTTCGGCCGGATGGCGCTTGTTCATGGCGAGCCACGGCACGTCGCGATAGGAGTCCGCGACCATCCAGGCGCCGGCCGTCAGCGCCGCAGAGATGACGGTCTCGCTCCATTGGAAGGCGTCTTTAGAGCCTGCCGCCACGATGGGTACCCAGACCAGCAGCGTGAACATTGCGATCTGCACCGCCGAGAGCGCGGCGGCCAGCCGTGCATACACGCCGATGAGAACCGCGACGCCGGCCACGATGAAGGCACCGCCGGTGATATACACCCAGGCCACATGCCATGGCAGCCAGCCAGGCACCAGCGCAGCGGTCGGTTGGGGATAGAGGAAATGGGCCACGCCGAAAGGAATCAAGGCCAGGCCGTAGAGCACGCGCGCGATGCGCAGCCCGCGGTCGCCGATGGCGAAAGCGAGCCGCTGCTTGTCCCAGTCGGTGGCGAACCAGACATACAGTACCCAGGTGGCCGCCGCCATGACGGCGGTTTTGCAGGCTGACCACCAATAGTCCACAGTGGGCGAGGCGAACATGCCGGGCACTCGCACCAGCAGCAGCCAAAATAGAAGATAGGCGAGCAGCAGGCGGGCAGCGGCTGCGGCGGTGCGCTGCCACAGCAGGCCTATGCCGCATGCGAGGGAGATGATGGCGCAGAGATAGGCCAGAGCGGGCGCACTGTGCGGTATCGGCTGCCAGAGCGAGACGTACTCGCCTTTGAGCAGGCCCAGGATTCCGAGGGCGATCATGGTCGCCGCAAAGACCGCATGACCCACGCTTGCGATGCGCATCGTCTTGTCCTCCGGTGACTGATTAGACGATGCGGATCGCGCGGTTGTAAGCAAGGCGACCGGCACTATCGCAGCCCGAAGGGCGGGATGTGGTGAGTGCGTGAGAAGCCTGCCGTCCCTGAAGGGACTCGGATTCTTTTCCCACTCAACCCAGCACTCCGCCTGCGGCTCCGTGCTGGGCTAAGTTATGCCGTGCCTGCGGCACTGGAGTTTCGCGAATCGCATTCCAACGCCGCGCTCGCAACACAGTAGTCACGCAGACTCTGCGGTCCTGCCGATGCGAAGCGGAATACGCCAGATGTGGAAGTGGTTAACGCGATTACTCTGGCGTGTACTCGAAAACCGTGCCGCCGTTGTTGTGACTGCCACCTGTCGGGGTGGTGCTGTAAAGGTTGCCGGATTTGTCGAAGATCAGGTTGGCAGAGGGTGCAGTCCCATCCAGGCCATTGCCGAAGTTCCACAGCACCTTCTCGTCGTAACCGCCATCGCCATTCGGCAACATTTCGAACAAGGTTCCGCAACCGACGCCGCCCTTGCAGCTGACTGTGCCGCCCCCATAGGTTGTGCCGTAGAGATTGCCTTTGGTATCGAAGAGCAGGTCGGCGTAGGGGTTGGCACCATCGTCGGAGTCCACCGAAGTCATGCAATACCTTCTCCGTGTAATCGCCATCTCCGCTGGGCGATATCTCGTACACGGTTCCGTCTCCATGGAGGCCGCCGCCATACGTCGCGCCGTAGAAATTGCCGGCAGAATCCATGAGGAAGCCGGAAATGGGAGTCTGTCCGTCATCCCCGTGCCCGAAGTTGTGAATCACTTTCTCGGTGTAGCCACCACTGCCGTCGGGCGACAGCTCAAACGCCGTGCCCTGGTTCAGGTTGCCGCCATAGGTGGTGGCGCCGAAAAGATTGCCGTGGGTATCGAAGATCACGCCTTGGGGATCAATCCCGTCCGCGTCGCCACGGAAGCTGTGCAGCACTCTCTCCGTCCAGCCACCGCTGCCATTGGGCGACATCTCAAACACCGTACCTTTGTCCTTGGCGCCACCGCCCGAGGTCGTACTGTAGAGATTGCCGGCGGAATCGAAGATCAAGTTGACTAAGGGATATTGCCCGTCCAAGCCAGAGCCGAAGTTGTGTATCACTTTCTCTGTCCAGCCGCCGCTGCCATCGGGGGACATCTCAAACACCGCTCCAAAGCCGTGAGACCCGCCATATTCGGCTGTGCCGTAGAGATTTTTTCCAGCGGAGTCGAAGATCAGGGTATTGGGATATTGTGCGTCCAAACCGGCGCCGAAGTTGTGTATCACCTTCTCGATGTAGCCCCCGCTTCCATTGGGCGTCATCTCGAACGCCACACCTTCATTATTGTGAGAGCCACCCTGGTAGGTGGTGCCGTAGATATTGCCGTGGGTATCGAAGACCACACCGCTATAAGGAGTGTGTCCATCGCCTGTAGAGCCGAGGTTATGCAGCACCCGTTCGCCGGTGGCCGCCCAGGCGCTCGTCACAACGAGGGCCAGAGTAAGCATTGCTAGAGTTGTTCTCAGTACGAGGGTTTGAATTTCCCTGATCACTGGGTTGGCCATGAGGATTCTCCTTCAAGATGTGACGCATGACGAGCAAGCAGGCGGCAGCGCGCGCCAGCCAGAGTCATTATCGTAAGCTAGCCGCTATATTAGCCCTTCTGGCTCTCTTTCAGCTTGCGCGATTTGGCTTCCACGCCTTGGGCCAGCTTTTCTTTGTGCGCTTCGAGCTTCTTGCGCGACTGTTAAATCAGAGCCAAATCCAATTGCTCCCTTTACAGCCCGATGTGCCGCATCGAACCATGTCGTTCACATGAACGCCACCAACCGACGCGCAAGGGCTCACGATTAGTGGTCCCTGGTTCTCATCGCTGGACCCCATGATGGTGATTACGTCCCGCATCGATTCAGCCTGTCCAGATTGGTAATCGACGAGCACGCTGACAACGGTTGTTTCGTTGGGCTGCCTTTTCAGGTCGTGCAGTTGCAGGTAACACTGGCCGCTGTTATTTGAGGCGCTGCCCAGCCATCGGTACTGGAAGTCGCGATTGTTGGTTGCCGCCCACGACGACCAATCCTGAGCGTTTAGCGGGAATGTCCCGAATAACAGCATCCCGGCGACAATGAGCCGTATGTTCATGTCCCGTCCTCCCTGTCTGGGGATATTACGCCAATGAGTATGCTCCGGGTACGACGGGGCTGTCGATGCTGCTCATCGATAGAGATACTGAAAGTGAGAGAGCGATCCGCGATCACCGCAACTGTGCGCGCCGACGAAGTTCAGTTCGGAGTGATTTCGAAGATCACGCCGCAACCTCCATTGCAATCACTGCTGCCGCCGTAAGAGGTCGTGCCATAGAGATTGCCGTTGGCATCAACCACCAACTTGCCCTCGGGCGTTCCGCCGTCGCTGCCGCCGGTGAAATCGTACAAGTCCTGGTAGGTCCAGCCGTCGCCGGAAGGGGTCAGCTTGAAGACGTTGCCTCGATCATGCGAACCACCGCCGTAGGTTGTGCCATAGAGATTGCCGTTGGCATCGAAGACCACCGCGTCGAATGGCCCTTCCTCCCCCACTCCACCATAAAACGTGTGCAACACGGAAAAGTAGCCGTTCGATGGCGTCAGTTCGTAGACCGTACCGGCATCACCTGCTCCGCCTTGGGGAGTCGTGCCATAGAGATTCCATTGTTGATCGAAGATCAGATCGCCTTGCGGCTCGCCTCCGTCAGTCTCGACGTTGAAGTTGTGCAGCGTGTTGTAGGTCCAACCACCGCCGGAAGGTGAGAGTTCGAACACGAGCCCGTAGCCAGTGGTACCAGCGTAGGTAGAGCCATACAGGTTTCCAGCCTGATCGAAGATCACGCCGCTGAACGAGCAGCAGCCGCCATCCTGCTGGGTGAAGGCGAACAGCAGGTTGAAGGCCCACGTACCATTCTCTAATTCGTAAACGGTCTTCGGCGTCGTGCCGTAGATGTTGCCGGAGTGATCGAAGACCAAGTCGCCAAGCTGGGGCCAATTCCCGTCGCTGCCGCCAGTAAAGCGATAGAGCACTGTCTCCGACCATGGACAAAGTGCGGCCTTACAAACGCTGGCAGAGGGTTTGAGGTTGAAGACGGTGCCGCAACCTTGACCGAAGGTACAGTTGCCACCGCCGCCGAAGACCGTCGTGCCGTACAGACTTCCATCCCGCCCAAAGACCATGCGGCCGCTAGGGGACTGCCCGTCGGTGCCCCCGGTAAACGTGTGCAGGAGAGAGAAAATCCATCCCGAACCTCGGCGCGCCAACTGAAACGCCGTTCCACAACCAACCGTGCCGCCAAATGAGCAGTTTCCGCCGCCGTAATCGCTCGTCATGCCATACAAATTTCCGTGCGCGTCCAGCTCCAGCGGACCGACAGGATTCCCTCCGTCAGCCTGGCCGGTAAAGTTGTATAGCACATGATAGGCTTGCGCCTGCGCTGCGGTTGGACTGACCAGAACGATGACTGCGAACAATCCTGTGAACAATAGTGAAGCGGCTCGCACCTGATATCTGGCCATGCTGTTTCCCCTATCCTTCGCTTAGAGTTGCCGTCTACGAATGGGCGCGATTATTCGGCCGGGCAAGCCGTAGGGTCAACTTAATTTTGCATTACGGTGTAACAAACTGAGAGGAAATAACTTAGGTGGATTGTTCCAACCTCATTGGCGGGAATTGGCGATAACACTCATTGACCTACCGCAACCCGAGCATCCCCTCAATGAGTGTAATGGCGATGTTACAACAGTTGACTTGCTTGGCTGGTTTAGACTTGGGAACATGAGTTCAACTGCGACCCCGCCAGAGGTAGTTGCAGATTTTCCTGCACATGCCAGCGTGACTCGGCAATGTGTGCGCTATGGCTTGCACCTGGCCGCTGTATATGTCATCGTCCACACGACAACTCTGTGGCTGGCTGGCCGTGTACATGACACGGTGCTTCCTCTAATTCAGCAACGGCCTCCTGCGGACAGTCCGTTCCAATTTGCATTTTCACACCTGATATTTTTCAGCGTGTTTCCTACGCTAATCGTTGGCTTCGCCTACGCGCAATGGTATCCACACCGGGTTGCGCTCTTCGTTTGGATTGTTCCTCTTGTCATTCTCGCCTATCAGTTCCTCACCTTCCCGACGGCCGTCTTCGAGAATCACTTCGTGGCAGCTTTTCATGAATATTTCGGTGGAGGGTTCGTAATCGGAGAGTTCCACAACTATCGTGAGTTGTTCACTCTGGCCGCAAGTCCCGACATGCATAGAGGGATGCAACAGCTGGACTTTACGGCTCCCGTTTATGCTGGAATTGGATACAGCATCGGAACGTGGTTAGGAATGCGCTACGACATTCCAAATCTCACGGCGGCATGGAGAAAGTCGAAGCCTTCGTTGCCGCTATCTGACTAGCTGGCGTGAACAGGCCTTATCACAAGTTAGAGGTTGTGCTCAGGCCTTTTGGCTCTCTTTGAGTTTGCGCGACTTGGCTTCCACGCCTTGGGCCAGCTTTTCCTTGTGGGCTTCGAGCTTCTTGGCGACTTCGGCGTCGTAGAGCCCGATCATCTGGGCAGCGAGAATGCCTGCGTTGGTTGCGCCGGGCTTGCCGATGGCGACGGTCGCGACCGGAATTCCGGCGGGCATCTGCACCATCGCCAGCAACGAGTCGAGGCCGAGGAGCGCAGTGGATGGAATCGGGACGGCGATCACCGGGAGGGTCGTCTCCGCGGCGATGACGCCCGCAAGATGAGCCGCCCCGCCTGCGCCGGCGATGACGACCTTCACGCCGCGGGCTTTCAGTGCGCGCGAGTATTCGCTGGTGCGAGCCGGCGACCGGTGGGCGGAGGTGATGTCGATTTCGTAAGGAATACCAAACTCGGCCAGCGCCTTCGCGGCCTCGTTCATGATGTCGAGGTCGGAGTCGCTGCCCATGACGATGGAGACGAGAGGAGTTTTGTTCATATCATTTATTTTTGATCGGTCGAAGATTGTACGAGTTGGATTTGTGCGCAGCTGCCGTTCTCAATCGTAACCTTTTCTGGGTAATCATAGGTGAAATCGTATGCCTGAACCTGATGGCCCGGGACGGTTACGGAATACTGCCCGGCAGGCACGTGGATTTCGGCGATGCCCTTATCGTTTGTCGTGACGGAAAAGGTGTCCTGCATTCCTTGCGCCTTTACTTGTGCACCCGCCATGGCAGGAGACCACGAGAACACGTTACCTCCAATCGCGACTTGAATTATCCCGCCGCTGCGCTTCTGAAGAGCCTCGATTTCGCGAAGTGCAGACTGTTGCTTTTCGAGCGGCCCGGAGGCTCCACAACCATCCAAAACCCATCCGCGATCGCTCTTGAAACGGAGGAATAGTAAGTAAGAGCTGCCCGCCTTCCAATCAAATGCAGCGCGACCACTGCTGTTCTCGTCCCAAACTTGAAACGAACTCCCGATGTCGCCGCGAAGGACCTTCTCGCTGCGCATCTGATAGATCTGACCATCCAGGTCGGCGCCACTTGCGGCAACCTCTTCCGAGTCGACCAGCCTGGCTTCCACAACAACCCGGCTATCGAAGTATTCCGCGCAGACAAGTCGAGGTTGTGGCCGACTGCAGACTGCACGGAGAGAAATGGGAAGCAGTCCGGCGACAATTAGCGTTGCGGCAATCCCTCCCAGGAATTGCGAAAGGCAGATCCCTCGCAGGTTCTGCCGCCTCGTGATGACAATTTCATTGAGGGATCGTTCGGTGGACATAGGCGTCCGTCGTTTCTGTGCCGCCGGCTAAAGAGGCCGCTGAAAAAGTCTTCGTGGCATTTCGAACGAAATTCGGCCGAAGGATTGAATCTCGTACCCGAACGCTTGAAATACTACCTTAGTTCCTTTTTCAGCAGCCTGTAAAGCCGGCTCGGAGCCAAAAAAAACACCCTATTGGCACGACTGAAGTCGTGCCCTGTTACAAGGCAATTTGTAAGGCGGCCCCGGCGTTCCCTTGTGTCGCCGGCTAAAGCCGGCTCTCGTCTATTGGAGAGCTACCCAGCACTGCGCGCCAAATTCGGGCGCTGCGTGCTGGGCTATCTTGTCGCCGTCCCGCAGGGCGGGACTTGGTTCTGCGTGCTGCGATCAGTGATGCCCACTTTAAGGTGTGCTCCACCCTTTGCCAATGCACGCCTGAACAGGCTGCGGAAAAACTCTTTTGCGCTGGTTTTGTGTCGCCGGCTAAAGCCGGCTGCTGAAAAAGGAACCAAGCTAGTAATTTCAAGCGTTCCGGGGAACGAAGATTCAATCACTTGCGGCCGAATTTTCGCTCGAAATGCCACGAAAAAGACTTTTTCAGCAGCCTGTAAAGCCGGCTCGGGTCATAAATAAGGACTTTGACGCTGGCCTAAAGGCCAGCACTGCCCGAACCTAACGCAATCAGGAGTTTTTCCGCAAACTGTGAAGGCGTACGCACCGAATCTACTTCCCTGTTCGCAGATGTTTCAGGCCGCGGGCGGCGATGTCCTTGCGATAGTGCATGCCCTCGAAGCGAATCTTCATCACCGCGTCATAGGCGCGCTCGACGGCTTCCGGCAAGTCTTTGCCGCGCGCGGTCACTCCCAGCACGCGCCCGCCGGAGGTGTAGTACATGTTGTCGCGACGATTCGTGCCGGCGTGGAAGACCTTCACGCCCGGCAGCCGATCGGCTTCGTCAATGCCGGTGATCAGCTTGCCGGCTTCGAAGGCGCCGGGATATCCTCCCGATGCCATCACCACGCAGACCGCCGGGTCCGGCGACCAGCGAAAATCGCCATCGCTGACGCGGCCGGCAATCGACGACTCCATCGCCTCGAGCAGATCGCTCTCCATGCGCATCATGATCGGCTGTGTTTCGGGATCGCCGAAGCGGCAGTTGAATTCCAGCACCATCGGCCCTTTCGCGGTCATCATGATGCCGCAATAAAGGATGCCCTTGTACTCAGCGCCTTCGGCGCGCATGCCGGCGATGACCGGCCGCGCGATGTGCGTCACCAGCCAGTCGCGCATCTGCGAATCGACGATGTGGTTCGTCGAGTAGGCGCCCATTCCGCCAGTGTTCGGGCCCTGATCGTTGTCGAAGGCGCGCTTGTGATCCTGAGTCGCGACCAGCGGCACGACGCGCTCGCCATCGCACATCACCAGGAAGGACAACTCCTCGCCGGTGAGGCACTCCTCCAGCACGACGCGCGAGCCGGCCTCGCCCAGCATCTTGCCGGCAAGCATCTCCTCCGCCGTGCGCTGCGCCTCTTCCTTCGACTGCGCGATGACTACGCCCTTGCCTGCGGCGAGGCCGTCCGCTTTGACCACGATGGGAGCGTGAAACAATTTCAGCGCGTCGCGCACCTGTGCGTTCGTCGTGCAGACCGAATACTTCGCTGTCGGAATACGATGCCGCTGCATGAATTCCTTGGCGAAGCTCTTGCTGGATTCCAGCCGCGCCGCCGCGCGCGTGGGGCCGAAGATGGGCCAGCCGCGTCGCTGGAATTCGTCGACGATGCCTAACGTGAGAGGCAGTTCAGGGCCGACGACGGTGAGGTCGGGATTCAGGCGATTGGCAAGCTGGACCAGCGAGTCGATGCTCTTGACATCGACCGCCAGACATTCCGCGTCAGCCGCGATGCCGCCGTTGCCCGGCGCGCAATAGAGCTTGGTAATGCGCGGCGATTGCCGCAGCTTCCAAACCAGCGCGTGTTCGCGACCACCACTTCCTAAGACAAGGACCTTCATAGGCGAAAGAAAAAGAGTAGGGGCGGCGTGTGGCGCATGTCAAACGCGACGAGCCCGCCGGTTTGAGAGCGATAGTGCGGAGGCGCACATCCGGAAGAGAATTCAGACTGACCCACGATCAAGGCTTGACTGCACATTAGCGCAGAGCAGCGCCCATGCGGATCCACTCAGCGAGGAGATCGCACCACCGGAGCTCCGGCGGGGCGACATTGCTACGTTGTTGTTTGCATTCAGCGACGGCGGACGCGGTCTTCGCGATGCGCAGCTACTGGCTGCGCTTCTCGTAGACCCACTTGTTGGTGGTGCTGCCCTTGCCGCCAACGACGGTCTGGCGCTCCACGGCTTCCAGCGCGCTGCCATTTTCGACGAGGCTGTAGGTCACGACGTCGTTGGCCTTGGTGCCGTCTGGCGCGGTGATTTTCTGGTCAAGCACCAGAGCGCTGCCCTCCCAATACACCCGGATGTTGGCGGTGTAGGCGGGCAACTGCTGGACGACTTCCTTCTGCCCGTCCGTAAGCGCCTCCAGCGTCCAGTCGAACTTCTGGTCGCCGTAGACCTGATTGCGGGAGAAGCTGATTTGCGGATCGCTTTGCGCGATCTGCAAGGTCATGCTGGTGGGAGCGGGCATCTTGAGGCTGCTCTTTTGAGCGCTGAAGATCCAGGTTCCGGAGAGATTGGGTTTTGCGTTCTGCGCCTGGGAGGCTACCGGCAGTGCCAGCGGCAAAAGCAGAATTGCGAGTAGTGAAACTTTCATGGGGGCAAATTGTAGCAGCGAAGATATAAAGAATTTATAAAGGTCGGTCTGCCGGCTGAGGAAAACTCGCTGCCAACCGCCCGCTTGACGTGGCCGGTCGGAAGCTCTAAACTAACTAACTAGTTAATTAAATCTTAACTATCCGGTTAATTCAGTGGCTCGTCCTGCCAAAACTCGAGTTCCCCGCCGCGGCACCCGCGGTCAGCCCGAGGCCAGCCGCCGAGCCATCCTCCGCGCCGCGCTGGTGGAGTTCGCGCAGGAGGGTCTGGCCGGCGCCCGCATGGACGCCATCGCCGAAGCCGCCGCCGTCAACAAGGCGCTGCTCTATTACTACTTCAAGGACAAAGAAACTCTCTACGGAGAGATCCTCGATCGCTTCTTCGCGAAGCTGTCCGAGCGCATCATGACCGTCTGCCATCAGCCCGGCAGTGCCGGCCACCGCTTCCTGTCGTACGCCCGCACCCACTTCGACTCCGTCGCCGAATCTCCTTACTACGCGCACATCTTCATGGGCGAACTGATGAGCGCCGGCCGCGGCGGATCGACGCACCTCGATCGCATCTTCGCCAAGTACATGAAGCCCATCGGCGGAAGCGTCGCCGGCCTGATGCAGGAAGGCATCGCCAGCGGCGAGTTCCGCGCCGTCGATCCCAACCAGTTTCTTCCTTCGGCGATTGGCTCCATCGTTCATTACTTCCTGACCGCGCCGTTGCGGCAGAAGTTTGTGCCCGAGCATTACACGCCGCGTGAGCAAGTGATTCCGCAGCGGCGCGCCGCGGTGCTCGACTTCATCGCTGCCGCCCTCTTCACCAATCGTGAGGCAGGCATCGCGCTCGCGGCCCACATTGCGGCGCTGCCGGCGGCGAGCTTCCGCGGCGGCTCTGACGCGCCAAGAAGGCGCCGTGTCGTCGCGCCTGCCGCGCCCGAACCCGCGCCCACATCCGCATCCAGTGCCGCGTCCACCCCAGCGCAGCCGCCAACTGCACCCGATCCTGCTGCCGCTCCGCCCCCTGCGCCCGGCTACCGCTGGATGGATCGCTGGTTTCCGGACTATGAAACCGCGCACCGGATCTTGAGCGAAGAAAAGCGGCTGGGAATCGGGGACAAACGAAAGCTGCCCATGACCCTCGACGAGGAGGAAGAGTCCGAGTGAAGCCACACAAATTCTTCGTCTTCTTATTCGTCCTGTTGGGCGTCGCGGCCGGCTATTACTTTTATTCCACCGACCGCACCAGCGACACCGTGCTCATCGGCATCGTAGACGCCAACCAGGTCATCGTCAGCTCCAAGATCATGGGGCGCATCGAGAAGCTCTACGTCGACGAAGGCTCCAAGGTCAAAGCCGGCGACTTGATCGCCGAGGTCGACTCCGCCGAACTCGAAGCTGAGAAGAATGCCGCGCAGGCCACCATCAACGCGTACAACTCACAAGTTTCATCCACGCAGGCGACCGAGGCGCAGACTCTCGGCGAAACCAACAGCGGCGTCGTCAACGCGCAGGCGCGGCTGGCAGCCGCCAAAGCTACGCTGGCGCAGGCCAAGGCTGATCTGGTGCGCATCCAGAGCGACTCGCAGCGCATGATCGAACTCGCGAAGGTCGGAGTCGAATCCGATCAGGATCGCGTGCGCGCCGAAGCGCAACTCGATGCGCAACAAGCGGTGGTGCAAAGCGCGCAGAAAAATGTCGACGCCGCGCAGGCCGACCTGAACACCGCGACTGCCCGGCTTCATCAGCAGCGCGCCGCCGCCAGCAACGTCGCAATGAATGAGGCGCAAGTCGCCAACGCGCGCGCACAACTCGCCGAAGCTGACACCCGTCTCGGCTACACGAAAATCTATGCGCCGGTAAGTGGCACCGTTTCGGTGCGTGCGACCCGGCAAGGCGAAGTGGTAAATCCCGGCGAGCCCATCGTGACCATCATCGATTTTGGCGACACCTGGGTGCGCGCGGAAGCTCCCGAGACCGAGAGCCGCTTCGTCGCACAGGGCGACCGTCTCCAGGTGCGATTGCCTGAGGGCAAGCCGATCGATGGTGTCGTGATCTTCAAAGGGGTCGAAGGCGACTACGCCACCCAGCGCGACGTCAGCCGCCGCAAGCGCGACATCAAGACCATTGGCCTGAAGCTGAAGGTCGACAATCCCGACGGCGCCCTGGTTCCCGGCATGACCGCCGAAGTCCTGCTGCCCAAGGATCTGGGAAAGGGCCGGCAATGACTTGGGTGAATCGTGGATCGCGAAGTGATGCTTTGTATCGGGCCACGACTTCTGTTTTGTAACAGGGCACGACCTTTAGTCGTGCCGTAACACGATGCGTAAATAAATTCTGGGGGCTTTAGCCCCGGATAGAGAAGTGCCTTGTAACAGGGCACGACCTTGGTCGTGCCGTAACCGATGCGTAAATAGATTCTGAGGGGCTTTAGCCCCGAACTATGGCGAAACCTTCACGACATACTGAGAGCGGCCGAATACTCAGCCAGTCTCGTACCTTCTTCGTAACCACGAAGACCAGCATGGGGCGCGCCCTACTGCAGTCCGAGCAAAATGCGAGCTTGTTGGTTGACGTGCTGCGGTCGCACGCTCGCGAGGGCAAATTCAAAGTGCATGACTTCGTTGTCATGCCCGATCACGTGCATTTGCTCATCACGCTTTCAGGTCAGCTAACGATCGAGAAAGCAATGCAGTTGATCAAGGGTGGATTTTCTTATCGTGTCAAGAAGGAACATGGATATGCCGGTGAAGTTTGGCAGCGTGGATTTTGGGAGTTGCGGGTGAAAGATCAAGAGAGCTTTGCACGCCATCGAGAATACATCGCCCAGAATCCGGTGCGAAGAGGCTTGGTGGATACACCGGGTGAGTTCCCGTTTTGCTTCAACTATTTAACACGGTGCAATGCCGCCGGGGCTAAAGCCCCCTGATTTCTTAATGGACGCAATGGCGGCACGACTGAAGTCGTGCCCTGTTACAAAACATGGCTAAGAAATGACCTGGTTCAAACCGACAACGACCGTGACTGCCGACGGCTGTCCCGACCCGCCCAGCGGCAACGCCATCGTCGTCGACCACATCACGAAGAAGTATGGCGACTTCACGGCGGTCGACGATGTCTCCTTCAACGTCCCTCAGGGCGAGATTTTCGGCCTGCTCGGTCCCAACGGGGCGGGCAAGTCCACGCTCATTCGCATGATGACGACCCTGCTGCCCATCACCGCCGGGCGCGCGCTGATCAACGGCTTCGACGTCTCCAAACAGCCCGACAACGCACGGCGCTGCATGGGCGTGATCCCGCAAGCGCTCACCAGCGACATCGATCTCACCGTCGAAGAGAATCTCAACATCTACGCCAAGCTCTACGGCGTCGACGCCGAACATCGCAAGCGCAACATCGACGAACTGCTGACCACGGTCGATTTGCAGAAGTGGCGTCACGCGCAAACCAAGACGCTCTCCGGCGGCATGCGGCGGCGTCTGGAGATCGCGCGCGGCCTCGTCCATTCGCCGAAAATTTTCTTTCTCGACGAGCCGACCACCGGTCTCGATCCCGTCTCGCGCGTCGCGGTCTGGGAGATGCTGACCAACATCAAGAACAGTCGCGACCTCACCATCCTGATCACCACGCATTACATGGACGAAGCCGACCGCCTGTGCGATCGCATCGCCATCGTCGATCACGGCAAGCTGGTCGCGCTCGACTCGCCCGCCGCGCTGAAAGCCAGTGTGCCGGGAACCAACGTCATCGAGGCGCAGTTCCTCAACGCGCCGGCCGATTGGCAAAGCGAACTTGAAAAGCTCGACGACGTGACCTCGGTGCAGCCAGAGGCAGCGAACATGTATCGCATCCTCACCAGCAACGGCTCCAAGACTACGACCGAACTGGTCGAGCTGGCCGTGCGCTCCAACGTGCAGGTGAAATCGCTCTCGGTACAAAACACCACCCTGGACGATGTCTTCGTTCACTTCACGGGACGGCAGCTGCGTGACGAGCAGGTGAAAGCCTTCAGCTTCATCATGCCCGACCGCCCAGGGATGCGGCCATGATGGAGCCCCGGAATGCGTCCACGACGGAGCCCCGGAATGCGGCCACGACGGAGCCCCGGAATGCGGCCATGATGCTGGGTTGTGTTGCTTTGAAAGGGCGTGTGGCTTTGAAAGGGCACAGCTTTAGCTGTGCCGTCGCGAGTTTTGATTTTGTCATCACGAGGAGGGCTTCAGCCCGACGAGGGATCTGCTTTCCGCGGAAAGTGCGGAAAACGTCCTCGTTCGCGGGCAGGCGTCAGGGCACGACTTTGCAGGCTGCTGGAGAACTAGGTTCAGAGAGCGGCCAACTGCCGCTGTCGAGCCGACGCTGATCGCACGCAGAACCGAGTCCCGCCCCGCGGGACGGCGGCAAGACAGCCCAGCACGCAGCGCCCGGTTTTGGCGCGGAGTGCTGGGTAGCTTGCCCCAAGAAAAGAGAGCCGGCTTTACAGGCTGCTGAAAAAGTCTTTTTCGTGGCATTTCGAGCGAAAATTCGGCCGTAAGTGATTGAACCTTCGTTCCCCGGAACGCTTGAAATTACTAGCTTGGTTCCTTTTTCAGCAGCCTGTTTAGCCGGCGACACTCCGGGGTTTAATCGCTTATGAATCGAATGTGGGCCATTGTCGAGCGCGAACTGCGCAAATTCTTCCGCTCGCCGGCGCTGATGCTGGTGGCGATGGTGTTTCCTCTGGTGCAGCTCATCGTGCTGGGCAACGCCTTTGGTGGCAAGATCAAGAACGCGAGCCTCGGCGTCGTCGATCAGGACCGCGGCACGCAAGCCGTGAAAGTTCGGGAAGCTCTGGCCGCGGTCCAGTCCAACGCACATACCTTCACTCCCATTCCCTACGACAGCGACAAACAGGCCATGGAGGACGTGCGCACCGGCCGTCTCGACGGCGCCATCATCATTCCGCCGGAGTACTCGCGCCGCGTCTACGAGCAGAATCATCCCCGCATCGCGCTCATCGTCGACAACACCGACAACATCATGAGCTCCACGCTGGAAGACGAATTTGCCAGCCTGGTGCAGGCGCTGAACAATCCCGATGTCTCGCCTTCGCGCATTTTGCAGCAGATCACCCTCGATACCGTCGAGCTCTATCCCTACACCGAGTACATGAAGTATCTGCTGCCGGGTTCAATCACGCTGGCCATGTTCGTCTCAGTGATGATCGGCGGCGGCATGTTGTACATCGACGACAAAGCCCGCGGTGTGCACGAAGGTTATCTGGTAACGCCGATCACCAAGTTCGAACTGGTCGCCGGGCTCAACATCGCCGGTGCGATCAAAGCCATCATGGCCGGCATCGTCATTACTGCGCTAGGGTCGCTGCTCTGCGGGCTGGGATCGATCTTCACCGTGCAAAACATGCTGTGGGTGTTCCTGGTGATCGTGGCCACGGCGTTGACTTTCAACACCATGATGTTCCTCATGATGGTGCGCGTCGAAGATCCGCTGGTGCCGCGTGCCACTTTCGGCATCCTCAACACCCTGCTGTTTTTCCCCGCCGGCTCCATCTATCCCATCAAGGCCTTTCCGACCTGGCTGCGCTGGATCGCCTACATCGATCCCTTCACCTATGCGGTGCACGCCTTCAAGGCGCTGCTGCTGAAAGACGCAGGCTTCGTCGCCATCCGCATGGATCTCGTCTACCTCACAGTTTCCGCGGCCATCATGATCACCATCGCCACCGCGCTGTTCAAGCGCACGCTGTAGCCGCGGGCATGTGGAGTGAAGCAGCGCCGCGCGCCACTAAGAGACCTGGATCCGCCTGTGCTGTACGAGTTGGAATGTTGTCATCACGAGGAAGGCTTTAGCCCGACGAGGGATCTGCTGTTTGTCGCCGCCGCGCATCACGAGATTCGACGCATCCGCCTATGCGGTTCGAGTTGTCATCACGAGGAGGGCTTTAGCCCGACGAGGGATCTGCTGTTTCCTTAGCCCAAGCAAATTGGCGCGTTCGGCATCACCGGACGAACGAGGCACATCCGAGTCCCGCGTAGCGGGACGGCAACAAGATAGCCCAGCACGCAGCCGCAGGCGGAGTGCTGGGTAGGCATCAATAAACAACCCGAGTCCCTTTAGGGACGGCACAATGCCACTTCCATCCTGCCAAGCAAACTCCCCTTCCCTTCCCCGGCATCTCACTACAGCGATGGCCTTCTTGCTCCGGGCCGTTTTGCATCATAATTCGATCATTCTTGGAGGACGGTATGAGAAATTTCCTGATCGGGCTGGGGGTGGGGGTTGGCCTCGGCCTGCTGTTTGCACCCATGAGCGGCGAAGAGACGCGCAACAATCTCACGGATCGCGCTAACGACCTGGCGAACTCGGCACGCGAGACCTACGAAGAGAATCGCGATCGTGTGCAGCGTGGCGTCGAGACCATCCGAACTACGGCTGAGCGCGCTATGGGCCGCGCCCGCTCCACCGTCGAGGAAGCCACCCGGCCGACCGGCACGGAAAGCGGCATGGCCAGCCCTCAATCCCTGTAATCAGATTTGGTGTTCGCTCTCGATAGGGCAGGCTTCACCCTGCCCTATTTTTCTACCCGGCCGCGCCAATTGCCCTCGCCAACGCCTGACGATGTATTCTGTTCTCCGAGATCATCGAAGGGAAACCCATCATGCAGGTTTTGGAGAACTGGCAATCCTCAGGGCATCACCGTGTATATGGACGACAAGCGCTTCATCAATTGCATCCTCACCGAATGCAAGCTGGTATACGGTGGAGGCGATGTCACCTGGGAGAACACCCAGTTCGTGAACTGTCAGTTGACCTTCGATGGCGCGGCGCAACGCACCGTGGCTTACCTGCAGAATTTCGGCCTGATGCGCCCGCCCGAAAAGCAGGCCATGCCCAACATCCAGTCGAATTCGGGAGTGAACTGAAACAGGTAATTCGCCAGCGGCTCAAGGCGAGACCAGAATCCTCACGCGAGTTTTAGATCGATTTCGCGCTCTTCCGAGCGGAGAGCTGCATAAGACAGAGCTTGAGTAATGTCTTCTGCTTCAAGGTAGGGATACAGCTTGAGGATCTCGGCCATGCTATGGCCCTCTGCCAGCATGCCCACGATGGTTCCCACAGTAACCCGCATCCCACGGATACAGGGCTTACCGCCCATCACGGCGGGATCTATAGTGATACGATCGATAGCCATCTTAATGTCCTCTACCTCTCTGACTCTATCAGCGACTCTGGGACGGCTCAAGATGTACTTCGTGTTCCACTGTATTTCTAGACCAACCCGCCTTACTGATTCACCGGCACCTTGATGATCTTCTTCTGAATCGCGTACGTCACCAGCTGAGCTTTGTTATGGATGTCGAGTTTGCGCATCAAGTTGAACTTGTGCGCCTCGACTGTCTTGACGCTCAATCCCAGCAGCACCGCAATCTCCTTCACTGAATTTCCTTCCGCCAGCAGCTTCAGAATCTCGCGTTCGCGCGGCGTCAAGGTCGCCATACGCGGCCGCATCCGGGCATCGCGCACGCGCGCGCGAAAATCCTCCACCAGCTTGCCCAGCACCTGCGAGCTCAGATACTTCCCGCCCTTGTAGACGTCACGAACCGCGCTCACCAGCTGCGGCGCCGGCGTGTCCTTTAGCACGTAGCCGGCCGCGCCAACTTCCAGGCACTGCACCAGATAATCCTCGTCTTCATACATCGTCAGGAACAAGACCTTGGTCTCCGGCCGATTCTTCTTGATGTGCCGGGTGGCTTCAAACGACGACAACCCTGGCATCCCGATATCCATCAGGACCACGTCGGGGCGCAGTTCGCGCGCCTTCTCCACCGCGTCGCCTCCATCCGGCGACTCGCCCACAACTTCAAAATCGCTCTCAGTTTCCAGCAGGCGGCGTACTCCCTGCCGGAACAACGTGTGATCATCCACCAACAGACATCGAATTCTTGGCATCGTTACTCCAGCTTTCCATCGCTCTGCGGCGATGTTGTTCATGCGCCCCACGCTGCGGCGCCCGTTCGGCCAGAGGCTAATTCCTGATCCACGCTCATGGCATGATTCGGCACTGGCGCACTTACTTCGATGCGAGTTCCCTTGCCTCGGGTCGAGGTCACCCGCATCTTTCCGCCAACATTCGCCATGCGTTCGCGCATGCCGGTCATGCCAAAGGTCTGGCGCGCGGCGTTGGGCTTCGGCAAAATCCCCACCCCATCGTCCTCCACCACCAGTTTCACCAAATCCCCCTCCTGCTTCAGATCGATGGTCACAGTAGTAGCGCTGGCATGCTTGGCCACGTTGTGCAAAGCCTCCTGAACAATCCGGTAGATGGCCGTCTCCAGCGCTGCCGGCAAACGTCCGAAGTCCGGCGAGACCGTGACTCGCGCTTTCACTCCGGCGTTCTTCGCAAGATCTTTGGCCTCCTTTCGCACCGCTGCAATCAGGCCGAGCTCCTGCAATACCAGTGGCGACAGGCGCCCGATAATCCGGCGTATGCCCTCGATGGTGCGGTCCACAACCTCCAGCGTCTCGCGAATCTTCAAGCGCGCATTGCGAGCGCTGACGCTGCTTTCCAACATCCCCAGGTACAGGCGGATCACCATCAACCCCTGTCCCGTCTCATCGTGCAGCTCGCGGCTGATGCGCTTGCGCTCTTCTTCCTGAACATGCAGCAGATGGCCGGATAATTCCGCGATGCGCGTCTCGCGCTCGCGCAGCGCATCGGTCATTCCCGCCCGGTCGATCGCCTGCGCCGAGCGATCCGCAACCGCGCGCAGCAACTCGCGCTCTGTCGGCAGCCAGTCATACGGCCGCGAGAAGCCAATCACCAGCACGCCAATCACGACCTCGTTCGACTTCAGCGGTACGCCCCACAGCGCTTTGGCTCTGCCCTGTAGAAACGGTCCCAGTGTGTCGCTGAAGATTCGCAGATCGGGCAGGATCGCGGGCTCGCCGGTCAACGCAATCTTCCCGGCAAAGCCTTCACCAACGGGCGTCTCCGAGCTCAAGCCATCCAGCGCGTCAGGAAATCCCACCTGCGCCTGCACGCGCAGCAGCTGTTGATCGGCGTCCTTGAGCAGAATCAATCCCAGATTCGCATTGAACGTATGCGTTGCGATGTGCAGCACCCGTTCCAAAAGCGCATTCAGACTCCCCGCCGAGAGTTCGGCATCCAGCACCGCCAGCAACGTCTCCGCCTCAATCTTCTGCGCGTCCGCGTAAGCTGCCGATACGGCCACGTAGCTGGCCCACGACAACGTCTCCATCGCCGCCATCACTTGCGGCAGCCGATCGGGCGGAAAGATGCGCTCCAAATACGAATCGATCAAGTTCTGATAAATTTGCAGCGAACGCGCCACCGCCCGCGCGCTCACCTTCAGTTTCGCCAGGCGCTTGCCAAAGTGCTGCAGGCTCTCATAGAACGACGCGAAATCGGTTTGCGAGAAGATGGAGAATCCCGTGCCGATGGTCAACCGCTCCAGCGCAGCCATGGCCCGGCCGTCGAAGCTGAACTCGCCGAACATCTTCTGTCTCCAGGCCGCGGTAATTTCCGGAAACCATGGCTGGAGCCTGCGAGTGACCTCGATCACCACCTCGCGCGAAGTTTCCTTCATGGGCAGAAAGGGAGACACACGGTGCTCCTGATCGTATTGATGCGCTTGAGATTAGACGAGGATGGCGTTACTACCCTATAAACCTGGGACGGTGGCTGTTTCCTCTATCTTAACGGATTCCAGCGAGCTATGACAGCAGGTAATACCTCTGGGATTAACACATTCTCCGGCAAACGCCGCCCTGATGGGTAAGCCCTCTCATTCTTGTCATCACAAGGAGGTCTTCAGTGTCTGCGTGAGAACTGGCTTCTCTTCCAGACTGTGGAGTAGGAGGCTTGAAAAACCAGAGCGCCGCAGGCGCGTGGCATGATAGCCCAGCATGGAGCGAAGCGGAATGCTGGGTGAAATGGGAAAATGATCCAAGTCCCCCGGGGACGACAGCGTTCTCACGCAGACACTTCAGACCGACGAGGGATCTGCTCTTAGACTTTTTCAGCCAGTTTCACAGGGCGCTTCAAAACTCTGGGTCGGAGGACCTGAGTCACGGCACGACTTCAGAGTCTGCGTGAGAACTCGCTTCGCGAAATTTCGGTGGGCGGAAGAGACCAAGATTGGGCGCATATCTAGCCGCGCAGCGGCGGCATGAAGTGAGCCCGGCGCGTAAGCGCCGGCTAATGTGGGAGATCGAGCCGAGCCGCGTAAGCGGCGGCAGGGTTCTCATGCGGACACTTCAGTCGTACCGATCTATGTCCTTTTCAAACTTTGTCATCCTGAGCGCAGCGCCCGCCTGATTTTCACGACTCGCTCTTTTGCGAGTCGTGCGGGCGCGCAGTCGAAGGACCTGCTATTCCCGAGAAAGCGATTGAAGAGACACAGCTTTAGCTGTGCCGTGCAAGTCTTTCTATTGTTGTCATCCCGAGGAGGCCTTCAGGCCGACGAGGGATCTGCTTTTGAGTTTCCCAAGCGATTCGCCGAATCATCTAGAATTCTTACATCCCAATGTCGTCCGACCCCGCCAATCCGACCGCAAGTCTGAACAACGACGAGATCCTGCGCTACTCGCGCCATCTCCTCCTGCCCGAGGTCGGCATGGAGGGTCAGCTCAAGCTGAAGCAGGCTAGAGTTCTGTGTGTCGGCGCCGGGGGCCTGGGATCGCCCGTCACGCTTTATCTCGCCGCCGCAGGCGTTGGCACGCTCGGCATTGTCGATTTCGATATTGTCGACCTGACAAATTTGCAGCGCCAGATCATCCACGGAACCAACGATGTCGGCCGCAGCAAGCTCGACTCCGCCGCCGAAACCATCGCCGCCATCAATCCCAACATCGACCTGCGCAGGTTTGAGACGCGACTCACCAGCACTAATGCTCTCGAGATCATTCGCGACTTCGACATCGTGGTCGATGGCACCGACAACTTCGCCACCCGCTATCTTGTCAACGACGCCTGCGTGCTGCTCGGCAAGCCAAATGTCTACGGCTCCATTTTTCGCTTCGAGGGCCAAGCCAGCGTCTTCGCCACAAAAGACGGCCCATGCTATCGCTGCCTGTATCCCGAGCCGCCTCCGCCCGGCGTCGTGCCCTCCTGCGCCGAAGGCGGTGTGCTGGGAATTCTGCCCGGCTTGGTCGGCGTGATTCAGGCGACAGAAACCATCAAGCTCATTCTCGGCTCCGGCGAATCGCTGATCGGGCGCCTGTTGATGGTCGACGCGCTCAGCATGCGCTTTCGCGAGCTCAAGGTGCGCAAGAACGCCGACTGCCCGGTCTGCGGCGACCATCCTACGGTGACCGAGCTGATTGACTACGAGCAATTCTGCGGTGTACGTGGTGCGGAAAAGCCGGCAACTGCTAACATCGAGGACATGACACCGGAAGAACTGAAGCAGCGCCTCGATGCCGGCGACGACCTCTTCGTGCTCGACGTCCGCGAGCCCAACGAATTCCAGATCTGCAACCTCGGCGGGCATCTCATCCCGCTCAACGATCTACCCAAGCGCGTCGGCGAGCTCGACTCCGCGCGCGAGATCGTCGTCCATTGCAAGATGGGCGGCCGCAGCGCCAAAGCCGTCGACTTCCTCAAGCAGGCAGGATTCACCCGCGTCCACAACCTCGCCGGCGGCATCAACGCCTGGGCCGAGCGCATCGATCCCAAGATGCCGAAGTACTAGTTTTGGTGTAGATGGTGCGGGTGTGGGTAGTGCGGGCGTGGGTAGTGCGGGCCTTCAGGCCCGCGTCACAGCTTTCCGATAAGAAGAGAGTCGGCTTCAGCCGACGACACGCGAGTCGCGTTATCAGTTTCTTGGTAGCCTGTTCAGGCGTGCAGATACGTTTCCCTTTTGATTTGTCATCCCGAGGAGGTTTGCCTTTTGATTCGTCATCCCGAGGATGACTTTAGTGTCTGCGTGGAAACTGGCTTTCTTCCCGGCTGTGGAGTAAGAGGCTTCAAGAACCAGAGCGCCGCAGGCGCGTGGCATGATAGCCCAGGACGGAGCGCAGCGGAGTCCTGGGTAGAGTAGGAAGGGAAACCAGAGTCCCCCGGGGACGACACGGTTCTCACGCTAGTCGTACCGACAAGCGCGCTCTCTCTTTGATTTTTGTCATCCTGAGCGGAACGTCCGCGCTTTTGCCTTTCCGCCGCTGCGGTTGCGGCGGGCGGACGCGCAGTCGAAGTACCTGCTTTTCGCGGGAACTGTGGCACAAGCCGGTTCTACACCAGCTGTTCGATCTTCTGAATCAGCACGTCGGGCGGGTCGCCCTTGGTAATGAAGGCATTGGCCAATTCCAGCGCCGCAGGGGGAAGCGAAAAGTACGCCGACAAAAAGATGATCGGCACCTGGGGACGGCGGCGGCGCATCTCGGCCGCAACCTGTCCGCCATCGAGTCCTGGCATATAGAAATCGAGCACCACCAGGTCGATCTCGTTTTCGTCGAAAACAGCAAGCCCTTGCAATCCGCTGCTGGCAGTCAAGACCTTGAAGCCGTGGGTCTCCAGCATGATCTTGCGGACGCGCAATCCAACCTTTTCGTCATCTACACAAAGGACCGTTTTGGGACCGAGGGCCCTCATCCAGCTCACCGTTGCTCCCACTTGCTGATTGATCGTCAACCGCGAACTGCCATCTGCAAACGCTTGCTCACACATTGGATCGAGCCTGCCAGCCTTACTGCGAAGTGGCGCTCAGTGTGTTTTACCGCAAAGCTGGGCAACTGCCCATCCCGACAAAGTGGTAGATTCCAACGTAACGGCCTTCACCATTTAAAATCACATACTTAGGACGGTTTACGCCGGATCGCTCCCGCGCGGTGGCGCATTTTGACGCTCGCTTGGAGTCGTCTCGGATCGCCGCCCCAGTCTCCTTTCGCTGGCCCGAGTTCGCATGGTAAGTTCGAAAGGTTGCCGCGTCGACCGCTGACGTCTCCTATGCCGTGGCTGTTTGAACGATAAACGTTGAACGAGAAACGATGATTCGCTCCTATAAAGGTATAACCCCGACCATCCCGCGCACCTGCTACGTGGACGAGTCGGCGCAACTGATCGGCGACGTGGTGCTGGGTGAGAACGCCAGCGTCTGGATGAATGCCGTGCTGCGCGGTGACGTCCATTCCATCCGCGTCGGCGCCCACAGCAACATTCAGGATTGCAGCGTGCTGCACGGCATGCTGAACAAGTGGCCGGTGATCGTCGGCGACTGGGTCACGGTCGGCCATTCGGTCACGCTGCACGGTTGCGTCGTGGAAGACCGCTGCCTCATCGGTATGGGAGTCGTCATCCTGAACGGAGCGCGCATCGGCACAGGTTCCATCATCGCCGCCGGCACGCTGATTCCGGAAGGAACCATCGTCGAGCCGGGCTCGCTGTGGATGGGCGTGCCCGGCAAATTCCGCAAGCGGCTGAGCGATGCCAGGATCAGGAAATGATCCTGCAATACGGCCGCAACTATCAGGGCTACCGCGAGCAGTACCTGGAAGAAATGAAGAAGTGGTAAGAGCGGCACTTAGCACTTAGCATTTAGCACTTGGCGGCTGGCAGTTAGGAGCGGCTCCTTCGTAAATCGCTTGGTTTGTAACAGGGCACGACCTTGGTCGTGCCGAACGGAGCAACGCAAGTGCGGGCTTTAGCCCCTGCTCCTCAAACGCGGTTTTGGCTAATTGCTAATTGCCAACTTGAAACTCGAAACTTGAAACTCGAAACTGATGATCAAAGCCGTCCGCGGAACTCGTGATCTTCTCCCGCCCGACACCGACTTATGGAATCGCGTCGAGGCCAAAGTGCGCGACCTCTTCGCGCGCTACAACTATCACGAGATCCGCACTCCCGTCTTCGAAGACACCGCGCTGTTCTCGCGCAGCGTCGGCGAAGAAACCGACATCGTCTCCAAGGAAATGTTCACCTGGGAGGACAAGGCGCGCGCCCAAAGCGAGAAGGCGCAATCGCTGACCCTGCGGCCGGAGAACACCGCCGGCGTTGTTCGCGCCTACATCGAGCATGGGCTCGACAAGAAGGGCACGCTCCAGAAGCTCTACTACATCGGCCCGCAGTTCCGTCGCGAGCGCCCGCAGAAGGGACGTTACCGCCAGTTCTATCAGATCGGCGCGGAGATCATTGGCCCTCCGAGTGCCGGTAGCGAATCGCCGGCTCGCGATGCCGAAGTGCTGGAGATGCTGGCGACTCTGCTCGATGAAGTTGGCCTCCGCGACTGGAACCTCCAGCTGAATTCAGTCGGCTGCGCCGAAGATCGCGCGCGTTATAACAAGGCTCTGCGCGAGGCGTTGCAGCCCGTCGTGCATCAGATGTGTGCCGACTGTCAGCGCCGCGCCGAGACCAATCCGTTGCGCGTGCTCGACTGCAAAGTTTCGGAAGACCAGCCCATCATCGAGAAGCTTCCCAAGATCAGCGAATATCTCGACGAGCCTTGCCGTCAGCACTTCGCCGAAGTCCGCGCGATGCTGGATGCCGTCGGCGTTCCTTACTCCATCAACGAGCGCATGGTCCGTGGTCTCGACTACTACACTCGTACGACTTTCGAGTTCACGCACGGCGGTCTCGGCGCGCAGAGCGCGGTTCTGGGTGGTGGGCGTTACGACGGCCTCTCCGAATCGCTCGACGGCCCGAAAGCCCCCGGCATCGGCTTCGCCATCGGCGAGGACCGTCTCATCCTGGCGCTGCAATCGCAAGGCGAACAGCCCACAGCGAAGATTCAAGCCTTCGTCGCTCCATTAGGCGCGGGCATGAACAAGCATGCTTTGAAGTTGGCCCGCGAACTCCGCCGAGCCGGCATCGCCACCGATCTCGGCGACGAAAATTTCCGCCTGAAGAAATCCTTTGAGTTGGCCGAAAAAGCCGGCGCACAACACATCGTGATCGTCGGCGAAAACGAAGTAGCTGCCCATCAGTTCACGGTGAAAAACCTCGCCAGCGGCGAACAAGTGCAGGTCCCCCGCGCCAAACTCGCCGAATACCTGCGAAAATAGAAATCAGCAATTAGCATTTGGCATTTGGCATTTGGCACTTAGTACGTCGCATCCGACGGCGACGCGCTGTGGCTAAATGCCAAGTGCTAAATGCCAACGGCTAATTGCTAATCGCTAATTGCTAATTGCTCGCAAGGACATCATGCTCGACTTCTTAGGCGATCTCAAACGTACTCATATGTGTGGTGAGCTGCGCGCCTCCGACGCCGGCTCGAACGTTGTGCTCATGGGCTGGGTAAACAAGCGCCGCGACCTCGGCAACCTGATCTTCCTCGACCTGCGCGATCGGACCGGAATCACGCAGGTGGTCGTCACCGCCGACTCCGGCGCCGCGCACGACAAAGCAACTAACGTGCGCTCTGAATTTGTGCTCGCCGTCATCGGCCATGTGAAGCTGCGCGATCAGGGCACGGTCAACAAAAATATCGCGACCGGCGAAATCGAAGTCGTCGCCGATCAACTTGCGCCTGCTCAACGATTGCAAGCCCCTTCCCTTCACGCCCGCCGACACGGTACTGGCCAACGAAGAGGTACGCCTGAAATATCGTTATGTCGACCTGCGCCGACCGGAGATGCAGCGCAACATTCAGCTGCGCCACAAAGTTGCCATCGCCATTCGCGATCACCTGAACTCGCAAGGCTTCTATGAAATCGAGACGCCGTTCATGACGCGTTCCACGCCCGAAGGCGCGCGCGATTACCTCGTCCCCAGCCGCGTCTATCCCGGCGAGTTCTACGCGCTGCCGCAATCGCCGCAGATATTCAAGCAGATCCTGATGATCTCGGGCTTCGACAAGTATTTCCAGATCGTGCGCTGCTTCCGCGACGAAGACCTGCGCGCCGATCGCCAGCCCGAGTTCACGCAAATCGATCTCGAGATCAGCTTCGCCCGGCCAGAGATGGTCTTTCACGTCGTCGAAGGTTTTCTGAAGGCGGCGCTCTCGACAATCGGTGTCGATCTGCACACGCCGTTTCCGCAGATGAGCTACGACCAGGCGATTCGCCTCTACGGCATCGATAAGCCGGACCTGCGCATTCCTTGCATGGCCGACGTGCACGCGGCGTTCGCAGCGGAGAATCTGGAGACGTTGCATGTCGATGCCGAGCTTCCGGTCGTCGCGATCGTGATCCCCAAAGTCGGCGACTTGTCGCGCAAAGAGCGTGATGAGATCAAAACCATGTTCGGCGATCGCAAAGACGCCAAGGTCTTCGAGGACATCAAGCGGCTGGAGAAGTCATTCCCCGAAGCGACCGCGAAGATTCGCGAGCTCGCCAAGCCGAATCCGGGCGACTTGCTCGTCGTTGTGGCGGGAGCTAAGCGCACAGAATCTGCCAGCGGAGCCAAGGCTCGCCAGCAGGCCTATGCGATCTATGCTGCCGCCGGACAATTGCGTCTTGCGCTGGCGCAGAAGTACGCCGAGCGCCACGGCGCATTCAAGCACGGCAACTTCCGCTTTCTGTGGGTCACCGACTTTCCCATGTTCGAGTGGGACGAGGCCGAAGGCCGCTGGAATGCCGCGCACCATCCTTTCACCTCGCCGCATGAGCATGACATGGACAAGCTGGAAAGCGATCCCGGCGCGGTGCGGGCGCTCGCCTATGACGTCGTGCTCAACGGCACCGAGCTTGGCTCCGGCTCCATCCGTATTCACCGCCAGGACATTCAGTCGAAAATCTTCAAGGCGCTGGGAATGTCTCCGGAAGAGCAGCAGGCGCGCTTCGGCTTCTTCCTCGAAGCGCTGCAATACGGCACGCCGCCGCACGGTGGCATTGCGCTGGGCCTGGATCGCATCGTCATGATCCTCGCCGGCGCCGACAGCCTGCGCGAGGTAATTCCTTTCCCCAAGACGGCGAAGGCGGTCGACCTGATGATGGACGCGCCCACGCCCGTGAGCGATCGGCAATTGAAGGAGCTGGGGATTGCGGTGGTGGGGAAGAAGGATATCTGACGCCGGCGGACTTAGCATCATTCGCATCTGGCCAAAAGCATCTGTGCCATATTTATGGCATACTACGAACATGAAACAGGGTTCCGTTCGTACCACAGTGGACATTCCGGCTCCTCTCTATCGCAAGCTGAAGCAGCGTGCCGCCACAAAGGGCAGCTCCGTGCGCCAACTGGTTATCACTGGAGTGAAGGCCGTGCTGGAGCAGGAAGAGCGCCCTCGCACAAAAAGAGTGCGATTTCCTCTTATCAAGTCAAAGGGACCAAAAGTGAATCTGACCAACGAACAAATCTATGGCGGGATTGAATTTCCTTGATGCCAACGTGTGGATGGCCCTTATCTGGGACAGACACACGCATTCGGGTGTCGCGCGGCAGTGGTTCGAGCAAGCCGAGGACGGGGAGTTCTTCTATTGCAGCTTCACCCAAGTCGCAGTCCTCAGACTACTCACCACAGAATCGGTTATGGGCCGTGACACTCAAACAATGGCGGGCGCCTGGAGTCTCTGGGATCGGGCCGTGGCTGACTGCAGAATCGCTTCCGTTGCTGAACCCGCTGGACTGGAAGCAGAATTCCGCGCGCGCTCGCGATTGCCGAGCCGTTCGCCCAAAGTCTGGGCCGATGCCTATCTGCTGGCCTTTGCGTCCGCCGCGGGTCTAAAGCTGGTTACCTTTGACCGCTCGCTTCGCTCGCGCGACGCTCACGTGCTCGTGCCGTAGGCGATCAAGGTTAGCGGCTGGGCCACGATGCTTTGTTGGCATCAGGCCTGGCTGAGGAGAACCACCATTGGATAGTCCCGCTGTGCGCACCGAGATCGTTGGATTGCAGTTGGTGTTGGATGGCTGCCAGCTCGTGCTGTCTTCCGACAACGGCGAGTTAATAACGCCGGCATCGCTGAGCGCCGATGATGCCGAGCGTTTACGCCTGGAGATGGCCAAGGCGCAGCTCTGGGAGTGGAATCAACTGGAAACAGCGAAGCGACGCGCCGAGCTGCGCTACCGGCGGTATTTCGGCTCCTGGCTGGTCATGTGCTTGGCCGCCTTCAGCGCTTACCTCGGGTATCCCAGCTTCTACCTCTGCCTTTTCTTCGCGGCGCTTTCGATTTTTCTCTGGTGGAGAGCTGGATACGAGGAGCAACAAGCCGATCGTGCGGCGCAATCGACGAGAAACGAATTCCAGCCGAACTGGGATTATCTTCGCAGCCGACTGGAAGAACTGTCCGATACTGATGCCGCGCCTTAGTCCCTTGCGATAGCGTAATACCCTTGCCGCGCCTGGATCTTGTAATCGCCCTTGGCCTTGATCTGGAGCTTGCGATAGCTTCCGTCCAGCTTGTTGTTGGTCGGCGTGTAGCCGATGTTGTATTGGCTGCGCAGCTCGTTCTGGATCTGGTCGAACGCGGCTTTCAGCTTGTCCTGCTTGTTGCCCACCTCAATGACGCGGCCTCCGGTCGCCTCCGCCAGCTTGTGCATCTCGGAGTCACCACTGTAGCCAAAGCCGCCATAAAATCCGCGATCCGCGATCAGGATGACGTAGCAAATCGCATCGGCTTTCTGCGCTGCTTCAATCGCATCCTGGATCCGCAACCGGCTGCCCTGGTCTTCACCATCGGTGAAGATGATCATCGCCTTGCGGCCAACTTCGTTTTTCAACTTCTCGTCGGCGCCAAGATAAATCGCGTCATACAGGAGCGTGCCGCGCGGCGTGGTGGGAATCGGGCCGCCGCCGAGTCCCGGCGGACCGCCGCCCATGCCAGCATTGATCTGCATCTTGTTCAAGGCGTGAGCAAGGTCGCGAACATTGTTGGTGAAGTCCTGGTCCAGATCGACATCGACGTCAAAGTTGATAACGAACGCAAGATCCTTATCGCGCAGCACGGCCTTCAGAAACTGCGTACAGGCTTCCTGCTCGATGTCCAGCACCCGCGTCTGGCTGGCGCTGGTATCGATCATGATGCCCAGGGTCAGCGGCTGGTTCGACTCCGCCGAGAAGTACTTGACGGTCTGCGGCTTGCCGTCCTCAAAGACCTGGAAGTCGTCCTTCGTCAGGTTGGGGATCAGCATGCCGTGCTTGTCCTTGACGTTGTAGAACAAGTTGACGACGTTGACTTCGGCCTTGAAGGTCTGTAGATCGTCCTGGTTGGACGGCTGCTGGTTTTGCTGTTGCTGGGCCGGCGGATTTTGCGACTGCGCCGAAAGACACAAGCATCCAATCACCAGCAGAGCTGCAACCTTGACACACTGACGTAACCTGGGAAGCTGCATAGCTACTCTTTCTTGTCGGATGTATCCATTTTAGTGCAGGGTGGCCCAAATGGGCGATGGGCTGAGAAACGCGACTACGGGTATACTTGTGCTAAGCTCTGGCAAACCCTGGAGACAAACCAATTCCATGTTCTCTCGCCCCTTGAGCTCCTGCATCAGAGGCGCCCTTCTAACGGCGGTCCTTGCGCTTGGCACAGCGGCTCTAATCGCGCAGGACCAGAAGCTGCCCGACGCACCAACGCCCCAGAACAACGCGCCGGTGCCCAACGTGAATGTGCCTCCGCCGGCCAGCGCAAACGATCAGGGAGAACCTTCCTCCAGTGAGAACCCGGAGCAGCCGGCAAATACTCGCGGCGCCAGACAGCAATCGGCTCCCGGCCAGACCAATCCTCAGCCGCCCCCTCCCGGTTCGCGGGAAATCAAGACGGTTCCCGCCGGAAGCGTGCCGCAGGGGGGTGAGAGCGGCGCCGATCAGTTAATGACCCTGACCAAGACCGTCAACTTCGTCACGGTTCCAGTGACGGTGAAAGACAACGAAGGTAAGATGGTGGACGGTTTGCTGGCTAAGGATTTCACCATCTACGAAGATGGCTCGCTGCAAAAACTGACTTTCTTCACCAGCGATCCTTTCCCGCTCTCGACCGCCCTTATCGTCGATCAGGGCCTGCCCGAGCCAGCTCTCCGCAAAGTCAACACGACGTTTTCGGCGCTGGGCGGCGCTTTCGGTCCCTTCGACGAGGTTTCGGTTTTCACCTACGGCAATACGGTCAACAAGCGTCAGGATTTCGGCAACTCTACTCGCATGGAGATGGCGCTCCAGCGTCTGAAGGATGACACCGGCGCCAACGCGGGTTCATCGGTCGTCGGCGGTCCCTTCGGTTCCGGTCCGGTGACCAACGGCAAGCCGATGCCCGGCGCGCCACAGGTGAACACCGCGCAGCCGGAGTATCACGTCCTCAACGATGCCATTCTGACGGCGGCGCAGGAACTCGCCCATCGCTCGCCGACCAGTCGCAAGATCATCTTTATCATCAGCGACGGCCAGGAGTACGGCAGCCGCGCCAGCTACGCTCAAGTGCTAAAGGTTCTGCTGACCGATGGCATCATCGTGTATGCCATCGGTGTCGACACGGCCGCCATGCCCGTTTATAGCAAAGTCGCGAAAGCCCGTATCCCCGGCTTCGGTTACAGCAACATTCTGCCGCGCTACGTCAATGCCACCGGCGGCGATGTGCTGAACGAGTTCTCCAAGGAATCGATCGAGAGCGCTTACCAGCGCATCACCCTGGAAGCCCGCTATCAGTACACCCTTGGCTACAATACGGCGCTCGCGCCCTCCAGCAAGTATCGCGACATCGAGGTACGCGTGAAGCGACCGGGGCTGGAAGTGTTCGCCAAGCACGGATACTACCCGCTACCGCCGCAGCGTGAGGTGCCAGCTGCAGAGCCTCCACCCGGAACGACCGGCAGCGCCGATACGCCTCCGCCTCCGCCGGGGAACTGATTCCAGATGCCTACCAGCCGCCAGGGCTCTGTCCATCTTTTCCGCTTTCGAGGAATCGACGTCTTCCTCCACTGGTCGTGGTTTCTCTTCGCGGTCTTCGAAATCAACATGCGGGCGGGACGATACTCCTCCATGATCTGGAATGTGGTGGAGTATCTGGCGTTGTTTCTCATCGTGCTTTTGCATGAGTTCGGCCATGCGCTGGCCTGCCGGCAAGTTGGCGGAAACGCCAACCACATCGTCCTCTGGCCACTGGGCGGCGTCGCCTACGTCGATCCGCCGCCGCGACCGGGCGCCGTGTTGTGGAGTCTCGCGGCCGGACCACTGGTGAATGTTGTCCTGATTCCAGTCATCCTCCTGCTAGTAAAAGTCGCGCACTTCGGCCCGGGGCTGACAACAACTTCCAACTTGTATGCTCTGCTGCGCGCGATCTTCCTCATCAACGCGGCATTGCTGATCTTCAACATGCTGCCCATCTATCCTCTTGATGGTGGGCAGATCCTCCGGGCGCTGCTGTGGTTTCTCATGGGACGCGCCCGCAGCTTGATGACGGCGACCGTAGTCGGCTTCATTGGTGTAGCCGGATTGATCGTGGTGGCCGTGCGGATCGGCTCGGTCTGGTTCGGCGTGCTTTCGATCTTTATTTTGCTGAATTGCTGGGGTGGCATGAAGCAAGCCGTAATGTTACTGCGCGCTTCGAAAATGCCGCGGCATCATGGATTCTCCTGTCCCTGGTGCAAGGCTTCGCCGCCGGTGGGCAATTTCTGGCGATGTGCTCACTGCCGCGTGCCCTTCGATACCTTCGCAACCAATGCTACCTGCCCCAATTGTGGCACTCACTTCGATGTGACCCGCTGCCTCGACTGTGGCCGCATGCATCCCATGAGCGAGTGGGCCGGACAGATTGTCGCAACTCCCACATTGTCAGATGTGCCCTCTAGCCTGACTCCTTAGCTGCCGCGGCTGTCTAAAGCCTCTTCACATTTAGTGTTGGGCGCAGCACCTAGTGTTGGTTGGAGCACCTAGTGTTGGGTGGAGCACCGCTTCAGCGGTGCCTAAGAGATTACGGTAAGAAATCGGCTTTAGCCGTCGCTGAAAACCCGACGGAGCGTGGTTTTAGGGTAGTGCTGGCCTTCAGGCCAGCGTCTAGGCGCCCTTTCCTTCCATTTCTGAGTCGGCTTCAGCCGACGACACGCGAGTCGCGCTGCGAGTTTTTGAGCGGCCTGTTTGGCCGTCGCTGAAAAACTGGATCCACGCCGCTTTGTAACAGGGCTTCAGTGTCTGCGTGACAACTGACCTGCGAGCGCGGCGGTGGAATACGATTCGCGAAAATCCAGTGCCGAAGGCACGGCATAACTTAGCCCAGCACGCAGCCGAAGGCGGAGTGCTGGGTTGGGTGGGAAAAGAACCCGAGTCCCTTTAGGGACGGCAGGGTTCTCACGCACACACTTCAGTCGTGCCGATAAGCCGCCCATTCTTGTCATTCCGCGCGGACTTTAGTCCCGCGAGGGATCTGCTGTCCCTTGTTCAGCAGCCTGTTTAGCCGCTGAGGCGAAAAAGCCAATCTCTGCACGCCAGCAATTCCGAAACCGTCTAGCTTTTCCCGCGAGCATTGGCTACTTATATCGGGCAGATGCTGAAACGGTTCATGCCGGCGCTGATCGAAGGATCGTTCTCGCCGAACTGCCGCGCTTCAGCCTCGTCAGCAACTTCAAGGATCGCCAGTCCAAAAGCGCCTTCTGGCGCCATCACTGGGCCGTAAACCAGCAGATTGCCCTGCTCGAACTGCTGCTGGCAATATGCCTTGTGCTTGTCCATCAAGTCCCGCTCTTCCTTTGTTATGTCAGCAGGGAATGTCGCGCGAGGCGGAATTAGCTTGAAGTAGTAGTGCTGTTTCGCCATGGCCGAACATCATACTGCAGTTGTCATTGCGGCTGCACATACACAGGATTATTAGGCGAGGGCGGTTCGTAATCCTGCCCATATTTGTTCTTGTGCGGAATCGACGAAGGCTTGCTCACGGCCAGGGAAATCGTACCCACCGAATGTCCGTTCTCCCCAACCTGAATCTCTCGCGACAGAGCCTGCAGAGTCGCCGGCAACGCATTCTCATTCCATACATGAAACCTATAGCTGCCGGGAGGAACGTTGGGAATTGTAAAATCCCCCGTCTTGTTGGTAGTGGCGAAGTACGAACTTCCCAGCACCACAACCACAGCGCTCATCTCAGGATGAATATTGCAGAAGATAAAGGAGACACCTTCGCGGTCGAAGTGAACTGTACGCGAAGTCCCGGCTTCATACAGGCCGAGATCGAAACGCTTTCCGTTGAATAGCGAAAATACGTTGTGGAACCAGGGATCGCGATTAGGAAAATCGACGGCTGAGCCTCGCGTGACCACCAGCATATGAGGCTCGAACATCTTATTCTTCTGCGCCAGTACGGCGTGCATGGGTGGAACCGGCGTCGACGCGGCAGCCGCACCGACAGGCATCAGCCAAACCACGGTCGACGCGGCGGAGCTTGCGTTGGCTCCGCCTTCCAGAACGATCCTGCCTGTAACCGCGCTTTCCTGCGCCCAGCAAAATCCTGTAAACAGGCCCCAGGCCACAACCAGCAACCCAGCCCATGATGTCGCCGTTCTCAGCCGACGTTTCAGAACAATACCCCCACCGACATGTTTACCTGTCCGGCCTCATAACTGTTGTCGTAGATCGTAAACGTACGCAGCCGGCGATATTCCATCGACAGCAGCAGGTCTGAGCGAGGACGATAGATCACGTTTCCAAACGCTCCCCGGTTTGCCGTCAGGTATGGCGTGGTATAGCTGTTGACCTGCTCTCCAAAATAGGCCACATCGGAGGCAAACGGACTGTCCTGGCCGAAGGCTCCATTGAACTCGAGTTTGGGGGTAGCGCGAAACTTCAGCTGTGCCCAGCCGCCGACAACATTCAGAGGAACAACTTCCGTATTGGGATCGGAGAGCATGCCGTTAAAGACAACGCTGCGTCCCAGCGCAGCGCCCAATCCGCCAATGGCTGCGCCGCGATAAAACGAACCGGTCAGCGCGAACCGGCTGCCCAGCGGTAGGTTGAGATCCATCATCCCCGCCCAGCCGTTCACGATGCGATCGAAGTCCCAGTTCTGACGGCTGTAATAGCCTGCAGCCCCAACCGTGAAGGTCTGCCCGAAGAACGGATGAGAATAGGCGACCCGCGCCGCATAGGCCGGTTGCCGAGTTTGCTCGGCGGAGGTCGCAGAGCGATACCAGCTGTAGTACGGCCCGTCCGGTGGTTCGCCGGTCAAATTGTCTATGAACCCGCCCTGCAACAATACCGTCGAATCGCTTGATAGCGCGAAGCGGTGTTCCACCCGCAACTGCGGTGTCCAGGCCCACAGATTGCCCGCATAGGAAAGCGGCGGAACGATCAGCGAAGCGAACGAGGTCGGACTTTGCGGCGAAATAAACAGCTGGTCCTGGCCCGCGACCACCGACGTGTCCTTCCAATCCAGACGAACGGCAGCGGTGCGCAGTCGCACCAATCCCGAATCCACGCCATTGGTCGTCGCCGGAAACCCTCCGCCGAAATCGAAGTTCACATTCGCACTGGTGTGAGCGCCCCAGAGGTCGGGACCAAAAGCCTCCAGGCCAATGATCGATTGCCGCAGAGTTCCGCCGGCAGCACCCGACGGCACTCCAGGAGTGCCGGGCTGCGCCCATGTGGGCACATCAAGATTGTCGACCGAACCGCTGTTGCCGAACAGATTGAACAGCACGATACCCGACAGGCGAACTCGATACTTGGAGGCGCTTTCAACTTTGGTCTGATACTGCTCGTCGACCTTCCCCGATAGCAACTGCTGTTGCTCTTCGACACTGCCCAGGCGCTGCTCCAGTTGCGCCGTCGTCGAGGTGCCATAGGCCGGCGATTGCTCATCGACAGTCACATTCTGAGATGAGCCTGAAGAGCCGTGGCTCTTTTCCAACTCTTCGCGCAGGTGTGTAATCTCGTTCCGGCTGGCGACCGTCTGCTGCTGAAGCTGGAACACCATGTCCTTCAGCTCGTGAACCTCGTCCTTCAACTCCTGCAGCGACGCTGAATCGCCATTCTGGGCTTGCGTCTGCATCTGGGCGGAGGACGGCTGCTCCAGCATGAGCCCGAGGCACAAAATGCAAAATGCGGCTCTTACCGAATATGTTCGGCTGTGGCGTAAGAGCTGGGGATGGCGGAAGACTTTCATGTCGCACCTCTCTGCAACCAAGTTACCTGGGCCCTCAGAAGTGGCGTGCGAACTGCATTCAAGCAGTAAAGGGTTGCGAAGCATCGGCTAGCCGGCCATTTATGCCAGCCGTCTTCTTGTTGGTATAACGCGGCAATATGATTTCCATGATCGTACGACCCGGCACTGAGCTTTCCAGATGCAGACTGCCATGGTGATCCTGCACGATCTTCTGCGCGATCGTCAGGCCCAGGCCCGTACCATTTTCTTTGCCATAGCTGACGAAGGGCTGGAACAGCTTATCGCGGATGGAAGCGTCCACGCCGGGACCGTCGTCGGTGATCTGAATTCTCAGGTCGCCGTTCTGGTCGGCAACCGTCACTCCCACGTGACCGCCGGAGACTTGTGCTGCCTGGCAGCCGTTCAGCAACAGGTTGTAAAAAACCCGCTCCATCTTTCGCGGATCGAACAGCGCGTTGTGCACGCCGGATGACTCGATGGCGAGCGCAATCCTCTGGAATTGACGGTGTGAGCGCACCAGTTCCATGGCGCGGCTGATGGTTCGCTCCACCGGCGTTTCCATTACGTTCATCGATTCGGCGGGACGAGACAGCTCCAGCAACGAGTCGATCAAATCGGTCAGCCGGTTCACCGCTACCCTGATCTCCAGATACAGCTCCTCGCGCTGCGCTGAACTCAGATCAGCTTCCGCCAGAAATTCCGCATTGGCCAGAACCGCCGTCAGCGGGTGTCTTAGATCATGCGAGATCGAGCTTGCCATGCGACCGATCGTCGCCAATCGTTCCGCGGCCAGCAACTGTTGTTGCGCTTGTCGAAGGCTGTCGCGCATTCGGGTAAAGGCCTCCGTGAGTTCGGCGACTTCTCCGGCAGCGGGCGCGTGCAGCGGATAACCAAAGTCGCCGCCGCCCAACGCTCGCACACCATCCACCAGCTTCTCCAAAGGTCGCGTAAATGTGCCGGCAATGAGATAGACCAGCAGGCTGCCGCCAAGTACCGCTCCCAATCCAACCGCCAGCAGCAGGTGCCGCAGGTGATTCAGGAACGCGGTGGCCTCATCGTAAGACTTCATCACGATGAAGGTCACCTGCGGCGACTGGTCGGCATTCAACGTCAATGCAGAAACTACAAAGCTCTCTTCGCCCAGCTTCCAGTTTGCCGGCCCTGCCGGCGCCGGACCGGCAGCCAACTGCGACCTCAATTTCGCCGTCTGTTCAGGATTCAATGTGCTGACAACGACGGTGTCGCCGCTGAGGATCGCCACCTGGCTGGCGGCTACCTGGCTGACTTGTCGCGCCACCGTGGCGTTCATTTCATAGCCCACGGCCACTACTCCCAGCAGCGCGTTGTCCGATCGAGGGCCAAAGTAGATGGGAGCCAGCACCACCTCATACAAATGTCCCCCGGCAAACCACCATTGCAGGGGCTCATCCAGCGAACCACGATTATTCAGCAATTGCTGCGCTTGCTCGCGGGAGATACCGGGAGACTTGGTATGGAAGCCGACGAACTGGTTGCTGGCATCCAGCAGCGCAAAAAGATCGCCGCCGGAAAGATGAAACATCTCACGCGAGCCGTCCTGAATGGTCGGCGCGTGATGCGAGGTCATGAGCGCCTTCAGGCTGGGAAGGTCAGCCATCAGTTCGGCCAGCCGCGACAGATCGGCCTCGCGCTCGCGCTGTAAATTGCGAAAGGTTTGCACCGAGTCGGCCAGGTCGCTGTTCAGGCCGCCGCGCACGTGATTCGCTACTGTGTGTTGAACAATTAGCAGGGAGACTGCAGTCAGCCCAGCGGAAGTCAGCAGCATGGCGATGAGGAACTTGGTCCGCAGCCGCAATCTACCCATCGCCTGTTTCCTTCTCCCCGATCACCTTATGAACTTATAGCCCGTGCCATGAACGGTGCGGAAATGTATCGGGTCGGTTGGATCCTTCTCCAGCTTCTGCCGCAGCCGAAGTATATGCGTGTCGACGGTTCGCGTGGTGGGGTAGTTGTTATAGCCCCAGACTTCGTTGAGCAATTCGGTACGCGAGATCACGCGCTCCTGATTGTTCAGGAAGAAGCGCAGCATCTTGAACTCCTGGGGAGTAAGTGGGATCAACTGCCCCGAACGATGCAGTTCCATCTTCGAGAAATTAACCTCCACGTCGTCGAAGCTGAACATCTCTATCTTGTCGGAAGCTTGATTCAGACGGCGCACTGCCGCCCGTACTCGGGCCAGCAATTCACGCGGGCTAAACGGCTTGGTGACATAATCGTCGGCCCCCAGCTCCAGCAGCAGAACCTTATCCAGAACATCGCTGGCCGCACTCAACACCAGGATTGGAACATTCGAGGCTTCCTGTTTGATTTCGCGACAAATGTCCTGACCCGATTTTCCCGGCAGACGCAGGTCCAGAATGACCAGTCGCGGAGTATTGGCGCGAAAAGTCTCCATCGCCATCGCTCCATCGGAAGCTATCGACACATCGAATCCCGCCGACTCAAAGGTCCGCCGCAAAGCCCGTTGTACTGCCGCGTCGTCTTCGATGACTAGTATCTTTTCCATGTTCGCCTTCACTTACTACCCGCAATTACAGCTAATAACAGATCAAAATGCCAGTCAACGGCCTGTTGACAAATCTGTGACAAAAACAAAAAAGAAATTATCTGTCTTGTCCGACACTACGTCGTGAAAACTTCACAAGATCGTTACTCCACTTGGACAACTCGCTGGTTCCTTCTCGGTAGATTCGGAAAAGCTTGTGGCAGCGATAACAGCCCAGAGCAATGGCGTTGCCTAAGCATTCGAAAACCAGCAGTTTAGGAGGAACCAGTGGACGCTAAAGGTAAGTCAACCCGCACAATTCGACCGGCCCGGATGGCAGCGCTATCGCTTCTGACGATCGCCTTGCTAAGCCTGCCGACGCTAGCTCAGACCTATACCGCGACCATTCTCACATCCGACATCGCCAATATCAGCGCAAACACGGATACCAACCTGGGCAACCCGTGGGGGTTGGTTGCCAGTTCCGGCGGCCCGTGGTGGGTCTCGGATAACGCCACCGGCTTATCGACGCTCTACAACGGCTCGGGCGTGGCGCAGTCCCTGGTCGTTACCGTTCCCTCATGGACCGGCTCGGGAACCGGCTCGCCTTCGGGCATCGCCTTCAACAGCACCAACGATTTCCAGCTTACCCCCGGCAATCCGGCGGCTTTCCTCTTCGTCAGCGAGGACGGCACGGTTCAGGGATGGAATCACAGTGTTAATCCAACCCAGTCGGTAATCGAAGTCAACAATTTCGGTTCGGCAGTCTACAAGGGCATGGCGCTGGCTTCAGCCGGCGGTGCTAACTATCTCTATGCAACCAACTTCTTCGCTGGTACGGTCGACGTCTTCGACACCAACTTCGCAGCCCATTCGTTCGGCACCAATGCCTTTGTCGACTCGACCATTCCCTCGGGCTTCGCACCCTTCAATATTCAGCTCATCGCTGGCAAGCTGATTGTCACCTATGCCAAGCAGGATGCTGCCAAGCATGACGATGTAGCTGGTCCCGGCAACGGCTACGTGGACATCTTCGACACCGAAGGCAATCTGCTTAGCCGTCTGCCCCACCTGGTTCAGATGAATTCGCCATGGGCCATCGTGCAGGCGCCGGCCAGCTTCGGCGCATTCAGCAATGACCTCCTGATTGGCAACTTCGGGAGCGGCGCGATCCTGGCTTTCAATCCCAGCAACGGCAATTTCATCGGCCTGATGCTCGATGAATCAAAGCTGCCCATGCGAATCGATAAGCTTTGGGCCTTGGAGTTCGGCAACGGTGGATCTGCCGGCCCAACCACCACCCTCTTCTACACCGCCGGTACCTTCGACGAAACCTATGGGGAGTTTGGAACTATCCTGCCAACCGCAGGTCAAGGTACTGCCAATAGTCACCTAGCGAGCAAGTCGAGTAAGTAGCTTCGGGTTATCTTCAATAGAGAGGAGCGCGCAAGCTCTCCTCTCTTCGTTTTTGCCCACTCCGGATCCGTTCTCAGCAATTGTCAACAAGTTTTGACAACATCGTGACTTGGTTAGAACAACTCTGGTTTGCGCATTCGATAGATTGCCGGAAGCTTGTGGCAGCAGCCAGTCGGGGGACGAAGGGTTGCCGGAAGCAATCTAACGATTCCGAGACAGAGGAGAAACCATGTTCAAGAAATCACTGACTGCGTCCCAACCAGCCTGGATGGTAGTTCTATCGCTGTTGGCTGTTGCGGCGCTAACCCTGCCCGCTTCCGCCCAAAAGGTCAACATCACCTACCTCACCTCCGACATCAACGCTGTTGGATCCTTTACGGATGCTAACCTTGTGAATCCCTGGGGTATGTCCACCAGCCCGTCTGGTCCGTGGTGGTTTTCGGACAACACCAGCGGCTTGTCTTCGACGTACATAGCTTCGGGACAACCGCAGTCACTCGTGATCACGATTCCGCCCGCGTCGGGTTCGGGCACGGGCTCGCCGAGCGGCACAGTGTACAACGCCAGTAGCACCGACTTTAAGGTCGACAACCAGCCCACACCGTTCTTGTTCTGCACTGAGGACGGAACTGTTTCGGGATGGTATTCGCCCTTAACGCGGGCCATCATCGCCATCAACAACAACAGCACTGGGGCTGTCTACAAAGGAATGGCACTGGCTCAGGCAGCAGGCGCTAACTACATTTATGTAGCCAACTTCAATGCCGGCACGATTGAAGTCTACGATCGGACCTTCAAGTCCCACTCCTTCAGCTCAAGCCAGTTCACAGATTCGAACATTCCCAGCGGGTTTGCTCCGTTCAACATTCAGCTGGTCGGGAGCAACCTGGTCGTTGCCTATGCCAAACAGGACGCCGCCAAGCATGACGACGTGCCCGGTCCCGGCAATGGCTATGTCGACATCTATGACACCCAAGGCAACCTTCAGGTTCGCATGGCGCACACGCTCTTTCTGAATGCTCCCTGGGGATTAGTGCAGGCGCCATCCAGCTTCAGCGGCTTCGGCAACGATCTGCTGGTCGGCAACTTCGGAAATGGAGCGATCTCGGCGTACAACATCAGCACCGGCGCTTGGATCGGAAACATGCTGAATGTCAACGATCTCCCGGTACAGATCGATGGACTGTGGGGCTTGACCTTCGGCAACGGCGGCTCCGATGGACCGACTGGCACTCTGTTCTTTACGGCCGGACCTTACGGAGAGGTCCACGGCATTTTTGGTTCGATCACGCCTCATCCTGGGATGTAGAATCCTCCGGTACCAGGTTGGGGTAGAGGAGGGCGCAAGCCCTCCTCTTTTTTGTCTGCTGGCATTGACGATGACGGGAGCCATCTCAATGTTCGTGTCAAGGCACGGCTTCACAGGCTGCTGAAAAAGTCGACTGGGAGCTGGTTTTCGGGTAGAGCTGGCCTTCAGGCCAGCGTCTAAGCCGTTTATTTTCTCTTCTGAGTCGGCTTCAGCCGACGACACGCGAGTCGCGCAATGAGTTTTTCAGCAGCCTCTTCAGCCGTGCCGCATCCGAACCATGAATGACTTGGGCTTTAGCCCCGGGGACTTTACAGGGGCTAAAGCCCGGCGGTTTGATGCATTCGTATCGGCACGACTAAAGGTCGTGCCCTGACACAACCCGGAACCATTTATGTGATGACTTCGGATTAAAGCTTGCGCAGTACCTCGAAGATCTCGTCGTTGCTCGGCACCTGACCGATAGGATAGATCTTCGCAAACGCCAGTTTGCCCTGCTTATCCACTACAAAGATTGCGCGCTCGCTGATACCGGGGATGGGATCGCCTTCTCTCAGTATGTCGAACTTCCTAGCTACGTCTCCATGAGGATAAAAATCACTCGCCAAAGGAAAGCTGAGAATTCCGATTTCTTTCTTCTGCCATGCGGTGTGGCTGGCAATCGAATCGACACTGATGCCCACCACCTGAGCATCGTAACCCGCGAAGCGCTCCACATCGCTGCTCAGGCCTGGCAACTGAGACGCACACACCGGTGTCCAGTCAGCCGGATAAAACGCCAGCACAACGTTTTTCTTGCCGCGATAATCACTCAGCTTGAACTGGCTCTTAATACTGCCCACAACTGCTGGGAGTTCAAAATCCGGCACTTCATCTCCAACTTTCAGAGCTGCCATCTCTTCCTCCAGTCTATTAGCGCAAACAGCGATTCTAGAGGCCACGCTCGCAGCGGGCAAGTCGGATGCACACCGCATATTGCAATTCGATGAATGTTGGAAGCCTTCGGCAAACAGGCCTTGGCTCCCAAGTTTGAAATCGCCAATTTGATGGTGAAGTTTTTCATTATCCGCGGTGCCACCCGCCACCTTTACCAGTTTCTACTTGACAATCTTGATCCACTTTCTTAAACTCCGGCAACCCAACCCTCGTCAGGCTCGTGAACAACAAAGGCTAGGTTCACGTGACCCCTTTTCACATTTGGAAGGAACAACCTATGGAAGCCAGACGTGTCCTACTCGCCAAGCCGTTCACCGTCGTTTTGTTGCTTGCAAGCTCTTTCGTTCTGGTGCAGAGGGCGCGGGCGCAATCGTTCAGTGTGATTCACAATTTCACCGGCGGTACCGATGGCGCCAACCCGCTCAACGGTTTGATGATGGGCGGCGGCGGCACCATGTTTGGCACGACCAGCGCGGGCGGAGCTTATAACAACGGAACGGTTTTCCGCCTATCGCCGACAGGGATTCTCACGACCATGTATGCCTTCAAGGGCGGCGCTGACGGCTCCAGTCCACAGAGCTTTATGATTCAGGATTCGGAGGGGCTTTTGTACGGCACCACTTCGGCGGGCGGCGCGTACGGTGGAGGAACCGTCTTCCGCATCGCCAATAACGGCAAGACGATTCTCCACAGCTTCGGTTCCGGCAGCGATGGCGCTGCGCCTCTAGCCGGCCTGGCGTTCGACCACGCCGGCAATCTGTACGGCACGACCTCGGCCGGTGGCGCCAACGGCAATGGCACGGTCTTCATGCTCAGCCTGAGCGGCATCCTCTGGCGGGAGTCGGTACTCTATAGCTTCGGCACCGGCACGGACGGCACCGTTCCTTATGCAGGCGTAACTCTCGACTCCGCCGGCGATGTTCTGGGTACGACTTCGGCTGGAGGCACCTACGGATACGGAACCGTCTTTGAGTTGAGCAAGGCTCACGGCTGGGCCGAGAGCATCGTCTACAACTTCCAGAACCAGAACGACGGCGCTGTACCCTACGCAGGACTGATTGCCGATGGCCTCGGCAACTTCTACGGTGCGGCGACCGAAGGCGGAAGCCAGGGCGGAGGTTCCATCTTCGAACTCACTCCCGCCGGAAGCGGCTGGAATTTCACCGCGATTGACAGCCTTGCAGGCACGGGAATCTCCGGCACCTTTCGCAATCTGATGTTGTCTTCCTCCGGTACCCTATACGCCACGACGCACTGCGACGGCCAGGACAACGCCGGCACGGTCTATGAGCTTGTGCCCGGCGGGGGAACCTGGACCTATACGCAGCTTTACAGCTTCACCGGTGGAACGGATGGTTTGTACTCCTACAGCAACCTGGTGACGTTTGCCAACAGGCTCTACGGCACGACCAATCAAGGCGGAGCCTACGGCTACGGAGTTGTGTTTGCCGTGTTCCCGTAAGCTTTTCCTCTGCGCGGAAGTCGAGTGTGTTTCGCCGGCTTCCGCGAACCATGTGAAAAGTCAGAAAAACGACTTTTCCACCGCGCTTGGAAATCCCGCCCAAGGCGCGGGATTTCCACTTTCCCACCGCCACGACGGCGACTGGTTTATGAGTCAACCCAAAACCAAAATCGGACATTTCACGTGCTACGAAAAGCGGACATTTTCACTTGTTACGAACACTATTTTGTTCACTGAATTGTGTCTTTGCTCCGGTTTCCCGGTCGATAGTGCTCCACACAGAAGAAGTCTTCGCTCTTCAGCTTGTCGTTCTTCATACCGTTCCCAGTATCCACGCTCCCGCCTGGATTTTTGGAAGTGCTGGAGATGACAGGAGATAGCGGTAGAAAACTGGTAGCGCTACCGGGAATCGAACCCGGGTTTGAAGATTGAGAATCTTCCGTCCTAACCCCTAGACGATAGCGCCACTGGCAGGAAAGACCTTTGCATTATAACAAACCGCCAACGTTGATGAGGGGCTCGCACGCGCGTAGTTTCTGTGTGAAACGATCAATCGCCGCCGGTAATACTGAATCATCGCTGATGTTGAGATTGCATTTTGCTCGCTGATTCAAATGTTGTTCTTGACATCACGTTGGGTACCTGGCGCATCCTCATTAGTAGTTTCGCAATGAGACAATTGGCTGCGATCTTCGTTGTGTTTATCGCACTGCTCATTCCAGGAGCAGCTCGCGCGCAGCAGACGCAATCAGCACCAACTTCCACTCCCCAGACTGCCCAACCGAAGTCGGCAGCTCCGCAAGAGTCCTCCGCAACGCAGGGCAATCCCGATGCGCGGGTATGGGTCAATACGAAGAGCAGCGTGTATCACTGCCCCGGCACACATTGGTATGGAGCCACCAAAGCCGGTGAATACATGAAACAATCCGAAGCCCAACAGAAAGGCTTTCGTCCCGCCTACCATCGCCCCTGCAAGTAACAGAATCTATTAGGCTTCTGGTCAAGACCTTGGAAGCGAGAATAATTCCGGCTCGGTGTTGACAACTTATATTCCCCGTAGCACAATCCTATTTGTAGGCGAACAAAAAGCGAAATAACAACCGCCCTCCCTTGTGCCGCTTCGCCCGCCCTGAGGTCTTATGTCATCGGTTGCTGCTGTGCCCACGATATCGGTTCGAAGACCCGCTTCCAGCCTGCGCGCTCATATCGAATCGTCGCTCGGCGAGCGGCTTTCTTCCACTTTGTTGCTCCGAGAACGCGCCGCTCCACTTACCGTTCCCATCGGAATTGCACCTCTCGATGCACTCACTGGAGGTCTGCCCCGCGGGGCGCTCAGCGAGATTACTGGGCCGCCTTCTTCAGGACGCACAGGCGTAATGCTGTCGGCGCTCGCCGGTGCCACTCAACGGCAGGAAGTATGCGCACTGGTGGATGCCGGCGACAGCTTTGATCCTGCGTCGGCAGCCACAGCCGGTGTCAATTTGGAGCGACTGCTGTGGGTGCGCTGCAGTCAATCAGCAACCGCCAAGCGCACTGCGGTTGAGATGAAATCCCGCCCGGCTGGTTTTGCGTTTAGTGGCGTACTGGAGCAGGTTCTGAAGGTTACCGACCTGCTTCTGCAGAGCGGGGGTTTTGGCATGGTGGTGCTCGATCTTGGCGATGTTCCTGTGAGAAGTGCGCGTCGTGTGCCGCTCACCTCATGGTTTCGTTTTCGCCGCGCAGTCGAGCCCACGGCAACCGTGCTGTTGCTGATCGAACAGGAGCCTTGTGCAAAAACCTGCGCGTCGCTGGTTTTGCGATTGCAGTCCGAAACAATTTTCGCATCGAATTCGGACGCTTTTGACCGATCTCAATGCGATCTCAGATTTTTATCCCACAATGTGGGATATGGGAATTCCGCTATGAGTATTCCCAACAATTGTGCTGTCGGCCATGCATCGCTGTTACGCGGAATGGGTTTTCGCGCCGAGATGGTGCGCTCCTGGACACAGCGAAAGCCACCGCAATCGGCCGGCACTAACTTTGAACTGCGCATTGCGCTGTAAAACTGGCGGTTGCCGGATCCAATGTTTGCCAGCATCTACATTCCCGATTTTCCGGTGGAAGCCATTGTTCGTGCCGAGCCATTGCTGCGCGAACATGCGGTCGCTGTTTTGGAAGGCAAGCCGCCATTGGTGCGGGTAATGGCTCTAAATGAAAAAGCCCGCCAACTGGGGATGGAAATCGGAATGACCAAGCTGCAGGCCGCGGTTTTTTCCCGGAACCCATCCTCCACAGGCGATTCAATCGGCTTGGTGATTTTGCGCCAACGTTCCCGTGAACAGGAACTCTCGGCGCACGCTGCTCTCCTCGACGTTGCACATGCTTTTACGCCGCGCGTGGAAGACACTGCTTCTGACACTCTGCTGCTCGATCTCGTGGGTTTGGATCGACTGTATGGTGCGCCCGCAAAAATGGCCGGTGACCTGGCGTCGCGCGTGATAGCCGTCGGAATCGAAGCAAATATTGCCATCGCCGCAAGTCCGGATGCCGCCCTGAATGCAGCCCTTGGATTCAGCGGAACTACGATCATTCCCGCTGGCAGTGAGGCACAACGTTTAGGCGTACTGCCGTTGCAGGTCTTGCTGGATGGGTTCGAGATTTCTTCACAGCAAAAAGTCAGTGGCGAGGCGCCCCGCAGGCAAGAAGAGAAATTGCGCGAGCAGATGCTGGACACCCTGGAGCGATGGGGAGTCCGCGATTTTCGTACCTTGGCGCTGTTGCCGGAGCACGCCCTGGCTTCGCGTTTGGGTGAAACAGGAGCGAAATTGCGGAAACTGGCTCGCGGCGAAGGCATGCGCACGCTGGTTTTGTGTGCGCCGTCAACGCAGTTTGAGGAAGCAATGGAACTGGAATCTCCAGTTGAAACCATTGAGTCCTTATCGTTCGTTTTGAACCGCCTGCTGGAGCAATTGTGCGCCCGTTTGGAAGCCAGAGCTCTTGCTACGCATGAATTACGTTTGCGTTTGCGGTTGGAGCGGCGCGTGGCAGATGAGGAAACGGTTGCCGTAGACGATCTTAAGAAACCGGGCTCCCACAATGTGGTACACCCATCAATATTCAAGCGCACCCTGTGCTTGCCAGTCTCCATGCGTGATTCCAAAGTATTCCTGAAGCTATTGCAGTTGGAGCTGGCGGCACATCCCCCTGGGGCTCCGGTCATAAAACTTTGGATTACGGCCGAACCGACTCCTCCGCGGACGGCCCAGCGTGGTCTGTTTCTACCAGTGACTCCTGAACCAGAACGGCTGGAGATTACTCTGGCTCGTATCAGCTCGATTGTTGGCGAGCGGCGGGCGGGTATTGCTCGGTTACTCGACAGCCATCGGCGAGAAAGTTTTTGCGTCGATCGTTTTGCACTTACGGCAAGTAGCATTTCCCACATTGCTAGTCCCACATTGTCGGACACCAACAACCATATTCCCCTGTCCCTGAGAATTCTGCGGCCTGCGCGGCCGCTCCAGGTCTACTTGTCGGTAGGACGTCCCAATACTCTCATCTCAGAAAAGCAAAGCGAGAGAACAATACAAGGAAAGGTTCTATGGTCTGCAGGTCCCTGGCGATCCTCGGGCGATTGGTGGACCGAGAAGATGAAACAGGATGTCGTAACCAGGGAGCCATCAGGGCCCTGGGATCGCGAAGAATGGGACATTGCGCTGACTCTGACGAATATCGACCAGGAAACCAAAGATGACGGCAGGGTTGCGCTGTACCGCATTTATCGTGATGTGGCGACCGGCAACTGGTTTGCCGACGCCATTTATGACTGAAGACTAGCGATTCGCAATTAGCGATTAGTAAAACCAACTGGCCACTGGCTACTGATGTATATCGAACTTCATGCTCGCTCCGCGTTCAGCTTTCTGGAAGGAGCTTCCGTTCCAGAGGAACTGGCCGAGGTCTGTGTTCGGCATCAGATGCCGGCGATGGCATTGCTCGATCGGGATGGGGTCTATGGCGCGCCGCGTTTCCATCTCGCAACGAAGAAGCTGAAAATCAAGGCTCATATTGGAGCCGAGGTCACTTCTCTAATAGGTTGCGCGAGCACGTTGTCAAATCTTCCTCGTCTGCCGCTGCTCTGCGCTTCCCGTGAGGGTTATCAGAATCTATGCCGCCTTATCACTCGTGCAAAGCTGCGTGCACCTAAATATCCGGCCAATCTACCACAGAGTGGGACTCTTATGGACAAAGACACTTTTATACATTCGTTGGCAACCGCTTCCCTGGCCGATCTTGCCGAGCATGCTGATGGACTGATTTGTCTGACTGGAGGCGACGAAGGTCCGCTGGCCGAAGCATTGCAAGCCGGTGGTATGCAGTCCGGCCGGCAGCTTTTAGAGCAACTGATCGTTCTCTACGGTCGTGGAAATGTTTATGTCGAATTACAGCGCCACTACCATCGGGCCCAGGAAGCGCGGAATCAAGCGTGCGTTGAACTCGCGCGCAGCTTAAGCCTGCCGCTGCTGGCTGCGCAGGGTGCGCAGTATGCCAAGCCCGAAGAGCGCCAAATCCTGGATGCTTTTACTTGCATTCGCAACCATTGCACGCTTGATACCGCCGGACGTCTGCTGGCGCGCAACGGTGAACGTTATCTCAAGTCGCCGGATGAGATGCTGCGACTATTCGCCGACCTGCCTGAAGCTACAGCCAACACTGTCGAATTATCTTCGCGTCTTGGATTCTCGCTGAACGATCTGGGCTATGAATTTCCGCGCTATCCGGTAGGGGAAGGCGAAACGATGGACTCCGTTCTGCGAGTGCGCACCATGGAAGGCGCTCGCGATCGTTATCTGCGTCCGGGACAAGGTGAGTTGTGGCGACGCGCCCAACGGCAGATCGAGCGTGAGTTGGCGCTGATCGAACACCTGAAGCTTGCCGGCTACTTTCTGATCGTGTGGGACATTGTTCGCTACTGTCGCGAGCAGGGCATTCTGGTGCAGGGACGCGGCTCGGCAGCCAATAGCGCTGTTTGTTATTCGCTCGGCATTACCGCAGTCGACCCTGTCGGCATGGATCTGCTCTTCGAACGCTTTCTATCCGAGGAGCGCGGCGAGTGGCCCGACATCGATCTCGATCTGCCTAGTGGCGACCAGCGCGAGCGCGCCATCCAGTACGTTTATCAGCGCTACGGCAAGCTGGGGGCGGCGATGACTGCCAACGTCATCACCTATCGCGGGCGCTCGGCCGCACGCGAAGTCGGCAAGGCGCTCAGCTTCGACGGCGAGACCCTCGATCGCCTCGCCAGCCTGGTTAGCTCATGGGAGTACAAAGACCCGGGCGACACGCTGGAGCGGCAGTTTCGCGATGCCGGATTCGATCTGCGTCATCCCCGTATTCGTAAGTTCTTTGAACTTTGTGTTGCCGTACAGGATCTACCGCGCCACTTGGGACAGCACTCCGGTGGAATGGTCATTTGCCAGGGGCAACTCGACTCCATTGTTCCGCTCGAGCCGGCCACTATGCCGGGCCGCGTGGTGGTGCAGTGGGACAAGGAAGATTGCGCCGATATGGGCATCGTCAAGGTTGATTTGCTCGGACTTGGCATGATGGCAGTTTTGGAAGAGTCGCTCACTCTGATCCGCGAGCATTACCGCGAGGAGGTCGATCTGGCAAAGCTGCCGGCGGATGATCCCACAGTGTATGACACGCTACAGAAAGCCGATACCGTTGGCATGTTCCAGATCGAGAGCCGGGCGCAAATGTCGTGCCTGCCGCGGCTGCATCCGACGCACTTCTACGACATTGTGGTACAAGTCGCCATCATCCGGCCGGGGCCGATTGTAGGGCAGATGGTCAATCCGTTTCTGATGCGGCGGCAGGGAAAGCAAGCTATCGAATATCCACATCCTTCGCTGGAACCGGTGCTGGCGCGCACCTTGGGCGTGCCACTTTTTCAGGAACAACTGCTGCGCATGGCGATGATCACTGCGGGCTTCAGCGGCGGCGAAGCGGAAGAACTGCGGCGTGCCTTTGGCTTCAAACGCAGCGAGCGGCGCATGCGCGATATCGAGGTTAAGTTGCGTGAAGGCATGCAACGCAACGGTATTCCAGCAGAAGCGCAGGAGCAGATCATTCAGTCAATTACTTCATTCGCTCTATACGGATTTCCAGAGTCACATGCCGCCAGCTTTGCGCTAATTGCCTATGCCAGCGCCTGGCTCAAGTGCCATTATCTGGCGGCATTCACCGCTGCTCTGCTGAACAATCAGCCGATGGGTTTCTACCATCCTTCCACCATCGTGAAAGATGCGCAGCGGCACGGGCTTCGAGTAAAGCCGGTGGATATAACCTGCTCAGAATGGCTGTGCACACTGGAACGGGGTGAACGTACCACAATGTGGGATAGCAAGCGTCTGGCCCTTCGCATGGGCTTTCGATATGCCAAGGGATTGCGCGAAGAGACCGCAATGGCCATCTTGCGCGAGCGCGGCAAGCGGCCATTCGAGTCGATTGCCGATATTGCACATCGTGTTCAAGAGTTGCGCCGCAATGAACTGGTGCTGCTGGCCTCGATTGGAGCGCTTAATTCGATTGGGAGCGAGAGCGCCGAGATTGCGCATGATTACAGTAAAGGCCGAAGGGCCCACTCTACCTCCTTTCATCGCCGTGATGCTTTGTGGCAGGTGGAGCGCGCGGCACGATTTGCCGGTCCACTGCTGGAAGGAATTCCGCAAGACGATGAAGCTTCGCCACTGGCAGCAATGACTCCGGAAGAGCGACTGGTGGCCGATTTTCACGGCACAGGGCTTACCGTGGGACCGCATCCGATGGCTTATCGTCGCGCTGATTTGCGCCGGGCAGGTGTGCTTTCAGCGCTGGATTTGACCCGAGTTCCTAATGGCCGATATGTTCGAACCGCCGGATGCATCATCGCGCGCCAGAGGCCGGGAACGGCAAAAGGTTTTGTCTTTCTTAGCCTCGAAGATGAGACCGGCATCAGCAATGCCATCATTTCGCCTGACATTCTTGAGCAGAACCGCCTTCTAATCCTGTCAGAGAAGTTTCTGATGCTGGAGGGTACCTTGCAAAATCAGGAAGGCGTAATTTCCGTCAAAGTAAGTCATGTCGCTCCCATGCGAGAAGCCTACGCCGCCAGCACCGTAGACGTCACCGACGCCGACGTGCGCTCCCACGACTTCCATTGACAACCGCTTACTCTGCTCTGCTGATCATGCAGTTTTAGCAGAAATCCCACATTGTGGGACTAAGCCCCCGCTCCCTTCCCATATCCTTTCACTGCCCGCTCTATACCAGAAGCGGCATTGGCCAGATCCTGCGGGTTCATAGCCGGCCGGAGAGTCAACCTTGCATTGAAAGCCAGGAACCATGGTTCGGCAATCGCCGGCAACTGCGATGATTCCTTCATGTCAAAGAAGATATAGCCGGTGCGCTCGCCGTTGTCTTCGGCAAAGTACGCTGCTTCTGGTTTCAGGTCATCAAGAATTCGCTGAATCGTACTTCCCAGGCTGCCGCTACGCGCCGCGGCATTGCCGGCTTCTACAGGGATAGAGACTCTCAGCATCATGCGCATGTGAATTGTCCTCCTCAGGCGGCCACGATTCTACACCCTCTCTCCGCCTCGCACCCGACGCCAATATCCCGGTGGCTCCTTGCGACCTGATTAATGGAACTCTGCCTCGCTCCTTTGCGTTTAACTGTGTTGTAATCTTTGATTGCATTCCGAGCACTCGGCAAATCTGCCTCTAGAACGGATTGCAAAGGAGCGTCTGCTTGAATCGTCTTTATCGTCTTGGTGCCTGTCTACTTCTCCTTTCCTCGTCCATCCTGATCGCCCAAACCCCGCCCGCTGCCGAATCCGGCAAGTTTCGCCTGCACAAGTTCGAGCAGCCTATTGGCGAGGAGTCTTACACCATCACGCCTGACGGCAAGACGCTCACGTTGAAAACCGATTTCAAATTCACCGACCGTGGCACTCCAGTCCCGTTGCAAGCGACGTTACGCACGTCGGACAGCTATGTCCCGCAGAGCTTCGTTATCAGCGGAAAAACCTCGCGCATGTCGGCGATCGAAACCGAGGTAACGATCAGCAACGGGAGCGCAACGATCCGTCAGGGCAAGGAAAGCCGCACGTTGGCCGTTCCGCAGACGTTCTTCACCATCTCCGGCTACGCGCCGGTTGCGGTACAGATGGAGATGATGCGCTACTGGCGCGCGCACGGGAAGCCGGCACAGATGGACACGCTGCCCATCGGCGCGGTGAGAATTCAGGATCGTGGCTCGGAGGCTATGCAGATCAGTGGGCACGATGTTCAAGTGGAGCGCTACACGGTGCAGGGACTGATCTGGGGGATGGAGACGCTGTGGATGGACAGCAGTAACAACCTCGCAGCGCTGGTTTCGACCGATGCGGAATTCGATCACTTCGAGGCCGTGCGCGATGACTACGAATCGGCGCTAGCGAACTTCGTTGCCAGCGCTGCGCATGACGAAATGGCCGCGCTCAGTGAGATGAGCCAGAAGATGCCGGGACGGCGCACGGGAACGTTTGCATTTGTCGGCGCTACGTTGATTGATGGCACGGGCAAGCCGCCGATCCCGAATGCAACGGTTGTGACCAGTAACGGCAAAATTGTCGCGGCCGGACCGAGCGCGAGCGTGCAGATTCCCGCCGACGCACAGCACATTGATGTCAGCGGTAAGTACATCATCCCGGGGCTGTGGGACATGCATGCGCACTACGAGCAGGTGGAGTGGGGACCGATCTATCTTGCCGCGGGTATCACGACGGTGCGCGATGTGGGCAACGAATACGATTTCATCACGCAGGTGCGCGATGCGGTGAACAGCGGCAAAGCGCTGGGACCGCATATGCTGCTGGCGGGAATCGTGGACGGCGACAGTCCGATGGCGATTGGCATCACGCGCGTGAATTCGCCGGCCGACGCGGAGAAGTGGGTGACGCGTTACCACGACTCCGGATTTCAGCAGATCAAGATTTACAGCTCGGTCAAGTCGGAGAATGTGAAGGCGATCTGCACCGAGGCGCACAAGCTTGGCATGACGGTCACAGGCCACATCCCGAACGGCATGAACGCCTACGAAGGCGTGGAAGACGGCATGGACATGATCAACCACATCCACTACATCTCCGATCTTCTATTACCGAAGGATTTCGATCCGAGCAAAGTCAAAGGACTGGAGCGGCTGAAGATACTCGCCTCCGCCGACATCAACTCCGAGCAGGGCAAGCAGGCTGTCGCATTTCTCAAGCAGCACGGAACCGTGATCGATCCCACGATGGCGCTGTTCGAGATGATGACTCGCGCCGCCAGCGAGCCGGCCACACAGATGGAGCCCGGTATCGCGCGCGTGGCGCCCGAGCTGCGTGAACAATTGGTCAGCGGCGGAATGCCTCCGGAAGCGGCTCCCTATGGGCAGAAGATCGCACAGGAAGACCTGGCGATTATCGGAGCGCTGCATCGCGCGGGAGTACCGATCATCGCCGGAACCGACCAGGCGGTGCCGGGCTTTTCGCTCTATCGCGAAATCGAGCTCTATGTGAAGGCGGGCTTCACGCCGATGGAAGCGCTGCAAGCGGCTACCATTGTGCCGGCACGCGCGATGAAAGTGGATGCCGACAGCGGCAGCGTGGAGGTTGGCAAGCGCGCTGACTTGGATGTGCTCGACGCAAATCCGCTGGACGATATCCACAACATTCGTTCCGTTCGCACCGTGGTCGCGAATGGCGTGATTTACGATCCCGCGCCGCTATGGGAGAGCGTCGGGTTTAGCGCACACTAACCGACAGATTCGCTCTCCGGCACGTTGGACGTGACCAGATAATGCTTGGCTTTCTCCTGGAGCGATTGTGTCAGGGGAACACTCTTGCCGGATTCGAGGCTGGCCTGGACGGCGACGCTGTCGCAGGTGGCAACCATCTTGCCGGATTCGTCGTTGTACATCTGATGTAGAAAGCGGAAGTATTTCTCGCCGACGGCGAGAAAGCCGCTCTTGATCTCCACCAGTTCGCCGCCGCGCAGCTCTTCGAGGAACTGGAAATTCTGGCGGACGATGGCGACGCGCAGGTTTTGCTGTTTCATCGACCCGGGCGTCATCCCAATGGCGTGTAATAAGAACCACGTTGCCTGATCGAAGCGCGAGACGTACATGCGCGAATTCATGTGGCTGGCAAAATCGTATTCGGAAGCCAGCACCGCGCCCTTGAACGTGTGAACCCACTCAGCCATAAAATGCCGCCTTTCGATAAATCGCTAATCGCTTCTCGCTCTTCGCTGTTCGCCTTCAGCTTGATTCCTGTTGAACTGTCAGCCCGAGCGGAGCCGGCCTTTCCGTTGCCGGCTGTGTAGAGTGAACTGCAGATCGCAATGCCTTACCGACAAACTCCGCGATGCGATCCAATGTCTTCTCCGGCTGATCACGATGTGGCGAGTGTTTGCAGTCAGGCAGCATCATGATCTCCGCCTGCGGCGCCTGCGCTGCGATTGCGTCAACCTGCGCGCGGGTTCCGTACTCATCGTCCTCGCCCTGAATACAGAGCACAGGGCAGCGAATCGTCGCAAGATATCCCTCGATATTCCAGCTGCGAAAATTCGGATCGAGCCAGATATCATTCCAGCCCCAGAACGTTGCGTCGACACGGGCGTGATGGCGCGAGAGCTTCTGCCGCAGGTCGGTCGTCTCGAAGTTTAGCTTCGCCTGCGTAATACTGGCGATGCTCAGGTCTTCCACAAAAACATGCGGCGCCTCAAGGATCACCGCTCGCGGACGATCCGGATATCTTCCCGCGAAGATGATGGAGATCGATCCTCCGTCGCTATGACCAAGCAGAATAGGCCGGTCAATTGCCAGTTTGTCGAGCAACTCCGGCAAAACCACCTCGCCTTCGCGATGCATGAAGTTGACGGGCCTCTTCTCCATCAATTTGTCGGAGTTGCCGTGGCCGTATCGCGAATAAACCAGCACGGCGCCACCGGTGCGCGCGGCGAGCTGCTGAGGAAAATCCTTCCATAGCGCGATGGAACCCAGTCCTTCGTGCAACATGACAATCACCGGCTGGTCCGATCGCTCGTGCCCAATCCACAGCGTCTCCAGTCGCTTGCCGTCGACGACAACTTCACCGCGGTTGCTGGTCGTGCTCACCCGTTCGGCATCTCCTCTCGTCAAATCAACTATGCCAACTTCGATTCACGTCTCGCCAGAATATATCTCTGCAATTTACCGGTTGCGGTCTTCGGCAACTCCGTCATGAACTCGACGTATCGAGGGTATTTGTAGGGAGCCAGGCGCGTCTTCACAAAATCCTGCAGCTCCTGCCGCATCGCATCGCCTGCCGGCACGCCTTCCTTCAGCACGATAAACGCCTTTGGCTTAACCAAGCCATTTTCATCGTTGGCCGCGACCACAGCTACTTCCAGTACGGCGTCATGGGCGATTAGTGCCGACTCCACTTCCATCGGCGACACCCAGAGGCCGCTGACCTTCATCATGTCATCGCTGCGGCCGCAGTGGATCAAATAACCATCGCTATCCTGCCGGTATTTGTCGCCGGTTCGCATCCACTCGCCCAGGAACGTCGCGCGCGTCTTCTCGCGATTGTTCCAGTAGCCTGCCGCGGTCGTTGGGCCGCTGACTTGCAACTCGCCAATCTCGCCCAGCGCGACCTCGGCACCATCGTCATCGAGCAACCGTACGCGATAGCCCGGCACCGGCAGGCCCGAAGTTCCGTATCGCACGGCGCCAGGGCGATTGGCGACAAAACAATGCAGCATCTCAGTTGAACCAATGCAGTCGATGATCTCAACACCGGTACGTTCCGTCCATGCTTGTCCCACCGGTTCCGGCAAAGCTTCACCGGCTGAGCCACAGAGGCGCAACCCATGCTCTCCTCGCGCCGGCAGATCAGGCGAAGCGAGTAAAGAGCTGAACAGCGTCGGCACGCCGAAGAAGACCGTGGGCCGCTGCTCGCGAAGAATCCGGTTGACCTCCGGCGGTTTCGGGCGCCCCGCAAACAGAATCGATGTCGCACCCACGGCAAGCGGGAACGTCAGTGCATTCCCCAGTCCGTAAGCAAAGAATAGCTTCGCCGCCGAGTAGATGCGGTCATCGGCGCGGATTCCGAGCACCCCTTGCCCGCACAGCTCAGCCGTTTTCACCAGGCTGGTGTGCACATGAACAGCGCCCTTTGGCCGCCCCGTCGATCCCGACGAGTACAGCCAGAAGCACGCGTCATCGGGCCGCGTCGGATACGGCTCGCAAACGGATGAAGCCGACGCCATGAGCCGGGAGAGCTCGGGATAGCCAGCATGGCTATTGCCCGCAACCACGATACTTCCCTGCCAGCCGCTGATCTGCGCAGCCTCGAGCATCACCGGCAGGCGTGCCTCTGAGACAATGGCGGCTCGCGCGCGACTGTCGTTCAAAACATATGCATAGTCGCCGGCCGACCACATGGTATTGATCGGGACGGGAATGATGCCGGCCTTGATCGCTCCCAGGAAGCAAGCCGGAAAATCGATGCTGTCGTAAATACACAACAACACCCGCTGTTCCGGTTGGAGACCGAGTTCACGCAGAGCATTCGCGCAACGATTCACTCTCTCCGCCAGCTCGGAGTAGGCGTGCGAGCCGCTTTCGTCAATCACCGCGATCCGACTCGCGCGATCGGATGTCAGGTTGCGCTCAACCAGATCGACGGCTGCGTTGTAATACGAAAACTCCACGTCGCGGCTCGTTGTGAATTACTCGTGCGGATCGACTGCCTGCTCGCTCAACGCGGCTAATGTTGTGCCTGCGCCCTGGACGGCAACGCGCTGATGATAGAACCACAGCCCATGCAATCCACCTAGCTCTTCGCCGCCGCCAGCGCGTCCCGGTCCACCATGCATACAGGACGGCAACACAATGCCATGCCCGGTGTGGCTTTCGCGAATCGACGGATCCACCAGCAGGAGGCGGCCGTGGGTCGTCCCTAGCGCGGCTCCGGCTTCAGCGAGAAACGTCGTATCGCCGCTGAAGACTGATGCGGCCAGCGATCCGCCGCCGCGTCGGGCCAGCGCGAATGCTTCATCTTTGTCGCGGTAGGAAACAACGGTTGCCACCGGCCCAAAGACCTCAATCTCATGGATGACATCGTCATTACCTTTTTCACGAGCGCGCAAGAGCGTGGGAGCGACGAACGCGCCATGCTCGGTGTCGGCATCGAGCGGAGAGAAGTTGTCGGGCTCATAAGCAACGTCAGCCCGCGTGTTCAGCTGAGCGATACCTTCTCCGATGGACTTGCGCTGCGCCATGTTGACGACCGGCCCCATGCTGACGAGGGCATTCGCAGGATCGCCGACGACTGTCATCTTCAGCTGCGCGGAGATGGCGTCAATCGCGGCCTGCTCGTGATAGTCAGGGACCAGGACACGGCGAATCGCCGTGCACTTCTGGCCGGTCTTGGAAGTCATTTCGCGCACGACTTCGCGAGCGAAGAAGCCAAACTCCAAGGAATCAGGCTGCAAATCAGGGCCGAGCAGTGCGGCGTTCAAGCTGTCAGCCTCGATGTTCACGCGAATGTTCTGCTTGCGAATGCGCGGATGCTGCCGGATGCTTTCGCCGATATCGGCCGAGCCGGTGAAGGCAACGACGTCGCCTAATTGCAGATGATCGAGCAGATCGTTGGGCGAGCCGCAGAGGATGGACAGCGCTCCCGGCGGAAGAACGCCGGCCTCGATAACCGCGTTGACCATCTCCTGCGCGAGCCAAGCGGTCGAGGTCGCCGGCTTTGAGAACACAGGTACGCCGGCGAGCAGGCTGACGGCGGCTTTTTCCCAAAGTCCCCATGCAGGGAAGTTGAAAGCATTGATGTGGACGGCAACTCCGTCGAGCGGTATTCCGACGTGCAGACCCTGGAAGTTCTGATCGCGCGCGAGACGACTGGGCGCGCCGTCGCGCAACATGCGCGCATCGCCGAGCTTGGCGCCGATCTTCGCAAAGTACTTCAGCGTGCCGATCGAGCCGTCGATGTCGATCATGGCATCGGCTTTGGTATTGCCGGAATTTTTGCGCGCGATCTCAAACCACTCGTCGCGACGTGCAGCAAGCGCGTCTGCCATCTTGCCCAACAACTCCGCGCGCTGCGCGTAGGTCAGTTTGCGCAATTCCTCGCCTCCCACATTGCGGGAGTACGACAATGCGGTACTTAGATCCAGACCTTTTGAACTTGCCGATGCGACGATGTCCCCGGTTGTGGGATTAACCAGCAGCGTACCTTCTCCTGCGCCTGCCTGCCACTTGCCGCCAAGGTAGCTCTGCAGGACCTTGGCATCGGATCGAACGCGATTTTCTACGGTTGTTGCCATGATTTATGCCATCTCCAATGAAAGTAATTCACGCCTGCTCGAGCGGCGCCAGGTATTGCTCGACCCAGGGCACCACCCATTGTGCCGCCAGTTCCTCGGGCAAGGTCCCGGAGCTGGCATCGTGCATGAGGATGTCGCCGGCACGCTTGGCGCCGAGTTCGGTGAGCAACTGATCGAAACGCTTGCCGCCTTGGCAATAGGTGTCTTTGTATGTGGTATCGCCGAGGGCGATGACGTTGTAGGTAATGGCGCTCAGGTCGGGACGTTCGGTTTCCAGGCTGTTGAAAAATGCCTGGGCGTTATCGGGCACGTCGCCGGCGCCATAAGTAGAAGTGCAAATCAGAAACGTGCCGCCGTTGGCGAAAACGCTGGCGTCCAGATTATCCATCACCTGAATGGTGGCCGCGTGGCCGGCAGACTCCAGCGCCTGCTGGACCTCCTGCGCCACCATCTCGGCGGTGCCGGTCATGGTGCCGATCAGAATCGTAATGTCTACGCCCACGCGATCGCCGTCCTCACTTGCGCTCTATTATACGTACTTGTTGTGGAAGTATAATGCATCCACCGTGGGACGAAAGCGCGACATAGTGCATCTGGACGAGAGCGAGAGGCCGGAAATGCTGGCCGAGGCTGCCTCCTCGACAGACGAGCAAGAGACCGCGGCGGAAGCCGAGTATCTCACTCTGCTGGGAGAGCGGGTGCGCGAAACGCGCGCGCGCCGTGGCATGACGCGCAAGTTGCTGGCGCGGGATTCCGGCGTCTCCGAACGCTATCTCGCGCAGCTGGAAACCGGGCAGGGGAACATTTCGATTTTGCTGCTGCGGCAGATTGCCAAGGCGCTGGATATTCCGGTGGAAGCGCTGGTGCTGCAAGGTCCCGAGCCGCCGGTCGACCTTGTCCACACAACTGAGTTTCTGCGGCGGATGCCGGCGGCAGAACTGGCGGACGCGCGTCGTCTGCTGGTGCAGCATTTCGGCGGGGTCGACTTGGAGGCGCGGCGCGGACGCATCGCGCTCATCGGACTGCGCGGCGCAGGAAAATCCACGTTGGGCGCAATGCTGGCGGGCCGTCTGGAGGTTCCGTTTCTTGAGTTGGATCGACTGATCGAGCAGGAAAGCGGCGTCAGCCTGAGTGCCATCTTCGATCTTTACGGGCAGAGCGGATTTCGCCGGCTGGAGCGGCGCTGCCTCGACCAGGTGATCGAGCGACACCCGCGCTTTGTGCTCGCCACCGGCGGCAGCCTGGTCTCGGAGCCGGCGACGTTCGAGCGACTGCTGACGATGTGCTTCACGGTGTGGCTCAAGGCGACGCCGGAGGAGCACATGCAGCGCGTGATCGCGCAGGGCGACATGCGGCCGATGGCCGACAATCGCGAGTCGATGTCGGATCTTAAACGAATTCTGGAAGTGCGGGAGCCCCTGTACCGAAAGGCCGACGTTATCATCGATACCAGTGCCGTCTTGCTGGAAGAAGCCGTTGATCTGCTTGACCGAACAATTCGGGAAAGCAAACCTGCATAATACTTCCTATGCGCAGTCGCGTAGAATGCACTATAATGCATCTATAACCGTGGGGTTGTGACCGCAGTCCTTGCGTTCTTCTGAGGAGAGTTCACCTGCATGCCTGAAGTGAAAGAAGCGGAGCTCGTCACCTTTGACGTTGCTCCCGGAGAGTACCGCCATTGGCGGCTGACCATCGATGGCCGCATCGCGACGCTGGCGATGAACGTTAACGAAGACGCGGGGCTGCGTCCTGGCTACAAACTCAAGCTCAACTCGTACGATCTCGGCGTCGACATCGAGCTCCACAACATTCTGCAGAGCATTCGCTTCGAACATCCGGAAGTTGCCTGTGTGGTGCTGACCAGCGCGCGCGAGCGCATGTTCTGCGCCGGCGCCAACATCTACATGCTCGGCACCTCGACGCACGCCTGGAAGGTGAACTTCTGCAAGTTCACCAACGAGACGCGCAATGGGATGGAAGACTCCAGCCGTCACGATGGGTTGAAGTTTCTCGCCGCGTTAAATGGCACGACGGCCGGGGGAGGATACGAACTCGCGCTGGCTTGCGATGAAATCGTGCTGATCGACGACCGCTCCAGCGCTGTCAGTTTGCCGGAGGTTCCGCTGCTCGGTGTTCTGCCGGGAACCGGCGGCCTGACGCGCGTGGTCGACAAGCGTAAAGTGCGGCGCGATCTGGCGGATATGTTCTGCACCAATCCTGATGGCGTAAAAGGCGAGCGCGCGAAAGAATGGGGACTGGTGGATGACATCGCCGTGCCGGCAAAGTTTCCCGAAGTCGTGCGCGGTCGCGCCGAGCAGCTGGTAGCTACGTCAACGCGGACGGCGAGCGCGAAGGGCATCCAGCTGAATCCGGTGGACCGCACGGTCGACGACAAGGGTTATCACTACAAATACGTCGAAGTCACCTTTGATCGCGGCGCGCGGACGGCAACTCTGACGCTGCGCGCTCCCCAAGAAAATCAACCCAAGACTGTCGACGAGATTCATGCTGCCGGTGATCAATGGTGGCCGCTGGCGATGGCGCGCGAATTGGATGACGCGATCCTGATGATGCGCGCCAACGAGCTTGAGCTTGGCCTGTTGCTGCTCAAGACTGCGGGAGATCCGAAAGCTGTGCTGGCGGCTGACGCGGTAATGCTGGAGCACCAGAACGACTGGCTGGTGCGCGAGACGATTGGAATGCTGCGCCGGACCCTGGCGCGCCTGGATGTTTCCTCGCGCAGCATGTACGCCATCATTGAGCCGGGTTCGTGCTTCGCCGGCGTGCTGTTTGAGCTGGCGCTGGCAGCTGATCGCAGTTATATGCTCGCCGTACCGGAGAAAGAAGAGTCGGCAAAGATTGCGGTAGATGATTTCAATTTCGGCCTGCTGCCGGCAGTGAACGACCGCAGCCGGCTGGAGACGCGCTTCAGTGGAGATGCGAAAGATATGGCGGGCGCCGTGGAAGCCAAGGGCAAGCTGCTGGGACCGGAAGAGGCGATGGCGCTCGGACTGGTTACGGTGGCGCCCGACGATCTCGACTGGGAAGACGAGCTTCGAATCGCTATCGAAGAGCGCGCCAGCTTATCGCCGGATGCGCTGACCGGCATGGAAGCCAGCCTGCGTTTCCCTGGCGATGAGACGACGGAGACGAAAGTCTTCGCGCGTCTTTCGGCGTGGCAAAACTGGGTATTCATTAGGCCGAACTCAACCGGCGAGAACGGCGCGCTGAAGTTGTTCGGAACCGGCAAGAAGCCGCGGTTTACGTGGGAGCGGGTGTAATTCGCCGCCCTTCGCGCTTCGCTTTTCGCTCTTCGCCAGAAAACCTTGCGCCACCGCTCTTGCGAAAAGCGAAGGGCGAAAGCGAAAGGCGAACAACAAGCAGCAACTTGCACAGAATTTTGGAGTCTTCATATGTCAATGAACTATCAAGACCGCATTCCTAATAACGTGGATCTCGGTTCCAATCGCACCCTCCAGCGCGCTCTGGAGCACTGGCAGCCGGAGTTTCTGAACTGGTGGCAGGAACTGGGGCCGAGAGACTTTCAGGTCGCCGACGTTTATCTGCGAACGGCGACGTCGGTCGATGCCAAGGGCTGGGCGACATACGGCTTCGTGCGCATGCCCGAGTACCGCTGGGGCATCTTCCTCGCCGACCGCAATCCCGATCGCAAGATTGGTTTCGGTGACAGCTATGGGCAGGAGGTCTGGCAGCAGATTCCCGGCGAGTATCGCGCGACGCTGCGCCGCCTGATCGTCACGCAAGGCGACACCGAGCCGGCGTCCGTCGAGCAACAACGCATGCTGGGACACACGGCGCCGTCGCTGTACGACCTGCGCAATCTCTTCCAGGTGAATGTGGAAGAGGGGCGCCATCTGTGGGCGATGGTCTATTTGCTGCATGCCTACTTCGGGCGCGACGGCCGCGAGGAGGCGGAGGAACTGCTGGAGCGCCACTCCGGCGACGCTGACAAGCCGCGCATTCTGGGTACGTTCAACGAGCCCATTCGCGACTGGCTCAGCTTCTTCATGTTCACCTACTTCACCGATCGCGATGGCAAGTTCCAGCTCAAGTCGCTGGCCGAGTCGAGCTTCGATCCGCTGGCGCGTACTTGTTCCTTCATGCTGACGGAAGAAGCGCATCACATGTTCGTTGGCGACACCGGCATCAGCCGCGTCATCAAACGCACGCTGGAGGTGATGAAGGAATTGAACAGCAACGATCCGGAGGCGATTCGCAAGGCCGGCGCGGTTGACTTGCAGACGCTGCAGAAGTACCTAAACTTCTGGTTCAGCTCGTCGCTCGATCTGTTCGGCTCGGAGAGCTCATCAAATGCGGCGTCGTATTTTGCGAATGGGCTGAAGGGCCGTCCGGACGAAGGGCGCTATGAAGATCACATCGCCGCCGATCAGATGTTCACCCTCGAGATGCCCGATGGAAACGGCGCTACGAAGAGCGAGCAGATTCCGATGCGCAATGCGATGAACGAAGTGACACGCGGCTCGTACGTGAAGGACTGCGAGATCGGTGTAATACGCTGGAACCGGCTCATTGAAAAGGCTGGCTACTCGTTCCGGCTGGCGCTGCCCTCGACGCGCTTCCGCCGCAATATCGGGACATGGGCGGGAGTGCCGACCGACACGACGGGCAAGCCGATTTCACAGGAAGAATTCAACGCGCGCATCGCAGGCTGGTTGCCGAGCGACAGCGATCGGGCCTACATCATGAGCCTGATGCACGGCGTGCACGAGCATGGGAAGATGGCGGCGTGGATTGCGCCGCCCGATCGCGGCATCAACAACAACCCGGTCGATTATGAGTATGTGAAGCTGCATTAAAACAGCTGTCAGCGATCAGCCGTCAGCTTTCAGTTGGAGCCTGCCCATGGCCCGTCGGCGCGATGCTTGGATAGATCTTGCGGCAAAAGCTGTCTTCGCCAACCAAGACGGCAAGATCGACGACCGCTTCGCCCTCAATTCGCTCCCCTGATCTCCGCCCTCGGGTCAAGCCAACGGCAGCGCCTGCCGCTTGGATCCAAGATGAAATGCAGCCCCACGAACTACCTATCTCGCGGCGATTTGATAATGTACATTGTGCAAGACGCCCGAACGGCGTCTTTTCCAGGATGAGCAGCACTTCCACCACGAAGCCACTGGTCGCGCGAGGACATTCGCATCGCATGGGTCTGCGAACCGTGGGCCTGTTTGAGGCTCTAAAGGGAATCATCGCGCTTCTCGTGGCCTACGCTTTCATTCACATGATTCATCGCGATGTGGACTTCGGAGATGTCGCGGAGCGTATCCTGCATTTTCTGCACATCGGTCTGCACCATCGTCTGGCGCAACAATTTCTCAAGGCAGCCGGCAAGTTGTCGGACGCGCATATCGCTACCGTCCTGGGCTTGGCGATCGTCTACGCCACGCTTCGCTTTGTGGAGGGATACGGATTGTGGAAGCAACGCGCCTGGGCCGAATACCTGGCCATCGTCTCGGGTTGCATCTACATCCCTTTTGAAGTGCAGCGACTGATCCGACACCCTGACGAATTCCATTGGATCGTTCTGGCCATCAACATTCTTGTTGTTCTCTACATCGCCTGGGTTCGCTGGGACGAGATCAAGGCCGCGCGCGCGCTGGCAAATTAGCCAACGGCTTTGGCGGACACTGCGACCTCGTCCTGCAGCACTTCCAGCACGCCGCGTCGCGCAGCGTCGTCCTCCGCACCAAACGCCGGCGGCTCGATCGCTTCGAAGTACCGTTGCGCCGAACATGCCGGCAGCCCATCGCCCTTCGCCTGCTCCTCGGCTGCTCTCTCGCACAGCAACGCAAACCCCAGAGTCTGGCTCATGCGATGCAGCAACTTTCGCGCGAACCGCTGTGCGCTCGCTTCATCGCGCAGCGTGATCGTCACCGCTTCTTCATCGCCGGCAAGTCTCGATCGCAACGTCTCTCGCAGAAGCGCCAACCCATCCGGCATCCGTTCGCCGATCCCCTGCACTCGCGCCCTATACTGTTCCCACCCGCAGTACCGTGATCCCAGCAGCCGCAACAATTCCAGCGCCTGGATGTTGGCCGGGCCCTCCCAAACCGTCAGCACCTGCGCGTCGCGCAGCAACCGCGCCACCGGATAATCGCTGGTGTAGCCGTTGCCACCGATCAACTCCAGTGCCGCGCGACTCGCCGCGATCGCGTACTCCGCCGTCAGATACTTCGCCAGCGCCGTCGCCAACCGCAGCCATGTCCGCCGCTGCGCGTCGCGTTGCACTTCGTCGAAGGTGATCGCCGCCTCAAACGCCAGCAACGCACCAGCTTCAAACTCAACGCGCATGCGCAGCAATTCATCCTGCACCATCGGATAATCCGCCAAGACATGTCCAAACGCCTGACGCGACTTCGCCCACGCCAGCGCCTCGCGCAGCGCTCGCCGTTGCACACCCACGGACCCGACGGCGTTGTGCACGCGGCTGTACTCCAGCGCTTCCATCATCAGCTTGAATCCCTCCGGCGGCGGCGCGATCTCCACCGCCACCGCGCCAAGCAAATCGATTTCCCCCGTCGGCAGTCCCGTTGTCCCGAGCTTGTCTTTCAGGCGGCGGACGCGATAGTGGTTGGGAGAGCCGTCCTCCAGGTGGCTGGGAACAAGATAAAGTCCAAGCCCCGCCGATCCCGGCGCAGCGCCCTCAGGACGCGCCGTCGCAACCGCCAGCCCGCTGTTCGCGTTGCTGGTGAACCACTTCAATCCATGCAGCGCAAAATGGTCACCCTCGCGAACAGCCTGCGTCGTTGTCGCGCCCACATCGCTGCCTCCGTGCTGCTCGGTCGCCCACGTCCCGCCGGTCTTCGCCTGACCATCCATGCGAATCACGTCATGCAAGAATCTCTGCCGGACTTCCTCTGGCGCATGTGATCCCAGCACATACGCCACCGCTCCCGTGAGCGTCACCGGACAGTGCAGGCTGATATCCGCTTGCGACAGGATGTAGCCCATAGTGAAGGTCAGCAGATGGGCCGACTGTTCGAGATAAGGCAAGCCGATGATGCCGCGGCGATACAGTTCGCAGTGTTGCTCCTCGTACCAGCGATTCGCAACTATGCGATTGACGACCTCGCCGTCGCGATCGTAGGTCTCCAACGCAGGCGGTGCGTAGCGATCGGTGTAGTTCGCCTGTGCGTCGACTTCCGTGGAGACCCAATGCGAAAACTCCGCCAGTTGGCTCGTATAGCTGGCCATCGCCGGCACGCGCGCCAGCAGCCACGGCTCAAGATAGGAATCGAAGGTACGAGGGCTGGACATAGTCACCTCCGCGATCAACGGCAAGGGAACTAATCATGAGCTTACCGCTTGTGCGAGCCAGAGAAAACTGAATCCCGATCGAGCAATCGGCAATGAAGCAAAGTGGAAATTCGCGCGCCTGCCGCTTTTGCTTTGCTCCTGTAGAATCCAGCCGGGGAGTCCCAGGCTTCGATGTCACAAATACTGCTGGAAATCTGTTGCGGCTCCGCCGAAGACGCGATGGAAGCTGCCGCGGGCGGCGCTGACCGAGTCGAACTGTGCTCGTCTTTGTTTCTCGGAGGCCTGACGCCTAGCCTTGGCTCCCTGCTGGAAGTAAAACAACGCACGAAAATCCCCGTCATCGCGATGAATCGTCCGCGACAAGCCGGGTTCTGCTACTCAGCGGCGGAATTCGCCGTGATGGAGCGCGACACTGACCTGCTGTTGGAGCATGGCGCCGACGGCGTTGTTTTCGGAATCCTCAAGCCTGATGGCACGGTTGACGTTCGCCGAACGCAAGCGCTTCGTACGCGGATCGGCTCTCGTCAGGCGGTATTTCACCGCGCCTTCGATGTCACGCCCGATCCCTTCCGCGCGCTGGACGAGTTGATCGAGTTGGGCATCACTCGCGTTCTCACCAGCGGTCAGAAGAACGCCGCGCCGCAAGGGACTGACCTAATCCGCCGGTTGATCGAGCGTGCCGACGGCAGAATCGAGGTATTGCCCGGAGCCGGCATTACGCTCGACAACGTCCGGCAATTCGTCGGCAGTACAGGCTGCACGCAGATTCACATGACCGCATTCGCATCGCGCACGGATACATCCACGCTCGCCAACCCCGGCATCCAGTTCGGTAGCCCGAACGGTCCGTCCGAATCGGCATACGAGCTGACAGACCGTGCTTTGGTTCGACGAGTTAAGGAGGAATTGATTGCTATTTAGCGCGATAGTCGCGAACGGGCTGACGAATTTCCCCTGGCCTGCTCCCACCGAAACTGCTTCGCCGAAGTAGAATAGCGCGGTGACGAATCCTGCGCGTCGGCTTGGCAATCTTCTGTTCGCTGTCTTACTCCTCGGTTGCGCCGACGCTGCTCAAGACAAAACCAACCTTCCACAGTCCGCACCGCCCACTCCGGCTGTCGCCTGGAGCGATCAACAAAAGTCTGAAATGGCCGCTCGTGTTCGCGACGATTTTCTCCACGCCTGGAGCGGCTACAAGCAATATGCCTGGGGCCACGACGAACTCAAACCGCTGACCAAGAGCTATCGCGACTGGTACGGCACTTCTCTGTTGATGACGCCCGTCGATGCCCTCGACACCATGGTTCTGATGGGGCTCACCGATGAAGCCAAAGAAGATCGCGAGCTCATCGACAAGCAGCTCTCGTTCGACAAGGACATCTACGTCAAGAATTTTGAGATTACGATTCGCCTGCTCGGCGGCTTGCTCAGCAGCTACGAGCTCACCGGCGACAAACGTCTGCTGGAGTTGGCTGACGATCTGGGCACGCGCCTGCTACCGGCTTTCAACTCGCCGACCGGCATGCCCTACGTTTTTGTGAACCTGAAAACCGGCAAGACGCGCGGCGTCGAGAGCAATCCTGCCGAGATCGGTTCCCTGCTCATCGAGTTTGGGACGCTCAGCAAATTGACCGGCAAGCAAATCTATTACGACAAAGCGAAGCGCGCGCTGGTCGCGGTTTACGATCGCCGCTCGCCGATTGGGCTGGTCGGCTCGACCATTAACGTCGAAACCGGCAAGTGGATCGATCCGGTCAGCCACATCAGCGGTGGCATCGATTCCTATTATGAATATCTCTTGAAGTGCTCGATTCTCTTCGGCGACAAAGACTGCGAGCACATGTGGCAGACCAGCATCGCTGCTCTCAACAAATATGTCGCCGACCAAGCGCCGACCGGCTTCTGGTACGCCCAGGTCAATATGAATACCGGCGCCAAGGTCTCGACCCGTTACGGTGCGCTCGATGCCTTCTTCCCTGCCGAACTGGCGCTCTCCGGCGATCTCAAGCATGCCGAGGCGTTGCAGGAATCGAGTTACAAGATGTGGACCACCTTCGGCGTAGAGCCGGAAGAGATCGACTACTCGACGATGAAGATCACCGAGCCAGGCTACGAGCTTCGGCCTGAGATCATCGAATCGACCTACTACCTGTACTATTTCACCGGCGAGCCGCGATACCTCGACATGGGAAAAACTTTTGCCGATAGCCTGGAGAAGTACTGCCGCACCGATGTCGGCTTCGCCGCGCTTCTCAATGTCGAGACGAAAGAAAAGCGCGACGCCATGGAGAGCTTCTTCCTGGCCGAGACGCTAAAGTATCTGTATTTGCTGTACGCGCCAAAGTCCACGCTGGATCTGCACAAGGTGATCTTCAATACTGAAGCCCATCCCATGCAAATCGAGCGTGCGCCGTAGCCAAGATTACGTGGCCGTGAGTTTTGACATCTAACTTTTCGCAAGCAAGCATGGCACTCGGAGCACATCAAAACACGACCACACTCACCGCACCCGGCGCGGAGCAAAACTACCGCGGCCCTCTGGCCATGGTCACCACGCTGTTCTTCATGTGGGGCTTCCTTACCTGCCTCAACGACATTCTCGTCCCACATCTGAAATCGATCTTCGACCTCAACTATGCCGAGGTCATCCTGGTTCAGTTCTGTTTCTTCTCGGCGTATGCCATCTTTTCGATTCCGTCCGGCAAGGTCATCGAGCGCATCGGCTACCAGAGAATGATGGTAGCCGGCTTGCTGATCATGGGAGCTCGGCGCGCTGCTGTTCATTCCCGCCGCCAGCGTTCCGTCGTTTCCCTTGTTTCTTGCAGCGCTCATCATTCTGGCGGCCGGCATCACCGCTCTGCAGGTCGCTGCCAATCCCTACGTCGCGGTCTTGGGACCGGCTCGCACCGCGTCCAGTCGCCTGAATCTCACGCAGGCCTTCAACTCGCTCGGCACTACTGTCGCACCTGCTTTTGGCGGGTTGCTCATCCTGGGCGCAGCCGTCGCGCCCAAGACTGCCGACGAGCTACGCGCCATGACGCCCGGCGCTCTGCACGCCTATCGCCTGCAGGAAGCGTCGTCGGTGAAGCTGCCGTATTTCTTCATTGCCTTGGCGCTGATTGTGCTTGGCATCGTGATCGGCAAGTTCAATCTGCCGCACATTCCGGAAGCTGAAGGTGGTCACGCCGTCGCCAATGACAGCGTGTGGAACCATCCCAACCTGCTCTTTGGAACCGGCGCCATTTTTGCTTACGTGGGCGCAGAAGTTGCCATCGGCAGCTTCCTCGTGAACTACATGAACCTGCCCAACATCGGCGATTTGTCGGCCGGCGTTGCCGCCAAATATCTTTCGTTTTACTGGGGCGGTGCGATGTGCGGCCGATTTCTCGGCTCGGCGATCTTGCAAAGGATTTCGACTCGCCGGGTGCTTGGATTCAATGCAATTGTTGCGGCTTGCCTGGTCTGCCTCTCGATGCTGAGCTTCGGTCACATCGCGATGTGGACGCTGCTGGCCGTGGGACTCTTCAACTCCATCATGTTTCCCAGCATCTTCACGCTGGGAATCGAAGGCCTCGGCCCTCTTACCGGTGAAGCTTCCGGCCTGCTGGTCATGGCCATCGTCGGCGGCGCCATCATCCCCGAGTTGCAAGGCCTGCTGGCCGATCGCATTGGCCTGCACCACGCCTTCATTCTGCCGGTACTGTGTTACCTATATATCCTATTCTTCGCGATCAAGGGGCTGCCGCGCAAAACTTCGTCAGCAACAAGAACGCCGGCTTGATTGCCGGCACAATCCGGCCTTGTAGCCATTCTTCTGCAGCTTGGACTTACGCAACTTTCTCTCGCGCTGTTCCACAACTTCGGCAACTCGCTGTGATATCCACGCGGTTGCGGCGCAGCTCATCTTCAAACGCCGCCCAGCGCGCATGTCGCTCACCCTCGGAGACGTACACGTCCTTAGTATTCGTGAGATGATCGCGCTGCGCCTGCACTGGATCTCTCATCGCGCGCTCCTCAGCTTCTTCCGCTGCGAGCGTTGGCTTTTCCATCGGCTCGAATGTTCCCGGCAGCCGCGAATCCTCGGCCTTGGCTGCTGCTCCCGCCGGCCGCATTCGCAGCTTGTTGGAATCGGGGCTGGCCTCAGGAAATTTTCCCGCTAGCTGGTCCGGCATGTACGCCTGATCGTCGGCTCCCGAACCACTTCCGGCTGGCAGCTCACTCGCCTCTGGAGTAATCGTGTGGGTGCTGCCTTCCTTGTGCAATACTGGCCCATTCGCCCACGACTCGCTGTGCCGCCGCTCATAGTCATGCCATTGGGATTCGTCACGGATTGCATCTTCCTCATAAGGTGGCAGCGCTTCGATGTGCTCCTTCGAGGCGTCGATGGCAAACGCGTCAGGATGTTCTCTACAGCTTCGAATGCTTGCCGCCGGGACCAGGAATTTCTTGTTCTCCTGCCGGCCGCCGGTGTTCACTACCGCATATTGAATTGTACCGGTCGCATGATCGAAGATTACGTCGTCAATCTCTCCTAGCTTTTTGCCGGTGTAGCCGTAAAGATTCGCGCCGCGAACGTCGTCCACATCGTCAGAAAAACGATAAGCCTGCAACATTCCGTAATGAGCCATGAAAGTTTCTCCTCGAGCGCTAAATTGCCCGATCATCAGCTGTGATGCAGACGAGGAGAGTCTTGCCGCCTCCGCACGAGGGCCGCGGCTCGTTTCATTCTGGAAATTCTAACGGGAACTAGAACTTCGTCTTCAGTCGCTGATACGTGGTGGTCAACGACTCCGGCAGCACGCGCGTCTCCCCGATCACGGTCATGAAATTCGCGTCTGCCACCCAGCGCGGCAAGGCATGCATGTGGATGTGTCCTGCGATCCCCGCGCCTGCGGCTTTGCCTATGTTCATACCAACGTTCACGCCGTCGGGGTGGTAGAGGTCGTGAAACGCCGTCTCCAGATGCTGGGCGAGTTCCATCATCTCAACCGCCGCCGCGTGCGGCAGCTTTTGTAGTCTGTCTAGATGATCATAGGGAACGATCATGCTGTGGCCCGAGGTGTAAGGAAAGGCATTGAGGATGACAAAGTTGTGCTTTGCGCGATGGACAATCAGTGCCTTCTCGTCATCGCCCGAGCGCAGCAATCCGCAAAAAATGCAGCCTTCGCCTTTAGCGGAGGTGTCCGCCGTGGTGATGTAGGCATAACGCCAGGGAGTCCAGAGATAATCCATACCTTCGGCAGGTTATCATCCCCAATTCGGCCCACCCAACAAATCGGAATTGCTGTCACATCGACGAGTGATCGGGCCACTTGACGCGCACATTAAAAATCCGAGAAAACCCTGCAAAATCAACGTTGATCCGGCACTCGCGCGTTTGACACTGCCCCCCTCGGTTGCTATAGTCGAAGAGTTCCCTGGATGCGCAGCCCGCTCCATCGGATCCGGCCGCTGGGTTGTCCAAACCCGCTTTGCAGCGGGACAATCTTACTTGTCGATCCAAGCCAGCAGTCCGTCATTTCAAGGCTCTCTGCGCGTTTTCAGAACTCGCGGAGTGTGAACGCAACTCATGTCTTTCGAAGAAACCCGCACCGACCCGACCACCCCAACCCAGGAGCAGGCTGCCGAGCAGCCCGAAACCCAGCTTGCTGAACCGCCGGTCCAGCAGGCGACACCCGAAACGTCCGAACCCACACCTGACTCCACCCCCGAACCCGTTGCGGCGTCAGCCCCAGCGCGTGCGGAGAAAGAGCCTGGCCCGGAAGACTTTGCCGCCGCTCTCGAGACCTTTGAGCAGGAGCAGGCCCAGACCGAAGCCGCACTCAACGAAGAGCAGGTCATTACCGGCACGGTGCTGAAGGTCACGCCGCAGTATGTGCTTGTTGATATCGGCTACAAGTCCGAGGGCGTAGTTCCCGTCTCCGAGTTCACGGATCACGAAGGCAACGTGACGGTGCAACGCGGCGAAGAGATCGCCGTCATGCGCGAGCCCGGCAGCACGGAAGAAGGCTACATCAACCTCTCGCATCAGAAGGCGCAGCGGCTGCGCTCCTGGGACGAGATCGACAAAGCCTTCAACGAGAAGACCGCGGTCAAGGCCCGTGTCATCGATCGCATCAAAGGAGGCCTGACGGTCGACATCCTCGGCGCCCGTGCTTTCCTCCCGGGATCCCAGGTCGATCTGCGTCCCGTCCGCAATCTCGAGGCCCTAAAGGGTCAGGAGATTGAAGTCCGCATCATCAAGCTGAACAAGAAGCGCGGCAATATCGTCGCTTCGCGTAAGCAGTTGCTGGAAGAAGAGCAGTCGGATAAGCGCAGCAAGACGCTGGAACATCTGGAAGAAGGCGCCATCCTCACCGGCGCGGTGAAGAATCTCACCGACTACGGCGCGTTCGTGGACCTCGGCGGCATCGATGGCCTGCTGCACATTACCGACATGTCCTGGGGACGCCTGACGCATCCTCGCGACCTGGTGCAGGTCGGCGACCAGATCCAGGTGAAGGTGCTGAAGTTCGATCGCGACAAGCAACGTGTATCGCTGGGATTCAAGCAGCTCACTCCCGATCCCTGGCTGGATGCTTCGGAGCGTTATCCCATCGGCGCGCACGTTCGCGGTCGCGTCATCAGCGTGACCGACTACGGTGCGTTCATTGAGTTGGAACAGGGTATCGAGGGTCTGGTCCACGTCAGCGAGATGACTTGGTCCAAGCGGATGAAGCACCCGTCGAAGATCGTCAACGTTGGCGATCAGGTTGAGGCGGTTGTGCTCAATGTGAATTCCACTGAACGACGCATCAGCCTTGGCCTGAAGCAACTGGAGTCCAATCCATGGGAGACGTTGCACGAGAAGTTCCCGGTGGGCTCAGTGGTCGAAGGCAAGGTCCGCAACCTCACCGAATTCGGCGCGTTTATCGAGATCGAAGATGGCATCGACGGCCTGGTCCACGTCAGCAACCTGAGCTGGACCAAGCGCGTGAAACATCCCTCTGAGGTGCTCAAGAAGGGCGACAAGGTCAAAGCGATTGTACTGGCGATTGAGCCCGATCAGCGCCGCTTGTCGCTTGGTGTGAAGCAATTGCAGCCCGACTCCTGGGATACCTTCTTCGAGCAGCATCACGTAGGCGACGTGATTCACGGCAAAGTCCTGCGGCTGGCCAGCTTCGGTGCCTTCGTCGAGATCGCCGACGGCGTCGAGGGGCTGTGCCACAACTCCGAAGCTGTCGATGCTCATGGCGCTCCAGTCAAACTGGAACCCAGCCAGGAGCACGACTTCAAGATCATCAAGATGAATCAGGCCGAGAAGAAGGTCGGCCTGAGCATTCGTGCGGTTGGCGAGGAAGCGACGCGCTCCGATGTCGAGAGTTACAAGGCTCCGGCGGCAACTTCTTCCTCGGGTAGCGGCTCCACGATTGGCGAATTCATGTCGTGGAAGCGCGCCAGCAACGAAAACAACTAACCGAAGAATCAGAGGCAAACGAAGGCCGCCAGCGATGGCGGCCTTTCTTGTGTCTCCGTGTCATCCTGCGCGTGGCGCGAGCCATCTTTACCTGCGCGGAGTCGAACGCCCCTATTAAAGACCAGACGGCCTGTATCACTTGTTCGTATTAATCTGCAGGTTGATATTCGCCTTGTCGCGGTCGTCGAACTGGCTCAAGGTTTTCGTTTTGCTCTTCTGTCCATCTTTCTCGGCATAGACGTCGTAATCCACGTTCGGCGAGAGCTCCGGAAAGCGATACGTCCCGTCATCTTGCGCGATATAGGACTTCACCATCAGAGTCTTGGTGTTCTTCAGATAAACGACCGCGTTGGCCACTGGCTTGTCGCTCTTGTCGAGGACCGTTCCTGTCAGTAATCGGCTGGTGACGTGGGCACTCTTGCGGTTCGTATCGCTCGGCGATGAACCGCCCATCGGAATCTGTATCTGCGCACGGCAGCTCAAGGCAATCAGCACCACAATGAAGCCGGCTAAGACTTTGTACATTTGATTTCCATTCTACGTGTTTCAGTGCGAAGGGAGTTGCTCTTTGCTGAGATGCAGGCTGACATCGGTTCGCTCGTTGTTGTCGATGTGTGCGGTGGTCTCAGGCTTTGGCTGCCCCTTGGGCGTCTTCACGTCGGCCTGGACAACATAATCCTGGGCCCCGACTGGCACACGCTGCGCGAACTCGCCACGGCTGTCGGACATCAACTCCCACTTCGCCTTTTTATCTTGTGCCCGCCGAATCTTGATCGCCACGCCGGCCACAGGGCGATCATCCGGACCCCAGACCGTACCGTAAATCAAAGCGTAATCGTTCTTGCTAGGGTGAGACGAAGACTGACGAGGAGCATTTCCGGCGGTGGCCAAGGAAGCGCTCACAGTGATGAGCACGCAGAGAGCAAAGGCAGGAAGAAACGTGCTCCGCAGGCCGCCGGACAAGTTAATACCCTTCCTCCTCTTCTTCTTCCTCATCTTCATCGTCTTCCTCTTCTTCGTCCGAGACTAGAGAGAGTTCCAGAGGCTCCACTCCAACGACCTCGAAGTCGCTTCCGCACTCCGGACAGGAGACAACTTCACCTTCGTCGACCTCATCCTCTTCAATGTCCAGATCGCTCTCGCATTCAGGACAGATCACCATAATTGCCTCCGCTCCTATGAATTCCCTTTTCCCGGGACGAACGGCCCTGCGCCGCCCGTCATTTATATTTAGAATCTCTTGGCGGCATCGTCAAGTGATAGACGCCAGCCTGAGAAAGAAGTTTCGCGATCTTCATGTTTATCGCAAAGAACAGTCCCGTGGCAATCGCGGGTGTGATGACTACACTATTCCTGGCGGTTGCTTTCGTTTCCGCGCAGGAAACCAGCATTCCCATGTCGACTCCCGATCCGCAAATCGCGGCCGCATTGGCCGAAGTTTCATCGCCTCAGATCCAGAAGAACATCGAAGCGCTCGCCGGCTTCTACACTCGCCAGACCCTCTCGTCGGAGATGCCGCCGATTGGCGACAAAGGGATTGCTGCCGCCGCGCAATGGATTCAGGGCGAATTTCAGAAATACTCCAGCCAGTGCGGTGATTGCCTTGAGGTGAGGGTTGATCAGTTTACCCAGCCGCCGGCCTCACGAGTTCCCCAGCCCACGACCATCACCAACGTTTATGCGGTTCTGCGCGGTACTGATCCCGCGAACGCCGGCCGCATCTATGTCGTGAGCGGCCACTATGACTCGCGCAACAGCGATCCCAACGACACCACCAACGCTGCGCCGGGCGCTAATGATGATGCCAGCGGCACAGCCGTCAGCCTGGAGTGTGCGCGCGTACTCAGTAAGCATCGTTTCCCGGCGACGATCATCTTCCTGACTGTGGCTGGCGAAGAGCAGGGCCTCTACGGCAGCGCGCATTTTGCCAAAATGTCCAAGGCCGTTGGATGGGACATCGAGGCAGTGTTGAACAACGATATCGTTGGCGGCGATCGCACGCCCGGCGACACCGGGCAGGATCCGCATATGGTGCGCGTCTTCTCGGAAGGCATTCCCTCGACGGCAAGCGACGACGAACTGCGCCGCATTCGATCTTTGGGCGGCGAGAGCGACGGCCCATCACGGCAGTTGGCCCGCTATGTTGCGGAAATTGCCTCACAGTATCTGTCGGCAGCCAATTTCCACGCCATGCTGATTTTTCGTCACGACCGTTACCTTCGCGGTGGCGATCACATCTCTTTCAACGACCAGGGATTCGCCGCAGTGCGCTTCACCGAATACCACGAGAATTTCAACCATCAGCATCAGAACGTTCGCACCGAGAACGGCATCGAATACGGTGATCTGCCGAAATTTGTTGACTACGATTACACGGCGAATGTGGCGCGGTTGAATGCGGCTACGCTGGCCTCGCTGGCGTCCGCGCCCGCTCCCCCGGTGGATGTCCGCCTGTTGACGAAACAGCTGCAAAACAATTCCACTCTGGAGTGGAAGTCTTCGCCCGGCGGCCTGGCGACTGGCTACGAGGTCTTGTGGCGCGACACCACGGCTCCCGAATGGCAGCATGCGAAGGCCGTCGGAAATGTAACCCGCGTCACTGTGCCGGTATCGAAAGACAATGTAATCTTTGCGGTGCGCGCACTCGATGCCAAGGGCCACCGCAGTTTGGCCATCGTGCCGCAGCCGGAGCGCTGAATTCCGGCAGTGCAATACGGGAGTAAGTCATGCGACGCACGTCAGGCATGGGATTGAGTTTTCCGCCATTCACGCGGGCTGTGAAGCAACTGCTGATCGCCAACGGAGCCGTGTTCCTCGCCGTGGCATTGCTGGGCGTCTTTGTCCAGGGCGGCGAGCGCTGGGTCCAGATTCATTTCGGCCTGGTTCCCGCTCTGGTCGTCTTTCGCTTCTGGATCTGGCAGCTGGTGACTTATGCGTTTCTCCATGCCGGTCTGTGGCACATTCTGTTCAACATGCTCGCGCTGTGGATGTTCGGGGCACAGCTGGAACAGGATTGGGGCTACAACATCTTCATGCAGTTTTATTTCTTCTGCGCCGTCGGAGCCGCGCTAACCACTGTCGCGGTTTCGTTCACAGGCTTGCTCGGTGCGAGCCCCGTTATCCCGACCGTCGGCGCGTCGGGCGCCATCTTCGGACTACTGCTCGCCTTCGGCATCCTTCACGCGGATTCGGAGATCATGCTGTTCCCGATTCCCTTCCTCATCAAGGCCAAGTACTTTGTGATGGGCCTGATCTTTATCGAGGTTTTCCTGACGCTCTCCGCGTCTCATCAGCCGGGAGCGTCCGTCGCGTACATGGCCCATCTTGGCGGCCTGCTTTTCGGATACATCTGGCTAAAGTTCATTCCCCGGCGCGGCTTCGGATATGCCACATCGGAGCGCGTGTTCGGGCTCCGCAATTCGTACTATCGCTGGAAGCGCAAGCGCGCCGCGCGGAAGTTCGAAGTCTACATGCGGAAGCACGACGACCGCGGCGACTACAAACACGAGGACTACTTCGACGAGTACGGGAATTTCCGCGATCCCAATGAGCGCGATCCGCACAAGGGAAATGGCGATTCCCGCGGACCGTGGGTGAATTGAGGCAGCCGGCAGTCGTCAGCAGCCAGTCGTCAGTAGCCAGTAGCCAGTTATCGGCTGCCGAACTCTACTGCAACGACCTGATCAGGCCATTCAAGATCTTGCCTACTTCGGCGCAGTTGTTAAGAACCTCATGTGACGCGTCTGGATTCATGAACCCGAGGCGTTCCGCAATTAGCACCTGCGTTTCTACTTCCATCAAGGATCCGCAAGCTTGGTGCAAGAAATGCCTGAACTCAGCTACTCCATGTCGGCCTTGTCCCTCAGCGATATTGCTCGGTGTCGAGACCGCGGCTCTGCGCAGCTGCGAGGTCAGCCCATAAATTTCCTCTCTCGGAAAAGACGCCGTAGCTCGGTATATCAGCGCGACCAGATCCATGGCCTTTTGCCAGGCCACGAGATCGCGATAAGACTTGCCCATCTTTGCCTCGAATTATCTTGCCTCCGACTACTGGCCACTGGCTACTGGCTACTGGCTACTATGTTTCAAACACCTTCTCGAGACTCTCATACAGCACGCTTACCGTGCATAGATCGGGCAGCTTGAGCCAATAGCGGTGGACTTCAGGGTCGGCGAGGGCTTCGGCGCGTACTTCTGGCGAAGTCCAGTAGCGCAGGTGCAGGAAGCGGTCAGGACGGGAGCTGTCGCGATGGAGCGTGTCACGCGCATATCCCTTGGCATGTACTAACGTGTAAAGTTCCCGCAGCGTGGTCTGCAGTTCTTCTTCTTTGCCCGGCAGCGCTTCTAGTAGCGCCACGGACATAATCTCTCTAGCCATCGTGCTCTCTTTCCTTGACAATCGTTCTCGAAGACTGCTTGCGACCGCTAATGGTTCTCACCGGCAACAATGAGCCGCATGAAATTGGTGGCTCCGGCAACGTGGGTTGTCCCAGCGATCAGACCGAAAACGTCACCTCGCGACAACACCTGCATTCGCGTCAGCTCTCTTTCGGCTAATCCGGCCATCGACTCCACCGATAATTCCGCGGGACATCGAACGGGCGTAACCCCCCACAACAAATTCATACGATTGCATACGGCTTCCGACTGGGTAAAGGCATAAATGTTGGCCGCTGGGCGGTACTTGGAAAGCATTCTCGCAGTAGTAGCCGTCTCCGTAAAAACCGCGATGGCCCGCACATCCAGATCTTCCGCGGCGTGCGCCATCGATTCGCATATCGTCTCCGCAATCGAGAGATGTGTGGCTTCGCGATGGCCGGGTACCAATCGCTGAAATGGATGGCCCTCGGCTTCCATGACAATGCGCGCCATCATCTCGACCGTCTCGCGAGGATATTTGCCAATAGCAGTCTCACCAGAGAGCATCACGGCATCGGTGCCGTCGAAGATAGCATTGGCAACGTCGCTGGCCTCAGCGCGGGTCGGCCGAGGACTCTCGGTCATCGACTCCAGCATCTGCGTCGCAGTAATCACCGGCCGCCGAAAATCGAGCGCTCGCCGAATAATGCGCTTCTGGATTAGCGGCACTTTTTCCGGCGCCATCTCTACTCCCAGATCGCCCCGGGCTACCATCACAGCGTTTGCTACCTCAAGGATCGAATCGAGATTGTCGATCGCCTGCGGCTTCTCCAGCTTGGCCACTAACGGCACGTTATAGCCGCGTGATACGATGGCGCGCTCAGCTCGCACGACATCTTCGGCTGTGCGCACAAACGAAATCGCGACCGCATCCACCTGCTGCTTCAGGCCGAAATCGAGATCGATCTCATCTTTCTCCGTGAGCGATGGAATGCTGACATTCGTCCCCGGCAGGTTGATTCCCTGATGCTCGCCCAGCATGCCTCCATTCAGCACCTCGCAAACCACATCGCCACCGCGCACTTCCTTCACTACCAGCTCAATTCGTCCATCGGACAGCAGGATGTGCTCACCCGGCCTCACATCCTTCGCAAGGTTTTGGTAGGTTGTCGCGATGAGATCGGCGGTGCCCATCACATCTCTAGCGGTGATGGTAACGATGTGGCCTTTCTGCAGAGCGATTGCAATGCGATCAGCCAGACGGCCGGTCCGAATCTTTGGTCCCTGCAGGTCTTGCAGGATACAGATTGTTCGCTTCAGCTCAGCCGCGACCTTCCGCAACCGCTGGATCACCTGCGCGTGATCCTCATGGGTGCCGTGCGAAAAGTTCAAGCGCGCGACATCCATTCCGCTTAGCATCAGCTGGCGGATCATCTCTTCCGAATCGCAAGCCGGCCCAATCGTGCAAACGATCTTGGCTCGTCGTTGCGAGGCGGGCACGCTGAGAGGATTGTTCGGGAGTTTGCTCATGAAATCAGCCGGTTTGAGCGCGTTTTTGCTTGGAAACGAGCTCTGAGTGCGCCCCGAAGAGGAAGCGCGGATAGCGTACGGCATTGAACTCCGCCCCAATGAGGATCACCATCGACACGAGATAGAGCCAGATCAGCAGTGCAATCGCCGTGGCAACCGAGCCGTAGATTACGTCGTAATTAGCGAAGCGGCGCAGGTAGACGCCGAAGATCACGGTCGAAACAAACCATAACACCGTCGCCAGCGTGGATCCCGGCAGCACACGATGCCAAGGCTGCGTGCGAGGGACACCGTGGTGATAGATCAGCCCGATCACGGCAATGCTGGTAAGGGTCGCAATGATCCAGCGCAGCGCCGTCCACAAGCCGAGAATGTACGGCCCAAGTTCGTGACCTACACGGTAGACGATCCATTGCTCAATCTGGTTGCCGAACACCAGCAGAAACGACGCAAACACCAGCGGCACGCCCGCCAGAATGACCAGCAGAAACGCGATCATCCTCTCCTTCACCAATCCCCAGATCTTCGGCATCTGATAGGCATTGCGAAAGCCTTCCATCCACGAGATCATGACGCCCGAACCAGTCCAGAGCGTGATGACAATCAGCGTCAGCAGAAATTTCAGGCTGATTCGTTGGTTGCCGATGAAGTACTGCATGACTGCGGAATGTGTGCCTTCGGGAAGAATACGTCCGACAGCATGACTCACTTCGCGAAAGAGCAGCTCGGTGGTGCGCGAAATAGAGAGTATTGATGCCAACATGAGGATCGCCGGAAATAAGGTGATGATCGCCGAGAAGGCAGCACCCTTGGCGATGGCGAATGCGTCATGCTGAAAGGCGCGCCACAGCGCCATCCGAAAATGTTGAAAGAACCGAAACATACTGACGAACCGGGAGCACAAGAAGTTTACACACCGGAGCAAACGGTTGTCAGTCACGAGAGGCTGGAAGGTCTGCTGCTGAGAGGTTCGGAGGCCAGGCTACGGGTATGCGGCGAGCGTAAAGAAAGCCCGGAGTAATCACTCCGGGCTTCGTTGTGTCGCCGCTGCCGCGGCTCGGTAATTTAACCGGTAGCGGGACGCGGGGCTAAAGCCCCGCTCTACCACCTGCCGAACTATTCCGTCAGCAGCTCTTCGCCCTCGTTCTCGCCTTCGTGGCGGAGCAGTTCCAGCGCGCGTTCGGCTTCTTCGTACGCGGCCGTGACCTCCTCCTGCACTTTCTGTGCGGCCTCTTCCATCTCCTGCGAGAGCCGGACATTGCGGTAGTACTCCATACCGGTGCCCGCGGGAATCAGACGGCCCACGATGACGTTTTCCTTCAGACCGCGCAGGTGATCGACGGCGCCCTGGATCGAGGCCTCCGTCAGCACACGGGTGGTCTCCTGGAACGATGCGGCTGAGATGAACGAGTCGGTCGAGAGCGAGGCCTTGGTGATGCCCAACAGCAGCGGACGACCGGTGGCCGGCTTGCCGCCGTTGGCAATCGCCTTCTCGTTCTCTTCGCGGAAGCGGAACTTGTCGATCTGCTGTTCCAGCAGGAACGGCGTATCGCCAACATCTTCCACTTTCACCCAACGCATCATCTGGCGCACGATCACTTCGATGTGCTTGTCGCTGATGTTCACGCCCTGCAGCCGGTAGACTTCCTGGATCTCGTTCACCAGGTAAGCCTGCAGCTCTTTTTCGCCCAGCACGGCAAGAATGTCGTGCGGGTTGAGCGGGCCATCCATCAGCGGCTCGCCGGCGCGAATGCGCTCGCCTTCCTGCACATTGACGTGAACGCCGCGCGGCACCTGGTATTCCTTCTCGGTGCCGTTGTCGGCCACGACGTAGATCTTGCGCTGGCCTTTGGCTACATCGCCGAACTTCACCACGCCATCGATCTCGCTGATGACCGCGGTTTCGTGCGGCTTGCGCGCCTCGAACAGCTCCTGCACGCGCGGCAGACCGCCGGTGATGTCCTTGGTCTTGGTGGTTTCGCGCGGGATCTTCGCCAGCACGTCGCCGGGGGTGACGGTGTCGCCATCCAGCACCATCAAGTGAGCGCGCGAAGGCATCAGGTAGCGCTTGCTGCCCTTTGCGCCCTTGGTGATGATGGCCGGCTGACGCTTCTCGTCAGGCGAGTCGACAACCACATGACGCGACAGGCCCGTCACTTCGTCGACTTCTTCGTGCAGTGTCAAACCTTCCTGCAGGTCCTTGAACTGCACCGTGCCGCCGATTTCGGTGAGGATCGCGAAGGTGTACGGATCCCACTCGACCAATACATCGCCGAGCTTAACCTGCGCACCATCTTCGACCTTGACCTTGGCGCCGTACACAACCGCGTAGCGTTCCTTTTCGCGGCCTTTCTCGTCGACAACCGCGATCGAGCCGTTGCGATTCATCACCACCAGGTTGCCTTCCTTGGAACGTACGGTGATCAGGTTCACAAATCGCACTGTGCCATTGTTCTTGGCATCGAGGCGCGACTGCTCGCTGACTCGCGATGCCGTGCCGCCGATGTGGAAGGTACGCATCGTAAGCTGCGTTCCCGGCTCGCCGATGGACTGCGCCGCGATGACGCCGGTAGCCTCGCCCAGTTCGACCAGTCGTCCAGTCGCCAGGTTGCGGCCATAGCACATCACGCAAACACCGCGCTTCGACTCGCAGGTGAGCACCGAGCGAATCTTCACCCGCTCGATACCGGCAGCCTGCACCGCGTTGGCCAGGTCTTCCGTGATCTCCTGGTTGATGTCGACGATGATGTTGCCTTCGTAGTCCTTGATCTTCTCCAGCGAGACGCGGCCAACGATGCGGTCGCGCAGCGGCTCGATGATCTCGCCCGACTCCACGATGGAGGTGACGTAGATGCCATCGACCGTTCCGCAATCGTATTCGCTGATGATCACGTCCTGCGCCACGTCAACCAATCGACGCGTGAGATAGCCCGAGTCCGCGGTCTTCAGCGCGGTATCGGCCAATCCCTTACGCGCGCCGTGCGTGGAGATGAAGTATTCCAACACGGTAAGGCCTTCGCGGAAGTTCGCCGTGATCGGCGTCTCGATGATCTCGCCCGAAGGCTTGGCCATCAAGCCGCGCATTCCGGAGAGCTGGCGGATCTGCTGTTTCGATCCGCGAGCGCCGGAGTCGGCCATGACGTAAATCGGATTGAGCTCGCCCGCCTTGTCTTCCTGCTGCATGGCCTCGAACATCTCGTCTGCCACCTTTTCGGTAATGCCCGACCAGATTTCGACGACCTTGTTGTAACGCTCGCCGTTGGTGATGGCGCCGTCCAGATACTGCTGCTGCACGGCGATGGCGGCCTTCTCGGCCTCCTTTACCAGCCCGGCCTTGCCCTTGGGGATGACCATGTCGTCGATGCCGATCGACAAACCCGCCTTGGTGGCGTAATGGAAGCCAAGCTGCTTGATGCCGTCCAACAGCCGCACCGTCGTCTCCAGCCCGAAACGCAGGTAGCAGTAGTTAACCAGGTTGCCGCTGCCTTTCTTTTTCAGCAGGCCGTTGATGTACGGCATGTCCGGAGCGCCGCGCTTTATGTGGTCGTTCATGATTGCGCGGCCCACGGTGGTCGAGATGTACTGCCGCTCGAAGTTTGTCGGCTCGGTGTGGCTCACGTCCTGATCGTCGTACGCCGTCACCAGGTCGATGACCTCGCCGGTGTAGCGCAGACGAATCGGAGTAAGCGTCTCCACTTCGCCGGCTTCCTTGGCGAGGATAACTTCGTCGATGTTCGCGAAGGCTCGTCCTTCGCCCTTGGCGCCCGGCTTGCCTTTGGTCAGGTAGTAAATGCCAAGCACCATGTCCTGCGTGGGCACGGTGATCGGCTGGCCCGACGCGGGCGACAGGATGTTGTGCGAGGCCAGCATCAACACGCTGGCTTCCACCTGCGCTTCCGGCGAGAGCGGAATGTGCACGGCCATCTGATCGCCGTCGAAGTCTGCGTTGAAGGCGGTGCAGACCAGAGGGTGAATCTTGATGGCTTTGCCTTCCACCAGCACCGGCTCGAAGGCCTGAATGCCAAGGCGGTGAAGCGTGGGCGCGCGGTTCAGCAGAACCGGATGATCCTTGATCACCTCTTCCAGGATGTCCCACACGATGGGCTCCTGCTGCTCCACCATCTCTTTCGCCTGCTTGATGGTGGTGCAGTGTCCGGTTTGCTCCAGCCGGTGATAGATGAACGGCTTGAACAGCTCCAGCGCCATCTTCTTCGGCAAACCGCACTGATGCAGCTTCAGGTCCGGACCGACCACGATGACCGAACGGCCGGAGTAGTCCACGCGCTTGCCCAGCAGGTTCTGGCGGAAGCGGCCCTGCTTGCCTTTCAGAGTATCGGACAGCGACTTCAGCGGACGATTGTTGGCGCCACGCAGCACACGGCCACGGCGTCCGTTGTCGAAGAGCGCGTCAACAGCTTCCTGCAGCATGCGCTTTTCGTTGCGCACGATGACTTCCGGTGCGTGCAGGTCCATCAGCTTCTTCAACCGGTTGTTGCGGTTGATGACGCGCCGATAGAGGTCATTCAGATCGGACGTGGCGAAGCGGCCGCCATCCAGTGGAACCAGAGGACGCAGCTCCGGCGGAATGACCGGAATGACGTCCAGGATCATCCACTGCGGCTTGTTGCCGCTCTTGCGGAAGGCCTCGGTCACTTTCAGGCGCTTGGCATACTTCAGCCGCTTCTGGACTGAGGTCTCCGTGCGCATCTTCTCGCGCAGCTCGGCCGACATGGTTTCGACTTCGACGCGCTTCAGAAGCTCCTTGATGGCTTCCGCGCCCATCATGGCTTTGAAGCCGCTGGCACGGAACTCCAGATCGAGCTCGCGATACTTGGTTTCGTCCTTGATAACTTCGCGTTCTTTCACCGGCGCGTCACCGGGCTCAACGACAACGTAGGCTTCGAAGTAGAGCACCGACTCCAGATCGCGCAGCGAGATGTCGAGGATGTGCCCGATACGGCTGGGCAGTCCCTTGAAGAACCACACGTGCGAGCAGGGCGAAGCGAGCTCGATGTGACCGAGACGTTCGCGGCGAACTTTGGACAGCGTGACTTCCACGCCGCACTTGTCGCAGATCACGCCCCGGTGCTTCATGCGCTTGTACTTGCCGCACAAGCACTCCCAGTCGGTTACCGGACCGAAGATGCGAGCGCAGAACAAGCCATCCCGTTCTGGTTTGAAGGTGCGGTAGTTGATGGTCTCCGGCTTGGTGACTTCACCGTGCGACCAGCTGCGAATTTTTTCCGGCGAAGCCAGGCTGATGCGGATGGCGTCGAAATCGGCGATCGGATTTCCGAGATCAAATGGACTCGAACGGTACATGAATTCAGTCCTCTGTTGTCGATTGTCAGTTCCGCAACCGACGGTTACCGGTAGAGCAACGCTTTAGCGTTGCGTCACCGCTGTTTTCTTTTTTCTTCTCTGGATTTCCGTCCTCTGCTGCGCAGCGGACGGAAATCCGAAATCTCTAAGCAGGCCTGGACGCGAACCTGAAGGTTCGCTCTACCCCGGCGTTAGTCGGCGGCGACGGGCGCTTCCGGAGCAACCAGCAGCTTGTTCCGCTCGTTGGTCTTGATCAGCTCCACGTCGAGACACAGCGACTGCAATTCGCGAATCAATACGTTGAACGATTCAGGTACGCCCGGCTCAATGGCCGCTTCGCCTTTGACGATGGCCTCGTAAATCTTGGTGCGGCCATAGACGTCATCGGACTTCGCGGTGAGCAGCTCCTGCAGGATGTAGGCGGCACCGTAAGCTTCCAGCGCCCACACTTCCATTTCGCCAAAGCGCTGGCCACCGAACTGAGCCTTGCCGCCCAGCGGCTGCTGGGTAATCAGCGAGTATGGCCCGATGGAACGCGCGTGGATCTTGTCATCGACCAGGTGCGACAGCTTGAGCATGTAGATATAGCCGACCGTGACCGGCTGCTCGAATTTCTCGCCGGTCATGCCGTCGTAGAGATAAGCCTTGCCCGAGGTCGGCAAGCCGCCTTCTTCCAACAGCGACTTGATCTCGCCTTCCTTCGATCCGTCGAACACCGGCGAAGCGAAGTAGACGCCGTCCTTCATGCCATCGGCCGCCTTCTCCAGCAGCTCGTCGTCGAGCGCGATCAGGTCGTCGACAAACGGGGTGCCCTTGAACAAGGCCTTCAGTTCCTTGCGCAGGTGCTCAGCCTTGGAGTTCTCCTTCAGCAACTCACCGATCTTCTGGCCAAGTGCGAAGCCGGCCCAGCCGAGGTGCGTCTCCAGAATCTGACCGACGTTCATACGGCTTGGCACGCCAAGCGGGTTCAGGACGATTTCGACGGGCGTTCCGTCCTCGAGGTACGGCATGTCCTCTTCGGGCAGAATGCGAGCGATGACGCCCTTGTTGCCGTGGCGGCCGGCCATCTTGTCGCCGACGCTCAGCTTGCGCTTCATGGCGATGTAAACCTTCACCAGCTTGATGACGCCGGGAGGTAGCTCATCGCCCTTTTGCAGCTTTTCGACTTTCTCGCGGACGATCTTGCGCAGCACGTCGATCTGGCGCGAGGTCATCTCCTCGATTTCGTCGATCTGCTCGTTGATGCGCGGATCCTTGTCGGCGAACTTGATGCGCTTCAGGTTGCGGGTCGAGATGCGCTCGATGGTATCGCGATCGAGCATCACGCCCTTGGTGAGCAGGCGCTTGTTGGTGCGCTCGTCGTGCAGGTCGGCAAGAACTTCCTTGCCGCCAAGCAGCGCTTCCAGGCGCTTCAAGCGCTCGTCAGTAAGGATTCGGATCTCGTCCGCCAGGTTCTTCTCCAGCTTCGCCACCTGCTCGGACTCGATGAACTTGGCGCGCTCGTCCTTCTCCTGACCCTTGCGGGAGAAGATCTTCACATCGACCACCGTGCCCTCGATACCCGGAGGACAAGTGAGCGAAGCGTCGCGAACATCGCCGGCCTTTTCGCCGAAGATGGCGCGCAGCAGCTTTTCTTCCGGCGTGAGCTGTGTCTCGCCCTTCGGCGTGACCTTGCCCACCAGAATGTCGCCGGCCTTCACGGTCGCGCCGATGCGGATGATGCCGCTCTCGTCGAGATCGCGCAGCGCCGACTCGCTGACGTTGGGAATGTCGCGCGTGACTTCTTCCGGACCCAGCTTGGTGTCGCGCGCTTCGATCTCGAACTCCTCGATGTGGACGGAGGTGTAATAGTCCTCCTTCACCATCTTCTCGGAGACCAGGATCGCGTCCTCGAAGTTGTAACCGCGCCAGGGCATGAAGGCGACCAGGACGTTGCGTCCGAGCGCCAGTTCGCCCATGTCCGTACAAGGACCGTCGGCGATCACCTGACCTTTAGCCACGCGCTGATCCTTCTTCACGATGGGGCGCTGGTTGATGCAGGTGTTCTGATTCGAGCGTTTGAACTTGGTGAGCTGATAAATGTCGCTGCCCACCTCGCGCGAAAGCTGCATCGGATGATGCTCGCCTTCAACGCGAACGATGATGCGCTCGGAATCGACCGAATCGACGATGCCGCTGCGGCGAGCCAGCACTACAGCGCCGGAGTCGCGAGCGGTAACGCCTTCCATTCCCGTGCCGACCAGCGGCGCCTGTGCGCGCAGCAAGGGCACCGACTGACGCTGCATGTTCGCGCCCATCAGCGCGCGGTTGGCGTCGTCATGCTCCAGGAACGGCACCAGCGACGCAGCTACCGAAACGAGTTGCTTCGGGCTGACGTCGATGTAGTCAACGTCTTCGCGGCTGACCAGAACGAAGTTACCGGCCTTGCGGGCGTTGACCAGCTCGGCCACGATGCGGCCTTTGTCATCGATTTCGGCGTTCGCCTGCGCGATGACGTGGCGATCTTCCTCCCAGGCCGACAGGTAGAACGAGTACGGCTCGAAGTCGATCGGCTTCTTGCGCCGCTCCTTCAGGTCGTTGTTGATCTTGACGATCTCGGCCTTCTCCGCATGATCGCCGACGCGGAACTCGCTATCGCCGGCGTTCACCACACTGAGGAAGTCCAGCACGCGGCCGTTCTTCACTTTGCGATACGGCGACTCGATGAAGCCGTAGTCGTTGATGCGCGCATAGCAGCTCAGCGACGAGATCAGACCGATGTTCGGACCTTCCGGCGTCTCGATCGGGCAGATACGTCCGTAGTGCGTGGGGTGAACGTCGCGGACTTCGAATCCCGCGCGCTCACGCGACAGACCGCCCGGCCCAAGTGCCGACAGACGGCGCTTGTGAGTAATCTCCGAAAGCGGGTTGGTCTGATCCATGAACTGCGACAACTGCGACGAACCGAAGAACTCGCGGATGGCAGCCATCACCGGCTTCGCGTTAACCAGGTCATGCGGCATGGCCGTCGACATCTCCTGGTACACGCTCATCTTTTCCTTGATGGCGCGCTCCATGCGGACCAGTCCGATGCGGAACTGGTTCTCCAGCAGCTCACCGACCGCGCGCACGCGGCGGTTGCCGAGATGATCGATGTCGTCCACCGAACCGAGATTGCGGCGCAACTTCAGCAGGTAGCGAATCGTACCGTAGAAGTCGTCCGGCTCGAGGGTGCGATTGTCCAGATTGGTAGCGTCCTCGCTCTCAAACAGCTTGATATTGAATTTCAAACGGCCAACACGCGAAAAGTCGTACTTCCGCGAATCGAAAAACATTCCGTGGAAGAGCGCCGTCGCGGTGTCGAGCGTCGGCGGATCACCAGGACGCAGCTTGCGGTAGATCTCAATCAGAGCTTCCTGCGGCTGCTTCACGGAATCGCGACGCAGCGTCGCGCTGATCACCGTGCCAACGTCATCGCGCTCGGGGAAGAAGACGTGGACTTCGGTAACGCCGGCGTCCATCATCTTCGACAGCTTGTCGGCGGTGAGCTCGGAATTGGCTTCCAGCACAACCTCGCCCGTGCTGATGTCGACCACATCGGCCGCGACAAACGCGCCTTCCAGGTCGGTCAGATCAGCCTCGATTTCGGAGATGCGGTGCTTCTGAATCTCCTTCATCACCGCTGCCGTGACCTTGCGGCCGGAGTGCGCAATCTCGTCGCCGCCCTTGGTCGCAATGCGACGAGCCAGCTTCATGCCAAGCAGGTTGGTCGGCTTGTCCGAGCCGGGCTCGAGCGTCCAGTACAGCGCCTTGTCGCGGATCGCAATGCGATCCACGGTGTAGAACGTGCGAAGGATCTCTTCGTCGGAGCGCAGGCCGAGGGCGCGCAGGAAGATCGTTCCCAGGAACTTGCGCTTGCGATCGATACGCACGTAGAGGATGTTCTTCTGGTCGTATTCGAACTCCACCCACGAACCGCGGTAAGGAATGATCTTGCCCAGGAAGTACGTGCGGTTGTTGGCAGTCTCGAAGAACACGCCCGGCGAACGGTGCAACTGACTGACGATCACGCGCTCAGTGCCGTTGATGATGAACGTGCCGTTGGCCGTCATCAGCGGAATGTCGCCGAAGAAGACCTCCTGCTCCTTCATGTCACGGATGGAGCGATTGCCGGTCTCGGCATCCTTGTCGTAGATGGTGAGGCGCATCGTGACCTTCAGCGGAGCGGAATAGGTCATGCCACGCTCTTCGCACTCGGCCACGTCGTACTTCAGCTGCAGTCCGACAGGATCGCCGCACTTGTTGCAGAAATCGGGTGTATTGGCGTTATAGGTGCCGCACTTGTTGCACAGCACATCTCCCAGGTGGAATGGGTCGGTCTTCACCGTCGCACCGCAATTGCGGCAGGTGGTGCGCAGGTGGTTCAGCCCCTTCAGGTGGCCGCACTTGCATTCCCAGTTGCCGATAGCGTATTCGACAAAGTCGAGCTGCGAGACGTTGCGGAAGTCGGTGATCGGGAAAACCGACTGAAACACCGCCTGCAGGCCGGCATCGTCACGTTCGCTCGGCAGAGCATCCATCTGCAGGAAGCGGTCATAGGAACGCTTCTGAACCTCAATGAGGTTGGGAATCTGAATGGTCGCCGGAATCTTGGAGAAATCGAAGCGATTTCGGTTGGCAGTTTTCTGTTGCGCCATGTATAAAGCTCCTAATCAGTACCGGCCAGCATTGGCCGTGCAAACCGTTGCGCGATGTGTGACGACCGCGCGCCGTCGCACATGGAGAAGTAGAGAGAAGAACGACCTAGGTTGCAGTTGTTGCGCGAAAAAGCGACTGCGCCCGCGAAGACAAAAGTCCCCGTGAGCGCCGATCGAGGCGTCCAGCAATCCCATAACCAATCGGCTTGGGATCTTGGTGCTTTTCGCACCTTGATGTTTATAGCTTCCCGCGCCAGTATCTTCAGGCCTTGTTTTCGTCCAACCCGCCGTCGCGTCTGAGCTGACGCGATCCTCGGACAGGCTGACGTCCGCCGTAACCTGTTTTGATGCTGAAGTTCGGAAAACGACTCCAGCTCTCGCCGATGCCCGGGAATTCCGCAGTTCTCCGCTGCGAGAACCGCTTGCTTCCTCGGCTTCATCGCGCTTCTCCACAGCGCTCACACGTGGAGAAGAACGTAGCCGCCGCCCCGCAGTAGCGCAGGCGGCAGCGGCCAGAGACTCCGGTCAGCGCGCCCGGAGTGAAAAGTCCCCATTCCGTCGCAGCGGCCGACGAGCGCAAAGTCAGCGCAAGCCGACACCGCCGCAACGGGCGAGAACTACTTGACTTCGACCGTGGCTCCTGCCTCGGTAAACTTCTTCTTGATGTTCTCGGCTTCTTCCTTGTTCACGCCCTCTTTCACGGTCTTGGGCGCGCCGTCCACCAGGTCCTTGGCTTCCTTCAAGCCCAGGCTGGTGACTTCACGGACAGCCTTAATCACGTTGATCTTGTTCGCGCCAACGGCAGTCAAGACGACCGCAAATTCTGTCTTCTCTTCTGCCGGAGCCGCAGCTGCAGCGGCGCCGCCGCCGACCGCGCCCGCCATCATGACCGGGGCCGCGGCCGCCGCCGAGACGCCGAGACGCTCTTCCAACTTCTTCACCAGGGCTGCCGCGTCCAGAAGCGACAGGCCTACGATTTGATCTTCCAACTGCTGCAGATCCGCCATGTCTTTGTCCACCTATTCGTTATTCGTTGTGTTGATTTCGTTATCGTCTCGAGGTTTCCAATGTGTCACCCGCGCGCCAGACTCGCTCAGGGAACACCCCTCACAACGGATAACTCAATCTCTCCGGAAGCTTTCGCCTCCAAACCCATGATCGATCGGGTAGTGCGGGCCTTCAGGCCCGCGTGACGCGATCATTCAAATTCTCTTGTTCGGCGAACGAGATCAACGATCTCGCTTGCCGAACGGAAGCTAAACACCGCCGCCAACGCCGACCTAAAGGTCGGCTCTACCGTTACGCCTGCGCTTCTACTGTGGCAGGCTCGGCTGCTGCTGGAGCCGGCGCTTCCGCCGCTCCGCCAAACTTCTTCTGCTCCACGCCCTGATTGATAACGACCGCGATGTCGCGGCCGACGGCGTTCATCACCGTCACCAGACGCTGTGCCGGGGCAGTCATCAGGAACAGCAGCTTCGAGTAAAGCTCTTCCTTCGACGGCATGCTGGCCAGCGCGTCGATGTCCTTAATAGCGATGACGCGGCCTTCGACGATGCCCGCCTTGAAGGTGTACTCGGGATGGTCCTTGGCGTACTTACTGAGCGCTTTGGCCAGTGCGACAGGGTCGCCGCTGGTGTAGGCGATTGAGGTAACTCCGGCGAGGTCCTTCACCGCTTCCTCGACCGAGGTACCCTTGGCTGCAAGCTCAGCCAGGCTGTTCTTAACGACGCGATAGCGAGCTCCCGCGCCGCGGACCACTTTGCGCAGCTCGAAGTCCTTCTCCACAGTCATCTTGGCGAAGGTGCCGACGATGCCGTGCTTGGCATCCTGGAACTCTTTGGCGAGCTGCTCTACTTGTTCGATCTTCTTTGCTTTGCTGACGGCCATGTTCGAATCCTTGTCGCTGCCCTTCTTGGGCCGCGTCCTCATGCGGGCTAAGGCCCGCATAGAAAATAAACTCGCTCAACGCAGGCCTGAAGGCCTGCTCTACCTAACCTTATCCGCGTGCGGCTGCTTCTACCGACGCCGTATCAATCGCGATGCCGGGGCCCATCGTCGAGCTGAGATAGCAGCCCTTGATGTACTTGCCCTTGGCCACGGAAGGCTTCGCCTTGATCACGCTGGTGATTACGGTGGCAGCGTTCTCCACCAACTTCTCCGGCGGGAACGAGATCTTGCCGACCGGCACATGCACCAGAGCAGTCTTGTCGGTGCGGAACTCGACCTTGCCGGCCTTGGTTTCCTTTACTGCGGAGGCGACATCGAAGGTCACGGTGCCGGTCTTCGGGTTCGGCATCAGACCACGCGGTCCGAGTACCTTGCCCAGGCGGCCAACCGACTTCATCATGTCAGGCGTAGCGATCAGCGCGTCGAAATCGGTCCAGTTTTCCTTCTGGATCTTCTCGACCATGTCTTCACCGCCGACAAAGTCAGCGCCGGCAGCTTCCGCCTCACGCACCTTCTCGCCGCTGGCAATCACCAGAACCTTCTTGGACTTTCCCAGGCCATGCGGCAGAACAACCGTGCCGCGGACCATCTGGTCAGCGTGCTTGGGATCGACACCCAAACGCATCGTCAAGTCGACCGTCTCGTCGAACTTGGCGTATTTCACTTTCTGTAGCAGCGGCACCGCATCCTGAAGTGGATACGACTTCGCTTCCACCTCGGCGCGCGCCTTCTCGATGTTCTTTCCGGATTTCTTCATTGCTTCCTCATCTCCCACCGCGGATCGTTGGATTGATCAGCCGTGGTATTTGCGATACAAACCTTGTGCCGCCCCTGAAGGGGCTCCATTTTAATTGTTGCTCTACCCAGCACTCCGCTTCGCTCCGTGCTGGGCTAAGTTATTCCGCCCTTCGGGCTCTTAGCCTTCCAAACTCGGAAAGACTCGGCTAAGTGCTTAAATGCCAAGTCATCAGGTACGAACGGTGCGTCATCGCAGTGCCACACCTGATGAAGCCTCTGCCCTAAGCCGTTACTTCGATGCCCATGGAACGCGCAGTACCCTTCACGCTCTTCACCGCGGCTTCGACGGAAGCTGCGTTCAGGTCGGGCATCTTCTGCTTGGCGATCTCCAACACCTGCTTCTCCGTCACCTTGCCGACCTTGTCCTTATTCGGCGTGCCTGAACCCTTCGCCACGCCCGCAGCCCGCTTCAACAGAATCGCGGCCGGCGGCGTCTTGGTGATAAAGGTGAATGTGCGGTCGCTGTACACCGAGACCACCACCGGGATAATCAGGCCATCGAGCTCTTTGGCGCTGGTCTTCGCATTGAACTGCTTGCAGAATTCCATGATGTTGATCTGCGCCTGACCAAGCGCAGGACCAACCGGCGGAGCCGGAGTGGCCTTGCCCGCCGCAATCTGCAACTTCACCGAACCGGTAATCTTCTTTGCCATGTCTTCTCTTCTTCAACCGGGCTTGAGGCCCGCATCAATTATGAATTCGCCGAACCTAATGCCAACATCACAGTTGGAACCAGCTCTTTTCTGCACTGGGTCGGCCGCCAGTCCCAAGCCCTCCAGACTGTGCGCACCGACTACTTCCATCTCACCCGCTTCTGCCATGACGACAATATCGGGCACCGAGCGGTCGTCACTGGCAACATAAACAACTGCCAGGTCGCGATCCAGAATCCTGCCCTCGATGGTGCGGAAAGGCATTCGACGAGTGGCCGTTACACCCATCCGCTCCAGACGCGCTCTTGAGATCCAGCTATACGCCGCGCCTGTGTCGACAAACAGATCCAATTCTTCTACAGCCTCAGGCCGCTCCGGATTCCATATGCGAACTTTCGCCGAAAACGTGCCCATGACATTCCCTACGTAATAACCTTTTCCACCTGCCCAAAGCCCAGTTCCACGGGAGTCGAGCGTCCGAAGATAGTGACCATAACTTTCAGAGTCTCACGATCTTCGTTGACTTCGTCGACCACGCCGGTAAAGCTGGCGAACGGCCCTTCGCTGATGCGCACGGACTCGTTCTTTTCGAACTTGACCTTGAGCTTCGGCTTCTCTTTGCTGTCGGCGACGCGATAGACGATCTGCTGGACTTCTTCGTCCGACAGCGGCGTCGGCTGCTGCCCGGTGCCGACGAATCCCGTAACCCGCGGCGTGCCTTTCACGACGTGCCAGACGTTGTCGTCCATGTCCATCTCCACCAGCACGTAGCCGGGATAGAACATGCGCTCGCTGGTGTACTTCTTGCCGCCACGAACCTCGGTGACCGACTCGGTCGGAATCAGCACGCGACCGATTCTGTGCTCCAGCTCCGGATAGGCGCGCACGCGCGACTCGATCGACTCCTTCACCTTGCGCTCAAAGCCCGAATAGGTGTGGATGATGTACCACTTCATATTCGGGTTTTGCGACTTGGCAGACTCGACCTCTGGCGCGGCAGTAGTGCCCGCACCAGGCTGCTCCGATTTCGCTTCGGGCTTGGCGCCGTTGTTTTCCGATTTGATTTCTTCTTCTGTCATGTTTCCGCGCATTAGCGGTTGCTTAAGCTTCTCAGCAGATGATCAAGGCTCTTGCCGATCACAGTGTCGACAGCCCAGAAATAAAGTCCGAACAGAAACACCGTGATGATGACCACCGACGTCGTGCCCTGTACTTCCTTACGCGACGGCGTGGTGACCTTGCGCATCTCGGTGCGCACGTCGTTGTAGAAACTCTTCGCGCGCTGGGGCCACGCTTTCAGCGCTCCCAGCTTGCTGTCGCCAACGCTCTCGATCGCTGCTGACTTCGCCATCTGCTACCTTTTTCCGGCGCTTCCCGCGCCTCTACTGCATTTCAATCTTGCCGCCGGCCGTCTGAATGTCTGGCAGGGGCGGAGGGATTCGAACCCCCAAGTCCGGTTTTGGAGACCGGCAGTTTAGCCGTTGAGCTTACGCCCCTGTTAAAAAGCAGCAATTAGCATTAGCCGTTAGCTCTTAGCTTTTCCTGCCAGTTCCAAAAGCCCAGCCTGGCACCAGCTACTAAATGCTAAGTGCCAAATGCCAACTGCTATTTCACTTCCTTATGCGACGTGTGCTTGCGGCATGTCCGGCAGAACTTGCTGAACTCCAGCCGGCCCGTCGTGGTCTTCTTGTTTTTAGTGGTGGAGTAATTGCGATTCTTGCAATCACTGCACTGCAAAGTAACAATCTCTCGAGGCATTGAAGTTTCCCTTTTGTCTATCTTGCGGATGAGCCGCAAGATCTTGTCCACGTCGAAGCGTGGAAATCAGCGAGGCCGACGGCCTCGCCGAAGTTAATCCCTACGCAATAATTTCGCTGATGGTTCCGGCGCCCACGGTGCGTCCGCCTTCGCGGATTGCGAACCGCAAGCCCTTCTCCATCGCCACCGGCGTGATCAGTTCGATCTCCAGGCTGACGTTGTCACCCGGCATCACCATCTCCGTGCCCGCCGGCAACGTCGCCACGCCCGTCACGTCGGTCGTGCGGAAGTAGAACTGCGGCCGATACCCTTTGAAGAACGGCGTATGCCGTCCGCCTTCTTCCTTCGACAGCACGTAAACTTCGCCCTTGAACTTGGTGTGCGGCGTGATCGAGCCCGGCTTCGCCAGCACCATGCCGCGCTCCACGTCTTCCTTCGCCGTGCCGCGCAGCAGCAGGCCGGCATTGTCGCCCGCCATACCTTCGTCCAGCTGCTTCTTGAACATCTCGACGCCGGTCACTACCGTCTTGCGCGTCTCGCGGAAGCCGACGATCTCGACGTCCTCGCCTACCTTCACCTTGCCGCGCTCGATGCGGCCCGTGACCACCGTGCCACGTCCCTGAATCGAGAAGATGTCTTCGATCGGCATCAGGAACGGCTTGTCCACATCGCGCGCCGGCAGCGGCACGTTCTTGTCGACTGCCTCCATCAGCTCGTCGATCTTGGCTTCCCACTGCGCTTCGCCGTTCAGCGCGCCCAGCGCCGAACCGCGAATCACCGGCACATCGTCGCCCGGAAACTGATACTTGCTCAGCAGCTCGCGTACTTCCATCTCCACCAGGTCGATCAGCTCGGGATCTTCCACCGCGTCGCACTTGTTGAGAAACACCAGCACGTAGGGCACACCCACCTGGCGCGCCAGCAGCACGTGCTCTTTGGTCTGCGGCATCGGACCGTCGGTCGCCGCCACCACCAGAATCGCGCCATCCATCTGCGCCGCGCCGGTGATCATGTTCTTGATGTAGTCGGCGTGGCCGGGACAGTCGACGTGCGCGTAATGCCGGTTCGCCGTCTCATACTCGACGTGCGCCGTGGCGATCGTGATACCGCGCGCCTTCTCTTCCGGCGCGTTGTCGATCGAGTCGAACGAGCGGAACACGATCTTGGGATTGTGCTTCTGCAGGACCTTGGTGATGGCCGCCGTCAACGTGGTCTTGCCATGATCGATGTGACCGATGGTGCCAACGTTCACGTGCGGCTTGCTGCGATCAAATTTCTCTTTCGCCATGTCTCTTTGCCTTATGAGTACTGGTAAAGTTTCTTGTATTTCTCACGCAGAGGCAGATCCACCGCCTCCAGCATCGTCAAATAAAACTCGCGCATCTGCGCCTGATCGCTGACAGTGAGCGCGTCGTAAAGCTGCTGCGACGACTTCCCGCCGTTCGCCAGCACTCGATCCGATTGTTCCAGCAACCTCTCGCGCAAAATGCGATGGAAGTCGCGAATCGGAGTGCTCTTCCGCTTCAGCAACCGTAGCCAGCTTTCGATCGACCGAGGAGCAAACACTCTCGCAAACGCCGATCGCAGATGCTCAAACTCCGTCGGATTTTCGATCGCGATATCAGCCTGCTGGAACGGAACTCGCTCGACAGTAGTCATAGATCGAAAGCCGATAACCTCAAAACTCTGGAGCTGATGATCGGGATTGAACCGATGACCTCTCCCTTACCAAGGGAGTGCTCTACCAACTGAGCTACATCAGCCTCTGACCTAGCACAGCAGATCCCTCACTCACGTTCGGGATTTCGCCTGCGGGCTCCCGCTACGCTCACGCCCGCAAAGCGGCTCAAACTGGAGCGGGAGACGGGAATCGAACCCGCGACCAACAGCTTGGAAGGCTGTGACTCTACCACTGAGTTACTCCCGCCCTGCAATGCCGCCGCTCCGCGGCTCCAGCCATCTTCACGCTATAACCGCGGGCTCACGCCCACGGCTAAAACAAATCCCGGAGTGCCGTCCCTACGGGACTCGACCCTCATTTTCCGCTTGCACCCACCGCTTCCGCGGTGGGCTAATCACTTTTACTCTTCGTACCCACCGCTTCCGCGGTGGGCTAATCACTTTCGACTCTGCCAAGCTCGAAGCTGAGCAGCCTCAACCGTCTTACCGAGCAGGCTCAACCGTCGCGGGGTTCCTGCTTCTTATTGCGCTCCGCCAAGCTCTTGGCTAGGCGCTTATTCGTCGTGGCGCTCGCGCTGCTCGTTCTCCAGCTTCCTGCTCCACGACCAGGTCCGAATCGCGAACAACGCCAGGACTGCCAAGGTCGCAAACTTAAACTTCGGATCGCTCAGTGTCGTCCAGGCCAAGGCAGCCAACACCGCGTACGCGCCCATCGCGACCAAAAACTTATTCATCACTGCCGCCCCTGAAGGGGCTGTATCTCTTAATACTGTCTTCCCCAGCGCTGAAGCGCTGGGCTATGTTCTTCCGTCCCGCAAGCGAGTGAGAACCGTGCCGCCGCTCCGCGGCTCGGCTCAATTTTCGACTCTACCGGGCGCTTACGCGCCGGGCTAACTTCATGCCGCCGCTGCGCGGCTAAATTAGCGCCAATCTCGGCGTGCAAGCTCGAACACTGCTCCAACCGCGTCACTCGATTTCCGTCCGGCAGCCAGACTCGGATCGTTCCACTCAAGCACCGCGTCGACCGCCGTCACTCGTGCCGATCAACAGAAAGCTGGTGCACAGGGGAGGATTCGAACCTCCGTAGCTCGCAAGGAGCGGCAGATTTACAGTCTGCTGCCATTAACCACTCGGCCACCTGTGCACATTCCCAACCCTCACCAGCGCCCTTCAACTTCGCTCAGGGCAGGCTACGGCGGCCAGTCGGGGGCCCCAGTTCGACCGAGCATTTCGCTCTCTTTTACATTGGAGAGCCGGATTGCCGAGGCCCGGAATCGCTTGGTCCTGCTATCAAAGAACGCACAACACCAAACTTCGCATCTCCGGCAAGACTCGGCAACAGCCGCGCGACCTTCCGCGCGTTTTACGATTGGGAAGCTGCTGCTGGATTCAGTTCTCCGGGAGAGCTGCGCGTCTCGTTTGGCTTGCTCCTGCTACGCCTCGCGGCGCGCTCAAGGTTGCGATTCTGGAGCTGGCGAAGGGACTTGAACCCCCGACCCTCTGATTACAAATCAGATGCTCTACCAGCTGAGCTACGCCAGCCTGCGTGATCCGACACGTATGGCCGAACCAGCATGATTCTTCCCTGCCAGCCGGGACAAACATTGAGGTTAACACAACGGCAAGCTACGTGCAAACCGCTTGCCGACTGATTTCAACAGGCGACGGCAATGCGAAAAACACTCCCATCCAGCCTTTCAACGATTTAGAAGAGCAGGTGCTTCTTCTTCTTTTTCTTAGACGTGCTCTCCGTATTTGAGTCAGCCGGAGGAGCCTGTTGCTGGGCAGAACTGCTGGACGCATTAGCCGAGCCGGTGCTTGCGGGCGGATTCGTGCTCGCCGGCGCGTTGGCAAGATCGTTGACCTGGGTAGGAGGCGGCACGGGCGCCGGTCCACTGTTGCCAGGCGCAGGAGCCAGGTCATTCTTCATCTCCGTGTCAGAAGTCGCCGGAGGAGGTGCGGTGCCATTGGCGCTGCTGCCGGCTGGTGGCGCGGCGTCTCCGGATGGAGCTGAATTCGTGCCCGGAGTCGCGTCCGAATGCGGAATAGGGGCGTTTGGCGCCGGCGGCGCATTTCCATCGACTTTTTCAACCGACACGGTGTTGCCGACCCCGGCGCTACTCAGAATGCTGGTGACACTGGCATTTGCCTGGCGCACTATGTCTGGAGCGCTGGCCTGCCTGGGATCGACCAGAGTCGGCTCGCCAATCTTCGTCGCCTCAGAGACGTCAGGTCCACGGTGAAAGTTCTCCATGACCTTGCCGATATGACCCAAATTACCGCGGCTGGCGATCTCGGCCTTGTCTTCCGCGATGGCTTGCGGCGTAGCCTTGGGAATCGACTGCTTCATGGCTTCCAGCCGCTTCCTCGCGTCTCTACTGGCAGCCTCCAGAGGATAGCGGGTCAGAATACGATCATAGGCCCCGGTCGCTCCCGCCACGTACTGCTTGATCAGCGTACCCTTCGCACTTTCAGGCAGCTTCGAGCGCCGAATGATCTCGATCTCCTTTTCGTACGCATTACCCAACTCGAAAAGCGCATCAGCGGCGCCGCTATAGAGCGGATAGGTGTCGGTGACAGACTTCAGCCGGGCAATTGCCGCCGGATAGTCCTCGCGCAAGAAATAGAAATGCCCAATCAGGTATTCCCGGCGCGCCAGAACCTCCTGCACCTCCAGCAGGCGCTCTTTTGCCTGCGGGACCAGCGGACTGTCCGGGAACTGCAGGATCATCTGGCGATACTCTTCCTCAGCACGGCGGGCATGAGTCGGGTCGCGGTCAGCCTTCTCCATCTCGCTGAAATGGATGTTGGCGATCTTCATCTGCGCTTCAGCCGCTTCCGGCATGTTGGGGAAGAAGGTGATGAAGTCCTTGTATTCGCTCTCGGCCTGCGCCATCGCCGCGGCGCCGCCCTCCTGGTACCAGGAGTCGCCGATCGCCAGTTTCGCGCGCGCAATGTATTCCGAGTCGGGATAGGTGTTAATCAGCGTCTGCAGACTGAGACGCGCAACGTCGTACTTGCCATGCTTGATCGCGTCCATGGCGCGGTCGAAGAGAACTTTGTCAGGCTGCTTGGAATCGATATCCGCGATGGGGTTCTGAACCTTCTTGCTCTTCTTCTTCGCTTTCGCTTTCTTGTTGCTGGACTGCGACGATATGGTGGTCGTGGTCGATGTGGTCTGGCCTGTTCCGGCCGAATTGGGGCTTGTGGTTGTTGTGGTTTGAGTCTGGACACCAGACGAATTCTGAGCGACCGAGCAAAACGATGCCGACAAGAATCCAGCGATGACGGTTATAAGTACGCGACGAAACATCCTGACCACCTTTGGAAATCCTACGTAGCCGGCCGACTCACTTGCAACCGCCTGCCAAGCACTTGATCACGCAAATCAGGCGCGCTGCAACATTGCTTCCTGCGCGACCTTCAGCAATCCTTGCACGTTGCCGGCGGGATCGCCCTTCCCGAAAACATGGCTGCCGGCCACGAAGATCTCTACTCCTGCACGGGCAGCGGCGCCAATGGTTTCCAAGTCGATGCCGCCGTCGATTTCAATGCGAAAGTCGACGCCTTTGGCATTGCGCATGGTCGCCAGTTTCCGAACCTTTTCCAGCGTGCTCGCAATAAATGTCTGACCGCCAAAGCCTGGATTGACCGACATCACCAGCACATGATCCACAATGTCCAGAACCTCACCGAGAGTCTGAACCGGAGTGGCGGGATTGATGGCGACGCCGGGCCGCATGCCATGGCTACGAATCAGCTGCAGGCTGCGGTTGAGATGAACACAGGCCTCCTGATGCACAGTGACCCAATTCGCGCCGGCATCAGCGAACGCGGGGATGTACTCATCGGGATTTTCGATCATCAGGTGGCAGTCGAGAGGAACATCTACCGCCTTGCGCAAGGAGGCCACCACCGGCGGACCAATCGTGATGTTAGGAACAAAATGACCATCCATCACATCGACATGCAGGAGGGTCGCACCACCTCGCAGGGCCGCGTTAGCATCTTCCGCCAAGCGAGCGAAATCAGCGGACAAAATGGAAGGCGCTATCTCAATCAAGACAAGCTTCTCTCGCGGCGTACTTCATTGAAATTCTAACACGTTGCAAAGGTGGCCTCCATCACCGGCAGGTGGTACGGAAGACGGCTCGGATAGGCCGTTTCACGTGTTAGATGGTGGTGTTAAGAGCAGCTTCTTCTGGTGAGGATTCGCTTGCCGCAAAGACTTGGTCTGTGAATCGAGCAGCTATTTGGCGCGCAACAACAGTACGGGCACGCTGATACTGTGCTGCACCTGGGTGGCCGTCGTGCCCAGGAAGATGTCAGCCAGGAAACGATGCCCATGGGTGCTCATGGCCACCAGGTCACACCCTTTTTGCTTGACCCAACGAATGATCTCTTTGGCAGGATCGCCGTAGGCCAACTCCGATTCGGCGGGGATTCCGGCGCTTTGGAACTCGGAAAGAACGCTTTCAAGGTATCGCGTGTCGTCGCGAATTTCTTCGCTGACGGCGTCGGGGCCGTAAGTTCGCGCTGCCCATCCGTCGGCTACATGCAGCAGAACGATTCGACTCGCCATCATCTTCGCTAGCTGCTTGATGTGCTCGATGATGGCACGGTCGGTGGGCGTGCCGTCTAATGTCACGAGAATTTTGTCGTACATCGTGGTCGTGCTCGGTGGTACTGGTTTGCGCGTCTGCCTAATCGCGCGGCGTTTTCGCTGAGAGAGCCAGCCATCACCTGCCGGTGATGATCTGCCATGAGGCGCGCAGCGATTCAGGCAGGCCGTAGACGTCAATTGCGGTGATCAGGATAGCACTGGCCCAACCGGCGATCAGCAAAAACCAACCGTTTCTCCACTCGCCCATGCGCCGCCGGGAGGTGGTGAATTGCAGCAAGGGAAACATGGCGAACGGGAGCTGGAGCGCCAGCACCACCTGGCTGAGGATCAGCAGATCGGTAACGCTGCTGTCGCCACGCAATCCGATGATGAGAACAGCCGGCAGGATCGCCAACCCGCGGGTGATGAGCCGCCGCACCCAAGGCTGGATTCGCCAGCGCATGAAGCCTTCCATCACGACCTGTCCGGCCAGCGTTCCCGTGATCGTACTGCTCTGGCCACTGGCCAGTAGTGCGATGGCGAAGAGCGTGCTCGCGGCGGCCGCGCCCATCAGGGGCGCCAGAGTCAGAAATGCCACACGAATCCAGTCGCTGTCGGCGCTGAATGTAATCACCTGACCACCAGAGACGGTGACGCTATGCTTGCCAAAGAAAATTGTCGCGGCGAGCACCAGGATGGCGGCGTTGACGAAAAACGCAATGGTTAAAGCAACCGTGGAATCGATGGCATTGAATTGGATTGCCCGGCGGATCGAGGCTTTGTCCTTCTGAAAACTGCGGCTCTGCACCAACGCCGAGTGCAGATATAAGTTGTGAGGCATCACGGTCGCGCCGATGATTCCGATGGCGACATACAACATCCCTGCGTGATGAAAGTACGGCGAGATCAGCGCGCGTCCCATTTCCAGGAAACTTGGCTTGGTTTGCGGCAGTACAAAGATCTCGAGGAAGTAACAGAAGCCGATGGTTGCCACCAATACAAGAACGACTGCTTCGATGGTTCGCATTCCGAAGCGCTGCAGCGCGAGCAGCAGCAGAACGTCCAGACCGGTAATGATGACGGCCCAGAACAAGGGAATGTGAAACAGCAGATTGAGCGCGACCGCGCTGCCTAAGACCTCAGCCAGATCGCAGGCGCCGATCGCCACTTCGCTCATCAGCCAGTTCGGCCAGCGTGTCCACTGCGGATACCAGTCACGGCAGCATTGCGCCAGATCCTTGCCGGTCACGACGCCAAGCCGGGCGGCGATTACCTGCATGAAGATCGCCATCAGGCTGGCGACTCCGATCACCCACAACAAGCCGTATTTGTATTGCGCGCCGCCTTGCAGGTCCGTGCCCCAGTTTCCCGGATCCATGTAACCGACGCTGATCAGGATTGCGGGTCCAGTGAAGGCACGCCACTGCTTCCAGAAACTGGCCTGCTGGTGCGGCACCGCAACCGAGCTGTGCAACCCTTCCAGCGACACCTGGCCGGCCGCGCCTTCGATGACCAATTGGCGCGATTCCGGCTCGGTTGGATCGATGGTCTGGCGATTCATAACAAAGTCAGGGGCGCATGGCCGAGGCGTGGGCGGTAAAATCCCCTGCCGAAATTTAATTGGAGTATATCAGAGCGAGTTAATCGGGGTTAATAAGGGTCTTATGCAAAGGCATGACAAGGATGTGCCGCGCAAGAGGAACAGGCTGCTGAAAAAGTCGTAGCGCGACCCGCGTGCCATAGGCTGAAGAGGCCGCTGAAAAACTCTTTTGCGCCGGTTTTGTGTCGCCGGCTAAAGCCGGCTCGGGTCATAAATAAGGGACGTTGACGCTGGCCTGAAGGCCAGCTCTACCCAAGCTGCGCCCCTTCAAAACCCCTACGACTTTGCTACCCAAACTTTCTCCGCTGCTGGGCTGCCGAGATCGACTCTGCGGCGGTCGACGACCAGAGAAATGGTGCCGTCATAGTTGCGGGCATTGACTTTGAAGGATGCGCCCGGGCGAATTCCTTTGTGCTCGAGGAACTCCAGCAGCTGACGATCGCGTTCATAAACGCTGCGAACCGCATAGGTGCTGCCTGGCTGGGCTTCGGAGAGCAGCATTAATCCTCGTTTGCGCTTCGCACGCGGAGGCTCGGGAGCAGACGAATTACCGTGTGGGCAAGGCGAGCCTCGGCCCAGCTTGCGCGCCAGCATGGCTTCAAAGTCACCGGAGACAGCATGCTCCAGGCGCTCCGCCTCGTCATGGACTTTGTACCAGTCCATGGCGAAGATCTCATGCAGCATGCGCTCGATGAGGTGATGCCGCATGACCAGTTGCCGGGCAATCTTGCGACCGGCAGCGGTGAGGGTGACTCGGCCGTCCTGACCGACGGAGACCAAGCCGTCGCGTTTGAGGCGGCGAAGAGCCATGGTCACGGCTGGGGCGGAAACTGCAAGCCAGTGCGCGAGGCGGGCGGCAATGACCTGTTCGCCTTCGCCCTCCGCTTCGAGGATCGCCTTGAGATAGTCTTCCTTGGAAACAGTGATCATCCGGTGCCGCGCAAAAGCTAGTTAACTACAGTTAAGCGGCAAACCGCAAGCTGGTAGCGCGGGCCAGGGAAAATCGACGTGGCAGATCTCGAGTTCAGGCGCTGGTCGGTTGTGGCGCCGCTGGGCGGTGCAGGTCGATCGTCGGCGATGAATCGCCTTTACGGAGTAAACTCCCAAACCTCGCCCGGAACACCACTGCAGCCGCCGCCGACCAAGGCAGTCCCGTAGACGTTGAATTGCGAATCGACCACCACGCTGCCGTAGGGGTTGATTCCCGGGAAGGACCCATAACAGCCGCTGAAGTAGAAGCCTGCGGCCCCCCACACTTGGCCGTTCGCGCCGTTGCCGAAGACGCTTGCGCCGTAGAAACGCCCGAGCTGATCGGTCGCGAGGCTGCCGGTCGGGCCTAAATAGCCATTACCAGGAAGCGATTCAACGATGGAGAAGCCGCCTTGACCGCCGTTGGGGGTGAGGCTGAAAACCGTACCGCCCAGGAGTTCTCCACCCTCACTGGCCGTGCCGTAGAGTATGCCGGACTGCAAAATGAGGCCGCCGATTGGGGACCTGCCGTCACTCTGGTTCTGAAACTTGTAGAGGGTGGTTTCGGTCCATCCCGAACCGAACGGGCTCAGCTCGTAAACGGTGCCGGCTCCGTATCCTCCCTCGACGGCGGTGCCGTAGAGATTACCGGCCGCGTCCATGATGACCCCGCTCGACGGGCCGCTGCCGTCAGCTCCGCCGGTGAAGTTGTAGAGAGTCGTCTTGGTCCACGATCCGTTCGCGAGCGTGAGCTGGAAAACCGTCCCGTAGTTGAATGCTCCGCCCGCACTTGTGGTCCCGTAGATATTGCCCTGCTTGTCGATGAGCAACGATTCGGAGCCCGGATCGGCTCCGTCAGTGCCGCCCTGGAAGGAATACAACAAGGTCTCGCTCCAGTGGCAGATCGTCGTCTTGCAGACCGTCGCGGAGGGCCGCAGACTGTAGACCGTGCCACATCCCATGCCGTCGCATCCACTTCCGCCGCCAAAGCTGGTGACGCCGTAAATCGTGCCGCTGGGTCCGATCACCACGGGCCCATATGGACTGGCGCCATCAAGACCCCCGCTGAAGCTATAGAGCGGATCAAGCGTCCAGCTGGAGTTTTTCTGCGACATCTTGAAAACAACGCCGCATCCGTCGCCGCCGCAATTGGTACCGCCTCCAATGGTGGTTGTGCCATAAAGGTTTCCTGCCTGGTCCATCACCAAGCCGGCGTAGGGAAGTCCGCCGTCGGCTCCTCCGGTGAAGTTGTGGAGGACGGTAAAGGTCTGGGCAGTCGAGACTGGAACAATCGCGATGGTCAATGACACAAGGATAAGAGCCAGCAGGGCGGTCCTTGAACTAGCGGTGGGCATGGGGCACTCCCTTTCCTGGAAGTTTGCCGAGGTCGACAGGCGGGTGCGCCCAGATTTTGACGCCGAAGCAGACGGGCGTCAACTGCGTTTTGTCTGCCTGGTCGTTCATTTCGTCGGGGTTCGGGTTGGTTTGCGCGGATATCCCTCGCGGGCTGAAGCCCGCTTGGGGCTATTAGAAGGAAGCGGCTTATCGGCACGACCAAGGTCGTGCCCTGTTACAAAGCGTCCAAGTCGACTTTTTCAGCGGCCCAGAAAAGATGTTCCAGGGCTACGCCGGAGAGAGTGGCCCAAGTCTACCCCGCGGGGGGTGTTCCACGCAAAACATGCAGATGCAACTGATTTGCAGATGGTTTGGACTTAGGCGGATAGCGTGTAAGTCTTTTAACTGCAGTTTGTTGCTGGGAGGATTGGCTCATAACACGAATGAGAGTTCGCGTTCGTGTTCCACGTGGAACATTTTTGTGGATCGGTTTTCGATGGTCAAAATACGGCTGTACCGCGACGGCTAAATGGTCGCGCGGCTGAATCGCAAGACCGTGCTTTTCAGCGCCGATCCGAATCTTGCATAAATTCGAATCGCGCATAAAAAAAAGGCGACCTGAAGGAAGATCCTCAGGCCGCCGGCGCTGTGCCTTACGTGAAAGTTGATTCAACTATTGCAGGGATGCCAACGTCTTGTGAGCGTCATCGGCGTCCACGCCTTTCAGGTTCAGCTGCAAGGCTTTCTGCAATTCGCTCTTGGCGCGATCCTTTTCGCCTGCACCGCTCAGTGCCATCCCCAGGTGATAGCGGTAGCCAGGGTTCTCGGGAGCGCTCTTCACAGCATCTTCCGCCAGAGAAACTGAGACGCGATAGTTGCCCTTCTTGTACTGGATCCAGGCAAGGGTATCGTTGACGGCCATCAGGTCGGGATTCATCTGCTTGGCCTGGGTTGCCAGGCTGAGCGCCATGTCCAGGTTTTCGCCTTCCTCGGCGTAGACCCAAGCCAGGTTGTTGGCGGCTACCGCGTCATGAGCATTCTGCGACAGGCTGGCCTGGAAATACTTGCCGGCTTGCTTCAGATCGCCCTTCTGCATGTAGGCGTTGCCAATGGCGTTGTTGATGGAAGTAGAGCCAGGCTGCAGGGCAAGGCCCTTCTGGAAGGAGTCCAGTGCCATGTCCAGCTTGTTGGTCGCCAGGTAGATCTGGCCAATGTGCATGTAGGCTGCGGCCGACTTGGGATCGACTTGCAGCGCCTTCTGGTATTGGACCAGCGCCTCGTCATACTTATGCGAAGTGGCCAGAGCCGAAGCGTAGATGAACAGCGCGGTCGTCCGCTTCGGGTTGGCAGCCGCATACTGACCGGCCAAAGCCAGCCCTTTCGGCGCCTGGTTGGTGGCGAACATCAAAGCAATGTAGTTGGCCATGGCGGCATCGTAAGTCGGATACAGATGCAGGGCCTGCTGAAACGACTTTTCGGCATCGGCAAACTTCTTTTGCCCGGCATACGCAAAGGCCATGTTGACGTAAAGAATGGGATCGTTGGGAGCCGACTTCTGCGCTTCCTTCAACTCCTCCAACGCCTTGTCGTACTCTTTATCGCCAAGGTCGATGGTGGCGTCGAGGTAGTGCGCCATGGGATTGTTCTCATTCAGCTTCTGCAGGCGCGCTGCATATTCGCGGGCGGTGTCGAAGTCTCGGGTATCGCGATAGACTTCGGCGAGCGCTTGCAGAATCATCGGGTTGTTAGGCTGAATGCGGTTCGCTTCCTGCAGTTCGCTCTTGGCGCCGGGAATGTCGCCAGTCTGGCGCAGTACCTGACCCAAAGCAAAATGCGCTTGTGGACTTTCGGGAGCGTCTTTCACTACCTGACGGAGCACAGTCGTCGCTTCGGCAGTGTTGCCTTTGATGGCCAGCAAGCGACCGTTGGTCAGACGCGCGGTGACATCACCCGGATCTTCCTTCAGCAGGCGGTCAACCGTCTTCTGGGCGTCATCGGTCTTGCCCATGTTGATCATGGTTTCCAGCAGGCGGACCTGCAACTGCTGGTTCTTGGCATCGTAGGTCAGACCGCGTTCGTATTCCTTCAATGCAGCGTCGGGATTGCGCGCAGCGAGGTAGTAGTCGCCAATCGCGGAGGCTACCTCAGTTGAGCTGGGCTGCTTTTCGCGGAGCTGCTGAACCACCGCCTCGCCGTCAGCCTTCTTGCCTTCCTGCAGCAGCAGACCTGACAAGCGCAGATACCCCACCGGCGAATCGGGGTTGTTGCGAATTGCCATGCGATACACTTCCTCGGCCTGCTTGGGATCGTTCTTGTACATATAGAAGCCGGCCAGGTTGGTGTATGCCTGAATCATCTTGGGGTCGATCGTGATGACTTGGCGGAAGTCTTTTTCCGCGGCCTCATCCTGCTTCAGGAAGATGTAGGCAGCGCCGCGATTGAGGTAGGCGTTGGGATCGTTCGGCTTGAGCGCGATCGCTTTGCTGAAGGCAGCCAGAGCATCGTCAAGATGCTTCTCGGCCAGCAACACGTTGCCCAGCAGCAGATAGGCTTCAGCGTTGTTGGGATCGTGGTCAATGACGTAGCGGGCCTGCTCTTCCGCGTTGCCATAGAAGTTATGACCGGACGCAACGTACATGCCGCCGACGGCGACACGGGCCTTGAGGTGGTTAGGATCCAACTCCACCACCTGGCTCATTTCCTTGAAGGCTTCCTGGTTCTTGCTCAACTTCATGTCCGCCTCGGCGAGCTGGTAGTGGGCCTCAGCGAACTTGGGGTCAATCTGGATGGCCTTCTTGAACTGGATGGCAGCAGCGTCATACTTCTGCTGGTCCATATACTTCATGCCGCTTTCAAGATACTTCTTCTTGGCGACATCGGGATTACGGCTGCAACCGGCGAGAGCGACGGCTAGCACAGCCATTACAACTGAAGCGATGTAACGATTCCGCATTGACTTCTCCTGAGTTCACCGAGGGATAATCTGTTCAACGTCCATTGCAACTTGCGTTGCGAATCCGATTGCCCGCTGCTTCGCCGTCGCTTCATCACCGTCTTCGACAGGTGTGGTGATGCGTACCAGCGCGGCGTCCGTGCGGTTCAAGCGTAACGCGTCATAAACCAGATAGAACTTGCCCCAGTATTCGCTGGCCACGATGCGGCCGTGCGACTGGTACCAGTAGAGAACGAGTTCCTCGTCCGAAGCTTTGCGCAGGATGTAAAGATTCACCGGCACCTTGCGTCCATCGGGAAGCGGCATCTGATAAATCGTCGCCTGCATCGGATTCCAGCCGGCGCCGGGTAAACAGTTTTTCGGCGAATGGATCGACGCGCCGGTGCGCTGGCTTCTGAAGTAGCCGATATAAAGTCCCATCAGATCGCGGTTCATTCCCGGCGTCCAGTAACCGCGATTCAGATAGTCCGTAAGCTTCAGGATGTCCAGCGTCTCTTTGTCCAGCGGCCACTCGATGACCTTGGCATAGGTGCCGATCTTCTCGGGAAATTGGGCCAGCGGTTTAGCCGGAGGCGTCGACTCACCATGCGAAAGGTAAGCCATTCCTGTTGTCGCTCCCAGCAGCACCGCTACCATGACCCAGTAGCGCACACCGGCCTTCATTGCGCCACCTTGGCAGCCGGGGCCGGCGGCTGGTTCTCTTCATACCAACCAAGCTTCTTACGAATCATTGTGATCAGGCTGTGCAAAAGCAGGAACAAGACGGTGGCGACCACGAAGATCACCCAACCGGAAAACTCGTGCATGAATCCTTCTGCCGCTCTGGGTCCTATGTAATTCGCCATGAGGGCTGTGATCATAACCCGCGTGCCATTGCTGATGATGGCCAGCGGAACCATGGCTAGAATGAGTAACCAGCGGACCGGAACACTGCGTTCAACAAGATATCCGTAACCGGCCGCTAACGCAAGCAAGGACATCAGCGAGCGGATGCCGCTGCAGGCCTCCACCACCTCCAGATGCATCCCCGGCAACACCAGCACATTGCCTTCCCGCATGATGGGGAACAGGTTCAGCGTCTCTAGAATCTTGGTTGCGAAGCGCGAAGCCACGAACTGCAACGGGAAAACAATCTCGTTGTAGACCACCGTCGGGATCGGAATGGCGAACAACAGAAATGCCATCGGGAAAGCCAGCGCCCGCAAAATGGCTCCGCCCGCGAAATAGACGATCAGCCCGCAGATAACGCCCAGCATCGACAGACGGGCCAGCGACAACTCCGCGCCCAGGCTGCCCAGAACCAGCATTCCCAGGGAACCAAGTACGATCACCATTCCCCAAGGCGAAGGCCGCACCGGAATCGTCCGCAACTTGCCGCGCCGCTGCCAGATCAGAAATGCGGAAAGCAGGGGCACCAGAAATCCGTGTCCGTAATCGGGATCGTAATACCATTGCCAGACCAACAACTTGAGCACCGGCCAATACAGGAACCCCAGAACGCCGACCAGCAGCAAACCTTGCCAGCCGAAGGGTTTCAATGTCTGCCAAAAAGAAAGAAGTTTTTCCGAGAAAGGCTGTGAAGGGGGTTTACTGCCGGGCAGAACCTCTTCTGCTGCCGGTTGTGTCAGGGCAGGACCAGTCGTCTTGGTGCCAGCAAGCGCCACAGGCGAATTACTCCTTGATTGCAGTCTAGGACTTTAGGGGTATGTGCAATTGTTTAGCCGAGTTGCCAAAATTGTGCACACTATATCCTGCTGATAACCAGATATTTATAAATTTTCATTTCGGAAAGCGCAATAGGTTAGTCACATGATGTGCAAACAATTGCACATCGGTTCCAGTCGAATTCACTTTACCCCACTACCCGCTGCCCGGTAGATCTGGCCTTTTCAGAGACTGTGTCGCAACCGGAAACCGAACTTCGTGGTGGAACTAACAGTCGGAATTGCGATCCGCCCAGCCGCGCAGCGGCGACATTTGTGTTAGCCGCGGGCGTGAGCCCGCGGGACAAGTGGTTCAAATGGAGAGCCGCGGAGCGGCGACACCCGGTCGCGACACAGTCTCGTCAGGCCAGCGTCCAGGCCGTCTATTTTCCTATTCTGAGCTGGCTTCACAGGCTGCTGAAAAACTCTTTGATTGTGCGATGTTCGGGTAGAGCTGGCCTTCAGGCCAGCGTCCAGGCCGTCTATTTTCCTATTCTGAGCTGGCTTCACAGGCTGCTGAAAAACTCTTGATTGTGCGATGTTCGGGTAGAGCTGGCCTTCAGGCCAGGGTCCAGACCGTCTATTTTCCTACTCTGAGTCGGCTTCAGCCGACGACACACGAATGACTACAGCCGCACGATCTTGTCCGACGAAAACGCCTTCATCGCATTACGTGTATCGACGACTAACTTCGACGAAGCCAACAGCCCGCGATAATCGAAATCCGAGTGGTCGGTCACGATCACCACGCAATCGGCGTTGGCCGCCGACTCAATCAAAGGCTGCGAATCCAGCGTTATCCCATCGAGACGCAGATGCGGCACGTAAGGATCGCTATAGGAAATCACCGCTCCGCGCTTCTTCAGCAGCAGGATGACGTCGAGCGCCGGCGATTCGCGCATGTCGTCGATATTGCGCTTGTAGGCGATACCGGCCACGTGAATGCGCGCGCCGTTCACCGGCTTGCTGTGGTTGTTGAGCGCGGTCTGAATCTTGTCGACCACAAAATGCGGCATGTTGCCGTTGATATAACCGGCAAGCTCAATGAAGCGCGCCTCGATGCCCGACTGCTTCGTCTTCCACGACAGATAAAACGGATCGATAGGAATGCAATGTCCGCCGAGGCCTGGGCCCGGATAGAACGGCATGAAGCCGAACGGCTTGGTTGCCGCCGCGTCGATCACCTCCCAGACATTGATGTCCATGCCAGCGCACATCAAAGCCATTTCATTCACCAGGCCGATGTTGATCATGCGGAAGGTGTTCTCCAGCAGCTTCACCATCTCGGCAACGCGCGTGTTGGAGACGGGAACAACCGTCTCCAGCGCCTGCGAGAAGAACAACGTACCCATCTCGGTGCATGCGGGCGTGATGCCCCCCACGACCTTCGGCGTGTTGTAGGTCTGATACGTCGGATTGCCGGGATCGACGCGCTCGGGCGAGAAGCACAGGAAGAAATCCTTGCCGGCTTTGTAACCCAGCTTTTCGAAGGTCGGCAGCAGCAGTTCATCGGTTGTGCCGGGATAGGTAGTCGATTCCAGCGTGATCAACAGTCCGGGATGAAAGTGCTTGGCGATCTCCTCCACCGCGGAGACGATGAAGCTCATGTCCGGGTCTTTGGTTTTGCGCAGCGGCGTGGGAACGCAGATGTTGATGGTGTCGAGATCGCGAACCACGGAGAAATCGGTGGTAGCGCTGAAGCGCTTCTCGCTGATCAGCTTGGCAACTTCCTCGGAAGAAACATCCTGCACATGCGACTCGCCGCGGTTCAGGCCTGCAACCTTCGAGTCCAGCACATCGATGCCGATGACGGTGAAGCCGGCCTTAGCGAACTCGGTCGCCAGCGGCAAGCCGACGTAACCTAATCCGACGATGCCGACCTTGGCCGTCTTCGTCGCGATCTTTTCTTTGAGGATTTCGAATGTCCCAGCGACCTTCGGTGCAGTCTGCATGTCCTCATGGCCCCCAAACAACCGATTCTAAAATTGCTGCTGTCCTGTCTTGAAGGGGCACGCCTTTAGGCGTGCCGTCCGAGTCAATCTAAAAAACGGCTTTAGCCGCTGAGGGACAAGCCCTCGGGTGCCTAAAGGCCAATTCTTCGCGTGCACGCAGGCTTCCACATGCTGCCAAAAAATCGGGTTAGCTTGCGCTTTGTAACAGGGCACGACTTCAGTCGTGCCGATAAGCCGCTCATTTTTGTCATCCCGCGGACTTTAGTCCGCGAGGGATCTGCTTCTCGACTCTGTCAGCAGTCTCTTCAGCCGACGACACAATCGGAAGTCGTGCCCCCTTGAAGACCCGGCGCGTTTCAAGAGTAGCACGACGGTATGGATGGGCCCACACATCCGGCGGGATAGCTATTGGAGCGGATGAACGCGACAGCGCGGCGGTGGAAGATTTATGCTGTCCGCAGAGCTTTGTGCAGGTTATGGCTGAAGTCATACCCTGACGTTTCTCTGAAAGGAGTAACGGCAATGAAATTCTTGGGACGGGGTCTCTTGGTCGCGACCACGGCGCTGCTGTTGACCGCACTTGGCTTTGCGCAAGGCAACGCGGCCGAGTACGACCAATACGGCAATAAAATATCTCAACCGGCTGACCGCCCCCAATACGGCAATGGCGTCTTTCCAACCGCCAACCCGCAATTTATGAAAGACGCCGCGCAGGACGCCATGGCGAAAATACATCTGGCATACCTGGCGCTGCAAAACGCGCAAAACGACCAGGTGCGAGCGTTCGCCCAGCAGATACTGAACAACTATGGCAAGACGCAAGCGGATTTGTTCAACATGGCCAACCAGCAGGCTGTGGTGCTGCCCAACACGCTCGATGCAACAAACTTGGACACTTTCGACGCCCTCTCACAGCTGAAGGGCGCGGAATTCGACAAGGCCTATGTGAAGGCGATGCTGAACGAAGATCAAGCCGCCTTGTCGAGGTTCAAACAGGAAGCGAAGAAGGGGGATGGTTGGGCGAGCCAGACGCTGCCCACGCTCGAAAGCAATTTGAAAGCGGCGCAAAAGGTCGCACCCGCGGTTGGCATTCATTCGACGGCGACCAGCGAGGAGAAACGCACCAGCGCCGGCAAGCCCACCAACACGGCGTCGCCGCAGCAATAGAGGAAAGACATCTCGCCCCACTCTGCTTGCAACCGGCCTCTATGATGCTACGTCGGACGCGCCGGCAACCTGCGCCTTGAATGGCGGAGCAACCGTCCGTGATTCTGTCGCCGGCGCGACCACCTCGAAGCGATGCTTCAGCCGCAAGAATGGCTTTTCAATAATGACGTACGAAGCATAGGCTGCCGCCGTCGATCCGCCGTAGATGAGCGGATAGGACAGGCGAATTCGCAGGTGCGGGAAAAAGTGGTCAACCAAAGCGATGACAACGATGTGATAGAGGTACAGCGAATAGGAGATGCGACCGAAGAATCGCAGCAGCGGATGGTCGAGCCAGCGCCACTGCCGTATCGCTCCCAGGAAGACCAGCTGAATCAGCATTACGGCGACCAGCATTGACATCAACGCCATGCCAAGGACGTACGTGAACCTGAGGCTAAAGTTGTCTTCGAAGACCGCCATCGCGATCAGCGCACCTCCGCAGACGAACGGGAGCAGTTTGAAGCGGTTTACGGCGGCCAATAGCGGCTCTATCTTGAGCAGCTTCAGGCCCAACGCCAGCGCGCAGCCGTAAAGAATGTTGTCGAAGCGCGACTCGAAAGCGTAGCGCAGGTAATCCGGCGGCAGCGAAAACGCCAGGCACATGACGATGCGGTAGATCCAGATCGCCGCGATCGATGCCAAAGTAAAGCGAAAGAGCGTGCGGGGATTCCGGTGCAGGAACGCGAAGGTTGCCGGCCACAGCAGATAAAACTTCTCTTCCACACCCAGCGACCACGTCACGCCCATGATCTGGTTTATATGCGACGCATGCAGGGCGCTGTAGTAATCGCCCATATAGAAGAACGACGACCACGCTTCCCCCCAGGGAATGTGAGCGTGACGCACCACAGCTGCGAGGATGCAAACAATCCAGAAAACATAGAACGCCGGAAAAATGCGCAACGTGCGGCGGATATAAAAGTCGCGCAATGAGATCTTGCCGGTCGACTCGGACTCGCGCACCAGCAGCCAGGTGATAAGGAATCCGCTGAGCACAAAGAAGACCGAGACCGCCATGCGTCCCAGCGCCGCCGGGCCGAACGTGTGGCCCATCACCACCAGCCACGCAGCGGCGCCGCGCACCGCATCCAGCGCGGGAATGTGCGAACCCCGCGAGAGCCGTTGCTGCAAGGATTGATTAAGTGGGGCAGCTGAAGCGTTGGATTGTGCGGTCACGAATACCAGCCCGGGTTCTGAGTATTTGCCATCCTACGACACTCGCTCGCTGACGACAATTCTTTCAGCCTGGAAGCTGCGCGTTTACAACCTGCTGAAAAACTCGTTCCGCGAGTGCTTCGTAACAGGGCACGACATCACAGACTTCTGCAAGACTCGTCCCGCGAGCGCTTCGTAACAGGGCACGCCTTCACAGAGCGGAAAAAGTCGACCGACGCGTGCTTTCTTGTAGAGCTGGCCTTCAGGCCAGCGTCTAAGCCGATTGTTTCCCTGTCCGAGTCGGCTTCAGCCGACGGCACACAAGTCGTATTACGCGTTTTTCCACAACCTGTTCAGTCGTGCCGATAAGCCGTTTATTAATCGCCTGAGCCGGCTTTACAGGCTGCTGAAAAACTCGTTCCGCGTGAGCTTTGTAACAGGGCACGACTTCAGTCGTGCCGATAAGCCGTTCAATTTTTGTCATCCCGAGCGGACTTTAGTCCGCGAGGGATCTGCTTTTCGACTTTTTCAGGAGCCTCTTTAGCCGGCGACACAAATCCCTCGCCGCTTCCGGAATAAAACTTGTGCAGCACCTCGCGACTGCGCTCGCCGGCGCGTCCGTCCCAAAGCGGTGGAATCTGCTTCTTACGCGGAGAGCGTTTTGTCTCCTCCCACGCCGACAGAATCGTCGCTCGCTTTGTGCCTGCCAGGCGATTCGTGCCCAACTCGATCGTCACCGGCCGCTCCGTGTTGTCCCGCAATGTAAGACAATCGACTCCCAGCACCGTTGTCTCTTCCTGGATGCCGCCCGAGTCGGTCAGCACCAGCGCGGCGCCAGCTTCCAGACTGAGGAAATCCAGATAGCCCAGCGGCTCAAGCAAACGAATGCCGGCCGGTAACATGCAGATCGTCAGAGTTCAATCGCGTCCGCGTGCGCGGATGGACCGGCCACAACAAGGGCAGTGTCTCTGCAATCACGCCGAGAGCCCCAAGAACCTCCGCTAGAGCAGCAGGATCATCGACGTTCGCCGGGCGATGCAGCGTGACGACGCCATAGCGTTTGCCGCGAACGCCGAGCTTGTCCGCAATCTCAGAGCTTCGCGCCCGCTCCAGATGCTGCTGCAGCGAATCGATCATCAGGTTGCCGACAAGGTGAATCCGATCCGCCGCAACTCCCTCACGCAAGAGATTCTCGCGGCCACTCTCTTCCGTTACGAGAAAGAGATCGGTAATCGAGTCCGTGACGATGCGGTTAATCTCCTCCGGCATGGAGCGATCAAAGCTACGCAAGCCAGCTTCCGCGTGCACGACATCGATGCCGAGCTTCTTCGCGACCATCGCCGCCGCTGCGGTCGAGTTCACATCGCCAACGACGATTACCGCCCGCGGCCGCAACTGCTCCAGCACCGGCTCGATGCGCCGCATGATTTCCGCAGTCTGTTGCGCGTGAGTTCCCGAGCCGACATCGAGGTGATACTGCGGCGCAGGAATGCCAAGATCGCGAAAGAACTGGCCGGACATGTTGTCGTCATAGTGCTGGCCGGTGTGAATCAGAACAGTTTCGAAGCCGAGGTCTCCCGCGAGCGCCTTCATCAAAGGCGCAATCTTCATAAAATTGGGGCGGGCGCCGGCGACCATCGCCAGCCGGATTGGAGTTCCTGGATTCGTCACGATAACGTCGCATTACCTCCGGCCGATAAAGATGAAAATCACCACCGAGGCACGGAGATCACTGAATTTTTTCTAAGACAAGCTCCGTGTCCTCTGTGTCTCTGTGGTGAAAGGGATTTTCGAGAGTCGGCAGCTTGCGCCATTGTAACCGACCACGCCGCAAATGAATTCTGCTAGTCTGTTGCCTCTCACTCACGAGGCAATCGAAGCGGTGCCTGACACCAAACCAAATGTCCTCATGATTGCCTATCACTTCCCGCCCGCGCCGGAGATCGGCGGGATGCGGCCCTTTCGCTTTCGCAAATACCTTCAGCGGATGGGCTATCGCTGCCACGTTGTCACGGCGTCGCCACAGCCCAAAGACGCTGTCGATACGATCTTCATTCCCGATGAGCTGCGCACCGTCTGGGACGAAGGCCCGAAGGGACGGTTGTCGTTTGAGGGCTGGCAAGAGCTCTTGATCCGCAAAGCCATGTTTCCGGGGCACAGTGGTTTCATCTGGGCGCGGAAGGCCGCTGCCGCATGCCACAAAATTGTTCGTGAGCATGCGCAGGAGCGATTTGTCGTCTACTCCACGTATCCCCCGATCGGCACGATCACTGCAGGCCTTCGCGTTCACGCCAACGAGAAGATTCCGTGGATCGCCGACTTTCGCGATCCCATTGGCGGAACGGCGCCTGAGCTTTTATCGCGGCAGGTGCGCTTCTGGATCCCGCGACTGGAGCATCGCACCTTCCGCAATGCGAGTGCGGTGATCGCTAACGTCGAGGCTGCCGCGAGCGTGTGGCGCCAACAATTCCCCTGGGCGCAACAGAAGCTCCACGTGATCTATAACGGCTTCGATCCTGAAGACGTGCCGCACGCGCGCGACCTACCCGCTCGCGCGCATAAGCTGATCGTTCACGCCGGCGCGCTGTATCACGGCAGAAACCCGAATGTCGTGGTTGAATCGCTGGCGCGATTGAGGGCGGCGGGCGCATCCGAGGCGAACTCGGCGCGCGTTCTTCTCCTCGGCGCAACCGACGCGAAGGCCGGCTTCGATCAAGCGCTCTTTGACAAAGCACAACAGGACGGCTGGCTGGAATTGCGTCCGCTGGTGCCGCGCCCAGAAGCGCAACGGCTGTTGGAGGAAGCCGATGCGCTGCTGCTGGTGCAGCCGCAAAGCAATGTTCAGGTGCCGGGCAAGCTGTTCGAGTACATGTGCATTGGCAGGCCGATCCTGGCACTGGTGCAGCGGTCGTCGGCCGTAGAGGACATTTTGCAGAGGGCGGCCGCGGCGCATGTGTGTATCTATACCGACGATTCTGCTGATACTGCCGACCGGAAGATGCTGGAGTTCCTGCGACTGCCGAATACGGCGACCCGCCGAATGAGTGGTTCCGGACAAACTTCAACGCAAAACATCAGGCAGAGCAACTGGCTAAGATTACCGACAGAATCAAATAGCCATGAAAGACCTTGGGTGGAGCACGCCTTTAGGCGTGCATGTGAAAGCTGCCAGAGTCCAATCGCGCTTTAGCGCCTGAGGTAAATTCCCGACTTTCCCTCAGAGGCTAAACAGGCTGCTAAGAAGGTTGTTCGGTGCGCGCTTTGTAACAGGGCACGACTTCAGTCGTGCCGATAAGCCGCTCAATTTTTGTCATCCCGAGCGGGCTTCAGCCCGCGAGGGATCCGCTTAATGGTTCAATTCTCGCGTGCGGGGCGCTGGCTCTGCCGCTTGGGTTGGAAGGCGTAGAAATACCACTTCAGGTAATGCGGCAGCCAATGCATGATGCGGAAGCGTGACGTACCGGCGGTTCGGTCGCGCCACACGCTGGGAATTTCGGCGATGCGATAGCCGTTGAGAAAGGCCTTGACCGTCAGCTCCAGTCCCAGTTCGAAGCCGGCGACGCTTTCCACCTTGACATCATGAACCATGCCCGCGTCATACAGCTTGAAACTGTTGGTGGCATCGTGAGTGGGTACGCCGCGGAAGTAGTGCAGCGTCAGGCCGCTCACGCGGGACATCAACTGTTTGAAAAATGGCCCGCCGATGAGCCGGCCGCCTTTCATGTAGCGGCTGCCGCAAACCACGTCGAAGCCCTGCAGGTAGAGCTCGTACATCTTATCGACCGCGCTCATCTCGTCCGACAGATCGGCCATGGTAACCAGCACCGGACCTGACTCGACCGCTTCCAGGCCGGTCTTGATGGCATTGGTTACGCCACGTCCGTATGCGTTCTTGCGCAGCGTCAGCCGCGTCTCACCGGCGGCGATGATTTCCTGCGCGACCGGCAACGTGTTGTCCTCGTCGAAGTCGTAGACAACCAGCGCGGTGAATGGGGTCTTGATGGCGGAGGTAAGTTCCGTCCACAGAGCGCGAAAGTTCGCGCCCTCGTTGTAGACGGGGATCACGATGGTGAGTGGCGGAGGCGACGGCATGATTTCAGAATTTCATTACAGATGCGTGCGAGCAGTTATCACGATAACGCATCGGCTCGACGGTAGGGGTCCTTCGACTGCGGCGAGCCCGCACCGCGGACCCGCCTCCGCTCAGGATGACACACGCGAAAGTGCCGATGTTTTGAAGCTAGTAGCTCGTAACTAGTTGCTAGTCGCTAGTTGCTAATCGCTTTCCTCACATCTGCCCCACGGAAATCTGTTCCTCGATCCAGGGGATGATCTCGTCGAGAATGATGTCGAGCGAAGTCAACGCTTCGAAGCCGAGAACCTCCTTCGCCTTGCTCACTTCGGGCGAGCGCTCCTGCACGTCGTACTCGAACGGCGGATCGGAGACGTAGCGGAACGGCTTCTTGCCGCCGTGAATTTTGTTCCAGATCAGTTCGGCGAGTTCGAGAACGGTAGTGCGCACCGGCGTCGAAAGGTTGAAGTCGTTGTTCATCGCGGCCGGGTGCTCAATGCAGACGCGAATGCCCTTGGCCAGATCGCCGCCGTAGGTGTAGTGGCGAACCTGATTGCCTTTGCCGAGAATGTGCAGCGGGTCCTGGCCCTTCAGAATTTTCTGCACCAGGTCGGGAACGACATGCGACATGGCCAGCTTGACGTTGCCGCTCATGATGTCGCGATCAGCCAGCGCGCGCTTTTCGCCGACACCAACGCAGTTGAATGGCCGTGCGATCGTATACGGGAGCTTGTATTGCTCAAAGGCGCCCTGCGCGAAGTATTCCGTCGCCAGCTTCTGGAAGCCGTAGGTTGAGCTGGGCGGCGGACAACGGCGCTGCGCACCTTCCGGCGTCGGGTATTCCTTCGTATTTTCGAAGACCATGCTGGAGGAGACGACGGTGACCTTCCGCAACTTGGCATGCTTGTGAGCGTGAATCGCGGCGTCAAACGCGGCGGCGGTAATGCGCTCGTTCTCGGCGATGAGATCGTAGGCGAATTCGTGAAAGTAGCTGATGCCGCCGATCATGGCCGCGGCTGCGACGAAGTGATCGCAGTCTTCCAGTAGCTCGCTCAGCAGGTCAACGTCTTTCGCGTTGCCTTCCACGAAACGGTAGTTGGGATTATGGTCGTAGCTCTTCTCGAGGCGGCCGTACTTGCTGAAGTTGTCGAGCCCGACGACCGTGTAGCCGTGGTCGAGCAGTTCCTGGACGAGATAACCATTGATGAATCCGGCCGAGCCGGTGACAAGTATTTTCATGAGATCAGTATGTGTTTCCTCAGAATAACGATGGAATGCCTATTGTAATGTGATGCTGAGCAACATACGAACTCCGCTGGAGAGTTTGATCTCCTTGCCGGTGGAAGTGAGCACTCCATCGGATCCGAGTTGCAGGTTCTTGATTCCCAGGACACCGTGCGAGGTTTCGTTCAGGACGTGGGACACGTCGCGACCCGTATTTTGTGCCGTAACGACCGTGGTCGCTTTTTCCTCATCCGCCCCGTAGTCGACGGAACCGCCGGTGGTGAGACCCTCGTTAGGATCCGGCGCGACTGCTTGGATGACGCCATGGATCGAAGTGTTTTTCTCCTTCTGGACGATTTTGTCGAAGGAAATGCCGAGGGAAGAGGAAGAGTCGCTCTGCGAGCGGGCCGTCGCCTCGGTCACGTGACCGATGACCGGTGTCCCGCGCGCAACCACGGTTCCATCAGGAAGCGTGATCCTGCTGGTGAGCTTCGCTTCCACCTTATCGCCCTGCTTGAGTTTTCTTGAGTCCAGCCCCTTGACCAGCTCCACGGCAATGATGCCGGACTTCTTGTTCCCGGCAGGCGAAGATTTAGCGCGAGATTGTCCAGATTGGACAGCAGAATTCTGGGCTTGTCCTGCGGACATAGAAACCGCAAGAGCGACGAAGAGTACGACAGCGAACCGTCGGCACATAAACTTCTCCCTTCACGAGCGAAATGCAAATCGCATCACGACCCGGTATGGCCCCCGGTTGCTAACAAACTCTTACTTCAAACTCAACGCACTACGCCGTTGCCGTGGCCAGCTGCCGCGAGGGAAAAGAAATTCCACGGATCGATCTCGATCTTCCCGGCTGGAATCTCCAGATCGCGTCGCCCGATAACCTGGGGCGGTTCTACTTCGTTGCTGGCACTGTCACGTCGAGCAGCATTCGCGTGCCGCTATCGAGCTTCACTTCCTTGCCGGTAGAAGTGAGCTCGCCCGCCGGCCCAAGCTGCATGTTCTTAATCCCCAGCACGCCTTGCGACGTTTCGTTCAGAATCGGTATTGAGTCACGGCGGGTATCGGGCTTCGGAGGCTTCTCCGTTGCTTCGTTCAACCCTCCATAGCCAATGTAGTCCCCGGTGGTAATTTCCTCATTTGGATTTGGAGCCACCGCCTGGATGACGCCATGGATCGGCGTGTCTTCGCCGCCTTGCCAGGCAATCTTGTCGAAGGAAATTCCCAACGAAGATTGCGAGTCGCTCTTAGAACGGGCTTTCGCCTCGGTGACGTGCCCGAGTACCTTCGCGCCGCGAGGAACCTTGGCGCCGTTGGGGAGAGTAATACTCCCGGTTAGCTTGGCCTCAACCGCATCTCCTTCATGCACCTTTCTGGAGTCGAGCGTCTTCACCAACTCGACGGTGAAAGTGCCATGCGAATTCTTAGTGGTAGCTTTAGCCGGTGCTGCCGAAGATTGTGCTGTGGCGAAGCCACTTGGTGCCAACAATGCAAACGCGATAACAACTGCTCCGACAAACGCCTTCATAGCGAGTCCTCCGCAAAGATGGTGAGTTGTGGGAGCGGGTTACTTGGCCAAAGATCGAAATAACGAATCCTTATGCGGTTGCCGATGCCAGCTCTCTTGCTGGAAAGAAATTCCACGGATCGATAACGATCTTCTCGCTTGGAATCTCCAGGTCGCGGTAGACCGCATGCGGCGCACCTACGATCACAATGTCAGCCTTGCGGATTGCCGTCTCCAGCGGGACCAAGCCGCCGTCGGGCACATACGGATCAGTGCACAGCACCTCGAGCGATTCGACCTCGAGCAGCTTCTTCAGCTTGTAGGAAAGGCTGTCGCGCTTGTCGTCGGACTCGGCCTTGAACCCCATGCCCAGGATCGCCACCCGCTTGTTCGCCAGATCATACGGGCGAAGCTGTTCCACCAGAAACATCGGCAGGCCTTCGTTGATCAGCATGGCCGCGTGACCAAGGAAGAAGTTGTTCTGCGAAAAGGCCGCGAGCTGCAGCGTGTCCTTCAGCAGGCACGGGCCGGCGGCGAATCCCGCCTTAGCAAAGCTGCGCATGCGCGGGTAGTCACGGGTGACCGCGTCGTGAATGCGATAGAAGTCGAGGCCGCGGCTTTGCGCCAGCATGTAGAACTGATTCGAAATCGCGAAATTCGCATAGCGCCAGGCGTTGGTGAAGAGCTTGGCCAGCTCGGCTTCCGGCGGCGCCAGTTCGATCAGCGAGGGTGCGATCAAGCCGAACAAGCGGCTGGCAGCGGCGACCGCATCAGGTTCGAATCCCGAAACGATTTGCGGCAGCTTGATGAGTTCTTCCACCGCATTGCCTTCCGCGATACGCTCCGGACAAAACGCCAGCAGGATATGGCGATTCAGCCGGCGCAGGCGCTCATAGACCAGCTTGGTGACGCCAGGATAGACGGTGCTCCGCAGGACCAGCAGCGCGCCGTCGGGCATGTGATCGAGCAGCGCGTCGATGCTGCGATAGACATCCCCAACCGTGGGATTGAGATGCCGATCGACCGGCGTACCTACGACCGTGATCACGGCATCGGCCGACTTGATGCAATCGGGATCGAGAGTCGCCTTTAGCGATTTGCCGGCGACCTGGCGCAACAGTTCGTCCGCGCCGCGCTCCATGAAAGGCATAGCGCCGGAGTTAACCAGATCAACTTTGGCCGGATCGATATCGAGCAGGTCGACCTGCAGGCCGGCTTTGCTGGCCAGAACGATGCCCAGAGGCAGGCCCACATGTCCGCAGCCGCCTACAATGGTTACTCGCTGTAATGATTTCATTGCGACTATTCTAACCGGATTGCTCTTTCCTTGACAGGATCGCGCCCGATCGGCAACCCCAGCTCCCGTCGACGCGGATCCGGTCGCACCACCCTTCTTGCGCGGGCTTTGGCGATTGCTTATATTGATTGGGATCAGTCGCATCAGCATCGCGCGCGACCGCGAAATATGCGGCGTTCGCACATCCAACCGCACCCCTAAGGTATCCGCACTGTGACCATTACCGAAGCACTGAGGATCACGCAAAGTGCGCCCCGTGATGCCCGGCCGTTTGCCGTCGCGCTTGCCTGCGGATTTACTTCCTTGCACTTGCAAACGTTTCTGGCAGCGCACCTGCAAAAGACGCTGCCGGATCGCAAAGTAACGATCGCGTCTGGATCGTATGGAAATTTGGCGGGAACGCTGGAAGGTCTCGCCGATGCACCGTCTCCTGATGCGCTGGCCATCGCGCTGGAGTGGTCTGATCTTGATGCTCGCCTGGATTACCGCAGCGCGGGGAGTTGGGGATTGGCAGCCGCGAGCGATATCGTCTCCAGCGCGCGACTGATGCTGGATCGCATTGCGACAGCTCTGGCGAGAACTCCAGCTGGGCCGCGAGTGGCGTTATCGCTCCCGACGCTTGCGCTGCCGCCGATATTTCACACGCCGGGCTGGCAGGCGTCGCAACACGAACTCGCGCTTCAAGCGGCCGTCTTTCAGTTTGCGGCCGACATCGCGCAGGACAGTCGCATCGCCGTAATCAACCTGCAGCGGCTGGCGCAGGAGTCGGTCGCAGCAGAGCGTCACGATCTCAAGAGCGATCTCTACACCGGCTTGCCTTACACGACCGAGCACGCGGACAAGCTGGCGTCGCAACTGGCATTGGCGCTGGCTCCGCCGGCACCGAAGAAAGGCATCATCTCCGATCTGGATGACACACTGTGGGACGGCATTGTCGGTGAGGCCGGAGCCGACGCAGTCACGTGGGATCTCGCGGGCCATGCGCATATGCACGGGCTGTATCAGAAGCTGCTTGCATCGCTCGCCGATTCGGGCACGCTAATCGGCGTCGCCAGCAAGAATGATCCCGCAGTTGTCGCGAAGGCGTTTGAGCGCAAAGATCTGCTCCTCCGGCTAGAGCAGGTGTTTCCCATCGAGGTGCATTGGAATGCCAAGTCGGGCAGCGTGGCGCGAATTCTGGAGGCATGGAACATCGCGGCTGATAGCGTTATCTTCGTCGACGACAGCCCCATGGAACTCGCCGAAGTCGCTGCGGCGCATCCTGGCATCGAGTGCGTGCTGTTCCCCAAGAACGATCACAAGGCATTCGTGGCGATGCTGCAGCATCTTCGCGATCGCTGCGGGAAAGAGCGAGTCTCGAAGGACGATGCACTGCGTCTGGAGAGCATTCGGCAAGGCGCGGCGTTTCGCGAGCAAGCTTCCGGAGGAGCAGCGCCAGAGACGTTTCTGCAGCAGATCGGTGCATCGGTGACCTTCGATTTCTCTGCAGCCGGCGAGCCGCGCGTGTTGGAGCTGGTCAACAAGACCAACCAGTTCAACTTGAATGGCAAGCGTTACGCGCAGGCGGATTGGCACAAGCTGGTGTCGGACGAGAGCGCGGTGCTGGTGGCAGTACGTTACGAAGACAAGTTTGGGCCGCTGGGCACAATCGCGGCAGTCGCAGGACAACTCAATGGCGCAAAGACACTGGCGATCGAGGCGTGGGTAATGAGCTGTCGTGCCTTTGCGCGGCGCATCGAGCATCAGACGCTGAAGATGCTGTTCGACAGCACTGACGCGAGCGAGATCGAGTTCCGCTTCACGCCGACGGAGAAGAACGGGCCGCTGCGCGAATTCTTCGCGACGTTTCTGGGCGAGGAGCCGCAGTCGGATTTTCGCCTGACGCACGAGCAGTTCGAGGCCAAGTGCCCGCCGCTGTATCATGAAGTGCGCGAGATGAGGAGAGCAGAAGCTCATGGATGAGACCCGGCAACGGCTGACCAATTGTTTCCAGACAGTTTTCCCCGATCTGCCGGGGGCGGAGATCGCGATGGCATCGACTGCTACGCTGGCCGCATGGGATTCGGTGGCGGCGATCACGCTGATGAACGTCCTTGAGGATGAGTTCGGCTTCGAGATGGATCTGGACGATCTCGCCGATCTCGATTCGTTTGACAAGGTTTATTCCTATCTGCAAAAGCGCCTTCAGGTAGCCTGATGGCCGCGCCGCTTCGACTTCATCATGTGGGATTTGTGGTTGCCGGCATCGAGCGGGCGATGCCGGGGTTTGTGCGCTCGCTGGCGGCAACTTGGGATGGGCGGGTGATTCACGATCCGCTGCAGAAGGTGAAAGTCGCGTTTCTGACGACGCGGTCGGGAGATCCTCAGATTGAGCTAGTGGAACCGGCGGGTGAGGATTCGCCGGTGTTGCGTTTCCTGCAACAAGGCGGGGGGCTGCACCATGTTTGTTATGAAGTTGCTAATCTGGAAGAGCAGCTTAGCGAGTTTCGTTCGCGCGGCGCGGTGATTGCGAAGCGGCCCAAACCGGCGGTGGCCTTCGGCGGAAGAAGAATCGCGTGGGTGATCACAGCGGAGAAGCTGCTGGTGGAGTTGCTGGAAGAGAGTAAAGTAACCGCCTAATAAGCTGCTTTGGTTTGTGTCAGGGCACGACCTTGGTCGTGCCGAAGACGCAAGAACGGCACGGGCTTTAGCCTCTGTTGATTGATAGCTCGGGATGTCGGTCGGCATCGGACGCGAGCGTTGGCACTGCGAGATGACAGCATTGGTACGACCACGAAATGGCCGCTATCACAACGACCAAAGTGATCTAAGCTGGAAACGGAATCCATGCCTTCCCTGCTGCTGAAATTCCGTCGCGCGGAGACGCCGTTCTTTCGCGGCATCCGTAAGTTTGCGCGCCGTGTGGAATCCAGCCGCCTTCCCTTGCCTGGCTTCCTCAATCCGTTTCTCGGATTCTGCTACAACGCCTGGCAGACCGCGTCTGTCGGCTTTCACTGGCTGTACAGCTACCTGCTGGTCGAGCCGCTCTTCCGTGGCCGCTGCTCTTCGGTGGGCAAGCGATTGCGCGTGTGGCGACTGCCGTTCATTCTCGGCCACGCCAAAATCTATATCGGCGACGACGTAAACTTCTTTGGCAAGATCGACATCTTCAGTGGGCGCCTCTTCGATGAACCCAAGCTGGTGATCGGCAACCGCGTGGACCTTGGGCACAATGTCGTCTTCATCGTGAACAAGGAAATCGTTCTTGAAGACGACATCAACGTCGCATCCGGCGTGCGCTTCATGGATACCGATGCCCACCCGCGCGACGCGATGGCGCGTATTGCCGACCTGCCGCCGGAGGCGGAGGAAGTAAAACCGGTGCGCATCGGACGCTATGCGTGGATCGGGCACAATGTTTTTGTCATGAAAGGCGTGACCATCGGCGAGGGCGCCATCATCGGCGTCAACAGCGTGGTGGTGAACGATATTCCGCCGTACTGCGTAGCCATGGGCAATCCCGCGCGGGTGGTGGTAAAGAATACGCGGCAGACCGCCGCTGCACCTGCGCCATCGCTGCAGGAGCAAAGATCAGAGTGACGCGTTCTCCCATCCGAGTCCTCACCATCATCGAAAATGCAAGCGTGACCGGGCCGGCACGCAACGTGATCGAGTTCGGAAGGATGGCGGCGCACGCCGAGGAAGACTTGCCCGCAGTGGAAGTCACGCTTGTCACTTATCAGCGCGGAGCGGAAGAGAGTGCCCTGGCAAAGGCGGCCAAGGAAGCCGGTCTAGCCGTCTCGGCGATTGCCGAACGCCGGCGATGGGATACCAAGGTCCTGGGGCAGATGAAGCGCGTGGTCACGGAGATCAATCCTGACATTCTGGAGACGCGCAATGTGAAGTCGCACTTCCTGGTGCGGCTGACCAGGCTGCATCGCAAGTACCCCTGGATTGCCTGGAATCATGGCTACACCGCGACCAGCAAGCTGGACGAGAGCTACACGAAACTGGACCGGTGGTCGCTGAAGGGCGCATACCGCGTGGTGACCGTGTGCCAGCCATTTGCCAAAGAGCTTGCGAAACTCGGAGTGCGCAAGGACAAGATCACCATCCTGCACAATGCGGTGAAGCCGTTCGTGGCGCCGCCGAACGAAGAAGTGGAGCGCACGTGGCGCAAGCTGGGCATCGCCGACGATGAAGCGGTGGTCCTGGCCGTGGGCCGGCTTTCGCAGGAAAAGGGTCATGCTGATCTGATCCGCGCGGCCGCCATTCTTAGCGGGCTGCCTGGCGTGCCGCGCTTTCGCGTCGTGATTGTCGGGGATGGGCCGGAGCGGAACTCACTGTTGCATCTGGCCTCGGAACTCGGAGTGCAGCAGCGCATAAAGCTGGCAGGCTTTCAGCGGGATATGGCTCCGTATTATGCGATGGCTACGGTCCTGGCTGTGCCGTCCCACAGTGAGGGATCCCCCAATGTGGTACTGGAAGCAATGGCCGCAGGATTGCCGATTGTCGCCAACCAAGTCGGAGGGATACCGGAAATTCTGGAGCAGGATGCCACCGGATTGATGGTAATGCCGCGCAGTCCTGATGCAATGGCCAGGGCGATCCTGCGGGTTCTTACCGATGAAGAATTACGCGAGCGGTTTGCGGGTAGCGCCAAAGAGTGCGCTGCAACTGACTACACACCCCAGGCGTACCGGCGAGCCCTGGTCAGTTTCTACCAGGAGATACTGGAGAGCCGGACGAAATAGAACCTTGCCCTTATCCCACATTGTGGGATTTCCCCCGCAAAAAACACTATCTCCCATTGTAGGAGTGGGCCCTGGCTTCCGGCCGGCTCTTGAGTCACAACTGTCTACTGGCTGACCTCCCACACGACGCCGCAGCCTTGTGAACCGCAGGTGTGCGTTCCCCCGACCGAGGTTGTGCCGTAAATGTTGCCGCTGCTGTCTAGAACTACGCCGCCGTATGGGTATGCCCCATCCGAGCCCCCGGTGAACGCGTAGACCTGAGAATAAGTCCAGCCACCGTCCGACGGCGACAGCTTGTAAACGACGCCGCATCCGTTGTTGCAGTTGAAATTCCCGCCGTACTCGGAGACGCCGTACAGATTGCCGCCAGCATCCCTGGCCAGGGAGCTGTGATAGCTCTGGCGGCCAAAGTCCTGGGCATAGAGTGTGGTGAAAATCCAATCACTCCCCAAGGGTGCCAGTTCGTATACTCCGTTACTATTGCTGGCGTAGGTTCCGTAAAGATTGCCTGAGGGATCGAAGATCACTCCTCCCAGAGGCCCATTCTGGTCGGCGGGAAAGTTATAGAGGATATTCTCGACCCAGCGCGTGTTCTGAAGAACGAGCTGGTAAACCGTACCGCAACCCCCGTCCAGACAATTCCCGGCGCTACCTCCGTATAGGGTGGTTCCGTCGAGATTGCCGCTGCTGTCGAGGATGACGCCGCTAAAGGGAAAAGCGCCATCCGTTCCGCCGGCAAAGGTGTGAATCGCGTCCAGGACCCAGCCTGATCCGGAGGGCGACAACTCGTAGACTCCGCCCGCAGCGTCGCCTCCCTGGTACGTCGTCCCGTAGACATTGCCGGCCGCATCGAGCACGACTCCCGCCAAGGGATCGTTGCCATCGAAGGCTCCCGTGAAGGTGTACAAGACAGTGTTGTTCCACGGGCACGAAAACGAAGCACAGAAGTTGGGCTGAGGCCGTAGATGGTAGATAGTGCCGCAGCCGTCGCCGAATGTGTCTCGACAACTCAAGTTGCCGCCACCGTCAGTCGTGCCATAGATCGTGCCATCGGAAGCAATGAAGGGCGTTCCGACTGGAATGGAGCCGCCGGCGCCCTGGGTGAATTCGTACAGCGTGGAGAAGGCCCATCCCGTACCACGGTGCGCCAACTTGTAGACAGTGCCGCAACCGATTCCGTTCTGAGTTTCGCACCCTTGGCTGCCACCAAAAGGCACGACCCCATACAGGTTTCCGCCGCGATCCATGGCCAGGCTGGAGTAAGGATTCGATCCGTCGGCACCGCCCGTGAATTCATGCAGAACCGTGAGCGTTTGCGCCGGCGCGGCGATGGAGCCGAGCAGGATGAAGAGCCCGGCCATAGTCGCCAGCAGTGCGATCCGTATTTCCCAACCTCGGTTTGAGCGCATCATAACAATCTCCCGTTTGTGATGTAATTTCTGAGTTCCGCGCCGGCTGTGAGTGTGCCACATTGTGGGACACGCGTCCGGCTACGGCGTGATCTCCCACACTGTGCCATAACCGTCCGTGCCGCCTTCGATGGTGGTGCCATACATATTTCCATTGGCGTCAAAGGCAACGGCGCCCATTGGGAGGCATCCGTTAGCGCAGCTGGGGAATTGGTAGAAGAGACTATAGATCCACTGATTGCCGGAGGGCATCAGCTTGAAAATCTCGCCTGCCTCGTTGCTACCGTCGTAGGTCAGCGGCCCGTAAAGATTGCCTTGTGAATCGAAGGTCGGGGCAACCATCGCAAAGCCGAGATCATTTCCGGGAAAACTTTGCAGGAGTGTGAACGACCAACTGCCGTTCTGCTGCGTAAGTTCATAGGCAGATCCAGGTGAACCCGACGTGATGCCGTAGAGGTTGCCCTCTGCGTCCATAATGAGACCGCCGGCGCCGGCGCCGTTATCGCTTTGGGTGAAGGAATGGAGGATGGTCTCATTCCATCCCGATTGAGTAGGCGACAACTCGTACACCGTGCCCAAGCCGTTTGATCCGCAGCCATTGGTGGTGCCATAGAGATTGCCGGCATTGTCGAAGATAACGCCGCTAATAGGGGTGCAGCCGTCATTGTTAATGTTGCCGAATTCCCAAAGCACGCTCTCCGTCCAGCCACTGCCGGATCGAGTCAGCTTGAAAACGACACCATTGGTCAAAATTCCGCCGCCGGAGGCCGTGCCATAGATGTTGCCGGCTTGATCGAAGGTCAGGTCGCCAAATTCGGGGAATCCACCGTCCGCGCCATTGGCAAAGCTATATAGCACGGTTTCGACCCAGGGACAAAGAGCGCTCTTACAGGCTGTGGGCGAAGGTTGCAGGCTGAAAACCGTTCCATAGCGGTTGGCGCCACCCTGGTTAGTTGTCCCGTAGAGCAGACCATCCGGTCCGAAGACGACCCTGGCATAAGGATGTGCCCCATCATGACCCCGGAAGGTATAGATAGGCGAAAAAACCCATCCGTTACCCTCGCGGACGAGGCGATAGACCACGCCATTGTCACCGTCGGCGCCCCGACTAGCTGTTCCGTAGATCCTGGCCTGCTGATCGAACGTGACACCCGCGTAAACGTACCCGCCGTCTGCGCCGTCAGTGAAATTGTGTAGGACGGTGAAGGTCTGTGCGTGTGCGGCGAGCGGCGTCATCAGCAGAACGAAAATACCAATCTTGATCGCTGTCCAAACGGTCGCTACAGTCGGGCGTGCTTGCGAGCGCGACATAGCAATCCTCCTTTGCTTGCCAGTGGCACGGCCTGGCTGCCGACGGATGGTTTCCGCGGGCAGGACGCCGCGTTGAGACTTAGCATTAGTCCAGCCCATCGAGTGGGTCAACTTAATTTCAGATTACGGTGCAATGGTCTGACAGGAATAGACTTACCGCAAGACCACGTCCTTGCGCCGCTGCTCGATGAGTTTCCACCAGAGCAGGTCTTCCCACTCCTGGAGGACGGTTTTTGCCCACCCGCGATGTTTCCAGTAGGCCTCGGCATAGTGGTATGGCGTGGAGCCCGCGGCGACAAACCATCGATATTGCGGCAACCGCTTTTGGAAAATGTCGAGCGTGCGGCGGGTCTCAAAATCGGAGGTCATAAGGATGGCCGAGCGCGCCCCGATGCGATCGAGGCAGCGCTTCACATCCAAGGCTTCGTCAAACAACGTGCCGTTGACCGTGGGACAGATTTGGGTGGAAGTCTGCCCGGTGCGAACCAGATACTCGGCCGCCAGTTCCGCCTCGGAGCGACCGTAGAGGTCATGGCTGATGCCCGCATCGAGCAATATGGTTTTAGCATAGCCCTGGCTCTTCAGCAGGACGGCGCGATCGTAGCCAGGCGTGTCGCCGGCGCTTTCCAGCACGACGACGGCATCGGAGGGCTGAGGATTGTCAACGACGAGAAAGGAGCCTGCGCGGGAGAGCAGGAAAAGAACGACGGCAGCGAGGATCAGGAAAATGGCAGAGAACGCGAGGCGCTTGCGCATGGAAGGTCGCTGGACATCGACGGTAGTTTGCAGTTCAACGTTCACGCGCAAGACTTCACCCGGGATCGTTTTGTATCAGGGCACGACTTCACAGGTTGCTGAAAAACTCGTTCCGCGCGCGCTTTGTAACAGGGCACGACTTCAAGTCGTGCCGATAAGGCGCTCAATTTTTGTCATCCCGAGCGGACTTTAGTCCGCGAGGGATCTGCTTTCCTGACTCTTTCAGCCGCCTGTAAAGCCGTGCCCTGACACCAATCAAGAATTGGCAGCTCCTGGTCACGTGGCTTTGAGGCATGTCGTCCCCGTCGCAACTTGTTCCATGTGCAGCCGCCAGAGAACTTCGCCGACGACCGACCAGTCGTATTTCGCTTGCACCAGACGCCGACCGTTGGCGGCGATCTCCTGCCACTGCGGACTTCCCGCTTGCAGAGAGACCACGGCGTCGGCCATGGCTTCGGGCGAGTCGGCGATCAGGATGTCGCGGCCGGGCGTGACCACGAGACCTTCGGCTCCGATCGTGGTCGAGATGACCGGCGTGCCCGCGGCCATCGCTTCCAGTACTTTCAGCCGCGTTCCGCCGCCAACGCGCAGCGGGACAACGGACGTCAGCGCGCACTGATAATGCGGACGCACGTCGTCGATTGTGCCGGTGACGGTGATTCCCTGCTCGCGCAGCGCGAGAATCGGCCTTGCCGGTTGTGCTCCCACAATGACCAGCCGCAGCTCGGGCCGGCGCGCGTGAATCATCGGCCAAATCTTGCTGACGAAGAACAGCGCAGCATCGATGTTGGCGTGGTAATCCATGCGGCCCATAAAGAGAACGTCGTTGCGAGGCTGATCAGCCGCGGACTTGACAGCGAAGAATTCGCAGTCGACGCCATTGCCGGCAACTTCAATGCGGGCTTCCGGAACCCGCGCGTGCAGTACGTCGCGCTCGCGGCCGCTGCAGACGGTGTGGGCATCGCAGAGGTGCAGGAGTTCGGTCTCAACATTGCGCGAAAGATCCGAGGTGCGCCGCGCGTACCAGGCACGCAGCGGGTTGGAATCGTTCTCGGCGTAGCGAGCGAGGATCTCCGACTCGATGTTGTGCCAGTCGACAATGACCCGCGATTGTGGCGCCAGCTGCCGAATGCGTCGCGCATAGGCAATCAGGTGCATGCTCTCAATCTGGATGGTGTCGAAGGATTGCTCGCCCATTATGCGATCGACTTCGGCCAGCACGCGCGGCGATGTGTAGTTCAGGACATTGAGCGGGGTGGGGCCAATCAGCCCGCGGAGAATGTTCGTTCGGCGATAGGTCGCATCGCGGCGCAGCGCGATCACCTGCGCGCCCTGTCCGAGTTGCTGGCGCAGCAGATCCGCCTGCTTGCCGGCGTCGTCGGCCACCAGCCCGATGTAGGTGAGTTGCGCTTTCTGCGCCAGATATTGCGCGAAGTAGAAGTCGCGCAAATGCGCGCCCGAGATGATGGGCCAGGCGATTCGCGGTGAGAAATACAGGACGCGCATGTCGGCAGTGTAATTGATTGCTCGAGGTCGGACTTCCGAGGAAAGGAACCGCAGCTCCCGTCGAGTACGGGTCCGCACGGCCTTAGATTATAGTTGCAAAAAAATGCACAATTCCCGTCCAAACTCTTGAATTCCAATGCTATACTTTTTTGCGGCTTTCCCCCAGCCAGCTCCGCACGCCGGGGAATGAAAAGTACATTCAAGACTGTTATGCACGGGCTGTTCCTGGCGCTGGCGTTGCCTGCGGCGACGCTGGCGGGGTTCGGCAAGTTCCCGGCGATGTTCAACATCGGGGCCCATGCGGCGTCCGTGGTTCCCGGCATCGTGGGAGATTACTATCGCATTGCGTATTACAAGCTGACGCTCAAGAAGTGTTCGCTGTATAGCCGAGTGTCGTTCGGATCGTTCTTTGCCCATCCCGAGGCCGCGCTGGGACAGGGCGTCTACATCGGGTCGTATTGCATCATAGGCAATTGCTCGATTGGCGACCGGACGCAGATTGCGTCGCAGGTGCAGGTTTTGAGTGGGAGGCAGCAGCACAGCCGCGATTCCCAAGGGCGGATTACCGGTGCCGATGAGGGAAAGTTCGAGCCGATCGAGATAGGTTGTGATTGCTGGATTGGCGCGTCTTCCATCATAATGGCTGACATTGGGCCTGGTACCACCATCGGCGCGGGAGCGGTTGTTGTCCGGCCGGTGGCTGCCCAGGTCGTTGCCGTCGGCAATCCCGCCCGTGTGGTCAAAGAACTTTCAGTGGAATTACGAGCAGATGGGGTGACTAAGTGAATTTGTCGGCAATCACGAAGATGAACGAACCGGCGGTGGTGGACGACTACGCCCTGCAGCAAACCGCGGTGCTGGAGCCTGAGACCAGCACTCCGGCGCCCGAGCGCAAGGTGGTGAAGAAGGTCCGTGGCAGACGGGGTCCCGAGTTTTACAAGCCGTTTCACTACATTCTGCTCATCTACTTGTTCTTCTACTGCAGCCGTATTCCAGAGATGGTTCCGGCCTTACACTTCGGCATCATGCTGCAGCCGCTGCTGCTGGTCGGCATGATCATGACGAAGTCGACGAAAGCGATCTTCCAGTCCGATATCGGCCGGGCGATGACGTGGTTCACGGGGTGGGTGTTAGTTTGCGTGCCCTTTGCGGTGTGGCGCGGCGGCGCGTGGGATCAATTTACGCTGGCCCTGCAGGCGTTGGCTCTGCTGTTTTTCATGGCGGCCTTTGTCCGCACGATTGAGGACGTCTACCGTGTGATCCTCAGCATGGCATTGGCCGAGGCCGCCGTCGGTGTGCTATCGGTGGTCATCGGCGGCGGCCGAGAGGGCAGCACCCGTCTCGGACTCGGTACCGGCAACGATACTCTTTCCGACGCCAACTTCCTTGCGCTGTTCCTGGTCATCGGCCTGCCGCTAATCGTCTTTTCCGCCTCCAGGAAGCGGGGCTTGTTGAAGGCAACGCTGATTCTGTCGGTCGTTCCTTTGCTGATCGGCGCCGCCAAAACCGGTTCCCGATCGGGGTTGCTGGCCCTGGCCATAGCTACCGTGTTCTTCCTGATCTTTGCTTCCGCCACAGAGCGGATGGCCCTTATCGCTGGTGGCATCATATTTTTCGTCTGTGCTGCCGTGTTGCTGCCACCCGAAATCCAGCAGCGGTTCACCACGTATTTCAATGCTTCGTCGGGTGTTTCGGAGGAGGCGGCCGAATCGGCTGCCACAAGAAGGTTCCTGCTGGAAAGAAGCCTGAAGTTGACCGCGGAGCACCCATTGCTGGGTGTTGGACCGGGGATGTTCATGGAGGGCGAAGCCAAGGAAGCCCTTGCCAAGGGTCAGCGTGGTATCTGGCACTACACCCACAACTCCTACACGGAGCTTTCCAGCGAGTGCGGCATTATCGGCCTGGCGTTTTACGCTTTCGCTATGTGGCGATCCTACCGAGGGCTCTCGCGCATACGTGATCGATATCCCGTCTTTATGGTCAGGCGCGCTGCTCTATTTGTTCAGATCGCGGTTTTGATTGCCGCTATTGGAGCGTTCTTCCTCAGCATTGCCTATGGCGGAATTGTGTATGCCATCATGGGCCTTTCGATGTCGTTCCAGATGGCGGCCGACCGGGAATTCAAAGAGTTGCGAGCTGCGGTGGCCGAACCAGTCGCCGCATGACCGGGGCGCGCGCCCACGCTCCATCCCCTTCCGTGCTGGGATTGATCGCTCGTTCCCTGCTGTCTCGCAGTTCGCCAGACCGCGTGCAGGTGGCGCGAACCTGGGGACGGCTTTGGCGCTATCATTCGCGGGCGTTATGGGCACTCACCTCGCGGGTGTGCGAAAACGCTGATCTGCAGCGGATCCAGAGCCTGGCGCGGGAGATGGCTCCGGTGGTGCAACGCGATCCTGCCTGCGCGGCAAAATACGCCGACTACGCCTATTGGGTTCCGTTTAACGTCAATCGCGTCGGCAGCTTGGGACTGCACCAATCGCAGCCGTTGCGGATTCTGGACATCGGCTGCGGACCCGGATATTTCATCGCTGCGGCAACTGCCTGCGGTCACGACTGCTACGGCATCGATGCTCCCCCTGCGGTGATGACGACGGTCGAGCAGCGGGTTTACAGCGAACTGCTCGCGGCATTATCCCTCCAGCAGCGCGTCTCTTCTCTGCTGATCGAGCGCTACAAGCCGATGGCGCTGCCCTTGCGCGATCTCGACTTAATCACCGCCTTCTGGATATGCTTCAATCGCCACGAACAGCCGGATGAATGGAGCATGGCAGAGTGGCAGTTCTTCGTGCAGGATGCGTTGACGTATCTGCGCGACGGCGGCGTTCTGCATCTCGAACTGAATTCCAACCTGACGCGTTACCATTCGCTGGAGTGGTACGACCAGGCGACGCTGGAATTCTTCCGTTCCGCCGGCACGGTCGATCGCAACGTGGTTCGCATCAGCAAAGGAAAACCTCAGGGATGGCGGCAGACTCAGTACCCGGTGCAAGCTCAGGCGCGATGACAGCCACTCCAACGCAAGCGAGCCCTATCCCACAACGTGGTAGCCGCATCAGCGTTTGCCTCTTGTCTGACACTGTGGGACTCGATGCGGGAACCGAACGGCAGGTGGTTGAAACTGCCAAACGACTCAACAAAGACCGTTTCGATGTTCACGTCATCTGCCTGGAAGACAGTCCTCAGCTCAGGAGCCTCGAGGGTATTTGCAATATCGCTGTTTTCCCTACCGACAGCGTGAACTCCTGGTCCGGGATGGTGCAGATGCGGCGGTTTCGCCAGTATCTGCGGGAACATCGCATCCAGATCGCCCACGGGTACATGAATAAGACCGGGCTGTTTGCGGTGCTAACCTCGCTTGGCTCCGACCGCGTTGTGATCACGAGCCGGCTGAATACCGGCTACTGGTACACACCGCGGTACAAGGCTATGTTCAAACTGATGAACCTTCGCACCAACGCGATGATGGCAAACTCGATAGAAGCCAAACGCATTGCCGACGAGACCGAAGGCCTTGCGCCTGACCGCGTGCGGGTCGTGTACCAGGGCGTCGACATGACGAAGTTCAGCCGCGGATTGGGCGATCCGACGGCCTGCGACCGGCTCGGCATTCCCAAGAATGCGCGCGTGGTGGGGATTGTCGCGAACCTGCGGCCCGTAAAAGATCACGCGCTGTTTCTGCGGGCGGCGAAGGTCGTGGCCGGTCAGTTTGACGACGTCGTCTTCCTGCTGGCGGGGCGCGGCGAGCTATATCAGGATCTTTGTGACCTGTCGTCAGAGCTTGGCATTCGCGATCGCGTTTTCTTTACTCAGGGCGAAGGCAAAGTCATGGATTGCCTGGCGCGAATGTCGATCGGATGCCTGACGTCGATCAGCGAAGGATTCTCCAACGCGATTATGGAATACATGGCCGCAGGCCTGCCCGCGGTGGCGATCGATGTCGGCGGCAATCGCGATCAGATTGTCGAAGGAGAAACCGGATATCTGGTCAAGGAGCGCTCTCCCGAAGCCTTTGCCAATCCGCTGATCGAACTTCTTCGTAATGAAGAGCTGCGCGCCGGCATGGGAGAAAAAGGCTTCCAGCGCTGCGTGGAGAACTTCGAAGTCGGAAAAACCATCGGACAGCTGGAAGAGTTTTACGAATCGCTGGTGACGCGGTAGAACGCTACTCCCAAGAGTGAGCCGGCTTTACAGCCCGCTGAAAAGTCGATTGTGGAATGTTTTGAAGGGGCGCAGCTTCAGCTGCGCCGTTGCAAGTCTTTTTTTGTCATCACGAGGAGGCCTTCAGGCCGACGAGGGATCTGCTTCTCGACTTCTTGAGCAGCCTGTTCAGCCGGCAAGCGGCCTGCCGTCGGCTAAAGCCGACTCTGGATTGAATGACCCCCTGGGCGCGGGCCTGAAGGCCCGCTCTACCCGGTCACTGCAAGAACTGAGGCGAAGGGACTAAAGGCCGGCCAATCCGGCCCTTCGTTAACGTCCGGAAATCTCTATCACTGACAAAACGCCGCGATAGTGCGAAAATTTCCCGAAGCATAGGTACATCTGACTTTCCTTCGAGGTCACGCCGTGGCGCAGGATGTCCCTGGAGAACGTATGGAAAAGATCAAGATCGAACAGAACACTTTTGGTGGCATTTTGTGGTTTGTTGGCTGGCTCTTCACGATTGGCTTTCTGCATCTGGATTTCATTAAGGGCGTCTTCGGAATCGTTCTCTGGCCGTACTTCCTCGGCGTTCATTTTCATAACATCCTGCATTGATAACGCCGCAATGGATTTCGAATCGAGGTTCCTACAGCATGGCCGACGTGAAAAAGTCGAAAGCTCCCAGCCGAAAATCCAGCGCGAAAAGCAGCCAAGCGCCGCGCACCGTCGATGAATATCTTGCGCGTGTTCCGGAGCCGGCGCGCGCAACCTTGAGCAAGATTCGCGCGACCATTCGCTCGGTCGTGCCGCCCGAGACCACCGAAGTCCTCAGCTATCGCATTCCGGCTTTCAAATACAAAGGCGTGCTGGTGTGGTACGCGGCATTCTCGAACCACTGCAGTTTGTTTCCCACCAACGCCGTGATCGAAGCGTTCCAGGACGAGCTGAAGAACTACACGATCGCGAAGGGCACGATTCAGTTTCCCGTGGATAAGCCCTTGCCGGCCACGCTGGTCAAGAAGATGGTGAAGATGCGAGTCGCGCAGATCCGCAAAGACAAATAAGGACGATTGGGCCGGAATTGCATCTGAAGGGGAAGCTTGGCTTGGCTCGCGAATGATGCCGCCCTACCCTGATCAGGCTTGCCTTCGCCGCGATCCAGGCGTGGGCGAACACTACCTTGATACCGAAAGCCCGTTGTAACATCCAATCATCATGTTCGAAACGAAAGCTTACGCAGCGCAATCTCCTACTTCATTGCTGGCTCCGTTTTCCTTCAACCGCCGCGATCCCGGTCCGGGCGATGTGCAGATCGATATCCAATACTGCGGCGTCTGTCATTCTGATCTTCATACCGTTCGCAACGAGTGGGAAAACTTCATGCCTACCACTTATCCCGCTGTTCCCGGCCACGAGATCGTGGGCCGCGTCGGCAAAGTTGGCAAGGATGTTCGCAAACACAAAGAGGGCGATGCCGTCGCCGTCGGCTGCCTGGTCGACTCCTGCCGCAAATGCGAAAGCTGTAAAGCCGGACTGGAGAACTACTGCGAGGTCGAGGCGGTCTATACCTACAACAGCCCCGACAAGCACACCGGCGGGGCGACCTACGGCGGATATTCAAAGCAAATCGTCGTCGATGAAAACTACGTGCTCAAGGTTCCCACCAACCTCAACTTGCCGGCCGTCGCTCCTCTGCTCTGCGCAGGCATCACAACCTATTCGCCGCTGCGCCATTGGAAGGTTGGCAAAGGCCAGAAGGTTGGCGTGGTTGGCCTGGGCGGCCTGGGACACATGGCGGTGAAGCTGGCGCACGCATTTGGTGCTGAGGTCACGCTGTTCACCACCTCGCCCGGCAAGAAGGACGATGCCAAGCGGCTGGGCGCGCAGCACGTGGTTATCTCGAAAGATCAGGCGGAGATGGACAAGCATGTGCGCAGCTTCCACTTCATCCTCGACACGGTGTCAGGCGAACACGACCTTAACGCATACCTGAACCTGCTGAAGCGCGATGGCTCAATGGTATTGGTGGGCGCGCCGGAGAAGCCGGCTCCGATCGCGGCTTTCAATCTCATCACCGCGCGACGTAGCCTGGCGGGATCGGGGATTGGCGGCATTCCCGAAACCCAGGAGATGCTGGATTTCTGCGGTGAGCACGGCATTACCGCCGACATCGAGATGATTCCGATTCAGAAGATCAACAAAGCCTACGAGCGCCTGCTGAGGAGCGACGTGAAGTATCGCTTTGTGATCGATATTGCGTCGCTGGGGTGAGGGGTAGGTCGCTTTCGGCGAAATCTAGCGTGTCATCCCGAGCGACGAGCGCAGCGAGGAGTCGAGGGACCGCTATTGTCGTATCGTACCTAGGGTAGGGGTCCTTCGACTTCAGCGCGTCCGTCACGCGGACGCGCTTCGCTCAGGATGACAAATTTTCAAATGGGACGCAGAAATCGCACTACCCGACCTACACATGGGCAAAGATTAACCCTACTTCACCCCGACCGGCTCCGCCTCGACCTGCTGCCGGTTCTGCTTCAGCCGTTCCTTCTCGACCACGAAATTTCCCAGGAATAGCATGTCCATTTCGCTGCGATAAAAGGTGCTGAAGGCATTGGCGGGAGTGTTCACGATCGGCTCGCCCTTCAGGTTGAACGAGGTGTTGAGGATTGCCGGAATCCCCGTCGCCTGCGAGAAGCGCTTGATTAAGCCGTGGTAGCGAGGACTGGCGTCCTCGAAGACAGTTTGCAGACGCCCCGTGCCGTCGACGTGCGTGATCGCCGGCAGCACATCGTACTTTCGACTTCCGCACCGGCACGACGTACAGCATGTAGCGCGCAGGATATTGCTCGACCGCATTCGGAATCTCGAAGAACTCTTCCGTGCGCTCCGCCAGCACCGACGGCGCGAACGGGCGATACGGTTCGCGGAACTTGATCTTGGTGTTGACGATGTCCTTCATCCGCGGATTGCGAGCGTCGGCGATGATGCTGCGGTTGCCGAGCGCGCGCGGTCCCCACTCGAAGCGCCCCTGGAACCAGCCGATCACATTGCCCTGCTGTAGACGATCTACAGCCAGATCGAGCAACTTGTCCTCGTTGCCCACATGCTGGAATGGGATGTCGTTTTCCGTCAGAAATTGCTGGACTTCCGCGTCCGAGTAGCCCTTACCCCAATAGGCGTGATCCATGCGGAAACGGCGGGGATTGCCCAGCAGCATGTTGTCGGCCCAGAGAGCCGCGCCCAGCGCGCCTCCGCCGTCACCGGCTGCAGGCTGAATGAAGATGTCCTCGAACGGCGTCTCGCGCAGGATGCGATGATTGGCTACGCTGTTCAGCCCCACGCCACCGGCGATGCACAGATTCTTCAGGCCGGTTTCTTTGTGGAGCTGGCGGGCCATGGTGATCAGCACTTCTTCCGTCACCTGCTGAATGCTGGCGGCGATGTCGGCGTAGTGCTGGTTCAGCTTGCAAAGCTCGTGGAAGTTCGAGGGCGCTTCGCCGAAGTATTCCGGAAATCCCGAGTCTTCCGTGAAGAACAGCTGCTTGGGCGCCCGCGGCGCGCCGAACAGCTGCTCGAACTTCTTATTGAAGGTCCGCGTGGTCGAGTGCTGGAAACAGAAGTAATCCATGTCCAGCGAAAACGAGCCGTCGGCTTCCTGCCGAATGATCTTCCATACCTTCTCGACGTAGCGCGGCTGGCCGTAGGGCGCCATGCCCATTACCTTGTACTCGCCTTCGTTCACCTCGAAGCCGAGGAACGCGGTGAATGCGCTGTACAGCAGGCCCAGCGAGTGCGGGAACATCATCTGCTTGCGAATCTCGATCTGATTGCCTTTGCCGACGCCCCAAGTGCCCGTCACCCACTCGCCCACGCCGTCGACCGTGAGGATTGCAGCCTCTTCAAACGGCGAGCACAGGAACGCGCTGGCCGCGTGCGACATGTGATGTTCGCAGTACAGAATCTTTTCAGTCGGAATGCCCAGCTCGGCGGAAATCTTCGATCCTACCCACAGCTTGTCGATCATCCAGGTGATCATCGACTCGCGAAAAACTTTGTACGACTGCGGATAAGTCTGCAGCACGCTCATCAGAATGCGGTCGAACTTGCGGAACGGCTTCTCGTAGAAGACCGCGTAATCCAAGTCGGCGGCCTTAATGCCGGCGCTGTCGAGACAGAACTGGATAGCGAGATGCGGGAAGCTGAAGTCGTGCTTGATGCGGCTGAAGCGCTCTTCTTCCGAGGCGGCAATGAGTTTGCCATCCTGCAATATCGCGGCGGCAGCGTCGTGGTAGTAACAGGAGATTCCCAGGATGTTCATGTCAGCCTTGGCGCCTGGCCTCTTCCAATGTGTTGGGGGTGGGCGGATGATCGAACCATTTCTGAGGGCGCTTCTTCATGTGCATGGAGTCGGAAAAAACGCGAACAACCAGTCCGAAGGGGAGTATCAGCAGCGAGTAAATCACAGTAAGAAGGATGCGAGCCTGGAAGTTGCCGATCGCGTGCCCAATCTTGCTCCAGCGTCCCGATATCCTGGCCCGTAGCCCAGCGGGCAGGACAAACCACACCGCCACGGCGAAGACGACGACGGCCAGAACGGTCCGCCAATGCAGCTTGATGAAATGGAGCAACATCGTGCGCTTTTCCTTAGAAGAACGTGTAGATGAACGGCGCGATGGCGGAGCTCTGAGCCAGAATCAGCAACACGGCAAAGACCGCCAGCGTGATCAGAATGGGGGTCAACCACCAGCGCTTGTTGCTCCAGAAAAAGGAAAACAGCTGTCCGGCGGTACTGAAACGCTGACCCGTCGTTCTAACGAAACCCATATCGCTCTCCCCGATAGTGCAGACTGGTGCGTAGACCAGAAGGGGTCTGTCGCTGCGCAAAAGACCGTGCCTGATTGTACCTTAGGATGTAGCGGTTCCGGCAAGTACGAACTGCAGAACCCCTGCCCAGTGCCCTATAATGGAACGTTATCCCCACCGTTCTCATCCATTCAGTAAGGGGTATTGATGGCCACAACTGAGTTTGCAGTGCACGGCGCCGACCAGGGTGCCGTGCGCGAACCCGTGATCAACAACTTCAGCATCCAGGTTGCAACCGTAAACGGATCAGGCTCGCAGAGCGCGAACACGGTCCTGCTGCGCACGATTTTTCAGATGGGTGTTCCGGTTTCCGGCAAGAACATGTTCCCGTCGAACATTGCCGGGCTGCCCACCTGGTACACCATCCGCGCCAGCAAGAAGGGTTACGTCGCGCGTAAGAAGGAGATCGATTTTCTGATCGCGATGAATCCGGAAACCGCGCGCGAAGACGTGCTGTCGTTGACGCCGGGCGCGGTCGCTCTCTATGACGAGCCGCTGAAGCTGAACGAGTTGCGCTCCGACCTGGTTTTCTACCCCGTTCCGTACGACAAGATCACTGCGGCCGTCTGCCCCGAATCGAAGCTGCGCAAGCTGGTCAGGAACATGGTGTACGTCGGGGTGGTGGGCAAGCTGCTCAACCTCGACATGGCCGAAGTGGAGAAGGCGCTGCGCCGGCAGTTCGCCAAGAAGGTTAAAGCGGCTGAGCTGAACTGGAGCGCTGCCAAGGCTGGCTACGATTATGCGGCGACTTCGCTGACCAAAGCTGACCCGTTCCTGATGGAGCGCATGAACGAGAATACCGGGAAGATCATCATCGATGGCAACTCTGCGGCCGCAATGGGCGCAATGTTCGCCGGAGTGACGGTCGTGACTTGGTATCCCATCACGCCGTCGTCCTCGCTGGTCGAGAGCCTGATCGACTACATGAAGGCCTATCGCATCGGGCCGGATGGCAAGGCGACGTTCGCGATTGTCCAGGCGGAAGACGAACTGGCCGCGATCGGCATGGTTCTGGGCGCAGGATGGGCCGGAGCGCGTTCGATGACAGCGACCGCCGGGCCGGGCATCTCGCTGATGTCGGAGTTCGCCGGTCTCGGCTACTACGTCGAACTTCCCGGCGTGATCTGGGACATCCAGCGCGTGGGGCCGTCGACGGGGTTGCCGACGCGCACGGCGCAAGGCGATATTTCATTCGTGGCGCGGCTCTCGCACGGCGACACCAAGCACCCCATGCTGCTTCCCAGCACGCCGGCGGAATGCTTCACCATGGCAGGCGATGCCTTCGATCTCGCAGAGCAGCTGCAGACGCCGGTGTTCGTCCTGTCGGATCTCGATCTCGGCATGAACAACTGGATGTCGGAGCCGTTCGAATATCCCGACAAGCCGCAGAAGCGCGGCAAGGTTTTGTCGGCGGAGGATCTCGAGCGGCTGGGCGGATTCGCGCGCTACAAAGATGTGGACGGCGATGCGATCCCCTATCGCACCTTGCCCGGCACCGACCATCCCAATGCGGCGTGGTTCGCGCGCGGCAGCGGTCATAACGAGAAGGGGCAATACAGCGAGCGTCCCGACGACTACGCCAACAACATGGATCGCCTGGCGCGAAAGTTTGAGACGGCGCGAACGCTGGTTCCGCGGCCGGAGCTGGTCCGCAACGAAGGCCACGAGATTGGGATCATCGCCTATGGCACCTCGCATCATGCGCTGGTCGAATCGCTTGACCAGTTGCAGACGGAGTACGGCGTGAAGGCCGATTATCTGCGGCTGCGCGCGTATCCGTTCACGCGCGAGACCTATGAGTTCATCGCCGCGCACCAGCGCGTCTATGTTGTCGATCAGAATCGCGACGGCCAGATGATGGAACTGCTGAAGCTCGACATCGCAGTCGCCGACATCGCCAAGCTGCGCAGCGTGCGCCATTACAACGGACTGCCGCTCGACGCGCGCTCCGTTACCGACGAGATCATTTCCCAGGAGGGCAAATAAATGGCGGCCACACTTACGCCGCAACCCGCAACCCCGCAACCGAAAACGAATCGCATCGGGCTCACCGTGCTCGACTACCGCGGCGGCAAGACCACGCTGTGCGCCGGTTGCGGCCACAATGCGATTTCCGAGCGCATCATCGACGCGTTTTACGAGATGGGCATCGCGCCCGAGCGCGTCATCAAGATGTCGGGCATCGGCTGCTCCTCGAAAACACCGGCCTATTTTATGGGACGTTCGCACAGCTTCAATTCCGTTCACGGACGCATGCCATCGGTCGCGACCGGCGCGGTGCTGGCGAATTCCAAAGTGGTGGCGATTGGCGTCAGCGGCGACGGCGACACTGCGTCGATCGGCATGGGGCAGTTCGTTCACCTGATGCGGCGCAATCTGCCCATCGTCTACATCATCGAAGATAACGGCGTGTACGGCCTGACCAAGGGACAGTTCTCGGCGACGGCCGATCTTGGCTCGAAGCTGAAGACCGGCGTGATCAACGATCTGCCGCCGATCGACACCTGCGCGTTGGCGATCATGCTGGGCGCGACCTTCGTTGGGCGCTCTTTTTCCGGCGACAAGAAGCAGCTGAGCACGATGTTGAAGGCGGCACTGGCGCATCGTGGAACGGTGATGCTCGACGTAATCTCGCCTTGCACGACCTTCAACGATCACGAGGGCTCGACCAAGTCGTACAAATTCGTGAAGGATCACGAAGAACCGCTGCACGATCTGGACTTCGTACCACACTTCCACGATATCGCCGTGGATTACGAAGAAGGTAGCAGCCTCAACGTCACCATGCACGACGGCTCGTCGCTGCGACTGCGCAAGCTGGAGCACGATTACGATCCGACTGACAAAGTCGGAGCCGTGAAGCAGCTGATTGAATCGCACGATGCTGATGAGGTGTTGACCGGCGTGCTCTACGTGAACACGAAGGCTCCGAACTTCCTGGACATGATCAATATGACGGATCGTCCGCTGGCGACGCTGCCGGAGAGCGTCACCCGGCCTTCGCGCGAGGTGCTGGAAGAGTGCATGGAGGAGTTGAGATAGACGCAGCAATTAGCGATTAGCAATTAGCTTTCGTCTTCGGCTGCCGGGACTGCGCCGACATAACAACGCACCTTGATCGCTCTCCGCGGCGCCGTGTAACCTGAAGCCGCACTGCTGAAAGCTGACGGCTGACGGCTGACAGCTTGTCTTGGGAAGGAACTTGTTTGGAACCCGGCGCGGTGAAGTCCTCGCAGACTGATCCTCCTCCACAGCAAGATTTACCGACGCGCCCGTCGCGCGTCTTGCTTCTTCTCTTCTCATTCGCAATTTGTGTCGTTCTTTTCCTGTTGCTCGACGCCGCGTATAGCGCAATCGTCGTGCGCTCGCGTCCGGACACGAGCGCACAGGGCACCTGCTTCAAGTCCGATCCCGTGCGGCATCATTCGCTGCAAGCGGATTGCACCTGCGTGCGGCATTGGGGCAGGAGTTCTTACCCCTTGGCGACCAACAACCTCGGCTTTCGCGATCAGACGGTGCGTCAGGTTCCGCTCAGCACTTCGCAGCCACGGATTCTGCTGCTGGGCGACTCCTTCACCGAAGGCATGAGCGCGTGGCCCGATACCTACGTCGGGCAGATCGCGGCACGCTTTCCGCAATACGAATTTCTCAACGGCGGAGTAGAGAGCTACGCTCCATCGAATTACCTCAACGTCGCGCGGCAACTGATCGAGAAGGGTGTGAAGTTCGACGAAGTCATCGTCTTCATCGACATGTCGGATGCGCAGGATGAGGCCGCGTTTTATCAGGACAAGAATCCAATGGGCGCGGTCGACGGCCCGGCGCAGATCGTTCACAACGGTGGCCTGTGGACGAATCTGCGGCAATTCATCACACAGCATCTGCTCATCACCAACAGCATCGTCGGTTATTTCGAGCGGCTCGCGGTGAAACACGGTATCTACTCCCTCAATGTGGGACATGGGCCATTGTTCGATCTGGAGCGGTCGGCGTGGACCTATCGCCCGGTCTCCGACCGCCAGCCGTATGAAATCGGATATGCGCCGCTGGGATTGGAAGCGGGGTTGCGAAAAGAAGAATCGAAGATGACGACGTTGTGGAAGGAACTGCAGCAGCGCGGCGTTCCGATCAGCGTGGTGGTTTATCCCTGGCCCGCGCAGATTGCGCATGACAAAGTGGAATCACGCCAAGTAACGATGTGGCGCGACTGGTGTAACGGAAAGTGCAAACGGTTCATCACGGTCTTTCCGGAGTTCTTCGCGGTGAAGAACGCTTGCCCGCCGGGCGAGGCGGGCTGCTGGTATGTGCAGGACTTCATCTTCGGCGATGAACATTATTCGCGGGCGGGCAATGCGATTGTGGCGAATGCAGTTGCGACGAGCTTAGAGGCTGAGCCACCGAAGAAAGTCCCGTAGCCCTAAGGCCTAAGCCGGCGCGCCTTCCACCGCGAAATATTGCGCCATGTTGCGGAACTTGTCGTAGCGGGCTTTCAGCAGCTGATCGACCGGCAATTTCTCCAAGACAGACAAGTGCTTCTCGATGGCATCCGCGACCGCGTTGGCCGCGGCATCGTAATCGTGCTGCGCTCCGCCGGGCGGCTCGGGAATCACGTCGTCGCAGATACCGAGCTCCAAAATATCTTTCGCGGTAATGTGCAGCGCCTGCGCGGCGACATCTTTCTTGCTGGAGTCGCGCCACATGATCGAGGCACAGCCCTCGGGCGAGATCACCGAGTAGATACTGTTTTCCATCATGAGCACGCGATCGGCAACGGCAATCGCCAGCGCGCCTCCACTGCCGCCTTCGCCGGTGATGATGGCGATGAACGGAACTTGCAGCCGCGCCATCTCGCGCAGGTTGTGGGCGATGGCCTCGGCTTGTCCGCGCTCTTCCGCGCCCAGTCCGGGATACGCGCCAACCACATCGACGAGCGAGATAATCGGCCGGCCGCCACTTCTCGGCGAACTTCATCGCCCGCAGCGCCTTGCGATAGCCTTCGGGATTGGGCTGGCCAAAATTGCGATGGACACGCTGCTTGGTGTCGCGGCCTTTCTGCGTGCCGAGTACCAGCACTTCCCTGCCGCCGCGCAGCCGCGCCATGCCGCAGATCATCGCGGGATCGTCGCCGAAGCCGCGGTCGCCGTGAATCTCGCTGAAGTCGGAAAAGATGCGCTCAATGTAGTCGAGCGGGTAGGGCCGGTTAGGATGGCGCGCCAGCTCGGTGCGCTCCCACGCGGTCAATTCGCCGGACATCTGGCGCTTGAGCGACTCGACGCGCTCATGCAGCACCATCAACTGCTTCTGCGCCTCCTGATTGTTGCCGGCGGCGGCATGCAGTTGCTGAATCTGTTCTTCAATTCGCTGGAGTTCTTCTTGCGCTTTGGAAGCAGCTTCCATATTGGGGTCATTTTGTTTCGTCGCCGCCTGATACATCGCCTCCGCCGCATAGATCCAGAAGTCCAAGGCGGACAGCATTCCGGATTGCGCAGGCGTAAGTTGGGTCTGCTCAGCCACGACTCTTCAGTTCGCGAAAAGCATGTTCTTCACCACGGAGGCACGGAGGACACGGAGTCAAGATCGAAAGTATAGAAAAACTCCGTGCTCTCCGTGCCTCTGTGGTGAACAAGCTTTGATAACCCGGCAGTCAATTGATAACGCGCACGCTGCCGCGCCCGCACAGCTCTTCCACACGGCTGATGAATGCCCGGTCCGGCAACACATTATAGCCTTCCGCCTCCATCACCACCGTAAAGTCACCTTTGCGCTCCAGATCGAAGAGCACGCGCGCTTCGCCTTTGCGCTCGCGGCAGAGCGTCTGCAAATCGTCAATCGTGGCTGCAGACGCGCTCTCCAGCGGTACCTTGATGCGCAAGTGTGTTGGCAGCTTGGGCTGCGCATCTTCGAGCGGCGTGATGTCGCCGATCATGACTTTGGGATTCGAGCCTTCTTCCACGCGAACGCCGCCCTTGATCAGCACGGGAACGGTGAGCTTCAGTCGATCCGCCAGCCGGCGATACGGTTCGGCAAAGCACAGCACATCGACCGAGCCATTCATGTCTTCCAGCTGCCCCTGCGCGTAGAGATCACCCTTCTTCGACTTGGCAACGCGGATGCCTTTGAGGATGCCGCCAATCAGGACTTCGTCCCTTCCGGTGGAAGACTTCAGATCGCAGACATCAGTAGTTGAGAGCGCGTGGAAGTCGGCCAGCTTGTCCTGATATTTCTCCAGCGGATGTCCGGTGATGAAGAAGCCCAAGATCTCCTTCTCGAAGCCAAGGCGCTGATGTTCGTCCCAGTCGGGTGTGTTGGGCAGCGGCTTCTCGGTCGCGTGATTTTCTTCGTCCTGCTGGAAGACGCCGAAGAGGCCGTGCTGGCCGAGTTCCGCGTCCTTCTGCATCTTCTGCGCGTGGTCCATCGCGTTATCGACCACGGCCATCAGCTGCGCGCGGCGCCCCAGCGGATCCATGGCGCCGCTCTTGATCAGCGATTCAACGACGCGCTTGTTCAGCAGATGAAGATCGACCGTCTCGCAGAACTGATAAAACGAGCGAAAAGCGCCGTCTTTCTTGCGCGCGGAGACGATGGATTCAATAGCGTTGTGGCCGACGTTCTTCACCGCAGCCAGTCCGAACCGAATCGCTTCGCCGTGCGGCGTGAAGTAGGCGTCGCTGACGTTGATGTCGGGCGGCTCGACGGGAATGCCCATCTCGCGACACTCGTTGATGTACTTCACGACATCGTCGGTGCTGCCGGAAACGGAGGTGAGCAGCGCGGCCATGAACTCGACCGGGTAGTGCGTCTTGAGATACGCCGTCTGATACGCGAGCAGCGCATACGCGGCCGCGTGCGATTTGTTGAAGCCGTAGCCGGCGAACTGCTCCATCAAATCGAAGAGCTTCTCGACTTTCTTGGCGTTGCAAGCCGCGCTCGGTTGCGCCGCGCACGAAACGTTCGCGCTGCTTCGCCATGGCTTCAGGATCTTTCTTACCCATGGCGCGGCGCAGCAGATCAGCTTCACCAAGCGAGTAACCCGCCAGCCGGTTGGCGATCTGCATCACCTGCTCCTGATAGAGGATGACGCCCAGCGTCTCTTTCAGGAGCGGCTCCAATTCCGGCAGCTCGTATTCGATCTTTCTCCGTCCCCACTTGCGCTCGATGAAATCTTCGATCATGCCGCCCTGGATAGGGCCGGGACGATAGAGCGCGTTCAGAGCCGTGAGATCCTCGACGACGGTCGGCTTGTAGCGGCGCAGTACATCGCGCATGCCATGCGATTCAAACTGGAAGACGCCCGAGGTCAATCCGGTGTGGAAGACCTTTTCGTAGGTCACCTGATCGTCAAGCGCGAGTTTCTCCAAGTCGATGCGATGGTTACGGGTCTGCTCGATCAGGCGCAGCGCGTCGTCGATGATCGTCAGCGTGGTGAGCCCGAGGAAATCCATTTTCAGCAGGCCCAGCTTCTCGACCGCCTTCATGTCATACGCGGTGACGATTTCCTCGTTCTTGGTGCGATGCAGCGGCACCAGATCGGTGAGCGGCTGCGGTGCGATGACGACGCCGGCAGCGTGCACGCCGGCGTTGCGAACCAAGCCCTCGAGCTTCTTCGCCGTATCGATCAGCTCTTTGGTCTGTGGCTCGTTTTCGTAAGCACTCGCCAGCGGCGGAGAATCCTTCAGCGCCTGGTCGATGGTGATGTTCAGCGTCTGCGGCACCATCTTTACGATGCGCTCGACTTCGGCGTACGGGATGTCCATGGCGCGGCCGGAGTCCTTCATGGCGGCTTTGGTGGCCATGGTGCCGAAGGTGATGATCTGCGCCACCTGATCGCGGCCGTACTTCTGCGTGACGTACTCGATCACCTCACCGCGGCGATTCATGCAGAAGTCGATATCGATGTCGGGCATGCTGATGCGCTCGGGATTGAGGAAGCGCTCGAAGAGCAGCTCGTTCGCGAGAGGATCGATGTCGGTGATGGAGAGCGCGTAAGCCACGAGCGATCCGGCAGCCGAGCCGCGGCCCGGTCCGACCGGGATGTTGCGCTCCTTAGCGTAGCGGATGAAGTCCCACACGATGAGGAAGTATCCGGAGAACTGCATCTGGCGGATCATTTCGATCTCGCGCGTGAGGCGCTTCTCGTAATCGTCGAGCGAGTGCTTCAGCCGTCCCATGGCCTGCAGCTCGCGCAGAATGTTCAGGCGCTTGGCAAAGCCTTCGCGGGTGACGTGCTCGAAATAATCCGGCAGCGTGTAGCCATCGGGGACGACAAACTGCGGGAACGGGTCGTGGACTTTCTCCAGCCGTATGTTGCAGCGCTCGGCGATCTCCATGGTGCGTGCGAGCACGCGCTCATAGCCGTGGAAGACCTTCGCCATTTCCGCGGCTGTCTTCACGAAAAACTGATTGCCGTGGAACTTCAGCCGGTTGGTGTCGTTGATCGACTTGCCGGTCTGGATGCAGACCATCACGTCCTGCGCGTGCGCGTCTTCTTCGCAGAGGTAGTGGCTGTCGTTGGTCGCGACCAGCGGCAGGCCGAGGTCCTGCTCCAGCTTCAGCAGATTCGCCTGAATGCGCTGCTCGTCGGGAACGCCCTGGTCTTGAATTTCGAGATAGAAATTGCCTTTGCCGAAGATGTCGGTGAAGCTCGAGGCAGCCTCGCGCGCGGCTTCATACTTGCCTTCAACAAGATTCTCGGCGACCTCGCCCTTCAGACACGCAGAGAGGGCGATCAGTCCCTGCGAATGTTCCGCCAGAAATTTCTTGCTCACGCGCGGCTTGTAGTAGAAGCCGTGCAGCGAAGCCTCGGAGACAATCTTCACCAGGTTGCGATAGCCGAGATCGTTCTCGGCGAGCACGATGAGATGGTTGTAGCTGTCGCCTTCGGGCGAGGCACGATGGTCCTCCTTCTTGCAAATGTAGAGCTCGCAACCGAGGATCGGCTTCACGCCCGCATCTTTGGCGGCGTTGACGAAGGTGACCGCGCCGAAGATGTTGCCGTGGTCGGTCATGGCGACCGCGGGCATGCCGAGTTCCTTCACGCGGCCGACCAGGCGCTCGATCTCGCAGGCGCCGTCGAGCATGGAGTAGTCGGTGTGAAGGTGGAGGTGGACGAATTCAGGTTGCGACATCGGTACTTCTATTTTATGCGTTCGAGGCGGTGGGTGTGGTCTGTGGAAGAGGTGGAAAAGAGGGCGGAAACTCGATGCTTGTGCGGCCCCTCCCGGGACAAGGGTTTACTTATCCATGCTCTCCCAGGACTTCGTCCTGGGCTAAACTGAGCTGTCCCGCATGGCGGGACAGGATTATCGTGATTCCGTCTCGCTTGGCACATCTTTAGCTGTTCTCTCTGAACATGAATCACACGCTGCTGCTGACGCTCGCGGGAATTGTTGCCGGAGCGATCGCTGCGATCTCGGGATTCGGCATCGGCAGCATCCTGACGCCGCTGCTGGCCGCGTCGATCGGAACCAAGCTGGCCGTCGCGATCGTCTCTATTCCCCATTTCATCGGAACGGCGTTGCGCTTCGCTGTGATTCGTGAGCATGTTGATCGGCACGTACTGTGGAGCTTCGGCGTCACCAGCGCCGCAGGAGGATTGGTCGGCGCGCTGCTGCACATCTGGCTGCGCAGTGCGGTGCTGGGATATGTGCTGGGAGTGTTGCTGGTGTTCGCGGGAGTCATGGGCATCACGGGGCTGGCTGCGCGAATGCGATTCGGCAAGCGAACCGGATGGGTTGCCGGAGCGGTCTCGGGAATGTTTGGAGGGCTGGTCGGCAATCAGGGCGGGATTCGTTCTGCGGCGTTGCAGGGTTTTGGGTTGCAGCGCGACGCGTTTGTCGCTACGGCGACGGCGATTGCGCTGCTGGTGGATGTGTTCCGCATGCCGGTGTATGCAGCGCTGCAGTGGCGTCAGATTGCGGCGCAGTGGCCGGCGGCGGCGATCGCAACGATTGGCGTGGTAGTGGGAACGCTCTCGGGCAAGTGGATGTTGCGGCGCATTCCGCAGAAGGTGTTCCGGATCATCGTCGCGAGCATCATTCTGGCGCTGGGAATCTGGATGCTGATGCACCCGGGAGCCTGAAGGTTCTGTGCCGTCGGCTGAAGCCGACTCAGAAAATGAAATAAAGCGGCCTAGACGCTGGCCTGAAGGCCAGCTCTACCTAAGAAATACGCAGCCGCCCCGACTTTCTGGGATGGCTCAAGTTCCGCCCTTTATAGCCCGGCGCTTCCACCGGAACGAGTCCCCTTGCTAAAGTAAGCGCGGAAAATCTATGCCAAAAAATGCCGCTTACATTGCTGCGCACATTCGGCGCGTGCTTCAGGATGGTGCATCCGCGCCGCACACGGAAGAAGTTCAGCGCTTCTTCAAGCACGAAATCAAATCGCGCGGGTGGTACACGGGCGAGTTGCGCAAGGTCGCGGTGCGCTTTCGGCGTCGCATACTCGCGGAGTATGACTTGCCGTATCTGCTGCAGGTTGCGGATCACCTCTTTCGCGGCCGGGTGCTGGAGGAAAAGGTATTCGCCGTCTTGATGCTGCAGGGTGTGGTCAGCGGGTTCGGCAAAAGTGAGTTCAGGATATTCGAAAGCTGGCTGGATCGCGTCAGCACGTGGGCCGACCACGATGGGCTGGTGCAATACCTGCTTGGCCCGATGATCGCGCGCGATGAGTCATTGCTGACGCGGCCGCCGCGCTGGGCGAAGTCGAAGAAGCGCTGGCATCGGCGGGCGGCAGCGGTCAGCTTGATTCACAGCACGCGACAGCATAAGAGTTTCGCTCACGTTCAGCTCATCACCGAAATGCTCGTGGCAGACGAAGATGACATGGTGCAGAAGGGGCTGGGCTGGCTGCTGCGCGAGGCGGCGAAGTTTAATCCTGAGCAGACGGTGCGATATCTGATGACGATTCGGGGGCGCGCGCCGCGATTGGTGCTGCGGACAGCGTGCGAGACGCTGCCGGAGCGGACGCGGGAGAAGGTGCTGAACAGGGCCAAAGCGGCAGCAGAGTTAGTTCACCACTGAGGACACGGAGCGCACTGAGGAAAGAACTTCTGGATTTTCTTCTGGGTAGGTCGACATGGAATTCGCGGGCGCAGAAATTCACCAGTTTTCCGTGCCCTCCGTGTCCTCTGTGGTGAAGATGCCTTTCCCGAGTCTCATTTACAATGGAAAACGCAATGAATCTGACAGAAATTCAGGCGGCGCTGCGCGACGGCGGTCACGAGTGCTGGCTTTTCTACGATCATCATCATCGCGATCCCATTGCCTACCGCGTGCTGGGTCTGCCCGCCAATATGCTGGTCACGCGCCGCTGGTTCTACGTTATCCCGGCCAACGGCGAGCCGGTGAAGCTGGTGCACCGCATTGAGAGCCATCATCTCGACTCGCTGCCCGGCAGCAAAATGGAGTATTCAGCGTGGCAGGAGTTGTGGCAAAACCTGGAGACGATGCTCAAGCCGTTCAAGCGCGTCACCATGCAGTACTCGCCGAATAACCAGATTCCATACATCTCGCTGGTCGACGCGGGAACGCTCGAGTTGTTGCGCAGCTTTGGCAAAGAGATTGTCAGCTCGGCGAATTTGGTGGCGCGATTTGAGGCGACGCTGACGGAAGCCCAGATGGCGTCGCACTTCAAGTCTCGCGATAGCGTCGACAAGATCACGGCGGCGTTTTTCCAGGAGGTGGGTCGGCGCGCGCGCAACGGCGGCACGCACGAATTCGAGATGCAGCAGTGGATCATGGAGGCGTTCAAGCGTGACGGTCTGGAGACCTGCGATCCGCCGAATGTCAGCGTGAATGAGCACAGCGGCGATCCGCACTACGAGCCGAGCTCCGCGAGTTCCGCACCGATCAAGCAGGGCGATTTCGTGCTGCTCGATATCTGGGCGCGATGCGCCAAGCCCGAGAATTCCGTCTATTACGACATCACCTGGACGGGCGTTGTTGGCACGCCGAGCGACAAGCAGCGCGAGGTTTTCGACATTGTGCGCGGCGGCCGCGACGTGGGCATTCAGAAGGTGCAGCAAGCGTTCGAGGCCAAGAAGAAGATTCACGGCTGGGAGGTTGACCAGGCGGTGCGTGAGTTTATCGGCGCGAAAGGCTGGGGCAAGTATTTCATTCATCGCACCGGACACTCGATCACCAGCGACATCCACGGCAACGGCGCGAATCTTGATAATCTGGAGACCAAGGACGATCGCGAGATCCTGCCCAACACCTGCTTCTCGGTCGAGCCGGGAATTTACCTGCCGGAGTTCGGCGTGCGCAGCGAAGTGAATATGATGGTGCGCGGCGGCAAAGGCGAAGTGACCGGCCGGATCCAGAACGAGTTGGTGCTCATCTGATGGCGAATCCGCAAAACTCAGCAACTATGTCGCGCTCGGGGAAGGACGCGGCGCAGACCAACCCGATGGCGATGATTGCGCCGCTGGCAGGATGGTTTCTGCCGGGCCTCGGACACTTCATTCAACGCCGCTGGATTCGCGGTGGGCTGCTGATGGCGTCAGTGTTCGTGATGTTCTTTTTCGGCCTTGGCATGCAAGGCAAGGTGTACTCGTTCAACACGGGAGACCTGCTCGACATTCTGGGATTCATCGGCGACCTGGGATCGGGGCTGCTGTATTTTGTGGCGCGGGCGATGGATTGGGGCATCGGCAACATTCATCGCGCGGTGGCGGATTACGGGACGAAGTACATCGTGGTCGCCGGACTGCTGAATATCATCGCCGCGGTCGACGCTCACCACATCGCGATCGGCAAGAAATCATGAAGCCGCTCTTCGCTCTTCGCTTTTCGCGATTGGCAATCGCTGACGTTGTGGCAGGCGAGTGATCGATCAAATAACGTGAATCGGCAAGACGCCCAGAGGCGCGGCTTACGAAGAGCGAATAGCGAAAGGCGAATAGCGATTTCTTAATCATGACCTTCGAACTCTCACACTTCAACGCCGCGCTCGTCTTCGCGCTCTGCGCGTCTACCGTCTTCGGTATCACCCAGCGCAACGCCCCGCGCGACATGTTCAAATACGGCGCCTACTGCTTCACGCTGTTCATCGGCGGAGTAATTGTGGCGGCGTGGGTGATGTGGGCGATCAAGCACTAAAACCCAGTTGTCGGTTGTCAGTGGTCAGGAATAATGGATAGCATGTTCTAGCCAATGCCTTCCTCGTAGATTCGGACTCGACCCAACTCAACGATCCAGAGCTTCCCTATGAGATTCTCACGACTCAAGCCTTCTAGCAGCGTGCGGTAAAGGTCGTCAAGATGCGGCGCCGATAGCGGCTTTGAGGGTCGCAAAACCGCGATCCCGCAGTAGTCTGAGGGCTTAAACAAGAGAGGATTACTAAAATCCAGATCGAGAGTCACCAATGCGCGGCCCTCGCGCCGACATAGCTCAATGATCTTGAGGTCGGCCGCGCCGCAGACGTTCTGGCTTGAGACCGACGAAATATCGTGGCCCGCCGACGCGAATAGTTCGAAGGCGCGTCTTCCGAGATTTTCGTCAAGTTTGATCTTCAAGGCTTGGCTTCGAGAGGAACATCAACGAAACGTTCCCGCGACATATCGGCAGCGTAGGCCAGACACGCCTTAATGTCCGTCTCCTCGAGTTGCGGATAATCCTGGAGAATCTCTGCCGTGGTGGCCCCTTCGGAGAGCAGGTCGAGGATCAGCGATACCCAGATGCGATGGCCGCGAATGCACGGCTTGCCGAAACAAACTCCGGGATCGATGGTGATGCGCTTCAGGAGTTGTTCGTGCTGAGCCATGGCGAACTCTGGCTAAGGATAGCACCAAAGGCAGTTGCCGGTTGCCAGTAGCCAGTTGTCAGTAAAGACACAAACCACACCCGCTCCCTTCCGAATAATATTCTGCAAATTTATGGACTGCCGTCGTTCTTCCTGTGAGAGCAAGCGCAACTGGCTGCCGAAAATCGCAGCCGAAGCGGTCTAGTAGACCCGCGCTTAGATCAACCTCACGGGAGGACCGATATGTACCGGTGCTGGGCTGTGGTCTTTCTGTTGTTCGCTTCGACAGGATGGTGCCAGCAAAACTCGGCGCCATCGCTCACTATCTACAACCAGGACTTCGCCGTGGTTCGCGAAATGATTCCTCTGCAACTCAATGGCGGAGTCAATCAGATCAGCTTTGAGGGCGCGACTTCGTTCCTTGAGCCCAGCTCGGTGATGCTGCGCGATCCCGCCGGCAAGCTGCGCTTCAGCATTCTGGAGCAGAACTACCGCACCGACATCGCATCGCAGCAGAACCTGCTTCGCGCCTACGAGGGCAAGGAAATTGAATTCCAGGTAGCAGCGGGGCAAATCGTTCGTGGAAAGATCATTCGCGCGGGCGGCGCGATCTATGGCGGCAACGGCTGCTATGGCGGGAATTGCGGCTACTCCGGCGAGACGATTGTCGAGTTCGACGGCAAGATTCAGTTTGGGCTTCCCGGTACGCCGATCTTTCCGGCCCTGCAGAATGAATCGCTGCTGAAGCCTTCGCTGAACTGGCTGCTGCAATCGGACCGCGGTGCGCAGCTTAATGCCGAACTCAGCTACATCACCGGCGGCCTGACGTGGGAGGCGAGCTACAACGTTGTCGCTCCCGAGAACGGTGACCTGCTGGACATGATCGGCTGGGTGACGCTGCAAAACCGCAGCGGCCATACCTTCGAGAATGCTCGGCTGCAACTGATGGCGGGCGAGGTAAACAAGATGACGTCTGCCGACAACAGGATGATGATGATGGCAAACGGCGGCATCGACGTGACGGCTGCAGCTCCCCCCGTCCAAGCCGGGGCTACCGAGAAACCGATCGACGAATATCACCTGTACACACTTGCGCGGTCGTCCACGCTGGAGAATGGCGAGACCAAGCAGGTGGAGTTTCTGCGCGCGAACGGCATTCCGGCGAAGCGGCTCTACGTCTACGAGGGCTACATGCTTCCAGAAAATCTACGGAGCAACTGGGAATATCAGTTCCAGCAGCCCAACATCGGCGTGACCAGTAACAAGCAGGTGTACATCATGCGCGAGTTTCGCAACTCCGAGGCGGACCACCTAGGCATGCCGCTGCCGCACGGACGCATGCGCTTCTACCGGCGCGACAGCGACGGCCGGCTGCAGTTCATCGGCGAGAATACGATTCAGCACACGCCAAAGGATGAGACGCTGCGGGTTTATACCGGCAACGCCTTCGACATCGTGGCAGATCGTACCCGCACGGAGTTCAAGATCGACGGCGCACAACGCTGGATCGACGAGGTGTACGTGATCAAGCTACGCAACCACAAGAAAGAAGCCGTCGCGGTGCAGGTGGTGGAGCACCTGTATCGCTGCGACAACTGGACCATCACGTCGGAGTCCGTGGATTACGTGAAGAAGGACAGCCACACGGTGGAGTTCACGGCGAACATTCCACCGGATGGCGAGCAGGACGTGACGTACAGCGTGCACTACACGTGGTGAGAAGGCAGTGGCTAGTGACTAGTGGCTAGTGATTAGAAAAAATACCGGCCAAACAACATCGGCTTGGGTGAGGCACCTGATGTCACCCAGATCTCGAAAGGCGCGAGACCTGGGGCACCCGTACCGTTGTCAGTTGTCAGAAAAAACCCAACCCAACAAAACCAGCTTGAGTGGGACATCTGGGATCCTGCGGCCCAGGTTAGCCCAACCGAAGGGCGAACCTGGGGCACCAGGCTCGTGCGGGCACAGTCGAAGGGTGACTGATACAGAGCTGCGACGTTACGGGGTAGGTTTTCGCGGGAATTGCTTCTAGAATCGTGGCAATTATGTCAGCTCGCAAGCGTTCACCCGGAGACGAACCGTTGCACGAGCAGGCGAAGGGGCTTGCCCCCGACGACGCAGTACCTGAAAAGGCGGAGAGGCGGATCGCCGATAACAAGCGTACACGCTACAAATCTCTAGATCTCAGCGGGTGCGGACTGACCAAAGTGCCAGCCGAACTCGGCGAAATGGTGTGGCTGGAGTCCCTCGATTTAAGGCGTAACGAGGGCCTGACCGACTTCGCGGCGCTGGCCGCTTTGTCCGCCCTGCAGCAGCTAGATGTTTCAGGAACGCAGCTCAGCGACCTGGCGCCGCTGGCCGGCCTGTCGGGCTTGCGCATTCTTTACGTTGAGCAAACTCAAGTGAGCGACTTGGGGCCCTTGGCCGGCCTACCTGCCCTCGAGGTGCTCTACGTCGCGTTCGACAGCGTAAGGGACGTCACGCCCCTAGCTGGTCTGACTGCTCTCCGGAATCTTAATCTGACACGTACCCTTGTCGCGGACCTGTCCCCATTGACTCCCTGGATTAGCGCGGGGTGTCCAGTCAAGTGGGAAGTGGCCGGTCAGCACGGCATCTACGTCAGTGACTGCCCTCTTACTAATCCGCCACCGGAGATCGTGAAGCAGGGCAATGAGGCGATCCTCAACTACTTTGCGGAGAGGGAGCGAGGCGGGGTTGATCATCTATACGAAGCCAAAATGCTGATCCTGGGTGAAGGCGGAGCGGGCAAAACAAGCCTGCTACGGCGCTTGTACCAGCCGGGGCAGCCGCTGCCAAAAGAAAGCGACACAACGCGAGGCATAGCCATCTCAAAGCAGGAATTTAAGACGAAGGACGGACACCCTTTTCGTCTTAACGTCTGGGACTTCGGTGGGCAACAGATCTACCACGCCACGCACCAGTTCTTCCTGACCCGCCGCTCGCTGTATGTTCTGCTCGATGACACTCGCAAAGATTACAAGTCGGTGTCCGATGAATACTTCAGGTATTGGCTGGAGCTGATTGAAGTATTCGGAGGGCACAGCCCGACGCTCATCTTCCAAAACGAGAAGGATGGCCGCAGCAAGGCCATCGACATCGGCGGCATCAGACAGCGGTACGACAACGTGAAGGAACTCTATGCCGGCGACCTGGCGAAAGATGATGCAGCCGAGAAGTTGCGTGATGGCATCGAGTTCTACGCAAGTCAACTTAAACATATCGGCGATGAGGTGCCCGCCCGCTGGCTCAAGGTGCGGTCCGACATCGAACGGCTCGCCGAGAAAAAACCCCACGTTCCGCTGGAGAAGTATTTCAAGACTTACCGCAAGCACATTGAGTTTGATGAGAAGAAAGCGCTGCAGCTGAGCCAGTACCTGCACGACCTGGGGGTCTTTCTGCACTTTCAGGACGATCCACTGCTGGCGCGCACTGTCATCCTGCAAAACGAGTGGGCCACCGAAGCCGTGTTCCGCGTACTCGACGATGAAACCGTTAAGAAAGCGCTGGGGCGCTTCACGCATGAGGATTGCGCGCGCCTGTGGAATGATCCTGCTCATGCTCGTATGCATCCGGAGTTGCTGGCGCTGATGCAGAATTTCGAGCTTTGCTACAAGCTACCTGACAGCAAGGCGGCGGCGTGGCTCGTCCCGCAGTTGTTGCCTCCTGCGAAACCCAAAGAGCTTGCCGACTGGAGCAAGCCCGAAGACCTAGTGTTGCGATACAAGTATGACTTTTTGCCTAACGGGATAATCAGCCGGTTAACGGTGAGGCTGCATCGCTTTGTGCGTGACCCGCAGATGGCGTGGGTTACCGGCGTGCTGTTTGAGCGCGACGCGACCGCCGTGCTGGCACAGATACTGGAAAAAGGCAACGAGGTCGAACTGCGGGCTCGCGGGCCAGAAGCTAAAGCGCTGCTAAGCGTCATTGCGGCCGATCTGGATGCGTTGAATGATTCATTTCAGGGGCTGAAAGACAAGGTCGACAAACGAATTCCTTGCAACTGCAAAATATGTGCTGCTGCGGCTGTCCCGGAGTTCTTCGATCAAAAGGCGCTGCTGAAGCGCAAGCAGGACAATCGCCTGAATGTGGAGTGCCCGCGCAGCTATGAACTGGTAGATGTGCAGGAGCTGCTAGATGGAATGAAGCTCGACAGGATGCCGGGCTGGGCCAACGAGATCCCGGAAGCTCCTTCCTGCACTTCAGCCGACGTTGCACCGCGCGAGATTTCTATCTTCGTCGCTTCTTCCGCCGAGTTCAGCGAAGACAGGAAGGACTTCGAACTGATACTTCCGTCGGCTGAATGACGAGGGTCGTAAGCAAGGGTTCTATTTGAAGATTGTGCTCTGGGAGAACTTTCTTGACGCTGTATCGGAGACTCGGCTGCAGAACGAGTACAACCGAGCGATCTGCGACTGCGATATCTTTGTCAGCTTGTTCTTTACCAGGACCGGCAAGTTCACAGAGGAAGAATTCGATGTTGCGTTGCGACGAGTTCATGCGGAAGGGGAGCCCGCGCATTTTCACCTTCTTCAAGGATGCGCCGGTCAGCATCCACAGCCTGCGCGAGGAAGACTTTAAGTCGCTGCGGGCATTTCAGGCCAAGCTGAACGAACTCGGACATTACCCGACCGTTTACACGAACACCGATGACTTGAAGCTGCGGTTTCGGGATCAACTGGATAAACTGCTCAAACACCCGGAAAACGGAGTTTCGCGCGGCTAGCTTTGGGGATTGTGAACGGCCCTGAGTTCACCCAGAAGTAGTTAAGGCACAATAGGTTACAAGACAGGCGTCTGTTTTGTTGGACGCAAACACGAAAGCGAGGTCGCGTTCGTGTTCCACGTGGAACATTTTGCAGGCGGCCGTCGTTGGCGATTTTCAGGGGGGCAGAAAATCAAAAACCCCACTCAAGCAAACTGCGCTTGAGTGGGGCACCCGTTTCTTGGTTGTTCCAGCTCTTAGCTAATCGCTAGTTGCTAATTGCTGCCTTTAGTACATTCCGCCCATGCCGCCGCCGCCGTGAGGCATCGCCGGTTCCTTCTTGTCTTCCGGAATCTCCGATACCAGGGCTTCGGTGGTGAGCATCAGGGCCGCGATCGAGCCCGCGTTCTGCAGCGCGGTGCGCGTAACCTTGGTGGGATCGATGACGCCGGCCTTAACCAGGTCTTCGAACTTATCGGTCTGCGCGTTGTAGCCGAAGTTGTGCTCCTTGTTGTCGCGGATGCGGCCGACAACGATAGCACCCTCTTCGCCGGCGTTGATAACGATCTGACGCAGCGGCTCTTCGAGTGCGCGACGCACGATGTTGCCGCCGATCTTCTCGTCGCCTTCCAGCTTCAGCGCTTCGATGGCATCGGCGCAGCGCATCAGCGCAACACCGCCGCCGGGAACGATGCCTTCCTCAACCGCAGCGCGGGTGGCATGCATCGCGTCTTCGACGCGGGCTTTCTTTTCCTTCATCTCGGTTTCGGTAGCCGCACCGACCTTGATGACGGCAACGCCGCCGACCAGCTTCGCCAGCCGCTCCTGCAACTTCTCGCGGTCGTAGTCGCTGGTGGTCTTGTCGATCTGGCCGCGGATTTCCTTCACCCGGCCTTCGATGTCGGTGTGCTTGCCCTTGCCTTCGACGATGGTCGTGTTGTCCTTGTCGATGGTGATCTTCTTGGCCTGGCCGAGATCCTGGATCTGGACGTTCTCCAGCTTGATGCCGAGATCTTCGGTGATGGCCTTGCCACCGGTCAGAATCGCGATGTCCTGCAACATGGCCTTGCGGCGATCGCCGAAGCCAGGAGCCTTGACGGCCGCGACGTTCAGCGTGCCACGCAGCTTGTTGACGACCAGAGTCGCCAGCGCTTCACCTTCCACGTCCTCGGCGATGATCACCAGCGGACGTCCGCCCTTGGCAATCTGCTCGAGCAGAGGAAGCAGGTCCTTCATCGAGGAGATCTTCTTTTCATGGATGAGGATGTAGGCGTTCTCCACCACCGCTTCCATGCGCTCCGGATCGGTGACGAAGTAGGGGGACAGGTAGCCGCGGTCGAACTGCATGCCTTCGACGACTTCCAGCTGGGTCTCCATCGTCTTGGACTCTTCCACGGTGATGACGCCGTCCTTGCCAACCTTCTTCATGGCCTCGGCGATGATATTGCCGATGGTCTCATCGTTGTTGGCGGAGATGGTGCCGACCTGGGCGATCATGTCGCCGGTGACCTTCTGCGAGAACTTGTCGAGCGCCGAGCCCTTGCGGTTGCCGTCTGCATCGACGGTGCCAACCACGGCGGCCACGGCCTTCTCGATGCCGCGCTTCAGAGCCATCGGATTCGCGCCGGCGGCAACGGTCTTGACGCCTTCGCGATAGATGGCCTGCGCCAGAACGGTCGCGGTGGTGGTGCCGTCGCCGGCAACGTCGGAGGTCTTGGAAGCGACCTCGCGCACCATCTGTGCGCCCATGTTCTCCAGCGCGTCCTTCAGCTCGATTTCCTTGGCTACGGTGACGCCGTCTTTGGTAATCAGCGGCGAACCGAATTTCTTCTCGATCACGACGTTGCGGCCCTTGGGACCGAGCGTGACCTTTACCGCATCCGCCAGAATATTCACGCCATGAAGAATCGCCTGGCGTGACTCTTCACCATGCACGATTTGCTTTGCCATTGTTTTCTCCTAGTGGTCAGTGGCCAGTGGCTAGTGACTAGTTAAGACTCGCCCGGGCTGACCGAATTTCTTGAATTTGAAAATCGTTTTCAACTTGCGATTGTCGGTGGCGCGCGAACTCATCGCACCTCAGTGGCAGCAGTGGTTTTCAACTGACCACTGACCACCAGCCACGGACTACTTCTTCGCCGCGTGCTCTTTGGCCTTGGCGGCGCCTTCCAGGATGCCGAGGACTTCTTCCTCGCGCATGATCAGGAAGTCTTCGCCGTCGATCTTAATCTCAGTGCCGGCATACTTGCCGAACAGGACGCGATCGCCCGCCTTTACATCCAGCGGGAAGGTCTCGCCTTTATCGTTGCTCTTGCCCCGGCCCACGGAGATCACTTCGCCCTCTTGCGGCTTGTCCTTGGCGCTGTCGGGGATGATGATTCCGCCACGCGTGGTTTCCGCCTCTTCAACGCGGCGAATCACGATGCGGTCGTGCAGGGGAGTCAGCTTGGTAGACATTCGTCGAACTCCTTTTCTTGAAATTCAGTCTTGGATTTCCTACTCACTGCTCCAACTTGGCGCCGACTTCAGCGCTTCAGCCGGAAATAATGAAGTTTTGGGATAACGAGGTTTTCGAGGAGTGGGCGCGGAAGCTTCTGTTAGCACTCACTTCTCACGAGTGCTAATATACCGTGCGGGAATCTAGGTTGTCAAGAGGCAATGTGAGTGAGATGCGCTCAGATTCGAGTCCGCCAGGGACTGCAGATAAGTCTCATCAGGACAATATTATACCTGGAATCAAAGGATTACAGATCTTCGCGGGTAAGGCCGGTGTGCTTGGCAACACGCGCCAGCATTTTAGGACCGAGTTCCTCCGAATCCCGAAAGGCCCGGTGTACTCGCCCGTTCAGGGTCAATGTGTGATGAACCTTTTCGCGTCTTTTCCCGCCAGTCGATGCGAAGAAGAGCGGCTAGAACATGTCTGGCCTTGGTGGCGGGCCAGTGGCTCACGCGACCGCGAACCGAACCTCAGCTTGAGGCACTCCAGTTTTTTCGATCGCGTCGGCCAGCACGGTGAAACGCCAGTGCCTAGACCTTGGCCAAGGCCTCTTCTCTTCGATTGCCCATACATCAAGTACAGAGACAATTCTGCGGCGAAAAGGTATCCGGCGCTGCGGGCGGCGCATCTATGGCGATAGTTAACGCTCACCTCCGTCCAGGTCGATCAACCACAGTGGTGAACTTTATGGTTCCCATAACCCTGAGTTTGGCAGGATAATCAGACAGGTGTGATCGTGCCAGTCCCCGGTGCTTGTCGAGCTACTGCGTCTCCCGCGCTCGCGTGGAAGTTTGCGTTTGCAGTTCTGCTAGTGACACTCTGTTTGCCGGCATTCGCCCCCGCGCAAGCTGCCCCCGACAAGCCAACACCCAGCGCGACAAATCAGGCACAATCGGCATCCCCGGCGGCAAGCAATCCAGCGCCGCAGAGTACATCGACATCCGACTCATCCAGTACGGACAGCCTCTCGCCCGCCTCGCATCCTGACGCGACCAGCGTAGGCATTCCGACGGCGGCGCAGATCGAGGCAGCCGGAGCACAGGACGCGTCCAAGGAACCGGAGACCAATTCAAGCGCCGATCCCAGTGCCGGCAACCCGACGCCTGCTAAACCGTCGACGACGGTGGCGACCACGACCAAGCCTTCGACGCAGGATTCGAACCTGGCGCCGAAGTACAACGTCAACCTCATCGGCCAGCGGAACGTCGGCGGCGGCTTAGACTTTTATTCTTACGATCGCGAGATCGCTCTGGGCAAGCAGCTGTCGCTGGAGGTCGAGGGCAGCGCCAAGCTGGTCGCCGATCCCGTTATCACCGAATACGTCAATCGTATTGGGCAGAATCTGGTCAGCCACTCCGATGCCAAGGTCCCCTTCATCATCAAGGTGCTCGACACCGAAGAGGTTAACGCCTTCGCGCTGCCCGGCGGATTCTTCTACGTGAACAGCGGGCTGATTCTCGCCGCCGACAACGAAGCTGAGCTGGCGGGCGTGATGGCGCACGAGATCGCGCACGTTTGCGCGCGCCACGCCACCAAGAACATGACGCGGGCGCAGATCTGGAACATGGCGTCCGTGCCGCTGATCTTTATCGGCGGGCCGGTGGCGTATGCGATCAGCGAAGTTGCCGGACTGGCGATACCGCTGGGATTTCTGAAGTTCTCGCGCGATGCCGAGCGCGAGGCCGATCTGCTGGGCCTGGAATACGACTACGCCGCTGGATACGATCCGCAGGCGTTCGTGCAGTTCTTCGAAAAACTGAACATCGAGAAAAAGAAGCCGAACCTGGTGGCGAAGGCATTTGCCACGCACCCGATGAACGTCGAGCGCATTGAAGCTGCGCAGGATGAGATTCGTAAGTATCTGCCGGATCGCCCGGAATATGTTGTCGACACCAGCGAGTTCGAATCGGTGAAGGCGCGGCTGGCTTCCTACGAGACGGGACGCCGGCTGCACCACGGCGCTGGAGAACCGGGACGTCCGGTGCTGCTGAAGCGCACCAGCACCAGCGATATCCCGGACAATTCCACCGACGGATCGGGTCAGCAGGACAACGGCCGTCCCACGCTGAAGAGCACCGGCGGCAGCAATGGCTCGGGCAGCGGTACGACGCAAGATACGGCCAGCGCGTCCGCTCCTCCGCAGGATAATAATCGTCCTGTACTGAAGCGGCCGAATTCGAGCGATAGCTCGGCCGGCTCGACCCAAAACTCTACGAGCTCGCCTGACGAGCAGGACCCAGATCGTCCCACGCTAAAGCGCGGCACGCCCAGCGACGATTCGGGAAGCACCACGCAAACTACCACCACAGCTCAGCAGAGCGCGTCCGGACAGACCCCGCCTAGCCAGTGAAGACCGCAGTCCCACGCTGAAGCCGAAAGACCGATCCGTTGCCTGGGGCGGGTAGTGCGGGCCTTCAGGCCCGCTTTAAGCAGGTGATATAGATTTGGCTTTAGCCACTGCGGGGCCTCTTCACAGCCGCTAGGGTGCAGCTCTTCAATATCGTGAAGGACGTACCTCAGGGCCTAAAGAGGCTGTGTCGCGACTGGAGAGCAAATTTCTGAGTGGGACAAACATCCCGAATTGCGAACGCAACCAGCCGCGCAGCGGCGGGATGAAGTTAGCCCGGGGCGTAAGCCCCGGGTAGCAGCGGGAAAAGTTAGAGCCGCGTCAGCGGCGACACCACTCGCGACACAGTCTCTAAAGGCCGCTGCGTTTTTGTCCGAAACGCGGCGCTAAAGCGCCGCACTACCTAAGCAGCGGGCGACGCATACCTTTTGCGCAGCCTGTGAAGCCGTGCCTGATACAAATCGAATCGCAGTTTGCAGCCTTGCCCAACCCTGCCTAGAATGTCGGCATGAAGTTGTTGCGTCTCCCAACGGTTCTCTTCGTAGCAATGCTGCTTTGCCTGCCCTTAATTGCCAGCGACAAGAAGGATGACGGACCGGCGTCAATGCTCAGTTTCGTCGTGCTGAAAGACGACACCGGCAAGCCGGTTCGCAATGCTGCGGTGGTGTTGCATCCCGTGGGGAAGCATGAGAAGCAGGCGAAAACCGGCTTCGAGCTGAAGTCGGACGCCGACGGCAAGACGCACTTCGATGCGATTCCCTACGGCACGTGGCGAGTGCAGGTCATCGCGCCCGGCTTCCAGACCTTCGGCGACGATTACAGCATCAATCAGCCGACCCAGGAGATTACGATCCGCATGAAGCGGCCGCAGGGACAGTACTCGATTTACGGCCAGCAGGAAGGCAGCGGCGGAAGCAGCACCAGCAGCCCTCCGCCGAACAACAAGCAGCAGTAGAAAAAGCCACGAGCCGCGAGCTACGAGCTAGCAGCTCGGGGCTCGAAGCTAGAAGCTAGTTGCTAGTTGCTAGTTGCTAATTGCTAGTCGCTAGTCGCTAATTGCTAATTGCTAATTGCTAAACATGATCGAAGCGCGCGCAAGCTGGACTGACAAAGAACGCTTCCTTGGGGAAGCGACCAGCGGCCACGCCATCGTGGTCGACGCCGGTGCGGAAAAGACCGCCAACAGCCCGGTTGAACTGGTGTTGATCGCCCTCTGCGCCTGCACCTCCGTCGACGTGGTCGGCATTCTGCGCAAGAAGCGCGAACCCTTCACCAGCCTGGAAGTTCGCGCCAAGGCCGAACGCAGCGAACAGTTCCCCAAGATTTTCACTTCCATCAAGCTGATCTATCGCGTCGGCGGCAAGGTCACGCACAAAGCGATGGAAGACGCGGTTCGCCTTTCGAAGGAAAAGTACTGCTCGGTCTCGGCCATGCTGCAGACGTCGGCGAAGATCGAGTACGAGATCGAATACGCCGACAGCCACGAGCACGAAAACCTCCCCGATCAGAAATGACGCGGACCTGGAAGCAGCTGCTGATCCCGGTTTTGCTCCTGCAGGCCGGATTTTTTCTGTTCGTTTCGTGGCATCGCTTCATCGACGGCGATGAAGGTTTCTATCTGCTGGCGTCGCGCCTGGTGCTGAATGGCAAAGCGCCCTACCTCGATTTCTTCTACACGCAAGCGCCGCTGCTGCCGTATGCCTACGCGTTGTGGTTCAAGCTGACGGGCCTGTCGTGGATTTCGGCGCGAACATTTGCCGCGCTGCAGAGCGCGCTGCTCGGCGGACTGATTTACGCGCACGTTGGCCGGGAAACCCAGAAGTGGCTGGCCGGCGTCGCGGCGGTGATTCTGTTCGGGTCGAGCAGCCTGATCTTCGCGTGGTTCCCCATCGTCAAGACTTTCCCGCTGGCGACGCCGTTTCTGTTTCTCGCGTACATGATTCTGTCGCGGCTCAACCAGTCGTCGCCGGGCTGGTGGGTAGCAATCGCCGGATGCCTCTTCGCGCTCAGCGTCGACACGCGTTCGTATGTGCTGGGCATCGCGCCGGTCTTCATCTGGTGGATCCTGCGACGCCGCCCAGGTCTCGAAAGGCGCGAGACTTGGGGCGGCCGCCTTCGGCTGACTCGCCTGCTCTGGGCGATGCTCGGCTTTGCGGTCGGAGCGGTGCCGTCGCTGATCCTGTTCTTCGCCTCGCCCAACGCGTTCCTGTTTAACAACCTGGGATATCACGCGCTGCGTTCGGAATCCGGCCTGATCGGAGACTGGCTGGATAAGATCCACGTGACGATGGCGACCTTCGGCGGCCGGTTCACGGGATTTCAGTTCAGCGTGCTATCGTTGACCTGCGCCGGCATGTTCGTCACGCGGTGCATGAAGCGTGACTCGGCGCTGCTGGCCTTCGTCGTTGCATTGGTGCTGGGATTTGTCTGCATCCTGCCGACGCCGGCATCGATGCAGTACTTCTCCATGATTGTGCCGTTTCTGATCGTGGCCGCCGTTCTCTCGGTCAGCGATTATCTGGCGGCGCTGCAATCGCCCCGTCAGCTCCGCATCGCGCACAGGATCTGCGCGGTTGCGCTGATCAGCTTTATCGCTTTCGGACTTCCGGCCTTTCGCCAATACCTGTTCACCGGCCACAAGGTTCCCGGAGTTAACGGTCCGGCCGACGCACCGAACTGGACGCTGGCGCAAGTAACTGAGGTGTCGAAGGCGATCGACTCGCTCACTCGACCGGGCGAAGAGGTGGTCAGCTTCTGGCCGGGATATCTTTTCGCATCGCAGGCCAAGCCGTATCCCGGATTCGAAAATGATTTCGGACTGGTTGTCGCCCGCAAGCTCAGCGCGGCACAGCAGGATGAGTATCACCTGCTGACACCGGCGGCGATGCTGGAAGTTTTCGATTCTCATCGCGCGCGACTGATCGTCGTTGGCAATCAGGGGCCGTGGGTTGGCGGTCCCGACTACGATGCCGCGATGGAGGTAGTGCGCGGCAGTGGTTACAAGGTGGTGCGCATGGTAGGCCATACCGCGATTTTTGAATGCTGTTCGGAACCGTGAGGCTAATCCCCGCACTTCCTCGGTCTGCCGGACGGGCCCTCCTCGTCGTATAATCCATAGGTTTGCCTATGACTACCACACAAACCGAACTACGTCTCGCTAAGCGGATGTCGCGGCTGGGAACCGAAACTGCTTTCGAAGTTCTGGTCCGCGCCCGCGCCCTGGAACGGCAAGGGAAAAACATCATTCACCTCGAGATCGGCGAGCCCGACATGGACACGCCCGCCAACGTGATCGAAGCCGGCGTCAACGCGCTGCGCAGCGGCTACACGCACTACGGTCCTGCGGCCGGGCTGCCGGAACTGCGCGAAGCCATCGCCGCCCACACCTCCAACTCCCGCGGCATTAAGGTCACGCCCGAAGAGGTGGTCATCGTGCCCGGCGGCAAGCCGATCATCTTCTTCACCATGCTGGCGCTGGTGGAAGAAGGCGACGAGGTCATCTATCCCAATCCCGGCTTCCCCATTTACGAATCGATGATCAACTTCCTCAGCGCCAAGGCGGTGCCGATTGCGCTGCGCGAGGAGAACGACTTCCGGCTCGATGTCAACGAGCTGAAGAGCCTGATCAACGACCGCACCAAGCTGATCATTCTGAATTCGCCGCAGAATCCGACCGGCGGCATCATCACCAAGAGCGACGTGCAGGATATTGCCGCGGCCATCGGCGATCGCGACATCATGGTGCTGAGCGACGAAATCTATAGCCGTCTGACTTTCGAAGGCGAGCCCTACAGCATCGCGTCGGTGCCTGGCTTTAAGGATCGCACCATCATTCTGACCGGCTTTTCGAAGACGTATTCGATGACCGGCTGGCGCCTGGGTTATGGCGTGATGCGCGCCGACCTGGCAGCGCAGTTCGCGCGGCTGCAGACCAACTCGACTTCCTGCACGGCGACGTTCACGCAGATTGCCGGCGTCGAAGCGGTGCGCGGCGATCAGAGCGAGCCGGAGAAGATGCGGCAGGAATTCCAGCGGCGGCGCGACGTGTTCGTGAAAGGGCTGAACCAGATCAAAGGCTTTTCCTGCCGATTGCCGAAGGGCGCGTTCTACACCTTCCCGAACATCACGCAGACGAAATGGCCGTCGAAGAAACTGGCCGACGCGCTACTGGACGAGGTGGGCGTGGCGGGATTGTCGGGCACGGCGTTCGGCTCGTTCGGCGAAGGATACATGCGCTTCAGCACGGCGAACTCGATCGAGCATCTGCAGGAAGCGCTGAACCGGATTGAGGACTGGACGAAGAAGAAGCTGTAGGGTTTGGTAGAGCGGCGCTTCAGCGCCGCGTCCTCAGCGGCGCAAGGAACCAGTTAGAGTCGTGGACGCCGGCCTGAAGGCCGGCTCTACCAAGTCTGCAGCTTGCCGATTGCTAATTACTAAATGCTAACTGCTGCCGATACCAGTGAGTGGAAAATCCTCGCGCCATCGGTCATGCCGAGCTCCGGCTCGCTGGCGCGCTCCGGATGCGGCATCATGCCCAGCACGTTGCGTCCTTCATTGCAGATTCCCGCGATGTTCTCCAGCGAGCCATTGGGATTGGATTCGGGCGTGATCTCGCCTGCCGGCGTCGTGTAGCGGAAGACGATTCGATCCTGATCTTTCAGCTCGGCCAGGGTCCGCTCGTCGCAAACGTAGTTGCCTTCCATGTGGCCGATGGGAATCTCCAGCACTTCGCCCTTCGTGAGTTGCTGCGTGTACGGAGTGTTCGTCGTCTCGACGCGCACGTGTACCGGCTTGCAAACGTACTTCAGTCCGGCGTTCCGCATCAACGCGCCGGGAAGCAGTCCGGCTTCGCAGAGGATTTGGAAGCCGTTGCAGATGCCCATCACCAGCCCGCCGTCGGCGGCAAACTTTCGCACCGACTCCATCACCGGCGAGAACTTGGCGATCGCGCCGGTGCGCAGGTAGTCGCCGTAAGCGAAGCCGCCGGGCACGATGATCGCGTCGCAACCCTGCAGGTCAGCCGAATCATGCCACAGAAACGTAACCGGCTGTTTGGCAACCTGCTGGATCACCCAGTAAGCATCGTGATCGCAGTTGGATCCGGGAAAGATGATGACGCCGAAGTTCATAAAGAAAGCAATTAGCGATTAGCAGTTAGCAATTAGCCAAACCGAGCAGGGCGAACGACCTTTGCTAAAACATCGCGCACCGGCTTTTCTGCTAAACGCTAAGTGCTAATTGCCAAGTGCCGCCTTCCCGAGTGTAGCATTGATCTGCGCCTGCGATGACAGCGTCGCATCCAAACAGATAATGCAATTCTCGCGTCACATCAACATCACCGGCGGAGCGCTGAAGCGCTGGTTCATCGCGCAATGCTACGACGCGCTGGCCGTCGGTGCGCTGTGGTGGGCCGGGCTATGGTATCTGCACGTTCCGCTGGCGCCGTTCTGGGCTCTCCTCGCCGCCGGGCTGCAATTCATTCCGCACTTCGGCCCGGTGATCGCGTTCTTCGGTCCGGCGCTGGCCGCGCTGTTCAGCGATGGGCTCGAAGGCCTGCTGTACGTCCTCATCCTGTACGGCGTGATCATCCTGACCGACGGCCTGCTGTTGCAGCCGCTGATCATGCGGCGCACCGCGCGCGTGCCTATCTGGGCGTCGCTGGGCGTGCCAATTCTGCTCAGCCTGATCTTCGGATTCTGGGGATTGCTGCTGGCCGCGCCGCTGCTCGCAGTGATCTTCGCCTATCGCGCTTACGCGAAGTCGAAATCGCAGGTCACCAGGCCGCGTCAGACACCGCCGGGACAGGTCATTAGTGGAGGACAGTTGGTCTCGCCGGGCGGAGCGAGCGACGCGTCACCTAGCAGCAATCGCTAGGCCGTGCGGAGCGGAGCAGTGCGGGGCTCTCGCGCATTCCATGCTGAAAACGAGCAGCAGCGGTGTACAATTCTGGCCTCTCAAAAAGTTAACTCCGATCTGCAGTGGGCGAGGAGAGTGCGAATGAACTACAGGATTCTGTGCGGGTGTTTGGTGGTTGCTGTGGCCGTTGACACGGGCTCGGCTCAAACAAAAATGACGATGTCGGGCAAATGCGAGAAGTCGCAGGTGCAGCAGAGTGTTTCCATCCCCGACCAGCCGGGCCATATGTTGACGCTGGCCCAGGGAAACTGTACGGCCAATGGAGACATTGGCGGCGCGACCGGCAAGAGCGGCATATATTCCGAGCACGCTGACATAAAGTCAGGCGACCTGAGGAGCTGGGGCGTCTTTGTGGAGACCCTGTCCAGCGGCGACAAAGTTTTCTACGACTATCAAGTTACGGGAACGGCGAAGAATGGAACGTTGCAGTCCGCCACGAACAAGTACCAGATCAGCGGCGGCACGGGAAAGATGAAGAACATCAAAGGCTCGGGCACGTGCAAACTTACCGGCGCTGCTGATGCCAGCTCGCAGTATTCGTGTACCGGCGAGTACACGCTGACCGGCGGCACGATGTGAAGTAAGAGAGCAATAGGCGAGCCCGGATGCTCTATCCGGGCTTCTTAGCTTGATTTCCAACCGAGGGAGGCCATCAAGACGCATCCGCTGGCTCTCCGGGATATCCGAGCGGCGCAATCTTCGACGGCAACGGGAGCAGCGCTGCCGCGCCGCACATCGCGCAGCGCCTGGCGTTGGCCCTCGTGAAATGCTCCGACTTACTTCAGTTCCAAGGAGGCGTAAGACCAAGAGCGCGCAGTTTGGATTCAAGCTCAGACCGTTCCCGGTTGTGCGTCATCGTGCCGCTTTCGCCAACGCTGAGCAACCCTGCGGACTTGGCAATCCTTCGTGCTTCTTCTGGAGAATTCGCAATCAGTGCGGTGAGTATCTGTGCCTCGATGCGTGACAAGAGCAGCGCCTGTTGACGGTAGTCTAAAAACGCCTCCCATGCCAAAGGGACCCATTTGGCGACGATCTCGCGTCCTATCAACTCCGCGTAAGCCCGAATCTCGGACTGAGCGTTCTCGTCCATACGAACATGCAGAAAATGCAGCAGATTATGCAGATCGATTTTCCAGTAGGCTTCGATATAGGTTGAAAGCGGCAGATCTTTTCTCGCCTGCTCCCGCTCAACGCCGGCAGCGATACGCTCTTCATAGACCTCACGAGCTGCCTTCTGAAGCTGCGATTCTCTTGCCGAAAGATGCTGCCCCTGTTCCAAGGGAAGAAAGGCTTCGTGCCCCGGTTGCGTGCTTGATGTCTGGACACGCCATCGGCCTGCAGGTGTCGTCTGAACGTTATCGGCAATCGAATACTGCGTCGAATGCTCGTTAATGCTGGCCGTCCGATGCCGTACCCATTGTCGCCAGACATCCATGGTTGTTCTTAGATGAAGTTTGATCTCACACATTTCAAACGGCGTTGTGTGCCGGCGGTACATAAGATTTCGTATTAGCGCCCGATCATCGCTGGCCTTTTTCTTCTTTCCTGCCTCAGAAACCTTGGTGGCCTGCACAATCGCTGAATCATTACCCATGTAATCGATTACGCGAACAAATCCCTCGTCAAGCACACGGCAATGCAGACCAAGGATTTTGTCGAGAGCGGGCGCGGTGCACCTCATTAAGAGCTTCGTGTCGGTAACGTCTGGAGAAACAGGGCTACGGTGAGCGTCATCCATAACAGCAACCCTCCTTGCCAATCGCGACCACCATGAGGATCATAGCGCCTATTCTTCGCGTCGGTGAGCCACCGCGATTACGCTCATCGATCCTGCCGGCTCGCGGTCGGCACGGTGACCTCCAAACGCATGGATCGTTTGGGTACATTTTTGAGCAATCCGGTAGTTAAGAAGAAGTGATCCCAGCTTCCGGTTGGCGGACCATCCGCTCCGAACTAACTGCGGCTTCAACCCCTGGCCAAGTCCACGCCTGCCAGATGATGATCGAGGTGCATACAGTTTCGATCGTCGCGAAAAACAAGTACTCAGGAAGAGCGGGCGTCCGGGCACCGAAAAGAGGCGGAACGAAGGTCAGGCCACCGTTTACAAGGGTGCAAATTGCAGCCGCGATGATATTCGCCAGCCGGTTCGCTCTAAACGGAAGTAGCCGAGACGCCACAATCATGGCGATGGGTATTTCCATCAAGACCGCTGAACCCGCCAGAGCCCATGGTGGGAGATGTGGATGTGGGGCGTCGGCTACATTTAGCGAACCAATAATATCCCACAGGGCAAGCACGTCCGCATACAGGTAGTTCAAAAACGCGAAGATCCACAATAGAGACAACCGTTCCTTTGTGTCATGCATGTTAACCTCCTGCGGAATAGTTACGGTCCCGCGGCAGAAAAAGTCTCAGATCTTTCGCAGAATTCTCCAGTTCTCCCAAAGGGCGAGAGAGAAAACCCCTGGAGGACAGGTGGTCTTGCGAGTGCGCGGGTCAACCGGCTCGTTGGGCAAACTGACCTTGCAAAGAGATTGTGGCGTCGGTTGGCGCTATCAGGCGTGGCTGTTGAAAAAGTCCCTTCCGATGCAGAAACTGCCAAAATTGGGTGACCAGAAATGTATCCCGAGGCAGAAAAAATCGTTTATAGGGCATCCTAGCGGGTCGGGTTTTCTGGGCGAAGACACCGAAAGAGTTTTTCAACACCCAGAGGCGTTATCACAACCTAAGCAAAAGAGCTCGCGGCTCGTAGCTAATTGCTAGTCGCTAGTTGCTAGTCGCTTGTCGCTAGTTGCTAGTTGCTAGTTGCTAGTCGCTTCCCTTCCCACCGCCTTGTCGTACACCCACAACAACACCGCCGTCACCACGCCCACTGCGACGATCACCACCCACATCATCTGCGGCTGATGTTTCTCTTCGCCGAAGTGACGCAGCAGCCATCCGCCGAACGGTCCGCCGACCAGCGATCCGATTCCAAGCGGCAGAAACGCGAAGCCCATATACGTCCCCTGCTGTCCCGAGGGCGCCAGCCGCGAGATGTATTCGTAATAGCGCGGCGACTGCGTGATCTCGCCGAGCGCGACCGCGACCAGCGTGACCACCACGCCCGGCACCGTCGGCCAGAAAATCAGAATCACCCACGCCAGCGATGTCACCAGCGTGCCCACGATGATCGCCTCCAGCGCATGCATCCGCTGCGTCAGCAGGTTGATGGCGATGGTCAGCGTGATCACCACCAGCGGCCCGGTCGCCAGCAGCAGTTCGGTGTCGGCGCTGGCGCTGACGTACGCGTGAATGTACAGCGGCAGGGTGAGGAACAGTTGCCAGTAGACGATCCAGTAGCCGGTGAAGATCAGCAGAAACATCATGAAGCGCGGATTGGTGAGCACCGTCCAGAAATTGCGCCCGGCCTGCGCCAGGCTGGTGGTCTCCACTTCGTCATGCTTGCGCGGCTCGCGAAAGAAGATCAGCACCGCGATGAACATCAGAAAAACGCTGAGCGCCGCGGTGCGGAAGACGTTCTCAACGCTGAGGTGCTTGTGCACATACGACGCGACGATCGGCCCGAAGAAGCCGCCGATGTTCACCAGCGTGTAGTAGATCGAGTAGCCGATGGAGCGGACGTTTTCCTTCGACGCACGCGCCGTCGTGCCCACCACGCTCGGCTTCACCAGCGCTACTCCCAGCGCCGGCAATGCGAGCACAAACGTCACCAGCACCACCAGCGGGACGTTGTCACGCACCGGCGCCAGCCACGAAGCGCCCAGCGATCCCAGCAGAAAGTACGCGCAGCTCAGGATGAGATAGGCCAGCGACAGCGCGCGCCGGAATCCCATGCGATCGGCTAGCGTTCCGCCGAAGACGGGCAGAAACCATACCAGTCCGCCGAAAAGTCCTGTGAGCGAGCTCGTCTGCTCCGTCGGGAAATGCAGCGCTTCGTGCAGATACCGTGCCAGCGAAGCGAAGGCCGCGTAGTAGGAGAGCCGCTCGAAGAGCTCGCTGAAGTTGGCAACCCAGAAGGGCCGCTCGAATCCGGTGCGAATGTCGTGCCATCGTTGGGCAAGGGTCATGTAGAGTTGTCGGTTGTAAGTGGTCAGTTGTAAGTCAGCTCTCAGCTTCCGGCTCTCAGCTGTCGGCTCTTTCGGTTGTCAGTTCTCGGTTGTCAGTTTTCGGTGGTCCGTTGTCGTTGCTCTCGCGCTTAGCCTGTCATCCCGACCAAGGGCTTCAGCCCGCGCGGAGGGACCTGCTGTCCGTCGCCGAGCTCGTAACAGCGTCGTCCCGAGCTAGTTGCTAATCGCTAGTTGCTAGCTGCTTTCTCACCTGCTCCGCCGTCACTCCCGCCACGCGAATCACTTTGTTCCGGCTGCTCTCGCCGGCGGCTATCGTAACTGACGAGCGTGCCACATTCAAAACTTCCGCCAGAAACTTCACGCACGCCTCATTTGCTCGACCTTCGACAGGTGGAGCTGTCAGCGTCAGCTTCAGCGCCTCGCCCACTTCTCCGACGATGGCATTCCTCTTCGCGCGCGGCTGCACTCGCACCTGAAACGTCGCGCCGCCGGGAGTATCGCGAATCGTGATCATAGGGAGTTGGCCGCTTTTCGCTTTTCGCTTTTCGCTTTTCGCTACTCGCTACTCGTTTTTCGCTACTCATTTTTAGCTCTTGGCTCTTCGCTCTTTGGCTTTGCCGCCCTCCGCTGTTTCCGCATCGCTTGCCGAACATTCACCAAAGCCGTGTCATCCTGAGCGAAGCGAGGCCGCGTGAGCGGCCGAACGGAGTCGAAGGACCCCTATAGGCACAGCGTATCCAGGATAGGGGTGCTTCGACTCGCCTGTCGAAAACCGCGACAGGCTCGCTCAGCATGACACATCAAAAGGGACTGGCTCGTGGTTCGCGGCTCGCGGCTACTTCGCTCTTTCTCCAAAAATCGCCGTGCCAATGCGCACGCAGGTTGACCCTTCCTCAATCGCCACTTCGAAATCGTGCGACATCCCCATCGACAACTGATCGAGCCCAACCGCCGGCAATTGCCGCGCCGCCAGCCGATCGCGCAGCTCCCGCAGCCGCCGAAAATACGGCCGCGCGCCTTCCGGATCTTCGGTGAACGGCGGCACCGTCATCAAGCCGCGAATCCGCAAACTCTTCCACTCCGGCGCGCCGCTGAGAATCTCCTCCAGCTCCGCCGACTCCGGCGCAATGCCGGTCTTGGCCCCTTCGCCGCCGATGTTGATCTCGATGAGCACGTCCAGCGTCCTGCCCAGCTTCTCGGCCGCCGTGTTCAGTCGCTCGGCCAGCTTCGCCGAATCCACCGAGTCCACCGCATGAAAAATCTCCGCCGCCTTCGCCGCCTTGTTCGATTGCAGATGCCCGATCATGTGGAACTTGGCGCCCTGCAACTTCGCCAGCGCGCCGAACTTCTCGGCAAACTCCTGCACGCGATTCTCACCGAACAGCCGCTGCCCGGCCTCATACGCCTCGATAATCCGCGGCGCCGGCTGCGTCTTCGTCACCGCCATCAGCGCGACGTCATCAGGATTTCGGCCCGCCCGCTTCGCGGCGCGCGCAATCCGCTCGCGAATCTCAGCGAGATTTGCAGCGATGCTCATGAGAACAGCCATTGTACGGCGCGACCGTCGGCCAAGGTGCCCATTCTTGCCCTCGTGGGCAACAGCTTCCCCCCAACCATGGCTATCCGCTATGGTTATTTTGAGTCCAAGTAGCTCAGGAGTATCGCCGTGTCGCACAAATTCAAACTGCTCTGCTTCGTCGTCATCGCCTGCCTGCCGGCTTTCGCCACCATCGAGCGCGGCGTCATGCTGCGCGAAGGCGTCATCTACGTCGACCCCAGCACCGACTCCACCAAGCTGTCCAACATTGGCCGCGGGCGTGAAGTCGCCGTGATGGAGCGCTCCAAGGGATGGGCCAACGTTATGGGCACAGTCGACGTCGGCTACGCGCCCGAGGATCCCGAGACCCAGGTCGAGCGCAACGTCACCGGCTGGGTTGAGGACAAGGGCATCATCCTGAGCACCACGCCCAACGGTGACCAGATCCTCTTCGGCGAAGCCTTCGACTCTGAGCTCGAAGCCAGCAAGCGCGGTGGGCGACGTAACGCGGCGCAGGATGCCATGCGCCTCTATGGCCACATCCCCGTGCTCTTTCCGCAGTCGCCGCTGGCCGCCGAGGGAGCGTATCGCGCCGCCGACATTCGCTGGCAGCTCGAAGCTGCCGACGCCGCCTCGCGTCCTTCGGCCAAGGAACGCGATCCCGCGCTTCATGTCCAGATCGACGAAGATTTCATGAAGCAGGTGATGAAGAAATATCCGCACACCAAGTGGGCCGATCTCGCTGCCTATCACCTTATCGACAACAAGCTGTGCGGCGAGTGGGAGGCCGCAGCCAAGTGTCCGGAGATGGAAGCGGCGATGTACATCAAGTACGCCGACGAGCATCCGCAGTCACCCAAGACTCCCGAAGCGCTGTACAAAGCCGCGTGGCGCTACTCGGCACTGGTCCAGATTTACCAGACCAGCAACAACCAGAAGAAAGCTGACGAGTCGTCCGAACGTTCGCTCGCACTCGCCAAGAAGCTAATTGCGCAATACCCTAACGACACCGATTGGTCCAGCCGGGCCGAGCGTCTGGTATACATGGTGACGAACAAAATGCCCACCTGGGGCATCACGGTGGAATAATTTGCCCATTCTTGAAGCGATCGTCCTCGGCATTGTGCAGGGGCTCACGGAATTTCTGCCCGTATCCAGCACCGCTCATCTCGCGCTCGTTCCCTGGCTCGTCAGCACGCTCGGTCTAACCAACTGGCCCGATCCCGGCCTCACCTTCGACGTCGCGCTGCACGCCGGCACGCTCTTCGCCATCCTGCTGTATTTCTGGCGGACGTGGATCCAGATCATCCGGGCCGCACTCGGCGGCAAGGTCGTTCGCTTCTCCGAAGTCCGCGATGACGTGCGCGACTTGACGCCGGAAGAAGAGCGCCGCGAGCGCCAGTTGCTTTGGTTCATGATCGCGGCAACCATTCCTGCCGGACTTGCCGGCGCGTTGCTGGAGAAACACATCGAGACGACCTTCCGCGCGCCCGCTTTGGTCGCGACCATGCTGATCGTCGTTGCCATCATCATGTTCGTCGCCGAGCGCATGAGCAAATTTGAGAAGCCACTGCCGCAGATCGGCCTGGGCGACGCCCTCACCATCGGCGTGCTGCAGGCCTTCGCCGTAATCCCCGGCGTCTCGCGCTCCGGCATCACCATCGCCGGCGGCCTGTTCCGCAACTTCACTCGCGAAGCCGCTGCGCGTTTCAGCTTCCTGCTCTCCACGCCGATTATTGGCGGAGCCGCGCTCTTCAAGCTGCACCATGTCATGAAACACGGTCTCCCGCCCGGCGAACTTGCACCGGGTATGACTGCATTCGTAGCGGGGATCATTGTTTCGGCGCTGGTCGGCTACGCAACGATTGCGTTTTTCCTGCGCTACCTGCAAACCAAAACGCTGACCGTCTTCGTCGTCTACCGAATCCTGTTCGGCATCGCCGTCCTGCTACTGGGCTACATGGGGCACTACGCGGGATGACAGCTGTTGCAGGGTTTATGTAAACGCGGGTACCGCGAGCGAAGAGGGTGCCCCACTCAAGCTTCTTTTGCCTGAGTGGGAGGCTTTCTCTTCAAACCTGTGACGATTCATGAAGTGTCATCCCGACCAAGGGCTTCAGCCCACGCGGAGGGACCTGCTGTCTGTGCGCAGTGCCATCACGCTCTAGATAGACACGAATTTCGTGTACACTATTCTCGCATGAAGAACATTACCCTCAGCGCCGACGAGGAGCTGATCGAGCGCGCTCGCCTGATCGCCCGCTCCCGGCACACGACGCTGAACGCCGTCTTTCGCGAGTGGCTGCAGAGCTTCACGGCGCAAGCGGGCGACGAGCGCGCGTTCGACTCACTCATGCGGCGGCTGCGTCACATCCGTTCCGGCGGTCCCTACACGCGGGACGAAATGAATGAGCGCTAGGTTTTTTCTCGACACCAACCTCTTCGTGTATTCCCTGGAAGGCAGCTCGTCGGCGAAGGCGCGCCGCGCGACGCAACTGATTCGGCAGGCGATCGCCGCGCGCAATGGCATCGTCAGCTACCAGGTTATGCAGGAGTTCTTCAACGTCGCGCTTCGCCGCTTCACTCCGCCGATGACTTTGCTCGAAGCTGAACAATATCTCGCGACGGTATTTCGTCCTCTCTTGGCGGTTCATTCCTCGAACGCCCTCTACGCCGAGGCACTGCATCTGCAAAGCCGCCATCGTCTCTCGTGGTACGACTCGCTGATTGTTGCGGGCGCGATGGAAGGTGGCTGCCAGCTTCTCTACACCGAAGACCTGCACCATGGGCAGAAGTTCGGCGATCTGCAAATCGAAAATCCGTTTCGCTAAGTGCAGCCGACTTAATGTCGTCACCGACGGCAACACTTGCTGGCAACCGAGCACTAATCGTCGGCAACTGACTATAATGTTTCTGCCGGGGCGAACTGTGGGTCACGCCCCGCATTTGAATCCGCGAAATCATCCTTAGCATCAACGCCAACTGGAGGACGATACAGAATGGCACATGAAGTTCCGCCGCTGCCCTACGACTACGCTGCACTGGAACCCTACATCGATACGCAAACCATGCACCTGCATCACGACAAACATCATCAGGCCTACGTCACCAATCTGAATGCCGCGCTGGAGAAGGCTCCCGATATGCAGAAACTCAGCGGCGAAGAGTTGCTGAAAGGCCTGGAGAACGTGCCTGAAGCGATTCGCGGCGCAGTCCGCAACAACGGCGGCGGCCACGTGAATCACAGCATGTTCTGGAAGATCATGGCGCCCAATGCGGGCGGCGATCCGACCGGCGCCATCGCCGATGCCATCAAGAACACCTTCGGCGACTTCAACGCCTTCAAGGAGAAGTTCAACGATGCCGGCCTGAAACAGTTCGGCAGCGGCTGGTCCTGGCTGGTGCGCGACCACTCCGGCAAACTGCTGGTGATGAGCACCCCCAATCAGGACAATCCCATGAGCCAGGGCTTCTACCCCATCATGGGCAATGACGTCTGGGAACACGCTTACTACCTCAAGTACCAGAACCGTCGCGCCGACTATCTCAAAGAGTGGTGGAACGTCGTGAACTGGGCAGAAGTCAACAAACGATTCCAGGACAGCCAGAAGAAGTAAGACCTCAAGCGTTGTCGATCGCGAAAGGGTGCCACGCGGCACCCTTTTTCAGTTTCGAGTTTCAAGTTCCGAGTGAAAAGACGGTGCAGTAAGGCTGTAGTTTCATCATGGAATCCTCCGATGCGTCCTTCGCCGCGCCGCACACCGGCTGGTCTCATCTTTTACATCTTTGTGACGAATCCGTGACAACCACGGCCTCGGCTCGGGGTTAAATTGGCAGGTCTGACTCGCATCCGCTCGTTGTATGATCATGGCGAAGATCGCGGCGCAGAGGGTTGCTTTGAGAAAGAATCTTGCTGAAAGGCAGGCGGCCATGAAGACGAGACTGCTGGCCGCCAGAGAGACGTTCTGGCACTGCGCCTTCCGCCCCATGTGCGTCGAGCGCGATCCCAAGGCTGAACCCGAATCCTGCCGCCGCTGCGCCGAAAGCACTCTGCAAAAATTGGTGCGCCGATCCCGCCCCTCCCCACGCTAAGGAATCGGAGCTTACCGAATCCCCACCTGCCCTCGCACGCTCTCGATCAGCTTCTGCGAATCGTATCCCACTCCGTCCTTGAACACCGTCTCCACATTTTCGATGTCTTCGATCTTCTTCGAAGGATCGCCCTTGATCAGCACCAGGTCCGCCTGCTTGCCCACGGCGATCGATCCGATGTGATCCTGCTGTCCGAGATACGTCGCGCCATTCATCGTGTGCAATCTGGATCGCCTCCACTGGCGTGAATCCCGCTTCCACCAGCAACTCAACTTCGCGCTGATCACCGAATCCCGGCAGCACGCCGCCGTTGCCGGTTGGATCGGGTCCGCCCAGCAACAATCCGCCCGCCTTCGCGAACGCTAATTCGAACTCCAGCTCCTTCTTGTACAAAGGTGCGTAAGGCGAATCGATCGGGATACGCCCGCGCAACGTCAAGTAGCTCTGCGCCGATTCAGCACACATCGCATCCAGAACTCTCTGCTGCAGCTTTGGCCGACCTGGCAGAAACGCCTCGAACACGGGCAAGGTCGAGGTAACCGCGACGTGATGCGACACGAGGTCCTGAATGAGCGCCTGCACTTGCGGCCCGTCGATCTCCAGCGTCGTCCAGCCCGACCTGCCGTTTTGCGGGCAGACATCCGGCTTTTTGTCAGGAGCGAATTCCGTATCGGTGAAAACCGGGCCATGCTCCAGATCGTCAATGCCGAGCGCGATGGCCTCGTGCCACGTGACCGAGCACAAATGCCCGGTCAGCTTGAAATGCCGTGCATGCGCCTGCTGGATCGCCGCGCCCAACTCGTCGCGGCTGATGTGCATATACGCCTTGTACGACGTCGTACCCTTGTCAGCCCAGTAATCCACCAGTTGCTTAGCGTCGTCAGCTCCGGTCAGTTCATGCATCTGGGCAAACGCGCTCGGGCCGCCTTCAAGATAAGGAGCGGTCACATCGATCTTGGGGCCCGGCATCTGGCCGGCATCGATGCGCTGTTTAATTTTGAGATCGGTGTACGGCTCCACGCTTCCCGTGGTGCGCATGGTCGTAACACCGGCAGCCAGATACAGCCGCGGCGCGGTGTAGGCCAGTTCCACCGCCATCAGGCCGGGCTCCTCGACGTCACCCTTAGGACTGCGCTGCAATGAGATCGAGCCGGCGTAGAAAAGATGGTTGTGCATCCCGACCAGGCCGGGAATCACGCTATATCCCGTGCGATCCAGCTGCTGCGCGTTGGCGGGAATCATCACCGTCCCCGACGAGCCTATAGCCTGAATCTTGCCCGTCGGAGATCACGATCGTCTGATTCTCTTTCGCTGCCCCGCCCGTGCCATCGATCACGCGCACATGATTCAACACGATGACCGGCGCGTGCACGCTGATGAAAGGAGTGGTATCGTTCGGCGGCGGAGTCTGCGCCACACAAGCGCAGGACAACAACACTACTGCGATCAACCATCGGCTCATTCGCCAGCCCTCATGCGATTGGCTCACGCGACCACGATGCGCATCGCCTCTCGGTTTTGTAATAGCTGGCAACTATATCAAAGGGTAGGGCGTGCTCCGACTGGGTTGCTTGCGTAATGGATTTATCGCCGGTAACCAGGTGTCTCTCGGAGCTAGCATGGCTCAACAATAAGCCCTGACGGGTGATGCCGGCCAGCAAGGATCGGATGCCGAAACGCTCGGGTGACTCTGGGTGGGCTTCTACATGTCAACCTGATTCAAAATCAAAAGGTTGCCTTGCGAAAAAGATTTGTCGCGGAAGCCGCTGAAATTTAGCAGGCCGCAACCTTACAACTATTGTTCTGATCCGGCGTTTGTATAAGTAGATGCTTTCAGACGGAGGGTGTTCGATCTGAGGCAGAGAGAAGAAGATATGCGTTATCTAAAGTATTTGGTATTGCTCGCAGGATTGATGATTCCACTGGCCTCGCAAGCGCAGATCAGCGTGGGGATAGGCGTCGGACCCGGATACTACGGCGGACCGCCAGTATGCACCTACGGCTATTACGGATATCCACCTTATGCGTGTGCTCCGTATGGCTACTACGGACCTAACTGGTTTGTCGGCGGAGTCTTCATCGGGGCCGGGCCATGGTATGGCAGATACTACGGCGGTGGCTGGGGCCGAGGCTATTACCGGAGTGGATATTACGGTCGTGGTGGTTATTACGGCCGCGGTGGTTATTACGGCCGCGGAGGCTATAGTGCGGGCTACGGCCGCGGAGGCTATAGTTACCGTAGTGGCTCCTATGGACGCGCAGCTTACGGTGGACACGGTTCTGCCGGAGCCGGTTACCGCGCCAGTGGAGGCGGGTTCCATGGCGGCGGTGGTGGATTCCACGGCGGCGGTGGTGGTGGACATGGCGGCGGCCATCGCTAATGATTTGGCAATTTCAGCAACCGCGAAAAGCCCACGGGCCATGCTCGTGGGCTTGATCGGATAAGACTTAGCCAGGTTGCTCAAGATGATTGGCGTAATTAGATGTGGGTGTGAGCAATCCCGAAATGCCACACCGACCTTGGTAACTGGTTCTTGCGCGATGCTCTGAAGCAGAACCAACTCCCGCACTCAAGCCTTAGGTTGCGCCGGCTCGCCTCCGCCGAAGCCGCAACGTCCGCGCATGCCATGGCGAAGCTTCTCGCGCTCCTCAGGAGTCATATGCTCCCAGCGTTCCGCCCAGCGGCGGCGAAAATGGCGAGGGCCGCACCCGTGTCCACCGAACCTGCCAAACAGCAGCCGGCACAGGACCAGCAGACCCACCGCCTGCCAGAACGTGATCAGGCGCCAGCCAAACAGCGAAGGCGCCAGCCAGTTCCACAGCTGCTCCACGCCCACGCCGATGGCGCCGATAACGACCACCGCAATGAAGATTCCCAATATCACTTTGAGCACTCGAGTTACCCATTTCGCGATCATGTGCATGTCCTCATCTTTCCCTGAACTCGTCGTAGATCTTTTGCAGCCGCTCGCGCAGATGCAGTACCGCATACCGTTTTCGCGAGAGCAGTGTATTCACGCTCACACCCGTTTCCGCAGCGATCTCCTTGAAGCTGAACCCTTCCAACTCGTGCGCGACAAATACCTCGCGCTGCTCGTCGGGCAACTCGTCCAGCGCTGCCTCCAATTCGCCCAGCAGCACGGTGCGCGCATAAATCGCGTCGGGCCCCGCGTCCGGCGAAGGCAGCATTTCTTCCAGCTGTAGAAGCTCGCCTTCTTCGTCCTCGATCGCGGCATCGCTGAAGCTCTCCGGCTTCTTCTTGCGAAAGAGGTCGATGATGCGATTGCGCGCCACTCGAAACAGCCAGCTGGTGACGTGGTCGATCGGCGTCAGCAGGCGGCCGGCTTCCACCAGCTGGTAGAAGACGTCCTGCAGAATGTCTTCGGCATCGCGCGGATCGGCGACGCGCCGACGGATGAAGTTGCCCAGCCGGGATCGCTCCCGCTTGACCACTTCGGAGATCCGCTGGTCTTGGTCGATCGCCATTCGCTCCAGGCTCGCCGCGTCCTTCATCCACTTCCGTAGACGAATGAAGGGGTACGAATATTGTAGGGAACGTCTACTCCATGTTCGTGTTCGTAGCAAGTGAAAATGTCCGCTTTTCGTAGCACGTGAAATGTCCGGTTTTGGTTTTGGGTTGACTCATAAACCAGTCGCCGTCGTGGCGGTGGGAAAGTGGAAATCCCGCGCCTTGGGCGGGATTTCCAAGCGCGGTGGAAAAGTCGTTTTTCTGACTTTTCCACGGCGCGTCTTTTCCACCGCGTGGTCCGCGTTTCCCGTTGAGTGGATGGCGACCCCCTGGGCGCTGTAACGTCCCAGCCGATGCGGCCCGTGGGTCAGGCTGAGGCTGCCGTCCAGGTGCTGGTGAACCATGACGTTGCAACCGGCCAGCGTCCCTCTCCAGGGCACGGGTTCAATCTGCAACTGCAGGTTCTGAAAGCTGACGGTATTGTCCCGGTTCACCGTGCGCTCAAACTGCAGCGAAAAGATCAGGTCCAGATTTTTGTGCGGACACGGCAGAAACGCGCTGCCCGGTTGCGCCGGCGGCACCTGAAAGCGACCATTGAATTCGGCGATGTAGTGCTCCCGTAGAAACTGGTTGGCTTCTGCCACGGTTTGGATCCCGTGCAGCCGCAACTCCTGTGGCAGTCGTCCTTGCCAGGTGCCGAAGCTACGCTCGCTGCGGCCCCGCGCCTGCGGCGAGTAGGCCGGGATCATCTGCACTCCCAGCTCGCGCAGCGCACGTCCCACCTGCGTCAAGCGGTGCGGATCGACCTTGCCGCCCCCTTTGGGCGTGAGCCAGAAATGGCTGCCACGGTCACTGTACAGGGCGCAGAACAGACCTTTGCGCTCGATGACTTCCCGCAGCCCGGCCAGCACCGTCGCCGTCGACTCCTCCTCCACCAGTTGCGCATAGTAGATCTCGCTGCTGGCGTCATCCAGAATGACGATCAGGTCATACCAGCGCTCGTCCTGGAACCAGCGGTGATGACTGCCGTCGATGTGCAGCAGCATGCCGGGCAGCGGCCGCCGTTGCCGCCGCTTGCGATGCACCCCGCGTTTGCGTCCGCGCGCTACCAGTCCGGCTCCTTGCAGCGTTTGTTTCACCCAGCTGTAGCTCAGGTGAATCCCGTGCTGCTGGCTTAGCTTCTCGTGGAAATGTCGCACGTTCAGATCGAAGTACCGGTCGCGGTACAGTCCCAGCACCTGCTCCACCCTAGCCAGAGCAACTCGCTTGGGAGAAGGACGCCCCCGGCGCCGATCGAACAACCCGTCATAGCCGAACTCTTCCAGTCGCTCCCGCCAGCGCCGCATCGACCGATCGCTGATGCCGATAATCTCCGCTGCCTGCCACCAGGTAATCTTCCTGGCGATCGCTCGCAAAATCACTTCCTGTATTTTCATCGCCCGCTCCATCGCGGCCTTCGAGTAAGCAACCATGCTTCGCATGGTCGCCTACTCTCGCCGCCCGCAAAGCGGACAGATCACTTGCTAACTCAACCGGACATATCATGTGCTACCGACACGAAATCGTCACGCCATGTTCGTAGCAAGTGAAAATGTCCGCTTTTCGTAGCAAGTGAAATGTCCGGTTTTGGTTTTGGGTTGACTCATAAACCAGTCGCCGTCGTGGCGGTGGGAAAGTGGAAATCCCGCGCCTTGGGCGGGATTTCCAAGCGCGGTGGAAAAGTCGTTTTTCTGACTTTTCCACGGCGCGTCTTTTCCACCGCGTGGTCCGCGTTTCCCGTTGAGTGGATGGCGACCCCCTGGGCGCTGTAACGTCCCAGCCGATGCGGCCCGTGGGTCAGGCTGAGGCTGCCGTCCAGGTGCTGGTGAACCATGACGTTGCAACCGGCCAGCGTCCCTCTCCAGGGCACGGGTTCAATCTGCAACTGCAGGTTCTGAAAGCTGACGGTATTGTCCCGGTTCACCGTGCGCTCAAACTGCAGCGAAAAGATCAGGTCCAGATTTTTGTGCGGACACGGCAGAAACGCGCTGCCCGGTTGCGTCGGCGGCACCTGAAAGCGGCCATTGAATTCGGCGATGTAATGCTCCCGTAGAAACTGGTTGGCCGCCTCCAGGGTGGTAATGCCGTGCAGCCGCAACTCCTGTGGCAGTCGTCCTTGCCAGGTGCCGAAGCTACGCTCGCTGCGGCCCCGCGCCTGCGGCGAGTAGGCCGGGATCATCTGCACTCCCAGCTCGCGCAGCGCACGTCCCACCTGCGTCAAGCGGTGCGGATCGACCTTGCCGCCCCCTTTGGGCGTGAGCCAGAAATGGCTGCCACGGTCACTGTACAGGGCGCAGAACAGACCTTTACGCTCGATGACTTCCCGCAGCCCGGCCAGCACCGTCGCCGTCGACTCCTCCTCCACCAGTTGCGCATAGTAGATCTCGCTGCTGGCGTCATCCAGAATGACGATCAGGTCATACCAGCGCTCGTCCTGGAACCAGCGGTGATGACTGCCGTCGATGTGCAGCAGCATGCCGGGCAGCGGCCGCCGCTCCCGCCGTTTGCGATGCACCCCGCGTTTGCGTCCGCGCGCTACCAGTCCGGCTCCTTGCAGCGTTTGTTTCACCCAGCTGTAGCTCAGGTGAATCCCGTGCTGCTGGCTTAGCTTCTCGTGGAAATGTCGCACGTTCAGATCGAAGTACCGGTCGCGGTACAGTCCCAGCACCTGCTCCACCCTAGCCAGAGCAACTCGCTTGGGAGAAGGACGCCCCCGGCGCCGATCGAACAACCCGTCATAGCCGAACTCTTCCAGTCGCTCCCGCCAGCGCCGCATCGACCGATCGCTGATGCCGATAATCTCCGCTGCCTGCCACCAGGTAATCTTCCTGGCGATCGCTCGCAAAATCACTTCCTGTATTTTCATCGCCCGCTCCATCGCGGCCTTCGAGTAAGCAACCATGCTTCGCATGGTCGCCTACTCTCGCCGCCCGCAAAGCGGACAGATCACTTGCTAACTCAACCGGACATATCATGTGCTACCGACACGAAATCGTCACGCCATTGACGGCATCAAATAATTGAGCCAAAATGCAGTTGGAGCGAAAATGTTCAACCCCAGAAAAGCATTTCGAGAGATGAGTGGTCACTTCTACACTCACGCAGAATTTCGTCGCGCTTTGGAGCGCATCCGTGCAGCGAACATGCGCTTCTTGCCCGCAGAATACGGGACACGTGAACTCGCAGACCTGGCTCACAAGAAGCGCTGGCTTGTCGCTGAAGCTCCGGGTCGCATTCGCGTTGTCGTTCGATAAGAAGTCCGAAAAACGGGTTGGATAGAGCCGCCTCGCAAGGGGCGGCTTTTTGAACTTTCAGGCCGCTGGCTTCACACGATGTGCTGAATCTCAACGCTCCTCAAATGCCCTCTGCAGCTATTCTGCGACAAGTCTCCGATGGCAATGATTCGGCCTATCTTCACTGCATAGCAGACAAGCGCGGTCGAGCTTTTCTCTCAAGATTCGCTCCTCTACCCTCTACCCGAAAAGGGCACTCTGAGCTGGCGATGAGTTATGGCTCGGCACAACGCATTCCAGATCATCGTTCGTCACTGAGTTAATTCTCGTACTTTCCGGAAAGCATCTCATCTGCGCAGCATCGAACGGCACCAGAATCTCCGCAAGCGTCTTCACGTCCTTGAAGCCGGGATCGAGCCACAAATCGTAATTCTCTTGCAGCAGAATCACCGGCATTCGGTCGTGTATGTCCGACAGGAGCGAGTTCGCAGTGGTGGTTAGAATCGAGCAAGACTCAATCACAGCGCCCTCGGGGTCTCTCCACCGATCCCACAAGCCGGCAAACGCAAATAGGGAATCATCCTGCATTCCGAAGTGAAAGGGCTGCTTCTCTTTTCCTCTTCGCGACCATTCGAAAAAGCCGTCCGCAGGAAGCAAGCACCGACGGCTCATGAAGGCATCGCGGAAGGCGGGCTTACTTGCTACTGTCTCCGCGCGGGCGTTGATCGTCTTGAATCCGATACTCGCGTCTGTGGCCCAGGACGGAATCAGGCCCCAGCGAGCTAACGAGAAGTACCGCTCCGGCCTGGATGGATCTTGGCGAATAATTCCGACGGGCTGAGACGGGGCGATGTTGTAGAGGCCGTTACGAAACTCGCTCGGGAACCCAGCAAGACTCTAGGCGAAAACTGGAAGCAATGAGAAGATGCGCTTGCGAGTGCGAGGGCATTTTGCATGGCTTACATTCGAGGAGAAGCGCGGGAACAGGTCACGATGTTTCCCTTGACCTTGGAGGAGTTGATTCCGGCCGACCACCTGTGCCGAGTGATCGAGGCCTTCGTCGATCGACTGGAGATGGCGCAGTTGGGATTCGTGCGTTCGGAGCCGGCGGAAACCGGGCGGCCGGGTTACGATCCGCGCGATCTGCTGAAGTTGTACCTGTATGGGTACATGAACCAGGTGCGTTCGTCGCGGCGGTTGGAAGCCGAATGCCAGCGCAACGTGGAAGTGATGTGGCTGTTGGGACGGCTGCAGCCGGACTACAAGAGCATCGCCGAGTTCCGGCGGATGCATAGTGAAGCGGTGAGCGAAGCGGGCTGCCAATTGGTGGCTTTCGCGCGCCACGTGGGACTGGTGCGGGGTGAGACCGTGGCCATCGATGGTTCAAAGTTTCGCGCCGTGAGCAGTGCACCGCGGGTGCGCGAGCGCGATGCGGTGAAGCGCTATCTGGAGCAACTGGATCGGGCCGACGAGCAGGAAGAATGGGTGATTGACTCCAGCGCGGTGGCAGCGGCGCTGGAGAAACTGAAGCAGGATCCCGAGCCGGAAGCCCGCTTCATGCGTACCACCGATGGAGAACGACCAGCCTACAACGTGCAGTTAGCGGTGGATGCGGAACACGGGCTGATCGTGGCGCAGAAGGTCACGACGGAAAGCAACGATGAGCGCAGCCTGCTACCTATGGCCGAAGCCGCCAAACGCGCCGTGGGCGATCCGGCGTCGCTGAACGTGCTGGCCGATGCCGGTTATTCCAACGGTGAGCAAGCCCAAGCCTGCGAAGCACAAGGCCTCGTGCCCCATGTGCCGGTACAGCGCGGCGTGAACAATCGGGGAGATGGCAGCCTATTCGACCGCAGCCAGTTTACGTATGACGAAAACAGCGACACCCTTCGCTGTCCGGCTCAGCAAATCCTGCGCCGCAAACAACGACAACCCCACAAAAAGCGGGTGGTCTATATGGCTTCGCCGCAAATCTGTGGGAGCTGTCCGCTGAAGTCGCACTGCACCAACGCGCCACAACGTTCCGTGCAGCGTCACCTTTACGAAGAGGCCTTGCAGCGCATGCAGCAGCGCGCGAAGGCAGAGATCATGCGATGGCGCCGTTGTCTAGCGGAACATCCCTTCGCTGCGCTCAAGTACCACATCTTCGGCCATCCACGATTCCTGCTACGCGGACGGATGGGAGCGCAGACCGAAATGGGCCTGGCCACGTTGGCCTACAACCTGAAACGCATGCTGAAGGTGCTGGGTGGAGTTGCCTTCCGGACAGCGCTGGCCTCCTAACTAAACAGGCGCATCTGCAAGCCACAACCCAGCCGCCTTAAAGCAATCTCGGAAAGCTTCCCCGGAGGTTAAAGATGCCTTTGTTCCCCCATCACCCCGCGCGTTTCGTAACAGCCTCTGTAGCGAGGCTCCCAATCGACCTCGTTATCGGTCTCGAAGTATTCTGCGATCAATTGTTTGCGTCTGGACAGACGATAGCGGCCACACATCACCTTACTCCTCAGATCAAGTAATAATGTAATGGAGCTGACGAATCGGCGTGACACGTATTCGGCCTGCTGGGACCCAGGACCGTCTTTTGGTGTTAGATTGTGCGAAAAATCACCCACATCGACATGGACGCGTTTTACGCTTCGGTCGAGCAGCGCGATAATCCGCAGCTGCGAGGCAAGCCCGTGATCGTTGCCTGGTTGGGTAACCGCTCTGTTGTCTGCGCTGCTTCGTACGAGGCGAGGAGCTTCGGCGTTCATTCGGCCATGCCAGCAAACGAGCGGAACGCTTGTGTCCCGATGCAGTATTCGTGCCTCCGGATTTCACACGCTAGCGTCAGGTCTCACGCAGCGAGCGGGAGATCTTCAAGCGCCGGGCGTTTCGGTTCTAGATCTAAAGGCGCGGCAAATAATCCATTCGATATTTACCCACGACTGTTGTCGCGAGGACGTTCCCCCCTGTACTGGTGATGCCAGCGCTGCGTGCTTCCTTGCTTCCTGGACTTCCAGTCCGTTTGACACGCAGGTCAGAGCAACCACTGGTCCCGATGTCGATGGCTTGGTGCGTCCTTTGGGCTTGGCCGGGCTTGTCATTGTTCCGAAATCTGTGGGTTTCTGTACTAGTTCTTCTGCACGTAACGGCGCTGTCCGTCAGACTGCTCGTAATGATTGCTGCACCAGAACCGCGATGCCGACCACCTGTACGCCCAGGCATACCATTTGCGCCTCTGAAAAGCGCCAGTATCTAGGCCGCGCGCTGGTGGTTCGGTAGAAGTCGAGCACGAACCGACTGACGGCGTACAGGAAGAGGTACAACCAGAAGATCGATGCGGCTGTGTTCGGAAAGTGCCACACGAGGGTGGCCAATGTTACGAAAAGCACGGCTTGCACCGTCGCTTCTACAAGCTGTATCGGAAACACGCGCATGCCTGGGTTAGGACCAGGCGAATATCTCCTACATCCGTGATTGATGGATTGAAAGGTTGACGCGGGATAAAGAATACCTACCGGGGACGGCTTCCCGTAGCAGCATCCTCCCAGAAAGCACCCTATACGAGCCAGGCAGCCATACAAAGGCAGTAGCGTTCCTAGGAAAGCGAGCGTCAAACTCATGGGCTGCTTGAAGAGGGCACTCACCAGCAGGAAGCAGGGGATGATGATCAGCAGGCAATCCTGGAGAAACGAGCGAGCCGCCGGCTTTCCCAAAGCGGCTTTTGCCTCGAGGACGAGCTTGTACAGCAACAAAGCAGCCAGTATGGCGAGGATTAAGCCGAATCCGGAAACAGCAAGGAAACGCCGCGAGAATACCCATGCATAAGCGAATGCTGATAGGCCAGCTATGTCGGACATGATCCAATAGGGCCGATAGCGAAATCCGAACAAGTTAACGCGGTTTGCGTTGGTCACGATGGTATCTAAGAACTGAACTCTGCTCGCAGAGTCGCCTTCGGAATCTTCCACGATCGCCATGCCGTGGGATGCTCCGGAGGCCGGCGACTTGCTGGCCCGCAGATCAACATCGCTTGCGTACGCATTGTGTATCATGCCGTCACTATGACGGACCGCGATTAATCTCGCATCACGCGATAGCAGGCTTCTCCGTTACCACCGGACGGATATCAGCGGATACCGTCAGGCGGGGTGTTCGGAATACCTCAAAAGGGTTATAGACAGCCCGACAAGTCTCTTACGCCATGCTGAATCGATCGACGTGAGCAATACAGAAGGTCGGGGAGAGGTGGTTCGCTTTCGGGTCCGTGTCACCACGCGTCACGATTTCTCAAGTCGACAGCTTACGAGTGGTTAAAGGCGCCCAGGTCTTACGCACAACAATGTAGTCGTTTTTGTAGACTGACCCGCATCGTACGATGAGCATGGAATGCAGAAATTTGGGCTGGCCGCAAGCGGCCAGCCCTCCAAGTTAAAGTCAGTATTGCACCCAAAACCAGCTTGTTCGTTACTGACCGGTTCCGCTGAGCGTGATCAGCTGCGTTGCCGGATTGCGATTCAGTGAATTGTCCTTCCCTTCAGCGGTGCCTTGGATCAGACCCGTCTGGGTGGGATCGAAGCTGATGCTCAGATTGCAGCTGGTGCCTGGCGCCAGCGAGAAGGTGCTGGTGCAATCCGGGGGCGTGCCGGAACCTGCTACCTGCTCGAAGTTTCGCGGCATGCTAAAACCGCCTTCGAGGGCATTCAATTGCTGATTGCCCACGTTCTCCGCCTTGATCGACAGCGGGTTGGAGGCTTGGTTTACGGGAGTCGCGGGGAAATTCAACGCCGGCGCCTGCGAGCGCTGGAGCTCCAGCACCTGGTTGTGATTAGTATCCGCGATAAAGAGATCGCCCGCGCCATCCAGAGCGACGCCACCAGGATAAGAGGTTGTGTCCAACGTGACCGGAGAGCCGCCGCCAGCCGGGATCTCCTCCACTCCATCGCTCACGGTGACAAACAGATTGTCCGCGGCGTCGACGGCTACCGCCAACGGATCAGCGAGCCCCGAAGCGACGGTGGTCTGGGCGCCCCCGTTGGTCGGGATCTTGACCAAGCGTGCGTTTCCGCTATCCGCTACGAAGAGGTTGCCGGAAGAATCCAGGGCCATGCCCCAGGGAGCGTTCAATCCCGATCCTAGGGACAGTTGGGTGCCACTAGCAGCCAAAACCTCCAGCACCTGGTTGTGGCAGAGGTCAGGGATGAAGACATTGCCCACGCCATCTACAGCAATACCGTATGGGCAAACCCCTGTGGCCACGGTGCTCGCGGAGCCGCTGGAAGTGATCTTCAGCACCTGGGTGCTGCCCATGTCGGCAACGATGAGATTACCCGCCCCATCCACCGCTACCGCTGTCCCCTCCGACAGGCCGGAGTACAGAACATTCTGACTGCCGCCCGAGTTCGCGGGCACCTCGACCAAGTCGTGAGTATTCACGATGAATAGATCGCCGGCCGCGTCCATCGCCACGCCATTGGGCGACGCGAGGCTGGCTAGGTTCTGCGAAGTGGCTGGATCGAAGGCAATCTGCGGTCCTTGACCGACGCCATACAACATGGTCGACGCCGCCAAACTGCCATCGGGTCTCGTGATCTGGAGAACGCCGGTGCGGAGTCCGGGGTACTTGGGCGAGAATTTTATGCTGACGGTGCAAGTTGAACCCGCCGTCAGCGACCCGGGACAGGTACTGCCGGTCACATTGAAGTCGAGGCTCGGCTGGCTCGAACCTTGGTTCAGAGTTCTTATCTGTCCTAAGTTACCGCTCGCCGTCACGGCATAGGTCAGGGTTATGGTTTCACCGCAATTTGAGCTACAGGTGCTGACGGAGCCGAAGTTCGCCGACATCGTCGATCCCTTCAACAGTTGGTTAGTAGTAGGGTTTGATACGAAAAGATCGCCAGCTCCATCCACCGCAATGGCAGTCGAGGCCACCCCAGAATCAATGGTGAACTGCGGACCACTGTTCGCCGGAACCTCTACCACGCGATTGTTGCCCGCGTCCGCGATGAAGAGGTTGTCATTTCCATCCACTGCCAGGCTCGTAGGACCGTTGACGCTGACTACGATGGACCTCAGATTGCTACCGCTGGCCTCATACACCTGATTGCTGTTGGCACGCGTAAGGAAGACATTGCCCCGCTTATCCGCGGCGATTCCCGTGGGAGACGGGAAGTTGCTAACTAAGACGTCAAAGCCATCGACGGCAGAAATTTCGTCTACCTGTCCAGCGCCGACATCCGTGACGTAAATGTTGCCAAGACCATCCACTGCCACCTGAGTAGGATTGGTGAAATTGCTGCTGAGCGTGGTTTGCGCTCCGGAGGGCGTAATCTTCACGAGGCTAACACCAGTGGTGGCGTATACGTTACCGGCTCCATCCACCGCTATGCCGTTGGGAGAGAGGCCGGTGGCGATGACAGACTGCGTCCCGCCGGGGGTTATCTTCGTTATGCCTCCGCTGTTATTGGGTATGTAGATGTTTCCGGGTGCGTCCGTTGCCACCTGCCGAGCCCTGGAGAATCCAGTCGCTACGACCGTGCTCGGAGGTTGAGCAAGGCTCAGACTTGCTTGCCCGTAGAGTACGGCTGGCAGCGAGATCACCAGAACCATAGCCAGCACCGGGAGCTTCAAGGTAAACGAAGCAATATGCTTCAAGGTTGTTGTTAGTTGACGGCCTAACTGCGAGATGTGTTTTGCTTGGGTTTTCATGATCTGCCTCACCATCCTCAATTTCTAGAATTACGAATGTAAGCAAGAGACTTGGGCCCGACAGCCGCTTCTACCGCTGCCATCCGCTAGAGCTACTATGCGAGTACCCCGCAGAATGCACATCACGAGATAAGAGGTTTTTCAGCTACCACGACGGAGGAATACGCGGGTAACGAGATATAGAACTTGCGATCTACTACCACAGGGCACAGTTGAGATACCACGATCAGGTGAGTCAGCTGTGGAGTTCGCTAAGGAATGAAGGCGGGTTGATAGAGTTACGGCCTGGAGGATGCCGACGAACGAGGGATAATGACTTTACGCCGTCCAAAGAGCGCCGCGTCCAGCGAGATTGCGCCGGGTCCCAGGAGCGCAATGGCGACGGCAACCACAATCATGTTGAGGCCCGACGGATAACTCCGGAGTGGACCAACCGAGCTCGAAGTCAGGGAAAGAAGCGTGGCACTCGTAACCAGGGTAGCGGCGATTGCGGCAACTATCCGCGTCAAGAAGCCGACGATCAGAGAGGCGCCACTTACGAGCGCGAGCAGGCAGCAAGCGAGACTACTGAGTCTTGGATCTTGCGCGCCGGAAAGACAAGGCATCGCCTGGGCGACAAGGGTTGCACCAATCGCCATTCGCAAGAGCAGCAACCCGGCGCCCGGCGCTCTAGCTGGAAATCTGGAATACAACCTTGACACGTTCCCTCCTCAGAACCGACGGCGTCGACCGTCTCTGAGAAGGCTATTGCCTCCCGAAGCAAAAAGAATCCCTAAGCCTCGGAATCTTCTTGTAACACTTTCGCGGTATCCGCTTAGCGAGGCAAATCACAAATGAATGATGCCGCGTTTAAGGGCAATGGCAACTGCTTGCGTCCGGTCGCTGGCTCCCAATTTCTCCATGATGTGTTTAATGTGGACCTTGACGGTCTCCTCGGAGATGAACAGTCGATCGCCAATATCGCGGTTGCGATTGCCTCCGGCAATGTGTTGCAGGACTTCAATCTCACGCGCGGTGAGGTCTTCGTCGGCATAATGCTCGGCCAGGTGTGCTGCGATCGTAGGTGGAATGCGTTTTCTTCCCGCGTGGACTGTGCGAACAGCTTCGACCAAGTCTTTGGGTGGCATGCTCTTCAGGATGTAGCCTTGCGCACCTGCTCCAAGTGCCCGCTGGATTTCAACGTCGCCCTCGGAAGTCGTCAACATGATGACGCGAGCATTCGGGAACTCACTGCGAATGGACATCATGGCGTCGATGCCGCTTTTGTCTGGCAGCCTGACATCCATCAGGGTTATGTCGGGTCGAAGCTGGCGAAATCGTTCCACAGCCTCCGCGCCACTTGAGGCCTCGCCCACGATGCACATGTCGGGTTGACTATTGATAAGCGTGGAGATTCCTTCCCGCAACAGCGGATGATCATCTACGGTCAGGACGCGAATACGGGTTTGCTCGCTCACTGGTTCCCTCACTCCCTGGGCGCTGAACAATCATTCTTAGGCTTGTCGCCAAACCAACGGAACAGCCATCTGCCGAAAGGCTTGGACGTGGTGGATACGAACGCTGCCTTGCCCGGCACGTACAGTTGCACTTCCGTTCCAGCGCCGGGACGGCTCAAAACGTCCAGCTTGGCGCCGATCTTCTCGGCTCGCTCCCGCATATTCGAAAGGCCCCAGTGTCCTTCGCGACCGGTTTGAAGCACCTTCGAGTCAATGCCGCTCCCGTTGTCGCGTACGGTGATCCCCAGCCTGCGGATGCCGTACTCGATTTCAACTTCAATGCTGGTGGCGTTCGCGTGGCGGAATGCATTAATGATCGCCTCACGGGCGATGCGGCAAACTTCCTCGCGAATTACTGGGTGCAGCCGTCGCTGCTTGCCTTCCACAATAACCCGGAAGTCCACTGGCGATTGGGCAGGTAATTCCTCCTGGACGCGCGCAAGCACCTGATCAAGATCGTTCCCGTCGGAACCGGAGGAACGCAAGCTGCGTATCGCATTGCGACCTTCTTCGCTTACCTGCTTCATCAAATCCAGAACGCGCTGCACCAGCGGCTTTGCCGGCGATTCCGGCGGCAGACGGTCGTTGGCGACATCGAGTTGCATGTAAGCGCTGACGAAACCTTGCAGCAGAGTGTCATGCAGGTCGCGGGCGATCCGTTCGCGCTCCGCAAGACGTTCTTCCAACCTCGCCTGCATGCGCGCCGCGACTTGGCGGAGGCGAAGCCTGTAGAGCGCCCACAGCAGAAACGCAAAGATGGCGCAACACAACAGTCGAAACCATATGGTTTGGTAGTAAGCCGGCAAAACAGTGAAGCCCATCGTCGCACCAGTCTCATTCCACACTCCGTCATTGTTACTGGCGATAACGTGGAATCGATAGGTGCCCGGAGCGAGATCACTGTAGAAAGCCTGCCGCCTACCTTGCGCATCCTGCCAATCCGCGTCGTGACCTTCTAGTTGATAGCGAAAGCGGACTTTTTGCGGAACCGCTAAGCTGAGTGCGGTGTAGTCGATCTCAAGGTCACGCGTCAAAGCAGGAACATGTAAATCTGCTACTGTCGCATAAGTCTTACGGTCGGCGATGATCTGTTCGATTTGCACGGGAGGAGGCACACCATTGCGGTGGAGATGAGCTGGATCGATTTCCTGCACAACATTCTGGTTTGCGAACCACAGCTTGCCATCGATGGAGCGAGCCGCCGTCGGGCGAAAGTGCGTTACACCCGTCTGCGCTCCGTCGAATGCATCGAGCAATCGAGTCTGGAGCTGGTATCCAGGTTGCCTTGACCAGGTTTCGAGTTCCGAGCGATCGATCGCGATGTACCCACATGCCGCATCCAGCCACAAAGAACCTCGATCATCGGCCACGATTGCGCTGATAGAGTTGCAGGGTAGACCGTTGAGGGAGCCGAGACTCTCCACCTTGCCGGCCTTCCAGCGAATTAAACCGTTTCCGGTTGCAGCCCATACCGAGCCGTCTGAATCGACAAACAGATTGTTGACTGCACCAGAGATTGGAGGCTGAGCAGGCGGGAACGTTTCCAGCCTGCCTTGCCGGTATCGGGCCAGGCCGCCGTCTAAGAGTCCCAACCAGATGCCGCTGGTTGTGTCGGGTGCCAGGGATTGCACACGGGGAATTTTCGGCGGAACAATCTCTTCCTGGACCGCGAAAGCGTTGATGCGAAAGAGAGCCGGCGTCGTTACTGCCGCCCAGATGTTGTGATCCGTATCCTCTGCAATCGCCACTACCACTCCGAGCGGCTTGCCATCCGGCTTGTTAACCGGTCGAAATTGGCCATGGTCATAAACCGTTAGTCCACCATCAATGCCTACCCAGAGGCGGTCGGAATGATCTTGAAATAAAGACGTGACGAGACGCCCTGGCAATCCCTTTCCTTCGGATATCGCGGACAACTTACCTTGCCGCCAGGAATCGAGAGCTTGTACGTTCGCAATCCATACCGTTCCGTCGTGTGCGGCGAGAACAGACTGGGCCCCCTCGGCGGTCAGGCCTTCGCGTCTGGAAAAGGTCGCTACAGGCATATCGCGCAAGCGGTCGATACCTTTTGTCGTAACCGCCCACAGGTTGCCCTCTCGATCCTGATAGAAGCCGTTGACGGCATCGCTGGAGAGGCCATCGGCATTGCCAAAGCGATCTACCTTGTCCTTATAAATCCGCAAGATCCCATCGTGATCGGTTCCAACCCAGAGCCCGCCATCACGGTCGATGAATAGAGCGCTGACTTTGAAGCGGCTGCCGTCGAATCCGGGTATAACAAAATTTTCCCATGCTCCCCCTTCGAAGCGTTGCAGCCCCAATCCCTTTCCCGTCCAAGAAGTACCAACCCAAAGAGCGCCACCCGGTTGGGCGACTATGGCACTTACTCCTTGGAGGCCTTTGGCCCGTTCCAGTTCCTTAGGTAGATAAGCACGGGCCTTCTCTGACACAGGATTCCACTGACAAATCCCGGTTGAGCTACCTACCCATAGATTGCCGGAGGCGTCACGCTCGATTGCCTGCGCGTAGATGAAGGGAATTCCATCCGACGGACCGTAGCAGCGCACTGCACCTGAATCGGCGATCCTGCACAGCCCGCCTTTCTGATCTTGCACTCCGGAACGAACGATCCAGACCGTGCCTTGTGGATCCTGCAGAATCGACTCGATGAAGCCTGCGACGTCGGGATAGTCGAGAAGACTACCGTCCTTCCAATGGGCCAGGCCGCGAAAGGTTCCTATCCATAGGCTGCCATCATTGGCGCCCAAAAGTGAGGAGATCTTGCGACTGGGAAGATGTTTGCCGGCGGGTGCTGCCCAGGGCACAAAGCGAACACCATCGAAGCGCAGCAGACCAGTTTCTGTGCCGATCCAGAGATATCCATCCGTGGTCTGCGCAATGGCGTGAGGAGTTCCGCTGAAGTCTCCATCCTGAATGCGCCAGGCGGTGTGCGCGTACTGTGAGATCTGATGGCTGGGATCGAGCGCGTCGGCTGTAGCACAGAGCAGCGCAAGGGCGAGCAAGAATTCAAAGGCCCTCAGGATCAGGCGAAGTGCGCCTTTTCCCCAATCCGGCACAGGCATTGCGCTCACATCATTCCAGCCATGAGCGGCCGCGCTGAGCCGCCGCTCCATCGCTTAGGACAAAGCTTTTGGGTTTCTACGTCAAGTATAGGCGAGCGGCTCGAATCTCGCGGGCGAGTCGTCACTGCCGTTCCATTTTGGTCCGCCCTCGGCTTTACGGCAGTGGAGTTCGCAACCAGGGCTGCGTTGAACCTACCCCATAGTGGTATTCCCGAGCATCCCCAGCGGCGTTAGGGAAAAAACTACTTATCCCGTGATGTGCGTGCGGCCCCCGGAGCCGCATAGTAGCGACGTGGAATTGACAAACACGCAGCCGAGAAAAGGCGAGAACGGCAGCGTGTATTCAGCGACATGGCTGAACCGAAGTTCAGCGAAAAAGGAGAACATCGTGAAAACGAAATTAATCCCATACCTCGGCTTGGCCTTGCTTGGTTTGGCGCTCAGCGCAGCCCCAGCCGCCGCACAGCTGCAATGGAGCGCTGCTCAGTCATATGACACGGGACAAGATACCGCCATCGCCATGCATCCTTCGGGACTGGTTTTGGAATTTCACCGAACCCATGTGTATGGCGGTCTTACCCTCTGGTACCGCGTGGGCAGGGTAGAGGGAAACACTGTGACCTGGGGAAGAAGCCAAGGCTTACCCGGTTCAGGAACCTGGCCTAACGTGGCAATCACCCGCGAAGGCTACGTTCTCTACGTCTGGTCGACTTACGCGTACAAAACCAATTCTAACCTGAAGTACATGGTGGGGAAGATTGACCCCAACGGGGACGTTAACCAGTCCATAACATGGTTGACTTACGAGCAAAAGTTTGACTCAGGATTTCACAGTTCGACTGTGGTAAATGACAACGGGGTGATCGTGGAAGTGCATGAATCGGGTAGCGGCGGCAAGGGACTCTATTACCGGGTCGGGCACCTTGCTGATCCAGCAACGGGCAACTTTAACATCGTGTGGGACTCTGGCGACTACGGGCAGCACTACGATGATGGAATTAATCCAGATATAGCCCTCAACAACCGCAACGAAGTGGTGGAGGTGCATCAGGTAACGGGAGAAGCCCTCTTGCACGATCACCGCGGAGTTGTCCTGAGCGGAGGTGTCATCGATTTTCGGCCGTCACAGCGGTACGACAACGACGGAGGGCGACCTGCGGTGGCGCTTACGGACAGCGGACTTGTGGCAGCACTCAGCGGTTCTGGGACAATTTACGCAAGAACCGGGACGTTGAGCCTCTCGAACCTGAACGTGATCGATTGGTTGAGTTTCAACAAAATCAGTGATACGGGCACATATCCCGCGGTAGCGACTAATGGAAGTTTTGCTGTCGGAACCTGGACAGAGTACTTCGGTTTGGAAGGTGAACTTTATTACTCAGTAGCGAAAATCCCGTAAGTCATTTTCAAGCAGATGGCAGATGGCAGATCGTGCACCGTGCCTCCTGCCTGCATTCAGTAGAAGGTAGTGAAGAATTGCGCGCACATTCGGGCTCAGGCGGCGGATCGGCCACCTGAGCCCAGCGCTTTAGGCTTTGTAGGCTAAGTACAGGTGGGTGCTTTCGAATCAACCGAAAGAATCTAGCGCACTGAAGCCTCCTGCAACCACGCCCCCACTACTGCTTGTCCCTCCGACTTGGCTTGCTGCGCATTCGGCGCACAGCTTCCAATCGTGACAAGGGGCGCCTGACTTACCTCATAGTGGTATTCCCTAACATACCCAGCAGCGTTAGCGAAAAAGCCACCTATATCGTGATGTGCGCTCGGCCCCCGGGGCCGCATAGTACCGCCATGGCAGCGATAAGCACGCATCCGGTGGATAGCAAAAGCGATTTGCTGAACGGGGACCGATCACCATTAACGGGTGCCCCACAACTCATGGAGAATGTCATGAAAAGAAACAAAGCGATTGCAACCCTGGTTGGCATTGCTCTCCTGGCGCTGATGCTCGGCCCACCGCTGTTGGCTCAGCAGCCGCCAGACAACGTTCAGGGCGACTGGACGATTTACTCCACCAACGTCGAGAACGGTGAGACCGTTGTTAAGCACATCCAGATCGCGCAATATGGCGACCGGATCACCGGATCCTTCGAAGGTCCCAACCAATCCGGCCCGATTCAAGGCCAGATCAACGGACATCACATTCATTTCAGTACGGTCACTCGCAACGTTCTTAACTTCTGGGGGCAGGTCTACGGAGACAATATGTCGGGAACGTACGGGCTTCACGGGAAGCATGCCGCCTGGCAGGCCGTCCGTGCCACGTCGGAGTCGGCGACGTCGCCGCCCACTGGAACCGTCTATGCCTCTCAGCCGATCCTGGCGCCGCCAGCACCGCCTGCCTCTCAACCTCAATATGCTGCGCAGCCGGAATATGTTGTCCAGCCCGAGCCGGTCTCTACCACCACGAGCGGTAGCTCCGCTCCGGCTCCTGCGCCGCTGTCGGCGGAACAACTCGACGCGCTGGTTGCACCCATCGCCCTGTATCCCGACGCCCTGGTGGCGCAGGTCCTTGCCGCCGCGACCAATCCGGACCAAGTCTCGTATGCCGACAATTGGCTGGTGCAGAACAAAAACCTGGCTGGCACGGCGCTCGCGCAGGCTATCGACCAGCAGTCCTGGGATCCCAGCGTCAAGGCTCTCACGCAGTTTCCCTCTGTGCTCGACAACCTCGCCCATAACCTTTCGTGGACATCGAGCCTGGGTCAGGCGTTCGCCGACCAGCAGGCAGACGTGATGGCCGCAGTGCAGACGATGCGCGCCAGGGCGCAAGCGGCGGGCACGTTGCAATCAAACTCGCAGATCACCGTAACCCAGCCGGCGACGAACACCATCGTGATTCGGCCGGCGAATCCTCAGGTGGTCTACGTTCCGCAATACAACCCGGCCATCGTTTACGGGGCGCCCGTGGTGGTGCCGCTGTACGTGCCTCCGCCGGTACCGGTAGCCGCGGTCGGAATCTACTTTGGAACTGGTATTGCGTTCGCGGGCGAAGGCTGGGGTGGAGGCTTAGGCTGGGGCTGGAATGCCTGGAGGCTGAATTGGGGCGGATGGGGCGGTGGCGGTTCAACCGTCATTTACAACAACAACACCTACATCAATAACCGGGTTTGGAACAACACGAACTACAGCGGCTATCATACTTGGGCGAACGGAGCAACGGGATCAGAAAACACTGCATACTACGGCGCCAACGGCACTTATCATCCGGTCGCTGGCTATAAGCCGGGCGACGACACGCACTACGGACCGAACGGCGCATACCATCCAAACGGATATTACGGTCCCGATGGCGGCTGGCACGAAGACAAACCGGGCACCAATCCGGCGGATCAGCCCAACGGCGGCGCCAACGGCAACCACGGATTGATTGGCGGCAACGGTGGCGTTGAGCACACTTCCGCCTACGGTTCTACTCAACAACAACCAAACGGCAACAACGGCGACCACGCCCTGATGGGCGCCAACAACGGAGCACAGCGCACGGGCGAAGTTGCGAACAACCGTGATGGTCAACTCCCCACTCAGAACCGTAACGACAACCGCTTCTCGGGCGCTGAGCAGAACCGTTCTCATTTCTCCGGAGATGGCGCTACCAACCGCGGCACAAGCAATCGGGGACGTGGCAGTATGGTTGGTCGCCGACCGCCCCATCGTATGGCGGGCGGGCACACGCCAGCGGAACACCATTCTTCCGGTGGAGGAGACCGGCGCTGAGTCTTATCAACAATCTTCCATCTCCAATCCGATGCATCGGCATGAATCCGCCCAGTTGAGAGCAAGCCTCTCACTGGGCGGAATTCGTGTGCTCAAGCTCATAGATCGCTGCTTGCTCCTTCCCCGTCGCTCCGGGGTTGCCGTCAGATGCCCCAATCGAGGTATGTCACCCACTGGTCGAGAGTAGTAGCGGAAAAACCTTCTATCCCGTGATGTGCGGCGCCCAAGACTCGCGGCATAGTAGCAACATGTCAGACGAGAAGCTCAACAGCGGCAAAACCAGCGAAGGCTTCGGGAGGTCATGCGCTCGTGTTTACTTTGGCTAAGCGAAATCTATTCCAGGACAAGATGCGGCTCGCAGTTACGCTGACTGGAGTGGTGTTTGCCGTGGTCCTCATCATTATTGAGCTGGGATTATTTTTCGGCTTCACCCGGACCACTTCCGCGCTCATTGACCACTCGCAGGTCGATCTTTGGATCACTTCCAACCACGTACCTTATCTGGAACTGGGAGTCCCGTTAAATGAGCGCAAGTTCTACCAGGTGGAAGCCGTACCCGGTGTGGCAGCGCGCGGAGAAATACATTGTTCGCTACACCCGCTGGAATCGTCTGGATGGTGGCCAGAACCAGATCCAGATTGTCGGATTCAATCCCGATTCCACCTGGGGCGGCCCATGGAATGTCGTGGAAGGAAACATCCACGATCTCAAGACCCCGGATGGAGTCATGGTTGACGAGGTGTACAAGAATAAGCTCGGCGTGAGCAGGATCGGCGAGGTGTTCGAAATTAACGGGCATCGGGCGCGCGTCGTGGGATTTACTCATGGCATCCGCTCATTTACGACTTCTCCCTGCGTCTTTACCAGCTTTCGCAATGCCATCGATTACGCGCCGGTGCGTGACGATCAAACGACCTATGTGCTGGCGAAGGTCGAACCCGGCGCCAACGTCGACGAGGTCCGCCAGAGCATTCTTGATCGGGTCGACGGTGTGGACGTGCTGACCACGAAAGAATTCAGCCGCCTTACGCAGAACTATTGGACCTACACCACCGGTGCCGGGATCGCCATTCTGCTGGCGGCGGTGCTGGGCGTGATCGTGGGATTTGTCGTAGTCGCGCAGACCATCTATGCCACCACCATGGATCATATAAAGGAGTTTGGAACGCTGAAAGCCATGGGCGCGCCCAATCGTTATGTGCAGAAGGTGATTTTGATACAAGCCGGCATCAGTGCGGTGATCGGCTATCTCGTGGGAATGATCATCAGCTGCGTCATTGTGCGCTTCGGCCAACCCTCGGGAGCTCCCATCCTGCTGAACTGGTGGATGGCGTTCGTGACGTTGGCCTTGACCCTGTCGATGTGTGCCGGTGCAGCTCTGATTTCCATCAACAAGGTGACGCGGCTTGATCCCGCCACCGTATTCAAAGGTTAAGACTGGAGAGAAAACATGAAGGCAGTAATCAGAGTGAGGGATGTAAGAAAAACGTATCAGGAAGGCAGCACAACGGTGCCCGTGCTGCATGGGATAGATCTGCAGGTCGAATCCGGCGAAGTAGTGATGCTGATGGGACCGTCAGGCAGCGGCAAGACTACGCTGCTGTCGATCATGGGGTGCATTCTCCAGGCTTGTTCCGGAAGTATCGAGATCGACGGTGAGGTAGTGACTCACTTGGGAGAGAGCGAGTTGCCGCGCGTTCGCCGCGAACACATCGGTTTCATCTTCCAGAGCTTCAACCTGTTCCCCACGCTTACTGCCCTGGAGAACGTGGAACTCATGCTCGATGTGAAGGGGATTCGCGGACCCCAGGCCCGAAAGCAGGCTTGCGCCTTGCTTGACAGCGTGGGTCTCTCCGATAAGTACAACACCGTCCCATCCAATCTCAGCGGCGGTCAAAAGCAGCGCGTGGCGATCGCCCGGGCACTGGCCGGCGATCCTGGCATCATCCTGGCGGATGAGCCTACGGCCGCTCTCGACTCAAACACCGGACGCGGCATCATGGAGATGCTCCGCTCGCTGGCTCATGAACGTGGGCGCGCAGTTGTGGTCGTGACCCACGATCCTCGCGTGCTGGAATTCGCGGACCGCACCATCCACATCGAGGACGGCAGGATCGTGGACGATCTAAGGGAGATATCCTTCGTCACGCCAGCGGCACAGATCGCTTCCTCTGACTCTTTGAACTCCGTTCCTGCGGGGATACCTGCATAGTGGTAGCTATTAAGTCCTCGGCGGTATTAGGAACAGATGTCCGCCTGGCGGTAGCTAAAAAACCTCTTATTGCGTGATGTGCTGTCCGGCGTAATTCCCGCATAGTACCAACATCACGGGACGCAGCTGATGATCACCCGAACGTTGAGCAAACGCGGCCCGGACGAAACGACACCCGACGGAGGCTTTTATGAGAAAGAAACTGGCAGTCATCGTTGCTATCGCACTCGCAGTCTTGACGATCACCGCGCAACTGTTTTCCGCAGCGCGTCACACCGTCGGCAACACTCATCACACTGCGCAACATTCCGGCCTGGCGGACTGGATCGCCGGTCCGGGGCGAATCGAACCTATCTCTGAGGACATCCAGCTTGGCTCGCAGCTGAGCGGCAAGCTGAAGTCGGTGAATGTCTCGGAAGGCGATTCGGTGCACAAAGGCCAGGTGCTGGCCGTGTTGGACAACGATGACTACCGCGCCGAATTGGCCTCGGCGGCTGCTGAGGTTGAGGCGAAGGAAGCGACCTTGCGCAAAGTTACCAATGGAGCCCGCACCCAGGAGCGTGAAGAAGCACTGGCGGGAGTTCGCGAGGCCCACGCAGTAATGGCCAACGCCGAGGCGGAACTGGTGCGGCGTCGCGAGCTCTATCAAAGCGGAGTCGTTTCGCGCGAGGAATTCGAACACTACACCCGCGAATACGATGTTGCCAAAGAACAGTATCAAGAGAAGTCAGATCACTACTCGTTATTGAATACCTCATCGCGGGAGGAAGACGTTGCTTTCGCGGAGGCCGACCTGCGGCTGGCGCAGGCCAACCAAGCCGAATCCCAAGCCAAGTACGACAAGACGTTCATCAAGTCTCCTATCGACGGCATCGTCCTGCGAACCCACCACCGCATCGGAGAGAGCGTTACCAACTCCGCTACCACCCCCGACCCCGTGCTGACGATCGGCGATGCTCACTTGTTGCGTGTGCGCGTCGACATCGATGAGACGGACGTAAACAAGGTGCGCGTAGGCCAGAGGGCCTACGTGACTGCGGATGCCTACGGCAAGCAGAGAATCTGGGGACATGTCGTGCAGATTGGCGAACTGCTCGGTCCGAAGACGGTCCGCACCGACGAACCGACCGAGCGCGTGGACCGAAAGTTTCTGGAGACCCTGGTGGAACTCGATCCGGGTGCATCCTTGCCGATGGGCCTGCGCGTCGATGCGTTCATCCTGACTGACGGCGAACAGGCTTCGGCCTCTTCACAGCCGTCTGCCCTCGGCAATTCAAGAACTTCCAACAGGTGACCCAAGCGGATGTGGATGCAGTCCTGTTTGTTCCACGAAAGACCCAGCGGGGGAGGCCGCGGAGCCTCCGCAAGCGCCTTCACATCCTTGAAACCAGGATCGAGCCACAAATCGTAGTTCTCTTGGCGCAGAATCACCGGCATTCGATCGTGTATGTCCGCCAGGAGCGAGTTCGGAGTGGTAGTTAGAATCGAGCACGACTCAATCACTGCGCCGGCCGGGTCTCTCCATCGATCCCATAGCCCGGCAAATGCAAACAGTGAATCGTCCTGCATCCCGAAGTGGAACGGCTGCTTCTCCCGCTGCGGCGCCACTCAAAAAACCCGTCCGCAGGAAGCAAGCACCGACGGCTTATGAAGGCATCTCGGAAGACGGGCCTACTTGCTACTGTCTCCGCGCGGGCGTTGATCGTCTTGAATCCGATACTCGCGTCTGTGGCCCAGGACGGAATCAGGCCCCAGCGAGCTAGCGAAAAACGCCGCTCCGGCCTGGATGGATCCTGGCGAACAATTCCGACAGGCTGCGAGGGAGCGATGTTGTAGAGGCCGTTACGAAACTCGCTCGGGAACCCAGCAAGACTCTAGGCGAAAACTGGAAGCAATGAGAAGATGCGCTTGCGAGTGCGAGGGCATTTTGCATGGCTTACATTCGAGGAGAAGCGCGGGAACAGGTCACGATGTTTCCCTTGACCTTGGAGGAGTTGATTCCGGCCGACCACCTGTGCCGAGTGATCGAGGCCTTCGTCGATCGACTGGAGATGGCGCAGTTGGGATTCGTGCGTTCGGAGCCGGCGGAAACCGGGCGGCCGGGTTACGATCCGCGCGATCTGCTGAAGTTGTACCTGTATGGGTACATGAACCAGGTGCGTTCGTCGCGGCGGTTGGAAGCCGAATGCCAGCGCAACGTGGAAGTGATGTGGCTGTTGGGACGGCTGCAGCCGGACTACAAGAGCATCGCCGAGTTCCGGCGGATGCATAGTGAAGCGGTGAGCGAAGCGGGCTGCCAATTGGTGGCTTTCGCGCGCCACGTGGGACTGGTGCGGGGTGAGACCGTGGCCATCGATGGTTCAAAGTTTCGCGCCGTGAGCAGTGCACCGCGGGTGCGCGAGCGCGATGCGGTGAAGCGCTATCTGGAGCAACTGGATCGGGCCGACGAGCAGGAAGAATGGGTGATTGACTCCAGCGCGGTGGCAGCGGCGCTGGAGAAACTGAAGCAGGATCCCGAGCCGGAAGCCCGCTTCATGCGTACCACCGATGGAGAACGACCAGCCTACAACGTGCAGTTAGCGGTGGATGCGGAACACGGGCTGATCGTGGCGCAGAAGGTCACGACGGAAAGCAACGATGAGCGCAGCCTGCTACCTATGGCCGAAGCCGCCAAACGCGCCGTGGGCGATCCGGCGTCGCTGAACGTGCTGGCCGATGCCGGTTATTCCAACGGTGAGCAAGCCCAAGCCTGCGAAGCACAAGGCCTCGTGCCCCATGTGCCGGTACAGCGCGGCGTGAACAATCGGGGAGATGGCAGCCTATTCGACCGCAGCCAGTTTACGTATGACGAAAACAGCGACACCCTTCGCTGTCCGGCTCAGCAAATCCTGCGCCGCAAACAACGACAACCCCACAAAAAGCGGGTGGTCTATATGGCTTCGCCGCAAATCTGTGGGAGCTGTCCGCTGAAGTCGCACTGCACCAACGCGCCACAACGTTCCGTGCAGCGTCACCTTTACGAAGAGGCCTTGCAGCGCATGCAGCAGCGCGCGAAGGCAGAGATCATGCGATGGCGCCGTTGTCTAGCGGAACATCCCTTCGCTGCGCTCAAGTACCACATCTTCGGCCATCCACGATTCCTGCTACGCGGACGGATGGGAGCGCAGACCGAAATGGGCCTGGCCACGTTGGCCTACAACCTGAAACGCATGCTGAAGGTGCTGGGTGGAGTTGCCTTCCGGACAGCGCTGGCCTCCTAACTAAACAGGCGCATCTGCAAGCCACAACCCAGCCGCCTTAAAGCAATCTCGGAAAGCTTCCCCGGAGGTTAAAGATGCCTTTGTTCCCCCATCACCCCGCGCGTTTCGTAACAGCCT
>CAVSFL010000002.1:0-270858 GCA_963727295.1 uncultured Acidobacteriaceae bacterium
CTGAAGCGTCGCTCTACTCTTTAGTTCATCTTCCAGTGGTAGGCGCCGGGCTGCGGAAGGCCGATGTGCGCGAGAACGCGGTTGACGAACTCGCGCGCGATCTCGTCGGTGGAGCTGGGCTGGAAGTAGAACGCTGGGATGACCGGGAAAATAGTCGCGCCGGCTTCGGCGGCGAGCGTCATGTTGCGCAGGTGAATGCGATTGAATGGTGTTTCACGGACACAGAGAATCAGCGGGCGGCGTTCTTTGAGACAAACGTCGGCTGCGCGCTCGATCAGGTGGATGGCCGTGCCATTGGCAATGCGGGCAAGCGTACCCATGCTGCACGGGAGGACGATCATGGCGTCAGTTGGATAAGAGCCGCTGGCGATGTTGGCGCCTATGTCATCGTTATTCTGTTGATGGATTTTTGTTGATGTGCGGCCCAGAAGTTTGCGGACAATTTCGTTGCGGCCGGAGAGGCCGAGTTCTTCCGCCATCACGCGCAGACCGCTGTCGGAGAGGATGAGGTTGATGATGGAGACGCGATCGTCGCGGTCGAGTGCGTCGAGCAGATGTTTGGGGAGGATGGAGCCGCTGGCGCCGGTGATGGCGAGGGTGAGAGTGCGAGAGGTTGAATCAGGCATGGTGTCGTCCCGACGGGACTCCAATGATTTTACTTGTCCAGCCCAACCCTTCGCTGCCACCCTGAATCGCGCGGCTGCGGCGCGATTTGGGGATTCCTGGCGGCGCTCCACGCTGGGCTAGATTATGTCGCGCTTGCGGTGCTCGAACAGAGTTAAGTACACGAAACAAAATCCCCGGGGCTAAAGCCTGTGCGCTTCCACCGATCGAGCCCGGCGATCCACTTATCAGAAGCCCGGCGCTTCCACCGACTTGAAACTTGAAACGCGAAACCTGAAACTAGATCACCATGGATGCGGCGGCGTTAAAGAAGCTGTTCGAACAAGTGAGGCGCGGCAAGCTCTCGCCGGACGAGGGGGTCGAGCGGCTGCGGCATCTGCCATTCGAGGATCTGGGATTCGCGAACGTTGATCATCATCGCGCGCTGCGGACTGGCATGCCGGAGATCATCTTCGGTCCGGGAAAGACGCCGCAGCAACTAGCAGCAATCTTCGCGCGATTAGCGGAACACGGGCGTAATGTGCTGGCGACGCGGGTGTCAGCCGAACAAGTGCACGCGGTACGTCGCAAGTTCCGCAAGGCGGAATCGCATGAACTGGCGCGGGCGATCACGCTGACGCGCGATGAGACGGTTTACGGCAAGGGCAAGATTGTCGTGGTGTCGGCTGGAACTAGTGACGTGCCGGTTGCGGAAGAAGCGGTGGTCACGGCGCAGGTCATGGGCAACGAGGTGCAGCATGTGTATGACGTCGGCGTGGCGGGGATTCATCGGCTGCTGGCGCGGCGTGACGCGTTGACCCAGGCGCGCGTCATTATTGTTTGTGCTGGGATGGAAGGCGCGTTGCCCAGCGTGGTGGGAGGACTGGTAGGAGTGCCGGTGATAGCGGTGCCCACCAGTGTGGGGTATGGAGCGTCGTACAAAGGAATCGCGGCACTGCTGGGGATGTTGAACTCGTGTGCTTCGAATGTGACGGTGGTGAATATTGATAACGGATTCGGTGCGGGGTATGTGGCGTCGGTGATTAATCGGCTGGAGTGAGGTGCGCAGGAGCCGACGCCAAGCGTCGAGGTAAAAGAATTACCTCAGCGGCTAAAGCCGGCCACATGTAGGATGGGTTTATTTTGCACGCCTGAAGGCGTGCTCCACCCTCGCAACCTTCGAATCGTTACGCGGTTATACTTTCCGTGAACTGTTGATCCATCGATGAAGTTCCGAATTGCCCCATCGCTAACGTTGGTTGTCGTTTCGTTTTTCGCGCTGGCGATTTCCGCGTGCGCCGCCTCTCCGTTCGCCACTTCGAGCACCACCAGCCTGAACGTTACCGTCAGCGGGAACAAATGGGTTGACACCGGCATGGACGTGCTCGCGGGCGACAAGTTGCACATCACCGCCAAAGGCACGGTGAGCATGGGCAACAACGCCGGCATAACAGCGGATGGCGCGGCGCGGGGATGGACGGACACGCTGCGCGCGTTGATGGTGCCAAGCGCGGGACGCGGTGCGCTGGTGGGACGCGTGGGCGATAGCAATGCGGCTACGCCGTTTTTCATAGGCGCGAATGGTACGGTGCTGCCGCCGATTTCGGGGCGGCTGTATCTCGCGATCAATACCGATTCGCTGCAGACGCCGGATGGCACGTATGAAGTCCACATCGATCGCACGGCGTCGAGCACGGCAGCCGCGAGCGGTGCGGCTGCGAGCCAGAGCAAGTACAACTTCCAACCGCTGTTTGCGGAGCTGGATGCGAAGCTGCCGTATCGCGTGACCGACCGCGCCAGTGGAGGCAATCAGGGCGACCTGGTGAATTTCGTGCTGGTGGGGACGCAGGCGCAGGTGACTAATGCGCTGAAAGCTGCGGGCTGGATTGCGGCGGACAAGACCGACAAGGAAGCGGTGGTCAGCGCGCTGCTGGCGACGCTGCAGAAGAATGTTTATGTCGCGGTTCCGATGAGCATCCTGTATCTGTTCGGACGGCCACAGGATTTTGGTTACGAGCGCGCGGAGGCCGTAATGGTGGCGACCGAGCGCAATCACTTCCGCATCTGGCAGACGCCGTTTGCGGGGCCGCAGAATCAGGTGCTGTGGGCGGGAGCGGGGACGCACGACGTTGGGATCGAGCCCGATCAACGCTCAGAGAATGGAGTCACGCACAAGATTGATCAGGATGTCGACAACGAGCGCGATTTCATCGGCGCGACACTGCAACAGGCGGGGCAGGTGGAAGCGATGTCGTACATGACGAGGGCGCATCCGATCAAGTCAGCGAAGACGGCGACCGGCGGAAATATTCAGTCGGATGGAAGGGTGCTGGTGGTGGTGTTGAGAAAACAGTGACCGGTGGCTAGTGGTCAGTGGCTAGTTGGCAATCAGCAATCAGCAATCAGCAATCAGCAAAATCCTTCCAAAGGAACTTTTTGGGCCGTCGGCGAAGCAGCCGCAAGGCCACTCTGCAGGGCTGAAGCCCATCTTTGTCGATGCTTATGCGGCACGACTGAAGTGTCTGCGTGAGAACCATGCCGTCCCTAAAGGGACTCGGGTTCTTTTTCCACTTATCCCAGGACTCCGCTGCGCTGCGTCCTGGGCTAACGGCAACTCCACCCCTTCGGGGTTCTATTTTCGTGCGTCATGTTCCACTGCCAAAGTCTAACGTTAGTTCTCACCCAGACTCTGAAGTCGTGCCCTGATACGAAGCAGAACGAGGTAGCAGCATGTTCTTGCTCAACGACAACTAGCCACTGGCCACTAGCCACTAGCCACTGTTCTGCTCGGCTCCAGATTGAAGTGCTGGGCCATCATGTCAACGATTTCTTTGGCGATTTCCAGCGAGGCGGTTGCGGCCGGCGAGGGCACGTTGCAGACGTGAATCATGCGGGCACTGTGGACGAAATAGAAGTCGTCAAGAAGGTTGCCATTCTCATCGACAGCCTGCGCGCGAACGCCTGAGCCGCCCTGCGCCAGGTCGGACTCTTGCAGTTCCGGAACCATTTTCTGAAGCGCCTTGGTGAAGGCTGATTTCACCCACGAGCGATACTGCTCGGCCATGCCCATGCGCCAGTATTTCTTCGCCATCTTCCAGAAGCCGGAGAAGCGCAGCGTCTCCATCGCCTCGCCGAGATCGGGCGCGGTGCCGGTGTAGCCTTCGCGGCGAAAGGCCAGCAGGGCGTTGGGGCCGGCCTCGACGCTGCCGTTAACGCGGCGGGTGAAGTGCACGCCGAGGAAGGGAAATCGCGGATCGGGGACGGGATAGATCAGGTTCCTGACCAGAGAACGGCGCTCGGGGCGGATCTCGTAGTACTCGCCACGGAAGGGAATGATTTCGAGATTGGTTTTGACGCCGGCCATGCGGGTGAGGGTGTCGCTGTAGAGGCCGGCGCAGTTGATAACGTAGCGCGCGCGGAAGGTTCCGGCGATGGTCTCGACGATGTTGGTGCTGCCGTCTTCGCGAAGGCCGACGACCTTGGCGTTGAAGACGATCGCGCCGCCGGCCTGTTGGATCAATTCGGCATATTTCTGCGCAACGACGGTGTAGTCGACGATGCCGGTGGAGGGAACGTGCAGAGCGGCGAGGCCTTCGCAGTGCGGTTCGATCTGGCGGAACTCGTCGCGTTGCAACATGCGCAGGCCGGGGACACCGTTGGCGATACCGCGCTGATGCAACTGCTCGAGGCGCGGAACTTCTTCCTGACTGGTAGCGACGACCAGCTTGCCGCATTCCTCGAAGGGAATGCCGTGGTCGCGGCAGAAGCGCTTCATCGAGGCAGCGCCGGCGACGCAGTTGCGTGCCTTCAGCGAGCCGGTGCGGTAATAAAGTCCGGAATGAATGACGCCGCTGTTGTGGCCGGTCTGGTGGGCGGCGACGCGGCCTTCTTTCTCGACCACGGCGATGTGCATGTCGGGGAAGCGATGTGTGGTTTCGAGCGCAGTTGCCAGTCCTACAATGCCTGCGCCGATGACGAGCAGGTCGACTTCATGGTCAGCCATATGGCGGGATTATAGGTCGCGGGGCTTGGGCGCTGCCATGACGGGGGTCACAAGAGCGACAGTCAGCAATTAGCAATTAGCTAAAGGCTGCAAGAAGCAGATCCCTCGCAGGCTTGCGCCTGCTCGTGATGACAAGGATGGTTACTAGTTACTAATCGCTAATTGCTAATGGCTAATTGCTAATTGCTAATTGCTGTTTCTCTTACGCCGCTTTTTTCGTTTCCACTTCGGCTTCGATGGCTTTGATTTCAGCGCGATCCTTTCGGACTTCGAGCTTCACGTGTCCAAACAGGCCAATATAGAAGTTCGACACGTAGACCAGGGCGAAGAGCGATATGAGGTAGCCTCGCCAGTCGGAATAGAGCAGCTTGTAGTGCGTGATGAGCAGGAATGCCGCTGTGACCCAGTGGCTGAAGCAATACTCGCAGGTAAAGAGGTAGAAGAATTTGCGGCAGACAAGGGTGCGCGAATCCTGACTCTTGCGGGTGCAAAAGTCGCGCGGCTCGCGGAGGACTTCTTCATGAGTGACCGTCCAGGAAACGCTGGCGATCGGCAAAGCCAGCACGAGCAGCCAGATCACCTGCTGGGAAAGAGACATACTGATTGGAAGCAGCAGACGCGAGGCGGTTTGTCCGGCGGAAATAGTCCCATTTTGTGCCTTGTAAGGCGCGAACGAAGGCCACTGGCACTTTCGTACTCGCACGCTTTCTACCAAAGAGGGTAAACTGTTGCCCGAATGCAACTCACGCTGGAAGTGGCGGGCCGCACCGACGTCGGTCGTGTGCGCCCGTCTAACGAAGACCATTACGGTTACGACGAGGGGCTCGGTGTCTTTGTAGTGTGCGACGGCATGGGCGGTCATGCCGCGGGCGAGATCGCCAGCCACATCGCTGTCGACAGCGTGCTCGGGTTTTTTCGCGAGCGCAAGCCGACTTCCGACGACAGCATTTACCTGCAGGACGCGCCGCTGGGCGCGCGGCTGCTGGCCGAGGCAGTGAAGAAAGCCAACGACGCCATTCTGGCTTACGCCGACGAGAACAAGAACACCTCGGGGATGGGCACGACGCTGGTGGCGGCGCGCTTCTCCGACGGCGTCTTTAGTATCGCCAATGTGGGTGACAGCCGGATTTATCTCTTTCGCGAAGGCCAACTGCTGCAGCTCACGGAAGATCACTCGCTGGTGATGGAGCAGGTACGCCGCGGCATGATCACCATGGAGCAGGCCCGGCATTCGTCGGCGCAGAACATCATCACGCGCGCGCTCGGCACCGATGAGAGCACGCTGCCCGATCTCGGCGAATTTCCGGCACAGGGTGGCGACATTCTGCTGCTCACGACTGATGGCGTGATGCGGCACGTGGAGGATGACGAGATTCGGACGATTCTGCTGGATCTGCCTTCGTTGCAGGCGGCCTGCGATACGCTGATCGACGCCGCCAACGAAGGCGGAGGCGAAGACAACTCGACTTGCCTGCTGATTCGCGTGGGCAAGGGCGCGGCCAGCGGGGATATCGGGAACGGGTCGAAAGTCGGAGCGGCGTAAGTTTCCGGGGCTGAAGGCTCGCAGGGCGTTCGGCCCGTGCGGCTGAAAAGGTTGAGAAGCAGATCCCTCGTCGGCCTGAAGGCCTCCTCGTGATGACAAAAGATGGGCGTTATCGGCACGACTGAAGTCGTGCCCTGTTACAAGGCGTGCGCAGAGCGATTTCTTTCGCGACCGGTGAAGTCGACTCAGAAAAGGAAAGAAACGGCTTAGCCGCTGGCCTGAGGGCCAGCTCTACCTAAGGAACACGCTGCAGTCGACTCTTTCAGCGACCTCCGAAGTCGTGCCCTGACACAAAACGCTCGCAGACGACTTCTTTACCTACCTATGAAGCCGGACCCTTCCACCAGCATTCGTCTGCTAGACTCAACTGTGTTGCAGTCTCCCGCCGAGCCGCCACAGCAAGTCGCGAAGCCGAGTTCTTCGGCTTCCTCTCCCCAAGCGCAACGTGAGCCTATCCCGCGCACCAGTCCTTTTGTCTATCTGATCGCGATCGCATTCGGCTTGTTCTCCGGATGGGTCAATCAGAAAGTCGATGACGCGCTGCTGACCTCGCTCTGCGTGCTGGGATTCAGCATGCTGATGGGCGTATGGAAGAAGCAACGACCGTGGCGATGGCTGCTGCTGGTGTGGATCGGCGTGCCCATCGTGCTGGCCTACTATCAGTTCGTGGTGCACTGGCCGCACGATCGGGGACAGGTCTATGCAGCCTTCCTGCAAGTTCTCGCAGCCAGCGCGGGCGCCAACGGCGGCCACTTCATGCGCCAGATGATCGACCACGTGTTCCTGAAACAAGATGATGAGTAGTGACCCAGGTGTGCAGGTCAGGGTGTGATCTCAAAGACCACACCGCAACCGGATGGGCAGTCGTTTAGATTCCCTCCCAGCGTGGTTGTGCCGTAAAGATTGCCCGCCGCGTCCATGATCAAGTTGCTCTGCGGAAAACCTCCATCGCCCGTTCCATGGAAGTCGTATAGCGACGTGTAGGTCCAGCCATCGCCCGACGGAGAAAGCTTGAACACATTGCCAACTCCAAAGCGGCCATCTTTGTAGGTTGTACCGTAAAGATTGCCGGCGCTGTCGAGAAGCAGGTCGCTCGAAGGTCCAGCCTCCCCAATAAATGAATAAAGCAAGTTGAATGTCCAGCTGCCGCCGGAGGGGGCCAGCTGAAACACTACGCCGCCGTAGCCAGTTCCTCCGCCCACGGTAGTGCCGTAGAGATTTCCGGAGCTATCGAAAATAACGCCGCCGACGGGCTCAGTCCCGCCATCCTGGCCATTGAAAAAGCGAAGAACACTTACAGTCCAGCCGGACTGCGAGGGCGAGAGTTGGTAGACGCTTCCCGGAAACAGCTCGGTTGTGCCGAAAAGATTGCCCGACTGGTCCAAAGTGGCGCCGGCTGCGGGGTAGGCCCCATCGTAACCACGGACAAAACTATGGATGGTGGACTGGGTCCATTGGTCTCCCGAATGGGTCAGTTCGAAAACAGTGCCGACGTCCGATGCACCACCCCCAGAGGCTGTGCCGTAAAGATCGCCCGACGCATCGAAAGTGAGACCTCCGAAGTCGGTAAGACCGCAGCCGTCACCTCCTTCGCCGGTGGGTGTGTAGAGGATGGTTTCGCTCCAGGAAAAGATGGCCGAATGCGGGGACGTTGGCGGAGGTGAAAGTCGATAGAGGATGCCGCAACCTTCCTCTTGATCTTGGCTCGCTTGGCCTCCATAAACGGTCGTGCCGTAAAGGGCTCCGTCAGGGCCGAGAACCACCCGGCCGACGGGATATCTGCCATCCGGGCTTCCTGTGAAGGCATAGAGAGGCAGAAGCAGCCAACTGGAGCCAGTTTGTTTCATCTTGAAAACCACGCCACATCCGGAGAATTCAGCGCAGCTGCCTTGGATGTCCCCGCCGACGCTGGTCGTGCCGTACAAGTTGCCGGCGCGATCCATACTTAAGCCGTCCAGGGGACTTCTACCGTCGGCGCCGCCGGTGAACGTGTGGAGGACGGTGTAGGTTTGAGCGTGCGCGCCCGGGTGAAGCGTGAGCATCGTCGCCAGAACGGCCAGGAAGACGAGCGCGGTAGCTCGAACGTCGATGCGAGAGTTCGAAGCGGTGGACTTCAGTTGGATTGCCATGCGATGTCCCTCCTGGACGCGGAGTGAGTATCGTGGGGCACGAAGAGAGCGGTCAACTTAATTTTGGATTACGGTCTAAGCGGCTGATAGCAAGAGGTTTGGCTCTTGCCATGGCGCGTGCTGGTAAGAGCCGGCGGCGCATGATCGGGCGCGCCGTTTCGGAGTGCGGCCTTTGAGAATGAGTTGCCTTATGCTGCGTGATTGAGACGATGTCGCGCTTTCATAGCAGTTTTTTGATTGACACTCGCTGACTCCGAGCGGAGACTCCAGTGCATAGCTCCAAACATTGCCCGCAGTCGAACTATGAGCCGCCGGAAGTGTGTCACCGGCTTTCCGTTGGCGGCCGGTTCGAACAGCAGGGAGGAATTATGGATGCGCTGTCTATCTTCGGACTGGCCCTGGTCATAATTTTTGTCATCGTTATTCTCTTCGGCTCGCTGTTTACAGTGAGCCAGACCGAGCGCGCGCTAATCGAGCGCTATTCGCGATTCCAGCGGGTTACCGGCCGCGGACTGCAATTCAAAGTCCCCCTCATCGACGCGGTACGGAGAATCAACACCCAGCTGCAGCAATTCGAGACGCAGGTGGAAACCAAGACCAAGGACAACGTCTTCGTCACCATCTTCGTTTCCATTCAGCTCTACGTGATGGAAGACACGGAAGACCACATCCGCAACGCCTACTACAAGCTCTACAACCCGGGAGTGCAGATCCAGTCGTATGTCGCTAACGCGATCCTGGGCCACGTCCCCAGCATGGATTTCGACGAGGTGTTCACCAGCCAGGTCGCCATTGCCGACTTCATCAAAACTGCGCTCGACGGCCCGATGGAGCAGTTTGGCCGTGGCGTGCAGAAGGTGCAGGTAACCAAGATCACGCCGCCGGAGAATGTCCGCCAGGCAATGGACAACATCAATGCGGCGCGGCGCGATCAGGAAGCGGCCAAAGCTAAGGGTGAGGCAGACAAGATTATCGTGGTGAAAGAAGCTGAGGCGCAGATGGAGCGCGACATTCTGCTGGGCAAGGGCATTGCCGGGCAGCGCGCCGCCATCGTGGACGGGCTGGCCAAGTCAGTGGAAGACTTCAAGGACAAGTTCAAGGGAATTAACTCGACCGAGATTCTGAAGTTCGTCGTGATTACCAATTATTTCGACACGCTGAAGGAAGTTGCCGCCAAGTCGCACACCAACACGATCTTCATGAATCACTCGCCGGGATCGGTGGACGAAGTCTATCAGCGGCTTACGTGCGCTTTGATAGCGGGCGGCGTGGCGGGACGGTTTGATGCGCCGCCCGACGATGGCGCGGTAGAACGCGCCCAGGCTGCTGCAGCCGGATCGTCCGGGAGCGACGGCGGGTAGAGTTCCCGGATTTCAGAACAATTACGCCTGATGCGTCAGTGCTCACACGACGCCAGGGAACCCGCTTGCGTGACGGTAGTTCACCCGAGACAAGGGAGATTTGCGTCGAGCGGATAAAGCCCTTGCGGCACGCGGAGGCGAGCGGCAACTACGAAACCTTCCACAAGAGCTTCAACGAGCGCGTGTCGTCCACACACACGACGTTATGAGGGTTCAGGGAGTAAATTCCCACACAGTTCCGTAAGGCGGATCGGCGCCGTGCAGAGTTGTCCCGTAGATATTCCCTTCTGAATCGAGCACAACCTTCCCCACAGGGTAGTCGCTTTGGCCGAAGCCAAAACTATACAAGGTGGTGTAGTTCAAGCCGCCGCTTGAGGGCGTGAGGCTGAAGATTTCGCCGCCGTCGTTGTGGCCGCCTCGTCCGGTGCAGCCATAGATGTCGCCAGCGGGGTCGATGGTCAGTGTGGTGGGATATTCTGCCTGTCCGTAGTTAAAGCTGTATTGCGAGACGAAGTGCCACCCACCGCCTTCGAGGGGCGTCAGCTCGAATATGGTCCCGTAATTATTTCCTCCGTCGGCTGCCGGTCCCCACAGATTGCCGCTGCCGTCGAAGCTCAGCTGCCCGGGAGCGGCACCATCGGTGTACTGAAAGCTGTGAAGCACGGTCTCCGTCCAACTGGATCCGTGGGGCGTCAGTTGGAAGACAATACCGCATCCGTCGCTCTCGCAGGTCGAGCCGCCGTATGTGGTGGTGCCGTACAGATTATCCGACTGATCGACCACAACGCCGGCTGCCGGCTGGTTGCCGTCCGTCGTTCCGCCCTGAAAGGCGTAGATGGTGCCCTTGGTCCAGGTTCCGTTGCCGTTGGGTGTTAGCTCGAAGACTGTGCCGCATCCGTCGTCAAAGCAGTTGGCACCGCCGCCGCCGTTAGCCGTCGTGCCGTAAAGGTTGCCGGAATGGTCAAAGGCGACCTCGCCGGTGAGATTAAAGCCGTCATTTCGCGAGCTGAAACTGTAGAGAATGGTTTCTGTCCAGGGACAAGAAAAGCTGCGACAGAACGAGGCCGGGGGTTGCAGCTTAAATACGGTCCCGCAGCCCTGCTGGCCAAGGCACGACCCGGCGCCGCCTTGCGACGTGGTGCCGTACAGAGCGCCATCGGGGCCGACGATGACACGAGCCAGCGGGTATTCGCCGTCGGGTGGCCCGCCGAACTCGTAGAGCGTCCTGAACACCCAGCCGGAGCCCTCGCGTGACATCTTGAACACCACCCCGCATCCGACCCGAGAAGAGTTCACGACGCATGGGCCGTTGCCGCCTTCCTGGGTGGTGCCATAGAGGTTGCCGGCGGAATCCTGGGCGAGCCCGGCGGCAGGATCAGAGCCGTCGGCGCCGCCCGTGAAGTTGTGCAGTGCAGTAAGGGTCTGCGCCTTCAGTGACGGAACGGTGCAGATTGCGAATGCCATTCCGACCAGCGCAAGTGACTTGATCCATCGGTTCATGGTTGGCCCTCCCAGTGTGGCGACACGCCCGCGGGTTTGAACTATGTACGTAAGCGGTGGAGGGAGTCAAATTAATTGCACCTTACGGTGTAAGTGATTGTTGCAGAAGACCAAAATGCGGTCGTGTCGGAAACCGAAACTGAGTCAAAACGGGGGGGGATGGGCCGCATGGGAGAAGATTGTTTGATGGCTGCCGTATAATCTGCACCCTACGAACATTCGGGTTCCCCCATGACGAGCGGAGGATTTCTGTGCGCGGGACACGCAGAACTTTCATCAAGAGCGCGGGAGTGATTTAGGCCAACGAACTCGTAGTGCATCCTTCGTAAGGAGAAAGATGATATGCAGAAAGTGACCATCGCATTTGTGCTGATGTTGATGGCAGCCGGGCTGGCGGTCGCAGCAGAGACTCCGGATCAGGCGGCCGCGATGAAAACGGTCAACCAATTCGTGGACGGCTTCAACAAGGCTGACAGCAAGGCGACGCTGGCGACTTGCGCTCATCAAACGTCCATCATCGATGACTTTCCGCCGCACACCTGGCAGACCTGCTCGGCGTGGATGACAGACTACAACGCCTGGGCCAAGAAGAATGGGGTAACGGACGGGATAGTGACTCTTGGCGATCCCAAGCACGTCGACGTTACGGGCGACCGGGCATATGTCGTCGTTCCCGCGAGCTTCGCCTATAAGGGTAACGGCAAATCGATGAGCCAGAGCGGCGCGACGTGGACGCTGGTCCTGCAAAAGAGCGCTGCCGGTTGGCGAATCACTGCGTGGACTTGGTCGATGGGCTAGGGGACAGACTTATTTTCATATTGGTTGTCCGATCAAGGGCGTTGAAACCAGCCGTCGCTATGTGTCACTATCCGCGAGGCTGGTTTATTGCACAGAGGAGAATCGTGTGCCTAAAGTTACAATCTTCCGCCCGGATGGGCCACAGACCTACGACGATGCCGAAGTGGACTCCTTCGACAACGGGGTGATTAACTTCTCGGTTGAAGTGAGAACCGAGAAACGTATTCGACAATCGTTCCGTACCAATTTGCCGTTCATCATCGAACACGAGGAGTAAGCTCGGATTAAGCCGGAGCTCGTTCCGACTAGTGTCCTTACGGCGTGATCTCCCAGATAAGGCCATTGCCGTACGCACCTCCGAAAACAGAGGTACCGTAGAGATTGCCCGCCGAATCCAGAGTTACGCCGCTCGGGCCTGCGCCATCGGCACCATCGGTGAAGTGATGAAGCTGGGTGAAGATCCACGAACCGTTGACCGGCGACAACTCAAACACCATGCCCCATTTGTCAGGGTTGTTGCCCGGAGTACCCGGAGTTGTGCCATAGAGGTTACCGGCAGCGTCCATGGCCAGGTTGGTGGCAGGCCCATTGATGTCAGCGGGGAACAAGTAGAGCACAGTCTCCAGCCAGGTGCCGTCGGGTTGCGGCGACAACTGGTAGACGGTGCCTGGACTAAGCACGTTGCCCTCCGTCGTGCCGTATGCATTTCCGGCTGCATCGAAGATCAGGCCAGCCTGGGGATTGAAACCGTCGTTGCCGCCTTGAAAGACATGAATGGTTTGATCTGTCCACTCTTGGCCCGTGTGGACTATCTCGTATACGCGGCTGTATAAGCTGTACGCGTTCGTGCCGTAGAGATTTCCTGCCGCGTCGAAGGTAAGCCCGGACGTCGGGTACCCAGTGTAGCTGGGAAAGTTGTCGAGGACGTTTTCGCGCCATCCATTCTGGGTCCTGACCAACTGAAATGCTGTGCCGTCGTCGTGATAAGGGCCGCCGTGATAGGTGGTGCCATAGATGTTGCCGGCAGAGTCGAAGATCACACCTGTGGCCGGGTTATAGCCACCATCGTTCACATCACCTCCGAACATAAACAAGGGGGTCTCATTCCAGGGGCAAAAAGTGTTTCCGCACGAGCCCGTCGGAGGCGCCAGCCTGTAGACCGTGCCGCAGGAGTTAAGGAAAGAGTCACAATTGCCGCCGCCGTAGTAAGTGGTGCCGTAGAGCGCGCCATCCGGCCCAAACACGATACCCCCTTCGGGGTTCGAGCCCACAGCTCCACCCGGGAAGACGTAAAGCGGTTCTAAAATCCAATTGGAATCCCGCCGCTTTAACTCGTAAACACCGCCAGTGAAATATGGGTTAACTTCGTAGGTGCCGTACAAATTGCCGGAGGGATCGAGGATTACGCCGGCGGGGTAGAATCCAGCGGCACCGCCGGTGAATGTGTAGAGGATATTGAAGGATTGTGCCTGCGCCGCTTGCATTGTGAGAACTGTCAGCGCAAAGAGCAGGACTGGCGCGAACGCCACTAACCGAAAGTTGCTGCACAGGGGTGAACTGGGGGGATCCGGCTGATTCGTCATGATGGCCTCCTGCACTAACCCGACCTTTGACGGTTGCCGCCTTGATAGCGGGAAGTTTACACCCAGTGATGAGGGAGCCTCCAGCAGAAAAGAGATTGTTGGTGTAAGCAGGCCATGTCCTAAACGACCCAGGTAGACGTATTACTTATGAGGACGGCGGGAATTGTTTCCATCGACGAACGCGCGCGTTCCCCGATGCTGCGCTTGCCCATCGCGCGAAAACCACGCGCATTGGGACCGCGATTCCCACCCCATCGCCCGGCATCACCCGCTGGTGCGGCAGCAGTCACTGACAGATGTCCACAGAAGTTGTGAAATTCTGCTGGACGTCCAGGGAGGGTGTCGCCGGCTCCTTCCTACTACGGTTTCCCTACGCGGCGAGACTGAGACCCTGACAACTCTCCTCGACCTCCAATTGACTTACTTCTGAGCGCGCCCATTTTCTCCGACCTACCAGGACCGCATGGCGAGGAGGACAAGCCGATGTACAGACGAGGGCAATCTTCAGATTCATTCTTCCGCACAATATGTCTGGTAGCGATTGCAGGCCTGATGATCGCAGCTGTCGCGATCCCAGCATTCACGCAGAACTCTGTTCCTCCCACGGCGGTGCAGGCGGCGAAGATGCCGCAGTACGCGTCGCGACTGGCTCATCCCTTGAAGCGAGTGTTGCCGCCTGCATCTTCCGCACTGCAACGCGCAAAGGTTCGCCGCGGTCCGCTTGACAGCAGCGACATCTACGATAACGGTTCCATCAACGGCAACACCGACGCCTGGACCATCAACTTCGGATTCATCGTCAGCGACAGCTTCAATGTGACGTACAACGGCACTGTCATCACCGGCATGAGTTTCGGCGCGTGGCTGTTTTCCGGCGACACGCTGACCTCGGTCGAGGTGTCCATTACCTCGGGCGAGAATAGCGGCACCAGCTACTTCGATCAGACGGTGACATTCACGCAGGGAAGCTGCACCAGCAACCAGTACGGCTACAACGTGTGCAGCGAGACGGGTACCTTCAATGGTCCCACACTGAACGCCGGAACCTACTGGGTGAATCTGCAGAATGCCAGCGTACCCAGCAGCGATCCGGTTTATTGGGACGAGAACTCAGGCCCCTCGCTAGCTTCGCAGAATTCGGTTGGCTCGATTCCGTCGGAGGCGTTCACCATATTGGGCAACGCGACCACTACCACTACCTCGAGCACAACCTACTACGATGATTACGAATGTCCCCCACCGCAAACCGGCTTCCATGATCTCCATGATTTCAGTCCTAATGCTGGAGCGTCCGGACTGGCAATCGACACCGCCGGGAAGCTCTACGGCACGATTGATAACGGCGGCAGCTATGGCGCGGGCCTGCTGTATGACTTCACACAAAAGGCCGGACACTGGTTCCTCAGCTCGTTGTACAGCTTCCTGGGAGGCAGCGCTGGAGGCGGCCCGAACGGCGTCATCGTGGGACCGGGAGGAAATCTTTATGGCGCGGCCGATGGCGGCCTCCTGAACTGTAGCTATTACGGCGGGCAGACTTATTGCGGGTTGATCTATGAGGCGACTCCGGGCGCAGTCCCCTGCGCGACGGCATTGTGCAGTTGGAACGAGACGCCCATCTATGAGTTCACGGGGCCCACGGACGCAGCGGACGGCAGTGTAACCGCCTTCGACTCAGCCGGCAACCTGTACGGCTTCTCAAGTAACGCCGGTGCCAATGGGCAAGGGGCTGTCTTTGAGCTTTCGCCCTCGCAGGGAGGTTGGACGGAGAAGATCCTCTACAGCTTCACTGGAGGTAGCGATGGCGGATATCCCACCAGCCTGCTGCTGGGCCACGACGGGAATCTATATGGAACGACATCGTTGGGCGGCAACGATAGCTACAATTGTGACTACGGGTACGGCGGATGGTGTGGCGTAGTTTTCCAATTAGTCCCGTCAGGAAGCGGGTGGACGGAAAATGTCATTTACGCCTTCACCGGCGGCTCGGATGGCTGGGGCCCCTATGGTCTGATCCAGTACAGGTCAGGTGGTCTCAATGGGATCAGTGTTTGTGAAGGCTACGTTGAGACCGGCTGCCTTCAAAATACGCCTGAGTATGTTGGTGTGATTTTCGGGTTGTCCCCCTCGGGTAACGGCTGGCAATTCAACGTAGTCGCCGACGCCAAAGCCGACGAAGAGGTTTGCAATATATCAGGCGATGTCGCCTTTACCAGCCTGGCATTGGATGCGGCAGAGAATCTGTATGCCACGGAAAACGGTGCGCATGTGTCGTGGTGCGGCGATTACTGCTATACCATTCATAATTGCGGCGAGGTCGTGGCCGTCGGGTTGCAAACACCACTGGTAGTCGGTCGCGCCGGCATTTTTGGGAACCTAACGTCGGATGCCGATGGCAACCTCTACGGCACCTCAGGTTGTGGCTTCGGAACCCTGCAGAGGAACACCCCCATGATCTGGCAGTATTCGCCGTGAGGCAGTAGCCAGTTGCCAGTCGCGATTAGCAAGCTTGTTAAGAGCCCCACTCAGGTTGTTCGCCTTGGGTGGGGCTTTGGCTTGAAGTCACTTGGATTTTTCATTATCACCGGGCTCTGCGCCGCCCATCACTGACACATGTTCGGCGGAGAGTATGCAATGCTTACGGGTGTCTCGGGAGAGGGATCCCTGGCTTTCTCCGATTCGATTCGCGCCCCGACGGAACAATTCAAGAGCTCTCTTCCTTTGCCCCGAACTCTATAGCTGCGCCTACGGTTTTGCTGCGTCCACATTCAGTCTGAATCGTTCTGCCCGGAGGACAAGCCGATGCATTGCAAAGGGCAAGCTCCAACTTCAATCTTCCGCACAATCTTCCTGGTAGCGATCGTGATTTTCATGATCGCGGCTATCGCGATCCCAGCTTTCGCACAGAGTTCGGTTCCTCCGACCGCGGTGCAGGCGGCGAAGATGCCGCAGTACGCATCGCGACTGGCTCATCCCTTGAAGCGAGTGGCTCCGCCGAAGACTTCCGCGATGCAACCGGCAAAGGCTCGCCGCGGTCCGCTCGACAGCAGCGACATCTACGACAACGGGCCCATCAACGGCAATACCGACGCGTGGACGATCAACTTCGGGTTTATCGTCAGCGACAGCTTCACGATCACAAACGATCAGACTCCCATCACCGGCATGAGTTTTGGCGCGTGGCTGTTTTCCGGCGACACGCTGACGTCGGTCGAGATCTCGATTACCTCTGGCGAGAATAGCGGAACAAGCTACTTCGATCAGACGGTGAACTTCACGCAGGGAAGCTGTACCAGCAATCAGTACGGCTACAACGTCTGCGCTGAGACGGGCACCTTCAGCGGGCCCACGCTGAATGCGGGAACCTACTGGGTAAATCTGCAGAACGCCAGCGTCCCCAACGGCGACCCGGTTTATTGGGATGAAAATTCTGGGGTGGGATGCCAAGGCTCAGGCTGTCCATCGCTGGCTTCGGAGAATTCGGTCGGCTCGATCCCGTCGGAAGCGTTCACCATCCTGGGCAGCGCGACGACCACGACCAGTACCACTCCCTGCTCCATTGGTTCGCAACAACGGTTGTATGAGCTGCGTGATCTCGGCCAATTTACGGGGTCGAATTACCCCTCTGGCGTGGCCATCGACCGGAAGGGCAACGTTTATGGGACGCTTTCCGCTGCCGGTAGCTATGCGCAGGGATTGCTCTATGAGCTGTCGCAGAGGGCCGGCAACTGGTTTGTCAGCTCGCTGTACAACTTCCTGGGCGGCAGCAAGGGAAGCAGTCCGAGCGGCGTCATGGTCGGTCCCCAAGGGGATCTCTTCGGCGCCGCGAGCGGCGGCATACAGAACTGCGGAACATCGTACTGCGGGCTCATCTATAAGGTGACACCACCTGCCAACGCCTGCACCAACGCGCTGTGCAGTCCCGACGAGACCACAATCTATCAATTTACAGGCAACACCGACGCATGGGATGGCATAGTCACAACCTTCGACTCAGCCGGCAATCTGTACGGAATAGGCAACGGGGGAGCCTATGGTGCCGGTGCGATCTTTGAGCTTTCGCCGTCGCAGGGGGGCTGGACGGAGAAGATCCTCTACAGCTTTACTGGAGGAAACGACGGCGGAGGACCCAGTAGCCTGGTGCTGGACATTGACGGGAACCTGTACGGCACGGCCGGTGGCGGCCTGTATCAGCTGGGAGTGGTTTTCCAGCTCGTGCCGTTGGCTGGCGGCTGGACGGAAAACGTCCTCTACAGTTTCACCGGCAGCGAGACGGATGGAGAATACCCTGGAGGCCTGATTCAAGACAGCCATGGCAATCTTTATGGCTTCAGTACATGTAACAGCGATGGCGGCGCAGATTGTTGGGGGCTGTATACGGAGGGTTTGATTTTCGAGCTGTCGCCTCCCGGTGGCGTCTACTTTCTAAATGTACTCAGCAGTGACTGGGGATTTTGTTCTTCGAACGGGTCGTGGAGCTGGTTCTCGGCGTTGGCCGTCGATCCCACAGGGAAGCTCTATGCGGCTGCGAACGGGTTAGCCTATTGGTACCCAACTGGCTATGCCTATTGCGGTGTGATCGGGAGTACTACCTATCCCTGGCAAATAATCTGGACTAGTAATACGGGCGGCCTTTCGACCTTTGAGAACCTCACCGTGGATGCCAAGGGCAATCTTTACGGCACAACCGCGAGCTGCGGCCCCGGAAACGATGGCATGGTCTGGGAGTACTCGCCGTAAAGCGGCGCCGATTGCCGGTTGCGCTACGCCCAGGTCTCGAAACCGCGAGACCTGGGGCACCAGGCCCCGTACATTGTAATGGAATCCATTACAATGTAATATTTTGGTATGGCGACTGCTACTGCAAGGAAATCGAAGGTCTACACGATCAGCCTCCCTCCCGAACTTGCACGAAGGGCTGAGGCGCTGGCACGGAGGGAAAGCCGCACTATGAGCGAACTATTCCGGGAAGCCTTTCGCACCTATTCCGCGCAGCAGGCGCGGCGGACACTGGATGAGTTGGGCGAGTATGCGGCTGGCCGCAATCCGAAGCGCTACACCGAGGCCGATGTTCCCCGGCTCATTAAAGAAGTGCGTGCCGAGAAGCCACGCCGCAGGGTGCCGTCTAACGGGTGATCGTCGTCATCGACACCAACGTCTGGATTTCCGCGCTTCAGTTTGCGAAACATCGCGGCACGCCGACGCGGGCGCTCGAAAAAGCTATAAGCGAAGACGTGATCGCCACCTGCGATGAGATTGACGCGGAGATTGTGCGCGTCCTAACGGAAAAGCTCTCCTGGGAACAACCTCGGGCAACAGCGGCGCTGCAAGTAATTCTGGCGCGCGGCATCCGTGTGAAGATTCGAGGCACGGCAAAGGAATGCCGTGATCCGGGCGACGATATGTTTCTGGAGTGCGCCGCTCTTGCGAAGGCGGATTTGTTGATTGCAGGTGACAAGGATTTGCTGACTCTCGGCGCGTACAAGGGAACGCGCATTATCACTCCCTCGGAATATCTGAGAGCTGGATGAAAGTATCCGGCCTCTGCTCAGAGATGAGCATGGCCCGGGGCACCAGGCTCCGTTCCCTGATTACGACCGGAGCAAATCGGCGTTTCTGGACCGTCTGACCGGTAAGGAGCTGCCTTTTTCTGAACCGAGAGACAAAGCCTGCACATCTTGCACGGTAAGGAGAAAATTTTATGAGGATTGCAGTAACCACTCCTACCGGCCAAATCGGCAGCAAACTCGCCAACATACTTCTTGACCGCAAGTCCGATGTCACTCTGATAGCCCGACATCCTGAAAAAGTAAAACACCTAACCAGCCGCGGCGCGAAAGTCATCGCTGGTGAACACAACGACCCCGCTCTGGTTGAGCAGGCGGTGCGTGGCGCCGACGCACTGTTCTGGCTGACCCCTGCAGACATGACCTCGCACGATCCGTTGGGCATGGCCCGACGCATGGCCGAGGCTGGAGCCAGCGTTATCCGCCGGCATCCCGAGTTGCATGTGGTTGAGCTTTCGAGCGCAGGAGCGTTCCTGCCCAGTGGCACGGGGCCGATTGTTGGCCACTACGAAACGGAAGAGAAGTTCCGTGCTGCCGGCAAGAACATCGTCTCGCTGCGCCCGAACGAGTTCATGGAGAACCTGTTCTTCTCGATGCCGACGATCATCGCGCAGGGGGCCATCTACACGACGCTCCAGGGATCGGAGAAAGCGCCATTCATCGCCACCCAGGACATCGCTGAGGTTGCCGCAGAGTTCCTGCTCAAACCGATCGACGGCCACCACGTCATCGATATCGTAGGCCCGCAGGAGCTCTCGCTCGACGAGTGGGCTCGCATTGCAGGCCAGGCCGTCGACCGACAAATTCATGTGGTCACCATCCCGGGCGACAAGTTGAAAGCCGCAATGGGCCAGGCCGGAATGTCGCCGGAGATGGCAGGGCTATTGGTGGAAATGGAGGAGGCATACCGCAGAATACAAGGGCCATTCCAAGGCGATCAAAAACGCACCGGCAAAGTGACATTCGCACAATTTGCCCGGGAGGTGTTCGCCCCGGCGTATAAGAGAGCCGCGCAATCGGCGGCGTAGTCAGCCCGATGCCCAGTGCCCTAGGTTCGCGTCCATCGTTTGGACGCTAACCTGGGTCGGGAAGGTGCTAGCGCACGGACCCAGGTTAGCCCAAACGAAGGGCGAACTTGGGGCACCAGGCAGTGCCTTTCATGAAAGAACCTCTGGGATAGACACCAATCAGGTTGTCTCCTGCCCATTTGCCGCAGGGTGGGCATTACGATAGTTTGCACGCCAAGTAGCGGTGAGTTTGGGCCCGCATCCACCGCTTCACGCAGAAGGATTCCGTGTAGATACTGGTCTGCGGTCATGGTTAAGAGGGAATTGTAAGCTAGCGGGTGGACTAACCGTTACGCCATGTTTGGCGCAGCGGATGGGAGACCAAAATGCTTAAAGATGCGGGCCGAAAGTTAGACCGCAGCAGACAGCGAGAGGCTGGAATTCTCTGACGAGTGGATGACGGGCATTTCGTCATATGTACGCCCGTCCAGTTGACGGCCGCGTTGCTTCTTACGAACGCCACCCCATTGCTTGAAGAAGAACGGCACGCCATATTGGCGGCATTGACGCCGGATTGAAACGACCCATTCGCGCCGCATCTCTCGCGCTCCGAACCCGCTTTCACCGCCGACGATGACCCAGTGAATATCTGATAGATCGATCGGACCCAAGTTTTCCAGAAGCGGTTCGATCGACAAGAACTTAATCGTAGCGGGCGCTGAATGCAGATGCTCAATTCTGGGCAATCCGTGTTTTCTGTTCTCGACACTCACCCCCCACCAGATATGAGGCTTGTTGGCAACGGCCTTGAACCGCGTTCTTAAGAGGTCGCACATCCGGGCGGATCGTTTGGTCAGCACTTGGTAGGTGTGCCAGTCCGCTCGCAACATCGTTTCGATCACGGAGGCGATGTAGTCGTCGGGGACATTCTCGTGGAACAGATCGCTCATTGAATTGACGAAAACGCGTTTGGGCGATCGCCATTTGAGAGGTTCGGTAAGCTTCTCCGGAACTAGACGGAGATCGAATCCCTGCTCGTACGGATGGCCTTTTACTCCCCGGAAGCGCTCCGCAAATACCGAGGCATAACAATGCGTGCAGCCCGGACTGATTTTCGTACAGCCGCGAACAGGATTCCAAGTTGCATCCGTCCACTCGATCTTGGAATGCTCAGCCACGCAACAGTCCACGCTTTCTATAAGCATCTAAAATCGACGTTACTATCTTGTCAGCCGCCGGTTGCTGAGCGGCGAAGAAGAGGTAGTACATGACTGCATTATTCGAGTTTCGCATGGGTGCCGGTTGCGGTACGTATTTGAACCCTGCCACGTTGCGGAGGCGGTCCTGATACGCCTCCGCGATAGCTTCGTTGGATTGCTTTTCTCGCTCAAGATCGCCGAACAGATTCGGCGTTGTGGTGTATGCAGCGTCGTGCCAGGACTCATCTCCCCAGAAGGCGTTCATCCGTTTGATGTTGCGCGGAGACGCCCCTTCCCTTCGCCACAGGACGTTTCGATTCATGTCGAGCACTGGGAAGTTAAGGAATATTTCAACGGTGCCGAGCTTCGCTGCTTCTGCAACCACGGTCCAGTTAAGGTGTAAGCCATACGGATCCAGTATGCAGAGGGCTCGCCGGTAATCCTCGTATTTTACGTGTGGAAACACATCGCTAAGCAAAATTGTATTGCAATCGCCGGAACGAACCTCGACGTCCGGTCTGTCCGCCGTCAGGTTCCGAAGCTCTGCGCTACGCGCTCGATTAAGATCGATGAGGTAGTACTTCTCGAACGGCGGTTGAATACTGAGAGCGTTCAGAGGGCTACCAGGAATTAGGTCTCCTGTTCGCTTGGCGATGTGCGTTCCCGCTCCCGCGAATGCGTCGATGTACCAATGATGCAGCCTCTTGCTGCTGAGTATTTGGGAATAAGCCGTGGCGTATTTTCTTAGGATCTCGAGCTTCAGCTCCGACCAGATGCCGACTTCATCACGTCTTAGAACGTCGCGGCGCCGAAGGTTCATACTTCCTATTTCGCCATTTTTTCGCCCATTGGTCAATTGAGAAAGTGGATTCCCGTTCCCGATCAAAGAAAAACGGGGCCTGGTGCCTGGTGCCCCAGGTTCGCGTCCATCGTTTGGACGCTAACCTGGGTTCGGGAAGGTGCTAGCGCACGGACCCAGGTTAGTCCAAACGAAGGGCGAACCTGGGGCACCGACCTAACCCGACATCAACCTAACCCGACACCAGCCTAACTCGGGCAGAGGAACACGCGGGGCTGGCCGCCCGTCACTTTGAGCTCGCGATCTCTTCCCGTCCACTCCGATTCAATCTCCACCACACCCATCTCGCGGAAGGCGTAATGACGAAAACTGCTCCACTTCCAATCGCCCGGGTCACGCACCAAGCCGCGCTTCCCTCGCGGGCTGAAGCCCGCTCGGAGTGGGGAGGAGTGGAGGGCCTTATCGGCACGACTAAAGTCGTGCCCTGACACAAGGCGGCTGAAAAGGGACTTTTCCCGCGGCCTGCAAAGTCGTGCTCTGATACGAAGCGCTTAGTCGCGGTCGCATCACTGGCCTGTCAGTCGTAAGCGTCGCTCAAAAGAAAAACGGGACGCTGGTCGCGTCCCGCCGGGGCCAAAGCCCATCTTTCGATTAGCCGCGTGACGCGGGCCTAAAGGCCGGCTCTTCCACCCTTCAACGGCGCTGACGCGAACCTGAAGGTTCGCTCTACCTCGTCCGCGCGGCCGGCTGTCGTAGCTGACAACTGACAACCGGCAACTGACAACTGGTTCTCAGTCGTGCACGCCATCCATAAACGCGCGCAGCTTGCGGGAGCGCGAGGGATGACGCAGTTTGCGGAGCGCTTTCGCCTCGATTTGGCGGATGCGTTCGCGGGTGACTGCGAACGACTGGCCGACTTCTTCGAGCGTGTGTTCGCTGCCGTCTTCCAGCCCGAAGCGCATCTTGATCACCTTCTCCTCGCGCGGAGTCAGGGTGCGCAGCACTTGCGCGGTCTGCTCCTTGAGGTTGACGTTGATCACCGCTTCGGCCGGCGAGACCACCGCGCGGTCCTCGATGAAGTCGCCGAGATGCGAATCTTCTTCCTCGCCAATCGGCGTCTCCAGCGAGATCGGCTCCTGGGCGATCTTGAGCACCTTGCGCACCTTGGCCACCGGAATGTCCATGCGCTTGGCGATCTCTTCCGACGTTGGCTCGCGTCCCAGTTCCTGCACCAGCTGCCGCGAGGTGCGGATAAGCTTGTTGATCGTTTCGATCATGTGGACCGGGATGCGGATGGTGCGCGCCTGGTCGGCGATGGCGCGGGTGATGGCTTGACGAATCCACCACGTCGCGTAGGTTGAAAATTTGTAGCCGCGACGATACTCGAACTTGTCCACCGCCTTCATCAGGCCGATGTTGCCTTCCTGAATCAGGTCGAGGAATTGCAGTCCGCGATTGGTGTACTTCTTGGCGATCGAAACCACCAGTCGCAGGTTAGCTTCGATCAGCTCGCGCTTGGCGTATTCGGCATCGACGTCGCCCTGCACGATCTCGCGCTGCGTGCGCTTCAGTTCGGCGAAACTCGCGCCCGCGTCGTGCTCCATGCGCTCCAGATCGCTGCGGATCTGCCGCGCTTGGCGTCGATATTCTTTCTTCTGCTCTTCGGAGCGCGTCGCTTCCGCGCGCTTGTCGAAGTTGGTCGCCTGCTTGTCGAGCCCGCGCATGCTGTCGACCGTCTTGTTGACGCGATCGATCAGCCGCTTGCGCTCGTTGTTGGTGAAGCCCAGTTTGCGAATCGAGCGCGAGACCATGATCTGCTCGCGTCCCAGCGTCCAGCGATAGCGGCGATGATCGCGCGGCCGCTTCTTCTGCGGGATGTCGGCCAGCTTCTCGGCCAGCTGAGTCGCCTTCTTGTAATGCTTATTGAGCTCGTCGATGCGGCCGGTCATCTCCTGCAGCCGGTTCAGCACCACCTCTTCGGTGATCTCCTCTTCGTCGAAGAGCACGATCTCTTTGATGGAGCGCACGCCGCGCTTCAGGTCCTCGCCCACCGCAATGATTTCGCGGATGACGATCGGCGAACGCGACAGCGCCTTCAGCACGCGCAGCTGGCCGCGCTCGATGCGCTTCGCGATCTCCACTTCGCCTTCACGAGTGAGCAGCGGAACTGTGCCCATCTCGCGGAGATACATCCTGACCGGGTCGTTAGTTTTTTCCAGCGTGCCGGGCGAGAGATCGAGCTCCATGTCCTCGCCGGCTTCTATGTCCTCAAACTTCTTGTCGCCACCCATCTTGGGGCCTTCGAGCACGTCAATGCCCTGCGTGCCGATGGTGGTCAGCAAGTCCTCGAGGTCGTCGGGGGAATGCATATCGTGCGGGATGAGATCGTTCACCTCGTTGTACGTGAGGTAACCTTTCTCCTTGCCCACATCGATCAGTTTTTTGATATCGTCAAACTTATCGTCAAGAGCCAAAGCGGAATTCCTCTACCGTTGGCGCCAACCTGAGAGGCGCGGGTTAGTGTGCACACTGCGGCGGGAGCGGTACTGGCCGTACCGGCATATGCAGAAACTTTCAGATTTTATCATAAGACCAGGCCCGCCACCTAGCCTTTTCTTGCGCTTGCGAAATATCGCTTGGTTACCAGATTCGAGCTTTGCCCTGATGCCCGCACCATTAGCTGCATCTCACGCGTAACCGCTACAGAATTGGATGTTTGGGCTGTGAATTTGGGTTCAGCGTTCCATGGTTAACTATAGGGTTATCACGGTTAACTGGATGGTTATCGCCGGGTGCCCCACTCATCCCGTCCTTTGGGATGAGTGGGTGTGTAGGAGACGACCCCTCACTCAAGCCAGAACTGGATCTCGGACAACGCCCACTCATTCGAAAAGCACGAATGACTGCCGGGTGGCCCAGGTCTCGCGGTTTCCGAGACCTGGGTAACCGTAAAGCCTCGCGTGCATCCGGATTAGTCATAACTTGCTCATCACGCAAGTTAATCATGAGAATTATGAACTGGAAGCAACTCTCAATCCGGCCTACTCTGACGGGCAATCTGAAACTTTCCGGCAAACCTGTGCGTAGTAGGAACGGCGGCGGATGCAGCCAGTTTATGCGGACCAAGCGCTCAAGAAGGAGACGATGATGGACAGCAACCCCGTCGGTCTAGCAGCGTTGTTTATTGGGCCCAGGGGATTGCGCGCCGCATGGCGGCTGCTGATTTTCCTGCTGATGCTAGTCGCGATGGGCGCGGGTGCGCGTGCCATTATCATCCGATTTCTGATCCCAGCTGGATTTGCCCCCGAGAAGTTCACGCCCTCGAGCGTCGCCGTGCAGGATGCTTTCTTCATATTCATCGTTGCCGTGGCTGCATGGGTCATGAGCAAAATCGAAGGACGCAAGATCGGTCAGTATGGCCTGCCCTTGCAACCAGGACTGACGAAGCACCTGTGGTTGGGTCTATGGGTCGGATTTCTCGCCAGCAGCGCAACCGTGCTCATCATTTACCTGCTGCATGGCCTTCAGATCGCGAGCCCTGCCATTCATGGCACGACGATTCTGATGTCGGCGGCTGCCTGGGGCGGGGCGTTCCTGTTATCAGCCATAGCGGAGGAGTTTCTATTTCGCGGGTATGCGCAGTTCACGCTGACTACGGGCATAGGTTTTTGGCCCGCAGCAGCGGTGTCCTCAGCTCTCTTCGGGTATAGCCACCTGAGCAATAAAGGAGAAACCATATTCGGTGCGCTGTCGGTCGTGGCGTTTGGACTGTTGTTGTGTTTGTTTCTGCGGCGAACCGGAACTCTATGGTGCGCGGTGGGCTTTCACCTTGGCTATGACTGGGGCCAGACCTTCTTTTATGGGGTGCCCAACAGCGGATTTACCCCGTCGCACAACCTCTTCACTGTGACTTTGAACGGCGCACGGTGGCTGACGGGAGGAACGGTGGGTCCCGAAGCGAGCGTGATCTGTCCGCTCGTCTTGGCCGTTGTGGCGATATTGTTCAGCCTGAAATATCGAGAAGCGAGATATCAGGCATAAGCTCTTCAGTTGATCTTTGCAGTGAAACAGCTAGATGCTTACCGCTGCTCATCGGATCGTTATTCTTCGAGTATCAAACACTGTCATCCTGAGCGAGGCGCTTCAGCGCTGAGTGGAAGGACCCCTATCTCGCGGGTGCCCCAGGTCTCGCAGTCTTCGAGACCTGGGTGTCGGTAAAGGCCCGGGTGCCCCACTCATCCCTTCGTTTGGGATGAGTGGGTTCGTAGGTAACGACCCCTCACTCAAGCCACAACTGGATCTCGGGCAACGCGCACCCATTCGAAAGTGTTGGACGTTAACTTGGGTGCCCCTCGTGCGCCCTCACGCCTGACTTTCCTGCAACGACCGCATCGCCTGCCGCAGCCGCAGCTTCTCCTGCGCCAGCTGCGCCCGCGACATCACGTCCTCTTTTGCCTCCAACTCTTTCACCCGCCGCTGCAACTGTTCCAACTCTCGCTGTCCCCGCCGCCGGCGCAGCGACCGAATCGCGCTCTCCAGCAACTCCGGCGTCAGTTCCTCGTGCTCCTCCATCAGGATCGCCGCCAGCAACCCCCGATCCGCCTCCTCGAGCGGCAGCGCCATCGGGTCCAGCGCCTGCTCATGCGCCAACAGCAGTACGTTGATGAGCGTCTCCGCCGACGACCCCTCGTGCAACCGCTCGCCGCTCAACGCGAAGTGCGCCTGCCGCGCCGGCTCAAAGTCCAGGTCCTGACCTTCACGGCTGCTGCTCAGCGGAGCCTGTGATAGGTCCTGGCTCGCCAGCGCCCGCACCAGCACGCGCTCGGCATCGGTCAACCCGCCGGCGGCAACCCTCACTCGCGAGGTGGCTCGCGATCCCGCCGCGTGCCGCAACTCCTGCCGCAGCACCGCCGAATCAATCCCCAGCCGTTGCGAAATCTCATTCGCCCACTCGTCGCGCACAATCCGGCTGGGCACCCGCTGAATGTGTGGCAACAAATAATTCAGGGCTTTCACCTTGCCCTCCGGTGTGCGCACCGGATGCAGCGCCCGCGCGCGATCGACCAGATAGTCGAAGTACTTTTGCGAATGCGCCAACGCGTCGGCATACGCCGGCACACCTTTACGGCGAATGAAGAGATCCGGATCGAAGCCGCTCTCCAGCGTCAGCACCTTGATCTGGAAATCCTCGCTGATCAGCAACGCCAGCGACCGTTCCGCCGCCGCCGCTCCCGCCGTGTCGGGATCGAAATTCACCACGATGTTCTTGCTGAACCGCCCTAGCAACCGCGCCTGCACCTCGGTAAACGCCGTGCCCGAGCTGGCAATCACGTTGTGGAATCCTGCCGTATAAACCGCGATGCAGTCCATCTGGCCTTCGACCAGGATTGCGTAATCCAGCTTGCGAATCGCGTCTTTCGCCTTGTCCAGATTGAACAGCACCCGCGACTTCGAATAGATCGGCGTCTCCGGCGAGTTCAGATACTTCGGCCCGGCCTTCTCATCGGCTGACAGCGTCCTGCCGGTGAACGCGATGGCCTTCCCCGACTCATTGCTGATGGGAAACATCACCCGATTGCGAAACTTCGAGTAGGCAGCTGTCAGTTGTCGGTTGTCGGTTGGCTGTGAGTCGGCCGAGCCTTCCTCTGACAACTGGCTACTGGCTACTGGCAACTGATTCTTCTCTTTCCAACTGAAAAGCCCCGACTCCCTCAGCGCCTCCTCATCAAACTGCCTCCGCAACATGTCACGCAGTGCGAATCCGGTGTCCGGCGCAAAACCAATGCGAAACGCGGCAATCTGCTCCGCCGTCAGACCACGGGACGCCAGATACTCGCGCGCGTGCGCGCCCTCCGGCCGCCGCAATTGCTCCTGAAAGAACGCGCAGGCGCGCTCCTGTATATCGATCAGCCCGCCGCGCAGTCCAGCAGCGCGCGCCTCCTCGGGCGACGAATAGCTCATCTTCGGCAGCGGGATCTTAAGCTTTTCCGCGATCAACCGCACGGCTTCGGGGAAGGTGATGTTTTCAATCTTCTGTACGAATGCGAAGACGTCGCCCGACGTCCCGCAGCCGAAGCAATGAAAGAACTGCCGCGTGGCATGCACCGAGAACGACGGCGTCTTCTCCTGATGAAACGGGCACAGCCCCTGAAAATTCTGCGCCCCGCTTTTGCGCAGCTTGACGTACTCGCCCACAATCCGGACGATGTCCGCCTGCTCCTTCAAGCTATGCGCAAAATCCCCGGGGTTCGCCATGTTGATTAGTGTGACCGATTCGCTGTGCCTGTCCTATACCAATCCCGACTCCGCCTGCTAAAAAGCTGTGGAGAAACGCGGGCGGCCTGTTGATAGCCGTGGAAAACGCGGGTCACAGCAGCTGGGTGCCCCGTTCTAGCCATCCTTTGGCTAGGGCAGTTTTTCGTCCTTCTACCATCCTTCGCGCATCTCATTATCCGATGCCCACTCCCATCGAGGACTACGCCCTCATCGGCGATTGCGAAACCGCGGCTCTCGTCAGCCGCGACGGCTCCATCGATTGGCTCTGCTGGCCCACCTTTGCCTCACCTGCCTGCTTCGCCGCCCTTCTGGGCACTGAGGACAACGGTCACTGGTCAATCGCTCCGAAAGCTACCGCCCGCTCCTCGCGCCGTTACTTGGACCACACCCTGATCCTCGAAACTACCTTCGAGACCGATACCGGCTCCGTCACCCTGACTGACTTCATGCCCCTGCGCGACCGCAATCCTGATGTCATCCGTATCGTGCGCGGCGTTCGCGGCCACGTTGACATGCACATGGAACTGGCCCTGCGCTTCGACTATGGCCGCAGCGTCCCCTGGGTCACCCGCATGGACGACGGCGCCCTGCGTGCCATCGCCGGTCCCGACATGGTCGTGCTGCGCACGCAAGCCCCGCTGCGCGGCGAGGATCTGAAAACCGTCAGCGACTTCACCATCGCCGAAGGTGAATCCCTGGCCTTCATGCTCACCTACCGGCCTTCGTACGACAAGCTTCCTCACCCGATTGATTGCCAACAGCTCCTGGGTCACACGCTCAGTTTCTGGCAGGACTGGACCAGTCGCGCCCATCTTCACGGCGAATACGCCGGCGAACTGGAGCGCTCGCTGATCACGCTGAAGGCGCTGACTTATCGCCACAGCGGAGGTATCGTCGCCGCGCCGACGACCTCGCTGCCGGAATGCATCGGCGGCCAGCGCAACTGGGACTATCGCTACTGCTGGCTGCGCGATGCGACGTTCACGCTGCTCGCCCTCATGAACGCGGGCTACACCGAAGAGGCCTTTGCCTGGCGCGATTGGTTGCTGCGTGCGGTAGCCGGAAGTCCCGATCAGGTGCAGATCATGTACGGCATTCGCGGCGAGCGGCACTTGATGGAGTGGGAAGTCCCGTGGCTGAGCGGATATGAAAACTCCAAGCCAGTTCGCGTCGGCAACGCCGCTTCCGAGCAGCTTCAACTCGACTGCTACGGCGAGGTGAACGATGCCATGCTCCAGGCGCATCTCGCCGGTATGCCTCCCAGCGACGATGATGTCAACCTGCACCAGGCCCTGAACGAGCATCTGGAGAAGATTTGGGATCAGCCCGACCAGGGTATCTGGGAGGTCCGCGGCGGCCCGCAGCACTTTACCTATTCCAAGGTGATGGCGTGGGTAGCCTTCGATCGCGCGGTCAAGGCCGCGGAAACTTTTCGTGTGGACATCGATGTGCAACGCTGGCGCGCGCTGCGCGACCGCATCCACGCCGACGTATGCGAGAAAGGCTACAACCCGCGCCTCGGCGCCTTCACGCAGGCCTACGGCTCCGATCAACTGGACGCCTCGTTGCTGCTGATTCCCCAGGTCGGCTTCCTGCCTTACGACGATCCCCGCGTGCGCGGTACCATCGAAGCCATCGAGAAGCACCTGATGATCGATGGCTTGGTTCTGCGCTATCGCACCGATAAGACGGACGACGGCCTGCCGCCCGGCGAAGGCGTCTTCCTGGCATGTAGCTTCTGGATGGTGAGCGCCCTGCGAATGCTCGGCCGAGCGGATGACGCGCGCAAATTGTTTGAGCGCCTGCTGACGCTGCGCAACGACGTCGGCCTGCTCGCGGAAGAATACGATCCCCGAGCGAAGCGTCAGTTGGGCAACTTCCCGCAGGCGCTCTCGCACATCGCATTGATCAACGCGGCCTTCGAGTTCAATCGCAGCGCCAGCCCCGGTGAGCAGCGCGCCGTGTCGTCTCTCGCGCGGCACAGCAGTGATTTCCGGTAGAGCTGGCCTTCAGGCCAGCGTCCAAGCCGTTTATTTCCTTGTCTGAGTCGGCTTCAGCCGACGGCACACAAGCTGTATTACGCATTTTTCCGCAGCCTCTTCAGCCGTGCCGACCAGAACAACAATAAAAGGGCTTTAGCCCCTGCGGGGTGCCTGACCCAAGCGGGTTTTGCTTGGATGGGTGGATGTTTATTCCGCCTGCACTGTCGCTGGCTGCGCATTCTTCCGCGGTCTGCGATTCGCCTGCAGAATCTTCTTTCGCAACCTCAACTTGTGCGGCGTCACCTCAACCAGCTCATCGTCGGCAATGAACTCGATCGCCTGCTCCAGATTCAAATTCTTGAACGGCACCAGCCGGATCGCCTCATCCGCGGTCGACGCCCGCATGTTTGTCAGCTTCTTCTCGCGGACCACATTCACATCCAGATCGTTGTCGCGCGAGTTCTCGCCGATCACCATTCCCTCATACACTTCGACGCCCGGCCCAGCAAACAGCTCGCCGCGCTCCTGCAATCCCCACAGCGCATACGCCGTCGTCGTTCCCGCGCGATCGGCCACCAGCGCGCCGGTTACACGATGTGGAATCTCGCCCTGCCACTCCGTGTAGCCGTCGAACAGCGAATTCATCACGATGGTTCCGCGCGTGTCGGTCAGCAGCTCGCTGCGCAAGCCAATCAGCCCGCGGCTGGGGATGACAAACTCCATGCGCACGCGCCCGTATCCGTGATTGTGCATCTTCTGCATCTGCGCCTTGCGCGTGCCCAGCTTCTCAATTACCACGCCCACGAACGACTCCGGCACGTCGACCGTCAGCCGTTCCACCGGCTCCATCAGTTTGCCGTCGATGTGCTTGGTTACGATCTCGGGTTTGCCCACCGCCAGTTCAAATCCTTCGCGTCGCATCATCTCGATCAGGATCGCCAGCTGCAGTTCGCCGCGCCCCATCACTTTGAACGAGTCGGTATTCTCGGCGTCTTCCACGCGCAGCGAAACGTTGGTCAGCAATTCCTTCGTCAGCCGCTCACGCAGATTGCGCGACGTTACGTATTGCCCCTCGCGTCCTGCAAACGGCGAGGTGTTGACCATGAACTGCATCGCGATCGTCGGCTCGTCAATGGTAGTCACCGGCAGGGGCGCCGGATTCTCAACATCCGTGATCGTCTCGCCAATGTTGATGCCGGTCACGCCCGCGACCGCAACAATGTCGCCCAACTCGGTCACGACGATGTCCGTCCGCTTCAGGCCTGAAAACGAAAACAGTTTGGTAATCTTGATCTTCTCCAGCGAGCCGTCGCGCTTGGCAATTGCAACGTCTTCGCCGGTGCGCAGCGTGCCGTTGAAGACGCGCGCAATCGCCAGCCGTCCGAGATAATCGCTGTAGTCGAGATTCGCCACCATCACTTGCAGCGGCCCATCAGCTTCGCCCTGCGGCTCGGGAATCGTCTTCAGAATCGCATCGAACAGCGGCCGTAAATTCTGTCCCGGCTTGTTCGGATCGACCGTCGCTGTGCCCAGCTTCGCATTGGTGTAGAGCACAGGAAAATCCAGCTGATCCTCGGTCGCGTCGAGATCGATGAACAAGTCGTAAATCTCGTTCAGCACCTCCTGCGGGCGCGCATCGGGCCGGTCGATTTTGTTGATCACCAGCACCGGCGGCAGCTTCGCTTCCAGCGCCTTGCTCAGCACATAGCGCGTCTGCGGCAGCGGACCTTCGCTGGCATCCACTAGCAGCATCACGCCGTCCACCATCTTCAGCGCGCGTTCCACCTCGCCGCCGAAGTCGCTGTGGCCGGGCGTGTCCACGATGTTGATCTTGACGTCGTGATAGAGGATCGCGGTGTTCTTGGCCAGGATCGTGATCCCGCGCTCGCGCTCCAGCTCGTTGGAATCCATCACCCGCTCTACGTGTGTCTCGTTGGCGCGAAAGATGCCGCTCTGGTTCAGCATGGCGTCCACCAGCGTGGTCTTGCCGTGGTCAACGTGCGCAATGATGGCGATGTTGCGAATACTCGTGCTCAAACTGCTGTCCTTTCGGGTTATGCGGAAAACGCGGGTGCCCCACTCAAGCCGGTTTTGCTTGGGTGGGAGGATGTCGCGCTCAACGGCGAAACGGAGGGAGTCGAAACCGTACCATCAGTTTACAATACGCAGCTTATTTCACCACTGAGTACACAGAGAGCCACGGAGAAACCTGGGTGCCCCGTTCTAGCCTGACGTTGGCTAGGGCGGGGCAACGCGCATGGATAGCTATGCTGCTGACGTTCCCTCAATGCCCGCAGCCTGCGCAGCAAATGACCCTCCAATTCCTACCGCTGAAAATTCATCTCCACGGTGACCTGCACGGGCACAGGATGTCCGTCCTTCTCCGCGGGCTTGAACTTCCACTTCTTGACCGTCGTGACTGCGCTCTTCTCGAAAGCAGCTTCATCGCTGCGCAGCACGCGGACCGCTTCCACGTGGCCCTTCGCACTCACGCCAATCAGCATCACGACGGTTCCGCGCGGTTCGGCATCGGCGGGCAGATCGGGAAACTTGGGGTCCGGAGCCGAGGTGGCCTTCGGCGGCTTCATGCCCTGGGTCACGGGAGGAAATCCGGCGAAAGCAGGATCGTCAGCTGCGCCGGACGCGGTTGAGATCGCGGAAGAGGGATCAGATTGCGCGGCGGTATTCTGCGCACGTGCAGCCGCGGATAGAAAAACGAGTGAGATCGCCAGAGCGACCGGTAAGAAGCGCATTCGGTTGTTCCTGAGAACGGCTTACTCGATTTTATTCGATAAGCAAATTCTCTCGCGTCCCTCTGCCAACGCAGCCGCTAATCCCTGATCTCCAGCCCCTGGTCCCCATTTTCTGCGCGATAATGGTCTTACATGCTGAACCAGATTTCTCCCCTCGCATCTCCCCGGTCCAAGACCGAAGACGCAGTCGATCTGCTGACCGGCTGCCACGACCGCATCCGGCACTTCACAGGAGCGGCCGTCAAGCTGGCGCACGCGCAAGGCGCAACCGCCGACGATATCAGTCAGACGGCGGCGCGCGTTCATCGCTACTACACCGTCTCACTACCGTTGCATGAGGCTGACGAGGAAGACACGCTGTGGCCCCGGCTTGCCGTCATTGCCGATGAGAGGATGAGTCACGCGCTGGCTGCCATGCACGAGCAGCATCAGGCCATCGACGAGCTGCTCGATCGTCTGCAGCCGCTGCTGGTTCTGGTGGCGAGCAATGCCGAAAATCTGCACGCGGTTGCGGGCGAAATGTGTTCCATTACCAAAGCCCTCGACGAAATCTTCCGCTCTCACTTGCAGATGGAAGAGGAAGTGATCTTTCCGGCTATTCGCGCGGCGCTGGCCGAAGGTGTTCGCGAGGAGATGTTAGGCGAGATGCGTGCACGGCGTGAGCGTTAACCCGAAATCGCTGGCTAACAACCCCCACCTTTCCCCCTGCCTTCTATGTAACGTACGGCCCGAATCTGCCGCCGGATTCCGGGTCGCCTTGGGAATCTCCAGTCGACTGAACCTGTAAAATACCTCGGTCGCAATCTGCGGATTGCCGCAAACCCGTACTACGAATGGAGCCGATGGAAACCAGCCCGGTAAACCGCGGCGATGCCGGCGATGAAATGCGGCTGGTGGCGCGCATTCGCGCTGGCGATCAGCAGGCCATGTCCGAGCTATACGATCGCTATTCCAGAATCGTTTACGCGGTCGCACTGCGGGTGTTACAGGATGCGGCTGCGGCGGAAGACATTTTGCAGGACGTGTTTCTACAGCTGTGGCGTAATCCTGACGCCTTTGACGCCAGCCGCGGCAACCTGACGGCATGGCTGGCAGTGATCGCGCGACATCGCTCCATCGACCGGTTGCGCAAGCGGCGGCCGGAGACCGACATTGAAGATTGCGTCATTGCCGGCGGTTCCGATCTGCGCGACGAGACCGAGCGCACGCTGGTGGTCGAGAAGGTTCGCGCAGCGCTGGCCGAGATGAATCCTGACCAGCGAGGGGTTTTGGAGTTAGCATTCTTTCAGGGGCTGACCCATTCGGAAATTGCCGAGAAAACCGGCCAGCCTTTAGGTACAATCAAAACCCGAATTCGCAGCGGCCTGAAATATCTGCGATCCAAGTTCGCCGGATGAAGCTGCGGGACGAAGGGTGCCGGATTGCAGGGTTGATCGCAAGATTTTGGTAGTGCTGGCCTTCAGGCCGGTGGTAGTGCGGCGCTTAAGCGCCGCGTTTAGCGCAGTTCAAGTTTGGAGCCGGGCTTTAGCCCGGCGGCATAAGGGCGGATTAGGAACAGCGCAGAACAGCCCATATTTGCGATGAAGACGCACGAACAATTCGCTGAGGATCTGACGCTCTACGCGCTCAACGAGCTGAGTGATTCCGAACTGCAGGAAATGGAGGGACATCTCCAGACCTGCTCCGCCTGCCGCCGCGAGCTGCACGCCATGCGTGCCGATCTGGCGTTGCTCGGCCTCAGCATCAGTGGCCCGCAGCCGCCTGCGCGCAGCAAGGAGCGTCTGATGCGTGCCATCGCCGCTGAACCTCGCGGTGTCTCCGCTCCTGAACCGTCGCCCGCTCGGCAACGCAACCTCTGGGTCGTTCTGATTCCGAGTTTCGCTGCACTAGGGTTGTTCCTGGTTGCGCTGGTGCTGGTCCGCCACAACATTGGATTGAAAGACGAGATCGCCGAACTCGGCAACCGCAATCAGGATCAGATCGCGCAGCTCGATCGCATGAATCAGGAGATGCAGCTGCTGACCTCGCCTGACGCTGTGCACGTCTCGCTCAATCCGCAGAAGTCGCCGCGCCAGCCCAGCGGCACCGCCATCTACAGCCCCTCGCGAAAGCGCATGATGTTCATGGCCAGCAATCTGGCTCCCGTGCCGGAAGGCAAAGCTTACGAGCTGTGGATCATCCCCGCCGCGGGCGCGCCCATCGCCGCCGGCGTCTTCAAGCCCGACGATCGCGGCAACGCCATCATGATGGATCACAAGATGCCGGAAGGTGTCGAGGCCAAAGCCTTCGCGATCACGATTGAGAAGGAAGAAGGCTCCGACAAGCCCACCTCGCCGATCATGTTGATGGGAACCGTTTCGTAGAGGTGTAATTCGGGTTACGACAAGATTCCTGCAACCACGGCCTTAACGTGAATCTGCGTCGTATGGAGCAGCGGAACCCCAGCTATCATCTCGTCCTTCAGAATTAACGGCAGCTCGGTTCCAGCAAGGATAACGCCCTCCACGCGATCGCGTTCGACTTGCGTCGCGATGATCTCTTGCAGGCGTGCGCGTGTCTCCGGCAGAAAAATCCCCTTGAGCAGCTGGTTCACATATCTGTCGTGGATCTCCGCTTGCTCCTCGCCCGACGGCGCCATCACCCGCAAGCCATGCTTTTCAAATACCGCCGGATAGAATCGCCCACTCATCGTGTATCGCGTGCCGAGCACGCTCACGGACTTCAGCCCTCGCCGCTTCACTTCATCGCAGGTTGCTTCCACAATGCTGATCAACGGGATCGGCGAGCGACGTTGCACCTCATCGAAGACAACATGAGGAGTGTTTGACGATACCAATCCAAAATCGGCGCCGGCGTCGGCGAGTTGGCGCAACGCTCCAGCAAAATAGTCCGCGAGTTGCTGCAGATCGTTTGCGCCCAGCAGGCGCAGCGCCTTGTCCACGTCGAGGCTATTGATGATGAGGGGAGGATAACCATCGCCCACCTTCTGTCGATAGAGAGCGATGATGGAGCGGTAATAATCGATAGTCGATTCCGGTCCCAGACCCCCAATGATGCCGGCTGTCTTCATCGATTCGAGCTACTCATAGCGCAGCGCCTCGACCGGATCCAGCCGCGACGCTTTCACCGCGGGATACATGCCGAAGAACAATCCCACGCTCATCGCCATCATCACAGCGACGATGACCGCCCACATAGGAACAGACGTTGGCATGGACGGAAAGGCCAGTGGCAGCGCAGCAGCCGCACCCACGCCCACCAGTACTCCGGCAAGTCCGCCGAGCCCGGTGAGCACCACCGCCTCCGTGAGGAATTGACGGATAACATCGCTGCGCCGAGCGCCGATCGCTTTGCGCACACCGATTTCGTGGGTGCGCTCGGTCACCGACATCAGCATGATGTTCATGACGCCGACGCCGCCAACCAGCAAGCCGACACAGCTGACAATGAACGTCATCAGCGCCACCGTGCTCATGATTTGGCGGAACTGCTCGGCAAGCGCCTCTGGGCTGGTGATACCAAAGCTATCGGGCTTGTTGAATGGTACGTGACGCCGGCGTCGCAGCAGTCCGCGAATCTCGTCTTCGGCCGCATCTTTGAAGCCGGGATAGGCCTCGGCGCCGATGAAAACTTCGTCGTGGGCGGGATAGTGCTTGTGATAGCTGTTGTAGGGAACCTTAACGGTACGGTCGGCCGTTTCATCCTTGAAAAGCTGGCCCTTGCGTTTGTCGAGTACACCGATGACGCGGTAGGGCACACCATCCACCAGGATGGTTTGGCCGATGCCATTATGCGCCGGGAAAAAATTCTTATCGAGTTCATAGCCGATGACGGCGACGTCGTCACTATGCTCGTCTTCGAACTCGGTGAAGAAGCGCCCCTGCACGACCGTGGCATTGTACACGTCCCCATACGCCGCGTTAGTACCGCTGTAATCCAGGTTGGTGATCTCGTGCTTGCCATACCGGGCCACGCGCAGCGGAGGCGGCCCGTCGCCGGGAGTGAACCGCGGCATGATCTCGTAGCTGACCGCCTTGACGTGCGGGCACTCGGCCAGGATCGCCCGGGCGTCGTCGACGGTGAGCGGCTTGCGATTGCGCTCCTCGGCGCTCATTCGGCCGAATGAAATGCCGAGATCGAAGCGGAAAACCCACAGGGTGTTGGTGCCATAGTCGTCGAGAAAGGCACTGATATCCCGGCTGAGGCCAACCAGGATCGACGCGACGAAGATCATCGCGGCGACGCCAATCACCACGCCCAGCACGGTCAGAAACGATCGCGTCTTGTGGTCGCGAACCGTTTCCAGCGCCATCTTCGAATTTTCGCCAAAGTGCAAACGCATAAATGCAGTTGTCAGTTGCCGGTTGTCCAGTTGTCAGTCAATTCCCGTCAGCAGGAAGAGCCGATGTCGCTATCTGCAACTCCTCGCTGTAGTTTAGTACCGTCGGCGACAGTCTCAGACGCAACTGACAACTGACAACCAGCAACTGACAACTAATTCTCGTACCGCAACGCTTCGATGGGATCCAGCTTCGCGGCTTTTCTTGCTGGATATACTCCAAAGAACATTCCTACCGCCGACGAGATTCCGATCGCCAGCACGACCGCGGAAACGGGCACAGCCATGGGAACAGGCGTGGTTGCGCGCACAATTGTCGCCAGCATCCACGCAATGAAGACGCCAATCGCGCCGCCTACCAGCGCCATCACCGTCGATTCCACCAGGAATTGCAGCAGAATATCCCGCCGCTTGGCGCCCAGGGATTTGCGAATCCCAATCTCGCGCGTCCGCTCCGTCACCGATGCCAGCATCACGTTCATGATGACCACGCCGCCGATGACCAGGAAGATCGACACCAGTCCGACCATTCCCGACGCCAGCGTGCCGGTCAGATTCTTCCAAAGCCCCATCAGGCTGTCGCTGCCAAGAATGCCGAAGTTGTCATCGTCATTTGGCTGAAGATGCCGCCGCGCTCGCATCAGCATCCGCGCCTCTTCCTGCGTGCGCCCCAGCCACTCCGGTCCGCGAGCCTGCACGTTAACGCTGAGCGTAGTGTTCCGGCCGTACATCGCCAGCCAGGTCTGGATCGGGATGTAGACAAAATTGTCCTGCGACTGCCCAAACGTATTCCCGATGCGCTTGGCCACGCCGACAATCTCGAACTCCTGCCCGTCGACCGTAAGAATCTTGCCGATTGGATCGGTGTTGGCGAAGAGCTTGTCGGCAACGTCGGCGCCGATCATGCAAACCATGTCGCGGTGCTCATTGTCGCTATCGGTGATGTAACGTCCAGTTCCGACCTCTTCCACATCCATGTCGCCGATGTTTGCGGTCACGCCGCGCAGGTCGACACCATCCAGGTTTTGCCGCTCATTGCGAATGTTGGCCGACCGCCGCACCTCAACGCCGACCGCCTTGGGCAGCTTGAGATTGTCACGCAACGCCACGTAATCATCCCAGGTGATATCGCGATTGCGCCGCGTCGCTTTCAGCAGTTCCTTGGAGTCGCTAATAATCGGAAACTTGTGGATGAGAAAAACGTTAGAACCGAGATTCGCCACGCGGCTGGCGAAGTACTCATTCATCCCGCTGATGAGCGCGACAACCAGGATCAGCGTCGTCACCGACAGAATGATGCCCAGCAGCATCAAGAACGACCGCAACTTGTGCGCACGCATGGTCTGCAGCGCGATGAGCGCCGGCTCGCGCAGAAAATGTCCGCGCGCAAGTCTACGTTGTTTCGATGCTGCCGTCATGAAGAATGTGGGATCCCGTTTCCCCTATTGTACGCACGGGAACAAACTGCTCCGACTGGTAATACGAAGAGAGCAGGGAAGAAGTTTCACTCAGGCCGTTTGCGGGACTAGCTTCCTAGCTACTGCTGACCATCGGCGAAGCTTTGATATTCATTCCGGGATCGAGCTCCAGCTTCCTGCCTTCCGGGCTGAATCGGGGCAGCTTGGTCAATCCCCAGTTGTGCAGCTTGAACTGAACCGAGGTGCCCAGCACGCCGAAGCCGTACTTCACGCTTCTGCGGAAGTTGATCGACGAGGCCTCTTCGAAATACTTCGTCGGACAGGATACCTCGCCGATGCGGAAACCGAATTGGACGCACTGTGCCAGCATCTGGTTATCGAACACGAAGTCGGGAGAGTTTTCCATCAGCGGCAGCGTGGTCAGGACTTTGCTGCTGAAGGCGCGATAGCCGGTGTGATACTCGGACAGCTTGACGCCGAGAAACATATTTTCGAACGCAGTAAGAAATCGGTTGGAGACGTACTTGTACAGCGGCATGCCGCCGCGCAACGCCTGGCCGCCGATGATGCGCGAGCCCAGCACGACGTCGTAGACCTCGTAGGCCACCATGCTGGCCATCGCGGTGATCAGCAGCGGCGTGTACTGGTAATCCGGATGCACCATGATGACGACGTCCGCGCCTGCCGCTAGCGCCTCGCGATAACAGGTCTGCTGATTGCGGCCGTAGCCGTAATTCCTGTCGTGCACGAACACCAGCAGTCCAAGCCTGCGGGCGACCTCGACCGTCTTGTCCTTGCTGTAGTCATCCACCAGGATGCGGATGTCGACCAGCTCCGGAATCTCGCTCACTGTCGCCTCGAGCGTCAGCTCCGCGTTGTAAGCCGGCATTACAACCGCAACCCGTTTACCATTAATCATGGGTCCTTATCCCTTGGGAGAGCCTGCCAACATCATAAACTGGAGTCTGCGATTTTCCGATACCCGCGCCTATGGCGCCTCCCACAAAGGGACGGCCCGGCCTGCGATTCTGCTAATCTGAACAGCTCTCCATGCCTTCCGCCTCCATTCTCTTAACGGTACTCTGCGACCTGCTGGCCGCAGCTGGCGTGGCCTACTTTGCCATGGCCATCTGGGCAGGGAAGCGCTTTCAGAAAGAGTTTAGGCGAGCGATCGACAGGGATTTCACTCCGCCGGTCAGCATTCTGAAGTCGCTGAAGGGGCTGGATCCGAACATGTACGCTGCGTTCCACAGCCATTGCCTGCTCGACTATCCGGAGTACGAAGTGCTCTTCGGAGCGCACGATCCTGGTGAACTGGCGCTCACGCTGGTCGAAAGACTGCGGCAGGAATTTCCTGAACGGAACTTGCGGGTGATCCATTGCCCCGAAGTCCTTGGCCTCAACGGAAAAGTCAGCAATCTCGCGCAGATGCTGCCGCAGGCTCGTTATGAGCACATCATCATTAATGACAGCGACATTGTCGTCCCACGCAATTACCTCAGGCGGGTGATGGCCCCGTTTGCCGATCCGCACGTTGGCATGGTAACGACGCTGTATCGCGGGATGCCGGGACGATCGATTGGCTCGCGATTCGAGGCACTCGGGCTCAGCAGCGATTTCACTGGCGGAGTGCTGATCGCGCGGGCTATGGAAGGCGGAGTTCGCTTCGCCCTGGGCGCAACCCTCGCCACCACCAAGTCCGTTCTCCGCGAGATTGGCGGACTGGAGCCGCTGGTCGACTATCTGGGTGACGATTACGAGCTTGGAGCGCGCACTGCTGCTCGGGGTTACAAGATCGAACTGGCTGACACCGTCGTTGATACCGCTCTGCCGGATTACTCCTTCCGCGATTTCTGGGCGCATCAGATGCGCTGGGCGCGCAACATCAAGGACCGCCGTCCCGCGCAATATTTCGGCCTGATCGTTACCTTCGGTCTGCCCTGGGCGATCCTCACCCTCCTGTTGCGGCCGAGAGCATTATGGGCGTGGCTCCTGCTTGTCGTCACCGCCGGCGCCCGCTTGGCTGCCGCGCAGATCGTAGCCCTTGGAGTCCTGCAGGATGGTAATTTCGAACAGGACGCATGGCTCCTGCCGTTGCGCGACTTCGTCGCTCTCGCGGTTTGGATTGCCAGCTTCTTCGGCAATACTGTGGAGTGGCGCGGCCTGCGCTTCCGGCTGCGCAAAGGGAAATTGGAGAAGAGATCTTGAGGCGCTGAGAGCTAGTCGTGCGCCTGCGGGACGCGCTCGCGCAGGAACTCAAGCGATCTGTAGACCGGTGCAATCCGGCCGTCCTGTCCGAACTCGTAAAATTCGCCACGCCAGAAGAATCGATTGCCGGTAAAGCTGACCACCCAGGTGCAGAATCCCAGCAGGTCGCGCAGCGGATACAGCCAGCACAGCCACAGGCTGCGTGGATCGCGCAGGATTCCCCACCCAACCATCACCGACAACAGCGTCCGATTCAGCCAGGCCAGAGCCAACAGCGCAGCCCCGAAATACAGACTGTGGTGGCCTACTCCCAGCAGCAGCGCCAGCAGGCCGAACGGCATGGCATAGGTCAGCCCTGAGCCAACGTGTCCCCACGGTCGCGAGTAGCGCGTGCTCTTCATCCAGCGCAGCTGATCGCCAAAGGTGCGCCGCAGCGATTGCACCGCCAGCACATGCCCGACTTTGTACTGCGACAGCACAACCTGAAATCCCGCTTCGGCGACGAGATTGCCCAGCACGAAATCATCCGAGTAGAAGTCCGCTGTCTCGCGCATACCGCCGATGGCTTCAATCGCATCGCGGCGCACGGCCATTGCCGCTCCCAGCGCGAACTTCATGCCATCGACCATCTCTGCCACCATCACGCCCGCCGGCATCTCCACCGACATTCCCAGCGCCTCCAGTTGCGACCAGAGACCATTCGCCGGAATACCTTCATACAAACAAGTCACCAGTCCGACCTTGGGATTCAGCAGCGGCGGCATCACGTTGCGCAAGAAATCGGGGCCAGCGAGAACGTCGCTATCGCTGATCACCAGGTAATCGTTGTCCGACGAGGCAATCATCTTGGCCAGCGAAAATACTTTGGCATTGGGCCATGAGGGCTCGCCGGAGATGACGACCTGCGTGCGCACCTCGGGATACTTGGCGCGCAGTCGCTCCACTACCACCAGAGCTTCATTGTCGCGGCTGCGAGCGCCAAAGATGATTTCAAAGTCGGGATAATCCTGACGGAAGAAGCTTTCCAGCGTCGCTTCCAGTCGTGGCTCCATGCCGTGCACTGGCTTAAGAATGGTTACGGGCGGCAGAAGAATCGCGGGTGTGGACTCGATTTCTGCCCGTAGTTGTCCCGACGCCCTCAGGTAGCGGCGGATCGCGACCATCACCATCCCAAAGAAGACGGTCGAGGTGAGGGAGCCGAATCCCGCTACGAACCACAATATATATCGCGCGGAATGCTCCAAATGACCGGCACTCGCCGTCACAAAGGTCAGAACCATAGGAGGACTTTATTGTACCTTCTTAAGCAAAACAGCGACCGCATTTCGGCAATTCTACCAACCGAATCGCGATCAGAGGGTGCCGCTTCGCCATAATCGACCGTTACCACCGATGTGCGGGAGGGGAAATCACCAATCAGCGATCGCCCCGCGCGAACGACGCGAGAGCTGCCTGTCCCAGGCTGATGCCGCCGTCATTTGGTGGAACAGCTCGGTTCGTCCAGATCGTTAGCCCCTGTCCGTCCAGCAAGTCTCTCACATCGGAGAGCAGTAAATCGTTCTGAAAGACGCCTCCGGAGAGCACGACCGTATCCAGCTCATGCTCGCGGCACAGCTTGCGGATCGCGTCTGACAATCCCTGAGCTACTCCGCGCTGAAAGGCTCGCGCGATGTCTCGCGGATCGAATCCGCGGTTACGGTCGTCAGCCACCGCCAGCAGCAATGGACGAAAATCCAGCTCATCGTTTTCGAATGGAAAGGAATAGGTCGTCGTCGAAGCGCTCTTGCGCGCCAGTGCTTCCACCCACATCGCAGCTTGTCCTTCAAAGGTAGTACCGCGTGTGAATCCGAGCAGAGCGGCCATCGAATCGAAGAGGCGCCCGATGGAAGTGGTCGCGAAGCTGCGCACCTCTTTGCGCACTAATTCCAACGCCTGTTGATAGCGCGAGGTGAAGTTGAACGGCGCCTCCATCACATCCGGCAATCCATCGATGTCCGCCAAAAATCCAGCTGCGGCTTGGATCGGATGCTGGGCCGCCGCGTCTCCCCCGGGAAGGTTTGCGCGCCGCAGATGCGCCACGCGCTCGAAGCCCTCGCGCACGCTGCCGGCAAAGAACTCGCCGCCCCAGACGCTGCCGTCGTCGCCGTAACCAGTGCCATCGAAGCTCACGCCCAGCACGCGCTTCTCCCACTCGCAATGCTCTGCCAGCACCGATGCCACGTGTGCGCGATGATGTTGCACCGCGAGCTTTTCGGCTGCCGGAAGACTGAGAGCATAGGTCGTCGAAAAATATTGCGGGTGAGCGTCGTGCACGAGCAGTACATCGCTCCAACTCACCTCGTACATCGACATAAGATCGCGAATCGTCTCCTGAAACGCCTGAAACGCTTGGTAGTGATCGAGGTCGCCAATGTGCTGGCTGACGAATGCCTGCCCATCAACAACCAGGGCTATGGAGTTCTTGAGATCGGCCCCGACGGCGAGCAGCGGACGAGCGATCGGCAGGCTGGCCACCGCTCCCGGAGCGTAGCCGCGCGATCGCCGTAAAATAACCGGACCAGACGGTCCCACTCGCGCGACGGAATCCTCGACGCGACGCGCGATTGGCCGCTCACCGACAAGAAACCCATCGGCCACTCCCGCCAGCCGTTCGAAGGCATCCTGCTCGTCGTATGCAATTGGTTCGCTGGAGCGGTTGGCGCTGGTCATCACCAACACATCCGGCGCGCCGGCTGCAAACAGCAGGTGATGCACCGGCGTGTACGGCAGCATGATACCGAGGTCGTCGTTATCCGGAGCGACGCCGGGAAGATCGCCTTTAGCAGGCGCAAGCACGATCGGGCGCGCGACAGACTTAAGAAGCTTTTCAGCCTCCGATGACAGCTCGACTATCCCTCGCGCAATCTCCACGTCCTTGACCATTACCGCGAATGGCTTTTCCTTGCGATACTTCCGCTTGCGAAGCGCGTTGACAGCCGTCGCGTTGCGGGCATCACATGCCAGGTGATATCCGCCCAGTCCCTTTACAGCGACGATCTGACCCTGGCGAAGAAGCTGAACCGTGCGAGCAATCGCTTCGTCGTCTTTCAGCGTATGGTCGCCCTCCAGCAGGTAATGCGGACCGCACTGCGGACAGGCCACTGGCTGAGCGTGAAAGCGACGGTTTGCCGGATCGTGATACTCCGCATCGCAGTAAGCGTCCAGCGGCCAAGGCTTCATGGTCGTGTTGGGACGGTCGTAAGGAAGCGCGAGGATGACACTGTACCGCGGTCCGCAATTGGTGCAGTTAATGTACGGATAGAGATAGCGGCGATCGGCAGGATCAAACAGCTCTTGCAGACATTCCTCACAGACGGGCAAGTCAGGAGAGACGCGAACGGTTGGTTTATCGTGCCGCTCGCTTTGGTGAATCGCAAAGTCGGATGCGCCGTTGACTTCGGCAGGCTGCACGTCGATGGCGGAGATCGATGCGGCCGGAGGAGCCTGAGTCTTCAGAGCGTCGATAAAAACCGCAAGCACGGACTCGGGCGCCTCGGCATGAATCGTGACGCCGTCCTCGCCATTGAACACCCAGCCGGAAACACCGTGCTGCTTCGCCAGTCGATAGACGAACGGACGAAACCCCACGCCCTGCACCACGCCGCGCACCTGAATGGAGCATGCAGAATTTGCTGCAGCAGTCTCCCGCCGCGCGCGAAGCTCCGGTTGTGTGCCGCGATCCTGCACAGCTTGCTCCCCGCCACAATCATATAGCGCCATAAGCTAGACATCTGTATTCTGGTCAACTGCACAGGAGCTCTTGATGCACGTTTGCGTAACCCGGCGCCCGCCGCAAATCCGGCTATTCTTCCTGATTTTCATCATCGCACTGTTTCCGCTCAGTCTGGTTTGCCAACAGCCCAGCGGTAGTCTCTTTTCCGGATTGCGTTGGCGCTCCATCGGCCCGTTTCGCGGCGGCAGAGTCACGTCGGTCGCGGGCGTACCCGGCGATCCGAATACGTACTACTTCGGCACACCCGGCGGCGGAGTCTGGAAGACTACCGACGGCGGACGTGTCTGGCGTCCGATCTTCGACAGCGTGCCGGTTCCTTCCATCGGAGCGGTGACCGTCGATCCGACCACTGCAAACATCGTCTATGTCGGCACCGGCGAGCAGATGCCGGGCAAGGGCCTGTTCAAGTCATCCGACAGTGGCGTGACCTGGACCAACATCGGCCTGCAGGATGTGCGCTACATCCAGGCTGTCATTGTCGATCCGCGAAATCCCAAGACCATCGTCGTTGCCGGCAACTCCGTTGGCGTGGGAATTTTCTGGCGTCCGCTGCCGACTCTGGCTTTGACTGCTAACCGCGGCATCTTCCGAACCGAAGATGGCGGCAAGACGTGGAAGAAGGTCTATGCCGACGACACGACGCTGGGTGTCGTCGACATGTGCTCCGATCCGGATAATCCCAGCACGCTGTACGCTTCGGTTTACCATCCCGGAGCAGGCGAGGGCGCGAACGCTGTTCCCGACACTTCCGACATTGTGAAGTCGAGCGACGACGGCGCTACCTGGGCCCTGCTCGACGGCAAAGGCCTGCCTGACAAAGCGCGCGCAAGAGTCGGCATTGTAGTCGCTGGGAACACGGGCGGTCGACGTCTGTACGCGATTCTCGATCAGGGGCTCTTTCGCTCCGATGATGCCGGCGCGAACTGGTATCAATCCACCAAGGATCCTCGTGTCATCGGCAGTCTTTATTTCAGCCGCGTCTTTGTCGATACCAAGAATCCCGATGTCGTCTACGTGGCGCAAACTTCGCTTTACCGCTCAACCGATGGGGGCAAAACCTTCGAAGCGTACGTCGGCGCGCCCAGCGGCGATGACTTCCATGTTCTCTGGATCGATCCGCAGAACTCGGCGCGCATGCTCCTCGGTGTCGACCAGGGCGCCATCGTCAGCACCGATGCCGGCAAGACCTGGACCTCGTGGTACAACCAGCCGACCGGGCAGTTCTATCACGTCTCCACCGATAACCTCTTCCCATACCGCGTGTACGGCTCGCAGCAGGACAGCGGGACGGCCGGCGTTCTGAGCCGCAGCGATTACGGCGAGATTCTGCTGCAGGATTGGTATTCGCTCGGCGGAATGGAGTACAGCTTCATCGCCCCCGATCCGGCCAATCCCAATTACGTGTACAGCAACGGCTGGTATGAGTCGGTGGTTCGCTACGACAAGTCGACCACCGAGATCGCCACCCTGTTTGAGCGCGGGCAAAAGTATCGAGGTTCTGGTATGCCGCCGCTGGTGTTTTCACCGCAGGATCCTTCGGTGCTCTATCTCGGAATGCAGATGGTGTTGAAGACCTCCGATGGCGGCAAGAGCTGGCAGGAGATCAGCCCCGACCTCACCGGTTATGTGGAGAAGGAGCAGAAAGAAGGTGAGCAGAACCAGCCTGGGCAGGAAGCTCCGCCGGCGCTGACCGCGTTGTCGCCTTCGCCAAAGCAGACAGGTGTGATGTGGGCGGGAACCAGCAATCGCCTGGTGCAACTCACCCGTGATGGAGGAGCGAACTGGCAGGACGTAACGCCTCCAGGACTCGCTGCGCCGAACGAGATCCTCTACGTCGAAGCCTCGCATTACGATCCAGCTACGGCCTATCTCACCGTCGGAGCGTCGCGCGAATCGACGCCTCCTGCGATCTTCCGCACCCATGATTACGGGAAGACCTGGCAGAAGATCGTCAACGGATTTCCTGCCGACGAGATGGTGCGCGTGGTGCGCGAAGATCCCAAGCGCAAAGGACTGCTCTACGCAGGAACCGACACCACCGTGTTTATCTCCTGGGACGATGGCGACCACTGGCAGCCGCTTACCTTGAACCTGCCACCGACGCCGGTTACCGATCTCACCGTCCACGGCGACGATCTGGTGATCTCGACCTTCGGACGCAGCTTCTGGATTCTGGATGACGTCAGTCCCATTCGCGCCATCAACCCAAAGATCACAACCACGAAAACCCACCTCTTTCCTCCCGCGACCGCCATGCGCGTGCGTTGGGATAACTACGAGGACACGCCATTTCCTCCCGAGACGCCAGCCGGACAGAATCCGCCCGATGGCGCGCTCATCGACTACTACCTGATGAACGCGGCCAACAGCGATTTGACACTGAAGATTTATGACGACAAGGGCGCGGAAGTTGCGAGCTATTCCAGCGTGCCGCAGCCGTTCGACATTCCGCCGGCCAATGCTCCCGAATACTGGTTTGCTCCTCCGACAGCGCTGACGAAGTCCGCCGGTGTGAACCGCTTCGTTTGGAATCTGCGCTACCCGGCTCCGCGAACTCTGCCGTACGGCTACTTCGGCGCGCTCTTGGGATACACCGAATACACGCTGGCGGATCACGCGGTTCCCGGCGATACTCCGCGCCTTCAGCCCCAGGGCCCACTCGTAACGCCTGGCAAGTACACAGTCGAGTTGCAGTACGCCGGACAGAAATTGCAGCAGCCGCTCACGATCGATCTCGATCCACGCGTTCGGGCTTCGCAAGAGGATTTGGTGGATCAGCGCGATGTGGCTCTTTCGGCCAGCCGCGGGATCTCTGCAAGCTACGACGCTTTTCTTGCCGTCGCTCACCTGCGCCACGCTCTCGACGACCAGCAAAAGAACCCCAATAGCGCCGATCTTAAGCAGGCTGCCGACGCACTCTCCAAGCAGATCGACGCGGTATTGAACGGCACCAAGAAAGCTCCCGGCTTCGGACCGATCAATCGCGAACTGGCGCGGCTGATCTACAGTGTCGAGAGCGCCGACATGCGGCCGGCAGACACCGTGCGGACTGCCATTCAGCAGAACTGCGATGCGCTCGACAAGACCATGACGCAATGGCAGCAGCTCAACGCCAAGGACATTCCGGCATTCAATTCCGTGCTCGCCAACAGCAAAGCATCGCCGCTGCCAATAGCGACGGTCGGCATGAGCGGGTGCAAATGATGAAAACGCAATCGCCGGGATCATATTTATGAAACTTGATTCAGCGCCGGCTGTCGCGCAGTGAAGGCATGGGAGAATTCTTCGCTTACAGTTTCTTCGTGGTGCGGCTACAATCGCATTCGTACCGACAACCAAACTTGGCACTAGCGGGGTTTCCGGCGGCATATGTTCAAGGCTCTTGATCGATACATCAAAGGCGATATGCATGGCATTCACTATGCTGTGAGCATGTTCATCGCTACGGCGGTGCTGTGGGTCTGCGTCCACGAGCTGGCGGAAGCCAACCCGGTGTGGGCCATCAGTTCCATGGTCGCCACCAGCGATCCGTTGATGAAAACCGCGCTGATGATTCTGCGCTCGCGAATCATCAACACGCTGGTGGGATGTGCTATCGGGCTCGCCTTCATTGCTATCGGAGGCACGCGCGTGATCGCGTTGCCGTTGGCCATGGCGGTGGCCGTGCTGGTGTCTTCCTACCTCGTTCGCATTCAAACCATGTGGCGGCAGGGACCGATCAGTTGTGCGTTCGTCATCGCTGCCGGACTGGAACATCACTCGCGAATCAACGGCCTCAAGGCTGGCGCGCAGCGCATGGCAGAGGTCATCTTCGGTTGTGTTGTCGGACTGGCAGTCGCGTGGCTGGTCTCCGTCGTCTGGCCGTTGCCTGATCCCCCAGCTGCTGCCGCTGTTCAGGCCCCTCCCAGCACACCTACGCAACAATAATTCCTCCGGGTGCATTTGACGTTCTTGAAGTTGCAACAGAGTTGTTGGCGCATTTCTCTTCCTGCGTTTATTCTTGGGTGTTTTCTGCATCTCACCGTAAGTCTTCAATCGCATGCCCGAGTCCCGACGCCTCAAGATTTGGAGAATCCGCCTGCTGATGTTCCTGGCCGTAATCGGCCCAGGATTCATCACAGCGAATGTCGACAATGATGCCAACGGGATCTACACCTACTCGGCGGCCGGAGCTCAGTTCGGATATCTGCTGCTCTGGACCATCATTCCTGTAACCCTCTCGCTCATCGTGGTGCAGGAGATGTCGGCGCGCATGGGCGCGGTTACGGGCAAGGGCCTCAGCGATCTCATCCGTGAAGAATACGGTTTGCGGATTACCTTTTTCATGATGCTGGGACTGGTGATCACCAATTACGGCAACGTTGTTGGTGAATTTGCCGGCATCGCCAGCAGCCTGGAGCTGTTTCACATTTCGCGTTACATCAGCGTCCCTGTTTCCGGTGTGGTCGTTTGGCTGCTGGTGGTGAAGGGCACATATAAGAGCGTTGAAAAAGTTTTCCTGGCCGCGTCCTTCTTTTACTTTGCCTACATCATCGCCGGCATGCTGGCAGGGCCCAGCTGGCGAGAAGCGTTTGTTGCGACCTACAAGCCGCCGAAGATGAGCGCTTTTCACGACTCTTCGTACATCTACATGCTGATCGGCGTCGTGGGCACCACCATCGCTCCCTGGATGCAGTTCTATCTGCAATCATCGATCGTGGAGAAGGGAATTACTCCCCGGGAATACAAGGCATCGCGCTGGGATGTCATCATCGGCTGCCTGTTCACCGATATCGTGGCGTGGTTCATCATTGTGGCCTGCGCGGCGACGCTCTACCTCCATGGTTCCCACCAGATTCGCGATGCCGCCGATGCCGCTCAGGCGCTGCGTCCGCTCGCCGGCGAATACGCGTACATTCTCTTTGCTGCCGGGCTGTTCAATGCCTCACTGTTCGCGGCTTCGATCCTGCCGATTTCGACGGCCTACACCGTCTGCGAAGGTCTGGGCTTTGAGTCGGGGGTGGGCCACCGGTTCAAGGACGCCAAGGTTTTTTACTGGCTCTATACACTGCTGCTCATTGCCGGCGGGGCTGTGATCCTGCTGCCCAATGTGCCGCTGGTGAAGATCAGCATTCTTTCCCAGGTGGTGAACGGCGCGGTCCTGCCCTTCGTGTTGATCTTTATGCTGCTGCTCATCAACAAGAGCGACTTGATGGGCCAGTACATCAACGGCACGTGGTTCAACATCGTCGCCTGGGGTACGGCAGTCATCATGATCGGATTGACCATCGCCTGGTTCGTTACCGCGGCACACGGTTAGGAACTGCTCATCGATTGCTTCGTACAGGGTCCGACTTTACAGGTTGCTGAAAAACTGTTCTGCGCCTGCTTTGTAACAGGGCACGACTTCAGTCGTGCCGATAGGCCGTTTACTTCTCTTACTCCCGAGCGGGCTTCAGCCCGCGAGGGACAAGCGTTCCCGACTCTTTCAGCAACCTCTTCAGTCGGGCCGCCAACGGCCCTTTTGAGGGATGGGGTTTTAGCTCACGGAATTCCGTTTCGATGATTATTTTGATCATGGGTGTGACCGCAGCTGGCAAGACGACCGTTGGCCGCGCTCTGGCTGAGCAGTTGCACTGGCGCTTCGCCGATGCCGACGACTATCATTCGCCCGCCAACGTGGCGAAGATGCACGCTGGAATTCCTCTGACCGACGAAGACCGCGCGCCGTGGCTGCAATCCTTGCGCGTCGCCACTCTCGGTTGGACCGGGACCAGCGAGAATGTCGTTCTTGCCTGCTCGGCATTGAAAACATCGTATCGCGATATTCTCCTCGTCAGCCCTCAGGTGAAGCTTGTGTACCTCCGCATCACCGAGGAACTGACTGCCGCGCGGCTGGCTGCTCGCCATGGCCACTATATGAACCCGACACTGCTGCGCCGCCAGTTCGAGACATTGGAAGAGCCGCACGATGCATTAACCATCGACGCCGCCCAATCTACGGAGCGGATCGTAACCGACATTCGCCGCGCATTTGCTATATAGTTCACGTTTTGCTGCATCTAAAGTAAGTGTTCGATGCCCACACGCCACACCGTACGAAATCTGATTTGGACAGCGCTGGCCTTCCTTGCCGTTGTTGCGATTGCTTTCATCTATCTGCTCACCGTGCCGGCGCCGCTGGAGCGTTATCTGCAAGGCCGCATGCTCTTGGCCTTGCGCCAGCACTACAACGCCGATGTCCAGCTGCAAAACCTGCACGTCACGCTGCTGCCCGAGTTCTACGCCACTGCCGACAACTTTGTGTTGCCCAACCGCGGCGGCCCCGATCTGCCGCCGCTAATTACGGTGAAGCACCTGACCGTGCGGGCAGGCGTCTTCGAGTTGCTGCGGACGCCGGTTCATCTCACCTGGTTCAAGCTGGATGGCCTTGTGATCCAGGTCACGCCCAAGCACGATCGCCCGGCAGTCGCTGCGCTTCCGCCGCCGCGACCCAAACATCGCATTCATCTCGCCAACTTCGTCATCGACAAAGTGGATGCCGACAACACCGAGCTTTACATCCTGCGCAAAGATCCCCGTCGCGAGCCGATGGAGTTCCAGCTTCGCCGGCTCCAGCTCCACAGCGCCGGCATCGGCCAGCCCATGAACTTCACCGCCGATCTGACGAATCCCACGCCGCCCGGCCTCATCGAAACCTCCGGTCACTTTGGTCCGTGGAACTTCGACAATCCCTCGGGCACGAAGGTCGATGGCCATTACACCTTTCACAACGCCGACCTTTCGGTGTTTAACGGCATCTCTGGAATTCTGTCTTCGATCGGTGAGTATCGCGGCGTTCTGCACAACATCGTCGTCGATGGAACCACCGACGTTCCCGACTTCCAGCTGGACCACGGCGGTCAGCCCGTTCATCTGACCACACAATTTCATGCCATCGTCGACGGGACCAACGGCAACACTTATCTGCAACCGGTGAACGCTCACTTTCTCGACACCGACATCGTCACGAATGGCGAGGTCGCCGGCAAGCCCGGCGAGAAGGGCAAGACGATCACTCTCGATGTCGACATGGAGCGCGCGCGGGTTCAAGATGTGCTGTCGCTGGCTGCCAAGTCCGATCCGGCGCTATTGACCGGTCGATTGAAGCTGAAAGCGAAACTGATCTTGCCTCCGGGCAAGGAGCCGGTGCTGCAGAAGATGGCTCTCAACGGGCGCTTCAATATCTCCGACGCGCGCTTTACCGATGACAAGATGAAGAACGCGATTGCGGAAGTCAGCCGCAGAGGTCAAGGGAAGCCAGACGATACCAGCATCACCGACGTGCCCGCCGAATTCTCGGGGGACTTCGCGCTCGGCAAGGCAAACCTGAGCTTCAGCCAGCTGCACTTTGAGGTGCCCGGAGTGCAGGCCCAGGTGAAAGGGGCGTACGGCTTACACAGCGAAGATGTTGATTTCGTCGGCGATGTGCGGCTCACTGCAACCGTCTCGCAGACGATGTCGGGCTCCAAGCGCGTGTTGCTGGCGCCGCTCGATCCCCTTTTCAGCAAGCACGGCGCCGGAACCTATCTGCCGGTCGCCGTCACCGGCACGCGCCAGCATCCCGATGTCAAGCTGCAGTGGAAGCAGTTGTTCTAGGGCGGCCGCTCTGACTGATCACATGCCCGTCTTGTTGACGTCACTGCGATAGAGATCCCGCATCGCCTCGGCCTCGAGCTGCCGCTCCTGCTTCAAGTCGATCGATCTTCCGCACTTCTTGCAGGTATACGAATCGCCGGTTGGCATCGGCTCGATCCCCGGCGGAAATGCGCCGCTGCCTTCGCGGAATTGCAACAGAGCTCCGCACTGGCATTTGATCGCCACGGTTCGGGATTTGGTGACGCGAACATGGAGCCCCTGCGGGAGGTCGGGGTCGACCAGCGGCCCAGCTCCAACTTTCAGCGACACGCGCGTGCCGACCTTGCCTGCCGCGACCCAGCCGACGATCGCTCCCAGCAGGAATACTCCGGCTACAGCAATCCAGGGAAGCGTTACGGTCGCATCCATGCCTGCTCCTGCGATGAGAATCCTCGTCGATGACGTCGCCCAGAGTATAGCCTGTGATCCCTATTGTTGTTGAGGCGGTGGCGCGGGACGCGGCGGTTGCGGCTGAGCGCTCTTTTCAGGCTTCGGGCCCGGCGGCTTCGCGCCCGGCTGTACCTTGGGTGGCGCCAGAATCAGGTGCAGCGTATTGCCTTCCTGCCGCGCACGAAACTCTACGATGCCCTTGTCGCCAATGTCCTGGATCAGCCGTTCTAGAATTTCGCGGCCCAGTCCCTGACGGGTCATCTCGCGTCCGCGGAAGAAAATCGTCGCCTTCACCTTGTCGCCTTCGCCGAGGAAGCGCAGCACGTGATTCTTCTTGGTCTCGTAGTCGTGATCGTCCACGTTAATGCGGAACTTCACTTCCTTGACCGTGATCTGGTGCTGATGCTTCTTGGCTTCGCGCTCCCGCTTTTCCTGCTGGTACAGATATTTCCCGTAATCCATGATGCGGCAAACAGGAGGTTGTGCGGTGGGTGAAACTTCTACCACGTCGAGGCTTTTTTCGCGGGCAAGTTTAAGCGCTTCGAAGGGCGGCATGATGCCAAGCTGATTGCCCTCATCGTCGATGACGCGAATTTCGCGTGCACGAATGCGCTCATTCGTGCGGATAAAACGTTTGTCGATACAGTCCTCCGCTGTAACTGTTAGTCAAATGGAAGTATAGCATGGGGCCGCAGGTGCTTTAATCAATGCTCTGGGTTTGAAGACGGCGAAATTCAAAAGGGAAAATAGGAATCGACTTCTCCTTCGCCGGGGCGGCCGTGGCGATATAGAGATACCACCCCGGCGCCGTAAACTATCCCGACAGCCAAAGAAATCACGGAGAAGATGAGGAACCGAAGCAGACCAGGATGCCGCATCCCGACGACGATCTGCGGGATCACCAGCAAACCTCGCAACAGGTAAATCAGTGTCACGGTGATCAGGGCCGTACGCAGCAGCGGCATTCGCCGAATCTGGCCAGCACCGGACAAACCATACAGGCCGAATAGCACGACAATCATCGCGAAGGCGACGCACAGAAAAGCGTAGAGGGCTGGCTCCTTGACGCTTAAGTCGGCCGGGCCTCCAAGATACCTGATTGCTTGAGGTGACCACCAAATTCCGCTTACTTGCAGCGCCGCGAGCGATAGCGAGAAATATCCGCCCAATGCCAACAGATAATTGTGCATTGAGGTCGTCTCGGATCCTGGCGAGAAAGAGAAAACTTCAGGGCTGCTCATGCCTTTTCCTTCTGCTGGGATAGCAGACCAGCATCTTGGGGAAGCATAGCCCGAAGTGACTAGCTTGTCAGTGATATGCGGGCCCCGCACTCTGACCGCGTCAGCAGAAGCTAAACAAGGCGTCGGCTCCAACATCGTCAACCGTCCTTCTGATCGACTGGTTTGGAGCATGCGGTCCACGAAGTCGCAACTTCAGGTAGTTGTCGGTCAGCGCTTCCGTATACTCGCCGTCGAAGTGTGTCAGCGTGATCGCTTCAACTTCGCGCCCAACGAACGATTCCATGAACCCGCGCTTCTTTTGCGCAGCCAACTCCCGCAGCACCCGATTGCGTTCCCGAGCGAGCTGCACCGGCACTTGATCCGGCATTGCCGTTGATGGCGTTCCCGGCCGCGACGAATAGGTGAAGACATGCAGATAGGTAAACGGTAGCCGTTCGATCAACGCGCGTGTCTGTTCGAAGTCGTCATCACTCTCGCCAGGAAAACCGACCATGACATCCGCGCCGATTGCCGCATCCGGCATCGCCTGCCGAATTCGTTCGATGCGATCGGCATAATGCCACGGCCGATACTTGCGATGCATCTTGCGCAGGATGTTGTCGCTGCCTGACTGCATCGGCACATGTGCGTGCTTGCAGATCCGCGCCGACGACGCGACCAGTTCAACCACCTCGTTGGTCCAGTCCATCGGCTCGACCGAGCTGATACGAATCTTTTCGATGGTGGTTCGCTCCAGAATCGCGCGCAGCATGGTTGCGAAATTGGTCTGCGGCGTCAGCTCGCGTCCCCAGCGTCCGAGATTGATGCCCGAAAGAACAATCTCGCGATATCCGCTGGCGACCAGCGCATCGACTTCGCGCACGACTTCTTCCAGCTTCAGTGAGCGGCTCTTGCCCCGAACGTACGGGATAATGCAGAACGAGCAGCGATTATTGCAGCCGTCCTGCACTTTCAGATTCGGTCGCGTCTTCTCCGACGATCCGTCGAATACCGGCGCCGCCATTAATTCGGTATGCGCGAAGATGTCACCGACGATGACACTGACCCTAGGATCGGCCGTCGCGCCAATTTGCGCCAACGGGACAAAACCGGGCAGTTGCGGGAGATAATCCACTAGTTGATGCTTGTGGGAATTGCCGATAACCAGGTTGACGCCGGGAATCGCCGACAATTCCTCGGGAGCGCGCTGCGCATAGCAGCCAGTCACCAGAATCCTCGCCCCAGGATTCTCGCGATGAATGCGGCGAATGGCGGAGCGCGCGTCCTGATCGGCAGCAGCGGTGACCGTGCAGGTATTCAGGACGACGACTTCGGCCGCGCTGGCATCGCCCGCGCGTTCCAGGCCGCGCTCGAGCAGTTGCCGCTCGATTGCTGCGCCATCGGCCTGCGTCGCACGGCAGCCGAAGTTCTCCACATGGTAGGTCGCCACAGGCTAATTATACTGAGCGTCATCGGTGATGCTTTGCGTGCGGCGTCGAAACGGGTGTACGATCACAGTCAACGGATGGCAAAATCAGTCGATTGATACCTGTTCAGCAACCGTAAGAGCGATCGCCGCATCTTAATCAGCCGCCGTTAGCGGTAGCGTCTGGTATGGAGTTCCCCATGAAACGTCGCATTCTGCTAGTTGATGACGAGTTGGCAATTCTTCTCACCCTGCGCGCAATTCTGGAAATGAATGGCTTCGAGGTCGACACCGCGGCCTCCGCCAAAGAGGCGCAGAATAAGCTGAAGAATGGCGTCTACGAGATGGTGATTACCGACATGCGGATGGAAAACGAAACGTCGGGCTATGACGTCATCCGCACCGCCCGCCAGCAGCCGTACGATCCAGCAACGGCTCTGCTCACCGCCTACCCGTCGCTCGGCAACGAATGGAAGAGCAAGGGAGCGCAATCTCTGCTGGTGAAGCCAGTCAATACTCCGGAACTGCTGCGGCAGCTGGAAGCGCTGCTGATTACACATCAGGATCAGAAGATGCTTGGGCAGAGGAACGGCGTGAGGAAAGCCGCAATCGCCGAGGGCGCCCGCACTGAGCGGCAGGCATCGGTTAAAAGAGCCGAGTAGCTTCGACCTACAGAAGGCTTTAACGAGACGTTAGCTATGGATTACGCGGTGGTCATTTCTGAATGATCATCGCGTTTGCTTTTGGCGCCTGGATGTTTCCTATTTGCTGTTGGTCTGCGACTGCCCGGTTGACGGCAGCTGCGGCAAAGGCAGAAGCCATAACTGTGCGGGATCGAGATACGCTCCCTGCCAGCGCACCGCGGTATGAAGATGAGGTCCCGTGGCGCGGCCGGTCGCACCCGACAATCCAATCTCTTGCCCTTTTTCTACTTTCTCGCCCTCGCTGACTTCAAGATGCGAAAGATGCATGTACAGCGTGTAGAACTGCTGTCCGTGATCGACGATGACGCAGTTGCCTTCGTAAAACAGTTCGCGCGCCAGCACCACTTCGCCCGAGTTAGCAGCCGTTACCGGTGAGCCGGGCTTGGCGTGATAATCCAGACCACGATGAACGCTGGCGAGTTTGCCGTTGAAGGTCCGCCGCGTGCCGAAACCCTCCGACACAGTCGTGTCAATCGGCGGAACGAAATTGCCCGACCATTCCGGCTGAGCAATTACGTGAGAAAACGCCGCGTCCTTGATCTTCTTCTCGGCCTCGATGCGACGCAGCGTCTCTGGCTCGGGCTGCACGAACTTCTCCGGCACCGTCAGCTTTTCGGTTTTGTAATGGCCGCTCTGCACGACGACGGTCTGCTCATCGCGAACGACCCTGCCATCGGCCAGCGTAGCTTCCAGTGAGAGCTTGTAGCTGCCGGGCTTGGCCTCAACATCGACGCCCGCCAGTCCGTACCAGGCGTGGCGCTCGCTGGAAGGGAAGAACGTGATCTCGTGCCCCATCCACTCGCCGCGCATGCTGGCAACCGGGCTGGTCACATCCACGCGGAACAGGCAGGGCGACCCCACGGCGATGGTGTGCGGCAGCCATGAAATCCGCAGCGATCTCGAAGCAGCGGCTATTGGAATTGCGACTCCAATGAGCAGCGCCAGTGCGCAGAATCCTCTCTGCAACAGCGAGAGTCTGCTTTTCAAACCATGATGCGGTGATGTCAGAAAGATGGATAGAGACACAACGTCCCTCTGCGTCCATGATTATGAGCAGGGGGCGCTATAGTATGACTGAAATGCGGCTGGTCAGGCAGTAGCGGCACTGGTTCGCCGCTGCTGGAAACATTCCCGACAGAAGACTGGCCGGCCTTGCGTGGGTTTGAAGGGTACGGTGGTCTCCTTGCCACAGCCGGAACAGTTCGTGCGTGTTTCCACCTTGGCATAGCCTCCCGCAGTCGTAGGCCCCAAGGTGGCAGCGCGTTTTGCCTTACAGGCTTTGCAGCGTTTGGGTTCGTTCTTGAATTGCTTGTCATGGAAGAACAGTTGTTCTCCCGCGGTGAATACGAAGTCAGCGCCGCAGTCAATACACTTCAGTACCTTATCCTGGAATTCCATGGAGAGTTGCTCCCTTCAGCCCGCGACTCCCAAGCACATAGACGGGGTCAACTTGCGATTGACAGGAGAACCGGACTGAGCGTTCCTACGAGCAATCACAAATTCCAGTGCTCAGGTACAACCCCTGGGTTCGGCCCACCATGCTTTGAATGCGCACGGTCTAACTACTAGGACTGCGGTACTGACCTGCTTACCACCCCACACTTTAGGAAGGAAAAAAGTAATGGGCCGCCCTTGTAACGGCGGCCCAGCTGTAAATTAGTCCTGCTCCTTGCGCGCCTTCTTACGGCTGCGCTTGCGAGCTAACGCTTCTTTCACGCGCTTCTTCTCGCCCGGCTTGAGGTAGAAGGAGTGACGCTTCACTTCCTTAATGATGTCCTCTTGCTGGACTTTGCGCTTGAAGCGACGCAGGGCGTTCTCTAACGACTCACCCTCTTGAATGCGAACTTCCGCCAAACAGGAAACACCCCCAGACTCGTCCCATATGGACAGTAGTAGTTATCGCTGTGTTACAAAAGGAAGTCAAGCGAAGACTTAAGTCACCACCTGTGGTTACCCCACGGCAAATAAGTTGGGGCTTACGACTATCTCCCTTAGAAACTAAGTCTTACCGAGAATTGCACCTGCCGCGGTGCATACGCATTCGTCGGCGTCAAAAACTGTGAGTTCATCAGGAATTCTCCCGGATACAGCTTGCCCTTGACCGAGGTTGTGTAGTCGACAAACTCTCCTGCCGAGTTGTAATAACCATCATCGCTGATCTGCACGCGCGCGTTGGTGCGATTGAATACATTGAAGGACTCGGCGATCAGGTTCCAGACCACATGCTCGCCACAGCGGATGCTGCGCGTGAGACGTAAGTCGGTGCTGAAGTAATCAGGGCCGATGAATGCATTCCTGGTGTACTCGGGCAGGCGATCGTTATAGATGTCACCATCGCCATTGGGATCGCCCGCAACTGTCGCATTGATCGGCCGTCCCGAACCGGAGGTGATGACGCTGGACAGTTTCCAATTGTTGGTTAGGGTCTTCATCGCTCCCTGATCGAAGTGAAATTTGGGCTCGGCTACGAATCCTGCGACAAAGCGGTTTCGTTGATCGTTGACGCTCGGTCCCCATTCCGCAGCGGTTGCATACGAGTTCTGAACATTGCCCGATCGTCCAACAACTAACGCGTCCGGTCCATCATCCGTCGCTTTCGCCAATGTGTATCCCAGTTGGAAGTACATTCCGTGGCTTAGGGTGCGCTTCACGGAAACGGTCATGCCGCTGTACAGACTGCTGGCTGCACTCTGAAAGGAATTGATGGCGCCCAGCTGTGGATCAGGCCGTTGCACGGGATTGAGGCAGGGAGGATAAGGGCAAGATGCGGACGGCGTGGTCTGCCAGTTGGAGAACGACGCCACCGGGTACATCCCCAACAAAACCGAGCCTGTATCGTTGTAGACGGGATAGTCGACGATTGTCGGCGCGGGAAGGTTCACGTCGAGCGAACGCAGTTCGTGCAAGCCATGCACGTAGGCGTAGCTTACCGTCGCCACGATGTTGCGGCCGAATTCGTGCTGGACGGTGAGGTTCGCTTGCTCGGTGTAGGGCGTCTGGAAGTTGGGTGCGAACGCCGAAATGCTGGTCGTCAGCAATCCAGCCACCGAAGGAGGCGGATTACAAACCAGAGTCCCCGGAGGACAATTCACCAGCGGCGTGGGATAAGAAGGGAACAAAGCAGCCTGTGCGGGAATCATCAGATTCAGAAACAACTGGCTTCCCTGGATTCCGTTGTCCAGGGCAACTTGCGAGGCATACATCGCAGGGATGGGCATATAGAACAAGCCGCCGCCGCCGCGAATTACGGTCGTGTGCTTCTCACCCAGCGAGTAGGCAAAGCCGATGCGCGGCGAAAAATTATTCATATCGGTCGGCACTTTTCCCGACGCCGGATACAGCGGATTGCTGATCAGAGGGCCGGGTTCAAAGGTTTGCAGGTCATAACGAATGCCGGCGTTCAGTGTGAAATTCCTGGTGATCTGGAAAGTGTCCTGCATGAATGCCGCATAGAAGCGCGAATCGGGGTGCGAGACGGCATCGCCGAAGTCCTGCATGTAGTAGCGGGCCACGCCGTGGGCGTAAGCGCGCAGGGGTGACAACGGCTCGCCATACTCCATGGGCTGATAGGTCCACGGATTGACTTTCACGTTGTCGAAGTAATATTCGCCGTCAAAGAGATATGGATAGTAGTTGTAGATCGACGCCTGAATAAAGTCCGCGCCGAACTTCCAGTGGATGCGGCCTCTGTCATAGCTGAGAGTTTCAGCAACGTTCAGTTTGCGCTCGATCGTATCTCGAGGCAGCGTGCTGGATCCGCCAAAACCGGCCACCAAGTCGTAGATCTTGCTCCACGGCTCATCCGTATTCGAGACGAAGTTCTGGGCGTCGTGCGAGAATTGCACTCGCAGATTGGTCGCCAGCCGGGTCGTCCAGGAGCTCATCAGGGCCGCGGCAACACTCTCTGTCTGTACGGCCTCGGTTCCGTTCGCCGTTGCTGCATAGCCCGTAATCGGGCTGGACGGATCGAAGAACACGTTGTTGGTTCCCGTAAGCCGCGAGGTGCTGACACGAACGAACGCCAGCTGCTTGGACGAGAGATTGAAGTCGATCTTGGCGAAGCCTGCGTTCCCTTGCATCGTGGTGGGATAGCTGCCACCCATGCTGTTCAGCTTCTGTGCCGCCGCAAACACCAGCGACTTGTCGGTGTAGTCATAATCGGTCGTTTGAGGAACGATCACACTCGAACCATTGGCAAACTGCACGACCGATGGCACCGTCAGAAGATGCTGATCGAAGCCGGCATAAAAGAAGATTCGGTCTTTGTGTATCGGGCCTCCCAGCGTGCCGCCGAACTGTTGCTGACGATCGTCCGGCTGGCTGCTCGCGTAAGGCTGCTGCGCGTCGAAGGCGCGATCGCGCAGATAGTAAAAGCCCGTGCCGTGCCAGTTATTCGTGCCCGACTTCGTAACGACATTAAACACAGCGGCACCCGACCTCCCCAGCTCCGCACTGTAGGAGTTCTTCGACACGCGGAACTCCTGAATCACTTCATTGCTGAACTGATAGGGAGCGCGATAACCGCCTCGCGCCTGTGCGAAGAAAGAATTATTGTCGTCCGTTCCATCGACCAGAAAGCTGTTCTGAAAGCCGCGAACTCCTCCCACCGACAGGTCGCCATTGGAATCGGAAGTCTGTCCACGCGGGTCTTGAATTACGTCCGGCGACAGCAACGCCAGGTCGGTGAAGCGGCGGCCGTTCAGGGGAAGGCCGGTGATCTCCGATTGCGTCACGACACTCGAGACCTCACCGCTTTGGGTCTCGACGGCAACCGGCGCAGCGCTGACGGTAATCGTTTGCGCAGGAGCCACCGGAGCCAGGCGCAGGTGTACGACGGACACCCCACCGACCAGCAGTTCGACATCGTGGCTCGTCTTGGTTGCCATGCCCGGTGCGGACGCGCTGACGTCATAACGGCCGGGAGGCAACATACCGAAGTTGAAGCTCCCTTGCCCATCGGTCTTGGCATCGAGATGGAAGCCACGCGACGGATCGGTGATGGTGATTGCCGCCGAAGGAATGCGAGCGCCGCTGGCATCCTCGATGATGCCTTGCAACGAGGTAAATCCGTTCTGCGCCGACATTGTTTGCGCGAGCAGAAGAACGATCCCGCCACAGAAAACGAGCGCAGATTGCAAGCAGGAAATGTGACGAAACCGGCTAGTCGCAACCGAATTGAAACAGGCCCGCATGAGGAACGCCCTATTAGCAGTAGCTGCTTTTTATCTTGAAAAGAAAGGCGCGCTGTGGTCTGTGATAGCGGCTGTTTTCGCCAGCACGGAAGGACAATGCCGGAGTGGGAAGCGATTGTACTTTCGTAACTGTTTAAATCTTGGACACGCGATCCTGAAGCCGGATTCGCCGCTGCAGCTGACATCCGACTTCCTCGGGCAACGTCACCAATCGATTGTGATGGCGTCCGTTGACCGTCGAAAATCGCGCGTGTTACCGTACCTAGTTACACCAACCTTGATCGCGCGTTCAGTGCGCCGAAGGATCCCAATTGTCCTCTGATACCCAGGTGGCCACACCGATTCGTAAGACTGCTTTGAACGCTGTCCATCGCCAGTTGGGCGCCAAAATGGTCGACTTCAACGGCTGGGACATGCCGGTCGAGTATCCCTCCGTCGGTGGCTTGATGAAGGAGCACATTGCCGTTCGCACCGGCGTTGGCGTCTTTGACGTGAGCCACATGGGCGACATTCGCATCTCCGGACCGCAGGCTCTGGAGGCCGTGCAACACATCACCATGAACGACGCTGCGGGTATGGGCATCGGGCAGTGCCGCTACTCGGCGATGCTCTATCCCGAAGGAACATTTGTCGACGACGTCATCGTGCATCGCATGGGCGAAGAAGACTACATGCTGGTGATCAACGCCGGCACGCGCGAGAAGGACGTCAACTGGGTCACCGACAACACGCGCCAGTTCGACTGCAAGGTCGAGAACCTGAGTGATGATTTCACCCAGATCGCGATCCAGGGCCCGAAGGGGGTCGACACGCTGCAGAAGCTGACGGATGCCGACCTGTCGAAGGTGAAGTTTTATTGGTTCACGCACGGAACCGTCTGCGGGCTGAAGAACATACTGATTGCACGCACCGGATACACCGCTGAAGATGGTTTTGAGATTTACGTTCCCACCGATGAAGCGACCAGCGCGCGCGTCTGGAATGAAGTGCTGGAGGCCGGCAAAGAGTTCGGCATCGTGCCCTGCGGTCTCGGAGCACGCAACACGCTGCGACTGGAAGGCAAGCTGCCGCTGTATGGACACGAGATTTCCGAGTCGATCAATGTCTGGGAGGCCGGTCTGGACCGTTTTCTGAAGATGGAGAAGGCTGAATTCATCGGCCGGGATGCGCTGGAGCGCGCCAAGGCGGCGGGCATCAAGCGAACGCTGGTTGGGCTGGAGTCGATCGATCGCGGCATTCCGCGCGACGGTTACCAGGTGATGGATCTCGACTGCAAAGAGATTGGTTACGTTACCAGCGGCTCCCACGCGCCGTTCCTCAGGAAGAACATCGCGCTGGCCTATGTCCCGATCGAGCAGTCGGAGATTGGCAATGAAGTTAATGTCCAATGCCGAACGACCCCGGTAAAATGCAAGATAGTGCCAACGCCGTTTTATAAGCGTCCGAAGAAGCAGTCGTAGGTTTCGGTGGAAGGGCACGGCTTCAGCCGTGCCGACACCTCATGATGAACGATGGGCTTTAGCCCTGGCACCCGTGGCTAAAGCCAATTTTGTGGGCTTCTTGGTTCGCCGGGCTGAAGCCCGGCGCTTCCACCCTGGAGGAGAGAAATCAAATGGCTTATCCCGCGGATTACAAGTACACCAAAGAACACGAATGGCTGAAGATCGACGGCAACACCGGCAGCATCGGCATCACGGATTACGCGCAGAACTCGCTCGGCGACATCGTCTTCGTTGAACTGCCCAAAGTTGGAGCGGAAATCGCCGCCGGCAAGACGTTTGGCTCGGTCGAATCGGTAAAGGCTGTGTCCGATCTTTTCGCGCCGGTCTCGGGAACAGTGACAGAAGTCAATGAAGCGCTGAACACCGCTCCCGAGCAGGTGAACAAGGACGCCAATACGACGTGGATGATCAAGGTGACGTTGAAGGATGCGGGCGAGGCCGGCCAGTTGCTGTCCGCCGCCGATTACGAGAAGTTCATCGCCGAAGAGGGCGCGCACTAAAGGCAGCAATTAGCGATTAGCGAAAGCTCCTTGCATAGCCCCGACGCAAAGCGCGGAGCGCTGACATTTGTTTAAGACGTGGGCGTTAGCCCGCGGTCATGGTTGGAGAATGAGATCTGAGCCGCGGAGCGGCGAAACCGTATGGATCTCGCCAATTTTGACGAGTTCAAGCGGGCGATAGAGCGCCTGCATCGGCAGACGAAGAATCTGCGCGCGCGCAAAGAAAATGGACCCGAAAGTCGGCAGGCTCGCTTTCGCCAGAGGGACTCGCCAAAACCACTGATCGGCTGGCAAAACAGGCAGCAGCGTTGGCAACCGTTAGCCGCGCTAAACACGCACTGCTGTTGCGGCGGGACCGAGCTTTGAAGAGAGCGGGGCGGCTCTCCAATTCTGATTGGCTCAAATGAGCACCGCGGTTCAGGCCTGCATCCGTCATTGCCGTGCTGTTATCTACATAGGTTCCGAAATAACATCCCTCCAGCGTACTGAACCGCTCGGGGGAGCACGGTTTATAGTTAGAAGTAGGTTTTACGCTGGCCGGAAAGCCAGCTCTGCCACCACTCAGGAAAGCTACAGGTACCCATGCGCTATCTTCCTAAATCGCAGTCCGATCGCGAGCTCATGTTGCGCGAGATCGGCGCGAAATCCATTGACGACTTGTTTGCCGCCATCCCTGCCGAGTATCGCCTGCAGGGCGATCTCAGCATCCCGCGCCAGTACGCCGAGAGCGAGATCGTGGAGTTCTTTCGCCAGCGCGCCGCCAACAGCGCGCAAGGCTACGCCACGTTTCTCGGCGCCGGAGCATATTCGCACTACCGGCCCGTGGTCATCGATGCGCTGATCTCGCGCGGTGAGTTCTTCACCGCCTACACGCCATATCAGCCGGAGATCGCGCAGGGCACGCTGCAATCGATCTTCGAATTTCAGTCGATGATCTGCGAGTTGACCGGCATGGATGTCGCCAACGCCTCCATGTACGACGGCTCAACCGGGGCAGCCGAAGCGCTGATGATGGCCGCGCGCATTACCGGCAAGTCGAAGGGTGCAGTTGCGATGACGGTTCATCCTGAGTATCGCGAAGTCATCACGACCTACACGCGCTACCAGGGCATGCCGGTCTCGACCTTCGGTTACGCGAAGAATGGCCGCATCGATCTCGACACGCTGGATATGGCGGTCGACGAAGAGACCGCCGGCGTGCTCATCCAGTCGCCCAACTTCTTCGGCACGATTGAAGATATCGCCGCCATCGCCGACATCGTGCACAGCAAAGGCGCACTGCTGATCGTCTCGATTGCCGAAGCCGTTTCGCTTGGCATTGTGAAGCCTCCAACCGAAGCCGACATCGTCAGCATGGAAGCGCAATCGTTCGGCGTGCCGCTGGGATTCGGCGGCCCGTATTGCGGCGTGATCGCAACGCGCGACCGGTTTGTGCGGCAGATGCCTGGCCGCCTGGTCGGCGAGACGCGTGACCGTAACGGCAAGCGCGGCTTCGTGCTGACGCTCTCGACGCGTGAGCAGCACATCCGCCGCGAGAAGGCGACCTCGAACATCTGCACCAATCAGGGACTGGTCGCGCTGATGTGCGGCATCTTCATGAGTGTCTACGGCCGCGAAGGATTGAAGGAGCTGGCCACGCAGAACCTAGCCAAGGCGCACTATGCCGCCGAGCAGTTTAAGAAAGCCGGCGCGACGCTGCTCTTCGAAGGCGCTCCGCGCTTCAACGAGTTCGTCATTCAAACCAAGAACGATCCTTACACGATCAACGACCATCTGCTGGGCAAGCAGATTATCGGAGGCTTCCCACTGAAGAAGTTTTATGCAGAGCTGAACAATGCAGCGCTCTGGTGCTGCACCGAGACCACAACCAAAGCCTCGATTGACGCGGCTGTGAAGGAGGTGGCGCTGTGAACCCGAACGAGAAGATCCGCAAAGCCACCACCCACATCAGCCAGAACGAAGGCCTGATCTTCGAGAAGTCGTCGCCCGGCAAGAAGGCCTACAAGCTGCCGCCGCTCGACGTGCCTGAAGTCGATCCGGATGAGTTGCTCGGCGGCCAGGCGCGCGAAGATCTTGGCGAGATGCCCGAAGTCAGCGAGATCGAGATCATCCGCCATTACACGCGCATCTCCACCTGGAACTACGCGGTCGATCACGGCATGTATCCGCTCGGCTCCTGCACCATGAAGTACAACGCGCGCGTGAACGAGTACGTCGCGCGGTTGATGGGACTGGCGGAGGCGCACCCGTATCAGCCGGAGCGCATCAGCCAGGGCGCGCTGCGCATATTGAAGATGCTGAGCGAGCAGCTCATCGAGATCACCGGCATGGATGCGATCACGCTGCAGCCCGCCGCCGGTGCTCATGGCGAGCTCACCGGAATCCTGATGGTGCGCGCGTATCTTGAGTCGCGCGGCAATCCCCGTAAGAAGATACTCATCCCCGACTCGGCCCATGGCACGAATCCCGCGACTGCGGCGATGTCCGGCTATACGGTCGAGAATCTGAAGTCGAACTCTGCGGGCATGGTGGACATTGCGTCGCTGGTGGCGCAGGTGAATGAAGATGTCGCCGCACTGATGCTGACCAATCCCAACACTCTTGGCGTCTTTGAGCAGGAGATCCACAAGATTGCCGACGTGCTGCACGCCAAGGGCGCGCTGATGTACATGGACGGCGCCAATATGAATGCCTTGGTCGGCAAGGTTCGACCGGGCGACTTTGGCGCCGACGTCATGCACCTCAACCTGCACAAGACCTTCTCCACGCCGCATGGCGGAGGCGGTCCCGGCTCCGGCCCGGTAGCCTGCAAGAAGATGCTGGAGCCGTTTCTGCCGGCGCCGGTGGTTATCAGCAAGCCCGACGGCACGCTGGGCTTCGACTACAACCGGCCTAAGTCGATTGGCCGCGTGCGCATGTTCTACGGCAACTTCGGAATGCACGTGCGCGCGCTGGCGTACATCATGGCCAATGGTCCGGATGGCCTGCGGCAGACCACTGAAGACGCTGTGCTGAACGCCAATTACATTCGCAAGAAGCTGGAAGGTATTTACGATCTGCCGTACTCGACGCCCACAATGCACGAGGTGGTGTTCAGCGATCGGCGGCAGTTGGGCAAGGGTGTTCGCACTGGCGACATCGCCAAGCGGCTTATCGATTACGGCTTCCATCCTTATACCGTCAGCTTCCCGCTGGTAGTGCACGGGGCGCTGATGATCGAGCCGACCGAGAGCGAGTCGAAGGAGGAGCTCGACCAGTTCATCGACGCGATGAAGGCGATCGCGCAGGAGGCCGAGGAGAATCCGGAGATCATCGCCGATGCGCCCTACAACACGCGCATCTCGCGCCTGGACGAAGTCGCCGCCGCGCGCAAGCCGGTGCTGCGCTGGAAGCCGCAGCGGGAAGCGGTGGCGAAGTAGGTGGGAGCGCTGGGCTTTAGCCCAGCGAATTGGAAGATTCAAAAGTGGGGCCTTAGCCACGGATCGCTAGGGCTAAAGCCATTTTCTCCATTCGACCATGCGGCACGGCTTAAGCCGTGCCCTTTCACCTTATAATCACTCTCGCATGGCTGGCTTCTTCGCGCGGCGCACGTCCTGGGACCTCACAACCAATCGCTACACGGAAGCGCTCGACCTCCATCGTCGAGCGGGCAGGGAACTGCTCGACCTGACTGCTTCCAATCCCACAACCGTCGGTCTCGAATATCGGGAAGAGGAACTGCTGCGCGCGCTGAGCAATCGCGATGCTCTGATCTACGAGCCACAGCCGAAAGGACTGCTTGCTGCCCGCGAGGCAGTCGCGGGTTATTACGCCGAACGCGGAAGTCCGATCAATGACGACGACCTTATCCTGACGACGAGCACTAGCGAAGCCTATTCCTTCGTCTTCCGCCTGCTGTGCGAACCGGGAGACGCCGTGCTCGTTCCGACGCCGAGCTACCCTCTCTTCGATTTTCTGGCCGACATTCAGGACGTTAAGTTGTTTCCCTACGAACTGGTGTATGACCATGGCTGGCAGATAGAGCCGACATCGCTGTTTGCCGCGGTTGATCGCATACTGGCAACAGGCGCACGTTGTCGGGCAATCCTGGTCGTCCATCCGAACAATCCGACCGGCTCGTTCATTCAACCCCGCGATCTGCAATTGCTGAACGATGTTTGTGCGGAGAATGATGCTGCCATCATTTCCGATGAAGTCTTTCTCGATTACTCATTGTCGGCGCAGCAGCCGCTGACCTGCTCCGCAAACCATGATGCATTGACGTTCACCCTGAGCGGTCTGTCGAAAGTCTCGGCCCTGCCGCAAATGAAAGTCGCATGGATCGCAGTCAGTGGACCGCCAACCTTGAAATTAGCTGCGTTGTCGCGCCTGGAAGTCATCGCCGACACTTATCTCTCGATGAACGCGCCCATCCAGCTGGCGGTGCCAACGATGCTGGAGGAGCGACACAGCATTCAGCCGCAGCTTAAGCGGCGGATCCGGGAAAACCTGCAGGAGCTGGATTCGCAACTGGCGCGGCAGAAGCTGTGTCATCGTCTCGACGTGGAAGGCGGCTGGTACGCCATCCTGCGCGCGCCGGTCACCGGCTCCGACGAAGATCTCGCAATCGCTCTACTTCAGGAAAAGGGCGTGTTGGTGCAGCCGGGGCATTTCTATGATTTCGCCGCCGACGGCCATCTCGTGGTCAGCCTGATCACGCCGGTCGGCACTTTTCGCTCAGGAATGACGCGGCTGCTGAAATATGTTGCAACCATTGGGGGCTGACTACCGTCCACTTAGGGAGGGCTGGAAGTGCAAATAGTTGCACCTGATTCGGCCAAATATCCCCATCCAAAACGCGGCAATGCAACGGTATAATTAAAAGGCTGTGCTCAAATACTCCATCGTCGTCCCGTTTCACAACGAAGAAGAAAACGTAACCGAGCTCTACGACCGCCTGCGTGGAGTGATGGAAGCTGCGGGCGAACCGTTCGAGCTGGTCTTCGTCGACGATGGGAGCCAGGACAATACCTTCTGGTTGTTGCAGCAGATCGCGGCGGTCGATCGTCGCGTGGTGGTGGTGAAGCTGCGACGCAACTTTGGGCAGACGTCGGCGCTGGCAGCCGGCTTCGATCATGCCGAAGGCGAGTACGTGATCGCCATGGATGGCGACCTGCAGCACGATCCGCACGACATTCCGCTGTTCCTGCAGAAGCTGCGCGAGGGATACGACATTGTCAGCGGCTGGCGCAAACAACGCATCGACAACTTCGTCATGCGGCGTTTTCCGTCGCGCGTGGCGAACTGGCTGATGGCCAAGCTGAGCGGCGTCGATCTGCACGACTTCGGCACGACCTTCAAAGCGTATCGGCGCGAGGTAGTGCAGGAAGTTCCGCTCTATGGCGAGTTGCACCGCTTCATTCCGGCGCTGGCATCGGCGTACGGGGCGACGATCTGCGAGATTCCCATCCGCAACGTCAACCGCGAGCGCGGCGAATCGCATTACGGCATCTCGCGCACCTTCCGCGTGTTCTTCGACCTGATCACCATTCGCTTTCTGCTGAAGTACATGTCGCGGCCGCTGCATTTCTTCGGCGGCGTGGGCGCGCTGAGTTCGCTGAGCGGCGGCCTGATCGCGCTGTGGATGATCTCGGAGAAATTCCTTCGCGGCAAGAACGTCATGGACGAGCACGGGCCGCTGCTGGTCTTCGCTGCGGTGCTGATCGTGGCCGGTGTGCAGTTGATCGCGCTCGGACTGCTGGGCGAATTGCAGGTTCGACATTTCCACGAGCCGACCAAGCGTGCACCGTATACCGTCGACCGCGTGCTGCGCTCCTCGCACAGCCAAGGCGCGCTGGCGGATTAAACCCAGTGACTAGTGATTAGTGGCTAGCGAATGCTCACGCTCGGATTGTTTTCTAGCCACTGATCACTAGCCACTGACCACTATTCCATGCCAACCCGCAAGATCATCGTCTTCACCCAGCCTGATTCTCTGCCGTGCGAGGCGGTCAAGATGTTCCTTAAGTCTCGTAAGGCGAAGTTCGAGGAACGCTGTGTGACTTACGATAACGACGCCCTGCAAGAGCTCGCCGAGAAGTACAATAGCCGTTCCACTCCCACGGTCGTAATCGATGACGAGGTTGTCGTCGGTTTCGATCCCGAACTGCTCGATCAACTGCTTGGACCGTAAGCCTCATCCCGCCCGCGGTTATCTCTTCATCGCTGCCGCTACGTTTTGCTGGGGACTTTCCGCCGCCATGGGCCGCGCGATCTTTACCGGAAGGATTTCGTGGGGTGGGCAGGCGCTGCAGCCAATCGACCCGCTCGCGCTGGCGCAAGCTCGCAGCACCGTTTCGCTGCTGATTCTGGCGCCGATTCTGCTGCTAAGGAATCGGCCGGCCCTGCGAATCCGCGGCAGCCATCTGGCGCAGTTCTTCCTTCTGGGGATTCTTGGGATCGCAGGCTCGAACTACTTCTATTACTTCGCCATCGAGAAGACCTCGGTCGCGACCGCGATCGTGCTGCAATACGTTGCGCCGGTCTGGGTACTGCTTTACATGCTGGCGCGGAGGCTGCAGCATCCCACCGCGTTTCGCGTCAGCGGTGTCCTGCTCGCGGTAATTGGTTGCGCTTTCGCGGTGGGTGAGGTCGCGGTTCGCGGCAGCTTTCCCTGGCTGGCGATTTCCGGAGTGCGATTCAGCACGATCGGAGTTCTTGCAGCCGAAGCTGCGGCAATCACCTTCGCCTTCTACAACGTTTATGCGCAGCACCTGCTGCAGATCTATCAGCGCTGGACCGTCCTGGTGTATTCGCTGCTTGCTGCCGCGGCGTTTTGGCTGGTGCTCAATCCGCCATGGAAGATCGCCGCGCAACATTACAGCGGAGGACAGTGGCTGTTTATGCTGATCTTCTCCATCGCCTCGATGCTGATTCCGTTTTCCTTGTACTTCACCGGGCTACAGCATCTGGACGCGACACGCGCTATCGTGACCGCCTGCCTCGAGCCAGTCTGGGCGATTTTGCTGACGGCGATGATCCTGGGCGAACTGGTGACGCCGATTCAGGTAGTGGGAATTGTCGTTGTATTGGCGGCGACGATCCTGGTCCAAATTCGGGATCGCAAAGCGCCAACTGAGCCGACGATCGCGGTCGAGCCGATCGAGTGAGACGGGCCAACCGTCAGATTTCAGGATAGCGATTTGCCGAAGTGATCCGAGCGACCAACTCGTCGAGAGTGGGTATAGCGTTTTCATAATGCAGTTGCAGATGATCTTTGCCGATAATGTCGACATCTGCCCAATCGCCGTCGCGCAGATTTGCTCTCCTGGCTATCGTCTTTGGGACGTAAACGGCTAAGCCTTTGCCCAACTTGAACACGCGTGTCTTCACCGCAGACCTCTTTTCTGGAATCGTCAGACTTGTTAACACCCTAGGAGTATGGCTTGCAGGCGGCATCTTGCGCTAGTTCGGTTTCACGCAGCGGAACTGACCTACCGTTTCGTCGTCGCGGGCGCGCGCTGGTGGGATTCCGTCTCGGCGTACAGGGCGTCGATTTCCTTCTTGTAGCGATCGGTGAGATGCCGCCGGCGGAGCTTCATGCTGGGAGTCAGCGTGCCGTCGGCGATGCTCGGCTCTTCAGGGACAACGAAAACTTTCTTGAGTTTCTCGAATTGTGCCAGGTTGTTGTTCAGTTCCTCGACGATTCCTTGATAGAGCGATTGCACCTGGTGCGATCGTACCAGCTCTCTGCGTGAGGAGAACTTCACGCCGTGGTGTTGCGCCCACTGCTCCAGATCTTCAAAGCTGGGGATGATGAGCACAGCAGGGAAGCGCCGCTTGTCACCGAGCAGAGCAGCTTCAGAGATGTACTGATTCACCTTAAGCGAATTCTCGATCGGTTGCGGCGCAATGAACTTTCCCCCGGACGTCTTGATCAAATCCTTCTTGCGATCGGTGATGGAAAGGTAGCCATCCTCGTCGATGCCGCCAATGTCGCCCGTCTTGAACCAGGCATCCTCGAAGACAGCGGCGGTTTCCTCCGGCATCTTCCAATAACCTTTGAAGATCGAGGGGCCACGCACCAGCACTTCGCCATCGTCGGCGATGCGCACTTCAACATTCGGCATGGGCTTGCCAACCGTGCCCAGACGATGATTGATGGGATTGTTGAGTGCGATGACGGGCGAGGTTTCCGTCAGACCGTAGCCTTCATGGATACGAATGCCGACATCGGCGTACCAGGTGGCGATCTCTTTTCCCAGAGGCGCGCCTCCGGAGACGAAGACACGGGCACGTCCGCCCAGTCCTTCGCGAATCTTGGAGAATACTAGTGCATCGGCAACTTTCCAGGACAACGATGTCGGTGTTTCCCCGCGAAGAATCGTCTGGCGATTGGTGGCGCCAACCCGAAGCGCCCACTGAATGAGCACGCGCTTGACGCCGTGCGCTTTGTTCTGCACCTGGTTGTAGACCTTCTCGTATACGCGTGGCACGGCGACGATCAAGGTGGGATGCACCTCACGCATGGTGCGGGGCAAATCGTCGATCACCGGACAGTACGCGAGCGGCACACCGGCGTAAAACAGCGCGTAGTCCAGATGACGTGCGGTCACGTGCGACAGCGGCAGGAACGATATGCACAGGTCGTCCTTGTCGAACTCATACATGTTGAGCGAGACATTCAGATTCGACGCAATGTTGCCGTGCGTGAGCATAACGCCCTTGGGCGTGCCCGTTGTGCCGGAAGTGTAGATGAGCGTTGCCAGATCGTCAGGGTCGATTCTTTCGCCGATGGCGTTCAGCGCTGGATCGTCGTCCTGCGGCGCGTCACGCAGGAACGACTGCATCGGGATGGCGTCGGTCAGCTCCGGAGCGTCGTCCATGATGACGATGTATTCCAGGCTGGTTTGGTCGCGCATTGCAGCCAGCTTCTCGTACTGCTTGCGCGTCGAGACAAACGCGATACGCGCCTCAGAGTTCTGCAAGACGAACAGGCACTGCTCGGAGGTCTGCGTGGCGTAGATAGGGACGTCGACCACACCCAACAGTAGGCATGCGAAGTCGGCGATCGCCCATTCTGGGCGATTCTCGCTCAGCAGGATGACCCGGTCGCCCTTCTTAACTCCCCAGGATTGAAGTTGCCGCGCCGTGGCATAAACCCAGCTCCGCAGCTGGTGCGCGGAGATCGTCTTCCAGGTGTCGCCCTCGCGCGTGAGCATCAGGCGGTCGCTGTTGCGTTTTACCAGGGTGAAGAAAACGTCGTTGAGGGTCCGAAGATTCATGATTGCTGAGCCGTCCGCATACCATTCAGAAAAATGTCGACCACCACGTCCGCAACATTGGCGAGCTTGTAATCGTGGCCGCTGAGCACCCAGGAGGTCACCATCTCATCCAGCGCGCCGAAGAAACAGTTGGCAGCGTACTTGTCGGACATCTCACGGCGAAAAATGCCTTTCGCCTGGCCTTCCGTAATTGCGTCGCGCACCAGGCGAAGGTACTCGATCATGTGATGGTGCGAGAACTCGGAGAGGAAGCGCGTGCTCTGTCGCAGCTCCATCTGGAAAACGACGGCGAGGTTGCGATTCGATCCCAGGGCGTCCAGATGCAGGAAGGCCAGCCGCCGCAGCCGCTCCGCCGGATCGGCGACCTTCTTCAGCTCTGTTCGCGCCAGGCTCATGAAGGCGTCGAACGCCGTATTGATGGCGCTCATCAGGATCTCATCTTTGCTCTTGAAGTAGAGATAGACGGTACCGTCCGCGACGTTGGCGCGGTCGGCGATGTCGGCGACACGCGAAGTGAAAAAACCCTTCTCGGCGAAGACGGCGACCGCCGCATCCAGAATGCGCTGGTACTTATCGGTGTTGCGAGTCACCGATGGGCCCGTCGTATCGGTTGGGGTCGAGATGGGATAAGGTTCGTTGTCAGCCACGAGGGTCCGGGTATCCAGCCTGGGATTGCTTCAGTTCGGTCGCTGTTTTCCCACCGAATGAGTACTCATTCACTTTATCCTCCGGCATAGGGTTTCCGCAATTGGAACCGCATGGCCGGTCGAAGCGGGATTCCAAAATGGAAATGACTGCATTTCATCGCGATGAAAATGTGGTTTGCCATTTCGGTTGTGGCAGACAACCTGCTGTATGGGACAATCGACAAACACCATTCACCCGTCCACATTGTCCTGAGAGGAGAGAATCGATGAGGAACTTTTTTGTCGCGTTGCTGCTGGCGGGCTCGCTCGTTCCGGCAGGCTACGCGGCCAACAAGTCCGGCGATATGCCGGCGCCGAAGATCAAGGTTGGAGACATGGCGCCCGACTTCACGCTGCAAGATCAACACGGAAACAAGGTTTCGCTGCACGAATTCCGCGGCAAGAAGAATGTCGCACTGGCGTTTTACATTTTCGCCTTCACCGGTGGTTGAGCCAAGCAGATGCAGGCTTTCCAGCAGAACCTGAGCAAGCTGGAAGCCGCCGACACCCAGGTCCTGGGTGTAAGCATGGATTCTCCCTTCTCGAACAAGGCGTGGGCGCAGCAACTTGGAGTGACCTTCCCGCTGCTCAGCGACTGGGGCGGCGACATTACCAGGGAGTACGGGCTCTACGATCCCGAGTACAAAGCCGCACGGCGAGTGAACTACCTGATCGACAAGAATGGCAAGGTGATCGAGATGCAGTTGGACGATGATGCCATCGATCCGACCAAGGTCGTGGTCGCCTGCCAGGCGAAGAAACTGGGACGATAACAGGAGCTTCTGGATCAGAGCCCGGAGGGCAGTAGCGGCGGATCGCGTCAGTGCGCGATCATCCGGGCCGCGGCCTGCTGCGCGCTTGGATAATCGCGCGTCAGGTCCTTGGCCTTCTGCTCGGCCCACTTCGCTTCGACCGGGTGTGCGGCTTCCTTCAGCGCCTGCGCCAGCAGGAGATAGCCAACGTCAGTCGGATGGATGTTGACGGACTGATAGTAGGCGTGGATCGCGGCCGTTACGTCGCCGAGTTGTTGCGAGACGATTCCGTAATCGAGCCACGGCTCGAAGCGGTCCGGGTCCAACGCAACAGATTGCTTGAGGTAATCGCGCGCCTGCGCGATCTCGCCGAGGACGCGAAAGGCGTGGCCGGCATTGGCAAAGGCGGCCGCCCGCACAGGCTTGTTCCGATACGCGGGATTCTCGGTGATTACGATCACCTGCTGATATTGCGCAATCGCTTCGCGAAGCCTGCCTTCTCGCTGATCATGCACGGCGAGGTACATCAGCGCAGGCGGATAGTTGGGATTAATCGCCAGCGCACGGAGAAAGTGCTGTTGCGCTTCCTCGGTTCGCCCCAACCCGTCGAGCGCATCAGCCAACTCGTTTTCCGCGGCGTAATTGCCGGTTGTGACCTGCAGGGTATGTGTCCAGAGCGTGACGTCGTCGCTCCAGTAAGAGATCTGCCGATACGTCAGCGCAGCGAGCGCCACAAGAGCCGTACAGGCCGGGACGGCCAGCCACGCTCGTGAGAGATGCCGTTCCTGCGCGAAGTCGGCGACACCCCACGTGACCATGATGAAGAGTCCTACGAACGGCAGATACGCGTAACGATCGGCCATGGCCTGCCGGCCAACCTGGATCAGGCCGATCATTGGCACCAGCGTACCGAGAAACCACAGCCATCCAACCAGCAGATAACGACGCTCATGAAATCGCACAACGAAGATCGAAATGGCGATCAGAATCAGCAGCGCAAACCCCGCTTGCCATGTCTGCAGCGAAGTTCCAGGATGCGGGTACATCAGCGCCAGGTGCGAGGGCCAGATGGCCTTGCCAAGGTAACGAGCGTATGAGAACGCAGCGTTTTCCAGACGCTGAAATAGCGTGTAATCGGGATTGAATCCGCCGCCGCTGGTCTGTGCTTTCATGGTCATGATCGCGCCGGCAGCGCTCATCGCGAACAGCGGAATCTTCTCCTCGATGAGGCGAAGCAATCTCTTTATGGGGCTTTCTGCGGGGTCGGCCGAGGATCGCTCCAGCGGCCAGTAGTCCCACAGCAGCAATACAAACGGCAGGGTGACGACCTGCGGCTTGGACATCAGTCCGAGCGCGAACAGCGACATCACGACTGCGTAACGAGGCAGGTGCGGCTTCCGGACATACCAGCCCCATGCGCCCAGGGTCAGCAGGAAGAACAGCAGGCTGAGCAGGTTCTTGCGCTCGGCAATCCAGGCGACCGACTCGACGTTGATGGGATGCAAGGCAAACAGGGCAGCGACCATGGCGCTGCGGCCGAGGTATCCCGTCGCACGACAGAGCACCCAGAAGAGCACAAGGACGTTGACAACGTGCAGCAGCAGGTTGACGTCGTGGTGCGCGCCGGCGTTGTCCTTGAAGAGCTGATAGTCGACGATGTGCGACAGCCATGTGACCGGATGCCAGTTGGCCGCATCGTAGCTGGTCATCGCCCATTCGACGGACTGGCGATTCAGCCCGGCCTTGACGTGATTGTTGCGAGTGACGTAGGTGCCGTCGTCATAGTTGACGAAGGGGTGATGGCGCACCGGAGCGTAGAGGGCGACTGTCGCGACGGCGAGTAAGAGAGCCAGCAGGATGGGAGACGTTTTGGATGGTTGAACGTCTGAGGTCGCCGATTGTTTGGGACTATCGATAGCGGCCGGGCTGGGGTCGGGGAAGGAGAGCACGGCAAAATTCTATAACGGTTGTTGGTGGAGAAATGCTTGGGGCCTGTATGGCAAGCGGCTCATAAAGTGATACCGGCTTCAGCCGTTGAGGTGACTGGAAAACTTCCTTACCTCAGCGGCTGAAGCCGACTAGAAAACTGCGAGATTGAATGCACGCCTGAAGGCGTGCTCCACCCAAGCGAACTGCGACGCGGCGCTGAAGCGCCGCACTACCCGATCCCCGCATCTCGCGGGACAGAGCAGAGCGTCGCCGTTAGTCGCCGCTGTAGGCCACAGCGACGGCTTCCACTTCAGCGGGTGCGGCTTGCGGCGTAACAACTGGTTGAATGCGCGCCGATCCCAGCTTGGGCAGTTTCAGGTCCCATGCCAATCCCAAAGCCTGAAGCACCTTGATCCCGTACCAGTTCATGTCGACCTCGTACCAGGCCAGTCCATGCCTTGCCGACTGCGGATGCGCGTGATGATTGTTGTGCCAGCCTTCGCCGAAGCTCAGATAGGCCACCCACCACAGGTTGCGCGAATCGTCTGTCGTGGTGAAGCGCTTCGAGCCCCACATATGCGTGGCTGAATTTACGAACCAGGTGGAGTGCAGCAGTACGACGGTGCGCAGGAAGAATCCCCACAGCACCATCGACCAGCCGCCGAATGCCAGCAGCAGGATGGCCACCGTCGTAGTAGGCACCCAGTGGTATTCACTGATCCACATGTGAAACTTATCTTTGCGGAGATCGGGAACGTAGGCCAGCAGTTCAGTGCTCTTGTTGTGGAAGGTCTTGCCGGTGAGGATCCAGCCCATATGCGCCCACCAGCCGCCATCGCGCGGCGAATGCGGATCGCCCGGCTTGTCGGAGAGCTGATGGTGGACCCGATGCGTTGCTACCCAGAAAATCGGTCCGCCCTCGAGCGCCATCGTCGCGCAGATCGTCAGAAAATATTCCACCCACTTGGGGCACTTGTATCCGCGATGCGTCAAGAGCCGATGATAGGCCATGCCGATACCCAGGCTGCCGGCGACCCAATATAGAAACAAGGCAACGAAAAATGCTTTCCACGTGAACATAAAGAGCGCCGCTATGGCGCCAATATGAAGGAATACCATGATGGAGGTAGTAAACCAGTTGATGCTTGTGTCTTTCTCTCTCTCGCTCTGCGGCATGTCTCTCCTGAGTTGATGAGTGCCATCCTCCGTGATCGTGCGGAAGAAGTAATTCCAGACTAACAAGCAAAGCGAGTTCCGTTTGTAATACTTTTGTCAGGGCGAGATACTGACGTGGCGTTGCCTTGGAATATGCCGATGACGAGTTGGGCAATGATAATCTTGTGTGCGCAGGATCCGTACTAAAACGATGAAGATTGTGTCCAGCGTCGGCGCCTTACTCGTACTGGTAGTTTCTATGGTGGCCGCCCAATCGAACGTTCCGATTCCAACGCTACCGGGACCCGTTTGCTCGAAGAAGACTGATCGGAGTAAAGAGCCATGTGTGACACGTTCTCGGCCCATTGCGTCTCCGGAGCCGGTCTATCCCATCGAGGCTAGGAATGCCGGATTGGAGGCTACGGTTCTCGTCTGGCTTGTTGTGACGGAAGAGGGCAAACCCGCCGATATCAGAATTAAGAGATCCGCAGGCCACAGTTTTGATCAAGCCGCTTACGAATGCGTCAAGAAGTGGGCGTTTGCGCCCGCGACGTACGAAGGCAAACCAATTCCCACCATCGAAGAGATCGAGATGAATTTCCGATTGCATTGAGCTAAAGCAGGGCCGGTTCTCGAGAAACTGCCCACTTTGTGTCGCCCCTGAAGGGGCTCGAACCCATAACCTCAGTTTACCCAGCGCTCAAGCGCTGGGCTATCATCTTTCGTCCCGCTTCGCGGGACTTGTCCCTTCCGCTCAAACGGTACTTACCGGCACGGACAATAGGTCTTCGTGGGCAGCCGTATCTCATCACACGCTGTCCGAACAGTAAATGCCGTGGGCGGCGGAGCAGTGGACAATAGATTATTGTTTTCCCATGGCCGGTTGGGCCGGCGGCGTCATGTGATAGAAGAGCACGCCGCGCGCCTTGTCGATGACGCTGGGATCGAAGCCTTCCATGATCAGCAGATCGTTCTCATTGCGCTGGATGACGAACGGGCCTTCGTTCGTCGTGCCGGACCAGACGTTGCAATCCTTGGGCGGGGGCGCGCCTTTCGACGGCGCTGAGCAGGACGCAGTCCATTGGACCTTCCCCTGATATCGCTTGGGCAGGTAATCGGCGTAGAGCTTGCCGAAGTCGAATGCCGCTTGGGGCGAATCCCAGCGGGTGAAGAACAGCATCGCGATCTGATCTTTGGGCGCGTTCTTCGCCTGTGCCGCGAAGTAATAGCCGCCGCGCCAGTGGCGATAGTAGTTCGGCGTATCCTCGGCGCCGTATTGCTTGGCGAGCAGGTAAATGTCGAACTCGCCCATGCCGCCGAAGTCGAAGCGCTTGTAATCCGGCGCGACGATCTTGTCGAGATCGGGGATGGTCAGCGGCGCGACCTGCTGGTGCAGCAGATACGTTTCCGGCTGCATGATCTGCCGGGTATCAATCGGAGGATTCTCCAGCATCATCGCGTAGGCTTCTTTGCCCTTGTTGGCCAGAACCGTGCGCACAAAGTCGAGGCCGAAGGTGTACGGCATGAGCAGCGATTCTTTGAGGAACATGGGCGCCGCCGCGAAGACCGGCGAATCCTTGCTGTCGCCCATGGTGGCGCGCATGGCATTGACGATTTCGGGAGCGGTCAGCAGATTCTTGCCGAAGGGCGCGAGCGAGTAATCGAACATGACCGCCATGCCCTGGCCCTCAGTGACACATTGCCGCGCCGCCTGTTCTTCCTCGACGACATACTCCTGTTGATCGGGCAGCGGCGTCGAATCATCCTTCGCGCCCGCGAGCTCCCATTTCTCGACGCCGACCTTCTGATCCTGAAGCGCGTGCGTCAACTCGTGCGCCAGGATCGGTTTCTGCGCATCCGGCTGCACCCAGTCGAGCAGGTTGACGCTCTTGGTCTTGGGATCGTAGTAGGCGGCAACCTGCTCGCCCATGAGACGCAGAAACTCGCCGTGCAGATCGTAAGTCGGCGGAAGCAATCCGAACTTCTGCAGCACCAGCCGCGACTGCTCCAGCCGCTTCTCGTCCTTATCATCCTTCATGCGCTTGTCGACATACTTCTCGACTTGCTCGCGCGTGATGAGGTTGCGCTTGACCTTGCTCTCGATGGGCAGGCCGGTGTCCTGGCTGACGAAGTCGAGGATCTCGTCGACCGAGCGGAAGAGCTCTTTGGCCTGCTCCTTGGTAATGCGAGTTTCGGGCTCGGGCTGCTCCTGCGCCTGGCTGGAGTCAGTGCCGGATTGAGGATTCTGGACGGTAGCGCCGGCGCCGGGGACGGTTTGGGTTGGGCCGGAATTATCTGGTTTCTGGGATTGCGATTGAGCGGGCGGTGGAGTGACCTGCTGCGAAGGAGCAGTCTGCCCCCAGGTTGGACTGGCAAGTAAGAGGGCCAGCAAGACCGCGATGCAAGGAGTCTTGAGACGCCGTCTGATTGTGAAGTGTAATAAACGGCTAGCTAGCATGTATTGGCTTAAGCATACAGGAGAACAAATGTGGCTGCCCTTTGGACGTATGAGGGGCAGTTTCGTCCCTGTGCAAGCGACAGAGGCCTTGAGTCGCTTGGCCGGCTGTGCAGGGACGCCGATGGGTCAGGTAATACGAGGGAGTGGTTTAGCTCCCCGCGGGACTCAACGACACAAAGGAGCTAATGTTCGGGAAGACGCAAGCGCTCTAGCCGGAACCTGGGTTGCCGCTTTACACTGCTGGCAATTTTCTGGCAGAGTAAATAGTGGAAACCCAATCAATCGTCGTCCTCGACTTCGGCGCGCAGTATTCGCAGTTGATCGCGCGCCGCATCCGCGAACAGAACGTCTTCTCCGTCGTGCTTCCCTGCACGGCCTCACTGGAAGAGATCAAGAGCTACTCGCCGGCGGGCATTGTGCTGTCGGGCGGGCCGTCGTCCGTCTATGACGCCGACGCGCCTCCGGCTGACGACGGCGTCCTGCATCTTGGGCTGCCGGTGCTCGGCATCTGCTACGGCCTGCAGTTCATGGTGTACAAGCTGGGCGGCAAGGTGCGCGCCGCCGATAAGCGCGAGTACGGCCACGCGCAGGTCGAGCTGCTGACATCGACATCGCCGCTGTTCAAAGGACTGCAAGGTCAGCTTCCGGTGTGGATGTCGCATGGCGATGAAGCGCTGGAACTGCCGCCGGGCTTCGAGCTGATCGGCAGGACGTCAAACGCGCTGGCGGCGATCCAGAATCCGGCGCAGAAGTTTTACGCCGTGCAGTTTCACCCCGAGGTCCACCACACGCCACAGGGCACGGAAATTCTGCGCAACTTCGTCTTCGAGATTTGCGGTCTGAAGCCGAATTGGACGCCGCAGAGCTTCATTGACGAGACGGTTGCGAGCGTTCGCGCGACAGTCGGCAAGGGGCGAGTGATTTGCGGGCTATCGGGTGGTGTCGATTCGTCGGTCGCGGCTGAGCTGGTGCATCGCGCGGTCGGCGATCAGCTGACGTGCATCTTTGTCAACAACGGCGTGCTGCGCAAGAACGAGTTCATCAACGTGCAGAAGAACCTGCGCGACAAGCTGGGCCTCAAGATCGATGCGGTCGACGCCAGCGAGCGATTCCTGACGAAACTCGCGGGTGTGACCGATCCCGAGAAGAAGCGCAAGATCATCGGCAACGAATTCATCGCGGTCTTCGAAGAAGAGGCGCACCGCATCGAGCAGATCGAAGGCAAAGTCGACTGGCTGGTGCAGGGCACGCTTTATCCCGACGTGATCGAGTCGCGATCGGTGCGCGGGCCGTCGCAGGTCATCAAGAGCCATCACAATGTCGGCGGGCTGCCGGAGAAGATGAAGCTCAAGCTCATTGAGCCGTTGAAGGAACTGTTCAAAGACGAAGTGCGGCAGATCGGCCGCGATCTGGACATGCCGGAAGAGATTCTGCAACGGCAGCCGTTCCCCGGGCCGGGACTGGCAGTGCGCATTGTCGGCGAGATCACAGGTGAGCGCGTTGCATTACTGCAGGAAGCCGATGACATCGTCGTGAGCGAGATCAAGCGTGCCGGGCTGTACAAGAAGATCTGGCAGTCGTTCGCGGTGCTGCTGCCGGTGATGTCGGTGGGAGTGATGGGTGATATGCGGACCTACGCCTACACCTGTGCCATCCGCGCCGTGCACTCGGAAGATGGCATGACCGCCGATTGGGTTCCGCTGCCCCACGAAGTGCTGAAGACCATGTCCAGCCGGATCGTGAACGAGGTGAAGGGGATCAACCGCGTGGTGTACGACGTGACGTCGAAGCCGCCGGGAACGATTGAGTGGGAGTGAGGCGGCAACCAGCAATTAGCGACTCGCTTCCCAGGTCTCGAAAGCGCGAGACCTGGGGTACCCGTGCTTTTCGCTATTCGCTTTTCGGAAGTCAGTCGCCGTTAAAGCTCGCTTACGCGGCCGACCTCGGCTTGATTTTGCCTAGGCGGGCGCTGGCGGCGGCACGGCGAAGGTCGTAGTCGGCCTGAAGGTTCATCCAGAACTGCGGGGTCATGCCAAAGTACTTGCCCAGGCGCAGAGCTACATCGGCGCTGATCGCTCGCTGTTCGCGAACGATCTCATAGATTCCCGGGAAGTGCAGGGCCTTCGCCAGTTGGTATGCGGAGATGCCCATCGGCTCGAGGAATTCGGTCCGTAGAATTTCGCCAGGATGTGCCGCAATTGTCTCTCGCTTCCGCCGTGCCATAAGGTCCTCAGTAGTAATCCCTGATCGATATAACAATGTAAAGCAAGGGGCACCGTAATTTACAGCCCGTCACTGTTGGCCGGGAGCGTTCTGCAAGGCGCTCGCGCGACGTTCGGCGAGTTGCTGGTCGGCGAGACGGCCTCCACGTTGATACAGTCTGGCGAGATGTACCCACGCATCGGGAGCGTCGGGATCGAGCTTGACCGCCTGTTCCTCAAAGGAAGTCGCTTGTGCGATGTTGCCTAAAGCCATGTACGCGGCCGCGCGAGCCTGAGCGAGATCGAAGCTGAAGCTACGGCGTCCGGTTGCAGCCAAAAGATCGGATGGCGCTGTCGACGCTACCTGATCGAGTGCCTGTAACGCCTGTTGGGGCTGGTGAGTTCGCAAGTAAAGCAAAGCCAGCTTCATGAGCGCCTGCGACTTCGCCGTTGCATCCGGCGCAAACTGAGCCGCCTGTTGCGCCGCGTGGATGGCTTGCGGGAAGTGTCCCTGGCGCTGATACAAGTCGGCAAGCGAAAACCAGATGCTGGCTTCTTTGGGAGCAAGCGAGATCGCGGCGAGCCACTGCTTCTCGGCATCGGAATCCTGACCCTCGGCAAGGTAGAGAGCTCCCAGATCGGCCATGCTCTGCAGTTTCAGGGAAGAATCAGACGATAGCTTGATGACATTCTGCAAAGCCTGGATGGCATCAGGTGTGCGCTCCTGCCGACGATAGAGCTCCGCCAGCGAAGACCAGAGCGTAGCCTGGAAGTCCGGCAGCGACGCCCAGGGCGTAATCTCACGTGGCGCCAAAGCTAGTGCGCGTCGCCATTCCTCCTCGGCATCCGACTGGCGCTGCAGCGCATAGAGAATCTGCCCGCGATACCAATGCGCGTGAGCGTTATCGGGGAAGATCGTCATTGCTTTGTCGACAGCCGACAGCGCTTCGGAGTTGCGGCCCAGGGCGGAAAGTATTCGGGCGGCATCGATCCACTGATTGAACGAGGCGGCGTTGAGCGGCAGGGGATCGCGAGGCAGCGGAGCGGTGGCGCAATCAACTTCGAAGCGGCGGATCAGGTCTTCGGTGGCGGGAGTGCGTCGCACCAGAACGATCGACACCTCGTCGAAATAGACCGGCCGCCACTGCTGACTGCGGCAATCGGAGCTCAGGCGAGCGAGCGAGACTTCATCCATCGTGAGCGGGAACATGATGGTGTTGATGCCGTAACGGTCGGCTTCCTTTTGCCACGCTTCCGAATCCAGCGGAGCGCTGCGCATGTCGGCTTCATGTTGGAGAAGATTGCCAAACGGCGTTTCCTGGCCGTCGATGTAATCGCGCCGCTCGGGTCCCAGCGCCCAGAGGAGATATCCGCCTTCGCTGTAGGTGTTGAAGACCTCGCCCGGCAGGTTCTGGTTCCGGATGAATTCGGCGGCACGACGTGGGAACCAGCCCGAGAGTCCGCCGCCGAAGGTGGAGAGATTGCGCTCGGCAAGATAGTGATAGTTGGTGACCACATCAGCGGCGCGGACGACCGCAATCGCGGCGAAGAATACGACCACAGCACTGGCCATGATCGTACGGAGACGCGGATTAGAGATGCGCGATCGAATCCACGGCATGACGGCGGGAATAGAACAGCTCCCGCAACAACCACCAGCAGACAACTGGCCAATGGCATCATCCGAAAATGCCGGCTCGCCTGGAACAGCGCAGCGAGCAACAGGAACGCCGCTCCCCAACGCAGCTGCAGAAGCGCCAACGCAACTGCCAGAAGTGCGACTGCGAACAGGAGATGGATGAGGTCATTGGTCGAGCGCAGCGAAAAGCTATTCGTCCAATTCCAGTGCAGAGGCACCCACTCGTTGACACGAACTCCAAGGGTTGCGGTGGTGAAGTGTATGGTCTCTTGGTAGATCCTCCAACCCCACGGGTTGACGATGGTGGCGGCCGCGGCAGCCAGGAACCACGGGATCTCGCGCTTCAGCCGGCTCATTGCCTGGAGACGCCGGTCAGCGCCGAAAGGAAATTCCAGCAGTGCCACGGCGACAAAAGCTGCTAGAAGACCAAGCCCGGAAAAGAAGCTGAAATGGACATTGACCCAAATGGCCATCAGCAGCGGCAGCAACCACAGCGGGGCGCGGCCGGTCTCATGATGTTGCCAAAGGAGCGAGACATAGGCGGCGAAGATGACCAGAGCGAATAGCTCGGCGCGCGGAACCATGCGCATGGCGATAAAGGGCACAGCCAGAATGGCAATGGCTGCGCTCACCACACTGCCGCGACGCAACAGCAACGCCACCGTGCCGGCGCAGGCCAGCGCGCACGTCCAGGAGAGCAGCGCATATCCGCCGAGCAGGTAAATCCAGTAGAGGATCAGGCCGCCGAGCGCGGGATAAACCGAACCTGCGTTGGGAACGGTGTAGGAAAGCAGGTTGGTGGAGAGAACGTGATGATGTTGAGCCATCCAGCGGCTGCGGGCCAGGAGCCAACCGAAGTCGGGATCGCCTACCGTGGCCAGACCCGCCAAGAATGCATAGATCAACGCAACGGCGGCAAGAATGAAGAAGAGCCGGCGTTCGAAGCGCGAGGGTTCGCCGACCCGGGTCTCGAAAACCGCGAGACCCGGGGCACCCGTGCGATTAACGGAGTCGGATTGTTGTGGGCTGGTATTGGACAAAGCCGGCATCTGCTGTCATCATCCGGTGCCGTACACTTCGGGGCAAGATAGCAGACCGAGGCAGGGGATGTACAGGGCAGCGCAGTCCGTCCAACACAAACGAAAATCCCCACCCTAGCCAAGAGAAGGCTGGAGTGGAGCGCCCGACGATTCGCGACTCCCACTCATCCGAAAACCGCGGATGAGTGGGGCACCCGCCTTTAGTCGGCGTGATAAGTGATGTTGCCGTTCATCATGGTCAGCTTGACCTTCGTCGTGCTGATGGCGCTCGGCGGAATCTTGTACAGATCTTTCTCCAGCACGACGATGTCGGCGTCCTTGCCCACTTCGAGCGAGCCGATCTTGCGTCTCCAGGTCCAGCACATACGCCGAGTCGAGCGTGTAAGCCTTGAGCGCCTGGTCCAGCGTGACGATCTCGTTCGCGGGCGGCATGATGGGCGTGAACTGAATTTTCTCGTATTGCGGCAGAATGGCTCGGGTCAGCGCCACCTGGATTGCGTCCAGCGGACGATAACTGGAGAAGTAGCCTGCCGCCGGCCAGTCGGACCCGAATGCCAAGCGACCTCCCGCCTTCGATACTGAATTCATGCGCGCCCACTCGGCGTTGACCACCTCGTTCCCGAGAATCTGTGTGAGCTTCTCGCTATACGGGTCAGGCGTGATCCACTGCGGCGAAGTCTGCATGGTGACGTTGAGTTCTTTGAAGCGCGGTACGTCCTGGTCGGTGATCAGCAGCGAATGCGCGATGGTGTGCCGCGAAGGGCTGTTGGGATATTGCTTCTCGGCTTCGGCCACGATGTCCAGATACGTGCGAATGGCGGCATCCCCGTAGCAGTGACAGTGGGTGTCCACGCCGTTCTGCTGTGCCTTCAGGACCGCGGCCTCTACCAGCTTGGGATCGAGCAGATATTCTGCATTGAAACCTGGCCGGTCGTAATAAGGTTTGAGCAGAACCGCGGTGTGCTGGGCCTCGCCGCCATCCATCATGATTTTTAGCGTCTTAACCTGTACCAGCTCTGAGTTGTACTTGTTCTGGAGCTTCAGGACAGTCGCGATCGGATCTTTCGTTTCGGGATTGTTCCAGTAGTAGGTGCCTACCACCCTCACCGGCAGCTTGTTTTCTTTCTCTAATTGCTGATAGCCGTCGTATCCCGTCTCGGTAGGCATGGTTGCGATTCCGGCTTCAAACACGGCCGTAATGCCTGCCGCCGAAAAGTTCGGCAACAACTCTGCCATGGCAGCAATCTGCGCCTCGGGTGTAGGAGGCGTCAGTTTGGCCAGCACGGCTTGTTCCGCCGGAGTCTCAACCACCCAACCGGTAGGTTCACCGGTCTTGAGGTCCCGCTGGAAGTAGCTGAAGCCGGGCACCGGGTCCGGAGTTTTGGCGTTCACGCCCGCAAGCTCCATCGCCTTGCTGTTGATCCAAGCGCTGTGCACATCGATCGCAATTAGAAGCACCGGACGGTCGGGAAACAATTTGTCGAGATCGGCCTTGGTCGGGCCGGTGGTGGGAAACAGGGTATAGCGCCACCCATAGCCGCGAATCACGGGCGCATCGGGATGCGCGTCAGCCCATTTCTTTACGGATGCCAGCACCTCTTCCAGGGAGTCGAACTGCAAATCGGCGCCTCCTGCGAACATCGCCAGGGTCGGGTGGATATGCGAATCGACGAATCCCGGCAGCAGCATCTGGCCTTTCAGGTCGATGACCTGCGTCTTGTCGCCAACGAACGCCTGCACGCCATTGTTCGTTCCGACGTAGGTTATGTATTTGCCCGTGATCGCAATCGCCTGCGCCGTGGGATTCTTGCTGTCAATGGTGTAGATCGCGCCGTTCTTGAAAACGTAGTCGGCCTTCTCGGCAGCGACAGCGGTGGTTGCGAGAATCACCACAACAACCACGACCAAGCCTGTAATGATTGCCAGTTTCTTCATCGCCTGTATCTCTCTCTTTCTCTTTCGTGCACCGAAATCAAATGAGCATCTCGGGAAATAAGCGTGCCCTTCCGGCTAATGGCCTTGGGGGAACAACAAAGTCATCTGTAAGTTCATCTGCCAGGTTGGCAGGCCGGCAGGGGTCACGGCGTTGCCATAGAACGTTGCCGAGAAATCGACGGGCATGGCTCCGAAGGTGACCAGTTTGCCTACGCCTCCTCCAACCGGCACAAGCCATCGATTGCCGGCCTGCGCACGCCAATCCGCCAGCAAAATCGGAGCGGCTGTCAGATACCAATCGTGTTTCAGGTTGTAGGCGAGGAAATACTGCAGGGTCATCCGGTTGACCGGAGGACGGCTGCCCGATCCCGCCACCGACCACACATTGCTCACCAGAGCGCCCACCGTCCACTGGCCAGGCTGGGCGAGAACAACGATGGACGGACCAAGGCTGAACTTGCCCTGTCCCAAAATGTTGCTGGTTGCGGTAGGAATGACCGTCGCGGGGCCTACGCCCCAAATCACGCTGCCGGGATTTCGAGGCGCAAGGAAGAACGATGGCGTCATGTCACCGAGGCCAAACTGCCCCCCTGAGTTTTGATCCGGGTAAGGCTGCCAAGCCATGGGCAGGATGATGCGGCTGATCAGCATCCAGTTCTGGCTGAGGTTCGCGGGAATGACCGGTTGCAGAGCAAGAACATTTTGCGCGCGATTGTACGGGCCGAGGTTGAAGTTCGTAGTGTTGAGAATGGGGACGCTGATGAGATCGGCTACCGGATTTTGTACGGCTTTGAGCAGGTCTTCATCGGATTCCTGCCGTGGCGCTGGGTGTTGTGGGCAGAGCTGCTTCCGTCTGCGAATATGCTGTCATCCCCAGGCCAAGCAGGCAGAGGGTAAGGAGGGCGATGAATCTTCTCTGGTATTTGGAGCAACGCATAGCGATTCCTCGAACTTGAGGCAGTCAAGTTCTTCATCGGCAAGTCTGGGCGGGGCTGGAGTAGATGGCGCAGGCCTGAAGGCCTGCTCGGGATATGTCGTCCCTGAAGGGACTCTGGTCGCAATTGCGGTTCACCCAGCGCTAAAGCGCTGGGCTATCCTCTTCCGTCTCGCTTTGCGAGACTCGTGCGCTAGCGCTTCTGGATTCCGCCCGAAGGAGGACGTTCGTCGCAGCGGGTCTGAGCTAACGCGGGGGCAATATGCGTTTTGAATCAGGACGCACTTATGCCGGATGAGGCGAATGGCGTCATGGCGCAGGCCTGAAGGCCTGCTCGTTGGATATGTCGTCCCTGAAGGGACTCTTGTTTCAATTGCGGTTCACCCAGCGCTGAAGCGCTGGGCTATCCTCTGCCGTCTGGCTGCGCGAGACTCGTGTGCTACCAGGCGCACGCCGTTGCGCTCTATCCGGTCATTGCGCTTCGTACTATGAAGTACACATGGCTGTAAAGTATCTGACAGAAAGAAGAATCATCAATACGCCAGATATCGGCCGGGAACCGCCGACAACCGGCAACCATTCCTCACTGCCGGAACAGGTTGCGCGCGATGAAGAAGACATTCGCCGGCCGCTCGGCCAGACGGCGCATGAAGTAGGGATACCATTCCGATCCAAACGGAATGTAGACGCGCAGCCCATAGCCCTCGCGCACCAGCTGCTGCTGCAGATCGCGGCGCACTCCATAGAGCATCTGGAATTCGTAGGCCGAGGTGGGGATGTTCTCGGCGCGCGCGAACTGCTTGAGCTCGGCGATGATGTTCTCGTCGTGGGTGGCGAGGCCGTGGAAGACGCCGCTCTTCATCAGGGTGCGCGCCAGCTTGAGATAATTGGCGTCGACGTCGGCTTTCTTGGGGAAGGCGATGTCCGGCGGCTCTTTGTAGGCGCCCTTGCAGAGGCGGATGCGAATGCGCTCCGAGAGCAGATCGTTGACGTCCTTCTCGCTGCGAAAGAGATACGACTGAATGACCGTGCCGACGCGGCCGGCGTGTCCGGGTTCGCGATGCAATCCCCGCACGAAGTCTAGGGTGCGCTGCGTGTAAGGCGAGCCTTCCATGTCGACGCGAACGAAGCTGTTGAGCTTGACGGCGTGGTCGACCAGCTCAGTGACGAGGCTGAAGGCGAGTTGCTCGCTGACGTCGAGACCCATGTGCGTCAGCTTGAGGCTGATGTTGGCGTTGAGCTTGCCTTCGTGGATCTCGTCGAGCATGCGATGGTAGAGCTCGGCGCTGTGCTTGGCTTCGTCGGCGTTGGTGACGTTTTCGCCCAGATTGTCGATGCTGACGCCCGCGCCCCATTCGTTGACCACCTGCGCGGCGCGAATCACATCCTGCAACTCGGTGCCGGCAACGAAGCGCTGCGAGAAGCGCAATCCCAGCGGCGATTTCTCGGCGAAGTTGCGCAGGCCGCGGCTTTCAGAGAGCGCGATGAAGGCTGACCTCAGCATGATGCGTCTCCGGGATCAGTTGCGAATGGTTGAATGAAAGGCTGCTGGGGAAGAGATGGCGAGACAGCGGAGCAAGCGCTCCGCAACGGGCAGTGGCTCATAGTTGGCTCGTGCCGGCTCTGCGGCCAGCTTGGTACTCTACTGTTTATCACAACCGCGAGGCACCAAGTAGGAGCCGCATCACAATCGCGGGTGCTTCGCGATCGCCCAATAGCCTAAGATTTTGCTCACAATTCCGCCTGAAATGACCCAAATCCTAGCCGCGGCAAAGTGTTCCTCGTGGAACATTTTTGTCGTCTCCAACCTACTGTCGACAATAGACTTAACTTACGCCACATTGGTGCGGTAACTAAGGCCCTTCGCCAGAGTAACCAGTGCAGCCAAAAGTAAGTCCTATCTGTTTATTGTAAATTAACTTGACTATCAACTAATGGTGACGGTATCCTCCCGCCATGACCAACCCCAACCCAGTTCTCGACGACATCGGCATGCCCGTTCTGCTCCGTCACGCTCGCAACACCTACGGCGCTGCTATGCGTCGCGCCCTCAACGACGCCGGATACGACGACATCCCCGGCAACGGCCTTTACGTCATCGGCGGCCTGGCGCTGGACCGCAACGACATCCCGCTCGGCCAGCTCATTCGCGAGATGCGGCTCTCCAAACAGGCGGCCGGCCAGCTCGTCGATACGCTGGTGACGCGCGGCTATCTCGAGCGCTCCATCGACAAGGACGACCGCCGCAAGCTCACCGTCACCCTTACCGAGCGCGGACGTGCGGCCGCCGCTGCCCAACGCGCCGCGCGCGAAAAGGTCGACGCCGATCTGCTGGCCGCGGTTGGAAAGGACGATATCGACCGCACCCGCCGCACCCTCGCCGTTTTGTGCGACATGATTCACGACGTTGAATGCGCCAAAGACGACGAGGCGTAGGTCGGAGAGGCGAAGCGCAGCATTCCGAAGAATCGATGAATTGTCGAGGCACCCTCGGTTTAGGATGGCGGAGTGGGATGGACAATTGAGCGCATCGAATCCGAACTACTTCTTGTCCGGGCCAATGAGCTCACATGGACACCAGAGGTCACCCTTGCCGCTGTGAATCGCGCCGAGGACCTGCTTGGGCCGAATTGGATCCAATCACAAACTCGGGGTGCGAAGGGCCTAGCTGTCGGCGTACCGATTATTCAAACCGGAGTGGAGCTAAGAAGCCTCGAAGGTGCGAGGAACGCGCAGCCTCTCTTAGATGAAATCCGCCGTAATACCCTGAGTGCCTTTGCAGAGCTTTCAGCGATTCACCTCCTCCGATCGAAGCATTGGAATGTTGAATTGGAACTGTATCCGGAGGTGGGAAATCGAAAGCCTGACTTTCGAATACGAAAACCAGGAGATCCTTGGACTACCACGGAGGTCACGAATCCCGTCGATTCTAAGGCGCTCACAAGTTTGCGAAACCGAGTTGGCAAGCTCGCGAAGAACCTAGCCCAAATAGACCATCCCTTCTCGCTCGAAGTGCTCTTCACAAAAGCACCCAATGAGAAAGAATTGGAGATGCTAGCGGCGAGGTTGCCGGAATTTTGTACCTTGAACGGTCGACATCATGCGACTCTCAACGATGGCCTGGGGCACCTATTCCTTAACGATGTGGAAGTAGGTCAACTAATTGGGCACGAGGTCGCGGAACCCGGAAACGTTCCTTTGATCGGAATGGCAGTGTTAGTTGGAGGACCCGCTGGCAAACCCACTCGGCAAATTATCGTACGCGTTCCGTTTACTGACGAGAGAGCGGCGCGAATTTTGGAGGATGAAGCGCCGCAGTTACCGAGAAACGAAATCAGCCTGATCATCGTCGAAGTTGGGCATGCGCCGGGGGGCCTCGAGTCGTGGGTACCTCTTCTTAAGCGGCGCTTTGGTCCTAACATCAACACGCGAGTGAGTGGAGTAGGACTCTATAAGAAATCGACTGGCACTGTCGATGGACGCTACGGGGTTGTTCTCGAGTCGAAGCTGGTCGTGAACCCCCACCCTCAGCAGAAACTCCCCCGCTGGATTCAAAGTGGCTTCTAGCAAGGTGACCTACAAGGACAGCATTCGCGATTATCCCCTGGTTCGCGCGATCGTCGGAAAAGCATGTCCCTCAATAACTCACGCTAGCCAAAGAGAAAACAAGGATGGGCCCACTGCCCGCTGCGTGATCACCCCTCCGCTCGGAGGGTAAGCGAGTGCGCGACGGCGCAGTCCTGAATTGATACTGCGGCACTGCCCCCGTCGAATTCACATTGAATGATGCATTGGTCGGGCGTATAGTGCGGGTACATAAGTTCCAGGCCTCTTAACGCTGGTCACCGCGCAGCACTAATTTCGCCCTCCTTGCGATGACCACCGCATCGCAGCCGTTGTTCAACGTGAGGGTCCGAACATGGAGGCGGCGACCAGGACAGCTCCGATCAGCCAAGGCTACTCGCTGCACAAGGTCAGGCGCGCAACCGTTGGATTCATCGTCTTTAGTGTTAGTTCGTCTTACCTGTTGTTGTCCGGGCTTAGAGGGCCACGGCCCGAGATGGAGCTATATGCTCTGCTGGCACGGAGCTTCCTCCAGGGAACGACAGCGTTGCCAATCGACCCCCGGCCCGCACTATTGGCGCTACCGGATCCGTATGACCCCTACTTGAATCAGCCCTACCGCCTGGAAGATGCATCGCTGTACAGAGGCCATTACTATCTCTATTTTGGCGTCGTTCCGGCGGTCGCCTTATTCCTTCCATATCGGCTGGTCACAGGCCAGGATTTGCCTAACCGCATAGCGGTGCCAATTTTCTGCATAGGCGGATATCTCTGCTCTTGCGCACTCTTCTTCTTGCTGGCGCGCCATAATCGGTGGACACTCCCGCTCTGGCTGGAATGCGCGATTGTTCTATCTTTAGGGTCGATGTCGCTCGTGTCTCTTCTCTTGCCGACGCCGGCCTTTTATCAGGTGGCTATCTCCGCGGGGTATTGTTGCGTCATGGCTGGTTTTCTGGTGCTGGCCAAAGGATTGGTTCGAAGTCTCTCACCACGCAAGTGGCTTTTGTTTTCTGGCGTTCTATTTGGTTTGGCTGTAGGCTGCCGTCCCCATCTGGTAATCGTATGCGTCATCGTTCTTGGGACTTTTGCAATTCGCGCCAGACAAAATCCGACACTCGTACTCGCGATGGCAGCTGGAATGGCAGCGTGCGCTCTAGGTTTAGGGTGGTATAACTACGCACGCTTCCACGATCCATTGGAATTTGGCCGCACCTACCAATTAACCGTATTTCCCAGAAACCCCCTGAGAAATTATCGCGGATTGGAGCTCAATCCGAGCGGGACACTTCGTTCCGCAAAGCAGTTTCTCCTGGTCACCCCCCAGGCTAAGAGGGAACCGCCTTTCTTCTACACGACGCCTACCAACCCATTGGTGGGACGAGCCGGCAAGCCTTTCTGGATGGAAGATATGGTTGGATTAATTCCTGCGGCTCCGTGGGCGTTGCTCGGTTTGTTTGCTCCAGTATTTCTTGCGAAAAAACGGTTTGCTGCATTGCTGGACGAAGCATCGCACTGGTTGCTGCAGGTGATGTATTGGTCCGGAGTACTAATACTCTGCCTGCTTTGCCTGGTGGGATGGGTTCTCGGGCGTTATCTGGTAGATTTCGCCGGGCTGCTGACGTTCGAGGGCGCTTCGTTGATCGCTTTGTTTTGGCAAAGGATTCCCGGGCAGCCGAGGCGACACATCTTCGCGGGCGCTGTCGGGCTGACTGCTATCTATGGCGCGGTATTGAATGCAGCACTGGCGACGCCACCCCTCGATCTCATCCTCTACTTTTTCCGCAGGCGGTTTTGACCTTCATACGGGCGGGCCTGATCCGTGAATGTCGCCGGGTGTCCAGCCCTGCCCTAGGCCTGCGGAAGGGTCTCGCAGTTTTTCGAGACTTGGGTGGGTTCGCCGAGGCGCTCTGCTCTTTTGCTGACAACCGACAACTGGCTACTGATTACTGGCAACTGGCTACTGTTTTACTTCAGCCTCGCCCCAATCGGCACATCTTCCAGAAAGCCGGCCAGCACCGGCGAGCCATCGTCCAGCGACGCGGCGACGATCATCCCGTTCGACTCCAGCCCGCGCAGCTTGCGCGGTTGCAGGTTGGCGACGATCACGACTTTGCGCCCCACGAGCTTCTCCGGGTCATACGCCTTTGCGATGCCCGCGACCACCTGTCGCACCTCGGTTCCTATATCGACTTCCAGACGCAGCAACTTGTCGGCGCCTTTGACCTTCTCGGCGACCTTCACCAGCCCAACGCGCATCTCGACTTTGAAGAAATCGTCGGCACTGATCTTGGCTTCGATGGGCGCAGGCGCGCTTTCGCCGGCAGCAGGCGACGAGGCCGGGGCACTTGCCGCAGGCGTGGACGCTGTAGCACCCGCCGCTCCTGGTGCGGCCGCTGGTGTCGCGGGCTGTGCTTCCGCTTGCGGCTCGGGGCTCGTGGCTCGTGGCTTCTCGCTCTCTGTTTTCGTCTCGCCCTCTGCCGAGCGTTGCTGTTCCATCTGTTGCATCCTTTCGATCACGCTCTTGTCGGCGCGCGGAAACACCGGCTCGACCTTGCCCAGCTTGGTGCCCGCCTGAATCTGTCCCCAGGCGAGGCTGCGCAGGTCGAACTGATTGATTTCGCCCACGCCCAGCTGCGTCCAGATGCGCGCCGTCGCCTCGGGGATCACCGGGTGCACCAGCGCCGCCACAATGCGCAGCGCTTCGACGGAAGTGTGCAGAATGGTCGCCAGCCGCGCGCGCGAGTCGCGATCGTCGCGCTCGGCCACCGCCCACGGCTCGTTCTCTACGATGTACTTGTTGACGCCGGCGACCAGAGTCCACGCCGTCTCCAACGCGCGCGAGAACTGATACTGCTCGAACTGCGCGTGGAAAGTGGTGATCGTCTGCTGGGCCAGATTTACGATCGCCTCATCCGTCGGGATGCGCGACCGTGCCGAAACATACGGGATCTCGCCTTCGAAGTAGCGCGCAATCATGCTCAGCGAGCGGCTGGCCAGATTGCCCAGATCATTCGCCAGGTCGGCGTTGTAGCGTTGCACCAGCGCGTCGAAGCTAAATGCACCATCCTGCCCGAAGACGATCTCGCGCAGCAGGAAGTAGCGCAGCGCATCCTGGCCGAGCGTGTCGAGAATGGTTTCGCTGCGCACGATGTTGCCGCGCGACTTCGACATCTTGCTCTCTTCGAATAGCAGCCAGCCATGCGCGAAGAGCGAGCGCGGGAGTGGCAGATCGGCCGCCAGCAGAAACGCCGGCCAATAAACGCAGTGGAAGCGGACAATCTCCTTGCCGATCATGTGTAAGTCGGCGGGCCAGTAGCGCCAGCGCTTGTCTTGTTCGTCGGGATAGCCGATGGCGGTGATGTAGTTCGCCAGCGCGTCGAGCCACACATAGATGACGTGCTTGGGGTCGCCCGGCACCGGAATGCCCCATTTGAACGACGTGCGGCTCACCGAGAGATCGCGCAGCCCGCTGTTCACGAACGCGATCACTTCGTTCCGTCGCGTGTCCGGCCGGATGAATTCGGGATGCTCGGCGTAATACTTCAATAAGGGCGCGCCCATCGCCGACAGCTTGAAGAAGTAATTCTCCTCGTGCACCGTCTCCGTCGGACGGCCGCACTCCGGACAAGGCGCGCCGGGACCGACGGCGTCAACATAGAGCTCGTCGGAGACGCAGTACTGTCCGCTGTACGAGCCTTTGTAGATGTAGCCGCGCTCCTGGAGCCGCGTGAAGAGAGCCTGCACGCCGCGGATGTGGCGGGGTTCGGTGGTGCGGATGAAATCGTCGTTGCTGATCTTCATCCGCTCCCACAGCCCGCGAAACTCTCCCGAAACTTTGTCGGCAAACTCTTTTGGCGTGCAGCCGGCGGCTGCGGCCGAGCGCTCAATCTTCTGCCCGTGCTCGTCGGTGCCGGTGAGAAACCAGGTGTCCACGCCCATCATGCGCTGCCGACGGGCGAGGGTGTCGCACACCACCGTCGTGTACGTGTGCCCAATGTGCGGCCGCGCATTGACGTAATAAATCGGCGTGGTGATGTAAAACTTCTGCGGCTTCTCGTTATCCATGTGTCGGTCCAGTTGCTTTTCCATATAAAGGCGAATGGCTTCCTGCATCACCGTCTTCAGCGCGACGTGATGCTCGGCGGCAATGCGCCGGCAATCCTCATATTCGGGAGTGTAGTGTACGACTTCGCCGCTGAGCGTTGCGATCTTCATCCGCACCTCGCCCCATTGAGTGCTCACGACCTCATGGCGGCGCGGCAATGCATGCCGTTGCTCGTGACGGGTTCGTATGCCGAGCGTGCTGCTCTCGCGAAATAACAATTCTCGTAAATGCTTTTCGTTCTCCGGACGCGCCAGAATCGTCAGCAACGTTCCGGGACGGTTCTTCTTCATCTGCACCGGAGTGGTGAAGGCATCCAGTGCGCCCTCGGCAAATGCCCGATCGATGATGTAACCGATGATCTGCGGATTCAGGTCGTCGAGATTGGCTTCCAGAATCGCGATCTGCTCAACCGGAATTTCTTGCGGCGATTCCATCTGCGAAAGCTGCGCTTCGCCAATGCTGATTCGCAGAACATTCGGATGTCCGGCGAAGTCACGTGATCCTGCTCCGTATCCGATCTTCTCCGTGGTCATCGTCGGACGCGGACCAAAACTCGCTGCGAGCACCTTCACAATCGCCGCGCCGGTCGGCGTTACCAGTTCCTTCTGAATTTCGCCGGAGTAAATCGGCGCGTCCTTCAGCAGCTCCAGAGTCGCGGGCGCGGGAACCGGCATGACTCCATGCGAGCACGCCACCGTTCCTCCACCGACATTCAGCGGTGAGCAGACGAACTGTTCCACGCCCAGTGCCTCCGCACCAACTGCCGCGCAGACGATGTCGACGATGGCATCGGCCGCTCCCACTTCGTGGAAGTGAACGTCCTCAACTCCCACATTGTGGACCTTCGCCTCCGCCGCACCCAGCGCGACAAAAATCTCGCTTGCGGTCTGTTTTGCTCGCTCGCTAATGGACGCCGCAGCGATGATCTTCAGAATCTCGTTCAAGCCGCGTGCCGGGATGATGATGATGCTCCGCGGTTGCAACCGACGCGCCCTCATCTCTAGCCGCAGGCCCTTGATCCCTAGTGCTCGGCGGGTGGCGATTTCCAACTGGCGACTGGCTACTGGCTGCTGATAACTGCTTCTCCCAGAATTCCTCGCGCGGCATGTCCTTTTCGCCATCGACGATCACATCGAGTTTCGTTGCCGCGATACCCGCCCGATCCACGCGCGAGCGCTCCAGCCTGGCGCCGACATTCAGCTCGGCGACGGTCTTCTCGAAGAGCTCGAACGGAACTCCGGCGTCGAGCAGCGCACCCAGAAACATGTCGCCGCTGATACCGGAGAAGCAATCGAGATAGGCAATGCGCATGGGAGCCGCCCGGACCGCGCGCAAACCGGCGCGAGAAAGAGAAATTTCATCATAGGTAAGCGGCGATAGAGCGTCAAACGTGGAAAGGCGAAGCCACACGAGCGCCGCGGGCGCGGAAGAAGATAGCCCACCGCTTCAGCGGTGGGGAAGCTGTCCAGTTGCGAGCAAGCGCCCCGGGCGCGACAGAGTGTCGTGCCCGAGGCACTCGAACCTTCCGGACCGCGTTACCCACCGTTGAAACGGTGGGCTATCCTATGCTGTCCCGCATGGCGGGACGACATCTCTCGCGACCGGCAGCTCTGCGACAATGGTAGGTGCTCTCAGCTAAGAGCCAAGAGCCAACAGCCAACAGCGAACAGCGAACAGCGAACAGCGAAAAGCGGCCTTTCATGTACCTCGAACATCAACGAACCCTCGCCACCCACGTCCGCGGATTCCTGCGCGAAAAATACAACCTCGAGCTGCCGAACATCGTCATCGACCAGCCGCCTAACGTCGAGATGGGTGAGTTCGCACTACCGTTCTCATTTGAGCTGGCGAAGAAGCTGCGCAAAGCACCACGCAAGATCGCCGAAGAGATCGTCGCTGAGCTGCCGCTGCCAAACGGTTTCGAGAAGTTCGAGGTTGCCGGCGCCGGTTACATCAACGCTCGCCTGAAGCGCGACGTCGCGGCGCAAGCGTTGGCCCACGGCAGACTGGTCGGCGCCCTCAGCCACGCCGGCGAAGGCGCGGCCAACGTCAGCGGCAAGATTCTGGTTGAGCATACCTCGATCAATCCCAACAAAGCCGCGCACATTGGACACCTGCGCAACTCCATCCTGGGCGACGCGTTCGTTCGCCTGTTGCGCGCCGCCGGTCACGTCGTCGACATCCAGAACTACATCGACAACACCGGCGTTCAGGTTGCCGATGTGGTTGTCGGCTTCGTCGAGCTGGAGAAAAAGTCGAAACAGCAGATCGCCGAGCTCATCGCGTCAGACCCGCGTTTCGACTACTACTGCTGGGATCTCTACGCGCGTGTCTCGCAGTGGTACGAGCAGGACAAGGAGCACCTGAAGGCGCGCGCCGAAGTTCTGCACGCCATCGAGCGCGGCGGCAACGACACCGCCGAGATTGCCGAGATGATCTCAACGGCCGTTTTGCGCCGGCATCTGGAGACCATGGACCGTCTCGACATCGAATACGACTTCCTGCCCCGCGAGAGCGAAATCCTGCACTTGCACTTCTGGGATGCGGCGTTCGAGTTGCTCAAGGAAAGGAAAGTTCTGTACTTCGAGACGGAGGGAAAGAACAAAGGATGCTGGGTGATGACGAGGCCGAGATCATCGACTCCATCCAGTTCCACGAAAATCCCGGAAACCGCAGATCCGTCGACCGCGCTCGGGATGACAGAGAAAGCCGGTCCTGATGAGGATGCGAAGGTCATCGTCCGCTCCAACGGTACGGTTGGCTATGTTGGCAAGGACATTGCTTACCATCTTTGGAAGTTCGGACTGCTCGGCCGCGACTTCGGCTATCGCCGCTTCTACCAATATCCCAACCGTCACGAGGTCTGGATTTCGGCGGAGCACGGCGAGCGAGACCATCCGCACTTCGGCAATGTCGCCGCCATCTACAACGTCATCGACTCGCGCCAGAGCGATCCACAGAACACCGTCATCGAAGCGCTGCGGCTTCTTGGTTACACCGAGCAGGCTGCGCACTACACGCACTTCTCTTACGACATGGTGGCGCTGACGCCGCGCTGTGCGATCGAGCTTGGCTACGAGATTAAGGAAGAGGATCGCGCCAAGTCCTACATCGAGGTATCTGGGCGGCGCGGGTTTGGCGTCAAGGCCGACGATCTGCTCGACGCGCTGATCGCCGCTGCCAAGAACGAAGTCGACAGCCGTCACGCCGAGCTCGAAGAAGCCGAGCGCACCCGCATCGCCGAACAGATCGCCATCGGCGCGTTGCGCTACTTCATGCTGAAGTTCACCAAGCAGTCGGTGATTGCCTTCGACTTCAAGGAAGCCCTCGCTTTCGAGGGCGAGACCGGTCCCTACGCGCAATATGCGGTCGTGCGCGCGACCAACATCTTTCGCAAGGCCGGAGTGGAACCTGACGCCGCGCTCACCGCCGACATCGACTACACGCGTCACTTTGCCGACGCCAGCGGCACCGAGATCTGGGAGCTGTGGCTGCTGGCAGGGAAGACCGCATTCGTGGTCGAGCAATGCATCGCAACGACGGAGCCTGCGTTTGCCGCCAAGCATGCCTTCCTGCTGGCACAGCAATTCAATAACTTCTACCACCGGCATCACATCCTCACTGAAGCCGATGAGGACCGGAAGCGCTTCCTGTTGGCGACTGCAGCCGTGGTGCGGCGTGAATTGATTCGCGTGCTGGCGGTGATGGGGATTACGGTGCCGCCGGTGATGTAGCACTCCTGTGCCTTTAGTAACCTGAAATTAACATTGGACCCCAATCCGGCGTTATAGAATCGTCGCTTATGCAAGATAAGCCGTTGGAAATAGAGAAAATTGAGGACGCTTCGGGAGCTACCGTACTCCGTCTCCATGGGCCTCTTTTGTTGGGCAACTTCTTCCCGCTCCAGACCATGGTTCGCTCCGACAACGCCGCGCTGCTGGTCATCGACGTCACCGACATGCCATATATCGATTCGGCCGGTATTGGCTGCCTGGTGGGCGCACACGTCTCGCGCGAGAACTCGGGCCGCCATATGGTCCTGGTCGGCGCCAATGACCGACTTCTGACGTCGCTGAAAGTCACCAAGTGCGATCAGCTATTCGCTTTGGCTCCAACGGTGGAGCAGGCGCTGGCGCAGCGGACCGGCGCATAAGAAATCGGCGCTCCTCCGGCACCTTCCTGATCTGATAAACTTTCCGACTGGATGTGGGTGTCCGGCTCAGGACCCAAGCGTCTCCGAACTGCCGGAACCTCGGTAGAGCCGACCTTCAGGTCGGCGTCTAAGCACCAAGTCGAGAGTCTCGATCTCCGCGATCATGGGCATGATCGCAGCGATCGCAATATTTTTCCTTATCAACGCGGCGCTGAAGCGCCGCACTACCTGCTCCGCTCAGGAGGTGTTATGTCCGCTACAGCGAGTGCTCCGCAGATTCACCATCGCGTGCAGAAGTTCATCGACACGCCGCGCAAGATGTTCATCGATGGCAAGTGGATGGAAGCGGCTTCGGGCAAGACGTTTCCCGTTTACAACCCCGCAACCGGTGAGGTGATGGCCAAGGTCGCTGAGGGCGATCGCGAGGACATTGATCGCGCCGTGAAGGCTGCGCGCAAGGCGTTTGAAAGCGGTCCGTGGCCGACGATGACCGCTTCTGACCGCGGCCGATTGATCTGGCAGCTAGGCGATTTGATTGAGCAGCATCTGGAAGAGTTCGCGCAGATGGAGAGCCTCGACAACGGCAAGCCGCTCTCCGTCGCGCGTGTTGCCGATGTGCCGCTCGCGATCGATCTTTTCCGCTACATGGCGGGATGGGCGACGAAGATCGAGGGCAACACCATTCCGTTTTCGCCGAAGTATCTGGCGTACACGCGGCGCGAGCCCGTCGGCGTCGTCGGACAGATTATTCCCTGGAACTTTCCGCTGTTGATGGCGGCGTGGAAGCTCGGGACCAGCGCTCGCAACGGGATGTACCGTCGTGCTGAAGCCGGCCGAGCAAACTCCTTTGAGCGCGCTGTTACTTGCGGAATTGATTGCTGAATCCGGCATTCCCGACGGCGTGGTCAACGTTGTGCCGGGATATGGCGAGACCGCCGGCGCCGCGCTGGCTGCGCATAACGACGTCGACAAGATTGCCTTCACCGGATCGACGGAAGTTGGCAGGCTGATCGTGCAAGCGGCTGCCGGAAATCTGAAGAAAGTTTCGCTCGAGCTTGGTGGCAAGTCGCCGAACATCGTCTTCGACGACGCCGATATGGAGCAGGACAATTCGTGGCGCGGCCGGTGCGATCTTCTTCAATCACGGCCAGTGTTGCTGCGCGGGATCGCGGCTGTACATCGAGAAGAGCATCTTCGACAAAGTGGTCGACGGCGTGGCCGATGAAGCCAGGAAGATCAATGTCGGCCACGGCTTCCACGAGGACACGCACATGGGCCCGCTGGTTTCGCAGGAGCAGTTGGAGCGCGTCACCGGCTATCTGGAGAGCGGATTCAGCGAGGGCGCCGAGGCGGTCGTTGGCGGGCGCAAGAAGCCCGGCGCGGGCTACTTCGTCGAGCCGACGGTGATGGTGAAGACCCACGCCAAGATGAAAGTTGTGCGCGAGGAGATCTTCGGGCCGGTGGTTTGCGCCACCCCGTTCAGCGACGTTGACCAACTGATCGCCGAAGCCAACCAGAGCGAATACGGATTGGCGGCCGGCATCTGGACGAGCGACATCAGCAAGGCACATCGCATCGCGGAGAAGCTGCGCGCGGGTACGGTGTGGATCAACTGCTACAACGTCTTCGACGCGTCGCTGCCCTTCGGTGGTTATAAGCAATCGGGCTGGGGACGGGAGATGGGCCATGAGGTGCTGGAGCAGTACACCGAGGTGAAGGCGGTGTGCGCGGCGATCTGAAAGCACGTTGCCGCTTTTCCAGAAGGGCCCCGCCCTAGCCAAACGATGGCTAGAACGGGGCACCCAGGTGGTTGTCGGTTGTCAGTTGTCAGTTGCGAGGGAATAGGGGCTAGGGGCTTGGGGTTACGCGCGGGTGAGCGGTCCCAAGCCCAATCCCTGACCCCCCAATCCCTGCTCGCCGTTCCGTAACTTCTGTTCCCGTTCAATGTTTTTGAATATCCGGTGAATTCTCGGTTCCAGCGGGCAGGGCGCGCGGCGCAACTCCGCGCCGCCGGTGTTAAACTACTGCATCCGCGCTTATGGAATTGCTGCTGAATTTGATCTGGGTAGCCCTGGCCATGGGATCCTTTGCGATCTTCATGCGCCGGCAGGATCGCTACAAGGGCGGGCGCGCGCCTTATTGGACGTCGCTGTTTGCGCTGGCCTGCATACTGCTGCTCTTGTTCCCAATCATTTCAGCGAGTGACGATCTGCATCCTTCGCAGACGCTGATGGAAGATGCGACCCGGCGTGTTCTGCATTTCGCTTCTCCTCAGCACTCCCCCGCGGGCGGTTCTGCGCCGAATAGCGTGCCGGTACTGCTGCTTGGGTTCTTGCTGGCATTGACCAGTTGGCCGCCGGCAATCAATCGGGAATCCAAGGTTCGCGTTCTTCAGGGCCACCGCTTTTCGCGTGCAGGTCGAGGCCCGCCGCCTTACCGCAATTAGTTGGCTCAACCCGAGCCCAGTATCCGAAGTCAGTTTTCTGTATCTGTGCGCTGAATTCCGGCGCAGGGTTGTGGGCGGTGAGAGTGCGCTTGCAGGAGCGAACCCGCTTACCAGAGAGAGTTCGTGGAATGAAGAAGCACAATTATGTCCGCCATGTGCGGCACGTGCTCGCCCTTTTCGGGTGCTCACTGGTCGTGTCGCTGGCGCTGGGATGTTCGAGCGAGAAGAGCCAGCCGTTATCCGACAAAGTGGTGGAGACCAACGTTGATCCCGACGTCGTTACCATGCAGAATCCCGGCCAGTTTCAACTGACGCCGGCGCAGGTTCGCAAGGTCGGCGATGAAGTGCACGTGAATTGTGTGGTTTCGCCGGATGTAAATCGATCGATTCCGGTCGTCTCACTGGGCGGCGGGCGCGTGGTCGAGATCAACGCCAAGCTCGGCGACAACGTGACCAAGGGCCAGCCCCTGTTGATGATCAACAGCCCCGATCTGTCGGGAGCTTTCTCCGATTATCAGAAAGCCAAAGCCGATGAGTTGCTGGCGGAAAAGCAGCTGGCGCGCTCGAAACTGCTGTATGACAAAGGTGCGATTGCGCTGGCGGATCTGGAGACGGTGCAGGATGCGGCCGACAAGGCCAAGGTCGATCTGGATACTTCGGTCGCGCATGTGAAGGTTCTGGGCGGCGACATCAACAATCCCACGCCACTGTTACCGCTGCGCGCACCGATTTCCGGAACCATCGTCGATCAGCAGATCACCACGGGCACCGGCGTCCGCTCGCTCGACAATCAGCAGGCGCTGTTCACCATTGCCGACTTGTCCGAAGTGTGGATCCTTTGCGATGTGTATCAGGACATGTTGTCGCGCGTGCACGTTGGCGACATTGCGGGAATCAGTGTCGAAGGCTACGGTCACGATCAGTTCTCCGGCAAGGTGATCAACATCAGCCAGGTGCTCGATCCGACTACGCGCACGGCGAAGGTGCGCATTGAGCAAACGAATCCCCACAGCATCTTCAAAGCCGGCATGTACGTCACCGCGATGTTCCGCGCGCGCGACTTGGTAGAGCGCGTCGTCGTTCCGACTACGGCCATCATTCGCCTGCACGATGCCAACTGGGTATTCGTCCCCGAGGGCGGCGGCAAGTTCCGGCGCGTGAAAGTAGAGCTGGGTCCCGAAATGGAGGGTGGTTACCAGCAGGTGATCAGCGGCCTGAGCCCCAACGCGCAGGTCGTGAACAATGCGCTGCAATTCTCCAGCGCCTCCGAGGAGAAGTAGCAGCGCATGATTCGATACCTGGTCGATTTTGCGTTACACAATCGGCTGCTGATGCTGGCGGTGGGCGTGGCCTTGCTGATCTGGGGCATTATCTCCTTCCACCAGCTTCCGGTCGAAGCCTATCCCGATGTTGCCGATAAGTACGCCTGGGTGATCACCCAGTGGCCGGGACGCGCCGCCGAGGAAGTCGAACAGCAAGTCACGATTCCCATCGAGATTCAGATGAACGGCGTCGGCCACCTGGTGCATCTGCGCTCGCTGTCGCTGGCCGGATTGTCCTTCATCACGCTTATCTTCGACGACGAATCGGAGAATCTGCAAAATCGCCAGCAAGTGCTGGAAAAGCTCACCCTGGTGAATCTGCCGCCGGGAATCAATCCCCAGATCGGTCCCGACTTCAGTCCTGCCGGGCAAATTTATTGGTACACGCTGGAGAGCAGCGATCCCAAGTACGACACTATGGAGTTGAAGACGCTGCAGGATTGGGTGGTCTTCAAGCATCTGATGTCGGTGCCCAACGTGGCTGCGGTTTCCAGTTTCGGCGGCGAGACCAAGGAGTACCAGGTTCAGCTTGATCCCGACAAGCTGGTGGCCTACGGATTGTCGCTGGCCAATGTGGAGCAGGCCCTCGCCGCCAACAATATGAACGGCGGCGGCAGCTACATCGAAAGGGGCCAACAGGCGTTCAACGTGCGCGCCGTCGGCCTGATGCAAACCGTCGACGACATCGGCGCGACCGTTGTCGCGGTCAAAAACGGCACGCCGGTGCGGGTTCGCGACGTTGCGACGGTGGTCGAAGGCGCCAAGATCAAGCTGGGCCAGATCGGCAAAACCATTCGCCGGCCGGATGGCACGCTGCTCGACAATGACGACGTGGTCGAAGGCATCGTGCAGTCACGCAAGGGGGCGGAAACCGAAGGCGTTCTTCGCGACATTCACGAGAAGGTAAAGTTCATCAACGACCGCGTGCTTCCCAAGGGCGTCAGGATTGTGCCGCACCTGGATCGCGATGATCTGGTGCACTTCACCACCCACACGGTATTCCACAATCTGACCGAAGGAATCCTGCTGGTGGTCGTGGTGCTGTTCCTGTTTCTGGGCAACGTGCGGTCCTCGCTGATTGTGGCGATCACCATTCCGTTCTCGTTGTTCTTTGCGGCAATTCTGCTCGACCTCAACCATATCCCCGCCAACCTGTTATCGCTGGGCGCGCTGGACTTCGGCATGATCGTCGAGGGTGCAGCGGTGATGGTGGAGAACATCCAGCGCCGGCTTTCAGTCAAGAACCAACGTCATGGCAGCCCAGACGAGGTGATTCGCGCTGCCGCGCACGAGGTGCAGCGGCCGGTCTTCTATGCCATCGCGATCATCATCATCACCTATTTGCCGATTTTCACACTGCAGCGTGTCGAGGGGCGGCTCTTCAAGCCCATGGCCTGGACCGTTGCCTTCGCGCTGCTGGGCTCACTCTTCTTCTCCATCCTGCTGGCGCCGGTGTTGACCGCCCTCGTCTTCCGCAAAGGTGTGACCGAGTGGCGCAATCCGCTACTGGACTGGATCAACCGCCGTTACGAGGGCACGCTGAAGTGGATCACACCTCGCCGCGCATTGACCTGGACTGTGTTGGCCATGGTGTGGGTCGTCACTATGTATTTGGCAATGGGTGGGGTGATCGGATCGGAGTTCCTGCCTCATCTCGACGAAGGCGCCATCTGGGCGCGTGGCACACTCGATCCCAGTACCGGCCCTACCTTCGGCCGCGACGTTATGGATCAGGCTCGGCTTATTTTTGCCAGCTTTCCAGAGGTCACACAAGTCGTCTCACAAGTGGGCCGCTCCGACGACGGTACCGACGCCACCGGCTTCTTCAACACGGAATATTTTGTTGATCTCAAGCCGCGGAATGAGTGGCGACCGGAATTTCACGGCCGCAAGGACCTGCTGATCGACGCGATGGACAAGGCCGCCAGCAAGATTCCCGGTGTCGAGTGGGGCTTCTCACAACCCATCGAAGACAACATGGAAGAAGCCGTAAGCGGCGTGAAGGGCGCGCTCGCCCTGAAGGTTTTCGGTCCCGACCTGAAAGATCTGGAGGCCAAGGCCGCGGAAATCGCCAACGTGATGAGTACGGTGCCCGGCGTTGCCGACCTGGCGGTCTTTCGGGTGCTCGGCCAGCCGAACGTCAACATCAGGGTCGATCGCGCCAAAGCCGATCGCTATGGCATCAACGTCGCCGACGTGCAGGACGCGATTCAAACTGCGGTGGGAGGGAATCCAGTCAGCCAGATCCTGATTGGCGAAGAGCGCTTCGATCTGGTGCCGCGGTATCAGCCGCAGTTCCGCGGCACCATCGACGAGATCAAGAACATTCGCCTGCTGGCGCCCAGCGGCGAACGGGTTTCGCTGGCTGAGTTGTGTAAGATCAGTGTCGATGACGGGGCGTCGATGATCTATCGCGAGTCGAACCAACGCTACATCGCCATCAAGTACAGCGTGCGCGGGCGCGACCTGGGCAGCACGGTGGAAGAAGCGATGAAAAAGGTGGACAGCGAAGTCAAGCTGCCGCCCGGCTACACCCTGGATTGGGCGGGTGAGTACGAGAGCCAGAAGCGCGCGAACCACCGCCTGGCGACCGTCGTCCCGTTGACGATTCTGGTTATTGTTGGGGTGCTCTATTCCATGTTCCGCTCCTTCAAGTGGAGCTTGCTGGTCATGCTGAACCTGTCGCTGGCGCCGATTGGCGGCTTGCTCGCCCTTTGGATTACCGGAACGCACTTCAGCGTTTCCACCGGCGTTGGTTTTCTCGCGCTCTTCGGTGTCTCCGTACAGACCGGCGTCATCATGGTGGAGCACATCAACCAATTGCGGGCGCGGGGGTTGGCGACCAGCGAAGCTGCCATTCTAGGTGCGCTTCGCCGGCTGCGTCCGATCATGATGACCATGCTGGTGGCCTCGCTGGGGTTGATTCCGGCGGCCTTGTCCCACGGCATCGGATCGGATTCGCAGCGCCCCTTCGCGATTGTGATCGTGGGAGGCTTACTGACGGAACTGTTTCTGAGTTTGGTGCTGCTACCGGTGTTGTACATCGACCTGGCGGGACCGACCGACGTGCTGCCGCTGGAAGAAGAAGAGATTTCCGAATGAGAATGTCCTCGGGGAGGTGTTGGGCGTGGTTTCGTGTCGTGGCATGGTCGTGCTTGCTGGTCTTGCTTGGCGTGACGTGTCAGTCTGTGGCGCAGACTACGGAGCAGTTGCAGACTCCACCGCAATCTTCCACACAGACGCAACCGCAGGCTACGCCGTCGATGCCGTCGAATCCTATGGGACAGCTTACTGCTCCCGGCAAACCGCGGTCGCCGTCGGTTGTGATCACGATCGATCAGGCGATCAGCTATGCGCTGAACAGCCCGTCGGTGATCGCCGAGCGGACGCTGATCTCGCAGAACAAGGAGCAGGAGGTCACCGCTAATCTGCGCCCCAATCCGACGTTGTCCTGGGATGCGCAATATCTGCCGTTCTTCACGCCGGATTTGTGGTCTTCGGATTATGTCGATAACACGGCGCAGTTTGATCTCGGCGTGGGCTATCTGTTCGAGCGAGGCAAGAAGCGGCAGCATCGTTTGCAGGCTGCCAAGGACGCGACGTCGGTGACCGAGGCGCAGGTGCGCGACTTCGAGCGGAGCACCGTTGCCAACACGGCGCAGCAGTTTGTGGCGGCGCTGCTGGCGAAGGCGAACCTGGATTTTGCCGAGCGCCTGCTCGACAGCTATCAACACACCGTCAACATCAGCGAGGAACAGAACCGGGCCGGCGCGATGAGCAAGGCCGACCTACTGAAGATCCAACTGCAGACGCTGCAATTCCAGACTGATGTGACGACGGCGAAGATTGCGTTGGTGCAGGCGCTGAATTCGTTGCGCCAGCTGATGGGCTTCGACTCGGTGCCGCGCGACTACGATGTGGCCGGCACGCTGACTCCGGAGCCGATGACGATGGGGTTGGACGATCTTCGTGCGAAGGCGCTGAGCTTGCGGCCTGACCTCCAGGCGGCGCAACGCGGGGTCACCGCGCAACAAAGCCAGATCGGATTGGCGAAAGCCAATGCCAAGCAGGACCTCAACGTTACCTTCGACTATAGCCACGTGAACGCGTCGAACGTCGGGGCTTTTTATTTCAGCATCCCGATGCCGATCTTCAATCGCAACCAGGGCGAAGTGGCGCGGAATTACTTTGTGCTGACGCAGACGCAGTTTCAGGAAAAAGCCGCCGAGCAGCAGGTGCTGACCGACGTGAAGAACGGTTACGAGACGCTGCTCAACAATCGCGACGTCGTGCAGCTGTACGACAACGGCTATATCCAGCAAGCGCAGCAGTCGCTGGATATCGCGCAGTTTGCTTACCAGCATGGCGCGGCTTCGCTGCTCGACTTTCTTGACGCCGAGCGCAGCTATCGTGCGACCGAGCTGGGTTATCGCCAGGCGCTTGCCTCCTACATGGCCGCCATGGAGCAGTTGCGGCAGGCCGTGGGCACGCGGGACCTGCATTAAGGTACGAGTTATTGGTCTCTTCCGGTAGAGCGGCGCTTCAGCGCTGCGTTGCGGAGGGAAGTATAGTATCCAGGCGGCCTGGGAGTCTTATACGGCAGAGCTGACGCCAGCCTAAAGGCTGGCTCTACCGTATCTGGCGGGTCCTGAAGCCCATTACAATGAAGTCGAGGCAATTCCTCCATGAACGCTGTTATGCGGCGGCTTGCCCATGCGAGCGTCGCTGTCCTCTTCGCAATCCAACTGTCCGTTCTGCTTTCATCGCTTGCCCACGCGCAACAGCAGCCGCAACGGAACGCGCAGGAGAAGCCGATCTTCGATCAGATCAAGAGCCTGCGCGGCTTGCCTGACGACGTCCGGGCGAAGACAACGAAAGAGGCAGCGTTGGAGATTCGTGCGCTGCCGGCGAGCACGGGAAAGCTGAAGCTCGCGCTGTATCTGGCGAGTCGGGCCACCGAAGGCGATTTCGGCCACGACACTCTGCAGGAGGTGACGACGACGCTGGCCGAGGCTGTGCAGCAGGCGCCTCCGGAGGACAAACCAACCGACTCAACTGCAGCCTACAGCGAATTGGCGCAGTTGGCGCGTTATGAGCACATGCAGGTTTCGCTGGATTCGCCGCAGTTCAAAACCGCGATGGCGAAGCTGGAATCCGATGACGCTCAGCGCCAGCAAGCCAACTTCACGCTTACCGATCTGCAGGGACACTCATGGACGCTGAAAGACCTGAAAGGCAAGGTTGTGCTGGTGAACTTCTGGGCGACGTGGTGTCCGCCGTGCCGGAAAGAAATGCCCGATCTGGAGGCGCTGTACAACCGCTATAAGGATCAGGGGTTCGTAATACTCGCGATCTCCGAGGATGAAGAGACGAACAAGGTCGCGCCGTTCATCGCCGAGCGCAAGATCAGTTATCCGATCCTGCTTGATCCCGGACAAAAGGTTAATAACCTGTTCCAGGTAGAAGGCATTCCCAAGAGCTTTGTGTATGACCGTGAGGGCAAGCTGGTGGCGCAGTCCATCGATATGCGGACGCAGCGGCAGTTTCTGGAGATGCTGGCGCAGGCAGGGTTGCAGTAAGAAGCAATTAGCGATTAGCGATTAGCAATTAGCTTTTCGGCGGTCTGCACACGCATCGTTCCAGCACGGGCGAACCGCAGATCCCTCGTCGGGCTGAAGCCCTCCTCGGGATGACAAACAATAAAGGGCCCGTATCGGCAAAGGGTCCGCATCGGCGCAGCTTAGCTGCGCCCTTTCAAAACAGCGCTCGTAGCGAGCTGACTGAACAGCTGTCGAGAGCTGATGGCCCTTACCTGATTGCTGACCGCTGAGTGCTATCCTGAGCGCATCGTCATGCGCCCGATCACCCGCACTACCAAGATCGCGTTGTTCGTTACGCTGGGCGTCTGCATTGCGGCGGCGGCGGCGATACTCAGCACCAGCTGGATCATCCTCAACGTTGCGCGAGATCGTACCTCTCATCCTGGGTGTCATCTTCTTCGGCTTCATCATCGCGGGCATCATTCTGAACACCATCTTCCTGGTACGCGAGGTTCGCCGCAACGAGCAGCAGGACAGCTTCCTCAACGCCGTGACCCATGAGCTGAAGACGCCGATCACTTCCATCCGCCTCTACCTGGAGACACTGCAGAAGCGCGAAGTCGGTGACGATCAGCGGCGCGAGTTTTATCAAGTGATGCTGGACGACACGCAGCGGCTGATGGGGACCGTGGAAGGTGTGTTGCGAGCGGCGCGCGTCACGCAGAAGAACGCGGTGCTCTCGCGCGCGGAGGTCCCGGTCGCGCCGCTGGTGCAGCAGGCGATCGAGTGGGCGCGCTCGCGCCATCATCTCGCGTACGATGTCCTGGACTGGGCGCCGGAAGGCAAGCCCAGCGATCAACTCAGCGTAATGGGGGATCATGAAGAACTGTTCACCGCGATTTCCAACGTATTCGACAATGCCGTGAAATACTCGCCGAAGCAGCCGAGTGTCCGCGTGTCGGTAGTTACACCCGATCTGGAGCATATTGAAATTCGAGTGCGCGATAATGGCGTTGGCATTTCCAGTAGCGAACTGAAGCGGGTGTTCAAGCGCTTTTACCGCGCGCTCCCGCCTGGCACAGCGCAGGTGAAGGGCAGCGGGCTGGGGCTGTTCATCGTGCGCGCCATCGCGCGCCGCCACGGCGGCGATGCGTATGCCGAAAGTGAAGGCGCAGGACGTGGCACCACCATTACCATTGAGCTGCCGAGGAACTCCTAGTGAACGAGATCCTGTTGGTGGAAGACGAAGAGCACCTGGCGCGAGGGTTGAAGTTCAACCTCGAGGCTGAGGGCTATCACACCACGGTTGCCGGTGACGGCGAGACCGCGCTCGACCTGTTGCTGAAGCAGCGCGGCGACTTCGACCTGCTGGTGCTGGATGTGATGCTGCCTGGCAAAGACGGCTTTGCTGTGGCGACCGAGCTGCGCAAGGCCAGCAACTATATTCCGCTGCTGATGCTGACGGCGCGCGGGCGTCCGGAGGATGTGCTCAAAGGATTTGCGTCGGGCGCCGACGATTACCTGCCGAAGCCGTTTGATCTGGCCATTCTGCTGGCGCGGATTCGCAGCCTGTTGCGGCGGCGCGATTGGGGACAGACGCTGCTGAGCGATCCTCCTGCCGAGGTGCGCGTTGCCGAGCCGAAGGATGGCGATTCGTTGCGCGAGTTCGATGTCTACGTCTTCGATGACAAGCAGGTCGACTTCGGGACGCTGGAGCTGCGGGCGAATGACAAGGTCTTTCGCCTGACACTGATGGAGGCGGAGCTGTTGCGGCATCTCATTCGCAACAGCGGCCGGGTCGTCTCGCGCAAGAACATCCTCGAAGAGGTCTGGGGGCTGCACGAGGATACCGACACACGGGCGATCGACAACTTCATCGTGCGGCTGCGAAGGTACATCGAGCAGGATCCGGCGCATCCGCAACATTTGCTGACGGTGCGAGGAGTGGGGTACCGGTTTCTGCCGAATCCGGAAGGGGCAGGGTAGAGGAAAAGCTTTTCACCACGGAAGCACGGAAGGCACGGAGTTTTATTTTGTCTTTCTCAGTTAAGTGGGTCCTTTTCCATGATTCGTGGACAGGCTGGACGACAGCCAACGTCCACCGCCATATTCCTCCGTGTCCTCCGTGCTTCCGTGGTGAATACAGCCTTTAACATCACAACCGCCTGTGCGCTGGATCACTGAATGCTTGTGACAAGGGCGGTACAAACGCATTAAGGCTGCTGCCGCGGCCGCAGGTGCGTTATGTTGACTGCCTTTTTCACGTATGCGTTGTTCCTCGTCCCGCTGTTCTTCCTCGGAGCGGTCATTCTGACCGGTCTTCCGGTCCTTGTCAGCTTGCAGGATTACTACCGCAATCGCGGGCTCCAATCGGTCACCTGTCCGGACACGGGCGAGCCGGCCGGGGTCGAGGTCGACAGGAAGTTTGCCTTCATGACGGCGTGGCGCGGAGAGGAGCATTCGCGGCTGCAGGCGTGCTCGCGCTGGCCGGAGAAGGGCGATTGCGGACAGGAGTGCCTGGAGCAGCTGGAAGATTCGCCGGAGAATATCGAGCGCTTCCTGAAGAAGTGGTATGAGGGCAAGAGCTGCGCGATCTGCGAGCGAGCGCTGACGCCCTCCGATTGGCGACGCAGCCGCCTGGCTGTGCTCAATCAGCAACAGCAGCTTTTCGAATTGCGGCAGATGTTCCTGGAAGATTTGCAGTCAGCTCTACAGGACATGCGTCCGCTGTGCTGGAATTGCCATCAGGAAGAGCGGGAGCGGCAAGCGGTGCCGCCACGAGTCCTGAAGGGCGATCGTCACGGTCTTACGCCGGCCATCGAATAGATGGGAAAAGGGCTACAGTTAGCGCCCTCGTGTCATGTTTAGATTCTGCCCGATCCCCATGTGCTGCCCCTAAAGGGGCTCAATCCGTATTTACGCGACTTACCCAGCGCTGAAGCGCTGGGTTATCCTCTTACGTCCCGCTTCGCGGGACGCGGTCTTCGGCCCAAACGCGTGCAGATACGATTGCAATCCAGAGATGCAACCAAAGCCTATTTATCGCTATTTGTGAGCAGCGCCCGCTGGAGCAGAAACTGCTGCAGGAGCCATGCCGCTATGCGCGCCCACCGCAGGTCCACCGCCGACTGTGCCTCTGCCGGATTGCGTGGCGCTAAAGATAGGAGCGTCGGAGAAGGACGACCGCGCGCTCGGCGCAGCGAAGACGTGTCCCGCAGCGTTGGGCTTTGCAGCGAAGACATTGTGATTCGCGGTTGCATTCGCTGCCGGCTTGGCGAAGCCATGGGTCGCGGTATTGGAGGCGATGGCGCGACCGGGAACCAGGCTGCCGAAGTTGGGCGGAATTCGTCCTCCGGGAATCGAAAGGGAAGTGTTGGTAGGCTTGCCCACCAGAACCGTCCGCGTGCCGAAGTTGGTTGCTGACGTTACAGCTGGAGGAGTCGCCGCCGTCCAGCCTGCGGGAGCTTTCGTGATCTTGGGAACGGTCGTGAAGTTGGAGGCGATACCACTGACCGCCGTAGCCACCGCCCGGCAGCCACGCCCATCCTGCGCCGTTGATGAACGCCCACGAGCCGTAATGAAATGGCAGCCATCCCCAGGGATAAGCTGAAGCCCACGAGTATCCGAAGCCGGGATAAAACATCCACGCGCCATTGCTGTACGGACTCCAGCCGAGCATAGAGTTGGCGAAGCCAAACGGCTGCCACGCGTAGCCGTAACCCGGCGCGTAGAAAAAGCCGCCGTAATAGTTCAAATCCTGCAGGCCATAGCCGCTTTTCGGGCCGCCATAGCCTTCATTGTCAGCGTAGGTCCTGGAATAATCCTCGCGTTCTTTATTCCAGGCATCGAAGCGGTCGGGATCGACGCTCTTGGCCACTGTACGCGTGTCGGCATTGTTCGCGTCGAGCGTGAGCGATTCCTTCTTCTGAATGATGACGGGCTGCGGCTGGTTCTCAAGCTGGACATCGCCTTTGAGGACAGCGAGCTTGACTTGATCGGGCGTGACACTCAAGCGAAGCTGGCTATCACGATGTACCAGGAAGCTGTTGTTGCCGATGACGAGGCGGTAGATGTCATCGCCCTTAGCGGTGTCGAGATAGACCAGACCTTTGACGACGTGGATCTGGTTGATCTTGGCGCCGGCATCGTTCATCAGCAGCTGCGAGAACTTGACATCGGAATCTCCGGTGAGGCGCAGTGCGCTTTCGTTTTCGAACTCGACCTCAGCCAAGCCGTCGGCACCGGTGACCAGGCGCGTTCCTTCGACGATCGGCGTGTTCAGGATGGCGCGCTCCAGACCTTCGCCGGTCGCGCGATCCATCTGAACCGGTCCCTCGACGGAGCTGAGGCGCACGATCCGCACGTGCGACGAGGCGACGAGCGGCAGCGAGGCGGCGATGAAGACAAAGGTTGCGACAGCCGACAATGCGGGAACGCCATGCCTTGCCATTGGAGTACTCCTTGAGCCCGTTGCTGAACCTGAGAGAGGGTGCCGGCGGGGAAGATTAGGCGAAGCCTCGTCGAGGCCTTCTCTGTTTGCTTATATTAAACACCAATTTCGCAGGAGGTTTCTGGAAAATCGCCGTGACGTTGTCAAAGTTTTGTGGAGCGAGACGAGGATCTGGCTGTGCGTGACGAGCGGGAGGCGTTTGGGGGATGCTTTGCGCCGTCACTGCGTAGCAGGATTCGGCCCGGCGCTTGCCGGCTGGTCGATGATGAGCAGCAGGCGATGAGCGCTCTCGCGGCTGATGTTCATCAGGTTGGGATCGTGCCAGATCTTGCGCAACATGGGCGCGATGATCTGCAACTCCTCGACGCCGTGGCTGGCCTGAAGGTCTTCGAGCTCCTTCAGCCGCTGGTCCATACCCAACTTGTCATAGCGGTACTGGAAAGCAAGCTTGCGGCCGAAGTCGATGGTCATCGCAATTCCGGTGAACAGGTTCGTCAGTTGTTGCACGTCGGGGTTCTGCGACCAGTTGTAGGTGGTTGAGCCGTTCGCCTGCGGCGACTGATATTGCAATGTCTTCTTGCCGGTCTGTGCGATGTGTTTCAGACGCGAATCATAGTCCCCCTGGAAGTAATGGAGTTTCTGCGCGATGTCGAAAACCTTCTGCCGATTCGCGTCCGACATGGTGAAATCTTGCTGATAGGCGTCGGTATCGTTGGTCTCGTCGGCGTGGGGGATTCCGTCGAAGCGGCTCTTGCCATCGGACTGAACCGTGATGGAATAGGACTGCCAGGGAAAGCCCTGCACCCAATCGAAGCTGAAGCGGACGGAAGCCTGTGGCGGAGCAGCTGCCGTCGGCGAGGATTGCTGGGCCAGCAGGGACGAAGCCACCAGGAGAACAAGTAGGCTGCCAACGAGTCTCATGCGAAGAAGATTCTATCCCGTAAAGGCGGCGTTCGTATGGCTAGCTGAAAACGCGCTTGAAAGTGCCACTACGCGGTGGGAATATCAGAGAAGAAGAGCTCCAGGCTTGATTGTGGTTTGCATGACACACCGTGTTCGGTACGACACGGTCATCTGAGCGCTCCAGTCCATAAGTCCTGTGTTTTCTCCATCTCCTCCTTGGTGAATTTCGTGCTCTTGTAATTGGCGCACGCGGTTTGCGAGGTACGAAATGCGAAAGGTAGACAACACGCAGCGGTACACGGAACAGCTCAAACTGGTCTTCGCAGCAAGTCTGGTTGCAGTTCTAGCTGCCGTTATTCAGCCGGTTTCTTGTAGCGCGCAAGCGCCGCAGGCAAAGCCAGCCGAACTGAAAGTGCTGGAAGAGAAGCTTCCGTTTCCGCCGCCAATCCAGTGGAAGGTAGGGGACGTTGAGTTTTCTCTTATCGGGATAGCCTGGGGGCCGGCGGATTCGCCGGAGATGATCACGAAAGGGCACCAGGTAGAGACGCGAGAGAAGCCGGAATTCTTTGCTGACCGGACATTTGCACTGGCCCTGCGACTTCGAGCGCGAAGGCCCGAAACGCAACCGGAGATAGTCACTGTAAGCGACCTGGCGAGAATAAAAAATGTGGAAGGAGATCGCGAGTATCCCTGGGCGCTGACGCCATCTGGTTTTGTGCAACAGTTCCCTGTTGGGAGGCCCGGTATCTGGGATGTTCACTTTCAGCAGGGCGAGCTTGCGGAATACTGGGATTTCTTTCCCGCCTCGCCGGATGATAAACAGTTCCTCTTCGAGGTGGATCAGAACGGCACACCTGCGACCATCGCGTTTCGGATTATCTTGAGCGACAACAAACTTCTCGTGATTAACGACTCACCCGCGAAGCCGGCACAATTCACGCGCGAGTTCAGCGGTACGATTGCAGGCGATATCAAGCTGAAGATGCAGCTCACGGCGCATGGTTCAGAGCTTTCCGGAACCGAGCAGTACACCCGCATAGGCAAAACGCTGGCGGTTCACGGGGCGGTCGATTCGCTGGGGAATTTTCGGCTGACGGAGTTTTACCCGGAGAACCGTCCGGCGGGAATCTTCGACGGAAAGTTTTCTCCCACCTACCTGGAAATGACCGGCTATTTCGCCAAGCCCGACGGCTCCAAGTTGCAGCCATTCAGCTTGCGGGAGATCTCTTCCATCGATAGTGACTACCCTGCGGGGGCCGGAGGGCCAGCCCCGTGTCCGACGACCGAAACGCCCCCGGGCTGGAAGACCTACGTCAACGAAAAATACCGCTTCTGCTTTTCCTATCCGCCCATCTACACGCCCGTTGATGAGCCTTGGGGTCCAAAGTATAGCGACACACCGGAGTACGCCGATCAGTTGCGGAAAGCGGCCGAGGAATGGCGGCTGTCCCGGCTAGACGACGCACAGGAGGCGGGCGACTCGGTCATCATCCAAATCGGAACTGGACCCTTCGATCTGCAGGAACTCATCAAGTGCGCGCCGACAGGAGAGGAGGGCCCGCCGCGGCCGAGCGAGATACTCGGCCGAACCTTCTATTACTACGGACCCGGGGGCGGGGGCGTTTGCTACCCAGACCAGTTCTTCTACAACCTCAGAGGCAAGACCCTCACTGTCTCCTTCACCGGACCTTGTGTCGACGATAAGACACCGAGCCCGCAGACAAAAGTAATCGAACAGGAGATGCTGGCTAGCTTCAGAACTTTCTAGCTTCCATTCAGAATCAGCGCGCGCCTGCGCGTTGTCGCAGCAATGTTCCCGCGGTATGCAGATGGCAAATGGCGATGGCGAGAGCGTCGGCGGCGTCGGCTGATTCAGGAGGCGCGGGCAAATCCAGCAGGCGCGTCACCATCATCTGCACCTGCGACTTCTCGGCTCTGCCGTAGCCGACGACGGCGGACTTGATCGATAGCGGAGAGTAAGCGACAACTTCGAGTCCAGCCTGTGCGGCGACCAGCATTGCCACGCCGCGAACGTGTCCCAGTTTGAGCGCCGACTTCACGTTGACGGCGTAGAAGACGTCCTCGATGGCAACCTGCTCGGGCGAATGCTGGGCGATGATGTCGGCGAGTCCTTCGCAGATTTTCTTGAGGCGGAGTTCGAGTGCATCGCGCGGCGAGAGGTGGATTGCGCCACTGCAGCAATGATGCAGCGAACCGCGATCATCCTGCTCTACGACGCCGTAGCCGGTGAATTCGCCGCCGCAATCGATTCCCAGAACTCGCATTGGGGCGAGTGTAGCAGGAGGAGGGACGATTCGCAGAGTGACACGTGAGGCCCGTCCTCCCAGGTCTGGAAACCCACCAGACCTGGGGTACCCGAAGTCGAAAAACTCGTTGTAGTTGTGGAACCTTGGCGGCTCGGCCATCGTAGTCAGTTATGTAAGCAAAGAGTACACTTGCAGGTTTGGCACTCGCGGGAGGGTCCTGATGAGGCATCGGCTGGTAGGGTGGTTCTGCGTTGTCACGACATTCTGCGCGGTTGCCGTTGCGCAGAGTCCGTTTGCGCCCAAGGTGACGGGTCCGCTGTCGAAGCGCGTCGTGGCCTATCAGATCGATGCCAAGTACGACCCTCCGACGCACAGCGTCGAAGGCACCGAGACACTGACCTATCACAACCTCACCGGCCAGCCGCTCGACACCTTCCCGTTCCATCTTTATTTGAACGCTTTCCAGCCGCAGTCGACGTGGATTCACGAAGCGCATCGCGACGGCAACTTCCGCTCCAGCAACCTGGCCCATTGGAAGCCGGAGGATTACGGCTCGAACGTAGTCAGCTCGTTTGAAGTCGAGGGCATGGGTGATCTCACCAACCAGATGAAATTTGTTTCGCCCGACGATGGCAATCCTGATGACAAGACGGTCTTTCAGGTGAAGCTGCCGCGGCCGGTCGCGCCGGGGCAGGATGTCGTCTTCCATATCAAGTTCAAGGCCACGTTTCCCGAGGTGGTCGCGCGCACCGGCTACAAGCGAACCTTTCTGCTGGCCGGGCAGTGGTTCCCCAAGGTCGGTGTCTGGTGGCACGGGCAGTGGAATTGTCATCAGTTCCACGCTTTGACGGAGTTCTTCGCCGACTTCGGAACCTTTGATGTGAAGGTCACGCTGCCGAAGGATTACGTCATTGGCGCGAGTGGCGTGCAGGTCTCCGATCAGGAGAATGGCAACGGCACTAAGACGGTCGGCTTCCACGGCGAGGATATTCACGACTTTGCCTGGACCGCTGATCCCAACTTCAAAGTCATCAACGAGACGTTCAACGGCAGCGTGGGTCCGGTGCGAATTCGCCTGCTGACATATGACAGCCACAAGCAGTCCTGGGATCCTTACATCTATTGCATGACCAATACCATGAAGCGCTTCGACGACTGGTACGGTCCGTATCCGTATGCGCAGATCACCGTGGTCGATCCGCCGCATGGGGCGATGGAAGCGGGCGGCATGGAGTATCCCACGTTCATCACCGGCGACAGCGGTTGGTACATTCCCCACGGCGTGCATTTGATCGACCTGGTCACCGAGCACGAGTTCGGCCATCAATATTGGTATGGCATGGTCGCAACCAACGAGTTCGAGAATGGCTGGCTGGATGAAGGCATCAACAGCTATACCGAAGTCAAAGTGCTGGACAACATGTACGGCGAGAACACCAGCATCCTTAATTGGCTGGGTGGGCAGCTGGGCGAGCGCGAAATTCAGCGCATGAGTTATCTGGGAACGCCCGACGTCGATCCGTTGTCGCGCTTCAGTTACACCGATATGAGTATGAGCGTCTACGGCAATATCACCTACGGCAAGACGGCAAGCATGCTGATTACGCTGGAGAAGATTGTTGGCGAAGAGACGCTGAAGAATGCGCTGCATGTCTATTTCATGCGCTATCGATTTGGCCATCCGAATACAGAAGACTTCGTCCGCACGGTGAGTGAAGTTTCCGGTCAGGACCTGAGCTGGTATTGGAACCAGGCCGTCTACGGGACGCAGGTAATGGACTACCAGGTGGAGCGTGCCGACTCTACTCCGGTGAAGTGGTGGGACGAAAATCTGAAAGAGAAGAAGGGCGAGACGGACTATGAGACGCAGGTCCTCCTGCATCGCAAGGGCGACTTCGTTTTTCCTGTCGACGCTGTAGTGAATTTCGACGACGGTTCGACGACGCGGGAACATTGGGATGGCAAGGATCGATGGGTCCGATATGTGTATCGCAAGAAGGCACAGGTCGCGTCGGTGGCAATTGATCCCGACTATCGCGTGACCATGGATCGCGATTACCTGAACAATAGCCGAGTGACGGATGAGCAGCGTGGCGCGACCCACAAGCTGGCAACCTACTGGACATTTGTCGCGCAATTTCTGGCTCAGCTGCTGAGTTGGTTGGCCTAAGGAGGAGCAATGGCAGACGAACGAAAAGGCGTGATTGCTGCCGGATTCAGCCTCCTGTGGCGACGGCAGGGCGTGCTGTGGTGGGTATTTATCGTAAGCCTTATTCTTGGCGGCTTGGGAGCACTGCCCGCGACCATCAATATTGGCCACGCGCTGAACCACTCGTTGGCAGGACAGCAACTGACCACTCGCTTTGACCTGGGCATGTATATCGAACTGTTGCGACTGCCCGAAGTCGATATCACGCGCTACGATCCCGCTGTCGGAGTTTCTGTATTTCTGTTTTTCCTCTTCATGCTGTTTGCCACGGGAGGAATTCTGGAGACTTATCGCCAGGATCGCCGGCTCAATACCGGCGAATTCTTTGCGGCATCAGGCGCCTTCTTCTGGCGATTCGTGCGGCTGCTCCTGCTGTCAATCGTTCCCTTCGTGATCGTCGGCCTGATCTATCAGGGCCTGAGCAAGCTGGCCGATCATGTTGGCGATCGTGCGATTGCAGATCAAGTAGGAATCTTCTCCTCGCTTGGCGCGGTAATCATCTTCATGCTGCTCGCGCTCTGGATTCGGCTGTGGTTCGACCTGGCGCAGGTTCGCGCGGTAGTGCAGAACGAGCGCGGCATGTGGCGCAATCTGTGGAGCTCTTTGCGGATTACCTGGCATGCAGGGATCTACTGGAAATATGTCGCTATCGCATTAGTAGCGTGGGTCACGCTCGCCATCGGACTCGTGCTCTGGGCCTATGTGCCTTCATCTTCGACGCCGCTGATTCTCGTGGTGCTCGAGCTGATTATCTTCACGCAACTGGCGACGCGACTGTGGCAACTGGCCAGCGCGATGACCTGGTATGAGCGATATGCTGAAACCCTCGTTGCAGTACTGCCGGTAATTGAAACCGTTCTTCCTCCTGTAGAAGTGATTGAGACGCCGGTCGTCACTGATTTGCCTCCAGCTGAGCCAGGTCCGGAACTGCCACCAGCGGATGCGTGATCGGTGCGTCTGCAATCAGCACTTCTGAGAATGAAGCATCGCGAATGTATCGGTAGATCGCGGGAATACGCATAGAGTCGTACTACCTGCGAACTAAGGTTCCCACTTGCAGTGCTAGGACGATTTTCTTCCGTCATTTCGCACCAACACGGTTATTAGCACCGCGCCTTTCCATATAATCAAACCTTACCTGCAACATTGCGAATCCGCGTCATCGTCAAATCCCCCAAAGAATTTGGAGCAAAGTTAGGATGCAGTTATTGTCATACTCGAAGTCTGATCATCTGACATCTTTCTATAGGAACTTCGGATTAATCGTCGTTATTCTTTTCCTCTTAATTGCATTGGCAGGCTGTGGTGGAAATCCGTCGTCCTCGATCGCTGCTTCCCAACCGCAAACTCCGGTTGTGACACCGGCGCAGCCTGCTGACCCGCCGTCGTCGGGTTCCGGTTCGTCCGGTTCGCCATCGAGCGGTTCGCCAGCGAATAATTCGCCCTCAAGTGGTTCGCCATCCAACAGCTCGCCGTCCAACAACGACCCGCCGGCACCGCCCGGAGTTCCTGCCGGAGCGCAGACCTATTCCGCGGTACAGACCCTGCCGAACTGGCTGTGGTGTACACAGAAACTTAATGGCCATGTCTGCGCGGCCGGCTTGGGCGACGCGACCTCCAGCATGACGCCGAATCAAGCGACGCCATCGATGAGCGGGGCTTCGGCGTTGTTCAAGCTTGGCGGAAAGACGCAGTACTCCAATGCGCTCTGGTGGCACTCGTTCGGCGCCAACCACACGCCGACGCACTTCGTCTACGACCTCTACTTCTACATGCAGGATCCCAATCTGCCGGAGGCTTTGGAGTTCGACGTCAACCAGAGCATGGATGGGGTGCGCTACATCTGGGGCAGCGAGTGCAGCTATCGCAACACCGGTTATTGGGACATCTGGAACGACGAGGCCGGAAGCTGGGAGACGACTTCCGTTCCATGTCCTGTCGTCTCGGCAAACACCTGGCATCACCTGACGTGGCAGATTGAGCGCGTCGGCGGTCAGGTTCACTACATCAGCGTCACCGTCGACGGCAATGTCGGCACCGTCGACAAGTATTACAACCCGCAACCGGACTACAACGGTTCGGACCTCAACGTCGCTTTCCAGATGGATGGCGATTATCAGCAGGATCCGTATTCGGTGTGGCTGGACGACGTCAGCCTCTCGGCCTGGTAGCGAAATCGGCGGGGTGCCGATTCGCGAGGCGATCACTTCGGCGCTCCGCTCTGCCACTTCTGCCAAAGTCCTTCCATCGCGATTGTGTCCGGCAGGCGCATGCCGTTTTGTTTCAGCGCCAGCGCAATCTGTCCGCGATGATGCGATTCATGCGAGATCAAATAACACATCCAGCGCAGCGCTTCGCCGCGAAAGATGTTCGTCTTCCCGCCTTGCTCAAACGCGCGTCGCAGATACGATTCGATCGCTTGTCCTGACTCGCGCAACGCGGCCTTTAGTTCGGCAGGGGATAACTCCTCTTCCTTGCGATGAAGCGTGAGGCTCTTCGCTTCCGGCGCGTTGCTCGACTGCAACCACTGCACCCGAACCGCATCCATGTGGATGACCTGCCGCGCAACATCGCGCCCACGCGAGTTCAGCGGAACCGCCGCGAAGCCTTCGGCAGGAATCGCATCGATCAGCACCGCGTTGATCTCGTTGTGTACGCGCCATGCGTGTAGCGCTTGATCCGCCAGCGGCGCCAGAGGGCTGCTCTTGCCTGCGCCTGCCGATTTCTTCCCCGCTGTTGTCATGCGCTCACCGCCTCCGCCTTCAGCTTCTGCTTCAGATCGGCGGCAATCGCCTGTCCATGGAAGCGTCCGTTCTCGATGAATATCTCGCTGGTCCGCATCCCCGACACGATGCAGCCCGCCAGATAAATGCCCGGCACATTACTCTCCAGCGTCTGCGGATCGACTACCGGCTTCTTGTCCGCCTCGCCGCTCAGCTTGATGCCGAGTGAGCACAGGAACTCGAAATCGGGATGATAGCCGGTGAGCGCAAAAACGTAATCGTTCGCCAGCGTTGCTTCGCCCTCCGGCGTTTCCAGCACCACATGCTCCAGCGTGATCTCGCGCACGCGCGTGTTGAAGTACGCCTTCACCTGGCCGGCCTTGATGCGGTTCTCGATATCGGGTTTGATCCAGTACTTCACCGACGGGCTGATCCCTTCGCGGCGATGCACCAGCGTGACTTTCGCTCCGTGCCGCCACAATTCCAGCGCCGCAATCGCGGCCGAGTTCTTGCCGCCAATCACCATCACCTCCAAGCCGAAGAACGGATGCGGCTCGCGGTAATAGTGCATGACCTTGGGCAGGTCCTCGCCGGGAACGTTGATGTGGTTGGCGCGGTCATAGTAGCCCGTCGCCACGATCAGCTTGCGCGCATGATATTCGCGCCGCTGCCCATGGATGTTGGTCGTGTGTACGACAAAGTTGTTGTCGCTGCCCTCAATCTTCAGCACCGGCTCGTACAGCCGCAGGTCGAGCTGATAGTGCTCGGCACACTTGCGGTAGTACTCCAGCGCCTCTTGCCGCGTCGGCTTCTGGTTGGGACTGCAGAAGGGAAGGTTGCCGATCTCCAGCAGCTCCGGCGTGGTGAAAAACGTCATGTTGCTGGGATAGTTGAACAGGGAATTGACCAGGCAGCCCTTGTCGATGTTGGCCACCGTCAGGCCCGCGCGCTTGCAATCGATGCCGCAAGCCAGACCCGTCGGTCCCGCGCCCACCACCACGACATCCAGCGAGAAACTCTCGTTAGCTTCACGATCCATGATTACAGGATAACGTGTCGCTCCTGCGGTCGGGGTATTCTGAACCACAGCGAAGTTGCTGGCTGCCGCCCTCAGGGGAAGTCCGCAGAGCCACCAATCAGTGCTTCTTTGCGAACGGCAGGCTCAACTCGCCCTGCCCGACCAGGAAAATATTTGTGCACTGGAGTTCCTAAACCGATATATAGTGTCGGGCCATCAGGGGCCAAAGCGGAAATTTGGTAGATGAGCGGCGGGAACGATGGGGCAACGATGCCGCGCCTGGATCGCCGCTTGGAGGTAGTTATGTCCACGGCTCTGAGAGTCACCCTGCTCTGTGCAATGTTGGTGGTAGCGGCAAACGGATTCGCGCAGCTTAACATCGTTAACTTCGACTTCGGGGCGGTCCCCGTCATGTGTGGTGGGGGCATCGGTATCGGCTACCAGGGTCCTGTATATCGCTGTGCATGGCCAGATCCATTCCAGAATTTCAATGCCAGTCCTGGATTCGGCTGGACGATGAATCTGGGTGCGGGTGCCGCGGGCACCGGAAAATCTGGCCTCACCCTACCCAACACTACATTCGAGCCGCCGCCTTTCACCGGTCTACCCTTCACCCAGGCAGCGTTCTTGCAAGATCATGGCGGCACGGTTTCACAATCGATTGCAGGCTTTACGATCGGAAGCTACACGCTCGGCTTTTACCTCGGATCGCGTTATTACAGCGGACCATGGGACGGCAACCAGACGGTCGAGGCGTTGATCGACGGCAACGTGGTCGGCACCTGGGTCCTTTCCAGCTATACCCCCTTCACCTGGCAGACCGCTTCTTTCACAGTCTCAACCAGCGGCAGCCACACGCTGACGTTCAAAGGACTAAACCCAGGCGATCACACGGCGTTTTTCTCTTACGTGACCATCACCCCGACGGAACGCTAAGTGCTGGCCTTCAGAGACTGTGTCGCGAGTGGTGTCGCCGCTGACGCGGCTCTCACTTTTTTCCAACTGCTACCCGGGGCTTACGCCCCGGGCTAACTTCGCTTCCGCCGCTGCGCGGCTGGTTGCGTCGCAATTCGACGTGTTTATCCCAGTCAGAAATTTGCTCTCCAATCACGACACAGTCTCTTCAGGCCACCGGCGAAGACGTTTATTTCCTGTTCTAAGTCGGCTTCAGCCGACGACAACGGTCCTTCGCGAAACAGCGATGATGCGGCTAACCTATTTTATATCAGCACAATAGACCGTAATCTGAAATTAAGTTGACCGCGCCCGCGCCCAGTGTGAAAGTAGCTCCGCGCCGCACAAAAAGGTGCGGTTAGAAGGGGATCGCATGGCAGCACACAAGCAGCGGACAGCTTCCATTTCTTTCATCAACCGGTCAACCGTAGCCTCCATCGCACTTGCCTTGATGCTTGCCTTGGCAGTCACAATCATGACCGCCCCGGCAGCGCAGGCGCAGACCTTCCAAATTCTGTATAACTTCACCGGCGGCCGCGACGGCGCAAATCCCTTGGGCGGCCTGACGGCCGGCGCGAATGGCAACCTCTATGGCACAGCGTCCGCCGGCGCCAATCAGGTCTACGGTTGTAACAATAGCTCCTACGGAAACACTGGTTGCGGCTCGGTCTTTGAGCTGGCGCGCTCCGGCACGGGCTGGATCCTTCGACCGCTCTACGATTTTCAGGGCGGCAGCGACTCCGGCAATCCCAGCAACATCGTGACCTTCGGGCCCGATGGCGCGCTCTACAGTACAGCCGGGGGCTTGAACTGCAGCAACTTTAACGTCTGCGGTGACGTTTTCCGTCTCGCGCCGCCGCCGAACATCTGCTCCAGCTTCCTCTGCTATTGGCAGGAGACCGTGCTGCACAGCTTCACCGGTCAGCCCGACGGCTCTTACCCCGCCAGCTCCGTGCTCTTCGACTCATCCGGAAACATGTATGGGCTGACCTTCTTCGGTGGCGCGGCCAACATAGGCGCCATGTACAAACTCTCCAAGAGCGGCGGAAGCTGGACCGAGAGCGCCCCGTACTCTTTCGTCGAGAACAGCAACGGCTATGGAGTGTATTTCCCCGGCGGCCAATGGACCATCGACTCGTCCGGCAACCTCTACGGCACTGCTGCCTGCAGTACCACGTTGAGCTGCTTCTACGGCGCGGTCTTCCAGCTGCAGCCCGGACAGTCCGGCTGGACCTTGAACGAGCTCTATGACTTCACCGGATACAACGGCTACGACCCGCAGGGAGTCATCCGCGATTCGTCAGGAAACCTTTACGGCGCGACGTCGGGTGCTGACGGCGGCGGGAATGACAGCGCGGGTATCTATGAGCTGAGCCCGTCCAACGGCGGATGGAATTTCACCCAGCTTTACAACTACGGCGGCTTTGGAGAAGACAACACCGCCAACCTGCTGATGGACTCCGCCGGTAATCTCTACGGCACGAACTCGATCACTGGCTACGGCTCCGTCTTCAAACTGTCTCCCTCGGGCAGCGGCTGGACCTTTACCACGCTGTACAGCTTCACCGGCGGCTCCGACGGCGAAGGCCCGGGCGGACAACTTGTGCTCGACAGCGCCGGCAATCTGTACGGCACAGCCTGGAAGGGCGGCAAGTACGGTCAGGGAATCATCTGGGAGATCACGCCGTAAACATCAGTTCAGTCGTTTGTCGTGGCATTGAAGGAGAACTGTTATGACCTGTTCCAATCGACTCGGTAGTTTAGTTCGCTTGCCAATCGCAACCATCGCGGCTCTTGTCCTCTTCCTGGCTGTCTCAGCCGCGCAGGCGCAAACCTTCCAGGTCCTGCACAACTTCACCAACGGATTGGACGGCGCTAATCCTTACACCGGCTTGACCATGGATCGCGCCGGAAATCTCTATGGCACGGCCGAGTACGGCGGCTCCCAGGCCAACGATTGCCATATCGTTGGCGGCTGCGGCACGGTCTTTGAGCTGGCCCATCAGGGTGCAGGCTTTATTTTTCGTCCTCTGTATCAATTCCAGGGCTTTCCCAGCGGCGATGGAGCGAATCCGCAGGGACGCGTGATCTTTGGACCAGACGGCGCTCTTTATGGCACGACATCGTACGGAGGACAAACTGGCGAGGGCTGTGGAGACGAAGAGCCCGGCTGCGGGACGGTGTTCAAACTAAGCCCTCAGCCCACCTTCTGCAAGAGCTTTACGTGCAATTGGCAGGAAACTCAGCTTCACAACTTTGCCGGACCCTCCGATGGCGACCTGCCTCGCGGCGAAATGGCCTTCGACTCTGCCGGCAATCTTTACGGTGCAACCGAACTAAGCGGACCTGGTGGATGGGGTACGGCCTACGAGCTGACACCGGCGCACGGCACTTGGACGCTAACCATCCTGCACGCTTTTGCGGAAGGCCTCGACGGCGCCAATCCCATGGGTGGTGTGCAGCTCGACTCGGCGGGCAATGTTTATGGCACCACCAACATCGGCGGCATTGGTCAGGCAGGTACAGCCTTCCAATTGGTTCCTTCTGGATCGGGTTGGACACTGAATATTATTGGCAACTTCAATTACAACAGTGGGGGATTCGCTCTCTTCGCCGGACTGATCGTTGGTCCCGGCGACAACCTCTACGGCGGCACTGCCGACGGAAGCCCCTACGGGCTTGTCTATGAGCTGAGCCCGTCCAACGGCAGTTGGATCTACAGCACCCTCTATGCCTTTTCTTACCAGTTTTGCTGTGGAGTAGGCGCCAACCTGGTAATGGATTCCGCCGGTAACCTCTACGGCACAACCCTCGGCTATGGCGGGGACGATATCTACGGCACCGTCTTCAAGCTGACGCCTTCTAACGGCGGTTGGACTTACACCGACCTGCACGATTTCACCAACGGCAGCGACGGCGGATATCCGGTCAGCAGTATTGTGCTCGACTCCAGCGGCAATCTCTACGGCACGGCATCGCAGGGCGGCAGCGACGGTTACGGCACCGTGTGGGAGATCACGCCGTAAGCGCGGCGGTTCAGTTGTTTGTCGCAGCGGTGAAGGAGACGGTTATGACTTGTTCCAATCAACTCCGGAGTTTCGTTCGCCCGCCAATCGCGACCGTCGCAATCCTCCTCATGATGCTCGCGACCATGCCTGCGCTTGCCCAAACGTTCCAGGTTCTGCATTACTTTACCGGTGGGTTGGACGGCGCTCATCCTTACACCGGTCTGACCATGGATCGCGCCGGAAATCTGTATGGTACAGCCGAGTATGGCGGCTCCCAGGCTAACGATTGCCATATCGTCGGCGGCTGCGGCACGGTCTTTGAGATGGTCCATCAGGGTGCAGGCTTCATCTTTCGCCCACTCTATCAATTTCAGGGCTTTCCCAGCGGCGATGGGGCGAATCCGTTGAGCCGCGTAATCGTTGGACCAGACGGCGCTCTTTATGGCACGACCGCGTATGGGGGGGAAACCGGCGAGGGCTGCGGAGACGAAGAGCCCGGCTGCGGCACCGTATTCAAGCTGACTCCTCCTCCCACCTTTTGCAAGAGCTTCACATGCAATTGGGAGGAAACCCAAGTTCAGAACTTTACTGGATCGGATGGAGCCGAGCCGAGCGGCGAATTAGCGTTCGACTCCGCAGGCAATCTCTACGGCACAACTCAGGCCAATAGGGTCTACGAGTTGACGCCCGCGCAGGGCACTTGGACGCTATCTGTGCTGCACCTCTTCACTGGGGGGCTGGATGGAGGGAGTCCCATGGGCGGAGTGCAGCTCGACTCAGCGGGCAATGTTTATGGCACCACGAACACCGGCGGCAGTGGCGAAGATGGCACGGCTTTCCAATTGGTTTCTTCCGGTTCGGGTTGGACGCTGAACATTCTTTACGATTTCCAGATTACGGCAGTGGAGGTTTCGGTCTCCTCGCGGGGCTCATCGTTGGCCCAGGCGGACAACTTGTATGGTGCCACCGTTGATGGAGCGCCCGACGGTGAAGCAGTCGTCTATGAGATAAGTCCCGTCCGACGGAGAATGGACATACGACAGTATCTATACACGTTCAGTCAGTCTTACGGCGGTGGCCTCATTCGGCGACCTGATGATGGATGCAGCCGGCAATCTGTATGGAACGACAACCGGGAATGGCGGGCTCGATGGCTACGGCAACGTCTTCAAGCTGACGCCTTCCAACGGCGGCTGGAGCTACAACAACTTGTACGATTTACCGGCGGCTGGGACGGTGGTTACCCCGTACAGCACATTGTAATCATGACGGCAGCGGCAATCTTTATGGCACAGCGGCGCACGGGCGGATCACGATAACGGTGTCGTTTGGGAGATCACGCCGTAAACATGGCGGTTCACTGGTTTGTCGCAGTTGTGGAGGAGAAAGCTATGACTTGTTCCAATCAACGCCGCAGTTTCGTTCGCCTGCCAATCGCAGCCATCGTGATCCTTTTCATGATGCTCGCGACCATGCCTGCGCTTGCCCAAGCGTTCCAGGTTCTGCATTACTTTACCGGCGGGTTGGACGGCGCTCATCCTTACACCGGTCTGACCATGGATCACGCCGGAAATCTGTACGGCACAGCCAAATACGGCGGCTCCCAGGCTAACGATTGCCATATCGTCGGCGGCTGCGGCGCGGTCTTTGAGATGGTCCATCAGGGTGCAGGCTTCATCTTTCGCCCACTCTATCAATTTCAAGGCTTCCCCAGCGGCGATGGGGCGAATCCGTTGAGCCGCGTAATCGTTGGACCAGACGGCGCTCTTTATGGCACGACCGCGTTTGGAGGAAAAACCGGCGAGGGCTGCGGAGACGAAGAGCCCGGCTGCGGCACCGTATTCAAGCTGACTCCTCCTCCCACCTTTTGCAAGAGCTTCACATGCAATTGGGAGGAAACCCAAGTTCATAACTTTACTGGATCGGATGGAGCCGAGCCGAGCGGCGAAATGGCGTTCGACTCCGCAGGCAATCTTTACGGAACAACTCGGTCAGGCAGGGTCTACGAGTTGACACCCGCGCCGGGCACTTGGACGTTATCTGTGCTGCACAGCTTCACTGGTGGGCTGGACGGAGGAATTCCTTACGGCGGTGTGCAACTCGATCAGGCGGGCAATGTTTATGGCACCACGAACACCGGCGGCACTGGCGAAAACGGCACGGCTTTCCAATTGGTTCCTTCCGGTTCGCTTTGGACGCTGAACACGCTTTACGATTTCCAGATTGGCAGCGGAGGTTTTGGTCTTCTCGCGGGGCTCATCATTGGCCCAGGGGGAAACTTGTATGGTGGCACCGTTAACGGCGTGCCAAACGGAGACTCGGTCGTCTACGAGATAAGTCCCTCCGATGGAGGATGGACGTACACCACCCTGTACACGTTCACTCAGTCTTTCGGCGGTGGCCCCGGTGGCAACCTTGTGATGGATGCCGCAGGCAACCTCTACGGAACGACAACCGGCAACAGCGTGGAACAAATCTACGGCTCCGTCTTCAAGCTGACCCCCTCCAACGGCGGTTGGATTTATACCGACCTGCACGATTTCAACGGCGGCAGTGACGGCGGTTATCCCTACAGCAGCATTGTGCTGGACTCCAGCGGCAATCTGTACGGCACGGCGTCGGCTGACGGGCACGGTTACGGTACGGTATGGGAGATCACGCCGTAAACGATTCAGTTTTGTCGCAGTGGTGAAGGAGAACCGTTATGACGCGTTCGAATCAATTCCGTGGTTTCGTTCGCCTGCCAATCGCAGCCATCGCGATCTTCCTCGTGATATTCGCGACCATACCAGCGCAGGCGCAGACCTTGACCGTTCTGCACTCCTTTACCGGGGCGTCGGATGGCGCCAGTCCGGGCGGCAGCGGACTCAGCATGGACCGCGCCGGTAATTTGTACGGTGGCACTGGCTATGGCGGGCTGCAGGGATCGCAGTGCTACGCCGGACAAACCTGCGGCACCATCTTCAAACTAGCTCGCAGAAGCTCGGGGTGGACCTTCGACACCCTGTATTCCTTCCACGGTCCAGACGGGGCTACGCCGGATGCGCCGGTGGTATTCGGGCCTGATGGGACTCTCTATGGTACGACCTTCTACGGTGGCACGGGTTGCTTCAACGGCTGCGGCAATGTCTTCCGTTTGCAGCCTCCGCCCAACTTCTGCGCGAGCGTATCTTGCCCGTGGACGCAAACTGTGTTGTACCAGTTCACCGGAGGCAGCGACGGCTCCCAGCCCGCCTTTGGCGCGCTGAGTTTCGATCCAGCCGGCAATATGTATGGCACAAGTACCGGCAACGGTAACGGTAGCTGCGGAACCGTTTTTGAGCTGGCGCACAATGGCAGTCAGTGGACCTTTAACCTAGTCTGGACATTCACCGACCACCTTGACGGCTGCTCCTCGTGGAGCGGGGTCACCTTTGACCAGGCAGGCAATCTCTATGGGACCACCACCAGGGGCGGCACAGATCAAGCCGGAACCGCATTCGAATTGACGCCCTACGGCCAGGGCTGGTCATTGCTACCGCTGCATCAGTTCGTTCTCGCCAGCGACGGCTCGGAGTCCTTCGGCAACTTGATTTTCGGCCAGACCGGCAATCTGCTCGGCACCAATCGCTCCTATGGACCGGGGCAAGCAGGGGTCGTGTTTGAACTTTCCCCTTCGAGCGGAGGCTGGAACTTCTCCGTTCTGCACTCTTTCGACTTTACCGACCAAGAAGGGCCGCAAGCTCCACTGCTGATGGACGCCTCAGGCAATCTCTATGGCACGTCCGTTGAGGGCGGCCAGTATGGCTGGGGCTTGATCTTCAAGATGACTTCAACCGGCTCTGGATACACCTATACGGATCTGTACGACTTCACCGGTGGCTCCGATGGCGGATGGCCTTACGGTCAGATTGTCATGGATGCCAATGGAAACCTCTACGGCACGACCGAGGAGGGAGGCATCAGGAACGAGTTTTGCGGCAGCTACGGTTGCGGTGTGGTGTGGGAGCTCACGCCATAAAGCCGTTGTCAGTTGCCGGTTGTCAGTTAATAGCGATCAGTAGTCAGCAATCAGCGAGGTGAATATGACGCGCTCGAATTCAGTTCGATGCTTAGCAAATTCTCAGCGGTGGGCGATTGCAATTATGGCGGCGATAGGTGTGTTGTGGAACATTGCCCCGCCGGCGCAGGCGCAGACCTACACCGTCTTGCACACCTTTAACCGTTCCGATGGGAGAGATCCCATCAGCACGCTGATCTTCGACCGCGCGGGAAATCTCTATGGAACGACCTACTACGGCGGTGCTGCCGACCAGGGAGTGGTGTTCCAGCTTAAGCACACTCCGTCCGGCGGCTGGCTCTTCATTCCGGTGCATGAATTCAACGGCTTTTCCGGAGATGGCGACGGCGCCTATCCTCTCGACTACGGCGGTTTGACGCTGGCGTCCGACGGCACCATTTATGGCACGACTAACAATGGAGGCATTGAGGGGTGCGACGGGGAGTCCTACTGCGGAACCGTTTTCCGCCTGCGACCACCTGCGAGTGCCTGCACCACCGCGCTATGTTCCTGGTCGCTATCGATCATCTATAAATTCAATCCCCAAACTGGAGCCGAGTTTCCGTACGGCAGCGTCATCTTCGACACTGCGGGCAATCTATATGGGACTACCAATTTTCCAGGCGAGAGTGACGTCTATGAGCTTAGTCCGTCGGGCGGAAACTGGGTCCAAAACTCCTACAGCTTGGACGCCGAGACGAATGCAGGCATGGTCATGGATAATGCTGGCAATCTGTACGGCGTAGCTGTAAGTTACACCAATCAACTGGGACTGATTTTCGAACTCACGCCGTCCGGCTCCGGCTGGACAAAGACGATTCTCTACACCTTCACCGGCGGCAGCGATGGAGCTTATCCCTTCGGAGGCTTGATCTTCGATAGCGCGGGCAATCTCTACGGCTCGACTCAGTACGGTGGCAGCGCCGGCGGCGGCACAATCTTCGAGCTTTCACCGTCCGGCGGCGGATGGGCGCTGTCAACCCTTTGCAGCTTCGGCAATGGCGGGTCAGGTGCTTACGGGCCTCAGAGCGCGCTGACCATGGATGCAGCGGGAAATCTCTATGGGACGACCAATGGAGATGGCGCATTCGGTGACGGCATGGTCTTCAAGGCGACCCGCTCCGGAAACAACTGGACCTGCACCGACCTGTTCGATTTCAACGGCGACCTTGGCCTGTTTCCCGTCGGGGGAGTGGCCGTGGATGCGAAGGGCAATCTCTACGGCACCGCAACGGAAACCGAATCGAACGACTACGGTGTGGTGTGGGAGATAACGCCGTAGACCCCTATCAGTCGCCGGTTAGGTAGGACTCTGCTCCGGTTTGCGTTGAGCGCTACAAGTTTTTCCTGCGCTTGCCGACTTCCGGCGACTACTCGTAACGCAAGGCTTCCACCGGATCGAGCCGCGAAGCTTTGACGGCCGGATACATTCCGAAGAAGAGGCCAACGCTCATCGACATAACAACAGCAATGATGACTGCCCACAGCGGAACGGAAGTCGGCATGGAAGGGAAGGCGAGCGGAAGAGCGGCGGCCGCAGCTACCCCCACCAACACTCCGGCCAATCCGCCGAGTCCGGTGAGGACAACCGCTTCCGTGAGGAACTGCCGGACGACATCGCTGCGCCTGGCGCCAATCGCTTTGCGCACGCCAATTTCGTGCGTGCGCTCGGTTACCGACATCAACATGATGTTCATCACCCCGACGCCGCCTACCAGCAGCCCGATGGAGCTGACGATAAAAGTCATCAATGCGACCGTGCTCATGATCTGGCGGAAGTTGTCGGCAATGGCCGCGGCGGTGGTGACGCCGAAATTGTCCGGCTTGTTGAAAGGCACATTGCGGCGGCGGCGCAGCAGCCCGCGAATCTCGTCTTCCGCCGCCTCCTTGAACCCCGGATAGGCTTCTGCGCCGATGTAGTGCTCGTCATCGGCAGGATAGTGTTTGTGATAGGCGTTGTATGGGACCTTGACGGTGCGATCGGCGCTCTGATCCTTAAAGAGCTGCCCTTTGCGCTTCTCGAAGACGCCGATCACCCTATAGGCAATGCCGTCCACCAGGATGGTCTTGCCGATGCCGTCGTTCGCCGGGAAAAAGTTCTTGTTGATCTCGTCGCCGATGACCGCGACATCTTCACGGTGCTCGTCCTCGAAGTCGGTGAAGAAGCGGCCCTGCTTGATGCGCGCGTTGAACACGTCCTGGAAGGACGAATCGGTGCCGCTGTAGTCGAGGTCGGTGATCTCGTGGTTGCCGTAGCGGGCCACGCGCAGCGGCAGACGCCGCACGTCAGGATCGATGCGGGGGAAAACCTGAACCGTGACGCTCTTCACGTGCGGACACTCGGCGCGAATCGCCTTCGCATCCTCCAGCGTCAGCGGCTTGCGATGACGCTGTTCCTCGCTCATGCGGCCGATCTGTATGGCGAAGTCCCAGCGAAAGATGAAAAGCGTGTTGGTGCCGTAGTCTTCCAGGTAGCCCTGAATGTCGCGGCTGACGCCCACCAGGATCGAGGCGACGAAGATCATCGCGGCGACGCCGATCACCACGCCCAGCACGGTAAGAAACGATCGCGTCTTGTGATCGCGAACCGTCTCCAGCGCCATCCTCGAATTTACGCCAAGGTGCAAACGCATCTATGGCGATGATATGGCGTTATGCAATCAGGGAGGAGAAAATCTGGGGGAGATACTTTCCTTAAGTCCAGCGCGGGATAATCAGCATCCGATACCATCTTCTGCTAGCATTCCTGCGTTATGGCGACTCTCAGGTTTGCATGCGCGCTAATCTTCAGTTGTTTGCTATCGAGTACGCTCCACTCACAGTCCCGGCCGCAGCCGGTCGTCCTGCACGCGGCGCGATTGCTCGACGTTGAAAGTGGCAAGATCATCTCGCCGGGCGAAGTTCTGGTGCAGGGCGAGCGGATTGGGGAAGTAGGGCAGAAGGTCAACCATCCGGCGGGCGCAGAAGTCATCGATCTGGGTGACGTCACACTCATGCCCGGGCTGATCGACGCACATGTTCACTTATTCCTGCACCCAGGCGCGGAAGATTTGCAGACGGTCGAGGAGTCAGTCCCGCAGCGTACGATCCTGGCGACTTTGGCGGCCAAGGCTGACTTGATGGCTGGATTCACTGCCGAACGCGACATGGGTACCGAAGGAGCCGGCTCTGCCGACACCGCCGTGCGGGACGCGATCAACGCCGGTCTGATCCCGGGTCCCAGACTGCGCATCAGCGGCAATGCGATCGACATTCTCGGTGGGCACGAAGATGCGAATCACTTCAATCCCGCGCAGCATATCCTGTCCAACGCGACCTATGCCAACAATGCTGATCAGCTAGTCGAGGCGATTCGTGAGCAGGTGAAGGAGGGTGCGGATTTCATCAAGATCTACGAGACGGGCCGCGACACCATCGTGAACGGCAAGCTGGTTACGCCTTACCAGTACACCGAAGCGCAGTTAGCCGCCGCCGTTGCGGAAGCCGCGCGAACCGGCAAACGGGTTGCGGTCCACGCCACCGGAGATCCGGGTGCGCTTTACGCGGCGCAAGCTGGGGTCGAGTCCGTTGATCATGCTTTTCAAATTGGTGACGAGACCATGCGCATCATGCGGGAGAAAGGCATTCCTGCTGTACCGACGTTCACCGTGGTCGAGTACTTTGCTGATCATGCCTCCAGTCCGGCGGCTGCCGAGCGCGAACGGAGGATGCAGGATCTGCATGCGCAGGAATTCAAGAAGCAACTGGCTGCAGGTGTACCGATGGCGGTCGGCTCGGATGTTGGGCCATTTCCACATGGCACGCAGGGGCGCGAGTTTGTGCTGATGGCGCAGTATGGCATGAGCCCGACTGCGGTCCTGCAAGCCGATCTCATCAATGGCGCGAAGCTGCTGGGGTGGGAAGGGCAGATCGGAGAGCTCAAACCTGGCTACTTCGCGGACGTTGTAGCGGTGCCCGGCGATCCGACCAAGGACATCAGCGTTGTGGAGAAGGTGAGCTTCGTGATGAAGGGCGGAGTGGTCTACAAGAAGTAATTCATTCAGCTGTTCGCCATCCGCGCACTAACAGGCTGCTGATAAAGTCAACCGCAGCGTAGTTTCGGGTAGTGCTGGCCTTCAGGCCAGCGTCTAAGCCGTTTATTTACTGCCCTGAGTCGGCTTCAGCCGACGACACGCGGGTCGCGCTACGATTTTTTCAGCAGCCTGCTAAAGGAATAAATCAGCAAGTCCAGATATTTCAGACCGCGGTGCCGCGCGATTTCTTCAACACTTCAGAGATCTTTTCGAGCATCGCTACCGGGCCCTCGACCTTGCTGAGAAACAGATCGGCACAGTCGGCATCCTCAGGAACTTCGTTTACTCCGGACAAGAGAATGATGGGAAGCGCCGGACTGCGCTCTTTGATCTTGCGGGCCAGTTCCAGTCCGCTGAGTCCGGGCATGAGCAGATCGGTCAAGACCAGATCGACGGCCTGCGCCTTCAAAATGTCCAGTGCCTCGGTGGCCGAACTAGCAGGTACCACTGCAAAACCCGATTTTTCCAGTACCAACCGTCGAAGCGTCAGCGGAACGGTTTCGTCGTCCACGCATAAGATGACGGATCTCGATTCAGGCATGGGCGCCTCCATTCGACGGACTCAGGTCGCCAGAGCTGGCGGCCTGCACAACCTCGCGAGAAACCGCTTCCGGCAGAAAGATGCGGAAGCAGGTTCCACAACTCCTCGACGTGCGAACACTGCGGAATTGAATTGTGCCTTCATGTTTCTGGATGATGCCTTTGCTGATCCAAAGGCCAAGGCCGGTGCCCTTTACTGACTTCGTGCTGAAGAAAGGCTCAAACAAGCGCTTGGCGTCCTCCGGTTTAATGCCCGAACCGTTATCGCAGATGCCAATCGCGACTCCTTTAAGTTGCGTCCTGGGATCGGTATCCTGCCGCACGCGCAGCCGCAGACGTCCGCCTTCCGGCATCGCCTGTACCGCATTGCCTATCAGGTTCAGGAACACCTGCTTGAGCTCGGCGGGAAATCCGTAAATCGTCGCACTGCTCTCATACAGCGTTTCGACAGTGACGCGATTCATCTGAAGGTGCCGCGCCTGCAACTCCAAAACGTTATTTAACACCTCAGGAATAAAAACTGGAACCGGTTGCTGCGATTCGCGATAGAAGCCCAATGTCTGCTTGACAATGTGCGCGATGCGGAGCAGTTCACCTTCACCCAGACTGGCATAGACGCGCGCTTCATCGTTCAACGACGGATTATCGCGCAGCAGATAGAAGGCGTTAATGATGGCTTCCAGCGGATTGTTGATTTCGTGCGCGATGATGCCGGCAACACGGCCCATGGCAGCGAGCCGCTCGGCCTTACGCAGGGCTTCTTCGGTTTGCAAAGTGGCAGTGATGTCGCGATTGATTTCCAGGACTGCGCCGGCCGATCCATTGCCGTCAGCCTTCAAGGCTTGCCGGCTGGCGACCACAATCTCGCGTCCGTCGCGGTCGTATTGGATGAGATTGCCTTCCCATCGTCCGTTGGCCAGCAGCGCGCTTTGCCAATTTCCGTTCACGCCGGCGCTTGACCGCGTGCGCAGCACATCATGAATGTTCTTTCCGACTACTTCATCGCGCCGCCAGCCGTACAGTTCCTCCGCTCCCGAATTCCAGAACTGAACCGTGCCACTGAGATCGCGAACCATGATGGCTTCCGATGCGAGCTCAAGCAGATCGGCGCGCTCTTGCAACTCTTCGGTGCGTTCGGCGACGCGCTGCTCCAGCTGCCGGTTCAGCACCTCCAATTGCCGTCGCTTGCGATGGAGCTCGGCAAAGATGCTGACCTTCGCACGCAGCAGCTCGGGAATAACGGGCACGGTGATGTAGTCGACTGCACCCTGGCGATAGCCCTTGACGCGATCCAGATCGGTGAGATGAACGCCGGAGATAAAGATGATTGCGGTCTTCTGAAAGCGCGGATGCTGGCGGATCATCTCCGCCAGGTCGAAGCCATCGATATCGGGCATACTGACATCGGTCAGCACCACCGCGATATCCTTTTTCAGAAGATGCTCTAGCGCCTCGTTTGCGGAAGTGGCTTTGATCAGGTTTTCGCCAAGATCACCCAGGATCACCTCGTAGCTGAGGAGTTTCGCAGGCTGATCGTCGACCATGAGAATGTTTACCTTCTCATTGGTGTCCATCGGCGTGGCATGGTCCTCGTGCGACATGGGTTTAGCCTGAGCTGGCGTTGCCATAAACTTCCTTACCTGTGTAGCCACATCCGTAGCGCGGAGAGAAGCTGATCGGTGTTGACCGGCTTCGCCAAGTATTCCGATGCTCCCGCTTCCAGACATTTCTCGCGATCGCCCTTCATAGCTTTGGCCGTCAAGGCAATGATCGGCAGCCGGCGGAAAGCCTGATTCTGGCGGATGACCTGCATCGTCTCGTACCCGTCCATTTCGGGCATCATGATGTCCATCAGGACAATCGTAACGTCGGAAGTTGATTCCAGCGTGGCAATGGCTTCGCGTCCCGTGCTGGCCGTGAGCACCGTCATCCCACGTCGTTCTAGAACACTGCTCAGCGCGAAGATGTTGCGAACGTCATCGTCCACAACCAGCACCTTCTTTCCGACAAGCGCCTCATCGGATCGATGCAGGCGGTCCAGCATCCGCTGCTTCTCCGCAGGCAAGTCGGAAACCACGCGATGCAGGAAGAGCGCCGTCTCGTCGAGCAGACGTTCCGGTGATTCTACGTCTTTCACGACCACGCTGCGTGCCAACGTGTGCAGCCGAGCATCTTCCTCGGGCGACAACTCCTTTCCGGTAAACACGACGACCGGCAAATCGCTGAGCGAGGGATCATCGCGAAGTTGCTCGAGAACTTCGAAGCCGCTCATGTCGGGCAGGCGCAAGTCGAGCACCGCGCAATCGTACGCCTGCTCCTTCATTATTTCGAGTGCTTCAGCCCCGGTGGAAACGACGGTGACATCGATGTCGTCATAGCCCAGCAGCTCTTTGAACGCTCAACTGTTCGGCAGGATTGTCCTCGACGATCAAGCAGCCGCTTGCGGCGGGGAGCGGTGTATTCCTTGATCTTCAGCAGCGCAGCATCCAGGCCCTCCGTTGTTGTCGGCTTGGTGACGAACGAAAACGCTCCGCGCGAAAGTCCATGATGACGATCCTCGTCCATGGTGAGCATCTGTACCGGGATATGGCGTGTGCCGGGATCCTGCTTCAGGTGATTCAGCACCGTCCAGCCAAGCATGTCGGGCAGGAAGACATCGAGCGAGACGGCCGTCGGATGATACTCGCGAGCCAGGGCGAGAGCCTCGGCCCCTCGCATCGCGGCCAGGACTTTGAAGCCCTTGTCGTGCGCGAGATCGCACAGAACGCGAGCATAGTGCGGATCGTCTTCGACAATCAGCAGCACGGCCGCGCCGGGTTCCAGCTTGTTGCGATCGTCCTCGATCTGCTCGGTTGGACGCTCGGCAACCGTCGTCGCCGTCCGCTGCAGCGCCGCAGAGGCAGCAGCACTGGCAGTCTCGGGCGTAACACCTGCGCCAGCCGGACCGACATAAGTCTGCGGCAGGTACAACGTAAACGTGCTGCCCTTGCTGAACGTGCTGCGCAACTGGATCTCGCCGCCCAGCAGCGTGGAGAGCTCGCGGCTGATGGCGAGCCCAAGGCCGGTGCCTCCGTACTTGCGGCTGGTGCCCGCATCGGCCTGCTGGAAGGCCTCGAAGATGATCTTCTGTTTCTCCTGCGGGATTCCGATGCCGCTATCGGCGACTTCGAAGGCGATAACTGAAGCGGCGTTGCTGAGGATCGGGTGATTCTCACTCCATCCGCTCTCCGCCGTGAACACCGAGAGCCGCACGCCGCCCTGATCGGTGAACTTGAACGCGTTCGAGAGCAGATTCTTGAGCACCTGCTGCAAACGCTTCGAGTCGGTAACCAGACTGCGTCCGAGATGCGGATCGGTGTGCACTTCGAACGACAGCTTCTTGTTCTCCGCTTCGTGACGGAACGGACGCGCGATCATCTCCAGCAGTCCGGCGAAGAAAACTTCTTCGGCATCGACGGAAACGGTGCCGGATTCGATCTTCGAGAGGTCGAGAATGTCGGAGATGAGGTTGAGCAGATCGGTTCCGGCACCGTGGATGGTGCGCGCGAATTCAACCTGCTTGCCCGTGAGATTGCCTTCGGGGTTGTCGCCCAGCTGTTGGCCCAACACCAGAATACTGTTGAGCGGCGTACGCAACTCATGCGACATGTTCGCCAGGAACTCGGACTTGTACTTCGAAGTGAGTGCCAGCTCCTTGGCTTTCTCTTCCAGAGCGCGGCGGGCCTGCTCGATTTCCTGGTTCTTGCGTTCGACTTCGACGTTCTGTTCGGCGAGCTGTTGCGCTTTCTGCGCCAGCTGCTCGTTGGTCTGTTGCAACTCTTTCTGTTGCGACTGGAGCTCGGTCGCCAACTGCTGCGACTGCTTCAGCAGCGCTTCCGTCTGCATCGTGGCTTCGATACTGTTCAGCACGATGCCGATGCTGGCGGTCAGCTGCTCGAGGAAGGAAAGGTGTGAGGCAGTGAACGCGCTCAGTGTGGCGAGCTCAATGACGGCTTTCACTTGATCCTCGAAGAGCACCGGCAAGACGATCACGTTGCGCGGAACTGCTTCGAACAGGCCGGAGCGGATGGGGACCGTAAGATCGGGTGGCAGGTCGGTGATGAGCATGCGGTGCTTTTCGGCCGCACACTGGCCGACCAATCCTTCGCCGATCTTGACGCGCTCCAGATGGCCGTCGGGAGCGTTGGCGTATGCGGACAACAGCACCATCGTCCCCGACTCTTCTGCGTCAGTCTGATAGATCAATCCCTGCTGAGCATTGACGAGCGGAGCCAGCTCTGACAGCAACATGCGGCCGACGGTGGTCAGTTCGCGCTGACCTTGCAACATGCCGGTGAAGCGGGCCAGGTTGGTCTTGAGCCAATCCTGCTCGGTGTTGCGCTCGGTGGTGAGGCGCAGGTTGTTGATCATCGTGTTGATGTTGTCTTTGAGCTCGGCGACCTCGCCGCGGGCTTCCACCTGAATCGAGCGCGTCAGGTCGCCTTTGGTCACCGCGGTTGCGACTTCCGCAATCGCGCGCACCTGGTTCGTCAGGTTGTCGGCAAGCAGGTTGACGTTGTCGACCAGATCCTTCCATGTGCCGGCAGCGCCGGGGACGTTCGCTTGTCCGCCAAGTCGGCCTTCGACGCCGACTTCGCGAGCGACCGTGGTGACCTGATCAGCGAAAGTCGCCAGCGTGTCGGTCATGTTGTTGATGGTGTCGGCGAGAGCCGCGACTTCGCCCTTCGCGTTCACCGTCAGCTTCTGCGTGAGCACGCCGTTGGCGACGGCGGTCACCACCTTCACGATGCCGCGCACCTGCTCGGTGAGGTTGGCTGCCATCACGTTGACGTTGTCCGTGAGATCCTTCCACGTGCCGGCGACGCCGGGCACCTGCGCCTGACCACCGAGCTTGCCGTCGGTGCCGACCTCGCGGGCGACGCGGGTGACTTCGGCCGCAAAGGCGTTGAGCTGGTCGACCATGGTGTTGATGGTGTTCTTCAGCTCAAGAATCTCGCCCTTCACGTCGACGGTGATTTTGCGCGAGAGATCGCCGCGAGCGACAGCCGTCGTGACTTCGGCGATGTTGCGGACCTGCGCGGTGAGGTTGCCGGCCATGGCGTTGACCGAGTCGGTGAGGTCCTTCCACGTTCCCGCGACGCCGGGCACGTTGGCCTGACCGCCGAGACGTCCGTCGGTGCCGACCTCGCGAGCCACGCGCGTGACTTCGGCAGCGAACGAGCGCAGCTGCTCGACCATCGTGTTGAGCGTTTCTTTGAGCTGCAGAATCTCGCCGCGAACGTCGACGGTGATCTTCTTCGACAGGTCACCGTTGGCGATGGCCGTCGCGACCTCGGCGATGTTGCGCACCTGGCCGGTCAGGTTCGAGGCCATGAAGTTAACGTTGTCGGTGAGGTCCTTCCATGTGCCGGCAACACCGGGAACTTCAGCTTGGCCGCCAAGCTTGCCGTCGGTTCCGACTTCGCGGGCCACGCGCGTGACTTCACCTGCGAATGCGTTGAGCTGATCGACCATGGTGTTGATGGTGTTCTTCAGCTCGAGAATTTCGCCCTTCACGTCGACGGTGATCTTGCGCGACAAATCGCCGCGCGCGACGGCGGTCGTCACTTCGGCGATGTTGCGCACCTGGCCGGTGAGGTTGCCGGCCATCGAGTTCACGGAGTCGGTCAAGTCCTTCCATGTACCGGCGACGCCCGGCACGTTCGCCTGACCTCCCAGGCGGCCTTCCGAACCAACTTCGCGCGCCACGCGGGTCACTTCGCCGGCGAAGGCGTTGAGCTGGTCGACCATGGTGTTGATGGTTTCCTTCAGCAGCAGAATTTCGCCGCTGACGTTCACCGTGATCTTCTTCGACAAGTCGCCGCTGGCGATGGCCGTTGATACTTCTGCGATGTTGCGGACCTGCCCCGTCAAGTTACTGGCCATTGAGTTTACGGAGTCGGTTAGGTCCTTCCAGGTGCCGCCGACACCCGGCACTTGCGCCTGACCACCCAGTTTGCCATCGGTTCCGACCTCGCGCGCCACGCGGGTCACCTCCGACGCAAACGAGCGCAGCTGGTCCACCATCGTGTTCAGGGTGTCTTTGAGCTCGAGAATTTCGCCCTTCACGTCGACGGTGATCTTGCGCGACAGGTCGCCGCGGGCCACGGCCGTCGCCACTTCAGCGATGTTGCGCACCTGGGCCGTTAAGTTGCCGGCCATGAAGTTCACGTTGTCGGTGAGGTCCTTCCAAGTTCCGGCGACACCAGGCACCTCGGCCTGACCTGCGAGTTTGCCTTCGGTACCGACTTCGCGGGCTACGCGCGTGACTTCGCTGGCGAAGGCGTTGAGCTGATCGACCATCGTATTGATGGTGTTCTTCAGCTCCAGAATTTCGCCCTTCACGTCGACCGTGATCTTGCGCGATAAGTCACCACGAGCGACTGCGGTCGTCACCTCAGCGATGTTGCGCACCTGAGCCGTCAGGTTGCCGGCCATGGAATTGACGGAGTCAGTCAAATCCTTCCACGTACCAGCCACGCCGGGGACGTTCGCCTGACCACCCAGTCGGCCTTCGGTTCCGACTTCGCGAGCTACGCGCGTGACTTCGCCGGCGAAGCGGTTGAGCTGATCCACCATGGTGTTCAGCGTTTCTTTGAGCTGCAGAATCTCGCCGCGCACGTCGACCGTGATCTTGCGCGACAAATCGCCGTTGGCGATCGCGGTTGCGACCTCGGCGATGTTACGGACCTGGCCAGTCAGGTTCGAGGCCATGAAGTTCACGTTGTCGGTGAGGTCCTTCCAGGTGCCGGCGACGCCGGGAACGTTGGCCTGTCCGCCGAGCTTGCCTTCGGTGCCGACTTCGCGGGCTACGCGGGTGACTTCGCCGGCGAAGGCGTTCAGCTGATCGACCATGGTGTTGATGGTCTCTTTGAGTTCGAGAATTTCGCCCTTCACATCGACGGTGATCTTGCGAGAAAGGTCGCCGCGGGCGACGGCGGTCGTGACTTCGGCGATGTTGCGGACCTGCGCCGTGAGGTTACCGGCCATGGCATTGACGGAATCGGTAAGATCCTTCCACGTGCCGGCCACACCGGGCACGACGGCCTGACCGCCGAGCTTGCCGTCGGTTCCGACTTCGCGGGCTACGCGCGTTACCTCCGAAGCGAACGAGCGGAGCTGGTCGACCATGGTGTTGATGGCTTCCTTGAGCTGCAGAATCTCGCCGCGAACGTCGACCGTGATCTTGCGCGAGAGGTCGCCGCTGGCCACGGCGGTCGCAACTTCCGCAATGTTTCGTACCTGGCTCGTCAGGTTGCTGGCCATCGAGTTGACCGAGTCGGTGAGGTCCTTCCAGGTGCCGGCCACGCCTGGTACGACAGCCTGACCGCCGAGCTTGCCGTCGGTTCCGACCTCGCGGGCCACGCGCGTCACTTCTGAGGTGAACACGCTCAGCTGCTGAATCATCGTGTTGACGATGTTGGCCGAGCGAAGGAATTCGCCTTCCAGCGGACGTCCGTCGACGTCGAGTCGGACGGTCTGGTTCAGATTGCCCTGCGCCACGGCAGCGATCGCGCGCGTGACTTCCGTCGTCGGACGGAGCAGGTCATCGACCAGCGTGTTGACCGAGACTTCCATCTCGCCCCATGCACCCTTCGCAGTTCGGAAGCGCGTGCGCTCACGCGTGCGACCTTCCTTGCCGACGGCCTGTCCAACGCGCTTCAGTTCCCGCGCCATCTGTTCGTTGGCAGCGATGATGTCATTGAAGGTGTCGGCAATCTTGCCCGGAAGGCCAGTCCACGATCCCGGCAGTCGAACCGAGAAGTCGCCCTGCTGCATTCGCTGCAGGCTGGCCAGAATGGCGCTCAGGTCGGCCGTCGACGGTTCTGCAACCGCGGTAGCATGACCGTTGCCGGGAGCTATAACGCCACCAGGCGCGGCAACCGGCGCGGACGCAGTCGCGGTGCTGGAGTTATTTTTCTTCATGATTGCTTATCTCCGTTGGCGCAGAGAATGAGGAGTGGCCACTCGGCGTAAGGAAGGGAACTGAATAACGAAAAACGTGGCGCGCGATCACGTTGGCAGAACTTCATAGTTGATTCCCGTGAAGAGAACCCAGCTTGCACCAGAGCGGTACGAGCTAACGGCGACCGCGGTGGGCATGATAAATCATCTCCATCGCGAGCGAACAAAGATGTTATTCGTAATACCGGCTAAGGTGTTTAAAACTTGCCGGGCTGGCAGAAAATGACGCTCCACGGTGGCGATAGGAGGATCCGTCGGCCAGTACGGCACAGCGCGAAATTAGATGCGAGTCGATGAGTCGAGGTTGGCTCATCTTTACGCCGAAAAGTCAGCGCAGGCGGGAGGCTGACTTTGACGGTTTCGGGGGATCTATGGGGTGTGTTCTTTAGGGGTTTCCCGGTGAGCGGTGCGTTTGGCCCGCACTTGTTCCACCACTTGCCGGTGAGCCGTGACCATATCGACCAGCGCACTGGTGGTCCAAGCGAAGGTAAAGAGACCTGAGATGCCGATGATGGGACTGATCAAACGCCACGGCCGATCAAGCTCCATCTTTCCCATTCCGAGCGTGGTGTAAGCGTTGGCGCAGAAGTAAATTGTGTCGTGAACGCTCTTAATAAGGCCCAGCCGGTTGAGGCAGAGCGACCAGATGAGGATCTCCACCATCTGGAGAAAGAGCATGAGAAAGACGCCCCAGCCGAAGATGAGTGCGGCGCCGGTTAGGTGAGGATGATGAGCGAACAGGCGTGCCCGCCATCGGTCCTGGCCGACCATGATGCCGTGGAGTCCGGATCCATGAAACAGGACAATGCCCACCAGGATGATGGCGCCGATCACCACTGCTGCGAGGGGCTTGTAGTCGTCCGGAATCTTCTCCAGCAGTGACCCTGACCCGCCCAATGGACCCTCCCGTGTGCGGCTGCCAGCCGATGAGCAGTAAAGCTAGGCTCCTACCGCTGCTGCCGCTGTGGTCGGCAATTGTGCCTGCTCCCACGCATCGAAGCCGCCGATCACGTTGATCACGTCCTTGTAACCGGCTCGCTTGAGGAGGCTGGCGGCTATCATGCTGCGGTAGCCGCCCTTGCAATGTACGGCGATGGTCGCGTCGTTCTCCAGCCGCGGCAGAGCAGCCTTGAATCGATCCAACGGATACCAATCGGCACTGGCGATGTGCGCAGCATCCCATTCGCCTTGCCGTCGCACATCGAGCACTCGCAACTCTGGATCGTCGAGCCGTCGGCTGAGCTCCTGTACCGTGATCTGCGGCAGTTGCGCGAGATCGTAGCCCGCATGCTTCCATCCTTCCAGGCCGCCGTCGAGGTATCCGCGCAGGTCCTCGATGCCTACGCGCGCCAGCCGTATGCGCGCTTCCTCCAGCTGATCTTTCGTGTCGGCAATCAGCACCGGCTGCGACGACAGTCCAAGCACCGCTCCTGCCCACGAGGCGAACTGACCCGACAGCGCGATGTTGATGGAACCGGGTACATGAGCAGCAGCAAACTGGTCGCCTGGCCGCACGTCGAGCGCAAATGCGCCATTATCCAACATGTATTTCAGCTCGGCAGGAGCGATCGGCCGCAACTCAGGCAAGTTGGTGAGCGGCGTAGCTCCAGCGCGGTTGATGGCTGCATCTTCCAGGAAATAATCCGGACGGGCCGGCAGATTCGACGTCATCTGCTGGATGAACTCGTCCCGATCTTTGATCTGCAACGCATAGTTGGTCAGCCGCTCCGTGCCGATGGTGGAGGAGCGCTCGGCGCGCATGTTGCGCCCGCACAGCGAACCCGCTCCGTGCGCAGGATAGACCAGAACCTCATTCGGAAGCGTCATCAGCTTCTGATGGAGCGAGTCGTACATCATTCCGGCCAGCTGTTGGGGCGTGTGCAGCTTCGAGAGGTCCGGCCTTCCGACATCACCGATGAACAACGTGTCGCCGGTAAGAACTGCAAAAGGTGTTGGGGATTTTTCTTCGTCGATGAGCAGCAGGCAGGAGCTTTCAAGAGTGTGGCCGGGGGTAGAAAGTATGTTGATCCGACATCGGCCCACGCGTACCTCCGAGCCATCAGACACGCCGACGTGAGGGAAGGTCGCCTGCGCCGCTTTGCCTATATAAATGGTCGCACCCGTGCGCGACGCCAGCTCTTTGTGCCCGGAGACAAAGTCGGCATGCAGATGCGTCTCGAAAATGTGGCGAATCTTGAGGCCGTGCTTTTCGGCGGCTTCGATGTAGATCTCGACGTCGCGCTGCGGATCGACCACTGCGGCTTCGCCGTCCGAACCAAAAAGATACGAGGCATGCGCCAGACAGCCCAGGTAGAACTGTTCGAAGTACATTCTCCCTCCAACGCGACGAACATCATACGCTTGCGTGTGCGAATCGCCTATAGTGTGGGTGTACTCACCCCGGAGGCACGGAGCACACGGAGTTTCTATCGTGATCCTCCGGGCCCGTTGTCCGGTCTGCGCGCGGGCGAAGGCTGAACGGAGTGTCAAAGGGAATACCGCCGCATTCGGCGTCAGGAGGCCGCTGGGACGAAGTGCCGTCTCTATGGCCAGCCCTTCCGGCGATCGTCGAAATTAGACCCTGTGCTCATGGCGCACAAGCATGCGTAGGGGTGAGCAGATTTCCTATCGCTCGTAGGTCTCTGCCCAGTCCTTCAGGCGCGCGCTGATTTCCGGCGTCAAGCTTCCTTGCGGAAAGCGCCAGCGCCAGTTGCCCGATGAGCTGCCGGGAAGGTTCATACGGCCTTCGCTGCCGACACCCAGCACGTCCTGCAACGGGAACAGCACCGTATTCGCGACCGACGCCATCAGGGTGCGGATCATCACCCAGTTGATGTCGCTGCCGTCGGTGTTGAGGTAGCGGCGGGCGTAGGCCATCTCCTTTTCAACATCAGCTGCGGTGCGAATGCTGCCTGCACCGGCCTGGCTGTTCCACCATCCGACCACGGTGTCGTTGTCGTGCGTACCCGTGTAGGCAACGAGATGATGAACGTAGTTGTGCGGCTTGAAGTCGGGTGCCTGGGGATCGTTGCCGAAGGCAAATTGCAGGATTGCCATACCGGGGAAGTAAAACTGCTTACGAAGGGCCTCGACCTCGGGCGTAATCACGCCGAGGTTTTCTGCGACGATCGGCAGCTCACCCAGGGCCGCGGTTATTGCCTCAAAGAATGGAGCGCCCGGACCCTTCACCCATGAACCGTTGACCGCCGTGACATCGCCGGCGGGAATCTCGTAGTAAGCCTCGAAGCCGCGGAAGTGGTCGAGCCGGATCATGTCCAGCAGCTCGAGCGCGCGGCGGAAGCGAGCTGTCCACCAGCGATAGCAAGTCTTGGCATGCTGTTCCCAGCGATAGATCGGATTGCCCCAGAGCTGGCCGGTCGCGCTGAAGTAATCGGGCGGAACGCCGGCCACGACGCGCGGATGTCCATCGTCATTGAGTTCGAACAGCTCGCGGTGCACCCAGACATCAGCACTATCGAGGGCCACGTAGATGGGCAGATCGCCCATGATGCGAATGTCGTCGCGGGTGCAATGCGCCTTCAGGTCACACCACTGGCGCTCGAACTCAAATTGCAGGAACTTGTGATATTCGATGTCGTCGAGCAATCTCTCGCGAGCGCTTGCCAGCGCGGCCGGCTCGCGCAGCGCCAGCGCGCGGTCCCATTCCAGCCAGATTATGAGATCGTGAGCTTGCTTCAATGCCATGAACAGCGCGTAATCGTCCAGCCAGTGCGCGTGGCGCTGGCAGAAGTCCGCGAATTCCGATTGCTCCGCGGTTGCACGGCGAAAGGCCTCAAAGGCCTGATGGAGTAGGGGCAGCTTCCATGCGATTACCGCGCCGTAGTCCACCTGCTGGGTTGGGAACGCCGGAGGATCGGCGACATCGCGCGCATTCAGATAGCCGCGTTCCACCAGGCGATCAATGCTGATGAGCAGTGGATTTCCCGCGAACGCCGAGAAGCACTGATAGGGAGAATCGCCGTAACCGGTGGGGCCCAGTGGAAGAACTTGCCAGACGCGCTGGCCGGAATCGCGCAAGAAATCAGCAAAGGCGTGCGCTTCGGGACCGAGCTCACCAATGCCGAACCGGCTCGGCAGAGATGTCGGATGCAAAAGAATGCCGCTGGATCGAGTGAAATTCATGGGCGTAAAAGTCCAGACTAGGATGGTATCGCAAGACTAGGCTGCTATGGTTGTGTGTAACTGTCCTATAATGTATGCAGGTCAGCACAATGTCATCGAGCACACTTTCGATACGCTTGAATACCCGAACTAAGGCCAAACTTGACGCACTGGCGAAGAGCTCTCGCCGTTCCAAATCGTTCCTGGCAGCAGAGGCAATCGAGGCGTTTGTTGCCGCAGAGAGCTGGCAACTGGGCGAAATCGACGCCGGTATCAAAGACTTGGATGCAAGCCGGACCGTCGACCACAGCGAAGTTCGGGAGTGGCTTCAATCCTGGGGGAAGAAGCGGGAGCGTAAAGCACCGCGATGAAGATAGTCTGGTCGCGGCGTGCAATCCGGCATCTCGCCAAGCTCCGCGACTACATTGCCCAAGACAATCCCGACGCTGCGGCCTACATCGCAGCAAGAATTCTTAACGCGGTGGAGAATCTAGCGACATTTCCCAACCTCGGCCGCGTTGGCCGTCTTGCGGGCACACGAGAGTTAGTTGTGCCGGAGACGCCTTACATCATTCCTTATCGTATTCGCGGCAGTCGAATAGAACTGATTGCCGTCTTTCACGGGCGACAACGCTGGCCAAGTTGATTCTGCTGCGTCGAGCTGTGGTTAGATCTCCGCTTCCTGCAACACCGGTTGGGGCGGGGGGATGGTGTGCAGGGCTTCGACCATCGCGTCGGCGAATTCGGTGGTGCCGGCCGTGCCGCCGACATCGCGCGTGGTGTGCTTCTTCTCGCCGTAGACTTTTTCCAGTGCTAGGCGAATGTGATTGGCGGCGTTCTCTTCGCCGAGATGGCGCAACATCAGAATTCCTGAGCGTAGAACCGCGGTCGGGTTGGCGATGTCTTTACCCGCAATGTCGGGAGCGGAGCCGTGGACGGCTTCGAAGATCGCACACTCGTGACCGAAGTTCGCGCCCGGTACAAGTCCCAAACCGCCAACAAACGCCGCGCACAGGTCGGAGATGATGTCGCCGTACAGATTTTCCAGCAGCAGCATGTCGTACTGGTACGGGTTCATCACCAGCTGCATGCAGGTGTTATCGACGATGTGCTCGCCGTAGGTGATCTCGGGATATTCTTTGGAGATGTTGCGCGAGCAGCGGATGAATAGACCATCCGAGAGCTTCATGATGTTGGCTTTGTGGATGGCGTGAATCTTCTTGCGGTGATGCTTGCGCGCGTACTCGAAGGCAAAACGGGAGATGCGGGTAGAAGCCTTCTCGGTGATGATCTTCAGGCTCTCGACGACGCCCGGCACGACTTCGTGCTCGATACCGGAGTACAGACCTTCGGTGTTCTCGCGGACGACGACGAGGTCGACGCCGGGGTAGCGCGTAGGGACGGCGGGCAGATTGCGAATCGGGCGAAAATTGGCGAACAGCTCGAACTGCCTGCGGAGTGCGACATTGATGCTGGAGAAGCCGCCGCCGATGGGCGTCGTGACCGGCCCTTTTAGACCGATGTGCGTGCGCTCGATGGACTCGGTCAGCTCCTTCGGAATGTACTCATGATATTTCTCGAAGGCTTCTGCACCGGCAGCGAAGGACTCCCACTCGAACTTAACGCCGGTGGCTTCCAGAATGCGAACGCTAGCTTTGACGACTTCGGGGCCGATTCCATCGCCGGGGATTAAGGTAACTTTGTACGCCATGAATCTCTTTATGATTTCCGAGCTCAGCTTTCAGCTTTAGCCTTAGCTGGCATGTTTTCTTTAGTATCCAGTAATTCCTTCAACTCTTCCATGAACTCGCGCACGTCTTTGAAGTCGAGATAGACGGAAGCGAAACGCACGTACGCAACCTTGTCGATGCGTCGCAGACGATTCATGATCAACTCGCCGACCTCGCTGGTCTTGCGCTCACGTTCCGGCGAGTCGACGACAAATCCTTCCGCGTCGTTGACGATCTGCTCCAGTTTGCCCATCGACACGGGGCGCTTTTCGCAGGCCCGCAACAGGCCGTTGAGCACTTTCTGGCGCTCGAACTTTTCCCGACGTCCGTCTTTCTTGACGACCATGTAGGGGATTTCGTCGATGCGTTCGTAGGTGGTGAAGCGCTTCTCGCACTTCAGGCACTCGCGGCGGCGGCGGATGGATTCGCCTTCTTTGCTTTCGCGCGAATCGACTACTTTGTCGTTTTCAAAGCCGCAAAACGGGCACTTCATGGAGGAGAAAGCGGGCGATGCGCCCGTGAATCGATTGTAACAGGGGAAACTCGAAGTGTGATCCGCGCGTAGGCGGTGGACTTCACCACAGAGGACACAGAGATCACTGAGTGTTAGATGCCGAAGCTACTCTGCCACTGCGGCGGCTTTCTCTTCGGCTTCGGCGACGGCGCGGATCGAGACGTGCTCGTGGCGGGCAATGGCCAGTCCAGTTGGGATGACCGACATAAACGTCACCGCCCACAGCATCATGCCGCAGCTGACGGCAAGCTCGTGCTCAATGCCGAAGCCCGAACTCAACATGCTGATGGTGGCCAGTTGCGAGCCGCCGCCGACGGCGGGCAATTGCAGCATCGATCCGACCATGCTGGAGCCCATCAACACAATCTCATGGGGCAGCGTGAGAGCTTGCAACTCGCCCGGGTAGGCGTGGGTGACGGCGTAGTACGCATACGCGATCAGCACCCACATAAACAGCGAGACGCCAATCAGCTGCAACGCCGAGCTGACATCTTGAATCGTCTCCAGTCCATGACTGAACGAGCGGACCTTGTCGCGGAGGTGATGTGCCAGCCTGGGCGCGAATCCCACGACGCGGTCATGCAAAAAGTCGGCCACTCGGTCACCGGAGCGGCGCACGATGACGATAAACAAAATAAGCGCCAGGATCAGAACGATGAGCACAATGGAAAACTCGCGCAGCTGGCGATAGAAGCGAAGCGCGCGCAGGTCAGGCGAGAGGAAGCTGATCGCCAGCATCACGGCAAAGCTGCCCATGTCGAAGATGCGCTCCACACCCCAGACGGCAACTTGCGAAGTGAATGTCAGGCGTTCTTTTTTGGCGATGATGTAGGGGCGAATCATTTCGCCGGCCCGGCCCAGCATCGCGAGGGCTGCGAAGCCGACGAACTGCGGCGCCAAGAGACGCGCTGTGGTGGTCTGGCGGACGGGCTTGAGGAAGATGCGCCAGCGCACGGCGCGCAACATGTAAGCGACGTAGGTCAGCGCGAGGCCATAGAAGATATAGAGCCAATTCACGTGCTCGGTGCGGTTCCAGAACATGGCCCAGTCGAAGGTTTTCCAGGCTCGCACCTGAAGGTAGACGAGGAGACAGAGCGCGACCAGAACGCCGCCGAGCACCAGAATGCGCTTCTTATTCATGAATGAGAATCAATCCGAAATCGCCCGCGAGGTCTAAGGGTCAAGGTAAATGAGGGAGCGAGTGAGGTCAAACAGATCTACTCGTTGCCAGAGGCGGAAGCGGGTTTGCTCGCGGCGAGAGTGGCTTTTTCCGGAGTGGTTTTGGCGGGTTGAGTCTTGTGCGCCTGGGCTTGCTGCTTGCGTTCGGCCAGCTTCTTGCGGTTGTACTCGGTGATGACGCGAGCCACGTAGGCGCGGGTCTCGCGATAGGGCGGGACGCCGTGATATTGCTGCACCCGCTCGGGGCCAGCATTGTATGCGGCCAGCGCCTTCACCATGTCGTTGTTGTAAAGCAGCAGGAGTTCGCGCAGATAGCGCACGCCACCATCGACGTTGTCGGCGGGATCGAAGCTGTCCTTCACGCCCAGCTTGCCTGCGGTTCCCGGCATCAGCTGCATCAGTCCTTGCGCGCCTTTGGGAGAAATCGCGCGTGGATTGTTGGCGCTTTCGGCATGAATCACGCTGGCGATGAAGTCGGCATCTACCTGATGCTGATTGCTGGCTGCGCTGACGATCGACTTCAGGTCCATCGGGCCTGTCGGTCGCGCTGTTGTGTCGGACGGATCGGGGGGGGCCGCTTCGAAGTTCTCGATATCGGCGGTAGGAACATCGACGTAGCCGCCAGCGGGATCGGCGCTCATGTACAGGCGGGTGGTGTCGCCGACCACTTCGTGATGCTCATGACGAATGCTGAAGCCATTGCGCAGGTTGGCCATCTCGGCGGCGTGAAGCGGAAGAGCGAAAGCCAGCAGGAGGAAGAAAAAGCAGGTCCCTCGACCCGCTACGCTCGCTCGGGATGACACTATTATCAGGAACCTACGCATTCACCCTCGTTGCATCCGCATTCAGCACCTGCTCGACGGCCGCGGCGACTCCGCTTTCGTCGTTGTGCAAAGTGATGGTCCAGCCATCGCGCTTCAGATCGTCGGATGCATTTCCCATGATCACCGGATGACCGGCAAAGGTCAACATCTCGATGTCATTGTAATTGTCGCCAATAGCCATCACTTCCGAACGGTCGATGCCGCGGTAGGTGGCCCAGCGCTCCAGCGCATGTCCTTTAGAGCAGCCGGTATTCAAAATATCCACGATAGTTAGATCGCGGTGATCGTATTTCGTTTGCAAGATTGTGATTTCATCAGTGAAATCGCTTTCGAGTAGCTGCCGCTTGGCGCTTTCCATCATCGCGATGGGGCCGCAGAACATGGTCTGAATGGGGTCTTCGGTGAGCGCCTTCTCGATGGGGTTGACGTATTCAATATAGGGCGCATTTTTTTCCATCCAGCGCTGGATGACGCCGTAAAGCTGCTGATGATTCTCGCAGACGATCGCGCCCATGCCCTCGCGGTCGAAGGTGATGACCAGATGATTGTGGAACTCGGGCATGTGACGGCAAATCTTCATGGCCGTCGAGCGCGGCATCAGGTCGCGATGAAACGATTCGCCGCGCGTGGAGCGGGTGACTGCGCCGTTGGAGCTGATGATCCAGAGATCGAAGCCGAGCGATTCGGCGACCGGGAGGGCGAAACGGTGACGGCGGCCAGTGACTAGGATGACCTCAACCCCTGCCGCGTGGGCGCGCTGCAAGGCCTCCAGATTGGCATGCGAAATCTGGGAGGTGGAGTCGAGCAGGGTGCCATCGATGTCGATGGCGATGAGGCGGATGGAAGAAGGCAACACAGAATATTGTAGCAGTCGGAGATCAGTGGCCCGTTATCAGTTGTCGGTTGTCAGTTGTCAGCGTCCTGACTAATGACTGCTGGCTGCCGGGGCCGTAATTAAGGTAAGCGCTGTCCTCAATCGCTGGGGCGTTTCATGCCGAGAACCGACAACTGACAACCGCTCAGAATTGCGGCGGGGCCTTCGGCAGCGCCGGCGTACTGATGCCTTCGCAAGTCGCGTTATCGACCGACACATTGCCATGGGCGTCGAGCTTCACCGTCCAGACCGTGTCGTAATCGTCGCTCGGCCAGTTGGGGACGGTCTGGCCGCCGTGATAGGTCTGGAGCAGGGCATTGATCGTGGGCGGAATGTGATCGTGCTCCCAGCCGACCAACAGCTTGCGATTGGAGAACTCACCGCCGAAGAAGAAGAATTGGCTGGCCACCGTAGCCAGCTGTGGCGGATTCTGCGCCAGCATCTCGAAATTTGCAGCCAGCTTGTACGGCAGATTGTTGGCGACCGCGTAGGGCAGCACAGTGAGGTTGGTGCGGACGTAGGAATAACCCTCGCCGGCCGGAACGCCGCTGCTGGACAGCACTTGCGCCGGATCGATGGAGAGCACGAGGTCGGGCGCGATCTTGCCGCGCAACGCGTTGGGAAGATCGAGCGCGCGCCACTGTCCTTTGCCAACGAAGTTGCCATCGTCCCACCACTTCTGCGGATGCGCTTCTGCGTGGCGAACAAAGTAGATTGTCTCGTTGGTGTTGACGCCTGCGGGAGCGACTGCGCCATTCACTCCGCCGGTCAGCTCGACGTGAAAGAGGGTGCGAGTCGCCGCCGGAAGGCACGGTGAGGCGACAATCCCGCCAGCGGGTAGAACCGGGTAAGACCACGATGGATTCGCGCCGGTGTTATAGGTAATGAGGCTGGCTTTGCCGCTCGGCGTTATCGAGATGGAATAGAGAACGTTGGCGCCTGCGTAAGTTGCCGGCAGCGTCAGATTGTAACCCTCCAGCTGGTTGATCTTGGTCAGCACATCATGAATCGTCTCCCAGGGTGCGGCGAACACATAGAATCCCGCGGCGCCTGCCTGAACAATGTTGCTGACCAATGTCTCGTTGTCACTCTCCAGGTCGCGAAAGTCGAGACCTTGACAACTTCTGCACTCGAAGAAGGGTGGGGCAACGCCGTCGGGCAGCGGCGCCGAGGAATACGACGCATTGATGGGATAACTGTAGGCGGTAATCGCCTGCTGGCCTGGGTAGGAAAGCGTGACCCGGTTCATGGCCGCGAACTGTTGCATGGTTTCCAGAGGAACCATGTCCGGATACTGTGCCGCAGTTTGCAAGTGGGTCATGGGCTCAAGCACGTGAATGTCGGTGACCTTGTTGCCGCCCAATACGTTTTTCTTGAGGAACGACGCCAGCAGCAGCGAGCGCTGCAAGCCGCGGCTGGTTAGGTTTGCCGTCCTGAAGTTCACGTCGCCGGGAGTCTCGTAAGCCAGATCCTCGCTGATCACGAAGATGAGGTTGAGATTGCTCGCACTCAGCGGCCCGGGAGCCGGCGCGGGCGGGGTTGGCGGGTCGGGCTGGGCAGAGCCGCCGCATCCGGCGAGCAGAAGAAGCGTCAGAAGGGCGAAGAATAGAAATACAGAGAAAAAGCGGTTGAACATGGCAGTGACATCTCCACGGTCATTTCATGCCGGGAGCGCGTCGCTGGGCAGTGATGTGCGCGAGGCTGGAAGAGTTCTGTTGGCCATCGAGTTCGACTATGGGCGTTCTCCCTATTTGGAATGGGCGACGATAACCTTAACTATCTTCGGCGACCACCCCCTTCCCACTTGCGGCTCGGCGACGTAGAGTAGAAAAGATGGAATTGCGCAAAGATCCCATCACCCGCTCATGGGTGATTTGCGGCGACGAGCCCGAAGGCGGCGTTTCGGCTGGAGGATTTTGCCCGTTCTGCCCCGAGTCCGGCTTGCCACTGCAGGTGGTGGCCACGTCGCCTACGGTGAATGGCAGCCCGTGGTCGGCGCGGGCGGTGGTGCATCCGCACCCTCTGTATGGGATCGATGGCGATCCGGCGCGATCGGGCAATGGCCTTTACGACACGATGCGGCCGGTCGGTGCGCATGAGGTGCTGGTGGAAAATGCGCGCCATGATCGCCATCTGTGGAATGCCGACGACCGCGAGATCGAAGAGTATCTGGCGCTTTGCGGGCAGCGCATTCAGGATCTGAAGGGCGATACTCGTTTCAAATACATCAGCGTGTTCAAGAATTACGGCGCGATGTCGGGGCAGGAGTTCGATCACCCAACGTCGGAGATCGTGGCCACAACGTTTGTTCCGCGGCGCGTGCTGTACGAATTGCGGGCGGCGCGCGAGCATTATCGCGTGAAGGAGCGGTGCGTCTTTTGCGACATCCTGCATCAGGAGCAGGAGCAGCGCCAGCGCGTGGTGGAAATCCGCGGCGAGTATATCGCCGCGTGTCCGTACGCGCCGCGCGTGCCGTACGAAACGTGGATTGCGCCGCGTAATCACGAAGCGTACTTCGAGCGCACCGCGTTGAAATCCGGCGCGATGCGTGACTTCGCGGCGCTGCTGCGGCGCACGCTATTCCGCATTCGCACCATTGCCGACGGCTTCCACATGGTGTTGCACACCTCGCCCAACACCATTCATCGCTCGGAGACGCTGGGCTTCTGGAAGACGATCGAAGACGACTACCATTGGCACCTGGAGATCCTGCCTATTATCGGGAACAAGGCGAAGTCGTACACCTTCAAAGAGGTTTATTACTCGCCGGTCAGCTCAGAGACTTCGGCGGCGATTCTGCGTGAGCGGCCGACGGAGTGAGAAGAAGCAACTAGCAATTAGCGACTAGCAATTAACTAAACCCTACGCCATAGGTAGCCCCGTCCTGAGTTACAAGGGCCATCCCGAGAGAAACTCGATCGAGCGGAGAGAGCGATTTCTTAAGCTAATCGCTAATCGCTAATTGCTTCCTTATGCCTGTTCGCCAACTGAAGACCTATACCGCGCAGACGGGATACGTGTATCAATATTACTTTGTCGGCGAGCGGCCGGCGCTGGAGGATGATCCGGAAGCGCCTTCAACGGAGTACATCTTCGACGTGACGGCGGATCGCAAGACGACCTTCGCGGTCAGTATCTTCCTGCAGCCACAAGCGGTGACAGCATGGTCCGCCAGCCGCGGCCGCGAGCTGAGCGAGCCAGAGCAGTACGCGGCTGTCAAGCTTCGCCTGCTGCAGGCCTTCGACGAGATCGTCGATATGTTGCATGAGGGACGACGGCTGCGGCTAGATGCGGAGTTGCTGGCGAGCCTGCTGGAATCGATTGGGGTGGAGGAATAAAGGTAGAGCGGTGCTTTAAGCGCTGCGTCCAAAGCAACTCACGATTATCGTCCGATGACACCCCAGCCGTCAGCGGGGGCGGTGACGAACGCGGACCAAAAGGTCGCTCTACCGTTTTGCCTACAATTGACCCGAGCAATCGTCTAATCTGAAAGCCATGGTTTTGGCACGAGTACCAGCCTGGGCGCTGTACAGCGCTGGCGATTTCGGCACATAATCGTACAGCTATGGGGTGAGTAGCCGATGTTTCAGCAGTTGCCGCAGCCGGAACGCAAGCGATGGAGCACATCCATGGTGCTTTCGTTCGCGATGCAGCTTGCGGTCTTGGCGGCGTTGGGCTATCAGGCCGCTCCCCTCTTCGTTACTCCTTCCGATGCACAACTGGGAATTCCGGGATCGTCAGGATCGCTGTCGATCGTCTACGTCGCGCCGATTGGACCGGAACAGCCCAAGCCTGATGATGACAAGTCACGGCTGACGCTACAAGCCGCGGCCAAGAAGCTGAAACCGCCCAAGCCTCAGCCGAAGCATGAACAGGCGGCGACAGTTGCGGACAACGGAGCCGAAGCAGACGGCGCGTGGCGGCTCTCCGTTTGGGCGGGTTCCGGGATCGCCGCTGACCACCGACGAGGTGATTCCGGCGTTCCCCGACGTTTATCCCGATCCGCCGATCTCGCGGGCGGACTTGCCGGTGGGCGTGACCGGCGATGTGATCGTCGAAGTCACGATCGATCCCCACGGTAACGTCACCGATACGAAGCTGGTTCAGGGAATCGGCTACGGGATCGAGCAAAAGGTGTTGCAGGTTTTGCAGCGCTGGCATTTCCATCCCGCAATGCGCGACGGCATGACCATCGCCTCGCAGCACATTGTGCACTTCCACTACCCCAGCTAACGGTCCGCGGCCCGCAGTCATCACCTGAATTTTCTCGCACTTAGCTCGTGTGACACAGATCACAGGGGGCAGTGACATGCATACTCGGCTCCCGGCGTCATGCAGCTATACTTAACTTCAGTAGAACGGGTGGGATGACCGTTCATGGGGTTTATGCCGCTAATCTGGCTTCGAGTTGCGGTGGTTTGCTACGGCGTGGGGCTGGTGTACTCGCTCCTGCTGCTCAGCAAGCGGGGCAACCTGCTGGGCAAGGTCGTCGAGCCGGCAGTCGGGCTGGGCCTTATCTTCCATCTTGTTTCGCTGGTGGAATCCACAATTCTGATCGGCCACCTGTCGCTGGCTTCCATACACTATTCGGAATCCTTGCTGGCCTTTCTGGCGATGGTGGTGTTCTTCGTCTTCTTCGTCGGATACCGCACCACGTCACTGGGCATCATCATTTTTCCGATTGTATTTTTTCTGACCTTCGCCTCGGCGATCGGACAAAAGCCGGTGACGCTCAACTCGCCGCTGCTGCGCAACGGCTGGATCTTTGTTCATGTGGTGCTGATCTTCACCGGATATGCCGGACTGTTTCTCAGCTTCGGGACCAGCCTGTTGTATCTGGCACAGGAGCGCGCGCTGAAGTCGAAGCGACAGACCCAGCTGCTGACGTGGCTGCCGGCGCTGCAGACCATCGACGACATTGGATACCACGCGCTGCTCTTCGGCTTCCCGTTTATGACGTTCGGCATCCTGACCGGCTCGGTGCTGGCGATCGCCAAGTACGGGCCGATGTTCTTCTACGATCCCAAGATTTTGCTGTCGTTCTTGATGTGGGCCGTCTACCTGCTGCTGCTCTATACGCGGTGGACGGCAGGCTGGCGCGGCCGGCGCGCGGCGTTTCTGGCGACGATCGCTTTTGTGGTTGCGATTGGCGCGTGGGCGGCCAATAACTTTAGCCGCGTGCACAGGTTTATTGCCTCATGAACTTCGTCCTCATCGGCGTGAATCATCGGACGGCGCCGGTCGAGGTGCGCGAGCGGTTCGCCATTTCTGAGGCACGATTGCCCGAGGCAGTGAAGGAGCTGGCGTCGTATCCCGGGATCGAAGAAGGACTGATCATTTCCACCTGCAACCGGGTGGAGTTGCTGGCGCGTACGACGAATGGGACTGCCGATCTCAACGGATTTCTCAAGCAGCTTTACGGTTTCGATCCCACACCCTACCGCGAACACCTTTACGAATATCACGAGCGCGATGCGGTGCGGCATATGTTTCGCGTGGCCTCCAGCCTGGATTCGATGGTGGTGGGCGAACCGCAGATCCTTGGGCAGGTCAAAGAAGCTTATGCCACCGCGCGGGCGGTCGGAGCGATCAATTCGCAGCTGGATGCGCTGCTGACTCGAGCCTTCGCGGTCGCCAAGCGCGTGCGCAATGAAACGTCGGTGGCGACGTCGGCGGTATCGGTCGCGTCGGTTGCGGTCGATCTGGCAAAGAAAATCTTCGGCAACCTGCAAGGCAAGACGGTTTACCTGGTTGGCGCGGGGAAGATGTGCGAGCTTTCCGCGCGTCACCTGCTGGCTCACGGCGCCGAGCACATCTACGTTTCCAATCGCACTTATGATCGCGCTGCGGCGCTGGCGAAGAAATTTAACGGCGAAGCCATTCCGTTTGACCAGCTCTACGAGACGATTCCGCGCGCCGACATTGTGATCAGCTCTACCGGCGCGCCGCACGCCATCTTCCGCAAAGAACACGGCGAGCGCTTCCTGAGCAAGCGCCGCAACCGTCCGATGTTCTTCATCGATATCGCGGTGCCACGCGACATCGATCCGGAGATGAACAAGCTGGACGGCATCTTTGTCTACGACATCGATGACTTGCAGCAGGTGGTCTCCTCGCATGTGGCCGACCGGCGCGTGGAAGCGGATCGCGCCGAAGCTATCGTGCAGATGGAGGTCGACAAATTTCAAGGACGGCTGCAAACGCTCGACGTGGTGCCGACGATTGTCTCGCTGCAGGAACATCTGGAGACCGTCAGGCAAGCGGAGATCGATCGCGTACGCGGCCGGCTGGGAACGCTTACGCCTGAGCAGGAACTTGCTGTCGAAGCGCTCAGCCGAGGCATCATCAACAAGATCATGCATACACCCATCACCACACTGAAGAGTGCAGCCCGCGAGTCGGCGGAGGTCACGACGGTCATCGATCTGGTGCGCAAGCTGTTTGGATTGCGCGACGCGCACGCCGCCGCCAGTCACGAAGAAGACGCCGTAACCAGCGAAAAGACAGGAGCGCGCCGCTGATGGCCCGGCTCAGGGTTGGTTCTCGCGGATCGCAACTGGCGCTTTGGCAGGCCAACCACATCTCAGCTTTGCTGCGCGAGCAAGGACACGAGGTCGAGCTCGAGATCATCAAGACCACCGGCGACAAGATCACCGATGTCGCGCTAGCGCAGGTCGGCACCAAGGGAATGTTCACGAAAGAGATCGAAGAGGCGCTGGCCGAGGGGCGCGTCGATCTCGCGGTGCACAGCCTGAAGGACCTGCCGACGGAGTTGCCGCCAGGATTCGAACTGGTCGCGATTACCACGCGGGTCAATCCTCGCGATGTTTTTCTTTCGGTGAAGTACGACAGTATTGCAGCACTGCCGAAGGGAGCGCGCGTTGGAACCAGCAGCCTTCGCCGCCAGGCGCAGTTGAAAGTTGCGCGGCCCGATCTGGTGATTCACGCCCTGCGCGGCAATGTTGACACGCGCGTTCGCAAGCTGGAGGCAGGCGAGTACGACGCGATCATCCTGGCTGCTGCGGGACTGACGCGACTGGGCAAGATGCAGCTGGTGAAGGAAGTTCTGTCGGAAGACTTCATGTGTCCGGCAGCGGGGCAGGGAGCGCTGGGGATCGAGATTCGTGCCGGCGATGATGCGATGCGGAAGCATCTGGCGTTTCTGGACGACGCGGCCGCGCGGGCTACGACCACCTGCGAGCGCGCGCTGCTGAGCAAGCTGGGCGGCGGATGCCAGGTGCCGATCGGGGCGTTTGCAGAATCACGTGATGGCGTGCTGCAGCTGACGGCGATTGTGGCGCGGGCCGATGGATCGGTGATTCTGCGGGAGACACAGAGCGGTGCTGATCCGATTGCTCTCGGGGAACTGGTGGGCGAGACGCTGCTGCAGCGCGGAGCGAACCAGATTCTGGAAGATGTCTATGGAGCAGCGGTCGCCGCGCCGCAACAGCCGTAGAAAACCAGTTGTCAGTTGCCGGTTGTCGGTTGTCAGTTAAGAACTAGCCATCATGATCCTCGGCGCACACTTCTGCACGGAGTGTCATCCTGAGCGGAGTGAGGCGGCGCAGCTCCGAACGGAGTCGAAGGACCCCTATTTTGCCGAAGACCTCTCAACGAAATATCCCATATCAACTGCCGCTATCAGGATGCCGCGTGCTGGTTTCGCGGGCGAAGAAGCAGGCAGGCGCGCTGTCGTTGCAGCTGCGCGAGTTGGGCTGCGATGTCATCGAGATTCCTTTCATCGAGATTCGCAAACCCAAGTCGTTTCATCCGCTCGATAACGCGCTAAGAGATCTGCAGACCTACGACTGGCTGATCCTGACCAGCGTTAACGGCGTGGAAGCTCTTTTTGAGCGCAAGGCAAGGAAGAAACTGGAAGGATCTGCCTTGACGCATTTGAAGATTGCGGCAATCGGGCCGGCAACTAAGGGCGCAATTGAGAAGCACGGCTTGTCGGTAAGGGTTACGCCGAAGGAATACGTTGCGGAATCGGTGGTGAGTGCGCTGAGGCGGCGCGTGATAGGGAAGCGCGTGCTGCTGGTACGGGCGAAGGTGGCGCGGGATGTGATCCCGCGTGAGCTGCGGAAAGTGGCGACGGCAGTCGATGTGATTGAAGCTTACGAAACAGTTGCTCCCAAGTCGTCAGCGACAAAACTGCGATCGGTTCTGGGGAATGAGAAGCGAAGGCCGCACGCCATCACCTTCACGAGTTCTTCAACGGTAAGAAATTTTGTGGGACTACTTGGCTTGCGCGCCGCTCGTGCGGCATTGAAGAAGACGGGGGCGAACCATGGAATTCACAGCGCATCGATCGGGCCGGTTACGTCCGCGACACTGCGGGAATTCGGATTGCCGGTGGATATTGAAGCGATGGAATATACGATTCCAGGGTTGGTAAAGGCGATCGTGCGGCAGGCGGGTGCGATGCGGAGTGCGCGAGTCAAGCATTAGCTCGGTGAGCCAGCTATCTGATAGCTGTGTCTCTCAAGAGCGGCGGGGACGCCTAAAGCCGGCTTCCAATATCATCTCTCCACGCGGGCCTGAAGGCCCGCACTACCTGAGCTGCCAAACCTACTTCCGGCAACTGGCGCAGTAGCCGCCGATCTCAAAGCGCGCGACGAGGATGTGGAAGTGGCAGTCGCGCTCGACCTGCCCTTTTACGCGATCGAAGAGGTCGCTCTCGAACTCCTGCACTTTGCCACACCGCAGACAAGTCATGTGCATGTGGTCGCGCTGCGGACGCCGCTCGTAGAAATGTCCTTCACCCTTGACATGTAACAGATCGAGCTCGTCGACCAGGCCATGGCGCTTGAGCAGTCCCAGCGTGCGATACACGGTGACGCGATTGATGTTGGGATCGACGCGGACGGCTTTGCGCAGGATCTGAGCGGCGTCGAGGTGCTGGGTCGCGGTCTCAATGATCTCGAGGATGACGCGGCGCTGGCGGGTCATGCGGATTCCGCGAGTTAGCAATGCGGTCTGCAGAGCGCCGGGAGCTTCCGTCTGGGGAAGCGGCATAAAGTTCTCCTACCTTGGTTACGAATGATTGCAACGCTGTCGCAACAAATAATGCAGCGGATGCTTGTAGGAACAGCGTGCTTATCGTTTAATAGAGGTACAGTATATGCAACTCAGTTGCAAGTGTAATGCAGTTGTAAGTATATCGACGTCAGTTTGCGCGGGTCAACTTAATTTCATAAGCTTGAGGCCATTTTGTGAATTGGTGGCAAATCCTTTCCCTGGTGCGCCAAGTCGATGCCGGGGAGTTACCTGAATCTGCTAGCGGCAACCGAGCTTCCGACTGGGAGCTGGGCAAATCCGCTGCCAGCGAGGTTAGAGTTTCGTCCTTTTCATCTTCCTTGCGTTCAGAATTTCTCGGTCGCTACGGTTCATTGATTCTGGTCTGGACGTTGTTCATGTTATTTCCGGTTCTCGCGCGGGCCGGCGTGGGCGGGAGCATTTCGGGGACGGTAAAGGACGCCAGCGGCGCGGTCGTACCACATGCGATGGTAAAGGCGACGAACACCGACACCCAGGTCTTGTATCAGGTGGCGACAAATGGCGACGGTTTCTACTCGCTCCCTAATCTGCCGCTCGGGCTCTACAACATCTCGATTGAAAAGACCGGTTTCCAATCCTATGTCGAGAGCGGCATCGCGATCCACGCCAACGGCGCTCTGGTAGTCGACGCCTCGTTGAAAGTTGGGCAACAGGCGGAGACGGTTACGGTGCAAGAGAAGGGAGCACTGGCCGACACCTCCAACACGCAGATGGGCGAGTCGATCAGCGGAAGCACCATGACGGCTGTGCCGCTGAATGGGAGGAGCTTTACGGACCTGCTGGCGCTGCAGCCGGGCGTTGCTCCGGCCACGTCCCTGACTTCCGAGACGCAGCAGGACGTGGGGGTGAGCGCGCTTTCTCCGTCGGGCAACTTAAATCCGGGAACGATTTCGATCAATGGCCAGCGGGAGTTCGCCAACGCGTTTATCGTGAACGGCAGCGATACGGAAGAGGATGTGAACTCCGGGACGGCGATCATTCCGAATCTGGATTCGATTGCGGAGTTCCGCATCCTGACCAGTAATTTCAATGCCGAGTACGGTGGCCACAGCGGCGGACAAATCAACGTCGTCACCAAGTCGGGTACCAACAGCTTTCACGGCGACCTGTTCGAGTTCCTGCGCAACACCGATCTCGACGCGCGCAATTATTTCTCGCCCACGCGCGGAACGTATGACCAGAATCAGTTCGGCGGAACGCTGGGCGGGCCGATTCGAAAGAACAAGATGTTCTTCTTCGTCGACTACCAGGGCACTCGACTGACGCAGGGAGTCGACACCGGCCAGATCGCGGTTCCCACGATGGCAGACCGGTCGGGTGACCTGATCGATCAGGCGAGCGCGCTGACGGGAACAGTCAGCGGGCAGTATTGGGCGAATCTTCTGTCGAAGGAACTTGGGTATTCGGTTAATCCCGGCGAACGTTATTACACGCCGGGATGCACGACGGCTGCGCAGTGTGTTTTTCCGAGCGCGGTGATTCCGCAGTCGGCGTGGTCGGCGCCGGCCAGGAATCTGTTGCAATACATTCCCGCGCCGAATGTGGGGGCGAGCAACTTCTCCACCTCGGCCTACAACCAAACGTTGCGCGATGACAAGGGCTCTTACCGGCTGGATTACGACAGTCGCTGGGGCCTGTTGTCGGCCTACTATTTCATCGACGACTACACCCTCGACAATCCGTATCCCGTGGGCCAGAGCGGCGCCAGCGTTCCGGGATTCAACGCGCTGTACCTGGGCCGGGCGCAGCTGTTCAGCCTGAGCGACACCAAGACGATCGGCACGAACGCGGTCAATGAATTTCATTTCAGCTACATGCGCGACAACAACATCCTGGGCCAGCCGGTGGGCGGGCTGGGCACGAGCCTGGCGTCGCAGGGATTTGTGACCGGAGCGGGTACAGCGGGAATTGTGCCGCTGAATCCGCAGGGCGAAGGCGTGGAGAATATCGTCTTCAATTCGTTTTCCATCGGCACGAACGCCAACGAACTGAAGCAGGTGAACAACACCTTCCAGTGGATTGATGATTTCTCCAAGGTGGTGGGCCGGCACGCGATGCAGTTCGGCGTGGAATTTCACTACGACCAGGTGAACACCAACGCGATTGCGCAATTCAATGGCAGCTTCCTCTTCACGGGAAGTGAGACGGGATCGGACTTTGCGGATTTTCTGCTAGGGGTTCCCAGCCAATACAACCAAAGCCAGTTGCAACCGTTTTACGGGAGAAATAAATACTGGGGGCTTTACGCGCAGGACAGCTGGCGCGCGCGCTCGAACCTGACGGTGAACTACGGTTTGCGCTGGGACCGCATCGAGCCATGGTACGAGGTTAACAACGGAATCTCGACCTTCGAGCCTGGCCGGCAATCCATCGTCTTTCCCGGAGCGCCTGCGGGCATCCTGTACCCGGGCGATCCGGGAGTGCCGCGAACGCTGGCGCCGCCGGGAAATCTGGACTTCGCCCCGCGCATTGGCGTGGCCTACTCGCCCAGCGCGCAACAGGGAACGATGCTGGGCAAGATTCTTGGCGATCCCGGCACGACCAGCATACGAGCGGGATACGGCATCTACTACGAGGCGATTGAAGCGCTGAGCATCGGGATCCTGGCCGGTAACGCACCGTTCGGAATCACCTACTCGAGTCCTGCGCCGCCGCTGTTCTCTACGCCGTTCATCACCGCATCAACAGGACAGTTTCAAGGCCAGCCATTTCCGGTGGCGCTGGCAACCGGCCAGGCGTCGAGCAGTAATCCGAATTCGAACATCAACTGGTCACAGTACGAGCCCATCAGCGGCATTCCGGGATATGCCACGACCAATCGCATTCCTTACGTCGAGCAATACATGCTTTCGCTGGAACGCCAACTGGGAACGAACACGGTGCTGAGCGTGAGCTATGTGGGCAACCAGGGACATCGGCTGCTGGTGATGCTCGAAGCCAATCCCGGCGATCCGGCGCTTTGTCTCAGCCTGAGTCAGCCGAGCCAGGTAGCGCCCGGCTCGCCTACGTGTGGTCCATTTGGCGAGAACAATGTGTATACCTCGGCCTCGGGGCAGGTGATTAACGGAACGCGCGGGCCGCTTGGTCCCGCCTTCGGCAGCGACACCTATCAGACGACGATTGGACAGTCCAACTACAACGCGCTCCAGGTCAGCCTGCGGCATACGGGCAAGCGCTTGAGCATGGCGGCGGGTTACACATATGGCAAGGCGCTGGACGATTCTTCCAACCTGGGCGAAGAGGTGAATCCGATCAATCCCGCGCTCAGCTATGGACTGTCGTCGTTTGATATACGACACAATTTCGTTGTCAGCTATAACTATCGACTTCCGCTGGAAACGCTCTTCCACGCTACGAATCGATGGACGCAGGGCTGGGAATTTTCCGGCATCACCCATTTCAGCACAGGATTTCCGGTCACGCTGTACAGTTACGGTGACAACTCGCTGCTGGGCGCCGAGCCGAACGGCATCAACAACTTTGGAATCGACGAGCCGGATTGCACCGGAGCTCCGCTCAATCTGAATCACAACCCTCGCAATCAGCAGCCTTACTTCAATATTGCGGAGTTCAGCGAGAATGCTCTGGGCACTCCGGGTAACGTGCCGCGGCGATTCTTCTCCGGACCGGGCCTGGACAACTTCGACATGGCTCTGCTGAAGAACGTGCGCCTGAACGAGAGCAAGTCGTTGCAGCTTCGCGTGGAAGCCTTCAACGTGTTCAATCACACCCAGTTCTTCGGAGCGCAGTCGGTCGATGGAAACATTGGCAGCGCCAGTTTCGGGCAAGTCATCAACGCCGATCCTCCCCGGCTGATGCAACTGGGCGCAAAATTCTTTTTCTAAAATCGAGCGCATGACGGCGAAGCTGCTTTCCGCTTTTGCACTTGTAGAATTAGTGCAGGAGGAAAATAGTGGCTAACTTCGTCCGCGGTCAGTTTACTTTTTCAGCTCTCATCGTATTCGCAATACTTTTGATCACAGTTTCGGTTGCCCAGCAAGCGACGTTTCGCAATGCGCCGGCGTCCGCTGCCGCTGACAAGAATCCTTATGCCGGAAGCGCCCCGGCCGCAGCGGCGGGTAAGCAGCTCTATGCAAGAAATTGCGCTCAGTGCCACGGCGGCAACAGGCAGGGAATGGGGCCGGCGCCGGCTCTGGACACGCCGTCGGTACGGAACGCGAAGCCGGGCGAGGTCTACTGGTTCATCACCACGGGCAAGGTGAGTTCCGGGATGCCGTCCTGGACGCAACTTTCCAAGCAAGAGCGCTGGCAGGTCGTGACGTTCCTGGACTCGCGGCCACCCACAAAGACTGCGAGCAAGTAGGCGGGTGAGGCGGTTAAGCGAACATCGTCAGGCCTGGAGCCCCACGCGGCAATGCGCCTGTCGCGCTATCATTGCCAATCACGGAGACGCAATGAAACAGATCGCCTCATGGGCGCTGGAGACGGCAAAACTGCGCGGTGCATCGCTAGCCGAAGCCCGCATCGTTGACGAGCGCAATCGCTCGCTGGCTACGAAGAACGGCAAGATCGGCGCGGCCTCCGACGCGGAATCGCTCGGCATCGGCATTCGCGTCGTCACCGATGGCGCTTTTGGATTCGCCGCCACCGACGATCTCTCGCGCGAGAGTGTGGAAGCCTGTGCCGCGAAAGCTGTCGACATCGCCAGGGCTTCGGCGACGGTGAAGACCGGCGATCTGCTCATGGTTCCCGAGCCGGCGGCCAAGGCCGAATGGAGTTCGCCGTGCAAAATCGATCCCTTCACCATTCCGATTGAGAAGAATCTGGAGCTGCTCTTTGCCATCGACGAAGAGCTGCGCAAAGTGAAAGGGGTGAGTTTTGCCGAGACGAGCATGAATTTTCGTCGCTATGAGCAATGGTTCTTCTCCACGGAAGGCGCGGAGATTCATCAGACCATCACGAGTTCCGGCGCCGGTTATGCCGCGCATTCGTTTGAGGGGAGTGCGATTCAGAAGCGCTCCTATCCCAACTCCTTCGGCGGACAGTTCCAGAACAAAGGTTATGAGCTGATCGAAGAATTGAAGCTACTCGATCAAGCGCAGGAAATAGCCGAGCAATCCGTTGCGCTTCATTCCGCCGATCAGTGTCCGGAAGGGACGTTCGACATCATCCTCGACTCGTCGCAGCTCGCCTTGCAGATTCACGAATCCGTCGGACATCCCATCGAGCTCGATCGCGTGCTGGGTATGGAAGCCAACTTCGCCGGCACGTCGTTCCTCACGCTCGACAAGCTGCGCAGGCTGAAGTACGGCAGCGAGATTGTCAACGTGGTCGCCGACGCAACCGAAGCGCACGGTCCCGGACTCGGCACCTTCGCCTACGATGATGAAGGCGTCGCCGCGCAGTCGACGCCGATCATCACCAACGGACTCTTCACCGGATATCTCACCTCACGCGACACCGCGGCGGCGATTGGCGCAAAACGCAGTGGAGGGTGCCTGCGCGCTGAGGGCTGGAATCGCCTGCCCATCGTTCGCATGACCAATGTCAGCATTCTGCCGGGCGATTCGCCGCTGACGCTGGAGCAACTCGTTGCCTCCACCGATCTCGGCGTTCTGATGGAGACGAACCGCTCCTGGTCGATCGACGACAAGCGCTACAACTTTCAGTTCGGATGCGAAATTGGGTGGGAGATCGTCGCCGGCAAACGCCGCCGCATGCTGAAGAATCCGTCGTACTCCGGCATCACGACCGAGTTCTGGAATTCGATGGACGCGATCTGCTCGCGCGATGAGTGGACGTTGTGGGGCACGCCCAACTGCGGGAAAGGCCAGCCGCAGCAGGTCATGGGCACGGGCCACGGCGCAGCGCCCGCCCGCTTCCGCAATATCAGCGTCGGCACCGCGTACAAAGGGAGTCAATAGCAGCCGGCGTCCGAGTCGCTTTGTTCTTTATGTTTGTGAGGAGCACCCGGTGATCGCCACGTTCGACCAATGGCTCCAGGCGTCATTCGACCACCCACCAACGACGGAGAAGCAAGAGGACTGGTACTGGGACGACGGTTTCGACTCATTCTGGGCCCCGCTGCGCATAACGGACGCAGCTGCAGTGAGATACATGACCCGCCTTTTCCTGGAATCAAGATGCTTGAGCGTGTACTCGCTTGAGCAGGTTGCAGAGGGCATTTGGTTCCTGGTTGGCGGTTCATCCCCAAGCAGGTCAAGCCGAGCTCTTCTGAATTCCGCGGTTAGCCTTCGCAAGCGGGTTGCTTGTATCTCCGCGATGAGCGAGTTCTTCCGAAGTTTTGTTGCACCAGCAACAGCCGGTTTGGCGTATGAGGAGGCCGACCCGTTTCACAGCGCTTGTTTTATGTGGTGGCACATTCTGGCTCTGAGCCCAACTCATTCGGAGACTCCGGAGCCTGATCTTCAGGATGCTTGTTTGACGGCGATGAGTGAAATACTCGCGCTTCCGTCGGATGTGTGTCGCATGAGCGCCCTTCACGGGTTAAATCACTGGCAGGAACATTATGGCGAGAGGGTCGAATCTACGATTGACGCCTTCCTCGCTGGTAGACCGGAGATCGCGGCACCCATTCGCGAATACGCGATGATAGCCCGGAGCGGACAGTGCCTGTGATTGCGCGGCGCTACTGCTTCGCGGGCCGCGGTTTGAGCGTCGGCGCACTAGCCGTTTGTTGTGCCGGAGGCGCTGCTACCAGCAGCAGCACCGACATCTTGCCATCCGTCAGCATCTCGTCTCCGGTCGCGTTCTCGGTCTTCTTCGGCGCCTCCGGCCGGTCGACGTCGGCGTAAGATTTGGCGGTTCCGATGAAAAGCAGATCCGTCTCGACCCAATCGCGCTCGCGATCGACGTGAGGATCGATGCGATGACTCCACTTCGTTCCGCCCGCTCCATTCGTCGTGGCAATGTCGTGGGTCGCCGCGCCTACCCAGACTGGTTGCCCGTTATACTCCGCATCCAGCTTCCAGATGCGAATGTGATGGCGCTTGGCAAAGGTGTCCAGCGACTTCTGGAAGACGAGGTCCGGCGGTCGTCCTTCGAGCCACAAGGTCGAGACGGGCCCGCTCTGGTAGCCGGTTTGCCGGATCGTCGCCTGCGCGGCCTTCAGCGCCGACATGACCTGCTTGTTGTCGGCTTCGTACCACCCCGCCTCCCCAAATGCCATCTCCAGTTGCTCCTGCGTTCCGATGAACATCAGGTTTGTCATGTCGGAGGGAACATTCTTCGGGGTGGTGGTGCGCAGCGGCGCCTTCACCACCAGGTCCTGCAGTTGCGCATCGACCGGCAGCGGCTGCCACCCCGTCCAGGGTTCTTTCTCCGCCAGCATCGATGGACGAATGATTTGAATCTGCAGGTCGGTTCCTTCGGGGAAATACACTTCGCGGCGGATCGACAAGCCGTAAATCGCCTGGACGCCTTTAATCGTGTAGCCCGCGATCGGGTTTGCCGCGCTCAACGCGGCCATCGCCAGCGAGACCTTCTTCGAAGCATGCGGCTGCACGATTCCCATGATCTCGTTGTTGCGCACCGTCTCGCGCGCGTTGTCTACGTCAATCACGCGAGCGTAGAGCGGCGACTTCTTCCCATCCTTGTGGACGATGTTAGGAGAAATCCAGCACCAGACGCGGTTGCGAGTATTTGTCCGGCGCCTTCTTTGCGAACAAAATCGTGCCCTCGACGGTCGTGCCTGGCGGGACCAGCAACTCACCCGGCTTGCACACCACCTGCTCGCCGTCCTTGCAGACAGGATAGGTCACGATGCCGCGTATCGGATCGCCGGTGCGCGAACGGTCGCTGTAGGCTGGGCTCTCCAGGCGGAGACTCATCGTCGCACCCGGCGCAAGATCGGCTTGGCGCGACATGGCTACCGCTTCAGCATGAGTCGGCGGTGGCCCGCTCGATGGGGCCTGGGTGAAGAACTTGTAGAATGCGGCCAGAAATCCGCTGCTGGCACCGTTCTCGATCAGCAAGGTCTGCATCTCGAAGTTCGGCGAGTACAGCAGATAATCCAGCGCCGTGTCGTTGTAGATGTCTTCCTTGTTGATGTCGACGCCGCGCGTGATCAGGTCGTTGGCGATCGCCTCGTAGGCGACGACGATCTTCTGGTTGGTGTTATAGCTGGAGCCGAACACCGCCCAATGCAGCGCCGTCCGACCTTGCGGATCGGTGGCATTGACATCCGCCGTGGCCACCAGCGACTTCGCGGTCTCCAGCCGAGCGAGGATGGCCTTGTCTTTGGTCTCGCGCGTGGCGCGATACAGTTCCTGGATCAGCGGCGAATCTTTGGAGACGTCGATCTCCACTGCCGCCGGCGCCATTTCCTCTTCTTCGGCTTCTTTCTGAGCTTCCTGCGCGTCCTGATCTTCCGAATCCGCGGACTCCTGGTTCGACTCGGCCTTCGCAGGCTGCTTCGCCTTCGAGGATTGGCTGGAGCCCTGCGATTGCGGGTAAGGACGAGCGGTCATCGTCGCCGGCGCAGTCAGCGCGATGACGCAAAGCATGAGCAGAAGACGTCGGGAAATCCCAACTTCAAGCATGTTGTATTGACCTGTCTTTGGAGTTGGCCATCAGACGCAAAGTACTATACATCCAATCGCGTCGTTCACGCTGAGTTTCGTTGGGGTAGAGCTAGCCTTCACGCGCTCGCGAATGCTTCGTATCAGGGCATGACTTTACAGGCTGCAGAAAAAGTCGACCGACGCGCGCTTTCGGGTAGAGCTGGCCTTCAGGCCAGCGAATAGCCGTTTGTTTCCCTGCCCGAGTCGGCTTCAGCCGACGGCACACAAGTCGTATTACGCGTTTTTCCGCAACCTGTTTAGTCGTGCCGACAAGGCGTTCTATCTTTGTCATCCCGAGGAGGCCTTCAGGCCTACGAGGGATCTGCTTTTCCACCTCCTTTGCATCCTGTTCAACAGGCGACGCGCACCGCCTGTCGTTTTCGCGCTCTGGATTTACCCCGCCAAAACAATTACAACTTCTATCGATGCATGCTCCGTGGTTTCTGAACTCCACCAGCCGAGCTCCGCAACTGCGCATCGGTGTTCTGCTCGACGGTCCTGCAATACCGGCTTACCTGGCGGAGACTCTGGAGCACATCGCCAACAGCGACTTCGCTCGCGTGGAGCTGGCGGTTTTCAACGCAGACGCGTCGCACGTTCCGAAGAAAAACACGGGGCTCTTTGCGCGGTACGTCGCTTGGGACGCCAAGCGAATTTCCGAAGCTCCCGATCCGCTTGCCGAGGTCGATTGCACTCGCTACCTCAAAGATGTCGAGACGCTCTCGGTAACGCCCATCGTCGATCAGGATTCCCAGCGCTTTCCGGATGACGCGATCGCCCGCATTCGCGAGAAGAATCTGGACGTGCTGGTCAAGTTTGGTTTCGGCCAGCTGCGCGGAGAGATTCTGAACGCCGCGCGATACGGTGTCTGGGCCTATCATCACGGCGATCCCGATCGCTATCGCGGCGGCCCATCATATTTCTGGGAGGTCTACGAGGACAATCTCCTGACATGCACCGTTCTGGAGCGCCTGGCCGACGAACCGAGTGAGAATCAGATTCTCTGCAAGGGTGCGTTTGCGACGATTCAGGGAAGCTCATGGGCCCGCAACCGAGTCCAGCCGTATTGGGGATCCACTACGCTCCTGATCCAAAAGCTGCATCAACTGCACGAGTCTGGTTGGGACAGCGTCGAAGCGGGCACTTCCAAGGCGCTTCCAATTCGCGGCGGCAAGGCCTATTCGCTTCCCACCGATCTCGAACTGCTGCCATGGCTCAGCAAAATCGTGGCCCGAACCTTCATCCAGCGCGCGCGACATTCGATCGTCGGCGAAGAGCTGCCGCACTGGATGTTGGGCGTGAAGACCAAGAACACTTCGTCGGCCAAGCTCAACCTGCGCGAATTCCGCTGGATTCAATCGCCCCGCGGCCATTTTTACGCCGATCCATTCGTCATCGAGCACGAGGGCAAGCCGTGGGTTTTCTTCGAAGACCTGCCTTACAGTACAGACAAGGGAATCATCGTCTGCGCCGAGGTCAACCGCGACGGCACTCTCTCGCAAACTATTCCTGTCCTCGATCTGCCGTACCATCTCTCATATCCATGCATCTTTCGCGACGCCGGAGAGTTGTACATGGTTCCTGAGAGCGTTGCCGACGGAACGCTTCAACTGTATCGCTGCGAGTGCTTCCCGGATGTCTGGAAGCAGGTGAAGGTTCTGCTGCGAGCGCCTGCGGTCGACTCGACGGTGTGGATCGAGAATGGGCTGTACTGGTTCTTTGTAACGCTACAGGAGCCACGTGGCGGCGGCCTGCAACTTTGGCTCTTCTACTCGCGCTCGCTGACGGGAGAATTGACTTGCCATCCGCGCAGTCCCATCTCCACGGACATCCGCTTCAGTCGCGGCGCCGGGGCGATTTTCCGTGAGAATAGCAAGCTGATTCGGCCATCTCAGGATTGCAGCGGCAGCTATGGGCGTCTCATTGTGTTCAATGAAATTACGACGTTGAATGAGCGCGAATATTCCGAGCGTCCCGGCGCGATCATCGACACCCACGACATGCCGAACATGATCGGCACCCACTCCTACGGCCGCGTGGGCGATGTTGTGGTGATCGACGGCTGCGTGCCGCTGTCGGCGAAACGGGTCCGGTAGGTTGGGTAGTGCGGGCCTTCAGGCCCGCGTCTCCCCGCGACGCAAAAATTAGGGGACTCCATCCGCTGCGCGGCAGCGGATGGAGTCCCAAAAAGGATAATTACCGCCATCTACACGGCGCTGAAGCGCCGCACTACCGGTCCTCTCCCTAGAACATCACGTACACCGACTCGCTGACCTGCTCGTCGATCTCCACTTCCACCTGGTTCTTCAGCCCGATCCTGATCAGCTTCGTCACCGTCGGCTTCAACGCATTCGCAGCCTCGGGGCTCAACCAGTTCGCCGTCAGCTCATCGGCAAACTTCTCCGGATCCGGGTCCTCGCTCAACGCCTGCGTGCCAAGCTCAAATAGCGGCTTGCGATCAGCAGGCTCGTTCGTGTCCTCCCACATTGTGGGAGTCTTGCGAAACTCTTCCGTGATCCTCGCTCCACCGCTAGATTTCAGCTTTTCTGCTGCCGGCCAGAAGTCGGTATCGAAGGCCTGCGACAACTCCTGCAGCAGCTTCTCCGGCGCCTGTTCTGCTGCCGCCTGCGAGACATCTTCATTCTCCAGTCCCTCGCCTTTGCCCTCGAACCATTGCGGCTGCTCCGGTTTCAGCAGGATGTAGTCGCCCAGCGCCAGCACATCCATCTCCGTGCGCATGAAGCAGCGATACGCGTCCTGCGGCGTGCAGATGATGGGCTCGCCGCGCACATTGAACGACGTGTTGACCACGACGCCACAACCTGTTTGCCGCTCGAACTCGGCGATCAAAGCGTGGAACTCCGGATGATGCTCCTGACGCACGGTCTGAATGCGCGCCGAATAATCCACATGTGTGACCGCCGGAATATCGCTGCGCAGTCGGCGAACCACAGGCAACAAATCGTCATCGTCGCCCAAGTTCGCATCCAGCGGCAGACGCCGTTCCTTCTTCACCGGCGCGACCAGCAGCATGTACGGGCTCTCGCGATCAAGTTCGAAGTAGTCGGACGTTCGCTCCGCCAGCACTGCCGGCGCAAACGGCCGGAACGACTCGCGATACTTGATGCGCAGATTCAAACTCGCCTGCATATCAGGATTGCGTGGATCACCGAGGATCGAGCGTGCTCCCAACGCGCGCGGCCCCAGCTCCAACCGTCCCGACATATGTCCGACTACCTTGCCCTCAACCAGCTTCTGCGCGAGGAATTGATTACGCTCAGCTCCGGAGAGCTTGCGATACGGATATCCGTAGGTTTCGAGATAGGCCTCAATCTCGTCGCTTGAAAACTCCGGCCCCCAATACGATCCGCCCTGCGCCGAGACGCCCGGCTTGAAGACGCGATAGCGCCCGTAATATGTGTGATAGACATCGAGCGCGACGCCCACCGCGCAGCCGGAGTCGCCAGCAGCGGGCTGAATCCAGATGTCGTCAAACGGTCCCTCGCGCAGAATGCGGCCATTGGCCACGCAATTGAGCGCCACGCCGCCCGCCAGACAAAGGTTCTTCTCGCCGGTCAGGCGCTTGGCCTCGCAAGCCATGCGCAGCAGCGCTTCTTCGGTCACTTCCTGAATCGACTTGGCGAGATCGATCTCGCGCCGCGTGATGCGGCTTTCCGGCTGCCGCTTAGGGCCGCCGAACAGGTCGGCGAATCGGCTGTTGGTCATCGAGCTTTCGTGCAGGAATCCGAAGTATTCCAGGTTCAGCTCGACCGAGCCGTCGCTCTTCAGGTCTACCAGGTGATCGAGAATCTGCTGCTTGTAGACCGCTTCGCCGTACGGCGCCAGGCCCATCATCTTGTACTCGCCGGAGTTCACCTTGAAGCCGGTGAACTGCGTGAAGGCCGAGTACAACAGTCCAAGCGAGTGCGGGAAGCGCATCTCCTTGATCAGCTCCACGCGATTGCCTTCGCCGTGCCCGATGCTGGCCGTCGCCCATTCGCCCACGCCATCGATCGTCAGAATCGCCGCGCGCTCAAACGGAGAAGGGAAAAAGCAACTCGCGGCGTGCGAGCGGTGATGCACGCCTTGCAAGATCGGTCCTTCATAGCTCAGGAAGCTGCGAATCAGTTTCGGCAAATGCAACTTCATCCGCAGCCACGACGGCATGATCTGCTGCCACATCGACGACGCGGCATCGCGATCGACCGCCATGATCGAGTGGCACAAGCGCTCGAAGGTCAGCGCGGAGTTGTCGTAGTAGACGACCGCGGTCAGCTGTTTCTGCGAGATCCCCGCCTCTTCCAGGCAATAGTTGATGGCATTGTGCGGGAAGCGGCGATCGTTCTTGACGCGCGTGAAGCGCTCTTCCTCCGCCGCGGCCACAATCTGGCCATCGCGTATCAACGCCGCAGCCGAGTTGTGATAGAAGCACGAGATTCCCAGGATCGTGATCGAGTCACTGCGGACTTCCGGCATCGCCTGCCGTGAGCGCTTGGATGGCTTCAGTCCGCTCACTGCAACGCTGCTCTTCGACGCCGGCAGCAGTCCGCGGCTACGAATCTCGGCTGCCATGGTGTCGGCCACCAGCCCGTTGGCCATCGGCGTGAAATGGCCACCGATTTCGCATCCCAGCGTGCGCCGAATCTTGTAGGGCAAATTCACCAGCCGCGTACTCACGTCGAAGACGTGGACGCCCGCAGCGCGATCCTCCAGCGTTTCAAACAGCGGCTGATAGACCGGCTTGACGCCGTGATAATAAAACTCCGACGTCGGGATCGGCACGATCACCACCGGCCGCGTCTTCACCTCGGCGATAAACTTTCGCAGGATCGCCGACATTAGTTTCCATCCCGGCGTGTCGTCCGAAAGAATGTCGGGATACGGATGCTTGCCGGTCGCGCGATTCAACTCGGAGACCGCGCGATATCCCAGTTCCTTGAAAAGTGGCGAATGCCGCACCGCGCTCAGTCCCGGAACCTTCAGATACGCGTTGTGCAGGTTGTCATACCAGCGCGGCGTCTCTTTGCCGGCCTCCAGATCCGTCTCTCCCGTGTCGTCAGGACGCTCGCGCGGCACCGGAACCTGGTGCAGGAGCAGCTCGCCGTTCTGCAGATCAAAGTACGGCTTGGGAACCATGATCTGCTTGCCGGTCACGCGATCGATGTTGGGCCGATGCGAAACCTGAATGCGGTGGAAGCTGTCGATCTGGACGCAAATGATCACCAGATCGGCTTCGACATCGCGCGCGAACTTCCGGTAGATCAACAGATGCTGATCGGTTCCAGTTCCCGGCACGCCGTAGTTCTGCACCTCCGCTCCGAGCATGCGCCCCAGCTGATCCGAGTAGCGGTCGGCATTGGAGACGTCATCGCCCGCCGTGTAGGAGTCGCCGAACATCAGAATGCGAGGATAGGCACTGGCCGCGCTCGCAAACTCGTAGTCGGAGCGAAAGCCCAGCGAGTTGGTTACGACAAAGTAACCGCCGTCGTCACCGGGAATGCGCGCGCGTAGATTCGGCGTGTAACGATGCCCCACATCGGCATCGTATTGAATCGTCATCCTGTGAGTGGTCTGGGTAAGTAGGAACATGGCCCTGATGTGAAGTCCTGGAATGAGCTGGTTCGAGCCAACATTGTACTAGGCATTGGTAAGAAATGAGTTAATTTGCGTTAGCCGCGGGCGTCAGCCCGCGGGACAAGCGCGAGTACGGACCAAGCCGCGGAGCGGCGACACCAGACTTCTAACTTTCCTTTCGGGCGGAGTATTATCAGGCTCGTTCCTAACCTATGACCAACACTTACGCCCTCTCCGGACGAGCTCTGATCACCGGCGGCACGCGCGGTATCGGCCGCGCCATCTCCCTGCGCTTCGCCCGAGCCGGCGCATCGGTCATCGCAAACTATGTCCGCGATCAAAAATCCGCCGACGCGCTGAAAGCTGCAGCTGACCAGGAAGGGCTGTCAATCGAACTCTGCCGCGCCGACCTCACCACGCTGCAAGGCCTTGCGCAAATCCGCAAGTCGATTGGCGAGCAACCGCTCTCCGCGCTGGTTCATTGTGCCGCGACCGGCGTCCATCGCAACCTTGCCGAACTCACGCCGCGTCATTTCGACTGGACCTTTGCTCTGAACGTCCGTGCTTTCTTCGAATTGGTCCAGTCCCTGGCCGGTCAATTTTCCCCGCGCTCCAGTATCGTTGCGGTCAGTTCGATGGGAGGCTCGCGCGCGCTGCCTTATTACACATTGATCGGCTCTTCGAAGGCCGCACTCGAATCAATGGCGCGTCATCTGGCAGTCGAACTCGCGCCGCGCGGCATTCGCGTCAATATTCTCGTACCTGGCACGGTGGAAACCGATGCCTGGAAAGCACTGCCGGAGGGCGATGAGCGCCTCGCAGCCGCAGTTCGCCAGAGCCCCATCGGCCGCCTGGTCACGCCCGACGAAGTCGCCGCGGCCGCCCAGTTCCTTTGCTCTGACGCAGCCTCCGGAATTGTCGGCCAGACGCTAATCGTCGACGGCGGCTCGGCAATCTGCGGCTAGGAGAACGGCAACCACGCGCTCGGCTCTTCCAATCCCCAATCCGGAGACAACCGGCTCCTGCTACCAAGGTGCTTGCTTTGCAACTCGGAAGAGACTATTTTTATACGAACGCTAGCTGCGATTCGAATGTCCAGTGGCGCAAAGCCGGCGTCACCGGGCGCAACTTAGCCTCATAAGTTGTTGATTTGCTGTGACCGACGGCCCAAGTGCGGCGCGTCAGGGAGCTGCCGCCCTCGTCGGACGCACAGAAGTCTGCGTAGAATCGTGACTCAGGGACGACAAAGAGAATGCAAGACATTCTGCCCAAGGTTCAAGCCGCTTTCCATCAGGCGTTCGGTATCGATCCGCAGGCGGTTTCCTTTGAAACCGCGCCTGACGACGTTCCCGGTTGGGATTCGGCCGGCCATCTCTTCCTCGTCAGCAATCTGGAGCAGGCCCTCGGCGTCAGCCTCGACGTTGACGACGTGATGGAGATGGAGAACGTTCGCGACATCGTGCGGGTCATCCAGGCAAAGCTGCAGCAGGCATGAATGAGCGCGCCTTCGCCAGCCACTAATTTTGCCGGGCGGTTAGTCAGCCGCCTGGGTAATCTCTCTTATCTGATCGACGCAGCTACCGGCGAAACCGTTTCGCCTGCGGACCTCCCTCGCCTCATCAGCGGCTTCGGCGCCCGCCTGCTTGCCGCCGGATTGAAGCCCGGCGACCCCGTCGTCATCGGTTGTGCCTTGTCGCCTGCCAGTAGCATCGCCTATCTGGGCGCGATGTATGCGGGCTTGGTGTCTGTTCCGGTCGACGAGAGCAAGCTAGCGTTGTTCGGTGCCGCACTTCTGGATCGAACCGGCGCCAAAGCGTTGTGGACAGAGAAGCCCCACACCTTCGACTGGATCAGCGACAGGAGGTTTCAGCTGATCCACGGACACCCTTCCGAAATGCCGGCGGAGGCGATGCCAGTCGCGCCCCGTCAGGAAAGCGACGTTGCCGTCCTCTTCGCTACCTCCGGCTCCTCCGAGGCGCCGCGTTTTGTCATGGTGAGCCACGGCAACCTCACCGCCAACACAGAAGCGATCATTCGCAGTCAGCACCTTGAAGACGACGAACGGGCCATGCTGATCTTGCCCATCAGCTATTGCTACGGCGCCAGCGTCCTGCAGACGCATCTTTATCAAGGGGGCAGCGTGGTCTTCGACCATCGCTTCATGTTTTCCGACAAAGTCCTTCATTCCATTAATCATTATGAATGTACGACCTTTGCCGGCGTGCCCACGGTCTACAACATCCTGCTGCGCCGCTCGAATCTTCGCTCCATCCCGATGCCCAAGCTCCGGCGGTTTCTACAGGCCGGAGGGCCGCTTGCTCCGGACCATGTCCGCGAGATGCGCGCCATCGTTCCCAACGCGAAGTTCTATGTGATGTATGGTCAGACCGAGGCGACCAGCAGAATCTCCTGCCTCGACCCGTCGATGCTCGATGAGAAGCTGGGCAGCGTCGGCCAGCCATTGGACAATCTCGAAGTTCGCATCTGCGACGCCGATGGCGACGAGGTCCCGGCTGGGCAAAGTGGTGAGATCGCTGTTCGCGGTCCCTCGGTTTCGCTGGGATACCTTAACGAACCCGAAGCCGAGCGGTGTGTCTTCAAGAACGGCTGGCTGCACACGGGCGATTTGGGCCGTCTCGACGAAGACGGTTATCTTTGGATCGAAGGCCGCAAGAGCGCATTCCTCAAAATGCGAGGAGTGCGCATCAACTTCGCCGAGGTCGAAGCCCGCGTGGCCGCCATGCCCGGCGTCTACGAATGCGCCGCTGCAGCCGTCGCCCATCCCGAAGCCGGCGAAGCGCTGGTTTTGTACATCGTGCCCGACGCGAAGGAAGACAGCCTCGCCGAGCGTGTGCGCCGCAGCCTGCCGATTCACTGGACCTGCGACTCTATCCGCGTCGTCTCCGAGATTCCGAAAACCGATAACGGCAAGATATCGCGCGAGGCCCTGGCGCGCGAGGTAAGTCGGGCGTCATGAACACGCTCGAAGCGAGGATCGATGAGCTTCTGGCCGTGCCGCCGTATAGTTTGTCGCCGGAGGATCGCGAGCCCGGATTTCTAGCGTTGTTGAAGGACGAGTTGGAACACGCGTGCAGCCGCAGTGCCGCATACCGCAATTATGTTCGGCATTGGCCCATCGACCCGCGCGCCGCGCCCAGAGTCGCCGACTTGCCCTATCTGCCAGTCTCGCTGCTCAAAGCCGATCCCCCTTTCGCGCTGGTTGATTCGCACGAGATCAAGAAGACCCTCACATCGAGCTCGACCACCGGACAGGTTCCCAGCCGTATTGCCCTCGACTCGCCGACCTCGCGCCGCATGAGCAAAGCGGTCATCGCCATCGCGCAGGATTTTCTCGGCGAGCACCGCAGGCCTTATCTTGTCGCCGACGTCCCAGCCTCGGTTGCCCAAGGACCTGAGATGGGAGCCCGCGGCGCCGCCATCCAAGGACTGATGCCTTTCGCGTCCCAGCTGACTTACTGCATGAATCCGGATGGCGATGGAAGTCTTATGTTGGATCGCGACGAGCTGCTGGAATTTGCCGAGGCGCACCGCGACTCTCCGGTTCTGGTGTACGGTTTCACTTACATTCTCTGGCAATATCTGGTGAAGCCGTTGCTCGCGGAATCGATCAGCCTGGAGATGCCCAACGTCCACGTGTTGCACAGCGGCGGCTGGAAGCGCCTGCAGGATGAGGCAGTAGACAAGGCGTCGTTCAATCGCGGGGTCGCGCATGTCTTCGGTTGCGCAATGGAGCGCGTCATCGACTTCTATGGCATGGTGGAGAATGTTGGCGTGATCTATCCCGATTGCGCCGAGGGCAACAAGCATGTGCCCGCGTTTGCGGATGTAATCGTGCGCGACCCGCTGACCCTCGAGCCCGTAGGAGAAGGGAAGCGTGGGATGGTGCAGGTGTGCAGCGTGCTGCCGACCAGCTTTCCCGGCTATCTTCTCCTTACCGAAGATGTCGCTGAGATCGTGGCGCTCGATGGATGCCAATGCGGCCGCCGTGGCGCGGCTTTCCGCTTTGTCGGTCGCGTGCCGAAGTCCGAGATGCGAGGCTGCGGCAACATTACGCGTAAGCGGGAAATGGAATCTCTGCAAGGTAGAGCCAGCCTTTAGGCTGGCGTCCCGCAGGCAAAGCAAGAGGGATTCTCGGCGGCGATCGAAGATCGCAGCCGAGAATGGAAGAGAAGATTGTGATCGCGGACGCGGGCCTGAAGGCGCGCTCTGCCATGTATGCCGGAAATCCGAAGCCCACTGAATGCCTCGATGACCGACCTCATCCGCACTGTCGACTCTCCGCAAGACATCACATCCGCGGCTGCGGAGCTTCGCCGGATTGTCGAGACAACTTCGATCACTCCCAACCAGAGCCTCGAAGTTTTCGAGGCCTGGGGCTCAGCTTTGGGCCAGTCCGACACAGCCGATCTGCCCGGCGTTCCGTTCCTGCGCCTATGGCTACGGCGCAACACGCTGGAGCCGATCATCACCAAAGAACTCGGCCCCGGCGCGCTCAACGGCGATTGGAGCGAGGACGGCCGCGCCCGGCTCAAGGCTTATCCCGTCGGCGTCGTCGGCCACTGGCCTGCCGGCAACATCGAGATCCAACCGCTGCTCTCGATGACCTGCGCATTGCTAGGCGGAAACGCCTGCCTGGCTCGCATTCCCACTGAGCTTCGCGATGTCACGTCTCAGCTCATCGCGAAACTTATCCGAAGCGACAGGCAAGGTATCCTTACCAGCCGCATCCGTCTGCTCGCCTTCGATCATGCGCGCCTCGATCTCCATCGCGCGATGGCGCAATCGGTAGACGGTGCAATGATCTGGGGCGGCGAGGAAGCCGTCTCGGAAATTCGCTCGCTGCCATTTCCGTCGTGGGCGCGGCTGGCCGTCTTCGGTCCTAGAGTCTCGGTAGCTGCGATGGATGCCGCCTCCTGGAACGATCCCGCAACTCGCGAGGCATTGTGTCGTCGCTTCGCGCGCGATGTCTGGCAATTCGATCAGCAGGCCTGCTCGTCTCCTCAAGTGCTGTTTCTTGAAAAGAAAAACGGCGAGCCTGCCGACGATTTCGTGCAAGCGTTGCGAACCGCCTTTGAAGCGGAAAACCGCGCTCATCCTCGCGGGGTCATTGAAGGCGCGCTGACCTCAGCCATATGCCAGGCTCGCGCCAGCTGGCTGCTAAAGGATGAGAGAAACAGCGCGGTTTTTCCCCTAACTCCTGCTTGGACGATTCTCGTGGGACGCGGACCGGAGATGCCGCAGCCCACTCAGGGCAAGACTCTGGCGGTATTAGAAGTTCCCGATTTGCTCGAGGCGCTTGCGCGACTCGACGGCAACGTGCAAACTTTAGGACTCGCGATTGCCGATCCTGAGAAAGAGACCGCGATCGCATCCCTGGCGGCGAGTCGCGGTATTGATCGCATTGTTCCTCTGGGGCGTATGCATGTCTTCGGGCCGCCGTGGGATGGCGTTGACCTGATCCGTATTATGGTGCGCATGGTTCGGCATCTGCGCCCGGTCGACGGAGAGCAAGGAAGGAACGCATAACGATGGCGGACAGCAGTGCATTCCTCGGTGCGCTGGATCGAAGGGCGAAGTGGCTTGCACCCGCAGCGCGTGCCACCTTCGCGTCGAACCAGCAGCTGGGTTCGTGGCTGTTGGATCCGCTTGCCCGGTGGGCATCCGCTGCTTACGGAGACGGCGTCTTCGATGACGCCGCGCGTGGCTACGCGAAATATTGTCTGGGAGTCGCCAAGGCCCAGCAGGTCTATGAGCAGGCCGGCAAATATACGCCCGAGGCAATGCCCGACGTCATCTCCGAGGTCTATGAAGATGAAGGCTACATGGTGCCTTATATGTGGGCGGCCATCCTCATCTATCCTTTCTGGCCCTCGATGGTCAATCACCTCACTATGTACCGCGACGACTTTGTAAGAGCACTCGCTCCAGGCGCCAAAGTTCTGGAGATCGCGGCAGGCCACGGCGTGATGGGCTTGATGGCAGCGGAGGAGCGCGCTGACATCAGCGTCGAAGGTATCGACATCAGTCCGCCCGCGGTCGCGGTTGCGAATCGCATTCTCAAAGCTTCCGGACACGGCGGCCGCGTCACCTTCAAGGTCAAGAACGCGCTCGAGATCGAGCAGCAGACGGGTAAGCAGTACCAGGGGATCATCGCTGCCATGCTGGCAGAGCATCTGGAAGATCCGCGACCGCTCTTCCGCGCCATCTCTCATCTGCTCGCCGACGATGGAATCGTCTTCTTCAGCACCGCCATTGAGTCGGCGCAGCGCGATCACGTCTACGAATTCAACAATGAGAGTGATCCGCTGAAGATGGCGGAGGACGCGGGTCTTCGTGTCACGCGCCTGGTAAGCGACGCGAGCGCACCGCCGGTCGGTGCTCGTTACCTTCCGCGCGCAACGGCAATGATCCTGCGCCGGCGGTGACGGCCACGACGACAGTTTAGTTTTTGATGAGATCGGGTAGTGCGGGCCTTTAGGCCCGCGTTGTAGGTGGCCGTAGGAGGAGAGTCGGCTTTCAGCCGACGGCACTCTGATCGCCGGCTAAAGCCGGCTCCAGCGTAGGGAAGGGACAGCCCAACGCGGCGCTGAAGCGCCGCACTACCCATATCGACCGAGTTACAGTAATTCCTAAACAGCTTCAATTTTCACCAAAGCTTAACTATGACCAGCATGACCTTCGAGGAAGTTCGAGCCTGCCTGAAGCAACGATTCCCATTGATCATGGTGGATCGAGTGCTGGAGGTGGAATCCGGCAAACGAATCAAGGCGGTGAAGAACGTCACCGGCAACGAGATTCAGTTCCTCGGCCACTTTCCCGGAGCGCGCGGTCATGCCGGGAACTTTCATCATCGAAGCCATCGGCCAATGCGCTTCCATTCTCTTTAGCCTCACGTCGCAAACCGGACTCGACGCGGGAGAGTTCCTGGTTCTCGCCGCCGTCAACGATATGCGATTCCTCGCGCCCGTCTTTCCCGGCCAGACCATGGTTCTGGAAGTCTCAATTGTGAAGATGCTGCCGGATATGGCGTTAGTGGAAGGCACCGTCACCGTCGATGACGCCGTCGTGACCAGGGGCAAGCTCAGCTTCGCCCGGAAGGCAATCTAAACAACCCGCCAACGAAAACGCACGACAAAATGCGCCAACTTGGGCTAAAATCGCTGGCCGGAGAGTGCGCCATTGCGTAAGGCCGCGAAATTGCTTGTTTCGGCGGTGTTCCGGGTAGTCGTGTTTCCGGCTGCCCTGATGACCGCCTTCGGTCGTTGGCGCGAGCCCTACACCTTTTTTGCGCACCATTTCGCCGGCTACTCCGGTATGCTCGGCAGCTATCTTCGCATCGCCTATTACCAGTACACCCTGGAGAAGGTGGGTGCCGACTGCCATATCGCGCTCGGATCCTTCTTCGCCAATCCTCAGTCCTCCATGGGTGATCGCGTCGGCATAGGCGCTTACTGCGTTCTCGGCCAGGTGTCGGTAGGAGACGGCACCATCATGGCCACCGGCGTTCAGATCATCAGCGGTTCGCGTCAGCATTTGCGCGACGAACACGGCCACCTGACCGATGCTGGCCGCAGCTTCGATCGCATTAACATCGGCAAAGAGTGCTGGCTAGGTGCCGGCGCGATCGTCATGGCTAACCTGGGAGACATGGTGACCGTGGCGCTCGGATCGGTGGTCTTCCGCGACGTGCCGCCCGGAGTCGTAGTGGCAGGCAATCCCGCACACATTATTCCCCGCAGCGTTCAAAGAGAGAATCGAGATACCGCGCTGGAACACGGCAAGGCCTGGCAAACTGGCTTGTAGGGAAGCCGTTACACGGGTGGTGACAGGCTTGTCGCATTTTCTTTCTGCGGCAGCGGAAACTTCCTCGCAGGATTGCCCAGCGCCATGGTGTTCGGCGGAATGTCGCTGGTTACAACTGAACCAACTGCTACCACGCTATTCTTCCCAATCGTGACGCCGGGCATGATCACCGATCCGTATCCAATCCAGGCATTATCCTCCACCACAACCGGCCTGACTTCCTCATCCGGAACCGGCACTTCAGCCGCGCGCTCCCCAGGATCAGTAGAGTGACCCGGCGAGTCGAACATGCTGACGAATCCTGCGATCAGGCATCCTCGACCGATGGTGATTTGTTTGTTCACCGCAAAGGTGCAACCGTGGCCGATCGACGTGTTCGAGCCAATCGTTAGCGTTGGTGGGACGGAACGGCGCGCGCCAAAATGGAAGTTGCACTTGCCATCGACGGTCACGTCGTCTCCAATGATCAGCCGGCCGCGTCCCTGCACCCAATGCAGGAACACGCCGGTATGCAAGTTTCGGCCATAACTCGTGCAGTAGGCCTTGAAGAACGGCTCGCACACAAACACCCGCGCTACGAAGTAATACCCAGAACGAATCGCCACGACAATTCCAACGAGCGGCATCGCCAGGATTCGCGGGGCCGGCACGCTGAAGTTATTCACCGCTTGCCGGACGGAGCGCACCATCCGCGGAAACCAGTGATCCGATGTGGCGAGAGTTTTGCGAATCATTCGGTTCTTCGTGACAGCCTCGGAGGGTTCAATCGCCGCGGATTGCCGCGACGCATCTTCTTGAAGCGCTCGCCGTATTGCGCGTCCTTCACAATTTCAATTTTGGCCGGGACCTTGTACGCCGCCAGCCGAGACGCACAGAACTCTCGCATTCGCCGGCGAAAGGCCGGCAGTTCTTCGGATTCGAAGAGATTGATGCGCGCCATGACCACCTGCCCGGTGATGGGATTCGGCATTGCGCTGACTGTCACATCTTTGACATTGGGCATGTCGAGCAAAACATTTTCAACTTCGACTGGAAACACTTTCTCTCCGCCGACATTGATGACCTCACTCTTGCGGCCCAGGATGCGCAAGAACTCGCCGTCAACCTCTACGTTGTCACCGGTGTCGAACCAGCCGTCCTCATCGAAGGGCGAAGGAGCATTGAGATATCCGAGCATCGCCGAGCGCGTGCGTATCCGAAGCGTGCCATGCGCCACCTTGATCTCGACTCCTTCGCCTCCAACCTTCACCCAGAGCGAATCGGGGCTGCGCGACTTCGACCGCAGGATGCCGAGCTCCGACAGCCCATAGGTCTGCAGCAGATCGACACTGGGCAGGATCTCATGCAGTCGCTGCAGCGTGCGAGCCGGCATAACTTCCGTGCCGTAGGTGACGCGGCGCAGGGATGAGAGATCATGATGCTTCCATGCCTCCGAGATGAGTAACAGATTGAGAAACGTGGGCGACGTGGGCAACAACTCAACTCGGTGGCGCGCAATGGCGGAACAAATCCGCTCCGGATCGCGATTCTCGACGGCGACAACGGTTCCCGCATTGGAGAGCACATAGAACAGCGTGTTGAGTCCGCCGATGTGATCCAGCAGGAGCATGGTAAGCGTGATCAGGGAATTGCGGCGAACTTGAAATTTCTCAAGCAGACGGGCGAAGTTGTGAAGCGCCGCCTTGCTCTTGCCAGTCGATCCTGAGGAGAACAGTACGAGGCCGGGATCGCCGATCGCGATAAGCTTGCGAGTCAGCGGATTGCTGACTGCACGATCATACGAAACGACGTCGAATCGATCTCCTGCCGGGAAGGAGATTGCTGCCTGTGCTTCGGCAATCGTCTTGAACTCCTCACGTTGCGGCGCGCTGCTGCCCGCGAGTGGCACCACGATGCAACCGGCGCCGATGAGCGCTAACAGAAGTGCAATGACCTCAGGAGAATAGTCTCCCTCAACGGCGACAACCGCCCCTCGCACGATATTCGCCGCAGCCAGCCGCGACTTCCAAGCCTCGACGTGCTCGCGCAGCCAAGCGTACGAATACATTTGCTCACGCCAGATGATGAAATTCCGATCGAGAGCGTCATCGAACACGCGGTAGAGCCAGCCGAGAGAGTACATGCGACTAAGCTCCTCCCAGGTAGATGACCTGGCCCGTGACGCTGTCACTCTTGCGATCGATCAGGAACTGCAGCACGTGGAAGACATCTTCAAAGCTGCACATGCGATGGATAGGCAGCCGCGACAGCAGCGACTCAATCGCAGGCTTCGGTACGTTTCGGATTAGCGAGGTCTCAATTGGCCCTGGCCCGATGGCGTTGACCGTGATGCCCAGTTCCGCGAACTCGCGGCTCATCACACGGGTCAGCCCTTCCACCGCGCTCTTCGACGCGACATAGGCAGCCTCGCCTTCTAGGCTGAGCGGCACCGCAACCGTCGACAGGTTCACGATGCGTCCCCATTTCCTCTGTCGCATCAGCTTGGCGCTTTCACGCGACACTAGGAATGTCCCGCGAACGTTAATGCTCATGATGCGGTCGAGCGTGTCGATCGGCATCAGCAAGCTGTGATTCATGCTGGCCACGCCGGCGTTGTTGAAGGTGACGTCAAGGCGCTTGTGCTTCCGGCGAATGCTGGTGAGCAACGCTTTCACCTGCGCTTCATCGGCAACGTCCGCCTCGAAGTGGCTGTAACCCTCAAGCGCCCAATCCGCGGGCTGGCGACTGCAGCCGACGACATGATATCCGGCAGCGACGAGTTGTTCCGCGACGTAGCGGCCGATTCCAGTGCGCGAGCCGGTAACCAGGGCGACAGGGCGTTCACTCACGGTCAAGCCCGGGGCTGCTCGGCAGCGACCGCGAGGATGTAATCGGCCAGCGACGCGACAGTGCGAAATGGACTGCGCTGCTGGGAGACGCTGCGGTCATCAGCGAGAGAGATGGTGAGGTTGTAGCTGTCGTTGATCTGCTGTTCCGCGTCGAGTACGACATTGACCAGCTTGAGCGAGTCAAGAAAGCCCTGCGCTCCGAACAGGTGGGTATTCTCGTCGACCTTTGGCGGTGCCCCGGGGATTTCGCTGACGATCTGGCAGATCATCTCCACCACATCGCCGCGTTGCAGCGGGGAAGTTGTTGAGTGCTCATTCATCTGAGCAAGCTCCTCGTGATCAGGGTTCTAACGCGAGATTGCGTCCGTGACGGCGGCTTTCCACGTCGCACGCAGCCGTCAGCGATTATCCTTTGGTTCCTCGTGGAAACACAATCTCTTTATTAATACGCTAAGTCTGATATTACGAGCGAGAAGCCCAGTTGAACTGCCCAGGGCCGCGGCTGATTCATTCCGATCGGAGTGCCGCAAGTGGAACAGCATTGACCGATCGAGTATCACGTTTGTGAGTTTTGTGCTATTCTCGCTCCGTTTTGGGAGCGAAATCCATGGGATTGATTCGCACTGGTGTTGCCTTAGACTCCGATTTGTTAAAGCGCTTCGATCGGCTTTTGCTGTCGGAGGGGTACGCCAACCGATCCGAGGCGTTCCGCGACCTGATCCGCGATCGCCTAAACGAGGCTGGCCTGGAATCCGGCGAGGTTTTCGTAGTCGGAGCAATCACGCTCATTTATGACCACCACTGGCGGCTGCTGCCCGACAAGCTGATGGAACTTCAGCATGAATACCACGAGGTGATTATCTCCACGGTACATTCGCATCTGGACCATGACATGTGCCTGGAAGTCGTGGTGGTGAAAGGCAAGTTGAAGCAGGTTCAGGAACTGGGTAGCCGGCTCATCGGATTGAAGGGCGTGCAACACGGCAAGCTAGTGATGAGTTCTCCTGAAGCCTACGGCGGACCGGCGACTAGAGGAAAGCTCCGCCAGCCAGCGCACCAACACGCACACTCACATCCACACGCCCACTGAGAATTTCAGGACGAGGCGGCCTCGGGTAGAAGTTGCGGCAATGAGTAGCACGAAATGCGAGAAGGTACTACGAGTCGCGCGGTGCCGACTTTACCCCAAGGAGTGCGACCGTGGCTTGTCGCCTTGCTGCAATTGGCTTTTAGTCTTGCATTCGCGAGTGCGCCAGCTTTGGCGGACACCGGCAGTATCCGCGGTCGTGTCCTCGATCTGCAGGGAGCCAGCGTCGCTGGAGCGAAAATCAAGCTGCTGAATGCTGCTGGAAGCAAGGTTGCCGAGACGCTGAGTGATGCGGACGGAGCATTTCAACTGGCGGGAATCGATCCCGGCGTATATCAACTCACGGCCGAGACGCCGGCATTCGTCAAGGTTGAGCAGAGCGTCTCGCTCGCCTCCGGCCAGCGGCAGGAGGTCACAATGCAATTCCAGCAGATCGTTCCGCCGCAACAGCAGGTCACGGTTGTCGCATCGGCGCCTTCCATCCTCACTCCCGATCCGGCGCAGAGCATCTTCATTCACGATCAGCTGCTCGATGCCAACCCGGGCCGTCCGGGAGCACCGATCTCGATCCCAGGTCTGCCCATTGAGACGGCGTCCGGAGGAATCAAAGCGCCGCAGTACTTCGCGCCCGGAGTGGCCGGAGATCACGGCGAACCTATCGCGCAATACTTTCAGATCGGCTCATTTCTTTTTCCCAACAACCTGCCGGCGAATGCCCACGGCAATGGCTACGCCGACCCGAACTTCCTGATCACTCCCGTCATAGAGGAAGTCACGGTAGACGGGGGCGCGTTCAATGTGCGCGAAGGCAACAACGCGGTTGACCTAGCGGCGACATATGTTCCTCGCAAGCGGCTGATCAGCTTCCTGCAGCTCACCGGCGACTATCGCGATGCTGATCTGATGGCGGGCTTGGGCTCGGCAAAACCTGGCACGGATGAATGGATCGCCATGGAAGCCTCGTTTGGTAACGGCTTCCTCGATCGTCTGGAGCACCGCCAGCAATACAAGCTGAACGGAGAACGCCGTTTCGACTTCGGGCGGCATCAACTAACGCTCTTCGGCATCGGCTATTACGGATCGTCCTACGTGCCGGGACTGATTCCAATACTCGTTCCGGTTCCCGGCGATGCCATCGACAATCGCCAGCTCGATTACACGCATAATGCGCTGCTTGTCGCCAATGACCGATGGAAGCTGGATGAGCAGCGGCAGTTCTCGTTCTCCGGCTTCTATCGCAACTACGCGCTTACCTTGCGGTCGAATTTCGGCGATGGCTTAATCCAGCAGAGCGAAACGCGAAACGTCTTTGGCGGGGAGGCGATGTATACCCAAAGTGTGCGCTCGTGGATTGCGCTGCTGGCTGGGGTGGATCTTCGCCGGGACGCGCCTCGCGGTTTGGATCTCTACCACATCAGTGAGCAGAACCAGTATCAGCTGACCACCAGCAACAATCTCACGATGTCGTTTGTCGAGCCATTCGTCTCGGTCGACGGGCCGATCAAAAGATACTTCCACTACAACCTGGGATTTCGCCAGGAGGAAGTTTGGATGGACAACCAGGACTTCATCAACCCGCAGAATTCCTTCGACAAGTTGGGGACTCTAACTCTGCCCAAAGGCACGTTCACTGTGCTGCCGCCGGATCGTTGGTATCTTCCCATCGTCGCTTATAGCTATGGCATGGGCTTTCACACAGAGGATCCGCGAATCGGCAACGGCACCGGCTTCCCGACGTTGCTCGCCCCATCGCGTGGCGAACAACTGGTGCTAACCAAAGTCCTGAAGCAAACTCAGTTCTACCTTACCTTGCGAAGGACCTCCAATTCACAGGAGTTGGCGAAGATCGATCCTGACACCGGCCTGCAGGAGATCATCGGCCCATCCTTGAATAAGGTAATCTCCATTACGGCGCAGAGAAACTTCTCATTCGCCTCGATCTTTCTCTCGTACGCGCAAGCCGATGCGCGTGACACGCAGACGGGTGAGCCGATCCCGGAAGCGCCCCGCTTCATCTGGGACACACTCGCCTCGATCACCAAATTGCCGCTGCGCCTGCAGGTTCGCGGGGAATACGAATACGTGCGCGCCAAGCCACTGGGCGACGGATTTGTCGGACTGCCGGTGAATGAGTTTCGCGGAGCCGTGTTGCGACCGTTCCTGGAGAATCGGACGTCGCTGGCGGCGAACTTCCTGATTGCGAGCGGCTACACCGGACAAACGACAGAGGTGCTCTCTTATCCTGCGGGCACCGCTGCTACGGAGCAGATCGTCGGCGTGCCGTTGAAGTCCTACATCAGCTTGAGCTGGACGTATTACTTCAACAAATGATTTGTCGGTGTTTTCCTGCCGGTCTTTTATTTTCTCCGCGTCTTTTTCGCCGGCTTCCGCTTCGTCGCCGATTTCTTCTTCGCAGCCACAGCTTTGCCGGCACGCTGCTCGACTTCCTCAATCTCGACGACGCTCAGCACCACGCCGTCGATGCGATTATCCAGCGTTTTGTATGGGCTGAAGCGGAAGCGATATCGCCTCTCATCGTTTTTGTCCTCAACATCGTACTGTTTGCTGTGTGCATCGCGAATCACATCCAGCATCACCTGTTCCAGCCACGGCAGGTCGAGATTAAACTTCAGCCGCGGAATTGGCCGGCCAACGTCGGTGTTCATCAAGCCCAACAGGAGGCCAGCGGGAGGAGTAAAGCGTCGCACCGTCAGGTCGGCGCCCACCATGACCATGGGCAAGTCCACGTTGTTCAGCAGGTTGTTGAGATCGTTGTTGAGCTGCGAGAGCAGATCGTTGCGATGCTGCATCTCCTCGTTGACCGTGTGCAGCTCCTCGTTCGCAGATTCCAGCTCTTCTTTCGAAGTCTGTAACTCTTCGTTGGTGCTCTGCAACTCCTCGTTGCCCGACTGGATCTCTTCATTTGCCGACTGCAGCTCCTCGTTCGTCGCCTCTTGCGACTCGATGATTGACTGCAAGTATTCTTTGGTTGCCGACAGCTCCTGGCGCATCTGAGCTATCTGCTCATCCTTGTTAGTCCGCTCCTGGTCTGTCATTGGCCCGGTGGGAGCCGGAACGGCTATGACATGTTCGGCGTCCGGAGGCTGTGGCTCGAACACCACCAGGAAGTTGTTCCCGTCACGCGGCGATGGACTGAAGGGCATCACGCGGATGGTGATTACGTGAGCTTTGCCGTTGGTATCAAGGTGCACATTGGGCCGCCAGCTTTCCGTATTGCTCTTGCGCGCCTCCTCGATCGCCTTCTGCAATTCAAATAGCAGCCCCGACTTGGCCATCTTCAGCAAATGCAGGCTCGCCTTGCCAGGCGGCAGTTCGAGGAATGCGCCGGTGCGGCCGCGCGTCTGCAGGATCTCCATTTGCTCGTTGACCACCACCGCCGGCGGCGCGTAGCTAGCCAGCAATAGCCGATCAGCTTCCCGCTGCAGCTCGAGCGGGGCCTTCACCGCTTCCAGTTCCGTGTTTGGTAGCGCAGGTCCGCCAGCCGCCTCCGGAGCCATATCATGCACGCCCACCGCGAACCCGAAGGCTATCGGCGTGGAAACCAGCTTCTTGCGATAGATCTTCTGTTTCTTGTCCACCATATCGAATAGTTCGGATCCGGCGCCCAACAAGCCTTCCGTACTGCCGATGATGAGGAAGCCGGTTTGGTTCAGCGCGTAATGAAAAATCGGAATGACTTTCTTCTGCAACGACTGGCTAAGATAAATCATTACGTTCCGGCAACTGATCAGGTCGATGCGCGAAAACGGCGGATCGCTGAAAACGTTCTGGGTGGAAAAGATGCAATGATCGCGGATGGTCTTACTGATTTGATAACCTTCATCCACCTTGTGGAAGAAGCGTCGCAGGCGGGCCGGCGACATGTCGGCGCCGATGCTCTCCTTGTAGATGCCGCTACGCGCCTGCTGAATGGCGCCATCGCTCAGGTCGGTTCCGAAGATCTGTACCGGAACTTCCGTCTTCTCCTGGTCCAGGAATTCCATCAGCGAGATCGCCAGCGAGTAGGTCTCCTCGCCGGTTGAGCATCCCGGCACCCAGATGCGAACTGGATGAGTTGGCTGGGTGCGCGCTTTGAGGATCGCCGGGTAAACTTCTCTCTTCAGCGCCTCAAAGGCTTCCGGGTTGCGGAAGAAGCTGGTGACGTTAATCAGCAGATCCTGGTAGAGAGCGTTCACTTCGCCGCGATCGCGATGCAGGATGGCGGTGTATTCGTTGAGCTTGTGGACGCGATTGAGCGCCATGCGCCGCTGAATGCGGCGCCCGATGGTGGGCGGCTTGTATTCCGAGAAGTCCACGCCGGTGGCTCGTCGTAACAGGCGAAAAACCTGTCCCATATAGGCGTCGACCGTCGCCTCGCCGTCAGCACCCGGCTCCAATAATGTTCCGGCGACGTAGGGATGGTGCCGGATGCGGTCCAGTTCGTGCGCAATTGCCTCCGGCGATAAGACGAAATCGACATATCCCGCGGAGATGGCGCTGGCCGGCATGCCGTCGTATTTGGCCGTACGTGGCTCCTGCGCAAAGGTAATGCCGCCCTCACCCTTGATCGCCGCCAATCCCAGAGTGCCATCTGTCGCCGTTCCTGAAAGCACAACTCCGATCGCGTTTCTACCCTGGTCCGACGCCAGTGAGCGCAGAAAAATGTCGATCGTGGTGTTCACCGAGTGCGGTCCCTTGCGACTGCTCAGTTGGAGCACTCCGCCCTGAATTGTCATATCGCAGTTCGGCGGGATCACGTAGACATGATCCGGCTGCACTCGCATTCCGTCCTCCGCCTGCAGAACGGGGATGGACGTGGCACGCGCCAGAATCTGCGTAAAGACGCTCTCCCGCGACGGATCCAGGTGTGGCACCAGGACCAGCGACATGCCCGGATTCGGCGACAGGGCCTTCAGAAAAGCGGTAAAGGCCTCCAGCCCTCCCGCTGATGCGCCTATTCCAACGATGGGGAAGCTGTCACGTGGATCGTTTGTCTTCGACTCAGCCGACTCTTCCTGGGCGAGTTGGTCCAGCTTTTTCTCGGCGGTCTGGGCTGTTTTCGTCTTGCGATTAGCGCGCGAAGGGGTCATCGAGGGTCCTGAGAGACGTTGCCGTTTGAAAATCGCGCCGGACGTGCACCGCGGACGGCTGGGACAAAACTGCGGTGTGATTATACGCGCTGCAGCTAGTTCACCTTGGGCACTGTTGACGGATTCGCATCGCCTAGCGCTCTACCACGGATGTCGTTCCACTCCCGACAAAGAGCCTTGAGCCTCTGGATCTCGTGGCGCAGCGTTTGTTGTGTAACATCCATCTGATCGCGCAGCACCTTTACTTCCGCGTGATAGCGCCGCAGCTCCCGTACACAGGCGGCAAACGTGGCCCGAGCCTCATCATCCCTTTTGCCCAGGCCGTTTCCGTTATGGCGCGATTGCTGTCGCCCATTGAGAAGCCATGCCTCCAAATCGCTGGGTCGCGCCATTACGATTCCCGAACGGCCGTCGGCTGGCCGAATCACCGGAAGGCCTAGCGTTGCTTCCCAGCGTTGCACCGTGCGAACACCCTTGCCCAAGAAGTTCGCGATCTCTTTCCACGAAGTCAGAAGTTCTAGTCTGTGGACCGGCCTAGTTTGTGACATAGAAAATCCTCGACTATCGCAATGGCACAACCGCGCTCGAGATGACACCGCTGCCGTCCTTGCGGATGACAGTTGTTTGGTATGGCTTATTTACATCATCTCAGCCCGAACACACCCAACGCCACTGCTGTTTGATTGGATCTATCTCAACTTGGTTGCCTGACAGTTTCGAATTTGAAAAGTGTCGTTTCCTTAACCGACAGTCTGTGGGAACGTCCAGCGACCTACGCCACAAAAAGGAGATTGCGGCACACCCGGAAGGGAGATGAGGGTTTGAACCTCCGACCTCCTGGTCGTGAACCAGATTTCGGACCTTGATGAAATCTGGTGAAATAGAGCAGGTCGAAGCCGGTGTGACCGAACTCGGCCCAGACTGGTGCGATAGGTGCGGAGGCGCAAACAAAAATCCCACTCACCCGATAATCCGAATGAGTGGGTTAGCCTTCACAGCAAGCTTAGGATTTGGGGAATCCCATTCCTGGCCGCGAGCATTGTCGCCCTAGTTCGAGCAGAGGGCACCGTAAAGGATTGTGTGCGAGTTGAAAGCGTCATTGTTGGTGTAGTTGCATTGCCACGTATTGGGATTCGCCTGGTAACTTGGGTTGTTGGAACTTCCGTTGCCAGTGTCGGGACCACTGTAATTCACCACAATGTATTGCGAGGCTGAATTCCAAGTATTCGCTCCGCAGGAGCCCGAGACCAGATACGGGTACGGAGCGCTGCAAGAAACGGTTTGAAACCCGTTCGTGTTCGCTGCAGCATCGTATGTGTAATACACCCACTGAAAGCGCGCGCTGGATGTGCCCACCTGACCGTTAGGAGCCACATACACCGGACTTGCGTTGGATACCGTTGAGCCGTTAATCCCGGCGATGTACGTCGTGTTCTGTTGCCCACCGCCCGTACCTTGATTGCCGATGCGGATGGTGTTGCTCTCAGTGCAGGGAGAGGGACAGCCTTGGTTGAGGAGGTAGAGATTGCTGCTTCCGGTCGTGTTGTTGTATCCGGCCTGCCAACCTTGGTAGAGATTGTATTGCCCAGTGTTGTATTGGCCCGCCGCAGCGCCGATGAAGACGTTGTTCAGGCCGTTGGTGTTAGCGTCACCGGCATCCCTTCCGGCAAAGACGCTATACGCTCCATACCCAAGCGACAGGGCATTGATCCCGCCGATCTGGTACACGCCTGCAGCGTTGAAATTGCCACTGAATGACCCGCTGCCTGTACCGGAAAATGTCCCACTAGACGTGCCGTTAAATACTCCAGTTAGGCTGTTGGAGGCATTCGACAACGTTACCGCGCTGCTGTAGGTACCGGTCAGCTCCGAGCTCTGTACGGCGCCGCTGATCTGTGTGAAGGAGAGCGAGCCGCCGGTTGTTCCCAGCTTGCCATTCGAGTCGACGAATACCGGTGAGCCTCCGTTGGTGGCCGCTCCGTTAATGCCGGCGATGTAGGTCGCAGTCTGTGGTCCGCCAAGATAATTCAGAGCGTTTCCGATACGAATGGTGTTGCTTTCCTGGCATTGGTTCGGGAACGACTGGTCACAGCCTGCGTCATCGATGTAAAGGTTGTTGCTGCCGCCCGAGTTGAACAGTCCCGCACCGAAGCCAAGCATGACATTCTCGGATCCCGTGCTCATCAAAGCGCCGGCAAAGACTCCAACGTAGGTATTATTTTGGCCATTTGATGTTCTCGGATCCTGCCTGGTAGCCAAAATATGAGTTGGAAGCGCCATTGGTGTTCGCGGTCCCAGCTTGGTAGCCAAAAAATGAATTGGAATACGCAGTGTTGTTGGCTCCAGCCTCCGCGCCGGCAAACACGTTCTGGCCAGCGGCATTTCCTCCGATCGAGAATACAGTGCTTCCGCCGATCTGATATCCCGTCGTCGCATTCACCGTGTTGCCCGCCAGCGTGCCGCCCACCGTGCCGTTGCCGTCGATGTTGAAGCTGGTCGACGTCTGCGTGGCGGTTCCGTTTTGCACGTAATAAGGCGAGCCGGGCCCCATCGTCCCTGGAGGCCCTTGCGGTCCCTGTGGACCCTGTGGTCCTGCCGGGCCGGAGGGACCTTGTGCGCCGGCTTGTCCCGCTGCGCCCTGCTGTGCCATCAAGTTCCACGAATTGGGATTCTGGTCGGGCTCCTGATTCTGATTTTGCGCCGTCGCGACATACGTCGATCCGTTGAAGGTGGCTACATCGTCAGGGTAGTAGCTCTGGGTCTGGTTCCACGCGCCGGTGAGATTGAAGCCGCTGGTCACCGGATTCCACGCCGAAGGATTCTGATTGGGCGGAGGATTGTTCGGCCCATTGCTGGCCGCCGTCGCAACATAACTTGCGCCGTCATAGGTCACAACGTCGTAGGGGTTGTACGAGGTGTTGTTGTTGAACGCGCTGCGATAGTTGAAGCCCTGACCGTTGTTGCCGTTCGTTCCTGGAAGTCCTTGCGGCCCAGCGGGTCCGACAGGTCCAGCAGGCCCAGTTGCTCCGGTGGCTCCAGCGGGACCTTGCGGACCTTGTAATCCCATCGGTCCTGCGGGTCCTTGCGCTCCCATTTGGCCAGCCGGTCCTTGTGGTCCTTGCGGCCCGTTTGCTCCCGCGGGACCAGTTTGGCCGGTCGCGCCCTCTTGGGCCATCAAGCTCCACGAATTGGGATTCTGATCGGGCTGCTGATTCTGATTGGCGGCCGTCGCAACATAGGTTGATCCGTTGTAGGTTGCAACATCATTCGGGTTGTAATTGGTGCCCGAGTTCCACGCCGCGGTAAAGTTGAAGCCCGTTCCGTTGGTGCCGGCGGGTCCTTGCGGCCCGGTCGGTCCCAGCAGTCCCTGCGGCCCAGTTGCGCCGATCGGACCTGCCGGCCCCTGGGACTCCGGTTGCGCCCATCGGCCCAGTTGGACCTTGCGGACCCGTTGCTCCAGTTTGTCCCGTGGGACCTTGTTGTCCCTGTGGTCCAGCTGGACCAGTCTGACCTTGCGCTCCCGCAGGCCCAGAAGGTCCTTCCGGTCCCGCGGGACCCGCCGGTCCAGTTGGTCCGTTCAACGCGATTTCCAACTCCGGTTGATGGCTGGTGAGGACGCTCTCCTTGCTGTCAAACGCAAAGGCGCCATTGGATGATGTCAGGGCCAATGCGACGCCGTTGTTCGCGACGCTGCCGTTCGCCCACTCCTGCACCAGCGAGGTGATGTCGATTACGACAAACTGGTTCAAACTTGGGCTGGTGATACTGACGGGATGTCCACCCGTGGCGGAAGTACCCAGCGCCGGCGCGTTGTTGTAGGTGAGCGTGCTCTCACTCCAGCTGTTGTTCAGCCGATAGACATCGAAGCTGCCGTTGGCGGATATCGCGTCGACATAGAGTCGCAGGGTTGCTTTGCTGACTGTCACCCCGGAGGGCAGAGTCCCCAGGTTGAACTTCAGGTAGGCGGTCGCTCCCTGTTGCACGACGAACGCCGGCTGTGTGCCATAGTTCTGGTTGCGCGCCGCGCTGTTGGAGAACGTGTCGCCGACAGGCGGTGCAGACTGAGCAAATGCGACGAAGGACAGGACGGTGACGCAGGCCACGGTCCGAAGCAAGGTACGAAGCGACATGGCGGTAGCTCCTCAAAACTTTGCTGAATTTCAAGAACGGCCCCTACTATCGCTGCATTTTGCCTGTTTGCTTCAAAGTGTCAACAAACTGGAGATAAATTAAACATCACCAGCCATCATGCTGAATTGACGATGGTTACAGAGGAAAGAACTTGTGACAGGGAACGTGCCCTGCTAGACTTGTCCCCACTTTTCTGCCGGGTTTGTGTGGCATGCTGACGCAAGAAGAGCAGCAGAGCGTTCGCTTCGGTCCCTACGAAGCCGACTTTCGGCGCGGCGAACTGCGGAAGTTCGGAACGCGGCTCAAGATCCAAGGTCGGCCGCTGGCCGTCCTCGCGCTTCTCGTCAAGCGACCCGGCGAGACCGTGCTGCGCGAAGAGCTCCGCGCGGCACTATGGCCGAATGACGTCTTTGTCGATTTCGACAAAAATCTGACCACCGCCGTCAACAAGCTTCGCCAGGCGCTGTGTGACACGGCGGAATCTCCCCAATACATCGAAACCGTGCCTCGGATTGGTTATCGCTTCGTGGCTTCGGTCGAGGTCATCGCAAAGGAACCGATTGCCGAGCCGTCGCCCGCCAGGACGGAAGTTCCGCCTCCGTTACAGCCTCCGCCGATTCCACAGCCTAGATCCAGAGCCCCCTGGGTAGCGGTCGCCGCCGTCGTCGTCCTTGCCGCAATTCTTGCGCTGGTGCTGATCAAGGGCCACCACTCCGTGTCGGCGTTGAACGAGAAGGACAGCATCATTGTCGCGGACTTCTCCAATGGCACGGGCGACCCGGTTTTCGAGGACACACTCAAAACCGGTCTCACCATCGCACTGGACCAGTCGCCGTTCCTTAATGTGCTTCCTGAAGGCAGAGTCGCCAAGACGCTGAAATTAATGACCAAGCCCGCAAACACCAAGCTTACGGCCGACGTCGCACGCGAGGTTTGTTTGCGGACGGGAAGCAAAGCCTACGTGGCCGGATCGATCACCAGTCTGGGCACGGATTATGTCCTGGCTCTCAAGGCCGTGGACTGCCAGACCGGCGAGACGCTGGGCCAGCAACAGCTCACCGCGGAGCGCAAAGAAAAAGTCCTGAATGCGCTAGGTAAGGCCGCGGCGAACCTGCGCAGCCAGCTCGGCGAGTCTCTGGCCACAGTGCAACGCTTCGATGCTCCCCTGGCGGAAGTGACAACGCCGTCGCTGGAAGCGTTGCAGGCCTACACTCAGGCCGGTAAGGCTGGCCGCGAGCGGGGCCCCGAAGCGGCCGTGGTTTATTACCAGCGTGCGATTGAAATCGATCCCAACTTCGCTCGCGCTTATGCCGCGATCGGCAACGCTTACGAAAGCCTCTCCGAAATGGGTCGTGCTGCCGAGTATTACACCAAGGCCTTTGAGCTGCGCGACCACGCCAGCGAGCGTGAGAAGTTGGTCATCGCCGGTCGCTACTACCAGGACGTCACGGGAGAGCTGGACAAGGCTGCGCGCACGTATGAGCAGGTGCTTCAGAGCTATCCGCGCGATGTCGTTGTCGTCGATCTCGCCAACATTTACGCCGCAGAAGGAAAATACGACGAAGCGGTCGAGGTGCTGCACCAGTTACAGAAGGTCGCCCCCGATCGCGTTGCGGTCTACAGCAATCTCGCCAATGACTTTCTGGCCTTGCAGCGATTTGACGAAGCCCGCCAGGTCATTCAGCAGGCGCAGGCAAGAAAGTGGGAGAATCTCACATTTCACAGCGCGCTGTATGCCTTGTCATTCTTGAAGGCCGATGCAGCCGGCATGGCACAACAGCAGCAGTGGTTCGCCGCCAAGCCTGACGTTGCCCACTTCGGACTCTCGCTGGCATCCGACACCGAGGCCTACGCAGGTCATCTGAGCAAAGGACGCGCGCTCACGACGCAGGCGGTGAATTTTGCCATTCAGGCTGACAGCAAGGAAAATGCAGCCATCTGGTGGGAGAATGCCGCGCTACGCGAAGCCGCATTCGGAAATCGCGAAGAAGCAAAACGCGATGCGGCTGAAGGGCTGAAACTGGCTCCTGATAGACAGGATGTTCAAGTCGCCGCCGCGCTTGCCTATGCCATCGCCGGCGATACGACGCGAACGCGACCGCTCGCCGAAGCGCTGAGCCAACAATATCCGCTCGATACCCAGATGCAGTCGCTATGGCTGCCGGCCATTCAAGCGCAGCTCGCTCTGAATCAGAAAGATCCCTCAGCTGCCGTCGACGCTCTACAGAAAGCCTCGCCGCCAATTGAATATGGCCAGATCGCGTTCCTGGCCAACATCTCCTGTCTGCCTTGGACTTACATTCGCGGGCAGGGATATCTCGCATCCGGAAATGCTAGCCGCCGCCGCTGCTGAGTTCCAGAAGATCACTGATCACAACGGGATTGTCTGGAACTGCTGGACAGGAGCGCTTGCGCGCCTAGGCGTGGCCCGCGCGAATGCATTGCAAGCGAGCCAGTCGCAGGGAGCCGATGCCGATGCGGCGCGGGTACGGGCGCTTGCTGCGTACAAGGATTTCCTCGGTCTGTGGAAAGCCGCCGACCCCGACATTCCTATCTACAAACAAGCCAAGGCGGAGTATGCACAGCTGCAATAGTTAGGTTCGTTCAGACCAAGTTCTCGGGCGGGGCGATTATCGTTCAGCGGTTCCCCCGGTTTGGATTTACGTCGAAACCGCGTAGGCACTCAGAACACGAGCACCTTGTCGGCCTCTTCGGTCCACAGCGTGAGATCGTCCAGAGTGCTGCGGACAGCGGAGGACAGAAGGTTCTGGTCCGGGATGCCACGTTCCTCCAAACATGTCTTACAGACCCCGATACGGACGCCGCGCGCCGCGAGCTGACGAAGCATCTCCGGACTGTTGTAGTGAACATGCGCAGGAGTCAGGCCCTCGAAGGCGGAACTGACGCCATCGCCGATGAGAAACAAACGGATTTCGTTTTCGGTCGAGCGACAGAGATTGCCGGCCAGCCGAAGCGCGTTATACGTGCTAATAAGAGGAGGCGATACCCGAGAAAGGCATCGCCTCGTTGAATCGCCTATCGGATAGGCGGCGGAGGATCCTGGACGACGGTGTACAGGCTCAGGCTGTAAACGACGAGGTCGTTGGTCTGACCGGTCACTTGCAGCGTGACTTCCGTGATCAGTCCCCAGGAAGATGGGAAGTTCACGGTTTCCATTTGCGTGCCCACGAAGAAGTTGTTGCTTCCGACATAGGCGCCGTTGTTATACGCGACCGCCGTGACGGCAGCCGAACCGAAGCCGCCGGCCATCTGCGCGCTGACCAACTGGAAACCAGCCGAGTCACTGAGCGTGCCGTAGCAGGTGTTGCCGCTCAAGCGGCAGAATTCTCCGCCGATGAAGGCAACGTCCTGACCTTGCGCCCCCAGCTTGTAGCCGGAACCAGCACCCGACCATTCAAATGGATCAACATAGAAGAAGTTGCCCCAGCTGAGCTGGCCGTAGCTGTTCGGCATTGGCGCCGGGCTGCTGACCAGGGGCAGCTGTGAGAAGTTAAGCTGTTGCTGCGCGCTGGCACCGAGCGCCAGGGCCAGAAGGCAAGTGGTTACACAAGCGATTGAGATTGAGCGTTTCATTGTCTTTTCTCCTCATCCTGAATTTGTTATGTCTACATGCTGGCTAAAGTGCCTAGTCGATTTTGCTGCGGGCGCGCCACGGCGAGCGTGCGCCGTGACGCATGCTTCATCCCAGCAACAGGTAAAACTCCAGGTTGTAGATCACCAGGTCTCCCATAGCCTCGGTCTGGAAAGTGACCTGGGTCACGCCGCCCCAGGAGGCGGGGAAGTTGATGGTCTGCAGCTGATCACTCAGGTTGTAGAAGGCGGTGCCGACATAGTTGCCGTTGTTGTAGGCGACCACAGTGATCGAGGTTGGTCCGAAACCTCCCGCCACTGTCGCGCTCACCAATTGCAAACTTAGGGGATTGTTAACTCCGCCTGAACTTGAATTGACGCTGATGCTGCCAAAGCAATTCTCCCCACGCTGCGGGATGAGACAGGTCACGCCTCCGACGAAGGCGACGTCCTGGTTAGGAGTTGAGGAAAGTTTGTAGCCGGGGCCGGCCGACTGCCACTCTGCCGCGTCCACATAAAGGATGTTGGTCCAGTTGAAGCCGGCGTAGCCGTTGGGCACAGGTGTGGGCGAGGCCACCAGGGGAAGGCCGGCGAAGTTGATTTGGTTCTGAGCGGTTGCGCCTGCCACAAGACTCAGCAGGCAAAGGATCAAGCAAGCGGTGGAAAACAGGCGTTTCATAGTGGTTCCTCCATTCGAAAGTTTTGGGACCGAAAATGTTTGACAACTGAGGCTCCGTCGGAACAACCTGTGCAGCGTCGTTGCAGCGGAGCCGGATTCGCACGAACAAAATCTGCAGCCATCACGGCGCTGCTTATTGGGTCGCGCCGGCCAGGATTCCCTCGCCAGAACTGGCCTGATAGGCAAAGCCCGTCAGCAACGTGCTGGCGTGAAGGTGTTCATCCTGGTCAACGTAGGCAGCCGTACTCAGCTTTGCCCATGCGTAGTGGGTGGTTCCGTCCGCGGCCTGGAACTGCAATCCCAGATACCGGTTCGGAAGATTCAGCCATTCGCCCGACATGCCTATGCCACATGCTCCCCAAGTGAGGTCGGCCATCACCGACGCGCTGGGATAGAAGTTCTGGCTCGCATTCACCATGACGCCGTACTGCAGAGCGGAGGCGTAATCGGAGCCGGCTTGATCCGTCGCGGTCACGACGTTATTGCCTCCAGCAGGAATCACCGCGAGGTTCCAGACGTATTCGTCTCCCCACTGACACAGACCCTGCAGGAGCTTGCTTTTCAGCGTGAAGTCGGTGACACCGTCCTTGTTCAGATCGACGTTGTAAGACCCGCCTACAGGGATCGACACATTGACTTGGGTGTAAACGATCTGCGCGTTCGCCGGCAGGACAACAGCCGATGCCAGGATCACGATCGCGACCAGGCTCAATAAATTTGGTTTCATTCGTCACCCCACTCGAAGTTCTCGAACGGCCCACCCCGCTTACGCCGCGTTGCGAGCGTTGAAACTGGGCCGAGTTTGCGCGCATTGGGCTGCGCAGCCAATGCACTGGGGGTGAATCGCGAGTGAAATGGAGGTGATTTGGCTAAGGCGCTGATTGCAAAACGGTTGGAAGGTGCGGATTCCCTCTACGCCTGACTGCTATTGCTCTTCCGAGGCCGCGAAGAGCCCCGAAATTCACTGATCCTCATGGGCAGGAAAGCTTAGGGTTGCGCCTCGCTTCCGAAATCCTCAGGCCATGAAGCGCACGCAGCCAGCCCTGTTGGCTTCAGCGCTGCGTGCGTCAGAAATTTTCCAGCAGCACAAGGTCGGAAACATAGGTTCGTTGACTGAAGGCCAGGAACCGGCCATCCGGCGATACGAGAGGCCAGGACAGGAAGGCGCGCTGCGAGGGAAGCTCGTACAGAGTGGTTAATGTGTAGCCGGCACCGACCGACGCCAAGGCGGTCGAGGCATCCGTCCGAGTGATTACGAACAACCGCTTGCTATCGGCCGCCCATGCGACGCTGCTGATGGACTGTGATTTCGCTTTGTGAACCGGCCGCTCCGTTATCTTTCCGCCTTGCAGGTCCAGGACGCGAATCGAGTCGCTTGCGACAGATGCATCTGCGATGGCCACCCTGTCTCCTGCGGGCGACAGACACCAGCGGGCATTTTGCGCGTTGTAGTTCGTAACCGTTGCAAGCTTCTGACCCTTACCCTTTGCTGGATCCAGGGCAAAGAATACGAGCTGGTTGTCAGGTTGTAATTGCGCGACGACGCAGGGAGATAAAGGTGCAGTCCCGCATGCGTAGGAGTAGCGGCCGGTCAAGAGCACAACTTTGGGACCGCCCGTAAGTGGAGTGCTGAGCACGCGATAGCTTGCCGGATCGACAACCCCGTTCCTGGCCAGGTAGGAGTTGTACACCAGCATTCCGGTGGAGCTCGCAATAGGTTCGCGATAATTGTCGGGGCCATCGACCAGCGTTTCTGCCTGGTTGCCGTCAATCTGCTGCTCGCGGATGGTGTATCGGCCGTTACGCTGGGAGTACAGCAGAATAGCCTTGCTGTCCGTCGTCCACGAGGTACCCACGTTGCGCCACTGATCCACCGTAAGCCGCTTTGGCTTGAATGTATGCGGTTTTCCGGCAAGGGGGCCAATGTAAACGCTATCTTCACTGTGGTCCTTCAGCACGATCATGTGCTTTCCATCAGCGGTAGCTTGAAAGCTTGAGGCGATGAAATCTTTCCAGTTGGTGATAGCTTGAGGCTTGCCGCTTGCGCTTCGGCCGTCTGCGCTGACTGGCACTGACCAAAGGTTATATTCGGTCAATCTTGTCCATAGGGAATAAACGATCCGTCCATCTGCCAGCCATGCGATTTCCTGAACACCCTCATTACCGAAGAGTTGAGGTTCGGAGAGGATCTGAGCGCGCGCCCCGCCGCTTAAATCGCAAGTCTCGATGGTGCTCTCATGCTTGTCATAGGTCCCGCGAAGGCGGAGATAGGCAAGACGCCGTCCATCCGGCGCCCACGCGACTCCGTAGAAGCTATCTTTTGGATCAGAGCCTGCCACTTTGCGAGGCGCTTCGCCCTGGGCCCCTATCGACCATATTTCAGTCAGGGAATCGCCATTCACGAAGGCGATGGTTGAACCATCCGGAGAAATCGATACGGTACCTACAGCGCCGTCCCATAACTTGTGCAAACTAGAGTCCCAGGTAGAAAACTTCCATAGTCCAGGCTGGCCACTTCTGCGGGCGACAAGTAGATGCACTCCATCCGGAAACCAGGCAACCGGCTCGTAAGAAGAATCGAGCGATAGAGGGCGAACATCTCCGCTGGTCACCAGCAGCAGACTTACTTTATCTGCGTTGTCGATATAGGCAACGTACTTTCCATCGCGGGAGATCGCCGCTGCGCGCACTGGATTCTCGGCAGGGTTAGCAGTCAGATTTCTCTCGGCTAGATTATCCGGGATGGTTGCCGCACGACTTGGCTGGTAGATGTGATGAACCCAGTTCACCAGGCTACTTCTAAAGCTATAGCCGATTGCGATCACGAGAACAACTGAAGCAAAGGCAAGGATCTTCGGTAACGGAACTACTGGACCCTTGGGGAGACACTGCAGTGCAGTAACCAATTCCGATGCGTCCTGATAGCGCCGCTCCGGTTGTTTCTCCAGGCAGCGATCGATCACGCGCTGCAACGCCGCGGGAGCATTTCGCACGGTCTTGGTAAGTGCGGGTGGCTGCTGACTGAGAATGCTACTGATGCTATCGGCGGGCGTTTCCCCTTCAAATGCCCGTTTGCCGGTGATCATCTCGTAAAGCACTGCTCCGAAGGAAAAGATATCGGAGCGCGTGTCGGTGGATTGTCCTCTGGCCTGTTCCGGCGACATATATCCCGGTGTGCCCATGATGATTCCGGGCTCGCTCAGCACTATCGATTCATGCGGTAATCCACCCGGAGTCGCCGCCAAGGTGAGCGATTGCGTGAGCTTGGCCAGGCCAAAGTCCAGAATCTTGATGCGGCCATCTTTGGTGACAAACAGGTTTTCCGGTTTGAGATCGCGATGGACGATGCCTTTCTCATGAGCCGCCGCCAATCCGCGGACGACTTGCGTGGCCAGTTCAATCACCTGCGGTAGCGGTATGCGTCCTTGTTTTAGCTTCGCGCGGAGCGTCTCCCCCTCGAGTAGCTCGGAAACCAGATACGGCGCGCCCTGATGGGTACCCATCCTAATTACGGTCAGGATGTTGGGATGATTGGTCGCGGCTGCTGCCCGCGCCTCCTGCTCGAAGCGGCGCAATTGTTTCTGGTCGACCGACAGGTAGGAGGAAATGACCTTGATGGCGACCTCTCGCGGAAGTTGGAGATCGCGCGCGCGATACACCTCACCCATGCCGCCCGAACCGATGAGTGCCTCGATTTCGAAATCGTCCAGCCTGGTGCCGGGGCCCAGCAGGCGAACCGTCGACAGTCGGAGGAAACCGGTGCGCATCTCGTCGCTACCGGAAAGCAATGAGTCGAGTTCGCGACGCAGGTCACCATCGGAGGCGCAGGCTTGCTCCAGAAACGGCCCACGCTGCTCGGACGGTAGCTCCAGTACCTGATAGAGCACGTTGCAAATCTGCTGATGGCGTTCCGGTGTCATGAGCGAGCATTCTGACTCATCTCGCGATGCAGCCAGAGTCTGGCGGTCTCCCAATGCCGTTTCACCGTGGACGGGGAAATACCCATTGCCTGGGCGGTCTCTTCAATAGAAAGACCGGCAAAAAACCTGAGCACCACGATGCGGCTTTGTTGTGGATCGAGTTTGGCCAGTTCGTCGAGAGCGTCATCCAAAGCAACCAGATCGAGGTCGCGAGTTTTCGCTCCCAGAGCGTCGTTCAGAGACAAGCGTATTCCTCCATCGCGCTTCGCCGCGTTATGGGCCCGGGCGTACTCCACCAGAATCTGCCGCATAAGCTGGGCACAGATGGCCAGGAAATGCTCGCGGTTCTGGAGGTTGGCGGTCCCTTGTTTTTCCAGGCGCAGATAGGCTTCGTGGACTAGCGCGGTGCTTTGCAAAGTGTGCCCGGGGCGCTCTTTCCGCAAGTAACGATGGGCCACACGCCGCAGTTCGTCATAGACGAGCGGCAAGATTGCGCGCAGAGCCTCGTCGTCACCGGCGTGCCAGTTTGCCAGTAACTGCGTGACGATATTCGGAGGAAGCGGCGGCAACCAGGCCTCCCCTGAGGCATGAAGGATGGGGAAACATTATCCGGAAGCAGCCCGCGAAGTCAACGGATGGTAGTTTCTCAGCTCGTCAAATTAGCTCACTGCCAACCCCTGCTACCTGACGTGATAGATCCTACGGAAAAAACTTCGGCACCGTGAACTGATTCACGCGCAATTTTCGCTTTAGCAGGTGAAGCAGACGTATAGGCCGCGGCGAAGGATCTGATGAAACTGGCGGTGGCCGGTCCAGAGGTTAGCCGGCTCGGTCCACGAGCAGTTGCAAATCGCTTGACAAGGCGGCAGGGGCGCGGTAGGCTTTCGCGCAACCACGCTCCCACAATGCTACTCCGATCGCGAGTCGTCCGCTCAAGAGCGGTACGACCGGGGGCCCCCGCCTGGTTCACGGCTGCTTAGTCTGCCATCTTCGCTAAGAGATAGGAGGATTCCATGTTCAAGGTTAAGGACCTTTTCATCGGGCTGCCACCGGAGAGCTGTCTCGACCCAGACTCTCCCACCTATAATGCCGCCCTGCCGGTCGAAACGCCGCTCATGGGATTGGGGGGTACGACCCTGTGCTGTGGCGGCGGCTGGAGTATTTACAGACACATACCCATACCCATACCCATAACCTATACACCGGTGCAGGACTACGTTGTGATGCCTCTTTTCGGCGGGGGCGGTTATTACGTTTCCCCGGCAATGCAGGCTCCGCTAAAGGAGTACCTGAGAACCGCCCTGGAACAGGCAGCCAAGTCCGGAGGCCCATCTGGTAGGGCAACAGAGCCGCAGACCGTCGCTGAGGTCGAGATGCTGGAAGAGAAGCTCAGCGCCGCACTGGAGGAATTGCGGGCCCGCAAGGCCGAGCTGGGTAAGGACAAGAAATAAGCGCGGCGACGGAGGCTCGCCTGGAGACAGCACTTAGCGTGCTGCGACCCGACTAACACATTTTGCAAAATAATTTCCGGCGCCGTGAGCTGATTTACTGCGGTTTTGCGCTTTAGCAGGGTGAAGCAGGCTTATGATCCGTCCGCTTTAAGGGCCAATTAGTCTGCCATCTTCACTAAAGGACAGGAGGATTCTATGTTCAAGGTTAAGGACCTATTCATAGCGTTGCCTTCGGAGAGTTGTGATCCCGACGACCCTTATGCTCTAACCTTTCTCCCCCCGAACCCGACCACCCCGTGCTGTGAGACGTTTGCCCAAAATTGGAGCATGGGACCCGGTACGCCGTGGCCGGGGCAGGGGGGGTGGGCGAACGTTTTCGCGGTGCCTGCCGGCGGCTTTGGCGCTTATGTCATTTTCCCGGCAATGCCGGTTCCGCTGAAGCAGTACCTGCAAATCGCTCTGGAGCAGGCAGCCAAGCCTGCAGAGGCGAACAGGAAGGCAACGAAACCGCAGACCGTCGCCGAAGTCGAGATGCTGGAAGAGAAGCTGCGCGCGGCGCTGGAGGAATTGCGAGATCGCAAGGCCGAGCTGCGTAAGGCCGAGAAAAAATAGCTGCGGCGGCATCGCCCAGGAGAACAATCGATGGAAGCCGCGGCACAACAACCACCCGGATGCTGCGCGGGCAATCTCCGTGCCCGCGCCTTCCGTCTCAATCCCGATTGCGAGCTTGTGCTGTTCGATCAGCTGTCGGTCGAACAGCAGAAAACGCTCAGCGCTCTGCGTCAGGACCCCAGCTTTTACGGCCTGGTGCGTTGGCACTCAGCGACGGGACTGGGCGCGAAAGCAGTGAGCAACGATACGGCCGCACTGTTGCAGGCTCTGAAAGAACCAGGGTGTCTGCCAGACAGTGCGTTTGACGAACCAGGTACAGAGCTGGCGACCACTCAATTGGTTTGGGACGGGGTCCTGCAGATCGCGCGCGACCGGGAATGGCTCTGCGGTCCCGCCGCTTGCAGCCTGACCTCGGGTGATTCCATCGCGGAACAGAGGGCGCTCGCCAATTTGTCGTTGCAAGCCATCAAACACGCTGCTGCGCTGCGGGCCACAAGCCCAATGGAGTTATCCGGTCATCTCTACCGTTACAACACTCTGCCCTTGACGCCGCAATGGCTGCGACGCATCCCCGATCAAGCGGCGCTGCAAGAGTATCTGCAGATTCAGACTGGAGGACGGAATCGCAGGGAGCTTGATGCCTCTTGGTCCCGCGTCTTGCCAGCGGCGGAACAAGGTGCCTGGCTGGCCTGGACTTCGCCGAAGACGTCGGGAAAGGCAGGCGCAATCACCTACAAGCTTTACCTGAGCCCGCTTCCTTCCCAACTGCGAGATGCCTTTCGCATATGGCTCGCGGCGATCACGAGGGCCGGCGCATTTCACTTCAAGATGGGAAGCGGAGTGCGTGGGCTGTTGCGTCCGGACAAGATGGTCGCCTACTTTGGCGATCGTAAAGCTCTGGAGGAAGCGGCAGAGCTTATCGCCAAAGAGCTGAGCGGGTGTCCAGCCCAGGGCGTACCGTTCACCGCCGAAGTGAATTGCGGTGCGCTGATGTCGTGGGGAGCCGATCCTCCCACGGAGGAAACGGTACCCACTTGGCTGCGCCGGCAGAGCTGGCGACAGTGGGTCTGCAACCGGCTAGGCGCAGCTCTAGCGGTCGCCAAGCATTACGAATCGGATGCGATGCCTGTATGGCGCTTCGCGCTGGAGCGCTTGCGCCTGGACGGAGTTGACGTAAGCAGTTGGGCGCCGGTGTCGACGGAGTGGCAGTTGCAATCGGCGGAGGAGGTCGCCCTCATATGACAGGCCTACTGGTATTGCCGGACGATGTCGAGATTGTTTCGCTTGCCAAACTTCCTGAGTCGATGCGGGTGCAGCTTGGCGGCGAAAGGCGGGACTACGCCGTTACCCGGCCACGCTCGCGCGTCCCGTCGAAGGTTATCGATGCGCAAGCCGCCGCCTTGCTGTGCGAATTCAAGACGCCGACGACCCTGGTGGACGCAATACTCAGCTTCAGCCAAACAGTACAGCGCCAACCTACGGACGTTCTGGAGGACGCCTATCCATTCCTGGAAAGCTGCCTCATGGCGAGGCTGCTCGTACCACCGGGATCGGAGGCCGAACAGATCGAGGCAACGCTCGCGGTCGGCGATGATGTGGCGGGTTATCGCGTGACCGAGTGCGTTCAGGTACTGGTGGACACTGAGCTGTATCGGGTCTGCGCGCCGGGTGTCGAGGCGGCGTTGAAAATCGCGCGTCCGGACGCAGGCCCGGGTATCAAGAAGATTCTTGAGCGCGAGGCACGGATTCTGGAGCGGCTGAACGGACGCGTTGCGCCGCGTCTCCTCGCCTCCGGTGCCACAGGTGATGGTCGCACCTACATTGCGGCCGAGTGGATTTCCAGTGAGCGGTGCGACGAGGCTGCCGCCGTTTTGCGTACCGGTTCGCCGGAGCCTGTTCCACAAGCGTTGCTCTCTCTGTGCGGCAAGGTTCTGGACGCGTACGCAACCTTACATAGCCTGGGGATAATCCACGCAGACGTGCATCTGAGGAACCTGCTGGTCGAGGAAGACGGCGAGATTCGAATTATCGATTATGGTTTGTCTCGCGTGGAGGGGGACACGGAACTCGATACAGCGCCGCGTGCCGGGGTAGGGTTTTTCTTTGACCCAGAATATGCGGCAGCGGCTCTCTCACAAACCGCGCCGCCGCAATCGACTCAAGCCGGCGAACAATACTCCGTAGCTGCCCTCATCTACCATCTTCTGACCGGTCAACACTACCTGGATTTTTCTTACGAGAAGGAAGTCATGCTGCGCCAGATCCTCGAGCAACCGCCGACTCCGCTGGCAGCCCGAGGACTTCCCCGCTGCGCCAAACTTGATGACGTTCTTCTGCGAGCGCTCAGCAAGGAAGCCGCGGCCCGATTTCCGGACATGGCCGCGATGGCCGCAGCCTTTCGAGAAGCGGCGAGCCGCTCCGCCTACTCGGCGCAAGCGACGAAGTCGGGGGTTGCGCCGGGTGACCTCGGTTACGCAAGTGAATGGTTGAATTCGCTTCTCGATCGACTTTCGGACCCGAACATAGATCTGACAGTTGGTGGAGGCCTGTTTCCAACCGCGTCTCTCGTGTACGGAGCTGCGGGCATCGCTTGTGTGCTATTGCGGATTGCGTCCGTCCGCGAGGATGCTCGGCTATGCGCCCTCGCCGCCCGCTGGCTGGATCGCGCGGCGGGGGATAACCCGGAGACTGGGTTCTATCGACCCGAGATGAAAGTAACTCCGGAAACGGTCGGGCGCGTCTCGCCGTATCACACGCCTGCAGGGATAGCGTGCCTGGAAGCGCTGTTGGCACACAGCACGGGCGATCTGCATGCTCGCGGCGTCGCGGTGGAACGCTTCCTTGAGCTTTCGCATCAAAGGTGCGGCAATTTAGACATAACGAACGGACGATCGAGCACCCTGCTGGCGATGTCGCTGTTGTTGGACGCGATTGGCTGGGAGCCTGCCTCGCCTCAGAAACAACTGGTGGAAGCCGGTAACCGGTTATTCGCGTCTCTCTGGGAGCAGTTCGATCGAATGCCGGCGATTGCCGAGTCCGGCCCCGATATGTGTCTCGGCATGGCGCACGGTTGGGCGGGCTATCTTTATGTCACGCTGCGATGGATGAACTCCGCGCACGCGCCTGCACCGGCCAACCTTGAAATCAGGCTGCAACAACTCGCTGAGCAAGTTCGCTGGTACGAATCCTCCGCCTGGTGGCCGTTCCAAGCACTGCCGAACAGCCCGAACTTCGGAAGCTGGTGCAATGGCAGCGCCGGTTACGTACATCTCTGGAGCCTGGCGCACCGCCTCCTGCGCGAGCCTCACTGGCTCGCTTTGGCGGAGGGCGCCGGCCGGGATGTTTGTCATCCGCGGGACGAGGGCTACGACCTATGCTGCGGCCTTGCCGGCAAGGCTTATAGTCAGATGCATCTTTATAAGCACACCGGAGATCGGTTATGGCTGGAACACGCCTCGGCCATGGCAATGCGTGCGCTGCGAGAGGCAAGGCTGGCGGATGAGCGTTCCGGGTCGCAGATCCCATACAGCTTGTATCGAGGAAAGATAGGACTAGCGGCATTGATCGCCGACCTTGAGCGGCCCGACTCTTCCGCTATGCCATTCTTCGAAAGCGAAGGCTGGCCGGCCTCGCCCCGCTAATCCCCGCCTTAGTCAAATCACCACACCTCCACCGGATCCAACAAAATCTCCATTCTCGTGAGCCGTTTTCCTGCTGCATTTCACTTTAAGGGATAAGGGCGGAGTTTCGAGGATGGCCGGAAGTATTGTTCACGATTGTTGTACCCCAGACTTCCTGGGCGCGCTCCCTGCAGACGGCCATCGCACGAAGCGGAACTTTGCCCACGGGAGGCGCATCATGCTTTCAAGATCGACGAATGACGAACGGCAAGGCGCACAAGTGCAAGGCACACGGGTGCGGCTGGGTGAGTTCGAACTGGATCTCCGTGCGGGTGAGTTGTCGGGAGGTGGCAAAACCCTTCGTCTGCAGGAGCAGCCGTTGCAGATTCTTCTGATGCTGCTGAAGGGCGATGGCGAAATTGTGACTCGCGAAGAAATCTGCAGGGAGCTGTGGGCCGACGGTACCATCGTTGAGTTCGACCACAGTATTAATGCTGCAATCCTGAAGCTTCGGCGCGCACTCCGAGACTCGGCCAACTGCCCACGGTATATCCAGACTGTCGCGCGACGGGGCTATCGGTTGCTAATGCCGACGCAATGGCTGGAATGTCAGCATTCAGCGTTCCAGCCGTTACATTGGAAGGACAACGCGCGGCAAACACCGAGGTCGTTCGGTAGCCACTCTGCGGATGATGGCCCTGTGAATCTTGAAGCGCCAAAAGTTTGTTTGGTCGGAAGTAGCAGACTCCAAACGACGCGCAATGATTCCAATCTGTCTGGGGCGCACAAACCACGACGGAATCTGCGGGAACGGTACTTAGTGCTCGTACAGACACCTGAGAAGCAACGCCCCCTCTGGCGTTTAGGAAAGCTGGTCTACGGTCGCGTCAGGCGATCGAGCCGCCTCCGCCGTTACGTAAACTACAGCGCGAAGTAGCCAGAGATGTCTAGGATGGAGTTGGGTCCAATGCGGCGGCGTAGTCGTCGACTTGGGCGAAACGCGAATTCAGCTAATCGCATGCGCCGCCGGAATACCCGACCTTGGGATGGCTTGTATAGCGCATCCTCCCCTCCCGGTCGAGTAACGCCGGCGGGCACCACCATCTGAGCAATGTCGACGCTAAGCAGGAGCGATTGGGCAAGCCATGGGAGCTTGTCCCCCAAGAATGCCGGGCTGCGGCCCGGCATTTTTTTGGATTGGGGACCATCCGGAAACTAGCCCATCCTCGTTATCGTTGGATTCGCATCGATAAGTCGGCCGGTGTTTATGAATGCCTTTCATCTGGGCGTATAGGGACCTATTCGCGGATTTGGATCCAGCGCGGGCAAGTGCCCAAACGTCTTTCAGCTTGCCAGCCCAAGTAGCGAATGATAAAGGCCTGTTTTCGTCAAGTGACAATCCGGGCGGATCCTGTATCACGGGAGAGGATACACTCGTAGGCGCTAAGCTGGCCTGCCATTGCTAATCCGTGTGAGTCTCGTTCCGGTTACCTCCGAGTTGCCGACGATCGGAGGGTTGAAGACGACATAAATTGGCAGGAGGCCAACACCGCACACAGATACCTCCTGCGGCTCGCCGGAATAGCCTCGCAAATCCATTGCTTGGCGTTCGCCTCTCCGGTTTTACAAAGCAACTGTACTAACTGGTTGTATAATCCGGCCCACCCAGGGTTCCCGTGCAGTCCGCTCATACAAAAACGCCGAGGTGCACTCCCGTGACCTTTCGCTCAGTCGTCTGCGCGCTGGCGATTCTGACCACGCTTTTCTACGCGAAGCTGCGTGCCGATGACGTGCAGCTCGGCGCAACCTTTGTCTGTAACGGTGAGCGCCTGTATGTTGAAAACTGCAATATTCGCGACCTGTCCGACAGCGCTAACTGCATGGTGGCGCATCCCGACCGCCCGCAAAAGAATGGGCTGATGGTCTACACCTACGAAAGTCGCGGCTCGCTGAAGAAGCTGCTGCCGACGTGCAAACAACCGTCATCCGACGAAGTCCGCAGGGCGAACGATTTCCAGAGGATGCAATCGCAGAAGCTCGCCGCCAACATCAAGAAGGCGAATGACGAACTGGATGACTCGGATGCCAAATGGGAGGCGGCGATCAATGGAGGGCACGCGCTCTCCGCGGAAGAGCGCCAGATGTATCGCTGCATCGCGGCCGGCCGCGCTTCTGGTCTGTGCACCGGCAAGATCTTTTCAAACTTTCTTGCTTCCGCGATCAACATGCTGCTGCCGGGAGCGGTGCACGAGGGCGAACCGGGCGTGAGTCTGGCCGGCCGTTATCAAGGCAAGGGATGGCTGATCGATTTTGATTCACGTTCCGCCAACACCGCGTGTTCTTTCCTCAACAGCGAGCCGTTGGATTACACCGTCGAACTGAACCACAACCTTCCCGTCATCACGATTCAAACCAAGCCGAAAAATCTTGTACTGACTGGAAGACCCGACGGAACGCTGGTGGGCTCCGGGCCGATCACGATTGACGGCTTCATTGCAAAGAGCTCGGGCGGAGGCGGTACGTACAGTGCGGGACAAGGTACCTGGGAATCGCATACCGAGACGACCACACACGAGTACACGCCGCTGGAAGCGAGTTCCAGCGGAATCGCGCAGGATTCCACGCTGCGGCAGAACGGCCAGTATTACTACACCACCAGCACTAACACGTTCAGCACCTACAAGCCGGCCACACCGACCTATTCCGGACCAACCGTGTCCTACATTCCCAAGACCGCCAATTGCACCCAGCCGGTTCTGACCGCGCCGGCCGCGGCGAAGGACACGACGCTGGGATTGCGCATGCGCGGAACGTATGAAGGCTTTAGCGGTTTGAGTATTGAGTTTTATCCCGACTCCGCCATTGTGGGATGCGGCAAAGTTGCGCGCGCCTACCCCTACATTGTCAGAGCTAACGGCGCGCAGGCCGCAGTAAGAATCGAGGATCCCGCGCATCCGCTGGTGCTTTCCATCAAAACCGACGGCGAACTCGATCCCGGCCAGGGACAGTTTGCAGTTAACGGGCGAACGATTACGGGCAGCAATGGCCACGGAGGATTAACCTTTGCTCCGATCAGTGCAACCTGCAATCTTGAGACGCTGGCCGCGGCCAACGCGGCTCCGATGCCGTCAAGGCCTTCCTCCGCGTCATCGTCGGCGACTACGTCGGGAGCCGCGATGTCTTCTCCTGCGGGAGGCAGAGCGCCGGCCGCTTCCAATGCAGCAGCTCCATCGGCGAGAAGCACGACCTCAGGCGGCAACGCAGTCCTGGTGATCAGCTCGGGTCTACAAGCCCAACCGGGAAGTCCGAATCCTCTTGCCAACCATCCTTACGTTCTGCTGCGCGAGAGCTTCGCCAGCGTTATGGCAAAGGCGAATGTGCAGGTTCCCGCAGGTGTATCGCCGTATAAGGTGCTGGGCAATGCGTGCGGCAATCGTACACCGGACTGCCAGAAGATCATGGCCGCGGTGAACGCTGATGCCGCTTCGGCCGTTCGTGCCGACGCCAATGGCAAAGCAACGTTGACCGCCGTTCCTGCCGGGACCTACTACCTGATGATTTCCACGCGGTACAACAATCAGGCACTGGTATGGGACACGCCCGTCCAACTCAAGATGGGCAACAACTCTCTGATACTTAGTGAGGCGAACGCTTCGGTTGCGAAGTGATTACTGACGTTGACCGACCGAATTTGCGGATAGAATCCAAAAACGCGCGAGCGTTCAGGCACCTGAGACTCGTCGCTTCCGATTCCAGCCCACATTGTTCTCGTCTTACGCGTAATTGGAGGGGCTTGGCTGTGGTCCAAAGAACATAGAAGTTGTTGTAAGTAAGTATGGGTCAAGCGAACCTTGACACGGTAGGGTCAGGAGTTCGAGTCTCCTCGTGCCTACCGTTTCATTTCAGACAGTCGAAAGCTCGCAAAATCTGGCGAACTTTGCGGGCGCAACCATCCACAAGATTGTCTACAACTATACTAGCGACTATAAGACGAAACTGTCGCGTCCTGCATTGCGAGGATCAAGTTAATCCAATTTGGTTTACTACGGATGTGGCGGCGGGGTCCCGCAACTTTAATGTCCTATTGCCGTTAGCGTCGTTGTTGCTGCAGCTGCGCACAGTAGTACCAACCGAGTTTCACCCGTAGCAGTATTTATCAGCCACGTTAGTGGTAACTCCTATCGACATTTCAAAAAAAAAGAATCTCTCAAGTGCTAACCGTTGGTATGCGATCTTCCCAAACTAATCCTATGCGCCGCGCGTCTTCTCTGCTTCTTGGCTCTCAGGGCCGTGGCGCGCTCTTCGGCCGTGTGCCAACGAGAAACATACTGTTTCGCATGTGGTGGTGTCGGAGCAGACGTTGCGGTTGGTTCTGAGCTTTCTTCCTTGGGTGCCATGCTACTCTCCTTAGTTATTTTCTTGATTTCTTCTACTTTCGTCGGCAAGGCCAGCTTCGTCGCCTTCGCCCCATTTCACATAGCTGGTGCTGTCATAGCTTTCAATCGGCCCGATTGATACCAGTGCGGTGGACAGAAACAGCACCGACGCCCTCCGGTCGGGCTGAGATTTGTGGCAAACGAGAGGGCATTTCTTGTCCCGCCGCGGCCAACAACCGGGCGAGGTGCTCTTCCTGGCGAAAAGCGCCGCTACCGATCTGACAGCAACGCTCTTGCGGCGCAGCTCCACAAGAAGGACACGATACCGCCAATCTTTGCGCCCTGGTCAGATCACCGATTTGCATGTGGGAACCGTTCGCCTTGCAGTGTGAACGTTATCTCGATTGGGCTCAGTCAGCTAAGCAACTTTCTTCTTCATTCGCTCCACGCTTTTACCCCAGTCCCAAACTTGCTTGTCGGCTTCTCGCCTTGTGGTTCCGTATGTTTCCTGGATCTTGCTTATAAGTTGCTCTCGTTTGCCGGATATCTCATCGAGATCATGATCCGTAAGCTTACTCCAGTTTTCCTTGGCAGAGTCTGTTAAGTTGCCCCATTTCGTTTCAACTTGTTCCCAATTCATTGCCATCTCCTACTGAATCGTTGCTATTGATTGATCAGCCTTTGATCCCCGGCACCGTCGCGCCCATCCTGGGTGCGCTGCTCCACCGATTGGATGTGAGAGCCTAGTTGAATATGACGGGAGTGCGCGGCTATCGATACATACGGAATTCCCAGGAATCGTTTCGTGAGTATTTGGGTCAGTTCCAGACAGTTGAAATGTTGTGCCCGGGTTTGTGCGAGTAGCCGCTTAACTCCTCGGCGCAGAGTTCTCTGCCCGCCCCAGGCCGGAACTACTGCCCTATGTTCGGAGGCCATGAAAAACAACTTCCACCCCGCATCCCTAAGTTTGCGATCCAAACCTGAGCTCTCGAGTACCCCTAATGACCGCCAACTTCCAGAGTAGGGCTCGCTTTCTATTCCGAGCGGCCGCAAGCTTGCTAATTGCTGAACCATTATCGTGCCAGTTTGTATTTGGTTTGCCATTGGAGCTCACCTTCCGCTAGATCAAACAGGAGACACTCACCTGGGCATCTTCTGGGGGAGCGTATTCGGCCCCACACGCAGGGATACATTGCGAGCAAACATTGCAACCTCAGTAAGGCTGTAGGTGTGCTAAGAGGTGCGACTTCAGATGGTCTGACTCAGATCAGAAAACCTGAAAGAGAAAAGGAACTACTCACTCAATTCTCGACCGTAGGCCTTTCGGACTCAAATGTCAACCCAAACTGCCAGCCGGTAGTGCTGAGCTTTGATTTCCACCGGGTCGTGAACGCGCTTCGGTTCGGCGTAAACTTGGAATATGGTAGTCACACCAGAAAAAGAGCTTACAGAAGCAAGGATACTTGAAGAAGCCGCTGCAAATCTGTTTAGGCAATCCGAGGCCTTGATGCAGCAAGGGCGAGACCTGCGAGCAGAGTCTATGCGCCTACGAGAACTAGCGCGACGGCTCAGACCGCAGAAGCCAACGACGCGCAAGGGCGTCTCCCATCCTTAAGCAGCTATCGTGCAATGGTATCCCGCAGACTTGCGATCGTCTGAGCAGAACTGCTCACTGAGCAATGTTGAACAGCTTTGGTGAGCTCGCCGGGCGGATAATTGGTGAATGCTTGCGACGCTATCGCGCTCAAATAGTGGACACATGAAGGGCCTGTTGCGAATAATCTGTCCCTTACTGATACTGTCCCTGAGCTGCTATTCAGCATTAGTGTCGGCGCAGTCTCCGCAGTCTCCCAGGCAGGATCAGAACCTATTCGCTTGTATAAATGGCTGGGACTCCTGTGATCGCTCGGCACTGACTCAAGCCGAAAAGGATGAGGTAGCTCTCGCCAGGCACAAGGAAAATACAATTGATTGCGAGAACGCCTGGAGCTCGTGCGACCCGTCCGTACTGACTCCGTCCGAACTACTCGCGGTCGCGGCTGCTGCTCATCTGCAAGCGGTAGCCGATTGTTGGAGCGGAGTGAAAACTTGCCAGTACTCTGAGTTGACGGTGTCCGAAGCTGCCGGCGTCGCCGTGGCGGAGAAGCAGAGAAACAGCTCCAATTGCTGGAGCGGGTGGTCCCCCTGCGAACTTTCGAAGCTAAGTCCATCCGAGCTGAGCGAAGTAAAGCTAGCTCAACGCAGACGCAACCTTTCTGCTTGCTGGGACGGCTGGTCAACGTGCGATCGCTCGGAGCTATCGCCTGAGGAATCAACCGACGTCGCGGTCGCCGACCACCAGCGCAATTACATGGCATGCGCTAGCGGCTATACCACGTGCGACCAGGCCGGACTGACATCGGCAGAGGCAAGGTCCTTCGCGGCCGGAGCGAAAACTACCGTGCGATGAAGTGGCGCGTTGACTGCGATTTCTCTTTCCCAGGTCGACGGAGAGATGAAGAAGCTAATGATCGACGCTGGAGGAGTTGGTTCTCACAAATGACCCTATTCTTAGTTCACTGTCGTGTGTGTAAAGGAGACCAATTCAAGGAAGTGCCTCCGGAGGGATGGATTGAAAAGCACCTCTTGCCGCGATTCCTGATTTGCCCCGGTCGCTGTCTAGGTTGCCAAAGACGACGCTATTTGCCCATGTTTCAGCGATGGGCTACTTCCAGGGTCTAATCATTTCCATAACTGTCGATCTTATACCGTCTTATAATCTCTACGTTGACAGCGCGGTTTAGTCAGCGTAGTCTGAAAGTGAGAATGATTTTCATTCCAATTCAGACTCTCTGAACTAAGTCAGCCCTTCTGAAGTCTTCCCCTCTTAGTTGCAACAGTCACCGGAGCATACCGTGATTGATCCCAGAGTCGGAGTCAGACAACCTTCCTCACCTTCCAAACGAGCGCAGTCTTTAGCAAGGTTAGCAACCTCGGCAAGAACAGAAGTTCCCACCGCGATCTCAGAGGACGAGGTTCGCATTCATGCGTATCAGCTCTACGAGGGTCGACTCTCCGAGCATCGCCGCCTCTCGGCGGATCATTCGGTAGAAGACTGGCTCGCGGCGGAGGCTCATTTAATGGCACGCAAGAATAGTGCAGGTAAGACCATCGTTTAGATAGCCGCACCTCAAACATCCCACGAAGAACAGAAACGGACTAGATCATGACGTACGCTAGCGGCAGAACACCCGCGGAAGACTGTTCAAGGATTAAGGAACTCGGTTACGGTGTTACGCACCAAATTCGCATGTACGGCCAACGATTTCAGATCGTTTCTGACCCCTTTCCCGACGGGGACGGAGTTGCGGTCCACGCGATCACCGCGAACGACCCGGTGCGACGGACGTTGCGACTGCCGGTGTCGATTCTCATCGGCCTCAAAGACCTGCTCCCAAGATAACTGCGAATCGATAAGTGTTTTGTGGCTTGTGGAGCTTGTTATCGTCAGGATAAGACTGTGCCTTAGAGCCCAGCAAGCATGCGGGGGAGAGTGAAGTGGTCACTATTGCTCAGACCCAGCCGACATCGGGATGAGAGAGTTATCAAGCAGGGTTGTTTCTTAAGTCCGCAATCAAACAATCGGTAAGCCGAGGCCTTCTAGCGCGGGAGACCCCGCGGATCAGCGCTCGCCAACCTAACAGCACCCCGAGCAGACAGGAAACCCATGTCGTTACCTAAGACACTACCCTTCAGAAGGCCATTGAACATTGCCGGGCCACTGCCGCATCCGATCAAGTCCGTGCCGGTACTCGATCCGACGATTAATCTCTCGCTTCCGAGCCGAATCGCAATCATTGGGAACTATCTTCCCCGGCAATGCGGTATTGCCACTTTTACGACGGACTTGTGTGATGCTGTCTCAAACGAGTATGGGACTGAGCGCCTGTTTGCTCTGCCGGTGAATGATCCCGACTCCGAATACGACTACCCTGAGCGGGTCCGATTCGAGTTAACCGAAGAGAAGCTATCGTCGTACGGAGACGCAGCCGAGTTTCTCAACTTCACTAACGTCGATCTGGTATGCGTGCAACACGAATATGGAATTTTCGGAGGAGCGGCCGGAAGCCACATCCTGGAGCTGCTGCGGAATCTCCGGATGCCGATCGTTACCACGCTACATACCGTGCTGCGCGATCCGAACCCCGACCAACATCGCGTCATGGTGGAACTCGCAGAACTCTCCGACCGCCTTATCGTGATGAGCGAGCATTCTTCGCAGTTTCTGCGGGAGATCTTCCAAGTTCCGGCGTCTAAGATTGATGTGATTCCGCACGGCGTGCCCAACCTGGCGTTTGTCGATCCTAACTTTTACAAGGACCGATTCGGAGTGGGAGGCAAGTCAGTCCTGTTGACCTTCGGCTTGCTCTCGCCGAACAAGGGAGTTGAAACGGTCATACAGGCTCTGCCGCGCATTCTGTCTCACAACAGCAACGTTATGTACATCGTCGCCGGCGCCACACATCCTCATATCAGACGGCGCGAGGGCGACAAATACCGGGAATCATTGCAGACGCTCGCCAAGGATCTCGGTGTGGAGAACAACGTCATATTTCACAACCGGTTCGTCAGTCCTGAGGAGATGATGGAATTCATCGGCTCAGCCGATATCTACATCACACCTTACAGGAATGAGGCGCAGGTTGTTTCCGGAACTTTGGCATATGCTCTGGGTGCGGGTAAAGCGGTCATCTCGACTCCCTATTGGCACGCGCTTGAACTTCTCGATCAGCGGCGTGGCGTAATAGTTCCGTTCAACGACCAGGATGCGATCGCAGAACAGACGATTCAGCTGCTGGAAAATGAGGCTGAACGGCACGCTATGCGCAAACGCGCTTACCTATACTCGCGCAACATGATCTGGAAAAGTGTGGCGCAAGACTATATGCGCACCTTCCAGAGAGCGCGAGCTGAACGCATGTGGAACCCTCGTCTGGTCAGCCCAAACGCCGTCTTAGCCAGTCGCGTCGACAGCTTGCCGCCGGTAAAGCTTAATCATCTCAGTCGCATGACTGACGACACCGGCATGCTGCAACATGCCGTATTCGCCGTGCCCAATTATCACGAAGGCTACGCCACGGACGATAATGCCCGAGCCCTGATCGTTTCGATCCTTGCCGAGCCTGATGCGATGAATGCGGAATTCCCGAAAACGCTGGCTTCGCGATACCTCGCATTCTTATGGCTTGCCTTCAACCCGGCCAATGGAAGATTCCGCAACTTTCTGAGCTACGACCGGGAGTGGCAGGAGCCGCAAGGATCCGAAGACAGTCACGGCCGGGCCTTGTGGTCTTTAGGAACCGCAATCCATCAGACAGGTAATGAAAACCTAAGAGGACTAGCGGGGCGTCTCTTTGAACTCGCCGTTCCGGCGGTTCTGAGTTTCACCAGTCCCCGGGCGTGGGCATTTTCTTTATTCGGAATTCAGGAATATCTGGACCGATTCTCCGGAGACCGGTCCGCGCAAAGGCACCGAGATCTTCTTGCCAACAAGTTGCTGAACATCTATCAGATCACTCGCACGCAGGATTGGAGTTGGTTTGAAGAGGGATTGGCCTATTCCAACGCACGTTTGTCGCAGGCCTTATTGCTGGCAGGCTCGCGCACCTCGAATGACGAGTGGCTCACGGCAGGCCTGGAGTCATTGGAGTGGCTTGGGAAACAACAACGCTGCACCATGAACGGACACTTTGTACCTATCGGGTCGCAGGGTTTTTATAGCAAGAAGGCTGGCGGGAAAGCCCGCTTCGATCAGCAGCCTCTGGAAGCAAGTGCGACAGTCTCTGCATGCCTGCAAGCGTATCGTGCGACTGGCGATGAATGGTGGCGCGCACAAGCGTGGACTGCGTTCAATTGGTTCCTGGGAGATAACGACCTGAAAACTGCCCTGTACGACGACAGCACCGGTGGCTGTCGAGATGGCCTTCATCCTGATCGGGCAAACGAGAATCAGGGAGCGGAGTCCACGCTGTCCTTCTTGATGGCGCTTCTGGAGATGCGGCAGCTCCAGGACGTTCAAATCCCCGGACAGCACTTGAACTGAGTGCCGGCGCGATTCCGGTGCTTCTGCGCTCAGACATTTCGGAATCAGTTTCATGTTATGAGAAGTAACCTATGACCTTAGCTATCGACGCGATCGGCTCTATCGATTCAACCGACTTTCTGCTGCAACGGCATCCCGCCAACCCTATCCTAACCAGTAAGGACTGGCCCTATCGGATCAATAGCGTGTTTAACGCTGGAGCAACATTGCTGGAGGACGGAACGACGCTGCTGCTTTGCCGGGTTGAGGATCGCCGCGGTCTCTCGCATCTGTGCGCAGCGCGGTCTGCGAACGGTGTGGACGGATGGAATATTGATCCAACACCAACCCTCATGCCCAATCCAGATAAGTATCCAGAAGAGCTTTGGGGCATCGAGGATCCGCGTATCACCTACGTTCCAGAGTTGCAGCAATATGCCGTGGCCTTCACCTCCTATTCCAAAGGTGGTCCGGGAGTCTCGCTGGCGCTGACCAAAGATTTTCGAAGTTTTGAACGCTATGGCGTCATCATGTCGGCAGATGACAAGGATGCGGCCCTTTTGCCGCGCAAGATCGGTGGACTATGGGCACTCATCCACCGACCTATGACTCCTTTAGGGGCTCACATCTGGATTTCTTATTCTCCCGATCTGCGTCATTGGGGCGGCCATCGAGTGATGATGGAGGCGCGCAAGGGTGCGTGGTGGGATGCAAACAAGATCGGTCTCTCGTCGCCACCCATAGAAACTCCGCGAGGTTGGCTCGTGCTCTACCACGGAGTAAAGCAGACGGCTTCCGGCTCGTTATACCGGGTTGGCCTGGCTTTGTTTGACATGCAGAAGCCAGACGTTTGCTTGTTGCGCGGCGATTCCTGGATCTTCGGACCAGAAGCCGACTATGAGCACGGAGGCGATGTGCACGACGTGGTGTTCCCGTGTGGACACACGATAAGCCCCGACGGAGACACCCTCAACGTCTACTATGGCGCGGGCGATTCCTGTGTGGCGTTGGCGCAGGGAAGCATACGCTCTCTGCTGAATTGGCTAGACCATAACGGCAAAGCCGACGACAAGGAGAGTAACTACAGGTGAAAGACAGACCTTAGATCCAAAGCGGCGGCTTGCTGCGAATTAATGCCCAGACATCGTTGAGACGTGTATTTGGAGTACTTGTGGGAGCACAATCCCACCTTTTTAATCTCTCGTCTTCCGGAGAAATCACGGGGACGATGTACCTTCACTCCCCACACAATTGCTGTTCTGAGACGACCACCCGTCTTAGTTTCCCTGAGGATTAAGCTGAGCTTGTTTCAGCTATCCTCACAGAGCCGAGGAAACCATGAAAAACCTTTATGTCGGAAATATGGAAAAAGGCACAACCGAGCAGGATCTTAGGACCGCATTCGGAAGCTACGGGCCCGTTGAGGTAGTAAACATCATAATGGACCGAACGACTGGCGCTCCGCGTGGATTCGCTTTCGTGGAAATGGGTGCGGACAAGGACGCACAAGCAGCGATCCTGGGTTTGAATGGTTCGCTCATGGCGGGTCGTACGATTACGGTGGGTGAGGCCCACGCAAAAACGAACAACGCTCGCACACCCATCTCACAGTAGGCTGCAAGAAGGATGCGTCAGAGCAGCCTTTGACGACGAAGTACCTTTATTCTCTGAGAGATAGGCCGATTCTTATTTCCCCGGCGGGCTTGCGATCGGCGGCCAGAGTAAAGCCATTCCTTTTTTCGAGGATGAGCAGTATTGAACAGCTTTGCCCCAGTCGAAGATTGTATTGTACGGGGATTATACCGTCAGAGCCTTGGCAGTCGGCCCACCATAGAGAGAACGCGAATTTCCCCACATCCACTGCCAGAGGCTCTCCGGCAAATGGGGTCTTCCGACAGCGAGGATGTAATGCATTCACCATATGGGATGGAACTAGTCGAAGACTGTCTCTCCTGCAAGCTGTGTTCGGAGGGCTTTTTCTGCCATTTGCCGAAACCAGTTATGGAAGTCTTTCAACGGCTCAAGTTCACGCTGGTACACCCTGCCGGCGCAACTCTTTTTGTTGAGGGGCAAGTATGTCGCGGCATTTACATCCTTTGTAAGGGCCGTGTGAAGTTGTCGGCTAGTTCAAGAGACGGCCAGACCATGATATTGAAGGTTGCCCAGCCGGGGGAGATCTTAGGTCTGAGCGCAACTGTATCAGGAATTCCCTATGAAACATCTGCGGAAACCGGTCAACCTTGCCAACTAAACTTTGTTAAACGGGATGACTTCCTCCACTTTCTGACGGAACACGGCGATGTTTGCATGCAGGCAGCAATATACATGAGCCGTGAGTGCCAACACGCATATCAGCAGCTTCGCTCATTCACTATGAGCACAGCGACTGAGCGAATTGCCCGCCTAATGCTGGAATGGTCGCAAGACGACTCTGGCAAAGCCAGAGCTCACGGAATTAAGGTTGCATTGACCCATGATGAGATTGCGCAAATCATCGCCATGTCGCGCGAGACCGTAACCCGTACTCTCGCCACTTTTCGCAAACGACGCATTGCGGAACTGCGTGGTTCCACCCTGCTGATCCAGAATATGTCTGCCATTGAAAAGCTGGCTGGCATCTAGGCCGATCACCTGCACCTGCCCGCAGCTTTCCCAGGGCAGCGAAGGAACGGGCCATGAACTCGGCTTCATTGTCTACCGCTGCAAAGCCTCCGCTCATATTGTGTATTGATGACGCGGAGATCGCACTGCGTGTTAGAACGCTGCTGCTCGGCCGCGAAGGCTACAGCGTGCTAACGGCTAAATCAGGCGAGGATGGCTTGGAAGTCTTCAAGCAAAACCCTATCGAGTTGGTGATCGCCGACCACTTTCTAAGCGGCAAGTCAGGTACCGAGATCGCCAGAGAAATGAAGGATCTTAAACCAGGAGTCCCCATTCTCATCATCTCTGCCGCCATGGAGAAACCGGACGGCCTTGAATTTGCGGACGGGTTCCTTGCGAAAGGTGAGCCGCCGAACGTCCTACTGGACACCATCGCTTACCTATTGGCCCACGACCGGGCGAGATAAGTTACGGATGATCCGGTGCGTCGGTGTTTCTGAGAAACGCGGCCATCACAGCACTCTGCCTCCGCCTGATTTACCATGGTTCGTTCATCCAGGCATTAGATTCTGCGGAGGTTGGAATGAAATTGCGCATTTGCGCACTTGTCTTCCTAGTTACAGCTTTAATGATTCCCGTTGCTTCCCAGGCTCAGGCACCCAAACCAGCCCAGAATAACAACACATCTCCCGGCGAACTCGTCGACCGCGTCGGGAACACCGGATTCGTTCAGATCCACGCTGAGAGCTTCCGCGCATTGACTCCGCAGGCGAAAGAATTGGCGTACTGGCTCACCGAGGCGGCCATCGCCATTGATCCCATCATCTACGACCAACTGTCGTGGTTTGGACTGCGTGAGAAGCGGATGTTGGAAGAGATCGTCTCTCATTCGCAAGGGATTGATCCGGCGACGATGACGAAGATTACCGACTACGCCAAGCTCTTCTGGGGCAATCGAGGCAATCACAACGATCTGACGTCGCAAAAATTTCTGCCCGACTTTACTTTTGACGAGTTGCAGAAAGCTGCGTTGCAGGCACAGAAGAATGGCGCGTTCCGCTCGTCCTACGCCGATCTTCCAGCCATCACCGGGACCGACGCGCTCAACAAGGAACTCAACGAGCTGAAGCAGTCTCTGTTCGATCCGGATTTCCAGCCGATGACGACAGCTAAGAGCCCACAGGGTGGAAAGGACATCGTCGAGTCAAGCGCGAACACGTTCTATGGACCCGGCGTTACGCTGGCTGACCTGAAGGATTTCAACGCAAAGTATCCGCTGAATTCACGCGTCGTGAAGGGACCTGACGGCACGCTGAAGGAGGAAGTCTATCGCGCTGGAACGCCGGACGGCTCGGTGCCGCCCGGACTCTATGCGATATTCCTCAAGCGCGCGAACGACTATCTTGCGAAAGCGCAAGCCGTGGCCGATCCGCAGCAGGCCGCTGTGATCGCGGCTCTGATTCGCTATTACCAGACAGGCGCATACGACGACCTGATCAAGTTCGACACGCTGTGGGTGCAAAACAACGCCAAAGTCGATTTCGCCAACAACTTCATCGAGATCTACCGTGATGCGAATGGCATGAAAGCCAGCTCGCAGGCCTTCGTCAGCGTCACCGACGTGGGGTTAACTACCAAAATGGAGAAGCTGGCGCAGAACGCGGATTATTTTGAACAGCAGGCGCCGTGGGATGCGAAGTATAAGAAAACTGCATTCACACCGCCGACCGTGAAAGCGATCGAGACGATCGTTGAAACCGGCGACTTCAACGTAGGGACTATTGGCGATAACCTGCCCAATGAAAACGAGATCCATGAGAAGTATGGCAGCAAGAATTTCCTGTTCACGGGCAGCAGTCGCGCTTTGACGGCCGCGGCCGGGCCTAAGTCGATCGACGAATTTGGCGCCAGCCAGGCCGTGATCCAGCGCGAAATTCAGTATGGCCAGCAGGCCGATGAACTCATGACGGCATTGCATGAAGTCATTGGTCATGGTTCCGGCAAGCTGAGCGAGCGCATGAAAGGCGGCTCTGAGCCGTACCTGAAGGAGTATTACTCTGCCATGGAAGAAGCGCGTGCCGATCTCTCCGCGCTGTGGAATGCTTGGGATCCCAAGCTGAAGCAGCTGGGACTTATCGAAGGTGACCAGGACGAAGTCGCGAAATCCATGTACGACACGGCTGCCCTCGTGGTGCTGACGCAATTGCGCAGAATTCCTCGCGGCGATACCATCGAAGAAGACCATGAGCGCGACCGCGCTCTGATTGCCAACTACATCATGGACAAGACCGGAGCCATCCGGATGTTCGACCGTGATGGCAAAACCTATGTCGAGGTCACCGACTATCAGAAGATGAAGCAGGGCGTTGGCATGCTTCTAACCGAGTTGATGCGCACCAAGGCGGAAGGCGATTACACTGCGCTCAAAGCCCTCATCGACAAGTATGGCGTGCATTTTGATCCGAAGCTGCGCGACCAGGTGGTCGAGCGCTACAAGGCCCTGAACATTCCTACCTACTGGGTTGGTGTGAATGCGCAACTGAACGCGAAGCCGGCGAGTGGGAAGGGAATAAGCGTCGGCATGATTTATCCGCGCAGCGCAGTGCATCAATTTCTCTATTACGGTTCAATGTACTGCGATGATGTGAAGGTTCCGGCAGCCAGTCGATGAGGTCACCTAGTACGGCGGTTGCCCGATTTGTCCGCTGGCAGCCGGGAGCGAAGTCTCGACAAAATGTCATATTAGATATAATCTAAATATGTGATGGACGCCGAGGCGATTAAGCGGTCGTTGGAGGGCAGCGGGCTACGGTGCACTCCGCAGCGCTACGCCGTGATGGCGTTCCTGATGGAGCAGAACCGTCATCCCACCGCTGCGGAAATCTTCCAAGCCGTGAATCGCGTGGATCCGCGCTCTTCCCGGGCTACAACCTATAACAATTTACGGGACCTGGTGCGCGCGGGTTTGGTGCGGGAAGTGGCCGCCGAAGGGCGTGCCGCGCGCTTCGATGCCACAGGCATGCCGCACCACCACTTCATCTGCGACCGCTGCGGCAATGTTGAAGACCTGGAGTGGTACGACGTGCCTCGGCCTGCGAAGGGCGCGCTCGGCAAGCGGGTGCTTCGTGAGTGCGAACTGATTTTCCGCGGGCTCTGTACCAAGTGCGCTTCCGGCAGGAGTCGCGTTAAGAGTCGTGGTGTGTGACTAACCAATGCTGGCGCGGCTCAGCAAGCGTAGCCTTCCGCTGATGGCGCGAACGAGAAAGCAGAAATGGATTTGTAGTTCGTAAACAGTTTTATTACTAATTCAAAGGATAGGAACATCATGGAGAAGGAACTCGCGACCGCAGCAGGGGCCACTGTCCCCGGTACTCAGCAAACCTCATCAACTGAATCAAAGTGCCCGGTGGCGCACGGCAACGGCAGACCTAAGCCTCAGAAGATTGAGAGCTGGTGGCCGAATCAGCTGAACGTCAATATCCTGCACCAGCACTCTCCCAAGTCCGACCCGATGGGCAAGCAGTTCAACTACGCGGAAGAATTCAAGAGCCTCGACCTGAATGCCGTGATCAAAGACCTTCACGCCGTGATGACGGATTCACAGCCATGGTGGCCGGCCGACTTCGGTCACTATGGTCCGCTGTTCATTCGTATGGCGTGGCACAGCGCCGGCACGTATCGCATCGGCGACGGCCGCGGTGGTGCCGGCTCCGGCGAACAGCGTTTTGCGCCGCTCAACAGCTGGCCGGACAACGTGAACCTTGATAAGGCGCGCCGCCTGCTCTGGCCGATCAAGCAGAAATACGGCCGCAAGATCTCCTGGGCCGACCTGATGGTTCTGGCCGGTAATGTGGCACTGGAGTCGATGGGGTTCAAGACGTTCGGCTTCGCCGGCGGGCGCGAAGATGTCTGGGAACCCTCGGACGACATCTACTGGGGTCCCGAGGGCAAGTGGCTGGCGGACGAGCGCTACAGCGGCGATCGTGATCTCGCGAATCCTCTGGCTGCGGTTCAGATGGGACTGATTTACGTGAATCCCGAAGGTCCCAATGGCAATCCCGATCCCCTCGCGGCGGCAAAGGATATCCGCGAAACCTTCGCTCGCATGGCGATGAATGACGAAGAGACGGTTGCGCTGATTGCCGGCGGTCACACCTTCGGTAAGACGCATGGCGCCGCCGATCCCAGCAAGTATGTTGGCCCTGAACCTGAGGGCGCGCCGATCGAGCAGCAAGGCCTGGGTTGGAAGAACACCTATGGCAGCGGCAACGGCGACTCCACGATCGGCAGCGGTCTCGAAGTTACTTGGACAACGACGCCGACGAAGTGGAGCAACAACTTCTTCGACAATCTCTTCAAGTACGAGTGGGAGCTCACCAAGAGCCCGGCGGGCGCGCATCAGTGGCAGCCGAAAAACGGTTTCGGTGCCGGTCTGGTTCCCGATGCGCATGACAAGGCCAAGCGCCACGCACCCCAGATGCTGACTACAGACCTCGCACTGCGTTTTGATCCGATTTACGGGCCGATCTCCAAGCGCTTCTACGAGCATCCAGAGCAACTCGCCGACGCGTTCGCCAAGGCGTGGTTCAAGTTGACGCACCGCGACATGGGACCGATCCCGCGCTATCTGGGCCCACTCGTTCCCAAGGAGCCGCAGGTATGGCAGGATCCTGTTCCCGCAGTCGATCATGAGTTGATTGACGAGAAGGATGCTGCTGCGCTGAAGGCCAAGATCCTCGCCTCCGGACTGTCGATCTCGCAGCTGGTCACGACGGCATGGGCGTCGGCGTCATCGTTCCGCGGCTCCGACAAGCGCGGCGGAGCGAACGGAGCTCGCATTCGCCTCGAGCCGCAGAAAAATTGGGAAGTGAACCAGCCGGCGGAACTGGCCAAGGTGCTGCCGAAGCTGGAAGCAATCCAGAAGGAGTTCAACTCGCAGTCCGGCAGGAAGAAGGTCTCGCTGGCTGACCTGATCGTTCTAGCCGGCTGCGCAGCCGTCGAAGAAGCTGCGAAGAAAGCCGGGCACAACGTGAAGGTTCCTTTCATGCCGGGTCGCACAGACGCTTCGCAGGAGCAGACCGATGTGCACTCCTTCGCTGTAATGGAGCCGAAGGCGGACGGCTTCCGCAACTACGTCCGGACGAAGAACGGAACCTCACCGGAGGAGTATCTGGTAGACAAGGCGCAGTTGCTGAAGCTCACCGCTCCTGAGATGACGGTGCTCATCGGCGGCCTGCGTGCCTTGAACGCGAACTTCGGCGGAAGCAAGCACGGCGTCTTCACCAAGCGTCCCGGTACGCTGACGAATGATTTCTTCGTCAACCTGCTCGACATGGGCACCGAGTGGAAGCCCGCGGCGACCGATGGCGTCTACGAAGGACGCGATCGCAAGACGGGAGAGGTGAAGTGGACCGGGACGCGTGTCGACCTGATCTTCGGTTCGCACTCGCAGCTTCGGGCACTCGCCGAAGTCTATGCATCTGACGACTCGAAGGAGACGTTTGTGAAGGACTTTGCGGCGGCGTGGGGCAAGGTGATGAACAACGATCGCTACGACCTCACGTAATCTCAGTGGAAAAAGAGAGCTGTCAAAACGGCGGGCTTGGCAGCCCGCCGTTTTCTTGCGGGAAGTTGCTGTGGCTAATTCCCGGTGGGATTTGCTTCGGGAGCTTTGTTGTCCGGTTCGGACGGGGAAGTCGCTGGCAGGAAGACCGAGAAGGCGGTCCAACTCGCTCCGGCTTTGGCAGAACTCTTCAGCCGAATCGTTCCACCATGTGCTTCAATGATGCTCTTCGAAATCCAGAGGCCCAGCCCGGTTCCAACATCCTTTTTACTGGTGACAAAGGGTTCGAATAGTCGTTGGCGAAGCTCATCTGGAATGCCCGACCCATTGTCTGAAACCGTCAAGCGGACGCCTCTCGTGTGCTTCTTATCCCAGCTTGTGGCGGCTGCCACACGAATCCGGATGCGTCCGCCATTTTCCACCGCGTCGATACTATTACTCAGCAAATTGGCAATCACCTGCCGAATCTCTCCCGGTATCGCGTGAATTTCGGTATCCCCCTTAATCTCGGGACAGATCTGGATGTTCTTGCTTCGCGCCCGGGAAGAGAACACGGACAGCAGCGAGGTGGCAATCGTGCTGACTCGAACAGCGGTTGCTCCTTTGGCTTCGCGGTAGAAACCAAGCGTCTGCTTGCTGATGTGGAAGATCCGGTCCAGCTCCTCTTCGGCCGCGCTGAGATACTTGACAGCGCTGGCTTGCGAATCGGCATGCTTCGCCAGGAAAACCAGATTGGTGATCGCCTCCAACGGGTTGTTGATTTCGTGCGCGACGGTTGCCGCCAGCCGGCCAACCGAAGCCAGCCTTTCACTGGTGTGCAGCGCGCGCTCCGCCTTCTTGGCTTCGGTAATGTCTCGCGCAATCTTGGCTGCGCCGACGATTCGACCCGTATGGTCTCTGACCGGCGAAACCGTAAGCGAGACTTCAACACGCTGGCCGTTTTTCCGCAGGCGCACGGTTTCGAAGTGCTCGATCCTGTCTCCGCGACCTATGGTCGCCAGAATTCGGTTCTCGTCCTCGTAGAGCTCGTGAGGAATGATCGTCGTAATGGAGCGCCCGATCATCTCTTGCGGCGTATAACCGAACATCCTCTCGGCGCCGCCATTCCAGCTAGTGACGATCCCGTTGAGGTCCTTGCTGATGATCGCGTCATCCGAGGATTCGACAATAGCGGCGAGCTTCTGTCGCGCATCCTCCGCCTTCTTGAATTCCGTGAGGTCGATGTTGATCCCGGTCACGCGGGCAGGCTTGCCGGATTCGTCGCGAAAGGACTGCCATCGTCCCAAGATCCAGTGAATGCTCCCGTCTGGCCAAACGACGCGCCATTCTCCCTGGCCGGGAGCACCGGATTGGAGGCTCAACTCCACTTGCCGGATCGCCTCGGCCCTGTCCTCAGGATGAATCAACGCTTCCCATGCCTCCTGCGTGCCAGGGAATCCACCTACCGGCAGGCCGTACATGGTTTCCAACTCCGGCGACCAGCGGTTGACATTGGTCTTCATGTCCCACTCGAACGTCCCTATGCCGGCCGCCTGCTGGGCCAAGATCATGCGGTGCCGTTCCAACTCCGCTTCCGCGCGCAGTGCCGCCTCGCGCTCGGTTGCTTCGCGTCGCAGATTTGCCATGTTGACGTGGGTCGCCACGCGCGCCACCAGCTCACGCGCGGTGAATGGCTTGACGAGGTAATCGTCAGCCCCGGCATGCAGGCCTTCAATACGCGATTCTTCGCCCGCGCGTGCGGAGAGCAGAATTACCGGTGTGCTGCGCAGGGCGGGATCATCCCGGATGGCGCGCAACAAGCCGAATCCGTCCAGGCGTGGCATCATGACGTCCGACAGCACTAAGTCGGGATGCAATTTGCGACTGGCCTCGAGCGCCTGAAGGCCGTCGGCAGCGACTTCGACTCGATATTCGCCGCGAAGCAGCCGCGCAATGTACTCCCGCATGTCGGCGTTGTCGTCAGCGATCAGGATGAGTCCTTTATCGCCTGAGGCTGCCTCCGGGATTGCCTGTGCGGAAGGCGGCACCTTTGACTGTGCCTCGTCCGGCGCTCCCGACTCCCGCGGCAACCATCGTTGCGCCTCGTCTACATAGGCTTCTGCCGCCAGCCCGGCCGACAGCACGCCCCGTGAAGGCTGTATGCGGTCGGCCGGCAGATGGGTCCTCCCACGCGGCACGGAGACCGTAAACGTCGTGCCATGACCTTGTGTACTCTCCACGCTGACGCTGCCACCGTGAAGCCTTGCGAGTTCCTGAACGAGCGCTAAACCAATTCCCGTACCTTCGTAAGTCCTGGCGCGTGTGCTCTCGATGCGATGAAAGCGCTCGAAGACCCGGTCGCGTTCCTTTTCCGGAATGCCCACGCCGGTGTCGCGTACGGTCAGCTGTACGGAACCGTGGACCCGTTTCAGCGACAGCGCTACCTCGCCCTCGAAGGTGAACTTGAATGCGTTCGACAAGAGGTTGAGGACGATCTTCTCCCACATGTCGCGGTCGACATAGACAGGCTCACCCAGCGGCTCGCAGTCCACCAAGAATCGCAGGCCCGCTTTTTCCATCGCCGAGCGGAAGACGCTGGCGATCTCGGCAGTAAAACTCGTGAGATCGGTCGGCTCGTAGACTGCCTGCACGCGCCCAGCTTCGATCCGGGAGAAATCCAACAGCGTGTTGACCAGTTTCAGCAAGCGCAGGGCATTGCGGCGCGCGGCAATGAGTCGCTCATGACTTTCCGGACTCAGACGCTCGCGCGCTTCCGGCAAGACCTCTTCCAGAGGACCCAACATCAACGTCAGCGGAGTGCGAAACTCGTGGCTGACATTGCTGAAGAACTGCGTCTTGGCGCGATCGAGTTCGGCGAGCTGCTCGGCGCGATTGCGCTCGGCCTCATAGGCGACAGCGTTGGAGATGGCGCCCGCGATCTGATTGGAAAGCAGCGAGAGAAAACCTTTGAATTGGTCGCCCAGCGCGCGGTGCGGATTTAGTCCGGCGACAAACACGCCGGCTGGCCGCTTTTGGCCTTGCTGCGCGAGCGGTAACAAGATGGCGCGTTCCGGCGCCTGGTTCCAGTCGCCCTTGGGCAGAGCAGGGAATCGTTGTGAGAGATTCTCGACGACTGCAGCTTCGCCCGCATCCATGACGGCGCGAAATGGCCAAACTGATTCGGATGGCTCACTCAAGGTCACGCTAGGCGGTGCTGCCGGATGACTGCTGTCAATGCCGTCCGCGGCTACTCGCTTCAAACTCCGGCCGTCTGCTTCCAGCAGATAGAGCATGTTGAACGGCAGATCGCGGCGCGCGGTGGATAAGCAGCGCGCCGCCGCTTCGCACACTTGAATATGAGTACGGCATTCCGCGGTCGCAGCAGCGATCTCCCGCAACAGCCTCAAGCGCCGCTCGCCGATGACCTGCTGCGTTTCTTCGGTTACTGCACAGAACAGTCCGCCGATTCCGCCTGCGTCGTCAGGCAGTGGGCTGTAGGCAAATGTGAAATATGTTTCTTCCAGGTAGCCGTGGCGCTCCATCAACAGCAACAGTGCTTGATCAAACGTCGACTCGCCGCGCAGCAGGACAGCATCGGTACGCGGCCCGATCTCATCCCAAATCTCCGCCCAGACTTCACGCGCCGATTCGCCCAGTGCCGCAGGATGCTTGACGCCGAGAAAATCACGGTAGGGATCGTTGTAGAGATTTACCAGCTCCTGACCCCACCAGATAAACATGGCATAGCGCGAGGTAAGAATGATCCGAACAGCGGTCCGCAGACTCTGTGGCCAGGTCGATACTGGACCCACCGGGGTTCGCGACCAATTGAAAGCGCGCATCAGCGCACCCATCTCACCGCCGCGAGAAAACAAGGAGTCCATCAGGAGGGTATTCTCGGGTTCTGCCCGCATGGATTGAAACTCTGGAGGACGACCGCAGAATTCGTGCTCTGCTCTATTGATAACACGTCTGCTTCAGCTGGCAAAGATGAGAACGCCGCAGGCGTCGAAACAAGCGTAGTGCAGTTTACACCGAACCGCGCAGGACAGTGCAGCGGTCATTTTCTGCTGCGTTTCTCGGATGGGCAGCCGTAATCCCCCGGCCTGGGTGCAAGCATTTTGGGCCCCGTGGAATAATGTACGTACCACTCTGTGCCCATATGTCCAATCCATGCTTTGGTGGTAATCGATACCTTCGTCCAATAGATTCGTCATCTTGATTCTGGCCTAATCAACCTACCCTTGCCGCTCGGCCACTATTGCCCAAAGGAGCACCAGCAGCATTTGTTGCAGCAAAATAGATAAATGAGAGTTCCATCAGAATAGACGGTGGAGAAATAGGAGGTATTTAGCCGAGATGGCTCGCCTGCTCTCAGTAAATGTCGGCCTTCCGCGCGACGTAACGTGGAATGGCAAGACTGTCCGAACGGCAGTCTGGAAAATTCCGGTCCCAGGGCGGCTCACGGCGCGCAAGCTCAATATCGATGGTGACGGGCAAGGGGATCTCGCCGGCCATGGTGGAGAGCAGAGGGCGGTATTTGTCTACCAGATGGACTCTTACCATTTCTGGGAGCGCTTTCTGGGACGCAATGACTTTAGCTTCGGCCAATTCGGCGAAAACTTCACGGTTGACGGCTTGCTCGATGACGAGGTCTGCATCGGCGATCGATACCGCATCGGTAATGCGTTATTCGAAGTGACAGCGCCACGCGTAACCTGCTATCGCGTCGGCATCCGCATGAACGAACCTCGCATGCCGGCTCTGCTCGTCGCTCACCATCGGCCGGGATTTTACTTTCGCGTGTTGCAGGAAGGAGAAGTTGGTGCGGGCGACGAAATAACAAAAGTCACCGATGGCCCCGAGCGCATCACGGTTGCCGAGATGGATGGGTTGCTGTATCTACCGGGACATTCTCGCGAGCAACTGGAACGAGCCCTTCGAATCCCGGCGCTGAGTAAAGGCTGGCAAGGTTCTTTCCAAGCGATGCTCCAGCAGGAATCGAGTCCGAACGCCGCAGCGGGGAATCCCGGCCTCGCCAATGAGGAGCAAGCGCCGGCATGGTCTGGGTTCAAACCGATGCGGGTCGCGCATATCGGCAAGGAAAGCGAGAGCGTGACCTCATTCACGCTGGCGCCGGTTGATCAACAACCTTTGGCCGTCGCCCAGCCGGGTCAATTTGTCGTCTTGCGTTTGCAGGTAGATCCGGATAAGCCGCCAATTCTTCGCAATTATTCATTATCGGATATGCCCGCCGCGGATCACTTCCGTATCAGCGTCAAAAGCGAAGCGAATGGGATTGGGAGTTCGTTTCTGTGCAATCGCGCGAGAGAAGGCGACGTATTGGATGTCAGCGCACCGCGGGGAACATTTACGCTGCGACCTGGCGCGAATCCTGTTGTTCTGATAAGCGCCGGGGTCGGCGCAACGCCCGTGCTCGCGATGCTGCATGCGCTCGTCGCAGAAAAATCAACACGGCTGGTCTGGTGGATCTACGGAGCGCGCAATCGCGCGAATCATCCGTTTGCAAAAGAATCACATTCGCTCCTGGAGCAGTTATCTGGCGGAAGACGATGCATCGTGTACAGCAGCCCCGCCGCCGCCGATCAACTGGAGGTGGACTTCGATGCTTCAGGGCATGTCGACATAGCGCTGCTCGAGAAAATCGGAGTACCACGAGAAGGCGAATTCTATCTGTGTGGCCCGTCTGCATTCTTGCAGAGCATGCGCGAGGGGCTTCGAACCTGGGGCGCGACTGCCGACAGTGTGCACATGGAAATCTTTGGTGCGCTCGCGGACATTACGCCTGGTATAGAGCAGGTTCAACATACTCCGCACCTCCCGTCAGGAGCGCCCGGACCTGGTCCGTCGGTGTCGTTCGCGCGAAGCGGGATCACCGCCGCTTGGGACCCCAGGTTCGGGAGTTTGCTTGAACTGGCCGAAGCCTGCGATGTTCTCGTCCGATGGTCCTGTCGGACCGGGGTCTGCCACACCTGCATGACGGGCCTGGTGAGCGGCTCGATCACGTATCAGCCCGAACCACTCGAGAAACCAGCTTCAGGGAACGTACTCGTGTGCTGCTCGCAACCGGACGCGGATGTGGTGATTGACCTGTAACTGCGACCGCCGATTTCGATCTGCGCTTCATGGCTCCGAATGAGCCGGCGATGACCCGCAGGATGTTGCCGAACTGCTCGGCGGCTGCATGCCTCTGTTCAATTTTGACCAGTCCAGACTAGGGTCGGAACGAAACAATACCGTTTGGTCTTCCGCCGTACCAGGCTGCTGCGGTGTATCCGAACGTCGTGGATGAATCGAGAATCTTTGCTGATAACTAACAAAGGAGAACCGTATGTCAAAGACTTGGGAGCGCTACCATCACGCAGCCCGTCATCACGAACGGGCGGCTTACCATTACAAAGAAGCAGCAAAATAGGACCAAGCTGAGCGGGCGCACGCCTGCCAGGATAGCATAGGCAAAGTTGAGTATCGATTGGAAGGGCTGGAAACCAAATGCTCTGATCGCGAACGTTCCGGCAAAACAGGTGGTAGCCGGTAAGCTCCGCAGAACTTCCGCAACCGCTTCGCCCGGTGTGAGAGTTGCGGCACTCCAAGATTTTGGGTAAGGCAGATCCACTGGATCAAATGGACGAAGGCGATGTTCGGCGACCGCCGCAAGGCCAGCCCAAGTCAACATTTCACGGCGCTCTCGGCCACAAGGCGCCGGCTGCCACCGGCACCTGGTGAGCGGCTTCCGCGATCGGCTAATTTGTAAGCTCAGATTCCAACTTGAGCTCCCCCATGCGAGCTGGCATCGCCTACGTCCGCGACTGGCTTCGGTAGTGAACACTCGCGCTGTCAAACACTACTTCGGAGTTTCACGACGGCGCCAGCCGTGAGCCTTATTGCTCAGACCCCTTGAATCCTGATTTGCTAAGGTCAAGAATCACATGATTCGCCGGCCTCGTCTGCCAACCTGCGTGGGTGATTGTATCCCGTACCCAGACCACAGAATCGACCGGAAGATAACTGGAGGAGACTCGGATGAGTAAAGTAATGTTCTTGCTTGCGATGTGGAGCCTAGGCACGCTGGGTATCTTCTGCGGCAGGTGGCGCGAGCAACAAGGAGGCTTGGTGTAGCGCCCTACACGCCTGCTTGACCCTGCATCCGGCACTCTCCGCAATACGAACATTTCCTCAGGAGGCTGCAATGTCCGCTCGTTCCCTATCCGTGAATTTGAAACCTGACGCTCTGATGCGCTACGAGACGAGTCCTTTGGTGTTCCAAAAGATGGCGCCGCCGGCCCTCCTAGCCGTGCGTAGCCGGCCGGATCCGGTGCGCGTAGCCTTTATTGGAAACCACCTCCCCAGACAGTGTGGAATCGCGACCTTTACGACAGACTTGTGTGATGCCTTTACGGCCGCCTACGGAGCAGCTGGGCTTATGGTCGTCGCGGTGAATGACCCACAATCGTCATACGGCTATCCTGCACGCGTGCAATTCGAGATAACACAGAACGACCCTTCATCCTACAGACGAGCCGCCGACTTTCTGAATTCCAGCGATGTTGACCTCGTCTGCTTGCAACACGAGTACGGGATTTTCGGAGGAACGGCCGGCGGGCATATCTTGCGCCTGCTGCAGCTCTTGAAAGCGCCAGTGGTGACGACACTTCATACAGTTCTTCGTGAGCCGAACATCGATCAACTTATCGTGATGCAAGAAATCGCTGCGCGCTCCGATCGTCTTATTGTCATGAGTGAGCACTCTTCTCGATTCTTGCAGAATGTATTTGGAGTTCCGGGCGAGAAGATTGATCTGATTCCCCATGGCATCCCCGATATGCCTTTTGTCGATGCGGCCTCTCACAAAGATTCCTCACTCGAGGGAAAGACCACACTGCTCACGTTTGGCTTGTTATCTGCTAACAAAGGTTTCGAAAGTGTAATTCGCGCATTGCCGCGCATTTTGTCCCGGCATAAGAAGGTTGTCTACATAATCGCTGGTGCCACTCATCCCCATGTCAGGCGCCGCGAGGGCGATCGATATCGGCTCGAGTTGCAGGCCTTAGCCGAGAGCCTTGGTGTCAAAGAGCACGTTGTCTTCGTCAATCGGTTCGTCAGCCCTCAAGAAATGGAATCGCTAGTTGGTTCGGCTGATATCTACATCACTCCGTACCGATACGAGACACAAGCCGTTTCAGGCACGCTCGCGTATGCCATGGGTGCTGGTAAAGCGATCATCTCGACTCCGTACTGGTACGCCACCGAGGTCTTAGCGGATGGTCGCGGAGCCCTCGTTCCCTTCGATGACTCGGCCGCCATTGCAGGTACTACGACTGAGCTTCTGGACAACGAGAGTGCCCTCCAGGCGATGCGCAAACGTGCTTACCTTTACGCGCGGCATATGATCTGGGATCAAGTAGCAAAGTCTTACATGCAGTCCTTCGTACGTGCCGGCGCCGGCCATCGGCGACTGGCCCGTGAGGTATTCCCTCTCACAGTTGCCGCCCTGAACGCCAATGGCCGAGTCATGAGTGCATGAACGTCTTGCGCCGAGCGATTCTGGAGGAAGGATGCTGGCGAATCGCACATCAACTCACTAGTAGCTCCACAAAAGGCGTCTCGGACAGTAGCGACTGGATTTCTGAAATCGAACTGAGCAGGCCTGCGCAGAAGAATGCCAGAGCAGATGCCAAGCTGAACCTGTGCAGCACGAGTGAGGAACAACCATTTATGACTATTGCTGGGGTGTCTCTGTACCCTGTAAATGGTCTGGATATGTACAGTGGCACGCTATCCAATTCCGAAGCCCGTGATTTTCTTGGAGCCCCAGCGGCGCACAACAGAGCTGACCTGGCAAGCTTAACCTGTTCTTTATTGCACAGAAGTGCTTGCTTCCTGTATCTACGATCAACTCTTGGCGGAGGATAAAGAAATGTTAAGACGTCTTCTCATCGTCACGACGCTGGTTCTGCTAGTAACTCTGGCGACGGCGTCTTTCGCGCAAGTCGGAGTATCCGTCACAATCGCGCCTCCTGAGTTGCCGGTTTACGAGCAGCCGCTTTGCCCTGGCGACGGTTATATCTGGACGCCTGGGTACTGGGCTTGGGCTGATGGCGGCTATTACTGGGTACCGGGCACATGGGTGATCGCTCCGCAAGTCGGTTACTTCTGGACTCCGGGCTATTGGGGTTGGGGCGGCGGTGGATTTCTCTTCTATCCAGGCTACTGGGGCCCGTTTGTAGGTTTTTATGGCGGGATCAACTATGGCTACGGTTATTTCGGTCATGGTTACGAGGGCGGACGCTGGAACAACGGGCATTTTTTCTACAACACGACCGTCAATAACGTGAACGTCAACTCTATCCACAACGTTTACAACACAAGGGTGAATGAGGGAGCGGTTAACCATGTCGGCTACAACGGCGGTAAGGGCGGGATTGATGCGCGCCCAACGTCGCAAGAAGAAGCTGCCGCTCATGAACAACATATTGGGCCAGTAGCCGCTCAGACTCAACATGCTTGGGCCGCCCGCAATGATCCTCAGCAACGGTATGCTGCGAACCACGGCACGCCTCCAATTGCTGCGACTCCTCGAGCCACCATGGCAGTCCATCCGAAGGACTTGCCGCCCGTCGATCGGCCCGCTGCGCCGAACACGGGGAACGCGAAGCAGGACCAGAAATACCAGCAGCAGCAGGAAAAGCTAGTCGCGAAGCAGAACCAGGATCGGCAGAAACTCCAACAGCAGCAGGACAAGGAACATCAACAGCTGGCGAAACAGCAGACTAATGAAGTGAAAATGCAGCAGGTGGAGCAGCAACACCAGCAACAGACGCAGCAGATGCAGCAAGCACACACGCAGCAGATGCAACAAATGCAGCAGAGACAGCAGCCATCTGGTGGAGGAGGATCTCACGGCGGCGGTGGCGGTGGCCATCATTAATCCAGAAATCACCTGGTTACGGGCAACAATTCAGAGGCTAATGCGGGTTTACGGCGAAGAAACTTAGGCCGTCTTGGAGAAAACGCTCCTGCCCAGAATTCACAAGAGGAGAAAACCCCGTCGCCAGCCTCCGGTTTTCACAGGACTGGTAGCCTACTCTACCGTTACTGCCCAATCATCTCCACGTGATCTATTTTGATCAGACTGGCGGTCAAGCGCCTGCCATCCTTAAGAGGTTCAGTGTGTTCTTTCTTGCACGGTGAGGTGCGCAAATGTCATACAGCTCGAAGCCGCAGCTTCTCGTCGTGGACGACGATCCCAGTATTCGGGAAAGCTTAGGAGCGTTACTTACGTCGGCAGGATATGACGTGGTCGTAGCAGAAAACGGCGTTAGCGCTGTATCGCACCTCGATCGAACAGTAGCGAACTTGATGGTCACCGATCTCAACATGCCAGGGATGTCAGGTATGGATTTGATCTCCCACGTACGTAGCCGCTATCCGGCCACTTTGATTGTCGCAATGAGCGGAGACTATCAGGGCGACTCAGTACCCGCCGGCATCATCGCTGATAGGTACTACCCTAAAGGGCAGCATCCTCACAATTTGTTAGCAGTAATCGCAAGCTTGATCGAGAGTCAGGCCGCCGAGAGCGTTTACGACATCCGCACTCGGCCGGCTCTGGATTCTTAGAACGAGGAAAAACTATGCTCGGAACCATTTTGATTGTGCTGTTAGTGCTGTTTCTAATCGGCGCCTTGCCGAGGTGGAATTATAGTCGCTCCTGGGGGTACGCCCCCACCGGCGGACTCGGTTTGGTGCTAATCGTTGTTGTCGTCTTGTTGCTGCTTGGCCGTATCTAGGTGCAGCCGCACATGGCCCTCGAGCCTGCTGCTGATAGCCGGGCGTCTACTTCTACCGTGAACTCGCGTGGCATTAAGGCAGTTCTGTCTCACTGCCTTAATGCATTACTTAACGCCTCAACCAGCCCAAGGAGGCGCATATGCTTTGGACAATCTTTGTCATCCTGTTGATCCTCTGGCTTCTGGGTTTCAGTTTCCACATAGCAGGCGGTCTGATCCACTTGTTGTTGGTCGTTGCCGTCGTCATTCTGGTTATCAACCTGGTCAGTGGTCGCAGGACAGCCTGACCTTCACGGCGGTATCCGCCTCTCACAAGTTCACCCACAACTGACGTGGAATAAAAAAGGAAGTGTTACTTGAAGAAATATGCGATTGCTTTGTTGACTTTATCTTTGTCCAGCCTGTCCACCCTCGCCTTTGCTGGTGCGGGGCAACAAGATACTACTGCGCGCCTACAGGCGGCCGGCACAGTCATCAACGAGATCATGGCAGCGCCCGATAAAGGCATCCCGGAAGAGGTATTGAATGGCGCCAAGTGCATCGCTGTGGTACCGAGCATGGGGAAGGGCGGGTTTATCGTGGGCGGCGAGCATGGACGTGGCGTAGTCACGTGCCGCACCGACCATGGATGGAGTGCGCCGGCATTCATTTCGATCGGCGGGGGCAATTTTGGCTTCCAGGCTGGCGCTCAGTCGGTTGATCTTGTCATGTTGTTCATGAATGACAAGGGTGTGCAAGGGCTGCTCTCAAGCAAATTTGAACTTACTGGTGAAGCATCAGCCGCAGCCGGTCCAGTTGGCAGGCATGCCTCGGCGGGCACCGACTGGAAGATGAACACGGAAGCCTTGAGCTACTCGCGTACCAAAGGGTTGTTTGTAGGAATCGCCTTGGATGGCGCCAAGGTCCAGCAGGACAATGACTCTACACTTGCGTTCTATGGCAAGAATATTTCCTTCCGTGCAACGCTGTCAGGCGATGTGCACGCCCCGGCGAGAAGTGACCCGTTTCTCGCAGCGGTAAAGGCAGCCGAAAAACAGACGAGCCAGCACGAAACTGCCGAAAACAAGTAGTTGAGACTATCCGGTGTGCCTTCTTGGCACGCCGGATGTCCAGAAGTCGTGGACTTGCCAGCGTCTTAAGTTCGGAAACCAGCAACTTGGATGGAACAGGATAACCATTATGACGACTAGTGAAGAGAGTAAGTGTGCACACCTGCCATGCCAGTGCGTGGTTCAACCTGGCGACAAATACTGCGGCCAAGCCTGTGAGGAAGCAGGATCGAAGGAAGTTGAAATTGCGTGCCAGTGCGACCATGGAGCCTGTCCGCTGATTGTATGAAGGCCCATTGCCTTCTAGCATGTAGTGCGGATCTTAGAGCGACTGAGCACATTGTTGATCGGAGCGCAGGGCTAGCCTTGGGATCGAATATGTGACCGACGCGAAACCCATTGCGATAGCAGACATCGACCCTTCACTCATGGGGCTGAAGGCCCCACTGGTACCGCCGACGGTGAGTTCCGCCAAAGGCCCTATCATCCAGTCCCTCGAGTGGTTCGGCGATCTCGGCCTCTTTCTCTGGCAGGTTGTGCGGGCTGCCGTAACGCCGCCCTATGAATTCCGCGAATTATTTCGACAACTCGACGAGATTGGTTCAAAGTCGCTGCCACTGGTTGCGTTGGCCGGCGCCGCAACCGGGGTGGTGCTCTCTTTAGAGGCTCGTTACAGCTTAACTAGGTTCGGAGCCAAGTCGCTCCTGCCCGCCGCCATCGTGTTCTCCGTCATTCACGAGACCGGGCCGATCATCACCGGCCTGGTGGTGAGTGGGCGAGTGGGCGCCGGCATTGGCGCAGAGTTGGCATCGATGAAGGTGACGGAGCAGATCGATGCTATCGAAGCCTCTGCGGTAAACCCATACAGGCTATTAGTGGCGCCCCGCATTCTGGCTTGCATTCTGATGCTGCCACTACTGACACTGGGCGCCGATTTGTGCGGCCTGGTTATGGGTTGGGTTGCGCAGGCCCTGGTTGAGCCGCTCTCGTTTCACCAGTTCATCACTAGCGGCTTCAAGGGCGCCGATTTCAATGATTTCCTGCCACCCACGTTTAAGACCGCAGTCTTCGGCTTGATCATCGGCCTCGTCGCGTGTTTTCAGGGCATGCGGACAAAGGGAGGTGCCGAGGGCGTGGGCCGGGCAGCGACAAGCTCAGTGGTCTTGTCTTCGTTGTTTGTAATCCTGGCCGACGTGGTGCTGGTGAAACTCATTCTTATATTTTTCCCATGAACATTTATTAAACACTTTCATGAATTAACTATGGAAACGATTGATCAAGTTGCTGTAAAGCCAGGAGCGGCCGAAGTAGGCAGCAACGTAGCTGTTGCCGTCCAGGACTTGCACAAATCCTTCGAAAGTCAACACGTTCTAAATGGAATTAGCCTGACTGTGGGGCGCGGGGAAACTCTCGCTGTGCTGGGGCGCAGTGGTTCGGGTAAGAGTGTATTGCTGAAACTCATCATCGGTCTGGAAAAGCCTGACTCAGGCTCGGTTCGAATTCACGGTGATGACATTGCTGGATTGGCTCTCGATCAGATGGGGGAAATCAGAAAGAAGATGGGTTTCCTCTTCCAGCACGCGGCACTCTACGATTCGCTAACCGTCGAGCAGAACGTCTCTTTTCCCCTGGAACATCATAAGAAGGAAATGTCGAGCTCTGAGCGGAGCGATCGAGTAAGAGGGCTGCTGGCAGAAGTGGGCATGCAAGACGGCTTTGGAAAGATGCCGTCGGATATCTCGGGCGGCATGCAGAAACGAGTTGGGCTGGCACGGGCGCTGGCTTTAGAGCCGGACATTCTGTTGCTCGACGAGCCCACCGCTGGTCTCGACCCCATCAGCTCTGGAGAGATTGACGATTTAGTCCTCAAACTTCAGGAGGAGCATCACATGGCATCCATTGTCGTGACTCACGATCTGCACAGCGCGAAGACGATTGCGGATCGCCTGGCCCTGCTCAATGAGGGAAATGTGGTGGTTGAAGGCAGCTTTGAACAACTTGAGGAAAGTGACATCGAGTTTGTTCGCGAATTTCTAAAGCAATCTTAGGGGGACGTATGTCCAGAGCGGCGCGAATTGGAGTTTTCATCGTTGCGACACTCGCAATTCTGGTGGCTGGCATCTTCATCATCGGAAGTAAGCAATATCTTTTCAGCTCCACGTATCAATTGAAAGCCCAGTTTGACAATGTGGTGGGTCTGGATGTTGGAGGCGATGTCCGGGTGGGCGGAGTTCACAGCGGAACTGTACGCAACATCATGCTGCCTCACAAGCCGGGTGACAAGGTCACGGTCGTGATGGATCTCAGCAAGTCGACGCACGAGATCATCAAGCAAGACTCCGTGGCATCGATTGAGACCGAGGGACTATTGGGCAACCAGTATCTGGCGATCTCGTTTGGATCTTCTGGTGCAGCCAACGTACACGACGGCGATACCATTGCCAGCCAGGCGCCTCTCGAAATGTCAGATCTGCTCAAGAAAACGAGCGGCATTCTCGATAGCAGCCAGCAAGCTATAGAGAACGCCACTCGGGCAACGGCGAACATAGACTCGATCAGCGCCAAGATCGACGAGGGTCAGGGAACAGTGGGAGCGCTGGTTAATGACAAACAGCTCTATAGCAGCCTTGAACAGACAGCGAACACGATGCGGGACACGATGGTCCAGGCACAAGCAGGGGTGACCGACTTCCAGGAGAATATGGAAGCCCTGAAGCATAGCTTCTTCGTGCGAGGATATTTCAAGAACCGCGGCTATGAAGATTCCAACGAACTGACACAAAATGAAATTGAACGGCTGCCTCAAGGACCACCGGTGAAAGAGTTCACCTATCCTGCGAAACAGCTCTTCGATAAGCAGGATTCGGCCAAGCTGAAGAATCAAAGATCTCTAAACGCTGGTGGCGAGTTCCTGGCCAATAACCAGTTCGGGTTCGCGGTGATCGTGGCGTCCGCCGGCATGGAAGGGGATACCCAAAAGGATCTGGTGCTAACGGAAGGCCGCGCCATGGTTGTGCGTGAGTATCTGGTGGAGAACTTCGGATTTGATGACAGTCACCTCAAGACTCTGGGATTGGGTAAGCAGACGGATGCGAGTCCTGACACTGGCTGGGGTACGGTGCGGATTCTCATCTATCCGACCGGAACCGAAATGCCGGCTGACAAGCAACCGCACGCTGTAGCCTTGTCTAACACAATCCCGAAGGATCCGGTACAGGCTTCTGCGGCTGCGACACCGAACTCACAGCAGTGATTGCACTCGGGAGCAAAGTATGAGCAGCGTTCTGCTTATCGGCAAAGAGACGGAGACCATACTTTCGATCGCGCAAGCCCTTGCCGCACGGGATTGCCAATTTGAGCGGGCCAGTGGCGGCGCGGGTGCGATTCGCCGCTTGCGTAAACAGTCCTTCGATGTTGTGATCACCGATCCGGATACCACTATCGACGAAGGCCTGGCGCTGAGCGAGTTTCGCTAGCGCGGCTTCTGCTGGAACCAACGGAGCGGGCAGCACTCACCTGACCAGCACAGGCTTAGCAATGGGCACCGCAGGATATATGTCGCCGGAGCAGGTGCGCGGCGAGAAGCTTGACGCAGGTACGGACATTTTTTCTTTTGGCCTGGTTCTCTATGAGATGGCTACCGGGCAGCGCGCCTTCGCCGGCGATGAGGTGGCGAGCGTCCAGGATGCAATCCTGAACCAAACTCCAGTTCCAGTACGGGAGCAAAACCCTGCAGTTCCGGCAAAGCTGGAAGCGATCAACAATCGGGCAATCGAAAAGCAGCGATACCAGACTGCGGCTGAGGTCGCATGGGCGCTGGGGGACCTGAGAAATTCGGAGCAAGGCTCAAAATCGCCTAAGAGCAAGCTTGTCTCGCGGCTGGCCGCCTCAGCCCTAGTTATCGTATCGGTAATCGCCAGGGGACTGTATTGGCACTCTCGCAAACCCGTCAATCTCGCCAGGCTGACCGAGCGAGATACCATTGTGATTACGGACTTTGCCAACTCCACTGGCGATCCGGTCCTTGATGACACGCTGAAACAGGGTCTATCCATCCAATTGGAGCAATCGCCGTTTCTTGAACTGGTTTCCGAGGGCACGGTGAATCAAACATTAAAAGAGATGGGCCGGCAGCCCGGCGAGCATTTGACGCCGGAGATAACCCGGGAAGTGTGCCAGCGTACGAGCAGTAAGGCAATGGTTACCGGCTCAATCATAAGTTTGGGCAGCCAATACGTGCTCCGCCTGGAGGCCGTGGATTGCAATATGGGCGACTCGCTGGCGGAGGTACAGGAGACAGCAGCGGATCGGCGGGGGGTGCTGAAGCCGCTGGACAAAGCGGCCACTGGTTTGCGGAGTAAGCTGGGCGAGTCGCTCAGCTCAGTGCAGAAGTATGCCACGCCTCTATTCCGCTGCGCGCAAGATGGTAAAAGGAGAACCGATGAGGAACATGGGGCTGCTTCGCATCAGATTTTCTAAGTTAGGCGCCTGCGCGATCGCCGGGACGCTCGCGATTGTCCTGACGCTGATCCAGAGCGTTCAGGCTCAAACTTACCAGGTCATTTACAACTTCACGAACGGGACCGGCGGGTATTACCCGGCCGCTGGCGTTGTGTTCGATCGTGCCGGAAATCTCTACGGGACGACCGCGCTTGGCGGTACCGGCAGCGATAATGGCGGTGTCTTCCAACTCAAACCTCGAAACGGCGACTGGGTTTTCGATCCCATCTATAGCTTTGCCGGCTATCCGGATGGCTTTGATTCCTCAGCCCCAGTGACCATTGGTCCCAATGGGACGCTCTATGGTGCCGCCTTTGGAGGCGGTGCCCACGATGAGGGCGCCATCTTCAACGTGACCATACCACCGACTCCCTGTAAGACCACGCTATGCACCTGGCGAGAGACCTTGCCGTATTCGTTCAACTACACAGATGGCGCTGCTCCGCAATCGGCAATCACGTTTGATGAGGAAGGAAACATCTACGGCGCTGAGCCGGCTGGCGGTAACTCGGGCTGCATGGAGGGCTGCGGTGTTGTCTTCAAATTGACGCCCAGCAACGGTAGCTATACAGAAACGTACTATGCTTTCACCGGAGGCAGCGACGGTGGCAATCCCCTCGGGGCAATCCTTCTCGGCAGCAATGGCAATCTGTATGGCACTACACTGTACGGCGGTACGTACGGCTACGGCACCGTATTTGAGTTGACACCCTCTGGTTCAGGATGGACTGAGACCACTATTCACAATTTCCAGGCTTCCACGGAGGGGTATTCCGCTTTTGCAGGGCTGGTAGCGGACCAAGCCGGCAATCTCTACGGTGCAACATGCTACGGAGGTCCTAACAGTACGGGCTCGGTGTTTGAATTGACGCCTTCCAATGGCGGTTGGACCTTCACCTTGCTTTACGCATTTCCCGGACATGGCAATGGAGGGCCCTTCAGCAATCTTGTTCTGGCCAACGGCAACCTCTACGGCGCGACTCTGGCCGACGGTACCGACGCCTATGGCTCTGTGTTTGAGCTGAGTCCTTCGAACGGAGGTTGGACCTACACGTCGCTGTACAACTTCACCGGTGGAAGCGATGGTGGGATACCTTATGGCAGTGTAGCGTTCGACGCAAACGGCAACCTGTTCGGTACGACATCCAGAGGCGGCAGATATACGAATTGCGATCCTGGCTGCGGAGTGGTCTGGGAGATCATGCCGTAGATGACCTTACAGTAACTTTTGAAAAATCACCATAGCACAAGCAATCCTGCCGCGAGGATTACTTGCGCTATGGCCTGTTCTCGCCAGTTATCGCGCTCGCTGCCACACTTTGTTGCGTATCGCGTAAACACGCCGGTTTTGTTTTGGTCGGGAAATTATGGAAAACTCACGCCTTCCGCAGTCGCTGGCGGCGAAACTGGCATTTGCGGTGCTCGCCGCACTTATTTCCATCCCGCTCGCCGCTGCGACAGATGGAGTGCTTGTGCACCTCGGTGTGCCAAGTCCCGGAATGTATGTTTGGCGTCTATTGCATCCCGATCCACAGCCGGGCTTCCTTGCGCCCCTAGGCTCCTTGCTTCGTACCACGATGCTTATCGACAGTAGTTGTTGGTTCGTTCTCGTTTGTCTGGCAGGGTTGCTAATCGTCCGTAAGAGAAGAAAAAGCAGTGCAATTCAAGCGCAAAAGGTAGACCATACGGCCATCTAAGCAAATTGCTGCGGCACGGTTTATGGGGTAGCTGGCGAAACATCGCCTTATCACAAGCAATCCGGCTGGGACGTTCCGGATGTAGGATTGCTGGTGATAACGCCTGTTTTTTCGCCAACTACGAGAAATCTCGGTTCCCGTGGGATGAGGGTTGCGAGGCTTGGGTCCGGGAGGCACAGCCCTTATTGTTCGTCCCAAAGGTCGCTCCGTCATCATAGCTGTTGCAAAATCGCCATAGCACAAGTGACCGGGCGGCGACCAGTCGTGCCTACCGTTATGGCTGGAACTACGACAACAGTTGGGGTAAAGTGCTACCGGCATTTGAGCACGCCGTGTTCAGTGGAGGACAACAGTGGCGAACCTGGGAAAGCACTCTCCATTCGTTTTGACCTGTAGGCCGCTCCGCAAAGCCTCGATGCTGGTGCTTTTCTTTGCCTTCTCGCTCGTTACAGCGGCATGGGCGCAAACCTTCACCGTGCTGCACGAATTCACGGGAGGTCAGGATGGAGAGAACCCCCAAAGCGGGCTGACTCTGGATCGAGCCGGCAATCTTTACGGCACGACCGTTTTCGGCGCCAACCAGAGTTGCCTGGGGGGATGCGGCACGGTATTTCGCATCTCGCGCGCAGGCGTTTTCGGAACGCTCTACCGCTTTCACGGAATCGACGGAGAGGCTCCGGAAGCCAATGTCACCATCGCGTCCGACGGCACGCTCTACGGCACCACGGAGTTCGGAGGCGCTCAGGGCACAGGCAACGTGTATCGGCTGCAGCCTTCCACACGCGCTCTAGGCAATGCCTCGGGGACGTGGAACGAGACGGTGATTCATACCTTCGGTGCTTACGACGACGGCCTCGGCGTCCTACCCTGGTACGGGCCCTTGATCTTCGACCGCGCGGGCAATATCTATGGCACGGCTTCCGCTGGGGGGCTTGGGCCTTGTGCGTCGGGAGGCTGCGGCACGGTCTACGAGCTCTCGCCTTCGGACGGTGCTTGGACGTACAGCGTACTCTACCGCTTCACTTGTGAGACCGACGGGGCCACGCCCTTTGCTGGCGTCATCCTGGACGCGGGGGGCCGACTTTATGGCACCGCGGATGGGGCCAACTCGTGTCTGTACGGAACGGTCTATCAGCTTGCACCTTCCGGCTCGGGATGGACGGAGAACACCCTTCATCAATTTCAAAACCAGAATGATGGGTCCCAACCCGTGGGTGGGCTAATTATGGATGCTGCGGGAAATCTCTATGGCGTCGCGGCCAATGGAGGCTCGGGCGGAGGAGGCGTGGTTTACGAACTGGCTCCAAGGGGCGCTGGCTGGACGTTTATCCCCATCTACAGCCTGGTTGGCGGTCCGGGAGGTGGGTCCGCATCGAGCCTCACTATCGATGCGGCCGGCAATCTGTACGGAACAGCCGAGTTCGACGGGGCCCACTATGACGGCTCGGTTTTTAAGTTGACAAAAAACAATGGAAGCTGGACCTACACTGACTTGTACGACTTTACCGGCGGCGCGGACGGAGCTAATCCCGTTGGCACCTTGGCAGTGGATGCTGCGGGCAATGTGTACGGCACGACAACCTACGGTGGCAGTGGCGGCAGCTGCGAATTCGGCAACGGCTGTGGCGTTGCTTGGGAGATCACGCCGTAGCCGAGACTTCTCGGCAGCGAGTGTTTCGGTGTAGCTGTTGTTATATCGCCATATCACTCATTGAGGGCCAATGAGCGATTACGTCTGTTATCGTGAACCATCAATGAAGCCGGGCGACTGTCTGCAGATTCAAATTGAGCAAGGTTCTCCGCTTGGCAAAACTATAGGATAATTCTCCAGGATTCCAAGGAGCGCCTCGTGGCTGAGAAATTAACCTGGGACGATGCCGAGAAGATCGGAGTGCTTCTTGCAAGACAACATCCTGAACTTTATCCGCTCTCGACCGATCTAGAGGAGTTGCGTCGGTGGGTAATAGCTTTGGCGGAGTTCAAGGATGATGAGAAGACTTGCGATAAGAATAAATTGGAAGCGATTCGAAGGGCTTGGAACGAGGAATTCCTTGAGCGTACGCAATAGCGCCGTCGTCGCGTGCGGGAACTTTCTGGGTCGACCACTGACGAGCACGTGACTCTGTTTTGACTTGCTTCAGATGGGAGTAGCAGTCGTCTTCGTGGGAAGCCCAATTTGCCGCAATAGGTCTTGGAACCGTGGGGTGCCCCGCAAATCGTCCATGCCCGGATCTAAGTGAAGATAGATCAGCCAGTGGGAATGTTCTTCATAGCATTCTTCCAAGTATTCAATCGCGCGTTCCTGTTCTCCCAAGCCGTTGTGGATGCCGGCGAAGAAGTAGGGCGCGATATATTTTTGCTTCGCCAGGTTTGTCAGATCGTCGAGTATTTGGCGTGCCTCCGCAACCCTGCCAGCCGCGCCCAGAGTGTGGGCCAGTGCCGCGCGCATCAGAGGGCTGCCGCCTGACAGCTTAACCCCTTTTTCACCCTCAGTGATGGCCAGTTCATAGCAACCCGTTTTTCTAAGCAATAGGCCGAGAATCCAGTAGGTGACGGGGTAGTTGGGGTCCAAATCGATAGTTCGCCGGAGTTGTTCGATGGCTTCGTCATATCGACGCGCAAAGTAGAGAGTCCATCCGACTGCAACGCTAATAATGAGCGACAACGGATCCAGGTCCTGACTTTGCTTTATCCTGACCATAGCTTCTTCGTGTCGCCCCATGGTCATCGCATACTCGGCGTACCAGTGGTTGGCAGTCGGATAGGTCGGATTCAGTTTCAGGCTGCGCTTGAATTCAGTCAGGGCCTTATCCCACTCCCAATCGCCAAGCCACAACAGGGCCGCCAAAGGCGTGTGAGCTTCGGCAAGGTCCGGGTCGAGCTGCAGGGCGGCCTTGGCCGCCGCTTTGCCTTTCGGGAATGCTTCTTTCGGCGGCAGATAGCTGTTCCATCCCAGCAGCACATAGCAATCGGCCAAACCAGCATAGGCCAAGGCATAGCTGGGGTCGTTCTCGACTGCTTGCTGAAATTGCTCAATCGCCTTATAGAACCCCTCTTCGGTCCATCGGTTCCAGTGGTGACGACCTTTCAGGTAAAGCCGGTACGCCTCGACATTCTCCGTGTGACGTTTTGTCAGTTGTTTCTTTTCTGCTCGGCTCAACTGTAAGCGCAATTTCCCCGATATCTCGCTGGAGATTTCGTCCTGAACCACAAAGATGTCGCCAAGCTTACGATCGTATTGCGCGCCCCAAAGTTGAGAACCAGTCGCTACATCGACCAATTCGGTCCCAATACGCAACGAGCCACCACTTTGCATGATTCTTCCGGTGAGCACGGCGCGAACACCAAGCTCGCGACCCACAGCTTGAGGGTCAATGTCTCGGGACTTAAATCTGGAAACGGTACTCTGGGCCATCACGCGCAGCTTGGGCACCGTCGCCAGAATATTAATGAGGCTTCCGGTGATACCGTCGCTAAGATATTCGTGCTCAGGATCGCCACCCGTATTTCCAAAGGGCAAAACTGCCAGCGAATCAATGACCTTTGGAACTCGCTTGCCGCGCGCGGCGGAGGTTTGCACAGCGGAGTTCTGCGCCCACTGTTTGCCGGTGGAGAACGAACGACCTGCCGTTGGTGTCGCGCCTGGCCCTGCTTCTTCCGCAACTCTCGCGCCCGACTCCATGTCTCGCTTTAGCTGTTTCAGCTCAGCCCGTATGTCAGCCGCGTGCTGATATCGACGGTTTCTGTCCTTCTCTAAGGCTCTTCGGATCACCTCTTGCAATGACGATGGGATGTCCGGATTCGCTTGCGTAGGAGCGATAGGATCCCGGTTAAGGATGGCTTCTATGATGACGCCGGAACTGGGTCCCTGAAAGGGGAGCTTCCCTGTAGCCATCTGGTAAAGAACGACGCCGAACGAGAACAGATCTGTGCGACCGTCCAATTTCTCGGCACGCACCTGCTCGGGAGACATATAGGACGCGGTCCCGAGCGCAATCCCCGGTGTCGTGAGTTGTTCTTCGGACTCATCGTTCGCGGAGACCTTGGCCACCCCAAAATCCAGAATCTTCGCGTGGCCGCGGTTGGTGACAAAAATGTTCGTAGGCTTGATGTCCCGGTGAATGATGCCCTTAGAGTGGGTAGCGTCCAGAGCATCGGCGATCTCGATAGCCAGATCGAGCACCGTCTCGATCTCCATGGGCTTGCCGCTGATCCGGCGCCGGAGCGTCTGGCCCTCCAGCAACTCCATGGCGATGAAGGTTCGCCCCTCGGCCTCGTCAATCTCGTACACGGTGCAAATGTTCGGATGATTCAGTGCCGAGGCAGCTTTGGCCTCGCGCTGAAACCGGCTCAGTACCTGGGGACCTTTCGCCAGGTTCTCGGGCAGGAACTTGAGAGCTACAAAGCGATCGAGCTTTACATCCTCAGCCTTGTACACGACACCCATTGCGCCCGCGCCGAGTTCCTCGACGATGCGATAGTGCGAGATTGTTTGCCCAATCACTGGCGCGAATCTTACTTCCGTGAAAAGGGGCAAGTCAATGAAAGCCCAGTGGTTGCCGCTGCTTCAAGAGGGTCGTTGGCGAAAAATCGCCATATCACTCATTGAGGGTCAATGAGTGCTAAGGCCTGTTATCGCCAGCTGGCTACATCCTCCGAGATAAGTCCTCTAAGCTCAATCTGTTGAATTGTAATCTGAAATTAAGTTGACTCTGATTCATTGGTGGCGCAATAGTTTGCTGCGTAGTCGGAAGTCCGCTTCGATAGGCGAAGGGAGCAATCATGAGCTATCGGCAGCAATTTGCAGCCTCGAATCGCAACACCAGTCTGCGAGCAATGATGAAGCTGTTCTGTGCGGCGATCTTCGCCACAACGATGTGGGCACAGGCGCAAACCTTCACCGTGCTGCACAAGTTCACTGGCGGACTGGATGGCAGCTACCCCTATGCGGGCCTGACCATGGACCGTGACGGTAATCTTTACGGAACAACCGCTTTTGGGGGATATACAGGAAGCCAGTGCGGCGTCATCGGTGGATGCGGTACGGTTTTTAAACTTTCCCACGGTGGTTCCGGTTGGATCTTCAACTCGCTGTATCAGTTCCAGGACAACCCCGATGGTTCCGGGCCGGCTGGCCGAGTTGTGATTGGACCGGACGGCAACCTTTACGGTACTACCTTCTATGGCGGTCAGACCGATGCCTGTGGGGGTAACGGTGAAGAGGGCTGTGGCACCGTTTTTAAGCTGAGCCCTCCGCCCAGCTTATGCAAAGGTTTCCGTTGTTCCTGGCTGGAAACGCAACTCTATTCCTTCTCCGGCCCCGATGGAGGCCGGCCAGAGGGTGAGATAGCTTTCGACACCGCCGGCAATCTCTACGGTACAACCGAAGCAGGCGTGCACGGTTGGGGAAGCGTTTACCAACTGGCACCCGCACAGGGCGCTTGGACGCACGCCATCCTTTACGGTTTCGATGACGGCCTCGACGGCGCAGAACCGATAGGCGGCGTGCAGCTTGATCGCGCCGGTAATCTCTATGGCACTACTTCGGTGGGTGGCGAGCGCCAGCAGGGCACGGTTTTCCAACTGGCTCCTACGGTTTCGGGTTGGACTCTCAACCCCGTTTACTACTTTCAATTGGACAACGGCGGGTACAGTCCCTATGCCGGCGTAATCATCGACCAGTCGGGTAACTTATACGGCGGCACGGAAGACGGAGATCCCGATCCTGTCGTCTTTGAACTGAGCCCATCCAATGGCGGCTGGACGTACAAGACGCTCTCCCAAATCCTTTTCACATTTAACATCGGTGGCGTCGAAGGCAACCTGACGATGGACGCGTCGGGCAACATTTACGGCACCACTTACTTCGGCGGCGCCCACGGCGGAGGCTCGGTCTTCAAATTGACTCCGTCGGCCAGCGGTTGGACCTCGACCGACCTCTACAGCTTTGGCGGCGGAAGCGACGGAAAGTATCCGGTGAGCAATGTCGTTATCGACGCGCAGGGCAATCTTTACGGCACAGCCTCGAACGGGGGATCGGGGGCTTGCGCCCATGGCTGCGGCGTGGTCTGGGAGATCACGCCATAGCTTTGTCTCCTTTAACGTCGGCGCCGACAAATCGCCCGGCAATGGTTGCTGGCGTCACAGATCGGCTGTGGGATGTGAATGACCTTGTGGCCCTGTGGGAAGAGTACGAGCGGAGGGCAGAAAGAGCGGCGTAAAACATGAAGAACTACATGGGAGTGGGGCTGGCTATTGGCATTGCTGTGGGAGCTGGACTCGGAGTGGCGTTACATAACATTGCCTTAGGAATCGGCATCGGAGTAGCTCTTGGCATAATCTTCGGCTCAGTCAAACGGAATCAAAATTCAAAGTAGCCCACTACCCAAGGAGCGCTATCGCCTGTTTTCGCCAACAATCGCTGTAGAATACTGTGTCCTCAATGAGAACGCTTGCACTGACTTGGGTGGTAAGCATGTTGACGGTTGTCGCCTTCGGGCAGCAGGCGCAGGAGAGGATGTGCCCAAGCTGTGTGTCAGTGTGCGAAATTGCCCATAATCCTGAACGGTTCGAAGGCGACTTTGTCACCCTCCGTGCTCGCTACACCGTGAATTGGGAGTGGGGCGCATGGATCGGCCAAGAGCGCTGTGACCGTGGTATCGAAGTTGTATTTGCAAACGGCTACTCACGACCCGGTGACTCGTCAAAGCTGTACCTTCAGCACGACAGCGCCTTCGATGCGTTCAGCAAAAAAGAGAGGCAGCTATGCAACGGCATGAGCTTTCTGTGCGAGTTTGACTTCCTTGAGGCTGATTTCACTGGCGTGGTGGTCGGGCCAAAGCATTTCTCCGAATTGATACGACCGGATGCAACGGTGTTAGTGGTGACCGCTGTCTCTAATTCAAAGCTGCACCGAGATGAACACCCGACTCATTAGCTTCCGGAAAGTTCGAGACCAGATGCGCTCGTGGCTCGCAGAATTCGCAGTGAGCAACCGTAATCCTGCGAGGTAATCACCGCTGGCGATTTGCTCGGCACGGTCCCTCGGCCCGGCGAGTGGTTCTACCCACGTGATAAACGGGGTTATCACGTGCCGGGGGCAATGCCAAGCGATAGATGGGATTCGCCTTCGATATTTGCCAGTGACGACGGTAGCCGCCCGCTTATTTCCTCGCAGTGGCACAGGAAAAGGCTCGCGCCAGCTTTTGGCACCCTCAGTTAAGAAAGGCTTGCGTAGAAAGCGCCCGGGAGCACCTTTTTGACACCAGCCAAGTGTGCGCCAATCCGGCGGCTTACGGTTCAAATTGCCTCCGCGCGTGACCTACGCAACTCGCTGAAAACAGAGAGGCAAAATTGGGGATTTTCGCTAGACCGAAATCTATACCCATAGGGACACCCGCAGATGACCTCTCATCTGTTACTCGCGGTTTGCCCGCTACGCGAGAGCTTAGACGAGTAACTGTTCCAACATCAAAGCAATTGGGTGTTAGACTCCCTGTCAACTGGCTTCAGACATGAAGGCAATCACCATTTCCAAAGAGGACTATCTAAAGGCCATTGCTGAGGCGCAGGCCGAAGGTCAAACGGTCATTCCAGCCACTCTGGCCCACTGGCTTTCAGTAACCAGGCCTGCTGTAACCTTCGCCTTGAAGCGGCTGACAAAGGATGAGTTGGTTACCGTGAAGGACGACGGAACGATTCGGCTGACGAATCAAGGTCGGGAGATTGCCGAGCGCACCATCATTCGTCATCACCTGATCGAGCGAATGCTGACGGAAATCTTCGGGATGGCATGGTATGAAGTCCATGACGAGGCGGAACGCCTGGAACACGCCGTTTCGCCGGCATTCGAAAAACGATTGGTGGAAAAGCTTGGACATAAGGACGTTTGTCCGCACGGAAACGGCTTGGCCATGCGTAGCCCGGCGGAGCGCCGAAAGCGAGGGCTGCAATTGCTCGTCGAAGCCGAACCCGGACAGCGGTGCACCGTCGTCAGCGTTTACGAGCGTGACCGCAAATTGCTGGAGTTCTTCGACAAGGAAAGAATCCGTCCAGGGGTGCGCCTGGGCGTCGAAGCCCGTAACTACGATGGCACTATTACACTCGCAATCGAGAAACGGCAGATCCGGTTGGGGAAGCCGGCGGCAGAGAAGATCTGGGTTTCTACATCATAATTTCGCATTTGTTATTTATCATAATTAACATCTCATGATGTATCATGATTGCCGTGGGGGCGGCCGTTCCGGCTGTGCAGTCTGGCATTCGAGAAAAACCATGAGATTGCTCAATCGTCTTGCAGCCTTGTTCTGCTTCGCTGCTTTGACCAATGCCGCTGTCCTTTCGGTTCAACCGAGCCTGTGGGCGCAAGGCGAGACGACCAGCGCGATCCTCGGGGAGGTTACAGATGCCAGCAACGCTGTCCTGCCTGGGGCGACCGTCACCATCATCAATCGTGATACTGGCACCAAGCGCAGTGTGCGCAGCGATGAAGGGGGACGATTCAACTTCCCGCAGTTGCAGCCTGGAACGTACACGGTGCGGGCGGAAGCAGCTGGTTTTGAGCCGCAACAGGCCGCAGACGTGGTTGCCGGTCTCGGCCAGAAACAAACAGTCCATCTCACGCTCCGAGTGGCGCAATCGAAGGAAACCGTCCAAGTCACTTCACAATCGCCGATTATCAATCCGACGGAGGCCAACACCACCACGACCTTGAATGCGCCGGCGCTGGAAAACCTTCCCAACCCGGGCGGCGACCTGACCTACCCCTTGCAGTTTGCGGCGGGCGCGCTCATCAACACCGCCGGCAGTGGAAACGATTTTGTCGGCAGCACTAACGGCTACGGCAATGTGGAGTTTAACGGCCTACCGGCTCTGGCCAACGGCTATATCGTGGACGGGCTGGAGACGAACGACCCGCTCACCAACCTCAACAGCGGACTGTCAACCAACCTGGTGCTCGGCCTGAACTCCATCTCGGAGGTCACGGTCAATACGCTTTCGTATTCGGTCGATCAGGGCCGATACGGAGCTTCGCAGGTCAATTACGTTACCAAGTCAGGAACGAATCAGTTTCACGGCAACCTGTACGAGCTGTGGAATGGATCGGTGATGAACGCGGCCGATTACTTCACCAACGCGACGCCGGGAAATCACAAGCCATTTTCCAACGTCAATCACTTCGGCGGCAGCATGGGTGGGCCGATCATCCACGACAAGCTGTTCTTCTTCTTCGACGGCGAATGGGTGCGCATCGCGCTGCCGATCTACTCGACCATCACAGTACCCACTCCGGCGTTTCAGCAGTATGTGCTGCAGCAGCTTCCCCTCGGCGGCACCGACTCCATCACCGGAGTGCATTATTCTCCGGCGCCGCAAATTGTCCCTTTCTATCAGAAGATGTTTTCGCTGTACGGCAGCACCAGTGGGACGCCGCTGGCGGTGCTGGGTTGCCCATTCAATGTCGGCGGGAGCGCGGCGGCGGGGATGCCATCGAACGGCAACGGCTGCGCCAATCGCATGGGCGTCTCGCATTCGAGCGATGACCACGAGCAGGTGCAGACCGCGCGCCTCGACTACAACATCAACCAGAACAACACCACCTGGTTCCGCTTTCAGGCCGATACCGGATTGCAAGCCGCCTGGACTGATCCTATTAATCCGATCTTCAATTCCTTTTCGCCGCAACCGCTGTATTCGTTCGCCGCAGGCTACACGCACATCGTCACTCAGAATCTGGTCAACTATTTCAATCCAGCTTTTTCCTGGTACTCCAGCATCTTCGCGCCGAGTAATTTCCCCGCAACTCTCGCCGCATTTCCCATCGTGTTGCAGGGCGTCGGCGCCAACGCACCGTTTACCACGATCGGTGGGCTGGACAACACCTGGCCGCAGGGACGGAAAGCAACGCGCTTCTTCATTAATGACAATCTGGCATGGAGCCACGGCGCGCACGAGCTTCGCTTTGGCACGAATACTCGAATCTTTCGCCTGAATGATTTCGATTTCGGTGAAGGCACCGTGCCCACAGTGACGTACACCGATCTGCCGCAATTCATCTATGGGGTCGCTTCCACTGCGACGCAAACCTTTCCGCAATCGCCCAATGAGCCGTTTAATTTCCTCAACATCGATCTGTATGCCCAGGACACTTGGAGAGTGACGCCGAAGTTCACGTGGACCTTCGGGCTGCGCGATACGTACAACTCCAACCCATTAAACCCACACGATCAGATCGCGCGGCTGAGCGGAGCCTTCGACTCGGTCTCGCACGATGTCAACCAGCCGCTGAACGCGACCATCCAGACGGGGCTCGGCCATCTATTCAGCTCCACGCCCTGGGCGCTTCTGCAACCGAGAATGGCGATTGCCTGGCAGTTCCAATCCAACTCGGTGCTGCGCGCCGGCTTCGGCGTCTTCAGCGACCTGATGCCGGGAAGCGTTGCCGACCTGATCGGAACCAATCCGCCGTATGTCCGAACCTTCCAGAGTGGATTGCTGGGAACGGTGGGCGGCACTGCGATTGCGCCCGGCGTGCCCAACAGCGCCATCGATGCCCTGGCGCTGGCCAACCAGAACTTCGCATCCGGATTTGCGCAGGGAGAATTGTCCTGCGCCTCTCCGCTGTCGAATTCTGCCGCTTGCCTGCCTCCGGTAACGATCACGGCCGTGCCCAGCGGCCAGCTGCATGCGCCGTATTTCATGCAGTGGAGTCTCGGGCTGGAGCATCAGATCGGCAAGAACGCCAGCGTAAAGGCGCAGTATGTGGGCACGCGCGCGGTCGATCAGCCTTTTCTTACAGAAGTGAACGGCTATCAGACGGTATGCCAGGGATGCTTTGCACCGTTTCCTTACCTGCAGCCAAGCGATGCCCGCTTTGCCGCGGTGACGCAGCTTTCCACCGGCGCCGGCAGCAACTACAACGGTCTGCAATTGACGGCCATGACTCGGCCGGTGCATGGATTCCAGGGCCAAGTCAATTACACCTGGAGCCATTGCCTGGATTACGTTTCCAATGGAGGATTTCTTCAGTTCTCTTCAGCAGGCATTCTGTCGCCGCTACCGGGCGAACTGGTCCGCAACTACGCCTCATGCGACTATGACGTTCGCCATAACTTGACCGCGCAGTATGTCTATCAACTGCCGTTCAAGGTTAACAACCACGCACTGGGATATGCGGTGAACGGCTGGCAGATTTCCGGCACGGCCTTCTGGCACAGCGGGCTGCCATTCTCTGTGTTGAGCACGCCATATTCGGCGAATGGCAACGGTATTCTCCAGGGTAGCGGGCCGCAGTTCGCCAGTATCGTCCCCGGAGTGCCTCTCTACGCCAGTGGCCCGATTGCTGGAGTCACGCAGCCGGGGACGATTCAATGGCTGAACCCGAACGCCTTCGTCTCGGCGGTCGATCCCAGCACCGGCGCCTGCTACGGTGGAGATACACCGCAGAACTGCCAGTTCGGGACCCTAGGCCGCAACGCGCTGCGTGGGCCTGATTTCTTCTGGAGCGACTTCTACCTGACCAAGTGGTTTCCGCTGAGCGAGCGGGTGAAACTACGCTTCGATGTGCAGTGCTTCAACGTCTTCAACCATCCCAACTTCGCTTTGCCAAGCAACATCTACGCGGGCATTCCCGGTCGACCTTCGACGCAGACCGGCTTCGGCGCCCTCACGTACACGACGTCTCCACCGACGGGTCTTTTGGGAGTGGGCCTGGGCGGAGACAGCAGTCCGCGGATGATTGCATTTCAAGCGCGTTTGGAGTTTTGATTTAAGAAGCTGACGCCCTGGTGCGGTAAACCGAACTGGCTGCCCGCGCCGAAAGCGAGGTTCATTTCCACGATGCGTCTGTACTGGCCGAAGGAAACGCCGCCTTCGATCCTTGACGGCACGTGGAAACCGCCTGCCATAACAACGGCGGGGTAGATTGGTCGTGTGGCCGGGATAAAACTGTCCCGGCCATTTCTGTTGCAAGTCCGTTCAGCATCGCACCGGTGGCGCGTCGAACGGCCTTTAGCTAACAAGAAATCCCCAAGTCACTCGCAAACTCGGATAGGGTGTGAGTTGGACCGTTTGCAATGCACTATCTGACCGGCACAAGGAGGTCTCGATGAGAATTGCCCACTCCGCTTGCACGTTCCTCGCGGCGGTCCCGGCGAACTAGTCGGCCGACTTCTACGGCACGACCTATTATGGCGGGGCTTATGGCCCTGGCACGGTCTTCAAGATCACTGCGGTAGGCACGCTCACCACGCTGTAACAGCTTCGGCGGCCCAGACGGGATCTACCCTTACGCCGGACTGGTGCAAGCGAGTCCTCTGCGGTGCGTGTTCGCCCACGCATCCTGACGAACGTTCGTGGGCCGCGTCGTATCCCACCGATTGCGAGATGTCCCAGACGGAACAACCACAAACTAAGCATGACTCTCACACCAGCATCGAGTTGAACCCGGCGGTAAGCCCGAGAGCTCTCGGTCGCTGTGACTGCGGTCACTGACACCTGATCTGGTTTGCAGTGAAATCACCTTAAGTGTGTCCGCGGGCGGTTAGCCGCCGTCTCGCTGATGGCGCGAGGAGGACCGTCATGCATGTCATGTGTTCCCGTATTGTCCTGCTCAGCATAATCGTTATTTCCATTCTCGGGTTCGTTGCGCACGCGCAAACATTCGGCGTTATCTACAACTTCACCGGCCAAAACGATGGCGCCTACCCAGAAGCAGGCGTCACCGTCGACCGCGCCGGCAATCTCTACTGCACGACGGAGATGGGCGGCACCTCAAACCGGGGCACCGCCTGCAAGCTGACGCGAGCAGGTTCCGGCTGGACGTTCAAGAGCTTGTATAGCTTCGGTGGTCCACCCGATGCCTCCGCCCCGATTGCCAGAGTTGTTATCGGCCCGGACGGAGCGCTATATGGTACGACCGAGTTCGGCGGCCACAATTGCGGCGGAAACGCTGGCTGCGGAACCGTCTACAAGCTGCAGCCACACTCGGGAGTCTGCACCACGGTGCTCTGTCCCTGGATGGAAACGCTCCTTTATGTTTTCAACGGCGACAGTGATGGAGCTAATCCCGGTTATGGAGACCTGGTGTTTGACCCGGCCGGCAATATCTATGGCACGACCTTCTTTGGGGGATCGAACGCCAACGGTGTCGTCTTCGAACTCAAGCGCTCGGGCAACAACTGGATAGAGAACCCAATTTACACCTTCGCGCCGCCGGGAGGCGTAAACCCATACAGTGGGGTGATGTTCGACAGCGCCGGCAACCTCTACGGCACAACGAGCTCGGGAGGCAGCGGCTACGGCACCGTGTACAAATTATCGCCGTCAGGGGAGGGCTGGAGCGGCACAACGTTGTACAGCTTCCAACTGGCCAGCTCGGGAGGTAATCCCTACGGCGGCGTTATCGTTGACAGCTTGGACAACCTCTACGGCGGTACCAGCGCGGGAGGGCCGGGGAGCGGCGGCACCGTCTACGAGCTGACTTCTTCGGGCGGAACCTGGAGCTTCAGCCTGCTGTACGGTCTCACGGGTACGCTCTACCAGCCTGGCATGTATTCCAACCTGACGATGGACGCTGCGGGCAATCTCTACGGGACCGCCGAAAAAGATGGCGCGAACAGCGTGGGAGCGATCTTCAAGCTGACCCCCAGCGGCGGCGGATACACCTACACCTCTTTGCATGACTTCAGCGGGGAAAGCGACGGGGCTTATCCCGTTGGCGGCGTGTCGATTGACGCGAGCGGCAACCTGTACGGCACAGCCAAGCAGGGAGGCGCGCACGGCTACGGTGTGATCTGGCAGATCACGCCCTAACTGAAACTCTGCGGTTTCATAGTGGGTTGGCATCCTGAGATTTGGTGTCGGCCTTTTCTTGCCCCGTGATTCGGCTGTACCGGAAACTAGCCCGTTTCAGTTAATCCTCGAATAGTTGTCGATAAATCCCCTTATCACTAGTAATCCGGCGAAGCGTTCCCGATGTAGGATTACTGGTGATAACGCCTGTGGCTGTTGAAAAACTCCCTTTAAGTGCAGAACCGCCCCAAATCGGGTGACCAGAAATGTATACCGAGCGGGCGATCGTCGTTTATAGGGCATCCTAGCGCGTCGAGTTTTCAGGGCGAAGACGCCGAAAGAGTTTTTCAACACCCACGCCTGTTCGCAATAGTAATCCGCTGCTCTCCAATCAGTGGGTCAGTCTGACAAAGCGGATTATTGCCGTGTAACCCCGTTAGACGATTCGTTACCGACGCTGCAAGAAAGATGCAGCGGCGCTAGCACTTTTGCCAGTGGATTACGAACGGCGGCCCGGGCTAGCATCAGTCGCATCCATCGGGACTTGCTTTTGAGTCGCCTCTCGCTAGGTCACTGGTGCCTTCTTCTAGATTGATCGAAGGGATCGCCTCATAAATCCCCTCCACGGACGGAGACTAACCCCGTAGGACTTGCAAGGAGAAATCTTATGGATTTCGGAGCAGGTGTACGAAAACTCACGCTGGGAGCGCTGGCCATCTCTAGCTTCATGCTGGCGGGTGGAGCGACCCCAAGCGCTGCGCAGACAGCCAAGCAGCCCAATATCGTGGTCATCATGGGCGACGACATCGGCATGTGGAACGTAGGCGCCTATCATCGCGGCTTGATGGCCGGCACAACGCCGAACATCGACAAGATGGCGAAGGAAGGGATGTTGTTCACCGACTACTACGCTGAGGCGAGTTGCACGGCGGGTCGCGCGAACTTTATTACAGGGGAACTGCCGATTCGTACCGGTATGACCACGGTTGGGCAGGCCGGCGCCAAAATCGGGATTCCCGCCGAGGCGGTGACCACGGCGACGATTCTGAAGTCGATGGGCTATGCCACCGGCCAGTTCGGCAAGAACCACCTTGGCGACAGGAATGAGTACCTTCCTTGCGTTCACGGCTTCGACGAGTTCTTCGGCTACCTATATCACCTGGATGCGATGGAAGACCCGGCGCATCCCAACTATCCCCAGAATCTGCTGAATCAGGTCGGGCCACGCAACATGGTTCATTGCTGGGCCACCGACAAGAATGACACGACCGACATGCCACGTTGGGGGGTTGTCGGCAAACAGAAAATTGAGGATGGCGGTACGCTTTATCCCAAGCGGATGGAAACCGTGGACGACGAGTTTCTTGACCTGACGCTCAAGTTCATGGACAAGGCGAAGGCCGAGAACAAACCATTCTTCGTGTGGCTCAACCCGACCCGTATGCACATTGTCACCCACCTTTCCCCGAAGTATGAAGCGCTGCGCAACGCCGAGAATGGATGGTCGGAAGAAGAGGCCGGCATGGCGCAATTCGACGACATCGTCGGCTCCGTCATGCAAAAGCTCAAGGACATGGGCGTGGACGACAACACCATCGTTGTGATGACCACAGACAACGGCACCGAGGTCTTCACCTGGCCCGATGGTGGGCAAACGCCGTTCGCCCAGTCCAAGGGAACAGTTCTCGAGGGCGGTTTCCGCGTGCCCTGCATCCTTCGCTGGCCCGGCCATGTGCCGGCGGACTCGGTACAGAATGGCATCTTCTCCGGCCTGGATTGGCTGCCCACGTTTGTTGCCGCAGCCGGTAATCCGAATATCAACGAAGAGTTGCTGAAGGGCAAAACCATCGGTGATCGGACCTATAAGAACCATCTGGATGGCTACAATCAGATGGCTGCCATCACAGGACAGGGCAAGTCCGCGCGTCACGAGATCTTCTACCTCGGGGAAAGTACGGTCGGTGCAGTGCGAATTGATGATTACAAGTATCGTTTCATCGACCAACCCGACGGCTGGGTGGGGCAAAAAACCCATCCTGACGTGCCTTACATCACCAACCTGCGTCTCGATCCGTTTGAGCGCACAGGTTGGCCCAACAACGGGACGAAAGACGGAGCAGAACAGTACTTCGATTGGTTCAAGTACGAGTTCTGGCGCTTCGTTTTAGTCCAGCAGCTAATGGGCAAGGAAATCCAGACCTTCCTTGAGTACCCGCCGATGCAACGGGGCGCGAGCTTCAACCTCGACGCAATCAAAGCGGAGATGGCCAACAAGATGGCCCAGGCAGAGGCGGCAGCCAAGGGCCCCAGCAACTGACGGGAAGGACCTTCACGGCGGGCGGCTCGCAAAGGAGCCGCTCGCACCTCAAAGTTCCGTCATTCCCATTCCAGTCGGCAATGCGGAAACTGGCTCGTTCCTGCTAATCCTCTGATAGTTGTTGAAATATCGCCCATTACACAAGTAACCCTGCTGGCGCATTCCTGTTGTAGGGTTACTGGTGTAATCGCCTGTGGCTGTTGAAAAACTCTTTCGGCGTCTTCGCCCTGAAAACTCGACGCGCCAGGATGCCCTATAAACGACGATCGCCCGCTCGGTATACATTTCTGGTCACTCGATTTGGGGCGGTTCTGCACTTAAAGGGAGTTTTTCAACAACCACGCCTGATTACAACAGTTGCTGAGATTGCACTCAGAAAGGGATCAGTCCCACTCTGTGGGACTTCAAGAAAAATAGGTTTTGATCAGTAGGAGGATTTATGACTCGCCCAGAGCAACAGCGAAATTGGACGGGTGCTTGGGTGGCAATGGCGTTGATGATTGGAAGCTTGGTAATCGCTCTTCGAACACCAGCGCTCGCCCAGACCTATCAAGTCATTCACACCTTTACCGGCGGGGATGGAGAAACACCCGCTGCTGGGTTGACCCCGGATGGCCACGGGAACTTCTATGGCACTACCTTGTTCGGTGGCACGCACAACCGCCGGCACAGTCTTCAAGATGTCGCCGCACGGATCGAGCTGGATCGTTTCGCCGCTTTATAGCTTCACCGAAGGCGCCGATGGAGGCGAGCCCCAAGCGCGAGTTGTCTTTGGCCCGGATGGCAGCCTCTACGGCACGACCAGCGAAGAGACCACTGGCTGCGGCACCGTTTACAACCTTCGCCCCGCTGCCACCCGCCAGAACAGTGCGCTGGCCAACTGGACGGTGAAAACGCTCTATACGATCCCGGGTTTACCGGAAGGGTGCCTCCCTGCGGGCGACGACGTGATCTTCGATCAATCCGGAAACCTCTAGGCTGATGGTGCTCGCGGTGAATGACCAACAATCGTCATACAGCTATCCTGGGCGTGCAATTCGAGAAAACCGAGAACGACGTTTCATCCTACAAAAGAGCGGCCGACTTTCTGAATTCCAGCCATATTGACCTCGTCTGTTTGCAGCACGAGTACGGGATCTTCGGAAGAAAGGCCGGCGGGCATATCTTGGGCCTACTGCAGCGCTTGAAAACGCCCCTGGTGACAACTCTGCATACAGTTCTTCGTGAGCCCGACCGCAACCAACTCATCGTGATGCAAGAAATCGCCGCGCGCTCTGATCGTCTTATTGTCATGAGCGAGCACTCTTCTCGATTCTTGCAGAATGTGTTCGGAGTTCCGCAAGAAAAGATTGATCTGATTTCCCATGGCATTCCCGATATGCCCTTCGTCGATGCGGCTTCTCACAAAGATCCGCAACGGGTTGCGGAGCCCTCGTTCCCTTCGACGACTCGGCCGCTATTGCGGATACTGCAACTGAGCTTCTGGACAACGCGAGCGCCCTCCAGGCGATGCGCAAACGTGCTTACCTTTACGCGCGGCACATGATCTGGGATCAAGTAGCAAGGTCTTATATGCAATCCTTCGTGCGTGCCGGCGCTGGTCACCGGCAACCGGTTCGCGAGGCGTTCGCTCTCACAGTTGCCGCCCTGAACGCCAATGGCGGACTCATGAGTGCCTGAACGTCTTGCACCGAGCGATTCAGTGGCTGTTGGCGGTTGTTGAGCAAAACTGCACAGCTTTCGCATCCCCTCGCCAAGATACTGTCTGTAGGTGTCCCGATGACATTGGCGGCCGCAATGGCGGCGATCGACCGGATGACTGTTGAGGTGCAACGCACCCGATTTCCGGCAATTCAGAACCTAGAGTGAGACTTCGTCGACAGCGCGTTTCCACCCATTTTCCTAGCCTCCTTTGGACCAAGACCCGATGGAGATAACAAGAATCAGGAGGCCACTCATGTCGAAAGCGGTGGTGGATAAGCCCGAGTCGGAGGTGCAGGCAAAATCGGAGCCGAAGCCTGACTCAACGTCTGCGGCGAAGCCTGAATCCAAAGATGGCTCGAAGCCCGAGTCGAAGGACAATCTGAAGTCCGTTGCCATGCCGGAACTCCAAGAGAAGTTGGGTTCGTCGCCGGACGGCCTCAGTCAAGCCGAAGCGCAGAAGCGGCTGACACAATATGGCCCCAATGAGATCGCGGAAAAGAAAACCAATCCTTTCCTGAAGTTCCTCACCTATTTCTGGGGCCCCATCCCGTGGATGATTGAAGGGGCAGTAATTCTGTCGGGAATTGTCCGGCACTGGCTGGATTTTTTCATCATTCTTGTTCTGCTAGGTTCCAACGCCGTGGTCGGCTTTTGGGAAGAACACCAGGCGGGCAATGCCATCGCTGCCCTCAAAGCCAAGCTGGCGATCAAGGCCCGGGTAAAGCGTGATGGAAAGTGGGTCACCCCGGCGGCGCGTGAGGTAGTGCCGGGCGACGTCATCCGCTTGCGCCTGGGAGACATCGTTCCGGCGGATGCGCGCCTGCTGGCGGGCGACCCGCTGGAGGTCGATCAGTCGGCGTTGACAGGCGAATCTTTGCCTGCCACGCGCAAACCCGGCGACGCGGTTTTTTCAGGTTCGATTATCCGTCAGGGCGAAATCGACGCGATGGTGTACGCCACCGGTGCGAATACTTATTTTGGCAAGACCGCGCAACTGGTGCAGGAGGCTCATACCGTCAGCCATTTCCAGCGTGCCGTGCTGAAGATTGGGGATTACCTGATCATTCTCGCAGTGGCCCTGGTGGCGGTGATTATCACGGTCGCACTTTTCCGTGGCGACCCCGTCCTCACTACGTTGCAGTTTGCCCTGGTCCTTCTGGTGGCCGCGATCCCCGTCGCGATGCCGACCGTGCTGTCCGTGACCATGGCGGTTGGCGCACGCCTGCTGGCGAAAAAAGAAGCGATCGTGACCCGGCTGCCGGCAATCGAGGAACTAGCTGGCGTGGACGTGCTGTGCTCGGACAAGACCGGCACCCTGACCCAGAACAAGTTGACGCTGGGCGATCCATTCAGCGTGAACGGTATCCCTGGTGACCAGGTCATTCTCTGGGCCGCACTGGCTTCGCGTGCGGAAGACAAGGACACAATCGACTTGGCCGTGATCGGGGGCGTGAAGAACGATCAGGCCTTGAAGGGCTATCAGGTAGTTCATTTCCAGCCGTTCGACCCCGTTCATAAACGCACGGAAGCGACGGTCAAAGGCGGAGACGGAAAGCAGTTCTTTGTGGCCAAGGGAGCGCCGCAAGTGATTCTGCAGATGTCTACCAACGCCGGTGAGGTAAAGCCCGCCGTCGAGAAGGCTGTAAATGAATTTGCGGGACGCGGCTTCCGTTCCCTGGGCGTGGCTCGGGCCGATCAGGAAGGCAAGTGGCAGTTTGCCGGCGTGCTGCCTTTGTTCGATCCGCCACGAGAGCAGGCCAAAGCAACCATCGCGAGTGCCCGGCAGATGGGCGTGAACGTCAAGATGGTTACGGGCGATCAAATGGCGATCGCTCGGGAAACCGCCAAACAACTGGGGATGGGCACGAACATCGTTGATGCCAGCGCCTTGGGCGACATGAAGCATCACGAGACAGCCCAGGCGTCGCAGGCCATCGGGAAGGCGGATGGCTTCGCCCAGGTATTTCCCGAACATAAGTTCTACATTGTGGATGTCCTGCAAAAGGCCGGCCACATCGTCGGCATGACCGGCGATGGAGTGAACGATGCTCCCGCGTTGAAAAAAGCCGACTGCGGCATCGCCGTTTCGGGCGCGACAGACGCGGCCCGCGCCGCGGCGTCCATTGTGCTGCTGGCGTCCGGTCTCTCAGTGATCATCGACGCAATCAAGGAGAGCCGCCGCATCTTCCAGCGGATGAACAGCTATGCGATCTATCGCATCGCAGAAACGTTGCGCGTGCTGTTCTTCATGACGCTGTCGATCCTGGTGTTTAACTTCTATCCCCTGACCGCAGTGATGATCGTGATGCTGGCGCTGCTCAATGACGGAGCCATACTCTCTATCGCCTATGACAACGTTCATTACAAGGACAAGCCCGAGGCCTGGAACATGCGCTTGGTGCTGGGGATTTCCACCGTGCTGGGCGTCATCGGCGTCGTGGCTGCGTTTGGCCTGTTCTATCTTGGCGAGCGCGTATTTCACCTCGACCGCGCGCACATTCAGACGCTGATGTACCTGAAGCTGTCCGTGGCCGGGCATTTGACGATTTTCCTGACGCGCACTCGCGGCCCGTTCTGGTCTATACGTCCTGCGCGAGTTCTATGGATTGCGGTGCTGGGCACGCAAACGCTGGCGACTTTGATTGCGGTCTATGGGCTGTTCATGACACCCCTCGGCTGGGGCTGGGCAGCGTTCGTTTGGGGCTATGCCCTGGCGTGGTTCCTCATCAACGACCGCGTGAAGCTGCTCGCCTATCGAATTTTCGATCCCACCAAAGCCCCGTTGTTGGCCAAGAAGCCGCTCGATCTGACACCGCAAATCGCCGAACGTGCGTATGAGCTCTACCAGGAGCGGGTGAAGGGCCAAAGCCAGCAAGATCAAGACTGGCTTGAGGCCGAGCGGGAGATTGGGAAGGCTCAGGCGGCACATAGGAAGGCTGGGTAAACCTCTTCGTAACCGTTCAAAGGGAAGACTGCGACTTCCTAATCCAATTCGCAGCGAAGGATAGGTTAATAGGTGCAGGAAACTACAGCGCTGAGAGTACGACTCAATTCCGCCGCCCCAAAGGGGCAGAGCATGCTTTGCGTTCTGAACGCCTTAGTCGGATCTCCTATTATCGCGACCGATGGTGAAACGGGAAGTATTCGCAGTTTTCTCTTCGATGATCAGTCATGGAAAGTTCGTTATCTGGTGGTGGACGTAGGAAACTGGCTGAAGCGGCAGGACGTCGTAATCCCCATCACCGCGCTTGAACAGCCAGACTGGGCGAACAAAACCTTTCGGGCTCACATGACTAAGAAGCAAATGGGGGACAGTCCCGACGTTGATGCGGAAAAGCCGGTCTCACGTCAGCAGGAGATCGCCATGGCTGAATACTTTGGGCCGCTCGCCTGTTGGGTCGACAGGGAGTTCGGCCTGTCATCCCTACCAACTGGAGCGAGCTACCCCGTGCATACCGCCGAGGACCTCCATCTACGCTGCAGTTCCCACATGCTGGGTTATCACGTGTGGGCTACAGACGGCGACTTCGGAACCCTTGAGGGCTTTGTCATGGATGAGGCAAGCTGGCACTTAGGCTACCTCGATGTGAAGAGCGGAGACTGGCTCCAGAATCGATCAGTGCTCGTGCCCACTGACTGGGTACAGTCGGTTTCCTGGCCCGACTTCCGCGTCTATCTCGACCATACGAAGGCAGGGATTAACGACTGACTGCGGTTCTCGCGCTTCCGTGTTTGAAGGTACGTCAGCATCCTATATGCGCCCCGAAGCTCAACTCGCGGAGAGCGTGACCGCGGAAGGAAGAAGATGAAAATTGATTCCAAGGATTTCCGAGTGGGGTCCGGAGAGAAAGTCACCCTCAGCGAGTGGCCGACGACGATAAAGCCCATTTGCAAATCGAAGAAGCAGTACCAGAAACTTCTGGAAGAACACGTCGAAGCGTTGAGCTCTCTGCAGCAGCTTCACTACGCCTCCAATCGCTATGCGCTGCTGCTGATTTTTCAGGGGATGGACGCTGCCGGTAAGGACGGCGCCATCCGGCACGTCATGTCCGGGGTCAATCCGGAAGGTTGCGAAGTTTTCAGTTTCAAACAGCCGAGCGCCGAGGAGTTGCAACACGATTTTCTCTGGCGCACGAACTGCCGCCTTCCCGAACGCGGACGGATCGGTATCTTCAATCGTTCTTATTACGAAGAAGTACTGGTCGTTCGGGTGCATCCCGAGATCCTCCGCAGCCAGGGTCTGTCAGAAGAATTGCGCGACGAAAAAACCATCTGGGAGGAGCGTTATCGCTCCATGGTGGACCTGGAGAGACACCTCTACTGCAACGGAACCCGGACCGTCAAAATATTTCTCCACCTTTCGCTGGAAGAGCAGCGAAAGCGCTTCCTCGAGCGTCTCGATGAGCCGGACAAGAACTGGAAATTCAGCCTCTCCGATATTCACGAGAGGAAATACTGGAAAGATTATGTGAAGGCCTATGAGGCTTGCCTGGGCGCGACCAGCACCCATCACGCGCCCTGGTATGTAGTTCCCGCCGACGACAAGGACAATGCCCGCTTGATCGTTTCCCGTATTGTCCTCGATGCACTGAAGGACCTGAAGATGGCATATCCCAAGCCCACCAAGAAGCGCCGGTCGGAGTTGCAGTCGATCCGCAAGCAGCTAACGAAGTAGCGTTGGAACTACGACCTCCTGCTTGGCTACTGCGTCCAAGAGGAACTTGAAATGTCCGCACGGAATGGACGACGCAGTGACGAGGCTGCATCACGGGCGAATGCGAACCAATCAGAATTTGCAAGCCTCTGCCGGGCTCCTCAGCGACGGTGGAAGTAGAGAGGAATAATCAGTATGCCCACGAAAGAACTCACGATTGCCGTTGATCAGGACATCAGCACAAAACCGCAGGGTCAGAGTCTGGACGAGGGCGGCAAGCCGACCAAATTTATCTTCGACGTGGATTTGTCCACGGCAATCGCAGCAAACGGTCAACCTCACGCGACAGTCCCGTCTCCTAAGGGTCCGCTTACGCCGGCGATGCTGGACAAGATGAATCGCTATTGGCGCGCCGCGAATTACCTGTGCATCGGCCAGATCTATCTCTTCGAAAATCCCTTGTTGCGTGTGACCTGACCGATCTTTTGTACCAAGTGGAATGTTAGTGTAACGCCTTTTTTGATCCTAGTCCGTAGTCGTAGTCGGGGGTGTGGAGATGTGGGAAACGCGCAGCGTTTTCCATATCTCCATGCCCCGTTTCCTTCACCAAGATGGCTTGCGGCGCTGGTGGTCTGTAGCCCAGCGACGAATGCGGCCGTACCGTGTTGTAGTGCACTCTCCATTGTTCGATCACCACCTGGGCCTCCTTCAGCGAATAGAAGATCTCGCCCTTCAAGCATTCATCTTGTAGCTTGCCGTTGAAGCTTTCACAGTACCCGTTCTCCCAGGGACTGCCCGGTTCGATGTACAGCGTCTTTGCGCCCACCGCCGACAGCCACTTCCGCAGTCTTTCGGCAATAAACTCGGGCCCGTTGTCCGACCGTAGGTGTTCCGGGATACCATGCACCAGCATCAGGTCGGCCAGGGTTTCGATCAGGTCATAGCTGTTCAACCGCCGTGCCACCCGGATCGCCAGACACTTCCTGGTGTATTCGTCAATCAGGGTCAGCAGCCGTAGCGTCTTGCCATCGTGCGTCTTGGCGTGCACAAAATCGTAGCTCCAGACGTGATTCTCATGCTCCGGTCGTAGCCGTACACAGCTGCCATCGTTCAGCCACAGCCGCCCTCGCGGCCGCTGTTTCTGCGGCACTTTGAGGCCTTCTCGGCGCCAGATCCGCTGCACCCGGTCCTTGCCTACCTCCCAGCCTGCCTCGCGCAGCAAAGCTGTGATCCGCCGATAACCGTATCGTCCGTACTCACTGGCCAGTTGCAGGATGGCACGCGTGAGTTCATCTTCATCGTTCCGCTGGGTCACCATGTAACGCTGCGTCCCCCGCCATTGCCCCAACAGCCGGCACGCACGCCGCTCCGATAACCGATGTTGCTCCCGAGCATGCTGTACCGCGCAACGTCGCCGTCCGGGGCTTAGAAGTTTCCCTCCGCCACGTCCTTCAAGACTTGCTTCTCCAGCGACAGCTCGGTCACCAGTCGGCGCAAACGGCTGTTCTCTTTCTCCAGCTGTTTCAGCCGTCGAGCCTGTTCCAGCTTCAGTCCGCCGTACTCTTTCCGCCAGCGGTAATAGGTCTGTTGGGTGATCCCGGCCTCTTTGCAGGCCTGGCCGATGTTCTTGTGGTTGGCTAATTCGACTTCGATCTGGCGCAGGATCGCAACGATCTGCTCTGCCCCGTGCTTCTTCCGTGCCATTCTCCAGCTCCTTTTGTACCAGTTTCTCTAACATTTCCCCTGGTACAAAATTCGCCGGTCA
>CAVSFL010000003.1:0-394617 GCA_963727295.1 uncultured Acidobacteriaceae bacterium
TGGTGTTGGTCGCGATGCTTTTCGTTTCCTCGGCTGTGAGCCAAACCCAACAGCCTACCCAGACAACGCTGCTCCCGATCCCAGCTCAGGCGATGGCTGGCCAGGTGGTGACGTTCACCGCCCAGGTCACAAACTTTGGCTACCCGGTCCAAGGAACGGTGACTTTCCTGAACGGGCAGCAGGTGCTGGGAACGGTCCAGTGCCTTAACACCTTCAGTGGGATCTCTGTGGCCACGCTGGCGATGGGATTCCCTCCCGGGGTTTATTCCGTGACGGCGCGGTTCAACGCCAATTCCTATTACCAAGGGAGCCAATCCCAGCCATCCCAGACGCTCACAGTTACGGGGATGGAGTCCACGATGACCTTCGCCACTGCCGCTCCCTATTACAACAATACCAACTTCACAGCCTTCGTGTTCGGCTATGGATTTTCTGTGCCGACAGGTACGGTCAGCCTCACTGAAGTGTCCACTGGGATGAACCTCGGCAACATTGGACTGGCCGGGCCGGGCTTCAACGCCGCCGTGTCCTTGCCCAAGCCGCCAAATGTTGGCAACTCCCCACAAGGGATAGTGAGCGGCGATTTCGATGGCAACGGCTGTCCGGACCTGGCTATCGCCAATGAAAGCGATAGTAACGTTAGCATCTTGCTGGGAGTCAAGAACGCCAACGGAACGTGCACCGGTACCTTCCAAACTTTACCACCGTCCCCGATTCCAGTGGACAAAGGTCCCGTAGGCATTGCGGTTGCGGATTTCAATCAAAATGGCAACCTGGGCCTTGCCGTGGCATGCCAGGTTGGCAACGTCGTCGATGTGCTGTACGGAAACGGTGATGGAACATTCCAGCCGCCGGTGATGCCACCATTAACGTTCGACTCTGCGACCGCGGTTGCCGTCGGCGATTTCAACGGAGACGGCCTTCCCGATCTCGTCGCCGCTGGTGGTCAACTCCCCTCAATGCCGCCTATTCCCAACGGTGAGGCCGGGGTGTTCATCAACAACAATGGAAATGGAGGTGGATTTATAGCGGAGACCCCCTCCACGGTTGGCGAAGTACCCACCGGCGTCGCGGTGGGTGACTTTAACGGCGACGGCAAGCTTGATGTAGCCGTAGTCAACCGATGCGGCAATGATCCGACGTGCGGTAGCGGCGGAACGGTCAGCGTGCTGCTGGGAAATGGGGACGGTACATTCCAGTCAACGATCCAGTCGCTTGATGTCGGGGTTTTTCCTCAATCCGTCGTGACCGGTGATTTCAACGGGGATGGCTGTCTTGATCTGGCCGTCGCAAACCAAACAGACGGCACCGTCGGCATCCTGCTGGGAATCAAGAACGCCAACGGAACGTGCGCCGGTACCTTCCAACCGCAGCAGACGTTTCCAACCAGCTTTCCACAAGGGATCGCAGTCGCAGATTTCAACGGTGATGGAATTCTCGACCTGGCGGTAGTTAACGGGAGCGACACCGTCAGCGTTTTCTTGGGAAATGGCAATGGCACCTTCCAGCCGCCACAATCTGAGTACCCCGTCGGGAATACTCCGTTTGGTATTACGGTGGCAGATTTTTTGGGCGACGGCGTGCCTGATATAGCCGTTACCAACACGGGCGATGACACGGTGAGCGTGCTTGCCAGCGGGACGGAGACCGCCGGACAAATCCTGAATGTTCCCGTCCCCGGCCAGGGTCAACAGCAGATTCAGGTAGCTTACTCGCCTAATACGAATTACTACGCCGGCAGCCAAACGGACGTAACGGCGCGGGGGTCGGGAAATTGGAGTCCCACCACTACCACGCTGACGATCTCGCCGACGCCCGCCTCCCCTGGTCAGGTGGTAACCCTCACCGCGACGGTCGTGAGCAATGGCGAACCGGTGACGGTGGGGACGGTAACGTTCCTCAGCGGCAATCAGGCGCTCGGAACGGTGCAGGTAGTTGGCATCGATATGAGCGGATTCACCCCGGGCACAGCGACGCTGAAGCTAGGATTTCCCCCCGGGACCTACTCACTGATAGCGCAGTACAACTTCAATCAGCTTTTCCTCGCCAGCCAATCCGGGCCCCAGCAACTCACTGTAACCGGCACGGAGCCGACCACTACGACGCTGACAGCCGCGCCCGACGGCAATCACTTCGATTTCACGGCTTCGGTTTTCGGCAACGGATTTCCTGCACCCACCGGGCAGGTGCAGTTCAACGACCTGACGAATGGCTTTCCGCTGGGCTCGGTGCCGTTGACCGGGCAGGGAATGTTAACCTTCGGCGGCCGCAAACATCCGGGACTGGCAGCCAACCTCGGATCTCACAATTGGGGATTTTAGAGGCAATGGGATTGCTGACTTGGCTGTCACGAATTTTGACAACCGTTAGCGTTATAAAGGGGAACGGGGACGGAACCTTCCAGCCGCAAGTGACATATCCGGTGGGTACATCCCGCGGGGATTACAGCGGGCGATTTCAAAGGGAATGGCATTCTTGACTTGGCGGTCGTTAATCAAGCGGACAGCACGGTTTCGGTATTGCTGGGCAATGGCGATGGCACATTCCAGAACCAACAGATGATACCAATCTTTTTCTACCCCGAGGATCCGGTGAGTATTGCCACTGCCGACTTGACTATGGACGGACTTCTGGACTTGGCTGTAGTCAGCAACGCCGGCGTTAGTGTCCTACAGGGCAACGGTCTTGGCGGATTTCAATTTCTGACGCTGTATCCCGTTGGCAATAATCCGTGGGGCATAGGGGTTGGCGATTTTAACGGGGATGGCATTCCCGACCTGGCTGTCGTCAATAAGGGCGATAACACCATCACGGTCCTGCTTGGCAACGGTCAGAGCTTGACATATCCAGTCGGTGATCTCCGGATAATGTCGCGGTCGCAGACTTCAACGGCGACCATATTCTCGATCTTGCCGTTACCAATAACGCCGCAGACTTCAACAATGACCATATTCTCGACTTGGCCGTTGCCAATGACGGAGATGGCACCGTCAGCATCCTGCTCGGTAATGGTGACGGGACGTTCCGGCCACAGCAGATCGTTAATGTTGGCGGGAGCCCAGTTGGCATCACCACCGCCGACTTCAATGGGGATGGCAATCCAGACCTGGCGGTCACCAACGATTCCGATAGCATTGCCGTCCTGCTGGGCAAAGGTAATGGCAGTTTTCAAGCCGCGCAGTACTATCCCGCCGGCTCCCTCACCCTGGCCGTCGTTGCTGCGGACTTGAATGGCGATGACGTTCCCGACCTCGTCGCTGTGAATCAGAACAGCAGCACTGTGAGCATCCTATTGGGCGGCACGAACACCACCGCTCAACTCAGCAATATCCCTATCATGGGAAGCGGCAATCATATGATTCAGGCCAGCTACGCGCCGGATGGAGCTTCGATCTATGCCAGCAGTTTGTCGAACACCGTCACCGTGCCGGCGGGCGGTAAGCAAACCCCGACCGTCAATCTGACGGTAACTCCGAGCCCGGTCAATTTTGGAAGCAACACGTACTTCACCGCCATGCTGCAAACTACCGGCGGTCTTACACCGACAGGCACGGTGACTTTCGCGGAGGGAACCACGGTCCTGGCCACAGCGAATGTGGACATGAACGGCCAGGCCAGTTACACCAACAATACGCTGGTGCTGGGGCAGCACACGATCACTGCCACATACAACGGCGACAACAACTTTAACCCTGCTTCCGGCACAGTCAAGCTGCAGGTCAATACGCCATTTACTCTGACGGGTGATATGAATTCCGGCACAGTCACGCCCCCACAACCTGCAACGTTCACGGTTACAGTTGACGCGGCGTGGCAGAACCCTCCGCTTCCGCTGATTTATGCGGTAATGACCTGCTCGGCGCCCGCGGGACTCACCTGTTCGGTTGCATGTCCGACGAGTCCTTCCAACCCTCCGGGACTGGGCCCCCCCTCTGCGTCGTGACTGGGCTGAATAAGCCGTCCAGCACGATGGCCACTGTCACGGTCGATACCAGTGGACTTGCGCGCCTCAATCGGCCACTACGCCAGCGAGAGCAGCGCGTGATGGCCGCTTGGGTGGGCTTCGGCGGATTCGGTTTGGTTGGGCTGGTCTTCGTTCCCGTCAAGCTGCGCCGCAAGGCCACGGCCACGTTTCTGTTTTTGATGATGGTGGTGTTGTGCTTCGGTATAGGCTGTACTGCTTTTGCGCCCGGCAGCTCATCGTCGCCGGTGAACAATACGTTCAATATTAAGGTGACAGCGACCTTGCTCGAAGAAAACTCTCAGTCTTTGACTGGCTATAACAAGCTCGGCCTACAAGTGTTCTGGTACGAGTTGCTCATCAAGTGATCCGGTGAAGCAGGTCGTGTTCGATCTGCGCAGATTGATCTGTAGTATCCATGCTGGTCCGGGAGACAAGCAATGTCCACCGTTCAGTGCTATCGGGTACTTCTGTTGTGCGCGGTCGTAGCGACCGCGACGCTGGCGCACACGCAGGACAAGGCCTTCGTCGAGGGCGACGTGGACAAAGTTGTCAACGGGCAGGGTGTACCGGTGCCAGGCGTGGTGCTGCAGCTGCAAAACAACAAGCTGCAGCCGGAATCGCAGGGCATCCTGCGCAGCTACACCAGCGATTCGGACGGCCTTTATCGTTTCTTCGATCTGACGCCCTCCGACGATTACCTGCTCACTGCGACCGCGCCTCCGCCGTGGAAATGCTGGTTTCCGAGTTTTGACCAAAAAGAGAAGTACACCGCGCAGAAATTCACCGTGAATGTCGGGGAGAAGAAGTACGTGCTGCCTCCGGCGATTTGCGCGGAGGAAGCTGCCTCCCCGGTAGCTTCGCCAAAAGCGCCGCCATCGGGCGGGCCCGCGGCTCCATCCTTTTCTGCGGATGACAGTCCACCACAGGCTTCTCCAAGCGGGGGTCCTGCAGGTCCAGCGCCGTCCGGAATCGCCGCTTCACGCCCGATTACGCTCGATACCCTTGCGATGTCTCTGAGCACGGTGATCACCAGCGACCAGCTCCGCACCTTGCCGCTTTACAACCGCAACTTTCTGGCTTTGGGATTTCTCAGCATAACCACCCATGACGTGCAGGCCGGCTCAACCCTGGCGGGCGCGAGTTTCAGCGTTTCGGGACAGCAGCCGACCGCCAACGACTTCCTGCTCGATGGCCTGAACAATGTCGCGGCCGGCAATAATCAGGCGATTCCTTTTCAGGTAAACGATGCTATCCAGGAGTTTCGTGTCGTCTATGACTCTCCGGATGCGCAGTTCGGAGACGAGTTGGGTGGTGTGGTCAACATAGTCACACAACGTGGGACTTCCCACTTTCACGGCAGTCTATTCGGCTTCTTCGGTTCCGACGCCCTGAATGCGAACTCCCCGATTTCGGACTACGCCAACTCCGGCTTTGCCCAGGCCGCTGCCTATGCCGGAGCGTTGAACTCCGCGCCCGCTCAAGCTTATACGCCGTTTGGCAAACCACTTTACGAACCTACTACCTATAACCAGTATGTAGCCACAGTAAAGGCCTTGAATGCGCAGAACGGAACGCACTACTGCACTACTCCCGGAGCAGTCTTCGGCAGCCCGCAGTGCTATGCGCAATTTAATCCTGCGTCTATCCTGGCAAGCCATAATAACTTTAACCAGCCATTCTCCTCGCAACAATTTGGAGGGCGGGCTGGTGGGTCGTTTCTAAGAAAATGGTTCTGGTTCGGCGACTTTGAAGGTACGAGAATCGACAATCCTAATCCTATTTTCGAGCGCGTGCCGAGTTCGTACGACCGTAGTCATCTGGACCAGTTCACCGCCGGAAGCTCAGGCTATCAGGACGCCTCTATCGCCTCGAATGTACTCGCATTATATCCACAGGCGAATGTAATCGCTGTGCCCGGCGTCCTGGAGTTCTACCAGGGGCAGGCGCCTAACTACACTCATGTCAGCAACTATATGGGACGTCTTGACTATGATCAATCTGCCAAGTCGAACTGGACGCTTCGCTATGACCTGCAGGACCTGCATCAACTCCACGACGATACCTTGCCGAGTTCGACAACCTATCCGGGCAATGGCTCCATCACCAGCGCGCTAAACCAGAACGCAACCCTGACCTTCACCCATGCGTTTTCGCCGAACCTGACCAACGAAGCTCGCGTCGGCCTCACGCGCTTCCAACTGCTTGAGACGCCGCAGGACCAGAATTTCAATGCCTCCAGCGTAGGCCTGAATCCCGGCGAGATGCCGACATTCCTGTTGTCGGGACTTGATCCGCAGTATGCCGGCGCTCGTTCCGGAAAGCCGGGTGCGTTTGGCGGATGGTATGACTCGTTCTGGGCGTCGTCCTTGAATGCGCCGTACACCGCAATTACCCCGTCGCTGGATGGACTCTTTCCTTTTGCTCGCATCGGAGCGCCGCTAGGCAGTCCCAGCCAGCGGCGCGACAGCCAGGGCCAGTATGTTGACAATATCTCGCTGACCCGGGGAAGACACTACCTGCGAATGGGTGGCGAATTCCAGAATCTGCAGGACATATTTATCGCCGACGGCTTCACTCGTGGCATGGTCGTTTCCTCGGACATCGGAGAATTCACCAGCGACAGCGCAACCTGTAACCCCGTAGCCGGATTCCCTGCCAGCATGTGTCCCGTGTCCGCCTTTTCAAGTCCATCCTTTGACTATGCCTTGCGCGAGCCGGCGCCTTATCGGGGCCTGTTTAATTCCTATGTTGCCGCAGGATACATACAGGACACCTGGAAGGCGAAGCGCAATCTTACCGTCAACATGGGATTGCGTTACGAGTTCTTCTCGGTTCCAAGCGAAGCCAACAACCAGATCTGGAACTACGACCCGGCGGCCAACGGACTAGTTCAGCAAAACAATACGCAGGTGCTAGACTCGTTCGGATTTCCTTGTAGCGCGGGTTACAGTCAGCTTAATTCAATCTATCCTGCCAATGCAGCTGCCCTTCCCTGGAACTGCCAGCCCACTGCGAGCTATGGTTTGAAAAGCAGCAAAACCAACTTCGGGCCGCGAATCGGAGTGGCATGGGCCAACGCAAAAGCGACGACTGTAGTTCGCGCAGGATACGGAATCTATTACGATCAACTGCCTGTTAGCGATATTGCACAATTAATGTTTAACCGTCCTATTACCTCTAACTCTTCAAGTCCGCAGGCTATCTATGGCCAAAGCTTCCTGAGTCCATACTGTGGGACTATGGGTCAATGCGGCATGGGTAACAGCAGCCTGGTCAGCATCGATCCCAGCGAGGCATCGTCCCAGGCAGCCAGTGTTCCCTTCGGAATCAGTGCCATTAACGCGCAGCAGTTTAAGTCACCGAGAAGCCAGCAGGTTAATGTTACGCTCGAGCAACAGTTAGCCCAACAATTCTCATTGCAGCTTGCCTATGTGGGCAACTTCACCAGCCGGCTTCCCGCCATCGCCAACACCAATTTTAACAACGAGTGGTTCTGCACGAATTCCGCCGGCCCCGGGCAAGCTACAAATTGTGATAGCTTTACCTATCTTCCTATCTCTACCTTGGCCGATAATGCGCATGGAAACTATAATGCATTGGTCTTTCAAGCGCGCACCAGCGCCTGGCACGGCTTATATGCAAGCACCGCCTATAGTTGGTCCAAGGCAATGGACAATGCTGCGCAAACAAATTTCGCCACCATACCAGCTTCGCTTTTCACCCAGATTTATAACCTGCAGTTCTATGGATTGGCCAATCCGAGCGTCTTCGGCATCGGCAACACTACAAGGTTTGTGGGGCAGCCAGTTACCCTCCCATCCAGTGCATTTCCGCCGGCCTTAAACAGCTTACTGAATGCCGGCTTGACAACCACCGGCCAGGGGCAGATCGCCGCGACGCCCTACAACATCCCGCAAGACCCGACGAACTACCTTAACAATGACTACGGACCTTCCGATTTCAACCTGACCAATCAGGCGGTCATCGATTTTACCTGGGACCTTCCCTGGCGTCACTCTTCCAAGCTTCTTTCTGGCTGGACGATAAGTGGCATTTTCGTGGCAGAGAGCGGGCAGCCTTATACTATCTTTAGCGAGCTGGGGAATGAACTGACGCAGCGTACCAACGTGACCGGCCAAGTCACTACGACGGGAAATCCCAATGCGTACATCAGCCCTGGTTCGATCAGTCTGCCTTCTTTGACTTGCGCCGCCTCCGCCCCTGCGAACTCGTATTACGTTCAGGGGCAAACGCTTTTTGGCGGGGTTGCCGGTTCGCCCTGCCTTGGGAGCTCCGGGCGCAACCAGTTCACTGGCCCAGCCTATGTGGACTACGATACCGCTATCCAGAAAAGCATTCGGCTGAGTGAGAGGTTCAACCTGATTTTTCGCTCTGAGTTCTACAACCTGTTCAATCGCGCAAACTACTACAATCCCATCAGCGAATACAGCCTGAACGGAGTTACTACGAACCCGCAATTCGGGGAGATCACGAATGCCCATCCTCCCCGCCGAATCCAGCTGGCTACCCGGCTAAATTGGTAGGCCGAGTTTAACGAGCATTATGGAGTTTCAGCGCCACTTATTCATCAGCTACGCGCACATCGACAATGTGCCATTGTCCGAAGACCAGCAAGGCTGGATTACCCGGTTTCATAACACTTTGTCGGCCATGCTCAATATGAGGATGGGTCGCAAGGCTGAGATCTGGCGCGATTCGAAACTTCAGGGCAACGACATTTTTGCCGATGAGATCGTCCAGCAGTTCCCTAGAACCGCGTTGCTTATATCGGTGTTGACGCCGCGATATGCCGAGTCAGAATGGTGCACCCGCGAGGTCAGGGAGTTTTGCAAGTGCGCTGAAGCAAGCGGAGGGCTGGTCGTCGACAACAAGTGCCGCGTCCTGAAGGTTATCAAGTTGCCGGTTGATAACGAGGAGCTGCTGCCTGCGGTGATGAGGGAGGCCCTGGGTTATCCCTTTTATGTGCTCGACGAACAGCAGACCCCTTTTGAGCTCGACCCAGCGTACGGTGAGGACTTTACCAGGAAATACAACCTCAAATTAGCAAAGCTAGCCTTTGACGTCGCGCAGTTGGTCAAGAAGATTGAGACTCCGGCTCAGCCTCAGCAGGCTTCAGCTCAGACTGCGGCCAAGCCTCTCGAATTGCCGGTCCGGGAAAAACCCGAGCTTGCCATCTATCTTGCGGAGTGCAGTTTCGATCGCCGGGAGGCGCGCGAGGCCCTGGAGTCAGAGTTGCGGCTACATGGGTATCCAGTGTTTCCGGACATTCAACTGCCCAAAACCGAGGAAGAGTACACCGCTGCGGTAAGCGGTTTCCTTGCTCGATGTCAATTGTCGATTCACCTTGTGGGCACGAAGTATGGTCTGGTTCCCGACGGGCCAAGCGAGAAATCGGTAGTTGTCCTGCAGAACGAGTTGGCGATCGAGAGGTACAAACAAGCCGGATTGCGGCGGGTCATTTCTTTGCCGGAGGGAACCAACTCGGATTCCGCGTCGCAACGAGACTTCATTGCAAGGCTCCTCGAGGACGCCGAGCTTCAAGCCGGCGCTGACCTGGTCACCGGGGATGTGGAAGAGCTGAAGGGAGTGATCCATGCAGCGCTCAAGAAGCTGCAGCAGCCGGAGGCGACAGTACCGGAGCGTCAGGGCAATCGGCTGGTGTACTTGATCTGCGATCAACGGGACCGTTCGGCAACGATTCCGGTGCGCAAATTCCTCAAAGGCCGGGGATTCGACGTGCAGATACCGCTTTTCGAAGGTGATGCGGCTACGGTACGCCAAACCAACCAGGACCTGATTGCCGAATGTGACGCGGCCATTCTGTTTTACGGCGCTGGTGACGAGGGATGGCAGCGATCGATCAGTAACGAACTGAAGAAGGCCACCGCATATCGCGGCGCCAAGCAATTGCCAGCCAGCTTCATCTACCTGGCGGAGCCGGCCACAGAGTCGAAGCAAGAGCTTATTGAACTGGAAGAGCCCAACCTGATCAACGGACTACAAGGTTTCTCGGACACGGAAATGCTCAAGTTTGCTCGCGCCATCGAACCTAAAAGCGCCACGGCATGAGCCTCGCAACCGACACCGGTCTTATCAATCCCTTCCCGGGCTTACGGCCATTTCGCGAGGAAGAAGAATATCTTTTCTTTGGCCGCGAGAGCCAGGTCGACGTAATGGTCGACAAGCTGGCGGCCCGACGATTCCTGGCGGTAGTCGGCACCTCGGGTAGCGGAAAGTCCTCGCTGGTGAACTGCGGACTAAGGCCGGCTCTGCGCCGTGGCGTCATGGCCAGCGCAGGCACGGCGTGGCGGATGGCCCAATTCCGTCCCGGCGGGAACGCAATCAAGGCCATGGCGCGGGCGCTGGCAGAGCCGGGCGTGCTGTTCCCGAGGCTCGACATTGGAGGAGCGAATCTCGAGGAGATGATCCAAGCCACTCTCGAGTTGAGCAATCTTGGGATCGTCGATCTTTTTGAGCAGGCACAGCTCGCGGGTCAAGCAAATCTCCTCCTGATTGTCGATCAGTTCGAGGAGCTTTTCCGCTACGGCTCTGTGCAGGGTTCCGCTTCGTCTCAGGAACTGAACCGAACAGACGAGGGGGCAGTTGCGTTCGTGAACCTGCTGCTGGCGGCCGCCAAATCAGAGCAGCCGATTTATGTAGTTCTGACGATGCGCTCCGACTTCCTGGGCGACTGCGCGCGCTTTCCCTTTCTTCCAGAAGCGGTGAATGACGGACAATACCTAGTCCCTCGCCTCACGCGCGAGGAACGGAGGGCCGCCATTACCGGCCCGACTGCAGTTGGCGGCGGAGAAATCAGTCCTGTTCTCCTCACCCGCCTGGTCAACGATGTCGGCGACAATCCAGACCAGCTCTCGATTTTGCAGCATGCCTTGAACCGCACCTGGGTGCAGTGGCAGCGGGAGCGGCATGGCAGCGAACCGATTTCGCTCTCGCATTACGAGGCGACTGGCACCATGGCGCACGCGCTGGACCAGCATGCCGAAAGAGCGTTTGCAGAACTGACCACCGAGCGCGAGAAAAAGATTTGCGAAATTGTATTCCAGGCGCTAACCGACAAAGGCAGCGACGCTCGTGGAGTCCGGCGTCCAACGGATTTTGCCACTCTTTGTGCTATCGCGCAGGCCAGTCCGGCTGAGCTGTCTGCTGTTCTGGATGTCTTTCGCAAGCCAAGCCGCTCGTTCCTCATGCCGCCGGCGGCTGAACCGCTGGAGCCGGGCACAATCATTGACATTTCCCACGAAAGCCTGATGCGAGTCTGGATCCGGCTAAAAAACTGGGTGGAATGCGAAGCCGAGGCGGCAACGCAGTTCCGTCGGCTAGCCCAGAACGCGATGCTCCATGCCAAGGGCGTGGCGGGCCTGATGACCGACCCAGAGCTCTCGCTCATGCTGGAGTGGCAGCAGACGTGGCAGCCTAACGCCGCGTGGGCCGAACGTTATCACGTCGGCTTCGAGCAAGCTACTTTCTTCCTGGAGCAAAGCCGTAACGCCCGCAATGCCGCACTCCTGCTGGAGAAGGAAGAATCTCGGCGAGCCCTCCGGCGTGCCCGTGGCATGGCCGCAATTTTCTTCCTGGCCTTTGTGGTCGCGTCGGGGCTGGCCGTCTATGCGTTCTTACAACACAAGGCCGCTAGCGAAAGCGCAGCCCTGGCGGCCGCCGAAGCTAAGGTGCGCGACCAAGCTCAGGCTCTGGCCGCTTCTGAAGCAACGCGCCGCAAGGAATCCGAGGCAGCAGAGGCCAAGACCAACGACTTGAACGCAAAGCTCCATGTTTCTCTGCAGGAAACGGAAGAGGCCAAGCAGCAGACAGAAAAGCTCGCGCAACTGTTTCAAAGCGCCATGCAGGCCGAAGCCGGGCGGCAACGCGCGGCCAATGTGCTGCTGGACAGGGAGGCCAGCTTGCAGCGCGACACGGATGCCAAAGCAGATCAGCCACCTCGAACGCGGCAATAAGGAACTGGAGGCAGCCAGGAAATCATTGCAGGAGGTTTCCTCCGACGCAGCGCGCAAGTCGGAGCAAGCCTTCGCTGCCATGGGAGCAGTCCACATCATCGGCACCAACCGAATCAGCCGCTCCGATCGGTTCGATGTAAGCTCCGGCAGCCAGGTCACCGCTTCCAGCGTCGCGAGGAACGTAACTGACATGTTTAATGGTGCGCAGGGTTCCCCGGAGCGGGCTACCGTGTTTGCCGACGGACAGCCGGTGGATTCCACGCACTGGATCGAGTGGCGCACAAAACGTGAGGTGACGATCAAGAGCGTGGCCATCTTTGCCGCCCACGATTCCGTCCGCTACCGCCGTGCCTTCAGTAATTTCAAGCTGCTTGCCAAGAAACACAACAATGGATAGAGATCGCTCAATACAGCCCGGCGCTCCCTTACGGTGGTAGCTGTTCGAGCGACCCGTGCTTGCCGCCGTCGGTAAAGTTCCAGCCAGGGACCGTGCTGGGCGCGTGTATCAACGTCAGCACTGCCCTCGCCAGCAGCGAATTTCGGGCAGAATTTGTGCAGGCAGTCAGCGCACTGGAAGGCTTTTCCGGACCGCGGATTCTTCAGTTGGACGGCTACAATAAGGCGGACTGCTCGAACTGACTAGGACAGAAGGCCTCGCCACTGCTTTGGCACTCCATTCGGCCTATAGCGCTTCGGGGAATCTCGCCAGCGCACTCATCCAGGCAGTCGGAGCGTTGATGCCGAACGCGGCACAGTGGCAGCAAGCGGCGACGATCAGCTCGGCGGGCGGTTCAATCTCTGGATTGATGACCTTAGCCCTTACTGTCCTGCTAACCCTTTTCCCCCACCTTCGTCTATCTCAACAAGCAGGGAGCGATGCTCATAGGGGCATGCGGGACGTTCCACTCCGCTAGTTCGCATGCCCCGGGCACCGCATCACGCCCTCCTTATTCTCCTCATTCGCAACGGAACTTGCAGAGGCTCCTTCTCGTAACACTACGAGGAGGAGCACTGTGAGTAAACGCTCGGCTATCTTCCTGTTCTGCTTCGTTTTCCTGGCCATGTCGGCCTTCGCCGACGAATGGACCAAGACCTACCAGGTCGGCAACAACCCCAGCCTGCACGTCGACACCAACGACGCGGCCATCGAGATCACGCGCGGCGTCAGCAACACCGTCAACGCGCGCGTAGTGGCCGACGGCTACACCATCGGCAACAGTAGCGTTCGCGTAACCGAGCACCAGGATGCCGACAAAGTCGATATCCAGGTGCACGTGCCGAACGAGTGGGGCTTCCACATCAGCACGCATCGCGGCGTTCGCGTCGAGGTGCAGGTGCCTCCGCAGTCGGCGCTCGACCTGCATTCCGGCGACGGCCACATCTCGGTCAACGGCATCTCCGGCCAGGCGCGGATCGATACCGGCGACGGCCACATTGATGTGGAGAACTTCAATGGCTCGCTACACGGGCATACCGGCGACGGCCACATGACCATCGACGGCGTCTTCACCGATCTAGACCTGCGCAGCGGTGACGGCCACGTCAATCTGACCGTGCGTCCCGGCTCCAAGCTGAACGGCGGCTGGCTGATTCACACCAGCGACGGCAGCGTTGAGGCGCGCCTGCCGCAGGATCTCGCGGCTGAGCTCTATGCCCACACGGGCGACGGCCACATCCAGCTCGACATGCCGGTGACGGTCAGCGGCTCCATCGAGCACTCGCGGATTCGCGGCAAGCTGAACGGCGGCGGCCCGCTGCTGGAGATCACGACCGGCGACGGCAGCATCCGCATCGGCAAGTACTAAGGAAGCAAGCTGCGGAGCAGCGTCATTTGGGTTAGCCGCGGGCGTAAGCCCGCGGAGAAATGGATTTGGAACTCCGAGCCGCGGAGCGGCGACACCCTTTTTCTAATCACCTCAACAAAATCCCCCCTCCGCCGATAGAACTACTGAAGCAGCAATCGGCCCGTGGACCCCTTAACCAATGATCGCTCCCCTGTCCATCGCAGCCGCCGCAAGGCACTTCTGTTCTGCCAGCATCCAGTCGCTCAGGAGCGCTTTCTCCGCCTGCTGACCCGTGCCGGATTCGAGGTCGCGGTCCACTCCCAGCTTCGCCTGCCCAATCCCGCGGCCGCCAAGAACGGCCACGCCGTCTCGCTCGCCGTAGTCGATTGCAGCGATCCTGATTCGTGTCTCGAATTCGTCAGCAACCTGCGCCATAAGCAGCCGCAGCTGCCTCTGCTGGCTCTGCTGCCCAAGCTTCATCCATCGCCTACATTTGCGCTGTTGCGATTAGGCGTGAAGGGTGTGCTCTCCTACGGCCAGGCGCAGCGCGAACTGCCGCGCGCCGCTGCCGAGCTCGCCGGCGGAGGCCACTGGATCCCGCGCGAACTCCTGACCGACTTTCTCGAGTCGATCCTGCCCGAGCTTCACGGCAGCGAGGCGCTCAATCCCGGCATCAAGATCAGCCGCCGCGAGCGCGACGTCCTCGATCTGCTGCTGGAAAATCTCTCCAACAAAGAGATCGCCGCTAAGCTTTTCGTCTCCGAACGCACGGTGAAGTTCCATGTTTCCAACCTGTTGAGCAAGTTTGGGGTGCAGCGCCGCGCCGAGCTGATCGTCCTCTGGATGCGCCGGGCCCTCGCCGCCCCGTGGGAGTCGCAAGGGCGCGGGCAGACCGTGTCGACGCACGTTAACTAAAGCCGAGCAACGCTGGGCGGGATATCATCAACGGAATCAAGATTTACACACGGTTTTTCCTTGCGCCCGCGGACGGGTGCATCTAATGTCTGACCAGTGCGAACATCGAACGCCAAATTGACTTTCGTATTTTTTTCGCCTAAGCTATTCACACTATGACCAGCCTCTCGTTAGCTCGCCCCATCTCACCTTGGCTCGAAATGGGCGCTTACGAGTGTCTTTGGACTAAGGCTCACCAGACCTTTAAGCGCATATCGGAAATGTTCCAGAGTCAAGAAAACTCGGTGCCTTCCGATTTCATACTGCCGGAAGTCGCAGAAGGCTGTGCATCCGAGGTGGCCGATATACTCAGGCGTTCGAGCATTGGGCGATTTGGAATTCGCCTTCGCGGCACGGCCGATTATCCAGTTCGACTATCCGACGCAAAATATCCCGTGCAGCTTTTTTACTTCCAGGGCTGGTGGGATTTGGTGGACACGCGATGCGTCGCGGTGGTAGGAACCAGGAAACCGAGCGACGGGGGGACGAAGGCCACTGACGGCATTGTCCGGGGCCTAGTCAAGGACGGGTATACCGTTGTGTCTGGTCTGGCCGCTGGAATCGACACCGTCGCGCACAGGACGGCAATTGACACTGGAGGTCGCACAATTGCGGTGATCGGAACCCCCCTCTCTGTTGTGTACCCGAGCGAGAACGACGCGCTACAACGGAAGATTGCGAGTGACTTTCTAATCATCAGCCAAATTCCGGTAATTCGATATTCCCGGCAAGATTGGAAGAGCAACCGCAGTTTCTTTCCCCAGCGCAACATAACAATGTCTGCTTTGACTGAGGCTACCATCATCGTAGAAGCGAGTGACACATCGGGTACTCTCATGCAGGCGCGCGCGGCCATCGAGCAACGACGCAAGCTGTTCATCCTCGACAGCTGCTTCCGCGATTCCAGCCTGAACTGGCCCCGGAAATACGAAAGCGAAGGGGCAGTTCGAGTAAGGAACTACGAGGACATCCGAAAACACCTTGCCCCCACGCCTTCAGCAAATTGACGAGGCTACACGCCCCGATCACCCCTACCTCGACGAGGATGATAAGTGCTACTACGTGCTCGAGTACACGCCTCGCCAAGGGGCCTCATTCAGCTCAACTAACAATCTCATCTTGAACCTTAAGAAATCAGTCGAGCGGAGGAGCAATGTATACGAGTACCGGCACAAATTAAACGCTATTCGCCAATGTGGCGATTTATTGAGGTCGGTCCTTAATCCCGACTGGATCAAATTAGCGACGCTAGTCCCTGTTCCCTGCTCCAAGACGCGCGAACATGCTCTGTACGACGACCGCATGTTGCAGGTGGTTCGAAGGATGGCGCAAAGATTACCGAATGATATTCGGGAACTGGTGATTCAAACTGACGACCTTGAAAGTTTTCACGGTGGTTTCCGATTGCGGCCGCGCGACCTGAGCGAGTATTACAAACTAGACGAAGAATTGTGCACCGGAGCCGAACCGACGGAGATCGCGATCTTCGACGACCTGTTGACGACAGGCTCGCACTTCAAAGCGATGAAACTAGTTCTTCGTAGTATGTTCCCCGGCGTCCCGATCTCCGGCCTTTTCATCGCAAGGCGGTACGTCGTTCGCGAGCAAGGCGGTGAGGGTGAAATCTAGCCGACCCAACGCCGCCTACCTTCCCACGGTTGCCATCACCCCACGCCGCCCGTTATACTTTTCGTTTGCTCAGTCGAAACATGAGCTAGTGAGGAGCGCCGTTTTCGCATGCCGAAGCGCACATTCCAACCCAACCGTCGTCGCCGCTCAAAGACGCACGGATTTCGTTCTCGCATGAAGACCAAGAGCGGCCGGGCGGTGCTGTCGCGCCGTCGCGCCAAGGGACGCAAGCGCGTCTCCGTGAAACCTGGCTACCGCGAGTAAACCACAGCAGCCGAATCCTGCGCTATCAGCCCAACAAGCCCAAAAGAAGGAGTGTGGGAGGGTCGCAGCCTCATCCGATGGAATTTGTAGGGGTCGCCGAGCCGGCCGTGCCAAAAGCTTTTCTGGCACCCGGAGGCGAGCGCTGAATGCCTGCTAACGTGTCTGCCCCCGGCGGCCGATTTCCCAACTCGGGGTCCCCGTCACGCCCGTTGTTGGCGCGAGGGAGTGGAAAGTCCGCAAACCCATCGCGCCCGCCGTTGGCCGGATGGGGTGGGAAGTCGAGACGACTGCTGAAGCACGCCGACTTTCAGCGGGTGTATGAAAACGGGCGACGGCAGTTTACGGGCAACATGACGGTTTTTTTCCTGCGGCGCGCGCCCGAAGTCGCACCGGCAGGGCGAGTGGGATTGACGGTCGGCAAGGTGCTGGGCGGTGCGGTGGAACGCAACCGCATCAAGCGCCGGATGCGCGAGGCGGTACGGCTGTCGCCGCCATGCCAAGGACCGGTGGACGTGGTATTCAATCCGCGGAAGAGCGTGCTGACGATACCGTTTGACCAGCTGCTGAGCGAGGTATCGCGAGGTTTGAAGCTGGCGGAACAGCGGGCGCGATTGGCGGAGGCGAAGTGAAGCAGGCAGTGCAATTCGTCTTGCGGATGTACAAGCGATTCGTCTCGCCGATGCTGCCGCACTCCTGCCGCTTTGTGCCGACCTGCTCGGAGTACGCGATGGAAGCGGTCGAGCGCCACGGCGTGCTGCGCGGATCATTGCTGGCGATCAGGAGATTGCTGCGCTGCCATCCGTTTGCGCGCGCGGGAGTCGATCTGGTGCCGCAGGCGATGCGCCAGAGCGGACCAGTGGAAGGGCACGGCTTCAGCCGCGCCGAAAACAGGTAGTTTGCAATGGGCTTTAGCCCGGGCTGGTGTGTCGCCGGCTGAAGCCGGCTCTGGATAATAACGCGGGCTGAACGCGGCGCTGAAGCGCCGCTCTTCCACCCCTCCTGACACGAGGCGGCGAGATTTTCTAAGCGCACGTGAAGTCGGTGCGAGATGTTGAGGATTAGGTTCTAGAACTTGGCTGAATATCGTAATCCCCAATCAGACGGCGGTACTGGCGGCGGCGGCGACAAGCGCATGCTCATGGTGTTCGCCGTCACCTTTGCGCTGATCATCATCAGCCAGATCTTCCTGTTCAAGAAGAAACCGGAGACGCAGCAGCCCCCGACGGCGACCCAGACCGCGCAGAACACCCAGCCCTCGTCTCAGACGCCGGCGTCAGCGTCATCCGCACCAACCCCAAGCGCGAACCAGCCCGCTGGGTCCGCTGCGAAAGCCGGTCGAAGCGAAAGCCGCCGGCAGCGAAGTCGAAACCGTCGTCGAGAACAACTTCTACCGCATTGTCTTCACCAATCGCGGCGCGCAGGTCAAGTCGTGGATCCTGAAGAAGTACAAGGACGACGACGGGAAGCCGCTCGACCTGGTCAATAAGCAGGCAGTCAAGTTCGGGTATCCGCTCAGCTTCTATACCTACGACGACACCCTGCGCAACCAGATCAACTCGGCGCTCTACGTGGCGAGCGCCGGCGGCAACATCAGCGCACCCGGCGAGCTGAGCTACGAGTACGCCAACGGCGACATCAGCGTCCGCAAGAGTTTTGTCTTCGGCGAGACTTACGTAATCTCGATCGAAACTGAAGTAACGCGCAACGGCCAACCGGTTCAGGCGTATCCCATGTGGCCGGCGGCGCTGGGCGATGAAGCCACTGGCCCCGCCTACGCGTCGCAAAAAATCGAGTACATGGCCGATGGCAAGGTCGAGCGCATTGCTCCCAAGAAGGTCAGCGGCGGCAATACGATTCGCGGGCCGTTCAACTGGGCGGGTCCGCAGGATCAATTCTTCGCCGCGATGTTCCTGCCCGACAATCCCGACACGGCCGTGATGATCACGCAGCACGGCTCGATCACCGTCCCCAAGGATCCCAAGAATCCTGATCCCAACAACGTCGTCACCTACGAGGTGCTGGGCGCTGCGGTCGGTGATAACAGCGGTATTACCAAAGAGCGGCTGTTCGTTGGGCCGAAGGCGCTGAACGTTCTGGAGTCGGTGCGCTCCAATACCGCCCCGGGTCAGATGAACGGTCCCGACCTGCGCGATGTCGTGGACTTCGGCTTCTTCCACGTGGTGGCGCGCCCGCTGTTCCTGTGGCTGAAGTGGACGCACGACCACTGGGCCAGCAATTGGGGCGTCTCGATCATCATCCTGACCGTCATCATCAACCTGGCGCTGCTGCCGCTGCGCATCACCAGCATGAAGTCGGCGCTGAAGATGCAGAAGCTGCAGCCGCAGATGAAGGCCATCCAGGAGCGATACAAGAAGCTGCCGATGCGCGATCCCAAGCGCCAGGAGATGAATGCGGAGATCGGCGAGCTGTACAAGCGTGAGGGTGTCAACCCTGCCGGCGGTTGTCTGCCGCTGATCATCCAGATGCCGTTTCTGTGGGCGTTCTACACCATGCTGGCGAGCGCGATCGAGCTGCGGCAGGCGCCGTTCCTGTGGATGCACGATCTGTCGTCGCCCGACAAGTTGTACATCGTGCCCGCGATCATGCTGGTCAGCACGTTCCTGATGCAGAAGATGACGCCCAACTCCGGCATGGATCCCAAGCAGCAGCAGATGATGACGCTGATGATGCCGCTGATGATCACCTGGTTCAGCTTGAATCTGCCGTCGGGCCTGAGCGTGTACTGGATCGTCGGCAATATAATCGGCATCGCACAGCAGTACATCATGAACCGCAGCAGCCTGGGCCGCGAGATGCGCGAAGAGATGGAAAAGCGCGCCCGGAAAAAGAAGGACAAGTAACAAAGAATGGTTTCACCACGGAAGCACGGAGAGCACGGAAAAGCGATGACTATCAAAAAGCTCTTTACGTTAGGCTCTTCTTCTCGGCGAAGGGAATTTACATATTCGGGATCGATCAGCACAGGTGTGACTCTAAACCAGACTGGAAATCCGGTCGTTGGCACTGAACTCTTTTCTGAAGCCATACGCGTCTTTGCGGGGAACAGAATCTATGGTGGCTTCAATCAGGACAAGCCGACCCCTGGCGGATTTGGTGAGTGGGTCGAGCGTGAATCGCCGCGTCTGAATTCCAGAGGGTTGTCCCCTCGCCACGGTTCTTTCATAGCGGCCATTCTGTGCGCCGAAGCTAATGTGCGATGCGAGTTGGAAGGCAATGCCATCGTGTTGGTTTCCCGGAAGCGAGCGAGACGGCCCACGTTTAGGCACGATTCCTTGGTCATATTTTGATTATTCCGTGCTCTCCGTGCCTCCGTGGTGAAAACGGTTTTGAAAAGTGGTGAAAACGGTTTTTAAAATGCCGATACCCGACAAAGTCGCCGCCGCCAAGAAGATCAGCGAATTGCTGAACAACACCTTCGCTGCTGGAGATTTTCGCCTGCGCTACAAGATCATCGTCGATCCGGTGGTCGGCGCCGAACGCGAATGGGAGCGTCCGGAGATCCTTGTCGAACTCTCCGGCTCCGACAGTCCGATGGTTCTGGAGAACGGCGGCGAGTTGTTGCGCGCCTTCGAGCAGATTGCGCAGGAGATGCTGCGCCTCACTCCCGACGAGCACGAGAAGATCAGCTTCGACTGTCAGAACTTCCGCTCGGCGCGCCTGCAGGAGCTGCGAATGGCCGCCGATGTCGCCGCGCAACGTGTGCGCGAGACGGGCGTGCCCTATGCCTTCCAGCCCATGTCATCGCGCGAGCGCCGCATCCTGCATCTGGCGATGCGCGAACTCGACGACCTGCGCACCGAAAGCGCCGGCGAGGCCGCAATGCGGCATGTCGTGGTCTATCCCAAGGATTACAAGGGCAATCCGCCCGCACCGCCGGTTTCGCGGCGGAGACGGTGAGTGTTCACCACGGAGGCACGGAGGACACGGAGTGCCTTAAAGATTCCGTCTGGTGCGTTACTTACGAATCCTGACGCTTATTCGAAAGCGAAGAATACTCTTCTCGAACAAGTAAATGCTGTTTGCGCCGAAGACAAGATTACGTTGTTTGTCTGCGGCCCGTCGGAACTACAGGATGGTTGGAGACGATTCAACTAAGCAGGGACGGCCTTCCTCTATCTCGACCGCTTTTTCTCCGTGCCCTCCGTGCCTCTGTGGTGAATAATTCCTGAGTGCACGTCGACGACACTATCGTCGCTATTGCCACGCCTTCGGGACGGGGTGGCATCGGCGTAGTGCGGCTCTCCGGGCCGGAGGCACGCGACATCGCGAGTCCCATGTTGCGGCTGGCACATGATCGCGGACTTGAGGCCGGCCATGCGCACTTTGGCGAGCTGATTGATCCCGCGACCGGCGAACGCATCGACGAAGTCGTCACGGCGTTTTTCGCGAAGCCGCACTCTTACACGACCGACGACGTGGTCGAAATTTCCTGCCATGGATCGCCTGTTGTTCTGAGACATGTCGTTGAGATGGCGATTGCGGCTGGTGCACGCCTGGCTGAGCCGGGCGAGTTCACCATGCGAGCGTTCCTCAACGGCCGCATCGACCTGACGCAGGCGGAAGCGGTCCGCGACCTCATCGACTCGCAAACGCTCTACCAGGCGCAGGTCGCCGCCCGGCAACTCGAGGGCGCGCTCTCGAAGCGGCTGCAGCCGATCAAGCAAAAACTGATCGAGCTGATCGCCACCATGGAAGCCGGCGTCGACTTCGCCGAAGACGACGTCGCCGTCATTCCCGATCAGCAGATCCTCTCGCGCATCGCGGCCATCCGCGCGCCGCTGGAAGAGCTGCTCGCCAGCTTCGCATATGGCAAGGTTGTCCATGAAGGCCTGACACTGGCCATCGTCGGTCGGCCCAACGTCGGCAAGTCCAGCCTGTTTAATCGTCTGGTCGAGCGCGAGCGCGCCATCGTCACCGCGTCCCCTGGCACAACGCGCGATCTGGTGACGGAAACCGTTTCGATCGGCGGAATTCCGGTGCGATTGGTCGACACTGCCGGCATGCGGCAGACGTTCGACGAAGCCGAGAGCATTGGCGTGCGCAAATCGCTGGAAGCGCTGGCCGACGCAGACATCGTGCTGGTGCTGCGTGACGCCTCGCGTGGTGCGGAACATCCTCTTACCGACGAGGAGTTGCGTCAGGATCGGCGCCTTCTGGAACTGGTGGCGAATCGGCAGGCGATCGTGGTGTGGAACAAGGTCGACTTAACGACGTCTGGAGGGCTGTCATCACGAGCAGGTCTTCAGGCCGACGAGGGATCTGCTGTTCGCTGCGAATCACAAGACAGCAGTAACGGCTTCGCCGGCGATCACGCTCATCCGGTCGTCGCCGCATCGGCGCTCACCGGCGCTGGCGTCGAGCAATTGCGCTCCGCAATTCTGCAGATGGTCGGCGGCAATGGCGCACCGCAGGAGCGCGGTTTCCTCACGAATGTTCGCCACAAGCAGCTGGTGGCCGACGCGATTACAGCGCTCAACAAAGCCAACTCTGCCGTCCCGCAGAAGATTCCACACGAGATGATTTTGCTCGACCTCTACAATGCGCTGCGCCCGCTGGACGAGATCACCGGCGCGACAACGGCCGACGACATCCTCAACCTGATTTTCAGCTCCTTCTGTATCGGAAAGTAATTCTTCGAATGGCTTTCACCCGAGTCATGAATCCCAATCTCTTTGTTATCACCGGCGGTCCTGGGGTGGGCAAGACCACGTTACTGCGCGAGCTTGAGCGGCGAGGATACTGCTGTGTGCCGGAGGTCGCGCGCGCGATCATTCGCCAGCAGGTCGCCAGCGGCGGCGATGCGCTGCCATGGGCCGACACCGCACGATATACCGAGCTCATGCTGCAAGGCTCAATTGAAGTGTACGACGCGAACAAATCCGCAACGCGCCCGACCTTCTTCGACCGGGGCATACTCGACGTGCTTTGCTACGCACACCTTATCGAGCTGGACAAGATCGCCGATATCGAAGCGGCTTGCACAAACTACCGATATAACCAGACCGTCTTCATTGCGCCTCCCTGGCGCGAGATCTACTCCATCGACGACGAGCGGAAGCAGACATGGGACGAAGCTGTGCGAACGCACTCGATGATGACGGAAGCCTATCGGAGCTGCGGATATCAGCTCATCGAGCTGCCGCGTGTCAGCGCGGAGGAGCGAGCGGAGTTTGTGATTGGCCAGATAGGGTAGTGCGGGCCTTCAGGCCCGCGTCAAAGAGGGGATGGAGAGACGTGGCTTTAGCCACGTGGACCTCGTTTTATTGCGTCCTGGAAAGGCCGCGCAGATTAGTTGAAGTCCGGGGCCTAAAGGCCATCGTTTGAGGAGCGCATTAACGCGGCGCTGAAGCGCCGCACTACCAGGAACTCGACTTCGAGCTCTACCTTTTCGCGAAGCGCAATCCCAAAATCGCCATCGCTTCGGCCAGCGCGGGATGCTGACGCTCAACCCGTTCAGACTTCATATTGCGAAGACGACAGGGCTCGAACAGCGCCCAGTTCTCCAGATTGTGTCCATAGCGCGAGCGGAAATAAATTCCCGGCAGTCCCATGTCGTAGACAACGCGCGACACCAGCATGGTCAGCGTGCGCGGCGACGAGCTCTGCAACGCCGCAGCGTCGAGATCCGGAAATCCCAGCCGCAAACATTCTGACGCGAGCCTGCGCCGCAGCAGCACGATCCACTCCACGCCGCAGATGTCGGCGTAATTCCCTTCGGACGACGCCGTGCCGATCACGCGATTGGAGCACCAGTTCAGCGGCACTTCGCCAATCGGCAGGAAGTCGTCGTCGCCCTCGATCGCGCGCAACTCTTCGATCAGCGTGAGATCCGGCCGGAAGCGTGCCAGCGTCTCCACGAAGCACGACACCTGCTGGCTCGACGCGTAAAGCACGCGATACTCGCTCTCGGGATCGTCGAAGCGATTGCCGAAGGTGCCGTCCTTGGCGCGCGACCAGTCGGGCAGCTGCCACGCGTCGGGATGGCGCGCCACGCGATAGATGGGTTGTGTGGGAGTTCGAGTCTCGGCGGCCAAGCGCTATCCCCCGGCAATGAACGCGCGCGCGGCCGCCAGGACCTCGGGCGCAACGACAGCGAGATCGCCTTCGCGCAGCAGGCGCAGCGGTACACGATCGCCAAGCTCAGGATTCACGCCCATCAGCCAAGCCTGAACGACCTCGCGCGAATCGTGTTCCAACAGTGTGCGAACCACCTGAAAGGTTAGGCGGAGGCGCGGTTCGACTTCGCCATAAGGCCGGCCGCCGGAGATCCAGCGCTCAATGGCGCGCACGTCCTTCAGGCCGGCAACATAAGCAACGAGCTTGCGGCCGATAGCGTCCGTCAAGCGCTCAACCAGCTCGGAGAACTTCAATGTCAGCGACTCGCGATGCGCTTGTAATCCCGGACGCGGCAGCGCCTTGGTAGCCACGACGACTCCTCGAATCGCGCGTTTCCGTGGAATAGGATGCAGAGATCACCTCAAAAAAGCAAATAAATCACAAGTAATTCACAATCAATTTCCATGTTACGCGCCTTATTGCTGCCTGCATAGACGAAGAAAGGGCGAACCATAAGAGTAAGCAGCGCTGAGTCCAGAGGCTTCTTTCTGGCGAAAAGCGAGGAGCGAAAAGCGAACGACGATTCTCACGGCCTGGTGTCCGGAATCGTGATGGCGCGGAACATGTAGGGCAGGGCTTCGGAGATGATCATAGCCGCGATGATGAGCGCGCCCCCGAGCGCCTGCTGCGTGGTCATCGCTTCCTTCAGCCACAGGACGCTGAGGATCGCGGCGGTCACCGGTTCGATGCTGAAGAGCAAGGCTGCCTCAGTCGGTCCGAGTCGCGTTTGCGCGACCGCCTGTCCCCAGAACGCAATGATGGTGGAAAACAGGGCGAGATAGATCGTCGGGCCAAACACGGTGATGCGCGGCAGAGTTTGCGCGAGGTTCTGGAAGCCGAAGGGCGCCGGCAGGAATGCTGTCACGACCACCGAGATCAAGCCGCCGACCAAGACTTGCGTTCCCGCCAGCAGCCACGCGTTGGTGCGGCGCGCGAACGCTCCCATCATGATGATGTGCACGGCGCAGAGGATGGCGCAGACCAGCGTCTCCAGATCGCCGCGATTCACCTGACCGAATCCTCCCAGCGAGGCATAGCCGCCTGAAGGCGAGCGCACCAGCAGATAGAGGCCGAAGGTGGCGATGACGGCTCCGATGGCCGAGCTGAGCTTGATGCGCTGGCCGATGGCGACGGCGATGAGCGGCGTGAACAGCACGTACAGCCCAGTGATGAAGCCGGATTTCGCGGTCGTGGTGAAGCGCATGCCGTCGGTCTGCGACCAGAAGATGACGGCGAGAATCAGGCCGAGCCAGATGCCGTCGAGCACACCGCGGCGCACGATGGCAATGCGCTTGGCGCGAATGACGGCAAACATCAGCCCGCCGGCGAGCATGAAGCGCAGGCTCATCAGCGCGCCGACCGAGATGCCGCCGTCGAGCGCAAAGCGCGTCATGGGAAAGCCCAGGCCCCAGATTGCTGCCACCGACGCGATGATCACGACGGCTGCGGCGTGGGAGACGGTCGCGGGATGGGCGTGAGAATTTTGCATCTCAGGCTTCGCGAATTGCTATCGTGGCTTAGCTCAGAACGACGAAACAACAGGCTGCCGGCGACCCGTCGGTTTCGATCGCGGCTTGGCATTCATTGCCGCTCCCCGGCTCCAGCCTCCCAGTTGAAGGGCGGTAGTCATGCACGCGTTGCGCAGTTCGTCGGCCAGGGCTCGGTCGAGGGTAGAACGCGCGACGACCATTCCACCTACGCATAGCGCAGCAATTGCACGCGCCCGGGCATGTCGTGGGCGGCTGGGATCACGCAAGCTACGTTCCAGGACACTGACCATGGCCTTGAAGACGGCTTCGTAAGCACGCTTGGCATCGGCACCGCTCCGGGCAACATCACTCGGCAGAGCGACCATAGGACAGGAGTTCTCCACGTCCTCGAAATGCTGGCGCGACAAATAAGCCCGCACGACTTGCGGTCCAACATCGGTCGAGGACAGATCCACGTGCACACCTTCCCAGCAACTCTTCCATTCCGGATCGGTGAAGAAGCAGCCCAGGACCTCGGCGTAAAGATCGCTCTTGCTCTTGAAATAGGCGTAAAAGCCGCCGTGGGTAAGGCCGGCGCCAGCCATGATCTGCTTCACGGAGACGTTTTCAAAGCCGTACCGATTGAACAGGCGGCGCGCGCTGTCAGTGATGTTCCTCTTCACTTCCTGACGGTGGGCAGCGGGATAAGGCATAGATTTCCTCGTTTCTGTGCGAAAGCATTTGCCGGGATTGTGGAGGCCAGCAAAATATTACTTTGAACATATTTTACCTTCGTGCTCCCATAGCCTGACGTAGTCAGTTCAGCAGCAAGAATCGTGGAGGCAATGACAACAATGAGCGAAAACAAACGGGGGACCTCACCTACGCGGCGGCAAATGATTGCGTGTGCAGTGGTGGCGTGTGGTGGATTCGCGGTCAGTTCGCGTCTTGCGTTTGCGGACGAGGACGGCATCTCGCACAACTGTGCGGCGATCCATCAGGAGGTGGTTTTCAAGGCAAGTCCGAAGCGCGTTTATGAGGCACTGATGGACGCGAAACAATTCAGCAAGGTCATTCAACTGAGCGCGGCGGCAAAGTCTGGCTCGTTGGGAGACAAGCCCGTGGAGATCGGCGGAGAAGCCGGCGGCGCTATCACGTTGTTTGGCGGATATGTTACCGGTCGCCAGATTGACCTCGTGCCGAATCAGCGAATTGTTCAGGCCTGGCGCGCCGCCAGCTGGGATCCGGGAATTTATTCGATCGCACGCTTCGAGTTCAGCGAGCAAGCGGCAAGTACGAAGTTGACGTTCGATCACACAGGTTTTCCGGTTGACCAGGCGCAGCATCTGGCAGTCGGATGGAGGATCAACTACTGGGAGCCGCTAGCAAAATATCTGGCCTGACTGTGCGATCGAAGGTGGCGAACCTGAGCCGCGCGTGCTTAGGGGGCGTGCCTTAGAGAGAACGAAGTGCGGATCGGCGATTCAAGTGGCGATGACAACGAGCTCTTGCAACAGTCCAACCGACTTGCGTCCATAAGGAGGGCGGATGAGAGTCATCGTCGCTGTGTTGTTCTGCTCGTGCACGCTATCGGTTTTCTCTCAGGACTGTCGCCGCGTTCTGGGTGAGCAGCGCGCCGACACCGCTTCGTTGAAGCGCGTGGAGGATCGCTGGAACGAAGCATTCATGCGGGGCGGGACCGAGTATCTGGAGTGTTTGCTCGCCCCAGAGTACGCCAGCGTTTCACCGATCGGCGCGCATGACCGCGCATGGGAGCTCGAACATGCCGGCAAGAACAAAGGAAGTTCCGCGCCCATTCCGGATGTCCCGGGAATGACCTTCGAGATCTACGGCAATACCGGCGTGATGCGGCTGTTCAAACCGGCATCGGCCGACGGCAAGCAGGCCGCGCAGTACATGGCGGACATCTTCGCCTTTCAGGATGGCGCGTGGCGGGCGGTGTACTCGCAGCACACGCCGGTCGAGAGCAATCATTGATCGGGCGTGACCTGAGCCATGATTCCCTGCATGTTCAGTTGTGCGCGGACAAAGGGATAGCTACTGATATGAACGCTACCCTGAAAGGGGCGATTGATTTCGCCGATGGCAACCAGGCCCAGGAGGATGAGCAGCGAGAAGGCAAATACCTGAAGGAAGTGCAAGAGCGTGTTGGATGAGCCAAACAGGCAGGAGGACGCGATGGTTACGCAGCCTCCTACGACGAGCACCCACCACAGCACGGGCGGCAGCGCAGACGTGCTCTCCAGAACGCGGATGCGGCGGTGCTGGGTGAGCGAGGCCAAGTCTGTAAGGGCATGATCCTGGGCGGTGCTCTCGGTTGGCGATGGCGACTTAATCGACATCAATACCTTCCACATCCGGGCGTTCACCTCCAGGCTCGCATTGGGAACGCGGTCGGCTGACATGGCAGGCCAGTCCTGGTTGATGGCCACATCGGCGTAGCGAAGCGCGAGCTCCTTAAGCTGAGCGCTTTGCTGATCGGGCAGGCCATCCGCTAACCAGTAGATACTGACCAGATCGTTGGCCTCGGATTCCACATTCGCATCCGCGGTGCCGAATTCCGTCCAAACCGCATACAGCATGAAGCCCAGGATGACGGCATAGGTCGTGCCCAGCACGCTGAGCTGCCAGCCAATCTGGTCGTTGTGGGCGTGACGTCGATCCGGCGGCCAAATCCGGTTCACCAGCGCCAGGAAGAGCAGAGACGCAATGACGCCGAAGATGACAACGAGGATACTTTCTGCTGAGGTGAGCATGTCGAAGTACGTTTCTCCGGGATTCCAGATTATAAAGTGTCCGGCAAGAATCCTCGCTGTGATTGCGTGATCTATAGAAGCGCAGCAAAATTCCTGGAACTCATTTTCATGGATCGATCCGCTTGGTGTCAGGGCACGACTTTGAGTCGTGCCGCAAGAGACTGCACGAGAACGGCGGGTTTAGCCCCTGCGATGCGGTATGCAGGGGCTAAAGCCCGAGTCGTTTCTGGCATTTTTCGGCACGACTTGAAGTGTGTGCGTGAGAACCCTGCCGTCCCTAAAGGGACTCGGGTTCTTTTCCCACCCAACCCAGCACTCCGCCTTCGGCTGCGTGCTGGGCTAAGTTATGCCGTGCCTTCGGCACTTGATTTTCGCGAATCGTATTCCACCGCCGCGCTCGCAGGTCAGTTGTCACGCAGACACTTGAAGTCGTGCCCTGATACAAAGCAACTTATGGAATGACTTCTAGTTACACTACTCACGGAGGACGCAATCATGCAGCGGAAGAACATTGCCGGCAATTCGCCGTATGAACCGATCGTGGGATTCTCTCGCGCGGTGAAGGTGGGGCCCTTTGTCTCGTTAGCGGGCACCGTAGCGACGGGAGCGGATGGAAAGATCGTGGGTCAGGGCGACGTCTATGCGCAGGCGGTGCAGATATTCAAGAACATCGGGAGCGCGCTGGAGCAGGCGGGCGCCGGCTTTCGCGATGTGGTGCGCACGCGGATGTTCGTCACCGACATCAGCCAGTGGGAGAACGTCGGCAAGGCGCATGGCGAAGTCTTCCGCGACATTCGTCCGGCCGCGACCATGGTGGAAGTGACGGGATTCGTCTCGCCGGAGATGCTGGTGGAGATTGAAGTGGATGCGATTATTGCGGCGGAGATGAAGTAGCATCCAGATTGGCGTCTAATAACGGAAGCGGCGAAGAGTTTTTCGGCCGGATCAGACCACCGCTTCATCGAACCACCGAAAGGTAATCCTATGAAATCCTCCCTGCAATTAAAGAAGATTGGAATCTGGACAGCTTTCGAGAAACAACCTGCGAGCAAGTTGAAGGAAGCTGTCGCCGAATTGGAGCAGCTGGGCTACGGAGCGGTGTGGTACAGCGAAGGGTTGGGCCGCGAGTCGTTGACGCAAGCGGGGCTGCTGCTATCCGCATCGTCCCGCATGGTGATTGCGACGGGGATCACGAACATCTACGGCCGCGATCCGGTCACTGCGGCGGCCGGACAGAAGACCTTGAGCGAAGCCTATCCTGACCGCTTCGTGCTTGGACTGGGCGTGAGCCACATTCCTCTGGTGGAGAGCTTGCGCGGGCATGCCTACGAAAAGCCGGTCGCGAAGATGAGCGCTTATCTGGATGCGATGGACAAGGCTCCGTATAACAGCGTTGCTCCGGCGTCGATGTATCGCGTGCTGGCGGCGCTTGGTCCCAAGATGCTGGAGCTGTCGGGCAAGCGCACGAATGGCGCCCACACCTACAACGTCACGCCGGAGCACACAGCCACGGCGCGCGAGATCCTGGGCGCTGGGCCTTGGCTCTGCGTCGAACAAGCCGTGGTGCTGGAGGCCGATGCCGCGAAGGCGCGGCAGATTGCGCGAGCGTTTCTCGGCTTCTATCTCACCTTGCCGAACTATACCAATAACTTTCTCCGCTTAGGATTCACGGAAGACGACAGCAAGAACGGCGGCAGCGATCGCCTGATCGACGCCATCATTGCCTGGGGCACGCTGGACGCGGTCCGCAAGCGAATTGATGCGCATCTGGCCGCAGGCGCTGACCATGTCTGCATCCAGGCGCTGCCGGCAGATCCCAAGTCCATGCCACTGCGCGAGTGGCGGGAGCTGGCCGGAGCATTGATCGCGAAGTAGCAGCGTACAGCGTTCTGGGCCGTGATTTTTTACCTGAAATGCTGAAGGCGATGCGATGTGAGCGGACAATGCCGGAATCGCGCCCAGCGCATTGGCCAGACGTTCATCCGCGGTGATCATTTGTGTGTCCAGGCGCATGGCCAGGGCGACATATAAAGCATCGTATGCGCTGCGGCCAGTGGTGACCGCTAGCGAATGCGCATCGCGCGCCAATGCGCGGCAAGGAATGGTTTCAACCGCAATCGCTCCGAAATCGGCCATCAGCCGCTCGCCCTGTTCGGACGAAAGATGGCCAGCACGAACTTTCTTCCAAGTCGTGTTCGCGAGCTCAGCGAACAGCAGGTCTGGTGCGAAGTAGGTGTGGTCCTGGTCCAGCAATCGCTGGGCTGCAGCGCTGTCAACCTCGGGGATGAACCACTTGATGACAACGCTGGCGTCAACTACGAAGACGCTCACCGCTGCTCTCGCGCCTTACGGATGAGCTTCGTGCTATCCGACTGCGGTGTGCCTTCCAATTGGCGGAGCCAGCGCCTGGAGAGGCGGCGAGTTTCCGCCACCGTACGAACGCTCGCCCGCTGCAATACATCGTGAATTTCGCCTTGCAAAGACCTGCCGTGCGTCTTGGCAGCCAATCTCAGACGGGACAGAACTTCGGGATCCAAATCGCGAACCAGAACATCGGGCATGGTAAATTCCTCAGTCGGTATCAGAATGATACCACTCTCGGCCGAAATGTGAGAACTAGAGCCAAAGCAAACGGCGAAGGCCGGCCTTACTGCGTTACTTCGAGCCCAATTCCCTGTCCCTCAAAGACTCGCTGACCGGCGGCAGGATAGGTATGCACGACCATGCGCGTTCCGCTGGGAGCGGTCTCGGGTGAATTCGCTTGCGGTGCAGTGGGCGGGCTCGATTGCGGAGTCGCAGGGGGGTTCGACGGTGCGGTGGGATTGGGCGTTGGCGCCGGCGCCGGAGCTGACTGGCTCTTGATGCCGCTGACGCGCAGTCCGGCGTTGACGATCACATTCACGGCGGCGTCTTCGCTCTGGCCGACGAGGTCGGGCATGACGAACGACGCTCGCTCTTCGCTCGCGGCGAGCAACAGGCTGATCTTCGGCTCGGACACGTTCACGGCGTTGGCCGGCGGGCTTTGGCCGACGATCTGATCGCTGGGCGCGCCGGGAATGGTTGCGGTTGCGATGCTGCCCAGCTCCAGGCCGCGTTTGCGAATGTTGATCTCGGCCGCGCGCTCGCTGGTGCCGACGAGATCAGGAATGACGACGCGCTGTGGCCCCATGCTTTCTGCTACGCGCACACTCCATCCGCGGCGGACTTTAAGTCCCGGTTGCGGCGCTTGCGACATGACGCGGCCGGGCGGCACGTCGGAGCTGAAGTAGCGGTCGCCTTCGTCAAGGACGAGGCCGTGATCGGCGAGCAGGCGCTCAGCCTGGGATTTCGAGAGGCCGACGACTTTGGGGATGGTCGTCTGGCGGCCGTGAATGGCGAAGCGCATCGCGGTCAGTGCCGACGCCACGAAGACGACGAACAGAACCAGCCCGCGCAAAAGCCATTTAAAGAAGCGTCGCATGTCAGGAGTTCGGCCTCATTGTTATAACGCGACTTCTCTGTCGTCGGCTGAAGCCGACTCGAGCGGTAAGAAAGCTCTTATCGGCACGACTAAAGTCGTGCCCTGTTACGAAGCGATCGAAAAACCCAAGTGCTGTGCCGCCGGCTGGAAGCCGACTCCCAGAACAGAATAAGCGGCTGGGACGCTGGCCTGAAGGCCAGCTCTACCCAAACACAACCAAGATCCAAGTTTCCAGCAGCCTATAAAACCGTGCTTTCAAAACCACATTAATGCGCCTCGCTGTCGCCGGGGGCGCCGCCTTCGGGCTCGGGTGTGTCGACCTTCTGTGCTACGGCGCTGCGCACTTCCGGCGGAGGCGCGGCGAAGTCTTCCGACTCGCGTCCCTTCAGCGCGACGCGCATGAAGTCCATCCAGATGGGCAGCGCAGCCATGGCGCCGGTTTCCTTGTTGCCCAGCGTCTTCTTCTCGTCAAAGCCGACCCAGACGCCGCAGGTAATCGACGGCGAGAAGCCGACGAACCACGCGTCAGTGAAATCGTTGGTGGTGCCCGTCTTGCCGCCGAGCGGATGATTCAGCTTGCTGGCCTGGTAGCCGGTGCCGTGCAGCACGACTTCGCGCAGCATGCTGACCATGATGCGCGCGGTGCGTGCGCTGACCACGTCGCGAACCTCGGGATAATCCTCTTCCAGCACGCGGCCATCGTAGTCGGTAACCTTGCGAATGTAGCGCGGGACCACGCGGACGCCGTCGTTGGGAAATGTGGTGAAGGCCGCGGTCTGCTCGGCGAGCGTGATGTCAGCTGCGCCCAGCGCGACCGGCAGGTAAGGCAGCAGCGGCGATGTGATGCCGAACTTGCGCGCGTACTCGATGACCGTCTTGATGCCGCCGACGCGCTCGGTCACTTTGACCGCGGGAACGTTGCGCGATTCGGCCAGCGCGTGGCGGAAGGTGATGACGCCTTCGAACTTGCCGTCATAATTGTGCGGCGCCCACACGCCCTGGGCGCTGGGGAAGCTGATGGGCGCGTCGAGGACGGTGTCGTCGGGCGTCATGCCTTCGTCGATCGCGGCGGTGTAGATGTACGGCTTGAAAGACGAGCCGACCTGGCGCAGCGCCTGGGTGGCGCGATTGAACTTCGACTGCTCCCAGTCGCGCCCGCCGACCATCGCTTTCACGTCGCCGGTGGCGTTGTCGAGCGCCATCAGCGAACCTTGCACGCCCGACTCCTGCTCCAGCGAAACGCGGCTGGCGGTGCCGTTGAGCTCGACGACTTTAACGTACACGAGATCGCCGACGCTGAGGAATTGCTGCGGCGAGGTGTGCTTCGTCCACTTGATTTCTTCCGGGCCGAGACGCGCCTCGTAGTTGCCGAACTTGATGGTTGCGGCCATCGGCTCGACCTCGGTGACCAGCGCGTGGACGTAGCTGCCGGGCACGATGTTGCTGTCCCAATCGACGTGGTGATAGGTGGCGAGCGTGTCGCCGTTGGCGACGACATTCAGCAGATTGCCCTTCCATCCGTGGCGGCGTTCGTAGGTCGCCAAGCCGTCGCGCACCGCTTGTTGCGCGGCGTGCTGCATCTCGAGATTCAGGCCAGTGTAGACGCGCAGGCCAGCCTCGTGAACCTGCTCCGCGCCGTACTTCTTCTCCAGATCCTGACGAATCTCTTCGACGAAATAGGGAGCGATGTCGTTGGGCTCGGCCTGCAACTTGAGGACGAGCGGCGCGCTCTTGGCGCGTTCGGCTTCGGCAGCGGTGATCTTGCCATCCTCCAGCATGTTGTTGATGACGAGATTGCGGCGATGCAGCGCGCGCTCAGGACTGTTGATGGGCGAATAGTAATTGGGCGCCTTGGGCAGACCGGCGAGGACGGCAGCTTCCTCCAGCGTGAGATCCTTGGCCTTCTTGCTGAAGTAATAATTCGCGCCGGCCTCGAAGCCGTAGACGCCGTGGCCGAGATAGATCTGGTTGGCGTAGAGGCTGAAGATCTGCTCCTTGGTGAAGCGGCGCTCGATCTGAATGGAGAGCAGGACCTCCTGCATCTTGCGGCGGAAATTGCGATCGGGCGAGAGGAAGAGATTGCGCGCCAGCTGCATGGTCAGCGTAGATGCGCCCTGGGCGCGGCTTTCCAGCATCACGTCGCGCCAGGCAGCGCCGAAGACGCGCCACACGTCGACGCCCCAATGCTTCTCGAAATCTTTGTCTTCGGTGGAGATCAGCGCGTCACGCAGGACTTTGGGGAAGTCGTTGTAGCTGTCGATGACGCGGCGTTGCAGCGAAAACTGGCCGATGACACGGTTCTGATCGTCGTAGAGCTGGGTGATGGTGGCCGGGCGATAGTGCTCGAGTTCGGTAACCTGCGGCAGGTCGGTGGAGTAGACGAAGACCATGCCGGTGGCCGCGCCGGCGATGGCTGCGATGATGATCAACAGAACGAAGAAGGCATTGCCGACGAGCTTGAGTCCGGTGCTGCGCGGGGGCGCAGTATCGCTGGCAATGGGAGGGTCTTCGACAACGCGCTTCATGAAGGGCTAGGGAAAGGATAGCACTGAAGATCGGAGCGTTGTTTAGTCCGGCGGTGGGACCATACCGCCCAGCGATAGAGCATTGGGGAATGCGACGCGGTGCGGCCGTGCGACAATAGGTAGAAATACGTATTGACACATGTAGTTCTACGTGTAATTATTTGGGCGGGAAGAGGGGGAGTCAATTGCAAAACTACCTAACCCCGGAAGAGACGGCACAGCACCTCAAAGTTGAGGTTACGGAAATAATGCCATTGATCGAACAGGGCAAACTCCGGGCAATCCGAATCGGAAATAACATCCGCGTCCCCGAGCAAGAGGTAGAAAACCTGCTAATTACGAGCGCTGCGGGGCCTAACCCTAGCGACGTATTAGCTTCGATACTGACAAGAAGCCTACCGGACAATGCGCGGTTGGTGCGCACTCGAACGGGCCGAGCGACGTTCAGGGTGAGAGGCGGAGTTGCGGTGGGGGCTGATATCTGGCCAGGCAAGATGCAGTACCCAATTAAGTTTCCGAAGTCGTTCATGGATGATGTATTGACGCATTTCTCCGAAAAAGAAGTCGCAGTGGGCGGTAGTTTTGACGGGCCTCTGCGCGGTAGCTTGGGCGAATTCATCCAAAGAAAAATCAAGACTAAGATGAATCCCGCCGTATACCTCGCAGCGCTGTTGATTGAAGAGGGGTATGCGGATGCCTCACGCCGCGGATACATTCGATTCCATGGCGGAAAGGACTAGTGTTCCTCAAAGCTGCGCATGGCAGGGGCAAACAGCGTGTGGGACAACCTGGTATGGGATTCTTCAGCCGCTGGAGTAAGTTTAGGAAGCTGATCAAGATTTCGCGTTGCGTAGGGGCGTGGTCTGCGCCAGGTGCGACCACTGAGTCTGCGCTCGTTTCCGGGAATACCGCTCAGAGCTTGCAGGAACTGTTGCGCCTGATTGAAAGCGACCAGGACTGCGCTGCTGTCCTGAGGAAATACAAAGCGACGAGCACAACGTTAGAGGAGTTATTTTTCGAGCTTGAACACGCTGGTGCGGATCATTGGGCGAAGGGTGTCTATATTCCCTGCATTGCCATTGCGGACGAGAGAACCCTGGATTATCTTCTCCGCGTTCGAGCGCGAACATGCCGCGCCATAGGCAAAACAGTAGCCGGCCTTATTGTTGGTTTTTATGATCGAGACGAACCGCTGTTCCCACCACCTTTTGAGCATGACGGCGAGCGCTTGACAACTCCGCCCTACAACGATTTTTGATTTTGGGCGGAAAGAGGTGCACCGCCAGTGAGTTTCAACCAAGCGTTCAGCGTGCTTCTTTCCTGATTTACAATCATCTATTTGCCAGACGTCATTATTACAGTTAGACGAACGTGCGTTCGCATTTGGGGCGAACCGCAGATCCCTCGGTCGGGCTGAAGCCCTCGGTCGGGATGACAGGGTAGAGGGAACGTCTGGCGGCGCGACTGAAGCTGTGCCCAGTTACAAGGCGGGCGGAAAGCAGATCCCTCGCGGGCCTGAAGGCCCGCTCGTGATGACAAGAAATAGCCACGTGAACGCGAGCCTGAAGGCTCGCTCTACCCGACCGCCGACCGTCGATTATCGACCGTCGACTACCGACCGCGGGCTGGCGACGAGAGACAGGGCGCCGAAGCGCCCCTTTATCGACAAGATTCTTAGCGCGGGAATGCGACAAATCTATCCCGCGGAATTGGAGCACGAACTTGGCAGACACTATTTATGACGTAGCCATCATCGGCAGCGGACCTGCCGGATACACCGCGGCCTTTCGCGCCGGGCAACTGGGGCTGAAGGCCGTCATGATTGAAAAACACGAGAAGCTGGGCGGGACGTGCCTGAACGTCGGCTGCATTCCCACCAAGTCGCTGCTGTTCAACGCCGAGGTCTGGGACCACGTGCAGGAAGGCATCGAGCTCGGCATGGAGAACACGGCCGCCGTCAAGCTGAACTGGGACGCGATCCAGAAGCGCAAGCAGGGCGTGGTCGACAAGCACATCAAGGGGCTGAACTTCCTGGCGCGCAAGAACAAAGTCGACCTGGTGCACGGCTGCGCCAAGCTGACCGGCCCGGCGCAGAACGGCATCCACACCGTCGCCGTTGAGGGCGGGAAAGACGTCAAGGCGAAGGCGGTGCTGTTGGCTTCGGGATCGACGGCGCGCATGCTCCCGGGACTGAAGCCGGATTCGCAGATCCTGACCAACATCGAGGTGCTGGCGCTGGGCGCGATTCCGAAGTCGCTGATCGTGATCGGATCGGGCGCGGTGGGCGTGGAGTTCGCCAGCATCTACAAGTCGTTTGGCGCGGATGTGACGATTCTCGAAATGCTGCCGCGGTATGTTCCCGTCGAGGACGAGGACGTTTCCAAGGAGCTGATGCGCGTGTATCGCAAGCGCGGCATCAACGGCTTCGTCAATGCGAAGGTCGAGAAGGTTGAGACGAAGAAGAACAGCGTTGCGGTGACGTTTACCGTTGACGGCAAGGCGCAGACGATCGAAGCGGAGAAGGTGCTGGTTGCGGTGGGACGCGCGCCGGTTACGGACGGCATCGGCATCGAGAAGACGAAGATTCAGGTGGAGCGCGGGTTCGTGAAAGTCGACGAATACATGCGGACGGCCGAGCCCGGGATTTATGCAGCCGGCGACATCGTTGCCGGATTTCCGCAGCTGGCGCATGCGGGATTCGCGGAAGGCATCGTCGCAGTGACGCACCTTGCCGGCAAGCCGACCAAGAAGCTCAATCCGCTGCGCATTCCGAATGCGACCTATTGCCATCCGGAGATCGGCAGTGTGGGGCTGACGGAAGCGAAGGCGAAGGAAGCGGGATACAACGTGAAGGTTGGGAAGTTTCCGTTCACGGCGAACTCGCGCGCATCGATCGTCGGGCAGCACGAGGGATTCGTGAAGATCGTGAGTGATGCGAAGTATGGCGAGATTCTCGGCGTACACATCATCGGGGCGAATGCGACGGAGCTGATTGCCGAGTCGGTGGTGGCGCTGGAACTGGAGTGCACGGCGGAAGAGCTGGCGAACATTGTGCATGCGCATCCGACGCTGTCGGAGGCGGTGCTGGACGCGGCGAATTCGGTGTTTGGGATGGCGATTAATGCTTAGTGGCTAGTGGTCAGTGAAGACGCCCGCAAACCCCGGAGAAGATTCTCTGACTATAGGGGTCCTTCGACTGCGCTCGGCGTGCGCCTCGCTCCGCTCAGGATGACACTTTGAGTTTGTACGGCAAGGAGCGGTGAGTGCCGGTAGAACAGGCTGTTGAAAAGTCTTAGCGCGAACCCGGTGTCGTCGGCTGAAGCCGACTCAGAGAAGGAAAGAAGCGGCTTGGACGCTGGCCTGAAGGCCAGCTCTACCCGAACGCCGCTGAAGGCCAGCTCTAGCAGCCATACACTCTACCGGTCCTGCAAAAGAAAAAGCCGGAGACAAGCTCCGGCTTTTTGCTTGAGTGACGAAGGGTTATTTCATCAGCTTGCGACGAATCGTGCCGAACGCTCCGACCAACCCAGTGCCCAGAAGGAGCAGGGAGGACGGCTCGGGAACGGTCTGGCCGCTGCTGCCGATGACGTCGAATGCGCCCAGAGCATTGCCGGTGCCGTTGGAATTCCACTGGCAACCGGTGCCGCTGCCGTTCGTGCAGCCGCTGGTGGCATAGAGGTCAAGGCCGTTGACGCCCTGGCTGTTCATGTTCCACGCTTCCCAAGTGGTAGCGCTGAGATTGGTGGGACCGATGACCAGGAAGTAATCCTGGCCGGACGTCAGGCTGACACCGGTAATGCCAGTGATGCTGACCAAGCCGCAGCAGGAGCCGAAGTTGGTAGAGCTGCTAAGGCCGTTCCACTGATCGATGAGCGTGCCTGGGTCGTTGCCGCTGGCAGTGTAGAGACCAACGAAGAAGGAGTTCACACCCTCAACGTAGCCAATGCCGATATCGATCTGGCTAACACTGCCGGTTGCTCCGGCCATGAATTCATTCGCAGCGGTAAAGCTGGTGCCAAGGGACCCGGTTCCGGCAACCGTCCAACCCGAGCAGCAGTTGTATACGTTGCTACCAGTTCCGAGGTCACTGAAGAAAGTTGTTTGAGCCATCGCCGGCAGACTGATGCAGAGAGCGAGAGCCAGGAGACAGAGTGACCACGCCAATTTCCTCAAGGGTTCCTCCTCCGATTCAAACCAAACATCTCGAGCTGTTCGATCACGAACCCACAGATAGAGCAAGATGGGATGTAGGACCATCCTGCAGGGGCTTGCGTCCAAGACGCGTACCCGGACGCAAAACCGTCCCGGTTATGATGTTGCAATCCTGATTCCGTTGTAACCTTCTGATAATAAATGAGGTTTTTCAATTCCGAGTGCAATCTGTTGCATTAGAGTGACCAACGTCTTCCGCGATTTCGTGATTCGGCGGAGCACCGGCGCGAGCCCGGGGAAGCGAGTGATGAGCCAGTATAGGGGTCCTTCGACTGCGTTCGGTCGCTGACGCGACCTCACTCCGCTCAGGATGACACCGTTTGCTCAGGACGACACAGCGAGTTTGAACGTCGAGAAAGGGTGTCGTCGGCCGAAGCCGACTCAGAAAAGGAAACAAGCGGCTTGGACGCTGGCCTGAAGGCCAGCTCTACCCGGACGCCGCCGAAGGCTAGCTCAAGCAGCCATACACTCTACCGGTCCTGCAAAAGAAAAGCCGGAGACAAAGCTCCGGCTTGCTTGCGCGACAAAAGGGGTTATTTCATTAGCTTGCGGCGAATGGTGCCGAAGGCTCCAACCAATCCAGTGCCCAGCAAGAGCAGGGAGGACGGCTCGGGTACGGTCTGGCCGCTGCTGCCGATGACGTCAAAGGCGCCGATGGTCTGGGTGCCGTTCGAGGTCCAGGAGCAGTTGTTGCCGCTACCATTCTGGCAGCCGCTGTTGGCATACAGGTCAGTGCCGGTTGCGCCAGTGCTGTTGAAGTTCCAGGCTTCAAAGGTGGTAGCGCTGAGATTGGTGGGACCGATGACCAGGAAGTAATCCTGGCCGGCCGTCAGGCTGACGCCGGTGATGCCGGTGATGCTGACCAGGCCGCAGCAGGAGCCGAAGTTGGTAGAGCTGCTGAGGCCGTTCCACTGGTCGATGAGCGTACCGGGCTCGTTGCCGCTGGCGGTGTAGAGGCCAACGAAGAAGGAGTTGGTACCCTCAACGTAGCCAATGCCGATATCGATCTGGCTGACACTGCCGGTTGCGCCGGCCATGAATTCATTGGCAGCGGTATAGGTGGTGCCAAGATCCCCGGTTCCGGAGACCGCCCAACCCTCGCAGCAGTTGTATACGTTGCTACCTGTCCCGAGATCACTGAAGAAAGTTGTTTGAGCTATCGCCGGCATGCTGACGCAGAGAGCGAGAGCCAAGAGACAAAGCGACCACGCCAATTTCCTCAAGGAATCCTCCTCAGCGTCCAAGACGCATAGCCGGACGCAAATCCATCGTTAGCGGGTAATGCAATCGGAATTCCGCGGCAATTAGCTGATAATAAATGAGGTTATAGCGATTTCGAGTGCAATCTGTTGCATTAGAGTGGCCAAGGCTTTCCCGTTTTGGGACTGGGAATCGGAATTTTTCGGGGCAGAAAGGCACTGTATGTGCTGGGCTTGCACCTGAACGGGGCGAGGAGCCGAGGCTACAGCCGAATCGATCGTAGCCAGTTACGGCACGGCTAAAGAGGGGGCTGAAAAAGTCGGCAGCAGAGCACTGTGCCGCCGGCTGAAGGCCGGCTCGGGAAGACAAAACAAAGCGCTTGAACGCGGCGCTGAAGCGCCGCACTACCCGAGCCAGACAGAACGCAGAGTTTGTAGTGGCCTGTAAAGCCGCGCCCTTCCACCGCTCAAGCCGGCACGGGGAGTTCGAGGGGCGTCCAAGAACCTTTACAATAAGCGAAAGCCGCCGAATCTAACCTTTGACTTTGAAGACTCGACCTCCAAGCCTGACGATCCCCGCCATGGACCAACTGCGGAAGCCTTTCGGTGACGTGGAAACCGGCAAAGCAAGCTCGTTGACACGGCGCGAAATGCTGTCACTGCTGGCGCGGGGAGCGCTCGCCGTTCCGCTGGTCCACAGCCCGCTGTTTGCCGCGGTCTCCAGGACGCACCGGCAGCAGTCGCAGGCGATGCCTCCGGAAGCGAGTCTGACCGATGATGAGCTGCTGGAGGAGATTGTCAGCCGGGGATTCCAGTTCTTCTGGAATGAGGCGAGTCCCAAGACCGGGCTGGTGCGCGACCGGGCGTTCGCCGACGGCGGTACCGATCCGCGAAGTGTGGCCAGTATCGCGGCCACCGGCTTCGGCCTGGCGGCTCTCTGCATCGGGCACCGGCGCGGCTACCTGCCGCCGCATGAGATCGGCACGCGGGTGGTGAAGACGCTGATCGCACTGCGCGACCACGTCGATCAGGTGAACGGCTTCTTCTTTCATTTCCTCGACATCGATACCGGCAAGCGGGTGCGGTTCTCGGAGGTGTCGCCGATCGATACCACGATCCTGCTGTGCGGGGCGCTGATGGCGCGCGAATATTTCCGCGATGCGCAGATCACGCAACTGGTCAACTCGATTTACCGCCGGGTGAACTGGCAATGGATGATGAATGGCGGCACCACCTTCGCCATGGGATGGACGCCGGAGTACAAGTTCATCGGCGCGCGCTGGGACGTCTATTGTGAGCTGATGATGATGTATCTGCTGGCGATTGCGGCGCCGGCAAACGCCATTCCCGCGTCGTCGTGGAATGCGTTCTCGCGGCCGATGATGGAGTTCGAGGGCTACAACTACATCAGCGGGCCCGATCCGCTGTTCGTGCATCAGTACTCGCACGCGTGGTTTGACTTCCGCAACGTGCGCGATGCCTACGCGAATTACTTCGACAACTCGGCGACCGCGACCTATGCGCACAAGCTGTTCTGCCTGTCGATCCGCTGGCGCTTTCCCGATTACGACGACAACACGTGGGGAATTACCGCGTCGGATTCGCGGCTGGGCTACCAGGCGTGGGGAGGGCCGCCGGAGATCGGCTACATCGACGGGACGGTGGTGCCGTGCGCAGCGGGAGGGTCGCTGCCGTTTATGCCGAAGGAGACGATTGCCGTGCTGGCGAATCTGTACAACAAGTACAGCGGGCGGGCGTGGAAGAAATACGGGTTTGTCGATGCGTTCAATCCGCGGACGAGTTGGACCGATCTGGATGTGCTCGGGATCGATCAGGGGATCACGATGCTGATGGTGGAGAACTATCGCACGGCGTTCATCTGGGACACGTTCATGCGCGGACGGGAAGCGCAGCGGGCGATGAAGATGGTGGGCTTCCAGGCGACGGCGAAAGCGGCGAGTGCGAGTGGGTGATAGCGACTATAGGGGTTGCTAAAAAAGTCGATTGTGAAGAAGGGGCGCAGCTTCAGCTGCGCCGTTGCAAGCCTTTTTGTCATCACGAGGAGGCCTTCAGGCCGACGAGGGATCTGCTTCTCACTTTGTCAGTGACCGGTATAGGGGTCCTTCGACTGCGCTCGGCTTCGCCTCCCTTCGCTCAGGATGACACATCGAAACTAAAGAATCGGGATTGTCCATCCAAGCAAAGGAAGACCCAGGTGAATGGCGGCTATAGGGGTCCTTCGACTGCGCTCGGCTGCGCCTTGCTCCGCTCAGGATGACACAGGTAGAGAGGAGTGGGTGAGCCCAGGTTAGCGTCCAACGGAAGGACGCGAACCTGGGGCGCCCAGACCTCTGACTCCCACACATTCGAAACCCGCGAATGTGTGGGGCACCCGCATCCTGATCGCTAGCGCGCCGATCCCAGGAAGATGTTCAGGACCGGATTATTGCCAGTCGGGAGCAGGACGAACTTGCTCTGGAACTGGGTCGATCCGGTGGGCGCCACAACATAGAGGATGCCAACCGTCTGACCGTTGTTCTGCACCACGCCACGTCCCGTGCTGGCCACGCTGTAGGTGTAGTTGAGATTGGTTGGCCCTCCCGGCCCGCTCGGAGCGCTGGTGTACTGCGTGCCAGTCATGTTGCCGGACGGGGTGAGTCCGTCCGCAAACAGAGCGGTGACGGTATCGGTGGCCGCGGCAATCGCGGGTGAGATGGTTCCACCCCAATATCCGCTACCGACAGCCGCGTTGCTGAAGTCGGAGCCATTCTGCGCTTCGATGCCGCCCGAGGTGCCTTCCGCGTCCGTACCCACGACAAATCCCGGATCGTTGCCGCTAAGGTAGAAGACGGGAGGAGTCGAGGCCCATACCCCGGTGAAGTTCTGCAGGGTGACCCGGCCGGTACTTTTATCGACACAGTATTGACCGGTGATCGACTGCTGCTGGCTGAGCGTGCCGGCCTGATTTTCGTCATAGGTAAAGGTGGCAGTGTCGAAGTTCCCGCTCTGGCAGGTATCCGAGCTGCTGCCTTGTCCGACGAACAATCCGGTGGTGACATCGGAGCTGCTGCTGTCCTGGGCCTGCAACTCGAGCACGTTGGGTGTGGTCAGATCGGCGTTATTGAAGCCGGTGGCGCCCACGATCTGACGCGATAGGGACCACAGGGTGAGGTTGGCGCCATTACTGCCGACGGCATCGGTTGAGAGCAGCTCCACCAGGTTCGTGGAGATGATGTAGTAGGCAAAGGCGTTGGGCTTTCCTTTGGCAAACGTCAGGCTGGCATTACAGCCGCGGCCGAACGAGTCGACATCTCCCTGCAAGGTGCCGCCGAAGGTAGTCTGCAAGGTGGTGCCGCCATCGTTAGAATCGAAGGCCGGTCCCTTGAAGTCGCCATCGGGATCTTCCATGACGAGCTGGCCGGCAGCGACATAGCGATTACCGCTGACATCAGCGCCATGCAGGCCGAGAGCGAAGTTGGCCTGGAGTTGGCCAACGCCAATGTTGGGGGTCTGCACGCGGATGGATCCGGAGCCCCGCGTCGCGGGATCAGCATTGTTCTGGATCAGGGTGCCGCTGCCATCCAGGCGAATGGCGATAGTGAAGTTATAGGTTCCGGCGCTGGTAACGAGAGTCAACGTGCCCGTTCCGTTTCCGCTGGATCCGATGGAGTAGGTGGAGCTGGGGGCAGCCATGATGACCTGCTGCTGCGGACCTGTCTGGCCCGGGAAACCCGTGCAGGGGCCGACGGTTTCGCCGGTTCCGTTGTTCAGGTCAATTTCGCCGGCGGTGATGTTGCCCTGGCCGTCCGCAGTGAAGGCTCCAATCATGAGGACGGGCGTGCCGTTGTTATATCCGGTGAAATCGAAGATGTAGTTGCCAATCAGCGCACCGTTGCTGATGCCGGCGATGGCGATGCTGAAGGCTGCCGTGGTTACGGCGGGAGGAGTTTCCGAATCCGTGACCTGAACGGTGAAGTTGTAGTTACCGGCCTTGGTGGGCGTGCCGCTGACGGCACAGGTGGTTTGCCGGCTGCTGGTGCAGCTGGGCGAGATCGTGATTCCCGGAGGCAAGGCGCCGCCGGAGCCGTTGTCACAGGAGCCGTTGGCTTCCTTCACGCACCAGGAATAGGGCGAGGTGCCGCCGGCAACCGCCATCTGCTGATTTCCGTAAGGAATGTAGATTTCTCCCGAGGGCAGTGAAGCGGTGGTCACGCCGAAGATGGAGATGGTGATCAGGGCGGTGCCGATCGAAGGCGTCGTCTCGGAGTCCTTGGCTTGTACGGTGAATTGCGCCGGAGCCTGTGCCATGGTCGGGGTTCCGGAGATCACGCCGGTGGTGGAGTTGATGGTCAAGCCGGCAGGCAGCGCGCCGCCGGAGCCGTTGTCACAGGCGCCGTTGCTGGGCTCAACTATGCACCAGGTGTAAGGAGCGATTCCACCCGTCGCGGTGAAGCTTGCCGTGTAAGGCTGGTTGGGCGTACCGGCGGGCAAGGTCAAGGTGTTGGCAAAGCAGGAAATGCAGGTGACGTCAATGGCTCCGCCGACGGTCAGACTGAGGGCCTGGCTGGCGGTGTCGTTCTTCGCGTCCATAACCTGCACCGTGAACTTAAAGACTCCGGGAGCGGTGGGCGTGCCGCCGAGGACCGCGGTTGTACCGTTAAAGGTGAGGCCCGGCGGCAGAGTTCCGGAGGAGACGCTCCAAGTGTAGGTACCTGAACCGCCAGAAGCCTGAACAATAAAAGTGTAAGGGACGTTGACCGTGGCCTGCGGCAGGACGCTGGAGGTAATGCCCAGCGGCTGGGTAGGAGTTTTGCTGCCACCTCCGCCTCCGCCGCAAGCTGCCAGAAACACGCTGATTAGGAATGCCAAAGATAACGCAAGAATCCTCGATGACCGCATCGGTATCTCCTCGTGAATGTGGAAGCAGTGTGCTCTGGCCAAGGCCAATCGCTGGGAAACAGTAATCTCTCCACGGCGAGTTCTATAGGCCTGCTGGTGCGCGCTGCGGTGCTCACTCAAACTGGCAGGGCGCGGCCTATCACCGTATCAGAGTTGGGGAACATCTTACTCCGAAGCGGCGATTTGAGGCGAGTGGAAATTGGGGATTGGACTGGATCGGGAGGGGTGGGGAACCGATGTGGGACGATCGGAGAGATCGGTCGTGATAAAGGGGTCCTTCGACTGCGCTCGGCTGCGCCTCGCTCCGCTCAGGATGACACATCGTAATTAGAGAATCGAAAATCCTCATCTAGGCAAAGGAAGACCCAGGTCTCGAACCGCGCGAGACCTGGGGCACCCGTGCACCCGCGGGATTCCACGTCACTGACGGGAGACTGTGGAATATGAAAGGATAGGAGTCATGAAGTCCCGCAGGCGCAGGCTTATTGTCTCCAAGGTTGAATACGGTGCACCCGTGGCCGCCCGCTGTTCAGTATGCCATCTCCCGTTTGAGGTTGAGTTGGGCGACAAAGAACCGCTGAGCGCGGCCCATCAAAAATTGGCCGAGAAGTTCGACTCCCACATCTGCGATGAAGCTTCCAGTCGCTCCGCCCAGCGTGTCCCCGAGGCGACAGGGGTCAAGTAGTGCGCTTGGGATAGTGGGGTCAGTCTCGGGATTGTTTCGTCTTTATCCCATCAGTCCACGATGAACAACTTCGCTCCGTGCGTCGTCGAAGAACGGTGCGCTTCGGCGTTGTCGGCAACCTGATAACTCATGCCAGGGGTGAGGGTGAAGCTGCGGCCGTCCTCTAGTTCCGTGTCGAGTTGACCTTCGACACACAACAGCACATGGCCCTTGCTGCACCAGTGATCGGCGAGATAGCCGGGAGTGTACTCCACCATCCGAACGCGGATATCCCCGAAGTTGCGGGTCTGCCAATAGGCTGTGCCTGTCTCACCTTTGTGTTCGGTGCGCTCAACCTGAGTCCAGTCGGTGAGTCCGAACGGGATGCCGGATATTTGCACAGGAAGGCTCCTCAAGAGGACATGAACAGCGCGGGACGTGGGGCGCCCGACGTAATCGTACATCGCCGAGGGACGCGATAGTGTGTCGCCGGCTGAAAGCCGGCTCGGATTAAAAATAACCGACTTATCGGCACGACTAAAGTCGTGCCCTGTTACAAAGCGCTCGCAGTGGGACTTTTTCAGCAGCCTGTGAAGCCGGCTCGGGTGTTTAAAGGCACCGTAACCCAGCGCTTCCGCGCTGGGCTAATTACTTTGTGTATTCGCCCAGGTCTCGAACAGCGCGAGACCTGGGGCGTCCGCATCGTCAAGATGACTGCAACGGTGGTTAGCGCAGGACGGCGATGAGCGGCTTCTGCTTGGCGACGACTTCGCCGATCTCGACCGCGTCGACGCAGGCGTTGCGCAGTTCGGTGAGCAGGCGCGCGGCATCGGCTTCGGCGACGGAGATCAGCAGGCCGCCCGCGGTTTGCGGATCATAAAGAAGAGTGAGCCGATCGGGAGGAATGCCGTCTTCCGCTTCGACGCAGCCTTCGGCGAACTGACGATTGGCCTTCAGACCTCCGGGAACATAGCCGTGCTGAACGCACTCGATCGCGCCGGGCAGCAGCGGCACCTGCGAGGCGCGAATGCGCAGGCTCACGCCGGAGCCTTTGGCCATCTCGCGCGCGTGGCCGATGAGGCCGAAGCCGGTCACGTCGGTCATGCTGTGCACGGCGAATCCGCCGGCGCTGATGACTTCGGCGGCGGCCTTGTTCAGCGTGGTCATGGAATGCACGGCGGCGCGAATCCAAGTGAAGTCGGCGTCGCCGCGTTTGATGGCGGTGGAGATGACGCCGGTGCCGATCGCTTTGGTGAAGATGAGGCGATCGCCCGCCTGCGCGGCGCTGTTGGCGAGGATCTTCTGCGGATGAATCGTGCCGGTGACGGAGTAACCGAGCTTCATCTCGTCATCGCGAATGCTGTGCCCGCCGATGATGGTGCAGCCGGCCTCGACCATCTTGGAGAGGCCGCCGGCGAGCATCTCTTCGAGCACTTTGGGATCGCCCTTGTCGGGGAAGCAGACGAGGGTGAGCGCGCTGATGGGCCGGCCGCCCATGGCATAGATGTCGCTGAGCGAGTTGGTGGCCGCGATCTGGCCGAAGACGAATGGGTCGTCGACGATGGGAGTGAAGAAGTCGACGGTCTGCACGATGGCGAGCTCGGGTGTGAGTTGATACACGCCGGCGTCGTCGGCGGTATCGAAGCCGACCAGGACGTTGGGGTCATGTTGCCGGGCTAATTTCCCAAGCACCGAGTCCAGCACCGCCGGACTTAGCTTGCTGGCTCAACCGGCAGCTTTGACCATCTCCGTGAGACGGGTTGTCTTGACGTCGGACATGCAGTACCAGTTTCAAGTTTCGAGTTTCAAGTTTCAAGCACAAGTTTCAAGTTTCAAGCACAAGTTTCGAGTTTCGGGTGCAAGTTTCCAGATTGACGGGCGAGGAATACAGGGATAAAGTTGCACACCCGTGGGGTGGTTCCGGCAAATCATCTGGGAGGAGTTGGCTATGGGACAGCACACAAGCTCGTACAGCACGTCACGCTGGAATGGATCGCTGCGGCGGGCAGCGCTGGCAATTTCGCTGGGACTGCTGGTCGGGATGACGATGGCGCAACCCGAAGCGGCGCAGGCGCAGACCTTCAGCGTGCTGCACGCCTTCAACTATAACGACGGTGCTGACCCGACGGCCGGACTGACCATGGGCGGCGCGGGAACTTTCTACGGAACTGCCGGACTTGGCGGATCCAAGGGTGGTGGGGTTGCCTTCAAATTAGCGCAGCGTGGATCCGGCTGGATTTTGACGCCGCTTTACGATTTCGCCCCCAATATGAATTACCAGCCAACGGCAGGATTGACGATCGGCCCGGGCGGGATCTTGTACGGAAGCAATACCAACAATGGCAGAGGCGGCTCGGTATATGAGCTGCAGCCACCGTCCAGTGCCTGCAAGGCCGCGCTCTGCTATTGGAGTGAAAGCGTGCTCTATAACGTCAACGGATCGGATGGATTCCCGCCCAGCAGCGGCAACGTGACCTTCGATCAGGCGGGAAACATTTACGGCACGATGAACGGTGGATATAACGGTAGCCCAGGAACGGCGTATGAGCTGTCGCAGTCGGGCGGCCAATGGAGCGCGAGCGTACTGCACACCTTTATCGGAGGCGCGAATGACGGGTGGGCGCCGCAGTCGAGCCTGATCCTGGATTCGGCCGGAAATCTCTATGGGACCACGGCGTTCGGTGGCGCCGACGAAAGCTGCGACATCGATGGTATCGCGGGGTGCGGCACGATTTTCGAGTTGAGTCCCTCCGGCGGCAACTGGACGGAGAAGATCCTCTACAACTTTTCCAACAACGGGACCGGGACGAACCCGTACGGATCGTTGATCAGCGATGGCGCGGGCGGCTTCTATGGAACGACGCTTGGCGGAGGCGCGGGCGGCTATGCCGCCGTCTTCGAACTCAGTCCCTCCGGCGGCGGCTGGAATTATTCCGTGCTCGCCAGCCTTCCCAACTGCCAGACCTTCACCGGCGTGACCATAGATAGCGCGGGAAATCTGTTCGGCGTGTGCTCGGAGAGAAGCATGGTGTTTGAGCTGAGCAAGTCGGGCGGGAGTTGGATGTTCACCGACCTGCACGATTTCCATGTTACCGACGGCGCTGACCCTCTTGGCCCGGTGGCGCTGGACGCAGAAGGCAATCTGTATGGGACCACGTATGAGGGCGGCGACACTACTGGCAGTTGCGCCGGGCAGGGCTGCGGCGTGATCTGGGAGATCGCGGGAGTGGGAGCGCACTAAGAACAGTTTCGAGTTGCGAGTTTCGAGAACTCATGTCAGGAATCACCGGGGCTGAAGCCCGCGATTTACTGCGTTCGCTGGCGGCACGACTGAACGGCCTGCTGAAAAGTGGGCAGTTGTGCCGCCGGCTGAAGCCGGCTCAGAAGAGAAATAAACCTCTTATCGGCACGACTGAAGTCGTGCCCTGTTACAAAGCGCTCGCAACTCGAGTTTTTCAGCAGCCTGTGAAGCCGGCTCGGGAAGGCAAAATAAAGCGGGTGAACGGGACGCTGAAGCGCCGCACTACCCGACCAAGGCCCCGATCCAGAGTTTCCCCGCAGACTGTGAAGTCGTGCCCTGACACGAAGCAATTCAGAAGCAGGTGCGAAGTTTCGAGTTTCCAGAGCACGATCCGCGCTCTTCGCGATCGACACAGCTTTCAATCCCCTTCCGCCAACTTGAAACTGGAAACTGGAAACTCGAAACTGGTTCATCACTTTCTGCCTGCTGCTTCGACTGAGTTCGTGGGATCGGCGCCTTCCCAGGTTTGATCCGAAGTAGGGCCGTAGACCGACATCACCGGCTTGTTGAGCAGGCGCAGATAAACCGTGAGCTGCGTGCGGTGATGGCAGGTGTGCAGCACGCGCCGCCAGAAGACCCAGATGCGCTGGCGGGTGAGGCCGAAGAACGGCACGTCGGCCATCCACCATTCGGTCGATTGCGCGGCGAAGAAGGCGAGGCGCGGGCGCGCCAGCTCTTCCATGCGGCGAATGCAGGCGGCGAGCGACGGCGTTTTGGGAAGCACGTCGGCGGGCGGCGGCTCGGGAGTGCCGACGAACTCGCCGAAGAAGCGGCGCTCGGAGAGAAGCTGATGCTTGAGGATGTCGGCGACGGTGGTCGACTTGGGATGCGGGCGGTACGCGAGATCGTCCTCGGCGAAGCCGCGCCAGACGTCGATAACCTTGTTGGTCTCGCCGGCGTAGGTGTCGAGCAGATGCTGGAAGAGCGGATTGGCGGCGCGCGGAATGTCGGCGTCGGGGATGGCGATGAAATCGTAGTGCATGGGTGCCTCGAGAGCGTGAGATTTCGGGATGTAGGATTCTGCGAGGGTGCGAAGAGTTTCGGAGAAAATGGGCCGGAGGCGGGATCGTGGGTGATTATAGGGGTCCTTCGACTGCGCTCGGCTGCGCCTCGCTCCGCTCAGGATGACAGGCCGTTGAGGGAAAATCCCCACCCGCCAAGAATCTAGCCGATGGGGCAACATCTTATACAATATGACATCGTATAGGATGTCTAGTGCTCCGAGTTGTGCTTGATACGTCGGTGATCGTCGCGGCGCTGCGTACGCGCTTAGGCGCCGGAAATGCTGTATTGCAGCTAGTGGCGAATCGGCGGATCGTATTATTGGCAACTCCGCCTTTGTTTCTGGAATACGAAGAGGTGTTGCTGCGACCGGAGCAGCGCCTGGCACATGGCCTGGAGCCAGACGAAGTGCAGGAGTTTTTAGCGGAGCTGGCGGCCCTAGTCGAGCCGGTGGAGTTGCACTTCCGCTGGCGGCCGCAGTCGCGGGATCCAAATGACGAGATGCTGGTGGAGGCCGCGATTAATGGCCGGGCCGACGCGCTGGTGACTTACAACATCAGCGACTTTCAGGACGCCGGCAGGCGATTTGGCATTCGAGTATTGCGTCCGGCGGAGCTGTTGAAGAGGATGAGATGATGAGTCGATCGACGTATCCATTAAAGCTTCCGTTGTCCGTCAAGAGGGCTGCGCAGCGGCTGGCCAAGGAAGATGGTGTGTCTCTGAACCAGTGGATAGCTGTGGCTGTGGCGGAGAAGGTGGGGGTGGTCGAGACCGCGTCGGAATTCTTCCAACAGCGGGCGGGAAAGGCGAGCGGTAAGAAGCTGATGAAGTTCCTGCGGAACGCGCCCAGAGTCCGACCCGAGGCGGAGGATTCACTGTGATGAGGCTCAGTCCTGAGAGGGTAAGTGAGACCCGCTCGCCGAATACCGATGTCTGTCATTGTGGGATATGCCACATTGTGGGAGTCGTGCTTAAGGAACACTGAACACGGCGCCTTCGGGGACGGAGGTGTTGTTCTGCCGGCCCTGATACATATAGGTCACGTTCAAGGTTTTGCTGACGCCGTAAGCGGGATCGCCCAGGTTCTGCGGCGTGGCCCTCACCGAGATGCGATTGTTGCGCACGAAGCCCTGCAGGCGATTGGTGACGTCCTGCGTCTGGCGGCCGGCGCCCCAGGTGGCGGAGACGATGCGCAAGCCGAAGTTGTTGCCGGGCTGATTGCCACCCCATCCCGGCTGATTGTTCCACCAGGACGGCGGCCTGCCACCCCAGCTGGGAGCGGGCGCGCCGCTGAACATGGCGGTGGTGAGGATAGCGCCGTCCTTGTAGTGAAAGTCGCGAACCTTGCCGGCGGAGTCGCGGGCGACGATGCGCAGCGTCTTGTTCATGCCGGGAGCGGGATTGGCGCCCATGGTGCCGCTGTTGATCTGGAAGTTGGGACCATTGACGCGGCTGCGGAGAGTGCTGGTGACGTCCTGACGCTGCTGGCCGGCGCCGTAGTCGGCGCTTTGGATCCACCAGGTTTGCTGGGCGGAGGCGATGGTGGCGAAGAAGATTGCGATGGCGAGTAGCGATCCCACGTTAGCCCAACCGAAGGGCGAACCCTTCGGCAAGCTCAGGGCAGGCTGTGGGGCACGGGGAATATTCATTGGAGACTCTCGGACTGCAGGAATGGGCGGTAGTTTACTACAACGTCGGTAGCCAGTAGCCAGTGGCCAGTAGTCAGTAGTCAGTGGCCAGTAGCAAGGAATGATACGCCCAGTCTCGAACCGCGCGAGGCCCGGGGCACCCGCAGCGTGCCGATTATAGGGGTCCTTCGACTGCGCTCGGCTGCGCCTCGCTCCGCTCAGGATGACAGATCGTTCAATAACCGAGCCAGGTCTCGAACCGCGCGAGACCCGGGGCACACGCAGCGTGCCGACTATAGGGGTCCTTCGACTGCGCTCGGCTGCGCCTCGCTCCGCTCAGGATGACAGATCGTTCAATAACCGAGCCAGGTCTCGAACGGCGCGAGACCTGGACACCCGCACCGGATCCAATTTAGTTCGCACGAACCCGGGTCTCGAATCGCGCGAGACCCGGACACCCGCACCCGTAAACCCAGGTCTCGAACGGCGCGAGACCTGGGGCACCCGCTGAAATCCCCACTCAAGGCCAAAAGACGGCCTTGAATGGGGCACCCGAGCGTACTGATACAAACCTTCAATCAATACATTCTTCAGTCCATGATCAGTGGGTGAAGAGGTCGACGCGGGCATCGGTTTTGGGCATCAGGACGACGAACTTCGTCGGCGAGATCATGTAGATGACCGACGGCGCCTTGTCGCCCTGGGCTTCAGCTGTGCCTCGGCCGTTGCTGGCGATGTTGTAGGTGACGTTGGTGTTCGTCCACTGGTCGAGGCCGCCGGAGCTGCTGGAATCGCCGCTGACGATGAGCGTGCCTTTGCCGTTTGCCGAGCCGGCTTGGATTTCGTTGCCGGCGTTGGCGTAGTCGAGCGGCGGGAGCGAACTGCCCACGTAGCTTCCCGACACGGAGGAGTCGGAGAACAGGCCGCCGGTTTGCGGCTCCATCCAATCGAAATCAGTGCTATCGCCGCGACCCACCCCGAAGCACTTGTTCTGGCTGACCAGGAAAAACGCCGGCGTGGTGCCGCCGCCTTGTTGGGTTATGGTCACGGCCCCGTTGGCCGCCACGGTGTAGGTTCCCTGGAACGGCGAGATCGGTTGGATGGTGCCTTCGTAGTCATCATCGCCGACAACGAAGTTGAAGTTGCCGTTGCCATTGAAGCTGAGGATCAGGGCCTCCGACTCGTCGCCTCCCGAGCCGGTATTGATGTCCTGGGCATAGACGACCACCGTGCCGTTCAGCGAACTCTTGCTGAAGGTTCCACTCTGTTGCAGTACCTGACCCGCCTGTATGGGAGGGCCATTGGAGTCGACATTGGTGATCACCATTTCGCTGGTGGAAACCACATAGATCACCTCGTGCGCAGTTCCCAGGCTGCTTTGGATGGTGACGGTGGCGCGGCCGGTTAAGGAATTTACCGCTGCCACCGTACCGGTGAAGGTCGACGTCTTAAAGCTTCCACCATCGTTTTCATAGCCTGTGCCATTGCTGATGGTGCCAGAGGTCAAAGTGAATTGGCCGGCCTGAACGTCGCGGGTTCCGCGGTCGGAGCCGGTAGTCCCAAGCACCCAACCGCCGTGCAGCGCGCTGAGCGAGAAGGCACTGGAAGTCGCTTTGCGCAGCACGCCGGAGCCGCGGCTGCCCTGGCCGGTGGTGTCGTCGAATTCGATGATGCGGCCGTTGCCGGTGGAATCGAGAACGAAAGCCAGCGTCATCGGTCCCCGTCCCGAAGCTTGCAGGGTAATGGTGTTGAGACCAACGGTGGTAATGGAGTAGGTGCCGCTGAAAGTAACCGTGTAGGGCTGGCCAGTGACCGAGTTGCCATCCAGCACGCCGCTGGTGATATTGCCGTGGCCATCGGCGATGAAGCTTCCGGCCAGGGTCCACGCGCCTGAGGTGCTGAAGCCGTTCAGGTAGAAAGCGTAGTTGCCGTTGAGCTTGCCGGGATCGCCGCCTCCGCCTTGCGCGATGGTGATGCCCAAGGACGCAGTGGTGCTGACGGGCGGGATCTCGCCGTCGGTGACTTGGACGGTGAAGTTCGATGTGCCGGCGACGAGCGGCGTGCCGCTGATGCTCCCGGTGGTGCTGTTGAGCAGCAGGCCCGTGGGCAGGTTGCCGGAGGAGATGCTCCAGGAATAAGGATAGACGCCGCCGATAGCCGCCAATGGCGCGGAGTAGGCCGAGCCGGTGGTTCCGCCGGGCAGTGAGGTGGTGGCGATGCTCAACGGCACCGCGGAGCTGATGGTGATGCTGAGGGGCTGCGTGGCGGATACCGACTGCGATTCGGAATCGGTGACCTTCACCGTAAAGCTGGAGACGCCGCCTCCGTTGGGCGTGCCGCTGATGACGCCGGTGCTGGGGTTGAGACCCAGGCCGCTGGGGAGAACGCCGGTAGCGATGCTCCAGGTGTAAGGAGTGACTCCGCCGGTGGCCGCGAGCGCCGTAACGTAAGGCGAGTTCTGCGTGCCTGCGGGCAGCGAAGCGGTGGTGATGGTGAGCTGCGCAAGAGTGCCGGCGACGCTAATCGCGAGACCGGTGCTGGTGCTGGCAGGCTGCGATTCGGAGTCGGTGACTTGTACGGTGAAAGGATAGTTGCCGGAAGCGGCCGGCGTGCCCGAGATCATTCCAGTTTGCGAATTGAGAGTGACGCCGTTGGGCAAAGATCCGGAGGTGACGCTCCAGGAATAAGGTTGCACGCCGCCGGTGGCAGTGAGCGTGGTGGCGTAGGCGTAGTGCAGCGTGGCATTGGGCAACGCGGAGGTAGTGATGGTCAGCGGCCGAACCGGCGCGAAGTAACTGAAGATGTCCATGATGAGGTTGGTGGGGTTGTAGGCGAAGGCATCGACGTCGCCGTTGAGCGTGGGGACGATGGCCATGTTGGAAGTGACCGCGCCATCGTAGGCATTGAGGGTGGAGACCACGGGCATGCCTTCCGCATCGGGCCACAAGGTGAGATAGCCCATGGGGCCGTTCTGCGGAACGACGGTGGCGTTGAAGACATAGGCCTGCGCGGCCGGGACATTGCAATTGCTGCCGAGAACGTTGACCGGGATCATGCCGCCGAAGGCGCCGTCGCCGTGGGGCGGTCGCGTGTCGAGGACGCGGCAGGGGGTGATGGGATAGAGCGAGAGGCCGCTGGGCATGGCGTCGGCGAAGTTGCTGAGAGCGGAGGCGAAGTAGCCGTTGATGTCGATGATGACGCCGGTGGCGTCGGTAGCGTAGACGCTGATAGCACCGCCGGTGCCGGCGGGCACGATGGCCGCGTTGGCGACCACGGCTCCGGTGGGCGCGTTGAGGGTGGAGACCACCGGCATCTGCGATTCGCCGGTGGGCCAGACGGTGAGAAAGTTGAGCGTGGTCTTGGGCATGACGGTGAAGTTCAGCGAGTAGGCCTGCGCGCTGTCAGGAATGTTGCAGGTGCTGGCCAGGATGGGGAAGATGCGCTGCTGATTCTCGGTCATCGCGGGACCGCCGAGCGGGCCGCTGGGACCACGCGTGTCGGCAACACGGCAGGGCGTGAGGGGGAAGAAGCCCATGGTGGACGTGGTGGCGGGAGCGAAGTAGCCATCGATGTCGAGGATGACGTCGGTGGTGTTGGTGACGTAGACGCTGACGGCGCCATTGGTGCCGGCGGGGATGATGGCGGCGTTGGCCTTGGCGCGGCCGTCGGAATTCAAAGTGGAGACTACAGGCAGCGGCTGACCGGTAGGCCAGGCGGTGAGGAAGTTCAGCGGGCCGCGCGGGACCGCGGTGATGTTGAGCGAATAGGCCGCGGCGATGCTGGGAATGTTGCAGGCGCCCTGCGGGATAGCGAAGCTGCGCGTGGAATTGGCGCCCATCACCGGGCCGCCGAAGGGGCCGATGGGTTGGCGGGTGTCGGCGACGCGGCACGGCGGTACGTTGACGAATTGCAGCGCAGTTTGCGCATGCAGCGAAATGGAAATGGTGAGGAGAACGAAGATGAGGAACAACCACGGGGGCCTGCTGCCGGATGACATTGATGCGCTCCTTAAGCTGGCGGCGCAACGGGGGCATGCGTCCGTTGGAGCCGCGACAGGATGGCCGGGGAGCGACAGCTTACGCCTTCCGGTGAGGCGAGCGTGAAGGCGGGATGCCGCTCGCACCAGCCACGTTCAACAACATTGTTGTGCGCAGGAAGAGCGAATCGCTATACGTGGGTTCACACGGAAATGTGATGAGGTTCGGGAATGGGGCGGGGTGCCGGATTGGAACGGCGGTTGTCGGGGATGCGAGTCGACGTTTGAGGGGATTTGGCAGGCTATAGGGGTCCTTCGACTGCGCTCGGCATTCGCCTCGCTCCGCTCAGGATGACACAGTGCTTAGGCGCGGACCTGGGCGAGGATGGAGTGAATAGTGTTCAGGGTATGCAGCGCGGAGAAGATTTCTTTCAGCTTGTCTTTGAATTCGGCTTCGGACTTGGCTTGGATAGTATTGTTCAGATGTCGGATGGTAAGCGGATAGAAGTTGACATGGTGCGTGACCTGGAAGAGTTCGTAACGATAGGAGAGCGTGGGAGCGACCAGGTTAAACGAATGAATGAATAGGTTGCCGGTAGTATGGGTGACGACTTCACCTTTGACTAACTCCTTGGTCTTCTCGCCGAGCAGTGCAGCTTGCTCCTTAAGAATAGAGACAGGAGTAACCAGATTGGAGTCGGCAATGTTGGATGGCCAAAGATCGTCCATAAAGAAGCTATTAGCAATTAGCGATTAGCAATTAGCTAACCCAAAAACACTCAGCATTAACTAGCCACTAGCCACTGCTTCAAAAATCTACCTCCAGCAGCACGGGCAGGTGGTCGGAGGCGATGGTTTTGTCGGGACAACCGTTCTTCAACAGCGAAACGCCGTCCACTTCGGTCACGATGCGCAGCTGCTCATGCTTAAAGCCGCTGAGCAGCTCGGGACGCAGCAGCACCTGATCGAAGATATTCCAAAAATAACAGAGCGCCTCGGGTGAGTCGTAGTAAAAAGTGCCGGCGGCATCGGCGCGGTCGCCGAAGTGACTCCACATGGGATTGTAGAAGAACTTGTAGTTCTCCTGCTGGACGGTGCGCGAGGCGCGGGCGGCGACGTGGCGGCTCATGACGGCGTGCAGGCCTCCGCGGGCGGCAACCATGCCGGTCTCGAAAGGATTCATGTTGAGATCGCCGATGACGATGGTGCGCTGGTGGCCCTCCTGGCGCTCGGCATCGTCGATGAGCCGCGCCAGATGCATCGATTCGAAGAACTGGCTGTCGTCGGAGAAGGCCTGCTTGCTGGGCAGATGCGCGGCGACGATGGTGACCTTGTTGCGCGCCGGCAGATCGAGACGGCGAATGGAGACGCGATGGCTCTCGAAGATGGTAGGAAACAGGATGGGCTGGAAGCGGGTGAAGAATGTGAGATGGCCGCACTCGCCGTGCGCGTAATGAAAGTGTTGCGGCGCGTCGTTGATCTCCTCGAGGAAGCGGGCGATGTGCAGGGCGGACTCGGCGAGGATGATGACGTCGACGTTCTCCTGGCGCGCCAGCCGGCAAACCAGATCGCGGCGCTCGGATTGATTGAGATTCCAGAAAAGAAACTTGGGCATGGAAGACAGTGGCCAGTGGCTAGTTGCCGGTGGTTAGTTTCTCATGGTCGGCGCGCGGGTTATCAAGCCAATATCAGGGCGCAGCTGGCACCTTCGCTCTTTCGCAAGCCATGATGGTGCCAGGAACGTGCCGTGTCGGGCGTCACCGACAATGGCACGCGTTGCGTGGATACTTGGAATCACCCCTTCCTGGGTTGCCGATTTCGCAGCCCACCTGCCACTGAGTCGAATCTGGCTGATCATCGTTCGCATTCCAGGTGGTGCCGTATGAAAGCCATGATGGACAGGCCCCATGTCCTCCGAGTGGACGACAACTTCGCAGACGATTCGCTGTTTGAGCCGGTGCCCCGCTTTCGTCACGAACGAGCGACCGCACATTTGAACTCGCTGCTGCCGACTCTGTGCGCTGTCTTTGCCGTGCTGTGGTTCTTCTTTGGACGGCATTGAAGATCGGTTGTCAGTGGTCAGTTGCCGGTTGCCAGTTATAAGGCAGCTCCCTGCTTTGATCGCTCTCGCCCTTGAGCTCCCATAGAATGCTCGCCCAGGACAAGGCGTGCTCGGCGAGGATGAGGACGTCGACGCTCTACTGGCGCGCCAGCCGGCAAAGCAGATCCTGGCGCTCGCTACGATTCAGATTCCAGAAGAGAAACTTGGGGAAGACAGTAGCCAGTTGCCAGTAGTCAGTTGCCAGTTTCTCACGAAAGTTTGTGGTGACATCTTGTCGGCGAACCCGTCTGTTGGGGAAAGCTGTTGCAGGCCTGAATGTCCAATTTTGGACAGAGACTCCGGTTGTGGGCGAGTTGCTGGCGCTCGGTTCAGCAGTCTGCATTTTGTTTTGAGACGGATAAGAGGCGGGGACGGTGGTAAGCTAGTTGCAATTTAGTACGGCACAGACTTTGCTGTACGGCACGGACTTCGCTCCTGTATCCTTACGGCAGAGACCTCGCCCCCGCAGCCTGACGGCACAACAGATTTTGCTCCTGTAGCCTTACGGCGCAAACTTCGCTCCTGTAGTATTGCGGCCAAGACTTCGCTCCTGTAGACCGCTCCCGACATCCAGGTGCTCTATGAAAGCTACGCTGATGGATCGCGTGCGCCTCGGAGTCTTCGAAGTCGACCTTCGAGCGGGAGAACTGCGCGACGGCGACCGGGTCGTCCTACTGCAACAACAACCCTTTCAAATCCTGTTGATGCTGATCGCGCGTGAAGGCGAGGTGGTCACCCGCGAAGAAATCCGCCAAAAATTGTGGCCGAACGATACCGTGGTCGAATTCGATCACAGCATCAATGCGGCGATCAAGAAGCTCCGGCGGGAGCTGGGCGATACTGCGGAGGCGCCGAAGTATGTGGAGACGGTGGCGCGGCGCGGTTACCGTCTGCTGGTACCTGTGGAAGCAGTTCCGGCCGAAATCAAACCGGCGTGGGTGTGGAAGTCGGAGAATCCCGACCCAGCGACGATCAGGCTGGAACGAGGCACGGCGACGGAGCCGCTCCATCAGCGGCGCGCCACAGATCGCGAACGGGCCGTGACCTCCGGTGGCAGCCTGATCGGGAAGAAGGTCTCGCACTATCGCGTGTTGAGCGTTCTTGGCGGCGGCGGCATGGGCATGGTGTACAAAGCCGAGGACCTGAAGCTGGGCCGCCAGGTGGCGCTGAAGTTCCTGCCCGAGGATCTGGCCTGGGACTCGCGCGCGCTACAGCGCTTCGAGCGGGAGGCGCGAGCGGCGTCGTCGCTCGATCATCCCAACATCTGCACGATCTACGAAGTTGAAGAACACGAGGAACAGCCGTTCATCGTGATGCAACTCTTGCGGGGCGAGACGCTGCGCGATCGCCTGAGCGCGCTGGCCGCCAGCCACTCCAGGCTCAAGCCCGAGACGATGGTGGAAATCGCCACTCAGATTTGTGAGGGACTGCAAGCCGCGCATAAGAAAGGGATCATTCATCGCGACATCAAACCGGCGAACATCTTCGTGAGCAGTGCGGTACCTGACGGATCGACCTGCGAGTGCGAAGTGAACTCGGTGAAGATTCTGGACTTCGGCTTAGCGAAACTGGTTACCGCTGGCAAGGAAGCAGGGAGCGATGTTTGGCAGCTGGAGCCAGGTGGGTTGGGGGCGGCGGCGCAGCTTGGCAGGTCCGTGCCCGCGGATGCGACTCTGACGCGGCTGGGCAGTGCGATGGGGACGGCGGGATATATGTCGCCCGAGCAGGTGCGCGGGGAGAAGCTGGACGCACGCAGCGACATTTTTTCCTTCGGGCTGGTGCTCTACGAAATGGCAAGCGGACAGCGCGCCTTCAGCGGAGAGACCGCGGCGGAAGTGCAGGAGGCGATCGTGAACGGCACGCCGGTTGCCGTGGGCGAGTTGAATGCCGAAGTTCCGCGCGGGCTGGAGCAGGTGATCAGCAAGGCTCTGGAGAAAGACCGGGAGAAGCGCTACCAGAGCGCGGTCGAGATGAGCTGCGATTTGCAGCGGGTGAAGGACGAAGTCAATTCGAGACATGCCAAGGCAGGCAGGCGATGGGCGCTGTGGGCGGCAGCAGTGGCAACGGTCGTTGTGCTGGCAACGGGCTTGTTGGTGGCGAAATTTGCGTGGCAGCGGGCGGAAGCTGCGCCGGGGCTGAATGAGCAGCAGATCACGGCGAATCCGGTGGAAGATCCGGTGGTCGGGGCAGCGATTTCGCCCAACGGAAAGTACCTGGCGTACCAGGACCAGACGGGATTGTATTTGCATGCTATGGAATCCGGGGAAACGCGCCCCATCACGGTGCCGCCTGAAATACGCAACCGGATCTTTTATCTGTCCTGGTTTCCGGGAGGCGGAGGCTTGCTGGCGGATGTAGAAGGCGCGAACGCCAGCTTCGATACCTGGATCATCCCAATTATTGGAGAGGCCGAACCGCGGTTGCAGCCGGTTATGGCGGGGTCCGAAGCACGGTTGCTGTATCGTCGGGCGGCGGCTGGTGGAATCTCGCCGGACGGCCGGATGATCGCCTTCACAATGGGTGAGTTTGGCCGGCAATGGAAGACGCTTTGGGTGGGTGGAATCAATGGCGAGGCGCTGCGGAAGCTGGTTACGGCGGGAGAGTCGGAGGAGGTGTATAGCCCAGTCTGGTCGCCCGACGGACGCTGGATCGCATATGCCAAGTCATGGAAGACGTCGCAAGATACCTGGAGTTCCAGCATCGAAGTTGTTCCGGTTACTGGCGGAGCGGCAAAGACGATGGTGACGGAATCGAGCTTACCGGGGAAAGGCAAGCTCCGTCTCGCGCTCGGCCCATGGATGGTTGGGGGATGGTCTCCGGATTGGCGTCTGCTGTTCACGGTCGCGCAAGGCTCGGGATTTCAGTCGGTCCAAACCAGGTATAGCCTTTGGGCTGTCCGAGTCGAGCCACGCTCAGGGAGTTCTGACACGCCACGGCAAGTAAGCGAATGGAACGCCTCAACGCCAAGAAATGTTAGCGTCACCGCGGACGGAAAGCGCTTGACGATGTTGCGGGAACGACTGTGGCTGGATGCATATCTGGGCGAACTTGCTGCGGATGGCACGAGCATGGAGTCGCCACAGCGTTTCACGCTTGATGACCGTGGAAGTAGCGCCAGCGGCTGGACGCACGATGGTCAAGCCATTCTCTTCGATTCACCACGAAACGGGAAACGAGAGATCTTTAGACAGTCAGCAAATGGAGACGCTGCGGAGAGGATGGTCGTCGGTTCCGGAAATGTACACGGCGCAGTGGCGAGTCCGGATGGAGCGTGGCTGCTTTACTGGGAATCGGCCGGGGGCGAAGCGCCGGATGGAAAGACTCGACTGATGCGCCAGGAGGTTGAAGGCGGACCGGCAGAGACGGTGCTGGAGGCTGCTTCCCACGAGCAGCGTCACACGTTCTCGTGCTCCTCCAACCCACATGCCATTGTTCCATGTGTGGTGAGTCTGAATGAGGGAAGCGATCTGGTGTTCTACGCCGTGGACCCCCTGCGGGGAAAAGGGAATCGGCTGGGCAAGATTGAGGTTTTTGGTGCGTATGAGGATTGGGGTTTGTCGCCGGATGGCTCGAGCGTAGCGCTGGTTGATGCCGATAAGTACGACGGCCGAATCGAAGTCTTAAATCTGGCCAATGGCAGCTGGCACGAGATTGCGGTGGGCCCTGGCGGAGAGCATCTGCAGTCGATTGCCTGGGCCGCGGATGGGAAAAGCTTTTACGCGACGCCGCATTCACCTTATCTCTATAACATCTTGCACATCACACTAGAGGGTAAAGTACAGAAGTTGCTGGACAGCGGCCGTCCACAATGGATGGTGTCGCCGCTGCCGTCGCCCGACGGTAAGTACCTGGCCTTCGACGCGCAGACGTGGGACAGCAATGTGTGGATGATCGATAACTTCTGAGTGGGGCCGATTCGAAGATCTGGTCGTCGTCGCCGAACGGCCTGTTTGCTGGGCAGATGCGCGGAGACGACGGTGACTTTGGCGCGCGCCGGCAGATCGAGCCGGCGAATGGAGATGCGATGGCTCTCCAGAATGGCCGGAAACAGACTGGGCTGGAAGCGCGTGAACAACGAGATGTGGCCGCACTCGCCGGGGACGTAGTGAAAATGTTGCGGCGCGTCGTTGATCTCTTCCAGGAAGCGCGCGGTGTGCAGCGCCGACTCGGCCAGGATGATGACGTCGACATTCTCCAGCCGCGCCAGGCGGCAGACCAGGTCGCGGCGCTCGGATTTATTCAGGTTCCAGAAGAGAAACTTGGGCATCGGAGCAGGGCTAGTGGTCAGTTGCCGGTTGCAGTGTCTCATGAGTGTTTTGCCGAACGAAGGGGAAAGGCGGGCGCCTTCTCAGGAACTACGTAGGCGCGGCAGCCGGATCGAGATCCACGCACTCAGGGCGTGATCTTCCAAACGAGACCGTAGTTATTGGAGCCACCCAAACTCGTGGTGCCGTAGAAGCTGCCATTCGCGTCGATGGTTAGATCGCCGGAAGGTAATGCTCCGTCAGCGCATGGCCAGCCACCGCTGCAAAAGTCGTACAGGGAGGTATAAGTCCATTGCCCGCTCGCAGGGGTCAGCTTGAAGACCGATCCGTAGCCATAAGGTCCATCGCTATAGGTAGTGCCGTAGAGATTGCCTGCGGCGTCCATAACAAGATTGCCGTACGGCCCACAATGATAACCTTCGCCAGGATCGGGAAAATTGTATAGAACCTTGAGTATCCAACCGCCGCCTGAAGGGATCAACTCGAATACGGCTCCTCCTCCACCGTATCCAGTTGGTGGGCCGCCGCCCGATGCATTTGCAGATGTCGCTCCATAAAGATTGCCCGACTGATCGATCAATAAGCCGGCGTATGGGATGCCTCCCGCGCTTCCGCTCAAGGAAAAGCTGACGAGAATGTTCTCGGTCCAGCCAGAGCCCGACGGCACCAATTGATAAACTGCGCCGTTATTATTAGCGCCGCCGTACGAAGTGGTGCCGTATAGGTTACCGCTGGTGTCAAGGACTACGTTATGTAGAGGCTGGGCGCCGTCGCCGGGTGCCCCAAAAGTGTGAATAACACTCTCTGTCCAGGCGCCGCCTGAACGGGTGAGCTTGTAGACCGTACCCTCGCCGTAAGCGCCACCGCTTACGGTCGTACCATAGATATTGCCCATTTGATCGAAGATCAGGTTCGTGCCCTGGGTTGGCCCGGATCCGTCATTGCCTCCCACGAAACCGTGAAGGCTGGTTTCCGTCCACGGGCAGGTTACGCTTCTACAGAATGTGGCTGGAGGTCTCAGGTTAAAGACGGTGCCGCAGCCGTAGCCGCCACAGCCGCCGCCTCCGGCGGAGTAGGTGCTGCCGTAAACGATCCCATCCGAAGCAACGATCACTCCGTTGTAGGGATAAGCGCCATCACTGCCGCCGGTAAAGCTGTACAGGACGCCAAGGGTGTATCCCGACTGAGAGGGCTTGAGTTTGAAAACCGTCCCATAGCCCAGGGCGCCGGCTGAGGCTGTGCCCAATAGATTCCCCGCTCCGTCAATAGTTATTCCGGCATAAGGATTCGCTCCGTCCGCCCCGCCGGAGAAGTTGTGGATGGCCGAGTACGTCTGAGCCTGAGACGAAGGGGAAAAACCACACACCAGCGTTAACAAGAAGGCGAAGCGCACTTCCCGACCGATGGTACCTATGTTCATGATCGTTCCCTTCCGAATTCCAGCCAATCATTGCGCCTAATGGCGAAAATCCCCACCCAAGCAAAAGAGCATTGGGTGGGCGCCCTCAGGACGGTCGCTTTGGGCCGCAGCCTTAATGGTTATTACAAGCTAGACAACGCTTTTGCTTACTGCTCTGAGTGTTCGTAAAACTCACTACAGTAATGCCAGCCCCGATGGTGGTTGTCATACTGGATTGGGGCAGATTTATGCTATACGTACAAGCATTACAAGTAACCGTGATGTTCGACACGCTAACGCCGGACGGGATATCGACCTCCGAAATGGTTTCCGGGGTGTTAACGGGCAACGACGTGCTGACCAATTGACAGTAGCCGCCTTGGTCCGGCGGACCCGCCTCTACCTGAAAGTTTGGAAGACCTGTTGCTGTAAAGTTAAAGAACGTGTCGAGTAAAGAATTCGAGCCCGCGATCTTACAGACCTTCAACCCACCAGGCGAAGCTGCATAGTTGGTAAAGGTTGTGAGGGTTTCGGACGAGACGCCGCCTTGCGTGACCGGGACGGTGGCGAATAGGTCAGGCAGCGTCCACGAAATCAGGTCAGGGACGCACTCTCCAAATACGTTATACGAGCATGCGGTGACGTCTGAGACCAAGACGCCGACGGTCGGCGCTTCGGTAACAGTGACCTGCCCGGAGGGAACCTCGATAGCTCCTGAGCACTCGCCAAGCGGAACCTGAATGGTGCCGCTGCTAAAGAGTGGAGCGGTCGCCGTGAAATCGTATAACTGATTAGGAGGCGGGTACTCGGGGTTCCCCTGCTTGCAAATCTCAACGTAACCGTTATTCGCGGGGTTAGGACAGCTCACATTGTAAACTGCAAATTTTGGGCGGGCGTTCGGAACCAGAGTGAAGTCAATGAACGGGTGGGTGTCGCCTGAGTTACAGTTGCCGGGAGTCCAAGGACTCCCCGGAGGGTTTAGGCCAGTACACAATGCCGGGTTGATTTTGTCGACTGAGTTCCCGTCGACGTTTGCAATTAGGATCTGTCCGGGGTTATCGGGGTCGGTGGTGGGAGCAACGGTAACCCCTATCGGGTCCGCACTCGATCCAGCTTTATCAGGAGTAAAATTCAAAGGGCAGAGGAGAACCGCACCTGGCGGTGAAGCGCCGCAGGTGCCGCCTGGGGCAAACTCAAACGTGCCGTCATGCCCGTGAGTTTCTGCTTGATTGATCCAGAGATTTCCCGAGCCATCAAAGGCCATTCCCGACAGGTTGGTCCAACAAACGGTCCCCACGCCGGTCCCAAAGTTGGCACAATTATGCACCCCATCAAGAGGTCCAGGTAGGACCTGTCCCAGGGACGGCAGTTCTTGAGTCAGATTAGGGTTAACCATGTACTCGTTCACGCCCTTATTCGTTTGGGAGAAGAAGGCCGTGAACACGCTGCCCTCATAGCTGCATGGAACGTCCAAGGAATAGGGAGGGCAATCACCTGAACCGAGCGCAACGTAACCCGCTGTTGGGTCAGGGGTGGTCTGTCCCGTATTTATCATCAGGTAGGGGCTGGTTGGCAAAGGAGTCAGCGATAAAACTGCTGCCGGCGGCGAGGCATACTGACCAGCGTAGAGCATCGACCCAGTTCCGTTGGCAACCAGCCCGGCTATGGCCGTGCCGCTGCCCGCATCTGCGTAGTATCCTGTCCAGACTCCTGTGGTCAGGTTGAAGACGTTGATATACTCTGTATTGTTTGCGAGATACATCAGATTGGTGTTTCCAGCGAGACAGGAGACTCCCTCGCCCCCGCCTGCCCCGTTGGCACAGCTCGGCCCGCGATTACAGCCTGAAAGAAAGTTCTGGGTTATAAATGTGCTGCCGCCGCCATCGGGCCACACTGAGACCTGGTGGGTCCCAACATCACTGACCAAAATACAGGGGGACGTCCCTGGGGCGCATTGGGATTGGGCGGCTCCAACCAAAAGAAACAGAGCCACGGCAATGAGGGACAGGTGGTGCAGGGTCTTCACACCTGCCGCAATCATTCTTGTCGTCGACGATTTCAGGTTAGAGCTAATTTGAGTGGCCATTTCTGTTTCTTCTCCTGTCGCGCCAAAGTCGGGCGCTCCGATTAGCAGCGCAAGCTGGCGTCGCTGAGTTAACCCAGGTTGGCGCGAAGGTCAATTCTCCGGCCAGCGCAACAAACCCACGGTCGATATGTCCGCCCGACTACCTGTGCGGGGCGTACAACGAAACGTGCCCCCGCGTAAGGGCGCACGCGATTCTTCAGTGTCGATGGGACCCCGAGCCCTGGCTCACAAAGGAAAGGGTTGCAGACGGCGCCGCAAAGAGCCAAGAATGATGACAACGGCGCTAGTTGAAATGGGGGCCCTGGGGAAAGGCGTCTTTACTCCTGCTGATTCGCCGTTGGCAATGGACGAATGCCTCGCAGAAGCTCCCTGCCTGGCCTGAGAGACTTTGACCCTTTGAGCTAACGCGCAAGTCTGGGCAAAAGCCTCTAAACAACCGGCATTCTTGAATCTGATGATTGAAAAGGCTGAGCGACGGTAGCGCCATTTTTAGGCAGTGTCAACAGATTATTGACATAGACGTAACAATAGTCTTTGGTGTGAAGGTAGCGCTACGACGATCGGATGAACGCGGGGATGATTTCTGGTCATCGGCAGGACATGTCTTCCAACCCGGTTTTCAGTTGCCAGTAAACGCAGATCCCTCGTTGGGAGATTTGGTTTGTGATCAGAGGTCGCGCCCTTTCAGCGCGCGCGAACCGCAGATCCCTCGTCGGGCTGAAGCCCTCCTCGGGATGACAACATTAAGGAGGCGACGATTAAGAAGGCGGGGTGGGGCGGCAGGTTAAACGGGCGGCTAAAAAACTCGTCACGCGAGTCGTGTGCCGTCGGCTGAAGCCGACTCGGGAAAGGGAATCAACGGCGTGGACGCTGACCTGAAGGTCAGCTCTACCCGGACGAATGCGGGTCGGCACGGCTGGAGCCCGTGCCCTGATCAAAGTCTGTTGTCAACGAAAGGCTCCGCGACTCATTGGCGGCGCGGGGGAATAGCAGATCCCTCGTCGGGCTGAAGCCCTCCTCGGGATGACAGCAGTAAGGATGGGACGATTGCGGGCGACGACTAAGAAGGCGGGGTGGGGCGGCAGGTTAAACGGGCGGCTAAAAAACTCGTCACGCGAGTCGCGTGCCGTCGGCTGAAGCCGACTCGGGAAAGGGAATCAACGGCCTGGACGCTGACCTGAGGGTCAGCTCTACCCAGAGGAATGCGGGTCGGCAGCGGCTGAAGCCGTGCCCTGATACGAAGCGGTCGCGCGGACGCGGGCCGAAGGCCCGGACTAAAGATCGGTGATGCTTGCAGATGCCTTCCGAAATAGGGGTCCTTCGACTCCGCGTCGCGCTGACGCGCGACGGCTGCGCTCAGGATGACACATCAATGATTGGTGACGGGTGGCTCGTGGTCAGTGAAAGCAGATCCCTCGTCGGGCTGAAGCCCTCCTCGGGATGACAACATTAAGGAGGCGACGATTAAGAAGGCGGGGTGGGGCGGCAGGTTAAACGGGCGGCTAAAAAACTCGTCACGCGAGTCGTGTGCCGTCGGCTGAAGCCGACTCAGGAAAGGAAATCAACGGCGTGGACGCTGACCTGAAGGTCAGCTCTACCCAGACGAAGGCGGATCGGCACGGCTGAAGCCCGTGCCCTGATACGAGGCGGTGTCGCCGGCTGAAGCCGGCTCGGACCTTCATATGGGGACCTGGCCCAGGGCTTACGCCCTGGGCTACGATTGTGGCGCCCTGCGGGCTGGGAGTAGTTGCCGGTTGTCGACAAGAAGCGTCGGGGAGTCAGTGGAGTTCGGGCTGACCGCAGATCCCTCGGTCGGACGGAAGTCCTCGGTCGGGATGACACATTTATCTGACTAACTATCAAAGTCAAGTACGAGGGTTAGTCACACGAAGGCCCGAAGCTCGTGGCTCGAAGCTGAGTTCGTTTCTTCCCACGTCTCGAAAAGCGCGAGACGTGGGGCACCCGCATCAGGACAAATCCATAGAAGAACCCTAACTTTTAAAACGGGATATGATGGTTATAGGAAGAAAGCTCGACGCTAGCTGCTAATTGCTAATCGCTAATTGCTGTTTGTTTGCGCGACGCGGGCGATGATCTCGTCGGCTAGGCGGAGATAGGCTTCGGCGCCGCGGGAGTGCGGGTCGTACAAGATGGCCGGCTTGCCGTGGCTGGGCGCTTCGGCGAGGCGGATGTTGCGCGGGATCGCGGTCTGGCAGAGGAGGTCGCCGAAGAAGTTGCGCAGCTCGGCGGCGACGGATTGCGCCAGGTTGGTGCGGTCGTCGAACATGGTGAGGACGACGCCTTCGACGGCCAGCGCGCGATTGAGCTCGAGGCGGATGCGGTCGAGGGTGTCGAGCAGCTCGGTGACGCCTTCGAGGGCGAAGTATTCGGCTTGCATCGGGATGAGAACGGTGTCGGCGGCGACCAGCGCGTTGAGGGTGAGGAGGTCGAGGGCGGGCGGGCAGTCGAGGACGATGAAGCGGAAGCGCTCGCGGATGGGATCGAGCGCGTGGCGGAGGCGGTACTCGCGATAGTCGAGCGAGACCAGCTCGATGTTGGCGCCCAGCAGATTTTTGTGCGCCGGGATGATGCTGAGGTGCGGCAGCTCGGTGGGCTGGATGGCGGTGTCGGCCGTGACGTCGCCCATCAGCAGCTTGTAGGTGCTGGGACGGTCGGGGTCGCGCAGAAAGCCCAGGCCGCTGGAGGCGTTGGATTGCGGATCGCAGTCGATGAGGAGCGTCGGTGCCTCGCGGGTGGCAAAAGAGGCAGCCAGGTTGATGGCGGTGGTCGTCTTGCCGACTCCGCCCTTCTGGTTCGTGACTGCGATGAGACGTGACATGGTCGTGGTGCCGCCCAGAACGGCTGTGCGATCGTGCCGGAACTTTGGGCCGGCTTAGACGTCGTTGCCCGGTTGCGCAGATCTTAGGTCGCCGGGGTCGGATGTCGAGCGGTACTGCGCCGCTCTCGACGAAGCCGCTTTAGCAGCTTAGAACGCCGGCGGCGCTGGAGCAAGCTTGAGTTGGAGCGGCCAACGAATTCTGGAGGAAAAGCTGTGCAATTCGGTCGATTGCGCCGGAAGATCATGATTCGGCGGTCGATGGCGGGATTCGGAATTGTGGAAGACCCGACGGAAAATGCAGCGGACCATTCGTGTGGATGTGGCTGAGACCGGCGGGGGCAAAGTGTTCCACGAGGAACATTTTCTGCCGGACCGAAGGAACTCCGGGCGCAACGCCGGACGAAATGTTCCTTGGCAGAACATCGGAACCGCGCGATCCCCAGGTTCGAAGAAAACCGCGATCTCATTTCGCGGGACAAATCAATGTTCCACGAGGAACATTTGGCGTAACAACTCTAACAATGACACATCACGTTATCGTTGGAGCTCACAACCCCTCGGATTGTTCCACGAGGAACAATGTGACGACATTTACCACCTCAACCAAGTTGTAGGCTGTATCCATTCGCATGCTTCCCACCTAGTGGACATCCGCGAACCTAGGAGTCACATAACTTACCACTTTTCGATACTCCTGAATCGCCACAACCCTCATCTCATTTCCGCCCCGTTTTTCCACAACCGATTTCCCTTTCCCCCATCCCCGCCACGCCTATAATGATGCCGACTTGGCCAAGCGCCCAATTCGAACGTTCGTTCGAACACCGCGCCGCGAATCGCCGAAGGCTAAACATCTAAGCTGACGAATCACCGCCTATGACCACCGAAAAGCGCAAAGTCCTCGGTCGCGGCCTGGAAACCCTGCTCCCGCCGCGTCACCTCCCGCACGCTCCTGTCGCCGTCCCTGCGCCCGCCGCCCCCGGCCCCGCCAAGGACGACGACGTCCGCCACATCCCCATCGACCAGCTGGAGCGCAACCCTTACCAGACCCGCTCCGCCACCATGGACCCCGCCTCCATCGCCGAGCTGGCCGCCTCCATCAAGGCAGTAGGCATTCTACAGCCTATCGTGGTGCGCCCCATCGCCGGCGGCCACTACCAGATCATCGCCGGCGAGCGCCGTTGGGAAGCCTCGCGCCAGGCCGGCCTGGCCGCCATCCCCGCGCTCATCCGCCACGTCTCCAACGAGCAGGCCATGGAGATGACCATCATCGAGAACCTGCTGCGCGAGGACCTCAACCCGGTCGAGCAGGCGCGCGCCTTCGAGCGCCTGGGCCGCGACTTCGGCCTCACCCAGGACCAGATGGCCATCCGCGTCGGCAAGGACCGCGCGTCCATCGCCAACTTCATGCGCCTGCTCAAACTCCCGCCCTCGGTGCAATCGCTCCTCGAGCGCGACGAGATCTCGCTCAGCCACGCCAAGCTGCTGCTCACGCTGCCCACGCCCGGCGAAATGGAGCGCCTCGCCCTGCGCATCGTCGACGAAGGCCTCTCCGTCCGCTACACCCAGGACACCGTCGACGCCCTCGTCCACCCCGTCCCCAAAGAGATCAAGGAGCGCGTCGTCGAAGCCAACGTCCGCCACGCAGAAAACGTGTTACAACAAACATTAGGCGTCCGAGTCCAGATCAACGATCGCCAGGGCAAAGGCAAGATCGTCATCGAGTACCACTCCCTCGACGACTACGACCGCATCCTCGCCGCCCTCGGCGTGAAGCAGTAGCTGAGAGCAACTAGTAACTAACAACTAGCTCCAAGCTGCGAGCCACCAGCCCCGAGCTGCGATCCTCGACACTATTCCAACGGGTGTCATCCTGAGCGAGCCCGCAGGGCGAGTCGAAGGACCCCTATTGTGGAAGCAATCGACGATTCGCGGCTGGACTATTTTCGCGGGCCCACCCCCGGCTGGTATTGCGGGCCTTCACGCCCGCGTCAGCATTGGCCTCGTAACAGGGCACGGCTTCAGCCGTGCCGGATGCGCCTTCTTCCTATGTTGTCATCACGAGGAGGGCTTCAGCCCGACGAGGGATCTGCTTTTGCCGGCGACCGCCCACCAGCTCCGACGTGTCATCCTGAGCGAGCCCGCAGGGCGAGTCGAAGGACCCCTATTGTGGAAGAGATCGACGATTCGCGGCTGGACTATTTTCGCGGCCCACCCCGGCTGGTAGTGCGGGCCTTCAGGCCCGCGTCAGCATTGGCCTCGTAACAGGGCACGGCTTCAGCCGTGCCGGATGCGCCTTCTTCCTATGTTGTCATCACGAGGAGGGCTTCAGCCCGACGAGGGATCTGCTTTTGCCAGCCACCGCCCACCACTTCCGACGTGTCATCCTGAGCGAGCCCGCAGGGCGAGTCGAAGGACCCCTATCGTGGAAGCAATCAGCGATTCGCGGCTGGACTATTTTCGCGGCCCACCCCGGCTGGTAGTGCGGGCCTTCACGCCCGCGTCAGCACTGGCCTCGTAACAGGGCACGGCTTCAGCCGTGCCGGATGCGCCTTCTTCCTATGTTGTCATCACGAGGAGGGCTTCAGCCCGACGAGGGATCTGCTTTTGCCGGCCACCGCCCACCAGCCACCGAACGTGTCATCCTGAGCGAGCCCGCAGGGCGAGTCGAAGGACCCCTATCGTGGAAGCAATCGACGATTCGCGGCTGGACTATTTTCGCGGGCCCACCCCGGCTGGTATTGCGGGCCTTCACGCCCGCGTCGGCATTGGCCTCGTAACAGGGCACGGCTTCAGCCGTGCCGGATGCGCCTTCTTCCTATGTTGTCATCACGAGGAGGGCTTCAGCCCGACGAGGGATCTGCTTTTGCCGGCCACCGCCCACCAGCCACCCACGTGTCATCCTGAGCGAGCCCGCAGGGCGAGTCGAAGGACCCCTATCGTGGAAGCAATCAGCGATTCGCGGCCGACCCCCGGCTGGTACTGCGGGCCTTCAGGCCCGCGTCAGCATTGGCCTCGTAACAGGGCACGGCTTCAGCCGTGCCGGATGCGCCTTCTTCCTATGTTGTCATCACGAGGAGGGCTTCAGCCCGACGAGGGATCTGCTTTTGCCAGCCACCGCCCACCAGCTCCGACGTGTCATCCTGAGCGAGCCCGCAGGGCGAGTCGAAGGACCCCTATTGTGGAAGAGATCGACGATTCGCGGCTGGACTATTTTCGCGGCCGACCCCCGACTGGTACTGCGGGCCTTCACGCCCGCGTTAGCATCGGCCTCGTATCAGGGCACGGCTTCACAGTTTGCTGAAAAACTCGACGACTGCGTTATTTCAGGTAGAGCGAGCCTTTAGGCTCGCGTCCAAGTCGTTTATTTCCGCATCTGAGCCGGCTTCAGCCGACGACAGAGCGCTTGGCGCAAGAGAGCTTTTCCGCAGCCTCTTCAGCCGTGCCGACCGGGCGTCCCTTCTTAAAAGTATTGTCATCCCGACCGAGCGCTTCAGCCGAGCGGAGGGACCTGCGGTTCTAGCCAATCTGAGGAAGGTAAGCCTGGAACACTTTCCGTCATCACCTACCGGAAAGGAGGGCGTGGTAGAAATTGAGTCGGAGTGGACCGGAAGCAAACGCGAACGTATGGGAATTGTGTCGCGTGCCAAACTCGTATCGCGTCCGGTCAGCTTCGGCAACAAGACGTACACCCCCACCCAAGCAAACGAAGCTTGGGTGGGCCACCCGCCGTCTACAAGTTCGACTACAGCGCCGTCGAGAAAAACCCACGTGAATCGAAACTTGTCCGCGGCAAGGATCGCCGCGAACGACACCGATTTCACTTTCTCTCGCTGAATCTACGGCGTAATTTCGAACACCGTTCCGGTAGCGTGAATGCCGCCGCCGGAGGTGGTGCCGTAAATATTGCCGGAGGCATCCAAGGTGACGCCGGCATAGGGAAGCACCCCGTCCGTTCCATTGCCGAAGCTGTGCAGCACAGTCTCCATCCAATCTCCGCCCGCCGCTGGCGACAATTCGAACACCGTTCCGAGACTGTTAACGCCGCCACTGGTTGTGGTGCCATAGAGGTTGCCGGCGCCATCGAAGATGAGGCATGCGTCCGGGTTCTGGCCGTCCATGCCATTGCCGAAGTTGTGCAGAACCGTCTCTGCCCAGCCTCCGCCCACCATGGGCGATAACTTGAACACCGTTCCGCAACCGGCTCCGAAGCCGTAATCACAGTTGTTGTAAAGGCCGCCGCTATCCGTTGTACCGTAGAGATTTCCATTGCCATCCATGACTACGCCCACAAGCGGGCGCTGCCCGTCGGTGCCATTACCGAAGCTGTGCAGCACGGTCTCCGTCCATACTCCACCCCCCTGGGGCGACAACTCGAAGACCGTCCCGCAAGCGAGCCCCTCATAGCAGTTGTTGTAAATACCGCCCTGGGCCGTCGTGCCGTATAGATTGCCGACGCGATCCATGATCAGTCCGGACCATGGATTCTGGCCGTCCGTGCCGTCACCGAAGCTGTACAGGACTTTCTCGGTCCAGCCACCGCCCGCCTGGGGCGATAGCTCGAAGACCGTCCCGCAAGACAGGCCGTCATAGCAGTTGTTGTAAATACCGCCCTCGGCCGTCGTGCCGTATAGATTGCCGGCGCCATCCATGATTACTCCGGCAATCGGGTCTTGGCCGTCCGTGCCGTTTCCGAAGCTGTACAGGACTTTCTCTGTCCAGGCCCCGCCCGCCCCCGGCGACAATTCGAACACCGTCCCATAGCCGTAAATGCCGCCTCCCTGCGTCGTGCCGTAGATGTTGCCCGCGAGATCGGAGACCAGGCTACCCCTTGGATAGCGTCCGTCCGTGCCCATGCCGAAAGCATGCAGCACCGTCTCCGTCCAGCCTCCGCCCGCACTGGGCGACAACTCGAATACAGTCCCATAACGGCGGAGGGCCTGGTTCGAAATGCCGCCAGAAGTGGTAGTGCCGTAAAGATTGCCGGCGGCATCGAAGATCACACCACCGTAGGGATTAGCGCCGTCTGCGCTGTAGTAGCGGCTAAAGCTGTATATAACCGTCTCCTGATCAGCTGCCCAAGTGCTCCTCACAAACAAAGCTACGCAGAAGATCGTCAGGGTCGCCTTCCATACGATGGAAAATCTCGTTCCTCGCATCAGCAAGCCTCCTTTAGCTTCCTTCAGCCGGGTGCCCACGTCTCGCGCGTCGAGACGTGGGAGAACTCCAAGTCGCGTCCCAGCCTCTCAAGCTCTTCCCGCTCAACGAAATTTAGTTCGTGCAATCGAAATCGCAAAGGTCATATAGTGTCGGGACGCGCAACCTCGTTCCGATTTGTCTAACACGGGAGAAGAACTCATGCAAGCCAACTGGCCGTGCCTCGCAGTATTAAAGATAACGTTCGCAACTTTTACTGTCGCGCTCTTGGCGGCGAGCAGCGGGGCCAGCGAGAAAGTGCTGCATAACTTCGGCACCGGCGCCAACGACGGGCAATCCTGCTACGCCGGCCTCATCTTCGATGGCTCCGGCAATCTCTACGGCACCACCGTTATGGGCGGCAGTGAGAACGGCGGCACGGTGTTCCGGATGAGCCCTAACGGCAGCGGAGGCTGGACGATGACCGTGCTGCATAACTTCGGCATCAGCGGCACGGACGGGCAACAGCCCTACGCCGGCCTGATCTTCGATGGGGCGGGGAATCTTTACGGCACCACCTCTGCCGGCGGCAGTGAAGGTTACGGCACGGTGTTCGAGTTGACGCCGAACGGCAGCGGAGGCTGGCGCGAGGTCACTCTGCATAACTTCGGTATCGCCTACACCGACGGCATATATCCCTACGCCGGCCTCGTCTTCGATGCCTCCGGTAATCTCTACGGCACCACTTCCAAAGGCGGGACTGAGGGTCACGGGGCCGTGTTTGAGATTGCTCCGAACGGCAGCGGTGGCTGGACGGAGAGAGTGCTGCACAACTTTGGCGTCGGTGGCAGCGACGGGATATACCCCTACGCCGGCCTGATCTTCGATGCTGCGGGGAATCTCTACGGCACCACTTCCCTGGGTGGCAGTGAAGGTTACGGCACCGTCTTCGAGATGACGCCGAATGGCAGCGGAGGCTGGACGGAGAGAGTGCTGCATAACTTCGGCATCGGCGACAACGCCGGCCGATACTCCTATGCCAGCCTGATCTTCGACGGCGCCGGCAATCTCTATGGCACGACTGTCGGCGGTGGCAGTGCGGGTGACGGCACCGCGTTCGAGATGACGCCGAACGGCAGCGGAGGCTGGACGGAAAGAGTGCTGCATAACTTCGGCATCAGCGGCAGCGACGGGCAACAGCCCTACGCCGGCCTGATCTTCGATGGCGCCGGCAATCTCTACGGCACGACGGAAGCAGGTGGCAGTGAAGGTGATGGCACCGCGTTCGAGATGACGCCGAACGGCAGCGGAGGCTGGACGGAGAGAGTGCTGCATAACTTCGGCCTCAGTGGCACTGACGGGCAACTGCTCCACGCCGCCTTGATCTTCGATGGCGCCGGCAATCTCTACGGCACGACTTCCCTCGGTGGCAGTCAGAATGACGGAACGGTCTTCGAGGTCATACCCTGACGCTCGACCCAGGTGAGAGGGTGCCCCACACATTCGCGGGTTTCGAAATGTGTGGGAGTCGAAGGTCTCGAATACAGGTGCCCCACGTCTCGCGGTTTCGAGATGTGGGTAACTGAGCTACGTGGAAACCGTGGGAACCTTCGTCCCGAACTCTGGGTGCCCCACACATTCGCGGGTTTCGAATGTGTGGGAGGCCGGCTGAACGTGCAGGATGCCACATCTCGCGTCCGTCCTTCGGACGCAAGCCTGGGTGGCGCGCTCCTCTTATGATCTGTCATCCCGACCGAGGGATCTGCGGTTCCCTGTCGTGGCAGGATCTACGTTGTGGTGGGAACCTTGGTCCCGTACGCAAGGCTGGAATACCAACTGCCCCGCCCTTGCGGCGTGAGGTCCAGGAAGTGCCACATCGGAGCGAGCAGATCGATGCCTCGCTCCAGAATGTCCGGCCCCATCCGGGGATGCGCGCTGTAGAAGTGTCGCAGGTTACCGTTTGCGTCGCGCGTGAAAACCGAAACCGTCGAGTCCTGACCGCCCTCGCGGTCTTCGCTGCCTAAGTCGTATTTGAACGTGTTGTTGCCGGCGCTCAGCAGGCGCAGCTTGTCCCAGCCTCGCGCGCGAGCGTGGGCGCGCAACGTCGGTAGGTCGGCGGCAGCGACCACCGCGAAGTCCAGGTTCTGCGCCAGATGATGCGCCACGCCATTCGCGCCGTCAATCCACGCCGTGCACATGGGACAAGCCTTCGTGTTTTTCTTCCCGTACATGAGGTGGTAGATGACCAGCGAGCGATCCGGCTTAGAGAACAGCTCGCTCAGCCGAACCCTCCGCACCGGCTCATCACCAGCGTTCAGATCGCGCGGCCCCTCTTCAAACTGATAATCCTCAATCGCAGCGCCTGCGGGAAGATGGCGGCGCAGCTCAGCGACGCGTTCGCGCTGTCGCATGAGTTCGATTTCGGCCAGCCGCAGCTCCTCGCGCTTGGCCAGATACTCGCGCGATTCGTTGGTCAAATTGGTTTGCCGATACGTTCCATCAACGACTGTGTTAACCATGAAGACTGCCTCCGCCTGTCATTTCTTCATTAAGCAGTGGTGAGATGCAATCCGACGCTCACCCGGATTACCCAGCATCCTTATTATCTTGAAAGACATTATCTTGAAAAAAGACATTATCCTGAAAGACGGCAGTCTCGAACATTCCGGCTGTCCCACACGTTAGCGGCTCGAATACTAATCACTAGCCACTAGCCCCTAATCCCTAACCACTGATCACTGATCACTAGCCACTGGTCTCTGGTTGGTACCACTCCGGCCCGATCAGATAACCGTGTCCACTCCCCACTGCCTGGGTGCCCCACACATTCGCGGGTTTCGAATGTGTGGGAGCCGAAGATCTTGAATACAACTGCCGCATTTTTTGTCATCACGAGGAGGCCTTCAGGCCGACGAAGGATCTGCTTCTCGACTTCTTCAGCCGGGTGCCGAAGATCTTGAATACAACTGCCCCATAGCCTGCCCTGAGCTTGCCGAACGGTCTCGCGCCGTTCGAGACCTGGTTATACACAAAGTAATTAGCCCAGCGCGGAAGCGCTGGGTCACGTTGCCCTTGAAAGCCCGAGCCGGCTTCACAGGCTGCTGAAAAAGTCCCACTGCGAGCGCTTTGTAACAGGGCACGACTTTAGTCGTGCCGATAAGTCGGTTATTTTTAATCCGAGCCGGCTTTAGCCGGCGACACAAAGCGGGCGCCTTGGAGTTTTTCAGTAGCCTGTTCAGCCGGCGGCACACACTTCGATTTTTCCTTGCCAGTTCATGCCATTGCGTTCATACTGCGCAACACCCCGAACCCACAGGAGAAAACTATGCGCCTTGGCTACTTCGTCTCTTTGCGGTTGTCGTTCTTGGTTTCGCTGCTCTCGATCGGAGCGGCCGCGAACACGATCCACGTTCCTGCCGATCAGCCCACCATCCAGGCCGGAATCAATGCCGCTAACAACGGCGACATCGTCCTGGTTTCTCCCGGAACCTATCCGGAGAACATCAACTTTAATGGCAAGGCGATCACGGTGAGCGCGCTCACGCCCGGTACAGCCACCATCAATGGTAGCGCGAATGGCTCGGTCGTTACCTTCAACCATTCCGAGACGGCTAATTCAATCCTTGAGGGCTTTGTAATTACCAATGGTTCTGCTAGTACGGGCGGGGGTGGAATCTACATCTCTGGCGCGTCACCGGTCATCCAAAACAACACCATCACTGGCAACACGGCCGGAATCGGCTCGGGCATCTGGGTTAACTTCGCCTCACCGCAAATCCTCAACAATTCGATTACTTCGAACATAATGACGGGATCAGGTGGCTACGGCATAGGAATTGCCATTAATGGCACCGGAAGCTCGCAAATTATCGGCAACCTTATAGCCAATAACCGCAGCTCTGGATGCTCGTTCGGCGGCGGCATATCTATGGATGCGGCCAACGCTCCATTGATTGAAAACAACATTATTCAAAACAATGCTTGTGGAAACAACGGCGGCGGCATTGGCATGGTCAATGATTCACCGGCCATTATGGTGCAGAACTTGATTTATGGGAACCAGGCTCAGCAAGGCGCAGGCATCTCTGTGTCAGTCCCGTCTGGTAATGATGGTGCTACCCTGGTCAATAACACAATAGTGAATAATTCCGGCTCTAACCAAGGTTCAGCGCTCTATGTCGACGGATTTCCTCAATTCACCATAATCTATAACAACATCTTCGCCGACATCGATAGTGAGACCGCGGTCTACTGCGATTCTACCTTTAGCAATCAAACTCCTCAGTTCCATAACAACCTGGCCTATAGTTCAGAAGGTACCAACGTATCTGGACCGTGCACTGCTCAGTTTCCGGGCAATGGCAACCTCGAAGTAGCTCCTGATCTAGACAGTAACTTCCGCGTTCTAGGACACTCGCCGATCATCAACCAGGGCGACCGCCAGGCTCCGTCATTGCCCACCCTCGATCTGTTTGGCAATCCCCGGCTTGGCTATTACACCAGTGGAAACGGATCGCTGGAACTCGGCGTTTATGCTTATGTGCCCGTGGCGTTCTCTACTCCCAACCTTTCGTTTCAACCCGCAAAGCTTGGTTCCAAGAATACCCAGACGCTCGGAGTTCATAACTTCTCTCAGGAACCAGTCACTATCCTGAACTTCCAGGTTACGGGTGACTTCACAAGCTATACCAACTGCTCCCAGCTACCAGTGGATGGCAACTGCTACGCTGCAGTCATCTTCACGCCCACCCAGTCAGGAAACAGAAGCGGTCAGATAACAATGTCGACTTCGGCGAACCAGCAGCCAACCTGGACCGGCCTCAGCGGCCAAGGTCTCTCCGCCGGCAGTTTCGCATCAAGGCAGAAGAGCCCTCGTTAGCTGCACGCCTGCACAAAGTAATTAGCCCAGCGCGGAAGCGCTGGGTAACGTTGCCCTTGAAACCACGAGCCGGCTTTCAGCCGGCGACACAAGGCCCCGCCTCGGGTGCCACACGTCTCCCGATGTCCGACAATTCGGACAACTATGAGAGGGATCCGCTTTTACTAACCACTAGCCACTAACCACTAGCCACTAGCCACTGGTTTCTGGCTGGTACCACTCCGGCGACGGCCCGGTAGCGGCCTCGATCTCGGGAACGAGTGTCCGCTCCAACTCCGCGACCAGCGCGCCCAGGTTCTCCACAATTTTTCGCCAGTGTTCGGCGTCGCCAACCCGATACTGGCCGCCAGCCGACTTCTCAGTGGGTGGCAGCGCAAGCACTGCCTTAAATCCCAAACCATACACTTTGAACATCGCCATCAGGTTATGCGACCACGTGCCGCAGTCCAGGCTCAGCTCCAGAGTGAGATTCCCCGCCGTCCGCCGCCGCAGCGTGAAGCCGGCATTTTCGCCGCGAATGCTATAGCCCATCGGCTTGAAGATCTCTTCCAGCGCCGGCTTCTTCGGTCCCGCGTTCACGCCCGACAGCGCCTGCAGCATCTCTGCCGTGCTCGGCAGATCGTGCGGCAGCCGCGCCTCCTTCACAATCTCCGGCATGCGGTCGCGATACTTCACCGAAATCGCCTTCACCGCGATCGCCAGTTCCGGCTTCGCGCTCGGCACCGCCATCCCGCTTGGCAGCCGCACCCCCGGAACCGGCCCCGTTCCAGGATTCTCCGGAAGCGGCGCCTGAATCGTCTTCTTCGCTTTGCCGCACGCCGCCATCACCATCGCGATCGGCCCCGTCGGCGCCGGCAGCTTCTTCGCGCCCGGTTCTACCTCCGCCAGTGTGCACGCCGAGAGCGACCGCTGCCGCCCATTCACCCACCATTTATCCGTGATCAGAATTCCGGACATCATGGGAGCCATGATCGTCATCGTAGGCGTCAGCTCGCCGAACTCCGGCGAATGAAAATGAAGGGCGATGCTGGGAAACGGAAACGATCGCGGCACGCCCGCGGCAATCGCTTGCAACGTTTCGTACGGCATCGCCTGATTCGCGCCGTCGGACATCGGCCCGTTCGAGAGCCGTCGCGTCGGCGGAAGTCCCGGCATCGGCGGTTCCTCGGTGACGAAGCGCGCCAGCTCGGGATATCGCTTCACCGCGCGGTCTACGATCGAGGTGCTGACCGCCATGCCATCGGCGAGGTTGAAGCGAATGAACGGCTCGAGCCCGGCATCGACAAAGCCCTGGTGAACGCGATTCAGCATCTCGACCAGCGGCTCTTTCCGGCTGGCCGCAAAACTGGTTTGAAGCACAACGCGCATAAGCTGGCCTCCCGTCCTCGTTTGAACGCAAAATTGAGCTTTGCCTTTTGCACTCGATGACGGCCCACATTGTACGCCCGGTGGAGCTGGCTGCCCCACGTCTCGCGCCGTTCGAGACCTGGTTCGCTCGATCCCGTCATCACCCATCCAGTTGTCCGCACCGCCAATTGGCTGGCTGATGGTTCGGAGATGCCTTCCTTGGTACTGCAAGCCCAGAGCGATTATCCGTAAGCTGCGGCGGGTGCCCCACACATTCGCGCTTTCGAATGTGTGGGAGTCGAAGGTCCGAGGTGCCCCAGAGCCTGGGTGAGCCTGTCGCAAGGTCTCGCGCCGTTCGAGACCGGGGCATGCACAAAGTGACTAGCGGCTGCCCCAGGTCCCGCGCTGTTCGAGACCTGGGAGCGTACATCAAGTAACTAGCCTAGGCGGAAGCCTGGTCCAGCTTCGGGTAGTGCTGGCCTTGGCCAGCGTCTAAGCTCTCTATTTCTCCAGCAAAGTCGGCTTCACAGTTTGCTGAAAAACTCTTTCCGTGCGCTTTGTAACAGGGCACGACCTTGGTCGTGCCGCATGGACGTTCATTAAGTTGCTGAGCCGGCTTCAGCCGGCGACACCCCTATGCCTCGCCCAATCCGGCTTTGCTTGAGTGGGGATTTTCGTCCACATCACGCCTTCTCTTCCCGAGCGCTGGCGAACACTCTGCGTTTCACTGCTCGAATCCAATAACTATGGTAGAAAGTATCCATCACTCGCGGAAGCGAAGGGGGTCCGGTGACTCTCCCGGTCTTCAAAACCGGCGATTGGCATCTTCGATGTCAATGGTGCGTTCGACTCGCACACGCTTCCGCCATTTTTTTCTAATCACGCTTTCCATACTTTCGACATAACATTCTATTCGTCTTGGCATCGCTTTAATCATTTGCAACTCTAGTACCAGGCGCGAATGCCTGTGCCATAGGCTTGACTTACTGACCGGCAAGACAGTCCGAAACTAGAAAGCGTAATTGAAGTAGAGACGACGAGACTCTTCGGGTAGCAGCTTGACAATTGCCGGAAGGTTGGCATCGCAGAAGCTATATGCCACAGGCAACACTCCGATGAACGAGTCAAACTCCGGAGATGGTTCCTTCCAACCTAATCCGTGGGCTTCGTCTTTGTAAGTCGGCGGAACAGGAATTCCTGGGCCAGGCTGCTGACTGCGCGTTCGGCGGTATCCATAGCGAAATGCCCGAACACCAATCCCGCTCCACGATTGGATTGCGGGTAGTACGTGTTCTCAAGGGCCGATGCCGCCAAATCGCCGCCGAGGCTCGAGTAGTTCGGCTGCGTCTGACCGTTGTCTCCCCGGCAAACGAATGGGTAAGTGACGGCGTGAAAGAAACGGGACCTTGTCGTTCCTTTGCCTTGGTAGAAGTAACGCGGGTCCTGGTGGAGAAGTGATGGCAGGACGGCCCCGCCGATCAGGATGTCGGTGGTGCCGTCCGCGGCGATGGCGCCAAACCGCTGGCCATAGCCTTTCGCGCCCTGCTGGTAGTCCGGGGTGTTACCCGCCTGGTCGAGTCCGGCGATGAAGCCTATGCCGAGAATGGTGACCGGATCAACGGCGACCTTGAGCGCAAGCTTGAACTTGAGCTTTGCTGTCATCGGCGCCGGATCGGAATCGTAATTGACGTAATAATTGGGAAACACGCCCAGAACGCGTTGCTTCTCCTGTGCCGCAACCTGTTCCGTTGCGACCTTCGCCGCGGAATAACCCACATTGACCGTTGTCCGTACTTCTTCAAGCTGGAGTTTGCAATCCGTGAGGAACTTGTATTGACCGGGGTCGAGAACTACCGGCGGTGAGGTCCAATCTGTAAATCCTTCGGCGTGGACCGTGACTCGAAAAGGCACTCCAGGCTTGACATTGCTTAATTCAAAGAAGCCACTGTCGCTAGCAAGACTTGTGTAGCTGTCATGCGGCGTAGGACCTTGCAGGACTACCCTCGCACCCGGGACAGGCCCGCCGTTCGGATCGGTCACGGTTCCCGCGATGCTTCCTGTTTGCTGTTCTGTGGATGCGATGTTCTGAGCCGGCGCCGGACAAACCATGACAAACGCCACCAATAGCGATAGCGAAATGATGTACAGGGATTTCAACAAACTTGAAGTGGATCTATTCACGGCACGAATCACCTATGTTTTATTCTTGCCAGGGAATGCCTGGTGCATCTGATCTGCCACTGATGCTGTCCCTAAGTTGTTGAAGCGAACGGCCATTGAAGCAAAGTAAGTGTCGATCGCTGCCGGTATTTCGGCACTACCGTAGATTGAAGACGGTGTCGACTTAACTAGGAGTTCCCTCATAAATCGTTCTGGGTTGTGTCAGGGCACGACCTTTAGTCGTGCCGGTATGAGTCCGTCAAGCGGGCTTTAGCCCCTGCAAAATCAGCATTCCCACAGGCTAAAGCCCAAGTCATTCATGATCGGATTCGGCACGGCTGAAAAGGTTGCTGAAAAAGTCGACGGAGCGTGTTTTTCGGGTAGCGCTGGCCTTCAGGCCAGCGTCTTAGGCTGTTTGTTTTTTTTTCTGAGTCGGTTTCAGACGACGACACACAAGCCGTCATGCGTTTTTCCGCAGCCTGTGAAGCCGTGCCCTGACACAAAGCATTTATGAGATGGCTAGATGGCTTCTAGTGTGTTAGCAGGACCGTGGCTGTAACAATTGTGCACCCATATATCGACACGTGTTCCTATGCTCCGTAATCTCCAAGCATTTCGCTCTGACTTTTGGTTTGCTTTTCGAAAATGTAGCGCGCATACCATGTAGGCCAGTCACTATCGGGATGGCCTAATGACTGCTCGTAAACGTGATGGGCATTCGCTGCGGCTCGTACTGAGACCCATATTGAAATCGAGGCTCACCATAGCATCGAACTGATTCTGGCCGACGGGAAACGGACGGCATATTCGCAAAAATGTCCCTAGCTGCGGATTCTGTAGGCCCTAGGTGGACGAGTTGGCCGATGCCGATAGTGGATTTCAGGTGGCTGGCGACAAACATCCCACCACAGCCTGGTGCGCGTTGGCAAGCAACTCTTCTAAAGTCTCACCTTGTGTGGCGCAGCCAGGGATGGCAGGAACTTCGGCCCAGTAACCGCCCTCTTCTGCTTCGTGCACGATCACTTTGATCTCCTGGATCGGAAGCCTCAGATCCTCATCGGCATCACGACGTACCGGTACTTAAATCCGTCGTCGCCGGCGTCGTCAGGGCGCATCTGGCCGGCGGATTGGGCGTCTTTGAACTCCAGGCGCACATCGCCGCCGGTGGAGGCCTTGAGGAAGTCGATCAGATACTCGGAGTTGAAGCCGATGGTGAGGGGATCGGCGGCGTAGGCGGTCTCAATGGAGTCCTCCGACTCGCCGGAGTCGGTGGACGAGGAGGAAATCTTCAGCTCGTTCTTGTCGAGCTTCATGCGGATGGCGCGCGAGCGTTCGTCGGCAAACTGGGCCACGCGTTGGATCGCGGTGTTCAGGTCGGCGCCGTGGACGACAACGGACTTGGTGGTCTCGCGCGGCAGGACGGCTTCGTAGTTGGGGAACTGGCCGGTGAGTTGGCGCGAGGTCAGCAGGCGCTCGCCGATGCGGAAGAACAGGGTCGAGTCATCCTTCGCAAACTCGATGAAATCGACTTCGCTGTTTTGCAGCAGCGAGTAAATCTCGCTCATGGCTTTCTTCGGGACCAAGGTCTTGTTCTCGCCGGTGACTTCGAACTGCTCGCCCTGCTTCTCGATATGGGCCAGGCGATGGCCGTCGGTCGCGACCATGATGATCGACTCCGGCTTCAGCACCATCAGGCCACCATTCAGGGTGTAGCGCGATTCCTCGCTCGATATGGCGAAGATCGTCCGCGCGATCATGTTGCGCAGCGTCTGCGCCGGAATCTTCACCATTCCCGTCGCCGGGAAGGTTGGCAATCCGGGGAAGTTGGCGCGCGCCATCCCGACCATCTTGGTATTGGAGCGGCCGGCGCGGATATTGACCCAATGGTTCTCCAGCAGCTTGATCGAGATATCGACGTCGGGCAACAGCTTGACGTAGTCGTACAGCTTGCGGGCGGGGATGGTACAGGCGCCTTCGCGCTTGACCTTGGCGGCACAGGAGGTGCGCAGGCTGAGGTCTAGATCGGTGGCCGTGATGGTGAGCCGGTCGTCGGCCGCTTCAAACAGAAAGTTGGAGAGAATCGGGATGGTGGTCTTGCGCTCGACCACGCCTTGCGTCGCCGTCAACTCCCGCAGCAGCTCAAACCTGCTGACACTGATTTCCATCGCCGTACCTTGCATTGCTCCCGTTGCCTCGACAGCCATAAGTCCCACCTCGCAGGCGTTCTTGCCGGCCCGTTATTACTGCTACTCCTTATATCAAATCAAAAACATATAAAACCAGTAGTAACAGTAGGCACTGCGGAAAAGTGGAAATTTAAAGCAAAACCGCGTGGCCGCTGCCGCCCTATCACCTGATAGTTGTACAAAAGCTGCCGTCCGAACCGTGGGTCGCCGTGCAATTCTCGGCAGCTGCTGAAGTTCTGTCCCCGCCTTCCACCTGTTCCACATCCCATCCACAGCCTGTTCGGGAGAAAACGTCCTCCAGAAGTGAAAAACCGCGCCCGAGGCGCGGTTCACAGGCCCAAAGTCTCTGTCAGTTTGGTGAGCACCCTGTTTAAATCCTTGTCGGTTTTGCGCGTCTCCTCGATCTTGTCAACCGAGTGCAGCACGGTGGTGTGATGCTTGCCGCCGAACTGACGTCCGATCTCCGGCAGCGAAGCGTCGGTCAGATGCTTTGCCAGATACATGGCGATCTGCCGCGGGAAAACAATGACGCGCGAGTTGTTCTTCGCCTTGATCTCCATCAGGCGCAGGCCAAACTGCTCGCACACCGCCTTCTGGATCGACTCAATTGTGATCTTGCGGACCTGCGAGTCGATCAGATTCTTCAAAACCTCCTGGGCCGTATTCAGATTGATCTCGCCGCCAGTGAGAGACGAATACGCCGTCAGCCGGATCAGCGCGCCTTCCAGCTCGCGGACGTTGCTGCGGATGCTGGAGGCGATAAACAGCGCCACGTCCGTCGGCAGCATCACCCGTTCTGACTCCGCTTTCTTCTGCAGGATGGCGACCTTGGTCTCCAGATCCGGCGGCTGAATGTCGGCGATCAGTCCCCACTCGAAGCGGCTGCGCAGACCGGTCTTCGATCTCGGCCAGCTCCTTCGGCGGGCGGTCGCTGGCGATCACTATCTGCCGCAGGCACTCGTGCAAAGCATTGAAGGTGTGGAAGAACTCTTCCTGCGTGCGCTCCTTGTTGACCAGGAACTGGATGTCGTCGACCAGAAGCACATCCATGTTGCGGTACTTGTCGCGAAAGCCGGCCATCTTGCTGTAGCGCAGCGCGTTGATCATGTCGTTGGTGAAGCGCTCGCCGGAGACGTAGCAGATGGACTTGTCCGGCCACCGCAACTTGATCTCGTGCCCGATCGCTTGCATCAGGTGCGTCTTGCCCATGCCGACGCCGCCGTACAGGAAGAGCGGGTTGTAAGCCTTGGAAGGCTTCTCGGCCACCGCGCGCGCCGCTGCGTGGGCGAACTGATTACCGGCGCCGATCACGAAGTCGTCGAACGTGTATTTCGGGTTCAACTGTGCCGCTCCATCCCAATCGAAACGTTGCTGGGTGGCAGGTCCGGATACGGGCTTGTCAGAAATATGCGAGGTGTCCAAGTGAGCTGTCGGGCCGACGGCAGCTTTGCCGTTGCCCCCGATTGGCTCCTCGGGCGTGATGAACTCCACGTCCCGGTATTCGAGGCCAAGGTTCTCGAAGGCTTCGCTGATCAGATCGCCGTAGCGCTCGCCGATGTGGCAGAACTGCGAGTTCGGCACGCGCACGAATAAGATGGGTCCCTGCGCGTGATCGAAGCGCGTGGGCTTGAACCAGGTTTCGTACGAAGTTCGATTGACCTTCTTCTGCAGTGCGTCGAGAACGCGCACCCATGGATTAGCGGAGGCAATATCAAACGAAGACATAATGGCAGTCCTGAGGCGAAGCGACTCGCAGAGAGAATCAGTTAGTTGGGAAACGGGACCGAGTACGTCTCGAAAAAGTGCGGTACAAACCTACCGGAAAATAACATCACGCGAACCTGATTTTTAGCGGTGTCAGAGAGAAGTGCACCGCATTTGTGCAACACACGTTCTAATGGGCTCCACGGATACTAGCACGAAAAAAAAATCGTGCCAGAGAAATTTTCGTCGTGTTACAGCGTTCGCGCGTGAGCAGTTGATTCGCGGAAAGTTAACGTGCGAAAAAAAGTTTTTCAGACTGCTGCACGACGGTGCAATGAGAAAAACCATTTCTCGCAGTTCGCGCAAACTCCTCGTTAAGTGCTGAATCGTGTGATCACTTTGATGAGTGACAGGAGCCAGAATTTGGTGGCGCTCCGAGCGGCGCTACGGTGATCTTTGCCAGGCCAACACGGGTGAGTGTGAAAACCACTGCACCAACGCGAGAAGCTGATCGCAGCTGAATCGCCGTTCAATCCTCGCATTCTGGCGGCGCAGCGTTTGACCCCCAATTCGGCAGACTGCTAAACTACTCCATTCCCACCTGACTGACGTAAGTCACAGACCAGAGAAGGATCACCGATTGCGCAGTTACACTCGACATCAGCTGAAGCAGGACGCCTTTGCGACTTCCACCGCCGAAACCATCTCCTGGGCGGTCGAACACCGCTCTAAGCTCATCGCTCTCACAGTTACGGTTCTCGTGATCCTGGCCTTGGTCGGCGGCGGCTGGGCTTACATCCTCTATCGTGACCAGCAGGCCAGCGCTGAGCTGTCGCAGGCGATCCAGAAGTACAGCTACCCGGTTCGCCCGGCGGGGACGCCGGCCACTCCGGACCTGCCCAGCTACGGTTCCAGCCAGGAGCGCGACAAGGCCGCGAATACGGAATTCACCCACATTGCGGAGAAGTACCGCTTCACGCAGTCGGCGGCGATGGCGCGCTACTTTGCCGGCGTCACGGCCCGCGACCTGGGCGACAATGCCACGGCGGAGACAGATCTTCAGGAAGTGGCTAACGGCCGTTATCACGAGATTGGCAGCCTGGCAAAGATGGCGTTGGCCTCCGTATATCACGACACCAACCGCAATCTGCAGGCGGTCGACATCTACAAGCAGCTGATCGACCATCCCACCGCGTCGGTCGGCAAGACCGCGGCGCAGCTTTCTTTAGCCTCGCTCTATGAAGCCATGGCCCAGCCGGACGAAGCTCGCCACATCTACGAGCAGATGCAGAAGGAATCGGCCGGCACCGGTGTCGCTCAGCTCGCCGCCCAGAAGCTGCAGGAGCTCAAGCAGTAGAGCCGTCGAGGTCGAACCTCCGGCTTTACTTTCCGGTCGGACTAGCTCGGACTTTCAGCTGCCCACTCGCACGCCAAGGCTCTCGCTCGCCATCGTCCCTCACTCCGCGCATCGCCGTGTAAACTGTTAGGACCATGACCCTGTTCGAGGCCAAGCCGTACGATCCCGCGCAAGGACGCAAGCGGCGGAACATCATCATCGCAATTGTTTTCGCGCTGCTGGTGATCGGGCTGATCTGGTGGCAGCTCCGCTTCTGGCCGGAGGAGCAGGTGGTCGATCGCTTCTTCGACGCTCTCCAGCAGGCGAACTTCGAGCAGGCCTACGGCGTATGGATGGCCGATCCCAACTGGAAGCAGCATCCCGACCGCTACTCGCGCTACAGCTATAACGATTTCATCAAGGACTGGGGACCGGGCGGGGAGTGGGGCGTCATCAAGAGCCACAAAATCTACGCCGTGGGCTACCCCCCTCGTGGGCATGGCGCACCTACATTCGGTACCCCGAGCGGCGTAGTAGTGATTGTTACTGTGAATGACCGAATCGCCCGCAAGGCGAGCCTTTGGGTACAAAAGGACGACAAGACGCTCGGCTTTTCCCCATATGTTCCACCGGAGTAGCTGTGAGCCGTCAGCCATCAGCTTAGACCTTGGTTACAGGCTGACCTCATACCCACACGTAGCGATGGCTCGCGAATGCCTGCTCGACGGGATGCTCAGCGATCTTTCGTAAGCGCTGGCCGACGGGGAATAGCCGAAAGCTGAGAGCTGATAGCTGACAGCTATTGCGGCGGCGCGACGAACTCCTTGGGCTTCTCGGAGCCTTCGCCGAAGAAGTAGGCTTCCATCTGCTGCACGATGAACTCCTGGTGATCTTTCTTCCAGGGCTGGAGGCGATATTCGTTGAGCAGCATCTTCATGTGCTCCTGCCACTGCTCCCAGGCCAGCTTGGAGACGTTGTCGTAGATCTTCTGGCCGAGTTCGCCGTCGAAGGGCGGCGCGTCGAGCCCCTCCGCTTCCCGACCCAGCTTCACGCATTTGACCATGTGTGCCATGAGAACTCCGCTCTGTATGATTGCCAACGATTGATTCTAATGGGCGGCAGCAGTTTTGCGCCATTCGCGGGCTCGCTTTTCGCTCTTCGCCTTTCGCCAGAGTCGTTGGATGAGTCAACCGAGCCATCGAGGTAAATGCTTCGTATCAGGGCAGGGCTTCAGCCGTGCCGATCCGCCAATCATGTATGACTCGGGTTTCACAGGCTGCTGAAAGACTCTTGATTGTGCGATGTTCGGGTAGAGCTGGCCTTCAGGCCAGCGTCTAAGCCGTTTATTTCCTTTCCGAGTCGGCTTCAGCCGACGGCACGCGGGTCGCGCTGCAAGTTTTTCAGCAGCCTCTTCAGCCTTTGCCGTACGCCAATGAATGTATGACCCGGCTTTAGCCGCTGACAGCGCCGAGTTTACAGGGGCTAAAGCCCGATTCTCGATGTATTCGTGTCGGCACGACTAAAACTCGTGCCCTGATACAAGGCGAGCGATTTGCTCTGGCGAAAAGCGAACAGCGAAGAGCGAATGGCGAACCGCGCTCACTCCCCCAACCACGCCCCATACGGCCGCAGGCGCTCGATGTGGTCGCAGATCACCTTCATCGCTCCGGTGATCGGCACAGCCAGGATCAGCCCCATCGCTCCCCACAGCCATCCCCAGAACAACAGCGACAGAGTCACGGCCAAAGGATTCAACTGCAAGCGCTTGCCCAGGATCTTGGGATAGAGCACGTTCATCGCGACCAGGTGCAGCCCGATCACGGTGATAATGATCAGCGACGCGGTTACGGTCGTAAGGTGCCCGAGATCGGCGATCAACGGCGGCAGAATCGCCAGCAGTACGCCGAGATAGGGGATCAGGCTAAGGAAACCGCTGATCGCGCCGAGGAAGTAGAAGTACGGCAGGCCGATAGCACCGAACAGCGCGATGCTGCAGGCGCTGACAAACACGCCAATGATGAAGTTGCCGACAATGAACGACCGGATCATGCGCGCGATCAACCCGAGCATGACGTAAGCCGAGTTCCGGTTCTCCATGCTGAACAGCATGACCGTCGCCGAGCGCACGTGGTCCTGCCAGCTCAGCATGAAAAAGACCAGGAATGGGATGAACGTGAGCGCCAGCAACAGCTCGGAGACCGAGTTGGCGTTGCGGCTGACCAGGTCGGTCCAGCTGCTGGACTGCCTAACGGTCACGGTCCTCTTATCCTGATCTTCGGATAGAACCGTGTCTTCGGTCTGTTGAATCTGCTGAGCTTGCTCGCGGATCTTGGCGCCCATAGCCTGGATCTTGGCTTTGTACTTGGGCACCTCGTGCATGAAATCCAGCGCCCGGCTGTAGGAGACGTAGCTGGCTGCGCCCAGCGCGCCCACCAGCAACATCACGGCAACCAGGGCGCCGACGGCACGCGGAATCTGGAAGCGAACCATGCGCGTCCACCAGCGGCGCCAGGACGAACGACAGCAGGATTGAGATGAGGATGACGACCAGGATCAGCTTGGCAACGTAGATCAGCGTAAGCACCGCTGCGGCAGCGAGGATCACCAGCGCCGCCGCCTGGATGTGCAGGATGCGCCGCCGCTCCAGCTCAGCCACGGTCGAGCGATTGATGCTGACCTGCGGAACAGTCGCCGCCCCGCCCGCGGCGTTGGTTTCCACGTCGGGGTCGCGCGGCTTGCGCGCCGGCTTCGGATTGTCCAGAAGCTGGTCTGGCATCTCGTTTATGGTACTCGCAACAATAAGATTCGCGACATGATACTTTTTGCTGTATCTCGATGGAAAACGTTTTGGCAGAACCGGCCGCTCCGTCCCGCCGAATCCTGGCGCTGGATTTCGGCGCTCGCAACATCGGCCTGGCGGTAAGCGACGAGCTGGGATTGACCGCACAAGGATTGCCGACCTATCGGCGCAGCAACAAAAAGAATGACTTCGATCATTTTCGGCGGCTGATCAAGCAGTACGCCGTATCCGAGATCGTAATGGGACTGCCTTTGCGCATGAGTGGCGTCGAAGGCATCCAGGCGGAGAAGGTGCATGAGTTCGCTGACGAGCTGCGCCGGAGATTCAAGCTGCCGGTGAATCTGTTCGACGAACGGCTGACGTCGGTCGAGGCGAATCGGCTCCTGCGCGAGACGGAGATGAGCATCCGCCGGCGCGCCGAGGTGGTCGATCAGCTGGCCGCAGTGCTGATTCTGCAGGCGTACCTGGAGTTCCGGAAGGCGTCGCGATAGCAATTTAAACGGGGCGGGTGTTCATGCCGTGCCTGGATGGAGCCATTGGACGCGAGTGTCAGCCTCACAGAAAGTAATTAGCCCAGCGCGGAAGCGCTGGGTGGGGATCGGCATGACGTTACAAGTCCCGTCAGGGACGACACAAGTCCTGTCGCCCCTGAAGGGGCTCACTCCGTTAGCATCCGCGGGGACGCGGCGCTGAAGCGCCGCACTACCTAAGATCCGGTGCCCCAGGGTTCGCGTCCTTCGGTTGGACGCTGACCTGGGAGTGCCGCTAGGCACCGGCTGAGGCCGTCCCCTTTCACCGCTAGCAGCATCGTACCTCGCCTCTTCATCTAAACTACTTAGACCTCATGCGAGCTTTGCTCAAACTCGTTGTCGCGCTGGTGTTGGCGTTTGCCATCTGGTTCGCCTGGGCGGCAATCCTGCCAGTCACGCCATCGCAGACGACGTTTGTCCTGCTACGCCCGGGCTGGAGCACCCGCCACATCGCTCGCAATCTGCAGCAGCAAGGCGTCATCCGCAGTTCGGCGGCATTTCTCATGGTCCAGTACGCCAAGGGTTTGCCGACGCTGAAGGCTGGTGAGTACAAATTCGATCAGCCGGCCAACGCGCTGGAGGTCTGGCACCGCCTGGTCGAGGGCGATGTCTACGCCCGCACCGTGGTTGTTCCTGAAGGCTTCAACATCTACGACATAGCGGCGGCGGTGGAGCAGGCAGGACTTGGCCCGGCTGCCGACTTCATCACCGCGGCGAAGAGCGATACTTTCCTGCTGCGCGACGTCGATCCTGACGCCAAGACTCTCGAAGGCTATCTCTTTCCCGACACCTATCAGTTCACCCGCATCGACACGGCGCACGACATCGTGGCGGCGATGGTGCATCGCTTCAAGCGCGAGGCGCAGACCATTGGCCTGCTGGGCAATCCCAACACGCATCGCATCGTGACCATGGCGTCGATTGTCGAAAAGGAGACCGCTGATCCCAAGGAGCGGCCAATGGTCGCCGCCGTCTACTACAACCGCCTGCAGAGGAACATGGCGCTGGCGGCCGATCCCAGCGTGATCTATGCGGCGCTGCTCGCGGGGCGTTATCGCGGAACCATCTACCAGTCGGACCTGCAGTACGATTCGCCTTATAATACCTACCGATATCCAGGGCTACCTCCGGGACCGATTGCCAATCCGGGACTGGCTTCGTTGCAAGCCGCCATGCACCCCGCGCGAGTCGATTTCCTGTACTTCGTGAGCGACAACAATGGCCATCACCGCTTTGCCCGCAGTATGGAGGAGCACGCCCGCAACGTGGCTGCCTATCGCCGATCGGTGGCAGCCTCGCAGTAGCGCCTGAGTCGGAGCAGCTGAGCCATGCATCTGCCGTATACTACGGGCTTCGATCTCTCCCGTTGAAACTATGCGCGCAACGAGAATCCTCGCCGCACTTGCCTTGCTCGCCCTGCTGGCGGGAGGTACCGGATGCCTGTTCCGCACCCGGACGGCGGAGATCCGCACCAGCACGGCCAAGCTGGAGACGGCCACGCGGCAGGAGCTAATTGATCGCCTCAATACCGAGGCGGCGAAGATCAAGACGCTGAACTTGACCGTCGACATTGCCACTTCCGTAGGCGGCGAGAAGAAGGGCAAAGTCACCGACTACGAAGAGATTCGCGGCTACATCCTGGTGCGCAAGCCGGACATGCTGCGCATGATCGGCCTGTTTCCCATCGTGAGGAACAAAGCCTTTGACATGGTCAGCCAGGGCGACGAGTTCAAACTGTCGATTCCGGCGAAAAACAAGTTCTACGTGGGCCATGGGAGCGTCGCCCATCTCTCCTCGAATTCACTGGAGAACATGCGGCCGCAGGTTATTTACAACGCCTTGCTGATGCCGGCGATCGATCTGCAGAACGACATTGCGGTGCTGGAAGACAGCACCCAGATCATTTACGACCCCAAGAACAAGAAGACCCTGGAGCAGCCGGATTACGTCATCGACATTCTCGAGCGCAAAGGCGACCAGTGGTATCTGTCACGCAAGATCATTTTCGACCGCACTACCCTGGTGCCGCATCAGCAGCTGATCTACGACGAAAACGGAGCCGTTGCCACCGAGGCGACCTACCAGGTTTACCAGGACTATAACGGCGTACGATTTCCCAGTGTCATCCAGATCAACCGACCGCAGGAGGAGTACTCGATCCGCCTGACCGTGGTGAAGCTGGTCATCAACGACCCGCTCCGCGACGATCAGTTTGCCTTGCAGCAGCCGGCGGGCTCGCTGCTCGTCGATCTGGATCAGCCTCAGCCGACCGCCGCGAATAACACGGCCTCGCCATCGTCGTCCTCAAATCCAGCCAAGCCGTAAATCACTGATCTAAAAGCAACTTATAAGGAATGTGGAGATTTCTGCGACTGGCGCCACATTTTTCTCTTGACAAGATATATCTTAAGTACTATCTTTCGATATAACGTAAGCTATAACGTAAGATATAGCGAAGAAAGGAACAAACATGATTGACCAAATTTTTGTAGTACGCGAAGGTCGCGGATGCGGCTCCCGGCATTTTTCCGAACGCGAGGGCCGCGGCGAATCGCGCGAACGTCACGAGCACGGCTATCGCGGAGGACGCCACTGGGGCTTCGAACACCGCGGGCATGGCGGGCGCGAGCGCTTCTTCGACGCCGGCGACATCAAGCTGGTGATCCTCAAGCTGCTCTCGGAGCAGCCGAGCTACGGCTATCAGCTGATCAAAACGATGGAGGAACGCCTGGCCGGCGGTTACACGCCGAGTGCCGGAGTGATCTATCCCACGCTGACGATGCTGGAGGAGGAAGGTTTGGCGACAGCATCGGCCGAGAACAATCGCAAGGTCTACTCGGTGACGCCCGAGGGGCTGGAATATCTCCAGGCCCATAAGCGGCAGGTGGACGAGCTGTTTGAACGCCTGGAAGAAGCAGGAAAGAGCTTCGAACGCGGCCGCTCGCCGGAGATCCGGAAGGCGTTTATGAACCTGCGCAGTGCGGTGATCGCGCGAGTCTCGCGGGAACGCGTGGCCGCCGAGCAGATCCGCAAGATTGCCGAGGCGATCAACGCCGCGGCCAAAGCCATCGACGAGCTGTGAAGCCCCGTAGCGCTCGCCGTGAGGCGCGCCAGCACAACCCCAAGCTCGTCGTGATCACCGCTTCAGTATCCGCAGCGGAGCGGGATTCGGGCTTACGGCGATATCGATAACCGAAGCTGACAGCTGACGAACCGACAACCGACGGCCTTTTCTACCGCTTAGACGTGCCGCGAGCCATCTTCTTCACTTTGCGTTTTTTCTCTCCCCGCGCATGAGTGCGAGCGCCTTGGGGGTCGCCTTCTTGCGCGCCGTCCGCTTGACCTTCTTGCGTTCCAGCTTGTCGGTAATGCTCTTGGTATTTGCCATGAAATCTGATTTCCTCAATTAGTCAGAAATTTTTCGCCAGAATTGTTTTGTATCAGGGCACGACTTCAGTCGTGCCGAGAAATCGCCCAAAAAGTTCAGGGCTTTAGCCCCTGCGAGACTCCAACATTGTCCTGAATGCAGATCCCTCGCGGGCTAAAGCCCGCTCCGAAACTCAAAAATAACGGCACATCGGCACGACTAAAGTCGTGCCCTGATACAAAGCGACTGTCTAGGCGCTGGGCTAAAGGGCGGCTCTACCCGACTTACGCCTTTTCCAGCTGCGCGTACTTCTCTACCAGCTTCTTCAACCCGAACCTTGGAAATTGTACCGTAATCTTCGCGTCTTCCCCGTCGCCCTCGCGCTTGTAGACCGTGCCTTCGCCATATTTCGGATGGCGCACGCGCTGTCCGGGACGAAATCCGATGCGTCCCGTCACCGCTGGAACCTCGACCTTGGGTCGCGTGAACTTCTTGCCGCGCGAGGCGAAGAACTCGGCGATGTTGTCGATGGAGTTGTAGGTCGGCCCGCTGTACGAGTTACGCTGCGGCGTGTTGCGGCGACCGTGCTGCGGCCGCTGATCCTCATCTTCGTAGGCGTAATGTCGGCTGGTGCCGTAGTCGCTGCTCGTCTGATGCGACGAACGTCGCGGTGCGGAGCCGAGATCCTGCAGCAGCTCTTCGGGAACTTCTTCCAGAAAGCGCGACGGGACGCTCGCCTCCGGCATATCGGTGCCGTAGCGCCGGCGGTAACGCGCTCGCGTGAGGACCAGCGAGTCCATCGCGCGCGTCATGCCGACATAGCACAGCCGCCGCTCCTCTTCGATATCGTCGGGCGCGAGCAGCGTGCGCGAGTGCGGAAACAATCCTTCTTCCAGTCCGATCAGGAAGACCAGCGGAAACTCGAGTCCCTTGGCCGAGTGCAGCGTCATCAGCGTGACGCGCGCGTTCTCGTCGTACTGGTCGGCGTCGCTGACCAGCGCGGCGTGGTCGAGGAACTCGCTCAACGTCTCGCCGCGATCGCGCGAGTCCATCGCCGCATTCACCAGCTCGCGCAGGTTGTCGATGCGGGAGAGCGACTCGGGCGTTTCCTCCTGCTCCAGTAGCTTGATGTAGCCGGTACGATCGAGCAGGAACTTCAGCAACTCGGCAGTATTGGCCGGATCGCCCGGCGCGCGAAAGCCCTCGACGCGCTCGGCCTGATCCCCATCCGCACCCAGTTTCTCAACCGTGTCATCCTGAGCGGACCGCCCGCCTGGTTTTTCCGACTCGCTGTTGGCGAGTCGGGCGGGCACGGAGTCGAAGGACCTGCTGTCCGCCGATTCGGCATCAAACAAGTCGGGCGAGAAATCCGTCGACGTGTTCTCTCCTTGACTGTCATCTCGAGCGGAGCCGAGGGATCTGTTGTCCGGTGCCGTGGCCGAAAGCTCTTCGTCAAACATCTCTGCCGAGAAGTCGATGTCGTGCTGCAGATCGTCTTCTCTGCCTTGCTGCCCGAAGCAGCAACCGCCGTCTCTGAAACCCGCTCGCGAAAGACTCCCAGATGCATCGCGCGCGCGTCCTCGATCAGGTCGACAAAGCTCTTGAGCGCAGCCAGCGCCCGGGGCGGGAGCAGCCGCTGACGAATCGTTTCGTTGATCGCGCCCCACATCGACGTCCCCGTCTCCAGCGCGATGCGCTCGACAGTCTCCATCGTCGTCTTGCCGATGCCGCGCGTTGGTACGTTGATCACGCGTTGCAGCGCGATCGAGTCGTCGGGATTTCCGAGGACTTTGAGGTACGAGATCATGTCTTTGATCTCGGCGCGCTCGTAGAAACTGAAGCCTCCCACAACGTGGTAGTTCAGCTGGTAGCGGCGCATCGCTTCTTCGACCAGACGCGATTGCGAATTTGTCCTATATAAGATCGCCGCCCGCGGTGTCTCGCCGTGTTCGGTCTGGCCCTGGCGCAGATACTTCGCGATGAAATCGGCGGCGAAGAGCGCTTCGTTCTCGCCGTCGGGCGCTTCGTAGTAGCCGAGCTGCGCGCCGCCCTGCCGGTCGGTCCAAAGAGTCTTGCCCTTGCGCTTGACGTTGCGCGACACCACCGCCGATGCCGCCTGCAGGATGTTCTGCGTGGAGCGGTAATTCTGCTCCAGGCGAATGATGCGGGCCTCAGGAAAATCCTGCTCGAACTCCAGGATGTTGCGAATGTCGGCGCCGCGCCAGGAGTAAATGCTCTGGTCCTCATCGCCGACGGCGCAGACGTTGTGCTCGCTGCCCGCCAGCATCCGCATCAGCTCATACTGCGGGCGGTTCGTGTCCTGATACTCGTCGACCAGGAGGTGACGAAAGCGGCGGTTGTAGCGCTCGCGCGTCTCGGCGGACGACTTCAGCACGCGCACGGCGTAGAGCAGCAGATCGTCGAAGTCGAGCGCGTTCGACTTGGCCAGCTCCTGCCGGTAGACCTCGTAGATGTGCGCGATCTTCTCCGTCTGCGGATCGGCGGACTCGAGATAAACCTGCTGCGGATCGAGCATGTGGTTCTTGGCCCACGAAATTCGACCGAGCACACTGCTCGGCGTCGTCTGCTTGGTATCGATGCCGAGCCGCTTCATCGCCGCCTTGACGACGGCCTGCTGATCGGTCTCGTCGTAGATGACGAAGTCCTTGCGATAGCCCTTGCCGTTGATCTGCAGCACGTCGATATCGCGCCGCAGCAGGCGCACGCAGAAGGAATGGAAGGTCGAGATCAGCGGTTTCGCGACCGTGCGCGCGCCGACGATGGCTTCGACGCGGCTGGCCATCTCCGACGCGGCCTTGTTGGTGAAGGTCACGGCGAGGATGGAGTCCGGCGGCACGCCGATGCCGTCGATGAGATGCGCGATGCGATAGGTGATGACGCGCGTCTTGCCGCTGCCGGCGCCGGCGAGGATCAGCACCGGCCCGTCGACCGCCTCGACGGCTTCACGCTGCTGCGGGTTGAGTTGGGACAAATACGAGGACAAAGTTCAGGTTACTCGAAAAGGAATTTGTTCACCACGGAAGCACGGAAGTCACGGAATTTAATTGAAAGAAAACCGGAAGACCAGCGGCGGTGTGATCGCAGAACGCATTACCCTGTAAGAAACAATTCAAGAATTCTTCCGTGTATTCCGTGCTTCCGTGGTGAAACAGGCTTGGTTAATTCGGTTTGCTGCCGACAGTTGGCGCTTCCATGGCGCGGTGCGCCTTGCACTCCGGACAGGGACAGTTTTCGCGCAGGTACTGCCAGGAATAGATGCCGTGCTGGTGGCCGTCGTTCCAGGCGAAGCTGATGGCGTACTTGCCGACCGGCTTGACCTCGGTGGGCCGCGCCGCCGCCTTGAACATGGGCAACGAACCGGCGATGGGCTTGAGCGGATCGCCCGGATGACGGCCGTCCTTCTCGCGCTCTTCGTTACACAGCGCGCAGGGGCAGGCGTCGCGCAGGAAGGGAAAGCTGTAGGCGCTGGCGTGGCCGTCCTTCCACTCGATCTCCATGCCGGTGCCGGTGGTGACGTTGACCTTAACGGATTTTGGATCGACGGGGTCCATGAATGTCTTGGTTTGTTCCGTAAACGCTTTGTGTCAGGGCACGACTTCAGTCGTGCCGTAAGCCAGCAACAGTGATGAGGGCTTTAGCCCCGGAGGACGGTTCTTGCAGGGGCTAAAGCCCGAATTCCGATCCGGCCTTCTTCGGCACGACTGAAGTGTCTGCGTGAGAACTGGCTTTTGTTCCAGGCTGTGGAGTAGGAGGCTTGAAAAACCAGAGCGCCGCAGGCGCGTGGCATGATAGCCCAGCATGGAGCGAAGCGGAATGCTGGGTGAAATGGGAAAATGACCCAAGTCCCCCGGGGACGACAGCGTTCTCACGCAGACACTGAAGTCGTGCCCTGACACAAACCTTCGTACCTGAGACAAGCCTGACAGTTGTCGCCCTTCCACCTTCTAGTATCGCACGCAAGAAGGCCCGGAGCTTTATCCGGGCCTTTGCATCACCTCAGGAGTTGCTCTCAGGAGAGTGAGTAGCTTCTACTGTTCCCTGCTTGCTCTACGACGGGTTAGACGCACCGTGCTTCGCTTGGTCACCAAACCTGGAAACATTCATTTCGGGTCGAATGAATTCACCGCCTGCGCGGACAAACGGGCATCACATCACGATTTCTTTCGCGCGGCGGGTGATGGGATGCTGCATCTCGTCGAGATCGCCCTTCACCAGGTTCAAGCAGTAGACGCAGGACTCGAACTCGCGGGCCAGTTTCGCGAAGAGCGGCGCCAGGCGCGCGTATTCGAACTGGTCGAACTTGGAGACGATGTAGTAGCTCTCCTTGCCGGCCTTGATGAAGTCGATGAGGTTCTCCAGCCGCTGGCGACGGAGACGGTAGTGATTGATGCTCTCGGGAAACATGCCGGAGAGGAACAGCGTGTAGTCGCCAATGTGCTTGCGCACCTGGCGCTCGCGATCAAACGACGGCGCCGGGCCGTAGACGGGATCGCTCTCCAGCAGCATCTCGCCGACATCGCCCAGCGGACGGCCGCCGACGTCGCAGATCTTGAAGAGCTGTTCGGTCTCGCAGAACTCGGCCAGCATGTTGACGACGTAGTCCTGCAGCTCGGCGTCGTGCAGGCCAATGTCGTGGTGGAAATGGTTGTGGATGAGTTCGGTGAAGAGTTCCTGCAGCGGGTGCGATTCGGGGATCATGGGTTGGCCCTGTTACCTGCCTCCTGAGCTTCGATTCACCGCGATTGTTGCGACTTCATATCGCACTTCGGTCGGCGAGTGCAAGCATTAGTCGCACCGCGGTACCGCGAAGGCTCACATGAGTAAACCCGTCGCCAGCCAAGATGCTTCGCCAGGAAGCGCTCTTTCAACGGGGCCTGATGACTTAGAGCAGTGTTGATGCGGGTTTGGTTGCTACGGAGTCAGCGAGGGGCTTTTGGTCGAGGGCGTTATCAGCAGATGGCAGGGTTGACTGCCAAAGTATTGGCTTGCTTGCTCATCTGTCAGATTTCAGTTGGGCCAAGCTTCGGCTGAAGCGATATTCTCCCCGCATCCGCCGGAGGGCGGCGTGTGCTTCGGAAGCGGCAACCAATTGCAGCCCGATACGAATGGTCTGGGTGATTCCCGAGCCGGTGGCATTTTGCGCTTTGGCGAGCAGATCGGCGGGCACTTCGACCGTTATTTTTCGGGCCGTTGCCATAACTTAATTCGAACGCTTTCAGCCCATCAATGTCCGACCCAGTCGAGTTCGAGATTGGCTATCGCTCGGAACTCTGGGTCTCCAGTCATGAGAGCGCAGCGATGTTTCTGTGCCAGTGCCGCCGCGAATGCGTCGGCATAGGCTATCGGGTATTTCCCTTTAAGCAGGGCCGCATCCCAGATTTCATCGGCTGTTGGTACTTCAATCGTCGCAGGAACGGTTGCGGATAGCTCGCGCCAAGACTCCGCCACTCTCTCGCTATGCGTTTTGCGAAGGAAGTAATACACCTCGCCGGCGTTGATGGCGCTCATGAACAGCTGCGCACTACCGGCGAGAGCTTCGTCCCAGAGTCTTTCGACTGCCTCCGTCGCAGGCTCGCCGCGATTCATCCATTCGAGAATCGGCCACGTGTCAAGAACCCGAGTCTTCACGTTCGCGCTCCTCCTTCCGGAAGGCTGCGAACTTTTCCATCAAGTCAGGCACGTCAGCGGCAGCGCCCTTAAGCTTTCTCCAGGCATCGCCCTTGGAAAGCACGATCTCATGCCCACGGACTTCGAGCGTGAGCTTCGAGCCTTCTTTGAGATTGAGAGCTTCCCGAACCTGCTTCGGGATGGCGATCTGGCCCTTGGAGGAAAGTGTAACCTTTTCCATAGATGCATCTTACCATAAGTAAGTCAGCCTTGGCATGGGGACTCACAAGCGTAAAAGGAGATTCCCTTGCGCCCGGGCCACAGTCATCTATACTTTTGTCTCCGGCATGTTTAGCGACACAGCTCTTCGGCTCGGGGGAACCATTCTAAGGTGCCGATTCAACTCACAGATAGTCAGATAGCGGCCTTGTTGGCCGAACCGAAAGCGCTTCCGGACAACTACTCCGAAAAGTTGCAGCTCAGATCCAAAAGGGGCCACCGGGAGCGAGAGTTGGAGGTTGCGGGAGAGCAAGGATCAGAATTCCGCTTGATATTGAGGCAAAGCAACTTCAATCAATTGGATTTCTCGGTGATTCTGGCTTATCGGCCCGCCAAGAGCACTCAGGTATTCCGTCTGTGCAGATACAACGGGAAGAGCCATCAACACACAAATAAGTTAGAGAAGCAGACTTTCTACGATTTCCATATTCACCGAGCAACAGAACGCTATCAACTTGAATCTGGCGAAGAGAGGACGGCTTCGCAGAACCGACCAACCGTTATGCCGATTTCAACGGTGCATTGGACGCGATGCTAGGCGATTGCGGCTTCACGAAGCCTGATGATCTTCAATCCCTCTTGTTCTAGCTGCAGAGATAAAGGGCATGATCGAAACAATCGAAGCTGATTTCAAGAAAAAGGTCTGCGAATCACTCAAGCTAGAAAGTGAAGGAGTGGGGAGATACCGTGTGTTCACCCCCTTCATGCTAGAAGACGGCGACCACCTTGCCATCCTCTTGAAACGTGAAGGGGAAGGTTGGATCTTATCCGACGAGGGGCATACTTACATGCACCTTACCTACGACCTCGATGAAAAGGATCTTCAGAGAGGGTTCCGCCAAAAGATCATCACTAATGCCTTAACCACTTTTGACGTGAGCGATAGAGATGGCGAGTTGCTAATCAGTATTCCAGACCAGAGGTACGGAGACGCTCTTTACAGTTTTATCCAAGCACTCCTTCGAGTATCGGATGTCAGCTATCTATCCCGCGAACGAGTCAGGTCAACTTTCATGGAGGACTTTCGAGATCTCATCGAACAGAGTATCTCCGCCGAGCGTTGGCGATTTGACTGGAACGACCCAGAGCACGATCCAGAGGGAAAGTATGTCGTCGATTGTCGGATTAACGGCATGATGCGACCCATGTTAATTTATGCGATGCCAAGCGATGATAAGGTGCGGGACGCGACGATTGGATTGCTACAATTTGAGCGTTGGGGACTGCAATTTCGCTCGGTCGGCGTATTCGAAGATCAGGAAGAAATAAATAGAAAAGTGCTGGCTCGATTTAGCGACGTTTGTGAGAAGCAATTCTCGAGTCTCTCCACCAACAGAGATCGCATTGTGCGATACCTCAAAGACAATCTTACCGAAGACGGCGCTACCTCCAACACGTGAACCCGCGCCAAGGGATTTACAGCGTCGCACCCTTGCTTTCAATCAGCCCCTTCACCCGCTCCACGAACGCCTCCGCCTTCACCGAGCCTTCGGCTTTTTCCTGGCCGCGGACGCGGACGTTGACTTCGCCGGCTTCCATCTCTCTGTCGCCAAGAACTAGCTGGAACGGGACCTTCTGCATGGCGTGCTCGCGGATCTTGGCGTTCATCTTTTCGTTGCGCAGATCGACGTGGACGCGCACGCCGGCGGCTTTCAGCTTCTCGCCGACTTCGTTGGCGTAGGCGTGATGCTTCTCGCCGATCGGGATGACGACCACCTGCACCGGCGACAGCCACACCGGGAACGCTCCGGCGTAGTGCTCGAGCAGCACGCCGAAGAAGCGCTCTTCGGAGCCGTAGAGCGCGCGATGCACCATCAGCGGCTGATGGCGCTTGCCATCCTCGCCGACATACTCCAGGCCGAAGCGCTCGGGCAGGGTGAAGTCGAACTGCACGGTGGAGAGCTGCCACAGGCGGCCGATCGCGTCGACCAGCTTGATGTCGATCTTGGGGCCGTAAAACGCGGCTTCGCCGGGGATGGTCTTGTACTCGATGTTGCGGCGCTTGAGTGCATTCTCCAGCGAGCGCTGTGCCAGTTCCCACTGATCGTCCTGCCCGGCGTAGGTTTTGCGATCGGCCGGATCCCAAATCGACAGCTCGACCTGGAACTGATCGAAGCCGTAGGTGTGCAGCGTGGCCAGCGCGAAGTCGATGCAGCCGACCACTTCGTCCTCGATCTGCTCCGGAGTGCAGAAGATGTGCGCGTCGTCCTGGGTAAAGCCGCGCACGCGCAGCAGGCCGTGCATCACGCCCGAGCGCTCGTAGCGATAGACGGTGCCGAGCTCGCCCAGGCGCACCGGCAGATCGCGATACGACTTCAGCGAGTCGCGATAGATGAGGATGTGGAACGGACAGTTCATCGGCTTCATGCGATAGACCGCGTCGTCCAGTTCCATGGGGGTGAACATGTTCTGCGCGTAGTAGCCTTCGTGGCCGCTGGTCTTCCACAGATCGGTGCGCGCCACGTGCGGCGTGTAGACCAGCGAGTAGCCGCGCTTGAGGTACTCGTTGCGCATCCAGTCTTCCATCTCTTTGCGGATGAGGCCGCCCTTGGGATGCCAGAAGATGAGGCCGGGGCCGGCGAGCTCCTGAATGGAGAACAGGTCGAGCTGCTTGCCGAGCACGCGATGGTCGCGCTTCTTGGCTTCTTCCAGCTTGTGCAGGTACTCGTCGAGATCCTTCTTGCTGAAGAACGAGGTGCCGTAGATGCGCTGCAGCTGCGGATTCTTCTCGTCGCCCAGCCAGTAGGCGCCGGCGATGCTGAGCACCTTGAACGCCTTGATGCGCCCGGTGGACGGGATGTGCGGGCCGCGGCAGAAGTCGGTGAACTTGCCGGTCTTGTAGATGGAGATCTTCTCGTCGGGCTGGGTGAACTGCTCGATGAAGTGGCACTTCATGAAGTCGCCTTCCGACTTGAAGCGCTCCAGGCCTTCGGTGCGCGGCAGAAATTCGCGCGCGTAGGGCAGGTCCTGCTTCACCAGCTCCTGCATTTTCTTCTCGATGGCTTCGAGGTCTTCGGGGGTAAACGGCTTTTCGCGATAGAAGTCGTAGAAGAAGCCGGACTCGGTCGCCGGGCCGTGGCCGAGCTTGGTCTCGGGAAAGAGCTCAAGAACAGCGGCGGCCATCAGGTGCGCGGACGAGTGGCGATAGACTTCGAGCGCCTCGGGATCGCGATCGGTGAGGATGCGGAGCTCGGCGTCTTCCTCCAGCGGACGCGCCAGGTCGACCAGGCGCGGGCCGTCGGCGGAAGGCGCGTGGGCCGATGCAGGCGCAGTCGCAGCGCCGGTGGCTTCGACAGGCGGATGATGACCGTTGCCGCCGCTGCCGTTCCCGTTCGAAGAAAGCGGCTTGATCTGCGCAGCCAGCGCGGCGTCGGCCAGACGCGGGCTGATGCTCTTGGCGATATCGAGGGCGGAGGTCCCGCGCGGCACGTCTCTGACGCTGCCGTCGGGCAATTTCACGTGAATGATTTCAGACATGATGTGGTCCAGTCCCGCCTCGATTTGGCGCGGTTCTTGCAATCTTAGTAATGGTAGCGAGCTTGATGGAATCGAATCTGCGTTTCCGATACCTCATAAACGAGCCGATGTTCTTGAGTAATCCGCCGTGACCAGAAACCAGCCAGCCCGAATCGAAGCAGTTCGGGTTTGCCTATTCCGACAAATGGATCTTGCAGAACGGCGTGCACCAATTCCAATATGCGCACGGCAGTTTTACGGTCAGTCTTTGTCCAATGCAGAAGGTCTTCGAGGAAGCGCGATTGGAAAATGGCTTCGCGCTCAGTCCTCCGCATCGAGACCAACCTCCCGGCGCAGTTGGTCCAGAGTCATTCGTCTGCCTTTTCCTTGACGAGCCTCGTGAATCGACGCCATTAGCCGCTCCGCATTTCGAGGTGAGCGCAGCAAGTGTGCTGTTTCGAGCAATCCAGCCAATTCGTCTGCCGGAATCAGCGCCACATCCTTAGCGCCGCGACGGCGGACGATGACGACCTCGTGATCGTTGGCTACCTGATCTAACACGGAAGCCAAGCGCTCGCGCAGACTTGTATAGGTTGTCTCCACTGCCATGATTCTGATCTCCTCGGTCAAGCGTACAGGGTTCCTGTACCTATTGTCTATGTGTTAAGTCATGAAGCGGAGACTGAAAGAGTTACGCGGATGTTCGTGTGCGGCGGGAGCGGACTTCCAGCACCGCGGATCCAACGAGCGCGACGGCGCCGATGAGGATGGCAACCGGGATGGCAACGTGTTTGTAGGCGTTGGTCATGTCGATCTTGCTACCAGTAATGATGCCATAAAGTACGGTTCCGACGATACCCAGGAACAGGCCGGCGCCCATGCCTCCGGCGACGAAGAGCAGCGTGGTAAAGAGCACGCGGAGCGTGGATGTGAAAGCGATCGAGAGCCTGGTACGACGGGCTGGCATGGCTGCCGAGTAGGACATCTGAACATTCTAGCTCTCTGCGGCTGCCGCCGCCCCCTCGGTTGAGGATTGAGGCTTGAGGAACCCACTCATTCGAACCCCGCGAATGAGTGGGGCACCCGGACCGATGTCCATCACGCTGCCGAGAGATGCGCGCGGGCCGGAGGCCCGCGTTACAGCCGGCCAGAGGCCGGCGCTACTCTTGCCCGGCTCAAATCAGGCAAGACTTGGGACGGCGCTACTCTGCCGCCGGCTACGGTGCGAACTGCCAGACCGTTCCCGAGTTGTAGGTGCCACAGGGGGAAGTGGTGCCATAGAGGTTGCCATTGGCGTCGACGGCCAAACTGCCCCCGGTCGGGAAATACTCGTATCCTAAGTAGTAGAGGGGCTGAATGTTCAAGAAGCCGTTCGTAGGCCAGCCTTTGTAAAAGAAGGCATTCTGCTGATTACTAGCGGACGATGCCGTGCCATACACGATGTCGTTTGCATCGATGGTCAGACCATTCAGATAGTAGGCGCCCTCAGGGCTGGTCGAGTAGAACGACCAGCCGGTACCAGACCTTGCCATCAGGAAGATCGTGCCGGACGTCGGCAGGATGCCATAGAGGTTGTTGCCTGTGCTGTCCAGGACAAGGGAAGAAACGGCGATGCCATCTTTTTGTGCAAACCAATGGAGCTCCTTCAGCGTCCACTGGCCGCCGGAAGGCACGAGCTGGAAGAGAACTCCATCCTGGTAAAGAGAGCTGCCGGTGAGTCCGAAGAGATTGCCGTCGTTGCCTACCAGCACCTGAATTGGGCTGGAGACCTCGCCGGGGCTGAAGTTGTAGAGGATGGTTTTGGTCCAGCCGCCGCCGGATGGCGAGAGCTCAAACACTGTACCGTAATCGTTCGCTCCGCCCGCCGTGGTCGTGCCGTAGAGGTTGCCCTGCTGGTCGTACGCGGTGAGGTTGACGATGCCGGCGCCGTCAGCTTCGCTGCTGAACTGATAAATCGGTTTCTCGCTCCAATAACACAGAGCGGTTTTGCAGGCGGTCGGCGGAGGCGTCAGGTTGAAGACGACTCCGCAGTATTGGCTGCCGCCCGTGCCGCAGTTCTGAATACCTCCCTGCGCGCCGCCGTAGAGACTGCCGTTGGGGCCGACGATCAGCCCGGTCGGCTGACCGCCGCTGCTGCCTCCCGCGAAGTTGTACAGCGGATCGAGGATCCAGCCGGAGCGGTCGCTTAGCTTAAAAGCGAGCCCGGCGCTGTTGCTGCCGCCGTTAGGAAAGGTTCCATAGACATTGCCGGCCCGGTCGACGACCACGCCGTTCTGGCCGCTGGTGCCCGCCTGCATCTGGGTGAAGTTAGAGATGATCTGGAGATTGTCTTGTGACTTAAAGCACTGGGGCGCTGGATCGTTGTTCCCCAGCAGCGTAAACGATTCCGAGGGGATGGTGCCCACGTAGTTTGCCTCGGCTTGCGACGGGCAGCCGGAAGACATGCATCCGACTCCGCTGTTCTCGTCCCAGAACGCGGGATCGTCGTTGGTAATGGAGGCGTTCTGCACGTTCACCCAATAGGTTCCCGGCTCCAGCTCAAGACTGGTGAAGTTCGCGCTGGTCTCGGTGCAGATGTTGTAGCCGAGCTGGTTATAGGTGCATGGTCCCTGAGTGAAAGTGACGACCTGGTCAAAGTAGGTTTGTCCGCCGTTTGGCTCCGCGGTGATGGACACCTCGGCAAAGTACATTGTGTCGTTCGGATATAGCCATGCCGCAAAGGTCATTCCAGTGACTTGAGTGCCGTTGGTGGTGAAGGTATCACTGATCACAGATCCATAGTTGATGTTCCAGGCGTCGGTGTTGCCGTTGATGGGACCGTTTTCGTAGATCAGATCGCTTTGCGGCGGGCCAGGGCGAGACGCTTGATGAACCGGCGCTGGATTAGGCGGCGATGCCGGATGAGCGAGGCGCTGGGCGAACTGCGACAGCTTGGCAGCCTGAACCGCCGATGCTGGTACGGAACTCTGTGCGGCGACAGGAAGCGCAACCAACGTTATCAGTAATGCAGTGACCGCTGCCCGAATGATTGCGCGAAACAGGGAAATGAAATGCTGTCCTCGGCTATGCATCGGCTTGTCTCCTCGCAATGTCAGTGAACGTTCGTGGCCCTGGAAAGAACGTGCGCGACTAGCGACGCGGGAGGAGGATGAGTCAAGGCGCCTGGCAGCGAATCAGCAGAGCAGGAAAAACGCCGAGAGGCCTCTCGCGAATATCTGGGCGAGGATTGTACTACTACTGGAAGCGTTTTCCAGATGAATTTGTTCGCAAAAGAGGCGAACGGATTGTAGTGGGTCAGTTTGAAATTCACTCGCTCAAAGCAGGTCGGGTGGAGCACGCCTTGAGGCGTGCAAATTGCCGCCCCAACTCGACACGCGCTTTAGCGCCTGAGGTAAATCTAACCTTTACCTCAGCGGCTGAAGCCGAGGCATCAGCGTATCTCAACTGCACGCCTGAAAGGCGTGCTCCACCCAAATTAGCGGAATTTCAAATTGAGCCCTTACCGACCGTATGGCAAAGACCGGCGTAGTCACCTGTGCGTTACAATCGATCTTTAATGGCTTCGACGTCGCAGGCTGTAACCCGAACTCCGGCGGAAGTGGTGCGCATGGCGCCGGTGACGCAGGCCGGCAACGGCATCTGCTATGCCGTGATGGGCGAAGTGACTGCCGGGATCGCTGATCTGGAGCGGATGATCAACGCGGTGCCGCGAACCATTGCTGCGGCGCTCAATCGCAAGGCGTATTACTTTGTGCCGCTCACGCTCAACCTGGGCGATGAGACGATGATCGCCGACCGCTACGATGTGCAGCTTTCCGACAGCGCCGTCTGCCATCGCAACCAGACGCTGGGCGATTCGCAGTGCGTCTTCATCTCCACCCGGCTGATGGAAGACAGCTTCGCCATCGCCTTCGAATTCTTCATCAACGTGGGACACAACTTTGTGGACCGCGTGGGCGTCTCGCAGGAATTCTCGGATCTGGTGTGGAAGCAGGTGGAGGGCCGGGCGCGCGGCGAGACTTCGCTCGACGCCTACGAACTGCGCAAGGTGGCGACCACGAATGGTCCCGAAGCCGAGAAGGCGCGGCACGAATATCTGTTGGCGACCTTCTCCGATGCGATCGCGGTGTACATGCTGTCGCTGTTTCTCGATGTGGACTACCAGGACCTGCGCGAGCGCGACTATCCGCTGCTGGCTCCAGATGCGCTGGCCGACCGGCTGCGGAAGATCAGCGAGCTGTTCCCTCCGAATCCGGGATTCGAGTTTGCGGTGTACCACCGGAGAAGGCAGTAAGGCAGTGGATCGTGGATCGTGGTTAGTGGATAGTAAAAGCTGCGCCGTAACTGATCACTAGCCACTGACCACTAGCCACTGACTCATGATTGCACATTTGCGCGGACGGCTGATCTCGAAGCATCCCAACCAGGCCATTGTTGAGGCCGGCGGCGTCGGCTACGACGTCGTCATCACCATCCCGACATTTTCGGAGCTGCCGGCGACCGGCGCGGAGGTCGCGCTCCACATCCACACCCACGTCCGCGAGGACGCGCTGGCGCTCTACGGATTTCTGCGCGCCGAAGAGAAGCAGCTGTTCGAAAAGCTGATCACGGTGAGCGGCATCGGACCTACGCTTGCGATCAAAATTCTGAGTGGCGTGGCGACCGCCGACGTCGTGGGCGCGATCCGCGGCAACGACTTTGCACGGCTGACGAGAATTCCCGGCATCGGGCGCAAAACCGCTGAGCGTATGTGCGTGGAGCTGCGCGACAAGCTGGAAGGCTTCGGCGCGCCGCCGGCGGTGGTGACGCATTCGGCCGAAGAAGAGGATGTCATCTCGGCGCTGACGAATCTGGGATATCAGCGTGCGATGGCGGAGAAAGCTGTGGGGCGCGCGGTGCAGTCCGCCGGGCGGGAGAACTTCGACGCGATCTTCCGGGCGGCGCTGGGTGCGTTGTCGAAAGGACCGCAGATCCCTCGGTCGGACTAAAGTGTCTGCGTGAGAACTGTGTTACGAGCACGGCGGTGGAATACGATTCGCGAAAATCCAGTGCCGCTGGCACGCCATAGCATAGCCCGGCACGGAGCCGCAGGCGGAGTGCTGGGTTGAGTGGGAAAAGAATCGGAGTCCCTTCAGGGACGGCACATCCGTCGCGAAACCTGCTACGGCTTTTGTTTGCGCGAGTCCATGTGGTCGGCGGCCTGCTGCAGCTTCTCGCTGGCCACGCGCAGCGCCTTGGTCGAGTGCTGGCGAATGGCCGGCACCAGCTCGTCGTTGATGTAGTTGATCAGCGTCTGGGTTTCTTCCTCGATGCGTGTCGAGGCATCGCCCAGCAAATCGTCGAGCCGCTCCCCGGCCGTCTGGAAGGGACGGCGGGCGTTCTTGTTTGGTTCGGTCACAGCCAGCCACCTTGCGAGCAGCAGAAATCGTCAGGCACAAAGATTATCGGCTGGACCGGCGCCGGCGGTCAATTGGCGAAAAGGGTGCGGAAGGGCTGTCAGCTATCGGCTGTCAGGCGTCGGCTCAGCCAAAGCGCCCCCACCCTTAATCGCTGTCATCCCGACCGAGGACTTCAGTCCGACCGAGGGATCTGCGGTTCGCCCTTGCGATCTGTCATCCCGACCCGAGCGGCCTTCCCTACGATTTTGTCATCCCGACCGAGGGCTTCAGCCCGACCGAGGGATCTGCCGTCCTCCGCAGTGGCGGAATCGGCTTTCCCCACTCCTCCGACAAATCCTGCCAGGTCGGATTCAGCGACTCAATCAGCCGAATCTTCTTCTCCCGCCGCCACGGCTTGATCTGTTTCTCTCGCGCGATCGCGTCGCGAATGTCGCCATAGATCTTGTACCAGACCAGCCGATCGATGTTGTATCGCGCGGTGAACCCTTCACATAGCCGCTTGTGTTCCCGCACACGCCTGCCAATGTCATTGGTGACGCCCACATAGAAGTTGTGCGAACGGCTGGCCATGATGTAGACAGCGTAGCGGTGCTCTCTCATGACCGCAATCCTGGCCGCCGCCGTTTCTGATTGCAGTGAGTGCCATCACACTCGTGACGGACCGCAGGTCCTAATGGCGCTGTCATCCCGACCGGAGCGAAGCGGAGCGGAGGGATCTGCGGTTGGTCCGCAGCGGCGCAATCGCATCTATTCCGCCACTACAACGGACCGCAGATCCCTCGGTCGGACTGAAGTCCTCGGTCGGGATGACAGCGTGGTGACTGGCCTTGGCCGACGGCTGATAGCCGACAGCCGATAGCTGTTAGACTTTTCTTATCGCCATGCCCTCTCGCACGCTCAAAGGCTCTGAAGTTCGCCGCATGTTTCTGGACTATTTCGTCTCCAAGGGTCACAAACAAGTCCACTCCTCCTCGCTCGTCCCGGCCAACGACCCCACGCTGCTCTTCACCAACGCCGGCATGAACCAGTTCAAGGACGTCTTCCTCGGCCTCGAGAAGCGCGATTACAACAGGGCCACCTCGTCGCAGAAGTGCGTGCGCGCCGGCGGCAAGCACAACGACCTGGAGAACGTGGGCTTCACCAATCGCCACCACACCTTCTTCGAGATGCTGGGCAACTTCAGCTTCGGCGACTACTTCAAGCGGGAGGCCATCGCCTACGCGTGGGAGCTGGTCACCTCGCCCGACTGGTACGGCATCCCCAAGGACAAGCTCTACGTCACCATCTTCAAGGGCGAGCAGGGCATCGCGCGCGACGACGAGGCCTACGACCACTGGCGCGCGACTTTAGAAAAAGATGGCGTCCCGCTGGATCGCATCTACGAGATGGGCATGAAGGACAACTTCTGGATGATGGGCGACACCGGCCCCTGCGGCCCGTGCAGCGAGATCCATTACGACATGGGCGTCGAGGCGAGCGACGCCGGCCACACCGACTGCCAGTTCGGCTGCGAGTGCGGCCGCTACGTCGAAATCTGGAACCTGGTCTTCATGCAGTTCGACAAGCAGCCCGATGGCGAGATGCGCCCGCTGCCCAAGCCTTCCATCGACACCGGCGCCGGCCTGGAACGCGTGACCGCAGTAATGCAGGGCGTGATCTCGAATTACGAGACGGACCTGTTTACAGCCGCTAATCAAGCGCGCGGCAGAGCTGACGGGCACGTCGCTTGAGACTGAGACGAAAAGAGAAGATGTCGAGCAGAGCCATAAGCAGGCCGCATCGCTACGCGTGATCGCCGACCACGCTCGCGCGTCAACATTCCTCATCTCCGATGGCGTGCTGCCCGCGAACGACGGCCGCGGCTACGTATTGCGCAAGATCATTCGCCGCGCGATTCGTCACGGACGATTGCTCGGACAGGAGAAACCGTTCTTGTTCGAGATGGTGTACGCCGTGTGCGACCTAATGAAGGATGCGTATCCCGAGCTGGTCGAGAGCGCAAATCGCGTCGCAGAGATGATCAAAGGCGAAGAGACGCGGTTTGCGCACACGCTGGATATTGGGTTGATCCGGTTGCAGGAACTCATCAAGAGGGCTACGGGTGAGGCGCACCGGGCTGCGGCTCTTGAGGCTCTGAACGAGTTCATGAGCGCGCCCGAAAACGAACAGTGGGTGAAGTCCAATCCCGACTTTCGGTCCCGTATGAATGCTGCTTTCGACGAGCTAATAGAAAAGGGAGCCAATCAAGGACGCGCCTACGCGCACATCGATTCTTCGCCCGATGCGAAGGGCGGCTTTCTTGAAAAGATCGAGGCTCGATACTCTTCCATCAAGCCACGCCTGGACGGAGCCGAAGCATTCAAGCTTTACGACACTTTCGGACTGCCACGTGATTTCATTGAGGACGCGGCTCGTGACGCTGGCATAGACTTCGATTCCGTCGGTTTCGACGCGGCTATGGCAGAGCAGCGCCGTCGCGCGCAGGCGTCTTGGAAGGGCGGCGCAAAGACGATGGCTAGCCCCGTCTACCAATCGCTTCCTCGCACCGAGTTCGAGGGTTATCACAAGACGCTCTCCACCGGCGCTGAAGTTCTGGCCATCATCAAGAGTGGCAAGCCCACGGTCGTAACAAGCGGATCAGACACATTCCAGACTATGAGCGGGCGCATGGGATCAGGCGAAGTTGGCGTTGGCGTCCGCGAGCTCAAGCCCGGCGAGCGTGGCGAGATCGTGCTCGACCACACGCCCTTCTACGCCGACGCCGGCGGACAGGTCGGCGATGTCGGCTGGCTCTACGGCGACGATCACAACACGCTCGTCGCCGAGGTCGAAGGCGCGACCTATCCCGTGCAGGGCGTGCGCGCGCATCGCGTCGTCGCCAAGCAGACCATCCACGTCGGCGACAAGGTCGACGCCATGGTCAACGACGAAGTCCGCCGCTCGACCATGCGCAACCACACCGGCACGCATCTTCTCCACGCCGCGCTGCGCAATGTGCTGGGCACGCACGTGAAGCAGGCGGGCTCGCTGGTCGATCCCGGCCACCTGCGCTTCGACTTCTCGCACTTCGCCTCGCTCGACGACGAGGAACTGCAGGACATCGAAGACCTCGCCAACAAGGAAGTCCTGCGCAACGATCGCGTCGAGGTCATCGAGGACGTGCCCATCGACGTCGCCGTCAACGAGTACAAGGCGATGGCGCTCTTCGGCGAGAAGTACGGCGATCGCGTGCGCGTCATCCGCATCGGCGACTTCTCCACCGAGCTGTGCGGCGGCACGCACACCGCCGCAACCGGCGAGATCGGGCTGATCAAGATTCTGAAAGAAGGCAGCGTCTCCAGCGGCGTGCGGCGGCTGGAAGCCGTGACCGGCGAAGGCTCGCTGCGCGAGTTCCAGAAAGATCACAAGCTGGAAAACGTTGTCGCCACACTCGTGCGCGGCGATGACGAGTCTCCCGCCGACGCGTTGAAGCGCGAGCTGGAGCGCCGCGAAGACGAGCTGAAGAAGCTGCGCAAAGAGCTGGAGCAGGCGCGCATGAAGTCGGCTGCGTCGTCGGTGTCGTCGGCAACGGAGAACGTGCGCGAAGTCAAAGGCGTGAAAGTCCTGGCCACGCGCGCCGACAACCTCGAACGTACGCAGCTGCGCACGCTGGTCGACAACCTGCGCAACAAGCTGGGGTCGGGCGTGGTCGTCATGGGATCGGTGAGCGACGGCAAGGTCGCGCTGATCGTCGGCGTCACCAAAGACCTGACCTCGCGCGTGCAGGCGGGCAAGATCATCGCCGAAGTCGCGAAGAAAGTGGGCGGCTCCGGCGGCGGCCGTCCCGACATGGCCGAGGCCGGCGGCAAAGATCCCGCCGCGCTCGACTCCGCGCTCAACGAAAGTTATGGCGTGGTAGAGCGATTATTGCAATAAGATGAATGCTGCAATTGCCCGAACCGTTCCAAAGAAAAGGAGATGCCATGCGCAGAGCTTTGCTGGTCCTTGGACTGGGAATCTTCGCAATCAGCCTGTACGCGCAGGACGCAGGCCAAATGTCGAGCACGAAAACCATCACCGGCTGCCTTTCGTACTCGCGGCAACACTACATCCTCACCGAAAGCAACGGCACGGAACACCTGCTCACCGGCTATGCCAACAAGCTCAAGCCCCATGTCGGTCACGAGATTGAGGTAACCGGCACCGAGGGCACCAAGACGACTTCCACCACGCAACAGGGCGCTGCCTCGACCGCGCACCAGGCGCCGGACATCAAAGTGTCGAGCATCAAGCACATTGCCGAAACCTGAGGCGTAAGCAGTAACGGTTGAAGGATTCGCTGCCCAGCGGCGTGTGCTGACCGCACGCCGCCTTATTCCTGACATCGTAGAGCGAGCGTCCCTCCGATTTGTCATCCCGACCGAACCCGAAGGGCGGCATTTGTTTTAGCCGTGGGCGTAAGCCCGCGGTCACGGCCGACGATGAGAGCCGAGCCACGGAGTGGCGGCACGTCCCTCGTTACCTCATGATGATTACGTGTCGCCGCTCCGCGGCTACATCCTCCAACACACACCTTCACCGCGGGCTTACGGCCACGGCTAAAACAAATGTCGCGGCTCCGCCGCTGCGGGGTCCGTCAGTCCTGATTTGTCATCCTGAGCGGAGCGAGGCGAACGCCGAGCGCAGTCGAAGGACCGCTATCGCAACGAGAATGCTTGCCGGTCAGGGGTGCCATCGACTCCAGCTGCGAACAGCATGCCGCCTCCGCTCAGAATGACAGTTCGTTGAATTTTTGCTCTTCTCCGCGCCCTCCGTGCCTCCGTGGTGAATTCTTCTTTTGCCCGCAAGGTCCGGGACGCCGCCCCCACAAAACAGGCATAAACTCTTCTTCCAGAAGCGAAAAAACGTATCCGAATCGCACAAAAACCTGCATCCGGATACCCCTCTTAACCCTCTAACACGTATAAGGCGGTTAGCTATGGCAATCGGTGAAACGGTATATGTAAACGGTGTCCGCGAGCAGTTGCTGGCCGGACGCGCCCGGCTTAGCGAAGTAGTAGGCGAGAACCAGAGCGAGCGCCTGCTCGCGCTGTTGGAAGAAGTCGACAGCGCTCTGCATCGCATCGATCATGGCACCTTCGGCGTGTGCGAAATCTGCGAGGGCACGGTTGAAGACGAGCGGCTACGCGAGAATCCCTTGGCCCGCGTCTGTTTGGATTGCCTCACTCCCAAGCAGCAACGCGCGCTCGAGTACGACCTTGAGCTGGCCGCGCAGATCCAGAAAGGCCTGCTCCCACCGTGCGACGTCGCCTTCCCCGGCTGGGACATCTCCTACCACTATCAGCCGGCCGGCGTCGTCGGCGGCGACTACTGCGATCTCATCGCCGGCAACGATGGCGATCTGTATTTCGTCATGGCCGATGTCTCCGGCAAAGGCGTGGCTGCGGCGATGCTGTCTTCGAACCTTCGCGCCATATTTCGCTCGCTCATTCCTGTGGGCTTGAGCACCGGCCGAACTTATGACGCGCGCCAACCGGCTCTTCCGCCAGAGCGCCCTGCCCACGCAATACGCCACGCTGGTCTTCGGCAAGTCGACCATCGCCGGCGATCTGGAGATCGTCAACGCCGGCCATCTTCCGGTGATGCTTGCCGGCAAGACGGGAACTCGCTTCATCGAAAGCACCGGCCAGCCGCTGGGCATGTTCGACGATCAGCTCTTCACTCCCGCACGCGCGCGCATGCATGCCGGCGACACGCTGGTGCTCTACACCGACGGCATCTCCGAAGCGGAAAACGACTGCCGGCGACGAATACGGTCTCGCGCGCCTCCAGACGATCATCGAGCAGAACGGTGCGGGATGCCCGATGCAACTGGTCGACGCTTGCAAGCAGCATCTCGACGGTTTCCGCGGCCGCAACGAGCGCTTCGACGACGAAACGCTGCTGGCCATCCAGTACGCGCCGACGGCGCTGCATGAGCACAGCCATCGCGCCGCGGTTGTCTAAAACTCAATCTCGGGGCGGGCATCGGGCCCGCCCGCGTTCTCCCCTCGAAGATGAATTTTCGGTAAAGACGCGTGCCCACGCATCTCTTTTCACATTGCTCCGGTATCATCCGTCGCACCAATTTCCATGAGCTTCGCGATGAAACGAGCAATGCTCGCCGGCGCTGCGGTACTTCTGGCCTTCGTGCTGACCGGCTGCGGCGGCGGCAACGGCATCTATCAATCTCTGGCGGTGACCCCTACCATCATGGTCTCGCCGGCCACGGTAAATGTGCAGCAGGGAGCGAACCAGCAGTTCGCCGCCACGGTTACCAATAGCGTCGACGACACCGTGACTTGGGAGGTCAACGGCGTTCTCGGCGGCAACATGCTGACCGGAACCATCGACATCAACGGTGTCTACACCGCGCCGGCGGTTGTGCCTCAACCGCCCAACGTGACCGTCACCGCAGTGCTATTCGCGGCCACGAATTATTCAGCCAACTCGATTCTCACGGTGACCTCGGTCGTCTTCAACAACTCCTCGCTGCGCGGCAACTACGTTCTCAGCCTGCGGGGCATTGATGCCAGCGGCGCGCCCTTCTACGCCGCGGGAGCGATTACCGCCGACGGCAATGGCAACATCACGGGCGGCGAGGAAGATCTGAACGACCTCAGCTCGGGATACGCGCACACGTCGTCGCTCACCGGAACCTACGCAGTTGGACCCGATGGCCGTGGCACGCTCAGCCTCAGCAGTTCGCTGGGCACCTTCTCCTATGCGTTCGCGATGCGGGCGGGCAACAACGCCGGCCTGAACGAGATGGACAACGCTGTGATCAATGCCGCAGGCAGCCTCGAGCTGCAAACCGCGGGCGTCGGCGCGCCTTCCGGCAATTACGCCTTCGGCTTTACCGGCACGACTTCTGCCTGTGGAGCGCTGAACTCCATCGGCCTCTTCGTAGTCAGCGGCAACGCCATCAGCGGATTGCAGGACGAGAATTGCGCTGGCACAGTCACGACGAGCCAGGCTTTGAGCGGCTCGTACGGCACCCCGGACAATTTGGGACGCGGTACCGGCTCGTTCTCCGCAAATACCGGCTCATCCGACCTGGTCTACTACGCGGTTTCGGCGAACCGGTATCGCTTCCTGTGTCCTGACAAAGGCGCGCCGTTCCTGGGAAGTGCCGATCTGCAGACCCAGCCCTCGTTTGCCGCTTCCGACTTCAATGGCAACTACGTCATCGCAACTTCGGCCCGATCGCAGAGCGGCTCGTCCAATGCGCTTCTTCTGATCAATGCCTCGGGCGGGAACATTCCCGGCGGCTATCTTGATATCAACGACACCGGCAATGTCAGCTTTTCGTTCGTGACGGGCGCTTATAGCTTGAGTGCGAGCGGCTACGTCTCCGGCTCGCTGAATACTTCGTCGGCTTCGCTTCCATTCAGCATGTACCTGATCTCACCCTCGCAGGCGTACTACCTCGACCAGGAAACTACCACCTCCGGCGGCGGCTCGGCTTACGCGCAAAATAACGCGATCGCGTCGCAGGGGAATCTGGGCTGGGCAGGCAGTTACGGCAACGAGCAGTACGGCTACTTCACCGCCGGCGGCATAATTTCGCCGGGCAACAGCATCAGCGTCAGCGGCCAGATTTCGGCCAATGGCGCCGGCGCTCTCTCCGGCACGCTCGACAACAAGGATCCGACCGGTGTCTTCTCCGATCTGCCGTTGCAAGGCAGTTATAGCGTTGGCATTACCGTGCTCGGCCGCGCAACAGGCAAGATGACTACTTCGGACGGCGCGCGCAACTACGTTTACTACATCGTCGATCAGCAGCGAGTCGAGATGCTGGAAACCGACACTAGCATCACCGCTCTGGGCGATGCCATTCGTCAGTTCTAGAAGCAGTTGTCAGTTGTCAGTTGGAAGATCGCGTACTGGGCTGCGAAGAGCATAGTCCCACAATGTGGGACGGAACAGTTGTTACGTAGATCCTAAAGGCTGCTACACCACCCGTCACACCGGACCCGCAACTCGGTCTGCAGTCTCTCACTCCACAAACATGCAATCGCCGTACGAGTAGAACCGGTATCGCTGCTGGACGGCATGCTCGTACGCTTTCAAGATTCGTTCGCGCCCGGCGAAGGCCGCGACCAGCATCAGCAGCGTCGACTTCGGCAGGTGAAAGTTGGTCAGCATCGCACCCACCACACGAAACTCGAATCCCGGATAGATGAAGATGTCCGCCTCACCGCGCTGAGCCCTGATACGTCCCTCTGACGGAATCGTCACAACGGGAGACTGGCTCTGCGCGCTCCGCTCGATCCGGTTTTGCTCGGGTGGGGATTTTCTTGCTGCATACTCCAGCGTCCGCACCGTCGTTGTCCCGATCGCAACAATCCTTCTTCCTGCTTCGCGCGCGCTCTGAACTCTCTCCGCCGCTTCCACGGAAATTTCATACCGTTCCGTATGCAGCTTGTGCTCCTCGACCACCTCTTCCCGCACCGGCTGGAACGTTCCCAGCCCCACGTGCAGCGTGACCTCCGCCGTCTCGATGCCGCGCTGCCGGATGCGCTCCAGGATCTCGTCGGTGAAGTGTAAACCCGCTGTGGGCGCGGCAACCGAGCCGACCGGCTTGGCGTAGACCGTCTGATATTGCTCTCGATCTTCAGCTGAATCAGGGCGATCAATATACGGTGGCAGCGGAACATGGCCAATGCGGCCGAGCACCGCGAAGAAATCGTCGACTGGAGTCGAAGCGCAGTTGCCGCTCGCCGAACTCGCCCCGCCCGACGATCTCAGCCGCCAGCTCATGCGACGCCTCATCGGCTTCGCCGCCGAAATAAACGCGCTCGCCGACTCCCAGCTTCCGCCCGGGATGCACCAGCGCCTCCCATTCCATTGGCGAGTCGGAAATCTGCTTCGTCAACAACACTTCGACTTTGCCGCGCAGGAAATCCTTGGTCGCCGGATTCTGCTGTGACACGCGTTGCGCCCGCGAGCCGCTGCGGTGTCCGTATAACCGCGCCGGAAAGACCTTGGTATTGTTGAAAACCACGAGATCATCCGGCCGCAACAGATCGGGGAACTCCCGAAAATAGCGGTCTTGCACGCCATCCAGCCCACGCTCCACATGCAGCAAGCGTGAGGCGGCGCGGTCCGCCAGCGGTTGCTGGGCGATCAATTCCTCGGGCAGGTGGTAGTCGAAATCAGAAACCAGCACGTCACCATTGTCTCGCAATCTCAACCTGCGCCTGTCTGGGTAGTGCACAGGTCACATCGGAATGTTTTTCTTCCCTTTCCGGGCAGCCAAAAGCTGCGGTACGATACAGTATCGCCGTGTTTTAGGTACCCTCTCGTCTGCATGAAAACGGAGCAGCAGCATCGGGAAGAGATCGTCCGCTTCGGCAAATTGCTGCACCAGGCTGGACTGGTGGCGGCAACCGACGGCAATCTGTCCGTTCTCCTGGAGGACGGCAACATCCTCAGCACGCCGACGCTGATGAGTAAAGGCCTCATCGAGGTCGACGACCTGGTCATCGTCAATCGGCAAGGGAAGAAGTTGAGCGGCGCTCGCGACGTCTCCAGCGAGATCGCCATGCATCTTTTGATCTATGGCAAGCGCCGCGATATTGGCGCGGTCGTGCATGCCCATCCTCCGACGGCCACGGGCTTTGCCGCCGCAGGACTGGCGCTCGATCGCGCGCTCTGCGCGGAGCTGATCGTCACCCTGGGCTCGGTGCCGTTGGCCAACTACGAAACTCCTGGCACGCCCGAACTGGCCGAAGCGCTGGCGCCCCTCGTGCCCGACCACAATGCCATTCTCATGGCGAACCATGGCGTGGTGACCTACGGCGTCGACCTGCTCAACGCCTACATGAACATGGAAACCGTCGAGCACTTCGCCAAGATCGCTCTGGTCACGCATATGCTCGGCCGCCAGCAGCCGCTCAGCGATCAGCATGTCGACAAGCTGCGCGAGATCCGCACCAAGTACCTCGCCAACAATCACGTCATGTCGCACGGCGAAGACTGAAGGCTAGCAATTAGCGATTAGCAACGAGCATTGGCCTTCGGTGTATGCGGGAGAAGCGTGCCGTCCCCGGGGGACTCTGCTTCATTTCCCACCAGACCCAGGACTCCGCCTGCGGCTCCGTCCTGGGCTGTCATGACGCCGCGCCTACCGCGCTCGATTCTCGGCAGTCGCACTCCGCGGACGAACCTGGAAGCTGGTTCTCATGCGGTCTCATCGGTTCCTACCGCGGTTTAATGGAGCTCTCCCCTATTTCACATCCTTTCCGGCCCTGATCTGGGCATAGAATGCTGCTGTCCGCTTTCGGACACTTTTATCCGGCATAGGACAGAACCGTCGTTCTCGCTCGTCGCGCAACTGCCCGTAACTGACTGATCCCACAGCAATTACGCGTCTCCAAAAATGGCTCTCCGCTTGCACAATGGACTACGTAATGGATATCGCCCGTCCTGAATTAAAACGTCAAAAGCGCCGCCGTCAGATCATCTGGTCGGTTGTTGCGCTGATCGTGCTGGTAGGAGTCACGGTGGGCATTTCGCGCCTGAAACCGGCAGCGCCCACCGTCGACCGCAGCACCATCTGGACCGACACCGTGAAGCGCGGCTCCATGCTGCGCCAGGTGCGCGGCCTCGGCTCCCTGATCCCCAGCCACGAGGATGTTCGCCAGATCCCGGCGGAAACTGAAGCTACCGTCATTCGCATTGATAAGCTCCCCGGCTCGCAAGTTACCGCCGATACCATCCTTGTCGAAATGGTCAATCCGCAACTCGAGCAGGAGGCGCTCGACGCCCAGCTGCAGGTGAAAGCCGCTCAAGCCGAGTATCAGAGCCTCAGGGTCAAGCTCGACAGCGATCTGATGAACGAGAAGGCCGGCGCGGCGACGGTGAATGCCGATTACAACGAAGCGCAGCGCCAGGCACAGACCGACAAGTCGCTCTACGATCTCGGCGTGATCTCCGGCCTGGCTGCGAAGGCCTCGGCCGGCAAAGCGCAGGAGATGGTCACGCGCGATCAGATCGAAGACGAGCGGCTGAAGGTCAATAAGGAAGCCATCGCGTCCCAGCTTGCCGTGCAGCAAGCCAAGGTCGACCAGATGCGCGCGCTCGCGCAATTGAAGCAGCAGCAGTTGGACAAGCTGAAGGTGCGCGCTGGCGTCGATGGCGTGCTGGTCGAGATGCCGCTGCAAGTCGGACAGCATGTGCTGCCGGGAACCGAGCTGGCGAAGATCGTCCAGCCCAATCACCTGATGGCCGAGCTGAAGATTCCTGAGACGCAGGCGCGCGACGTGCAGATCGGCGAGCCCGCTTCCGTCGACACGCACAACGGTGTGATCGCAGGCGAAGTCAGCCGCGTCGATCCTGCGGTGCAGAACGGCACGGTTACGGTCGACGTGAAGTTGACCGGCGAGCTGCCCAAGGGCGCGCGTCCCGACCTGAGCGTCGACGGCACTATCGATCTCGAGAAACTGGACAACGTGTTGTACGTCGGCCGTCCGGCATTCGGCCAGGAGAGCAGCACCATCTCGATGTTCAAGCTCGACCCGACGGGCAACGGCGCGTCGCGCGTGCAGGTGAAGACCGGCAAAGCGTCGGTGAACCAGATCGAGATCGATTCCGGATTGAAGGAAGGCGACACCGTGATTCTCTCCGACATGTCGCGCTGGGATAACACGGATCGAGTGAGGCTGGAATAAGGCAGCGATTAGCTCTTAGCTTCTGGCTCTTGACAGCCGGTTGTTTGCCACCGGAAGAGATGTGCTTTCGGCAGTGTAGTGCGAGCAACCACGAACCGAGCGCCGTAGGCGCGAAAGATGATAGCCCAGCGCTTCAGCGCTGGGTAAGCGCACCTTTAAGATTTGAGCCCCTTTAGGGGCGGCACATGCGGCCAAGTTGGAACGAAGATCGTCGAGGACACGTAACTCATCACGGGCTCGCTAACAGCTAAAAAGCCCCACGATTGGACAAACACATGACCGAAGCTGGAATTCCGCTGATCGAAATCGAAAACATGACTAAGGTCTTCTACACCGACGAGGTCGAGACCCACGCGCTGGCCGGCGTTCACCTCATGGTTCGCAAGGGCGAATACGTCGCGATGTCCGGCCCATCGGGCTGCGGCAAGTCGACGCTGCTCTCCATCATCGGACTGCTCGACACGCCCACCGGCGGCAACTATCGCCTCAATGGCCAGCCGGTCGAGAACCTCGATTTCGGCGATCGCTCGCGCATTCGCAACCGCGAGATCGGTTTCATCTTCCAGAGTTTCAACCTCATCGGCGATCTCACGGTCTACGAGAACGTCGAGCTGCCGCTCACCTATCGCGACGGCATGCCCGGCGCCGAGCGCAAGCGCCGCGTGCTCGATTCGCTGGAGCGCGTCGGCATGGCGCATCGGCTGCGGCACTATCCCTCGCAGCTCTCCGGCGGTCAGCAGCAACGTGTCGCTGTGGCCCGCGCGCTGGCAGGTTCGCCGTCCATCCTGCTGGCCGACGAGCCGACTGGAAACCTCGACTCGCGCAACGGCGAAGCGGTGATGGAGCTGTTGCAGAAGCTGCATCGCGAGGGTGCGACCATCTGCATGGTGACGCACGATCCGCGCTTTGCCGCGCACGCCCAGCGTGAAGTGCACTTGTTCGACGGCAAGGTCGTAGCCGAAGAAGAACTCCGCCGCCTGATGCAGGAAAGTAACACCTAGCACTTGGCACTTAGCATTTGGCACTTAGCATTTGGCATTTAGCACTTGGCATTCGGCAGAGTAACGCAAGGAGTCCCTGGCAAGCGCTCACAAGCGAGCGGATCTCGGATCGTTAGAGGCCCTGGTAACGCGATTCACCTTGAGCGCGTTTGCCAAATGCTAAGTGCTAACTGCCAAATGCCAGCTCTCGAGCGACACAAATGTCCGGACTCCTCCAAGATCTTCGCTACGCATTTCGCCAGCTGCGCAAGAATCCCGGCTTCGCCGCCGTCACGGTTCTGACGCTGGCGCTGGGCATCGGCGTGAATGCTGCCATGTTCGCGGTGATCGACGCGGTGCTGCTGCGGCCGCTGCCGTTTCCCAAGCCCAATCAGATCTTGCAGATGAGCGAGTCGCGGCCCGAGGACCTGTCTGGCCCGATGGCCAGCATTTCCTCTCTGCCTGACATTCGCGATTGGCGCGCGCAGAGCCATTCCTTCCAGGAGATCGGCTGGTACACCGAAGGCATCCGCAGCGTCGACCTCCCGGATTCTCCGATTTCATTCCGGTGATTGCGAGCAGCTCGAATCTGTTTTCCGTTTTGCAGGTGCAGCCGGCGCTGGGCCGCGCCTTCCTGCCGGAAGACGATCAACCCGGCCACGGCGACGGCATCCTTCTCAACGACGTGGCGTGGGAGAAATTTTTCAACAAGCGCGCCGACGTGATTGGCCAATCATTGAAGATGGGGGAAAAGGTCTACACGGTCATCGGAGTGATGCCGCCGGGATTTGAGTTTCCCTCGGTGGGCGATGGTCCCACAGTGTGGCAGCCGTTGCTATCCAGCCCGGCGTACGAAGCGCGCGATTCGCGGGCGCTGACCAGCGTGGGCCGCCTCAAACCCGGAGTCTCGGCCGCGTCTGCGCAAGCCGAACTGAGCGGCATTCAGGAAAACATCGCCAAGGCTTATCCCAAACTCGAACTGGACAAGCGCGTCAAAGTTACGAGCTATCGCGATGTCTTGACCGGCAAAGTACGATCAGCGCTGCTGGCGTTGCAGTTCGCGGTGCTGGCCGTGTGGCTGATTGCTTGCGCCAACGTCGCCAGCTTGCTGCTCTCGCGCACTACCGGACGCCGTCGCGAGATCGCGATTCGTAGCGCCATCGGCGCCGACCGCGTGCGCCTGGTCCGGCAATTCCTCACTGAGAGTCTGGTACTGGCCTTCACTGGTGCCGCCCTTGGCCTGGCGCTGGCCTTCGGCTGCGTTCGCGTGCTCAAGTTTTACCTCGACCTGTACCTGCCGCTCTCCAGCCACATTCACATTGATGCTCGCGTGGCTGCCGCGCTGGTCGGCTTTTCCATCCTGTCGGCAGTACTCTTCGGATTGGTTCCGGCGCTGCAAGCTGCACGTGCGCCGGCGCAGGAAGCTCTGCGCGAAAGCACTCCCAGCGCGGGCGCCAGCCGCCGGCAAAAATATTTTCGTGACGCGCTGGTGGTCGGCGAGATCGCGCTCTCGTTGCTCCTCCTGATATCGGCCGGTTTGCTGCTGCGCAGCCTGCTGGCGTTGCGCAGTTTGCCGCTGGGGTTCGTCCCCCACAATGTGATAACCGCGCCGATCTTTCTACCGCAGGCCAGCGGCGGCATGTTGGGGAGTGGCGGGAAATATGCCGGCAAGGATATCTCGCAGGTGTTTTATCAGCCGTTGCTCGATCGGCTGTCGCACCTTCCCGGAGTTGACTCCGCGGCGATAACCACAGCGATGCCTTTGTCGCCCAACTTCCAGGCTCGCGGCTCATTTGAGATTCTCGGACGTCCCAAAGATCCCTCCAACGAATCCGTCGCCGATGTGCGCGTCGTCAGCCCGAGCCTGTATCGCACCCTCGGCATTCGCTTACTGCAAGGCAGGCTAATCAGCGATGCGGATGGGCCCGCTGCTGCTGCTGTGGCCGTGGTGAATCAAGCGCTGGTTCGGAAATATTTCCCCGGCCAGAATCCGCTGGGGCAGCAGTTGAAGATTGCGGATAGCGGTCCGCACGCGGTCGTGACCATCGTCGGTGTGGTCGAGAACACCCACCAGACGTCGATGTCCGCGGACGCGCAGCCGGAAATCAATATCCCGTATGCGCAACTCGTGCCGGGCGACGAAATGCAGCCCATCATGACGGCGTTTACTAACGTCGCATTGCGCACGCATGTCGCGCCGACGGCTGTCATTCCCAGCCTGCGTTCCGCGTTGCGCGAGTTAGATCCCGATCTGGCTGTGATGGACATTCGCACCATGCAGGATCTGGTCGACACTTCGCTGGGCAGCCAGACACTGGCCGTGCGCCTGCTGTGGATCTTCGCCGGATCGGCGCTGCTGATCTCCATTGCCGGCATCTACGGTTTGCTCGCCTATAACGTCAGCCAGCGCACGCGCGATCTGGGAGTTCGTATGGCGCTGGGCGCGACGCGCAGCAATGTAATCACGCTGGTGTTGCGACAGGCGGTCTTTCTTCTGGGGATCGGAGTTGGCATCGGCGTAGTCGCGGCGATCTCCGTCAGCAGCGTACTGCGCAGCTTTTTGTACGGAGTTGTGCCCTACGATGTGTCGACAATCATCGCGGTGTCGGTGCTGTTGCTGGCCAGCGGATTGTTCGCCAGCTATATTCCGGCGCGTCGTGCGTCGAGGATCGATCCCGTGAAGGCGCTGCGGTGGGAGTAAGGGTAGAGCAGGCCTTTAGGCCTGCGTCTCGGCCCGCAACAAAAAGACTGCTCAGCCGCTGAGGTCTCTGACCTCAGCGGCTGAGCAAAAAGAATCAGACACGCGTATCGCGAGCCTGAAGGCCCGCACTACCAGACCATGATCACTCTGAAGAACGTCGAACGCAGTTACAAAACCGGAGCGGGGCAGACGTGGGTGTTGCGCCGCATCGACCTCAACATCAACGAGGGCGAATTCGTCACCGTCATGGGGCCGTCGGGCGCGGGCAAGTCGTCGCTGCTGAACGTGCTCGCCCTGCTCGACGACCAATGGGCCGGCGAATATTGGTTTGGCGAGCAGCCCGTCCACCTGATGAAGCGCAAAGACCGCGCCGAGCTGGCCAAGCGCAAAATCGGCATGGTCTTCCAGAGCTATCACCTGCTCGACGACCTGACCGTGCAGGAGAACATCGATCTGCCGCTCTCGTACAAAGACATCCCGCGCGGCCAGCGGCAGGGCATGGTCGCCGAAACGCTCGACCACTTCCAGATTGTCGCCAAGAAAGATCTTTATCCCAACCAGCTTTCCGGCGGACAGCAGCAACTGGTCGGCGTCGCGCGCGCGGTGATTCACCGTCCGGCGCTGCTCCTGGCCGACGAGCCCACCGGCAATCTGCACTCCAGCCAGGCCAAAGAGATCATGGAACTGTTCACCAAGCTAAATCAGGAAGGCACGACCATCGTGCAGGTGACGCACTCAGAGGTCAATGCCTCCTACGGCTCACGCACCATTCAAATGAAGGACGGCTGGATCGTCAGCGACACCGGCAATCCAGCGTTAACGCCCACTGGGGAGGCGGTCGGTTCATGATGGCCCGTCGTTCGCCTTCCGCGATTCTCATCTTCGCTTTGTGTGCTTCGCTGGTCTCGGCGCAAACACCGCAGGAGACCACGAATCCTCCTGCGCAACAGCAGACTTCCAATTCTTCTGCGCAGCAGCAGGAGACGCCGAACGCGCCCACGCCGCAGCAGGCTCCCGCAATGACGACGCAGCCCTCTTCGCTGGGAGGGATGATTCGCACGCCCGCGAACCTGGCGATCCCGTATTCCAGCAACCCTGTTCGCGCTTACCTGCCGAGCCTGGTTCCGAAACCTGATCTTTCGAACTCGCCGCGGCTGCAGCAGCTCATTCGCGACGGCAAACTCTACATCTCGCTGCAGGACGCTATTGATCTGGCGTTGGAGAACAATCTCGATCTGGCGATCGCGCGCTACAACTTGCCCATCGCCGACACTGACATCCAGCGCACCAAGGCCGGCGGCTTCTTTCGCGGCGTCAATACCGGTATCGTCCAGGGCACGGTCGGCGGCGGCGTCGGCGGTTACGGAGCAAGCGCTCCCGGCGCGGGGGCCGGCGGCACCACAGGCGGTGCGGGCGGTGCGGGCGCTGGAGCGTCCGGACTGGTGCAATCCACGCTCGGCATTGGTACCAACGTATCGTCTTACGATCCAATCCTAAGCGGCACCACCAGTCTGGAGCACCAGACGCTGCCGCTGTCCAACATCACACTCTACGGCGTTCCGTCGCTGCAAACCAACATCGGCCTAGTAAACCTGAATTACAGTCAGGCGTTCCCCACCGGTACCAGCGTCAGCCTCGAGGTCGACAACAACCGCACCGCCAGTAACAGTATCTTCAACAGCCTGAATCCGACCTTGAACTCCTACTATCGTTTCACCATCCAGCAGCAATTGCTGGCAGGCTTTGGAACCGGGCCCAACCTGCGCTACCTGCGTATCGCCAAGAACAACAAGAAAATTTCCGACATCGCGTTCAAGTCGCAGGTGATTTCGACCGTAACCCAGATCGCCGACATGTACTGGGACCTGGTCAGCGCCTATCAGGGCGAGAAGGTGATGGAGCAGTCGTACGCCTTCGCGCAGCAGAGCCTGGACACGGCGAAGAAGCAGCTCCAGCTCGAGGCGATTCCGGCGATGGATGTGCTGCGCGCCGAAGCCGAAGTCTCGAAACGCGATCAGGATCTGACCGTGGCCAAGACCACGCTGCAGCTGCAGGAATCGCTGGTGAAGAACGCGCTGACCAAGAATCTCGACGATCCCACTCTGGAAGCCATGCCGGTGATTCCTACCGACACGCTGGAAACCGTGCAGGAGATTCCCGAACGTCCGACGCAGGAGCTCATCACGGAGGCGCTTGGCACCCGGCCAGAAGTGGCGGAGTCCGACATCGATCTCAGCAATCGCGAGATCACGCGCAAAGCCGCTGCCAATGCGCTTCTTCCCACGCTGACGCTGGTCGGCTTTTATGGCAGCAGCGGAATTGCCGGCGATCTGAACCCGTACTTTGCCGCGGGACCCAATCCGCCACTGGTGCCTACCAACTGGTGGGGCTCTTTTCAGGACGCGTGGAACAGTTCGTCGCCGGATTATCTGGTCGGCTTGACCCTGAACGTGCCCATTCGCAATCGCGTGGCAAAGGCCGATCAGTATCGTTCGGAGCTGGAGTATCGCCAGTCCGAGGTGCGCGAACAGCAACTGAAGAAGCAGATTCGCATCGAAGTCCGCAACGCCGAGTATGCTTTGGAGCAGGGGCGATCGCGCGTGGATGCCGCTCGCAAGGCGCGCGATCTCGCTCAGAAAACGTTTTCCATCATGCAACAGGAGCAAACGCTGGGCGCTGGGTCGAACTTCCAGACGCTCGCCGCGCAGCGTGATCTGGCGCTCGCCGAACTGGATCTGGTGAATGCCAGCACCGCGTATCAAAAGTCCAAGCTGGAATTGCAGCGCTCGACTGGAACCACGCTGCAGGAAAACAACATTCAGCTCCAGGCCGCGGTGGACGGCGTCGCACGTTAAAGTAGTGCGGCACTCCAGCGCCGCGTCTAGTAACTGAATGTAGGAGTTTGGAGGATAGGTGCCACGCACACCAACCCAATCCGGTCCCGCGCGCGACGCCGCTTCCGAGGCGCGCGATCGCCAGCGTACCGGCCGCATCCTGGCAGCTGACGATCAGCCGCACATCCTTGAGGCGCTGGAGTTGTTGCTGCGCCCGGCAGGCTTCGCAGTCGACACCGCGAAATCGCCTGCCGCCGTTCGCGAGGCCTTGGCCAGCGAGTTCTACGACGCGGTGCTCATCGATCTCAATTACACGCGCGACACGACTTCCGGCCAGGAGGGTCTCGACCTGCTCTCGGAAATCGTCGCCCTCGACAGCAACATGCCTGTCATCGTCATGACTGCGTGGGGCAATGTGGGATTGGCGGTCGAAGCCATGCGCCGCGGTGCGCGCGATTTCATCCAGAAGCCGTGGGAGAACGAGCGCCTGCTGGCGATCTTGCGCACACAGGTCGAGCTGCATCGCGCTCTGCAGCGCACGCAACAGCTCGAAGCCGAAGCCAGACTCCTGCGCGCCGAAGGCCGGCCCGAATTCATCGCGGAAGCTCCCGCGATGCAGCCGGTGCTGCAAACCATCGCCCGCATCGGTCCCTCCGACGCCAACGTCCTCATCACCGGAGAACACGGGACCGGCAAGGAAGTGGTCGCGCAGACGCTGCATGCGCTGTCGCCGCGCGCCTCGATGCCGCTGGTCGCCGTCAATACCGGCGCGCTGCCGGAAGGCACCTTCGAAAGCGAGCTCTTCGGGCACGTCAAAGGCGCATTCACCGACGCCCGCATGGATCGCATCGGGCGCTTTGAGTTGGCCGACAACGGTACCATCTTCCTCGACGAGATCGGCAACGTGCCGATTCGCCAGCAGGCAAAGCTCCTGCGCGTGCTCGAGACCGGCGAGATCGAGCGCGTCGGCTCGTCGCGCACCAAGCACATCAACGTCCGCCTGATCTCGGCGACCAACAGCAACTTGCAGGACGCGATTGCAGCCGGACAATTCCGCGAGGACCTGCTCTTCCGCCTCAACACCGTCGAAATTCCCATTCCTCCGCTGCGCGACCGCCGCGAGGACATTCCGCTGCTTGCCGCGCACTTCCTGAAGCGCTATGCTGCGCGCTACCGCGCTCCGGTCAACGGATTCGCGCCGACGGCCCTGCAAGCCATGATCCAGTACGCCTGGCCGGGCAACGTGCGCGAGCTGGAGCACACACTGGAGCGCTCCGTGCTCATGTGCCAGACGGGAGAAATTCAAGTCTCCGATCTCGGGCTGAATGTGCAGCAACGCTCGCAGGGACTCAATCTGGAAGAGCTGAGCATCGAAGAGGTCGAAGGCATTCTGGTTCGCAAGGCGCTGCAACGCTTCCACGGCAACGTGAGCCAGGCGGCGGAAGCGCTCGGTCTGAGCCGCGGCGCGCTATATCGCCGGATGGAACGCTATGGACTCTAGTTCAGGCGGCGAAGGTAAGCCTCCTGTCGCGCTGATTACCAAACCGGCGCCGGATCCAAGTACTGACTCGTTCGCTGCCCTGACAACCAAGCCTGCCGCGGAACGACGGCGCACAGCCGACAGCCAATCTCATCGCCGGCGCGGCTTCCACCTGCTCTACGAAAAACGCATTGCGTTGTTTGCCGTTCTGGCGGCGCTGCCGGGCGTCGCCTTCGGCACCAGTCTCATCTGGACGCACGACTGGAGCCGCGACACCAAGATCTCGCTTACCGTGCTGGAGCTGTTTCTCTGGCTGGTGCTGACGCTCGCGCTGCTTGATCAGATCGTACGTCCCTTGCAGACATTGACCAACGTGGTCGGCGCGCTGCGCGAGGAAGACTACTCGTTTCGCGCGCGCGGCGCCGCTCCTAACGACGCGATGGGAGAGCTGGCGCAGGAGATCAACTCCCTCGCCGACATCCTTACTGAACAGCGCGTGCAGACCATCGAAGCAACGGCCCTGCTACGCCGCGTGGTCGAAGAGATCGACACGCCGCTGTTCACCTTCGATCCCGATCACGTTCTGCGATTGATGAATGCCGCCGGCGAGCGCCTGTTGCAGCAACCGGCCGCACGCTTGCTGGGCAAGACCGCCAGCGAACTCGAACTGAATGCCTGCTTCGAAGCCGACAACGAGACGCTGGTCGCGCTGCCCTACTCTGCTCCCAACGCGCGCTGGATGGTGCGCAAACGCTCCTTCCGGCAGAACGGCGTGCCGCACACGCTGATCGTTTTGTCGGACGTGAGCCGCGCTCTGCGCGAGGAAGAACGCAGCGCATGGCAAAGACTGATTCGCGTGCTCGGCCACGAACTGAACAATTCGCTCGCGCCGATCATTTCGATTGCCGGCAGCCTGTCGTCGCGCCTGCCGCTGGAGGAGTTGCCGGACGCGCAGAACGCCGACTTCCAGCGCGGCCTGAACATCATCGAGTCGCGCACCGCGTCGCTGCATCGCTTCCTGCAGGCGTATCGCCGGCTGGCGCAGATGCCGTCGCCCAAGCTACAGCCGGTTGAAGTACGCCCGCTGATCGAGCGCATCGCCACACTGGAGACGCGGCTGAAGGTCGACATCTCTCCCGGCCCCGATCTGATTTTGATGATCGATCCCGACCTGATCGAGCAGATGCTGATCAATCTGGTTCGCAACGCAGTCGACGCCGCGCTGGAACAGGCGCAATCGCCGCAAACCAGCGAGCCGTCGTCGGCAACGGTTGGAGTGCGCTGGGAGCAAACCAATCATCACGTCGCTTTAATGGTTGAAGACAACGGCATCGGCCTGCTCAATCCCAGCAATGTGTTTGTGCCCTTCTACACTACCAAGCCAGGCGGTTCAGGAATCGGCCTGGTGCTCTCGCAGCAGATCGCCGAAGCGCACGGCGGCTCGATCGAGCTGGCCAATCGCGGTGATGCGCGCGGCTGTCGCGTGAAGGTAACGCTGCCGTATCGGCATTCGTAATATACAAGCGGCATCCGACCTACCGTGCCGGCATTCATGATCAGGCAGGCCGCCCAGTCCCGACCAACTCCCGAGTGCGTGGCTTCGTAACAGGGCACGACTTCAGTCGTGCCGAAAGAGTCCATACCTAACAAGGGGGCTTTAGCCCCCGACATCCGGATCCAGGGGCTGAAGGCCTGATTTTTCTTGTGCAATTTGCGGCGCGACTGAACAGGGCGCTGAAAAAGTCGGGAAAGCAGATCCCTCGCGGACTAAAGTCCGCTCGGGATGACAAAAATGAGCGGCTTATCGGCACGACTGAAGTCGTGCCCTGTTACAAAGCGCGCGCGGAACGAGTTTTTCAGCATCCTGTGAAGTCGTGCCCTGATACGAAGCAATAGGAAATGGCGCGAGCTACGCGAGGTGGGTACTACTTCATTTCTTCGATTCGGGCTGAGGATTCGACGTTGCTCCACTTGCGCCACTAGCCGCTGCTGCCGGAGCTGTTATGGCCTTCTCTGCCCCTTCCGGTGCCTTCTGATCCCCATATTGCACCAGAATGGTGATTCTGCGATTCGCGGAGTCGGAGGGATCCTTGGCGTTGCGCGGCTGCTGATCGGCGAAGCCGCGTACCTGCGCGACTTGATCTGACCGCAGCCCATGTTGCTGCATAATGCGGCGGCTGGCGTTGGCGCGATCCACCGACAGCTCCCAATTCGTGTAGTTCTTGCCTGCTGAGAACGGTTGCGAATCGGTGTGACCTTCGACCGAGATCTTGTTGGGAGCCTTGCCTAGCTCCTCGGCAATGGTCATCAGCAGTTCGCGGCCATTACCGTTAGGGTCAGGTTTGCCGCTGTCGAAGAATGTGCCGTTCTTCGATTCCAGCAGTTCGATGCGCAATCCCTCTTGCGTGACTGTCATCTCGATGTGGTCTTTCAGCTTGTCGAAATTGGCGACCTGGCGAATCGCCTTCTCCAACTCACTCTTGACCTTGTCCATGTTTTCTTTGGTGATTTCCTTGCTTGGTTGCGGCAGCGTCTTCACTCCGGTAAGCTTGCCCGTGCCCGCCGGGTCTTTGAAATATCCGCTGATGGCTTCCTGAACCGGCTTGCTGGTATTCATCAGCCACAACACGATGAACAGTGCCATCATCGCGGTGACGAAGTCGGCGTAGGCGACTTTCCACGCACCGCCGTGATGGCCGCCGTGTCCGCCTTTGCGCTTGATAATAATCGGCTGAGTTTTTGCAGCAGCAGCCATCGATGGTTCCTAAGACGGGGCCACGGCTTCGGCGGCAGGGGCCGCTTCCGGCGTTGCCGCAGCTGCCGCGCTGGATTGCTTGCAGTTCTTCTCGAACTCGGAGAAGCTTGGGCGCAGATGCGCAGGTACCGCACGTCGTCCCATCTCGACCGCCAGCAGCGGCGACGTCCCTTTCATAAAGGCAATCATGGTCACGCGTAGCACGTGTAGGTATTCGTGCTCCTCATGTGAGAGCTTCGCCAGGTTCGCGGCGATCGGCCCGATGAAGCCATAGCACATCAGAATGCCGAGAAACGTTCCGACTAATGCGGCCGCGACTTTCTTGCCGATCTCTTCCGGCGGCCCGCCCAATGCGCTCATCGTCATGACCACGCCGAGCACCGCGGCCACAATTCCCAGCCCGGGCAGCGAATCGGCGACACTGCTCAGCGCGCCTACCGACTGCTCGGTCTCGCTAGCGTGGACGTCCATGTCGGCCTCGATCATCTGATCGACGTCGAAGGCTTCCACGCCGCCCATCAGCACCATGCGCATGGTGTCGCAGACAAAATCGCGCGCGTGATGGTCTTTGACGAAATCGGGATAGGCTTTAAAGAACGCGCTCTTCTCCGGCTCTTCGATGTCGTTCTCCACCGAGTTGGGCCCGTCGCGCCGGATCTTGTTGAACATGTCGTACATCATCTTCAGCGCGCCGAGATAGCGCTTCTTGCTGAACTTCGATCCCTTCAGCACCTGCAACACGCCGCTGATGACGCCTTTCAGCGTGTGCAGAGGATTGGCAACCAGCAGCGTGCCCAGCGCTGCGCCGCAGATGATGATGGCTTCCGAAGGTTGAATCAGCACCCGGATGGGACCGTGCTCCATCAGGAAGCCGCCAATCACGGCACCCAGAACAACCAATATTCCGATGATGGCAAACATGCTTCTTCTTGATTCCTGGTGCTCGCGTCGGCGCTGCCGCGACCCGAGGACGCTTGCAGCCATAGCAGATCGCCGGACGCGCGCGTCCATCTGTTTCTATCGGCAGCGCAGGAGAAATCTTGCGTCCTCCAAATGCCAGAGAGCGGCGCGACAATACCTCTCCCCGTCAGCTACACTGACCTCTTACACAAAATGGCATGGTTTAAGCGCGAATCCGTCCCCCTCGACACTTCGGGCGAGAAGCGGGTCAAGACCGAAGGTCTGTGGGTGAAGTGTGACAGCTGCCGGCAGATCATTTGGAAGAAGGATCTGGACCAGAACTTCAACGTCTGCCCCAAGTGCGACCGTCACTTCCGCATCGATGCCCGCACCCGTCTCTCTTATCTCCTCGACGACGGCAAGTATGAAGCCGAGGACAACAATCTCGTCTCTACCGATCCGCTGCACTTTACCGACCTGAAGCCGTATTCCGACCGTCTGAAGCACTCGCAGCAGGAAACCGGCTTGAACGACGCGGTCATCAACGCGCGCGGCCAGCTCGAAGGCAAGCCGGTGATCGTCTGCGCCATGGAGTATTCCTTCATCGGCGGCTCCATGGGCGCGGTGGTCGGCGAAATGATCACCCGCGCCATTGAGAAGGCGACCACGGAGAAAGTGCCGCTGATCATCGTCTCCGCTTCCGGCGGCGCTCGCATGATGGAAGGCGCAATCAGCCTGATGCAGCTGGCAAAGATCTCCGCCGCGCTGGCCCGGATGGAAGATGCCAAAGTTCCCTACATCTCGGTGATGACCGATCCCACCACCGGCGGCACAACCGCGTCATTTGCCATGCTGGGCGATCTCAACATCGCCGAGCCAGGTGCGCTCATCGGATTCGCCGGACCGCGCGTGATCGAGCAGACCATCCGGCAGAAATTGCCTGAAGGCTTCCAACGCAGCGAGTTTCTGCTGGAACACGGCATGCTCGACGCCGTCGTGCGCCGCCACGATCTGAAGGCTTACATCGCGCGCGCGCTGGACTTCATGCAAGCGCCGGCGAACTGATTGGTTTGTAGTCGACGAAAGCACTCCAGTAGAGCGGCCTTCAGGCCCGCGTGTGCGGTGCCGTTCCGTTCCGATGTCTGCGCGAAGCTATCGCAATAACGCGCACCTGAAGGTTCGCTCTACCTAACATTCTCCGAAGGCACATAGGACTTCACAACAATCTTTGATATCCTTCCCAACAACCACTTCGCCGGCCAGTCATGAAAATTCTTATTCTTACTACCGATCAGGAGTTGGCGTTGCTGCGCCAGCGTGTGCTGGAGTCGGCTGGGCATAAGGTTCTCTCCGTCGTCGGCGAACGAGAAGCGGTGGAAGCCGCCGAACAGCAAGTGCCATTTGACGTCGCGCTGTTATGTCATCGCATGCCCGATGCGACCGCTCGCAAGATCATCCGCATCTTCCGTGACGGCAAGCGGCCGGGCAAGGTCATTTACATCACGCCGATCTACGGCTTGTGGCCGGAGGTCGAGGCCGATCGCTATGTCGTCGGCGCTGACGGGCCAGACGCGCTGCTCAGCATAGTCGCCGAAGTGGGGCCACAAGCTGCTGCCTAAGTGTGGTGCGCGGATTACCCAAACTGGCGTTGGAATAGGTCACCGTCTTTGCTAAGCTTCTCGACACTATGACATCCCAGGATCTTCTGACTCGCGCCGCCCAGGCGAAGCGCGAAGGCCGCCTCACTGACGCCCGACGTGATACTTCGATCGCGACCGGCCTGTTGCGCGAGGACCCGCCCGGCGCGGAACTGGCCAAAGCGCTCCGCCTGCTGGGCGAGCTGGAACGCAAGCTTCATCAGGACATTGCCGCGCGCGCGCACTACGAAGAAGCTGTGGATCTGTGCCGCTTCTACGCCGATCCGCTCACTCAGGCGCACACCATTCGTCACCTCGGCGACCTGTATTACGATGCCGGGAATGCCGAGCTGGCTGAACCCTGTTACCGCGAGGCGCTCGATCTCTATCGCGGCCAGGTGAACGCGCCTCCGCTCGAGCTTGCCAATGCCGTTCGCAGCATGGCGATCTTGAAGAGCAATAACGGCGAGATGGAGCAGGCGAAGGTGCTCTGGCAGGAAGCGCGGGATCTGTACGCGCTGGTCAATGTGCCGGAGGGCGTCACGGAAAGCTCGAGCCATCTGGCTCGCCTCGCCGGATAGAGCACGGAACGTGGCCGCTCGCAGCAGCGCCACAGGGCTTCATGGGAATCGGCTGGATCAATCCCACTGTCTTGCCGATTTATGCTGCACCGGCGGCGAAATCGTGTTACAAGAAAAACACAACATCCGTTGCTAGCCGGTGGCTACACCGCTAGTGACGGAAATTCCGGGCGAACATGGACCGGTGCCAGCTGCCGGTTGGGGGAGGTGCCACATGGATCTGATTACGATCGCTGTGGTAGGTATCATTGTCGTGAGCTACGTGGTCGGTTCGCTGACCAGTTCAGTCGACACTGAGCAAAAACTACCGCATCGCTATTAGAGCAGACGCACAAGATCAGAGGCGCGCGTATAGTCGCCTCTGTTTGTGTTTTTGAAGCAAACTGGTTGCGCGGGCTACTCTGCTCGCAACGCGCCGACCGGATTCACCGACGCAGCTCGCCGCGCCGGCAGATAACTGGCGAGCAACGCTGCCAGGGCAAGTACACCAGCGACCGCAGCCAGCGTCGATGGCGCCGATTCCCAAAGCCAGTACCAGAATCGCAATACAAGCGAAGCTCGGATTCTTGCTGAGCTGCCGCAGCGCGAAACGCAGGTCCTGCATCACGCTTTCGACGAAGGGCATGGTGCCGCGCTCGCGGTAGGCCAGCTTCGTCTGCTCCAAGCCTCCCAGCTTCAGGATCGCCTGCCGTCGCGCTTCGTCCTGCGACATGCCGGCGCGAAGATTGTCCTCCATCTGCATTTGCAGGTGGCTTTCGAGCTCATCGGCAAAGTCGCCCTCGCGCCGTTGCTTGGAGAAGATGCCGGCTAATCGCAACAGCCAACTGCGGATCGACTTCATGGCTCTACTCCGCCCTCAAGGTGATCGCCGGATCAACCTGCGCCGCCCGACGCGCCGGTATCCAGCAGGCAATAGCTGCTACAGCGGCGAGCACCGCGACTACTCCCGCGTAGGTCAGCGGATCGAGCGGGGAAACACCGAATAGCAGCGTGAGCAGCGCGCGGCTGGCGGCGACGGCTCCCAGCAAACCGATGGCGACGCCCAGTCCCGTCAGCGTCATTCCCTGGCGCAGAATCAAGCGCAGGATGTTGGCGGGTGAGGCGCCCAGCGCGGCGCGCACTCCGATCTCGCGCGTGCGTTCGGCGACGTTGCCCGAGAGGACGCCGTAGATGCCGGTCGCCGCCAGAATCAATCCGACGAGCGCGAATGCTTCGAACAACACCAGCGCAAAGTGCCGCTGCGCCTCGGATGCTGCGACCAGGTTCTCCATGGTAGCGACGCGTACGACTGGCTGGTCCTTATCTACCGACCAGATCGCCCGTCGAATCGCAGGCGCCATGACCGCCGCGTCGCCGCGGGTGCGCACCACCAGCGACTGCACGTCGTCGACCCAGTACCACTGCGTAGGCGTTGTGTAGAACGCCTCGGCGTCGCTCAATCCCAACGACAACTGCTTCACATCGCCCACAACGCCCACGACCGTCGCCCAAGGCTTGTCAGGATGACCGTAATCGGGACCGATGCGAACCCGCTGCCCGATCGGATCCCGACCAGCAAACATGCGCTTGGCATACGAGTCGCTGAGGAGAACCGCGACCGGTGCGCCGGCTCGATCGCGCTCATTGAGCAGGCGGCCGCGCAGCAACGGGATCTTCATCACATCGAAATAACTGGGATCCACCGCGTAGCGAAAGCCTTCGGACGATAGATCGCCGGGATGCGCCTCGAACTCCACACCGTAGCTGTCAAAATCGCCGCTCAGCGGCAGCTGGCTAGTGAACGCCGCGTCGACGACGCCGGGAACCTGCCGAACCGCTAGCAGAGCCTGTTCATAGAAGCGCGCGCGATCAGCGTCTTTGTCGAAGCGATGACCGTATTCCTGCACCTGCATGGTGAGCAGATGCGACGAATCGAAACCGGGCGGGATCGCGAACAGCCGCTGAATGCTGCGCAACAGCAATCCCGCGCTCACCAGCAGCACCAGCGCAATCGCCACTTCCGAGACGACCAGCGCCCGACGGGTCATCTGATGACCGCCGACGGTTGTCCGTGTATTCTGCTGCAACCCGGCATGCGGATCGCTGTGCGATGCGTGAAGTGCCGGCATTAGCCCAACCACCAGTCCGACCAGCGTCGTAATGCCCAGCGCGAAGAGCAGCACGGTGTTGTCGACGCCAATCGCACCGACACGTGGCAGGTCGGCTGGACTCAATGCGACCAGCAGACGCACGCCTCCATTGGCCAGCAAGATTCCGATCAGACCACCAATTCCTGCGAGCAACAAACTCTCGGTGAGTAACTGCTGCACCAGGCGCATCCGATTCGCACCCAGCGCCGCTCGCATGGCGAATTCGCCGCGCCTCTGCGCGCCACGCGCCAGCATCAGGTTGGTCACGTTCACGCACGCGATCAGCAGCACCAGCACCACCGCGCCAAGAATCGCCAGCAACGCCGGCCGCACATCCCGCGTAATGTCGGCCTGCAGCGGGTTTACAAGCATTCCCTTGGGAACGCCGCCGGAGCTGTTAAATCCCTTGGCATAGATCTGGCCGAGCGTGTGCAGAATGACGCCGAGTTCGTTGCGAGCGTCGCTCCTGCCGACGCCGGGTGCGAGCCGGCCGATCATCTGCAGGTGATGGCCCCACTCGCGACCATCGGCGGGGAGAGAAGGATCATATTGCAGAGGCGCCCAAAGCTGCGTCGTCGGCGCAACGGCGTTCTCAAACGATTTCGGCATGACGCCGATCACCGTGTACAGGTTGTCGTCGAGGGTGATCTGCCGGCCCAGGATCGCACGATCGCCGGCAAATCGACGCCGCCAGAGACCGTCGCTCAAGACAACGACATTGGGTCCGTTGTGCTGATCGTCAGCGGCATCGAAGCCGCGCCCCAGCACCGGCTCGACGCCAAGCACGCGGAAGTAATCCGCGCTGACCCGCTGGCCGTCGAATCGCTCAGGTTCGCCGCGTCCGATCATCGTCGGCTGCCACGGCTTCATCGCAGCCACAGCATCGAAGGAGCGATTGCGCTCCTGCAGTCCGTGAAATGTGCCGAAGCATACGGCCTCACGCGAGCCGTCGCTCTGCTCTTCCCACAGCATCATGACGCGGCTGGGATCGGGATACGGCAGCGGCTGGAACAGAATCGGATTGACTGCGCTGAAAATTGCGGTGCTGGCGCCAATGCCTAACGCGAGGACAAGAACCGCAGTGAAAGCGAAGCCGGGTTTTTTCCTGAGCTGGCGGAAGGCGAATCGAACATCGTGCCCGAGCGCTTCCAACGCCGGCACGGTGCCGCGTTCGCGATAGCTCTGCTTCGTCTGCTCCAGGCCGCCGAGTTTCAGTAGCGCTTCGCGCCGCGCCTCTTCCGGCGTCATACCGGCGCGCAGGTTGTCCTCGATGTGCAGCTGCAGATGGCTCTCCATCTCATCCGCAATCTCCTGCTCGCGGCGCTGCTTGAACAACATGCCGGACAAGCGCATCATCCCGGCTCGCAAACGCTTCATGCCTGCTCTCCACTGGGCGCGAGGAAGCGGCCAACAATCGCGGCTGCCTGCTTCCAATCGCGCGCCTCTTTCTCCAGCTGCTTCCGCCCAGCGCGCGTCAGCTTATAGAACTTGGCCTTGCGGTTGTTGTCCGACGTTCCCCACTCGGAGGCGATTGAGCCTTCCTGTTCCAGTTTGAGCAGCGCGGGATAGAGCGTCCCATAATTCAACGCAAGAAGATTGCCGCTGGTCTGCTCGATGCGGCGGGCGATGCCATAGCCGTGTAACGGCCCCATCGTCTCCAGCGTCTTCAATACCATTAATGCCAGCGTTCCCTGCCAAACGTCGGTCTTATCGCCCATGGCCGGCCTCCCTATGGTCAACCCATAGATGATGACATGCTTTTCTATTGGAAGGCAATAGGGAGACCGACAGGCTGTCCCATTTCCGAAGCAGCTCACCACTGCTCCGCGCAGGTTACGGACATCTAACACCCCACGTTCGGACTCACGGCCTCCACCGGGTCGTTCGGCTACAATGTAGGTCGCTTCTGCGATTTCCGAGCGCCCCAATGACACATGCCTGGCACGACATCTCTCCCGGCGAAAATCTGCCGCTGGAATTCCGCGCGGTCATCGAAATCCCCTTCGGCTCCAGCGTGAAGTATGAACTGGACAAGCAGAGCGGCCTGATCAAGCTGGACCGCGTGTTGTATTCGGCTGTGTACTATCCCGCGAATTACGGCTTCATTCCGCAGACGCTGGCCGAGGATGATGACCCGCTCGACGTGCTGGTTTTCTGCCAGGAAGCGGTCGTGCCGCTGACTCTGATCCACGCCCGCGTCATTGGACTGATGACCATGATTGACGGGGGCAAACGCGACCATAAAGTTATCTCGGTCGCGACCCAGGATCCGGAGTTCAACAGCTACAAAGAAGCTGCCGAGATGCCCGAGCATCGCCTGGCTATGCTGCGGCGTTTCTTTCTCGACTACAAGCAGCTGGAAGGCAAAGCGGTGGAAGTCGATGACATCCAGCCGTCGCAGCACGCCATGCCGATCATCCAGGACGCTCTCGACCGCTATAGCGAACAGCGGCGTAAGGGATTCGGTCAAAGTCATTAGTGGTGATCCCATCGACAACAGGGAGTTTTGTGAGCACAGGATTGGCGTGTGAATAGTGCGGCCCCAAATACGCTGAATGAGCAGTCGCTAGCCATCGACACTGGAAAGGCTCGCTTCTCCCGTGCGATCGATGTCCTCTCTTACGTGATTCTGGCGGGCGGCTTTCTCACCGCGCTCTACTCCGCCTACATTGTGGTAGTCAGCTATTCCAGCTTGCCTTTCTGGGATGGGTGGGTCGAAATCGATTTCCCGGCAACCGGTGACATGTCCGCGCTGGAGTGGATTTGGACGCAGCATAACGAACATCGGCTGCTGATCTCGCGGCTGTTCATGCTGGCCGATCTGCACTGGTTTCACGCGCGACAGACACTTCTGCTCGTAACCATTTTCGTAGTCCTGTGCCTGCAGGTTGCGGTGCTGGCTTGGAGCATGCGCGCGGTTGCTGGCTGGAAGGGTTCGTTATGGCGGACGGGGGTGGGCCTCGCGGCATTCTGCCTGCTATGTCCCTCATTGTGGGAGATGCTGGTTTGGGGCGAGTGCGTTTGTTTTGCACTGCCCGGACTTTTCGCGATTCTGTCGATTGTCGGGCTAATGCTCTACTGGATTCGATCGCAAGATGAGCTCACCAAGGCCCACGCGACGAAATTCCTGGCTCTGTCGGTTGCCGCAGCTCTCGGTGGCAGCTGGTCGCTGCTGAATGGAAATCTGCTGTGGCCGCTGTTGTTCTGCGCCGCCCTATTGCTCCGCTTGCGGCGGGCCGCTTTCACCTATCTCATTGCCGGCACTCTCTGCATCGCCCTGTATCTGTACGACTACATCAGTCCGTCCTATGCACTGAACTCCGCCCGTACACCGGTTACCACCGGCGCATATCTGGCTACGTATTTCGGGAGTACATGGGTCAATGACAACTTTCGTCTCGCGGTAATTTTCGGCTTGGTCGGATTGGCTGCTTGTCTCTGGCTGGTGCTACGGATACGTGAATACGTGCGCAGCCTCCGGCCGTTCCATGTGCAACTCATTCTCATCATGTTGTTCTGCACGGGAACAGGCTTCATCACCGCATTCGGGCGGTCGGGCTTCGGCCTGCTGCAGGCGTCCACATCGCGCTACCAGGCGTTTGCTTTGCTGTTCTGGTGCTGCTTGGGATTGCTGCTGCTGGCGAGCGTGGCGTTGCGTCCTAAGCGGCGCGAAGCCGTCACTCTGGCGATACAAGTCGCCATTCTCTGCCTCATGCTGGGAGCATCGCTATTCGCGAGGAATCCGCTGATACGCGCGCGCGTGCACGGTTTCAAGCTCCACACCGCAGAGGCGTCTCTCATCACCGGCGTGCCTGACATCGAAAACCTGAAGTGGGTTTACCGGCAACCGGACTATCTTTACAGCCTGGTTCCGTACATGCGCCGTGAGCAGTTGTCGGTTTTTCGCGATCCGATTTCACAGCTGCTCGATAAGCCGCTGGCAACCGCGTTTCAACTGGCTCCTCCAACCGACTGTACCGGTGCGCTGGAATCCAGTGTGGCAATGAATCATGCGATGCCTCCGATGCTTCGCATTACCGGTTGGGCCTGGGACCTCAGGAATCAAGCGCCGCCCGTGGCCATCGTCACCGCGAGCGAAGGCATCATCACCGGCGTCGGCGCGATGGGCGATTGGCGCATCCTGGACAAGGCTTCACATCCCTGGCTGAAGACGAACTTCATCGGCTATACGGGATACGTTCAGGCCTCGCGGCCGATGGGACCGGTGGAGATCTACGCCATAATGAAAGGCACGCCTGCTACCGCGTGCCTTATCGCATCCGTTAAATAGCGCACTCTGCACCTATGAGGCGCCCTGCTTTGTGGGCTTCCACTTGTTCAGAAATACCAGCAGATCTTCGGGAGCCAGCGACCGCGCCTTCTCGAACTCGCCGCCCTGCTGGCTGTAGAGAAGCTTGCCGCTGGCATCGAGTACCGCGAGCGCGGGAATGCCCTTCTTCATCGGCACGTGGTATTGCTGCATGATGTCCTGATTCTTGTCGCCTTCGCCGACATCGACATGTACCACTTCATAATTGCGACTCAACACTCCCGCAAGATCGGGACGATGAAAAGCCAAGTCGAGTACGTGGCAGTCGTAACACCAGTTCGCACCAAACACGATGAGCACATTCTTGTGCTGCTTGGCGGCTTGCGCCAGAGCCTGCTTGATCTCTTCATGAGCATCGAGGCCCGGCGTATAAATAACCTTGTCGGTCGAGGCCGGCTGTTCCAGTCGCGTGGCGTCGGTGCGCTTGGATGCGATCACCTTCCAGCTTGCTCCTTGCTGCTGCCACAATTGCGCTTCGGTCACGTATTGCACATGATCGCTGGAACCCACGCCTGAATGGATTTCCGCTTCAAAGACCACTTGTTGCACTCCAGGTTGCTGCGGCTCCGACTTGACGACGCTGATCTTCATGCCATGTGGCTTCAATCCCATCCAGAAGGCAATTTCGGTGTCCGTGCTGCTCGGGCCGGTCAGAGTGGCGATTTGCGGCATGGGTTCTGTGCTGTAGAGAGCACGCAGGGCAGTTACATTGCCGGCAACTACGGCTTCCTTCCACTGCTCCAGCGGCGGAAAAAGCGGAGTTGCCGGAGAAGCCTTCGACGCGGAATGTCCCACATTGGGGGACTGTCCCACAGAGTAGGACACCCCTGACACAAGGCCTATCCAGACCATCATCCAGCCGAATTGTCTACGACCAAACTTCATCACTACCTAATGTCCTCCATGATATGGATGGCCCTTCAAGATGCTGAATCCGCGGTATAGCTGCTCCAGCAACACCACGCGTGCCAGTTCGTGCGGCAAAGTAATTTTGCCGAAAGAGATAACGCTGTTGGCGGCGGCTCGTGTGCTATCGCTCCAGCCGTCCGCCGGGCCCACGGCAAACAGCAGCTCCTGCGTATCGTGAGACTGATGATATTCGAGGAAGTTAGCGATCTCTTCCGAGGTCAGCTGGCGGCCGCGCGAATCCAGCAGCACCAGCACCGGCTGCGTGCGTCCTGAGCTCTTCTCTAACAGCTTTAGCAGAGCCGCTTCCGTCAGCAATTCGTGCGCGTCGGATGCGGCGAAGCGCGACAACCGCTTGAGATATTCAGCCGTCAGGGATTGAATGGGCGCGCTCTTGGTCCGGCCGATCCAGGCGATGTGCAGTCTCACGGCTTAGGAACTCTCGCGCGGAGACTTGGTGGAAGCGCGTTTGCGCGGTGCAGACTTTGCGGCCTTCTTGGCCGGCTTGCTAGCCACACGTTTGGCGGCCTTCTTCGCCGCAGGTTTGACGGCAGGTTTCTCAAGATCGGCCAATTCCCGGCGCGTCGCCGTCTTCCACAGCCGCTCCAGATCATAAAATTTGCGCGCGCTCTCAGAGAAGACGTGGACGACAAAGTCCACATAGTCGATGAGCACCCAGTCAGCCTGGCTATAGCCTTCCTTGTGCTTGGGCTGAACTCCAATCGCGCTGAGTTGCTGGTCGACTTCGTCGGCGATGGCCTGCACCTGGCGCGGGTTTGCGCCGGAACAAAGCACAAAGTAATCGGTGAAGCCGCTCGCCTGTGCGTCCAGTTGCAAAACGCTGATGTCTTCGGCCTTCTTCGACTGGCAGGCTCGCACGGCCACGGCAACCTGAGATCCCACTTCATTGTTCTTCATGCGATGTCGCTGTTCGCTCTTCGCCTTTCGTCTTTTGTAGTTTTCAGAATAATCCCTGATCCCCAGCCCCTAGTCCCTCTTTTTTCCCTTACGGTAAAGCCCTTCCTTCTTGATGTACTCGGCGACTAAGTCGGGCAGCAGACGCTTCAGCGCGCCGCCGCGATCAACCGCCGCGCGGATCTGCGTTGCCGACACGTCCTCGTGCGTCTCCGGCAGCATGTGCAACGTAGCGCCGCGCAGAACCAGAGTTCCGTCCATCGCCTCTTTGCGAAAGAGCTTGGTGACTGACGACTGCGGCCGCAGCTTTTCCGGCAGCGCTGATGCCACGTCGGCGAGAGAATATCCCGGACGCGCGGCCACAATAAAATCACACTCGCTCAACAGCTCCTCCGCTTTGTACCAGCTGGCGATGTCGCGAAACGCGTCCATCCCTATCAGAAAGTATAAGTGGTCGCTCCTGCCCAGTGTCTTTTTGACGCGACGGACGGTTTCGATCGAGTAGCTTGGCCTACGCTTGCTCTCCGGAAGCGCCTGATCGGGCGCCTCAAGCAGCGATGGCACGAATTCCTTCTCACCCGCCAGGCCGAGCGTGACCATCGCATACCGATGATCGAAGGAGGTGATGGGCGACTTCTGCTTGTGAGGCGGGATGTCGGCGGGAACGAACCAAACTTGTTTCAGCTGGAATTTGGCGGTCGCAGCGCGCGCCACAACCAGATGTCCGCGATGGATGGGGTCGAAGGTACCGCCGAAGAGTGCGATATTCATGCAGGCTGTCTGTACAGTTTCCGTGTTCCGGCGGCGGGATGCAAGGGGCGTCTGGAAATTTGGAGCGCTGCGATCTTTTCAGCCGGGCGGTAGCGCCGCTCTCTACTTCTTCTTCTGTGGCGTTGGTTCAGGCGGTGGAATCTGGCCGCCCGGCGGCTTCTGGGTTTGCGGTCCCAGATCGACCGGCGGCGCGCTCAGCACCTTCTTGAAGAACGCGTACGGGACTTTCGCGGTCAACACCGCTTCGCTCTTGTCTTGTTGCACGGCGAGGCTGTCAAAAGCGGCTTTAACGTCCTTATCAGGCCCACCCTCGTCCATCGAGATTTCCAGCGATTTGAACAACACGAGGTAGGTCGCCACTTCCTCGGTGAAGCGCCGCGCCTGGCTCTCATCGCGCAGGATAACGTCGGCGCGCAGGTGTACCTCGTTCAGCGGACGCGCCGATGCGATGACCACGCTGCCGCGCGGAAGCAAGCCGCTCCAGCCGCCGGGCACCAGAAGCTCGCCATGATTCTCGGAAGCCTTGGCCGCGGGTGTGCGTGCGATCGTCCAGACAATGCTGCCTAGCGGCACGCGCCGATAGTAATCGCTGACCAGCGGCGGTCCGGAGAATGGCAGGGCCGCCTGCTTATAACGATCGATCATTCCGCGGAGCACGCCGGGATCGTCGACGTTGGAGGCCGCGACGATGTCGATGCCCAGCAGCGCAGCGCGCACCGTGCGGTCTTCAATCGGGATGACGTAGATGTCGTAATCCTGATAGTGCTCGGTCGAGACGGCGACCTTGTGCAGCCAATCGGTCACGCGCGCGTGGTCGAAGTGCCCTTGCAGAATCTCGCTGTAGCGGGTCTCAGCCGGCTTGCCTTTGCCGTTCGCGACGCCGTAATGAATGGCGAATGCCGCCCGGTCCAGATCGCGCTCAAACTCGAAGCCGGTTTCCCGCACGAACTCTTCGTAGTCGGACTCGCGTTCTTTCGGCGGATGCTTGGCGATGTCGGTGAGCAGCCGGATGGGCTCCAGATTGATATACAGCACCGCATCGGAATCGGGCAGCAGGCGCACCGCGTCCGGAGCTGCACGCTTTCGCAGCAGGACAGCGGTCACAATGCCGCCGACGATGACTACAATCGCGACGACAACCCAGACGATATTCCTGCGGCTTCGCATCGATCAGATCGATGATACGAGAAATGCGGGCGCCTGAAAAACTTTCTAGGCGTGGTTGGCCCTCACGGTTTTCGCCGTCGTCCGAATTGAACTATGGGACGGTTCGACGTTGGTCGAAGCGATCTTTCGCCGCAACTGAGTGCCCTGTCAAAGACCCGACTTTACTAACCCTCAGCGGGGCCGCGCAGAATCGCTTCCACTCTGCGCAAATCGTCTTCGGTATCGACTCCGATCGTGTCATAGGGGGTTTCGGCGACGTGGATGGCGACGCCGTTCGCCAGGAAGCGCAACTGCTCCAATCGCTCCGTGCGCTCCAGCCGAGATTCCGGCCAATCGTGAAAGCGATCGAGCGCAGACTTGCGATAGGCGTAGAAGCCCAAGTGCTTGTAGTACGGCACCGTTCCAGTGTTGTCGCGGTCGAAAGGAATGGTGGCGCGAGAGAAGTAAAGAGCGCGATCGTCCAAAGAGGTCACAACTTTCACGGCGTTGGGGTTGTTCACGTCCTCGGTGTCGCAGATGGTCTTCAGCGTTCCCACTTCGACGCCGTCACGTTGCATGAGTTCCAGTAACACATCGAGATGTTCGCGGCGCGCCAGCGGCTCGTCGCCCTGGATGTTGACGTAGACGTCGGCCGCGACGGTCTGGGCAACCTCGTGGACGCGGTCGGTGCCGCTGCGATGCTCCGGCGAGGTCATGCGACAGGGCCAGCCGTTCTGGCTGCAGACGGCGGCGATCTCGTCCGAGTCGGTGGCGACGATGACGTCTTCGAAGCCGGGACAGGCACGAGCCGCGTCGTAGACGTAGGCGAGCATGGGACGGCCGGCAATCTCACACAGCACCTTGCGCGGCAGGCGAGTTGAGGCGAGGCGAGCGGGAATGATGGCGATGGCTTTCACAGGGTTAGTTTCCATGTAGCAGAACAAACTGGCAACTGTAACTGCCCCGCCCCAGCCAAACGACGGCTGGAACGGGGCACCCGGCAGCTTGCGTCAGGGTCGCGGCCCAGGCCCAGGTTAGCCAAAGGATGGCGAACCTGGGGCACCGTCGCTAATCGGTAATTGCTAGTCGCTTCCTTTCGTTTGACCGCAACCAATCGCGAAAAATAGAATCAATAACTTAGGAAGATTGTGGGGACCTGGCCGTGCCTCTCTACGAATACCAGTGCAAGAAGTGCCATAGCCTGACCGAGCGAATCCAGAAATTTTCCGATCCGCCTCTCGCCACCTGCCCACACTGCGGCGGCGAGCTGGAGCAACTGATTTCGGCGCCGGCGGTGCGGTTCAAGGGTTCGGGATGGTACGTGACTGATTACGCCAAGGGCTCGTCCAAGGGCAAAAGTAAGGATGGCAATGGCTCGGCGTCTTCGTCGGAGGGCAAGTCAGAGGATTCCAAGGGCGCCAGCTCCGCCAGCCCAGAGAAAAGCGGCACTGCTTCCGACAAGCCAGCCGACAAGAAGTAGCGCCGAAAACGTGCTGCCGAGAGCTATGTTCGTCCGTCACACATGCATGTGATTTCTGTCGCTCACCCTATGCTAATGCTAGGCGGCAGGCGAAGCGGGCATTAGAATTGATTTGTTCGAACACTCGTTCGTACACTCGGTTCTTTTTTCGAACTTATACGCTCAGTTTCTGACAGGAGGTTCCGGTCATGTCGAAGGATACTTTGACCATCACCGACCAACGTAACAGCAAGACTTACGAAGCACCGATCGAGCTCGGCACCATTCGAGCCATGGATCTGCGGAAGATCAAGACGTCTCCCGACGATTTCGGTGTTATGACATACGATCCCGCATTCATGAATACGGCATCGTGCAAGAGCTCTATCACTTTCATTGACGGCGACAAAGGTATCCTTCGCTACCGCGGCTACGACATCGAAACGCTGGCCGAGCATTGCAATTACCTGCAGGTCGCTTACTTACTGCTCTACGGCGAGCTGCCCACTCCGCAACAAGATAAGGACTGGACGTGGGAGATCACGCATCACACCATGCTGCATGAAACCACCAAGCAGTTCATCGACGGCTTCCGCTACGACGCCCATCCCATGGGCATTCTGGTGAGCACGCTGGCCGCGCTGTCCACGGTTTATCCCGAGGCCAAGAACATTCATGACCCTGAGAACCGGCAGAAACAGATCGTGCGGCTGATCGCCAAGATGGCTACGCTGGCGGCGTATTCCTATCGCCACCGTCGCGGCCATCCCTACGTTTATCCCGACAACGATCTCAGCTATCCCGAGAACTTCATGAACATGCTGTGGAAGATGACCGAGCCGAAATATATGGCGAGTCCGGTCATCGCGCGCGCGCTCGATGTGCTCTTCATTCTGCACGCCGACCACGAGCAGAACTGCAGCTCGACCACGATGCGGGTCATCGGCAGCGCGCAGACCGATCCTTACCTGTCCATGGCGGGTGCGGCGGCAGCGCTGGCCGGCCCACTGCATGGTGGGGCGAACGAAGAAGTCCTGAAGATGCTCGACGAGATCGGCTCGCTGAAGAACATTCCCAACTACATCAAGCGGGTGAAGGAAGGCGAGATCAAGCTGATGGGCTTCGGGCATCGCGTCTACAAGAATTACGATCCGCGCGCCCGCATCATCAAAGCGGTTGCCGACGAAGTATTCGAGGTAACGGGCCGCAACGACCGGCTGGACATTGCCCTGGAGCTGGAGCGCATCGCGCTGCAGGACGATTACTTTGTTACTCGCAAGCTGTATCCCAACGTGGATTTCTATTCCGGGATCATCTACCAGGCCATGGGCTTCCAACCGGAGATGTTCACCGTTCTCTTTGCCATTCCGCGCGCTGCCGGCTGGCTGGCACAGTGGAACGAGATGGTGCAGGATCCGGAGCAGAAGATCGCACGGCCGCGGCAGATCTACACCGGCATCGACCATCGCCAGATCACGGTGAAACAAGAAGAGTCGACAGAGGTGAAGGTAGGATAAAAACTCTGCCGCTGGTGATTTGCGCGGCTATTAATTGAGAGCGGACCTTCGGGTCCGCCTTCTTTTCTTGTGTGTTGCTCTAAAGAGCGGAAAGACAGCTCCAGCTGCGCCGCGTTCTCTGTGCTCTCTGTGATGAAAAGAATCGCCGCGACGAGTGGAGATTTACCAGGCCCGGCTCGGTCCGCGCAGGATTCGCGCCGGAAGTAAAATGATGGCCTTCAGCAGTTCCAATACACCTTCCACAGCAATTCCCAGGATCCGGAACGGCAGCAGAAGCAGCCAGACGATGGGATAAAGCACCAGGACAAACAGGGCCAGCGGCCAACAGAAGATCAGCAGAACGCACCACAGCAGGAAGCTGAACATGATCGCACCTGATGTTTTATACGCAGGACGAGATGCCGAAGTTCCGACCTGGCAATCCCAAAGCTGGGCCTAAAACCACGCTGACTGCAAAATACGTGCGCCGCTGCACTTATTTCTTGACACACCCCCGTCCCGGCAAGTAAATACTCGCTGCACATCACATCACACCTGGCGAGGAGCGAGTATGAACAAGGCAGACCTGATTGAGAAAATCGCAGCCGCTCACGGTGTCAGCAAGACGGCGGCGGGTGGGGCCATCGACACCATCATCGATTCAGTCACCAGCACGTTGAAAAAGGGCGGCCGGGTGACGCTGGTCGGCTTCGGAACCTTTTCCGTGTACCAGCGCAAAGCGCGCAACGGACGCAATCCCCAGACGGGAGGCGTCATCAAGATTGCCGCTCGCCGCGCAGCGAAATTCACCCCCGGCGTTGAACTCAGGAAAGCTGTCGCCAAGAGATAACGCGAGCCGGCGGTCCTTACTCCCCAACCTGCTCGTCACTCTTCGGGCGATAGCCGTTGATGAAGTCGCGCGCGGCCATGCGCTTCTTGCCTTCAATCTGCAATTCGGCAAGGTCCAGCGCCGTTTGATTCGCGAAACCGAGCAGCAGGCGGTCGTTTGCGATTGCGAAGTGGGCGGGAGGAACTACCGTGGCCTCGGGCGTGGGTGTCGCTGCATGGATGTGCAGCATCTTGCCGCGAAACTTGGTGAACGCGCCGGGCCAGGGCTGAAAACCGCGCAGGCGATTCCAGGTATCGATCGCTGTTCGCGCGAAATCAATCTGCCCATCCTCGCGCTTGAGAATCGGCGCGAGCGTGGCTCTTGCATCGTCTTGCGGGCGCGGGGCGATGGTGCCGTTCTTCAGGCCGGCAAGGGTCGAGATCATCAACTCTGCCCCGGCCTGCGCGAGACGTGGAGCGAGGGTCATCGCGGTGTCTTCCGCCGTAATGCGCTCTTCGATTTGTTGCAATATGTCGCCGGTGTCGAGACCGGCGTTGATTCGCATGGTAGTGACGCCGGTGATTTGCTCACCCATCGCGATTGCCCACTGAATCGGCGCAGCGCCGCGATACTTCGGCAGCAGCGAGGCGTGCAGGTTGAGGTTGCCCAGCGGCGGCAGGTCAATCATCCACTGCGGAATGATGCGGCCATAGCCGACGACGATGATGGCCTCAGGAGCGATCTGCTGCAGCTGCGCGCGAAATTCTTCATTGTTCTTGATCTTGTCGGGCTGGATGACGGGAAGGTCCAGCGCGATTGCGGTGCGCTTAACCGGCGAAGCCACGACTTCCATGCCGCGGCCGCTGGGCCGGTCGGGCTGCGTCACGACAAGCTTCACGCGGAAGCCCGATGCCACCAGCTTCTCGAGGGTGGGAACGGCGAATTGGGGAGTGCCGCAAAAGATCAGGTCGAACATAAGCAAAACAGCGATTAGCGATTAGCTTGAGTCGCTGCCGAAAATCCCGCTCGGCAGGAGCTAAAGCTCTGCCTTGAATGTACCCCTCTTCGGCACACCGTAACCGTGCCCTGATACCAGCCTCACCCAGCAAAAGCGTACTTCGATTCGGTAATCACCGATTCGCATCCGATGGTTCGGTGCTCACTCGCCGCTGTTGAGTGTCGCCGTTCGCTAATTGCTAATCGCTAGTTGCTAATTGCTGCTTTCTACCACTCCCCTTGCTTGATCAGCTTGCGGACTTTGCGTTTGAGCATGTCACGCTTCAGGGCGCTGATGTGGCTAAGGTAGAGTTTTCCGTTGAGATGGTCGGTTTCGTGCACCAGGGCGCGGGCCAGCAGCTCTTCACCGGTGACCTCGATGGTTTTCCCGTTCAAATCTTGCGCGCGCGCCGTTACCTTGCGTGGGCGCGTGACGTTCTCGCGAAACTCGGGCAGACTGAGGCAGCCTTCGGTCGACGTTAGCTTGCCTTCGGTGTGAATGATCTCAGGATTGACGAGAACGATCTTCGCGTCCGGGTCTTCCTTGAAAGTGACGTCGATGACCGCGATGCGCTTGCTGATGCCGATTTGCGGCGCGGCCAGGCCGACCCCGTGCGCGGCGTACATGCTCTCGAACATGTCGTCGACCAGTTTGCGCAGCTCGTCATCGAAGCTGGTGATAGGGGCTGCCGGCTTCTCCAGAACCGGATCGCCATATTTGACGATGTGGATAGATCATTTAGAAGTTTCGCAGTTGTTGGCAGTAGCCCTCGAAATTTCGCCGCAACTTCCAGCAAAGAATCGCCGCCAAATTTTTCCAGCGCACAACGAGCGATGGTGAGCGCGACCATCGCTTCAGCCGCCACTCCCGCGGCCGGAACCACACACACATCGGAGCGCTCGTAGGCGGCTTTCACCGGCTCGCGCGTAGCGAAGTCGACGGAAGCCAGCGGACGCCGCAGCGTCGAAATCGGCTTCAGATAACCTCGCACACGAATGTCCTCGCCATTCGACACCCCGCCTTCCAATCCGCCGGCGTGATTGGAGCGCCGCGTGAATCCGGTGAACGAACTCTCGCTGCCCCGCTCGTATCCTATTTCATCATGCACCGTGGAGCCGAGTGAAGCGGCAGCCTGGACGGCATCGCCGATTTCCACCGCCTTGACCGCCTGCAATGACATCACCGCGGCTGCCAGTTGCGCGTCGAGACGCTCATCCCAGTTGGCGAAGGTGCCGAGGCCAGGCGGGACATTGTGCGCGATCACTTCGAAAATGCCGCCGACGGAATCGCCGGTGCGCAACGCAAGATCAACCTGATCCTTCATGCGCGCTTCGCTCTCGGAATCGGCGCAGGCAAGCAGGACTTCGTCTTTTGCGGCCAGTGCGGCGATCGCGTCCCATGTGACCGGCTTGTCGAGTCGAGCGCTGCCGACCGCGATAACATGACTCAAGACTTCGATGCCAAGTTCGCGCAGAAGCAGTTTCGCGATTGCTCCGGCCGCAACACGAGCCGCCGATTCACGTGCTGAAGCACGCTCCAGAACGTAGCGGGCCTCGGGGAAGTTGTACTTCACGGCACCCGCGAGGTCGGCATGACCGGGACGCGGCGAGGCGACACGCTTGTGTTTGGCCGGATCACCTTGCTCAACGGGCAAGGCTTCGGTCCAGTTCTGCCAGTCGTTGTTGGCCAGCAGGAGCGCGATGGGCGAGCCGATGGTCTTGCCGTGACGCACGCCGCTGAGAATGCGCGCGGTATCGCGCTCGATGCGCATGCGCCCGCCGCGGCCGTAGCCTTGCTGCCGTCGCCAGAGTTCGCGATTGACGAACGCCAGATCGACGGCAACGCCGGCAGGCATGCCCGAAAGCAGCGCGACCAGCGCCTCTCCGTGAGATTCTCCGGCAGTTGAAAAGCGAAGCATGGGGAATGAAGATTGTAGAGAGAGCGGCTGGCAAGTAGCAACTGGTCGGGAGCCGTCGGCTCTCAGCTGTCAGCTTACTGATTCTCCGTGAGACGTGGTGCACGGCACCAGAATCTGATCTGAGAACCTGGTGGCTGTTGAATGATTCCTAATTGCTTCCTCCAACTACAACCTCCTCCTCAACCAATTCCTTGTCTTCCTCCAGCTTCCCGGAGAGCACGAAGGAAGTTGTCTGCGTGGCCTTGCCATTCTCGACGGTGGTGATCACGTAGGAGCAGCCAATCCAATGAGCCTCTTCGAGGTCGGTGGGCGACCATTGCGCCGGATGATCGGGATGCGAGTGGTAGAAGCCGACGATGTCGAGGTCGCGCTCGTGGGCTTCGCGCTGGGCGCGGATCAGCTCGCGTGGATCGATGTCGTAGCGGGTTTGCGGAGAGTCGCAGATGTTGTTACAGCGGATTGTCGAACGGACGGTGCGGGTGTCGCCTTCGATCGTGCCGATCAGGATGCCGCAACATTCGTGTGGGTAGGTCTCTTCGCCATGACGGCGGATGGCGGCGTAATCGGAGGGGGAGATCTTCAGCATGGAAGCAAACCGCAGATCCCTCGCGCTCCGCTCGGGATGACTGCAATCGTCACGCGACTCATGTGCCGCCGGCTGAAGCCGGCTCAGTAAAATGAGCGCTTGACGCTGGCCTGAAGGCCAGCTCTACCCGATCACTGGTGGTCATCCGCCAGCGGCGCGTCGCCGCAGGTCGGGCCGGAGGGCTGGTACTTCGACGTGTTCTGCTCGAAGCACCACTTCACCAGATCCGGCGAAAACTCGTTGACAACACTGCTCGGCACGTCGGACTGCTTGATCTCTTTGAATTGGAAAGTAATCTTGCCATCGGGCGCAACCGTCGCCAGCAAGTAGCCGTAGATGTCCGTCATCGCAATGTTTGCCTGGTCGAGGTTTGGCGGGAGACGATAGCGCACCGCCCCGGCACTGCCCATGATCCAGCCTTCGAGGACATCATCTTTATGGCAAGCCGAGTTGTAGACATTGTTCATCACGAAGTGTGAGTGGCTGGCCAGGACGTAGACGTTCTTCCCCGTGCCCTTGCGGAAGGCCGACAGCTGCGCGTAAACCTTGCGGCCCGTTTCCTGCTCCTGCGCCGAGTCGTTCATGCTATGCCCGGCGGAGGAGCTGTCAGGCAACGCGGCGTGCATGCCGAGCACCACGGTACGAATCGCGCTGTTCTTGGCGTCGTTCGCCAGCACCTTCTTGATCCACGACATCTGCCCGGCGTCGAACATGTCGGCGGAGGCGTTGTCCATGCTGATGAAGTCCACGCCGCGGTCGATCCAGTGGTAGTAGGTCTTGAGCATGTAATCGCTGGGATTGTCGGCCAGCCGCTGCCGCTGGATGACCGGCTGATTGAGCCAGTCGGCGAATTGCGCGAGGTAGTCACCGCGCGTCTTGGGCGCAACCAGTTCGTGATTGCCGATCTCGAGGAAGACGGGCAGATCGCCGAAGGGCGTGAGTTGGTGCTGGATGAAATCGGGCCAGGCGTCGGCAAAGTATTTCGAGATGCTGGCTTGGGGATGGGTCTTGCGGTAGTCCTCGTCGAAGTTCGACATGGCGCGATAGTCGCCCAGGTGCCAGTAGAAGCTGGCGCCGTCAGCGCGCACGCCCGCGGCAATGGCGGGCATCACGATGTCACCGCAATTGCGCGAGTCGCCGGAGATCGCGAACTTCCATGAGCCGGTTGATGAGTGCTGGGCCTGCGCGGAAAGCGTGAGTGCGAGCGAGAAGCTGAGGACGAACAGAACGAAAGTGCGGCAGACGGCATTTGCCACACCACGATTGATGGACATCGAGTTCCCCAAGCGCATGATGATAACGGACGGTGGCGAAGGGGGCAATGACGGCAGCGCACGCTCGACTCCGCTTGCCCCACCCTGGCCAAAGGAAGGCCAGAATAGGGCACCCAGGCACTGGGGTCGTGAAGTGTCTCGCAACCCAGGTTAGGCCAAAAGACGGCCGAACCCTTCGGCAAGCTCGGGGCAGGCTCCGGGGCACCGGGCGTAATTGCTATTCCGGCGGCAAATGGATAAGCTGCTGCCGTCTTCTTTGAACTGGATGGAGGCAATGATGCGGGTGGTGATTCGCGGTCTTTGGGGTTGTTTGCTGACTCTGATGTTGCTCGCAGCTATCGCCGGCGCAGCGACCTCGAAGCAGGATTCCGCCAAAGGCGATGAGGCGCGGTTGAAGGGCGGATACCGCTTTGAGCGCGGCGGCTGGGTGTACGTCCATCTGGAGGGCGCGCCTGCCGACATCGGCTATCAGCACGGATATCTGCTGGCGCCGGAGATTGAAGAAGGCCTGCGCATCGTGCAATTCAGAGACGTCCGCCGTACCAAGCGCGATTGGGCGTTCTATCGCGCGACCGCGCAGAACATCCTGTGGCCACACATCGACGAGGAATATCAGCAGGAGCTGCAAGGCATAGCGGATGGGCTGAAGGCGCGCGGCTCGAAGCTGGACGTGTGGGACGTGGTCGCGCTCAACGCGATGGAAGAGGTCCCGGATTACTACGTTCCCATGCTCGACAAGCAGGAGAAACGCGCCGACGCTCCCGATCTGAAAGCGCCCGGCAACTGCAGCGCGTTTGTCGCGACGGGGTCCTATACCAAAGACCACAAGCCGGTGATCGTGCACAGCAACTGGACCGACTACGCGACCGGCAAGCGCTGGACGATGATCTTCGACATCGTGCCCACGCATGGCTATCGCATGCTGACCGACGGCTTTCCGGGAGTCATCGTTAGCGACGACGACTTCGCCATCAACTCCGCGGGAATTATGGTGACGGAGACGACCATTGCCGGATTCTATGGCTTCGATCCCAATGGCAAACCTGAATTCGTGCGTGCGCGCAAGGCGGCGCAGTACGCGAACTCGATCGATCAGTACGTGAAGATCATGCTGGAGGGCAACAACGGCGGCTATGCCAACGATTGGCTGCTGGCCGACAACAAGACGGGCGAGATTGCGCGCTTCGAGGACGGCCTGAAGATTCATCGCGTGTGGCGCACCAAGAATGGCTATTTTGAAGGCGCGAACTTTCCCAGCGATCCCGAGCTGATCAAGACGGAAACCGACTTCGATCCCACCAACATGTCGAGTTCGCCCAACGCGCGGCGGGTGCGGTGGCAACAACTGCTGCCGGCGAATAAAGGACAGATCGATCTGGCCATGGGCGAGAAGTTTCTGGCCGATCACTACGACACCTACGAGGGCAAGGAAGACCGCAACTATCGCGGACTTTGTGGGCATGCCGATACTTCTCCGGCAGCCGACGCCGCGTGGGACGATCCTCCGTACAATCCCATGGGCGCCGTAACTGCGCAGGCAGCGGACAGCACCATGGCGAAGAACATGACACTCGAGGCGCGCTCTGGACATCCCTGTGGCGAGGACTTTCTCGCTGAGCCGTTCCTCAAAGAGCATCCCGAGTTCGACTGGCAGAAGCCGATTCTGGTGGATATGAAGGGCAATCCCTGGACCGAGTTCAAGGTCAACGATAAGCAGTAATCGGATGCGCACCTTTCGAATTAGCGCGCTCCCAGGTTAGCGTCCAAAAGAAGGCCGCGAACCTGGGGCACCAAACGTCGGGCCCGCGACGGCTCAAAATAATCCTGCGACTTGCGTGTTGCAACAAGCATCTTCTGGACAGGGCCAAACGTTGGCGGATTCGCCGTAAGTAGCGGCCGCTCTCTCAGGAGGACAAGTTGCGCAAGATACTTTCCACTTCCAACGACTTCACACTCACCATTCTGCGCCTGGTGCTGGGCATCGTGTTCTTCGCACACGGCGCGCAAAAGATGCTGGGCTGGTTCGGAGGCTACGGCTTCCACGGCACCATGGGCTTCTTCACGCAGAAGATGGGCATTCCGGCGCCGCTGGCATTTCTGGCCATCTGTGCCGAGTTCTTCGGCGGGCTGGGCCTGATCGTCGGCCTGCTCAGCCGCATTGCCGCGTTCGGCATCATCTGCAATATGGTGGTCGCGGTCGCGACGGTGCACGTGCACAACGGCTTCTTCATGAACTGGACTGGGCAGCAGAAGGGCGAAGGCTTCGAGTATCACCTGCTGGCGATTGCGATGGGGCTGGTAATCCTGATCAAAGGCGCGGGAGCGCTATCCATCGATCGGGCGTTGAGCGGCGGGGAGCAGTAAAGCTGATAGCAGGAATCACACGCGGATTTCTATATCCGCGTGTTGTTTCGCAGTGAACCGATCAATTTGCCGGATTACGTCGGGGCCAACTCGGAAGCGCTCCGGGGCGATGTCGATGTGCGCCACGAGGCGGTCGTGTTCCTCTTCCTCAAATAGAATGACTCCGAGTCTTCCCAGGCCATCCTCTCGATACAGCGCTTGTTCATGGAGTCGTCTGTTGCCAGGGTTGAGAATGGCGACATACTTGAAATGGGCTGAAACCTGCATCAGCTGTGGTATGGAGTCGTGCGCAGCGCCAATCCCAACTTTGACGACGACCGCATGGATGTCACCAGCCCCCGACCGATCGACGGCTAGCACATCAACCCGAGACAGCTTCGAGGGCCATGCGGCGTCGAAAAAAACCTTGGGAACAATGAGTCGTCGTGCGAGCAATTCGGCAACGGCATTCTTGCCACGAGCCTCGAGTTGGGCCTCAGTCAGATTCCTCTTATGCACGCAAGACCTCTTTAAAGCGGCTGTACGCCCACGCCTGAAAACGCTCAGCTTTGTCTCTCGCCAACATTGCGCCAGCGAACCGCTTGTCTCCGTATGATATCGCGGTCTTGTTTGTCAGCAGCCACGTCAAATGGGAAATTCCCTTGCCGTCAACCTTATTGACGCTGCACACGCGCTTGAGACCCTCAAGAGTCTGTGAGTGATTCTCGTACCTCGATCTCTTTCCTGTTACGGCAATTTGAACAGCATCGTTAAGCGAGATGGCGCAATGCACCGCCAGCAACGCCACGGCGGCATCAAAAGCGTTCATGTCGTCAGCCAGGAGAACCATCGCCTCATAGAAGCACTCAGACCGTCGAAGGTGAATCGCAGTTCGACTTGGATCAAGATTCTGCAAGCAACAACAATGGTAATGGATTGCAGCCAGACAAAAAGCCTCCGCCGCAGCGGAGGCTCTGGAAGTAGGAACGCGTTAATTCTTTGCGGCTTCTTTGGCGGCTTCGGCTTTGGCCGCTTCGGCTTTGGCGGTATCGCTCTTGGCGTACTTGCGGCGGAAGCGCTCGACGCGACCGGCGGTATCGACCAGCTTCTGCTTGCCGGTGAAAAACGGATGGCAGGCGGAGCAAATTTCCACGTTGATATCACCCTTGTGGCTGGAGCGGGTCAAAAATGTGTTGCCGCACGCACAATGCACGCGGACTTCGTCGTAAGCGGGATGGATCGCTGCCTTCACGGAAACTCCTAACTGGTAGATAGCAAACCTCTATCTTACCGGAATGCGCGCTTTCGGGGCAAACCGGCGTTGCTAATGGATGCTGCCAGGCAGCTTCTGGATTCATGCGATTCGCGCGCGGTCGAAGGGAAAACCGCCGGATTCAGCCTTAGGAAGGCCGCCGTTACAAAACCAGGCATACAGGTCGGGGCCTCTGCCGATCGTCGAAATTAGACCCTGTGCTCATGGCGCACAACCCACTCTATTGCGCTGCGGTGGTGCTGTTGCCACAATCCCGCGGCCGGGCGCCCCGCTTCTGTCATTCTGAGCGGAGCCAAGCGGAGTCAAAGGACCTGCTTCATTCCACTCCTGTTGGCCGGGGCGGGACATTTCCCCTCCGCACAAACGGCCGCCCAGCCTTGCGCACTGCGTGAATTGTCAAAACTTTGCCCCAAGCCAGTTTGCGGCCCTGTGTACTACCGGCTGCGTTCTATAATGTTGCGACCTTTGACTCGGCAGTACGCGGCTTGATCCGCCATCCAGATCGCGACCCGCCCTTTCCGTCCGAGCCTTTCACTGAGGAGAAAAATGAAGCTTTTGCGTAGTTTCGCTTTTGTCGTCATCGCCTGCGCGGCCGCGAGCCTGTGCAGCGCGCAATCCTGGCAGCCTGTGAATAACCAGCCCAGCTTCACGGCGGGGCACATGCTCCTGCTGACCGACGGCACCGTCATGGTGCATCACGAAGATCCCAACGACGGCTACTCCGACTGGTGGAAGCTCACGCCCGACATCAACGGGAGCTACGTTAACGGCACCTGGTCGCAGCTGGCCTCGCTGGCGTCGGACTACGGTCCACTCTTCTTCGGCTCGGCAGTGCTGGCCGACGGCCGCGTGCTGGTCGAAGGCGGCGAACAGAATTTCAGCCAGTACGTCTGGACGAACATGGGCGCGATTTACGATCCCATTGCCAATACCTGGACCAGCGTAAATCCGCCGAGCGGCTGGAGCAGTATCGGCGACGCGTCTACCGTTGTCCTCTTCAACAAGACGCTCATGCTGGCCAACTGTTGCACCCGCCAGCAGGCGCTGTTCGATTCCACCACCCTGACGTGGACTGCCACCGGCACGGGCAAGTTCGACTCCAACGACGAGGAAGGCTGGACGCTCCTGCCCAGTGACAACGTGCTGACCGTTGATGCCTACACAGACGTGAACGATCCCAGCGGCACCAACTCCGAGATTTACAACGCCAGCAGTGGCTCCTGGTCGAGCGCGGGCAGCACTGTCGTTCAACTGTGGGATTCGCACGGCTCCTACGAGGTAGGTCCGGCGATGTTGCGGCCCGATGGCACCGTCTTCGCCACCGGAGCCAATGGCGACGGCGCGGGTCACACCTCCATCTACACGCTGAGCAATCAGACTTGGACGCCGGGCCCGGATTTCCCCAATGGTCTCGACATCGCTGACGGTCCCGCGGCCTTGCTGCCCGACGGCAACGTGCTGGTCAGCGCCAGTCCGGGGATCTACCAGCTCAACACCTATTTCTTCGAGTGGAACGGCAGCCAGCTGATCTCCGTGCCGCGTCCGCCGAATGCGCCGCTGGACTCCTCGTGGTACGGCCGCCTGCTGGTTCTGCCGACCGGCCAGGTGCTCTACACCGACGGCAGCAACGACGTCGAGGTTTATACGCCGACCGGCAGCGCGTATCCCGGGCTGGCGCCCACGGCCATGCTGACCAGCGTGGTGCTGGCGCGCGGCAGTTCGATGACGCTCTTCGGCTTCAAGTTCAACGGCGCGTCGCAGGCCAACTCCTACGGCGACGATGCGCAGGCGGCGACCAACTATCCCATCGTCCGCATTACCAACAAGGCGACGGGGCACGTTTTCTACTGCCGCACGCACGACCACAACACCATGGCAGTGGGCTACAACGGCCCGACCTACACGCATCTCGATATCCCGTCCAACATGGAGTCGGGTGCGAGCTATCTGGAGGTCGTGGTCAACGGCATCGCCTCGCAGAAGTACAGCATCGGGATCAACTAGCGGCTCTTAATCAGTCGCGTTGTGTCAGGGCACGACCTTGGTCGTGCCGAAAAGCGCGGAAGAAAAACTTGGGCTTTACAGGTTGCTAAAAAACCCGATTGTGGAATGTTTTGAAGGGGCGCAGCTTCAGCTGCGCCGTTGCAAGGGCAAGAAAACGCTTGACACACCAGGTAGGCGATAGTACGTGGGCTGCACCACGCCGAGATCGCCGGCAAGGTAATCCTTCAGCGGCACAGGTTGCGTCTTCGGAACGAAAACCGCCTCCGTGAAATACGGACCGCAGGAAAAGATGTTGGGCTGGGCGAGAATCGCCAATGCGAGCACGCACAGAGGAAGGTAGTGGCGCAGTACATTGCGATTGGACGGCCAAATCGTTCTCACGGCTGAAGTCCTCGTTGTACAGCCGCGACCATCTGGGCATTCCAGGGATGCGTGTTGAAGACGAACACGTGGCGATCGAGCAGCGGCTGGGGCCACGGCTCGTCGGTGGCAAGACCCACGCTGGAGCGGCAAAGCGGATCGCGAAAATCTTGCCCGCTGCTGAGCGCGTGCAGGATGTTGCCCTCATCCACGCCCATGCGGAAGAGCATCGGCACCGCTTCGTCGATCGGCAGCTCCGCGATCCAGTCATCGGCGAGGCACCAGGAGCCGAGCGCGGTGATCGACAACCGGCGATCCGCCGGCCATTGCGCGCGCACCGCTTCCAGCAGCTGGCGATAGAAGTGGCGCTGGGAGCGGCGGGCGTCGAAGTCAACCTGCAACTCGCGAACGCCAGGCAGATCGCTGAGATGAAGGATCTGGCGAGCGACCTCGGCGCGATAGGCGTCGGAAAAATCAGTGGGCGTCTGCGGCGTGATCTCGATTCGCACAACGGCAGTCAGCGGAGTGCCGGGATTGACGCGCAGTGGTTGGAAGCGTGGCCGCAGAACCGGCGAGGCGTCGAGGTAGACGGAGCCGGCTAGAAACGCGACTCCCACATCATCAGAGTTCAGGAAAGTCAGCTGCTCGGGTCGCTCCCACGCCCACAAGGTCAGATGGGGACGGCTGTCTCTGCGGACAGCGGTGCTCCCATTCAGAACCAGCAGCAGCCCTAGCGCGACTGGCAGGATCTTGTAGCGGGACATGGGAGTGGCGAGGACAGTGTAGCGCCAGCTATCGGCAAGTCAATAGATTCCGGGCACGGTTCTTGGAAAAAACCACCCCCTAATCTCCGCCGCTTTCCACGCCGCCGAACGCCTTCAGCGCGGTCGCCTCGTCGGGCTCGATCTCCAGCACCAGATGCAGCTTGGTGATCTCCAACAGGTCGTGCACCCGCGGGCTCACCTGCACCAGCTTCAGGTGCCCGCCTTGTCCGCGAACCGTGGTGTAGGCCTTCACCAGCTCGCCCAGGCCGGAGCTGTCGATGTACCCCACGTTGTGGAGGTTGAGCAGAATCTTCTTGAAGCCCTTGTCCGCCAACTCGCGCATCATCTCGCGCAGCGCCTTGCTGCCTTCGCCGAGAGTGATTCGTCCCGTCATGTCGACGATGGTGACGTCGCCGGCGTGGCGCGTGGTGATTTGCAAGCGAACTGGCGCCTGCTCGGGAATGCTGACGCCGAGGCGATTCAGGACCTCATTGGCGACTTTCGCGATCTCCGGCGACTCGGTGCGGACGACCACCAGGCTGCGGCCTTCGGCCAGCACTTCGCAGAAGAAGCTCACATCCTCGGAAGCCTTCTCGGCGTGGGGATCCGGTGCGGCGGCTGATTCCCCGGCGCCCTTGCCCAACATCGAGCCGGCGCCCATGCCTGCCAGGCCCAGCAAAGCAGCGGCTCCGATACCCAGCGCGGCCACCTGGCCGACACCAGGAACCATCAGCAGAATGGCCGCGCCTACGCCGGCCGACATTCCGGTGGCGAAGCCGACGACTCCGCCGAACGTGGTTCCCCAGTGCTTGACGATGGCTTCGCCGTTGCTCCCTGACCGGGTCAGGAAGACGATCTCCTCCGGCGGTACCTGGCGCTCCAGAAGCTCGAGCAATGCGTTCTCAGCGCCGCCGCGAGAAGAAAACACCCCGATGACAGTTTCCACGCGAAACCTCCGTATGAAGTGCAGAAGTAGCTTAACAGCCTGTGATGAAAGTCCGGTTTTGAAGGCACGGCTTCAGCCGTGCCGTAAAGCTCGCAATATCAATGGGGCTTTGGCCCCTGAGGGACCGAGTTCACAAAATCTCGACTTTCACCACGAACTGGTAAACGAAATGCAAAATGGGAGAAATCCTACACCGTTTTCCTTCGCAGTGATTGTTGTCACCCACTGGCAGATTGTCAAACCGTTTCGGCAAACAGAATCCGGAACGTCCGGCCGAAGCGACCTTCAGAATCTGCGGGCAATGCCCCGGTTTTCCCGCCACATATCCCAGGCAGCCGAACCGTTTGTGTGGCAGGCCCGCGAGTCCTGCTACATTGATCTCGGAGCCATGGCATGACCACTCGACGATTCGCTTTCGTGCAGCTTGACGTTTTCACTTCTCGACCGCTAGAGGGCAATCAGCTCGCGGTCTTCACCGACGCGCGCGGCCTGAGCGACGACGAAATGCAGAAGCTGGCTCGCGAGACCAATCTCTGCGAAACCACCTTCATCGTGCCGCGCGATTCCGCCACCGAGCGCGCCGAAGGTCACAAGGTGCGAATCTTCACCACCAACGAGGAACTCCCGTTCGCCGGACATCCCACGCTCGGCACCGCTTGGTATTTGCGCCAGCAATCCAGCGCGGACGAAGTCGTGCTCGATCTCAAAGTCGGCAAGATTCCCGTGCGTTTCGAGCAGCGTGACGGGCTGCTCTTCGGCGAGATGCGGCAGGCTGAACCGCAATTCGGCGCCACGCATCCGCATGACGTTGTGGCCGGCGTGCTGGGCGTTCCGGTTTCACAACTGGACGAAAGCCTTCCCATCCAGACGGTCTCGACGGGCATGCCGTTCACCATCGTGCCCTTCCGCTCGCTGGCGACGCTGCAAAACTTGAGCATCGGCTGGAACCAGATGGCTCCTTACCTGGCGACTATCGGCAATCCAGCGTTCTTTCTACTTCGTCTGCCGCGAGACCGTCAATCCCAACGCGACGCTGCACGCGCGCATGATCTTCTACAACGGCGAAGATCCCGCCACCGGATCAGCGGCAGGATGCTGCACCGCGTGGGCGGTCAAGCACGGCGTGCTGGCACCGGAATCGCAAGGCTTGATTGAGCAGGGATTGGAAACGCGGCGTCCCAGTTTCATTCACGTGCGCGCTTCCAAGTCAGGCGAGACGATCGCAAATGTCCGCGTCGGAGGTAACGTGGTGCAGGTGATTAACGGAGAAGTTACGATGTGACTTTTCTGAGGATATCCTGTGTGCCTCTAAAAGCCGCATCCAGCAAGGCTTTCGCAAGATTCGCCAAAGTGAAGATCACCACGCGCGGTGCGATTTCCGACGCCGCTCGCCGCCAAAACTTTTCTGCGCATTTGACCTTCGCAATACTTGTTTAACGAACACGACGGTCGTAGTATCCGGTACGCGCTACTCTCTCGGCGCAACAAGAAAATTAACTCAGTGACCATCGCCGGCATCCGGCTTTCCTGGTTTGGCCGGATGCGGCGGCGCCAAGCATTTCCACAGGAAGTTCGGTGGGAGGTAAATGAAACCGAAACGTACGATCCTCTGCGTTGACGACGACGAACGCTCTCTCTCTGTTCGTAAAGTCTTACTCGAGACACGCGGCTATCGCGTGCTCACTTGCTCCGATCCAGACTGCGCCCTTGACCTCATGAGACACGGCGGTATCGATCTGGTGCTTTCCGACCTGATGATGCCCAAGCTCAGCGGCGCGAAACTTATCAGCCAACTGAAAGCCATTTCACCCGGAACTCCAGCGCTGCTGTTTTCCGGATGCGTGAGCTGCTGTACGGAAGACCATCTCGCGGATGCCTGGCTGCCGAAAGGCGAACTCGCTCCCATGGAGCTGCTGGAGCGCATTCGTGTGCTGCTGATACGCAAGCGTGGTCCTAAGCGTCCCATTAGCATTCCGCAGCAGCTGGCATCCTGAAGGAACGCGCGCCTCACAGAACACAACTTGAATCACCAAGCCCGAGCAGGGAGCGGCGTTCAACGCCGCTCCCAAGCTCCTTCTGGCACCCATTGGGCGGTTGTAGCGCTGCCGCCAGTGTTGCAGGTAAATGAAAATGGAGCGCCGCGGTGCGGACGGTTCGAGTCCGCGCGACTAAACAGGATTACTTCTTCTTCACAAGAATCCTGCGTTCCTGGTCTCCACGCCGCTCAATTGAGATCATCGCGTCGCATTCAGCTTCGAAGCGAGGGAATTTCTCGCCCCACTCCAGCAGCACCAGGTTGCCATTTTCCGAGAACAGCTCATCGAGTCCCAGAGTATCGAGTTCACGCAGCGTGTCGATGCGATAGAGATCAACATGGAAGAGATTGATGTCGGGGCCGCGATACTCGTGAATAAGGGTGAAGGTGGGGCTGGTCACATCGTCCTGCGAAGCGGCCTGCAAGCCTTCGGCAATACCTTTGACCAGCGTAGTCTTGCCTGCGCCAAGATCGCCGCGAAGAACGACCATGCTCATGCTCTTCAGAGTGGGAGCGAGACTGCGGCCCAGCGCGATCGTCTCCTCCGCCGAATGCGTGGTGTACTCGTCTTCCACGATTGTCATCCTGAGCGAGCGAGCATGATTTTGCGCGCGAGTCGAAGGACCCCTCTTGCAGCCCAAAGGCTTCCACCTGCTATCCCACGCGCGTCATCTCTTCCGTCGCCCATTGCGTAGCGCGGCGGAAGGCTTCTGGCAGGCCGTCAAGCAGATCGGTGGCGACCAGCGAGTGCTCACCCATCTTCTCGCATGCGACGTCCCCGGCCAGTCCATGCATATAAACAGCTGCGATGGCGGCTCGCGCGTAGTCGTTGGGCATCTGCGCAATCGCTCCGGCCGTCATGCCGGTGAGGATATCGCCCGTGCCGCCGGTCGCCATGCCAGGATTGCCGGTCGGATTGACCCACGCGCTTCCGTCGGGCAGCGCGATGATGGTGCGATCGCCCTTCAGGACCAGCACCAGATGATGATCGCGCGCGAAGCTGCGCGCGACGTTAAGACGATCGGCCTGAACGGCCTTGATCGAGATGCCCGCCAGGCGCGACATCTCGCCAGGATGAGGCGTGAGCACCAGCGGCCGTCGCCGGCCGTCCAACAAATTCGTCTGGCCTTCGAAGGCGTTCAGACCGTCCGCATCGAGCACCAGCGGAACCTTCGTCTGATGCACCGCTTCATGTACGAACTGCACCGTCTCGGGATTCCGGCCAATTCCCGGGCCGATGGCAACCACTGTCATCGGCTTGGTGAGGTCGAGGAAACGGCCGCTTTCGGCGGCAGCCACCGCGATCGAGCCGGCGGAAGTCTCCGCCAAAGGCTCAGTCATGATCTCCGCAGCGAACGACGCCACAGCGGTCAGCACACGCGCGGGAGTCGCAACCGTGCTCAATCCCGCGCCCATGCGAAGCGCAGCCATTCCCGCCATCGCCGCCGCGCCGGACTTGCCGAACGAGCCGCCCACGATCAGCGCGTGGCCAAACACGCCTTTGTTGCTGTCGCGCGGACGCGCCGCAAGCAATGCCGCAAAGTCGCGCGGCGTTGTGACCTCAAGGTTCAGGCTGGAGACGATCGCTTCAGGCGGCGAACCAATGGGCGCAACCACGACAGGCCCGCGCGTGAGATTGCCGAAGACGTGCGCCGGACGTGGCGCAGTGAAGGTCACGATGGCATCGGCGTAAACGATCGCTCCGCCACGTTGCGGCGTCATCGCGTCGGAATCGGCGCCCGAAGGAATATCGACCGCGACGATCGGCTTGTCGCTGCGATTCATCACCTCGATGGCATCGGCATACAGGCCGGTCACCGGCGGACGAAATCCGGTGCCGAGAATCGCATCAACCAGCAAATCGCAATTAGCCAGGGAGCGCGACGACTCGCCGGCCAGCTCCACCGGATTGGTCACCTCGATGGGACGCAGCGGCAGGCGCTCGAACATGACCAGAGCATCGCCCTTCAACTCCGCACGTGAAGCCAGCAGCAGAACTTCGACGACGCGTCCCGCACGATGCAGCTTGCGCGCAATGACGAAACCATCGCCCCCATTGTTGCCTTTGCCGCACACCACGGTGACGCGATTCGCTGCGGGATAGTTTTGCAGGATGAATCGCGCAATCGCGCCGCCAGCGTTTTCCATCAGCGTGAGCGATGGCACGCCGAACTTCTGCGATGTGGCGCGATCAATGGCGCGCATCTCTTCCGCGGTTGTGATCTTCATGCGCGCTCCGCAGAGTGTTCCAGCCGGCGCAAACCATCCGGCTCGCCCATCGCAATCAGGTGATCGCCTTCGTGGATAACTTCGTCGGGCGAGGGATTGAAACGCATTCCCGAGCCTTCGCCCTTGATGGCGAGCACGATGACGCCCATCTCCTGGCGAATGCGCGAGCCCTCCAGCGTCTGTCCGGCAACGCGCGAGCCTGCCTGCACCTGCACCTCTTCGATCTCCAGCAGGCGCTGGCGATCCATGGCAGTGTCGAAGAAATCGACCACATGCGGCCGCATGAACGTCTGCGCGATGCGGTATCCGGCGAAGTTGTACGGTGAGACGACGTGATTCGCGCCGGCGGTCAGCAGATGTTTCTCGGCTTCCTCTTCGCTGGCGCGAGCGATGATCTGCAGCCTGGGATTCAAGCTGCGTGCCGTAAGGATGATGTAGATATTGGTGGCGTCAGTCGTCGTGGACGCGACCAGACCGCGCGCCCGCTCGATATGCGCCTGGCGAAGGATAGGAGCTTGCGTGGCATCGCCGATCAGAGTGAGCCAGCCTTCATCGGAGTATTGCGCCAGCTTGTCAGCATCAGTATCGATGACGACGAAGGGCAGCGGCTTGCGCGCCAGCTCGCGCGCCGTGCTGCGGCCTACGCGTCCCGCGCCGCACAGAATGTAGTGGTCCGACAGCCGGCTGATCTCGCGGTCCATGCGTCTCCTGCCGAAAACCGATTGTAGCTCGAATTCCAGTAAGGCCTGCGTCGCACCGCCAAAGAACAGCAGCACCAGTCCGACACCGGCGACGATTACGAAACTGTTGAAGATGCGGCCAATGTGCGACAGCGGATGGATCTCGCCATAGCCGATGGTGCTGATGGTGGTCAGCACCATGTAGAAGCCGTCGAACCACGACCAGTGCTCGATGAAGTGAAATCCGGCCATGCCGATGAAGACCAGCACGATCAGCGCAGTGAAGACGATCTTCAGATTGAGGAGAGATTTCACCGCATTCATTGTGGCGCGGCGGGAAGGCGCGCGCAAGGAAAAGCCCTTCGCGAGCATGGGCGTTCGGAAATCGCGAACACGAAGGAAGTTTATGCGGCGTGCTTTGTGTCAGGGCACGGCTTCAGCCGTGCCGACTTTAGGGGAAAAGAACAGGGCTTTAGCCCCTGAGACTATTTACAGGGGCTAAAGCCCTCTCTCAAATTTGAACATTCGGCACGACTAAAGTCGTGCCCTGACACAAAGCAATCGGAAATCGACACAGGCCTGAAGCCGCGCGCTACCAATAAAGCTCGAACATCAATCCCCCGGCACCTTCACCTCTTCGTCCTGAACGACTTGCTGCACGCGGCTATGATGGCGGCCATAGGTGTAGTAAATCACCATCCCGATGATCAGCCACACGATCAAACGAAGCCACGTCTCGAGCGGCAAACTAGCCATCAGTCCTAACGAAACGATGATGCCCAGAATCGGCACCACCGGCACCCACGGTGTCTTGAACGGCCGATGAAGATCGGGACGCTTGTTACGCAAGGTCCAGACTCCCGCGCAGACGATGACGAACGCCAGCAAGGTTCCAATGCTGACCAACTCGCCCAGTATCTCGATCGGAACTAAGGCCGCGAATATAGCGACGAAGCCGCCAACGATCGTGCTCGAAATCCACGGCGTGCGGAAGCGCGGATGCACAGCGCTAGCCCAACTCGGCAGCAGGCCATCGCGCGACATGGAGTAGAACACACGCGACTGGCCGAGCAGCATCACCAGCATCACCGTGGCTAGTCCGAAGATAGCGCCGAGCTTCACCAGGAACCTGGCCCAGATGACCCCCGTCGCGTCGATTCCCACGGCGACCGGATCGGAAACGTTCAGATCGGCGTAGGGCACGATTCCGGTCAGCAAGCCGGCAACCAGGATGTAGAGAATCGTGCAGATGACCAGCGAACCGAGGATGCCGAAGGGCATATCCTTCTGCGGATTCTTGGCTTCCTGCGCGGCGGTGGAAACGGCGTCAAATCCGATATACGCAAAAAAGATGACGCTGGCACCGCGCGCAATTCCCGACCATCCGTATTTGCCGAACTTGCCCTCATTGGGCGGGATGAACGGATGCCAATTCTGTTTGAGGATGTCCGGATGGTGCATCGCGAAGAGGCCGGCAATCACGATGAACATCAGCACGATGGTCACCTTCACGATGACAATTCCCGAGTTGAAGTTTGCCGATTCCTTGATGCCGATCACCAGAATGACGGTGACGCCAATGATCGCCAGAAAAGCCACCAGGTTGAACAGGCCCGTCTGCTGCGGCAGCGAGTTGGGATTGATGTGTTGCGCCGCCAGCATGTCCTTCATGCGCTCCAGGTGCTCCCAGTGGCCCTGGTAGAAGACCAGCTTCTCGCTCGGCGCAAGCGTCAGGCGCGGAGGAATGCGGATGCCGAAGTCTTCCAGGAAGCTGAGCACATAACCGCTCCAACCGGAAGCGACAGTCGCAGCGCCGAAGGCATATTCCAGAATCAGGTCCCACCCGATGATCCACGCGAAAATCTCGCCCAGCGTGGCATAGCCGTAGGTGTAAGCTGAGCCCGCGATCGGAATTAACGAGGCGAACTCCGCGTAGCACAGGCCGGCGAAGACGCAGGCGACGCCCGCCAGAACAAACGACAGGACGATTGCGGGACCGGCGTATTTGGCGGCGGCCGAGCCGGTCAGCACGAAAATTCCGGCGCCGATGATCGCTCCGATGCCGAGCGTAATCAGGTTAATTGGACCGAGGGCCCGTTTGAGACTGTGTTCCCCTGTCTCCGATGCTTCCGCTGTCAGCATGTCGAGGGGTTTGCACTTCAACAGATTCGACATTAAGCTTTGCCTCTTCTCAACAACTAGGCTTGCCCGCGCGCCTGCGAATTAAATTTCGACCACAGGAAATACACAGGAATCCCCAGCAGAACGATGAACAGGCCGGGCCACGTGTACTGCGGTTTATAACGCAACAAGACTATATCAATAAATGTAGCAATCACAATGTACATCGCAGGCAGGATCGGGTAGCCGATGGCGCGGTACGGCCGCGGCTCGTCCGGCCGCTTGAAGCGCAGCACGAACAGCCCGGCAATGGTCAGGATGTAGAACACCAGCACTGCGAAGATGATGTAGTCGAGCAGCTGGCTGTAGCTGCCCGAGATACACAGGATGCAGGTCCAGATGCACTGCATGGCGAGCGAGTGCACCGGCGTGTGATAGCGGGGATGCAGCTTGGCCGCGCTGCGGAAGAACAGCCCGTCCTTGGCCATCGCGTAGTAGACGCGAGCGCCGGCCAGAATCAGCCCGTTATTGCAACCGAAGGTGGAGACGAGGATTGCGAAGGCCATGATCCCCGCTCCAGCCGAGCCGAACATCTGCTCCATCACGGCGGTAGCGACGCGATCCTCCGATGCGTGCTGGATGCCGCGCGCCAGAATCGTGGCGCCGTGCGCGTCGCCTTGAAGCGGCAGGACATTCAGATAAACGAAATTCGCCAGCACGTAGAGCAACGTCACAGCCGCAGTGCCGAACGCCAGGGCGATCGGCAAAGTGAACTTTGGATTCTTGACCTCAGCCGCGGTGAAGGTGATGTTGTTCCAGGCGTCGGAAGAAAACAGCGAGCCGGTCTGTGCGACCGCGAGAATGGTCAACACGCCAACCAGCGCCATGGGACCACCGGCGCCGAGTTGCACCGGATGCAGCGAATGCCATCCAGCATTGCGGAAGTAGTTGGCGCCGAAGTTCGCGGCAATGGCTTGTGCGTTGCGCCCCAGGAAGAGTCCCAGCAACACCAGGCCAAGCAGCGCTGCGGTCTTGGCGATGGTGAAGACGTTCTGCACCGCCGCTCCCAGCCGCAGACCAAAGATATTCAGCACCGAGAGGAAGATCACCAACAGGATCGCGGCCAGGTTCTGCGTATTCAGGCCGATGTCCATGTTGCCCAGAACCATCGGGCCAATCTGGATTGGCGGGACGTGAGCGATGAGCAGCAGCCAGTGCTTCGACGAAACCGAGTGAAAGAAGACGCCGAGGAATTTGCCGAAGGCGATGCCGACGGCGGCGATCGTTCCCGTCTGCACGACCAGATACAGCGTCCAGCCGTAGAGAAATCCCCAGAACGGCCCGAACGCCTCGCGCAGGTAAACGTACTGCCCGCCGGCGTGTGGCATCATCGCGGCAAGTTCGCCATAGGCTAGCGCGCCCGTGATGGTCAGAAATCCGGTGAGCACCCACGCGCCGATGAGCAGGATCGGCGAATCGACCAGGCGCGCGATATCGGCCGAGACGATGAAGATGCCCGAGCCGATCATGGATCCCATGACCAGTGTGGTGGCGCTCAGCGGACCGAGGCCTTTCACGAATCCGGCGTCGCTGGAGGTGACGGAGGTGGTTTGGGGTTCGGTAGCCAAAACCTGTTTCCTGGTGTTGGGTAGTGCGGCGCTTCAGCGCCGCGTTGCAAAGCATAATGCGATGGAAGCGCCGGGCTTTAGCCCGGCGAAACATACGTCCCGAGAATCATATGCCGCCGGCTGAAGCCGGCTCAGGTAGAGAGAAGGGCTTGGGCGCTGGCCTGAAGGCCAGCTCTACCCAATAACACCGGGCCGACTGGCGCTTTTGCGTCCCGCGAAGCCGTGCGCTACCATCTCTCACTCCGACAGACTTTACACCAACAGCCGCAAGAATTCCTCAGCAACTTTCGCGGGCGAGGTGAGCAATTCGGCGATGACGGCGACCGAATCGGCGCCGGCATCGATCACCGACCGTGCGTTGGCGCGAGTGATCCCGCCGATGGCCACCAGCGGCTTCTTGGTTGCGGCTCGCGCGGCGCGGATACCTTCCAGTCCAACCAGGGGATCGGGATTGTGCTTGGAAGAAGTCTTGAAGACCGGGCCGAAGGCGATGTAATCCGCGGGACTCGCGTCAGCTTCGCGAAGCTGCTCGAGATTATGGGTTGAAGCGCCGAGAATGCGGTCCGGTCCGATCACTGCTCGCGCTCCCGCAGGCGAAAGATCGTCTTGGCCGACGTGCACGCCACGGAAATCGGCGGCGACGCAGATGTCGGCCCGATCATTCATGATCAGCGTGATCCCGTCATCGAGTACATGTCGGATTTCGCGGGCGTGGGCCAGCATCTCACGCGTGGAGCCGACCTTGCTGCGATATTGAATGAGCGTCGCGCCGCCGGCAGCAAGATCGCGCGCATAGTCGACCATCGCGGCGGTCGTGCGCAGCGGCGGGGCAAAGCAGGACACATCAAGGATGGCGTAAAGCCTGGGAAGAGCACTTAGCATTTGGCAATTGGCATTTGGCTTAGGGCAAACGATGTCGCTGATCGTTGCCGGGGCATTTACCAAGTGCTAAGTGCTAATTGCTAAGTGCCAAATTGCCTTGGCTACTTCACGGCTTTCGTTTGCTCCAGGAATCGCTCCATAAATTTCGTATCGAAGTTGCCGGCGCGGAAATCGGGATCGCGCATGATGCGCTGGTGCAGCGGGATGCTGGTATAGATCCCTTCCACCACGAACATCTCCAGCGCGCGCGACATGCGTGAAATGGCTTCGTCGCGATCGCGGCCGCGCGCACACAGCTTGGCAATCAGCGAATCATAATACGGCGGGATCACGCTCTCGGCATAGGCTGCGGTGTCGACGCGGATGCCCGTCCCTCCCGGCATGTTGAAGACCGTGATTTTGCCCGCCGATGGCGTGAAGCGCTCGGGATGCTCGGCGTTGATGCGGCACTCGATGGCATGCCCGCGGAAGTAGACTGGCTCCTTGATGATCTCGCTCAGCTTCGCACCGGCCGCAATCTGTATCTGCGACTTCACTAGATCGACGTCGGTGGTCATCTCGGTGACGGGATGTTCGACCTGGATGCGCGTGTTCATCTCGATGAAGTGCAGGCTGCCGTCCTCGTCCATCAGGAACTCGACCGTACCTGCATTCATGTAGCCGATGCTGCTGAGCGTGTTCACCAGGATGCCGCCGATGCGGTCGCGCAGCTCCTGGTTGACCTTCACCGAAGGCGCTTCTTCCACCAGCTTCTGATGGCGGCGCTGGATGCTGCATTCGCGCTCGCCCAGGCTCATCACGTTGCCGTGCTCATCGGCCAGCACCTGAAACTCGATGTGGCGCGGGCGCTCGATGAACTTCTCCATGTAGAGATCGCCGTTGCCGAAGGCTGCCGCAGCTTCGGATTGCGCGGAGTGGAAAAGATTCGGCAGCTCCTGCTTCATCGCGAATGATGCGCATGCCGCGCCCGCCACCACCGGCGGAAGCTTTCACGATGACCGGGAAGCCGACCGTGCGCGCCCACTCCAGCGCCTCATCCGCCGAGGCGATGATTCCATCCGAGCCCGGCAGAATCGGCACGCCCTGCTTCTTCATGGTGGCGCGCGCTTTTTCCTTCTCGCCCATCATGCGGGTGATCTCCGGCGGCGGCCCGATGAACTTGATGCCGCAGGCCTGCGCGACTTCGGCAAAGTTGGCGTTCTCGCTGAGCAGGCCGTAGCCGGGATGGACCGCGTCAACGTTGGCGATTTCGGCAGCGCTGATCACGGCGGGAATGTTGAGGTAGCTTTCGTTCAGGCGCGGCGGCCCGATGCAGATGGCTTCATCGGCAAAGCGAACGTGCAGCGAGTTGCGATCGGCTTCGCTGTAGATGGCGACGGCTTTGATGCCGAGCTCCTTGCAGGCGCAGATGACGCGCAGGGCAATTTCCCCGCGATTCGCAACTAGGATTTTCTTGAACATAGGTTTCGATTCACCACGGAAGCACGGAATACACGGAAGGGAATTTGTTCAAGAGTTATCGTCTGGAATATGCAACCTGCAATCCGTTTCATGGTGGAGGGGCCGCCGCGCAATCCATTTCAAAATATTCCGTGCGTTCCGTGCTTCCGTGGTGAACACACAAGTGAGGGCATCTACTGCTTGCGTATGCCGAACAGCGGCATTCCGTACTCGACCGGGCTTCCATTGGCGACAAACATCTTGGCGATGGTGCCCGAGACTTCAGCCTCGATTTCGTTCATCAGCTTCATCGCCTCGATGATGCAGAGCACCTGGCCTTCTTTAACCGCGTCGCCGACCTTGACGAACGGCGGCGTGCCCGGCGAGGGCGCTTCATAGTAGGTGCCGACGATGGGCGACTTGACGATGAAGAGGTCGGCGTCGGGGGCCGCTTCTAGTGACGGAGCGGCGCCAGAGGATGATGCTGCAGCCGCGGGCGCGCTCGACGGTGCAGCGGAAGAGATAGCGGCGCTGCGGGTGGTATCACAAGCGGCTGCACTGCTGCAATGGGAGCGACCTGTACCACCGGAGCGGCTGAGCCTCCGCGCTTGACATGGACCTTCATGTCACCGCGTTCGAGTTCGAACTCGGTGATGTCCTTCTCCACCAGAAGCTCGATGAGTTCCTTGATTTCTTTCTGATTCATGCGATTTGCCGCGGACTACTAGCGGGCCAGCAGAATTCATAACCCGGCACTGGCTGACCCTGATCGAGACTGCACCAGCAAGGCAATCAGACATTATGAACGGTTGAGCGGAATTTGGAAAGCGGCCCTGACCCATTGTGCCGCCGGCTAAAAGCCGGCTCATACCAACAAAAAAACAGCTTAGACGCTGGCCTGAAGGCCAGCTCTACCCAACGCCGAACTCAGAAGAGTCTGTTCACGGTCGCTGACTGATTTCTACTGCTTTGGTTCTGGCCGTCCCGGCTCCTGGCCGGGATAGTCGTACACGCCGCGTCCTGACTTGCGGCCCAGCCGGCCGGCCTTCACGTACTGCACCAGCAGCGGTGCAGGCCGAAACTTCTCGCCCAGCGTCTTATGCAGATATTCAAGAATATGCAGGCGCGTATCGAGGCCGACCAGGTCGATCATCTCGAAGGGGCCCATGGGATGGTTCAGTCCAAGCTTCAGAGCCTTGTCGATGTCCTGCGCCGAGGCGACGCCTTCCTGCAGCATATAGAAAGCTTCGTTGCCGATCATGGCGTTGATGCGACTGGTGATGAATCCCGGCGACTCCCTGATGACCACAACTTCCTTGCCCATGCGTTTGCCGACTTCGACCGCCGCAGCCAGCGTCTCCTCGCTCGTCTCCAGCGCGCGCACGATCTCCAGCAGCTTCATCTTGTGCACCGGATTGAAGAAGTGCATGCCGACGCATAGCGGGGCGCGATAGGTCACCGAAGCGACCTCAGTGACGCTCAGCGACGAGGTGTTGGAGGCGAGAATCGTTGTCGGGCGGCAAACTTTGTCGAGCAGGGTGAAGATCTCGATCTTCGATTCCATCTCCTCGGGAACGGCCTCGATGACCAGATCGGCTTCGCGCGCAGCCTGCTCGACCGACGAGGCGTATTCCAGACGGCCGAAGGCCTGGTCGGCATCGCCTTTGGTGACTTTGCCCAGCTCGACGGCTTTATCCAGATTAGTGCGAATCTCGGATTCGGCCTTGCGTAGCGCGGTTGGGAGGATGTCCTCGAGGATGGTGCGATAGCCGCCAAGCGCCGCGGCGTGGGCGATGCCCCGGCCCATGATGCCGGCGCCGATGACGGCGACAGTGCGAACTTCGGCCATCAGCCTAGGCTCCCTTCTCGAGCTGCTCGACGACGCCGATGAAGTTGGGGTCGGACTTGCGCATATATTCGGCGAGCCGGTGTTTTTCCTCGGGAGTGATCAGATAGAGGCTGGCATTGATGCGGCGCAGCGTCGCGGCGATGTCGTCAACGTAATTCATCATGCGGATGAGTTCACCAGTGGCAGTCATATAAAGTCCTTTCACGCGGTGTGGGTACGGGAATAATGCAAAGTCGATCGCAGAATGCAGAGAATTCCGCTGCGAGTCGGCCAATCGATTATTGTCGCCGCCGCTTCTGATTAAGTAAAGCGGGACGCGCTACTCGGTAGTGTCTGAAAAGTACGTTGGCCCGGCTCGCTCGCGGGGGCACAGGGGGCTTAATGTTGCCGGCAGAAACCAAAGGCAAAAGCGAGCAGAGCAATCACGGCCGTCTTACAATTTCGTTAGTTACTGGCAAACAAGCACAGTAAGGTGGTATACCAATACACCTTCACCCAGGCCCTGAGGAGTCTGATCGGCGGTCGGGAAGTTCTGTTCAACCAGCGGCTTTTGATGCAGGCCGCAGATTGGCACGTCTGAATTCGGGGAATGTGCTAAGTAACACTCTGTTTCCACGCTTAGTTCACCAATTCAATCTGATGGTAAGGCGGGAGTTTGTTCCGTGTCTACTGTACTTTTCAGACTGCCCGCTACCCGGGCGGCGGTGGAGACAAAATATGCATCCAACCTCGCACGGCTTAGCTCCAACAGCATACGTCCGCCTGAAATTGAAAGCTCTGCATGCAAACCAGTCCGACGGCGATGATGGACCAATCAGTTGAGCTGTGTGAATGCTTTGACAGGCTGGCCAGTGAGAAGCAGCGGGCGATGCCTCTTTCCGCCTACCGGCTGCAATTCAACAAAGATTTTCGCTTCGAAGACGCGCGCGAGCTGATTCCCTATCTTTGGAAGCTCGGCATCAGCCACTGCTATTCCTCGCCCATCCTGAAAGCCCGCGCCGGCAGCCAGCACGGCTACGACATCATCGACCACAATCAGCTGAATCCGGAGATCGGCACGGAAGATGAGTTCGGGAGGTTGGCGTCGGAGCTCAAGCAGCGCGGCATGGGGTTATTGCTCGACACGGTTCCCAACCACATGGGCGTGGGAAGAGGTGACAATCCGTGGTGGCAGGATGTGCTGCAGAATGGGCGCGCCTCGGCGTACGCGGATTTCTTCGATATCGAGTGGGAGCCGCTGAAGCCGGAGCTGCGCAACAAGGTGTTGCTCCCGATCCTGGGAAATCCTTACGGCGAGGACCTCGAGTCGGGCCATATTCAAGTCGCTCTCGATAACGGCAGGCCGGTGGTCAAATACTTCGACAAAGTGTTGCCGATCGATCCGCGGACGATTCCATTGATCTTCGGATCGGCGAAGGAATTTCGGCAGCCTGCGGAGACCGGCAACGGCTCTGGGCTGGCGGAGTTGAATGGACTCATTAACGCGCTGGGAAAGCTGCCGGCGAATTCGGCAACGGATCCGGCAGAGGTGCGACGGCGACAGCATGAAATGCCGGCGCTGCTGGTACGCTTTGCACAAATCACGCGCGAGTCGTCCGAGGCCCGCGCGCAAGTCGATCAGGCGCTGCGCCGGCTGAATGGAATTTCGGCGAATACGCGGAGCTTCGATCTGCTGCACGAGCTACTGGAGAAGCAGGCGTATCGGCTGGCGTTCTGGCGCGTCTCGGGCGAGGAGATCAATTACCGGCGCTTCTTTGACATCAATGACCTGGTCGGGCTTCGCATGGAGAATCCGCGCGTGTTTGCGGCGACGCATCGTCTCATGCGAAAGCTGCTGGCCGAGGGCTTGATCTCTGGATTGCGCATCGACCATCCCGACGGGTTGCTCGATCCGATGCAGTACTTCATGCGGTTGCAGCGGCTGTATGCGGCGAGTCAGTGTCTGGGCGCGGAAGCGACTCTTCCGCCTGCGTCAGACGGAATCGAATTGGATGTGCACGCGGCGTTCGGTCAGCACGACGTAGCCGCGCAGAAGGCGCCGCTCTATCTGCTGGTGGAGAAGATTCTGGAGACGGGCGAGCATCTGCCGGAGCAGTGGCCGGTCGACGGAACAGTGGGATATGACTTCACGAACCTGGTCAACGGGATCTTCATCGATCGGCGTAATGGGCGCGCGTTTACCGATCTGTATCACCGCGTCATTGACGGCACGGTTCGCCCGGACAAGCTGATCTACGAGAGCAAGAAGCTGGTAATGCGCCGTGCGCTGGCCAGCGAAGTAAATGTGCTGACCCACATGCTGGATGAGATTTCCAACCAGGACCGGCGGGCGCGCGACTACACGCGCGGCGTTTTGCGCGAGGCAATTCGCGAGACCATCGCCTGCTTCCCGGTTTATCGGACCTATATCGACGAACGCGGACACCCCAGTGAGACCGACCGCAACTACATCGAGCAGGCGATTGAATGTGCCAAGCGGCTGAATGGAACGCTGGCGCCGGCGGCGTTCGATTTCCTGCGGAAGATTCTTCTGCTGGAAGGAAATGACACCGAGACCACGATCTACGGTTATCGCAAGCACCTCTATTTCACGCTGAAGTTCCAGCAGCTGACCGGACCGGTGATGGCCAAGGGTCTGGAAGATACCGCGTGTTACGTCTACGACCGCTTCATTTCGGTGAATGAAGTAGGCGGAACGCCCGCGTCTTTCGGAATTCCGGTGAGCGAGCTTCATCGCGCTAATCAGGAGCGAGCGAAGCGCTTTCCAAACTCGATGCTGGGAACATCGACACACGACACCAAGCGCAGCGAGGATGTGCGCGCGCGGCTGAACACGCTCTCGGAGATGCCACGCATGTGGGGACAACACGTGATGAAGTGGCGTCGCATCAATCGCAAGTACAAGGTCGAACTGGCGGACGGACGCATCGTTCCCGACAACAACGAAGAATATCTGCTGTATCAGACACTGGCCGGAGCGTGGCCGCTGCAGATGAAGAGCGAAGAAGAGCACCGGGCCTTCGTCCGCCGCATCCAGCAATACATGGAAAAGGCCATGCACGAGGCCAAGGTCAACCTGAGCTGGCTCAATCCAAATCCCGAATACGTTGCCGGAATGAATTCCTTCATCGAGAGGATTCTGACCCCTAGCCGGCGCGCCAAAACGAATTTGTTCTGGGACACGCTGCAGAAGCTGCTGTCGCAGATTTTGTATTTTGGCTGCATCAACTCGCTGAGCCAGGTTCTGCTGAAGCTGACTTCTCCTGGCGTGCCTGACATCTATCAAGGCGAAGAGATGTGGAACTTCAACCTGGTGGATCCGGACAATCGCCGGCCTGTCGACTTCAAATTACGGTCGCGCGCGGCCGACGAACTGCGCAGCCGGTCAGTGACGGAATCGCTCGCGTCGATTTGTCACGGTCTGCTGCGGGACTATCGCGACGGCCGAATCAAGTTGTGGGTCACGATGCGCGCGCTAAACTTCCGCCGCGATCACAGCGAGCTGTTCCGCCTGGGACGTTATCTTCCGCTGGAAGCATCGCGTGGGAAAGAGGAGCATGTCGTCGCCTTCGCGCGTCAGCACGCGGGACAAATGTCAATCACAGCCGTTCCGCGCCTGAGCTTGACGCTGATGAAAGGTCACGAGGAACCACCGATTGGAACGGTCTGGAGCGATACGGAATTGCTGCTGCCGCCGCAAGCAGCCGGCAAACGCTGGCGCAATATTCTTACCGACGAAGTCCTGACCGGCGGCCAGTCGCTGTTATGCCGCGAAGTGTTTGCCAGCTTCCCCGTTGCTTTGCTCGCGCTCGACTGAAGGCTCTTTCACGCAAGCCTCGCGATCAGTAACCTCGACCAGTGCAGCCAGCTTCGCAGCCAGCTCGGGCGTGAGCGCTCCAGCCTTCAATCGCCACGTCCAACTGCCATCCATCTCACTGGGAACATTCATACGAGCCGAGCTGTCGAGCCCCAGCACATCCTGCACGGGAATCACGCACAAGTTGGCGACCGAGGTGAGCGCCGTGCGAATGAACGCCCATTGCACACCATCCTCGCCAATATTCATGTAGGTCGACACCAGTTCTTTTTCTTCGTCGGTCGCGGTTGTGTTCCACCAGCCGACCATGGTGTCGTTGTCGTGCGTGCCGGTATAGACAACGCAATCGGGCTCGTAACGATGCGGCAGGTAAACGTGAGCACCCTTGTTGTCGAATCCGAATTGCAGGATCTTCATGCCCGGGATTTCGAGAGCTTTACGCAGGTCGTGCACCTCGCGCGTAATGTAGCCGAGGTCTTCGGCGATGAACGGCAGCTTGCCCAATGCAGTGCGCAGAGCGTGGAAAAAGCCCGCATTCGGTCCTTGCACCCAGTGACCGTGGACCGCGGTGGGCTCCTCGGCCGGGATCTCCCAAAAAGCTTCGAAGCCGCGGAAGTGATCGATGCGGACGATGTCGCAGGTCTCGATCGCCCAGCGCATGCGGCCAATCCACCAATCGTAACCGCGCGCTTTCAGAGCGTCCCAGTCATACAACGGATTGCCCCAGCGTTGTCCGGTCTCGCTGAAGGCGTCGGGCGGAACGCCGGAAACGACTAACGGTGAGAGATCTTTCTTTAGACGAAACAGCTTAGGATTGGTCCATACGTCCGCGCTGTCGTAGCTGACAAAGATGGAAACGTCGCCGATAATGCGGATGCCGCGGTCGGCGCAGTGGGAGCGCAGATCACTCCACTGATCGAAGAACGCAAACTGCATGAAGCGCTCCGCGTCCAGGTCCTCCTGCAACTCGGAACGCAGCTGGGCGATCATGGCAGGATCGCGGCGGGCAATCTCGCGCGGCCAGGTATTCCAGGCTTGCTGGGAGAAGCGTTCGCGCAGGACGCTGAAAAGAACGTAGTCTTCCATCCACCATTCGTTGTCGCGACAAAAAGCATCGTATCGCTCGCGAACTTCGGACGGCGCAGAGTGGGCAAAGTTCGCAGCGGCTTGCGCGCAGCAGCGGCAGCTTGTGCTCGCGAACGCCGTCGAAGTCGACAGGGGAGTTGCCGTCAGAAAGATTCCCTACCTGCACTTCGATCGAGTAGTCCTTGTTCGGCCAGGCGCTCGAGACTGACCATCAGAACATTGCCGGCAAAGGCTGACGTAGCTGAGTACGGCGAATTGCCCGCGCCAACCGGCTGGAGCGGCAGAACCTGCCACAGCGTCTGCTTGGCCGCAGCGAGCCAGTCGACGAAATCGTAAGCAGCCGGACCGAAGTCGCCGATTCCTCCGCGCGAGGGAAGCGACGTTGGATGCAGCAGAATGCCGGATGAGCGTTCAGAAAGCATGGAGTCGGATATTAGTTATCGACACAGAGCGAAAGCTCTGATGTTGTTCCCAATGTACAGCACAACCTGCGTCGTGCCGCTGACACAAAGCTGAAATGATTTTCTGAGTCCGTGGTCAGCAAGGTTCGTGGCTACAGACAAATGTGGCCAGCGAAGTCTATCCGCTGGCCGTGAAGTTCGATGCTAACGCATCGTTACGATCCCTCGGACTGGGTCGTCAGACGATCCATTTCCTTCTTGTTGATTTTGATCTTGCCCTCTTTTTCGAGCCGGTCGCGCAGATTTTCCACGTAGAGATCTTCGTACTGCTCGCGCTTCTGCTCCAGCAGCGCCTCTTTGGATTTATCCCAGTCCTGCTTAATCTGCTCGGGAGTGGGTTCCTGCGCCTCGACGATCTTCAGCACAATTCCATTCTGGCCGCCTTGAATTGGCGCGCTGATCTCGCCGACCTTCATGGTGAAGGCGACGTTGGCGGGACCGCTCATTGCGCCGATGTCAGGCACTTGTTGCGTGCGGTCGACCAGTTCGCTGGTCTTGACGGTTGCGCCGACTTCCTTGGCCGCCTTCTCCAGATCATGATCGGCGTGGGCGCGGTCTGCGAGCTCGCGAACTTTCTGTTCCAGCAACTGCTGCGCGCGCTGATCCTTGAACTGGGCTTCCAGTTTGTCCTTGATCTGATCGAAGGTCGGCGTCTGTGGTGGCTGAATATCCGTTACCTGAAAGACCACGAAGCCGCTTGGCGTGCTGGCCAGGGCAGGCGGATCGTTCTTCTTGGCGCCAAACAGTGTGTTGGAAAAGTCAGGAGCCGCACCAACACCCGGAATCGGCTCACCCTGCGAGATGAAATCAGTCGTGGTCACGAGGAGATTTCGATCCGCAGCCGCTTTGTCCATGCCCTGGGTTTTCGCCAGAGCCTGGAGAGTATTAGCCTCACTCTGCGATTGCGCCGCAGCTTTCTGCTGCTTCAGCACCGGCTCAATCTCGACCTTCACTTCCTCCAGCGGCTTCAACCGCGCTTCCTGCTTGGCTTCGACGTGAATGATGTGGAAGCCATAGTTGGTGCGAATCACGCCCGTGGTCTGTCCCACCGGAGTACTGAAAGCCGCCTGCTCGAACTCCGGTACCGTGCGCCCGCGGGTCAGCGGCGGTAACAGTCCACCGTCTTTGGCGCTGCCAGGATCCTCGGAGTCTTTCTTCGCCAGGTCGGCGAAGTTCGCTCCGCCTTTCAGCTGCTTCTCGATGTCGTCTGCTTTGGCGCGAGCCGCGTCCACGGCTTTCTGATCGACCTTGCCATTAGCGTCCGGCGTCGGCGTCTTGATCAGAATGTGGCGAACCGTCACCGTCTCCGGCAGGCGGTAGTCCTCCTGATGCGCCTTGTAGTACTGCTGAATTTCTTCCGGCGTGACCTGTACGTTCTCGGCGATCTTCTTGGAGTCGATCAGGATATACTTCGCCTTGATCTTCTCCGGAATCGAGTTCGCATAGCTCTGCTTGTTGGCGTCGTAAAACGCCTTGAGCTCGGCCTCGGTGGGCTTGATGTCCTTCTTGACGTCGTCCAGCGAAAGCACGGCGTAGTCAAACTTCACCTTGCTGTCCTGGCGCTTAACCTCCGCGGTGATGTCCTTGTCGCTGACTGTAACGCCAGCGCCGACCGCGGTAAGCAGCTTGCGGGTAGCGATCTGGGCTTTCACCTCCCGCTCGAACTCTTGCACGCCCATATTGAACTGGCTGGAGATGAACTGCTCATAAGCCTGCTGTCCAATGAAGTTTCCGCTCGGGAACAGCACCTGGCCGATCTGCCCGTCATGGAGATAGTCGCGGAGTTCGTCATCGTTGACGCTCAGGCCCATCTTATCGGCTTCATACACCATCGCCTTCTCGGTGATCATGCTTTGCGCGGCGCGCTGCATCAGGTAAGGCATGAGCTGTTCGGGGACGTTGCCCTTGAACTGCTGTTTGCCCATCAGGCGAGCCTGTTGCGCGACCTGGGTCACGCCGATCTCCTGATCGCCGACTTTGGCCAGAACGCCCTGGGCGGTGAGTCCGCCGCCGAGATAGTCACCGAACAGGCCGCCGGGAACGAGGGTGATGACCATCATCACGCACACAACCACCAGAATGCCGCCGAGCAGAAATTTCTTGAGGGGTCCAGGCTTTTGCAGAAAACGAATCATGCTGTGGAAACTCCAGACGTGTAGGCTGAATCTTTTGATTATAAATCAGCTGCGGGGAGCTCTGCCGATGTTGGACGTTTACCTTCGCCCGATGTATGCAGACGCCGCTCAACCGCCAAAATTCCCCGCACAAGGTTGAGCACTTCCCCCCAGCGAAAGCGGGTGTGTTGTAATAATGGAAGTACCTATGTTGAAACGACCGCAAGGAGCACGCCGGCGCCTGCTGGCCTACAAACGGCGCTCCCGCGAACTTACGATGATCGCCAAGGGGTTGGCCTCGACCGACCATCCCATCATGGCGCACATCATTCCCATTCGCCGCTGCAATCTCTCCTGCGAGTACTGCAACGAGTACGACGACTTCTCCAAGCCCGTCCCGCTCGATACCATGAAGCAGCGCATCGATCATCTGGCGCGGCTGGGCACATCGATCGTCACCCTCAGCGGCGGCGAACCGCTGCTGCATCCCGACCTTGATGAGATCATCCGCCAGATGCGGCGGCATCCCATCATCGCCGGCATGATCACCAACGGCTATCTGCTCACGGCTGAGCGCATCCAGCGGCTGAATCATGCCGGGCTCGACCACCTGCAGATCTCGATCGACAACGTCATGCCCGACGAGGTTTCCAAGAAGTCGCTGAAGGTGCTCGACAAGAAGCTGCAGTTGCTGGCCGAGCACGCCGACTTTCACGTCAACATCAATTCCGTGGTCGGCGGAGGTATTCACAATCCGCATGACGCGCTGGTCGTCGGTCGCCGCGCGGTGCAGCTCGGATTCACCTCGACCATCGGCATCATCCACGACGGCGATGGCCAGCTCCGGCCGCTGAACGAAGATGCGCGCGAGGTCTTTCTCAAGATGCAGGGTCTGGAGAAGCGCCACTATTCCCGCTTCAACTGGTTCCAGAACAACATCGCCGCCGGCAAGCCCAACGACTGGCGATGCCGCGCCGGCGCCCGTTACCTCTACATCTGCGAGGACGGCCTGGTGCACTATTGCTCACAGCAGCGCGGCTATCCCGGAACTCCGCTGGACAAGTACACGGTCGCCGACATCCGCCGCGAGTTCCTCACCGAGAAGGGCTGCGCGCCGAATTGCACCGTCTCATGCGTTCACCAGGTCTCCTACATGGACCACTGGCGCGCTCCCCAGACGCTTCGCGAGCCACAGCGGCCCGTCGACGTCGAACAGCAGCTAGTGCAGATCGAGTAGGACGGAATTACACGAGTCTTTGGGCTGAACGTGCGTTAGAAGGCGAGCTACAAGAAGACTGCGGAACGGTTTTCTGTCTTGCCCTACTCTTCGACCAGTTGCCCCTTGCTGTTTACAGTCACGCGCCGCGACGGCTGCAGCGGAATCGAAAGATGGTAACGCGCGTGTTTTCGCTCTCCGGTTCGCACTAACGCGCCCCTCTCCGTTAGATCCGCCAGATCACGCGTCGCGGTTGCCGGAGACGCTTTGGTAATGCTGGCGTACTTGCCGGCGCTGAGCCCGCCTTGGAAGCCTTCGGGACCCTCGCGGAACATGCGCTGCAGCGCCTTCTCCTGTCGTTCGTTCAGCTGCCCCCTCAGCTGGTCAAAGAGCCTTGCTTTCCCGATGAGGAAATCAATGAGCGCCTGAGTGCGCCGTTGCGCCTCAATCGTGATACCCGCAAACCAAGCTAGCCAGCCTGTGATTTCGTTGCGGTGGCTTGCCGCTTCAAGCGCCGCATAGTAGCTGCTTCTTCGCGCAAGCATGGTAGCGGCAAGAATGATCAGCGTGGGGCGCCCGATACTTTGGGCAAGCACCTTTTCGGCAATGGCTCGGCCGATTCGCCCGTTACCGTCCTCAAACGGGTGTAGCGATTCGAAATAGAGATGGGCGGTTCCGGCCCGCGTGAGCGCAGGCAAACACTGCGGCCCCTCCGGAGCCGACGTGTTGAACCACTCGATGAACCTCTCCATCTCGGGAGGAATTAGAGCCGAAGGCGGCGCTTCAAAATGAATCTTTGGTGCGCCGACGACGCCCGAGGCAATCTGCATCGGCTCTTCGCTCGTACGATAACGCCCAACATCGGTGAGATCGTGTCGGCCGCTCATCACCATGCGATGCCAACCGAAGAGCGTTGCTTCAGACAGCGGCTCGGCAAAGGTGCGGTACAACTCGACCATCATTTGCGCGATGCCTTCCTCTCTGGGCGGCACGCGCCGGCTATCGACGACCAAGCCCAGCTGCCGCTGAATCGAGGACTGGACACTGGCGCGGTCAAGAATTTCGCCCTCGATTTCGGACGTTGTGAGCGCTTCCGTGCTCATTGCTTGCACCGTTAGCTGGTCGCGCTCTTCTGCTCCCAAATGTTGGACGGTTCCGAGGAGCATCCCTCCTCCGACGAGGTATTGCTGTTCCGCCGCAGCAAGCCGGGCAGCGTCCCATCGAAAGCGCGGCCAGTCCCGTTGCTGCCAGTTCCAAGTCATGAGCGATGCCAAGATATTTTATCGCTCATATTATGCCACATTTATGAGCTATACCAGTGATTCCTATCGCTCATTGAGCACAACTTGTCAACCCGGCGCTCTGCGCAATTCGGGCGCGCCAATTACTGGCTACAAAGAAAAGCTGGAGCCTTTTCAGCTCCAGCTACAAACTTCTCTGGCTCTCCGTGATCTCTGTGGTGAGACTTACCCCTTCGACTCCACTCCCAGCTGGGCGAAGGTCGCGCGCAGGAACTTGTGCGGGTTCACCGGCGTGTCGTGGATGCGGACTTCGTAGTGCAGATGTGGCCCCGTACTGCGTCCGGACAGCCCGACGTAAGCGATCACTTGTCCCTTGTGAACCGGCTGGCCATCGGTCACCGCAAATCCCGAGAGATGCCCATAGCGCGTCGAGATGCCGTTGCCATGGTCGATCTGCAGCATGCGGCCGTAACCGTTATAGAAATCTGCGTAGGTAACGATGCCGTCGGCAGGAGCCAGCACCGGCTGGCCGTAGGCGCACGAAATGTCGACCCCGGAGTGGAACGCGCCTTCACCGTTGAACGGGTCAACCCGCTCGCCAAATGCTCCGGTGATCGGACCAATGACCGGCCACAACGTCGGAGCTGTTGCCGCGCTCACCCATTCCGACAGGCTGGTGTTGTGAGTCATTCCCAGGCCCAAGCCCGCGGTCGCCGCGCCCGTCAAAGCCGAGCTGCGGAGCGCATAGAGCTGGTCCATCGAATACTTCACTTCGTCAGGCTGGACCGGACCCTCGCTTGCCTTCAACAGCTTGGCGTTGGGCTTGAGGCCGTAAATGACGGAGACTTCATTGGCCAGCGAGCCGAGCGAGGCGACTTGGATGTCCTTCTCGCGGTTCACCTGCTCCAGCTGCGCGTAGCGCGTCTGCAAGGCCTTCTTCTCCAGCCGAAGCTGGTTGAAGCTGGCGACCTTCCACAGCATGCGGGTATACGACCCGGCCATGCCCGTGATCGTGAACATACCGATCAGCGCGCCCGCCAGGAACACGTACAGGTAGTGGATGGGGATCGGAATCTTTCGTAGCTGGCCTTCCGCATCGCGGGCTACGAAAAGAATATAAAAGCGTTTACGCAAATGCAGACCCTTTCTAATAATGGTTCCGGAGGAGCGACCGCACGTTCTTATAAAATCCGGAACTGTACGCCTTGCTGGTCCGAATTGCTAACTTCGGGAAACCAGGAACGCCGCGGGCTTGACGGCCTTCCGCCGGCAGAAGATACAGATGTTCCGCCGGATGCTCGGCTGGAATGATGAATACGCAATCAAACCGTAACAGAGCGGCTCCGGACGTGTCAACAAAATCCGGCCTTTACTACAACTAAAGTCATGTAAACATTGTGGTTAACAGCACGGCCACGGCGCGATAACCTGGCAGTTAACGGCTACTTTGGGGGCCTTAGACGGGTGGTACGCTAATACATTGACGCTGGGTTAACGCCGGAGGCTGCCTGTGCCCCTGAAGGAAAAGTCGCTGCTGCAACGGATTCGGCGGGTTGCCGCACGGCGTCGTCCAGGGATTGGCCTCGGCATTGGTGACGACTGCGCCGTCCTCCGCCTTCCGCCCGGCCACGAGGCGCTGGTAACCACCGACTTCAGCCTCGAGGGCGTTCATTTCCGCCGCGACTGGCATCCCGCCGACTCCATCGGTCACCGCTGCCTCACCCGCGGGCTTAGCGACATCGCCGCCATGGGCGGAGTCCCCCAGGCCGCATTTCTGTCGCTCGCGCTGCCCGCCGACCTCCCGCAGAAGTGGGTCGACCAGTTCATCACCGGACTGCTGAAGCTAGCCGACCGCTACTCGGTCCTGCTAGCCGGAGGCGATACCGCTCAGTCGCCGCAGGGGATTATGGCCGACATCGTAGTACTTGGCTCGGTCCCGGCTGGGCAGGCGATCCTGCGCTCGGGCGCAAAGCCCGGCGATGTGATCTACGTGACGGGCAATCTCGGATCGTCGCATGAAGCTCTGACTCGCCTGCGGAACGGCGAGAAGCTTCAGCCCAAATCGCACCACAAGCACTTCTATCCCGAGCCGCGAATCGCCATCGGCCAGTTCCTGCGCGAGAAGAAGCTCGCCTCCGCCATGATCGATATCAGCGACGGCCTCTCCACCGACCTCGCGCATATCTGCGAGGAGAGCAAGGTGGGAGCTGTGCTCTATACCGACGCCCTCGCCACCGTCGTCGGCCATGATGCAAAGGAGCCCGTCGCATCCAACGGCCCACGCACTCGCCTCGTATCAGGGAAGAACGATCAATCCAGCCGCGCAGCGGCGGAAGCGCAGTTAGCCCGGGGCGTAAACCCCGGGAAAGCCAGCAGAAGAGATTGTGAGCCGCGTAGCGGCGACACCCGCGAACTTCCTGCAACGCCCTCCAAAGCAACCGCCCGCCTCGTATCAGGGCACGACTTCAGTCGTGCCGAAACCGGCTCCAAGGAAACTCGGGCTTTAGCCCCTGCCGCTCTTGAATCTGCTCTCCACGGCGGCGACGAATACGAGCTGGTCTTCACCGCTCCGCCCGATCGCCGTATCCCGGCTCACATCGCCGGCATTCCCATGACTCGCATCGGCGAGATCGTCCGCGGCAAGAACATGAAACTCGTCACCAACGGGAAATCAAAGACTCTCAAACCCGCCGGCTGGGAACACTTCCGATAACGGGGTGCAATGAGATGAGCAGGCGATTAGAGTCCTCGCCAAGGCAGCAAGTACCGTCGTCACATCAACCGGTGACCCGGTCTTTCGCTCTTCCTCCCGCGCCCGCTGTTTATAATCCCTCCCATGAATCTGGAACGGAAATTAGCCGAACTGAAGCGCCGTGACTCGCTAGCCGAATCCGGTGGTGGTGAAGAGCGCCGAGCGCGCGAGCACAAGCAAGGCAAGATGTCGGCGCGCGAGCGCATCGAATTCCTGCTCGACGAAGGCACCTTCGAAGAGACCGACAAGCTCGTCACCCACCGCTGCACTGATTTCGGCATGGAAGAGCAGAAGTACTTCGGCGACGGCTTCCTCACCGGCTACGGCCGCATCGAAGGCCGCCTGGTCTTCGTCTTCGCGCAGGACTTCACTGTCTTCGGCGGCTCGCTCTCGGAAACCAATGCCGCCAAGATCGTCAAGATCATGGATACCGCGATGCGCGTCGGCGCTCCCGTCATCGGCCTCAACGACTCCGGCGGCGCGCGCATTCAGGAAGGCGTGATGTCGCTGGCCGGCTACGCCGACATCTTCCTGCGCAACGTGCTCTCCTCCGGCGTGGTGCCGCAGATCTCGGCCATCATGGGCCCGTGCGCCGGCGGCGCGGTCTACTCGCCCGCCATGACCGACTTCATCCTGATGGTGCAGAACACCTCGTACATGTTCATCACCGGTCCCGACGTCATCAAGTCCGTCACCCACGAGGAAGTCACCAAGGACGAGCTTGGCGGTGCGATGACGCACAACGAGAAGTCCGGCGTCGCCCACTTCATGGCGCACGACGACGCCGAGTGTCTCAGCATGATCCGCGAGCTCTTCAGCTTCATGCCGTCGAACAATCTCGAAGACCCGCCGCGCAAGCCCTGCACTGACCCTATCGATCGCGAGGACGAGAAGCTCGACACCATCGTCCCCACCGAATCCAATCAGCCTTACGACATCAAGGACGTCATCACCACCGTCGTCGATGACAGCTACTTCTTCGAGGTGCAGGAGCATTACGCGAAGAACATCGTCATTGGCTTCGCGCGGCTCAATGGCAAGCCGGTCGGCATCGTCGCCAATCAGCCGGCATTCCTCGCCGGAGTGCTCGACATCAAAGCCAGCATCAAGGGCGCGCGCTTCGTCCGCTTCTGCGACTGCTTCAACATTCCCCTGATCACCTTCGAAGACGTTCCCGGATTTCTTCCCGGTACGCAGCAGGAGTTCGGCGGCATCATCACTCACGGCGCCAAGCTGCTCTTCGCATTTTCCGAAGCGACGGTGCCGAAGATAACCGTGATCACGCGCAAGGCTTACGGCGGCGCGTATTGCGTCATGGCGTCCAAGCATATTCGCACCGACGTCAACTACGCCTGGCCGACCGCCGAGATCGCTGTGATGGGTCCAGAGGGCGCGGTCAATATCGTCTATCGCCGCGATCTGGAGAAATCAAAGAATGCCGACGCGGATCGTGCGGCGAAAATCGAAGAGTTTCGCGAGCGCTTCGCCAATCCCTACGTCGCCGCCGAACGCGGCTATCTCGATGCGGTCATTCGTCCGCGCGACACCCGCCGCAAACTGATCCAGGCTCTGGATATGCTGGAAAATAAGCGTGACAAGAACCCGGCCAAGAAGCACGGGAATATACCGCTATAGGAGCTCTCGGCTATCAGCTTTCAGCTATCAGCTTTCAGCCATCAGCTCTCAGCCATCAGCTGGAGTGCTGGTTCTGCTTGTGCCCGGTAGAGCGGGCCTTCAGGCCCGCGTCCAGGGCTTTGTTTCGCTATCTGAGTCGGCTTCACACTTTGCTGAAAAACTCGTTCCGCGCGCTTTGTAACAGGGCACGACTTCAGTGTCTGCGTGAGAACTGGCTTCTCTTCCAGACTGTGGAGTAGGAGGCTTGAAAAACCAGAGCGCCGCAGGCGCGTGGCATGATAGCCCAGCATGGAGCGAAGCGGAATGCTGGGTGAAATGGGAAAATGATCCAAGTCCCCCGGGGACGACAGCGTTCTCACGCAGACACTTCAGTCGTGTTGATAAGGCGCTCATTTTTTGTCATCCGAGTCGGCTTCAGCCGACGGCATATGCCGTCCTCTACCGGACTGCCCTTCGTGGAAACGCGCCGCGAATCTCTAATTTTTCTTGCTGTTGAGCGCGTCGTTCAAGCCGGCCACGCCCTTGAGCACGTCGTTCCAGAACGGCGCTCCTAGCGAGACCAGTGCGCCCATCAGTAACAGCCCGAGGATCTCGTGGAACCCGTCTGTGACGGTTGTGAAGTCTGTGGGATACTGGCCCGTTCTCAGCAGAACCGGATAGTCCTTTAGTTGTTTCGCGATGGCCTTGCGGCTGTTCTCATAAACCGTATTCGGATCCTGCGACTGCGCAGCACCGCTCTGGTTGCCGCTGCCGATGGTTGCAGCCGTCCCGGCAATCGCCTGCGACATACCCTGATTGATCGCAAGCAGATTGTAAATTTTGATCACACTCGCATTCAGCACCAGCACGACCGCAAAGCTCAGAATAATTACGCAACGCTTGTTGTACGTTGTGTACAGTCTCTGAAACTTCGCCTGCGCTCCCTCGTAGGCCGCGGCAATGTTGTCCTTGAACTGATCCAGCGTCGCATTTTCCGCGGCAACAACCCGTGGAATCTGTTGCAGCTGCTCGTTCGTGAACTGGACCCCATCCAGCAGCTTGCGAAAGCCGGCCTGGTCGAAGCGCTCCAGCGCGGTAATCTTTAGCCCGCGCACCTCCATTGCCTGTTTGACCTGGTCCAACTGCAGATGCGCTCCCATGAACTCCGTAATCGCCTGCTCCATGACCTTGGCCTTGCTGTTGAGCACCGACTTCACCACTTCCTGTACGCCTTGCACGATCACGCACAGCACGTAAATCAACACTACCAGCGCGAGGAATGTCTGCAGTTCGCTCATGGGACCCCTCCATCTGAGATTTCGCTTTTGCGTGCAACCATACCGCGTCGCATCGCCCGAGTCTTCGATTTTGTGGGGAGCGTATCTGGCTTGTTATCCCGCGCCAGGTAAAGTGAGGCCGACTAGCCCGGCCTTGCTGAAAGGTGAAAGCCGATAGCAGACAGCTCAAAAAGAAGAATCCCGAAACGTATTTGACCTATCGTTTCTGACCAGTGGGTCACGTTCAACCCTTGCCAAACTTGCTTGCCGACACTTGCGTATCAGCCTGCGCTCTTGGCCCGGATGCCGGACTCGCAACTAGCCGGAAAGACCGATCAACGCCTCGGGATTCCCGTCTTGCCCTTGAACTGTCTTCTGCTCTAGCGGTTGAGCCGCTCGCGATGAACTGCTTCTGACCTTTGTCTCGCGCTATGGGCGCCAGTCTTCGGCCTCGCTGCAGATCCCGGGCTAGCCGGTTTCTTCCTCGCTTACGCGCTGAAGAAAGCTCGCTGCTTCACTGCCAGAACCTTGAAAACTGTCAAGGAACGAGTGTGTTTTTACTCCTCCTATTTTCAAAGTCAACGAAATTTTCGCGACTCTATCCCATTTGTTTTCAATCGAGTGCAGCCCGTCCACAGGCCCGTGCCAGAATTTGGTGCAATCGTTCGCAGCGCGATTTTCAGCCGCCGCATTCAAGCAATATTTTTGCGGTGTTAATGCAGCCCCACAGCGTACGATGAAGAATTTGTTGCGCGATTGAATTGTGGGAAATCCGGCAAGAACCGCTCCCAGAGCGGCTTTCAACGAAATGTGATTTTTGATGGCTTCGCACATCAGCTGATGGCTGATAGCCGACAGCTTCCTACAGCTTCTGCAGCCGCTGCACATCGCGCACGCCCGGAATCTTCCGCACTCCTGTCACGATCCGCTCCAGATGCTTCAGGTCGGCGATGTCGGCGACGATCTCCACTGTAGCGGCCTCTTCTGCGGTTTTGGCTTCGATGTTGCGGATGTTGGTGTTGGCGTCGCTGATGACGGTGGCAATCTGCTTCAGCATGCCGGGACGGTTGTCACAGTAAACCGCCAGCTTGACGGGATATCCGGCTTGCCAGGCCGGCGAAGCGGCATCGCGTCCCCACTCCACCGCGATGCGGCGCTCCGGCTCGATGAGAAGGTTATCGACGTTGGAACAGTTCTTGGAGTGCACCGCAACGCCCTTGCCGCGCGTCACGTAGCCAACGATGTCTTCCCCGCGAATCGGATTGCAACATTTTGCGCGGTAAACCATCAGGTCATCGTGTCCTTTGACCTTGATGGCCGAGTTGTCGCCGCCAAAGACGCGCCGCACCACGCTGGTGAAGCCGCCCGAGGTGTCATCATCGCTGGGCGGAACGGGCGGGGCATGGCCCGAAAACGACTGCGCTTCGTCCGGCGGCACCAGTCGCGCCAGAATACTGCGCGCGGAAAACTTGCCATAACCAATCGCGGCCAGCAAGTCTTCCGGCTTTGCCAATCCATTCTCACTGGAGACGCGCTGCAGTTCAGCATCGCTGAGCGACTTCATCGAGATGCGATACTTCCTCGCCTCTTTCTCCATCAGCTTGCGGCCGATTTCCACCGCGCGCTCGCGCTGATGCACGTTGAGCCAGTGCTTGATCTTCTGTCGCGAGCGCGACGATTTGGTGAACTGCAGCCAGTCGCGGCTGGGATGATGCCCCGGCTGCGTCAGAATCTCGACGATGTCGCCGGAGCGCAGCTTGTAGCGCAGGGCAACGATGCGGCCGTTGACCTTCGCGCCGACACACGTGTGCCCGACTTCGGTGTGCACGGTGTAGGCGAAATCGACCGGCGTAGCATCGCGCGGCAGAATCACGATCCTGCCTTTCGGCGTGAAGGTATAAACCTCTTCCGGATAAAGATCGATCTTCAGCGTCGCCAGAAACTCATTGGAGTTCTTGATATCGCGCTGCCACTCCACCACCTGCCGCAGCCACGCCAGCCGCTGCTCATCGCGCGCCGACACCGGACCGTCTTTGTACTTCCAGTGCGCCGCGATCCCTTCCTCGGCCATCTTGTGCATCTCTTCGGTGCGAATCTGCACCTCAAAGGCGTGACCTTTTTCGGAAATAACCGTGGTATGCAGCGACTTGTAGAAGTTGTTGCGCGGAATGGCGATGAAGTCCTTGATGCGCCCCGGCACCGGCCGCCACTGATTGTGAATGATGCCCAGCACCGCGTAGCAGTCCGTCTCCGATTGCGTGATGATGCGCAGCGCCAGCATGTCGTAGATCTGATCGATGGAAATCCGCTGCCGTTGGAGCTTCTGCCAGATGCTGTAAAACCGCTTGATGCGCGCCTCGACGCGCGCCTGAATCTTGTTCTCCTTCAGCTTCTGCTCGATGACGCCTTGCACTTCCGCCAGAAACGCTTCGCCTTCCTTGCGGCGCAACTCGATCGCATCCTTCACCTGGTTGTAGGAGATGGGATCGACGTATTGAAACGCCAGATCCTCAAGCTCGCCGCGCACTTTGTTCATGCCCAGGCGATGCGCAATCGGCGCATAGATATCGAGCGTCTCGCGCGCGATCTTCTGCTGCCGCTCCGGCGACAGAAACTTCAGCGTGCGCATGTTGTGCAAGCGATCCGCGAGCTTGATGAGCACGACGCGGATGTCGTCCATCATCGCCAGGACCATCTTGCGCACGTTTTCGGCCTGCGCATCTTCCGACGACGCGAAGTCAATCTTGCTGATCTTGGTGACGCCTTCAACGATATGCGCTACTTGTTCGCCGAACTCCGTTTTGATCTCGTCGACCGTCACCGTCGTGTCTTCCACGACGTCGTGCAGCAGACCGGCCGCGATGGCCGTAGTGTCCAGGCGCATCTCCGCGAGAATCGTCGCTACCTGCAAGGGATGCGCCAGATAGGGCTCTCCCGACTCGCGTTCGCTGCCTTTGTGATGTTCGAGGGAAAAGTCGTAAGCCTTTTTCACCAGCGACAGGTCGTCGCTGGGCCGGTAGGCACGGATCTTGCGCAGAAGATCGCGGAAGCGGGTGACCGTCAGAACATTGGTCGCGATCTGCTGGCGCAAAGTCGCCATGTCCGATTATACGACGATGCGAACCGACACTCGGGTTCAGGTCGAACTCCGTTCGGGTAGAGCTGGCCTTCAGGCCAGCGTCGCCACGTCGTTTTTCTTAAGAGCCGGTTTCAACCGGCGACAGCTAACGCTGCCCTCGCTATGGCTCCCGCTGTTTGGAAATGTTGTAATAGTGACGACTGACAACGAGGTTCGATCCATTGCGTATATTGATCAGCGGAGCATCCGGACTCATTGGATCGGCGCTAACCCGCGAGCTGCGCGGCGCCGGTCACGAAACCGTCTCGCTCGTGCGTCACGCTGCCGGCCCCGGCGAGGTGCAATGGGACCCGCGTCAGTCGTTCGATCCCGCGAAACTCGCCGATAGCGACGCCGTTGTTCATCTCGCCGGCAAGAATATTGCGGGCGTCTGGACCAGAGAGTTCAAGCAGGAAGTTCTGGAAAGCCGCGTCTGCGGCACGCTTACAATCGCCGGCGCCGCCGCCGAGAGCTACAGCAAGACTGGCAAGCCACGTGTCTTTGTATGCGCCTCCGGCATGAGCTATTACGGCGATCGCGGCGACGAAATCCTGACTGAGGACAGTTCGCCGGGCCCCGGTTTCCTGGCAGATGTGGTCCGTCAATGGGAAGCCGCGACGACTTTGGCGCGCGATGCTGGCCTGCGCGTGGCTTCCATGCGGATCGGCGTGGTGCTAGCTCGCGACGGTGGAGCGCTCAAGCCGATGCTTCTGCCGTTCCGGCTCGGCGTTGGCGGCAGAGTCGGCAGCGGCAAGCAGTGGTGGAGTTGGATCGCGCTGGACGATGTCGTCGGCGCAATGAAATTTGCTATCGAGAACGAAGCTCTGCATGGTCCAGTCAATACTGTCGGGCCGGCGCCGGTTCGCAATGCCGAGTTCGTTCGCGCTCTCGGCCGGACGTTACATCGTCCTGCGATATTTCCCCTGCCGGAGTTCGTGATACGAACCCTCATGGGCGAGATGGGCCAGGAACTGCTGCTAACTTCAGAGCGGGTATTGCCGGCAAAGCTGAACGCCGCTGGTTACAAGTTCCGATACTCGAATCTGCCCGACGCATTGGCTGCAGCGTTGCGATGACCTGCTCTGGCGTCGCCCCGAACGGTAGTGCTGGCCTTTAGGCCAGCGTCCAAAGCCGTTTTATTTCCTTCCTGAGCCGGGAAAGGAAAGAGGCTGACTTAACGCGGCGCTGAAGCGCCGCACTACCCGACCCGGCACGGTGATCCGTAGTAGCGGGCCTTCGCGTGCCACAATAGAACTGTATGGGACAGAACCGCTGGGATGCTGTCGTCTTTGATTATGGCCGGGTGCTGAGCCAATCTCCCACATTGTCAGAGTTGCAGGAATTTGCCGCACTGGTGGGCGTCAACGAGCCGCCCTTTTTCGAGCTGTACTCCAACACGCGCGACGATTATGACTGCGGCCGGATTGACTGCCAGCAGCACTGGCAGTGTTTCGCCAATGCGGCAGGCATTTCCCTTACGGCGGATCAAGTGCAGCGCATCGTGGAGTTCGAGAATCGTTTGTGGCTGCGAGCTAATCCCAGAACCCTGGAACTGGCACACGACATCAGAAGTTATGGAGTTCGCACTGCGATTTTGTCCAACATGCCGCCGGACTTGCTATGCGAGCTGCGGCAGGTCTTTGACTGGCTAAGTGGCTTCGAGGTGCAGATCTGGTCGTGCGAGCACGGCATCATCAAGCCCGATCCGGCGATCTACCACCTGTGTCTACAGAGATTGAATTGCGAACCGCGCCGCGTGCTTTTCTTCGATGACCGTCCGAGGAACGTCGAGGCCGCACTAAAACCTGGGTATGGAGGCGCACGTCTTCGAATCAGCCGAACACGCGGCGGCGATCGTACGGGCCGGCCTCAATGGCTCACACAAAGCTTGAACTCAAAACTGAAAACTGGGAACCGCAAGGTGTAAGCCCTGTTGTCCTGAAGGGCATTTTTCTTGCACGCGCCGAGCTACCAGTCGCACCTGCCGCCGATCTGTTTGCCGCTCTGCACTCTGATCGCAGGCACCTCAACCACGCTTGAGGCGATGGTCGTCTGCGTCGTGTCGATGGTTTTTATAGTGGGTTCGCCGATGATTTGCACGCGGTGTCCGACGTAGTGGCTGAGCTTTGCCGTGCTGCCGATCAGGTTGTGTGTTGTACCGGTATCGTCGACGATGACGTATTCGGCGACCGACATCTTTAGACAACCCTTTACCAGGACCAGCACCGATTCCGGGTCGTGCTTCTTATCGGAGGCTGGACTGGCCGTCAGTAGCCAGACAAGACAGATGGAAAGCAAAGAAGCGAATAAGATTGACCTGCGCATAGCATCTCGTATGAGGGCGCGCCGACTCGCTCCTAGTATACGTTGCGGCCCATAGTGAGTATTAGGGGCTAGGGATTAGGGGCTGGCAGCCAGTGTATGAGTTGCCAGGGAATCTCTGCTGCGCCGAGACGAGGTCCCTCAGCGGCTGAAGCCACACTCTTAGTGTGCGATTTACGGATGGCCTGAAGGCCATCCCTTTCAAAGCCGAGCTTAATCAGAGTTTCGCCGGTGCGGCGGGCGTGATTTTATCTGACTACTGGCCACTGGCTACTGTTTTCTTTTGCCCGCAAACCCCGGATATCCGGCTTGTAAGGACGGGGCTAACCTGTGAGCATGCAAACCGAACTTCGAAACAAATGGCAACAAGTGGTAGCGCGGGACGCGCGCCAGGACGGGCGTTTCGTCTTCGCGGTGCGGACGACCGGAATTTACTGCCGTCCTTCATGCCCCAGCCGCCGTCCTCGCCGTGACTCGGTCGAATTCTTCCCCAGTCCGAATGAAGCGGAGCGCGCCGGTTATCGCGCTTGCCTGCGTTGTAAGCCGACGGAGGTTTCCTCGCAGGCGCAATACATCGCCCGCGCGCGCCGGATCCTCGACAACGCCGAAGGAGTGGTCACGCTGCCGCAGTTGAGCAAGCAAGTCGGCCTTAGTCCGTTTCATTTGCAGCGGCTCTTCAAGCGTGCCACAGGGCTCAGCCCGCGCGAGTACCAATCGGCACGCCGCATACAGCATGTGAAACATGGGCTGCGCAAAGGCGACGACGTCACGACCGCTTTGTATGACGCCGGCTTCGGCTCATCGAGCCGCCTCTATGAGAAAGCTCCCCAGCAGCTGGGCATGACGCCTGGCGAATACAAACGCGGCGGCGCGGGCGCGAACATCAGCTTTGCGATCGCTCCAAGCCCGCTGGGCCGTCTATTGGTTGCAGCAACGGAGCGTGGATTGTGCGCCGTTCGTTTCGGCGAAAATGCGACCGATCTGCAGCGCGATCTCCGCGCCGAGTTCCATGCCGCCGAACTGCATCGCGACGATGCCGCCATGAAGCAGTATCTCGATCCGTTGCTCGCCGTGATTCGTGGCGAGAACACCACCATCGATCTGCCGCTCGATGTGCGTGCGACCGCGTTCCAGGCGAAAGTGTGGGATAAGCTCCGTCAGATCCCACGCGGCGAAACCCGCAGCTACAGTGAGGTCGCGCGAGAGATCGGCAATCCAGACGCGGTACGCGCCGTAGCGCGCGCCTGCGCCTCAAACCCGGTCGCGTTGGCGATTCCTTGCCATCGCGTTGTCTGCAGCGATGGCGGTGAGTCAGGCTATCGTTGGGGAGTCGAAAGGAAACAGAAGCTATTGCGGCAGGAACGAGCCGGCGGCTGATCGCCGCACCTGGCACAAAAACAAAAAGAGCGCCCGCCGAAAGCAGGCGCTCCAGATTTCCCGCAAACACTACTTGCCTATCGCTACGCTCAGCATGAAGCGCGTGCCGGCGTCAAACTTGATTTCTTTGTTCGCCGAGGAGGTGACCACGCCATCCTTCAGCGTCATGTTCTTGTAGCCCAGCACGCCAGTCGATTGCTCGGTCAGAACAGGCTTAGGCTCAGAAACCGCACTGGGCGCCTGACTCTGCGTTGCCATCCTCAAACTCGGCCCCTGGTCCAGATATGCCCCCGTGCCCGTGCCCGCGTCGGCGTTGGGGTTCGGCGCAACTGCCTGCAGTACGCCCTTGATGGGCAAGTCCTCGCCTTTACCCAGGACAATCTTGTCGAAGCTGATACCCAACGCCGCCTCTGAGTCGTTCTTGGAGCGGGCCTTTGCTTCGGTCACGTGGCCAATCAGCAAGGTGCCGCGCGGAACCGTAGCGCCGCTGGGAAGGGTGATCGATCCAGTCAGCTTCGCCTGAACCTCATCGCCCTCTTTGAGTTTCTTGGAGTCGAGACCCTTCGCCAGCTCCACGGAAAAAGTACCGTGCCCCCCGCTGGCACTTGTTGCTGCTGCGGACTGTCCACCGCCCGCCACTGCGGCTGCGGACAACGAAACCGCAAGTCCAACGAAAAGCGCTACTGCTAACAACTGTTTCATAAAGCCTTCCTTCTGCTGCAGACGCACGAATTATAACCCGCTCTGGCAGAGAAGGTTGTCGCTGAAAAAGCTAAGCAACAAAAGTTAACAAGACCTAGACGTTGAACGAGGAGCCGCAGCCGCAAGTGCTCTTGACATTGGGATTGTCAAACTTGAAGCCTGCCGCCTCCAGCGTCTCGAGATAATCGACGCTGACGCCCTTCAGGTACATCAGCGAAGTCGCATCGACAAAGACCTTCAAGCCATCGAAATCAAAGGTCTTATCCATCATTCCGGCGCCGTTCTCGAACGACATCGAATAGGAAAAGCCCGAGCAGCCTCCGCCCACCACGCCCACGCGCAGGCCCGCAGGCACGGGATTCTGTTGCGCCATGATCTCCTTCACCTTGGCAATCGCCGAATCGGTAAAGTTGAGCGGCTTCGCATCCGTGGTTGTGGGAGTTGCTGGGGTTGTCGGTGTAGTTGTCGTGGTTGCCATTCCTCTGTCCTCCAGGTAATAGCGGGATTATAGCAAAATCGGCCGGACCGCTCACGCGCCAGTGCCATCGCCGCTGCTTAGTAGATGCCGGGCCGACGGAGGGCGTCGCAAATCCGTACTCTAATCCGGACGCCGATGTGTTGCGAAAATGATGCAGGCAAGCCATTTTCCGCTATTGGACAGGGGTCAAAGATTGTTGCTTTTCGCTGTGGAGCGGGGACTATAATACTGCCGATGAGACCCCGGCCGTTGGCAACCCCATCGCTGGGTATTGGTTCATTCTGAACCGAGGTGGCGAATGTCGACTCTGATGATGTTACTGATTCTCTGGGGTGCACTGACAGTCGTGCTGGTCCTCCTGCTCATCTATCGCAGCACGCTTAGCATGCATGAGGACGATCAACTTTTCCTCGACGAGTCCAGTAAGAACATGCGCGAAGAGCAAGAGGCGCTCATGGTACGGATGAACCGAGTAACGCCATGGGTGCGCATTTTGGGTGCAGCTTCTGCCGTGCTGATCCTCGTCATTGCCGGCATTGCTGTGTGGCAGCAGATGAACAACCCAGGCTAACTGCGGCCTTCGTTTTCCTAATCCGCGAGAGAGGGCTACGAGCGAACGCGCAGCGAGAGTTGCGCGTTTGCTTTTGACAGGACAGGCGCGCGCACGAATCTGCATCGCTGCCTCCTCGCCCTGCTTCTCTCCCGTATAATCCCAATACCTCGCGGCCCACTCCCATGCTCACGCCCGACTATCGAACCTTTCTCCAACTCAGTCGCGATGCCACTCTGATCCCGGTCACCAGGACGATAAGCTCGGATTTGCTCACCGGGGTCAGCGCCTTTCTCAGCATTGCGCAGCGGCAGAAGTACGCTTTCCTGCTGGAGTCGGTCGAAGGCGGCGAGAAGATCGGACGCTATACCTTCCTCGGCGCCGGCCCGCGAACCGTAATCACCGCGCGCGGCCGGGACGTGACCATCCGCGAGGGTTCATCGGTTCGCACGGAGCAGGCAAATGTCGTCGAAGTACTTCGCCGTCACCTGCGCCAGCACCGTCCCGCACAGGTCCCGGGGCTGCCGCCATTCACCTCCGGCGGCGTCGGTTATTTTGCCTATGACATGGTGCGGCAATTTGAGCGCCTGCCCGAGCGCACCGAAAAAGACGTCGACCTCCCCGACTGCATCTTCACCTTTTACGACCGCCTGCTCGCCTTCGATCGCTTGCGCCACCAGATTCACATCATCGCCGCCGCCGATGTCCGCTCCGAATCGCCGCGCAAAGCCTACGACCGTGCCATCACCGACATCGCCGCCATCGAGCACCAGTTGGCCCGCGGCATACGCGGACAGCATTTCCATTGGTCAAGTGAAGGCAAAACCAAATCCATCCGGATCCATACCAGCACCTCGCATGACGACTTCGTCAGCAGCGTCCGGCGCGCTAAGAAATACATTGCTGCCGGCGATATCTTTCAGGTCGTGCTCTCACAGCGGCTCGACTTCAAGGCGCCCGCCGAGCCCTTTCAGATTTATCGCGCGCTGCGCGCCGTTAATCCGTCGCCGTACATGTTCTTCCTCAAGCTCGACGACACGCACGTCCTCGGGGCGTCGCCTGAGATGCTGGTCCGCGTTGACGGACGCAAGCTCGACTACCGCCCTATCGCCGGCACGCACAAGCGCGGCGCAGATGCGGCCGAAGATGATCGCCTCATCGAGCATCTGCGCAACGACGAGAAGGAACGTGCCGAGCACGTGATGCTGGTTGATCTCGGCCGCAACGATCTCGGCCGCGTCAGCGAATACGGCAGCGTGAAGGTGCGCGATTTGATGTACGTCGAGAAGTATTCGCACGTGATGCATCTGGTCTCGGCGCTGGAAGGCAGGCTCCGCGGCAGATCTCGACGCCCTCGATGCGCTCGCTGCATGTTTTCCCGCCGGCACACTCAGCGGCGCTCCCAAAGTTCGCGCCATGGAGATCATCGAAGAGTTGGAGCCGGTGCGTCGCGGCGTTTATGGCGGGGCGGTGCTCTATGCCGATCATGCGGGCAATCTCGATTCCTGCATCGCCATCCGCACCATGGTTCTGCACGGCGGCCGGGCGTACGTGCAAGCCGGCGCGGGCATCGTCGCCGACTCCGATCCCGAGAAGGAATACCAGGAGTGCATGAACAAGGCCAGCGCGCTCTTGAGCGCGTGCGAAAAGGCGAGGGGATAGAATCAGTTTCGAGTTTCAAATTGCGAGCAATAGTGTGCACCAACCAAACGAAAACGATCGGCACCCGCGAATCACCAAGCGGGTCATCGGTGGGCTGGGCGGGCTTGCCATCGCCATCGCCGGCATATGGCTAGGGAACGCGTTCCCCGATCACCCCATGGCGGTTCAAGTTACTGTGTGGACCGTGCTCATAGTGGCGATGATGGCGTCGATAAACTATCGACAACGACGAGAAAGATGGTTTTGGTGGGCGATGCTAGCCGCATCGCTGGCGCATGTCCTGTTCGTAATCACACTGCGAAGGCAGCTTCCGTTCTCGGACTTGGGAGTCGCAATTTTGATCGGCTTCCCAGAGGCTATATTGTTGCAAGCCCTCGTTGTTGCGATCGCGCGTTTCTTCCCGACTGACATGGCGAGCCATTAGCCAAATTTATGGTGTTTATCTTAGATAACTACGATTCCTTCACCTATAACCTCGTTCAGTATGTCGGCGAATTGGGGGAAACAAATTCTGTGTGTCGCAATGACCGTATCTCTGTCGCTGAGATCGAGAACTTGCGACCCGCGCGCATCATCATTTCGCCGGGTCCCTGCACGCCGCACGAAGCCGGCATCAGCATCGACGTCATCAAGCATTTCGCCGGCAAAATTCCTATCCTCGGCGTCTGCCTGGGACATCAGGCCATCGGCGAGGCCTTCGGCGGCAAAGTAGTTCGCGCCGCGAACCTGATGCATGGCAAGACCAGCTCCGTCGAGCACGACGGCAAAACCATCTTCCGCGACATCCCATCGCCGATGACCGCTACGCGCTATCACTCGCTCATCGTCGAAGAGAAAAGTCTTCCCAAAGAACTAGAGATTTCCGCGATCTGCCACGATCGAGACGGCACGCGCGTCATCATGGGGCTTCGCCATCGCAAGTTCCCGGTCGAGGGCGTGCAGTTCCATCCCGAAAGCGTACTCACCGATCAGGGCAAGCAGATCATCCGCAACTTCCTCGAACTCTAGATCAGTTTCAAGTTTCAAGTTTCGAGTTTCCAGTGTCCGCGAACGGCGTTTTCACTCGAAACTGGAAACTCGAAGCTGACTTTCTGACTTTCAAAACGGGAGTCTTGCGTTCCCACTTTCACACTGCTGCAGAATTGTCGTGAAACGCAATCCAATCTGTGGCACAGTCGTACAAAAGATTGCGAACACCCGTCCCCGTGCAATTGAAAGTAAACTTGAAACCCGAAACTGGGAGACTCGACCCCTCCCTGCGTTTCAGAACAAGGACTATGACCAGCGGCTCGACATTACCAAACAACTCAAATCTCCAGACTCACGGTTTCGAGAATTCCCCGCCTTCTCGCGTAAACTTGAAGCTCGAAACGCGAAACTCGAAACTGTCTCTCATGTCCGACGCGGTAGAACTGCGGGGTATCCGCAAAACCTTCGACCACTTCGTCGCCGTCGATAATCTTTCGCTGACCATTCGCGAAGGCAGCGTCTACGGCCTGCTCGGCCCCAACGGCGCCGGCAAAACCTCCACCATCCGCATGATGATCGGCATCACTATGCCGGATGAAGGTGAGGTTCGCCTCTTCGGCCAGCCCTTCCACCGCGAGCAGCTGAATCACATCGGCTATCTTCCCGAAGAGCGCGGGCTCTACAAACGCATGAAGGTTCTCGACCACCTGATCTTCCTCGGCCGCCTGCGCAATCTCTCCGAGCACGAGGCGCGCAAACGCTCGCTGGAATGGTGCGAACGCCTGCAGATCGCCGACTGGGAGAACAAGAAAGTCGAAGAGCTCTCCAAAGGCATGCAGCAGAAGATTCAGTTCATCGCCACTTTGCTGCACGATCCCGCCCTGGTCATTATGGACGAGCCATTCTCCGGCCTCGATCCCGCCAACGCCGTCATGCTGAAGGATGTTCTCCTCGAACTGAAGAAGGCCGGCAAGACCATACTCTTCTCCACGCATCGCATGGACCAGGTCGAGCGCCTGTGCGAGTCCATCTGCCTCATCGATCACGGCCGCGCCGTCCTCGAAGGCGATCTGAAGAAGATCAAGGCCAGCTACGGCAAGAACCACGTGCAGATGCAATACGAAGGCGATCCGCACCTTGAGGACTGCGAGTTGATCGAGTCGCTCAACAATTACGGCAATTACGTCGAGGCGCGGCTCAAGCCTGGCGCCGACCCCCAAGAGCTGCTGCGCATGACCGCCGAGCGCGCCCGCATCAGCCGCTTCGAGTTGCTGGAACCCTCGCTGGAAGAGATCTTCATCGATCAAGTGGGCAAGCATGAATAACATCTGGATTCTCCTCAAACGCGAATACCTGGAGCGGGTGCGCAGCCGCTCGTTCATCGTCTTCACGCTGCTGATGCCCGCATTCATGGCAGGCAGTGTTCTCATTCCCGCGAAGATTGCGGAAATGACTTCAGGCGGCAAGACCAATATCGTCATCGTTGCCAATGACGCAGACCTGGCCACAACCGTCGGCCACGAGCTCTCCAGCGCCAAGCAGGAGAGCGAACTCGGTACCGACGCTGCCAACCTTCCGCAGCGTGTTTACACCGTTGAGGTCGACACCGACACCAGCGACGCCGAGCGCGACCGCCTGACGCAGCAGCTGGGCGAAGGCAAGATCACCGGATTTCTCTGGCTGACCAACGACGCGCTCGCCGATCACAAGGTCCAATACAGCACCAAGGAAGCCGGCGATTTCGATCGCCCGCGCGAACTCCGCAGCGCCATCCGCACCGCAGTCACCAAGCAGCAGCTGGCGCAGAAGGGCATGAGCGAAGCTGACGTCGAGTCCCTGCTCAAGCCCATCGTCGTGAAAACGGTTCGTCCGGAGAAAGGCAGAAAGGGAGCCAGCAGCACCGAGATCTTCATCACGGCATTTGCCATGGTGGTTCTGCTCTACGCCGTTGTCATGATCTATGGCATGGCCGTGATGCGTTCGGTTATCGAGGAAAAGAACACGCGCATTCTGGAAGTGCTGCTTTCTTCGGTCACCTCGAAGGAGCTGCTGGCCGGCAAGATTCTCGGCGTCGGCGCCGTCGGGCTGACGCAGATTCTGGTTTGGGTCACCTGCGCCAGCTTGTTCTCGGCTCCCGGACTGCTTATCTCCAGGAGCGACGTGCATCTCCCCATGATGAGTATGCTCGCCTTCGCTATCTTCTTCCTGCTGGGCTATCTGCTCTACAGCGCGATGTACGCCGCCATCGGCTCCATGGTCAACACCGATCAGGAAGCGCAGCAGATGCAGTGGCCGGCCATGATTCCCATCATCCTCGCCGTCTTTCTCATGAACGCGGTGATCCAGCATCCCAACGCGCCGCTGTCGTTCTGGCTGTCGATGGTTCCGTTCTTTGCGCCGATCCTGATGCTGGTGCGCATCCTCATTGAGCCGCCGCCGCTGTGGCAGATCGGGCTCAGTATCGCACTGATGGTGGTCACGATTTATGCCTTGCTGAATATCGCGTCGCGCATCTACCGCGTCGGCATCCTGATGTACGGCAAGCGCCCGACGCTGCCCGAACTGCGCCGCTGGTTGAAGTACGCAGGGTAAGTCAGGTAGTGCCGACCTTCAGGTCGGCTTAGAGATGCTGTTAAACAATTCCGGGCAGTTGTGGTCATTTGCGATGACCACAACTGCCCGGAAGTCTTTTTCTTAGCGCTACAATGCGGCGCTGAAGCGCCGCGCTACCTGAGGCTTTAGAATTCTCGCGTGGCCGATCCCGCCAGCGAAACGGAACCTCGCTTCACCCTGCTGCAGCGAATCCAGCTCACGCTGGTCTCCTGGATTGTTCCCGCAGTGTTGCGCCTGATCGGCTGCACTCTTCGCGGCGCAATCTCCTTCGAGGAAGGGATCGATCCAGAGCCTCGACGAAATCTATCCCGGTATTTACCCTTTCTGGCATCGCTGCGTGCTGCCGGCAGCCTGGCTTTACCGCAACCGCCAGCTCGCGGTGATGACCAGTCGCAGCCTCGATGGCGAATTCATTGCTCGCGTCATCAGCCGCATGGGATTTCTGCCGGTTCGCGGATCGAGTTCCCGCGGCGGCCAACGCGCTCTGCTGGAGATGAACCAGCTGCTCACCGAGGGTCACTCTGTTGCGTTCACCATCGATGGTCCGCGCGGTCCGCGCAATGTAGCAAAGAAGGGGCCGGTACTGCTGTCGCGCATAAGCGGCGTTCCTGTTATCGCCTTTTATGTCGCGGTGGAGCACGCGTGGGTATTGAACACCTGGGATAGGTTGATGATCCCCAAACCGTTTTCGCGAATTTACGTCCGCGTCGCCAAGAAGATTTTCGTCCCGCCCGATGCCGATGATGCAGCGATGGAACGCTACCACGCCGAAATGCAAGCCGCGCTCGAGCGCATCACCGCCGCAGCCGAGTCGCAGTTTTGACTCGCAATTGACACAACCCTCGCCGGACAGTACATTCAAGCGTTCGCCTGACCGTAACGTCAGGTTGTTCTTTGCCAACTATGGTTCGCGCGTTCCGCCCCGTCGGCGGAACTGGGAAGCGGGTGCAAAGCCCGCGCTGCCGCGCAACTGTAAGCGAGTCTATGGCGAAAAGGCCACTGTGCAAACGGGAAGGCCCCGCCGCTGTACCGCGATCGACCACGGATCGCAGCTCGCAAGCCAGGAGACCGGCGCGATACCACGCTATCAACCCCTTTCGCGTGTAAAGGAGGCTCCCCCTTGCGTACCATCCGCTTTGTGTTCTTCGCGCTGCTGTGTTGCACAGCAGCTTTCGCATCCGATCTCAAAATCACCGTGCAGAGTCCGTCCGGCGATCGTGTCTCCGGCGTCCGCGTCAGCCTGTTTCGCGCAGCTGACAATTCCGGCGTCGCCACGCTAACCACCGGCGGCGACGGCATCGCCGACTTCCCCAAGGTCGCTGATGGCGACTATCGCGTTGTCATCCTCGCTCCCGGATTCGCCGAGCAGTCGCAGCCGATTTCCTTGCCGAAGACTGCAGCGCTCACCGTCGAGCTGAAGCTGACCACCACGCCGCAGACTGTCGTCGTCTCCGGCAGCTCCACGCCCGCAACGCCAGATCAGACTGGCGCCTCCGTCGGCCTGCTCGACAGCACGCAGCTCACCTTGTTGAATCCCGCCACCAGCGTCGACGCGCTGAAATATATTCCCGGCGCGATGGTCAGCCCGTCCGGCCAGGAAGGCTCCATCGGCAGCCTCTTCGTGCGCGGCGGCGATTCCGACTACAACAAGGTCATCATCGATGGCGTGCGGGTCAACGATCCCGGCGGCTACTTCGATTTCGGTGTCGTGCCGATGAACAACTTCCAGCGCCTCGAAGTCGAACGCGGCCCCGAGAGCACCGCCTACGGCACCGATGCGATGACTAGCGTGGTCCAGCTTTGGACCGCGACGGGCAGCACGCAAACACCGCTGCTGGAGTTTGGCGCCGACGGTGGCAACTTCAATACCGCGCACGGCTACGCCTCGCTGTCCGGTGCGCGCAGCATCTTCGACTACAACCTTTTCGCCGACCAGTTCAACACCAACGGCCAGGGCACCAACAATCAGTATTCGAATTCGCTGCAAGGCGGCAACGTCGGCGTGAAGCTCTCCGACAAGGTTGCCTTTCGCCTGCGCCTGCGTCACTACAACAGCTGGAGCGGCGTCTCTTCCAACTGGTGGTTCAACGGCGCGCCGGTGCTGCCGCCCGATCCCAACCAGTACGCGCATCAGAACAACTTTCTGGCCAGCGGCGATCTGACGGTCAGCGGTCCTGGCTCGTGGCAACATTCGTTTAAGGGCTACGAGTACAACCATGTCGCGTTGAACGACAATCCCGTCGACGATCTCGATCGCCCATTCGACACTGCCTTCAGCAATCTGACCAAGTACAACGTTGCGGGCTTCAGCTATCAGGGTATCTGGACGCCGCGCACGTGGGCGCAAACCACCGTCGGCTACACCTTCGAGGACGAGAACGGCTACATCAACAGCAATGACGGCACCGTCGAAATGCCCGACATCAGCATCACCCACGGCCTGCGCCGCAATAACTACCTCTTCGGACAGGAAACGATCATCTGGAAGCGGCTGTCCGTGCTGGCCGGCCTGGGCTACGTCAACAACGAGAGCTTCGGCAATAACGTGTCGCCGCGGGCGTCAGCTTCGGTGCTCGTTTTTCGCGGCAATGAAATCTTCAGCGGCACGCGACTGCGCGCCGGCTATTCGGAGGGGATCAAGGAGCCTAGCTTCGAGGAGTCCTTCGGCATCTCGGGATCGTTCCCGACAATTCCGAATCCGAATCTCAGGCCGGAGCAGAATCACGCGGTGGAAGCCGGCTTCGACCAGGGACTGTTCAACAACAAGTGGTCGCTGTCGGCGCTGTACTTTCACAATCTCTTCCTCGATCAGATCGAGTACGAGCTCAACGGCGTCACCTTCGTCAGCCAGTACGTCAACCTCAACAAGGCGATGGCGCAGGGCGCTGAGGTCGTGCTGAGCGGGCGCGTCCTCAAGAACCTTGCTGTGAACGCCTCTTACACCTACACCTCGACGCAGATCGAGCAGGCGCCGCCGTGCAGCCTGGCGGATGGTTGTGATCCCCGCATCTACGGCGTAGGCGCGCCGCTGCTGCGCCGGCCCAAGCAGATGGGCAATCTTCTGCTGACCTACACCCGGCCTCGCTGGGGAGCGACTACGGGCGTCGTTGCTGTCGGTCAGCGTCCAGATTCCGATTTCCTTTTCGGCTACATCCCACCGATTTACTACGCGGCAGGATTCGCGACGGTCGACATGGGCGGATGGCTGACGATTAATCGTCACCTCACCGCGTATGCCAATCTCGACAACGCCTTCAACGAGCACTACAACGTTGTGTTGGGATATCCCGCGCTGGGTTTGAATTTCCGCGGCGGATTGCGTTTCAGGTTTGGCGGAGAATAAGCAGTCGCAGAGGCACGGCGGAACTTGCGGCTTCGGCTTGGCAAACCGCCGTGCCTGTACAATCATTGCCGCTGCCATGGCAACGGTTACTGCACCCGCAATTGGACGAATGGAGCACACGCGTTCCTCGCCGGAGCGCTTGTTCTCGCTCGACCTGTTTCGCGGCATCACCATCGCGGCCATGATCGTCGTCAACAACCAGAGCAGCGACTCCGCCTACTGGCCACTGCAACACGCGACAGTGGAACGGTTGGACGCCGACCGACCTGATCTTCCCATTCTTCCTGTTCATCGTCGGCGTGTCGCTGGTGTTCTCGTGTCACACGCGGTTGGAACGTGGCGATTCGCGGCGCGCACTGGTTCTTCACACCATTCGCCGCAGCGCCGTTCTCTTCGCCATCGGCCTGGCGCTCAACGGCCTCGCCGGAGTTCCAATTGGCTCCTGGCGAATTCCCGGTGTGCTGGAACGAATCGCCGTTGTCTATTGTGCCGCGATGCTGATCACATTGTTCACGAGAATTCCTGCGCGTGTGGCGTGGATTGCAACTCTGCTGCTCGGTTATTGGGCGCTGATGCGCTTCGTGCATGTCCCGGGGTTTGGCGTTCCCGGCCGCGACATTCCGCTGCTTCATCCGGATGCGAACCTGGCAGCGTATCTTGATCGCAAGCTGATGTTTGGACATTTGTGGGAAGGCACGCGCGATCCTGAAGGAATCCTCAGCACCTTGCCGGCGATTGCGACCGCGCTGTGCGGCGTGCTCACCGGCGAGTGGCTTCGATCAGAGCGGCCGACGACCAATAAGCTGGCCGGGATGTTTGCTTATGGAGTTGCGGGCGTAGTTGCCGGCGAGCTCTGGGGAATCTGGTTTCCCATCAACAAGAAGCTCTGGACGAGCTCGTACGTGGTCTTCACTGCCGGTTGCGCTCTAATCTGCCTCGCCTTCTGCTATTGGCTGACCGACATCAAGCTGCATCGCGGGCGATGGACACGGCCGTTCCTCGTCTTCGGTACAAACGCCATCACTGCCTATGTCATCTCGGAATTGATCGGCGGATGGCTCAGTTGGAGGGGTTACACCTTCCTGCACTCGCTGGCGTGGCTGGACTCCGTAGCGCTAGCGTCGCTGGCGCACTCACTGGTGGTGTTGATCCTGTGTTTCATTCCGGTGTGGCTGCTCTACCGAAAGCGAATCTTCCTGAAAGTCTGAAGGCAGTCGGCTTGGTGGCCTGGTAGTGCGGCGCTTCAGCGCCGCGTCACGGCGATCTCTTTCCAGGGCAGAGCCGGCTTCAGCCGGCGATAGTGTCTGTCGTCGGCTAAAAGCCGACTCGGGCGGGCACGTAGCCCGCAAACGCTGGCCTGAAGGCCAGCACTACCAATCTCCCACCCGTCTGGCGTGACGCGAATCCGGGCAAGCCATCCCGCTAGCGCTCCGGCCTGATCCGCACGCCCAGTGAGGCGGCGTTCCTGCAGGGCTCATTGTCCATTGTCATGCCCGTGTAATTGAAAGTGGTACCGGCGGTGCCAGGATTGGGCGGGCCAACATTCATCGAGGTGCCATGCGGACTGCTCACCGGGCAGGAGCTAAACGGGCAGGCGGCAAATCGCACTTCAAACTGACTTAGCAGGGCAGCGCCCTGATACACGACAGCCCGGTTCGGAGAAATCTCGATAACGTCGGTCGAGCCATTCTGCTCGCAGGCGGCATTGTTGAAGGTGAGCATGATGTACTGCGGCCCGGTCTCACTTGTGCTCTTATGGCAGCCCGGCAGAACCAACAGAAGACAGGTCAAAACTGCAAGCAGAGGTCGACTGCAAAGCGATGTGATGGGCCGTCTCATGTTCCTGTGCGGAACACTACCACGTCATAATCAGCAGTCAAGCCAATTAACGCGGAGAAGTTGCGGACGTCTCGCCCGGAACCCGAACCTAGTCGGCTTCTTCCTTCTTCACTTCGGACTTGATGTCCAGATTGCGAATCAGACGGTGCAGGTAGTTGGGATGGACGGCCAGCAGCTTGGCCGCTTCTGTGTAATTGCCCTTGCACTGCTTCACCGCATCGACGATCATCCGCTTCTTCAGCCGATTGATTTGGTCGTGATATTTCGCGCCGCTGCTCTCGGCAGGCTGCACTTCCAGCAGCGCCTCGGGCAGGTCGTCGGGCAGAATCTCATCCCCAGTGCCGAGGACGATGGCGTGCTCAACCGCATTCTCCAACTCGCGCACATTGCCCGGCCAACTGTAGTTCGTCAACAGAGCGCGCGCAGCGGAAGAAATCCCCTTCAACGGACGCTTGCAGCGTTCGGAATACTTTGACGCAAAATACATTGCCAGCAGAGGAATATCGTCGGGCCGGTCGCGCAACGGCGGCACAACCACGGAAACCACGTTCAAACGGTAGTAGAGATCCTGGCGGAACTGGTTAACCTTGATGGCCTCTTCCAGGTTCTTATTGGTGGCAGCGATCACTCGCGCATCCAACTTCAGAGTTCGCGTACTTCCGCCAACCCGCTCGAACTCGTGTTGCTGAAGCGCGCGCAGCAACTTGGCCTGCAGCATAGGCGCGAGTTCGCCGATTTCATCCAGGAAAACCGTCCCGCCTTCGGCAATCTCCAGCCTGCCCTTCTTGGTTGCTATAGCGCCGGTGAAGGACCCTTTCTCATGGCCAAACAGTTCGCTTTCCAGCAGCGCTTCCGGGATTGCGGCACAATTGATTGCCACGAAGGGCTTGTCGGCGCGCGGGCTGTTGCGATGAATACCGCGTGCGACCAGCTCTTTGCCGGTGCCGCTTTCGCCGCGGATGAGTACCGTGGAATCACTCTTGGCGACGCGGCCGATAAAGTTCTCGACCTGATGCATCGCCTTACTTTCACCGATGATCACGTCCTGAAGATCCAGCTCTGCCTGCAAGCGGCGATTTTCGCTGCGCAAAGCCTCAGTCGCCAGAACGTTCTCCAGCGTTACCGCGGCGATCCCCGCCACCGAGCTGACGAAGTGCACGTGGCCGTCCTCGAGCTTGTGCTCTTTGCTGTTGGCGGACATGTAGAGCACACCTACGGTTCGCTCCACTCCCACCAGCGGTACGCAAAGAATCTCTCCGTTCTCTTTCGAGTCCGACGGCTTGCTTAAGATGGGAGACCGCTCCCACAACGCGCGCTGCACAATTTCGCGGCGAATCGCTATCTGCGGCGACGCACTAGGATGCCGCTCCCACACGCAACTGGAGATGGGCTCCTCATCGGCATGACGCAGGATGACGATGGCGCCGGTATCGGCCGGAATAACCTCGCCGATCAATTGCAACAGTCGCTGTTGAAGCGGCTCCAGGTCACGGATGGAATTGATCGTGTTAGCGATCTTGAAGAGCGCGTTCAGATCGCGAGCCATCCGCCCAACATCGGTGCCCTGGGACACCGGAGAGTACGCTCGCACGTTTGTTGTCGTCAGCAGGCTGTCCGACTCGTCCTCGTCCTGGAACTGTACCGGCTCGAGAACCAGTCCTTCGTCCTCAGTGATCAGGAAGACCAGCTCGCAACGGCCAACGCGGAGCGTGTCGCCGTGAGTCAGCAGCTTGCGGCGTACCGGGATACCGTTTACGAAGGTGCCATTGTGGCTTTCCAGGTCGATGAGATGAAACGCAGCATCGCTTTTGCTGATGGTGAAGTGACGCCGCGATACCGCGCGGTCGCGCAGGCTAAGATTGTTGGCGGAGTCGCGACCGACCGAAAGCTGGTCGCCCGTAAACCTCACAACCGTGCCCTTGGAGGGCCCCGAAACTACTACCACGCGCGAGTCCAAAACTATCTCCCCTGAGGCACCCTAGTGTAGCTGACCAGCCGCGCATCGCGCGAGAACATCCGTTTTCAGAAGTACGGACCAACCACTCGGATAGTTGCGACTATCCGATCGGATAGATTGAGCCCGCCAAAGCGCCGCTTCGAAGCATACCTGAGGAAATCTATGTTTATGAAAATAAAAGAACTTCTCAATGCTCAACCGGCCGATTACGATTGGCATGTGGCTTGCTTATTAAATTCCCATAGCACAGCCGAGACAGACGTGCAGATAGCGGGAGCGATGAACGTCGAAACGAGTTTTCGATCTCGGCAAGTTGCGACAAGCTCTCCGATGGCCCGGAGACCGTGATCGTAGCTAATCGCTACATCACGCCACGAAAGACCTGGAGTGGGAGCGCTCCAGGTCTTTTTTGTACTCTCGCCTGCGCTTCTCTACCCCAATAGCGTGATTTAGTTTGTGACCTTCCTCACAGACGGTTGTTCCATCACTGCCTATCGTTAAGGCATAAGCAGGCCCAATGACGCTTTGCGTCCGAAAGGCATTTTGATGGCGACTTCAGTAGTCTCAAGCACCTCTCGCGTCCTGAATTCACGTCTCGCAAACCGCATCATGAACGCCGAAGAAGCTGCGGCTTTGATTCAGAACGGCCACCAGATCGGCATGAGCGGGTTCACCGGCTCGGGCTATCCCAAGGCTGTGCCGCTCGCGCTGGCGCGGCGCATCGTTGATGCGAATCTCCGTGGTCAGAAATTCCAGGTCAGCATCTTTACTGGCGCTTCAACTGGCCCGGAACTCGACGGCGCGCTGGCCATGGCGGGCGGCATTCATCTGCGGCTGCCGTATCAGTCTGATCCCGAGACCCGCAAGCGCATCAATGCCGGCGAGATGGAGTACATGGACATCCATCTGAGCCACGTCGCGCAGTTTGTCGAGTACGGTTTCCTCGGCAAGCTCGATCTCGCGCTGATCGAGGTCACGGCTGTGCTCGAAGACGGGCGCCTGGTGCCGAGTTCGTCCATCGGCAACAACAAGACGTGGATCGAGCAAGCCGAGCGCGTGATCATTGAGGTGAATTCGTGGCAGCCCATGGCACTGGAAGGCATGCACGACATCTACTACGGCCTGCAGCCGCCTCCAAACCGCGGACCGATTCCATTGACCCACACCGGCCAGCGCATTGGCAGTCCGTATCTCGAGGTGCCGCCGGAGAAGATCGCCGCCGTCGTACTGACCGATTCGCCCGACCGTAACAGCCCATTCAAGGCGCCCGATCAGAATTCCAAACGCATCGCCGGGCACATCCTCGAATTCCTCGCATGGGAAGTGAAGAAGGGGCGCATGCCCTCCACGCTGCTGCCGCTGCAGTCTGGCGTCGGCAACATCGCCAACGCCGTGCTCTTTGGTTTGGAAGAAGGCCCGTTCGAAGGCTTGACTTCGTACACCGAAGTGATTCAGGACGGCATGATCCGCCTGCTGAAGTCGGGCAAGCTGACGGCTGCGTCGGCGACCGCGTTTTCCTTGAGCCCCGAGATGTTGACCGAAGTCAACAAAGACATGGCCAGCTACCGCAAGCAGATCGTGCTTCGCCCGCAGGAGATCTCGAATCATCCCGAGATCATTCGCCGGCTCGGAGTCATAGCGATGAACGGCATGATCGAGGCCGACATCTATGGCAACGTCAACTCGACGCACGTGATGGGCTCACGCATCCAGAACGGCATCGGCGGCTCGGGTGACTTCGCACGCAACGGCTATCTCTCGATCTTCATGGCGCCGTCGACCGCACAGAAGGGAAGCATCTCGACGATCGTGCCGATGTCCTCGCACGTGGATCACACCGAACACGATGTATCGGTGATTGTGACCGAGCAGGGCCTGGCCGATTTGCGGGGGTTGTCGCCGAAGCAGCGTGCGCAGCTGATCATCGAGAAGTGCGCCGCACCGGATTACCGGCCCTTGCTGCAAGACTATTTGAATCGTGCCGAGCGGTTGTCCTATGGACGCCACACGCCGCATCTGCTGAGCGAAGCCCTCGGCTGGCACAACCGCTATCTGCGCTGCGGGCAGATGAAGCCGCAATCGGAGAACTGAACGCAACTTTCGCTCGTCGTTGTATCAGCGCGGGTGCCCACGTCGCGAGGAATCGCCGATCCGCACTCATTCTCGCTCGGGGTCGTTCGCTTTGAATTCTGAAGTGAAGAAGATTTCTACAGTTTTCGTGTTCCAGACGGCAACTCCAGTTCCAAAGAAGTCCTGGTCTTCGCTCCAAACGCCGCACCCTAGCGCTAACGCTGTTGCCAATACGGGCCAATCGTCCTCATCCCGGCCTCGCAAACGTTGTCGAGCCTGGCCTTCGAAAATGGCATATACGTCAGCCTCGACCGGCTCGATGAATTGTTGCAGGTAGTCCAGCGATGCCGGGACATCCGCGTCCTGTTTGCCGCGTTTCCTTAAGAGGAGAGGAAGGTATTTCTGAGCGTCTTCGAATGCGACATCCGGCGCGAAGAAGCGAACGCCCTTCGCTGAATAAGTCTCCAGCAACTGCCTGACTCGGCGGCCTAGGACCGCCCGAATCAGGATATTGGCGTCGAGAACAAGCATCTCACCGAGCACCAACCTTACTACGCCGCCGCAGGCGTTTGAACTCAGTGACTAACTCCTCTTCGTCAACATCCGCCAATGCTTCGGAAAGTCTGTCTGCCGCAGCCTTCAGTTCTGAAAGCTCGGCTGTCTTTGGATATTTTCTGCGAGTAGGAACGTAAATGCCCAGAGTCTCGCCTCGGCGGGTGACCGCAACCGGAGTATCCGATTCCAGGAAAGTCGCGATCTTCTCGCGGAACTCACGGACTCCGACTTTGAGCGCTGCCATAAAGTCACACCTTGAATCGAGTGTACACTTATGTGTACATGTACTTCAAGGCTCGGGCTTGATCGCGCAAAACCGAAAAGCCGCCCTCATGGGGCGGCTTTGATCACTCCGATCAGCAGACCTTACGTGCTGCTGTGCTCCAGAATTCCCTTTTCCAGCTTTTCCTGGCACTCGATGCAGTGGCGAGTCCAGGGAACGGCCTCCAGGCGCTTCGCATTAATCTCTTCGCCGCACGAAATACATTGGCCGAAGCTACCCTCGCGGATCCGATCAAGCGCACCATCAACCATCTGCAATAACTGGCGATCATTGTTGCTCTGATGAAAGAGGAACTCCTTGTTGTAGGAGTTGGCGGCGCGATCGGCAATATCCTGCGCTGATTCCAGATCGGCGTCGCGGCCGTCTTGCGCGGTCCGCGTCATCGCATGCCGCAACTCCCGCTGGCGCTCTTCCAACCGTTTCTTGAAAGCTTCGAGTTTCTTCTTCTCCATAGGTACGATTCCTTACCCCGGACACTAACCCAGCCCAATGAGCCCGGAACGCAAATATTGCAGTGTTAGAACGGGAATAATATGCGTCTCCCAGAACGCACGTCAACTCCACGCGTCACTGCATTGTGTGGCAATCAGCCAATTCAGCAACATTGGATGCTGATTTTCCCGCGGCGGATCAATTACCCGTTAGACGCAAAAAAGCGGCCCCAGAGGGCCGCTCTTTAGAAAGAGGCGAGCGAGGCAGGCATCATTTTAGGGAAGGCGATGCAAGGCAATGTCCCACGTAAAGGACATAGAGAGACGTCGAGACAGACGGTAGAGGGTTAACTTCAAGGATCTTGTGCCTCTTTTGGTGCCTTGGCTCGTTGCACTTTTCCTTCCACAGTCTTGCTGTTCGCCGTGCACTCGGCTGCAATCCCAGGCAAACCTATTGTTACCAGTGAGATGTCTGTCTATATCGAAGCAGAATACACATTGTTACAGTAAGGCTACGGGCGGGATTGTGGCATCGGCATGCAAACCTTAGGCGCTCAGATTCTTATTCTGGGCATTCTGTTCTTCCATCGCCTTCAGCTTATTCAGCAGCGCCTTGTAGCTGATCTTGAGAATCCTTGCGGCTTGCCGCCGATTCCAGCGCGTCTGGGTTAACACTCGCTCGATGGCCTCACGCTCAGCCGACATCGCCGCGCGCCTTCCAATTTCCAGCAGCGATGGAGCATCTGCATCGGCGCCGTTTCCTTTTGCACTCGTGATTGGTATCGCGGATGTTGACGGCCGGGTTTCCTCAGCCTGCGATGATTTCGCAGTCGTAACCGAACTGACTGGCGCCATCGGCGTCAGCGTCGGCTTATGCGTCGACAACTCGCGGATGATCTGCGCTTCGTTCCCCACAATCACATAGCGCTTGACCAGGTTCTCCAGCTCGCGAATATTCCCCGGCCACGCGTAGTCCATCATGCAGCCGATCGCCGGCTCGCCAAAAGGCGGCGGTTGTTTTCCATAGAACTCACTGTACTTGCGGTGGAAATAGTCGAGGAAGATGGGAATCTCCTCGCGCCGCTCGCGCAGCGGCGGAATGTGAATTGTAATCACGTTTAGGCGATAGAAGAGATCCTCGCGAAACGTTCCATCCTGAACAGCCAGCTCCAGACGTTTGTTCGTCGCCGCCAGTACTCGAACATCTACCGAGATGTCACGCTTGCCGCCCAGGCGTGAGAAGCCTCCGTCCTGCAAAACGTGCAGCAGCTTCGCCTGCAGCGCGGGATGCATCTCGCTGACTTCGTCCAGGAAGAGCGTGCCGGAATTGGCTAGATCGAACTTTCCCAGCTTCTGCCGATTGGCGCCAGTAAACGCGCCGGGTTCGTAACCAAACAGCTCACTCTCCAGCAATTCGTGCGGGATTGCCGCGCAGTTGACCTTGACAAAGGGCTTCTCGAATCGTCCCGACTGCGCATAGATCATGCGCGCCACAACTTCTTTGCCGGTACCGCTCTCGCCGCGGATCAGCACGGTTGCCGTCGTATCCGCAACCTGTTCGATGGTGTTCTTGACCTCTTCCATCCTCGGGCTGGTGCCGAACAGACCGGCAAAATCGCGGTTGCGTCGAACTTGGTCGCGGAGCTGGCTCACCTCGCCGGGAATTCGCTGCTTCTCCAGAACCTTATCGATGCGTAGATCCAATTCGCGGGTCTCGAAGGGTTTCGCCAGGTAGTCGTCAGCGCCCAACTTGGAGGCATTGAAGACGATATCGGGATCGTGCCGATTTGACAGCATTACTACCGGCACACCGGGCTTGAGCTGCTTGATCCGCTCCAGGGTATCGAGAACGCTCATCCCGGGCGTTGAAAGATCCAGCAGGACCAGGGCGGGATCGTGGAGGCGCAACACCCGGAGGGCTTCTTCACCGCTGTTGGCGCTCGCGACATCGAAGCCACGACGAGCCAGATGACTAGCCAAGAACCGCCCCCGGCCCATGTCGTCATCTGCGACCAAAACTCGGACCTTTTCAGATGGAACCATTCCACTCCATTTTGAGGTTCGACAAGGGAGCATTCCCCGCCCCACACAGGGAAATCAGCGATCTATTATGAGAATCCCGATACCCACTCTCAGGTTGCACTGAGGCCCCGCCTCGGACCAAAACCTGCGTCTCCCTCAGGGCTCGAGGACTCTCGACCAGAAAAATAACGGAGTAATTTGGTCGATTGTAACGCCGCCGCGGGACAAATGGGCAACTGGGGAACAGTTTTTATCGGAAGTTTTTGGAAAAGCAAAGGGCAGCCCGAAAGGGCCGCCCGAGAGAGAAGTCGGCTAATTTCCGCCTGAAACTGTACGCAGCTTGCCAGGCATGAAGTGATATGGCGGCCAAGGGCCGGTGATCGTGACGTGGCAATCCTTAAAGTGCCGCGTGGCCGTGTCGTAGCGATTCTGATATTTGGCAACGGAGTTGGAGTCAATCAGGTGCGCGAAGTCGATGAGCATCCCGCCTGTGTCGGTGCGCTTGCAGATCACGTCTTCTTCCAGCGGCGAGAATAGCTTGTGAACTTGCATCGAAAGCGCCCGCGCCTTGGTCTGCCGTTCGCGTGTCCGCGATGCCTGCTCCCGTAGTTTGCGGAGATACTCGCCGCCCACCCCGTTAGGCAACTCGGAAATGGCTTCCTCCAGCATCCCGTCTTTTACCAGGAGCTTGAAATGCATTTCGGCCTTGCCCCGGAGGCGGTCGACCGTCTCCAGAAAAGTTCTGCGATTCGCCCTCACGGCGCGCCGCAATGCTTCATCGGAATCGAAAACCGTGCCAAAGCGGAAAGGAAGCACTGTGAAGGTCCGGAAGCATTCGCTGATCACCCGGGAGTGATCTACGATGGCTTGTTGTGTAAGGGTTTGTCCGGCGGAATGTTCGCTGACAATAACGGCAAAGTCGCCGCTGGGGTAGGCCAGAACCGCAGCGTTGTTGACGCCACGGAGGTTTTCTATCGCGAAGGGACGCCGGGCCCGTGTCCCGTTCTGGAGGCCCTGTTGCTCCGTAATACAATACGCGTACCACGCCATCTTAGTCTCTCCTGGGAGTACTCGCACACAGATTGAAGGGCGCTGTGCATGAGGGATTTGCTGACTTGCGAAACGTGGAACTGCAGAACTCTGGCTTTAGTCGGGGATGGACGAGGAACCACCCCAACAAGGCTTATCCTAAGCCTTTATTCCCAAAACCGCAACCTGTAAGTGCTGCTCGGGCCGTGTTTTTCTCATTTCAGGCCTGCCACGGCTCCGTCTGACCGTCGTTTGCGATGAATGTGGGGGGCACAACAAGGAGCCAGATGGGGGGTGAGCCGACCCAAAGGAGCCGTTTTGGAGCTCAGCTCGGTGTCGGTTAAGCGCGGAAACCTTGGGGCTGGTCCGGGCTAGCGCCAGAGGCTGGTCGACCCGACCGCTGCATCTTTCGAGCTAAACCGTCACGCTGAATCCCGATGAACCCGTTCCGTTTGAGGGCGATGCCGCCAGGACGCTATTGGGCACAACCTGCTGCCAATTCTGCTGCAGCGCCGCGAACGCCTGTTGCGCGCCCGTCAAATCACCTGATTGCAAAGCCTGTCCCAGTTGATCCAAGCCTTGCAGACAGGGGTGCATCGTCCCGTGATGGCCGGCATGGCCGGTCCCAGATTGACCTGTCAGGCCGGGTGGCAGGGTCGAATACGCTTGCTGGGCAGTCGATAAGTCGCCGGATTGCAATGCTTGCCCGATCGCATTAAGCGTCTTGGATACCGCGCTGTTGGCGCCGTACTGTGTGGACACCGACGCCGACAAGGTAACGAAGTCGGTCTGGGCTTGTGCCAGATTGCCCGCCTGCAGGTCCTGGCCCAGGTTTTGAAACTCGCCCCGCACTTGCTGATAGCTACGCTGGATATTCGCCAGTTGCGAAACTGCGCTACTGCCGATGGCTCCGACCAACATTCTTTCCTCCACGGCGATAGCGCCTCGGCGCAAGCTGCACGTCGGGGAGGAGGATTACGCCGCGAAGGCGCTATCGCATACGTAAACTAAGGCAAACCGCATGCCGAAGAAGATTAGGGAAATCTAGGAAATGGCGCGGCTGCAGTCCTCGGCTGGATTCAGCTGCTTGGGCGAGAGCTACTTTTTGTCCTCTACCAACCGCACCACGATGCGATCGATGGTATCCAACGCTTTCTTAGCGGACATGTTGTTGTTGTTGGTCATCACGGAAAACACAATATGATCGCCCGACTGCGTAGTTGCATAACCTGCCAGCGAGTAGACGTGGGCCAGCGATCCGGTCTTGGCCTTCACGTTGCCCGCCGCAGGAGTATTGCGAAAACGCTCGGCAAGCGATCCATCGACGGCTGCAACCGGCAGCGTATCTTCGTAGGCTTGAGCCCACGATTGCTGGTGAGAGTACCGAAGTAACGTGACAACTGCGTCCGGCGTGACCAGATCTTCGCGCGACAATCCCGAGCCATCGTAGAAGACAAACTGATCCGGCTTGACGCCCGCGTTCACCAGAAAACCCCGCAGCACTTCCAGCCCGGATTCAATCGATCCCGATGTGCCTTTTTCTTTGCCCAGCAGCCGCAACATCAACTCGGCATGAAGATTCTGGCTGACCTTGTTGATCACGCGCAGGTCCTCGGCAACCGGCTGCGACTGATAGCTGGCCAGCACCAGCGGCAATGGATTGGGCGGGCGCGCCGCGTCACCTCCGCCCGATGCCATCGAGGTCACACTGATCGTCTGCGTTGAAGCCAGCTCGGTATGGTGTGTGCGCGCGCGGCCGTAAATCGTCACCCCGCGCTCTTCCAGCAGTTGCCGAAACAACCGGGCGCTGAAGTCGGCTGGATCGTCAATCGCCAGCGCCTCACCGAAGCCGGGATCGTCCTGCGGAATGTTTCCCCAGAACGTAATCAGGTTGGCGCCAGGCTCGCGGTTGATGGAAACAGTGCGCGGCCCGCTTCCCTGCGGCGTCGTCATCACGCGATTGTCGATCTTGTAGTACTCAGGAAACGGCGTGATGTTCAGGAAAGCGCGCTCACCCGGCCGATCCGCCGGCATGATGTTGACGAAAATCACATTGTCATTGATGGTCAGCGCCGAAACCGGAGCGCCCCATTCGCGCGCCAGATCATCCTGCGACCAGCCTTCGTCATAACGCTGCCACACGAAGTAAGAATCGTCAGCCACCACGTCGCCATCGACGTACTTCAAGCCGTGCTGCACCAGTTGATCCGCGAGCTCCTGCAGCACCTGGATGGGAGGCGCCTTGCGCTCGGTGTGCATGTTGTACGGGAGACCGCGTCCGGAAAGATTGGGATCGCCGCGCCCGACCAGCACAAGATCGGCGTTCAGCCGGCCGTACTTGTCCAGGCTGCCAAGCGTCTCCACCGTCGTCTTAAAGCGGTAACTCGGCCCGATGAGCCCAAACACCGCGGCTGTTGTGAACAGCTTGGCATTCGACGCCGGGGTGAACAGCTTGTCTTCGTTCAGAGCAAAGATTGTCTGATTGCTTTTGAGCGAGACTGCATAGATGCCCCAGAAGCCACGTGCGCTGTCGGGATCATCCAGAATCGCTTCAATGTCGTGAGGGAGTTTTCGGTCCGATTGGGCCTTGTTTTTGTTTCCAGCAAATGCCGGACTGACGAACACGAGCCAGATAAGGGACGCTGCGAGATAACGAACCCGAGACATAGGACCGCTGCTACGATCATAGCATCGGCATGCAAGCCCTCCGGCGTCAGTTGTGACCCCATGATGTTGGCTTGAAGCGCGCTCTGAACCGCAATCCTCTTCACGCTACAATCGCTGCATGCGACCCCGGTATCGCTGGCAGCTGCGCTCCCGATCGCTCGAGTTAGGCGAGCGAACTCTCATCATGGGAGTAGTCAACGTCACCCCGGATTCGTTCTACGACGGAGGCAGCTTTCTTCCACCAGACGAGGCCATTGAACACGGGTTGCAGCTGCTTGGCGAAGGCGCTGACCTCCTCGACATCGGCGGCGAATCGACACGCCCGGGAGCGCACGTGCGCGGAGAGGAACCCTCGTCCGTGCTTACGAACAAACCCTCCGTCAGCACTGAAGAAGAGTTGCGCCGCATCATGCCGGTGCTCGACGGAATCTTGCGCGCAAGGCCAGCCGCCGTCGTCTCCGTCGACACCTACAAAGCTGCCGTCGCCCAAGCTGCAATCGCTGCTGGAGCCGAGATCGTCAACGACGTCAGCGCCTTCCAGTGGGATCCAGCGATGGCATCGGTCTGCGCCGATCTCAAGTGCGGCGTAGTTCTGATGCACACGCGCGGCAAACCCGAGCAGTGGCGCAAGCTGCCACACGAGCCCAACCTGACCTCGCTGGTGGAACATGAGCTGGCGAGTCGTGTGCGGGTCGCGCTGGACCGCGGCGTCGAACCCCGGCGGATTGTCCTCGATCCCGGCTTCGGCTTCGGCAAGAACTTTGAAGAGAATTACCCTCTTCTGGCTCACCTTGAACAGTTGCAGCGGCTAGGATTTCCCATACTCGTCGGCACCTCGCGCAAGTCCTTCGTCGGCCGTTCTATCGGCCAGCGCACGGGACAAGACGCGCCCCCTGCAAACCGGCTCTACGGTTCCCTTGCGGCGATGGTGGTCAGCATTTTGCACGGCGCTCACATCGTTCGTGTTCACGACGTAAAGCCTTCTCTTGAAGCAGCTGCGGTTGCGGACGAAGTCCTTTCCGCCAGCCCGGAATGATGACATTTCGGTCCTCAGGCTGGGACTAACGGGCTACTCCCATCGCTGGAAATCTAGGTGCTCCAGCTTAGGCCAGTTTCTGCTTCATACCACAAAAGTAACTTACAAATAGATTACTTTCGTGCTTACCGCAGGTACTTTCTACTGCCACCTCATGCCCGGCAAAAGCGATACTGCGCTCAAGCCTATCGTCCTCAAGTTTTGCAGCTGCCTCGCGGGGCCGCGCCCCGAAAACTCGCGATGGCGCAATGTTTTGCGTGAAAAGGAGATTCGAAGATGACAGTTCGGTGTGCTTCTTCCCGGCGCACAGCCTCGTACCAGAAGCTGATCCTGGCAGTAACCTGCCTGGTTTTATTTGTCACGCCGCTCTTTGCCTCCGTCGATCCGGGCGAGATTATTCCAAGTAGCGTATATGCCAACGTCAGTAGCACTTACGACCCGGTAGTTGGGTACACGGTTACCTTCTATTGGCAGACGGTGCATCCGGGTAACTCAATCGTAATCATCGAAAACGACATCAACCTCCAACAAAACAACAATTCCCCTTCCCGGCAAATTGTCCAGAACGATTTCACCACCAACCACGTGGTGGTGGTCGATCATTTCCCGGCATACCATGTCTCCAACCTCTGGGGCTATTACGTCGCCAGCTATGTGGGCATGGCCCAGCCGTACTGTCCGACCGCCCGCGCAGCTGTCTGTCACGAGTGGGCCACTTATCCCGGTCCAGCGACTCCCAACTGCAGTGATCCGCCCGCTCCAGGTTGCGGTGGTACCTACTCCGAATTCCAACTGTGGAACCCCCCCAATCCCAATAACCCGCTGGTATTCACCATGTGGCCGATTGGGGCCGAGAACGTCTACCAGGGCGACCCCACGCAATCGCCGGCCTGCACTCCTACTTCGAAGAGTTCGCGCGAATGCAATGACCTCTACGCTGCCCTGCAACCCAACCAGATGGACGGACCGGCGGGCGCCGCAGTGTTTATGCAAAACCCAGTCATCACGAATTTAGATACTGGCCAGATCGTGACCGACAACAGCATCACCGCCCAATATCTCTGCGATGTTGACGCTCCCTCGAATCCGCCACCACAAGGCTGGGATGGCGACTACGAGACGTCCGGGCTCTGCTATAACGGGACGATCTTCAGCATCAACACGACGCTGCGTCTACGGGTGAATTCCAAGGCGGTGCCAGGACATTATCAGTTCGCCGGAACCTTTCAGGGATACCTCAATGGAGGGAATTCCGGTAACCCGACAAATGTCACCTATAACTTCACCGTGTTGCCAACGGCATCGTTCACAGCGACTCCGCCAACTACCTTTCCAGCCATAGCTGGACTGAGCACGTGGCAGAACAACATGGTCAACTGGAGTGCACCTCCAGGCAGCTCCAACGCCGACTTCTGGTGCACCAACGTCACCGATACCGATCCGTGGTGGAGTCTGGAGAACGGCAACTTCTCGGGGTATATGGATATTCCGGCCGGTTATTACTTCGAGGGCTGGAACTATGACGGGGGCCGTGTCTACCAGCAGGTATCCGACTATGACATCGGGGTCTTTCAAGATAAGAACCAGAACCACCTGACCGAGTGGCAGAACTGCGCCGAACTTGTGTTGGAACCCTATGGCGACACGGCCGTCGGGACTGCATCCGGGTTCGTGCAGGAGCCTAACCAGTTCCCCTACGGGCTCGCGATGAACTATCTCCGTACGGGAAATCCGCTATATCAGCAGGCTGTCGATTATCTTGCCCACAGCGCGGCGTACAACATCTACTACAGCGGTCCGGTGTACGCTACCAGCGTTCGCGTCAGCGCTTACATGATGGACGACCGGTTGGCCGACGAGATCACCGGCCGGGCAAGAATCAACGCCTTCATGTTGCGCGGCGTTGATGTCATGATCGGTTATCTCGATCAGAGCTACAACCTCAGTTTCGCCAACCCCAATCAACAGGAATACGACATTCACCCCTTCATGATTGGTCTTGCCATGGAGGCTCTGATCACCTATTACGAACTTGATCTGGCGGAAGGCAACACGCCCGACGCTCGCATTCCACTGGAGATCAAGAAGACTCTGGATTGGCTGGAAGCAACTCAGTACATTAAGCAGACTCACTCGTTTGCCTATGGCGCCTACGATCTGCCCGAGAATCCAAATCTTGTGGCAGGAGCCGATTTCGATGACTCCGAACTGAATGACCTGGTGGCGACCGCGTGGGCCTGGTACTGGAGCAAAACCAACAACACCACCTATCTCACCCAGGGTGACGACATGTTCGCCAATGCGTGGTACAGCGGCGGCTGGTCTTGGTCAGTCAAGGAGTACAACCAGGTCTACAAGTGGAGCTTCGATTACGTTCGCTGGAGATCAGGCAAGAATCCCGACGGTACGTCGCCGGCTATCGAAACTGTACTGCCGGCTGCGAATCCCTACACCGGACCCTGGACCGATTACAGCACTCCGGTGCAGTTCATTTGGAACCCTATTGGCTATCAAGGCAATAACGTGGCCACCCTCGATCCAAAGCTGGAAGATTTTGCCAGCGAGGTGGTAACCGTCACAGGTACGACAGCTACCATCTATCTCAACGTATTCAAGCCCAACACGACCATGACGGTCTATTACGGCACGCAGCAACCTACTGAGTGCAACCCCGGCGACCCGCAACCACCGTGGTGCATGCAGCCGTTCCCGAACTACGGGTTCCTGAACATGCTGCAGGCCAGCTATCCCAACTCATCGCAGCCAGGCGTAGAAGTTCAAGACCCGGTAGCGTTAAGTGAGGGAATCACGAATATCTACGACGAGACCGTAACCGTAACCGGTCTGCAACCAAACACGACCTATCACTGGCGGCCGTTGACCACGGATGCAAACGGAAACATGGCGGCCTACCACGACGAGACCTTTACCACACTGGCCCAATAAGCGAGGTGGCTAAAACTGGATGGATCCAGCGCCCGGCCAGGCGCGGATCCATCCAATTTCATTTATGCCGGAAGTAACTTGAGGTTCTTAGCCCGTCAGTTAGTTATTCAGGCGCAACGTCTAAAGGCTCGCTCTTTCTTCTTGGCAGAAATTCCGCAAGCCCCGTCAGCCAGGATTCGAACTCCGCATCCGTGAGCCGGTATTGATCCAGAAGCCGCGGCAATAGAAACGGATCGCCATTGCGGGTAGCCAACCCATTCAGGCAGGTCGTAGCCGATTCCACTCCAGCTTCCTTCAGCCATGGGATAAAGTCCGGTCGGATGGCTCCGCTCGGATAACAAAAATGGGTGACGCTTCCAGCTCCCGTCATTTGGGTGATCAGATCACGGTTCTGTTTGATCTCACCAATGAACTTATCGCGATCCAGCGGAGTGCGGTGCCGATGCGTGTGCAGTTGAATGTCGATACCGGCACGCGCCATCGCGCCTACTTCCTCCGGATTCATCAGCTGAAAAAGCCGCCGCTTGCAGAAAGCTGAATAATCAAATCCGATGGCGTTGGCGAAAGCAGCCGCAAGGACGTCTTTCTGCTGGCCGGTCAGGTTCTGTTGCTTGGCATAGCCATCGATTTGCCATAACAGTGCGCTACGGCTCGCCTCGCTTTGGAGGTCAAGCTGCCGCGGCAGCCAATCGAATGTCCGGTTCTCAATGACCTTCGTCGGCACCTTCCACATCATGTGGGCGAGCGCAAAGCGGAACAACGGACGGCTGTAGAGGCAGTAGTAGGTTGTGAGATAAACCGTCGCCGGAAACCCGTACTTCTGCAGCACGGGAAGAGCGTGGAGAGGAAAGTCGGCCCACCCGTCGTCGAAGGTAATGGCCACACTGCGCGCGGGCAGCTGTCCTTTCTGCAAGAGGCGCAAACCTTCTCCAAGGCCGACTACCTTGCATCCCGACCGCGCCACAATGTCCATTCGGCGGGCGAAAAGTTCCGGCCGCATGAACATCTCGGGATACGCCCCATCCTCGTCTCCCGCCGCGATACCGTGATAGCAGAGGATCATCAGACGCTGCTGCCGCCAGTTGCTGCGCGCAATGATCGGCGCCAGTCCCAGGCCGTTCGTGTTGAGTACCGCCTGCTTTATTTGTCGCAGCGCGCTCATTAATATTCGCCAACCGATTCGCTATGAGTTTGCACGAACCACCAGCTTCGTCTTCACGGAACCAAACCGTACGCTCCGCACAACGCTGTCCTGGTATTTGAAACCGGCCTCTTCGGCAGCCTGCCGCGCCGCCCGATCTTCGGCAGGAATCGTGAGAAAAACTGCTTCGGCTCCCTCGGCTGTTGCGTCCTTCACGATCTTTTGCAATAAAGCCAAAACCTGTCGGTCAGCGTGTGCTTGTACATAAAAATCATAGATTACTGCTGATCGTGGGGGATATTCGTGGCTGCGCAGTGCTTTGTTGATAGGAGCCTTGGTGGCTACATTCGTGACCCAGGCGCAGCTGACTATCATGTTATTTCTAACAATCGAGTAAAACTGAACGCCCGATTCTACTGCGGCCAGGCTATCGCTCAAGAATTCCTGCTTGGAACGCGAATCACGCCCAGCCGGTTCGTAACACAGCAAGTCTCGCAAGTGATCGCGCCGTATTTCGGAATCGGCGCTTCCGGCCGCGTTGGCCTCCGCACGATAAAACCTTGTCTCTTCCGAACTCCACATCCACCTCCGCGCAGAGCGCAACAGCGAGGCTAAGCCGCGAATTGGATTTTGCAGGAACGATCGCAAGCGCGACAAGCCTTGCTTGCTCAATCGCAAAACGCTTGCGACCTTTTTTTCCAAGGCCTGGACTCGTACTGATCTGCGATGGCGGGCAAGCGCTCCCTTGTCGAGAAACACCGTCAATTCATGGGCTTCATCGTAGCGAGTTGCCCGGTCTTCCTTGTAACTGTCGCCTCCGGGCGTGAGATCCAGATTCGTGAATCCCTCGTCGTGCAGCAGCGAGCCAAGCTGCAGGATGTGTAGCTTGCCGGGAGAATGAATTGCCTCGAATGGCGAGTGTCCGACTATGCCTAATACGACTTCCGTCTGGTTGCGGAGACCGATATGAGACGCGACTAACTTCTCGCCAATCTTCATGACCGTCACATGAAGCAGGCCTTGAGCCATCAGCGCTCTGTAGAAAGGGCGTTTCCTTAGATCTTCGCGGAATGGACAGGTTCCATTGACCGCGCCCATGCGAAAGTCATAGAAGTCGATGATGTCGTCGTAATACCCGTCGAGTTCCTGTGGAGTGCGCAGCTCCAGAAAACTCAGCGGTCCATTCTCCTGGAGCTTCTCCAGACGCCTGCGGTTCTTCTTCTTGGCCAGCGATTCACGAACCGCCTCGATGTTGTCGACCGTGAGTAAAGGCCGCTGCACGGCCCGGAGCGTGCTCGCGTCACTCCATCCGTTCTTCAGCCAATCCAGTGGAGTACCGGGTGGAAGATAGGTGAACGAGAGGGAAGAAAACCCAAGCTGCCGGAGCTTCTCCAGGCATTCGACAACAAATGTCTGCTGGCCGGGCAATGCCAGCCAAACCTGATACTCGGCTTGATGCGAACCCGCTGTGGTCAACTTCCCTGTGGTTCGTTCGACGGCAAGGGCTATCAGCCCATCCATTTCTTCGCCCGAGCTGTAGCGGACAAGGATCAGGGGCCGATAGAGTTCCCCGTAGCATTCGTACCAGGTGGTGGCGAATTCGGGCGACTGCAGCGACGTGGCCCAGGGACATTTCGCGGCCAGATTGCGCCACTGCGTTTGAATTTGGGCGGTCGCGATCGCCTGCAGCGCTTCAGAGTCGGAGTAGACGAGCAGGGCAGGGTGTTGGCAAGAAGCGACCGGCTGACTCGTCATGGCATGTGAATCGGGTTGGTCGAAAACGATCGCCGGCGACAACTGCCAGCCAGCGTCATATCCGGGTTAGATCAGATCCATTACTGGTTGACTCGCGTGCGAACAACGTTCCGAGTCTAGCAGATTCCTGCTGCGCGGCCACGGCTCTGGATGACGGCGCCTTGACACTGTGTGTCAGCAAATTTATTCTTAGGTATTGTCCTAGAGCGCTCCTGCCCATCTGTCCTCGCCATTGTTTTCCTTCAGGAACTTGGCCTGAAAAACGGGGTTTGTCGTCCCGTGACAATGCTGCATGGAAGGATGTTCGGGAGGTTTCCAGTTGCGAAGTTAGGCTCAGATAGAGTCTAAGGCCGGTGCTGCTATGCTGATCCGTGTTCGGGAACTGGAACTCCACAATCTGGAGTTTGACGAAAGCTATCAGCCCGGAGCTATCGAGTTCGGTCGCGAATTCCGCCAGGTGGGCCCACTGCATAGCAAGGGTCGTGCCGATTTGGTTGTAGAGCATCGCGGCCATCACCAGGATGTCGAGGATATCCGCCTGGTGGGCAGCGTTCAGGCGCATCTCGAGTTCAGCTGTGCTCGCTGTCTGGAGCCGGTCGGCCACGATCTGGATTGGCCTTTTGACCTGATCTACCGCCCGCAAGGGGTGGATCGGCGGGCGGAAGAGGCGTCCATCTGCGAGGCCGAGACCGAAATCGGCTATTATGTGGGCGAAGGTCTGCTTCTGGAAGACGCCCTGCGCGAGCAGGTGCTTCTGGCAACGCCAGTTCGGGCATTATGCCGAGAGGATTGCAAGGGATTGTGTCCGCAGTGCGGCCGCAATTTGAATGTCGAGCAATGTCATTGTGAGCAGCATGTCAGCGACCCGCGCTGGGCTGCACTAAGTGATATCAAGAAGAAGCTGCAAAGCTAGGTAGAGCAGACCTTCAGGTCTGCGTCACCCGTGCGTAAGTATTTTTGAATTGATTTCCGGGACGCCGGCCTGAAGGCCTGCTCTACCCGATGATTTACGAGGTTTTTCATGCCAAATCCGAAACGGCGTCATTCCAAGGCGCGCACCGCCAAGCGCCGCTCCCACGATCATCTGACGGCGCAGTCCTTGTCCGAATGTCCCAATTGCCACGAGCGCAAGTTACCGCACCGCGCCTGCCTCAAGTGCGGTTACTATAAGGGCCGCGAGGTCATCGAGATCGAAGAGGCTACCAGTTAGGTAAGTCCAAGGCCTATTTTCACCACGGAGGCACTGAGGACACGGAGAAGGCCGAAATCAAGAAAACTCCGTGCGCTCCGTGTCTCCGTGGTGAATTCGTCGTATTGACGGACAAGCATGCCAACCATCATTGCCGTTGACGCCATGGGCTCGGACCGTGCGCCTAAGCCCGAAGTGGAAGGCGCTATTCTGGCTGCCCGGCATTATGGCGTGGAAGTAGTACTGGTTGGCAAGGAAGAAGTCGTCCGCGCCGAACTCGAGGCGCATCGCTTCGTGAGCCGCCTGCCCATCACCATCGTCAACGCGCGCGATGCCATCACCATGCGGGACAAAATCGAGGCGGTGCGAGCTAAACGCAACTCTTCGATGCATGTTGGACTCCGCATGGTACGCGATGGCGCTGCGGCAGGCTTCATTACCGCCGGCAATACCGGCGCTGCCATGGCCACGGCCAAGATGGTGCTCGGGGCAATCCCCGGTGTCGACCGCCCCGCGCTGGCAGCCGTTTTTCCCACCGCTCAAGGTACGGCGACCATCCTTATCGATGTCGGCGCGAATGTCGATTCCAAGCCGCAAAACCTGCAGCAGTTCGCCATCATGGGCGACGTTTACTTCCGCACGATTTTTGCCGGACGCTTTGCGACCGCCGATTATCCACGCGTCGGCGTGCTCTCCATCGGCGAAGAAGAAAGCAAGGGCAATGACCTCACCCGCGAAGCGTACAAACTGATCAAAGAGCTGCCGATGAACTTCGTCGGCAACGTGGAAGGCCGCGACCTTTATAACGGCAAAGCCGACGTGCTGGTCTGCGACGGATTCGTGGGCAACGTTGCACTGAAGATTTCCGAGGGCATGGTCGAGACAGTGCGCTTCCTGCTGAAGCAATCGCTGCAGGCGACCATCACCAGCCAGGTAGGATTTCTGCTTTCGCGCCGGGCTTTCGCCGATTTCAAAAAGCGTCTCGACTATTCCGAATACGGCGGCGCACCGCTGCTAGGTATCAAAGGCGTCTGCATCGTGAGCCACGGATCATCCAACTCCAACGCGATCAAGAACGCCATTCGCGTGGCGATGGAATACGCCAACAGCAAGCTGAATCACACCATCGAAGAGCGCATCGCCGAGGCTAGCCGCAATCTGAACCACCACCCCAGCGAGCCGCCTGCACCCGTGCCGCTCGGTTCCGGACTAGTCTGAAGAACCAGCAGGCTGTCAGTGAGCGCCGTACTCCCATTCTGGGCGCTCGCGAACTGCTGGCTTGCAAAGGCCATGAGCCAACAGCCACGAGCCTTGTACAATCAACGCCGGCAATCCTTTCATGACCACACACTCTCTCAAGGCTTTTCTCTTTCCCGGGCAAGGTTCACAGTCGGTCGGCATGGGCAAGGAGCTTGCCGCCATGTATCCGGTGGCGCGCGAGACCTTCGACGAAGCCGACGCCGCGCTCGGCTACAAGCTCTCGCAACTTTGTTTTGAAGGTCCGGAAGATCAGCTGAAGCTTACTGAGATTACGCAGCCGGCGATCCTGACGGTTTCCATCGCGGCGTGGCGCGTTTTGCAGTCACAGGGAATCGCGCCGTCGTATGTTGCAGGCCATAGCCTGGGCGAGTACTCAGCCAATGTCGCCGCGGGAACGTTGTCGTTCACCGATGCGGTGCGAACCGTTCGCAATCGTGGCAAATATATGCAGGAAGCTGTGCCCGTTGGCGTAGGCGCGATGGCAGCGGTTTTACTTCTAGCACCGGATAAGCTGCAACTGGTATGCGAACAAGCGGCGCAGGGCGAGATCTGCTGCGCGGCCAATCTCAACTCCCCGGATCAGACGGTCATTTCCGGCAGCAAGGCAGCTGTGGAGCGCGCCGCTGAGCTCGCGAAAAAGCAGGGTGCGAAGCGCGCCATCATGCTGCCGGTGAGCGCTCCTTTCCATTGCGCGCTGATGCAGCCGGCGCAAGATCGTCTCGCGGCGGATCTCGCGGCGGTAACCTTCCACGATCCGGCGATTCCTGTCATGTGCAACGTTGACGCGACCCTGGTGACGACCGCCGAGCAGGCGCGCGATGCCCTCATTCGCCAGGTTACGGGCGCGGTGCAATGGCACAAATCGATGCGCGGGTTGATTGGGCTGGGAGTGCAAAGCTTCGTCGAGGTCGGCCCGGGAAAGGTTTTGTGCGGATTGATGAAGCAGATCGACAAGTCGCGCAGCTGCTTCAATGTCGAGGACGAGGCGTCACTGCAGAAGACAGTAAGCCATTTGAGTCCGGCCTCACCCAAACCGGACTAAGTTTGACCGCCAGCCCCCGAACACGCTAGAATCTTATGGTTTGCCTGTACTAGCCGGTCCCGTCAGGGACACCCCGCCATGTCTTCCTTCCTGGCTGGGGAAGTGCAAGCGCACAAAGAGTTTAGGGCCGTCCGCGCCGCAGCGGTGCGCGACCAGGTTGGTTGGAGGATAGTTATGTACGCGGTCATCCGCACCGGGGGAAAGCAATATCGCGTCGCGCCCGGAGACGTGATCCAGGTGGAGAAGCTGGCCCAGGCTGGCGACGAAAAGGTCCACTTCGAGGAAGTGCTGGCAGTTAGCGCCTCCGAAGGTGAGCTCAGCAAGCCGGCGAACGCCATCGTTATCGGGCAAGTGATTGAGCAGGGCCGTGGCGATAAAGTGCTCGTCTTCCACTACAAACGTAAGAAGCAGTACAAGAAGCTGAACGGCCATCGCCAGCCGTACACCGCCGTGAAGATCACAGCCATCAGCATCAATGGCAAGGAGCTCACGGCTTAGCCGCGATGCTGCTCCATCAGTTCATCGTGGTATTGGTCGCGACGGCGAAGCGCTTCGAGTCGGTATTGCTCAGCATTCCCGCCGCAGTTCGCGGGGTCTTCTCGCGCGACCAAGTGGGCGCGGTCGAGCTCGAACTCGAAGAGGTAGAGACCGAGCGCGCGGCGTAGGCGTAAGAATAGTACGGCGTTGAGGCCACCGTCAGCACGGTCGTCTTAACGCTGTCATCCCCGAGGACTTCAGTCCGACCGAGGGATCTGCAGTTCGCCTGTTTCGACATTAATCAGCAGTTCAAGATTTTGAGGACATCTTTATGGCACACAAAAAAGGTTTAGGCAGTTCGCGAAACGGCCGCGATTCCAATGCACAGCGGCTGGGTGTAAAGGCGTTCGGCGGGCAACTCGTCTCCGGCGGAACGATCATCATACGGCAACGCGGCACACGAATTAAGCCCGGCATCAACGTCGGTCGCGGCAAAGACGACACCCTTTTCGCCAAGGTCACCGGCACCATCGAGTTCAAGGACCGCGGCAACATGGGCAAGTTCGTGTCGATCGTGCCGCAAGAAAGCAGCAATTAGCATTTGGCACTTAGCATTTAGCCACGGCCATTGCGATCTGCTATCCACGGTTTTCAGGCCTCGTCGCTACGAGGCCTTTGTTGTTGGGCGCCGATCTAGTGCCGTGCCCGAGGCACTCGGAAGTTTTCTCATTCCTACCCACCGCTGAAGCGGTGGGCTATCATCTTTCGTCTCGCAGAGCGAGACTGGGTTGGCACCTGGGCGAGTCTTCCTGCGATACCTGGGGTTTCCTCGTCGCAGAAGATCTCGGAGCCAGAACCGGAATCGCTTCAGGCATCATCGCCAAGAGGTCGGTCGGTATAGCCTCAAGGCTTGAAGCTAATTGCTAATTGCTAACTGCTGATGTTCGTTGACGAAGCCAAAATTCGCGTTAAGGCCGGGGACGGCGGCAATGGCTGCATGGCGTTCCGACGCGAGAAATTCGTCCCGCGCGGTGGTCCCTCCGGCGGCGACGGTGGGCACGGCGGCGACATCATCATGGAATCCAGCGAGCGTCACAACACGCTTGTCCATTTCCGCTTCAATCCCGAATACAAGGCCGAGCGCGGCCGTCACGGCGAAGGCTCCAACAAGACGGGACGCGAGGGCGAGAGCATCGTCCTGAAGGTCCCAGTCGGCACCATCGTCTACGACGAAATCACCGGCGAACTGGTGCACGACTTTTCGCAACCTGATGAGCGCGTCGTCATTGCTCGCGGCGGTCGCGGCGGACGCGGCAATGCGCAGTTCGCCACGTCAACCCATCAGGCGCCTCGCGAGCACGAAGACGGCAAGCCGGGCGAAGAGCGCGATCTGCGGCTGGAACTCAAGCTGCTGGCCGATGTCGGGCTCGTCGGCTATCCCAACGCCGGCAAAAGCACGCTGATCTCGCGCATCTCGGCGGCGCGTCCCAAGATCGCCGACTATCCTTTCACCACGCTGCAGCCCAACCTCGGCGTGGTCGTCGTAGGCGAACCGCCTGATGACGCCAGCTTCGTCGTCGCGGATATTCCCGGCCTCATCGAAGGCGCCAGCGAAGGCGCCGGGCTCGGAACGCAATTTCTTAGGCATATCGAGCGCACGCGATTTCTTGTGCACCTGGTCGATGTCTCGGACTTCAGCGGCCGTCCTGATCCCGTGCAGGATTACGAGGTGATCACCCACGAGCTGGCCAACTTCGGCGCTGGGCTCGACACGAAGCCGACCGTCGTCGTCGCGTCGAAGATGGACATCGCGAACAAAGACAAGCTCGCCAAGCTGAAGCGCTACTGCAAACGCAAGAAGCTGGAGCTGTATCCGATCTCCGCTGTCACAGGTGAAGGCATCGAAGAACTGAAGTGGGCCATGGCAAAGAAGCTGTCAGCCATCAGGTCTCAGCCGTCGGCTCCAGGTGCCGATAACTAATTGCCTGCCGCGGCGTCCCTTTATACTGCGTTAAATCAAGAGGCAATCATTCCACTTGAGGTGTGCTTATGCACCGCACCAGGATTACTCTCGTTTCCTGCATCGTACTGTTCGCACTGTTTCCTCACACCCTGCCTGCCCAGAATTCCGCACCGTCTTACGGCAAAGCGAACAAGGACGAGATTCACGCCTACATCATGCTGATTCGCCTTCGCTATGACCTCTATGGCCGATGGAAGGCGACGGGCAAGTGGCCCGATGATCCTGCCGCCAATCAAGCATTGGAGGAGCACAGCCGCTACTGGAAGGAGCAGCTACGCGAGGGGCGCGCCATCCTCGCCGGCGGAATGGATGGCGATTATTGGGACAACGTAGCGCTCATCATCTTTGAGGCAGGTTCGCAGTCCGAAGCCGATCGCATCGTCGCCAATGACCCCGCCGTGAAGGCTTACGTTTTTCAAGCGCAGGCCCGGCCCTTCGACGTTCACTTCATCACGAACAAGTTCGACACCGCATCGGCTACGAACGCCTCAAATCCAAAATGAATGATGGAGGATGTGTTTGGGCTGAAAGCTGACAGCTGATAGCAGACGGCTGGCTTGCCGAAATTTTGCCGGAGGTCTACCCTGTCGAGAAGAAGTGGGGTGTGTTGTGTTCTCCCTGGGATATGTACTCATCATGGCAGGCCTGGCGTTTGGCGGCGCTGTAACCGTAGTCGGATTTGGCGGCCTGCTGGTTACTTCCTTTCATCGCAGGCTGGGATCTCCTCTTCCTATCCCGACCCTGCATAACGCTTTCGAGCGACGCCTGTACGTGCTGGTCGGCCTCAGCGGGCTGGCATTGTGGGGCAGCGCGTTCTGGTGGAGTCTGACCTTCACGCCATAGGTTGCTGTGAGTTCCTCGCTATAATTTGAGGATGGCCACCACGCCAGAAGTCCCCGTCGCAGCGAAATCCAAGTACGAGCCTGTCATCGGCCTCGAAGTTCACGTCCAGCTGCTGACGAAGACGAAGATTTTCTGCGGCTGCTCGACGCGCTTTGGCGACCCGCCGAACACGAATGTCTGTCCCGTATGTCTCGGCCTGCCCGGCGCGCTGCCGGTGATGAACAAGCGCGCGGTCGAGTTTGCGGTTCTGGCGGCAACCGCTCTGAACTGCCAGGTTCGCGAGACTTCGATCTTCGCGCGCAAGAATTACTTCTACCCCGACCTGCCCAAGGGCTACCAGATTTCGCAGTACGACAAGCCTCTGGCCGAACACGGCTTCATCGAGATCAAAACGCCGGCCGGCCAGAAGAAGATTGGCATCACGCGCGTACACCTGGAAGAAGACGCGGGCAAGAGCCTGCACGACGGTCTGCCCGACAGCAGCGAGTGGACGTCGATCGATTTGAACCGCTCCGGCGTACCGCTGATCGAGATCGTCAGCGAGCCCGATATTGCCTCACCCGACGAAGCCTGGGAGTATCTGACGAGGCTGAAGGAAATCATCCTCTACACCGGCGTGAGCGACTGCAACATGGAAGAAGGTTCGCTGCGCGCCGACGCCAACGTCAGCATTCGTCCGCGTGGTCAGCGCGAGTTCGGCACCAAGACCGAAGTGAAGAATGTCAATTCGTTCCGCTTCATCCGGCAGGCGCTGGAGTACGAGATTGAGCGCCACGAAGAGGTGCTGGAGTCAGGCGGCAAGATCCAGCAGGAGACGCGGCTCTACAACGCCGCCGAAGGCAAGACCTACGGTATGCGCTCCAAAGAGCAGGCGCACGATTACCGTTATTTTCCTGAGCCGGACTTGCTGCCGTTAGTGATCGATGAAAAATGGCGCCAGCAGATCGTCGCAGAGCTCCCTGAGCTGCCGGAGGCGCGTCGCGCGCGATTAGTCACGCAGTATGGGATCACCGAATATGACGCCACAACACTGACCAGCACGCGATCATTGGCCGATCAGTTTGAAGAAGCCGCAGCGGTTGCGAAGAATCCCAAGCGCGTTGCGAATTTGGTCCAGAGTGAGTTGATGGGCAGGCTGAAAGCGAAGGGCATCGAGATTGAGCAGTCCCCGATTTCGATGAAGGGCGTAGCAATGTCCGCCGACTTGGTCGAGAGCGGCGCGATCAGCGGAAAGATGCTGAAAGATCTCTACGATCTCGCCTTCGAGCGAGGCGAGGACTTCCCCGCAATCTACGAGAAAGAAAAGCCGCAGCAGATCACCGATACCGCGGCCATCGAGAAGATCATCGATGAAGTGATCGCCGCGAATCCCAAGCAGCTGGAGCAGTATCGCGGTGGCAAGAAAACCGTCATCGCTTTCTTCGTGGGACAGGTGATGAAGGCGTCGAAAGGCCAGGCGAATCCGGCGCTGGTCAATGAACTGCTTGCGAAGAAATTGGAAGGGTGAACTGGGTCGCGAGTGGTGTCGCACCGCGGCGCGAACCGCAGATCCCTCGGTCGGGCTGAAGCCCTCGGTCGGGATGACAAAAACAGGGGGAGCCTGGGACGCTGGCCTGAAGGCCAGCTCTACCCGAACCTGGCGCAATTAGAGACCTTCGCCGTCAATGCACGCCTGGAAGGCGTGCTCCACCAATTTCCGCCCCTCGCGGTCGACGCTGTCGCCAAACGCTTATTGTTGCGCAGGCGCTTCTGCGGGCGCAGAAACGTGCTCGTGGACTATGACCCAGCGGCCTTCCTGCCGCTCCAACACCGCCGTCCAACGCAAAGATATAGACTCCTTCTGACCTTGCGGTGTCGTTCCTCCCATCTCCAGCGTTCCGTCGACCCAGGTAATTTTGCCTTCGGGATGAATCTGGATATCGTCGCTAAGGGTGTAGGTCACTTTGGGCGCATCCTTCAGCGACGGCGCCACGCCTGCTTTGTAGTCATCCCAGCTGGTGTACTTCAGCGGTGCGACATCGAAGAACAGATGGCCCGGACCTTGTGCGTAGAATTTCCCCTGTTTATCAAGGTCGGCGGAGGTCCATCCATCCCAAATGCTCTGCAAATAGGCCTTATCGACAGCTGCGGTCGTTACAGGTTGGGAAGCGGCTGCGCTTTTCGGCGCGGTTGTCGTTTGCGCGACGGCAGGCAGAACCAGACTGAGCAGGAACAACGAAAGAAATTCCCGGCGCATGAGCCTTCTCCCGAATTCTCCGGAGTACGAATTCTCGCAGAGCACCTGCAACGATTGTAAGCCGGAAGGCTGCTCTGCCCCTTGAAACCGAGCAAGTACCTCGCGATTTGTTACTCTGTTAGTTTCCATGCGACTGCGGCTGTTCGGCCTAATCGGAGGTCTCGCGTCAATCGTGGTGCTTGCCGGGTGCGGAACTCCCGGATCACCCTCATTGCCGTCGTTGAACCTGCCACTTCCCCCGACCGACCTCACGGCTTCGCGCCGCGGCAACAAAGTCACTCTGGATTGGACCTTGCCGCGCAAGAACACCGATAAGACCATCATCAAGCACAATCCCACCTCGCGCATCTGCCGTCATGAAGGCACGATGTTGATGGCCAAGTGTGACGTCGTGGCTGAGATTTCTCCGCCAACGCCAAAGCCCGCCGAGCGCCAGAAGAACGAGGCTCCGCCGGGTGCGGTGCGCATTCACTACGTGGATACCTTGCCGCCGGGTCCGGGATTGCAGAACCCGGCGGGGTTTGTCATGTACGGTGTGGAAGAGGTGAACGCACACGGCCGCAGCGCTGGCATATCCAATCAGGTACCGGTTCCGGTGACCCCGACCATCGCGGCGCCGGACAAGTTGTCGGCTGAGGTCAGTGCCGATGGCGTGCGCGTTAGCTGGTCAGGGCCGGCGCCGCCCGCGCCACCGAGGGGAGTCACTTATCTTTATCGCGTCATGCGGCGGCCGGTGGGCGCTCCGGGATATATCGTGATTGACGATGTTGCGCCGAGCGCAACCGGGTCGTATCTCGACAAGACCTTCGGCTGGGAGCAGAAGTACGAATATCGCATCACGACACTCAGTCAGGTGCAGGCGAGTGGCTTGAATGCTGGGGTTGAGGGCGACGACTCGCCCACGGTCGAAGTCTTCACGCGCGACATTTATCCGCCGGCACAGCCTTCCGGCCTGCAGGCGGTGTTTTCCAGTGTCGGGCAAAAGCCGTTTATCGATCTGACGTGGGCGCCGAATATCGAGGGCGATCTGGCGGGCTATAACGTTTTCCGCTGGGTCGCAGGTGGGCAGCCGCAGAAGTTAAACACCCAGCTCGTACAAACGCCGTCCTATCGCGACGAAAAGGTTGAACCGGGGAAGACGTACTTCTATACCGTTTCAGCGGTTGATCTGCGAGGCAATGAAAGCCCGCGTTCCGCTGAGGCGAGCGAAACTGTGCCGATGAAAACGAAGTAAGCTTGTTAAGAAGGCGAATCGAGATCGAAAAGGAACTATCGCAATGCGTTACTGCCGATTTGAACATCAAGGTGCGAAACATTACGGGCTGATCGAAGACGCTGCCGGCAACCAGGTCATCACTCGAACTCTGGCGAACGCGCCAACATCGTTCTCCGATTTCGACAGCGGCGAGAAGACCAACCTGCCCCTGAGTTCGGTGCGCCTGCTGGCACCGGTTGAGCCGTCGAAGATCGTCTGCATCGGCCGCAATTATCGCGAGCACGCGAAGGAACTGGACCATCCCATCCCCACCGAGCCATTGTTCTTCCTGAAGCCGCCGTCGTCACTGATCGGCCCCGATGACGAGATTCTTCGACCGATGGACCTCTCGCAGCGGGTGGACTACGAAGGTGAGCTGACCGCGGTGATCGGCAAGCGCTGCTACCGTCTGCGCGAAGGCGAAGACGTCCGGTCCTACATTGTGGGATATACGTGCCTGAACGACGTTACCGCACGTGATCTGCAAAACAAGGATGGGCAGTGGACGCGAGCCAAGGGCTTCGACACGTTCTGCCCCGTAGGTCCAGTCGTTGCCGATGGAGTGGATCCGTGGAAAGGAGTACGGGTTCAATCCCGGGTCAACGGCGAGCTTCGCCAGAACGGCACGACGGCGGATTTTCTCTTCCCCATGGACGTCCTGCTGCGCTACATCAGTCAGGCGATGACCCTGGAGCCGGGCGACATCGTTGCTACTGGAACTCCCGCCGGTGTTGGGCAGTTGAAATCAGGGGACGTGGTGGAAGTCACGGTGGAAGGCGTGGGAACGCTGCGGAATCCGGTGGTCGACCGAAAATAACACGTTGGTGTTAAACCCAGTTCCCGCGATCATTTTCTTGTTTTCTTCTACTGCCAATCCGGCTATCTTGATGTCAAACCCTCGCAGCGACTCCCATGAACTCTTTTCGGCTCTACCCGTTATTTGCGTTCGGCGCAATAGCTGCCATCGTCGGCTACAGCCTGCTATCGCGCAAGAACAAGAAGCCGGCTGAGGACCAGGAGTGCGAGCGGCGCACGGCGCTCACGCGCGGCGGGCGCATCATCGACGGCAATGTCATTGACGTTCTGGAACTGGAAGATGATGTCACCCAGCAGCAGATGATCCTGCTGGTCTACACTTACGACGTGGCAGGTGTGACCTACGAAGCGTCGCAGGATGTCACCCACCTGCGCCAGTTCATCGATCTGTATTCCTGCCGGTTGGGGCTGCCGACGTCCGCCAAGTATGATCCTCACAATCCGGGCGATTCCATCGTCATTTCCGAGACCTGGTCCGGCCTGCGCAAGCCGCAAATCACTCTGCCGCAGGGGCCTATGCCCAAATCTGGCGTCCCGGCGTAACTTTTTCCGAAAATCAGCGTCTGTATCAGGAGGATCGTCCTGAGTGCAACGATCTGTAACAAATTGATCTCGGGGCCATTGTTACAATTACCCTATGCACCACCTACCCCACTCCCTCGCCGCGCAGTCGCTTTTTGCGTTCGTGGCGGGCATCTTGTCGTTTCTCTCTCCTTGCGTCCTTCCGCTGGTGCCGGGCTACGTGTCCATAATTTCGGGTGCCAGCGTCGAAGAATTAAGATCATCAACCTCTCCGATGCGTCGGACTGTTTTATTGCATTCGTTAATGTTCATCGTTGGTTTCTCGGTCGTTTTTGTCGCGTTAGGTGCCACCGCTACCGTGATTGGGACGTGGCTGGGTGCCTGGCGAATATGGCTGACCCGCATCTTGGGAATAATCGTGATCATCTTCGGTTTACATCTCACCGGCTTGATCAAAATCAATGCGCTATATGCAGATAAGCGTTTGCACAATCTGAAGGGGGGGGCAACTGCATTTGGACCGTTGGTCGTGGGATTTGCCTTCGCTTTCGGCTGGACGCCCTGTGTGGGACCGATACTTAGTCCCATCTTTGGCTTTGCGATGGAACAAAGCACGGTCTGGAGGGGCGTCTTTTTGCTGGCCGTCTATTCCATGGGACTGGCGGTACCGTTCCTGCTGACTTCCTTAGGGGTTGACCGATTTCTGGCATTTTATGGGCGCTTTCGCCGGCATCTGCACACCGTCGAGGTCTGCAGCGGTATACTCTTAATCGCCATTGGCGTCTTGATTTTCATGAACAATCTCACCTGGCTTTCAAGCCACTTGACCTTCTTGAACCGGTTCGCGCTGTAGGGGTGAAGTCGTGAAACGCAACGCATTAGTCTTCGCAGCCCTTTTCGTGGCCATTCTTGCCATGCTGGCCAGCGGCAAGTATCTGGACCGGGCTCACAAGCACGGGCCGGTCACGCTGGTAGGCAATGTGCAAGGTGTGCCTGCGCCGGACTTCACGCTGCCTTCACTGGACGGGCGCAAGGTCAAGCTGTCGGATTTTCGCGGCAAAGCTGTGCTGCTGAATTTCTGGGCGACCTGGTGTCCTCCGTGCAAAGTCGAGATGCCCTGGTTCGAGGATCTGCAGAAACAGTATGCGCAGGACGGCCTGGTCGTACTGGGCGTAGCCATGGATGACACCGAGCCGGCCACCATCGCCAAGTTCGCCAGCGACCTCGGCGTCAATTATGAGGTGTTGTTGGGAACCGACAAGGTTTCAGATGACTATGGCGACGTGCAATATCTGCCCACTACCTTCTACATCGGACGCGACGGAACCATCGTCGACAAGATGACCGGCCTGCTGGATCGCAAGGATATCGAGAATGCCGTCAGGAAGACTTTGGGTACCACTTACAAGCCCGCGAATTCGCCGTTGAATCAGGCCGACGCGAGTGTCAAAGAGGCCGTTGCGGCGAAAGTAACTCCTCCTAAGGACTCCGGCCGATGAGGCGCAGCGCTGCTTTTTTCGCAACTCTGTTTCTGTTGGCCGGCCTGGTCTTGGCGCAGGGCTTCGGCGACAAGCCGCCGGTGGAGATGGCGCCTGTGGGAAGCGTGCAGGTGAAGGCGGGCGGTAGCAAGAACGTCAGTCTCGATTTCCGCATCGGCTCCGAATTCCATATCAACTCGCACACGCCGAAATCGCCACTGCTGATTCCTACGGTATTGAAGCTGAGCGGGCCGGAGCAGGTGATGGTTGCCGACGTCAAATATCCCGCCGGCCAGGACATGAGCTTCCCGTTCTCGCCGGACGAGAAGTTGAGCGTCTATAGCGGCGACTTCACGGTCGATGCGGTGTTGAAGACCGCTGCCAATGTCGCTCCCGGGACCTACCCGATCAGCGGCACTCTGCGCTTCCAGGCCTGCGATCACAGCGCCTGCTATCCTCCGAAAAACATTCCAGTGCAGTTCCAGGTAACGGTGGTGAAGTAGCCGAGTTCGCTAGGGAGTCTACGGTAGAGCTGGCCTTCAGGCCAGCGTCCAGCAGCACTTGGTACACTCTTGGATTGGTATCGGCAACGCGGCGCTGAAGCGCTGCTCTACCGAATCCCGGAAGGGCTCAGCCCTTCGCACGAGCAATTGCGCCCAGGCTCGCGTTCGTCGCGCGCAGGTAGTCAGCAGGGGCAATGAGGATCTGCGTTCCGCGTATTCCGGCGGAAACAGAAATCACCTCCCACAACTCAATCGTCTCGTCGGCGTAAACCGGGTACTCCTTCTTCGCTCCCAGCACCGTTACTCCGCCGCGAATGTAACCGGTCAGCGGCTGCAATTCCTTCAAGTTCACTAAGTCGACTTTACGATCGCCGCTCAGCTTGGCCAGCACCTTGAGATCGAGTTCCGAGTTTCCGGGAATGACAGCAAAGCAAGGTCCGTGGCGATCGCCGCGCGCCAGCAAGGTCTTGAAGACTTGCTCAGGAGGGAATCCGATCTTGGCTGCGACCGTCTCAGCCGCAAGGTCCTCGGGATCGACTGCGTATTCTCGCAGCTCATACGGGATGCCCAGATTGTCGAGCAGGCGGACAGCGTTGGTCTTCATGAGAAGAAGTGGCTAGTGGTTAGTGACCAGTGGCTAGTGGTTGAACGCGCGCGACGCATATTGAACGTTTCGGTGCAATGAGAGTTATTTTTTTCGCGTGGAAAGAATCCCGAGGATCTCCTGCAGGCCCTGCCGCACCTTCTTCAGTTCAGCCGATTTCTGCTTGGGAAAGGGCAAGCCCGATTGCTGACGAACCGGCTTGGCTTCGTCCTTCAACTGCTGACGCGCGCCCGCGATGGTGAAGCCTTCGTCGTAAAGCAGCTTCTTGATGTGCAGGACCGTCTCGACATCGCGCTGGCGATACATCCGCTGCCCGGTTCCGCTCTTGACCGGCTTGAGCTGGGGAAATTCCGTCTCCCAGAATCGCAGAACGTAAGACGGCAGCCGGCAGAGTCGCGAGACTTCGCCGATGCGGAAGTAGAGTTTGTCCGGGATCACCGGATCGGCGGCGGCACTCTTCTTGCGGCGTGTCTTCTTCTCAGCCATTCAAGGGCAGTTTCGAGTTTCCAGCTTCGAGTTTCCAGCAAACCGGTTCAAGGGCGACACTCTTCTTGCGGCGCGTCTTCTTTCAGCCATTCAAGAAGGAGCTTCGAGTTTCCGGTTTCGAGTTTCAAGCGAACCGCCGCACATCGCGCCGCGCGAGTTACTACCCTCCAGTGAGCGTCGCTCCAGTTTACGCGGTCTGAAACCTTGTAGCACGAAGCGCCGGACAGAACAACCTCGAAGCGGCGCATGGACCTTAGTTCCAACCAGAACCCGGTTGACACTGAAGCTGAGCAAGCTCGACCCGCTTTTATGCGAAACAACTCGGCAGGTCCACTCGGAATCAAAGTGTTTGCTTTGTCTCGCGTGCGAAAGCGAGTCAATTTTAGGGCATGCCGTTCGGGAAACGATTCGCCAAGGCTAAATACCTGGGTGAGCCCGCTGGCTGGGATGGCCGCCCAGATTCAAGGTAGGTTGTTGCGAACTATGAGCCGGTTGCGCGTTTGCCTTTCCCTGCTTTTTGCGCTGTCACTTCTTCTGATCGCCGCCGGTTGTGGCGGAGGATCCACGAATTCCAATTCCAGTTCCAATTCCGGTGGGAGCACCGGTGGTACAGGCGGTACAGGTACAGGTGGTGGCGGCACGGGCGGAAATTCCAATGCTCCCACGATCTCCAACTTCGCAGCGTCCCCGACCTTAGTAGCGCCCGGCCAGTTCGTGAATTTCTCCTGGGCTACGAGCAACGCTACGTCGTTCACCGTTACCCCCAGCATCATCCAGGATGAGGGGGGCACGCTGCCCTTGAATGCCACGGCCTACTCGTACAACACCAACGGCCTGACCCAAACGACGACCTTTCAGGCGACAGCCAGCTCAGGCTCGACGAACTCTAAACCAATGTCGGCCACTCTGACTGTGGTGCCGTTAACTTTGAGTGCGTCGTCGACAATGATTGAGGCTGGGCAAAGCGTGGTCCTCACCTATGGCGGACCGAATAATGGCAGCACATGGTCGTTAGTGACGGTGGGTAATAACAATCCTACCCCGTTGCCGGCGCCTTCATCATGCAATGGGAACACGTGCACGGCGACTTACCAGACTCCGCCCTTGAGTGCCAATACCACCTTCCAGGTTGTAGCGGCCGGCACCGCCGGTGGCCAGGCCTACTCGCCTCAGGTGACGGTTACGGTGGGGAATCCCACTACCGTGACGCTGACCGCCAATCCCGCAACCGTTCCTCCGGGCGGCCAGGTCACGTTGACCTGGACCTCGACCAGTGCATCAGCCGTGGCCATCACGTGTAGCCCCTCCTGCACTCCGGCAATCGGACAGGTGGGACTGAATGGCTCCACGGGTCAGAATCCGACCCAGACGACCACCTATACGGCTACCGCAACCTCAATCTATCCCGGCGCGCCGCCAGTAATTGCGACAGCGACGGTGACCGTCAGCACGGGAGGAATCGGTAACCTGAACCACATTATCTTCATGGTGCAGGAGAACCGTGCGTTCGATAACTACTTCGGCGTGCTGGCCCAATATCGCGTGAACCATCAGCCGCCGATTCAGGGCGCACAACTGAGTGATGTGGACGACCTGCACACGCTGCCGTCGGGCTATCAGATCTGCAATCCGCAGAAAGGATGCTTCGCGCCGTTCCATGCGCGCACGGAGTGTATCGAGAACCTCTCACCCTCGTGGGATGAGACGCACTACGATATGGACCTGGTCGGCGACGACTGGTTGAATCTGACGCAGAATTCACAGTTCCTGATGGACAAGTTCCTGTGGACCACGCTGTCCGGCGGTACCGGCGATCAGTACGATCCTACCCATTCTCGTCCATTGGGCTATTACGATCAGACCGACTTACCGTATTACTACGAGTTGGCAACTCAGTTCACCACGGATGATGAATGGCGGTCACCGATACCTGCCAACACGATTCCGAACCGTATGTATCTGTTCTCGGCTACGTCGTATGGTCACGCTTTCCCGCCGAGCAGCCCGAGCGATCCGGCGTGGCAGCGGCCGACGATCTTCCGCGCACTGCAGAATGCGGGGATCAATTGGCGTTACTACTACCAGGACAATAGTGTCTTCCTGGCGAACTGGGCCGACTGGAACGATCCCCAGATCCAGGCCAACGTGCGCAACATCCAGGAGTATTACAACATCCTGGCCAGCCCGAATGCCGATCAGGAACTGCCGCAGGTGATCTTCATCGAGCGCGCCAGTTCCACGGGATACGACGAGCATCCGGGAAACAATGTGCAAACCGGCGCGGTGCGCGCGGCGAACGCGATCAATGCTCTGATGGCCAGCACCGCGTGGCCGGACTCGGCGTTCATTCTGACCTGGGATGAAGGCGGTGGACTGTTCGACCACGTGGGGCCGATCATGGTGACGCCACCAGGGGATTTCCTTGAGCCCACTGATCTTGGGCCGAAAGATCAAACCGGCGAATTCAACGTCACCGGCTTCCGAGTTCCCGTGGTCGTGGTCTCACCATGGTCAAAGAAGCAAACCGTGGTACACCTGCAGACGGACTACACGTCGATCCTGAAGCTGATTGAGACGCGATTCAATGTCCCGCCGTTGACGCAACGTGACGCGACGACGCAGGACATGGCCGATCCGACCAACGGCTTCTTCGACTTCAGCTCGCCGCAGTTGTTGACGCCGCCGACGCTCCCTACGCAACCGACGAACGGGACGTGCAACTACCAGCTGGAGGGATCGCCTCAGTAGCAGGCCGTTTCTGCAACCTGATGTTGCGCAATTAAAATGGCCTCCGCGAAAACCGCTCGTGGAGGCCATTGTTTCTGCTAAAAATTTAGCGAGGCCGCAGCCTCGCCATTTCGCTTAGTGCTTTTTCTTCTTGGCAGCTTTCTTCGTAGCCTTCTTCTTCGTTGCCATAGGAACTTCCTCCTTGTAATGGAACCTTCCCTTGAAGGTTGTTAACAGCTGTGGCCCAACTTGTCGTTGCCCAACATATTGCGTGGGCAGTACAGCTATGCAAGATATTGCGGTTACATGATGGGAATGTCAACAAAAATCGTACAAAATTTTCTTGCGCGACTCGACCTTTTGTGATTTGCCTTCTCCGGCACCGAAGCCGGCAACCTGCTCCCGCGATATCATTCCGTCATGCGGTTTGATCCGATTGAGCTCGAGGTATTCAAGCATCTCTTCCACGCGATCGCCGAAGAGATGGGCGCTGCGTTGCGGCGCACCGCCTTCTCGCCGAACATCAAGGAGCGTCGCGATTATTCGTGCGCGGTGTTCGACGCGGCAGGCAATGCGCTGGCTATGGGTGATCACATGCCGGTGCATCTCGGCTCCATGCCGATGTCGGTGCAAGCTGCGATTACTGAGCTCACGCTTGCGCCCGGCGACGTCGCCATGTTGAACGATCCTTTCCGCGGCGGCACGCATCTGCCCGACATCACCGTGGTGGCGCCGGTCTTCGTCGGCAAACGCGCCGTAGGGTCGCAACCGCGCGCGGCGCCAGACTTCTTCGTGGCAGCTCGCGCGCATCACGCCGACATCGGCGGCACCTTCGCGGGCTCCATGGGTCCTTGTCGCGAAATTTACCAGGAAGGCTTCCGCATTCCGCCGGTGAAGATCGTGCGCGGCGGCGCGGTCGATCGCGACGTTCTGGAGCTGTTGCTGAACAATGTTCGCACGCCCGAAGAGCGTGAGGGAGACCTGCGGGCGCAGCTTGCGGCCTGTCACACCGGTACGGCCCGTCTGCAGGAGCTGTGCGATCGGTATGGCCGTGAGCGCGTGCAGCGCGCCGGTCTCGCTCTGCTGCGTTACTCCGAGCAGATGATGCGGGCGTTTCTCAGCACGGTTCCTCCCGGGAGCTACGCAGCCGAGGACTTTCTCGATGACGATGGCGTGAGCGATGACCGCCCGGTGCGTATTGCCGTTCGCATCTCGTTCCCGCGCAAACTCTCTTCCTCGCGTCCGGTCGTCGTCGATTTCACCGGCAGCTCGCCGCAGGTCCAAGGCAGCATCAACGCGGTGGAGGCGATTACCTATTCGGCCTGCTTCTACGTTTTCCGATGTCTGCTGCAAGATGAAGTTCCCGCGACCTCCGGGCTGATGCGCCCGATTCAACTCATCGCCCCGGCAGGAACGATTGTCAATGCGCGGCCCCCCGCGGCGGTCGCGGGCGGCAATGTCGAGACCTCCCAGCGTATTGTCGATGTGCTGTTGCGGGCTTTGGCGCAGGCGCTGCCCGATCGCATTCCGGCGGCATCGTCGGGCACCATGAACAATCTCACCATCGGCGGCATGGACGACCGCAGTGACTCTGCGGTTCCATTTGCCTACTACGAGACGATCGCCGGCGGATCGGGAGCCGGCGCGCAGCATGATGGTGTTTCCGGAGTGCACACGCACATGACCAACTCGCTCAACACGCCGGCTGAGGCTCTGGAATACAGCTACCCCGTGCGCGTGACGAAGTATGCACTTCGTACCGGCAGCGGCGGCGAAGGGCTACATCGTGGCGGGGACGGAATTGTACGCGAGATCGAACTGCTGACGGATGCGACGGTCACGCTGCTTTCCGATCGCCGCAAAACGCGGCCGTATGGATTGGCTGGAGGCAGTGATGGTGCAGCGGGTCGTACCGAAATTGTTCGCGCGGACGGCTCGGTTGAAACGATGGCAAGCAAGGCGAGCACCGAAGCGCGGCGCGGCGATCGAATTCGGATTGAGACGCCCGGCGGCGGGGGATGGGGAAGTACGCCCAATAAGGAAGAGCCCCGATTACTCGATCGAGAAGAGTGAAGTCTTAGCTGAGAGCTGACGGCTGATAACTGACCGCCCCTCACATCGGCGAGATGCGCATGCTGAGGTCGACGGCCGCAACCGAGTGCGTGAGCGCTCCGACGGAGATGAAATCGACCCCTGTCTCGGCGTAGGCGCGCACGTTCTCCAGCGTAATGCCGCCGGAAGCTTCCAGTGGAACGGCCAGTTGAAGCTTGCGGACGCGCTCTACCGCCTGCCGCACGTGATCGGGCGTCATGTTGTCCAGCAAAACGGCTTCCGCGCCGTGCTGCAGCACCAGTTCGAACTCCTCCAGCGAGCGAACCTCAATCTCAACCGTCTGCGAGCCGCGACGATTGCGCAACGCGCGATCGAGCGCCGGAACAACGCCGCCCGCCAATGCGATGTGATTGTTCTTGATCAGAATCCCGTCGCTCAGGTCGAGACGGTGATTGTGTCCGCCGCCGCAAGTGACTGCGTACTTGTCGAGCACGCGCAGGCCGGGAGCAGTCTTGCGGGTGTCAAGAATGGTCGTCTTCGTTCCCTCGACGGCATCGACGTACTGGCGCGTGAGCGTGGCGATGCCGCTCATGCGCTGCATGATGTTCAGGATGACGCGCTCGCAGGAGAGAACCACGCGCGCGTTGTGGACGACAACCGCGATAGATTGCCCTTTGCGCAGACGCACGCCGTCGAAGATTTCGGTATGGCTGGTGACCTCGGGATGCGAGGTGACGGTGCCGTCAAGCACGGCGAAGACATCGAGGATGCGATGCACGCAGCCAAGACCGGAAAGGACGCAATCCTGCTTGGCAAGGATGGTCGCCGAAGCGCGCTGGTTGACATCAATGCAGGCGTAGGAGGTGGCATCGCGCGTGGCGCGGTCTTCGAGCAGCGCGTTTTCCAGAATGGCCGTGATGCGGCGGGTTGTCCAGTCCATAGTGGTCGAAGGCGGCTGAGCCACGCCCAGCATGCGAGCTTTGTATCAGGGCACGACTTCAGTCGTGCCGTAGAACCCAATCTAGCGATGGGGCTTTAGCCCCTGACGCGCCACAACATCCACAACAGGGGCTAAAGCCCAAACCATAATATCTTGACTTGCGGCACGACTGAAGTGTCAGCGTGAGAACTGAGTTTACAAAATCGTGGTGGAACGTCGCGAACGTTGAGTAGCCACCCAACCAGCGCCTCGGGCGCGAAATAGGAAAGCCCAGCGCTTCAGCGCTGGGTGAGTGGTAGAAGAACTCCGAGTCCCCCGGGGACGACAGGGTTCTCACGCAGACACTTAAGTCGTGCCCGGGTACGAACCTATCTGATCCTATGCGCTCACCTCGCTGCCGCTGCGCCGCCCTCCAGTTCATCCAACGCGGCCTTAATCTTGTCGATTAACGTCTCGACCTCAGCCTTGCGCTTCTTCAATCCTTCGATCACATTGGCCGGGGCCTTCGCCAAAAACGCTTCGTTGTTGAGTTGGCCGGTGGCGCGTGCCAGCTCCTGCGTCAGCTTCGCGAGTTCTTTGCTGAGACGATCGCGCTCGGCGGCGACATCAATTTTGCGCTCGTAAATCACCCGAACGTCGAAGCGCGCGGTGCTGCGGGCGCCGCTAGCCTTGGCCAGCGACTGCTCGACAAATGTTATGCCTTCGACATTCGCCAGCCGCTCGACCGCGCTGCGATTGCGCTCCAGCATGGAACGAACGTCTGTGTCGGCGGCAAATACTTCGATAGCCAGCTTCTGCTTAGGCTCGACCTTCAGCTCGGCGCGGATGTTGCGCACGCTGACGATCAAATCCTGCAAGATCGCCATCTCGGTTTCGGCATCCGGATTTATCTGACGCCGGATCCGCGAGAGGATAAGCCGCGAGCGCGATCGACTTCGCCGGCGGCTGACCGTCGTAAACCGCGTGCCAGAGCTCTTCGGTAATGAACGGCATAAATGGCGACAGCAGTCGCAGCGCGCCTTCGAAGATGCTGATCAGATTCTCATAAGCCGCGCGGGCCTGGTCGCGATCATCGGCAGCCAGGCGAGGCTTAATCAGCTCCAGATACCAGTCGCAGTATTCGCCCCAGAAGAAGTGATAGACCACGTGAGCAGCTTCGTGGAAGCGATAGGTCTCCAGCGCGTCGTGAATCTCCTGCGCAACCCGGTTGAAGCGCGAAAGGATCCAGCGATCTTCCAGAGTCTCGGCTTTGAAACCACGGATACCGCTTTGCGCCGTCAGCACTCTGTGCCGCGCTGAACTCCGCCAGCGACCACAGACCCGATTCCTGCGCCCGGTCGACGTTCATGAAGAGGAAGCGCGCGGCATTCCAGATCTTGTTGGCGAAGGCGCGATAGCTTTCGGTGCGGCTCTCGGAGAAGGCGATGTCGCCGCCCGGCATGGCCATGGCCGCCAGCGTGAAGCGCACCGCATCGGTTCCATACTTCTCGATGATTTCGATCGGGTCGACAACGTTGCCCTTGGTCTTCGACATCTTCTGGCGTTCGGCGTCGCGGACCAGGCCGTGGATGTAGACGTTGCGGAAGGGAACGTCGCCATGCTTGTGGCCGCGCATGAAGTGGCAATTCATCATGATCATGCGCGCGACCCAGAAGAACAGGATGTCGAAACCGGTGATGAGCAGCGTGTTGGGATAAGAACGCGTCGAGGTCGGGCGTGCTGTCGGGCCAGCCCAGAGCGGAGCACGGCAAGAGTCCCGACGAGAACCAGGTGTCGAGGACGTCGTTGTCCTGCTCCACTGGTCCGCCGCACTTGGCGCACTTGGTTGGTTCTTCGCGCGCGACGATGATCTCGCCGCACTTGCAATGCCACGCCGGAATGCGATGTCCCCACCACAACTGGCGCGAAATGCACCAGTCGTAGATGTTGCGCATCCACTCGAAATACGTCTTGGTGTAGTTCTCAGGAACGAACTTGATGTCGCCGCTTTCGACCACTGCAATCGCGCGCTCGGCCAGCGGCTTGATCTTGACGAACCACTGCGTCGAAAGCCGCGGCTCGATGATGGTCTTGCAGCGGCTGCATTTGCCAAGCGGAACAACGTAATCCTTGGCGCCAACCAGGAATCCGCCGCGCTCGAGATCCTCAAGCACCTTCTGCCGCGCTTCGAAGCGGTCGAGCCCCTTGTACGGGCCGGCGTTCTCGTTCATCTGCGCGATCTCGTTGATCACTTCGATCTGCGGCAGGTTGTTGCGCAGGCCGGCTTCGAAGTCGTTGGGATCGTGCGAGGGCGTCACCTTCACCGCGCCGGTGCCGAACTCGGGGTTGGCGAGAATGTCGTCGGTGATGATCGGGATCTCGCGATTCATCAGCGGCAACAGGACATGCTTGCCGTGCAGATGACGGTAGCGCTCGTCGGCGGAGTTCACGGCGACCGCAGTATCGCCCAGCATGGTCTCCGGACGCGTGGTGGCAACGATGATGTACTCGTCCTTACTGCCGATGACGGGATAACGAATCTCCCAGATCTTGCCCGGCGTCTCCTCGTGGACGACTTCCAGGTCGGAGACGGCGGTGATGCAGCGCGGGCACCAGTTGACGATGTACTTGCCGCGATAGATCAGGCCTTCTTCATAGAGGCGGACGAAGGCTTCGCGGACCGCGCGCGACATGCGCTCGTCCATGGTGAAGTACTCACGCGACCAGTCAACCGAGGTGCCGAGCCGCTTCATCTGCTGCAGGATGACGCCGCCGTAGTGCTGCTTCCAGTCCCACACGCGCGCGGTGAAGGCCTCGCGGCCGATGTCGCGGCGGTTCTTGCCCTCGGCGGCGAGTTGGCGCTCGACCATGAGCTGCGTCGCGATGCCGGCGTGATCGGTGCCGGGGAGCCACAGCGTCGGCAGGCCGCTCATGCGCTTCCAGCGGACGATGATGTCGATCTCGGTGTGCTCCAACATGTGGCCCATGTGGAGGTTGCCGGTGACGTTGGGCGGCGGCAGAGGTGATGGTGAAAGTCTCCTGGCGGGAATCGGGCGGAGGCGTTTCGGCGTGGAAGAGCTTTTCGTGGACCCAGTACTCGGCCCAGCGCGGCTCAATCGCGCCCGGTTCGTAGGCTTTCGGGAGATCGTGCGGCATGCTTGTCCGTTCAGCAAACCAAGGTCAAACCTCGATCTTACAAGGCAAGAGGAAAGGCGGGCAAACCGATGACGGGCAGGATGTGGCGACGGGGGAAACGGCTCCGCCCCCACAGTGTGGGAGAGGGTTAGGTGAGTCGCGGCCAGGGAGCGGGAGTGGCTATTGGCGGCTTATTCACGAGTGCCAACGACGACCCTAGGGCGAAGCCGCCGGAACACCTTCAGGATGCCGGCAAGGGTGATTGCTCGGGTTGCGGTTGCGGCTTTCGCCTCAGGACCAACGCGGAGATCAGCGTGATGACGAGGCCAATCGGGAAGGGATCAATGAACGTGAGCACTGCGTTGAAGAATGGGTTTTTGTACAGCTCTTTGTATTTTCTGACCTGCTGAAGTTTTGCCTGGACGGCTGCCGGGCTCGCGCCCGAGGCGGTGAGCTTCTGAACCAAATGAGCGCCATATGCGTCCCAGAAACCAGGCAGGAAGTTGTAGTAGATCACTTCCCAGGTTACGACATAGAAGATGCAGGAAATCAGAGTAATGGAGAGGCCGACGGCAAAAGCTTTTAAAAAGGTAATCTGGCCATTGCCGATGTTGTCGCGGTAGGTTCGGATGCCGAAAAACACCATCAAGAACGAGAGCACGATGGAAGTGTTGCCGATGATCGCGCCACGGTCGAAGCCAATCCTGCCACCGAGGGTCACCAGCACGATCATCATCAGCGAGGAAATAGCGCCGGAAATCAGCCCGAACGTGACGATGATCTTTCTCATATTCTCCTAATGTCTTTTACCCGATCTTGACCTTTTCCACGTATGATGCCGGCCCCATCCTCATACGGGCTCAGCGACCAGCCGTGCCAGCGGGCGACTTGGATGCCGCCGGGATAACTACGATAAGGTTATCGCCTGCTCCGGGGTGAGTCATCCCAAGGTAATCCGACTTCGCCAGCGATTGGGTGTCGAGCCCGATGTCTTGCGTCGTCATGTTCGGCGCATAAAACATCAGGTGCGGGGGGAAAATTCCGGTGCTCTGGTTAGTGATGGCGCTCAAGCGGTTCTCACTCGACATCATATAGAGGAATCCCGGCTTGCTGGGGTACTGGTAACGGCCTTCCTTATACCCGCTGGCGACGTCTGCCTTGATTTCGGCCTCGGACTTGCCGCTTGTGCGCAACTCTTCACCATGCATGTAGACAAGCAAGAGAGTGCGGCTGCCTTCGGCGTCGAAACACTGCGGCTCAATGGTTGTTTCTGCGGGCTTTACGAAATGCCGGGTAACCAAGCAGCTAAAGCCGTTAGTGCCTTCGCGCGCTTTCTCGTAGCCTTTGGGGCCGAGAACATAAACTGTGGCTTTACTGGATACCTCGGCCGGGGCGGCGCTTTCAGCGAGTGTGATCTGCTGGTCACGTGGCATGGAGGCATCGTAGACCCGGGGAAGCTCCTGGGCGGTTGCGGGAATGAGCGCAGTGCTTGAAAACAGGCCGATCGACAGAGTACCCACGACAAAGACCTTCATCGAATTCAGAGACTTCATGTTCGCTCCTTTTTGCAAGAAGTTCATATTTTCATAAACTTCATGCTCGCTCGTATTGAGCGCTCAACATACCGCATGAGGCGGGGTCGGCGTCGTCATCCTTTTGGCTGATTTTGGCGGCGGAGAGAAAAATCATTCGTTCGGAGGAGTGGTTATTGGCGCGAACCGTGCTTGTGCACGAGTAAATCAGGGGAGAAGGCCGAATTCCTTGCCGAGTTGCACCGCTTGCGTTCTTCGTCTGGCCCCGAGTTTGTCGAAAACACGGCTGGAATGGGTCTTCACCGTGCTCTCGCTCACAAAAAGCTTCTCGGCGATTTCGCGGTTGCTCAGGCCCTGGGCGATCAGTTCAAGAATCTCAAGCTCACGGCGAGTGATATGGAGGTCCTCACGTTTTCTTTCGTCAGGGATGAACGGTCCCTCGGCAGGGACGGGGACCTCCCTCACAACAATTGTCTGGCGTTTTGCTGTCAGCTTGACGCCAAGCCAGATGCCGAGAACGGCAAAGGTCGCGGCGATCAGCCCGCCGTAGATTTCGATGGAATATTCGACGACCAGGAACCGATACTCGGTCCACCGGAGTAGGGCAATCAAGATTCCACCGATCAACCCGTACATGAGGACGTGGCGCTTCATAAGTTGCAGGAGGATTCGTTTACCGAAATTATCGCACTCATGGTGGGGTAGGTCCTACTGCTTGCAGGGCAAGATCAGCGCTTGACCGGCCTTGCCCGAGTCACGCTAGTGCTTTTTCGGACACGACGCCGGGATAAGTGCTCAAGGCTGATAGAAGGTGTGAGGCGTCGCGTTCGAAAAAGCCGTCAGAAGGAAGCCGCTGGCGCGGCGGACGCGGGACTTATGCAAATTGAATGGAGCGAGCGAGGGGTGTAGAAGTTCACGGGAGTGGTTAAGGTCACTGGAGTAGCAGTCGGCGCACCGGTGCGAACACGAGTCGATGGCCGAAGTGAGCCTAGGCGGGGACAGGAGGAAGATGTCTGGGGATAAGGGAGACACACTTCGGCGAGACGTTCTGAAGCGCGTCGACGGTGCGGTGTGTGGGCGAGTGATTTCATGCAGCCGTGGCCAGGAGCGGTGGAGAACGGAGTTGGAGTTGTGCGGCTGTGAATCGTTCGACAACGACCATCGGTCCACCGCACTTGGGACAACGCCATAGGGGCTGTGTGGTTGGTGCGGTCGAGGGTTCCGATTCGGCTTGTGGTGGAACTGCGTGGAGAGCAGCGAAGCACAGCGGCAAGAGAGTAGCGCGCCTCCGGTTGGCGAGGAAGCCGAAGTGGCGGATGCGGACGAAGCCCTTGGGGAGCAGGTGAAGTAGGAAGCGACGGAGGAACTCATCGCGTGAGACGGTCATCACTTTCTGCCGATTGTGGTCGGCGGAGTCACGCCAGCGAAAGGTGACTTGGTCGTCGGCCAACGCAACCAGGCGGTGGTTAGAGATGGCAACGCGGTGGGTATAACGGCCGAGATACTGCAGTACATACTCGGGTCCGCCGAAGGGTGGTTTAGAGTAGACGATCCAGTCTTTGCGGAAGAGCGGACGCAGCCAGGCAGCGAAGAAGTTGGGATGGGCGAGCGGTGCGAGTTCTCCGGCCAGGTGCAGTTGACCGCGTTCGAAGGCCGACTTCAGGCCAGCGACGAACTTGCCGCGAAACACGCGCCGCAGCACGGCGAGGGGAAGGAAGAAGCGTGGGTGGGATCGAATCCAGCGACGGTGATCCAGCGAGAGTCCGCCGGCGGGAACGACACAGTGGACATGGGGATGCAGTTGGAGTTTCTGGTTCCAGGTGTGGAGCACGCTGAAGAAGCCGATCTCGGCGCCGAGATCGGCGGGATTGCGCGCCACTTCCAATAGAGTTTCGGCGCTGGCCCGGAGCAGCAAACCGTAGATGACTTTCTTGTTCTGCAAAGCCAGCGAAGCCAGTTGCGGCGGCAGGGTGAAGACGACGTGGACGTAGGGCGTGGGCAGCAGTTCACGACGACGCGCCGCGATCCAGCGTTCACGGGCACCGGTCTGACACTTCGGGCAGTGCCGGTTGCGACAGCTGTTGTAGGAGATGGTGGCACGATGTCCGCAGCTGGTGCACTCATCGATATGGCCGCCCAGGGCAGCGGTGCGACAGCGCGCGATGGCTAGCAGGACCTTAAGGTGGGTCCAACGGAGCCACGAACGGTTCCTCTCGATGAAGTCTGCTCCTGCGCTGCGAATGATGTCGGCCACCTCTAACTGTGGCCGACTCATCTATTCCTCCTCGGACGACCTGCCTTTCTTGAGCACCAGCGCATCCAGCGGACTGGGCGTGGCATGCAAGTGCCGTTGCGAGAGGTGGAGATAGCGAGCGGTTTCTTTCAGATCGTGATGGCCTAACAGGATCTGGATGGTGTGCAGGTCGGCGCCGGCTTCCAGCAAGTGAGTGGCGAAGCAATGACGGAGCACGTGGGGATAGACACGTTTCTTAATCCCGGCGCGGCGGGCGGCCTCGACGCAGGCGTGGTAGGGCACCTTGTCATCCATGGGGTGATCAGCGCTGTGCCAGCGGTTGCCGGGAAATAGCCAGACGGACTTTTTGCGCAAGCGTCGCCAGTGAGCGCGCAGTTCTTCGAGCAGGACGGGGCTGAGCATGACGTCGCGGTCTTGCTCGCCTTTGCCGCCTTGAATGTGTACGACCATGCGTCGGCTATCGATATCGCTGACCTTCAGGCGCGTGAGTTCGGTGCGGCGCGCACCCGTGCCGTACAGAGTCATCAAAATGGTGCGATAGAAAGGAGTCGGCGCAGCATCGATGAGCTGTGCTACTTCTTCCTGACTGAGAATCGTGGGCAGTCGATAGCGTTTCTTGGGATAGGGAGTGTCGGCAACGCTCCAGGGTCTCTTAAGCGTCTGGATGTAGAGAAAGCGCAAGGCGCAGAGATGGTTGGTCACCGAACCGGGAGTTAGTTTGTGCAGGGTGAAGAGCTGCGCTTGGTACTCGCGGATGTGCTGCGGTCCCAGGCGGTCGGGCGAGCGGTGGAAGTGCTGGGCGAAGCGCTCGATGAAGCGAATGTAACGCTGTGTGGTAGCCTCCGAGTAATGACGACGCTGGAGTTCCTCCAGCATCATTTTGCGTAGATGGGTCACAGGGACCTCCTTGTGACCCACAATTTATCTGAGTGAAAAAATCAGGACGCCGACATCACTCACGCGGCAGCGTCCGCCGCGCCAGCGGCTTCGTTCTCACGGGCCACTCGGAAACTGGGATTCCTCTCGCGCGCCCAGAACGACAATCCGACAATCGGGTGACTTGGAATCCGCTTGGCCGTATAGTCGGCATGTCGGACCTGTGCTCCGCCCGAATTGCTTCTGGTTGACGGCAGCCCGGAAGTTGGCTATCTGCGGATAGTTGTCGTGAACAGCCTTATCCCAAGTAATCCCTGAACCGCTGGGCAGTGGTGACTACCCATGGCGACATAGGGGAAGGCAAGGAGATCTTCCCCAGCGGGATAAAGTCCGGTTACCAGACCCTCAAGATATTTGAGATTTCAGATCCCTGCGTGCGCCTGTTCGGGGACACCGCGCTGGTGACGACGAAAGTGAGAATCGCAGGGACCTTCGGCGGCAAAGCAGTTCGATATAGGGGAGCGCCAGACCGACGTTTGGGTCTGGAAGGATGGCGCGTGGAAGTGCGTGCTGACGCATGAGTCAAACCTTCCGGACAAAGCCGGTTCCTAAGCGTGTTTCAAAACAGATTCGGCTTGGTTACACGGTCTGTGGCTGCGGCTGTTTGCTGGCCCACGATTCCGCGGCGGCGATGCGTTTGCCGATCGAGGGATGCGAGTGGAAGAGCGCCTCGATGACTTTGTTGGGCTGCCGCTCAGCGAGGTTCTGGTCCGCCAGCTTCTGCATGGAGGTGATGAAGGGCTCGATCGCCGGCGTGTTCTCCCAGGCGTAACGATCGGCCTGCCGCTCGTGATGCCGCGAGATCGCATTCAGCGCGGGCATTAGGACAAATCCTAGTATTGTTGCCACCAGCACAATCAGCGGCAGGTTGGCGAAGTCGTAGAGTCGCGGATCGAGCGCCGGAAACCAGTTCCTGGCGATCACGAAACGCAGCACGACATTGATCAGCCAGAACGCGAAGAACGTGATCGCCACCTGCGTGAAGATGCTCTTCAGGATGTGCTTGTGCACGTGATGTCCGAGCTCGTGCGCGAGGATCGCCTCGATCTCGTCGTCGCTGTAATGCTGCAGCAGAGTATCGGAGAGGATGATGCGCCGCGTCGATCCCAGGCCGGTGAGCGCGGCATTCGCTTTATTCGATTTCTCGGAGAGCTTCCACTCGTAGACGCCGCGCACCCGCGTCCCAGCGCGCTCGCCGAGCCTGGTCAGCCGGTCACGCAAGCTGTCGTTGGCCAGCGGCTCGAACTTGTAGAAGATCGGCATCAACACCACCGGCGCCAGCTGCGCCATTAGCAGAAATAGTCCGGTAAACACCGCCCACGCGATAATCCACCAGCGCTGCGGTGCGACACGAATGATGCCGTAAACCAGCTCGACCATGATCGTGCCCAGCACCAGCGAAACCAGCCAGCCCTTGCACTCATCCCACAGCCAGCTGCGCAGCTTCTGGTTGGAAAGGTGGTATTGGTGTTCCAACCGAAAGCCGATGAAATCGAACGGCGCATTCAACGCTTTCGCGATCACCGAAAACATCAGGACGTAGAGAAAGACGGCGAGAAAGTAATGCTGACCGGCGCCAAGGTACGACCAGTCGCGCAGTTTGCCCGTCCAACCGGTCACCAGCAACACGACGAGCAGTGCAAATCCGATGACGGCATCGGTCATGCTCAGCCAGCGTTGGATGCGGTTGTAGCGGCGTACCTCGGGCGAGTCGACCGGTAGCGGAGTTGTGGTGGTTGCCATCTCTCTGTGGAGTCGAACGGCCGCAGTGTCGGCTGTTCGCAGTCGTTTCAGTATAAGCCAGCGGCGTCGCTGAGAGGCGGCCAGACAGAAAGCCCCACGCAAGCAGAACACTCTTGAGTGGGGCGCCCTCGTACAACGATGTCGATCGCTTCGACGCTACCCGTCGCTAACTCCCTTACTGGGGAGCGGGCAGTTTTTGCCGAGGCGATGACGCCGTTGTATCCGAGCCTGTTGCCTGATCGGTGGCGGCATTGCCGGCCGTGTTGCTCGACATCGAGGCCAGCTCCGATTGGCGATAGCGCGCCGCGCTCACATATCCGTGAATGTGATCCTTGCTGATCGAATTGATCACCAGTTGTACCGGCTGCGGACTGTCGGGCGTGGAGAACATCACCGGCTGATATAGGTTGACGTGCTTCTGCGACAGGTTGCGGTCGTCCACCATCAATTCCAGATCAGCATACTGATGCTTATCGTTGGCCTTCTTCAGGCGCACGCCGAACGGTCCCTCGTGCTGGAATTGCTTCGCCTTGTAGATGTCGAACTCGTAGTAATTGCGTTCGCCCTTCTTCTCCAGGAGCACCAGCTCATCATGCGTGTGAGCGATCGATCCGGTCAGCTCCGTGCGGGTATTGCTCAGATCGCCCTGCGTGGTGGCCAGGTCATTCTGCGTCGCTTCAATAGCTTTGCCCTGCGCGTCCAGCTGCGCCTGCATCTTCTTCCAACGCGAGTTCTCGCTGCTACTGTGATGCGAAGGCTTTGCTGCGGTCCAGCGAACCGGTGGTGCGGGCGCTGGCGCTGGCGCGGGCGTCGCCGCTGCCGATTGCGCTTGCTGTGCTGCCATCGCATTCACCTTGGCGGTAAGGTCGTTCACCTGGCCGCGCGTAGCTTCCAGGGCCGCATCCGTCTGCTGATTTTGCGCCGCCAGATTACGCGCTGTTCGATGTTCGTGTACCGCATAGCCGCCCAGCGCGCCGCCTGCGACTACAACGCTTACAATGTAAGCGACTACGCGTTTTGAGATGTGCGAGGTAAGGGGAACCTGGTGGTATTCCATGATGTCTCCTGCTTTCAAGGCCGTTCCAAGGACCAAAAGACCAACGTCGTATGAAGCAAGCGGCCTTCCATCTATGCCTTCTCTAAGTCTTTGCAGCGTAGCGTCTGAAGCAGAAGCACTCCGGCGACAGCGGTCATTTTTGCGGGAGAATGAAAAATCTTCACACTCCACACTCGTCTCTTGAACTTGTCATCCGAGCGAATTTTCATCCTGAGCGAACTTGTCATCCTGAGCGCAGCGTCCGCATTTCTTTCCGACTCGCGCTTTTTGCGAGCCGGCCGGACGCGCAGTCGAAGGATCTGCTTTTCGCAGGAGCCGCTGCCAACTCAGACTTCGCAAGACATGTAACCGGGCACGCTGAAAAACGCTACGAGTTCCGAGGACAAGTGCCGGGGCACGACTTCACAGGCTGATCAAAGACCCGGGTTTCGGCGCCATCACTGATCGCAGCACGCAGAACCGAGTCCCGCCCCGCGGGACGGCAACAAGATAGCCCAGCACGCAGCGCCTGCTTTTGGCGCGGAGTGCTGGGTAGCTTGCCCCAATAAACAAGAGCCGGCTTTAGCCGGCGGCACCGGGAACTTTATAGGCTCTAAAACTCCGGCTTCGGAGGACATGTAACAGGGCACAGCTTTAGCTGTGCCGATATGGCGTTTCCTTTTATCCTGAGTCGGCTTGAAGCCGACGCCACAATCCACCGCGTTTTCAGCCCCTGTGAAGTGCGTGCTTCACCCAAAATTTCAAACCGACACCACCCACCAATCCCATCGCTTCCTGTGCGAGAATCAAACTTCATCTCAGGAGGACTCATGCGCGAAGTAATCGCTACCAATGACGGTCCCAAGGCGATCGGTCCGTACTCGCAGGCCATCAAGGCTAACGGATTCGTTTTTGTATCGGGCCAGATTCCCATCGATCCGGCAACGCAACAGCTCATTGTGGGCGACGTCGCCGCGCAAACTGAGCGCGTGCTACAAAACTTGTCGGCAATCCTGAAAGCCGCGGGCAGTTCGCTGGATCGCGTCGTGAAGTCCGGCGTCTTCCTCAAAAACATGTCCGACTTCGCTGCGATGAACGAGGTCTACGGCCGCTACTTCACGCAAGCGCCACCTGCACGCTCGACGGTCGAAGTCGCTCGCCTGCCGAAAGATGTGCTGGTGGAGATCGATGTGATCGCGCTGGCATAGATTTTGTCGCGAATGTGCCGATTCTACGCGTGCTAAACTTGTCTGTTTGCCCACTGATTTCCATTCATACCGGGCGACGTGCGTCGAGTAGTCGTGCAACCCTGATCATCTCTCGACGCGGAGCCATCTTCATGTCGAATACCATGCTTGCCGTAGTAAAGCCGGAGGCCGCGCCGGGCACCGAGATTCGCGAAGTTCCCAAGCCCAAGTTTGGACGCACGGACGTCCTGGTTAAGGTCCAAGTTGCTTCCATTTGCGGCACCGACCTGCACATTTATCAGTGGGACCAGTGGGCGCAGCGCCGCATTCATCCACCGCTCATTCCCGGCCACGAGTTCTGCGGCATCGTCGAAGCTGTGGGCGATGAGGTCACCAGCGTTAAAGAAGGTGATTTTGTTTCCGCCGAGATGCACGTGGCATGCGGCAAGTGCCTGCAATGCCGCACCGGCGAAGCGCACATCTGCCAGCATGTGAAAATCATCGGCGTCGACGACAACGGCGCTTTCGCCGAGTACGTCGTCATTCCCGAGACCAACATCTGGAAGCTCGATGCTTCCATCCCGCAGGAGTACGCCTCGATTCTCGATCCGCTGGGCAATGCAGTTCACACCGTGCTGGCCGGCGACATCGCCGCCAAGAGCGTCGCCATTACCGGTTGCGGCCCGATCGGCCTCTTCTCCATCGCCGTCGCACGCGCCTGTGGCGCCACGCAGATTTTCGCGCTCGAGGTCAACGAGCATCGCCGCAAGATCGCCGAGCAGATGGGTCCGGACTTCGTGCTCGATCCCACCAAGGACGACGTTTACGAAATCGTCATGGACAACACCGGGGGCACCGGCGTCGATGTTGTGCTGGAGATGGCGGGGCGAACTGAAGCCATCCGGTTAGGCTTCAAGATTCTGCGGCTTGGCGGCCGCATGTCGCTGCTCGGAATTCCCTCCAAGCCAGTCGAACTCAACCTCGCCGAGGAAGTCATCTTCAAGGGCGCGACCGTGCAGGGAATCAACGGCCGTCGAATGTATCAGACCTGGTACCAAATGACCGCGCTGCTCAAGGCCGGCAAGCTCGACCTGCATCCGGTGATCACCGATCGCATCGCGATGAAGGACTTCGCCTCCGGCATGGAGCGCCTGAAGACCGGCGAAGCCAGCAAGATCCTGGTGTATCCGAACGGCACCCGTTAGCAGGCTATGCGTTTAAAACGGGATCCAAACCTAGGGCATTGATTGCGCGTCTAAGACATAGAGGATTCCATTGTGAAGGAGTTTCTTCGGGTCAGGTTTGCCGCTAGCACCTAGAGTTCCGTCAGGTCGCAAGTATTGGTGTACGATACAAACCTGTTGTCCTTTGTCATCAAGATATGCAAGAATCTGGCTTCGAGTGCCCGGCGGCTCATTGACTGAAGGACTCGGCGAGCCTTCACGAATTAGCTTTTCGGAAAGCGCACCATAACTGACGAGATCCGCATATCGGCCTTGGTTGAAAAGCTTTCTCAGCTCTGGCCCGTCAACGTACTTGATAGGTGGCACGCTATGGATCCCCGGCTCGAACTAGAACTCTACCAACACCTCGTGGCGTATCTGTCCGGCCGCATTCAGCTGTGGGACTTTCGTCAGTGGTTCGATGCTGCGACTTGGAATCAGCATCCTTGGACGAGCCCGCTCGTTGGATCAGTGGAACTAGGCCTTGCCGAGTATCTGAATCACGACCGCTCCGAAAATGAGTTGCGGGCCGTGCTTTCCGAGGCGGTCTCAAATGCCACACTTGTGGTCCCTACCTCGTCGACGGTCAGAATCACCACGGAGTCGGAAAGTGTCGTCCAGATTACTGCGATGTGGGGGGCCACGGTAAAGATCCTTGGCTCACCCTTTGGACGATTACACGTAGTGGAATCCGTGTGACGAGATCGTTCATCAAGAAAACGTCGATCCACCACAAGCCGTCCTTTTGAACTTGGAACTGCATCGGGGAAACAATGTTCACCCCTCTATCGTCGCCCTCAAACAGCACGTCGGTAGAAAACCCATCGATCTTCTCCTCATCAGGAGATCTTATTTCCAGTTTCACCGGCAAGGTGCCCTTATAGACGCCGGACTTGAAGGCGATGTAGACGGTAAACATCAGCGGGGGGGGAGCAAGTTCACCAATACTCCCCTGAGCAAGAGCAGTCACTGTCACTCTATCGATGATACGTATCAGGCTCGTAACGCCGTCTCGCTCCTGGAGCACGCGCTCACATAACAAGGCTGCATTTAAGTACGGGCCACCGGTATTCACTGTTCCTCCAGTCGCTGCCTAAGAGTGATGGGTCTTTGCGTTGATTGAGTATAATCCACGCGCTACGGGTGGCTCAGCAGGGGCTCGCTCTCAAAGCTGCGCCAAGCCCGACTGCCGATCTGGTACGCCGCGCTAAAATATTCACTCGTATTTCGGGCCGGTTCGTTCATCGTTATCGTCGTTCGTAGGCAGCGTAAAGATCCACCTTCGACTCTCAGTTGCTGATATAGGTGTCGAACTTGATCGCTTTCCACTGCCCATCGTCTTTGACGACGTGATACATCCCTCCCGACATGCACTGACTCCCGCAAAGATAACCGCCCTCTACGTCGGCGGTGGTTTCACTGGTCCAGCGAATATTGCCGGCGCCGAAAATAACCGATTTCTTCTTGGAGTGCTTGTCGATCACCACCATGTCGAACTTCTTCTTCACTTGCTGGCAATCGGATGCAGGCTTGACCGCAAGCCCTTTAAGGCTGTGAAGAATCTTTCCGTCCGCGTCAACGCCCTTGATTTTAATGCAGTAGGAATCAGCGCCAAGCTGCCAGGTCGCGACTTGGTAACGCACAACGGCTTCGTAGACTTCGTCTGCGGCGCCAGGATCGGGCGCCGACATCGTCGCCTGTTGGTCAGCGGGGGCCTGACCGGCAACATAACCGACACAGCAGGTCAGTACGATCAGGGCGAGCATGAGAAGTTTCATGCTCTCGATGCTACCGAAAAGGCCGACCTACGGCTATGGGTTTGAAAACGAAATCAACCGGCCCTGATTTGAGCAGGAAATCTTATGGGTCCGTGCGCGCTGGCGCCTGTGCGTAGCATACGTCGCCCGCATAGCATTTTGTTTATCGCAACGTGCCGAAGTTCACACTGTAGGCGTGTGCTCGAAAGGCAGTTTCGTATAGCGTTCCTTATCGACCTCGATCATGAGCGCGACGCGGCCTTCAGGATTGCGAAAGGGAAATGGCTTGCCGGTGTACTTCATCGAGATGGGATCCATGATCCTTAGATCAGGGTCGGGGCGACGCTCCGCAACCCGCCCGCGAATCTGAACTTCGGAGTAAGGATTGCGAAAGTCCACAATGGAGATCGCCACGCGCGGGTCGCGCGCCGTGTTCTTTGCCTTCAAGGAGCTTTCGCCGGTGCAGATCACAATGCGATCGCCGTCGCGCCCGGCCCAGACGGGTACGCTTTGAGGAGAACCATCCGGCATCAGCGTAGCCAGGTGAACAAAGTTCGCGCCGTCGAGAAGTTGTTTGGTTTCGTCAGAAAGTTTCATAGCGCTGCTTTGGATGCAGTACATCAGTTTCAAGTTTCGGGTTTCCAGTTTCAGGAAAAGAAAAGACAGGCTTCATCCGCCCTTTGATTTCGGCATTCTCATCGCAGGATTCCCGTATGCTGAGCCGGCTTCTCATCGCTGTCGATATCATCGACGCATCGCACTCGCCAGCGTAGACGATAATTACCCCATGCCCTCAAAGCCGTCCTTCGAATTCCAGCCCACCCTGCGCGGCAAACTCGTCGAGCTCCGCCCGCTTCGCCCTGACGATTATCGCGAACTCTACGCGGTCGCTTCCGATCCTCTGATCTGGGAGCAGCATCCCGCCAGCGATCGCTACAAGGATGAGGTCTTTCACGAGTTCTTCCGCAAGGCTCTGGAATCCGGCGGAGCCTTCGTCGCCATCGATCGCCGTGATGGCAAAGTCATCGGCTCGTCGCGTTTCCACAGCTACGATCCCGCCAACAGCGAAATCGAGATCGGCTGGACCTTCCTCGCGCGCTCGCATTGGGGAGGCGTTTACAACGGCGAGATGAAAGATCTGATGCTGCGGCACGCGTTTCGTTTTGTCGATCGCGTAGTATTCCTCGTCGGCCCGCAGAATCTGCGCTCGCGAAAAGCTGTGGAGAAGATCGGCGGTGTTTACGTGGGATCGCGCCTCAACGCCGAAGGCCGCGACAGTGTTCTCTTCGAGATCACGGCATCGGACTTCGCAGAGAAGTTTGCTCGGCCACGCCCCTGATCCTGTGGCCCGGCACGCTATTCGGCTTGTTTCTGCCCTCCCGCGATAGAATGTTCAGTCGCATCTGGAGAGATTTTTTTCATGGCAACTACCACCACTCGCACCAATCCGCTTACATTCCTTACCGATCAACTGAACGACCTCAAGCAAAAAGGCACCTATTTCAAGCTTCGCGTTCTCGATGACGAGCAGGCGCCGGTCTGCACTTTCGATGGCAAGAAGGTCATCAACCTTGCTTCCAACAACTATCTCGGGCTGACCACCCATCCCAAGCTGCGCGAGGCCGCGCTGGAAGCGACCAGGAAGTTCGGTGTCGGCTCGGGCGCGGTCCGAACCATCGCCGGCACCATGAAGATCCACATGGAGCTGGAAGAGAAGATCGCGCGCTTCAAGAATGTCGAAGCCTGCGTCGTCTTCCAGTCCGGATTCACCGCCAACGCCGGCACCGTCTCGGCGATCCTCGGCAAAGAAGACTTCATCATCTCCGACGAGCTGAACCACGCCTCGATCATCGACGGCGCACGCCTCTCGCGCGCCAAGATCAAGGTCTTCCGCCACAAAGACGCAGCGCACGCCGAAGAGCAGTTGGAATCGATCAAGAACGAGCCCGGCCACAAGCTGGTCATCACCGACGGCGTCTTCTCCATGGACGGCGACATCGGCGCGCTGCCGCAGCTGACCGCGCTGGCCGAGAAGTACGGCGCCATCATGATGGTCGACGACGCGCACTCCTCCGGCGTGCTGGGCCGCAACGGCCGCGGCACCATCGACCACTTCAATCTGCACGGTCGCGTCGACATTCAGGTCGGCACGCTGTCGAAGGCCATCGGCGCGCTTGGCGGCTACATCTGCGGCACGCGCGATCTCATCGAATTTCTCTACCACCGCGGTCGTCCCTTCCTGTTCTCGACGTCGCATCCGCCGTCCGTCGCGGCCACCTGCATCGCGGCGTTCGATGTTCTGGAGCAGGAGCCGGAGCGCATGGAGAACCTGTGGAAGAACACCCGCTACTGGAAGCAGGAGCTGGGCGCGCTCGGCTTCAATATCGGTGGCGTCAACACGCCGGCCAGCGAGACGCCGATCACCCCGATCATCATCGGCGACGGCAAGCTCACCATGGACTTCTCGCGCGAGCTGTTCAAGGAAGGCGTGATGGGAACGGGCATCGCGTTCCCGACGGTGCCCGAAGGCAAGGCGCGCATCCGCACCATCATGACCGCGACGCATACCAAGGACGAACTCGACCAGGCGCTGGAGACGCTGAAGCGCGTCGGCAAGCGGATGGGGATACTGGGATAGACTCTTCCCGGACGCTTTGAAGGGGCACGCCTTCAGGCGTGCCATGAGGGCAGAGGATACTCGGCTTTAGCCGCTGAGGGATCTCGACTTCATCCAATTATGCGAACGGTTCAGGAGAACGAATGACCTCCGGGGCTAAAGCCCAGTTCTCTGTCGTGCCGTACGGCGCAGCTGAAGCTGCGCCCCTTCAAAGCAAAAGTCGGTCCACGCTCGCTTTCTGCTGGGGCTGGTGGACGTTTGTCCCGATCGCACTTCTAGGTGCGGCTCTGGCCGCACCTTACTTCTCGACTCACGGCTTCGTGATCCTCGCCTTCGTCCTGCAGCGCGGATTCGCGCTCGTCTGCCATCAGCGCCCCGAGCGCTCGTTCTGGCTGTTTGGTGCGCCCGTCGCAGTCTGCGCGCGATGTCTTGGAATCTACATCGGAGCAGCGATTGGGCTATTGCTGCGAACCTCGCGGAAGATTGCCCTGCGAGTCCTGATTGCAGCAGCAGCGATCAATGTCATCGACGCGGCGGCTGAATTCGCCGGCCTGCACGGCAACTGGATGATGGTTCGGCTCGTGCTGGGAATGATGTTGGGAGCGGCCGGTGCGCTGCTGATCGCCTCATCGATGCCCGAGAATCTGCCGCCGGCTGAACAGGCTGCTGAAAAAGTCTTTTTCGTGGCATTTCGAGCGAAAATTCGGCCGTAAGTGATTGAATCTTCGTTCCCCGGAACGCTTGAAATTACTAGCTTGGTTCCTTTTTCAGCAGCCTGTGAAGCCGGCTCCAGCCTCGATTAATCATGCTTACCCAGGACTTACGTCCTGGGCTATGTTTGTGTCGCCCTTCGGGCTTGATCCTCCAGCCGCAACGAAGACGATCAGCAAAACTAGTATTCCCGAAAGGTCGCCATCTGGCGCGGGATTACAACTCATACACAACCTTCCCATCGACAATCGTCATCACCGCCCGGCCGGTAAAACTCCATCCGTCGAACGGCGTATTCCTCGATTTCGAGAGCGACTGCGACGCGTCAAAGGTCCATTTCTTTTTCGGATCGAAAATGGTTACGTCAGCGTATGCGCCTTTCACAAGCGTACCGCGTCCAGTCAGGCTGAAGATTCTTGCCGGATTTGTCGCCAGCAGCTCAACAATGCGCCACAGCGGCAATTTGAAGTGATGATGCAGCACGGTCAGCACGATCGGCAGCGCCGTCTCCAGTCCCGCAATACCGAAAGCCGCGCGTTCGAATTCAACCTGCTTCTCGTGAAAAGCATGAGGCGCGTGATCGGTGGCAATCGCGTCAATCGTGCCGTCAAGGATTCCAGCAATCAGCGCATCGCGATCCGCCGCCGACCGTAGCGGCGGATTCATCTTGTAGTTGGTGTCGAACTCGCCAACGTTCTCGTCGATCAGCGTGAAATGGTGCGGCGTGACCTCCGCAGTGACGCGCAGCTTCGCCTTCTTTGCGCGGCGCACCGCCTCCAGCGCCTCGCGTGTCGAGAGATGCGCGACATGCACGTGCCCTTTGGTTTCGCGCGCCAGCTTAATATCGCGTTCCACAATGCTCGACTCGGCCGAATTCGGCATGCCGTGCACGCCCAGCCGAAACGACGTTGCGCCGTAATTCATCGAGCAGCCCACGGTGACGTTGGTATCTTCCGCGTGCTGCACGACGGTCATCTTGAGCCGCGCCGCCCTGCGCAGCGCATCACGCATCACTTTGTCGTCGAGGATCGGTCTGCCGTCATCGCTCACAGCGACCGCGCCAGCTCGCTTCAGAGCGGCAAAGTTCGTCAGCTTCTCGCCGGCGCTGCCAACCGTCGCGGCGGCAACTGGAAAAACGTTCACCAGAGCGCCACGCTCGGGGTGCCGCTTCCAGAGCGTGATGTCGGCGGAATCGTTCACCGGACCGGTATTGGGCATCGAGCAGACGGAGGTAAATCCCCCTGCGGCAGCCGCGGCCGTTCCGGTCGCGATCGTCTCCTTGTGCGAGTGTCCCGGCTCGCGCAGGTGCACATGCATATCGATGAGGCCGGGGGCGACGATTGCACCTCGCACGTTCAGCGTCTGCTTCGCCTGGCCGCGCAACTTCCCCGGCGGAGCGACCGCCGCTACCCGGCCATCACGCAGCAACACGTCCATCTCGTGATCAATACCGCTTGCCGGATCGACCACCCGCCCGCGTTGGATGAGAAGATTCCATCAGTAAGTCACTCTAACTTGGGTGGAGCACCGCTTCAGCGGTGCAGGTTCGTATGGTCAAACGGTTCGGCTTTAGCCGCTGAGGTAAAACGTTACCTCAGGCGCTAAAGCGCGGACCAATGTACCTGCTATATGTACGCAGCTCTCCAGCGCATCCACGTGTTGCCAGCAGAATTGCCATTGCCTGCGCGTCTTCACTCCATTGCGCACCTGCTCGTGAATCACCGACTGCGGACCGTCAGCCACCTCGCTCGCCAGTTCTATTCCACGGATGACCGGACCGGGGTGCATCAGTATGGCATCGGGCTTGGCCAGCCTCATGCGCTGCGGCGTCACCTGATACTGTGCGACGTAATTCTCCACGCTGTGCTGCCGACCCTGCAATCGTTCTTTTTGCACACGCAGCGCCATCACGACATCGGCACCCTGGATCGCTGCATTAAGATCGTGGCTGACGGTCACTCCCGGCGCGAGCGTTGCGGCTATCTCCGGCACAAAGTCACGCGGCCCGCAGAAGATCACATCGGCGCCGAAGCGCGACAACAACTCCGCATTCGAGCGCGCCACGCGGCTGTGATACACATCGCCGACGATCACCACGCGCAGTCCGCGCAGCTCTTTCTTATGATTCAGAATCGTGAGCGCGTCCAGCAGCGCCTGCGACGGATGCTGGTGCATGCCGTCACCGGCGTTCACCACCGGCACATCCATGTATCGCGCCAGCAAATGCGCCGACCCGCTATTAGGATGCCGCATGACGATCACGTCGGCGCCGATGGCCTGGATGGTCCAGCCGGTATCGATCAGCGATTCACCCTTCTCGATGCTGGAGGACGTGGTCGTTACCAGCGTCGTCATCGCGCCGAGAGCCTTGGCGGCGAAATCGAACGAGGCGCGGGTCCGCGTCGACGCTTCATAGAACAGCAAAACTACGCGCTTGCCATGCAGCACCCGTGAAGGACGATTCGGATCCATCCGCCGGGCCAGCGCCAGGATGGCTTCAATCTGCTCGGTCGTAAGCTGGTTGATGCTTAGCAGCGAACCCAGTGTGGGCTTCATTGTCCTTCCGGCACCTGCTCCATCAGCAGCACCTTGTCGGCGTCGTCGCTTTCCTGCAGTCTGACTTCGATGATTTCGTTGAGGGTAGTCTGGATTTTGCGGCCGACAAAACTGGCTTCAATCGGCAACTCGCGATGTCCGCGGTCGATCAGCACGCAGAGCTGGATTCGTCGTGGCCGGCCGTGATCGAACAGCGCGTCGAGTGCGGCGCGGGCCGTTCGGCCGGTGTAGAGGACGTCATCCACCAGGACAATGTCTTTGTCCTGGATGTCGAACTCCATTTTGCTCTTCTTCACTTCAGGGCGAATGCCGATGGTGGAGAGATCGTCGCGATAGAGTGTGATGTCCAGCGTGCCCACGGGCACTTCGGTCTTCTCGATACGGCCGAGAATCTTCGCCAGCCGTTGCGCCAGGGGCACGCCGCGACGCATGATGCCGACCAGGCCGAAGTTGCTGACGCCATTATTCTTCTCCACAATTTCATGCGCCAGCCGCACCAGCGTGCGCTCAATTTCGGAGCCGGATAGGATTTGCGCTTTCTCGCGGAGTTCGTGAGACTGAGTGGAGGCCTTCATCATTCCGCTGGAATCATACGCAATCGGCAAGGCGCGGGGCAAATGGGAGACGCAGCAATTAGCGATTAGCAATTAGCCAAGTCCGCCGAAACAGTTCTTACTGATGGCTTTCATTCGCTCCGCCAGAGGCGTCTCGCAACGCTCGGAAATCTCTACTCGCAGTCATGTATCCGCCTTCATAAAGGCAGCTCGAAGTCCCAGCTTTAGCTAATTGCTAGTCGCTAATTGCTAATCGCTGCTTTATCGAAACTCGCGCCGGCCGCCACGAAACATGGACGCGCCTAACGCGCCGCCGGCCGCGCCAAACAGGACAAAAAAGACCCCCATGAACACCAGGACCAGCACGATGAGAGTGGCTGCGCCTTGCGGTGAACTCATCCACTGGAACATCTGCTCCATCATCGCCTGCACTTTGGGATCGGGATTGCTCGCCAGTTGCTTCTGCATCTGATCTTCCATGGCTTTGCGAAAGTCGCCGGTGGAGCGGAAGGTTACGAACGAGATGGTGGACACAATGGCATTGACAACAAATCCGAATGCCCCGGCGAGCGCTCCCACTCTCATCCCCATGCCGGGTGTGATCAGCGTGCCCGGCACGCGCTTCTGATACAGCGACACGGAAAGCGCTCCGGCGCCGAGGATCCAGAGACAGCAGCCAATCGAGATGAGCGGGACGGCCGAGAGAATTGCAGCGCCGACTCCGCAAATCAGTGCCCCTCGCCACGCCAGATCCCACTGTATTGCCGTGGGCGGCGGCGAATAGGACATGCCGCCCGGCGTCCAGGGCGGCTGAGGAGGCATGGCCTGCGGCGGAGGAAAAACATTTCCCGGAGCTTCAGGCCCCAGCGGCGTTTCTGCTAACGGGCTGTCGGGCGCCGCAACCCGAATTTGCGGAGCGCCGCAATGTGGACAGAAGGCCACGCCCTCCTGGATCTCAGCCTGACATCGATAACAGGGATGTTCCACGTGCCGAACGTTACAGGAAGCGACAAGCAATTAGCAACTGGTAGGAAGCAACTAGCGACTAGCAACTAGCAATTAGCTTTAGACCCCGGAGTAAGCGATTCACAACGGATCCTCGGCGGTTGTCATGCTCCAACCTTTCAGAGGCTCTCAAGCAGTAAAGCTAATTGCTAGTCGCTAATTGCTAATTGCTTCTTACAACGTATCCTTCCCCTTGGTCTGCACCAGCACCGTGCCAAAGCGCGTGCCTGAGCCGTTCGGCTCGATCGAGACGAGGTGCTCGTCGTCATCCGTGCCAGCTTTGATCTCCCAGCCGTTGCCGCTGGTATCCGAGCAGCTCAGCTTTCCATCGTCCTTCTTGTTCTTCGAGAAATGGATATCGGAGCCGCCGCTGTGCCCATTGCAGGTCAGGACACCTCCGAAGCGTTTCATCTTGTCTTCGTAGAATGTCTTTACCTTGTCGGGCGAGTCGCTGGTCTCATACTCGGCGGCAATCACCTTCAAGCCAAATCCCATGGCGCCCATATTGATGTTCGCGGAATGATTGTCCCCATCCTTATCCGGCGGACGCAGGTGGGCACCGGGATAAACCGGGATGCCGTTGTCCGCCGCCTTCTCGCTGCTATCCACCTTCAGATTGGCAAAGGGCGTCTTGATGTCGACATTCCCGTCCTTCTTGTCCTTGTCATCGACGCTGATGCTGCACGCGCCCAGCAGCAGTACCAGGCTCGTAATCACGGCTGTCAATAATGCCTTTGTCGCCACGAAATTCATTGTGGACCTCCACTCGAGCTCAATGCCTGCGCGGCAGCAGCGCCCGGTCGGGCTCCCAGCCCAGTGCCGCGGCTTGCGATGTTCGGAATCGTCACCGGTAAACGCCCGGGCATCGGAATCTCGCCAAACATCGCCTTCACCGCACTCACCTCCGAAACCTCAGCATCCGAAAAGGTGCAGATGTAAGTCTGGACCTGCGGCAGCTGTGTTGCGATATACGGATTTCCCATAGCCACGACCACCGTCTTGTCCGCTGCCATCTCCACAACACTCTGCAACAGCGATCCCTGGCCGTTCTGCAAGACCGAGGTATTGGTTGACGCCCCGGCCTGCGGCGCAAGATAGGCAGCCGCAATCACGACCTGTGCCTGCTCCACCGCATCCATCGTCTGCTGCGCCAGCAATGTCGCGTTGTGGGGATCGATGTACATCACCTTCACGCCCGCAGTCCTGGCCCGAAACTCCTGCTCCAGCGCTAGTCCCGCATCCGATCGCATATCGGGGGTGAAAATCAAAACCAGGGTCGAGGCGCGGTTCTCCGCTGTCGATGGATACGAATTCTGGGGCGGGTTGGTTCCCTGGATCGTGACCTTCAACGGCAGCACACGATGATTATCCCGCACCAGCGCGACCGCCTCGTCGGCGATCTCCTGAGCCTTAGCCTGGCTCGCGGGTAAGGCCACGATGCGATTCACGGCATCGATGTCGACCTGCGTCGCCTTGTTCAGACCAACCGAGGCTTTGGCACGCAGGATCTTCAGCACTGACTCGTCGATTCGCGACTCCGGAATCTCTCCACTTCGCACGGCTAGCAGCAGACCGTTGTAGGCGCCGCCGAGATCGGGCGGGAGGATCAGCACGTCATCGCCAGCCTTTACCGCCTCGACCGCTGCCCGTCCAGCGGCAACTGGGCCGCCTTCCGGAAATAGCTTCGTCAACGCGCGCATGTTGAGGGCGTCGGTGACGACCAGTCCGTGGAATCCTAGCTGCTGCTTCAGCACGCCGGTGACGATCTCCGGCGAAATCGTGGCCACGTGGTTGGGATCGGAGTCGAGCGCCGGTACCACGACATGTGCCACCATCACCGCGTCCACTCCCGCCGCGATGGCTGCCTCAAACGGCGGGAACTCGACACTCTCCAGATGCGCTTTGTCTCCCTTGATCGAAGGAACCGCCAAATGCGAGTCGACATCCGTGTCGCCGTGCCCGGGAAAATGTTTGGCCGTAGTCAGCATCCCGAACTCGTGCGCGCCCTCAATGTAGGCGGTCGCCATCTTGCTCACGTGCTTGGGATCCTCGCCAAACGAGCGCGTATTGATCACGGGATTTTCCGGATTGGAGTTAACGTCGGTGTCGGGAAACCAGTTCCACTGCACCCCGATGGCGCGAGCCTCGCGCGCCGTGATGCGTCCGGCCTCGCGGGCAAACTCGGGATCGCCGGTCGCGCCGAACGCCATCGCATGAGGGAAATTCGTGACCTCCTCCAGACGGAAGGCGAGCCCGCGTTCAAAATCCGCCGCGAAGATCAGAGGAAACTCTGAATCGCGTTGCAGCTGATTGGTCAGCATCGCGGTCTCAAGCGGCGGCGTCTTGGAGAGCAGGCCGTCTTCGAACGACACCGTAATGCCAAATCCCCCAATGTGGTACTTGCGCATGGCGTCGCGCAGAACGGTGTACTCGGGACTGGCAATATTCATGAAGTCCGCCCGCGCCCAGATCATGAACATCTGCCCGATCTTCTGCTCCAGCGACATCTTCTTCAGCGACTCCCGCGCCCACTTCTCGCCTTTCTTGTCGAGGTGGACGGGACCTGGCTGCTGAAAGCGTTCTTTTGCGGAAGCTGACATGGCGAACGCTAAGCACAGGATGACGAGGGAAAGGCGAGTCATTCGAAATGACGATAACAGAATGTGCCGAGCGGTTGGTCAGCCGAATTGCCGGCGTCCCAGTCTCGCGCAGCGAGACCGCAGACCTCAGCCCAGCGCTTCAACGCTGGGTAAACGACGTCACAGGCCGCTAAAAACTCCGCGTTCCGAGGGCTTGAATCAGGGCACGACTTCACAGGTTGCTGAAAAACTCGTTCCGCGCGCTTTGTAACAGGGCACGACTTTCAGTCGTGCCGATAAGCCGTTTGTTTCCTTTTCTGAGTCGGCTTCAGCCGACGGCACGCGACTCGCGCTACGTTCAGCCGCCGACGCGTGTGCGCGAAACCAGCTCGGCTGCCTGTTTTGCGATTGCGGGATGGTCTCCGAATCCCTCCAGCCACGCAACGTCGGGCTCGCGGCGAAACCAGGTCATCTGCCGTTTAGCGTAGTTGCGATGGCTTTGCTGGGCGGCCGCAATCGCCTGCTCCCGCGTCAGTTCGCCACGCAGAAGCTGCGCAGCCTGCTTGTAACCATGCGAATCGAGAGCGGTCACAGATTTCAGGCCGGAGTATTGCGCCGTCAACGATTCTGTCTCCTCTACCAGTCCGCTCTCAAACATCCGCTCCGCGCGCGTGTTGATCCGCTCGTACAGCTGCGGCCGGTCCGGATTCAGCCCGATCCGCAAAACGCGAAAGCCGGTCAACGGATCCCGTCCGCGTTGTTGCCACAACTCGCTCATCGGCCCGCGCGACGCCAGGCACACTTCGATTGCGCGGATCAGCTTAGGAGCATCGTTGGCGTGAATCTTTGCGGCTGCCGCAGGATCCAGCCTGCTCAGGATTCGGTGCAGATAAGCTGAATCGCGCTCCACAACCCGCTCTCGCAGCCGGACTCGCAATTCCTCCGAGCGTTGCGGTCCAGGAAACAGACCCTCCAGCAGCGCGCGAAGATACAGTCCAGTCCCACCCACAACGATTGGCAAATTCCCGCGCTGGGCAACCTCGTTAATAACAACTCTCGCGCGACGCGAATACTCCCCTGCCGTAAACGGTTCGTCCGGTTCGGCAACATCCAGCAGGTGATGAGGAATACTGGCGCGCTCCTCGCGTGTCGGCTTCGCCGTCCCTATCTCGAAGTAGCGATAAACCGCGACCGAATCGCAACTGACGATCTCGGCTGCGAACTGCCTGGCGAGCGCGATTGCCAGCGCCGACTTGCCCGATGCCGTAGGTCCCAGAATGACCAGGAGTAGAGGTTCAGGCTGCGAGGATTGGGTCATCGCGAACCGGGGCTTATCGCGCGCCCCAGGGAATGTGCCTGCCGAAGCGGATGAACGCCAGCAGAAGGATGAACAGCGCAATCGCCAGCAGCCCGATTACTTTGCGCTGATCGCGAGCACGCTGGCGCGCCTGCAACTCCACTTCGCGAGCCTGGGGACGTAGAGAATTCGCGCGCTGCGGCTGATCTTCCACAGCACAATTCTACGCCGTGCTCATTGGCCCGTTTTCGCTGCGCGCAGGAGTTCACTGGGAAGACGTATTAATCTGCCGGCTTGAGCCAACTGCTAACTGCCAAGTGCTAACTGCTGCTTTACTCCAGATCGCCCTTGCCGGGGTTGTAGAAGAAGTGGAAGCGCAAGGCCAGGTACGGGCCGTGAAATTCGTTTGGCAGGGGCGCGAAAGGCACCGACGCGGTAATACCGCCCCAGGCTGCGCGATCCAGAGCTACATCGCCGGAAGGACTGCGAAGGGTCATGCCGGCAACCTTGCCGTTCGGCAGGATGACAAACTCGATCGACAGCTTGCCCTTTTTCAGCAGCGGCGGTCGCGCTTCTTCCGGGATCAGGTTGTACCAGTTTCGCCGCACCGCGTCGAGCACGCGCGAGAGGTACGGCCCGAAATCGACGCCCTGGGTGTCGCTGAGCACCTCAGCCGGCCCCATCTTCAGCGCCGAACCACCTGGACCGGCGCCGTAGAAACCGCCACTACCAGCGCTGCCACCGGTTCGCCCTGCGGCAACCTCGCGAGCCGCCTCTGCAACCGCGCCGCCGGGCGAAGACATCATGGCTCTAAAATTTGGCGTGCCTTGCTGCTGAGTTGGCAGGCGAGGATTGTCCTGCGGAATCGCATTCTGCAGCTGCGCCATCTGCTGGCCCTGGTTCGGCTGCTGTTGCGGTGCCTGCTGCGCCGGTTGCGGCGCTGCCTGAGCCTGTTGCTGTGCCGGGGCGGACGGCAGCTTCGGCGGACCGGCGCGCTTCAATTCTTCCAACGTCTTCTTGTCCAGCGTGGGATGCCGGCTCTCCGCAATGCGATTCTTGTCGGACAGCACGTCGGTCTTGGGCGCGACCTTCGGCGCCTTTTGCATGTCCGGCGGCAGATCGAGATACGTCATCTGCTGATTACGCATCAGGTCCTCAGGCGAAATCAGCACCACGCCTTTGATGCCGGGGAAGATCTTCGGTGTGAAAAACAGGAACAGCACCACTGCCAGGTGGACGGCCACCGAAATCCAGAACGCCTCGCGCATGCGCGAGCGCTCCAGATCATCTTCCAGCTGAATGAGCAGATGTGGCGCCAGTTCGGCGTCAAAGAAGGCATGGGCATCCGACAGCGCAACCTGGCGGTCTTCTCGCGCGGGATGAGACTGTTGTCGATCTGGCGGTGTGAGGATTGATGACATCCGTATGGATCAAGTACGCCTGGAGTTCGAGTACATTAGACGCCCCTCGACCCACAGAAGACAAAACTTCCTTGGGCTCGGCGCAACCCTAGTAAACCCGGGAGTCCGTGCTTAGTTACTGCTCCTATTTTCGCACACGCCACTCCCTAAAGCCATTCCACCTCGCGCCCAGCAGAGTTCCACAAAAGCAGGGGTAAACTGTTCGATGTGAAGGCTGTCATCGTTGGGACCGCGGGCCATATCGACCATGGCAAGAGTGCGCTGGTACGCGCGCTTACCGGCATCGATCCCGACCGACTGGCCGAGGAGAAGCGGCGCGGCATCACCATCGATCTCGGCTTCGCCAACCTCGACCTGGTCGGCCCCGGCGGGGAGAGTATTCGCGTCGGCTTCGTCGATGTGCCCGGCCACGAGCGCTTTGTCCGCAACATGCTGGCCGGCGTCGGCGGCATCGATGTTGTCTTGCTGGTGATCGCGGCTGACGAGTCGATCAAGCCGCAGACCCGCGAGCACTTCGATATCTGCCGCATGCTCGCCCTGCGACGCGGCATAACCGTGATCACCAAATCCGATCTGGTTGATGCGGAGACGCTGGACGTCGTGCGGATGGAGGCTGCGGATTTCCTCAAGGGCTCGTTTCTCGATCCGGCTCACTCGCCAATCGTCGCCGTGAGTTCCAAGACCGGAGCGGGCCTCGACCACCTGAGAGCAAGAGCTGGCGCGTCTGGCCGCTGAAGCTCCGGCGAAAGATTCAACCGCGGTCTTTCGCTTGCCCATCGATCGCGTCTTCACCATGAAAGGCTTCGGCACGGTTGTTACCGGCACGCTGATCTCGGGTACGGTGCACAAGGATCAGGAGGTGCAAGTCCATCCCGGCGGAAAGCGGGTGCGAGTGCGCGGCGTGCAGGTACATGGCGCCGCCTCCGAGCAGGCCATCGCCGGCCAGCGTACCGCCCTGAATCTCGCCGGCATCGACACCACGGAACTGGCGCGCGGCATGATGCTGACACCGCCGCAACTCTTCCAGCCGACCCAACACATCAGCGTCTCGCTCGATCTGCTGCGCTTCGCCAAGCCGCTGCGTGACCGCGCACGCGTGCACTTCCACTCCTTCACCGCGGAGACCATCGCGACCGTCAGCCTGCTTGGCGCAAAACAATTGCCGCCCGGCGAATCCGCATTAGCACGGCTGACGCTGGACGACCCACTCCTGCTGCTGCCCGGCGACCGATTCATCGTTCGGCAATTCTCGCCAGTCATCACCATCGGCGGCGGCAGAGATCCTGGATGCGGCGGAGCAGCCGCGCCGCACCCGGGCCGAGGAACGGCTGGCATTCCTGCAGGCTGTCGCTCAAGCCAATCCTGAAGACTCACTGCTGGCGCGGGTTTCGCGCCGTCGCGAGGACGGCCTGTCAATCTCCAATGCCGTGGCTGAAACCGGATTACTGGCCGCGAAGATCAATCAGCTCGCCGACGGGCTGGACAAAGTCGGCCGACTTGTTCGCTTTGACGACCTCATGCTGTCGAAGGTCATTGTCGAAGCGTTGCGCGACCGCATGTCAGCGAGCGTCGAACAGTTCCACAAATCGAATCCGCTGGTGCAGGGGATCAGCAAGGAGCAGTTGCGCGAAACCCTCGGCTTGCGGCAGGAAGCTTTTCGCGGGGTGCTGGAGGCGCTGGTTCGCGACCGGAAACTCGAGGTCAACGGCGAGATTGTGCACGCGGCCGGCAAGGGCGTAGCTCTGCGTGACGAGGAAGCGGTGTCCAAGGCGCAGATCGAGCGAGCCTTCGCTGCCGCCGGCTTAAGGTGCCGCTGCTGAAGGAAGTGCTGGCGTCGTTGCCGGTCGACAAAGTTCGCGCGCAGAAGATTGTCACTCTACTGCTGCGCGATCGCGTGTTGGTAAAGCTTGGCGATGAGCTGGTATTTCACCGCGATGCACTCGACGCGCTACGCCGGCAGATCGCCGCGCAGAAGGCAAAGACCCCGAAGCTCAACGTGGGAGATTTCAAGGACCTCTTCGGCATCACGCGAAAACATGCCATTCCACTGCTGGAGTATCTCGACCGTGAGCGGGTCACCCGCCGCGTCGGCGATGAGCGCGTGATCCTGTAGGGTGATCCATCGCCGCGTGAGCACGGAAAACGCCAGCAAGCTAACACTGTGTTATGGCGAAGAGTGCAGCAGGAAATCGGAAACTTTATAAAACTCCGTCCCCTCCGTGATTCCGTGGTGAATACTCGCGAGCACTAGATTTTCTCTGCCGGGAACTCCAAATCCGCGCCCATCGGATCGGTCAGTCGATTGGTCAGATTCACCAGCCCGACCAGCACATCCAGATCCACAATCTGCTCGTTGGAAAAATGTTGTTTCAGTGCCTCGATGTCGGCGTCATTGATGTTCTTCAGTTCGCGCGTGAGTTTATCCGCAAAATTCAGCGCCGCCTGCTCCTTGGGACTGAAGCGGCCGTAATCGCCCGCCTTCAGCGCCTGCCAATCCTCGGCTGTCAGCCCGACTCGCTTCGACGAAGCGATGTGGTGCTGCATTCAATAGTTGCAGCCGTTCATCGCGGAGATCCGGATATACACGGTCTCGTACACGCGGCGGTCCAGCGACTTTCCCACGCTCCCGTAGAACGCCAGGAATTTTCCCAGCATCTCCGGGCGGTGTGCCAGCAGCTTCTGCACGCTGCCAACCTTGCCCTTGAGCACCTTCTCGTAGATCTCGCGCACCTCGGGCGGAGCTCCATCCATCTCGACGTAAGGAAGTCTTGCCATCGGCGTCTCCTTTATGGGCTCGTATAATAACCCAATACCTTCGCGACATCTCTCATGCCCAAGCCCATTCGCATCATCGGCGCCGGTCTCGCCGGCTCGGAAGCTGCCTGGCAGTGCGCCCGCCGAGGCGTTCCCGTGCAACTGTTCGAGATGCGGCCAGTGCGTTCCACGCCGGCTCATCAGACGGCGAATTTTGCCGAACTCGTTTGCTCCAACTCGCTGAAATCCGACACCGAAAACACTGCGCCCTGGTTGCTGAAAGAAGAGATGCGGCGGGCCGGTTCCTTGCTGATGGAAATCGCCAGCCAGACGGCCGTCCCCGCCGGACACGCGCTCGCGGTCGATCGTGACAAGTTTGCTGAGGCGGTAACCGCCGCAATCGAAAGCGAGCCGCTGATCGAGATCCTCCGCGAGGAAGTCACGCGCATCGATGAAACCAATGCGATCACAATAGTCGCCACCGGACCTCTGACCAGCGACGCGCTGGCCAGCGAGATTCTGCGCCTGAGCGGCAGTGAACAGCTCTACTTCTACGACTCCATCAGTCCCATCGTTGAAGCCGATTCCATCGACATGTCGCGCGTCTACATGGCTGCGCGATACGACAAGGGCACCGCTGATTACATCAATTGCCCAATGACGAAAGATGAGTACGACCGATTTCTCGATGCGCTGCTGGAGGCGCAATCGGTCGACGCCAAAGATTGGGAGAACCTGAATTATTTCGAAAGCTGTTTGCCCATCGAGGAAATCGCGCGCCGGGGTCGCGACACGCTGCGTTTCGGTCCCATGAAGCCGGTTGGCCTGCGAAATCCGCACACCGGCAGCATCCCCTACGCTGTGGTACAGCTGCGGCAGGAGAATCTCCGAGCCGACTCCTACAATGTGGTAGGTTTCCAGAATCACCTCAAGTTCGGCGAGCAGGCACGAATTCTGCGGATGATTCCAGGATTGGAGAATGCGAAATTCCTGCGTTACGGCCAAATTCACCGCAACACCTACATCAACGGCCCAACGCTACTGCTTGAAACGCTGCAGATGAAGCAGCATCCCAATGTATTGTTCGCGGGCCAAATTTCCGGAGTGGAAGGTTACGTCGAATCCATTGCTACCGGCCTGCTCGCGGGAATTCATGGCGCTGCGCTGTCGGCCGACGTCGCACCGATTCCACCGCCGCGCGCCACCGCCTTTGGCGCGCTGATCAACTACATCTGCCACGCCGACGCAAAGAACTTCCAGCCGGCAAATATTACTTTCGATTTGCTTCAGCCGCTTGACGAAGAGACTCGCCGCCGCATCCGCGATAAGAAACAACGCCACGCTCTGGTATGTAAGCGCGCATTAGAGGAATTGGAGCGATGGCTGGTAATGGCACTTCGCAAAGCCGAAGATAAAGGCGTAAGAACTACGTTCTCTGTTGGCGACGTCCGGCCAGTAACGTGAGCTTTTTGCTATTTCCCTTTCCGCTCACCGCGGGCGCGGTTCTTGATCCAGATGGGGCTGCCCACAAATCCGAATGCCGCGCGAATCTGGTTCTCCAGAAACCGCTCGTAGGAGAAGTGCAGCTTCACCAGGCGATCGGTGAACAGGATGAAGGTTGGCGGCGCGACTGCAGCCTGCGTCATGTAATAAATCTTCACGCGCTTGGCAACCGGTACGGAGGCGCGTTCGAAATCGATGCGGCTCAGGAAGCGATTCATCTCACCGGTGCCGATGCGCTTGCGCCGCTCGCGCGCAACCAGTTCCAGCGTCGAGAAGAGCTTGTCGATTCCCTTGCCGGTCGTTGCCGAAACAAACACTAGCGGCGCATAGGACAGAAACTTCAGATGCCGCCGAACTTGCTCTTCATAAATGCTGCGCTCGGCCGGCGGCTTGCCATCGCTGCTGTTTTCCGTGACCAGGTCCCATTTGTTGATGACGACGATCAACGAGCGCCCACTCTCGTGCGCATAGCCCGCAATTGTCGCATCACTCGAGGTCACGCCTTCGGTCGCGTCGACGATCATCAGCGCCACATCCGCGGCTTCTAGATGTTTGCGCGCCATCACCACCGACAGCTTTTCGGCCATCAGTTCGGTCTTGCCTTTACGGCGAATGCCGGCGGTGTCGATGAAGCGATACGCATGGCCGTCGCGCTCTAGCGACTCATCGACCGCATCACGCGTGGTTCCCGCTACCGGAGAAACGATCGCACGCGAGGTCCCGGTCAGGACATTCAGCAGCGTCGACTTGCCGACATTCGGCCGGCCGATGATCGCGACCTTGGTCTCGCGCTCCGCTTCGTCTGCTGTTGCGGCCTCTCCTTCGTTGCCTTCTCCGTCCTCTTCTGCCGCGGAACCTGCGGCCGCGATTCCCGTTTCCTTGGTCATCCCGACCGAGGACTTTAGTCCGAGCGGAGGGATCTGCGGTTCGTCCGCAGCGCTCGAATCGTCTGTCGACGAAGCCCGCGGCATGACGCGCAAAGCATGTTCCAACAGCTCGGCTAGTCCATTTCCGTTCTCTGCCGAGATCGGAAACAGCTCCTTGATTCCCAGCCGCCGAAACTCTTCGGCATACGGCTCCAGCTTCGGGGTGTCGACCTTGTTCACCGCCAGCAGCAGCGGCTTGCCCGTCTTCAGGAGCAGCCGCGCCAGATCGATGTCGGGTGATGCGAGCTCGGTGCGGCCGTCGACTACCAACACGATCGCATCCGCCTCATCCAACGCAACGCGGGCCTGGCGAAAGATCTCCGATGGGATCAGCGCCTGATCGTCGGGGACGATGCCGCCGGTATCCACCACGCGCAGAGTCTGTCCCGCCCATTCCGCTTGGCCATAAATGCGATCGCGCGTGATGCCGGGCTCGTCACCGACGATGGCACGCCGCGATCTCACCAGCCGATTGAACAGCGTCGACTTGCCGACATTCGGCCGGCCGACAATGGCTAGCGTGGGGAGGTGCGCCGCTCCCGGACCGGCGGAGCTACTAGACTCGAGTTTCACACGACGACTCATCAGCTTCCTTCAGAGGCTCTATACCAAACAGCTATTATAGGGACACGGTCCGCACCCCCGTGTCCTCCACCTCACAATCCGCCGCGTTGGCCGCGCGACTTCCATCGCTCTTCCAGTTCTTCGGGCCGGGAGGATTGCTGGCGCGCACCCATCCGGCGTACGAGTTTCGCCGCGGGCAGCTGCAAATGGCCGAAGCGGTCGAGCAGGCGCTGCAGGAACGGCGACACCTCATCGTCGAAGCCGGCACCGGAACGGGAAAGACACTGGCGTATTTGCTGCCGGTCATTCGCTCCGGCAAGCGCGTCATCATCTCGACCGGCACAAAAACCCTGCAGGAGCAGCTCTTCTTCAAGGACATTCCGTTCCTGAAGGAGCATCTTGGCGAGCTGCGCGTCTGCTACATGAAAGGTCGCGGCAATTATCTTTGCCGCAAGAAGCTCTACGACCTCACGTCGCAGCCGGTGCTGAACGGTCTGGAGGAGATCAGCCACTTCCACATCATCAGCGAATGGGAGAAGACGACCGAAACCGGCGATCGTGCCGAGCTCGCCGACCTGCCCGAGACCAGCCATCTGTGGCCCAAGCTCGACGCGCGCACCGATCGCTGCATCGGCTCCGAGTGCCAGCAGTTTGACCGCTGCTTCATTACCGAGATGCGCCGCCGCGCTGCCGAGAGCGACATCATCATCGTCAATCATCATCTGTTTTGCGCCGATCTCGCGATCAAATCTGCATCCGACCGCGCGCCCGACGCCGGCGTATTGCCCGATGCAGCAATCGTGGTCTTCGACGAAGCGCACGAACTGGAGGACGTGGCTGCCGATTACTTCGGCGTGACCGTCTCCAATCTGAAGGTCGACGATTTGTTGCGCGATGTCGAGAACACGCTGCGCCGCGCGGACATTCCCGTTGCCGATGTGTTGCAAGCATCGGCGACGGTTCGCCAGCACTCGCAACTGTTCTTCGCCTTGCTGCCGCCGGGCGAGGGTCGCTTCGCTTTCGAGAACCGCGCCGAATTCCTGGAGGAAAACGGCGAAGAGTATCTCGGCTTGCAGAACGCGTTGCTGCATCTCTATACCGAGCTGCAAGCCATTCCCAAGAAGCCCGACGAGGTGCATGCGCTCGCACGGCGTGTCGACGAGCTGAAGGTGCAGCTCGGCTTTATTCTGGAAGAACAGCAACGCAATACGGTGTTCTGGATCGAGCGGCGCGGCGACTTCCACTCGTCAAGAACGGGCGAAGCCAAGGGACGCCGCGGCGGACAGCACAATGTGTTTCTGCAGGCCACACCGATCACGGTGTCAGACATCCTGCGCAATGTGCTCTTCGAGCATCTCGAGTCGGCGGTACTGACCTCGGCGACGCTTGCCGTTGCGGGCGGATTCGAATACATCCGCAACCGGCTGGGCATCCAGCACGCGCGCGAGCTGGTTGTACCTTCGCATTTCGATTATGAGAGCCAGGCGCTGCTATACGTTCCGCCCGATCTGCCCGATCCCCGCGATCCGCGCTTCGTCGAACAGGCCTCGCAGCGCGTGCGCCGATTGCTGGAGATCACGCAGGGGCGCGCGTTCTGCCTGTTCACCAGCTATGCGCTGATGCATCAACTTTACGAGAGCCTGCTCGGTGAGCTCGGCTTCCCGATGCTGCTGCAAGGCAGTGCGCCCAAGAACGCGCTGCTGGAAGAATTTCGGCTTACGCCGAATGCGGTGCTGTTCGCGACGTCATCATTCTGGCAGGGTGTTGATGTGCAGGGTGACCAGCTAAGTTGCGTCATCATCGACAAGCTGCCGTTCGCCGTGCCCAACGATCCAGTGGTCGCGGCGCGGGTCAAAGCAATTGATGAAGACGGCGGCAACGCGTTCTACGAATATCAGGTTCCGAGCGCGGTGATCTCGCTGAAGCAAGGCTTTGGACGATTGATCCGGTCATTGCACGATCGCGGGCTGCTATGCCTGCTCGACAACCGCATCCTGAAGAAGCAATACGGGAACGTCTTCCTCAACAGCCTGCCGAAGTACAGTCGCACTACTGACTTGAAAGCGGTGGAACGGTTCTTCGGGACTCCAAACGGCCTGTAACGGAGTTAGGTGCCACCGACTACCGCAACCTGCCCCGGAGGCAAGTCCAAACTTGCGATGCACGAATCGGCATGAGGTAGCAGGTCGACCAGGCGATTTGATTTGGCGCGGATGAGGATAATCGCAAGGCTGCGCCCAGCAAGGTTTTGCTGATAACGGATTTCCTTGTCCAAAGTCACGAAGACCTGAAAGCCTTCGCGCTCAGCCAAGGTGAGGAGCTCGCCATTCTTGAGGCCCGCCAGCCCAACTTCCGCTGCAGTCAAACAGTCATGTCCCCCGAAGCACGACTTGAACTGTTTGGGAATGCATTCGTCGAGAAGAATCCTCATCTCAGTTGGCCGACAAGAAGCGACTTCGCCGCTTCCAGTGCCGAGATCGCCGCTTCGCGGCTCACGCTGGGAAAGTCGTCCAGAAATTCCGACAACGTCTGGCCTCCCTCCAGATAATCCAGCAAAGCCTGGAAGGGAACGCGGGTTCCACGGAATACCGGTGTGCCACCGAGGATATCGGGATCTTTCACGATGACTTCGATAGCTTGCGACATTTCCCCACCTTCACTCGAGGGCTGAGCCAATTCTAGCGCGACTCGACGGGCGAATTCACGGTGCTACCACCTGCCGCTCGGCGAGAGCAGAAGCGACGCTTCTCCCTCTTCATCCAGCCATGCGAAATTTTCGGGCGATTGCCCAGCGCAGAAGGGATCGACCTTCGCGGCGATCTCCGACCAGGATTCCGGCGTCTGCACGAAGTCGAACTTCGAGGGCAATCGCTCCACAACGCCTAAGTCTCGCGTTCCCAGGCGCAGATCAAGATGGCATCCTGCAATCGACTCCACCCACCACTCCTCATGCAGTGGAATGTCCTGACGCGAGCCGTCAGCGAGTGAGCGAAACGCCTCGCGCAGGCGCTTGGCTCCCGTGGCATCGAATTCGTAAAGGCGGACCAGCGGACAATCGGGCGAACCTTCGGCAAGATATTCGAGCTTCATGCGAGGCCACTCTAGCACGAACTGACCGACCCGAAGTAGAGAAACGAAACTGGGAATCCCAAACTGACATCTGAGAAGCGATAGCTCCCAAAATGAAAAGGCCGGCGCGAGGCCGGCCTGGGATATGTGAAAAACACGCGAACTACTTCTTGGGTGCGATCGAGTCTTTCGCGGCCTTGGCTACGCGGAACTTCACCACAACCTTGGCAGGAATCTTGATTGCTTCGCCGGTCTGCGGATTGCGTCCCATGCGCGCTTTGCGGTTGGACTTTACCAAACGGCCCAGACCCGGAACGATGAATACACCGCTCTTCTTCGTCTCTTTGATAGCTACTTCCGCCAGCGCGTCTAGAAACGCAGCTGCCTGCTTATTGCTTAGCTCGTTTTTCTCAGCCATGTGGCGGACGAGCTGGGTCTTGGTCATGCCAGTTGCCATTCGTAATCCTCCTTGAAGGTTATTGAGCCGTAAGAATGCTCGACTTCTGCGTATCGTATACCAAGCTCCCACGCGTGCAAAGCATTTTTCGCCATATTTTATGCGGTTTTTCCACAGGCAGCGCTCGAAAAGGCAACGTCCATGCGGTTTCCGGCGTTCCCCCTGACCGGAATGTCATAATGAATGAGGCTTCGACCTGCCGAAGCCTGACACCGAGGTGCTGGTTGAGCTGTGCGATTTGCCATCTTCGCAAGGAAAAGCGCTTCTGTCTCGCCCTGCACGATCGGATCTGTGCCCAATGCTGCGGCGAGCAGCGCGAGGTCACGCTCGATTGCCCCGCGGAGTGTCCCTACCTGCAACAGGCGCGCCAGCATGAGAAGCCGCGTGAATTCGCCGCGCCGCTGCCCGAGGAGCTTTTCCCCGCAGTCGAAATCGGCCAGGAGTTTCTGGCGATGCATGAGCCGCTGATGGCGGGGATTGCGCAGACGCTGGCCCGAATCACGCACTCGGATCGCAACCTGCACGACCGCGACCTGATCGGCGCGCTGTCCAATATGGCCAAGAGCTATCAGACGCTGCTGGCCTCGGGGCTGGTTTACCAGGAAGCGACTCCCAATCCTGCGCAACAGCACATCATCAATGTGCTCAACGAGCTGTTGCGGGAGTTTCGCCAGGTGGAATCGCAAAACCAGGGCTACACCTCGCTCAAGGATCGAGACGTACTGAAGGTGCTGGTGTTTACGCTGCGATGGATTTCTCTGCACACATCAGGACGTCCGCTGGCGCGCGGGTTCATCGACTTCATGTACGACCGCTTTCCGCCGACCGGGCCGGTTGACACCGCCGCTGAGACCGGAAGCCGCATTATCATGCCCTAGCAGCATCGGTAGCCGTTAACGCCACGACTGCGATCATTATGACCAACTATCTTTTCGTTTACGGAACGCTGAGGCCCGGTGACGCACCGGCGGAGATCGAGCGCGCCGTCCGCAAACTGCGCCTGGTAGGTGATGGCTGGACCTACGGCCACCTATATGACTTTGGCGATTATCCCGGGGCGATCTTCGGCTGGGAGAGTACGTCGAAGATCGTTGGACAGGTGTACGAATTCGTGGATGGGATGAATCTGCTCCGCAAACTCGACATATACGAAGAGTTCGACGAGCTTCATCCTGAAAAGAGCCTTTTCGTGCGCAAGAAACACATGATCTGGCTCGATAACCACCGCCATTTGCTCGCCTGGGTCTACGAATACAATCGCGATCCGTCGAAAGGCCAACTCATCCCTCACGGCGAGTACCGCCGCAATCGGTGAGAGCCGGCGACGCTAAAGCCTATCAGATCGATTTGTGTCAGGGCACGGCTTCAGCCGTGCCGAAAGAACTTTGTCTGAGCGGGCTTTAGCCCCTGCGGTTTGTGGTACAGGGGCTGAAGCCCGAGTTCTTTCTTGTATCTGATTCGGCCCGAACAAGGTCGTGCCCTGACACAAACCTCCAATTCGCGAAAATCATTTATGAGATGGGTTCCAGAGAACCGTCTCATATCCCACAGCACTGGACTTTCCCGATACGCTGCGTAGAATGCTCCTTTCTGGCTGCTGGCAGCCGTTGGGGTAGGTCTGCCTCTAGATGTTTCTCTTCGGCAGCCAGGCTAAGTGGCTCAATCCAAGGAGGGCCTATGATTGTCGGTGTTCCCCGCGAGAGTTATCCAGGGGAGCGGCGTGTGGCGCTGGTGCCCGGCGGGATTGCCAATCTCGCCAAGCTGGGGCTGGAGGTCGTGATCGAGGCGGGCGCCGGCAGCGAGGCTGGTTATCTCGACTCGCAATACGCCGATAAAGGCGCCAAGGTCCTGCCCACCCGGGCCGATGTCTTCGGTACCGCCGACATCATCCTGCAAGTACTGTCGCATGGCGCAAACGATCGCACCGGTCAAGCCGATCTGGCATTGCTTCGCCGGGGTCAGATCCTGATTGGCTTCCTGCGGCCGCTGGGCGATGTTCGTACCCTCGAGGAAATTGCGGCCACTGGCGCAACCTCGTTCTCGGTCGAGTTGATGCCGCGCATCACTCGCGCCCAGAGCATGGACGCGCTCTCCTCCATGGCCAACCTCGCCGGCTATAAGGCCGTCGTAGTCGGGGCCGACAAGCTGCCTCGAATCTTTCCCATGATGACCACGGCGGCAGGCACCATAACGCCCTCGCGCGTGCTGGTCATCGGTGCGGGCGTCGCCGGCCTGCAGGCAATCGCGACGGCGAAGCGCCTCGGCGCCGTCGTCTCAGCCTACGATTTGCGTCCCGTCGTCAAAGAGCAGGTGCAAAGCCTGGGGGCGCGATTCGTTGAGTTGCCCATCGAAGTGTCCGACGCGCAGGATGCGGCCGGCTACGCCAAGGCGCAGGACGAGGCGTTCTATAAGAGCAGCGCGAGTTGCTGGGCAAAGTCGTCGCGGAAAGCGATGTGGTGATCACGACTGCGGTCGTTCCCGGCAAGAAGTCTCCTGTGCTGGTCACCAAAGAGATGGTCGCCGCAATGTCGCCCGGCTCCGTGATTGTCGACCTTGCCGCCGAGCGCGGTGGCAACTGTGAGTTGACGCGGCCTGACGAAACCGTCGTGGAACATGGAGTCACGATTGTTGGCACCATCAATCTCGCCAGCACGGTGCCATACCATGCCAGCCAGGTATATGCCAAGAATCTCGCCAATTTTCTCGGCTCAGCTGGTGAAGGATGGCAAGCTCCAGCTGAATATGGAGGACGAAATCACGCGCAGCACGCTGGTTACCCAGGACGGCGACATCGTCAACCAGCGCGTGCGCGAGTTCTACAATCTGCCGGCCTTAGCGGCGCAGTAATTGGTACGTGTTCGGCGGCCCAAGGCGCCGAGAAATGGAGAGAAACCAAAATGCCACCGGATTTCATTTCTAATCTGTACGTCTTTATCCTTGCCGGGTTTGTGGGGTTTGGAGTGATCGTCCGCGTTTCCCCGCTCCTCCACACGCCCCTCATGTCACTGACTAACGCTCTCGACGCGATCGTGGTGGTTGCCGCCATCATCATCGCCGGCCGGCAGGAGACGCCGCTCACCACGGTGCTGGGTGCGATCGCCGTGGCGGCTTCGTTCAGCAATATGGTCGGCGGGTTCCTGATCACCGCCCGCATGGTGCGCATGTTCAAGTCTCGCGGATCGAAACAATCATGAACCAGCTCGCGTTGCAGCAGTATCTCGATTTCGCCTACATTGTCGCGGTCGTCCTCTTCATTCTTTCGCTCAAGTTCCTGAGTTCGCCGACGACTGCGCGCGGGGGCGTTCTGGCGGGAGAAATCGGCGCCGCCCTGGCGGTGGTGGTTACACTTTTCAACCCCGAGGTGGCTCACTACAAGTGGGTGCTCATCCCGCTGATCATCGGCGCCGGAGTCGGCGTCCCTCTGGGTCTGGTGCAGATGACCGCGGTGCCGCAACGAACCGCACTGAGCCACGCGTTTGGCGCGCTTTCGGCCGCCATGATCGGCATCGCCGAGTTCTATGTGGGCACGGCTCCGGTCACGCGCTTTGCAATGGGCGAAATCTCTCTGGAAGTCATCATCGGCTCGCTCACCTTTACGGGCAGCCTGATCGCCGCCGGCAAGTTGCAGGAGCTCCTGCCGCAGCGGCCGATCGTCTATCGCGGGCAGAATATCGTCAGCCTCTCCGTGCTGGCGGGAGCGCTGGGGCTGGCCGTGGCGCTGGTGGTGAATCCGGGAAACGCCATACTGTTCCCGATCATGGTGGTTGTGGCGCTGATTTTCGGAGTGTTGCTGGTCACTCCCATCGGCGGCGCGGACATGCCTACCGTCATCTCGCTGCTGAATTCCTACGCCGGCCTTTCTGCCGCGCTCCTGGGATTTGTTCTGAACAGTAAGGTGCTGGTGGTGGCTGGAGCGCTCGACGGATCTTCCGGCTTCATTCTCTCGGTGATCATGTGCAAAGCCATGAATCGCTCCTTCACCAACGTGATGTTCGGAGCGTTCGGCCAGGTGCAGACCTCGGCGGCCGCCGTGAAAGAAGAACGAGCCGTGCGCAGCGCCACGCCCGAAGACGCGGCCGCAATTCTTGCGGCGGCCGACAAAGTTGTGATCGTTCCCGGTTACGGCATGGCTGTCGCGCAAGCACAGCATAAGGTTCGCGAATTGTATGACCTGCTCACCAAGAAGGGAGTGGACGTCCGCTTTGCCATTCATCCGGTGGCTGGACGCATGCCCGGCCACATGAACGTGCTGCTGGCCGAAGCCGACATTCCTTACGACCGCCTGATCGAAATGGACGAGATCAACGGCGACTTTCCGCAAACTGACGTGGCCCTGGTGATCGGCGCCAACGATGTTACCAATCCGGCCGCGCGCACCGATCCTGGCAGCCCCATCTACGGCATGCCGATTCTCGATGTCGACAAGGCACACACGGTAATGGTCATCAAGCGCAGTATGAATCCGGGCTTCGCCGGCATCGACAACCCGCTCTACTACCTCGACAACACGCTGATGCTGTTCGGCGACGCCAAACAATTCGTGAGCTCGATTGTGCGCGAACTGTCGGGCGGGCACGGATAGCTCGCGGCCCGTATTCATCCTTCACATGTATTCATGTTTGACATGAATACCGTTACGCTGTAGTCTGGATTTTGATCGCGTGATCAAGTCATTTGCGGATGAACAGACGCGAAGGTTTTGGGAGAGCGACAAGCCGGGGAAATGGCCTCCCGCTAATCTCCGCGACACAATCAAACGCAAATTGGCAATGTTGGACGGCGCAGCGAAACTGGAAGACTTGCGAGTTCCACCGGGCAATCGATTGCATGCCCTCGTCGGCGATCGTACCGGACAGCACTCGATTCGTATCAACGATCAGTTCCGCATTTGCTTCGTGTGGCGAGATGGCAATGCCTACGCCGTAGAGATCACCGATTATCACTGAAGGTCGAGGATTAGAAGATGGCTCTGGTTCGCCGCAAGCCCGCCGGCTGGACAGTTCATCCTGGAGAAATACTGGTTGAAGAATTCCTCAAGCCGATGAATATCTCGGGCTATCGGCTGGCGAAGGCCGTGGGCGTTAATTGCCAGACGGTGAACGACATCGTTTTGCGCAAGCGCGGCATCAGCGCCGACATGGCCTTGCGCCTGGGACAATTCCTGGGCACTACATCCGAGTTCTGGATGAATCTGCAATCCGCGTACGAACTCGCCAAAGCAAGAAACGCAGTGGGGAACCAGGTCAAGAAGATTCGCCCTCATCATGAAGCCGCTTAGCCGAGTTCGCGGCTTCTATCTTCATCCATTCCTGGAATTTCCACCATGCATCAACAGCTCTATTCGATTCCTGCACCGGCAAGGCGGAAAGGTGGCGGCAGAAACGCCAACACGGAAACCCGCCGGAGTGGGCTTTAGAAGGCCGCTGGCACAAAACCGGGGTACAGGTCGGGTCTTCTGCCGATCGTCGAAATTAGGCCCTGTGCTCATGGCGCACACCCCGCTCTAGTGAGCCTAGTCTGAGGATTTCCCTCCGGCTCGCCTTCGAAGAGGATCCGGCCGCATCACGGAGCAGCAGAGCTTCCCATTTCACGGCGGCATTTGCACAGACATTCCTTAATTTCCACCACGCATCAACAGCTCGAATCGATTCTCGGGGCGGGAGACGTTGCGCGCCTCACGCAACCATCGTAGTCTGCTGTTGGATGAGTCTCGTGACCACTCCCACTGAAATCTGTTCCATCTGCGGCGGCACCGGATGGAAGACCGTCGAGCGCGGCAAGGAGCGTGAAGCGGTTCGCTGCGATTGTCGCGTGAAGGGCCGCGCTGAACGTCTGCTGGCGGCTGCGCGTATTCCACCGCGCTACGAGCACTGCGATCTGGCCAACTTCCAGTACGATCCCGACGACAAAAACCAGAAGAGCATCCGCGACGCGCGCTGGCTGGCTGGCCGCTTTGTTGAGGAATATCCGGCGAACAAGACCGGGCTGCTGTTTGTCGGCTCCGTCGGTGTCGGCAAAACGCATCTGGCGATCGGCATCATCAAAGACCTGATTCACGAGAAAGGCATTCACTGCCACTTCTGCGATTATCGCGAGCTGCTAAAGTCGATTCAGAACTCCTACAACTCGTCGGTACAGGCGACTGAGATGGAAATTCTCCGGCCCATCTTCGACGCCGAAGTGCTGGTGCTCGACGAACTGGGCGCGGTGCGCACCACCGAGTGGGTCTTCGATACCGTCAACTACATCCTCAACAGCCGCTACAACGACAGCAAGACCACCATCATCACTACCAACTTTCCGGACGCCCCGGAAGACACCGGCCATGAGGTGAATGATCTACGAAGCCCGTCCGATGCAGAACGCGCTGCGCGCCGGGAAACCCTAGGCGATCGCATCGGGGAGCGCATGCGCTCGCGCCTGCACGAGATGTGCAAGAAGGTCGAGATGGACGGCCCCGACTATCGCCAGCACACCAAGCAAGCTCACTTCCAGCGCATCAGCGCGCCGACACGGCTGTCGCTGCGCAACAGCAAGTCCAGGGACTAGGGATTTGGGGCCAGGGGCTGGCGATCAAACTCGTTGCCCTCGACAAACGGGTGCCCCGTTCTGTCATCCCGAGCGGAGCGAAGCAGAGTCGAGGGACCTGCTTTTTTCCAATCTTTTGGCTAGGGAGGGGATTTTGCAGCCATACTTGATGACAGGAGATCGACCGTGAGAGCGGACATCGTCCCGGGTTCCGTATTCCCGGACTACGAGTTGACCGATCACACCGCGACTCGCCGCAAGCTTTCCGATCTGCAGGGGCAGCATCCCATGGTCCTGGTGCTCAGCCGGGGAGGCTTCTGTCCGAAAGACCGGCGTCAGGCGGAGCTGCTGGTCCAGCTTCATCGAGAGCTGGAGGTGTCCTATTGCCGTCTGGTTACCATCAGCACCGACAGTGTGTCGGAAACCAACGAATATCGCACCGGCGTCGGCGCCCACTGGCCATTCCTGTCCGATGCCGGTCGCATGGTGCAGAAGGACCTCGACATCGCCGAGTACACGGATCCGGTGCATAATCCCATGATTCCCCACACGATTATCCTGGAGCCGGGGCTGGTGGTGTTCAAGATATACAACGGCTACTGGTTCCTGGGACGGCCAACCAATGAGGAAGTTCGCCAGGACCTGCGCGCCGTGACCAGGAAATGTCGCCCCGATTGGGACATCACGACGCCAGATCAGAGAGCGGCGTGGGCGCGCGGCGAGAAGGACCGCTTTTACCCTTACGGCAAGAGCTACGCAACGGTGTTTGGCGAGCAGGACTGAAGTACCGCCTGTCGCAGCGGAACAGCAAGCGAGGGGCTGGGGACTAGGGGCTAGGGATTAGGGAATAGCGAGAGTCGAAAAAAACTGATGCTACTAGCCCCCAACCCCTAGCCCCTAATCCCTTCTTCTTTGTCTTCTCCGTGCCCTCCGTGCCTCCGTGGTGAAATAAAATCGTCCTGTGTCATCGCAGCCGTTCGACTTCCTTCCCGACCGCGACTCGGAGCTCTTCGCCGCTGCTCCGGCAAGCTCGGCGGTGTTTGTGCTGCGCGGTGACGAAGGCAGCGAGCCCTACGTCGGCAAGACTTCGAACCTGCGCCGCCGATTGCAGCGCCTGTTGGGCAGCATCGAAGGCCAATCGCGCAAGCTGAATCTCCGTGACCGCGTCCGCATTGTCGAATGGACTCCGACGGGCTCCGACTTTGAAGCTTCGTTCCAGCTCTACAAAATTCTGCGCCGGGAATTTCCGCAGACTTATGACAAGCGCTTGCGGCTGCGTTTTGCGCCGCTGGTCAAGCTGATCGTCGACAATCCTTATCCGCGCGCGATCGTGACGACTCGCATCAGCAGCATGAAGAGCAACGCCCAGTATTACGGCCCGTTCCTGACGCGCGTTGCGGCGGAGAAGTTCGCCAACGACTCGCTCGATCTCTTCAAGATGCGGCGCTGCGTCGAGGATCTTCATCCCGACCCCGCTTTTCCCGGCTGCATTTATTCCGAGATGAAGATGTGCTTGGCGCCGTGCTTCAAAGGCTGCACGGACGACGAGTACGCTGCCGAGGTCGGCCGCGTGCAGCAGTTCTTCCAAAGCGGTGGACATTCGCTGATCCGCGAAATCGGGCAGCAGAGAGATGATGCCTCCGCCAATCTCGACTTCGAAGGCGCAGCCGCGATGCATACGCGCCTCGACAAGGTGAAGGCCGCCGTCGCGCAGTTGCCGGAGATCGTTCGCCGGCTCGACGAGCTGAACGGGGTGATGATCCAGCCTTCGGCGGAACGCGAATCGGTGATGCTGTTCAGAATCGCCGCCGGGCAAATCTGCGATCCCGTCGCGCTCAACGTCGGCAAACAGACTGAAGCATCTCTCACCTCCAAGCCACAGTCGATGGAGTCGCGCATCAGCGACGCGTTGGCTACGGTCGAAGCTTCCAAACTGCGCGGCGCGCTGGAATGGATGGAGCATCTCGCGCTGGTTAAGCGCTGGTATTACCGCAGCGCCAAGGTCGGCGAGTTATTCCTGACCGACAGCACAGGCGAGTTGCCGATGCGGCGCGTGGTGCGCGGCGTTTCACGCGTCTTTCGCGGCGAGAAAGCTAGCGGCGATCTCAGCGAGACTGCCGGCGACTACTGGAAATTTCGCGCTCGCGAAGCCGGCATCACAGAAAACTGACGCGCGCGGAATTAAAATTTCTACATGAGCGCCAAACCTGATGTCTGGAACTCGGAACTCTACCAATCCAGCCATTCCTTCGTGTGGCAGTACGGACGCGACCTGCTGGTGCTGCTGAACGCCCAGCCAGGCGAGCGCATCCTTGATGTCGGCTGTGGAACCGGACAGCTCACCTCCGAGATCACGCAGTTCGGCGCGGAGGTAGTCGGCATCGATTCCTCGCCTGACATGATTGCCACCGCGCGCAAGAATTTCCCGCAACTGCGGTTTGAAGTTGCGGATGTAACCGCGCTCACCTTCGCGAATGAGTTTGACGTCGTCGTGTCGAATGCGGCGTTGCACTGGGTGCGAGACCAGCCATCGGCGATTGCCTCCATCGCGCGTGCGTTGAAGCCGCGCGGCCGTCTGGTCTTCGAAATGGGCGGGCGCGGGAATCTCCAACATCTGCTCGATGCCGTCTACCAAGCGCTGCGCGCGCTCGGAGTCGCTAATCCGGAACAGTTGTTGCCCTGGTCGTTTCCATCCGTCGGAGAGTACGCGCCGTTGCTCGAAGCGAATGGACTGGAGGTCGATTTCGCGGTGCTCTTCGATCGCTCCACCATCCTGGAAGGCGGAGACCGCGGGCTCAAGCTTTGGCTGGAGATGTTTGGACGATTTGCGCTCGATGCCATCGCCCCGGAGCAGCGTAAGGAATTCTTTCGTTTGACGGAGCAGTTTGCCGGGCCGGCACTGTTTCATAATGGGGTGTGGACCATCGATTACAGGCGGCTGCGGCTGGTCGCCGTCAAACTATAAGTCCCGATGCAGAATCCAGTCCGATGACGGCTGCGAAGCTGCGCGCCGCGAAACCTCTTCCTCGCGAATTCTTCAATCGCGATCCCGTGACCGTTGCACGCGAGCTGTTGGGCAAGCTGCTGATCCGGCGTGAAGGGCGGACGTTGCTCGCGGGACGAATCGTGGAGAACGAGGCGTACCTCGGACAGGAAGATCCAGCTGCCCACGCCTACAACGGACGAACCGCGCGCAATGCCGTGCTCTTCGGCCCACCCGGGCACGCCTACGTGTATTTCATCTACGGCAATCACTATTGCCTGAATGTCTCCTGCATGCCGGAAGGTTATGGCGAAGGCGTGCTCTTTCGCGCAATGGAACCGGTGTTCGGACTGGCGCAGATGGCGTTGGCCAGAGACTTGGATCTGGCTGCGTCTCCGCGGCCGTCGCAGTTGCGGATGATTTCCAGCGGGCCGGGGCGCATGTCGGAAGCGTTGGGAATCACGCGCGTGCGCGACAATGACAGAGACCTCACGTCACCGCGAACTGGTTTGTGGCTGGCAGACGACGGTTTCATTCCTGAGAGAATTGTTGCGACGCCGCGCATCGGCATCACCAAAGCGGCCGACCGGCCATTGCGATTCACGATTGCGGGGAATCCGTATGTGTCGGGAAAACGGATGGGTGAGGCCGCCTTCGGCCGGCGGGCTTACGGGTAGAGCTGACCTTCAGGTCAGCGTCCCGTATCCCCGTCATAAGTTGAGCCGGCTTCAGCCGGCGACACCCGTCGGGGCTGAAGCCCCAATAATTTCAAAACCACTTCGGGACGCGAACCTAAAGGTTCGCTCTACCAATCCTTACCTAAGACACTGACCTCAACGTCAGCTCTACCGAGTTGCGACGCGGAGTTAGCTCGAGTGCTGGGTGACGGTCTTCAACTCCGCGACGTCATCCCCGAGGCCGACGCGATCCAGCAAATCCAAATAGCGCGGATCGTCGCGGATATCGTCATAGATGGGGCCAACCTTCAGGTAATACAGCAGGACATCCCGAGCTTCGGCGGCTTTCTCCAGCCACTCGAAGGCGTGGTCGATGTCGCCGATGCCGAGATACAGCATGACCCAGGAGATGGGCGCGACATAGATCTGAGCCGCGGCGGTATTCAGTTCCTCCAGCAGCGTCAGCGCTTTGTCTTTGTCGCCGAGCCCGCCGTAGCACGATCCCAGCGGTCCCAGGATCAGAGGATTGTAGTCAGCAAGCTTGTGCGCCTTCTCCAGCTCGGCGATAGCTTCGGCATACTGATGCTTCTGCTCGTAGTTGATCGCCATCACCACATGCGCTTCGATGTCGTTGGGATCAAGATCCAAGGCGCGGCGAGCCTGTTCGAGTGAACGATCGTAGTCGCGGCGATAGTGATGGACCCCGGCGAGATAGACGTTCGCCGGCACCGAGAGCGGGTCGCTGGCCAGCGCGAGCCGAATCTGCTCTTCGGCCTCGTCGAACCGGCCGCTCTGCACCAGCAGAAGGTTGTAGTGAATGTGCGGCAGCGGCTGTCCGGGCTTCAATTGGATAGCGCGCAGGAATTCGCGCTCAGCTTCCTTCCAATCCCACTCGTACCACATGCGGATGACGCCCATGGAGGCGTGAGCTTCCGCCAGGCTGTCATCCGACTCGAGAGCTCTGAGCGCGGCTGCTTTGGCCTTGGGCCACGCTTCGGTGGGACGCGCCAGTCCCCACGAGGCTACGGAAATGTGATAGTCGGCGATGCCCGCGTGCGCCGGAGCATACTTTGGATCCTGGGAAAGCGAACGCTCGAAGTACTCCAACGCTTTCTGAAATCCGTCCGGGGTGCGCTTGTTCCATTGAAAGCGTCCGCGCAGATACAAGTCGTAGGCTTCGAAGTTTTCGGTGTACCGCTTGACCAGGCCGGAGCCGGCTTTCGATCCCAGCTCCACCTTCAGATGGTCGGCAATGGATTCCGCGACCTCCTCCTGCATGTCGAAGATGTCCATCATTTTGCAGTCAAAGCGCTGCGACCACAGGCAATAGCCATCGCTCACGTTGACCAGCTGAGTGCTGACGCGTACCCGGTCTCCGACTTTGCGGACGCTGCCCTCAACGACGGTAGAGACCTTGAGCTGCTCGCCGATGGTGCGCACATTCTGCGACTTACCTTTGAATTCAAAAGCTGAAGTGCGCGAGACCACCTGCAATCCGGGCAGCCGCGACAAAGCGTGAATCAGCTCTTCGGTAAGACCATCGCTGAAGTATTCGCTGTCGGGCTCAGCATTGAGGTTGATGAAGGGCAGCACCGCAACCGACGCATGCGGCCGCGGAGCCACCGCGACGGCCGGCACCGAACCGCTGCGCACCGGGATTGATCGCAAGACTTCAATCAGCTCGTTGGCATCCTTGGGCCGCTCGTCCGGATTCTTCCGCAACGTCTGGCTGATCAACTGCTCCAGCATCATCGGCACGTCAGGACGCCGCTTCAGCAGCGACGGCGGCTCCAGATCCATGATCGCCCGCATGATCGTCGCTTCGGTTCCTGACTCAAAGGGGCGATCGCCGGCCAGCATCTCGTACAGCGTGACGCCCCACGACCAGATATCGGTGCGACGATCCAGCTGGCCGCCGCGTAACTGCTCGGGAGACATGTAAGGAATGGTGCCGACCACGCCGCCGGTTTTGGTGAGGCCGATGTCCTGTGGAAGCTTCGCGAGCCCGAAGTCAACGATCTTCACTCCGCCATCCGACAAGAGCATGATGTTGGCCGGCTTAATATCGCGATGCACGATGCCCATGCTGTGCGCCTTGGCCAGGCCTTGCGCCACAGCTTCGGCAATGCGGACGGCTTCTTTCAGCGGCAGCGGGCCGTGTTCCAGGCGCGTGCGCAAGTTCTCGCCCGGACAGTACGCCATGGCGATGAACAGATCGCCTTCCGGCGTCTCGCCGAACTCGTGAATCATGCAGATGTTGGTATGGTCGAGCAGAGATGCGGTGCGCGCCTCGCGCACGAAGCGTGCCCGCTGCTCGTCGTTGGCAGCGATATCGCGCGAGATGAACTTGATGGCGACGGGCCGGTCGAGCTTCTGATCCTGGGCTTTATACACCATTCCCATCGCGCCCCGGCCCAGGCGCTCGACGACCTTATAGTGGGATATTGTCTTGCCAATCATCCGTATGGCCCAGGAGAACGGCGCAACAAGAGCTTATTTATTGCGATTCATTGTACAGCTTCGCTGGCGACGCAGGTTAGCAGATGAATGGTTTGAAACGCGCTCACTCCCATCAACGCGTGATGGTCGTCGGTGAGCGGTAGTGCGTCGAGCGCAAGGTCCAGATCGTCGCGGTGTTGAGGATCAAGTTTGCCGTGCAGCAGAAGGTTGCTGAAGGCTCGTCGTGGTACTCCGATGCGGTCTGCGGTGCTCTCGAAGAATGCGACATCCGGAGGCGTGCCTTCCAGCACCGCGATGAAGCCCAGCATCGCGACCGGATGGACGTGGCGAATCCAGTAGTACTGCGCTCCGGCGAGCGCGGCTGCGGATGGGGGCGGGATTCGCTTCAAGATGTCTTCGCGGCGAAAGCCTAAGGTCGCAAGATCGTCCAGCACCCACTCGTCGTGACCGGTCTCTTCCGGAATGTGGTGGCGAAAGTATTCCAGCATGCCGGGAGCAACCGGATCGGTGTCGAGCATCTTCTCGCAGCGTTCGGCGGCAGCCTTCATCAGCGGAACGCTGCAGCGAATCACCGCGTGATTGCGGAAGAGGAACTCGGGATAAATCTCGCGCAGGCGGGGATGGGTCCACAAGGCTTCGGCGGCGGCGTCCAGCCCGGCGCGCGCCATCTGGATTTTGCCTCGCAGACGACGGCTGTGGCTCAGAGAAGTCGTGCGACGCTCCGGGAGAGCGCCGAGATCATCTGAGCCAACCGCACCCGCCTGATCTGCGAGGATCGTCATTCTAGAAAACAATCCCGATGGTCTTGGCTGCCGCGCCGGCAGATCCAATGTTGTTCGCGACAAATTCTGCTGTGAGCTTTCCTTTGATGCTAACCAGAGCGTTTGCCTCGTCGGTCGTCAGGCTGTCGATGATCGCCTGGTCAGTCGCGTTGAACGTGGCGTTCTGCGAAATCACACCGCCGTTCTTAAGAATGTCGATATTGGCCATACAAGCCTCCAGTTGAATTTTGTGAGCTATACAACAGTCCCGAGGAAGAAGCTACGGTGACCCCAACCGCAGCTCAGTTTGGCAAGTACAAGTGCGAAGCCCTCAATCAACAACCCGTAACCAACGCCATCCGGCGGACCCGTCGCTGCGAGCCCCCACTCCCCATATAAATAAGTGCCTCAAAGTATCACAACCAGAAGCGTTGTCAAGCAGGATGTGATGCGAAACAGGTTTGAGCCCTCTTAAGCGCGTATGCTAGCATTTCAAGTTTGTTACAGCTTCACCCTGCGACAGGCCTGTTCCAGGCGCGCCCGTGGTTGCGTGAGGGGCTGATGGCCGGCATGGTGCCCCGCCTTTTTGCCTCATCGGCAACCTCGGGGTTTTACGAACACATGACAAGTGTGCCTCCGGGGAATTTGTCCTTGAGACAGTGCGGCTTCAATAGAACAGGCGACGTAAGGATTCGCAGTTCGTAGTAACAGTTTCATAGGGCCGGCTGATGCGGCGCTGAAACGCCGCTCTACCACCGCAAGGAGTCATACGTGAAGAATTACGAAGGCGCAAACATTCGCAACGTCGCCCTGGTTGGGCATTCGCACTCGGGCAAGACCTCGCTTGCCTCGGCCATGCTGTACACCGCCGGCGCCACCCAGCGGCTGGGCCGCGTGGATGAAGGCACTACCACCACCGATCACGAGGAAGAAGAAATCTCGCGTGCCATGTCGCTGTCGGTCGCGACCGGCATAGTCGAGTGGGGCAAGACCAAGATCAATCTTGTCGACACACCCGGCTTCAACATGTTCATTCACGAAGCCGAGATGGCGCTGCCGGCGGTAGAAGCCGCGCTGGTGGTCGTCGATGCGGTCAGCGGCGTTGAGGTGGTGACCGAGCGCATCTGGAATCATTGCGAGAAACTGGCGCTGCCACGCGTCATCGTCTGCACCCGCATGGATCGCGAGCGCGCCGACTACACGCGCGTGATGGAATCGCTGACCAACGCCTTCGGACGGACGGTGGTGCCGGTGCAATTGCCGATCGGCGCGGAAAAGAACTTCACCGGCGTTATCGATCTGGTGAGGATGAAGGCCTATACCTACGACATCGGCGGTAACGGCAAGGCGAAGGTCGGCGACATCCCGGCCAACATGGCTGAGGAAGCCAAGGCTGCGCATGAGCGGCTGATCGAACTCGTAGCCGAAGGCGACGACGCGCTGATGGAAGAGTTCTTCGACAAGGGCACTATCGGCGAGGAGCACATCGTCGGCGGCCTGCACAATGCTATCCGCGAAGACAAGATCTTCCCGGTACTGTTCGCGTCCGGCCTGGGAAACATAGGCACGGACGAGGTGCTGGACTTCATTGTGGACTACATGCCGACGGCGACCGAGCGCGACGCCGTGAGCGCCGCTCCCACAGCCAACAACGGCGAGCCGGCCAAGCGCAAGGTCAGCGATTCCGAGCCGCTTTCGCTCTTCGTCTTCAAGACCATCAGCGATCCTTTCGCCGGGCGCATTTCGTTCTTCAAGGTGTTTTCAGGCGTGCTGAAGAACGATGCCACGCTGCAGAACTTCACCCGCAGCACCAGCGAGAAATTCGCCCACATTTCTGCAATGCAGGGCAAGACCGCCGTTCCCGTGAACGAGCTGCACGCCGGCGACATTGGCGCGGTCGCGAAGCTGAAGGACACGTTGACCGGCGACACGCTGGGCGACAAACCTTCGCCCATCCAGTATCCGCAGGTTACGTTTGCCGAGCCGGCCATCACGTTCGCGATCGAGCCGAAGACCCGTGCCGATGAAGACAAGCTGAGCAACGGAATCCACAAGCTGATGGAAGAAGATGCCATGCTGCGCTTCTTCCGCGACGCGCAGACCAAGGAATTTCTGATCGCGGGAACCGGCCAGCAACACATCGAAGTCATCGTCTCCAAGCTGAAGAACCGCTATCACACCGAAGTGAATCTGAAGGCGCCGAAGGTGCCGTATCGCGAGACGATTCGCGGCCGCGCCGACGTGCAAGGTCGCCACAAGAAGCAGAGCGGCGGCCACGGGCAGTTCGGCGATTGCAAGATCAAGATGGAACCGCTGCCGCGCGGCGGGAACTTCGAATTCGTCAACGAAATCTTCGGCGGAGCGATTCCCAGGAACTTCATTCCGGCAGTGGAAAAGGGCATTGTCGAGGCGGCGCAGCGCGGCTTCCTGGCGGGATTTCCCGTTGTCGACTTCAGAGTCGTCCTTTATGACGGCTCCTATCACGACGTCGATTCCAACGAATTGTCCTTCAAGACGGCGGGCCGCATCGCCTTCCGCAAAGCCATGGAGCAGGCCAAGCCCGCGCTGCTGGAGCCGATCATGAACGTCGAGATCACCATTCCCGATGAGTTCGCGGGCTCGATTATGGGCGATCTCAACAGCCGCCGCGGGCGCATTCAGGGCATGGACAACAAGGCCGGCAAAACCGTGGTGAAGGCCGAAGTGCCCATGGCCGAGATGCTGACGTATGGCACCGACCTCACCTCAATGACGCAGGGCCGCGGCAGCTTCGCCATGGAAATGCACCACTACGACATGGTGCCGCAGGTGCAGCAGGAAAAGATCATAGCTGCCGCCAAGGCCGAGCGCGGAGAAGTGACGGAAGAAGAAGAGTAGACAGCTGCGAGCCACGAGCTGCGAGCTTCGGGTTGTGCTCGGCTTCTCGCGATCAGTAAATAGCTTAATACCGCAAAGCTCTCTCATAAATCGCTTTGTATCAGGGCACGGCTTCAGCCGTGCCGTTACTGCGATAAGAACTGGGCTTCAGCCCCTGAGGGTTATTTGCAGGGGCTAAAGCCCTCGCATTCACCCCACGTCGTCCGGCACGACCAAGGTCGTGCCCTGATACAAACCAACGCGATTTATGAGATGGGCTCTAGCGAAGGTATTGCGACTAGCCTGACTGGACTTGCAGCGCGCCCGTCAATTCGCCGATCTTCTCGATGCGGTGTTCCAGGCACCACTTCTCCAGCGAATCGACCAGCGTTTCGCAGGCGCAGGGATCCCAGAAGTTGACCGTCCCAACTTCAATCGCGCTGGCGCCCGCCAGCAGGAATTCGATCACATCTTCAGGGGTGCTGATTCCACCTAGACCGACGATGGGAATCTTGACCGTCTTTGCCGCCTCATAAACCATGCGCAGCGCGATGGGCTTGATTGCCGGACCTGACAAGCCTGCGGTGACGTTGGCGATGCGCGGCTTGCGAGTTTCGGCGTCGATCGCCATGGCAACGAAAGTATTGACCAGCGAGATCGCGTCGGCGCCGGCTTCTTCGGCGGCGCGCGCCATGTCGGGGATACTGGTGACGTTCGGCGACAGCTTCACGATGACCGGCCGTGTCGCGATCTTCTTCACCGCGCTGACCACCTCCGACAGCATCTTCGGGTCGCTGCCGAACGCGATACCGCCGCACTTGGTGTTGGGGCAGGAGACATTCAGCTCGTAGCCGGCGATGCCTTCGCCGTCGTTGAGAATGCGAACCACGTCTTCGTACTCGTCCTGCGAATGTCCAAAGACATTGCACAGAAAGGTTATGTTGCTGATCTTTCGCAACAGCGGAAGCTTCTCTTCGAGAAACCCACGCGCGCCGATGTTCTGCAGGCCGATTGCGTTCAGCATTCCGGCCGCGGTCTCAAACAGGCGCGGCGGAGGATTGCCGGCCATAGGTTCGCGCGAGAGGCCTTTGGTGACGAAGCCGCCGAGGCGACTGAGCGTCACGACATCTTCGAATTCCACGCCGTAGCCAAAGCTGCCGCTGGCGGCGAGGATGGGGTTTTTGAATTCGATGCCGGCGACCTTGACGCTCATGTCGAGCGCGGGTTTGGTGGTTGGGGAACTCATTGCGCCCGCCTCTCGCGCGGAATCACGACCGGCTGGCGCACGCTCGCAGTCCGCTCCAGTTTGTCCCACGAAAAACCGCGGCCCTCGATGGCGCGCTTGAGCGTTTTGATCAGCACCAGCGAGAACAATTGCCGATAGGCGAAGCGCTGCAGCCAGACGTGACCGAGCAGCAGGAAGTCGCGCTTACCGCCGGGTTGCTGGCGCTCCAGCGTGAAGGCGATGGTCGACGCGATGAAGTCGATCACCATGAAGAGCGCGAAGTAAACCACCAGCTTGTGGAAGTCGGCAGGATTGGCGGATTCGGGATGACGATACTTGTCGACGAAATACGTAATCGCGCCGACGGCGAACATGATGTCGATGAAGGGCGAGACCAGCGGCAGCAGGATCTGGAAGATCAGCATGTTGGGAATTGCGACCCAGCCCAGCGCGCCTTTCTGCTTGACCGCCGCGCGATGCTTCCATACCGCCTGCATGATGCCAAAGGACCAGCGGAATCGTTGCCGCATCAGGCTATTCGCGGTGGTGGGAGCCTCGGTATAAGCCAGCGCGCGGTCTTCGTAGTTCACCCAATAGCCGGCTTGCAGCAGTGCCATCGTGAGGTCGGCATCTTCGGCGACGGTGTCGCGCTGATAACCGCCGGCCTCGCGCACGGCTGATGTGCGCCACGCGCCGATGGCGCCCGGCACAACGCTGACGGCGTTCAGGGTATTCAGGGCGCGCCGCTCAAAGTTCTGGCTGGTGATGTATTCCAGCGCTTGCCAGCGCGTCCACAGACCGACGCGATTGCCGACCTTGGCGTTGCCGGCCATCGCTCCAACCTTGGGATTGCTGAAATGCGGTACCAGCAATGAGATCGCGTCGGGCGCGATGAGCGTATCAGCATCGATGCCGATGAAAACCTCTTCCGTCACCTGCGTCAGGCCGTAATCCAGCGCGTCGGCCTTGCCGGAGTTCGGCTTGGTCAGAACGGTGACGCGGCCAGCAGCAATCTCTTCTTGGAAAGCAGCGCGCGTGACTTCGAGTGTCGCATCCTTCGAGCCATCATCGATCACGATGACGCGCAGCTTCGGATAATCCGACTCAAGAACTGACCGCACCGTGCGCTCGATGACTTTTTCTTCGTTATACGCGGGAATCAGGACAGCCACGTCGGGTTGATAATTCGGGTCCGGACTGTCGCGATGCCGGCAGCGGTCATAAATGGCGAGGATGCCGATCAGAACCAGACGCCCGGTCATCAGCACGTCGCCGACGAAGAAAACGAAGATGATGAAGTACTGCACCGCTCCGAAGAGCGAGAAATTAAGACTGTCGACCCATGCCGACCAGCGTTCATTGGTGCTGATGGGCGGCATGACGTCGGCGCGTGTCTTGCCCATCAACTCCGAGACCGGAACAACCTGGTAACCGCGTTGCTTCAGTTCATCGAGAATGATGGCTAGCGCTTTGACCGTCTGGCTGCGATCGCCGCCGCCGTCGTGGAAGAGAATGACGTTGCCGCAGCGCACCTGATTGTTGGGGGCGCAGGGCGGCAAATTCTTCATTACCTCGGCCGCAATCCCCTCCGCTGTCGGCCGCGGATTGTCGCGCCAGTCGTTGGGATCGATCTTCTCGCCCACGGTGATGTAGCCCATGTCCTGCGACCACTCCAGCGGGCGCACCTGGTCGGCGGTATCGGGGGCTTCGTCGATGGCATATGGAGGACGCATCAGCACAGGCTTCACGCCTAGCTTGCTCTCGAAGAGCCGCTCGGTCAGATTCAGCTCGACCTCGAAATAGCGCCGGGAGATGTTGCTGACGTCGGGATGGGTGAAGGTGTGATTGCCGATCTCGTGGCCTTCGTTGTAAATCCGTTTAGCGATGCCGGGAAATTTCTCGACCTCGGCGCCGATGAGGAAGAACGTCGCCTTGGCGCCGTACTGCTTGAGCACATCCAGAATCTTCGGCGTCCACGTCGGGTCGGGGCCATCGTCAAAGGTCAGCGCGACTTTCTTTTCCTGTGTGCCCCCGTACATGTCGACAACGTAGGGCAAGGGCAGCGTCTTGAAGATTTCATCGCTGACCAGGTGGGTGTCGGGATCGACGGTGATGGTGCGCTCGCCCGGCGTGGGCTTCGACTGAATGCGAATGATCTCGCCCGATCCTTCGTCGTCGACGTCCTGGCCGGGCGGAACGATGTTCAGCTTGTCGGTGGCGCCGGCTTCAAACGGCTTATCCCATACCGCCCACAGCGAGCGATCCTCCGATCCCAGGCGCCAGAGGGCGAAGGTATCGATGCCGAGCGAGTGTGCGGCGCGCATCTGATTCAGCGCAGTCACCGCATCCACGAACCAGACATCGTGACGGATGTCGCCATCCAGATAGGCGAAGTGCGGGTTCATGGCGTCGTCGTCGAAGTTGATATCGGTGTCGGAATCCGAGGCCTCGAGCCAGGCGTCTTGAACGCTGACGGTGTGATTGTTCTCCGGCGGTGTTCCCGCCTTCTGCCCCGGCTTCATCGCCCAGTCATACCCATAGTTGGCGACGGCGCAGATGATCTTCTCTTTCGGAATCACCTTCAGCGCGTCCTGCAGATTCTTGACGAACCAGTCCTGACTGGCGACTGCACCGGGATCGCCGCCGGGATAGTGCTGGTCATAGTTCATCAGGATGACGCCGTCAGAAACTTTGGCGACGCTGGCATAGTCGAAGTCCTTGTCGTTGACGGGAACCGCGACATACAGCTTCAATCCCTTGTCTTGAAGATCGTCGTAGAGCTCGCTGACAAGCTTTAGATAGTCAGCGCGCGAGGATTCAGGGAAGGCCTCGATGTCGAGCGTGATGCCCTTGTACTGATCGGTCGCGAGAAACGCCAGCAGCTCATTGCGAAAGCGCTCGCGCGCGGCGGGATCGCCCATGAACTTCGCAGTGAGCTCGGGATCCCATTTGTTGTCGACGGGATCGAAATTGTTGACCAGGGGAAAGACTTCGGTCGCCGCCTTCTCACCTTTGAGGAACGACATCACCTTTTCGTCGACCGATTGCGGCTTTCCCGTAGGATCGACGACGTCGAAGAGCGTGTTGAACTCAGTGACGCCTTGCAGGCGGCCATCGGCGGTCAGCACGTGCATCCACTCAGGGAACAGCACGTCGATCTGCGGGTAATACTCCTTGAGCGAGGCAAAGCTGGCCGCGTCCCATTGCACATAAAATGCGCCGCGGATGCCTTCGTCGGAGTTCAGGACGACTTCCGATGCCGGCTGCTTGGTCTTGCGGTGCGTGTTGACGCGGCGAGGCGGCTTGCGCTTCTGGTCGGGCTTGAGCGCGTGATAAGGCCGCTTGACCATGGGCAGCGCGACGGCGGGCACCGACGATCCGCGGATGACGGAAAGAACAAACAGCACCAGCAGGAGCGTGACCAGAATGACGCTGCAATCAATGATCAACCGCAAACGGCGCCAGCGTTTACGGTTGGGGTCGAAAAAGATCTGTTTGGAATGAGGCATCGCGCGCTGGGCTTATCGTAAATGGGCGGCGGAGAGCGGAGCAACCGGGCCTAAATTACTCTGTCGTCAAGTATCTATGATGCAGACGCGCGAAAACGGGCTTGGTTTCGCGCAACGAGGGAAATATTACTCGCGGTTTAGCCGCCAGATACCGAAGTTAAGATAGGCCGCGTAGGTGACCCACATCAGATACGGAAGCAGAATCGCCGCCGCGATCGGCAGTAGCCCATAGAAGACGAAGATGTTAAAGGCGATGGCCAGCCAGAGGATCACGATTTCCAGGAAGGCGACGCCGGGCATTCTGGAGCCGAAGAAGATACCGGACCAGGCAACATTCAGTGCCAGTTGCGCGAAGAAGATCAGCAGAGCGGGCAGCGCGCCGCGTCCGTATTCCCGCCAGACCAGCCAGGCGGAGATTGCCATAAGAACGTAGAGCGTGGTCCAGACGGGCCCGAAGAGCCAGCTGGGCGGCGTGCCCGGCGGCTTGCGAAGGCGCGGATACCAGTCACGAACGCTGCTGGCGGTGAAGAATGAGCCGAGCCCGCCCGCACCGAGGCAGACGGCGAAGAACAGGATCAGCACCAGCCAGGGTTTGGCATCCACGGGATGATTGTAGCGGGGACTTCGCTCTTCGCTTCTCGCTCTTCGCCCTTCGCCGGATCAGCCGTTGACTGTCGGATGCGACATGGTGCCGATGATAGGGGTCCTTCGACTGCGTTCGGTCGCTGGTGCGACCTCACTTCGCTCAGGATGACACCGTTGTTTATTGCGAATAATCGCCGACAGCTGACGGCTGGGTCGGGTAGTGCGGCGCTTTAGCGCCGCTGTTTCAGCTGCGGGAAAGTGTCGGGGAGAGGTGGTCATCTTTGCGATGACCACCTCTCCCCGATTTCTTAGAGCTTTGACGCCGGCCTAAAGGCCGGCTCTACCACCGCTCCGACAGCTATTCAATCCGCAATACGATCTTGCCGTAGTTGGCGCGGCCGAGCAGCAGACGGTGGGCTTCGCTGGCCTGCTCCATCGGAAGAGTGTGGCCGATTTCGGGATGCAGCTTGCCCTGGTCGATCCAGGGCTGCATGGCGCGCAGGGTGCGGTGGATTAGATCGCGATCCTTCGCCAACACGCTGAGCCACAGCCCATGCGCGCTGAGGCTCTTCGCCATCATGACGCCGGAGTCGAACTGATGCCGCTGGCCGGTGGCAGTGCCGTAGATAATCACGCGGCCAAACGGGCGGCAACAACGCAGGCTCTTGGCGGTGTGCTCGCCGCCGAGCATCTCAAAGACCGCGTCGACCCCTTCGCCGTTGGTCAGCTCTTTGAGGCGCTGCTCGTAATCGACCTCGCGATAGTTGATCCCGTGATCCAGCCCGAGCTTCTTCACCTTCTCCAGCTTTTCCTCAGACGAAGTTGTGCCGTAGGTTTCGATGCCGAGCAGCTTGCCGATTTCGATCGCGGCGGTGCCAACGCCTCCGGCTGCAGCGTGGATGAGCACACGCCGCTGGTGGCCGTCGCTCCAGCGATTCGGTTCGAGCGCGTCGTCGGTGAGGCCGGCCTTCCAATAGGCGAGATAGGCAGTCAGAAAATTGACCGGAAAGGCGGCGGACTGGACCGAAGTCCAGCCTTTGGGCTGCGGCCACAGCTGCGCCGGATTCATGGCGATCTTCTGGGCGGCCGCGCCCCACTGCATGTAGCCCATGACGCGCTCCCCGGTGGATTCGACGACGCCGGCAAACTCACGGCCCGAGATGAACGGCGGAGGCGGCATGCCGCTGTAGCTGCCGCGCGTGGTCAGGGTATCGGCGAAGTTGATGCCGACCGCCTCGACGCGGACGATGACTTCGCCCGGCGCGGGCTGCGGCTCGGGAACTTCGCGGACCTCGAGGACTTCGGGACCGCCGGCGCGAGTTATAAGCACGGCTTTCATAGTGATTTGTTGCTTTGTAACAGGGCACGACTTCAGTCGTGCCGCTCGAGCCCACCAACTTTTCCGGGGCTTCAGCCCCTGTCAAGAATCGGGGGCTAAAGCCCAAATCTACTTGCGCCTATCGGCACGACTGAAGTCGTGCCCTGATACAAAACGCTCGAACCTGTTAACGCGAGGCGTCACGCTGCCTCGCCTAAAGCTATGTCGGCGGCGTGGTGGGAGTCTCGTCGTCGGCGATGAGCTCGCCGCTCTTGCGCTGAATTTCGTCGTAGATGTCCTTCATCACGTCTTCCCGCAGGCCGCCATTGTGCATGCGCGACGCCATCTCCTGCAACGCAACGTTCAGCAGGTGGTAGTGGTGGAGCTCGCGATATTTCGGATCGCTGGTAACTTCCTTCCACAATCCATGCAGCAGATCGACGTCCTCCTGACGCATGCGCGGAGTGTGCGGGCCCAGCATATATTCGTGCTTATTGCCCTGCGGATCGTAAACCACCAGTCGCAACCGCGGCCGCGGCTCCGCCAAACGCTCCCATGCATCGCCGGTCAGCTTGCCTTGTTCGTCGGCGGTGAGCTTGTTGGACTGGCCACAGACGATCACCGACGAGTGCAGCCGCTGTGCGGTTGAGACGATGCCCTCGAAGATGTCGTTGGTCGGCAGCACGAGAAGCGAAACGTGCCTGCCCAGCTTCTCAGCGACCGCGACCACGGAGGTAAACAGCTCCTGCTCGTATTTGCGGAAGACCTCGGAGGTGTCCATCTCCTCGTTGCCGCTGAAGGAGTGCTCGCGATGATAGACGCGCGAGGTCATGACCACGACGTCGGTTTTCGTGGTGTCGGTCTTGGAGAGAACGTGCTGCAGGTAGTAGAGATTGCGGGGATCGCGCACGGCGACCAGGACGTTGCCGGGACGAACATCCATGGCGGCGGCATTGAGCTCGGCATTCTGCGCGACGTTGAATTGATCAAGGCCGGACTCTTCGTGAGCATGTTGCCGACTGGTGATGCGCTCGGAGATGGTGAAGATCGCGAAGAAGGCCACGCTGAAAGCCACGCCCGAGATAGTCGCCAATCGCTTGGTAAACAGATTCACGATGGCGGTGGCAAACAGCAGCAGCGAGATGAGGATCAGCCCAACCGGTATCTCAACACCGGCGATGTGAAAGTTACCGGGAACTTTCCACTGGCGATTTTCGGGCTCGGTGTAGCGCAGCACCACAACGGCTGCAGATTTGAAGGCGAAGCTCCAGATCACGCCGAAGGCATAGAGCGAAGCCAGCAGATAGACGTTGCCGCGGCTGGCGAGGATGGTGAGAATCTGCAGACCGACGATGAGATTGATGATGCGATAGCTGGTGCCGTATTTCCTCTGCGGCTTGCGGAACCAGGGCGTGAGCACGCCGTCCTCGCTCATGCGGTTGAGCACGCCGTTGGCACCGACGATGGCGGTGTTTACCGCGCCCGACAGAATCAGAACGCCGACGACCACAACGAAGCCCTGGAAGATCAGGCGCAAGGTAAACGGCCCGACCACGTTCATCGCCAGGCCGCTAATCAAGTTGGCAAAGTAATCGTGGCGAATGGTGTCGGGGATGATCATCACGGCGAAGAACGAAACCAGCGAGGTGAAGAACAGGCTGTAAAGGAAGATCACCAGGCCGGTCTTCTCAAGGTTCTTCAGCTTGGGATGTTCGATCTCGCGATTGATCTGCGCCAGCGACTCTTCGCCGCTCATGGCCAGCACCGAATGGCCAAAGCCGACCAGCAGCATGATGAGCGGAATACGCGCCGCCCACGTGCCGAAGAGCCAGCCCAGCGATTCCTTGTCGTGGTGCATGTTGGCTGCCGATGGCAACGGCGGCAGCGGTTGCGGATGTTTGGCCAGCGTGATCAGGCACCAGATGATGAGCACCACCACCATCACGGTGGTGATCTTCATGATCTGCATGGCGCGTTCGCTGGATTCGTGAATGCCCTGAATGTTCTGCCACCAGAAATACAGCGAGATGATGATGGCGAAACCGGCGGCGAAGGCGTTATCCGGAATCGTGATGTTGTAGCCGATGTGGTGGAAGGTGTCGGTGAGCAGTCCGGCAAGGTAGAGGCCGGCGGACACAGCGCTGATGGGGCCGGTCAGGATGTAGTCGAACAGCAGGGCGGAGACGGAGAGCTTAGCCAGCTTCCCGCCCATGGCCTCTTTGACCACGCGGTAGACGCCGCCGCGAACGAACATCGCGCTGGATTCGATGTAGATGGCGCGGACGGCATAGCTGAACAGCATGACCGCCAGCACGAACCAGGGAGCGCTCTTGCCGATAACCTGCTCGGCGTCGCCGCCGACGTAGTACGCCGACGACGCGAGGTCGGAGAGAACGATAGCCGCCGCCCGCCAGAACGAGATGAACGTCAGCATGACCGACGTAGCGACGAAGACTTTAATTGCCGGCCGCTGCAGGTTCTCGATCTTTGAGGCCATAAAATTTCCCGGAATGTCCGGGACGAATCTTCAGACGGCGTCCGCCGAAGAAGGAATACTCAGTGTAACGCGATTGCCGGTGCCGAAGGCGCCCGCGGGTGCGCTAACCAGACCCGGTCGAATGTACAGGGTTGGAGGAGAATTGTCAGCGACGAATGTTACACAACGGTAAAGATCGCGGAACGCGGAGTGGTCCGTCGTCATTTGAAGTTAGCAGCCCACGAATCCGGGTGAGGAGGGACGCGGGATGAGGCGAGGCGTGAAAGTGTAAAGTATGTCCCCGGTCTGATCTGTAAAGGATGTGCCCGGTCCGTACCAGTAATTAGCCCAGCGCGGAAGCGCTGGGTAGAGCGCGTTTCTAGAAAACCTTCGAGCCCCTTCAGGGGCGAAAGTTGAGCCGAGCGGCTTAGATGTTGGTTGGCAGAGAGTACCGGATCTGTCGCCCCTGAAGGGGCTCGGGCCCACATATAGCTGGCGCTGACCCAGCGCTTCCGCGCTGGGCTAATTACTTTCTCTTATGCAACCTCCTCCTGTGTCCGACGCAACTTCGAAGGCCATTTGCAGATAGGCTTTCCGCACCGTTGCTGAAATCGTAAGGATCGGGGTAGGTGCGATTGCCAGGGACATTCTTGCTGTAGATCAATCCTGCTGCGGCGCAGAAGACTGTTCCCGCCGCGTGAGATAGGTCCGGCTGATGCGATCGTGCCAGCAGAGCGCGTCCACGTCGACCAGCGCCCAGAGCAGTCCCATCATCAGCGACGCGGCCGAAAAATATAGTCCGATGACGCGGCTGCGGCGATGACGCCAGTTAGGATTTCCGCCCTTGAATGTTCTCAGGCGCAAGTGCAGAGCCCGCATTCCGACCGTCCCACCGCCGTACATCGTGAGCACGTACTGGTAGAACGCCCAGAGCAGGATGGGAATCGTGCTGGCGATCAGGAGCAGCGGCTTGGTCAGGGTGAGCTTCGGCAACATTTTGTAGCAGACTGCGCCGAAGATTGCGGCGGAGACGACGATCAGCGCGCAATCGATCACGCCGGCAAGAACCCGCTGCGAAGTGCTCGCCGGCTCAAGCGGCAACTCGATGTGATCGGCGGACGTCTCGGGTTGCGCGGCATTGGACGGCAGATGCAATCCGTCCAGCAACGGAGCGCAGGGAAACGCTTCCAGTTCTTCCGGCACATCCAGAATGCGCGGCTGCTCGGGAACAACCGGATCGGCCAGGCGGTAGCGCGTTTCGGGAGCCAGCGTGGCTTGCCGCGGGAATGCGATGATTTTCCGCTGAGCCGGCGGACGCGAGACGAGTTGCGGCGCGGGTCTCGGTTCGGGCTCCGGCTCCGCATCGGCGGTCTGGTCCGGACCTTCCGTTGTCTCGATCAAGGTTTCGGTTTCGATGCTTACTGTCAAGGCCTGCGGGGCTGTCTCCGGCATCTCGATTGGCGGAACTTCGACGATCACAGTTGCGACGCTCGCATCGCCAGCTTTCGAGTCTGCTGGCGCGGCTTGGCAAGATTCCGGCGGCGGCTCGGCAATGAAGTCTGCCGTCGACGCGGGCGGAAAAGGGAAGCGCATGCTGTACGCTCCCTCGACGCGGCGGCCACGTTTATTGCGATAACCTGCGACGCGCTCAGAGATCTCATTTCTCCAGCGGTTCTCTGACGGTTGCGGCGAGTCGGCTTCGGAAGGGGAACGTAACGATTGCTGGTCAGTCATGTCGTGGCGCGACTATGCTTAACTCCTCTCGCACATCAGGGAACGCGGGTTGGTCAAGAGATGAAACACGAACGAGGTCCAAGGTCGCCACGACAGAGACACCCAAGCTGGCATTCGAATGATTCGATTGCGAAACCAACGGGCACCGATCGGGTTTAGGAGAACGTCAGAGCTGCGCCGCATCAACGATTCGCGGTTCACATTTTGCCTGTCATCCTGCAACGTGCTAAGTTGCAAGGTTCCACCTCATTGACACGCAAGGACGTAGGAACGCACGCCTATCGAATGATGCCTCGCACTGGATTGATTATCACGGCGCTGTTGTGGTGTCATCTGTTTCTGCGGCCCGCTATATTAACCAGCCAGTTGCCTCCGTCGCAACCGCAACAGAATGCAGCCCAAACCGGCAGTCCGTCGACGACGCCTAATTCTGGTGCCGCGCCCGGCGGGGACGCCAGCGGGCAGAACTCCGGCGCGGCTGCACAACAATCCGCTCCGCAGCAGAAAGTTACGGTACGAACCGATACCGGCCAGGAAGACACCAAGACGGAGGAGGTCATCCAGCAGGAATTGCAGGAGATCGCCCCGCCCGAAGGACCGGAGCGGCCGGCGGTCAATGCCAGTCCTGGACGTAACGAGGTGCTGATTCGCGCCGACGAGCAGGAAAAGAATCAGGACATTTACTCCGCGCGCGGCCATGTCGAGATCCGTTTCAACGGAAACATCTTGCATGCCGACCAGGTGAGGTACGACTCCAGCACCGGGCAAGTTACAGCGACGGGACACGTGGTGTTTGACGGCGGTCTGCATAACGAGCACATCGTTGGCAGCCACGCCACCTATGACGTCAGCCGTGACAGCGGTATGTTCTATGACGCCACCGGATCGACCGGCGCGCGCGTCAAGAACAAAACCATGTTTCTCACCTCGTCGACTCCATTCTTCTTTAGCGGTAAGAAAATCGAACGGCTGGGGCCGGACCACTATCGCGTCTATTACGGATTCGTCACCTCCTGTCAATTACCGAAACCCAAGTGGCAGTTCGACTCCGAGGTGTCCGACGTGGAAGTTGGCGACGAAGCCAAGATGCATCATGCCACGCTCAAGCTCGGCGGTATTCCGGTCTTCTACTTTCCGTTGGTCGAACATCCGGCAGACAATTTTGGAAGAAAGAGCGGATTCCTGCCCCCCGACATCGGTTACTCCAACAGCAAGGGATTTATTTTTCAAGATGACTATTACTGGGTACTTGGCCGCAATGCGGACGCAACCATTGGAGCCGGGGTGTACGCCGCGCGCGGGTGGGAGCAGGATGGCGAAGTCCGCTGGCTGGGATTCAAATCAGCTTTTGAGATGCAGTACTTCGGGGTCGTCGACAACCAGGGCAATCCAGTAAGCCATCAGTTGCAGGGCGGCGAGGAGATTAAGGTCACCGGCTTTAAGCAATTGCCCGATGGCTTTATTGCCGCGACCAATATCGATCTGCTCTCCTCGTACATTTTCCGCCTGGGATTTGCGCTGGGATTCACTGAAGCCATCAACTCGGAGGTCCGTTCCAACGGCTTTGTGACGAAGAATTGGGATGGGTACGGGTTGGGCTTTCTGGCCTCGCGCTATGAAAACTATGAAAGCACCACTTGGGGCGATGACATCAGCATCGTGCACGCGCCCAGCGTCGACTTTAGTACCGTCGAGCGACCCTTCAGCCGGACTGACTTCGTCTATTCCTACGACGCCGCGGTCGCAGGGCTGAATCGTAGCGAGATCGGATTCGAGACGGCGCCGATTGTGCCGCGCCTCGACGCCGCTCCCTATATCGCCTGGCCCAAGCTTTTTGACGGCTGGACCTTCCGCCCGCAGATTGGCGCCGAGGAAACCTGGTATGGCGAGCAGTTGGCGCCCGGCACGAGCTCAACCCCATATGGCATTGCAATCCACGACGCCATAAACCGCAACGTTGCTAACGCTTCCTTCGAGCTCCGTCCGCCGACGCTGTCCCGCATCTTCAATCGCAAGCCATTCGGCCGCGTGTTGAAGCATACGATCGATACCTACGCGATCTATCGCTATCAGACCGGTATCGACAATTTCAGCCAGATCATCCGCTTCGACTATCGCGACATTCTGGCCGATACCAACGAAGTGGAATACGGCGTGATCAATCGCCTTTACAGCAAGAAGACCAACGTCAGCTCCCACTGTTATCAGCGCCAGGCGTACGGCGCCAGTTCGGAGAAGCTCACCCCAGCGCAAAAGGCAGCTGAAGAACAGGCGTGCAAGGACACTTCGCCGCCGTCAGGCAATGTCGTGGAGTGGAAGTTGGCGCAGGTCTATTACGCCAACCGGACTTTTGGGGGAGCGCTGGTTCCCGGCCAGCGCAATGTTTTCGACAGCACCGTCGACTTCACCGGCATTGCCTTTCTGATCGATCCGCGAATTTTCTCACCGATCATCTCGCGGCTGCGCGTGGCCTCGGGTAACACGGACTTTCAGTGGGGCGTGGACTACGATCCGGTGCTGCATCAGGTAAACGCCAGTACCATGTTTGCCGGCTACCGCTGGGGAAAGTGGTATCTGAATGGCGGGGAAACCTACCTGAATGCGCCCGGCGAGGTGGCCATCGTCAACGGGGTGCCAATGCAACAGACTTACAACCAGTGGCGCATGGGCGCTATCTACGGTGGCATGGCGAGTATGGGCTTGAGCGCGGGCGTCAGCGTGGCGATGTCAGCCGAACCACCGCCTCTGTTTGAGGGAGCAACCATTCAAGTCAATTACAACTGGGATTGCTGCGGCGTTGCCTTTCAGTATCAGCGCTATGCGCTGGGCTCGACCCGCAACGAGAACGCTTACCACTTCTCATTCAGCCTCACCAACGTTGGCACCTTCGGCAGCATCAAGCGCCTGCAGCGGCTGTACTGACGAGGTGAGTGGAGCACGCCTTCAGGCGTGCAGTGGAGATCCGCTGAATGTCTCGGCTTCAGCCGCTGAGGTACCCGGCAGATTTACCTCAGGCGCTAAAGCCCTTATCGAACTGGCACCGCAATATGCACGCCTGAAGGCACGCTCGACCCGACGTGCGGTAAGCGAACAAACTCCAGAGTCCGACAGCCCATTACTTCTCGCTCCAGCCCGCTTACAATGATGGGATGTCCGTCTTGCCCAATCTGCCTTCCGAGCAGGATCTCCAAACGAAATCGCAATCCTTGCGAGCCCACTTGCGAACGCTGGGCCGCCTGCTGGTGGCGTATTCGGGCGGGATCGACTCTGCGTTCCTGGCGTGGGCCGCGCATCAGGAGCTGGGGAACAACATGCACGCGGTGTTGGCCGATTCTCCCAGCCTCGCGCGCTATCAGATGCAGGACGCTGTGGCTTTCGCCAGAGAACACGGCATTCCATTGCAGGTCATCGAAACTGGCGAACTGGAGCGTGACGACTATCGCCGCAACGATGGCGCCCGCTGTTTTCATTGCAAGGATGAGCTGTTCACCAAGATGGAAGAGTATTGGCGGAAGCGGGGCTTCGACGCCATCGCGTATGGCGTCAACGTCGACGATCAGGGCGACTATCGTCCGGGACAAAATGCCGCGCGCGAGCACGGCGTCGTTGCTCCATTGTTGGTCGCGGGACTCACGAAGCAGGACATTCGCCAGCTTGCTCGCGAAGCTGGATTGCGTCTGTGGGACAAGCCGGCATCGGCATGTCTGTCTTCACGAATCGAATATGGGCGGCCGGTAACGCGGGAAGTGTTGTCGGCGGTCGAGCAGGGAGAAGATGCGCTACGACGCCTGGGATTCCGGCAGTTTCGCGTGCGTCATCACGGAGAGATTGCGCGGATTGAGATCGCCCGCGAGGAGCTGCCGCGCGCGATGACGATCGAAATGGCGGCCGAGTTGACCATAATCTTCAAGGGATTGGGTTTCACGTACGTGACGTTGGATCTGGAAGGGTTTCGGTCCGGGTCGATGAATGCGCTGCTGCCGATCGCGCATCTGCGATCGTGAAGACATGTGCCGCCGGCTGAAGCCGGCTCAGGCAATTGGGGCGACGTTACCCAGCGCTTCCGCGCTGGGCTAATTACTTTTGACCTTACCTGATTCTGGGATCCTCGCATCCGGGCGTCGGACATCAGTTTGGGCGGGCGCGTTCCCGAGCAAGTGTCCCAAGTTACCGTCCAAACGCGAGACGCGAACTTGGGGCACCGACTGCAAGCCGTCAGTTCGAACCGACCGTTCTTCCGCGGCTGTCCTGCGGGGGGAATCCCCGCCCCATGAGATAATTGCAGTTTGACGCTCCCTTCCGAAAGGCGGTTTTTCACTTTGTTCTTCAGACGATTAGCCATCGCGTCGCTATTGTTGTGCCTTGGGTGCAGGGCTCAGCAGGGCGCGCCTACCAGCGCCAGCTCGACGACCGTCAGCCCCGAAGTCAGCGAGCGCATTCAGCGACAGATTCGCTCCTATTTCAACATTCCGCCTGACGTGTCGGTCACGGTAGGGAAGCCGTCGGCCAGCGAATTTCCGAACTACGATCTGATCGCCGTCACCATGAGCCGCGGGGGCAAGACGCAGTCGAACGAGTTCCTGCTTTCCAAAGATGGCAAGACGCTGGTTCGCTTCACCAAGCTTGATCTGAGCAAGGATCCCTACGCCGAGACCATGAAGGAAATCACGCTCACTGATCGGCCGGTGCGGGGTAATCCCGACGCCAAGGTGACGGTGGTCAACTTCGACGATTTCGAGTGCCCGTTTTGTGCGCGCATGCACAGCACGCTGATGGCTGAGATTCTTCCCGAGTACAAGGACAAGATCAAGATCGTCTACAAGGATTATCCGCTGTCGCAGATTCATCCCTGGGCGGAGCACGCCGCTAACGATGCGAATTGTCTGGCCAAAGAGAGTCCGGCCGCATATTGGGAGCTGGCCGACTACCTGCATGGGAATCAGCGGGCCATCCGCACCTCACCGCAGGATCCGCAAGCCGCATACAGCCAGATTGATCAGCAGACGCTGGAGATCGGCAAGAAGAATGGCGTGGATGTAACGAAGCTGCAGGCGTGTATTAAGACGCCGCCGCAGGGGGTTGTGAAGGCGTCGGTCGCCGAGGGCGACAAGCTGGGCGTCAGTGCCACGCCGACGGTCTTCGTCAATGGCGAGCGTCTGGAAGGCGCTATGGATGCCGACGCGGTGCGAGCGGCCCTGAACCGGCAGCTTCTGGCGGCTGGAGTTCAGCCTCCGCCTGCTCCTGCGGCTGCACCCGCTCCTGCTGCAGCGGCTCAGCCAGCGCCGGCGCAGCCGGGCAAACCGCAGCCGTCGAGCAAATAGGCGGTTCTGCTGAACGACTTTTGAAGCTGCTGAAAAGTCGGGAAAGCAACTCCCTCGCGGACCAGAGTCCGCTCGGGATGAGAAAAAAATAAACGCGCTTGGACGCTGGCCTGAAGGCCAGCTCTACCCAAGCAGCATGAAGCCGGTTCTTAGCAGCAAGATTTTGACCCAGTCGCACCGCTGGCCCAACGGCTCCGACTGACCAGGTTCTGCCTCTCAGGAGGGGCGTGGTTTGGAACTGAAAGATACGAGGGTAGCTCGTCTCGCCCTGTTGCTCACCCCGCTGGTCCTACTTGGGCTGTTGCCCAATATCGGCTGCAACAACAAAGAGGCCGGCGCCGACGTGATGGCGACGGTCAACGGCCGCAAGATCACCCGCACCGAAGTCCAGAAGTTTTACGACGGCCAGGTGGCTGACGCTCCGCAGAAGCCGAGCGACGAGCAGTCCGACACCTTGCGCCTCAACATTCTGCGCGAGCTCATCGACAACGAAATCCTGATGCAGCGCGCCGAGAAGCTGGGCCTGCTGGCGACCGACGAGGAAGTCAACGCCAAGCTGGCGGAGATCAAGGCGCCGTACACGCAGGAAGAGTTCGACAAGCGGCTGAAAGAGCGCCAGCTCACGCTGGACGATTTCAAGCGCGATCTACGCCGTTCGCTGACCATCGACAAGGTGCTCAACAAGGAAGTCACGTCGAAGATCAACATCACGGACGACGACATCACCGCCTATTACAACCAGCACAAGGCCGAGTTCAACCTGATCGAGCCGCAGTATCATCTGGCGCAAATTCTGGTCACCACGCAGCCCAATCCGCAGGTGAAGAACATGAAGGCGCAGAACGAAGCGGATGCGCGCAAGAAAATCCAGATGATCCAGAACCGGCTGGACAGCGGCGAGGACTTTGCCACGGTCGCAATGACGTATTCGGAGCAACCGGATACGGCGCCGAATGGCGGCGATCTGGGTTTCATACCGGAGTCGTCTATGAAAGCCGACAAGACCGCGTTCGATGCCATCAACAAGTTGAAGCCGGGGCAGTACACGACGGTTCTCACGGTCAACGATCCGAACACCCATCAGCTCTACGGATTCCGGATCGTGAAGCTGATCAGCAGAGAAGTTGCGGGACAGCGTGAGCTGAAGGATCCTCGGGTGCAGCAGGCGATCCGCGAACAGTTGCGCGATCGCCGCGAGCAACTGCTGAAGGCCGCGTATTACGAAACCATTCGCGACAAGGCGTCGGTGGATAACTACTTTGCCGAAGAGATTCTGAAGAAGGCGGGGACAATGAAGTAGGGGAACCAGGTAGTGCCAGCCTTTGGGCTGGCGTAATAGCGCGGCTGAAACAGATCAGGGTGTTATGGTCATTCACTAATGACCATGACACCCTTAATAGTTTGTGAGTGTCAGCCGCGGCGCTAAAGCGCCGCATTACCCTATTGCTTCGCCGGCGAGGCGTTTTCTGCCGCCGTGGTCGTGAATGTCAGGTCCTTCATCGATCCCACATTCCCGGCGCGATCAACTGATTTCGTCCGGAAGTGATAGGTCGTGCCCGGCTGCAATCCGCTCAGCTTGACCACGTGGTTATAGACCATCGCTTTGTCGAGCGGTGAGGTTTCCCCGTAGCTGTCAGTCTTGCCGTAGATGAGCTGCGTGGTCGCTTGCTTGTAAGTCGTCCAGAAGATCGTCGCGGTCGTGCTGCCGATCGTTCCTGCCTTGCAATTCGGAAAATAATTCGGATCGCAATTTACCTTTTCGCTGATGGGAGGAATGGTGTCGGCGTAAGGGCCGGTATAAGGATTGTTCGCTTCAATCACGCTGGACGTCGTTTGTCCCTGGCGATAGCGCACGAAGTCGAAGCTGAACTCAAACTCCTGGCTGAACTGCTTGCCGCTCCAGCTGTAGCCATCGGGATCGTCGAAGGCGTGCGCGAAGAGCAGATCGCCGTGATCGCGCTCGGTGGTGTCGCCGGTCATCATCCAGTACCAGGCGTACGAATTCGACACCAGATTGTTGAGCGTGGTGTATTCCGTACTGTCGTTGTAGGGCAGCCGGAAGGGCGCGTAGCGGAACATGTTCTGCTTCGGCAGCCAACTGTTGTGCCACAGCCCGTCGAGCGCTTCCTTGATGACCGGCAGCACGCGATAGTCGGGATGGCCTTCGGCGAGATTCAGCTCGTACCAGTGAATCAGCGCGTCCATGGCGAGGCCGATCATGAACGGATGGACACCCTCGGTCTGGCCGCGCGCAGCCATGTTCAGGTTGCCCATCAGCTTGTCGATGTTGCGCTGGAGCAGCGGCCAGCGTGGCGCGCCCAGCATTTCGTTGGTCATCCAGGCATTGCTGCGGTAAGCGTTTTCGCGAATGCCGCCGATATCGACGTACCCGCAGGAGGTGTGCTGCGGGCCTTGCGTGGCGACGGCGTTCACGCCGCGCTTCATCACGTCGGCCTTGGTGCGCCAATAGTTCATGGCCATGCCGTAGGTAAAGATGGAATATCCCGCCATGTTGCCTTTGTTGGCGACGAGGTAATTCGCGTAAGGGTCGAGGATGCTCAGCGCGCAGTGCTGCCACGCCGCATGCTGCGGATGGCCGGCCGCGGCGGTGTAGGTGTCGATGCTCTCATACACGCGTCCGCCGTCGTAGAACCAGGCATCGCCGGTCCAGCCCCAGCCGTCGACAAAATTGCCGGCAGCGTTCTGCTCATCGCGATAGATACACCATTTCTTGCCCAGCTCAGACATCTGCTGCTCCCAGGTTTTGAGCCCGGGGATGGCCTTCTGCGTCAGTTCCGGCTTCGGCGGCGCGGTCGGCGCCGGCTGCACCGTGAACTCGTACTTCGCGGTTTGCTTCACGCCGTTGGTCTCCAGCGTGAAGGCAACCTGGTAGGGGCCGGGAATGGTCTCGGGCGAAGTCCGCAGGCGGATGGTGAAGTCGTTAACATTGGTGTTGCCGTTGCGGCAGAAGCCCAGGTTCCGCTGGTGATCGAGATCCTGCTCTTCACTGTCCTGGGCCGAGTCGCTTCCCCAATTGCAGGCGAAATGTACGCTGATGGTTTCGGGATTGCCTTTGCCCGTGCCGAGATACTTCACGACTCCATCGTTGTTGTTGTTGTAACCGCCCTCCGTGAGGATGTAGAGATTCGCGACGGGGCCGGCCATCAGAATCGGCTGCACACGGAAGTACATGTCGTAGCCGGGAAACGCTTCGTTGGGACCGTAGGTGTAGATCTTGAAGCTCGGCGGCCCGATCTGCGCGGGCGGAGCGGTTTTCATCGTGATCGATGGGTTCTTGCCGTCCTGCGTTTGCGGGCCGGGCGCGGTCGACATCTCGCCCTTAGCGTCAACCGAAACGACGTAGATGTAATAAGCGCCGTTGGGAATCAGGTGATCGACGGTGACGCGATGATTGGTCACCAGCTTGGAATCGGCGGCTTCCGGAGCCAGGCGATCGGGCTCGTAATCTTGATTGTTGTAGGAGATCGCTACCTGGGACGTGCTGGGATGCACCGTGTCCCACACGACGTCGACCGTCGTCTGGGTAACGTTTTCGAAGTGAATGTTGCTGATCTCGCGATTCCGGCCGGTGCTGGCCGAGAGATAAGAGCTGCAAACGAGGAGCAACGATCCAAACACAACGCCGAAGCGGGAGCTAGAGACAATCATGCGCAATAGGATGCCCTCAATGTCCGAGTAATCATATTAGAAGCGATTGGCCGTCGAGTGCACCTGGGGATCCGTGCGGCGGCAGAGATACTGGCTCCTTCGATGGACGGACGAGCGGGGGAAATGTCGCCATGGAGGCGAAGCCGTTTCCCGTAATTGCATACCGGCGCCCGGTGCTCTATGCTTGCCCGAGGGCGGCTTTATTCTATGACTTTCACCATTCAATTGTCGGACGAACAGGCGGCCGCGCTTCAGGCCCAGGCGGCCGCAGAAGGACTGAGCGTGGAAGCCTGGCTGCAACGGCTGGCTGAGCAGCACGCTCAGCTTCGCGTATTTCCTGCCAGTCAACCGTCACGTCGCCCGGTATGGGAGGTCATTAGCGAGCGCATGGGAAGTCTGCCCCAAGACGTGCTCGACCGCCTACCCAGCGACGCCGCTAGTGAGCATGATCATTATCTCCACGGCTCCCCAAAGCGAAACCAGTGAACCTCGTTTTTGCCGATACCTTTTACTGGATCGCGCTCTCCAACCCGCGAGATGCGTATCATCAGCGGGCGCTGGAGTTTTCCAATACGCTTGCTGCTAGCGTCATCGTAACTACAGATGAGGTACTAACAGAGTTTCTGGACTTCTGCGCGTTCGATTCCCAGTTCAGGATGGAAGCGGTCCTTGTGGTCCAGTACCTATTGACCGAGCCGCAAGTGCGAGTGGTCCCTCAGTCGCGGGCTTCGTTTCTGGCCGGCTTGGAGCTTTACCGCAGTCGACCCGATAAAGGGTACAGTCTGACGGACTGCATCTCCATGCAGACCATGCGGCGCGAATCGATCTTAGTTGCGCTGACCAACGATCGTCACTTTCAGCAGGAAGGCTTTCGGGCGGCTTTTCGCGAATCCTAGGCGTGCGGCTGCCCAGTTATGCTGCCCAGTTATGCTGCCCAGTTATGCTGCCCAGTTATAATGAACTTTCGCATGAATTATTGGTTGATCCTGGCGTTAGCGGCGGCATTGCCCTGGGGAGTCGTCGCCCAAGACGCGCCACAACAGCAACTACCGAACGCTCCCTCGGCTGTCAGATATCCTCCTCCACCGCCTGAGCCGCCGCCCGCCGCGCAACCTAACCCTGCGCCGCAAACACAGGCTCCGGCCAGCCCGCAGCCCGCTCAGCAAAACAACAGTTCAAGTGCGGCGCAACAAGGCGCTTCGCAACCAGCCACGAAATCCGACGCAGCTCCGAACACCAGTGCGAAACCGCCAGCAGGCTCAGGCGAGCCCGACGACACGCTGACCGTGATCCGCAAGCGCGTCGACGAGGTCAACGTTGTCTTCACCGTCACCGACAAGCGGGATCACTTTGTGAAAGACCTCACGCAAAGCGATTTCCGGGTCATCGACGACAACAAGCCGGGCAACATCGAGGCGTTCAGCCACGAAACCAATCTGCCGCTGCGCGTGGGGCTGCTGATTGACGCCAGCAACTCCGTCCGCGACCGCTTCAAGTTTGAGCAGGAGGCGGCAATCGAATTCCTGAACCAGATCATCCGCCCGCATTATGACAAGGCGTTCGTCATCGGCTTCGACACAACGCCGGAAGTCACTCAGGATTTCACCGATGACGCCCAGGCCCTATCGCACGGTGTGCGGATGCTGCGCGCCGGCGGCGGCACGGCCATGTACGACGCCATCTACTTCGCCTGTCGCGACAAGCTGATGGGCGTCGACAAAGGCCAGATCGCCTCGCGCCGCGCCATCATTCTGCTGAGCGACGGCGAGGACAATCAGAGCCGCGTCTCGCGCGGGGAAGCGCTGGAAATGGCGCTGCGCGCCGAAGTGATCATCTACGCCATCTCGACCAACACCAGCGGCATCAAGCTGCGCGGCGACAAAGTGCTGGAGTACTTTGCCGATCAGACCGGCGGCAAGGCGTTTTTCCCCTTCAAGATTGAAGACGTGGCCAACGCCTTCACCGAGATTCAGGACGAACTGCGCAGCCAATACGCCATCTCGTACAAGCCGGCCGACTTCCTCTCCGACGGCAAGTATCGCAAAATCGAGATCCTCGCCGAGAACAAGAAGTACCACGTGCGCGCGCGCAAGGGATATTACGCGCCGCGGCAATGATTGTCCTTCCGCCCAGCTGCCGGCCTTCGTTGTTTTAATGTGTCATCCCGACGTTCTAATGTGTCATCCCGACCGAGGACTTTAGTCCGAGCGGAGGGACCTGCTTGCCGCCGCAGCGTAACCATCTCGAACCGACAGCAGGTCCCTCGACTTCGCGCCCGCCCGTTCCGCAAAAAGATGCGGAACGAAAAAACACGCGGACACTCCGCTCGGGATGACAAGAAATAAGGGGCCAGCGAGCTGATCTCACCGCCTCTTCGCAGCCATCTCCATCATCGCCTGCGCTTCCTCCACGCTCCACTCGGGAATCGCGCCGGGACGGCTGGCCACCAGCGCGGCTACGGCATTCGCGAAACTTCCGCATCGGCGCGCCTCCCAACCTGTCTCCAGGCCGTGAAGAAACGCCGCAGCAAAGGCGTCTCCCGCGCCCACAGTATCGGCGACCTCGACTTTGCAGCCGGGCACGGCAGTGTAGACGCAATCTTTGTAGACACCGCAGCCGCGTTCGCCGAAGGTCACGCAGATGGTCTTGCAGTTGTATTGATCGCTCCAGCGCTGGCAGAAATGCTCGACCGAGCCGGCATCGCCGTCGACACTCAACGACGCGTCGAGGCACTCGGCTTCGCTGTCGCTCAGTTTGATGACGTGGGCGTGCGCCGCCAGCTGCTCGACGGTTGCCAGGTTCCAGTTGCCATCGCGCAGGTTGACATCGTAGAAACCCTTTGCCGACGGAACCTTGGCCAGCAATTGCAGGGTCGCATCCAGTGCTCGCTTCGAGGTATGGAAGAGCGTGCCGAAATAAATCCAGTCCGGCTGCAAGTCGGCCACGGCGACTATCTGCGGACGGGTCAGCCGAGCGTAATCGTATGCCGCCGGACGAATGATGCGAAACATCGGCTTGCCGTCAGGACCGAGTTCGACTTCCGCCGTACCGGTCGGCTTTCCGCGCAGCACCTGCACAAACGAATCCGAGATGCCGCACTGCGCAAGCCTTCGAGGGCGCGGTGCCCGCGCTCGTCATCGCCAACGCCGCTGATGAGAAACAGTTCGTGCCCGAGCTTGTGGGCGTGGGCGGCAAAGTTGAGCGGCGCGCCGCCCAGATACTCAGCCTGGCCGATCACGTCCCACAGAATTTCACCAATGCTGACAATGCGCAGAGCAGAACCTCCAGCAACATCCTACCCAATAACAAGGCTGGCAGTGCCCGTGATTCGTGAATCGTGGATGGAAGTTGCGCGAGGAGTCCCGCGCTGCCCATTCCGGGCACTTGGTCCGATATAAAACGAACAATTGCCAAAACCCTGAACAGAATGTTGCAATCCGCTCGATTTCGGCTATGATTACCCCGCCCTTCGTTATGAGATTATCCTTTCAACGCGAGCGGAATGAACCGGCCGTGGCACCCAGCCGCGCTGAATTCCCGCCGCTGTCGGGCGCCGACATTGCCGGCATGGTCGTGGGCCAGAAGGTGGGCGGCGATTTTTTCCACTTCCTGCGCGCCAATCGCTGCCGCGTGGTCTTCGGGCTGCTTGATGTCGCCGGCCGGCACGAAGAGAATCAAAAGATCGTCGAGGCAGCTCGGCAGACCTTTCAGGAGATCGGCCAGGAGCGTTTTAGCTACGAAGAGGTCAACGAAGCCGACGCGATGATGGAGTTCTGCCTGGAGCTGAACCTGAGCATTCGCCGCGCGGCCGACGGAGTCCGCTCGTGCGCTGCGTTTCTCGGCTGCTACAACGAAGAGCTGGGCACCATCTGCTACGCCAACGCCGGACACACGCCGGGGCTGCTACGAGATCCTTCGGGAATCACTGAGTTGCCGGCCACGGGCCTACCTTTGGGATTGTTCTCGGCTTCAACCTACGAAGCGCCTACGGCCGCGCTGCAGCGCGGAGCTTCTCTGCTGCTGGTTTCGCGCGGGGTGGTTGAGGCAGCGCAGAAGAAGGAAGAGTTCGGTCTGGAGCGGGTGAAACAGCATTTCGGCGGCGCGCCGCAGGACGACGCCAATCAGATCGCCACTCTCATCCTGGACGCGGTGCAGGAGTTCATGCACATGCCGCCCGACCACAACGACGTAACCGCGCTGGCGCTGGTACGGGGATCTGCGGCCAGGTCCGTCTCTCTCTCGGTATAAGCCTAGTTTGCCGCTGCGGACGGCGATAATTCCGCCTCCAATTCCCTTCGTTTGCGCGCCCGGTCGGTTACACTAGTAATTGAGAAAAAGTCCAACTTTTCGGAACCTCTTGGCGACCCGGCGGGAACTACTATCTGGTCGCTTACGCAGCCGGGTTCGCGGATGCTGTACTTCCCCCACGTCCTGGGCCACGCATCTAAGACAGTGACGCCCTTCTGTGCTGCTCAGTGAAGGTTGGTGTTTCACTCTGTCGGCATATTCTTATGATCTTGCGAACCCGTATCGCGATAGCGATCCTGACGTGTACGTTCTCCCTGACTGCGTTCGCGCAGCAGCAGCAACCGGCTTCACCGGATACCAGTACTCCCGCGCCTGCAGCACAGTCGCAACCGACGCAGACGCCTGCGACTCCCTCTCAGCAAGCGCCCGCGACCCCATCTCAGCAACCACCATCATCGCAAGGGCAGCAGCCTCAAGCTCAGCAGCAGCGGCCGTTGACGTCCGAAGAAGTCTTGCGCCAGGAAGAAAAGCAGCGCGCCCTGGGCATCGTGCCGATGTTCGGCATGACCAGCGTTCACGACGCCCCACCGCTCAGCAGCAAGCAGAAATTCCGGCTGATGGCCCGAACCATGATCGACCCATTCTTCTTTGTGTCTGCGGGCATCACTGCGGGACTCGGGCAGGCCACCAATTCCTTCTCGCAATATGGCCAAGGCGCGACGGGATTTGCCAAGCGTTATGGCGCGGCCGTTGCCGATAACGCCGACAGCAACTTCTTCAGCAATTTCGTTTATCCCGCGATCTTCAAGCAGGATCCCCGCTATTTTCGTCTGGGCGAGGGTTCAGTCAAGAAGCGCGTGGGGATTGCGATCGCGCAGGAGTTTGTCGCCAGGAAGGATTCCGACGGCGGGCACACTATTTCCTATGCCAATATCCTTGGCGCGCTCACCGCGGGCTCCATCTCCAATGTTTACTACCCCTCAGAAGATCGCGGATTTGGACTGACGATGTCGCGCGCGGGCACAGCTTTGGGTTGGGGCACCTTGGGAAACGTCCTGCTGGAGTTCTGGCCGGACATCGATCAGAGGTGGTTCCATAAACACTCGAACCAGACGAGTTCTAACCCGAACCCGCCGACCGGCGAACTCTCGAAGTAACGACAAGCCACAAGCCGTTCCAGGTAGAGCGGGCCTTCAGACCCGCGTCGCCGGCTTCCATCTTAGTTAAGGTTCAGGCGCTGAGGTCGAAGGCCTCAGCGCCTGAACCCGGTTTACGGCGCTGCTGGGCGCAGGCCTTGAAGGCCTGCTCTACTCTCTCTTCAGCCGCCGTAAGCCAAACGGCAACAGGTCGACCTTCGTCTCAACTTCTAATGCCTGCCGGACCAGCGCTTCGCCTATGGCCGCGGAGTGTTTGAAGCCGTGCCCGGAACACGCCGACGCGAATACCACATTGTGGGAGTCGTGAAAGTTGTCGATGACGAACTTCGCATCAGGTGTGACGGTGTACAGGCACGTCGCGCTGCGCAGGCATTCGCTGGATACATCGGGAAAACGTGGCGCGATGTATTCCTGATAAAGCGCGGCGATCTCCGATTCGCTGACGTCGCGTGGAACCGCATCCGGATCGACCGTCGCTTCGTACTGTTCGGTGGCAATCTTGACACCGCCGTTGGCCTCGATCTGCGGAAAGCCGTACATCATGTCGCGCGGCTGGTTGCCGGTAATCCAGATGAAGACCGGAAACTGTTGCGGTGTGTAGCGCCCCCGATTTCGCGCCAGTTGAAACCAGCACAGCATCTGCCGATAGACTTTGAAAAAACGCGCATAGTCTTCGCCGAGCAGCTTTGGAATCCACGCGCCCGCAGTAACGATGACCTTTCCTGGCGTGTATGTCGCCTTGCTGGTGCGGACCTCCACTGAAACGCCTTGGATCGGCTTGATCTCCAGCACCGTCTCGTCCGTAAAGATCTGCGCTCCTGCCTTGCGCGCCAGTTGTAACTGCGCTTCGATGCACGCTTCTGGACGCAGAAATCCGGCGCCGGGCTCGAAGTAGCCAACCTCATCGCCGCGCAGGCGAAATTGCGGATAGCGCTGCACGACCTCATCAGCGCTTAAGACTTCGTGCGCGATGCCGAATTCGCGTGCTGCGTCGATCGTGTCCTGAACGAAGGATGTCGATCCGTGATGACAGCCGGGCGTGTTCGCTGACGCGAGCACCAGGCAGCCGTTGCGGACCATCAGGCTGCGGCCAGTCGCGGCTTCAATCTCCTCCCAGATCTGATTGGAGCGCAGCACCAGCGGCACAAATACCTTGCCTTCACCGATCGCCTGGCGCGTGATGCGAGTATCGCCGTGCGAGGAGCCCTGATCGTGCGGCGGCGCGAAGCGGTCGATGCCGATGCAACTCGCTCCCAGCTTGGAAGCTTGATACAGCGCGGCGCTGCCCACCGCGCCCAGGCCGACGACGAGGATGTCAGCACTTAGCATTTGGCGATTAGCGATTGGCATTTGGCATTTAGCACTTGGCCTTAGCCAGAGCAGGTTCGTTACGCTCGGCCTTGTGGTTTCGTTTTGTAACAGGGCATGACTTCAGTCATGCCGAACAGGTTACCAAAAGAATTGGGCCTGAAGGCCGGCTCTACCTGTGTGACCCACCTCACTGCAACGTCGCGGCGTACGAGCGACCATAGGTATCATGCCGTCCCCTATCGCTCCGTGCATTTCGCAGCAGGTTTCGAACTTTGTCGACCTGCGCCATGCGGCCCGGCCGCTTGGGCCAAAGAAAGTCGCCGTGGTCGGCGCCGACGACGAAGTCGCCTTGACGGCTGCCGACGGCGCGCTGCAACTCGGCATCGCATTGCCGGTGCTGATAGGCGAAGAGAACAAGATTCGCACGCAAGCCGAATCGCTGGGATTGTCGCAGCTGATCGCCAAGGCTGAATTCATCAGCACACCCGATGCTGCAACCGTCGCGGCGCACATGGCAGGCGATGGGCATGTCGATCTCCTGCTCAAGGGACACCTGCGTACCGACCAGCTCCTGCACGCCGTGCTCGACAAACACGCGGGCGTGCGGACCGGGCGCCTGCTCAGCGATTTGTTGCTTTACGAAGACACGCTGGCGGACGCTGTTCGGCTGGTCGGCATCACCGACGGCGGGCTGAACGTCGCGCCCAATCTGGAGCAGAAGAAGCAGATCGTCCAGAACGCCATTGAGGTCATGCGATGTCTCGGAATCGCGCGGCCAAAGCTGGCGATCATGAGTGCGACCGAGGCGGTCAGCGACTCGGTACCGTCGAGCGTCGACGCCAAGCGCCTCGCCGACATGGGCGCCGCGGGCGACTTCGGTGAAGTCGACATCTACGGCCCGCTCGCGCTCGATTGTGCGCTGCTGGCGTGGGCGGCCGAAGCGAAGGGCATCAGGAATATTGTCGCCGGTCATGCCGACTGCATGGTCGTGCCCAACATCGAGTCGGGAAATCTGCTGGGCAAGGCGGTGAAGTATCTCGGCGGCTCGGCATGCGCGCACGTGGTGGTCGGCGCCAAGGTTCCCATCCTGATTCCGTCGCGGGTGGAGAGCGTCGAGGACAAGATCAATTCCATCGCGCTGGGGGTGCTCTTTGCCGCCAGGTGAAGCAGGGTCGACGATAAACACTAGTCAGACGGTGGAAGGGCCCGGCTTCAGCCGGGCCGAGGGCAGATAGTTAGGAAGCGGGCTTTAGCCCCGGCAGCCGCGGCTGAAAGCCGCTTCCGTTCGTTGCGCGCGTCCGCCGGACTAAAGTCCGGCGCTTCCACCGGCCGGAGGATGCAATTGAATGAGATTCTGAAAATCCTCGCGATCAATCCCGGTTCCACGTCGACCAAGTTCGCACTCTATGCGAACGAGTCGCCCGCGCTGGTCAAGAACACCCGGCACTCCGATGCCGAGCTCGAGGAGTTTCGCGGACGCTCGATCCTGGAGCAGCAGCAATTTCGCGCGGAGCAGATCGAAGCCGCGCTGCGGGAAGCGGGACACGATGTTCGCGAACTGCACGCGGTTGTGGGGCGCGGCGGTCTGCTGCCGCCGGTCGCCAGCGGAACCTATCTGGTGAACGACGACATGCTGGAGGAGTTGCGCCTGGCGAAGCGGGGCGCGCACGCTGCGAATCTCGGCGCGTTTCTCGCACAATCGCTGGCTCGGAAAGCTGGAGTAAAAGCGTACATCGTTGATCCGGTCAGCGTGGACGAATGGCCGGAGCATGTGCGGTTGTCGGGATCGGCGCTGTTGGAGCGGCAATGCTTATCGCATGCGCTGAATTCCAAAGCCGTGGCGAAGCGCTATGCGCGGGAGTGCGGCAAGGCCGATGAATCGCTGCGGCTGATCGTGGCGCATCTCGGCAGCGGAATTTCGGTCTCGGCACATGCCGACGGCCGCATGATCGATGTCACCAACTCGCGCGAGGAAGGCGCGTTCTCCACCGAGCGCGCCGGCGGTGTGCCCGTGATGCAGCTGGTCGACCTGTGCTTCAGCGGCCGCTACACGCGAGATCAGGTGGAAGCGGCGCTGTTCCGCGAAGCTGGCTTGTATTCGTATCTGGGTACCAAAGACCTGGTCGAAGTAGAGCGCCGCATCGCGGCCGGCGATAACAAAGCTGAGCTGGTGTTCGACGCGATGGCCTACCAGATCGCCAAGGAGATCGGCGCGATGGCGGCAGTGCTGCGCGGGCAGGTTGATGCTCTGCTTCTGACCGGAGGCATGACGCATTCCGATCGCCTGGTTACGGCGCTGAGCCATCATGTGAAGTGGATCGCTCCCATCATGCGATATCCCGGTGAGGACGAGTTGCAGGCGCTGGTGGAAGGCGCTCTGCGCGTCTTGCGCGGCGAAGAGCGGGCGCGCGTGCTGGCGGCCAGAGGTGTTCTCGCATCTGTGGATTGAGTTGTTCGGCGGTGGTAGAGCCGGCCTTAAGGCCAGCGTCCAGGGCCGTTCCAAGATCCGGAGTCGGCTTCAGCCGACGAGAGAAAGATCTGCCGTCCCTACGGGACTCCCTGTATTTTCACAATGCCCACCCACCGCTGAAGCGGTGGGCTATCAACTTCCGTCTCGCCAAGCGAGACTCGGGTTATGTGCTGCCGGCAGCCTTAGCGGAATCCGCAGCCATCCTGTTCTCCCGCACCAAGGGCACGGCTTCACAGGCCGCTGAAAAAGTCGAGAAGCAGATCCCTCGTCGGCCTGAAGGCCTCCTCGTGATGACAAAGGCAAAAGGCCTGTAACGGCGCAGCTCAAGCTGCGCCCCTTCAAAACATTCCACAATCGACTTTTCAGCGGCCTGTCAGCCGACGACAGAGCATCTGCCGTCCCTCCGGAACATATCCTTCCCCCCTTGCGTACAGCCCGAGCAGAGGATTACGCCGTGCACACCCTCATGCAGGATCTTCGCTACGCGCTGCGCCAGATGCGGCAGGCGCCCGTCTTCACCCTGACCGCCGTGCTCACACTGGCGATCGGCATTGGCGCGACGACCGCGATCTTCACCCTGGTGCACGCCATCATGCTGAAGTCGCTGCCCGTGACTGATCCGGCGCAACTCTACCGCATCGGCGACACGCAGACGTGCTGCATTGACGGCTGGGAAGACGATGACTGGAGCCTGTTCTCGTATCAGCTGTATCAGCGCTTGGCCGCGGCCGCGCCCGAGTTTGCGGAGACCACCGCGTTCCAGGCCGCGCCGTCGATGTTCAGCATTCGCAGCACCACGCGCGATACCGTGGCGCGGCCACTGCGTGCGGAGTTCGTCACCGGCAGCTACTTCCATGTGCTCGGAATCGGCGCCTTCGCCGGCCGCATCATGACCGATGCCGACGACACGCCATCCGCTCCGCCGACCGCGGTGATGAGCTATCGCACCTGGCAGCAATCGTATGGCTCCGATCCCACGCTGATCGGCTCAAGCTTCGTCATTGAAGGCCAGCCGGTGACCTTGATCGGCATCGCGCCGCCGGGATTTTTCGGCGACACCTTGCGCGACAATCCGCCCGATTTCTGGCTGCCCTTGCAGCAGGAGCCGTTGTTCAACGGGCAGAACGCGCTGATGAAGAACCAGATGTCGAACTGGCTGTACGCCATCGGCCGGCTGCGGCCGGGCGCCAGCGTCACTGGACTCGACGCGCGCCTGACGCCCGTGTTGCAGCGCTGGCTGAGCAATGAGGATCCGATTCCCGCCGAGTTTCGTCCGCAGATCCAACCGACCTTCTCACATAAATACATTCGCCTGGCGCCCGCCGGTGGCGGAGTGGCGCGCATGAAAGAAGATTACGGCGCCGGCCTGCGCATTCTGCTGTCGGTCTGCGGGACGGTGCTGCTGATTGCGTGCGCCAACATCGCCAACCTGCTCTTGGCGCGTGGCACGGCGCGGCGCATGCAGACCGCGGTGCGGATTGCGCTGGGCGCGTCGCGCAGAAGGCTGATCCGGCAGCAACTCACCGAAGCCGTACTACTGGCCTTGGTCGGTGGTGCGCTCGGGATCGCGATCGCTTATCTGGGCGCGCGCTTCATTCTGGCGCTGGCGTTCAGCAGCGCGACTTTCACGCCCATCAACATCACGCCGTCGTGGCCGGTGCTGGGATTCGCTTTTGGGCTGTCGCTGCTCACCGGAATCGTGTTCGGCGTGGTGCCGGCGTGGTTCGCATCGCACTCCGATCCGGCGGAAGCACTGCATGGTGCGAACCGGTCGACGCGCGAGCGCTCGTCGCTGCCGCAGAAGATGCTGGTCATCGGGCAGGCTGCGCTCTCGCTGGTATTGCTGGCCTGTGCCGGCTTGCTCACCAGCAGCCTGCGCAACCTGGAGCATCAGGAGCTGGGCTTCGCCACGCAAAATCGCATCAGCGTGGCGATCAATCGTCCGCTGGCCAGCTACACGCCGGAGCGCCTGGACGCGCTGTATCAAGCGCTGCAGGATCGCCTGCTGCAACTGCCGAATGTGCAGGGCGTCAGCCTGGCGCTCTATAGTCCGATGAGCGGCGACAACTGGGGCGAGATGGTCGCCGTCGAAGGCCGCGGCGATCCCAACGTGGACGACAAGAATGCATCGTCCTGGGACCGGGTGAGCCGCACCTACTTCGCGACCGTCGGCCAGAATGTCATACGCGGCCGCGATTTCGATCGCAGCGATAACTCGGGATCCCGGCCGGTGGCCATTGTCAACCGGGCGTTCGTGCAACAGTTCTTCAAGAACGAAGATCCCCTGGGCAAGCACTTTGGCATGGACATGGCGCGCCTGGCCAAGACGTACGAGATTGTCGGTGTGGTGCGCGACGCCAAGTATAACGATCCCGAACATCCTGTCCGTCCCATGTTTTTTGTTCCGCTGGAGCAGACGTTGCACTTCGACGAACCGCTCATGCAGCAGCTGGAAATCAAGTCGCACTTCATGAACGGAATTCAGCTGCTGGTGCGCGGCGACACCCACAATCTTGAATCCCAACTGCGCCGCGCGCTGGCCGATGTCGATCCCAACCTCACCATCATCTCCGTGGAAACCATGGACCAGCAGGTTGCCGAGAACTTCGATCAGCAGCGCATGGTGGCGCGGCTGGCCGGAACCTTCGGCATCATCGCGCTGCTGCTGGCGGCCATCGGGCTCTACGGCGTGACCGCCTACACGGTGGCGCGACGCACCAGCGAGATCGGCCTTCGCATGGCGCTGGGCGCGAATCGCGTCAGCATCGCTGGACTGGTCTTGCGCGGCGCGTTTCTGCAGGTCGCAATTGGATTGCTGATCGGAATTCCCGTTGCCATCGGCGCCGGGCGGCTCATGGCGTCCAGCCTCTTCCAGGTGCGCAGCTGGGATCCCTGGGTGCTGGCGATCTCGATTCTGCTGCTGGGAATCTCCGCCGCTGCGGCCAGTCTTCTGCCGGCAAGCCGCGCCGCGTCTACCGATCCGGTGAAAGCGCTGCGCACGGACTAAAAGCGTATTCACCATGGAGGCACGGAGAACACGGAGAGAGCAGCCATTCGTCGGTGAGGTGGTGTGGGGGCTCGATGTGAGAGGCGACTCGCTGTTCCTCTTTTAAATTTTCGCTCTTTCTTCTTCTCTGTGCCCTCCGTGGTGAGAACCCCGCGCTGTTTCCCTGTGGTGAACCACCCGTATCGTAAAATTGAACTCAGCGCCGTGAAAGGCGGATTCACCACGGAGCCACAGAGGGCACGGAGAAGAGACAGTAAACGAAGAGACAGAAACGAACGAACAGGAAGCAAAGCGATAAGAAATCAAAAGACAGGAACAACGAAAAGATACAGGAAACGGCGGGCCGACAAAGTCGATTTTGAAGAATCTTGTATCAGGGCCCGCCTTCTAGAGGCTGCTGAAAAACTCCGAGTTCGGAGTCTCGCGAGTCAATGCGCTTCGTAACAGGGCACGACTTCTAGTCGTGCCCATCAGCCGCTCTTTTTTGTCGTCCCGAGCGGACTTCAGTGTCTGCGTGAGAACTGTGCCGTCCCCGGGGGACTCCGGCTATTTTTCCCACTTACCCAGCACTCCGCCTTCGGCTACGTGCTGGGCTATCATATGTCGCGCCTACGGCGCTTGATTTTCGTGGGTCATACTCCACCGACAAAGATGAAACTGGGTACTCACGCAGACTCTTCAGTCCGCGAGGGATCTGCTTTCCCGAATTTTCCAGGAGCTGTTCAGCCGTCGGCACAAACGGGCGCACTGCAGTTTTTCAGCTCCGGTCGGATCACGCTATTCCGATGAATTCTCTGTGCCTCTGTGTCTCTGTGGTGAAAACTCCGCGCTGTGTCTCTGTGGTAAACCCACGCCTGTATCGTAAAATTGAACTCAGCGCCGCTGTTCCGCGGAGGGATGTGTGAGCGGTTGAAACAGGCGGTCTTGAAAACCGCTGTACTCGAAAGGGTACCGGGGGTTCGAATCCCTCTCCCTCCGCCACTATACCCACCCGCAACACGCACCAGCGGCCATCCTGCCAGATCAATGAGGGCTCTCGCGATTTATCGTAAATTGGGTGTATAGTTGCGCTGCCTTGCGGGCCAAAATTCAGGTCTGGAGTCGAGACATGAAAACGACGGCCAACTGTCTTTTGCTACTACTCCTTGTAATTGCTTCGATAGCAACGGCACAGCAACCTTGTAACGAGCCGCCGCACACGTCGGTCACCAATTGGGCGCAGTTTCACTTTGATAACTGCCTTACGGGTTTCAACCCCTACGAGACGATTCTGAGCCCCGCGACGGTCGGAAACTTAACTGTAAAGTGGAGTTACCCCACCGGCAGCGTCGTGTTTTCCTCACCCTCGGTGGTGAATGGGGTAGTTTATATCGGCTCTGACGCCGTCTATGCGCTGAACGCTTCGACCGGCGCTGAGCTGTGGAGCTACACCAACACCGGCGGCAATGTGGATCCCGCGCCCGCGGTGGCCAATGGCATGGTCTATGTCGGCACGCAAGACCACGATGTCCTTGCGCTGAATGCCTCCACCGGCGCTCTAGTGTGGAGCTACACCACCGGCGACATTGTGGATTCCTCGCCTGCGGTGGCCAATGGGGTGGTCTATATCGGCGGCGAGGACAGCAACGTCTATGCGCTGAATGCCTCCACCGGCGCCAAGCTGTGGAGCTACAGCCTGGGCAACCAAGTGTTTGCCTCGCCCGCGGTGGCCAATGGTGTCGTCTATATCGGCTCCCTGGATGGCAACTTCGCTGCGCTGGACGCCTCCACCGGCGCTAAGCTGTGGGGCCGCACCTTCGGCAGCCTGGTAATTGCGTCGGCAGCAGTGGCCGCTGGAGTGGTCTATGTCGGGGTCTATGGCCCCGGCGCCAACGTCTTCGCGCTGGACGCCTCGACCGGGGCTGTGCTGTGGAGCTTCTCCACTAGCGCCGACCTCGGCGGCTATGTGTATTCCTCGCCCGCGGTGGCCAATGGGGTGGTCTATGTCGGCAACTTGGACGGCAACGTCTATGCGCTGAACGCCTCGACCGGCGCCAAGCTGTGGAGCTATCACACCGACTACGGGATAGATTCCTCGCCCGCGGTGGCCAATGGCGTGGTCTATATCGGCTCCGGCGACCACAACGTCTATGCGCTCAACGCCTCCACCGGCGCCAAGCTGTGGAGCTACACCACAGCCGCCGGGGTGTACTCCTCCGCCCGCGGTGGCGAATGGGGTAATGTATGTCGGCTCTCGAGGACAACAACGTGTACGCCTTCAGCCTGCCGGGTCATTGAGTCCGAGCGTCCGAGGTTAACTACGGAAGCCGATCATGACTGGCGACGTTACGACAGTGATGCCCAGCAATGAAAAACAGCGCTGTTTTACTGCTTAGCACTCCTATTCCCCTTGCCCGCAAAGGCGCGGTGGCGGCCATCACCCAGTTCCTGGTAACGCACAATGGCAGTATTTTGCACGCCGACGATCACGTGGACACTGACCGGGGTATGTTCCTGTCGAGGCTGGAGTGGGACTTGGATGGCTTCGATATTCCCATCGTGGATTTTGGGGAACACTTCCACCCTATCGCGGAACAGTACAAGGTCGAATATCATCTGGCGCCGACGGATTACCGCCCCAAAGTGGTCATCCTGGTTTCCAGCTATGACCACTGCCTGGCCGATTTGCTTTTCCGCTACGGCAGCGGCGAACTGGCTTGTGATGTGCCCATGATCATTGGCAGCCATCCCAAAGCCCGGGCTCTGGCCGAGTTTTATGGAGTCCCTTTTCATCTGCTGAGCAATCCGAAAGACAAACGCGAATGCGAACAGGAGGTGCAGGAATTAATCGGGCAAGATCCGGACCTGATCGTGTTGGCTCGCTATATGCAGATCTTGAGCCCGGAATTCGTCGCCCACTATTTGCTGCGCATGATCAATGTGCATCATTCCTTCCTGCCCGCATTTGTGGGGGCGAAACCATACCACCAGGCGTTTGAGCGCGGGGTGAAATTGATTGGCGCTACCAGCCATTACGTCACCGCCACGCTGGACGAGGGGCCGATCATCGAGCAGGACGTGGTGCGCGTTTCTCATCGCGATACCGTGGAGGACATGCTGCGCAAGGGACGCGACCTGGAGAAAGTGGTGCTTGCCCGCGCCGTCCGCTGGCACTTGGAGAATCGCGTTCTGGTGTATCAGAACAAGACAGTGGTGTTCAGCTGATGCGGGTGAACCGGCGCTGGCTGCGGGCCGTCGCCTGCTGCTGGACGCCGCTGCGCTCACGCCCGCAATCCGCCCACTGACTTTTCGCCGGGCCAAATGATGCCCTTCGGACCCATGACCCAACTCACGCCGCTTCGATTTTCTGGGTGCGCCGGGACTGTGGATCGGGTTCATCTTTGCCTCGGCATGCCTGGCAGCCGCCGTGCGAGTGCGCCTGTATCAAGGACCGATCTTGGTTCACCCGCGTCGACTCGCTTCTTGCCGACATTCGTTTCCGGCAGTGGATTTCTCCACGCCTGCAAAGAAAGTGGTGGAACGAAGAGCAACCCGTGCTAACATGCACCCGCAATCCAGACTTCCCATTCGGACTAAGCAGCCTGACGCTCTCGAGGCGTTGCCCGCTCCAGCAACGCAACTCCGTTAATCGCAGATGATTGAAGGGAGATCGCGGCCGATCCCCAAGGGGAGATTCCCGGAGGAAATGTGGTCAAGTGCGAGCGCGCTCCCGTCCGGACGTCTGGGTCGGGCCACGGTCCAACTTGCTCGCTTCATTTGAAGATTGGGTAGACATTAGCGATAAAACAGCCGCTGCCATACTTTCGGAGTTTTCGAACTAAAGGAGAAGTCCCCATGCGAGCCAAAAGAATTTCCACACGACCGAGCGGAGTTCTGGCGATTCTTATTGTCGCGGTGTCGGTAGCCACCACCTGTGCAGCTACCGAGAAAGCGCTGCATAATTTCGAGGGCTATAACGGGTTCTATCCCCTTACCGCCCTAATCTCGGATGGCGCCGGCAATCTCTATGGCATCACGTCGCAAGGGGGTGCCTTCAACCTGGGGGTGGTGTTTGAATTGACGCCCAACGGCAGCGGTGGCTGGGCGGCAAGAACTCTTCATAGCTTCGGCAGCGGCCTGGATGGGGCTAGTCCCTTCGCCGGCGTGACCTTCGATGGGGCCGGCAATCTCTACGGCACGACCAACCAGGGCGGCACTAAGGGCGTCGGAACCGTGTTCGAGATGTCACCCAACGGCGGAGGTTGGACGGAGAAAGTGATCCATAACTTCGGCATCTCTGACACGGACGGGCAGAATCCCTCCGCCAGCCTGATCTTCGATGGGGCCGGCAATCTCTACGGCACAACCGCCGGGGGCGGCGCTAACAACAAAGGGACAGTGTTCGAGATGACACCCGATGGGAATGGGGAGTGGACGGAGTTCCTCCTGCATAACTTCGGCAACGGCTTGGACGGGCAGTATCCCCAGGCAGGCCTGATCTTCGACGGCGCCGGCAATCTCTACGGCACGACCGGCCAGGGCGGCAGCTACAGCTGTCCTATTGACGTCGGCTGTGGAACTGTATTTGAGATGACGCCCAACGGCAGCGGAGGCTGGACCGAGAGGGTGCTGCATAACTTCGGCCACGGCCTGGACGGGACTGCTCCTATCGCAAGCCTGATCTTCGATAGCGCCGGCAACCTCTACGGTCCGACCAACGCCGGTGGCACTCTAAGTTCCGGTACCGTATTCGAGATGACGCCCAACGGCAGCGGAGGTTGGACCGAGAAGGTGCTGCATAACTTCGGTCAGGGAAACGATGGCGTTGCTGCCCAGGGAACCCTGGTCTTCGATGGCTCCGGTAATCTCTATGGCACCACTTGGAGTGGAGGCGATCTCCTGTGCTACGGCTTTGTAGGATGCGGGACGGTGTTCGAGATGACGCCCAACGGCAGCGGAGGCTGGACCGAGAAGGTGCTGCATAACTTCGGCCACGGCTTGGACGGAACCCACCCCGGCGCCGGCGTGATCCGCGACGCCGCCGGCAATCTCTACGGCACGGCCGAGCAAGGTGGCGATTTCATGTGCACCGGGCACGGCTGCGGGATCGTGTACGAGGTCACCACCGCTGCCGATTGGCCATAATTCCGCTTCGCGTCGAGAATCAGCTGCGTTAGTCCCTGAGCCCAGCTGTCCCCGTGTGGCGTGATCCTGGCTTTCCGCGGGATTGGGGCTTCGTCACATCCAAGCCATTGCCCGCCTCAGTACAATGACCTCGAGCCATGCTCGAGAATCTCAATCTCAAGAAGAAGCTGTCGACAGGAGAGTACAAACGCATCGTCCCCGGCTTGCAGGCGCGGCTCTACGACTTGGAGAAAGCCTGCTGGGACAACAGCGTTCCTACGGTGATTGTCTTCGAAGGCTGGGACGCATCGGGCAAAGGAACGACCATAAGCGCGCTCACGCAGCGGCTCGATCCCCGCGGATTCAAGCTCTATCCCATCACCGCGCCGCGCACCTATGAGCAGCAGCGGCCCTGGCTCTGGCGCTTCTGGTTGAAGGTGCCCAATCGCGGCGAGATGGTCATCTTTGATAGCAGCTGGTATGGCCGCGTCTTACAAGAGCGCGTCGAGCGCGTCATCCCGGAGAAGGCCGCCCAGCAGGCGTTTCGCGACATCAACGAGTTTGAGCGCATGCTGGCCGATGATGGCACGGTGATCCTGAAGTTCTTCCTGCATATCAGCCGGAAGGAGCAGCGCCGGCGCTTTGAAGGGCTCGCGTCCGATCCGCTGGAGGCGTGGCGCGTGACCAAGGAGGATTGGGCGCGGCACAAGAAGTACGGCCAGTATCTTGCCGCGGTGGAAGAGATGCTGGAGCTGACCGAGTCGGAATACGCTCCCTGGACAATTGTGGAGGCGACCTCGAAGTCGTACACGCGGAAGCGTGTCATCGAGACCATCATCAGCGCCATGGAGAAGAGTCTCGGGCCGAAGGCGCCACCGCGGAGTGACACCAGTGTGGACGCCTCGCGCGATGCCGAGTTGCGCGAAGCCATGGAAAGCCTGACGCGAGGCGGCGCCTGATGCTGGAGACCCTCGACCTCACGCGCAGCCTCGACCGCGCCAGCTATGTCCGCGAGATCACGCGCCGCCAGATTCAATTGCGCGAGCTGGGCTACCAGGTTTATCTGCAGAAGCGGCCGGTCGTCCTGGTTTTCGAAGGCTGGGACGCGGCGGGCAAGGGCGGTGCCATCAAGCGCATCACCGAGAAGCTCGACCCGCGCGGTTACGTGGTCTATCCCATCAGCGCGCCGGAAGGCGAAGACAAGACCCGGCATTACCTGTATCGCTTCTGGCGGCGCCTGCCGGAGCGCGGCCAGATCGCCATCTTTGACCGCTCCTGGTACGGCCGCGTGCTGGTGGAGCGCGTGGAAGGCTTTGCCAGCGAAGCCGAGTGGAAGCGCGGTTATAAGGAGATCAACTCCTTCGAGCGGCAGCTGCGCGAGTTCGGAACCATCCTGCTGAAGTTCTGGATCCACATCTCGCGCGAGGAACAGCTGCGCCGCTTCGAAGAGCGCAAGGCCATCGGCTACAAGTCGTGGAAGCTGACCGAGGAAGACTTGCGCAACCGCGCGAAGTGGTCGGCCTACGAAGAAGCGGTGGAGCAGATGCTGGTGAAGACCAGTACCGCAACCGCTCCCTGGACCCTGGTGGAAGGCAACGACAAGTACTGGGCGCGAACCAAAGTCCTGGCGAAGCTGGTGAAGGTTCTGTCAGCCGAGATGGATCATCGGCCCGGCGATCCTCTGCACAAAGAAGGAGCAGCCAACGGGCGTCGCAAGGGCAAGCGCGGAAAGCGCGCGTAGGCGGTACGAATCCGTCGCAGCTTGGCGGGGGGCCGCAAGCACCGCTGAGTATTTGCGTGAGAACTGCGTGTTACGAGGGCGCGAGCGGTGACGAGTACGAATACGAGGAAACCAAGTGCCGAAGGCACTAGTCTGTTTTCGCAATGGCGGGCGTATGAGCATCGACTATAGAAATGGGCACTGTGTTCAAGCCACATGGGAATAGGTGAGCTTACCAGTTGCTGTGGTCTGTATTTGGCATTCGCTTCTTGGGATTTACCGGCAGCATAGATATGAAACCGATTATCCTCTCGGAATATTAGCAGCACAAGATTTTACATTGACTCGTGGTGCTGGCTGGATCATAAGTACCGGTTTCTAGTGCAGGCCCACCAAGTTATAGGCGAATCTTTCAAGGTGGTACGGCGACTTAGTGATAGGGAGATGGCTGATTTCTTTCCCTGAGCTTGAAGGCTTGAAGTCTTTGACCATTTATACTATCAACATCTTCCGACAAGAAAAGCGTGACCTACACCAGTGTGCCCAACCCAGAGATATGGAGACAGCGCGGGCCGCCCAATTCGCTGAAGTTTTTAGGGGTCCCATGTTGTGGCAGTTGCGGTTGCGGTTTCCTTCCTAGACGTTCTCTTCTCCCTGGCGGTGTTGTGTGGTAAAGCCGCCGCTTCGGCACCAAATCACTTGGAACCAAAGTCAGCAACGGCTGAATGCGCGGCTGGAGGCGCTGGCTTCGGCACGTGGGCAGACCATCAGCGATTCTGATTCGCGCTGCACCTCGTGGTCAAAGCGGAAGACATAGCGCAGCAGGCCAGCGTTAATCAGCAGGAGTATCGAAGATCCAAGAGCGGCCGGGATCAGCATTCGAGTCTGGTGCGCCAGCAGCGCTTCCATTGAAACCGTCAGCAGCGACGCTGGATACGACTTATGTCACAGCAAAGGCGAAAGAGTGGCAATGACTCTTTGGTGCAAGAGGTAAGAGCGTGACTTATGCAAGTGCTAAGAGCGTGGCCTAGTGGGAACCGGCCTCTGCTTCATTCACTTGCGGCTGGTTTTGGATCGGTTCGGATCGTAACTGAAAGACCTGAACGCGAGCGTTCGAGGTGTCGGCGACGTAGAGCCGATTGCTCCCGTCAATCCACAACCCCCTCGGCTCGCTGAAGTCGCCTACCCGCGAACCGAATTCGCCGAAAGAGGCCAGCATCTTGCCCTCGCGGCTGTATACCCGAATCTCGGAGGTGCTGCTGAACGAGGCGTAGATCCGTCCTTCGTTATCGATACCAACGCCATCGGAATGATCTTGCGCAGCATGCTGGATGATGAAGCCACCGATAAGATTGCAATCCAGGTCCAGGATTCGGATGCGCGTCCCGTCCGTGTCCAGAACGATCAGCTCATCTTCGCCAACCACAAGATGAGTCGGGTAGTTGAACTGGTGCGGCCCGGTGTCACTTCTGATTTGCAACTGTGCCGCCTCGTGTTCTTGCTGCGGCTGTCCGACGCGCTTCAAAATGACTCCCTGCAGATCGAGCATGTAAACAACGTGGCGGGGGCCGTCGGCGACATATAGGCGTCCGGCGTTGCGGTCGATGGCAATGCCTGTGATTTGCTCGAAGATATTCTCGTCGTAGATCGTCCCGATGGTGCGCACGAACCGTCCGTACCGGTCGTACACCAGCACGAGTTCTCGATCGAAGTCAGCGATGTAGACATTGTCGTCTCTGTCGACGGCGACATCCCCGGGCAGGGAAAGTCGCCGGTTCCCTCCGCCAAGGATCCGGAAAGAGGTCTTGCTGTGGGGATCGATAACGTGCACCGCAGGGATGATCGGATCGGTCACTATAACGCGCTGCTGAGAGTCGGTGGTCAGGTTCAGCGGCATTCGCAACACCTTCTGGTGGCCGTAGGCGAGCGCAACAACATCGTTGAACAGGCCACGCTGGTTCGATTCCACACGCAAGAATGCTGTGGCGTGCAGTGGTGGCGCATAGTTTTCGAGGGGAGTCTCACTGGAACGCAGCGTGTGCGGAAGAACCTCGTTCTGATGGACCACACGAGGAGGCAGGGCCCCGGCTCTGTCGGCGAAGAGAATAAATTTCGACATCGCCTTGAATCTGGCGTCTGCCGGGAACATTCCAACGTATTCGACTTGATGGCCAGGATCCAGGCTTAGACGAGGGAACGGACGTATCAATCCCGTCTTTACCTGTTCGAAAAGCAGAGCCGACGATTGGAAGCGGGAAGTCCCAGCCAAAACCCGGTTGAATTGGCCGCCGGCCAGCAGAATTGCGGTTGCCGCGCAGAGCGCAAGCGGAGCCGAAATCGCACAAGCGCACCTTGCGCTCGGAGTCGGAGTGAGCAGCCAATGCGAACGTGCACGCATGTTGACCTCACTTTAGAAACAGCCGTGGGCGGATGAGTTGACGCTTGTGTGTCTCGCAAACTAAACGGAAAACACCATGCAGATAGCATTTGGGAGGTTGGCGCTATCTGTCAGCCTGGGAATCGGTTTTCTGGAATCTTCAACTCTCTGGGAGGCCCGGGAAACATCTGACCCGCACAGGCGGTGCGGAGGGTAGAAAGTACGACCACAATTCTTCTACCAAAAGACTGACATCATTCCACACCGCAATTAGCGGGTTGTCAGTGACCGCTGTTGCAGAACGCCGTGACAAGGCGGAGCTCTCATTGCCAAGCGGTCGTTGCTTAAGAGTTGAATCCCAGAGGCGGGACATCTTCGCTGATCTCTGATCAGTGACGCGGCGGTTGCCTACATCTTCATCTTCATCCCGTCGCCCTCGGTGTTGGCGTCCATGCGCATGTCCATTCCGCCCCAGATCTCGCTGGGATCTTTCGCGTTGGGATAGACGTGAGTCATCCAGCCGAAGACCACGGGAATCCACAGTCCGCCCGCCGCGTTGCATGCTTCTTCGGTGTGGATGCTGCCTTGCATTCCAAACTGCGCGTGCGGCCCAAACTGCTCGGCGAGAGGCAGGCTTCGCGGTCCGCCGCAGAAGTCCACATGCCGATGCCAGGTCGCGATGCTCAACGGCACGACGGCATTCAACTGCTCCGGACTAGCGTCCTGCCGCGCGATATACATCACGCCCACCGCTTGCATGCCTTGCGGCGTGCGCTTGTAGAGGATCGATCCCGGGCGGCTGTAGTTCACGTGCTGCTGCTCCAGCCGGGCATAGCGATAGTTGGTGTAGTGAACCTCTTCGCCCATCTTGCCGGTTGGATGAAACGGTTTATAACCATCCTCGACCGCCGTGCTCACATCGGCGTACTGCACCAGCACTCCTCGCGCGGCAGTGAGAATGTCCTGGGCACGCTGTTCATCGCCCGGCTGCGGCGCAGCTTTGACCGACATCTGCATGTGATTGCCCATCTTCATCGATGGCACGGGCGTCTGGTCGCTCTTGCCGCCGTAGTAATGCAGCAACTCCTCCCACAGTGGAAACTGCTGCGCCATCATCACGGTAAGTAAGCAGAGCAGGATGACCCCGAGGACGGCCGCAAGACGTTTCGCCATAAGACCTCCGCTGCGCTGAGCGCCGGACTTAAGTCCGGTCGGACTGCCGACAAGCTTATGACGAATGTCGAGTCGTAATGGTTCCCGAGACGGACTCGATTGCCAACATCGGTTGGGCGAAGTTGTATGAAATAGCTACAGCGCACCTCATAAATCAGCTTTCCTCGTATCAGGGCACGACCTTGGTCGTGCCGAAGGACGTGTGCGAAACGTCAGGGCTTTAGCCCCTGCGTAATATGGCCTCAGGGGCTAAGGCCCCAGTCTTCTGGGGCCCGCATACGGCACGGCTGAAGTGAGTGCGTGAGAACGCTGTCGTCCCCGGGGGACTTGGATCATTTTCCCATTTCACCCAGCATTCCGCTTCGCTCCATGCTGGGCTATCATGCCACGCGCCTGCGGCGCTCTGGTTTTTCAAGCCTTCTACTCCACAGCCTGGAAGAAAAGCCAGTTCTCACGCAGACACTGAAGCCGTGCCCTGATACAAAGCGGTTCTGGAGATGGCTCTTGTTGCGCTAATGCTTGGGCGCCGTGACGCCTGCCATGGATACGGTCACTGCATCCACCGCTTCAATTCGGATCCAGTCCGGGCGCAGCGAGGCCCAGTCGAGCGGCGCACTCAGCAGGTGCAAGCTCACAATTCCCGATCGCGCTGAGCTCCTCCATGCCGCCTCGCTGGAATCAAAATAATTAGCGAGCTCTGCGGGATTCCAGGGGTAGATCCAAACCTGATTGGTCATGTTCGGGAGCAGCACAACGGACAGCGCTTCTCGGCTGCCATCCGCGCGCGCGACCTGCAACTGCATCTGCTGCGGCTTGCAAAGATGCCACCAGGGCGGGTAATGCACGGTCATAGTCAGACGCAGGAAGTCGGCCCGGCTTGCTGTTCCCACCATCCCCAGATCGAAATCCGACTCTCGGCTCGTCACCGCGAACGTGTTGCTGGGCACTCCAAGCGATCGCATCTGGAGCGAGATTTGTCCGGTCCGCGCATCGTCGCGCACCAGACCAACTACGCCGGGGCTGATGACTTGTTCGGCGCGATAGTGACTCTGCATCCAGAACCAGACCTCCGGCGCGCGAGTGAAGTTTGCCACTCCGTCGATCGGCAGGCTGCGGTCGCTGTCGCGCCAGCGCTTGAAATTCGCGCCCAGCACTTGGTTGGGATCAGGATCAGGAAAGTAGAGCGCGGCGGCCGGTGCTGCTCGCCGGAATCCGGCGATCTCCAACTCGGACAGGTAAGGCCCGCTTGCGGTGTATGCCTGGAGCAATCCACCGGCAACCGTGCGTCGTGCCGCAAGACCATATCTTATCTGATACGGGAAGATCGCGATGGAATCGCGCGCGCCGCTGTGTTGCTGCAGGAAGGTTGCAGCGGACTTTTGCAGCGCTGCAAACTCGCTGGGAAAACAGGCGCCATCGAACTCTGCGAATCCCGTCGGGCATGGGGTTGACGGCCTGTGAAGCTGCGCGACCAGGTTATGCACCAGCGGGAGCGCGAATGGTACTTCCTCCAACTCCATCGCAGCGAAGCGGCTCGTCGGCAATCCTCCGAACGCAAGTGAACAAGCGACTACCAGCAGCATTCCTGACACGGAAGCAAGCTTTTCTCCGGCCAGCAAGATCACACTGGACAAGAGCACGACACCGAACAACGCCCCGCGAACGTGATTCTCGTCGGAGCGCACCATCGCGGTCTGGATCAGCATCAGGCATACCGCGCCCGCGGCGAACAGAAACCCGGCGCGAGCGGTGATGCGCGAGCGGTTCTCCGGCTGGAGCACACCGCAGATAAGAAACAGAGCCGTGCCACCCAGCAATGTTGCCAGCAGTCGCACGGTCGTCGAATTCGTCATGGGCGATGGCGTGGCCCAGCGATAAACGCTGACCACAGCGAACGCCTGGCGCCAGTAGCGAAAACTGAACGGCGACGCCAAGGCAGAATTCATTGCGATGACGACCACAACGGACGAAGCTGCTGTCATCAGCAATGCGCGGGCGAGTCTGCCGAGGGCTTGCCGGTCACGCCGGAACTCGAACCCAAGAGCCAGAACCGTGACCACCAGCGTCGCAACTCCGTAAATTCCCGTGTCGGTCGATAACAGAAACGCCGCAGCGCAAAGCACCGAAGCCGATACTCCGGCTAGCTCGATCTGCATACGCCTTTCCGCCACGGCGTAGCCGCCGCGCAGAAACAGCGCAAAAAGAAAAATGACCGTGGTCATCCGCAGCGATGGCGACCAGAAGACGCACAGCAACAACAGCAGCACGCCGCGCTTCCATCCTGGCTGCTCCGGCAACAGCAGCCACACGATGAGCCAAAGCTCCACGATCATCAGACATGTGGGCAAGGTGCGCCACGTCGCATAAACCGATCCCGTGGAGAGGCCCATGTGCCGCGCGGGAAGGCTGGAGAGCCATTGGAACAACGGCCCCCGCGTGAAGGCCAGGTCCCGTCCCAGCCAAATGCCCTGCGATGCCTTGAACGCCTCGTCCAGGTGCCAGTCGTCGTCCATGTAACCGGGGTTGGAAATGAGCGTCGGAGTCTTCGGCAGCAACAGTTCTGGCGGGAGAGCGGCTAGCAGGAGAAGCAGCAGCCCGAGCAGATCCCAGCGGCCAGAAAAGCTAGAAAAGCGTGATCGGCGCCGGAGCGAAGTGGCTTGCAATGCGGCGCACTGCATTGGTTGAGCGCATTCTAGCGCACCGATGGTAAAGCGCAATCGTTTTGTTGCGGCCACCGGCAGGGCAGAATTTGGCGCGCAACCGGGAAGCAGGTTCCAACATCCAACAGGCCCGACGTTTAGACGCTACGGCCAGTGAGTTGAAAACGCGATGACGAGAGGGACGCTGCACACCATAGCCATCGCGATGCTGATAGCGCTGCTGGCTGCAGCCACTCTGAGTGCACAGAATTTTGTCGCCCCAACCCAGACCAAAGGAGCGAAGGACATCGAGGTCTGGTCAGGACTGGTGGTCGCACAACATGACGGGAGCACGGCATTCAACAATGAGTTCTGGATGGCCGGCGTTCGCTTCGGACATGTCATGACCGCGGTTCACGGTTCAGGATGGCTTCGCGGAACCTTGCAATGGGATTTTGATCTGATTCCCGTGTTCGTTGTTTCCAATCTGCAATCCGCTTATGGAGTCGAAATCAATCCGATCGTCGCGACGTTGGAATTTTGCGCGTAAGAGTCGCGTGGCTTCCTATTTCGAGATGTCGGGAGGCTTGGCGTTCACCAACACGAAGATTCCCCCAGGAGACACGTCGAAGGGCAATTTCGTAGGGAGTGTCGGATATGGCTGGCAGATTTTTCGTCACCAGCAGCGTGCCATTGACGTGGGCGTACACGCGTGGCATCTCTCGAATGCCTGGACGGCGCCGCAAAATCCATCTGCCAACGGAATTCAAGTCACAATTGGATACCACTGGTACGGTGTGAGACCACAGCGCTCGGCGAATAGTGCCGGCGAGAGCGAATCGGCAAGCGAAGGTAAATGACGAAAACTTCATCTGCGGATTTGCAACCAACACCAGCGATAAACAGTCCATTGCGGTATGTGGTTACAAGAACCGCATGCAAGACCGTGCGGGGGCGTGGTTCAGTCGCATCCCGAATAAAACGGCAGCGATCACAGGAGCGGCGAGATGCTAGTGTGCTCAATCCTGATCGTGTTGTTGATGCAGGTGCAGGCAGGCTCCGACAAAACATCGGCAACAACATCTCCTGCAGATAGTTCTCAGCAATCGGCTTCCACCTCGGCAGGTGATGAGCCACCGCAGACGCAGCAGAAGCCGCAGTCATCGCCATCAACCAATTCAGAGCAAGGCTGGTACAAAGTGCCGCCTATGCCGGCGACAAACGGGACTCCCGGCGTCTATACGGTGGTAACGGCTGAGAGCCTGCCGAAGGGCGTCTTCACTCTTTCCGGTTACACGAATAAGTTCGGGCGAGCGCCTGGCAGCGCGACCGTCCTCGGAGTTGGAGTGAGCGGAGCTGTCGGGCTAACCAACAAGATCACGGTATTCGGTCAGTTTGAGCCGTACCAACATCTTCACATCGGTGAGCCTTCGCAGCTCAGCCTGCGCCAGCCGGCCGGCTGTTTACACGATGTTTTTAACGCGCCAATTTATTGCGGCGGCCCTCCGCCTGGGCCGGGCTGGGTCAACAGCTGGAAGGGACCTGCGGCTTCGTATGTTCCGGATTTTCCCTATGCTGCGTACGACAAATCCGATTGGGGCCCCGTAACGCTTGGCGTCAAAGTCAATTTCTACTCAGAAACGCGTAACGACCCGCTGAGCGTTGCCTTGTCGGCCGGATTTGTCATTCCTACCGAGAGCGCTGCCACCGAGCTGTCGAAGTTCGGCTTGCAGTCGGGAACGATGAACTACTCCATCGGCTTGGCACTGAGCAAGACGCTGTGGCGCGAGTTCACCATGGCGAACAATGTTACCTATGTGATCACGCGCAATCCACAGATCGGCAACGAAACCCTGTATACGCCGGGCGATGAGATCATCTTCGGGCAGGCTTTCATTTTTCGCAGTCAACACCGGCTGCAGTTTCTTAACGAGTACACCTGCGAGATGACGCAGGAAGGTCATGCCTTTGGCTTGATTGGCATCGACACCGAAAATACTTCGCTCGGCCCCAGCGATCCGGTGGACGGCGTGTGGGGATTGCGCTGGTACTTCTCTGACAGCGCAGCCGTCGACGTGGGCTATCGCTACATGATGAACCTGCACCAATTGAACGATCGCAGCGGATTTACCATCAAGATCAGCAAAGTGTTCGGATGGTCCAAGCACTAGCGCGATGAGGTGTCCAGTTAGCAACAGAGGGCGACATCTGTGTCGCCGAAGTACGTGTGGCTGCAAGGCCTCAGATGCCCATCTATCGTTGCTAAATTGAACTGGAAAGCTGGTATACCCGGCACCGAAAGGTTGCCTCAGTCCCGAAAAACATCTCAGAATTTGAATAGTGGGCGTCCAGCTCTATGAAAAACCGTAGGCGCTATCCTTGCAGCACGCCGTGCCTCGATCTAGCACCAATGTTTTCAATCAGATAAATAAATTGGAACTTACCCGAAAGTGGTCACTAGCTTGCGGTATAGCTATTCCGTGTGGAACCCTGCCTTTTCCGGTTTCCTCGTTGGTTGTCCAAGTCTGTGGATAGGTGGGAGAAACACTCAAAGTACATCCCGAGCGGAGAAAAGAGATATATGAGAGTAAAGAAAGTGATCATCGGGCTGCTAAGCGTTCTGGTGATCGCCCTGCTGATGACGCCGTCCCTTGTGGCGCAGTCGTTGGTGTCAGGCGATATTACTGGTACGGTTACAGATCCTAGCGGCGCTGTCGTGCCTAACGCCACGGTCACATTGAAAAGCACCAGCACTGGGCAGACACGCAATACAACCACGAATAACAATGGCGCGTATCGTTTCTCGCTGTTGCAGCCGGGTACCTATACCGTAACCGCAACCGCGACCGGCTTTAGCAAGGCCGAGACGACGGCCAATATTAACGTCGGCCAGGCGACCGTGGCTGATGTGAAAATGGCAGTTGGAACCAGCTCGCAGACGGTGGAAGTCACCTCCGCCGTGCCTTTGGTGCAGGCCGATACTGCTGACCTGTCCACCAACTTCGATCAGAACGTTGTGGCCAATGCGCCCAATGGCGGTAATGACCTTACCTACATTGCGCAGACGGCACCGGGCATCAACATGAACACCGGTATGGGCTACGGCAACTTCAACACCGCCGGTCTGCCTGCTACCTCGAACATGTTCACGATGAACGGCGAGAACCAGATGGATCCTTACCTGAACCTGAACAACTCGGGTGCTACCAACCTGATGTTGGGCAAGAACGCGGTTCAGGAAGCCACCGTCACCACCAACGCCTACGGCGGTCAGTTTGGCCAGCAGGCTGGTGCGCAGGTCAGCTACGTCACCAAGTCCGGCACCAACGCCTACCACGGCAACGCCAACTACTGGTGGACGGGCCGTGCGATGGATGCCAACTCCTGGTTCGCCGGTCAGTCGCCGGTTTATCAGAAGACGCCTTTCAATAACAACAACTCGTGGGCCGCTTCGGTCGGCGGACCGATCAAGAAGGACAAGCTGTTCTTCTTCGCCGATTGGGAAGGAATTCGCTACATCGTTCCGACCACAGAAAACATTTACGTACCCACTGTTGCTTTCGCCAATTCAACTCTGGCCAACGTCGCTGCTCTTGACCCGAATTCGCTTGGTCTGTATCAGAAGATGTTCGGCCTGTATCAGGGAGCTCCTGGTTACGCCACTGGCAGGACCTACAACTCGCCTGGTAGCTCGGACGGCGGTTGCGCTGACCTCTATGGCAGCCCCTCGGCAACTGGTGGAACCTTTGGCGGTGGCCCTGGTCAGACCCCTTGCATCAACACCTTCCTGGCCACTCCCTCTGAGCCGGCCAAGGAGTGGTTGCTGACCGGCCGTGTCGACTACAACCTCTCGGACAAGGACCACTTGTTCTGGAGCGTCAGCTTCGACCACGGTACGCAGGCGACCTACGCCGATCCCATCAACAGCGCGTTCAGCGCGGCCAGCTATCAGCCGCAGTACAACGGCCAGGGCCAGTGGACGCACAGCTTCGGCAGCAACGCTACCAACCAGTTCGTCTATGCCGGCAGCTACTACCGCGCCATCTTTACGCAGAACGACGCGGCTGCCACCTTCCCGGTCTGGGTCGATGTGGGTGCGGTTCTGGGCTACACCGACTTGAACCACATCGGTTCGGTCTTCCCACAAGGGCGAAACGCGACCCAGTACCAGTTCGTGGATGACTTCTCGGTCACGAAGGGCGCGCACAACCTGAAGTTCGGCGCAAACTACCGCCGTTATGACATCACCGACTACGTATTCAGCGAGTTCAGCTCCGCGTTCGGCTCCAGCCCGCTGTATGTCCCCTTCACCCTGGGCGATGTATACAGCGGCGGTACCGACGGCAACAATGAGTTCGTTTCGAACTATCCCAACCGTGGTACCTATCCCGTAGCTCTCTGGGGTCTCGGTCTGTATGCCCAGGATGAGTGGCGGGTTAGCAAGAGCCTGAAGATCACCCTGGCACTGCGCGCGGAGAAAAACTCCAACCCGGTTTGCCAGCTGAATTGCGCGGCGCAGTTCTCTTCGTCGTCGTTCTACGGGACCAGCACCGATCCCAACACTCCTTACAACCAGCAGATCAATGCCAACCTGCACCAGATTTTCCGTTCCGTGGATGCGATTGACTTCGCTCCCCGCTTCGGATTTGCCTGGTCACCGGGCGGCAGCGACAAGACGGTGGTTCGTGGCGGCTTTGGTATCTTCTATGACGCTTTCCCCGCAGTTCTGGGTGACAGCTTCATGACCAACCTGCCGACGGTTGTTCCTCTGACTCAGTTCGGAGTTCCCTGGGCCAACCAAACCACCCCGGGCACTAGCCCGTGGGTTATCGGTCAGGCCACTGCCAACCAGATCGTCAACGGCTTCGGTAGCGGCGCCTCGTTTAACTCGCTGTCTACTGCCAATCCTCTGTTCACCTCGCCTGCGTTCAACAACATGTCGGGCCAGTTCCACGTTCCGCGTTATCAGGAGTGGAGCTTGCAACTGGAGCAGCAGCTGGATAGCAAGAGCTCGGTGAACTTGGCTTATATCGGAAACCACGGCATTCACGAAGTGATTCCGAACTATCCCAACGCGTTCCTGCCGGGAGTTAGCGGATATCCGCAAAATCCCTACAGCGCCAGCAACTACTCCACCGTGCTCGAGTACTACACGGGCGGCGTTTCCAATGACAACCAGTTGACCGCCAGCTACCAGCGGCGTCTGACCTACGGCTTTACCATCCAGGCCAGCTATACCTGGGCGCACGCTCTGGACGAAATCTCCAATGGCGGCAACCTGCCGTATAGCAGCACCAGCCAGGTGTATCAGTACAATCCGCTGAATCTGCGTGCCAACTACGGCAATGCGGACTACGATATTCGTAGCTCGTTTAACGCTCAGTACGTGTGGAACACACCGTGGAAGTTCGGCAACAAGTACGTCCAGGGCGCCATCGGCGGCTGGACACTGTCGCAGAACTTCTTCGCTCGTTCCGGACTTCCACTCACCGCTCTGGACGGCGCAGCTGGCCCGTCTAACTTTGCTAGCGGCGGCCTGCTGCCGGCCTCGGTGGTTGGAGTTGGACAGACGGGTTGCGGTACCTATTACCAGACCTGCTTCAATCCTGGGGGATTCGCCTCGGTTACTACTACCGGCGCTTTTCCCAACCAGATGCGTAACCAGTTCCACGGGCCCGGGTTCTTTGACTCGGACTTCTCCATCAACAAGAACTTCAAGCTGACCGAGCGCGTCGCGTTCGGCGTCGGTGCGAACTTCTACAACGTGTTCAACCACCCGAACTTCGCTCAGCCTGGCAATGTCCTCGGCTCGGGCACGTTCGGTGTGGTCTCTGCCCAGACGGCTCCGCCGACCGGTCCTTTCGGATCGTTCTTTGCGGGTCTCCCTGCGAACCGCATCATCCAGTTCCAGGGCAAGGTCGTCTTCTAGTTGGAGTAACTGCTTCGCTTAAAAGGGCGGCCTTCGGGTCGCCCTTTTTCTTGCTTTTCCGGAACGAGAAGGATGTGCCTTGTGTTCTTGGGGAGAATCCGGTTAAGTCCGGCTTTGAAGGGGACGGCCTTCAGGCCGTCCGTAAGCTCAGCGAAAACCATTGCGGCTTTAGCCGCTGAGGCTCTTTGATGGAACTTAATCAGAGTTTTCTCAGCTCTTACTTGCTCCGAACCGTGAGCACCGGACAATGTGCGTTCCGCAGCACATGATGCAAGGTTGTCCACGGCATATGTGTCGACAGCGCGCCGCCACCATGGCAGCCCATGACAATGAGATCGGCCTTGCGCGTGTCGGCCAGCCGCACAACTTCCACGTCGGGAATTCCAACCTCAAGCTCAATCTCGGGTTCGTATGCCAGGTCCATCCCCGGTGGCACCATGCGGCGCAGCCGTTCACCATCCTGGCGCTTCCAGTCCAAGAGTTCCGCTTCGGATGCCGGTTGGCTCTCAATGACGTGCAGCAGCGTCAGTTCAGCCCGGTCGTCTTCGGCCAGTGCAAGTGCATAGGTCAACGCGCTGAGGGATCCAGAGGAGAAGTCGGTCGCGTAAAGGATGTGGTGAAAGCGATCACATGAGCCAAGTTCGACATGCGGCCCTACTGTCAGGACGGGGCAGCCGGCATGGCGGCTGGCAGTTTCCGCTGTCGATCCCAGGAACAGTTTCTTGACGGCTTTGTCGCCGTGCGTCCCCATCACCAGAAGATCGACGTTTTTCTCGTCCAGGGTATGGGAGATCACGTCCCATGTGATCCCGGACTTGATGATGGTTTCATGCGCAATCGAGCCCAGCTCGCCGGTGTTTTCCAGCCGGGCCATGCTTTTCTCTGCACCACAGCGCACCGTATCGGCAAGAGAAGCCCACGACTCGCCGACTCCCATGGAGCCTTCGGGAGGCAGCACATGCGTGAGCAAGACGGTAGAGGCATAGCGCCTTGCGATTGCCACGGCACAGTGGAAAGCGTTTTGCGATTCAGGCGAGAAATCGGTTGCCAGCAGGATGTTGTTAATGGCTGCGCGGGAGAGTTTTGCGGGAGAGGCCATGATACACCTCCGTCCAAAGGACATGTCCCTATGTGCTCACATCTACCGCACGGATTTGAATGCGTCGGTGATGGCAGTCACGGGTCACCGTGATAAGAGCCAACGCGACTCTGATTAAGTACGGGTTTGAAGGGGACGGCCTTCAGGCCGTCCGTAAGCTCAGCAAAATCACAACGGCTTTAGCCGCTGAGGGACTGCGCCTCGACTTAATCAGACTTCCCCCTAACGCCATGGCAGAGATAGGCCTTTTCGGACGCGGCACTTCCGGGCGCGAATTGACCGCTCTTTAGAGCCCTTTTCCCACTTCTGTCTTGGAGGTATACATCACAGTGTTGGGGCAACACGCCGCTATATAATGCGGCCAAAATCAGCAAGAGAGGCGGCCTTATGATCTCTCCACTCACTCCTCTCGAATTTCTCGCCCGTAGCGCGAGCGCCTATCACGACTGCACCGCCGAGGTCGATCACCATCAGCGCTTCACTTATGCCGAGATGCAACGTCGCGTGCACTCCTTCGGCGCCGCTTTGCAGCACGCCGGCATTGCACCGGGCGATCGCGTCGCCGTGCTTGCGCGCAATGGAGTGCTGCCTCTCGAAGCGCATTTCGCCGTCCCGTTGATCGGCGGCGTGCTGGTCATGCTCAACATCCGCTTGAAAGCTGGCGAGCTCGCGACCATGGTGAATCACAGTGGCGCGAAAATTCTGCTGGGCGATGCCGATCTCGTCGCCCCCCTCGCCGCTGTGCGGGATACGATTCCGCAGGTGCAGCGCTTCGTCACCGACTACGGTGCTTTTCTCTGCGAGAGCAGCAAGCCGGTCGTGCCTCATCCGGCCAAAGAGGAAGACGTCATTTCCATCAACTACACCAGCGGCACCACCGGCCTGCCCAAAGGCGTGATGTACACCCATCGCGGCGCTTATCTCAACGCCGTTGGCGAGATCATCGAGCACGGTCTCTCCTTCCGCTCCGTTTATCTCTGGACGCTGCCCATGTTTCACTGCAACGGCTGGTGCTATCCCTGGGCGGTCACCGCAATTGGCGCGCGTCATGTCTGCCTGCCGGAGGTCAACGCTGAGCGCGCGCTGAAGTTGATCGAGGACGAGAGCGTCACCCATCTCTGCGGTGCTCCCATCATCGTGCGCACGCTGACCGAGTACTGCGCCAAGCGCAAGACCCGCTTCAACGCCGGACTGAAGATGATGGTCGCAGCGGCGCCTCCGCCGCCCGTTGTGATTCGCGAAGCGGAAGCTATCGGTATCGAGTTGACCCACGTCTATGGACTGACGGAGACCTACGGTCCGCACTCCGTCTGCGCCTGGCACACGGGCTGGGACATTCTGGCGGAAGAAAAACGTGCGCAGCTCAAGGCGCGCCAGGGCGTACCGTACACGGTCTTCGGAACCGACATGCGTGTGGTAGACGAGAACATGGATGACGTGTCGTCCAATGGCATGACCGTGGGCGAAGTGGTGATGCGCGGTAATAACGTGATGCTGGGCTACTACAACGATCCGGAAGGTACCGAGAAGGCTTTCGCCGGCGGCTGGTTCCACTCCGGCGATCTGGCCGTGATGCATCCTGACGGCTACATCGAGTTGCGCGACCGCGCCAAGGACATCATCATCTCTGGTGGCGAGAACATTTCTACCATCGAGGTAGAACGCGTATTGTACGATCATCCCGACGTGCTGGAGGCAGCGGTTGTGGGGCAGCCGGATGAGAAGTGGGGCGAGGTGCCGCATGCCTATGTCGTTCTCCGGGAAGGCGCCGTCGTAAGCGAGAACGCGCTCATCGGATTCTGTCGCGAGCAGTTGTCGCATTTTAAATGTCCCAAGGCGGTGCACTTTGGACCGCTGCCCAAGACCTCGACGGGGAAGATCCGCAAGAGCGAGCTGCGCCAGCAAGCGCAGGCCGCTGCACAAGGAGCTTGATGATGTCGGAAACGCTGAACGCCGTCGCCAAATACCAGAGCATTCTGTTTGAGACCGAAGGACCAATTGCCGTCCTGACGCTAAATCGGCCGCAGCGGAGGAACGCGCTCTCGCTCGACTTGATGCGCGAGGTGATTGACTGCCTCACCGAAATTGGAAAGGATCGCAACCTGCGAGTCGTGTTGCTCAAAGCCGCGGGAAAAGTTTTTTCCTCCGGGCACGACTTGAGCGAGATGGTGGGACGCGACATCAATGAGTATCGCGAGGTCTTCGATGTCTGCACCGAGATGATGACGCGCGTGCAGTCGATCCCGCAGCCGGTGATCGCGCAGGTACAGGGCATCGCGACTGCGGCGGGATGCCAGCTGGTTGCAACCTGTGATCTGGCGGTCGCCTCCGATCAGGCGGCATTCGCGACGCCGGGCGTAAAGATTGGACTGTTCTGCACGACGCCGATGGTCGCGCTGAGCCGCGCCATCGGACGTAAGCGCGCGTTGCAGATGCTGCTCACCGGTGCGATGGTCGATGCCGCAACCGCGGCGGAGTGGGGATTGGTCAACATGGTCGTTCCTGCGGCTGAGTTGGAGGAGCAGACTCGCATCCTGGCCGCCCGCATCGCGGACGCTAGCTCGCTGACCGTCGCTCTGGGCAAACAGGCTTTCTATACCCAGATCGATCTCGATCAGTCGAAGGCCTATGCCTATGCCAAAGAAGTCATGAGCATGAATGCGCTCGCTGCCGACGCGCAGGAAGGAATCTCGGCGTTCCTGGAAAAGCGCCCCGCCTGCTGGACCGGCAAGTAGACTTACTCGCTAGTCCGCAGCATCGTGCTTTGCGTTCGACGTGCGTGCTCATTACTGAAACCTGCTGCCTTTTTCAATTTCGGCTCTTGGCTATCCAAGGTGCCTTGTGGAAGTTACGAAAAACACACTATGCTGTTGTAATCCGTTGCGCGCCTGATGCCGCGTCCGGCAAGGAGTGATCGTATGTCTCCGTCTTCGTCGTTCCAGGCTATCCGCATTTTTGTGTTCGCCTCCATTGTGTTGCTTCTATCCTGTGCGGCCTTCGCACAGAATTATGTAGCTCCCAGCATGCCGGTGGTCGGCTCTCCGAACACGGTGACGGCCAACGCGCCCGTGCCGCGGCCTGCCACCACGCCCTGTACGGTGACGTTGTTCCAGAATTTTGATTTTGACGATTTCAATCCCCGCTCATTCAACTACACGCCGCCATCCGGATGTCCCGGACCTTGGGCTGCCGTCGTGTTTGAAGCCGACTGGTCGGTCGATGCCGGCGTGCAATACGATCGCACCACCAACATTTGGCTGGGCGGCAACGTGATTTTCTTCGGCACCACGGCCGAGCCGTCATCGAATTTTGTTCGCACCTGGCACACGGAGAGCAATCTCACCGAGATCAGCCCGCTCTTCACCATTCCGCAGCAGGGCACGGCCATTCTCTTTAACCTGGTTAACAATCAGTACACCAGCCATTATCACGGCAGCGCCTATTTGCAGTTCTATCCGCTGGCGCAAGGTCAGAATCCGCCTCCTGCGGCGAACGTGGTTCTGCCGCTGTCGGCCGGCCCCACCGGAGGAACGGTCACGCTGAACACGCCAACCGATCAGCTGACTGGAACATTCACTTTGCCGACCAACGTCGAGCGCGCTTATCTTGACGTCTGGGCTCAGAGCCAGTCGGACGACGAGTTCTGGTATGTTTGCGCGCCCAACAATCTTGCCGGCGAGCTTGAGACCTGTGGGTCTACCGGATTCCGCGAGGCTGAGGTCAGCATCGACGGCACAGCAGCGGGCGTCGCGCCGGTCTATCCCTGGATATTCACCGGCGGCATCGATCCATTTCTGTGGCAGCCGATTCCCGGCGTCCACACGCTCAACTTTGAGCCGTATCGCGTCGACCTCACGCCGTTTGCTTCAGTCTTGAGCAACGGCCAGCAGCACACGGTTGCGGTCAGCGTCTACAACGCCGATATGTATTTTTCGGCGACGGCAAACCTGCTTCTGTATCAGGATTTGGGTTCGACGCAACTGACCGGCGAGGTAACGACCAATACCATCACTCCGCTCGATCCGGTGATCAATCAGAACATCATCAACAATGGCACGTGGGCGGCTGGGCCGCTGGCCATTAATTCATCGCGTGGCTTCACCGTGGAAGGCTACGTCAACACCTCGCACGGCACGGTGGACACCAAGGTCGTGCAGAGCATCGACTTCAATAATGGCCAGGGCTATTACGTCTTGCAGAGCGGCTTAGTCGACGACCAGTTTGTCGGGCTGATCAGCAACATCTCTTCCGCAACCACCACCACCGCGGGCAGCAACGTCACTACCAACGACACACAGTATTCATGGCCCTTGGGTCTCCGTTACGCCTATACCGCCAATCCGGACGGATCCTTTGTGCAGTCCACGCAAATCAACCAGGGATTCAGCAAGGATGTGCTGATAGAGCTGAACGGAACTCCGACCTATTCCGCTAGCTTCCTGGACAAAGTCTCGCCCACGGACACGCTGAGCGTAGATTCCAGCGGTAACTACACTCTCAGCAACCAGACGAATTCTGAGACCTATCAATACTCCAATTCCAATGGCGCTTGCTGGAACGAAACGTTGAAAGCGTCGGCTGGTCTGATTACGTCCGTACAGGGCGGAAGCTGCACCAGAGGACAGAAAACGAAGTAGACTTCTGCCGCAGTAGAACAGTTTAGTTCTTGCTGTGATCGGCACTAGAACAGGTTTGCTGCGATCGGGTAGTGCGGGCCTTCAGGCCCGCGTCAAAGCCGTTATCAAAACCCGAGTCGGCTTCAGCCGACGGCAGGTTGTGTCGCTGGCTGAACAGGCCGCTGAAAAGTCGGTGTTGGAGTGTTTTGAAGGGGCGCAGCTTTAGCTGCGCCGTTGCAGGTCCTTTGTTCTTGTCATCACGAGGAGGCCTTCAGGCCGACGAGGGATCTGTTTCTCGACTTTTTCGCGGCAGAAAAGAGTATCGGCTCTACGCGGCGCTGAAGCGCCGCACTACCTGGTGCTATTTTCCCAATGCTGTGACGTGAACTGCTTCGGATCGAAGACCGCCGGATCAAGCTTGGGATTGACCTGGATGTCCGAATACTCCTCGCTGAACACCTCTTTGCCGTCGACGTACATCTCGACGCCCGCCGCAACCCAGCCGGGCGACGTCTTCCGGTAATCCACAAATCGCGTGTCGGCGGTCTTGGTGGCGTCGCGCCGGTCAGGCTCGATAATTCGCACAAACAGCAGGCGCTTTTTCTCGACCCAGAACTGCTTCGATTTCAGATCGCCCTTGTCGGCGCCGACTACGTAGACCGGCTCGCCCTGCCATGTGTCCTCGTGCAGCTTGCTGAGATCGAAGCCCTGCCCCTTCGCTAGCTCGATCGTTGTCGCCGCTGGCTGGCAGTACACATCAAAACCCAGCACCAGGAGCATATGGACGAACGGACGCGTCCCCGCGATCGTGCCATTCTTAAACGACGTCACTGTGCTGTCGGCAAAGATGATGCCGTTGTTATCGCTGAGCGGCCCGATGTCGATGCGAAGCTTTCCCGGACATCCCAGCGCCTCGTGCCAGATCTCGCTCGAAGTCGTGCCGTCGGGCTTGTGCGTGATGCTCTTCTGGGTGAAGGTCAGCGTCTGGTACCAGTTGTTCTGATAGCGATCATGCATGGCGCTAATCAGCGCCTCGCCGTTTTGAATTTGTTGAGCGCTCGCCTGCGCGACCAGAGCAAGACTGCAAAGCGAAATCACCATGAGGTGGAGGCGACAGTTCACAGCATTTTTCATAACGATCCTCGGAACGGAATTTTCGTGTGCCTGTAAAAACCGCGCAATGGTGGAAGCGCCGGACTTCAGTCCGGCGAACACGGGCCGCCAAAAAAGCGGCTTTCAGCTGCGGCCGGGACCAAAGCCTTCACCAACGATCTCCTTCCGGTTCGGCTAAAGCCAAGCCCTTCCGCCGCTCACGGTATGGAAAACAGCTTCCAGCCGTCGGCCTCCAGATTGAATACGAAGTCGATCAGGTTCTGGTTCGGACATCCGTCGTTCTTCATTCTCGCCACCACAACGGCCTGCCGGACGCCGTTACGTGTGATCTCCGAAGCGGCGGTGTGAACGTTTTCCGAATGCCTGAGCAGTTCACGATACGAGCACGTGCGCGCGCTGTTGTCGAGGTTGATGGGCGCCTGAATACACGAGGAGTCGAAGAGCTTGCAATACAGCCCGCGGTGCGCGAGGAACTCCTGCTCGACCTGATCCTGGGTGGCGTGCTGCGCACTTGATCCAACGTTCACGCCGCCTTTGCCAACATACGACAGGACCTTTTGCACATCGCCGGCGCGAATCGCGTCGAAGAACTCACGCTGCAAAGCCGCGGGCGCTACGGATGTCCCTGGGCTCGATTTCGCTGACGACGCTTGCGCCATAGCGCTCCTTGCGCCGATCAGAGCGACAGCGACCGCCAGCCAGAAACACAGCGACCGACGGACGAGCTTCATCCCCGCCGGCCCGCCTTAGCCGATTTTTTCTTGCTGGTGAGACTTTTCCGCTTTGTCTTAACAACAGGACTTCGTGCCTTCTTCTTAACAGCAGGCTTCTCTTTCTCCCTCAGCCCACCTCCGGTTTTGCGCTGCGCCGTTTTCGCACCGCCTTGTAACTCCTGCTGTCGCTTCTTCGGCAGCCGTTCGAAGACCAGCCGATAGGACTCGGTTAGCAGCTCACGCAGTTCGGAATCCGGCAACGTGTTGAGCTGCTCCAGAGCGATCCACTGCGCACGCGCCATATACGGCGCGGGACGAACCCCCGGCCGCTCACACAGTTCGTCAAAGTTCTCGGCGCTGGCTTTGAACGACATCCGCACTGGCGCCGGCTCCAGCCGCATCACCAGAAACATTTTGCCGTCGATTTTGAAGACCAGGTCGTAACCCCATTGCACGTTCTCGGTGACATGGGGGAACTGGAGGCAGTAGCGGCGAATCGCGTCAATGTCCATCGAGCTTGTCCTGCGGCGCGGAGGTCTCCGGCCACTCGCGCGTCATCACGACCTTGGTATACGCCAGGCGGAAGCCGCGGCGCTCCATGTTGCGCTGCGAGCCGCTGCCGGGATTGGTGCTCACCACAGCATACTCGCAACCCGCCTGAGCCGCCTCGTGCAGCCGCCGCGCGATGAGCGCGGTCTGCACGCCGCGACAACGATATTCCGGCAAGGTTGCGGCGCCGAATAAAGATGCGATTCGCGCCTCCGGAATGATGCGGCCGCCGCATCCGCCCGCAACCTTATCTTCGATGCGCGCGAGGAAGGCCAGCGCTCCCGGCAGTGCGGCAAATCCGCCAAATACCTCCTCTGCCGCGCCAACATCCTGCGAGAAGCCTCTGGCGATCGCCTGCATCCACGGCCGGACGGTTTGCGGAGTGACGCGTTCGATCACGACGTCGTCGGGCGGCTTGCACGACTCGCTGGCCGAGATCCTGCGAATGAGCACCGAGTTGAACTCGGCAATGCGATAGCCGCGTTCGCCGAGCAGATTGCGCAGCGATTCGTCCGCCAGCGGCGAGACGACAACCGTAGAAGCCACGCCGCGGCTGCGAAAGAAATGCTCCACACGATCCATGTCATCGGCAGCAACCGCGCCGTAGAGACCCATACCGACAATCTGGTTTGAGGGATACTTCACGCCGCCGAAAAAGGCAATGCCGCCGGCGATGTTCTCGGCTGCATTGGGCTCGTGGGGCGCATAACGCCGAATGGCCTCGACGCAGTCGGGCAGAATCATCTCCGCCATCTCCAGGCGGCGAGCGAACTCCAGGTCAACGAAATCAGGAAGCTGCATAGCTGTAGCCGTCACTTCAGACATTTCGAATCTCCTATGCGGACGAACAGAGGAAGGCCTGCGCGCACCGGGGCTAAAGCCCACCTCGGGCGGCGGTGGTCGGCACGGCTAAAGCCGCGCCCTTTCACCACGCGCGAACGCGCGCGTTGAAAGCAGCGGGAGATTAAGTTAGCGGACGGCGATGGTCACAGGCAGCTCGTCTACGAGTTTAGCGCATTATAGGTTCTGGTGTAGGGTGGAGCACCGCTTCAGCGGTGCAGTTTAGAGCTTCGAGCAAAGGAATCGGTTTTACAGGCCGCTGAAAGGTCATCCTGCGACCGGTTCGTAACAGGGCACGACTTTAGTCGTGCCGATAAGCGGCTGATTTCTCTCCCCCCCGAGCGGGCTTCAGCCCGCGAGGGATCTGCCTTGAGAGTTTTTCTGTGGCCTTTTTAAGTCGCTGAGGTTAGGGTTCTGACCTCAGGCGTTAAGGCGCTGCCGATTTGTTGGCGCCTGCAAATGCACGCTTGAAAAGCGTGCTCCACCCGCAAGCCTCACAACTCTGCCGAAGACCTGTGCTAACGTTTTGGCATGATGCCCGCTGAACCCAAACTGTCCCTCGAAGGCCAGGTCGCCCTAATCACCGGAGGCTCGCACGGAATCGGCGCAGCCGCGGTGCAATTGTTTGTGCGCGCCGGCGCTCGCGTGGTCTTCAACTACCTGCGCGCGAAAGACGAGGCCGAGCAGATCGCGGTAGAGTGCGGCCGCGATCTCTGTCATCCAGTGCAGGCTGATCTGAACGGCACTGCCGCGGCGGAATCGCTGGTGCGAACGGCAGTCGAACGTTTTGGCGCGCTCGACGTGCTGGTGGTTAACCACGGCATCTGGCCGCCGGAAGATGTTGGCATTGATGCGATGAGCGACAAGCAATGGCACAACACCGTCGCCGTCAATCTCGACAGCGCGTTTGCGCTGACGAAACATGCAGTCGCGCAGATGAAGCGGCAGGGACGCGGCGGCAGCGTCGTGTTGATCAGCTCAACCGCCGGACAGCGCGGCGAAGCCGGGCACTGCGATTATGCCGCGACCAAAGGCGCGCTCATCAGCATGACTAAAGGATTGTCGACCGAGCTGGCGCCGTTCGGCATCCGCGTCAACTGCGTCGCTCCCGGATGGGTGGACACCAGCATGACCGCCAGCACCCTGGCTGATCCGCAGCGCCAGCAGCAGATTCACTCCACCATTCCGCTACGGCGCGTCGGCACGCCGGACGAGATTGCCGCTCCCATCCTGTTTCTGTGCACACAACACGCAGCGTTCATCACCGGCGAGGTGCTGAACGTGAACGGCGGCGCCGTGCTGGTCGGCTAACTCAATAGCTCCCGTAGATCCGATCAGAACAGGCGGCGTCGCACCAAACTGGCCAAGCCGAGGATTCCGGAACCGAATAGCATGATGCTGCTGGGTTCGGGAACCGATGTGGTGGTCGAGGTCGTGCTACCACAGCCACGGCCTCCGCCTTCGCCGGCGCATAAGGTGAATGCCTCCGAGGGAATGGAACCAACTGAGTTCTCCGAAGCCATTGACGGCCCCGAGTTTTCGTCCCAGTAGACCGGATCGCCGCTGGGTACGCTGGCGTTCTGCAGGTTCAGCCAGTAGCCGCCGGCATTGAGCGTCGGGCCGCTGAACGTGGTGTTCTCCTGGCAGACATTGTAGCCGTACTGGTTGGCGGTGCAGGCGCCCTGCGTGAAGTTGATTGTCTGATCAAAGTAGGTGGTGCCGCTGTTTTCACCCGAGGTGATCGACAATTCTGCCGAGGTCAGAGTGTCACCCGAGAACAGCCACATTCCGAAACTGGCGCTGGTGATGGTCGTGTTGTTGTTCGTGACGTTGAATGTGTCGCTGACAATGAAGCCAAAGTTGATGGTCCATGCGTCGGTGTTGCCGTTGATGGGGCCGTTGCTGTAGACCGTTTGCGCAGCAGCGTGAATACCCCCCAACCCAATAAGCGCTAGCAAGAGCAGTGAAGCGATCCAGGATTTCATGGTCTGCCATCCTATCTGGAGGGGCATTTGACTGCGGATTCGGGCCGAAGTCAATCGCTTTCTGATGCTAAAATCGCTAATTTTAGGATTCGCCGCGTGGAATTAATTAAATCAATTAGACATCAATTTATTTAAGTTAATGATTGACAAATATAATTAATTGATAGATATTTGTAGTCGATCTCGAGTTTCCATATGCCTGCTCCAACCTCTTGTCCGCAATGCAATCAGCCCTTCAACATCACCCGGCTCGGCTGTCCGAACTGCAACGTCACCATGGAAGGGCAGATCGAACTGCCTGTCCTGGCGCAGCTTTCCCTCGAGGATCAGGCTTTTGTGATGGCCTTCGTGCGGCATCACGGCTCGATCAAGAAGATGGAAAGCCTGTTCGGCATCAGCTATCCGACGGTGAAGAACCGGCTGAACGCTATTGCGGCGGCGCTGGACAAGTCAATGCAGGCACCGTCGCCGCGTGCCTATGTGCTGGAGCAGCTCTCGCGCGGCCAGATCACGGTGGAGGAGGCGTTGGAGAGACTCGCTTGAAATCGTAAAGGAGGATTGCTATGTCTGCTGAAACCAAGAAAGTACTGGAAATGCTGGCTGAGGGAAAGATTACAGCCGATGACGCCGAGCGGCTGCTGGACAAGCTCGCGGCCAAATCCCCAGAGGAGACCGGCAACGGCAATGGATCGAACAGCGCCAAAACCAGGGACACGGTTACGGTCCGCAAGTTCCTTCGCGTGCTCGTCGATACCGGCGACGGCCATGACGTCAACGTCAGGATACCGCTTGCTTTTCTGCGCTCCGGGGTGAAACTGCTAAGCGTATTGCCGCCCAAAGTCGCGAAGAAGCTGACCGACAAGGGCTTCAACCCGGAGTTTCTTACCGACCTGCGGGGCGAGGACCTGGAGGAGGCCCTGAACACCTTGCACGTCGACATCAACACCGACGAAGGTCAACACGTGCAGGTGTTTTGCGAATAGGAATTCGGCAGCCTGCTGGCGGCGATGTGGTTTTCGCTGTTCGCTATTCGCTTTTGGCTCTTCGCTGAGGCGGATCCACCCGTCGCAATCAGTGTTGGGTCAATCTGGGTTTGCGCTCACGCCTGCGCCCTGCTCTGGCGAAAAGCGAAAAGCGAAGAGCGAAGAGCGAATTGCGAACAGCGATAGGATCGGCGATCAGCCCACCAGATCGCAATTTGAGGTATGCTCTCTGCATTTGATTGTGGGGAGGACATCGTGAAATACATTGCCGCTACAAGCCTGATGCTGCTGGCTGTCGCGCCGTTCCTGGCGGGACAGGGCATGCAGTCATCCGCTGCTACCGCCAATCCCATCGTCAGCACGGTGCGCCAAATGGAAGGCCGCTTTGCCAAGAACCTGACCGGCGCTGCCGACGAGATGCCCGCTGCGAAATATAATTACCGCCCGACTCCGGAGCAAAACACCTTCGCGCACCTCGTGATGCATACCGCGGAGTCCAACAACGCGCTCTGCGCAGCCGCGGCCGGCGAAAAGGCGCCCGAGGTGAAACTCAGCGAAGACGATTCCAAGGACGCGCTGAGCAAGGCGCTGAAGGATTCATTCAGCTATTGCGAGCAGGCGCTGGCCAAGGCCGACGACAGCACGCTGGGCCAGACGGTCACGATCTTTGAAGGCCAGACGGGAACTCGTGGATCCGCGCTGATACGCCTTGTGGCCGGTTGGGCCGATCATTATTCCGCGGCAGCGATGTATCTAAGACTGAATAACCTGCTGCCGCCCAGCGCGCAGAAACACTAATCAGCTGGTTATTCCGGCTTCACTACGATCAGCTCGAAGCTGCCTGGTACCATCGCCGGGCGCTGTCCGGCCGGGACCGGCTTGTCCTCGCGCTGCGCGGTGACCAGGTACGCGATGTCGTTCTTCTGGTCCAGCGCCATGGTTCGCGCGCCTTTGACGGTCGGGAGGTTCTGCCTGACGGTGTACTTGTCAGGGGTGTCTTCGTGAATGATGGTTAGAACGCCTTCACCGCAAGACATGAAGATCTCTTGGGTGTTGGGATTGAAGCGGCCGGCGTCGACGCCTTCGCCGATCGGCACGGTCGTGATCACCTTGCCTGAGTCCGAGTCAACCACTGCCATCATCTTGTTGCCGCAGCCGGCGAAGAGGCGATGATGCTCTACATCAAACGCCAGCGCGCTCGGCTCCTGGCAGGGCGCTATCGGCCAGGTGTTGAGCACCGATAGCTTGGTGACGTCAACTTCCGAAATCTGGCCCTTGTCCTCGATGTTGACGTACAGCTTGCCCTTGCCGTCGCTTGCCGGGAACTCCGGCTTACCGCCCAGCGCAACCGTTCCTGCCACTTTACCGCTCGCGGCATCAACTGCGGTCGAGTCCTGGCTGCGCGCATTAAAGGTGAAGACGCGTTTGGAGAACGGCTCGTAAAGAATCGCATCCGGCCGATCGCCCACCTTCACGCTGTCAAGCTTGTTCAGCGTCTTCAGATCGAAGACCGTAACCGTGTTGTTCCCGCCGTTGCTGATGAAACCGCGATTGAACTCCGGCGCCAGCGCCACGCCGTGAATTGCCGCCAGGTCGGGAATGTCGCCCGTCGCCTTCAGCGTTCTAGTGTCAACGACCATGACGTGACTGCCGCGCGTGATGAACAGCCGCTGGCCGTCCTCGTCGTAGGTCAAATAGTCCCAAAAGCCCTCGCCGCCCAGCTTGACGCGGTTGGTGACTTTGAATTCCTTTTGCGCGAATGCCGGTACGGCCGCCAAAACAGCGGTCGCGAGGAGAATGGCAAAAATGCGTTTCATGATCTGTCCTTATTCCGGCGAAATCGGTGAAGTACCAAGGGAAACGTCTTATTAAATAAGCCGGCGCTGCCCAAATCAAGTCGGCCTTGATTTCTCAGCTTCAGCGATCAGAATACACGGCAGGGAACCTTAATACCCTGGGGCGGACCTATCCGACAACCGCCTGAGGGCAGGGTTTCTGGCCAGCAGAAGAGCGCCGGAAGAAGTAGAATATTGAGAAGACGAACCCAAGACAGCAGGTGAGGCTGGCGTGGGTGCAGGTCGCCTGATCAGGTATTTCATGAAGAGACCCTCCTCTTTCGTTCTATTAGCCGTATTGCTCGTCGCCACTCCGCTATTGATCGCCCAGACGCAGGCGACCAGCGCGTCGGAAGACACCGTTGTCGAAGAGATCATCGCGCGCGTCAACAACAACATCATCACCCGGGCGGACCTGCGCAAAGCCCGCGAACAGCTGTACACCGAGGCACAGCAGCAGCAGGATAAGACGGCCGCTGAACAAACGGCCCGCGAGCATGAGAAAGATCTGCTGCGCGATTTGATCGATCAGCAACTGCTGTTACAGAAGGCGCAGGACCTGGGCATCAGCGCCGACACCGAACTGGTGAAGCGGCTGGACGAGCTGCGCAAGCAGATGAATGCCAGCTCGATGGAAGATCTGGAGAAGGCGGCGCAGGCACAGGGAATCTCGTTCGAAGATTTCAAACAGAACATGAAGAACAACATCCTGACCCAGCGCGTGATTGGTCAGGAGGTCGGCGGACACATTAACGTCTCCAATCAGGAGATCCAGCAATATTACGATCAGCACAAGGCAGAGATGGAGCGGCCGGAACAGGTGCGGCTCAGCGAGATTTTGATCTCGACGCAAACGTCCGGCGCGGTGAAGACCGCCAAGGGCGACGCACTGCCGGCGCCCCCCAGCGCTGACGCTGTGGCGCAGGCGCAAGCCAAAGCCAATCAGGTTTACGAGATGCTGCAGAAGGGCGGCAACTTCGATGACCTGGCCAAGAAGTACTCCAACGGCCCGACAGCTACGCTGGGCGGCGACCTGGAATACTTCAAGCGCGGTACATTGTCCAAGGATTTGGAGTCGCAGGTCTTCGCACTACAGGCTGGGCAGTACACTCAGCCCGTCCGCACCAATCAGGGATTCGTGATCCTGAAGGTGACCGAACATCAGACGGCCGGCGTACCGCCGCTGAAGGATGTTGAAACCCAGATTCAAGAGCAGATTTACGTGACCAAGATGCAGCCGGCGCTGCGCGAATATCTCACCAAGTTGCGCGAAGAAGCTTACATCGATATCAAGGCGGGATATCTGGATACCGGCGCCAGCCCCAATGAAACCAAGCCGATCTACACCACCGCAGCCAACGCGGACACCAACGCCAACAAGGAAAAGAAGAAGAAGAAACTGGGGCTGTTCTAAACAGCAAATATCTGACGGCTTGATCGGGCTCCGCGATTTTTCAGCGAACGCTCGGCTACTGGCTGCCCGCACTGGTGTTGATGGTGACGATCTTCATCCCTCCGCTTTCCTGCTCGCGATACCACACCTCGCCGTCGCCGATCATCGTTCCCTGATAATTGCCGAACAGACACTTGGCCGACTGCTGTGCGATCGCCTGCCGAACGTGCGCGTCGAAGATGCTGTCGTAGCGGCTGAGAAACTGCGCTTCCGTCCTGACGCGCGTTTTGCTGGAGCTGTGAATCACCAGCAAGGGATACGAGATCATCCCGGCGACTTTTGCTTTGTCTCCCTTGTCGACAGCAGCCTGCAATTCGGCAAGAAAGGCCCGCGATTTTTGGGCGACCTCTGCGCCCTGCAGATCGACGGTGCTTCCCTGACAATCCTGCTTGGCTGGCGCTGTCTGAGCGTGCAAAATCGCGGTAGCGGCCAAAAGCAATAGCGCAGCTAGACCAGCGATTCGCCATCGGCAATAAGGATCCTTCATTCCATTCACCTTATGCCACTTCCACGCCCCGGGAGCCGCGGCGCCACCGCATAATACAGTTGCACCAGCACAAACAATCCAATGCTCCAGTAGGTACTGAAGACACACAACAGCGCGCCTAGCGCATACAGAGACTGACCAATCACGATACGCCGCTTTATCGCCCGCGCGACCTCCGGCGGCAGGTCTGCCTTCACCAGTCCAGTCGCCATGGCACAATCCCAGCTGAAGTACAGCGTGACTCCCAACAGCAGAATGTTGACCCAATACACCAGCAGAGCTGGGCGATAACGTACAAACTCAGCCAGCAACGCCGTCGAAAACGGAGTGAGCGTAACCACGAACAGAAACGCCAGGTGAATCCACGTCAGACTGCGATCGGAGCGGGTGAGATGGTTCAGTTGTGTCTGCTGGCCCACCCAAAAGATGCCCAGGGTCAGAAAGCTCATCATGTACATCAATAGCCGTGGAGCCAGCGCCGCCAAAGCGTGCCACAGGTCGTGTTCACTGCGAATCGCTTCTGCGGCCGGAGCGCGCAGGTCCAGAACCAGCAGCGTCATCGCCACTGCGAAGATGCCGTCGCTCAGCGCGGCCAGCCGCTCCAGGTTCTGTCCGGCGATCTGGTTGTAGGAAGTCGCCAAATTTCGCTCTTCTGCGAGGCCACCTCGGCAACAGACTGGCTCAACGATCACACCGCCTTCAGCAACATACATGTCACATCATCGTGCTGCGGCGCGTTGCCCACAAAGCGGTCAAGATCGATCATGATGCTATTCAGCATCTCCGGCGGCGTCAGCGCCACGCCCGAGTGCAACATGGCAAGCAATCTCTCTTCGCTATATTCCTGCTGCGTATTGTTCTCGGCTTCAACGACCCCGTCGGTGAAAATCACCAGCCAATCGCCGGTTTGCAGCGTCACCGTTCCCGACTCATAAGCCGCCTCTTCCATGATCCCGAGTGGTACGCCACCGACTTGCAGGCGCTCGATCACGCCCGACTGCCGTCGCAAGATCGGACTGTTGTGCCCGGCATTCACGTAGGTCAGCAGGCGTGTCGCAGGATCATACTCCGCGATGAAGGTCGTGGTGAAGCGGCGACCGTTCTGGCTGTTGGTGCAAGCATAACGATTCATGCGGCTGACCAACTCGGTCAGTGTGCCGGGAGTCGCCGACAGCGTTTTCAGGCTCGCCTGGAAGGTTGCCATCAGCATGGCTGCAGGCACGCTCTTGCCGGCAACGTCAGCAATCGCAATCAGGAAGGTCTCAGCTTGTCCGCCCGCGGCTGGACGCGCGAAAACGTCATAGTAGTCGCCGGCCACCGTATTTGCCGGTCTCGTCGTAAACGCGATCTGCAGACCTTGAATTGCCGGAGGGACCGCCGGCAGCAGCCACGCCTGAATATCTTTGGCGATTTGCAGGTCGCGCTTCATGACCACGCGGTCGCCAACCTCCAGGATCAACAGGGCAAACATCAGCAGCCCGCCGTAGAAGTGGAAGTCGAGCGCAAATGCCTTGATTTCGCCGGAATTGGTTCGCCACGTCCACTCACCACCGGGAAGCACGATCAGCACCAGCGCCACCAGCAGCAGCACGCGCCGCGCAGGCGTCAGCTTTTCCAGTATCGCCCAGAAGTACTGGCTGACCACGTTGAGAAAATGCCGTCCTCGTGGCACGCCTGCTACGCGCGTCTGGTCCACTTCCTTCGAGTAGAGCCGATAGCTGGAGCGTGCGTCGACGCGAAACTGCGACCACATGTCGCTGAGCTCCCGGCCTTCGGTCACGCGCTGCCAGAAGCGATCAAGGCGCTGCATCAAGCTCTCAACCTTCGTCTCGAACTCGCCTTTTCGCCCGGAATCGCCCGCGGGTTGGGGATGGTTTACCACAAGAGTTGAAAAGGATTATAGAAGGCGGGAGGGATGAAAGGATTTCTGGAAGACTGGAGGGTAGAGCCGTACGCCGCTGTGCGGTCTCCCAAAGCACGCTTGAGCCGGCCCACTCTCGTTCTTAATGGAAACCTTGCGATGCGCCCTACTGCACGCGCTCGCCCTGGACTTGCTCATCGAGAAATGCGACCGACTGCACGCCGGAAACCTCAAAGCGCTTGCGACAGCGGGGATTCTTGCACGCCACCAGATCATCCCGCCGGACCATATACGAGCGAGCCTTGGCGAACTTGGCGCGGTCGCGCTCATCAGCGCGCGGCGGCAGCTGACGACGCTTGGTGCGGACGAACCAGCCCAGATCGTATTCCGCTGACTGATGACAATGAGGACAGCTCAAGGTCGATTTTCTCGTCTCTTGCCGCTCGTCATAGAAATCGCGCTCTTCCATTGACGCCTCCGTCCGGCATGCCAATGCCCCAGCTTGTCATTAGAACACAACTGCGGCTAGGGAGATGAGGTCCAGGCGTGGACTCAGCTCTTCAGCTTCACGTCCACCAACTGCATCTCGGGAGCTACCTGATTCCAGTCAGCGGAAATGTGCTCCAGCGTCATGCGGACCACCTTGCTCTGGCCGGGGCCGATCGGCGATCGGCTGAGGTCAACCAGATCGGGATACCCTCCCATCTGATTTTCCACCAGCACATGCAGCGGAATCGTCTCCGTCTGCACCACCTGGTCGAGAGAGTTCTTGAAGATCAGCTTCATACTCGCGCCGGTCAGCGCCTTGTCACCCGTGTTGGTGAGGGTGACGTCCAGATAGGTAACCGTCCCGCCTACATAGTTTTCCGCCGCGCTTAGCTTGGGATTGGAGATCTGCAGGCTGGCGATATAGGGATTGACCGGTGGGTTGCTTCCGCTCTTGTGGCGGGCGAGAACGGCGATGATGCCGACCACCACTACCACCGCAACCAGACCAATGATGAAGGGAGTCCAGTTGCGCGCCTGCGTCTCTTCTTTCCGCGGTGCAAACAGGTCGGCCATAGCTGAGACGATTTTACTCCGCTGACGAGTTTGAGATCGTTATTCCACGCGGCTCCCGGCTTGTCAAGAAAACGGCCCGGCATGGCCCATCCTGGAACGATTCACACATTTTTTACGCGCAGGGAACGGCCCTACCGACGTTATAATAGAAGCATGGCGCGTGGTTGGGAGAGTAAGTCTGTAGCAGCTCAAATGGAAGAAGCCGACTTTGAACCTTCAAATTCCGGACCGTCATCGGCGGCGGACCGGCAAGCAACCCTCAAAAAGAATGACCTGCTGCTTTCGCGCAAGCGAATCCTGCAGCAGCTGGAAACCAGCAGCAATGAACGTTATTCGGAATTGCTGCGGCGCACCCTGGCTGATTTGGATGCCCAGATCGCAGCGTTAAATTAAGCTGGCGATCACGGCTCCCCGCACGTTCGCAAGGAGTTTCTTACCTCCTCGCTGTTGCCTTCGTATGGCAATCCTGCCCCATCACAGCTGCCTGTGATTGCAGTCACGGATTGAAGGGTTATTCCCAACGCACAATGCACTCAGAGGTGCAGTATGCCAGTGCTTATCATTGCAGTGGTTTTCTTCGCAATATTTCTGGTGATGGGCGTGATGGCCATTACCGCAGTGGTCGCCGAGCACCGCGGACACCTGTTCAGTGGTAAATGGAGCGACGAACCGAAACCCAGCAAGCAGTGACAGAATGCATGCCCCAACGGCTCATCGACTGGACACCTCTGTTTTCGGACTTGAGGCTCGATAGCTCGCGGCTACTTCACACCGTTTGCAGTGCTCGCGCCAGGCAATCCTCACAAAAGCCGCTGTCTTTGATATCGATCCATTCCACCGCATGCGACGGTGCCATGGCGCATTGATAGTCATGACAATGCGTGAGACGCAGCGTATGCCCCAACTCGTGGACCGACTCGATGAGCAACCGATTCGCCAGCAGATCCCTGTCCGGCGGAAGGCCGTAGAATTCCTGCTGCAAACGATGATAAGAGACCACCGCCGCAGTTCCACCCAGCTGAGCCTCGCCAAAGACAAACGTGAGAATCGGGATGTAGAGGTCGAGCGGCGTGATCCCGAGCAGCCGCCAGGTGTTGCCGTCGATGTAGCGCTGCATGCTGGCGAGAATTTCGGAAGAGTGATATTGCTGACGCTCGGCGTGCAGTGCGAAGGAAGGATCGAGCGCCGGCGAAAGAATCTCCGCCCGCATATGAAACTTGTCGTACAGCGATTGCCCAAGCCACTCCAGCAGCTGGGGGTCAACCGCGCCGATCGGAAGTAGTTGGAGTCTCTTCATCAGCAACTAGCGACTAGCAACTAGCGACCAGCCAATTGCCTGTTCCTGCGGGCTCCGTCGACGGTAGTAGCAAAGAGCCGAGCATTCGCCGTACCTCCACAATACTGTCCTGCAATTGCTCATAAATATTCGTCCGAAGCAGACCAAGGTCGCGTGAAAGCAGGAGAAAATATTCCAATTCGACTACTGAGCCGGCGGCAATATCAAGAAAGCGGTGGAAATCGCCGTCGCCCGTTCGACCACAACCCTCAGCGAGATTCGCCGCAATGGATGCGGAAGAACGGCGCATTTGACTCGTAATTCCGAAGATCTCATCGCGAGGGAAGGCCGAGGTGGTGCGATAGACCTCCAGCGTCAATGCATGCGCCTTTCCCCAAACTTTCAGTTGACGAAAGTCCTTCATCGCTGTTCGCCTTTGCTAGTTGCTAGTTGCTAGTTGCTCTTTTTCCTTCCGATTCCATCCATACTTCTTCAACTTGTGATGCAGGGTCACCCGATCGATCCCCAGCACCTCTGCGGTGCGCGTCTGGTTGCCGCTGCATTCGTCCAGCACACGCAGAATGTGGGCGCGTTCCACATCGTCCAGGCTGCGAACGTCACCAATGCCGAGTCCCGCGCCGTTCTTCGCCTTCAAAGTGAAGTCCTGCTCGCGGAGCTCGGGCTCCTGCGCAACCACCATGCCGCGTTCGACGGCGTTTTCCAGTTCGCGCACATTGCCCGGCCAGTTGTACTGCTGCAGTCCGTTCATAGCTGCCGGCGAGACGCGCGTGATCTTCTTGCTCATCTCGTTGGAGAACTTGCGGACGAAGTGATCCACCAGCAACGGAATGTCTTCGCGGCGCTCGCGCAGCGGCGGTATCTCGATGTGGAAGACGTTTAATCGGTAATAAAGATCCGGCCGAAACTTGCCTTCCTCGATCAGCTGCTCCAGATCTTTGTTGGTCGCGGCGACGATGCGGAAGTCGACCTTGATCGTCTGATTGCCACCCACGCGTACGATCTCGCGCTCCTGCAAAACGCGTAACAGATCGGTCTGCGTCTTCAGGCTGATGTCGCCGATCTCGTCGAGAAACACCGTCCCGCCTTCGGCGATTTCGAACTTGCCCTTCTTGCGATATTGCGCGCCGGTAAACGCGCCTTTCTCGTGCCCGAAGAGTTCGCTCTCCAGCAGCGTCTCGGTCAGTGCGCCGCAATGAATGACGACCAGCGGATGGTAGCGTCGCGGGCTACCAGAGTGGACCGCCCGCGCGACGAGCTCCTTGCCCGTTCCGCTCTCGCCGGTGACCAGCACCGTGGCATCGGTGGGAGCGACGGTCTCAATGGCGTCGAAGACGTGCTTCATCGCGGCGCTCTGGCCGATGATTTCGGACGGCCTGGCAATCTCCGCGACCGTCTCCTTCAGGCGCGCGTTCTCCTGCTGCGTGCGCCGATGCGACATCGCCTTCCCGATCAGGTGCGCTATCTCGTCAGGGTCGAGCGGCTTGTTGACGTAGTCGTAGGCGCCGTTCTTCAGCGCAGCCACGGCGGTCTCTACCGAGGCGTAGCCGGTCATGATGATCACCAGCATGTCGGGATAGATCTCGTGCAGCCGCCGCTGCAGCTCGATTCCGTCCGTGCCGCGCATCTTGATGTCCACCAGCGCGACATCGAAGGTCTGCTCAGCCACGCGCGTCAGCGCCTCATTCGCGTTCTCCGCAGTCGCGACTTCGTAGCCTTCTTCGGCGAACCATTTGGCCAGCGAATCCCGCACGCTGAGTTCGTCGTCAACAATTAACAATTTTCCTTGCGTCATAGCCATTACCTCGATTTCCTCAGACCACCCCGGGAGCGTCCGCTTGCCGGCGGAAGGACCAGCTTTTTCCGCAGGGCTTTAGCCGTGCGGGGGTGGAAGCACCGGACTTCAGTCCGGTGAAGAAAATGCCATCTCTTTCTCCCGGGGCTTTAGCCACGGCGGAGCTGGATCAAGCTCCACACCACCAGCTGCCGAACCATACGGGTACCCGCTCGCCCTTTCCACTAGGCGCGCTCGCACCGGATTGTCGCGGATATAAATTGCGTGCCGTTCGAAATCCTCGGCACCCTTCACGCGGTGCTCGGTAAAGCCTTCCTGCCAGATTTCGAGGTTCGAGCCCAGCTCGCGTTTCGCTCGAAACGAGAAGCCACCCTTGATCAATTGCACCGCTTTCTCCAGCGAAACCTCATTTGCAGGCGTAATGAGCGCGTGGAAGTGATCCGGCATAAGCACGAGTTCGTGAAGTTGAAAACGACCCTGATCGCGATATCGCAGGAGTGTCTCCAGGAACAACCGTGCCATGGGTTCGCTCTTGAACAGAGAACGTCTTTGCCACGTCACGGCCGTGACGAAGAACGTGCGAATCTGTTGTGGGGCCCGTCGCATGATTTTCAAGTCCCGGGGCTAAAGCCCGTTTTTCTTCGTTCTTGGTTTCACCGGCCTAAAGGCCGGTGCTTCCACCCGCCGGGCTAAAGCCCAGCGCTTCCACCGTTTCAGACCGACATCCTCTCGCCTACGCTTGCGCTATCCTCGCGAATCGCAGGCCTCTGGCTGTCTATTGGCAGCACGATCTTGAATGTCGTTCCTTCTCCCACTACCGATTTCACGTCGATATGCCCGCCGTGCCGCTCCACAATGTTCTGGCTGATGGCCAACCCCAGGCCCGACCCGCCCGATTCCTTGTTCGTATAGAACGGCTCGAAGATGTGGGCGAGATGTTCTTCCGGAATTCCGATTCCGTCGTCGCGAATCACCAACTCGATGGCGGAACCGGCAACCACCCGGGTGCTGATCCAGAGATTGCCTCCCTGCGGCATAGCATCGATAGCGTTGATGACCATGGCCAGCACCACCTGCTCAATCTGCGCCGGATCGCAGTGCGCCGCCGGCAGCTCCTGCTCGAGATTGAGGTTCATCTGAATGCCGCTCATGTCCAGCTTGTGCTGCACCAGGCGCACGCAGCGGTCGATAACCTGGTTCAAATCGCACCACGCCAGATTCATTGGCGAGACGCGCGAGAAGCTCAGCAGGTTCTTCACCAGTTCGCCGCAGCGCTTGCTTTCGCTGGCAACCAGGTCGAGCGAGCCTTTCATCTCCTCCTGCTTTGGAGAAGTCATCGTGTTCTTCTCGATCCAGCGCTTCACCAGCTTGGCGTAGGTCAGGATTCCCGACAGCGGGTTGTTGATCTCGTGCGCGACGACCGCAGCCATTTTGCCGATGGTCGCCATCTTCTCCACGTGCAGCATGCGCTGATGTGCCTGCTTCAGCTCGCGCGTTTTTTCGTCTACCCGCTCTTCCAGAGTGTGCGCCCAGGCGGTGATTTCGGCCTGCGCCACCTGAAGCCGGTTGCTCATGTCGTTGAACGACTGCGCCAGCTCGCCAACTTCATCCTGGGCTCGAACAGGAATCTGGTAGCCGAGATTACCGGCGGCAATGCGGTCGGTTCCGGCCTTGAGTTCGCGCAGCGGATTGCGCACCACGATCCATACGAACAGACCGCTCAGGAATACCACCGCGATCAAAGCCACAAACGTCGCAGCGGTCATTTCGCGCTTTTCATGCGCCAGGCTCTGATCGACCTTGGCCAGAGAGATATTCGTGTCCAGCACACCCAGAACTTGCATGCCCGCGGGATGAGCATGGCAGGCGGCGTTGGAGCACGCCGGCTCGTTCTCGATAGGCGTGATCACGCCGAGGACGCGCTCCCCGTCGGCGCGATAAATGCGGAATCGGTCGGAGCGATTCAGACGGCTCAGCGGCATCGATTTTTCATGGCAGCCGTAGCAGGCTTCGGCGCTCTTGTCGACGCTGGCGCCGACCTCGGACGGCGCCGTGGAGTAGCTGATCACGCCTTGAGGATTCATGATGCGAATACGCACCATGCCCGGCTGATCGGCCATGTTCATCATCAGTTCGTAGAGGCCGATGCGGTCGTTTTGCAGCATGTAGCGCGAGGCGCTGCGCCGCAACACTTCACTTTGCCGTTCGGCGGCGAGTAAAGCGGCGTCTTCCAGATGCTTACGCTGATCGCGAATGCTGAAGTATCCGAAAAGCGAGAAGATGATGATCAGGACAACGAAGATCGACACCATTAGTTTGGCGCTGATGCTGCGCCCCAGCCGCTGAATCCAGCGAGAGGGCGTCGAAACGGGATTCCCCTGCTTCTTCGCAGTGGACATCCCGCTCGATTTGTCAGTCACCCGCATGGAAGGGCACCGCAAGCTCGCTCCCGGCCAATTCTGGTTCGGAAGCGGCTCCTCGTACGGACTCGCGCAGTGCTGGTAGGTGCGCCTTCTCCTCTGGCTCATGTTCCTGAGGGAAGATAGGCAAATATTTTGCTGCGAAGCCGAAGATCGCGAATCCCAGCGCGACGAACATCGCGGTGATCACGGTCTCCGTCCACTTCGGCGTGTAGCGGCCGCCAACGGCGTTCTCAACCCCGGTGATCGCGACATTCAGACGATTGGTGACGAATCCCAGCAGGCAAAAGACCGCCGCCAGGTACAGGCCTTGCGCGCTCTCGCGAATCTTCGGCACCAGCAGCATTCCGAGCGGGATCAGGACGGAGAGAAAGATCTCCAGCAGGAAGAAGCGCTGCTCATACCCCGGCTTGAATACCAGGCCGAGAACCCCGCGATGGTAGAAGTCTTCGAACTTCAGAATTCCGTAGAGCGCCAGCACAACCACCAGCACGCGTCCCAGATCGCGCAGGATCGGCAGCTCCAGTTCGCGGCCGAAGTACTTCGAGCTCATCGACGATTCGAAGATGGTCATCGCCAGGCCGACAGCGATCGCCGAAAGGAAAAAGAAAACCGGCAGCAGTGGGCTGTACCAGAACGGATGCAGCTTGTTGGGCATGATGAGATACAGCGTGCCCAGTGACGACTGGTGCAGCGTCGACAGCAGAACGCCGAGTATGACGAACACCACCATCACGCTGCGCACGATCTTCAGTGCCCGATGAAGGTGAAAATGCTCCAGCACGATGGGCGAGAACTCCAGCGCCAGCACCGTGGTGTATAGCATCACGCAGTACGCAACTTCGAACATCACCGAGTGCGGATTGCGCATGATCAGCGGATGCCAGATGTTCCATGGCAGACCGAGGTCGTACATCAGCGCCGCGCAAACCAGGAGGTAGCCGAGAAATGCGGTCAGAATTGTTGGCCGGACAATGGAGTGGAAGCGCTTGATGTTGAAGATCTCGACGGCAGCGGTGAGCGTGAAGCCCCCGGCCGCCAGCATCACGCCGCACATCACGTCGAAACCGATCCACAAGCCCCACGGGAACTGATCGGAGAGGTTCGTCGACGCGCCCAATCCGCGGAAGAAGCGGATGAACGTGCAGTAAATGCCGGCCACCATGATCACGACGAACACGGCCTTCCAGAAGGTGAATCGCATGCGGGGAACTGTCATTCTGCACCGCCCTTATCTTGGTTGGCTTTCTCCTGCGCTTCCGCCTTGGCCACGTCTTCGCGGCGATGGGTGATCCAGTAAATGCCGCCCAGCATGGTGCCAAACAGCGGGACGAAATCCGGGATGCGCGACAGCACTTGATAGGTATAAAGAGGAAGCGCGCGCTCGGTAAGATCGGTCTTGAAGCCGAAGTTGTTGAAAGGGACCGACGACAGCAGCATCACCGATGTCCCACCCACTTCGCTCTCGCCGAAGATGTGATTCAGATAAGTGCCAGGATTGTCGTGGACGCGTTTCTTGGCTTCTTCCAGCAGCGCTTCGCGGTCGCCAAAGATGGTCGCGCCGACTGGGCAAATCTCGGCGCACGCCGTCTGCTTACCAGCGGCCACGCGCTTGCTGCACATGACGCACTTGCGGACGCCGGGGACCGCCTTCTCCCACTCATACTTGGGCACCCCGAACGGGCAAGCTGCCATGCAATAGCGGCAACCCATGCACATGCTCTTGTCGTAAGTCACCGGGCCCAAGGCGGTCTTCTTCAGCGCTCCCACCGGACAGACCGAAGCGCACGCCGGATCATCGCAGTTCATGCACAAGCGGCGCATGAACTTGTCGTCCTTGGTAACGATGGTGGTGAGCTTGTGGGCCGAGGTATATTCCTGGGCAGCAATCTTGTCGTCGTAGGGCAGGCCGTTTTCAGAGGCGCATGCCTGCTCGCACTGCCTGCAGCCGATGCATTTGGTCGCATCGTAGAGGATTCCTTTGCTCATGAACTTTCTCCTGGGTCGGTCGGCGCTGGGGGATAGCGCCGGTCAGGCCAGATCGTCCAGGCGGGGCCAGCCGAAACTCGGCAGGTAAATCGGCGCCGGGGCCCCGAAACGAACCGCTTTGAAGCCAGCGGGATCGGGTGCCTTTCGACAGCGCCGTCGGGCGATTCAACGGTCGGAAACCCCACTCCAGACCGGCCCGCTTCAGCCGGCCTGCAGCGGATCAAACCAGCGTGAAGACTACTTCAGGGTCTTCACGTAAGCAGCCAGCTTCGCAGCGTCAGCCGGGCTAACGCCGCGGTTGGCGAAAGCGTGCGTGGCTTTCTTCTGCGGGCCACCATTCTCAATGTAATCAACCAGTTGCGCTTCGGTGGCATTCTGCACGGTAGGAGATGAGAACGCCGGTGCTCCCATCTTCAGGCCGGCCGCGGTGCCTTTACCGTCTGCACCGTGACAGCCGGCGCACTTTGCCTTGTAAACGTCTTCTTGGGCCCAGGAAAGCTTGGGTAATGCCAGAAATAGTGCAAACGCAATAACCAGAACAGCAAGAATGACTTTCTTCATGATTTCTCCCATTACATTTATGAAAGCTGGATCAATGCCCATGTTCCCGTTGCTCTGGGGCTGAGGCCGGACTTGCTGCACGTACGACCGCCATGAGTACGCTTTCAGTGTCAGACATCGACGTAGGAGAATCTGTGACAGGGGTCACTTCGGGACGTGATGGATTTCGCAACACCGGTGGTTATGCTGCCGAGCAGCAGTGAGGCGATTTGCCTCGCTCTGGTGAAAATCCTTGAACGATCGTTCAGTATTGCAACAGTCCTGGGATCAATGACGGGAAGGACGATGAGAGTTTAATCAGGGCGTCGCAACCTGTGGGTACCTGGTCGATGCGGTAATCCGCGATCAATCGCCGCTGGTCGTGGGAGCCAGTGCCCGGGCGCGTGCCGGCTTGTTGCGGTTGCGGGCGGGATCGAAGAAGTTGAGGAAGCCGCGGATGACCCAATATCCCGCCGCCACCCCGAATACAAACGAGCCGAGGATGGTCACCAGGAACAGGGCCGTCACAAGAAATGTCATCATAACTTGCTAATTACGTCCGATGCTCCCAGGCGTGCGCCCGGATGTTTCATCGGCCACTCCTTGCCTGTGTACTACTTTAGCGCGCATTGACGCCGATTGCTGTTGACAACTAAGATACGTGAGTAGAGCTGCAGTCTCACCCTTCCGAACACTCCAGAGCCGTTCATCACCCGGAAACACGGGTTTGGCCCGCTCCCGTAGCGCGCCTTGGCGCTCTGGCGGTATGGTCGGTCGGCTGAGCTGAGAACAGATCTTATCGATGGGCATCAGCAATATCAGCGTTCGCGGGGCACGGCAACACAACCTCAAGAATATTCACGTCGAGATTCCGCGCAACACGCTTACGGTAATCACCGGCCTCAGCGGCTCGGGCAAGTCGTCACTCGCCTTCGACACCATCTATGCCGAGGGCCAGCGTCGCTATGTCGAGACGCTCTCGGCGTACGCGCGCCAGTTCCTCGATCAGATGGAGCGGCCCGACGTCGACAGCATCGACGGACTCAGCCCGTCGATTGCCATCGAACAAAAGACTACCAGCCGCAGCCCGCGTTCCACTGTGGGCACTATCACAGAGATCTATGACTACTTGCGCTTGCTTTATTCCTCCGTCGGCGTGCCGCACTGCCCCCAATGTGGCCGGCAAATCTCGCGCCAGTCGGCCGACCAGATCGTGCAGCGGGTGATGGAGCTGAGGCCCGAAGAGCGCGTCATGATCCTGGCCCCGATCGTTCGCGGCCGCAAAGGCGAGTTCAAGAAGGAGTTGGACAAGCTGGCGCAGCAGGGCTTCACGCGTGCGCGCATCGATGGCGAGCTGCGCAATATTGCCGATGAAGAGATCAAGCTCGACAAGCGCAAGAACCACACCATCGAACTGGTGGTCGATCGGCTTCTTGTGAAGCCGGGCATCGAGGGTCGGCTGGCCGCTTCGGTTGAGCGCGCGATGAAGGAGGCGAACGGGCTGGTGCAGGTCACCGTCGTCGATGGCGAAGAGCGGTTGTATTCGTCGAAACTGGCCTGTCCGGAATGCGGCATCAACGTTCCGGTGCTGGAGCCGCGGTCGTTCTCCTTCAACAGTGTTTATGGCGCGTGTCCGGAGTGCAACGGTCTGGGCAGCAAGTACGATTTTGATCCGGCGAAGGTCATCAACGACTGGTCGAAGCCGCTGCTGGAGGGCGCGCTGGGACCCGGTTCCGCGTCGCAAAATCTGATTCGCATTCTGCAGCTTGCCGCGCAGGCGTATGGCTTCGACTTGAAGACGCCGTTTGAGCAGCTGCCGCGCAAGACGCAGAACCTGATTCTCTACGGCCCGGAGCAGAGCGAAAAGAAGCGCGGCGGATTTCTCGGCGTCTTTGCCTACCTGCGGCAGTCGATGGAAGACAGCTCGTCAGAAGGTTATCGCGAGTGGCTGCTCGATCACATGTCGGCCACGACCTGCCCCGCCTGCCATGGCAAGCGGTTGCGGCCGGAGAGTCTTGCAGTAAAGGTGAACGGCATGTCTATCGCCGAGTTCACCGCTCTGCCGGTGTCGCGAGCGGTCGAAGCGGCGGCGCAGATCAAGCTAAACGAGAGGGAAGAAAAAATTGCTGGCCGAATCCTGAAGGAAATTGCCGAGCGCTTGGGATTCCTGAACGCCGTCGGACTCGGTTACATCTCGCTCAGCCGGTCAGCGGCAACTTTGAGCGGCGGCGAGGGGCAGCGCATTCGCCTGGCAACCCAGATCGGCTCCAAGCTGCGCGGCGTTTTGTATGTGCTGGATGAGCCGTCCATCGGCTTGCATCATCGCGACAACGATCGCCTCCTGCAGGCTCTGGAATCGCTGCGCAATCTCGGCAACACCGTGCTGGTAGTTGAGCATGATGAAGACACGATCCGCCGCGCAGATTACGTGATCGACCTCGGTCCCGGTGCGGGACGTCATGGCGGGGAGGTGGTCGCCAGCGGCACGCCTGAGCAGATCGAGGCTGCGCCGCGTTCGCTTACCGGACAGTACATTTCCGGCCAGAAGCGAATCACGGACCGTCACCAGCGGCGATCGCCCAACGGCAAGGCCATCACGATTCTCGGCGCCCGCGAGAACAACTTGAAGAACCTCGACGCTAGCTTCCCGCTCGGCGTTATGACTGTCGTCACTGGCGTCTCGGGCTCGGGAAAGTCGACGCTGGTGAATGACATTCTCTACCGCGCGCTGGCCAATGCACTGTATCGCTCGCGAGAAGAAGTGGGCGCGCACAAATCGATCAGCGGCATCGAGTTCATCGACAAAGTCATCGGCATCGACCAGTCGCCTATCGGCCGCACGCCGCGCTCGAATCCTGCGACCTATACCGGCGTCTTCACCCAGATTCGCGATCTCTACGCCATGCTGCCGGAATCGCGGGAGCGCGGCTATAAGGCAGGCCGATTCTCATTCAACGTCGCCGGTGGCCGCTGCGAAGCTTGCCAGGGCGAAGGCCAACGCCGCATCGAGATGAACTTCCTGCCCGACGTCTATGTGCTGTGCGAGGTGTGCGGGGGCAAGCGCTACAATCATGAGACGCTGGCGGTGAAGTACAAGGGATATTCGATTGCCGATCTGCTGGAGACGCCGGTCGCAGACGCGCTGCCGATCCTGGAGAACATTCCGCAGATTAAGCAGAAGCTACAGACGCTGGTCGATGTAGGCCTGGGCTATATCCATCTGGGACAGTCGGCGGTGACGCTCTCAGGCGGCGAGGCGCAGCGGATCAAGCTGGCGCGCGAGCTGAGCAAGCGGCAAACGGGCAAGACGCTCTACCTGCTGGACGAACCAACGACCGGTTTGCATTTTGACGACGTCAGTAAGCTGCTGGAGGTTCTGCACCGGCTGACCGATCTGGGCAATAGCATTATCATCATCGAGCACAACATGGATGTGATTCGCAATGCTGACTGGATCATCGACCTGGGACCCGAAGGCGGTGAGGATGGCGGTCGGATTGTGGCACAAGGCACGCCGGAACAGGTTGCGCGCGTGAAAAAGTCTTATACCGGACAAACATTAGCCAAACTGCTTCCAGCAGCGTCCAATAACAAGGGCAATGGGGAGACGTTGGCCGCCCCGGTCTAAACGGCTCGCAGAACATGTCATCACCACCAAACACGTTTCCTGATCCCATCGAGAGCACCCCTCCGGCTCTGAGCAATGAAGCTTTTGCCGGACCGGTTGAGGTCATCACCCCTCCGACGCAGAAGCCGTTTCCCAGCTGGTCAGCATGGGACGTAGTCGCAATCATGGTGTTTACCTTGGTTGCAATCCTGGTCTTCACGCTGGCGGCGCTGTTTATCGCGCGCACTTTTCCGCAGTATCGCAACGCATCCTTTACTGACCTGGCCACCAGCGCCGCAGTTGTCATCGGAGCGCAGACGGCAGCCTATCCAGTAGTGTTGTTGTTCATCTTTTTCCTGGTGCGCACTCGTTCGAAGCAGCCGTTTGGCAAAGCCATGCAATGGAATTGGCCGGGAATGCTTGCCCCGGCATTTGTGATTGGCGGGGTCGTTCTGGCGCTGGTCATTGAGAGCCTGGCGCGATTCCTGCCGATACCGAAGTCGCTGCCAATGGATACCTACTTCCGCGACGCCAGCAGCGCCTACATGATGGCCGCGTTCGGCATGACCTTGGCGCCGATCCTGGAAGAGCTGTTCTTCCGCGGACTGTTATATCCGCTGCTTCGCCGCTCGTTTGGGCTGATCGCTGGCGTGATTCTGACGGCAGCAGCTTTTGCCGCGATTCACGGCGCACAACTCGGTTACGCCTGGGCGCCGGTGCTCAGCATCTTTGTAGTTGGGCTCGCCTTTACCCTCGTTCGGGTCCGCACCAACTCCGTTGCCGCATCCTTCCTTATGCATTGCGGCTACAACTTTGCGCTATTCGCAGCGCTGTGGGTGGCGAGCGATCATTACCGTCATCTGGAGAAGGTCACCGGCTGATCCATCGCAACTTGCGTGAGCCGGGGACGCCGGTCGGGAGCGGACCGTCCGACCCGAACCAGTGATATTGTGAAACTATGGCGGCAAACGCACGCGAACAACTTCTGGCCATGTTGGCGGACAAATCCTTCCGCCTGGGCGAATTCAAACTGTCCAGCGGCGGCACCAGCGACTACTACATTGATTGCCGGCTGACCACGCTCGACGGCAGAGGCGCTCTGCTCACCGGACAAACGGTGCTCCAGGAGATTCACAAGCAGGGATGGCAAATTGATGCCATCGGAGGTCTCACGCTGGGCGCCGATCCCGTCGTGGTGGCGACCTCCGTAATCAGCGCGCAATATGGAAAGACGCTGCATGGATTTCTGGTGCGCAAAGCCGAGAAGGGTCACGGAACCGGCCAGCGCATCGAGGGTTTTCGCGAGAAACCGGCGCGGGTGGTGATCGTCGACGATGTCTGCACCACCGGCGCATCGACTGTGCAAGCGATCGAAGCGGCACGCGAGCATGGCTTCGACATCGTTGGCGTGATGTGCCTGGTAGATCGCCAGCAGGATAATGGCCGGGCGAACGTTGAGAAGGCTGCCTCGCCTGCGCCGTTTGTTGCGCTGTTCACCACCAGTGATGTTCGCGCGGAACATATAAGGCTCGGTAAACACACAGGATCAGGAGCACCTACGATTTTTGCCGTAAGTGCGAAGTGTGATTTTTGCGACCGGCCGGCAGTAACGAATGTCCCGGGGAACCGCTGTGAAGCGCATCGGCCCTGAAGATCAAATTGTCCGAACATAACGAATCTCGCCCTTAGCGCGGTTCCAAGCTAACGGCTAATGGCTAATTGCTGTTTTCCAACCATGATCAAAACTGTGGAATGGACGGACTCGGGCGTACGCTTCATCGACCAGACGAAGCTCCCGACGGAAGAAACCTACGTCACTTGCAAAACCTACGAGGAGGTTGCCGACGCGATCCGGACAATGATCGTACGCGGCGCGCCTGCTATTGGTGTGACCGCGGGCATGGGCGTCGCGCTCGGCGTGCGCGATTCGCAAGCGCAGGATCTGGCCGCGCTTAGAAAAGACGTCGATCACATCTGCGATGTGATTGCGGCGACGCGGCCAACGGCCGTGAACCTGTTCTGGGGGATTCGCCGCATGAGAAACAAGTTCGACGAGCTAAGCGCCAAGCCAATTGCAGAAATCAAGAGGACGCTGGTTAGCGAAGCCTGCCAGATGCTGGAAGAAGATATCGCCGCGAACCAATCCATGGGCAAGTACGGAGCTGTATTGCTTCCCTCCAGCGGCGGTATCCTAACGCACTGCAACGCCGGAGCGCTGGCGACATGCGGCTACGGTACGGCGCTGGGCGTGATTCGTGCTGCCGTCGATGCCGGCAAGAAGCTGCAGGTCTTTGCCGACGAGACTCGTCCGTTCCTTCAGGGATCACGTCTGACAGCGTGGGAGTTGATGAAGGACGGCATTCCCACCACCGTCATCGCCGACAACATGGCAGGCGCAATCATGCGGCAGGGGAAGATTGACGCCGTGGTTGTGGGAGCGGACCGCATCGCCGCCAACGGCGACGTCGCAAATAAGATCGGCACTTACGGTGTGGCAATCCTGGCCAAGGAGCATGGAATACCGTTCTACGTCGCAGCTCCCTTCTCGACGGTTGATCTCAACACGCCGGATGGCAGCCAGATTCCTATCGAGCAGCGTTCCTCGAAAGAGGTAACCCACATGGCGGGAAAGCAGATCACTCCTGACGGTGTGCGCGTGGAGAACCCGGCGTTCGACGTTACGCCGCATCAGTACGTGACGGCGATCATCACCGAGCGTGGCGTCGTGCGTGCGCCGTACTCTGAGACTTTGCGCGCAATGGCTCCGGTGGAGACCAGCGCTTAGGCCCGAGTTCGACTGGTTATTGTGGTGCTGGCTGCTGGTTGGCGGGATTCAGCTGCTGCTGATACATCTGCTGCTGTTGCTGCATCTGCTGCATCTCCTGCATGAGCTGCTGAGGAGTCTTGGGGCCGTTCTGCTGCTCGCCGTTGTCCGACTCCGCGCCTGGGTTAACCCGCGCCCCTCCGGGCATTATGGGACGGCGGAACCCATTGGGCGGTGGAACCGGCTGGGGGTTCTGATACTCGTTGTCCGAAGTGTCGGCAACCGTGCTACCTTCGTCGCCGGAATCCTCGTCCTGCGCGGGCTGCGGGTTCTTGTTCTGCGCCGTATTCACCGCGGTGACAGCCTGCCGCGGAGTCAAAATAACTTTCTGTATCCCGCCTGGATCTCCGGTTACTCCCAGGATGACGTAGTCGAACTTCGACCCGTTCAGCAGCGTGTTCAGCACGTCGCGCGGAAGTCCGGGGCCGAGCTGCGCCACTACTCTTTCATTGCCGGCATTGGACGGAATGTCAATGGATGCGCCTGTCCGCGCCTGTACGGCACGCAGAATCTGTGCCAGCGTGGAATTCGGAGCATCGATCGTGAGCTGGCCATTCTGGAGATTGACTCGCGGCGCGGTCGGTGGTGACTGCTCAAGCGTCGGGGGCGGCGTAGGAGGCGTTGGCACTGCCTCCGCAACAGGCGCGGCTTTCGAGCGACGCCCGTGCGATTTCGCTGCCGCTGGTCCAGACGCTGGCTTGCTCGGCGCGGTTGCTCGCGGTTGGGCAGTCGTTCCGAGCGCGGGAGCAGCTTGAGTTGAAGGTTGCTTTGGGGAAGCAGAATTCGCCTGGGGCGCCGGGGCAGTTGCCTGGCTGCTTGCCACCGAAGGCATCAAGAGAGCTGCCCCAGCCAGCACAGTGCATGCAAAAGTTTTCCCAAGGCGTACCATAATAGTTGGACGGCGAATTCGCTCGATAGTTTCGCCGTTGTTTCTATTCTAAACCGCGACCGCTTTGCCTGCTGCCTCAATCAGCAGCTTTCGTCAAAACAGATACAGCCGAGTGGCTCTCATACGCCGAATCGGCATCTTAGCGATTGAGGCTCGCTGCGACCGTCGCGGGCGATCCGGATGGCGCTATGATTCGCATTTCGCACGCACTTTGTCAGCTCTATCGCTTCCACATCATTCGACTTTGCTTGCTCCTGATCATAGTTTCGGCAGTATCCTGCTCGCTGCCGGCGCAGACCTGTTCGACCGGCTCAGACCTGGATGCCGCGACAAAAAGCGCCATCGACAACGCCGCGACGCAGTACCTGCAGATGTCGAAAAATGGCGACGTAGCGGGGCTGAAGGCGAATGCCATTCCGCAACTTGCCGGCGACTTCAGCTCGATCGAGCAGGCTGTAGTTACCAACAAACCGTATCTCGCCGGTGGCCAGGCGACGATCGCTGGAACGTATCTCCTCGACGCTTCACAGGCCAAGGCTCCGCTGCCGCGGGCCGAATTCTATTGCGGAATTTTCAATTCCCAGGATCGGTTAGGATTTTTCATTCCCAACCTGCCGCCCGGACGCTACGCGATTGTGATTCAGAAGGTCAGCGGCAAAGATCCGATCACGCTTACGCTGGTGCTGCAAAATCTCGGCGGCGGGTGGAAGCTGGCCGGATATTATCCGCGGCTGGATTCCGTCGGTGGTCACGACGGCGAGTGGCTTCTGGCGAAAGCGCGCGAGTACAAGGCGAAGGGATACTCGCATGACGCCTGGTTCTACTATCTGACAGCGTGGGACCTCACCGCTCCGGTGAACTTCATGAGCACGCCGCAGCTCGATAAAATCGCTGACGAGATGCAGACGGCGCGGCCCAGCGATCTGCCCAGCGACAGCGCTCCGCTGAGCATTTCGGCCAATGGCAAGGTGTTCAAGATTACGGAGCTCGCGGCCGTGCCAGTCGACAACAATCTCGACTTGCGAATTCGCTACCAGAATCCCGACGCCGGGAATTCTGGAGTAGCCTTTCAGGACAACATGGCTCTGATCAAGGCGGTGGTAGCGAAGTATCCTGAATTCCGCGATGCCTTTAATTCGATCATCGTGCGTGCGGTCGACAACAGTGGGCATGAATACGGATCGCTGTTGCCGGTGAAGGATATTAAGTAGCGTTCAAAGAAAATTCCTGTACGCTGGCGATCCGTTCGAACTTGCACTCGGCTGGAGCCTTGTCAAAGCGTAGTCCCTCAAACACCGGAGCACGCATTTTGACGCCGCCGCTCTGTCCTTCGTGGGTCCATTCTGTGAATTTAATTTCCGCGACCAGTTCGGGTTTGACGTAGTGCACGCGACGATCGCTTTCTACTTTTCCGAAGAAGGGATTGCGATTGGTTTCGAGGGCGCGCAGGCGTTTCCACATATCCGCGTGAGTTTGCTCATTGAAGCCGCTGCCGGCCTGACCGACGGGGATCAATCGTCCTTGGTCATCGTAAAGACCCAGCACAATCGATCCGAAGTTCTCCCGTGAGCCGCGCGGGTCGGTATATCCCCCGACTACACACTCCTGCCGCTTGACGATCTTGACCTTCAGCCAATCGCTGCTGCGCTTTTGCAGATAGCAGCTCTTGCGGCGCTTAGCGATGATTCCTTCCAGCCCGCGCTGCGCGGCGGCGTTGAACAGCGCGGTGCCCGTACCCACCCAATGATCCGAGTAGCGCAACAGATCGCCTGCGGTGACGATCGACGATAACAGCCGCTTGCGCTGCTCGAGATCGGCCTGCATTAAGTCGTAGCCATCGAGATATAGCAGGTCGAAAACGTAGTACGCGATCGGGATATCGTCGCGCGTGCGTCGAATACGGCGGCCACCTTCGCCGACGCCGGTCCGCTGTTGCATCAGGCCGAACGACGGGCGGCCCTGCTCATCCAAAGCAACGATCTCGCCGTCGAGAATTGCCGTCCGCGCTTTGATGTGACTGGGGATTTCCTGTAGCTCGGGATAGGCTTTGGTCAGGTCGTTCAGATTGCGCGAGACCAGCCGAAGAGACTTGCCGTCGAGGAATGCAACTGCGCGATACCCATCCCATTTGATCTCGTAGAGCCAATCGTCGTCGTCGAACGGCTTGTCGATGGAGATGGCGAGCATAGGATGAATAGCATGCGGCATCGGCGCTTTGCGGCCAACGCGCGCAACGCCTAAGGCTACGCCGCCTTCTTCAGTTGCGACTTTTTTTTTACAACGGCAGATGCGGAGGAGGTTTTGCCGGTGCTTGATTTCTCCAACTGATCGGTTGCGGAAGCGGCGGTGCTGGAAAGCTTGGTCCTGCTCTTCGCTGCGGTTGCCTTTGAGGCAGTCGAGGATGACTTCACGGCTACCGACTTCTTTGTAGCCTTCGCCTTCCTGGCGTCGGCTTTGGCTATGGAGTCGGCGAGCCAGTCGTTCTTACTGGAACCGCCATGGGTCGTAGCTTTGCGGCTGCTCAGCCATTCGGCTGACCCCTCATCGCCGGCAATTTCTTTCAGCGAGCGCTTTGTCAGGACTGAATAGTCGTACTTGTCGATGTCGTACCCTGGCTGATCGTAGGCGTCGTGATGTTTAATCAGCAGCCACTCGGTGCCTTTACTTCCCGGCCGCCGCGCCTTCATGTGAATCAGCGCAAAGCTGCCCTTCAACTTCTTGCCGTTCAGGCGAAACTTCAGATCGCCCTTCGCCAGCATCGGATGCGCATCGCCTTCCGGCTCCCAAGTGCCTACATCCCACACCATCACGGTGCCCGCGCCGTAATTCCCCTCTGGGATTGTGCCCTCGAAATCGAAATAGGAGACGGGATGATCCTCGACCTGCATGGCGAGGCGCTTGTCGGCGGGATCGAGCGACGGCCCTTTGGGGACGGCCCAAGACTTCAGCACGCCATCCATTTCGAGGCGGAAGTCGTAATGCAGACGCGTGGCTCGGTGTTTCTGCACGACAAAACGTCGTCGGCTACCCTTGCCGACCTTCGGTGGCGGCTCGGGTGTCTGCGTGAAATCGCGCTTACGCTTGTATTCCTCAAGGGGCATGCGCAGTTAGATGAACACAGAAGTCGCCCTTGCTGCAAGTTCGCGACGGGTAGTGCGACAAGTCAGATTGGGCCGCTGCCGCGGGCGGGCATGAATGTGAGAGCGATTCTAATCGGCTCAAGGCCGCAGTAGGTGCCGCTCTGCTTTGCTACAATGCAAATACCGCGACTTGGGCGCTTAACTCAGCGGTAGAGTGCCATCTTCACACGGTGGAAGTCACAGGTTCGAATCCTGTAGCGCCCACCAACATATCTGCTTACCGCACAGCCACTTACAGGCGGCTGTTGTTTCTTGCCGGTAAAATCCCAGCCCGATGCCAGCCCGACGGAAGTCACTGAGTGGCCTCCGACGCGGGTTTGCCTGCCAGCAACTGTTCCATGTACTGCCGCTGCGCATCCAACGCCTTAGGAAAATTCCCGTGGGTGTAGACGGCGGTCATCTCGGGCTTGCTGTGACGAAGTAGGGTTTGGGAGACCGTGATGTCCTTGGTGGTCTCATTCGCCCACGTGCTCAAGCTGTGGCGAAACCGGTGCCAGCCAAAACGCTCACCCTTGGCCACCAGCCCCAGAGCCATTACGGCCGGCTTAACGAAGTCGGCGTTCATTGTTTGACCCCACATCGGCTGCTTTCCCTTCAGCTTTGGCGAGGCAAAAATGAAGTCCTCATCCTTATCGTACGGGGTTTGCTGCCTCCAATCGGTGAGGAACGCGGCCAGAGCCGCACACATCGGGACGGGTGCGTTGCTGGCCTTGGTCTTCGTCCGATTCTGCATCTCGCCCCGCCTGAACGTCTGGTGAATGAAGATGCGATTGTTCGCCCACTCCACATGCTTCCACGTCAAGCCAAGACACTCGGAGATGCGGACGCCCGTGGAAGCGACCAAAAGCACGGCAATCTTCACCGGGTAGGGGAATCGCTCCAGCAGAGCGATGACCTGCTCGGGCAAGAGCACCTTCACTGCATCTTGATCCTCCTCGCTGGCCGGAATGGTGACCTTATCCAGAGGATTGCGGATGGAGTAAATCTCGTTGTGGTCAACGAAGCTGAAGACCAACGACATGATTCCCGCAATCTTTGAGCAAGTTTCCCACACATAGTCTTCGCCGTCGTGGAGGTCAACGAGCCAGTTGCGGATGGCGAGGGGCTTCATCTCCTCGGCGACGGCGTCTTTCCAGCGAGGGCGGATATGGTTGTTTATGTGGTACTCATACGTTTCGATGGTGCCTTTCGTCTTGCGGCGACCGTCCTTCTTGCGGAATGGCAAGCCGTCCTTGACGTAGGCGGCACAAAGTTCACCAAAAGTCGGCTTACCAGAGAGGGGGTTGTTGATGCACTTTTCGACCAGGCCAAGCTCACCAACTTTGAGCCAAGCGGACGTCTCATCATCTCCGATGTCAGCGACCAGACCGAGCCTCACGGTGTTTTCTACCATCTCACCGTCCCTCTCTCTCCGCCGTTGGTAACACCAGAGCCAAATCATCCCATCCGCCCGTTCGCGCTGCCTGAGCCAGCCGCGTGCTTTAACTTCCTTGTTAGCCATCGGATTTGCTCCTCTGGCTCGTCGGGGCTGCTGCCGAGATTGTACTCTGTGCAGGCTTCGTCAAGGCCGTTATGTCTTCAGCCACCTCACTCAGCCGAAAGCGCCACTGATTACGAATGCTACCGATTGGATACGCACGAATAACCCGCCTCCGTGCAAGCTCCAAGACTTTGCGGATGGGCAGAGACAAGTACTCGGCTACAACCTCCTTCGGTACGAACTGTTCGTTATTCATCGTAATCTTCCCTCACTTCCGCAGCTGTGCTGTCCCAGCGAGTTGGTCGTTGAGAGCCAGCTTTAGTCGTTCTGTTGCGTGGGGGATCCTTCTTTCGATGCCCGAGCGCCAGAGGCAATTGTGGCCTTTCAACCGCTGTTGTTAGCTTCAAATCGTCCCTACGTCAAACAGCCTCATCATGTGAGCAGTCCGGGGCCTGAGTATTGTGGATTGATTTGGTGGTGAGTGTTTAAGACGCGGGGAAAAGACCTCCCTCAAACGGTTCCGCAACAACGTCCTTGGTGGCCTATCGGTCGAACCACCGACCGCGCGATGGAGCCGCAATTCTCCGCTAACAATATTTCACCGATTGCACTTTGACTGGACAAAGCAGCAGTTGCGCAGGAACTCGCCGCCCACTGCAATGCCACAAAGGTGTGCGCTCATGGGGCCATGATTCACTCCGCTATGGCCGTCGCATATTCAATTCCTTCCCCGATACGTTGCCTGACTTCCTTGAGCCATGCTCTTGGATTCGTGCCGTGAATCACGCGCCCCAGAAAGCCCAGCCGCTCGGCTGCATTATTGCGGTTTCGCCGGATGTCGTCCTTCGTGATCTTGGTGTACAGAGCAAGAAAACTGTCCATGCTCCGGGGTTTGGCGAAGACGTACGTCGCGTGGCCGAGCTGAGGGGTTTCGACGACTACAGCTTTCTCAACGTCGAAAATGTATTCATCCCGAAATAGATAGATCCGGCGTGCCCGGCGTGAGAGCTGGCGATAGAAGAACGGATCATAATCAGGGCGCCAGCTGATCTGAGAGACATCGAAGTCACCTGGGATACGCAGTGCGGAACATATTTGCTGTAGTTCCGCTCGCTCGACCGCCCGATGTTCCAGGCGCAGCCGGATCTGATCCAATGCTCGCGAGTACTGGCCGAAGCGATGATAGGTAGCTTTGGCAGACTCCATTTGCTGCTGAAAATCGGGTGGCAGCTTGACCTCCAGCCGGCTCGGCAACGCAGTTTCCCAGGTAACGAGCTCCCACTTCTCACTACGTTTGCGGTATTTGCCGCTCTGTACGAACGTGCCCTCGACCTCGATCTTGGTTCCCAACAGATGCTTCCACTGATTCCAGGTGCGGTCCCAGAGTGTATGTAGGGCGGCTGGATCGAGCCAAAACTCCAGCTTGCGACGCACGTCGCGACACAGTGCCCGGTCGTCATAGAAATCGCATCTGCGCAGTGGCACATGGAACCGCCGGCGCCGGAGATCTGGTGAAAACGCGAGGATGCGGCGGGCAAAGAACGTTTGTCCGTCACGGGAAGGCTCGCCGGCGACGAGAAGAGAACCGAACCCACCATACGGAAATAAGGCCGGTGCTTCGGGATCAGCCAGCAGCGCGTCATAGCAAGCGCGCAGTTCCGGCTGACCAACGATGTTGAATGCCCGCTCCAGTGCCACTCGCTCTCTGTGAAGAACGCCCGCAGTTCTTAGCTCCAGATCACGCAGCTTGAATGCCACGCGAAGCTCAGAGGGCGAGGCGCTGGCCGGGATACGCAACACTTCGTACAGGGTGGGATGATCGACTCTGTCGGACGTACGCGGCAGGCGATAGAAGTACTCGCGCAGGACCTCGCAAGGCAGGAAATACCGTAGCTGATGCCAAGGCTTCCTCGGTGAACCTCGGCAGAAACAAAGCTCTGATTTCGTTTGTCCTGCTTCGGCCGGCTGACGTATCCGATCGGCGCTTGGTAGATATAACTGCTTGGTTCGGAGACGGCATTCTTGGTGACGAGGATTTCCGGGCCCACTGCATCTGGTGCTGGAATCGGAAACGTGACTTCGTCGCCGACAGCGACAGACTTCGCGAGAAAACGAGGCAACAGAAGCTTGGTTTGATTGGCGAAGACACAGGCAGCAGGCTCCTCCTGCCGCTGGACGCTAACCACGCGCTCCCGGCACACCGGAATGGACGGGCTGAAGGACGCAAGAGCCATGCTGTCGCGGGCAGTATAGGACTGCCTTGCGGAACAGCAAAACGCCGCTTCGAACCTGAAGTCGATCGTTCAAATGGATTAGCTGGTTGCAGAAGGCGTGCGACGGTCTCAAGGGGGTGAGTCGACCCGCTATCGTGTTTCACCAAGCTGCGCAACGAGCCACAAGATCAGTTCTGGGTACGCCGTCACTCACCAGCGGTCACGCTCCACCACGGAACCGGATTATTTTTCGGTCAAATCACACGAACTGGGTACCGGGTCCATTCCTCACCGGGTTGTCGGAGACCAAGAAAGTACTGGCCCGGCTGAACTCTGCTCACGTCCAGGTCAGCCTTGAGAATGACACCCTGACCTTTCGATCGCGCTGTGCCGCTCGATCCCAGGACCGGAGCGCCCGTTTCACTCAGTAAGGCGACTTCGTCGTTCCCTTCTTTGCTCCCCATCGGCAAGTCCAGAATCAGGTGCTTGCACCATCGATGGAGTTCAAGAGGGTGCTGGTCAGATTGGATCGGGTTTTGGCCGTGAACCGCGGACACGTTCCGAAGATCTACAACCTGCGTTTCGGTTGACTGACCCGAATGTTGAGTCCTTACCCACAACCATCCGGCCACGGCAATAATAAGGACGGCAGCAGCGCTGAGGAAGGCATACTTTCGTCGCCGTTGGCCGGCCACCTCCTTGCGGAAGTTGCTGAATTCCTGAAAGCAAGGGCTGCAGGAACTGAGATGCTCCAGCCATTGTTCGGCATCGGCGAGTCGCAATTTGCGGGAAGCGATACCCCTGAGAACTGCGGAGCCCGGGCACCCCACGCGCTGCGGGTTCGGAAATTCCCGCGACAGGCCACTCCCTAACAGATCCAAGAGGCCCTTTTCTTCTTTATCGAATTCGTCCTGGTCGCTCAGAACTTACCTGCTCTCGTTGAAGTCGTTCCGCACGGAAACGCCCTGTTTACCGTTGGAATCAAATTGCAGACCGCTGGCCCGCCGTCGTCCTTTACTTGCGGTACCCCAAGCGGTCCGCAAGTCTGCGAAGTGCATTTCCGAATCGAAGTTTCGCCTTTTGCACACTCAGACCTTGACGTTCTGCTATCTCTTTCCAACTGTAGCCATATACCCTCGCGGCGAAGACCTTGCGGGTCCAGTCGTCCATACTCTCAATCGCTTCTTTAACCTGAATGGAGCGTTCCAGATCATGCACCGACTTCAAGTCCCGGGCCCCCGGAAGTTGCTCAAGCTCGAGGCCCGAAGGAACCAGCTCGATCATTTCCTGTCTGCGTCGTTCGCGTTTCAGAGCTCGATTGAACCGATGGAGGAAAACTCCAAACAGATAGGCATCCAGATCCACTATCCCCGCAGTGCTTCCTTTTCGCCTTTGGAGAGTCTTTGAGACTGACTGCAGCACGCCTTCCCAAACTTCGGTCGCCAAAGCCACACTGTCGTCCGGATTCCAGTTTGTTAGCTCCCTGCGCGCGTGAATCTGGACCCGAGGCCACAGGCGGCTCGCGACCACGATTAACTCCTTGTTGAGCGGGTGCCCATTCGTTTCTGCTGAACTACTAGAAACGACCCATTCAGGGCTCGACTCCGGGCTCGACATCCAGGGGCCTCATAACTCCGACCAGGGTTCGCCACCAAAACAGCAGACTGCCAACAGGTGAGGAGACCACCAGATGAGAAGACGTGTCAAGATAAACCTGCCTTCTCACTATTTCGTCGCTTCGTTATAAGGGCCTGAAGTCATACCGCAGACACTGTGCGCGATAGGGTGGCACTTTTGTCTAGTGTCATCCTCGTGTTTACAAGGATTCGTCCGCTAATAGTTGAACTTTCTTTGATACTTTTCCCGTCCGGATGTTCCTTTGTTAAGTATGGAGTAATCACCAGCAGACCGCCCTCGTCTAAAGCAAAAGATCGGTACCACAAACGTGGTACCGCGACGACAGCAACCGCCAACTTCGCTCTGTATTGACCGTGAGAAAGCCTCGCGACTGGTGAACTTCACCTTGTCGCGGGAAGCAAGATCACGACACCGATCTTTCTGTGGTGAGGTTGCGCAATGCCGGAGGCTCCGCGACAAAAAGGTAAGCCAGGCAAGATCAACTCCAAATGGTTGGCGGTTGTCGACCGTTTGCTGATTGCTGGAATCAGACTTGGCCCGGCGGCGAAGCGCGACGCGATCAACAAGATCCTTGAGCAGGTTCCAGAGTTGAACCGCGGAGACTGTTGGCGGCGTATTCGCCATTTACGAAGAACCCCAGAGCTTGCTGGCTTTGAACAACACCAACGGCACGAGAGCGTTTCCAGGGCGCGAAAATCTGGCTCCGACCGCCGGGCAGCACCCCAACCTTGGACACCAGCGGACGATAACCGGCTGTTGAACTGGGCCGGATACGAACCTGTCAAGAAAATCGCCCATCGTCTCGGTCGCTCCGTCAGCGCGGTTCGTTTCCGCATCAGTGCACTCGGGATGAGCGCGAAGGTCACTGACGGGTGGTCGCTACGGACTCTGCAGGCAATGCTCCGCGTTAGTCGCAGCAGACTCCGGCATCTAGTCGCAAGCGGCATGTTGAGAGTGCGCGATCCGCGCGTCACCATTGCCTCTCTGGCAGCATTCGGTGAGAAAAACCATCCATCTCTTGAGTCCTCGGCTGTCGAACGGCTCACGGCTGCCCTGGCCAAGGGAGAAGAAGGATACACGTGGGAACGGGCCGCGGACCTTCTTGGCGTAAACCTGGCCCAAGTGCAGAGCTGGATTTCTGCCGGCCAGCTAAGGGTCGTTGACACATTTGTCACCGATCGGGCGTTCGAAGAGTTCTGCAACAAGCATGGCGGCGAGATCAACACGGCACTGATGGATCCGGCGACGGCAAAATGGTTAGTAAGCGAGTACGGCGTAACGAATGCCGCTGACCGGAGCCGGAGTGTCTCTCGCGCACAAAAGCACGCGTTGGTGGTCAGAACCTGCGCCTGCGGAAGGAAGATTGCGGGCAACGTGTACTTCCGGCATGTGAAAATCTGCCCGTCCGCCGTCGTAGCGGCTCACGGAGATCCATCCAATAAGCTGGAGCCCAGAAGTTAAGCTCTTACGAGCATTCAATCGTTCAGGTCAACGTAAGCGTCGGCAGCCCTGCGCCAGTCCTCAAATGACGGATAGGGCTCGGGTATTGCTGAAATCCAGACCTCATCGCAGTGGTCGGCATATTCCATGGTGCGAATCGCCCGCGGATGACTTCGCGCCTGGAGGAGAATGGCGTCGAACCAGCCTTCGGCTTTCGCGTCCTGGAAATAATGGTCGGCGATCCAAGACATGAGACTCTGCCAGTCTTGCGATGTGCCCAAAGATCCCTGTTCCCGAACGCTGCTGTTCGCTTCGAGGAATCCCGGGCAACGGCGTCCAAGCTCACACGCTACTTCTTTAGTAACTCCGGATTTGAGCTCCAGCGCCGGACGAGCCCAATAGGCTAAGGCCTCCCAATCGATCCATTGTGAAACAGCCTCGGCCAAACGATCAGGGGCGGCCAGCTTCGCGGACGTTCTCGCCTTCCTCACCTCGGGCAGCAGATGAGCGGTGTCATCGCAATGTGCCGCCGCGTCTCTCCACTCGTCAAACGATGGAAACTGTATCGGCTTCGCCTTCTTCCACCTCTCCACACATTCCGACCAGCAGACCTCGGCTCGTTGATAGCGCGGTTCCCGGATTGCATAAAACGCAATGGCGTTAAACCAGCCTTCCTGCTTGGCAAAGCCGAAAATGTGGTCATCGATCCAATCTTCCAGGCGCACAGGCAAAGGCCGGCCCTTGGCCGCTTTGGGTGTCAGTTGTTTTTCGCTTTCGAGAAATCCAGGAACACGGTCGTTGAGAATCGTGATCAGCCAATCCGGAATGCGATTCTCCACTTCCAGAATCGAGCGAACCCACAGGGAAAACTCCTGCCAGTCGATGTACTCATTACGAGCTTCAAGCAGCCGCTGCCAAGGGATGCGGCGTGCTTCATCGTCGGCACGCTCGTGGGCGGCCCGCTGAAGTCGGGTGGTCAAGTCACGCACGGGTTGACTTTTGGGTTCATTCAAGGGAGTACCTCGGAGGGGACGCAGGGCTACGTGTCCTCTACTGTCGTTTCAGAGCCCGCAGCTTGGTGCCCCATTTTAGTCGATTTTGTCATTACCGGAAGCCACTTTTCTTGGGCATGCCGCGGCGCTTCTCCTCAGTTTCCTGCGAAAACAGCAGAAGTCGGCGACTCATTTCCGGATCGACAAATCTCGCCCAAAACAATCAC
>CAVSFL010000004.1:0-237254 GCA_963727295.1 uncultured Acidobacteriaceae bacterium
GCATCCGCCGAAGAACACGAATCAGTAACCAGCATTTCGCTCGTCGCCGTTGAAGTGCTATTTTCCCTTTGACAATCCGAGCGTTACAGAGCCTACAAGAGGGCTACTTCCAAGATCGGCAACGCTGGTCGTAGCAATGCGAGAAGTCTCAGCTAGAACTGTATCCGGTACGGCTTGTCCATCCTTGCCGAACTTGGTTTGCTTGATCCCGTCTGCAACGTGTCGCTGAACCTCGGTCCGGATCCTGCTTTGCGCTAATTCTTCCTCCTTTAATTTGACTTCAGTTTGGCGAATAGCAAGGTTGGCTTCATCGCGTTGAATGTAGTACACAGCCTTCATGGTTCCGTAGAAAAGGGCGACGGGAAGAGCAATCAGGCCCGCACTCAGAAGCACAACCGTCTCTAGAAGTAGCGGGGAGTGGTGCTCGACGCGATGAATCTCGGCAAAGGAGAATAGCTGCTCGTAGCGCTTCGGGTCGGCACGCAAAAGGACTCGGCGGAGCCATGTGTTTAGGCCCGCCTGCACCCCTATATCCAATGGGTCGAACGGATCATAGTCCTCAGGATGCCACTGGATTGTGTCACGCCTTATACTGCCGAGATAAGGGAAGAACCGTATTGAAGACTTGGGTGATTGTTGGAGGTTGGCGGAGGCCACGCTCTTAGCCCAGGCGAGCGTCTCGTCCTCGAGACTTTCTTGGGCAAGCGCGCCCCAAACGCTCGCCATCACGAGGTTGTCAATCGATTGGACGAGGAAAGCGACATCTTCGACTGTGTGATGGGGTGATGCGAGCGTAATAGCGAGCGAAGCAGCAGCCGGAAGGGGTTCGGTTAGCGGGGAAGGCTGGGGCGTGAATATGGTGATGCGATCATCAGGTTGAATCGGGAGATCTTCTGTATCGACTACCTGAGCGCTGATGTCTCGATCATTGAGTAAAACTGTGAGTGGTCGGAGGCCGGGACGTGTCAGGAACTCGGCAATGTCACTGTTTTCGATTGCTGCTTGCGTAATTACTTCCCGCAGGGTCTTACCAGAAACGAAGAACGAAGCGGTACGCCCTTCCGCGAAGACGACAGTAAGGTGAGCCATTGTGACCTCCGGTCTGTCTGGGAAAGGCGAGTATAGCAATGTTCCATCGGCAATAGAAATAACGGAGAAGCGGCATTGATTAAGTGGACCGTCGAATCCCGGAAGCTCTCTGAGCTGAAGGCTTACGAGAAGAATCCGCGCCGGATTACCGAGAAGGGCCTGAACGATCTCGTCAAGAGTCTCGAACTGTTTGGCCTCGCTGAGCCCATCGTCGTCAACCGCGACGACACCATCATTGGCGGTTACGCGCGGGTCCAGGCGCTCAAGCGGAGGCTGGCAAAGGATGTACCAGATACTGCAGACCAGCGAATGGCAAAATGTCGATAACTGCCCGAGAGCGATCGAGGCCATCTCCACGCGGATGCACGACGAGAAGAAACCTGGTGATGTGTTGAAGGTTCCAGGCGATCCTTTGGACAATGTCGCCGATGACGTGCGCTACCGAATCTACACTTTCATTACGGCTGGTCAAAGGCCGGGCCGAGTTAAAGATGCAAGAGGATTGTAGGGCGCTAGCGCAGCAAGGGCACCTAACTTCAGCCATGATTCGCTTTCAGTAATGGAAGGAGGAAGAAGAGGATACCGGCCCGCCACCCATTAGATTGGGCAGATACCGACCTCGGCGTTGGGCTAAATACAAATCGTTTTTATCACGCTTCATGGTTGACCAATTATGATGGACCGAATTTCTTCTCCAAGGACCCAAATGAGGAGATCTCTCCATCGAGGATCGCACAGGACTCTGATCTTTCCGACTTTTCGGTCGAATTCCGTCTCGTCTTTCTCGAAGTCAAATGATTCAAAACGTGAATAGTCTCCCCGGTTGAAACGATGCCCCAAGAACGGGTCTTCCCGCACATATCTGAGGTAGGTCGGGGCATTTTTCTTTGAGGTTGCTTTAAGAGGTATGTCCACGAGGATCAGCGGGTTAATTTTGTCCAGCTGTGATGTGATCTCGTCTGCACTATAATCCTGCGGCACCAATCTTGGATCCCTCAGCAATTCTTCCTGGAGGCGTTGCTTTATCTGGGATTCCCACGCTGCTCTTTGTGCCTCCATCTGCAAAAAACTTCGATCTCTCCTCCAGTTGCGAAATTGCGCATACAACTGTTCATGCGCTTCCGGAAGTCGGGCACAGGAAATGACGGCGACCCTTTCAAAGACCATTCTGGACCTGATGAGGCTGATCATGGATTGCTCGACCTCGTTTGCGTGCCCATAAAGAAATCCAAGTAGAGAATCGTCACTGGGATCTAGACTAGAGAGCTTCACTGGGTACTCCTCCGCAGCATCGTCATCAAATAGTTCTTGGAAGTTGACCGCCTGCCTGTTTGGCTGAAAGCTTGCGAAATTCTCTCGTGAGTTCTTCGTCGCTAGATCTGTTTGAGAGCCGGGGGAGTAATAGGCACCAGGGTTAAACACATACCGTCGAACACTTTCCCAGAAGGCATCTTCCTGAGCTGAACCGGATAGTCGCGACAAAATTCCCCTCGTGACAAACGCCAACATTGCCTTGAGGCTTCGCGTCGTATGTTGCCAATAGACCTGCCGAAACATATCCTCCCGGCTGGCGAGAAGGGATTTCGCAACCGCGAGCGCCTTCTCGGCAACTCCGATCTCCGCCACCCCAGGGTGGTGCTCATGTGTGCGACTTTGCTCGTAAACTCGCCGTTCCAGATCGGTTGGCTCTCCGCGAACGGTGGTCAAATTTCTGAAGAGGCGCTCGTGGTCAATCACCGATCCAAAACTTACCCCAAGATGCAGCGAGTCGCGACGAACATAGTCTAGCTTGTCACAGTCTAGCGCGCCGTCCAAAACCGAATGAAGAACGCGGTATCGGACATCTGACTGTTCATTAGCATTCAGCACGTTGAGTACTTCCTCGATTTCAACCTGCCACAGGTTGCGTAGGACGTCCGCGAGACTGACGCTTTCTACATATTGCATTTCGAGCGCTTGGCAAAGAAAAGCTTCATGCCGAAACCTGTCATCGACCTCTGTCAGATCGTGAGCCATCGGGTACTGCGAGACGTCATGCAGCAAAGCGGCAAGCAATGCAAGATCAAGGTCTTTCTTGCGCATTACGCATTGAAAGAAAGCGTTGGTTTGGTCATACCACAGCGCCCGGAGGTATTGACAGCAGTGCCAGAACGCGCCTAGTACATGCTCGTATCTTGTGTGACGAGCACCGGGATATACCATGGACACAAACCCCAGTTGAGTCGTCTGCGAAACTCGCTGAAACGCCGGATGGTTAATCACTGCCCGAACTCTCGTCGTCAGTGGAACCTGGCAGTGAGGTATTTGGATAAACGTGCGAAGATTTGGGTTCAGTTCAGGTATCCTGCCCTCTAAGTCATATAAATGTTGGAGCTTTTCGATGTCTTCCAGAGCCTCTATGGCCGAGACATACGAGAGCTTCTTCATTGCAGTAGGAGCAATTCCAGGTATGCAGTCTTGATATAGGGCGCTAATCTCGGTTCTTGCAACATCTGACAAGATCTCATCATGCAGCTCTTCCGGGAGTGCACCCGTCGGTCGCTCGGTCGTCCAGCCATCCAGCAATCTTTTTGAGACTATCGAAAGATATTGCCACTGATGTGACGTGAAGACGGATTCACGCCCATATTCTGTTGCCTCGTCTCTCCGCTCCTGAAGTCGAAGTTTCCACAAGACTTCTTGCATCGTTCGTCCAAAGGCAAAAAGGTCATACTTCTTGTGCAGCTGATCTCGACGGATTTCAACCACCGTGGCTGAAGGATTTGACGCTTCTTTAACATCCCTAAGCAGATAAGGGTGAGCATAGCGGCGCGTAGTTATTAGCTTCGTGATTTGTGAGTCGTGACCACCACGAGGAATGTGTTTTGCGTAACCGAGATCCGCAATAAGAGCCGGTCTATTAGGAGGAACCAAAATGTTCGCTGGCTTGATATCACAATGAACAATATTTTGAGAATGTAGCGCATCTATTCCGCTTAAGGCATCTCGGAAAAAATCTATTATCACCGCGTAATTAAGCTTCTTGCTCGCTGTCAGGATCGCATCATCAAAGTTAGATCGCTCCGCCAGAAACTCCATCACAAAATATGGAAATTTGTAACTAGCCCCGTCCAAATCAAAGGAAATCTCGCTGTAGGTAAATACCTTGATTATATTTTGATGATTGAGCGATGCAAGGGTAAGTGGTTCACCACGGATAATTCTAACGATTTCGTCGCTTCTACTCTTGTTTGGGCGAGTGAGCTTGAGTGCTCGTGGTTGCGGTGGCTTGAGCCCATTATCCATCACCTTCCACACGATCGCGGTGCTCCCCAACCCAACAGGCTCTATTAGCTCGTAAGTCGGCTCCAATTTTGATATCAATGCCGGCATTAACTGCTGATATACCAACAGCTCGGCACCGAGTTCCGTGATTCTGTTTCGGTCTGTGTAGAACCGCTTGAGCTTATCCAGAGCTAGATCGACAAAGCCAGAAGTGTTAGAAGTGGCGTCCATTAGGGAATCTCTTGACTGCAGCTTTACCAAAGAGCATATTAAACGGGAGCTAATTCTTCAAGGATTACTTGGTTCGGAGGAAAAGTTGACTGGACCTGCTGTTATCAGACAAGAAGCAAGATTGGTCTTGTGGAAGCTGCTGGATCAGGCCAGTACGGCGGGGCAGGAAGGCATCCCTGATCGTAAGCAGTTCTATCCCGTTGATTTAGTTACAATCGTCCGACTCTTGGGGTGGGAATGTAAGCTAATAGACGGACTGGATCAGCGCGCACGATGCAACTTTGCAAAGAAGATCATTTTCCTGGACTCTTCGGTCAAATCGGCTGAGGAGCGCAATTTTTCCTTGGCTCATGAGATTGGACATGTGGTGCTTCATCCCAACGACAGGCGCGTGGTGCTGCATGAGAATTTTGCTTGCGGTGGAGGGTCTCTGCTTCGCGAGCACAGAGAATTCTCCATGCTTCGAGGGCTAGGGGTAACCGTTGAACCTCGTACAGCATCGGTCGAAACGGAAGCGGACCGCTTTGCCGTCGAGCTTTTGATGCCGGCAAAGGGAGTGCGAAACACCTTTGGAGAAATATTCGGACAGGAAGTTATTTCCGCAGGATCTTCGAGCGTCTCACGTTTCACGAAACTCGGTTTCAATCCGCCGCTACACCTTTTGGCTGCCGAACTCGCGACCGCAAGACCAAAACAGCTAAAGACTTTGTGTGAACAGTTCGGCGTCTCCCGAAGCGCGATGGCACGGAGACTCATAGAACTTGCGTTAATCAGGTCGTGACCGGGCGGGGCATTTTACTTGGGAGCCTTTGTGGATTCGACCCCAGTCTGTTGTTTTCCAAGGCATTACATCCATCATGGAGGAGTGTCCAGCGACATCTGCATGCGATTCGGCCGGCGATTACGAACCTTGCGTGAGAGAAAGGGGTGGACCCAGGTGTACATGGCCGAGCACATCGGAATGGACAGGAGCTACATTTCCGACCTGGAGTGCGGGAAAAAAGGAAATCTGCCTTCGCACACTTGAGATCGTCGCCGTGGCGTTTGATCTGACACCCTCTCAGTTGCTATCGCGTTTGTGATTGGACAGTCGCATTCTCTGGCGCTCGACCCGAGTCTTCTTATCCCGCTGCAGAGCCACTATTTCAGGATGGAGACGATCTCGGTTCTTCTTCCCACCAACGATGCCGGCTCAGCCCGCCAAAAATTGCCTCGTTTACGCCGAATGCGAGATTTTGATTTTCCTATACTTCAAGATCTCGAGACCGCCGCCAATCCCGACTTTATCGATGACATTGTGCGGGAACTGACGGAGGGGGAGTAACCATGGCTTTTTCCCGTGCGGCCCGACGGCAGCTGCTGGCGGCCAGCGTTCCGGAAGCCAACGAAATTCGCCTGGAGTTACAGGACTACCTGGGCCGGACCGGGATGGCACCCCCTGACTTCGCCCACCGGATCAACTATTCGCGGGTATCGGTCTACAATTTTCTGAGTGGCCGTTACGACCGCATCTCCTCCAACGACACCCGGATCCGAGCCGCCATTCGTGACTTCATCGCCGCCCATCCCATTGCGACTCCCGTCATCAGCTCAGGGGACCCACGAGCTGGAGGAGATCTTTACTCGTCAAGCTTTGGAACTGGGGTATCGGTCTACAATTTTCTGAGTGGCCGTTACGACCGCATCTCCTCCAACGACACCCGGATCCGAGCCGCCATTCGTGACTTCATCGCCGCCCATCCCATTGCGACTCCCGTCATCAGCTCAGGGGACCCACGAGCTGGAGGAGATCTTTACTCGTCAAGCTTTGGAACTGGAGCAATGGCGTTCCCGGTTTCATGCCGGCCAGGCCCTGCCGGGCATCTCCGAAGAAGAAGCAGCCGAGATCGTGCACTCTGAGCTGGGAGTGGAACTGTCGCAACGGAAAATCCAGAAGCTGATCGCGAAATCCCGGATCACGGACCTACGCCACGGTGGCCAGCACAGCTATGTATCGGCCAGGCGGTTGTTCTGGGTGATACGCGAGTTGCAGGGAGCCCACAGAAACTCGGCCTAAGCGAGCCGTACGAGGATTACTTGCGAGATGGCGATGTTAGTGCGCCGGGATAAACCGGCATGAAGCAGAGAATGCAAAATTCTTACGAGAAAGGACTAGCGATCCGCTCGGCCCCGAGTCTTGCGCTGCTACCGCGAGGGACACAGTGAAGCGTAGACAGGGGTATAGGCGGGGTGGGCTATTGAGCTGCGAAAACATACAACCCGGACGCCGACGCGGTTAATATGCGCGGAAGGCAACATGGACAGGAGCGCCAGCGCGAGTTCCTGCTCAGTCCGGCGTAGTCGAAGACCCCAGGCACGCCTAGAAACTTCATGCACGAGAACCGGGAGACCTCGGAGATGCCTGCGGCGAAGGTCAGCCGCAGGACGGCGGGAGAAGGCTCAGGCCACACGGCCCGCGTGTACGTCTCCGAGGAGTCACACTGTGGCATAGTACCGATGAATCATTCGAACAAAGACGGAACCTCGTCGGCGGAGAGTGAGGAGGGAAGGCTGCGGATCAAGGAGAACACTCTCTCATCCGGCACGCACCCGATACAGAGCGGGACTGAGCGTGTCCCACGGGTGGGCGGGTGTGCGGACAAGCCGTATGCTTGGCCGCGATTCATCCGAGATAAGAACCGGATGCGCTAATGAGCGCACGTCCGGGTCTGTGCGGGGGGCACCAGGCAACTGGTGTCCCTACCGCGATCGCCATCTTTCTCCGGCAATGGCCGAGAGTAACGATCGCTCCGCCAAAGTCCGAGCCGCACGTAGTCTCATTGCGCGAATCGCGGCTCCTAGTGGGAAGGGGCCTTCGGGAGACTGCGGAGAAAGTTTCGACGTGAGACGTATCCTGCTAATAGCTGCCGTGAGTCGGCAGCGTATGAGGAGGGCCGAGACACGCGCCTACAAACCAACGCACAGAAGGCGGACAGCAGTTTCTAAGGCGCAGACCCAAAAGCCGGTTACAAGGGCACATTTGGTTAGTAACCCAATAGGCGAGGACAGGAAGCCAACAAAAGAGCCGGGAAGTTCCACGCAACTATTACAATTTAGTTAAGATTCCGTTGACATTTCAGCAAAACGGGCCTACGCTCACCCTCATCTCTCCTTAATTACTATCGGGTACTTGGCCGCCAAGTACGAGAGCGCTCCCATCCAGATAGTGGGGTAGTTCGGCCCAAGCTGTGCGCAACAAAGGCAGGGAACTCCTGCGAGGCATCCGTCCATGGCCAATGGCGGATCAGCAAGAGTAAGGACGCCTTTCCCCAAGGACCGATTCCAAATTAGCGCCGCTCTCATCGTCCTTGGCTCTCTGCGGCGTGGTACTGCAAACCTTTCCTTTGTGAGCCAGGGCATCGCATTCAGGACCCAGCGGCAGGCGATGTTGCCCCAGATAAACCCGGCGATGGCCAGCTCAAGCGTCGCCATAGCTCCTGACCACAAGGAAGTCGTCATGAAAATTTCCTCAAGTATTCTCGCCAAACTCGTTCTTGGTTCTTGCCTTGTGGCCACAGTGCTGCAATGCAGCACCTTCGCCCAAGACACGCCTTCGCCGCTAACCATCGGTGACGAAAGCCACCGGATTCACATCCTTCCGACGCGACAAGAAGCTCTCAAGCTAGATGTTGTCCCCGGCGCAGCGCTCACTTTCCACAACGGCCCGGTCATGTCGAATGTACAGATCTTCGTGATTTTCTGGGTGCCTCCGACCTTGCAAAATGGCAACTTAACCGCCATTTCCCCCAGTTATCGAGCGGTTCAAGAATCACTCCTTTCGGGATACCCGCAGCACGGTATCGGCAACAACAACACCCAATACTACAGTTCGTGCTATCTTCTATCGTACATTTGGAACCACGGCGACGACTTCAAGTGCCAGTATTGGATTCGTGGCGATGGCACGATAGATCACTACTATGTCGGCAATCAGGGCGACTTCAGGTCTACCTATGTCGATACGAAACCTTACCCTTCCGGTGGCTGCACCAACCCTGCTCCAGGGATAGGTACCAACTGCATCTCGGACGCAGACCTTCAACAAGAGATCTTGCTAGACGTAAACTCACTCACGGGATGGACCGGCGGTCGTAACCAGATGATTCTGGTCTACACCTCCAGTGGCGAGGGATCGTGCCTCCAGCAAGGGCAAAACGGCGATGCTTGCTCCTACGTGGCACCCCCTTCTGGCAGTAGTTATTGCGGTTACCACAGCTACCTCGCCCTCGACGGCCCACCCGGCGACGTCATCGCAGTCATCTACTCGAACGAGGCTTACGCCGGGGCCCCTTGGGGCGACGTTGCCTGCCAGTTCTCGCCGCCGGTGCCGTCCCCGAACAACGACCCTGCCGCGGATGCCGCGGCTAGCATAGCTAGTCAAGAGCTGACCGACGCAACCACTGATCCACTGCTGAACGCCTGGCACACCGCCGTCGGCGCGGAGATCGGAGACTTGTGCTTGAACTGGACCAACCCTGCTCTCACCTTCGGCACCAACACGTGGGATAACGGCAATGCAAATCAAATGTGGAATGGCTCCTTCTTCGAGCTACAGACCGAATACGACAACCACACCAGTAGTTGTGTGCAGCTTGGACCCTAAAGTGATCAAGCCGATTTGTTAATCAGGCTATAACTTTAGCTCAGAGTACCAGGGATGAGTAACTATGTGGCAAAGTTACTTTCCACCTTTAATAATATCGTCACCGCAATCCCTGACCATAAAGAGGTCACCATGAAAACCCCAGCTATCGCAGTGAACGCGCAAGCAGTAGACCATCAATCCGTAACCTGTATCCGAAGGGACAAAGAAAGCATGAAACATCGGAGCGTTAGACTATATATTCTCACTCTTGCTCTAACCGTGATGCTGGCTGCGGCAAGTTACCTCAACGCTCAAATGCTGTCGCCGCTACCTGTCTCTAACAACGGCAACAAAGTTCACATACTGCCGCCGCCCGAGGAGGCGCTTCAGCGCCAAAGCCAGTCCGCCGGCGGGCCGGTCGTTTACCACGGCGGTCCGGTCATGTTGGGACCCCCTGCCTACACTAACTTTCCCCCGGTGGTTACAACGTATGCCATCTTTTGGATTCCGAAAAGCGGTCTGCTGCAGGATGGCAAAACGAAGACCATTTTGCCGCCGTTCTATCGATCGATCCAGAAGACTCTCTTGGAGGAATACCCCGGGCACGGCATCGATAACAACAACACCCAGTACTACAGTGTCGTCCCGTCGCAGCCGGTGGAGTACGTACAAAACAACGGCGGCTTAGCGGGTTACTACGTCGATACCTCCGAGTATCCTAAAGGCCTATGCAACAATCCGCTCACGGGCGCAAACTGTATCCCCGACTCTGAAATCCAATATCACATCGGGCTCGCGATTACCGCGGAGAACTGGCCGCTTTTTCCAGGCGGAGGGGACGGGCTCGACAAGATGTTCTTGCTCTTTACGTCGAGCGGCGAGGGCTCATGCGTCCAGGATGGGAGCCCCGGCGATTCTTGCGCCTACTTAGCTCCCCCTGGGGGGATGGCTTACTGCGGCTACCACAGCTATCAGCTCTACTACCCGGGCCAGTGGGTCATTTATGGGAACGAGCCATATCTTGACCAGCCGATGTGCCAGGCGGGTACGACCCCCAACAACGATTCTGCAGCCGATGCCGCGGCCAGCGTAGCTACCCACGAACTGACGGAAGCTATTACGGATCCACTGCTGACCGCCTGGTACACCGCCGGAGGCGACGAGATCGGAGACTTGTGCGCCTGGAACTATGGCGCCAACTCATGGGACTTCGACCCGAAGTCAGGGCAATACCTGGCAAACCAGATGTGGGGCGGAGCTTTGTTCGAGTTACAGATGATGTACGACAACCATACTAGTAGTTGTGTGCAGGTCGGACCCTAAAGTAAACGAGCTAGGTGCGACGCGTCATGACTCCTCGGGCCGAGTGGCCCACCCCTTTCCAATCATATCGACTATCACCTGGGAAGTTCGGGTGCCCCACCTTGTCCACTTCCTTTGCAGACAGGGTGGGACCGTCCCCGAGCTATGCCCTTACCTGTGCCAAGATCGAGTGCACCATGTTCAACGTGTGCGCGTCGGAGAGGAGGCCAGCGTCGCTGCTTCAACACTTCGCGGCTCTTTTCGAAGGAGGCCATGTCGTAACCAATCCTGTCTCTGACGTTCTGTACTCTTCGCTGGACTTCGCGAAAAAGGTTTTTGTCTGGCGTGCTTTCCATGACGAGCAGTCTACTCCCAGCGTCGCCCCGGAACGCCAACGGTTATATATTCTGATCGGCCTGTCTGGGCAAGGTCGATTGTGCGAACGAACGCCCATTCCGGCAGGAAGAGGCATCATTACGGGACAAACGCCAAGATTTCACAAATCCGTTACACCCTGCTGACAAACTACCCGCCGTTCCGGAGTTTACTTCTCAAGACCTGACACTCAGGCCACAACCGCTGTGGACCCAGCGGCAAGTTCGAAATCGGCAATTGAGGAGGAACGCTATGGAACTGTCTACAGGCAGCACTCGCTTTGTGGGCTCCCCTTTTCAGCCTGGCATACACCGGTCGCCTTTCTGTCTGGCGATCGCGATCGTCATGGTGGTTGCGTCGTCCACTTTGGCCTTCGGCCAGGCGGGCACGCTGGATACAACCTATGGAACCGGAGGCATCGCAACCGTCTTCTCGGCTGCCAGCGGAAACCTGCTGAACGGGGCGGCGATTCAAGCCGATGACAAGGTCGTGATGGTCGGATCTAATCCGAACGACGTTATCGTGCGCCTCAACACCAACGGCACCCTCGACAGCAGCTTCGGCTCGAACGGTGTTGTAAGCCCGGACTTCGGCGTACTTGGGCCACTGGACTCGGTCGTCATCCAGCCCAACCAGCAGATTCTGGCGCTTTCGTCCGGATTTCTGGGGACGGCGATTGGGCGATTCAACCCAGACGGCAGCCTGGACACGACCTTCGGAACCGCCGGCTTCGCCAGCATACGTCTCATCAGTAACGGTGTGGGCGCGATAATCCCGATGGCTTTGCAGCCGGACGGTAGCATTGTGATCGCCGGCAACAGCCTGATGGCGCGCTTCACCAGCAGCGGTCAGCTGGACGCGACCTTCGGGACCAGCGGAGTCGCAGCACTGACCAATAGCATCGCGACCGGCATCACGATTCAGTCGGACGGCTCGATCCTGGTTTCGACCGGGCTCGCTCCGCAGCCGGAACTGTTCGGAGCGCCGCTGGTGCCGTCGCCACTTGCCGGCGGAATCTCGCGTTACACCGGCACCGGCTCATTGAACACGACCTACGGCATCGCCGGATCAGCATCCTGCGTGGCGTCGGCGGCGGCCACGGCGCTGCAAAGCAACGGCAAGCTGGTTGTCGTCGGCACCGCGACCAGCGGAGTTGCCTTTACGCAAAACGGCGCGGAAAATCAGATGGGCTTTGCAGCAGTTCGCTACAACTCCAACGGCGCCATAGATACGACGTTCAACCCCGGAGGCGGCATTGGCGGAGGAGGCGGTGTGGTCACCGGATTTGGCAGTTCGTTCCGCTTCGGCTCGCCCTTCGGAGTGGCGATCCAATCCAACGGCGAGATCGTTCTGGGGGGCGCAGCGGGCAATGGAATCGAAGGCGGCTCTCAGTTCACTTCCGCGTCGTTTGGCCTGACCCGTTACACCTCGACCGGACAACTGGACACCAGCTTCGGTAACAATGGCATCGTGACCACGACGCTGAGCAGCAGCCTCTCGTTTATCAATGCGGTGTTGTTGCAGAGCGACGGCAAGATCGTCGCTGTCGGCAATACCGGAAAGGCCTCAGGATCGAGCTTCGAAGGCAGCTTTGTCGCCGCACGCTATCTGGCTCAGTAGTAACCACGGTACTGGTATTCAGGTGCCCAGGTCTCGCGCTGTTCGAGACCTGGGTTTCAAACACCATTCGCAGAACAGGCAATTACACTCATTGACCCCGGTTCCGCGCTGGAGACCTCTAAATGAGTGATATGGGGATGTTAGTGCGCCGGGATAAACCGGCATGAAGCAGAGAATGCAAAATTCTTACGAGAAAGGACTAGCGATCCGCTCGGCCCCGAGTCTTGCGCTGCTACCGCGAGGGACACAGTGAAGCGTAGACAGGGGTATAGGCGGGGTGGGCTATTGAGCTGCGAAAACATACAACCCGGACGCCGACGCGGTTAATATGCGCGGAAGGCAACATGGACAGGAGCGCCAGCGCGAGTTCCTGCTCAGTCCGGCGTAGTCGAAGACCCCAGGCACGCCTAGAAACTTCATGCACGAGAACCGGGAGACCTCGGAGATGCCTGCGGCGAAGGTCAGCCGCAGGACGGCGGGAGAAGGCTCAGGCCACACGGCCCGCGTGTACGTCTCCGAGGAGTCACACTGTGGCATAGTACCGATGAATCATTCGAACAAAGACGGAACCTCGTCGGCGGAGAGTGAGGAGGGAAGGCTGCGGATCAAGGAGAACACTCTCTCATCCGGCACGCACCCGATACAGAGCGGGACTGAGCGTGTCCCACGGGTGGGCGGGTGTGCGGACAAGCCGTATGCTTGGCCGCGATTCATCCGAGATAAGAACCGGATGCGCTAATGAGCGCACGTCCGGGTCTGTGCGGGGGGCACCAGGCAACTGGTGTCCCTACCGCGATCGCCAGTTGACTACTCTACGGGAGGCAGCTCCGATAACTTCCGGCTGGCCGATCCGGGAGGTTGGCCAGACCGCTCAATACAACCGGGCAGTAGATCACTTCGAGTGGTTCCTCATTCGACCGCTGGGCTGGCCGGCTCCTTCCATCGCTGTTCGTTTACGCCCATCAGGAGGAGCCATAGCATTACCGATCCTTGCCCGAGGATGCCGAAGGCCAGATTGTAAGGGGACAGATGGCGTGCGAACGGTGGCGATAGAAAGGTGAGCCAGCCCAAACCGGCACACGCTATCAGCGCGCCAAGAATTCGAGGCAGAAAGGTCGACCTGAAAATGAGGTAGCCGATCAGGAGGCAATAGAACGCGTCAAAAACCACGGGAATATCCACGCCCTGAGGATTCCATCGAAGCGCCCCACAGGTGAGTCCCACAAGGTTAAAGGATGCCGCGAGCAAAGAGAGCCCCCTGTTCACCGGCTTGAAGATGCCATAAAGGAGCAGCGTCACGGCGATCATGCTCGAGACCGCGATGAGATCGGCCGCGATTTCCAGCCTGCGAACGAAGAACTCACCGAATACCGCCGAGAGTAAGCCGAGCAAGAAAAGGGCGCCCGCGATCCTGGCCTTGAAACGCGGTGATGCTCCTACAATCCGTTTCATCATTTCGTAGCTCCAGGAGGGCCGCTTCAGGGTATGTTGTATCACCGATACTTCGGAACCGCCGCCAACGCCCAGTAAGTTCGCTTGTAGGAGGCGATCTCCGTGCTTAGCGTCGGTTCTCGACGGATTCCGGGCTACTCAGAAGTCACTCTTGAAATCAGGCGATGGCGCTCATTGGCCCTCAATGAGTGAAATGGGGATTTAACACCAATTGAGAGCTACGGCGTGATCTCCCAAACGACACCGTTATCTGATCCGCCCGTGGACGCTGTGCCATAAAGATTGCCGTTGGCATCCATCACCACGTTGCTCAAGGGTTCTCCGCCGTCCGAGCTGCCGGTGAAGTCGTACAGATCGGTGTAGACCCAACTGCCGCCGGAAGGGGTTAGTTTGAAGACGTTGCCAAAGCCATGCGAGCCGCCATTAACTGTGGTGCCATACAGATTGCCGGCTGCATCCATGGTCAGGTCGGCGAATGAGCAGGTGCCTGACAAGTTATAGATACTGTCGTATGTCCAGTCTCCGTTGGACGGGCTTAGCTCGAAAACTGCCCCTCGGCAGGTGGAGCCGTACAGGTTGCCCTCCTGGTCGAGGATTACTCCCGCTCGGGGCGGTGGACTGTCGTACGGGAAAGCGTAAAGGATATTCAAACTCCAACCTGTCTGCGAGTGGGTCAGTTCGAAGACGGTGCCCTCGCCGTTGCCTGTGCCCTGATATGTCGTTCCGTAAACATTCCCCGCTGAATCGAGTTTCACGCCATTCATCGGGCCGGAGCCGTCGGCCCCGGTAAAGGTTTGCAAGGTAGTCAAAGTCCAGTCCCCGGACACCGGCGTCAATTCGAAGACAGTCCCAGCGTTCTTAGTCCCGCCACTCATGGTTGCCCCATAAAGATTGCCGGCGGGGTCGAAGGCTATCTCGCCCATGGGCCCAGACCCATCAGAGTAGGAGAAGTGATAAATCTGTGTCTCGCTCCAGTTGCACTGGAAACCTTTGCAGATACTCGCGGGAGGGGTCAGTTTAAAGACGATTCCGCAGCCGGGGAGATAGAGTCCGCCGGCGCAATCCCCTCCAGTTGGCCCACCGTTGACGGTGGCACCGTAGAGTGCGCCATCGGGTCCGAAGATGACACGGCTCACGGGCGCAGCGCCGTCGGGAGGGCCCTGGAACTGATAGAGAGGGCGCAAGATCCAGCCCGTACCCTGATGAGCCAGTTCGAAAACGGTGCCACAACCCTCATTCTGGGCGCAGCCGTTTCCGGAAAATCCGCCCTCAGCGCAGGATCGCGTCCGGCATGGTGACGATTAAATCCCCATGGCTGTCCCAGACGCAGTTTACTGAGGTGGGCCGATCCGGTGGAGCAAATCCTGAAACCGAGGGTCAGAGCGCAAGGAATCGAATATAGGATCGCCTCTTAGGAACGTGAGCCAGAAATCGCGCTGCTGGTAGCCCTTTTCGAGCCACGCGAAGGCTTGATCCTTGTCGCCGAGACCAATGTAGACTTTCGCGAAGTTACTCGGCGCCACATAGCCTTTGGTTGACTGCTCCTGCAGATCCGCTATCACCTTGCGGGCATCTGCGGCACGACCCATTCGCCCGTAGACGTAGCCGATCGTCGCGTTGGGTTCGGCCGTGAAGTTCTGCGCCTTTCTCAATTCCACGATTGCTTCCTGATACTGGCCCTGCGCGTCAAGCGCCTTCCCGAGATAAAGATGTGCCGGCCAGAAGCGCGGTTCCAGATCCAGCGCTTTACGCAGTTGGGAGATTGCTTCATCGTAGTCCCGCGCCTCAAACAGGGCCTGGGCCAGAAGAAAGGCGCCTTGCGCGGACACTGGGTCGAGTTCGACTCCTCGCCGGCCTTCGCGAATCGCTTCCTCAAGCTTGCCTTCCTGGCGGAGGAAATGCGCATAGGAGGAGTGTGTGATGGAGGAATTTGGATTAAGACGGAGCGCAGTTTGAAATTCCCTCTCGGCACCTGCCCAATCCCAGTCATAGTCCGCCAAGTTGCTGGCCAGAGATGTGTGCGCTTCGGCAAGCTGGTTGTCAAGCTCGATGGCTCGTTTGGCAGCGGCTTTGGATTGAGGAAGAACCTCTCCGGGGGCGGCGTTGCTGTTGAATATCAGTGCCCGATAGGCATCCGCCAGGGCAGCATAGGCCGCCGCATAACCCGGATCCTTTCTGATGGCAGCCTGGAACAACTCTATGGCTTTTCGTTCGTCAGGGCCATTATGCAGATGCAGGTGGAAAAGGCCGCGCAGATAGTCTTCATGGCCTTCGGGATCGATCACGTTATTTCGGGCGAAGCGGGCCTGTTCCTGCGGGGTGAGTTTCAACTGGATTTCATCGACGATCGCCCGCGCGACTTCGTCCTGGAGGCGGAGCGAATCCCGGAAGTCCCGTTCGTAGCCTTTCGCCCAGAGATGTGTGTCGCTAGGACCTTGAACTAACTGCGCGGTGATACGGACGCGGTCCCCATCGCGTTCGACTGAACCCTCAACCAGAGCGTCGACATCCAGCTCTCGGGCGATCTCCGGGACCGACTTCTGCGTCCCCTTGTATCGCATCGCCGAGGTGCGCGACACCACGCGCAAGGCACCGACCTGAGACAGTTCGGTGGTCAATTCTTCCGTCATGCCGTCGGCGAAATACTGCTGTTGAGGGTCGCCGGAGAGATTTTCGAGCGGCAGCACGGCCAGAGAGTGGATGCCGCGAGCGGAAGCGCGATGGAATGCCCTGTCGCGCAAACCACCGACGTTGGCAGCGAATAGCACGGAGGAAAGGACCGCGAGGGCGAAAATGCCGTAGCCCCACCAGCGTCGTCTGGCGGAACTCGCCGGAGTGGGAGGAACGGAAACGGCAGAGGAAGATGCGCCTGGCTGTGTTTGAACGGCCTCGAGCGCAGCGCGGACTTCACTGGCTCGCTGGTAGCGGTGGCCCGGCTCCTTTTCGAGGCAGCGCTCGATCACTGTCCGGAGCCCTGGAGGAAGGTGGGGCGGGAGCGGAGGGAGTGGCTCTCGAAGAATTCCAGAGGTCAATTCAAACCCGGTCTGGCCGCGGAACGGGCGATGCCCGGCGGACATTTCAAAGAGAGTGATGCCGAGCGACCAAATGTCACTGCGCGGGCTGGCTTCTGCGCCACGGAAAATTTCGGGCGCGATGTATGGGAGCGTTCCGGCGATCGCTCTGGCACCGATGGACGATTGGGTCGAACGAGTAGCTTCGGCGAACTCGCTTTCGCCAGAAAGCGTGGCAACACCAAAGTCCAGAATCTTGAGCTGACCGGACGGAGTGATAACGATATTGGCCGACTTAATATCCCGATGAATTATGCCATGTTCGTGCGCATGCGCGAGCGCGGAAGCGATCTGCCTTCCATACCGCACGACCAGCTCTGGGCGCAGTCCGTCCGGCGGGATGAGCGTACTGAGCGGAGCTCCCTCTATGAGTTCCATCACAATGAGATATTGACCGTCGGCTTCCACCACTTCGTGGATGACACAAATGTTCGGATCGTTTAAGGCGGAGGCGGAACGCGCTTCGTTGAGGAGGTTCTCTTTCGTCTTGGCGCTGCTTTGGGAATCCGAAGGGAGGATTTTAACTGCGACGTCACGCTGCAATTGCTCGTCGCGTGCACGATAAACCTCACCCATGCCACCGGCACCGAGCTTTTCTACGATTCGGTAATGGGAGATAGTCTGGCCGACTCGAAGCTGAGGGTCCGGCATGTGGCGCTCATCTTAGGTTGAGGCGGAAGGCAAGTCAACGAAGACAGACTGCTTACGAGCCAGTTTTGAACTCGCCCGCTTGCTGCCGGATCACACGCAACCCTGAAGTCATGCGAAAGCTGCGTGCTTCGGTGTCGCAGAGCCGCGAGGTTCCCCAGAAGTCCTAGGGCTGTTGGCCCACTCATCGGTGAACACGCGGGGGCCGTACTTTACGTGATTGGAACGCCAGAATGCTCGCATTGGGCAGCAATTTTTCATTGTCCGAACATTGCCCAATAAGCGCCGAATCAGCGCAGGATTTCCGAATTACATCACCATCTTCCGCTGTAACCGACTGAGAAGACTGGAGGCGACGCCAAGCCCGCCAACTCATAATCCGTGGGTCGCAGGTCGACAAAGGGATGAGCAGGTCAGCTGTCTCGATAAAATGAAGTCCTGCGAGAGAGGAGTGCCAGGAGAACCGCCTCAGGCGATTTTTTGTGGGACGGGAGGTGAACATGAAGGATTTGCTGGCAGAAACGGCGGCCCGATCGGTGCGGTATTCGGCGGCCGCCGGCAACATGAGGGTTGCGCCACAGCCCCGGAATGTAGCGCGACTGGAAGCGCTCGGCGGCGCCTTGCCGCAGAATCCTTCTGACCCCGCGGAGGTTTTGGCTTTGCTCGATGACGTTGGCTCACCAGCCACCGTCCCCCACCCCTGCCTTCGGAGCAGAGTATACGGCAAGCAAAAGTCAGTGCGACTCCCTTGGTCAGTTGCATTATGCCCACCTACAATCGTCGTCCTTTTGTCGCGGACGCACTGGCGTGCTTCCTGGCGCAGGATTATCCAAACCTGGAACTGATCGTGGTCGACGATGGCTCCGATACGATCGCGGACTTGCTGCCGCCCGATCCACGCATCCGCTACTTTCATCTGCCCGGCAAGCGCAGCATCGGCGAGAAGCGAAACTTTGCTTGCGAGCACGCACTTGGGTATTGGATTGCGCATTGGGACGACGACGACTGGCACGCTCCCGACCGAATTCTCCGGCAAGTGCAAGCCATGCAGGGCGCGATTACGCCGGCAGACCGCCTCGACCTGAACGACCCCGCATTGAGCATAGCCAGCATTCATCCCGGCAATACCAGTCCCAGAGCAACCGCAGGCGTCTACTGGTCAACGGAGCCGTTCGAAATGGTTCGGGCTCTGACCAGCGCGAGGCAGGACATCGGCGCGCGAGGATCCGGGCAGCCGCTCACATGTTGCGGTATGCCCAGCAGATCGTATGGTTCCGGCGAGGCTTGTGCCGACCTTGCTGGGTCATCACTTGTTGACAGTCCACTCCCCAGCAGCGGTAGCGAACAGCAGGATGACATCACCCTGGTAATTGCGCGCTCCCTAGCGTAATCGGATCCACGCCGCAGACAGTCGGGCCACCATGCGATATCCCCCAGATTGTCGGCTAACCGGAAGTAATCCAGATCGGGGCATGCGGATAGGTAGCGAGAAGTCCTAGGGCTGTATCGAAAGCGCCCACACATCTCAATGTGATCCATGATTCCTCTCAGGGGCGCTTCCGATACAACCCTGGGACTTCTGGACAATCTCTCGGGAGGCGCACTCGCCGAGGAAGCATACGAGCAGAGGGCGGAAAGAGCGGCGTGATTCCAAGCGAAAGAAAAATAGTTCCTTAATTTAGGCCCTCATCTCCATCGTAGCGAATGGCGCGTTTGCGAAAGGGTGGGAGAGGAGAACCACAACCTTGAGCAGTCGATTAGCCGCTCCCACTTGACCTGCGACTTTGTGAGCCGACTTCGCAAGATAGGCTTCATCGATTACAGCAGCAAGCTGCGGGCACACAGATCGCTGGCCCCCATCCTTCTCTATGAACAAGCACCACGCCCGAGGCCGAGTATTCTGCTCCAAATTTCTCCGTCCTCACTAAAGCGGGATGATGTTCAATTTTGACCATCTTTTCAAGTGGACCGAGAGCTACCTTAAGCAGCTTAAGCCTTGATTCAGCAGTTCGGCGGGACTGGAGAGTGCAATCGTGATCGACGTCATCATCGCTGACCATCAAGAGCTTTTTCGGGTTGGGATGGCGGCGGTAGTGGGGGCCGCGGACGACGTTCGTATCGTAGGTCAGCCAGAGTCTCCCGAACAGTTGTTGAACACGTTGAAAGACGTCAATCCTCAGGTATTGATTCTGTCGACGAACTTTCTGTCAGCATTTTCGAAGATCCGGCGGAAGCTGAAACGGCGTCAGACTGCATTGCTGGTGCTCACAGAGGAGAACGACCGGACCGCCTATGTGCGTTGGTTGCAAGCACAGGGAGTCGTCTATCGTTCAATGGATGGGCCCGTTCTCGTTGATGCGATGCGCCGAGTGGCACGAGGTGAATTGTTTGTTCAGAGCCGCAGTTCTGACATGAGAGAAGACCCATCCGAAGTTGCACGCGGGCTCACGGAGTCCAGGAATCGCATTCCGGTCGTTCTGTCTATCGATGAAAATTCGGCGATCCTTTACAAGCGTTACAAAGTTCTGCAAGGCGCGGGATACGGAGTATTGAGCGCCACCGACGGCGAGCAGGCTATGAGCCTGCTCGAGGCGTATCCCGTGGACCTTGTCCTGCTCGACTATTCAATGCCCGGCACGGACGGTGAAACCGTCGCCCACAAAATCAAACGGTGCAAACAAAACGTTCCCGTCATCGCCGTTTCAGCGAGCCACATTCCCGAGGAGACTCTCGCCTGCGCGGATTGCGTTGTTACAAAGACACAAGATCCGGTGTTCCTGCTGAAGAAAATTGGTCAGCTACTTGATCTTTAGGAAAATCAAGAAACTCAGATCGGATGTCGGCAAGGCCAAGGATTGTTCTACGTCGAAAATAGACCTGAATGCTTTGAGTTTGTCCATTGGAGCAGCGTTCGAGTCGGCAATTTAGCACAGGGCGAGTCCTCACTTCCGAACTTATTTCAAGCCAAGCTCGCCATCGTACTGTTGGATGACAGCGTAGCACTCGCAGGCGGAGCCTTCAAGTTTGTTGCGATTCAGGATCTTCACTGCACCACGGGTGTACTCGATGAGCTTCTTCCTCTGTAAAACACCCGCCGCCAAGCTCACGGTGGGCCTATCTGTCCCTAGCATCGTGGCGAGAAAATCATGAGTGATAGGCAGCGACCCTGAATCCACTCTATCCTGGGTCATTAGCAACCACCGCGCAAGCCGCTGCCCAATATCGTGCAGCCGATTACACGCGGCGGTTTGTGCAACCTGCATGCCCCGAATTGCGGCATAGCGGCTCAATATCAATTGCAGGTGGGGAGCGGATTCCAAAGCGTGCTGCAAAGCTCCGACCGCTACCCGAAACCCATCCCCCGTGATTTGTACCACTGCTTGAAGCGGACTTCTGCTCAAGCCAACAGCCGCCGATGTTCCTGTAAAGCCTTCTTTTCCAACTATGCCAGCTTCAGCTGTTTTCCCATCTTTCATTACGACTACGAGAGAAATCAAACCGCGATTCGGGAAGTATGCAAATTCTAGCTTTCCACCCGACTCGTGAAGAACTAGATGGTTCGGCAAGCTGACGTATTCGAGATAAGGACGAAGTGAGGCGTAGTCGTTATCGGAGATCGATAAAAGAATTAGGTTGCTGACTGGTTTCCCGTCGGCATTCGTCCGCTCGCCGGACCGCATGACTTGGAGGTCTTTGCGCGCCACAAACCAGAACCGACAACCATCCCGCTGGGAGAGTAAACTAGTCGTGGCATGCGAAACAGCAACCCTGCTTATTCGCTCCACTCGGACAATTGTACAGTGCCCTCCCCAACGCTTCGGTAGGGTGTCCTACATTGGCTTTACTCCCGATATCCGCAAGCATGGCGATGTACGAAACGTGACCCACGCTTAAGCGATTCCGCTGCTTTAAAGCAGGTCCCGAAATGGGGCGAACGAACAACAATTTCCTGACGTATGTAGGATGCCCAACAGACAGACCTTTCAAAATTGGCTTGTGATATTACTGAAACAGAGGGAAGTAATCGGTGCGTGGTTATGGGCGGGTTATCATAACCACGGGAATCCCATTCTGTTTCAGCGCCTCCGGGTCAAAGTGTAAGCGCTGCCCTTTCGGAGGTATGAAATGAGCGCCAGGGGCATTTCAACCCGTCGTCAGGCCCGTCCCGCCGAACGGATTCCATCGGTTGATTCGGTGCGATCCGCAAGACCAGCGACAGGCGAAATTTCAAAGCCTTCCCGCCTTCAAACGCCCAAGCCGCAACCAAGAAATGGCGATACAGTTTTCGATCCCGAGGCCTTCCTCGCGAAAGCTGGGATGGGAAAGCAGGTCCTGACCCTGAAGAAGAATGAGACGGCCTACGCACAAGGCGACGCTGCTGACGCGATTTTTTATGTGCAGAAGGGCCGCCTGAGAGTAACTGTCACCTCTGCGAACGGAAAGGAGGCGACGCTTGCCTTGGTGGGTGCCGGGGAGTTCCTGGGGGAGGATTGCATGGTCTTAGCTCATCCTCTGCGACTCGCGACTGCTACCGCGATGACCGAGTGTGCGCTGCTTCGGATTAGCAAGGCGGAAATGGTCCGCATACTTCACCAGGAACACGCGCTGTCGGATGTGTTCGTTTCTTTTCTGCTTACCCGCAACGCTCGGGTCCAGGCAGACCTGGTTGATCAGCTTTTCAATTCCAGCGAAAAGCGGCTGGCGAGGATTCTGTTGTTGCTCGCCCAGTTCGGCAAGGAAAGCAAGCCGGAGACGGTGTTTCCAAAGATCAGCCAGGAAATCTTGGCGGAGATGATTGGCACAACCCGATCCCGAGTCAGCTTCTTTATGAATCGCTTCAGAAAGCTAGGCTTCATCGAATACAACGGCGAGATTCGGGTTCACAACTCCCTCCTCAATATTTTCCTGCAGGAATCTTCATGAATAAGAGCGCTGTAGTTTCTTGTGCCGCGTCCGTGCGAAAGACAACCGGCTCTATCCACAAGCCTCTGTGTTCAAGGGTTTGAGAAACGGCTTTACGGCAATTCTGCCGAGCCCGTTATCTTCAAGCACCCCTGCTCAGACGGACTCAAGTGTGCGTTTATGGGCGGGGTTCCGGTAATTGTGCCCGTGGCCTCAAACGACGACGCAGCACCGGAAGAGAATCGGAAGCGAAGCCGCTGCACTGCCAAGAAATACCGCGCATCAGAATTTTTGCAACTTTCCTTCAGGTGGTAAGTTTCTGAAGAACTGGTCGGAACTGACCGGTCTTGCTTTTCGAGGCGTGACATGATGGTTTTATGCCCCTGAAGGAAGATGAGAAGAAAGAATCCTACGAAGAAACTCTTCGTAATGTCGAGAGGGAAATGGCAAAGCCCCGCATTGCGAAGTCGGCCAGGAGAGCTGCCGCCGTTGACCCGGTTCGGGGAGCTCCATCAACCGGAACGACCGTCAAGGTGCATAGCTGTTGTTGGAAGCAAAACTACGAGCGTGCAAATCCGCAGAGTCGTACCCAGCGGAACATTGGATAGCGATAAGAACCCACCCCTTCGACCTGATCCAGCAGTTCTACCCAGGAAGCGGTCGGCTAGTTCTTCGACGACGATGAATCTCTTCGCCGCGACGCCGTCTGAGTCGTCGGAAAACCAAAGGACATTGTTCGTTCAGGTACCACATTGATCTGATCCAAATTGAATAGGTGCTCCCCAGCCCGTTTTGGAAACCCAGAAGAGCCGGTGTTCTTTTTTGAACAGACTGCTCAAGATTCGACCTGCCAGACTTTTGTTTGGAGAACTTCAATATGAGCCTAGAAACGATTCTGATCATCGTCGTGATTGTATTCTTGCTGGGTGGAGGCGGTTGGTACTGGCAGCGCGGGCGCGGCTAACGTGACCGGTTCTCAAACTGCCAGGTTAAATCGGGGAGCACTTATGAGTCTGTTCGATATGGTCTTCGGTTGTTGGCACAGACGGTGCACCTTCCCCATCACCGTGCGCGGCAAGCTGCGCCGCAGCATTGCAGCAGCATCCGTGACAGGGACATACGTGGTTTGCCTCGATTGCGGCCGCGAGTTCCCGTACGACTGGTCGCAGCTGAAGAGGCTCGTGGCCAAGCCCCGCACTGCGTGGACGGCACAGCCCGTCACCATCATTCCTGGTCTCAAAGTGGTTTGAGGCCTGCGCTGGGCCATTCGCGAAGACAACCTTTTGCATCCGGTCCGGCGAACAATCTGCTGCTTCCTGGGCGGGAACGAAGGCCCGCTCCTTAACTAGACAATTCTCAACTACAAGGAGAAAACCGATGAGTACGAGTACGACGGATGAGATCAAAGGCACTTTTCATGAAGTGAAAGGCAAAGTCAAAGAGACGGCAGGTCAAGTCACGAACAATCCTGACTTAGAGGCCGAAGGCAAAGCCGAACACAGGGCCGGCAAAGTCGAAAAAAAGGTCGGGCAGATAAAGAAAGTATTCGAGAAATAAGTCAGACGGGCTCTGTCCGGAGCATGGTCCTGCGTGCTGAGCGAGTGACGCCCTGGGCGGTCCCCGCTCAGCACTGCAAGACAATCGAAAGTCGCGGCGTTGTCGGGTGCAGCATTGTGCCGTTTCTCGCCAAAGCGGGGGGATTAGGGCACGCCCTGTATCTTCTCAACGGGCAAGTTTGCCAGTTCGGCACAACGAAGGCCGCATCCCACCAGAATTGCCAGCATCGCGCAGTCCCTCCTTTGACGCAGCCCATCGCCAGAGGCGCAGTTCACCAGTTGCGAGCTTTGCTCCAAGCTCAACCAGTTGCCCGAGCGATGTCCGAGTTGTCTAGCACCTTTCACACGCTGAATCCCGGCAGCCAGATCAGCACTCAACAGTCCGCAGTCCGCCGCTTCATGCGCGAGCCGCCGGACGGCACCTAGCGTAGCTCGCCAGATGGAGCTAGCGACCAATGAAAGGTTCCTCGCTGAGCACATCGAGCCCAAACTCGCCGGGCTTTCGGCTTCATTGATAGCGGTCCGGCTCGGGGTTTCGCGCTGGTATGCAGGTCGCATCCGGCAGGGATATTGCCCACATCCACCGGCACTGGCAGGCGCTGGCGAAACTAGCCCTCTCTTGTCCCTAAAGTGTTATTGACAACGCCATGATATGGCGCAATACTGCTGGATCTATAGTGCCAGGCATACCCAGGGCGACTTTCTGGCCGGAGTCGCATGATGCTGAAAATCAAAGAAACACAAGACCCTTTTGTGCGTTGCCACAATCCGCAGGATGTTCCGGAGAGCGTGTGCGTGTTTTGCCTCCACACAATTGTTGCTCCCAGTGTGGAAGTATTGGAACAGCTCGAACATCAACACGTCTGCCTAAGGAAGCTGGGCCATGCCCGAAGTCCGCAGCCCAGCATTCGGCTCTGGTAATGTTCAGAGCGGTGACTCTGTCGCGAAGCCGTTTCCTGCCGTGCACTTGGGCCGCGTGAGCCCTGCGGATACAATCGCCTGCAGCTCTCCAACTCATTGTGAGCCACCCGAGGCGGTGGGAACTGCTCACTATTGCTCAGTGAGCAATCCCGCTCAGACGAGCAGCCATAGCGGCGCTATCCTTTCGTATAGGTCGCCTTGACACCGCAAGTGAACAGCTGGCCAACCATTCATCTAGTTGGCTCCTGTGCTTCTTCTGCGTGGCCGCCAAGACTAGATTGGAGAAACTCATTATTGCCACATCGAGCCCGCCGGCAATTGAAGCGATTCGAGTGGACGCAATACTGGCCGATGCTGTTGTTCTTAACTGGGGAGACCTGATGCCGGGACCTACCACGGGTTTGATTCACATCGAGTATCACGTCGAAGCTCTCGGGTCGATAGAGTTTCTGAAAGTTTGGGCGTCAACCGTTCGCGGCTATTGGAATCTGATCTGCGAGCATTGGATGCGCTGGGATGATTCTCACCAGAGCGGGCTGCACTTCAATAACGGCTATAAGTCAGATGGACTAACGCGAATGCTAGATAGAATCATGCAACATCAAGAGATCTTCTTATTGGGAGCCATTCCCGGCAAAGATCGTATGATCCAGGTTGCCCCTCCGACGGACGCTGACCGAACAGGGGCAAACATGATGATGGAAGTGTTTCGCGCACGGCTGGCGGCCTGAGTCGGTGCCTTGACTTTCCGGACGCCACCGGCTGAAGCGGCGGCCCATTCCATGCATCGAACTGGGAGGCTTCCTCCCATCTTGCGTGACACCTAGTGATTAGCGGCGGCCACCGCTGCCGTGCCTGCAACCGGGGTCGCGGCTCTTAGCTGATCGAGCAATGCAAGCAGGTTGGGCGATTGAACCTTGCCCAACTTTGTCTGGTTCGATGCCGAGACGTCGGAATAGAACTGCAAAATGTTGTCACGCAACTCAGGCGTGGTGTAGTCGAACTTGCTTTCCGACAAGTGAGCCACTAGCTTGACATATGTCTCGTCAGCTAGCGAATATTCACCTTCTTTCGTATCTCTACCACTGTCCAGGTCACGGTTCGGAAGGCTCAGTGAGATGCCGCGGTTGGTCTCCAGAAGGGAGATCTTATATTGGTCTACCGTGGCATTGATGCTCTTGAAATACAAATCCTCTGTCTGGGGCGTTGGGTTATTAAACGCCATCGCCTTGAAGGGCCCGATCTTCGGCATGTACCGCAGAAGAGTTGAAAGCACCCGCGTACCGAAGCCCGGCTTAGTGTAATCGTTTCCCCAATCCCTCTGATAATCGGCCCGCGATAGCCGATATAGGAATTTGCGCTTATTGAAGTTGGGCTCTTCGCGTTGCATGTCTTTCTTATGGGTTTGCAGGGCGACCTGCGTTAATTCGGGAATCATTCGAGTTACCGAGTAGCGATATGAACCAATGGTTAGATGGAACTCAGCCAGGGCGGCTTCTGTGCTACTTAAATCATCCCCTAAGAAGAGGATTCGCCTCGACGATATTCCGCCATCCCTTCGGATGTCTGGTCAATTTTGCCCAAACCGGGACTTAAAATGCACCACTATCGCAGGCCCTAAACTCCGCTCGGGATGACAACCGTGCAGACCGGTTCCGATCGGGAGGCTCTTCGGGCTATTTGCCGCCCAGGAGCTCCATTAGTTCGGTCTCTGCCTGGCTCCAATCCTCGTCTGCATGGTTATCGGTTCTGCCCCGAAACTCGTAGATCTGGTAAGCGCGGGCTCGTATCTCATCTTGCGAGAAGGTGCTCGCTAAATGTTTCTTGAAGGTTTCTTGCTGCTTGGAACGGTCAGATTTCTGGCCAACTTGAACCTTAGGATTAAACACTTTAACTCCTATGCCTGCCACAACTAAGAGGAAAACACTCCAGAACGGCTGACCTAGTTCAGGGGATCTGAATGAGAGGTGGGAAAGTACGAAATCTCTCTCCCTTCAATCGTACGCCTAGTAACCGGCATTACCCAAGCTTTATCTTCAGCTATTATCTCCTCAGCCAGCTTTGTCTTTCGCAATAGTTACAGTCATCGAGGCTAGTGGGCACACTGTAATTGTCAGCTTGAATTGACAATGCCCAGACAATCAGGTATGGTTCGAATAGAGGCAGTGTCCACCTTCCCCTCTTTCAGGTTCCCTGAATATAAGTCAGCCCATCTGAAGCTCCCTTCATCTTATATACGTCGCAACCTCTAGGGGGTTGAATATGTACGCACGTAATATCTCTTTTCGCCTGAAGTCCAATATGCAGTCTGATTACACCCGCACATTCGAGAACCAGATCCTTCCTTTACTGCGCAAGCAGAAGGGCTTTAAGGACGAGATCATGCTGTCGAATCCCGGCAGCCAGGATGCGGTTTCAATCAGCCTGTGGGAGAGCAAGCACAACGCGGACGATTACAATACCAGCACCTACCCGCAAGTGTTGAAGACCTTGGCGAATGTCATTGATGGAACCCCTCGGGTCCAGACGTTTGAGACGGTCATGTCGACCTTCCATAACGTCGCCGTAGCCGTGTAATTCCGAAAACCAGTCGAACGGGAAGGTGGCTAGTACTGCCTTCCCGAGTTATAGCGTATCTGAAGAGCCCACCCCAGCCAGCATACATTCCCGTTGTCACACCTTGTTTGTAAAGGGCGTGATTGATATGTGCATGCCATCGATCGCGCATGAAGGATGACCGCCCACCGAAGAGGAGCCAAGCTGTGCAAGCAACTGGACGGAAACGTCGGACGATGAGTGCAGCAGCACGTGCCAGAATTTCTGCGGCAATGAAACAACGGTGGGCAAAGCAGAAGCGGACGCCTGCTCCAAAAAAGGCCAGGGCCACCCTCTTGCGGCTCGGGCTAGAGTCGTGTCGATTCGGACAAGTACCAGCAACCGGTTTAGCGGCGCCGAAAGCTTTCATCTTTGACCGTCGAGATGGAGACTGGTTGGTTCTTCTACAACCTTCTGAGTGCTTTGACAAGAAAGGCGGCGGCACAAAACGCCGAAACTCAGTGCGGAGTTGTGCTACTATCTTCGGTTCCTGCAGGGAGTGCTCATGCGGAGAACTGTTATATCGCTTCAACGACAATTCGCCGGACGCCATGAAGACGATGGAGGCCGACATTGACCAGTTGCTCAACGCGCTCGAACCCGTCAAGGTGGGTGACCAAATGGTCTTTACCTACGTCCCGGGTACGGGCACGACCCTCGCTGTCAACGGCAGGGATAAGCTGACCATTCCCGGTGCCGCCTTCGGCCCAGTACTCTTCTCGGTTTGGCTCGGGCCGAAGCCACCCAATGCGGATCTGAAAAAGGGTTTGCTCGGGCAGTAGGACCGGTGGCATCAATCTTGGCTGCACTTCAGGAATGCAACCCAGTGGACCCTAGCCACCAGCTTCTTGACAATGCCAATAGGTCGTATAGTTGACGGCTAGTCGAGAATGAACGTGACCTCCATGGTCACGCGGTATTCGACAACCTTGCCTTTCTCGACTTTTCCTTTCAGGGAGCGCACTTCGAAGCCAGTGATGCCGCGCAAGGTCTTTGCAGCGCGATTCATACCCTCATCGACTGCTTCTTTGAAGCCCTTAGCAGATGAAGCGGTGATAGTGGTGACGCGGGCGACAGCCATAAGATTCCCCCTATTTAGCATCTCGGAACGCTTGGCGAATCGAGCGAGCTGTTCTCTCGGCGGGATTGCCGATTTGAAGTCGAATTTCCGTTTGCATTGTACACCCAACCGACAACCTGTCAGAGAAACCGGTAGTGGTGCAGTTTGATTTCCACAGAGTAATCGCCGTGTTCAGCTAGAGGGCTATTGCTGCCCTCAAGCTCCATCAGTTCGGTCTCCGCCTGGCTCCAGTCCTCATCGGCATGGTTGCCGTTTCTGTCGCGAGACTCGTAGATAGGAAGTCTCTCTCGCGATCAATGGTACGCTAAGGTGACAGGTTTTGCAGATGTCGGTCTCGGCATACTCACCGGATGTTTTGCCCGGAAGCATGCTGGGTGATTGCGACGCCGGCGAAGCTGGCGCGGGAGGGGTACTTGGTTGCGCCTGTTGAGATCGAGCCGCCGAGGAGCAACACGCGGCAAGCAGCAGTAGATGCCAGACTCGCATGACACTCATGCCCACTCCTAAATTTGGACTACCCGGATCCTCGCATCCAGCGATGAATCGAGGGCCGGGTGATCACCCCTGCCTCCGCTTTCTTCCCGGAGGCCGAACGTCGTGTTGCGTCCGGACTGTGGCCCGTGGAGAAGTTTCTGGGCAGAAACCATTCTCCACGGGATGCCGCCACGTGATTTAGTTGGAAATTTTAGGAATTGGCGTTTGGGCCGTCTATATAAAATTGACCACAATCCGATTTTTTACCGGAGCGTTAAACGCCTCGGTCTTCCACCCAAGGGTGTAGACCCTTTGATTCATAGCTTCGGCACCAGGGTACGCCCGGCAAGCACTACACATGCCGCCCAGAGCAACAACGATAACCTGCTAAGTGAGCACTCTTGACCACCCTTATACCTCTTTAACCGAGTATGGTTATTCGATAACCCGCGAACCGTGACAGTCGGCTGGTCCAGAGCAAAGTTGATATCCCTCCATCTGCTGCGACTGGATCCGCGCGACATGGGGCCCCGACAAAGAGGGTGGCGAGGCCAGCCGTGCCAACCACTTGATGCTGGATTGACCGGATGACGATTCCGGGACGGCCTCGGCTCATCGAATCAAGGTGGTGTTGATTCATGATGAGATCGGACAAAATCATCCACCCTGGCCAGCGCATGATCAGGTAATTCCAGCTTGCATTGCGGCCTAGTTCCTCGCAGGAGTTCTTATGGCGGACCAGCAGTTATCGAAACAAACAAAGATGGCGATGGCCTCCCAGTTTCTGGGGTTCATGCTGGATGCGTACGACATGGCAATGGTGCTCGTCATGGCACCGATTCTGGTAAAGGTTTTCGTTTCGCCGAAGGGCAGCGCAGCCTGGCAGTACATTGTCATCGTATTCAGTTATTCCATTACCATGGCGTCAAGGCCTATCGGTTCGGCGATTTTTGGACGCTATGCCGACAAAATCGGGAGGCGTTTCCTCCTTGTCCTAACCATCGGCGGCGTCGGCGTGATGTCCCTCCTAGGAGGATTTCTTCCCACCTATGCCCAAATCGGCGTTTGGTCTTATGTCGTTTTTTGTTTGCTGCGGTTACTTATGGGCGTCTTCTTCGGTGGCGAATACGCGGTCGGCCACACCTTTGCCATTGAATACGCTCCTCAAAAGAGACGCGGCGCCATTGGCGGTTTCATTCAATCAGGCTTCCCGCTGGGCTACGTGTTTGCCTCACTCGTGTTCGCACTTATCTCGTTCCTGACCACCAAAGAAGCTATGGCGGCGTATGGCTGGCGCATCGCCTTCATGTCCGGCGTCATTCCGGTTTTCCTGGCACTGTATATCCGAAATAACCTCGACGAATCGCCTGAGTTTGAAAAGACCAAGGCACAGGGGAAGATCGAGAAATCTCCATTCTTGAGCCTGTTCAAACCTCCTCAACTGTGGGACTTCCTGCAGGTCTTCTTTTTCATGACCGGCTTGTTCCTCACCGACTATTCCGTTTACGGATTTCTCCCCAACATCCTCACCCTGAAGGGACGTGGATTCAACACCACGACCTACAGCCTGATCTACGGCTTCGCCCTTTTCATGGCCTTCCTAGGTTACAACTTCTACGGCTGGCTGTCGGACAGGACCGGAAGAAAGATTCTTACCCAGTGGTACTGCGTCTTTCTCGTCGTATTCGGAATTCCTGTGTTTTATGTGCTCTATCACGCGGCTATCCAGCGGAACCTGTGGATGGCAATTGCGGGATGCGTGATGGCGGCCATGCTGAAGCTGGCATGGGGAGTGGTCCCCGCCTACTTGTGCGAACGCTTCCCGACTAAGCGACGTGCGGCGGGTGTCGGCTTCGGCTACTCTTCGGGAGCGCTATTGGGAGCATGGTTCAGCGTTTACGTATGGTGGGCCCATAAGATCCCCTTTATAGCTGCGATCGAAAAACAGGACATGTGGTTATCGCCCGCGGTCATCCTGACGGTCGGCGCAGTTATGACTTTCATCAGCCTGTGGTACTCGCCGGAGACGAAACATCTTCAGTTGGCCGAAGTCGGCGAAAAGGAACGGGCGAGCGATCGGGCAAAGAACCTAGCCGGTGTTGAGGACACAGTGTCCGCAGCTTAAACCCAGTTTGACTTTGAGAACTTTAAGGATACACCCGATGGTCACCGAGACGACCGTGCTCGAGACAAAGCAAAAGGTCACCGACACCAAACTGGCGGACGAACGGGAAACCTCTTCGCACATCAAAGTTCATCCTCTTTATACGCCGGCTGACCTCGCAGGTTGGGACTACGACCGCGACCTCAACTATCCCGGACAATTTCCCTACACCCGCGGTGCGCAGGCCACAATGTATCGCGGCCGTCTCTGGACCATGCGGCAATATGCCGGCATGGGCGACGCCGAAGAGTCCAATCGCCGCTACAAGTACCTGCTGAGCCAGGGAACGACCGGCTTGAGCGTGGCCTTCGATCTGCCGACGCAGATTGGCATGGACTCTGACAGCCCGCTCGCGATGGGCGAGGTCGGCAAAGTTGGCGTAGCGATCGACTCCATCGAAGACATGATGCGTCTGTTCGAGGGCATCAATCTAGAGCAGATCTCAACTTCGATGACAATCAATGCCACGGCCTCGATTCTGCTGGCTCTCTACATAGAGACGGCGCGACGTACCGGCCGCGATATCCGCAAAATATCCGGCACTATCCAGAACGACGTGCTCAAGGAATACATCGCGCGAGGAACCTACATTTACCCGCCAGTTCAGGCCATGCGCATTATCACCGACATCTTCTCCTACGCGGAGGAGAATGTCCCGGAGTGGAACACAATCTCAATTTCGGGTTATCACATGCGCGAGGCCGGGTGCACCGCCGTGCAGGAAGTGGCGTTCACACTTGCTAATGGTATGACTTATGTGCAGGCTGCCATCGACGCCGGTCTCAACGTAGATCACTTCGCGCCGAGGCTCTCGTTTTTCTTTAATGCGCATAGCAATTTCCTGGAAGAAGTCGCGAAGTTCCGCGCTGCCCGCCGCATGTGGGCCCGCATCATGCGCGATCACTTCGGCGCCAAGAAAGCCAAGTCGTGGATGTTGCGCTTCCACACACAGACTGCGGGCTCAACCCTCACCGCGCAGCAGCCGGAGAACAATATCGCCCGCACAGCGCTGCAGGCCATGGCGGCCGTGCTGGGAGGAACGCAGTCGCTGCACACCAACTCGTTCGACGAGGCGCTAGCGCTCCCCACCGAGCAGTCGGCGCGCATCGCTCTGCGCACTCAACAGATCATCGCCCATGAGTCGGGCGCGGCGCAGACCATCGATCCGCTCGCCGGCTCCTACTATGTCGAATCGCTGACCAATCAGATCGAATCAGGAGCGCGCGAATACCTGGACAAGATCGAAGCCATGGGCGGCATTCTGAAGGCGATCGAACGCGGCTTCGTGCAGCAGGAGATCCAGAACGCCGCCTACGAGTACCAACAAAAGGTCGATCGCCACGAAGCCATCGTTGTGGGAGTGAACGCTTTGCAGCTTGACGAAGAGAGGCCGATACCGCTGCAGCGAATTGACGAGTCGTTGGAACGCAAGCAGGTCGAGCGCCTGCGCGCGCTGCGCGCCAAGCGCGATCGGGCAAAGTGGCAGGCAGCGCTCAAGCAAGTAGAAGACACCGCGCGCGATACCGGTAACCTGATGCCCACTATCGTCGAGGCGGTCGAAGCCAACGCCACCGTCGGCGAAATCTCCGATGCCATGCGCCGAGTGTACGGTGAGTACCACGAGACGGTGGTGATCTAGCAATCCAGCTTCTCACGCTGTCATCACTGAGCGAGTCCGCGCTGGTTTGCGCAGGCAAGTGGAACGGCCGCCATTCTTCGGCGCAGGTGCTGACGGTAGTCGGCGACAACAATTAGCCAGATGGGGTCGACCACTCTGGGAAAGAAGATGTGGTAAATGTTGCTGAAACCTTTCGTTATCAATTCTCACGGCCGTATTGTCTTCCCGGGTAACTTCTTTCCCGAGCTGGACTTTTCTGTTTTCAAGACCCTCAAGCAATTTGCAGCGGTTATCCGGCGAGACTTTGGGGAGAAAGCGCCGACGGACGTGGAGATTGCGGCCGACTTGCAGGCGGGCGAATACAAGAGCCGGTATGAACTTTGCCGTGACCTGGTGTTGAACCGTTTCTGGGTAAATCGCTACACGTTTACGATGTACGAGAAGCGTCCCACGCGCTGGGGAGATCTCCCGCGACTGCGCGATGATGTTTTCCTGCCGGTTTACAAGCCGAGGGACACGGGCGCCATCGCAAACGCGATCGAGGTGGGTTACGGGGCTTTGCCCTCGTCGTGGGACGAAGAACTGGAAGACCGAAGTTTCGGCATTCTGCTGAGCGTTTTTCGCAACCGACTTAGCGCTGGCGGGGAGCTCAGGCCCATCCGGTTTACGGTCTCTGAAGCGCTGGCCAACCCTGCAAACCGCACCCGCCAACTGCTAGTCTATGACCCCGATTATCTCCGCTATACGTACGACGACGTAATCGACTGCCTGCATCCCGTGCCCGAGTTGGAGGCATTGATGCGACAGTGCATGATCCTTCACAACCAGTATCCGTGGGACCCATCGACGAGCACCCAAACTGAAGTCGGCAAGCTAAAGGACGATGATTACGTGGTGGCATTTCATCCCCGGAGTCAGGATGTGCTCCGTTTCATCCAGCGGGTAAAGCAGGAAGACAATTGGGGGCACCGGATTCGCCCGAATCGGACAATCCGCCCCGAAACTCTGGCCCTGAGTCAGCCCATCAAGCCATATCTCCCGGTGGAGGTAAGCAAGCGATTCAAAGTTCTTCCCCGGCTTGAAGCCATCGCCGTCTATGAAGGTGAGGTGACCTGCACGAATGCAGACCTCATCCGCAACCATGCTTACTGCTGGTCGCGCATGAGCGCCGCGGAAATCGGCGAGAAAACCGGCATCGAGGAGCGGCGGTATACCCAGTTGCCGCTGGAACTCATGGCCCTGTTTGCGGCCAAGAAGGCCCTGGCAAAGTCAGGCAGACGACCCGAGGAGATCGGCGCCGTCCTGCTTTGCACTTGCACCAGCACTAAGCTCATTCCGTCGATAGCCACCTGGCTTTCGGGTGAACTCGGCCTCATGCAGACGCATACTTCGTGCGACATTGTCGCCGCCTGCGCGGGCATGCCCTATGGCCTCGCCGAAGCCGTGCGCCTTCTGCAAGAGATTGAGCGACCAGTGTTACTCATCTGCGCGGAAAAGTTTTCCGACAAGATCGGGACGGTGCGGACCTCCCGCATGATCTTTGGCGACGGCGCAGCAGCCGTAGTGGTGGCGCCCGCGCCGGAAGGGACTCCTTCTGATATCGAGTTCTTCCAGACCTACGCCAGCGGGCCGTGGTCGGAGGTGAACTCCATCATCTGGCCCAACCCGGAGTTCGACAACAACATTACCGTGTACGGGCCAGAGGTGAAGGCCCTGGTGACTCGCTATCTGAAAGAGATGATGGGTGAGTTGGCGCAACTCCCCGACCCCAACGGTGGCGGCGGATCGCTCATCGACGCGATCGAGCTGGTAGTTCCGCATCAGGCCAACAAGAATATGGTGCTAACTTTGGCCGAGCAGGCCGGGATTCCGGGCGATCGGATTTTTTTCAACATCGAGCGGGTGGGCAACACCTCGTCCGCGAGTATCCTGATGGCCGTCCATGACGCCGTGCGCGAGGGCAGGATTGACCGTCCCATGCGAGTTTTCGCGCCGGGCTTCGGCGCCGGTGCGGTTGGGGGTTACGTGGTTATGCGGGTCGATCCCGCGATTGTGAGCTGTAATTCTGAAGACAGGAGTCTCGAAATGGCGAACGTTGCAGGTGGAAATGGAAATTACCAACCAAGCTCCCTCGCTGGTAAGGTCGCGCTGGTAACTGGGGCCTCGCGCGGCATTGGACGCGCGATCGCACTTGAACTCTCTCACCGTGGAGCGTACGTAGCGGTGAACTTCCGGGCGGATGCCAAGCAGGCCGAAATCGCCGCCGACGAGATCCGCGAACTAGGCGGCGAGTGCCTGCTCGTCCAGGGCGACGTGGCCAAGAAAGGAGAGGCCGCGCGCATCGTCAAAGCAGTGCTCGACAAATGGCAGCGCCTCGACATTCTGGTGAACAACGCCGGCATTACGCGTGACCGCAGCATGCGCAAAATGACCGATGACGACTGGGTGGCCGTCATTAACACCAACCTTAACGGCACCTTTTATTGCACCAGCGCAGCCGTGCCGGCCATGGTCAATCAGAGGTTTGGACGGATCATCAATATCAGCTCCGTCGTCGGGCAAATGGGCGCATTTGGCCAAGCTAACTACTCGGCGAGTAAAGGCGGAATCATTGCCTTCACCAAAACCCTCGCGCTGGAAATGGCCAAGTTCAACATTACAGCTAACGCCATTGCACCAGGCTTCACTTCCACCGAGATGGTGGATGCTATCCCCGAAGAGATTGCAGCTCAGATCAAGGCGAAGATTCCCCTGGGGCGTTTCGCGACGGTCGAGGAAATTGCCAAAGCGGCTGCTTTCCTTGCCGCCGACGGGGATTACATCACCGGACAAGAATTGAACGTGAACGGTGGATACCACATGTGAGGGGAGTTGAAACTCACTCGGAGACGAGGGGCCAGCCATCGATATGCGGCCAGGTGAACTTACTGGCCCCGCTGCCGACATGATTCTGCCGTGGCCACCCCTGATTCCTGATCCACACATATTCTCCACATTAATGGTTGGCGAGCGCCTCGCTCCATAATTTTGGCCGTTCATGAGCAGAACTGTACAGCTTCTGCATCTTCGCGGAGAGACAATCTGCAGGAGCCGCGATTCCACTTGATGATCGCTCGTTGGAAAAATTCGACCGGAAATCCGGCCCCCGCACAATGCATTAGAAAAGGACGAAGGCATGGCCTACCAAAGTGTTAATCCTTACGACGGCAAGATCCTGAAGACGTTCGAGGAACTCAGCGACAAGCAACTCGATACTGCACTTGAAACCGCCGCAGCCTGCTTCAAGGCCTGGCGGCACACGACCTTTGCAGAGCGAGCGGCCGTGGTTGCGAAAGCGGCCGCTATTATGCGCGAGCGGATCGACGAGTTCGCTCGTCCGGTGACGCTGGAGATGGGAAAACTCATCGACCAAGCACGCGGCGAAGTGGTGCTTAGTGCCGACATCATCGACTACTATGCTAAGAACGCTGAGCGATTCCTCGCGCCAGAACAACTAAAGCCGAGATCAGGTGAGGCGGCAGTCGAAAGCAGCCCGTTAGGAGTGCTTTTCGGCGTCGAGCCCTGGAACTTTCCCTACTACCAGCTTGCGCGCTTTGCTGCGCCCAACCTTATGGCGGGCAATGTCGTCGTGGTGAAACACGCAGGTTGCGTGCCCCAATGCGCCATCGCCTTCGAGAAGCTGTGGCTGGAAGCCGGCGCGCCCGTGGGCGCGTATACCAACCTGTTGATCTCGCATGATCAGGTGGACCGCGTGATCGACGATCCCCGGATCAAGGGCGTGGCTCTGACCGGAAGCGTGGAAGCTGGCAAGAGCGTTGCCGGGAGAGCTGGGAAAAACCTTAAGAAATCGACGATGGAGCTTGGTGGCAGCGACGCCTTCATTGTGCTCGAGGATGCCGACCTCGATAAGACGGTCAGGTGGGCACTCTGGGGCAAGATGAATAACACAGGCCAGTGCTGCGTCGCGGCGAAGAGATTCATCGTCGTCGAAGAACTAGCCGACCGCTTCCTGGACAAGTTCCAGACGGCCCTGGCGGCGCTTAAGCCAGGAAACCCGATGGATGAAGCTACGACTCTCGGTCCTCTATCCACGGAAGGGGCCCTGGTACAACTGCTGGACCAGGTCGAAGGGGCCGTGGCCAAGGGTGCCACCCTGGTGATGGGTGGAAAGCGCCTCGACCGACCCGGCGCCTTCATGCAGCCGACGATTCTCACGAATATCAAGACCGACAATCCCGCATTCAAAGAGGAATTCTTCGGGCCGGTCGCGCTCTTCTTTCGAGTCAAGAACGAGGATGAGGCGGTCGCGCTGGCTAATGACTCGAATTTCGGGTTAGGAGGCTCAGTCTTCACCAAAGACATCGCCCGCGGCAAGCGCGTGGCTAGCCGTGTCGACACAGGGATGATGTTCGTCAACCACCCAACCTGGACGAGGCCGGACTTGCCGTTTGGCGGAATCAAGGACTCCGGCTACGGTCGTGAGCTCAGTAGCATGGGTATCCAGGAGTTTGTGAACAAAAAGCTGGTTTGCGTCGAATCGATAGATGCGCCAGCTTAGCCCTGGCTAACAGCCGGTTAGCCGCGATCCACCTATCCAGTTCTGAAAAGAGGATTTACCCATGGCACACAAGATGCACGCAGCAGTTGTCGAACAGTTCGGAAAACCCCTAACCCTTCAGGAATGGGATATCCCATCCCCCGGGGTCGGTCAGATCCTGCTCAAGACCGAGGCCTGCGGCGTGTGCCACACCGATCTGCATGCCGCGCATGGCGACTGGCCAATCAAGCCCACCCTCCCTTTCATTCCTGGGCATGAGGCCATTGGGCCGGTCGTCGCCGTCGGACCGGGCGTGACGATCGTTAAGGAGGGCGACCGGGTCGGAGTGCCCTGGCTCTATTCGGCGTGTGGTCACTGCGAGTATTGCTTGAAGGGTTGGGAGACGGTCTGCGCTCAGGCGCAGTTCGGCGGCTACACCAAGAACGGCGGCTTCGCCGAGTATGTTCTCGCGGATCCAAACTATGTCGCCCACATTCCCGCCGGACTCTCGTCTCTGGATGCGGCCCCGCTAATCTGCGCCGGCATCACCACGTACAAGGGGATCAAGGAGAGTGGAGCGAAGCCTGGCGAATGGCTGGCTATCTCGGGAGCTGGCGGACTCGGGCACCTGGCAATCCAATATGCCAAGGCCATGGGACTGCTCGTCTGCGCGATCGACATCGATGACGGCAAGCTTGCCCATGCCAAGCGAGTTGGCGCCGATCTGGTAATCAATGCCAAGGCCGGCGACCCAGCAGCCACCTTGAAGAAGGAGACCAGTGGAGGAGCTCATGGCGTTCTGATTACGGCGCCCTCGCTCACTGCGTTCAAGCAGGGCGTTGGCATGACGCGGAAGCGCGGCACGTGCGTCCTAGTCGGTCTGCCGCCAGGCGAATTTCCAGTTCCTCTCTTCGATGTAGTAGCGAACTGCATAACCATCCGCGGTTCGTTCGTCGGCACGCGCCAGGATATGGCCGAAGCACTCGCCTTCGCCACCGAGGGCAAGGTCAAAGCCGATATCGAGCTGCAGCCTTTGTCATCGATCAACCAAATCTTCGACCGCCTCGAACACGGCGAGGTGGCATCACGTGTCGTCCTCGACTTCGCGAAAGCATTCGACCCGCTCGAGCATGACGAGGTGACGTCGGGTGTCCTTGAAATGGCGCGGGGATGAAGAGCGAAGTGGCAGCGCTTCGCGAGCCAAAATGATCTTGCCGAAGGAAATGGGGCATGGAGATATGGAAAACGCTGCGCGTTTCCCACATCTCCACACCCCCTACTACGACCACGGACTAGGATCAAAAAAGGCGTTACACTAACATTCCACTTGGTACAAAAGATCGGTCAGGTCACCTGCCAGTGTCGAGCTGATTATTGGTGCTTTGCCTCCTTGCTATTGAGCAGTGAAACCAGGGACTGGCCTCCGGGCGTGGCTTTGACGGTGTTGCCAGTTACGATCTCCCTTGCGCTGAGTGCTTTTCCATATAGGCGTTCGTTAGCGTCTTCATCGGGGTCAAGTGAAGAACCGCTGAGTGACATGCCGGCGAAAAGTCCCTTGGCTCGGGCGTAGCTCAAGATGTCACTCCCGCCTACCGAACCGGCCTTGGTAACTCCGGGACCGGCGGCTGCGGTCACATCCTGACCGACTTTGACCTTGCTGTTCAGAACCTTGTCAACCGCCTCTGGCGCCATGATAAGGAGAACGAAATCGCTAGTCGTGCCGCCAATCTGAAAACCGGCGCTGGCGCCACCAATGGTGTACATAGCGGGAGCCGACCATTTGCCGCTGAAGTTCTTGCCTCCACGGCAACTCATCGGACCGCGACCTCCGGTTCCTCCGATACCGATAGCGAACTTCTTTACGCTGGGCAAAATGATAATGCAATCAGCCTTCGCCACTACACTGGCTGGAACGTCCTTGCTGGCGACCATTGCCTGTAACACCGTGGCCGCATTCCTAAGGGTTTGTTCGTCGCTTGCCTTGTCGGCGCCCCAGGACGGCAGGGTCAAGATCAGAAGCAGGGATGTGAGCAAACGAACCATAACTGTCTTGGTGTGTCGCATACGATTCAACCATCCTTTCTTGCCCACAGCATAACAGGCCGCATGGGGCTGGCGAGTTGCCCACTGCCTCTGAGCTGCCGGTCTGTAGATGCCACATCCCCGCCTTTACTTCCGCTGGCGCTCCACTTCGGAGACGCGCGACAGGCCTTGACTTCTGGCGGGGACGTGCCACAATGGCTTGTCACGGTAAGAAGTCTACAGAATCACCTGTAGCAACAGCGAACTGGCCGCCCCTATTCGGAGCAGCCAGTTTTTCTATGTGCCGCACTTGTGCAACGGCTTCGTAGAGCGGTTCCGCCGTCACCTCCAGGGAGTGCTCGTGACCGTCCGAGTCTTCGCAAGATACCGTGCAGGTCCGCAGGGTCATACTGGAGTAGTTTCGCCTTTTATTCGCTTCAACGCAAGCGCAGCAGCCGCGAGGAAGGCCAGGGAGATGTGTTCGTCCACTCTTCGGATATTGAGGCAAGCGGTTTCCGCAGCCTGCAAGAGGGGCAGCAAGTGCAGTTTGATGTCGTCAAAGGTCCAAAGGGCTTGCAGGCTGAAAACGTGAAGCCCCTGTAATGGTCAGGTAACACTCCGCCTAATATCCCTCTGGTAGGCCGCGTAGAATGGCCTTGCATACCGGAGGCACCCATGTCTGAAGTTGTCTACACATCCAATGTGCGCATTGAGCGCATCAAGGGCCCACTACGCCGAGCCTATCAGCAGCATTCTGAGTGCCCACAATACAGTTTGGATTTTTGGCCAAGTTGCGTGCCTTTTGGGTCTTGCTTCCCGTGCCGAACCAAAACGCACCGTCGAACCACAGGCCCCAAATGATCATGGCGTGGGGTCGACCATCGGAACGCACCGTGACGATCCAGTACTCGCGAGAGTCCGTCAGAGTCTTCACGGCCCATTCCCAAGGCAACATCCCGGTTTTGCTCTTGCTAATGCCGTAGCCGGGTATTCGCGGTCGTTCAGTTCGCGGCTCTACCTTGCTCTTCTTCAGGCTTGGCATGAGGACCTCCGATATTGGCTCGCGTCGGCCTACAATCGCGGACGAACCGCTCCCGGATTGTATCGGATTCTCCTACTTGGGAGATAACTGTCGAAATATCGCCGAGTCGTAGGTAATTCCGTTGGGATGCCGAATCTCCGACAGAGTTCGACTTGCCCTGTTCTCGCCAACTATCGCAGCGCAACTACTTGCGTGATCGTCTCCAGCCAAGCCCCAACCGTTACCGTCTCAACATAGCATTCGTGTTCTTGTCCCCGGCGGCGCCGAAGAGATCAGGATGCAGATAGGTGCCGCGCTGCTCCTGCGGCTTGTCCTCTTCGTTGGGAATGCGGTGCGCGTTGGCCCAGGCGTCCTGACGAATGCCGGTCACCTGCCAGGAAACCTTTACCCCTGGCTTGTTCGTTTTAATCGTGAAGCGGCCTCGATCGATTTCCTTGGCGATCATGGCTTGGGCGAACTGGCCGATTACGGTGAGCTGATACCGGAAATCACGATTGAGCGCCTCAAAATAGTTCGGCAAAACCACGGTCGCCAGCCCGCGATTGTCGGTGGTGACATTTCCGTTGTAAATGTTCATCATGTCGGGCGATTCAACAAAGGAGTGGGAGAGCGTCTTGTTTGCGGGATCGATGGGATCGTCGATCTTGAACGAGCCGCCGCCCTTGCTCAGCGTGCCACCAACATTCAAATCCCCGGCGAAGTACCCGTCGCCCTCCGAATCGACCGTAAAAATATTGTCGCTAGCGTTTGCGCCAATGATTGCCCACCCACCGCCGATGTTGCGAAAAAAACCAGCCGAAGCGTTGGCGCTGTAGGCCACAGCGTAAATCGCTTGAGCTTCATAGCTTGTGGTATTGGTGTTGTAAGCGACTACGCCCGCTGCCTCTGCACCCGAGGTGGTGCCGTAGACTCCGTCATTGATCCCGCCTTGGCCCACAACACCATAGCCAAGGCCCGTGGTCGAGGTTGAGACGCCATAGACACCGTAGCCGGAGGGGCTAGCGGACGTCCCGTACAAACCGTATGCCGTGCCGGACGTGGCTGTCGCGTTGCCGTAGACACCGTAGCCGCTAGGGGAAGCGGTCTGCCCGTAAACGCCGTATGTTGTGCCGGACGTAGAGTTCGCTGCGCCCCAGACGCCAGTGCCGTTGGGGTTGGCACTCACTCCCTCGACCCCAACGGCATTGCCGGATGAATCCGTGGAGAACGCGTTGCCTCTTACACCAACACCATTGAGGCCGTAAGTGGCACCGACGACGCCTATAGCGCCGCCGGTAGTTGACGCCGCCTCACCAAAGACGCCATCAGAGTCGCCGCTGCTGTTCGTGAGTCCGAAGACGCCGTTGGTAGAGCCGGTGCTTGCGGATGCCTGACCGTATACACCGCTCGCGTTAAATGCAGTACTCGCGGTGTAGCCGGCTACGCCATAGGCGCTGCCGGAAGTTGCCGTGTTAGTGCCATAGACGCCCGTGCCACCAGGACTGGCCGTCTGTCCGGAAACGCCGTATACGGTGCCGCTGGTCACTGTTGCCGTGCCGCTTACGGCGCTGCCGGTTCCGGTCGTGAGCATGGCGGACACGCCTGCGTTCGCCGCGAGAGCGCCGCTCAGCGTGCCGGTTCCAGTGATGTTGAAGCTGGCGTGCTGCGCCGAGGTGCCGTTTTGAATGTAAAAGGATGAGCCGGAGCCGACGGGAACGCCGGTGAGATTGGCGCCGTTGCCGTAGAAAACGTTCGATGTGCTGGTCAGCATCACTGCATTGCTATAGGTTCCACCGAATTGCGCGCTGGCCAGCATGCCGGTTAGACCGCCGAACGGAATGCCGGTTAGACCAGATCCGCTGCCGGTGAAGGTGCCGCCGGTGAAGGAGCTCCCGCTGTAGCTGTTGCCGGTATTGGAGAGAGTTACAGCTCCGCTATAGGTTCCAGTGAATTGGGAGCTGGCGAGTTGGCCGGTCAACTGCGAGAACGTGATTCCGGTGATCCCGGTGCCGCTGCCGGTGAAGCCGCCGGAGATGTTCACGTCGCCGTTGGCGTCGACGGTGAATTTTGTCGCGCCGTTGTTTTGGCCGATCAGGATGTTGCCGGCGGCGGCATTGTTAAAGACGCCCGCCGTGCCCGTTGCACTACTGACGTAGCCGCTAATGCCAATCGTGCTGCCGCTGGTCGCGTTATCGATACCGCGCACACCCGTTCCTGACGTGCTGCTCGAAGTTCCTCGCAAGCCATAGGTGAAGCCGGTGGTGGAGCTCGCAGTGCCAATGAGGCCGACGCCCGCCGTGCCGGTAGCGACACCTTGCACGCCATAGGCTGTTGCGGTGGGATCGGTCGCGGTGCCGACGATGGCTTTGCTGTCAGCGGTGGCGTTGATGGCCACGCCGGTTCCGCTCTGCGTGACTCCGACAATCTGATCGGTGGTCGAGCCGCTGAAATCGGTCGGGCCGTCCATAGTTGCTGTGTTGTTGCTAATGCCGCTGCCACTGAGGCTGACGCCGAGATTGTTAACTGATCCTGCTGCAGTCTGGCTGGTGCTTCCGCTGTTCGCTGCTGATGTTGCCCCATTGGCCAGCACGAAATCAGAGACGCTCCTGCCGCCCAGTGTGTCGGCTTCATGCGCTTTGAAGGCGTACGGCACGCTGACCATCATCACGCGCTGCTGCTCCGCCTGTCCCTCGACCTGCACGCCCAGCCAACGCTGCTCCTGTTGCGAGAACAGGTCATTGGGCAAGCCTGTAGCCGTCGTGCTTCCCAGCAGGACGCTGTAATTGCCGGCGAGGTCGGTGGCGACGTTCTGCGTCTCCATCCAGATGGCCGCGCCGCCCTCCTGCTGGCCGTAGATGGCGAAGGTCACGCCGACGGTCGACGAAGCCAGCGGGACGCCTCGCGCGTCCTTCAGCGTTCCGCCGTAGCGAATGAGGTTAGGAACGGTGGTGACGGAAGCTTGCTGGGCGAGGCCAAGAGGAATCAGCTGTAAAGCAAGAGTGGCGGCGAAGAAATACAAACTCAAGCGGCGCATGAACGATGCTCCTTTCGTGAGCACAAGTCTGTGCTGACCGTCGCAGCAGCGGGAAGATCGCGTCAGGATGAACGCGGTCGAACTGCTCCATCCGTAGTCAGCCTCGTGGTGGGCCAATCTGGGTCGTTCCTGTTGGGATCCAAAGGGCTGGGCGCACCCTCGCTAGAGACGGCCAGTCACGCAATCAATTTTCCGAGTGGCAACAGACGCCCACTGCCCGCAACAGTTGCCGCGGAGCCTATCACCAACCATCCGCCTTGTCACGGGAAATCGCGTTTGTTTTGAGGGTAAACCCAAGGTGACGGCAACATAACTGTCGATCGCGGTAGGGACACCAGTTGCCTGGTGCCCCCCGCACAGACCCGGACGTGCGCTCATTAGCGCATCCGGTTCTTATCTCGGATGAATCGCGGCCAAGCATACGGCTTGTCCGCACACCCGCCCACCCGTGGGACACGCTCAGTCCCGCTCTGTGTCGGGTGCGTGCCGGATGAGAGAGTGTTCTCCTTGATCCGCAGCCTTCCCTCCTCACTCTCCGCCGACGAGGTTCCGTCTTTGTTCGAATGATTCATCGGTACTATGCCGCAGTGTGACTCCTCGGAGACGTACACGCGGGCCGTGTGGCCTGAGCCTTCTCCCGCCGTCCTGCGGCTGACCTTCGCCGCAGGCATCTCCGAGGTCTCCCGGTTCTCGTGCATGAAGTTTCTAGGCGTGCCTGGGGTCTTCGACTACGCCGGACCGAACAGGAACTCGCGCTGGCGCTCCTGTCCATGTTGCCTTCCGCGCATATTAACCGCGTCCGCGTCCGGGTTGTATGTTTTCGCAGCTCAATAGCCCACCCCGCCTATACCCCTGTCTACGCTTCACTGTGTCCCTCGCGGTAGCAGCGCAAGACTCGGGGCCGAGCGGATCGCTAGTCCTTTCTCGTAAGAATTTTGCATTCTCTGCTTCATGCCGGTTTATCCCGGCGCACTAACATCGCCATCTCGCAAGTAATCCTTCTGCGGCTTGCTTAGGTCGAGTTTCTGTGGGCTCCCTGCAATTCGCGAATCACCCAGAACAGCCGCCGGGCTGAGACATAGGCGTGCTGGCCACCGTTCCGTAAGTCCGTGATGCGGGATTTCGCGATCAGCTTCTGGATCTTTCGCTGCGACAGTTCCAGCCCCAGCTCCGAGTGCACAATGTCAGCTGCTTCCTCTTCCGAGATGCCAGGCAGGGCCTGGCCGGCATGAAACCGGGAACGCCATTGCTCCAGTTCCAGGGCCTGGCGGGTGAAGATAGCTTCCAGTTCGTGGGTGCCGGCAAACAGCAACCCGCAGTGTGGTGGTTGATCCAACAGTTCCCGCAGGGTCTCTAGGCACTCAATCGACAGATGCTGGGCTTCGTCAAAGACCAACAGCACCTTGCGCTGGCTCAGATCAAATCGTAGATTGCGCAGAATCCGGTCGACTGTTCCAATACCAAGCGCGCCGCAGCTCTCTGCCACCCGCTTCATCAGATCCAGGGAGTGGATACCCTGGCGAACGTAGACGTAGTAAGCTCTTCGGCCTTTTCCGTTCTTCGCGATCTCCGAGCAGTTCAACTCCGCGATCAGGTGCTGCAGTACGTAGGTCTTCTGGGTTCCCGGAGCGCCGTAGAGGTAGTAGGCCCGGCGATGGTCCAGTGCCTCGTAGAAATACTTCCTCAGTAAACGGACATTCTGAGTTTCATAGAGCTTGCCTGAGCTGATGACGGGAGTCGCAATGGGATGGGCGGCGATGAAGTCACGAATGGCGGCTCGGATCCGGGTGTCGTTGGAGGAGATGCGGTCGTAACGGCCACTCAGAAAATTGTAGACCGATACCCGCGAATAGTTGATCCGGTGGGCGAAGTCAGGGGGTGCCATCCCGATCCTGCCCAGGTAGTCCTGTAACTCCAAGCGAATTTCGTTGGCTTCCGGAACGCTGGCCGCCAGCAGCTGCCGTCGGGCCGCACGGGAAAAAGCCATGGTTACTCCCCCTCCGTCAGTTCCCGCACAATGTCATCGATAAAGTCGGGATTGGCGGCGGTCTCGAGATCTTGTGGCCGTATAAAGGTTAGTGTCGGCGGTGGCGAATGCTTCTCTGTGGGCATTTCAGCTCGATCCTGCAGGTGAGCAATCTCTGTACGATCACCAGCACGAGCCCGTATGCGCGACAGGCCAGTAACGTAGTCTGCGATCGCCTTGCGAGCCGTACGCCTGATCCGCATCGAAGCTCGAATATCCTCGTGACTCACCGGGCCGCGGGTGATCAGCTTCTGGGCCCGCAGCCGTCCCAGGAACCGGCCATCGAGGTCCAGGGCAATGGCTTCGCCAAGATTGGCTGGATCGCAGGCTACCAGGACATTGCGCTCGATCTCCAGAAACAGTTTGGCCAAGCTCTCGCCATCGGCTGGCTCGTAGCGCTCGCCGTACAACTGCACGCATCCGCCTTCCGAGACCTTACGTCGCTGACGGTCCCAGAACAGGGCATAGAGAACCTCCGGACTTTCAATCAGTCTGCGCTGGCCGGGCGGGAGCAGTTCGTCGAATACCTCATCCGGAGTACGACCGCTCATGCCTCGTCCGCTATGGGGATGCTGTGAGTTGTATTCCTCGATCCATTGCCGGGCCGTGGCAATGAACTCGCTGGCCAGGGGCAGTGGCGAGCTTTTCCGCTTGCCCTTGAGAAAAGCCTGGTGCTCCTTCAAGGCATCCGTGCATGGCTCGGGCCGATCCTGGGGACTCGGACCGCAGTACGAAGGCCAGAGACAATCAAAGCGCTTGCGTACAGTTCCAAACCAGCTCTCGATCAGCTTCGACTGTGGATGCCGGGGCAGGCAGTAGTGGGGCTGGATTCCCAGCCTGACCAGTACGCCACCGCATTCCGGTGAGAAGTCGATGCGGCCGATCTTCTCGTAGTCTTTGCCGTTGTCGATGACCAGGGTCTGGGGAACGCCGAAATTCTCAATCGCTACTCGCAAGGCCGAGCTGATGGTGTGTGAACTCGGATTGGCCGACCAGGCCGTACCGACAATCTTGCGGGAGCGCATGTCGATCACGGCAGTCAGCCATGGCCGGACAGCCGCATTGGCCGATACCCCGGAGAACAGGTCATTGCGCACCCAGACATCATGCTGGCCGTGGTCGGAGACCCAGATCTGGTTGGGCACCAGAGAATCGAAGTCGGTCAGCAGGTAGGGCTCACAGCGTTCCTGAAACTGCCGCTTTCCTTCCCGGCTCAGGATCAGCAAGGGCTTGGGTAGTCGTTTCAGGTAAGAACGGACGGCGCTATAGCTGGGTCGTCTGGTGCACTCGGGCTCCAGGCTCCGCAGATCGCGCAGCAAGGCCTGGTAGACCAGCCTGATCGACAGCCGCTCACCCAGGTACTTGTTCTCGAGATACGCGCGGACAGCGGGATGGGCTGCGAGGAACCGTGATTTTCCCTTATCGGAGCGAACTCGATCTACCAGGCCCGCATATCCTAACTTGCGATACTGCGAGTACCGGTTCCAGAGAGTTCGGGGGCTGACCTGGTGCTGATCGGCGAGGTAGTCGGCCAGCGAGTTCATGCTTCGCACGACAACTCCGCTGATGGTACGGAACGTTGGTCGGGATCGCCGGCTGCGGCTGCTGAATTCCACGAGTGGCGCAATGGCCTCCAGGCGTTCCATGGCCTGCGTGTTCTCTCGGGGAGAAAAGTTGAGGCGCTCGGGACGCGCCAATTCATCAGCTAAGTTATTGCAACGAAGTATGTTACAGGGTTATGCAGTTGCGTCCCAGCCGAGGTTCATTTGGAAGTGCGCGACAAGCCCATGAGTACGCACAAGAATCAGTCACTTGGAAGCGTCCGCGTTCGCGCGACTGCAAATCAATTCCGCACAAATCGACCAGGTTCCCGGTGACTTCGGCCGCATTCATCCCGCGTCTATCCCGCCTCTTCCCACCGCTTCCCGCCGCTTCCCACCACTGAAACATAATTTTAGAAACGCACAACCATTGTGATTGTCGGAATTAGATTGCAGTAATGTTTGAATTGCGCTGCAGCAAGTTCGAATTACGTTGCAGTGACAGTCAACGCGCTTTATCCCGAATGTCGATATGAGGATCCCGCCGACGGCACCTAGACCGCCTCGCTCTCGCGCGATTTTCTCGCCCCCTGTCGGTTTCGGTAGCGGCTCTGAGCGACCGACTGTATGCGGCTGACGGCCGATCAGCCGTTTTTCTTTCAATCAACTTAAAATGTGAGCGGTTTCATGCCCCGCTAGCGCTTCACGTGTGTGCCTCTGTTGCGAGCCCAGGCGGAAAGTCTATGGCTCGCAAAGCTGGCTAGATCATCGCACAAGAGATGTTCAGGTCGTGTCCAATTTGGCGGTTTGGCCGTTTCTCGTCAGCTTGACACGAAACAGCCCAAGTTCCGGATTGTCCGTCACCTGCCAAGTGAGAAACTCTTGCAACATGGCGCTACAGTTGGCGACAAGCACCGAGCTGTTTTCCGCGGCAGCTCATTCCTCGAACGTGGCACCTGCGAAAACTGGTCGGCCGCCCACAGAGGTGTAGAAGGCATAGAGCGCTATCGCGGCCATCAACATAATTCCGGCCAAACTGATGCCGGCATACCACGCAGACCCCTGCGTCGTCAGGGGAAAAGTCTGCAGCACGCCATAGAGGACGTAATTCGTCACAAGAGTCAGCAGACCGAAGCGGATCAGACAGAACACGGCCAGAGCAAAAAAGATCAGCGTACCCACCAAGTCAACGGGAACAAACTCGGACCGCGCTGTGGAGAAGACACTGAACAAAAGAACCCATGCGATTGCAGCGGCCCACTCTTTGCGCAGCGAGGCCCGGAGAAGAACCAGGACAAACAGTGCCGCAAGCCAGAAAATTGGCGCGCCGATCAATAGGTCCGAGATATTCGCAATGATGGTACGCGCGTCCAGATACTGCCAAACGGAGCTGCCAAAGGGTCGCGCGGGAGGATAGCCGACCCACTTGGGAACGAACCACAGTAGTCTTCCGACAAGAGTCGTCGTCGCACAAAGAAGACAACCGGCTAGTACGTCGCGTCCTACTAGTGGATCCCGAAAGCCACCCGCGAGCAGGCGGCTCCAGGAAACAAGCGTGGTGGGCCAGCGCCGACGCACATAAGGCTCCAGAGCAATGTAGAGAAGCCACGTGAAGCAGAAAAAACCGCTCCCCCAGACCAGGAACTCTATGAAGAGATCGATTTCAGGAAAGTTCGGGAGGTGATGTGCGCCGAAAAACCACGCTACCGCCCAAGCCACAAAAACAAACGCTGCCACACGGAAGGCTCCCCGGCGATCGCCTCGGGCAAGGCGCAGGTTCCGTCGGGCGAGGATTGCGCTACCGACCAGCACAGCAAGCAACAAAACAATGAAAATCACCAGAAATGCCCGTTCGCCGGTGGTCGGCTGATACGGCTGCATGCGCTCGGGACGGGTCCAAGGGCCAATCAACTCGAAGTAGACGGGCTTGCCCCGGTATGCCGCTGCCTCAATCCGCATTGGGATGTTGGGGCGCTCGGCCAGCGATCCTGTCCACGCGGCGCGCGCGTCGCTGTAGACTGGCGGTGTCCACGTCGGCTGCATGGGCTTCCATTTGGAGGGATCGAGTCCTGCTGCAGAGAACAGGGGCGCCCAGTCAGGTGCAGGAGCTACACCTGCCGGCTTCTCAACTTGCGGAGGAACCGCAATCAACTGGGTAAGACGACCGAGTGGATTGAGGCTGACCAGCGTCATGCCGGACACATCGAGCGGCGGGTCATTCGTCCACACCGATCCCAATATGGGTGCATCGGAAAAGATATTCCCAGCCGCGAGCGGCCTGGGGCTGCCACGATACCAAAACACGAACGCCCCCGTTTCCAGGTTGTCCCAGCGCGTCTTCGATTTGTCGTATTCCGCGATATAGCGTAGAAACTCCTTCCCCTCGTAGAGCCCCATTGCCGTGTCCGCCGGCGGCTCAGAATAGCCGGCGCTCTGCAAAATATCCCGCGCATGTTCTGCAAGTGCTTCCGGAGGTTTTTCCAGCGGCACGCGCCGATAGAGCTGTGTTTGTGCACTCATCAGAATCACCGCAGTGGTTGACACAATGACTGCTGCCAGCATCAGCCAAGCAATGAGTGGCCGCAAGCCTTCGGTCTCTCCCGAAGCAGCCACCATCTCCGGCGACGGCGTTTCCCCTGCCGCCAGCGCAGCCGCTAGCGGATCTCCTCCTGGAAACGCGGCTGCCACTTGCCGTACCGAGGATGGCCGTTTTGCCGGATCTTTCTGCAGACAGCGCAGGATCGCGCTTTCCACTGCCGGATCAATGTCCTTTACTACCGACGACGGCGCCTTGGGGGAAGACTCCAGATGCGCCCGTCGCCATTCGATCGCGGTGTTCGCCTGATAAGGAAGGTGGCCGGTAAACAGCTCATAAAAGACGAGTCCCAGCGAGTAGATATCGCTGCGAACGCTGGCCTCGCCCTTTCCAATCTGTTCTGGAGCCATGTAGGCCGGCGTACCCGCGGTCTCGCTCCGACCCGTGGCATCGTCGCTGCTGAGGGCTAGCCCGAAATCTGTGATGCGCACTCGCCCTCGTCCATCGAGCATGATGTTGGCTGGCTTCAGGTCACGATGCAGCAATCCGCAATCATGCGCGGCCGCCAGTCCGGCGCAGATTTGGTGCGCGGTTTCCAGGGCCTTGTCCGGCGGCAAACGCCCGATGCGGCGCAGCAACGACGCAAGGTCCTCGCCGTCGATGTACTCCATGGTGAGAAAGTGCTGGCCGCTAACCTCGCCGATGTCGTAAACGCGACAGACATTCGGATGCGAAACCTGGCGGGCATTGCGCACCTCGGCGTGAAGCCCGGCGAGGGCCACAGCATCGTCTTGGAGTGAGGCGGGAAGAAACTTGAGAGCTACGACATTGCCGAGCTTGAGATCCTCCGCGCGGTAGACTTCGCCCATTCCACCGCGGCCCAGCAGAGCGACGATCCGATACCGCTCGATGAGGACAGTACCGGGCGAGAATCCCGCGCCTTGCAGTGTAGGTGATTTGACAGGAGCGGGTGCAGGTCTAGGGGTAGTGCCTCTTGGCTCCAATGTCGGCGCGTCAGAAATGGCAATGGCACGTCCGCAGGAAGGACACAACTGCGCATTGTCAGAACATAAAGCCCCGCAGCCGGAGCAGGTGACCATGCGGACGGATTGTATCCCACCGCAAGAAGCGCCCGTAAAGCCTTTATGGCGGAATACGCCGGATTTATGCAGACAGGTCCCGATTGACGGCGTGCGCATCAGGTGGACCAGTTGGCGGGTGTCGGCCGCTCGGAAGTATCCATGTGAGCGTGTAGTCGGCATCTCATTGGTCTGTGTTCTGTCAGGAGTGCTCCTAAATCACGGGGAAACCGGAAACTGGGATCTGACCGCGTCGCAGGGATAGCGACTGACATTCCGTCAGCCGTCGCGAAAAGCAAACCGGTAATTTGGCTATGGATATGTACAATGCAAACGCATCACTGCTCATCCCTGATCTGGATGGGCTCTGCTCCTACTTGTCCTGGCGCTACACTCAGCTGGAGGACGAGACTTGAAGTGACAACGGAAGAGTCCGTAAAGAGGGAAATGGCGGTTTCTCAGTGACAGCACGGAGCTCCTATTCGGCCGCTGACGGGACCTCTGATGCCCTTGCGCACAAACATTGAGGGCAGGGATATGAGGAAACGTCGAGGAGCTGAGGATAGAGGATTTGGATGATTTGGGATCATAACCTGACCGGGAAAGCCCTGGCCATTGCTGGAACCGATTGCAAGTACCTCCGGGTGATGGCGGGTCCAGGGACAGGAAAAACATTCGCATTGAAGCGGCGCGTAGCCCGACTCTTAGAAGAAGGGGTGGACCCAGAGCGGCTCTTAGTGGTCACTTTCACGAGAGTAGCCGCCGCGAGCTTGGTGAAGGAGCTGGGCGATCTCGGAGTGGAGGGCTGCGAGGACATCACCGCAGTGGGCACCCTGCACTCGTTTTGCTTCCGTACCCTCAACAGTGAGGAAGTTTTCGACTTCTCTGGGCGAGTGCCGCGGCCTCTGGTGACATTTCCAAAAGCCGGCGTTCTGCAATTCGAAGGCGCGCCGCTCCTTGAGGACATCAAGACCGAAGGGAAGCGCAAGGACACAAAACGCATTCGCGCCTTTGAGGCTGCTTGGGCCCGCCTTCAATCCGATCAACCCGGATGGCCACTAGATGGCACTGATCGCCAGTTTCATGATGCCTTGTTTCAATGGCTCATATTTCATCGCGCGATGCTCATTGGCGAGCTTCTTCCAGAGGTTCTTAAGTATCTCAGGAACAATCCGACCTGCCCGTGATGCCCTCAAGGATTTGAACGTCGCAGCTCATAGCTTCTATCACGAAGAGGCACTTGAAGAGGATGCCGCCCAAGAAGCCTTTGCGTTCCTGACCCTAGTGGCGGATTCGGAAGATCGCGTCTCCCTCAGGTTCCTCCTCGGCTTCGGCAGCTCGACATGGCTTGCCGGACAATACGCGAAGCTGAGAGCTTACTGCGAAGAGACGGGACTTTCACCCAGGGAGGCGCTCGATAAGTTGGTGGCGAACGAAATCTCACTTTCCGGTACTGGCAAGCTTCAAGCTCGATACAAGACGGTCACCGCGCGCCTCCAAACGCTGCGTGATCGGGTGGGCACGGACTTAGTAAACGAGCTGTTGCCTGAGGGCGCTGAAGATACGAGACTCTTACGAGACTCAGTGATGTTGATAGTGAAGGACTATATGAGAGCCGGTCCCATGCTAGAACGGGTTCGGAATCTGATCACCCGACCGGAGATCCCGGAAGATGAAGACTTCGTCCGAATCATGAGCCTTCAGAAGTCGAAGGGCCTCACGAGCAAAGTGGTTCTTGTCCTCGGATGCATCGAAGGTTTAGTGCCTTTCATAAATTCAAAGGAGACGCAGGCTGAACAACGAGAGATTCTACGCGAGCAGCGTCGTCTATTTTATGTCGCAATGCCGCGTCCGACCGACATTCTTGTACTGTCGTCATTCGTAACGATAGACATCCATTTGGCATACAAGATTGGGGCGAGAACCCGCGCAGGCAGTAGTGGGATGGCACACACAGTCGCCACACGATTCCTTGCTGAGCTTGGTCCTACAGCCCCGGTGGCGAAGGTGGGAGCCACCTGGGAGAGGGGTGGCTATGTGTGAAGGATCGCGGGTAACGCCAGACATGTGGCATGCCAGAAGCAATGGAGCAAAGACGAGCGGCAGCCGCGCGAACCGTTCCAAAAAACCCTACAAAGCCTGTCTCTCTTAGTTGCAGACTACAGGCGCACGGTAAATGTCAATTCGTGGTTCCAACAAACAACTGTTCGCCTAACACCCGCGATTCAGGTGCGCGCAGCATCAAAGCAGCCAAAAGCTCTTGGGAGCCATTAGGGGCAGAAAGGTTCTTCTGGAAACGGCGTAATTCCCGAACGTCGGGCTTGGCCACAGGCGACCCTCTGCTGCGCGGTCGCTCAAGTCCAGCCAGACTGCTAGCCACAGAAATCAGCCAGTTTCTTTATCTTGGTAACATGCAGCACCGTGGGCGTACCCTGCGGCGCGGCACTGATCGTCCCGGTGATTTGGACCACCATGTTGCCGTAACCGAGGAGGGTGTCATGGTCGCCCTTCAGAACATAGGTTTTGCCCTCATGTGTAGTCAGCTGGAACGAGCCATTGACGCTGATGACGCAGCCGGTTACCTTGACGGCGCTGCCTGTTTGCTGAGCTGCACATACTGCGGCCAATAGGACAACGACAAGAACGATAGAGGTTTTGCGCGTAACGACCTCCGGTTGACTGACCTTGCTGGCAACGAACTACGACTTCAGCCATGAACATCTTCTACACTGATATGGAAAACAGCAGCCATTGTAGACCCATCGGCCTACTTGCGACCTTGTTAGCTAACGCCAGAAGTTCTGCAGGCCGGACAATTTAAGAGCCGCCATGGACTGGACACGAGCTAATCAGCCGTGCACGATCTGGTCTGTCGGGGATGTCCGATCTGGCGGAGGTGTGCGCACGCCTCACTGTTCAGACTGCACCGGAAAGACCTTCCCGGAAAGCCTGCTCTGGTATTTGCTTCCAGGCGTAGAGTAATCTTCGTTCATGGCTGCTTTTGGCATTCGCACCACGACTGTAAGACGGCTCACATTCCGAAGTCCAACCTGGAATATTGGGCAGCCGAAGCTTGAGTGCAACCGCACCGGCGACAAAAGGAATATCGACGCGCCAAGAACAGCTGGCTGGAAAGTAATGGTGATATGGGAATGTGAGATTCGCAGCGAGCGCGCGCTCAAAAGACGGATAAGAGCATTCCTCGGCATAACGGCTACCTCAAGGAGAGCAGCATGATGAAAACCGCACCGCGATCGGCATACACCGGTAAGCCGCATTCGGAACGGAGTTCCACTGCAGGTTTACTGCTGAACTTCTCTCCGCTTGAATTTGATGATGCCGAAGTCGATGCGGGCGCGTTTCCCTATGCCGCTGACGGCGACGAACTGCTGAAGAAATTACGTCAACGGCATTGGCCAACCCACGTTTTCCGCGTAACGGCCCAGACGAAATTGTTGCCGTTCCAGTAGTGCCGGGTGCGGCGAAACTGGGGGAGCGGTCGAAAAGGATACGCCCTCAAGGAGAATTTGGGACTCACCGCGTCGCTGATCATCAGCCGACTGCGAGCATTGAACGTCAGTCAACTACGGGCACTCGACAAGACTCTCATCATCCAAGACAACGACGAGCCGTTAGCTGTGCTGTTGAAGTACGAGCATTTCTTGGCGATGCAGGATCGGTTGGGAGATGAGTAGCGGCCTACTTGTTTTCGGTGGCCTCACGGACGACTCGGAGAGCAGCTTGGCTGGAATCCTCGGTCTTTTGACCGGGCTTGTGGGCTTGGGCGAAATGTTCCTTGAATGCTTTGTCTATGGAGATCGTCTCCTTCGGGAAAGGATGCCCACAGATCGAACACCTCTTCACGCCTCCATCGGAAGTCCAGTGCGGCGGGAGATAATCCTTGTCCTTCGTCACTGCCATGCCGACAGTGTACGCCGTACAGAGCGGAGTTCAAACCCTGTGGATTTCAATCGGCACCACTACCCGCTAGGGCAGTCCGTTGACTTCAGGTTTCGTTGGGTATCAAATGCCAAGCCAAGGTCCGCTTGAGAGGATGGCTCACCATGAAACTGCGAATTGCTTTCCTGTCACTTCTCGCTTTGACATTGGCGGCTGTTCCCGCAAGGGCACAAACCGTCTACAGCAACGGTCCAATCAATGGCAATACCGATGCTTGGACCATCAACTTTGGCTTTATCGTTAGCAACACGTTCAACGTCTCTAACAACAACACCACCATTACTGGCGGCAGCTTCGGAATGTGGCTGGCCCCCGGCGACACCCTGACCTCGGCTGAATTGTCGATCACCTCGGGTGAGAACAGCGGCACCATCTATTTTGATCAGACTGTCAACTTCACGCAGGGCGCCTGCACCGCCAACCTGTACGGCTACAACGTCTGCCAAGAGAACACCATGTTCAGCGGCCCGACGCTCAATGCCGGCACCTACTGGCTGAACCTGCAGAACGCCAGCGTACCCAGCGGCGACCCCGTTTATTGGGACGAGAACGAGGGCCCGTCTTTGTCATCGAGTAACTCTGTCGGCTCGTTTCCTTCGGAATCGTTCACCGTCCTTGGCACGAGCAGCACCACGACGAGCACCAGCACCACGACCTCCGTTCCCGAGCCCAGCAGCATCATGCTCTTGGGTTCTGGCGTCCTCGGCTTGGCGGGTTTAGTTCGCCGAAAGTTATTCTGACCTCAGCGTGGGGACCTTTGCTGAAAGCGAACCGGGAGTGTGTGCACACATGTAGTGTGTCTGTGTGCATATATATCAATGAACAATTTCTAAAGTAACTTCTCTTTCAGCTAAGGCACACGCAGGTTGGGATTGTTTTCAGCAAACCTGTTAGGCCCTTGACAAACAGGGCTACACTTGAGTCGCGCCCCACTTCCTGCAGAATCTGTCGAGGACAGCCACTTCCTCGGGAGGCAACATGCGACCACTTCTGGCCGTCGTGCTTTGCATTGCAATTCCACTCACCGCATTCGCCGGAGAGACCAGTTACAAGGTGACCTACGATGGCGGGTCTCTAACTGACTATAAGTCTGGCACCGGCATGCACCTGTTCATCGCACAGGATAAAGTCCGATTCGTGAAAGATGGCAAAGAAGTAGTAACCATTCCAGCTTCTGCCATTACGGATATTAGCTATGGACAGGATGTTCACCGCAGGGTTGGCACCGCCATCGGCCTCGCAGTTGTCAGCTTCGGTATTGGAGCCTTGATGGCCCTCAGCAAGTCAAAGAAGCATTTCGTTGGGCTGACTTGGGCTGATGGCGACAAGAAAGGCGGTCTGGCGATGCAGTGTGACAAGAACGAATATCGAGGAATCTTGGCCGGACTGGAAGGCATTTCCGGCAAAAAGGCTGTCGATTCGGATGCCATGACTGTAAAGAACTAACAGGTTCTAGCGCCGTTGCCCGCCCAAGAGAGGCACCCTTGGCGCAAAGTCTTAAGGAATCAGAACGTGAATCGCCCGCCTGCCGTCGCTAGCCAGACCCCAACGCTTTCAGCAAGCATAACGGCGGCGACGACGAGGTTATAGCGGTGGCCCACAATGCCTCCAAATAGGGCCAAAAGGGTTATCAGGACGAAGGGAACAACAAGAAAACGCCCCTCTGGTGCCAGCCGCAATGCAACGTAGCCCGCAACTATCGCAACCGCGGACCACGTCACTACGGGAAGAAAGGCCGTGCTGGGGTAGACTCTCAGCAGCCCGCCGACAAGGAGATCAATCGCAAAGCTGAACGAATAGGCGGAACCTCCGGCCAACACGAAGGCGAGCGCATTCTTCACGAAACCTCACTTTCGACCAAACAGCGCTTTCAGGAGCGGTATGCGCCCAGGCTCAAGAGTTATTGCCGCCGGGTCGTACTGGAGCACATCAAGCAACTTTTGTCGTGAGCCACAGTGCGGACAGTCCCAATGAAGTCGGCCCCTATAGCAGGACTGGCAAAACAGGCCGGGAAACCCCCTGCCCGTGGCTGTTGTAACCTCATTGCTGCCGCAGTCTGGACACACCGCACTCCACGAAGCAATTGCGCCGCATGATCGGCAGAGAAATCTTGCGGTACGTTTGTTGAAGGTGTTCTTGGGATTCCAGTAATTATCGTCGCGTGGAAGGAAGCTCCAGCCCATACTGAACCTCGCTGTGTTTGAAACCCGCCAGTCCCGGCCAGATTCTATCTGAGATTTGGTGACTGACGGTACTGTAAATTTTCCTAGTCCGGGTAGCCCCGTCACTGTAGTCGTAAACCAGCCACCCGCCCCAGCACAAACAAATTGTCCCCAACAGCAACCGCAGAATGGGCCACCAATTTATTCCAACTGGGTTTTGGCTGTACTCGCTGGTATAGCGGCATGGGCCGGACTTCGAACCTTCGGACAAATAAGGAGGCAATCCAAGGCTACCGAGATTGCCGCTGATGCTGCTAGGGATAGTACTGATGCGTTGATGAACGCAGAGTGTGCTTATGTGCTGCCTGAAGGAATCATCAAACCAAAAATTGAATTTCCTTACCCCTCTTTCGAGTACACACTCCTTAATGTCGGAAAAACTCCGGCCATCATCATTGAATCCCACGGCGCTCTGCAAGTTGGTAGAAGCGTCGATCCGGTCCCACCGGATGTATCGATTTATGATCCGAGCAAAGTTCCATTTCCACTTCGTCAGCCCTTCGCGATCCCTGCTGGGAAATCCCACTCTGAAACTCATCGTTCTAGGAGAGAGATTACGCCTGACGAGCGTGGTCGGATATTGTTGGCCCCGAATGACTTGTGTTTGTGGGCCTGCGGGTTCTACATCTACCTGGACGTTTTCGGGCGAGAGTACGAGCAGCGATTTTGCTATCGCTATCTCCCGCTTGACTATACGGGATTCTTTTCTGTAGATGGGCCGGAAGAGTATCGAGAGCGACTTACGAGGAAAGTCAGAACCTACTTTCCCAAACCCCGACCCGAAGCCCAAAACCGAACCGGTTAGCAGCCCTGTCACGGCGACCACAGTGTGCCATTTAGCGCACAGGGCGGACGCAATTCGAGATGTCCGAGCACTTGGGGATCGACCGCAGCTATTCGGCGGAGGTGGGAGACCGCAAAGATCGAAGTCTGTCTGCGCAATGTGGCACTCATTGCTGAGGGGTTCGGCCTGAAAGCGTGGCAATTGCTGAAGCTTTGACCGAGCCGTTCACAATTCTTCATCCGGCATGGCTCGGACCGGGTTCCTTCGTTGGCCCAATAACGATGTCTTGACGATCTGCGGTGCCATCCCATTTGAATAAGATCTTGCCATTCGGCAGGTTTGCCATCGTAATGGTTGCGGGCCGATAAGACGACTTGCTCGCTAGAAGCGGACTATCATCCGCTGGCGGAACCGCAGCAAGCGCAAATCGGAGTGGCGCGACGTTAATGAGGATGCCGATTGGACGTCCATCAGCCGTCAATGCACCCGCGCTGAAGGGCTGGTCTACCAGCCATGGCACATTGAGTTCCCCAAGAAGGTACAGGCCCGAACGCGGTGGAAATGGTTCTTCGCCAAAAAGACGCCTTACGTTCGATGGGTAACGCACCATACCGAATGCGCGCAAACAGAAGAAAGCGAGAAACACCAATAAGCACCAGTCTTTTCTTGCGTTCTGCAAGGGGTTCCGCATCTAGACAAAATGCGCAAAAGTGCCACAAGATGTCCATTCACGGTGATAACGCGGGCCTAGGCCCCATGTCGGTTCGTTTGCGTTCCGCAAACAGTTCATTTCGGAACGCTTCGGGGCAAGGATCCCTGAAGTGAAAATCCAAGAACTTACGCTGATGGCAGAGTGACGGGTTTTCGGAACACGCTCCTCCGGGCTGCATCCGAAAGGGTGCTGCAGGGGTGTTTTCTGCCGCCTAACCGAGCAGCATGGCTTTAATTTCCACAAGCGCGTTTCTCTGTACCGACCTTGCATTGAACGAGGACATTCTGCTTTCCTCAAGTCAGTTCACTGCGTGGGTGGCTATTGGGCGACGACGGCGTGGAATCCCGATTATCCGACGCTAGTGAATTAGTAATCCGTGGCTTGTGGGGTGACTTTGACGCAATCTAGCTGGGAATCCCGGTCTGCCATTGGTCACTCACTGTGACCATCCAGAGCACCTGCTCAAGCACTTCAAGTGGATCGGCCATGTGTATCAGGTCTGAGAGGTCCGTGACTTTTCCGCACCCCAAGAAGTTATTCAATCCGACCGTGGGGTTCAGATCCTGCAGCATCAGATTCAGGCTTTCCTGGTCATACGGCGGCTGATATTTCTCCATGAGTTTTTCGGCCTGTTCGGCGTATGCCTCAAACGCCTGAAATAAGACGCACTGCAGATACTCCCAAGCCACCTCGGGAGGAACGCCATGCAACGCCTCTCTTACGGCAGGTCCAAGCGGTGTTTTGCTCCATCGTTCCGCACGCTCTTGGCGGCTGCGTTCCAATTCTTCATCGCACGACCGGTTGTATATTTCCCGGCGCCGTTCCTGCTCATCAGCTTGATCGTCCGTCAAGTCGCACTTACCTGTCGACCAGTTCATGTGTCGAGGCTGCCATGCGCGCCGTTCAGAGTCGGCTTGATCTCCCTCGCTCTTCAGCTTTTTGGCGCTATTGGGAGCGGCGTTCTCGTGCTTGGGTCCGTCAGTCGCCATCATTGCTTCTCGCTATGCACCTCGAACGGGTGCTAAAGAGGGTTTTGCCGCGGCTGCTTGCGAAATCTCTTTCAGTGCCATTGTCACTCTGGCTACGCGCAGGTCATCGAGGGAGAACCAGCGCTTACGCACGGTCGCACTGTATGGATCAGGGATAAAGCCCATACCAGTTTTCTGCCTCTGTATGCCCTCATTGTTGCTCAAAGTCGCTTTGGAGTCTATAAGTAACACGCCATCATGCTGTGACAGATGGCTGAGGACATTCGCGTTCGATTTGGGCGACGGCTCCGCGGCTTGCGGCAGCAGCGAGGCTGGACGCAAGTAGAACTGGCGGAGAGGCTCGGCTTGGACCGCAGTTACTTGGCTGACATTGAACGCGGCAATCGGAATGTGTCGCTAGTGAACCTTGATCTCATCGCGATGGGTTTCGGAGTGACCCTATCTCGGCTCTTCTCCCGTTTGTAAACACCCAGATTTCTGAATACAAATTCCCAACTCGACGGGACAGCGGGGCTGCGCGGGATTATTCAGAAGCTTTATGTTGGGCGAGCTGCTGTGGCAGATGTGGCGTCCGCCGAAAGAATGGAATCCGTTTCTGTGGCTGTCCTACAAAGTGGGATATTACCTTGTGGTAGCTCTCTTCGATGTCTTCCCGCTACCGCAGCAGTCGGGAGTGCGGGAGAGCTTCAGCTATGCCGGCGAATCGGTGGATCGCGGGTACAGCGTGCTCGTATATCCCGAAGGCCAGCGCACGCGCGCCGGCAATCCCACGCCATTCCGCTCAGGCTTCGGCATGCTGACCTCGCGGCTGAACGTTCCTGTTCTGCCGCTACGAATCGATGGCCTCTGGGACATGAAGCTCAAGGAACAGAAGATCGCGCGCCCGGGACAGTTGAGGATAGTGATCGGCAAGCCGATGAGCTTCCCACCGGACACCCCACCGGATGAGATCACGAATCAGGTAGAGCATATGACCTGGAGCATGTAGCTCGCCTAAATCGCGCGCCTCAACCTTTTGACCCAAGCAATTGCGAAAGCCACGTTACAATCGTCGCCAATGGCATCCGCTACCATCAGCCGGCGCGTTCCTCGGCTGGGCGCACCCTCGCGGCCTTCCGCATTGCGCTATGCAGTCCTCGCGTGCCTATTCGTAGCTACGATTTGCCTATTCGTACAATCGATCAAGACGACTCTTCATCAGGCGCCCGTCAACGCTCCGAAATTCTTCCCACAGTACTACAGTTCCATCGTCTACCTGGCAGACGCTAAGGCCGCCGCAGCCGGATTACACGAAGGCGACATCCTGGTCGCTATCAATCACCACCCCTACACAGGCATGGCGGTGTTTTGGGAGGCATTGCGAAAAGCGACTCCGGGCAGTGTCTTGCTGGTTACGGTGAGGTCGCCTAAACCAAATTCCCAGGATCGCACCATTGCACTTCCGGTCACGGCTGGTACGCGGGCGATTGACTCCAAGCCGGCTAAGATCTCTCTCCGCATAGTTGTGCCGGCCTTCTGCTTCGTCCTTGGATTCTGGGTGGTGATGGTGCGGCCGCGTGACCTGTCGGCGTGGCTGCTTCTGGGATTGTTGCTCGGCGTTGGCGAAACCGCTTTGGGATATCCCGGGTTTGATGACTGGGGCCCTGCGGCGCTGAAGGTCGTTTGCACCTACTACCTTCTCATTTACAGCGCGATGCCGGCGCTTCTGTTTCTGTTTGGGTATTTCTTCCCGGAGCCACTTCCATTCTTCGCCCGGGCGGGCTCGTGGGTTAAATGGCTGCCGTGGATTGTCGTTATCCCTTATGAGATCTACGCACTGGGATATGTGGCCGTCGTGGTCGGCGGTCTGACAGCCAGTCCCTCGACGCAATGGCTTGGTCCAATTTTCGATTCCGTGGCGACTCCCATAGTTCTTTACGAACTCGCTCTGGTGGTAGCCTTCTTCGTCTTTATCGTCACCAAGTCGGTAATTGCTGTCTCCACCGACGCGAAACGGCGGCTGCGTCTACTCTACTGGGGCGCCGCGATCGGCATGACACCCCTGACGCTTCTGGGAGCGGTGGTGTATCTGAAACATAGAGTCGATTTCCCCGACTGGATTACTTCCCTGGTTGTTCTTGCGTTCCTGGTATTCCCCATCACCTTGGCATACGTCATCGTGGTGCAGCGCGCGATGGATGTTCGCGTCGTGGTCCGGCAGGGGCTGCAGTATGCGTTGGCGAGGAACAGCGTTCGAGTTCTGCAGTTTCTGGCAATCGGGTTAGTAACGGTGACTGCGGTAGCGCTGATCGGCCAAAACCAGAAGCGTCCGCAGAAATTGATAGTGATTGGGATTGGGCTGCTGGCCATCTTCACGATCCGCGAGCTGGGCGCCAAGCTCGGTGTATGGGTCGACCGGCGATTCTTCCGCGAAGCCTACGATGCCGAGCAGGTTTTGAGCGAGCTGAGCGAGGGGGTGCGCAGCATGGTCGAAGTGCGCTCGCTCGTCAGGACGGTTGCAGAACGCATCTCGGAGACGCTGCACATTCCACGGGTTGCCGTCCTGTTGGGCGACAGCGGTCTGTACCGCCCAGCCTATGCTCTGGGTTATGGCACGGCGCCGGACATCGTGTTTCCGCCGGGAGCCGGCACGGTCAGGGTTCTGGCCCGGCAACGAGAGCCGGCGCGAGTCTATTTTGACGATCCCCACTCCTGGCTCTATCGCGAACCCGACGTGGGGGAGGAAGATCGCTCCAAGCTGACACAACTGGATACGGAACTGCTGCTGCCGCTGAGCGCGCGCGACAAGTTGCTGGGGTTCATCAGCCTCGGTCCGAAGCTCTCGGACGAGCCTTATTCGCGCGCGGACCTGCGACTGCTGAAATCGGTTGCGGCGCAGACCGGCCTGGCGCTGGAGAACGCGCAGCTCATCTCCGAGATTGCCGCGGAGGTGGCGCAACGCGAGCGCCTGAATAGCGAGGTGCAGATCGCCCGCGACGTGCAGGAGCGACTTTTCCCGCAGACGTTACCTCCCATCGCGGGCCTGGCTTATGCGGGCGCCTGCCGCTCGGCGCTCGGAGTCGGCGGCGACTACTACGATTTTCTGGCGTTGCCCGGAGGCAAACTGGGCCTGGCGATCGGCGACGTCTCCGGTAAGGGCATCGCAGCCGCGCTTACTATGGCCAGCCTGCAAGCTTCGTTGCGCAGCGAGGCTACCCGCGCTCCCGACAATCTTGCTGGGCTGATGAGCAACGTGAATCGGCTGCTTCATGGAGCGCTGGCCTCCAATCGCTATGCAACGTTCTTCTACGGACAATACGATCCTACGTCGCGCCAGCTTACGTATGTGAATGCCGGCCACAATCCGCCGATGCTGTTCCGTTCTTCTAATGGAGATTGCCGTGTCTCGCGCCTGGAGGCGTCGGGGACGGTGGTGGGTTTGCTAGAGAACGCCACCTATCAGCAGGCAGCTGTTCCACTGGCGCCCGGGGACGTCTTCATCGCCTTCACCGATGGCATCAGCGAAGCCATGAATGCAGATCAGGACGAGTGGGGTGAGGAAAGATTGATGGATACGGTAAAAGACTGCCTAAAACTACCGCCGGCCGAGATCATCTCCTGCATCATGAAATCTGCCGATAACTTCGCTGCCGGAGCGAAGCAAAACGACGATATGACGATCATCGTTCTCAGCGCGGGACCGGAGAGGGACGGGGTTACGAATTAGAAGAGATCACTCGGTTTAGAGCTGGCCTTCAGGCCAGCGTCTAAGCCGTTCGTTTCCTTTCTTGAGTGTTCTAGACGAGTTTCACGTCCCCTACTTTCATGCAATGGAGCTCTATGGAAAAGATGCGAGGTACAAGAGCTGGAAATCAGGCAAGCGCAATGCTGGCCTGCCACTCCGACGAAGTCCTACTACAATGTTGAACCCGTCGAAATAGCCGCCCGTCTTGAAGGATAGTTCATAAGAGCGAGTCGTAGGCTCCGGCTTCTATCAGCCGCTTGATCTCCGACTTGAAGGCCTTGCCGTGGTCGGCGTCCTCTTTATTAAACAACAACTGGAGTTTCACGTGCACCATTTCGTGAAGCAAGGCGATTTTCGCCATATTCTCGAACGGAGTGATGGCTTGCGCGATATGGATCATCATTCTCTCCGGCTCAAAACACGCCGCCCCTTGAAATTTCGAGTTCGTGTTGATCCCGACCTGCACATCTGCTTCCACGTCTGGAAAGTATTTCTTCTGAAAAAAGTTTGCCCATGATGCAAGATCCTGCGTCGTCATCGGCGCCTTAACCATATTCCACTCTTCATCGAGATAGTATTCAGGCATCCCTCACTCCTTTCCCAGGCAGAGTACTGCGTCATTACGCTTTTCAGCTAGGACGGATTCAACTGTTCGCAAAGCCGATACAAAGTGGCAACGCCCACCCCGGTCTGCCGCGAGATCGCTCGCCAGGAAGCGCCAGAAGCACGAAGAGCGGCAACCTTCGCGGAGTCCACGATTCGCCGGGGGCGGCCTAGTTTCCTCCCCTTCGCCCGCGCGTTGCGCAAGCCAGCGCGAACTCGTTCCTGGATCAAGGCTCTTTCAAACTCGGCCATGGCGCCGATGATCTGAAACATCAGGCGACCGGATGCTGTGCTCAGATCGAGGTTGTCGCGGAGGCTGACGAATGCAACACCGTATGCGTTGAGATCAGCGAGAGCATTCACCAGATGTTTTAAAGACCTGCCGTAGCGATCGATTTTCCACACCAGCACGGCATCAAACACCCTACGATGAGCGTCCACTGTTAGCCGATTCAACTCGGGGCGTGACTCTTTCGAGCCGGATACGCCCTGATCGACATACTCGCCTGAAATGATCCATCCGCGGCGAGCGGCATATTCGCGAAGTTCGGACAACTGCATTTCGGGATCTTGTCCATTCAGGGTGGAGACGCGAGCGTAGAGCGCTACGCGATAGATTGTGAGTGGGACTTCTTGAGTGCGTGGAGATCGGGTGTTACGGTTGCTTACAGCCACGGGTGCCTCCTGATTAGGTGCCCTGGTTAGCGTCGTGTCGGTGTTACCAGCACCGGCGCGGCGCGCTTTTCTTTATACTCTCCAGTCATTTCTCCGTCAATAGAAATATGGGAATTGTAATTGATTATCCATTGATTCACCGTAGCGCACGGATTATGATTTCCGTCATGACCAGGAAAACTCCAAAGCGGTACATGACCAAGGCGAGAAAAACGCGCCTCGTTTCGGAGGCCCTGTCCGCCCTCGGCAGGATCGGCGGTAAAGCACGCGCGGAGAGGATGAGCCCCGAAGAGCGGCGCGCAAGCGCACTGAAGGCTTCGAAGGCAGCCGCTGCGGCGCGGACGAGAAAAGCGAAAGAGCGACAGCGGGATTCGACCTAGAAAATGGGCGCGGAATAACTCGCCGGAATCATCACCTGAGATGTCGACGACCAATGGAATCCCCTATTGATGACGAAAAAGTAGTGCTGAGTGTGGAAATTCAGGATGCGCTGAACGCGCTGAACGGGCTATTTGGCAAAGATCTGTTTCTAGCCAAGTTCGACACCTGCTGTGCAGCCTTTGAAGCCCTGAAGGGACTTTCTGCAGCGGAGCAGAAGCGGAAGGCACTCGGCAAGCACTTTCGCGACTGGATTGCGCGCTGTACTGTAGCCCTTCAGAAGTGGGTACCGAAATATGCGGCACTGGCCCATCCTGCCGGCATACCCAACGAGAACAAGTGGAAGTGGGTAGAAGATCGGATCACTCGGAAGCTGCGGTCGATGTGCATTGGCGGTGACCGCAAGGCTCGCTGGGGAGGGCCAATTGAAACTTGGGAGCCGATCCAATGGTGGATTCGCAACGCATGCCATAAGGCTGCTGTTTTCGGCATCCTTCGCAGTGAGCCCTGGAAAGTGCCTAAATGGCTGGCCCCGACTAGGTCATCCGATCCAATAGGTTATTACCATACGATTCTACAAGCGGAACTCGGAAGGGAATTGTCTTGGGCAATCGACCTCGCCAAGATCGAGGCCGTAACCGAGTCGGAGTCAGCACCGGTTCGACCTGAGGAAAGCCGGAGCCTTGCGCAGGGACGTGTTTCCGTCGTCGGCCCGTCAGCTCTTCTCAAACCAGGAGAGGGCAAGGCAAGTTTCTGGTCGCGTCTGTCAGAAGATCTAAACAATCCGGCGCCTGCTATTAGGCTGCTCCAAACATTGGGTTTCAGTGCGGAAGGACGAGAGTGGCCCTCCTCGTTTTTCGGCCCGGTATTGCCTGACGTTCTCACCGATTTGAAACGAGCGCACCAAATCCTGACCACCATGGGTTTTCGGATTGTCGATGACCCTGTGAATCCTTTGGGGGATGGTAGAGGTTGGGTACTCAGATGTGAGCTCACCGACAAGCTGCCGGACAACATCGAGCCCGCTGATCTGGCAGACCAATACCTCGCATCGGAAGGGATCAAGGTCGCGGCAAGACCGGTTTGGGATAATGGGACGCTGCTGGTTACTCTGTGCGGTTCCGGGCGAATCTCAGTGCGTAATCCATCAAGACCGAAGACCTCGGATATCCCACAGAGGGCGCACCGCCGGGCGGCATTTGTAGACCCTCTCCTTCGCAAGGAAGGTTGGTCAACTGGCGATTGGGCCCAGAACTCTAACGTGGATTTTCATACTGCGAACGACTATCTAAAGGGCAGAACCAAGCCTACCCGTTCAACTCGCAAGAGATTGGCGGAATCGCTGAGCCTAGCCGCTGACGACCTTCCGGAGTAACCGTAAGGGAACAAGTCCAAAACCTTCCCAACTTCTCCCAAACTCTCCAATAGCCGAGTTTCTCTGCTGCCATCATCATAATGAATAGTAAAGCCGACAGCCGCTAGGCAAAATGCGGCAGCCTCCAATGGCGATACGTGTCTTCAGCTCCGTTACCCAATCCGGCGACAGGGTTGGGGTGTTCATGCCAGGCCAGTCCTGGAATAGCGCTCCGGCGTTTACCGTGACACGCGAAGTTGCTAGCCAGTGGAGAAATGAAGGACAGGCAGTTTTCGTCAATAAGGGTTCCGGGATTCAACTCAATACTATCCGCCTTCCGCGGAGCCGACAGCTCGTCGCATGCAGCACGTGCGGCGGTTGGAGTTTTCAAAGGACTTGTGGCCGTTGCCGGCTAGACGAGAAAGCCTTCGGGGCGAGCAAGGGGAGGTTCGAAACTCAATGAACAGAGACGTTCCCGCCGAGGCGGCCGAGATGAGCGCACTGGAAGCCGCTCGCCGTCTAGAGGTTGACCTTAACCGACTCTACATCCTCTTGCGACTCGGTCGCGTAGCTGCACGAAAAGTAAACGGACGGTGGCAGGTATCGAGCAGTGCAGTCGAGCAGCGAATCCGCGACCGTGCGGCAACCGCGGAGGCGCGCGCGAATGAGCAGCTTGTGGGGCAGCAGAGTTTACTGGCCTTCGGCCCCGTTGCAGGAGCGGGACGTGCAAGCCGAGTGCGGGAAGCCAGGGGTAATCAGTCCGTCTTCTGCGCCAAGCGGCTGACGCGGCTTACGCCGCGAGACCGAGGAGGCACGCGGCAGTGAACACGTTCCATAAACCGGGCTCCGACGTGGTGCTGTAAGTCGCTGATTCTGCGACAGAGGCAAACGGCTTCTTGTTGTTCCAGAACCAGATAGTTCTGGAACACGGCGGTCGATGACGCAAAGCGAATAAGACGTGATATAGATGGGCAAGGCTGAGACGAATTCCCAGCAACGGGTGCAGAAGGAATGGCTCGACCTGCGCGCGCTTACTCAGTATGCGTCGGTTTCGGCACGCACCATTCGCGAATGGATACATAGAACCAATAATCCGTTGCCAGCAGCGCAGGTGGGAAATAAGCTCCTGATTAGCCGGACTGCTTTCAATGACTGGCTGGCAGGTCATACAGTCCAACCGTCACAGAGCGTGACCGCAATCGTCGAGGACGTGATGCAAAGGATACGGAGCTAGGGCATGGGTGTGAAGATTCGCAAGCTACGCGGCAAGTGCTATCTCGTTATCGACTACCGCGGAAAGCGCAAAACGCGGGTGATCGGGACAGATCGAAAGATTGCCGAGGAAGTGCGGCGGCAGGTCGAAGCGAAGCTCGCGCTCGGGGATATCGGGATCCTTGGTTCCGATCAGCGTGCGATGCCGACATTTGGCGCGTATGCCGACGAGTGGCTGAAAGACTACGCTCGCGTGGAGTGCAAGACATCAACCGCTGACGGCTATGAGGGGGTCCTCCGGCAGTACCTACGGCCACGATTTGCGACGAAGCGCCTTGACGAGGTAAAGCGCGACGACATCAAAACGCTCATCAACGATCTCATTGCTGAGGAACTCTCGCGCAACACAATCCGAAACGCCCTTTGTGTTATCCGCGGAATGCTTAACCAGGCGATCGAAGCTGGGCTGATCGAGGCCAACCCGGCCGCCCGGCTTGGCCGCTTCACACGCACGGCAAATCGGCTGACACCAAAGGAGTGTCACTCACAACGCCGGAGGCCCAGCAGTTCTTGGATGCTGCCTTGGATGTCTGCCCTGAGTATTACCCGCTTTTCTTAACCGCCCTGCGCGCCGGACTGCGCCGCGGGGAGCTGGTTGCGCTGCAGTTTGGAGACATTCAGTTCGGGAAGGATGAGGACGACGCCAACCGCTTCATCCTCGTGCGGCACAACTACGTGCGTCGAGAACACACGACCACCAAGAACAAGAAGCAGCGGCGGGTCGATCTGTCGCGAGAGCTCCGTCGCGTCCTTATCGACGTTCGCGATGCGCGGTTATTGAACGCATATCTGCAAGGCAAGAATGACATTTCAGGCGAGTTGGTCTTTCCGTCGCCCGACGGCACCATTCTCGATCCTGATAATCTCTACCATCGCTATTTCCTTCCGGTGTTGGCTAAGGCTGGCATTCGCAAGGTTCGGCTCCATGATCTTCGCCACACTTTTGGCTCGCTCTTGATTCAGGCCGGCGCGTCGATTGTGTACGTGAAGGAGCAGATGGGGCACAGCAGCATCCAGGTGACGGTGGACATCTATGGGCACCTCATTCCTGGTGCGAACGTCTCGTATGTGGATCGACTTGATGAGAAGCTGACCCAGACGCAGCAAACATCCGCAAACAGGACGCAAACGCCCAGTCGTGAGATCGAGCAGATCCCTTCGGAAGTTGCTGATTTAATTGGTGGCGGCGGCTGGACTCGAACCAGCGACCTACGGATTATGAGACCGTCGCTCTAACCACCTGAGCTACACCGCCAACGTTCAGACGCGGCGCAAAATCATGCCATCACTCCTGCTCGAAGATCGGCTGCAGGATAAATGGATGATTCGCGCGCTGAGGAAACGAAAGGCCGGACGTGACTGCGTCCAGCCCCACGTTGATTCTAGAGTTTGCTTATTTAGGCTGTCAACGACACGCTCCTGGTAGCAAGCCAGTTTGAAATTCTGTTCAAACAATCTTCGGGTGGAGCACGCCTTCAGGCGTGCAGTAAGATCCATCCGAATATCTCGGCTTTAGCCGCTGAGGTAATGCGAAGATTTACCTAAGGCGCTAAAGCGCGCGTCGAGCTCAGTGTGCATTATGCACGCCTGAACAGGTTGCTGAAAAACTCGATTATGGAATGTTCTGAAGGGGCGCAGCTTCAGGTGCGCCGTTGCCAGTCTTTTGTTTTTGTCATCACGAGGAGGCCTTCAGGCCGACGAGGGATCTGCTTCTCGACTTTTTGAGCAGCCTCTGAAGGCGTGCTCCACCCAACATCTAGTGAGCCAGCAAACTTCAACTGACAACTGACAGCCGACAACCGACACCTGCCTCTAAAATCCCATGATGTTGTAGCCGCAATCGACGTAGATCGTCTCGCCGGTAATCCCGCTGCCGGCGTCGCTGGCCAGAAAAACTGCGGTCGCGGCAACTTCCGTTACATCGACGCTGCGTTTCAGCGGCGCCCGTTCCGACTGCTCTTTCAGCATGTCGCCGAAGCCCGAGATTCCTCGCGCCGCCAGCGTCTTAATCGGCCCCGCCGAGATCGCGTTGACGCGAATCTTGTTCTTGCCCAGATCGTAGGCCAGATACCGCACACAGGCCTCCAGCGCAGCTTTGGCTACGCCCATGACGTTGTATTTGGGCACAACTTTTTCCGCGCCGTAGTAAGTCATCGTCATGATGCTGCCGCCCTCGGTCATCAGCGGCCGTGCGGCGCGGGCCAGAGCAACCAGCGAGTAGGCGCTGATCTCCAGGGCGATGCGGAAGCCGTCACGGCTGGTATCCACAAACTCGCCTTTGAGATCATCCGCCGAGGCAAAGGCGATGCTGTGCACCAATCCGTCGATCTTGCCGTAGCGTTCCTTCAGAGTCTCGAATAGCCGCGTGATTTCTTCGTCGCGAGAGACGTCGCACTGAAACGCCTGCGAATTCGGCAGCGCGGCGATAAGATCGTCGGCTTCCTGCTTCAGGCGCTCGTTCTGATAGGTGATGGCAAGCTGCGCTCCGGCTTGTTGCATCTGCTGCGCAATGGCCCAGGCGATGCTGCGCTTGTTGGCGACACCGAAGACTGCAACCGTCCGCCCCTGCAAACTCTGCGACACAGTGCTGCTCCTCCGTCACGGAATCGAATCCATGAGGATACCAGCCGCGCGTAGGATTCAGCCACTGCCGAAGCGACCGCTCCTTCAGTTGCCTCCCCGGCGCCTTTATTTTTGCGCAGAACTCGCGTATTTCTGCTTTCATCCCCGGTGGGTTGGGCATATACTCGGCTCCACTCCTCGCTCCCGGAGCAAGTGGATTGAAAGCTGCCGGTGGTCGCGGAGATCCGGCTCCATATTCAGATCTGGCTGCTGGCCATGGGGCGAACCGGTCCGGGAGTCTCCAGACAAGTCCTGCCTTCGGATGTCCCGGGCTGACCAACACAAGATTCGCCTTCTCCGGCGAGCCAATTGCGTCCTTCCGTCGAGATTACAGGAGGCACTATGGCAACCATCCGGGATCTCATCAGCAACCGCACCATCTACTTTGTAGCGCCCGGTCAAACCGTGTTTGAGGCCGCCGGTTATATGGTCGACCGCAACGTCGGCGCCGTGCCCGTGCTGGACGATACCAAGCTGGTTGGCGTCTTTTCCGAGCGCGACATCATGCGACGGGTTGTCACCGAGGGCCGCAACCCGATGACCACGCACATCGCTGACGTCATGAGCAAGGACCTGCGCACGGTCGCGCCCGACGCCAGCTCTGAAGAGGCCATGTGCCTGATGCAGAGCCATGGCGTGCGACACCTGCCGGTATGTGACGGCCGCACGCTGGTGGGCTTTCTCTCGCTGCGCGATCTGCTGCGCTGCCATCTCGACGAGAAGTCGGGTGAGGCGGATATGATGCGCGCCTACATCCAGACCTCGAGCTGACGCTGCCGGTTTTCGCTGTCGAGTTGCTCCGCATTGCCGCTCCGCCGGCTCGGATGCCGCGAGTATGCGCTAGACTGCCTTTGGCGCCATGAGCTTGTCCGAAGCTATTTCCGGTCTCCGCAGGATCGTTGGAAACGACGCTGTCCTCGACCGTCCCGAAGATCTCATGTTGTATGAGTACGACGCAGGTGTGCGCAAGAGCACGCCGGGTGCTGTCGTTTTTCCGCAAAATGCGCAGCATGTTTCCCAGATCATGAAGCTGGCTGCCGCGGCCAAAATACCGGTCGTGGCGCGTGGCGCAGGCACAGGCTTGAGCAGCGGCGCGATCTCTCATTCGGGAGGCATTGTTGTCGCCTTCGCGCGAATGAATCGCGTGCTCGAAGTCGATGTCGAGAATCTGCGTGCCGTGGTGCAGCCCGGCGTGGTGAATCTGCAGCTCTCGGAATGCGTCTCGCATCTCGGGCTCTATTACGCTCCCGATCCCTCCAGCCAGAAAGCCTGCACCATCGGCGGCAATGTCGCCGAGAACTCCGGCGGCCCGCACACGCTGCTGCACGGCGTCACCGTGAATCACGTCACTGGCGTCGAGGTCGTGCTTCCCAGTGGCGAGGTCGTGAAGTTCGGCGGCAAGGCTGCCGAATCGCATGGCTACGATCTGACAGGATTCTTCGTCGGATCCGAAGGAACGATCGGCATCGCGACGGCGATTACGGTGAAGCTGCTGCGCAAACCGGAAGCGGTGGCGACGTTGCTCGCCATCTTTGAATCCGTCGACGATGCGGCGCACACCGTTGCCGAGATTACCGCTGAGGGAATCACACCGGCCGCGCTGGAGATGCTTGATGGCTGGACCTTGCGCCAGGTCGAAGCGTATTGCCACGCCGGATATCCGCTCGATGCCGGGGCAGTGTTGCTGATCGAGTTGGAAGGGCTGCGTGAGGCGGTGGAAGAAGAAGCGGTTGCCGTTGGGAAAGTCTGTCTGCTCCAGAAGGCGCGCGAGGTGCGCCGAGCTAAGGACGAAGAAGAGCGCGCGCTATTGTGGAAAGGTCGCAAAACGGCTTTTGCCGCGCTCGGTCGCGTCAGTCCTTCGTATTACACGCAGGATGGAGTTGTGCCTCGCAGCAAGATTCCCGCCGTGCTGCAGCATATCGGCAACGTGGCGAAGAAGCACGACCTGATCATCGGCAACGTCTTCCACGCTGGAGACGGCAATCTTCATCCGTTGATCCTCTTCGATGATCGCGATGCCGGACAGTTTGAGCGCGTGATGTCGGCCAGCAAGGACATTCTGCAATACTGCATCGATGTTGGCGGCTCGATCACCGGGGAGCACGGTGTCGGTCTGGAAAAGCGCGATGCGATGCCGCTGCTGTTCACCGAAGAAGATCTCGCGATCATGACCGATCTGCGAAATGCTTTTAATGGCGACGAGGTACTGAATCCCGGAAAGATGTTGCCCACTCCTCGCATGTGCCGCGAAATCGCAGGACGATCGCGAAACGCCATTCTCGCGCAGGAGGGCCTGTGAGCACTGCGACCACGCCTGCGCAATTGGTTCGCGAGCTGCGCGACATCTGCGGCGCCGAGCACGTAATCGAAGATTCGGCCAGGCTGGATGCGGCTCGCGTTCTTGGCGCAACACCGTCTGTCGCGGTCGAACCTGCTTCGGCGGAGGAGATTGCTGCCATCCTGCGCGTTGCGAATCAGCAGGGATTGAATGTTGTTCCAGCCGGAGGATTCACACAGCAGCAGAGCGGCAGCTTCGCCAGCCAAGTCGACATCCTGCTTTGCACCTCGCGCCTGACTGAGGTGCAACACTACGATCCCGGCGATCTCACGGTTGGCATCGGCGCGGGCTGCACCGTCGCACAATTGGCGTCGATGGTGGCAAAAGATGGCTTGCTCTTCGCCGCTGATGTTCCGCTGCCGGAGCAAGCCACAATCGGCGGAATGCTGGCGACAGGAATGACCGGCCCACTGCGCCACGGCTACGGCGGACTGCGCGACTTCTGCATCGGAGTTCGCTTCGTGACCGGCGATGGCCGCAAGGGAAAAGGCGGTGGCCGCGTCGTCAAGAATGTTGCCGGATTCGACCTGATGAAGCTGCTCATCGGCAGCCGCGGCACGCTGGCGATCATCACCGGCGCGAGTTTCAAACTTTTCCCTGCACCTCGCCAGACCAGGACGTTCGTTGCCAACTTTGCTAACTCGGCAGACGCGATTCAGTTTCGCAATGCCGTGCAACGCTCACCCCTTTCGCCGATCTGTCTGGAACTGATCTCGCCAGAAGCTCGATCGCTGTTGCGAGAAGGCAAATCCACTGCGAAGGCATGGTCGGTTTGCATTCGCGCTACCGGGAGCGATGCTGTGCTGGCGAGGTATCGCGCAGAGCTTGGAACAGCGATATCGAGCGAAGTAGATGGCGTTGCCGAAGCCGAATTCTGGCGGGCGCTGCAGGACTTCTCGCATACAGTACCCAAGCAGCGTCCGGACTCGTTGCTCATCGCCTTCTCGCTTCCGACGGCTGACGTACAGGAGGCGCTGAATGAACTGCAAGCGACGACCGCGGCAAACGGCCTGACGCTTGCTGTCATTGGAAGAGTCGGAGTTGGTCATCTGCTTGCCGCGATGTGGCCCGAGGCAGATTCGAAGGCGGGCGTCGGCGCCGCGCTGTCGAACCTACGAGACCGCCTGCCGCGCGATGCCAGCATGTCGGTGCTCTACTGCCCCGACTCGTTGCGCCACGAAATCGCTACCTGGCAGAAAACGCCAACTCACTTGGAGAGCATGCGAGCGGTAAAGCGCACGCTCGATCCTAAAGATGTTCTGAACCGCGGGAGATTCGTCCTCTGAGCTTCGACATTCCAATTGCCGAGCATCATGCTTCCAACTTCGCATCCGGCGAAAAGCCAAGCTGGGAGCTGTATTCCAAGTGCGTCCATTGTGGGCTGTGCCTGGATCAGTGTCCAACGTATCGTGTGCTGGGCACGGAGATGGATTCGCCGCGCGGCCGCATCTATCAGATGCTGCAGGTTGACGCAGGTCGGCTCCAGCTCGGGGAATCATTCGTCACTCACATCGATCGCTGCCTGGGATGTCTGAATTGCCAGACCGCGTGTCCGTCGGGCGTGCATTATGGCAGCCTGCTGGAAAGCGCCCGCGCGCAGATCGATCAGAATTATCGCCGTCCTTGGATGCACCGCAAGCTTCGCGATCATTTCTATAGCCGTGTGTTGCCGTCCTTCGGCAAGCTGTCGCGCTCGGCGAAACTGGTGCGCTTCTATCAGCGCTCAGGATTGCGCAGCCTGGCGCTCTCCACCGGAGTGCTGAAGCTGCTCGGCGTTTCCGAGCTCGATGCGCTGTCGCCGCAAATTGATAGCGACTTCTCATTTCGTGACTTGGGCAAGACTTTTCCTGCCGAAGGAACTCGTCGCGGACGCGTAGCGTTGCTGATCGGTTGCATCGGCAGCGTCGCGTTCGCCGAACTGAATCGGGCGACGATCCGCGTGCTGACGAAGAACGGCATCGAGGTCTGCATTCCCGATAAGCAAAGTTGTTGCGGCGCGTTGCACGCTCATGCAGGCATGTTGGAACTGGCGCGTGCGCAGGCGCGGCGGAATATCGACGCGATGCTCAGCCCCGAGTTCGATGCCATCGTGGTGAATGCGGCCGGTTGCGGCGCGACTATGAAGGAGTATGCTGCGCTGCTGGAACACGATCCGACGTATGCGGCGCGAGCGGCGCAGTTCACAGCCAAAGTTCGCGACGTGACGGAGTATCTTGCAGCGGTCGGATTGACCGAGACCGAAGCGGAAGCTTGCCAGGCGCGTGACCTATTCCGATCCCTGTCATCTGGCTCATGCGCAGAATGTCCGCAAACAGCCTCGTGCGCTGCTCAAAGCCATCGGCGCGGAACTGGTCGAGATGCAGCGTGCCGATTCCTGCTGCGGCAGTGCCGGCGTTTACAACGTCGTGCAGAACGAAATCTCGATGAAAGTTCTCGACGAGAAGATGATCTACGTCGCCATGGTCGAGCCGGAGATCATTGCCACCGCGAATGTGGGATGCATGTTGCAGCTCGCCGCCGGGGCCAAGCGCAGAGGTTTAAACGCCGAAGTGGTGCACATTATCGAATTGCTCGATCGGGTCTATTAACGAGCACGCAGCAACGAACAACATCGAATCGCTCGAGCCTATCTCATAAATCGCCTTGGTTTGTAACAGGGCACGACCTTGGTCGTGCCGGACGACGCGTGGTGAACGTGGGGGCTTTAGCCCCTGAGGCGAAGCAACCTTTAAGTTGCCAACACAGTCTGCCGCAACAACGAAGACAATACCTCCGGATCGCTTATCGGAGGCTGACAGGCAAAATTCGTACAGACGATGGCGACGGATCGCCGTTCCTTCAGCCCAGCCAGATTGGGAACGGTTTCCGCCAATACCGGCGGTAGATTCTGCGCGACGGCTTCGCTGTCGGTGAGATGCACGACCGACTTGTTCACAGCAAATGGCGCGATGGCAGCCTTCAGCAGCGCGTCGGCCTTCTCGTCTTCGCCGACCACGACTACCTGCGTATGCGCACGCGACAGCCAGGTCGCCGCTATGCCGTAGGTTCCGGCATAAATCCCGAACTGTTCGGCTGCGCCGGCAAATATCTTCAGGGTGGCCTCCGCGATGTCGTGATATCTCCCCTCGTTCGTATAGGCATGAAGCCGCAGCAGCGCGATTGCGGCACCCGGATTCCCGGCCGGTGTCGGCGAATCCTGAAACGGCTTGCGCCGTGCCGAGAGTGCACCCAGTTGAAGCCGCTCTTCCAGCGATGCTTCGGTGTCGAAGAATCCGCCCGACGCGGTGTCCGCGAAGCGCTTGATCATCTCATCTGCAATCCGGCGAGCGAAGTTGAAGTAGCTGATCGCCCCGGTGACCTCGTAGGCATCCAGGCAAGCCAGCGTTGTGAAGGCATAATCGTCCAGCATGCCGCGAACGATTCGCTTCTCCGCGCTCCCGTCTGCATAGGCAATCACGTGCGACAGACCGCGTTCGTTGTCCCACGCCTCCGCCAGAATGCGATCCAGCGAACGCAGCGCAAACTTCCGCGCGTCTTCCAGATTGAGTACCTGCGCGGCCTGCAAATACGCTGACACGCACATCGCATTCCAGTTCACATAGACGGTTTTGTCGATGAACGGAGTCGGCCGCTGCAACCGCGCGGCATACAGCTTGGTCTTGGCTGACGCCAGCAGGTCCAGCGCTTTGCTGACGTCAACTCCCATACGCGATGCAACTTCTTCCGGCAGAGCCCGCACCCACAGCACGTTCTTGGCGGGATTGTGATGCATCTCGCCCGTCGCCTCGATGTCATAGTGCAACGCTGCAGCTTCGAATTCATCGCCAATGAGAACAGCTTGAGCTTCATCGCGTGTCCACGTGAAGTAATCGCCATCGTCATCCAGGTTGATGTCCGCATCCTGCGAGGCATAGAAGCCGCCATGCTCACGATCGCTCAGCCACTCATCCATCCAGCGGATGATGTCGCGCGCCACGTGCGCGTAAAACTCGAAGCCGAAGACCTGATAGCCGTGCACATAGTTCTTCAGCAGCTCCGAATTGTCGTACGACATTTTCTCGAAGTGCGGCACCGTCCAGTGCTCATCGACCGAGTATCGATGGAAGCCCCCGGCCAGTTGGTCGTAGACGCCGCCGCGTGCCATGTGGGTCAACGTCGTCGTGATCACGGTCGCGACGCGCTCTTCACCGGTACGCGCATACCAGTCCATCAACAGATCGAGTGCAGCGGGATGTGGAAACTTGGGCGCGCTGCCGAAGCCACCGTTCTTCTCATCGAAGACCGGCAGCGCCGACTGCACCATCACGCCCACTAGCCGCGGCGAAAACTGCGATTCTCTGCCGGCGAAGTTCTCCGCATTCGTCAGCACGTTCATGGCTTCATCGGCCGACTTAAGCACTTCCTCGCGACGGTTACGATAGGCATCGGCAATCGCCGTCAGAATCTTCTTGAAGCTTGGCCGGCCCCACTGATCAATCGGCGGGAAGTACGTCCCTCCGTAAAACGGTCTGCCGTCCGGGGTGAGGAACACGGTCAGCGGCCAACCACCGGTACCGGCAATCGCGGAGACCGCAAGCTGATAGCGGCTGTCGACGTCCGGCCGCTCATCGCGATCGACCTTCACGGCGATGAACTCGCGATTGATGATCTCCGCAGTCTCGGCGCTCTCGTAGGATTCGCGATCCATCACATGACACCAGTGGCACCACACCGCGCCGATGTCCAGCAGGATCGGCTTGTTCTCGCGCTTCGCAGTGGCGAAGGCTTCCTCGCCCCACTCGTGCCACTGGATGGGTTGGTGCATAGCCGACCGCAGGTAGGCTGAGGAGGCGCGTGCGAGGGAATTCGTAGCTTCCGACATGAAGGTTCAGTCTAGCAGGGACGAACGCCGACAGGTGGCGACGAACCGAGCGCAGCAAGAACTGACCGCGCACTTCTCGGGCGACCCTCCTTTATAGTTTCTCTATGGGCAAAGGGGCGCCATTACGCTGGCTGGAAAACAAGTTGCTGGCGCGCCATCTGCGCGGACAGGGCGTTGAGATTGGTGCTCTATGGCGGAAGTTCCCGGTGCCCAGCAGGGCCAAGGTGTATTACGTCGACCGTCTTTCAAAGGATGATCTTCACCAGCATTATGCGGAGGTCACCACGGCGGTCGTCCGGCCCGATCTAGTCGCGGACGCCATGCAGTTGCCGTTTGCAGCACGCAGTCTGGACTTCGTGATCGCCAGTCATGTTCTGGAACATCTGCCATTTCCTCTCGCAGCATTGCGGCATTGGTATGATGTGCTGCGGCCGGGCGGCGTTCTGCTGCTGAAAATTCCCGACAAGCGTTACACCTTCGACGTTCGGCGCGAGCGCACGGCGCTCCAACACCTCATTGCAGAAGACAGCGGAACCAACAACTTTGATAAGCAAGCCCATTTTGAGGACTGGGTCGAAAACGTTGTAGGGCGGAAGCGCGGGACAATCGAGTTTCGTCAGGTAGTGGACCAATTACTGGAATCCGACTACAGCATTCACTATCACACTTGGATTGGCGAGGATGTGCGCGAAATCGTCCAGTACACTCGGGCCGTTGCAGGCCTGCGCTGGGAACCTGTGGTGTTTTGGGATGCGCACATTTACCGGAAAGAATGCATCTTGTTGCTTCAGCGGAACAGCGCCGAATCGTCCCGGTGAAAAAATCGTATGTCTACAGTGAGGCGCGCATGAATAGTCAGCAAGCTTTGGCGAGAATTGTCGAGGGCGTCAGGAAATTTCAGCGCGATGTTTATCCCGCGCAGCGCGAACTCTTCGAGAGGTTGAAGCACCGGCAGGAACCGATCGCGATGTTCTTCACCTGCGCCGACTCCCGTATCCTGCCCAGCGTTTTGCTGCAGACCGGGCCAGGAGAGATCTTCACCGAGCGCACGCCGGGAAACATCGTCCCCAAATACAGTGACCATGTCGGGGGTGTAACCGCCAGTATGGAGTTCGCAGTTCTAGCGTTGCGTGTGCCGCTCATCATTGTTTGTGGACACACGGACTGCGGGGTTGTGAAAGCGTTGCTCGAACCGGAACGCGCCTCCGGCATGCCGGCGCTGCAAAGCTGGATGCGGCATTCGCTGCCCGCACGCGAACGATTATTGCGAGAACATCAAGATGACGCGAGGTCGAAAGAAGAGAAGCTCAAGTTGCTGACCGAGTATAACGTCCTCACCCAACTTGAAAATCTGAAGACGCATCCGGCGGTCGAGTCTCGCTACGCCAGCGGCGAACTGGCGCTGGAAGGTTGGATCTACGACATCGGCGACGGTTCGGTAAGGTCGGTGCAAGCTGACAGCGGGCGATTCGAACTGCTCGGGTAGAGCAGGCTCTGCGCCCGGATCCAACCAGCGTATCAACCTGCAGTCTTGGCTACGGCAGCACAGAAACCAGATTGGGCGGCGTGACATTGCCGCTGGAATCCTTCAACCCGACGGCGATCTGCGCTACATCCGTCATGGTCTTGGTGTCGATGCGATGCACCGTTCCGTCGCTGGTGCCGATATAGGCATGAGCGCTGTCCAGCGTCATTCCGCCGTAAAGCGGAAACGCGCCTCCGGCCAACGACACATTATTCGGCACCAATTCAGTCAGGTTGAAGTTGAGGACCTGGGGAAGGTCGCTGAGGATCCAGACTCGGCTGGTGTCCGGGCTCATAAACATCTGCGTCGCCGTGAAGGCGCCGGCCCCGAGATCATAGGGTGTGATCGTGCTCAGTGTGGTGACCGGGCATCCTGCAGTTAAGGTCGATGGAGTCGAAATCAGGTCGATGTTCGGCGAGTCGGCCGCCGCCGCTCCCGTTCCATTCGGCAGCGCTTTGATCAGGGTCGGACTGGTCGCACTCAAGACGGGCTGATTCTTGACCGGAGTCTGAACGCAAGTGGAATAAACGTAAACCTGTTGTGCAGCGGCACTGGTGATGTAGGTCAGCCCTCCTTGCGCCATGATGTCCAGAGCGTTTCCTGCTTTTGGCAAGGTTATGGTGCCGGAGGTTCCGCTCGGACCTCCGAAGCCATAAGTCGGGCCCGTAACCCACTCGTTGAAACCGCTGTCCGGTGTATAGGCGTCGGAGGTTACGGTCAAGCCTGGCTCGGTCCCGGTGATGGTGTCCGTGGAAATGTTGTAGTAGTTCAGGTTGTCGCCTACCGTATCCGAAAGCAGCAGGCGGGTCCCGTCCGGAGAGATCGCCTGGATGACTCCAGGGACGGAGAACGTTGTCACTGCTCCCGTACTCACTGTGTAGACCATCAGAGCCGTGGTCGAACCCAGGTAGATCTTGGCCCCCGCTGGATCCGCAATGATCGAGTTTGGCGTGTACGGTAAGGTGATCGCGGCGCCGGGTACATCGGTGTTGATAGGGAATGGCACCAGCATCGTAGACTTGGTGCTGGCGGCGTAAACCGTAGTCGATGTGCCTCCCACCACGGTCGTTGTGACGACATTTTGACTATATTGCGGGGACAATAACACGTTGCAATTTGGGTAGCTACAGGTCGCGGTGACATACGCTGTGCCGGGAGCGACCCCCGTAATCGTTCCGGGATTGGCCGCCGTGCCGGTAGCGGCAACCGTTGCCACCGCGGTTGAAGACGAGCCCCAGGTCAGCGTCGGCTTGATGTATTGGTTGTTTGTATCGTAAACATCAGCCGTCAGCGGTTGCGTTCCTCCTACTCCGATGCTGAATGAGGTGTTGGAACTGCTCGCGTCGTGAACCAGGATGGTGGCGACAGGGCAGGTCATATAAGGAGTACCGACACTATTCACGCCGGCAACGCTGGCGAAAACAGTGGTTGCGCCGGGAGTTCCGGCCATCAACTGCCCGGCGGTGTTGACCGACACAATGCCGCTGTTATTGGTGCCGAAGGCAATCGGTCCGACTGTAGAAGTGATGTCACACGGTGCCGAACTTGAACAGCCGGGAGCTGTCGTGCTGAGCACCTGTGCATAGAGTTTTACTTGCTGACCCATGCTGGTGCAGCTGTTTTCCACGATCACGTTTACCTGGTTCACCACCTCATGCACATAAACGGTCGCCGTCGCTGACTTCCCGCTGACGGTAGCGGTTGCTGTGATCGTGATTTGCCCTACTCCCCCCGAACCCAGGGTGGGAGTGCAGTTAATGAACGCGGCGTCCCAGCTGCCCCCACAGACCAGTCCGCCCGGCGAGACGGCGGCAATGTTGGAGTTGCTGCTTGTAAAGGTGATGTCCGCTGCCACCGCAGTTCCCGTTGAGTCTTCCGGGATTGCCGATATGGTTGCGACGGCTCCTTGATTCACAGAAACGGTCGAGGGAGTTACAACCACTTGGCTGACAATATTGGTAGCGTTATTATTGCCGCCGCATCCGGGCAGGAACGCTAACAGAGAAATTGCTGCAACCGCAGCTAAGACAGGTACCGCTGAAACCCGCTGCATGTATCCTCCCCGCCGGAACCGGCAGCCGGCGGAAGCGCAATCTGTATTATGGCAAACGGAAACAGAAAGTGTAGAGGTTGCTATCGAGTTTCCGCAAGCCGACAAGCGAAGGCCACTTACTTCCGCGAGTTTTCAAACCCCAACCGGGTGCGAATGACTCCACTTCCGCGAAATTCCAAACTGACCCGTGAAATTCATGTTGTAACTGGTTGACGGCCCCGATTCTGATTGCTATAGTAAGAGGGTTCTGCGAGTTCTGTTTGGCCTGCCTATGCAGTGTCTGGCTGTGCTGCTCTGATCCATATCCTGCGGATTTGTTTGCAGGATCCTCGCTGAAACGTGCCTGCGCTTCCACCGGGGCTTCTGGTGGGTATGTAGGCTAAGGCAACGAAACGGAGCGCCCTCGTTCCCGTTCTCCGCATCCGGCGTCAGCCAGTGCGGGACGACCACGGTGCCACCGTCGTTAGCCTAACCTGATCGGAAACCAAAATCCCCGGCAGTAATGCCTGGGGAAGTATGGGCAATCGAAACTCTTGCCCAGCCCTTGAGTGGGAAGGCTGTTTGCGCTGTGGCGTTGTCGCAGCGTTTCTCGCACCAACTCTAGCTTGTTCGAGTTGATGAGCGAGAGCAAACGGTTGAGCGCCATAGGCGCGAAAGAGGTTAGCCCAGCGCTTCAGCGCTGGGTAGCAAGAGAACATTGAGCTGAGTCCCAAGGGGACGGCACATGTAGAGCTGGGCTTCAGCCTGGCGATGTGAGGAGTCAAAGCGAGTGCCTACATTTAATCAGTTGGTGCGGAAAGGCCGGACAGCGCCGAACTATAAGACGGCCAGTCCGGCGCTGCAGTCCTGCCCGCAAAAGCGCGGGGTTTGTACCCGCGTGTACACCCAGACGCCGAAGAAGCCGAATTCCGCGCTGCGCAAGGTCGCGCGCGTGCGGCTTACCAACGGCATCGAGGTGACGACCTACATTCCTGGCGTCGGCCACAATCTGCAGGAGCACTCCATCGTGCTGATCCGCGGTGGCCGCGTGAAGGATCTGCCGGGTGTGCGTTATCACGTGGTGCGCGGCACGCTGGATTCCGTAGGCGTGGCTAATCGTAAGCAGAGCCGCTCGAAGTACGGTGCGAAGAGGCCGAAGGCCTAAGGGTAGTCCTGGCCTTCAGGCCAGCGTCGTCGCAGCGAGTAATACCCCCGAGTCCCGTAGGGACGGCAGATTCGCGGGCCCCGGATGGCGGGTCGTATCAGGGCACGACTTCAGTCGTGCCGCAAAGAGTTTGATAGAGGTTGGGGCTTTAGCCCCTGAGGCGGGTTCGAGGTTTTATGCCGAGAAAAGGACATATCGCAAAACGCGAGCCGCTGGCTGATCCGGTGTATCAGTCCACGCTCGTCAACAAGTTTGTGAACTCGATGATGTGGGACGGCAAGAAGTCGACCGCCCAGGGCATCTTCTATAACGCGATGAAGAAGCTCGAGGAAAAGGGTGGCGACGAGGCGATGAAGCTGTTCAAGAAAGCCGTCGAGAACGCCAAGCCGGTGCTGGAAGTGAAGACCCGCCGGGTCGGCGGCGCCAATTACCAGGTGCCTATCGAGGTCAATGCCGACCGCCGTACGTCACTGGCCATCCGCTGGATTTTGCAGTACAGCCGGGGCCGCGGCGAAAAGGGCATGATCGATAAGCTGACCAATGAGCTGCTGGATGCGGCGAATAATCGCGGTGCAGCGATCAAGAAAAAGGAAGACGTGCACCGCATGGCCGAGGCCAACAAGGCCTTCGCGCACTACCGCTGGTAACGGTGGTAGAGCTGGCCTTTAGGCCAGCGTTTCGGGGAATGGGTAGTGCGGCGCTTCAGCGCCGCGTGGCAGTAGGGATTTAGCAAGAAACGGAAAAGATTGTGCCCAGACAAGTCCCATTAGAGCGTTGCAGGAATATCGGCATCATGGCCCACATCGATGCCGGTAAGACCACCACGACGGAGCGCATCCTGTTCTATACAGGACGGACGCACCGCATCGGTGAGGTCCACGAAGGCACCGCGACGATGGACTGGATGGCGCAGGAGCAGGAGCGCGGCATCACCATTACGTCTGCGGCGACCACCTGCGTCTGGAAAGACATTCGCATCAACATCATCGACACGCCGGGCCACGTTGACTTCACGGCTGAAGTCGAGCGTTCGCTGCGCGTGCTCGATGGCGCCTGCGCCGTGTTCGACGCCGTGCATGGCGTCGAGCCGCAGTCCGAGACCGTGTGGCGCCAAGCCGATAAATACGGTGTTCCGCGCATTTGCTTCATCAACAAGATGGACAAGATGGGCGCCGACTTTGAGCACGCCGTCGATACCATCCGCAAGCGCCTCAATGCCCGTCCCGTCGCGATCCAGCTCCCCATCGGCCAGGAAGACAAGTTCAAGGGCGTCATCGATCTGATGGCGATGAAGGCGATCATCTGGAACGATGAATCGATGGGCGCCGAGTACGACGTCGAAGAGATTCCCGAAGAGCTAAAGAAGAAGGCGCAGGCCTACCATCAGATTCTCGTCGAGACCGTCGTTGAAAACGACGATCAAGATGAGCTGATGCATAAGTACATCGAAGGCGAGACGATTGGCGAAGCTGAGCTGAAGGCCGCGTTGCGCCGCGCGACGTTGAAGATGAAAGTCTTCCCGGTGATCTGCGGCACCGCCTTCAAGAACAAGGGCATTCAGCCCATGCTCGACGCCGTGGTGGATTATCTGCCGTCGCCGAAGGATGTTCCGCCGGTCAAAGGGTTGAACCCTGACACGGGTGCAGAGGAAGAGCGGCCAGCCGAAGACAAGGCTCCATTCTCGGCCCTAGCATTCAAGATCATGAGCGACCCATTCGTCGGGCAGCTCACGTTCATCCGTGTGTACTCGGGTCATCTGAACCAGGGTGACAGCGTACACATCAGTGGGCGTTCCCGTTCGGAGCGTATTGGCCGTCTGCTGAAGATGCACGCCAACAAGCGCGAGGACATCACTGAGATTTATGCCGGCGACATTTGCGCGTGCGTGGGACTCAGACACATCACCACCGGCGATACGATTTGCGACGAGAACCATCCCATCATCCTCGAGTCCATCGAGTTCCCAGCGCCGGTGATTTCGGTTGCGGTCGAGCCCAAGACGAAGGGCGATCAGGAGAAGATGGGCATCGCGCTGGGCAAACTGGCGCAGGAAGATCCCACCTTCAAGGTCAACACCGATCCTGACAGCGGACAGACCATCATCAGCGGCATGGGCGAGCTTCATCTGGAGATCATCGTCGACCGCATGATGCGCGAGTTTAACGTGCAGGCCAACGTTGGCAAGCCGCAGGTGGCGTATCGCGAGACCATTCGCAAGCAGTCGCAGGCGGAAGGTAAATACATTCGTCAGACCGGTGGCAGTGGTCAGTACGGTCACGTGCGCATTCGCCTGGAGCCAAACGAGGCCGGCAAGGGCTACGAGTTCGTCAACGAAGTCGTAGGCGGCGTGATTCCGAAGGAATTCATTAAGCCAGTCGACCAGGGGATTAAGGAAGCCATGGAAGGCGGCGTTCTCGCCGGCTACGAAATGGTGGACGTGAAGGCGACGCTGTACGACGGCAGCTATCACGACGTCGATTCGAACGAAATGGCCTTCAAGATTGCCGGTTCCATGGCGTTCAAGGAAGCCGCGCGCAAGGCCAGCCCAGTTCTGCTGGAGCCGGTGATGTCGGTGGAAGTGGTTGTACCCGAGGAGTACATGGGAACGATCATCGGCGATCTGAGCAGCCGTCGCGGCCGGATCGAAGGCATCGAGCATCGCGCCGGGTCGCAAGTGATCAAGGCGATGGTGCCGCTGGCCGAGATGTTCGGCTACGCGACCAATATGCGCTCGAACACGCAGGGCCGCGCGACTTTCAGCATGCACTTCTCGCGTTATGAAGAGGCGCCGCGCTCAGTGGCTGAAGAGATCGTAGCCAAGGTGCAGGGCAAGAGTCCGGCCGGAACAAAGTAGGTAGTGCGGGCCTTCAGGCCCGCGTTAGACGGTTCGTATCAGGGCACGACTTTAGTCGTGCCGGTGGTGAGCAATTACAGATGGGGCTTTAGCCCCTGCAAGAGATACGGAGCTCCAATGGCGAAAGAGAAATTTGATCGCAGCAAGCCGCACGTGAACGTTGGCACCATCGGTCACATCGATCATGGCAAGACCACGTTGACGGCGGCCATCACCAAGGTCCTGCAGAAGCACAATCCCAAGATCGTGTTTCGCTCGTTCGACTCGATCGACAACGCGCCGGAAGAGAAGGCGCGCGGTATCACGATCGCCACGGCGCACGTCGAGTACGAGACGGCGAACCGGCACTACGCCCACGTCGACTGTCCCGGCCACGCCGACTACATCAAGAACATGATCACCGGCGCGGCGCAGATGGATGGCGCGATTCTGGTGGTGGCGGCGACCGACGGTCCGATGCCGCAGACCAAAGAGCACGTGCTGCTGGCGCGCCAGGTGGGTGTGCCCTACGTGCTGGTGTTTCTCAACAAGTGCGACGCGGTTGAGGACCCCGAACTGATCGACCTGGTGGAGATGGAAGTACGCGAGCTGCTGAGCAAGTATCAGTTTCCGGGCGACGACGTGCCGGTGATTCGCGGTTCGGCGCTGGGCGCGTTGAACGGCGAAGCGCAGTGGGAAGCCAAGATCGACGAGTTGATGGAGGCAGTGGACAAGAACGTGCCGCTGCCGGCGCGCGATATGGACAAGCCGTTCCTGATGCCGATCGAAGACATCTTCTCGATTCAGGGACGCGGCACGGTGGTGACGGGCCGTATCGAGCGCGGCAAGGTGAAGGTAGGCGAGGACGTCGAGATCGTGGGCTTCCGCGAGACGCGCAAGACGGTGGTGACCGGCGTTGAGATGTTCAAGAAGCAGCTGGACGAAGGCATGGCGGGCGACAATGCCGGCCTGCTGCTGCGCGGCACGGCGAAGGAAGACGTGGAGCGTGGCATGGTGCTGGCGAAGCCGGGCTCGATCACCCCGCACACCAAGTTCAAGGGTGAAGTTTACGTGTTGTCGAAGGAAGAAGGCGGGCGGCACACACCGTTCTTCAAGGGCTACCGGCCGCAGTTCTACTTCCGCACGACCGACGTAACGGGCGTGGCGACGTTGCCGGCGGGCACCGAGATGGTGATGCCCGGCGACAACGTGAGCCTGGAGATCGAGCTGATCACCCCGGTGGCGATGGAGAAGGGCTTGCGGTTCGCAATCCGCGAAGGCGGACGCACCGTGGGCGCCGGCACCATCAGCGAAATTATTGCGTAGGGGTAGAGCAGCCCTTTAAGGCTGCGTCCTGCCCTGACGCCAAGACCTGAGCCCCTTTAGGGGCGGCAGATTTACAACGGCTCCGAGTGAGCCATAACACTAGCTCTTTGAGAGATAACTAACGTGATTGGCAAAGAACGAATCCGCATCCGGCTGAAAGCTTACGACTATCGCGTCCTTGACCAGTCCACCAGCGAGATTGTGGACACCGCCCGGCGCACCGGCGCGCAAATCGCGGGACCGATTCCGCTGCCCATCGTGAAGAACAAGTACTGCGTGCTGCGCTCGCCCCACGTGGACAAGAAGTCGCGCGAGCAGTTTGAGATTCGCACTCACAAGCGCCTGCTCGACATTCTTGAGCCGACCCAGCAGACGGTGGACGCGCTGATGAAGCTGGAGCTTCCCGCGGGCGTGGATGTGGAGATTAAGGCGTTCGGCAAGGAACACAAGTAGCTGCGAGCTTCGAGCCGCGAGCAACTGGCTAGCAGTTAGCACTTGGCACTTAGCTCTTGCTGATGCAGTTGGAAGTTGAATCCGCAGCAAGCACCGACCGGAACAGAGCGCCGTAGGCGCGGCGACAGGATAGCCCAGGACGGAGCGAAGCGGAGTCCTGGGTAGGGAATGACCAAGTGAACCGAGTCCCTTCAGGGACGGCAGATGACGAGCGGACTTCAGTCCGACAAAACAAAGCTTCCGAGGTTGATTCAACCCCCGGTCTGACAAGAACGGTGCGAAGCAGAGTTGAGGAAACGAATATGGCAGTAGGTGGAATTCTCGGCAAGAAAGTCGGCATGACGCAGCTCTTCGATGACAAGGGTGATGTTCACCCGGTCACCGTTCTGCAGGCCGGTCCCTGTGTGGTCACTGAGCGGAAGACTGTCGATAAGCACGGCTACGATGCCGCGCAGATCGGGCTGGTAGAGTTCGTGAAAGAGTCGCGCCTGTCGAAAGCGATGCGCGGCCACTTCGCAAAGAACAATCTTCCGCCGCTGCGCTTCCTGCGCGAGGTCCCGGTGGTCATCGACCCCGAGACCCAGGACGGAACCAAGGTCGGCGACAAGGTTCTGGTGGAGATCTTCGAAGGCGAGAAGTTTGTCGATGTCGCTGGAATCAGCAAGGGACGCGGCTTTGCCGGTGTGGTGAAGCGTCACAAGTTTGCGGGCGGCGCAGCGTCGCACGGTTCGATGTTCCAGATCACCGGTTCGATCGGATCGTCAGCATTCCCGTCGCGCGTGTTCAAAGGCATGCGGATGTCCGGGCACATGGGCGTGGACAAGGTCACGGTTCGCAACCTGCGTGTGCTCGGCGTCGACAAGGACGAGAACCTGCTCGTGGTCGAAGGTGCGGTTCCGGGCCATCGCGATGCGTACGTGGTCATTACCAAAGCGAAGAAGCCGCCGAGAGAGCGTCGTGGATTCAGCGGCTCCGGCACGGTCGATCCGTTGAAGGCTTCCAAGCGCGCGGCAGCGAAAAAGAAGTAGTCAGTAGCCGGTAGTCAGCTGCCAGTACTTGATGGCGCTGCGCGGCTGGCTTCAAGAATGCGCTTTAACTGGCCACTGGCCACTGGTCACTGGCAACTGAGAAAAGATATGGCAACGATTGACGTACTAAATCTGGGCGGCGAAAAGGTGGGATCGCTCGATCTGGCCGATGAAGTATTCGGCGCAGTCAACGAGGACCTGCTGTGGGAAGCGGTAAAGCACTACCGCGCCGGACTTCGCGCCGGAACACACGCTACCAAGAACAAGAAGCTGGTGAGCGGCGCAGGCAAGAAGTTGTGGAAGCAGAAGGGCACGGGACGCGCGCGTGTCGGCTCCATTCGCTCTCCACTGTGGCGGCATGGTGGCACGGTCCACGGACCGCAGCCCCGCTCTTATGACTTCGCGTTTCCGCGCAAGAAGTTGCTGGGCGCGCTGCGCTCGGCGCTGGCGGCCAAGCTTGCCGATGGCAAGCTGGTTGTGGTCGAGAGCTTCGAGCTCGAGGCAGCGAAGACGAAAACCTTCCGCCAAACACTGGACAAGCTGAACGCGGGCAAGACGACGCTCCTGGTCGAGAGCTCAGCGACCGAGAACCATAACTTGCACCTCAGCTCCCGCAATCTGGAAGGTGTCGAGCTGCTGGCTGGTAATCAGGTTCATCCCTATCACCTGCTTCGGTATGAGAGCGCAATCTTTGCGCGGCCGGCGCTGGAGAAGTTGCAGGACTCGCTGAAGGCCTCGGCACCCAAGCGCAGACACGCGGAGGTGGCGTAATGAAGTCGGCGTATCAGATCATTCGCCGTCCGGTGATTACGGAAAAGGGACTGGGCGTCAAGGAAACTGAAGCGACGCTGGTCTTCGAAGTGGCCGTCGGCGCAAGCAAGAACGAGATCAAGCAGGCCGTGCAGAGCATTTTCAAGGTGAAGGTGGATTCGGTTCGTACCGCGACCTTCGTGGGCAAAGAGCGGCGGCGCGGCAAGTTCACCGGCTACCGTCCCGACTGGAAGAAGGCGTATGTCCGGTTGAAGACGGGCCAGAAAATGCCCGAGTACGCAGAGAACCTGTAAACAGTTTCGAGTTTGAGTTTTCAGGTTTCGAGCGAAGAGCGAATAGCGAAGAGCGATTATGGCAATCAAGACTTACAGACCGACAACTCCGACGCGGCGTTTTACGACGACGACGGCCAACGATGAGCTGACGACGAATCGGCCGTACAAGCCGCTGACCGAGCCGAAGCAGCGCATCAACGGACGCCGCAATGCCGGCGATCTCACGATCTGGCGCCGCGGCGGTGGCCACAAGCGCAGGCTGCGCATCATCGACTTCAAGCGCGATAAGACTGGAGTCCCAGCGACCGTGGCGTCGATCGAGTACGACCCCAACCGCTCGGCTCGCATCGCGCTGCTGAATTATGCCGATGGCGAGAAGCGTTACATCGTACAGCCGGTCGGACTGAAGGTCGGTGCGAAGGTGCTCAGCGGTCCCGACGCCGACATCCTGGTGGGCAATGCCTTGCCGCTGCGCAACATTCCTCCTGGAACGACGGTGCACAACATCGAGTTGAAGCCGGGCAAGGGCGCGCAGATGGCGCGTTCGGCCGGCGCTCAGGCGCAGTTGGTCGCCAAGGAAGGCGACTACGCGCTGCTCAAGCTGCCTTCCGGCGAGACCCGCAAGGTGCTGGTCGATTGCATGGCGACCGTAGGCCAGGTGGGCAACGCCGATCACGAGAATGTTTCCATCGGCAAGGCCGGCCGTACGCGCTGGATGGGTCGCCGTCCGACCAACCGCGGTGTCGTGATGAATCCGGTCGATCACCCGCACGGCGGTGGCGAGGGTAAGACCAGCGGCGGACGTCATCCGGTGACCCCGTGGGGCCAGCCGACACGTGGCTACAAGACACGCAATAACAAGCGGACCGATAAGTTCATCATAAGCCGCACCAAGAAGTAGGACTGAGACGATATGGCACGTTCAACCAAGAAGGGCCCGTTCATCGATTCGCATCTGCAGGTCAAGATCGAGCAGATGAACGCGCGCAACGAAAAGAAGGTGGTGCGCACCTGGTCGCGCCGCTCGACGGTGATCCCCGAGATGGTGGGGCACACGCTGGCGGTACACAACGGGAAGAAATTCATTCCCGTGTACATCACCGAGAACATGGTGGGCCACAAGCTGGGCGAGTTCAGCATGACGCGCACCTTCAAGGGCCACTCCATGAAGGCGGCTACCGAGACCGCGGCCAAGCCGGCGCCGCCGGCGAGATAAGGAAACGACATGGAATTCACAGCCAAGCTGAATTACGTGCGAGTCTCGCCGCAGAAAGCGCGCCTGGTGCTGGATCTGATCAAGGGCCGCCGGGTGGAAGAGGCGCTCGACACGCTGACGTTCAGCAAGAAGGGTATTGCGCCGAGGCTGTACAAGCTGCTGCGCTCGGCGGTCGAGAACGCCAACTACGTTAGCGCCGAGAAGGGTCTGGACGTCGATGTTGACCGCCTGTTCGTAACTCGCGCCATCGCGAACGACGGGCCACGCATGAAGCGTATTCGTCCAGCGCCCATGGGCCGTGCCTATCGCTATCAGCGGCGCATCGCGCACATCGAGATCGCGCTGGCAGAGAAGACTGCGAAAAACGGTAAGGGCGATCTGGTGCAGACGGTGCAGGAGACTGCTCCGGCGAAGAAGGCGGCCAAGAAGGCGCCAGCCAAGAAGACAGCGGCCAAAAAGTCGGCGGCGAAGAAAGCTCCGGCCAAAAAGTTTGCGGGCAAGAAACCCGCCAAGAAAAAGTAGGGAGATTATGGGACAGAAAGTCCATCCATACGGTTTCCGTCTCGGCATCACCAAGCCGTGGCGGTCGCGCTGGTTCGTCGAGCGCGATTACGACAAGCTGCTGCTGGAAGACATCAAGCTGAAGGCCGAGCTGAAAGAAAAGCTCAAGTCGGCGGGCGTCAGCTCCATCGAAGTCGAGCGTCCGGGCAACAAGCTGCGCATCATCATCCGCACCGCGCGGCCGGGCATCATCATCGGGCGCAAAGGCACGGAGATCGACAAGCTGAAGCAGGAGATCCAGAAGCGCACCAATCGCGATGTCTACGTCGACATCCAGGAAGTGCACAAGCCGGAGCTCGATGCGCAACTGGTGTCGGAGAACATTGCGCTGCAGCTGGAAAAGCGCGTGGGCTTCCGTCGCGCCATGCGCAAGGCGGTGGACTCGGCGCTGCGCTTCGGCTGCAAGGGAATCAAGGTGCGCGTCAGTGGACGTCTGAACGGCAATGAAATCGCGCGCTCGGAATGGTATCTGCAGGGTCGCCTGCCACTGCACACGCTGCGCGCCGACATCGACTACGGTTTCACCGAAGCGCGCACGACCTACGGCATGATCGGCGTGAAGGTTTGGGTGTACAAGGGCGAGATTTTCAAAGAGCGCAAGCGCGAGCCGCAGACGGTTCAAAGCGGGGCGTTTTAGAAACAGTTGTCGGTTGTCAGTTGCCGGTTGTCAGTGGAGCCGCAACGGATGATCGACAGAAACTGACAACGGGCAACTGACAACGGACAACTGATTATGTTGATGCCAAAGAAAGTGAAGTACCGCAAGCAGCAGCGCGGCCGCATGTGCGGCAAAGCGTGGCGGGGCGGCGAGCTGTCGTTCGGCGACTTCGGACTCAAGGTTCTGGAGCCGGGATGGATCACCGACCGCCAGATCGAAGCCAGCCGCGTGGCCATGACGCGTTTCATCAAGCGTGGCGGCAAGATCTGGATTCGCCTCTTCCCGGATAAGCCGGTGACCAAGAAGCCGGCCGAAACCCGTATGGGCAAGGGCAAAGGCGCGCCGGATCACTGGGTCGCAGTGGTACGTCCTGGCAAGATCCTGTTCGAGATGGAAGGCGTGCCGGCGGCGGACGCTGCGGAGGCAATGCGTTTGGCCTCGCACAAGCTGCCTCTGCGAACCAAGTTCGTGCAGCGCGAAGGCGTGCATTAGAAGCAGCTGTCAGTTGCCGGTTGTCAGTTGTCAGTTAAGGTACGACGGCGCACGGTGATTGACGTAAACGGGTCGGAAGATGTCCAGCAAACGGTGTCAAACTGACAACCGACAACTGGCAACCGACAACTGGATTTCAAGATGAATGTCGACAAAATACGCAATCTGACCGATATCGAGCTGGATCATCAGCAGCGCGAGCTGTCCGACCAGCTGTTCAAGATGAAGTTTCAGCTCAAGATGGGCCAGACCGAAAGCCTGAAGAAGATTCGCGAGTTGAAGAAAGACATTGCGCGGGTGAAGACGGTGATGCGCCAGAAACAGATTGCCGGCGGAAACGGAGCCTCGGCTCCGAAGGCGCCGGTAGCCAGTGCTCCCGCACCAGCGAAGAAAGCGGCCGCAAAGAAGACGAAAGCCGCTACGGAGAAAAAGTAATCCATGGCTGAAACCACAGCAACCAGCACTGCAAAAGCCGCGGGACGGCGCAAGATTATGATCGGCAAAGTCGTCTCCACCAAGATGGCCAAGACCATCGTGGTTGAGGTGCGGCGCCAGAAGGCGCACCCGTTCTACAAGCGCGTGGTAACGCGCAGCAAAAGGTTCTATGCCCACGACGAGCAGGGCACAGCGCATCTTGGCGACTTCGTGAAGATTGAAGAGACGCGTCCGTTGTCCAAGCTGAAGCGCTGGCAGTTGAAGGAGATCGTGCAGCGGGCGGCGCTGGTCGCGCCGGTTGAGGAAGTGGTCGGCGAGAACGCGTAAGCGCAGTATTTGGCACTTAGCATTTGGCACTTAGCCAAAGCAAAGGGTGCCAGCAGGTTTGGCTAAGTGCTAACGGCTAATTGCTAAATGCCGATTTGCAACGGAGCCGCGAAGGAGAAGGATTTATGGCAGTCATGATGAGGTCCATGCTCGATGTCGCCGACAACTCCGGCGCGCGCAAGCTGCAGATGATCCTGCCGCTGGGCGGTTCGACCGGACTGGTTGCCGGCCTGGGCGATGTGATTACCGCCGCGGTGAAGGAAGCTTCGCCGGATGGTACCGCCAAGAAGGGCACAGTGGTCAAGGCGGTGATCGTTCGCACGCGTAAGGAGCATCGTCGTCGCGATGGCACCTATATCCGCTTCGATCAGAATGCGGCCGTGCTGATCAATGATGCGCATGAACCGGTGGGCACACGCGTCTTCGGACCGGTAGCCCGCGAGCTGCGCGAGAAGAAGTTCTTGAAGATTGTTTCCCTGGCGCCGGAAGTGCTGTAGGAGCAACTAGCAGCTAGCAACTAGCAACTAGCTGCTGGAGTTGGCGCAAAACAGGTTTAGCTAGTTGCTAATTGCTAGTCGCTAGAGGCTAAGAGATGCAGAAAGCAGTCGACATTCGCCGCAACGATCAGGTGCGGGTGATTACCGGACGAGACAAGGGCAAGCAGGGCCGCGTTCTGCGCGTGATGCCGGACGAGGGCAAGGTGCTGGTCGAGCACGTCATGATGGTGAAGAAGAACGTGCGTCCTAACCCGCAGAAGAATATCAAGGGCGGCATCGCCGAACAGGAGAGCCCGGTTTCGATCAGCAACGTGATGCTGATGTGTAACTCGTGCAACCGGCCAGTTCGCGTTGGACATGAGTACCACGGCGACCGTCATGTGCGGGTGTGCAAGAAGTGCGGCACGACGCTGGAGAAGTAAGAACAGCACTTGGCATTTAGCACTTGGCCAAGGCTTAAGGTTCGAGCAGCAAGTAAGGTCGGCAAACGATCTGGCTAAACGCCAATTGCTAAATGCTAAGTGCAGGCCTTCAAAATTGATTTCCTCACGAACCGGCTCAGCGCCGAAACCGTGAGAAAGGTAAAAGCAGAGAAATGGCAGACGAGAAAAAGCAGAAAGCCCAGCAGGGCGGCGGCAAGCAGCCGGGTGGTCAGGGCAAGCCTCAGGGCAAGAAAGCGAAGCCGGGAGAAGTAGAAGCGGCGAGTGATCAGGCTTCGGGCAAGCCGGCGCGTCCCAAGGCGACCAATCGCTCAACCGCGCGTTTGCGTGATCGCTATTACAAGGAAGTTCTGCCGACGCTGATGAAGGAATTCAGCCTCGACAACCCGATGGCTGCACCCAAGCTGGAGAAGATCATCGTGAACATGGGCGTGGGCGAAGCGACGCAGAATGCCAAGCTGATCGATCCGGCTGCGACCGAAGTCGGCCAGATCACGGGCCAGAAGCCGGTGATCACCAAGGCACGCAAGTCGATCGCGGCCTTCAAGGTTCGTGAAGGGATGCCCATCGGCGTCATGGTGACGCTGCGTGGCGACCGCATGTACGAGTTCTTCGATCGCCTGGTGAACGTGGCCCTGCCGCGTGTGCGCGACTTCCGCGGCGTGCCCACCAAGTCGTTCGACGGTCGTGGCAACTTTACGCTGGGCGTGCGCGATCAGCTGATCTTCCCGGAGATTGACTATGCGAAGGTGGAGAAGCTGAAGGGCATGAACATCACGATCGTAACCACGGCAGGAACGGACGATCAGGCACGAGCGCTGCTGAAGCACATGGGCATGCCGTTCCGGCAGTAAAGAAGTTTCGAGTTTCCAGTTTCGAGTTTCAGGTTAGGGATGAAACTCGATAGGGATGGAAAGCTAAGAGCTGAAGGCTAATAGCTAACGCTGAAAAGGAAACAATGGCCAGAACATCACAAATAGCGAAGACGAATAAAAAGCTAAAGTTCTCGACCCGGCAACACAATCGCTGCAAGATGTGCGGACGTGCGCGCGGCTATTTACGCAAGTTCGGGCTGTGCCGTCTGCATTTCCGCGATCTGGCTCTGCGGGGCGAGATTCCCGGGGTTGCGAAGTCGAGTTGGTAACAGCAGTGGCTAGTGAGTAGTGGCTAGCTGAGGTTTTAGTTCGTCGCCGACAGGTTCTTCTCGCGGACTACGGAGTTTTAGGAGAAGCGAACGGGCGACGATATCAGGAGAAGCAACGCATGAGTTTGACCGATCCGGTCTCGGATTTCTTAACCAGAGTTCGTAATGCCATCAAGGCGCGGCAGCAGAAGGTCGACGTGCCGCATTCCAAGCTGAAGGTGGAGATGGCCCGCATTCTCAAAGAAGAGGGCTACATCGCGAACTTCAAAGCCACCGACGAAGAGGGACGCAAGGTCCTGCGCGTGTACTTGAAGTACAGCTCCGACAACGCGTCGCCGATCTCGGACCTGAAGCGTGTATCGCGTCCCGGCTGCCGCGTGTATGTCGGACATACCGAGATTCCGCGCGTGTTGGGCGGCTTGGGGATCACCATTCTGACCACGCCCAAGGGCGTTATGACCGGCCGCCAGGCTCGCAAAGAAGGCGTCGGCGGCGAAGTTTTGTGTGAGATTTACTAGGTAGCTGTCAGCTGTCGGCTATCAGCCGTCAGCCAAGGCGAATGGCCTGGTGATGAGTTGGAAGTCGGGCACGATGCTCGAACTATGTCGAACAAGCCGAGAGCTGAAAGCTGACGGCTGAGAGCTAAAGATTATGTCTCGAATTGGAAAGAAACCGATACCGCTACCCAAGGGCGTGACCTATGCCGTCGAGGGCAACACTGTTCGCGTGAAGGGCCCGAAGGGCGAAGTCGTCACCCACATGCCGGGCGGCGTCAAGCTGGAACAGAACGACGGCAATCTCGTGGTCGTCCGGGAAGACGATTCGAAAGCGGCGATCCACGGCCTCGTTCGCGCTCTGGTCAACAATTCCGTCGAAGGCGTCACCAAGGGCTGGACGAGGGAGCTGGATATCGTCGGCATTGGCTATCGCGCCGAGATGAAGGGCAAGAGCACGGTGGTGTTCACGCTGGGCTACTCGCACCCGATAGAGTATCCGCTGCCCGCTGGTATCGATGTCGCGATCGATCCCAAGCAGACGCACTTGACCATCAGCGGCATCGATCGCCAGAAGGTAGGGTTTGTCGCCGCCGAAATGCGCGGTCTGCGTCCGCCCGATCCGTACAAGAACAAGGGCGTGCGCTACAGCGACGAGCGGTTGAAGAAGAAGGTCGGCAAGACGGGCGCGAAATAGTTGCGCATTCGCGGGCGTTTGAGCCCGAGCGCAGCGAGGGATCTGTTGTTATAGGGGTCCTTCGACTCGGACTGAGGTCCTCGCTCAGGATGACACGGAATTAGAGAATCGACGGGCTGGAACCTCAGGTTCACCGTTCCCCGGTTCAGAAACCCGGGATAAGGGAAAGAGAAATGCTTTCGAAGACGTCTAAAGATCAGACACGACAGAAGGTTCACACCCGCATCCGCAAGAAGCTGATGGGCACAACCGAGCGCCCGCGGCTGAACGTGTATCGCTCGGTGAACCACATCTACGCACAGGTCATTGACGACGCCAAAGGGGTGACCCTGGTTTCGGCCACCTCGGTCGAGAAGGGAAAGGGCGTCAAGGGCGACAAGCGGCCTACAGGCGGCAATGTCCCGTCGGCCAAGGAAGTCGGCAAGCTGATCGCCGAGCGTGCCAAGGACAAGGGCATCAAGAAGGTTGTGTTCGATCGCGGCGGCTACCTGTATCACGGGCGTATCAAGGCGCTGGCCGACGCTGCGCGCGAAGCGGGATTAGAGTTCTAAAACAGTTGTCAGTTGCCGGTTGTCAGTGAGCGACCGGGTTCTGGCGCCAAGCGAATAGCGAGAAACGAAGAGCGAAAATGCCAATAGTTAAGAAAAAGTTAGACGCTGGTCAGTACCAGCTGAAGGACCAGGTGGTCTCGATCAATCGCGTCACCAAGGTCGTCAAAGGCGGCAAGAATCTGTCATTCGCGGCGCTGGTGGTCGTCGGCGATCCGTCCTCGGCGGTGGTGGGCTACGGCTCCGGCAAGGCGAAGGAGGTTCCGCAGGCGATCCGCAAGGGCATCGAGTCGGCCAAGAAGAATCTGCTGCGCGTGAACCTGAATCAAACCACTATTCCGCATCAGGTGCTGGGACGTTACGGCTCAGGAATGGTGCTGCTGAAGCCGGCTCCTGAGGGAACCGGTGTGATCGCCGGCGGTGCAGTGCGCGCGGTAATGACCTCGGCGGGTGTGCAGAATGTGCTGACCAAGTCGATTGGCACCACCAACCCGCACAACGTGATCAAGGCCACGTTCAACGCGCTCGGTAAACTGCGCGACCGCAAGGATGTAGCGGCGCAACGCGGCAAGTCCGTGGAGGAGCTGTAATCATGGCGCGAGTTCGGAAAAAGACGGAAACCGCAGCTGCCGCGCAGGGTTCGAAGATTCATCTGAAGTGGGTGCGTTCGGCCATCGCGTCGCCGGTCAAGCATAAGCTGGTTATCAAGGGACTGGGCTTCACGCGGCTCAATCAGGTTGTGGAGCGTGAAGACACTCCCTCGATCCGCGGCATGGTGGCGAAGGTGCCGCATTTGGTCGAGATTGTGAAGTAGGCTGTCTTGTAAGAGGGCACGACTTCAGTCGTGCCGATACGTGGCAGAAAGACATAGCGGCTTTAGCCGGGGCTAAAGCCCGGATCATAACAGGCGCGTTTTGGCACGACTGAAGGTCGTGCCCTGTTACAAAGCGCCGACAGGGATCGAACATGAACTTAAGCACATTGAAAGCGCCTCGCAAGGCGTCGGAAAATCGCAAGCGCGTGGGCCGAGGTATGGGCTCGGGTATGGGCAAGACTTCCACCCGTGGCCACAAAGGCCAACGCTCGCGCAGCGGCTCACGCTCGATGCGCGGATTTGAAGGCGGCCAGATGCCACTGCATCGCCGTCTGCCCAAGCGCGGCTTCGTCAACATCTTCCGCACCGAATACGAAGTGGTGAATCTGGAGAAGCTGGCGAGCCTAGGCGACAGCGAGATTACGCCGGAAGTACTGCGCAAAGCCGGAATGGTGAGTTCCAAGAAAGCATTGGTGAAGGTGCTGGGACAGGGCGAGCTGTCGAAGGCGCTCACCGTGCACGCACATAAGTTCTCCAAGTCGGCGCAGGAGAAGATTGAGAAGGCCGGAGGGAAGATCGAAGTGGTCGGATCGCCTGCTCAATAGGTTATTTCGCGAAGATAGAGGTCCTTCGACTCCGGCGCGTCAAAGTCAACGCGCCTGCGCTCAGGATGACAGAACCAACTAGGATTGGAAACTGACCACTGGCAACTGACAACTGTTTCTTGAGGTTCTATGCTTGAGAAGTTAGCCAACGTATTCCGCGTTCCCGATCTGCGAAAGCGCATTCTGTTCACGCTTGGGCTGCTGGCGGTGTACCGCCTCGGCGGTCACATTCCGACGCCGGGTATCAACGCCGATAAGCTGGCGCAGTTCTTCGACCAGAACCGGGGCAGCTTCCTGGGCTTCATCGATCTGTTCAGCGGTGGCCAGTTGCGCCGGCTGACGGTCTTCGCGCTCGGCATCATGCCGTACATTACCGCGTCGATCATCCTGCAGTTGATGACCGTGGTGTACGAGCCGCTGGCCAAGCTGCAGAAGGAAGGTGAGCTGGGCCGCAAGAAGATCACCCAGTGGACCCGCTACCTTACCCTGGGCCTGAGCGCCGTGCAGTCGCTGGGCATTGCGTTTACGTTGCAGAGACAGCCGGATTTCGTTGTCAATCCCGGCATCAGTTTTGTCCTGATGACCATGCTGACGCTGACCACGGGCAGCGTCTTCATCATGTGGCTGGGCGAGCAGATTACCGAGCGCGGCGTCGGCAACGGTATGTCGCTGCTGATCTTCGCCGGCATCGTGGTCGGCTTGCCGCGCGGCGTCATGGACATGGTAGAGAAGGCCAAGAATCAGGCCTGGGGCGCGCTGACTGTGCCTGCTATGCTGCTGCTGGTTGTGCTCATGGTTGCGGTCGTCGCGTTCATTGTGTTCGTGGAGCGCAGCGAGCGCCGCATCCCGGTGCAGTACGCCAAGCGCGTTGTCGGACGCAAGATCATGGGCGGCCAGTCGACCCACCTGCCGCTGCGCGTGAACTCCGGCGGCGTTATGCCGGTGATCTTCGCATCGTCGGTGTTGACTTTGCCGCAGACGGCGGGAGCGCTGTTCAAGGACAACCGTTACTTCGGTCCGATGCTCCGCGCGTTGCAGTGGGGCGAGCCGCTGTACACACTGTTGTATGCGATTGGGATCATCTTCTTCGCATACTTCTACGTGTCGATTATCTTTAACCCGACGGAAGTTGCGGACAACATGCGCAAGTATGGCGGTTTTATTCCTGGCATTCGCCCAGGCGCGCGCACGGCGAATTACATTAACGACATTCTGACGCGTATTACCCTGGTAGGCGCCATCTACCTGATCCTGATTTCGTTTATTCCGGAGTGGATGATCGCCGGTATTCGCTTGAATCACCTGCCGGGCGCGATTGGCGCGTTCTTCGAGCGCTTGCCGAACTTCGTGACCAACGGTCTTGGCGTGAACTTCTATTTCGGCGGAACGTCGCTGCTGATCGTTGTCGGCGTGGCCATGGATACGATCAACCAGGTCGAGTCGCAACTGGTGATGCGGCATTACGAAGGATTCACGCCCCGCAGCGGACGAGTGCGCGGTCGCAGGTCGACGTGGTAAGAAGGCAGCAATTAGCAACTAGCGATTAGCAATTAGCTTTGCGAAACCGGTTAAAGTCGCACTCAGTCAACATCGGCAGTTGCTGCTTAAGACGCCGACGAAGAGCATTGAAGGTCTGTAAGGGAAGAACAGAGCTAGTTGCTAGCAGCTAATTGCTAGTTGCTGCTTCCGGCCCGTCTAGCGGCGGGCAGAAAGAAGAGATGTTCGGAAGAATCCGGGAGGTGCGCGCCCAGCGCCATCCGGCTCACGAACGGCTCTCAGGGTACAACCGATGGAAGTGCAGACTTCCGCAGCAGTGGGCGTGCAGGCGAACACGCGTATAACGGGTCCGATTATCCTGCTGGGACCTCCGGCGGCCGGCAAAGGAACGCAGGCCAAGCTGATCGCGCAAACCTTCGGCATCCCGCAGATCTCCACGGGAGACATTCTGCGGGCCTGTGTGGCTCAGAAGAGCGAGCTGGGGTTGAAGGCCAAAGCGATCATGGAACGGGGCGATCTGGTTCCGGACGATCTGGTCTGCGACATGGTCGCCGACCGGCTGGAGCAGGCGGATTGTTGTCGCGGGTTCATTCTGGATGGGTTTCCGCGGACGGTGCATCAGGCAGAGTGGCTGGACGCGCATCTGGAGAAGATGCGGGGTTGCAAGGCGGGCGATACGGCGGCTCAGCAGGCGTGCGCGGCGCCGGTTGTGATCAGGCTGATAGTAGATTATAATGTTCTACGGCAACGGGTTACCGGACGCCGTTCCTGTCCCACCTGCGGGCGGATTTATAACGTCTACTTCCAGCCTCCCAAAGTCCAGGGTATCTGCGATGTTGATGGCGCGTCACTTGTGACGCGGCCGGACGATGCGGAAGACGTTTTTGCCGAGCGCATGAAGACGTATGACCGGCAAACGCTGCCCCTGGTCGACTATTACAGGGCGCGCGGGCGGCTGGTGGAAGTGAACGGCGAGCAGCCGGTGGAAGAGGTAATGGCGCAGGCGTTTAGCGCGATCGAGAATGTCAATCGTTTGTAAGTCAGCTGCGGAAATTGAGAAGATGCGCCACAGCGGGCGCATCGTTCGTCAGGTTCTAGAGGCAGCTAAAGAAGCGGTTGCACCCGGTTGCTCCACCATGGACTTGGAGCGCGTGGCCGAGCGCAAGATTCGAGATTTAGGCGCGAAGCCGGCATTCAAGGGCTATTACGATTATCCCTGCGTGCTGTGCGTCTCGGTGAACAACGAGATCGTGCACGGCATACCGTCGGAGCGGCGGATGCTGAAAGCGGGCGATATCGTTTCTCTGGATTGCGGCGTCGTGCTCGACGGCTACTACGGGGATGCGGCGATCACCGTTCCTGTAGGCGACAAGATCACGCCGGAGTTGCAGAAGCTGCTGGACGTCACGCGCGAGTCTCTAAGTCAGGGAATTGAGGCAGCGCACGCGGGCAATACGATTGGCGATATCGGCGCGGCGGTACAGAAGTATGTCGAGGCCAACGGCTTCAGCGTGGTGCGCGAGTTTGTAGGACACGGAATCGGGACGCGGCTGCACGAAGATCCGCAGGTCCCGAACTACGGCACTCCAGGACATGGTCCGAAGCTGCGCGACGGTATGGTACTGGCGATCGAGCCGATGGTGAACATGGGCCGTCCCGGAACGCGTCTACTGGACGATAAGTGGACGGCAGTGACCGAAGACGGAAGCTACAGCGCTCACTTCGAGCACTGCATTGCAGTAACCAAGAATGGGCCAGTGATTCTGACGGAGTAGGTGGCTAGCGGTTAGTGACTAGTGGCTAGTCGAACGACAACGGCAAGGGCTCAATATCAAGATTGGAAAACTGGCCACTGGCCACAGGTCACTGGCAACTGGGAGCGAATGAGTAAGGAAGACGCGATTGAAGTAATGGCAGTGGTAGTCGAACCCCTGCCCAATGCGATGTTTCGAGTGGAGCTGGAGAACAAGCATCAGGTGCTGGCGCATGTCTCCGGCAAGATGCGCAAGAACTTCATCCGCATACTTCCTGGCGATCGCGTTGCGGTGGAGTTGTCGCCGTACGATTTGACACGCGGGCGCATTGTGTATCGGTACAAATAGTGACTAGTAGCTAGTAATTAGCAACTAGCAAAAAGGGTCCATAGGCATTATGAAGGTACGCGCATCGGTTAAGAAGATTTGTGACAAGTGCAAGGTGATTCGCCGGCATGGCGTGGTGCGGGTCATCTGCGAAAATTCAAAGCATAAGCAGAGGCAGGGTTAGCAACTAGCGATTAGCAGCTAGCAACTGGCTTTTGCAAGATCAGCGGTTAATCGATTCCGACGGCAGAGTTGAGTCGGAACCTAAATTGACGGGCAACGGATTTAGCTAATTGCTAAATGCTAGTTGCTACGGGGTATTGAATGGCACGTATTGCAGGCGTGGATCTACCGCGCAACAAGCACATCCGGATCGCGCTGACCTACATCTACGGCATCGGCAATTCGCGGTCGGCCAGGATTCTTGGCGCGGCTAATGTTGAGCCGGTCAAGAAGGTCAGCGATCTGAACGAAGACGAAGTCAATCGTATCCGCCAGGTCATCGAGCAAGAAGGCGACGTCGAGGGCGATCTCCGCAAAGATATCTCGATGCACATCAAGCGGCTGATCGAAATCGGCTCGTATCGCGGCTATCGTCATCGCCGCAGCCTGCCGGTCCGCGGACAGCGCACCCACACCAACGCCCGCACCCGCAAAGGGCCGCGCAAGGGTACGGTGGCGAATAAGAAGAAAGCGACGGGTAAGACATAATCCATGGCTAAACCAGCAGGCTCCGCCGCCGACAAAAAAGGCAAGACCAAGAAGTTCAAGAAGAAGGAACGCAAGCACATTCCGCACGGCTTGGTGCATGTTCAGGCGTCCTTCAACAACACCATCGTCACCATCACCGACCCGACCGGGAACACCGTGTCGTGGAAGAGTTCGGGATCGTTGGGCTTCCGCGGGTCGCGCAAGGGCACTCCCTTTGCCGCGCAACAGGCCGCAGCGAACGCCGCCAACCAGGCGCGCGATCACGGCATGCGCAGCGTTGATGTTCGTGTAAGCGGTCCGGGATCGGGACGCGAGTCGGCGGTGCGTGCTCTGGCTGCGTCTGGACTGGACGTCCGCACGATCAAGGATGTGACGCCGGTACCGCATAACGGCTGCCGTCCGCCGAAGAGACGCAGGGTTTAGGCATTGGGTGCTAGAGGCCAGCGACGCTGGCAACTGGCCACCACGTCTTCTGACTGGGCAAAGGATCGAAAGGGTAAGTAGCAACATCTAAACACTGACCCCTAATCCCTAGCCCCTGACAACCGATTTTGGATCGGGACGAAGCGTTGCCATACGCGTAAACCGATCGACACTGAAATAGGAGAATAACTTGGCACGGTACAAAGACGCAGTATGCCGCCTTTGCCGCCGCGAGGGCATGAAGTTGTTCCTCAAAGGCGGAAAGTGTTTTACGGACAAGTGTCCGATCGAAAAGCGCAATTTTGCGCCTGGCCAACACGGCAAGGATCGCAAAGCCAAGATCGTAGGCTACGGTCTGCAGCTTCGCGAGAAGCAAAAGGCGAAGCGCATCTACTTCACCCAGGAAGGCCAATTCCGCAACTACTTCGAGCGTGCCTTTCGCACGAAGGGCGTCACCGGCGAAATGCTCTTGCAGCAACTGGAGCGCCGGCTCGACAACGTTGTGTATCGCCTCGGCTTTGCCGTAGCGCGGCGCCAGGCGCGGCAGTTGGTGCGTCATGGTCACGTCGCGGTCAACGGCAGGAAGGTCAACATCCCTTCCTATCAGGTGAAGACGGGCGAGGAGATCACGGTGCGCGAAGGCAGCCAGAAGCTGGCGATCCTGGAGACGGCGAAGGAGTTCGCCAGCCATCAGGCGCCGCCGGCATGGCTGGAAGTCGATCGCGATGCCTACAAGGGGCGCGTGTTGGCATTGCCGAAGCGCGAAGACATCAACCTGCCTCTCAATGAGCAGCTGATCGTCGAACTGTATAGCAAGTAAAAGCAGCAATTAGCAACTAGCAATTAGCAATTAGATAAGAACCTCTCGGAAACGCGGATTTCCTGCCGTAGTGGGCGTTGGTTGCACAGCTGGAGCGGGAAGGAACCGAGTCCCGCTTTGCGGGACGGCGACATGATAGCCCAGGACGGAGCGGAGCGAAGTCCTGGGTAGGCTGTAGTTAGGGATCTGAGCCCCTTCAGGGGCGGCACAACTGGCGCTGGCTGAAGCCGGCTCGTCAACAAGAAACCTGCGGGACGCTGGGCTGAAGCCCAGCTCTACCGCCCCAGCCTTCGGCCAGATCAGCCGGACTTGAGCCGCGCAGCACGGCCGAAGAGATAGGAGTTACGAATGCTTTGGAAAGGCTTTCAGAAACCGAAACGGCTGGCAACCGACACGGAAGTTTTGACCGACAAGTACGGTCACTTCTGGGCACAGCCGTTCGAGCGTGGGTTCGGTACAACCATTGGCAACGCGCTGCGCCGTGTGTTGCTGTCCTCGATCGAGGGAGCTGCGGTTACCGCAGTCAAAATTGAAGGCGTGCTGCACGAGTTCCAGTCGATTCCCGGCGTGGTGGAGGATGCGACTGACATCATCCTGAACCTGAAGCAGGTTCCGTTCCGTCTGAACGGCGATGCGCCGAAGGCGATTTATCTGCGCGCCGATCAACCCGGAATCGTCACCTCGGGCATGATCGAGGCCGATGCCGACGTCGAGGTGCTGGACAAGGACGTTTACATCGCGACCGTCAGCGAAGGCGGCAAGATCGACATGGAAATGCGCCTGAAGCGTGGCCGCGGCTATGTTTCAGCTGACAAGAATTTCGATGAGGACCTGGGTCTCGGATTCATCCCCATCGACTCGGTACACTCGCCGGTTCGCAAGTGCAACTACTCGGTTGAAGCGGCGCGTCTCGGACAGATCACCGACTATGACAAGCTGTCGATCGAAATCTGGACGAACGGCTCGGTCACTCCGGCCGACGCGCTGGGCCTGGCGGCGAAGCTGCTCAAAGACCACATGAACATCTTCATCAACTTTGAGGAGGAGCTGGAAGCGCAGGCTGCCGGCGCCGCCGATAAGCCGGAGATCCGCAACGAGAATCTGAACCGGTCGGTCGAGGAACTGGAGCTTTCTGTGCGCAGCTACAACTGCCTGAAGAACGCGAATATCCAGACCATCGGCGAGCTGGTGCAGAAGACTGAAGCGGAGATGCTGAAGACCAAGAATTTCGGCCGCAAGTCGCTGAACGAGATCAAGGAGATTCTCTCCTCGATGGGATTGAGCCTGGGCATGAAGATCGACGAGCACGGCAACGCCGTGCCCGGCAGTTCTTCGAATGCGACCCAGTCGACCGGCTTCGGCACGTCGAATTACGGGATTGACCAGGGATACTGAGAAGCAGTGGCCAGTGGCTAGTTGCCAGCAGCCAGTGAGCAATTAGCAACTAGCATTGGCCAGCGAAGGTTCGTATCAGGGCACGACTTCAGTCGTGCCGAACAAGTTGATATAAGGGCCGGGCTTTAGCCCCTGACTGGCTACTGGCGACTGGCTACTGAGGACTAGACAATGCGTCATCGTAGAGCAGGTTGGAAGTTAGGACGGAATACCGAACACCGGCGTGCGCTATTGCGCAACCTGGTGACGTCGCTGATCGTGGAAGAGCGCATCGAGACAACTGTGGTAAAAGCCAAGGCGATGCGCCCACACGTAGAGAAGATGATTACGCTGGGCAAGCGTGGCGATGTGGCAGCGCGGCGTCTGGCAGCGTCATATCTGATGACCCGCGAGGCGGTGACCAAGCTGTTCGACACTATCTCACCGCGTTACGGCGATCGCAACGGCGGATACCTGCGCATCATTCACTCCGGCTTCCGCCGCGGTGATGGTGGAGATCTGGCGTTCGTCGAGCTGCTCGGCAGCGAGAAGACGCTGGACGAGAAGCGCCAGAAGCGCGCCGAGGCTCGTGCCAAGCGTGCCGAAGAGAGCCGCAAGGCTCTGGAAGAAGCTCAGGCTGCGGAAGGCGCGCCCGCTGCTGCCGAAGCCGAGCCAGCCAAGGAAGCTAAAGAAGAAGAGAAGTAAGCCTCTCTCACTCAATGCAGAACGCACCCGGTTTCGGGTGCGTTTTTGTTTTAGAGTGGTAAACTTTCCCCTAGGAGCGCCCGCAAATGGCAACCACGCAGGTATTGCTGGAAGAGTATCTCAGCACCGACTACGAGCCGGACTGTGATTACGTCGACGGCGAGCTGGAGGAGCGCAACGTGGGCGAGCAAGAACACTCCATAACGCAGGCCTTCTTCATCAAATGGCTGGCGAAACACGAGGACGACTGGAAATTAGAAGCCTGCCCTGAGATCAGAATGCGAGTTTCGCGGGGGAGGGTACGTGTTGCCGATATCGCCGTCCTTCCGCTCAACCGATCCTTTGAGGCTGTCCTGACTACGCCGCCGGTCGCGATCATCGAAGTGCTGTCGCCGGAAGATCGCGTTTCACGCTATCAGCAGCGGCTGGACGATTACCGCGCGATGGGAGTGGCCAACGTCTGGGTTATCGATCCCATGCGTCACAAGGCGTTCGACTGTAGCCTGGGCGGCTGGCAGCCGGTTGAGAAGCTTCAATTTGCGGATCGCGCGATCGAGGTTCCTCTCGATCCTCTCTGGAAGAAGCTCAACGAGTTGCATTCCTAGAGGCTTCCCAAATTATGCCCGCAACTCCACTTCAGCCTTAGCTAGTTGCTAGCCGCTAGTCGCTGCCCTACCCGATTTCCACCAGCTCCGCGATCTTGGCCTGCCACTCGCGCGGGCCGCTCTCGTGGACGGAGTTGCCGTTCACGTCGACAGCAACCATCACCGGCATATCTTCCACTTCGAATTCGTAGATGGCTTCCATGCCGAGATCGTGGAAGGCCAGTACGCGTGACTTCTTGATGGCCTTCGAGAGGAGATACGCCGCACCGCCGACGGCCATCAGGTAGACGGCTTTGTGGTCGCGGATAGCTTCGATTGCGGCTGGACCGCGCTCGGACTTGCCGATCATGCCGAGCAGATTTGTCTCCTTCAACATCTGGCGCGTGAATTTGTCCATGCGCGTGGCCGTGGTGGGCCCGGCGGGGCCGACCGCCTCGTCGCGTACCGGATCGACGGGGCCGACGTAGTAGATAAAGCGATTATTGAAGTCAACCGGCAGCGCCTCTTTTCTGTGGAGCATCTCGGTCATCCGCTTGTGGGCGGCGTCGCGGCCGGTGAGCAGCTTGCCACTCAGCAGCAGCGCTTCGCCGGGCTTCCAGGTGGCGACTTCTTCGCGCGTAACCGTGTCGAGATTAACGCGCCGCGCGTTGACGGGATTGTAGGTCAGCGTTGGCCAGTCTTCGAGTGAAGGCGGCTCGAGCGCAACCGGACCGCTGCCATCGAGCACAAAGTGCGCATGACGCGTGGCGGCGCAGTTGGGAATCATCGCGACCGGCAGATTAGCAGCGTGGGTAGGATAATCCTTCACCTTCACGTCGAGAACCGTGGTAAGTCCGCCGAGTCCCTGCGCGCCGATCCCGAGCTGATTGATTTTCTTGTAAAGCTCAACACGCAGCTTTTCTGCGGTCGTCTTCGGTCCGCGCTCGATCAGTTCCTGGATGTCGATCGGCTCCATCAGCGATTCCTTCGCCAGAAGCATAGCCTTCTCAGACGTGCCACCGATGCCGATGCCGATGATTCCTGGCGGACACCAGCCCGCGCCCATGGTCGGGACGGTTTTCAGGACCCAGTCGACGATGGAGTCAGAAGGATTCAGCATGGCAAACTTCGACTTGGCTTCTGAGCCGCCGCCCTTGGCCGCGACCAGTACTTCCAGCTTGTCGCCGGGTACGATGGTCATGTTGATCACCGCGGGCGTGTTGTCCTTGGTGTTCTTGCGCGCTCCCGCCGGGTCGGCGAGGATGCTGGCGCGTAGCGTGTTGTGCTCGTGCTGATAGGCACGGCGCACGCCTTCGTTCACCATGTCCTCGACGCTCATGGTTGCGTCCCAGCGGACATCCATCCCGACCTTCAGGAAAACGGTGACGATGCCGGTGTCCTGGCAGATCGGCCGGTGGCCTTCGGCGCACATGCGCGAGTTGATCAGGATCTGGGCCATGGCATCGCGCGCGGCGGGCGACTGCTCTTTGTCGTACGCCGCTGCCATGTGCTTGATGAAGTCGACCGGGTGGTAATAGGAGATGAACTGGAGAGCGTCCGCTACGCTCTGAATGAGATCTTCCTGTTTGATGATAGTCATAATCGCCTGCTTGAATAGTCTTCACCACTGAGGACACGGAGAGCACGGAGAAGAACCTGGATCGCCAAGGAATACGCGATCCGGACCCTTGCCAAAGCAAAAGGCTCCTCGGCAACCGACGATTATACCTTTCCCGATAAACATCGATTTGTGATTTATGACCCTTACCGATGTTTACGTCCGGACTCCTGGACATCGATCGGGAGCACTCGGCTGCAATCGTCATTTCATCTGCTTTTGACTCGGCATTCACCACGGCATCGAGCGAAAGCCGTACTTTCCTCTTTCGGAGTTGCAGCGGCATCGTTCGCCGCCTCGCAGCCAGGACGAGTCCGACGTCAACCAGCCTCGGACTCGCCCCGGCTAAACTCTGGAGCCGGCCACATGAGATGGTGGTCGGCTCTTTGTTTTGCAATGAGCCGCGGTCCGCCACGCCGGCGCTGAAATCGTATAGAGTAGTGCGACGGGGGTGGCAATGAATGCTGCACGGGCGGATCGGGGTTACAATCCGCAAACGTTACCTGCGCTGCCATACGAGTCGTGGAAAGACACTCTGACAACGCTGCACCGGTGGACGCAGGTCGTCGGCAAGGTGCGACTGGCGCTGACTCCGCTGGTGAATCATTGGTGGAACGTGCCGCTCTATGTCACGGCTCGTGGGCTGACAACCTCAGTCATGCCGTACGCGAATGGCGACGTCGAGATCTGGTTCGACTTCGTTGACCACAAACTTAAGATCGAGATATCAGACGGCAGTTGCAAAGAGCTCGCGCTGAGGTCGGAAACTGTTGCCGATTTCTATAGATCGGTAATGGCAGCGTTATCGGAGCTTGGAGTCCAGGTGAAGATCTGGACGATGCCCTGCGAACTTCCGCCTGAAGAGACCATTCCGTTCGAGAAAGATGACAAGCACAAGTCATACGACCCGGAGGCGGCGCAAAAGTTCTGGCACATTCTGGTGTGGGCCGACGAGGTGTTGAAGGAGTTTCGAGCGCCGTTCCTGGGCAAGGCGAGTCCAGTGCATTTTTTCTGGGGAAGCTTCGATATGGCGGTGACTCGCTTTTCCGGCCGACGTGCACCTGTGCGGCCGGATGCCGATCCGGTTACGCGTGAGGCTTATTCGCACGAGGTCAGCAGCGCAGGATTCTGGCCGGGAGATCCGCGATATCCGAGTCCGGCGTTCTATTCCTACGCGGCGCCTGAGCCTGAAGGATTCGCCGCGTCTACCGTGCGACCGAAGGCAGCTTTCTATCATCCGGAGTTGAAGAACTTTCTGCTGCCGTACGACGACGTGCGAATTGCGGAATCGCCTAAGGTATCATTGATGGAGTTCCTGCAGAGCACCTACGAGGCCGCGGCCAATCTTGGCCAGTGGGACCGGAAAGCTTTGGAGCGTTAAGGAGACGACGATGGCACAAGACTGCACTCATCTCAATACGATCAAGGTTCGGCAAACGGATGTTCATGTCTGCGAGGAATGTGTAAAGCTGGGCGACCGCTGGGTCCATCTAAGGCTTTGCCTGGAGTGCGGGCATGTGGGTTGTTGTGATTCGTCCAAGAACAAGCATGCGACCAAGCACTTCCATAAGGTCAAGCATCCGCTGATTCGTTCCATCGAGCCGGGCGAGAGATGGATCTGGTGTTATGTTGACGAACTCTCGCCGGGCGAACTACCCGCATAGATTCTAGGTTCCAACCACCACACCGCCGTCCACCGACAGAACCGTGCCGGTGATGAATGAGGCGCGGTCGGAGGCCAGCCAGCAGTAAGCTTCGGCGACCTCTTCGGGCTTACCGAGCCGTCCCAACGGCGTGTGCGAGATCATCGAGTCCAAAACCTTCGCCGGCATTTGCCGAACCATCTCGGTGGCGATGAAACCGGGAGCCACGGCGTTGACGCGAATCTTGTGGCGGCCAAGCTCTCGCGCCCAGGTCTTGGTCATGCCGATGACGGCGGACTTGGTGGCAACGTAGTTGGTCTGGCCGAAGTTTCCGTAGAGGCCGACAACTGACGATGCGTTCAGGATCACACCACCGCCGCCGGTAATCATGTGCGGCACCGCCGCGCGGGTGCAGACGAAAACGCCTTTGAGATTGACGCTGATTACGCTGTCGAATTGCTCGTCGCTCATGGTGGAAACGACTGCGCCGTCTTTCACCTTGACCAGCAGGCCATCACGGAGAATTCCAGCGTTGTTTACCAGAACGTCGATGCGGCTCCAACGCGAGATGATTTCGTCGACGCCAGCTCGAACGGATTGCGAATCCGTGACGTCGACCTTGTGGAATAGTGCCGAGGCTGCGCCGGAAGCTTCCAGTTCGTTTAGTAATCCAGCCGCAGCGCGGTCATTAATGTCCCAGGCTGCAACGCGAGCCCCTTCTTGTGCAAAGCGCAACGTGGTTGCACGGCCGATGCCGCTGACGCCGCCGGTCACAATGACCACTTTGTTCTTTAAGCCTGACTCTGCCATTGTTGATCTCCCGAACCAACATTACAGCATGGCTGCAGGACTGCCATCGAGGGCCTGCCTGCGCACTCTCGACAAGTCACAGCGGGAACGGCGGTGTTTGCTTTATCCTGATATTTATGCCCGCACTCGTCGAATGTGTACCTAACTTCTCTGAAGGGCGCGACAAAGCTCGCGTCGATGCCATTATCGAAGCCATGAAGATGGACGGCGTTTACCTGCTGGATCGGGAGATGGACGCCGACCATAACCGCTGTGTCATAACGCTGGTCGGCGATCCGGTGAACGTAGCCGAAGCTGCGATTCGCGGCGTTGGGAAGGCGGCCGAGTTGATCGACCTCACGAAGCATACCGGGGCGCATCCCCGGCTGGGCGCCGCCGACGTGATTCCGTTCATTCCGATTGAAGGCGTAACGCTTGAGGATTGTGTTGCCATCGCGCGGCGCGCGGGCGAGGAGATCTGGAAGCGGTACAAGGTTCCGGTGTACCTGTATGAAGCGGCGGCGCAGCGGCCGGAGCGGCAGAATCTGGAGAACGTTCGGCGCGGGCAGTTCGAAGGGATTCGCGAGGACGTGAAGACCAATCCGGCCCGCAAACCGGATTTCGGCGAGGCGGCGCTGCACCCGACCGCGGGAGCGACCGTCGTCGGCGCGCGGAAGTTCCTCGTTGCTTACAACGTTTATCTCAACACGCCGGATGTCGAGGTTGCGAAGAAGATTGGTAAGGCGGTGCGCTTCTCAAATGGCGGATTCCGTTACGTCAAAGGGATGGGAGTGCCGGTGCGCGGTCTGGCGCAGGTCTCGATGAATCTGACCGACACTGACCAGACGCCGATTGCGCGAGTCTTCGAATTTGTGAAGCGTGAGGCGGCTCGCTACGGCGTGATGCCGGTGTCGAGCGAGATTGTCGGACTGATTCCGAAGAAGGCGCTGGAAGACGCGGCAGAGTGGTTTCTGCAAGTGGAGAACTTCGATTCGTCGCTGATTCTGGAGAACCGGCTGGCGGCGGTGATGAGCGGCAAGATGGCGGTGGGCGGGCTTCGTGCGGGAGTTGAGCCGTTCATTGAGCAACTGGCTGCACCAACGGCTGCGCCCGGCGGAGGTTCCGCATCGGCGGCAACGGCGGCCATGGGAGCGGCATTGGGCGGCATGGTCGCGGGAATGTCGCGCGGTAAGAAAGCCTACCTGCAATACGAGCGGCAACTGAGCGATGCCTTGGCGCGATTGGCGGAGTTGCGCGAGCAGTTCAAAGCGTCGATCGATGCGGACGCCGAGTCGTTCAACGAGGTGATGGCGGCGTTCAAGAAGGCAAAGGAACATCCGGAGGCGCAGGCTGAAGTAGAGGCGGCAACGAAGAAGGCGACGCTGATTCCGTTGGTCGTGGCCGAGCGGGCGAAAGAGGTGCAGCAAATTATCGAATCGTTGCGGCCGATTACGAATCCGCGGATGGCATCGGACCTGACGGTAGGTGTGTCACTGGCACGAGCCGGGATGGAAGGCGCGCTGGCGAATGTCGAGATCAATTTGGGCGATATTAAGGATGAGGCATTCCTGGCCGATGTCGAGCGGAGAGTGGCAGTCGTTAGGGATTAGGGTAGGCTTCCCGCAACGCCGCTGCATAGTCGGCGGCGCTCCAGTCTTCCCGATCGGATTGCATACCAAGCATCGAGTAGGCTGCTTCGCGAACACGATAAAAATCACCCCTTTGCTTAAGTGCCTCCAGTAGCGTGGGAAGAAGGCACGGGTCTTTACGTTTTCCAAGTCCGGCCATTGCTTCTTCGCGCACGTCATCGTTGGAATCCGATAACCTTCGGAATAGCGCGTCACGGATTTCTTTCGAGTCCGAGTCACCCAAGACGCCAAGTCCGAACGTCGCCCAATCACGAACGTCATCGTCATCATCCTCGGTGAGCGCTAACAATGCTATAACAGAGGCCTGGTCATTGGGAAAGCATCCGAGGGCGCACGCGACATCGAATCTTACGATCCGGTCCGGATGCTTTGATGTTGCGGTTATCAACGGAATAGCTCGAGGATCCCCTATATGGCCAAGTGCCGCAATGGCAGAACCGAGAGGTCGGCTCTCGGTTTCGTGAAGCACCACGTCGTAAACTGCCAGGTAGCATTCCTCGGGGAAGTTATTGGTCGGATGATCAGCGGTCTTCCCTAGCTGCGACAGGACATCACAGCCGCGGGCGCGACGCAGCGGATCGGATGATCGAGACCAATCCACTGCCCGGTGAAAAACATCGCGCGTTCCAATTCGTCTGAGATGATGAAGAGCCTCCCAAGGCGCATCATCTTCGTACTCGCCTCGGAGTGTCTGATGGAACAGCTCGTCGATATCCGGGGTGTTCACCGAATCGAGTGTACCGGACATACCGAGATTAGGGTTGATGTTCGAGGCTCTCGGCCGTCTAACTCTTATTCTATAAACAGTCTCAGTAGACAACAAAAGCCTGTATTTCAGCATCTTCGGAGACTGTCGAGTAAAATAAATGCCTATGAAGCAGCTTTTTGTCAGTTTTTTCCTGAGCTGCCTGCTCTGCCTGCCAGCCTCTGCCTCTCCGTTGAGCAGCAATGCGCAGACGGTGATTCCGTCAGCCGTACAGCAGATTATCTCGGTGAACTATCGCGATCTGCGGGATTCGCAAACAGCGCAGGCGCTGCGCGACCGAGTCATGCCGGACAACATCAAGCAGTTCGAATCGGCGCTGAAGGGCGCAGGCATCGATCCTGAGAAGGATGTCGAGCAGCTTACCTTTGTCAGTTATCACGGGACGGGTGCCATGGTGTACAGCGTCGGCATTGCACAAGGTCCGTTCAAGCAGAAGGATTTTCTGGCAAAGATGAAGGTCAAGAAGATTAAACCGGTGAAGTATTTGCTGGCTGATCTTTACCCTATGGGCTCGGGCATGCAGTTGGTGTTTCTTGATCCCACGACGATTCTCTTTGGTGACAACGCGTCGATCCGTGGTGCCATCGATGTGCGCGATAACGGCGCCGAATCAGTGCAGACGAACAACGTCGTCAGTAACCTGATCACCAGCGTGGACAGTGCGTCAATCTGGAGCGTGCTGGACCAGAAGGGAACGCAGAACATGATGCGGGGCGCGCTGGGCGAGGCCGGATCGCTGACCGACTACGACGTAGTGAAGAAGCGGCTGCTGGCCTCCGACTACACGATGAACTTCAACAATGGAGTCACGTTCGATCTGAACGTGAAAACGTCGGATTCGGTAACGGCGGCGAGCTTGTCGGGCCTGATGCAGCTGGGTGTGCAATATAAGAAGATGAGCGGCAACTCGAGCGAGAAGATGGCTTTGGAGAATACAACGGTCAATAGCTCCAACGATACGGTGACCATGCACTTCAGGACGGACGACCAGCGCTTCCAGGCGCTGTTGAAGTCGGATTTGTTCGCGGCAGTGACGCACTAGTCGGTAGAGCCAACGTTCACACAAAAGTTGAGGGCCATGCTGGTCATACACGATGAGCAGCTTGGCCCTCGATTCACTTACGGGTGGCGCCAACACGCGACAGAATTCTGGCGAAATAGGGGTCCTTCGACTCCGCGTTCGCCCGAAACCACGGTCGACCGCTCCGCTCAGGATGACAGTTTTAAACCACCTATCCGCCGATGTGGACCATGGTTCGTGAGGCGGGGACGAAGCCGGGTTCGCCGATGTGGTGGCGTGCCTCTTTGTAATTAACGACAACGTCAGAGATGAAGTCAGCGAGCTGGTCGTCGCTGGCGCCGGCTTCCATTAACGCGGCCAGGTCGTGCTCGCGTACGGAGAACAGGCAAGTGCGGATTTTGCCGTCGGAAGTGACGCGCACTCGGCTGCAGTGTCCGCAGAAGGGCTGCGACACAGGGGCGACGATGCCAATTTCGCCTACGCCATCTTCGAAGACATAGCGGCGCGCGGTTTCGCTGGGGGCGCGCGGCACTTCGCGTAGCGGCAGGAACTCCGCCATGCGCTGCAGGATTTCGTCTAGCGTGACCACGATCCCGGGTGACCAGACGCGATCTTCCTCGAGCGGCATGAACTCGATGAATCGGACGACGACCCCTTCCTCACGTGCGAAGCGGCCGAAGGCGGTGATCTGATCGTCATTGAAACCGCGCAGCAGAACACAGTTGATCTTGATGGGGCTCAGGCCGGCACGCTGGGCTACGCGAACGCCGGCCAGCACCCGTTCATAGCCATTCGGCACACGCGTGATGCGCGCGAAGCGGACGGGATCGACCGCATCCATCGAGACGGTCACACGCGAGAGGCCGGCATCAGCCAGCGGTTGCGCCAGATCTTCCAGCAGATGGCCGTTGGTCGTAATCGCGATATCGAGCGGAGCGCCTTCTACGGTGCGCATGGCGGCCAGTTCGCTGACCATTTCGACCAGACCACGGCGCAGCAGCGGCTCGCCGCCAGTCAGGCGGACCTTCGTAATACCTAAGCCGACGAAGACGCGAGCAATGCGCAAATAGTCGGCGATGGGCATTTCCGGAAACTGCGGGCCATCGCTACCGGAGCGGCAATAGACGCACCTGTAGTTGCAGCGATCGGTGATGGAGATGCGCAGGTCGCTGATGCGGCGTCCGAATTTGTCGGTAAGAAGCACGCTAATTCGCTCTTCGCTACTCGTCGTTCGCTCCCGGGGCCCTTAGCTCTTAGCAGTCTGGCGAAAAGCGAAGGGCGAATAGCGAACAGCGCCGATGTTTTGAATGTGCGGGAAGGAAAGAGACGCGCAGAGAATGCGGAGAGGCACTGCGACCGTCGTTTCCTTTCCAAGCACGGGAGGCGTGGACGTTTCCATCCGCACCCTCGATCCTGCCGCTAGTGCTACGCTCGAAAACGGTAGGATACCGCCGCCGCAGCCATCGGTATGCCGTTAGGCCACGGAGGTCGGAAACAATTCTTTCATTATAGATGCGCTGGCGACGGAGAGGATACTCTCACGCGCGCACCCGTGTGCGGACGCACGGAGATGCTAATATTGAATAGGTCGGGCGCTGGTCCCGCGCAACGCAATCTTGTGAAACCCGCCAGGTCCGGAAGGAAGCAACGGTAGCAGGCTAGTGCGTGTGCAGCGGTCAACTGGCGCCTGGCTTGTTTTGAGCGACTAGCAACTAGCAACTAGCGATTAGCTTGACCCCTCCAGAACTCGCAGCCTGCATAACCCCGAGTAACTAATAGCCAACAACCGCCGGTTCGAAACCCGCGATTCCGCACAGTGAAATGACAGAGCGACGCCAATTGCCATGCGCTGAACGCTAATTGCTAATCGCTAATCCCTAGGTGCCGCTGCCGCATAGACTTTCCCCCCCGTATCCTTCACAATGAATGGTCATTCATCAGGGAGAACTCTATTGTCGACAGCTCGTCGAGCCAAAATTACTGCTCTTGGAACTTACGTCCCGCCGCGCATTCTGACCAACAAAGACCTCGAAACAATGGTGGACACCACCAACGAGTGGATTCTGGAACGCACCGGGATTCGCGAGCGTCATCTGGTGGACAAGGGAGTCGCCGCGAGCGACCTTGCGGTCGAAGCGGTGAAGAATCTACAGAAGTCGCATCCAGTCGACTTGCAGGAGATCGATCTCGTGGTGGTCGGCACGGTCACGCCGGATATGATGTATCCGTCGACCGCGTGCCTGGTGCAACACAAGCTCGGAATCCATAGCACGTGGGGCTTCGACGTGTCGGCAGGATGCTCGGGCTTTCTATATGCCCTCAACGCCGGCGCCGAGTTCATCACCTCAGGCCGCTACAAAAAGGTGCTGGCGATCGGGTCGGACGTGAATTCGTCGATGACCGATTTTACCGATCGCGCGGTGTGCATCATCTTCGGCGACGGTGCAGGTGCGGTGCTGCTGGAGCCGGCGGAAGAGGGCGAGGATTACGGAATCATCGACATCGAAGCGCAGATCGAAGGTATGGGCGGGCAGTTCTTGTACATGCCCGGCGGAGGAAGCCTGCATCCCGCTTCGCATGAGACGGTCGACCAGAAGATGCACTACATCCATCAGGACGGGCAGCAGGTTTTCAAGTACGCGGTGAAGAAGATGGCCGAGATGACCGAGCGCGTGCTGCGGAAAAACGGGCTGACCGGAGCCGACGTGGACTGCTTCATCGCGCACCAGGCAAACCGGCGCATTATCGTCGCGACGGCCGAGCGCCTGAAGATGCCGATGGAGAAGGTCATCATTAATATCGACCGCTTCGGGAATACGACCGCCGGCACGATTCCGCTCGCGATGCAGACGGCAGTCGACGAAGGTAAGCTGAAAAAGGGCAGCCTGGTGCTGCTGGCCGCTGTGGGAGCGGGATTCACGTCGGGAGCGACGCTGCTGCGCTGGGCGTATTAGCTGCGAACTAAAGAACGCCCGGCAACGTATCTTGGGTCATGCGCTTACGATATCTTGCTGCCTGCTTATCCGCAGAACTCACGCTTGTTGCAGTAACTCTTTTTGTAGCCATTCCGGCCTTCAGCCAACAGAAAACAGAAGGTTCAACCGACCTGGTACTGGTTGGTGCGAAGGTTTATGCCTCGCCGACCGCCCAGCCCATTGACGATGCAGTCGTCGTGATGGCTGATGGCAAGATTGCAGCGATCGGTACGCGCGGTCAGGTCCAGATACCGAAAGCGGCGCGGATGATTGATTGCAAGGGCAAGGTGATCACCGCGGGCTTCTGGAACAGCCACGTCCATTTCACGGAAGAGGTGTGGAGCGGAGCAGCAAATGCTCCAGCGGAAAAGCTCGAACAGCATATGCAGGAGATGCTGACGCGCTGGGGCTTCACCACTGTCTTCGATATCGGATCGTTTCCCGGGGACACACTGGCACTGCGCAAACGTGTGGACAGCGGCGAGATACCCGGGCCGAAGATCTACACGACGGCAGGGGCGATTTATCCGGAGAACGGAATTCCGGTCTACATTCCACCCGCGATTGCCGCTCTGATCAAACCTTTTGAGGCCGCAACGCCTGCGGACGCAGCCAGACTCGCGAAGCAGGAACTGGCCATGGGCGGCGACGGCATAAAGCTGTTTACCGGCGCGATCATGGGACATGGCAAGGTCACGCCGATGCCAACCGATGTGGCGCGGGCAGCTGTCGAGGTGGCCCATGCGGATGGGAAGCCGGTATTCGCCCACCCCTCGAATTATGTCGGAACGGACAACGCTCTGGCTGCCGGAGTCGACATCTTGGCGCACACCATTCCGGAAGAGGAATCAGGCTGGACGCCGCAGGAACTGCAGCGCATGAAAGCGCAACATACGGCGCTGATTCCGACTCTGACATTGTGGGAGGTCGAGTTAGAGAAGCAACATGCCTCTGCTGAAGACGAGCGGCAATTCGTACAGTCAGGAGTGAATGAGTTGAAGACCTATTTCGACCAGGGCGGGACGATACTGTTTGGCACCGACGTCGGTTATACCCAGCACTACGACACGACGGAAGAATATGTCCTGATGGCGAAGAGTGGAATGGCCTGGCGCGACATTCTGGCGTCGCTGACTACGAATCCTGCGACGTTCTTCAAGGCCGAGCATACGGGACAACTAGCGAAAGGCGAGGCAGCCGATTTGGTTGTGCTCGACGGCGATCCGGCGAGCGATGTGCGGAACTTCGCCAATGTGGACTACACGATTCGAGGCGGCAAGATAATTTACAAGAAGTAGCAGCTTCTTCTACGCAGAAGCCACCCATCCAAAATCCAAGTATTCGAGAGACATCACCTTAACGAGTGTTGCAGGTCACACCAGCACTCCAAATCTTGGTGCCAGAATCTGATCATGCATCCGCCGCGGCATTCGGCCGGTGGCCGGAGGTCAATACGTGGGGCCAACTCTGGAGGGTTATGGAAGTCACGGTAGAACACTTGGGGGCGGTACAGTTCGAGATCACAGCACGGCAGCATAAAGTGATCAGCGATCAGCCAGTCGACAACAACGGGTATGACGAAGGCATGACGCCGCCGGAACTGCTTCTGGCGTCGCTGGGATCGTGCGCGGCTTACTACGCCGTCGACTATTTGAAGCGGAGCAAGATCGATGGCGAAGACGTGAAGGTTCGCGTTACGTGTGAGAAGGTAAAAGGCCCATTTCGCCTGGATAATTTCAAGATCGAGGTTGAAGTACCGGGGGATCTGGAAGAGAACCAGCTGAAGGGGCTTGAGGATGCGGTACACCGCTGCCTGATTCACAATACGTTGCTAAGTCCGCCGAAGATCGAGGTAGCAATTCAAGCGGCGGTGAAGGTATAGATATTTCTCTGAGCTAACCTTTGCTCTTAATCTTCTCCCTTTCCTTTGCGGCCTCAAGAGGCGACACCGGCTCGGTCATGCGCGCGGGATCAAGGATTTCCTTGATCTGTTCTTCGGTGAGGTCGCCGCGCTCGCGGGCGATGTCGATGATCGACTTGCCGGTTTTCACCGATTCCTTCGCAATTTCCGCCGCCTTCGCATAACCAAAATAAGGATTCAGCGCCGTCGCCAAAGACACGGTGCTTTGCGCGTAGTAGTCGGTGCGCTGCTGGTTGACGGTGATGCCCTTGATGCAAAACTCGGCAAGCTGACGGAGCATGTTGGTCATGATCGTGACGGACGTCAGCACACTGTAGGCCATGGTCGGCATCATCACGTTGAGTTCTAGCTGGCCCGCTTGTACCGCGAGTGCGACCGCGGCGTCATAGCCGACAACCTGGAACGAGACCATCGCCGCGAGTTCCGGCATTACGGGATTGATCTTGCCGGGCATGATCGACGAGCCGGGCTGCAGCGCGGGGAGGTTGATTTCGGCGAAGCCGGTGTTGGGACCGGATGAGAGCAGGCGCAGGTCGTTGGAGATGCGAATCACCTCGAGCGCCAGATTGCGCAGCGCGGAGCTAACGCTCGACATCGCGAGATTCGATTGCATGGCGTAGCGCATGTCGTCGACGGCGTGCAGCTTCTGACCAGAGATGCGCGCCAGTTCTGCAATGGCCTTGTGCCGGTAGTCGGGATGCGTGTTGATGCCGGTACCAACCGCCGATCCGCCAAGCCCGATTTCGCGCAGCAACTCCGACTGCTCCTGAATGGCTTTCTTCGCGCGCGTGACGGCTCCCGCGTAAGCTGCGAATTCCTGGCCGAGACGCATTGGTACCGCGTCTTGCATATGAGTGCGACCGGATTTCAGAATGTGGTGGAACTCTTTGCCCTTCTTGTCGAGCGCAGCGATGAGGCCGTCGAGTGCGCTATAGAGCTTTTCCAGTTCGAGCAACGTCGCCAGGCGCATGGCAGTTGGGAAAACGTCGTTGGTCGACTGGCCATAGTTAACGTGGTCGTTGGGGTGGACGTGCTTGTATTCGCCGCGCTCACCGCCCAGCAGTTCGGCAGCCCGATTGGCGATGACCTCGTTGCTGTTCATGTGGAAGCTGACGCCCGCGCCGGCCTGAAAGACGTCGACGACGAAGTGCTCGTGCAGCTTGCCTTCCTGAACTTCCTTCGCAGCCGCGATGATGGCGTTGGCGGTTTTGGCGTCGAGCAAACCGAGTTCGCGATTGGCGAGTGCAGCAGCTTCTTTGATCATGGCAATGGCGCGGATCAGCGTGGAATGCGCGCGCAGGCCGCTGATGGGATAGTTTTCGACGGCGCGGGCAGTTTGCACGCCATAGTAGGCGTGACGAGGAACTTCCTTGTGGCCGAGCGAGTCTTGTTCGATGCGCGTGGGCGAGGTGGTGGGCATGGGGATCCTCACTAGAACAGATGATTGTACGAGGGAAGGGGTCGCGTCTTCCCACTCCTGCGAAAACCGCGCATTAGTGGGGTGCCCGCACAGAATCGCCGGCTGAAGCCGGCTCAGAATTAATAAATCACCGGCTGGACGCTGGCCTTAAGGCCAGCTCTACCTAAGAAAGCTGCTGCGAGGTGAGGCTCCCGCTATAGGGGTCCTTCGACTTGGCGCTGAAGCGCCTCGCTCAGGATGACAGAGAGCATTCATGCCCGTCAGTTGCGTGTCAGGCAGGAAAACCCATATCCTATGCGGCTGTGGGAGGGGTGTCTGGATGGTCTGCGTACGGGTTGCATTGCGCGCATTGTCAATCGTTGTTCTGGCTCTCATATTCGTCTCGTTTCTGCCGGCGGCCTTCGGTCAGAACACGCAATCTCAGCCAGCGGCGCCTTCGCAGTATCCCGACTTGCCCACGGAGATCCCGGAGAGATTCACGCAGGTCACGACGACGTTCGACTACGAGAAACGCGACGTGATGATTCCGATGCGTGACGGCACAAAGCTGCACGCCGTGATCGTGATTCCCAAAGGCGCCAAGAATGCGCCCATCCTTATGACTCGCACGCCGTACAACGCGGACCATCGGGTGAACCACGCGGCGAGCCCCAGCTTGGCGCGCATCCTGCAGGGGCCAACAGTCCCGGCGGACGTGATTGTGGAAGGCGGCTACATTTTTGTCGTGGAGGATGTGCGCGGCAAGCATGGTTCGGAGGGCGACTATGTGATGAACCGTCCGCTGCGCGGGCCGCTGAATCCGACACCGGTCGACCATGCAACCGACACGTACGACACCATCGACTGGCTGGTGAAGAATGTTCCGGAGAGCAATGGCAAGGTTGGCATCCTGGGAGTTTCCTATGACGGGTTCACGTCGCTGATGGCGATGTTCCATCCGCATCCGGCGCTGAAGGTAGTAGTGCCGATGAACCCCATGGTCGATGGCTGGATGGGCGATGACTGGTTTCACTATGGCGCGTTTCGTGAGCAAATGCTGCTGTACTTCCAGCTGCAGGAGGCAGGGCGCGCCGGCGGTCCGCCGTGGTGGTCGGCTTATGCGGATGACTACGATGCGGCGATGGCTGCGGGTTCGGCGGGCGAGATGGGACGGTTGCATGGGCTGGAGCAGACAGGATTCTTCCGCAAGATTGTTGCCCATCCCAGCTATGACGCCTTCTGGCAGGAGCAGGCTGTAGATCGTCTACTAGCCGAGCAGCCGCTGACGGTTCCGGTGCTGCTAGTGGACAGTTTGTGGGATCAGGAAGATATTTACGGCGCGACGGCGGTGTATCGCGCGATCAAGCCGAAAGATACGCAGAATGACAAGGTGTTTCTGGTGCTGGGGCCGTGGTATCACGGGCAGGAAACGGGTGAGGCCAGCAGTCTGGGAGCGCTGAAGTTCCCGGCGGATACGGGTAAGGAATTTCGCGAGCAGGTGCTGGCTCCGTTTCTGGCGAAGTATCTGAAGGATGGCGCGCCGAAGGCGGATGTCGCGCCGGTGACGGCGTACGAGACAGGGACGAACAACTGGCTGCGGCTTGCGACTTGGCCGTCCGGATGTGCCAGCGGGTGCACGATTGAGTCGAAGCCGCTTTATCTAGAGCCAGGATTGAAGATGGGCTTTACGGCGCCGGCGGCAGGGGCGGCTTATGACGAGTACGTTTCCGATCCGGTGAAGCCGGTGACGTATCTGGTGCGACCCGTGCAGCCGTTCGGTTATGGCGAAGGCTCGACTTGGTCGACGTGGCTGGTGACCGACCAGCGCGAAGTGGCGGCGCGCCCGGATGTGCTGTCGTTTGTTTCGGAGAAGCTCACCGCGCCGGTGAAGATTGCCGGGCGGCCGGTAGCGCATCTGGTGGCGTCGACCAGCGGCACGGATTCGGATTGGGTGGTGAAGCTGATCGATGTCTATCCCGATGAGGTTGGGCCCGAGCCGAAGATAGGCGGCTACGAACTGATGATCTCGGCCGACATCTTTCGCGGGCGATATCGCGAGAGCTTCTCTAATCCGACCCCGATTACTCCAGACAAACCACTGCTGTACGAATTCGCGCTGCCGACGGCAGACCACGTCTTCCTGCCGGGACATCGGATCATGGTGCAGATTCAGTCGAGCTGGTTTCCGCTGTACGATCGCAATCCGCAAACGTTCGTGGACAACATCTTCTGGGCCAAGCCCGACGACTTCAGGAAGGCGACGCAGCGGATCTATCACGCACCGGGTGAAGAGAGCTTCGTGGAGCTGCCCATTGTTCGGCAAGCGGGTAAGTGAACCACCACGCCGTTAGTGCAGGCCCATTTTCCTGTACTGGTCGAGATGCCAGGCATACTTCTGTTCCAGATCCTGGCGAATGGTGGTGGGATTGATGAGATTGTAGGCGGCGTGGATCGCAATCTGGGGCAGCACATAGTTGATGAAGGTGCCGCTCAGCAGCTCGCCTCGCGGATCGAACGGGTAGGCGGAGCGGGTGTAGAGGTTCGCCATATCTCCGAAGACGGAGCGTGGGATGTGCACGATGATGGTTTCAAACCCGGGCGCCAGCAAGTCCATCTCGCACAGTGAGTCTTCGTCGCGTTGGATGTCGAAGGCCCAGGCGTACAAGCCGGGATTCAGGAACCCGCGACTGTAATTCGGCGAACCGGCTTTCTCGGCAGCTTCGATGCGATGTTTCAGGGAGGTGCGCAACGAACTCTCCGGTGGTGCAACTTCGGCGCGCTCCAGAACCAGATCGCTGAGAATGATCCGCAGAAAATAGTTCAGAGGCTTCTTCGCATCTTTGATTGGCTCGTCCGTATAGGTCTGCATTTCGCGCATGACTTCGAGCACCAGCTTCCGCAGCACCTCGTCACGCGTTTTCAGGCGGGTGATCAGACGATCGAAGCGGCTTTCCTCTTGAGCCAGAAACGCGTCGCGATGTTCGGACTCGATGCCCCTAGCAAACGCGATGGTCTCCTGTGCCCAGCACACGAGTTTGCCATCGCTGTCGAGAATGATGCGCCTGCCGTCCTGCGGGAGCTTTGCCAGCACCGCTTCGAGCTCGGCATCAACCACTCTGAGTGGATCGTCCTTGGCCAGCGGCAGAAGATGCACGCTCCTCAGACAGAATCGAGCGACTGCGTCGAGGGCTGCTTCGGTCCAGCTTGTGCCGGGCATATCCATGAACCACCATTCCTTCACCGCCTCCGGCAAAGTGGATTTGTCGAACACGATGGGGAGAAACATGACGCCGGTTCCGGCTGTGCGCTGTTCGAACATCCAATCCAGCTCGCGCGCAACCCAGGTGGAGCGATTGGCGGTAATCGTCAGCAGCTGGATGAAAACTTCCGTATCGGCCATGCGGCGGGGAATGGCTTCTGTCAGCTTCTCGTTGAAGAGCGAGACCTCGTCTTCGCGCCGGACCTGGAAACCTCTTGCGGTGAGCGCGGATTCGAGTTGCTGTGCGAGCGCCGCGTCAGCGAAGCTGTAGGAGATGAAGACGCCCGGGCCGTAGCCGCGTAATGCGGGGACCAGCATAAGCTCCTCCTCGAGCACGGTGGGAACGATCGCGGATAATATAACGCCAATTGCGCTCGCTATGGTTGACGGTGAGAAATACGGAAAATGAAAGTCAGGCGGGCCGTCTGAGCTCTGCGCCGCAGGCTTGTGATGCCCGTCACTGAGCGCCCGCCAAACTTGGTTCATGATTATTGTTGCCGATTCGACGGCGGTCTGGGCACTTTTGCAGGATTGGCCGTTTCCCTCTGTTATCAATTCCGACCCTCACGATTGTTCAGCGCCCTCAACCCCCGGTTCTCCTGGCAGGCAGGAGGTCGCATTGGCGAGTGTTACCACGCAAGAGGAGCGGGAGTTTGAGATCGCGCAAGTCAACCGGCTGCGCGAACGCTATCTCACAACCGACGTCATGGCCAAAGTGCGCGACGATCCCGGCTATGCCGAAAAGGTTGAGCTGATCGAACGCGCGCTTGCTGGCACGGAAGACTGGGTCCTCGACGTCGGCGCGAACACCTGCGGCGAGTCCGAATATCTGACCGCGCGCGGCTACAAGATGATCGCCAACGACGTTAATGAGATTGCGCTTGAGATCTCGCGCGACCGTTGCGCCCACTTCGGCCGGACCGCGCCAAGGTATCTGCCCGGTGACGCGCAGTCGTTGCCGATCGAGCCGGCCTCCGTCGGGTTCATTGTCTTCAACGAGAGCCTGCATCATATGCCCGATCCCGCGCGGGCGCTGGCGCAAGCGGCGCGTGCGTTGAAGCCCGGCGGACGCATGTTTCTCTACGAGCCCTATGCTTACAATCCTTATCGCCGATTGTCGGAGGTGCGTGACTATTTTCGTGGAACGGTAGAGAGGAGCTTCGGCATCCGGCAACTCAAGCGCTTGCTGAACCAGGCCGGTTTGCGCGTGGTTTCGCTGGAGCGGCATGTCTGCACCGCGTCCGACTGGAAGCTGGCGCAGTTCGGCCTTGCCCATCGCACTCTGCGAAAGATCTACGTTGCCGTCTCCAAGCGCGCTCTTTGGCTTTTCGGCAACTTGATGGTAATAGCGGAGAAGCCTGACAACCGCCGCTAGAATGCGGAAGCGCGGGCCGATTGAATTATTCAACCTGGTAAAAGGATCGTCGTTCCCTCCGTGATAGAGTGCTTGTGCACATTTTCACAATAAATTCAGGAGGATCATATGGGCCTACAAATCGGCGACGTTGCGCCGGATTTTGAAGTGACGACGACCGAAGGACCGATCAAGTTTCACGATTGGATCGGCGATTCCTGGGCGATCCTGTTCTCGCATCCCAAGGATTTCACGCCTGTCTGTACCACCGAGCTGGGCTACATGGCGAAGCTCAAACCCGAGTTCGACAAGCGCAACACCAAGATCATCGGCCTCAGCGTCGATCCCGTTGACAACCACAAGAGTTGGGCCGCCGACATTAAGGAGACCCAGGGCTATGCGCCCAACTATCCCATGATCGGCGACACCGACCTCAAGGTATCGAAGCTCTACGGCATGCTTCCCGCCGCAACCGAAGGTGGCTGCGACGGCCGCACCGCTGCCGACAACATGACCGTCCGTAATGTCTTCGTCATCGGACCGGACAAGAAGGTGAAACTCCTCATCGTCTATCCCATGACGACGGGCCGCAACTTCGATGAAGTGCTGCGCGTCATCGACTCGCTGCAACTGACCGCCAAGCACAAAGTCGCCACACCGGTGAACTGGAAGCAGGGCGACGACGTGATCATCGCCGGATCGGTCTCCGACGACGAAGCCAAGAAGATCTATCCCGAAGGCTGGCGCGCGCCGCGACCCTATCTGCGCATCGTGGCCCAACCCAAGTAGCGATCGGTCTCCAAGACGCCTCATCGCGGGAGATAGAGGCCGTTTTCGTTCGAGCGAAAATCCCACCTGAGCAGAAGCCGCTTGGGTGGCCGCTCGACAGGGGTCCTCGCTGAAGGCACAGCTAACAATTAAGTGATGGCATTTCCGGCTAAACCTTGTTATGACTAGTGCGAGAACTCCGAGACGAATAACCGTCCGCTAACCGCTGTTGCGGCGACCTTAGAACGGCGTTCAACGGTTGTAGTCACCTCAGCGGCGGGCTTCCGGCGGAGTGTGCCAGAAATAAGGGCGATTTCTCACCAGGAGAAGTAAAGGGATGCCGATCCGTTTGTTTGCCTGTGTTGGGTTGATGTGTTTTCTCTGTTTTTGCATATCTTGTGGAGGAGGGAATCAGGTCTCCCAGACTCAATCTCCCACCCAGCCCAGCGCTCCCGTGATCAACACCGCAACCCTGGCGGATGGTGCAGTGAACTCTCCCTATAACGTGACGCTGTCAGTGAGTGGGGGCGTTTCACCGTATAGCTGGAGTATTATCTCCGGCGCGGTACCGCCGGGATTGGTTTTGAACGGCAGTACAGGCGCGATAACTGGCACGCCAACGGCATCAGGTACGGCGTCATTCACGGTAGAGGTTCAGGATTCACAAGCCACCAAGGCTAGGGCGCAAGCCAGCCTCAGCCTCCAGATCAACCCTGCTCTCTCAATCGTCGGTACTTTCTCAAGCGCTGAGGTGAATGCTCCCTATAGCGCGACGCTGTCGGTACACGGCGGCTCAGCTTACGCGTGGAGCATTATTTCCGGCATGCTGCCAGCGGGTTTGGCTTTGAACAACAGCACAGGAGTCATCTCAGGGACCCCGACTACAGCCGGCAAGTCCTCATTTTCCGTGCAGGCACAAGATTCACAAAACAGGAACATCTCCGGGCAGGCGAGTTTCAACATCGCGATTAGTCCGGGTCTTTCTATAACCGCACCTCCATTGCCGGCCAGCGGGCAAGGCGTTCCCTACCGTGCTGTATTTTCGGCGTCTGGAGGATTTCCACCCTATACGTGGAGCTTGGTCTCCGGCGACTTGCCCGCCGGCCTCAACCTTTCGAGTGAGGGGGTTATCTCGGGTACACCGACAGCGGCGGGGACATTTAACTTCACGGTCCAGGCTGCAGACCTATACCCCGCAACCATCAGCGATCCCTTGATGCTTAAGATTGTGGCAACCCCGCTCGGAGCCGTCACCACAGCACACAACGACGTTCTTCGTACTGGACAGGACGTCAACGAAACAAAACTCAATCCCAATAATGTCAACGTAAGTAGTTTTGGCAAACTCTTCTCTTACCCGGTCGACGGCTATCTCTATGCCCAGCCTCTCTACCTGCCTAATGTGAGCATTCCTGGAGGTGGAGTACACAACCTGGTTTTGGTAGCTACCGAGCATGATAGCGTGTACGCGTTCGATGCTGACAGCAATGCCGGCGGTAATGGAAATCCCCTATGGCAAACGACTTTCATCGATCCGAGTCAGGGAATAACAACGGTCTCTAGCCAGGATGTGAATTGCGACGCCATTGTGCCGGAGATCGGCATTACCAGCACTCCGGTTATTGATGTCAGCACGAATACCATTTATGTTCTTGCCGAGACCAAAGAGAACGGCGCATTCTTTCATCGCTTGCATGCCCTCGACCTTACAACCGGAGCTGAGCAAACTGGAAGCCCGGTTACGATCACCGCACAAGTACCTGGAAGCGGCGTCGGTAGTTCCGGCGGTGTGATCACCTTCGATCCGCTGATGCAGCTGAATCGTCCCGGCCTTCTTCTGAGCGATGGAACTGTGTACATCGCCTGGGGATCGAATTGCGACAATCCGCCGTTTCATGGCTGGGTGATGGGATACGACAGGAGCACATTGACGCAAACATCCGTGTGGGCCACCACGGCCAATGGCGAACTGGGAGGCATTTGGATGAGTGGTGCGGGGATAGGAGCCGATGCCTCCGGAAACCTCTTTGTACCCACGGGAAATGGTACGTTTGATACTTCCGGCACGCCGGTGGATTTCGGCGACAGTATCGTCAAGATCGCGAGCGGCGGATCCTCCTTTGCTCCCAGCGACTACTTTACGCCGTATGACGAAGGGAGCCTCGAGGCTGGCGATATCGACCTCGGTTCAGGTGGAGCGCTCCTGCTACCAGACCAACCTGGCGCTCATGTCCATGAAGTCATACAAGTCGGAAAAGAAGGAACGTTGTATCTGGTGGATCGGGACAACATGGGACACTTCAACGCAAATAATAATTCTCAGATCGTGCAAAGCATCACGGGTGAACTGCAGGCGGTGCTTTCGAGTCCCGCATACTGGAATGGAAATGTATACATCGGAGGTATTCAGGACGCTTTGAAGGCCTATAGCCTGACAGATGGATTACTCTCGCTGACTCCGACGTCCGAGACGGGAGTAACCTTCACGTACCTGGGGCCGTCGCCTAGTGTGTCGGCCAACGGGAGCACGAACGGTATTGTGTGGGCCTTGTTCACCGATTCCAATCTCAACGACGGCAATGAGGTCTTGTATGCCTTTGATGCCACCAATCTTGGCGTGGAACTCTACGACAGCAACCAGAACAGTATGCGCGACCTCGTCGGAGGGGCGGTGAAGTTCGCCACCCCGACGATTGCCAACGGGAAGGTTTATGCGGGCGCAGCGCAACAATTGAGTGTGTTTGGAAACATCCAGCCCCCGGTCACTAGCCACAAGTGAATATCGAGATTCTCGTGGTGACAACAGCCATGCGTATGCAAGCTCAAAGCAAGAATTCCCGACCAGCCGGCTCCCAACTCCTTAAGCTGATGTCGATCTTTGTTGGTCGCGATCCTTCTCGCCGGCACCGGATACGGCGGTGGTGGTAATGCTAGTAGCAGCAGTACCTATCACCGACAACTGACAGCCGGGTATACCCCCTCCCCCCTCGCGCCTCGCAAAATCTTGAAAACATTGGAAATATGCATTAACGTCTGCAAAACCTTGAGCCGCAATGGCTTACAGCATAATCTTGAGCCGCAAGGACTTACGGTCGCGATTGTTGCTGTTCCCCGAGCTTCCGATCCCGATCTGGGCCCTGATCGGTCAGGACTCACCGTCGGACGCCCCTATCACGACTGGCCGTGCCGCGCCGACTGCGCTACCCGCCATGGTTGCGGGCCTCGCCTTTCAAGGCCAACGACGATTCGATATGTCAAAGAACATCGGCCCGAATCCTTCCGCGGCCATTGGATACACGTTGCCCAACCTATCAGCGTACCGCGTTTCCCTCCGTCGTCAAGATTACGAAGGTGGTGCCCAACGTAATCACGTATTCGCACCTTCGTAACCACATCGCTTCATCATTGAGAGCCTGATCATTCTTGAGGACGAACTGATCATTGAAGCCGCCTTGTGTCAGGGCACGAGTTCACTCGTGCCGATCGGCTCTCTCCAGGATGGCAGAGCCGGCTTCAGCCGGCGACACTTCTTCGCCCTCCCCTCATTCGAAAACCGCGAATGTGTGTGGCACCCGGCGGACCCTAGTTCGCCCCGGACTTAAAGAGCGGCATCTGCGGGGGCGCCGCCGGAGGTGTGGCGCCGACAAGTTCAACGTTAAACGCCACAGCCCCTCTGGCATTGAAGCCAACCTCGAATCTGACCCGGGTTGCGCGAGTCAATACTTTCCATATCCCGTCATCGATCTTGGAGCCATGCGCATATACCCAGTCCCCCGCGCCATCACGCGCGATGAAACAATAGGTCGACTCTAGTTTGACTATCTGTCCTTCGCTTTTTCCCGCAAGTGGATAAAGTATTTTGTTCCTCACAGCTGGACTAAGCCTCAGCTCGCCAAGCGATTGGAATATCTTTCGGCTCTCGCAAACTCACCGTCTAGAAACAGCTGCCGCCCATATAGGATACGGGCGTCGTAGCTCTGGTCCCCGTCTGTGAAGGACCGCGGAGGTGGTATACCAACTTCGGATTTTTGTGCAGGCATTTGCATGATCAGCTTGGCCAAGGCATAGTGCAATCGGCATCCGCTTTCTTGGCACGACGCTCTGCAATACATCCCCGGCGCGTTCTAGCTGTCCGTTCTCTTGGCAGATAGAAGCCGAGCGAAGTGCTATGAAGATGCTCCTCGGATAGCTGAGAACGCTTTTCAAGAGCAGTGACCACCCGCTCATTATCCTTTAGAAAGCAGCTAACTGCGACTCGGTTCCCGTAGGTATGGGTCTCCCGGAAACTTTTGCAAAGCGTCGAATAGGCATTGTTCCACTTCTTTAATGTTCTTCTCAATCTCGGCGTCACTGGCCCCTCGCCAATTCCGTCCGACAAATTCCGAGGTTGATTTCTCTAGCGATGGTAGGAATACGGATTATTCTTTTCGCCGGAAATCAATTTTTTGGACAGGTCGGCGGCCTCGCGTAGCAGCTTGCTCTTTTCCAGCTCGGTCTTGCCTCTATCCACAGCCTTTAGCTTAAGCTCCGCCATGGAATGCATGATTGCGCTATCCCATGGCGCCAACTCGTGGGCGCGATTAAGCAGCCGGTCGGCTTCGCTAACTGAGCCACCAGGTCGGTGCATCTCGTAATTAGCCATTTGATGAAAGTATGCGAGGACCTTCTCCGAGAGTCCCGGGCAGCGTCGAACATGCCGCTCACATCGTGATCCGGAAACAAGTCTACTAAGTTGCGCCCACGGATCATTTGGCGGAATGCATCTGCATCAATCGAGTATGCAAGATTTAACGCTTTGAGGCATTTCAGATAGGTGTCGTACCGCTCTTCTGCCTTCCACAGGATGCGGGCAAATACCAATTCTACGAGAAGAGGGTACCGTGCCCTGTAACTCATAGTCTCGTATATTTGATCCTTTGCCGAAAAAACGAGTGCTCCAAGGGGGAGAAAAAACGCTTCCTAAATTCATCGAAGGGTACACCATGAATTCTGGCCACTATTCCAGCCAGTACCGGAATATGACCCTGTTCAAGACGAAGATCGCGACATAGATTCGCATGGGCATCTTATGGTTGGATACGATTAAATTCATCAACCAATATTTCCTCAAAAGGTCTTCCAAGGGTGTCCTCGCGAAGGGCGACAAGCAGCTGTCGCCCAGCGCGTTCCTCAAGTGCTAGCGTCCTTTGCTCTCTATTTAGCCGGCCTAAGGTTCTAGGGCATTGTGTATTTCAAGCAGTGCGAGAAGCGTCTCGATCTCGCGTGTGCGCAGGTATCTGACTTCGTATTCGTCGGTCAGGCCGAGCCTGAGCTCTTGCGCCTGGATATTCCACTCGTTGATTCTCGCACCCAGAACCAGTGTAAGCAGTTTGCCTTCTGGCCCGATATTCTTAATCACGGACTGCAATTCGCGAATTCTGTTCGCAGCATTGTCAACAAACAAAAATACCCTCTGTTTGCAGAGGCCAATAATCTCCTGCAACGCGGCAATGCTAATCACCCCGTCTGTCTTCACAAAAAGGCAAATGCAATCGTAATCCCGGGATGCATCCCAGGCGACGCGACGGAGGAGGATAGTCCTTGCCGGACCCGGCGTGTCCCTTCACTAGGAGGACCTCCGGTCTGTCTTCCGGTTGCTCGAGATCCCGAAGGAAGTAGTCGGCCAGAAGCGTATCCCCAGTTCGCGGCGCACGTCTAGCACTCGCTCGACAGCGGCGAACCTTGTTAACGCCTTTATAGAAGTCTCTTGGATCGACGTGTTCGGTTGCGGAGATAGCTCGGACGTAGTCGACATCAACATCCAAATTACGCGGCAATTTGCTCAGGGTTACGCCGCTGACCTTAACTTGACTTCGATTGGATGCGCGTTATCTCGTTTCGTCACCCAGTGGCTACGGAAATGTGGGGCACTAGTCCGTCCACGGCCGTCATGAAGTCGTCGAATGAACTTTTTATTGCCGTTATCTTCTTCGAATCCCAGTAGCGAGCCTTGATCTCATCGACGTCCGGAGCAACAAAAAATATCTCGGGCGCGAGTTGGAGAGCTGGTGAGTTCAAGCAAAATGGCTCGGATGTCGGGGTCTTGCAAGCGATGTAGAAAATCAACGGATGCTCAAAAGCCCAGGTCTTAAGCGTCAACAGGCGGAGCATGCCCCGGCGATATTCCACATACTGATCCGTGGTCAGAATAAGCGGACATTCGGGGTTGGTAATTCGTGTGACGCAACCATGTAGCTTTAACAGCACTACACTTTGTGGATCGCGTTGATTGTCCTCTATACGGTCCCCATTTTCTATTAACGGTCGCGCATTCTGGGGTGCATCCGCACATTTGCTCGTATGCCTTTTCTATTAGGCGATCGTAATTCGTGGTTGCCAGTCCGTACCAGGATAAGTGACACAGCTTCTTGTGCGCTTCCCAGGTTCCAGCGGTGCCATTCTGTCCCTCATGAAGGCTGGTAGCTGGATTCAAGTCACTTTCGTTGATCGCCAATTCAGCTAATTGGCCCAGCGAGCTGTCAAGATACATGCGTGCCGAGGAACCTGTCCGAAAGCATATTGCGGAGCTCTTGTGTGGTCGGCGCTTTTGAGCCCGCACCGGAGGACGTACCGATCGAAGCCCCGGCATCCAAGAGTAGTACTGTGGCGCCGTCTCGCATTTGTTGCAGCAGGAAATCTGGTAACCCGTTAGCCATAATGTGTGGTGATCTGCGGCTTTCATTAGGCCGCGAACGACAGTGTCGCAAACCTGTGGTGCGTTGGCGGGAAAGGATAGGTTATCAAATGCAGCGAGCGCCGCAAGTGAAAAACATTTCAGCGGCGCTAGCATCAAGCCGGGTCCCCACTCATTCCTGCAGTTAGAATGAGTGGGCTCGCGATCAAGCTCAGCCAACATTTTTCCTTGACATTGCCGCGTACAGAACCCAGCCTTGATGCCGGAGCGTCCTCGCTGCAAACAACCATGCGTATGCAAGATCAAAACACGAATCCCCGACTAGCCGTCTCGCAGTCCATTAAGCTGGCACCTATCTTTCTGGTCGCGATCCTTCTCGCCGCCACCGGATGCGGCGGCAGTGGTAATGCTGGTAGCGGTAGTTCGCCGGTAACCAGCCCCAGTCCCTCTCCCAGCCCTGCGCCCGCCTTCGGCGGAATCAACGTCGATTACGCGCCGGAGGGCCGCTGCAGCGACGACAACTGGACCTCGAACTCGCCCGCCGCGTGTAACCCTCAGCTCAGCTTTAACTCAGACTGTTCCACTGAGCTGTCCAATTGCGCGACGAGTTGCCAGGCGTGTTACACCTCGGACCTGAATACCATCAAGTCGCTCGACGTCGGTACCATCACCATCTATCAGCCGAACTATTACATCCTGACGGCAGCGCAGAGCGCGGGGATCAAGGTTGTGCTGGGCCTTTACGATGACAGCGTCAGCGGACTGGCCGCGTCGAGCTCGTTGACCAACTGTACGTACTCGGGCCAGCCCTTCCCGTACTGCGGCACCAACTACGCGACCGCGCTCTTCGGTGGCACCTGCGGCAACATCACTCCGTGGAACCCGGCGACGTTTTGCGAATCGAGCACCAACAATCCCAACGCCACGTATGTCGCGCCGATCAACACGTTTCTGCAGAATGGAACGGTCGTCGGAATTCAGCTGGGCAACGAGATTCTTGGGCAGGTGTCGGCCGCGACCATCACCACCGCCGCTCAGAACCTGCGCAGCGCGCTCAACACTGCCGGCTTCGGCAGTATCAAGATCATCGTTTCGCTGATCGAGGGTCAGGCAGCGACGTTCTGTAGCAGTAGCGCTCCACCGACCGGCGTCGATTACATTGCCGACCACGTCTACTGCTCCGTCGGTTCGTCCGGCGGTGTGGCCAGTACGCCGCCCGTCTGGCCCAGCGGAACCAACCCGGCGCAAACTTGCTGGACGCAAGTGCAGTCCGTGTTCGCCACCGACCAGGCCTCGTGCGGAGCAGCCAATGTCTTCCTAGGCGAGACCGGCTACAACACCGGCTGTCCCAACGTGTACCAGCAGCAGCAGGTGCCCAACGAGCAGAGCTTCATCACCGACATGGTCAGCGCGACCTGCCAGAGCCAGGTAAGCGGACCGCTGGCGCCTTTTCTGTTTGAGTTTGGCGATGTCTGCCCGGCCGGAGGATGCCTGGCAGGCTGTGCCAATGAACCGCAGGAAGGCAACGGATATTTTGGAATGTACTTCACCCAGGGCTACATGACCAAAGGTACGCTGACGGCGAAGTTCTCGACCACGCCGTCGCTGACGTGCCAGTGAGCTAAACTGATCGGTGATTTACGAATGGAGCGCGGCGAAGGCAAGAATTAACCTCCAGAGACACGGTGTATCCTTTGAAGAGGCATCAACCGTCTTTCTCGATCCATTCGCGTCGACGTTTTCTGACCCGGATCACTCCGCCGCGGAGCTACGCGAGATAACCATCGGACAGACCGCGCGGTACGGTCTGATCTTCGTGGCGCATTGCCAGCGTGGAGATCGAACGAGAATCATCAGCGCACGAAAGGTGACTAAACGAGAGCGCAAACAATATGAAGAAGGCATCGAAAGCCAGGCGAAGTGATGACTTGCGCCCTGAGTATGACCTGTCTCAATTGGGTCCAATGGTTCGCGGCAAGTACTACCGCCAGGCCATGGCTGGCACGAACCTCATCCTGATCGAACCGGAATTGGCGCGCGTGTTTCCAGACTCGGAATCGGTGAACCGCGCCCTGCGGCTCCTGATGGAAACGGCGGAAGCGAGCGCTGCTCCTGCTCCCGCGCCTCGACGCGCGCCTAAGAAGCGCTTGCAATCGTCCCGGTAAGGTAGAGCGGCGTAGAGCAGGGCAGCGGTAAGGTAAAGCCGCGGCAGAGTAGGCCAGCTAAGGTAGAGTGGCGCTTCAGCGCCGCGTCACATCGGTTGTTTTGAAAGCTGAGCCGGCTTCAGCCGACGGCACTTCTTTCGAAACCCATAAATGAGTGCGGCACCCCGCCCCCATCCAGCTGTGACCTACTGGTCTAGCGCCCGGCCTGTTATTGCTTCAAGCCTCTTGCGGAGTTTAGCCGTAAGGTCCGTGACGTTACGGTAAGTTGGGACATTGTGGACAAGCAGATCAAAGTGCAGCTTAGCCCCCTCCTCCCGGTACATGATCACTCGTTTACCAATGGCATGTGCATATCCCACCTCGTAGTAGACGCTGGGGCGCTCTCCGGTTAGGTCGGCGATGAGAAACTCTGACGTTGATATCTCGTCCGTATTCTCTTCGTGATGGTATCCGAGTGTTCAATGTCATCAGCCCGTTTGGCCTCAATGCCAAATTCTTTGCAAACGATTTGAATACCACGCTTGACGTCTTCTATCTTTCCGACCGAGTCATCTATGTGCATCATGATGAGGGCAGAATTTGGGCGGTATCGTTGAATCTCCGGCGTTCGGCGAACGTAATCGCTGAAGGCGGTTGATTCTTGGAAGGAGCGAGCATCGGAAGAACCTCCCGCACGGCATGAATTAAGTGCCGATAGCTCCCCTGAGCCTGCTCTAAGCTGGAATCATAAGTTTTCCAAACGCCATGTTCGTCGTCGTGAAAGTGTTGTTCCAACCGGATCGCTCCCCTAATTGCCCTTAGTCGTTCTCTGGTGACTCTCACATCGGATGCGTCCAGCAGCGGGGACGACTCTAACGCTGGCACAAGCCGATTTCCAAGCCTTACCAGTCTGTCCTGCAGATCTTGAGTGCCCTGCTTTTGTTCCGCCGACAAGAACGCTTTCTCCGACCTCCAGTTGCCTGTCTCCTTCTGGTAGGCCGAGGCCTTCTCCGTGACATCCTTCAGAGACTCAAAAAATGCACCGCAGTCGCTGGCCAGTGCTTCGAACTCCTGTCTTAAAGAATCGGAAGAGGACTGGTCCGACCCCATCAGCTTGCTCGCCGAAGCTCCAGGTCCACCGAGAGATGTTTTGTCCATACCCCAATAGTCCGAATCAGTGAATATCGAAGTTCTCCTGGTGCAGCGCGGGATCGCTCTTCACCAGCACGGTCTTGCCCGTCAACTCTTCCATCTCGCCGATGAGTTTGCCGTTGTTGGCTTTGAGATACTTCGCGACTTCGGGGTTCACGCGCAGGGTGATGTCGTCCTTGTCGTGGATCTTGGCCATCTTGCGCATCTCGATGTAGAGCTCGTTGGCCACCGTCGGCACCGACTTCACAAATCCCGCGCCGGTGCAATACGGACACGACTCGCCCAGCGTGCGCTCCAGCGACTGCTTCACGCGCTTGCGGGTGATCGCCACCAATCCGAAATCGTTGAACTGGAGAACCTTCGACGGAGCGCGATCGTAGCGCAGCGCGTCTTCCAGCGCCATCATCACCTTCTGGCGATTCTTGCGCTCGTCCATGTCGATGAAGTCGATGACGATGATGCCGCCCAGATCGCGCAGCCGGATCTGCCGCACGATTTCCTTGATGGCATCGACGTTGACCTTCACGATGGTGTCTTCCAGCCGCTGCGTCTTGCCGACAAACTTGCCGGTGTTGACGTCGATGGCGACCAGCGCCTCGGTCTGGTTGATGACGATGTGGCCGCCGCTCTTCAGCCATACTTTCGACTTGAGCGAGCGGTTGATCTCTTCCTGAATGCCGAACTGCTCGTACAGCGGCGTGTCTTTGGTGTAGAGCTTGATGCGGCGCACCAGCGACGGCTGGAAGCGGTTGGCGAAGCGCACCACGCGCTCGTACTCGTCTTCGGTGTCGACCCAGATCTGCGAGAAGTCGGCGTTGACCTGGTCGCGCAGCACGCGCTCCACCAGGTTGAGGTCGTGATAGATGAGCGCCGGCGACTTGCTGCTCTCGGCGCGGTCCTTGATCTCATGCCACAGATGCTTCAGGAAGCGGATGTCGGCGCGCAGATCTTCTTCCTTGATGTTGGCCGCCGCTGTGCGAACGATGAAGCCGCCCAAACCGTTCTCGCGCTCGCTGGTGACGATGCGCTTCAACCGCTGGCGCTCTTCGTCGGAAGCAATCTTGCGCGAGACGCCGACGTGATTGACGGTCGGCATGTAAACCAGGAAGCGTCCCGGCAGCGCGATGTGGCTGGTGATGCGCGCGCCCTTTTTGCCGATGGGCTCCTTGGCAATCTGGATCAGAACTTCCTGACCTTCTTTCAGCAAGTCGGTGATGAGCGGCTGATTACGATTGCCGCGCATGCGCACGTTGTTACGGCGCGATCCGCCACGACGCCCGCGATCGCGATCGAAGCGGCCTCCACGGCGCTCGTATCCGGGACGCTGCACGTTGCGCTGCTGATATCCGGCAGTAGGAGTAGCGGCGCGAATCTCAGCGCGATCGGCAACTTCTTCCACCTCGCCTTCGGCTTCTTCGTCCTCTTCTTCTTCAGCTTCGTAGATCTTCTCGCCGCGCTCTTCCGCCGCGACAATCTCATCTTCGTCGACGTCTTCAATCTTCGGCACCCAGCGATCGGAGAATCCGTTGGCGTCGAGGGTCTCCTCCTCCAGAACAAGCTCTTCGTCGCCGGCAACCTCACGCATCGCGTTCAAGTCGTCGGGCACAGCCTGGAACTCCGCCTCTTCGTCCTCCAGAACTTCGTGCTCCAGAGTGCGACCTTCCGGTGCGACCAACGGAGCGGCGTGCTGCTCATGTTCGACCAGATCGAAGCTGCCCGCGGGCGTGTCTACCTCGTGCTCGGTTTGAACTTCGCTTGTGCTCTGCGCCTGAGATCTGACGGGATGCGACTCCACCTCAGATTCGGAAGGCTGCTCCGCAGCCGTCAATTCACTGGAGACGTTCGCTTCCAGGTGCTCGCGCTCAAACAGCGGCGATTCGGACACATGATGTACCGGCGTCTCGGCAGCGGGCTCATTGGAGTGCTCGAGTTTGTGGCCTTCCGGCGACTCGGAGCTCTGGGTCTCGGTCGCTGGTTGTTCCGGCGCCGCGACTGCCTCTTCGGTCGCAGCGACGTTGCCCCTACGACGCAATCCCCAACGCCGTCCTCTGCGCGGTGGCTCTTCTGCTTTCACCGCGGCGACTTCGGTTTCGGCAACTGGAGCAGCTTCATCCTCGCGACTCGCGTGCTCCTCAGTTTGCTCAGGCGCGTCGATAGCTGAAGTTTCCGTCGTGGACTCAGTCTCGTCAAATCCCTGATCGAGATGAATTGCTTCTTCCGCGATCTCTTCCGCATAGCCTGCGGCGGTCTCGGCGTGCTCTGCGCGAGCGAAGCCTTCAACCGGCGCTGATGTGGTTTCTACTTCGGCTTGCGTCTCGGCAGCGGGCTGCGAGAGATTGCGATACTTCGAAATCGATTCGCCAGGCAGGATGATCGGCTGGTATCCGGCCGGTGGAGCGTAGTCCTGCCGCGGACGCGATTCGTAGCGCGATTCGTGCCGCGGTTCCGGGCGAGGTTCTACAGGCTCTTCCGGCGGTGCCGTCTGCGTCACGGGCGCCGACTCGTTCCGCTGATTTCCGCGGCCGCGACGTCCGCCACGACGCCGGCGTCCACGCCAACGGCGAGTGCCATCATCCTCTTGCTCTTCGGAGGCTGTCGATTCGGCTTGGCCTTCGATCGGAGCCGGCGCTTCCTCGTCGAACATCGGCTCCAGATCGGCGTCGCTTTCGTCAGCAGAAACCGAAGCAGCTGTCTGCACTTCGGCCGGTTGGGATTCCTGCAACTGCGGTTTGCCTAGCTCGATCGCTCCGCGTGGTGCGGGAATCTCGCCGAACTCCCCGTCCTCATCGTCTTCGCCAGAAAGCTCGAGGAAATCGGAGACGTAGAGGAACGCGTCGCGCTCCAGCCCGATGTCGACGAAGGCCGACTGCATGCCGGGCAGGACGCGCGTCACGCGGCCTTTATAGATGGATCCCGCTAAGGTGTATTCGTTTTCCCGCTCGAAGAAGACTTCGGCTAGCTGATCGTCCTCAACCAGCGCCACCTTGGTTTCGTGCGGCGTGGAGGACACGTAAAGTTCTTTGTTCATGGATGCTCCGGTTAGACCGGACGCAGGTTACGGAAGGACAGGAAAACGGTACGGCGAAGTTAGGCAGACACACCGGAACTCTCGTCCGGGTGCGGCCCTGACCTGATTCGTAAAGCTTCACTTTGTGGAATCTTGTGCACCGTATGAAGCGCGTCGTACAAGGTTTGTGGCGTCAACACCCGGCTGTATTTTCTCGACGAACCCCTCTCGTCGCAAACAGCCGGTGGGCCGTTCCCCGCCTTGAACTACGTGCTCTGCAATCCTGTCCGGCCTGTATCTCCTGACGGCCGGCTAATGCCCTCGTTCGTGAGGGCGGTCGTAATCTTTTTGCCATCCTTCGGAAGCCAGAGTTTTCGTCTGCAATGGCTTCCCGGCGGATGCGGCCGGCTGTTCTGGTTCGCGCCCAAGGGCGCCTGCAACAACAAATCTTTGGTCTCAGTTCACAAACCGGCGCATGCGGATATTCATCACGATACCCAGCGCCAGGAACATGAACAGTACCGACGATCCCCCGTAACTCATTAACGGCAAGGGGATTCCCGTGACCGGCATGAAGCCTACCACCATTCCGACGTTGACCAGGAGATGGAATGCGAGAACCGCAACCACACCCATGACGACGAAGGTTCCTGCCCGGTCAGGGGCCGTCTGAGCGTTCTGAATCAGACGCATCAGTACCACAAAGTATAGCAAAAGAACGCCCATCGCGCCTATAAACCCGTGCTCCTCCGCGAACGCGGCGAAGATGAAGTCGGTATGCGGTACCGGCAGGAACTGTCCCTGCGTCTGGCTGCCGTGGGCGGTCCCTTTGCCGAAGATCCCGCCCGATCCCACCGCAACCAGCGACTGAATCACCTGATATCCGTGACCTTGGGCATCAGCCTCGGGCTGGATGAAGCTGGTCAGGCGGTCACGCTGGTACGGTTTCAGGACATGCCAAGCCACCGGCGCCATCAGAGCGCCAATCAGCAGGATCACGACCGCGTGCCTGGCTTTCATCCCGCCGAGGAACAGGCCCATGATGGCGATCGGCAAATAGGTGAGCGCGGTGCCGAGATCGGGCTGTACCAGCACCATCAGCATCGGCACTCCGACCAGCGCACCGGCTTTGACGATGTCCTGCGCCGTGCACTCTGTCTTCTGGTCGGCGAAATACTTTGCCATCGCCAGAATCAGAACCAGCTTCACCCACTCCGACGGCTGAAAGTGGAACGATCCCAGCTGCACCCATCGCCGCGCGCCGAGATATTTCTTACCGAAGACTGCGACCGCCAGCAGAGAAGCAATCGAGATCAGATAGAGGAGCGGCACGCGCTCCAGCAGCGCCTGATAGTTCAGGACACTGACGATGAACATCAGCGCCACCCCCCCGAGGATCCAGTACACCTGCTTCAGGTGCACGCCGACGAACTTCGTGTTGAGGGTTGCGCTGTAGATTTCGACGACCCCCAGCGCGCAGATCAGAAGCACCAGCACCAGCAGCACCCAGTCAAAGTCGCGGAAGGAGACGTAACGGCTCAAGGTTGTCTCCGGGGAAGAGCGACGGCTGGAGGAGCAACTGGAGCGGTGGTGTCGTGCGCCTTTTGCTTGGCGGGAGGTTGCTGCGCGGGCTGGCCGGCAGGTTTCGCGTCGAGGGCGCTGGGCTCCGACGGAGTGGGAGTTGCAGGCTCAGGATGCGCCATCTCGGCGTGCGATTCCGTGGCTTCGAGATCGGCCTGCGGAATCGGTTTCTCATCGGCCTCGACGCCCGGCGCTGCGCTCACTGGCTTCACGGCAGTATCGGTGGAAATCGCGAAGCGTCCAGCTTGCAGCTTGTCCGGATTCTTGGCATCTCCGTCGTGCCACACCGCCGCAACTTCCGCTTGCTTGTTACCGCCGGCGTTCGCCTTCGCGACTTCGGTTTCGACACGGCGCTTCTTTGCGACGTAAGCCGCGATGACCTTGGCAGCGACGCGAGCAGCCAGCGCGCCGTGCTCACCGCCTTCAAACAGGCAAGCCACAACAATCTCCGGATTGCGCCGTGGCGTCACGCCGACGAACCATCCGTTGTCTTTGTAGTCCTTCTTGCCCTCAGCGCCCAGCTTCTTCTTCAGGTCGTTGGAAATTGTCTGCGCGCTACCGGTCTTGCCGGCGAAGTCGATGCCCGGCAGCCGCGCGCTTCCTGCAGTTCCTATCGGCGAGACAACGTTTGCCATCGCGTCGGTGATCGTCACCCAGTTCTGCTGATCAAGATCGAACTTGACCTTGTTCTCGTAAGTCGAAACCTGCTTAAATCCCGGCGGAAACTGATCGGGAAAAGCGATGTGCGGCCGCACCAGCACGCCGCCGCTGGTGATCGCGCCGAGGGCGCGCGCCAGTTGAATCGGCGTCGTCGCCACCGCGCCCTGGCCGATCCCCACCGAGATCGTCTCGCCCGCATACCACTTTTGCTTGAAGTTCCTGATCTTCCACTCTTCCGACGGCATCACGCCGGAGACTTCCTGCGGCAGATCGACGCCGGTTTTCTGACCCAGCCCGAGCATGGTAGCGTACTTCGCGATCCTGCCGATGCCCAGCTTCTCCGCAAGCGTGTAGAAGTATGAATCGCAGGACTGATAGATCGCCTTGCTGATGCCGACCGAGCCGTGTGAGCCGTGGGTCGAGGAGATCCAGCACTTGAAGAAGCGGCCGTAGAAAGTCTTGCCGCCGCCGCAATTCACGATCAGGTCCTGCGCAATTCCTTCCTGCAGGCCCGCCGTCGCCATGATGATCTTGAAGACCGAGCCGGGCGCAAGCTGCGCCTGGATAGCTTTGTTCAGCAGCGGTTTGCCGGGATCGGTGACCAAAGCGTTCCACTCGTCGCGACTGATGTGTACCGCGAACTCGTTAGGATCGAAGGCCGGCCGGCTGACCATCGCCAGAATCTCGCCGTTCTGCGGATTCATCGCGACGATTGCGCCAGGCTTGCCCTCCAGCGCTTCTTCGGCTGCGATCTGCAGATCGAGATCGATCGTCAGCTTGAGCTGCTTGCCGGGAACAGCGGGCACATCGCTCAGCGTGCCGACTTCCTTGCCGCGGCTGTTGACCAGCACCTGCCGCGAGCCGTTTTTGCCCATCAGAATATCGTTGTAGTACTGCTCGACGCCCGACATGCCGACGATGTCGCCCGGGTTATACAGCTCCCATTGCGGCTGCTGCAGCATGTCTTCGCTGACCTGGCCTACGTAGCCAATCACGTGCGCCATGAAGCCGTTCTTGGGATACAAACGCCGGTGAACGGTAATCATTTCCAGTTCGGGCAACTCGGCGCGGTGCGATTCGATGAAGGCCAACTCGTCGGGCGTGATGTCGTCCTTCAGGAAGAGCGGCTGATAGCCGGGAACTGCGGCCATGCGCTTCAGGCGCGCGCGCAACTCATCTGGTGGCATGTGCAGGCCGGCTGCAATCATGTCAGCATCGGCGTCAAGGTCGCGCTTCTGATCGCGCAGCAGCAGCACGGAGAACGACGGATAGTTGTCGACGATGATGCGGCCTTCGCGGTCGAGAATCTTGCCGCGCGGCGCCAGGATGGGAACCTGCTTGACGCGGTTCTGCTCAGCCAGAGTGTTGTAGTAATCGTTGCGCGCGACTTGCAGGCGCCACAGCCCGAAGGCCAGCACCAGAAAAATCCCCAGCAGGACGTATTGCACTGCGGTGAGGCGGAGCTGAGAGACTTTTTCCTCGCGACCTAACATCAGGGACTGATTCTTTCCGAGGTATTACCACTCGCACGGTTGGAAACCGATCGCGCCGAAACAGCTCCTTGTGGGCAGACCGTTCTCGACGAAAAATCAGCCGACTTCATGACACGTGACGAACAGAACTTGTGTGTATTGTAGTCCTTTTCGGAGAACCAGAGCAGAGGGAAAAGGGGCGGAGTTTCTTAATCAATACAGTGCATAGGCCTGGTCTTGCGAGCGGGGCAGCGCCCTGGGCGCGGGGCTGTGCCGTGCCCGAGGCACTCGGTGGTTTCTTGACTGGCGACCCACCGCTGAAGCGGTGGGCTTTCTTGTGTCGCGCCCTGGGGCGCTAGGGAGTTGCCGTTATCATGGGCTAAGACCAATCCAATGACCTCTCTGACTAACAATTACGCAGCTTTGCTTCAGGAAATCAGGCCTGAGGTCATTCGCGACGAAAGGCAAAACCAGTTCTATATCCGTCGCTTGGAAGCTCTCACCAGCAAGAAGTCTTTGACGCGCGCGGAGGAGAAGCTTGTGAGCCTGCTTCTGCTCCTTGTGGAGGATTTCGAGCGGAAGAGCGACCCGGTTCCGGACGCGCCACCGCTGGACGTCTTACGCCATCTTATGGAAGCCCACGACCTGCGGCAGAAGGATCTGGCTGGGATCTTTGGCACCGAGAGTGTTGTCTCTGAAGTGTTGCACGGTAAGCGTGAGCTGACCAAGGAGCATATTCGCCGCCTGAGCGCACGGTTCGGCGTTTCTCCGGCAGTTTTCTTCTGACTGCTGGCCCTTATCTCTGTTTGAACCTGTCCAGAAACTTGTAGACGAACACCCCGATCACTGCATTGGCGAGGGCGGAGATCGCGATGTGGCTCCAGTTCCATTGCACTCCCTGGCGCAGCAGCCCGTGCGCCACACCGTAATACGCGCCCTGGTGAACGCCGAAGAATCCAAACGTAATCAGGAAGCGCGTGCCGGGATTCTCGACGTCAATCTTCACCCCCAGCGACGATGCCAGGTAGCCCACGACCGTCAGGGCGATGCCGTACATTCCCAGCGGGTGACTCGGACCGGCGAACAGGTCCTGCACCAGTCCGATGAAGCAGCCGGTCAGGCAGCCGGTGATCGGATTGCGGCGTGCGGTCGCGAAGAAGATCGTCACCATAAACGGCAGGTCGACGATCGGCATGAAGCGGACCTTCACCGGAATGAAGATCTGAATCAGCACCGCAACCAGCGGAACGAAAACAATCACCGGCCAGCTGAACTCGAAGACCGAGACCTGTTCGCGAGATGTAAGGCTTCCGCGGAACGGCATGACTCGGGTGCTCATGGCTGGGGTTGCGCTCCTGTAGGAGGAGTCGAGGGTTGCTCGGAAGGCGCGCTGGGAGCTGGTTCTGGAGCAGGCTTAGTTTGCTGCTGCGGAGCGGATGCGCCATTCGTGTCGGTTTCGCTGTTGGATGCAGCGCCACTCGGCGGCTTCGGTTTCGTGGTTGCGGTACCAGTCGCAGGAGTTGCCGGCTTCGGTTTCACAGCGCCGTTTGTGCCCGATGGTGTCGCTCGCAATGGATTCGCAGTGCCGACTGGCTTATTCACGGTAACGCCAGCTGTGCTTGGCTTCGTCGAAGTCCCTGTTGCCGCTGGATGTGACGCAGTTCCAGCCGCAGCCGTGGTTCCAGGCGGTGCTGTTGTTGCACTCCCCGGTTTCGCATTGCCGGCCGCATCGACTTCAGACTTCGTCGGAACCGTGGGCAGGCGTTCGGCGAGAATGTCGGATGCGCGCAACGGCGTGAGATCTTTGGCGTCGGGCATCTTCTCGGTGATCCTGGTGACCACCAGAACCTCTTCCAACTGATCCAGTCGCGCCGCGGGAATCACGCGAATGTTCAGGAACAAATCCTTACCCGGCTCAGCCGAGACGACCTTACCCACCGGCAGGCCTTTGGGGAAGATGCGATCGCCGCCGCTGGTAATGACATCTTCGCCGGGCACGACCTTCTCATCGCTCATGATGTACTGCAGGGTCGTTGTGCCGTTGGCGCCGCCTTTCAGAATGCCCTGCAAACGCGAATCCTTAAGCGCTGCACCCACTCCGCTGAACTGATCATTGATCGGCAGCACCTGCGCCGAGTCGGGAAACACTTGCACGATCTTGCCGACGATGCCGGTCGGCGTGATGACGGCCATGTCCGTCGCGATGCCGTCGTTGGTGCCCTTGTCGATGTAGAGCACGCGCGACTGATCGCTGCCGCTGGTGCCGATTACCTGCGCCGCAACCGTCGAATCGACATACTGCTCCTTAAACGCGAGGAGCGCTTGAACACGCCGCGCCATGCGGGCGTCTTCGCTCAGCCGCGCCTCTTCAATCTTCATCTGCTCCAGTTGCGCGCGCAGTTGCCGGTTCTCGCGGCGAACGCCGTGCAGGTAGATGTAGTTGGTCCAGAGATTCTTCACCCAGTCCTGGCTGTGGATGACAGCGCTTTCGACGGGAGTGACCGCAGAGACAGCCCAGAGGCGAATGAGGCGGGTTTCGCCCACATCGGACGGCCGGCGAACCTGAATCGCCAGGCCGATGATCTGGGCGAACAGAATGGCCGCCAGCACAATCAGGTTTCTGTAGCGGCCAATGAAGGTATCCATACTGTTGCCGGCGATCGACCGCCGGACTTGCCGGGGCTAAAGCCCTCGAAAGATGTGGACCAGGCGCGGCGCTGAAGCGCCGCTCTTCTACCACTAGTCAATCGATATCTTGCGCAGCAGCTTGAAATCGCTCAACATTTTTCCTGTACCCAGAACCACGCTGCACAATGGGTCGTCGGCAATCGAGACCGGCAGCCCGGTTTCCTCGCGGATGCGTTTATCGAGATTTTTTAGCAACGCGCCTCCGCCCGTCAGCACGATGCCACGATCGCTGATGTCGGCTGACAGCTCCGGCGGCGTGCGCTCCAGGGCCACGCGAATCGCATTCATGATGGTGGAAACGCATTCGGTGAGCGAATCGCGAATCTCGCTGTCGTCAATCGTGATGGTCTTGGGCACGCCCTCGATCAGGTTGCGGCCCTTGATTTCCATGGTCAGCGGCTTCTCCAGCGGATACGCCGAGCCGATTTCGATCTTGATCTGCTCCGCCGTGCGCTCGCCGATCAGCAGGTTGTACTTGCGCTTCAGGTAATTCATGATGGCTTCGTCCATCTGATTACCCGCCATGCGCACCGAGCGCGAATAAACAATGCCGCTCAGCGAAATGACGGCGATGTCGGTGGTGCCGCCGCCGATGTCAACGACCATGTTGCCGCTGGGCTCGGTGATGGGCAGGCCTGCGCCGATCGCGGCGACCATTGCCTGCTCGACCAGATGCACCTCGCTGGCCTTGGCGCGATAGGCCGAGTCCATGACCGCGCGCTTTTCCACCTGCGTAATCTCCGAAGGAACGCCAATGACGATGCGCGGATGCACCAGCATCTTGCGGTTGTGCGCCTTCTGGATGAAGTAGTTCAACATCTTCTCGGTGACTTTGAAGTCGGCGATGACACCGTCTTTCATCGGCTTGATGGCGACGATATTGCCGGGCGTGCGGCCAAGCATCTCCTTCGCCTCTTTGCCGACGGCCTCGACGTCACCGGTATTCTTGTTGATGGCGACAATGGAGGGCTCATTGACCACGATGCCCTTGCCGCGTGCATAGACCAGGGTGTTCGCCGTTCCCAAGTCTATGGCCAGATCGCTGGAGAACATGCTGAACAGCGATCGCATGTTGCCGAAGCGCGAGGAACTGCTATAAAAGCCGTTGGATGCCATTCCTTACTGAGTCTTTCTAGTGTTGGGCGGTAGTTAACAGTTTATGACAGAAACGACACAATCGCACTCAACCGAACGCTTTAGTTGAGTTGATGGAAGAACGCGGTTGCGAAGGAAAAGCCGGGAAAGATCCTGATTTGTCCTCTACCAATCAATGATCACGTCGTTCTTGAATTCCAAGAGAAACCAGCGCGTCAAGTGTCAGGGTACCACCCGGAGCGAGCTCATGGAAATGTTACTTAGGAGGCAATACAACCTCCGACGCCGAACCAGCATCGATTTTGTGGCACGAACAGGCCACTTGCTGCGTTGCCGGATCGTGCGAAATTGACACAACGCAGCGCCACTTTCGCATATACTTTTCCGACGATTGTCTTTTTCGATGGGGGGACCATGCGAGATCGAGCTCGAATGACCGTTCTGTTGTTCCTGTGCCTGGGATTGCTGTGCTGGGGCAGCACCGTTTTTGCTGCCGATTCTGCCACGCCCGCGGCATCGCCCGCCACTACACCGGCGGCATCGCCGAACAAGCCGCCTTTGACGATTCCGTACCCTACCGACGTTCTCACCTATCACTACAACGTCTTCCGCCAGGGATATACATCGCAGGAGACCACGCTGACGACTAGCAACGTCAATTTCAACACCTTTGGCAAGATCAACTTCTTCACGGTCGATGGCCATGTGGATGCGCAGCCGCTCTTCGTCAACAAGCAGAACATCAACGGCAGCCTGAACGACACGGTCTACGTAGTCACTGAGAACGATAGTGTCTATGCCTTCAGCGCCAACTCGGGCCGGCAGTTCTGGCATACTTCGGTCTTAAAATCAGGCGAAAGTCCCAGCGACGACCACGGCTGCGGCCAGATCTCACCCACGATCGGGATCACCGATACTCCGGTGATCGACAAAGGCAATGGTCCGAATGGAGCCCTGTACTTCGTCGCCATGACCAAGGATTCCTCCGGTAATTACCATCAGCGGCTGCATGCGCTCGATCTGACGACTGGGGCCGAGTTGTTCGGTGGGCCAACGGAGATCAGCGCCATGTATCCGGGTACGGGCGACGGAAGCCAGAACGGCGAAGTCATCTTCAATCCCGCACAGTTCGCCGAGCGGGCCGCCATTTTGGAGTACGGCTCGACGCTGTATATTTCCTTCACCTCGCATTGCGACTCCCGCCCCTATACCGGCTGGATCATGGCGTACAACTCCCGCACCCTGCAGCAAAGCACCGTTATCGACGTTACGCCCAACGGTGATGAAGGGGCCATCTGGATGGCGGGCGAGGGCCTGTCCGCGGACTCCTCCGGCAACATCTACTTCCTCGATGGTAATGGTGTCTTTGACACGACGCTGAACTCGCAAGGATTTCCGAGCAAAGGCGATTACGGCAACGCCTTCATGAAGCTATCCAACTCCACCGGCACGCTGACCGTGGTGGACTACTTCACCATGTACAACACGGTGCAGGAATCGGACAACGATGAAGACCTCGGCTCCGGCGGGGCGATCGTGCTGCCCGATATCAAGGACAACAACGGCGGCGTGCATCATCTCGCGGTGGGCGCCGGCAAGGACAGCAACATCTACATCGTTAACCGCGACAATATGGGCAAATTCAATCCCGACAACGACAGCGCCATTTATCAGGAGATCGACGGCGCGCTGCCGGGAGGGGAGTGGGCAAGTCCCGCCTACTTCAACGGCGTGGTCTACTACGGCGATCAGACCGACACGTTGAAGGCGTTTACCTTCTCCAACGCCATGCTATCGACCAGCCCGACCTCACAGACGCCGGAGTCGTTCGTCTATCCGGGAACGACACCGACGGTTTCTGCCAATCAAACGTCGAATGCGATTGTGTGGGCGATCGCGAACAGCAATCCAGCGGTGTTGTATGCCTACGACGCGACCAACCTGGGGCACGAGTTGTACAACAGCAATCAGGCCGGATCGCGCGATCAGTTCGGCCCCGGCAATAAATTCATCACCCCGGTAATTGCCAATGGCAAGGTGTTTGTGGGAACGCCAACCGGAGTCGCGGTGTTCGGGTTGCTGCAGTAGCCTGCGCAAACGATTATTCACCAGTGCCCCAGGTTCGCGACCAGCGTTTAGGACGCCAGCCTGGGGTACAAGTTTCTACGCTGAAATAACCAAGCCTCTGCGATACCGCCCGGATCTCAAGTCACCTCCCACGGCTGCCGATGCAATCCCTGTGCGCTTAAATGCGCGCAAAGATCAGCAGACCTCCGGGGCCCCATAGTGACCGATGTAGCGCAAGCCGCAACTTCTGGAAGAACCGCCGCCAACCCCGATCCCATGCCTCCTCCGCTGTTGCAGTCGCTCGCCGCGCGGCAGGACCGCAGGCCGCTGGTGCTGGTGGCCGACGACGATCGAGTGACCAGCCAGATCATCGAAGGGGCGCTGGCGCAGATCGGATTCCGCGCCTGCATCGCCCACGATGGGCAAGGCGCATTACGGGAAATTCGCGAACATCATCCCGACTTGATTTTGCTGGATGTCTCACTTCCCGACGCCAGTGGGATCGAGATTTGCCGCAACCTGCAAAACGAACCCGGCCTGGGCCAGGTGCCGGTGATCTTCATCTCCGGCCATGAAGAGCTGGCGATCAAAGTCGCGGGCTTCGATGCCGGAGCGGTGGACTACATCACCAAGCCGCTGGCGGTGCGCGAAGTGATTGCGCGGGTGCGCACCCACATCCGCTTGAAACGCGCCTACGAATCTCTGGCTGAGCTGCAGGCGCAGAGAATTCAAAAGCTGGCGGCGGCACAAGAGGCCTTCATGCCGCGGCCGGAAGATATTCCGGAAGGGCATTTTCGCGTGTCGTTCACCCAGGTGTTGAAGGCAGGCGGCGACTTCTACGATGTGATACCCGTCTCCGGCGAGGTAATCGACTATGTGGTCGCCGACGCCAGCGGACATGATCTGGGGGCGTCGTTCTGGACCGCGGCGCTGAAGACGCTGCTGTCCGAATACTGCAACGCCGTGAACTCGCCGCGCGAGGTTCTGCACCTGGTCAACAGCGCGCTGCGGCGCATTCTCCCGCAGGGTGTTTTCTTCACCATGATTTATGCGCGGCTGAATCGGGCTTCGGGACAGGTGCAACTGGTCAATGCCGCACATCCGCCGGCCATTCTGCTTCGCCAGGACGAGACCCAGCCGGAAATAATCTGGGGCGAAGGCGACGTAATCGGCGCCTTTCATGATGCGGTTTTCGATTGCCGTGACATGTCCATGAGCAAAGGCGACCGGCTGTTTCTGTATTCCGATGGGCTGATCGATACCACCGATACCCGCGAGGGCGGCGTCGGCGGACTGCTGGATGTGCTCGGCTTCTGGAAGAAGTTTCCGCTCGACGAGGCGGTGCGCGGCACGGTGAGCGATTACTGCTCGTCGGGCAGTTGTGAGGACGACGTGTTGCTGATGGGCATCGATGTTTAGCTCCGCAGCCGGCGGATGATAACAGGACGGAAGAATTGACCACATCGACCGAAGACGCAGAAGCAGTTCACGACCGCGATAGCGAGCTGTGTTTGACGATTCCCTCTCGCGTGGCGGCAATTGAACGGGTGTGCGAGCAGATTCGCGGCTTGTTGGGAAGACGCCATCTGGAAGAGGTAGAGTTCGCGGTCGAGATTCTGGCGCGGGAATGCCTGAACAACGCGATTCTGCATGGCAATCAAGGTGTGGCCAATGCGCGCGTGAACTTCGGCCTGCGCATCGGCAAGAAGCTTATCTGCCTGCGCGTCACCGATCAGGGCCCGGGGTTCGACTGGCGACGGGTGGTTCGTCACGGCTTGCCGGCAGATACCGCAGTCGAAGGACGCGGGCTGATGGTGGCCAGCATTTATGCCCGGCGTATCGCTTTCAACCAGCGGGGCAATCAAGTGACCTTGTGGATCAACACAACCAAGGAAGGTAGGTAGCAGGAAATGTCGAGCTATCGCATGGAGCATACCGACGACGGTTGTCGGCTCATGGTCAATGGCGGACTGACGGTGGTGCTGGTGCCGGAACTACAACAGGCGCTGAAGGCCGAGGTCGAGAAAGGCACGCAGCAGGTCATCTTCGATCTCGCCGAAACGCGCATGGTCGATTCCAGCGGCATCGGCCTGCTGATCGCCGCCAGCAACACCCTGGCACAGAAGAACGGCAAGTTGACGGTGGTGAATACAGCCCCGGAAATTCTGCGGCTGATGCAGAGCATGCGGCTGGTCTCGCGGCTCAACATCAGCGGACGGCTGGCCGCGGAGCCGAGCCATGAGTGATGAGGGCTTCGCCCTGGACGATGAAATCCTGCAGGGATTCATCACCGAGTCGCGCGAGCATCTGGCGACCATCGAGGCCGATCTGCTGGCCATCGAACAGGCGGGCGAGTCCGCGGACCCCGAGCTGGTGAACAAAGTCTTTCGCGCGGCCCATTCCATCAAGGGCTGCAGCGGCTTTCTTGGGCTTAACAAAGTGAAGGAGCTGGCGCACAAAGCCGAGACCGTGCTCGACATGCTGCGCTCGCACAAGATTCATTCCAATGCCGAAGTGACCAATGTCCTGCTGGCCGCCTTTGACAAGCTGCGCGACATGGTGAACTCGCCCCTGACCAGCGAAGAGGCCGACACCGCGCTGGAGGTGCAGGGCCTGGTCGATCTGGCCGCGTCGTTCCTGCCGCAGACGGAGAAGGCCACGGTGACGACAACCGTGGAAGTCGCCACGCTGCAGGGCTCGCCCATGGCCCTGCCGCAGCTCGATCTGGAACGCGCCAAGCGGGCCGGCTGCTGTGTTTATGCGCTGGAATATGACCTGATCCACGACATCGAACGGCAGGGAAAGAATGTCTTGCAGCTCTTCCATCAGCTGGAGGATTGCGGCGAGATTCTCGATGTGCTGCTCGACTTCAATGCCGTCGGCGGCCTGGATGCGGTGCTCGGCAATCGCCTGCCGCTGGCCATTATCTTTGCGACGTTGACGCTGCCGTCGGCGATTGGCGGATTGACCGGACTTCCACCAGCGCAGATCAAAGTGCTCTTCGATTCTCTAACTGGCGAAACGCAGAACATCTCTTCTGGCGTCGAGGCCCCGCGAATCGAGCCGCCCGTGGCCAAAGCCGAGCAGCCCACGACGCCAGTCTGTGCCATTCCTCCAGCCGCCCCGACAACGCGGCCAACGGCACCGGTTCAGGAAGTTCAGCCTCTAGTGCCGGCGGTAAACGCAGCCTCCACAAACACGCCACATCCGGCAGGCAGCACGCTGCCGGTTGCGGAAGACACTCTACGCGTCAACGTCGGACTCCTCGACACGCTGATGAATCTCGCCGGCGAGCTGGTCCTGAGCCGCAATCAGTTTCAGGCGGCGATCGTACAGGACAACCATCGCATGCTGAACGCCGCCGGCCAGCGCTTGAGCCAGGTGACCTCGGAGATTCAGGACGCGATCATGCGGACCCGCCTGCAGCCCATCGAGAATGTCTTCAGCAAGCTGCCGCGCGTGGTTCGCGACCTCTCCAACAGCTTGGGCAAGGAGGTCAAACTCGACATTCGCGGCAAAGAAGTCGCTCTCGATCGCAGCCTGGTGGAAGGACTCTCCGATCCGCTGACGCACATGGTGCGCAACGCGATCGATCATGGCATCGAGAACCCGGCGGATCGCAAGCGGGTGGGCAAGGATCGTACCGGCACTTTGCGCGTGGAGGCGCGCCACGAAGCCGGCCAAGTCGTCATCGAGATTGCCGACGACGGGAAAGGCATCGACGGGAAGCGTGTGGCGCAAGCCGCACTTGCGAAAGGGCTGATTACGCCTGAACAGCTGAAGGGCATGTCGGCGCAGGACCAGATTGCCCTGATCCTGTTGCCGGGGCTGTCGACGGCGGAAAAGGTTTCCGACGTCTCCGGCCGCGGCGTCGGCATGGATGTGGTGAAGACCAACCTTGATCGCCTGGGCGGCCAACTCGACATCAACTCCACGCCGGGGCAGGGCTCGCAGTTCCGTATCAAGCTGCCGCTGACGCTGACCATCATTCCCGCCCTGATCGTTTCGGCCGAAGGAGAGCGCTTTGCCATTCCGCAGATCAACGTGGAAGAGCTGTTGCGGATTCGTCCGGAGGAGACCAAGAGCCGCATCGAAGTTGTCGGCGAAACCGAAGTTCTGCTGCTGCGCGATCGCATTCTGCCGTTGCTGCGGCTGGATGAGTATCTGGGCGTGATGCCGACGTACGCTGCCGATGGCGACCAGCGCGAACTGGAGCGCCGCGCCTCGCTCGCCGATCGGCGTTCTCCGCATTACACCGAAGAGGGCGAGACGGTGATCAACGTCGAAGCGCCGCGCCCCGGGCCGGCGATTCCACGCCGCTCGGATGGCCGGCGCGGCAGTTTGCGCGGAGCACTGGAAATTGCCGTGATCACCACCGGCATGTTCCAGTACGCGCTCGTCGTGCAGGCCTTCCACAACACCGAGGAGATCGTGGTCAAGCCGCTGGGGCATCACCTGAAAGAGTCGCGGGAATATGCCGGAGCAACCATCTTGGGCGATGGCGCGGTCGCGTTGATTCTCGATGCTGCTGGACTGGCTGCGAAAGCCGAGCTCACCTCAGCGGCGGCAACCCAGCGCGCCAAGGATCAGGAAGAGGCAGAGGAGAAGGAAAGCGATGCCGAGCAGAACGGCCATTCGCTGCTGCTGTTCCGCAACGCTCCGGAAGAGCACTGCGCAATTCCGCTGGGCGCAGTGCGCCGCATCGAGCGCATCAAGCCGGAGCAGGTAGAGACGGCCGGCGGGCGGCGGACGATGAAGTATCGCGATCAATCGCTGCCACTGGTGACGCTGTCCGACACTGCGCAGGTGCAGACCATTTCCGGCGCGCGCGATCTGGCGGTGATTGTCTCCAACATCTACGGGCGCGAGGTCGGCCTGCTGGGCGCGATGCCAGTGGATGTTGCCGAAGCCGGTGCAGCAATCGACGGCACGACGCATCGGCAGAAGGGAATTGCGGGCTCGGCGATTCTGCGCGGGCACACCACGCTGATTGCCGATCTGGTGGAGTTGGTCGACGCGGTTTATCCCGAGTGGGGGATCAAGGCCAATAGCCAGGGTCCGGTGCCGACCGCCGGCGGCGAGCAGGCCACGATTCTGCTGGCCGAAGACTCGGATTTCTTCCGCTCGCAGCTGCGGCGCTTCCTTGAGGCTGACGGCTACGCCGTGCTTGACGCGGCGGATGGCGAGATTGCCTGGAGCCTGCTGCAGAAAAATCCCGACAAGGTGCAGCTGGTGGTGACCGACATCGAGATGCCGAACATGAACGGCCTCGACTTGACGCGTCACATCCGCGCCGACAATCGCGTCGCGCGGCTGCCGGTGATTGCGCTGAGTTCGCTGGCTTCGGATGAAGACATGGCGCTGGGCCGAAGCGTTGGCGTCGATGACTATCAGATCAAGCTGGATCGCGATGCCCTGATGGGCCGCGTACACAGTCTGCTGGCGGCTGCGCCGCAGAACAGTGGAATGGAAATGGCAGTAGCAAACGCTGGATATTGAGGACTACCAACATGATGAACCTGACGAATATGCGAATTGGCAAACGGCTGACCGTGGGATTTGGCATTTCGGTTCTGCTCACGGTTGCAATGGCCGCAACTGCGTGGTGGGGCCTGGCTGCCACCAGTCAAGCGCAGAAGGAAGCATTGACGTTCGCCACCAAGGCAGTGCAGACCAGGACCATTGCCAAAGAAGTGTCCGATATTTACCTGGCGATCTGGCACATTGCTACCACCAAGGACCAGGAATCCAGACAGGAGTACAAGGCCGCCCTGGAGAAGGCTCGCGAATCCTATCGGGCCGCTATGGCGGATGCCAGGGCGCATGCCCGGACAGAAAAGGGCAAACAGCTTATGGCTCAGGTCGACGAGTCCCTGGCCGCTGCTCGTGAGCTCAACGTGCACGTGGTTGACCTTGCCATGGCTGGCAAGGAGAACGAGGCGATCACGTTGTTTACCGAAACTGGTAGCAAACAACTCAAGACGATTGACGAACAGTTGGGACAGCTGTGCCAGTGGGAGGAAGAATTGGCCAACGAATCGGCCACCGCCGCTGACGCGCTGGGGACGAAGGTTCGCTGGATTCTGGCGGCAATCGTGACTCGGAGTGGTTGGGCTGACCGTGGTTTTCGCCATCCTGATCACCCGCAGCATTAGCAAGCCGTTGGCCGAAGGCACGGCGTTTCTCGAGCACGTCAGTAAAGGCGACATCAGTAAGGACGTCACCGCCGAGATGTTGGCTCGCAAAGACGAGGTCGGGGACCTGGGCCGTTCGGTGCAAACCATGGCAGAGAGTCTGCGCAAACTGCTACGCGAGATCTCGCAAGGCGTGCAAACGGTGGCCTCGTCGGCAACCCAGCTTACGGCAGCATCAACGCAGACGGCCAGCAGCGTAAAAGCCATGTCGGAGAAGTCGTCAACCGTAGCAGCGGCAGCCGAAGAGTCGTGTGCCACCACGACGGCTGTCTCCACTTCGATGGAACGTGCCAGCGCCAACCTCACCTCTGTTGCCGGCGCGACCGAGGAGATGAGTTCGACGGTTGCCGAGATTGCGTCGAACTCGGAGAAGGCGCGCGTGATCAGCGAAAAGGCGATGGCGCAGGCGCAGACCATCTCGACCATCATGTCGGAGCTGGGACGCGCGGCGCAGGAGATTGGCAAGGTCACCGAGACCATCACCGACATCTCGGCGCAGACCAACCTGCTGGCGCTGAATGCCACCATTGAAGCGGCGCGTGCCGGAACCGCCGGCAAGGGCTTTGCCGTGGTCGCCAACGAGATCAAGGAACTGGCCAAGCAGACGTCGGAAGCCACCGAGGACATCAAGGCGAAGATTGCCGGGGTGCAGAACTCGACGACCGGTGCAGTGCAGACGATCGAGACGATCACGGGTGTGATCAAGGAGATCGGCAACACGGTAGCGAGTACGGCAGCGGCGATCGAAGAGCAGGCCACGGTGACCAAGAACGTAGCCGGCGAGATTGCGCAGGCGACGTCGTTGGTGCGCGAGGTGAACGATCAGGTGGCGCAGACGGCATCGGTCTCGCGATCGATTGCCAGCGACATCGCGACGGTCAACAGCGCGACCGCTGGAATTCGCGAAGGTGGAGAGCAGGTGGAAACCAGCGCCAGCGAGCTGTCGCGTCTGTCGGAGCAGTTGAAGGTGCTGGTGGCGCAGTTCAGCGTGTAGAAGCAGTTGTCGGTCAGTTGCCGGTTGTCGGCAAGCCGCAACGGCGCAAACTGACACGTACAACTCATCAGCAAGGAAAGTGCGGACGGTCCCTTATGTCGAGCGAAACTTGCAACGAAGAGGCACTTCTGGTCTCGGTCTTTCGCCTGGGCGATGCGATGTTTGGCATTCCCGCCGCGCAGATCCAGGAGGTGGTGCAGATGGGGAGCGTGACGCCGGTGCACCACGCGCCGCCGTTCATCATCGGCATTCGCAACCTGCGCGGGCGCATCGTTACCGTGATCGATCTGCGCATGCGGCTGGAGTTGGGCGAGGCCCAGCACAGCGGCGACAGCCGCATCATGATTGTCGACTCGGAGGGCGAGCTGGTCGGGCTCCTGGTGGATCGCGTGGACGACACGATTTTCCTGCAGAAGGAGAACATGTCGCCGGCGCCGGCGAATCTGGGAGCGTTGCATGCGAGCGCGCTGCGTGGAGTCTATCGCTGTCCGGACGGTCTGGTGACGCTGCTCGACCACAATCCTATCCTCAAGCCAGGCGAAAGGGCCTCGGGCGTGGCGCCGGGCTGCCGGTGAATTGGCGATGGCGGTCAAGGTTCTTGTAGTCGACGATTCCGTGCTCTACCGGCGCGTCCTGACTGAGGCGCTGCGCTCGCTGCCCGACGTGGAAGTTGTGGGCGGCGTGGCCAACGGGTCGCTGGTCGTATCGAAGGTGCGCGAGCTGCAACCGGACCTGGTCACCCTGGACATCGAGATGCCGGGGATGAGCGGGATTCAGGTGATGGACGCCCTGCGCCAGGCGGGCCTCGACGTCAAGGTGCTGGTGATCAGCTGCCTCACCCTGAGCGGGGGCAAGCTGACGCTGCAGGCGCTGCAAAACGGCGCCTTCGATTTCATCACCAAGCCGGCGGAATCAACTCCGGAAGCAAATTTTCGCTGCATTCGCGAGGAACTGGCGCCGCGAATCCGCGCGGTCGCGCATCGGCTGGAGGTGCAGAACATTCTGCGTGCCGGCGTAGCGCCAGCGAAGCGCGCTGAACCGGCGGCAAAGCCGGCGACGGAGATCGTCAAGCCCGCTACGCCGTCGGTGTCGACTCGCCGCAAGCCGGAGCTGGTGGTGATTGGCGTTTCTACTGGCGGACCGAATGCCCTGGCTGAGATCTTTGGCGCGCTGCCCGGAGACATGGGGATACCAATTCTCATCGTGCAGCACATGCCGCCGATTTTTACCCAACTGCTGGCCGCGAACCTGTCAGCGCACAGCGCGGTTCCCGTACGCGAAGGAAAGCATAACGAGGAAATTCTGCCCAACACTGCCTACATCGCACCCGGTGGGAAACACATGCGCCTGATTCCCGCGATGAACGGCGCGCGCCTGCTGCAACTCTCCGACGATCCGCCGGAGAACTGTTGCCGGCCTTCGGTCGATTATCTGTTTCGCTCGGTGGCCAATCATTTTCCCGCCAAGGCGCTGGGCGTCATCCTGACTGGCATGGGCGAAGACGGTGCGGCGGGACTGCGTCTGCTGAAGCAGGGCGGCTCGACCGTAATCGCTCAGGATGAAGCCAGCTGCGTGGTCTACGGCATGCCGAAGGCTGCGGTTGAAGCCGGCGTAGTCGACATGGTGTGTCCCTTGAGCGCCATGGCAGAGCGCATCGCAAACCTGGTTCGCGGGCGGCCAGCATGAGCGTCGCCATCACCGCGGAAGAAGTTGCGATCTGGTCGCGCTATGTCCAGGAGACCTGCGGCATAGTTCTGGATCAGTCCAAAGCCTATTTGCTGGAGACACGATTAGGCGGGCTGGTGCGCGAGGCAGGCGCCAGCGGCTTCTCCGATCTCTTCTACAAACTGAAGGCCGACGTCTCGCAAACATTACGAGGCAAAATTGTCGACGCCATCACCACTAACGAAACTTCCTTCTTCCGCGACACCGCGCCGTTTGAGCTGCTGCGTCACAAGCTTTTGCCGGAACTCATCGATCGCCGGAGCAAGGGCGCGCGTCCCATGTCGATTCGCATCTGGAGCGCGGCGTGCTCAACCGGGCAGGAGGTCTACACCATCGGGATCATCCTGAAGGAGCTGCTGGGCAACTTCAACGGCTACGACATTCGCATTCTGGGAACGGACATCTCCAATCGCGCAACAGCCGCTGCCAGCCGCGGGCACTACACCGATCTCGAGATGGGACGCGGGCTGCCGGCTCAGGCCTCCGGAAAGCACTTCACCCGCGAAGGCAGCGAGTGGAAGATTCGCGACGAGATCCGCGCGCTGGCCTCGTTTCGCAAGATGAACCTGCTGGAGCCGTTCGCCTTTCCCGCGCCATTCGACATCATCCTGTGCCGCAACGTCGCCATCTACTTTGCCGAAGCGGACCGCACCCGGCTGTTTCGCAACTTCGCCCGCTGTCTGGCGCGCGACGGCTGCCTCATCATTGGCAGCACCGAATCTCTGACGGGGCTGTGTCCTGAGTTCGTGCCAGAGCGTTATCTGCGGACTGTCTTCTATCAGCTGCAATCGCAGGCAAATCGCTGATATACGTTGAGGTCAGATCGGTAGAGCGGGCCTTCAGGCCCGCGTCCAGCAGTCCTATTGCGGAGAGAGTCGGCTGTACAGGGTTGCTGAAAAACTCGATTGCAGCGTGTTTTTCGGGTAGTGCTGGCCTTCAGGCCAGCGTCTAAGCCGTTTCTTTCCTTTTCTGAGTCGGCTTCAGCCGACGACACGCGAGTCGCGCTACGAGTTTTTCAGCAGCCTCTTTAGCCGACGACAGCCCCCTCGCGTTAGCGCTCTAGGCCAGCTTCTTCACCTGGCCGCCGTTGTGCGGGAGGGCGTTCAGCAGTTCGCGCACGGTGCGCTTAAAGATGGGATGGCGCACGTCGGGAGCGATCTCGGCGAGCGGCTCGAGCACGAACCGCCGCTGATGCATGGCCGGATGCGGCACTTCGAGTTGCGGCGTGGTGATCACCGAATTTCCGAACAGCAGAATATCGATGTCGATGGTGCGAGGGCCTTTGGGCTGCGTACGACGGCGGCCCATATGCTGCTCGATGGCCAGCATCTTCGCCAGAAAGAGTTTGGGCATGAGCTCGGTGCGCAGCGCGACGGCGCAGTTGAGGAACCACGGCTGCGCGGTGAACTCCACCGGCTCGGTTTCATAGAAGGATGAGACCTGGACCACCTCGCCGAGTTGCCGGAGCTGCTCGATGGCGGCGCGGAGATTGCCCTCGCGATCACCGAGGTTGGAGCCCAGCGACAGATAGACTGTCTTCTCCACGAAAACATCTTAGCGGCGAAAGAGGGGTTGGGTAGTGGCGGAGCGGATTCCCCGAGGGTGATCCGTTGTCCCACACATTCGAAAGGAGCGAATGTGTGGGGCACCCGCGCGTGATCGTAGTCACCCAGGTCTCGAACAGCGCGAGACCGTGGGTCACCCGCGTCAGGGGTCAAGATAGTGATCGATTATGGCGCGATCTGCCAGACGACGCCGCAACCGCTGACAATAAGGCACTGGCCGGTTTCTGAGCCGCCGCTTGACGCAGTCCCATAAAGGTTGCCGGCTGCGTCCAATGCGACGGCGCCGTAGGGCGTGCCTCCATCGCTGCCGCCGGTAAAGTCGTACAGCGAGGTATAGGTCCAGGAGTCGCCGGTGCGCGTAAGTTTGAAGACGTTGCCATGATGAAAACTACCGCCGCTGAGAGTTGTGCCGTACAGGTTTCCGGCAGCGTCCGCGGTGAGGTTAGCAAACGGGTCAGCGGGAGACTCGAAGCTATAGAGCAGCGAGAAATTCCAGTCCAGTCCCATGGGCGACAGCTCGAAAAGCGTACCTCCGCCACCGGCACCGCCGCGCCGTAAAGATTTCCCGCGTCGTCCAGCAACACGCCGGCGGTCGGCTCGCCGCCATCACTCTGGTGCAGGAAATTGTAGAGAATGGCCGGCGACGATGACCCATGAGAAGAAGTCAACTGGTAGACCAAGCCCGAATCGGCGGAGCCTCCATAAGGAGTGGTGCCATACAGATTGCCGTTGCCGTCGAAAGCGACGCCGGCGTAAGGGGGGAATCCTGGACCATCTCCAAACTGGTAGATTCAGAGTTTCGTTCCACGACCCCTGCGAGCGTGACAGCATGTATACCGTGCCGCAGCCGGGACCGCAAGGCGCTTGCGTTGTGCCGCCTTCCTCGGTCGTGCCATAGATATTTCCTGCCGCATCAAAGACCAGGTCGTCGTAGCCATCGTCTTTTTCGCATTCGAATCACTCCGCAAGGATGCAGAAGGCTCGCCGGAGCCGCAGACGTTTTTGCGCATCGTGAGCACGATCGTCCTGTTGGGTGCTCGAACTCTACCTCGCGTCGCTGCATGACTGGCTGAGCATCGGTGGCGAGCTACGCGGCGACCATCTCGATTTCGGAGATGATGTCGGCGGCGGCTTTGGCTGGGTCGGGAGCGTCGAGGATGGGGCGGCCTACGACGAGATAGGTCGAGCCGGCAGCGACGGCGTCGGCGGGAGTTACGACTCGCGCCTGATCCCCTGCGGCAGACCCGGCAGGACGAACTCCCGGCGTGACGATGGCAAAGCCTTCGCCCAGTTCGCGCCGCAACTCCTTGACTTCTTTGGCCGATGCGACAAGGCCTCCGCAGCCGGCATTGCGGGCGAGCGCTCCCAGACGGAGCACTTGGCTCAGTGCGGTTCCGGGAACGCCGATTTCCTGGAGATCGGCATCGGTGAAGCTGGTCAGAACGGTGACCGCCAGAACCAGCGGCTTGGCCGACGACTGGGCTGCCGCTTCGACGGCGGCCTTCAGCATCCTGCTGCCACCCGAGGCGTGGACAGTGAGCATCGAGACACCCAGATCCGACGCCGAACGGACGGCGGCGGCTACGGTGTTGGGGATGTCGTGGAACTTGAGATCGAGAAAGACTTTACGTCCGGAGGCAACGAGGTCGCGGACCACCTGCGGTCCTTCGGCGGTGAAGAGTTGTTTGCCGACTTTGTAGGTGCTGGCGGCGTCGCCGATGCTCTGGACGATGTGCCGAGCTGCGGCGGCGCTGGAGACGTCCAGCGCCACGATGAGACGATCTTTGGACTGAGACTGGGTAAGCATCGGCTCCCAGTTTAACTCAGGATGCTTGGATTATTGCGGGCCTAAATTCTCGGCGATCTCTGCGATATCGGGGGTCTGAAGAACGTCCAGGCGAACCTGGTCTATACCCTTCATCGCGAGCACCTTAGCTGCGCCGTAGGACAGGTCGATGATGCGGTTGCGGGCGACCGGTCCGCGATCGTTGATGCGGACGACGACCGACCGATCCGTCTTTAAGTCTGTGACCTTGACCCAGGAGCCAATCGGCAAAGTCCGGTGGGCAGCGGTGAATTGGTTCATGTCGTACAGCTCGCCGCTGGCAGTCTTGTGGGACTGGAAGATGCGGCCGTACCAAGAAGCCTTCCCGACCTGAGGTTTCCGGGTGTGGGAGGGCTTGCTGTCCTGGGTCTGTCCTGGGGTCCCTGTTCGCGAATCCGGTGTGCTATTACCGGGTGCCGCGCCCAACGCGGTGGCGCAAACTAACGTCGCCGCGGTAAGGCTTAGTACTCGTAACATTTAAACACCTCTCATCGTTTAGGTTGGTTCCTCCTGACAGGAACTTAAAGTCTATTGACCGGGAGAACTAAGAGTCAACCCCCCAAAGTGGGAGGGCGGGATTTTTGCTTGCCATTTTGGGAAAGCTGTGCTACGGGCGGTCGGACGAAGGGTGCCGGTTGAACGACTAGTAAAGGCGAGCGTTGGAGGGCCGGACAAGGCTTGGACGTCCGCAACATGTTGGTGCGTAACGGCTTAGGCTTATGCCGGAGCCCGCCAGCCCGCTATCGAGGGATCGAGCGCCTGTCAGCCGCAAAAGAAAAGGCCAGCATTGCTGCTGGCCGTATCCAACGATCCTCTCGCTAGTTACGGGATGCCGGGTTAAAGATTGCGCCGACCGCTCCGCTGTTGGGCGCCGTGGTCGTGCAGATGCAGGACTTCACATTCGACCCTCTCAGGCTCGCCGGGCAACTGCTGCCCGATCCCCCGCCGGCCTCATGGACGGTCAGAGCAGGCGCACTACTTGGAGCCGCACGATCCCACGACGAATGATGCCGAGGCCGTGAATGCGCTTCCGGGCACAGCCGCCGTAACCGTTACGTCAGGACCAGACCCGATATTGCTGCAAGAGCCAACCAACGTCACCAGTCCGGCAGAGTCGACCGTCGCCACGCGGGCATCGCTGGTGGACCACTTCACTTGGCCAGTCATGTCCTTAGTCACGTTCGAACCGACGTAGGTTCCGAGGGCAACGAACCGAGCTTTGTCGCCTCGATTGCTCAGCGTCTGGGACGGCGCAGCGACCCTCAGTGAAGATAACGAGCCCAGCGAGCCGCTAGCCGACTGCATGCACACATTGACAGTAGCTGTGGCGACCAAGCCGCCATTGCCGGCCTTTGCATTGATCAGTCCAACGCCGCATCCCGTGGGACTCGCTAATCCCGAAGAAGTGATGGTAGCCACGGTTGGGGCAACGGTTTGCCAGACCACCTGATCCGTGATGTCCTCGGTGTAGTTCGAGCCGTTCTTGCCGTTCGCATACGTGCCCGTGGCCGTGAACTGCGCCGTCTCATTCGTAGGCTGGAAGAATGGTGATGGAATGTTGGATTCGAAGTCTACCGTCGTAGGCGTGATGCTGACCCCAGTCAGCTGTGCGTTTTGGCTGCAACTTAGAACGAAAGCCAGAATCGCGATTGCGAAACATAATGCGAGGACTCGGCCAGCCATTGGATTCATCCTTTCGGGGATTGCCCGTGAATCGGCGTCGGTGAGCCGCTTCAGTTACGAAGTGGACCCTGAAGGGCGCTAGTTGTTCACCGGTTCGCTCTCCGCGAAGTGTCCCACCCTAGTCCTAATGTGTCAACAATTTTCTGAATTGTATTACCTAAGTGGTAGGTTGTTCGCCTGAGCTAACCGGCGTATTAGCAGGAACGTGGAGCGTTTTGTACCAACTTGGGTCGGCGCGTGGCCCGTGGTCAGGCAGTCACGAAAGCTGAATAAGAGCTGTCGGAGGTGGCGACTACTGCTGCGGCTGTTTGGCCGCCGCAGGCTGCTGGTCATCCGGCAACGGCATCATCAGGCCGCCATTGGAGTTCGCCGGTTGCTGATCCTGCGGCTGCGGCGGACGGTGAACTACCGGCTGTTGCGGTTGTTGATGTTGCGATTGCGGCGGACGCGGAACGTTGTTCTGATTCTGCTGCTGCTGCGGGACAGATTCGTTTGGCTGCTGCGCCGCGGGCGGCTGTTGGTTGTCGGGCAGCGGCATCAGCAAGCCGCCATTGGAGTTCGCCGGCGCTGCGCCCTGCGGAGGCTGAGAAGCCGGCGGCTGCGCGTTGCTGCTGGGTGCGGGAGCCGGATTTCCCGGCTGTGCGGCCGGCGGCTGCTCGTTCTCGGGCAGCGGCTGCAGCAAGTGATTGTCGCTCGGTTCGGGCGCCGTTTCTGCCGGCCGGGGATTGTCCGGCAGCGGCTTGGGCGGAACGGCCGGCTCCATCACCGGCTGATTGTTACGATAGCGCAACACAACCGGACCACCTTCGGCGCGACGCAGCGCAGCTTCTTCTTCGGTAGCTTTATTGACCGCGTCGTCACTATCGCCGGCGACGGCCGACAGCTTCATACCTTCTACATCTTTGCGCGAGGCGTAAGCGACCTTCATACTCGACTGATCAGCGGCGCGAGCTTTGTCGTAATAGTAGTCGGCGGTTTCGCGGTCGCCATCCATCTCCGACAGATAGCCCATATTGTTCAGCGCGAAAGCATTGCGTTTGTCGAGCTCGTAAGCCTTCTCGAAGTACTGCCGCGCAAGCTTGTAATCGTTACGATTGATGGCCGCAACGCCGCGGGTGTTCAGCCGGGCGACCTGCGCGGTCACGCTCTGCTCGTGATCCATCAGGTTGCGAACCTTGTTGGCATTGCCTTCGGCGATCTGGCTGATGCCCTTACCGCGCCAGTTCTTGTTGATCGTGACCACGATCGGCGTGTCGGAGTGCTGAGCGGCAGCCTGCGTGTAGTACTTGTAAGCGTCCTCGAGCTCGCCCTCTTTCTCGCGCGCGTAGCCGAGATTGTTGAGCGTGAACGGATTGGTCGGATCGAGCTGCAACGCCTTCTGTAGCGCCAGATCGGCTTCGGGCGCCTGATCTTTCTGCAACAAGCCGATGGCATAAACGTTGATGCGATTGACCTGCATCTTGCTGTCGGCGGCCATGCCGGCGATCTTGTCCACGGGCTGGCCGATGGCGGCGCGCTCGCTCGACTTGTAGACCACCGCGTCTGAACCCTGTGCTTGCGCCAGATCGTAGTAACGCTGCGCGCGGTCGGCCTGGCCTTCGAGCTCGGCGATGTAGCCAAGATTGTTCAGCGTGAAGGGATCGTTGGGGTCGATGAGGTATGCCTTATAGAACAGCGCCTTGGCGCGCTTGTAGTTGTGCTTCTGGACTTCCTTCACGCCGTCCTGATTGAACTTCTGCACCGGCGTGGGCTTGGTGCGCTTAGGAATGCTGATGCGGACATCACCGGCGCTGGCCGAGAGCGCGAGCGCGGACACGAGCAGGGGAATCAGAATCAAGCGCCGGGAACAGGACATTGCGCCTCCAGGACAGCGGCTAGTGGCTAGTGATCAGTGGCCGGGCAAAACCTCAAACTCATGCCTAAGAAACGCTTGGCTAACCGTGACAGCCGGGACAGCGGGACTTTTCGCCAGCCTCCAGGCACTGACTACTATCCACTGGGCTTAGATGGCGAATTACGGGTTTGCGTTGGCAGGGGGTAGCTAATGCACAGCAGAAGTTCCGGCCCGTCGCCCTACAGCAAGCCCAGTTCACTGGGATACTTGGCCTGCAGCGAGCTGACCAGCAACTCGAATTGCGGCAGGCGGCGCAGGTTCTCCAGCGCAGGGTCATTCAGAAAGAATGGCCAGCAGGCGAAGCCGTTGTCGACGCTTCGCTCCAGCCACTCAAACGCAACCTCTGGCCGGCCCAGCAGAGAGTGAATGCAGGCGACCTGGTAGTAGGTGTGATGCGCGTGGCCAAACGATTTCGGATTGGTGCATGCCTGGTTCATGCAGCGCAGGGCGCGCGCCGATCGTCCCATGGCGGCGTGGATCAGACCTTCCAGGCTGACGAGCATAGGCTCCTCCGGCGCCAGGCGAGCGGCTTCCGCGGCCAGCCGTTCCGCTTCCTCCCATTGCCGGGTCAGAATCGCCAGGTGCAGCGCGAAGTACATCGCATATTTGCTGTCCGGAGCCTCGCTGCGCCACAGTTCGATCTGCTCGCGCGCGCTCTCATACTCTCCGTTCCACAGATAGACCTGGTTGATGTTGTGGCTGATGGTCTTGCCCGGACCATAGGGCGCGCCGCGCTCGTACATGGTGCGCGCGTGGTCCATGAGGCCGATGTGCGCAAAGATGGTGCCGAGGCGGTTGTGGGCATGCGGCAGATCGGGCTGAAGAGAAAGCGCACGCTTCAGTTCGGCGATGGCTTCAATGTGCTGGAAGTTCTTCGACGGCCCCCACAGCAGAAATGCTCGCGCCACATGTGCGTCGGGCAGAGCCGCATCCAGCTCCAGAGCGCGTTGGCAGTGGAACTCCGCTTTCTCCAGCCAGCTGTGGCTGGGATCGAATCCGAAGTGGCGCGCCGCGCATACGTACGACAAGGTTGCGTGCGCCAGGGCGAAGCCGGGATCGCGCGCGACCGAATTCATCAGGTGCTGCGCGGCTTCTTCCAGAAGGTTGGGATCGCCGGAGGTGCTCTGACGATAGCCGCGCAGAAATTCCGAGTAGGCCAGCGGATCGCGGGTTAGACGCTTGCCCGCGCCCGCCGCGGGCGGTGCGTCCTTTTCTGTTGTTGATTGCGCGGCCGGGAAGAGCGGGCTGATGATGCGCATCGGACCGACGAAGCGATAGCCCTTGCCAATCACGGTCTCGAGGAAACGCGGCTTCTCCGCATCGTCGCCCAGCGCGGTGCGGATCTTGCGCACGATGTTGTTGATGTTGCGCTCGGTGTCGATGAGCGGATCTTGCGAGGAGGGCCAGAGCGTCGAGACGATGTCCCTGCGGGAGACGAGCTGATCCCGCCTGCCGGCGAGGAAGATCAGCAGCTCCATCGGCTTCTTTTCCAGTTTGACGCGATGACCGGCGCGCCGCAACTCGTAGCGGCCAAGATCGAGCTCGATATCGCCGGACCTGGGACGGGCCATGCAAACCTCAACAACCCTATTTTGAGCAGCAGCCTACACCGATACACCAAAAATACACAAGAATTATCGAGTCCTGATTGCATGACTTTCGAAATCGCGGCATAGTGTCACTCCAGTTGGAATGACCCGATCAGGAGGGGCGATGAAACGGAATTTCTGCTTGCTGGTGGTGCTGGTTGCGGCAGTGCTTTGGATGACCCAGGCCGGCGTCCGCGGCAGTTCGACCGTGTCGGCTGCGGAGAAAAATGCGTTTACTCCCGATTCGATTCCGTGGGGTCCAGCGCCGCCGTTCGTTCAGCCGGGAGCTCAGTTGGCGGTGCTGGAAGGCAATCCCATGGCGTCGTCGGGCGACTACACCATCCGGTTGAAGATGCCCGCGGGATACAAGATTGCGCCGCACTGGCATCCGCAGCGCGAGAACGTCACCGTGATCAGCGGCACCTTCAAGGTTGGGATGGGAGACCAGTTCGAGGAGAGCAACATGATGAGCTTTCCCGCCGGCAGCTTCGCCTATCTGGATCCCAGCATGCACCACTACGCGATGGCGGTTGACGAGGTCGTCGTACAAGTTCATGGGCAGTCGCCGGTGCAGTTCAACTACATCAATCCCAACGACGATCCCAGCCGGAAGAAGTAAATTGCCGGAAGTCGCGGCAGCGCTGCCGGTGAGAATCGGCAGCGACCTGCTGCAATGACGAAAATCCTGCAGTCTGCTCTTCCACCCGCGCACCACAGAAACTCTTGACAAACCGCGCACGCTGGCGCGAAATGTTTGCGGGCGATCCCACTGGCGACCCTTGGCCCGTTACGTCCCCGACCAATCACACTCGACGAAAAGGAGCGCCCGATGCGCCACAGCGTTCTTGTTGTCCTATTCAGCTTGCTGGTACTAAGCGCCATTAGCCCGGCGCAACAACCGATCACCAGCGCCGTTCCCAATCTCATTCGCTACAGCGCAACGTTGAAGGACGCCTCAGGAGTTGCGCTTCCGGCGACGACCGTCGGCGTGACGTTCTCCATTTACAAGCAGCAGGACGGCGGCGCGCCGGTCTGGATGGAGACGCAGAACGTGACCACTGACGCGAACGGAAATTACAACGTGCTGCTGGGAAGCACGACCGCAACCGGCCTGCCCGGCGATCTGTTCTCGCAGCAGGAGCAGCGCTGGCTGGAGGTCGAGGTGCAAGGCGCAGCTGCGCAGGCGCGCGTGATGATGGTCAGCGTGCCCTACGCCTTCAAGGCGCATGAAGCGGAGACGCTGGGCGGCAAGAGCGTTTCGGATTTCATGCTGGCCAACGGCAGCAACTCGGCTGCGACCGGCGGATCGGCTGCGCCGCAAGGCACCATCACCGGGTCGGGCACGGGAGGCTATGTCGCAGGATTCACCGGATCGGGCGCATCGACGACGATCGGCAACGTTCCCCTTACTTACACGACGAACACAGTCGCTGTGCCGCCGGGCAACGTGCTGGATGGCACGGCTGGCGAGGTGAAGGTCGCGGCGCCGGTGAACACTGCCGATGCGGTTCCGTTGGCCAACAGTTGCGGAGGCGCGCCGGTTTGCGTTACTCACACCAACGGACCGGCTACCAGCTACTTCCCATCAAGCAATTCGAACACGGCCCGCGGCACGGCGCTGCTGGCGGCGTTCGCAGCGGCGACCAACGGCGACAGCGTGCATCTGGCGGCAGCCACCTTCGATCTCGGCACCACCTCAATCGATCAGAGCCTGGATGGGACGGGCTGCGTCAACTTGTTTGGATCGGGTAAGTATTCGACGGTGATCACCAGCAACTTCCGTTCAGCATCGATTTCCTATCCCGTGGTGCGAGCCGGAAGCTACTGCACGACGGCCGACCTGACCATTACCAACACCGGCGGCACCAGTCCCAATCTCGGCTCGGTGTGGGGTGCCGCCAATGCCGCTCACAACAAACCTTTCATCCACGCGGTGGTGCGTAACGTGGCGATGAATGGAAACGCCGATGGCATCTACGTAGCTGAGACCGGCGCCAGCTATGAGGCATACAACCTGACCATCAACACGACCTTCGACCTGGTCACCATGTCAGATCCGGCGGGGACGTACAGTATTTACGACTCGGTGCTCGACTCGAACGGAACCTACCCCAACCTCACCTATCCGCATTGCGTGTGGACGCCTACGCTCTCCAGTTCGACGACCGTGATCAACGTCTTCAACACCCAATGCATATCGACGACGAACCTGCCGGTACCAACATATGGATATACCGCGCAGAAAGGCGCCGTGCTGAGTCTCTATGGCGGAAGTATCTTGACTTCGGGAGGCACGACCAACACCGACCTTCAGCAAACCAGTGGAGGAGTGCTGAATATCACTCCGGCGTTGCAATTCTCTCCGGCAAAGACCAACGGAACGATCACCAGCGTACCCGGCAGCGCGGGAGGGCCAATCTTCTCGACGCCACAAAAGATCTCCACCATTAGCTCGGTCGGCAACCTGGGAAGCGCAATCGCGATGAGCACACCGGGCGCCATTGGAACCTACAATTTCCAGGCGCAGGTTATCGTGACGACGGCAGGGTCGGGTGGAAGCTGCAGCCAGGGACAGATCGCGCTGCAGTTGCAATGGACCGACGCCGACACCAACGTCCAGACAACCGGGCTCAACAACGTGACGTTTCAGAGCGGCATTACCTCTTCAGCCGGCACCATCGGAAATGCCGACGTCAGCGGAGCGTTAGGCACGATGTACTACTCGACTCCTTTTCCGATTCACGCCGCGGCAGGGACGTCGATCGCGTATCAGGCGTATCAGGCGCTCGCTTCCAATTGCACAACCCCGCCGGTCATCACCATCCGGCCGGCACTGCGGTACATGGGATATTGACTGCATCGCTGACGCTGAGTTTTGAAGGGGCACAGCTTCAGCTACGCCGTCACAAGTCTTTTGTTTTGTCACACGAGGAGGCCTTTAGGCCGACGAGGGATCTGTTTCTCGATTTCGCTTTATCGAGCGCCACGAAGCGCCAACACATACGCCGCATTCAGCGGCAACGTCCAGAACACCTGCACCGGTGACCGTGAAAGCCTCCTGGCGATACTGCGCCCCGAGTAGAACCGCGCGTTGGCGCGGCGAAAGCCGGCCAGTAGTTCATCGGCGCTCATGTGCCGCGGCCTGAAGACAACGTCGGCGCGCCCGTTGTACTTCGTCCAGTCGCGCGTCAGGATTCGTCCCTCCGACTCCAACTTCTCGAATAGCCGCGTTCCGGGAAACGGCGTGAGGATGTTGAAGGTTGCGTTCTGCACGCCGCATGATTCCAGGAAATCAAGCGTGTCGTCGAAGATGGCCGGCGTGTCGTGATCGAAGCCGAAGACGATACCTGCCTGCACCGCGATGCCGTGCGTGTGAACGCGCGCGATGGCGCGGGCGTAATCCTCCACGCGATTGAAAGCCTTCGACACCGCATTGAGGCTGGCCTGCGAGATCAATTCGAAGCCGAGGAACAGCTGCTTGCAGCCGCTGCGCGCGGCGAGGTCGAGAAATTCGTCATCGTCAGCCGCGTGAATGCTGGCCTGCGCGCTCCACCATCTGCCGTGCGGAGCCAGCGCGCGGAACAACTTCTTCGCGTAGGGAATGTCGCCGGCGATATTGTCGTCCCAGAGGATGACGACCTTGCCGGGGAACGAGCCGTACTCGGCGGCAACATCTGCGACTGGTCGCCTGCGTAGTTGACTGCGATACATCACCGCGAGCGTGCAGAAGTCGCAGCGATAGGCGCAGCCGCGCGTCGCGAACAGCGCACCGGAGGTGTGATCGCGGCGATGAAACAAATCGTGCCGCGATGCGGGTGCGTGATCGAGCGAAGGCGTTTCGTCGCAGCAATAGCGATTGCGGTGATGGCCGGCCTCGAAGTCGGCGAGGAACTGCGGCCAGGTGGATTCCGCTTCGCCGACGAAGATCGCATCCGCGTGGGGCTGCGCTTCGTCGGGCATGAGAGTGACGTGCGGCCCACCCAATGCGACCGTGACGCCGCGCTGACTGAAGCGCTCAGCGATGTCGTAAGCATGTCGCGCGCTAGGAGTGTGAAAAGTAATTGCAACAACGTCGGCTGGAGTGCCGAAGTCGATCGGCTCTACCGCCTCGTCGATGTGGCGAACGTTCCAGTGCGGCGGCACGAAGGCCGCGAGGTACGGCATGGTGACCTGCTGGAAGTTCAGCACACGCGAGCGCCGCACCCGAAGGATGTCCGGCGAAGACGCGGTAATTAGCAGCAAGCTGCGAGTCGGAGGCATGTCGCCTGTTTAGGCCGTCGGCGGACGAAGGCAGCGCTTGATGAAGGTATCGGGCGCGCGCAGCCTGTTGGACATCTGCCGCCTATACTTTAAATCCCACGCCAGTGTAGAATAGCCCCGCTTTCGCGGGACTAGCGAACTCTGATTTACAACTCCTGACGATTTTCAGCCAGCCAATGTAGCCGGATATTCGGCTACCATCCAGTCAGGCGCAGCCGCGAGGCCACAGCAACATGGGAGCGACCCCGAACTTACAGCCGGCGTTGGCAACGGATTCAGCTTCCGTAACCGGCGCGCCAGCTTCGACGCCTGGCAACCTGCAACTGGTTGCCGATCGCACGCTGCTGCGCGTGAAGACAACGGTGGTGGTTGGATTCGCCGCCAGCATTCTGCTCTCGCCCAAGGTGTGGGTCAGCACGCGATTCTATCCGGTGGTGCCCGTCTTCCATTGGCTGCCGCGCATTCCGTTTCCGCTGGACTACGTCTGCTTTGGCGTCTTGCTCGCCCTCATGGCCGGAATCGCCTTCGCCGCGCGGCCGCGAAAATACATCCTCACATTTGTCGCGCTGTTCGCCATCTACTCGCTGTGGGACCAGACGCGCTGGCAGCCGTGGGCCTATCAGTACTGGCTGATGCTGATCGCGCTGGGCTGCTTCTCGTGCAATGCCGGTGACCTCATCGGCGAGCGCGACGCGCTCAACATCTGCCGGCTCATCATGGGCTGCACGTACTTCTATAGCGGCTTTCAAAAGCTGAACGCGCGCTTCTTCGCCGAGGGCATGCCATGGGTGCTGGGCACGTTGCACTTTCACCTCCCCGGGTTGGATTACATCGTACGCATCGTCCCGTTCGTCGAGGTCAGCATCGGGCTGTGCCTGCTGACGCGCCGCTTCCGCAAGATCGGCGTCATCAACGGCATCATCATGCACCTCTTCATCCTGTATAGCTTCGGGCCGCTGGGGCTGAACTGGAACAGCGTGGTGTGGCCGTGGAACGTGGCGATGATCGCGTTCCTCCTGCTGCTGTTCAGGAATACCGACGTAACTTTCGGCGACATCGTCTGGCGCAACCACTTCGTGTTTCAGAAAGTCATACTTGTCCTCCTTGGCGTTCTGCCGGCGCTGAGCTTCGTTGGCCTTTGGCCCTCTGACCTGTCGCTATGCCTCTACACAGCCAACCTGACCGAGGCGCAGGTCCTGGTGAGCGAGCAGGTCAAGCACGAACTTCCGCCGGCGGTTCAGCCCTACGTCAAGAACATGGGCGGACACCTCATCCTGCGCACCCAGGATTGGTCATTTGGCGAACTGAACGTGCCGCCCTATGCGGAGATCCAGAGCTTCACCGCGATCGGCAACACGGTGTGCCGCTGGGTGAATTACTCGCCGGATGTCGTGCTGTCGGGGTTTGAGAAGAACACCTTGCTGGGACCGGGCAAGGAGATCCGCAACACCTGCTTTGGGACGATGACCAACCTGCATCCGTAGAGCGAAAGTGATTAGCCCTGCGCGGAAGCGCTGGGAACGGTCGCATTATTAGAATTGAGCCCCTTTAAGGGCGACACCGGGGCTGATCGTTCGCCGAGGGATCTGCAGTTCGTATCTGCTTGCTCAGCCCCGCGACCGCCTCGCTCAACACCTGCGCCAATAGCTGCGGGTCAACATTGCCGCCGGTGACGACGGCGACTGCCTTCTTCGACTCCGGCAACTCCTTCGAGTGAAAAAGCCAGGCTGCAAAGGTCACGGCGCCGCTGGGTTCGGCGACGAGGTGCGCGCTGGTGGCCATGGTCCGCATGGCCGCGCGGATTTCGTCTTCGGTGACGGTGATGATGTTGTCGACGAAGCGGCGAATGTGCTCGAAGTTGATGGGCCCGATGGACTGCGTGCGCAGTCCGTCGGCTAGCGTCGAGGAGACGCGCTCGGCGGTGAAGCTCGACGATGCTGCCGCTGCGAAAACTTTGCTGCGCGTCGTTAGCGAGCTCGGGCTCGACGCCGACGACCTTCGCGCGCGAGCCGCTCAGCTTGATCGCCGACGAGACACCGCTGATCAGCCCGCCGCCTCCGCTGGGGACGAGCACGAGGTCGACGTCGGGCAGGTCTTCGAGAATTTCCAGGCCGACGGTACCTTGCCCGGCGATGATCTGCTCATCGTTGTAGGGAGGCACGATGACGTAGCCGTGTTGGCGCGAAAGCTCTTCGGCGCGCTGCATGCGTTCGGTCGATGCCGGGCCGACGGTAACGATCTCGGCGCCAAGCGCGGCCGTGCTGTCGACCTTGAGCTTGGGCGCGTTGCGCGGCATCACGATAACCGCCTTCACGCCAAGCGCGCGCGCAGCGTAAGCGACGCCTTGCGCGTGATTGCCGCTGGAGTAGGAGATCACGCCGCGGCGGCGCTCGTCGTCGCTGAGCGAGGCGATTTTGTTATACGCTCCGCGCAGTTTGAACGAGCCGATGGGCTGCAGGCTCTCGGGCTTCAGGAAGAGCTGGCCGCCTCCGGCGTGAGGGCCGTTAGTCGCGGATTTGTTTGCCGGCGAGAAGTAGGCGATAAGCGGCGTGCGCACGGCGATGCCGCGCAGGCGTTGCTGGGCGAGTTGGATGTCCGAGAGGGTTACCATTTTACGAGCGTTGTGTGTCAGGGCACGACTTCAGTCGTGCCGATAAGCCGCTCATTTTTTGTCACGCGGACTTTAGTCCGCGAGGGATCTGCTTTCCCAACTTTTTCAGGGGCCTGTTTACCGGCGCAAATCTGCCTTCGACCGGAGCGCGGTTTTCAGGTAGAGCCGGCCTTCAGGCCGGCGTCCACGTTGTTCATTTCCTGTTTTGAGCCGGCTTCAGCCGGCGGCAGGTCTGCCGTCGACTAAAGTCTCCAACACAAAATCTGCTGCGGGACGCGGACCTAAAGGTCCGCACTACCGCTACGCGGCCCTGCCCCCCGCACTATCGCACTCACCCCGCCGGCAACACCGGTCCCTTACCTGCTTCCGTCGCGCGCGCGGTGCGAATCATCTGAGCCATCCAGTGTACAAGCGCAAGCTTGTCGCGCAAGCTGACCTTGGTGCCGACCTCCACGTGGCCGATGGCAGGACTCACCAGCGCCGTGACTAAATACTCCTTCGGAATATCGCGCGAGAGCCACAACAGCTCGGTCGGCGGGATGACGGTGTCGTCGGAGCCGTGCAGCAGCAGCACCGGCGCGTGCACAAACGCGAGATGTCCCGCGGGCGACGCGGCGCTGAGTTGGTCGCGGCGCTTGTCGATCTCAGCGAGGATTGCCGGCGTTAGCGTCTGCCGCTGCTTGTGGTAGATGTCCTGCATGATCTGCTGGCCTGCAGGAGACATCTTCGCAGTCAGTGCCTCCGAACCTTTGCCATCGCCCGCGAGCAACAGCTTCAGCGCGTCGTGCGCGAGCGGCGCATCGTGCGGCGAGAAAAAATCCTGCGGCTCGTCGTAGACAACGATCAGCGCGCCGTACTCGTGCGGTGCGAGATGCTCGACCGTTCCATCGGGACGAGGCGCCTCGCCGGTGGCGAAGAAGCGCAGCACATGGTCGAGATCGTAATACCCGCCGACGGAGGCGATCCACGCGATCGCCGGCGCGTATTGCTGATCGCTCGCCGCCAGCAGCGCGAGCCCGCCGGAGAAACTAATCGCTAGGATGCCAACCTTCTGCACGCTGAGTTGCTCCGCGAATGCCTGTGCGGCGGTACCGATCACGTCGGCAGATTGCGCCTCCACGCGATAGTCGGCGATGCCGGGAACAAGCGGCGTCATGACGAAGAAGCCGCTGGCCGCGAGCGATCGCGCGAAGCCAACCAGCCGCGGCTCGTTGATGCCGAGCTCGTGCATGCCGTGTACGACAACGATTCCCGGCGCGAAGCCGACACCACGCGGCAGATAAACGCGCGCGGCAATCGGCTGGCCGCGAAAGTCGAAGGTCGTGTCGTGAACTTCGACGGGATGCACATCGTAGTTGGCGATCCAGCTGCTGGCGTGCGGATCGGAGACGCGAGCCAGCAGCGAAGCGGCCCGCAGATAATTCTGCGCGATGGGATACAGCAGCGCGACGACGACCGGAAGCAGCAGCAGGAGCCAAGCAATCAGTCGTACCTTGCGCGACGGATTGCGGCCTTGCCAGGGAACGGTGGTCATCAGGAGCGCGGCGGCCGAGCTAGTTTGCGATGGAACGCTCAGCCCGCGCTAGCATGGTAGCAAGGTTAGAAGAGCTTCCGCCGCAGCAAGGCGCCGAATCCCAGAACGCCGGAGGCGAACAGCATCAAGCTGCTTGGTTCCGGAACGCTGGTCGTGGTGCTGGAGCTGCTGGTGCCCAGCATGCTGAAAGCTTCGGAGGGAATCGATTCGAAGTTCTCCCCTGCCTGGGACGGACATCCTGGAGAGTGACAGCCAATGCCGCTGTTCTCATCCCAGTACACCGGATTTCCCGCCGAGTCGATCGCATTCTGCAGGTCCACCCAATAGGTACCGTTGTTGAATACCGTCGGAGTAAAGCTGCCCGTCTCGGTGCAGACGTCGAAGCTATAGCTGTTCAGAACGCAGCCGGACTGCGTCAACGGGACTTGACCCTGGAAGAAGATGGTTCCACCAAGCTGCTGTGAGGTCAGCTGAACCTCCACCGACTCCAGCGTGTCGCCCGGCGTCAGCCAGGCGCCAAAGGACATGCCGCTGACGCTGGTGGTTCCACCCGAAATGGTGAAGCTGTCGGCAACGACAAATCCAAAGTTGATGGTCCAGGCGTCGGTGTTGCCGTTGATGGGACCATTCTCGTAGACGATTTGCGCCGCCGCCGGCAGCGCCAGCAACGCGGCAATGGCGAGCAACAGGGTGAACGATTTCATGATCGCAATCTCCTTCAGAGGGCCTCGGCCCGGGGTTCGAAGCGCTACACCTTGCGACTGCCGATCTACGTCAACAACAACTACAACTCACATCAGCCTGCGGCGAACGAGGGCGCCGAATCCCAGAACGCCGGAGGCGAACAGCATCAGGCTGCTGGGCTCGGGAACGCTGGTGGTGGTGCTGGACTAGCTGGTGCCCAAGAATGCTGAACGACTCGGAGGCGATGCTGCCCACGCGAATTTTCCGATGGCATGGAAGGGCAGCCGGGTGAGGTGACAGCCGACGCCGCTGTTCTCGTCCCAATACACGGATCGCCCGCTGAGCACGATGGCATTCTGCAGATTCACCCAATAGGTGCCGTTGTTGAATACACCAGCAGAAGCTGCCCGTCTCGGTGCAGACGTCGAAGCTATAGCTGTTCAGAACGCAGCCGGACTGGGTGAACGAGGAACCTGCCCCTGGAAGTAAGACGGTTCCCCCATTCTGCGTCTGAAGTTAGCTGACACCTCGACCGAGCTGCAGAGTGTCGCCCGGAGTCAGCCAAGCGCCAAAGGACATACCGCTGACGGTGGTGGTTGCCAGCCGATATGGTGAAGCGTGTCGGCTGACGACAAAACCGAAGTTGATGGTCCAGGCGTCGGTGTTGCCGTTGATGGGACCATTCTCGTAGACGATTTGCGCCGCCGCCGGCAGCGCCAGCAACGCGGCAATGGCGAGCAACAGGGTGAACGATTTCATGATCGCAATCTCCTTCAGAGGGCCTCGGCCCGGGGTTCGAAGCGCTACACCTTGCGACTGCCGATCTACGTCAACAACAACTACAACTCACATCAGCCTGCGGCGAACGAGGGCGCCGAATCCCAGAACGCCGGAGGCGAACAGCATCAGGCTGCTGGGCTCGGGAACGCTGGTGGTGGTGCTGCTAGCTGTGCCCAACACCGTGAACGACTCCGACTCGATGCTGCCCACCGAATTTTCCGATGGCATGGAAGGGCAGCCGGGCGAGGTGCAGCCGACGCCGCTGTTCTCGTCCCAATACACTGGATCGCCGCTGGGCACGCTGGCATTCTGCAGATTCAACCAGTAGGTGCCGTTGCCGAATACACCAGCATTGAAGGTGCCGGTCTCGGTGCAGACATTGAATCCGTACTGATTCACCACACAACCCGACTGGGTGAAGTTGACCACCTGATCGTAGTACAAGGTGCCGCCGTTCTCCATGGAAGTGATGGTTATCTCGGCGGAGCTAAGTGTGTCGCCGGAATACAGCCACGCGCCGAAGGAGAGGCCTGTGACGTCGGTGTTGCCACCGGAGATGGTGAAGGTGTCGCTGACAATAAAACCGAAGTTGATGGTCCAGGCGTCAGTGTTTCCGTTAATGGGGCCGTTGTTGTAGACGGCTTGGGCAGCGGCCGGAACACAAGACAGTGCGATCACGACCAATGTGCAGAGAGAGATTGAGCAAGTCTTCAAAGGGGGCCTCCTGGCGGCGCAATTGCCTGAAGTTCTTCTTGCCTGGCCCGGAAAATGGCATCACTTTACACCTGTTTACCCAAGCGCGAACAATAAAATTGCAACAGGTTGCAATAGTGTGAAACGCGGCAACGGGGACCACGTAGCCGGGCGTAGAACGGACCATCGCCTGTTCCGTCTCATCGTGGTCCACCGCGAGATACGTTTCAAATGATCGGAGCCCCTTCAGGGGCGAGAGGCGCGGTTTCAATGCCTCGGTCACGGCAGAACAACTCGCTTCGTATACGCTCGAAGCAGGTTCTGCAGCGAGTCCCGCCGCAGGCGGGACGAAAGTGATTAGCCCACCGCGGGAGCGGTGGGTAAGCTGCGTCCCTCGAATCGAGAGCCCCTTCAGGGGCGACACTCTTTTCCAGATGTCGTCGGCACCGCTTCAGCTGCCGGTGCCGTCAGCTACTTCTTGATTATCGGGTTGTAGCCTTCGGCGACCAACTGCGCCTTCATGGCTTCGGCTTCGGCTATCGTTGAGAACGGTCCTACCTGCACGTGGTAGAACTTGTCGTTGGTGACAGGATTGTTCACCACGAAGACGTTGTAGTTCTTCTTGCGCAGCGCGCCGGCGAGAGCGACGGCGTCATCCTCGCGCGACACCGCGGCAATCTGCACCACAATCGTTCCCGGACCGGTCACCGGAGACGTGTGCGAGATGACATTCGCCGTCGGCTTGGCGGTAGTTGCTGCGGCTGCGGCCGGGTTCACCGTAACGCTGGTTGCAGCGGCCGTCGTCACCTTGGGAGCCTGAGGTGTTGCCGAGGCGGCCTTCACATCGTGACCGGACTCGCTGGCAGCCTTTTCGTTCGTCGGCGTTGGATTGTCGTTCTGCTGTACCGCTTTGTAGAAGGTCAGGTTCTGATTGTTCGCGTTGGCATCTTCGGCGGCGGGAGCTTGCGCTTCGGGCTTTGCGGCCACGCCGGCGGACGGCTTGCTGTCGCTGCCAGACGTGCTCGCCAGCACCGAGTCGGACGGCGCAGCAGCATTAACCTGCGAAGGCTGATCGTTCAGCGCCTGCTCGCGGCCCGAACTGCGGCCGACCGAATAACCGATCGAGAAGAAAACGCCGCAGATTGCCGCCAGCAGGAAAAACAATCCCAGCAGCTTGCCCGCGCCTAATGTTATCTCGGTGTCGTCAGATGCCATTGAATGCACAGATATCCTCGCCCTTTGGGTAGTGCGGACCTTCAGGTCCGCGTCATGCGCCTCGCTACTCGTGCTGTGTTATCCCTTATCCGCCGGCGGCATGAGGCCGGCAATCTTCGCTGCATCCAGCTTGACCAGGTTCTGCAGCCCGGCCAGCAAATCCACCGGCACCGGGAAGATGATGGTCGTATTCTTCTCCACGCCGATTTCGGTCAGCGTCTGCAAATAGCGCAACTGAATGCTGACTGGCTCGCTGGCGAGCAGGTGAGCGGCGTCGATCAAGCGCTGCGCCGCGGCGAACTCACCTTCGGCGTGAATGATCTTCGAGCGCTTCTCGCGCTCGGCTTCGGCCTGCTTCGCCATGGCGCGCGTCATCGTCTCCGGCAGATCAACCTGCTTGACCTCGACGTTGGTCACCTTCACGCCCCAGGGATCGGTGTGCTGATCGAGGATCGACTGCAGCCGCAAGTTGATCTTCTCGCGATGCGCCAGCAGCTCGTCGAGATCGACTTCGCCCAGCACCGACCGCAGCGTCGTCTGCGCGAACTGCGACGTCTGGTACATGTAATTCGAAACCGCAACCACGGCCTTGTTCGGATCGATCACGCGCAGGAAGATGACCGCGTTCACCTTCAGCGTCACGTTGTCGCGCGTGATGATGTCCTGCGGCGGAACCTCCAGCGCCTCTTGCCGCAACGAGACGCGCACGATGCGATCGATGGGCGCGAATACCAGAATGATGCCGGGGCCTTTCGGCACTCCCAGCAAGCGGCCAAGGCGAAAAATAACGCCGCGTTCATACTCGGCCAGAATTTTGATCGAGTTGATGATGTAGAGAGCGACGATGATGATGACAACAATGCCAGCAATACCGGGCACAGTGTGCCTCCAGCACAAAAGAAGTTTAGACCGAGCGCTACTGCGAATTGTAGGCTCATCGCGCGAGGAACCCAAGTTGGCAACAGGCAGTTGTCGGTTGCCAGTTGTCAGTCGTTAGCTCGGAATTATGCGTTTGAACGTTCGGATTCCGTTCGGGCGGCGAGTTATCCTCTATCAGGTGTCGATTCGTGACTGCGCGGGTCGACGTTCAGACTAGGTTGGACTCCGGGCCATGTGCGTCGCTAGTCGAATGGCGAGTCCCCGCCCACGCGGAAGCGGGAGGTTCGATTCAAGCGCGTTGGGCACAGCAAAACACTCCACTTCGTATGCGTTCGAAGCAGGTTCCGCAGCGAGTCCCGCCGCAGGCGGGACGGAAGTGATTAGCCCACCGCGGAAGCGGTGGGAACAGATGTTTTGAGATGGTCGAGCCCCTTCAGGGGCGACACGCTCCCAGCAACTCCAACCGCTCCTTGCGATACGCGAAAATCCCTTCCACATCGCGCCGCACGATCAGCGTGTGTACTAAAGCCCCCACGATTCCAAACGGCAACGCGTATCGCACATGATCGCGGATCCGTGTTCCGCCGTTTTCTGCGGCAAAACTATGTTCGTGCCGCCACATCGCGTACGGTCCGCGCAATTGCGCGTCGACAAAACTGTGCGGCGGATTCCATTCCGTGATCTCGCTGACCCAGCGCATGGGAACGCCGCGCATTCGCAGTTTGTATTCAATCAGCGAGCCCGTGTGCAGTTCCGTATCCGCGCGAACGATGTGAAATCCCAGCCACGGCGGCGTGATTTTTTCCAGATTCTCCGGGCGTGAGAAGAACGCGAAGGCCGCGTCCAGCGGTTGCGGAATCCATTGTTCGCGGATCAGTTCATAGGTGTGCGGCATGGGCGTGGTCAAGGATTCGATGCAGAAAGGCGAGCAAAAGAACATTGTTTCCGTCGCCGAAGATCGCGCCTCTTCGTCACACCAGCCCGAAGGGCCGAAGCGCAGTGAGCCCGGAGTCCGCATGTGGATGAATCTAAGTCCGGTCAGGGACAGCACAGAGTTGTCCTCCGCAGGTGCCGCCCCTGAAGGGGCTCGAACCTCATGATTGGCAGCTTTCCCAGCGCTCCCGCGCTGGGCTAATCACTTCCGTTCCCGCCTGCGCGGGAACTGTTCCCAACTGGTCAACGTCCAACGTCCGGCAACCGACAACTAGCAACCGACAACTGCCTTCACTTCTTCTCCACTTCCAGCGCCAGCCCTTCCACTTTCCGCACGACCACGTGGTCTCCAATTCCCACGCGTGACGGTGCATGTGCATTCCACAGCTCACCCAGCACAAACACTTTCCCTTCAGGATCGATGTCCGTCCGTGCCTCGCCAACCGCGCCGATCATTCCTTGCTCACCGGTCACGACTTTATTGCGCCGCGCGCGCAGGGCGATGCTCATCAGGAAGACGGTGATCGCGCCCAGCGGCACGCTGACGCCGAGCGCTACCCAGATGTTGACGCGCATCTCCGGAATCGGCCCATCGACCAGCAGCAGTCCGCCCAGCGTCAGGCACGCGATGCCGCCGAGGCCGAGAATCCCGTGCGTGCCAAACTTCGCCTCCAGCACAAACAGTACGAATGCCGCCATGATCAGCGTGAACGCCGCGTAGCGCGTGGGCAGCAGATTCAGCGCAAACAGCGCCAGCAGGATGAAGATCACGCCGACCACACCGGGCACGACCGCGCCGGGATGGTTGAACTCGGCATACAGCGCGAGCGCGCCGACCGCCAGCACCAGGAACGCGATGTTGGGATCGAGCAGGAAGTCGAGGATGCGCTGGCGCAGCGTCATCGGCATCTCGTCAACCTTTGCACCGACCAGATCGAGCTTGACCTGCTTGCCGTCAAAGCGCTTGATGGTGCGCCCCGAGATCTGTTTGAACAGGTCGTCCTGATCTTTGGCGACGATGTCGATGAGGTGCTGCTGCAGTGCCTCCTGATCGGTCCACGACTTCGACTCGCGCACTGCGCTCTCCGCCAGTGGGACATTGCGGCCGCGCGGCCCGACGAACGAGCGCATGAAGGCGGCCGAATCGTTCTCGACCTTCTCCTTCATCACGTCGTCCATCTTCTCGCCGCCGAGCGTGACCGGGTGCGCCGCGCCCGTGTTGGTGCCCGGAGCCATCGCCGCGATGTCGGCCGATTCCAGGATGAAGAAGCCCGCCGAGGCCGCGTTCGCTCCCGTCGGCGCGACGTAAACGATCACCGGCACGGGCGAGTTGAGAATTTTCTCGATGATCTCGCGCGTGGAGTCGACGAGGCCGCCCGGCGTGTGCAGCTCGATCAACACCGCGTCGGCGTTGGTCTGCCGCGCCTGCTCAATGGCGCGGTCGATGTATTCGGCGCTGATGGGCTGGATGGTGTCGTCAACGCGGATCTTGACCACCGAGCTGGCGAAAGCGGCGCTCGATGCCAGCAACAGGGCCGTGCCTATCACGATAAACCGAAGGCGAACCATGTCAGCCTCCTTCATCCCTATTGTGCGCCTGTTTGCCGCCCTGCGACATCTCGTTTTAATGCCTGCGCCGCGGAGTTCGCCGGCTCAATCGCCAGCGCGCGATCCACATCCCCCGCCGCCGATTGCACCTGGTTCTGCTTCAGGTCAAGCCGCGCCAGCACCAGCAGCGCATCCACATTGGGCTTAAGACGCACCGACGTCTGCGCTTCGCTGCGCGCGTTGACCACATCGCCTTTCTTTTCCAGCACGATCGCCAACTGCGCATGCGCCACTGCGTCACCAGAATAAGCCGCGATCGCCTGGCGAAATTCGCTCTCGGCATCGGCCAGCATGGTTTGCGCAACCAACTGTTGGCCACGCTGCACGTGATAGGCAGCGCGCGTCGGCCCATCAACCTTGGCCAGACGCGCCTCGGTGAAGTTTTCGATCTCCATTTGTAACTGGCGATAGGAAGCCTCGTCGTAGTTGCGCTTGATGCGCTCCATGGGCAGGCGCGGCTGGTTGGTCGCCAGCAAAGCATTCCCCGTCGCAGAGGTCGTGGCCTGCATCGGCGGCGGCACGCCGTGGTTGATCATGTCCAACAGCGCCTTCGCTTCACTGTCAGTGGGACGCTGCTGCAACTCGTCCTTCAGCTGACGCGCGGCCCCGGCGCTGTCGCCGTTCTTGAAGAGCGCGACCGCCAGGTTGAAGCGATAGTCAGCATCGTTGGGATCGGCGTTAATCGCTTTCGAGAAATATTCCACCGCCTGCGGGCGATGTCCGCGGCGCGCCTCCGCCACTCCCATGTTGTTGAAGAGCTCGGTCAGAGGCACGCGCGTCGAAAGATAGCTGAACGCCGCGAATGCCTTGTCGAAGTTGCCGCGATAGAACTCCGACATGCCCAGCAGGAACGTCGCCTCGCCGGCAACCGGGTCGGTCTTGGGCACGCGCGCGAACCACACCGTCGCCGACTCGTACTCGTGATTATCGAAATACGTTTTGCCCAACTGCAGCATGGCGAGCGTGTAATTGGGATTCAGCTTCAGCGCGTCGTGAAAGTAATGAACGCGTTGCTGGTAATTGGTAGCGAGCGTCCCGCGAATATAGTTCTCAAACGCGTCGAGGCGGATCGGCGGAAATGCGTGCAGAAACTGATCGCGCGACATCGCTGGATGCTGTGGCAATTGCTGCAGCATTTGCTGCAGCAATTGCCACGCCAGCGCAGTCTGCAAATCGATGAGGCTGGTCAGCGCGCCGCTGCTGTCGACCGGCGGAAACAGGTGTAGCTTCCGCATGTCCAGCAGTTGAGCGGTCGCGGTGAAGGTCTTGCCGTCGAAAGTGTAGCGGCCCATCACCACGTAGTCGGCGCCCATCTGCTCGGCGATGCTGTAAATCGTGGCGCGCGACGGCACCACGCTCTGGGGTATGCCGGAGTGATCGAAGGCGTAGGTGCGATCCTCGCGATTAATGACATACACCTGCGACGACGCCATGCGCTGTGAGAGCACTTCGGGAAACGCCTCGCTGATCCACTCCAATCCGGGAGCGGCCGATTGGTTCTCGAAGGGTACGACCATCAGCGTCAGCGTGCCGGGCATCGGCGGAGGCGCCTGGGCGCGCGCACTCCAGCAGAGGCAGACAACCGCAGCGAGAACTATGGCTGCATGATGAAAACGGTAACGAAGGTATTGCAAAGTAGTTCGATTATAGCGGCTGTAACATTGCGGACCGGGTAGTGTGGACCTTTAGGTCCGCGTTCCAGTCCCAATGTTCGACTGAGTCGGCTTGCAGCCGACGACACATCCCGGCCCTCGGGCTGAAGCTGAACCTAATTTGCGTCGGGTACGCGGCTCTGAACCGGCGTACCACCAGGACTGACGGACCACACCAACTGTGACACCGGTACCCTTAGATTTGCCTCGGCGCGCGAGCCACATTAGCACCGTTGTGATCTCGCCAAAGCCTTCCCGAATGGGTCTCAATTCAACCAACTCATTTCCAAAGCGAAACCTTTCGCGCAATCTTCGAATCTAAGCAGTTACAGCAGGTTCTGTTGAAGGGGCATGACCAGGCTTCGGGGCCCAAGCCCGGCCGTGATGAGGGTGGCAGGATCGCCCACAGACAGCCAGGAGGTGGCTATGAGGCTATTCGATATGGTCTTTGGTTGTTCGCATAAACGCTGCAGTTTCCCCATCACGGTGCGCGGCAAGCTGCGCCGTAGCCCAGCCGCGTCGGTCACTGGGACCTACGTTGTGTGTCTGGATTGTGGACAGGAGTTTCCGTACGACTGGAACCAGATGAAGTTGGTGGATGCGCAGCCGTCGCCGGTCGCGGAAGCGAAACCCGCATTCAGCGGTCCAAAGGCAGCGTAGCAAGATTTTCGATTTGATGACAGTTAAGCGAACGCACAGGGTGCTCACGGGAGCGCCCTGTTTTGGTCTGGAAGCTACCGCCGCGTTTGCGCTTCCGCCTCGGCTTCCCGCAACGCTTCTTTGGAAACTTCGCGCAGGCGAATGCCGATCTCGAATCGCGGCGCGGTCGAGCCACGTCCCCAGCGATTGACCTCCCAATGCGCGCGCACAAACTTCGCGTTCGCCGCCTCCGATAAATCCACTAACAGCGGATAGTCGCCGGGATAGAACTTCTGCGACAGCGATGCTACCGGCTTCGCGTCCCAGGTCGCCCCATCGGCGGAGGTGAAGAGGCTGATGTCGATTGCCTCCTGCTCAACGATCGCCCCAATCGACAGCGTCAGCAGAAAAACAGGATTCGCCGCGGTGCCGATGTCGAGCGGCTCGCTGTCGCCCTTGGCAGTGACGACGGTTTTCAGCGGTACAAGAAAAGCATCCAGCATGACACGACAATTCTAGCGGAGTAGCGCAGGCGAATTCGTGACATTGGTCACAAGTTGAGGCAGTTCTGGCGGGCTGATTACGGGTGGAGCACGCCTTCAGGCGTGCATTACGATTGCAATATTCGGTTGCGCTTTAGCGCCTTAGCTAAGTGTCACCTCATGGGCTGAAGCCGTCTTGATAATGAGCCAGGACATTGCACCGCTGAGGCGGTGCTACACCAATCGGCGCAGGTGAAGTTGTTTCACCTCCGCGGCAATCCGTCCAGAAATCCCCGCAGCAGGCTCGCGAACTCATCCGGCTGCTCCAGCGCGGCGTAATGTCCGGCGCGCGGAATCACATGCGTACGGCTTCCGGGAATGTGGTGCAGCATCAGTTCGGCTTCGCCCTTGTCTTCATCTTCGCCGACCAGCACCAGCGTCGGCACATCGATCGTCTTCAGCGTCGGAATCGAGTCGGGCCGATCAGCCATTCCTTGCTGCACGCCGGCAATATCCTGCGGCGACATCTGCTGCATCATGCGCCGCGCCGCATCCACGATGTCAGGACGATTGCTGCGCGTCACCGGCGACAGCAGCTTCGCCAGCATCTCCTTGATGAATCCGGCGCTGCCTTCGCGCAGAACCTTGTCAGCAAGGCCGAGCCGTGTGGCCCGGTTCTCCGGCGTCTCGGCAGACGCGCGCGTGTTGGCCAGCACCAGCGCCGCGACGTGCTCGCGATATCGCCGCCAGAACTCAAGCAGCGTATATCCGCCGATGGAAACGCCGACGAAGAACGCTTTCGTGATCCGCTCTTCGCGACACAGCGCAGCGAGATCGGCCGCCAGCTTCTGCATCGTCGCCGGACCGTCGCCCTGCTCCGAGTCGCCGTGCGCGCGCAGATCGGGCATGATGAGCCGGTAGCTCACGCTGAGCTCGGCGGCCACCGGCTTCCAGAAATTGTGGTTCAGCGGAAACGGATGCAGCAGGACAACGTCCGGACCATTGCCGGCGACTTCGTAGAAGAGTCGTGCATCAGAGCTGCGGAAGGTAGGCATATGATCGCAAGCGTCTATTATTCTATCGGGGAGGCCGGACGTGCGCTGTTCACGTCGCAATGATCTCCATGGGGTATGCTGTTCTGGTCTCCGGAACACTAATTACTAACTGCTAATTGCTAATGGCTGCCTCTCCCAAACCTCTGGTCCTCGTCATCCTCGACGGTTGGGGCTATGCTCCGCCGTCGGCTGCCAACGCCATCTCGCTGGCGCGCAAGCCAAACTACGATCGTCTGCTCGCCGAGTATCCCAACACGCTCATCCACACTAGCGGTCGCTACGTCGGCCTGCCCACCGGGCAGATGGGCAACAGCGAAGTCGGCCATCTCAACATCGGCGCCGGCCGCGTCGTCTACATGGACATCACCAAAATCGATCTCATGATCGAGAAGGGCGAGTTCGCGCAGAATCCCGTGCTGCTCGACGCGATGACTCGCGCCCGCATCGGCGAGCGCCGTCTGCATCTCTTCGGCCTGCTCTCCGATGGCGGCGTGCACTCGCATCAGAACCATCTCTACGCTATCCTCCGCATGGCCAGGCAGAACGGCGTGGAGCGCGTCTTCGTCCACTGCTTCATGGATGGCCGCGACACTCTGCCCACCAACGGCGCCGGCTACATCGAGCAGTTGCAGCAGAAGATGCGCGAGTATGGCGTCGGCCAGATCGCAACGGTCAGCGGCCGTTACTACGCGATGGATCGCGACCGCCGTTGGGAGCGCGAGAAGAAGGCCTTCGACGCGATGGTCGACGGCGATGCCGAGGGCGGACGCTACACCGATCCGGTCCAGGGCGTGAAGGACTCCTACAACCGCGGTGTTACCGACGAATTCATCATCCCGTTCGTCCTCACCGACGATCGCGGCGAGCCCGTCGGTAACATTCGCGATGGCGATGTTTGCATCAACTTCAACTTTCGCGCCGATCGTGCCCGCCAGATCACGCGCTGCCTCGGCCGCAACAGTCACTTCACCGCGCGGGATGGCCGCGAACTAGAAGGCGCCGACGATCTCGACAACCTCATCCCGCGCAGCCGCGTGCCGAAAGATCTGCACTACGTCTGCATGACTCAGTATGACAAACATTTCACGCTGCCCGTCGTCTCGCCGCCGGAATCGCTGACCAACATCCTCGCGAACGTGATGGCCGATCGCAGCATGCGCAACCTGCGCGTCGCCGAGACCGAGAAGTACGCGCACGTGACGTATTTCTTCAACGGCGGAGTGGAGAAGCCGTTCCCGGGCGAAGAGCGCGTGCTCGTACCGTCGCCGAAGGTCGCGACCTACGACCTGAAGCCCGAGATGTCCGCGCAGGGTATCGCCGACGCCGTCATCAAGGCGGTCAGCGACAACACCTTCGATGTGATGGTGGTGAACTTCGCCAACGCCGACATGGTTGGCCACTCCGGCAAAATCCCGCCGACCATTACCGCGGTCGAAACCGTCGACGGCTGTCTCGGCCAGCTCTACACCGCATTGCGCCAGCGCGGGGGAGCGCTGATCGTCACTGCCGACCACGGCAATGCCGAGCAGATGATCGATCCCGAGACCGGCGGGCCGCAAACCGCGCACACGACGAACCCCGTGCCGTTCATCGTGGCCACCGAGCACGCCGTGACGGCGCCAAACTTCAAAGGCGACGCGCGCCGCTTTACCCTGCGTGCCGACGGCGCGCTGCAAGACATTGCGCCGACCATGCTGGCCATCCTCGGCGTCCCGCAGCCGAAGGAGATGACCGGTCGCGACCTGCGGATAATAGCTGCGAGCCCCGATCCATGAGCCCCGAGCTTCGAGCCACCAGCTTCGAGCCATGAGCCCCGAGCCACGAGCTACGAGCAACGAGCTTCGAGCCACTACAGCTCATCTCATTAAAGGTCCCGGTTTGTATCAGGGCACGACTTCACAGGTCGCTAGAAAATTCTTGATTGTGCGATGTTCGGGTAGAGCTGGCCTTCAGGCCAGCGTCCAGGCAGGTTGTTTCTCTTCTGGAGCCGGCTTTTAGCCGGCGGCACTATGGCTGAGCTCGCTCCCTGATACCAAGCAGTTGATGACACGTCTCATTAATTGCTAATTGCTAATTGCTAATTGCTAATTGCTAATTGCCGATTGCCGATTGCTGATTGCTGAGTGCTGATTGCTAATTGCTGATTGCTGATTGCTGATTGCTAATTGCTGCCTTTGTGAAACTCCTCATCGTCCTCCATCACCGCTTCGATCTGTGGCAGGCGCCGCCGTGGTTCGCCGAACGGCTTCGTCACGACTTTCCCCAGCTCGAAGTCGTTCATCTGCACGATTACGATCGCGTTAACGACGAAATTGCCAATGCCGACATCGCAATCGCGTGGTCTCTCCGCGGCGAGCAGATCGCAGCTGCCAATAAGCTGAAGTGGATTCACTCCACCGCAACCGCCGTGCACGCGCTGATGAGCGATGAACTCCGCGCCGGCGACATTACCGTTACCAATGCTCGTGATGTTCACGGCCCGGTTGTCGCCGAGCACGCGATGGCGCTGATCTTCGCTCTCGCCAAGCGCCTGCCGCAGGCGGTGCGATTTCAGCAGCAGAAACATTGGGCGCAGCAGGATATCTGGAACACCATGCCTCGTCCGCGCGAACTGAAAGGCGCGACGATAACGATCGTTGGGTTAGGTGGCATCGGCCGTCCACTGGCAAAGATGGCCAGTGCTCTCGGCATGCGCGTCATCGGAGTTCGCGAGCATACCGAGCGAGTGTGCGAAGGCGTAGAGAAGATTTACGGTTTCGCTGATCTTGATGAAGCGCTAGGGCAGGCTGACTTTGTCGTGCTGGCCTTGCCGGTCACGCCGAAGACACATCATCTGATGAACGCCGCGCGGTTTGCCCGCCTCAAACCCGACGCCTATCTGATCAACGTCGGACGCGGCGTGCTCATCGACGAAGTTGCGCTTATCGACGCGCTACGCAGGAAAAGTTTTGCCGGCGCCGCACTCGATGTCACGGAAGAAGAGCCGTTACCGCCAGAATCTCCGCTATGGGCGATGGACAACGTCTTCATCACACCGCACATCGCCAGCCTGACCGAGCAGATGTGGGAACGCCACTACGAGACGTTCACGCAGAATCTCCGCCGGTTCCTGAACCACGAGCCGCTGCTGTGGATGATCGATAAAGAGAAAGCGTACTAAGTAGTGTCTGGGGATTTCGTAAATTGCTTTGTATCAGGGCACGACTTCAGTCGTGCCGAAAAGGCGCAAGAGAAGAAGTGGGCTTTAGCCCCTGCACTCCGCATCGCAGGGGCTAAAGCCCATATTAACCAATGCTCCTGCGGCACGACTGAAGTCGTGCCCTGATACAAAGCAGACCCAGTGCTCGTCCGAGGCTTACCTCTTCTTCGCTGCCTTCTTCGCCTTCGCCGCAGTCTTCGTCGCGGCTCTCGGAGCCGCCTTCGGCTTGCTGCCTCCGCCGCCCGGAACATTCGTCCCTGACGTGATTCGCCCCTGAGTCAGGTCCACGGTTACCGTATCGCGCACCGTTACCGTGCCATCCTCCGCGGTCTTGAAGGTGATCGTCAGCGTCTTTCCATCGGTGACCAGCGTGAGATAACCAAACTCTATGATGGGATCCACCTCGAGCGTGGTGTCGCCGATGGTGTAGGGCGCGGTCGGCACCGATCCCTGGGGAGCGGTCGCCGCATATCCGCCCGAGCCGGAGACGATGTAAGGAACGTTCTTGCCGTTGACCACGCGCGTGAAGCGTTGATACAGATGCGCGTGTCCGGAGAGCACAACGTCCGGCCACAGGCCCGCAGCTTTGCAGCAATTGTCGATGTCCTGCTCAATGCCGCTCGATCCGCCATGCTTCGCGTCGACCGACGCCGGCGGATGATGCACCGCCAGCAGCACCGCGCGAGGCCCGCTCTGCCGGAGAGTTTTCAGCCGCTTCAGTTCGCTCGTCAGGAACGCGAGCTGAACATCTCCCTTCAGTATGGGGAAATGGCCGTTCTGCGAGGAAATCACGCCTGCGCCGGAATCCAGCACATTGCTGTAGAGACCGATGATCGAAACAAATGGCGCATCCAGGGTGAAATAAACTGCCGGCTGCGTCATCACCGAGCGCAGCAAGGTGCCGGCGTCGGGAGAAGGCCCAATCGCCGCCGCACAAAAGTTTTCCAGAAACGCCTGCAGCGTCGGAACCTGCGGAGCGCTGGAATTCGGCCCATAGACCATGCCGTCGTGATTGCCAGGGATGGCGAAGATCGGCCGGTCGTAATCGCGGAACGGTTCGTAAAACTGGTCGTAATAGTATTGCGCCTCGCCGAAGTTGTAGACCACATCCCCCAAGTGGAAGAAGAATGCCGGTCCCGGCAAGCCACCGCTCTGCACGTCGGCTGACATCGCGTCGGCCACGCCTGCTTCGTGCGCAATGGCTGTGGCTGCGGTTTGCGAGCGGCTGACCTTCGCCGCGCCGGTGTCGCCCACGGAGTGGAAGGTGATCCTCTGCGCCGCGTTGATCGCGGTGATGATCTCCGCCGGCACGAAGTCGGCCAGATTAAGTTGCGGCGCGGCGCCGGCGCGCGCCGGAGGAATCGGCTGCACCTGGTTTTTGTGCTGCTCGTAATACACCGAGTTGTAATACTCAGCACTGACGTTGTCCTGTTGAAATGAGGTTTCCTGTGAACTGGGCGTGGGCTCGGCGTAGAGCCGCCCTTGCGGACCTGTCAGGTTGGCCCTGGCATTCTGTAACTTTGCTGGCATTACGTTCTCCTCGTTCAGGCGAATCGCGGCGACGCGTGGTCGTCGATTCGGTTAGGGCAGACTTTCCGCGGGAGAGTTCTTCACTGCAAGGCGATTGGGTAATTTTCCTCGTTCGCCATGGTTTGTCAACGGAAAAAGGTGGACGCGCAGAGCCTCGCTGATCTGTCGCCCGTGAACGGGCTCGGGAAGAATTCTTGCCGGCATACCCAGCGCTTCCGCGCTGGGCTAATCACTTTCTGTCTTCGAGACGAGGAGCAGAGCCGGATAACTCAGCTTTCTGTGGCGAGGCTAATTTGCCAATTGCCAATTGCTAGTTGCTAATTGCTAGTTGCTAATTGCTAATTGCTAGATTGCTAGTTGCTAATTGCTAGTTGCTAGTTGCTAATTGCTAATTGCTTCCTGCCCCGCAGGCACGGTGAAGTAGAACACCGATCCGCTTCCCATCTGCGAGGTCACGCCGATGGCCCCGCCGTGCGCTTCGACAATGGCTTTGGCGATCGCCAATCCCATGCCCGTACCTTGCACGCGATAGCGCTGGTCGCGTCCGCGATAAAACTTCTCAAAGATAAGTGACTGCTCCAGATCGTCGATGCCCGGCCCCTGGTCGGCCACGCTGATATTCACCATCCTGCCGGCGCGTTCCGCTGTGATCGTGATCGGCGATCCCGCCGGCGAGTACTTGGCGGCATTCTCCAGCAACTGCACCAGCACATCCGCGATCCGTTCCTGATCCACCAGAATCGGCGGCAGCGTCTCGGGAAGTTGCAGCTTCACCTCACGTCCGCTGAGAACCAGTTTGGATTTCTCCAATGCCGCCTCAACCACCCCGGCAACGGCGTGCGGCTCACGCCGCAGCTCCACCTTTTGCGCGTCCAGTTGCGCCATCTCCGCCGCTTCACCCACCAGACGGTTCAGCCGATCGGTCTCTTCGTTGATGACCGTGAGCAACTCCTCGCGGCTGTCAGTGTCGATGGGATCCGGCCCCAGCAGCGTGGTGACCGACAGCTTGATCGCGGTAAGCGGCGTGCGAAATTCGTGGGTGACACTGTCCAGCAGCGCCGAGCGCAGCTTCTCGTTCTCGCGTGAGGCCTCCGTACGCGTCAGCGTTTCCACCGCGCCGGCGCGCTCAATGGAAATCGCGATCAGGCTGCCCACGGCCTCCAGCGTTTCGCGCGATAGGATCGCCCCTTTCAGTCCGAGGCTGCCCACCGACGTCACACCCATCCGCAGCGGTACGAAGCACAGCAGCTGTGCCTCGTCGACCACCAGTTCGCCACGCCCGCTCACCGATTCCATCTGCTCCTCGCTGAGCTCGGGATGATCCAGTCCGGTGCGATAGAATTCCTTGCGCTTCGGCAGATACATCGCCGCCGCGGTCAAGCCAAACGCGTCGCGCACGAAATGCGGAATGTTATTGAGCAGCTTCATGACGTTGTCGGTGGCCAATAGCTGCTGGCTCAGGAAGTACAGGCGCTCAACTTCTTTGCGGCGGCGGGTAGCATTCTCGGCCTCGCGCCGGGCACGCTCGGAAAGCCGGCTGGCTAGGATCGCGCTGATCAAGAATGCCAACAGCGCGATCCAGTTCTGCGGGTCGGCAATTGTGAAGGTGTGTACCGGGGGCAGGAAGTAATAGTTAAAGACCAGCGTGGCGACCACAGCTGTCGTGGTGGCGATTGTCAATCCCCAGCGGCTGGCGAGGCCCAGCACCACCAGGAGAAAGGTAAGCGCGACGGTGGTCTCGTTAACCTTCAGCCGGTCGTAAACCACAACCACCAGCGCGACTGTGGCCATCGCGACCACATAGCGGAACAACAGGGCCTGCAGGTTCTTGCGCGACAAGGCGGTCTGCCATCGGGAATGCCCGGCGCCTCTGGCCTGCGGTTGCGCGTCCACGGCACGATTGTACAGAATCGACTTTTCATCTCCGCTGCCGCAGAATAATTGCTCATGCAAAAAACGCCCGATCAATGGCTGGAGGTCGCCCCGCCGGAGAAGAAAGCCGGCGTCTTCAAGCTGTTTCTCGGTTACGCGCCGGGCGTGGGCAAGACTTATTCCATGCTGAGCGAAGCCATTCGCCGCCAGAGCCGCGGCGAGGATGTCGTCATCGGCGTCGTCGAGAGCCACGGCCGTCAGGCGACGAAAGAATTGGCCGGCCGCATCGAGACGATCCCGCGCAAGGAGCTCAACTACAAAGGCACGACCTTCTATGAGATGGATGTCGACGCAATCCTCGCGCGCCGTCCGCAAGTGGCGATCATCGATGAGCTGGCCCACACCAACATCGACGGCAGCAAGCATCACAAGCGCTACGAAGACGTTCTGGAGCTGCTCGAGAACAAGATCGACGTCCTCTCCACCATGAACATTCAGCACCTGGAGAGCGTTACACCCCTTGTTCACAAGATCACCGGCATCATCGTGCGCGAGACTGTTCCCGACTGGCTGTTGCAGCGCGTCGACGAAGTCGTGTTGTCAGACGTGACGCCGGAAGCGCTGCAGACGCGCATGCGGCGCGGCGACATCTATCCCATGGAGCGCGTGGATCGCGCGCTGGGCAGCTTCTTCCGCCCCAGCAACCTCATCGCGCTACGCGAGATCGCGCTGCGCCACGTGGCGCAAGTGGTCGATCGCAGTCTCGAGCCGTACATCAAGACCGAGATCGATCCTGGCCGCGAGTTGCAAGTGCGCGAGCGCATCGCGGTGGGCACCAGCTCCAATCCCGCGGCGCAATACCTCATCGCTCGTGCTTCGCGCATGGCGCAGGCCGTCAATGGTGAGCTGTTTGTCGTTTATGTCGATATCGGCTCCGATAACGACAACCCCGAACGCCAGCGGTCCTTGCAGGCCAACTTTCAATTCGCGGAGAATCTCGGCGCCAAGGTCGTCCGGCTGAAGGATAAGGAAGTGGCACACGCCATGGCGCAGTTCGTCCGCGAGCAGCACATCACCCAAGTCATCTTCGGACACTCCGCCACCAGCGGCTGGCGCCGCTATCTGTTCCTCTCAGCGGTTCACCGTTTCCTGCGTGACGCTCCCGCGGTGGATGTCCACATCGTCAAGCAGCAAGTGGATTGAAGCATCAGTTTCGAGTTTCAAGTTTCAAGAATCAGTTTCGAGTTTCTAAAATCAGTTTAAAAGTTTCGAGTTTCAAAAGCCGCCCTCAGAAGCTGCCTTGTATCAGGGCATGGCTTTAGCCGTGCCGATACAGCGTAATAGCAATCCGGGCTTTAGCCCCTGAGGCGGTCGTTGCAGGGGCTGAAGCCCAACGAGATCTGCCGTTCTCGGCACGACTAAAGGTCGTGCCCTGATACAAAGCCAAGTAAGCGGATTCCGAGACCCAAGTCTCGGTCGAATGCTGAACGCACTGATGAAGTCGCTGGCCTGACTCGAAACTTGAAACCTGAAACTTGAAACTGGTTCTTGAAACTCGAAACTTGAAACTTATTTTTTCACCAGTGCGTCGGAGAGCAGGTGGGCTTTGGTGGCGAGATTGTAGGCGCGCTCGAAATCGCCGTCCTTGGTCGCGGTGCGCGACTGGCCGATATACGAGCGGATCTGATTCACGATCTCTTCTTGATCGTGTGACAACGTATGGTTCAAGCCATTCAGAGTCTTCTCGGTTTCGTCGAGCAGCTGCGCGGTCGTCCGCACCTGCTGTGACAGCTGTGCGCTATTGACGTCAGCTCCAATGGCGGCGGTCGGATGGCGCTTCCGCAGCGGGATTTGCGGGCGGATGAGCCGCCGCGATGGTGGTGGTTCCCGCTGTTGGCGGGCGCAGCAGGAGCCGGCGCGCCGATCCTGCGCGGTGGTAGTCGCCGGGGGCGTCGTTGTGGTGCTCTTCTTCTTGTGATGCTGCGCCGGCTTCGGTTTGGCTGGCTCCGGAGGCGGTTCTTCCTGTTTGGGTTCCGGCGGCGGAGGCTCAGGCGGTGTTTCTTCCGAGATCTCGGGTGGCAGAGAAGACGGTATCGTTTCTACCGGCGCTTTTGCTTGCGTCGGGAGCTGGGAGGGCTTTTTCGAGCAACCCGGAGTGTACAGCAATAGCCACACTACGACGGGAGCGATGATTTGGCGCAAGGGTCTCATTTGCAGGTTTATTGCCCTGCGGTTGCGCATGATTCGCAAGCCGCGGCGAAGCCCGCGTACGCAACCTGTGCTTCCATCATAAACACCGGCAGGAAAAAAAACAGTGATGGGTTCATCTAGAGCTGAACTGCTATAGTTCCAGCTCACGTTCGTGTTATAGCTTCTGCCTGTTGGTGCTGCTTCGCTTCAATCAAGGGCAGGAGCAGGCGGAACGTTGTGCCACGACCCACTTCCGTCTCAAAGTTCAGCGCTCCATTGTGGAGCTGCAGAACGCGATAACTCATCGCCAGACCAATCCCACTGCCGGTTTTCTTGGTTGTGAAGTAGAGGTTGAAAACTTTGTCCTGAACCTCGGGAGGAATCCCGCCGCCCTGGTCCCTGACTTCGATGGTTGCTGCCGAGTCCTGTTGTCGTGCGGTGATATTGAGTGCGCCGCCGCTACTCATGGACTGCACTCCGTTGAGGACTACATTTAAGAGCGCCTGCTTAATCAAGTCGGCGTCAGCCCGTACCCGCAACGCGTCCTTGCCGAGTTGTGTCTCAATCTTGACGCCTTGCTTCGCCGCTTCCGGAGAGGCCAGCGAAGTAACGTCTTCAATCACTCGTCGCAAATCAAAATCGCTGAGCCGCAACTCCACTGGTCGGTTGAAATCCACCAGCATCTCCACCACGCGATCGAGGCGATGAATTTCGCGCCCGATAACGTCCATGTGGCGGCGCGTGTCCGGATCACTCTCGCGCATCTTTTCGCGCAGCAATTCCAGATGCACGACGATGGCGTTGATCGGATTCTTCACTTCGTGCGCCACGCCCGAGGTCAGTCTGCCGATCGCCGCCAGGCGGCGCGAGAGTTCTATCTCGTTTTCGATGCGCCGCACCGACTCGGCGTCGCGCATAGTTAGCAGGGCTCCGATTCGCTCGCCGCGCTCGGCGATGAAATCCAGAGCAATCTGAATTCGCCGTCCGTTCTCCAGTTCGATTTCCCGCTGCGGAATCGGCCGATGCAGGGCGAACGAATCCAGCACGATGCGGCCGAGTTTGGTCGCGTCCGTGAACACCTCTTCAACGGCATTGCCCAGAATCTCGCCCCGTGGCCGTCCAATGAAGCGCTCCGCAGAAGCGCTGACCAGCACTACATGCGTGTCGCGTGTGAACAGAACCAGGCCGTCCTGCAGCGCTCCCATAATCTGGTCGAGGTTTTCTTTCAGCGCGCTGAACACCTCTTTCACATCGCGAATCTGGCGGCCCAGGCGGTCAATCTTGGTATGCACCAGCGTATATTCGTCCGTTCGGCGTGGGTCCGGTTCAGGCGTGGTGTCGCCCACCCCGGCGGTCATTTGATCGAGACGGCGTCCAACTGCCTCTAGCGGCCGCAACGCGATGTTCGACAGGCCCGCCGCCACCATCAGCGACAACAGAATCGCCACCACCGAGAAATACAGCGCGCGGCGCAATTGTGGTTGAACTTCGCTCTCCAGAAATACGGTGGAGACGCCGACGCGGATATCGCCAAAGGGCTGGCCTTCGCGCTGGATGGGAAGATAGAGGTTGTAGACGCGGGGAACGCCAAACACCACTTTCAGCTGCTCGGTGAAACTGCCGTTACGAATCTCCTGAAAATCCTTGCGCTGTTCCAACTGCGTGCCGATGGCAGAAGGATCGGTGTGCACGATGGCGCGCCCATTCACGTCGGCGATGGCAGCATCGGAGACGGTTGGCGAAAATCCAATCACCGACTGGAGCAGGGTGTTGAGCCCGACGTCCGCCTTCAGTGCCTCTTCCAGCACTTTCTGTACTTGCTGGGGGTCCTTTTCGCTGACCATCGAGCTGCCCACGTCAACCTGGCTGGCTCGGCGAGCGCTTTCCTGAATCTCTTTAGCGATGAAGTCAGCACTGTCGTAGGCTTCGAAGATACGTTGCCGCACCATGCGCGACACGTAGAAGTAGGAGAATATGCCGACGAGGGCTACCACCATGCCACTGATGGAGAGCACCAGCTTGGTCTTTAAGCGTATACGTACCATGGAGACTCGGAGGCCCGGCGTATTGCCGCCATGATAACAGTCCTCGCCGCCGCGGAAAACAGGCGCGCATACCTAATGCCAATTCAAACTGGGACACTAGCAGCGCACCTCGCCCGCCGGCGTGATGGGGAACCGCCAATTGTGGTAATGTTCTCGGCGGCGTAGGACCCCGGCAAGCAACGAAATTCGCGGATCTCACGTCTAATGAGTCTCGCCCATTATTGTTTCCGGTTCGGTCAATCCGCGGCAGATGTCAGGAGAGCAACGTGGCGCAAACGACGAGCGAAGAGGGCAAGAAGTTGCAGAACGAAACCGTTGTCAAGCTTCGCACCTTGTCCCATGATCTCAGCAATTACATTGAAACTATCATGCAGGCTTCATATCTCTTGGGGCAAGCGAAGCTCGACGACAACAACAAGAAGTGGCTGGAGATGGTGGATAAGGCGGCACAGGACGCAGCGCGAATTAACCGCGAGATCCGCGAAATACTGCGCTCGCAGAGCTGACGCACTTTCGCTGCTGCGGCCTGTTCAACCCATGTCTGGCCGCCGGCACGGCTTCGTGCCGGCTCGCCAATTTTCCTTCTACATGTACTTGGGCGAATACTTAGTCAGCAAGTTCACCAGCGACTTGCCCGCGGGCGGGACTTGAACGACGCCGTCCTGGATGATTTGCGAAGCATTCACATCTTTTCCGTAAAGGTCCTTATTGGCGGAATCGTCGCTGCCCATCGAGGCGCTACCGAGCGAGGCGCCAGCGAAAAGACCTTTCGCCTGCGAATACGTCAGGACATCGATATTAGGATCGTTCCACCCGGTGGCAGTGGCGCTCGAAGGGCCGGCTGCGGCTTGCGCATCAGCGCCTAGTTTGAGCTTGCCGGAGAGAACCTTATTAGCTCCTCTCTTGGTCATGACAAGGGCCACATAATCGGTAGCCGTGCTCCCCAATTGGGGACCGAGACTGCCGGTGTCAAGGGTGTACATTGCGGGAGCGCTCCAGGGGCCGCTCATATTGGCGCCTGAGCGGCAGACCAACACGCCCCGGCCATAACTCACGCCAAGACCGATGCCCACCTTCTTCACACTGGGATAAATCAGCACACAAACCGCTTTGTTCAAAACATTCTTAGGTATTTCCTGCTTATCCAGGATGGTTTGTAGAACGGCAGTCGATTCAGACAAACGATTGGCTATTTTGTTGTCAGCCAACATCGGCAGCGCAACTGCCACACACATCAACAGAACAACAATTCTCTTGGTCACGGTAAGTCCTTTCTGCGAGCCTAAGTAAATTACGACGGGGATAGCGCAACTAGAAGGTAAGGCTACCACAAATAGGGCAAAACCAGCCTATCGCGTCGCGACAGTTATCGGTACTTCTCGCCAGTCCGGTATCGAAAATCGGACGAGGTTTGGCGACGCGGATTGGCTGCTCCACGGCCGGCGGAGCAGCCAACTTGCCAGGCTACGATACCAGTGCAGCGTCCATCGTGATCTTCGCCTTCAAGACACGGGACACAGGACATCCCTTCTCGGCGCTTTGTGCGGCCTCGTCGAACTTCGCCTTGTCGGCGCCGGGAATCTTCGCCTTCACGTCCAGATGGACGGCGGTGATGCTGAACCCCTCGTCGGTCTTCTCCATGGTCAGCGTCGCCGTGGTATCAAGGCTCTCCGCTGTCATGCCCGCGCTTCCCAGTTGTGCCGAGAGCGCCATGGTGAAACAACCCGCGTGGGCCGCGGCGATCAGTTCCTCGGGATTTGTGCCGACGCCGTTTTCGAAACGCGTGCTAAAGGAATATTGCGTTTGTTTCAGCACTCCGCTCTGCGTGGAAACTGTCCCCTTGCCATCCTTCAGACCACCGGACCAGTGTGCCGTGCCTGTACGTTGCATAGTGTGTCCTCCTGCAATGAAATTGCTTCTCGTTAAAATTACACGAACGGAATGTATCTTGTGTTAAACGCGGGCGAAAGAAAGGGCAGACGATCTCCTTTCCGAGAGCACGGAATTCTCAGTAGAAATCAGAGCAACTGAGGAAGTACCCGCATTGCGGGCACACCAGTTTGCAATGATTTTCCTGCAGAGCGTGAGAGCAGTTGGGGCAAACCTGCATGGCCGCAGCTGGCTGCGAATTTCTGGCCGTGGAATCGGAGTCGTCGTCCGGTTGGCCGTGCGGATTAACGATCGATGCGTCGCTCATAGCCTGCTTGTGACAATGTCAACAAATCGCGACTAACCGCACAATATATCAAGCCGCGATCCGCGCGTGCTGGTCACCTTGGCCGACACTTTAGTGTATGACCCATCGGTACATGTACTTCTGGGGAGCCTGGCCCTAGAGAATTCATTTTGGGCCATGGCCATTCTCTGTCTATAATGCCAACTGGGTGACTCTACCCCAGATTAAGCAAGCGCCCGAATGTATCTTACGAGAGGCGCTCTTCCCCCCGGTTCTTGATGGTGTGGAACATGCAGTTATCACTTCGTCAATAGCACCAAACAAGCGGCAGGCAACTGTCGCTTGTCGAACGGCTGGTCCGGCGCAGGTCAGTCGCCACACAATAGCAAATAAGTGCTCCGCCCAAACGGCAGTTTGGTTGGGAGGGCCGATATAGGTTCGAACGCACCGAGCGGCCTGTCGCAAATCGGCTAGCTGCTCGAGATCGTCTTTTTTGGAGGCTTAACGTGAAATACCTCAAGAAAATCATGCTTGCAACCGCCGCCGTTCTGATGCTGGCCGGAGCTCTCAGCTCCATTAGCGGCGCCACTCTGTTGCGTTCGGTCGGTCCCGTCGCTGTTGTTGGGGAAGGATCATCGCCTGTCCCCATTGTGCTGTCTGTTCCTGACAACGACGCCGCTTCGTTAGGAAACCGCATTTAAACATGCATTGCGATCGAGCACGACCAAAGGAGACTCCCATGAAGAACGCCCTCGTTTTCACTGTGGCTGCGCTGATGTTTGCGGGTGTAGCTTGCGCCGCCGTCAATCCGCTCCCAGCTCCCGTCGCGCCAGCGAACGTGAGTCAGGCGTCGCTCCCCACTTCATTGTGCAGTCCAATGGCTGTCTGTGATTCCAATCAAGCTCTGTTTTCTCCCGGCGAAGGTTCGCCGTTGCCGCTATGTCCTCCCGGGCAGAACTGTGACGACAAGCTGCGGACGATAGCCGGCGAAGGTTCGCCGTTGCCGCTATGTCCTCCTGGGCAGAACTGTGACGACAAGCTGCGGACGATAGCCGGCGAAGGTTCGCCGTTGCCGCTGTGTCCTCCTGGGCAGAACTGTGACGACAAGCTGCGGACGATAGCCGGCGAAGGTTCGCCGTTGCCGCTGTGTCCTCCGGGACAGAACTGTGACGACAAGCTGCGGACGATAGCCGGCGAAGGTTCGCCGTTGCCGCTGTGTCCTCCGGGACAGAACTGTGACGACAAGCTGCGGACGATAGCCGGCGAAGGTTCGCCGTTGCCGCTGTGCCCTCCGGGGAACAACTGTGACGACAAGCTGCGGACGATAGCCGGCGAAGGTTCGCCGTTGCCGCTGTGCCCTCCGGGGAACAACTGTGACGACAAGCTGCGGCAGATAGCCGGCGAGGGTTCGCCGTTGCCACTGTGCCCTCCGGGGAACAACTGTGACGACAAGCTGCGGCAGATAGCCGGCGAAGGCTCGCCCTTGCCGCTGTGTGCTCCGGATCAGAAGTGCAACGACAAGCTGCTTTCCACCGACAAGGCGATTGCAGGGAAGTTGTCCTGAGAAGCTCGGGATTTGGGAATAAACCGTTCTGGGAGGGTACGGGTTTAGGAAGTAACCTCGATTCGGTTACCATAATTTACCCATAAGGGTACTTGTATTGCGTTGGCTCCCCGCATATTATTCCGGTTGGGTCAATGCATCTTCATCTCATAGACTACGTCCTTTGGTTTGCAGCGCCGACACTCCAGGCAGGGGTGTTGGTTTGCATGTTCAGACGAGGACTGCACCGCGATTATCCGTTCTTCTTCAATTACACCATCCTGCAGGTGATCTCGGTTCCTGCGTTGGCGATAATCAACATTTATTCCTACAAGCTTTATTACTACAGTTATTTCGTCAATTTAGGTCTGAGCATTCTGCTTTCATTTGCTGTTCTACAGGAAATCTTCAAGGACGCGTTTCGCCCCTATGAGGCGCTGCGAGACTTGGGCGTCATTCTCTTTCGCTGGTCGGCATTAGTTGTATTTCTGGTGGGCGTGATGTGGGCCATCAACGCGGCTCACAAACCGGAAAATGGTGCTCTCCAGGACGCTTTCCTGTTAGCTGATCGCGCGTTGCGATTGATGCAATGCGGTCTGGTCTTCTTCATGCTGCTGTTCAGTGAATACCTTGGCATTCCGCATCGCAGCTTCTTGTTTGGCACCGCGCTCGGATTTGGCCTGTTTGCTGCCGTCAACATGCTGGTTATGACTGGCGCCAGTCACCACGGTATCGTGAGCCGGGCCATGTTAAGCACGATCAACAGTGGGGCGTACCTGCTCACGGTGATGATCTGGTTGGGCTATACCTTGGCGGCCTCGCCTTCGGCCAGCAAAGTTGCCGAGGAGACGGTCGCACGTACCAAGTACTGGAATTCTGCGCTCCATGACGCGCGCGTGCCGGCTACAGCCGAGAGCGTGCTGGACACCATGGACCGCACCGTCGAGCGGTTGCTTTATCCCCCGCAAGAAGAATCGACAGTGAAGATTCCGACCGGCAACGGATAGCATTCCGTTCCGAAATTACCCACCGCAGCCGCCACATCGGGCGGTTTTTCTTTTGCTTGTTTCCGGTGCGAATCTGACTCAAACCGGGGTCTTCGTTTTCCTTGCTGGATTGAAGAAGGGAAGCTGCTGCACGGTTGCCGCGACTTTGTGGCGCACCGCCTCCACTGTCATCTCGACCTGCACCCTGGTTCCCGCCTGCGCCTGCTGCGATTCGATGCTGGCCAGGGCAATCAGCCGCTTCAACAACGGCGACCATGTCGTCGAGGTCGCTTTGCCGACCTGCTCGCGACCCTTATAGACCGGCACGTGCACGCGCGAAGCGGTTGCCGGGGTCTGCGGCGCAAGACCCATGTGATCGAACAGCGCTTCGAACTCGTTCCAGTCGATCTCAAGTCCCACAAGTTGCCGCCTCGCGCCGCTCCGCTTTTCCTTGAGCAGCGCTTCGCGGCCGATGAAATTGGGCTTGTCGTAATGCACCAGCTTGCCCAGGCCAACCTCGGCAGGACTGTACTTCTGCGACGGAATCAGCGACTTCTTGCTGCTGATGTAATCCACGTCGGCGAGGATCAATCCTGCCTCGATGCGCGCCACGTCCAGCGCCAGCATGCCCGTGGGATGAATGTCGAAGCGGCGGCCGGCGTCCATCAGAGCGTCCCAAATCTTCACCGCATCCTGCCATGGCATCCAGATCTCGTAGCCCAGATCGCCGGTGTAGCCGGTGCGCGAGATGTCGACGGCCACGCCCCCAATCTTGCCGCTGGTCTTGCGAAAATACTTGAGATTTGCAATGTCGGCTTCGGCAACGCTCTTCAGCAGTTTTCCCGAGGTTGGACCCTGTAGCGCCAGCGCCGCGATCTGCTCGGTGATGTCTTCAATCTGCACGTCGAGTCCGATGGTGTTCTGCCGGAACCAGCGCAGGTTGGGATCGGCCGCGGTCCAGCGATAGCGATTCTCTTCCAGCCGCGTGATGGTGCCGTCGTCGATGATCTTGCCGTCTTCATCGCACCAGCAGCAATAGATCACCTGATCAACAGCAACTTTATTGATGTCGCGCGCGATGACGCGATTGACGAAGCGCGTGGCATCGCGGCCGGTGATCATGTACTTGAAAAGCGGCGTCACGTCGATCAGCGCCGCCGCATTGCGGATGGCGTTGTACTCGTGCTCATGGTGCGTCTCGTAGACGCTGACCGCATAAAAGCCCGACCACTCGCGGTAATTCAGGCTCTGGCACAGAGCGAATGTTCTTTCGTGAACAGCGGTTCCTACCGGCACAGGTTCCTCGCGTTAATCAGCGAATTATAAATGCGTGCGGAATTGCGAAACTAACTATCTATCCGCTGCAGCCGCGGCCGGAAACACAAAGGTCACCACGGAGACGCGGAGATCACGGAGGAACTGAAATTCATTAAGACTCGTGTCCTCCGTGCCTCCGTGGTGAATTCATTTCTTGGGGGGAGCGGTTTGCCCTTTACAATATTGAATTCTGCTAATGGCGGGCAACAATACAAATCGTTACGACGCCATCGTCATCGGAGGCGGGCACAACGGTCTGGTCAACGCGGCCTATCTGGCGCGCGCCGGCAAGAAGGTTCTGGTGCTGGAGCGCCGTCACGTGCTCGGCGGCGCGGCTTGCACGGAAGAGATTATTCCTGGCTTCAAATTCTCCGTTTGTTCTTACGTTGTCTCGTTGCTGCGGCCGGAGATCATTCGCGATCTCGACCTGCCGCGCCACGGCCTGGAAATTCTTCCGCTCGACGGCACCTTCACCCCGATGCCTAACGGCGATTATCTCTGGCGCGTGAACGATCACGGCAAGACCATGCGCGAGCTGCGCCGTCACTCGCGCTTTGACGCTGAGGCTTATGAAGAGTTCGGCAAAGCGATGTTGCAGATGTGCCGCTTCGTGAAGCCGATCCTCGCCATGGTCCCGCCCGACCCCACGACCCTCAATCCCAAAGACCTGTTCAAGATGATCTTCCTGGGCCGGCGCTTTCAGGGACTCAGCGGCGAGGACCGCTACAACCAGGTGCAGCTGATGACCATGAGCGCTATCGACTTCCTCGACCAGTGGTTCGAGACCGACGTGCTCAAGGCCACCATGTCGGCCTCAGGAATCATCGGGACATTCCTCGGCGTGCGTTCACCGGGCACGGCTTACGTCCTGCTTCATCACTACATGGGCGAGATCGATGGCGCCTTTCGCGCGTGGGGCTTCGCCCGCGGTGGAACGGGAGCGATCTCCAATGCGATTGCCGATGCGGCGCGCGAAGCCGGAGTCGAGATCAAGACCAAGGTTGGCGTAGCGCAGATTCTCGTGAAAGACGGCAAGGCGATCGGTGTTGCGACGACGACGGGCGATGAATATTTCGCGCCGGTCATCTCGTCCAGCGTCGATCCAAATCTCACATTCCTGAAGATGCTGGAGCCCAAGCACATCAGCGACGAATTCCGTGATGAAGTGAAGCGCTACAAATTCCGCGGATCGTCAGGCAAGGTGAATCTCGCGCTGGATGCGCTGCCGAACTTTACGTGCCTGCCCGACGACGGACATCATCTGCGCGGTGCAATCTCCATTTCTCCCAGCGTTGACTACATGGAGCGCGCCTACGACGACGCCAAGTACGGCAATTATTCGCGCCGGCCTTACATCGACATGGTCATTCCCACGCTTACCGATCCGTCGCTGGCGCCGCCGGGCAAGCACGTGATGTCGTGCTTCGTGCAATACGCGCCGTACAAGTTGAAGGAAGGCACGTGGGACGAGAAGAGCGAAGCCTTCGGTGACAATGTCATCGACACCATCGCCGAGTACGCGCCGAATATCAAGAAGATCATCGTTGGCCGGCAAGTCGTCACGCCGCTGGACCTGGAGCGCGAGTGGGGCTTGACCGAAGGCAACATCTTTCAGGGCGAGCTCTCACTGGAGCAGTTGTTCTTCCTGCGTCCGGTACCGGGCTGGGCGCAGTACAAAACGCCGATCAAGAATCTGTGGATGTGCGGCTCAGCCACGCATCCCGGCGGCGGCATCATGGGCGCTCCCGGACGCCTCGCCGCGCTGGAAATTCTGAAGCACGCAAAGGGAAGCGGCTGAAGATTGGGTAGAGCTGGCCTTCAGGCCAGCGTCCCAAGTGATTTTTTTGCTTTTTTGTCATCCTGAGCGGAGCGCCCGCCTTGCTCTTTCCGACTCGCCTTTTGCGAGTCGGGCGGGCGCGCAGTCGAAGGATCTGCTGTCCGCGCCAAGTGGTATGGCGCCCGAGGAAACCGCAGATCTCTCTGGCTACGCTCGGGATGACACCAAAGAACCCATGACAGAATCACGCGACGTCATCATCCTCGGTGCAGGACACAACGGGCTCGTTACCGCCTTCTATCTCGCCAAGGCTGGTTTCAAACCGCTGGTCTTGGAGCGGCGTCCCAACGTCGGCGGTTGTGCAATCACCGAAGAATTTCATCCCGGCTTTCGTTGTTCGCGCCTCTCTCATGCTGCAGGCCCACTCAGGTCTGACATTGTGGGAGATATGGAACTCGCCAAACACGGCCTGAAAACCTATACGCCCACGATTCGCGTTCTGTCGCTGTCCCACGCCGGCAATCTCGCTCTCTACGGCGATACGGCGAGGTCACAGCAAGAAATTGCGAAATTGTCGCAGAAGGATGCAACGAACTACGCCGAATTTCAGCACTCGTTAGCGCGCATTAGCGAAGTTGCTGCGCTGCTGATGAACATCACACCGCCCGATATCGACGAGCCGGGAGCGAACAACCTTTGGGAGCTGCTGAAGACCGGCAAGAAGATCCGCGGACTCGGTGAAAAAGATCTCTATCGCGTACTACGATGGGCGCCGATGGCGGTGGCCGATCTGGTCGCCGAATGGTTCGAAACAGAGTTGCTGCGCGGAACCGTTGCTGCGCAAGGAATCCTCGGCACATTCCTCGGGCCCTGGTCCGCCGGGTCCAGCGCGACGTTGCTGTTGCGTGCGGCATCCGACAACAACCTTGCCGGCCCGGCGTCCTACATTGCGGGAGGTGCGGGCGCATTGACAGCTGCGATGGCCGCCGCGGCACAAGCAGCTGGTGCGGAGATTCGCACATCGGGCGAAGTAGTCGCTATCAAAGTCAACGACGGCGTCGCGAAGGGCGTCGTCCTGGCAAACGGAGACGAGATCCCGGCGCAAGCCGTAATCTCCAACGCTGATCCGAAGCGCACTCTGCTCGGCTTGATCGAGCCGCAGCATCTGCAACCCAGCTTCCTGCAGCGGCTTCAGCATTACCGCATGAATGGCACCGTCGCGAAGGTCAATCTTGCGCTCAGCGGGCTGCCGGCATTCAAGTGTATCGATGGCGACATCAGGGCTCGTCTGTCCGGCAGGATTCAGATCTCACCCGAGATCGACTACCTGGAGCGGGCATTTGACGCTTCGAAGTACGGTGAGTTTTCGCAGCATCCCTACATCGAGGCCACGATTCCCACATTGTGGGACAACTCACTCGCGCCCGCGGGCAAGCATGTCATGTCGATCTACATGCAGTATGCGCCATATAAGCTTCGCAATGCCGATTGGGATTCGCAGCGCGAGGCGCTCGGTCACACTGTGGTCGATACTCTTGCCGAGTACGCTCCGGATTTGCCAAGTCTGATCGAAGCCTGCGACGTCATCACGCCCAAAGATCTCGAGCAAACCTACGGCCTGACCGGCGGACACGTTTTTCATGGCGAACTGGCCCTTGATCAGTTGTTCACCATGCGTCCCTTGCTGGACTGGGCCCAGTACCGCACGCCCATCAAAGGCCTGTATCTGTGCGGCTCGGGTACGCATCCCGGAAATGGTTTGACGGGGGCGTCAGGCGCGAATGCAGCAAGGGAAATCATCAAAGAGACCTGCGGAAGTCCAATTGACATCCCCGGGCATCGCCCTTACCCTGAACTAACGCAGTTGTGCGTCGTACGCCCCCGAGGGACATCCAATCTTTATGCGTCGATTCCTTCAATATCTGCGGTTCTTGGTGGCCGTCCAACTACTTCCCGCCCTCGAAAGCGGCGAGGAGACAACTTTGGTCGGCGGCCAGGCCGTGCTCGAGGGAGTGATGATGCGCTCGCCGCACGCGTGGGGCATCTGCATTCGCCGTCCCGACGGCACGCTGGCGACGCACTCCGAGCCGCTGGAAAAGCTCTCCGACAAGCACAAGTGGATGGCATGGCCGTTCGTCCGCGGCATCATGACTCTGGGCCAGGCGATGACATTGGGCTTCCGCGCGCTGCGCTATTCGGCCAACGTCGCGCTCGACGAACTGCAGCCCGAAGAAGAGAAGAAGGTCGAGATCAGCGGCTGGGTCATCGCTGTCAATCTGATTCTGTCGCTCGGCTTCTTCATCTTTATGTACAAGTTTGTGCCGCTGCTGGCGGCCACCAAGCTGAAGAATCACTATCCCGTCTTCGGCAATCAGATCCTGTTCAACGTGGTTGACGGCGTCATTCGCATCTCGCTTTTCCTGCTGTTCATCTGGGGTATTTCGCTGTGGGCCGACATTCGGCGCGTTTACCAGTATCACGGCGCCGAGCACAAGACGGTCTTCGCCTTCGAGAATAACGATCCGCTGACGGTGCCGAACGCCCAGAAGTATGTGACCTTCCATCCGCGTTGCGGCACCAGCTTCCTGATGACGGTGATGCTGATTGCGATGTTGTTCTACATGCTGATCCCAGCGACGACTTTCTGGGCGCGCTTTGCCTCGCGCATTGCGCTGCTGCCGGTGATTGCCGCGGTTTCGTATGAGCTGATCCGCTTCGCCGCCAAACACGGTTCGTCGCTGTTCGGCCTGATGACCAAGCCCGGCCTCTGGCTGCAGCGCATCACCACGCAGCCTCCTGACGATAAGCAGGTCGAAACCGCAATCGCCGCTCTCAACGAAGCCATGGAACTGGAAAAGCAGCGTGGTGGCGAACTGGTGATTGCCTAGCGGCTCCCGCCGCGAAAATACGCACTGACTAATCCAAAACAGAAGATTGTCATCACGAGGAGGGCTTCAGCCCGACGAGAGATCCACTTTCCTCGACGCGTCAGGATAGTCACATGAGAGAACTTATCGCAGACCTTTTCATCTCGCTGGACGGCTTCGCCTCGGGCGTCAATCAGCCGGCGTATTTCGGCTGCTACGGCCAGGAACTGGGTGGCTGGGTGCGCGAGAATCTTGCCGAGCCTCAGGTCTTGCTGATGGGTCGCGTGACCTATGAGGCGATGGCCGGCTTCTCGGCGTCCGCCAATGACGAGCTGAGCGCGAGAATGAGAGAGCTGCCTAAGGTGGTTTTTTCCAGCAAGCTGCAGGAGCCGCTGGTTTGGAAAAACACACGCGTGCTGAGCGGCACTCTCGCAGACGAGATCATGGCCCTGAAACAAGAGCACGGCGACCCACTGCGAACCATCGGCAGCGTTAGCCTGGTGAAGAGCCTGATGGAGCAAGGGCTGGTTGATCGCCTTCGCCTCATGGTCTTCCCGCTGGCGCTCGGCAGCTCCGGCCGCGAGCCCATTTTCGCAGGCTACACGCACACGCGCTTTGAACTTATCCAGACGAAGGTCCTGGACTCACGCCTGGTCCTGCTTGAATACCGGCCCGGCGCCGAGCCGCATTCCGTACAATAAAGTTGGAACTTATGTTTGAACGCTTAGAACAAATCGAATCCAAATACGAAGAGCTGAACCAGGCGCTGGCTTCGCCGGATATCGTCTCCGACTCGCAGCGCTATCAGAAGACCGCGAAGGCGCACAGCGAATTGCATCCCATCGTCGAAAAATATCGCGAGTACAAAGACCTGACGCGGGGTATCGAGGAGAGCAAGGCCCTCGCCGCCGACGAGACCGATCCCGAGATGCTCGCCTACGCCAATGAAGAGATGGGCAAGCTCGAGAAGCGTCTGGCCGAGGTCGAGGAAGAGCTGAAGGTCCTGCTGCTGCCCAAGGATCCTAACGACGAGAAGAACGTCATCCTGGAAATCCGCGCCGGTACCGGTGGCGACGAGGCCACGCTCTTCGCGGCGGAAATCTTTCGAATGTACAACCGCTATGCCGAGTCGCAGCGCTGGAAGGTGGAAGTGCTTTCGGCGTCGGAATCGAGTGTTGGCGGGCTGAAGGAAGTCATCGCCATCATCGAAGGCCAACGAGTGTTTTCGCGGATGAAATACGAAAGCGGCGTGCATCGCGTGCAGCGCGTGCCGGAGACCGAGACGCAGGGCCGCGTCCACACTTCCGCCGTCACTGTCGCGGTGCTGCCCGAAGTGGAAGACGTCGATATCAAGATCGAAGCGAAGGACATTCGCATCGACACCTTCTGCTCGTCTGGGCCCGGCGGCCAGTCGGTCAACACGACGTATTCGGCCGTGCGCATCACCCACCTGCCGACGAATACAGTGGTCAGCTGCCAGGACGAAAAGTCGCAGATTAAGAATCGCGAAAAGGGAATGCGCGTGCTTCGTGCTCGCCTCTACGAAATGGAGCAGCAGAAGCAGCAAGAGGCGCTGGCCAAAGAACGTAAGGCGATGGTGGGCTCGGGCGATCGCAGCGAGAAGATTCGCACCTATAACTTCCCGCAGAACCGCGTCACCGATCATCGCATCGGCTTCACCGCGCACCAACTGCCGGAGTTCATGGACGGCCGCATCCAGCCGATGATCGACGCGCTGGTAACGCACTTCCAGTCCGAAAAGCTGAAGGAGCAGTCGGTAGCGGTGGCGTAATTCTGTGCAACTCAAGCAAGCCCTCACTTCGGCGGTTGATCGTCTGGAATCGTCCGACGTCGGCTCGCCGCGCATGAACGCCGAGGTGCTGCTGATATTCGTCCTCGGCGTGAATCGCGCCTACCTCTACGCGCATCCTGAGCGCGAACTCACTGCTGAAGAAGAATCTCGCTACGATGAGGTTCTCGCCCAGCGCGCGACCGGTATGCCGTCGCAATACATCACGGGACATCAGGAGTTCTGGGGTCTCGACTTTATCGTCTCGCCGGCGGTACTCATTCCGCGACCCGAGACGGAACACCTTGTCGAGACGGTGCTGGAGTTGGCGCGTGACGTTGCTTATCCAAAGCTAGTCGACGTCGGAACGGGTTCCGGCTGCATCGCGCTGGCGCTCGCTCATGAGTTGAAGGGCGGAGAGGTTTACGCGGTTGACGTTTCACCCGAGGCTCTGGAGATTGCGCACGCCAACGCCGTGCGACTGCAGCTGGATCGGCGCGTGCAATTCCTGCAAAGCAACGTTCTTGAGGGGCTAGCGAAGACGAGCGACTTCAACTTCGTTGTCAGCAACCCTCCGTATGTTGGTTTCGACGAAGCCGACAAAGTCCAGAAATCCGTGCGCGATTTCGAGCCGCGAATCGCGGTCTTTGCCGGTGAGCATGGGTTGGATGTGATCGGTTCGCTGGTCCAGCAGGCGCTCCAGGTGCTAAAGCCTGCCGGCTGGCTGGCAATGGAAATCGGCTACTCGATGCGGGACGCCGTTCTGAATCTGCTGAGTCCTACAATGTGGGAGGATGTTCGCGTTGTGCCGGATCTGCAGGGAATTCCGCGGGTGGTGGCGGGGCGGAGGCGCTGAGGTATTCTCGGAAGAAGGCCTAGCTTATGAAAACGAATGCCAAATACGCTCGGGTGATTTCGGTTGGCAACCGTCAAGCAGTGCTTCTACCTTCCGATGTGAGATTCACGGGTAAGCGTGTGTCGGTTCTCGAAAGTGGCCGAGGATTGCTCATTAGCCCGGTTCGGAAGCCGCTGTTCCGCAATACGAAAGAGTGGCTGGCCGCAATCAAGGCGCACCCAATGTCGCCAGATTTTTTGAAGGATCGCGATTGACGTGTGCGAGTGAAATGTCGGACGGGGAAGCACGATGATCTCTATTCCCTCATTCGCAAAGATCAATCTCGGTTTGAAGATTGGCGTGCGCCGGCCAGACGGATTCCACGAGCTGCGCACCATCTATCAGACGGTGGCGCTGCACGACAGTATTGGCGTGGAGGTGCAGGGCGGCTCGGGCATCGAGGTTCGTTGCAGCGACCCGCGCGTGCCGCGGGATGAAACGAATACCTGCTGGAAAATCTCGGAGCAGGTGTTGAGGACGTTACCTCGGCGGCTGAAGCCGGATACAGGTCAAGGTCTTCGCGGCGCACCCTTCGGCAAGCTCAGGGCAGGCTCTGAAGGTGCGCCCCTTCAACGCAAGGTCGTCGTTGAGATCGAGAAGAACCTGCCGGTTCAGGGCGGCCTGGGCGCGGCGTCATCGAATGCAGTGGCAACGATGCTCGCGCTGGAACGCGCGCTGGGCGTTCAGGTGTCTCCTGCAGAGGAGCTCCGCATCGCGGCTGAGGTCGGAAGCGATCTGCCGCTGTTTCTGATCGGTGGAACGGTGCTGGGGCTCGGGCGAGGCGAGCAGGTTCATGCGCTGCCCGATCTGCCGACTCTCCACCTGGTGATTATTACGCCGCTGATTGGCGTTTCCACACCTCGCGCCTTCGCACGGTGGGACGAGTTGAGCGCGCAGCAGCCCGAATTGACCCGCTCTGAAGGCGCAGGTACAATGAATGAGCTCAGTGGAAGTGTGCTTGATTTGCTGAGCGAGGGTTTCCCGCAGGCTGACGCCGCAAAGGCTGCTGTTGAATTTGGCGGCCGGAAGGCTGAGTTTGCATCCGGTGTTCCCGCAGGTGGCGGGGATCGGGCCGAGACACTGCTTCTCGACCTCGTCCGAACCGGGATTGAAAACGACTTCGAACGCGTCGTCTTTCCTGAATATCCCGAGTTGCGTGAGGTTAAAGAGCTGTTGCAGCGCGAAGGTGCGCAGTTCGCGTCCTTGTCAGGATCAGGCTCCACGTTGTACGGCGTCTTCAAGTCTGCGGATGAGGCGAGTGCCTGCGCCGAGCGCATGAGAGCCGCGGGACATGCGGCCGTGGCGACGAGGTCATTGGCGCGGGGTGAGTATTGGGAAGCGATCGGGACGACCCCGCCCTAGCCAAAAGAGGGCTAAACGGGGCACCGCGAGCTGAAGGCTGACGGCTGAAGCTGACGGCTCATAAACACTGGGCGGTCGACTAATGGTAGGTCAAGTGCCTTTGGAGCACTTTGTCTAGGTTCGAATCCTAGCCGCCCAGCCAAAGATTCAGTTGCCAGTAGTCAGTTGCCAGTAGTCAGCGGAACAGAGGGACCGAGTCCTTCGGGGACGACGGAGTTTCATAGAGCAAAAGGGGGCTTCGACTCGGACTAAAGTCCTCGCTCAGGATGACACAGCGATGATGACTAAAGTCCTCGCAGGATGACACGCAGGATTGAACGACGGTTTGCAATTGCAGTAGCTGAGAGCTGACAGCCGAAAGCTGACAGCTCTTTCCGAACCCAGCAGGTACCAAACCAGGTCACGCGGGGTATTGACACGATGGACACAGCGACAAAACCGAGCGTAGTTCCTCCGGCCACTGCGCCGGGCGATGGCGAAGCTCAGTTGGCGGGCAAGGCGACTCCTCCGGTGGCGCAGCAGAAGCCGTTGTCGGAGCGTAAACCCAAACTCGCGCGCCAGGACGACAAGTGGAAGATCTTTTCCGGCACGGCGAACGATGCGCTGGCCAAGGATATTTGCGAGTTTCTCGGTTTGCCGCTTGGCCAGGCCTGCATCAGCAAGTTCTCCGACGGCGAGACCTATGTGCAGATCGAGGAGAACGTGCGCGGCGCCGATGTCTTCATGGTGCAGCCGACGTGCGATCCGGTCGATGTGCATCTGATGCAGCTGCTCTTGCTGATTGACGCGCTGAAGCGCGCCTCAGCGCGGCGCATCACGGTGGTGATTCCGTACTTCGGCTATGCGCGTCAGGATCGCAAAGACAAGCCGCGCGTTCCGATTTCGTCGAAGCTGGTCGCGGATCTGTTGACCACGGCTGGCGCGGATCGCGCGCTGGTGGTCGATCTGCACGCGCCGCAGATTCAGGGATTTTTCAACATCCCGGTGGATCATTTGTTCGCGTCGCCTGTGCTGGTGGATTACTTCCGCAAGAAGCAGTTTCCGGATCTAACCGTCGTATCGCCGGATGCCGGAGGCGTGGAGCGTGCGCGCTTCTTCGCGAAGAAGATGGATTCGGCGCTGGCCATCGTCGATAAGCGCCGCGTGGAAATGGATGTGACCGAGGTGATGCACGTCATCGGTGATGTGAAGGGCCGCACCTGTCTCATCCTCGACGACATCATCGATACTGCCGGCACGCTGGTGAAAACCTGCCAGGCGCTGCTGGAGGCGGGAGCGCGACAGGTGTACGCGTGCGCAACCCATCCGGTGCTTTCCGGGCCGGCCATTGAACGAGTTTCGCAATCGGGGCTGGCCGAGGTAGTTGTGACCAACACCATCCCGCTGACCGAAGCCGGGCGCAATGAACCGAAGATCAAAGTGCTGTCGATCGCCGGGCTCATTGGACGCGCCATTCAATCGATTCACGAAGAGACTTCGGTCAGCAGACTGTTCTTATAAAAGGAAACGAGATTATGGCAACCGCAACCCCAGAAAAGAATGTAGAAGCCAAACCGCGCCAGGGCGGCGGCAAGAATGACGCTCGCCGCCTGCGCACGACGGGACTGATTCCTGCCGTGGTTTACGGCGCCGGCCAGGAGTCCAAGGCCGTCACCGTCGATCCCAAGCAGATGAATCGCATCCTGCGTTCGGAAACGGGTCACAACTCCATCTTCGATCTCTCGCTCGACGGCCAGACCGCGAAGGTGATGATCGTCGATTGGCAGTACGAGCCGATCAAGGGCGCGCTGCTGCACGTCGACATGAAGCGCATCGCGATGGACAAGGTGCTGCAGGTCAGCGTTCCGGTCGTCCTGAAGGGCGAAGCGCCGGGCGTGAAGGTGCAGGGCGGCATCCTTGAGCAGATCCTGCGCGAAGTCGAGATCGAGTGCTTGCCGGCTGACATTCCCGGCCACATCGATGCCGATGTCAGCCAGCTGAATTTCGGCGAGGTGATTCGCGTCTCCAATCTGCCGCACGATGGCAAGATCAAGTTCATTACCGATGAAAGCCAGCCGGTAGCCCACGTGGTCGCGGTGAAGGAAGTCGTGGAAGCGGCGCCCGCGGAAGCTGCGGTGGAGGGTGCGGCCGCTCCCGCCGAGCCCGAGGTCATCAAGAAGGGCAAGCAGGAAGCCGAGGGCGAAGCTGCCGAGGGCGGCGGCGAAAAGGGCGACAAGGGCGAGAAGAAGGCCGAGAAGGCCGAGAAGAAGAAGTAAGCGCGGTGAAGCTGATCGTCGGGCTTGGCAATCCGGGCATCGAGTATCAGTTCACACCGCACAACATGGGTTTTCTGGCGGTGGATCGCATTGCCGACGAGTGCGGCGTGCGAGTGAACAATCGCCACTGCCGCGCGCAGACGGCGCGGACGCGGTTAGCCGGACACGAAGTCGTGCTGGCTAAGCCGGAAACCTACATGAACCTGAGCGGCACGTCGGTCGTCGAGCTGGTGCGCGAGTACGAGGCGAAGCCGGAAGAAGACCTGGTGCTGCTCTATGACGAACTGGATCTGCCGTTCGGCACGATTCGCGTGCGGCCGCGGGGCCGCTCGGCAGGGCACAACGGGGTCGAGTCGGTGATCGCCGCACTGGGTACGCAGGAGATCACGCGCATCCGGATGGGAGTTGCACCGGATCATCCGGTTGGCGATGGCGCGCGGTATGTGCTGTCACAGTTCAAGAAGTCGCAGCTTGAGGTTGTCGATCAGGTGCTCGATCAGGCGGCGGAAGCGGTGAAGCTGATTCTCGCTGAGAGTGTGCAGGCGGCGATGAATCGCTTCAATCGCAAAGAGGAAGCAACTAGCGACTAGCAACTAGCGGCTAGCCATTGGTTGACAGGCAATGTTAGATAAAGGTTATTGAGCGAACTACTAGCTGCTAGTTGCTAGTTGCTCTGGAGAAACGAATGCAACGTACTTACGAATTGATGTTCATCGTCCGGCCCGACATGCCCGAAGAGGAGCAGGACAAACTGGTCGCCAATCTGGAGACGCAGGTAGGCAATGCGGGCGGCACGATAAAGAGTGTGGAGCGCATGGGCAAGCGCCGGCTGGCGTATATGGTGCGCAGGTTTCAGGACGGTATCTACGTGCTGATGGTGCTGGAAGGCGAAGGCGGCATGGTGAAGGAAGTGGAGCGTCGCCTGCGCGTGACCGAGCCGGTGATCAAGTTCATGACCGTGCGCGTCGACGAAGAGCAGAAGCGCCTGGCGAAGGTCAAGGCGATTCGCGACACCAAGGTCCGCGGTAAGGGCACTCGCGCCGCTGCGGAAGCGGCTGCCGCTGAAGCTGCGGTCGTTGTCCCGGAACAAGCTCCCGAAACGGCTCCCGCGGAAGGTGCGGAGTCGACGCCGGTCAACGCATAGTTGCGGAGCGGAAGCGCGGCGCAGCGAAAATTTTGTGCAATCGGCCCGTGTGGGCCATTGAAGGAGAATCATGGCAGACGAAGCAGTGAAGACAGCGGCTCCCGCGGGCGCCGCAACAGCTGACGCTCCGGCGGCGCGCTCCGATGGTGGCGCGCGTGAGGGCGGCGGTCCCAGTGGACCTCGCGAAGGCGGTGGCCCGCGTGAAGGCGGCTCGCAAGGCGGCGGTCCACGTGAAGGCGGTCCGCGCGGCCCACGTCCCGGCGGACGCCCGGGCGGCGGTCCCGGTGGACCTCGCGAAGGCGGCCGGAAGTTTTTCCGCCGCAAGAAGGTTTGCAAGTTCTGCGTCGAGAAGATCGACGGCATCAACTACAAGGACGTGCGCCTGCTCTCGCAATTTGTGGCGGAGAGCGGCAAGATCGTGCCTCGGCGTTTGACCGGCGTGTGCACGCCGCATCAGCGCCGACTGTCCGACGCCATCAAGCAGGCGCGCAACATCGCACTGCTGCCTTTCGGGGGACGGTAAAAAAGCGGTGGTCAGTGGCTAGTGGTTAGTGGCCAGTCGGGAAACTCCCGATGCCCTTGCTGACCGGCCTGCGCAGTCAAGGCTTTCGTTGAATCCGGACATCGGACCGGCTACACACGAGTCTCGCGAAGCGAGACGGAAGATGATAGCCCACCGCTTCAGCGGTGGGTGAGCAGCAATTGAGATTCGAGTCCCTTCAGGGACGACACAATTGACGAGGGCTTCAGCCCGAGTCCGACGGAGTTCTCATGGAAGTCATTCTCAAAGAAGATGTAGCCAAGCTTGGCTCCCGCGGTGATGTGATCAAGGTTGCCGAAGGCTATGGCCGTAATTTCCTCCTGCCCAAGAAGCTGGCGATTGAAGCTACGCCGGCGAATCGCGCCGTCATCGAGCAGATGAAGGCTGCCTCGGTGCGCCGTCAGGCGCGCGAGAAGGGCGATGCCGAAAGTCTCGGCAAGCAGTTGGCCGGTGTCGAACTCGGTTTCACCCGCAAGTCGGGCGAGCACGATCAGCTCTTCGGCTCGGTCACCTCCGCCGACATCGCGCGTGAACTGGAGCACAAAGGCTTCAGCATCGACCGTCGCAAGATCCAGCTCGACGAGCCGCTCAAGGCCATTGGCGACTTCAATGTCCCCATCAAGCTGCACAAGGACGTGGTCGTGCCGGTGAAGGTGACCATCCAGAAGGAAGCTGGAAGCGAAGTCGCCGCTCCAAAGACGGAAGAAGCCGGCGCGGAAGCGTAATCCCGAGGGCTGGGAATTACCAGATGCGGCGCACGCCGTAGTAGTCGAAGACGCGGTCGGCGCTGATGATGGGCCAGCCCGTCACCTGCGCCTGCGCCGCCAGCATACGATCGAAGGGATCGCGGTGGTGCAACGGCAACAGCCCGGCGCGGATCGCGTGTGCGGACTCAATCGGTAGCTCGGAGAAGCCTTGCACTTCCAGCATTTCTTGCCATCGATCGAGCACCGACTGGACATTCAGCTTACCTGCGCGAACCTTAATCGCAAGCTCCCACGGGACAATGCAAGAAATGACCACGGAAGTTGCCGGATCCTGGAAGACGCGACTCGCGACAGCGGACAGACGGGCTGGATCGTCCAACCACCAATGCAAGACATGCGTATCGACTAGGATCGTCAGAGCAGTCCCCAGTCGCGGAGTTCCTCATCCGTGAGCGGGTCGAAGGCGTCTGGGGCTGCCCATATTTGACCCTTGAACATGCCCGGCACGCGCTTCTTAGACTTCTCAATGGGTACGAGCTTAGCGACCGCTTCCTTGCCACGAGTGATGACCACTTCTTTGCCGCTCTCGGCTTCCCTGATCAGCTTGGAAAGATTGGTCTTAGCCTGATGTACCGTGTAGCTCATGGTTAGCTAATTTTACTTAGCTAAGCAGCTAGAGGTCAAGCCAGACTCCGATCTGCCGCGTTTGCGACGCCCGGATACGGTGGCTGGTACCCTGATTGTCACCCGTCGTTTTGAACCGCCCTCCCACTTTAACCGTACCTAGCAACAGGGCGGTCTATAATTCGCTCACGGTTTCTTCCTGCACGCGTCTATGTAATTGCAGGCACAAGAATTGGCTTGCCAATTGCAAACTAGGTGGAAACCAGCATGCCGGCCGAAACGGTAGCAGTTCCCCTCACGGTTGGCCCGGGACTTGCACCTCAATCCGCGCCACGAGCGCGTGTTTCAGGAACCCCGGCGCTCCGTCCTCCTGAAGCGTGGCAGGAGACGGCGTCATCGATTCCCTCAGTGCGAGGGAGTCGAGTGGGGCAGGCCCAGAGCCGCATGAACGACACGGAGCTGATCCGGGAAGCGCAGCGTGGCAATCATGCCGCGTTCGAGGACTTGGTGCGCCAATATGACGGCGCGGTCCTCCGCCTGGCCTATCACCTCACGCGCTCCGAGCAGGACGCGCAGGATATTTATCAGGAAGCGTTCCTCAAGGCCTACCGCAACATCGGCAACTTCCGCTTCGAGTGCTCGTTCTACACCTGGATCTACCGCATTGTGACCAATCTCTGCCTCGACCTGCTGCGCAAACGGCAGGTGCGCAAGGAAGATTCGGGAATCGCGGTGGACTCGGAGGGCGGCACCTACGACCTGATGGATCAGGTGGCCGATCAGCGATCGGGTGCGAGTCCGGAGCGCGATCTGATGCGCCGGGAGTTGGGCGCGCGCATCGCTAAGGCGCTTACCAAGCTCACACCGCGCGAGCGCATGGTTTTCGAAATGAAGCATTACCAGGGGCTGAAGCTGCGCACCATCGGGGAGATTTTGAATACGACGGAAGAGACCGCGAAGAACACACTCTTCCGCGGCACGCAGAAACTGCGAGCGGCATTGAAGGATATAAAGTGAGCAACTAGCAATTAGCAACTAGCAATTACTAAGGCCAATGATGATCGAGTTTGGCGGGAATGTTCAACGAGGAAGTCTAAAGCTAATTGCTAATCGCTAGTTGCTAGTTGCTGCGAGGTACGAGCTATGAATTGCGATTGGGTACAACAAAACGTTTCCCTGTACCTGTACAACGAGCTGGCTGACGACGCGCGCCATGAGTTGGAGCAGCATATTCAGCGCTGCAAGACATGCGCCGCCGAGCTCGCCGCGCAGCAGGAATTTCAGGCACAGATGAACGCCCTGCCCGTCGAAGAGCCCTCTGCCAGCTTCCTGGCGGCTGCCCGGATGCGGCTGCAGGAGGCGCTCGAAACCACCGAGCAGCATCGCGCCTGGTACCACCGCTTTGTCTTCGATCCCACGGCATGGTTGCGCCAAGTTCGTTTCTCACCGGCGCTGGCTGCGGTTCTTCTTTTGGTTGGTTTCGGCTCAGGCCTGGGAGCGATGTACAGTGCGCTGGGCGGTAAGGTTCCGCGTCCGGCCAGCCAAACCACAGTTCAGGAAGCTTCCATTGGCGGCATCACTTCGATCGAGCACAAGCCTAATTCCAACGACGTCAAGATCCAGTACCAGCGCATCGTGCCTGATTCCGTGGAAGGCTCGATCAGCGATCCCAAGATTCAAGACCTGCTGACCTTCACTGCGCGCAGCAATGCCACCAACGCCGGCGCGCGGATCGATGCGGTCGACGCGCTGACCAGCGGGCCCGACGATCCTCGCGTTCGCGAGGCTCTGACCTATGCGCTTCGGTACGACAGCAATCCGGGAGTTCGCCTTAAGGCGCTCGATGGCTTGAAGAATTACGTGAAGCAGGACATTCGGGTTCGCAATGCCGTGCTTGATGCATTATTGAATGACAGCAATCTCGGCGTGCGCAGCGAAGCCTTGCATGCCTTGGAGCCAGTCCGCGCCGACAGCAGCGTTCGCATGGCTCTACAGCAGTTGGCAAAAGAAGATCCGAGCGCGTACATTCGCACCGAGTCAGACCGCGAGCTGGCGTCGATGCCGGCAATCGATTAATTCAACGATCAAGAGAAAACTGTAACGATGGCTGATTGCACCCAGAAGGAAGAACAAAATCAACAGCAGGACGCACCGGCGGAGAGCAGTATCACCCAGGAACTCGGGGTCTATCTCGGCGGTTTGGCCTTTCTGCTTGCGATTGCTCTCCCTCTCTGCGCCCAGCAGCAGCCGCGGCTCTATCGCGAGGGAAATACCTGGGTGGAAGAGATCACGGGCACACTTCCGCCGGCGCACGAATTGCGCGTCACTACCGACATTGGCTCCGTGGAGGTGCAGGGCAATTCGCCGCACATCACCTACATTGTTCGCAAGCGTTCGTACTTGCCCAGTCCCGAAGCGGCCAAGCGGCAGTTTGATCATCTGCACATTTCTGCCGGCAAGGCCGGGGATACCGATTCCATCGAGGGCAAGGCGACCAGCAAGAAACTCGAGCGACTTGGTGCCGAATTTATTCTGCAGGTCCCGCGCGATCTCAGTCTGCTGAAGGTGCAGACGCGCGGTGGTTCGCTCACGTTCAGTTCGATTGCGGCGACGATTGTGGCTTCAACCGGTGCCGGGCTGATTAAGCTGGATGATCTGGCCGGGCCGGTGAAGATCGCCAGCGGCGGAGGTAACGTAGAGGCCGGTAATCTCGGCGGCGATCTGACGCTCACCAGTGGTGCAGCCGACGTTCGCGTCTCGAATGTTGGCGGTCAGACGCAGGTCAGCCTCGGCGGAGGGCGCGTCTATATCGGAACGGCGAAGGCGTCTACGATTCAGACCGGCGCCGGCAGCATTCAGGTGCAGAAGTGCTTTGGCGATCTGCACGTGACCAGTGGCGGTGGCAACCTGTACCTCGGAGACGTGCTGGGCGCAGTTCAGGCCCAGACCGAAGGTGGCAGCGTTCGCCTGGCAAGCGCTACCGGTCCGGTACAGGTCACGACCGGCGGCGGCAGCGTGACGCTGCTGAATCTGGGGCGGGGAGCGCAAGTCGAAACGGGAGCGGGGCCGGTGACGGTTGAGTTTATTGGCAATCACGGCTTCACCGATTCGTTCTTGCATACCGCGTCCGGTGATGTGACCGTGTGCTTCGCCAGCGGTTTGCCAGTGTCGGTGCATGCTACGTCGGATATGGCGAGCGGACGGGGTATTCTCACCGACTTTCCGAGCCTCAACATCAGCTCGCAGGGCGGAGTGTTCAGCCCGAAGTCGATGTCGGCTGAGGGAACGATTAACGGCGGCGGCCCGGCGCTGCGCATCCGGACGACGATTGGGCAAATCGCCTTTCACCGATGCCAGTAGGGCGAAGCACGGTGGAGCAGGCGTTAACAGGTTGCTGGGAAACACAACCGAATCGTGGTTTTCGGGTAGAGCTGGCCTTCAGCCGGCGTCTAAGCTATGAGTTTCCTTTTCTGAGTCGGCTTCAGCCGACGAGATGCGAGTCGCGCCTAACGAGTTTTTCAGCAGCCTGTTAAGGCTGGCATGATGGGAAACAGGTTTCGAGTCAGCTTTCGCTGTCGACGTATTTGTCGGAGTTTTTGAATTAAGGGTTGGAGTTATGCGTACACGCAATCGAGTTTCGCTCGTCGCTTTGTTCGTAGCCGCAATGATTCTTCCGGCAATGGCCGATCCCGCGGGTCAGCCCTGGCCGGAGGCGCATTCCGGAGCGTACCTCGGTGTTCAGATCACTGCGGTCACGCCGCAACGCGCTTCTGCGTTGAAGCTGTCTGAGTCTGCCGGGGCCATCATCACCTACGTCGACCAGGATGGTCCTGCCTGCCACGCCGGCTTGATGGAGAACGATGTGGTCGTCGCCTTCGAAGGCTCGAAGATCGACGGCCCGGAACAGTTGCAAGGTTTGATTCACGCAACTGCACCGCAGAAGACGGTCACGCTCACCATCATGCGCAACGGCCAGCGCAAGGAAATGAAGGTGACGCTGGGCAGCTGGAACGTGATGTCGCATGCGGTGTCGGCAATCGCGCTGGGACAGCCGCCTCCGCCGCACGCTTACATGCCCGACCTGGAGATTCCGTCGTTCACGGTCATTTCGGCTCGCCACGGTCTGGTTGTCGAAAGCCTGAGCCCGCAGCTTTCCGATTTCTTTGGTGTGCCGCGTGGCCAGGGTGTGCTGGTTCGGTCGGTCGAAGGAGGCAGTCCTGCGGCCGCTGCCGGTCTCAAGGCGGGTGATGTGATTGTGAAGGTCAACAACGACACGGTTCACGACATGACGGACTGGCAGCGCGGCATGCATGGTCAATCGGCGAAGATTCCGCTCACCATCTGGCGTGACAAGCACGAACAGACGATGGTTATGACGGTTCCGGGCAGCACGTCGCAGCTTGACCGTGGTGAATGGCTGAACTTCGATACCCAAGCGCAGGCACTTCGCGATCAGCTGGAGCAGATGCAGCCGGAAATTGAGAGCGGCGAGACGGTCGCGCAGCTCGGTCCAAATGAAAAAGAGCTGGAGCAAATGCGCAGCGAGATGGAGAAATCGCTGAAGCTTCGCCAGAAAGATATCGACAAAATGACGCAGGAACTGGCGCAATCGGCCCGCCCGACGCAAAAAGAGATGGAACAGCTGCGCGACGAGATTCAGCGCTCGGTACCGAGTCAGAAAGATCTCGACGAGATGACTCGCCACATCCAGCAATCGGTGCCAACCCAGCAGCAGTTGGATGACATGAAGCGGCAGATCCAGAGCTCACTGCCGAGCCAGAAAGATCTGGAAGAAATGCGGCGTCAGATCGAATCGTCGAGCAAGGAGTGGACGCCCAAGTTGCAGCAGCAGATGGAAGAGTTGAAGAAGCAGATGGAGCAGCAGAAATTCGATCTGCAGAAGATGCTGCAGGAGTTCAAGAGCGATCGGGAGTTCTAACAGGGCTATTCGCTCTTCGCCATTCGCTTTTCGCCAGACTCCCGGATCGCGCTAAACTAGCCAGCCCTCTTTCGCTTTCGATCCATCAGCTCAATCAGGCCGTAGATCACGACGCACACCCAGAAATCCACGATCAGCCCCAGATCGAGCCGGTCGGGGCGATGCCGTCCTGCCGGCGGCAGATGCGGCATCAGCACAAAGAAATAAAGAAGATTGCCGGCTACGATGGCAATCGTCTGCTTGAGCAGTCGTCGGAGCACTCACTATGTTGGACACCGGCAAGGCATGGTTTGATGCGAGAAAGGCCGCTTTTCGCTCTTCGCCATTCGCCGTTTGATTGTCGAGGCGCCTCTGGCGAAGGGCGAATAGCGAAAAGCGAATAGCGTCTGTCTCGGCTGATTTACCATCGCTGTGTGCTCGATCTCGCCACCAGCGTCCAATACGTCAAGGGCATTGGCCCGCGCTTTGCGGAAATCCTGCTGGAAAAGGGCATTGGCACGGTTGAAGACCTGCTCTACTACCTGCCCTTCCGCTACGAAGATCGCCTCAATCCGCGCGGCATCAACGAACTGCGCATCGGCGAAATGGCCAGCATCATTGCCGAGGTGCGAACCTTCGGCCTTTTCCGCACGCGACGCATGCCGCTCTTCGAGATGACAGTCGGCCAGGGCCGCGACACGCTCAAGTGCGTCTGGTTCAACGCGACGTACTTGAAGGACAAGTTTCGCGCAGGGATGCTGGTCGCGCTCTATGGCAAAGTTGAAGCCGGTAATCGCGCAGGCCATCGCTTTGAAATTCTTCACCCGCAGTTCGAGATTCTGCACGATCCAACGGAATCTCCAGATACAGGCGAGGAGCAGAAGTGGCAGTCGCTCGAGGTCGGACGCATCGTACCGATCTATGAAGCTGCCGGCAATGGCCGTCTGACTGCGCGGTGGTTTCGTCGCGTCATTCACGGCATGCTGGAGAACCTGGACCAGGATGTTGCTGACGCAATCCCGCCAGCGGTTCGCGGTCGCATGCAACTCATCGATCGCCGCCGCGCCTTCTGGCAGGCGCATTGGCCCGAGGCCGGCGAGAGCCTGACCAATCTGATGAACGCGCGCACCCCCGCGCACATCCGCCTCATCTTCGAAGAGTTCTTCTTTTTCGAACTCGGCCTCGAACTCAAGCGCCGCAAGATGCGGGCGCAGACCGGCATCGCATTCCAGATCAACCCGCAGGTACGCGATGCCGTGAAGCGAATCCTGCCGTTTCATCCCACGGGCGCTCAGAAGCGCGTGATGAAGGAAATTGCCGACGACATGGCTGCGCCTGCGCCGATGCGCCGCCTGCTGCAAGGCGATGTCGGCTCCGGCAAGACGATTCTCGCTTTCGAGGCCGCCGTCATCGCCATCGAAAACGGTTACCAGGTCGCGCTGATGGCCCCGACGGAGATCCTCGCCACGCAGCATTATCTTTCTGCACGCAACATCCTCGAAGATGCCGGCTATCGCATCGTTCTGCTCACTGGATCGCAGGAAGCCGGCCGCAAGAAGCAGGCGAGGCGTCACATCGCGCAAGGCAACGCGCAGCTGGTGATCGGCACGCACGCGCTCATCCAGGAGACGGTTGAGTTCGACCAGCTCGGGCTTGTCATCGTCGATGAGCAGCATCGCTTTGGCGTGATGCAGCGCTTTCGACTGATGAAGAAGTCGGGACAACCACCCCAACGAGTCCAATCACGGGACTTGCCGGGGGCCCCGGACGCCGAACCGGACGTGCTGGTGATGACGGCGACGCCGATTCCGCGCACGCTTGCGCTGACGATTTACGGGGATCTCGATACCAGCGTGCTCGACGAACTACCGCCCGGGCGCACGCCGATCACGACGCGCCGCGTAGGTGATGAGCGCGCCGACGAAGTGTGGGAGTTCGTACGCAAGCAGGTTGCCGCGGGACATCAGGCGTACATCGTCTATCCGGTGATCGAAGAAGGTGCGATGGAAGGCGAATTGAAGGCCGCAATCAAGATGCATGATCGGCTACGCTCGCACGAGTTCGCCAGCCTGCGCGTCGGTCTGCTGCACGGCCGCATGAGCGCAGATGAAAAAGACGCGACCATGGCTGCTTTCAAGCGCGGCGAGATCCATGTGCTGGTTTCCACGACCGTGATTGAAGTGGGAGTCGATGTGCCGAACGCGAGCGTCATGGTCATCGAACATGCCGAGCGCTTCGGTCTTTCGCAAATGCATCAGCTGCGCGGCCGCATCGGGCGCGGAGCGGCGAAGTCGTATTGCGTATTGATGACCGGCGGAAAAGTTTCTGTCGAGGCGCAGCAGCGTCTGGATGCCATGGTGCGCACGCAGGACGGATTCAAGATTGCGGAGATGGATCTGGAGCAGCGCGGGCCGGGCGAGTTCTTCGGCACGCGACAGGCGGGCATGCCGAATCTTCGCGTCGCGAATCTGCTGCGCGATCGCGATCTGCTGGAGGCGGCGCGCAAAGAGGCACGCTACATTCTCGCCGGGCCCAGCGACGATGTCAGCAAGGAAGACATCGCACGCGCGGTGCAGCATCTGCGCGGCCATTGGAACCGGCGGTATGGGCTGGTGGAAGTGGGGTAGCAAGACGCTATTCGCTTCTCGCTCTTCGCCAGAATAGTTTGGTCCTTTTTCTGACTAGCAGCGCCGCGTCATACTCCGATACCGCGCATCCAATTTTCGAAGGAGGTTTTCATGCTTGATCCTAAAGAAATCCTGACCACGCTTTCGGACCGTTTTGCCACCACCGGTAAAGTGCAGAACGTCTTCGGCGAGCCGATTGAGGCTCATGGACGAACCATCATTACGGTCGCTCGCGTGAAGTATGGCCTGGGCGCAGGTGGCGGCGGTGAGAATAAGTCGGGCCAAGAGGATGCGGTGGGCGGCGCGGGCGGCGGAGGCGGTGTTAAAGTCTGCCCGGTCGGCGTGTTGGAGATTACCGAAGCTGGCACGCGCTGGATACCGTTCTTCGATCCCAAGGTGACGGCGCGACTCATCGTGGCAGGTATCGCGATTGGCTTTCTGCTACGGAGGGCGCTGCGCTGGAGGTGAGGGCTGCAAGCGGGTTGTGCTTGGTACCCACATTGCAACAATTGTTCTCTCGTGGAGAGAGTTCTTGTGGTTTAATGCTTGCGATGCAACTCTGTCGTGGGGGATCACGATGTCTTTCGAGGAAGCACTGAATCTGGCGTCAAGAGATGAAGCGTTCAAAGCAACAGTCTACGCGATGAACACGTTGCTCATTGGTAAGGGCGTTTACACACGCGAGGAGTTCGAGGCCTTGTTTGTCGAGTGGGTGCACAAAGAACAGCGCCGATCGCACCACGCCGAGCCAACCTCGGAATCTATCCCTTGTTCTGCTTAGAGCGGTAAGCTGGATGGTCACAGTCTGGCTTGCGGCCGCAATGTATGCCAATATCGCAGGCCTTACATTCGCACGCGCAACGAGGAGCAGGCTTCGGTTCCTTGATTGGCACACTCTTCTTAGCTGTCATTCATCCCCTTCTTGGCTCCAACATTTGCCACTACTTTCATGCATACAGCATTAAGGCAGATTTCTCTGATAGATAGCAACGATCGAGTCGCTCTAAGACGTGGAAATTGTGTGGAAATTGGGGAAACACTGTGTACTAAGGTGGAAGCAAAAGCGAAAGTGCTGCGAAACGTGCCTACTAAGCGTGTATAACGCTGCCCCGTCCTATGGCGAACTCCGAGCTATTCCGTCTGCTTCCCGCGATCGACGAGTTGTTGCGCAGCGAAGAAGTGCAAACGCTGTCGCAGAAGTTCGGACATACCGCGACCGTCGAAGCGTCGCGGATGTTGATTGACGGTCTGCGCGAGAGGATTGCCTCTGACTCGCTCGATGAGGCAGCGGTCAAGGCGGTCATTGATCTTCTGCCGGAGGCGATCGAACAGCGGCTGCGGGGCTCACTTTCCTATTCGCTGCAGCCGGTCATCAATGCCACCGGCGTCATTCTGCACACCAACCTGGGACGGGCGCCGCTCGGCCAGGCGGCGCTGCAACATGTGACGGAAATCGCGCAAAGCTATTCCAACCTCGAGTTCGATCTCGCGACTGGTGAGCGCGGCAAGCGCGATGTTCATGTCAGTCGCTTGTTCGCAAAGCTGCTGAATACCGCCGATCGCGAGGTCTCGACGATCGTCGTCAACAACAACGCCGCGGCAGTGCTGCTGACGCTGAACGCGCTGGCCGAGGGTGGAGAAGTGATCGTCTCGCGCGGCGAACTGGTCGAGATTGGTGGATCGTTTCGCATTCCCGACGTGATGGCGAAGTCGGGTGCCATGCTACGGGAAGTCGGCACGACCAATCGCACCCGTATTGGCGATTACGAGCAGGCGATTGGCGAGCGGACAAAGCTGATCCTTCGCGTGCATCGCTCTAACTTCCAGATCGTTGGATTTACCGAGCAGCCGTCGCTGGAGGAGCTAGTGGCGCTGGGCCGCAAGCACAAGATTCCGGTGGTGGAGGATCTGGGCAGCGGTGAGCTCTTCGACCTGCGGCAGGTTGGAGTGCATGGCGAGCCGATGATCCATAACAGCCTGCGTGCCGGCATCAACATCGTGACGTACAGCGGCGACAAGCTGCTGGGCGGTCCGCAAGCAGGTTTGATCAGCGGTGACGCTGAGTTGGTGGCGAAGATTCGTTCCAATCCACTGTTTCGCGCGTTGCGCGTCGACAAGATGTTCTACGCCGCGCTGGAGGCGACACTATGGGCTTACTTGCGAGAGGATTACGATTCGATTCCCACGCTGCGCATGCTGCGCGTCGCGAAAGAAGATCTGCAGCATCGCGCTGAGCACATGGCGCGTCATTTGCGGATCAGCTCGCCGCAACTCGAGATCGAGGTCGTGGAATCACGGTCGGTTCTGGGCGGAGGTTCGGCGCCGGGATCGACGTTGCCATCGCGAGCGCTCGCCGTGCGCAAGGGCGATCTGTCGCCGGAGGATTTGCTGCGACGCCTGCGCCAATCCGAGATCCCGATCATCGCTCACATCGAGGACGACCGCGTACGGCTCGATCTGCGCACCGTTGAGCCGGAGCATGACACGACTATCCTAGGGGCTCTGGAGAATATCGGCGCCGACGGCAAAGCAGATCCCTCGTCGGTCTGAAGACCTCCTCGTGATGACAATCCTCTGGTTCAACGGGTGTTTCCGCGGCTCAGGCTCTCAGATTCAACTTGGGAAGAGTTAAAGGCTAAGAGATAGACCCAAAACTTTGTCGACCCTTTACACCATCGGTCACTCCACGCGCAGTCTCGACGAGCTTGCAGCAGCGCTCAAAGGACACAACATCGCGACGCTGGTCGACATCCGGGCGTTCCCCATGTCGCGACGGCTGCCGCATTTTAATCGCGAATCGCTGGAAGCTGAGCTGCCGAAGCACGGCATTGCCTACGTCTGGATGAAGGAGCTCGGCGGCCATCGCAAGAAGATTCGCGACGACTCGTCCAACACCGGCCTGCGCAACGACTCTTTTCGCAACTATGCCGACTACATGCTGACGCCCGAATTTGAGCAGGCGATTGCGCGGCTGCTGGCGATCGCGCTGAAAGGCAATACGGCGATCATGTGCGCCGAGCGCGTGTACTTCCAATGTCATCGCATGCTGGTCAGCGATTACCTGACCGCGCACGGACACAGCGTCCTGCACATCGATGACGAGAAGCATGCGACACGCGCGCACAAATTAATGGCCGAAGCGCATCTGGTGAATGGGAAATTGCTCTACAACGCGCAGCAATTATTTTGATATGCGCTGGTGTTGCCACATTTCAGGTGCAGGATCGCGTTTTCCGGGTGAACGCCGATTTGGGAATCTCGCAGTCAAAATAATCTGTTAATCAACTTGCGCGCAGGGCGCTGACTTATGATTTTTGGCGGAGTAGTCTGTCGTGCCGAGTCCGCGTTCAGAGTCGGGTCATCTTGCCCTTCTTACATCCGGGGAAGTCAATTTATACTGCGACATGGGAACTAGCGAGAGTGGCTCCCGACCCCGGGCCCTCATCAATCCTCTCTTTGACCACGAATCCTGCGGAGTCGGATTCGTTGCGTCCCTCGACGCATCATCCCAGCACGACATTCTGCGCCTTGCGTTGACCGCGTTAGCGCGTCTGGCCCATCGTGGTGCCGTGGCAGCCGATCGCAAAAGCAGCGACGGCGTCGGCATTCTCAGCGCAATTCCGCGCGACTTTCTGCTCAAGCAAGCTGGAATCAATTTGCCGAGCGAGCGAGCGTTCGCCGTAGGAATGCTGTTTCTGCCGCAGGATGAAACCTGCATAACGCGCGCGCGGCTTTGCTTGCAGGAGTGCATCGTCAGCGAGCGATTGCAGTGGCTCGCCTGGCGCGAGGTGCCGACTCGACGCGAGGTGTTAGGCGAGATTGCCGCCGAGTCCATGTCGGTGATCTGCCAGGCGCTGATCGCCGGGCCAGAAGAGGGAAGTTGTACGGAAGCCGAGATCGAGCATCGTCTGTACCTGGCGCGCAAGGCGTTCGAACAGCAAGTCTCGGACAGCTATGTATGCTCGCTCTCGGCGCGAACCATTGTCTACAAGGCGCTGTGCGCGGGCCGGCTGCTGCACGAGTTTTATCCCGACCTCGACTCGGACGAATTCGTCACGCCATACGCGGTCTTTCATCAGCGCTACGCGACCAATGTCCTGCCGTCGTGGCATCGCGCGCAACCGTTGCGCATGCTGGCGCACAACGGTGAGATCAATACCATCTGGGGCAATCGCGCGCACATCGAGGCGCGCCGTGCGACGTTGCCGCACGCATGCGAACCCATTCTCAGCACCAACGCTTCCGATTCGATGAGCCTCGACGAGGTCGCGGAGCTGCTGGCCAATCACGGACGCAACATCGCCGAGGCGGTTCGCATGCTGCTGCCGCCGGCGCCGACGAGAAGAGAAACGGACTTCCATCGTTATCACGCCGACTGCATCGAGCCGTGGGATGGGCCGTCGGCGCTGGTGTTCACGGATGGCCGCCTGCTGGGTGCGGCGCTCGATCGCAACGGCCTGCGTCCGTGCCGATATCTCATCACCGACACTGGTTTGTTGATTGCCGGCTCCGAAGTTGGGCTGGCCGATGTTGACCCCGACTCGATAGTCCGCAGTGGAAGGCTTGGGCCGGGACAGTTGATTCTGCTGGACCTCGAAAAACGACAGCTGCTCGAGGGCGAAACGCTTGACCGCTACTTCGAAGAGCTGATGACTTATGCGCCGCTCATCGACGACATTCCACTGGAAGGTTTGCCGGAGGAGGTAACGGTTCTGCCGGAAGAAGAACTCACGCGCCTGCAACGTGGCTTCGGCTACACGCGAGAAGACTTGAAGATGTTCGTCGCGCCGATGGCGGTGGAGGGCAAGGAAGCAACGTGGTCGATGGGCGACGACACGCCGATCGCTCCGCTGGCGCGCACGCCACGACCGCTGTATGGATTCTTCCGCCAAAGATTCGCGCAGGTGACGAATCCGCCGATCGATTCGCTGCGCGAGTCGTGCGTGGTTTCGCTGCGGACACGTATTGGACCGTGGGCGCATCTGCTCGACAAGCATGCGCCCTTGCCGGGACTGGTGCTGCCTTCGCCATTTCTATCGCTGGGACAGATGGCTGCGCTGCATCATCGCGCGTATCCGATGCAGGAAGAACTGCCCGCGGCGCATCTGGACTGCGTCTTTGGCGAGGATGACTCACTGGCGAACGCGATCAACGCGCTGCGCAAGCAAGCAACAGAACTGGTTCGTCAAGGCGCGCGCATTCTGCTGCTGACGGATCGCTTCGCGTCGCCGCAGAGCTTGCCCATCCCTATGGCGATGGCGACCGGGGCTGTGCATCATGCGCTGGTGAAGGCCGGATTGAGGACGAACGTAGGCCTGGCGGTGGAAGCCGGCGACTGTCGCGATGTCCATCACGCCGCGGTGTTGATTGGATACGGCGCAGGCGCGGTATGTCCTTGGCTGGCATTGCAGACGGCGCGCAATCTGGCGGGCGAGGCGGGAGAAGCCGCTCTGCTGAAGGTTATGCAATCGGGCATGGCGAAGGTGATGTCGAAGATGGGCATCACGGTTGTGGACAGCTACCGCGCGGCGCAGCTGTTCGACATTCTCGGTCTGGATGGTGAAGTCGTCGAGCGCTGTTTCCCGGGCAGCGCGTCGCCGCTCGATGGCTGGGGGTTTGCGGAGATTGAAGCTGCGGTGCGTTCGTCGTGGGCCGCGGAGCATCGCACGACTGAACTGCCGGACTACGGCTGGGTGCGCTTCCGTCGCGACGATCGCGCCGAGCCCCACGTGTGGGAGCCGCAGCGAACGCGGCAGCTGCAGCTCGCGGTAGGCTCAGCGAAAGGCTCGGCGCAGACCGCCGTCGTCGATGCTGATATACAGACGCAAGCGTGGAGTGCGTTTCGCGGCGAGACAAAGGAACGCCAGCCGCAGATGTTGCGCGACCTGCTGGAGTTCGTTCCTGCGGCTTCGCCGATTCCCGTGGAGCAAGTGGAGCCGCGTTCCACGCTGGTTCGGCGATTTGTGTCGAGCGCGATGTCGCTCGGCTCGCTGAGTCCGGAGGCGCACGAGACCATCACCGTGGCGATGAATCAGCTGGGCGGCCGCTCCAACACCGGCGAGGGCGGCGAGGATCCTGCTGCGTATCACGCGCTGGCTGCAGCCCCAGCGGATTTCCTGCCGCGCAATAACAAGATCAAGCAGGTAGCTTCGGGACGCTTTGGTGTGACGGCCGAATACCTGGCCCATGCCGAAGAGTTGGAGATCAAGATTGCACAAGGCTCGAAGCCGGGCGAGGGCGGGCAGCTTCCTGGTCATAAAGTTACCGAGCTGATCGCGCGGCTGCGTCATGCGCAGCCGGGAATCTCGTTGATCAGTCCGCCGCCGCATCACGATATCTACAGCATTGAAGATCTGGCGCAGCTGATCTACGACCTGAAGCGCATCAATCCGCGCGCCGCAGTGGGCGTGAAGTTGGTGGCGCAGCTGGGAGTGGGCACGGTAGCGGCGGGCGTGGCCAAGGCGTATGCCGACTACATCCACATCGCAGGCCATAGCGGCGGCACGGGCGCGTCGCCGCTCAGCAGCATCAAGTACGCGGGCAGTCCGTGGGAGCTTGGCCTGGCGGAGGCGCAACTGGTGCTGCGGCACAATGGATTGCGCGGACGCGTGAGGCTGCGCGTGGATGGTGGCTTCTCGACCGCGCGCGATGTGCTGATCGCGGCGATCCTGGGTGCGGATGAATTTTCCTTCGGTACGGCGGTATTGGTATCGCTGGGTTGCGACATGGCGCGGCAATGCCATCTCAACACCTGCCCGACTGGAATTGCGACGCAGCGGCCGGATCTGCGCGCCAAGTTCCGCGGCAAGCCGGAGAACGTTGTTCGCTTCTTCATGAATGTTGCGGACGATCTACAGCGGCTGCTGGCTGATCTTGGGCTGCCGACGCTGCAGTCGGCGATTGGACGAACCGACTTGCTGCGGCAGGTGCGAACCGGGGGGAAGCTGAATCTGGAATCCTTGCTGGCGGCTTCTGCGAGCGGGCCGCGCCATTGGGAAGGGCATCGCAACCAGCGTGCTGAAGAGCATGCTCCGATTGACGATGCGTGGGTCGAGCCTGCCGTGGCGGCGACTCGAGCAGGCAAGCCATTCGAATGCGAAGCCGAGGTGAGGAACGAAGATCGCACGCTGGGCGCGCGCTTGTCGGGCGAGTTGGCATTGCTGCGCTGTCATGAAGCGGTGCCGACGCCGGACATTCGTGTTCGCATGCGCGGGACGGCGGGGCAGTCGTTCGGAGCGTTTTGTTGCGAAGGCATGTCGCTGGTGCTGGAGGGGCAGGCGAACGATTATGTTGGCAAGGGACTTTCGGGAGGCGAACTCATCCTGCGTCCGACGGGCAAGCTGGCGAGTGCCGACGGCGAGCGGGTGATTCTTGGCAACGTTGCGCTTTATGGAGCGACTGCAGGATTTCTGTTTGCGGCGGGAAGTGCGGGCGAGCGATTCGCGATTCGCAACTCGGGTGCGACCGCCGTGGTGGAAGGTGTTGGCGAGCACGGTTGCGAATACATGACGGGCGGAGTGGTTGTGGTGCTTGGCCGGACTGGGAGGAACTTCGGCGCTGGCATGACGGGCGGCGTCGCGTACGCCTGGGATGAAGACGGAAGTTTTGTCGCGGAGCAGAAGTTCCATCGTGAGTTCGTCGAGACCAAAGCGCTTACCGATTGCGTGGGCAGTGAGCAGGAGTCGGTACGCGAGTTGTTGCAGCAGCATGTAAGCAAGACAGGCAGTCGATTGGGGCAGCGGTCTGGTCGACCGCTGGCAAGAGGTTTTGTCGCAGATGGTGTGCGTCACTCCAAAGACGGCGACGGCAAGCTAGAGTTCTTCGGAAAGTAGTTCGCGTCTCGTATCATACGGACTACGAATTTTCCTGCGATGCCGAGACGAGCTGCTGTTCGCGAAAAATCTAAAGCCAAGAATCAAGCCGGGGTGCTATCGCAGAGTCGCGCTTATAAAACTCTGTCGCCGCGCGCACAGGTTGTGCTTCTGGCGATCGCACTCGTGATCGCGACGATTGCGCTCTACTACCCGGTCAGCAGCCATCCCTTCCTCAACTATGACGACGATGTCTACGTGGTCCATAACCGCCATGTGCAGGCGGGCTTGACCAGAGAGACGGTGCAGTGGGCGTTCGTATCCCTCAACGCGTCGAACTGGCATCCGCTGACCTGGCTTTCGCACGCGCTGGACTGCCAACTGTTTGGCCTCGACGCTGGTAAACATCACGAGACGAACCTGCTGCTGCACGTCATCAACGTTGTGCTGCTGTTTCTGGTGCTGTGGCGAGCCACCGGTTACATCGGCCGCAGCGCGATGGTCGCGGCGCTGTTTGCGCTGCATCCCATCAATGTCGAATCGGTCGCGTGGATCGCCGAGCGCAAGAACCTGCTCAGCATGATGTTCTTCTTGCTGACGCTGGGCGCATACCGCTGGTACGCGCGGCAGCCGGGCTGGACTCGGTATCTGACCGTCTTCGCCTTGTTCGCGTTGGGATTGATGGCCAAACCGCAGATCATCACCTTGCCGTTCGTCCTGCTGCTTTGGGATTACTGGCCGCTGGAACGGATCGCTCTTCGCTCTTCGCTTTCCGCTTTTCGCCAGAATGGGTCGGCGGACATCTTTGCCGAGGGGAAAACAACAAATAGAGAACAGCGATCTGGCGAACGGCGAATCGCGAAAGGCGAAGAGCGACACGCCAGCAAAGAGCGAACAGCGAAGGGCGAAAAGCGATCTCTGCGGTGGCTGCTGCTGGAGAAGGTGCCGTTGCTGGAGCTTTCGATCGCCAGCGCGGTGATCACGGTAATCGCGCAATACCGGGCGGGCTCGATGACGGGTCCGCACTGGCAGCCATTTCCGGCGCGCGTGGAGAACGCCATCGTGGCTTACGTGCGCTATCTGGGAAAGGCGGTGTGGCCTTCGCATCTGGCCATCATGTATCCACATCCCGGATACACGCTCAAGCTGTGGCAAGTGTTCGGCGCGCTCGTATTGCTGATCGTGATCACGGCCGCGGCCATCGCCGAGCGACATCGCAAGCGGTATTTACTGGTCGGATGGCTGTGGTTTCTGGGAACGCTGGTGCCGATGATCGGCCTGGTGCAAGTCGGAGCGCAGGCCATGGCTGATCGCTACGCTTATCTGCCGTTCATCGGACTTTTCATCATGATCTGCTGGACCGCAGCGGACCTTGCCGATCAGGCGCACATCGCGCCCGCGTGGCAAGCGGGGATCATCGTCGTCATCTTGCTGGCGCTCGCGGTAACTGCGCGACATCAGCTCAACAACTGGAGCGATAACAATCTGCTGTGGTGGGAAGTTGTGAATCGCGAGACGCAGGCGCTGCAGGCGAATCCCAACAACGTAGTCACTCAGGATGTCCTGGCCCACGCTTATGTGAAGCTGGGACAAGTGGAAGATGCGATGCCGCATTTCCGCGCGGCCGTGGCGATCAATCCGGTCGATCCTGACGGCAACTTGAATCTGGGCGCGTACGAACAGCGGCGCAACAATCTTCCCGCCGCGATCGAGCAGTACAAGAAGGTGTTGGCGATGACCGCGAACACGCCCAAGCAGGATGCCCAGACGCGCCAGCAGGCGTTCAGCAACATGGCTTTCGCCTATCACGATCTGAAGGACTACGCGCAGGCGCGCGCAAACTTTCAGCATGCGGTCGATATCGATCCCGACGACGAGCGCTCCTGGATTGGAATCGGGCTGATGGCGCAGAAGCTGGGTGACCTCACCGCCGCGATTCAGGCGTACAACAATTCGGTGGAGCTGGCTCCGTCGGATTTTGGATATCTGCTGTTGGCGCAGGCGCTCGACCAAGCCGGACGCCACGACGAAGCTGAGTCTGCGCGGCGCCAAGCTGCAGCGCTGTCGCAGAATTTGGAGCAGGCGAGGAAGATGGCGGAAGACGCGTTGAAGTGAAGCCGCTGTTCGCTGTTCGCGAGTCGCTCTTCGCCAAACCATTCACATCCTCTTGGCTGGCTAACTCTCGCGAGCCATTGCTAAGAGCCAAGAGCCAATAGAGAAGAGCGAAGAGAGAAGAGCGAAGAGAGAAGAGCGAAGAGAGAAGAGCGAAGAGCGAAGAGCGAAGAGCGAATAGCGGTCTCTCTGCTACCATCATTTATCGATGAAACAGGCTGTTTTCCGCGAGCGCAACAAGCGTTACTACCGCGTACTGCATACTCCTATCTGGATCTGGGTCTTCTGGGTGCTCCCCGGATGGCCGCTGACCTACGACCTCTACACCCGCGGCCCCGACCGCCGTCACTGGATCTGGCTGGCGATGATCCTCATGGTCGTTGCGTGGCGCGGCCTCGCCGGCCGGCTGCCGGGATGCGAGCCGCGTCCCTACATCACGCATTACGGCATACATCAGCCGAACCTGCCGTATCGCGTGGTCTGTTACACCGCTGCATGGGTCGACATCATCGTCCCCTACGCGCTCAACCTCATCGGCCTGGTCATCGCCAACATCGACGGCCGCTGGCTGTTGCGCGACCTCTATCGGCTCGGCTACTATCCGCTGGCGCTGGCCGTCGTGCTCGGCACCGCGTTCGACTGGACGCCGCGCGCCCGCCGCGACACCTTCGGCGAGGGCGCCGAGCGTGCCTGGTTCTACGTTGCCATCTGGACCGTCGTGCCAACGCAGGTCATCAACTGGGGCGCTTGGCGCTTCGGCAAGTTCATGGATCTGGCGCCGCTGCCGCTGGCACGGGTGCGCCTTGTCGTGTGCCTGCTCTCGACAGCGTTCTTCTTTCTGCTGGGATATTCGCAGAAGCTTCCGCGAACCACGCGTCACTATGAGGGCGTCGCCGCGGCGGGAGTCTAGAGGCTAGCCGCGAGCTGCGAGCTTTCAGTATCGAGCTCGATGTCTGCTTCAAACGGCGGCATACATTCTTCCGGGCTATCGCTGGGTCGCTCGGCCTTCAGGTCCTTTAGCAGCTGCTGAAAAGCACGCTGATAGGAGTCGTGGTCTTTCCAGTTGCTGAAGTCGTCCATCAAGTACTCGCGGATCTCGCGCGCCGAGTCGGTGCCGAACAGCTCCCGCTGCCGGATGTTCTCCTGCGGCACCAGCGTGATGGGAAACAGCATCTGTCGCTTCTCGTGCTCTTCGCGCTCGCGCGCGTTGGCGATCTCGGCCTTCACCCAGTCGCTGTTCATGCTGTGCTCTGAGAGGATGAGCAGCAGCTTGTCGTGCAGGCGGATGGCATCGTCGATCGGCTCATGACCGTTTCGACCCGTTACGTCGTGCGGCGCCAACCAGCAGCGAGCGCCATTGGCCTGGAGATCGTTGCACAGCCGCTCGGCGAACTGCTGGTCCTTCGTAGAGTAGCTAATGAAGCAGGAGTAGAACTCGACCGGCCGTCCCACGATTGAGCCAATGTAGCTAATGAAGGCGTCGGGCACGCCACAGCCCCGCAGGAAAACTTCGGAAATCTTGCCGCGCGATTTGAAGATGGTGTCAATGCCGATGGTGGATGGGCCTTCGTGCACGACGGTGTCCAGACCTTTGACGGCACTCAGGTCGACATCGGCAAAGATCGTGTTCCGCAGCCGAGCCTCCACGAGGCTGGCTTCGCGCAGGCTCGTTCCGCCCAAGTTCGCGCCGTCGAGGTTCGCACCTTTGAGGATCGCCCACGAGAGCAACGCCCCGCTAAGGTCGGCTGCGCCGAGGTTGGCCTGGTGGAGATTCGCCCCAATCAGGTTCGCCTTGGTGACGTTGGCTTCGCTCAGGTCAGCGCCGCTGAGGTCGGCCCGGTAGAGGATCGTCCGCCGCAGGCGCGCCGCGCTGAGATTCGTCCGGCTGAGGTCCGCCTCACGCAGGTCCACCCTGCGGACGTCCGCGCGACTTAGGTTCGCTCCGCCCAGCTTCGCCCGCTGGAGGATCGCGTCGCTGAGGTCCGGCAGCACATCAGGATGCTCCTTCCTCCATTGATTCCAATGCTCGACTCCCTGCTTGAGCACTTCCAGATGTTCCGGGTTCGCCATTGGCGCGTGACCTCGCTGAGCGCCCTCAACCTCAATTTCATTCGGAGCGCTGCAACGTAATTCTACTTCGGCGGGGTTGCGCGTCGTCGAGGAAAGAGTCGCGCGAGGTTCAGGTGAGGTAACTCTTGAGATGCTCCAGAAGTGTGGCCGAGGCAAGAATAGGGACCTGAGCCGGCTTCAGCCAGGCGGCAGTCTCCGCCGCCGTCCGGTCAGGCCCTCATTATTCAGTGTCTTCGCGCTCCTCTTCCTCCGGGGGCAACTCTGTAATGTCCGAAGCCATGCCCTCGTCAAACGCGAGACGCCAACGCATATCGCAGCCATCGCATTTTATGAATCGACTTTCGTCGTACCACGAGAGATTCCCGCAACCACCACATCTCACATGAAAGGTACCGCACATGCTGCAATAACCGGCTTCACTCGAGCGGTCGGAGAACTGCCATGCGATCGTTCCAAAGCACCCGTCAGTCTCGCACGAGTCAGCTACATATTCGTCCCAGTCGAACTCTTCTGCTTCCTCTAACGTCAGCGTCTTCAACTCAACGTTGGCGGGCTCAGCTCGCTTGAGCGCTCCTTCGCTGAAGCCGGAATGGCTGATCATTACACCTTTATGTGCCCCGACATCCTCGAGAAATGAAATAAACGCCTCTATGTCCTTAATGCTGACAGGACGATCGTCGTAGCACTTACACTCAATGGCTACACACACCCTATGTTCATTGCCAACGACGACCTCCAACCAGACGTCCACCTGACGCTCTTTTCCGGTCTGGCGTCCCAAAACCTTGTGATTCCGTATGACCGTGGCGTTACCGGCCGACTCTTCAATGTGGGCGATGGCGCTCTCGTAGAGCTTCCATCTTGGCTCCGGGTCGGGAAGTTCCATCGGGCCATCAGGGAGTTGGATTACCATGCCTGAACTCCTGCCTCACAGTGCCTTGAGGATCGCAGCGTGTGGTTCGGCACACGAGTCCCGCATCGCGGGATGGAACAGCTTAGCCCAGGACTGCAGTCCTGGGTAGGCGGAAATAGAAACCCCGAGCCGGCTTCAGCCGGCGGCACATGTGGTTGGATTAGCTGCCGCCTCGGGATTGACTTGCGGAACGGAAGGGTTGCGTCCTTAGTACGAGCTCTCGAAACCACAGGGTTTCGAGGAGGGTTTCTTCAGAGTCAAACAGCGAGAATGCGTTTAGGTTGTAGTCGTTAAGCAACTGAAGGACTTTCAGCCGTTCTGTCGAGGGAAGGTTGAATTTCCAGAGAACATCTTGCCCCGTGCCGAAAACCGGAGAATGTTCGGAAAATTGCCACATATTTTGTTTGTACTCGACGCAGATGGTGTAGTTCGACTGCTGCCGAAAGTGCCTTCGGTGGCTTCGAACGTATGGTCCTAACGCGCGCATCGTGGGTGCACCGACAGCTCCTGCCTTTACGCCTCTCGGTCGCTCGCAGTATGCGTATACTGATCGCTTCCCGTCCTCGGGATCAGCCTCTCTAAAGGCGAAAAACGCCGCAACGTATGGGGACAGGGACCAATCCAGCAATGGCGATGGGAACCCATGATGCCGCAGGTAGACCATGTATCTATAAAGATCGGGCGGCGGGAATGTTGGAAACAGATGCAGATCACGAAAGGAGCTTTCGACATCGCCGTTCCACTCAGCCACGTCCATTGATGCGAATGTTCCCACGGCGGGTGCAATGCTGCTGGTGATCAAGCGGTAGTAATCTACTAATGACATGCCGGTGCAACCCGCTCGTTCCAACGTTGTAGTGAGCTTCCATTCAGCGTTGCTCTGACCGCGGTAGAGCAGGGACATCGACGGTCTGATCAGGTTCGGGCGCAGCTTGGCGATCTCGGCTTCAAACGCATCCCAATCAGCCACATCGATTTCGTTCATAAGGTCGTTCATACCGCTACATTATCGCAGCCGGGATTAATGACTCGTTAGTTCAAAGATGGACCATTGAAGAATTGACCGACCAGAATTGTGCCGTCCCTGAAGGGACTCGGAACTTGATTGAATGGTCTACCCAGCGTTGAAACGCTGGGCTATCATCTTTCGCGCCCGGGGCGCTTGCGGGTTTGGCAAAACGCGGGTCTGAGTCGAGAAGCAGTTGCCGGTTGTCGCGTGTCGATTGCTGGATGCATCATCGAATGTGCCTAGGCATCGAAAATCCCCACTCAAGGCCAAACGATGGCCTTGAATGGGGCACCCGAACTTAACAGCAGTCGTCGGCCGATTCCTTTGGTTCGGTGTTGATTGTCATTGGCTGTCCCAAGACAGAGCCTTGGTTACTAAAGGGCAACCAGGGCAATTACTCTCACCCACACCTTCGTAATCTTGACGGAGATGAGAGACGCGGTAGGCTGGTAGGTTGGGCTCAGTGTCCAACGTCCTCGGAGAGTTTTCTCTTCGAGGACTGATGCTCCGCTGGCCGAATGCTCTTGGACGTGTCCAAGGCTGAGGCCCGCTGGGCTGATGTTCTTTGACAGATATTGGGAGGCAGCAGAAGCTGCCGACACGTCAGGATGGTCTGTCCGATGCGTTGATGAGGCTAACCCCCAGGGAATCAATATTTTGCCAGTAAACCGCTGCGGCTCAAGATTTTGCGCGGATCTCGCTCGCCAACCTGCATGTTTTCAAGAATTTGCCAGCCAGTGGGGGGGGAGGGGGTATACCTCGAACAACGAGTCGCGGTTCCGATTCAGGATCCGAGGATTGACAAGGGACGGACCGCAGATCCCTCCTCGGGCTGAAGCCCTCGTCGGGATGACAGCAGAGGAGGGAACGTCCGACAATCGCTACGCTGAAGCGCCGCACTACGCACCCCTGGGGTGCGTGGAGTGCCGCCGGCTGAAGCCGGCTCAGAGTTTGTTAGCTGGCGTGACGCTG
>CAVSFL010000005.1:0-409980 GCA_963727295.1 uncultured Acidobacteriaceae bacterium
ACCGCATTTGTCCTTCCTTCGATGGGCTTCGGCAAGGAGGACTCCCGGCTATACAGCAATTGTGCATTTACCGTTCTGTTGCTCTCGGGCATCGCCATTGCCTGGGGACAGTGGAAGCTCTTTATCGTGTCGGTTCTTGTGGGGGGCGGGGCGCTGGCGGTGCGATGGAGTGCATGGGGACTTGGCACTGCAAGGGCGGAACTGTGGAACGATTGGTGGACCATGGCCGCGATAACGCTGATTGCGGTCGTGCTGCTGACGCAGATTTTTCGGCCAGGCCGAGTGACTCATGTGCGCATTCAAGGTGCGGTTGCCGTTTACCTGCTATTCGGCATCGCCTGGGCTCATGCCTATCGCATAACTGCCATTCTGCATCCCGGCTCATTCGCCTTTCAGGCGGGGGAGTTGGCCACCGTCGCCGATTGGATCTATTACAGCTTTGTAACCCTGACCACCGTGGGCTATGGAGACATCGTACCGACTGCACAAATATCTCGAACCCTTGCCGTCGCCGAAGCGCTGATCGGTCAACTCTACCTGGCGGTCATGATTGCGCGACTGGTGGCGATGGAGATTGTGTCCTGGCAAGAGAAAGCGATGGAGAACAGCGCGAAAGAGTAAGTCACAAGGAAATAGCCCATGAAATTCAGATCGCTGTTTGGGTTGTTGTTGATGGTAGCAGGATCATTAGCGGCGCAGACCTATAGCACGCCCTTGCCGACAGTAAACGACAAGGACGTCGCTTTACTGCGGCAGAACCTGCAGGCGGAATCCAAGAGCCTGATCACCAAGAACATGCAGCTCAGCGACAGTGAGGCTGCTGCGTTTTGGCCGCTCTACAACGAGTACGCAGCTGAAGTGCGCAAGGTGAATGACACCCGTTTCGCTCTGGTCAAGCAATACGCGAAGATTTATAAGACGATGACCGCGGAAGAGGCTGATCAGCTCACCCGGCTGTTGGCAGAAGCAGACCAGACCATCATCAGCCTGCGGATGCAGTATCTTCCGAAATTTGAGCAGGCGTTGCCTGGAACCAAAGCGGCTCTGTTTATGCAACTCGACCGGCGGCTGGATAACCTGTTCAACGTTCAGATCGCATCGCAGTTGCCGGCGATCAAGCCGTAAACAACCCGCTAAGCTGGTGCCACCTAAGTGGCGGGACGATCTGGTACACCCTGGCAATGCTTACGAGGTACACTAGGTTTGCTTCCCGCGTCCGCGTTTCGCCCTAAAGCGGACGTGCCAGGGATGCGACCAGCGCCGCGAATTCTTTCTCTCACGGCAAACGCATTTCGAGCCTGGCCACTCGAAATTCCTAACTCCAGCGCTCTTCGAGAGACTTCCATGGACCGCAAACCAGCGGCGCGCCTTATCATCGCTGACGATCATCGGCTGTTGGCAGATGCCTGCAAGCATCTGCTGGAACCAGAGTACGAGGTGGTCGACGTTGTGACCGATGGCCGCAGCCTGGTCAAATCGGCGTTGGCGCTCAAGCCGGATGTCATCATCCTCGACATTGCCATGCCGCGCCTGAATGGCCTGGATGCGGGCGAGCATATCCGGCAGAAACTGCCTGCCACGAAGCTGCTCTTTCTCACCATGAACTCGGCTGCCGAGATTGCAGCAGAAGCCTTTCGCCGCGGCGCGGCGGCATACGTCCTGAAGCAATCCGCCGCAGAGGATTTGCTCGTCGCCATTCGCAAGGTCGTCCAGGGAGAGTCCTACCTATCGCCCTTGATCGCCCGTGAGACCGTTACCTTCCTGCTCAATCAAGGCAAGCCGTGCAGCGACGAGCGGCGTATCACCAAGCGGCAAAGCGAAATCCTGCAGCTGCTCGCCGAAGGCATGTCGATGAAGGAGGTTGCCGGCGTCCTCGACCTGAAGCCGGGCACAGTGGCCTTCCACAAATATCGAATGATGGAGACCTTGGGCGTCAGAACCAACGCCGAACTGCTGGAGTACGCTATCAAGCGCCAGATGATCTCCGCCTAGCGACAACCAGCTTTTCATCCAGAAAATAGTAGTTTTGCCAGTAGGCAGCCTCAGGTGTTGTTGGTAACGTCGGGATCAGTAGTCCACCTGTGCGGATAGGTGTGCAGGCGGGGAACGGTCTCGTGCACTCGATACGACTTTTACTGGCAGACGACAATCTGGAGATTTTGGAGACGCTGGTTGACATGCTGCAGCCGGCCTACCTCGTCGTGGCTGCTCTGCCTGATGGCGCGTCGGTTCTGGAGCAGGCTCCCAGCCCTCAATCCCGATCTCATCATTTTGGATATCTCGCTGGGAGATATGGCCGGCTTCGAGGTGGCCAGGCGGTTGAAGAAGGCCGGGGTTCCGGCCAAGGTGATCTTTCTTACCGTCCACGAAAACATCGATTTCGTTCGTGCCGCCTTCGACGTAGGCGCGGTCGGCTATGTCTACAAGTCGCGGATTAGCTCCGATCTCATCGATGCCATCGACACGATTTGCGCCGGCGGCCACTTCAGTTCTGCTGACGTGGTGGCGTCTGGCAACTTGTCGCCATAATGCGATTGTTTACGTTAGCTCGCCTCTTTACGTTGGCGCCTGACAAAGTTAATTGCCCGCCAGATTGGCGTTTCTTCCGGAGAGGAAGTGGAGTATGGTGCAGGACGAAGAAGGAGCTGCGGATGTCTAGCCGACTGCTAAGAAATCAACGAATGCGCGATTCTCAGGTAGAGCTGGCCTTTAGGCCAGCGTCCGAGATGCCTATTTCCTCATCTGAGTCGGCTTCAGCCGACGGCATAGCAGTTGGGTCAGGAGTCTTCCAACAGCTTGCTAGAGTTGGCGTTCCCATTGCCATATCACTTGTGCTGGTAGTTGGCCTTTGCGCGGGCGCGCAGGGGCAGAAGATCAACGTCACTTACGACAAGCAGTTGAACTTCGCGCAATTCAAAACCTTCGCCTGGGCGCCGCACGGCGCCGTCGCTCATCCCATGCTGGCCGCGAATGTGATTGGCGCAATCGAGCAGGAGCTCAAAGGGCGCGGCTTGCAGAAGGTCACCGTCAACGAGAATCCCGGCCTGATCATTCAGGTCTACGGCTCCATCGATCAGGATTCCACCTTCTATTCCAACGATCCGCTGTATAACGCGACCGGCGGTATTCCCCCCTTCGATCCCAGTTTCTCAGGGTCGATGCTCACCGGTATGTATGGCAACACGACGGTGACAATTCACAAAGGGCAGTTGGTTGTCGACCTGATCGACGGGGCTAATAAAAAGCTGGTCTGGCGCGGTATGTCCCAGCAAAATCTGGCAGCACATAACCCCAACAAGCTTGTGGACCAGGTGAATAACGCAATCTCTAAGATGTTCAAGCAGTATCCGGTGAAGGCGGAAAGCTGAAACCGAGGCCGAGACTTAGCCGTGCTCTGCAGTCGGCAATCAGCACTCAGCAGTGAGCTACGAGCCGCGAGCTCTTGGATATCATCGAAGCGCACCCACCCACTTATTTTGTCATCCTGAGCGGAGGCGCGCTGCCTGCTGACTACTGGCTACTGACTACTGCGCTGCTGACTGCTGACTGCTGACGCATTTAGCCTCTTTGCAATCTTCCGCGATTGGGCGAGAATTGCAACAGCTATTTCAGTTCCGGTATCCCTAGGGGCGCCATGTTCCGTTTGATTCGTGAATTACTTCGTCCGTATCGTGGCAAGCTCCTGATCGTTCTCGCGGCCATGCTGGTCGAAACCGCGATGAGTCTGGCCAGTCCCTGGCCGCTGAAGATCATCATCGATAACGTCGTTGGCAGCCACAAGCTACCTCATCTGTTGGATGAGATCGTCCGGCCTATGTTGGACAAAGGCAATAAGTTACAGGTTGCCGGACTGGCGGCATTGGCCTTTGTCCTCATCGCTCTGTTTGGCGCCCTCGCCAGCTATATCGACAACTATTACACCGAGAGCGTAGGCCAGTGGGTTGCGCACGACCTGCGCATGCGCACCTATCAGCACCTGCAGCGCCTCTCGCTGGGCTACTACAACACGCATCAGACCGGCACCCTGCTGAGCACCATCACCACTGACATCCAGACCATCCAGGGCTTTGCCTCCTCATCCACCCTCGACATCCTCATCGACATGCTGACCATTGTGTCGATGCTGGGCCTGATGTTCTGGCTTAACTGGGACTTCACGCTGATCGCGCTCGCCGTCACTCCGTTCCTGCTGTTCTTCATCACGCGCTTCAAGAAAGCAGTGAAGAAAGCTACTCATCAGGTCCGCAAGGAGCAGGCGGAAATCGTTGCCGTGGTGCAGCAGGGACTGGAATCGATGCAGGTGATCGAGGCCTTCGGCCGCCAGGACATGGAGCAGGAGGCTTTGGCCGAGGTCAGCCATGCAACGGTGAGCGCTGCCCTTCAGGCGCGTAAAGTCAAATCACTGCTCTCGCCGATCGTGACCATCGCGACGGCTTTCATTACCGCGATCGTCCTGTGGCGCGGTGCCGCTCTTATCCTGCGCGACGTGATGACCATTGGCGCGCTGACCGTCTATCTCTCCTACCTCTCGAAGTTCTTCAAGCCGGTGAAGGATCTGGCGACCACCACCAACGCCATCGCGCAGGCGGCCGTCGGCGTCGAGCGCGTGCAGGCGATCCTCGAGACCGACACGATTCTCCCTGAGCGCGACGACGCCTTCGAGCCTCGTTTCCTCAAAGGCGACATAGCCTTCGATCACGTGGGCTTCGGTTACAGTGCCGACAATCCGGTGCTGAAGGATGTCAGTTTTAAGATTGATCCCGGGCAGATGGTCGGCATCGTCGGCCCGACTGGCAGCGGCAAATCCACGGTCGTGAGTTTGATCCCGCGCTTCTACGATCCGCAGAAGGGCAGCGTGAAGATCGATGGCCGCGACGTTCGCGACTACAAAGTGAATCCGCTGCGCGAGCAGATTGGCTACGTCTTGCAGGACACGGTGCTGTTCCGGGGAACGATTCTGGAGAACATCGCTTTCGGCCGTCCCAAGGCGACGCGCGAGGAAATCGTCGACGCCGCCCGGCTCGCCAACGCCGACGAGTTCATCCAGCGCATGCCGAAGGGTTATGACACGATGGTCGGCGAGCGCGGTTCGACGCTCTCCGGCGGCCAGCGGCAGCGCATCGGCATTGCCCGCGTGATGGTGCGCAACAGCCCTATCCTGCTGCTCGACGAGCCTACAGCCGCGCTGGACAGCGAATCGGAGAAGCTGGTGATTGAAGCTCTGGAGCGGCTGATGAAGGGGCGAACGGTGATCACCATTGCGCACCGCTTGAGCACCATTCGCGATGCCGATAAGATCATCGTCATTAACGGCGGCGTGGTCGCTGAAAGCGGTAATCATGACCAGCTCATGGCGCTGAACGGAATCTACGCCGAGCTGCATCGCACGCAGTTTGACTCCGCCGCCGCCAAAGCATGATGATTTCTCACCACGGAGGCACTGAGAACACAGAGAAAGAATTGCGAGTTGACTCCGTGCTCTCCGTGTCTCCGTGGTGAATTCGACTTGAGCAGTGCAGAGAATCCCTATGTCCCGTTACCTCGTCGTTCTGCCTGACGATTCGTCGCAGCCGATCCTCGATGCGATCAATCACGCCAAGAAATCCCTGCGCATCAAGATGTTTCTGTTCTCCGATCCCGAGCTTCTGCATGCGGTGATCGCAGCTCATCGCCGGGGCGTGAAGGTGCGGATTATGTTGAATCCAGCCCGGCGCAGTGGTGAAAAGGAGAACAGTGACGTTCGCAAGCTGCTTTCAGACGCGGCCGTTGATGCGATCGACAGCAATCCCCGGTTCGATGTGACCCACGAGAAATCGATGGTGGTCGACGATGCGAGCGCCTTCATCCAGTCTCTCAACTGGGAGACGAAGAATCTTACCGAAACCCGCGATTACGCCGTCGTCACCTCGCATGCGCATGAAGTTGCCGAAGTGATCGAGTGCTTCGACGCCGATTGGGAGCGGCAGAAGTTCGAGCCTGGCGAGCACTCCCATCTGATCTGGTGCATCGGCAATGGCCGCCAGCGAATCGGGCAATTTATCGATGAGGCGAAGCATACTCTTTGGGTGCAGAACGAGCGTTATCAGGATCCGGTCATCATCGAGCGCCTGGTGCGCGCCACCGAGCGCGGCGTGAAAGTGCACGTGCTGGCGAGGCCGCCGCACAAGTTAAAGAAGCAGAAACTCGTGGAAGCGGTTGGCGGCATGCGCATCATGGACGACGTGGGCATCAAGGTGCACAAGCTCAAGGGCCTGAAGCTGCATGCCAAGCTGCTCTTTGCCGACGACCTCCGCGCCATTATCGGCTCCATCAACCTTTCGCCGGGAAGCTTCGACAGCCGCCGCGAACTCGCGATCGAAGTCCGCGATTCGGAGGTCATGGAGCGGCTGCATACCATCGTCCATCACGATTGGCATAATTCACGCCCTCTCGACCTCACCGACGAAGGCTTGATGTCCGAACTGGAAGATTCCGACAAGAATGTCGCCGAAGACCTCGCGCTGGACGGCAACCCGGATTGAACCTTTCGATTCCGTTGCCATCCGGGTGCCCCAGGTCTCGCGCTTTCGAGACCTGGGAAATTCAAAACAATACCCGGATCTCAAGCTGTGCACCAGCAACATTCGGCTCCCGCTAGCGTGCTAGAGTATATGCACCAAAAGCATCTGATCCCCTTCAGCAATAAGAACAATGGCCATCGCTCCTCAGAAGACACCGTTCAGCTCTACCGGTCCGGCCGATTCTCTTGCTGTCAACAGTTCCGAAGTAGCTGCGCCCGCCGCGGGAGTTCAACTCCGCCGCTCATTTCGCGTGCGTGATGGCGTGGCCCTGATCATCTCCAACGTCATCGGCGTTGGCATTTTCACCACTCCCGCCATCATTGCGAAACTCGTCCCCGAGCCGCGTGCGATTCTTGGACTCTGGATCGCCGGCGGAGCCCTTGCTCTGGCGGGCGCCATGTCTTATGCGCAGCTGGGACGCATGTGGCCGTGGGCCGGCGGCGAATACATTTATCTGTCGAAAGCCTACGGCCCGACCGCCGGCTTCTTATCGGGCTGGACCTCGTTGATCGCCGGTTTCTCCGGCGCCGTCGCTGCGAGCGCGGTCGGACTGGTGCTGTATCTCGGACACTACTTTCCGGCGCTCGCCTCGGACCATGGCTTGCTCTCCGTTCCCTTCTATTTCGGCGCATTGACATTTTCGCCTCGATCCCTTACTGCCGCTTTCTTCATCGTTCTTTTCGCGCTCCTGCACGCGTGTAATTTAGGAGCCGGTAAACTCACGCAAAACGCGCTGGCTTTCTTCATCCTTGCAGTCATCGTTGTCTTTTGTGTTCTTGGATTCGCCTTGGGATCAGGCTCGTGGTCGCACTTTCAGTCCACAGGCATTTCCTTCCATCCGTCAAACTGGCTGCTGGCGCTGATTCTCATCATGTTCTCCTACAGCGGATGGAATGCCGCGTCCTACATCTCGGAAGAGCTGCATGACACACGGCGAGCAATTGGTCGCGCCTTGCTGACTGGCACCTGCGTCATCGTTGCCCTTTATGTCTTCATCAATACGCTCTATATCTACGCAGTGCCGCCGGCTGAAATTAAGAACGGCGTCAATGTAGGAGAAGTCGCGGCGACCGCTTTGTTCGGGCAGGGAAGAAGCTTCATAGCTCCCATTCTGTCGGCGTTTACGATTGTGGCTTTGCTAGGCTCGATCAGCGCGATGACCATCGCCGGCCCTCGCGTCTACTTCGCCATGTCGCGCGACGGAGCATTTATTCCCAGCTTCGCGCGTATCAGTCGGCGATTTGGTACGCCGGCGTTGGCCATTGCGCTACAGGCGCTGTGGAGCGCGCTGTTGGTAATGGCAGGGACGTTTGAGCAGATCCTCAACTACACCGGCTTCATGATTCTGCTCTCGTCCGGCGCCGCAGTTGCCGGACTCTTTGTGGCCCGGCGTCATGAGTTGCGCGCGAATCCCCGGGCGTGGTTGCAGATGCTGGCGCCAGCGGCGTTTGTCTTGCCCTGCGCCGCGATTGTCATCAATACCATCTGGGGTGCCCCGAAGACCGCGCTGATCGGGACGTTGCTGATCGTCGCCGGCCTGCCGGTCTTCTACTGGTCAAGATTGAGGCGGCGCGTAGACGCGTCGGTAGTCGTAGCCGCACAAGAACCGCCTCTTTTGCATCGGAGTATGCCTGAATAATTTCAGCTTATAAATATGAGCAGCCACCGCCGCATCATCACAGGGTTGTTTTTCGTCTGCCTGATGGTTTCCTCCGCCGTCGCGCAGACTCCGCAAGTCATTCCATTCTCTTCCGCTCAGCCGGTGCTGAACACGTATCTGAAGACCTTGCCCCCGGCGCTGAAGCCCAACGGCCAGCCAACCGCGGCTGCCTGGGATGCCTGGGCTCGCAGCAATGACCAGGAAATTCGCACGCGCATTGAGCGTGGCGAAGAAGACACGCTGACCAACCTGCTGCGGCTGGGCGTTACCTACACCAAGGAAGCGCGCATTGATTACGCCGATCTCATGCGTTATGGCCACGACTCAAATGTCGATTCGCTGGCCGGCAAGCGCGCCGACGATCTGATCCGCGCCCTCGCCGCACCGCATGCCAGTGAAGGCATGACGGACATGCGCAACTTCCTTCAGAAGCAGGGCTTCAACCTCAGCACGCCCGCAGGACGGGCCAAGCTGAAGGCATACATGCTGGCCAACCTGGCGCGCATGCGCGATGAGGTCGTCCGTGCGCAGAAGGACCTGTACGAGAAGAAGGGCTCCAATCTCTCGCAACAGTTCAAGGACCGTGGTATCTCGACCGACAGCAATCTCTTACCCGACTACATGATCGATCTGCATCTGCGAAACATGATGGCGAAGGGCTTGCTGAAGCCGAATAGCATTCATCGTGTAGCGATTGTTGGTCCGGGCCTCGATTTTGTTAACAAAAACTCAGGCTCCGACTTTTACCCTCCGCAAACCACGCAGCCTTTCGCGGTGATCGACACGCTGGCGCGCCTGAATCTTGCGGATCCCAACACCGTCGAAGTCACTACCTTCGATATCAGTTCGCGCGTGAACAAACATCTGGCACGCGCGCGAACCCAGGCTGCCGCCGGCAAGTGGTACACGATGCAATTGCTCTCCAGCCCGTCGGACCAGTGGAGCAAGGATTACGCGACCGGTTTCCTGGACTACTGGCAGAAGCTGGGTAGCGAAATTGGCAAGCCGGCGCCGAAGATTCCTGTGCCTGAAGCAGCATCGGACATTTGGAACCGCGCGGTCGCGATTCGGCCGGATGTCGTGCTGCATGTCACTCCGATCGACATGAACGTTGTCTTCCAAACCGTATCGCTGCCGGCGGACAAGCAGTTTGATCTGGTCATCGGCACCAATATCTTCGTCTACTACGGCGGCCTGGAGCAGTCGCTGGCACGCGCGAATCTCGGCACGATGATCCGGCCGGGCGGTTTCCTCATCAGCAATGAGCAGTTGCCGCACACCGCTCCTTCGAACCTGACCGACTCGCTGCAAACCGACGTGGTCGTGTCACCCTCCGACACGGAGTATATGTACACCTACGCGCGCCAAAAGTAGCCGCTCTCGACTTGGCTGTATGGTTCCGGTTATGGTGACACAGGGGATCGCATCGGAGTGACGGCGACGGCAACCAGGCAACCACCGCGGCTGGCTGTGCAAGCTTTCTGGCTGACGGCCTCGAAATTTGTTGCCGCGGCGCTCAACATCGCTCTGCCGATTCTGCTGGTGCGCCTGATGCCGCAGACCGAGTACGGCATCTTCAAGCAGGCCTTCCTCTTCGTCTCCACCACCAGCAGCATTGCCATGTTCGGCGTCGGCATGAGCGCTTACTACTTCATGCCGCGGCTTCCCGAACGCGGCGGCCAGATCGCACTCAACATCCTGGTCTACAACTTCATCGCCGGATGGATCCCGCTCATTGCGGTTGGGCTCTATCCCCGCGTGCTGCACTTCCTGTTTCGTTCAGACGCCCTGGTGCCGCTCGCCGTCCTGTTGGGATTCATCGTCCTGTTTACCCTGACCGCCAGCCTGGTGCAGCAGATCCCCGTTGCCATGCAGGACGTGCGCTATTCGACAATCTTCATCATCGGTACACAGTTTGCGCGCGTCATCCTGTTCGCTACCGCGGCGTTGTGGTTTCGTACGGTCGAGGCTCTGCTGATCGCCGCGCTACTCAACCAGATCTTCTCGATGGCCGTGCTGGTCTGGTATCTGGATGTACGTTTCCCGCGATTCTGGATGCACTTCGACTGGCAATTCTTCAAAGAACAGCTGGCATACGCGCTGCCCTATGGCGCGGTCGGAATGCTTTGGGTCATCCAGAAGGATCTGGACAATTACTTCGTCAGCCATTCTCTTGGGCCGAAGGACTTCGCCATTTATGCCGTGGGATGGGTCGACGTGCCTCTGCTGACGCTGGCGCTGGAATCCGTCGTCTCGGTGATGATCGTGCGCATCAGCAGCCTGCAGAAAGAGGATCGCAAGGAAGACATTCGCCATGTGACCGCGACGGCCACGAACCAGCTGGCGGCCATTCAGTTTCCGATGTTCGCGATGCTGTTCGTAGGTGGGCACGATCTTATCGTCTTGCTCTATACCAAGACGTATGAAGCCAGCGCGAACATCTTCCTCGTAAGCCTGGTCCTGCTGTTAATCGGAGTGTTTCTGCTCGATCCCATCGTTCGCGCCTATAAGGAGCTGCGAAACTTCCTGTTGGTGGTGCGGATTTGCGTCTTCATTGCGCTCTTCTGCACGCTGGGACCGGCGATTCGCCACTTCGGAATGATTGGCGCAGCGGTGAGCACGGTCACATGGCAAGTGATTGAGCGAATCCTGATTGCCTGGTGCGCGGTGCGAACGGTGGACGCGAGCATCCACGACCTCTACTTGTACTACGATTTGTTCAAGGTGACCGGAGTAACGATTGCCGCCGGTGTGCTGGCGTATCTGGTTCGCAACCTGATCAATCCGCGACTATTGATTCCGCGGATCCTGGTGGTCGGAATTTGTGTGTGTGCAGTTTATCTTCCCGCGGTGTTCTGGCTGCGGCTACCGGGGTGGGACATGTTGACCAGGGAACGGATTATGTCGTTCGTGCGGTCAACTCTGGGACGGCTGCGCAGCGCCAACGCATAACTAATTCATAAATTTCTTGAAGGCCACGGCTTCACAGGCTGCGGAAAAAGTCGACCGACGCGTGCTTACGGGTAGAGCTGGCCTTCAGGCCAGCGTCCAAGCCGCTTGTTTCCTTTTCTGAGTCGGCTTCAGACGACGGCACACAAGCTGTATTACGCGTTTTTTCGCAGCCTGTTCAGCCGTGTCATTAAAGGCGAAAAAAAATCTTGGGCTTTAGCCCCTGAGGTCAGGCGAGTCAGTACTGCATCTCAGCTTGGCTAGAACGATACCTCCAAACCTGCGAGCGCGCCTTGCTGAATCAAATGCACACCAACGCGGTCGCTGCTTGAATTGTTGGTCACGACCAATCGAGAGCCAAGAGCGTAGCCGGCATTCAAGCTCAAATGCTTGTTGATGGTGACTCCCAGATTGTCTGCCGTGGAGATGAAATTTCCATATCCGAAGAGATACATCCCATAGACATTGCCTTCAATAAACAGGCGTCCCGAATCCATCAGGTACAGGCGATACTCCGGACCGGCCACGGGGATCGGCGCTACCAGCGAGCCGCTGCCGCTGATCGCCGCCTGGTGCATGCCGTTGATGGTCTGAGCCTGCGCCGACAAAGACGCCTTGGTGTCGAAGGTGTCAAGCTGCACGCCTACGCCAATGTGGCCACGCCGCCGGCGAATAATGTCGTACTGATAACCCGGTGCGTACATGTTCGCCTTAAGGTCGGCATGGGTCGTAAGCCCGACACCGAAAGTCTGGCCCTGATAAGTGATGGTGCGCTTCAGAACCGTGGTTCGCGACTGCTGGAACGGGCTGACCGCAAACGTAAGATGGTTCTTGTGCGTGAACTTCCAGTCCACCAGGCCGCTGAAAGTGGAATAGGAGTTAAATCCCAGGTCGTAATTGATGTCGATGCGGTCGGTCTCTCCTGATCCCTGGATATTTCCCGACGGATTGGAGTAGAACCAGAAGGCGTCGATGCGGAGCTTGTAGGAATCAAGTTCGTCGCTATCGTTGGCGGCATGGAGTAGGGGAACGCTAACAAAAACAGCCACGAACGCAAGCAGCGCCAGATACTTGGCGTGGTTTGTATGAGAACGGCGCAGTATCGTCGACACGTGATCTCCTTCCCTGAAGATCGACGTGAGTGGTGTACTTCTTTAGTGCAAGACCCAGAATACGTTGGATGTAGCACGTCTTGGTACGTGCTCAGCTACCGAAGACTCCACCTGGAGCCTACTTCTTTCCGCGATAGAGTCCGGCAATTCCAAAGGTGTAGGGCGTCCATGAGACTTGGGTAAAGCCTATGGTGCGCATGCGCTGCAGCATCTCTTCGGGAGAAGGGAAGCGCATCACCGATGCCGGAAGATACGAATAGGGTCCACGCACGCCCGAGATCAGCGTTCCGATTGCCGGCAGCACGCGGCGAAAATATACGCGATAAAGCTGGCCTACCAGTCCTTTCGGCTCGCCAAAATCCAGAATGCCAACCTGGCCACCAGGCGATAGCACGCGATGAATCTCAGCCAATCCACGATCGTAGTTGGCCAAATTTCGAAAGCCGAAGGCCGAAGTTACCAGCTGGAATTTGCCTGAAGCAAAGGGCAGGTTCAGCGCGTCGGCCTCAACCCAGCGGATGTTTCTTCTGCCTGACTTCTCTTGCGCGCGTACCAGCATGGCGTGCGAGAAGTCGGCGCCAAAGAACTGCGTCTGACTAGGGCCGGCCCGGCGGTATAAGGCGAACGTCATGTCGCCGGTGCCGCAGCAGAGGTCGAGGACCTCCGCGCCCGGAGAGCGCAGGATCTCAGTGAACACGCGTGCCGTGCGGTTCCACCACAGGCGGTCGACATTCATCGACAGCACGTGGTTTAGCAGATCGTAACGCGGGGCAATCGAGGTAAACATTTCGCGCACCGCATCGGCCGCCGAGGCTTCGTCGGGCGCTCCCGCCGGTGCTGCGCCTACGATGCGCTTCCTGTCACTGCTCGCTGCTGAATTGCGATCGGACATTGTCTTGCTCACGACGCAAATGAACCCGAATCCAAGAGGCTCTTAGCTCTTAGCCATTGGCCCCTAGCAAGCATGGGCACAAGCAACGGTTGCTAATAGCTAAAGAGCTAAAAGCTAAGAGCTCGTAGCTTCCTAACCACCTCGACCACCACTTGCGGCGGAACATCATTAACAACCTCAACCTTCCCGATGGCAGTAGGCAGTATGAAATGCGGCACGCCGCCTACCGTCTTCTTATCCGATGCGAGCCGTTTGAGGATGCGCCTGCCGTCGACGTTCACTTTGGGCAGGGGACCATAGCTTTGCACGAGAGCGATGATGCGCTGCGCGGTTTCGGCGTCCGTGATTTCGATCTCAGTTCCAATCTTGCATGCAGCAATCATGCCCCAGCCAACGGCTTCGCCGTGCAATAGACGCCGATAGTTCGTCTCCGCCTCAAGCGCGTGCCCAATCGTGTGCCCGAAGTTCAGGATGCGCCGTTCACCGCCCTCGCGCTCGTCGCGCCTAACCACGTCGGCCTTCACGCGAATGCAGTCTGCGATCAGCTTCTCCAGTACCGCACCATCTCGCCGCAGCAGGGCGTCGCGCTGCGATTCCATCAGCTCGAAGATCTCGGGATTGCGAATCACGCCATACTTCATCGCCTCGAACAGGCCAGAGCGATATTCGCGCTCCGGCAGCGTTGTAAGCGCGCCGGGATCGACAAGGACCGCCAGCGGCTGATGAAATGTTCCCAGCAGATTCTTGCCGGCCTTCAGATTCACGCCGGTCTTGCCGCCGATGGCAGAATCAACCTGGGCCAGCAGCGTGGTTGGAATCTGAACCACGGGAATACCACGCATGAAGATGGAAGCCAGGAACGCGCCCACATCCCCCACGACTCCGCCGCCCAACGCCAACAGAACGGAGTGCCGATCGGCGCCAAGACTTACCAGCTTCTCCGCCAGCTTCTCAAGTTCGGCGAGCGACTTCGATCGCTCGCCATCCGGCATGACGATGACTTCGATTTTGCCGCCAGCTTTGGCGAAACTCTTGCGCAATGCGCTAGCCCAATGCTTGCGAATCGGCGGTGCGGTCAATGCGAAAACGCGCGCATTCGGCGGAATGAGATCACGCAGCGCCGCAGGCTGCGGATCGCAGCAGGCCGCGCTCGATCAGCACTCTATAGGACTGCGATGGAGTTTGAACCGGGATGCGAATCAAGGCTCTAGTGTAACGGAAGAGCTGATCTGCGCGATGCTAAGAGATGCTCTGGGTCGCGCTTTTCCCGATTCGGTCGAGCGCGATTCTTATGTCGCATCCCATCGCTGAATCGCGTGCTACCATGAACCCTGTAATGCAAGCTCTTCCTGCCGAAACCGATTTCATCGTCGTTGGCGCGGGTATCGCCGGACTGCGCGCGTCGGTGGAGCTTGGGTCCGCGGGCCGCGTGCTTTGCCTCGCCAAGCGCGAGGTCACGGAGTCAAACACTCAGTACGCGCAAGGCGGTATCGCAGCGGCACTGAGCGATGACGACGAAGTTCGGTTGCATCTCGAAGACACGTTGAAAGCCGGCGACGGTCTTTGCAACGAGGAAGCGGCGCGCGTCCTGGTGGAAGAAGGTCCGCCGCGCATCGAAGAGCTGATCGAATGGGGCACGGAGTTCGATCGCGCAGGGGCGAAGATCGCATTTACGCGTGAGGGCGCGCATAGCCGCAGCCGCGTCCTGCATGCTCACGGCGACTCCACCGGACGCGAGATCGGCCGCTCGCTTTACTTGAAAGCCAGCGCAGTCAAGACCATCACCTTTCGCGAATTCGAGTTCACGACCGAACTGCTGGTACGAGATGGCGAAGTGGTGGGCATTCGGATACTCGATCAGTCCGGACAGCTGCATGAAATCCATGCCGGCGCGGTGCTGCTGGCAACCGGCGGCTTGGGCCAGGTCTATAGCAACACCACCAATCCGGCCGTCGCTACCGGCGATGGCGTGGCGATGGCCTTTCGCGCCGGCGCTGAGATCAGCGACATGGAGTTCGTACAGTTCCATCCCACCGCGCTGTTCCTGAAGGGCGCACCGCGATTCCTGCTGTCGGAGGCACTGCGCGGCGAAGGCGCTTACCTGCGCAATCTGGAGCTGAAGCGCTTCATGCCCAAGTATCACGAAGCGGCGGAGCTTGCTCCGCGGGACGTGGTGGCGCGAGCCATCGCGCATGAGTTGGAGCTGGTGAAGCGGCCCGATGCGGCAGTCTACCTCGACCTGACGCACCTGAATGCCGAACGGGTCCGCAAGCGCTTTCCCATGATCTATTCCACCTGCATGGAGTACAACATCGACATCGCAAGCGAGCTGGTGCCTGTCAGGCCGGCGGCGCACTATGCGATGGGTGGAGTCCGCACCGATCTCGATGGAAAGACGTCGCTGCCCGGTCTTTATGCTGCCGGCGAAGTCGCGTGTACGGGCGTGCATGGCGCGAATCGTCTGGCCAGCAACTCATTGCTGGAGGGCCTGGTGTATGGGGCGCGCGCCGCGCAGAGCATGCGCGAAACATTGGGATCACCCGCTAAGCGCGCGACGAGCGCTGTGCCGCAGGTTGCGCTGCCAAGTGGAAATGGCCGGGCAGCGGAGGTAGAAAAGTTCATCCAGAAGGTCCAGACACTGATGTGGGACCGTGTGGGTGTGGTTCGGGACGGGAAGGTTCTGCAACAACTGGTTCCCGAACTGCGCGCTCTACAGGCACAGGCGCCGCCGCCAAGCGATCGGCGATCCCATGAAGCCGCCAACATCCTGCAAGCCGGTCTGCTGATCGCGCGCTCCGCATTAGCGCGCGAAGAAAGCCGCGGAGCACATTATCGCCTCGACTATCCGCTGAAGAATGACGCGAAGTATCACAAGCATTCTGTGATCAGCGGGGACAACATCCGCTTCGAGTAAATGCGGCGCTCACCAAGCGCCCACCGCCGGACGTCCGACTACTTCGCGTTCTCATTTTTCGGAAACAGCAGCGACAACACAACCGAGATGACCAACACCCCCGCGACTCCAGCCAGCGCCGCGGCGGTTGGAAGCTGCACGTACTCCGATAAGAGCATTTTCACGCCAATCAGGATGAGGATTACTGACAGCCCGTAGTGCAGGAAGTGGAAGGCTTCGATCATCCCCGACAGCGCAAAGAATAACGATCGGAGGCCCAGGATCGCAAAGACGTTGGATGTGTATACGATGAACGGCTCGCGCGTGACCGCCAGCACGGCGGGGATGGAATCGACCGCGAACAGCAGATCCGTAGTCTCGACAATAATCAGCACCAGGGCAAGGGGAGTGGCGTACCTGACTGCTCCACGCTGAATAAAGAAGCGAGCACCCTCGTAGTCCTGAGTCACGCGAAAGAACTTGCGAAAGCCGCGGAGCAGGGGATTCGCTTCGGGATGGATTTGCGCTCCCCGCTGTCGAAGCAGCTTGATGCCGCTGTAGATGAGAATGCCGCCGAAGATGTAGACGATCCAATGGAAGCGGTTCAGCAGCGTGACGCCGGCCGCGATAAATATCGCGCGCATGATGAGCGCACCCACCACGCCCCAGAAAAGCACTTCGTGTTGCAACTCGCGGGGCACGCTGAAGGTACGAAAGACCAGCAGGAATACGAAAAGGTTGTCGACGCTGAGCGACAGCTCGATGAGATATCCGGTAACAAACTCCAGCGAAAGTTGTGGATTGGTCGGAACGCTGCGACCGACCATGGTGTGCCCGAAGAAGTAGATCAGGACGGCGAAACAGGCAGCCAGGCTGATCCACACCGCCGTCCAAGCGATGGCCTCGCGGAATTCGACAACGTGTTTCTTGCGATGGAAGACGCCCAGGTCGAGCGCCAGCAGCGCCAGGACAAACACGTTGAAGACGATCCAGAAGATCCAGTTAGAAGGCATGCGAGGAAGTTAAGATGCCATTCTAGATTTTTTCACCACAGAGGCACAGGGGACACAGAGATCGGATGGGATGCTCTCCTACCAAATGAGAAACTCCGTGCTGTGCGCTTCCGTGGTAAATCGTTTCGCCCTACTTGTGGAATGTGCCCATATATTCCGACTGCGCGAGCACGTGGCCCTTCATCGCCGCATCAAGCTGATCGCGAGTGGCTCCCGCCGCCAGACTGAGCTTGACATCGAGCGCATATAAGCGGAAGAAGTAGCGATGGGTCTGTCCGCTGGGCGGGCAGGGGCCGTTGTAGCCGATCTTCTTGAAGCTGTTTTGCCCCTGGAGTGAGCCATCGTTCACCTGCTCGCGCTTAGGCTCGCCTTGTGGCAGCGCATGGTCTTTAGCCTGGATATTCCACAGCACCCAATGAACCCAGGTTCCGGCGGGAGCGTCAGGATCGTCCATGATCATCGCAAAGCTGGCCGCGTTCGCGGGCGAGCCGCTCCATTCCAACGCTGGAGACGTATCCGCGCCCTTACACGTATATTGCGGCGGAATCCCCGCGCCCGCAGCAAACGCCGAACTCGTCAACGTGAATGCCATGGAAGCACCTCTCGTGGCACTTTGCTGCGCAAAGCTTGTGGCAATAAAACCAAATAGGATCAGCGGTACGATCCAGGCAATTGGTTTCATACACGACACCTTTCTTACGGCGCGATGTCCAACTCCGCTTCCAGTTTTTTCAAATCCGGGACCGTTACGATGCGGCCATCGATGCGAATGAGGCCTTCGCTCTGCAGACGACTGAGGTTTCGCGACACGAGCTCACGCACCGTGCCAATCTGCGCAGCGAGCTCGTTGTTGTTGGCTGGCAGGGTGATGGTAATGGTATCGCCCTGGCGCTGGCCATCCGATTTTGCCAGCCGCACCAGCATCGCGGCCAGGCGATGGCGAACGGTGGTGAACGATAGCTCTTCGATGATGCCGACCAAGCGCCGCAGGCGTGCGCCGACCACCCGCAGCACCTTCAACGCGACATCCGGATGCTGAAGGCAGAGGGAGTGAAAGTCCTTCTTGCTAAAGAAAAGCAGGCTGCAGTCGTTGACTGCCTGAGCCGACGCCGGATAGTCGCCGCCGTCGAAAACTGGCAGTTCGGCGATAGAGCCGCCGGGCCCATCGATCGACAAGACCTGCTCGCGACCGCCGGCTGAGCTTTTGAAGATGCGAACGTTACCGGATTCGATCACGTAGAGGCCTGCGCACGGCTCAGCTTCGGCGAAGATCATCTCCCTGGCGCCGAACTTGCGAGGCACCACGCGCGCGATCAGGAAAGCGAATTCCTGCTCGGTGAGGCCGGAGAAAATAGAAACCTGCTTGAGGAGAGTGGCCGCGGATGAGCTGGGTGTAGCCATCGTCGGCCTTCATACTACTACTGGCGGGGTGAGTTACACGAGAAATACGGCGCATAGTAGCGCGCCGAAAAGTAGCGCCTGTCTCAGCTCACTGAATCCCAGCTTGTGGACATCGAGTGGCTGTTGCCCGCGAACAAACCAGAGTGTCCCACGGAGTAGGACAGGCAGGAACGCCAGGGCAATCGCGACAGGGAATAAACCGAATCGGCAAGCTGCGAAGATTGCGCCGATCAAGGCGATCTGCACGAGGAGGAAAGGAAGACCTTGGCGAAGCTTCTCAGAGAAGGTTGCAGCCCGGCCGGAGCGAATGCGGAACCGCACAAAATGGATCTGATCGCCGGCAAAGATCCAGTTGGCCAGCCAGAGGGCGATCGCGGTGCGATTAAATTGTCCGGTCGCGACGTAGTAGGCGCCGGCGGCGGTCGAGGTCAAGCCGATCGCGCCGATAATCTGCGCCGGCATCCTGCCGCTGCGTCCGAGTTTCTTAACCCCGGCCTGAACGGCGAAGGCCATCGCGGCGATCGCGCCAATCAGCAGCAGTTCGCGATTGCGGCCATTCCACAACAGCGATGCGACACACGTTGCGGCGAACAGGCCGATGGCGAGAACCATCCGTAGAACGAAAGACCGTTCCTCGCGGGTGTGGGCCTTGATGGCCGAAGTGCCGAGCCAGCTTTCGACGGGCGTTCGCAGCCAAAACAACGAAAGTGCAGCGCAGACGAACAGAGTGAGTGCGCCACCGTTGAAGCCCGCACGCACTGCGACGATCGAGCCTGTTGCCAGCGGAACCAGCAGCATGCCCCACGCGCCATGCTCGCGTGGGATCACCATGGCTCGTAATCTGGAACTCGGAACCGTGCCGATATGAGCTGCCATGAGTCGATGCTAGCCTGGCGTTCGCGATGCGGATATGACTTAAGTCTCAGCCGACGCGCTTGGTTTCTACTGCCTCGCGAATCATCTGATTGGAGGTGCCGGGCTGATAAACGCAGAATGGTTCCTCCGCCAGGAAATCGCCAGTCGCCGCAAAGGCGCGTGCGCGGCAACCCATGCAGACGTGGCGGAACTCGCAACATCCACACTTGCCCTTCAGATTGTCGTCGTCGCGAAGCTGACCGAAGACCTCGGAGTCGTTCCAGATCTCAGCGAAGCTTTGCTTCCGCAAATCACCAGCCAGTGCAGGCAGATATCCGCAGGGGAAGACCTCGCCTTCATGCGAGATGAAGCAGACGCCCGTTCCTGCCAGACAGCCTTTGGTCATTGCGTTCATATCACCAGGATGTCCACCAGGGTGACCGATATGTCCAACTGGCGGTCCGCCATTCGGCTTCAGGGAGATTCCCGTCGAGCCCGGCATCGTCATATCGGTGGGGCCGATTTCATGAGGGTGCGATGCGACCGCAGGAGCTGCCTCGCGTCCAGCCATGCGATCGGCTGCGCGGCGCTGGCGCTGCACGCGGAAGTAGTGCGGCGCGCAGGTGGCCTTCAGTTCGATGTCGCCGGTTAGCGACTGATCGTAGAACCAGTTCAGCATCCGTTCGTACTCATCGGGAGGAACCATTTGCTCGGCGGCAATGTCGACGCCGCAGCCCACCGGGACCAGCAGGAAGGTATGCAACGCATCGGCGCCCAGGCGCCGTGCGAGATTGAGCACGTCGGGCAATTGATGAGCATTGTGGCGGGCGATGGTGGTATTGATTTGCACCGAGACGCCGAGTTCCTGCAGATTGCGCATGCCGTAAATTGCCGCGTCGAACGCGCCCGGAATGCCGCGAAACGTGTCGTGTGTAGTGGCATCGACTCCGTCAAGCGAGATCGAAACCCGCTTGATACCGGAGTTCTTGATCTTTTCCGCAATGTCCTTCGTAACTAGAGTTCCATTCGTCGCCAGCGCGGCACGCAGCCCGCGGCTGGTGGCATATTCAGCAAGCTGGAAAATGTCCTGACGGTACAGCGGCTCACCGCCGCTGAGTACGAGGATGGGATTCCCGAAATCGGCGATCTGGGAGATGATGTTGAGCGCGTTGCTCGTCGGCAGATCGCGCGGCGACATCAGCTCGGTCGCTGTGGCGCGGCAATGGATGCAGCGCAGATTGCATCCCTTGGTAACTTCCCAGAAGATCAGGCGTGGCTTGTATTCTTTCTTCGCTGCATTATGAGTGCTGCCATTACCAGCTGTCATGTCTTTCCTCCCCCGCTCTTGCGAACAACGGCTCATTTCTATGGCTTAACGATAAGATTTCGACGACCCAAGGGGCCGTGAGTGGCATCACGTGGGGCTGTGACGAACGTCACTCTGGCAGAGAAGCTGTCGGCTGTCAGCTATCAGCCATCGGCTAAAGCGATGAATCTCAATGCAATGGCGGTCAAGTCGAAGGCCTCTGGCGAACGCCTCCGGCACCGATATAACCGATAGCTGATAAAATCCGACAGCTGATGGCCGACAGCTGATGGCCGACAGCTGAAAGCTGATGGCTATTACGGCCCTACTCCCCCATTGTGGCAGTCGGAGCAGGTAACACTGCTCAAATCGCCAATGTCCACCGGGTGCTTGAAAGACTGATTCGGCAGTGACGCGATCTGTGCGCTGCCTTCTTCCTGGGCCAGAACGGTATGGCAGGAATTGCAGTCTTTGCTGATGACCCTGCCGTCTTTGCTGAAATGGTTGCCGTCGTGGCAACGGAAGCAGCCTGGGAAATAGAAGTGGCCGATGTTGTTGGGGTGAGTCTTCCAGTTCACTTTCATGTAAGGGAAGAACGTGGTGCGATAGATGCGCTGCAGCTCGGCGACCGAACTCTTGATGCTGTCGGCCTTGCTGGAGGCGAGCTGCGGATACTTCTGCTGATAAAACTTATTGATGTTATCAGCGATGGCTTTCTCCGCCTCGTCGGTGGTCTTGTAGTCGGCGGTCAGCACCTGCACGCCCTGCTGCTTGATATACGGCAGCGTCGCATCGATGGCGCGTCCGCTGATGCTGCGATCTACCGAGAGATCCGGCGCGACATAAATGTGCGTGGGCCGGTTGTGGCAGTCGATGCAGTCCATGCGGCGCTTGTCCGTGCTATCGATTTGCGCCTGCGTCGGCGGCTTGTCTTTGGTGACGTACTCGGTGACGTGGCCCTGCGCGTCTTCTATGCGGACCCAGGGGATGACCTGCCGCTGCTCATCGGTAGCGAAGTAGGTGATCTTGTTGGCGATGTTCATGTGCCAGTGGATGCCTTCGCCAGCTTGACCGATCGCAGGATCGCCGCCGCCAGTCTTGATCAAGAGGCGAATTACCCGCGGCGTGTTTTGCTCGTCGCTGCCGTAGTGCGTAAAGACCTTCAGTTGCGCGCCCCAGAATTTCTTCGGCCAGTGGCATTGCTCGCAGGTTTGCGGCGCGGGACGCAGGTTCTTGACGGGCGTTGGGATCGGGCGCGGATAGGTTCCCATCGCGGTGTAATAGACCTGTCGCGCTCCCGAGAGCTTCGACTTCACATACCAACTGGCGCCGGAGCCGACGTGACAATCCACGCAAGCCACGCGGGCATGCGGCGACGCGGAATAGGCGATGAGTTCCGGATGCATTACGGTGTGGCACAGCTGACCGCAGAACTGGACCGAGTCGGTGAACTCGTAAGCCTTGTAGCTTCCAATCGCACTCATCAAAGAGAAAATTACGACAAAGGAAAGCACAAAGGCGACGGTGCTGCGTTGAGCGGGGTTGTTCAGGTCCAGCTTGGCGTAGTGGAACGGTGCACCGACCGAGCGCAAACGACGCCGGCGCTCAAACACCAGTCCGATGGGAATCAAGATCAGGCCGCAAAACAGTATGGCCGGCGCCACCATGTAGGCAAGAATCCCGGTGTACGGCGCCGGCTGACTGGAAAGAATGTCGATCACAACCAGGAGAACGATGTTAGCAAAAGCGACGGCTGCCAATGCCACGCCGATCAGGCTGATGGGATTTCGGATGAGATGTCTTGAAACCGGCGGATGATCGGGTAGAGGATCCACCTTCGTGTCCTCAGTCATTTATTTAATTTTCCCTTCTTCGCCTCACCCCAGTGCAAAGCTGCACCAGTGTTGCCGAAGTTACCACAGCAAGTTCGAATTGCAACCAAAATTCAAGTACGACTGTTTACGCGCACGAAAATCCGGACGAGATCGCGGGACCTTGTCCGGAGATTTCTATTTGCGGCTGCCCGTCGTCTCCGGTTGCTCTTCCTCAACCGCTTTTGCAGGTTCGGTTTCTTCTTCAGAACCTGCGCCTTTGTCGATCGCCGTCAGATCCAGCGGATGCTCGTGCTCGTATTGCTCGATCGACATCTTGCCGTCGTACCACGACCAGTTCATCGGATAAGCGTCGGGATCGAACATGACGCCGTACAAGTGCCAGACGATGATCGCCAGACGTGGCCAGCACGGCTTCGTAGAAGTGAATCGTGATAGCGACATCGATCCACCAGCCCGGCACGCGCTCGCCGACACCGACCTTGAACCATGCCATCAGACCGGTGCTGGCCATGACGAACATGCCCCACACCAGCGCCCAGTACTCCATCTTCTCGGCGTAGGTGAAGCGGCCAAACATCGGACGCTGATCGCTGTAACCCAGGTAGTAGCGGAATGCGTCACGTGCGTCGGTGACGTCCTTCCAGTCGGGCAGCATGTCTTTGATCAGGCGGCGGCCGTCTTTGGTCTTGATGACGTACCACAGGTGAATCAGGCTGACGCCGATCAGCACCACGCCCGCGATGCGATGGATGTAGCTGCGCACCAGCTCGTTGACGAAAATCGCAGCCAGCCACGAGGACGGATAACGCAGAGCGAAGCCGGTTAGTACCAGAGTGAAGAAGCTTACCAGCAAGGCGAGGTGCTGGATGCGCTGCTCCAGCGTCATGCGGAACAGAATTCGCGGCTGCCCAATGCGGTGCAGGATCAGCTTTTTGCGGAAGACAATCAGGTTGTGCAACACCATGCCGCCAATTACACCGACGATCATCCAGATGTAGAAGCGGCTGATTAAGCCGATGAGCTTGCTGCCAAAGTCAGCCTTAGCAGTACCGTCCAGATGCACCTTGCTGGTGATGAACTTGTCGTTAGCGCCGGGATGGCACTGGCCGCAGGTCTTGGCCAGGTTGGCATGGTTGATGGTCGATTTCGGATCGCTGGATGGCAGGATGTTGTGGACGCCGTGGCAGCTGGCGCAATTGGCGACGGTGTTCGAACCAACGTTCTGCGCCATGCCGTGATAGCTGGCGAGATAGGAAGCGTAACGGCCTCCCGGCACGCCGAACTCCTTGGAGAGGCGCACACTCTCATGGCATGCGCCGCAAGTATTCTTCACATTGGCGGCGGCGACCGATGAATTGGCGTCCGTGGGCGCCTTGATGGTGTGAATGCCGTGGCAATCGGTGCAAACCGGCGCCTGCCAGTTGCCGCGGGCGATGGCCTGCCCGTGAGTGCTCTGCACATATTGCTGCTTGATGCTGTCGTGACACTTGGCGCAGGTGACGGGTACGTTGAACTTGTTAATCGGAGATTTGGGATCGCCGGCGCCCAGGATGTCATGCTCGCCGTGACAATCGGTGCAGACGGCAGCCTTCTGAGAGCCGGCTGCGACCGCCTTGCCGTGTACGCTTTCCTGATACGAAGTGAACGGCGCTGAACTAACGCCACTGGACGCCATGACGAACTTTTGGCCGTGGCAGGCTCCGCAGGTTTGGGGAATGTTGCTGCGCGCGACTTTGGACTTGGGATCGCTGGGCGGCAGAATCTCGTGCACGCTTCCGTGGCAGTCCTGGCACTTGGCGACATTGGTGTTTCCCGCCGCAGCGGCTTTAGCGTGAACCCCGTGATCGTAGGCCGTTTGCTGGTCAGCGTGGCAGGTTGCGCATACCGGTTTGGCCGGGGCTGGATCGTGCGGGAAGGCCTTTACGTCGGCGTGGCAGTCGGTGCAGCCGAAGATGCTGTGGACGGAGTCCTTGAACTTGGCGTCGTCGACGTGCAGGCTGATCTGCTTGCCATTTTCCTCTTTGATGAGGGTCGCGTCGCTATGGCAAGCGAGGCATTCGTCATTGCCCATCTTGGCAGCAGCTTTAGGCGGGGAAGAATGCTTCTTCGGGGCTGCCGGAGAAGATTGGGCAGGGGCCGCTATGGAAAAAAGCAAAGCAGCAAGAAGGACCAGACCGCAGCGTTTCACAGAATCTCTCGCTTTCGTTGGGCGCTGACAGATAGCGGGTAACACATAACCATCGCTGAGAGATGTACCAAGGGGCAGTGAGTGTACTCACGTGACGGCGTGACATAGATCACACTGGTTTTGGTTCTCACTGCATCGAGTGAGCAAAATCACCAATGTTCAGGCGGAAAGGCGAGGTTTATGCCCGGCAGCGTTCATGCGGCTGCGAAGGGAGTCAGAAAGTAAATAGTGGAGAGCTCGAGAACTGCGGCAGAAATCGGAAGCAGATTCCAGCGTCGATATTTCGAACGTCCGTTTGAGCGTCAGAAACGTGCTTCGTCGCCAGTTTACGACCTAGCTAATTAGCATGGAATAGCGTCGCGACAGGGTCCGACATCGCACCCAATGTCGCAGCGCGGCAAGGAGGAAAATGGGCAATCGCGGCTCAGGATGCTCCCGGCTGCGGTCTACACCACCAGCGCACGCGGCCGGAAGGTGATGCGGGGATGGCGCGTGCGCACCATGGCGATGGTACGGACTCGCTCGTAGGCGCCGTGGAGATCCTGGCTGAGCATGCGCACCACTTCCATGCAGATGGGCTGGTTGTCGCGCAGAAACTTCATCAGCTCTTTTCTGCGGACGAAGACCACCTGCGAGTTATCCAGCAGCTCGGCAGTGACCTCGTAGGGAGTGTTGGACAGGGTGGCGCCCAGACCCAGCAATTCGCCGGGTCCTGCGATTCGCAGAACCAGTCGCTTGCCGGTTTCCGAACAGATAGACAGTTTGGCGCGCCCGTCGCATAGGATGTAGATTCCCCGTACCGGCCGGCCTTCGGCAAACAGCGTGGCGCCGCGGGGGTAGGAAGCGAGAGACTTGATTTCGTCGAACGCCTTCAACGACTCCGCGGGCATGTCGCAAAAAAGGCGATCGGGTCGGAAATCGCAAGTCAGGCAACTCGACTGATTCGTGCTCTCCATACTGCTGGTAATACTGCTCTGCCTATAGTGCACGCAGTGATTGCAATCACCCGTTTTCGTGACCTTATTCACAATCGACCACAAGAATTTGCTGCGCAGGCTGGCAAAACGTTCCTATTAGCTGTCTTTCCAGTCGGTTGAAGAGCACAAGAAAAGAGGCTGCGGCGCAGCCCAAAAGGGTACACCTCAGCATCCAGTTCTGATGTTGGTTGTCGGCGGAGCCTTACTGCGTGACGGCCATCGCCTTCAGCGCTGCCTTGTTGCGAATCAGCAGCGTCGAGCCCTTGGCCTGTACGATCTGCCGCTTCTTGAGATCGGCGAAGAGACGGGTCACGGTCTCGCGTGAGGTCCCGATCATCTGCGCGATCTCTTCATGCGTGAGCGCCAGCTTGACTCGTGGCTCGATTTTGGCCGCTTCGCCATTGCGCAAGCTCCATTCCAACAGCAGCTTGGCCAGCTTCTCGCCCGCGGAATGCGAGAGTCCGAGTGCGCGGATTTCGCGGCAGGCAGAGTTGTACTTGTCGCTGAGTTGCTCGGCCACGCGCAGGCAAGCTTCGCTGTGTTCCTTCAGGAAGCGCAGAAAATCTTCGCGCTTTACAAAGTTCACCTGACATGGGTCCACGGTTTCGGCGGTCAACTCATAGGGCTTGCCGCTGATCGTCGCGCTGAGACCCAACACCTCGCCCGGTTCGGCGATCTTGAGAATCAAGGTCTTGCCGTCGGTCGAGCAGATGGAGAGTTTCACTCGCCCTTTGCAGAGGACGAAGATGCCACGCGGCATCTGCCCTTCCACAAAGAGCACCGCGCCCTTAGGGTAAGCGGTGGCGTACTTGATGGTTTCAAAGTACTGTAAGGCGGCTGGTGGAAGATCGCAAAAGATATGCTCGGCTCGCATTTTGCATGCGAGGCAGCTTTCGATGATATCCAATCCGTATGGTGTAAGCACGACGACCCCCTGAAGTCACATCGTATCCCCGGGTTTTACGGTCGAAGCGTGTGCGAGCCGCTTCGAGGGGCCAGGAACATCGGTGTCGCGCTAAGTTTCGGTCGCGCACCTTGCCAAGTGCCGGCGATCACCTGCTGGCGTGATCTGCCGGAATCGCCATACAAGGCTGCAAACATGGACCTTGCGGGTGATAGGGGCCACTTTCGGCATTCCAGGCTTTACTCCAGATACACCCCAGCGGAACACCGGAGGCGCACATGCAACAAGTACATAGGTCACAATGAGATGTGATTTATGAGATGCTGAGGTTCTGCCGAAGCCGGCACAAGAGCGGTGAAGGCCGCTGCCGGAAAAGAAGATAAGCTACCATACAGAAGCTTCAAAACGGTGCAGGGCGCAACGATCGACGGCATGCCATCCAAAGCAGAATTCATAACAGTCGAATCCCTTCCGGTCCAGGAAGCCGGCCAGTCGCATTCGCGGCGGAGGGATCCGGTCGCCATTGGGACTGCAGTGGTTTACGCCGCCCTGGTTGGTGTATTGGTGGAACGGCTTACCGCGGTCGCCAGCGATCTCCAGTTGTGGGGCGACGGTTCCTGGTTTCTTATCAAAGTCGCATCCTCACGCAGCTACTATCTCTGGATTGGCGACTGGAAAAAGGAGCTATTTCGGTCTCGACTCTTCACCATTCTTGCTGAACAAACGCCGCTGGTAATGGCGACTCATCTGCGCATCCATTCCCTGCATGATCTGTCGCTTATCTTCGGGATCACGCTTTATAGCCATGCATTGTTGAGCCTTTACCTGTGCTATCGTTTTACGGCGAAGCGATGGTACATGCTGTTTCCCCTACTCAGCTTTTTTGCAGGAACGATGAATGTGGAAGCCTATCTGGCAACGGACAGCCACTTCATCGTGTCGCTTTATTGGCCACTGCTTTTCATTCTGCTGTTCCGTGTTGAGCTGAGCCGAGCGACCACCTTGCTGCTGATCGCACTTTCCATTCCCACCATTCTGAGCTACGAGTCGATGATGTTCTTTGGTTTGATTCTGGCGGGCGTCTGCATGTGGCGCTGGAAGCGGAATCCACAGGAACGCCTGCTTATGGGGGGACTAGCGAGCTGGTACGTCGCTGGGGCGATACTGGCGGCAGCAGCGGTGATCTGGCCGTTTGATCCGACGAACAGGGAAGGATTTCTTCGCGCCTTGTTGTACCTGCTGCATTCCAGTCATCTGGCGGCGCAGGTTTCGTTAGTCGTGCTGATCTGTTGCGCTGTGTTATTGGCATTCCCTTCACAGCTCCGATGGATTCAAACGGTGTCAGTCGCGGTGGGCATGGCAAGCATCGTTTACCTTATCCTCCAAGTGCTGAGGGGACAGGCGCCCATAAGTCTCGATGTCGAGGTTCCGGCGCGGGTGCTGAACATGGTTCTGCCGCTCGCCGCGACAAGCTTGTTATTTCTGGTTGTGGCTGGGTGGTCGAAGCCGGATGCTCACGCCATCGGCTTCGCGGCGATTTTGATCGGGGCGCTAGGGATCGGACAGGTTTTCTGGAATATGGCGGCAATCACGCGCTGGCAGGCGATGCTGGCGACGTTGCGTTATGAATTACTTCTGCACGAAGGGCCGCTGGCGTACGGCGATTCGATTCTCTCCAGGCAGGTGGGACCACTGCATCTGAGCGAGCTCCATGCGACTTGGCCGCTACTTCCTCTGAGTCTTTATGTCCAAGGCCGGGGCGAAATTCGGTCGCTGATCGTACCGTCGGCGGGCTCGTATTTACCATTCGATCCGTTCGCTCCTGCATCACTGCCTGATCTCTCGCGTTACCGAATCCGCTACGATGATTATCGGGAGTACCTCGCACAACAATGGCAGTACCGTCTGGGCGAGACTTTGACATTTACCCACGGCGGTAGCGCTGCTCTTTTCATGCGCGGCAGCTGGCAGGGTGTAGAGGACTGGGCGACGTGGGGCAGTGGGCCTGATTTTGGCTTGGACCTGCCGATGAACACGGAAGAGTTGCCGAAGACCGTATTGCTATCGGCGATGGTCGCCCCCAATCTGTCGCCCAACTACCCCGAGCTCGCGGTGCAGGTGCTGGTGAACAACGTTGCCGTGGGCACCTGGACGTTTCAGTATTCGCCGGATGTGTTTACGACCAGGACGGTGGAAATCCCGCGTGATGTACTTACTTCATCGAATCCGGTGCTGATTCGATTCCATGTTCTTGGCGCCGTGCATTCTCCGTTAGAAATCGGTAAGGGCCAGGATCCCCGAAAACTAAGCCTGGCATTCGTGAAGCTGACACTAGAAGGCACGCAATAGGAAAACGCCGGTATCGTTAATACAAGTTAATGTCAACGACTTGACTATGGGTTTGCAACCAGCCGAAGTTCTCGTGAAAACCAACGGTGATTTGGTGTCGGGCTACGACATGACCTCCGCAATTTGGCGCCGGCGTCTGTTCCTGGCGCTTAGTGCCATTGTGCTGATCTATGCATTCCTGGCGGGCTTGCGCACGATTTCCGATCCCGACAGCTTCTGGCAATTGGCTACCGGACGCTGGGTCGCGCAACACCATCAGTGTCTTTTCCACGGAAGTCTTTTCCTACACGGCGCAGGGACAGCCGTGGATTTATCCCGTTGGCTCCTCGCTGTTTCTGTATTGGACATACTTGATCGGCGGATATGCGCTGTTGTCGTGGGTTGGTGCTTTGGCCTGCGCAGGGACGGTCGCGCTGTTGCTGCGCCGCGGCTCCGCCGCAACTGCGGCCGTTGCCATTGTTGCGGTGACGATTATTGCGGGGCGAACCGCACCGCGCGCCGACATGTTCACGGTGGTTATCTTCGCGGCGTTTCTGTCGCTACTTTGGGAAAACTACCAGACAGGTAAGGCTCGACTGTGGTTATTGCCGTTGTTGATGATCGCATGGGTCAATTGCCATCTCGGATTCGTAGCGGGCTTGGGATTGATCGCCGCGTTCGTCGGCATCGATCTCCTGGAGATGTTGTTTGCCGGTGATCGCCGCCGTGGAGCGTTAGAAAGGCTGCGGCGTGCGTGGCCATGGTACGCGGGTACGGCACTGGCTACGCTGGCGAATCCATGGGGATGGGGTATCTATACGGCTCTGATTCGTCAGAATCGCGCGATGGCACTTCACTCCGGATGGATCGCGGAGTGGGGCAGGGTGCCGCTGACATGGGCGGCCGACACTGTGATTCTTCTGGTCAGGAATCCTCGAAGCTCGTTCTACCTTTTGCTGGCCATTGCCATTGCGGCAGCGATTATTGCTATACTGCAGCGCCAGTTTGGTTTTGCCATTCTGTTGTTCAGCGCGATCTACATTGGCGTAGAGCACGTGCGGATGTTTGCGGTAGCCGCAGGTGTGATTGTGGTGCTGGGCGGAGCATTCCTGGATCTAGCGACGAAGCATATTGAGGTCTGGTTTGCCTACAAGCGAACACTCCTGGCTCTGGCCTTTGCAATGACAATCGCCTTTGCTGCACTGGCCGGAATGCGCAGCTACGATGTGGTGCGCAACCGCAATCACTCCGCATCGACATTCGGGGCGGGACCCGGCTGGCTGCCACATCGTGCGATGGAGTTTGTGCAGCGCGAGAACCTTCCCGGCGAAATCTTCAACACCTATAACGAGGGCGGATACTTCCTCTGGATGCTTGGTCCTGAACGGCGCGACTACCTCGATGGCCGAGCCATTCCATTCGGCACCGACCTGTTTCATCATGAAGCGGAGCTGATGCAGAGTTCGCTGGACTCGGACCGGTGGAAGCGGGAGTCGGAGCGCTACAACATCAACACCATCATTCTGCCGCTGAATCGCTTCGAAGGTGCGCTGGCAGCGGTCAAGATTTTTTGCGACAGCAAGAAGTGGGCGACGGTGTACCTGGACGAAGTCTCGGCAGTGTTTGTGCGCCGCACACCGGGGACGGAAGACCTGATTAGGCGCACGCAGGTGAATTGTGCGACGGCACCGTTGCCGGCGGAGGCAATCGTGAAATCGCGCGCCGGAGCGTTCAATCAATGGGCGAATGCGGCCAGCGTTTTGGCGGCGCTGGGCCGCAACTCGGAGGCACTGGCAGCTGCCGACAAAGCTGAGGCGGTTTCACCGGGCAATTCCTTTGTGCCATGGTTGAAGGGCACGGTCTACTTGACGATGGATTCGCGTAAGGACGCGGAGGGTGAATTCGCTTGGGCTGTTCACTTAGAGCCGAAAGAGTCTCTCATGTGGTTCTCGGCCGCAACCTTGTACAAGCGCGAGGGCTACAACGACATGGCGATCGTTGCCCAGCGATTGGCCATTAACCTGGCATCGGCGCCCCAGCCGGCTGAGATGCTGAAGCTGGCGCAACTCTACCTAGCAATGCACCAGCCCAAGCCGGCGCTGGAGTGGTTCGACAAAGCGGAGCGAAACGCTCCACCAGACCTGCTGGCGACGACGGGTGGGAATAGCTTTCGATATCAAATCGCGATGGGACGGGCCAGTGCCTGGCGGACTCTTGGCGATACCAATCGCGCTAACCACTTCGACCAGGAAGCGGTGAAGGATCTGGTGCCTGCCAAACAGCAGGACTGAGAAGCGCTGGTAAACGGCTGAGCGGTAGCGCTTGCCGACTTGACCTCTCGATCAATCTCTATACAACCGACGTAGCCAGGTGTTCGCTCTTATTGGCAATCGCACGTTCCGCATCGAGGACGCCGGCGATTGCATGAAGAACGGAAGCGATGCGAATTGCGGCCAGAATCTTCTCTTCGCTGATGCCTTTCTCGCGAAGCGTCTTCTCGTGCGAGTCGACACAGGCGCCGCAACCGTTGATCGCCGATACAGCCAGTGACCAGAGCTCAAAGTCGAGCGGGTCGATGCCATGCGTTCGGATGATGTTCATCCGCAATCCGGCGCGCATGGTGCGGTACCTCTCATTCGAGGTCAGGTGCAAGAAGCGATAGAAGATATTGTTCATCCCCATGATTGCCGCAGCGCCCTTGGCAGCTTCTAGAGCCTCTGGTGTGAGATGCGTTGTGGCTTCCTCCGCGGCGGCGCTCACCAGTTGCTCATCGCGCGAGGCGATTGCCGAAGCAACGATGGTTCCCCAGGCTTGCTGCTCGGTGAGATCGGTTTGCTGGCGAGCGACGCTGGAGAAGTTGAGTTTCAGGTCTTTGGCGTAAGAGGGAAGAGTGTCGATGAGTGCGTCAAGATTCATGTGTCTCCATGCCCAACCGAAGTGTCGCCCCTGAAGGGGCTCGGCCGTCGGTTAGAATGCGGGCCCAGCGCTTCCGCGCTGGGCTAATCACTTGCGCCCGGCGTGCGCCCTGGGCCAAAGCAGGTCCTTCGACTCCGCGCCCGCCGACCCGCCACACTGCGGATTGAAAGAAAGGCGGGCGCTTCACTCAGGATGACACAACTGACCCGTTAAGCGCTGAAACCTAGCCGCTGCTTGCTAATCGCTAGTTGCTAGTTGCTTCCTTCCTACACCTTCAGCGTTTCCTGGCCTTTCTGCCAGTTGCAGGGGCAGAGCTCGTCGGTTTGGAGTGCGTCGAGGACGCGCAGCACTTCCTGGGGATTGCGGCCGACCGACAGATCGGTCACGTAGACAAAGCGAATGACGTTGTCGGGATCGACGACAAAGGTCGCGCGCTGAGCCACGCCTTCTTTCTCATCGAGGATGCCTAGCTGACCACAGAGTTCACGCTTGATGTCGGCAAGCATGGGGAAGGGAAGATCGTTCAGATCAGGATGATGGTTGCGCCACGCCAAGTGAACAAACTCGGAGTCGATGCTCCCGCCGAGGATTTGCGCGTCGCGATCTTTGAATTCCTTGTTCAGCTTGCCGAAGGCTGCGATTTCCGTGGGGCAGACAAAGGTGAAATCCTTCGGCCAGAAGAAGTAGATCTTCCACTTGCCGGGGTAGTCCTCGCCAGTAATCGTTTTGAAAGCGTTATCTTTGTTGGTGCTGACGGTTGCGGTGACACTGAAGTCAGGGAACTTCTCGCCGATTGCTAACATTTCTCTCTCCATGAAGTATGAATTAGGACGACTAAGTTTGCGGTGAAAGGTGCGTCTGGCAAATTCCTTGCACGTCGATACTGCACTTCTCCAGCTTGAAACCTGAAAGCAACCGGTCGCGCAAGTTGCCGCGCGAGCAGACAAAACTATCTATTTCGTGCTGATCTCGGCACGGTGTGCAACGTTGTGCTGGAGGTAAGCGGCGTTCCGCTAACTTCTAATCTAAACGACGGCGCCGGGGATGAAGCGGAGCGTGGGGCGAATTTGTGCAGTGCGGTTCTAATTTGGGAAACAGCGGCCGCACTGCTGCGGCGCGACCGTCACTCTTCCGCTTGCGCGCTGCGGTACATCGGCTGGGACAGGTTGTACTTCTGGCTGGTGCCGGTCAGGGTGTATTGCATCTGATTCCTGGCAATTCCGTTGGCCTTCCAGATCCCGAAGAAGGCCTCGCTGCTCGACCCGTTAGGGGTGCCCTTCCACGGTTCATCAAAGGCTTCGAAGGGGACCGTTTTCACGTTGTTGGCATCGGCCCAATTCACCATTGCCTCGTAATACCACTGAGCATTTCGGACGTTGGCGATAGAGCCGTCGGGCTGCTCCGGCTGCGATCCCTTGGTCGGCCAGCCGGTTTCACCAATGCGAATTTCGAGACCGATGCCCTGGTTGGTGAATGCCTGCTTCAGCGCGGCCAACTTATCATTCATGCTTTTGGTCACAGCTGCGGTAAATGAAGCCTGCGTGTTTCCGAGCTTGCTGCCGATGCCCTTATCGAAATATGCGTACATGGTCGCGTAGATCTGCTTCTCACATGCCGCCAGCATCGCCAGCACCTGCTGTTGCAGGTCCCAGCCGGAATCGTTGACAGCGGCGAGCTGGTCCCAACGCTGGCGCGTGGTGATGGGTAGCTGCGCGCTGGTGAGCGGAGCGCGCTTGACTTTGGCATAGGCGATGAGGTCGATGATCGCCTGTACGGATTTGGGGCCCCAAAGGCATTCATTGCCGATCACCAGATCGACCACATTCTTGTATTGCTTCGCCTGCTGGATGGCGTAGTCGACTTCGACCTGAGTCCAACCGACGTTGATGAAGTCGTTATCTTTAGTGACGCCCTGCTGGTAGCAGCCGGCGGAGACCTGGATGCCGGCGGACTTGGCAGCTTGGATGTTGAACATGTTGCTGTCCTGCACCTTGGGAACGCCGTTCCACACAAACGTTCCCTGGCCATAGGTCAGGATGAGCGGGAAGTGTTCCGCAACCGGCGCCAGCAGCTTCTTGACGGTATCGAGCGAGTAGGCGTTGAAATAAACAGGACCGCCATTAACAAAGGGTCCGACATAGGGCTCAAAGGCGATGCCGAAGATGCTCATGAGTGCTCCTGGCAAGTCGTCGAGATTGTAAAGTATGCCATAAGCGAGTCAGAGGATCATTGTTTCTTTGTCACACCGGGCGACTTTCCCTCGTGTCATCCTGAGCGAACGGAGTCGAAGGACCCCTACTGGAACAGGCATGCAAATGCCGCGTGGAAGGATCTGAGCAAAGGCTGGTATGACAAGCCAGTCAGGCAGACGGTTGGCTGGTGATTATAGGGGTCCTTCGACTCGCGGCTGAAGCCGCTCGCTCAGGATGACACGTCGGGGAAGGCTGCGGTGAAAAATGAACCGTTGCGGTTGCGACCTCACTCCGCTCAGGATGACACTAGATGGAGAGGCTTAGACGTCCGCTTAGAGTCACACAGGAAGAAGCTTACCTCGCCCATTCACGCCGCTTCTCCGCTTCGGCTTTGGTGAAGACGCCAGGGATGCGGGTACCACAATTCGTGCAGCAGCCGTTCTTCAGCTTATTAGACATCACCGAATGCCATGAGCGGGTGATGACCGTCTGCTTGCAGCCGGGGCAGATGGTATTGGCGCCGTCGGAGTAGATGTTGCCTTCGTACACGTACTTCATGCCCATCTCGCGCGCGATCTGCCGCGCGCGGTGCAACGTCTCCGGCGGAGTCGCCGGCTTGTCGCGCAGCTTGAAGTCGGGATGGAAGGCGGTGAAGTGCAGCGGAACGTCGTCGCCAAGATTGTTGAGTACCCAGTCGCACAGCTCTTTGAACTCGGAATCGCCGTCGTTGAGTGAGGGGATGATGAGGTTGGTGATTTCGAACCAGACGCCGGTTTCATGGCGCAGCCAGCGCAGCGTGTCGAGCACGGGCTGCAGATGCGTCATCGTGATCTTGCCGTAGAAGCCTTCGGTGAAGGCTTTAAGGTCGATGTTGGCGGCGTCGATGTAGCGATAGATGTCGAAGAAGGCCTCGCGCGTGATGTAGCCGTTCGAGACCATGACGTTGTTGAGGCCGGCGGCGTGCGCCTCGCGCGCGATGTCGATAACGTACTCGCCCCAGATGGTGGGCTCGTTGTAGGTGTAGGCGAGGTGCGGCGCGCGATGCTCGAGCGCGACGGCGACCACATCTTCCGGGCTCAGTGCTAGCGAGTTGACCTGGTCGGACCTCGCCTTCGAGATGTCCCAGTTCTGGCAAAACAGGCAGCCCATGTTGCAGCCGGCAGTACCCATGGAGAGGATTTTCGTTCCAGGGAAAAAGTGGTTGAGCGGCTTCTTCTCGACGGGATCCATCGCCAGCGCGGCGGGGCGGCCGTAGCCGAGCTGCAGGAGCCTTCCGCCGTCGTTCTTGCGGATGAAGCAGAAGCCGTGCTGGCCTTCTCCGATGTGGCAGTGACGCGGGCAGAGATGGCAGTGGAGACGGCCATCGGCCATGGTCTCGTACCAGCGGGCTTCGTGGACGTCAGGTTGTAAGACTGTTAACTGCATGGTTACTGCCTAAAATCCATTGTAACGCCGAGGAGGGCAGTCGCAGTCGCTTTTCGCCGTTCGCTCTTCGCTTTTCGCCAGAGACTTCTGTTGTGATCGTTTTTTGTCATCAACGACGGTGGCAAGTCGCAAATCGTCAACATCGCCCGTCTTGCCTCGTGTCAGGGCACGACTTCCAGTCGTGCCGAACAAGCCCGCAAAGAACAGGGCTTCAGCCCCTGGAATTCCGTTCGTAGGGGCTAATGCCTACTCGCCCTTGGCCCATGGCAGCACGTCTGAAGACGTGCCCTGAAAAGAAACAATGGTCATGGCCTCGGTGCGATTGTTGGCATGATGTTATTTGCTGCTACTCGCCGAAGAGCGAGATGCCAAGGGCGAAGAGAGTTTCCGGTCACCTCCTCACGTGATAACTGTCCTACCGCGATGGTTGGCAGCGGACTACATTCGGTGCGGATATGTGAGGAGAGCTACATGCCTGCCATTGTTGATGAAATGCCGATCACGGAAACGAAAACTGCCGTCGTTCTCGACGGACATTCATTGACAATTGAAGATGTTGCAGCCATCGCGCGCGATCGCAAGCCGCTCCAGTTGCACCCGGATGCCGTTGCACGAATCAACAAGTGCCGCGAGCTTCTGGAGCGAAAGATTCTCGCGCGGGAGATCATGTACGGCGTCAACACAGGCATCGGTGAGCTGTCGGAGGTCGTGCTCACGCCGGAGCAGGTGGAGAACTTTCAGAAGTACCTGCTGTACTCGCACGCGGCGGGATGCGGTGAGCCGTGCGCCGAAGAAGATGTGCGCGCGGGGATGATTTCGCGGCTCAACACACACTGCTGGGGACACTCGGGCATTCGCAACGAGATTGTGCAGACGCAGATTGCGATGCTGAACAAAGGCGTAACGCCGGTGGTCTGCCAGAAGGGCTCGGTGGGCGCGTGCGGCGATCTGTCGCCGATGTCGCAGATGGCGATCACGCTGATGGGCGAAGGCGAGGTGTTCTATAAGGGAAGGCGGCTGCCGGCGAAGCAGGGAATGGATGAGGCCGGCATTCCGACGATTGTCTTTCGCGAGCGCGATGGGCTGGCGACGATCAATGGCTCGGACCTGACGACCGGGATTGGCTGCCTGGAGATATTCGACGCGATCCGCTGGCTGAAGACGCAGGAGGTCGCGCTGGCGATGACGCTGGAGGCGCTCAACGCCAACCTGCAGGCGTACGATGCGCGAATTCATGCGACGCGCGGATATCCCGGTGCGCAGGACTGTGCCGCGAACGTTCGGAGGCTGACTATAGGCTCGGAGCTGCTGAGGCTGCCGGGCAAGAAGGTGCAGGATGCGTACTCGCTGCGCTCCAGTCCGCAGGTGGTGGGGGCAGCGAAGGACGCATTCAAGTGGGCGCGCTACATGCTTGAGATCGAGCTGAATCACGCGGCGGACAATCCCACATTCTTCCCGGATGAAGAACTGGTGCTGACCGGCGCGAACTTCCAGGGCACGCCGATGGCGTTTGCGCTGGAGCTGGTTGGCATGTCGGTGACGACGGTCGCGGCGCTCTCGGAGCGCAGGCTGAATCGGCTGATGAATCCGCATCTGTCGGCTGGTTTGCCGGCGTTCCTGACCAAGGGTGCGGGGATGTTTTCAGGCTTGATGCTGACGCAGTACACTGCAGGCGCGCTGGTCTGCGAGAATCGCGTGCTGAGCACGCCGGCGGCAATTGGATCGATTCCGGCAGCGGCCGACCAGGAAGATTTTGTGTCGATGGGGATGACGACGGCGATCAAGACGCGGCAGATCATCGAGAACGCGTGGACGATTGTCGCGATTGAGTTGATGGCGGCGGCGCAGGCGTTCGATCTCCGGGCCCCCGTGCGGCCGTCGCCAGCGTCGCAAGCCGCGTATGATGTCATTCGCCAGCAGGTGGACAAGCTGGTTGAAGATCGGCCGCTGCACGGCGACATCAACCACCTGGCGCGAATGGCGAAGGCGGGGAAGATTCTGGAGGCGGCGGAAGAAATTGCGGGGAAGCTGAACTAACGGCCCGGGAACAGAAAGCAGATCCCTCGCTTCGCTCGTGATGACAATTCAATGAATCCGCGCAGTGATGACCAATTCGAACAATTTCGTGGAACGAAAACACCTTATGACAATTCGCCTTCTGAAGATTTCTGTGCTGCTAATCTGCGTTCTTGCCTTCATTACACCTTGCTTCGCCACCCAGCCTCCCACCATGCGGCTGGACTATTACCACACGGGTAATGCCACGCAGGCGATGTTCAGCTTCGATCGCGTAGTGATTGAGCCGCTGCCGTGGCCGGGCGATATGTCGAAGACGATTGACGACACAAATCTGGGCAACTACTTCTTCGAGGTGCGCGACCAGGCGACGGGAAAGCTTTTGTACTCGCGAGGATTCAGCTCGTTGTTCGACGAGTGGGTCGACACCGATGAAGCGAAGAAGCTGAATCGTACATTCTCGGAATCGCTGCGCTTCCCATTGCCGAGCGCTCCGGTGAAGATCGTGCTGAAGGAGCGCAAGGAAGGAAAGGACGTCGACTTCCATGAGGTGTGGACGACGACCATCGATCCCAAGGATAAGTTCATCGATCGTACGAATCCGGCGTCGCCGGGGCCGCTGATCACGATTCAGAAGATGGGTGAGCCGGAGACGAAGGTCGATCTGCTGATCCTGGGCGATGGCTACACCGCAGGCGAGCGGAGCAAGTTCGAAGAGGATGCGAAGCGGGCCACGGAGATTCTGTTCTCGCGCTCGCCATTCAAAGAGCATCGCAAGGATTTCAATGTCTGGGGATTGTGCCCGCCAGCCAGTGAGTCGGGGATTTCGCGGCCGTCGACTGGGCAGTATCGGCATCCGCCGCTGGGCACGTCGTATGACACCTTCGACAGCGAGCGCTACATCATGACCACGAACAACAAAGTGCTGCGCGATGTCGCGTCGTGGGCGCCGTACGAATTCATCGAGATTCTGACGAATTCGAGGACCTACGGCGGCGGAGGAATCTTCAACCTGTATGCGACGGTTGCTGCCGACAGCGAATGGATGCCCTACGTTTTTGTGCACGAGTTTGGGCACCACTTCGCCGGATTGGCGGATGAGTACTACACATCGGATGTAGCCATCGAGCCGTCGGGCCAGCGCATTGAGCCATGGGAGCCGAATGCTACCGCGCTTCTCGATCCGGCGATGCTGAAGTGGAGGGATCTTGTTGTCGCGGGAACGCCGGTGCCGACGCCGTGGCGCAAAGCGGAGTTCGAAGCGTACGAGAAAGATATCCAGGCGCAACGGCGACAGATCCGCAAAGAGAACCGGCCGGAAGGCGAGATGGATGCTCTGTTCGAAAAAGAAAAGAAGCACGAAGACGAATTGTTGGGGACCGATAAGTACTCGGATCGCGTGGGAGCATTCGAAGGCGCGAACTATGAGGCGCGCGGATACTATCGGCCGCAGGAAAACTGCATTATGTTCACGCGCTACGATCGCTTCTGCGCCGTATGCCGGCGCGCCATTGAAAGAATCATTGGCATGTACGCGATTGAATAAGGAGGGTTCGAACGAAAGTTGCGCCGGCGCATCAGCCTATTCCCAAGGATCGTCCTGTCTTGGAAAAAGGCGGTGGGCGCCCGATTACATCTGTTCTGACTGCAGCGCCCACCTTGGATTTGGGTTACTGGTATAGACGAAGAGCGGGCCGAAAGGTTCACGGGCGAAGCAGGTTTTTACAATTCTTCACAAACCGTGCATGGACGCTTCAGGCGACAACAGTCTCCCGCTAGCGCCGCTGGGTGAGATCGCCGTCCCATTTCACGTTTCCCCGCCACCGGCGGATAGCAGTTTGCCCAGATAGTTGGACCAGAAGCCGAAGTCCCTTTTCCACGGCTTCCTTCTTTGTACTCGTGCCGCTGCAACGCATTGCTTGGCGCATCAATTTCTCGTCAATGTCTACGGTTATTCGCATCAACGCTTCTTCTGTAGTGCGATTAAGGCCTCTAGCCTGGATTCATAGGGTACGGTCCTCAGCAAATTGAACTGGCCGTCGCCCGATATATAGATGGACGCATCTTCCGGGATCCAGTGATCTCCGATGTGGTGTCGACCTGAGTAAAACAGCATTACCTGATGGCCTCCCACAAAGAGAAATTCTGGATTGCCGTCAGCACCCTTTGCAAATATGGGTTGCGCCTTGGGAGTTGGAGTCAGAGAAAAGATGGTTACGTACGTTCCGCTGCCTGTTTTCCAGACGATGGCCACGTAATCGCCTTTTGGACTCGGCATTGCATAATCGAAGAACAGCGCCTGTGCCACATAGTGAGCGATTGCTTCATCCTTGTGATTGTGGCGAATGATGTCGACAACTGGGCCTTGGTCCCCCTCGTCTATCGCAACTTCATAGTCGCCGGTCATGTTGCCATACGAACAGTGCAGTATTTGTTTTTCCTCGGCAGCTGCAAGGATTGTTGCGACAAACACGAGAATCGAGAGAAAAGATAGATTTCGTCGCACCATGAATGCTAATTGCCCCCTTCAGGCAAAATGATCTTCTCCAGATACTCGATAGGTAGTGGCCCCTGGTCCAATGCGCGATCATGGAATTCTTCCAGCGTAAACTTGTTGCCCATGGCGGCCTGGTATTTCTTGCGCAGCTCCCACCACTGACGCGTGCCGACGAAGTAGGTTGGCAGCTGCGTGGAGCTTAACTTGGCGCGCCGCAATTTTCCCTCGGCCTCGGCTTGCGTCTGGAAGCACTCCTTCATCATCAGGTCGAGCGCCTGCTGATCGGTCATGTTCATGGTCTGCATGCGAATGTCGAGGATGGCATTGGCGGCGACGCGCAGCTGAATCTTCAGGCGAACCAGCTTGAATTTGGGATTGAAGTCGAGGTAGCCAGCCTGGGTCATGACGTCGGAACCGTACTCGGCCCAGCCCTCGACGTAGGCCCCGTTGCCGAAGAGGTTGCGCAGCACGCGACGCGCCGGCGGCTGCACGTCGTCGGCGTGTTCGGCCTGAACATAGTGGCCGGGCAGCGCTTCGTGCATGGTGAGCCACTTCAAGGTGTAGTTGTTGTACTCGCGCAGGCGGCTCTCGACCTGCGCCTCAGGAGTTTTGGGATTGATGGGCGTGACCCAGAATTGGGCTTCGGCGGTCGGCTCCAGCGGCGGCGCGCTGTGGAATCCGGCGACCGAATAGATGCCACGCATGAACTCAGGCGTGGGGATGACCTTGAGGTTGTCGCGGCTGGTCAGGGTGACGATCTTGTGATCGATGATGAATTGCCGGATGCTGACCACGTCGTCATTGATCACCTGCATCAGCTGATCCGGCTTCGGGTGTTCGTCGCTGATCTTGTTGAGCACCGCGCTGATGATGCGGTTTTCGCGCTCCTCGCTGATGGGAGTTGTGGAGTTGATGGCGCTGGCGTAATTGTCGTCGCCGGGATACATCTGCTTGTAGAGAGGCAGCGCGACCTGCAGCATCTCGGCGCGGATGCTCTTCAACTGGGCTTCGGCATCGGCGAGCACCTGGTCGGGTGTGATGGAGGTTTCCATCACGTAACGAAACTTCGGGGCATACCATTCGGCGCCGAGGCGCCAGGTGCGGCCATGGGTGGGGCGCTTGGCGAGATCGTTCTTCATCCAGGCGGTGAAGTCGTTGAGCGACTGGCGAGCGGCGGGAGCGACCTTGTCGAATTGCGCTTTGAGCGGCGAGCCGGCAGGAATCTCAGCGGCGACGGTGTCGAGCAGATTGAGATTGCCATCGTTCTCGTCAACCGCGGTGGAGATGAAGATGGGATCGGCGTCGGTGAGTTCGGATTTTGCCTGATCGAGGAAGCGCGGGATCTGGCCGATGCGCGAGATGACGTCGCCGAGGCGGACTTCCTTCGTGTCGTAGTTCTGCGTGAGCGGCAAGAACAAAGCGTTGCCGAGCAGTTCGACGTAGACCGGTCGGATTGTGTTTGTAGTTTTGGATCTTCTGGAACTCGAGAAGGTTGAGGGCGATCTGGTCGTCGATGAGGCGGAAGTCGGCGGCGTCCTGCGGGTTGAGCGAGGCAATGGGCGTTTCGGTCTGGAAGCGCGTGCGCCATTCGCTATAGAACTTTTCCTGCGCGGCGAAGCCTTGTGGGCCGACGTCGTCGAGTTGCGCGTCGAGGTCGATGGTTTTGCCGGTCGCGGGATCGGTGTGCTTGTGATAGCCGGCTTGTGAGGCGCTCACAGGGGAGAGTGCGAGCGAGTCTTTCACGAAGCGGTCCGACATTTCGGCAAATTTGGCGTTGGCTTGGGATTTCATAGTTTGTGCGGCGGATAACAAGGATGTAAGGGCAAGGAAAAGAAAGATACGGAACAGCAGTTTCATAGTGCCTCGGGCGAGAAGATGTCAGCGCGCCAGTATAAACCGGGAGTCGCGTCAGCAGCAGCGCAGGTGGGATCAAATGGCCAGTGGAGCACTTCGACTGGAATAAAAGATCTTTGTTCGACCCGTCGTCGCTATAATTGTTCTGGTACTATGCTATGCGACCCCTCGCTTTGGTCTGCTTAGTCCTCGCCAGCACCGCAGTCGCCCAAATAGGAGAGAGCACCGTTTCCCAAGTCACGGTTCACTCTGTCCGTATTTACGATTCTGCACATCGCTTGACCACAAATCAGGAACAGGAGATTATCGCCGACATCGTTAGTAGGTCGTACAGGGCTGATGGACTCGAAGAGATTAGTGAAAGAGTGCGATATGCATACCAAGTCCATGGGTTCTTCAAGGCAGCGGTAGACGCGCCCATGGTCACATCCTCGCAAGGCAAGCCACAAGATAAGACGATTGATGTGGCAGTACACGTCGATGCGGGCGAGCAGTATCGCATAAACGAGCTTCTGTTCACAGGTGCTAAGGTGTTTCCTGCGAATGAGCTTCGGTCGCTCTTCGAGCTACGGGACGGAGAGACCTATAACGCGGAGTCAATCCGAAAGGGACTTGAGGAGTTGCGAAAGTTATATGCAAAGGACGGTTACATCAATTTCGTACCGGTGCCCAATGCTGTTGTCGACGATCAAACGCTTACAATCTCACTCACGATCGAACTAGATGAAGGAAAACAATTTCGCGTGGGCAAGCTGATCGTAAATGGCGATGAGGCTCCAGAACCGCCGTGCAAAGCACGACTACTCAACGAGTGGAAGCGGTACGAGGGCCAAGTATACGATCCCGAAATTCTGGCGAAGTTTCTTAAGAACAACTCCGCACGCGATGTAACCCCGGAGAGGAACTCGGAGATCGTTACCGATGCCAGCACGGCGATAGTCGACGTAGCGCTGGAGATACGAGTCGATGCTGACTGCGGAGCAAACGGGCGCCAGTAAAGTCAGCCGTTCTGCGTCCCTGCATCATTCCAGCAGCCGCAACTGCCGGGTTGCTCGGGAGCCCCAACCCACGATGAGCTAACTTCCGAGCCGTCGTCGCAAAAGCGGCAGCGCGGCGACGCAGGTATCCATCGCTACGAAAGATTGCCGCGCTCGAGCACCGGATTAGGGGTCCTACCTGTATAGGATGCAAACGCGAGCAAACAACCAGCAGGAAGCAAACCGCAGATCCTTCGACTACGCGTCCGCCCGATCCGCGAAGCGCGGATCGGAAAGGCCTTGCGGACGCTCCGCTCAGGATGACAATTCAGAAAGTAGTGAATGCTGACGCGGTGCTGAAGTGCCCGTACTACCTGCTCGTTTTTCGACGCCGTGCCCAAATGAAATAGCACAAAGTCAGCAGCAGCAGCCAGGGGATGCCCGACTCTAATGTCGTGCGCATGCCTTCGACCCACCAGGTCGAGATGATGATGGCGAGGACGGCTGCTCCGCCGAGGATTGTCGTCACTGGAAAGAACGGCATGCGAACCGGCAAGGTGCGGCCGCCTTGCGCGACCCAATGTTTGCGGAAGCTGAGGTGGGTGACGAAGATCATCAGCCAGACGAAGAGGCCGCCGAAGAGCGCGATGCCGAACATGTAGACGTAGGCCGAGCCGGGAACAGAGATCGCCATCACGATGGCCAGCGCGAGTCCGCCGGCAGAGAGCATCAGCGCGGGAAGCGGCGTGCCTCGCTCGGAGACGCGGCCCAGCGCCGCCGGTGCGTAGCCGGCGCGCGCGAGCGAGAAGATCATGCGCGTACACAGATAGAGGCAGCAGTTCATGCCGGAGAGCGCGGCGGTGAGGACGACGAAGTTGATGATGTGCGCGGCGGCGGGAACGTGCATCAGGTCGAAGACGCGGACGAAGGGGCTGACGGTGATGCTCTGGCCGGGCTCGACTTCGGTCCAGGGAATGACGCCGACGAGGATGGTGATGGCGCCGACATAAAAGATGACCAGGCGCAGCAGCATGGTGCGCATGGCGCGCGGGACGGAGCGCTCAGGATCTTTGGCTTCGCCGGCGGTGACAGCGACAACCTCAGTGCCGATGAAGCCGAAGATGACGAAGGCCAGCGCGAGGAAGACGCCTAGCCAGCCGTGCGGCAGAAAGCCGCCGTGGGCGCGGAAGTTCTCGAGGCCGATGGGACGCTGCTCGTGAAATCCGAGGAGAACGGCAGCGCCTAGCAGGATGAAGACGACGATCGCGCTGACCTTGATGGTGGAGAACCAGTATTCGAAGCTGCCGAATGCGCCCACGCTGCGCGCGTTCACGTAAATCAGAAAGGCGGAGTAGAAGATGACCCATGCCCATACGGGAGTGTGGGGAAACCAGTATTGCGTGTAGATGGCAGCGGCAACGGCTTCGCCGCCGGCGGCGATGGATTGCGCGGCCCAATAGGTGTAGCGAACGACGAAGCCCGCCCACGGCGAGACGTAAAGATCAGCATAGACGCCGAAGGAGCCCGCGGTCGGATGCGCGACCGCCATCTCGGAGAGGCAGTACATGAGCAGCAGCGCGATGACCGAGGTGAAGATGTAGCTGAGGATGACGCCCGGTCCAGCGGTGCGGACGGCGAGGGCGCTGCCGAGAAAGAGTCCGGTGCCGATTGCGCCGCCGATGGCGATCATGCTGAGCTGGCGTTCGCTGAGTTGGCGCGCGAGACCTTGCTCGTTGGCGATTGCCTGTTCGGACTGGACAGAAAGAGGGACGGGTTCGGCGGCCATCAGACGGTGACCTTGGCGTGACGCTTGATGAAATCCGCGGTGAGCGAGACGAGGCGATCGAGGTCTTGGCGATTGTTGAAGAGATGACAGGAGACGCGCACGCCGCCTACGCCGGAAGTGTAGCGAACTCCGACGAGGACTTTGTGCTGCTGCAGGAAGCTGGTCAGCGCGATGTTGTCGTCGGCGCTGCCGAGGGTGAAGGTGACGATGGCGGAGCGATAACGGCGATCGAGAGGGGTGACGATGTCGATGTTCTGCTGGTGGAGGGAATCGATCAAATAATCCGTGAGGCAGAGATTGTGGTCGGCAACGTTGTCGATCCCGATGTCGTTGATGAGCGCGACGGATTCGGCGAGGCCGATTGCGCCGGGATAGTTGGCGGTGCCACCCGTTTCCCAGCGCGCGGCGCTGTCGACAAAATCATAGTGGCGAACCGGCGTGATGGATGGCGTTTGAAAATAAGTGTCCCAACCGCCTTCGGGCTCGGTGACGGAAAGATAGCCAGCGAGCGGCGGATTGAGTTGGGCGCGGAAGTGCGGGTTCAGGTAAAGGAAGCCGCAGCCGAAGGGCGACATCAGCCACTTGTGGCCGCCGCAGGCGATCGCGTCGACCGGCGTCTTCTGGACGTCAAGGGGAATCGCGCCGATGTGCTGCACGGCATCGAGAATCAGGAAGACTTTTCGTTCGTGGCATAGGCGGGATAGCGCGTCGAGGTCGCAACGAAAGCCGTTGCTCCACTGCACAGAGCTGATGGCGAGGACGCGAGTGTTTGGCGTGATGGCGGCGTCGATGTCTTCGATCAGGATTTGGCCGTTGCGGTTGGGAATGATGTCGATTGCGATACCTGGTTTTTGAGTCCAGGGTACGGCGACTTCGATGAATTCGAGATCGGTGAGCAGGACACGGTCGCTAGGCTTCAACGGAATTGCGTTGGCGACGAGGTTGAGGCCGTGCGACGTGCTCTCGACCAGCGCGATGTCATTCTCCGCGGCGTTGATCAGCTTCGCCAGTTGCGGACGCGCGGCGCTGCGCAATTTGTCCATGTCGAGATGATGTTGCGTGGATGAGCCGGATGGGCACGTTGCGGCCATGTCGAGGAAGGCGCGGAGCTTCGTGATGGCGCGTTGTGGAGCGAGGCTGACGCAAGCCGAGTCGAGGAAGGCCTGATGTTCTAGGGCAGGGAATTCGCGGCGAGCGTCGTTGAGTGTCACGGTTCGGACATTGTACAGGGGAGTGCCGCCGCTCCGCGGCTCGGTGACTTTTCCGGGCTGTTACCGCGGGCTTACGCCCACGGCTAACACAAATGGCGCCGCTCCGCGGCTAAGAAAAAAGCAGATCCCTCGTCGGGCTGAAGCCCTCCTCGGGATGACAAACTAATAAAAGGGCCACGAGCGGCACGACTAAGGTCGTGCCCTGTTACGAGGCGGGACCGCAACTCAGATTCAGATCGGCACGTTGCGCCCAGATCCGAGGCGGCTATCCGGCGACGATTTCGTAGGGGCGCATCATCTCGTTGTCTTCATGCTCGAGGATGTGGCAATGCCAGACGTATTTCCCTGCATAGGCGTTGAACGGCACGATGATGCGGGTGACCATCTTGGAGTGCGCGGCGGCGGTGTCTTTCCATCCAGCCTCGAAGGGCTCGGGTGGAACGCGCGGGCCGAGGAAGCGGAATTCCTGCTTGGTCTGGTAAGTCCAGGGCTCGTAATGCTGGCGGTCGAGAATCTGGAAGCGCACCGCGTGCAGGTGAATGGGGTGGGTGTCGTCGGTGGGATTGATGAAGCTCCAGATCTCGGTGCTGTTGAGGGTGGGCTTTTCGGTGATGGGATCGTGCCAGTAGCTACCGTTCAACAAAAGCAGGACGGGTTGGCCGGCGAGGCTGCGGTATTCGTCGAGCGTGAGCAGGCGAGTCTTGGTCGCGTCGGACTCGGGAATCTTCGGAACGGGGCGCAGTTCCTTGGGCAGGGAACTGGTGTCGCTGACTTTGTTCTGCGAAACGCGGAACTGCATAATTCCGATCTGGTCGTTCTTCAGCACAAGCTGCTCGCCGCGGCTGTCGCTGAAGTCGATGACGACATCCGCGCGCTCGCCCGGCGCAAGCTGAGTGGCTTTGAGCGTAGCCGGTGCGGGCAGCAATCCCTGATCGGTGCCGATCTGATGAATTGGAAGCCCGTTTTGAAAGGCGAGGTAATAGAAGCGCGAGTTGGAGCCATTGAGAATGCGAAAGCGATACTTGCGAGGCTCGACCTCGAGATAAGGAAAGAGCTTGCCATTGATCAGAACGGCGTCGCCAAAGACCTCAGGAACCCAGGGCGCGCGCGGCTTGTCGGAGATGGGGTAATAGAGCTGGCCGTCGGGCGTGATCAACCGATCGAAGATGGCCAGAGGGATTTCGTATTTGCCACTGGGCAGGTTCAGCCCGTCTTCGAACTTATCGCGAATGATGGCAACACCGAAGAGACCGGCGTAAATGTTCAGGCGATTGATGCCCATGGCGTGGTCGTGATACCAGAGCGTCGCCGCGTCCTGCTGGTTGGGATAGTGGTAGAGCGCCGACTTGCCGGGTACAAACCAGTCTTCGGGAAAGCCATCGCTGTCGGCGGGAACGCGAGCTCCATGTAGATGGGAGACGATGCGGACTTGGGGATTGCCTTCGGCGCCATGAAGTCGATAGTCGATGGGCAGGAAATGCTGCTGCGGGAGCTGATTTGCCCACTCCACAAGAACGTCTTCGCCGGTGCGCATTTCCAGCGTCGGGCCGGGAACGGATGGTCCGAACGACCAGAAGTGGGTTGGCTTGAGATCGCGATGGATCTTCATCGCTACGGGACGCGCGGCGAAGCGGTAATAAGGAGCTTTCGACTTCGGTGAGGAAGGCAAGGCTCGCATTCCATCCGGCTTGGCGACCGATGGAATTGGCAGCGGATCGACAAAAGTTGGCAGAGTGCTGACGTTGAGCGTGTTCGGCTGCGTCGGCATGGCATGCGGCATCATCATGGCCGAGGCGGCCTGGGATCCGCGCAGCAACATGCCACCGGCAAACAGGGACGACTGCCGCAGGAAGGTTCGACGTGAACTCACTATGGGCCTTTCGGGCTAAGGATGCGCGCCTTTCCCTCGGCTACGCTCGGGACGCGCCTGCACGAATCGGCGCGTCCAGATCCCTCGCTTCGCAAAAGAGACTCGCTCGGGATGACAATCGATCATAAAACAGCAATGGATGCAGTGGTTGCTGCATCCATTGCCAGTGTTAATGCGAGGTTACAAATCACCGGTGCCAAGACTACGGAGTTGCGCAGCCTCTGGCCGTGACTTCGCCCGTTTGATCGTTCAGCAACACGTAGCGGAAGCAGGCGTTGGGCTGAATCTGGATCATGGAAGCGATGGAGTTGGTGATGGCGTCAAACGAGCCATTACCAATGCGCTGCCCGTTGAGCCAGTTGTCTTCGATGAAGCGGATGGTCGACGACTGATCCAACAGGGTGTGATCGATCTGATTCTGCCGAGCGTACGGCGAAATCACCATGATCGGAATACGCGGGCCATAACCGCAGCGTCCCTGGACACTGGGGCCGTTGGGGCCTCCCAGTACTGGGGGCACGATGCCGCACTGTCCCGCGCCGGTGATGGCATCGGCGGTGGTCTGCGAGGTCTCGAGGATGGGCCCGAGCTGATGGTCATACCAGCCGTCGGAGTCGTCATAGTTGATCACGACCAGAGTGCTCGCCCAATACGTGGTCTGCATCAGGAAGTTGATGGTGTCGACGACGAAGGTCTGTTCATCCAGAGGATCGGAGTAGCCCGGGTGGGCGTCTTGATAGCCCGGCGCCTTCAGAAAATTCACGGCCGGGAAGTTGCCGGCGTTGATGGCGTCGAAGAAGTCGTGACTGTCGTAGATGTGGTTGCCCGCATCGCCATTCTGGCCGATGGTGTTGACCGACGTGGGACGAGTGTGCTGCCAGTTAGCCGTCGACGAGTAGTACTGGAAGGGCGAGTGATGGGGGATGTAGTCTTTCTCGGTCTCGCCGGTAACGGACGAGGTGTGCGTGCGATTGCAACCGGTGGTGCCGTTCGGGTTGGTGATGGTCAGGTCGAAGCCGCCTTCGAACCAGCCCCAGCTGACGCCGGCGTTGTCGAGCAGGTTGCCGATGTTCTGTCCGCTCAGGTTGAGGTTTTCGCCGGAAGAGGTAGAGCACGTGTCCCCATTGGGGTCGGAGTCGCCGATGAGCGTGAGGCCGCCGGTGCCATCGCCGATAACGGCGCCGGTGCCGCGGATGTTGTTGATGACGCCGTTGGTCTGACCAGAGATCAGATTGATGGCGCCCACAGTGGAGGGACCAAAGTTGGTGCCGTAGGCGTTGTCATTCAATGCGAAATACTGAGCGTAGTTCCACAGTGCGGTGACAGTGTTGCCATCGTAATAGCCCATCACCAGGCCGGTGGTATCAACGATGCCACCGCCGCCGGGAGGCGGTCCCGCGGTACCGGTATTCGCCGGGAACAGGTCCATCAACCCTTTATCGGAGGCTGCCTGTTCGGGCGTGTAGTCGTGATCCTGGTCGGCGGTTGCAGCCTGCGAGCGATCCAGACGGAAGGGATTGGTCGCGCCAGTTCCGTTCGCCGGGTTGAGATTCGGATTGAGGGTGCTGAGCAGGCCTTGAATGCCGTTAACGCTGGGTGTTCCGGGTATTGCCGTGAATGGCGGCTCGCCCGAGGGGTTGGTGGCATTGGGATAGGTGCCGAAGTAGTGATCGAAGGAGATGTTCTCGCCGAAGATCACCACGATGTGCTGGATGGGAGTTGCTGTAGGCACATGAACGGCTACGCTCTTGGTAGCCGGCTTTGCCGGTGCTGCGTTCGCGTCCGCCGCGTTCGCGTTCGCCAGCGGTCCGAAGGTAATGGCCGCCATTAACGTAGTTGCCAGAAACTGACGCATAGTTTCTCCTCACCCTCAGGCATGGATTCTGAGGTTGTACCTTAATATCTGCTTCAGATCACAGGCAGTTGAACCGTGTGTGAAAAAGCGATGAAACGAGCGGCCTGGACGAACAAGTGAGGTCATTCGGAATTCGGCGGGATTTCTCACAAGAGCGCGATTTCAGGCGACTGATTTTGGATACAAAGCGGCATGACGCAACCTTCCCCGGCGTTACATCGAGCAACAACCGTCGCGCTGATCCTGGCTGCGCTGGCCGTGGTCGCGCCATTCTCAGTACGAGGCGTCGCCTGCGGACACGATCTCACCTTCCACATGAACAGCTGGCTGGAGGTGGCGCAGCAGTGGCGCGCGGGCGTTCTCTATCCGCGCTGGGCGCCTAACGCAAACTATGGCAGTGGCGAGCCGCGCTTCCTGTTTTATCCGCCGCTGTCGTGGATTCTCGGCGGCGCGCTGGGCAGCTTCATCCCATGGCTGTTCGTTCCCGTGGTCTTCGATGCTTGCACGGTATTTCTCGCAGGATTGGCGATGCACCGCATGGCGCGCGAATGGTTCGAGGAATCGGAGGCAGGCCTGATCGCTGTCGCTTACGCGATCAATCCGTACATGCTGTTGACGATCTACGTGCGCAGCGCCTTTGCGGAATTGCTCGCAGCGTTGTTCCTGCCGCTGGTGGTGCTGTGGATCGTGCGCGATCGTCCTGCGCGCGAGATGTGCGTGCCGCTGGCGCTGACCATCGCCGGAGTTTGGCTCACGAATGTGCCGGCCGCGATCATTGCGTCGTATGTTGCGGTGTTGCTGCTGGTGATGGTAACCATCAGGCGGCGGAATTTGCGTGTGTTTCTGTACGGCGGCGGCGCGATCGCGATGGGACTGCTGCTGGCGTCGTTCTACATCGTTCCCGTCCTCTATGAGAAAAGCTGGATTACCGTCGCGCAGTTCCTGTCCCCGGGGGTGCGGCCTGCGGAAAACTTTCTCTTCACGCGCATCGGAGAACCGGAACATGACAGCTTCTTGCGCGCGCTGTCGTGGCTGGCCGTCGGGGAACTGGCTGCGACCGCGGTGGGAGCGGTTGTTGCGATGCGATGGCGCAAGCGGAGTCCCATGCTCAGGTGGTCGCTGGTGATTTTGAGCGGCGTCGCGCTGGTGATGATGTTGCCGGTCACGAGTCTTGCGTATCGGCTGATGCCGGATCTGCGGTTCCTTCAGTTTCCCTGGCGATGGTTGCTGGTGGTCAGCCTCGGCTACGCGGTGTTCGTGATCACCGCAGTGCCCGGATTTCGCGGCAAGTGGGCGCTGTTCGGCGTGCTGTTCGTCGGGCTGATCAGTGTCTGCAATCGCGCGCTGCAACCCGCCTGCGATCCCGAAGACACGCCGTTCATGATTGCCAATGTCTTTCACACCGGATATGGCTACATGGGGACCGACGAATATGTTCCTGCCGGCGGCGACAACTACGAGATCAAGCCGGACTTTCCTGACTATCGACTGCGCAGCGTTGATGGCAGTGTGCCTCCGAGTGAGGCGCGCGTGACGCAGTTTCACGGAGGCATCTATCGCAAGCAGTTCGTCGTTGATTCGCCACAGCCAGTTGCCATCGTGTTGCGGCTGATGAAATATCCTGCGTGGCGCGTTGAGGTGAATGGCGCGACGGTCACGCCGCAATCCGACGATCCTACGGGACGAATGGTCATCGCACTTCCCGCCGGACGAAGCGATGTCGATGTGCGATTCGTGCGAACGCCGGATCGATGGATTGGTGATGGCGTGAGCCTCGCCGCGATTATTTTGCTCGGGGGATTCTGGTACGTTAAGAGGAAGGTTGGCTCTGTTGACTTCCTGGCGGTAACTAGCAACCGCAGGGTCGGCGGATAAGTGTGGAGAGCCAGCGATCCAGTCCCGCATAGCGGGACGGCGACAAGATAGCCCAGCGCTTCAGCGCTGGGTGGGTGTATTAATGGACACTGAGCCCCTTCAGGGGCGGCACGGGAGGATGTCAACAGAGCCAGGAAGGTTCTTAGCTCTTAGTTATTAGTCTTGAGCTGTTAGCTCGCACGCTTCCGCTCGAGTTCTAGGCAATCTTCGCTCTCGCGGGTCGTGATGGTTCGTGCATTTGATCAACAAGCCACAGGGCTAAAAGCTAATTGCTAAGAGCTAATTGCTGCTTTTATGAAACGCGTTCTGGTTGCTACCTCCAATCCCGGCAAGATTCGCGACCTGGTGGGTGCGGCGCGCGCACATAACGTCGAGATCGTAATGCTGCCCAACTTCGCCTTGCTGCCAGGAGTCGTTGAGGACGGCCTCACGTTCGAAGCCAACGCCCGCAAGAAGGCCGAGCACTACAGCAAGTACGCCGAGGGCGAAGTTGTGATCGCTGACGACTCCGGTATCGAGGTCGATGCGCTGAAAGGCGCGCCTGGCGTGCGTTCGGCGCGGTATGCGGCGGACGGGCACATCGCGCCGGAGCATGTGGGAAACTCTGACGACGAGGCCAACAACGCGCGTCTGCTGCGCGAGCTGCACGATGTGCCCGACGAGTTCCGCACCGGGCGCTTCGTCTGCGTGATCGCCGCCGCACGCAACGGTCACACGCTCGCCACGTTTCACGGCAAGGCCGAAGGCATCATCCTGCATGCGCCGCGCGGCTCCAACGGTTTTGGCTACGATCCGCTGTTCTACTTTCCCGAGATCGGCAAGACCTTCGCCGAACTCAGCGCCGAGGAGAAGGCTGGATACAGCCATCGCGGCGCTGCATTCCGAGCCTTCCTCGCGTGGGAGGACGAGAGCGAAGATCGTCATCCACATCGATAACGTCAGGCAAAGCTCGGTTCACACTGGAGCACAAAACTCAGTGACCTTCGAGATGCTTTAGGCGATCGGCTAGCGATTCAACTTCTGCGTCGAGAGCACGTAGGGCAGCGGCATGGCTCCGCTGACGAAGTTCGACGGGCGAGGCCCACTTGTGAAACTCGGTGAGTAAGGTGGTCTCGACCTTTTCAAGCTGCTCTCTTATCCACTGCTTGTCTTCGTCTGTTAGCACGAATCAATTATACAAAGTCTCTGCAATCCAAGTTGTCGCCCAAAAGAAGGGCGCGAACCTCGGGGCACCGACATCCAGAAAAAACAATTCCCCCGCAATCCGCTTTTCACTCTCCTGCGTAATCCATTCCGAGCGGGCGAAAATCACCGGCCGCTCGAAAGGATGAGGAGAGATGAAGAAAAACACATTGGCATTCCTGTTTGCGATGACCATCGCTTTGGCCGCGATTGCCTGGGCCGGCGACGATCCCATGGTTGGCGGCGCGGCGATGTATCCCAGCAAGAACATCGTGCAGAACGCGGTGAACTCGCAGGACCACACCACGCTGGTAGCTGCAGTCAAGGCCGCCGGACTGGTCGAGGTTCTCGAGGGTCCGGGGCCGTTCACCGTCTTCGCGCCCACCAATGAAGCTTTCGCCAAGCTGCCGGCCGGCACGGTCGACACGCTGCTCAAGCCGGAGAACAAAGAGATGCTGGTGAAGGTGCTGACCTATCACGTCGTGCCGGGCCGCGTCAGATCTGCCGATTTGATGAAGCAGATCAAGGCGGGCAACGGCAAAGCCGAGCTGAAGACCGTCAACGGCGAGACGCTGACCGCGACCATGAACGGCAAGCACATCGTGCTGACCGACGAGAAGGGCGACAACTCCATGGTGACCATCGCCAACGTTTTCCAGTCGAACGGCGTCATCCACGTGGTTGACACCGTGTTGCTGCCGAACTAGCTACTAGCGACTAGCAACTAGCTTTGTGCCCCGGGTTCGCGTTCAAGACACGTGCGCGAGCCTGGGGCCATCGATATCAGGAATCTCCATATATCAGCTTCTGTTTGTGCTGCACGCACGTCCCTTCCGGCTTGCCCTTCGAGTAGTCATAGGTGATGTCCCACACCCAGTCGAATACCTTGCCGGGCCACTTTGCCTCTGGCGGCGTGGCATACAGCGCCGTGGTGAGCGCCGGAATGGTTCCGTGATGCCAACAAATGAGGACCGTCCGGCCCGCATATTTTGGATCGCTGAACAGTTTCGCGACCAGTCCGGGAATGCCCTTGGTAGGTTTCTGCGGATCGTTGGAGTCGTCAAAACTGTGAATCGATGGACAGGCCCAGTGCGATCGACAGCGGGGTAATGGTCTCAACCGGGCGGTCGCTGTTGCCGGAGGGCGCGGTCGCAAACAGCGCGTGCGGCGTATCGAAGCGCGCCTTCTCGCCGTTAATGGTTGACGCCTTATAGTCCCCCTGAAAGGAAGAACCTGAGCCCTGCAACTTGCAGCTGTACTCGGTTTTACCGGGCAGGAAAAGGATGGGCAAAGCTGCGGCGCGCGCGCTGCCTTGAACCGCGAGATCCGGTCCGCCGACGGTGTCATCGGCAGGGTCGCCTACCTTTTCCCCATGACGAATGATGAGAATTTCTTTTGGTCCGGTGCTGGACATAGGTCTAACTTTACACGCCAACCAAGCCACTTGTAATGGGATTCAGGATGTGACTTGGTGCCGGGTCGGAGAGCCGATCAAAGAGTGAAGGCATTCTCATCGTCGATCAAGGGCGGATGATGCACGTCCGGGTCTCGGAAACCGCGAGACCAGGGGCGCTCGGCCTATGCCTGGGCTGTTGCCTTAGCGACTTTCTTGGGATCGAATCTTAGTTGCAGCCATCTGCCGATATAGTCAGCAATTGATTTTGCAAAGCCTATGTCTGGATTGTTTGTCCAACCGCTCGGCTCAAACCGAGTGTGAGAGAAACTGTCGGATAAGACCTTCAACGGAACACCGTGTTGCAGTGCGATCGATATGGCTGAGCACCAGCATGTGACAAGCCCAGAGACGGTCGGCCCCTCATTTTCTAGTTGAATCTGAACTGCGCCAGGTCGACCATCCGGATACATCAGCACCGTTAACACGCCGCTGTGTCCTCCGACGTTAAAGCTATTTGACACCGAGATACACTCGTCCGGGAGTTTGCTTTCATACTCAGACTTCGCCTTACTGTTTCCGCGCAGGTCGCGCTGGCCCGACAAGCGCAACCCCAGCCATCTGAAAATGTAGTCGTAAAGCGATTTGGCGAAGCCGATTTCAGGATTCTCTGACCACCCGCTTGGCTCGAACCGCATGTGGGAATAGGTGTTAATGTAGCGATGGATTGGAACTCCATATTGCAGACCCAGGCTCACTGCGAAGGCGAAACAATCCATCAATCCGGAGACCGTTGAGCCCTCCTTTCCCATTGAAATAAGCAGTTCGGCGGGGCGCTTGTCCGGGTAAAAGGAAACCACCACCTTCCCCGTATGGCCCTGGATCTTGAAGGTGTGCGAGATTGCCTGACATTCCGTCGGTAATTCATGGAACTGCCCTGGAATAAAGATCTCTCTGCTAGATTGCTGCTCGGCAGTAGGTTGTGCGACTGGCACACGTTTTACCGGAGCAGAGGAACCTGCGGCTGAATCAGAAGAGCACTGCTGTAGCAGAGCCACAAGTAATGTTTCTATCAATTCATGACGACCATTTGGGTACCATATCGGTCGGATCCTATGCTCAGACAAAAACCGAGCCCGGTCTCGCAACTGTTCTGCCTGCGCAGGGGCCTCGACAACGGCGTAGTGCGACGCTAGTGTCGACGCGCTTGCAATCTCGCTCAAGACTTTTACGATTCTGTCGGCAGATAAACTGCAGCCTACGAAGAGGACGGGACGGGTCGAAAATATCTCCCTAAGTAGTTGCCGTAAAGGACGGTTCTTGCCGTAGTGTCGGTTGTATTCGCGAAGGGTTAGGATCCTATCTGTTCGATCATCCACGTCCCCGTGGAGTTTTAGAAGTAGTCTCTTCTTCTGCGTGAACGCTCTTCCCACAATGTCGACCTTTGCACCCCATACCACTCGTTCGAATGGCGTGCCCGAAGCCTCAAAGGTTTTCTCGATGGCATGGTCGAAGTTGGTTGTGAGTACAGGTCCCGTGCTTAATTGGGGAACCAGTGTTAACGGTCCGCGGAGTTTGACGCCTTTAAGTTTGTGATTCCCGAATGCGTCTTCTATCGCGTCGTTGAATGCTTGTTCCTTTAGCTCACAAAGGAGCCTGTCGGCGACCTCTTCATAGGACCCTACTCTTATCAAAGAGCGCACTTCCTCTTCGATTCCCGCCCGCGCACCTAGTTTGACTAAGAATTGTTGCCAACTGGGGAATCCCAACGGAATTGAGAGTCCAGCGCCTATGAAGGGAATTATCCCGAGGCCAGAATCGAAATCCTCCGCAAGTCGCCGAAAGTTACCCTCATTCTCGGCAAACGCGCCAAGGGTGCTAATCGGATTAAGCTGCTTCTCCCGAGGTTCCATGCCCACCGAATACATCCTAGGATAACCCCGAGCTGAGTAGGGTGTCCCGTGTCCGTATTTGTCGACGCAAGCTCCGGACTTGCACCTATGGAGCATTCATGGGCCCTTTCCCATTTCGGGAGCTGTGGTTACCTTCGTTCCTGAAAACTAGCTTGACATCTAGGCGGCGTTAGCTGCGGGCGATAGGCTGGTAGGTTGGACTTAGTGTCCGCACGCCGAAGCTTCTTGCCCAGGTTTCGAAACCGCGAAACTTGGGACACCCAGCATCCGGCGGAGAATGTTCTTTGACACGTTGGCGGAAGCCCGGCGTTCGAGAAGACTGAGCGGGCCGCCGGCGATCCTGTGGTTGCCAGGTTGTCAGGGTACAAGTCATTTATTTGGACGACTTTACCGATTACCTCTTTGTTATCAGGAGATTGGAGATATGCCCTGCAAACCATTGAAAACACATCGTTTAGGTCGGCGGATAAGTCCTGCTGTTACAGGACTTTGCGGGTAAAGTCGTCACAGGAAGGAACTTAGACGAGGGGGGTAGGGTACGTTCGCGGGCTGTACCGCATTACGCCTCCGGCTCCAGCTCGGTCAGCAGCGGTTCTGCCGCGCGGCCTTCGTGCACCTTGGCGGTCGTCACCAGCGCGACTCCCATGACGATGATCACCATGCCGGCAAAGACGAAGCCATCCAGCCGCTCGCTGAGGATCAGCCATCCCAGAAACACCGCGACCAGCGGATTGACGTACGCGTAGGTCGCGACCTTCGGCGTCGGCACGTGCTTCAGCAGCCAGATGTAGGCCGAGTAGCCCACCCACGATCCGAAGACGACGAGGTAGAGCACGGCCAACATGCCGCGGCGCGTGATGACGATGTGCCGCACTTCGCCGGTGAGCAGGGCGACGATGGCGTTGCCGACGGAGGCGAAGAGCATCTGCCACGCCGTGCCGGTGAACGGATCGACCGGCATCTTCCACTTGCTCGACAGCACCGAGCCCACCGACCAGCTGAACGACGACAGCAGCACGGTGCAGGCGGCCAGCGAGTGGCATGACGCCGAGCACGGCGCGATGTTCGAACTTGGTCCAGAACAGCAGCGCGACGCCGACGATGCCGAGCCCCACGCCGGCCAGGCCGCGATGCGAGAGGCGGTCGCCGCGAAAGACGAAGGTCTCGAGCACCAGAAACCAGATGGGAACGACGGCGACGATCAGCGCGGCAAAGCCGGTGGGGACAAACTGCTCGGCCCAGGCGAGCCCGAAGTTGCCGCCCACCAGCAGCAGGCAGCCGATGGTCGCCAGCCGCGCGGCCTGCCGCAGCGTGATGCGCACGCGCCGGCCCGTCATGGCGAGCCCGGCCAGCATCAGCGATCCGGCAATGGCGAAGCGGATGGTGCACATCACCGCCGGCGGAAGCCGCTCCTGGTCGGCAATGCCGATGGCCAGGTACGTCGAGCCCCAGAAGACGTACACCAGCGCAAACGCAAAGATGACCTTGAGGCGGTGATGGCGGTCGGAAGACATGAAAGGCAGTTGTCTGTTGTCGGTTGTCAGTTGTCAGAAGTGCTGACCTGACTATAGCTGAGAACGGTCCACAGACGGCTCGCGTCCGTAGCTTTCAAATTGGGAGGTGATCACCGAGAACTGACAACTGACCACTGGCTACTGGCTACTGGCCACTGTCTTATGCTGCACTTTGCGCAGACGATGTCCGGTCAGCAGCACGTAGTGCACGCCGGAAATGGTGGTAAAGGTGAACGTCCCGTAGAGCAGGAGCTTTACCAGCATCGGCAGCCAGTGCGTCTCCACCACCTGCGAGAGGACAACGAAGAAGACGGTCGCGATCTGGCACGCCGTGTTCAGCTTGCCGAAGATGCTGGGACGGAAGTCGCGAAAGCCAACTGTGGCGTATAGAACCACCGCAGTCGCCACGATGCACAGATCGCGGCTGAAGACCGCCGCCGTATATCGCCACGGAATCTTCTTGACGAACGAGAGCACCAGGAAGAGCGAGCTGAGCAGCATCTTGTCGGCGAGGGGATCGAGGTATTGGCCGAGCAGCGTCTGCTGATGCAGCGTGCGCGCCAGAAGGCCGTCGAGCGCGTCGCTGGCTGCCGCCGCCAGCAACAAGCCGAGCGCCCAATCCCAATGCGCGTCGAAGACCGAGATGATAACGAAAGGAATGAAGATCAGCCGCAGCAGCGTGATCTGGTTCGGCGCCGTCCAGAAGCGGTTGGTCAGCGGCGAGCTCTCGATTAGTAGCTCCTGTGCGCGAACCTTTCCGGACTCTTGGCCGCTCCTCTTGGGAGAGTCGACGGCACTGCCTGCGCTATGGATGTCGTGTCGCAATCAGAAACTTCCTATTCCGATTGTGCCGGGTTTGGCTGCTGCTGGCAATGGCAGTTAAGCGGTATCGTCTCCCGCGCCGCCAACCTCTGATATGCTTTGCGCAACTACTCCCGCATCCCGACCGCTCTGCGTGAAAGCAACGGAGGCGCAATGTTGTCCCGCACCGCAAAATCGGTAAGCGTTGCCCTGTTGAGCGCAGCCATTGTCTTTGGCCTCGCTCATGTGCGATCCCGCGTCCTCGCTGCGCCTCTACCGCAGGACTTCGGCCAGGGCGCCCGCATCGCCGGCGAATGGTGCGCCCAGGGCGACAAGAACAAGCACTGCTCCATCACCAACAACGGCGCCTTCCTGAACTTCACCAACGAGCAGGGAAGCACCTCGAGCGGCCACTTCACCAACATGCAGCAGACCGAGTTCAGCGCGGATCAATGGCAGTTCGTGCGCGGCACGCTCAGCCCCGACGGCCTGCGCATCGACTGGACCAACGGCACCTATTGGATGCGTTGCAGCGGCGGTGGAGGCGGACGCCGTCCCAACCTCGACGGCACTTGGTACCGCGACGGCAATCACTCGCTGCGCTGCACTATCCGCCAGAAGAAAGGCAATCTCACGCTGAAGAACGAAGTCGGCCAGACCGCGAATGGCTCGTTCGACAGCTCGCAGCGCATCACCACCTACTGGTCGGGCCAGCGCATCGATGGCACCATCAGCTCCGACGGCAACCGCATCGACTGGGACAACGGGACCACATGGAGCCGCTAACCAACAGCTGGGTCGCGCTGCTGCGCGGCATCAATGTTGGCGGCAAGCACATCTTGCCCATGAAGCAATTGGTCGAGATGTTCACCGAGGCCAAGTGCGTCAACGTGCGCAGTTACATTCAGAGCGGCAATGTGGTTTTCACCGCGCCGCCGAAGGTTGCGAAGGGACTTCCCGATGTTCTTGGCAAGAAGATCGAAGACCGCTTTGGCTTCTCCGCTCCGATTGTTCTGCGCAATCGTGACGAGCTGCAAAAGGTCGTGCGCAGCAATCCCTTTCTGAAAGCCGGACTGCCGGAGATCACGCTGCACGTCTACTTTCTTGGCGACGCGCCGAACGCCGCAGCCGTGCAGAGCCTCGATCCCAATCGCTCGCCCGGCGATCGCTTTCAGGTTGCGGGTCGCGAAATCTATCTGCATCTTCCGAATGGCATGGGCCGATCGAAGCTCACCAGCGCCTACTTCGACTCCAAGCTCTCAACCGTCGCCACGGCCCGCAACTGGGCCACTGTGCTCAAGCTGCTGGAGATGTTGCAGTCGTGATTCGAACGGCCTCATCGTGTCCACGTCAGCCCACGTCCCAGCACAAAGATGAACAGCAGGCCGACGACCGCGCCCGCGACGATCCACGGCACGCTGCGCTCAACCGGCCCCACATTTCCACCCGAGTCGCGGCTCCATTTGCGCATGAGACCTGGCAGGCTCAACAGCCCTGCATTCGCGCCCAGCGTGGAAGGCAGAGCCGACGCGATGACATAGAACAAGCCTGCGGGATTCAGCAATCCTGCGACTCCCGCCAGCACGCCATCGGCGAAGTAAGGATTCCAGCACAGCCCGCGCATCCGGCGAGAGCTTCCATCGGAGCTGCGAAACGGCCTCAGCTGCGCTGCTACCAGCAGCATCGAAGCATAGTAAGAAGCCGCGCCCACGACGATCAGCCCCGCTCTCCACAGCCGGTACGGTTGCAAGCCGTGAATCACCGCGGCCCAGTCGCCGAAGTTCGCCACGCCCGAGAACAGAAAGTAGCCTGTGCCGGTAAACAGGTTGCCCATCATCGCCAGCACAAAGAAGTAGCGCAGCGCCGGCCGGTAACGATCAGCTTTCAGCAGCACCAGCCAGAGGATCGCCGCGAATACCAGGTTGATCAGCGTCCCGTTGGCCGAAATCCATCGCGTCTCAATGTCGCTCTGCAGTGCGACGGTGCTGATGGTCAGACGATGCGCGCCGCTCAGCCACGCCGTTACGCCATGACCCAGGCCTTCGTGCAGAACATCCTGCAGCACGCAAGCCAGCACCGAGATGGCAATCAGCGTGAGGCGATCGTCTTTAGCGGAGCCGACGGAAGCCATCCCATGCTTGTATCACAGACGCACGAACGATCGTTCCATTGCCCCCGCCCGTCCGCCAACGGTAAACTAGGTCAACTACAAGGGGTCTCCCATGCTGATTGTCATGAAGGCGCACGCTACCGAAGAGGATGTGCGCCAAATATGCGAACGAATCGAGAGTCTGGGCTTCCGTGCGCACTCCATGCCCGGCGCGCAGCGCACCGCCATCGGCATCACCGGCAACGAAACGGAGCTTGATCCCGGCAGCTTCGACGAGATGGCGGGTGTGCAGGAAGTCATCCGCGTAAGCAAGCCGTACAAGCTGGTCAGCCGCGATCTCAAGGAAGAAGACACCGTCGTCCGCTTCGCCAATTCCGACGCGACCATCGGCGGCGATGAGGTTGCCGTCATGGCCGGTCCCTGCGCCATCGAGAGCCGCGACCAGGCCTTCGCTACCGCCGATCACGTTGCTCGCGCCGGTGCGCGCTTCTTCCGCGGCGGAGCCTACAAGCCCCGCACCTCGCCGTATTCGTTCCAGGGCCTGGCGGAAGACGGCCTCAAGATTCTCACCGAAATTCGCGATCGCTTCGGCCTGCTCATCGTCACCGAAGCCGTCGACAACGAATCGCTCGACCTCGTTGAGAAGTACGCTGACATGATTCAGATCGGCGCGCGCAATATGCAGAACTTCTCGCTGCTCAAGCGCGCTGGCCGCTCGCGCAAACCGGTGCTGCTCAAGCGCGGCATGTCCGCCACGCTGGAAGAATTCCTCATGGCCGCCGAGTACGTGATGAGCGAAGGCAACTACAACGTCGTACTCTGCGAGCGCGGCGTGCGCACCTTCGCCGATCACACGCGCAACACGCTCGACCTCAGCGTCGTGCCCGCGGTGCAGCGGCTCAGCCACCTGCCCATCATCGTCGATCCCAGCCACGGCACCGGCAAGCGCAACAAGGTCACGCCATTGTCGCGCGCCGCAGTCGCGGTGGGCGCCGATGGCCTCATCATTGAGGTGCATCCCGATCCCGATCGCGCGCTCAGCGACGGCAAGCAGTCGCTCTATCCCGATCAGTTTGTCCAGCTCATGTCGGAGGTGCGCCAGATCGCTCAGGTGCTGGGCCGCACCGTCGCCGACCCGGTTGCCAACCCTGGCGTTCGTCAGCCGGTAGGCGCCAGCGCCGGGACCGCCCCAGCTCACTAGCGCAAGCGCCCGATAGAGCGCACCAAGCGAATGAACTCGCTCCGCGCAACAATGGCTGGAACCGCCGCCGCAGGGCACTAGCGCAAGCCTGATGCTGCTTTCGCCCACTATGATCTCGTTGGAGCCCAGAGGGCGATATTTGTTTTAGCCGTGGGCGTAAGCCCGCGGTTCCGATTCAGAGCAAGACGTGAGCCGCGGAGCGGCGACACTCTTCCCCCAGCCGAAACCGGGTGGAGCACGCCTTCAGGCGTGCATGGATGGCCTCTTGCTCAGAAGATCGGCTTCAGCCGCTGAGGTAATCTCCCCTGCTGATATCGCCTCCGCATCCATTACAATCAACCCTGCGCTGACGATGAGAACTCCACTCTGTCGCAGTCTCGCCACCTGCATCGCATTGCTGGTGACGACCGCCTGCCACCAGCGTCCCACTGTCGCTCCCGGCTATCACGAATACGCGTACGTCAGTAATGGCAAGAGCAACTCCGTCAGCGTCATTGATCTGCTGCAGCTGCGCAACGTGAAGACCATCACTGTGGGCGCCGGTCCCACTGGCGTCGCTACCAACTCCACACGCAACGAGATCTACGTCGCCAACGCCGACTCCAGCAACGTCAGCATCATTAATGCCGAGACCAACGAGCAGGTCGCGGTCATCGGCGTTCACGCCAGACCGTATTCCGTATCGGTTTCGTCTGACGGCAAGCGCGCCTACGTCGCCAACTCCGGCTCCGCCAACGTCTCCGTCATCGATCTCGCAAAGCGCGTGGTCATTGCAACCATTCGCGTCGGCGGCGCACCTGGTCTGGCGCGCGTCTCGCCCGATGGCAAGCTCGTAGTCGTCAGCAACCGCGCCGACAACACCATCTCCATCATCGACGCTGACAAGCTCGCCGTGCGCAACACCGTCCCGGTCTGCCAGCAGCCGCAGGACCTCGTCATCCTGCCCGACAACAGCAAGACCTTTGTCGCCTGTCCCGCCTCCAATCAGGTCGCCGCCGTCGATCTCAAAGACGGTCGCCTGCTTACTTATCTCGACGTCGGGCAGCTGCCGGTCCAACTCACCCTCAAGCCTGATGGCGGCGAGCTCTTTGTCAGCAACTTCAACAGCAATAACTTCTCCATCGTCGAGACCAGCGCCAACGAGGTCGGAGGCAGCTATCTCATCGGCGACAATCCCTCGCACGGCATCGTAAGCTCCGACAACAGTCTTCTTTATGTGAGCAACTTCGGATCGAACACGGTCAGCGTTTACGCCATCGATGAAGGCCGCGTGATCGGCGCCGTCCAGGTCGGCAATCACCCGGACACAATCGCGCTGACTCCGGATGAAGCGCACCTGCTTGTGGTGGATTCAGGATCGGGGGACGTCGCCGTCGTACGCACGGTGAAGACGAGGGATAACTCCAAAATCAGCGCCGACCGCGCTCTCGTCACCCTCATCCCCGTCGGCAAACAACCCAACGACATCGTGATCAAGGCCTTCACGGTAGGGAAGCGATAAGCCGTTGTCGGTTGTCAGTTGTCAGAGCTATCACTTACTTGACGGTTGTGGGTTGTATCAGGACACGACTTTACAAGCTGCTGAAAAAGTCGATTGTGGAGTGTTTTGAAGGGGCGCAGCTTTAGCTGCGCCGTTGTAAGTCTTTATTTTTGTCATCCCGAGGAGGCCTTCAGGCCGACGAGGGATCTGCTTTCTCGCTCTGCCGCAATAAATCGCTAAATGAGGATTACGCGGGCGTCCGAATCACTGACTACTGGCCACTAGCCACTGACCACTAGCCACTGATCACTTCCTCTTCCACCGCACCCCATCCTTCGTATTCTCCAGAATGACCCCATTCTCCGCCAGCTGCGCCCGAATTGCATCCGACCGCGCAAAATCCCGCGCCTTCCGAGCCTGCGAATGCTCCGCCACCAGCTTCTCTATCTCTTCATCCGACAGCGTCGCTGCCTTGGCCAGTTCCGCTGTCTCCGCGCTGATCTTGTCTTGCAATCCCTCCGCCTTTGCCCACTCCACCGTCGCCCGCACCTTTGCCGCATCGTCGTCTTTCAGCACCGGGAAGATCTCTTCGAACTGCTGAATGACCTTCAGCAGCGCGGGAACGTCGCACTTGCGCACGTCGCCGGCATCGGCCGCGGCGTTCACATCGCGCACCATGTCGAAGATCGCTCCCAGCGCGCGCGCTGTGTTCAGATTGTCGTTGAGCCCGGCCGTCATCTCGCCTGAAGTCTTCTTGGCGATCTCCGCTATCGCCGTGCTCTCGCCATCCGCAAACGACGACGTCTCCAGCCGCAGCTTGAAGTTCCTCAGCCGCTCGACCGAATTTGCCGCCTGCGTCAGCCCGTCGAACGTAAAGTTCAGCGGCCTGCTGTGCGGCACCATCATCAGCAGTAATCGTATCGACGACGGCTTGTGTCCCAGCAGAATCAAATCACGCACGGTATAGAAATTGCCCGCGCTCTTGGCCATCTTCTCGCCTTCTACCAGCAGAAACCGCGAGTGTACCCACACCTTCACGAACAGCTTGCCCGTCTCGGCCTCGGACTGCGCAATCTCGTTCTCGTGATGCGGAAAGATTAGGTCTTCGCCGCCGAGATGAATGTCAAACGTCTCGCCGAGATACTTCATCGACATGGTCGAGCACTCAATGTGCCAGCCCGGCCGCCCCGGCCCGATCTCCGTCTCCCACTGCGCCTCGCCCGGCTTGGGCGCCTTCCACAGCGCGAAGTCGCGCGCGTTGTCCTTGTCGTATTCGTCGACATCGACGCGCGCTCCATCCGTCATCCCCTCAAAATCTTTCTTCGACAGCTTCCCGTACTCAGGAAACTTCGCGATGCGAAAGTAATACGAGCCATCGTCGGTGCGATACGCGAATCCCTTCTCCGCCAGTATCGCGATGAAGTGCGCCATCTCCTGAATGTGGTCGGTCGCGTTGACGATCATTTCCGGCCGCTCGATATTCAGCGCGTCGGCGTCTTCCAGAAATGCTTCGCGATACTTCCTCGTGTACTCCTGCACCGTCACGCCATCGCGCGCCGCATTGCGGATGATCTTGTCATCCACATCCGTAATATTCATCACGTGCTTCAGTTGATATCCGCTCTGCTTCAAAAACCGTCGCAGCGTGTCGACCACAACGAACGTGCGGAAGTTGCCGATGTGGCCGTAGTCGTACACCGTGGGCCCGCACGCATACATGCGGACCAGGTTGTCTTCCAGCGGATGAAACTCCTCGACCTTCGCGGACAGCGTATTAAACAGCTCAAGCGCCATGAATTTGTCCTGTAGTAATGCGGAATCCTCGATTGTAGGAGGCTGTGCGAAAGAGGGTCAACCAGCGGCTGGAGACAGTTGCGCTCTTATTACGGCGCTGGGAATCGCCGGCGCCTGCGTATTTTCACTACCGTGCGGCCAAAACGCGCAGACCAAGTATGATGATGACGGTTCAACTAAGCCGTCAATCCAATCAAATATTTGGAACGATATGGATCAACCTCCGCGGCATTCCGGTTCCATGACGACTCCCCAAGGCGGAATATTCGCCTTAGGAACTGCCTCTCACGCCTATCTCGAGTTCGATCTCCTGGACGGACAAAAGGGATCGGATCTCGTCGCCGCGATCTCGTCCCTGCGTGAGCCGAGGACGACCATGGGCGGCGTCAATCTGGTGGTGGGGTTCAGGCCCGAACTCTGGAGCGCGGTCATCCCCGAGGACGCACCGTCCGACGTGATGGGGTTCAATGAGCCGGTGAGCGGCATCGACGGCTTCGTCATGCCGGCCACGCAACACGATGCCGTGTTGTGGCTCTCGGGCAGCGCCTACGACGTCATCTTCGACGTGGCTCGCCAGGTCATCGCCGAACTTAAGCCACTGGCTTCGGTTGCGGAAGAAACCTCGAGCTGGCCCTACCGGCACGATCTTGACCTGACCGGCTTCATCGACGGAACCGAAAATCCCAGCCTGATCGAAGCGGCGGAAGTGGCCATCATTCCGGAGGGAAATGCCGGCGCGGGCGGAACCGTCCTCCTGCTGCAGAAGTGGGCTCATGACACGGCGGCATGGGAATCGCTTCCGGTCGCCCGGCAGGAACTGGTGATCGGCCGGACCAAGCCGGACAGCGTCGAACTCGAAAACAAGCCGCCCGACTCGCACGTCGCCAGCACGGACCAGGACCGCTTCGGCAAGATCTTTCGGCGGAACATGCCTTACGGAACGGTCACCAGGCACGGCACCATGTTCGTTGGCTTCAGCGCTGACCAGCGACGCTTGGCAACCATGTTGGAGAGCATGGCAGGTCGCACGACTGGCGTCCGCGACGCACTCACGCGTTACACGCGGCCAATCACCGGCGCCTACTACTTCATTCCTTCTATCGAGTGCCTGCGTCGACTGACCGCCGGCGAGACGTCGTAAAAGGCTGGCGCGGTCAGGCGGACGGATGCCAGCAGCTGACGGGCAAACTGAAATCGATGCCGCCGCATCTGTGCCGTCCATCACACCCTCGCTTCGTCGGGTCGATTAGAATATCCCCATGGACTCATTCGTCATTGCAGGCAGGCAGTTCCGTTCGCGCCTGATCGTCGGGACGGGCAAATACAAATCTGGTCAAGAGACCGCGCGCGCGATTGCGGCCAGCGGCGCCGAAATGGTTACCGTCGCCGTCCGTCGCGTCGAGCTCGATCGCAGCAAGGAATCGCTGCTCGACTTCATCGATCCGAAAAAGTACTTCCTGCTGCCAAATACCGCGGGTTGCTACACCGCCGACGAAGCCATCCGCACCGCGCGTCTCGGCCGCGAGGTCGGGTTGTCTGACTGGGTGAAGATCGAGGTGATCGGCGATCAGCAGACGCTCTTTCCCGACGTGCAGGCGACCATCGAAGCCACCCGCATTCTGGTGAAGGAGGGCTTTACGGTTCTCCCGTATACCTCTGATGACATTGTGGTTGCGAAGCGTCTGATCGATGCCGGTGCGAGCGTCGTCATGCCCCTCGGAGCGCCTATCGGCAGCGGTATGGGGATTCAGAATCAGGCCAACATCCGCATCCTGCGCGAGATGATCACTGGCGTTCCACTCATCGTCGATGCGGGCGTGGGCACGGCATCCGATGCGGCCATTGCGATGGAGCTAGGCGTCGATGGCGTGCTGATGAACACAGGAATCGCCGGCGCGCAGGAGCCTGAGCTGATGGCCGAAGCGATGAAGAACGCCGTCCTAGCCGGACGCCAGGCCTATCTCGCCGGCCGCATGCCCAGAAAGCTCTACGCCACCGCCAGCTCGCCGCTCGCGGGCGTTGTGCGATAGAGCAGTGGTAGAGCGGGCCTTCAGGCCCGCGTCATGCGTGCATAAAACAAAGTGGCTTCGGCTACTGAAGTCTCCCCGACTTCAGTAGCCGAAGCCTTTTAATCCACCTGTCGCCACGCCGACCTAAAGGCCGGCTCTACGGTCTGGATGGCGACTTGCTACGGCACAGTCACCGTCACCTGCGCCGTCGTCCTGCCATACTGATTCGTCGCGTACAGCGTATACGTCGTCGTCGCCAGCGGATTCACCACCACGCTATTGCCCCGAATCGCTCCCACTGTAGGTGACACAATGTAGTACTCCCCGTTCGTAACACTCCAGCTCAGTGTCACCGGCTGTCCCGATCCCCCGGACGACGTCGCCGTAAAGCTGTTGATCGTTGGATTCGGCCCCGTCGGCACATTCTGCGGTGTATACAGCGGCGAAATCAGAACCACCTCGAAGTCCGAAGCCTTCACCGAATGCAGATTGCCAAGATCATCATTGTTCCACCGCATATCGGTCGTGCCGGTAATAAACATCGACGAGCCGTTGTCGGCCATGATCGCGCCATACTCCTTCAGTGCGGTCAGGATCACCTGGTTCGTCTTTGAGAAGCCGGAGATATCGTAGCTCGCCTTCAGCCGCAACCGCATGCCCATCGGCGCGGCGTATTGGTCACCGGAATTCGCCGCCCAGTGCGACGCCGGCGGGGTGAACGCCTCCGTGCTGTTTTGCAGCGTTATGCGGACCGCGTGATTGATCGCACCCGCCTGCACCTCGTCGGCGCGCACCAGTCCCGGCAGAATCGGCAGTCCCGCGGCATCGGCCGATGTCCAGGTGTACGGACGTGTCTCGTTGGCTTCCAGGTCCCACACCGCACCCGAGCCAGCATTCCATCCCAGTGGGCCTGCATTGAACGCGTAGTACAGCTCGTACAGCCAGCAGTTGCCCTTGTCCACGATCAGCACATGCCGGTCGCCATTGCCCGGCTCAGGAAAGCCTTCAATCAGCGCGTTCGATGGGATCGGCATGGGGCCGGGATCGCTTTCGTCGCCGTACAAGGTGTAGATGATCTTGAGGTACGGCTGCGTGCTGGGTACCACAATGTAGGGGATGCCGATGGTCTGTCCATCGTACAGCCCGGCGCCGAAATCAGGATGCAGCGGCGTGTTGTTGCCAATCTCGCTGATGTAGTTGGCGGAATTCGGATCCACCTGCGCGCTGGAGATGTTGGTGTTCCACAGACTGTTAGAAGGGAAGGGAACGAAGCCGTTGAAGCTGCCCATCGGCCCCAGCGTCATTACGTTGCAGGGATCGCTCTGGGCGGACGCGACGCTGGTGATCAACAACAGGCTGGTAATCAACAGCAAACCGGGCAGGGATATCCGGTGCATGGTCGTGCTCCTGGATCTTGAATTCCTCCACGGTCAGCCTGGTTGAGCGAAGCATACCACCTAACTCCGCAGCCACACACTGTTTTTGTCGCCTGAGCGTTGACCCAACAGCGGGAAGCGGAGCCAGTATTTGTCGCTCACTTTAGGCTGAGGGCTTTAATTAGAGGTATTGAATATGTGATCCATACCAGGGTCATTGAGTTGTCGAGGACCAGGCTCATCGGCAGTCCGAGTCTCGCTCACGTTTAAGACTCTTCCAATTAAAGCGGCCATACTTCAGCTGCCGGGCTCTGGCGCGGATGCGGTCGGCAGCAGCCTGGGCCTGTTCGTGATTGGAGCTGTTCCCGCTCATTGGAAAATATGAACACTTGTCGGGGTACCCAACTCAAGCTGGCTCTGCCTGAGCAAGGTCAGAACTAGCCACCAACCCCTAGCCCCTAACCCCTAGCCCCTAACCCCTAGCCACTAACCACTAGCCACTGTCCACTAGCCACTACTTCATCACGAGCTTGGCAATTGTCTGCAGCTGCATATTCGATGTGCCTTCGTAGATCTTACCGATCTTCGAGTCGCGGAAGAATTTCTCCACCGGATAATCTTTCGTGAACCCGTATCCGCCATAGATTTCGACGCACAGCGACGCCACCCGCTCGGCCACCTGCGATGTGTACAGCTTGGTCATCGCGGCTTCTTTCAGGAAGCTCATTCCGGCGTCTTTCATGCGTGCGCAGTTGTAGAGCAGCATCCGCGCGGCCTCAATCTCTGTTGCCATCTGCGCGATCTGGAACTGAATGCCCTGGAACTCCGATATGCTCTTGCCGAACTGCTTGCGCTCCTGCGCATACTTCATGGCAAATTCCCACGCGCCGCGTGCCAACCCTAACATCTGCGCGCCAATTCCGATGCGCCCTTCGTTCAGCGTCTCAATTGCGATCTTGTAACCCTTGCCGACCTCGCCCAGCACGTTCTCCTTGGGCACGCGGCAGTCTTCCAGAATCAGCTCGCAGGTGCTGGAAGCGCGAATCCCCAACTTGTCTTCCTTCTTGCCGACCGAGAATCCGGGAAAACTCTTCTCGACAATGAACGCCGTGATGCCCTTGTACCCCAATGTGGGATCGACCGTCGCCAGCAGAATGAAGACGCCGGCTTCCTTGGCATTCGTGATCCACAGCTTCTGGCCGTTCAGCACATACTCGCTGCCCTTCAGTTCGGCACGCGTCTGCAGCGCAAACGCGTCCGATCCCGATCCTGCCTCGCTCAGCGCATACGCGCCAACGGTGTCCTTGCACATGCGCGGCAGATAGCGTTTCTTCTGCTCCGCCGTGGTCCAGCGCAGTAGAGCATTGTTCACCAGCGTGTTCTGCACATCGACGACAACTCCCGCGGACGGATCAACACGCGACAGCTCCTCGACCGCCAGAATCGCTTCGAAAAACGTTCCCGCGCCGCCGCCGTATTCCTCCGGAACCTCGATGCTCATCAGTCCGAGCTCGAAAAACTGATCAATGAGCGAGTGCTCGAAGACACCCTTCTCGTCCATTTCCTTCACGTGCGGACGCACGCTCTCATCGGCAAATTGCCGAACTGTATCGCGAAAAAGAACTTCGTCTTCCGTCAGCGAGACCAGAGGAGCAGGAGCGGAGGCGACAGCGTGTGCAGTAGCTTCAGGCATGATGGCAATCCTTGATGTGGAGTACGAAACCCTTGATTCTAGCATTCGGCTGATGTGGGTGGTGTCGGCCTCAAGGCCGGTTTTTCGCGCCGCAGTTCATGAAAGGTGCGGCTATCGCCATCTGCGATGGCGATAGCCGCGAATCTGGTCGGAGACGGTTTTCTTTGCGGCGCTGAAGCGCCGCACTACCGATCCTTTACGCCCTGATCGGCGCCCGCAGCTTCGGCGAGCCTGACACCGCAGCCTTCAACTCTGCATCCCTGCTGATCGTGTCCATCAGCTTTCGCGTGACCTCATCGTCAATCTGCGAGGCATCTTGCAGCTCCACCGGATAACGCACCACGAACTCCGGTCCGGTATCGGCGAAGTACACGCTTGCGGTTCGGTGTCGGCGTTGCGATCGGCGTGTCGAGAAGCCGCTGCACTAAGGAATGTTGGTGATCAATGCTGGACTGATATCGCGAGGACACTGAGGTTACCGCTTCCAGCAACTTCTTTTCCACGGCAGCCACATTCGCATCTGCCGCTAACGTGACTGCAATCTCATGCCACGCATAAGCAGTTCCAGGAAGCTGCTTGAAGAACGGCGCGGCCTGGAACATCACGGAATTGGAGAAGACAACCACTCGCCCCGTGGGATAGAGATCAATTCCCGTGCCTGACAACTCCATCAGGTACAACCTCACCAGTCCAACCTCAATCACATCGCCAGTCACTCCACCGACGGTTAGGCGATCGCCCACTCGCACGCCATACTTTCCGATTAGAAAGAAGTAAGCGGCGACCGACAAGATCACGGTTTGCAGCGCTACCGCAATGCCCGCGGTAAGGAATCCCGCAAACGTCGCCAGCGAACTGAACTCGCTGACGAAGCCCAGCGCGATCACCAGCACCATAAGGGAGCCGGTTACAAATCGGCGAATCAGCATCAGTTGCCGCCGTCGCCGCGCGTCGCGCACGTAGCGGTAGGTAGCGTGGCGCGACAACCCGGAGAGCACAAACACAAACAGCAGCGCTATCAGGATTACTGCGACCCGCGTCAGCAGCGAGCGTAAGACTCGCCCGTACTCCGTCTCGATTGAGTTTCGCCATTCCTGCAGATCGCCGCGGCATTCGTCCAGAAGAATCATCTCCTGCCGCAGCGGCACGGCCACGGCAGACACCTGTTTGAATTGCGTGGTTAGCGCCTCAAACTTCTGTCGCGTGGCGGCAATTTCTGCGGGATCGGACGAGGGCGGCTGATTCACCATGTCCCGCCCTTGCTGCACCAGGTTCTTCAGCAAGCCGCGCACGGGGGCGTCAAGGCTGTCGGCGGTTGCGCGCAAACTTGCGGTTTCCGAGATCAGCTGATCGATATCGTGAATGTCGTGCATCTGGCCGAACAGGATCGACGCCTGGCCAAACAGCCCGGCATCTTGCGCGCGGCTGGCCTTCGAGCTTTGAGCGCTGGTGGCCGTCTCCTTTTTGGTTGTCGCGAACACCTCCGGCACCGACTGCTTCAACTGATTAATCTGCCCGACCAGTCCCGTGCCGCCATTTTCGCTGCCGGCATTGACGCTGGCGATCTTCTGCAAGGAATCAAGGATCGTCTTGTCCAGGTCGAGTTCGCCCTGCAGGGAATCGCGCTGCGACAGCAGTTGCTCTCGCTGTTTGCCGCGTGCCGATGCGATTTGTTTGTTCAGGTCGTCGAGTTGCGCCTGATTTTGGGTGATTCGATCGCTGGTGCTGGCAGTGGCTTTGGCGAGTGTCGTTTGCTGATCCAGCGCAGGGCTCGGGGCGGCTGAGTTGGAAGATTGGCTGCTCTTGTTCTTGGCCAGCAGCGTGGCCTGCGCCTGAGACGCCTGAAATGCCACTTGCAGCGCCTGCGTCGCAGAGTTGCGCGCATTCTCCAGGTACAGGATGTCACTAGGCTGGCCGGCGGTGATATCCAGGCCTGTGATCTGGTGGTACCAGCCGATGGCGGCGTTCAGGTGCGCCAGTATGGAATCGCTCTCCGACGGCGCGGTTTGGCTTGCGACCGCCAGGACCAGGGGCAGCGCAACCGTCCCCGCAAGAATGAAGGCAATCCATGAGTGTCGACCCGGGCGGGGGCAGCGTTCAAATCGTGCCAAACAAATCCTCGCTGAAATGAAGTGTCGATTAGTTAAGATGCTCAGATTCTATCCTGCGTCAACTGATACAGCGATCGTCCCGCTCGGATTGAGAATAAGAATTCCCAACAATCTTAAACCGAACGGTTGACAATGTATCGATCCCGGATTATATTCAACCACATGGTTGTACGACATTCGGCCTCGCTCGACGGCGTCTTTCATGCTTTGTCCGATCCCACGCGCCGCGCCATGTTGCGAACCTTAGCTTCAGGTGAGCGGCACATCGGAGAACTCGCCGCGCCCTTCAACATGTCGTTCGCCGCAGCCTCAAAGCACGTCAAGGTGCTGGAATCGGCCGGATTGATCCGCCGTAAGCGCCAGGGACGTCGCCACGTCTGCCGCATCGACCCCTCGCCGCTAGCCGCCGCCGAGCGCTGGCTGCGCTTCTACGAACGTTTCTGGACCAAGCGGCTCGATGCACTGGAAGCCCTGCTCAAAGAAGAAGATCTGAAAGGACATTCAAAATGACCGTTGATACCGATCGTGTACTGCGCATTACGCGCCACTTCGATGCCGCTCCCGAGCGCGTCTTTGATGCTTGGCTTGATCCGGCGACTGCGGGCAAGTGGCTGTTCGCCACGCCTACCGGCCAGATGACCTGCGTTCAAATCGACGGCCGCGTGGGCGGCAAGTTTCTCCTGATCCGCCGCGACGATGCCGAAGTTGAACACGTCGGCGAGTATCTCGAGGTCGACCGCCCGCGCCGCCTGGTCTTCACCTTCAAGGTCCCAAAGTATTCCGCGGAAACAACCAAGGTCAGCATCGACATTGTCCCGGACGGCGCCGGTTGCAGCCTCACGCTTACGCACGAGGGCGTTCTGCCGGAGTGGGCTGATCGCACGCGTCAGGGCTGGACGATGATTCTCGACAACCTCGCCGGTCAGTTGCAGCCCGGCGATTACGCGACCATCCTCGAGCCCGGCACCATTCGCTTCGAGCGCCTTCTGCCCGGCCCGATCGAGCGTGTTTGGGCCTATCTCGCCGAGTCGGACAAGCGTGCCCAATGGCTCGCGTCCGGAGAAATGGAGCAGCGTGCCGGCGCGCCGCTGAGGCTGAAGTTTGTTCATTCCAGCCTGTCGCGCAAGACCGCACCCATTCCCGAGCAGTTCAAGAGCATGGAGGAAGGACAGATTACCGAGCACACCGTGACACGCTGTGAGCCGCCGCGCGTGCTGAGTCTTTCCTGGGGAAGCGGCAAGGATGGTCCTTCGGAAGTGACGTTTGAACTGACTCCCGAGGGCGACAAAGTTCGCCTCGTTCTTACCCACCGCCGTCTGCGTGATCGCAAAGCGCTGCTCGCGGTCGGTCCGGGCTGGCACTCTCATCTCGCCGTGCTCGTCAGCCGCTTGCAGGGCAGGGAACCGCACCCCTTCTGGGCGACCTTTACCGATGCGAAGCGCGAATACGAAAAGCGTCTTCCGGAGGAATAAATGACGATGGGCCGTTGACCGGGTAGTGCGGCGCTTTAGCGCCGCGTTGGTGGTTCAACAGACACATAATGAAGATGGGCATCGATGGTCACTCCAGTGGTCATCAATGCCCCTTGCAACATGGCCCACTAGCCCGAAGGGCGGCATTTGCTTTAGCCGTGGGCGTCAGCCCGCGGTCAGCTGGAGAAGAGAATCACGAGTCCCTTTAGGGACGACACATGGCAGTGGATCGCTGCTGCTCGGATAAGCGCGTTACTTCTCGCGCTTGTAAACGATTTTCAGCTTGTCGCCTTCGAGGATTCGCGCCACCTGATTACGGGCGTGTACTGCCCACGCGCCGCTGTTGTCGAGCTTCAGATAGATCTTCCAATGGCGCAAGGCTTGGCGGCCCTGGCCCATCCGCTCATACGCCAGCGCGAGGTTGTAATGCGCGTCAGCGTAAGTCGGAGCTAACTGGATGGCCGTGCGATAGGCGGCAATCGCATCTTCGATTCTGCCGGTCTCGTCGAGAACATTACCGAGATCGAAATACGCCAGCGCGTAGCGCGGGTCGGCCGCTACGGCAGCGCGATAATGCTTCTCGGCTGCTTCGAAATCATGCCGGCTGTAATACAGCGTGCCCAGATTGATATGCGCCGCAGCGTGCGTGGGATCAAGCTCCAGCACCTCGAGGTAACTGCGAAGCGCTTCCTCATGCGTGCTGGGATGCTCCTCCATCGCCACGCCGCGCGCAAACAGCTCAGCCGCAGTCTCGTAATTCGCGATCGGCTTCACTTTGCGCGAGTCGGCGCGAGACGCCGTCGACACCACAGTCCCTACCGGTCCGAAGTCCAGCACAAACTGCCCGGCAATCGGCTCCACCGAATGTCCTTCATGCCGATAGGCCACGCGCGACCCCACGGTGAAGGAGCTCGCCTCCAGCAGAGGATTCTCCATCCCAGCCACCTGCTTCTGCATGGCCTGCAGCGACTCGCGAATCACGGCTGGGCGCACACGCTTGGAGCGCAGATCACGAATCTTCTTAAGCTGGAGGAGGTCGTAGAAAGTAAACGTCTCGGAAATGGGAACAAGTCCTGCCTTTTGCCAGCCCGCCAGTTGCTTGGCGGAAATATGCAGGATCCGAAGGACGTCCGTTCGACAATAGTGGTTCATCTAAGCTCGGGTTCGCCAGTGAGCTTCCTTAACAATTATCCGGGGACACCAGTCGCGAAGCAAGTGGAAATACCCGGAAACTAGTGGAAAACAAGGTCCCTGGTCCCTTTACGGTAACCTCACGCGACAGTTAGAATCGAACCAAGCCGACGTAGCTCAGTTGGTAGAGCAGTCGATTCGTAATCGACAGGTCATCGGTTCAAGTCCGATCGTCGGCTCCAGCTTTTTCAATCTCTTACGCGCATTGCTTCACCTCCAGTTTCGACCTCTTGACTAAACCTTGACCAAGGTTAGCGGCGTTGCGCCGATTGATGGCTGCGCGGGCGACATCAACGTATTCGGGATGCGCCGAGTCTGGCGACAATGCAGTAATGCGAGATCGTGGAGTCGATCATCACGAAGCAGCTGACTGCGATGGGCTGGAGCCTTGTGGCCGTCAATCTGGTGCTGGAATCAATTGCTGAAGAGGGGCTTACACGGACGCGCAGACTTAAACTGCGCCACCAATTGCCAGAGTGGCAGTCACCAACGCGCTGGATATTTTGGGATCGAAAGTGGCGGCGTCTAATGACTCCACAAATAGTCTGGTCAGATTGACGAATGGCCTTATAATTTCGGGCACTGCACACATCTCTCTGGCGCCTAGAAAGGGAACATGGCGACTCACAGGTCTGCCCCTTTAGTTCCCGTGGTTGAAATTGCGGCTGCGCTGTTGACTCGTCCCGAAACGGCGGCGCGGGCGCAGGTGATCGCGAACCGGGTTTGCGATCTTGTACCCGACAGCGCGGCGGTAGTGTACGTGATCGAGGACCAGGACAACCCTGCCTGGGCTGCCAAAGCCACTGCTGGAGAAATCAATGTGCCTAAGATTGTGGACTTCGAGGTGGGCACACTCGGCGCAATTGCCAGCGGCCGTGCAGTCCAGACATTCGACTTCGCCACGTTAGACCGCCAAGAGTTCTCGCATCTGGACATCCGGCGCAATGCGGTGTCTCTCGCGTATTTACCCCTGATAGCAGAAGACGTTCTGGTCGGCGCGGTCGAGGTGATTGCCTACGAGCGATCTTTGCCCGCTGACGCATTGCAGTATCTGAGCGAGCTTACGGAACTCGCGGCGCCGGCGATCGCAGCCGCCCTGAATTACGAAAGCGAACGCAATATCAGCCTGCAGTCGATCAGCCGCGTTACGCAGATGTACGACCTGGAGAAGGTCTTCAACTCCACGCTGGAGTTAGACGAACTGCTGGAGATGATCGCCAAGAAGTTTGCGGACGTCATGAACGTGCAGGCCGTCAACCTGTGGATGGTAAATGGCGACGACTTGGAGCTGGTCTACCAGGCTGGGTTCGACGCAACGGTTGCGGTCGGAAATTTGCAGAGAGTTGGCGAGGGAGTCGCCACAGAGGTTTCGGAGAGCGGCGAGGTGGTTCTGATTGACGACCCCGATGACGAGCGTCTGCAGAAGCGGTCCGCTGGTCATGAAGACGGCGAAGTCTTCTCGCTTGTTGCGGCGCCGCTGATGGAATTGCAGAGTCTGGTTGGCGTCGTCGAAGCAGTAAACCGCCAGGATGGGTTGCCATTCGATGACGACGATCACTTCCTGCTGATGAACATGTGCGAGACCGCCAGCAATGCGCTGCACAATGCCGAATTGCTGCAGGCGGAGCGCAAACTTGAGGTGCTGGAGGCGCTGGTCAAAGTCAGCAGCGAAATCACCTCCACCCTCGACCTGGACCGCGTGTTACAGGCGGTAGTAAGCGAACCGGGAAACGTCATTGGCTATGAGCGCGCTGCTATCGCGCTGGAGACGCGCGGCAAGCTGCAGATCAAAGCGGTGTCCGGGGCGGTAAAGATCAATCCTCAGGATCCGGATATTGTCCGCCTGCAATCATTGCTGGAATGGGCATCGCTGTCCAACAGTCCCATTTTCGTTCGTCAGCACGGCGATGACATCGATGCTGATCGCGAAGAAACTCGGGCCAAGTTCCAAGCCTACTTTGAGCAGACGGGCATGCGCGGGTTTCATTCTCTTCCGCTGGCCGATGACGACGGGCGCATCGGCATCCTTTCGTTCGAGAGCAGCGATCCCGATTTCCTGGGCACAGCTCACCTGGAAATGATCAAAGTGCTCGCCGGGCAGGCCACGGTGGCGTTGCGCAACGCGACGCTCTATCGTGAAGTTCCCTTCATCGATCTGCTGGAGCCGATCCTAAGCCGCAAGCGAAAGTTCCTGGCAATGGAGAAGCAGCGGCGGATGCTGTTGGTCAGTGCAGCCGTGCTGGTCGTGATTTTTCTGGCAGCATTCCCACTGCCCTTGCGTGTGGATGGTGTGGCCGTAGTCGCGCCGGCTCACAGCGCAAAGATACAGCCCGAGGTCGCAGGCTTAGTGAAGCAGGTGGATGTCCGCGAGGGCGATAAGGTCGCGGAGGGGGCAATTCTGGCACGGTTGGACGATTGGCAATACCGGATGGCGCTGGCGGCTGCCCAAGCCAAGTATGAAACGGCGATCTCGGCGATGGATCGGGCACTGGCTTCTAACGATGGGACCGAAGCCGGCATTCAGCGAGTCCAGGCGGATTTCTGGAAGACTGAGGTCGGGCGCGACCAGCAGCTACTGGAAAGAACCGCGCTGCGAACTCCCATCGCGGGCCGAGTAGCCACGCCTCACATCGAAGATTTCGTGGGATTAAACCTGCGCCCCGGCGACACCTTTGCCGAAGTGGTGGACACTTCGCACGCCGACATCGATGTGGCAGTCGATGAGGCAGACGTCGGGCGGGTTCGCGCCGGACAAAGTACTGCGGTAAAACTTGAGGGCCTGCCGAATTACACCTTTCACAATCCCGTGGCCGTGGTTAGTCCAATGGCAGGAATGAATGGCGGCGAGCGTTTCTTCTATGCCCGGCTGGTTGTGCCTAATGATGACGGACTGATACGCGCGGGAATGCTGGGGCGGGGAAAGATCTCGACGGGCTGGGCCCCGGTCGGATGGGTACTCTTCCGCCGTCCGGTAATGTGGCTGTGGTCGAAAGTGTGGACATGGGTTGGCTGGTAGGAGGACACGCTGTGAAGCAATACATCCTCGGGCTTCTGATGCTGACGTTGGCTTGCAGCGGCTGTAACAATTCGAAGGAAGTTTCCGCAGCCGCGGCTTCGTCTGTCGCTGCTCCCGCGCCGGAGAACCCGCCTGCACATCCCGCCAGCACCAGCGATACGGTGGTTGCGTCGGGGCCGATTGTCGTGGAAAACCAGCTTGATGTGGAAGCCCAGCGTGAAGGTATTATCGCAGCAGTGCTGATTCAGCCCGGGACCTCGGTTCGCAAAGGGCAGCTTCTGGCGAGACTGGATGACCGGCAAATCTCCGCCGATCTCGACGCGGCCGAGGCCCGCGTGCGAGCGCTCGAAGCCAACGTCGAAAACTGGAAGGCCGAGACCAAGGTACTTCAGGCGGACCGCAGTCGCGCCGAGAAGCTGTATGCCGATAAGGTAATCGCCAAGGAAGAGTTGGACCACGCTGTTTACAAGGAGGAGGCGGACGAGTTTGAAGTTAAGCGCGAATCCGAAAGTCTGAACAACGCCAGAGATGTGCTTCGCTCCTTGCAGCTGGAGAAAGAAAAAGACAACGTTACCGCGCCCTTCGACGGAATCGTGGCGCGCCGTTATGTGCGCGTCGGACAGAAGGTTGCCGTAGGCGATCGTCTCTTCTGGGTAACGGCGATGGCGCCGCTGCAGGTCAGGTTCACGCTTCCGGAACGTTTCTTCGGCAAGGTTCATGAGGGCGAGATGCTCAGTGTAAGCTCCAGCGATATCTCTCCTGAATCCAAGTACAGCGCGCGCGTCGTTCAAGTCAGCCCAGTGGTGGATCCATCCAGCGGTACGCTGGAAGTGCTCGCGCAAATCACAGATACCAAGACCGAGCTTCGGCCCGGAATGCTTGTCAACGTCACGCTCAACCAACACCCATGAACATCCTGGAAGCTTTCGATGCAGCGCTGCCGGAGATCCCGGCGAAGACTGCTCGTCAGAGCCTTCCTAAGCTCGATCCGCGGGTCATTTCCAAAGAGCACCTCGAGCAGGGAGTGCCCACTGTCCTGGCCAAAATGCCGGGCAGCGATACCTATGTGCGCCTCACCCCGGAACAATGGACGTTGCTGGAGTTGTTCGACGGCGAGCGCTCGTACGACGAACTGTCGGAGCTGATACTAGAGAAGACAGGGATCGCTTTTACTGCCGACGATGTCAAGGAATTCGCATCCTTCATGCGAGACCAGACGGATCTTCTCTATCGCACGCCGATGGAAAAGAGCATCACCCTGAAGGAGAAACTTGGCGAGCAGCGGCACAAACGAAAACGCTTCGGGTTTTCCGACATCACCGATATCACGCTGCACAAATGGCCGCACGCCGATGACTACCTGACGCGCCTGGAGCCGTATGTCAGGTTCATCTACACGCCCTGGTTCACTTTGCTGACGCTGGCTTGCTTCGGCGTGATGGTCTGGATGTGGCTCGGCAAGCTGGACGAAATCTGGTACGACAGCTTCCGCTTCTACAACTTCACGGAAAAGACGGTTTGGGATCTGGTGGAATTCTGGTTCCTTTTCGGAGCGATGGCGTTCGTCCACGAATCCGCACACGGCATGACCTGTAAGCATTTCGGCGGCAACGTAGAAAAGATGGAATTCCTGTTGATGTACTTCGCGCCCACCTTCGTCTGCGATGTCACGCAGATATGGGTGGTGGGCGAACGCCGGGCCCGCCTGTTCACCATCGCCGCCGGTATCTGGGCCGACCTGGTCATCTGCTTCATCGCCACCGTAATCTGGTGGACCACTGCTCCGGGGATGGGGGCTCATGATTTTGCCTACAAGGTCATTATGGTTTCGGGCATAGGAGTGACCCTGGTAAACCTGAATCCGCTGATCAAGCTGGATGGCTATTACATGTTCTCGGAGCTTGTGGGCGAAGGGGACCTGAAGGAACGGTCGACGCTGTACGTTTCGGAGTGGGTAAGGCGGCATCTCTTCTTTCTGCCCGTGGAGGTGGAGTTCGTCCCCCGGCGTCGTCGCCTTCTCTACATCTTGTACGCGCTATTCTCGGGGATTTATGGCTATGTGCTGATTGGGGCAGTCGTAATTTTCCTCTATCACGTGCTGCGTTCTTTCACCCCGGAATATGCCTGGCTACCTGCCTTGCTCGTCGCGTTTCTCATCTTCCGGTCGCGAATTCGAAAGGTGGTGAGATTTATGAAGGACGTCTACCTGGACAAGAAGGATCGCGTGAACGCCTGGTTCACACCGGCCCGGGTCGTCATCTGCTCCGCCGTGGCGCTGGCCATTCTGTTCGTGCCGCTGTGGCCGGACTTCGTCGAGGCCCGCTTCGTTCTGGAGCCTTCCCACCGCGCCATCGTCCGCGCCGACGTGCCTGGTGTCGTCGTGCAGGTGCTTACCAGCGAGAACCAAACGGTCACATCAGGCACGCCGCTGGTAAAACTGCGCAATCTTCAAATGGAATCGGATGCAGCCGCGGCCAATGCCGGCTTTCGCGAAGCCTCCTCGCGCGCCATCACTGCCAACCTCCACTACACCGACGTAGGACGTACTGAGCATCAGCGGGACGAGTCAGCCGAGCGCCAGCAAATCTTATCCGGCCAGTTGAGGCAATTGGATTTGGTGAGCCCTATCGCAGGAGTGGTCTTGACGCCGAACTTAACGGATCTGCTGGGGAGCTTCGTGCCGGCAGGGACCACTATCGCCGAGGTGGCGGACCTGAATACGATGACCGCCCGCATTTACATTCCTGAGTACGACGTTCGGGATGTGCGCATCGGGACCCGGGCGAGGCTGCAGTTGGCGTCACAGATCCTACCCATTTCCGGCACGCTGGCATCCATCGCGCCACTGTCTTCGGAAATCGATCCCAGCCTCGCCGAGAAAGACCAACTGAGCGGCATTGTGCCGCCGCCGTTCTACCTCGGATTTGTGCATTTGCAAAATGACGGGACGCTGCGCGACGGCATGACTGGCACAGCCAAACTGTTCGTCCGTCGTCGCAGCCTGGCCGACATGATGGCGAGGTATGGCCGCGATCTGATCCTGCGGCGGTTGTGGTAACCAAGTCGCCTGTGAAATGAAAAAGGTCCCGTGTTCACAGGACCTTTGCCGAAGTGGGATAGGGAAAGCCTGTTCAGCTACACATAGCTGCGGCTCCGGATGTCGGACACTTACAGCGCGCGAATCGCCGGCTTTACAGCGGCACGAACGGCGGGCCTCACGGCGGCACGAACGGCCGGCTTTACAGCGGCGCGGATGGCCGGCTTTACAGCGGCGCGAATGGCCGGCTTTACGGCGGCGCGGATGGCCGGCTTTACGGCGGCGCGGATCGCCGGCTTTACAGCGGCGCGAATCGCCGGCTTTACCGACGGCGACGTTGTTGGGGTTGCCAGGATAGCTTTCTGAGCGGCTGTTCGCTGAGTGATGAGCGACTTCTTCTGCACTGACATGCAATCTCCTTTTCGCTGCTTCTCTCGCTGCGGGTTACAAACCGCTCGAGGCGACGTAGCAGGATGTTGCAAACGGAATTCCAAACTGCAGATTGCCGGACATCGGATGGGAGTTCCTGTTTTCAGCGACTTGCAATGCGCGACATTCGGGGCACTGGCAAAGAGATTAAAAATCAATCTCGACTGAATGAAAAAATAATCTCCCCACCGTCAAAGTTTGATTTTTCATGTTCTGGCGATCTGGTACTTGCGGCAAAGATAGTGCATTCTCTGCTTGTCAATGTGCAGCAAGCGGGCTGCATCCACCTTGTTCCCGCTGCTCCGCCGCAGTGCGGCATGCAGATACGCAACCTCGATTCTGGAGATTTCCTCGTCGAAGTTCACGCCCTGCTCGGGAATGAGCAGCGCCTCCTGTGAGGTGGTGCTGTGGTAGAGGATCCGCTGTGGCAGGTGATGCATCTTGATTAGCGGCCCATCTACCATGAGCACCAATCGTTGCACCAGATTCTCCAGCTCTCGCACATTGCCCGGCCAAGGGTCTTCCTCCAGCACCTGCATAACCTCCGGATCCACCCGCTTCAGCGGTACTCCGTTGTCTGCGCAGTAGATGCGCAGGAAGTGCTCGAAGAGCAACGGCACATCTCCGCCCCTTTCACGCAGGGGAGGCAGCAAGATCGGAACCACGTTGATTCGGTAGTACAAGTCTTCACGAAAGCGGCCGACCTGGACCATGGCCTCAAGGTCTTCATGGGTGGCCGTGATCAGGCGGAAGTCGATCTTCTTAGCGGTGGTGCCGCCGATGCGAGTTACCACGCGATCCTCAAGAACGCGCAGCAGCTTCGTCTGCAGTGCCAAGCCAAGCGTGGCGATCTCATCGAGAAACAAAGTGCCGGTGTGCGCCAGTTCGATGTGGCCGGCACGGGCTGCCCTGGCATCGGTGAAGGCTCCTTTTTCGTGCCCGAACAGCTCCGCCTCAATCAGGTTCTCAGGCAAGGCCGCGCAGTTAATGCTCACGAAGGGCTTCTCGGATCGTGAGCCCAGCGACACGATGGCGCGGGCGACAAGTTCTTTGCCCGTGCCACTCTCTCCCCGGATCATCACCGTGCTGCTGCTATCGGCGACGCGTTGAATGGCGTTATACACCAGTCGCATCGGCTCGCTGGCGCCAATTAGTTCGCCATACGATGTCTGCTCGGCCTTGGCGCTTAGCCGTTCACGGTACTCGATCTCTGCCCAGCGCTTTTCCAGCGCCCGTCCGAGCACAATCCTGACCTCTTCGAAGTTGATTGGGGCGACAAAGTACTCATCGACCGTGGCATCCATTGCCTTGTGACGAAGGGCTTTGCTATGCGAGCGGGTCAACGCCGCCAGCAGCAGATCAGGCAGCAGCGAACGCAATTCGTTAGTAGCCGCCAGTCCCTCATCCGGGCGCTCACCAACCACATCGATATCTACGATGACGGCGTGTGGCGGGTGCTTTCTCACGCGGGCGGTCAATTCATCCCAAGTCCGCAAGATGTGCAGGTCGTATTCAGCAGAAAGACGTGCCTCAGCTTCTGGCCCGACGGATTCGTCAGTGGTCACAATGATGACGCTGAACTGAGAGGGCCAATGATCGCTGATGGTGCTCGGCAATGGAGTGCTCCCAGCCAGTTCGGCAACCAGCGCCTGCGTTCATACGCTTGCCGAGGTCTGGAAATGCGTACCGCCGAATGTCGTTGCTCGGACGTTGGAGGTCGAAGGCATTATGCCATTGTTTTTTAAATCCAGCAGTTGAATTTTTCATCTCAAGACTCTGCGCTAGCACAGGAAGGCCGCAACGCATATCCACGTCTTGGGTAGATCGTTCACACCAAAATGCGCTTGCAAAGCCGTCATCTTCGTCATAGGGTAAGCGGCATCGGCCAAGGCTTCTCTGAAGATTACCCTAGGAGGGTAGGTTGGATATTAATGTTCGCAAGCGATCGCAGGTGCAGGTGCTCCAATTGAAGGGGCAGCTTCGGCTGGGGGACGCGGTCGACGACCTGCAGCGCACGATCAATGAGTCATTGGCGGAGGGGGACACGCGCTTCGTCATCAACTTGTCGGAAGTGCCGATGATCGACTCCAGCGGCATCGGTGTACTGGTGCGATTTCTTACCTCGGCGAAGAAGCGAGGAGGAAGCGTCAAGCTGGTGAACCTTTCCAGCTTCGCGCAAAAAACGCTGCGCGTGGTGGGTGTGCTCGGCCTGTTCGATGTTTATGAAGACGACGACCAGGCAGTCGCGTCGTTCGGTTGATCTCTGGATCGATAAGAATCGGGAAGAATCCCATGAGGCTCCATGTCTTTTGAGGCGGGCGCGATCGACCAGCCCGGTCAAGTGACCAACTCCTTCGAGCTTCGCCTGCCAGGCGAAGTCCGCGCCATTTCCGCGGCGACGGATAGCATCTCCGCCAAGCTACAGCAGCTGCAGATTCCCGAAGAAAAGCAAATGGAAATTATCCTGGCGGTCCAGGAGGCGTTGGCCAATGCGATAGTTCACGGCTGCAAGAACGACCCATCCAAAGAGGTTCGATGCCGTTTTGAGCAGTATGCAAGTGGTCGCATCTTGATCGTCGTGAGCGACCCAGGACCTGGTTATTCGCCGACACAACTTCCCAATCCCATGACGGCCGATCATATCTACGAAGACCATGGCCGCGGAATATACCTGATTCGCCAACTGATGGATAACGTCTCGTTCGAGGACAACGGAAGCGAAATCAGGATGTGGAAATACTGAGCCGCCCTTGCACCGTGGCCCGCTGTCGATTGCCAGCTTGAGAGCGGTCTATCGCAACGGGCAAGTCATTAAATGAACAGTGCTTAAACCCTCCTGGCGACGATGACTGCTGACAAATCCTCTTATCCCTTAAGGGTCAATGAGCGCTAATGCCTGATCTATATAAGGGGATGTCAAGAACATTTTTCTCCCTTCGCCGGGCGCGAGTTCGGTTCGCGGCATCCAGCCCCTCTCCCTATAGAAGACGCTCGTGGGGTGTCGTGCCCTGGGGTATTCCATCTCAGCAGCTGCATCTTCGTGAGTAGCGACGACGCCAATCAGTTTCGAAACTGAACAAGCCGTGCGGTTGTACGGTGTCAACCATGGATCTATCTGAGGCTCGGGGCCTAGTGCTTTTTCAGGTTATCCGAGGGGGCATAGGGATTACACAGAGACTGGGTGCCATCGGCACCGTGTCGCCTACAGGCCATAGTCATACTCACCCTCGAACCCGAGCGTCTCAAGAACCGACTGGCCACCACCAGAAAAGATCACCGGAGATGGAAGGGTTCTTCACCCGAGACGCTCAAGCGGCTTGCGATTTTAGTTTTTCTGCGTCGAAGTTTTCTCCCTTCTTCCACAGAGTCAGCGTGATGGCTGCCATCTTGCGCGCCAGCGTGAGACGCGCCATGGTCGGCTTTATGCCTTTGGCCAGCGCAGCTTGGTAGAAATCCTGGAACGGCCCAGGACGCACACTGGCCATGGTAGCCGCACCTTTGAATAGACCTTTCAGATCATGGTTGTGGTCTTTGTTCAGGCCCCGAATGGAAAGCAGTTTCTTGGAACGCCGCACTTGACCTTCCACCAAGCGGTATTCCGCACTGATGTGGGTCTCCAAGGCCAGTCCGCTATACGCCCATAGTTGTCGCTTGCTGCGGAAACGATGCGGAGTCTGGATCAGTGCCACCGCCAGCGCCGATCGAATCGGTCCGAGATAGGGGATCTGTCGCAGCTTCGCGGTGATGGCATGCTTCCGACTTTCCGCTAGCAGTTCCCGCCGTGCTTGCTGACGCAAGTGTCGCAACATGTCCAGTTGCTCATAGAGTCGTTCGGCTCGACGCCGCACGCCGGCTTCCCGAATCTTGCCCAGCCACTGAGCTCGATTCCGGGTGTAATAGACGTCTCCTCCCGCACAGGGAATCGCCCAGCTGCGATACACCGCTTTCAGGCGATTCATGACCCGCGACAGGTCTTTGACGATCGTCAGATAACTCCGGGACAGCTCCCGCAGCATCCGCACGCCCGTCTCGCCATGGTAGACCGGCTTGAGTTGGTTGCCGCGTAACAATTCCGCCAGCTTGCACGCATCGATCCGATCACTTTTGTTTCCGTCTTTCAGAAGTGCATTTTTTCGCGGATTGCAAACCACCAGTTTGTGGACGCGAGGTTTGAGCAGATCGTACAGCCAGGCGGCCCAGGTTCCTTCTTCGAAGGTCACCGACAAAATTCCGCGCAAACCTGCAAAGAACTGAACAATGGTGGACGCTTTCGTCTCCAGGATCGATTCCATGACTAACTTACCAGTCGAATCCATTACCGCAACCACGATGGTTGCTTGGTGAACGTCAAGCCCAATATACTTTTCATCGTTCATGAGGGTGCTCCTTTCTGTAGCTCGTGATGCGAACGATCACAACCTACTCTAAAAAGGGGCGCCCTTTTATAATGCGATTACAACAGCTACGAGCAAAACACAAAATTTGCCGGTCACGTTAGGCACACCTCCATCACATCAGCGAGGTACGCCGGCAGAGTTGGCCACCGGAAGCCTCGCCTCCAAGGGGTAGACCTCATGCGAAGGCAGGTGTAGATTTGTGTTTCATTGCAAAGGACTATCCAATGGCTGATCTAAAGAAGCTTCCGCAGGCATCCAAAGGCTGCTTACCGGCCGGGGTCACCGACCACCACGGCAAAAGCGCATTTGAAGTTCGCTTCGGCACGGCGACAGAGGAAGCGACGCCTACCGGCAGCGTGAAACACCCCACCAACGGCGACGAAGAACGTTATCTTGATAAATCCGGCACATATTCCAAGTGCTTAAAGCAGAAGTCGTACGGTATCGTCGATCCGAATTCCTTCAAGCTGTTCCGAACTGCTCTGGGCAGTGCGGATGGAACGATTCCGGGCACTGCCGACTTCGAAGTTCCCGGACTTCTAGGCGCAGGGCGGAAGCTGAATGGCCCGCTGGGCGCGTTTGCCCTTACCTTGAACGGCGCCGATTCGCGACACTTCGGGGCCCCGCTCGTGCCTGCGGCTCCCAAGTTAGCCAGCCCTGAATATGCAACTGAACTGGTCGAGTTGTACTGGGCGTCCTTGCTCCGCGATGTGCCGTTCACGGAATACGAGAGCAACGCGACGGCCATCGCCGCAGCCAACGAGTTGACTCAACTGGCCGCCAGCTATGCCGGACCCACCGACAATGGCAGAGTCACGCCAGGGCTGCTTTTTCGCGGCGGGCTTACACAGCCTGGCAGGAAGGGGAAGAATCCGACAACCTATTTTGCCGGAGAAGAAATTGGCCCCTATATCTCTCAACTTTGCATCCGACCGACAAATCTTGGCGCGCAGCCAATTGACCAGAAGCTTGAGAATTACGTGCCCGGCGTCGATTTTATGACCGATCTCGACAGCTGGTTCGCGGTTCAGAATGGTGCGACTCCCACAATCACGAACACGGTGGGCGACAAACTCCGGTATGTTCACAATGGCCGCGGACTCGCCACCATTACCCACCTGGACGAGCTGTACCAGGAGTACTTGACGGCCTATCTGGTGTTAAACACGCTGGGAATTAAGCCGAACCCAGACAGTCCCTACAACAATTTCAAGAATCAGCAGCCCTTCGGGTCTTTCGGTGGGCCCGATATCACAGCAACTCTGGGCGCAGTTGCTCGTGCCGCCATCAACGCAGTTTGGTACCAGAAGTGGCCTGTCCACCTTCGTCATCGCCCCGAATCCGGTGGCGGCATCGTTCACCTGATGAAGACCGGCCTGGGAACGACGGATGGAAAAGTTGATCCGCTGGTCTTGAACTCAGTGGCACTGGAGTTGAGCCACCTGCGGAACGGCAGTTATCTTCTCTCCCAGGCGTTTCCCGAAGGATCGCCGGCCCATCCTGCCTACCCTACCGGGCACGGGACGGTGGCTGGCGCCTGTATCACGGTCCTGAAGTTCTTTTTTGATGGAAACGCGACGATTCCGAATCCCATGGTTCCGTCGCGAGACGGATTGACTCTGGAGCCCTACAACGGTGCGGACAGCGGCTTGCTGACGGTGAATGGAGAGCTGCACAAGCTGGGCCACAACATTTCTTTTGGCCACGGAATTCACGCTGGCATTCATTGGCGCAGCGACACGGATTACTCACTCCTGCTCGGTGAGGCTGTGGCACTGACTTTCCTTCAGGACCAGGCGTTCACTTATCGAGAAAACTTTGCCATAACCTTGACCAAAATGGACGGCACGCTGGTAACCATCAAGAACTATTAGAACGATATTTAGCCAACGTCGCTGAGGAGACCGAACGCGCCGCGAGACGGTTGGAAAGTGTCCGAGTTCCTTCAGTTTGGCCCGGACCGCCCGCAAAGGTGCACTCCGAAGGGCTTGACCTCTAAGAAACCTGTGGCGAAGGAATAACTGTTGTAACATCGCCTTATCACAAGTAACCGGCTGGGCGTGCCCAATGTAGGGTTACTGGTGATGACGTCTGTGCCTGTTATCGCCAATAATCCCATCGATCTGCTGCGTTGAGTTGTAAAGTTGTACTGATGAAAGCTCTTCTCATCCTGATCGCGTTGGTTATGACGCAGGTCGGTGCCCCCAACATCCCGTCTGCCGTGGTCGCGACCGGCTGGTTGACGGCAATTCAAACGAAGGATGGATGGCGTGTCACCGAAGCCCCGCCTGCACCAAAAGGGCAGCCACTCCGAACATTACAAGTGGATGACCTCATTCGAGAAATGGACGGGTACACAGCATCGAAACTCGGCCCATTGGCAGTTGCCGCTATTCTCGATGACGTGCCATTTCGAGCCGTACCGATGTCGATCCAACGGAGCGGAGCAACCTCAAAAGTGCATGTTTTCAGGGAAGGTGTTCTGACTAACGGCTCCATCGAAAGTGAACCAAGCTATCAAAGCGCCTTGCTCCAGCCTGTAGATGGCCAAGCGCCACAATTCTCGTTGCCCGATCTCACCGGACGTGCCCACAGCCTCAAGGAATTTCAAGGACACTGGGTGATGCTGAACATCTGGGGCACGTGGTGTTCCGGTTGCGTCCGTGAGATTCCAGCTTTGCAAGACTTGGCGTCCAACTATGCCGGTAAATTAACCGTGCTGAGCGTGGCAGTAAACGACGAGCGTGACACCCTGACCAAGTTTGTCGGCGCACACTCGATTACGTATCCAGTTCTACTCGGCGGCAGTTTTGACGCGCCGTTTGCGAAGGCATACGAAGTTCATAGCGCACCTGCGAACGTTGTCATTTCGCCCGGCGGCACAGTCGTCTTCGCTGGAAGAGGCCAGATGTCCCTCAAGGATGCAGTTCTCCAGATAAGTCGTGGGCTCCGAACGGAGACAAAATAGAATGCCGGACACTGGACCACGGACGACCCGGCGGCGGGATAACTGGCGATAAATCGCCATATCACAAGTGATGGGCGGGATAAGAATTGTGCATGGCTGAGGATCGGCCACGGGAGTTCCGCCGACCCGACACAAGGCACCAGTTAGGAAGCTGCGAGCGACTGACATTAGTCGGAAGCCCCAACCCGAGGGAAGCAATACATCTGAGATAGGTAGTGATGCAGTTTGATTTCCACAGGGCGTCAAACCCCGATACGAAGAGCGTAAACTGGGGACATGGATAACGAGAGGCCGAAGAACCAGTTTCAAGAGGTTCACAGGAAGGTGCGGGAGCGTCTCGCACGCGACCGGGCGACCAACGAAGGGGACGCCTTAGATCGCAAGCAAAGAGAAGATGACGCCAATGATAGGATTTTTGACCGCGAGCGGCCCGGCAAGGTCTCCCCATGAGAACCCGCAGGCGCACGCTTATTCCTTCTCACGTCGAGTTCGGCGCCTCCACGGCAGGACACTGCTCCGTCTGCCACAGGCCATTTGAGCTCCAGATCGGCGGAGCCGAAACGCTTAGTGCGGCCAATGAAAGACTCCGTGGGATGTTCGACGCCCATGTGTGCGACGAGGATTCCAGCCAAGCTGCTCTGCGCCTCGCGCGAGGCCAACTGAGTACAAGCTCACCGCCCCAGCCTCTCCTGCATTGCCAGAAAATTTCGTACTTCAAAAGGACGGCTAGAGGCTCCTCATTGTCCTGAAGGACCAGCGTCTTGTCGAGCGCCCGTAGCCAAATCCACCAGGCGATGCGGGCAGAGGACATGCGGTCTACTTCTGCGATTAGGGAGCCGCCTCATTTATAGGCACAAAGTCCGCAGACTCAGCTGAAAACGTAGCTGTGAGTCCGATGCGCATATCAGCCGTCTAAACGTGCTCAGCTTCGCTTTGGCAGTGGCCGTTAGCGTTCCCTCTTTCTTGAAGCTTCTTAGCGGCGAGGATTCTTTTCGTGTGCGGAGCCGGCATCTGATGGCCGTCGATTGTCTTGCAGGGGTAGCCAGGGCTGACTCCGCAAGCAGGGCACTTCACCATCAATGCATGATTCGCGAGCGTGACACGACTCCCCATTGCGACTAGGCAAAGGCTAAGGGAACACCGCCTGCAAAGAGAGAGGAAGGAAACAACTTTCCTGGTTAACCTCAAATTCTTGACCGCTGATGACAGATGGCCTGCGTGATTGCTGGTTTGATATACCAACCACTGTAGCTGCTACACGCGGAACCCGACTGCGAATAATTGTCCCTGCTGACGACGTGCGTAGCTACTTGTTGTTCCCGCCGTCCGGATCGATCCCGCGCTCGATCTTCGCGATCCGCTCTTGGTGACGAAGAATTAGCACCACGATCGCTATGACCCCTCCCACTATAATCGCCGTAATTGGTACCAGAAATGGGCCCAAGCTCGTGATCGATTCCATTCTCTCTCTCCAAAGCGCATCATCCAGGCAAGTTGTTTCGCTGAAAGCACCTGCCACCATGCAATGCTTGCGGTTGGTGATTTGTCAAGTGATGCAGGGAGCAAGTAATAGCCGCAGTGCCAAAGATGCGAGTTGAGTTTGCCAGATTCGAAACGAGTTGACGGAATAAGCGACAGCTTGGAAGTTGGCTGTCCGCAGATACTTGTTGGGAACAGGCCATGAGATTTATCTCTAGTTATACCGCCTGGCGTGGGAGAGATGGAGTGAAATTGGGGAGCTCAATACCGATGATCACATGCCACAAGGAGATGCAACTTACGCGCTGAATTTGCCCGGCTTCGTGCACCCGAAGTGTTCAGCTGAGCATCCTTAATTGGCGGAGTTGGTCATCGAACTTAGTGTTTCGCATTACCGCGTGCTCGAGTGTATCGGGAGCGGCGGCATGGGCCTCGTTTATAAGGCCGAGGACATCCGCCTGCATCGGTTCGTGGCGCTCAAGTTTCTAGACGACACCGTCGGCCACCGGCCGACCCTGAAATTGCTGCAGCAAGAAGCGCGTGCTGCTTCCGCGCTGAATCATCCCAACATCTGCACAATTTATGACATCGGCGAAGCGAATGGTCAATCGTTCATCGCGATGGAATACCTGGAAGGCACGAGCCTGCAACAGGCAATGGCAGGCGGACCGATGCCCATTGAAACCGTACTCAAGATCGGGATCGAAGTTGCCGACGGACTGGGCGCAGCTCACGCCAAAGACATCATTCACGGGGACATTAAGCCGGCGAATATCTTCGTGACGAAACAAGGACATGTCAAGATATTGGATTTCGGGCTGGCACAGATGGCGCAGGCCGAGCGGGCGGCAACTGTCGGCTCTGAGGACTCAACGCAAACGGCAATTCAGCCTGTGACGCGGCCTGGGAGGATTGCGGGAACGATAGCCTATATGTCGCCAGAGCAAGCTAGGAGTGAAGCACTGGACGCTCGCAGCGATCTGTTCTCCTTTGGAGTTGTGTTGTACGAAATGGTCACCGGCAGCCTGCCATTTGAAGGCAAAACGGTGGTCAGCACATTGCAAGCGATTCTTGACCAGGCTCCGATCGCGCCCATTCAGCTAATTCCCTCTCTACCGCAGAAGCTAGACGAGATCATTCACAGATCGCTAGAGAAGGATCGCGACCGGCGCTACCAGCATGCGTCCGAAATTGGTCGTGACCTGCAGCAGGTAAAGCGCGACATCGAAAGTGGACCGAGTGAGGTGGTGGAGAATTCCGGCGCGGTGATCACGCGACAGGCTGCACCTGCTGATCAGCGATGGGGAAGGTGGCAGATTCTCCTTACCGGCGCCACGCTGATGGTTGCGGTTCTGGTTGCAGGCGGGCTTTACTACCGCGCACATCAACGCACACGGCTGACGGAAACGGATAGCATCGTCATCGCAGATTTTGCCAACAGTACAGGCGATCCGGTCTTCGACGACACACTGAAAACAGCGCTCACTGTGGCTTTGCACCAGTCCCGTTTCTTGAATGCGCTTTCTGACGAGAAGATCGCCACCACGCTAAAGCTGATGACGCGTCCACCCGACACCAGGCTCACGCCCGACGTGGCCCGCGAGCTTTGCCAGAGGGCGGGTGGTAAGGCCTACATTGCTGGCTCCATTGCAGCCTTGGGGAACGAGTATGTGCTTGGTCTGAAGGCGGTGAATTGCCAGAGCGGCGACACCCTGGCGGAGGAACAAGTAACGGCAGAAGAAAAAGAAAAGGTGCTGAACGCGTTGGGCAAGGCAGCATCCAAGTTGCGCAGCGAATTGGGCGAGTCGCTGGCGACGGTGCAGAAGTTTGATATTCCGCTGGAGGAAGCGACCACATCCTCGCTCGAAGCTCTGAAAGCGTACACGCTTGGTCTGAAGGCTCATCTCGAGAAAGGCCCTGCCGCGGCCCTGCCTTATCATCAACGCGCAATCCAGCTTGATCCGAATTTTGTGGCGGCCTACAGCGAATTAGGCAATGACTATTCCAGTCTCGCCGAGCTAGGACTGGCCAGCGAATACTACAGCAAGGCGTTTGAGTTGCGGGAGCATGCCAGCGAGCGGGAAAAACTGACTATTACGGCTCACTACTATCAGGATGTAACTGGGCAACTGGAGAAAGCGGCACAAACCTTTCAGGAGATAATTGCGAGCTACCCGCGACAGAGCTCCGCATATACGAACCTCGGCCTCATATACAGCCAACAGGGGCAATATGAGAAGGCGGCGCATGCGTATCGCGAAAACATCCGCCTTCACCCTGATGATGCCGCCCCTTACGAAAATCTCGGCAACAATCTGCTCGCCTTGCAGCGATTCGACGAAGCACGGCAGATAATCCAGCAGGCGCAGACTCGAAAACTGGATAGTTACATATTCCATAACGCCCTCCTTGCGTTAGCGTTTCTCAGGAAGGATTCCCAGGGGACGTCAGAACAGCAACAGTGGTTTGCAGGCAAGCCAGAATCAGAGCACTTTTGGCTTTCGCTCACATCCGACAGGGAGGCATACGCGGGTCATCTAAGCAAGGCACGGGAATTGACCAAGCAGTCTGTGGACTCAGCCATCCGCGCTGACAGCAAGGAAGACGCAGCAATCTGGCGGGAGAACGCCGCGCTCCGCGAAGCCGCCTTCGGCAATGCGACGGAAGCGAAGCGGGCAGCGGCGGAGGCCTTAAACCTCGCGCCGACGAGTCAGGGCGTCGAGGTCGAAGCCGCGCTCGCATTTGCCATGGCGGGCGATGCGGCACGAGCCGAATCTCTTTCGCAAGAGCTGAACAAACGCTTTCCACTGGACACCCAGTTGCAGTCGCTTTGGCTGCCAGCGATTCGAGCCCAGTTGGCACTGAACCGGAAGAATCCGGCTGACGCCCTCAGTGCTTTGCAAGCCGCTGTTGCCCCAATTGAGTTGGGGCAAATCCTATTCGTCGCTAACATCTCCTGCCTTTATCCAACCTATATTCGCGGCGAGGCGTATCTGGCGACGGGGCAAGGCGCGCAAGCTGCCGGAGAGTTCCAGAAGATTCTCGACCACAGCGGCATTGTGTGGAACTGCTGGACGGGAGCGCTTGCGCGCCTGGGACTCGCCCGCGCCTACCACTTGCAAGGCGACACCGCCAAGGCCCACGCTGCCTATCAGGATTTCTTCACGCTGTGGAAAGACGCCGACCCCGACAGTCCCATCCTGAAGCAAGCCAAAGTTGAGTATGCCAGGCTGCCGTAAAGCACCAACTTCGGATTCGCCCGCCGAGCAGGAGTTCGTAGCTTTTACTAACAGGCCGTTACACAAGCAATCCGAGAACGATGGGCTTGGTTGTCCTCGGTCGATAATGCGACGGTCATCCCGCTTACAGAGCAGGTTGACCATAACCCGTGACACTGGAGCGCTACGAATCAACCTGGTTGCTAGCATGGACTATTCCATACGCATTAGAGGTTTCTAATCTGAGAACAACGCGTATGCAGGCTTAACGAAGAAGACAAGACGCAGCCCCCGCAGCGCTGGAACACCCCTCTTGCCAACCTGTTAATGTCCACTGCCAGTCTGCCGATACAACCAAACAGCAGCATTATGGCCGGTGCAGCCGCGCGGCGTCGCCCCCCTGCCGAGCACGGCGCAGAAGAGCACTCATGAGCCCTTACCAAAGCAATATCCTGCTGATCGACCACAGTCCTGCTGATGTCGAACTTCCTCCGATCATGCCGGCGGGATCGAAGGCGGCCACTTTTCAAGCACCTCGCCGCTCTTAGCTACGGTCTAGGAGATTTATGCCGACCGAAACCAAAGAGATATCGAGTAAGTCAGTCGGACCGACGGAAGCGATGAACCAAGAAAAGCAGCGAAGCGCCCTGCATCAGCCTAAGCCATTGCGTGTGCTGCTGGTCGAAGACGATGCAGATGACGCCGAGCTGGTGCTTCGCTCCCTGCGGAATGACGGTTTCGAGACCACCCATGACGTGGCTGACACGCGCGAAGCCTTCACGGTGAAGATACGAACTGCGCCCTACGATATCGTGCTGGCGGATTACAACCTGCCGCAGTGGCAGGGATTGGAATCCATCGAGGTCCTGCGCGAACAGGGCCTGGATATTCCCGTGGTTCTGGTCACTGGCTCGCTGGGCGAAGTGCGGGCGGTGGAATGCATCAAGCAAGGCGCAGCCAATTATGTCCTGAAGGACCAGCTCACGCGATTGCCACTCATCGTGCGCGCGGCATTAGAGGAGCGCCGACTTCGCCAGGAGCACCGGCGCGCGCAACAGGAACTCTTGCGCTCCAACCGTGATCTGGAGCAGTTCGCCTATGTGGCATCCCATGACCTGCAGGAGCCGCTGCGCATGGTAGCCATCTTCACCCAGATGCTCGCTGAACGGTTCCACGGCAAGCTGGATGAGGAAGCCGAGCGCTACATGGGTTTTGTCACCGAAGGCGCCCTGCGCATGCAAGCCATGATCGAGGACCTGCTGACCTTTTCCCGTCTCGGTAGGGGAGGCTTGAATACGGCTGCGACCGATTGCGACCAGGTTGTCTCCAAGGCGCTCAGCAATCTGGCGGCCGCCATAGAAGAAAGCGGGGCCACGATCACCTGTGAAGGGCTGCCGGTGATCGCGGCTGACGCTGCCCTGCTGCTGCCTCTGTTCCAGAACCTGATCGGCAATGCCATCAAGTTTCGCAGCTCGGAGGCCCCGAAGATCGAGGTGAGCGCGAGGCAAGAGGGCGCGGAGTGGGTGTTTGCTGTCCGCGATAACGGTATTGGAATCTCATCGGAGTACGCGGAAAACATCTTCGTTATCTTCCGTAGGCTGCACACCCGCCAGGAGTATCCCGGCAACGGGCTGGGACTGGCTATTTGCAAGAAGGTGGTCGAGCAGCACGGCGGCAGGATCTGGGTCGAGTCGCAGCCGGGTCACGGTTCGACCTTCAAGTTCGCCTTGCCGACGGGCTCATTGCATCCAGACAGGAAAGGCGGCGGCCATGAGAACTGGGAAAGCAAAGTCTTTCCCGAGGATCTGCCGGCCGCCAAAGCTGCCATCGCGCAGTCCCTCCAGACGGGACGCTACGCCGCAGAATTTCGCATTCGGAGACGCAGCGACGGCGATGTGCGCTGGATCGCCGGACTCGGCATCCTGCTATTTGATGATGATCGGCAACCGCTGCGCATGCTTGGGCTCAACATGGACATTACCGAGCGCAAGCGAGCGGAGGAGCGGTTGCTCCGTGTGAACCGCACCTTGCATGTCCTGAGCGAAAGTACCGAAGCCCTGATGAAAGCCACCGATGAGCTCGAGATGCTGCAACACGTCTGCGACACGGTGGTGGGCGTCGGCGGATACTCCATGGCGTGGATGGGCTATGCCCGGGACGACGAAAACAAGACAGTACAGCCGGCAAGTCAGGCGGGCTTTGAGGAAGGATATTTGCAGGCCGTAAATATTTCGTGGGCAGATGTTGATCGTGGCCAGGGCCCGACTGGAACCGCAATTCGTAACGGAGAGGTCGTTGTCTGTTCCGACATGAATACCGATCCTCGCTTCCGGCTCTGGCGGGAAGCGGCGGCGCCTCTCGGTTACCGTTCCTCAATTGCGCTCCCGCTGAGGGATGAAAGCAGGGTTTTCGGCGCCCTCACCATCTACGCTCGGGAGACCGGGGTATTCGACGAACGCGAGCAGCATCTGCTGGGGGAGCTTGCCAACAATGTGAGCTACGCGATCATGATGCTGCGAGCGCAAACTCTTCGCAAGCAGGCGGAGGAAGAGATCCGTAAACTGAACCAGCAGCTGGAGCAGCGAGTAGAGGCGCGCACCGCCGAACTCACTGCGGCCAACAAAGAATTGGAAGCCTTCACCTACTCGGTCTCGCACGATTTGCGTGCCCCGCTGCGCCACATCAGCGGCTTCTCCAGGATCCTCATGGAGGAGTTCGCGCCCAGCCTGCCGCCCCAAGCTCAGCGCCATCTGCAGCGCGTCGACGAAGGCACCCGCCGTATGGGCCAGTTGATTGACGATCTGCTCAATCTGGCCCGCGTGGGCCGTCGTGACCTTAGTCTGCAGATTACCGGAATCAAGTCATTGGTTGAGGAAGTGATCGGCGACTTGAAACCGGATTGCGAGGGTCGGGAAGTCGAGTGGAAGATCGGCAACCTACCTTATGTGGAATGTGATAGCGCCTTGATGAGTCAGGTACTTCACAACTTACTTTCCAATGCCGTCAAATTCACCCGGCCGCGTGCGCGGGCCGTCATCGAAATCGGACAGAAAGAACAGGACGGAATGTCTGTCGTCTACGTCCGCGACAACGGCGTTGGATTCAATGTGAAATACGCCGACAAACTCTTCGGCGTCTTTCAGCGGCTGCACCGTCCGGAGGACTTCGAGGGGACTGGGGTCGGCCTGGCGACCGTACAACGCATCATCCAGAAACACGGCGGCCGCATCTGGGCTGAAGCCGAACTGGACAAAGGCGCAACCTTTTACTTCACCCTTGGAGATTCTGAGATACAACAACCTCAACCCGAAGAAGCACTCATCGGAGCAAACGTATGACTCCCAAACAAGTGGAAATCCTGCTGGTGGAAGACAACGAGGACGACATCGAACTGACCTTGCACGCTCTGCGAAAAGAGAACCTCGCCAATCACATTCATATTGCGCGCGATGGAGAAGAAGCGCTGGAGTTTCTCTTTTGCGATGGCGCCTTCGCCGATCGCTCACTGGATTGTCCTCCAAAACTGGTACTGCTTGACTTGAAACTACCCAAAGTGGACGGCATGGAGGTGCTCCGACGGCTCAAGGGCAATCCCCGGACCAAAACCATCCCGGTGGTGATTCTGACCTCGTCCAGAGAGGAGCGCGACCTGGTTGATGGCTATGGCCTGGGAGCAAACAGCTACATCCAGAAGCCGGTGGACTTTGATCAGTTTCGGGAAACGGTGAAGAATGCCGGCCTCTACTGGCTCGTAATCAACCAGCTCCCGACCGCGAATAGACCGTCATTGGCATGTTCCGCAGCCAAGTAGGAATCTTCGCCTTGAGCAGCGGACTGCTGAACGATCTGACACCGCCGAAATCAGTAGCATCAGTCATGCGGATTGCTACCTGCGGAGCTCTCTGAGTTAATCTGCGTATAGGAAAATCACTTATCAACTGCAAACGGTTCTTCCGCATGAAGCTCACCGGCCAGACGAACGACTGCGATATGCTCCCGTCGGCGTTCCCAGCCTGACGCATCCCGGAGCGGCAGTAGTTACTGACAGACGAGAGATTCTGAGTATAGTTGTCAGGATAGCTCTGAGGAGTACCTTGAGTCCGGGAGAAACTCTCCGCAAACTACGAGAGCAACTAGGCCTCACGATTCGCGACGTCGAGGCTGCCAGTCAACGACTAGCCGACAAATATCCCAACCCAGGCTTCGCCATCTCCCTCAGCCGCTTATCCGACATCGAAACCAAAGACATTATTCCCAGTCTTCATAAGCTGTATGCGTTAGCGGTTATCTATCGCCGCGATATTTATGAGTTGATGAAGCTGTATGGGATCGACGTTGAAAACTCCGCCAGTGACATTCAGACCGCCTTCCCCACGCTGGAGAATTCTCACCGATTTACCTCATTCAACCGCATTGCTCGCACCGAGATGCCGGTGAGTCTGGATCCCGCATTCAACATTCTTGCGACAACGGATATCGGTCGCATGATTGTTCGCTGGGGCGTAGTTCCCCTACACATGTTGTCCCGGTTGGTGAAGGACCGGAAATACTCTTACGGCTACATAGGAGCTGGGGATCTCACGATGTACCCACTTATTCTTCCCGGCTCATTTGTACAAGTGGACGAATCGCGCAATTCGGTGATCCGGAAACTGTGGCGTTCCGAATTTGAAAGGCCGATCTATTTCGTGGAGACCAGGCAGGGCTTCGTCTGTTCCTGGTGCGAATTAAATGGAAACCTGCTGACCCTGAAACCGCATCCCCTGTCGCCAGTACAGAGCCGGACTTTACGATTGGGAAGTGAAGCGGAGATCCTTGGGCAGGTTGTGGGGGTAGCTATGCGGCTGGACGGATGGCTGGCCCACGAGTCCGAGCAAGAAGAGACAGGCCCATGAGAATGTATCGATGATGTTCGATGCTACCGCCGCCCAACTCAGGCGGAATCCCGTCCATCAAGTCCAACCCTGATTCCGCCCATCTCCCAGCCTCCATCTCTTCACCCTTTGCAGCAAGAACCGCCTCTTCCCAGAGCTGAGAAAGCGGAGTAGAAAGTTCCGCAATAAACGCTTCTGTGTGTGCCTTGCTTATCGCAGTTTGGGCGGATTCTTTGCCATAGGTGCGTTCGAGCCCCCAGTGTTCATAACCCTGGTGAGACGAGCAGCGAAGGCCTGACACGAATCGCACTTTGGCAAGAGCGCCCGGCAGCCCGCCTAGCGTTCGCTCCATCAAGTCGTCATATGCGGAGAACAATCTCATCTTGTTCTGATTTCGGAACAAAGAACAACTCGGCGTTTCGCCAAAGAAGCTCCTCCGTCCGATTCAAACTGCCCGGGAAAGCCAACTCCAAAGGAGCTTCCCGTGGAATTTCTTATGTCTCTACTGCTGCTAGTTAGCTTTGCCACCACCTCCAAACCACTCAGCCAAACAAGCGGCTCTGCGAAGCAAGGGGGCGCTGGTCACTATACCCAAACCAGCCCGCCGCCCATGTGTGATCCGAACGCTCAGAACTGCAGCTAACAGCGAATTCTCTTGCGGGAGGCCGCTGGCAGCCTTATTCTGCCGTTGCATCCCGCAAAATGCATATTAACCTGGTCCAGGGCGCGTTATGGATTTTAGGCCCATTGCTGCAATGTATTGTAGCGGTAGTGATCATACACCGCGGGCTTCTCAAGCAGATTCCCGTTTTCTGGAGCTACTGCGTTTTTCACGTCTTGCTGGCGCCCACATCGTATGTAGCCCACAGAATCTCCTATCGCGCATATTTCCATGTCTACTGGGGAGCTGAGTTCATTGATATGGTTCTCACCTTCCTGGTGGTTCAGGAGTTGTTCTCGCATGTATTCGCTCCCTATGAGGCGATCCGCTCGATGGGAAGGATTCTTTTTCAGTCAGCCGCGCTGGTTATGATTGTTCTTTCGGTTCTCTTGGCTGCCTCTGCACGCAGTGTAGGCTCGCCAAGTCCGGTCATAGAGAGGTTCATCAGCTTGGAACGCAGTGTTCACGTTTTAGAGATCGGTGTTCTGCTGGTACTTTTCCTGGTATGCCGAGTCCTGGGAATTGTGTGGCAGAGGTTTGCTTTCGGTATTGCAGTTGGCCTGGGACTGACCTTGTCGGGTGAGGCCATCGCAGCTGCTTTGCGAGCTTTCCTGGGGGCCTCGGGTGACCACCTCTATATCTGGCTAGAGCCGATCTCTGCAACTCTGGCCACATGTGTATGGGCTTATTACGCCATATCGGTTGACCGCGAGGCGGAGGCACTGGTGGCCAGTCCTTCGCCGGCGCAGTTGACGGAATGGAATCGGGCACTGGGGGACTTTCTGTCAAGATCATGACTACGATATTTGTGGTTTTGGTGGCGTTGGCCTTCATACTCTTTCTGGCGCGCTTGATCCGCCGGCGTAGAGTCGAAAGCGATCCCGTTGGCCTTTCTCGTCAATTGCAGCCCCTCCACATGCCGGCATTGTTGAATCTGCTGAACCCGCAAGACCTGACCTTCTTGCGCGCGAATCTCCCCGAGGCTGACTTCTTGAAACTGAAACGCCAACGGACGCGCGCTTTGATCGAGTACGTCCGTAGGATCGCCTTCAATGCCAGAGTGCTTACGTCGATCGGGGCGCTCTCTCGACACTCGCAGGCGCCGGAGGTATCTGCAGCCGCACAGCTGTTGGTCTCGCGTGCTCTTATGACCCGTATTCTGGCGCTTCGGACGCTTGTGTCTCTGCAAGTGGAGCTGATGCTGCCCCTGTTCAACACCAACCTTGAATCTACAATTAAGGCCTATGAAGCCGCGCAGTCACGCCTTGAGGGGATCTCTTCGGCATCTCTTGTAGCGCGTTAGCGCCGGGTTGCGTAGTGTGCGTGGTTATCCTCTCACTCCCAACGGAAACTGAAAGCGCCCTGCTGCGGTCGTTCCACAGCTGAGCCTGACAACCTGAGCCGGGTTGAATCACCCACACAGCGCGGGCTGATGGCCACCTTCGAATAACAGCTTCCGTTCAGCATTCGTGCCGTACGCCAACCCACCGAAGTGATGATCAGCGAAAACTGTCAGCGGCAATTTCTTCCTTGTTCTGATTCTGGAACAAAAGGCCGCCGGACGCGGGCAGAACCGAAAGAACTGATAGTTTTCGCAGCATGGTGTCCGCTGCGACAAGAACCTCCCAGACCCGGGATTGGCGACACTTTAGCAATGAATAACCCCGAGTGTGAAGGAAAGGGCTGGGATGGTTGAAATCGGCAGAAATTTGATCCTTCTGGTAGATGACGACCCCTCCGCCCGTTCCGTTCGCAAGCTGGTATTAGAGACTCATGGGCATGCCGTCCGCGCGGTGGCAGAAGCAGAGGTTGCTCTGCGGATTCTGAAAAGCGAGCCTGTGGGACTGGTGATCCTCGACTACTTTCTCGATAGCATGACCGGAACGCAGCTTGCCCAACTCATGCGCCAGGTAAAGCCAGAAGTTCCAATCTTGTTGCTCTCGGGCTCCAGTGATCTGCCGTCTGGCCTTGAGCACGTAGACGGCTACCTCTGCAAGCTGGAACCTGTGCACGTAATTGAAAGAAAGATTGCGGAGCTGTTGCAAAGAAGGAGAAGCTCCGAGGATTGATCCTCAACACACGATAGACCGGCCCGCTGGAGACCCAAAAGAGTAAGGAGCCGACTCTGGCCCGATCTGGGGCTGTTCCTCGGAGAGACTCGGTGATACACCAACCCCAGCCCTCGTAACACAACACTTTATCTGTTGCTACAAAGACGTTGGTCGCTGCCGCTTAGGCGGGGTAGTCGGAACCTCTCATTCCCGCGCGGTAAAGGGTTGAGACCCTCGATAATCCACACTGACGCCACTGAGACAGGTTGCCGATAGAAAGGTTGTTGAAAGGAGCCGCGGCAACCGGCGGGCATTGGCAACTCTTGATGACTCCCTGGACCCGATGCTTGGGAGAACAAAAGAACTTCAAGAGCCAGAGCCCAGGGACTCAAGAGCGTCAGCGAGAGAACGCTGCGTCGGGGTCACCAGACTTCGGACCCATGGGCGATTCTGTTTCCTCGCTCCATCGCCGGCGGGCGTCATACTCAGATAGCCAGTTCGTAGCCGCGCAAAACGTGCTGCTGACCATGTCGCCTGCTGCGGATATCTGCACTCGACAAACTGGTGTCATCGACAGTCCGCAACATTCTCTGGAAGGACTCATTTGCTTTGCTCCCCTGGCAATCCTGGAGCTGGATCCGGAAGGGAAAATCAGGCGGTGGAACCCGGCGGCCGAGCGCCTATTCGGCTGGACCGAAAGTGAAGTACTGGGTCGAGCCAATCCTCTGATTGCCATTGAAGCCCGTGCCCAATACGAAGCGGAAGTGCGCCATATTCTTAAGGGCGCGACGATCCAAGGTAAAGATGTACGACGGCAACATAAAGACGGTCGGTGGATTGACGCGAGGCTCTGGGCCGCACCCATTCGCAAGCAATGCGGCGCGATCACCGGCATCATCGCCATTCTTGAAGACGTTACCGACCAAAAGGAAGACCAACGGGAACTGCGGCTGTCGCAGGCGCGCCAAGAAGAGATGGAGGTCGAGCTTCAACGAAACGAAGAGAGAATGCGCCTGGCGTTAGAGGCGGCAAAAGCTGGATGCTGGGACTGGAACCTGTTGAGTGGAGAGATGGTCTGGTCGGCAGCCGCCAGTCGACAAATGGGATTGCCAGAGGATTCTCCTACCAGCTTCGAGCTATTTATGAACTCGGTCCATCCCGAGGATCGAGCGGTAATACAGGAGGCAATCGAGGCTGGGCTTCATGACGACAAGGATCCCTACGTCCCCTACCGCATGATATGGCCGGATGGTAGCGTGCACTGGCGTGCCGTGGCAGGTCGTGTCTTTCGCGACCCCGCAGGGCGCCCCTTGCGGATGCTCGGAATCGGCCTCGATCTCGATGAGAGTCATGCGGCGAACGAACGGCTGCTATTGCAGGCTGCGGCGCTGCAAGCGGCTGCCAATGCCATCGTGATTACCGACAACCAGGGCACAATCCTGTGGACCAACCAGGCGTTTTCCCAACTGACTGGTTACGGGCCGGAAGAAGTTCTGGGGAGAAATCCTCGCCTATTGAAGTCGGGCCGGCAGGACCGCGCCTTTTATGCCGACCTGTGGGCCAGGATCACCTCCGGCAAGACCTGGCAGGGAGAAATTGTTAACCGCCGCAAAGATGGCAGCTTTTACACCGAGGAGACGATGATTACGCCAGTGCACATCGGCACCGGCGCGATTACCCACTATGTTGCCATCAAACAGGACATCACGGCGCGAAAATTTGCCGAGGAGCAGTTGCGACGGGCCGAGGAGAAGTATCGCGCTATTTTTGAAAATGCCTTGGTCGGCATCTTTCAGACAAGCCCCGAGGGTCGTCCCATCAGCATTAATCGCGCTCTAGCGCGGATCCACGGCTACGATACTCCCGCACAGCTACTAGCGGAGGTCTCCGATGTGGGACGCCAGCTGTTTGTCGAGCCCGGCGCGTTTAAGGAATTCCTGCAGGTGTTGGGCACAGAGGGCACTCCGCAGAGTGTGGAATGCGAAGTCTACAGCAGAGATGGCAGTAAGAAGTGGGCGTTGGCGAACGTTCGCGCGGCGACTGACGCCGATAGCAACGTTTTGTTCTACGAAGGCATGGTCGAGGACATCACCGAGCGCAAAGCCGCTGAGCAACGGGTCCAGTTTCTAGCCTACTACGACGCCCTTACGGGATTGCCCAATCGCGCCCTGCTTCGCGATCGAATCCTGGTGGCGCTGGCCAGCGCTCGCCGGCATCGCGAGAAAGTCGCTCTGTTATTCCTCGATCTCGATCGCTTTAAGACCATCAACGATTCCTTAGGACACTCCGTTGGTGACCTGCTGCTGCAAGAGGTTGCCGAGCGCCTTAAGGCGGCTACGCGGGAGCCGGATACGGTGGCGCGTTTAGGCGGTGACGAGTTTCTGCTCCTGATGACGGCGGTCAATGAAACCGCCGACGCGGTGAAGGCCGCAGAACGCATTGTCAAATCCATGGCTGGCGAGTTTGTCATCCAGGGCAATGCCCTGCACGTTACCTGCAGCGTGGGCATCAGCATTTTTCCGGACAACGGCGACGATATTGAAGCTCTGTTTAAGAATGCAGATCTGGCGATGTATAGCGCCAAGGAACACGGGCGTAATGTTGTCCGATTGTTTACCCACGAGATGAACGTCCAGGCGATGGAACGTATGACCTTGGAGCGGAGCCTGCGGATGGCGGTGGAGAGGAACGAACTGTTTCTGGTCTATCAACCCCAGGAGGACCTGGCGACGAGCGAGATCATAGGATGCGAGGCACTGCTCCGCTGGAGACATCCCGACCTGGGACTGGTAGCGCCACAGAAGTTCATTCCCGTGGCGGAGAGCAGCGGTCTAATCGTACCCATCGGCGAATGGGTGCTCAGGACAGCGTGCGCGCAGGCCCGGCTATGGCAGGACGAAGGACTTCCTGCCATGCCGGTTGCCGTAAACGTGTCGGCGGTCCAGTTCCGGCGAGCCAGCTTTCTGCGCCTGGTGAAAACGGTGCTGCGGGATACGGGTCTGGCTCCTCAATACCTGGAATTGGAGCTTACGGAAAGCCTGATACTGTCCAACACCAATGCGGTGCTGGAGATGTTGAAACAACTGGAAGAGATGGGGGTGAAGCTTTCCATTGACGATTTCGGTACCGGCTATTCCAGCCTCAGCTACCTGAAGCAGTTTCCCGTCCACAAGCTTAAGATCGACGGGTCATTCGTGCGCGATGTCAACGTGGATGTGGAGGATGCGGCAATCGTAAGCTCGATTCTTAGTATGGCCCGCAACCTCGGTCTAAAGGTAGTTGCGGAATGTGTTGAGAACGAAGCCCAGGCATCGTTCCTGCGCGCGCATCAGTGTGACGAGATTCAAGGCTACTACTTCAGCGAGCCTTTAACCGCCGACGCGCTTGCCGAGAAGCTACGAAGCACCTCGCATATGGCCTTTTATGCGCAGCCGGCGTTGGCCACTGAGCATGTATAGCTTTCAGCGTCACCGTCAAGCATTGTTTTGGCGGGATTCAAGCCGTGATTCCGTTCTAGTCACGTTGATAGGTGACAGGTGCTGTGTCCTTTCTTCGTCGCTAGTCCCATGATGCTTCTCAAATGAGCACTTTTCTGGTCGGTCTTGTCGTGGTCCTCGGCTCGATCATGCTGTCTGTCATCGGATTGCTGATCGTTCGCCGCAACGTGCGAACGGAATGGTTAAAGCGCCACCATGAGCTTGCCAGCTGTTACTTTCACACCATCGGAACGCTTTATGCGGTTCTTATCGCCTTCGCCATCTACGTTGTCTGGGGTGGATTCAAGGATGCGGGCACCAATCTGAATCGCGAAGCCACCGAGATTGCGGACCTCTCGCGCCTGTCCACCGCAATGCCGTACGAGTTGCGCAAGAACATATCAGTGGCTTTGATGGAGTACCTCAACGCCGTCGTGGAAGACGAGTTTCCTGCCATGGAACAAGGTCGTAACAGCGAGCGGACTTGGACGGCGGTGCAGCGGCTATGGGATGCGTATGGAACCGCACAGCCGGATACCCCTCGACTGCAAGGCTACTTCAACGAATCACTCAGGCACCTGACAGAACTTTCCGACCTGCGCCGAACGCGGCTTTTTGCCGGTCATGGCGCCGTGCCGCAGATCCTGTGGTGCCTGCTGACGGTGGCAGGGGTCCTCCTCGTCGGCTTTACCTACTTCGTCGGCCACGAGGGCATTGCGACTCAGGCCATCATGACCGCTTGTCTGGCGGGAGTGCTTTCCTTCAGTATGTTTCTGATCTTGTCGCTCAACCGCCCCTACTCCGGTATCGGTCACGTTGTACCGGAACCATTCCAGCTGGAACTGTCACACGTCGCCTCGCGGATGCCCAAGTAGCGTTTTGCCCCGACCACGACGATCTCCCGAGAGATCAGTCCATGCGTCCGATTCGCTAAAACAGCCTTCTTGCCTTGCCGGGAGGTATGCCGCTGATCCTGACTTTACGAAATCGGGAAGGTCAGGCCCTTACGTCACTGACACGCGGCTCGGATGGTCATATTGTCAAAGCAACACGCTAGTTCAGCTCTCCGGAGGTAGGTATGAAGGCGTACGTTGTTATCACTGCCAAAAGTGGCGCCGCTCGCGACATCGCGAATGTCATGGGTGGTTTGCCGGGTGTAAAGATGGCCGATGCCTGTTGGGGCACCGGCGATGTTTACTCCGTCGTCGAATTCCAGGACTGGAAGGACCTCAACTCGCTCGTCATTGACAAGTTGCAGAAGATGGCGGGCGTTGAAAGAACCGAGACCCATGTGGCCGTCGACGCCTGAGTTTACAGATGGAGGATGATTGCAGGTACGGGCTCACGTACCTTGCCCTTCTGAATCGAATGCCTCCACGCTCGCCGTAACGGAAGCAACCCCGCCGCGTGTCACTGCGCGATCTTTGTCGCTAGCGTTTCCACGACCGCGATGTTTTTCAGCAACTCGGGCGCAAGATTGTGGCGCTGTTGCAGGTACGCTGGACTGTTATAACTAACCCACACCTTGCCCTGCGCGTCCTCCCAGATCAAGATCTTCAGCGGAAGGTCGATCGCGATGCTCGGCGCGGCCTGCATCAAGGGAGTTCCGGCTTTCGGGCTGCCAAAGATCAGCAGCTTGGTGGGGCGCATCTGCAATCCCACTTTTTCTGCTTCTCCGCTGTGATCAACCAGAGCGAATAGGTTCACGCCCTTTCGCCTGCAGAATTGCTTTGAGACTTTCCGTCGTCTCGTCTACAGAATGATTGCTGGGGAGGTTGACGATGCCATTGTCAGCGGTTGTCGACATACCGATCTCCTTGCCGATATCAGGAATGCGGGCCGGTTGAACTCCGAACCAGGAGCAGATAAACCGCCATCGCCAGTCCGACCAGCGCCAGGAAGAAAGCAATGGCCACGGGCTGAATCGAAGGCCGCGAGTGTTCCGTGTCACCTCGATCGAGGGCGCGAATCAATCGCACATGGTGCCATCCCGCAAGAATGTTTACCAGCACTCCGACTGCGATGAGTACCGTCCCAAACCACAGCGATGGGCCGGATGATCGTCCGAGCGCAACGTGCTCGACGACCTGAAACTCCTGCAGAAAGAGCCCAAAACGTGCTACCACGAAGCCGAATCCCATCAAGGCCAGACCAGTGCGAATCCAGGCAAGCAGCGTTCGTTCCGCGGCCAGATAATCGGCCAGGCTCGCTCTCTGATTTGCTGGGGGCGCACTCATCGGATCGCTTGTTAAGACAGAGATCTCCTCAACCTGGGTAACCAACGAACGCAGCGGATTGGATGCTTCGTGGCTCGCGCGGGAATCACGAATCGCCGGAGTGCTTGTCTTACTTGGAGAATCCGGGCAGTTCAACCCGTTTAGCAATGTGATCCTGGATCCAGTGCCGGTCCCACCATTCCTTCGGATCGATCTGCACGCCGTCGAGCTGCATAGCGAAGTGGATGTGATCGCCTCCTGCCATGCCGGTCATCCCGCTGAGGCCCATCACCTGGCCCTGCTTCACCATGTCGCCTACACGAACATCGATTCGGCTGAGGTGGCCGTAGATTGTCTGCAGGCCATAGCCGTGATCGACCACAATGCAGTTCCCATAGATCCCCAGCGGGGCTGCGTAAACGATCTTTCCATCGTTAGCCGCTTGCACCCCGACATGCTGAGTCACTGCCAGATCGTATCCCAGGTGAACCTGCTGATCGATCTTCTTGCCGTGATACATGTAGTTCCGCACGTCCGCAAAGCTGGACTCCGCCTGGGAGTGCGGCTGCCGAATGAAGGGCTGCGACCATAGGAACTTGTCCGCGGTTTTGAGACGCAGATCCGAAAGCGTCTGATTGTTGGCTTTCCGCATCTCGCTGTTGATCTTGACGAACCGTGCGATAGGATCACCGGTTCCATTCGGGTCAAGCTCGTTCACAACCTTATTGAGGAAGGCGTCGCTCACCTGCAGGTCGTGCGTCGTGTACTTAGGCTGCTCTTTCTTTGGAAACACAACCACCAGCGGGCTGGTCGCCTCGTTTCCGGCTCCATTGGAGGCATAAACCAGCGGTACGGTTCCCGGAGGCATGTTCCAGGCGAAGGCGTATAGCGAAAAGACGCCCGGCTTGCCGCCCGGCATGGGCCAGCCGCGAAATTTCTCATCGCCAACGCGCACGCCCGCCTCGGTCCAATTACCCGAGACCGTGAACGTCGCCAGGTCAGCCATCCCCAGGTAGAGGTAATGCTGCTCAGTGTCGGCGGTCACGCTTGGTGGTTGCGTCACCACAGTCACATCGCGCTCCAGATGGCCGGTTTTGTGAAGCAAATCGTTCGACGTGGCTTCAACGATCAGCTTCGCCTTTCCGTCTTTCAGCTGCGGCGTAGTCTTGACGCCGGCGGTGAAGTTCCAGGTACGATCTGCCCCGCTTGAGGGTTCGGCCGTCTCCGCCACTTGGTAGCGTGAGCCATTCTGCTCGACGAATGCGGCGAGGCTGCGGACGCCGTGGGGGTCGCGCACCTGCACGGCAATGGGTGTAGCCTGGCCGAGAACTGTCACCGGAGGGACAACGTCGAGGACCGGTACCGCCGACCGGGTCAACACAAACACGATCGACCCAACAACAAGGAGCGCAATTACGACAACGAGAATTCTTCGCACCACTCCACAATACAACGTGGCTCATTCGGCTCGCACCCGCCGCGGGTTAACTTTCAATGGACACGTGCAGTCCACCGCAACCGTCATTGCGGGATAGTTACTCGGCGGGCCTGTCGCCCACCTGACAGGTTGGTTCCGGGGTTAAAATGTCGGAATGCAGTTGCCCCGCCTAGCTGGAGTCGCCCGGGCGTATTTGCTCGCTATTGCCTTTTGGTCTGGGATCGCACTGCTGATGGGCGTCCAGTACAGGCCCGCGAATCAGCCGCTTTCCTGGTCGTGGTTCCTCGGCCTGCCGGCGCAGGCGATAGTCCATGCCTTTCCGTTCGCATTATGGACGCCCCCAATCTTTTTCCTGGTCAGCAAATACCTTATTAAGATTAATAACCGTGTCCGCTATGTGTCGGCGTGGGCCTTGGGAGCCGTGCCTTTCGTACTCTTGCATACGGCCATTGCATGGGCGGTCATCCGCCCGCCGTCCGATGCTTTGCCGAAACTTGGCTCCTGGTCTTTCCAATGGTGGCTTGAAATCATCAGCACCAGCTTTGCCGATGACGTACAGGTCTACATCGCAATCGTTGTCGCCGCGCACGCGTATGAGTATTTGAAGCGAGTGCGAAGGCAGGAAGCCGAGAGGTACGAGTATCAGCAAGCCCTGGCTGCCAGCGAACTGCAGGCGCTAAAGATGCAGCTCCAACCTCATTTCCTGTTCAACACCCTGCATGGAATTGCCACCCTGGTCGATAGCGAACCCGAGACCGCCAGAGCAATGATCCTCAAGCTCTCGAATCTGTTGCGGACCGCCCTCGAGCGCGACGGTGCAGATCTGATTGCTCTGGAAGACGAAATACGCTTTGCGCGTGAGTATCTCGACCTGGAGAAAATGCGCTTCGGCGACCGGCTTAGGGTCGATTGGCAAGTCGCTCCCGAGACGTCCCGCACTCTAGTTCCACAGATGATCCTTCAACCGCTGGTGGAGAATGCTATTCGACATGGTATTGCCCCATCGCGCAAGGGAGGCTGGGTAGAGGTGGCGACGGCGAATAGTGACGGAATGCTTACCCTCCGCGTTCGCAACAGTGCCGATGGCAAGACCTCCAACGGAACGGGGATAGGGCTGCGGAATGTTGAAGCACGCTTGAAATATCTGTATTCGGGTGAGGCGCATTTGGCGTTGATGTTCGGCGAGGACCGTACCGTCACTGTGACTTTGACTCTGCCGGCTTTAAATTCCCGTCCTACCGGCATACCGAGGCACTCGGTACAGAGTGTTGTGGAAGGGAAGGACCCGTTATGCGCGTTCTTGTCGTCGACGACGAACCTCTAGCTCGCACGGCGTTGGCAAAGATTCTGGCGGCCAGGGCCGATGTGGAGCGCTTCGACGCGGCGGGCGATGCGATCGAAGCACAGCAACGTCTCGCGAAAGATGATTATGACGTGATGCTCCTCGATATCAGCATGCCGGAGTTGTCGGGGCTTGAGCTGCTGAGTCGTCTGGAGCAAATCCCGCGACCGTTACCGTCCGTAGTTTTCGTGACTGCATACTCGCAGCACGCGGTGGCCGCGTTCGAGAAACATGCAGTGGATTATGTCTTGAAGCCGTTTTCAACGGAGCGGGTAAATCAGGCGCTGGAGTTTGCCTCCCGCCGAACCGCCAGTGAGCGGGCGGCAAAGTTGCTGCAGTTGCTGCCCTACGTTCAGACGCCCAAGCAGAACTCGTGCAAGATCGGCGTCAAGAGTAATGGCAGGATTCTTTTTATCGATCCCCATGATGTGACTGCGGTTCATGCCGAGGGCAACTACGTTCTGCTTCAGCAGGAAAAAGGTTCGTACCTGCTGAGAGAGTCCATTTCGACCATCGCGGAGAAGTTCAAGCCGTACGGCTTTCTCAGAATCCATCGCTCGGTGTTAGTGAATGCATCGTTTGTCGAGGAAATCCGCCCGCGCGCTACCGGAGAGTACGGGCTTCGTTTGAAGGGTGGAAGAGAATACACCGTAACCCGCAACTATAAGAAGAACCTGAGCTCGCTTGCAGAATTCTGGATTGGCACCGGGAGCTTTCCCGCCAGCTAAATACCCTCGCCCGTCTTTAGAGCAATCGCTCGAGTCCGGGCTGCCGCCGCAATTCGCCTTCTGTCACCTGTAGTGGAGTGGAAACCCCTTCAGTCACTTGCGGCTGTGAGTGACATCACCGCCAACCGCCCGCGCCAAGAATATTGTCCTAATTGGTACGCGCAGCAAAAGCGTTTTCCTTCCAAACGTCAGTTTCGCATAAGCGCACACCAGGGGTTGCGAAATGGACTCTCAGCTGATCAGTGAATTCCGCTCCATCGTTGGGGATGCCGGGATAGTTACAGCGCCTGAACAACTCCGAACCTACGAGTGCGACGGCCTTACCCTTTTCCGCGTAGTTCCCGAGCTGGTTCTTCTGCCCGCATCCAGCAAAGAGATGCAGGGGATCGTGAAGCTCTGCTATCGCGAGCGAATTCCGTTTGTCGCGCGCGGATCGGGCACGGGACTGAGCGGCGGGGCATTACCCGTCAAGGGCGGCGTCGTGATCGGCGTCTCGCGCATGAATCGCATCCTTGATATAGACCTGCCCAATGGCCGGGTGATCGTCGAGCCTGGGGTAACGAATTCCGCCATCACGGCCGCCGTTTCGGGCAACGGCTATTTCTATGCGCCCGATCCGTCATCGCAGATCGTTTGCACCGTAGCCGGCAATGTGGCGGAGAATTCCGGCGGCGCACATTGCTTCAAGTATGGCGTCACCACTACCTACATTCTCGGTCTCGAGGTTGTTCTCTCCGACGGTTCGCTGGTTCAGCTTGGCGCCCACACCATGGATTGCCCGGGCTACGATCTGGTCGGCGCATTCGTAGGCTCCGAAGGAACCTTCGGCATCGTTACCAAGATTACGCTGCGCATCATTAAGAAAGCCGAATGCATACAGACCCTGATGGCCGCATTCAATTCCAGCAGTGAAGCCGGAGCGGCTGTCACCAGCATCATTGCATCTGGAATGTTCCCGGCGGCTATGGAGATCATGGATCGCCTGGCGCTGGAAGCAGCGGAGGCTGCGGTCCACGCCAACTATCCGGACTGCCAGGCACTGCTGCTGGTTGAGCTCGATGGTTCAACGCGCGAGGTCGAAGTTCTGATGGAGCATGTGGGTCCGATCTGCACCTCGTGCGGAGCGTGGGAGCTACGACTGGCCAAGTCAGACGCCGAACGCATGGCAGTTTGGAAAGGACGCAAGGCAGCATTTGCCGCAGTCGGCCGCATCTCGCCTAATTATCTGGTGCAGGACGGCGTCATCCCTCGCACTGCATTACCGCGAGTTCTTGGCGAGATTGATCGCCTCAGCGCGGAAGCTGGGCTGCGGGTGGCCAATGTCTTCCATGCTGGCGACGGCAATCTCCATCCGCTGGTGCTTTACGATCGCCGCATTGAAGGCCAGGAGCAGCGGGCCATGACCCTGGCTGAAGAGATCCTGCGGCTGTGCGTCGAAGCTGGAGGGTCGATTACCGGCGAACACGGTATTGGCGAAGAGAAGAAGCATTTCATGCCAGTGATGTTTTCGGCGGCTGATCTCGATGCCATGCAACGCCTGCGGTCAGCGTTCGATCCCTACGATCTTTGCAATCCGACCAAGATGTTTCCTGGCACGGATCATCAGTATCAACGGCCAATCGCATACGAGCCACATCCCATCGAAGTCGCGGGTCTGGCCCAGAGGTACTAATTTGTGACGCACATCTTGCCCTTAGTGGGCCAGCAGGTCGACGGAGTCGACTATGAATGAAAATCAATACCCGATAGAAGTTGCTTGGACTGACCTGGAGGCGATTGTCGGCCGCGAGTACATGTGGCCAGCCTGCTCCCGGGACATCATCGACGACTTGCAACCGGCGAGGGTCATTGCGCCGGCAGACGCGCAGGAAATCGCCAAGGTGTTGCAGTATTGCAGCTCAGCCGGCCTGGCGGTCATTCCACGCGGTGGTGGTACGAAGCTCGGCTGGGGCAATCGTCCGCAGAAGGCTGATCTTGTTCTTTCCACCGAGCGCCTCAATCGCGTGATTGAGCACGCCTGGGGCGACATGACCACAACCGTCGAAGGCGGCTGCACCATCGCCAGCCTTCAACAAGTACTCAAAGAGCATGGCCAGTTTCTGGCGGCAGATCCGCTGTGGCCGGAGCGGACGACCATTGCAGGCTTGCTGGCGACAGCGGATAACGGAACCCTACGGCTTCGTTACGGCGGGGTTCGCGATCTGGTCCTCGGCGTCGAAGTTGTGCTGCCCGATGGCAATGTGATCAAAGCAGGCGGCAAGGTCGTCAAGAATGTCGCAGGCTATGACCTCACCAAGCTGGTGATTGGCTCGCTCGGAACGCTGGGTGTGATTACCAAGGCAACATTCCGGCTGCACCCCATCCCCGTTGCCACTGCGACCTACAGTGCATTGCTTTCCAGCACCGCAGAAGCCACCGAACTCGTGCTCGCTATTCTGGATTCGCAGCTGGTGTACACCGGATTACAGCTGCGTGCGGATACTCCGCAACAGATCGCCGTGGATATCCGATTCGAAGGCATCGTTGAGTCCCTCCAGGATCAATCCGCAAAGCTGAGCAAGGTCGCCGGCGGCGCGCCGTTTGTGCAAGCCTCCGACGATGTGTGGAGGGCGCGACAGGAACTGTTCTCGCATTCTGAACACTCCGTGATCTGCAAATGTAGTGTGCTGCCGGCACGGGTTGGCTTGCTTTGCGAGGCAGTGTTCGACCGCGCTCAGTCGGCAACCGTGACGGCCATCGTCGTTGCTCAAGCCACCGGCGTCGCCGATGTGCGCTTCAATGCCGCCCGTGTGCTCTCCGGCGTAGAGGTGTTGAACGGTTTGCGCGCTGAGCTTGACCAGCTGGACGGAACCCTGGTCGTGCAGCAATGTCCCGTCGCAGTAAAGGAAGCGCTGGATGTGTGGGGCGCGGTCAAGAACGGACTGCCCGTAATGCAGCAGATTAAAGAAAAGTTCGACCCAGCTCGGACATTAAATCCGGGCCGATTTGTGGGGGCCATATGATCGAAGAAGCGGTCGCAACCCCAGTTGAGAGCAAGCTGCGAGTTTTCGACAACCATCATCCCCCGGCTGCAGACCTGTCGAGCGTCTGCGTTCACTGCGGCTTCTGTCTTCAGACTTGTCCGACCTACACCCTTTGGGGCAAGGAAATGGACTCGCCTCGCGGGCGCATTCATCTGATGAACATGGCCATGGATGGTGAGGTCGGACTAACCGATCTGTTCGTATCCCACTTTGACCACTGTCTCGGATGCCTGGCTTGTGTCACTGCCTGTCCTTCGGGAATCCAGTACAGCAAGCTGATCGAGGCCATGCGCGGTCAGGTGGAACGGCTCTATCAGCGGCCGCTGCGAGAGCGCATTTTCCGCAGAATGATTGCAGCTACCTTCAGCCGTCCCAAGCGGTTGCGGAAGCTGGCCGTCGCGCTTCGCGCCTACCAGTCGCTCGGCTTGCAGCGTCTCGCGCACGCCCTGCACCTGACCTCATTGCTGCCCCAGAGCTTGCGCACGATGGAGCGGCTGATGCCCGATCTGTCGCAAAAGGAATCGTCAGCTGCATTGCCGCCACGCATCGCCGCTGAAGGTGAGAAACGTCGCACAGTTGCAATGGTTACCGGCTGTGTGCAAAGCGTCTTCACCGCGCAGGTGAGCGCAGCTACAGCCCGTGTATTGGCTGCAGAGGGTTGCGATGTGCTGGTGCCGCAGGATCAGGGATGCTGTGGTGCGTTGCTGCTCGATCTGGGACAGGAAAAAGAAGCGCTCGACATGGCGCGCAAGCTGATCGACGTCTTCGAGCAAATGAAGGTCGACGCTATCGTCGTCAATGCCGCCGGCTGTGGAGCGGTTCTGAAGGACTACGGTTATCTTCTTCGTGATGATCCGAAGTACCGGGATCGGGCGATGGCCTTCTCGGCAAAGTGCAAAGACCCATCCGAGATCCTGGCCGGGTTGCCGCCGCGGGCGACCCGTCATCCGATCCCGCTAAGGGTAGGATTTCATGATCCGTGCCACCTGCAGCACGCCCAGGGACTGCGCGAACCTCCTCGCGCTATGCTGCGCACGATTCCCGGTCTGCAGTTGGTGGAATTGCCTGAGTCGGCCCTCTGCTGCGGTTCGGCGGGTGTCTACAACCTGCTTCAGCCGGAAGCCGGTCATCAGTTAGGTGAGCGCAAGGTCCAGAACATCATCTCAACCCATGCGCAGGTGGTTGCAACCGGTAATCCCGGATGCCAGCTGCAGATTAGCTCGGTGTTGAATGAGAAGGGCCAGCCGCTCCCCGTTATGCACTACATGGAGTTGCTGGACCAATCGATCTCGGGAAATGGATCGTTACACGCTCGCAATCACGGGTAGTGGGTGAAGCGATGCTTGCGTACGTCGCGATGTAACGTCGTCTCTGTTAGATGACGTGGCACGCGCGGCCGCCCATTTTGGCGGACCCGCCAGTCCATGTAGGCTGCCCCGGCCGCAAAGGCAAACGCTGAGAGTCCAATCGATGCGTTCGATCCGTTCATATTACGTTTAATTATTTGTTAACCTTTTCGCAGGATAAGACGACGTGTTCCGGCGCTCTTCGAACATTCGACCGTAGTGAGGAAACCATGATTCGCGAGGACATTCTCCAGAAATTTCCCAGCTTGTTTGGCCCCAGGAAGGTGAACGGGCGCGATGTCGATGTCGAACAGCTGATCGCCGAGCTAACGCAGGAGTTTCGCCCGGCAATAGCGCAGGCTCTGACGGCTCGCCGCAATCTGCTGCAATCGACCAAACCGGTACGGGAGCGCTATTCGTGGCCGAAGTGGGACGACAAATTCGAAGATCCGGTCACAGGAAGATCCTCGACCTACCGCCAGATTGTTCAGGGCATGATCGACAACTTCCTCGGAGTCGACAGCGAGTGGAGCTGGCGACTCAACGACGAGGTAGCGATCCCGGCCGATGTTCATCCGCTCGACAATGCCGGCTTGGAGCTGACCGGTCCGTGGCATCCGCTGGACATGGCTTTTAACGCGCTAAACAGCGCGGCGCCGATGAACATGCCGGATTTCGAAGATGCCTCCCCGCCGCACTTTCGCCCTGATGGTTCGCCCAGCAACGAGCCGGTCGGCATCTTTGCCGCTCTGCAGAACGCAAAAGAGATCTTCGAGGGCCAGTGGGCAAGTCGCGCCTATGAAGTTCAGAAGAAGGGAAAGGTTCGCAAATATCAGATCAACAATCCGCCCTCGAAGTGGCCCACTCGACTGGTTCGCCCACCCAGCCTGCACGTCCTTTACGAGCACATCACGGTCGACGACAGACCAGTTCCCGGCGCGATTCCCATCATCGCTCTTTGGGTTGTCAATAATTACGACTCGCTGAAAAAGCTAGGGACTGGCGCGTATTTCTACATCCCGAAGATTCAGACGCCGCGGGAGGCGCTGATCTTCGAGAGGATTCTCGCGAGCGTGGAGGGTGCGATCGACGTGCCCGCCGGCACCTTCAAGATAAAGATGCTCTACGAGGAAGGCATTGCCGGCCTTTATCTGCCGGCGATTGCCTGGGTCTTGCGTCGCCGGCTGCTGGGAACCAATGTGGGCCGCTGGGATTATCTTGGCAGCCTGATTGAGATGTGGAAGGACGATCCCCAAGGAGTATTTCCTGATCCGCAATCGGTTGGCATGGCGACTCCCAACATGATCGCGTATCAGCGCTACAACGCCTTAACCATGCTTATGGCCGGCATGAAGAACGGGGAACTACGCAATGGCGCTCCCATCGGCGGCATGGCTGCGGTCATGATCTATCAGCCTGCCGATGCCTATGGCCGTGCGCGCTACAATCCGCTTGCCCTGCGCGCTATGGCGATCGATAAGCTGCGCGAACGCCTGCTGGGTCTGATCTTTATTCCAGCTTCAGCGAACTACAGCGGTGCGCCGCTCACGTTGGAAGACGTTCTCGCTGGCCGGGTCGAAGGAAAGCTTTACGACACCTACCGGCAAAGCTGGGTCGCGAGCCCCGAGCCGGCGTATGTGCAGGCGGGCAACGTGCCATTGCGGGCATCGTTGGAGCAACTGCAAGGTATCATCGACGCGCCTCAGAAGACAGTCCAGGTAAAGGACAAGCAAGTACCGGCTGCCGAGAGCGGTCTTGTGGATTCGGAGCGCAGTCTATTCCAGGCTCGCGGTCTGCTGAACGCCGAGGGCAAGATCACACCAGCTGTGGTGACGAAGGAATCGATCGGTACCCCGGAAAGGCTTCTCAGCCAGAAACTTTGGGACGACATCTACGCCGTTCCCAAAGGCGACATCACCATCGAACACATTCAGCATTCGTTTTATATGGCCGCGAACTACGGCTATCAGATTCTGAACGGCAACTTTGCCGCTGCCATCGACGACTACGAGCTCGGCTTGCGCTTCATGAACGACCTCGCTACCTATCGTATTTATGTTTCCTGGCTCTGGAGCCTGGCTCACCATCAGGCAGTGATTACCAAAGACGGTTACCTTAAATCGCCGGAGCTTACCGAGGATGGCGTTGTTCCGGCAAAGAATGTTTTCGCCGTAAAAGCTGGCACGCGATTCACTCTGGAGCTGTTCAATAAAGTCTGGGAGCTTCACAACGAGTGGACCAAGGCCTTCTTCGCGGAACTGGACCGCAGCGGTGATCCCGGCCGCTTCGATCGCAGCAAAGCGCCATTGATCATGGATCTGCTGAAGCGGCAGTTACTCTCGCCCCATTACATTCAGCACAGCGCGCGTGCTCTTTTCGTGATTGGGCAGTCGGATCGGCGTACGTGCTCCCAGATTCTCGACGCGCTCTTTGATCTTTCGCGCGAAGAAATCCTTAAACGCGTTGAAGCCGGCACGATGGATCGAGCCGCACTGGCAGCGCACGATTACGTCTATGATGTCTTCGCTGAAGTAGAGCAGCCACGCGCCTTGGAATCGGCGCGACTGTAATCTCTCAGTTGGTCGCTAGAGAAATCCGAAAGTAGAGTGTCCTTGCGCTTTGCAGTTCAAGTCTGCGAGGACATCTTTTTTGTCGCAAGGATGTTAAACGTGTGAACGGCAGGGGACAGCGGCGAGGTACGCTCCGGCTGACTCTCGACTCAGGCGTAGTCGATGGGATGCCTCTCAAGCCAACGCTCGTCGTTGACCTTGCGCACCTCGCGTAGAGCCGAGTGGGCCAGACTCGAGGTGACGTTCCGGGTCTTCCAGGTGAGTCCAGCGCAGAATCCGAAAGCGCTGCCCGCCGCGGCCAAGGCTACCGCAGTGGAAACGCGTGAGCGGCGCCGCATCAGTAAGCCTGGCAACAGGCCAAGGCAGGCGCCTATAGCGGCAAGCTTGAAGGAATCCGGCACCGCGGCGACCATGCTATTAGAAACCGAGCGTGGGCCAAGATCCTGATGGCCGCTGCGAATCCCTGAAATACCGGCGTTGATCAGCTTGCGCCCATAAGTAAACCTGCCAGCGGTTGTCGTATTGCGGTTCATAAGAGTGTCCTCATCAGTATCCATCCTATGCGCTCTGAGGTGCCAAAGGCGAAAACATTTCATAGATGGCCAAGAATAGAGGTTCGCAGATCTTGTCGTCAGTTGCAGTGATGTCGCGCACTTCCATCCGTGATGTGTGATCGCGTGGCGCAATTTGACTTGCGCTTTCAAACACAACACCGGTGCCCTACTCAACGTCTAACTTATGGGCAGAGAGGAGCAATTGTGGTAGCTGACAGGCCAAGAACCAAGATCTTGCTGGATGGTGGCGATCCCGACGAGACTTTGAGGATCAAGACACACCTGGAACTTTTGGATGGTCAGACTACGAATCCGAGCTACGTCGCCAGGAATCCCGAAATTCAGAGGCGCATCGCAGGCGGTCGTAGACTTAGCTCGCAGGAACAGTTTCAAGCGTACCGCAAAATCGTCCAGCAGGTTTCGCCACTGGTGGGCGACGCCGGCGTCTCCATTGAAGTGTTCGCCGATCTCCACACTTCCGCGCGCGAAATGCTGAATCAAGGCGAAGAGATGTTCTCCTGGATTCCCAACGCTTACATCAAGTACCCATGTTTGCCGGAGGGTTTGCGCGCGGCACAGATGTCGGTGCAGCGGGGAATCCGGGTTAATATGACGCTGTGTTTTAGTCAAGAACAAGCAGCGGCGGTCTACGCTGCAACGCTGGGCGCAGCAGATCCGGTTTATGTTTCCCCATTCGTAGGCCGGCTCGACGATCGCGGCGAGAACGGCATGGACCTGGTCTGGAACATCAAGAAGATGTATGCCCATGGAGATGGTCACGTGCACGTGCTGGCGGCAAGCCTGCGCCGGCTGGAGCATTTGCTGTGCGCGTTTTCCATAGGAACCGAATTGGCGACTGCGCCCGCCCAGCTTTTGGAAGAGTGGGCTGACGCAGGTCTTCCCCAGCCAGACGCGCGCTTCGCCTATCAGGCGGTCGATTCCAAAGGCAAGCAGCTCAAACCTGTTCCGTACAAAGAGATCGACCTGAATGCTCCGTGGGAGAGTTTTGATCTACGTCACGAACTCACCACAAAAGGCATTGAGCGGTTTGTGGCGGATTACAAGAGCACACTGCAATTAGCCGCATAGGTCAACTTCAGGATTGAACCGGGTACGGGCGCCGCCTGCACACTGCTCGTCGCGCGACTGCTGCTGTAAAATGTGCCGTGTCTTGCGGACCTGCTACAGTCCTTCCTTATAGCGCCGGTCCAAACAGGAATAAGAACGGATGAATGAGGATGTTCCCAAACTGCGGATTACCTCCTCAATGAACCTGCAGCAGGCCATGCTCGAGGTGCGGAGGTATCTCGCAGCGAGGAGTAATAGTGCCGGCGGTCAAGGTCCAAGTGCCGTGCGGAATCGCTCTGCTGGCGGCCGGGCGGGGCACTTCAGCACCCAAGCTGCAATGACCGCTCGGCTGTCGGAAATCGCAGCGCGGCTTGGAGAGGTCGAACCAAACAGCAAGCTTGGCGCGCTCGGAGTGTTCCTGAAGCGTGTCGTGCGCAAGACCATCGGATGGTATTCGCGGCCGGCACACGAATTCGATCGTGCTGCAGTCGAACTGCTGCAGCAGATTCGACAAGACATGGTCGCCCTGCAACAGCAGGTCGCTGCGCTCCAAGAAACTGACGTTGCGCTGCAGGCGCAACCGATTCAGGACCGGAACGAATCCGAACGGCGGGAGGCGTTGTTGTTGATGATCCAATTGTTCAAGAACCTAACCGCGGTGCAGTCTTTTCGGCAGGCGTTACGCGACGAAGACCCGGAGCTATTGCGACAAGTTGAGACCTTGCTCGACAAAATCGAAGAGGAATCTCGAGAGCTGAGAGCGGGTCTAAGGCGGAGCTTGGACGTCACAAAGCAGTAGATACCGCTTCGGCAGATTAAGAACGCTATGCTTAAGACTTTCGCTTCAGGACATACACTTGGTTTTGCGAGCTCGGGCGATGATCCCGGGCTTCAACTCCCCAATAGTATTTCGTGCTAGTCTCATCCGTCTCAGCCAGACCAACCACCTCGTAGTGCTCACCCAAATACCTATTAGCCCAAGCCAGAATCTCATCAGGTGAAGCCATATTTGACCATGCCACCCAGGATTGTGGATTGTCGACGAGCACGATGATCTCGGGCCGTGACCTCTCGATTTCAGCTTCCATCTCCTTCTGCATTGTCACAGCATACTTTTGCGGTTCGAGCAGCGGGTAAGTGTAGATGTATCCGGTCACCGAGCGCCGGTGAGTATAGAAGTAAAGCTCCGGCTCCGAACCGATGACGGCAACCTCTGCGCTTTCGGGGGCGGTCCTGTTTATGTAGTTCGAGATCTCCAGGATTTCGGGGAAAGGATTAGGCCAGTACGTTTTCTCGCAGGCTTGCACTGCGTTCATCTCGAAGAAGAATGTCCTTTGATGGTAAACCGCGGTGTAGAAGGCGAGCACGAATAGGAACGCCGGGACCGCGCTCAAAACCGGCGACTGCTTCCACTTCTGTAGCATTTCGGTTGCGCAGCTCACTGCCAATCCCGCCAATATCGACGCCGCGGGCAGGAACAGAATGAAGTAGTGCGGACGAAAGTACAGGCCTGCGGAGAGAGCAAGAAACGAAAACAGAACGAATGAAATCACGGGGAATGCATATGCCCGGGCGCGAGCGCTCCAGAGGAATGCTGTCAATCCCACAAGTGCGATCACCCAGACCCAGACGGCAGGACCCATGGTACGGGTGCTTTCATGCTTGAGGAACGTCAGACCTTCAGACAGTCTCACGTTAGTTCCGTATTCGCGTGCATAGGAGAACGTCCAGAACCAGAACTTCTGAAAAGCCCCTGAATGCCAGATGAGTAGGCAAGTCAGGGTAAACGGCAGTAAGGCGCCCAAAAGAATTGCGGCGGACTGCTTAGCTAGGCTAATCCACGGGACCGGGTGCATGAGATTTGTCCACACCAGATACACAACCGCCCACAGCAGAAAGCAGATTCCCGGCTGTTTCATCAGGAAGGCAATTCCAAACAGCAGTCCTGAGCAGAAGAGCAGCCATTTCGTGTCCGATTCAACTGCCTTGAGCAGAACCCAGGCCCCTGCCAATGCAAACAGAACCACGAAATGCGTGGCATGTGCGGCGAAGCCGTCAACGGATGATTCGGTTGACAGCAATGCGTAAGTGGCGGCAGCGACGAGCCCCGCGCAGTGGCCGAACCACCGGGTACACACGAAGAAGACGAGCAACGTGGTGGCAGCGTTCACGAAGATCAGGGCAACGTGAATGCGCCCCTGCGACTGCCCGAGTAGCGCGAGCAGGACGGCATAGGCAGCATGAGTGCCCGGCAGCTTTACCGTATAGACAAGGTCGTAAAGGGGAACGCCCTGGAGGATCAGTTGGCCGCCATAAGCGTATTCGCCTTCATCGCGCTCCAACGGCATTGCGCGCAATCGGTAGCGAATGAATGCGAAGAAGACAATGATCAGCAGGAGGAGCGCGTAGCAAAGATATCGAGACGGGGAAGAGCTTGGACGGCGATACACCTCAGAACGCGTTGCGCTGTCTATGCTCGCCGTGGACTTTGTGCGAGTCAACAGCGAACCTCAAACGGTTCTGAGGCTGAACCGGTCGAGCGTCGTGAAGGCCGGAGAAGCAGTTGTCGCACGGTGCGGAATTAGTTTGCTTGATCGGTCTCGTCGCCGGTTTCTGCTGTTACCCAGGTGTGGTCTGGATTGTAGGACTTCATCTCGCTAGCCAATTTATCAGTGTTGGGTCCCAAATCCTTCTGATACACGACGCCACTTTGATCGACCAGGAAAGTCATCACTCCCGAATTGCGGTAGTCCGCAGGATAGGCGACAAACGCAAAGCCGCCGGTCATCTTCCCATCAGCAATGTAGTTCTTGGCGCCACCGGGCGCGTTCGCTCCCTGCGCTGTCAGAATGCGATAGTAGTAGCCGTAAAAGGGCTGCGGAGAATCGTGCTGTCCGCCGTATCCCTTGGCGGTAGCGAACGCCACCAGCGGACCGATGGGACTTTCTGGCTGACCCTCAGCCGTCTTCCAGTAGAGCCCGTCCTGCTTTCCGGGATCGCTGGTGAACTTCTGGGCATACTGCTGTGTGGTATCTCCATCGTGAGCCTGCTGAAAATAATCTTGCTGAGCGTCGGCCAGGGCTCGACACACCTTAATGGTTGCCAGTTCGTTCTTGCCGATGCGCCGGAAGAGAATTTCCTGCAAGCCGGTCTTGGTATCGAAGTACCATTGGCCACTCGTGGTCTTCTTCAACGGAATCGGAAAAGGCCAGTTGTCGGCGCCAATGTATAGCACCCGCTCGCCATTCGTAACGCCCTCCCAACGATTCATCTGGTCGTAACTCTTCACGAACGACGCGCGATTGTTCTTATCCTGCACGTCATCCCCAGACTCGATAATGCTGGATGCAGACGCGCCCAGGACAGCCAGCGTCGCCGACTTGTCATCAGCCTGCACTGCGGAGTAGAGCGCCTGCGCCGCGTCCTTTGGCGATGCGAATGTCTTTTCACCTTGCTCCTGAGCTGATGCGGACAGGGGTGACAGCGTGCAGAACAAAATCGCCAGCGATGTAGTGGGTAATATTGCGCGCCAGTTCATCGAACTTCTTCTCCATTTGATTTCCGACATTAGCAGCCTCCGTCAAATCCGAATTCGGGTGACTTGATTCCACATCTGGCTTATGCGGCTAACGTCTCCGGCCGCCACCGCCGCCACGATTGCCCCCGCCACCACCGCCGCGATTGCCCCCGCCGCCACCAGCGCTGGCGCGTCCGCGGTTGCTATCAGCACGTGCGTTGCCTCCAGCGCTGTTGCCGCTGAATGCTCCGCTCTTGGTTCCCGTCTGCTGCCCCTGACCGTACCCGCGATATTGCGAATTCGATGGCCGGTTCGCATTGTTTTGACCGGGCTTGTTCTGGACATTCTGGCGATTGACATTGTTATTGCCGTTATTGCTGCGATTACCAACATTGTTCGTGTTGCGATTGATGTTGTTGGTGTTGGCGTTGTTGGTGCGATTGCCATTATTGGCGTTGATGTTATTGGTGCGGTTTCCGCTCGTGTTGATATTGACGTTGTTGCCGCTGACGTTGGTGTTGCGATTGCCGGAGCGGTTGTAGTTGTTGCGATTCGGGTTGTAAGGAGTGGCCCGCGCCCAGTTCCCGTTGTTGTAGCGGTTTCCGTTGGCGTAGATATTGCTGCGCGAAACATACGTGTTGCGGTTGTAAACGACCGTCCCGCCGTGCCAACCGCAGCCCCAACTGTTCCAGCCCCAGCCACAGCAACCGCCGCTCATGGCAGCGCCCACAGCCATGCCGACGCCGAACGAGATGAGACCAGTGGCAACCACGGCGCCGGTACTATATCCCGGCGGATAGTACGGCGTACCGTAGACGACCGTTGGATTGTAGGTCGGTACGTAGACGACCTGTGGACTCGCCGGCTGGATCACAATGACCTGCTGTCCGCTCTGAGTTTCGGTGGTCACGGTTTGCTGCGGCGTGGTCTTCAAGTTTCCGGCAGCCTGGGCCTGCTGACGCAGCCTCTGCACCGAGGCCATCACGTCCGCCTGCTGGTTGTAAAAGGCGCTGCCCAGCGCTGAGGTCCAGGACAGATTGTTCGCCATGTTATCCAGCACAGAAGGGAACTGGGTCAAAGCTTGCACGCTCGGATCCCATGGTTGCTTGTTCACAGCTTCGGCAAGCGCCGTGCCCTGCAAATTCTGGTTATCCTTCAGCCACTGGTCGGCTTCCACAACTTCGTTGGGGAACGTGGATGCAGCCAAAACCTGCGCTACAAGGGCATCCGGGTAGAGCGCGATCGGTGCAACCAGTGCATCAATCTGACTAGCCGTTAAATTTGCAGGTGGGGCCTCCTGATACATGCCGCCGGTTGGCGCGGCACTAACCGGAGATGTTGCCAGGAGGATTCCCCAACTGAGGATGAGCGCCAGGAACTGCTTCAGGCGAACCATGAATGCGCTGCTCCAATCTATGGCGACGAGATTAGTTCGAAGCCAATTCCATTACCAAATGCCATGTCTGCGACCCGTGTTGCGAGTTCGGTGTCGAGCAATAAGCAACGCGACGAACAGAAAGCTAACCAGTCGCTTTACCAAACCGTGGTCTTTGATGGCTTTGCGTAATGAGACGACTACATTGTAGTGATCGAACCGCGATTGTGAAAGCCTCGCTGTCGGGGGTTGCGACCCTTGGTGCCGGGATCTGCCTGATTGGCGACTCTGTTCTGTGAAGGCATCTTCCAGCTGGATAACTGGTGCTGTTGAATTTTCGCGAGCAAGGAGCAGTTGCTGAAGGCTCCAGACGCAATCGCTCACGCGCCTGGTCACCAACTATACGGGGATGCCGGTGAGTAAGCGTTTCCGCGGCGCTCACTTGCTTGTATAATCAAGGGGCTGGTCTGATGCACGTGGCTTCGCAATACGCGTGACGGATGCCCAGCGCCCTCCTTAGTCTCTCGTGGGGCTATAGCTCAGCTGGGAGAGCGCATCGTTCGCAACGATGAGGTCGTCGGTTCGATCCCGACTAGCTCCACCAAAAACTCCTTAGAAATCAACACTGGTTGAAAGTCGGAAGCACGCCGCGCCGGCCGGGGCTGGACCGGCTCATGAACGATGCCCGGCACGGCCGCCTCGACGTGGTGGCGACTTGGAGTTTCGACCGGCTCGGCCGGAGTGTCCGTCACTTTCTGCAGACCGTCGATGAGCTACAACATCTCCATGTGGAGTTCGTTTCCTTCCGCGAGAACGTCGACACCACCGGCCCCACGGGACGCATTGTGATGATCATTCTGAGCGCGGTCGCCGAACTCGAACGCAATTTGATCATCGAAAGAGTGCGCAGCGGCATGCGGCGCGCCCGATTGGAAGGGCAGCATATCGGCCGCCCCCGGCTGATCGTCGATCGTGACGCCGTGCTGCGCGATCGCCAGCACGGTTTCAGCCTCCGCCAACTGGCGAAGATGTACCGGATCTCCCATACCTCGGTGTGCCGCGTGCTGGGAGAGAGTCCGATAGGAGGTGCGGCATGAATGACGTTGTGTTCGAGTGGGTGGTCACCGCCGTCGCCGCTGTTGTGGTGCTGTACCTGATCTGACGGCAACAGCACGATCATCGGGGAGTGGCAGCGCAAATGTGATCGAGAGGACATGTTGCGGGAGCTTCGCCGTGACCTATCCCAGCAAGAACGGAAGATGCTGTCCTCGTTCCTGGTTGCAGCGCCGGCTCGATCAGCAGCGCCGCATCCTTAATTATGTGTCTCGCCGGCTCTTCTGAGCCCTGTAACATTAGGGCGCCGAAAGGCGCCCCCCTAAGCTGTGGAATCCATTGACTCACCGAGAGTCGAAATAGCTGTAAAGGAAGGTATACCTTCCCGGACAGCCGTTGTTACTTGTGTTAAGGCGATTTAACACCAATTGACCAGCAGCACGTAGTTTTGGGTTGCGAGCCACCAGGCAGTGCTTCGCAGCTACGGTCTTTTCGTCTGGTCATATACTTCACGAAGGGCGGTGATCACAGTCTCCGGATCGTCGAACTGGATATACTCCGAGCTGTGTTGAGCGAAGATCTGTTTCGAGTTCGAAGACTGTGTTAAGAAACGCGCCTGGGCCGCTGTCATCTCCTTCTCATACTTAACTTGCTTAGGCGTGTCGGCGGGCTTTTCCTCCAGGTGGCCGACACCGTGGTTGCCGCTGGTTAGCACGCGAATGGGCCGCGAGCCATACGAGGGCCGATGCTGCTCCAGGTAGATCTCGTCCTGCGTCATCTGCTCCATCTCCGAAGCATAGGCGTCATACAATGCGACTTTGGTTTGCGCGATCTCCAGCAGCTTGGCGTTCAGTTCCGGCGACCATTCCTTCTCCGGCAAGCCGCGAAAAAATTGCTGCGCGCAAGTCTTTCCCCGATCATCGGGGCTTGACCCTAAAGGAGGCAACGGCTTGTGTTCGGCAACCGCTTTACCACATTCACGCAACCGAGAAGCGAATTTGTCACGTCCATCACGATCGCCGTCCTGCATCTCCTTCGGCTCAAGGTCGGTGAAGTCGGCGTCATCCATGACTATCCCTGCAACCTCGTTCATGTACAGGACTGCAAAAGTGCGGACATTGTCTCCGCCAAAGGCGTTCCCCACCAAAATATACGGCCCGGCGATGCCGGCATGATGCAGGGCGGTGTGCAACTCCGCGGCGATGCGCACGCTCGTGCGCGGCATGGGACCCGGATCGCTGAACCCTGCCCCCGCACGGTCGTAGCTGCAGGCGCGCGTCCACTTTGCGATCTTTGGCTGCACCGTTGACCACGCGGGTGCCCAGTCTTCGTATCCGGAATCGAAGACGACCGTGGGCGATCCGCTCCCCATGCAGTAGAGATTCAGGCGAAACCCGCCCGCGTCAACGAGCTGCCCGGGTCGCGCATAAATTATGTCCGCAGGGGAGCTGCCGCCGCTTGCTACTTGCTGGCCGGGGACCACGATTGCGGAGATGAGCACCGCCAACAGAAAGCCGGTCCGTGATGCGCTCATTGTCGACTCCGGTAGCGGCGAGTGCCTGTCGCCGCTTTCATCGGCGGTGCGCATCTGTCGAGCAACGCCAATTGCTTCTGTGGGCGAGTTCTAGGTCAAACGGCTGTGACTGGGCTCTTTCGCAGACTGCGGTTTATAGGACGTGTAACTTTGAGGAGGGTTAGCTAGACGTATAACAAGCAGATCGGACGTCAATTGGCGAAATCAGGCGTGGCTGTTGAAAAAGTCCCTTCAAGTGCAGGAACTGCCGAAATTGAGTGACCAGAAATGTATCCCGAGGTGGAGAAAATCGTTTCAAGGGCATCCTAGCGCGTCGAGTTTTCAGGGCGAGGACGGCGAAAGAGTTTTTCAACAGCCACAGGCGTTATCACCAGTAACCCTACATCGGGCGCGCCCAGCCGGGTTGCTTGTGATATGGCGATTTTACGTAAGTTGTCGGCACTCTCACTCGAACGGATGCCGCTCATCCAAAGTGCGAATCCGGTTGGTTCGTCACGGGGGACCAAACACAGGAAGCAACTCACCCCTGAATCAAAGCACGCGCTTGCCTCACTAGGGATTTCCCCAGTTGCCTTGAAATGGAGGATAGGTGTAAGAACGGTAATAAGTTAAGCAGATGCTCATTGACGTTAGCGAGAGCGTCGCACTCGTGTTACTCGTCGAAAAGAGGACTATCTGCGCGATTCGACCCGGCATAAGGCAGCAGGAGAGTAGATACTTCGACCAAGAAAGAGGTACAAAGCCGTGACAATCACAACAGGTAAAGGCACCGCGATTCTGAGGTTCATCCTCCTGACGTTGGCTTGCTCACTGGCGATTGTGGCGCACGCAGCCGACGACAAGAAAGCAGAGGAGCAGAAGGAGATCCGGAAAATGGCGCAGGATACCCTGCAACGTCTTTACAAGGCCAAGCCGGAAGTCAAAGGCGCAGTCCAGGGAGCGGCAGGGTATGCAGTGTTTAGCAATAAGGGCATGAAGATCTTCCTGTTCGGATCCGGCAAGGGCGCGGGCATCGCCGTGAACAACAAGAGCAAGCAGGAGACGTTCATGAAGGTTCTGGAACTCCAGGCCGGCCTCGGATTTGGGGTGAAGAAATTTAGCGTGATCTTCGTCTTCGAAAACGAAACGGCGCTCAACAAGTTTGTTAACTCCGGCTGGGAATTCGGCGGACAATCCACAGCCGCGGCCACAACCGGGGAGAAGGGCGGAGCGCTGGCCGGAGCGGCTTCGGTCTCGCCCGGTGTCTGGATGTATCAAATGACGGACAAGGGCGTGGCGCTCGAGATCACCGCCAAGGGCACCAAGTACTACAAGGACGATGACCTGAATTGAAAGTGGAACCTGATTTCGCTGTGAGAAGAGAAATCCCGACATCTTCCGCCATTTGTCACAAGCGAATATTCCTGGTTATACGCTACTTGATAGTCGGAATATTTGCGGCAAATTGCACATCGAGCAGTAGATTGATGCGCCGGTCTAATTGGAAGAACAACGCTGCCTGCTTCCCGGTAAGTACCTTCCGGAATCTCGGAATCCACTCCTGGCGCAGGGTCGCAGTTTGCACGTCCAACCTTGCCATTTTTTCGACGAGGCTGTCGGCTTGAGCGCCCGTCATGTTCTCGTAGTTTTGCGCGTATTCCTTGACGAGAGCGTAACTAGAGTCACCTAGCTTCGTGTTCTCCTGAGTGTATGCATCGTAGACTGGCCAAAACTTTCCGGCTTGGGCATCGGACAGCTTCATGTTTTCGGCAATGATCTGCTTTTTCGCGGAGCGTATGTCGGACCGCAGCAGCTGTACATCTTGCTCAATACCCGCCGACTCCGATGTCGACGGCTCAGATTTCTGAGCGAATGTAGCACTCTGGATGAACACGAGTGACGCTCCCATGACGAGGACTATCGCTAGCTTTTTCATTGTTTCCTCCGGTGAATCTTTCGAATCGACGACCAGGGCAACCAACCTCGCCGAATCACCCTTACAGTGCAATTATGCTCCTGAGTAACTGTTGATAACAGGCAATAGCGCTCATTGACCTCAATGAGTTCGGCATGGGCTTGTAGCCCACCCATAGGAATGGAAATCGCGTTCCTAAAGGCTCATCGATTTGACGTGACCGGCGAGTTTTGTACCAGGGGAAATGTTAGAGAAACTGGTACAAAAGGAGCTGGAGAATGGCACGCAAGAAGCACGGCGCAGAGCAGATCGTTGCGATCCTGCGCCAGATCGAAGTCGAATTAGCCAACCACAAGAACATCGGCCAGGCCTGCAAAGAGGCCGGGATCACCCAACAGACCTATTACCGCTGGCGGAAAGAGTACGGCGGACTGAAGCTGGAACAGGCTCGACGGCTGAAACAGCTGGAGAAAGAGAACAGCCGTTTGCGCCGACTGGTGACCGAGCTGTCGCTGGAGAAGAAGTCTTGAAGGACGTGGCGGAGGGAAACTTCTAAGCCCCGGACGGCGACGTTGCGCGGTACAGCATGCTCGCGAGCAACATCGGTTATCGGAGCGGCATGCGTGCCGGCTGTTGGGGCAATGGCGGGGAACGCAGCGTTACATCGTGACCCAGCGGAACGATGAAGATGAACTCACGCGTGCCATCCTGCAACTGGCCAGTGAGTACGGACGATACGGCTATCGGCGAATCACGGCTTTACTGCGCGACGCAGGCTGGGAAGTAGACAAGGACCGGGTGCAGCGGATCTGGCGCCGGGAAGGACTCAAAGTGCCGCAGAAACAGCGTCCGCGAGGGCGGCTGTGGCTGAACGATGGCAGCTGCGTACGGCTGCGGCCGGAACATGAGAATCATGTTTGGAGCTACGATTTCGTGCGGGCCAAGCACACACGATGGCAGGACGCTGCGGCTCTTGACCCTGATTGACGAGTACACCAGGAAGTGTCTGGCGATCCGGGTGGCGCGGCGGTTGAACAGCTATGACCTGATCGAAACGCTGGCCGACCTGATGCTGGTGCATGGTGTGCCGGAGCATATACGGTCGGACAACGGGCCCGAGTTTATTGCCGAAAGACTGCGGAAGTGGCTGTCGGCGGTGGAAGCCAAGACGCTGTATATCGAGCCGGGGAGTCCTTGGGAAAACGGGTACTGTGAAAGCTTCAATGGCAAGCTACAAGATGAATGCTTGAAGGGCGAGATCTTCTATTCGCTGAAGGAGGCCCAGGTGGTGATCGAACAATGGAGAGTGCACTACAACACGGTACGGCCGCATTCGTCGCTCGGCTACAGACCACCAGCGCCGCAAGCCATCTTGGTGAAGGAAACGGGGCATGGAGATATGGAAAACGCTGCGCGTTTCCCACATCTCCACACCCCCTACTACGACTACGGACTAGGGTCTAACAAGGCGTTACGCTAACATTCCACTTGGTACAAAAGATCGGTCAGGTCAGATTCCAAACGGGTTACCTGCGACTTTCGACGGAGTGTAATGGGGATTTTGCAACAGTTACTGCCAGATCACCTTCACTCAAAGGTTCGGGCAAACGCTGCATGTGCGCACAATGGTCAAACGGAAGATGGTGCCCTCGTTGTTAGCTCCGCCGCTCGGTGTTGTTCCGTAGAAGGTGCCGGGCAAACCCTGCACCAGCCCGCCCTCAGGGTAAGCTCCGTCAATACCGTTGAAGCTATGCAACGTAGTCAGCGTACCCTCGGGGGTGATTTTGAAAATCGTGCCGTCATTGTTGGCTCCGCCAAGCTCCGTCGTGCCGTAAAAGTTCCCGTCGGAGGCCTGCACAAGAGGGGCCGCAGGCTGGTTCCCGTCGGCGCAGCCGCTTTGGGAGCAAAACGTGTAAAGCGTGGTCAACTCGCCGGCCGGGGTGATCTTGAAGACAGTGCCGCAGTTTGGAGAGCAGTTGCCGCCGGCGCTAGTCGTCACCCCATAGAAGTTTCCGCCGCGGGCCTGTATCACCCCGTTAAAGGGGTACTGGCCATCAGCGCAGCTGACCTGACCGATTTTTTGTACCAAGCGGAATGTTAGTGTAGCGCCTTTTTCGAACTTATTCCGTAGTCGTAGTCGGGGGTGTGGAGATGTGGGAAACGCGCAGCGTTTTCCATATCTCCATGCCCCATTTCCTTCGGCAAGATCGTTTGTGGTGCCGGCGGCCTATAGCCGAGCGACGAATGCGGCCGTACCGTGTTGTAGTGTACCCTCCATCGCTCGATCACCACCTGCGCCTCCTTCAACGAGTAGAAGATCTCGCCTTTCAAACATTCATCTTGCAGCTTGCCATTGAAGCTTTCACAGTACCCGTTTTCCCAAGGACTCCCCGGCTCGATATACAGCGTCTTGGCTTCCACCGCCGACAGCCATTTCCGCAATCTCGCGGCAATGAACTCGGGTCCGTTGTCCGACCGTATATGCTCCGGCACACCATGCAACAACATCAGGTCCGCCAGGCTTTCAATCAGGTCATAGCTGTTCAATCGCCGTGCCGCCCGGATCGCCAGGCACTTCCTCGTATACTCGTCGATCAGCGTCAGCAACCGTAGCGTTCGGCCATCATGGGTGTTGGCGTGCACAAAATCGTAGGCCCAAACGTGATTCTCGTGCTCCGGTCGCAGCCGCACGCAACTGCCGTCGTTGAGCCATAACCGCCCTCGTGGCCGCTGCTTCTGCGGCACCTTCAGCCCTTCCCGCCGCCAGATCCGTTGCACCCGGTCCTTGCCTACCTGCCAGCCTAGATCGCGCAGTAAAGCTGTGATCCTTCGATAACCGTATCGTCCGTAGGCGCTGGCCAACTGCAGGATGGCTCGGGTCAGCTCATCTTCTTCCTCGCGCTGGATTACTCGATAGCGCTGCGTTCCTCGCCATTGCCCCAACAGCCGGCACGCATGCCGCTCCGACAACCGATGTCGTTCCCGAGCGTGCTGTACCGCGCAACGTCGCCGTTCAGGGCTTAGAAGTTTCCCTCCGCCACGTCCTTTAAGACTTGCTTCTCCAACGACAGTTCCGTCACCAGGCGCCGCAGACGGCTGTTCTCTTTCTCCAGCTCTTTCAGCCGCCGCGCTTGCTCCAGCTTCAGTCCGCCGTACTCTTTCCGCCAGCGGTAATAGGTCTGTTGGGTGATCCCGGCCTCTTTGCAGGCCTGGCCGATGTTCTTGTGGTTGGCTAATTCGACTTCGATCTGGCGCAGGATCGCAACGATCTGCTCTGCGCCGTGCTTCTTCCGTGCCATTCTCCAGCTCCTTTTGTACCAGTTTCTCTAACATTTCCCCTGGTACAAAACTCGCCGGTCACGTCACACCCCGCACACAACCTAAGGTAGTCCGTTCGAGGGTAGGTTTTGGTGCTAATTTCCACCGTGTCACGCAGACAACGGCGCTGGCTGTTCAGGTATGCGTGCTGCCTTGAAAATCGTCTCAAATCATCACGTTCATATGTGACCGCTATCACATCGTGCATGAACGGACCTGAGTTAGCCTATAAATTCGTAGAGGTCCCGCCTACCGGCCATTAATAGGTAAGGAAGTCGCCGCCACCCATGGCGCAGTCGAGATCGGCCGCACGGACGTTCTTTGACGCCTTATCGAAGTCCCGATTCCGTGACATCAGAGCAGAGGTGTAAGCACTTGGCAGAACTGTCTGCTGTACCGTGTATTGGTCCACGTCCAGTCATCGAGCCGTATGTCGATGCCGATACTGCAGCCGATTTTTTGGCTGTAAAGAAAGCAACCTTACTCGACCGCGCGCGGCGCGGTGAAGTTCCAGCACACCCTTGGGGAGATGGTACCCGGCGCATGTGGCGCTTCCGGTTATCCGAGCTCGAATCGTGGATAAACCAGCAGATCAACAAGGCAAAGCGCGAACCTGTTGAACACAGGAGGAGGAGTGCCAAAGCAGCATAGTGATGGATGGCTCGTCGAGGTCGATCGCGTCGGCGGACGGGCCGTGGAATATCGCTGGAGCGAAGGAGGGAGGCGCCGTAGTCAGTGTTAGGCCCTCTCTCACGGTTTTCCACCGAGCAGGCACAATGGAAGGAGGTGTTTCGCCTCGGCCTGGACGAGCGCAGCAGCGCGCCGCAACTGGTGCGCGAGTTGGCCAATGACTGGCTGGAAAAGGAATGTTCGGAGCAAGACGACGATCCGAATGAGCGCCGCAGCTTCTCCAGTCGGGACAATTATCGCAGCTATCTGCGCAAGTGGGTTCTCCCCCGCTGGGGCGAATGTCGCCTGGATGAAGTGAAAGCCCCGGATGTCGAGGCTTGGCTTTCTGGGTTGCATTACGTTGAACGTATTTCGAAACAGCGGATCGAGGCGGGAGAAAAGCCCGCCTCACTTCCCTTGGCACCAGGATCGAAGAAGAAGATCCGCGACCTCATGCACCTTCTGTGGGAGCATGCCCGCCGCTGGAGCTGGTGGCCGGAGAATCGCATCAACCCGATTGCAACGGTTCGCCAGGGTGGTAGCCGGCAGTCTACTCCGACCCGCCTCAGCGCTGAGCAGCTTGCCAAACTGATTTACGAGATGCTGCCTCAACGGGAGCGGGTGATGGTTTTGTTTGACTTTGCCACCGGTTCACGGCGAGGTGAACTCAGTGGTGTCAAGTGGGAAGACCTGGACGTCGAGGGAAAGATCTTTATTCCGAAGCGCTCCATCGTCAAGCAGCGGGTCGGCCGAGTGAAGACCGAGGCCTCGAAAAAAGCGATACCGCTCGATGACGACCTGATCTCTGAGCTCCAGGCCTGGCAGTTGGAGACTCCCTACAACCAGCCCGGTGATTACGTGTTCGCCTCGCACGTCAAATCCGGCAAGCAGCCGTATTGGCTGAGCCGCATCATGCAACACTCCATAAAGCCTCTCGCTGAGAAGGCCGGTATCCCGATCAAAGGCTGGCACACACTCCGGCACTCGTACACAACGCTCCTCCGGCAATGTGGCAATGACCCGAAAATTGTGCAAAGTTTGCTCAGGCATGCCTCGCAAAAAATGACCCAAGATGTTTACGACGAAGCCGTTTCTGAAGAGAAGCGCAAGGCGAACAAGAGGGTAGTGCGACTTGTTACGCGGTCCAAAAAACCGCATAAGGGTGTTTGAAAGGGTGTTGCCGCCGGAGCAAATTCTAATAACTGCTTTATTTTGTTGGCGTCCCAAGCAAATTTGAGTTGGAACCAACTCCAAGGATGGCTCCAAATGCTCGATTCACTGCGCCAAAGTTACGAGATTGACGCTGCCTAGCGGTAATAAAAGCCGCAGAACATGCCTCAGTCGTGATTAAACGATACTCCCTAGCGGACATGGAACACGCATTTCGGGTATTGAACTCGAAAGACACCTCGAGAAGCCGGGAAGAGGGTCTGGGAGAAGGGGCGGCAATTGAGCCCCTTCTCTCAGCCTCTCCACTTCGTAAACACTAAAGGCTTCCAGATCAGAAGGAATTGATTGTAAGCAGTGAGATCCGCACCGCCATGGTCTTCGGATCAGTCTCGCAGGCGCTTCCAAAGTACACAGCAACACATTGATGACCGGAACCATAGAAGTAATCGACTCGGAGAAAAACAGGTGCCGTGCGATTGACCCCCTATTCTCACCAGGCTAAGATTGGTGACGAGGTTTCAAGCGTTGTTTCCCGCTCACTCTAGGAAATGAGCAGGGACGAAGGGCTCGTGAGTTCTCCGAGGCCATCCCGCGAGAGGGGATCGCAGCACAGTTCGACACTTCCGCTGTCCGAAAAACGGCCGCAAGCGGCGATTTATGCCTTCACAGCGCAACATCAGCCTCTGCGTGACAGCCTTCACCATCGGTGCGTAGTCGGATCCATTCCGCCCTTGACGAATCGAGCCGTCTAGCGAATCCCCTAGATCCGGCTCGCGGACTGCGAACGTGTGCGGTTGCGCGACCCAACATGGACCTTCGCCCACCGTCCGGCCGCAGCTTACACTGAAGCTGCTCATGGGTTTCTGCGGCGACCATGCGTTTAGCTTCGGCGTCATCGATATAGCACAGTTGCTGGTGGCGGAAGTCCGTAAGCATCGCCGCTGGCTGGTGGTTTATTCATGCTCCCTGGTGGTGGCAGATGGCTTGGATAGACAAGCTAATGAACTAGCATAGCAACCCTGCTTTCGACAGGGCAGCCGGTGGGAGCGGGGATGGGGGCTACCAATCCGCGAATTGTTCCGCGTTTCACATTAGTTCCACCACTAACGATTAGTTCCACCAACCCATTGACATTCATTTCCGTCCGTACTATACCTTGTGCCATCTTACAAGAAGCCCTCCGATTGGGCTGCGTTTGACCGCCGCGCATCATGGGCGTGATCAGCTGACAACATGGCACGGATGCCTGTTGCCAGGCGCTCAGCGTTGGGCGACAAGTCGCTTCAGAGACGCGGATCAAAAAGGTAGTTGCGCACCCCGCCGCGCATCGTTGGGCGGGTTCAGCCGGCAACATGGCACGGACTCGTGTTTGTAGCCGCTCTCCAGATAGCGGAACAGAATTCTTGTGTTTCCACTACAGATACGAGCCGGTTAGGAAGTCGAAGCAAATCCTTTATAGGTTTACTGGACGAGAACTGATGTTACTGCACGGCCGGTAAGCCATTCCTGAGCAGCACCGCAAACGAAACAAGGCTGGCATCTTTTTGCCAGCCTTTTGCTTTCATGCCAAAACGGCAGCGAAACCAAGTCCGACTGGACAGATCAGACCACAAGCGCACGTCCCGAGAGTCGTCAGATGTGTGCCTGCTGAGCATTGAGAAGTGCCGCTCGTTGCTACCGTCGAGTTGCAATCTGAGCGACACGGAGATAGAAACTCTGCGAGATTCTCTCTACTGCATTGCTGCTGTAGCCGTTGATATGGCTGCTGAACAGCACGTTGCTAAGAAAGAACCGCTCAGCCCGGCAGCGATACGCCCAACTGACTCCGATCTCATCCGCGCTGAAAGACACTAGCGCGATTCGCGTCTCAACGCGAGAGATGGGCGAGCGGCCTGGTGAATTCAAACTCACCGCCAGAACTGTGCAATAGAGGTAGTACATCCACGTCGCCCAGGAACAGTTGAGTTGCGGGGACGACTGTGATGGCAACCCCCATCCCCACCGCTTAGCGGTGTGGGGGCGCATAAGGGAAGAGGTCTAGCGATGCAATGTCAGAAGAAGAAACGGGACGGAAACCAATGCCGGGCGCGCGCCCGATCCGGGCAGAAGTACTGTGCTCTGCACGCGGAACCAGGCAAGGCCGCAGAGCTTGGTAGCAAGGGTGGCCGCCGGCGTGCCGTCTACAGCCCTAATGCCTTGCAGGAATTCACTGCGCCAAAAACTGCTGCCGACCTGCGGGATCTGCTGGCGCAGTCAATCATTGAAATCAGAGCCGGCAAGCTGGATCCCAAACTGGCCAATTCGATCAGCTACTTGGGGACGGGTTTCCTGCGCGCAATTGAGGTCGCTGACATTCAGGCACGATTAGAATCGCTCGAACGCGAACACCAAGAGGCCTGCCTAATTGCCGGTATCTAAAGCCAGACTCGAACGATTGGAATGGGAAGGGCAATTTTGCAGGTGGATTGCGCTCCAGCGATACCTCGAGTGCCTTACGCTTGAGCAACTTAGGTTTCTTGTAGAGCATGGCTATGTAGAGGGACAAGTCACAAAACCGCTGCGCAGCAAGTTTGACGGAATGAGTAAGAAGGCTCTGCTGGCGCTGTGGCGAGAGGATGAGCGTCTCATGGCAAGGCTCGAAGGGCGAAGCAAGGATGAAAAGCGGTTCTATTTACGGAACGGCCATTTTCCAGACGAGGCAGGCAATTTACCCACACGGCAACAGGACAACGATGACCCCCGGAGGGATTCGCCATCAACAAGTAGTCCGCAGAGTGTGGACGAAAAGCGCGAATGAAGCTGTCCCTACTCGAGCCTTTGAGGTTGCTGCGCTTGAGCAGCGGCTGGAACGATTGGAGCTGAAAGATGACCCTGAAAAGTAGGCTAAGCAAACTGGAACCTGGCTTCGTTAAGGATTACCCACCCAAATTTAGAGCGATTGTCGCCAATGAGCACCGAGATTGGGAGCAACCGTCATGAAGTTGGCCGCCCTGAGCGTTCGTTCTTGCCTCTTCCGCAAAGCAAATCATCTTAGTCGTGCGAGTGCGTCACCACGTTTTCATCAAACGGCGAAGGATTTCTACGGGTATGGCGTAGTAAGACCGCTCGGTGGTCTTATAGCCACCGTCGGCTACCCGCTCCCGCTGCATCGAGAAAGTGAGCAATCCGATTACCTCACCGAATTCATTTAGCATCGGTGCGCCACTGATTCCACCTTGAAGCTCCATACTTACTTCAAAAACTCGCTCGCTGCATAGTTCACTCTTCGTGATCCGATTCACCAAGCCGGTGTCGCAATACAAATTCTCTTCAAAGTTGTCGTCCCGAGGCGCAGGAAAGCCGACTGTGAGAACTCGTTCACCTAACTCGACAGTCTCCGAGAAGCCTAGCCTCATTGGCTGAAAATCAGCTTCTGTCTCGGCGAGCCGTAAAACTGCGACGTCATCCGGGGCGCCCCGAGGAATGTCAATAGCAGTGACTCGATGATGCCCACCTTTGGTTACTACGGATACGACCTCCGGGACTGCGACCCCACCATCGGACGCGCGTATTACGTGGAGATTAGTCGCGATCTCGCGTCGCCCTATCGCAAAGCCGGTTCCACTACTTCGCCCATTTGCTGTCTCGCACTGCACCAGCACCACAGAAGCCGCAAACGTCCGTATGCACTTGTTGAGCCGTGCAAAGTCTGGCCACTCCACACCTAGCACTATGGCGTGCTCATTCAGTAGAGCACTGTAGGCGCGTCGATCATGCTTCTTCGCGCAGATCTCAAGCCCCAACTCGACTTGATGCCTCTGCAGAGGACGACTGAGGCGCCGGAACGCGCTCAGGGCCTCCTCGTAGTTCGATCGGCGCAGAAAATGCTTGATCGCGTGTTCTGGGTCGCAAGCGGGGTTGATCGGAAGGGCTGACAAAACACTTGTCCACAGCCGATACTGCTTTGCGCAGTGAGTCCCGGTCCGGACGGCGTCGCCTAGGCGCTGTGAGATGTTTTCCCCCGCGGCCACGAGCCTATGCGTGGCATCCAGCGCGCCATCGGTATCTGCGCGCGATTGGGAAGCCTCCGCTAGCCAGGCGTTTGCACTCCGCTCCAGCGAACGCCACCTGTCGATTAGAAGCTGAACGTCGGTAGAGACGCTTTCGCGTCGATTATAGAGATCGAGAAGCACCTCATTATCTGAGGCTTCAGGCGCATACCGGGAAGCGTGCCGTTCGAACTCTGCGACCAGATCTCGCAGTTGCGATTGTAGCTGTGGCAAAGCAACAAGATTAGGATTCGAGAGCGACTCGGTAATCGCGGCCGCTGTGCGCGCAACCGTTCGAAATAGTTCCTCCAACTGGTCAGTCTTTTGGAGCCTCTGCTTCAGTGCCGTCATCTGCGCTGGAGTGAGTAGATGGGAGTCTCCAATACTGAGCGCGTATTCTCGTCCGGTTGCGGCGTCACGAGCCGTCACCGTGAGGAGACAGTTGGCGTCGATGTCAAAAGTTACAGAGATGTCGGGTATGCCAGCTTTTGCTAGGAGTAGCCCCTGAAACCTGAATTGACCGATTTTAAAGTTCTTATCTGGATCCGAAGATTCGCCTTGGTAAATTTCGACGTTCAGCGCGGTTTGGTTGTCCTCCACTGTCGTGTACTTCTCCGAGCGGCTTGTAGGAATCATGGTATGTCTGGAAATAACCCTACTGAACGAATATTTACCCGGAGAAACCAACACTCTTATACCCAAGCTGAATGGCGTGGCATCAAGCAAGAGCTTATCTTTCTCGCACCCTGCAAGAATTGCCGCTTGGATGGCCGCTCCACGCGCGACAGCTGTCAGAGGGTCCACCACTGTATTTGCGTCAAGTCGATACGCATCGCGGATGCAATCGCGCACGGCGGGCATTAGTGTGCCGCCGCCCACTAGAAGCAATCGATCTGGTTTTGACGTTACCTTTCGACAAGTGGTGCGTATTCGGTCGAGCCAAGGCTGCGCCAGCGTCACTAGCTCATTCCGCGTTAGCGCCATGTGGAACGGGTTGTTGTCGAGCAGTGCTAGCAGGTCGATTTCCCACGAAGTGCGAAGGGACAGCTCAATCTTCAACTCCTCGCACACTGCTAAGAGTCGCAGCTTCCCAGGCCGATCCAGTTCGCGTCCGCGGGATGTCGTAGCGAGGCCGTGGAAGTGATCGAATAAAACTTTGTCCAGATCGGCGCCCCCGAGGTTGGGGTCGCCCTCGATTTCCAAGACTTCATAAACGCCGTTTCCTGCCTTGATCAGTGAGAGGTCAAGTGTTCCAGCGCCAAGGTCAACTACGAGTATTGTCTCTTCCTCCTGGTTATGCTGTCGTAGTGCAAGGCACGCTGCTGTTGGCTCGTGAATCAAGCGTAGCAACTTGATACCTGCGATCTCTGCGGCAGACCTAGTCGCTTGTTTTTGCACGTCATTAAAGTATGCGGGAACCGTGATTACCGCCCGTGAGTACATAGTCGATGGGGGATGCTCCCGAAGGTGTTGTTCTATCCAATCCGTCGTAGCGGAGGTTCGAGTTTCGCCGCTCAAAAGAACAGACATTCGATCAGCGATTTGTCGCCGTAGGTATTCGCTAGCTCGCTGTTGGGCGCACTGCAGTATACGTGCTGAAATCTCTTCAGGCTGGTACAGCCGGTCGCCGACTTTGTAGGACCGCGCAGTTCCCATCGCGAGTTTTGCCTTCGTCACGACGGCCCGGGGTGCCTTGCTCAGCAAAGCTGTAACTGGTTTCCCTACAACTTCCAAACCTGTGTTATCAATTGCAAAGATGGAGGGAATTAGCTTCTGACCCTCAAGCTCCACAATCTCTGGCTGGCCCTGCGTTCTATCGTAAAGAGCAACCACTGTATTGCTGGTGCCAAGATCGATACCAAGGATGTCAATATAGCGGCTCAAGACATCTTGTGTTGCCCGTTCCATCCACTCCATCGCGCGGATCGAAAATGCAGATCGAGCCGATTCGTCGATCTCAGACATTTCAGTCGTCACTCGCTCGGACCAGGCTTCCGCAACGTATCCCTCTTTGATCAGCTGCTTGATTCGCTGCAGAAAGCGACCTCGGTCGATCGGAGAGTTTTTGCGCGCGACGTCCCAGCATAGCTGCGCAACATCTTCAGCGATCCCGGCGTTCGTGGCTAACTTCAAGTAACGGTCATCGAGCGCGGAGTTCTCATCACCCAGTTGGGTCCGCAGGAGTCTGGTCGCCCGAGGGAAGTCCCCAGAGAGTTCGAACAAGGTAATGGCCTTATCCGTTTGACCGAGACTCTCGTATAAAAGGCCAGCCATGAACAAATCCCCGCCATGCTCAAGCAGTTCGGCTTTTTGTTCCACTTGATCGTTTCGCGGAGACTGCTCGAATGCTCGTAAGGCTTGTCCGTAAGCCCCCGCTTTTTCAAACATCATCGTGGCAGTTAAATAATCATGCCCGAACTCCGCTTGAATCCCTGCCTCCAGAAAGTTGCCGGCAGCCTCTTCAACAGCGCTCCAACGACGAAATACCTCTGCCCCTGGTGCTGCACCGCGCGCCTCTTCCGTCAGGGACGCCCGAGCAGTTCGGACCAAGTTGCGCAGGATGTCTTCTAGTCGTGCCGCCTCCGTTTGAATGGAATCCGCATTGGCTTTGGCACGCAACGAGTCGGCTGCGCTATGAAGGAGGCGAATCGCCTCCAACGGATTGCCTGTTTCAACAAGATGACGGACAGTGTTGTCGGTCTTGTCACGGGCACTCGTGAGCCACGCGGATGTAATTTCCACACGCGACTTGATTGCTTCGGCGATACGGCCTGCACTCAGGTAGCAGTCGCTCAACCGATCTAGGTCACCGGCTTTCTCGAAATGCTCTGCTGCACCCATGTGGTTGCCCTGATGCCAGAGGGCTTCGGCTGCGTGCCGGTGGGCCTGGATTGCGGACTCAGGGTCTCGGACCCGTGCTTCACTTAGTGCGATCGCGCGCAGTGCTGCTTCCAGTCCGGGGGACTGCAGCAGATATCGCAGGGCTGAGCGGTAATCCCCGCGCTCTTCCGCAATGCTAGCCGCTTCACTGTACCGACCAAGAAGCGCCTGAACTTGGTGGACGCGAGGCAGTTGGTCCTGCGGCAGTTGTGCAAAGAAGCCAGCCCATGGCGAAGCCGCCTCGAAGCCTCTGGTGTCGAGGTACGCTTGGATGATCTGTTCAATATCCTGTCTCACTAATAGGCCACGTTTACGGCGGTCCAGCAGTTTCGAGACGAGCCAGTCGCTGTCACCGCCGCGCGCTAGGCTCAGGCATACCCGTTGCTCCACATCTTTTATCTGCGCAACTTCGCCCTGACGATATGCCAGCCGGAGAGCCGCCTCAAGCGCTGCTCTGGGCACTGGGTCAACAGCAAGGAGCAATGTAAGTGCCTTACGCGCTGTCGAGTCCGTGCCTGTTGGACCAGCGGGAAAGATCGGATCGAAGTCCATCACGATTGCGGCAAGCGCATCCCTGCCACATTCCGTCGCCAGCCCTATGGCCCGCTGATAACACTTCCACGCTTCGCCGCCGATCTGGAATGAACCACTCTTCGCGAGTGCGAGAGCATCCAGTTTTCGGCGCTTTCTCGCAAGCGCTGCGGACGGATGGCGGAAAAGCCTGCTCCACAGTAATGATATGCCCATACGAAGCGATGATATGCCCCTGTCCCGACTAGCCGGTGTGCCGAGATGGCCGCAGCAGAGCTGAGCCAACTCATGAGCAATCGTTGCGTACCGCGCTTCGCGGGAGCCGTCTTGATTCACCAGCAGTTCGCAGCGAAACTGCAAAGCAACCGCCTTCGCGGCTTCGCAGGTTCTCTCACGCGGCGCCGGTCGGCGGCGTAATTGGAGATGACCCGTAGTCTCGCTCGGTGTTACCCGTAATCATATTCCGGGACACTGGCCAAGAGCACATCTTTTTTCGTGGCCAGTCTCAGAGTTCAATTCGGAAAACGCCTGCGACGATTACGCGTGGCCCGTGACATGACTCAAGAGCAATTCGCGGAGGCGGCCAGCGTGTCGGTAGATTTCCTCAGCTTGGTGGAAAGGGGCATCAACTCTCCATCGTTCGAGACTCTGGAACGGTTCGCGAAAGCGTTAAAGGTCCGTGTTGCGGAACTCTTCAACTTCTGACCAATTCCCTATGGATTCTCTGCCATTCCTCGGAGGATTTCTTAGACGCATTTCTGCGTTTGGTTCCGGACTCGCTGACAGTCCATTCCAGCCGACGCCACTCCCGAGCTATTGACATTGGCGCCTCTTCGGGATAACTTACCGCGCCAGCGGTGATCGGAGCGCGTGAAAGTCGCGACCGAGTTCGCGGTTTTCTCGCCACTTCCACTCGACAACAATTCTGGCCTGGCATGAGCCTCGGGGAGCCGTCTATGCGAAACCTTGGTGCTCTGGTTCCTGGCGCGCTAATCCTGGCTGCACTGGCTTGCTTCACCGCGTGTCAGCAGAATCCGCAAAAACCCGCCGTCGCTCACGGAACTCTGCCACCCCCTCCCGTCGGCCAGCTCAAATATGCAGGCACTCCGCCGGCACATCCATTCGCCAGACAGGCAGGTAACTATTTCGCGCGTACTGCATTCGAAACGGACGGGCCAGACAACTCGCACATAGAGGTGCGAGACGTACTGATTCCGCCACGCTCAAAGAGCGCCGTAGCGGCATTACCCGGTCCAGCCATTTTGGATCTCGCGACCGGCACAGCCACGATCCTGACTGGCGACAAGCCGGAAACGCTGGCGGTGGGCACGATGCGCTCAGTGCCACCGAACCAGGTCCTGCAGTTCGAGAACCCAGATTCGCGTCCCGCGATAGTCCGCCTCTATGTCATTCGAGGGAGGTAGCTCATGTGCCGTGTACGTTGGCAGTTACTTGCAATCCTGGCCGTGATGGCGTTCGGCGCCTGCACCAACATGGTGAGCTGCCAAGGCTGTAATCTGCCGCCAGCCCAATGGCTCGCCTACCGGAACAATCCGGGAAGGTTCGGCCAACAATTCATTAACAGCGCACTCTCGAATCCAACCAACGTACTTGCTAGTCTGCATGTGGGATGGAAGTCGCCCAATCCCGCGACTTGGACCGGGCCGACGATGCCAGGATCATTTCGTGCTTCGCCGATCGTATTCAACAACACGGTATTTATCGGCGACATCAACGGGGTCTTCTGGGCACTCAACGCCGCAGACGGAAGCTTCAAGTGGCGCTATCCGCCGACCGGCCCCGGACTCAACGGCTCCTGCACCTCGGGTTATCCTCCCGGCCAGACTTGGGGTTCTTACGGAATCCAGTCCAGTGCGACCTATGCCAGTATCGGAACGGAGGACGCGGTAATCTTTGGCGCGCCTGATCCGGATCCAGGCACCGACGGCGGCAACGGTAGTGCGCGGCTGTGGGCGCTTGACGCCGGCACCGGTGCACTGATCTGGAAGAGCGACGTAGTGGCAAATGTTCCCTCGTGTACAACGAATATCCACGAGCGGATCGCGTACTCGTCTCCGCTGGTCGCTTTCGGAAGGGTTTTTGTCGGCGTACACGACGCCGGCGATGACCCGGTACAGAAAGGGCGATTGGTTGCCGTCGATCTCAACACCGGCCATCTCTCATCGGGTTTCCCCTTTGTCGTTGATGGGGCGCCCGGCGACCTGACCTGCGGCGGCGTCTGCGGCGGCGGCATCTGGGACTCGCCAGCCACCGATGGGCGAGGCATAATCTTCACGACGGGCAATGTTTGCGACTTTAATACGGCTGGATCCCCACCATGCCAGACGGAACCTAGTCCCGACTTCTCCCTGAGCATGGTGAGCGTTGATCCGACGAGCGGGCATCTGAACTGGAGTTTTCGCGCGATTCCTTTTGCTCTCGACAGCGACCCAGACTGGTCTGCCGGGCCGACCAGCATGTTAACCAGCTGCGGGCAACTGATGGCTTCCGTGCAGAAGAATGGCTGGACTTACGCCATCAACACCGCGGATGGCAGTTGCAAATGGCAGTTTCCGCCGACCGCAGGGCCAAGCTGTGTTTTCCCGTCCAACACCACCACCGATGTTTACGGCGACGATGACTACAAGCAGCCGGGCGCGTCCTATGGTGACTATCTTTTCATCCAGACGGGCGGTGAGGCATTGACAGATCCCGGCGGTGTTGGCAACGGCTATGGCCGTATCCACGCCCTCGATGCCTGCCAGCCAGACAGCAACCGAGTGCGTTGGATCTTTAATATCCCGCCGACTGATATCTCGCCGAGTTTGCCTTACTCCGTCGGCGCACCCACAGTGACCGGCGGAATAGTTTATGTTACGACCACGGCCGGCCATGTGATCGTGCTGGCCGACCCTTCCGTGGCGCCGCCGGTTGGGTTTACCTGTTCGAGTACTGACTTCGGCCCGCCGTCGCCGACTTGGAGTAGCGATTGCCTTGCTGCAGGCTACTCGATTGTTCCTGTGCCCGCATCGCGGGACGTACCGCTCAGCGGCACCGCAGTGGGCTCCGGCGGCAACGCTGTCGGCCTCCGCATGGAAGCCGCCATCGCCCTCGGTAAGCTCTTCGTAGCCACTGACCAGGGTTACGTTTATGCCCTCTGGCCATAAGGAGGCGTGCCCATATGATGAAGACTTTCAAACTGTTAGCCATTGCTGGTTTGGCAAGCGTCATTATGGCGGGAGAGATCGCCGGTGCGACTGATCAGCAATTTGCGGCTCCGGCAGCTGTGGTTTCGCGCTACTCTGGGATAGTCAACGTCGCCCGAACCACCGGCGCGGCAGCGAAACCGCTGCGCGTGGAAATCAAAAACTGGAACCTGGTGAGGACGCCGCAAGGAGTGCGGCTTCCGGCCACGGGCTTTTGTATCGTTCAATTGACATCGGGCCGCATTGACACCGAAATCGCCGGCAAAAAGGAGCAGCGCCATGCCGGCGATTTCTGGACGGTGCCCGCCGGTGAAACGATGACCGTAAGCTTTCCACCGCATAGTCAGGCCGCCCAGTTACACACTGTCGCCATCACTCCCGGCACAGGCGCTCTGCGAACTGCTCCGTAATTTACCAGGCCCGGCAAGTGGCATTGAAGTTCCTGCCAGAGGAATTGGCGACGGACGCTGCGGGTGGCTCACTTCTGACGACGCAGTGTCGATTGATATTGAAGCCTTACGCTCTCTCCGGGCGGGAGCAACCGCGGGCTCATAGATGCGGCCACTCGTTAGCCGACGCTGTTGCACGCCTTCGATTATCTTTCCACGGTCTCCGGCGACGGCTACATTGGCGGATGGTTCTCCAGTTGGGTGAACCGCAGCACTCTTCCGGTGGTTGCGCGAGCGCTCCAGCATGGCCGGGGAGACAAGCTGGACCTGATGCAGCGCCGGTAGGTTTTCTCCGCGAGTACAGCAATTATCTCAATCCGAAATTGGGCTTCACCTCGGCTGACACTTGGGCGCTGATTGCGACCGTCATCCGAAACATCCTGCTGAACTGGCTTGTATTGCTGCCGCTGTTCGCCTCAGTTTTGGCGCTGCCAATGGTGGTGAGCACCCTGATCTTGTGGCTCCGGAAGGGGCCCCCGGCTTCGCTGAAACGCTTGGCCACCTGAGTGGCATGTTCGTTCTCGAACACGCCTCTCTTTACGCGGACAGGCTGTCCGGTAGCATTTCGCTGCTCGCACTCGGAAACGATCGTTGTATCCTCTCCAGCAAGTCGTTTGACCCAATCCGTGCTGGCGCTTCGATTGCTGCTCCTGCTGCATCGTCCAATGCAGCAAAGCATTGGCGCGCCTTCCCGCGGACTCATGGGGCCCGGGAAAGATGGGGTGAGCGATGGAGACCTTCCTGCAAGATATTCGCTACGGTCTGCGATTGTTGGGCAAGAGCCCGGGATTCACCGCCGTCGTGGTGCTGACGCTGGCTTTGGGTGTCGGCGCCAACACGGCGCTGTTTTCCGTCGTCGATGCGGTTCTGCTGCGGCCGCTGCCGTATCAGCAACCGTCGCAGCTGGTCGCTGTGCAAGACGACATGCCAGGCGCGAACCAGACCGACGTTGGCATGTCGCAGCCCGAGCTGGACGATTTCCAGCGCTCCTCCGGAGTCTTCGATCAAATCTCCGCCGTCTGGCCAATCAACGCCAACATTACCGGCCGCGAGAAGCCGGAGCGGGTGGAAGCCAATGCCATCAGCACGAATTACTTCACCCTGCTTGGAGCCAGGCCCGCACTTGGCCGCGTCTTTACCGCAGCCGATTCCCGCGCAGCATTCTCCGACGGCGCGGTCATCAGCGACAGCCTGTGGCACGCGATGTTTGGCGGAGATCCGAATGTGTTGGGGCAGAGCATTCGCCTCGATACCGACCTGTACACGATCATCGGGGTCATGCCGCCGGAGTTCCGTCATCCTGGACGCACGATCCGCCAGGACGTGGAGATCTGGGTCGCTGCCGGATTTGCCGCCGATCCTTTTCCCAGGCCTCCGGTGCGCACGCAAAGGTTTATCCCGGGCGCGATCGCACGCCTCGGTCCCGGCCTGAGCGTCGCCCAAGCCCAGGCCAAACTCGATGCCTATGCCGCGCATCTGCGCCAGCAATATTCCAACGACTATCCGGCGACGGCGCAGTGGCGGCCCAGGCTGATTCCCCTGCAACAGGAGCTGGTCGGGAAGTCCAGCCTCATGCTCTTTCTGCTGCTGGCTTCGGTGGGGGCGGTTCTGCTGATTGCCTGCGTCAACATCGCCAGCCTGCTGCTGGCACGATCGTCGGCCCGGCATCGCGAGATCGCTCTTCGCCAGGCTCTGGGCGCCAGCACCTGGCGACTGGTGCGGCAGACGCTGACCGAGAGCGTGGTGCTTTCCCTGTGCGGCGGCCTGCTGGCCGTTCCGCTCGCTTTCTGGCTGAAGCACCTGCTGCTCACGCTGCTGCCTGCGCATCTTCCGCGGGTGTCGGAGATCGCCTTGAACGGCCGGGCGCTGCTATTTGCCTTTCTGGTTTCGCTGCTCACCGGTTTGCTCTTTGGACTGGCGCCGGCGGTGCAAGTCACGGAACGCCGGCTGATGGACAGCCTCAACCAGGGCACGCGCGGCGTCGGCATCGGCTCACACCAGCATCGATTCCTCAGCGCGCTGGTGGTCAGCGAATTCGCGCTCTCGCTGTTGCTGATGATTGGCGCCGGCCTCTTGTTGCGCAGCTTCTGGAAGGTGCTGGAGGTTCAGCCCGGCTTTAATTCCGACAATCTGGTAACGGCGCGCGTCTGGTTGCCTGTGCCCAACGATCCCAAGAACACTCCCTATCCCACCCAGGAAAAACGGAACATTTTCCTCAGCGACGTGCTCCGCCGGCTGAGCGCGCTGCCGGGCGTGAAAGAAGTTGGGATTGGCGGAGGCAGCACGCCCTTCGCAGGATCGGTGAATCCCACCGGCTTCGAGATTCAGGGTCGCCCCGCCGGCTCCGGTGAAGCGCCGACGTCGGAGCGCGGGGTCGCGGCCGCCGGTCTCTTTCAGGTTCTGGGAATGCCTGTGCTGCAGGGCCGCGTCTTCACCGACAGCGACAACGAGAAGGGCGAGCCGGTTGTCGTGATCGACCAAACCACGGCCGAACGCTTCTGGCCCAACGAAAATCCCGTGGGCAAACAGGTGCGCTTCTTTTTCGCTCCCAACCAGCCGTGGCGCCGCATCGTCGGCGTCGTGGGGCGAAGCCGCAGTGACGGGCTGGATACGCCCTATGTCCCACACATCTTCCTCCCCGCGACGCAGGTTGGGCTGAATGCCATGACGGTTTACATCCGCACCACGGCCGCGCCGGAGCAGTTGGAGGAGGCGATCCGGCGCGAAATTCAGGCGGTGAATCCCGACTTGCCCGTGTTTGGCGTGCGCTCGCTCCGCAGCGTCATCTCCGACTCGCTTGCGCCACGGCGCTTTGCCATGCAGGTGCTGGCCTTTTTCGCGGCGACCGCCCTGCTGCTGGCGGCCATCGGAATCTACGGCGTGATGGCTTACTTCGTCAGCCAGCGTGTGCGCGAGATCGGCGTGCGCATGGCGCTGGGCGCACAACGCGGTGATGTGCTGAAGCTGGTGGTACGGCAGGGCATGATGCTCGCGCTGTTGGGAGTGGGGGTGGGATTCCTGGCCGCGCTCGCGCTGACCCGGCTCATGTCCGGCTTGCTGTTCGGCGTGGGTCCCTATGATCCCATCACGCTTGCGATGTTCTCGCTCTTGCTGGCGTGCGTTGCCTTGCTGGCGAACTACATACCGGCGCGGCGAGCAGCAATGGTCGATCCCATGGTGGCGCTGCGGTATGAATAACGGGATCGGCATGAGTACCATGATTTGAACTCCGTTCAGGAAACCATGGCTAACGTCAGGCGAGATTTATAGGACTGGCCTCACTTCCACCGTCTGGCTGACATCCTAGGGTCATGCAAACCCGGTAGATGTCGGATTTTGTCCGGCCCAGAGCCTCGGCGATTTCGCCGTAACTTTCGCCATCGGAACGCATCCGGCGGATGACCTTGGCGTCCTCGTCACGGTCACGTCTGACTTTGGGGCGGCCTAACTTCTGTCCTTTGCTGCGTGCGTGAGCCAAACCGGCCTTAACACGTTCGCGAATAAGCTCGCGCTCAAACTCGGCCATCGCGCCAATGACATGAAACATCATTCGTCCTGCCGGCGTGGTCAGGTCGAGATTGTCACGCAGCGACACGAAGGCGCATCCTACCGCTTTCAATTCCGCCAAGGCGTCCACCAAATGGCGGAGACTGCGGCCAAAGCGATCCAATTTCCAGACGGCGATCACGTCTAGCTTGCGGGTTTTGGCCAAGCGCATCATGGCGTCGAGCTGTGGCCGGGAGTCCTTTGAGCCGGAAACACCGACATCTACAAACTCGCCCTGCGATCTGCCAGCCACGCTTCGCGGCAAACTCGCGCAATTCAGCCAACTGCATCTCAGGGTCCTGTCCTTTGTCCCGAGTAGAAACTCTGGCGTAAAGTGCGGCGTTCATACTGCCCTCCGGTACACTTCTACGCCAGCGGATTCTGGAACGCAAGAAAAATCGTATCAATAAATACGTATATTTCTGAACCGTTATTCACACTTGGGCGTTTCTCACGCGAGCATCTTCGCCTGAGTAGCGGCCTCATACCATTACTGGCGATAACAGGCAACTCAACCAATCCTGAAGGCAGGGATTACGTATGAGATGGGGATTTTGCGACAACGACTGCAGCTCAAGGCTCCGTTCTTTACTCAAGAACGGCAACGGCTTCAATCTCGATCAGGAAATCTTTACTAGCCAGGGCGGATACCCCGATCCAAGTGCTGGTTGGCAGGTTCGCGGCCGGGAAGAAGCCGAGTAAGGCTTCACGCACCGCTAGGGCGTTGCGGATGTGGTCGCCCACGATATACAAACGCAGCGACACGATGTCAGTCCGACTCCCACCGGCTGCTGCGACGGCAACCTCGATGTTCTCCAAAGCTTGACGGGTCTGAGCCCCGAGATCGGCGGGATCGGTGATCTGTCGGATAGCGTTCCAGCCCACCTGACCGGATACGTACACCGTAGTTTTTCCCAGCGTGGCGACTCCCTGAGAAAAACCATACTGCTGACTTGGGAAGAGAGCTTGGGGATTCAGATATGTCTTCGACATGGTTACTTCCTATGCTGGGAGCAAACTGCGTGACAGGAATGCCTCGCGGCACATAGCTTCGGAGCGTTATTGTGCCACTAAATCGCCGGATGAGGGCAGTTGCTGACGAAATCAGACCATGTGGTAGCCCATCCCGACAGCAGGGATTACTTACTACTTTGGCGATGTTACGCCAGTTGGCAAAGAGACCAGCGTTACAATTGCGCTAATGCTGGTCGTGTCTGTCAATGTGGGGATGCCGCGAGAGGTTGTGTGGAAACGCCAGCGGGTAAGTACGGCGATTTTCAAAGAGCCAGTTAAGGGCACGATTACGGTACGCAAATTGAATCTGGATGGCGACCGGCAGGCTGACCTGACCGTTCATGGAGGGCCGGACAAGGCAGTGTATGCGTATCCCTTAGAGCACTATGAGTACTGGCGGATGCAGGTGCCGGAGATGCCAGCTACGTTGGGGGCTTTTGGCGAGAATCTGACGACGCGGGGTGTGCTGGAGAAGCACTTGCACATCGGAGACCAGGTCCGGGTTGGCTCGGCGTTGTTGCGGGTGTCTCAGCCGCGGATGCCTTGCTATAAGCTGCAAGTGAGATTCGATCGCGAGGACATGACGAGGCTATTTGCACTGAGTCGGCGCAGCGGATTTTACTTCTCCGTAATTGAAGAAGGGGAGGTCAAGGCGGGGGATGCGATTGAGGTGGTGGAGCGGGATAAGCACAGAGTGTCAATCGCGGATGTGAACGGTCTGTATTTTGATCGACCAATTGATCGGGAGTTGGTGAAGCGGGCGTTGCAAGTACCAGGGCTGACGGCGGAGTCGCGGTCGATGGTGCTGAGCCGTCTGGGCCAAATCGACACCGTTGTTGGAGGGCCACACACCTAAGAGCGCATTGAGGGGCACTCGGACGTTGAGTTCCTTATCGCAGTGACATCGTTCTGCCACTCATTCGAAAAGCCCGAATGAAACGGGCACCCGACGAATCGCTGGCGAGAACAGCCCAACTCACACCCTATCCGAGCGGAGGACGTTTGGATTGGATTGCGAGTGACTTGGCGATTTTGCGACAGGCATCATGCACCACGTGATATGAAAACAGCGCAGGCTCGTAAGTCATCATTTGTTGTGCAAAGGTGCGCCATTTTCACGGCAGTTACGACTATTCGATCTACATTAGCAGCGATACCATGTGGCGTATAATGCTCCGCACCCGGGCCGTGTTCCCGGCTAGATTGCAGCCAAGGAGAAGGCCATGGACGAGCAAAGAGGATCTCTTCGCCAATTCCACTTCCACGCCAATTCATGCGTGAGCACGTTCGCGATGGTTTTCGCCCTGACACTGCTCACAACCCACGCCACGCAGGCGCAGACGTTCAGCGTCCTTCACAACTTCACCGGGGGAACGGACGGGGCAACTCCTTATGCCGGCGTGACGGTCGGCCCAGGGGGAGTGCTGTATGGAACGGCGAGCACAGTTTTCAAGTTAACCCCGCATGGTTCCAGTTGGATTTTTAGCCCGTTGTTCGAATTTACCGTGTACACCGATGGACTACAACCAATAGGCGGGGTAGTGATCGGCCCCAATGGCGCTTTATATGGCACGACCAACAACGGTGGTGAGGACTTCGAAGGGACAGTGTTCGAACTGAGGCCTCCGGCTACAGTTTGCAGGTCGGTGACGTGCTACTGGAACGAAACCGTAGTTTACGACTTTGGAGCGGGAGGCCCGAATGATGGGGCATACCCGGCGTACGAGAATTTAGCCTTCGACAAGTCTGGAAACATCTACGGCACAACAAACTTGGGAGGAAACACTGCAGCGAATTGCGCCTCTACTGGCTGCGGTACGGTATTCGAACTGACCCCCTCAGGCGGAGGATACACGGAGACCATCATTCATGACTTCGGCAGTGGTACCGACGGATCGTTCCCTGTTGGTGGTGTGGTTCTGGATACAGCCGGAAATCTGTACGGAACCACGCCCCAGGGAGGAACCGAGGGAGCTGGAACGGTTTACCAGCTCATGCCTTCCAACGGAGGGTGGGTGGAGAATGTCCTGGTTAACTTCGACGGGTCGAATGGTCCTCCGGCCGGTAGCCTAATCATCGATGGTTCCGGCAATCTCTATGGCACCCTTTCGTTTGGCGGACCAGTTGGAGATGGCGTGGTTTTCAAACTGGCGCCCTCGGGCGGAGGGTTCACCTACTCTACGCTTTACACCTTCACCTCGCCCTGCTACCCCGTCGGTGGCTTAGCCATGGACGCAGCCGGTAATTTTTTTGGGGGGTGTCTAGGTGGGGGCGCCCATCAGGACGGCTGGATATTCGAGCTGACGAGCATTTTGAATGACCTCCACGACTTCAGCGGTAGCGACGGCGAATCGCCTTACGGGAATGTGGCGCTCGACTCCGACGGCAATCTCTACGGCACGACGGAAGACGGAGGTACAGGGAACTGCGCCGGTGGCGACGGCTGCGGCGTGGTCTGGGAGATCGCGGGCGTCGGTGCTCCGCCTAAGAACTGAATTTATTCGGGAAGTTAGACCAGAAGGCAAATCCTGTAACACTCGATGGCGGCCCGGCGCCTCGTTAACAAGGACTTGTGAAGTCCCCTCCAGGCTGCCCAACCGTTGTCAGTAATACGGCCAATTCGATAGCTATTCCCCGGGTGTTTGAAAAGGTCCCACGCCGCGCCGCCCGTAAGTTGCTGAAATCAAATTAGCCGAATAAGTGAAACTTCACCCGTTTGAAACCTAGTGGTTTCAAACAGCCGTAGCCGCATTCCGCAAGCTCATGGGGCGCTTGGCCTCCGCAGATAGCTGGCGAGAACAGGCCATGTCGTAGCCTATCTGAAGCTGACGCCTTGGCATCGGCCTTATCCCCCGGAGAATGTCTCAGTAAACAAATGATTATTGGCACGATACTTACCCCATCCTAAGTTCGTGAAAATAGGCTCACGACGGTCGCCGTTCTTGCGGGGGTTTTATGGAACGGTCCTGCTACGGCGTCTCCGATGGACTAATACACGATCTCGGTACGCAGTCCTCTGCCGTCTTGCTGCGGTTCGCATACCCGGACCGCTTCACCTTGCAGCCAGCGCCGTGCCGTAAGCGCAGCGACCGCTGCATCAAGCAAATCATCGACGGCTACACCGGTGGGCCGGCTTGCCAAGTGTTCTGCAATTCTCGGCAGTACTTGGCCAACGCCTTGATGCGCTCTTCGCGTCCAGCGCGGCTCTTCTTCTTGTGCTGCATCGCACGTGAGCCAGAGAAGTGCCAGAAACAGACCTCGGGATGAACCTCAAACACCCATGATTGGGCTGCCGGCGTGATTGCGTCGTCCACTTCCTTTGATTTTGGGCGCAATTGCATAGGACTGCAGTGTGACCTTTCTTCCAGTGACGCCTTGATTGATGCGGCACATGTCTGCGTAATCGCGAGTCGCCAATGCAGCACGGCATGGCGGAGGGAAGACGCTGCTACGGCGAGGCGGCCCCAGGAGCCGGCGTGCTGCTATATCGCACGCGCGAGGGCCATCGAGCAGTCCGATGGGAATATCGATTGCCAATATCCGAAGACCCTTTGGGCGGCTCTGGAGGACATCCACCAGGTTCACCAGCTCTGCTTCCGTGGTTCCGGAGCGGTACACCTTGAAGCAAATCCAGCCTGTCTTGCAGCCGTCCACGCCTGCCACAAAGTCGTTTTCGCACATAGAATCTTGCGGACCGAATTAGCTGAATTTCATTGAACCCTGTAGCCACTTGGACTACAACTAGACGTTACCCCCCAGAGCCACATTTGACCAAGGCCACTTCAGTGCCACCAAAGAAGGAAGCCGTCGCCAAGAACGGCAGCTCCGCCAATCTCGGTTTCAAGCAAAAACTCTTGGCCGCTGCCGACAAGATGCGCGGCCGCCTGGACGCGGCCGGATACAAGCAGGTCGCCCTCGGCTTCATTTTCCTCAAGTAACTATCTGACGCATTCGAGGGGCGCCACGCAGCGCTGCTGAACGACAAGAACGCCGATCCCGATAACCGCGACGAATACACCGCCGAGAACGTCTTCTGCGTGCCAGCATCGGCCTCGGTGGCGAAGAGCACCGCTCCATTGGCTTCACTAGGAGACGCGTTTGCCGCCCAAGCTTCTATCTGGGGAACTCGGATTTGGAGGGGCCGAACTAGCAGTTGCGAACAGTGCATGAGGTGAGTAGGTCCCTATTTCAATCAGGGAAACAGCGAACGGATTGATGATGCTTGCAGTGGATAAACACACACTACTGTTCTAAATGTGTATCGGTACTCGATTCTTTTTTTTTCAGGAATCCCCGAGAGGTGAGGTTACTTTCCAGGTGTGAATTGAGCGTCCTCTCAAACTGCCGTGGGCTCTTCTCTGCGTCGATGCGGACGAGTGTAGAGGGCAAAGGAATCTTCTGTAATCGTCTATGGGTCTGCGGGGCAGGACTGCTCAAGGTTGGTGTCGGCGTATGTCCAAATGTTTTGTGCACCTCCTCAGTGAACTCGTAGAGCGCCGCCACTGTGCCAATCAGTAAAGTTCCAACGATGAGAAATGCCTTCGTGTTCTCAAGGATACCTTTAAGCTTCTTCCACTTCTCGACATTTTCCGATGGTAGTTGCGCGCCCGGCTGATTGGGATCCTTCGGATCGCTTCCGAAGAATAGCTCAAAATCTTTCTCGAGTTCTGGCGTCTTATTCGAAGATCTATATCTGATAAAAAATGATCCCCGGAATTCTGAGCGACCAGTAAGTACATCGTAGCCATACTCAGTCAGAAGAGGATTGAGAGCGTCATCGAGGCTTCGCGCTTGGGACTCGTTGACGCCCCAAATCATTATCTGCAGGCCAACGTCATCAGCGCCGTCAAAGTCAATCTTCTGGGTTTCCACCACAGGTTTTGCTTCGAATGTGGTGCCCTCGGCCAAGGCGTCGATATTAGTTCCGGATTTGATCATCTCGTAAACGAGTGCCACGAGTGGCGCCATGGCTAGCTGGTCGTTCTTCATAACATGCTCGGCCAGGTTGGAATGCGACTGCATGGCTCGGACTACGGCGGACTGGACGGTGCCCTTGATGTTTCCGCTCATCGCCACCTCGCGTGGGTTGTTCTCCACCTGGGCCATCGTATTCGCATCTTCGCGAGTGATGTCGGCAATATGATTCACGAAGGCCACCTTGTCGGTGAGCGGCGTGGCCTCGCCGAAGATCGAGTTCAGGCGCGCAATCACTTGGCGTAAGTAAACTGGCATTGGAGCTTGGCCACCCCCGCCAGGGCCTACAGGTTTCAGAATCAAGGTGTCCTCATCGGCTTGGCCAGGATCGGGCTTGTCTTGCGGCTTGATGTCGAAACCGGTCAGTAGTAGCGCGGAGACATCGACCTGGTCCGGCGGCACGCCGTCCAGACGCTTGGAGAGCAATCGGGCGAAGCTGGCAAAAGCTTCCAGACTGGCGTCGCCGAAGTCGATCGTCTGGGCAATGTAGGTGTAGAGAGTGCCGAATCGTGCCAACCCCGATTTGAAGTCGAGCAGCTTTTGGAGCGCTTCGGCGTTCTCATTGCGCTGAGCATCGGCCGGCTTCATGCCCGCCTCGTTGCCCTGCGCCTTGGCTGCCTCAAACGCAGCCTCCGCAGACTGGATATCGGCACGCCGTTTGCGAAGCAGGTCATTGAAACGCTCGGTCGGCGCGCTTGTCGCCGCGTACAACTCCTTGTGCTGTGCCTGATCGCCCGCGGCGTAGGCAGCGGCTGATTTGAAGCGCACCGCCGTGAAAGCCTGTACCTCGGCCGGCGTGTAGATCCCTGCCTTGTCCAGCTCGCCCTGCAGGTCGTAAACCACATTAGGATCCTGAACCGTCTGGATCCGGGCGCCAGCGTCGTACTTAGCGAACGCATCCAGCACCACCTGCGGATCGTTGACGAAGTCGACCACGAACGTTGTGTCCTTCCCCGGGGCTGTGCGGTTGAGGCGGGAGAGCGTCTGGACTATCTCCACCGGGTTGGCGATCTTCTTGTCCAGGTACATCGCGCACAGCTTCGGCTGGTCGAACCCGGTCTGGAACTTGTTGGCCACTATAATCACCCGGAACTCCGGGCGGTCGAAGACCTTGCGCAGGTCAGAACCGTACTGACGCGGGTTCATCGAGCCTTCGGTGAACTGCTCGTCGTCCTGAGCGGCGAACGGGTCGTCTTTGAGGTTGTCGTCGGACGGGTGCTTGACCTCCTTGCCCGTCAACGAACCTGAGAAGGCCACTAAGGCGCGGAACGCTTGGTATTGGGGGTGCACTTCGATATACGCGTCGAAAGCACGCTTGTAGCGCACAGCCGCAGCACGAGAGGACGTCACGACCATTCCTTTAGCTGTACCGCCGAGGAGCGGGGCAACATTCGCCGCGAAATGCTCGACGACGAACTCCACCTTCTGAGTGACGTTGGTTGCATGCAGCGACAGCCACTTGGCCAGCGCGCGCTTGGCAGACTTGCTGTCAATACGCTTGCCGTCCTTCGCGGGCTCAGCCAGGTTGAACGCGGTCTTATAGGGTAAGTAACCGGCCAACACATCGAGGATGAAGCGTTCCTCAATCGCTTGGCGCATCGGGTACTTATGGAAGGATGCCGGCAGATTATCCTTGCTGGCCGGCTTGGTGGGATCGGCGGGGCGGCCGAACAGGGTAAGAGTGGAGTGCTTGGGCGTGGCAGTGAATGCGAAATAGCTGATGTTGCTGGGGCGCACGCGCGAGGCCTGAATCTTTTCCAGTAGCTCCTCGATGGTCAGACTTTCCATCGCATGAACATCGCGCAACGCCAGGGTGGCTTGGAGCTTTGAGGCGGCCGTACCCGTCTGGCTGGTGTGCGCCTCGTCAATGATGACCGCGAACTTACGGTTGGCCAACTTCCCGTTGGTCAGTATCTGTTCCATTGCATACGGGAAGGTCTGGATAGTCACCACGATGATGGGAGTCTGGCGTTCCAGAGCTTCGGCCAGCTCAGCCGACTTGCTCCTGCCAGTGTCCTTGTCTCCAATGGCAGCGATCAAGTCGTGCTGGTGGTCGATCTGCTGGACGGCGTCCTGGAGTTGCTTGTCCAGCACAGTGCGGTCCGTGACGACGATGACCGAATGGAAGAGGTTCAGGCCCTCGGGCGTGCGCAAGCGGATCAGGTCATGCGCCGTCCAGGCGATAGTGCTGGTCTTGCCGCTGCCTGCGGAATGCTCGCACAGGTAAGGTTTGCCAGGACCATTGGCCTTGGCATCGTCGATCATTCGCGTGACGGCATCCCACTGGTGAAAGCGCGGGAAGATCAATGTTTCCTTTTTGTGGTGGTTACCGTCCAGGCCGACCACATCCTTCTTTTCGGTGTAGACGAAGCTGTGGAAGATGCGCAGCCAGTTGTCGCGCTGACAAATCTGCTCCCAGAAGTGCGCCACCGGGTACTCGCCATCGGCGCGCAGCGGGTTGCCAGCATGACCATCGCGGCCCTGGTTGAAAGGGATGAAGTAGGTGTCCGGCCCAGCAAGCTTGGTCGTCATCTGGATGTCGCTATCGGACATTGCGAAGTGAACGACTGCGCCGCGTTTGAAGGTCAGCAGGGGTTCTTTGCGTCCCGTGGCCTTGTCGTCTGCCATGCGATCGTTTTTGTACTGCTCGACCGCGGCATCCGCAGACTGGGTGAAATCAGTCTTGACCTCTACCGTGGCCACCGAGATGCCGTTGATGAAGAACACCAAATCAATAGCCAACTGGCTGCCTGGGCGGTACTTCAACTGAGGCACAACGCGGAGGATGTTGGCGTTGTACCGCTCCCAAGCAGATGGGTCACGCTCGTCCTCGGGAAGTCCTTCGCTCAGACTGATCTCGCCTGCACCAGCCAACTTGACGCCGCGGCGCAGAACGTGAACTGTGCCCTCCTTTTCCAAACCCTGGGCCAAGCGATCCATGAGCGTCATCGTCGCCTTATCGCCGTTGCCTGCAACCAGCTTTTCCCACCGTTTGGGCTGCGTGGACCGCACCCATTTCACCAGGTCCTCGGGGTACAGGGCGTGGTTCTGGTCGTAGCCCGAAGTTTCGCCCACTTGCCAGCCGCGTGCGGCCAGTTGCTGGACGATATAGGCCTCGAAGTACTTCTCTCGGTGAGCGGTGTCGGTGAAGGCAGGATGCATGATTGTCCTTAGCCCGCGTTACACAGGTCCATTTTGCCGGTGACGGCGGTGGTGATGAGGGCGATGCGATGTTCGCGTAGGAATTCAATCGAGCGCTCGGTCTTAGTGATCAGAGTGTCGATTCGGGCGGTAGCGCGGTCGAGGTAGTCTGCAATTACTCTCTGCTGTTCTAATCCGGGTTTCGGAAGTCGGACCTTCCTCACGTGAGTGAAGCTCAAGTCCTGCCCATCACGGATGAAGTTTGAAGTCAGACGCAAAGCTTGGATGTAGAGGTTAGACTTCAAAAGCGCGCCGAAATAGCGGCCCTCAACATCCGGTCCAGCCTTAAGTACTGAGTAAGAGGACCGAACACTACCTGCAGCGCGGGCGCGCTCAAGTCCGCCGTCCATGCTACGCATGCTGATGACGAAATCGCCTACTTCGACATGCTTACGCATGTCGAGATTTACGTTAGCCTTTGTGACTTGCCGCTGCTCCATCTCCTCGAAGTCAGCCAACGGGATCACACCATACTTCTGTGTGGCTGAGAGCATTTGGTCGCCATCGCGCGCTCGTTCCTTACTTTCCTGAAAGAGTGCGGTCGCCGGCACTATATCCCAATGCGCCGGCACCTCTCCCATCCAGTCGACCCCGCTGTCCTTCATCAGCACGCCCGCATCCACGCCTTTGGTCACGGCATGCGTAATCAGAGCCTCGCGCTTCTCGCGCAGCAGGTCGACGAAGCGAGTCTTCTTGGCGATCAGGCCTTCGATACGGGTTGTGGTGCGATCAAGGTAGTCGACGATCGCGCGCTGTTCTTTCATAGGCGGAAGAAACACTTTCGCGTAGCGCAAGAGCTGCCATTTCAATTGGCGCTGGATATCGCCAACTCCCTGAGAGCAAAGCATCATCTCTTCCACGAATCTACGCTCGCGAAACTGGTAGTTGGCAAACGTAGGGTCTAGCTCATGCGAAAGCTCAAAGACCAGATATGCCGGGCTAACGATTCCGCGGATCTTCGAAATGCCGACGGAGCCACGCCAAGCTTGTTGGTTATTGAGGACGAAGTTCCCGGGCTCGACCAGCTTGTACTCCTCCAGGGTCTCACTCGGTTTGTGAACCAAGCCGCCCCCTTCACTGTAGGGGATCACGCCGCGGTCCAGATACACTGACAGAAGCCCTTCTTCTGGCACTCCAGTGCGCGATACTTGGTTTGCGACGGTCCAAAAGTTAACAACGTGCCAGTGGGAGGGGATGCTCAAATTGCTAGCCGACCCGCTTTGTTTCATCGGCACGCTCACTCCGCGACCTCATCCAGAAGCGCGGCAATCTCCGCTTCTACAGTTTTCAAATCCACGTCGATTTCGTGCAGATCGCGAGGCGGTAGGTATTTGTAGAAGTAACGATTGAAATTGATTTCAAAGCCGACCTTGCCCACCTGCCCATCACAGTCATCGATGTAACTGTCGTCCACCCATGCATCCGGCACATGGGGCAAAACCTCGGCGGCAATATACTCCTCGATGTTCTGGTCCAGGGGCACGATCTCGAAGTCTTCGAGCCCCTTGTCGGGCACAGGGTAGCCATCTTCATCCCGAACTCCCGGCGCCTGCGGGTCGCGCACGCCCAGTGCGCCTTCCAATGCATTGGACAGCGTTTTGCTGACCTTGCCCAAGCCCTTCTTCTCGGCCGCAGCAGGGAGGCTGGCAAGCCAAGCATAGGGATGAGTCTGGCCAAGGTGCTTGCGCAACAGGGCGAGCCAACCAGCCTGGTCGGTCTCGTCCAGTTTCTGGAAGGGTTTGCTGGCTTGCAACGCGGCTAAAGAATCCTCGGTAACCCGGAGGATCAGACGTAGTGGGCGCTGCACCTTGATACGACGGTAGCCAAAGTCGCGGTAGTTCACGATTCGGACATGCTCGCCGGCTTCAAAGTTGGCGTAGAGGCCGGCGACGATCTGGATCTGCTCGTCGCTGAGGTAGCGGCGCTTGTTGCCCTCGGCCTTTCGCATCGGGCTGTGGAGATCGGTGGCATCGATCAGCTGGACCTTGTGCTTGCGGACTTCGGGCTTGTTGTTGGTCAGCAGCCAGACATAAGTGCCGATGCCGGTGCGGAAGAAGATGTCGGTCGGCAGGGCGACGATGGCCTCGATGTAGTCATTCTCCAGCAGCCAGCGGCGGATTTCGCTTTCGCCTTGGCCGGCGTAACCCGTGAACAGTGGTGAGCCTGACAGGATGATGGCGGCGCGACCCCCACCATTGGCTGGGCGTTCGAGCTTGTCGATCAGGTGCTGGATGAAGAGCATCGAGCCGTCGGACACGCGTGGGGTGCCGGCACCGAAGCGGCCGTCGAAGCCTTTCCCCTTAGCTTCCCGCTCGACGAAGGCCTGATCCTTCTCCCACTTCTTGCCGAAGGGCGGATTGGAAAGGCAGTAATGGAAATGCCTTCCGGCGAAAGCGTCCTGGGATAGCGTGGACTTGGGACCGGCGATGTTGGCCGAGAGGTCGCGGGCAGGCTCGGTCTCCAAACGGCGCAGCAACATGTTAGCCAAGGCGACGGCGTGAGTTTCTGGCTCGAGTTCCTGCCCGAACGGGATCAGCACGGGCGGAGCCTTGCCCGCGGCGGTGTAGCCGTCCACGTGGTTCATCGCGTCGGTAAGGAAGCCGCCAGTACCACAGGTGGGGTCGTAGAGCGTGCGGATTAGGCCGGGATTATTGCGGAACAGTGCGTCGTCAGGGTCCAGCAACAGTGTGGTCGCCAGATGGACTACATCGCGCGGGGTCATGAAGTCTTCGGCCGCTTCGTTGACCTCTGCACCGAAGCGGCGGATCAGGTGCTCGTAAATGTTGGACATCACCCGGTCCGGTACGGCATCTGGATGCAGGTCAGTGTTGGCGAAGTTCTGGCAGATCTTGAAAAGGATATCGGCACGCGCCAGACGGGCGATGGTGTCGGCGAAATTGAACTGGTCGAAGATGACGCGAGCGTTATCCGAGAAGCCGGCGATATAGGCGTCCAAGTTGGATTTGGTCTTGGTCGCGCCCAAGGTCGCCAGCGAGTACAGCGAGGTGTTGTAGAAGGGCAGCCCCGCGGTTTGGCGCAAGATCAGGTCGGTGTCCAGGCCTTTGGCCTTGAACTTTTCATTTGCTTGGCGGACAGCGTCGCGAGTGGGTTCTAGCACGCACTCGAGGCGGCGCAGCAATGTGAACGGGAGGATGATCTTGCCGAAGTCGGTATGCTTGAAATCGCCCCACAGATCCTCGGCGTTCTTCCAGATAAAAGCTGCGAGCGTTGTGTCGGAGGTTCTCGGGGCTTCGAGGATGGTGGGGACCCGCTTTGCGTCTTGTTGGTTATACATGTTTTTTGGTGGATTCCCATTCTAGATGAGCAAGGGCTACCGACCATCAATAATTATGTTGCCCGTGCCGTGATCCGATGCGACGACCTTCGCCATCTCAAGCGAGTCTCGCGAATCAAGCATAAAATCCTCACGCGCTATCTTCCCAGCCGATCTGTAATTCTCGGAAGCGCTTTCGATATGCTCTATTACATCGACTGCTTCGCTGGTCGCGGGCCGGCATGAATCTGAGGGTGAACAGGTAGATGAGTCCCCCATCATCGCCGTCTGCGTCTCGATGAACCTCGAAACGGTCGTTCCAAAAAACCTCCGCAAAACGGAAGACCATCACTGCCTTGTTTTCTATGATATGCGGGGCTCCAGTTCAGTGTCAGTAAATATACGTTTATTGAGACGATTTCACTCTAACCTCAAAGCAGACAGGTGGGGATGGGGCTCAGCTCGTGCGCAGCCGCATGACCGTGGCTTGCCGACTGGAGGAGGCGTGAGACTCTTCGTGGAAAACGGGAAGAGTATGGCTCAAAGTTCGCGTCTAATCCTTGGGTTTATATCCTAGCCGGATGGCTCGCTGGAATCTTGCAGCGCGCCCTCAAGATCGCCTCCGGCGTGGCGCACATTGCGTCTGTCTCCGGTTTATCGGACGTTTCATTTTCAACTCCCCCCGCACGGCGCTAAAATCGCTACTTTGGCGAAAATAACCGCGAAACGGCAGGGAGAATCGTGTGTCAGAAGCCCTTGCGAAACTGTTGGATTTGAGGACCGCGTGGGGGCGGGTGAAGGATGACATCGCCCTCCGTGTGTTCATTCGCCATCCGTACTCCGTTTCGCTTGTTGAGTCGGACCTTGACGGTTGGCTTGAGCACCGGTTGAACCTTATTCGGGAGGACAAGTATATACCCGAGTCAGCCTTCATCTGCGATGTACCAAAAGGTAGCGGGTTAATCCGACCAGGTGCTCACCTTTCTTATACTGACCGACTAATCTACACCGCGTGTGTTGGCGCTTGTTTCCCTGCCATACATCGGCGCCTTAAATGGTCGCAGGGTACTACCGACTTCTCGTATCGCCTCGCGTCGCTTCCGTCCAACCCGAGATGGCTCAAGGACCGGTTTGTCGGCTGGCGGGACTTTGACCAGCGCAGCCTTGCGCTTATTGGAGCTGGGGCCGCGTATGTCGTAATGGCTGACATTACAGCGTTTTACGAAAACCTAGATTTGAGTCTTCTATTTTCAGATTTGCGAAGTACCGGTGCCCCCGAAGAGGCGATAAATCAACTGAGTGTTTGCCTTAACAAATGGGCACAGGTCCCCGGCAGGGGCATCCCTCAGGGTCAAAGCCCTTCAGACATACTGGCCAAACTCTACCTGAACAACATCGACGAGAAGCTGAGAAACATAGGATACAAACATTTGAGATACGTCGATGACATAAGGGTATTCTGCAGCAGCTTAACTGAGGCCAAAAAGGTTTTAGTAGTCCTCAGTCGTTTACTGCGAAGACGAGGCTTGAACTTGCAGTCCGCTAAATCACAGATTCACAGGGCAGACAATGCGCGCGCTGAAATCGAAGAAGTCACTGCTGTGGTCAAAATAGTCCGTGCTCGGTTTATTAGTGAGGTGGTAAAGCAAACCGGGTACAGCAACCCCTACATCAGCGTGACGGAAGCGGACGAAATCTTGGACGAAAGCCCAGAGGCCGCACCCATAGAAGTAATCCAAGAAACCTACCAAACCTATTTCATTGATAGCGCCGACAAGTTCAATAGGACTCTTTTCAGGTTCTTGCTCAGTCGGCTAGGCAAACAGGCTGATCGTTTTGCAGCAGAGCACTGCCCATCGCTCCTGGAGGAGCATCCAGAAGAAACGGAGGCCATTTTGAGATATTTAGGCCATGTCGGTGAGGTTGAGGATCATGAACCCGCCTTGTTGAATTTCTTGACCTCGAACCGGCTTGTATATCCGTATCAGGTTTATCAGATTTTGGAATGGTTCCTCGATCGCTCGGCTGCGCCCTCAGACGAGCTAATCGAGGCCGTTAGGGCAATTGGCTTCGACGCCTCAACACCACGATATGTGAAGACCTATTGCCGAGCGATTCTTGGAAAGTTTGGTTCTGCTGCCGACATCGAAACTATTGCCGATTTGTACGACGACACTACCGACCCTTCGGAGAAGGTTGAAATAATCTGTGCGATTGGACGACTTGAACGCGGACGGCGCAACAGTTTGCTTGCACGTGTCGAGAAAGATGGGGAAATGAGCCTACGGGCTGCAAAATGGGTGAGGACTTCGGTGTCTTGAAGCTAAGTGGGCACAAAAACAGCACACCAGCGGGCTGCCTACCTTTAACGATCTTTGCGGGCACCCACTGTGTTGGCAATGCCCGCAAGATCAAAAGCCCGGGCCGCCCGCCGTCGGGCCCAAATTTCTCAGTATTCAAAGTTCGAGGCGAGTTGAAGCCGAAATTCCTCCTGGATCAGCGCTCGTGCTTTTGCTTTCATCAAGTCTTTCGGAACGGCTACGTTCTCGCCTTCCAGGAAGCGCATGGCGTTCGCGTACATCCCCGCCGCTGCGAGACCTTGGACGAAGGTGGTGATATTCAGGAAGCACTCAAGGCGCCGAGCTTCCAGTCCGTGGACGTCAAGCGAGATCCCCGCTTCGCCATAGACCACCCGATCATCGCTGATCATTTGCGCGAAGATGCTTCGGAATTCCATTCCACGGACGCAGGTGAAAAACGAACTTCCAAATTGCAAAAGTCCATATCTGTACTGGCCGTCAAGGTTCTCGCCAAATCGTGGCACAGCCTCTTGAAACGGACGCCTGAGTCTACCTTGCCAACGTTGAGCGTATGCAAAAGGCCAACTTCGTGCTTTTCCTTGGACGCTCACATAGAAAAGCGGGTCATAGATTTCATACGGGTCCTGTTGATGGTCGGCCAGAAAGGCATCCACACAAAACAGCTGCCAGATGAAGAAACCCACCGCAGTGTCTTCGAACACTTTGGCGTCAAGATGAGATTCCTTCACCCTGATCATCGGCAGCTTGAAGAAATCGCAAATCGATGCTTTCAGAGCATCATTCCGGGAATCGTGACCGCTGCCATCAAATTCAATCGCGAGATATGCCTTGTTGTCCTTTGCAACCAGGATGTCGAAGTGCGCGGAGAGGGCATATTTGTAAAGAGCGTTGGAGATACCGGAGCCGTCGATCCATATCGCGTCAGCAATTCGTACTTTCGCGAATGCATCGCTCCCGGTGGCTTTGCAAACATCTCGGGCGACGTCGAGCACGGCGCCCTCGCCGCGATTGATGAGCAGTCTTAATCTGTCCCCCATTCTCTCGCCTCAAGTCGGCGGGTGGCCCGCCTTTAACGACCCTTGCGCGCACCATTCCCAGAGAGGGTGCCCCATCCTTGCGTTTTTTGCAAGGTGTGCTTTCTGCGGTGTCGGTAGCACATGATATGTCCGGTTGAGTTAGCAAGTGATCTGTCCGCTTTGCGGGCGGCGAGAGTAGGCGACCATGCGAAGCATGGTTGCTTACTCGAAGGCCGCGATGGAGCGGGCGATGAAAATACAGGAAGTGATTTTGCGAGCGATCGCCAGGAAGATTACCTGGTGGCAGGCAGCGGAGATTATCGGCATCAGCGATCGGTCGATGCGGCGCTGGCGGGAGCGACTGGAAGAGTTCGGCTATGACGGGTTGTTCGATCGGCGCCGGGGGCGTCCTTCTCCCAAGCGAGTTGCTCTGGCTACGGTGGAGCAGGTGCTGGGACTGTACCGCGACCGGTACTTCGATCTGAACGTGCGACATTTCCACGAGAAGCTAAGCCAGCAGCACGGGATTCACCTGAGCTACAGCTGGGTGAAACAAACGCTGCAAGGAGCCGGACTGGTAGCGCGCGGACGCAAACGCGGGGTGCATCGCAAGCGGCGGGAGCGGCGGCCGCTGCCCGGCATGCTGCTGCACATCGACGGCAGTCATCACCGCTGGTTCCAGGACGAGCGCTGGTATGACCTGATCGTCATTCTGGATGACGCCAGCAGCGAGATCTACTATGCGCAATTGGTGGAGGAGGAATCGACAGTGACGGTGATGGCCGGGCTGCGAGAGGTGGTCGAGCGTAAAGGTCTGTTCTGCGCCCTGTACAGCGACCGTGGCAGCCATTTCTGGCTCACGCCCAAAGGGGGCGGCAAGGTCGATCCGCACCGCTTGACGCAGGTGGGACGTGCGCTGCGCGAGCTGGGAGTGCAGATGATCCCGGCCTACTCGCCGCAGGCGCGGGGCCGCAGCGAGCGTAGCTTCGGCACCTGGCAAGGACGACTGCCACAGGAGTTGCGGCTGCACGGCATTACCACCCTGGAGGCGGCCAACCAGTTTCTACGGGAGCATTACATCGCCGAATTCAATGGCCGCTTTCAGGTGCCGCCGACGCAACCGGGCAGCGCGTTTCTGCCGTGTCCGCACAAAAATCTGGACCTGATCTTTTCGCTGCAGTTTGAGCGCACGGTGAACCGGGACAATACCGTCAGCTTTCAGAACCTGCAGTTGCAGATTGAACCCGTGCCCTGGAGAGGGACGCTGGCCGGTTGCAACGTCATGGTTCACCAGCACCTGGACGGCAGCCTCAGCCTGACCTACGGGCCGCATCGGCTGGGACATTACAGCGCCCAGGGGGTCGCCATCCACTCAACGGGAAACGCGGACCACGCGGTGGAAAAGACGCGCCGTGGAAAAGTCAGAAAAACGACTTTTCCACCGCGCTTGGAAATCCCGCCCAAGGCGCGGGATTTCCACTTTCCCACCGCCACGACGGCGACTGGTTTATGAGTCAACCCAAAACCAAAACCGGACATTTCACTTGCTACGAAAAGCGGACATTTTCACTTGCTACGAACAGGTGTGCTTTCTGCGTCGTCTGCGATATTCTCCTCGTAATTGATCTAGGCTGCCCCCACATGAATGCCGTTATCTACTGCCGAGTTTCCACAAAAGAGCAGGTGCAGAACCTGAGCCTCGCGACTCAGCAATCAAGGTGCGTTGACTTCTGTACCCACAACGATTGGGCAGTTCTCAAAGTCTTTCGGGACGAAGGCGAGTCCGCCAAGACTGCGGATCGCCCAGCATTCAAACAGATGTTGGCCTTCTGCCAGGCCAAGCAGAACGTTGTGCACTTTGTTGTTGTCCACGATCTCAGCCGGTTCTCTCGCGAGATGTCGGATCAGGTTTATGTCATTGCGGGCTTGGAAAATGCTGGCGTCAGGCTGCGTTCGGTCATGGAAAACGTGGACGAAACCGCTGCCGGCAAGCTCATGCGGAACATTTACGGAGCATTCAACCAGTTCGATAACGACCGCAAAGCGGAACGCACGAAGCTCGGGATGAAGAAGGCGGCCAGCATGGGGCGTTTTCCGTTCAAGGCCCCTCTCGGATACCTGAACGTCGGCAGCCAAGATCCAAAACGGTACGAATCTGATCCCCGATGCCGAACGAGCACCACTGATTCGGAAAGCGTTCGAATTATACGGAACCGGTACTGAGACGAAAGCCAAAGTGCTGCGACTGGTCACCTCACTAGGTCTAAAGACTCACCGAGGATGCAACCTCACGCCCCAAACATTCGAGAAGATGCTGCGCAACCCGATCTATTGTGGTTGGATTGTTATCCCGAGCTGGGGCGTTCGCGAAAGGGGCGGCTTTGCTCTCCTGGTAAGCGAAGAACTGTTCGGGCGGGTGCAGGACATACTCGATGGCAAGAGGCTCTCGGTCACGGCGCACCAGCGCAATAACCCGGATTTCCCGCTCCGGGTGTTTGTTAGCTGTGGGGCTTGTGGAACGCCGCTGACTGGAAGTTGGTCTAAGGGACGAAAAGGCCGCTACCCCTACTATCGCTGTCGCAATTCGCGTTGCCGCGCCGTGAACGTGCGTCGCGAGAGTCTGGAGCGGGAGTTCGCCGCCCTCTTGGAACGGCTGGCCCCGGAACGCCGATATATGCGTCTGTTCAAGGAAATCGTGCGCCAGGTCTGGCAGCAGAAGGTTGCGGCCTCTGAGAGCGTCCTGCGTGCGGCAAAGGGCAAACTAGCGGAACTAGAGAATCGCAAGAACCGGCTCGTAGATTTTCTGCTCGAAGGACGCCTCGATCAACAGACTTATGACGAGCAGACCTTGCGGTTGAGAGCTGAAATCATTGTGGCGGAGCAAGAGTTGCGCGAGGCGGACGTAGAGCACATCGACGTGGAAGCTGTTCTTGCGTTCGCAGAAAAGCTAGTAGAACGTCCTCGGCAACTATGGTTGGAATCGACGCTGGAGCAAAAGCAGCGGTTGCAGCGGGTGTTCTTCCCCGATGGAGTGAAGTACACGAAGGACGGATTTGGAACCGCTATAAGCAATTCGTTTTTCAGCGTGTTACGTGATCTTTCGGAGCAAAAAGCAACTTTGGCGTCCCCGGCGGGATTCGAACCCGCGTTACCGCCGTGAAAGGGCGATGTCCTAGGCCGGGCTAGACGACGGGGACGCTGGTGAGGCGGGAAGAACTCTTCATACTAGCAGCCGCTTCAAAACAGTGTCAAAAGCCGGTCCTGGGTCAGTTTGAAATTGTGTTCATGCCGACTTCGGACCGAGCACGCATTTAGGAGTGCGGTTGAGATCCGTTGAATGTCTCGGCTTTACCGCCGAAGCAAGGAGGTAGATTTACCTCAGGCGCTAAAGCGCGTGTCGAATTGGGGCTGTGATATGCACGGCTCGACAGGCTGCGGAAAAAGTCGAGAAGCAGATCTCTCGTCGGCCCGAAGGCCTCCTCGTGATGACAAAAATAAAAGACTTGCAACGGCGCAGCTGAAGCTGCGCCCCTTCAAAACATCCCACAATCGACTTTTTCCGCAGCCGACACGCGGTAAGCGAGTGGAGTTTAAGCTGACCCATTACCCAATTGCCGTGGTGCGCCGGATCCATATATCGCAAGCCAAAATTGCGAGCGAAATTGCAGGGTGTTAGACTTTGCTGGTCGGCTGTGAGCGGGAGTAACTTGAGCCGCTCGGCGCGCGTTTGAGCTGGCCGGCGAAAGCCCGAACGCAGTGAGGGATCTCTTTTGGGATTTCTCTAAGGCAAGCTCCTTTATTGAGCGGGAGTAACTCAGTGGTAGAGTCACGGCTTCCCAAGCCGTTGGTCGCGGGTTCGATCCCCGTCTCCCGCTCCAATCCTTCGTCCATCGAAACTCTGTAACCAATGTCGTGTTCCTAGTGAGCGATGGCGCGGTTGCAACCGTGCCGCGAATCCGCAAAATCTGCGAGAGTTGTTTACCTTCGACGGGCATTGGTTCGTTCGTGAGCTCGAATGCGTGTCGGAAAATTCAAAGGAGAAATGCATGACCAAGACCCTGCTTAAATTGCTTGTGGCCGCGTCGCTATTAGCTGGAGGAGTGGCGATCGCCCAGAAGCCAAACCAGAACATCAACCCAAACCACCATCCCAATCTTGCCGCAGCCCAGCGCCTCTCCGAACAGGCGTATCAGAAGATCATCGCCGCGCAGCAGGACAACGAGTGGGACATGGAGGGCCATGCACAGAAGGCGAAGGACCTGCTCGATCAAGCCAACAACGAGCTGAAGAAAGCTGCGGAGTGGGCCAACGAGAATAAGAAGTAGTTCAGTTGCTGTTCGGGCGGCCGCCCATCCTACCCATCAAAGTTTTTGAGCGATTCAACTGCCGCGATTTCCGCACCCGTGCCGTCGCGAGCCAGACGCTGAGTGAGTCCGCAGGATTACGCCGGAACGGTATCAGGTTCACGCACGAAGCTACGGCCGCGCTTTTCGATGCCGAAGATCAACGTCAGCGAAAGTGCGGCAATGACCACCAGTTCGAACGCGGCCAGCGCCCAGGCGTAGCCAAGGCGATCGCGCAGAGCAAACTCGACCGTTGGCGTTGAGGACGCAAGCAGGATCCCGATCTGATAAGTGAATCCGGGCAATAGTCCGCGCACTGCGTCGGGCGAGAGCTCGTTGAGATGCACAGGAATGATTCCCCACGCACCTTGCACGCCCATCTGCATGACGAATGACCCGATGACGAGAATACCCAGTGTGCTGCCGAACGCCCATGCAGGCATGATCAACAGCGCAACCGCGAGCGCGGCGAGCATGCTGTAGCGGCGACCGATGCGCTCCGAGAGCAGTCCAAAGATGATGGCGCCAACGACTGCGCCGACGTTGTAGAACATCGTGATGTAGGCGACGGTGTTCGGCGCGACGCCATGACCGTGTTTGAGGAAGTCGGGATAGAGATCCTGGGTGCCGTGCGACAGGCAATTCATCAGGAACATGAGAACGATCATGTACAGCGCAAGCCATTTGTGCTGCCAGGCGATGCGCGGGCCGTCGATGGTGCGCGCCACGCGGTTCTGCTGCCAGGCTTCGGACTCGGGGACTTTGGTGCGGATGTAGAGCGCCAGCAGTGCAGGAATGCCTCCGACCCAGAACATGGCGCGCCAGCCCCAGTTGGGCAGCACCACGCGCGCCGCTAATGCCGCCAACAGATAACCGATGGAATAGCCGCTCTGCAAAATTCCCGACAGCACACCGCGCCAGCGCACCGGCGCATGTTCCATGACGAGCGACGCGCCGACGCCCCACTCGCCGCCCATGCCGATGCCGAAGAGCATTCGCAGAATAAAGAAGACGGTGAAGTTGGGCGCGAAACCGCAGAGCACTTCGATGGCAGCAAAGTAAATCACATTCACCATCAGCGGACGGCGACGGCCATAGCGATCGGCCATCATGCCAAAGAGCAGCGCGCCGACCGGTCGCATCATGAGCGTGGCGGTGACGCTGAGGACGATGTCGCGCTTGGGAACGTGGAAGTGCGCGGCCAGCGTGTCGAAGAGGAAGATGACGACGAAGAAGTCGAAGGCGTCCAGCGTCCAGCCGAGAAAGCCGGCACTCATGGCATGCCAGCGATCGGAGGCGGATTCCTGAGGCCGAAGTTCAGGCATGTCGCGTGAAGTTATCAGATGTGGTGGAGAAATGCCAGAGCTGCGTGGCTATTCGTATCGCAGGGCGACGATGGGATCGAGCGCACGATGGGATGAAAGCTCTCGGGCAGAACGCCAACCACCTTGTACGTCCGGCCGCTGAACTGCACCGTGCGGCCAATGATCGTCGGGTCTGCACCGAAACGCCGCAGCCATAGGCCGTAGGAGAGAATCGCTTCATAGCGCGTATCCGCGCGATCCTCCTCAGCGAGAAACCTGCGCCCGAGATGCATGTCCACGCCGAGTGTGTCGAAGTAGTCGTGGCTGAACCGCATTCCCGGCAGCAGTTCGGAATGACCGAGCTCCACGAACGCGGCCTCGCCGTCGCGAAACAGCGACATGCTCTGGAACAAGCGACTGCGCTGGCGCAGATCATAGGTGGTGGTGAAGTCGATCGTCTCAGGCACAGGGCCGTCAGAATCGGCGACGGCGATCTTCACCAGGCGATCGGGATCGCGGTACGGCAGCTGATTCAGCAGAACAGCTTTGACGACGCTGAAGATCGCGACGTTCGCTCCGACGCCGAGCGCGATCGTGAGGATGGCTACGCACGAGACCACCGGAGACTTCTTGAGGAGTCGCAGGGCGTGTCTTAGGTCGCGCATGGTAGAAGGGCTGTCAGCTATCAGCCGTTAGCTATCGGCTGGCAGCTTGTGGTTATTGGTACCTGGCTCGTAGCAATTAGCTCTTAGCCCTTAGCAAGAGTTTCGGCAGCCGGTGCCTTGGGCCGAATAGAGCTTAGATTATGATGGCAAGAGTCCTGCCAACAATAGAACAACTGAATTCAGCAGCTTGGGGTGCGGACGAACGGGGCATCTGTCCGGCTGTCGAACGGCGTGTCCGAGAGCGGACAACCGGCGACGGCGGCAGCGAAAACTGCGGACCGGTAAGCCGAGGAGTGTTGGACGGAGTTGCGAGCAAGCACTGTCTGGTAAAATCACGCGCACATGACCATCAGACGGCGAGAATTCCTGAAGCTGGCGAGCCTGGCTGCGGGCGGAGTATTGCTGCGCGATGTGCCGGGCTGGGCGCTGCCCCAGAGCAAGACAGAGACGGCCGGGCAGTCGATGCGCGTGGTAATCCTCGGCGCAGGCTTGGCCGGACTGGCCGCGGGATGGGAGTTAAGTCAGAGCGGGCACGAGGTGGTCATCCTCGAGGCGCAAACGCATCCCGGCGGACGGGTGCACACCATCCGCGAAGGACTGTCGGATGATATGTATGCCGAGGCCGGCGCCGGTCGCATTCCCAATACGCACACCGTCACGCTCGAGTGGGTGAAGTATTTCAATCTTCAGCTAGAGCCGTTCTGGCCTACGGATGGCGCGGACGTCGCGCTGCTGAAAGGGAAGCGCGTGAAGACGCCGGTGGGCAAGCCGGTCGATATGTCGCAGGTGCCGCTGGATCTGACGCCGGAGGAGCGGCGCATCGGCCTCGGGAACTTCGATGAGCATTACTACGGCCCGATGATGCGCAAGATCGGCGATGCAATTCGCGAAGATTGGCCACCGGAGATCATGGCGCTGGCCGACATCAGCATGGCAGATTATCTGCGGCAGCAAGGCGCGTCGGAGGACGCGATCAGCTACATGGTGCTGGGCTTTCAGGATGACGCAGCACTGGACTTCATGCGCGATTCCTACAGCCATCACACAGAGTCGCTGGCGAAGATCAAAGGCGGCAACGATCAACTGCCCCGCGCGTTCGCTGCTAAACTGAGCAGCCCGATCCGTTATGGCTGCGCGGTCGAGCACATTCAGCGCGACAAGAACCGCGTGCGGATCACGTACCGGCAGGAGGGATTGCAAGACCAGATCGACGCCGATGCCGTGGTCTGCGCGATTCCATTCGGCGTGCTGCGGACGATTGCGGTAACACCGGAGTGGTCGCCGGCGAAGCGACATGCGATCGACACGCTGTCGTATGGGCCGGTGGTGCGGACGACGTATCAGGTGAATCGGCGCTACTGGCAGGATGAGGGCGAGAATGGATTTGGGACGTCGGACAAGAACTTCGAGGTGTGGCATCCGACGTACGGCAAGCCGGGCACGCGAGGATTGTTGCAGGCGTATGTGTATGAGAAGTATGCGCACCATCTCGATCAGTTGAGCGACAGCGCGCGGGTTGAGGAGTTAATTGTTGATATGGATGCGGTGCATCCCGGGCTGCGTCCGCATCTGGAAACGGTGGTGGTGAAGTCGTGGATGAACGATCCGTGGCAGCGCGGCGCGTACACCAACTACTACGTTGCCGAGCAGAAGCTGTATCCGGATGTCTGCCGACGCGAGGATCGAATATGGTTCGCGGGCGAACATGCGTCGCCGTGGCCGGGATGGATGCAGGGCGCGATTTATTCCGGGACCAAGGCGGCGAAGGAGATTAATGCGGAGAGTCAGATAAAGCAGTAACTAGTAATTAGTAACTAGTAATCAGCACTTGGGCAATTGATTCGTAGTGAACAATCAGGCGCCGAGGTCTTCGACCTCAGCGCCTGAGTTCTTTTTGCGTGCTCGGGACGCGGGCCTGAAGGCCTGCTCTACCGATTCTTTTGCGCGCTCGGCACGTCGGCCTAAAGGCCGGCTCTACCGATCTTTCCTTTGCGACTAGAGCGCCGGGCTCTATCGCGCGGTTGCTCCGGTCGTCATGGCGGCATTGGAGGCATTCGTCGCGTTGCCCTGCTGCTTCAACCAGGCAGCCAGGTTGCCCTGCTGCTGATCGCGCAGTGAAACGCAGTTATCGATGCTCTCGATCGCCTGCTTCTGATTGCGCTCGGTGCCGGGGAAGGGATGCTGATCGAAGAACTGCTTCACCTCCGTGGCTTTTTCCGTGCTGCAGAAGCTCTGCGCGCCGTAGAGGAAGACTCCCACGCCGCCAAGGCCGCCGCCGGTCTTCTTCAGGAGATCGTCAAAGTTCGTCCTCATGAATTTCCACGTCGCATCCTGACTTTGCGGATTGTTGAGCAGGGCAATCAGAATGTACAGGTCCTGACCGCGCACATCCGGAGTCAGTGTCCAATCCAGCGTCTGCTTCGTCAGATCAGGTTGCTGGAACTCCGACAGCGAGTAGAAGTAGCTATAGTACTGTTCCGGCGACTTGGCCTTCTGCAATTGCGCCTTGTATTGATCGTAGAGCTGGGCATCGCCATGACGCGCAGCCACCTCCAGGACGGGGCGGACCATGGTGCCATCGAGCGAATTCGGATTCTGCATATACTGCTGCACCATTACCTTGGCCTGCTGAATGACCTGGGGATCTTCGGCCATGTTTCCCATGCCCTCGAACAGGAAGGCCCGCTTCTGCTTCACTTCTGGAGTGTCGTTGGGCTGGCCGCTGTATCCCAGCTGCCGCAGCATGGGGGAGAACTCGGCTCGCAGCCACGCCTGGAAGGCCGGACGGTCCGCACTGGTTAGCATGTAATCGTTGATCATGTTGAGGTGCTGGCCGAACGAGGCGATCATCTCGGAGCCGGGCGTGTTCTTCAACTGCGCGCCCAGGGCCAGATAGTCGCCCATGCTGTGCTTGCCGATGCGCATCAGCGCCCACTCATTGCCGATTAGAGCAATGCGTTCTTCGGGAGTGAAGGCAGTGTCGACAGCACTGCCGAGCTGACGCAGCGCGCCGCTGTCATAGTTAAAGCGGTAATAGCCGAGAGCGTTGGAATCCGGGAAGACAAAATTCGAGCAGCCCTTGATAGTGAACGTCTGCTCGCGTTCGGTCAGCAGGAAGCACTGCTGCGCTCCGGCCGAGTTCGCGTTGATGCCTTTGGCGCAGACCGGAATTTGCCAGATCTGGTCGCTGGGCTGGTTGAAGACTGCAGGAGTATCAAAGTAACGCTTCTGCGAGAGCTTCAGTGTGGTGTTGCCGCCTGCGCACTTGGACTCGGCATCGACAAAAGGAACACCGGGCTGCAGAACGAAGGTGGGCATGATCTCATCGATCGGCTTCTTCGAAGCGCGCGCCATCGCGCTCCAGAAATCGGCGGCGGTCGCGTTACCGTAGGCGTGCTCTTTGAGATAAAGGTTGACGCCGTTGCGGAAGGTCTCGGGTCCGACGTAAGACTCGAGCATGTGAAGAACGGCGGCAGACTTGCCATAGGCGATACCGTCGAAGAGTTGTTCGATCTCGGCGCGCGTGGTGGCGTCCTGATGGATGGGCCGCGTGTTCTGCACGGAGTCGCCGGCCATGGAGCGATCGTTCTCGGCAACAGTGCTCTGGCCGACCATCCAGTCAGGCTTCCACTGAGCCAGGGGATGCGGCGTCATCCACGTCGCAAAGCCTTCGTTAAGCCAGATGTCATCCCACCACGCCATGGTCACCAGGTCGCCAAACCACTGGTGCGCCATCTCGTGGGCGATGGTTTCGGCAACTCCCTGCTTGTCACCGACGGAGGCATTCTTGTCATCGACCAGCAGCGCGGTCTCGCGATAAATGATGGCGCCCCAATTCTCCATGGCGCCGGCCTGGAAGTCAGGCACAGCGATGTTGTCTAGCTTGGGCAGAGGATACTTGATGCCGTAGTAGCTGTCGTAGTAATGGAGGATGTACTTCGACGCTGCCAGCGGGAACTGCGCAAGATTCTCTTTGCCCGGCACCGTGCAAACGCTGACCTTCACGCCATCGGTGTGGTCGGAGACGCACTTCCAATCGCCAACGGTAAGCGCGACCAGATAGCTCGACATCTTGGGCGAAGTGGAGAACTTGATGGTGTGCTTGTCGCCGGGCCCCGGCGTGTCGGAGACGATCTCGCCGTTGGAGATTGCGGTGTCGCTCTTGTCGACGATCGCGGTGATGTCGAAGGTGGCCTTGTAGGCAGGTTCGTCAAAGCTTGGGAAGGCGACGCGCGCGTCGTTCGCTTCCATCTGCGAGACTTCGTACTTGCGCCCCTTGTAGGTGCTGAGATAGAAGCCGCGCAGCTTGTCGTTCAGATGGCCGGTGTACTTGATGTGAACCACCGCCGCGCCGGCGGGAAGCTCTTTGTCGACATTGAAGGTCGCCTGCTCGTTCTTGTCGTCGAGCGAAACCTTCGCGGTTTGCGTCTGGCCGCCAGCGGTCACGGTGACGTCGTGGAAATCGATCTCGACGGCGTTCAGCGTGATAGCTGTCGTCGGCTTGCTGAGCTTGAGATCGATGGTTTCATTACCCTCAAAGCTGTTGGTGGGGAAATTGATGTTGACCGTAAGCGAATAATGATCGGGAGACGCGCCTCCGGGAAGGCGCTGCGCAACGGCTGTGCAGCAGGCGAGCAGGCCAGCTACACAAATAAGCAGGATCTTTTTCATAGCACTCTCTCAGGATCGGAAGATTACTTAGTGACGGACGAAGGGAATTACGAGTGGAACTCGTGAATAGTTCCACACACCATTAAGAACATATTAGACGATTATGTGTGGTGTTTGTGAGCGAATGATGATCGCAGTGTGGGCATGTCCGTTTTCGTACAGAGAAAAGGGGCGTTTGTCCGATTTCGTACAGTGTTTGTGCGGAGATTTGTCGACGAGGTTTTAGTCCATTGAAGGGTGTTGCCAGGAAATCGAAAAGCAGATCCCTCGTCGGTCTGACGGCCTCCTCATGATGACAAGAACAAATGCGTTTGCGTGATAGACGTGTGCTCGCGGACCGAATGTTTTTCCGCATTCTCTTCGCCATCATTGAGGCAATTCTGATAGTCTCGCTGCGGCGCTGTCGAGCGCCGGGGATGTCGACGCTGCCCACCAGAGCCATTCCTGCAACCCGCAGGTCGGTGACCGGCAGCACAGTATCGATGTGCGCTTCTGTGTATCGTTTTCATTGAAGGATTTATGGAGGAAATCTTGGCGCAACTCAAACAGCTATTCTCTCTCCTGATGATCTCCAGTTTGCTAGTCCCGGCGGCGTTTGCCGGCGGCAAGGAAGATCCACACGAACTGTTAGCGAAGTCATTCCAGCAGGCTGGCCTGTGGAGTCAAGGGTCGGTGAAGCTGGTGGCGCAGGTTCGCATGCCCATACCAACCGGTCGCGACCTGAATCTGGTGTACACGGTGTCATGGGCCGGACCGGATAAATGGCGTGCCGAGTGGACTGCGGATGGATTGCAGCAGGTCACCATCCTGAACAATGGCAAGTTGTCGTATGCCAGCAATCAGACGCCGCTGGTGCGCACGATTGAGTTCGAAGCTGCCCTCGCGGCGCCGGACGGCGGCAATCCTACTGGTCCATACGCCTTTCCGCCGCTTGACTACCAGAAGGCGAAGATCGACGTCTCCAAGCAGAAGATCAATGGAATGGACGCGAAGTGTCTCGCCTTCGGCCAGCCGACGGTGACTTACTGCCTTGACAGCGCGACCGGCCATTTGCTCAGCGCCGACGGCGATCTCGGCACCTTCGAGTATTCCGACTACATAACGATCGGCAACCTCTCGTATCCGCAGACGGTGAAGGTGACGTATGCGAAGACGCTCATGGAAGATGCCAAGATCACAGTAACGCGCGGCCAGAACTTTGCCGACGCGCTCTTTGCCGCACCCGGCAACGGTACAACTACGGACTTTGCTTCGTGTGCCGATCTGGACAAGAACTTCACCGCCCCGCGGCTCAGCAAAACCGTCCCCGCCAAGATGCCGGATGCAGCCAAGAAGGCCAAGAAGTATGGCATGGTGTGGGTACAGGCCACGGTGGACAAAGATGGTTCAGTGCAGAAAGCTACCACGCTCGGCGGCGACCCTGATCTGACCAAGGCCGCCCAGGATGCGGTGCAGCAGTACAAGTTCACGGCTTACATGCGTTGCGGCCAGGCGGTGGAATTCACCAAAATAGTGGTGGTGCCCTTTGCTCCGCCGCAGCCACTACCACAACTATAGGACGCCATATACGGAATGAAGTCACAGCTCGATTGGCTGGAAGATCGAGATGGAATAGTTAAGGCCCGGATCTTAAATCCGGGCCTCGAATTTTGTGGGATGTGAAATCGTAGTGGAGCTGATTTCAAATACACTTCCCTATCCTGCCCGTGGAAGGATTGGGGAGACTGCCGTGCCAAATGCTGTCGTACTGACTTGACTAGTACTGCAGGGTGGGGGCCTCGCTTGGGCCGCCACTTTCCACCGTATGGATTAACTGGTCGAGATCTTCACGATCCATCCAACTCGCGTCGGGCCGCTCAACCCGAATCAGACCGCGCAGGATCTGCGCCTGGTGTGCAGCATCGGCCAGGCTGCGGTTGAACTGATCTTCATTCACCTCCAACGCTGCTCGCAAGCGTTCCAATTGTGAACGGACTATGCGGAGGCTCTCGTCGAGATTGGCCAGTGCGGACGCAAATTCAGCAGACATACACGTTTCCTTTCGCACCCTTCGCTTCTGCACTACGCTGGGGTGCAACTGCGTGTTTGTACAGCAGTGACGCCTTTGGACCCTACCCAGTGGTCGGTGTTTGTTGTTTCAAGTTGTACCTCGGTTCTCTGCTGAATAAAAGATGCAAAGGTGGGTACCAGCTCGCCACCAGCGTCGGAGCTTGCGAAACCAAACAAAGTGCCAAGCAATGCAAGTGAGAGTACAAAGGTAAGTGCTATGGCTCTCGGCCCCTCTATGGCGGTAAGAGATGCAAATAGCAAATACAGCGCAACCCCAATTTATCTAAGGGTTAATGGCTGCCTGAAATAAACCTCGATAGACTTGCGGTTCCTCCAGCGGAAACGGTGCTCCGCGTTAGTTAGCGGTGATCGGTATGTTTACAGAAGCGTTAAGTAATGCATCGATTACCATTAATCAAGATGGTATTAATTCAGTCGTTTCGAAACTGCTGAATCCGCAAGAGTACGAGATCTTCATCGACGACCAGAAGGTTGGCGTGCTGAATGGCTACCAGAGTCGCAAGACGAGTCAGGTCTCGCCGGGAACCCACTCCCTCTATGTCCGAGCGTATGCGCGCGACAGCGTCAGCATCACTCGCGTCTACGGATATAGTCTGACGTTGGAAGTGAAGCTGGTTGCCGGCGAGAGCAAGACTTTCTCCCGCGGAGTCGTCAAAGGACCTTCGGCGAGGAAGTACCTGATCTTTACTGGAGTGTTATTAACTCTTCTCCTCGCGATTGGAGTTGGCCCGATTGGCCAGTTTCCGCAGCGAACACGCTATCTATTAGTGATGATCACGGCCGCGACTACGATCGCGTGCAGTTGGTATGGATACTCGTCCGTTCCTGTGAAGAATATTTATCTGAAGGAAAGCTAGACGCAGTTGCCGGGCTCAGCTATGAGCACGAGCAATTGACGCGCGGGGCGTCGAACGTAGTGCTTGTCCAGTTCGGCTTTCAGGCGGCGGACCGACTGATCATTTCATCCACCGCGATTCCGGGTAGGAACACGGCTATTCCGGAGAAGTGGAAATAAAGGGCTTGGACGCTGGCCTGAAGGCCAGCTCTACCCGCAAATATTCCTTGACACGTATATACCTGATGGAGTATATAAAGGGAATGGAATCGGTCTTCGAAATCATTGCGGAGCCAAACCGCCGCGCGATCTTGAGCCTGCTGGTCTCGTCGGAGCAGTCGGTAGGAGAGATCGAGCGGCAGCTTCGTATGTCGCAGCCGATGGTGTCCAAGCACCTGCGCGTGCTGCGCGAGGCGGGTTTCGTGGAGTCTACCGTGGATGCACAGCGCCGACTTTACCGGCTCAGACCCGAACCATTTCAGGAGTTCGATGCCTGGCTGGCTCAGTTCCGCCGGTTCTGGTCCGCCCATGTAGACGCGCTCGAACGCTACCTCGACCGGATGGATCCATCGTCACCAACGAAAAGGAAAAACAAAGAGAAGACGACGCGGCCCAAACCGCGACGTGACAAAGGAGAAAGAAAATGAAGATTAAAGTGACAACTCTATACGTGGACGACCAGGACAAGGCTCTGCGCTTCTATACAGAGGTGCTGGGCTTCGTAAAGAAGACCGACTTCAGCCAGGGGCCGTATCGCTGGCTGACCGTGGCCTCGGCCGAGGAGCCGGAAGGCACGGAGCTGCAGCTGGCGCTCAACAACAACCCGGCGGCCAAGACCTATCAGGAGGCGCTGTTCCAGCAAAACCAGCCCGCGGCGATGTTCTTCACCGACGACCTGCAAGCGGATTTTGAGCGCATGAAAGCGCGCGGCGCCGAGTTCACCATGCCACCAACGGACGTGACCGCATCCAAGATCGCCATGGTGAAGGACACCTGCGGCAATCTCATTCAGATCACGCAGTTGATGCGCTGGTAGGGCAGAGGTCCGAAAGCGACCAATGTCCATCTTCAGGCTGATGTAAGGAGAAGATATGTTCGATCACGCGCAGTACATACCGGGTCCGGCCAGTGGGGCGCAGGTGCGCAAAGACGGAGAGAAGTGGACGCTGATTCTCGTCCGAGAACTGCGCCACTCGCCGGAAAAAGTCTGGCAGGCGCTGACCGACCCGGCGCAACTGCGCGAGTGGGCGCCCTTCGACGCCGATGGGAATCTGGGTACGGTTGGAAGCACGGTAAAGCTCACCTGGGTGGGAACCGGCGCGACGATCGAAACCACAGTGACGCAAGCTGACGCGCCCGAGATACTGGAGTTCGGCGATATCCGGTGGGAACTCGAACCGCTCGGGAGTGGCACGCGTCTGACGCTGTGGCACAAGATCGATCGCCGCTTCATTACGTGGGGCGCAGCGGGCTGGCACATTTCCTTCGACGTTCTGGATCGCCTGCTCGGCGGAACGCCCATCGGCCGCATGGCTGGTGGCGAGGCGATGAAGGTAGACGCCTGGCAGCGATTGACCGTCGAGTACGCCAAGCAGTTCGGCCTTGAAGCGCCCAACTGGCAGCGTAAGGCGGATCAAGAGTCGTGAATCGGCTGGTCTTCAGAGGAGGTCCAAGTGAACTGGAACAAATGGATTCGGCAGATCCACCGCTGGCTGTCCACGGTCTTTACGTTGGCCGTCATCATCAACGGCGTCGCCGTGGTGCGGGGCAAGTACACCAACCGACTGGGCCTTACGGCAGTGGCCGTGCTCGCTTTGCTCTTTTTTAGCGGTCTGTACTTGTTCGTGCTGCCGTATGCCACGAAGTGGCGCAACTGGCGACGCACCGCTTGAACGGCGGTCGTTATGCATTCGACATTGTTACAATCCATCTCTTTCGGAGCATGAAAGCTATGCCAAAAGCAACTCTTTCCAAGCAAGCAACGTGAAGAACTACTCAAAGCATTGAAAGCTCGCTTTGAGAAAAACATGAACCGCCATAAAGGTCTTGACTGGGCCAAGGTACAAGCAAAGCTGGAAGCTAGTAGTGACAAACTGTGGTCGCTGAATGAAATGGAACGAACGGGCGGCGAACCGGATGTTGTCGGTCAGGATAAGAAGACGGGCGAATTTATTTTTTATGACTGCTCGGCGGACACTCCGAAAGACCGCAGAAGTATCTGCTATGACCGGCAGGCGCTGGAGTCAAGGAAAGAAGCGAAACCAAGAGACAGCGCTGTGAATATGGCAACAGCGATGGGCATTGAGCTCTTGACGGAAGAACAGTATCGAGAGCTGCAGAAGCTGGGAAACTTCGATACGAAAACGTCGAGCTGGGTGAACACACCTGCTGCTATCAGGAAACTCGGCGGCGCGATCTTTTGTGATCGCCGGTATGACACGGTTTTCACCTATCACAACGGTGCGGAGTCTTACTATGCCGGTAGAGGGTTTCGCGGGTGGGTAAGGGTCTAAATCTGGAATTTGGTACGAAAGTCCCCACCCGAGCAAACGAAGCTCGGATGGGGCACCCAGTGTAATGGACGAGAAAGGGTTGGAGCCGTGCGGTGGGGTAGGCTACCCGCCCGTTGCACTCGGCGATGGGGGCGCCCACTCCGAACACCAGGGATGAGTGGGGCAGTCGGCTCACCTCTTCATTCATTCGCACACTTCCATGTCGGCCACAAGTGTAAAATTGCTTGTCTTATCTGCAATTGCGCGGAGAAAAATGCCTGCTAGTGTTTACCATCGTTTCGTCCGGACCATCCATCGCATAACACTTTTGTACGAGGTCAGTGTTGATAGCTATCGGGCTTTGTATGATTCTGGCCGTCGCCGACTCAGGCACCCGGATGGCGACAACCCGATTCACGAGCTTAGACTGCAGAATAAGGAAACCAGAAACCGTCCTCTTCATGTGGTCACCTACCAAGCGAGAGACCTCTATCCTGAGATGCTTCGCTCGACGCTACTTATTCGGCTAGTGGCAGCCTATGAAGCCTTCCTGACGGACTCATTGCGCGAGCTTGGCGACCGTTCCTCGGGCTTTCTGAAATCGGACAGCCGTTTGGATTTATCTCAGGCGCACCTACTGAGCCTTGTCGAGGAAGAGGCCATCATTCAGTTCGTTTTGAACAAAACCTTGCGTTCATTATCAAGCGGAGGATTCAGGGAACTTGCGAAATTCTATGAAAAGATGGGTGTCGACGTTGCACCTCCCGGCGTGTCAATGGACTCATTAGAAGAAATTCATGAACGTCGTCACCTGTACGTGCATGCAAGGGGCGCAGCGGACGAGCAATACTGCAAGAAGTACCCAGCTTCATGCGCTACCACCGGGAGAACCATTTCAGTTGCCGAGGACTATCTCTTCAGTGCCATGAAGGAGCTCGAAGACTCGGCGAGACATATCGCTGCGCAGCTGGAAGCAAAGTTTCCAGAATCTACGTGGGTGTACAACAACGGAAGTCAGAAGCTTTCAGAGGCGCTGGAACATGCCAATCTGTTTTCCGGCACGGTGGTCAACGAGGTGCCACTGGGGTTCGACACACTGTTGCCCGATGGAGGTACACGTCTCGAAGATGTCACCGTATGGGTTGGTAGAAATGACAAAATGTTCAAGTTGCTGGTCGGTGGCAGTGCGGCCCAAGCGCAGCTTTACTCGAAGCATATTTATCTTGCTGAACGTGGCGGGCACATTACAAGAGTCAAATCGGAAAAATTGATCCGGTGAGGCCTAGATGCGACGCTCCAGGCATTCCTGGATGTGGAATGAGCCGGAATGGTTTGTCGTAAGGGCCGGTCTCAGCGAGTCGGCTTAAATTGATCCATGGTCTTCTACACATTCGGAGCCCACGAATGAAGCCGGGATCTCGAATCGGAAGGGTTTGTGTCGACGGCTGAAGCCGGCTCGGGATCGTTATAGTTCCCGTGCACCCAGCGCTTCCGCGCTGGGCTAATTACTTGGGCATCCCCGTTCCGAACCTATAGCACCTTGGGACATGTACTTTCGTAATTACCCAATAGTTGTAGACGTCACAGACTTCTCCTCGACAATGTAGGTAGCTTGAAGATGGCTGCTCCATTGTCTGCGGGCGGCCGAGGGGTCTCGACGGTCGCGGGGGGCGGCTGTTGGGGGCGGGCGCAGGAAAAGAGGACTATGCGCCGCTTTAGACTTTGTCACCACACGAAAAACAACGGGGAGCTTTGCGGATCGCCCGCGATGCGAAAGAAGCACTATTGCTACTTCCACCTGGAAGTGGTTCGTCGCCGGCGCCGCCTGGCGCTTATGGCGAGAAGACGGCAGCTGCTGGCCGAAGCTAAGCTCTACGAGGCCAGGATTTTAGCTCTTAACTCCCATGATATGAAGATTTTGACCCCTTACTCGCGTGCAAATCCCCAACCATCAAGAATTTGCATAGATGAGGGGGAGGGGGGTGGCATCGCCGCCGATTGAACCTTGGAATTGCGCTGGGCTTGTCAGCCAAAGGAAATCTGGTACGCTCTGATCTTTACAATCACGCCCAGATTGGAGACTCTCTTGAAGCAGTACGTCGCACGGACTGGTCCAGAGACAGCAATTCTGGACCGTCTTGAAGGGAGAAAAGACTGACCATGCAATCAAACTCGACGAAGCCGCTGGCCGGCCTTTGTGTCTCGGCCTTCGACTTCTCCGAACTACGCCAATCGCTCGCGGTGGTGGAGAACTGCCGGCAGGCGGTTGGAGTGGTTAATCCGCGGCCTGCCGGTCTGCACAATCGCTGGCTGCAATGGGTGAAGAGGTCGATCGCTCGCTCGCTGGGGTGGTACACGCGGCCGCTGCAGGATCTCAATGCCGCGCTGGCTCGATCGCTGACCGAGATGTACAGCGCCCTGGAGTACATTTCCGCGAACACGGTTGCTTTTGACCAGCGCTTAGCCAATCAGCAGCTTCAACTCCTGCACGAGCAGGTCAGGGCGTTAATTGCCATCGAGGATATCGCGGTTCAGGAGGCTGATCCCATCGTGGTGGAGGCCCGCGATCAGCAGGAGTTGGTGGATCTTCGCTATCAGCCGGAAACACGTCTGGGAAATGACCGTACGCTGTACATTCTCGGCCTGTTTGGCAGCGGACGTCTGTATATCCAAGATCTGATGCTGCAGAATATTGGGCTGCGAGCCAAGTATTTCCGCGACGTCATCCGTTTGTACCCCGGCCCGACCTCGATGATCTGCAGCGGTCACGCCACCGTAAAGTACACCTCGCGGAATCAGGCTATGCCCGCGATCATGGGCCGCATTCTGGAGGCGGTTCAAGCACGGTTTGCCGACACGGTTTTTGTCTATCGGCATCCTCTCGATTCCTTATTGACGAACTGGGTCTATTGGCGGACCTACGTTCGCGACCGTCATGAGGTTACCGGCATCTACGAGGTTTATACCAGCTACGATGACCTATGCGCCGACCTGGACCGGGATTTCTTCGAATTCAAAGCCTTCGCCGAAGGCGACTTGGATTTCTATGCCGGCCTGACCGGCCCGCGTTTTCTCTCCTTTTCAGAATATGTCGAGGAAAACGCGCTGCATTTTCAATACGCAAGCTTGGCATTGCGCCTTGAGGACTTCGCTATCGATCCAATCCGGGAGTTTTCCAAAATCGTGGAGCTGATGGGAGCGAACCTCGATCTGAGCGGTCTCCACATACCCTTGCCGAGAAGCAAGTCGTTTGGTTATCTGGCTGCCAAAGAAAAAGTCCCTCGCTTCAGGAACTTTATCAATCGTCTCAACCTCGAGACCAGGAAGCGGATGGAAAAGATAGGTTACGGTGCTGACGAGTAGCCGCGTTGGCGTTGTCTCCTTAAGGACAGTGCAGCGCCATTGGGCTACTTCAGCCCGGTGAAGGGAACCGAGAACAGCAGCGTCTCGGAGTCGCTAAAACTGGCCCCGTCCGGATAGGTTGTGGGCTTCGCCTTAAACCAGTTACCGGTTTGCGTCGAGATCATCCGCCCTTCAAGCACTCCCAAAGCCGGTCGCCGGCTGAGCAGGAAAACGCTGGCGATCTCGCCCGCGCCGGTGGCCGGGCTGACAGATTGGGCGCACACGCTATCGATGCGCTGAGCGTTCACAAACAACTGCTGTACTGTTTGCTGACGCTTACTGCTGCTCTTGATTGGAATCTGCTGCCAGAACCATGCGCTCGGCGCATTCGGATCGGGTTTCGTGTAATCCAAAAAGTCGTGCCCGCAGAAAATGCCACACAAGTTCTGCCAGGTATTGACTCCTATAGTGTTCCACGCCTCAACAGCAGAATTCGAATAGGGCGCGGCGGCCATCTTGTAAGAATCCGGTCCGTAGGCGTCACCCGTTGGCCGGTACTGGGTTCCATGTGCGGTCAGCCAGGCATGAGTCGTGATGTAGCATTCGCAATCCGGGTTCTTGGTCATGACGTCGTAGGCCCACGACCACGCGTCACTGCCGGCGAAGAAATCCATCGCCAGCACAAGCATGCGTATCCCCGAGATAACGAACCTCACCGCCGTGTTGGCCCCAGTACCGTTATGCGACCCCACCCAGTAGGCCATATCTCCGTCACCGAGATCGATGCCGGCGCCGTAAACTTTCGCCCGGCTCCTGGCCGAAAAATACCCCTTCTTGAACTGGTTCCCCAGGTTATCGCGCGACGTGATTCCTTTCATAAAATCATAATCATGATTTCCGGGAGGCGTCGTGAAGGCCATGCCATTCGCATCGAGAACCCTCCAGCCGGTCTCGGCATTCCTGAACTGATTGTCAACGATCGCGTCTACACAATCGCCCACACCGACAACCGCCTTGATGTTCGCGGCGAATGGCGATTTGCCGGATTTCAGAGAGATGTTCTTGTTATCGATGATCCACTCCATCATCGCGGTGTAGTATTGCCCACTCCCATCCGGGCACGACGCCGCCAGATACTGAGGGTCGGGAATTATGGCGATGGTGAAATCGTTGGCCGCTGCCTCCGCTGAAGAGATGTTGATGAAGCGCGATGCCGCCGTACCAGCCAGGCCGCCGAGAACGGTCACGCCGAAGTCCCTGCGGCTAATGCTCTTCAGGAGTCGTTTCGGTGTCAGTCCATCGTGTTTGATTGCATACTCGAGTTCCGTCACGGCCAAACTCCTTAGCAGTCGGGATAACTGCTAATCCCCCATTCCGTCATTCGCCAATGCGTGTGGACACACGACCATCCGCATCGTCACAACCCTGTTATGAGCAAAAAGTCGCAACTGCTTTTCACGAATGAGGGGATGACGCAAAGGCGCAGCGGGCTGCCCAGGCGCGCGTCAAATAGGTGGTTTCGATTGCCGTCAGGCCGGCGATTCGCTTCTCCGTCAAATCCAGGAACTGATCGAAGAGCTCCGGGCCTAGCTGTACTCGCAGATCGTTTACCGAACGCCATGCTCCCAGATATTGTTCCGGCGTTTGCTGCACGGAGTGCCTGCCCTCCAGGTACAGCACATCGGTGAATTGCAGCTTCGCGCTCAACATCTCTGTCAGCCGCTCGGTAATGCCGGAGCAGCCGGACGAAACGCGTTTCACGTCTGGCTTCAGGTGTGTAATTTGCCCCTCGATCTCCACCAACAGTGGGTTGGTCTCGATCAGCCGCGGATTCCACAATGCGACGAACAGGCCTCCGGGGCGCAGGATGCGATAGAACTCGTCGCACGCCTGGTCGAAGTCGGCCCAGTGAAATGACGATGCCATGGAAACCAGATCGGCCGATCGATCGGGCATTCCCGTTGCTTCAGCCGCGCCTTTGCGCCACTCGATATTGATGCCACGCGAGCTCTCCATCCCTTGCTCGCGCATGTCGTCGTTCGGCTCGATCGCAATGATGGAATGCGGCTCATAGGACGCGAGGATCCGCGTCCAGATTCCTGTGCCTGCTCCGACGTCGATCGCATCGACGCTGGCGATGTCGCGTCCCAGATAGCGGAGGATTGCGGTTGCGACTTGCGGTGCGTAGCCGGCGCGAAACTTGGCGTAGTCACCGGCTAATCCTGTGAAATCTCCATGTTTCATCATGTGGTTGAAGTTCAGTAGCTTGGATTCACAGCGAATATCAGCATCATCCTGCGGCAGTTTGGTGCCGCAAGTCCTCAAGAACGAGTTCGCCTTTTCTCACCATGCTCTCGTACAGCGCGACATCTTCCGGATTATCGATCTCGCCCCATTGCCCATCGGTAGCGAATGTGTTGACGGGAAACTTCGCGATCAGCAGTCGCCGCAGCAATCCAGTCATATCGAGGCGATCGCGGGTCGCCGGATCGAGTTCGCCGAGCGGCGTCTCCACCGCGTTCCACGCGGCCGGCGTGAATTTCAGCAGCCCCATGTATTGACCCTGGATATCCTCGATCCGATTCGTCTTGCCGCCGATCTCCAGCAACTGGCCGGCAGCATCGGTGCGAAAAGTTTCGGCGTCGGCCAATGGGTCGGCAAAACGCCGAGCCCACAGATCACGCCACTTGCGATCATAAGTGATCACCAACTCACCGGTAGCCTCGGACAAACCGCGCACCAACTCGCTGCGATAAAAAATGTCGGCGTAGCTGATGATGACAGGTCCCGCCTGCAGCCAGCGAGCAGCCGCCGCCAGCGACATCACCATGTTGGTTTCGGCCCAACGTTCGTTGTTGAAGTAGGTGAGGCCTGGGAAATCGATCATTTCCGCGCGATAACCGCGCACGATTCCGACTTCGCTCACTCCACCACGCCGCAGCGCCGCCAGCTGGTACTCGATCAGCGGCCTGCCGTCGAGTTCAACAAAGCACTTGGGCCGATCGTCGCCAAGATGCCCCAAACGGCTGCCGCGACCGGCGGCGAGAATGATGGCACGCATCATTGAACTCCGAAGACTCGGCGGAACAGCTCCACGTCGGGCGCGCGAAACGGCGAGCAACGCTCCGGGTGCCACATGATTCCGGTTATCGGTTTGGCGGAATGGCGAATCGCCTTCACGACCCCGTCGTCGGCAACGGCCCAAACGTCGAGCGGCGGCTGCGACTCGAAGGCCCCGAAATGATGATAGCTGTTTACCTCGGCCGGTTCGTTGTTTATTCGGATGACCTGCCTTTGCGCGACATGGCCCTCGACGCGGCGCAACGGATTGCCTGCACGGTGCTGGATCACCTGCATGCCGCGACAGACACCGAGCACAGGCAACGCCTGGCGTTCGGCGAAATCCAGCAGGGCATTCTCCGTCTCATCTCGTTCCGGAGCATCGCCGCCAAGTGCAGCCAGATCGTTGCCGCCGGTTAATACCAGTCCGGCGACGCCACTCTTCTCGCACAAAGCCAGAGCAGCTTCCACAACATTGGGAAGCAATACCGGAAGCAGATCGCAGCTTATCAGGAATTTTGTCCAGGCTTGATCCAGGCAATCGCGCCGCTCGCCATAATCGGGAACGATTTCGACGCGTTGCGTGACCCCGACCGCTTTCATGCGATGACAACTACTCTCTGGTTCGTGCAGTCAAGGCACAGCTTCGTCGCCGTCTGCCATTGCCGGAACAAGGTTTCACCTGCGCCGATGACAGCCGGTATGCCCAGTTCGGCCGCGCGAATCGCCATGTGCGAATTGGCACCGCCATACTGCGTGACGAATCCGCTGATGTCGCGCGTGAAGATCCAGTCGAAGCCCGGGTCCGCGCTGGGCACGAAGAGAATGCGGCCCGCGAAGCTATCCGGCGCATCGCTGACCGAAGCCACCGGCGCGGTGACCTCCTTCTGGGTGATGAAATTCGGTTGGCTCGGAGGCAGATGAAACGCGAACACGTCCTCCGGTGACGCGATAACCGGCGGAAGCACCAGACGGCGGGTTAGGGCATATTGCTCTCGCCCGCGCTCAACGCTCTCCAGCAGCGTCTCGCGCACCGGACCGCTCTCGCTGTAGAGCGTCCGAATGACGTTGTAGTCCAGAAAGGCGCAATCTTCTGGCGCAAGCCCGTGATCCTCGCCCAGTTGCCGGATGAGTGACAGGGCATCGCTGAGGCTGCGGGTAAAGACGAATTTTGCATACTCGCGTCCTTCGATGCCGGCCTTCACGAACTCGATCAATCCCAGAACATCGATTTCGAGTTCATGTTGTTTTAGCAATTGCTCGAGCTGGCGCAGTTGCTGGATCGAAAGTGCGAAGCGCGGCGATTCCGGTGCCGTAGGCCGGGGGTTCGACCAGTCGAAGTAAAGATCGGGTGCTTCGTCGTAACGCGGCGACAAGATGTCGTATGTTCCTGGCCGCAAGTGTCCGTAGCGCGCGAGAAAATCTGCCTTCGACAACTCCGCGAAATCTCGGCCCAGCCGCGAGCCGATGGTGTCCACGCTTGCCATGAATGTGGCCGCTTCGTGATCGCTGAGAATGCCGACCTCGACGAAGGACTGCAGCAGCTGAACTGCGATGAAACCGGCGCGCGCCAGTCCGGCGAAGGGAAGCGTCCCGTATCGCTTGCAATCCTCCATCAGCCAGTAGATACGGCTGATCTTGTCGATCTTCGCGTGGTCGATGGTGGAAAATCGCTCTGCCAGGATGTCGATCTTCTCCCGATCCCGTCGCCACAACCCGGTTTCGCCATGAATGATGCGATTGGTGAGGCGTCGCAGAGCGCCGGTCAGTTCAGCAACATCTTCTTCTGAGAATCCGTACTGCGCGAGCACGCCCAGCCGCGCCGGCAAATCCAGGGTGTAGCAGGAGAAAACAATCTGAAACTCGACCTTGTCGTGCAGGTGAGGCTCGGCAAGCAGGCGGTCGATGTAGTAATTCACCAGACGCCCGGCCAGCTCAGCGGGCAGATCGCGCGGGATAAATGAATTGAAACTCACGCGCACGTCGATGTAGGGCAGCCCGTGAAAGCTGACCAGCAGCGGAAAACTGCGCAAGTTCTGATAGCCGTAATTATCGCGCTGGTACGCCCAGATTGCGTCCGTGATCAGCTCGCGATAAAGCGACAGCGATAGCGGCCTCGGCCGCACGCCAATAATTTCCGCCGGATTCCAGTCGGGCATGACTCCAAAGATCGCGCGGCTGCCGTGCAGATAAGGATGCGGGCGGCTGAGCAGCTCAATCTTCCGCGCCGCTTCGGCAATCGCGGCGTCGACCTCAGCGTCCTCCACCGGAGCATCTTCGTCGACGCTAAGCGGGCGGACTTGCAACAGATACAGCTGTCCATCCCCGGCGATGGCGAATTCCACATCGATGGCCTCGCACGCCAGCAATGACTCCAGTTCGGTGAGCAGAGCGACAACCGGAATGAGCGACGACGGACAAGCATCCGGCCTCGACTTGAGGCAAAGAAAAGTCTTGAGATTTTCACCGACCCCTGCCGTGACCTGATCGGTCAATCCGGAACGGTCGTCGTAATTCACTACGAAATATGGGCCGCCGCTGGTGTTGCGCGTGAAAGCCACTCCGGCCATCGCCACCTGTTCTAGCATGGGCTGCACGAAGATCTGGTCATCGTCCGTTGCATCTTTGCCGAAGGACGCAATCACACGATCCACCGCGTGCTTGATCCCTGCGCGGCCCAGAACATCGGAAACGGACTGGTATTTGCCGGCCTGGGAATTCGACGCGGCGCCGTCCTCGCTCTGGGCGCTGCTGCGCACGATCATCCGTCCTGAACTCCAGGGCGCCGCCTCAATTTTCGCGAGCACATCAGGCGCACGTTTCCCCCAATCGGCAACCGAGAAGCGCACCTGCGGGAGAACGCGGGCAGTGTGTAGCAGCGGCGCGAGCAACTCCAAAGTTTCCGCCTTGCTCTTGAACTCGACCAGGCGTGCGGGCGCCGCCGCAGGCGCACCCTCGGCGCATACCGCCAGAATGCGGTCGACGGCTGTGGCTACATCCGTGCTCCCGTAGTTGTCGAGGATCAAGTCAGGCGACTCCGGTGTCTCCGCCGGCACATCAATGCCCACCACGTCACGCGCTTTGCCGCGCTGTGCTCCGCTGTACAGACCTTTGCTATCGCGGCGTCGCAGCTCGTCCAGCGGAACCCGCAGATAGATCTCACGATATCCGGGAATGTTCTCGCGGTTCCAGCGGTGCACTTCGTGGAAGAGTGAGATGGTCGCGCAGACCACATTCATGCCCTGTTCGGCCAGCAATCTGCACAAGCGCGCGTTGCGCATTGCCGACCGACGGCGATCGGCTGCGCTGTGCTCCAGGTCTTCGGCAATGGCGCCTCGCAGCGCGTCACCATCAAGGAAGATGACCGCATGGCCGGCGGCGCGCAGGCGAGCCGAAAGTTCCCGCGCCAGCGTTGTCTTTCCGGCTCCGGATAAGCCGGTCAGCCAGAAAACGCGGCCTATTGCGCGCGAAGATCCATCGTTCACCGGGGTTCGAGCTTCACCGGTCCTGCACGTGCCAGCGTATGAACTCATAGGCATTTTTCGGGCATTCTCTTGAGGAGTGCTCGACCACAGAGGCCCAACCTGCAGACCGGCTGCTCACGAACGGCGTAGGGATAGCGCATAGCTGATCGTGAAACACAATTTTAACCGGAGCGTCACCCGATATTCACAAAATTTTGGGGAGTGGTTCTACCTGCACCCGCACGGTTAGCAGGCTGGAACGGCTGGTGCTTGACTTCTATTAGAGTGCGGGCTATGAAATACTAGAATGTGCAGCAAGGGTGAAGGAGTTCACCCAAACCGCTGTCCTTCCGATTTCCGGGACAGATGATGACTCCTGACGAGGAAGCTTGTCGCGGAGTCATGTCCCCGGCAAGTTTTCATCAAAGTCCAAACATAGGATCGCGAGGAGAGATAGGGTGGGCGACAGCCACATCTCGCTCAATGCCAGCCAGCGGCAGCGATTGCTGGTCACGTGTAAGCATATTGATATGCTGCTGGGCGATATCGAAGCCACCCTCGATGCCACAGCATCAAAAAGCGTCTTCCCCAGCTACGTCGCGGACATCAGTCCGGCTCAAAGAAAGACGATCGAAGACTGCATCGCGCGCATCCGCACGCAACTCCTGCAGGTCCTGGCCAGTCAGGCGCTCGCACCGGAGCCGCCCCACATTTCGGCCGCGCACTCCATCAATGTCAATCTCACGTTTATAGACGTTGCCATCGCAGAGCTCGCGCCGCGTTACATGCGCGGCTATGGTCCGGTCTCGGAGGAAGGCACTGCCGATCTCAATGGGATCGTGGCCGAGCTGGAATCCGCGGTCAAAGAACTGGCGCAATACATTCCCAAGCCGGCAGCCGGCGACGGTGATGATCAGAAGAACGAGAAGCTTGGTCGAACAGGATAGATGTTTCCCTGAGCAAGCCTGAAAGAGAGAGAGAGAGGAACGTAGATTTTGCTCAAATACGTCATGATTGGGGTTGGAGGTTTTGCCGGCGCCATAGCCAGATATGCGCTCGGAGTTTACATTGGGAGTCGGTTGGGCGTTCGCTTCCCCTATGGCACCTTCGTTATCAACGTGAGCGGCTGCTTCATAGTCGGCTTTAGTCTGGCATTGCTTGCCAGGACGACGGCAAGCGAGTATTGGCGCTACCTGATCCCGATCGGATTCATTGGCGCGTACACGACGTTCTCAACGTTTGAATACGAGACGCTCAGGGCCATTCAGGATGGCCAGCCCATGACCGGATTACTCAATGTCGTGCTAAGTGTGGTCATCGGACTCATCGCTGTCTGGCTCGGCTCCACGCTGGGACGAGTATTCGTATGACCATGCAAACCGTCGCCGTTCATCGTTCCATCGAATCTCTTGCGCCCCAACGGCGCACACTCGCCAGGAGAGCAACGTGCTAAACACCGGACCAGCTAAGAAGGTGACGGTCTACGTTATAGAGGGCCAGAACTATCACGGCACCGCAAGTTATGCTGCCATTCTGGACTACCTGTTCTTCCGAGGAATTTCGGACGCGACCGTGACGCGCGGCATCGCTGGTTTTGGCACCGATCACAAGCTGCACACCAGCAGGCTCGTCGATCTGGCGGACCAGATGCCGATCAAGATTGAATTCATCGAGAGTCCTGAGCGAGTAGAGGAGGTCCTGCCTAAGCTTACAGAGATCGCCAGTCAGGGGCTAATCGAGGTTCACGACACAACCGTCATCCGGCCCGTCGCGCGGGGCAAAAAGCGCCAGCCGGAAGTTCCTGCAGTGAAGCTCGAAGCCCAGGCGAAGTTGATGCGCATTCTGATCGGTGAGCACGACCGGTGGAACGGTAAGCCTCTGCACGAAGCGTTGGTCCAGGCCCTGCGCGCGAACGATATTGCGGGCGTGACCGTCTATCGCGGGATCCTGGGCTACGGCGCAAACCGCCGTATCCATAAAGACTCAACTCTGAACCTCTCGCATGATGCGCCGATCCTGCTGTCGGTGGTGGACTCGGAGCAGAAGCTTCGGGCCTTTTTCCCAGTGCTCGACCAGATGGTGAAGCAAGGCCTGGTTGTCCTCTCTGATGTGGATGTCATCAAGTATTCGCATGCTCAGGTATTGCCGGAGCCGCCGGAGGCGCATAAATGAAGCTCGAAGGCAAAGCCAAGATGCTGCGCATTCACTTCGGCGAGGACGATCAGTGGGAAGGTCGCCCGCTGTATGAAGCGATCGTCGAGCGTTGTCGCAAGCTCGATATCGCGGGAGCCACCGTCTATCGCGGAATCCGAGGCTACGGAGCAAGCACCAGGATTCGCCGGTCGCACCTGTTCGCATTTTCCCCGGACGCGCCGATCATGATCACCATCATCGATACACAGGAAAATATTAAACGGCTTATTCCGGCTCTGGATGAAATGGTCTCCGAAGGGTTGATCGCGGTATCTGATGTCGAAGTGATCAAGTACGTGCATCAACAAGGTCGGCATCCGCAGGAGTGATGAGCGTATCCCACTTCCGCTGTGCAGTAGGTTGAGAAGTGCCAACGTGCCAGAAGAGCAAACTCCCACCGCCTCAAATGTAAGTGCGATTGACGCCCGGGGACTCGCACGCTTTGCGCAGATTGCCGAGCAGCTGGGTGAGAGCTCGATTGCCGCGGATGCCCATCAGCTCATTGCCCGAATCAGCGAAGGCCGCTTCTTCGTCGCCTGCATTGGGCAGTTCAAACGTGGCAAATCGACTCTGTTGAACGCGCTGGTCGAAGAGCCAATTCTTCCTGCTGGCGTAGTGCCGGTAACCACGGTCCCGACGGTGCTGCGCTACGGCGAACATCATCACGCGCGCGTTCTCATAAATAGCACGTGGCGTGTGGTGCGTCCCGAGGACCTCGCGCAGTACGTCTCAGAGGAGCTGAACCCCGAGAACAAGAAACGCGTGGAAGGGGTCGAGGTTTTCCTGCCATCCAGGCTGCTCGCCTCCGGGATGTGCCTGGTCGACACGCCCGGCATCGGATCGGTATTCGCCGGCAATACGGAGACTACAAGAGATTTCATTCCACAGATCGACGCTGCGATTCTCGTCGTCGGCGCCGATCCGCCGATCTCGGGAGAGGAGTTGGCTCTGATTGAAGCGGTTGCGGTAAACGTGGACGAGATCCTTGTAGCGCTTAACAAGATCGATCGCGTGTCAGCCACCGAGCGCCAGCAAGCATCGGCATTTGCCAGCAAGGTGCTCACGGCGCGGCTGAAGAAACCGGTTGAACGCATCTATGAGATCAGCGCCCTCAATCAGCTTTATCGATCAGGCGAGGCTGGTGATTGGGCGGTATTGCTTCAGGATCTGACTCAACTCGCCGGTAGGTCTGGAGAGTCGCTAACTCGATCCGCAGTGGAGCGGGGTAGCCGGCGCTTCTCCGCGTCCCTGATGCGCTCAGTTGATGAGCGGATACGGGCGCTGACAGAGCCAATCGCCAACTCGGAGCGCCGTGTCAACGATCTTCGACAAACAGTGAGCCAAGCCGAGCAGTCCCTGCGCGATCTTGGGGCGCTGTTTTCGGCCGAACAAATGCGGCTGTCTAACACTCTGCTGGCACGTCGCAAGGATTTCTTCCGGGCGACGGTTCCCATCGCGATAGAAGAATTCGACACGGAATCGCGGTCGGCTGATACGGGCTTCGGTCCGGCACGACGCCGCGAGTTCATGGCCCTGGCCCAGACAATCGCGCGACGCCACGTCATGCCCTGGCTTGATGCAGAGGAATCGCAGGCAGAGAAACTCTATGCTGCTGTGACCGAGCGCTTCGTCAGCCTTGTGAACGAGTTACTTCGGCGCATCTCGCAGGAGCAGTCGAGCGATTTCTCCCATCTGCCCAAGTCGCTCGATGCCGGGCAAGGCTTCCGTACCCACTCCAGATTTTTCTTCCACGATATGATCACCATCGCGCAGCCGGCGTCGCCGCTGCTGTACGTGCTCGACTGGTTGATGGGAGTATTGCGAATGCGGCGCTGGTTTCAGCGAGGTGCGGAACGTTTTCTCGAGCAGCTCCTGGACACCAACGCTTCTCGCGTGCAGGGAGACGTTGAGCAGCGGGTCGTCGAGAGCCGGTTGCGCCTGGAGTCGGAGGTTCGCAAACTCCTCCGCGAGGTAAGCGCCACGGCCGAACATGCTCTCACAAATGCGCAGGAGATCATGGCGGCCGGAGCCAATGCGGTTGCCACTGAGATGGAACGGTTGCGTAAACTACGAGATGAACTGGCAGCGGCCGATGCCAACTTGTGATTTGGCGTAATGAAAAAATAGACGCGTTATGTCGGTAGTAGCGATAACAAATCGCGCCGTTGTTGCCCGTCGTGGCCGCAGGCTGGAATATCTCGCCATCGCATGGAATCTGTTGGAGGGCTGCGTCGCTGTCATTGCCGGGTTGATAGCCGGCAGCGTATCGCTAGTTGGGTTCGGCATCGATAGTTTCATCGAAGTTACGTCCGCTGGGGCTGTGTTGTGGCGCCTGAGCACAGATGCCGATGGCCAGCACCGCGAACGACATGAGCGCATCGCATTACGCGTCGTTGGCGGCTGCTTTGTCGCACTGGCTGTCTATATCGGATACGAAGCCATTCGCGGCTTGATTCTGCGAGAGGCACCCCAGCATAGTATTCCTGGCATAGTTCTGGCGTGCCTGTCTCTCGTCATCATGCCCATGCTGGCCGCGGCCAAGCGCAAAGTCGGCATGGCTCTGGCGAGTGGCGCGATGTGCGCCGATGCCAAGCAAAGCGATTTCTGCTTTTACTTATCGGGGATTCTCCTTGCTGGTTTGCTTCTGAATGCTCTATTCGGCTTATGGTGGGCGGATCCTGCGGCCGCGCTGATCATGACACCAATCATCTGGCGAGAGGGAATCAGAGGCATTCAAGGCAAGACGTGCTGCTGAAAAGATGCGAACGCCGAACATCGCGCTTCATGCATCCAGAAGTCTCGATTGTTTACGGAAACTGGGTTGCAGTTCACACTGACACAGTCGACATTTGCGGTGCTGCTGCCGCAAAATGAATCCGTCAGTTGTCCCGGCTTTAAGATACGCTGGCAACAGCGAAGTTCTTCATATGCATACTCGGCCCCATATTCTGGTTGTTGATGACGAGCCGCAGATCACGCGAGTGCTGCGGACCAGCCTTAGCGCTCAAGGCTACGAGATTCGGGTGGCCGGCGACGGCGAGGCTGCATTGGAGATCAGCAAGGATTTCGCGCCTGATCTTGTGATCACCGATCTCGCGATGCCCAACATGAACGGCATCGAACTATGCCGGCAGATTCGCCGCGTCTCGCAGGTCCCAATTCTGGTGCTCTCTGTTCGCGGCGAGGAACGAAGCAAGGTCGAAGCACTCGACTCCGGTGCGGATGACTACATCACCAAGCCGTTCAGCACGAGTGAACTGCTGGCGCGGATTCGTGCAGCACTACGCCGATCGCGCCCCAAGGCGGGCGAGCCGGCGCTCAAGATCGATGACGGCGACTTCTGCATCGACCTGGATGGTCATCGAGTGACGCTCGCCGGGCGAGAGGTTCATCTGACGCCAAAAGAGTTTGATGTCCTGGCGTATATGGCGCAGAATCCGCGGAAGGTACTGACCCACCGCGCCATCCTCAATGCTGTGTGGGGAAGTAATAGCGTCGAGCAGACTGATTATCTGCGCGTCTTCGTAGGTCAACTACGTAAGAAGCTGGAACCGGATGTGGGGTCCCCCAAATATATCCTGACGGAACCGTGGGTGGGATACCGGTTTGAGCCCGGAGAGGCCCATGCCAAGCAATAGCATTACTGGCGCCTAGACTAAATCTTCGAAAGTTTAGTTGGTTTCCACAGCTTCAAGTCAATCGGTGATTGCTGAATTCGATGAAGTCGGGCTTCCAGTTCTCCCGACTTGGTATGAATCCAGTCCGCATCTGGAAGCTCTGGCGACGCGACGGACGTCTCGTCAATGCTCGCCGCAGAGTTGAGTTGGAGATCATTTTCCACGGCCGCGATCTCGGCTTCAATGTCACGGAGCTCCTCGGTTAGCGTTGCCACATAGACCGCGTCGCGGGCACGCTTCTTACTCATCAGCCGCGCTTCCGCCAAAGCAGGACGAATCTTATAGGAAACCATGCTTGTCCACTGATCTGTATTCCGGCCTATCATGACTAGTCCTGCACCTCGATTCTTTGGTTACTACTCAGTAGTGATGAGGCAACTCCTTTTCGGTCTCGACGGAGCTGGTCAGAGAGCCCACGGCATAGCTGGCCAGGATTACGGCTACTATTACGATAGTTATGACCACTCCGGGCTCCTTAGCCTAGCTAGCAGTAGCCTCGCAGATTCCACCCATGCCTTGACGAGCATTGATGGACTCTGTCCCATCCAGAGCCGAGCGGTCAAAATCAGTTGATTCAGCATCCCCACTCTGCCTCGCCAGGCTTGGCGAAATAGCGCCTGTCATTTCCTCGCAGGCTGGCGTTCGCCTCCAACTCCAGAATCGCCAAACGCGCCGCGGCTACCAGACGATTCGATTCATCAGCCAATTGGGAATTGGACGGCTCGGGCGCGGCCTCCTGTTCCGTGGATGAAAGTGCGCTGCTGTAGTGCTGGAAGAGTTTGGTGAATTGCTGAACGAACACTTCCTGGGTCGACATATTGTTAGGTCTGGGCGCCTTTCCTCGCCCCTCACGATTAGACATTTGGAAGCGTAAAGAAGGAATAAATCGTTCATAAAATGTTCATAAAGATAGATGGACCAACTCGTTACGCCTCACGGCCTTTATGAAACTTTTATAAGTTCTTTAGACCACACTTACGCAGGAGGTGCTTGAATCATCATGCGGACAGCGAAAACGCTGACGTGTGCGAGAGGGATTCATGACAAGTGTATTTCTCATTATTTGCGCGCTGAGTGTGGTTTTCTTCGTTGCTTTTCTTGTGCAGTGTTTACTGCCAACCCACAAAACCCAGAGGTTTCACCAGAAGTCCAGAACCAATGCTGCGATTCGTAAAGTAACCGAATCGAGACTGTTAGATGTCGCCTGTGCACCGAGCCTGTTTACTCGTCTCGAAAAAGAAATGGCCGAGTTTCTGGCAACTCACGGCCGGACTGCAGCGACGTTGCTCGTGGCCATGGCTTTAATACCATTCGTGGCGTTAGCGCAGGATCAGAGCGGTCCTTCGCCCGACCGGGGCGACGCAGGATCGGCCCCACAGGTTGGCACCGCCAGCCAGGACATTCCTCCGGCGGTGGCCAAGCAGTTGGAGGCGATGCAGAAGCGCATCGAGCAACTGGAACGTGAACTAAACACGCGCGGGCCGGTTGCGTCCAATAGCGCCTTGCCGACGCACGACCTTACTGAGCAGAGCTCTCCGGCTAACTCCGGCCCCCAGGCAGCAGAATCAGCTGTGTCTCAGAATCCGCCAGCCAACGAGAAGCCGGTGCCGTTTGCTTTCGCTGACTTCAGCTGGCTCAATGGCAACAGCCGCATTAAGGAAGTGCCATTCGATACCAAATTCTTCACCCCCGAGATCCGCTCCGACGTGAACTATACTCACGACTTCCACGATCCCCAGGATGACACCATAGGCGGGTCGAGTGAGATCTTTCGCGCCAACGAATTCCAGTTGACCCAGTTCGGGGTTGGCGGAGATTTTCATTGGGACAATGTTCAGGCCAGACTGATGACGCAATTCGGCTTGTACTCCCAGACCACGCCGCGCAATGATGCCAGCCCGGCGCGCGGGCAATGGCAGCTGGCCGACGCGTATCGCTACATTTCGGAAGCCTATGGCGGATATCACTGGGACGTGTGGGACGGGATCAATGTGCAAGCGGGCATTTTCATGTCCTACATCGGTCTTTTCAGTTACTACCAGTTTGATAACTGGGCCTATCAGCCGTCGTACGTCTCCTCCAACACGCCCTGGTTTTTTAACGGCATGAGGGTACAGATCTTTCCCAACCAGAAGCTGAAGATCGAGCCTTGGCTCATTAACGGTTGGCAGTCGTACGGCCGATTCAATCATCGGCCGGGTTTCGGCGGACAGATCTTGTGGCGGCCGACGGGCTGGTTTTCCTTCGTTGGCAACCAGTACGCGCTAGGCGAGGACACTCTTGGCGTCCCCGGCCGGGTGCGCTATCACACGGACGACAGCATCCAGGTCAAGTACTACGACCATCCGGAACGCAGACTCGACAAGATGGCATTCTCCCTGACGGGTGACATGGGATGCGAGCACGGCGGTGGTGTGAGTTGCGCCGGTGATTCAGCCCAGGGGCCGAAACAGAGCTTTCTGGGATACATGGTGTACAACCGTTTCTGGTTCCATAAGGACTTGTACGCGCTGACGCTGGGCGGAGGTCAGATCAATAACCCGGGCCGCTACCTGGTGCTGCTGCCGCCGATTAACGGAGCGACCGCGGCGTCGGGAACGCCGTACTTCCCGGAAAATCCGGGCGATCCGTTCAAGGCATGGGACGTGTCCGTCACCACCGACTACATGCCGAGCCAGTATGTGACGTTCCGTCTGGAGTACAACCATCGCGCCGCGAATGTGCCGTACTTCTCCGGATCCGGCGGTGTGACGCCGCCGGGCGGAAACACCGGGTCGCCGGGGTCAGCGGTGCCGGGTTGGTATCCCGACCTGGTCAAGAACGAGAACCGCATGACAGGTGCGTTGCTGGTCATGTTCTGAGTATTCGAGAAAAAAGTGTCACGGGAGGCTGAGAGGTGAATACTTACTCGACAAGGGCCGAAAGGGGGCTCTGCGGCATCCCGCTGGCGGGAACAGCATGGTTGCCGATGAGGAGGTATTCCAGTGATTACAAGTGCGCGTTGTGGCTACGCGATGCCAACAGTGTTGTTGCCTCTGCTTTTGGCTCTGGCGTGGGTCGTACCAGGTTGGGCTCAGCAGCGGAATACGGGGGATATGTCCGCGGCGCCAGAGTCAGGAGCGGGGGAAACCAACCAGCAGCTCCAGCAGCATGTGAATCAGCTGGAGTCTGAAGTTCAGGAGTTGCGGGAGCAGGTGAAAGAGATGAAGGCAGCGATGGCGCCGAAACCGGGGAGCACGAATAGCGACGGTGCGCCGCACGACACCGTCGACGTGCAGGCCTCCAGCGTCGCGGGCTCGCCGGGACCGCTTACTGCCGAAGACCGCTCCACGCTCGACTTCCTGAAAGGCACGACGATTAATGCAATGATCGATACCTATTACGAGTACAACTTCAACCAACCTGTTGGACGGGTGAATGTACTCAGGGCCTATGATGTGCTCAGCAACGCGTTCAGTCTGAATCAGGCAGATTTAATCGTGGAACGAGCCCCGGACGTTGACGCAGGACGACGCTATGGAGCGCGTGTCGATCTGCAATTTGGCCAGGCTACCGCAACGCTACAGGGAAATCCCTTGAATGAGCCGCGGCCGGACATCTATCGCAACATTTTTCAGGCCTATGGAACCTATGTTGTTCCTGTCGGCAACGGCCTGAACGTAGACTTCGGCAAGTGGGCTAGCTCTCTGGGAATCGAAGGTAACTATACGCAGTACCAGATCGACTATTCTCGTTCCTATTGGTTCGACTTTCTGCCCTTCTATCACATGGGCGCGCGCGTGAGTTATCCGTTCAACAAGAAAATAGCTCTGAACTACTGGATCGTGAATGGTACAAATCAGACCGAACCTACGAATGGGTTTAAAGACGAGCTCTTCGGCTTAGCCATTACGCCGAACAAAAACATCAGCTGGACGATTAACTATTACTTCGGTCAGGATCATCCGGATGCCGTGGCGATACCAACCTGTGGTCCGCCTCCGGTACAGCCGGGACTCTGCTTCGAGAAGATCAGTCCGGCGCCGGATGGCAAGACCCACATCTTCGATAGCTATATCACATGGCAAACCACGCCCAAGCTTACACTCGCGTTAGAAGGCGACTATGTGATCCAGCGCTTGTGGGAAAACAGCGGTCCGGGTCAATCTACCACTCCTGCTGACGTGTGGGGTGGAGCGGCCTACGCTAAGTATCAGCTGACGCCCCGGACTTATCTGGCGGGGCGGACGGAGTATCTCGACGATCACGGTGGACTTTTCACAGGAATAACCAGCTATACCGAAGCGCTGAAGGAAGTGACGGCGACTTATGACTTCACGCTGGCGAATGGATTTGACATGCGCTGGGAGTTCCGGCGCGACATGTCCAACCGGCCGCTCTTTCTCACCAGCCAGCAAGGTGTGCTCAGTGCGGACCAGAACACCGCGACCATGGGTGTGATCTGGTGGTTTGGCCGCAAACAAGGACCGTGGTAACTCTTATTTCACCGCAGAGGCACAGAGGACGTAGAGAAAACAAGTAGGAATTAAGAAAAGGGATCAGACGAAAGGCCAAGAATAAAGTTCAACTCTGTGCTCTCTGTGTCTCTGTGGTGAATTCGCATTTGGGAAATTGAGGAATCGCATATGCAGGATCTTATTTTCGTCGCACTCACAATTGCTTTCTTTGCGCTGTCGCTGGGGTACGTGTACTTCTGCGACCGCGTTAAGTAAGGGGGACCTATGCACACCGAATCAGCCATCATGATGGCAATCTGCGCGTTGATGATGATTTACCTCTTCTACGCTCTGCTACGACCGGAGAAGTTCTGAGATGACAATCAACGGATGGCTTCAAATCGCGATCTATCTCGGGTTGATCCTGGCAGTGACGAAGCCGATGGGCGTCTTCATGACCCGCGTCTTCAATCGGGAGCGCACATTTCTGGATCCCGTAATGCGGCCGGTCGAGCGTCTGGTCTATCGCTTGAGTGGTGTAGATGAGAACCACGAGATGCACTGGACGGAATACGCCGCGGCCATGTTGCTGTTCAGTGTTGTTTCGATGCTGCTCCTGTATCTGATTCAGCGTGTACAGCTGCATCTGCCGTTCAATCCGCAAAAACTTGCGGGCGTGACGCCTGAGCACCTGGCGTTCAATACGGCCGCTTCGTTCACTACAAACACCAACTGGCAGGCCTATGCCGGCGAGACCACGATGAGCTACTTCACTCAGATGGCTGGTCTTGCCTATCACAACTTTATTTCGGCCGCGACTGGTATCGCGCTGGCGATCGCGTTTATTCGTGGCATCGCGCGGCGGCAGATGAAGACCATCGGCAACTTCTGGGTGGACATGGTCCGCAGCGTCCTCTGGGTCCTGCTGCCGTTCAGCATAATCGGCGCATTGCTGCTGGTGTCGCAGGGAGTCGTCCAGAACCTGAAGCCGTACGACACAGCGAAGCTGGTCGAGGCGCAGCAGGTGCAGCATGTGAATGCCGATGGCAAGCCTGCGGTAGATGCCAAAGGCCAGCCGGTAATGGATACGGTGGCAACGCAGACGATCGCGCAAGGGCCAGTGGCGTCGCAGGAGATTATCAAGGAGTACGGCACCAATGGCGGCGGTTTCTTCAACGCCAACAGTTCGCATCCGTTCGAGAATCCGACACCACTAACCAACTTCATTGAGATGTTTTCGATCTTCACGATCGGCGCGGGGCTGACATACACGCTGGGACGCATGACGGGATCGCAAGCGCACGGCTGGGCAGTTTGGGCAGCGATGGCGGTGATGTTCATCGCCGGGGTCACTGTTGCCTATTGGGCGGAAGCTCGCGGCAATCCGCTGCTGCATGGTGTGAGCCAGCAAGCAACTGCGATGCAGGCGGGCGGCAACATGGAAGGCAAAGAGGTTCGCTTCGGCATCGCCGACTCGGCGCTCTTCGGCACGATCACGACCGACGCCAGCTGCGGGGCGATCAATAGTTGGTTCGACTCCTACATGCCACTGGGCGGCATGGTTCCGCTGGTCAACATCATGCTGAGCGAGGTGATTTTCGGCGGAGTTGGCGCCGGCATGTACGGCATTCTGATCTATGTCGTGCTCGCAGTGTTTATTGCGGGTCTGATGGTGGGACGAACGCCAGAATATCTGGGCAAGAAGATCGAAGCTTACGACGTGAAGATGGCGATGCTGGTGGCGCTGGTTTTTCCGCTGGTGATTCTGGTCTTCACCGGAGTGGCGTCGGTGCATGGCTTCGGCACATCCGGCATCAGCAACCCTGGTCCGCATGGTTTAACGCAGATGCTGTACGCCTATGTTTCAGGCGCCGGTAACAACGGTTCGGCGTTCGGCGGACTGACGGTCAACACGCCGTGGTACGACACCAGTATCGGGTTCGACATGCTGCTGGGCCGCTTCTTCATGATCATTCCCATGCTGGCGATCGCAGGCAATCTGGCGCAGAAGAAATATGTTCCGCCGTCGCTGGGAACATTCCCGGTCACTACGCCGCTGTTTTCGGCATTGCTGATCGGCGTGATTCTCATTGTTGGCGCACTGACCTTCTTCCCGGCGCTGAGCCTGGGACCAATTCTTGAGCACCTGCTCATGGCAGCGGGCAAGACGTTCTAACGCGGAGGAGCAGACCTTCGGGCTGCGTCCTGCGGATGAAGAAGTATCCCGTCGCCGCGGAGATCGAAACGATCTCCGCGGCGACAAAGAAAAAATACAGCGCCTAACGCGGCCCTGAAGGGCCGCTCTACCGGGCAGCGGTAGACGGATACAAAGGAATTTGAGATGGCAAGCACAATGGAACCCAAAATCGCTTCGGAGCCGCATATGGTACGCCTTGGACAGTCGCCCGGGAGACCACGAAAGAGAGCCGTCTGGGAAGGCAAGATCGTCTGGCGCGCAATCCTGGATTCCTTCGTCAAACTCGATCCGCGCCACATGATGGGCAATCCCGTGATGTTCGTGGTCGAAGTCGGCAGCGTCATCACCACCGTGCTGTTGTTTCGCGGCCGCGGAGACTTCGCCTTTAACCTGCAGATCACGTTGTGGCTCTGGTTCACCGTGCTGTTCGCCAACTTTGCGGAGGCGATGGCAGAAGGCCGCGGCAAAGCGCAGGCGGACACGCTGCGTAAAGCCCGGTCGGAGACGATTGCCAATCGCGAGCGCGAAGACGGCGAGATCGAGAAGATCCCGAGTTCGAACTTGCGCGCGGGGGATGTGGTCGTGGTGTCTGCCGGCGAATTTGTTCCTTCCGACGGCGAGATCATTGAAGGCGTGGCGTCTGTGGACGAGTCGGCAATCACCGGCGAGTCAGCACCAGTCATCCGCGAGGCGGGTGGCGATCGCTCGGCAGTAACCGGCGGCACGCGCGTCCTCTCCGATCAGATTCGCGTGAAGGTCACATCGAATCCGGGCGAAACATTTCTGGATCGCATGATCGCGCTGGTTGAAGGTGCAGAGCGGCAGAAGACTCCCAACGAGATCGCGCTGAACATCCTGCTCGCGGGGCTCACGATTATTTTCCTGCTGGCCGTAGTCACCCTGCAGCCGTTCGCGATTTATTCCGGCTCACCGCAGACGGTCTTTGTGCTGGTTTCACTGCTGGTCTGTCTGATCCCGACGACGATCGGCGGATTGCTCTCGGCGATCGGCATCGCTGGAATGGATCGTCTGATTCAGCACAATGTGCTGGCCATGTCGGGACGCGCGGTGGAAGCGGCGGGCGATGTCGACACGCTGCTGCTCGACAAGACTGGAACCATCACGCTCGGCAATCGGCAGGCCTCGGAATTTATTCCTGCGCCCGGCGTGAGCGAAACCGAAATGGCGGATGCGGCGCAGCTTTCTTCGCTGGCAGATGAGACGCCGGAGGGCCGTTCGATCGTTGTCCTTGCCAAGGAACGTTATGGGCTACGGGGCAGGGAACTGAGCTCGCACGAAATGGAATTTGTTCCATTCACCGCGCAGACCCGCATGTCGGGCGTGAACATGAACGGCAATCAGATTCGCAAGGGTGCGGTCGACGCAATCACGCGCTACCTGGCCAACAACGGAAGCGAGATGCCTCCTGAAGTGCAGGCGACGGTGGAGAAGATTGCGCGCGCCGGTGGCACGCCGCTTGTGGTCGCTGAGAAGGGAAGAGCGCTCGGCGTCATTCACCTGAAGGATATCGTCAAAGGCGGCATGCGCGAGCGCTTCGATCAGTTGCGCGCCATCGGCATCAAGACGGTGATGATTACCGGTGACAATCCTCTAACTGCAGCCGCCATTGCACGCGAGGCTGGCGTCGACGACTTCCTGGCGCAGGCGACGCCGAAGGACAAGATGGACCTGATCCGGCGCGAGCAGGCACAGGGCAAGCTGGTGGCGATGACCGGCGATGGAACGAATGACGCTCCGGCGCTGGCGCAAGCCGACGTCGGCGTGGCGATGAACACGGGAACGCAGGCAGCCAAGGAAGCCGGGAACATGGTCGATTTGGATTCCAATCCGACCAAGCTAATCGAGGTGGTTGCGATCGGCAAGCAACTCCTGATGACACGCGGCTCGCTGACGACGTTCTCTATCGCCAACGACGTTGCCAAGTACTTTGCGATCATCCCGGCGATGTTTGCGGGAACGTTTCCGGTGCTGAATGCGCTGAACATCATGCATCTGAAGACGCCGCAATCGGCGATTCTGTCAGCGGTGATCTTCAATGCGGTGATCATTATTGCGCTGATTCCGTTGGCGCTGCGCGGCGTGAAATATAGGCCGATGAGTGCTGCGGCGCTGTTGCGACGGAATCTGTGGATTTACGGCGTGGGCGGAATCATCGTGCCGTTCATCGGAATCAAGCTGATCGATATGCTGATTACGCGGATCGGCTTGGCGTAAAGATGTTTCACCACGGAAGCACGGAAATCACGGAGAAGAAGTGAGAAGGAGAAAATTCCGTGTCTTCCGTGTTTCCGTGGTGAGCAAGGGTTTGTAAGAGGGATCTATGAAGCAGAATCTGAAAATCGCAATCCTGATGACGATCGTAACGACGGTGTTGTTGGGTGTTATTTATCCGCTGGTGGTGACCGGCCTGGCGCAGGCGTTGTTTCATGACAAAGCCAATGGTCAGCTGCTGACGCGCGGCGGCACGGTTATCGGTTCGCGAATTATCGGCCAGGGATTCAGCGCGCCGGGATATTTGCATTCGCGGCCTTCGGCGGCAGGCAATGGCTATGATGCGGCGAACTCCAACGGTTCGCAGTACGGTCCGACCAACCAGAAGCTGATTGACCGCGTCAATGCTGACGTCGCGCGCCTGCATGCGGAGAATCCATCGCAGCCGATTCCAGTGGACTTGGTGACCGCTTCGGCGTCGGGACTTGATCCCGACATCACGCCCGCGGCAGCTGAATTTCAAGTACCGCGGCTGGCGCACGAGCGTGGAGTCTCGGAACAGCAGATTCGCGAAGTTGTCCTGCGGCATACCGCGGCGCGGCAGCTTGGTTTTCTGGGCGAGCCTCGTGTCAATGTGCTGGAGGTGAATCTTGAGCTCGACGAGCAATTCCCGATGAACAAGCGAGCTGCGATTCGGTAGGAGGGAGTAACGAGTCTGCTGAAGCACCGAACCGCAGATCCCTCGCCGACTGAAGTCGGCTCGGGATGACAAAAATAAAGCGCTTGAACGCGGCGCTGAAGCGCCGCACTACCCGAGCGAAGCCCAGCATCATCAGAGCGAAGCCCACCAGTACCGAGCGAAGCGCCGCACGGCCCGAGCGAAGCCCAGCACGGAGTTCTTCAGCAGCCTGTTTCCTGGCTCGTTCACCGATCGGAGTTGCTGCTTGTCTGATTATCAATGTTCTCGCTCAGTCGGGCGGCTTGCGCTGTCAGGTAATTTCTCTCGGGAATGCTGGTGGTGCGGCCGGCTGCTCGACGATAGAGCGTAATCGCGGCCGGATGATCGCCGGCCATTTCCAAGAGATGAGCGCGAACCGCGTCGAGACGGTGGCGTTCGGTGAGCCGCGGATCGGCATCCAGCGCCGTCAGCAATTCCAGACCCTTCGATGGACCGTGTACCATCGCCGCCGCAATCGCGTGATTGAGCACCACCATGGGATTGTCAGAAGTACTTTTCAACAACTCATAGAGCGCGAGGATCTGCGGCCAGTCTGTATCTTCAGGTCGAGCCGCTTCATCATGAACGGCGGCGATGGCGGCCTGAATCTGATAGATGCCGAGCGAGCCCTTCGACAACGCGGCCGTCAGCAGCGCGATGCCTTCCGATATTTCTGTCTGATCCCATCGAGTTCGATCCTGCTTGTCGAGCGGAATCAATTCGCCGCCTGCTCCGGTTCGCGCGGAGCGCCGTGCATCGGTCAACAGCATGAGCGCCAGCAGTCCCGCGACCTCGGAATTCTCCGGCAGCAATTTGTGGATCGAGCGGGTAAGACGAATCGCTTCCTGTGACAGTTCGAGCCGCTGCAGATGTGGGCCGGTGCTGCTGGTGTAGCCTTCGTTGAAGATCAGATAGAGCACGTGCAGAACCGAACGCAAGCGCTGCGCTTGTTCCTGTTGCGTTGGCATGCTGAATGGGACACCCGATGTCTTGATGCTCTGCTTGGCACGGCTGATACGCTGTGCCATCGTCGCTTCGGGGACCATGAAGGCATGCGCGATCTCGCCGGTCGTGAGACCGCCGACTGCGCGCAAGGTCAGCGCGATGGCAGACGACGATGTCAGCGCCGGATGACAGCACATGAAGAAGAGGATAAGCGTGTCGTCGTGGTTCATTTCAGGCTCGAGATCGACGGCTGGAGCAACGCGTTCGGACTCAAGCATCACGGCAGTTTCTCGCAACCGCCGGGCAGTGTCGCTGCGGAGCTGATCAGTCATGCGACGGCTGGCGACCTGGATCAGCCAGCCGCGAGGATTGTCGGGAACGCCCTCCTGCGGCCACTGCGTGATCGCCGCGATCAGCGCCTCCTGTACCGCGTCTTCCGCCGAGGCGAAGTCGTGGAAGCGGCGAATGACCGCGCCGAGCACCTGCGGCGCAAGCTCGCGCAACAGATGCTCGACCTGAGGATCTAAGGCTTGTTCTGTCATACCAGTGGCGCACCGCTCAAGACCGGCGCGCTGAGTGCTCAGCCCATCACCTGCCGCACTTCGATGGGCATGTCCACCGTCGTGCCGTCAGGACCCGGGCCTGACGACAGGCGCGCGGCAATTTCGTACGCCCGCTCCGCATTAAGGACTTCGACGATCCAGTAGCCGGCGAGAAACTCTTTCGACTCAGGAAACACACCATCGGTAAACGGCGCAGAGTCTTTGCCGGCTCGAACGACCTTGGCCTCGGCTGGCCAGGCGAGACGTTGGATTTCGACAAGTTCTCCGGAGTCCGCCAGCTCTTGGTTGATGCCCTTTAAGTAGGCATAATGCGTTTGGACGTCGTCCTGCGACCAGGCGCGATATCCCTCGAAGCCGTGCATTGTGCCGGTCATCATCAACATGTATTTCATGCCTATCCTCGTGGGTTTGAATGGCCTGTGCTTCGGATTTCATAGAAATTCCGGGGGTGGCCCGCCGATCGGCCGCACTTCGATCGGAATATTCATCGGCGCACCACCGAGCCCAGGAGCAGCCGACGCCTGGGCCGCGATCTGGTAGGCCCGCTCTGGAGTGGCAACGTTGACGATCCAGTAGCCGGCGAGGAATTCCTTCGACTCGGGGAAAACGCCGTCGGTGATCGGTTCGCCGTTCTTGCCGGCTATTACCAGCTTCGCCTGGTCGGGGAAAGCGAGACCTTCGGCGGACAGCAACTCGCCCGTCGCCTTCAACTTTTTGTTGAAGTCGATCATGAACTTGATCATGTTCTGGATGTCTTGCTTCGGCCATCCGGGAAAGGGATCGACACCCAACTTCATCGTGTTCATCATCAGGATGTATTTCATTTCAGCTCCTTTTAGACCGCAGTCTGTTTTGCTCTTATGAGGTTGTCGGAGTGGCCGGGCTGTTGTCGACATCCCTTTACGGGATTATTTCGAAAAAATCGCCCGTCTCTCACCGTCCGCAGGTTTCACAGCATTTCCGGCGGCGGCCCGCTCATCACCGGCCGAACTTCGATCAGCATATTCAATGGTGCACCACCGGGTCCGGGGGCAGCCGACGCTTTGGCAGCGATTTGGTAGGCGCGCTCGGGCGTATCGACATCCACGATCCAGTAGCCGGCAAGAAATTCTTTGGACTCGGGGAAAACGCCGTCGGTGACCGGTTCGCCGTCCTTGCCGGCCCGCACCAGCTTGGCCTGATCCGGAAACGACAAGCCCTCGGCGGCGACCAGCTCACCCGATTCGCCTAACTCCTTGGCAAGGCTCACCATAAAGGCGATGTGCGCCTGAAGGTCTTTGTGAGGCCACTCGGGAACGCCGTGGCCGGCCCGCATGGTGTTCATCATCAGCATGTATTTCATATCCTCTCCTTGTCGATGAGCGCGCTTTCTCAGGCTGTTGAAAAACTCGTTCTGCGATTCACATGTCGTCGGCTGAAGCCGACTCGAAAGGAAATATAGGCCTTAGACGCTGGCCTAAAGGCCAGCACTACCAAGAACCATGTGTAGACCGAGTTTTTCAGCAGCCGGTTTCTGGCGCGTTCATAGGGTAATCGGAGCAAAAGAGTCATTCTCTACATCGCCCACCAGAATCTGCAAAAAATATTTTGTGTGCCGGTCATGTAGATCCTGTACCCGGTGCAGCGACTAACTTGCAGAGGTTGGAATATGACGAGCAACCCAGTCCTGACCGAAGCTTATAGCCAATTGGCCGCGGCGTGCGAGGTGCAGCAGCGCTTCCTGCAATACGACGCGCCGGAGTTTGAGACCGTGCATTACAGTGCAGAGTGCCGCCAGCTGTGCGAAGTGGGAGGGGATTGCTACGACTTTATCCCGCTGCCAAATAATCAGCTGGTGATGGCGGTTGGCGATGCCTCCGGCAAAGGTTTGGCTGCGGCGCTCATGATTGCCAGCGTGCAGTCGTCCTTGCGGACGGCCGCTGTTTTCACAGGCGGCGATGCTCCTGCCGTGCTCGCGGCGGTCAATCGGCAGGCTCATGCCTCGTCGGTTGCAGGGCGGTATGCCACCTTATTCTATAGCGTGTTCGACAGCCGATCGCGGACGCTGCAATACGTGAACGCCGGCCACAATCCTCCGATCGTCATCCGGCGCGACGGGTCGATTCTGTGGCTGGAAACCGGCGGTGTGCCAGTGGGGATGTTCCCGGCTTACGTCTACGCGGAAGGAGCTGTACAGCTGGAGCCGGGCGATGTGGTCGTAGCGTACACCGATGGCGTCATCGAAGCGTTGAATTCATCCGGCGAAGAGTGGGGAGTGGAAGGACTTCGGAGGTCAGCCGCGGAAAGTAAAGAGGAAAGCGCTGAGCAGGTAGTGAGCGCCATCTTCGAAGCGATGGAGGAATATGCAGGCGGCTGCCAGATCGACGATGCAACGGTTGCGGTTTTGCGAGTTCTCTGATGGCCGTGACCCCGATAAAGCCGAGTCTTACCGCATCCGTTGGGGTTAAATAGACCAGTGCGCCGAGGCATTCACAATACGATGCGAGTTTTCCTGCTGGCGCTGATCTGCGCGGCTCCGGTGTCGGAGTCGAGCGGGACATCGGCGCTGGCGTTGCGGAGCCGCTATCGAATCGTACTGGCAGCGGACAGTCGCGCCGTCTACAGCGCGAACCGGGTCGCGACGGAGTGCAAGCTATTCGAGATTCGAGACGTTTATGCAACCGTATCGGGCCTGGCGCACTACGGCACAAGTTATCGCGCCACGGATGCGATCAAAGATGGTTTTGCCCGGCCGGGAAGCTTCCAGGATCATGTTTCAGCGACGGCGTATTTTCTTCGGCAGAGAATCGAGCGGTTGCTCAGCAATCTGCGGCAAACGAATCCCAGCGCGTATCGATCTCTGTGGTTGCGATCGAGCCAGACGGCCGACTTCGTTCAGCTTGCGGTGGCGCAGAGCGTGAACGGGCGACCGATGCTGGGAATCGTCGAACTGCGGCGTGCCAGCGGAGCGAGTTCCTTCACGACCCACACCAGCGTCTGTCCGGGCAGTTGCGACCGCAATGAAGCCATCTTCTATCTAGGGTATTGGGAGCGCATTCAACCCTACGTGGCAGATTCCGGGCAACCGCGAACCATCGCCTCCGCCGCGTCAATCGACCGGCTCATCCACATGGAGATGGACGCGCATCCGGCAGAGGTGGGCGCGCCCATCAACATTCTCGAACTGAATAGCTCGGGAGCACGCTGGCTGCAAAACGGCGGGAACTGTTCGTTGCCGGGAGTTGGCTGGTAAGAAACACTGCTAGTTGGATCAGCTCAGCTTGCCCAATCCGACGTCGTGGTAGAGCTCAAGGTAGTGACAACGGACGCATAGAATCAAGCGAACCGGTACGGCACAGGACATGCCTGCACCGTCGCCGCCGTTTGGCGAAGCTCCCGGGCCGCGATAGCCGGGAAGGTCAAAGCTGGTTTCCAGCATGGTTCGATCGGCGTGACATTTGGGGCACTCAACGTTGAATCCCAAGGCCATCCCCGTCCTCCCAGAGGTAGGGAAACTGAGAGCGGCAGGTCGCGTGTCTTCGGCGATCAGTGTCATCACGGGCGGACGGACGCTAGAAATCATCGGCACGACTAAAGCGGGCTGCTGAAAAAGTCGGGAAGCAGATCCCTCGTCGGCCTGAAGGCCTCCTCGTGATGACAATAGATGGGTGGCTTATCGCGGCACGACTGAAGTCGTGCCCTGTTACAAAGCGTGCACAAGCCAGAACGATTGATGAGACGACTTCTCGTTAGCACGCCACGCAAACGATTGATGAGACGACTTCCGGTCAGCTCTCGAGCATCTGGCTCAGCTTGGTCATATGCAGGAGTTCCTTAAGTCTGGGCGAGAAGTTGATGAACTCAAGATGGCAATAAGCGGCGGCACCGGCTGAGACCTTCAGTCCAACCAGAGTCCCCAGACCAGAGCTGTCGATGTGATTGACGTCGGTCAGATCAAGCACAATGCGGCGGCATTTCGGGATCATCGGCTTGACGAGCTGTTTCAGATCGCCCGCCGTGTCGCTGACCACCCGGCCGTGACACTTGATGACAGTGGTGTCGCCTGAGACCTCAATCTCATACTCAAAAGGAAGTGCGGATGCTCCGGCCATAAGCCTCCTCGCGCGCGGTGGATTGGCTGCCATTGTAACGCCGGCAGCCAAATCCGCAAGGACCAAGGTCACCGGATGAGAATCCTGCCGCCGCTCCCGTGGCTCAGGGACAGTTCCCACCGTACCCAGGACTCCGCTACGCTGCGTCCTGGGCTAACGGCACGTCCACCCCTTCGGGGTTCGATTTTCTCGCCTCGTACTGCACTGTCAACGTCGAAGGTTAGTACTCACGCAGACACCCAAGGTCACCTATTTCGAGGGCGCCAGTACAGCGTCGAGACGATCCTCCGTTCCTTCTACTCTTTCCAGGTGGGGATAACGCGGTCCGCCGTGGTAGTCGAGGTTGATGGTGAGGAACTGGTCGCCACTCTTCAGCAGAAGTTTGATCGGGTTGCTGGTCTTTTCCGCGGCCACGATCGCTTCGCGCAACACTGCTGCTGTGTACTTCTGGTCGTTGACGGCTTGTAACTGCATGTCGGGAACGATGCCAGCTTTGAAGGCGAGACTATTCCACCAGACGTTGCCAATGTTGCCTTCCCCGTTTACCGAGAATCCGAGGGAAGTAGCGAAGCTGGCGCCGCGGGTAGGATCCTGGTGCTTGGTCCACTCGGACTGAACGTCGTTGTAGACGAGCTTGTAGCCGCCTTGCGTGAAGCCGTTCTCCGGGACCTTGGGATTGATGTCGTAGACGCGATCACGGAAGAAGGCACCCCAATCGAATGGCTGGACCGTGTTCAGCGCAGTAACCAGATCGGTGAAGGTATAGGTCTTGGTGACGTAGCTGCCGTTGTCGATGCCGTAGAAGAGTTTGGCGAAATCGTCGAGCGACTTCTTGCCACCGCTGAGCTCGCGAATCTTGGTGTCAGCGTCGAGCCAGATGAGGTCGGACTCGGGATAGTAATCAGCCGAGCGCTGCCAGCTCGGCCATGCCAGCGGCACTGCGCGACGAGACGAAATGATCGGCTGATTGGTGGTGTCCGCCAGCGTGCGCCAGGTTCGTCCGGGACTGATCTCGAAGTTAGCGGCGATCATGGCCCAGATGTCGCGCGTCTGGTCCGCGGTACATAAACCAGAGCGCGACGCGATCACATTGCCGTAATAGTCGGTCAAGCCTTCATACACCCATAGCAGATCGTCTTGCATTGGCCAGTTGAAGTTTGGAGTCCAGAGGTCATAAGGGCGGCGAAACTTGCCATTCCATGAATGCGTGTACTCGTGCGGCAGGAGCGAGCGCGAACCAACGTTAGCGGCCCAATCGGTGAAGTAATTGGCGCCCTCGCCGTCTTCACTGGACTGATGATGCTCCAACCCGCTGCCGCTTACCACGTCACTCAGCGAAAACAGAAAATCGTAGTGATCGTAATGATGCGAGGCGAACAGCTTCTGCGCTTCGATCACCAGGTTCTTGTGAAATTGAATCTGCGCTGGCGTTGCCTCAAGATCGGAGGGCTTGTCGCCGAAGAGATCGAGGAAGACCTGATTGTCCGGACCCGTGGACAGGTCCACGCGCTTGAAATTGACGCCCGCGTAGAGGGGCGAATCGATCAGCGTGTTCAATGTGGTGTCCTTGAACTCGACCAGGTTGCCGTCCTGCGACTTGGTTTCCAGGGCGCAAGCGAACTTCCAGCCCTCGGGCAAGCGGATCGACGGGGAGAATGTGATACGCCGCGAGAAGTATCCGGCGGGATAGAGAAGGGTGCTGATCCACGTCACATCGGCAAAGTTGGACGAGATGCGGCCCTGCTTGGGATTGATCGGAGCCAGATACTGGAAGTTCGCTTGCAGCGACGTCACGCCCTTGGGCACGTTCACATGGAAGGCGTACATGTTGACCTGGTCGCGCACCCAATCGACGCGATCGCCATTAGCCGTCAGCACCAAGCCTGCCAGGTTGACGACAGGGTTCGCCGGCGAGTGCGCTCCGGGAAGCCACTCGGGGTAGAGCAGCACCAGCTTGCCGGCCTTGACCGGAATCGTCTCGTGAACGTTGAAGATGCGATCGTTGACGTTCGTAGCATCGACCATGAGCGTAAGTGTGCCGGGATAAGGCGTGTCGGCGGGGGCAACGATCGGCGGAGGCAGCGGAGCCGGTTGCGGACCGGCGGAGCTCTGCGCATAGGCAGGCGCTAGCGCGAGAAGAATGGTTGCCAAAACTGCCGTGAGTGCGGCCTTGCCGCGACGAGAGAGAAATGAAAATGTCACAGAACGATCTCCATTATTCGGGATAACACTCTATACCAAACCGAGGCTAGACATCAGGCTCGATCGCGCTTCCAATTTCTGCGCCTTCCGAAAGCGGCTTTTTGCAATAGACACGGCAGACGCGCGGCGGTTTCGTTACTGCGACATGTCGCCCAGCTCTTTGAGTTTGAACTCGGCGTTGGCCTTGATGGCATCGCGCTGCTTCGGTGGATCGGTGGTGTCCGTTGGCAACAATTCCAGACACTTCATTGTGCTTTGCCATGCCAGGTCGCGCAGTCCTGCCGTCATGTAAGCGTCGCCGAGGCTGTCGTAAGCGTTGGCCGAATTGGGATAGGCGGCAACGTTCAGCCTCATGATCGCGATGGCGCCCGGTAAATCGCCCAACCCCATGCGCTCGTATCCCAGGGCGTTGACTACCTCCTCGCGAAAGAGCTCAGCTTTGGGATCCTTCTGGCGCGCCTCTGCCAGCATGGTTGCCACCTTTGGCGGACCGCCGGGCTGATCGATCAGGTTAAGCACACGGACCTGCTCCGACATTGCGACGCCGTCCTGGGTTGCAGGAGCGTGGCCAGGAGTTTTGATCAGGGTGGTTACGTACCATTCCGTGATGGCGCTCATGAGCTCGGGATGCGTGCGGAAGATGTCAGCGCCATGGCCGCCGTTGGCGTAGTGAACCAGCTTCTTCTCCGGATTGGCGGTCATGACATACAGCCACTGGGTGGACAAGATGCTTTCCGGAAATTCGTCGTCATCGGCGTAGGCGAGAAAGACCGGTCCAGCTTTCGAACTGCGCAGGAACTGCCGTCCGTTGTAGTCGGTGGGTCCGGAGAGCAGCACCAGCGAGTGCACTTCGGGATGGCGAAGCGCAAGCTGCACGGAATTGTCCACGCCGCAGCTGGCGCCACCGACGCCGATCATGCTCTTGTCTACGCCGGGTTGTGCCAGCAGATATTGGAATGCAAGCTCGAGATCACCCGGCAACTTCGCGCGGACCGCGCCCTGCTCGTCTGGTGTCAGCTTGTCGAATGGCTTGCCGCCGCTCTCGCCATAACCGCGATAGTCAAGCGTGAGGACGTTGATTCCGGCTGCGGACAGCTGCTGGGCTAGCCCGTCCCAGATGGTGCGCTGGCGGTTGCATTGATGCAGCAACAGAACTCCGGGACCAGGCTTGCCGGCAGAGAAGTAGGAGACCTTTAGCTTGGTGCCGTCGGAGGCGGTGAGATCGGCAACACGCGGCGTGGTCGACGCGCCGACCGTAGCGACTAGAACCGTTATCAGCCAGAAAAGAAGCAGGTGCGAAACAAGCCGCCGATTGGTCAAAATAACCTCCTGCCGGAGCAATATCATACAACCGGGGAGCCGCGACAGCGGGCCGTCTCAGGAAACATGCCACTCGGCACGAAAAGCTGCGTGAGAGGGACGATTCGCTCCAAAGAAATGGCGTGTGCACATTAGAGGTCAGGGCGGTTCTCCAGGCGAGGCGTAGGGAAACTCTGATTAAGCTCCATCAAAGGCCCTCAGCGGCTAAAGCCGCAATGATTTCGCTGAGCTTACGGACGGCCTGAAGGCCGTCCCCTTCAAACCCGGACTTAATCAGAATCTCCTTAGGGATTGGCAGCGAGGGCGGGGAATTGAGCCGATTGATTGCGGTGACGGTTGGAACACACTAGAATTTCGTGGATCGCGCGACGTTCAATCGATAAGAGCCTCACAGCAATGATTCCTAAACGTTCTTTTGCTGTTCGTCTTTCCTGCGCTTGCGTCCTGGCGGCGTGCCTGGGCGGTTTGCTCCAAGCGCAAGAACTTTCAACTACGCTCAACGCGATCTTCAATAAGCATGAATACGATTCGAAGCGGTTTGGGCCGGCGCGCTGGCTCGATCAGGGAGCCAAGTACACGACGGTCGAGCCCTCGACTACGGTGTCGGACGGGCAGGACATCGTGGAGTATGAGACCGCGACCGGCAAGCGCACGGTGCTGGTTTCAGCCGAGAAGTTGCGGCCGGCTTCCGGCGCCGCAGCGATGAAGATCGACGACTACTCCTGGTCGACAGACAACAAGCAGCTGCTGATCTTCACCAACACAAAGAAGGTTTGGCGGCTGAATACGCGCGGCGATTACTGGGTTCTGGATTTAACCAGCGGGCACATGAAGAAGTTGGGAGGCGATGCTCCCGAGTCGACGTTGATGTTTGCCAAGTTCTCGCCGGACGGCAAGAGCGTGGCATTCGTGCGGGCCAACAATATTTATGTGCAGGATCTGGCGACCGATCAGATTCGCGCGCTGACGCAGGATGGCTCGAAGACACTGATCAACGGCACGACGGATTGGGTGACGGAAGAAGAGCTGAGCTTGCGCGATGCGTTTCGCTGGAGTCCCGACAGCCAGTCGATTGCCTATTGGCAGTTCGATACGACGGGCGTGGGCGAGTACTCGCTCATCAACGATACGAAGGAAGAGTATCCCGTGGTGACGACGTATCCGTATCCGCAGCCGGGCACGACAAATTCGGCGGTCAAGATCGGTGTGGTGCCGGCGCAGGGTGGAACGACGAAGTGGATGGAGCTGCCGGGCGACCCACGCAATCATTATGTGCCGCGCATGGAATGGGCGAAGAACTCGAATGAGCTGATCCTGGAGTATCTGAATCGGTTGCAGAATACCAATCAGGTTCTGATTGCGAATGTGCAAACGGGTTCCGTGCGGACGCTGTTTGAGGACAAGGATGCGGCGTGGGTTGATTATGTGCGAGCGCTGGAGTGGGTGAAGGACGGCAAAGAGTTGGTGTGGCTGAGCGAGCGCGATGGCTGGCGGCATGCTTATGTGATTTCTCGCGCGAACGGCGAGCCGACGCTCATCACGAAGTTTTCAGGCGATGTGATTTCCGAGGTGACGGTTGACGATGCGGGAGGATGGCTCTACTTCATAGCTTCGCCCGATGACGCGGTTCGCCGATATTTGTACCGATCGCGCCTGGATGGCAGTGGAACGCCGCAACGGGTTACGCCGGAGAACCAGCCCGGTGCGCACATGTACGATATCTCGCCGGACGGCAAGTGGGCGTTTCATACCATGTCGACCATCGATCGTCCGTCGATGACGGAGCTGGTAAGCCTGCCGGATCACAAAGCGATTCGCGTGCTTGAGGCTAACGATGCGCTGGTAAAAAAAGCGCAGAAGCTGATTTCGACGCCGACGGAGTTCTTTCAGGTACCAGTCGGCGACGGCGTGAAGTTGGATGGATGGATGATCAAGCCGCCGGACTTCGATCCCAAGAAGAAGTATCCGGTGCTGGTTTACATCTATGGCGAGCCGGCGGCCACGACCGTGGTCGATTCCTGGGGCGGGTCGAGACGGTTGTTTGATGAGCTGATTGCACGACAAGGCTATCTGGTGGTGAGCTTCGACAACCAAGGCACGCCCGCGCCGAAGGGACGCGAGTGGCGCAAGAGCGTGTACGGCGATGTGGGCGTGTTGTCATCGGTGCAACAGGCGGCAGCGATTCGCGAGCTGGCCAAGGAGCGGCCGTACATCGATTCATCGCGCCTGGCGATCTGGGGGTGGAGCGGCGGTGGATCGAATACGCTGAACATGATGTTTCGCTATCCCGGATTGTTCAAGGCAGGAATCGCGGTGGCGCCGGTCGCCGATCAGAAGCACTACGACACCATCTATCAGGAACGCTACATGGGACTGCCGGAGCAGAATGCCAAGGGATATCACGATGGCTCGGCGATCAACTTCGCGCAGGACCTCAATGGGAAGCTGCTGGTGGTGCATGGATCGGGCGACGACAACGTGCATTTTCAGGGAACGGAGTTGTTAATTAACCGGTTAGTTGAATTGGGGAAGCCATTCGACATGATGGACTATCCCAATCGCACCCATTCCATCTCGGAGGGGCCGGGGACGTCGTATCACATCTATAGTTTGATCGCGCGGTATCTCGAGGAGAATGTGCCGGCTGGCGGCGTGGCGCAATGATCGGTTACGGTGTGGCTAGAGCGCGGAATTGAGGATCGTCGCGCAGCTTGTCGAAGGAGGGCTCATTGTTGAGCCAGAACGAAAACGCCGCGGGATCTTTGGATTTTTCCTTGGCCCGACGCAGCGTTTCCAGCGCGGCTTTGCGATCGCCTTCGAGCTCCTGGGCGGTTGCGAGGTTCACCAGACCCCCGGCGCTGTCGGGGATCGCGTCGATGGCGAGCAGATAGTATTCCTTCGCAAGCGGATAATTTTTGGCGGTGACAGCCTCGTCGCCAAATTGGCCGCCGCCAATAAAAACTCCCATGAGGGCGCGACGGTAGGCGCGCACCTTTTCGTCTTTTTTCTCCGACGCTGCGCGCTGGCGCAGATCGATGATCTGCTGATCGACTTGATGGAATATGTCGGACGGGGCGGTGGTGTTGTCGTGCGACGCGCCCAGTTCGCTGCGTGGCTGCGGAGCGCTGGACGATTGGCTATTCGGCTGCGGAGGCTCCGAAGGGGCGACCGGATTATCACGCATAGCAACTAAGCCCGAGTAGATTTGGCTGGTGAGCTGATTCTGCTCCTGAAATTCCTGCGCTTCGAGCTTGGCGCCTTCGCGGACCGCTTTCTGCTGCTCCAGCGAAGCCGCTGCTTTCTGAAGCGAGGCCGTGTCGGTTAGTCCTTCAAACGTGGCGGCGGCCTGACGGTATTCGCGCCAGGCTTCGTACATCTGGCCGGATTGTTCGAGCGCTTTAGCGCGCGCAATGGCGTCGTTCTTCTGCTGCGTGATGAAAGCCTCGTCGCGAGCTGCGCGGTTCTGCTTCATGGCGATCAGTTGGAACCACGCGAAAGCTTCATCGTTGACGCTTGCGGGCGGCCACTGGTGAGAACCGTCGAAGTGATGGAGGGCGTGTGGAAAGCCGGCTTGCTCCAGTTTGTCGTCGAGCTCGGAGAGTTCGGGATAGTTGAAGTCGTAAATTCCGACGGCGGAAAAAACGGCAAAGGAGTTGTCACGCGACGGAGGTGTGGTACCGAAGCCCGCGCCGTCCAAAAGCACTCCTGCTGCACATTTGCAGCGCTGGGCAAGGACGGCAGAGACGCGGGCGCCACCGGAGAATCCGGCGAAATAGACGCGATGATCGTCGATGGCGAGCCGGGCGTGGGTGTCGTCCCACATGGCCTTGGCCGCGTCGCCTTCGATCTTCCACGATCCGTTCTTTGAATTGTTGGAGCCGACGACGATGTAGCCGTAACGCTCGGCGGCATCCTTCATCGCCTTGACAGGAACATCGCCCCAGCCGTTGGGGTCGAAGACGTAGACGATCGGCCAGCGCTTGTCGGGAGAGTAGTGCGATGGCAGATAGAGAGCGTAGCTCTGGTCGGGCGCTGACGCGCAGGTTTGATGGGGAATGATGACTCCGGTTTGAAGCGCAGGCGGGCTCTGCGAGAGGAGGGTAGAAGCCAGGATCCAGAGCGCAATTCGAAGCACGATTTCAGTATAGAGCGTCGGATAGAAGAAGTAGGTTCGTGGTGATGAGTCGAAGGATTGAGTGGATTGAGTGCAGGTGTTGCTGGCTGTTCGCAGCCGCGCGGGACGAAGAAGTGCCAGGTTAGCCCAAAGGAAGGGCGAACCAGTAAAACTACTGCAGCGTCCGAGGTATTCGAGAGAAGCGCCTGCTGGAGATCATTGCAAACGGCGTGTCCCGCGTTCGCGGCGTCTATTCGCAACGCAGGGCGACCATCGGGTCGACGCCCGCGGCCCTACGGGCAGGTTGCCAGCTCGCGACCAAAGCGATCCCGGCCAAGGCAGCACATGCGGCGAGAAGAGTGAGTGGGTCAATGGGCCTGACGCCAAAGAGTAAGCCGCTTAGCAAGTGTGCCAGAACAAATGCGCCCACTAGACCAACGGTCAGGCCGGCGAGTGTGAGCCATGCTGCGCGTACGAGAACGAGTCTCAGAACGTGCCAAGGCTGAGCGCCCAGAGCAACGCGAACGCCGATCTCGTGCGTTCTTTGCGTTACCCAATACGACATGACCCCATAGATCCCGACGACAGCCAGCAGTAGGGCGACAGCCGCGAACAGTGCCAGCAGCAAAGCATCAAAGCGCTGCGGTCCGACCGAGTCTGACATTCTTTGTTCCATGGTAGCCACGTGGTAGATGGGTTGCTCCGGATCGAGGTTCTGCACCTCACGCCGAATCGCAGCGATAAGGCTCTCCGGCGCGATCCTGGTTCGCACGGCCAAAGTCAAAGCCGAGGCAGGGAACTGGTCCGTCGAAGTAAAGGCGACGGGAACAGGCTGGCGATCCAATCCGATGTAGCGAACGTCGCCTACCACTCCGATGACGGTGAATTCCTGCTCCGGCAATTTCGTAGCCGGAGCAAAGGTCAAATGCTCGCCGACCGGATCAGATCCCGCGAAGAAGCGACTGGCAAACTCCTGACTAACGATGGCCACAGGCAAGCTTCCCGGACGGTCTTCCGTCGTGAAGAAACGCCCAGCGCGCAGAGGAACCTGCATGGCGGAAAAATAATCCGGCGTAACGTGCGACAAAGGTACCGATGGCGACTGATCCGCCAGCAGCGACGCGCGATCTTTGAGGGTCATCTTCACTGGGCTCGAGAAACCGTAATAAAAGGGCAGGACTGTGGTGCCGCCGGCCGATTCGACTCCCGGCGTGGCCTGCACGGCAGCGAGCAACTGATCGAAGAATGCCTTACGCTGGGCGAGATCGGGATACTTTGCTTCCGTCAGCGTGACCTGAACGGTCAGTACATTTTGTGGATTGAAACCTGGGCTCACCGCGCGCAGATTGGCGAAGGTGCGAAGCATAAGACCCGCGCCCATCAGAAGGAGAAAGGCGAATGCCAACTCCGCGGCGACCAGCACGCTGCCAAGCTTCTGCCGGGCAGGACCGGCTGTATTCTTTCCTCCTGCTTCGTGCAAAGCAATACTCGCGCCCGCCTGAGAAGCGACCACGGCCGGCGCCAGGCTGAACAGAACGGCCGTCACGAGCGAAACCAACAGAGTGAAGCAGAGAGCAGCGCCATTCAGGCGCACATCTCCGAAGTAAGCGAGAGTATCCGGCCGCAAAAGACGAACGACATCCAGCGTGGCCCAAGCTATGAGCAGCCCCGCCGCCGATCCCAGAGCCGCGAGAAGCAAGCCCTCCGTCAGCAGTTGGCGGATGATGCGGGCGCGTGCTGCTCCCAATGCAGAGCGCACGGCAAATTCCCTCTGACGCGCCGCCGCCCGTGCCAAGAGAAGGTTCGCAATATTGACGCAGGCAATTAACAGAACCAGACCCACTGCGCTCATCAACAGCAACAGGGCCGGACGAGTATCGCCCACGAGCTGCTGGTGGAGCGGCAGAAGTTGCACCTGCGCTCCCGCCAAGCTCTCAGCCACGGCCTGCGGATATTGCGGCGTAAGCGATTGCGTGATGGTCTGCAGCTCCGCCATTGCCTGCTGCAATGGGACATCTTGTTTCAGGCGCGCGACCACGCTCATGTCATCGCTCTCGCGCTGGCCCCAATCCGGCTTGCTTGGAAGGGGAAGCGGCACGAAGGCATCCGGCTGCAGCTGGCTGGGATAAACAAAGCTCGCCGGCAAGATGCCAACGACCGTGTACTCAGCGTTGTCCAGGCGGAGCGACTTGCCCAGAATATTGCGATTCGCTCCAAAGCGACGCCGCCAGAAGCCATCGCTGAGAATCATGACCCCATGTGCTCCGGGAGTGTCTTCCTGGGAAGAAAAACTGCGTCCCAAGGCAGGCTGTATTCCAAGCAGGGAGAAGAAATTCGCACTCACTTCGGCGCAGCGGGCCAGCCGAACCGGTTCAGCGCCAGTGGTGAGATTGCCGTCACAGAGATGATCGTCATATGCAGCCATGTCCTCGAAGGAGCGGTTCTCGTGTGCGCCAGGCGAGGAACGTTCCGGCCGGGACCAGCGTTGCATCAAGGCGTGGCGCGTATTGCGAGGCCCAAACCAGCCGGCCAGGATCGCGATAAGGCAATGGCCGCAATAGCACGGCATGCAGCAAACTGAAAATTGCAGTGTTAGCGCCAATGCCAAGCGCGAGAGTGAGCACACCCACCATAGCCACTCCGGGATTCCGCTTAAGAATGCGGGCCCCGTACCGCAGGTCGGCAAAGAACACGGTCAGCCAAGGTAGTTTTTGTCGCATGACAACACCTTTCAATGCCCCAGCTCTAAGGAAACTCTGATTAAGTTCTATCGAAGGCCCTCAGCGGCTAAAGCCGCAATGATTTTGCTGAGCTTACGGACGGCCTGAAGGCCGTCCCCTTCAAACCCGGACTGAATCAGAGTCTCTCTAACGATCGGCGCGGGTGTATTCTCCACGGAACTCAGTCGTCCAAGTGGCTCCGTTGTCGGTCGACTTCTGCCAGGTTTGCTCGACCCGGTTCGCATCGATGCGGACCACCGTTACCTTGTTGGAAACGGTCTGGCCTTTGTCGTTATGACTCTTGCCCTGGAATTCAGCTGTCCCCGACGCAACATTGCCATCGCTGAATACGTGTACCCGACCCGTGTTGTCTGCGAACATGCCGTACCAGCTCTTTTCTTCCGGACTGTAAGCGAACATGTTCTCGCCGGAGTGACGACGGCCTCCGTCCCAGCTCTCGACCAGCAGGCATTGATCGAGCGATAGAGTGACCTTGCTGGTAGCGTTGGCCGAGGATCCTGGTGCGGCGATGTTCCAATTGCCGAGCCAAAAATCCAGCTGGCGGCTTTGCGGATTCGTTGCGCACGGGCTAGAGTTCGCCGCCGCAAAAGAAGGGCTGGCCCATCCAAACCAGATTGCCCATGAGGCCAAGAACAGCAAACCCCCACGCCAATACGAGCGTCGAGTTGTTTTGTTTTCTTGCATGATGCAATTCCTCCGCGATCAAAATGTCGGGCTCTCCTTATGAGGAGAGCGTTAGCTGAAGGTTGCGAAAATCTGATCTGTCGAACTGCGCAATTTGGGCGACAGCTCCGACCCCGGCCGTCGCGCATGAAAGCGAAATGCCCGGGAGTTCTTCTCGATTGCCAGCACCTCAAATCCGGCCGCCGCAAGCCGCACCGCAACCGTGTCCGGATCGATGGGGACGAGTGTGTCGCCAATGTGGATCATTCGCATTCGCCAACTTTGCAAGCTATCGGCGCCTACAAAAACTCCGCCGGGCTCGAGAACTCGCCAGACCTGTGCGAAGAGCCGATCCTGCAACGCAGGCGAAGGCACGTGATGCAGCATGGTGAAGGAAACAACGCCGGAGAACTGCCGATCGGGGAAGGGCATCGCTGTCGCATCGCCCACCACGACGCGGACGTTGCTGCCGCGCAGTCGCGAGTCCAACGCCGCCGCAACGACGGGATTAATCTCGATTGCCGTCAGGCGATTGACCCGCTGACGCAGCATGTCGGTGGTAAGTCCAGGGCCGGGTCCAAGCTCCAGCACTGAGTTTCCCAACTCGGCTGTTGAGACCACCCATGGCACTCGCTGCCGGACGGTGTGCTGCCATCGCGCGGATCGGCAAAGCCAATGATGTAAGCGGTTCACAAATCCTCACCCACGACCACTTCACTGATTGCCAGCTTAGCGCCTTGCCAGCTCTGCGCACTTTCGATATTGTGGCAACAAATGTCGCAAAAGCGACAAAGCGCAATCTTCGAGCCGCTGCGGGACCGGCAGTCGAACATTACCACCCTGATGCACGACTACCCAGCGAGACACGTTATTCCTCTGCACTTCCATGATCGTGACCAGTTGGTGTACGCCTCGCAGGGAGTAATGACCGTTCTGACAGCTGCGGGCATCTGGGTTGTGCCAACCCTGCGCGCGGTATGGATACCGGCATCGGTGCCGCACAGCATTTCTATGTCAGGCAAGGTGGCAATGCGGACGCTCTATCTGAGGCCGCGGCTGGCGCGGACTCTGCCGCGTGAATGTTGTGTCGTGAACGTGTCGCCGTTGCTGCGGGAACTGGTCCTCCACGCGTGCGGGTTTCAGACGCTAAGAAAGAAGGTAACAAGGCAGCGCCACCTGATCGATGTGATCGTCGATCAACTCGAAGCTATCCGGACGGTTCCTCTGCAGCTTCCCCATCTTTCCGATCCCAGAGCGGGCCGCGTAGCTGCCACGCTGCTGACTGACCCCAGTAGCACCCGAACTCTGGCGCAGTTGTGCAAGCAAGCCGGCGCCAGTAAGAGGACGGTGGAAAGGCTGTTCCTGGAGGAAGCCGGGATGACGTTTGGCAAGTGGCGGCAGCAGCTTCGGCTGATGCAAGCGGTCAGGCTGCTGGCGAGCGGAGCGCCGGTTACGCAGGTTGCACTGGAAGCTGGTTACAGCACGCCGAGCGCTTTCATTTCGATGTTTCGGAAGCTTTTGGGCACAACACCCTCGCTGTACTTTGAAGAAACTTCATAGCGTAGTTGGATAATAGGACTTAGTGGGGAACGCTGCAGCAGGCTTCACAAATCTTTGACGAAACCGTGACACGAGCAGGGCGCGTCCAGCCTAGGATTGCCGAGTCAACCCGCAGTAAGCGGGAATCAGCTCATAACTTGGAGACATTGAAAATGCGCCCCTCACGGAACGGGTCGACTACCTCGCAACCTTGTGTTATTGCCTGCTCGCTCTTTTTCTGCGTGGCTTTGCTGGTTCTTTGCAGTGCCGCAGCCTTCGGACAGAGTAACGAATTCCACTCCAATCTTTCTGCCGGACCAACCGGCGTTCTGGTTCACAGCCAGTTTGGTGGACAGATCTTTGGCTTCGATATCGATCAGAACGGTACGGAAGGCCTGCTGGCAGAAAGCAAACTTCTAAACAATGGGAATGTATTGGCCGCGGTCGAAACCTTTGACCAGGCGACCGGCAAAATCCTCGACGTGGTGGAGTTTCCGCAACCGTCGAATACGCAGGATGATTTCATTACCATGGGCGTGGTCGGCAGCAGTGTTGGACTGTTCGAGCACGAGATCGTATCGCACCAGTTCGTCAGCCGCCGTACCTTCGGCACTTTGAATCCGCTGTCGTTGAATAAGGTGAATGGGGTCTGGACTCCGCCGATCGGAGCGCAACACATCATCATGCCGGGCGGCGTGAGCCACAACCAGGGCGTGCCTAACGTCGCAGTTTTCGCCTACGACAACAGCGACAACTTCATTCCCTACGTCTTCAGCTCGAACGTTGCCAACAATACATTCGGTCCCGTCGTCATGATTACCGATTCGACGAACTTCGGCAGCGTGCCTCCGCCCATCGGCTACGACAGTCTCACCAATCAGGCGATCCTGGGCGGAGGGACCGGCGCGTTCGGTACCCGGCCCGTCATTGGCCTGGTTGACCTAACTGCGGGCACGTTCTCGGAGTTTGAGGGGATCGGGTTTGGCTTTGTCAACGGTATCGCAGTCGATGCAGCAGACGGCATTTTCTGTACCGACACCGAAGATGACGCCGCAGTCGAGTTCTACAACCTCAGCACGAAGACCGGTTTCACGGTGACCCTGCCGGGGTCCGGTGGACAGCAGCAGTTTAGCGGCGCTGATGTCGAGTTCGATTCCGTCCACAAGCTGTTCCTGGTCGCTCAGCCCACTTCCAGCTCGGCGCCCAGCGGCAGCACCATCTATGTTTACGACATACATGGGAACCTGCAGGAAACCATCAACGGATTCAGCTTCTCGAATACGTTCAATGTGGTTGCGATGTACATTGGGCTGAACCCCAGTCTGCGATCCGGGTATGTGAACGGTCCTGACTCCGGTGTGACCGAGCTGCAGGCGTTTACGTACTGATCCGCGATGGCTCGAGAGCGCGCGGTCCAGCGCGCTCTTGCGACCCAGCGGCCGACTGATCTCAGCCGTCAAACGATATGCAGCCGCTGGACTATGCCATTGCGAGGCTGTCCGATTCTGACGACATCGCTCGTCTACTGGCACAGGTGTTCAGCGAATCCGATCCACCGGCCGTGGCGATGGCTCTATCGTTCGAAGAGATCGAACAATTTCTTCGGGTCGTTGTGCCCAATGTCATTGCGGACGGACTTACGGTTATCGCCCGGAGCAAAGACACAGGAAAGGTGGCCGGAGCTATGCTGTCTGACGATTTTGCGTCGCCTCCGGCCGCAGATCCTGGCCAGATCAGCTCGAAACTTCTGCCCATCTTGTCGATGCTGGACAGCTTGGATGAGCAATTCCGCAGAGGGAAGACCATTGCGCGTGGCCAGTATCTTCATTTGTTCATGCTGGGAGTTGATAGCCAATTTGCTGGCCGTGGGGTTGGACAAGGAGTTGTGGAAAGCAGCATCGAAAATGCTGTTCAGATGGGCTATCGCATCGCGCTGACCGAAGCTACGGGGAGAGTGTCGCAGCACATCTTTCGCAAGAACGGCTTTGTAGAGCGCTTCAGCATGTCCTACCAGGATTTCATCTACGAAAACAAGAAAGTGTTCGCCTCAATTCAGGATCACGACCAGGCGATTCTGATGGAGAGAGTGCTTGTCTAACATGTACGGAGTCGCCGCTGTGGCCGCACGGCTGTCTACTGCAACTTCTCGAATTCACTTTTGGCTTGTTTGTAGATGGGGATATCGGGGTCGGCGTCTTTCCACAGCGCAAGGAAGTTTTTGTAGGCGGCACGTGAACGAGCCTGAGCGGCATCGGAGTCGGCACCGGTCGAGGTTTTCGCCTGCAACGCGTTCGCGCGCGCAATACCGAGGTGCGCCAGCGCTCCCGTCGAGCAGTTCCACACCATGCCGCTGTGATCGATGATCTTCTGGAACTCGGTCGCGGCCGCGCTGCCTTGTCCCGCCGCAAGAAAAGCTTCTCCGCGAAGGTAGGTTGGATAAAGGCAGGAAAGATTGTTCAAGAAATTGATGTTGGCGAACTCCAGCGGAAGAGCAGCCTGCAATGAGGCAAGAGCGCCGTTGCTATCGCTGCGCTGCAAAGCCAGCTGCGCTCGAATTGCCGGCAGCCACAGCGACTGCATCTGCGTGTCCAGGGGATAGCGTTCATCCATACTCTTTGCCAACGCTTCCGCTTTTGCCGCGTCGCCGGCCATCGCAAATGCCAACGCCGCCTCTGCAGTCGCACCCGCGCTGGTGGGAGCTATCTCCAAAGCGCGCGCTGCTGATCGCCGGGCTTGCTGCGCGTCGCCGTAGGCAGCTTGCTGGATTGCTGCATTGGCCATGTAGACCGCCGCGTTCTCTTTGTAGTCAGCCCGCAAGGCCGATTCCACGGCACGCTCGTTCATTTCCTGGGCCTTGATGACGTGGCCGTAGTAGGCGTCGCTGTCCGAGGCCAACGCGAGCCCATAGTTGGCATATTCCGGTTGTTTGGTGAACCACGCCAACTGCTCCGCCATGGCAGCCGAGTTTCCGCTGAGAAAGCCAAGAGCATAGAGAGCGTTGTGGAACACAGCATCGTCCATCTTCCGAGCTTGAGCCTCGCTAATCACGGCCCGAGCCTCGTCGAAGCGCTGCAACGCCATCAGGTAGTTCGCCAGATTCACATAGGCTGCGCTCTCGTCGCGGTCGGCTTGCAGCAACCGTTTCGTGATCTCGACAGCTTTTTCATGTTGCCCCTGTTCGTGGTAAGCAAGACTCAAGTTGATATAAGCCTCGTACCCTCGCGGATAGCTCTCGATGTACTCCTGGTAGATTTGGACCGCCTTATCCAGTTCTCCGGTCACATTGCGGAAGTAGTTGGCGGCAATGATCAGCCGCTCCCGTTCGCTGGCGTGCTCGCGCAACTGGAAGGCCCTGGTAAAGTACTCGCCGGCGCGGCCAACCTCGCCCAGCGTCCAGTAGTCGGCGCCGACCGACATCTGCGCCAGAGCGAAGTTGGGATCGAGTTGCACGGCGCGCTCGTCATAGGGTAGAGCTGCCGTGGCTCCCGATTGGTTGAACACTTTGCGGCCGAGGCTATAAGCCTTCAGCGCTTCCAGCGACGAGGTTGTCGCGCTCACCAGTGGCACATCAAATTTCTGTACGGTCGCCAGCGACTCGCCCAGTTCACCGCGCAGCTTGGACGCAGCGCTCCCCAGAGCGCTCAGCACCTGCTCCTTGCTGGTTGCAGTGACCTGCTCCTGCGACAACACATCTCCACTGTGGCAGCTCACGGCCTTCAGCCCGAGAACATAATCGCTGCCCAGGCGTGCGATGGATCCGGCAATGTAGGCTTTGCTGTTCGCGCGCAAGCACACTTCGCGAGCAACGTCGGCGGTGAGCTTGGTGCCGGGTGGGCGGGCCATCAATTGCAGCGTGGATGCGACTTGGCTATCCGAAAGCGCCTTCAGAAATGGCGATTGATGCAGCGAGACACTCAGCGCCGTTTTCAGCGTGTCATCGAAAACCGCGTCTCCCGTGTTGTTATCGAATTCGGCGAGGACGATCGTGTCCTTCTCGGTGAGCGGCTTGGCAGCCCGCGAGCGGTAATAAAGACCGCCAGCGATCAGTGCGGCCATGAGAATGACCAATGCAGAGACCAGCCAGAGTCTCCGTCGAAGGGACAGACCCGGGACCGGCGCTGTCACGCTCGAAGTCGTCGCAACAAATCGGCCGCTCTCCGTATCGCGCTTCAACCGTTGCAGATCCGACCGCATCTCAGCTGCGCTTTGGTAACGGAGATTGCGGTCCTTCTCCAGCGCCTTGTTGATGATGGCCTCGAGTTGCGGAGAAACCTGCGAATTGAGCTGCGAGGGCGGTTGCGGATGCTGATGCAGGATGGCGCCGCTGATCTCACCCGAAGTCGCACCGTTGAATGGCATCTTGCCGGTCGCCATCTCATACAAGACTGCTCCGAAGGAAAACAGATCGGTGCGGCCGTCGACCTCTTTGGCTCTGATCTGCTCGGGCGACATGTAGCAGACGGTCCCCAGCATCACGCCCTCGGTCGTCAGCTCCAGGGAGGACGAATCCGGAGGCAGGGTTTCGAGTGCGTCGCTGCTGCTGCCAGTCGTGATCCTGCCGGCGTGTTTCGCGAGACCAAAGTCGAGAACCTTGGCGTGGCCGCGACGGGTCACGAAGATATTCGCCGGTTTGATGTCGCGGTGCACAATGCCTTCGCTATGCGCCGCATCCAGTGCATCGGCGATCTCGGTTCCGAGATCGAGCATTGATTCAGGGTCGAGCGGCTTGCCTTCAATCCGGTGCTTCAAGGTCACACCATCAAGGAACTCCATCACCATGAAGGCGCGGCCGTCTTCTTCGCCGATGTCGTAAATCGTGCAGATGTTGGGATGATTGAGCGAGGATGCGGCGCGCGCCTCGCGGCGGAAGCGCTCCAGCGCAAGCGGATTGCGCGCGACATCATTCGGCAGGAATTTGAGGGCTACAAACCGGCCGAGCCGGGCATCCTCGGCCTTGTACACCACGCCCATCCCGCCGCGCCCGAGCTTCCCGACGATGCGGTAATGCGAGATCTTCGTGGCGATCATGGCGCAGTGTTGTAGAACGATGCGTGCATCATAGGGCGCTGACGAAAGTCAGTCAAATTGCTGCGTCGCAATTCTCAGTTTGCAGTTGCTTCAACTGCAGCTAGCCTTCGGCGACCTGCCCGCTAGTCTGGCGATCGGGCGGCTTAGCGGCAGCGATCGACCAGCATGCGGTGGCGATTGTGAAGTAGTAGTAATTGCAGAAAGCCTGCTTGCTGAAGGCAAAAAACAGCGTAGCCACCAACGTCGCTCCCGCAGCAAAGGCGGCCGGCGAGCGCGGAACTTTCCAGAGCACCAGAGCGATCGCGGCAAGCGCAATCGGCAATCCCACCCAGGTTGGCGGGATCTTCCACGTCATGGAGTAGATCCAGACCAGATAGGTCAAGGCGTTCGGCCGGAAGGGCGGCAGGGCGCGAAACAACACGACTGAGCTGACAAATTCACGCGCGTTCCAAAGCAGGAAGGGCAGATTGATGGCGGCAACCACAATGCCCGCCTTGATCAGCATGCCGCGCAATTGCTCTCCACATATCCGGGCCGTCCAGCAGCAAGTGGCAGCAAAGGCACCGCTAGGATCGCCGTCTGTTTGCTACACAGAAACAGGCCGAGAGCCCAAGGCACGCCCTTCCGCCATCGGCAGGCGCAAAACATGAGCAGCGAAAAGTTCAGCAGCGCCAGCGGGTCTGTCCAGGCGGACCACACCACATAGAACACGCGCGGGATCAGCAGAAACAGCGTTGCTGCCATCGTCCCAATGGGCCCCGGCCGGGCAAACGCCATGAGCATTGCCGAAACCGCAATGGCGAAGACTTGCGCATAGCGAATGTCGCCGGCAGCGGCAAACGCCGGCACCACCATCAGCAGACTAAGCGGCGGATACGGAGGCGCGACGATGAGCCGGCCATCTTTGCCCAGCGCTCCAGCGTAGAGGTGCGGGATCGGATAGCGCGGCGCGAAGCGCAATTCGTATGGGTTGTGCCCCTCCAGCAGCGCCTCGGAGGTCTGCTGCTGCCAGTCCAGCACGTCGATCTGGGGGTCCATGAGATTGATGGCAAACACGCCACCGTAGAGAAACGCTGCGATGGCCAGCGCCATCAGCAGCATTCGCCAGCGCCCCAGCGGCAACAACTGCAGCGGCCCCAGCAACGACAGGATCACAATTGCGATGGTTGGAGTCGGCTTCCCTTTGGAAAACAGCAGCGCTCCTTCCACCAGCGTTCCGACCGCGAGAACGATTGCCAACAATCGCGAGCCGGCAAGCTCAACCGGGCGCAGGTACGGCACGGCGATTCCCAGCAGGCAGAAGCCGAGGCTGATCGTCAGCCAAAGCAGCGCGCTGGGACTGTAGTAGCCATTGTTCAGATTGATCGCGTAGCCCGCGCAAAGCGCGAACAACGCCATGCTCAGCGAGGTCGTCCAGCTGTCGGCACGGCCCGCCTGCAAATTGCGCCAAAGCATTCCACCCACCCAGGACTAAGCAGCGAGTCTAAATCAAGCAACGCGCATTTTGAATGCTGCGGCTCTCGAGGCTGTTGCCGGGGAAGAATCATTCGACTCGTTGGCGGAGGAGGAGACCTCGCCGCAAGCCCACAATTCTGCGGGGCGACATCGACTCTGCGAATTCGCAAGAAAAGGATTGCGCCATGCTTGACAAGAAAAATTGTCAATGCTAGCATCTCCCCGTGCTCGACATCCAAGTCATCGACGATCCGGCAGCGGCGACGTTGGCTTTGGAGCCCATGCGGAGCCGACTCCTCTCCGAGCTAGCAGTGCCCGCCTCCGCGGCCACGTTGGCCACGCGGGTTGGTCTGGCTCGGCAGAAAGTCAATTACCACCTGCACGCGCTGGAGGCGCACGGGCTGGTCCGGCTGGCCGAGGAGCGCAAGTGGGGCGGGCTGACGGAACGCCTGCTGGTGGCGACGGCCGCTTCCTACGTGGTTTCGCCGAGCGCCCTGGGTCCGGTCGCCGCCGATCCCAATCGCGAAATCGACAGGCTGTCCGCGAGCTATCTCATCGCGTTGGGCGCACGCGTCGTCCGCGAGGTGGGCGATCTGGTTCGGCGCGCGAAGGAGGCAGGCAAACGCCTGGCGACTCTGGCGGTCGATACCGAGGTTCGCTTCCGCTCGCCGGCTGAGCGGGCGGCTTTCAGCAACGAACTCACCGAGGCCATCACCAGACTGGTTTCCAAGTATCACGATGAATCCGCGCCCGGCGGCCGCGTGCATCGTCTGGTCGTCGTAGCGCACCCTCTGCCGCAGAAAGCCCATTCCAAGGAGCCATCATGAGTGTGAAGAAAGAAGCTTCCGGACGCCGTTCGGTCCAAGTCGAAGTCGAGGTCCCCGGCACGCCGGAGGAAGTCTGGCAGGCCATCGCCACTGGGCCGGGTATTTCGTCCTGGTTCGTTCCGGCTGAGTTCGAGGAGCGCGACGGCAAGCCGGTTGCGGTGAAGTTGAACTTCGGCCCGGGCATGGAGTCCAGTTCCCCGATTACGGCCTGGGATCCGCCGCACAGATTTGCCGCTCAGTCTGATGGCTGGATGCCGGGTTCGCCGCCCATCGCCGACGAGTGGAGCGTCGAAGCACGCGCGGGAGGCATCTGCGTCGTTCGCATCGTGCATAGCCTCTTCGCCAGCACCGACGATTGGGACAACCAGCTCGAAGGCACCGAATCCGGCTGGCCTGGCTACTTCCGCATCCTGAAGATCTATCTCACCCACTTCCGCGGCCAACGCTCTGCGATGGCGCAGTGGATGGCCCCCGCGGCGGGAAGTGAAGCGGAGGCCTGGGAAACTTTGACCGCGGCATTGGAGCTGAGGGGCGTCAGCGCGGGGCAGCGTTGGACCGCCCCGGCGGACGTCCCGGCGCTCAGCGGCGTGGTGGAGCACGTCAGCCAGAGTCCGTACAGCGCCCTGCTGCGGCTCGACCAGCCGGGGCCAGGCACCGCCGCCCTGGGCGCCGTCAACTTCGGCGGCCAGAGCATGGTCACGCTAAGCTTCTACCTCTACGGCGATCAGGCGGCGGCGAACGTCGCCCGCGAGACACCGCTCTGGGAAGCGTGGATTCAAGAGCGCTTCCCGACGCCATCGGAGACTAGCCAGAATGAATGATCGCGTGGTCATCGGTCTGCACTCCCGTTGATGCCGTGAGGCATTCCGCGCTGCTGTGCTACTCGGTGCGCAGCGCTTCGGTGACGTCCACACGTGCGGCCCGGGCTGCTGGGAACATGGACGCAATGACGGCGGCGGCCAGCAGCACGATTACCGAGGAAACGACCGGCAGCGCGCTTGGCATCTGCAGCGATGGGAAGTAACTGCTGGCGACGCGCGTCAGGGCATATCCGAAGATTGCGCCTGTCACCACACCCACGACTGCCATGATCGCGCCTTCGGTCACAACTCCCATCAGCAGATGTCTCGGCTGCGCTCCGACCGCCAGCCGGATGCCGAACTCGCGCGTCCGCCCGCTGACGGAGAATGCCAGCACGCCCGCGACTCCGATCACCGCAATCGCCAGGGCCACAGCTGCCAGGCCGCCGAAGACCAGCGTATTCAGCCGGTCCGGCGTCAGTACTTCGGTGCGAATGTCTTCCAGCGTGGCCGCTCCTTCGACCGGCTGGTCGGAGGACATCTCGCGGATGATGCGAGTGACAGGAATGACCAACGCATGCGGATCGGCGTGGGTGTGAACAAACAGCCGGCCGCCAAACAGTGGCAGCTCCTTGCTGGTATCGTCCGGAATCTGGCCGAAGGGGTGATAGATGGTGAGAGCCGGACCCGGAACGATATGCTCATCGTCCACATCGGCAGCAACGCCAACAATGCGGCGAGGTCCCTGGCTGATGTAGACGAACTTCGTCACCGGATCAGTCCACATGACGTGCCGATTGATGGGGTCCTGGCCGGGGAACATGCGTTCCGCGATGCTCTGACTGATGATCACGACCGGCTCACTGCCGCGCCGGTCGTTGTCGTTAAAGTCGCGGCCGGCGATCAGCGGCACACCGAGGGAAGCAAAGAAGCCCGGCGACACAACCCGGAACTGGGCGAGGGGATCCTCTTCGCCAACGCTTTTCACGTGGCCCTCGCCAGAAAACTGCATGCCCGGTCCGTAGCTGCCGGCATCACGCCAAGGGATGGTCGTGCCCTGGGCGACGCGATCCACTCCGGGCAATTCGCTGATGCGGCGAATTGCTTCCCGATAGAAGTTGATGATCTGATCGGGAGTTTTTCCATACGACATAACCGGCACATCCACCGCCAGCACACGATGGGTGTCGAAGCCGGTTTGCGTTTGCTGCAGCGTGAGCAGCGTCTTGATGAGGATACTGGCGCCGGCCAGCAACATGAATGAAGCAGCGATCTGGGTAACGGCAAAGATCCGTAGCCGGCGGCTGGTGCCGCTGCTGATCCGCACGCTGGAGCTCGTCAACGTCAATCCACTGGATGACTCGGTCGCCGGCAGACGTGGCACAAATGCCAGAAGCACAGCTGATATGACGGCCAGCGCCGCACCGACCCACAAGATGCTGAAATCGATTTTCAAATCGAGGGCGCGAACCGAAAAGCGCGAAGCGTAGCGAGCCAGAACAGAAACCATTGGACCTGCGCTCAAAACGCCCAGCACCGCGCCGGCAATGCACAGCAGCAGGCTTTCGGCCAGCAGGGTACGCCGCAAAGCCGCCGTGGTTGCGCCAAGAGCGGCGCGAATCGCCAGCTCGCCTTCGCGGCGGACCGAGCGCGCCAGAATCAGATTGGCGACATTCGAGCACGCAATGATAAAGATGAGACCTGATGCGGCCAGCAGCACCCACAGAATCGTCTTCGCGCCCGACGTGATCTGGTCGCGCAGCATCACGGTATCGATCTGGTAGTGTGCGCTCGCCGGGTAAGCTTCGGGATGCGCGCGCACCATCGCCGCATAATCGGTGCGCAGCTCAGCGCGGGCCTGAGCCAGGGTGACGCCTGGGGCGAGACGTCCGAACAGCTCAGTCATGCGATGGACGCGTCCGGTGACCATGGTGGCCGAGAGATGGTGCGGGCTGGTCACCACGTTGACGATGATTTCGGTCTGCGACGGATACTGCACCGAAGGTTCCAGCACGCCGACGATCGTGGCCGTGCGAGGATCCAGGCGGATGGTCTTGCCGATCACGGTCGGATCGCCCTTCAGCGAATCCTTCCAGAAGCGATAGGTCAGTACGCAAGCTCCCGCGGCATTGGGGCCGTCATCGTGTTGGGCGAGCAGCCTGCCCAACACCGGTCGCAGTCCCATCACTTCGAAATACGATCCGCCGACCACGGCGGCGCGCACCTCGCGCGGCTCGCCCAGTCCGACCATAGTGAAGCCGATGGTCGAGGAGTCGCCGAAGGCGCTGACCGACTTCACGCTGGCTTTCAGGTCCTGAATCTCGGGCACCGAGAAGTTCGCGTTTTCGTCACCGATCCCCGGAGCGCTCTGCCGGATGTAGATCAGCCGGTCCTCGCCGCGGTTGACTAGCGGCCGCAGCAACACCCCGCGAACCAGGCTGAAGATGGCGGCGTTTGCGCCAATTCCCAGAGCCAGCGTGACGATGACGGTGAGGGAGAGCCCCTTGTTCCGCCACAGAGACCGTAGCGCGAGCTTCAGATCCTGCAGAATCAAGTCTGGACTGGCCATCATCGTGCATTCTCCTGGAAGTGGCTTGACCTGTGTGTTTCGCGAGCTTCTGAGTCCGCCAGTAGACAATGCAAAGAGCAATCCCTTGTCCACAACTCCGGGTGATTATGCCTTTGCATCTCAATCGGCGGAAACAGTTTAGGGACAGGTGGACTAGAAAGCATGTCCGGCATCAGGGCTCAGGTGTTCGCCAGCGAACAGTGCTGACTGTTCTCCGTCCAGGGCGGGACTTGTGCAACTGGCCTGATCGTTCTTGCCCTCGTGGCCGCCCTCATCGCGAGATATCCTTTCGCCGCCGCCGCTGCTCACTTGCCTTCATAATTTCGTTCATGTCCGCCGCCGGCCGAACCTCGAAAATGCTGCCGTACTTCAGCGCCGGATGCTGCGTGATGAGTTGTACCGCATGATTCATGTCCCGCGCCTCAAGCACGAGAATACCGCCGAGCTGTTCCTTGGTTTCCGTATACGGACCATCCGTAGTTACCACTTTGCCGTTCTTCCAGGACAAGGTCAGCGCGGTTTCCGCAGGCTGAAGCGCTTCTCCACCAGCCCAATGCCCGTTGGCGCGAAGATGGTCGTCATATTCAAAGCAGGTGTCGAACATGGCGTTGCGCTCGCCCTCGCTCATGGCTTCGTGTTTACCTTTGTCGTAGTAACCGAGGCAGATGTATTTCATGGTTCTTCTCCTGTTGTGAGAGCCGCAGCCCAGCCTTGCGCGCTGGATTCGTTCATCCTATAGTCGTTCGGGACAGGGAAAATCGACAGTAGCGCCAACTTTTTATTGCAGCTCCCTCAGCCGCCCTGGTCTAACCGGATTTAGAGCTATCCGCGTCATCGTCGTCCGCCCGCCCGAACCTTCGAATGAGTGGGTTCCGGCGAGTCACAGCCTTCGGTAGGCCCCATCACAGACGGGATGATCTTCCCCCGATACTTTCTGGGCATGACCAGAGGTTTGGAGCGCTGGTATGGTTGGCAGCGGCCGTTGGACTCACCCGAAGATGTCCTCCTGACCTCTATAAATCCTACTTTACACATATTGACGGACTACTACCTATGGGTCATACTATCTATCATGAGTACGACAGAGAAACTCGAGACCGTCTGGTTTACGACAAAAGGGCAGGTCGTCATCCCGCTTCGCCTTCGCAAGCAATTCGAAATCGAGGACGGAACCAAAGCCGTGGTGCAAGCGACGCCGGACGGGATCCTCCTGAAACCGGTGACTGCGGCACTCATCCGACGCGGGCGCGGTATCCTCAAGCGCGCGTCGGGACGCGGGTCACTGACCCAGGATTGGGCCGAGCACAATCGGCAGGAACGCGCGCTAGAGGAGCGCCATGCCGGCTAAGGTGCTCGACAGCTTCGCGCTTATCGCCTACTTCCGCGACGAATCGGGCGCGGCAAGTGATGGAGCAACTGCTCGTCACCGCGAGCAAGAGAGACAACCCGCTCCACATGACCGATGTGAACTACGCAGAGGTGAAGTACTCGATTGTGAAAAAAGACGGCGCCGCAGCCTGGGCGGAAGCCGCCAAGGTCCTGGAGGGCCTGCCCATTGATTTTCATTCCACCACCCGCGCGTTGGCCGACACTGCCGCAGATTTCAAAGCCCGCTTCAAGTTGAGTTTGGCCGATGCTTTCGCCGCCGCCCTGGCCAAGGAAAAGAAGGCTGAACTCGTCACCGGCGACCCAGAATTTAAGCCCCTTGGCCACGAAATCAAAATCCACTGGCTGAAGTAGTCGTCGGGTGCCGGGCGCCCCACTCATCCGCGGGGTTCGGATGAGTGGGTTCTGCGAGTCGCAGCCATCGAGTACCTTCCTCGCTGGGTGCCCCACTCATTCGCGGGGTTCGAATGAGTGGGTTCCGGCGAGTCACAGCCCTCGGCAGTCCCCATCACAGACGGGAATGATCCGCCCCCGATACTTTCTGGGCATGACCAGAGGTTTGGAGCGCTGGTATGGTGGCCACGACCTGCACTTCATAACCTGCAGTTGTTATGGGCGCCGTCCGCAGCTTGACAGCGGCGAGCGCCGTGACCTGTTTCTGCGTGTCCTGGAGCGCGCCCGGCAAAAGTATCGCTTCGTCGTAATCGGCTACGTGGTAATGCCCGAACATTTCCATCTTCTGATCACCGAGCCGGAGGTGGGAAATCCTTCTGTGGTGATGAAGGTGGTCAAGGAGCGATTCACCAGACTGCTTCACCACGGCGGCATGCGCACGGGCCCGATCTGGCAAAAGCGTTTCTACGACTTCAATGTGTGCAGTACGGAAAAGCGCATCGAGAAGCTACGCTACATCCATCGCAACCCGGTGAAGCGATGTCTGGCAGAAAAGCCCGAAGAGTGGAAATGGAGCAGCTTCCGCACGTATGCTTGCGGCGAAGAGGGCTTGGTAAAAGTGAATTGTCAGGAATGGCCGCTCACGATAACCTATTCCGCCTCGCGCTCCCACTCATTCGAAACCCGCGAATGAGTGGGGCACCCGGTACCCATCAGGCCGGCGATTCATGTGGAGCAGTGACCGACACAATCTTCGGCCTCGAAATCAGAAGAGTGCCGTTCCTTGTGGGCTGCTTGGATGTGCCTGGCTCGACGCTGTAGTGCCGGTTTTTCGCGATGAACCTTTGCACCCATGCCGAGTCATCGCGGTAAAAGACAGTGTCTTCGGCACACCTCACAATCAAACGGTTGATCTCGACAGCCTCCTTTTGGCTAATACTCCTCCTACGGCGGTGAAAATTCGAGAAAGAGGAGTTGGCGAGATCCTTGTCAAAAGTCAGGTCCGGCCTGATCCGAACTGCTAGATTTGGTGCGAGGGGTACGATCCTGTTGATGATAACCCGGTCACTCGTCTCCTCGATCGCCGCTGGAAAGTCGCTCGTGAAGAACGGGCTGTGGTTGAAGTCATTGAGCAAGATGTCCCACCTGGAATTTCCGAAGATGGCGAGGGACCGACGGATCGAACTGATGCCGATGGCCTGCGGAAATTTCGGATCGACTTTGACCTTCACCGCCCCGGTACCCAGAAGTTCGACAAGGCTCTCGCCGCCCAGTTCCTTGGGCGGCGGCGGTATCAGCCCCCGTGCCTCCATCGTGGCGGCCACGGTCTCGACAATGCTCCTCAACGGCCCAGACTGAATGCGCATGCCTGCGGGAGAGCAGGATACGACGTAGGCGACAAACCCGCCGATTGTGTAGATGCACTGCTCGTCGATCTTGTCTCCAATGAGCTTCGCCAAGGCCTCGTTATATTTCGGCTCGATCGTTTTCAGAAATTCCTCGATCGCCCGGTCCTCTCTTAAATAGGCATTTGTGCTGCCGTCAGGGATTCTGCAGACAGATTTTGAATTGGGCGCGAACGATTTCAGGTCGCTCTTCCGCGTCGCATACATTCGGTCACCGAGGATCGGCGAATAGAAATTCTTGAGATGCACCTGAGGGATGTAGTGGTCGAGCGGCATTCAGCTTTCATTCTATGCGGTTCTGGTCATCACGGGGCGCAGACCACATTCAGGTCGGCCCGGAAAGAGGATTGGTAAAACGGATGAGTCCCGTGACATGATACAAGCGAAAACACCGTGAAAATCTTTAATTGGTTGAAGCCGAAATCGAATGCCCCAAAAGGCTTGGTGCGGCTCGACGTCGAATTTACCGACGACGAGAACGCGGCCATGAGCCGCGCCCTCGAACGGTTCGTCGCTGTGGTGACGGATGCGCACGCACCCGAAGGAACACGGATGTTTGCCCCTCCAAAAGTCCAGAGCGCAATTGAGGCTCAAGGGCTGACGGAGTACGTCGCAGATCTTCAGCGAGAAATTGAGAACTCCGACTTTGCTGCAACGACCGCAAAGCTAATGGAAAAAGCCGTCAAAGCACAGACGAAGGCTTATGCTCTCCACAATTTGCCCATCTACCTACTTCGGCTCTCCCGAATGTACGAGTGCGCTGGCGATGAGGCAAAAGCCATGGAATTCTCCCAGCTATTCCAACGAGCGCAAGATGAGTTTCAACCGGACCAGATAGATAAAATCTTCTTGGAGCTGATCGAAACTGTCGAAGAACTAGGGAAAGAAGGCTGCGATATTTCTCCCACGCTTAAGGACCAGCTGAACCGCGTGCTTCTTGCCTTACCCCTTCATAAAGCGGGGTTTTTGGGTTTCTCACGAAGCTCGTAATGGGAGCGCCGGGAGTGCCCCACACATTCGCGGGTTTCGAATGTGTGGGACCGAGAGTCGGTCGAGCTACTTGCACTCCCACTCATTCCAAAAGCAGGAATGAGTGGGGCACCCGAATGTTTATACTCTGAAGAGCCTGTTGCGGAGATTTTGTACCATGGCAAAACTTGTCTATGGATTGAGCCAGTCCCTCGATGGCTACGTCGACCACATGAAAATCGGGCCACCCGATCCCGCGCTCTCTCGTCACTTCATCGAGCTGGTGCGCGGCCTGACGGGCCTCATCTACGGTCGCCGCACGTACGAGATCATGCGTTATTGGGACGAAGATCTTCCGGATTGGGACGCGGAGGATCACGACTTCGCTCGGGTGTGGCGGAGCAAGCAGAAATGGGTTGTGTCGCGCTCGTTGAAGTCGGTCGGGCCCAACGCCACACTTGTCGAGGGTGACATGGAGGCGGCGATACGTGGGCTGAAGGCTCGAGCAAGTTGGGGAGATTGATGTTGCCGGACCAGACTTGGCAGGAAGCCTGACCAACCTTGGTCTTATTGATGAGTATCGACTCTACCTCCGCCCCATCGTACTTGGCAGCGGCAAGCCATTCTTCACCGGCCCCCGGCCGCCGCTCCGCCTCGTTGCCAGCGATCGAATTACCGAGGACGTGATCAGGTTGACGTACGTTCCCGCCTAATCCCGGGTGCCCCACTCATCCGCGGGTTCGGATGAGTGGGATTAATGATGATGCCGGGTGCCCCACACATTCGCGGGTTTCGAATGTGTGGGATTAATGATGATGCTCGGCGGCTTCCACAGTCAGGGTTCCGTCTGACCAGCGTTGTACAGGAATCACGAATTGCGTCAGGTGCTCCACCACCGGGTCGCTCAGACCAACGACAGGCGAACCTGGCAGATTCGCTCCCCAGCTGGCGAGGTTGGCATCCGTAAAGAAAAACATGAGGTGGGAAGGCCAGTGGGGGGCGCTGTCGCCGCCGTATCCTTCCTTGCCCATCATGTAGCACATGGCCCCAGGCTCCATCGGCGGGCAGTTCTTTCCTGGCGATGGCAGCGGTGATGGCTTCGTTTATCTGAGCTTGCGTACGCCCCGCCAGTCCCCACTCGGTCTCTTTGGTGACGCGCAGAAGGTAAGAACGCGCGGCTGCCGCGTTAACACACATGGGAACGCGCACTTTCGGATCCCAGAAGTCAGGATCAGCTGCGGATGTCCACCCGCGTCCCACGATACACACGAAGCCGTTCTTGCCTTGGACCGCGGTTTCGAAACCATGACGTCCAAGAACCATCACTTCGGCATCGCGTGAAATGGACTCCGGTGCCGCACGTGCGCGCCAGGGCTATTTCCGCAGCCTGATCCGCCATGAGGTATTGGTCGACCGGCGCCATCTTCGGATAATGTGTCGTGGCATCCTGTGCCATCGCCTGATACGCCGTACCGAGCACAACCAGCAGCGCGAAGCTCTTGATTGCGATTGCGCTATTTTGTTTAGACATTGTTTTCCTCCCTGCCTTCACCGTATAGACGAATGGCTGGATCGCAATTCGACAGATCGTCCAGGGAAAATTTCCTCGCTGCCTCGCACTCCGCCACAACAGGTTCAGCTTCTCTACTAAACAGCCGGGTGCCCCACACATTCGCGGGTTTCGAATGTGTGGGATGAGGAGTCGGTCGAACTACTTGCACTCCCGCGCATTCTAAACAGCTTTGCCAGTGGCGAATGCTTTGCGCAGTGCAGATTTCCAGCTCGCGCTAAATTGTTTGGAGGCTGCGGCGTCCGGCACGAGGAGATCGAATCCGTGGAAGGCGCCAGGCATGACCAGAAGTTCGGTTGCGATTCCGGCGTGGATGAGCCGTTGCGCGTACTCCATGTCTTCTTCGACGAACATGTCGATGGAACCGACGCCGATCCAGGCAGGCGGCAGGCCGGCGACGCTGGCTACCCGAGCGGGTACGGCAGCTACCGGCACATTGGACGAACCCGCTGGAACACCGAGCAGCGAGCTCCAGGCAAGACGATTGGCACTCGGAGTCCACATGAAGTGGCCAATGGCGGGCGGCACTGCACGGGTGCTGCCCGTTCGGTCGTCCAGCACGGGGTAGATGAGCAGCTGGAAGACGATGGGAACTTCGTTGCGGTCGCGCGCGTGAATCGCAAGGCTCGCGGCGTGGCCGCCGCCCGCGCTCTCACCGCCCACGGCAATTTTGGAGCGATCAATGCCGAGCTCCGCCGCATGGGCGTGAACCCATTTGAGCGCGGCGTAATTGTCCTCAAGCGAGCCGGGATAGCGCGTCTCCGGAGCCAGCCGATAGTCAACCGAGACGACGACGCAATGGCAATCCGTCGCGATCTCCTGGAGCTGGGGCATCATCATGGGGTTGGTCATCATGAAGCCGCCGCCATGCATGTGAAGCAACACCGGCTTGCCCTTCTCCGACGGCGCAGGATCAACGACCCATAGACGAACCTCGGGTGCTCCTGGCGGCCCGGGGATACGCCGCTCCACGGGCTGTGGCGCGGGAGCAGGCGACGGGGGCATGCCGGGCAATTGCCGGAACTTGACGACCATCTCCATTGAGAGGTCAAAGGGGGGAAACTGCTTGAGCGCTGGGCGAAGTTCGGGATCGACAACGGAGTATGGGTCCGCAATCGCCGGCGAAGTTTCTGGGCGCGAGACTTGCTCAGTCTCCGCCAGCGTAGCTGCAGGCGCCAGTCCCATAGCCAGACCAAAGCCGGCGGTGCGGATAGCGAAATCGCGACGAGTGAGTTGATTGCTCATATGAGTTGGTCCAGACGGTGCATATTCCGAAGTCGCGGCGGCCAGACTACTTGGTTGCTCCCTTCGGGTCCGGAGCGAAAAGAAGTTCGCGCACCTCGCCCGAGGCCCGGCACGCGACGGCGCCCTTGCGCGCCCACGCCAGCGCCTCGTCCATATCAGCGGCTTCCAGTATCCAGAAACCGCCCATGTGCTCCTTGGTCTCGGTGTAGGGCCCGTCGGTGACGAGCACCGTACCATCCGGCCGTGCTCGCAGCGACTTTGCTTTGCCGGCCGGGGAAATGCCGCAAGCGAGCTTCCTCGCGCCGGCAGCGATCATTTCGCGGTTCAGCGCGTGGATGTTTTCGATCATCGCTTCGGTTTCAACGGATGGGTCGTAGTCGTCGGGGTGGTAGACAGCAACTAAATACTGCGGCATGATTTCTCCATTCTCCGGTGGCGGCTATAGAAACGTTGTACGAGCGCGAAATCGACAAAGCGCGCAGAGTTTTCTACTGCTGGCCCTGCTTATCGCCGCCCTCGGCGAACCGCTCCGCGATCTTCTTCTGAATGTCCTCAGGGAAGTCACTTAAGTCAAAAAACCGGCGAACCTCGACCGTTTCGTCATCCTTTCCGGGGATGCGCGAGGCCCATTCGAGCGCCTCTTCCTGCGACTTCACGTCAATCACCCAGTAGCCGCCGACCACTTCTTTCGCTTCCGTAAACGGGCCGTCGGTGACCGTCGATTTTCCACCTTTGAAGGTGACGCGCGCGCTCATCGTCGCGGGCGGGGTCAGACCGTCGAGCGCGAGCAGCACGCCGGCCTTCCCCAGTTCCTCGTTGTATGCCCCCATTCTCTCCATATCTTTGAAGTCGGGTGCCGTGCCGGGCTTTGCAGTTCCGTAGCTCTTCGGATACATGATCATCATGAAACGCATCGTTTTCTCCTTGAATGTTGCTGGCCGGCTGTCCGGCCTTCACCCTATAGTCGAACGGCCGCATTGAATTCGACACGCCGTCCAAATTTTTATTTCAGCTGCCGAATCCGCTCTTGCAGGAATTGCCGCTCTGGTTGCTGTTGGGTCAGCGCCAGAGCTTTCTCATAAGCGGACCGCGGCGCACTGCATGCAGACCGGACGTTCACCAATCTAAACTCGTCGAAAAGCTGGGGAACGTTCCGTCTGTCCTAGGTTTCTGGTTTATTTATGTATAATCCGCCGATGCAAGGAACCGTGGAGCACAATTGCGCTCGGCTCGCTGTTGCTCATCCCGACCCGCGCTTGAACAGAAGAGCATCGCAAATGTCAGGAACTTGCGAGCATGCCCCCTCCTAGGCACCCAAAGATTTACCATATCGTCCACGTGGATCGATTGCCATCCATTGTGGCGGATACCTGCCTTTGGTGCGACGCAGAGGTGGCGCGCAGGGCACCGCCGGGAACCACGATTGGCATGAACAACATCAAGCAACGGCGACTCACTGAGCTTACTCTGAGCAGTCATCCGGATCTACACGTTGGCGATTGCGTGCCATTTTACTTTTGTCCGCGCTCGGTCATGCTGTACCTGATGTATCAGGGTAACCATCCCGACCTCGTCTACCGCGGCGGGCAAGACCCGATCATTCATCTTGAAGCCGATCTACATGCAGTAGTTGATTGGGCGGACCAACAGCGACGGCGTTGGGCATTTACCTTGTCGAACGCGGGTTCGTATTATTTTGAAGATCGCTCCGATTTGTCGCAACTCGACGAGATCGATTGGGATGCCGTCCAGGCGCAGCAGTGGCAGAACCGTAAGGAACGCAAGCAGGCCGAGTTCTTGCTGGAACACAGTTTTCCCTTTCAACTCGTCGAGCGCATAGGAGTTCGTTCGCGGACTCAATATCAGCAGGCAGTCAACACGTTACCAGTCGGTGGCCGTCAGCCAATTGTTGAGATTTGTACGGACTGGTACTACTAAAATAATCGAGAGGGTCCTCATGATCGAATTCCGTAGCGGCGACATTCTGACGGACCAATCGGAGGCGCTCGTCAACACGGTGAATTGCGTCGGAATCATGGGTCGTGGCATTGCCTTACAGTTCAAGGATGCCTATCCGGACAACTTCAAGTTCTATGCGGCAGCTTGCCAGCGCAATGAAGTCCAACCGGGGCGAATGCTGGTGTTCGAAACAGGAAGGCTCTCACCGCCGCGCTACATCATTAACTTCCCGACCAAGCGTCATTGGCGCGGCAAGAGCCGGATCGAGGATATCCAGACCGGTTTGAAGGCCTTGGTAGAAGAGGTTCGTGCTCGTGGCATCCGGTCAATTGCTATTCCACCGCTGGGCAGTGGATTGGGTGGGCTCGATTGGGCGGTCGTCAGACCGCATATCGAGGACGCCGCAAGAGAGCTTGCCGATGTTCGAATCGTAGTTTACGAACCGAAAGGGGCCCCAGCCACCGGTGTTATGACCCATATCCGTTCGGTGCCTAAAATGACAGCCGGGCGAGCTGCACTCGTGGAGTTGGTTCACCGCTACTTGGCCGGCCTGCTCGACCCTTACGTCACACTCCTGGAAGTGCATAAGCTCATGTATTTTATGCAGGAGGCCGGTGAGCCACTGCGGCTTCGATTTACGCAAGCACCATACGGTCCTTACGCAGAGAACCTTCGCCATGTGCTGCATGCTATCGAGGGACATCTGATTTCGGGGTATGCCGATGGCGGCGATGCCCCGGACAAGCAGTTAAGTCTGGTACCGGGAGCCATTCAGGACGCCGCAGCATTCCTTTCCAAACATGCAGATTCCCGTGGGCGCTTCGATCAAGTTGCCGCCCTGGTGGAAGGATTCGAGTCTCCTTTTGGGCTGGAACTGCTATCTACCGTACATTGGGTCATAAAGCATGAATCGGTGACGACGTTCGATGACGTGGTCGAGCGCACCTACGCGTGGAACGAACGCAAGCGCCAGTTCACGCGGCGGCAGATTGGCATAGCCGTGGACGTACTATCGGCCCAGGGGTGGATGGTGCGGCCGAAATGGGGACCAAAACTGAAGCTGCACTTTGAGCCTGACCTGGACTATTAGCATAAATGTCGCCAAATCCGTGTGCGACCTTTTCCGTGGGCAGGAGACCTGCCGCACCGGGTTCACAGTCACTCGTTATCGATTTTTTTCGCGGCAACGAACAATCCGCATCTGCTTCTGACGGGTCCTTTTTTATTTCAGCTGCCGAATCCGGCGGGTGGCCCAGGTCTCGCGGTTTTCGAGACCTGAGTAACTGCGACACTTCGTATTATCGCCAATGATTGACAATCTTTGCCAGTCGCAATACCTTGAAAGCTGAACGGACGGAACCACCGTGACACTCAATATCAACCTGACCCCGCAACTCGAAAAACTGGTTCGCCAGAAAGTCGAATCCGGACGCTACAACTCCGCCAGCGAGGTAGTGCGCGAAGCCCTGCGCCTTATGGAGACGCAGAACGAGCTGCACGCTCTTCAACTCGAACGGCTTCGGCGCGACATCCGCGAAGGTCTGGAAAGCGGCCCGCCGCGCCCGTGGAGCGTAGCCGAAATGAAGCGGCAAGGCCGCAAACTCGCTGCATCCCGCAAAGCCGACTCTAAATGAAATGCCGTCTGTTGTAATACGCCCAAAGGCACTGGAGGACCTCGCCGAGATTTGGGCCTACATCGCCGAGGACAGTCCGCGCCAAGCCGACGCCTTCGCCGCTGCCATCGATCGCGAGATTCGAGGCCTTGCCCGGCGTCCCTTGATCGGACGCGCAAGGCCAGAATTGTTAACTGACCTGAGAAGCCTTCCCTTTGGCCGCTACGTTATCTTCTACTTGCCGCGAAAACGCGGAATCGAAGTCGTACGCGTGCTCCACGGCGCACGCGACTTGAAGCCCTTGTTCGACGAAGACGTTTAAGTCTTTCCTATTTCAGCTGCCGAATCCGGTCTTGCAGGAAATGCCGCTCCGGCTCCTGTTGGGTCAGCGCCAGAGCTTTCTCATAAGCGGACCGAGCCTCGGCGGGCCTGCCGAGCCGGCGGTACATATCGGCGCGGGCCGAATGCGCCAGGTAATAATTTGCCAATTCGCCCTGCTGCAATATCGCGTCGATCTGCGCCAGGCCGGCCTCTGGACCATCGCGCATAGCAATTGCCACGGCACGATTTAGGGCTACCACCGGCGAAGGTTGAATTCGCAACAATTGATCGTAAAGCGCAACAACCTGTGGCCAGTCGGTGGCAGCGGCCGACTCCGCCTCCGCATGAACGGCCGCAATTGCAGCCTGCACTGTGTAAGAGCCGAAGCGGCGGGACTGCAGGGCGTTCTCCACCAATGCTACTCCCTCTGCGATCTGCTCCCGGTTCCAGAGCGAGCGATCCTGCTTCTCCAGCAAAATCAGCTCTCCCGTCGGAGAGCTTCTGGCGGCGCGACGGGATTCCTGTAGCAGCATCAGGGCAAGCAGCCCAAGGACTTCCGGCTCTGGCTGGAGTTCGGCCAGCAGCCGGCCCAGTCGAATCGCCTCGCCGGTTAGCTCGGCCCGCGTTACCTCCGCTCCCGCCGCTGCTGAATAACCCTCGTTGAAGACGAGATAGATGACCTGTAGCACCGCGCCCAGTCGCTGCGGCAATTCCTCGGGCGTCGGCACCTCGTACGGAATCTTCGTCTCGCGAATCTTTGCCTTGGCGCGCACAATGCGCTGCGCCAGAGTACGAGGAGTGGTGAGGAAGGCCTTCGCGATCTCCTCGGTGGTCAGACCGCACACTTCACGCAAGGTGAGCGCAACGTGCGCTTCCGGCGCTAGAGATGGATGACAGCAGGTAAAAATCAGGCGCAGCCGATCATCCTCAAGGCTGTCCTCTTCATGGGACGTTTCCGCCCAACTCCCTTGCGCTTCGAGATATCGCACCAGCTCGTCTTGCGACGCATCCCATCTTGCCCGTCGACGTAGCGTGTCAATGGCTTTGAATCGGGCCGTCGAAATCAGCCATGGGCGCGGGTTGCCGGGTACTCCACTCGTCGGCCACAGGCTGAGCGCAGCCGCAAAGGCCTCGTGCATCGCCTCCTCGGCAAGATCAAAATCGCCCAGCAAGCGGATCAGAGTTGCCAGGATTCGTCCCGACTCCACGCGATAAAGGGAGTCGAGCAATTCGCGTATCGGCTCGCTGGAACTCTCGGTCATGACCACGACCTTAGCAAACCAGCTACTCCGAATCAATTTGGCAAACGGCGGATCGATGCCTAGTGGCCAGTTCGTGACTCCGAAACCGAGAGGACTTGCGGTCGAAGAGAAGGGAAGCGATCAACGCCGGACACGTTCATCCAGATGTTAAAGAATCGCGGCTACATCGGTAAGCAGTAATCGCAGCGTTTACAGGTGAGGCATGGCCGGGACTGTGGAGGCCGCTAGTTGGCGATATTGATCTAATTCCGCGCAGATTTGGATCAGTGCGACATTCGGCTAGTGCCGTTTGGCAAAAGGGCACGACTGCCCACATTCGCCGCTCGAGGCCGCCAGCGGCGCAGGTTTTGTTATAATTCCTATGCTGCTTTGCGAGCGCCCTTAGCTCAGCTGGATAGAGCGTCTGGCTACGAACCAGAAGGTCGGGAGTTCGAATCTCTCAGGGCGCGCCATCTAACTCTTGATTGCACACATCTTAAGCAGCTTCGCAATTGCGTGTTGCAACAACTCCGGTAGCCCACGGTAGCCCAACTTCGGCGGTTTCGAGCGAAAAGCCAAGCCCTGCACGCTCTGCCCATTCCTGTCTGAAAGGCAGATCTTCGCGCAGCTGCCAAGCATAATCGTCCGTCACCGACTTTGAAGCATGGCCGAGCCAGAGCTTCTCCAGATCACCGGGTACCCTGGCCTTCCGCAGAATCGAAGTGCGGAATCGGCGAAAGGCATGAAACCCTACCTTTTTCCGGTTATGCAGGATACGCAGCGTGTTGCGCTGTGACATCGGTTTCCCACTGGCCGTGGCGAACAGATAATGGCCAGCAGGTATGGTGGCGAGGTACTCGCGTACCAACGCCGCCAGCTGTTCGGGAATATCAATGTCGCGAACGGCTGCCGGCGTCTTTGGCGACTGGTCCCTCCCTTTCCAGATCGCATGCGTGATATGGATTACGCGGCAATCGGAAGAGAAGTCCTCCGGCTTCAGAGCGAGCGATTCACCGATGCGCACACCACTGCCAGCCAGCCAGCGAGAAGAGTGTGCGGTAACGCCCCTTACTGCGGGCAATGATGTTCGTGACTTCATCCGCGATGACCGTCTGCCGATGCTGCTTGTCTTTTTCGACGATGGGAGCGCCGATAAATTCGTCATTCCACTTCCGAGGGTAAAGCGGCTCCCCTTCGGCATTCATCGCAGAGGCGACAACCAGCTTCGCCGTCTCGACGTAGTTCACGATGGTTTTGGCCGCAATGTTGCTCCCCGATGGCAGCTTTTCTGCTGACATCTTGTCGACCAACCTCTTCAGGGCCGAGTTGCCAATCTCCGACAAGGGCAAGTCTCCAAATAGCGGCAACAATCTCTTGTTCAGGTAGTGCTCGTAATTCTCAATGCTGGCCGGTTTGAGCGGCCGGCGGCGGCGGGCACGAAGCGACTCCAGCCATACCTTCGCCTGGTGGCTAAAGGTAAGGCCAGGCGCCGTAGTGCGGTGAAAGGTTTCAACATCATTGATCTTGTTCTCCGCCAGATAACCGCGGAGCTTCTGCCGAGCGACTGTCTTGGTCCGGCAGCGGCCGAGGGGTACTGTCTTACGGCAGCGTGGGCCGGAGTTAACGTCCTCCCAATACCTGCCATAGGCGAAAGCATTGGGATTCCAGGTTGAGCCTTCCATTCTGAAAGACGTTTCCATTCTGACCAGTTCGACGATTCAAGCAAGGTCCTCTCCGCTTGATCGCCCGTGACGGGGAAAGAGTAGTGCCAGCGGCCTCCGCCGTCAATGCCCCGGTCCTTACAGCTCCGGGCAGGGTCTTCGGCCAAGGTATTACCGACGAATTTGGCACTGCAGACGAGTGGCTCACCTGCGTCTACGCTCTACTTTAAGAATACTTCGGACATACCGTATGACCGAAATCGCCTCTGCATGGCGTAGGGCTTGCCAGTCTGAGCTTCCCCTTCCGCGAGCCGGCGATTTGTGCCCGGCCCGTATCAGCACAGATCGAAGATGACGACGGAATGCCGGCGCCGCGGCTCGTACTCGTCAACTGCGTCAGCGACCGAACGGTGAAAGCCAGTGGAAGAAGAAAAGAAGTTGCAGGTCCCGAGATGCAGGGTAAGAAGGCACCACGCGGATTATTGCATCAGCGAAGGAAGGGGCGCGGTCGAGTTCGTGAATCGTCCCTTGGCCTTTTGGACCAGGTCAGGAGGGTGTTCCAAGATCGTCTTCGTCTTGATCTTTGTCTTCTGGTTCCCAGAGCTCAAGAATCTCTTGCGTTAGGGAGTCCCAGTCTCGATGCAGACGCTTGAGGTGATCGGCGATGCCAGTTTCCTGCGCTGCTTCACACCGTGCCAAGACCATCGAGTACAGGCCACCAAGCTTTGATTTGAAAGCTGCGCGGCTCGCCGCCCGCTTACGCGCGAGCCTGGCGCGGTGTCTATGCTCTTCGCTAGCCCCCAGCAAAAGCTTCTTTGCGGTGCGAGTTTTGTTGAGCACCATTGCCAGGCACGCGAGCCGCACTACCGATTCCAAATCGCCGAAGGGCTGATTTGATGCTTCGTTGACATAGGGCCTAAGCTCGGCCAATTCGTCGCCTCCCGTTTTCTGTAAGCCCGAATTCATGCCGGCCGTGCGGTCCCTCTTTCACCTTCCTCAGAAGGCCTGCTTTCACCAGGCGACGGGCAGCCGGAAGACTGGCGCCCAGCGAGACTCGACCCTTCGCCTGCCAGTCGTATGGGGTGATCAGTCCTCCCCTGACCAGCCCCAGCAAGAACATCTCCAGCGGCCTGAGTGTTGTTTGCTTCTTGCGGCGCTGAGAATCGCCGTCAGCAATACCCATTCGTTATCTCCGTTTAGTCTTCGCCGTCCAAGTCGGGCATAACTGATCTTATGAGCAAGGTATTCGCAGCCTGGATCGTAGACAGGTCCGTCTTCGGCGCCGGGCTCATCTTAGCCCATCGTCGTTGGATATACCTCACCAGGGGCTCCTTGCCTATAGTGGGGTCCGAAAGCAGAGGACGCATGGTGATGTCGGAGCGATGGCGAAGCACATCCTGAAGCCATTGGCTGATCAGCTTCCTGAGCTGTTTGTCCGGCGGGACCGCGCTGAACGCCTCTTTAAGCCCTTCCTCGGCGATCGTGACAAGCGACGTAAACAGTTGTCGCCTGAGATCCCTTAATCCTCGCGGCATCGTGGACAAAGGCCTGAACAGCTCATGCACCATCATCTTACGGTACTGGGCAAATCTGGCGTGTAACTGTGCAACGGATGGGTAGTCGCCACACTCAATTCGCCTATGGAGTTGACGCTGGTAGTTCTCAAGTATTCGTAGAAGTTCTGAGCGGCGCGTTCGCGTCACGCCCGTGTTTGGGATCTCTGAGCGCGGAACAGAACAACCTCTCGTGCGCATGGCTGCGCGCACGGCGGTGATGCACAAACCGCCTTCGAAGATGAGGAGCTTGAGGCGGTACCGTTCTTGCGTATGAGCGCACTTCAATGCGGACAGCTCCTTCCATAGCGTGGCCGTAAGCCGGTGGCAATCTTCAAAGGGTGGGTCTCCGCGGACTGAGCCAGACGATTGCAACAAGCGGTGGTTGCTCTGGAGCGACAACATCCTCCCGTAAAGCGGCGTAAGATCGGCAACAAGCAGTTCGAGTTGTGGCGCACTGATTCTTATTGAGGGCCAAGCTTGAGTTCTGGATGAAGCCATCTGGTTGCCTTTCGGTGGGAAGAAGGTCGGACAGTACGAGATCGCACCTCAACCTAAAGAACGTCGGGTCTGGGCAAACCGGCGGGCGCGACGGCAGAGCGGCTGCATCAGAAGCAACAATGGAGGGTAACAGCGTCAAGTCGGAGCAACTGTGACTTCCATCACCTACGGAGGGCTGTCGGTTGCAAGCCCGTCTGTATCCTACTGAGTAATATTACCGAGCGGCATATCACTGCGCGTGCAGCCGTCGTGCAAAGGCAGCGCACAGGATCCGCTAACCGAATGTGCGTGCCGTTATCGCAAGTGATCGGACAGGCCAGATCGTTTACGCTGTGGCCTGGTAACAGTACTTACGCTTGCCAATAGGCGAAGAAACAGCGCAAACTTACGCAATCGCCTGATTACGTCAACTACGATTTCACCTGTCCTGTTGCTTCGATTGGTCACGGGCGGTTGAGGCAGAAGTCACTGACAGGACGCTCGCGGCTCTAGTGTAATTCTGTCGGATGTCCGCGAATTGACGGGGATTCCTCACACAGTCTCATCGCACCCGCGTGCCGTGAAGTAAGACCTTCAGTCTTGCTCTCCCACGTTGCGGACGGCAGGAGGTATGTCATGCACGGCAAATCACATTCCCACAGTCCAATCTTCGGTATGAGCTGGAGTCCGGCAAGTACAGCAGTCACCGCTCTGCTCACAATCCTGATTCTGACTCTCACGGCGCAGGCGCAGACGTACAGTGTGATTCACACTTTCATTAGCGGAGGGGACGGGGCAAATCCTTATGCCGGCGTGACGGTCGGCCCTGGGGGAGTGCTGTACGGAACGGCGTCAGAAGCTGGGACACACGGCAGTGGCACAGTTTTCAAGCTAAGCCAGGTGAATTCCACTTGGGTCTTCAGTCCCTTGTACGAATTTGCCGGGGGAAGCGATGGAAGCTACCCAATCGGCGGGGTGGTGATCGGCCCAAATGGCGCTTTATATGGCACGACTGAGGGCGGCGGCCCTCAAAACTTCGGGATAGTGTTCGAACTGAGACCTCCGCTCACGGTGTGCAAGGCAATACTGTGCTATTGGAACGTAACCGTACTTCACACCTTTACGGGAACCCCGGATGGCTTCTTCCCGGAACTCGAGAATTTAGCCTTCGATCCAGCAGGAGACATCTACGGCACGACGGTTAACGGTGGTATGTATGGCGATGGGATTACGTTTGAGCTGACTCCCTCAGGCGGAGTATACACAGAGAGCATCATTCATAACTTCGGCAGCGGTGAAGAAGGGCTGTTCCCATATTCGGGTGTGGTCCTCGATACCGCTGGAAGTGTGTACGGAATCACCGGCGAGGGAGGTACAGGAGCAGTCGGAACAGTTTACCAGCTCATGCCTTCCCACGGAGGATGGGTGGAGAATGTCCTGGTTAACTTCGACGGGGGAAATGGGAGTGGCCCGATCGGTAACCTAGTCACCGACGCCTCCGGCAAGCTCTATGGCACCACCCGTAACGGCGGACAAGGTAATGATGGCGTAGTTTTCAGACTGGCGCCCTCAGACGGAGGGTTCACCTACTCTGTGCTTTACACCTTCAGCTCGATGTGCTCCCCCTACGGTGGCGTAGTCATGGGTGCGACCGGCAATTTTTTTGGCGTGTGTTATGACGGCGGCGCCTATGACGACGGCTGGGTCTTCGAGCTGACGAATTGCAGCCAAGGGTGCACCGTGGTCGATCTCCACGACTTCAGCGGTAGTGACGGCATGAACCCATACGGGAGCCCAGCGCTCGACGCGAACGGCAATCTCTACGGCACAACGGCGGTCGGAGGTACCGTTGCCGGAAACTGCGCCGAGGGTTGCGGCGTGGTCTGGGAGATCACGCCATAGATGAGGCTGAATATCGGCACTAAGCTGGCTCGCCCGTAGTTGGCGTAACAGTGCGCCGTGAAAGGCGCTGGACTTTCAGCGGGTGCAACTCCCGCCCGGGAACTGGTTCGCTCCACCCGGTAGCAATCGAAGCGGCAGCGGAGGCAACGAAGCTGTCGGAGCCTTCGGTGTAAAGGGTCGCATGGCGACTCCGCGAGCGTGCAGGCCATAACGTGAGTGAACGCTGAGCAGGCCTCGAAAAAGCAATCGCAGGAGCCGACCTGACTGTTACACAGGGAAGGCCGCCGTCGACGGAGAGGGACGAGCGAACAAGCTCCGTCAAACCTGCCGGGGTAATGGCGATGGCATGTACGCATAGGAGACCAGACGCAACACGGGAAGCCCCAGCGGTGATCGCAGTAAGGATCAACTGACAGCCCGCGAGGGACAGGTCGGGCCGTGCGGGGTGACGGAGAGGCTTGTAGTACCGAGGAAGTCGGGTAATGCCGGTGGAGGGAAGGGGCCTCAGTTAAAGACGAACGCAAAAAGCGACGAAGAGTGAGGGATTGGTGTCGAACCTAACAACCCCAGCTAGTGTTCAGAAGTTGCAGACGACGTTACACGCAAAAGCGAAGGAATCGCCCAAGCTTCGCTTCCATGCGCTGTACGACAAGGTGTACCGCAAAGACGTTCTGAGTCACGCCCATGATCGCTGCAAAGCCAATGGCGGAGCAGCAGGAGTAGACGACGAGACGTTCGAGGACATCGAGAAGTACGGTGTGGAGCGATGGCTGGACGAACTGGCGCAAAAGCTGAAGAGTCAAACCTATCAACCGCAACCTGTGCGGCGAGTGTATATCCCAAAGCCGGACGGGAAGCAGAGACCGTTAGGAATACCGACAATCCGGGATCGGGTTGCGCAAACGGCGGCATTGCTGGTGCTCGAACCAATCTTCGAGGCCGATCTGCAGCCGGAACAGTATGCCTATCGGGCCGATCGCAGCGCGTTAGACGCGGTGAAACGCGTCCACAGGCTGATCAATACCGGTCATCAACAGATCGTTGACGCCGACTTGAGCAGCTACTTCGATACCGTTCCACACGCCGAGCTAATGAAGTCGGTAGCTCGTAGGGTGGTCGATGGAGCGATGCTACATCTGATCAAGATGTGGCTGGAAGCTCCGGTCGAAGAAACCGACGAGCGCGGAAACAAGCATCGAACGACGCGCAACCGCGATGAAGGTCGAGGCACTCCGCAAGGAGCCCCGATCAGTCCTCTGCTGAGCAACCTGTACATGCGACGTTTCGTGCTCGGGTGGAAAACACTGGGGCATGAGCGGCGCTGGCAAGCGTACATCGTGAACTACGCCGATGACCTGGTCATCTGCTGTCGTAGCGGCGCGCAACCAGCGCTGGCGAAGATGCAGGAGATGATGTCGAGGCTGAAGCTGACGGTGAACGAAGCGAAGACGCAGGTCTGCAAGCTGCCGGAAGAAAAGTTCGACTTTCTAGGGTACACGTTCGGGCGCTGCTACTCGATCCGAAGAGGGCGTGTCATTCTGGGCACGGTTCCTTCGACCAAACGAGTGCAGCGCATGCTTCGGGGGATTACCGACGCAACCGGACGGGACACCTACTCGATGAGCTGCAAGACGATGGTAGAAATGCTCAACCGGATGCTAATCGGATGGGGCAACTACTTCTGTCTAGGCCCAGTCAGCAATGCCTACAGCGCGGTCGATCAACACGTCCGCACTAGGCTGCGTCGGTGGCTCTGCGACAAGCACAAGGTGCAACGCCCGGGGTTCAAACAGTTCCCGGAAGCCGCGCTCAATGATGTGTTTGGCCTAGTGAGCCTGCCGAGGCGAACTGCAAGCCTTCCGTGGGCGAAAGCGTGAGTCTTTTCCGAGAGCCGGATGCGGGAAACCTGCCAGTCCGGTTCGATGAGCGGGAACAGGAAACAGAACCAAGCCAAACCGGACTGAGGTGACGCGGCGAAAGCCCCGTCAAACTACCACCGGGAGACTACAGTCACTGCGCCTGTTCTCGACTCTACTCGCCATTACACTCATTGAGGTCAATGAGCGCTATTGCCTGTTATCGCCACCAAACGTGAGTTAAGCTCGTAACTCGATGCTGGTCAAAGAAGTCAAACCGCGCTGGTTGCATCACCTAGTGCGTTTGGCGGCGTGGACTATTGGCTCGCTGTTAGTGCTTTATGTTGTAGCACTCTGCGAAAAACGCTACGAGGCGCGCCGTGCAATCCGCGCCTACAATCAAGCGCTGACCGTTCGTCTGGGCGACAGCGTCGCAGAGCTGAATCGCAAGCTTCCTGACTGCAAATTCGGTAAGGCTGGCGACTACGATTGCTTTGTCACGCCGATCACGTGGCGTATTGAGGCCCCTTTCGATTGGTACATGATGCATGCCCACGAAGAAGCATACATTTGGCAGAGCATCCATCGGCAAAGGATCGGTCTTCGCGATTGGTATCTTCATGTCTGGGGCACCGTGCGCGAAGGGCGCGTCAGTGAAATGGATGCGCAATTCTTTGTGGTCGGGCGCGACATGATGTTGGGCTGTTCTTGGGGGCTGACGCCTCAGATACCTCGTGCCAGTTTGGACATCGATTCCGCCGCGCAAACCAAGCTCAACACGGCCCTTAATGTCACCCACATCACAAGTAACTGGGTCGGTTGGGGCTACCGCATGGAGTTCACGCCGCAGAGTGATGCACATGATCTCCGAATGCGTGAGATCAACGACAGTTGCCTTACCTCGTTCACTGGTTGCCGCGACTCACGCGAGCTACTCCCCAACCTGCCGCCGCCAGATCATCCGCGATATTGGTGAGAAGGTCTCGCCAGATAACTGTCGGCAAATCGCCATTACACTCATTGAGCGGGCCCGGTTCGGCACCGGAGGTCAATGAGTGAACTAACGCGGTCGCGGATTTCAGCCCCCTTCTCCTCTCCACCCGCCGTGTGTGCCCCCTGGTCGCTTAAGTCATTCTCTGTCCTGATACCGGCGTGTGTGGCAGACGCGCTGCGAACTTCTGCTTCCGCGCGTTGAGCACTTCCTCCACCTGCGCTCCCCGCCTGTTCACAACTTCGTTCATTCGCTTGGATGCCTCCGGATGGCGCTTCCAGAAGATTCTCTTTTCTTCCGGCTTCTTGTAGAGCAATGGATCGAGATAATAGCCGCGCTCACTCGACCGCTTCTTCTCCTCGACCACCAGCGGATTGGCTTTCGCCCACGGGTCAGTCCTCACTCCAGTTACTTGCCAGGACACCTCCGACCGTGGCTTACCTCCGGCGATTTGGAATCGTCCTTTGCTGATCTTCTTGCTCACGTGAAGGTTTGGCGCCGGAGCGCCAATGGAAGTCAGTTGGTAGCGGAAGCTGCCGTTGACGGCTTCAAACCAGGCGGGCAGCTTGACTCTGGCCGTACCCTTCGCATCCAGTTTCACTACACCGTCGTAGATATTCTTTCGCTCAGACGATTCGACAAACGAATGATTAAGAATCTTGGAGTCGGGGCTAAGGGGGTGGTCAATCTGATAACCGCCGCCGAATTTCAAGAGGTGCCCGCTGATACCAACGTCTCCGAAGAAGACCGCCGAGAGGTCCTCGGTAGTTGAGACCATCAGGCCAAGGTACTCTCCGAAGATAAGGGCGCCGAACCCATTTTCAGCGCTGACCACTGCGCCCGCGCCGCCTTCGCCCGGAGCGTTAATCTGTATGCCAGCTCCCCCGGGGTCTCCGGCTTCGCCCGCATTGATGCTCATCCCAACTGCGTTGGAAATACACTGGATTCCGAAAGTGTCCCCGAGGGCCTGAACCCCACAATCTCCGAACCCAAGTACACCAATGCCAACGTTGACATCACCATCAGCTGTCGAACCGTTGACTCCAAAAACACCGACTGAATTGGGGCTGTATGTTACGCCGACAACACCGTCACCGAACGTGCTGAAACCATCCACTCCGTCTCCATCGCTGCTGCTGCCGAAGACCCCAGGGGAATCAGACGAATCGCCCCACACACCGCAACCAGCAGTGGGATCTAAGTAGGGTGTTATCCCGCTCGGCTGTTGGTAGATTCCATGAACCCCGCTGTTCGCGCCACTGGTTGGGGTAGAGGCGGTGCCAAGCACTCCATCACCCGTCTGCGAATCGCCCCAGACTCCAAAGGTCGTTGGCGGAGCGATGCCGCTACCGTTGCCATCTGTTCCCGTTAGCGATGCCATTGCGTTTGCCCTCCTGGCGTAAGAATTGGCCGGCCCCGCAGGCCGGCATTGATCCAGAGCATTGAGAGTTTGCGGGCAACATTCTATACCGGCATAGCAACAGCAGTTCGCGAACACCCAACCCTTCCGTCCCACCCAAGCGCGGTCTCGTTTATATAACTCCTTCTACGGTGAATCTCTGATTTCAATCCAGTTTGTCGAAGGGACAATAGCCGTAAGTGATTTCTGACGATCACGTCGGTATCACGGAGTGGTGGCCTCGTATCCAGGGAAGCGTGACTCTCGAAAATCCTTATGTGAAGCGGTTTTATGAGTACTTCCGGCAATGCGCCGAGCGCGAAACCGGACATAACTGTTGAGAAATCCCCATATCACAAGTAACCGGGTCGGGCAGGATTACTAGTGATATTGCCTGGTTACAACACCTATCGTAACTCAGGCTCGAAAGTCGTCGCTGATCGGCTGCAAACGGTTCTTCCACATAAGACCCGCCGCAAAACAAATGACTTCGATATGCTTCGGCATCTCCGGCTATCACTCCGCCGCGCGACAGCGGTCACTGACAAACGTCGGCCCGCACGTGTGAAATCCGGGTGGACGCTGCGGAAGAAGATTTGGCGTCCTTGTTCCGGTCCACCTTCATCGCTCCCGGGTGAGACTACGACGGCCTTCGTTCTTTCTCCCGGGCATCCACGTGCGCCCATCCTAATTGGCCGGTTTCAGTTCGGACACATGGCAAGGTGGTAAAACCCATGCAAGGCAAAAAGCAATTGCGCAATTTACTCTTGAATATCACTTCGTGCGCGGCCACGGCCGCGGTAGCGATAGCAGTTGTATTCGCGCTGACGGTTGTCTTGAGCCAATCAACGCAAGCGCAGACGCCTGCAACGGGCGGGGGCTGGACGGAGCAGGTACTGTATAGCTTCGGCTATCTGCCAGACGGAATTAGTCCCTCGGGCGGCCTGATCTTCGATACTGCGGGCAATCTCTACGGCACGACCTCCCAGGGCGGCGAATACTCTTCCAACTGCAATCTAGGATGCGGGACGGCATTCGAGTTGACGCCCGCAGCGGGGGGTGGCTGGACGCATCAGGTGCTGCATACCTTCACGAACAATCCGGACGGAGCCTTGCCCTCGGCCGGCCTGATCTTCGATGCCGCCGGCAATCTCTACGGCACGACCTCCCAGGGCGGCACTTACCCCTACGGCACAGTGTTCGAGTTGATGCCCGCCGCAGGCGGGAAATGGACGGAGCAGGTGCTGCATAGCTTCGACTACACAGACGGGTGGTTGCCCTCGGAGGTTCTGGTCTTCGATGCCGGCGGCAATCTCTACGGCACGACCGCCTTTGGCGGCACTTACAATCAAGGGACGGTGTTCGAGTTGACGCCCACGGTGGGCGGAGGCTGGACGGAAAAGGCCCTGCATAACTTCAACTACTCCGTCAGTCGCGCGGACGGGTGGTGGCCCGCCTCCGGCCTAATCTTCGATGCTGCCGGCGATCTCTACGGTACGACCTACTACGGCGGCATCTCTCCAAACGCGGTATCAACAGCAAGCGGCTACGGGACGGCGTTCGAGTTGACGCCCGCGGGCGGGAGTTGGACGGAGAAGATGTTGCATAGCTTCAACCTCAACGGCACGGATGGGACTGATCCCACCGCCGGCCTGATCTTCGATGTCGCCGGCAATCTCTACGGCACGACCCAGACGGGCGGCGTACATCCCTGCGGAGGCGACGGCTGCGGCACGGTGTTCGAGTTGACGCCCACAGCGGGCGGGGGCTGGACGGAGCAGGTGCTGTATAGCTTCGGCAACGGCGCGGATGGGGCTATCCCCTCGGCCAGCCTGATCTTCGATGCCGCCGGCAATCTCTACGGCACGACCGTCGCGGGCGGCACTTACAGCTCTGGGACGGTATTCGAGTTGACGCCCGCAACGGGCGGACGCTGGACGGAGCAGGTGCTGTATAGCTTCGGCAACGGCACGGACGGGAACACTCCCGAGGCCCCGCTGATTTTCGATGCCACCGGTAATCTCTACGGCACCACCAGCGGGGGCGGAACTTACAACCGGGGGACGGCGTTCAAGCTCATGCCCAATTAAGCGACGGGGCGACACCGCGTAGTCACGTGAAAGGGCGTCTCGAATTGTGCCCGTTGTAACGATAAGGCAGCAAGCCCACACGCGATTCCTGTTGGCGGCGTTACCCTGCTGTCCTGCGGATAGTTGTTGAAACATCGCCATAGCACAAGCTAGGCGGGATAAGAATTGTGCCTAGCTAAGGTCGGGTCACGGGAGTTCCGCCGACCCGACACGAGGCGCCAGTTAGGAAGCTGCGAGCGACTGACATCCGCGGAAACCCCAAGCCGAGGCCTGGGGAAGCAATACCTCTGAGATATGTCATCGGGCCGTATGTCTGAGGTATAGGAAGAAGCTAGTGCGTCTGGCAAGTGCGCAGGCGAGCGATCTCGGCGACGACCCTATGTGATGACGAACGGCCGAGCGCGGGCGCGGGCAACCGGGCCCGGGAACAGAGGCGGAACGGCGGAGAGATTTCCGCTTGAGAGCCGGGGAGTCACGGCGCCCAGCCGAAACCGCGGCAGGGCGGCGGAGCGGCGGCGGGAGAAAAGCCGCGGCGCCCGAACCAACCGATCCCTCAGCCCCTCCCCTCCTTCAGACCCAGCTAACCACTCTTCCTTTCTCCTATTCACTCTCCTTTTTCCTCACCCGTCCGTCCGGTCTGACTGACTTGTGCGTTAAAATCCCGCCGGCCCAACCACATATCATCAACCAACCAATTTCTTGTCAGCCATTTACCCCCGCGCCCCACCACCACAACGGCGATTTCTCTACCCCATACGCCGACTCCAGCGGTACCCGGCCGCCATCGGACGTAAACTGTCGCCACTCGCCCAGGCATCGTTGGCCGGTAAGTGCATCGTGGGACGTCCGTTACCCTGCGCCGCGCCGGGTGAAGCGGAGATTTCTGTCAAGCGATGGCGCGGCGGATGGAGAGAGAAAAACCAGGTATTTCCACGAATTTTGCGGTACGACGCCGGTGACCTGGACACCGTCCACATCCTCGTAGGTCGAACCCGACTCCGAGAGGTTGAACACGGTGCGGGCCGGCATGACGAATTCGTTCGGGCGGACCTTGATGTAGCGGGCGCAGGCGATCGCCTGAACCTCGTTCAAGATGCCGAAGCCGTACTCTTCGTCGATGGCCATGTTCTGGATGGAATAGGGCTGCTCTTCCCAGGACTTCACTTCCGCGTCCTTCTTCACGATCAAAGCACCCAGGTTCTGGGAGTTGAACATGAGGATATCGGTGGTCTTGACGGAGGTGATTTTGGTCATTACATACAGCAGGTATATAACTAGTGTATATACATCAATCTGATTACGGGCGCGCCCCGCCCTTTCGGGAAAGGAGCTGTGAAATGCATACCTTTGCTGTTAGCCCGCGCCGCCGCCTTCACCTGGTGGCGGCCGATACCCAACCGAGTCCGGCCGATGACCAGCTGTCCGAGAAGGTCGCCGAAGGGCTTCTGAAGTACCAAACGCTACAGGACGAGTTCAACGCCGAGGTGTTGTCGAAGCGTCCCGACCTGGACCATGTTGCTGAGCTGATCGTCGAGATAGACACCGTACGCAAGGCGCTTTTTGCCTACGGAGTGCGGGCATGAAGAAGGCGGCGATTTACACGCGCGTTTCGACCGTCGACCAGCATCCCGAATCCCAGATGCTCGACCTGGTAGCCATGGCTCAACAGCGTGGCCTCGAGGTCGTGCAGCGCTACACCGATCGCATCACCGGCACCCGTGCCAGGCGGCCGGGGCTGGATCAGATGATGGCCGACGCCAGGCGCGGACAGTTCGATGTGGTGTTGGTGTGGGCCGGCGATCGCGTGGCGCGCAGCACGCGGCACTTTCTGGAGGTGCTGGACGAGCTCAATCGCCTTGGCGTCGAGTTCGTCAGCTTCCGTGAACAGCTCGACACTGGCGGCGCGCTCGGCAGGGCCGTGGTGGTCATCATCGGAGCAATCGCCGAGTTGGAACGCAGCCTGATCGTCGAACGCGTTCGCGCCGGCCTGAGGAGGGCAAAGTTGGAAGGTCGGCGGCTCGGCCGGCCGCCGCTGATGATCGATCGCGAGGCGCTGCTTCGTGACCGTGCCCACGGCTTCAGCTACGGCCAGCTGGCGAAGATGCACACCATCTCGCGGACCTCGGTGATCCGCACATTGCAACAAGCGCAGCATGGAAGTGCAGCATGATTGACACGTTGGTTCTGACCGTGGTGATCGCTGCACAGCGCAGGCTTGATCGCCACCACCGGATCTTGCAATACCTAGCTCGTCGGCTGTCCTAGGCCTAGTCCAATAAGGGGCGCCCCGGCGCCCCTGTATCTTGCTGATTCCACTGACCTAAAAGCGGCAAAATTAGCTGGTCTGAATATTATGGTTTCCTACACCATTTAGAGGGAGCTTAAGACCCTCGCTTCGACTAATCACGAAGCACACTATTGCCCCACTCAGTCATAAGTAGACCCGCGCCAATTGTATTCTTGTCTGACCGACAGTCGGCCGCACTCTTGATCTCGGCGCATGGGGAGCCGCATCAATCAAGGTCAGTTACCACGAAATCTTCTTGTGTCTTGAAGTGGCGCACAATTACCCGCACAATATCTAGCTATGAAGAATAGCGGTCTGGAGATCAGCAAGTGCAGGAGCGTCAGGGCGGTCAGCATTCCTTTGGATAGAGAAGGACATATATAAGCGCTACTTCCATAAATAAGAAGGATCTCAGCGAACGCGACATCTGCTCCAAGTTCATCGGCCCAGCCGTCAAACGCGCGGGCTGGGACGGGATGATGCAGATCCGCGAAGAAGTCGCTTTTACCAAAGGACGTATCATTGTTCGTGGAAAGCTCGTTACCCGTGGCAAGCCGAAGCGTGCCGACTATATCCTGTATTACAAGCCTAATATCCCCATCGCCGTCATCGAGGCCAAGGACAACAATCACAGTGTCGGCGACGGCATGCAACAGGCTTTGGACTACGCCGTAACCCTGAATATCCCCTTCGTCTTTTCCTCCAACGGCGACGGCTTTGTTTTTCACGACCGCACCGGCCTCAGTCCACAGAAGGAAACCTCCCTCAATCTTGACCAGTTCCCAACACCCAAACAGCTCTGGTCGAAATATTGCACCTGGAAGGGCATTACCCCGGAAGAGGAAGAGATCGTCCTTCAGGATTATTTTTATGATGGCAGCGGCAAGACCCCCCGCTATTACCAGGCGAATGCTATCAACGCAGCGGTGGAAGCAATTGCGAAGGGCCAGAACCGTATCCTGCTTGTCATGGCCACAGGCACCGGCAAGACCTACACAGCGTTTCAGATTATCTGGCGCTTGTGGAAAGCCGGCAGGAAGAAGCGCATCCTTTTCCTCGCCGACCGCAATGTGCTCGTGGATCAAACGATGGTGAATGACTTCCGCCCCTTCGGCCCTGCAATGGCCAAGCTCAGCACAGGTGCCAAGACTATCGAGCGCGAAGACGGCTCCGAGGTTGAACTCACCACGGCCCTGGACAGAAAGCGCCGTATCGACACTGCCTACGAGGTATATCTTGGGCTTTATCAGGCCATCACCGGGCCAGAAGAGCGCCAGAAACTCTTCAGGGAATTCTCGCCCGGCTTCTTTGATCTTATCGTCATCGACGAGTGTCATCGTGGAAGCGCTGCCGACGATGCAGCCTGGCGAGAGATTCTCGAATATTTCTCCGCCGCTACCCAGATCGGACTTACGGCCACCCCGAAGGAGACCAAGTATGTCTCCAACATCCATTATTTCGGGAAGCCGGTTTATACCTACTCCCTGAAGCAGGGTATCGAAGACGGCTTTCTGGCCCCGTACAAAGTCATCAAGGTGCACATCGACCTGGATGTTCAGGGCTACCGGCCGGAAAGGGGTGATACCGACCGGGAGGGCAACGAAATAGAAGACAGGATTTACAACGCCAAGGATTTTGACCGAACCCTCGTCATTGACGACCGCACGAAGCTCGTTGCCAAGAAAGTTTCCGATTTTCTCAAGGAGAGCCACGACCGCTTCCAGAAAACCATCATCTTTTGCGTGGATGAGGAACACGCCGCCCGGATGCGGCAGGCTTTGATTAACGAAAACAAGGACCTGTGCGACGAGAACTACCGCTACGTAATGCGCATCACGGGAAGTGATACCGAAGGACAGGCCCAACTGGGAAACTTCATCGACCCGGAAGCAAAGTATCCTGTGCTGGTTACCACTTCACGCCTGCTCTCCACCGGAGTGGACGCACAGACCTGCCGCCTCATCGTGCTCGACCGTTCTGTGGGCTCCATGACCGAGTTCAAGCAAATCGTCGGGCGCGGAACCCGCGTGCATGAGGACACGAAAAAGTTTTATTTCACGCTGATTGATTTCCGAGGCGCAACCAACCATTTTGCAGATCCGGACTTCGACGGCGAGCCGGTACAAATCTATGAGCCTGGCCAGGCCGACCCTATCGTTCCGCCCGACGATGTACCGCCTCTGGATGAAGACGGTAATCCCGTTTCCCCCGAGCCGGGAGCAGATGAGGTCATCGTGGACCAGCCGCCAGATATCTCAATCAGCACTGACCCGGAAAGACAGCGCAAAATTTATGTCGATGGGGTAGGGGCCACCATCGTCGCCGAGCGCGTGGAATATCTCGATGAGAAAGGCAAGCTCGTCACCGAAACGCTGCGGGATTTCACGAAGAAGGCGCTGAAGAAGCGCTTCGCCAGCCTGGATGATTTTCTCAAGCGATGGAAATCGGCAGAGCGTAAGCAAGCCATTGTCGAGGAACTCGAAAACGAAGGGCTGTCCCTGGACCCGCTAGCCGAGGAAGTCGGCAAAGACCTCGACCCATTCGACCTCATCTGTCACGTCGCGTTCGACCAGCCGGCGCTCACGCGTCGCGAGCGCGCAGACAACGTCCGAAAGAGAGATGTTTTCACCAAGTACGGCCTGCAAGCCCGCGCCGTGCTCGAAGCGCTGTTGCAAAAATATCAGGACCAGGGCGTCATCGATCTCGGCGACCCGAGGATTCTGCAGATTCCGCCGCTTGATACGATGGGAACGCCACTTCAGCTCATCAAGCAATTCGGGACGCGCGCGGATTTCATGTTTGCTGTACAAGAACTCCAATCCGCTCTTTACCAGAAGGCCAGCTAAGCTATGTCCGTCCGTAACACCGTTAAGTCAATTCAAGACATCATGCGCCAGGATTCCGGCGTAGATGGCGACGCCCAGCGAATCTCGCAACTTTGCTGGATGTTTTTCCTTAAAATCATCGACGACCAAGATCAAGAGCTCGAAGCGTTGCAGGAGGGATACCGCTCGCCCATCCCCAAACAGTTGTGGTGGCGTTCCTGGGCGGCCGATCCCGAAGGCATCACTGGCGAGGAGCTTCTTGCCTTCGTTAACTCCGACCTTTTTCCCAAGCTGAAGGAGCTCTCCGTTGCCGGAGAGAAGGCCGACCGCCGCCGGGTTGTGCGCGACGTATTTGAGGACGCCTATAACTAAATGAAGTCCGGGCAACTCATGCGCCAGGTCATCAACAAGATCAATGAGGTGGACTTCAACGACCTTGCTGAGCGCCAGCATTTCGGTGACATTTATGAGCAAATCCTTAACGACCTGCAGAGCGCAGGCAATGCAGGTGAATACTACACGCCACGTGCGGTGACTGCTTTCATGGCGGAGCGTATTGACCCTCATCCAGGCGAAATCCTTCTAGATCCCGCGTGCGGTACGGGCGGATTTCTCACTTGCGCCTTAAATCACATGCGCGACCTCTACGTGAAAAAGGTCGAGGATGAGCAGGCCATGCAGCATGCCTTGCGCGCAGTTGAGAAGAAACAGCTCCCGCACATGCTATGTGTTACGAACATGCTGCTGCATGGGATTGAGAATCCCAGTTTTGTGCGCCATGACAATACGTTGGCCCGACCTTATATCAGCTACGGCGCGGCTGACCGAGTGGACATCGTCCTTACGAATCCACCTTTTGGAGGCCGCGAGGAAGACGGGATTGAGAGCAACTTTCCGAAGCACTTCCAGACTCGCGAGACTGCCGATCTCTTCCTGGCCCTCATTATCCGTATTCTCAAACCAGATGGCCGTGCCGCCGTTGTACTGCCAGACGGTTCTCTGTTCGGAGAAGGCGTTAAGCCGCGGCTCAAGGAACACCTAATGGAAGAGTGACCTGACCGATCTTTTGTACCAAGCGGAATGTTAGTGTAGCGCCTTTTTCGAACTTATTCCGTAGTCGTAGTCGGGGGTGTGGAGATGTGGGAAACGCGCAGCGTTTTCCATATCTCCATGCCCCGTTTCCTTCACCAAGATGGCTTGCGGCGCTGGTGGTCTGTAGCCCAGCGAAGAATGCGGCCGTACCGTGTTGTAGTGCACCCTCCATCGCTCGATCACCACCTGCGCCTCCTTCAACGAGTAGAAGATCTCGCCCTTCAAACATTCATCTTGCAGCTTGCCATTGAAGCTTTCACAGTACCCGTTTTCCCAAGGACTCCCCGGCTTGATATACAGCGTCTTGGCTTCCACCGCCGACAGCCATTTCCGCAATCTCGCGGCAATGAACTCGGGTCCGTTGTCCGACCGTATATGCTCCGGCACACCATGCACCAGCATCAGGTCGGCCAGCGTTTCGATCAGGTCATAGCTGTTCAACCGCCGTGCCACCCGGATCGCCAGACACTTCCTGGTGTATTCGTCAATCAGGGTCAGCAGCCGTAGCGTCCTGCCATCGTGCGTCTTGGCGTGCACAAAATCGTAGCTCCAGACGTGATGCTCATGCTCCGGTCGTAGTCGTACACAGCTGCCATCGTTCAGCCACAGCCGCCCTCGCGGACGCTGTTTCTGCGGCACTTTGAGTCCTTCCCGGCGCCAGATCCGCTGCACCCGGTCCTTGCCTACTTCCCAGCCTGCGTCGCGCAGTAAAGCCGTGATCCGCCGATAGCCGTATCGTCCGTACTCACTGGCCAGTTGCAGGATGGCACGCGTGAGTTCATCTTCATCGTTCCGCTGGGTCACGATGTAACGCTGCGTTCCCCGCCATTGCCCCAACAGCCGGCACGCACGCCGCTCCGATAACCGATGTTGCTCGCGAGCATGCTGTACCGCGCAACGTCGCCGTCCGGGGCTTAGAAGTTTCCCTCCGCCACGTCCTTCAAGACTTGCTTCTCCAGCGACAGCTCGGTCACCAGTCGGCGCAAACGGCTGTTCTCTTTCTCCAGCTGTTTCAGCCGTCGAGCCTGTTCCAGCTTCAGTCCGCCGTACTCTTTCCGCCAGCGGTAATAGGTCTGTTGGGTGATCCCGGCCTCTTTGCAGGCCTGGCCGATGTTCTTATGGTTGGCTAATTCGACTTCGATCTGGCGCAGGATCGCAACGATCTGCTCTGCGCCGTGCTTCTTCCGTGCCATTCTCCAGCTCCTTTTGTACCAGTTTCTCTAACATTTCCCCTGGTACAAAACTCGCCGGTCACGTCAGGTCGACGCTCGGATTCCGCTAGACCGCTTGCCGTAATGGCAGGTGAGTCAGCCGCCCTAAGTGGCGGCTCTGGAAGTAGCGTTGGCCGATCTCATGGTCGTAAGCGTAGTCGAGGTCCCTCAACGAAACTGCGGCCTTCTAGCATATGCGCAAATGCGAGCGACATCGGAGTGCAGCAACCCGAGAAAGTTCGCCAGACTCCCTGCAGCTTCCCAATCATCTGTAGTTCGCCCGCAGTGTTTATCCCTACGTGATAAACGGGATTATCACGTACTTGGGATCACTCCAAACGGTATCAGCAATCGTCAGGGGCGATCTTGCTCCGGTGATGCAACGAGGCGACTAGAACCTGTTCGCGGTCGGCATTGCTTGGGTTATCTCGATAGCCGATGGACCTGTGTCGCTTCTAACGGGCGAACCCCGGCTGTTCGTTCTTGCGGCAGACCGGCGCGCCCCGGGAGCCGGAAGGCGGCGGGGCGGGATAGACAAGATCTCCTCTTCGATCTCCTCATCCATCTTTTCGTCTGCTCTTCTTCCCATCTCACTCTCCCTACCTGTATCCCCCGGGCCCTACCTAAGATCCTTCCCACCGTCACTTGCAAACGAATCGTACTGCCTCCTTCACCCTGTAGTCCCCGACCAGAGCCCATCCCTATCGGTACCGGCAAGGTTTCCCGCCAGTCAACCGGGAAGAGGACTCGGGAACGCGAAGCTGACGGTTACCAACTCGTCCCCGTCGGACCGCCGCCAGGCACACAAAGCCGGCTACGGGCGGTTGGTCTGGCGGCGGAGGAGACGCGCGCGCGCGGCGATTACTTCTCCCATGGAGAAAGACCCCTGGTATGGCTGCTGCTGAGCGGCGGCAGGATCGCTGGTGGCAGGGATAGCCGAGCCACTGGCGGTAACCTGTTTGCCCATGAGAGCACCGATGAGGTAGCCGGGAGAGACGAAATTAATGGCCAGCTGGCCCTGGATGAGGCTCTTGCCCCAGGCTACGTCGTCGAACTTCTCCGAACAGTAGCCGAACTTGGGGATGAGGTTGGCCTGTAATTCCCAATGGATGAAGGTGAACTCATCGATAAAGACGTCGTTGATGTAAAGATCTTGACGGGAAGAGGCTATCTGGTATAATGAGTATATGAGTACACATCCAAACAGCCATTCCGGATGGGTGGCTGGGGGCGCGCCCTTTTTGGGCTCGGCGGCCCGCCTCGGTGTGTCTATACTCACCCCTTGCGGTAATCTCGCGACGAGGTGAGCCATGAGTCCCAGAGCCCCTAAACCGATGGAGGTAAAGCGCTTGAACATGCATGTGCCGCGCGACCTGCACGACGCCTTCAAGGCCGCCACCGCGGCCGAAGGCCGGCAGATGACCGACGTCTTGCTGGATTTCATTCATAAATATGTCGAACAACACCAGCCCGATCGGTCGGGCCGGGGAGGACGCCGCAAATGAAGAAGACAACCCAAGCCCAGTCTACAACTTCACCTCGTAACCCCGGAAGAAGCGGCCGCCGCCCTGGCGCAGACTGAGTCAGCGCCAGCAACTCAGAACGACGAGGACGCTTTCATCGTCAGTGGAGTGCGGCGCTATAAGCAACTGCAGCAGGCAGCGGACCGCGAGCTGTTCGGCAAGCAGGATCACGAACGGCTCCAGGCTCTCTGGTCCGAGCTGCAGGTACTGCGTGAGCGGTTGGCGGCTTATGGGATCCAGGTGCATGCATGAAAAAAGTAGGGCTGTATCTGCGGGTCAGCACGACCGATCAGAGCCCGGCGGCGCAGCGCTGTGATCTGCGGCAGCTGGTCCAGCAACGTGGCTGGCAGGTGATCGATGAGTATATCGACACCATCTCGGGGATAAAGCCGCGCCGGCCGGGGCTGGACCGGCTCATGAACGATGCCCGGCACGGCCGCCTCGACGTGGTGGCGACTTGGAGTTTCGACCGGCTCGGCCGGAGTGTCCGTCACTTTCTGCAGACCGTCGATGAGCTACAACATCTCCATGTGGAGTTCGTTTCCTTCCGCGAGAACGTCGACACCACCGGCCCCACGGGACGCATCGTGATGATCATTCTGAGCGCGGTCGCCGAACTCGAACGCAATTTGATCATCGAAAGAGTGCGCAGCGGCATGCGGCGCGCCCGATTGGAAGGCCAGCATATCGGCCGTCCCCGGCTGATCGTCGATCGTGACGCCGTGCTGCGCGATCGCCAGCACGGTTTCAGCCTCCGCCAACTGGCGAAGATGTACCGGATCTCCCATACCTCGGTGTGCCGCGTGCTGGGAGAGAGTCCGATAGGAGGTGCGGCATGAATGACGTTGTGTTCGAGTGGGTGGTCACCGCCGTCGCCGCTGTTGTGGTGCTGTACCTGATCTGACGGCAACAGCACGATCATCGGGGAGTGGCAGCGCAAATGTGATCGAGAGGACATGTTGCGGGAGCTTCGCCGTGACCTATCCCAGCAAGAACGGAAGATGCTGTCCTCGTTCCTGGTTGCAGCGCCGGCTCGATCAGCAGCGCCGCATCCTTAATTATGTGTCTCGCCGGCTCTCCTGAATCCTGTCCCAGAAGGGCGCCTTCCGGCGCCCTTCTACTTTGTTGAATCCATTCACTTGCACGAGAGCCAAAATCGCTGTCCCGGAAGGTATACCCTTAGGGACACTATGGACAGCTCCGTGGACTGTTACTTGTGCAATGGCGATGTTGCGCCAATTACGAGAAGGCTAAGGCGTGCGCGGTGAACAGGCCACCAACGGTCACGGCGTAAGCTCCCACACCGTCCCGTAACCCTCGCCGCCGTATCCGTTTTCGCCATAGATGTTCCCTTGCGAGTCGAGCGCGACCCTCCCCGTCGGTTCAATCCCTTGGCTTCCGTCCTCGTAGCTGAAGGCGTAGAGACCGTTGTAGTTCCAACCGCTGCCCGAAGGCGTGAGGTTCCAGACCGATCCGCCACTGTAACTCTGCGACATGGTGCCATAGATGTTGCCGGAAGCATCCAGAGTCAGGGGATTCGGATAGCCTCCGTCGTTGTAGTAGTCGAAATTGTACTGGACTGAGAAATTCCATCCGCCGCCTTGCAGGGGCGTCAATTCGAAAATGGTAACCGCATCTGAGGGGCCCCAAAGATTGCCGCTACTGTCGAATGTCACTTGTCCGGGCATATAGCCGTCCGCGCCATTGGTGAAACTGTAAAGCACGGTCTCGCTCCATCCGGCGGCAGGGCTCAACTGGTAGACGCTCCCGTATCCATTGGCGCCACCGTTTCCCGTCGTACCGTAAAGGTTGCCGGTTGGACCGACAACAAAACCCGTGTTGGGATACTCGCCGTCGGCTCCAGCCTGGAACACATGGATCGTGCTCTTGCTCCAGGTTCCGTTGCTGTTAGGTGTCAGCTCGAAGGCCGTTCCGCAACCGTCATTCGGGCAGTTCACACTGCCACCGCCGTTCGCGGTGGTGCCGTAAAGGTTGCCGGCAGAGTCAAAGGCGAGGTCCGCATCAGGATAATAGCCGCCGTAGCGCGAGCTGAAGTTGTAGAGAATAGTTTCCGTCCACGGGCAAGAAAAGCTGCGACAGAACGAGGCCGGCGGTTGAAGCTTGAAGACGGTCCCGCAGCCGAGCTCGCCCTGGCATGCCCCATTCCCACCCTGCGATGTAGTGCCGTACAGCGCCCCATCGGGACCGAAGATCATGCGAGCAAGCGGGATTCCTCCATCCGGTTGCCCGCCGAACTCATAAAGCGTGGTGAACACCCAGCCGGAGCCATGGTGCGAGAGCTTGAACACCACCCCGCATCCCACCTTGTACCGGCCATCGGAACACTGCACATTGCCACCGTTGTAGGCGACGCCATAGAGGTTTCCGCTGGAATCCTGGGTCAGTCCACCGATGGGATACCCACCGTCCGCTCCGAAGGTAAAGTCGTGCACCACCGTCAAGGTCTGCGCCGGCGCCATTGGCCCAATGGTGAGAACCGCCGCCAAGACGGCCCACGAGACCACGCCAGCGGTCTTTGTTGGAAGAGTGATGTCGAAAATTGGAGCTGCAATTTGCTGCCGAACCATAGTGATCTCCTCGTTTCAGGCTCGTCTGGCGTCAGAGAGTACCACGCACCACCAGTAGCGCAACTTAATTTTAGGTTACGGTGTAATTACCTGATGAGAAGATACTTAACTCTGTTGCTTCAGGAACGACTGAGGAATTCAGGCGGTTACACTCAAAATTCCATCCCGGAGTCAATGAGTGCAATGGCGATGTTACAACAGCGATCCTCGCCAGTAGGAGTTAACCGCTGATCGTTCATTGACTTGACCCACCTCTAGTCCTAACATTTCAGCCCTATGATAGGCGCCGCCGTTTCGCATTACCGCATCCTGGCCAAGCTTGGCGACGGCGGTATGGGGGTGGTGTACAAGGCGGAGGACACTCGCCTTCGCCGTTTTGTAGCCCTGAAGTTCCTGCCGGACGAGGTTGCCTGCGATCCGCAGGCATTGTCACGCTTCCAGCGCGAAGCGCAGGCCGCTTCCGCTCTCAATCATCCCAACATCTGCACGATTCACGACATCGGCGAGGAAGGTGGCCGCGTCTTCATCGTCATGGAGTTCCTGGACGGCATGACGCTGAAGCATCGCATTGCCGGCAAGCCGCTGGAAATCGAGCTGCTTTTGGATTTGGGGACTGAGATTGCTGATGCGCTCGACGCCGCCCACGGCCAGGGCATCATTCATCGCGATATAAAGCCGGCCAACATCTTCGTCACCAAGCGTGGCCGTGCCAAGATTCTGGACTTCGGGCTGGCCAAGGTCATGGTCAAAGCTGGAGGCAGAGGCGGCGAGTCGCAGACCGAGCTGGTATCCTCCGGCCCCGAGCACCTGACCAGCCCAGGGGCAATGCTGGGCACGGTGGCTTACATGTCGCCCGAGCAGGTCAAGGCGCGTGATCTTGATGCTCGCACTGACCTGTTTTCTTTTGGGGTAGTGCTGTACGAGATGGCGACCGGCAGGATGCCGTTCGAAGGCGAAAGCTCGGGCGACATCTGCGGAGCTATCGTACACACCCAACCCGCGCCGCCATCGCAATTGGACCCGGAAATCCCGGCCGGGCTGGAAGCGGTGATCGGCAAGGCCCTGGAGAAGGACCGCAATCTGCGCTACCAGCATGCCTCCGAAATGCGAACCGATCTGCAGCGGCTGAAGCGCGACACCGAAAGCACCCGCTTTGCGGCTATGGGATCAGGATCGGGCACGGTGCCTATGGCTTCCGGCGGAGTTTGGGCCGAGAGTTCGGGAAGGGCAAGGGCTGTCGATGCGCCCTCCGGCCAGAGCCGACCCGCCGTAGCGAAAAAGAAGCGCTGGCCGATTATCGCCGTGGTATCGCTGGTTGCGATTGCCGCCCTGGTAGGTGGCCTGCTCTATTACCGCTCGCATCGAGCTCTGCGGCTGGGCGAGAAGGACACCATCGTCATCGCAGATTTCGCCAACAGCACCGGCGATGCGGTCTTTGACGATACGCTAAAGACGGCGCTCGACCTCTCCTTGCGACAGTCGCCTTTTTTGAATGTGCTCTCCGACGGCAATGTCGCGAAGACCCTGGAGCTGATGATGCGCCCCGCAGGCACGAAACTCACCCCAGACATCACCCGCGAGCTTTGCCAGCGGGCAGGCAGCAAGGTTTACGTTGCCGGATCAGTTGGCACTCTGGGCAGTGAATATGTCCTGGGATTGAAGGCAGTGAATTGCCAGACTGGCGATACGCTGGCCGAGGAGCAAGTAACGGCGGCATCCAAGGAGAAGGTGCTGGAGATGCTGGGCGAGGCGGCATCGAAGTTACGCTCTGAGCTGGGCGAATCGCTGGCTACGGTGCAGAAGTTCGATGTCCCGCTCGACCAGGCGACGACGTCTTCGCTCGAAGCCCTGAAAGCCTACAGCCTTGCCATAAAAGCGTGGCCCGAGAAAGGGCCTGCCGGAGCCCTGCCCTACAATCAACGTGCCATCGAACTCGATCCGAACTTTGCCAGCGGTTACAACGCGGTGGGCAACGACTACTACACCCTCGGCGAATTGGGGCGGGCCAGCGAGTACTATACCAAGGCATTTCAGTTGCGAGAACATGCCAGCGAACGTGAAAAACTGGCGATCACTGCCAACTATTATGAGACTGTCACCGGGGAGCTGGACAAAGCCGCCCAGACCTATCAGGAGGAGATTGCGAGCTACCCGCGCAACCCTGTAGGCTACAACAATCTGGGTTTAGTGTTGGCCGCAGAGGGGCAGTACCAGCAAGCCACGGAGATGGCGAGGCAAGGCCTGCGCCTCGCACCGGATCAGGTGTACCTTTACAGCAATCTCATAAACTGGGCCATTGATTTGCAGAACTTCGACGGGGCCCGGCAGATCATTCACGATGCGCGGTCACAAAAACAAGATAGTTACTTGTTCCGCGTTGCTCTCTACAGTCTTGCTTTCCTTGCAGGGGACCCTGCGGCAATGGCGGAACAGCAACAGTGGTTTGCAGCCAATCCCGACCAGCAGGCGTTCGGACTGGCGCTCGCATCCGACACCGAGGCTTACAACGGTCATCTCGACAAGGCGCGGGAACTAACCAAGCAGGCCGTGGATGCCGCCGTCCGAGACGATAGCAAGGAAAATGGAGCGCTTTGGGAAGAAAGTGCCGCTCTGCGCGAAGCGGCTTATGGCTATGGTGTGGAAGCCCGTCAGCTAGCGGCAGAGGGTTTGAAACTTGCTCCTGCGAGCCAAGGTGTCGAGAGTCAGGCGGCTCTTGCGTTTGCCATGGCGGGCGATACGGCGCGAGCCGAGTCCTCGGCACAAGACTTAGCAAAACGCTATCCACTGAATACGCAGTTGCAGTCACTTTGGCTGCCTGCGATTCAGGTGCAATTGGCACTGGATCGAAAGAATCCGGCTTCTGCCCTGATTGTCCCGCAAGCTGCTTCACCCATGGAGTTGGGCGCCATCCAGTTCGGCACCTGCCTCGACCACGTATATGTACACGGAGAGGCATACCTCGCAGCTGGACAGGGTAGCGCTGCTGCCGCCGAGTTTCAAAAGATTCTCGACCACAGCGGCATCGTCTCGAACTGCTGGACGGGAGCGTTGGCGCATCTGGGAGTTGCCCGTGCCAACGCCTTGCAGGCGGGAACCTCGCAGGGTGCGGATGCCGATGCCGCCCGTGTCCGGGCGCTCGCTGCCTACAAAGATTTCCTCACCCTCTGGAAGGACGCCGACCCCGACATCCCCATCTTCAAACAAGCCAAAGCCGAGTACGCAAAGCTGCAGTAGGTGGCGGCCGTCGGAAGATGACCACATGATTCTCGTTCCACGCGGCGCTTCCGTAATGTCCTGGTGGATCACACAATGGAGGAGTGATGGGCGACTCGGAAGTTAGCTTTCTAGAGATAGATATTGTGAACAGGCGTGGGTGTTGAAAAAGTCCCTTCAAGTGCAGAGAGCACCGAAATTGGGTGACCAGAAATGTATCCCGAGGCGGAGAAAATCGTTTATAGAGCATCCTAGCGCGTCGAGTTTTCAGGACGAAAGCGCCGAAAGAATCGGAATTGCGGCGTGTTTATTGGCCCTGGTTGCCTTAGCCGTCGCGCCCACAGCGAGAGCGGCCTCGGGCGACAAGGTCAAGAACAAAGGCGTCATCACATTACGGACCGGGGACACGTTGACCGTCAAGACCTCGGAAGGCGTTTTCATGGTCACCATCAACAGCGATACCAAAATCCAGCACCCGGTGGGACTCACCGGCATGCGTAAAAAACAGGATTCGCCGGACGTCCTGATTGCGGGACTCAAGATGAAATTCGAGGGGGTGGGAGGCGACCAGGAAAACCAGGTCATAGCCAAGACGATCGAGTTTGATGAAGACGATCTGTCGCTGGCCGAGGTAATCCAAGCTGGCTTGAATCCCATGGCTCAACAGCAAGCCCGAAACATGCAGACGTACGCAGCCAATAAGGCGGCCACTGACGCGGCTATCGCGGCGACTAATGAAGAGGTCGCGGCAACTAAGCGGGAAATCGCGGCCAACCAAACCCAAATTGACCAGGTCGCAGCCTCAACCCAGAAGCGCTTCAGCGAGATGGGTGAAGTTGTTACCAAAGACCAATACACCGTGCTGTTCGCGACCGGGGATTACGGCCTATCCCAGGAATACAAACAGGGGCTTGCAGCTCTGGCGAAACAAGCGCTCGCATACCCGAAAGGCTGGGGCATCTCGGTTGCCGGATATGCCGACTCGGTGGGCACCGCTTCCTCCAACCAGGTTCTCAGCAAGCAGCGCGCGCAGGCAGTCGTCGCTTACTTGCTTCAGGACTGTGGTGTTCCCGTAGGTCGCATTCTGGCGCCTGGAGCCATGGGCGAAACCAACCCGGCCGCTTCCAACGAATCGGCGTCGGGACGTGCCGACAATCGTAGAGTCGACGTCAAGCTGCTGCTCAATAAGGGCGTTGCAGGAGGGATGTAGGACTCCTGGGCTTCGCACTGATAGTGGCCGGCGCATGATGGTCTAAGGCGCTCCCTTTTGGCGACTGGCTGGCAACTGCGCAGGGCCAATGGGAGGAGAGAGGAGGCTGATCCGAGATCCATCGGCCTCCTCCTTTTCCAAATGTCGCGTTCCACATCGCAGACTCGATGCTGCGCGGTGCTGGTCAACTTCGTAAGCGTCGGCGCGTACTTCTATTTTGTTAGCAAAGGATCAGACGACCCCTTCCCGCGAGAAATCTCCCCGTCACACGTGATGTGCTAACGCCGTCTCCCTCCACCCATTCTCATCCCGCCGCCCATTCCTCCACCGTAGCTACCGCGCATCGAGTTGAAGTTCTGAGTGCGCTGCCCGCCCTGCGTCCGCATCTGCTGCTGGCGTTGCAGATTTGCGTCGGGCTTCGTCGAGGACTGCCATCCGCTGCCGCTGTTCGAGGACCAGTCGCCGCTCTGCCGGTTATATCGATATACTGTGCCGTCTTTGCCAGCGTAAATGTTGTTCTTCCCGCCGGCAACGCCTGCGCCGGTATTCGTGTTGTAAGCGAAGCCGCAACGCCCGGCCGTTCCCTGACCGCTGTAGATGTTGCCCGCGTAACCAGCTCCGCCACCGGCCACGATGCCGGTGTTCGGGTTGTAGGTAGCGCCGCCGCGATATCCGGCCGTGTTACCGGTGTAGATGTTGGTGTTGTATCCGCGACCCGCAACGGTGCTCCGGCCAGTTTGCGTGTTGTAGTACGAGCCACGACTGGCAGCTCCGTAATTGCCGGTATAAGGATTCGCCCAGGCTGCCGCGGTACGAGAATAGGCGGTATTACCCCACATGCCATACACGTTGGCCACCGCTGCCCCGCCCCAGGCGCCCCACCCGTAATATGGATACCAGCCGTATCCGTAATAGCCCATCGGTCCCCACCACGGGTAGTACCAGGGGTAATAGGCGTATCCGTAGCCGAAGCCAAAGCTCCAGCCGGTAGCGTCCGACCAGGTGAATGCCGCTCCCACACCGTAGGAGTAGGGCCAGCCGTACCACATTGTGGGACCAATGTATGGCGGGTAATACCATCCCGTCCCGTACACAACCGTGTTTGTGCTCGCAGAAACGACCGTTCCGTAATAACTAGGTGTGTAGCCGACATACACCACGTCAGGCGTGGAGTTGTAGACCCTCACGTACGTCACGTAGTAGATGGGCGAACTTGGCGGGATCGTGTAGATCTCCTCAGGCACGGTGTCGACAATGATCCACGGCCCTTGCGGTGAGGTGGCCTTGAACCACACGCCCGCCTCAACACAGTAGTAACTGTTCTCGCTGAGCTTGATGACTGGCGCGCTCGTATTCTTGGCGTAGAACATCGATGTGCCTTCGATGGGAACGAAGGCTGGTTCGCCGTCATATACAACTGTGAGCTTGGCTTCGGAGCGCGTGATGGTCGCTGTCTGCGGAATGGAGTTGGCGATCAAGCCCTCTTGCGCTTGTGGAGTACCCGGTACGGACGCCAGCACCGTAGCCTTCGGACTGTTCTCTGGAATCTTGGCGAAGTCGGGAGGCATGTCAGCCGCGCTCACGAAGGTCCAGGGACCTTGCCAGGAAGGGCTCTTGAACCAGCGGCCGGAGATCAGAACGTAATACTGGCCGTTGAAGCGAAAGAAGTCGCCGTTGGTGTTCTCGGTATATTCCAGGCCCGTTCCTGGGATCGGCTTGAAAACCGGGTCACCGCGGGTCTCGAGCAACTCGGTTGGACCAAAGGCCACATAGACAACTGGGATCTCCGCGTTCTTGCCGGCTTCTTTCAGCGAAGGCTGAGGAGCGGCTCCTTGTCCCGAAGAGTGCGCGGACGACGTGGGAGACGAACCGGTTTGCAGCGTCTGCCCGCCTGTCTTGGCGACGACGTATTCCTCGGCCTTCTTCATGTCGTCGGGCAGCTTCTTTGCATAGGTCCACGGTCCTTCCAAGCTTGGCGCCTGCAACCACCAGTCCGAGACCCGCAGGTAATACAGCTTCTTGTCGTTCTCAAACAGCAGAATCGCCCGGGTATTGATCACGCGCTGCAAATCTGTCCCTTCGATCTCGCGCAACTGAGCCGGTCCGTCAATCAACACCAGCACGGACTGTTTGGTCGAGAAGATGATCGCAGGAGGGTCGTTCTTTACATCGACGGTTTTGATCGGTTCGCCATCCGCTTCCGCAGCGGCGATGAGTTGATCCAGCGAAACGACCTTGGTCACCGTGGGCAACTTCGGCTCAAGCAGTTTGGTGAGCTCGGCATCCTTGCTGGGCTCGGCCGGGAAGTTCACCTTCGTAAGTTGCACCTGATCGAGGGTAACGGAGCGGTTTAGCTTGTCGACTTCCGTTCTGGCATTGAGCCAGATCACGCCATAATTCGACGACTTCGCAGTCGTGTTCTTAACCTCAACGGCGGAGTAAAGATAGACTCGGTTTCCGTCCCACTTTTCGACTTGTGGCTGGTACACGGTGAACGTGTCCACACCGCTGCTGAAGGTGCGTGGCCAGCCTTTGCCTGCGACCAGAGCGGCTGTACTTTGTTTGGTCTTGTGCGCGCTCGGCGCATCGGGCAACGTCTGTGCCGCCGTGAACAAACCAGCAAACAACGGACATACAAGGAGAAATGCGGAAAGGCATCTGAACAATCGTTGCCATGCATGCGCCACGCAATTCGATAATGGCGACATCCGTCTGTACAACGCCATGAAGGTTCTCCTTACGGTTCAATGAGGCATTATCATCGTTGTTCTTGTTCGATTCCAGTATTCGGAAGTAGAGAGGATTTCTACGTTCCATGGCAGGTGTGTACCGACAACTAAGACGAACGGTTGTCGTCGTCTATCTGTCTCCCACGTTCCCCAGAGATGGATTCCACACTGGCGTCTAATCTCCTGTTTCCCATTTGCTCTTCTTTAAGTGATAGTCAGGACGAGCGCGCTGCTGGTTCCACCGCTCGAGCAGGCAAGAGTGCCTGTCGTCCCGCCCGGAGTATTGACTGTCACATTGGCTGTTCCAGGTCCGGAGATCTGGGCGGTCGTGATCGTGACTTGTAACTCCTGTACTGCTCACGAACGTAGTGGCTAGCCCCGTCCCGTTGATGACCACGACCGAAGCCGTGACAAACTGGCTACCATTCACAGTGAGAAGAACACCCTGCTGTACTTGAGCGAACGTAATCGTGGAAGGAGAAAGCGACGAAATACTCGGCGCTGGACGAGCACTTCCACAGAGGGGATTGACTGCGTTGCAACCCGGCAAGAATAGTAAGGCGAGCAGGAGCGCACTTAGCACTCCCAAGAAAACCCTGATTTGTTTCATACGGAATTGCACTCCAGTTCAAACGAACAAGACAGAGAGCGGTGTTCGTCCCGATGCTATTTGCGCCAATCTTTAGCAACAACTAGGGATATCCCTAGTTTTATAACATTTTAAATGCTAGTCAGCGGCTTATAACTTGTGCGCGAGGTGGCTTCTGCGAAGGCACGTCGTACACCGTGTCACGTCCGCGATAGCTCTGCTTTCTAAACCTTGCCTAGGGTTTTCCCTAGTTGTGAAGCATGAATTGTTGGCTTAAGAAGGATGCGAGGGGGCCAAACCTCCAAAAGAAAAATTGCCCTCTTTCGCCTAAGAAATGCGAGCGCTGCTTCTGGTTCTTGCCTCCTCCTCGCGATCTGCGGCGCAACCCGACTGCTCGTCGAACAGGTCATCCCAAGGAGCAGACGCTCATGGACCACCAAAACACGGCAACCGATTGGAAAAGGTTAGTAGGCGTTGCACTCATCACGGTGGTGATGTCTCTGAGCTACGTGCAGCGTGGCCATGCTCAGTCTCAGGACACACAGAAGCCTGACCTGCAGCAAATGCAAATGAAGCTTGAGCAGATGGAAAAGCAGATGCAGGAGCTGAAGCAACAGATCAGCGCGATGCAGCAGCAACCGCAGAAACCGCCCCCGCCCCCAACCAAAAGCGAACTAGCCTTGCAGGAGGTTGTCAATCAAGAAGCCTCGGCGCATACGCCGAGTGAGGAGGTCGGGAACCCTCCGCTTCCCGCCGAGCACGGCACCACCCTTGATCTTTACGGCTTCGTAATGCTCGATTCCGGTTATGACTTCGCAACCAATAATCCGAATTGGTTCGATGTTGTTCGGCCGACCCAGTTGAATGCTTTTCCGGGCGAATTTGGACCAGATGGCAAAGTCTACTTCGGTGTGCGGCAGACGCGGTTTGGCGTAAAGACATCCACGTCCACTCCGCTGGGCGATCTCAACACCCGATTCGAGTTCGAACTGTTCGGGACCGGTGTCGACGCGGGGCAGACGACCTTTCGACTTCGCCAGGCCTATGGCGAGTTGGGGGCGTTCGGCGCCGGACAGACGTGGAGTCCTTTCATGGACATCGACGTCTTTCCCAACACGATCGAATACTGGGGTCCCAACGGCATGGTCTTTTACCGCAATGTGCAGGTGCGTTGGATGCCTCTTCGGGGCAAGAAAACTCAGGTGACGATCGCAGCTGAGCGCCCGGGCGCAACGGCTGACCAAGGCTCCTATAGCGACTTTATTGAGCTGCAGAACGTAAAACCGCAATCGACGATGCCGGACATCTCCGGTCATGTGCGGTTTGCCGGGGAAAAGGCCTACCTGCAGGTGGCCGGCATTTTCCGAAAGATCAGCTGGGTGGACACCAATCCTATGCCGCCTAACCTTAGTAACACGGTTTACGGCGCGGGCGTCAATGTGAGCTCCAACCTCAAGTTCACCTCCAGGGATGTTGCCAAGCTTCAGGTGGTCTATGGCCAGGGAATTGAAAACTATATGAACGATGCACCCGTCGACGTCGGTATTCAGAAAACCGGAAACCCGGCCAATCCGATTAAGGGCGTCGCGCTTCCGGTACTGGGCCTCGTCTCGTTCATCGACCACACCTGGAGTCCACGGTTCAGCAGTTCAGCCGGCTATTCGATGGTGAACATACAAAATGCCGACGGTGATCTCACCTCGGCGTTTCATCAGGGACATTACGCGGTTGGAAATCTTCTGTTCTATCCGGTGAAGCAAGTCATGATGGGAACAGAATTCCAGTTCGGCAGACGTGTGAACTTCGCCGACGGCTTCAACACGAACGACTATCGCATACAGTTTTCGGTTCGCTACGACTGGGCGAAGGCGTTCGGCTTTGATCGGTAGAACAGCGTTTGGTCGCAAGTGTTTTCGAGAGGATGCCATGTACCACAACCGACTGTGCATGAGAGTTCTTGCTGCCATCCTGGTCGCAGCGACGTTTGTTCCCGGCTGTTTCCCTGGCGCAGTCCCGGAGCCCCGTTGCTCCGACGCGGCAGCAAGTAGAGACTATCGTGCGAGCGGCATTTGAGAGATATAAGAGCGACACCACCGGCAAGAATGCCGACTACATCCCCTATCTCGCACAGGTTGATCCGAAGTTGTTTGGAGTTGCCATCGTTACCACGGACAACCAGGTCTTGACGTTGGGCGATGTGAATTACTCGTTCTCTATCCAGTCGATTTCGAAGGTCTTCACGCTGGCTTTGGCGATGGAACAGCTTGGCCCCGATAAGACATTTCAGCGAGTGGGCTCTGAGCCGACAGGACGGCCCTTTAACTCCGTGAATGCGGTTGTGGACATGCCGACGCATACCGGCAACCCATTCGTAAATGCAGGCGCCATCGCTACGACCAGCCTCATCAACGGCAAGGACGAAGACGAGAAGTGGAACACGATTCTCGCCTTCTACAGCAAGGCGGCAGGCGAGAAGTTGACGCTGATCGATGAGGTATATAAGTCAGAGGCTGCGACCAACGCCGGGAACAAAGCGCTCGCCATGTTGCTGGCGAAGTACGAGCGCATCTACTCAGACCCCTTCGAAGCTGTCGATATCTATACCAAGCAATGTTCCGTCGGAGTCAATGCCGTCCAACTTGCGCGCATGGGCGCAACGCTGGCGAACAACGGCATCAACCCCGCTACGGGTGAACAGGTCATCCGGCGCGAAGACATTCCTTACATTCTCTCGGCCATGACCATGGCCGGGCTCTACGATGCATCCGGGAATTGGGCCTGGCACGTCGGTCTTCCGGCAAAGAGCGGTGTCGGAGGCGGCATCGTTGCGGTCGCTCCCGGTAAGGGAGCGATTGCGGTCTTCTCGCCCCGGCTCGACGAAGCTGGAAACAGCGTCAAGGCACAAAAAGTCATTGAGTACGTTGCCAATCAGCTTAACTACAACATCTTCTCCCCCGGATCGGTGGGGTTGAAGTAGAACTCGCACGCGCACGTCCCTGGAGGCAGTATGAAGCGTCTCGCCGTCATTCTCTCAGCCCTTGCAATCAGCTTCCTTAGCTCAGCGGCGAACGGCCAAGAAATGCGCGTCGAGAAAGACCTGCTTGGACCGAAAGAAGTGCCGGCCAACGCCTACTACGGCGTGCAAACCGCACGCGCGCTTGAAAACTTCCAGATCTCCGGCATTGAAATCAATCACTATCCGGGATTTGTGGAGGCGTGGGCGATTGTGAAGCTCGCTGCCGCGCAGGCGAACACCGATGTGGGTGCGATGAAGCCGGAGAAATTGGCGGCCATCGATAAGGCGTGCCAAGCCGTTCTTGCCGGCAAGTATCACGACCAGTTTGTCGTGGATTGGTTCCAGGGCGGCGCTGGGACTTCGTCAAACATGAACGCCAATGAAGTCCTGGCGAACGTTGCTCTGGAGCTCTCCGGACACAAGAAGGGCGAATACCAGTTCATCGATCCGCACGATGACCTCAACATGTCGCAGTCCACGAACGACTCCTATCCCACTGCGATCAAGGTGGCCATTCTTCTACGCAACGAAAAGCTGATCGCTGAACTCGAGAAGTTGTCTGCGTCGTTTCGGACGAAGGGCAATGCTTATCTCCGCATGGTGAAGATGGGTCGCACCGAGATGCAGGACGCGGTGCCCATGACCGTGGGGCAGGAGTTCCATGCCTTTGCGGCGTCGCTCGATGGTGAGATTCAACTGCTGCGGGACTCCGAAAAGTATCTTTACACCGTCAACATGGGTGCTACAGCCATCGGCACCGGACTGAATGCACCGAAGGGATACAGCGAGCGGTGCGCAGTCCATCTAGCCGAGCTGACAGGCAAGCCGATCGTTCCAGCTTCTGATATGCTCGCCGCCACTTGGGACCAGCAGGGGTTTCTGGTGTATTCAGCCGCATTGCGAAGCACGGCGGTTAAGCTATCGAAGATTTCCGGCGACCTGATTCTGCTGGCATCCGGCCCAAGGGCCGGCTTGGCCGAAATCAATCTACCCCCTGTGCAGCCGGGCTCTTCCATCATGCCGGGCAAGGTCAACCCCGTGATCCCGGAGCTGGTGAATGTAATCGCCTTTCGCGTGATCGGCAACGACTACACGGTATCTCTAGCTGCTGACCATGGACAACTGCAACTGAACGCCTACGAGCCTATCGAGGGTCTGGCGATTCTGGAGTCGCAAAACCTCCTCTATCGTGCCTCCATCGCCTTACGCAGCAAGTGCGTTGACGGAATCACCGTGAACGAAAAGATGCTGCAGCACTACCTGGAGACGACGGTCGGTATTGTCACCGCTCTGAATCCGATCATCGGTTACGAAAAAGCGACTGAGCTGGCAACCGAGGCCTATGCCAGTAACAAAGGCATCCTGGAAATCATCCGTGAAAAACACATTCTGACCGAACAGCAGATCAATGAACTGCTCGATCCTGTGAAGCTGACGGGCCTGGATACGAGCAAATACTCGCCGAGTAAATAGGCCTGTCGGAGGAAGGTGCCAGCCATGATAAATCGTCAAGTCGTATCTAAGTTTCTCGCCGTCGCGGTGCTGCTGTCTGCGTTAGCTTCTGCAGCCCAGCAGAAGAAGCCCAATATTGTCATCCTCGCGACTGGCGGCACGATTGCCGGGGCGGCAGCTACAGGAACACAGGCCGGTTACACATCGGGCGCCGTAACCATCGACGCAATGATCGCGGCTGTTCCTGGCATCAAGGACCTCGCGAACATTAGGGGCGAGCAGATCTCCAATGTCGGCTCGCAGGACATGTCATTCAACATCATGTTGACGCTCGCTAGGCGCATCAACGAACTGCTGGCGAAGCCGGACGTTGATGGCATTGTGGTGACGCACGGAACCGACACCATGGAAGAGACAGCCTTCTTCCTGAACTTGGTGGTGAAAAGCGACAAGCCCGTGGTGCTCGTCGGCTCAATGCGCCCTTCAACGGCGGTCAGCGCCGATGGGCCATTGAATCTGTACGACGGCGTCGCCGTTGCTGCCGATCCCAATGCCAAGGGGCGCGGCGTACTGGTAGTGATGAACGACTGGATCCACGGCGCGCACTCACTCACCAAAACGAGTACAACGGCCGTGCAGACATTCTTGTCGCCGCAGCGGGGATTGGTTGGCGTCTCGACCTATGGCAAGAATGACTACTACAACAATCCAGAGTGGAAGCATACGACCGGAAGCGAATTCGATGTGACCAGTGTTACCAAGCTTCCACGGGTCGACATCATTTTCGCCTGCGCAGACATGTCGCCGGATCTGATCGATTCGGCTGTGGCCAATGGAGCAGCCGGAATCGTTATTGCCGGTGTCGGCAATGGAAACATGAACAAGGCTTCTCTTGAGGCTGCCGAGGGCGCCGCGAAGAAAGGTGTCGTGATTGTCAGAAGCAGTCGGGTCGCAACCGGCACCGTCGGACGAAACGTCGAGGTAAATGATGACCAGATGGGTTTTGTTGCCTCAGACGAATTGAATCCCCAGAAAGCCAGGATTCTCTTGATGCTGGCTCTACTGAAGCCACGCACCACAATCGAAATACAGCAATTGTTCCTGACCTACTAACTGACATCGTCTGCGCTTTGATGCTGTAGCGCAGGGGCGGCCAATCATGATCTGGATTGAATTGTGTATCCTCCTGGCCTGCATTCTGGTTGGAGCACGCCTGGGAGGCATTGCTCTGGGCACAGTAGCCGGGTTGGGATTGGTCGTCCTGGTGTTTGTCTTCAAGGAGCCACCGGGCGGGCCTCCGCAAATCGTGATTGGAATGATCATTGCGGTGATAACCGCCCTGGCCACAATGCAAGCTGCCGGTGGATTGGATTACATCGTCGGCGTCGCCGAAAAGGTGATGCGCAAACACCCGCGGTACATCACCTTCGTCGCTCCTGTAGTCACCTACCTCCTGGTTCTCGCGTCCGGCACTACTCACGTCATCTACGCTCTCCTGCCTGTAATAGCCGAGGTCTCCCGCAAGGCGAATGTCCGTCCTGAGCGGCCTATGTCGATCAGTGTTATTGCCGGCTTCCAGGGAGTTGTTGCATCGCCGATCTCCGCAGCAACGGTGGCGATGGTTGGACTTCTCGCCGGTCGGAATGTGTCGCTTCCGCGGCTGATCGCAGTCACAGTCCCAGCAACGTTCATTGCTGTCTTGATTGGCGCGCTGTCCGTGGCATGGCGAGGAAAACAGCTGAGCGACGACCCTGAATATCAGCGGCGCCTGGCAACCGGGCAGGTGAAGCCTCCTCAGCCTGCGCCCGTTCTCCAAGGTAGGGAGCTGTTCAATGCCCGAGGTTCGACCATTCTGTTTCTGCTCGCCATCGTAATGGTCGTGGTGATTGGGATCTTTCCCCAGCTTCGTCCCGTGTATCAGACCGTGACAGACGGCATCGCCGACAGCGACCAAGTAAGCATGGGCGCGGTGATCATGATCATCATGATTGCGACGGCCGGGCTTTCGATGATTGCGTTCAAAGCCTCACCAGATGCCGCACTAAAAGGAAGCATCATGCGCGGTGGGATCATTGCCGTTATATCGATCGTCGGCGTCTCGTGGCTGGGATCTTCCTTCTTTGAGGGCAATCGCCCTGCTATTGTGAGTGGCATCTCCGAGTTGATTCGGCAATATCCGTGGATGTTCGCGGCCGGCCTGTTTATTCTTTCCAACTTGCTGTTCAGTGCCGCGGCAACTGTGGTCATTCTCATACCGTTGGGCTTGGCTATGGGTTTGCAGTCATCGCATCTGATCGCGTTTTATCTGGCTGCAAACAGCGTCTTCTTTCTGCCGACCTACGGAACTCTTCTGGCTGCGGTCTCCTTCGACCAGACCGGGACAACGAAGATCGGCAAGTACCTGTTGAATCACAGCTTCATGTTACCGGGAATGGTCACCGTCGTCAGCGCGATCCTTATCGCCCTCGCGCTTAAGCCTTTGGTTGGCCTGTGAGCCTCAGCTTTCTTGGCAATCATTATTGAAGGAAGGACCAACCTTAATGTTTACTGGCTTGACTATTACATTCCTGAAAGAGTTCGGCTCCGGCTTGTGGCTTACCTTTCCTCTGCTGTTTTGCATCGCGGCCGTGATCATCGTGCTGGGGCAGTTCATCGGGAAGAAAGAAGGCTGGTCGCGTATCGACAGCTTCTACTGGTCCTTTGTCACTGCAACCACGGTGGGCTATGGCGACTTTCGGCCAACGAAGACTCCCTCAAAGATCGTCGCCATCCTGATCGCCTTCCTAGGGATTGCTGCTGAGCGGCATCATCATAGCGATAGCAGTCCGCGCCGGAACCGTAGCTCTAGCAGCACGTGTGGCCGGGGCCTGATGGTTCATTCCGGGGCGAGCGACTATTTCGTTGGCATCACGATGACTGGGCCCCAGGCGGTCAAAAGAATCTTGCCGACAGCATTTCGGTAGGTAATCTCGGGTAAGAAGCTAAGATCGCGTCGTGGCCGCGCTACCAAACTCTTCGGAGTATTTGGCCACCGCAGTTTCCACGTTGAAGTGCATCGCATCACGTCCAAGAGTCCTTCCCAACGGAGAGCGCTGAACCGTTCCCAGCACTTCAGGATTGAGGCCGACCAGCCATAGCAACACACCGCGTTCGCGTTGCCTCTCCTCCGCTTCGGTGAGCATTCTGAGGGCGGTGTATTCCAGATCGGGGACGCCACTGAGATCGAGTGCGATTATTTTCGGCTCCGCCTCTGCCACCAGCGGCTGCATCTTGTGTCCAATCTGTTCTGCATTGCCAAAGAACAGGCGGCCATCCAGCCGCAACAGCAGAAGACCGGGGAAGGTCTCGTCCTCGGGATGTTCGTCGGAGAGCGGCCGAAAGACGTTCGTTCCGGGCTTACGTCCGAGCACATAGACGGGCGGATCGGCTCCCTGGTAAGCGAGCATGAAAAGCGATACTACGATGGCGACGATGATTCCTCGCAAGGTCCCCAGCAGCATTACGCCGGCAAAGGCGGTGAGGGCCCAGACGAATTCCGTTCGCCTGATCTTGAGAATTTCCTTGAATTCCTGCGGCTGAATAGGGATTTACCTAGTAGTGAACTCCAGTGAACCGTGCGCGGCCGCCGACCGTTGCGGATTAGTCGAAGTAACTGCCTGTAAGTCCGCCGCGCACACGTTCAGCTTCATTACGAATTCGGAATAACGAAACGACCTTACATCCTGATGTTCTCGCACGTGGTGGAGTCGTCGCAATGATCGAGTGCGGAGGCAGGGGAAGGGAAGGGCACACACTACGGAGAACATCGCTCAATCGCAGATGCGTCCGTCACGTCGGGTCAGAGCGATGTCGCCTCTGGGCAGGTAAACCAAAGGTCGAGATCGGCACAGGTAAGGCAAAGTGGTTGTGCGCCGTCCATAAATAGGAAATCGCCGCGCAGCAACTCCTTGCCGCAATCGGCGCACTTCAACTCCCGAAGGATATTGAAATACGACCTGGTTTCATGTCGTGTGTTCTTGCACACCCAATTTTATTCAGCCTCGCCGCTGATGCGTCCCAAAAAGCCGCTGCGGCGTTTTCGGCATTGCTAGTGGGCTGTGATGTGTCCCACTCACAGCGGGTCGTTCTAGTGACGTGACCGGCGAATTTTGTACCAAATCTGCCAACCTTGGCAGCCCTGTTGCTCGGATGGGGCGATAGACTATTTATGTGAGAAGGAAGCAGGAAGGGGAAACATGCGTCTACTGTGGTCAAGCACTGGCGACGACCGTCCACCATGTATTTGCCCACCAGTTTTTTCTTGAACGTCATCGAGGCAATCCACCTAAAGTCCCGGCTTGTGCGGGCTGCAACTCCCAGAAATCCCAACTTGAACGCTACTTAACCACGGTGCTGCCTTTTGGTGGGCGCCATGGTGTTGCCGCTGAGAATCTTTCGACCTCCGTCCCCAAGCGGCTGCGAGGCAATGCGAAGCTCCACCGGCAATTGACGGCTCAAGCGGCCATTACGGAAAGGAACTGCCAGTCGGCTGTAACGACCCAGTTCAGCACGATCCCGATTGATAGCGCACAGCTGGAGCAGTTGTTCGTGTTCATTTCCAAAGGACTGCTGTATTGGCATTGGGGAGTCACTTTGGGCGAGGGCGATTCCGCAACTGCTACTCTGATCACAGATGCCGCTGCGGCCATTTTCGATCGGCTGTTTCTTGGAATGAGATCCCGTGACCGTGTGAGCGTCGTCTTGGGAGAGGGAACGTTCGCCTACGAAGGATTACAAGGAGAGCCACCGCAACTGTCGTTGTGGAATTTTACGGTTTACGGAGGAGTTCAACTGACCGGCGACCCTAATGCGCCGGGTCACACATCGTCTAGCATTTATGCTGTTACCGGCCCTAATGCTGCCGTTGAACACATGAAAGCATCGGTGTTCGCTCGGGGCGCAGAAGCAACAACGGTGGCGCCCTAGTTCCTCTCCGGTAGAAGTATGTTCGGCTTTCGGGGAGCTTTCGCCGCTTCGCGGCGCGTTCGTCCCGCGCAGTGGCACGAAGAGCTCGGACACTTGAACTGAGATCACTTTCTTGCCAGCCGCAAATCCCACGGATGCACATGATGCGAGGCAATTCTGATTCGCTTGGCTTCCTCGTGAGCAGAATTTAGAAGTACATTGAACGTCTCTGGGGCGACGGCGGAGGGTACACGCAGCAGCGCCGTGCTCATCGAAGCCAACCACTCGTCACCCAGCGATCGCGTAGCGGTCTCGTCGTTGACCCAGTTCTTCGCCAGATCTCCAGAAGCAACGGAGCGCATCGAGATGTCATTCGGGCACTCCACTTTGAGGAGTCGATATGCTTTGGGAAGTCGTCCCGGAGGAAGTTCCAGATGCACCAGCACTTCGAGTAGGGCTCCTGGGACACTTTCGGCCAGGTAGACGATCTGGCGACCTTGCGTGTGCCAGCGTCCGGAAGTTTCAAGGCCGCCCCCACCGTCGAGAGTTGAATGGTTGCTGATTCGCCAGAGAAACATCAGGCGAAGATTCCCTGGTCGATCTGGATCAGCATCTGTTCGACCAGGCGTCCGCCCGCTTCGGTGGAGAGCATTTGAACCGGGGTCCGACCCTCAAATCTACGTTTCGGTGTCCGAAGCCAATCCAAGGCGGATTCCTGATCGCCCATCACTGACTGGGCCCGGGCAAGAATCTTAGCGGTTCGAATCGCTCTTTCCGATTCCTCTTTGGAAAGCGACTCGCGGCGGCTCTTGCGATGCTTCCAGGTTCGCAGCGGTATGATGATGTCGAAGACTTCGTTGCGGGTGAGGCCACGGTCGATCAGGTGATTGATCACTCTTGTGGGCAGACCGGTCTCAACCAGACGAACGACATTCTGTTCCGATCCGGGGCTCGTACCCAACCAGTCCTCGAAGTACTGATTCAGAGTCTTTGCGGTGGATGTTGCCATCGTTTTTCCTCTAGTACATGATGCCACAAAATTAGCGGCAGGATGTACCATAATCGCGGTACAAGAACGGTACAAGTTCCTTGTGTTCCTCAGCGTTCTTTTCGGTTACTTACAGGGTATTGCAGTGCGACCGCTGCCTTGTAAGTACTGCGTTTTCAGATATCTAAGCGCCCTTTCACGGCGGTAGCACGGGTTTAAATCAAGTCGGGAATGCTATTTCGCAAGTGAAAGCAAACAGCAAACAGAGCATTGCTGGCGTGGTTTTCATTTAGCGGCAGAGTCAGCGGCGAGTGGACATTACAGTCGGGTAGCGATGTTCCGATGAAATCTTAAATCCGGTATCAGGGCTTCCGGATTCTACCGCCTGGTATAGCTCGCCACATTGGAGCAGACCAACTGATGAAACTGTGTCTGAATTGTGCAGCGAGCTGTGATGTCACCTTCGACGCCTAGGTACTTTCCAGTGCCGCCAGTTATTTTGTGAAGACCGACGATGTCAGCCCCATCCTTTGGCCCCTCTGATGATAGTGAGGTGAAGATTTGATCGCCATCCCCATCCGTTCCAACGCAATATCCAAGTTCATTTCCGTGACCGTTGATAACATCATACGTCGATCCAAATATCCAAGATGAGCCGTCCAGAAAACCGCCTCGCACGTCATTAAACCAAACACCAAATCCAGTATTCGGCAGCAGGTTATGGTTCTGCAAAATGCTAAGCTCATCGCCTGCAAGCTTCCATCCACTGCGCAAATTAGCGCTCAGCTTTACCTGATTAGTCTGCTGGCCTGCCGCAAACAATGTCGTGAAAAGCAGTGCTGTAAGAACCGCCAGATACTTCGTCATTCCAGCTCCTTCCTGATAATGGGAAGCCGTCCTTCCAGCACACACTGCCCTGTCGAGAGCGACTGATAGTTGGCGGAGCGCCTTCTCATGTTTAATGCATGTTGGACATACCATAACGAACACCCCTGAAAATCTAACTCTGGATCTATCGTCTTCGCAACACCTTCAAATACGAGCAGGGAGATGATTGCCCACACGAAAGCAGGCGTACCTCGCACTCCATACTTCCTTTGTATGTCGAACAAACCCAGCACGAAGCCGGATACTTGAAAGCAAGTTACTTTCTGACCTGAGTACCGCTCAACCAACAGAATCATTTCTTCAGTGAATGCACTTCTATCTAGCTCCTTCGGAACATGGGAAGCCGTCTCGAGAGTTATGACCGCGCACGTATAACCATCATTTACGACCATTGCATAGAAGAACTCCGCAAATGCAATGCGCACCTTATCCTCAAGCTCCGCCATCAGGCCGAAGTCAAGCAGGATCACATTGCCGCCATGCAACAGTCGGCAATTCCCCGGGTGCATATCACAATGGACAAAACCGTCAATAAAGATCATGCGATACAACGCTCGAAGAGCGTTGGTTAAGGCCAGTCGTCTGTCGATAGGCTGCACCCTGATATCTTCGAGTGCGTCGCAGTATTCCATTGTTAACACCGATTTGGAGCAATAGGCGCGAATAAGAGCCGGCACCTTTACCCTATCCTCGGCTCTTAGATTCTTTCTTACTCGGTCATTAGAAGATGCCTCAATTTCAAAATCAACTTGTTTTCTCAGCGAGCGAGACAAGTCTCCAAGTATCTCAGCAATCGGAATACTCCGCGCCCAAGGAAGCCAACAGATTGGCTTCAGCACAAGACCGAGCAACTGCATATCATACTCGACGGTAGAAGATATGCCAGGCCTCCTAACTTTTATCGCAACCCGTCTCCCGTCTCTTAGCCGTGCCCTAAACACGGACGCTATACTTGCGGAAGCAATGGGCGTCTTATCGACTTCCTCAAAGTCCTCCTCGAGGTGTATTTTAAAGTCATTGCGAAATGTCGTGCGCAGATGCCGAAATGAAACTGCGCTGAGACTATCTTGAAGAAGGGTTAATTGTGACACCATTTCCAGGGGGAGGAGGTCTCGGCGGCTACTTAGCAGCTGCCCACCCTTTATAAATGTGGGACCAATGACGTGACCGGCGAATTTTGTACCAGGGGAAATGTTAGAGAAACTGGTACAAAAGGAGCTGGAGCATGGCACGGAAGAAGCACAGCGCAGAACAGATCGTTGCGATCCTGCGACAGATCGAAGTCGAATTAGCCAACCATAAGAACATCGGCCAGGCCTGCAAAGAGGCCGGGATCACCCAACAGACCTATTACCGCTGGCGGAAAGAGTACGGCGGACTGAAGCTGGAACAGGCTCGACGGCTGAAACAGCTGGAGAAAGAGAACAGCCGTTTGCGCCGACTGGTGACCGAGCTGTCGCTGGAGAAGCAAGTCTTGAAAGACGTGGCGGAGGGAAACTTCTAAGCCCCGGACGGCGACGTTGCGCGGTACAGCATGCTCGCGAGCAACATCGGTTATCGGAGCGGCGTGCGTGCCGGCTGTTGGGGCAATGGCGGGGAACGCAGCGTTACATGGTGACCCAGCGGAACGATGAAGATGAACTCACGCGTGCCATCCTGCAACTGGCCAGTGAGTACGGACGATACGGCTATCGGCGAATCACGGCTTTACTGCGCGACGCAGGCTGGGAGGTAGGCAAGGACCGGGTGCAGCGGATCTGGCGACGGGAAGGGCTGAAGGTACCGCAGAAGCAGCGGCCGCGAGGGCGGCTGTGGCTGAACGATGGCAGCTGTGTACGACTACGACCGGAGCATGAGAATCACGTCTGGAGCTACGATTTTGTGCACGCCAAGACGCACGATGGCAGGACGCTACGGCTGCTGACCCTGATTGACGAATACACTAGGAAGTGCCTGGCGATCCGGGTGGCACGGCGGTTGAACAGCTATGACCTGATCGAAACCCTGGCCGACCTGATGCTAGTGCATGGTGTGCCGGAGCATATACGGTCGGACAACGGACCCGAGTTCATTGCCGCGAGATTGCGGAAATGGCTGTCGGCGGTGGAAGCCAAGACGCTGTATATCAAGCCGGGGAGTCCTTGGGAAAACGGGTACTGTGAAAGCTTCAATGGCAAGCTGCAAGATGAATGTTTGAAGGGCGAGATCTTCTACTCGTTGAAGGAGGCGCAGGTGGTGATCGAGCGATGGAGGGTGCACTACAACACGGTACGGCCGCATTCTTCGCTGGGCTACAGACCACCAGCGCCGCAAGCCATCTTGGTGAAGGAAACGGGGCATGGAGATATGGAAAACGCTGCGCGTTTCCCACATCTCCACACCCCCGACTACGACTACGGAATAAGTTCGAAAAAGGCGCTACACTAACATTCCGCTTGGTACAAAAGATCGGTCAGGTCAAGAGAATACAAATCCCTCCCGCCCCGCGCAAGCCACACATGGCCAAGCTTAGTAATGAGCACGATCGCGTATTTGAACGCAATCCAGCTGATGACAAGTGCCCGGATTACTAAGAATGGAGTATGGCTAAGTACCCGTTCGGATCGACCTTCCATTTTGCTGCCTGAGATATGAGCTCTAGCCCCTTCGTTCAGGTAGTTGCCAGACATCGCGGAATGTCCCCCATTTGTCAGTGAGTTCATCCCTCCGCGGAGGAAGAATAAAGCTATGGGCCACTGCACTATTTTTGCTGCATGCGGCCGATGTGACCGTTTGACCACCCACCGGCGCCATTGCGGGGATGAAACTGCCAACACTGTATTGTGGCACATAAAATCGGTCAGTAGTCTTGGAGTCCAACCACCTAGCAAAGCTATGATTTGTCTCAGACAGCCATTCAACACGTGACTCCGCAACAACTTCTTCGCCATCATGGGAGAAGATAAAGGCAACCTTTACTGCTATTTCGATATCAGCCAGGCCGCCATTTCCGTCTGGATTGACGTGGGTGATGTAAATCATTCCTCCGCCAGGGTGCCTCTTTGCGAGTTCGACTCTGACATCCCACTGTTCTGGTCTCTTCCCTTGGTCATATGTCACGGTAATTGCCTCGGTTCCAATCTCTGACAGTGCAACCATCTCGCAGCGAAGTTGATATTTCTCCGGGACTTGTGGCGGTCCGAATCGACTTTCGTCATTCGCCACCCAACGGAGCCTCTCACGCCTAACAACCAAATCGGCTGTAGGAGCCTCCCCGGTCTTATTCAGTGGATCTCCAACACAAGAAATGGAACCAGACCAAGGGTCGGACCCGGGCCCAAACAACCCCCCAGGAAGCGAGGGTGCAGTTCCTCCAAAGTGCCATGTGGAAGGGAACTCGGGCTCCATGTGAATGGTGTAGAGCGACACGTCAACCGGATCCTCCATCGGTCGGCGCATTTCTGAAGTTGCTGGAACGTTGTAGTTTCTCATATATGTCTCTCTCCTTTAGTGAGTCGGTTCGCAGCCGATACAAAAAAGCCATAACCACCAAACAGCGCGTTCGAGTCAACCCAAGATCCGCCGCACCCGGTCCTTGCCTACTTCCCAGCCTGCGTCGCGCAGTAAAGCCGTGATTCGCCGATAGCCGTATCGTCCGTACTCACTGGCCAGTTGCAGGATGGCACGCGTGAGTTCATCTTCATCGTTCCGCTGGGTCACGATGTAACGCTGCGTCCCTCGCCATTGCCCCAACAGCCGGCACGCACGCCGCTCCGACAACCGATGTTGCTCGCGAGCATGCTGTACCGCGCAACGTCGCCGTCCGGGGCTTAGAAGTTTCCCTCCGCCACGTCCTTCAGGACTTGCTTCTCCAGCGACAGCTCGGTCACCAGACGGCGCAAACGGCTGTTCTCTTTCTCCAGCTCTTTCAGCCGTCGAGCCTGTTCCAGCTTCAGTCCGCCGTACTCTTTCCGCCAGCGGTAATAGGTCTGTTGGGTGATCCCGGCCTCTTTGCAAGCTTGGCCGATGTTCTTATGGTTGGCTAATTCGACTTCGATCTGTCGCAGGATCGCAACGATCTGTTCTGCGCCGTGCTTCTTCCGTGCCATGCTCCAGCTCCTTTTGTACCAGTTTCTCTAACATTTCCCCTGGTACAAAATTCGCCGGTCACGTCACCCTTGTCAAAGTCGAACTCGGCCAACGTCGCATAGTAAGGGCCGGGACCGGTGATTACGTGCGAGATGGGGATTTCACGACACTTATCCGGGGCGCAGACGAACGAACCGGGTTCCGAAAAGCCGACGTAACGGAGCTATCGAGCAGCGCTCAGAGTTTCGATAAATCTATGCGCCCTACTGCAGCGATTGTCCTTGCTCCACCACCAGCTTGTACGCGACGTAGTACTTGTAAATATTGCTGACATACTGGACCGTCGCCTGTCCCACCTTTTGTGACACCAGCAACTCGACGTTGCCGAACCACTTGTTGGGATCGAGCCCCTGGGCCGGTGCCTCCTTACGAAGATCCGCGATCCGATTCGGGCCAGCGTTGTACGCCGCGAATGTGAGTAACAATCGGTTCATCGGGTCGATTTCGGGGTCGTTGAAATAGTTCTCCGCTATAGAATTCAACAGCTTCACTCCGGCGTGAATATTGTTTTCGGCGGTCTCGATGTCGGGGATACTGATGGGCGGCGCCGCCGCGGTCGAGGGTTTGACCTGCATGACCCCAATTGCGCCCCCAGGACTTCTCGCCGCCTGGTTAAGCTGGGACTCCTGGTAGCCCTGGGCGATGACCATCAGGTAGTCGAAGCCATATTGCGAGGAATAGGTCTTGAAGAAATTTGCCAGCTCGTTGAACTTCTTGATTTGTTCTTCATTGGTTGGATTCGTGATCCACTGGTTGCTTTCCAAGTATCGCCGCAACAGGGTGTTTCCGAACGACGTTCCGGCGGCGTGGGTCCTGACGAATTCATCCACCAACTCTTTGAACTTCGGATTGTTCTTGCGGACCGCCCACGCCAGATCCTCCTGGTTTGCAATGACGATATTGGGCTGAGGAGTGATGTTGTGAAAAACGCTGGCCCACAGGTCGGCGCGCTGCGTGATGGTAACGGTTGCGGGAAGTATGCCGGCGTTCACCATCTCCATCAGGTCTTCGTCCGACAGGTTCTTGTCGGCGCTCTCAATCAGGATGGGCGGCTTGCCTTGCTTCCGTAACGAGTCGTTTACCTTTTCCAAGTTCCCGTAGTACGTTGTGACGGGATTGACGAAGACTTTCTTCCCGCTCAAGTCCTGCAACGACGCAATTGGACCGAAGTCCTTTCCCGTCACAAGAATCTGCTTTACACCAGTCTCAAGCGGGACCGAGAATGCGACCTGCTGTTCGCGCTCGGGTGTCATGGCCACCGGGTACGCGATCAAATCGCCGATGCCTTCGTTCAAGTACGATTCAAGTTGATCGGGGCGCACCGGAATAAACGTAACCTGGATGTGTTGCTTGGTGCGCAGCTTCTGATTTACAAACTGCTCAAAGTATTGCAGCGCCTCATAAGAAATGCCCTCCGGCTTTCCATCAACGTAGAAGAAGCCCGAGCGGCTATAGAAGACGAGGGCTCGAATGCTCCCGCGCTTCACCATCTCATCCAGGTCGCCGGTATGGCGCTCGAAGTTCAAGGGCAACCCGCTGACACCGGACTGGGCCCGAGGCTTGTCCGTAGAGGGCTCGCTCTGCTGCGCGAATGCCAGCACGGCTGTAAACAGAACAAAGAATAGCGACAGCCGAGAAAATCGTTTCATTCTTTCAAGATATTCCAGTTTCATCGCTGGCCGCCAGCGCGAGGAAATGATCGAGATCGGAGAGCCGAAGCACTATGCGGTGCCTGGTTTGGACTTCTTTGGGACCATGCTGGGCGGTCTCCCATGCGCGGCATGGAATTACCTCACAATGATCTTTTGGGCGGACTGCCAGCGGATATCGTGTGCATTGGCGATCTCGCGCCAACTACTCGAGGATTGGTCTTTTAGGGATCTGTCCTAATATGTCTTCGCCGGTCCAATCTGCGGTGCGCGGACCGGTTTGGCCATGCCGTAGAAGATGACGACGCCCTGCCCGCCGCAGCGGGTCGAGAGCGCCTCTTTGGGCGTGCCGATACAACTATCGATGTCCTGCCAGTTGTTCATCACCCAGACATTGCCTGCCGGGTCGATGCCGAGATCAGTCTGCATCTGCAGGCCACCACCTACATAGCCGCCGGGAGGTGAAATCTGTTCACCCGTATGAATGCCGGGCGGGCAGTGCTCGGTTCGCACGCCGCATAGCTCCACAATCGGGCTGCTCGGCATCGCGAAGTTCGAAATCCAGGCATTGTCGTTGCCGTCCAGCACTACCGCCCAAGGGCCCGGAAGGCCGGCGCTCTTGAAAGGCGAGCCCGGATACGGCGTGCCGTCAGGGCGCAGCAGCGTGACGCTGCCACCGTTCGCAGTGCCCCCTTTCTGTTCCGACATGGTCTTCGTCAGATAGTCAGAGGCCGCCGCAACTCCTTCGGTCTTCAGGCGCACCCCCATGTCAACCATGTGGGCCATGCCCAGTGCGCCAGTGCCGAACCGGTTTGTGATCCACACGTTGCCCTGGCTGTCGATGTTGAGACCGCTGTTGTTGATTCCGGTATCGAAGTTCTGGACCTTGGTCGGGTCAGAGGCGGGAAAGCGCGTAACGTGGGGAAGACCGCTATTGGAAACCCATATCCGGTCCTGTTGATCGATAGCGAGGTGAAACGGAGCCATAAACGACTTGCACGGCTCAGCGCCGTCGCCCTCGCAGACGATCCGGCCCTTCGTTATGTCGCCTTGGGGGAAGTAGACGAGCTGTTTTTTCTCAATCCCCAACACCCAGACGTCTCCCTTCGGCGTCACGATCACGCCCTGCATCAGGCCAAGCCGGCCGCCGAAGTTGATGCCCTCAGGCGGCGTCAGCGGCTTCCCGTTCTTGTCGAATACGGCGATGGTTTTGTTGCCATAGGTGGTGAACCACGCGTTGTCGTGGGAATCGATCGCAGCCCCGAAGGTGCCACCTTCCATGCCGCCGCCGGTAAATCCCGTGGTAATCGGCGAGAGCGCTCGGCCGTTGGGCGCGAACTCGGTCGCGTGACCCTGCCACAGCGAGTCCTGTCCTTGCCAGCCGACGGTGAAGTTGTCACCGACCCACAGATTGCCCTCGCTGTCGAACATGCACTTGCCACCCGCAACATATCCCCCGCCTGTGAACCTGAGCGGAAGCACCCAGGCACTGGGCGCCCAGTTCAGGTACGGCATGTACGGAACTTCGAGCATGTGATTGCTCGGCGACACTGAATAGAACTGGCGCAGCAGTGCATAGAGCTTGTCGGGCTGGTGCCAGGGGAAAAGCGCGATATCCTCGGCGGTACTCAGGGTATTAGTTGGAGCGCCCCAACCCGGTGGCGTAGCCGCTTCGAACAGGCTGCTGCAGGCATCCACCTTAACCCGATTGACGCACGCGGAGAGCAGGTCGGCCAGCGTGGCGAAGTTGGCCATCGTCGGCGTTTGGCCACTGTTAAGCGGGTCTTGGATAGCGCCGCCCCACCCGCCAGTTTCCAGATCAACGAAGTTAGGCACATTGCCCGCCGCAATGCGCAACTGCAGTGGCGCGCCTTTGATCGTCATGCCGTCGATGAGTTGCGCGTGCGTCCAAACGGACGCGATGGTGGTGAACTCGTTGATGACCACGCGCGCCGGCGGTTTGCCGCCCACCACAGCCAGCAGCAAGATCGCCGAATTGTTGCCGGCAGCCTTGTTGGCAGCCGGAATACCGCCGGCAGCTACGAGATAGAGGCTGGAATCCTCGGGCGCTCCAGCGGTGCTGACTTCGAAGCGACCATCGTTGTCGGTCTTGGTTTGCACGAGGTGCTTGGGTGCGTCAGAAGTTGCAGCCCAAAGTGTCACCGTGGATTGAGCGATAGGCGCTCCTCCGCCCATCACTTGACCTTTTATGTCGGCGGCGAAGGCCCGAGTTGCCAGGAACATGCCTGAGATGGCAAGGGCAGTCAATGTCAACTTTACAGCGGTTGTCTGAGAGTGCATTCCTTTTTCTCCTTCAGGCTACCGACCGGTGCCGCGATGACAGCAGGCGCGACGAGGTTTGGATGTGGGAATATTCGCCCCAATTCTACGTGAGGTCTGCTGTAGGGCGGAAGGATAGCTGGCGGGCACTCCCCGTATAAGACCCTGTTGAATCAACTCGATTGTCACCTCAGCGGATTTGCCAGCGTGTCGCCCGGAAATAGCCAGGCCCCGAAACTCATGCCGGTGACCGGTGTCTGGTCGTTCGTTGCGGTGAAGGTATCGCTGACGATAAATCCGAAGTTAATCGTCCAGGCAGACGTGTTGCCGTTGATGGGACCGTTGTCGTAGATAGGGCCGCCGCCTTGCGGCGGGCCGCTACGAGACCCTTGGCGCGCAGGCGCTGGCTTCGGCGGTGATGGCGGTTGAGGGGCTGGATGGGCGAGCCGCTTCGCGAATTGCGGCATCCTTGCTGCCTGCACGGCCGTTGGAGGAATGGAATTCTGCGCAGCGATGGGAAGCGCAATCGTCGAAATCAGGAACGCGATGACTGCTGCCAGAACGACCGTGCTACAGAGGGAGATGAGACGTTGCACTTGGCTTGACATCGGCTTGTGCTCCTCGCAATGCAGTGAACGTTCGTAAACAAGGGAAGAACGTGTGCGATTGAGAGTTACCCGATACCCGGCTAAGGCGAGATCTGCCACACCGTTCCAGAGTTATTGGTTCCACAATCTGAGGTGGTTCCATACAAGTTGCCGCTCGGGTCGAGCGCCAAGCTACCACCCGCTGTGAAGTACGTATTGAGAAGAAAGTCAAGGTCTTGGTAATGCCAGCCGTTGCTGTCATGCGAGGCTTTGAAGGCGTAATTGTAAAAGCACAAGTTACCAAGGGGCCTCCTCTTACCAGAGCTGCGGGAGAAATTCTCACCCCCTGTTCCTGTGCCATATACGTTGCCGGAAGCATCGACCGTAAGGTTGATCAGGGTCTCGACGGGAATTTGCTCAGGCATACAACCATGCTGAACGATATACTGATTGAAAGCCCAGCCGGAACTTGTTTGTTGCAGCACGAACCATTCGCCCCACTGATCATAGGGAAATTGTGCGATGCCGTAGAGATTGCCTGCGCTGTCCTGGACCAGAGAACCGGGGCTGGAGCCGTCTACATAGGTACCTGTGAATGTATAAATAACGCCCTCGGTCCATCGGCTTCCCGATGGCGTCAACTGGAAAACAACTCCGCTGCCGGAGCCACCCCCACTGGCAGCACCGTAGAGATTGCCGTCGTTGCCTACCAGCACGTTGGTTGGAACGTCGCCGTCGTTACCTCCGGTGAAGCTGTACAGGATGGTTTTCGTCCAGCCTCCACCCGATGGCGTGAGCTCAAATACAGTACCTGCGCCATAAGCCCCGCCAGAGGATGTCGTGCCATACAGGTTGCCTTCCCGGTCGGAGGCTGAGACATTGATCGTTCCGGAGCCATCACCATCGCTGCTGAAGCGGTAGGGCACATTTTCGTTCCAGCTACACAAAGCGGTGACACAGGCCATCGGCTGAGGTGTGAGGTTATAGACCAATCCACAGTACTGGCTGCCACCAGTACCGCAGTTCTGGATGCCTCCTCGCGCGCCACCGTAAAGACTTCCGTTTGGGCCGATGATCGCACCGAAGGGCGGGCCCCCAGTGCTGCCTCCAAAGAAACTGAACAGCGGATCCAGCAGCCACCCGGCAAAGCGAGACAGTTTGTAGGCAAACCCGGCGCCGTTGTCGCCGCCGCCGGTTGTTCCGTAGAGATTCCCCGCTTGGTCGATGACTACGCCATTTCCGCTCCCTTGCTGTGGGGTGAAGCTATCGATGATCTGTAAATTTCCTCCTGACTGGTAGCACGTGGGCGGACAGTTGGGGTAGCAGGTAGGGTTACCTTCAAGCGTGAACGATTCCGAAGGAATGGTGCCCACACTATTGTTGTCGGCTTGCGATGGACATCCGGGAGACATGCATCCGGCTCCGCTGTTCTCATCCCAGTAAACCGGATCGCCGCTGGGAACGCTGGCATTTTGCAAATTCATCCAGTACGTACCGGCATTCAGCATCAGACCATTGAAGGTGGTGCTCTCCGCGCAGACGTTGTAGCCGTACTGATCGGTCGTGCACGTTCCTTGAGTGAAATTCACGGTCTGATCAAAGTAGCTCGTGCCGCCGTTTGGCTCCGAGGTGATGGAAAGCTCGGTGGTGGTCAGCGTATCGCCCGGAAATAACCAAGCCCCAAAACTCATGCCGGTCACGGTGCCGCCGCCGCTCGGGATGGTCAGGGTATCGCTGACGATAAATCCGGAGTTGATCGTCCAGGCGTCGGTGTTGCCGTTGATGGGACCGTTGTCGTAGATATCGTTGTCCTGCGGCGGGCGGCTGCGAGATGCTTGGGGCGCCAGCACTGGCTTCGGCAGTGATGTCGGTTGATGGGCTGGATGGGCGAGTCCCGACGCGAACTGCGGCATTCTTGCTGCGTGCACCGCCGTTGGGGGAACGGAATTCTGTGCGGGCATTGGAAGCGCGGCCGACGTTATCAGTAACGCGGTGATTCCTGCCAGAACGATTGTGGGAAAGAGAGAGCTGAGACGTTGCGCTTGGCTTGGCATCGGTTTGTGCTCCTCGCAATGGCTATAGACGTTCGTGGACCAGGGAAGAACGTGTCGATGCGCACGCAGAAGAGGAAGACAGGTCTATGGCTGCACCACCTGGGTGACCGACGCCGCGCTCTTGGCGATTGGCAGGCCGAAGGCGTAAACGGTCCCGTCACTCGAAGCGATGTAAACCACGCCACTGGCGATGGCCGACGAAGATATGCAACACTGCAGGCCTTGATCCTGCCAAAGCAACGTGCCAGTGCCGACGTCCAGGGCATACGCACCGACATAGACCACACCGTTAGCCACAGCCGGCGACGAAAAATCCAAGCCGGTGGCGTAGTTCCACACCAGGGCGCCGGTGTTGGCGTCCAGGGCATAAAGGTTGCCGTCGTACGAACCGGCGTACACTATCCCATTCGCCACCGCCGGCGAAGGATCCACGCCGTCGCCGGTCTGGTATTTCCACTTCAGGGCCCCGGTGCCAGCGTCCAGGGCATAAACGTGACTGTCACCCCGGCCCGAACCCGTGTAGAGTACTCCGTTGACTACGGCGGGCGAAGAGTTTATGTTGGCGCCCGTCTGGAATCGCCACAAGAGGGTGCCGTCAGCGGCGTTCACCGCATATTCGTAAGCATCGCTGGAACCGACATACACCACGCCGTTGGCTACCGCCGGCGAAGACCAAGTCCCAGTAACGCCGGTGTATTTCCAGACCAGAGCGCCAGTGCTGGCGTTGAGGGCATAAAGGTTGCCATCCGCCGAGGCGGCGTACACCACCCCTTCAGCCACTGCCGGCGAAGACTGCACATTGCCGCCGGTGGTGTACTTCCACAGCATCGCACCCGTCGTTGCGTTCAGGGCGTAAACGCTGTAGTCGCCCGGATCATATGTAGTGCCCGCACCGAAGTAGACCACCCCATCGGCCACCGCTGGCGAGGACCAGATGGATGCGGCGGTGGGATACGTCCACCGGAGTGCTCCGGTGTGGCTGTCCAGGGCGTAGAGATTATCGTCATCCGACCCGAAATAGACCATTCCATTGGCAACCGCAGGCGAAGACCAAACAGTTGCGCCGACGTTGTATGACCAGAGCTCATGAAGACCACCGACAGTGGCGGGGCTCAGAACAAACTCATAAGGGTTAAAGCCCGCATGGCAAAGGTCGAAGCGAAACTCGGACCAATCAATCACCGCCGTTGGGGGCGGGCCACTGCTGCAAGGCTGTTGGGCCATCGCTGTCGAACCAATCACAACGAGTAATACCAAAAGGCAGTTGGCCGTCGTTTTCATATCCTCACCTCGTAACAAAACAAAAGCCGTTTTAGTGGGCACATCCAGGCCTCTTGCTGCGGGAACCATCGCCCGTGGCGATCGCGGGGCATCGGAGCCCTCCTGTGAACAGAGTCCCTGATATCCGAAGCTGATGCCGGAAGCACATATGACCGGCACTACCGATCCGAAGTCAAAATCGGCGATATTGATCTGAGTGGAGGCGCTGCTGGCAAATGCCAGAATTATGAAGAGGAGAGGAGGCCCTTCGAGGGTCAGACATCACACACCTCCAAGGCAATTCAATTCAACCAGGATTTCCATTTTCACATCCTGGGCGGCCAACACTATACACCCGAATCGCCTGCGCTGCTGAGCTTTTTTTCATCGTTTCATCCTGGCGACTCCCGACGGGCCTAGAAAAAGGCCAACCTGACCGTTCCGCGCCACAATGCGTTACGCGGCCGGTTCGATGGCGAGTTTATGCCTGCAGCACATTCTGCATCATCGTTGCTCACACTGTTGATCCGGGCACTCACGGGATAGCGCTTCATCAACTTTGCATCGAAGGGTCGCAACAGCTCCGCGAGCACCACCGTGTTTCTGAATCCCGGATCAAGCCATAACTCGTAATTCTCAGGATTGAGGATCACTGGCATCCTGTCGTGCACATCTGCAATGAGAGGATTGGGCGTCGTCGTCAGGATCGAGCACGACTCCACCACCTGCGCGGTCGCGTCGGTCCATCGGTCCCATAGGCCGGCGAACCCGAACAACCATTCGTCCTGCATTCCGAAGTGGAACGGCTGCCTGGCCCTCGCTCCTCGCGACCACTCGTAGAAGGCATCCGCTGGAACAAGGCAGCGACGCCGCCGGAACGGTTCACCGAAGGCCAGTTTGTCGGCGGATGTGGTCATGCCGGACGGAGTAATTAAGCGGGTAAGAAAGAGTGAAGTGCTCGGTACGCGCAAAGATTACCCGACCAAGCGTCTCGCCCTGCGGGCGCTCGAAGACAAGCTCACCTCGATCAATGACCCGACTTACAAAGCAACACCAACCATCACCTTCAGAAGTTTCGCTGAGAGGTGGCAGCAAACCGTGCTCACCCAACATGACCGGTCCACCCAGGCAGCAGATCGAAGCCGCCTGCGTCGCCACCTCGTACCGTTCTTCGGTGAGGTGGCCCTGAAGGACTTCGATTCGCAGCGGCTGCAAAGCTTCATCTCGAAGTCAACAGCTAGCGCGAAGTCCGTCAAGAACATGCTTGCTTTGCTGCGTATCATGTGGAACTCCGCGCGGGCCTGGGGGTACGTGAAGCACGATCCGTTCGATGGCATCGTGCTGAAGAAAGCAGATCAACCCGAGCAGCCCTCGTTCAGTATCGCTGAGGTGCAGAAGATAATTGACTCCGCGCAGAAGCCGTACGATCTCGCTATTTGGGAGACAGGTATCCGGCGAGGCGAAGTCTGCGCTCTGGACATAAAGCACGTCGATCTCGAACACGCCGTCATCGTGGTTCGCTTCTCCCGTTCCGGCTCGATCATCAAGCCCACCAAGAGCCGGAAGCCACGCGTGTTCTCACTGTCACCGCAGATCGTGAACGCTCTTCGTGTTCACGTGGTCGGCCACGCCCCTGACGATCCGTTGTTCGTTTCGGCAGAGGGAAGGCGGCTACACCCGGACAACTTCTGTAAGCGCGTCCTTAAGCCGATCCTTGACAAGCTCGGTCTGGAGGGCGGTTTTCATGCGCTGCGTCACGGCAACGCCACGACGCTCGACGAAATCAACGCACCCCTCAAGGTGCGTCAAGCTCGACTCGGGCATGTCGATCCGGAGACCACCATGGGCTACACGCACTTGGTCAGCGATGATGATCGGCGTGTGTCGGCGCAACTAGGTGCGCTGATGCACGCGAGGACAGAACAGCCGAGTCCAAAGATTTTGGACTCAATTGGACCCAAGAACAACAATGGGCAGGTTCAAGACCTGCCGCAAGCGGTTGGTTTTTAGGGAGTTGTTTGGTTGCGGGGGGTGGATTTGAACCACCGACCTTTGGGTTATGAGCCCAACGAGCTACCAGACTGCTCCACCCCGCATTTCGATCATATCGTTATGTGAACATCCGGTCAAACCCATCGCCGCACAACGATGACGAGCTTCGTGTGGGCGCGCGCGATATTTCACACGGAACGATTTTTCTTTGTGCGACTCGGCAAGCCTGTGAGCGGGCGAGCTCAAAGTGAGCGTTGGGCTATCGCCAGACCACGACTCGAAACATCTCTCTGCTGCGCGGCTCCGCGTCGATTCGGCGCTACTGTTATGCTCGGCGACGGTGGTTATCTCACGAGCGTTGGTTCTGGAGCGAGGTGCGACGTGTGGCAGATTCATCCCTGGCTAGCTCTTGGAGTAGCGGCATCGACTGCGGCGACGGATGCGGTTTACGTAATGTTCAGCGCGGCCGTGGCGTCGCGTCGGCGTGTGCCGGCGGCGACGTGGAGCAGTGTTTGGTATCTGTTGTCGGCGTTTGCCGTAATTAGCTACACGCGAAACTGGGTGTACGTGTGCTTCGCGGCGCTGGGGTCGTGGATTGGAGCGTATGTGTCGATGAGCTTTCTGAGACGCGGATCGGGAGAGGTGGATCATCGCGAACCGCGGGCGTCGGGATAGTTCGAGAGCCCAGGTTAGGCCAGAAGAGGACAAACCTGGAGCACCACAGTTGGTATAGGGGTCCTTCGACTGCGCTCGGCATTCGCCTCGCTCCGCTCAGGATGACACATCGTAATTAGAGAATCGAAAATCTCACCCAAGCAAAGAAAGACCCAGCGCTCGAACCGCGCGAGACGGGGCACCTGCATAGATGGAGCACCCGACACACCCGCCCTGTCTCCAAAATCAAGAGACAAGGGTGGGCATCCGCAACAGGTTCACATCCGTAGCCGAAAGGGATCCTAAGCAGCTTCAGTAGTGGAATCGGTAGCGAAACTCGCCGTAGATCTGGCGGGGTTCGTTCCAATGAAATCCGCCAAAAGTCAGACTGTTGTCGAGTTGAACGCGGCGATTGGCAACGTTGAGAGAGGTCACTGATACCGCATATTTCCCCTCGCTGAAACTTTTCCCCAATGACAGATCGATTGTGGTGTGGCTGGGCAAGTAAGGCCCGGGATATTGCGACAGCGGCGTGCCGTACAAGCCGTTGGTGAATCCCGAGCCGTAGTACACATTTCCTGACGCGTAGGCGTGCCAGGGAAGACTGCTGTTGATGCCCCAGTTCAACGTGTTGCGCTGATCGTGATCAACCGGCGCTAATCCCGGCGGTATGTCGAGCGGACACGACGAGGTCACGGGAACGGGGCAGATCAAACCTCCGGTGATGGGTGAGGTCGCCTCCGCAATCTGGTTGGCGTAAACGACGTGCGCCTGCAGGCGATGCCACAGCATGGGAGAGTGCAGCATCAGGTCCCAGCCCCGAATCACGGCTCCGTACCAGGTAATCGGCCAGAACAGATTCGACTCGCCGATATTGTTATGGTCGAGCCAATTGCGGGCGTCGGTCTTATAGTTGTCGATTTCCATGCTCCAGCCGCGATAGGGAATGATGAGACTGACCTCGGCTTGCTTATCGCGCTCGCCATACAAAGGAGCGAAGGTAAAGTTCTGGCTGCTGGCGAAACCGAAGAGCGCGCCGGTAGCAGTTACGAGCGGTGGCGGCTGGTAGTAATGTCCGTAGAAGCCGCGAAGCACCCAGTTCAGCCGCGGAATTCGAACGGCAACGCCGACGCGCGGGTCAGCTTGATTCTCCGCGATGGACGAACGGAATTCGGTACCGCGCAGGCCGGCGATGATGGTCAACCATTTGGTCGCGTTGAAGCGGTCGCTGACGTACTCGGCGACAACTCCTCCGTTGACGCTGATGGAGGAGGCGGGAAAGTTCGGAGTGCCATCGGTGTATTGGTTGTCGAAGTAATTGTATTGATGCTGGAAGAAGCCGTAGACTCCCGCTTCCAGATCATTCCGCCAGAACGTCTTGTTCACCACCGTCTGCAACCCGACGTAGTTGGCAGACTGATTCACGTTGGTGATAACGGGATAATCGTCAGGGCTAGCCTGATAATCGGCGGCATTGTAGTGGTAAAAGGGAGACAGCGTGAGCGACGTGCTGGGGTCGAAGGTGTGAACCCACGAGAAGATAACATAGCCATCAGGCTCGCGCTCGGCATCGTGCAAACCATAACTCGGCACCTCGCCCGACGCCTCCAGAATCTGATTTCCCTGGGAGTTCGGATTGGGATCAATTGGAATCTGGAAATAATCCTGCCGCAGGGAAGCGATGAGTCGGAGCTGATTCTGCGGGTCGTGGTTGTAGATGAACGAAGCAAAGCCGCCGTAGCCGTTCGAGGCATCGTTGTAGACCTGTGGGATGGGAGTCTGGAGTCCGTAGTTGCTGCGATTTCCGTTGAGGCTGGCGTAGTAGGCGAAGCGCTGGGTATGGCCTCCGCAACTGAGCTGGTCATCGGTTTGATAGAAATTGCCCGCGGAGATGACCAGACTGCACTCGCGATTACGCTCAAAGCCGGTGCGCGGCTCAATGTTGAACATGCCATAGGTGCGGTCGCCGTAAGTAGCGTCGTAGCCGCCTTGCAGAACTTCCAGATAGTCGATGTCCTTGGGATCGATCTGCGGTCCGAGATTGGTGGCAATGTTGGTATTGGGGATGTCGACGCCATCGATCAGCCACTGAACCTGATGGCCGCCATTCATGTGCAGCATGTCATGGGTCACGTAGGTCGCGGGCACGTAATCGGTGATCATGGTCAGGCTATTGGTGAGGTCGGCTCCTGGAGTCTGCTGAATGTCTTCACGGTTTAGCATGGTGGTTGGCGTCACGCTGTCCATCGGCGCCGCCACCGGCGTTCCGGAGACGACGACGTTCTCGTTTGCTCCAGCAACGGCCAGCTTGAAGTGCAGTACCGGAGTTGTGTCGGACTGCACAATCGCATCCTGCTGCATGGTCGCGAAGCCCTGAGAAGAGACGGTGACGGTGTAAGTGCCGATGGGGACGGAGTGAAAGTCGAACTCTCCGCCGACGGTGGAATCCTGGGACTGCGTCCAGTCGGAGGTTTGCGCTTTGAGCGTGATGTGCGCGCCTTGAACAGGGCGGTGTTGCGGGTCATGAACAACGCCGCGCACGGAGCCGAAGATGGTGGTGGCGACAGAGTAGGAAACAGGGAAGACGGCTACTGCGGCCATTAGAATGGCCATAACAGACCAGGACCACTGCTTTGGCATAACGCGTTGCATAAAGTTCTCTCCCATCGCGTTGTGGTGCTAGAGTCGCCCCCGCGCGCGCCTGCACAGACGTCACCCGATGTCGGGTCTGCGGCGCGAGAATGCAAGACTTGGCTGCGAGATGCGGGCTTGTAAGCGGCAAGCGCTTCGTCAGCAGGCAGCCGAATCAACGTTTAATGAGCAAAAAGTCTGAATGAGAGGATTACGCGAGGGGAGGGCCGCGCTTCTGAGTGTTGCCGGCAACCTGACGCGCGATGTCGGGCGAATCGATGCTGACGGAACGCTGCCAACGACGCACGAAGAGGAACGTGTTTGCGGAAGCGCGTAGTGCGGGTTCGGAATGCGACACCAGCGGAATGAAATGCTGGAAGGGACAGCAAGGCGCGGTCGCGTGGAAGCCGTCGGCGCCAACCGGTGCGCCGCAGTGGTGTTGTCCGCCGCGGCGACAGCAGGCCGGCACATTTTGTTTCGCCTGCAGGCAGGGCAGGGCTAACGTCCCGATTAGGACTGCGAGCAGCAAACTGGCAAGCGACCGACGCATGAGCACGAAGATTGTACTACGTCACAATGGCTGGTGACGGAACCCGGAGCGCGACGTCAACTATGCTTGAAGTGCCGTCAACTATGCTTGAAGTATTGTTGCTCACGTAGAAGCAGCTCGGTGCCGGCTATTGCTCGGCAACCGGGGCCAGGCTGGTCTAAACATTACAATGGAAGTGTCATCTCAGAACATGTGACGCGAGGTTGAGCGTCCGCCGGAGAAATCGTGTGCGCTACCTAATCGTGCTTCTTGCTGTGCTTGGCATCGTGGTTTCGTCCCTCGCCCTGAAGGTCCACTACGACGATCCCGGCAAGGAACCGTGCAGCATCAACGACAAGTGGGATTGCGGCGTGGTCAATCACAGCCCTTACGCGATGATCCACGGCGTGCCGGTTGCGACCGTCGGCATCGTGGGATATGTGCTGATCGCGGCACTCGGACTTGCGCGGCAGAGAGCACTGCTTCTAGTTTCGACGCTGATTGGGCTTGCCTTCGCGCTCTATCTCACCAATATCGAAGCGCACGTGCTGGGGGTCTATTGCCTCTATTGCGTGATCTCGCAGTGCATCATTGCTGTGCTGGCGCTGCTGTCGATTGGCTGGATGGTGTCGTCGATGCGGCGAGCGAGAATGGCATAAGGACAGCTTATAGCGACTCGAATGATTCTCACGCGGCCTGATGCGCCATCTCCACACGATTGCGGCCGTTGTGCTTTGCCTCGTAAAGCGCCGCGTCGGCGGTTTGAATGAGCCTCTCAATGGAACATTCGACGAAAGAGTCGCTGTTCGCAACGCCGACGCTCACGGTTATAGAAACCGAGCGCTCCGGGGTCCAAACCGGGGATGATGACACAGCCAGCCGCAAGCGCTCGGCGAACTGCTGCGGCCGTTCAGACTCAAGTTCCGTAGCGGCGACGATAAATTCCTCTCCACCATAACGTCCCACAATGTCGTACAGGCGAACCGCGGCGCTCAGCCGCTGCGCGACTTCATGCAAGATCGCGTCGCCAACAAGATGACCGAAGTCGTCGTTCACGCGCTTGAAGTGGTCGAGGTCGATGAGGAAAAGCGAGAGCGAGGTGGCTTTGCGCTGAACGCGTTCGGCCTCGGCGTGCAGCAACTCAAAGAGCGCGCCGCGATTCCACATGCCGGTGAGCGGATCATGCGTCGCCTGAAAACGCAACGCTTCCTGCGCGGCCAGAAGGCGATCTTGTAGCTTGATCATGCGCTCGCCCACGTGCATGCGAGCGAAGAATTCGTAAACATTGAACGGCTTGGTGAGATAGTCGTCGGCACCGGCCTCGAGACCTTCGACAATATCGGCAGTCGTGTGCTTGGCGGTCAGCAGCAGGATGTACTGATAACGCTCGCGAGGCACGGCACGCAGTCGGCGGCAGACTTCGGGACCGGGAAGGCCAGGCATCATCCAATCGAGAACGAGCAGGCGCGGCGCGTCGGGTGAGGTCGCGTCGGCCAGGGCCTGCAGACCGTCGTTGACCAGTTGCACGGCATAACCCTTGCGGGTAAGAAAATGTTGCAGGGCGCGTCGGTAGAGCGGATCGTCCTCAGCGACCAGCACGCGACCTGGAGTCTTGTAATCCTCCTCGCCGAGCGGTGCGGTCGCTTGGGCCGCGTCTTCAGTGAAGGCCGCTGGCATCGTTCGGTTCTCCCGCTGAAGGAGCCATCAACTGACGAAGCGCTTCGATGTAGGCCATGAGCTGAGCGACCAGATCAGCCGCACGCGTGGCATCTTTCGCGACGCTGGCCTGTTCGACAGCCAGAGCCAGCGACTCGCCGTGAGCTGCGCCCAGGTAGCCGAGGCTGCCTTTCAGCGAGTGCGCGACCTCGCGCAGACCGGCGAAGTCCTTCTGCGAAAGCGATTGCGTAAGGCGCGATGCGAACCTGGGATACTCCTCGAAGAAGATGGCGATCAGCTCGACTAGCAGAGGCTCGTCACCTCCGACCCGTTCCAGCGCAGCAGTGTAGTCCCAACCGGCGGACATAACGATTCCGGTACCTCCCTCGCGTCGTCTGTCCGACGGCAGCAGCAGAATCGGAAGATGTGACTCGCTTTGTTTATCGGCGGATGAGGAGGCGGTCTTGAGTGAGCGAGCCATTACCAGGTGGAGGGCAACGTGTCGGCGAGCTCTGCAGTCAGCGCCCATTCGATGGCGCGCATGGTTTCTGTGCTGAGCTTCTTGCCGGCACACGTGATGTAGAAGACGTCGTGCGCGACCGGACCTTCGGTGTCGATGAGCGCAACTTCGATGCTGCAATGTTCGCTGGTCAGCGCCGAGCTGATGGTGTGCAGCAAGCCGGGCCGATCCTGCGTGACGACCTCGAGCAGAGTGCTGCGCGGCGAGCATTCGTCGTCAAAACGCAAGCGCGTTTCGACCGTGAGCTTGACCGGCCGATGATCGGCCTTAAGGCGCGATTCCAGCAACGGCTCGAGCGGCGCTTCGCGCATCAGGATCTCGCGCACCGACCGCTTGAAGCGTTCGCGCTCGGGAGGATTGAGCTCCAGCGTGCGGAAGCGATCCTTGAAGCAGAAGACATCGACGACCACGCCGGCGCGATTGGAGAATGCAGCGGCTTTGGTGATGTCCATTCCCCACGCGTAGAGAATGCCCGTCAGCGTTCGGAAAAGACCGGCGCGATCGGCGGTGACGACGGTCAGCTCGTGCTGGCCGCTGACCGCGCGCAATCCGAGTTGCACCGCCTCGGTGGACAGCTGCCCGGCCATGAGGAAGTGCTCGGCAACTTCGTCGGGCGTGTGCGAAAGCACGTAGCGCTGCGGGAGGCCGTCGAGAAACTTTAGCAGCTCGGAGCGGCGCTCCGGCAACATAGCGATGATCTTATCGATTGCTTCGGTCGAGACGTCCGCGTCGAGGCGCTCAGAATCGGCACTGCGATCGAAGTGGCCGGCGGTGCGAGTGTAAAGCCGCCACAGGTTCTCGGCCTTCCACGGTGTCAGTGCCTCGGGATTCACCGCCTTGATATCGGCGAGTGTCATCAGCGTGAGCATCTTCAGCCGCTCGGGCGTGCCGACTTTCGCGGCCAACTCACGAATGGTCGCGGGATCGTAGATGTCGCGGCGGCGCAGAGTGGATGAAGCCTCGAGATGGTTGGCGACAAGGAAGCATACGGTTGCAGCGTCATCTTCCGAGAGCTGCATACGCTTAACCGCGGCAACTGTCAGTTGCAGGCTGCCGTGGATGTGTTCGCCGCCTTCCAGGCCTTTGCCGGTATCGTGCAGCAAAAGCGCGAGGAAGAGCAGTCCGGGATTCTCCAGCTCCGACATCAGCTCGGCGAAGGGTTGCAGCGCCAGGTCCCCGTCGGTTTTGATGCGATGCAGGACATCGATCGCCATGAAGGTGTGCTCGTCGACGGTGTAGCGATGGTAGAGATCGCGAAGAACGAGCAGGTCGATGGTTTCGAACTCAGGAACGGCGCGCGTCAGCAGATCGAGCGAATGCATGGCGCGCAAAGCATCGGAGGCGCGCGGCTGCGTCAGGATCTCGCGCAGATGCTGCCACAGATACTGATCCTGGGGCATGGTTTCAGCCAGACGAAGATGAGCATCGTTAATACGCCGCTCGGCTTCGGGACTCAAGCTGAAGCCATGTCGCGCGATGAATGCGAAGAGCCGCAAGACCACTGACGCTTCGCGAGCGTCGGCTGCCTGCTGGAAGAACACGCGGCCATTGACGACCGAAAATTCGCTGTTGGAAACCCGCGAGCGCCAATGCTGGAACGAGCGGTAGAGCGACGAGCGTTCCTGCGAGATCTGGCCGAGCAGTTGCGAGCTGTTGCGATGGACCGCCTTGGCGTGGCGAAAGTAAAGCCGCATCCACTCGGAGGGCGAGACCGGTCCTGAGCCAGTAGCGATGCCGCGCGCAGCCATTTCTTCCTGGGCGGCCCAGGCGATGGTGTTGTCGTCGCGGCCGTGCCTATAGTGCAGGTAGCAGCGGCTGGAGGCGAGGAACTCCAGTGCCGCCAGCATCTCGCCGTGTGCGCCATTCGCCTGCACGCTAACCAGGTCAGGCTTACGGCCCGATGCGAGTGCGACGATCATGCCGACCCATTGGGTTACGTGACAATCCCGCAGGCCGCCCGGGCCCGTCCTTCACGTTCGGCTCAAGATGGAAGATGGTATTGCCGAAGCGCTGACGCCGGGTTTGCGTTATCTCGGAGAGCTGCTGGAGAAGCCCATCGGATTCGCGGGCGATGAGTTGCGGCAAAGTCTTGCCGTGCAGGCGCTCGAACAGCGTCTGGTCGCCGGCAAGAAAGCGGCAGTCGAGAAGTGAAAGCGTGAACTCCAGATTGTTCTGGTCGAAGCGGCCACAGTCGGCGAGGGTTCTGGTTGTAGGACTGACGCGCAGTCCGCAGTCCCACAATGTCTGACAGAGGCTTGTGACCCCAGTCTTTATGCGGTCACGATGAGCTTCGTCATCGGCCAGAAACAACAGATCGATGTCAGAATGGGGAAAGAGCTCGCTTCTGCCATAGCCTCCCAACGCGATCAGGGCGCAATTGTGCTGGCCGGCGAAGCATTGCTCCCACAATGTCAGACACAGCGAATCCACCAGCCGCGTCCGGCTGCTGAGCGAAGCGAGACCCGAGCCCACCGCCTCGAAATCGCGCTGGATGTGCTGCGACTCCTGGCGGTATTTGTCGCGCAGAGGGAAGTTGGCCGCAGGGGTTGCCATGGGCAGCTTGGGGGCAGGCATTGCCGATGGCTGCGGCCCGGTGGTCATAGCGCGTTTTCGCCTCGGTCGTCATTGCGGATGCGAATGGCCTCGTCCACTCGCGCCAGAAAGATTTTGCCGTCGCCGATTTTGCCGGTTCGTGCGGCGTTAGTGATGGCCTGGATGGCACGGTCGACGATCTGGTCGGGCAGGACCATCTCGATCTTCACCTTGGGCAGAAGATCGACGGTATATTCGCGGCCGCGATAGAACTCGGTATGACCCTTCTGGCGGCCGTGGCCGCGGACCTCGGTCACGGTCATGCCTTCGACGCCGATCTCGATCAGCGCGTCTTTGACGGCATCAAACTTTGCGGGTTGAATTACAGTTTCAAGCTTCGTCATAAATTAAGGCCCTCACGGCATCGACGCTTCCCAGTAATAGCCTTCCTCGCCGTGCTGGGAGAGATCAAGGCCCTGAACTTCGTCCTCGGTGGAAACGCGCACGCCAAGTATCAGATTAACGATGTGCAAGATGACGTACGTGCCGACGGCGGCGAGCACAATCGCGATCAACACGCCTACGGCCTGATTGCCCAGCTGGCGGAAGTTGCCGTCGATCATGCCCGAGGGCAGCGTGTGGCCTTGCGCATCTTTGAAGATGGGATTGACCGCGCTGGCCGCGAAGACACCGGTCAGCAGCGCGCCGATGGTTCCACCAGCACCGTGCACGCCGAAGGCGTCGAGCGAATCGTCGTAGCCGAGGCGGGCTTTCACCATCGCGACCATCATGTAGCAGAAGACGCCGGCGATCAGTCCGATCAACAGTGCAGGCATGGGACTGACAAATCCCGCTGCGGGCGTGATGGCGACGAGTCCGGCAACCGATCCGGAGATCGCGCCGAGCACGCTAGGCTTGCCATTGCGAATCCATTCGGCTACGGCCCAGCCGATCGCTGCGGTCGCGGCTGCGAAGTGAGTCGCGACAAATGCGCTGGTGGCGAGGCTGCCGGAGCTCAGCGCGCTGCCGGCGTTAAATCCAAACCATCCTACCCAAAGCAGACAAGCGCCGATAAAGCTGAGTACCACACTGTGGGGTGGCATTGCCTCCTTCGGAAAGCCGACGCGGCGGCCAAGAAACAGCGCGCAGATCAGCGCCGAAACTCCCGACGTGATGTGAACGACCGTACCGCCGGCGAAGTCGAGCGTCGGGAAACGCCCGCCCAGACTGGCATTCAGCAATCCGCCTTTGCCCCAGACCATGTGCGCCATCGGCGCATAAACAATCAGCGACCACAGCACCATGAACAGCAGCATGGCGCTGAACTTCATACGCTCGGCGAATGCGCCGCAGATGAGCGCCGGCGTGATGATGGCGAACATCAGCTGGTAGATCATGAAGGTCTGCTGCGGAATGGTCGCAGCGTAATCGGCATCAGGCGCGGCGCCGACGCTGTGCAGGAAGGCGTGCTCAAGGCCGCCGATAAAGCTGTTGCCGGAGGCGAAGCACAGGCTGTAGCCGATGATCGCCCACAGCACGGTGATGAGCGCCATCATGGCGAAGCTCTGCATCATCGTGGCCAGCACGTTCTTCTTGCGCACCAGGCCGCCGTAGAAGAGCGCGAGGCCGGGACCAGTCATCAGCAGCACGAGCGCGGAGCACACCAGCATCCAGGCGTTGTCGGCCGAGCCTTTGGCGTCGGCGATCTGCTGTTGCAATTGCGCGATGCTCGGCTGCGCCGATTGCGCGGCTAACGTGCCCGCCAGCGGCAGCGTCAATAATAGTGGAGTGAGTTTTCGGAGTAACCGCATGCAGAACTCCCACGAACTAGGCTGAATCGGTTCGACTGCAGTGAATGTGAACGCGCGCCGATGAGGCGCAGGCTGACGACGCTTGCGGAGAGATGGTTCTTCCGACCTGCCGCGCGGCAATCGGTCGATTGTGTTGCACTGGTACAAACTTGATATCGGGTTTTGCGGCAAATGAGAAATTCAAAGTATTTATGCGGAGGATTAGTTTCGATTATGGTGGGGCAGTTGTCGGTTGCCAGTGGTCGGTTGTCAGTTACGGGATGGGCGAGTGTCCTCCCATCTGCTTGAGGACAATTTGCGTCCGGCAATGCGAGGTCGAACCGACCGGGGGCAACGGCGTCGATACACTTTTTCATCAGGTATAAATAAAGCGGAGTATCATGCTGGAAAGTTGGGGTCGGGGAGGTGCGGGGATGTTCAGGATCATCACCGTGGAACGTGAGTACGGCGCGGGCGGCAGCCTGGTTGCCGCGGAATTGGCGCGGCGCAAAGGATGGCAGTTGCTCGATCAACAGCTGACCTGCGAGATCGCCAAGATGGCGTCGGTCGACGAGAGCGCGGTGCGGCTCCGGGAAGAGAAGTGCGATCCGCTGATGCATCGGCTGGCCAAGGTCTTCTGGCGCGGAAGCTACGAGCGCTCATTACCCATCTCCGAGGACAAGGTCTTTGGCGCCGACGAACTGGTGGAGCATGCGCATCACGTGATCGAGAAGAAAGCGCAGGAAGGGAACTGCGTGATCGTCGGACGCGGCGCTCCTTACATCCTCCGGGCGCGGCCGGACGCGTTCCACCTTTTCGTATACGGCTCGCGCGACGCCAAGATCCGCCGGCTGGTCAAGCTGAAGATGAGCGAGAAAGAAGCGACCGAGATGGTCGACACCATCGATCGCGAGCGCGCCGCGTTTGTCCGCAAATACTTCAATGCGGAGTGGCCGTGCCGTCGCCTGTACCACCTCATGTTGAACTCCGATCATGGTATCGACCACGTAACCAGCGTCGTGCTATCGACCATGGAATCGCTGGAGCGCGAAGGGAAGCAGGAGCCGCCGGGCAAAGGCGTGAATCTCGAACCGGTGCGGCAAGTCGTTCGATAGCACAAGTTCTTCCTACTGTAGACGCGAGCACACGTGACCGCATCACGTCTCTCTGCATTTCCACTCCTTCACGATTTTTCTCCAAAACCCAATCTTTTCCAGTTTCGCTTGTCACAACCGGCATGTGACGGCTGTGCTTGCGCGATGTTTAGCGCGGGCTAGACTGATGGCACACGAGGTTGCCTGACCGTAAGGAGGTAGCCGAATGCGACACTCTCTTCTCAAGAAGCCCGCGAGCTACGCGGAACCCAGGACAAAGAGGTTTGTGACAACGTCTCCGGCGTTTGAGGAGAGCCTTATGTGCTGTTATTTCCTTTATCCTTCTGCAACATCCGCGGATCTCGGATCCGCCACAAACCTCTTTTGGAGGTCGCTATGCCGTTGAACAAAGTCAAAGCATTCCTGGATACGCATGGCACAAAGTACGTCGTCATCTCTCATTCCAAGGCCTACACGGCGCAGGGGATTGCGGCTATCTCGCACATCTCGGGCAAGGAGCTGGCCAAGACCGTCATCGTCAAGCTCGATGGCGCCCTTGGTATGGCCGTCCTGCCCGCGTCGTACCAGGTCGATCTCGAGGCGCTGCGCCACCTGACCGGAGTGCAGACGGCGGAACTGGCCAGCGAGCGCGAGTTCAAGCAGCATTTTCCGGATTGCGAAACCGGCGCCATGCCGCCGTTCGGCAACTTGTACGGCATTCCGGTTTACGTCGACGAGTCGCTCGCCGAGGACCGCGAGATCGCCTTCAATGCCGGCTCGCATTACGAGCTCATCAAGATGGCGTACCGCGACTTCGACCAACTGGTGAAGCCGGAGGTGATGGAGTTCTCGTCGGCCAGAGTTGCGCACGCGATGGTATAAGCCGGGCTTGACCGGACGGAGCGGCGCAAATCCCAGCATCGCACGCAGGCTGAAGTAGCCTGTCGCGTTGCGACCCTGAACGCACGCGCCGATGTTGCGCCGCTTCGCCTGGTCGCACGGTCGAGTTGTTGAGAGCGCACATAACGTCTGTCATCAGAGCGCACCTGTTTGCGCGGCGAGCGTCCGCTTCCCCGAAGCGCGCCGATCGTGCGCAATCTGGATGCTGATGTGCGAGCTTGCAGACGCGGGCCCGTGGTCGGGATGCTGATGGGTCTCGATCTGCCGTCCGATCCGGTATCGGGCGGATCGCCATTGATTGTCGAGGGCCGCGTCTGCGCTTTACGATTCGTCGCATCGGCATCCCGTGTCCTCTAGGCTTGTTGACCCATCCCATTGACACCGTCCCTATCGACTAATCCCCGGCGGTATTATCATCCCGAGCACGGACCCGCTGAAGCAGGTTGAAACCGGAATGACAACTCTGCCAATTGCGTCCGGCTAAGTCCTTTGTTTGCGTGTTCGTCATTGGGAGCGAGCGCTGCGAGTCGAGGACCTGCGAGGCGCACTGCCGCTCCGGCCAAAACACGGTCAGATTGGGGAACCCAAGGAATCGGCCTTAGAAGGCCGCTGGCACAAAACCTAAGGTCTAGGTCGGGGCCTCCGCCGATCGTCGAAATTAGACCCTGTGCTCATGGCGCACACCCCACTCTTCGGGCACGACCCATGAGCATGATTGACGGCAACACCGATACCCTCACGGCCACAGTCACCGTAGGCAACTATCCTGTCGCGGTAGCGGTGAATTCCGTCACCAACATGGTCTACGAGATTAATTACTGCGGCAATCATCCTGGCTGCAACGAAGGCGCGCATCCTCCACTGCTGGCGAACCCTCACAAATCGCGCTGCGTGATCAGAACTGGACAAAGCGCTTCCGCCACAATGCGATACGCTTCGTGTACAAAGTGAAAGCCCCACGGCTCCTCACGATGAACGCTGAGCACGATCAAGTCGCTAGCTCGTTCCCGTGCTACGCGAAGAATCTCCGCCACTGCGTCGTCGCCAAACTCCACCAGGAACTCCACCGGGTAATCCGGCTCCGGCTTGTACGCCAACAATTCCTTCAGCCGCGACTGAAAGTAGGGTCGCGCTACCACCTGCTGGCTCTCAGGAAAGGGGGCAGGTGCCGGCGGCGCGACGTGCAGCAGGGTGAGCCGTGCTTCGTGCTCCCCCGCAAGCAGCATGGCGCAGTGCGTCGCCGGCGCCTCACTCGATTGGAGATCCGTCGTCAACAGCAGGTGCCTCGGGTCCCACTCATTCCGGCAGGGCCTCGCTGACGGTCCCACCGCCAGCACCGCACAATGGACATGCCGGAAAAAATGCTCCGCGGCCGAGCCGATCGCGAATCTCCTGATGCCTTTCGCCACGTGCGTTCCGATCACCACCAGATCGACCTGGTCGAACGACAACAACCGCTCGACCACTTGCTCTTCTGTACCCTGTAACACCCACTGCGAGCACTCCAGGTCAGGGAAGTCGGCAGCCAGAGCGCTCAATTTTTCCGCCGCCTCAGCTTCGGTGGTGTGGCCCCAGAGCGTGCCTGTGCGCGGCACTCCCGGCTCGTGCTTGTCCCGCGCAATCGCATGCACCAGGTGAATCTTCGATCCGTAACGTCGTGCAATGGCGATCGCATACTGCAGGGCCACGTTTGATGCCGGTGAGAAGTCCGTAGCCACCAACACGTTCTTGACTGCGATTCTTGGTTGAACGCTCAGCACCGCCATGGCTCACCTTTGTCTCAGGCTTCCATACATGCGATCTGCGCAGCTGTCGACGCGCCGTTGATGAGACCGCACGCGAAGCAACGTTCGGTTCGCAAATAAGTATGGTTGTCCTGTAGGAGAAGAAAAGCAGGGAAGTGAACCGTCTTCGATGCGACACGCATGCCGCGCCTCTGGGAGACCGGGCTGGCCGATATTAGAAGAGTCTTTTCGACACGCCCCGGTAGTCTTGATTGTAGGCCGCTCTTTTGACGCTTGTCTGTGACGTGGGGCACGTGGTCGTGCGACAGTAGTATCTCAGCAGTATTTCAGCTCGGTGCCCCAGGTTCGTCCGTCTTTTGCTAACCTGGGCGCTTCAAGACCAAAGCGACCCCATGAGTCGTCACTGTCATCAAAAGATTGAGAAGATCGTTCCGATTGAGCCGGGTGAAAGCCGCTTCTTTCAGATTGTCGTGGACCAAGTCCCGCCGAGATGAGACCAGAACATGCTGGAAGTAAGTGATAACGATAGCGACGGACACGCACGAAACCGCGGTTAAGGAGTTGCGTCGGTCACGGCTCGGTTACGTTCACCAGGACCGTAGAAATTGTTCGTTGGTTTCGAAGGTAAACTTCCCCTCCACCCAACCGCGTGAAGACGTCTTTCAACGAACCACGCAAGCTGAGCCACGGTTCTTCGCGTTTTGTTGATGTTTTTGCGTCCTGGCTGTGTGTCATGCTTGGCTTCCCTTGGCCCCTACTCCGTCTCCAACACCAGATACCTCAGAATCCCATCCCGCTCCACTTGCAGCACGATCGTATCGCCTGCTTTCGCCTTGTGCAGCTCTTGCCGCAACTGCTGGATGTCGCGTATGGGCACGCCGTTCAAGGCGTGAATAACGTCTCCCGGCTCTGGGCCTTCGCCCAATAATGTGCTGCTGGGCGTTCGCGCGGCCACCAGCACGCCACTGGGAATGCGCAGATCGCCGATGGCTTCGCGCAGCTCGTCGTTGATGGTCACCGCAACAATTCCCAGCCGGGGCACAAGGTTATTTGGGCCCGTCACCATATCCGCGAAGCGCTCCGGATCATCCGAGCGCTCCATCACCTTCACGGTCACCGTCTGCACCTGCCCGTCGCGCAGAACACCAACCTCAGCCTGTTGCCCGATCCGGTAGGCATACAGATCGACGGCAAAATGCCGCACGTCAGCCACCGGTTTCCCGCCGATGTTCACCACAATGTCTCCCACCTTCAATCCAGCGTGATCGGCGCTCGAACCAGGTACCACATCTTCCAGTAGGACACCTCGATTCGTCGGCAGGTGCAGCCCCTCGACCAGCTCCGGCGTAATCGTTCGCGGATAGACGCCGATCTGCCCGCGATGCACATGCCCCTCAGTTTTGAGCTGTTCGTAGACGCTGCGCACTACGTCGCTAGGAATCGCAAATCCCAATCCCTCATTACCGCCCGACTCGGACAGAATGAAGGTGTTGATTCCGACCACGTGACCATCGACGTCAACCAGCGGCCCTCCGCTGTTGCCGGGATTAATCGGCGCATCGGTCTGGATGTAAATCTCCGCCTTGTCGGGATCGATCTGCCGCGCGGTCGCGCTGACCACCCCCATGCTGACGGAATTCTCCAGTCCCAGCGGGCTGCCAAATGCGAACACTACTTGCCCCTGCCTCAAGTCATTCGAGTCGGCCAGCTGCAGCGTCGGCAATCCGCTGACGTCGATCTTGAGCACGGCGAGATCGCTTACACGATCAATACCCACCAGCTTCGCTTCGATCGGTCCGTGAGGCGAGGCTTCCACCTTGGCCGCCGTCTGCTTGTCCAGTCCCTGCAAACGCACCCGAATCTTGCGCGCGCCCTGCACCACGTGCGCGTTGGTTACGATGTAGCCGTCGGACGACAGCACCACGCCCGCGCCAATCCCGCGCTCCGCCTCCAGATACGCCGTGTCGTTCTTGTCCTCGTCGCTAGACAGCCCGAAGCCGGTCGTCAGTACCTGCACTACGGACTTGGTCACCGAGCTCGACAGCTGCTGCACCGACTCGCTGAATACATGCAGCGGATCGCTCTTAAGCAGCTTGGCTGACTCCGCCGATTTGGTGGGCTGCTCGGTTTGCGCCGCGCAGAAGGCCGGCGTCATTGCCAGGCAAAGAGCCAGTGATGGAAGCAGGGGAAAACGGATTGATATTCGCATCTTCGCGGATTCCCGCCCGCGCACCTTTACTGTATTCGATGATTCGCCCAGGTTCGTTCCCTTAACCATATTTGGACGCCGTTACAAACGCAATCGACTCGCGCCCAGAACCCGGTCAAATTGCCAGGCCAGCCGGCTCAACGGTGTCCCTCACCCAGATTCCTACCAACGTATCTAACTAGCCACCGACCACTGACCCCTGTTTATGCCCCACTGCAATGTTCACAGGTCACAGCACACTTTCCGCACCCTTCCTATACTGAGAACATCCATTACTAGGCAAAGGAGCGCTGAATGGCAACTGTCGCCGAACCTACCGCAATCATGGATAAGATCTCCATACATCCCCCCAAACGACTTTTATACGGACCTGGTCCCGGCCAGGTGCATCCCCGGGTTTACCAGGCGATGGCACAACCCATCGTTGGCCATCTTGACGCATATTTCTTCCAGATTTCTAACGAGATTCAGCAACTGCTTCGCAAGGTCTTCGGCACCAAGAACGAGATGACCTTCCTGATCTCCGCCACCGGCAGCGGCGGCATGGAGACCGCGATCAGCAACTTCGTTTCGCCCGGCACCAAGGTCGCCTCCTTCGGAAACGGCTTCTTCTGCGATCGCCAGGCCGAGATGGCGCGCCGCCACGGCGGCAACGTAGTTCGCCTCGAGAAGCCCTGGGGCGAAGTTTTCAGCGACGAGGAAGCAGCCGAGTTCATTCGTCTCGAGAAGCCGCAGGTCGTCACCTACGTTCAGGCCGAGACCTCGTCCGGTGCCTTCCAGAAGGGCGAAGCCATCTGCAAGGCCGCGCATGAAGTTGGCGCGCTGGTCATCGCCGACTGCGTCACCTCGCTGGGCGCCATGCCGGTTGAGGTCGACAAGACCGGAATCGACATCGCCTACAGCTGCTCGCAGAAGGGCTTGAGCTGTCCTCCAGGACTGTCGCCCATCACCGTCGGGCCGCGCGCGCTGGAACATCTGAAGACTCGCAAAACTCCCAACACCTCCTGGTACTTCGACATCAGCCTCATCGCCGATTACCTGATTCAGTCGCATCGCTATCACCACACCGCATCGGCGACCATGTTCTACGCGCTGCGCGAAGGCTTGGCGTTGATCGAGGAAGAGGGCCTGGAGAACCGCTGGGAGCGCCATCACAAGGCGCATTTGGAGTTCGTGAAGAAGGTGGAAGCGCTGGGTCTGGAAATGCACGTGCTCTCGCCGGCCAATCGTATCTGGAACCTGAACACGCCCAAGGTGCCGCAAGGCGTCGACGACGCGAAGGTTCGCACCACGCTGCTGAAGGAAAACGGCATCGAGATCGCAGGCGGCTTCGGACCGCTCGCCGGCAAGGTCTTCCGCGTCGGCTTGATGGGACCGCTGGCCACAACCGAGAGCGTGCATCACTTCATGCACTGCTTCGAGAGCGCCCTGCGCGGAGCGGGATACAAGGGCTGAGTCCGGGTAGTGTGGGCCTTCAGGCCCGCGGAACGCTGCGCACAATCAGAAAACGGGTGCCCCGTTCTAGCCTGCGGTTGGCTAGGGCGGGGCCATTTACTGTCCCTGCCGCCTCATATCCTTGCACTACCCTCCCGTGATCTCCGTCACTGACTCCCTGTCCGCTGCGGCGTATCTAGAGTGCTACGATCAACGGTTCATTGTGGAGGGCCCCATGCCAGTCTACGAATACATCTGCAAAGATTGCCACCACTCATTCGAATCCGTCCTCACATTGAAGGAGCACGACACGGAGAAAATTCGCTGCCCCAGGTGTAAGAGCAAAAAAGTCGAGCAGGACGTAGCGGAGTTCTACGCCGTAACCTCCCGCAAGAGCTGAACAGTTTCGATCCCTGCGGCTGGACGGCTGTGGCCGGATTGTCGTCATAGCCTGCGTTTGGCTGGGGCAGGAACCTGCCCGTGCACGCGTGTCGGCCATCACTGACAGCCACTTTTTTCCGCGCTAGCGTTAGGTGTTCTGATGGAGGCATCCTATGGCCGCGCCCTGGGCACATCGTTACGCGCAACGCACCAAGACAGCCAAAAGTTCTATCATCCGCGAGCTTCTCAAGCTTACCCAACGTCCTGAGGTCATCTCCTTTGCCGGCGGCTTGCCCGCCCCTGAGGTCTTTCCGGTGGCGCGCTTTCAAGAGGCGTGCCACCGGGTCTTATCGACCCAGTCGGCGATCGCGCTGCAATATGGCCCAACGGAAGGCTATCGTCCGCTACGCGAGCTCATCGTCGCCCACATGGCGCGATACGGCATTCTTGCCAGCGTCGACAACATTCTGATTACTTCGGGCTCGCAGCAGGCGCTCGATCTGATTGCCAAGCTGCTCATCAATCGCGGTGACCGTATTCTGGTGGAGTCGCCCACCTACCTGGGCGCGTTGCAAGCCTTCGACCTGATGGGCGCGGAGTACGTCACCGTGCCCGTCGACCATGACGGCCTCCAGACTTGCAACATGGAGCAGGCGCTGCGCTCCGGGCCGAAGTTCATGTACATCTTGCCGAACTTCCAGAATCCCGGCGGAGTCACGCTCTCTCGGGCGCGGCGCGATGAACTGGTCGCGCTCTCCGATAAGTACGGTATCCCGATTGTGGAAGACGATCCCTACGGCCAGCTTCGCTATGAAGGTGAGCACATCACGCCGCTGGTCGTGCTGGACCGCATCAACGTTGCCCGCGACGACGGTTACAAGCTCGGCAACGTCATTTATCTCAGCACATTCTCCAAGGTGCTGGCGCCGGGACTGCGCGTGGCTTGGATGGTTGCTCCGCCGGATGTGATCGCCAAGCTGGTGCAGCTCAAGCAGAGCACCGATCTCCATACCAGCACCTTCACCCAGATGGTCGTTTACGAAGCCGCGCGCGACGGCTTCATCGACGAGCACGTGAAACTCATCCGCGCCACCTACAAAGAGCGGCGCGATGCCATGTTGGAGGCACTGCGCGATTTCTTCCCGCCCGACGTTTCCTGGACTCACCCGCACGGCGGACTCTTCCTGTGGGTCACCATGCCGCCGGGAGTCGATTCGTCTCGGCTGCTGGATTTGGCGTTGCGGCAGAATGTGGCCTTCGTTCCGGGCGATCCGTTCTTCCCCAACGGCGACGCCGGTTCGCACATGCGCCTGAATTTCTCCAACGCTCAGCCGGAGCAGATTCGCGAAGGCATACGGCGCTTGTCGATCGCCGTGGCCCATGAGCTGGAACATCGCTCGGCGGAAGTGATGGTGTAGGTTGCATTCAGGGTAGAGCACGCTTTAAGAGGGGTGCAGAACGGCCCGCGTTTAGCCGCTGAGTCAGGGCTTACCAGCAAAATCTGATAATATGATTTCATGCGAAAGACCTCCATCAGCGTTACGGACGCAGCGCGTAATTTTGCTGATTGCGTTAACCGTGCGCACTATCAGAACGTCACCTTTGTACTGTTGAGGAACGGTTCGCCCGTCGCCCGACTGGTTCCGGACAGTGAGAAGATTTGCACCGGGCACGACCTGGCAGAGATCCTGGCCAGAACTCGGCTGACGGATGCGGAATTCAAGGCTTGGCGGCGCGACCTTCGCAATGCCCACAGAACTCTAAAGGCCCCGGTCGATCGATGGCAATAATTCTTGATACCGATGTCATTGTTGGCGGCGAAAGAGGTGTCTTCGATCTTTACGGATGGGTGGCGGCCAGGCCGGATGAGCAATTCGAAGTCGCCGCCATTACGGTAGCCGAGCTCTGGCACGGCGTCGAACGGGCCTCCAGGCCGCACAAAACCAAACGCCAGCGCTACCTTGAAGCCATTTTGGAAGCTCTCCCCGTCATTCCATACACCGAACAAACCGCCTACGAACACGCACGCATCTGGGCAGAATTGGAAGCGTCAGGCAAAATGATCGGGTTCTATGACGTCATTGTCGCAGCGACTGCTTTGGAGCGTAGCAGTCGCGTAGCTACCTTCAACCAGCGGCATTTCTCTCAGGTAAAAGGGTTATCCCTCATCGTTCCAAAATAACTGGGAAACGATACTCAGCTTGGAAAACGGTGCGGTAATCCGCGCGCCAGTGTTCGTCGCAACTGGTGAACTGATTCGCGTGGATGTCTGAACCTTGCGTACGTGGACCGTTCGAACCAGGGCGAAAATAGATCAGCAGAAGTACGGACCTCTCGGGCTATAATTCCCAACCACCTGCAATCCTCCGATCGAGGTTGGAATGGCTGCTCCGGGTATCCAACTCCAGGCTGAACCGGGTACTGCGCCAGCGGCACGCTGGAGCCTTGCCACTCGCATTGCATTCAGGTTCTGTTTCATTTACTTCGGACTCTATTGCCTGCTGACGCAGATCTCCACCAGCCTGGTTCCACTACCGAACGTGGACATTCCTGACCCCTCCACGTTCCCGCCGATGCACCAGATCGTGACTTGGACCGCAGTCCACCTCTTTGGCGTCACCAAGCCGCTGGTTTATTTCAGCGGCAGCGGCGACAAGATCTTCGACTGGGTCCTGTTGTTCGTCATGGTCGTCTTTACAGCGATCGCAACCGCGATCTGGTCGATCGTCGATCGCAGGCGCGAGAACTACATCAGCATGCACAAGTGGTTTCGTCTGGTGATTCGGATTTGTCTCGCCGGACAAATGTTTGCTTACGGTTGGGCCAAAGCTGTCCCCCTGCAGATGCCATTCCCCTATCTCACGAAGTTGGTTGAGCCGTATGGCAATTTCTCGCACATGGGAGTTCTATGGGCTTCCATTGGCGCTTCGCCTGCCTATGAGATTTTCGCCGGATGCGCCGAGATGCTCGGCGGCCTTCTGCTCATCGTTCCGCGCACGACGACTTTGGGGGCGCTAGTCTGTCTCGCTGACATGACGCAGGTCTTTATGCTGAACATGACCTACGACGTGCCGGTGAAGCTGCTTTCGTTTCACCTTATCCTGCTGTCGTTATTTCTCCTCGCACCCGATCTTCAACGGCTTGCCAACATCTTCTTCCTCAATCGCGCCGCCGGACCTTCCACGCAGCCCCCGCTCTTTCGTAGCGCACGCTCCAACCGCATTGCCGTAGCGGTGCAGGTCCTGATCGGCATCTGGCTGATGGGAATGAATGCTTATGGCAGTTGGAGCGGCTGGCATCAATACGGTGGTGGCCGCACCAAGTCAGCGCTATACGGAATCTGGGATGTTGACCAGATGACGATTGACGGCCAGGTCCGCTCGCCGCTGCTAAGCGATTACGGTCGCTGGCGGCGCGTGGTATTCGACTTCCCGACTCTGGCGTCCTTTCAACGAATGGACGATTCCTTCGCGCGTTACGGCGTCAAAATCGATGTGAACTCAAATGGTCTTGTGCTCACTAAGTCCGACGACAAGGACTGGAAAGCTAACTTCGCCTTCCAACGTCCGACGCCTGATCAGCTGATCCTCGATGGCCAGATGGATGGCCATAAGGTCCGCATGCAACTGCGGCTCTTCGACCGCGAAAAGTTCCTGCTGATCAGCCGAGGCTTCCACTGGGTGCAGGAGAATCCATTCAACCGTTAGCGACTTTGATCGAAGAGGGAATTCGAAGTGGGCTCCGACGGCCTACACCGTCTCTGCCAGTGACATCACAAGTTCACGCTCGCGGGGGCCATCCAGTTCGATCAGCACAACCCGCTGCCAAGTTCCCAGCAACAGTAGTCCTGCTTCTACGGCCAGTTGCGCGGACGTCCCGATCATTGCCGACAGAATGTGATCGGGCACGTGCTCCGGATTGTGCTCGTGACGATAGTCGAGCTTGGGAACCATGATGTCGAAGGCATCCAGCATATCGAGATCGGTACCGGGGTCGAGGTCGGCGGTGGTGAGCGCTGCTGTCGTGTGCAGAAGATTCAAGTGGCAGATACCGGTCTTGTCGGCATAGTGCTTCCACAGGATCGCTTCCAGCTTCTGCGTAATGTCGATAACCTCGCGCTTCTTGTGGGTCTTGATAGAAAGACGATGCATGGCTCACTCACCTATTCTTTCGGCGTGAACAGCTCCAGACGAACGCGCCACGAGACCGACTGGCCGGGCTGGAGCAGCACCATGCCGGTGTCGGTACTCCCCCAGTTCTTGTTGTAAGGATCAGGTAAATTGAACTGCGGTTCAATAGCAACAAAATTCTTCTGTGGCGGCGCGTAAACCTGGATGGACCTGATCTTCGGGGAAAGCGTTATCAGCCGCAACCCATATTTCGCCACTGGGTCGATGATCTCCGAGACCGTCTGGTCCGGCGCCGCGTGCAGCAGGTTCGAATAGTTGTCGTCCAGGTATTGCGTGCCCAGCTGTCGCCCCTCAGGCGCAGAGAAATCGTAAGGCGTCCCCTTCACCGACATTCGCTGGCCGGTCGTAAACGTGTCGTCGTAATTGTTCATGATGGCGCGCGTCTCGCTGGGAATATGTAACCGCACCTCGGCGCGATCGTCTCCCGGCAGGACAAAATATGGATGCCAACCAATCCCAATTGGAAGCAGACGCGGTCCGACGTTCTTGGCCGTGACCGTCATTTCGAAGGCGTCGTAGCTGAGCGTGGCTTCGACGTCCACATCGGTGTCCGATAGCCAATGGCCATCGAAGTTGCCGGCATGCAGCGTGGCGCTGACCGCGGAATTCTGCACTCCATTGCGGCTGACGACGTCCTCGAAATGCGACTTCCGCATCAGCCCGTGAATCGCGTGCCGCTCCGCTCCAGGATTGGTGCCGCTCCAGTTCGCCGGCAGCGTGACCTTTCGTCCGAGAATGATGGTGGTGATGGTCTTACCGTCCGGCGAAGGATCGCCGCGAATGCGATTGGCAAAGGGCAGCAGGATCGCCCCTCCGATCTTGAAGATCTCATTGCCAAATTCGTCGTCCTGCTTATTCAGCAACTGCTCCGCTTCGGCGAGCGGAGGCGCGTTCAGCACGTCAATTTCGCCTTTGCCCGGAAGGTAAGCTTTAATCTGCAGCACAGCCATGCCACGTCCCGGCAGGAAGACGGCTTGCAGAAACTGTGGCTTATTGCGATCGGTGACTGGCGGCCGCTGCAGCGTAACAATCGGCTCGCCGCTAATCGCAATCCCCGTCGGCTGCGGCACATTGGGCCGCCGCGCCGCTGCGGCTGGCTCATCCGGCAGCTGCTGCGTGGGAGGTTCATCAGCTGGTTTTTGCGCCATTGCTTGCCCGCCGGCAAGGACAAAGGTGATGACAATGGCCCATACTTGGAAACCGCTGACGCCCGGTTTGCGAAGATGCATAGTCCGAATCGTATTCAGGAATTCGCAGCAACTCAAGCGCGGCATGGTGCGTTGAAGGGAAACTGTTTGCATCAGCGTAACAATGGTCTAAACTCAGTTCGCCACAACGATTGTGCAGCAAAATGATTTTCAGCAGCAGAATCGGGGTTTCCTGGGGTAAGCAGCTGTCTTTCCGACAGCGCCTTCTCGCGTGTTTCATCCTAGCGGTATCCGCTCTTTTACCGGTCCCGGCAGCGGCGCAACAATCGCCCGCTCCTTCCGCGACGCCGCAACCTCCGTCTCAGAACACTCCGGAGATCAGCCAGCATGACGAGACCCCGACCTTCAAAGTAAAGGTCAATCTGGTCGAGGTGCGGGTTGTGGTTCGCGACGCCAAAGGGAAAGCCATCGGGAATCTCAAGCAGGAAGATTTCCAGCTTCTCGACAACGGAAAGCCGCAGGTCATCAGCAAGTTCAGCGTCGAGCGGGCCGACGAGAAACCTCCAGCGCCGCATGAAGAACCGGGGAATGCAGAAGAAACAGCCGCGCCGTCGACCGCGCAGCCGGTTATCCCCAGTCGTTACATCGCCTACCTGTTCGACGACATGCATGTGCAATTTCCTGACCTCGCGCAGGCACGCAATGCGGCTATTCTCCAGATTCAAGTGCTGCAGCCCACCGATCGCGCCGCCATCTACACCACTTCCGGCCAAGTGCGCCTCGACTTCACCGACGATCGCGCCGCGCTGATCGCAACCTTGAACCGGATTGTTCCGCACTCGTTGAGCCGCACCGATCTAACCCCATGTCCCGACATTAGCTATTACATGGCTGATGCGATTGAGAATCGCAACGACGCCCAGGCGACGCAGGTAGCCGCAGCTGACGCCGTCAATTGCGGTGCGGCGGCTACCGCGACCGTTACCAAAGGTCTCCCCGCCGGTCAGAGCTTGAGTCTCGGTAACCCTGTCGGGATAGTACACACCGTCGCCCGCCGCGTACTGGAGACTGGCGAGCAGGAAATCCAGATCTCGCTGACCACCCTGCAGGACGTCGTCCGTCGCATTGCCTCAATGCCCGGTCAGCGCATCATCATCCTGGTATCGCCGGGATTCATGAATATCAATGCCCTGCCGATGCAGTCGGAGATCGCCAATCGCGCGTTGCATTCCGGCGTCGTTATCAATTCTCTCGATCCTGCAGGCCTCTACACCAACATGCCCGATGCCAGCGCGCAGCGCTCTCCCAGCCCTAACATCGCCGCTCCCATGCTGCAGTACCAGACCATGGAACAGCAAGCCAATCGCGATATTCTGGCCGACCTCGCCGACGCCACTGGAGGCTCTTTCTTTCACAATAACAATGATCTGAAGGAGGGATTTGGCCGCCTGGCAGGGCTGCCGGAGGTTTCCTACCTGCTGGGTTTCTCGCCCCAGGATTTGAAGACCGATGGCAAGTACCACAAGATAAAGGTCACGCTCAAGCCGCCGGCTGAAGGTGCCGTCCAGGCTCGCAAAGGTTACTATGCTCCCAACGGAGCTATTGACTCCTCGGAGCGAGCCAAGCTGGCCATCCAGGACGCCGTCTTCTCTCAGGAGGAAGTCAGCGAGATTCCCGTCCAGCTGCACACGCAATTCTTCAAGCCGGATGAAAGTAACGCCAGGCTCTCGGTGCTGGTGCATATGGATGTGCGGCGCTTCCGCTTCGTCAAAGCCGATGGCAGAAATAACGATGATGTCACGGTAGTGTCGGCGATTTTTGATCGCGATGGAAATTTCATCAGCGGCACGCAAAAAGTCCTGCAGATGCACTTGAAGGATGAAACTCTGGAAAGCCGCGTGAACTCAGGGGTCACGTTAAAAAGCAGCTTCGATGTGAAGCCGGGCCGATACATCGTGCGCCTGGTGGTTCGTGATGCCGATGGGCAACTGGCGGCGCAAAGCAGCGCGGTAGAAATTCCTTAGGCGGAGGATGAGGTCATGCAATTACGAAGATTCGTGCTCGCATCAGCTCTTACCTTTGTTTTGACATTGTCGGCGCGCTCGCAGCAGGCCAATCCTCCGGCCACCGAAACCACCCCGACCATCACCAAGGAAACCGGACTGGTCATCGTCGACACCGTCGTTACCGACAAGCAGGGCAATTACATCCGCGACCTCACGCAGAAAGATTTCCGCGTCTTTGAAGATGGCAAGGAGCAGACGGTCAAGAGCTTCTCTTCGGAGAGCAATGCCACGGCACCAACCGTCAATCCCAACCGTTATCTGGTGCTGTTTTTCGACAACTCGACCATGAAACAAGGCGATCAGGCCACGGCCCGCGCCGCAGCCCTGAAATTTATTGCCTCTAACGGCGGTCCGAACCGCTACATGGCCATCGTAAACTTCGGTGGAACGCTGCAGATCGCGCAGAACTTTACCACCGACGTCGAGCGCCTGAAGGCGGCAGCGCAGGGGTTGAAGCAATCTTCGGTCTCGCCGAACGCAGCGCCCAATGTCTCTTCCACTGCCACTCCCGGCGTCGCGCAGCTGGGCAATATGGAAGCGGACTTCGGTGCGCGTACGCTGTTGCTGGCGCTGCGCGATCTGGCCAAGGGATTGGCAAATGTCCCGGGCCGCAAATCGCTGGTTCTCTTGTCGGCGGGTTTTCCCCTGAACCTCAGCGATTTCGTGCTGTATTCCGAGCTGACGGCCGCAATCGACGCCTGCAATAAGTCCAACGTGGCGATTTACCCCATCGACGTACGCGGCGTCGGCGCAGTGAGCGAAGCCGCCCCCATGCAAGTCTTCCCGGAGGAACAATCAGCCAAGCTGATTACGGCGACGCTCGACTTGAGTGATGATGATGCGCCCGCACTTGTGCAGGATGGAGATCAGGATGCTCCTGCCCATCTCGTTTATGTACAAAAGGGCGGCGGCGGCGGTGGACGCGGCGGCGGTGGAACTGGCGGAGGCCGCGGCACCGGCAATGCTGGGACCACAACTGGTACCACTCAACCGACCATTCTGGCGCCCAACGCCCCCTTCAGCAACGCCAAAGGCATCGTGCCCACCGTCGGAAGTGGTGCTCACAATCAAGACGTTCTCTATGAACTCGCGCAGGGTACCGGCGGATTCGTCATCGGTAACACCAACGATCTCCTCGGAGGGTTGCAGAAGATCGCCGCGGAACAGGGGCAATACTATCTTCTGTCTTACGCGCCGTCTTCGTCCGAAGAAGGCAGCTGCCACACGCTGAAGGTCAAGGTCGATCGCGGGGACAGCGTCGTCCGGTCGCGAAGCGGATACTGCAATGTGAGGCCGGCAGATGTGCTTGCTGGTAAGCCGATCGAGAAGCAGTTGGAGAATCAGGTCGCTGGCTCGCAGGCCGGCAACGTTGTCGCCGCGATGCAGGCGCCTTACTTTTACACTTCTACAGATCTCGCTCGCGTCGATCTGGCGATTGACATCCCCGCCGGCGCCGTCAAATTCGAAAAGAAAAATGGCAAGCAGCACGCCGAAGTGAATGTGCTCGGCGTCGCTTACAAATCTGATGGCTCGGTTGGCGCGCGCTTCAGCGACAATGTGGAGTTCAACTTCGACAGTAAGGACATGGTGGGGACATTCTCCAAACAGCCTTATCACTACGAAACCCAGTTTGAGATTGGTCCCGGTCATTACGACCTGAAGGTGGCCTTCAACTCCGGAGGCACGAACTTCGGCAAACTGCAGATGCCGCTGGTGGTCGATAGCTATGACGGAAAACAACTCAGCATGAGCACCGTCGCCATGAGCACTGAGGTTCATCCGTTGAATGAGATGGCATCGAACCTTAATGCCGAGTTGATGGAAGATCGTAAACCGCTGGTTTCGCAGGGCATGGAGATCGTGCCCACAGCCAGCGATCACTTCAAGAAGACCGATCCGGCAGTTTTCTACATCGAGATCTACGATCCGTTGCTGACCGGCACGAATCCGCCGAAAGTCGGGTTGCAGATGAAGGTGCTCGATCGCAAGACGGGAGCGCAGGCTTTTGAGATGCACGGCCTTCTGCCCAACGATCCGGGGAATCCGGTGGTTTCGCTGGGCATGCGGCTACCGTTGGATAAGCTCAATTCAGGTTCGTACGAGCTGCAGCTGACCGCGATCGACACCGCCGGACATCAGACGTCCGCCCGCACGGCAGACTTCGAGGTGGAATAGGCCCTCACCGTGTCATTCCGAGCGAGCGCAGCCCAGGGAAAGGCGCATCCAAATACTAGACCAGCGCTTCGCTTAAAGAAAACTTCTTGGCGGCGAGTTGTTTACGCCGTTCGCTGAGCGCGGCCTGGATAAAGCTGACTTCGCGGCCTAGCATTTCCATGGCTTCGCGGCACAACTCTGGCTGTTCTTTCATGATCCGCAGGAAATCCTCCTGCGAAACGTGAAGGGCTTCGACCTCGGTCACGGCAGTCGCCGTCAAGCTGTAGGGATGACTGGTAAAGGTGGAAGGCAACCCCAGCAGCGAACCGGCAGCGAACGTCCGGTCGAGCTTAGGCAAGTCTTTCACGCTCATACGGACTTTGCCCTTCGTTACCAGGAACACGCCCACATTGCCGTCCTCCTCTCGAAACAACCTCTGAGAAGGTGAAAAGCGTTCCTTGCAGCTGGCAGCCTCCAGAGCACTCTTCAACTCCGGAGAGACCTTCAGGATATTGGACCGGGAGACCACGGGTGTCATGAAGATGTTATGCCAAAATGGCTCACTCTGGTGCTGTGACTCGAATCACACTACGGTGTGAGCTTGAATCGGTGACTGGTCGAATTCGTCGCCGCGGATCTGAAGTTCAGTCGACCCGCTCGTGTGTGTTCCCATTGCTCCAAACTGGGCATCGAAGTACCAACTTTGCCCGCACAACGTCCGGAGAGTGATTTTCTCGAGCTTCCTAACTATGCGAAAACAGGCAATCTGCGCCAAATTCGGGCAAAACCGAACTCAGCAATAGGCACTTCCTTGCGTTTGAGCGCCAGCGTGCATCTCACTATCAGAGATCATGTCCGGACGCGGTGGGCATGTCCGAGTCCCAAGGGAGAATGAATGGCCGACAGCCCTCTCGACCATATCGTTAGTCAGCTACGCACTTCAGGTTGCGGTTACTTTCCGCAGTACTCAGAGGTAAAGTCCGCCCGCGTGGTTGGGCACACACCCAAGCCTGATCATTACATTTATGAAATCGTGCTCGATTTTCCCGATGCCAGCGAGCGTGTGAACGCGAAGATCTATCGTGGCAAGTCGGGTCAGCGAAACCCGCAGGAATTGGCGCACAATGAAATGCAAAATCTGCAATTTGTTCATCAGACAGCCAGCCGCCGGAAACTGACCGGAGTTCCGCGGCCCATCGGCGACTTTTCGGAGCTGGGCGCCGTTGTCAGCACCAAGATTCACGGTTTGCCCCTGCAGAGCATCATCATGAAGGTCGCTTTGCTGCCCGATAACGGCAATCATCGATTGTTAGAGCAGGCTGCCCGACAAGCCGGCGAGTGGCTGCAGCAGTTTCATAAAGCGACCGCAGGCGTGCCGGCCGCGATCGACTGTGACAGCCTTCTGACCGACATGGAAAAGCTCTGTGCCCGGGCCCAGAAAGACGGCCTGCCGGCCGAGTCGACCGACGCGATCCTTATCAGCGCCAAATGCGCATTCAACAAGCAGAAGCGGCCGCTGCGGTTTTCCGCTCGATTGCAGGATTTCGTGCCGCTGAACGTGCTGGTGGCTGAGGACGGCATTGGCTTTTCTGAGTTCGCGACCCTTGCCCGCCAAGGCCCGTCGCTTATGGATGTAGCGAACTTTCTCGCCACCGTCGAGGCTCTGGAGAAGTATCCGTTCTGCAACCGCGACCTCATCACGGTCGTGCAGGATGCGTTCACCGAAGCCTACGGAATAAGCGCGCAAGAACAGGGGCTATTAACCGCGCTGCGAATGAAAGTTCTGCTCGAGATGTTCCTTCAGGGACGCGTGATCAAGGAAAGCGCCGAGCGCAAGAAGGTGATGTGGGCTAACGTCATGAAGCGCTTCCTGCAGCGTGCCGCCCAGCGCTCGGCAGAGCGGGTGGCGTGAAGAAGCAATTAGCAACTAGCAATTAGCGACTAGCTTAAGACCCCGGGACAGGACTCTTTCACCGCAGAAATATTCGACGCAGTCGCTCTTGGAATTAAATGCCTGCCAATCGGTTTTATCGACATCGCAGGGAGTCCGAGAAACTCATCGGTCTTACGGGTTTGAGCTAGTTGCTAGTTGCTAGTTGCTAGTTGCTGCCTTCACTGCTTCGGCGTTGTCGGCGTTGTTCCGCTCGGCTGCTGTGCGTCTCCCTTTGAGATCTCCTGTCCCTCATAGGTGATCCGCGACTTCGCTCCATAGCGCTTATAGTTCTTGTACTTCACGATGTACCGCATTTCGACCTCTTCATTGCTGAAGTGCAGGGTGTCTTGGGCGTAGGTGTAGGTAGGGAACCAGTATTTGCCATCGATCTGTTCGCGCCAGGTGGTGTATTTGGGAGACAGATTCTCTTTCTCCGGATGTTTGGCGTTGTGTACCTGCGGCACCGTCTCGCCATAGGTTTTCACGATCTGAAAATCGTGATCATCCACCCAGATGCGGCCTTGGAAATAGCGTTCCCCGTGTTCGATCTGTTTGGGAGCGATGTCGAAGACGTAGGTGCCCAGCTCATCTTCTTTCTGCTTGCCCACGTAGAGGATCTGATACTTGCCGATCTCGTCGCTGGTTAGAACGAACGGCAATCGATGGCGGATGTCGTCGTAGTCAGACTGGGTCATGATCACGCGTTCTAAAGACGACTGTGGCGCGAACGTCACCTCTTCGATGCGCTTCCCACTGTCGTCGAACAAAATATCGCTGACCTGATGATACTGACCGTCGACCGTGTTGCCTTCCAGCGTCTGGATCGTCACATCCTGAGTATAGGTGTACTGCTCGCGAGCGATCTTGAACTGTTTTTCCTTGGCCGCAAACTTCTGGATGATCTCGTCGACCGTGACGCCCTGGGGTTGCGAGGGATCGAGCTTGCTCTCACCACGATCGTCGGCAACGGCAGGCAGAGCGAGACATAAGACCAGCAGAGACAGAAAGATTGGGCCTACACAGGAAGCGGATGGGCGGTACTTCATTGGCATCACCTTGGCAATATTGTAGTCGATAGATCGGGCCTTCTGCCGCTCGCAGAGCCTCTAACAAATTCCAGACCAACGATTTCGCTGTGCCTGGGGCGATTCCCGACCTCAATCGCGCGCGGCGGCCAAAGCTCACTTTCTTGTTTACAAATCACGCACTCCAGTGACACTTGTTTGACGAGAAACCGGTACATCCGTTTAACATGGTTGTAAAGTGGAGAACCATCGTCCCCAGCAACGAATCGGCGTTATCAATGCTCTGCGAGCCTTTGCCGCGCTCGCGGTGGCATGGGGTCACTTCGTTGCTGGACAGGGAAAGTATCTCGGGCTCTCCGGCAAGTACGGCTACCTCGGCGTCGACATCTTCTTCGTCATCTCCGGGTTTGTCATCCCTTGGAGCCTCTATCGCTCGCGCTACGTGTTGCGTGACTATCCGCGCTTTGTGCTGAAGCGCAACGTTCGGCTGTATCCGCCTTATTTGGCATCCATCGCGATCACGATCCTGGCGACCAACTTAATTCTGGTGCCGCTCTTCCACATCCCGCGGATGACGGTTACCGGCCGCGACATCCTGCTCCACTTCGCTTACCTGAACGACCTCGCTCACGTGAAGTGGATCAACGTCGTCTACTGGACGCTGGCGATCGAATTTCAGTGGTATTTGCTGATCGGTCTCGTGCTCCCAATGCTGGTGAGCGCGCGCAAATGGATGCGGTTCGTCGCTATTTCAGCCATGATGGCGGCCTACTTCACCATCTATTGGGACAGGCTGGTCTTCCACTACCTTCCGGTTTTTCTCATCGGTGTCTTCGTCTTCCAGTACCGTTCAGAGCTCATCCGCAAGCACGAGATGCTGGGGCTGATCGCGGTCATGGTTCTCTCGATGTCGAGGATCTCCGGCTGGCTGGTGCCGCTGGTCGCGGTGCCGACTGCTCTGCTGATCGCTTTCTCCAAGATGGAGAGCCGCGCGATGGACCGCGTTGGCGATGTCAGCTACTCGCTGTATCTGCTCCACCTGCCGATCGGTGTCAGCGTCATTGGTCTGCTGTCGCATTGGCTGCCGTATTCCAGTTATTACATTGGGCTGCTGGACGTGATCGGTGTCGCAGCCTCGATGTGGGCCGCCTGGATCATGTATCAGTTCATCGAGAAGCCGTCGCAGGAGATGTCTTCGGCGATCCGCTTCGTACGTCGCGCCAAACCCGTCCCCGCACCCGCCGTTGCCGCCGTTGCCGAAGTGGAATAAATACAACCTTGGGACTAGTAACCAATGCATCTGTGAGCTACGTCACATGATTGCGGGGCATTGTTTCTTACTCTAGAAAAGGAGAACTCTCGCCTGGCGCCCGGGCATGAGTTTCTCCGGTTCAGCGATGCGCAAGGGCTTTCACTTCGTCAAGGCGGCATGGGCGGCATTGGCCGCGGCGGTTGCCACCACCGTCTATTATGTTGTCCAGACGGCGATCTTCCCTCATATCTCCCGCTGGAAATGTCACTTCATCACGATAGGGTTCTGCACGGTGATGAGCTTCCTCATTGCCCTGATCATTTGGCGGCGCCGGGAGATTGATGTCGAACTGCTCAAGCACGAGAAAACCAATTTCGAGAACCTGATCGAGAACATACCGGGCCTGACCTGCATTGTGGACAGCGATCGGAAGCTGGTGCGGTGGAACTCCAGCTTCCAGCGAGCCTTGGGTTATTCCGCAGCAGAATTGTCGCGGATGAGCGGTCCCGAGACGCTTGCGGAAGACTATCGAGAACTGGTTCCCAAGGCCATGGGAGCAGCCTGGACAAAAGGCCATGCCGAGATCGAAGCCGCGTGGCTAACGAAATCTGGAGAGCGGATTCCTTGCTATCTGAGCGGAGTACGCATTCTTGAAGACAACAAACCGTGTGTACTCACCGTGGGTATCGACATCAGCGATCAGAAGCGGGCACAGGAAGAGCTTCGCAAGAGTGAAGTGCAATATAGCAGGCTATTGGCCAACTTGCCCGACGTCACCTGGACCATGGATGCGGAAGGCCGCGTAACCTATGTCAGCCCCAACCTTGAGGGAGTGTTCGGCTATAGTCCTGACGAAGTCCTGGCAGGGGGCAAGGAGTTGCGTATCTCGCGCATCCACCCGGACGATCGTGACCTTGTGAATAGAAGCTATCAGGCCCTGTTCCAGGAGGATCGACCCTTCGATGTCGATTACCGCATGCGCCGCGTAGACGGCAACTGGGTCTGGGTGCGCAGCCGCTCCTTGCGGACGTATGAGCACGATGGCTTGCTCTTCGCCGACGGCATTCTCAGCGATATCACGGAGCGGAAACAGGCGGAGCGAATCAACTCTCAGCTGGCATCAATCGTCACCTCGTCCGTTGCGGCCATCATCGGCAAGACCGTTGATGGAACGATTGTCTCCTGGAACCCAGGTGCAGGAAGAATCTTCGGTTACGCCGCCAGCGACGCGATCGGCAAACATATCTCTATGCTGGTCGCTCCTGAAAAGCTGCACGAGGTCCCTGAAGTCATCGCGAAGGTCCTCCGGGGCCAACAGGTTCCGCGGTTCGATTCCATATGCGTCCGCCAGGATAGCAGCCGTATTCCCGTCTCGCTGGCAATCTCCGCCATTACCGACAAGATGGGGAGGGTGCTTGGCATTTCCACCATCGCCAATGACATTAGCTTGCAGAGGAATGCCGAGCGCGAGTTACTGAGAGCCAAAGAGGCGGCCGAGGCGGCAACTCGTGCCAAGAGTCAATTCCTTGCCAACATCAGCCATGAGCTGCGCACTCCCATGAACGGCATCCTGGGAATGACGGATCTGGCGCTGGATACGACGCTGGACGCCGAGCAGCGCGAATACTTGCTGACCATCCAATCTTCCGGCATTGCGTTGCTGGAAATGATCAACAAGCTGCTCGACTTCACGAACGTGGAATCCGGCGCGCTGCGACTGAATACGGTGAGCTTCAATCTACAGGAGATTGTGAGGCGAACCGTGCGGCCATTCGTTTTTCAGGGTCAGCAGGTAGGGCTGGAGGTTCTCTGCCAAGTCAGTCGTGATTTACCAGCGGCGGTTGTCGGCGATCCGGAACGGTTGCGGCAGGTGCTGGTCAACCTCGTGGGTAATGCGATCAAGTTCACGCATCTGGGAAAGGTGGTCGTGGACGTGACCTGCGGCTCCCACAACGACCATACTGCGGAGTTTCGGTTCGCAGTTTCGGACACCGGCATCGGCATCCCGGCAGAAAAACACGCGGCTATGTTCGAGCCGTTCACTCAAAACGATGGCAGCTCCACGCGAAAATACGGCGGCACGGGTCTTGGCCTGTCGGTGTGTAAGCGTCTGGTTGAGTTAATGGGAGGCAAGATCTGGCTGGAGAGCGAGCCCGGACGCGGGAGCACCTTCTATTTCACAGTGCCGCTTGGACTGCCAGAGGAGCCTGCTCTCAACGGCCAACAAATCTCTGCCGGTCAAGCGTGATTTGACTTTGTCCCACGCTTCGGGCAACAATGCCGTGCGGTTGGCAATCCAAATCGCCATGGTGCACGTCGGCACTAAAAAATCTCAGCAAGGAAAATTACGATGGCAGAAAACGAAGCCAATACCTGCGCTCATGAACCGTGCAATTGCACCGTCCCGCAAGGACAGAAGTACTGCAGCGACTCCTGCCGCGATGCGGGATCGCAGGAGGTAGAGATTGCCTGCTCCTGCAATCATCCCAGTTGTCTGAACAGCGTGTAGCGAAGCGACCAAGACTCATCTGGTAAATCGATGAGTTTTGAATCGGGGCACGGCTTCGGTCGTGTCCTGACGCCAAGCCACAATCAAAACGCCCCGGCTTCGCTAGTCCACCTTGCTCCAGGTCTTGTCCGGATTGTAGTCGGTCATGGCAGCCGCAACCTTCGCGGTATCGGCTCCAAGATCCTTCTCGTAAACGACGCCGTCCTGATTGACGATGAAGGTCATCACCCCGGAGTTACGGTACTCGGCCGGATACGCCACAAAGGCAAATCCCTTTGTCATCTGCCCATTGACGACGTAGTCTTTCGCGCCGCCCTTGGCCGCCGCTCCCTGCTTGGTGAGCATGCGGTAGTAATAGCCGTGATAAGGAGCCGACTGGCCCTGCTTCATGGCGTAGCCCTCGCCGGCCGCGGTGACGAGCAGCGGTCCGATGGGACTGGGTTGCTCGCTCTCCGTCGTCTTCCAATACAATCCGTTCTGCTTGCCGTCGTCGCTGATGAACTTCATCGCGTAATGCCCGACGGCTTCGCCATCGTGCGGCTGTGAAGCGTAATCGAGCTGCGCGTCCACCAGCGAGTACAGAATGTCGATGGCATCGTTTTCGTTCCTGCCGACCCGGCGGTAGAGGATCTCCTTCTTACCGGCTTCGGTATCGAAATACCAGGCGCCGCTGCTGTTCTTGACGATGGGAATCGGGAACGGCCAGTTTTCGGCGCCGATATAGAGGACTGCGTCGCCATCGGGCTCGAGCACAACGCGATGCATCTTGTCGTAATGAGTGACAAAGTTCGCCGCCATGTTCTTGTCGGCGACTTCATCGCCCGTGTGCAGAATGTCGTTCGCGCTGGAGCCGAAGATTGCAGTTGCCGCCTGATTGTCGTGATTCTTGGCCGCGTTGTAGAGCGCGAGCACGGCTTCTCCGGGCGACGCAAATGTCTTCTCGTTGCCTTGTTGCGCGAAAGATACCGGCGCAGTAAAGAGCAACAGCATTATCGCGGCTATTGCGAGAACTGCAGCTGAGGACCGAGTCGAGTTCAGCGGGGAAGCGGATGGAATAGCGGACATCGATGGCATCAGTTCTTCTCTCCTACAGTTGATTTCGAGCTCCATCTCACCCTTCCTGCTTAGCGACGCCCGCCGCCACGATCGCCACCGCCGCGATTGGCGCCAAAGTTGCCGCTACTACGGTTGGCGCTAGCGTTCCCACTCCCGCGCGTCCCTTGCAGGCTTTGCTGCCCGCGGGCGCTATTCGACGAGGTGTTCCCGCCGGCGCCGTAATTGCTGAAGGCACTGCTGCTCGTACCGCGCTGCGGTTGCTGGCCGTAGCCGCGCGAAGCATCGTTGCGCCAACTTTGGTTTTGGGTATTGTTAGGACGGCTTTGATTCTGGCCAAGATTCTGACGGTTCTGCTGGCCCATGTTCTGCTGGTTGCGATTCTGGCCCTGCTGGTTGAAGTTCGGCTGCTGGCCGCGGTTCTGGCCAACATTGCCTTGCGGATTCCGATTCTGATCGAAGTTCTGCTCGCCGCTTCGATTCTGCCCCAGATTGCCTTGCTGCCCGCCCAGGTTCTTGTTCTGATATTGCGGGGCATCGTACTTCTGATTGAATTTCGGTGTCGAGTAGTTGCTGTTATTGAAGTTGTTGGCGCGGTAATTGTTGTTATTGACGTTATTGCGGTTGACGTTGTTGGCGTTGAAATTGTTGGCGTTGACGTTATTCCGGTTGTAGTTGTTGACGTTAACGTTGTTGCGATTGACGTTGTTGACGTTTACGTTGTTGTAGTTGTTGTGGGCATAGTAATTGTTGCGGTTGACGAAGGTGTTCGAGTTCGAGATGTACGTGTTGTGGTTGTAGACCACGGTGTTGTTATGCCAGCCGCAATTCCACGAATTCCATCCCCATCCGCAGCAGCCTCCACCGCTGATCGCCGCACCCACGGCTACCCCCACGCCGAACGAGATCAGGCTGGTCGCAACCAAAGCTCCGGTTGAATATCCCGGATAAACCGGAACCGGCGCTCCGTATACGACCACGGGATTATAGGCAGGCACGTAGACGACGTCGGGCTGGGCCGGCTGAATGATGATCGTCTGCGGCGGCGGCTGAACGATAACGGTCTGCGGCGCCGGAGCGCTCGCCGAAGCCGGTGCGGTCGTCGCTGTCGCCTGTGCCGACGATGCCGGCGCTGGTGTCGGCGCGCCCCCCGGGGCCTGATTCTGCACGGTCACCGTCTGCTGCTGAGTGCTCTTGAGGTTGCCGGATTTTTGCGCGCGCTGGCGCATTACCTGCACGGCGTTCATCACGCTGGTCGGATAGTTGTAGTAGGCATCGCCCAGAGCCGACGTCCAGGACAGGTTGGTGGCCATTTGGTTGAGGACGTCGGGGAACTGCGTCAGGCCCTTGACGCTGGGATCCCACGACTGATTGTTTGCCGCCTGCATCAGCTGTTGTCCCTTGAGGCTCGAGTTTTGTTGCAGCCAGGTGTAGGCATCGCTGACCTCGTTCGGATAGGTCGAGGCGGCGAGCACCTGCGCCAGCAGATTGTCGGGGAAGAGCGCGATGGGCGCGACCAATTGATAAAGCTGGTCCGCCGTAGGAGCCGCGTTCGTCGTCGCCGGCGGCTGGCCTTGTTCCTGCTGCTGGGTCTGGTTCGACGGTTGCTGCTCCGACTTCTTGCAGCCGTCGAGGCCAAGAACACTGAATATCACGCTAATGCTGAGAAAGACCGATAACGCCTGCCTGAAGTTTGTCATAGGACCGATCCTTCGTACCTCGGTACGCGAAACCACGCGCGCGCTCCACCATGCCCGTGGGCGCGCTCACCCTCGGTTAATGAATTATGAATCTGCTTTGGACGGAGAAAAGAATACAACCCTTTCAAGTTCGGGGGAAGAAGTAGTTTTCCAGCGCCATACTGGTAGTTTTGCAGGTGGCCGGGACCGATTCCTCGCGAGGTGTAGGTCCTGCCATCTCCCATGGCCATTGCACCTTGTGTTGCGTGTTGCGCGCCCGGCGACTTTGGGCTGAAAGGGTTCTGCCCAGTGTGATGAACTACTACCGCCCTCGTGTCAGTGCTGTTTTTTGATATTTTGTTCTCCCATCTCAAATCAATTGACACGGCCTTGTCGTTGAAGGAAAATTTTGTCACTCTGTTTGCCGAGCTCGAACCGCCTTGCTGCCACTCCCCAAAGAGTTTTCAGCATTGACATCCAGCGCCTGTCATTAGAGTCGCCGCTCGGAATGGGATTCTGCCAATCAACCTGGCACCGCTGTTGTGTGTAATTTCGCGAATTTAAGAGAAGAAGAGGAGTGTGTCTTGAGGAAGAAATCTCTCACTGCTGTTGCTGTGCTCCTGCTGGCCTGCGGCATGTTGCAGGCACAAACGCTGACGAATCTCAAAAACCAACCGCCCGATGGAGCGGGCATCGTCTTTTTACTAACCGATGGCACCGTCCTTGCCCAAGGCAACCAGGGCCAGGATTGGTGGAAGCTGACCCCTGATATTACTGGCAGCTACGTCAACGGCACCTGGTCGCAGGTGGCCAGCCTGGCATCCAATTACGACCCCTATGCCTTTGCCTCGCAGACATTGCCTGACGGTCGCGTTCTTATTGAGGGCGGCGAATATAACTTCGGCTCGTTCTCGTTCACGAACCTGGGCGCAGTCTACGATCCTGCGGCCAACACCTGGACGAACCTGACTCCACCCACTGGCTGGGAGTATATCGGCGATTCGCCTTCGGCGATCCTGCCCAATGGTCATTTTCTCATTGGCCGCAAGTTCGATATGGAGATGGCAGAACTGGATCCCAAGACCATGGTTTGGACGGCGATGGGCTCAACCGGCAAGGCTGATTGGTTTGCCGAGGAGGGTTGGACCTTGATGCCGGACGGCACCATCCTGACCTGGGACGTTCTGGATAATCCCAACTCCGAGCGCTACATTCCCTCGCAGCAGGAGTGGGTATCGGATGGAAGCACGATCGCTAACCTGCAAGGACCTCCGGAAGTCGGCTGCATTCAGTACGGCGGTGGAGAGTATTGTCCTCCGGGAGAAACTGGACCTGGCATTCTACTTCCGAATGGCACCGTATTCGCTACCGGCGCTACCCACTCGGGCGCCAACTCTGGTAAAACCTCGATCTACACCCCCGGTGCCAGCCCGACCTCTCCCGGTACTTGGACTCCTGGACCCTCGTTTCCTAACGGCGACGATGCCGGCGACAACTTCGCGGTATTGCTGATCAATGGCAAAGCGCTGGTTGAAGGCAATTCCGGCGAATTGTACGAATTCGACGGGACGAACCTGACTCCCACGGTAAGCACGTTCGGGGGCAGCTTGATCGTGCTTCCGACCGGACAGGTGCTGCTCAATGGATCGCAGGTTTACACCACCAAAGGCAGTTACCTGCAGCCCTGGGCGCCATTCGTCCTGTATTGTCAGGCCAACGTCACCCGCGGCCAGACCTACCCTGTCTTTGGCAAGCAGTTCAATGGATTGTCACAAGCTGCTAACTTTGGGGACGAGTTGGAGACGGCCACCAACTACCCGTTGGTCCGCATCACCAACAACGCGACCGGACACGTTTTCTACGCCAAAACGCACGACCACAGCACAATGGGGGTTCAGACGAAGAGCCTCCCAACCTACACGTCCTTCGACGTGCCGGCCAACATGGAAACGGGTCCGAGCCAGTTGGAGGTAGTTGCCAACGGCATTCCGTCGATCCCGTACAACATCACCGTGAATTAGGTAGCACTCGAATCCAAAGCTGAAATGTTACCCCCTCCTGTGGCGCGAGGTTCGCTGCCGCCGGAGGGAGTTTTCATTTCGGGCACTAGTGTCACCCCCGCGGCATCCCTCCATCACACCAAAGCGTGACTCCCGTAACTGCCGAGCCGCCGGTTGCCGATATTCAATAGAAATAAGCTTGTGCTCGCAGGTTTTCGCTTTGCGGCCGTTCTGGAATCAGAGATTCATGGCTTAACCACGGCTAGGGCAACCGCTTGACTTTGGATCCTGTGAGCGCGGCTCAAAGTTATCCTGACTGGATCACTCTTGATTGCGACGACGGTCCCAGTTCCGGCGTAGTCGGAGATAGGAGCCTTATGGCGACAGAAACGGTTGCAGCCACTCCCAACAGTATTGATACGCGCCTCAAGAATCTCGAGGACAAGCGCAGGGAGATACAACGGGGCGGCGGCAAGGCGCGCATTGACAAGCAACACGCATCGAAGAAGCTAACCTCGCGCGAGCGCATAGCCAAGCTGGTCGATCACGACAGTTTTCAGGAGATCGGGATCTTCGCGCGCCATCGCTCAACTTACTTCGGGATGGCGGACAAGGAAGTCCCGGCCGATGGAGTTGTCACGGGATGCGCGATGATCGATGGCCGCACGGTACATCTGGCCAGCCAGGACTTCACCGTCCTGGGCGGCACGGCCGGCGAGGTTCATTGCGCCAAGATCGTCGACATGATGAAGCTGTCGCTCAAGACGGGCAGCCCCTTCATCTTCATTAATGACTCTGGCGGCGCCCGCGTGCAGGAGGGAATCGACAGCTTAGCCGGATATGCCAGCGTCTTCTATAACAATGTCATGCTGTCCGGCTCCGTTCCGCAGATCTCGATCATCTGTGGACCTTGCGCCGGAGGCGCTTCCTACAGCCCTGCGCTTACCGATTTCATCATCATGACCCACGGCGCGCAGATGTTTATCACTGGTCCGCAAGTCATTAAGCAGGTGACGGGCGAGAGCGTGCCCGCAGACCAGTTGGGCGGTCCAGCGGCGCAGATGAATCGGTCGGGTGTGGTTCACCTGATCGCCGAGGATGATGAAGGTGCGCTGCTGCTCTGTCGCCGATTGCTGAGCTTTCTGCCGTCGAACAACGTCGAAGATCCGCCGCGGCTGGCTTGCTCGGAATCGCTGGCTCCGAATCCTGAACTCAATTACATTGTGCCGCTCGAACCTAAGATCGCTTATGACGTTCGCGAAGTGATCCACCGGATCGTCGACTATCAGGATTTCTTCGAGATTCAGCCTGGCTTCGCGGCCAACGCGGTTGTTGGCTTCGCGCGGCTGGAAGGACGATCGGTAGGTATCGTTGCCAGCCAGCCTTGTGTGGCGGCAGGCGCACTGGATATCGACGCCTCCGACAAAGTCGCGCGCTTCGTCCGCTTCTGCAATGCGTTCAATGTTCCGCTGATTACATTTGTTGACGTGCCCGGCTTCCTGCCCGGAGTGGAGCAGGAATACGGCGGCATCATTCGTCACGGGGCGAAGATTCTGTTCGCGTATTCGGCGGCGACGGTTCCCAAGATCACGGTCATTCTGCGCAAGGCGTACGGGGGAGCTTACATCGCGATGTGCTGTCGCGATCTGGGCGCCGATCGTGTGCTGGCGTGGCCGTCGGCTGAGATCGCGGTCATGGGAGCGGAGGGCGCGGCCGAGATCGTCTTCCGCCATGAGATCGATGCTGCCGAGAATCCTCAGCAACGGCGGCAGGAGATGATCGATCTGTATCGGAATACGTTTGCGAATCCATTTGTTGCGGCCGGTCGCCGGCTGGTGGACGACATCATCGAGCCGGCGGAGACCCGCCGCTATCTTGCCGAAGCATTGGAATCCTTGCACACCAAGCGGGAATTCCGCCCACCCAAGAAACATGGACTCATTCCCCTGTAGAAAGGGAGGTATCTCGTGGTAGGTGTTAGTCTGGTTGCTGATAGTCCCTCGCCAAAGGTGAAAACTGAGTTGCTGAGCGAAGAGCCCACGCCGGCGCTGGTTGTGCACAAGAACTCCGCTGATGGGCAGCAGGGCGTGACGCCGGATATTGTGGCCGTGATCGAAGCCGCCGCAGAGGCCTTTGTCGGCAGGAAGGTTTGCATTCTATCGATCAGGATGATTGGAGATGTGGATGGCGATTCCAACGCCTGGGCTTCGCAGGGCCGCGATATGATTCAGACGTCGCACAACCTGGTTCAGCGCGGACACTGATCGACGGAATTTTCACCACGGAAGCACGGAGTACACGAAATTATCTCGGTCTGCCTTTTTTCCTTTCCGTGGCTTCCGTGGTGAATTAGCGCTTGAGGGATTGGGAAGTTGCCGGAAATCAAGGAGGCGGATTGAAACTCAGGATCGTTATTGAGGACAAAGCCTACGAAGTGGAAGTTGACGTCGCCAATGAAACTGAACTCGATCCCTCAACCCCTGTCACCGCCACGATTCAATCGGAAGTGCTGCCCACGGCAGGCAGGCCGGATGTCGATACCGATCCCAACGTCATTCGTAGCCCTCTGGCAGGATTGGTGGCAAGAGTGAACGTACAGCCAGGGCGGCAGGTGCAGCCGCGAGAAGTCCTGCTGGTATTGGAATCGATGAAAATGGAGAGCAACGTCATGGCCCAGCACGCAGGTAAAATCAAATCGGTTGACGTCGCTCCGGGGAATCCGGTTAAAGTCGGTCAGGACCTGATTCACTTCGAGTAACGCCACACCAGCATTGCTGGGCACTGGGTTCATGGACATCCTCAAGAAACTCTTTGAGCAGCATTTTCGCTCTCCTGCCGAAACCCTGCGCCCCATCGGCGACAAGCTTGGCGCCTCCGGACGGCGCATCATTCGACTCAGCAATCAGCAATATAGTGCGATCGGCATTCTTTACGACGTGCGCGAAGAGAATGTTGCCTTCCTGGAATTTTCAAGACATTTTCGACGCAACGGCCTGCCGGTGCCGGAGATTTACGCTGAGGATCTGGATCACGACGCTTATCTAGAGGAAGACTTAGGCGATACAACCCTGTTTCAATTTCTGACAAAGAATCGTGCGGGTGACCAGATCGCGCCGCAGGTGATCGAGACGTATCGCAAGGTTGTCGCCGTGTTGCCGCGCTTTCAGGTCGAGGCCGGACGTAACTTGGATTACTCCGTTTGTTATCCGCGAGCCAGCTTCGATGAGCAATCGATCGCCTGGGACCTGAATTACTTCAAGTATTACTTTCTGAAGCTCGCAGGAATTGTGTTCAATGAACAGGCGCTGGAAGACGATTGCCGCCGGTTTACCGATTTCCTGTTGAGCGCCGACCGCGACTACTTTCTCTATCGCGATTTTCAATCACGAAACGTAATGCTGCGCAATGGGGAGCCGTATTTCCTGGACTACCAGGGCGGACGTAAGGGCGCGCTGCAGTACGACATCGCATCGCTGCTCTTTGACGCCAAAGCAGATTTGCCGCCAGAGCTGCGACAACAATTGCTCCATTATTATCTCGATCAGCTTGCCAGCCACATCGCGCTGAATCGCGACGCATTCATGCGGCATTACTACGCTTACGTCTACGTTCGCATCATGCAGGCGTTGGGAGCGTACGGCTTCCGCGGATTGTATGAAGGCAGGCCTGTGTTCGTGCAAAGCATTCCCTATGCACTGAAGAACGTTCGTTGGTTGCTGAACAATGTCGAGCTGCCGATCGCGTTACCTGCGCTCATGAAAGCTTTTGCGGAGATGGAGAACTCGGAGAGATTGCAGGGCGTGGCTGCCGAGACCGACAAGCTGACGATTCGAGTAATGAGCTTCTCCTTTCACTGCGGACTTCCCAGAGACGAGAGTGGCCACGGCGGCGGATTCGTTTTTGATGGGCGCAGCTTGCCCAATCCCGGGCGAGACGAGCGATTCAAGGCGGCGACGGGCAAAGACGCACCGGTCATCGAATATCTTGAAAAACAGGAAGCGGTTCGGCAGTTTCTGGCGCATGCGATCGCGCTGGTCGACGCCGCGGCCGACAACTACTTGCAGCGCGGGTTTAAGAGCCTGTCGGTGTCGTTCGGCTGCACCGGTGGCCAGCACCGCTCGGTGTATTTGGCTGAACAATTGGCCAAGCATCTACGAGCGCGAGGGGGCATGGAGGTCATCGTGAAACATCGAGAACTGGAGAAGCTGGACTGATGCGCGCGATGATCCTGGCGGCTGGTCTGGGAACGCGATTGCGGCCGCTGACGAATGACCGCCCGAAGGCGCTGGTCGAGATCAACGGTCGCACGCTGCTGGAGATCACGCTGACGCGTTTGCGCGGCTGCGGAATCCGCGAGGTGATCGTCAATGTGCATCACTTCGCCGATATGGTCGTCGATTACCTGAAGGCCAACGACAACTTCGGAATGCGGATTGAGGTTTCGCGGGAGGAAGTGCTGCTCGACACGGGCGGCGGGCTCAAGAAAGCCGCGCAGTTCTTTCTTGCGGATGAATCCGGGGAGCATTTCCTCTTACACAATGTCGACGTCATCAGCAACATCGATTTCGAGCGCATGACGCGGCGCCACGTCGAGAGCGGCGCTCTGGCAACCCTGGCGGTTCAGAAACGCGCAAGCTCACGGCAGTTGTTGTTTGACGGTAACGGCCGGCTGTGTGGGCGCAAAGCCGAAGGTGAGTCAGTGGAAATGACACGTTCTGCGCGGCAGAGTCATCCGCTAGCGTTTTGCGGGATTCATGTGATCTCCCGTCGCATCTTTTCACTGCTCACGGAAGAAGGAGTTTTTCCGATTGTCCCCGCCTATCTACGGCTCGCGGGACAAGGAGAAAAGATCATGGGCTTTCGCGCCGATGAGTATTCCTGGCGCGATCTCGGAACGCTGGAAAGCGTGCTAGAAGCGAGCGGGGAGTTGGGCGGCGGAGTGTGCCGTCCCTGAAGGGACTCGGAGGTCAGGGATTGCGGGTTCCCGGCGCTTCCGCGCTGGGCTAATTACTTTTGCAGGCTCTCAGGCTGGCGTTTCCGGCGCTTGTAGAAATTGTAGAGCTGGGGTGGTCATTTTCGATGACCACCCCAGCTCCAGGAAATTGACCGCGTTCTGCGCGGCGATGAAGCGCCGCACTACCTTAGCCAAACTCCTACGGTTCGGGCTGGCTGGCAAACTCCACGTTCTGCACCTGAACTCCCTGCACCGCGACGCGCCCGTCGGTCCAAGTCACGTAGGCATTGCCATTCAGAGCGGTCGCGTAGTCGTAGTCACCGGCATAGCAGGCAGGGAAGTCCGGATCCTCCTGCGCCGGCTGAGGAATGATGATGTCGCTGATCTCGATATTCGATCCCCACGAAGCACCGTTGTTCGAGGACTGAACACCGAAGCGTTGATAGTTGCATCCAGGATCGCCAACGTTGTTGCAGGGACTCGTAGCCTGCCGGCGATCGTACCAGGAGACGGTGACATCCTGCGGCTGGCGGAAGGCGCTGGGGCTGTAATTGACGGACAGGGACGGCATCCAATGGCTCTGATATTGGTTGGTCTCGGGATCGTTCAGCACAATGGGCGTCGACCAGGTGTTGCCGTTGTCGGTCGAGCGGGTGTACATGATGTCCCCGGTGGAGAGCACGCCCTGCGCGGCGTAAGCATAATGAACCACGCCATTCGGACCGACACCAGGCTGTCCCCAACCCTGGGTGCGCCAAATGGGGTTCATCATGGCAAAGAAGTTTTCGGCTGAGCAGAGACCGTCACCCGGCGGGTTGAAACGCGGGCCCATGACGATTGTGGCCCAGGTGTTTCCGCCGTCGGTGGAGCGGTACATGATGTTCTGCCGCGTGCCGAGGCCGCCCGTACCCTCATCCATGCCGGCCAGGAATACGGTGCTGATGTATCCCGCGTTCGGGCCAGGAGGTCCCGGAGGAGTGCCGGTAAGCTGGACATTGCGAATGAAGTCGGTGGTCAGTTGCGCAGGAGTGCTCCACGTGCTGCCGTCATCGGAATGGGTGACGAAGATAGCTCCGCCATCCACGCTAAAGTTGTTAAACGAGACGTACATCGTGCCGTACTTCAAGCTGTAAGGATTGTTATCGACCCAGATGGAGGGGCGATCATCGTCGTCGCCATTGTGGGCGCAGCTTGCCGCACTCCAATTCTGGCCGTCAGGCGAGCTCCACATGCCAACACCCAAACCTCCGCAACCGCTCACCAGGTCGCCCGCGAACCACTCGTCTAACTTCTGGTTGTAAACCAGCAGCGGATCGCCGTAATTCGTGCCATGTCCGGAGGTGAAGGGCGGCGGCTGGATCTCGGTGAAGGTCGAGCCATTATCGGTCGAGAACGAGAGCCCGGAGAAGCTGGTTCCATTGCCATCGTTGTAGGTCACCACCACGGTGTCATCGGCCGCACGCGTGCTGTGCCACACCATGCTGGTGCTCTTGGTACAAGTCGCAGGGCTAGTGCAGGTGCGGTTGCTCACGAGAACGTTCGGAGGCTGCGGAGCGTCGACATCAGATTCAGCAGCAGAGTTGCCGGGCCTGCCGCCTTTCTCCACTCCACACTCAATCAGCGTCAATCCGGCGCGCAGGTTTTGTTGCTTCTCCAGATGAAGCGCAGCAATCTGCGAGCACGAGATTCCAGTCGTCGTCTCCTGGGCCTGCGCCGGTTGTTGCAGCAGGCATGCGGCGAGCACGGTTACCAGACACCAGAGCTGAACATTACCGTAGCTTTTTTTCATCGTTCTACTCCTCATCTGAGCCCCCAAAACGAAAAGGAGGATAACCGTGTGGCTATCCTCCGCGAATCAATCGTACGCACTAAGTTTAAGGCTCGGGCTGAGCGGCAAAGAAGACGTTCTGTACTTGAACGCCGCCGACCGCAACACGTCCGTCCGTCCACGTGGTATAGGCATTGCCATTCAACGCCGTGGAGTAGTCATAGTCGCCAGCGTAGCAGCTCTGAATGTAGGGATCATCCTGAGTTGGCTGTGGCTCGACTGGGCTGATGGCAGTGTTCGATCCCCAAGTGGCGCCATTGTTCGAGGACTGAACGGCATAACGCTGATACGCGCATCCAGGATCGGTAGCGTTGACGCAGGAGGTGGTGGCCTGACGGCGATCATACCAGGTAGCCGTCACATCCTGCGGCTGGGTAAAGGTGCCGGGAGTGTAGTTAACCGAGAGGGATGGCATCCAGTGGCTCTGATACTGGTTGGTCTCCGGATCGTTGAGTAGGACCGGGGTAGACCAGGTGTTACCGTTGTCGGTCGAACGTGTGTAGTAGATGTCGCCAGTGGACAGCGCACCCTTGGTGGCGTAATCGTAATGCACCACGCCGTTCGGGCCAACTGCGGGCTGTCCCCAACCCATGTGCCGAATGATGGGATTCATCTTGGCGAAGTAGCTGTTGGAGGAGCAGACACCATCGCCCGGCCCTTCGAAGGGTGAACCAACTGTGACTTCGGTCCAGGTATTGCCGCCATCATAGGAATGGAACATGAGGTTCTGGCGCATGCCGAGACCACCGCCCATTTCGTCCATGGAAGCAAGAAACACCGCGCTGGTGTAAGTCGCGTTGGGAGCAGGAGGTCCCGGAGGTGCGCCGGTAAGCTGCACGTCGCGCTCGAATGTAGTGGTCAATTGCGAAGGAGTGCTCCAGGTCTGGCCATCATCGGAGTGGCTGACGAAGAGAGCTCCACCATCGATGGCAAAGTTGTTGAAGGAAACGTACATGCGGCCGTACTTGGTGCTGAAGGGATTGTTATCCACCCACATCGACGGACGATCGCCGTCGTCGATGCTGGCCGGGCAGCCCGCTGCCGTCCAGTTTTGGCCATCGGGCGAGCTCCACACTCCGACTCCAAAGCCACCGCAACCAGTCACCAGGTCACCGGCAAAAAACTTGCCCAGCTTCTGGTTGTAAACCACCAGCGGATCGCCATAGTTGGTACCATGACCGGAACCAAGTGGCGCTGGCACGATTTGGGTGAAGGTCGCACCGCCATCGGTGGAGAACGACGTTCCCGAATAGTCGGCGCCACTACCGGTCTCGTCGTTATAGTTGACGACTACCAGCTGACTGCCGGCCGCGGAACTGGCCCACACCATGCTCTCGCTGTGGGTGCAGGAGCTACCGGAGGTGCAGCTGCGGTTGCTGACTTGAACGTTGGGGGGCTGCGGTGCCTCTTCCTCACCGCCGCGACCGCGCTCGCCGCTACCGCCCTGGACCAAACCACACTGAATCAGGGTGAGGCCGGCTCGCATGTTGTCCTGCTGCAGCAGATGGCGCGAAGCAATCTCCGAGCAGGGAATACCTGTGGTTGTCTGTTGTGCTTGCGCGAATCCTGGTGCAAGAATGCACGCTACCACCAATAAAGCTGGCAGCGTCCACCAGAGCATCCTACGGCTGTCGTTCATCTTTTTCTCCTCTTTCCGTGCTGGACTTACCTGCGCCCGGAGCATCAGGCTCCGTACTGGACCCGGTTACCGGAGTTTTCGAGGCAAAGTACGTCTCGTCCATCCAGATACCGGTTTTCTTCTTAAGTGCTTTCAACTCTTCTCGCAACTGCTCATTCTGCAACTTCTTCTCAATCTGCTCGGTCACTTCGCCTAAACTGCGGCGGCTGCGGGAAACCAACTGCAGCAGAACTACGCTACCGGGGGTATTCGGCACCTGGACCCACTCACCCGGCTTCTGCATGGCAAACGCCACCTTCTCCATCTCGCCCGGCATTTCGCCGAACTGGAAGGACAGAGGCTGTTCGTCAAAATGAACCAACTCCGGATCCTTAATCAGCTTCTTGGGGTCGGAGCCGGAGGTGTATGCCTGCTTGATCGCCTGTGCCAGCGAATTGGCTTCTGCCTCGGTCAGCCCATTGGGGTGTGCGGACCCTTTACCTTTCTCCCAAATGAAGACGCGGCGCAAGGTCACGACGTCATAGTCTCCGAGATGAGCGTTGTAATAGGCGCTGATCTGTTCAGCAGTCGGCTTAGCCTCGGCCTTCAGCTTGACGAATTCGGCGTTGGAAAGAATCTGGGTGCGATCGATCGCCAGTTGCCGAATGACTTCGGGCGAAGAATCCAGATGATCGGCGACGGCCTGCTGGGAAAGAACGAACAGCGACGCGAACTTTTCGCCCAACTGCTTGCGGCTTAGATCGGCAGGGCCCTGTGTGGTCTCCAAATCGGCAACCATTTGCTCGAATTGCGCCTGTGTCATCTGCTTATCGCCCACCTTGATCACAACCCGTTCGCTCGGTGCGGTGGCGTTGTTGGTCGAAGACGAGCTTCCGGTCCCGGGAGCTGTGGCCGCGGATGCGCTGGAGGAAGCCTGTGCCAGGCTAATAATCGATAGAAAACTGATCGTAAGAAGAGAACGGACTGCGGTGCGGACGACTACGCGTACATCCTTTGACAAAACGGCCGGCCTTCCGTCCCGGGAACGTACGCCTACCAAAGCAAACCTTTCCTTGGAAAAGGAAACGCCAATTCCCGTGGACTCTCAATTAACTAGGTAATGATTCCGGGCAGTTTGGATTCCCGGGGGAGACTGGGGGAATCTCTAGGAGTCAAACTGATCGAAACTACATGAGATAGTAGAGGAGCCTTCGACTTCCGGCAACAGAAAAGGCGGCTAAATTTGTAAAATTTTGGGCACAATTCGGGGACAAAGGGCTGTTGCAACACGGATACATTCCAGTTGCAACAGCAGATCTCGAATTTCAACCCAGGTAATGCACAAACTGCCCTGGTGAGTTATTGAAGCCGGGGAATACAGCTTCCAGCTTCGTGTTGCCGAGATGGTAGGCAACTGCCTCGCCCAGGACCCTGCGGAAATCGGTGGTGAGCGCGAGATCGCGGCCTTCGTTGAGCTGCGAAGGGTCAAGGCCCGGCCAGCGCCCATAGACGCGGCCGCCGCGTACCGGGCCGCCGAGAACAAACATCACGTTAGCGTGTCCGTGATCGGTGCCGCGATTGCCATTTTCCCGTGCTGTCCGGCCAAACTCCGACATGGTCACGATCACCGTGTTTTCGCCGAGCGGTCCAAGGTCGGTCCAGAACGCGGCGATGGACTGAGAGAAGTCGCGCAGCACGTTGGCGAGCTGGCCTTCGGCAGCGCCTTCATTCACGTGATGGTCCCAGCCGCCGATGTCAGTGAATGCGATCTGCACGCCGAGATTGGCCTTGATCAGTTGCGCCGTCTGGCGTAGCGCGTCGCCGAAACGGCCCTTGGGATAGTTCGCGCCCGCAGCAGGGGTATAGTGCTGCGGATCGGTGGACTTCAACATCTTGACCGCTTCAAAGGTTTCCTGACCCGTGCCATGGAGGACTGCGTCGACCGACTGCGCGTACATCGCCTCAAACGTATTGCCGAGTGGCGCTGCTGCGGGATTGCCACCCGCGATGCCGAAGGCGTTGACGTTGTTGACCGCGACCGTTGGCGCCTTGCCCGACAGAATGCGCGGCGTCGAGGTTCCCAGCGCGATGGCGCGGAAAGGAGCGTCGGCGGTGCCTTCGCACTGCAACGTGCGATTGAGCCAGCCGTCGGTCGTGCTCTTGATGCCAGGCGTGCCGGATTCCATGAAATCCTGAGCGTCGAAGTGCGAGCGCGTAGGATCGGGCGAACCCGCGGCATGAACGATGGCGAGATGCCCCTGGTCCCATAGCGGCTTAAACGACGAGAGGGAAGGATGCAGTCCGAAGAAGCCGTTGAGGTCGATCACCTGATTGCGCGGGATGTTGATGCTGGGCCGCATCGCGTAATACGACGGCTCGGCGTGAGGGACAACGATGTTGAGACCGTCAGCCGCGCCGCGCTGGAAAATGACGACCAGGCGCTTGTTAGACTGCGATGGAACGGCGCCCCAGGCCGCACGCGTCAGGAAAGATGGAATGGCTGCGGTGCCGACAACCGCCATGGTGCCGTTTTGGAGAAATGCGCGTCGAGTGAGTGGCATATTCGTTACCCGTAACAGCGATTAAGATTTAGCACTTGGCACTTACCACTTGGCCTTTGCTTTTCGCTAAGTGCTAAATGCTAAGTGCCAGCTGCTTACTTCCTTTGAAACTCCGGCGAGCCCAACAGCAATCCAGCAATAACATTCACGTTCGGCGGACGATTCGGATTCTGGTTCTCCGCCACATTTTCCGGACTGACGATACGCTCTTGAATCGTGTCGTGCGTCTGCTTCGACACGTCGCCAGCCAGCAGCGTCTGCTCCAAGGTAAGCTGCACTTGATACGGATCGATCGTCTCGTTCGTTGCCGCCGCCGGAGGCGCGGTCGATGCCGCGTTCAGCATATTATCCGAGGCCGGCGCAGAATCTGCTTGTGGCCTCGCAGGCGCCATAGCAGCAGTCGCGGTTGACGCCACTCCGTTGTTCTGAGGCGACGAGCTGCCGCTTGTTCCGTAAGCCATCAGTTGCGCGAGATCGAATGTCGTGCCGGGCAGCTTGTTGGTCGTCAGCGTAAGCCCGAAGTTCATGCGATCGAGTAGCGCTGCCGAATTCACCCACACATCCGATTTCGTGGAGTAGCCGGTCGGTGGCTGGCAGCCGTACAACTGCTCGCCCATCTTGTTCAGCGTGGCCAGCAGCGGCTGCGGATCCGTTACCTCGGCCTGCGTGGCCCGCAGCGACGAGACGACAAACTCAAACGGCGTCTTCACCCGCGCGCGATAGGCCTCCGGCGCCCAGAACTCGCGCGAGTGGAACATCGTCTCGAGCACCTGGCGAATGTCGCCATCGCTCCTGAGATAGCTCTTCGACATCGCATCGATCAGTGTTGGTGGCGGATTGTCGGAGACGAAGCGCTGCGCCAGTTCAGTCGAAACGAAGCGCGCGGTAGCCGGTTGGCTCGCCAGCAGATTGAGAACCTCCAAGCCCTCGCTCTCGCCGGCATCCTTGATGTGATGGCCGAGCACGATCTTGTCGCCGGGCTCATGCAGCGGCGGCCGGTAGATGAAGCCGCCGCCTTGTCCGGGCTGATCCAGCGTCCAGCCAGTGAAGACGCGAGCGACCTCGGTCACGTCATGCTGCGTGTAACCGCCGTTGACGCCGAGCGTATGTAGCTCCATCAACTCGCGCGCATAGTTTTCGTTCAGGCCGCTGCGACGCTTCTGCTGCTGGTTCGCCTGCGGATTCGGTTGCTGAGTTCGCGCCGGAGGCGGATAGATTCCTCGCCGCTGCATGTAGGCTCGCGGACCGGGATTGGCCGGCTTGCCCAACGCCGCGTCCGAGTCCGGACCCTCGCTCTGCCAGTTGTCGAGATAGAAGAGCATCGCCGGACTTTGCGCGGTAGCGATCAGCAGGTCTTTGAATTTGCCGAGCACGTGCGGCCGGATGACATCACGCTCGTAAGAGGTGACAAGATAATGATCGGCGCCTTTGCCAATGAAAATGTTGAAGTGGTTAAACCAGAAATCGGTGAGCACCTCTTCCAGCTGGCGATCGCTATACACCGCGCGCAACAGCTTCGCCGACCGCACCTCGCTGTCGATGACCGCTTCCGGCCGATTCAGAGCAATGACGGTTTCGCGTTGCTCCGGCCTGAGCCCGGCCAGCAGCGCCAGGCGCTTGAACAATGGAACGCCCTGCAGCAGGTCGTGCTGCTCGACGGCCGGCATGCCGAGAATGCGGCTCATGCGCTGTGCGGGAGCCATGAGGATCAGATCGTCGACCGCGCTGTGCGCTTCGCGGCGAGCCATCTGATTTTGTGTAAGATCGGCGGGCTTCACGACCGCGCCTCCAGGCGTAACTTGCGATGCGGGAGCCGGCGCACTACCGGCGGCGGCATTGGCGTCAGTCGCTGCGGTTTGCTTCTGCTCTTGCTTTTCCTGCTCGCGAGCGATTGCCGCGGCGTAGATGGCTCGACGATTCGGATCGCGCGGCATTGCCATCTTGCCGTCCATCACGGCTTTGACAATGGGATTGGGCGGAAAGGCGAGTACCATCTCGCGCGTACTCATCTGCAAGGTGCGATATCCCGCCAGCCGCGACTGCATTACGCTGTCATTAATTTGTTCGGGATGAAGTTGCAGGTCGATCCACTTGTCGACGCCCATGGCGGCGACGGCCTGGACGTCGCCGGGACGCGGTCCAAAGGTGAGGCGGTCCAGCGCGTGGAGCGCACGCTTCGGATCGTCAGGGGCGTGTGTCTGCTTCTGCTTCTTCGCGGCGAGACTGACCGTCAGCAGCACCAGCAGCGTTGCGAGCACCCAGTACCGGCGGCGATTCATGAGAGTCCTTCCCGCGTTTCCGTAGTTTATAACCCAGGGAGGGGGCAAAAAGTCGTGCCTGCCGGAAAAGCCGGCCAAATTTATTGAGCAAGCTTACGCCAACGGAACAGCAGCTGGGCTGTCAAATGTACTGTCCTGTAATGAGTCTTTAATGGCAATAGTCCAATTAGCGCGCCTCTGCCTTTCTGCCTTACAATCGCAGTACATGCGGCTCTTCGCCTCGATGTTGCTGACCTTGGTTACGGCGAGCTTGCTGGCCGCACAGCAAACTGCCGCACCGGACGCTGCCGCCGTCCCACCGAATTCTCAAGCTACGACTCAAGCGCGGTCGCAGGGCCAAGCGCCGCAGACTGGCTCTGGATCAGCCGCCCCGCAAGTCACGTCGGCTGCTCAGCCGGATTCGCAGACACCAGGCGCAAGCGGTCTGGCTACTGATCCAGCAGCTCTCAATCCGAATACCGCTGCGCCGCCGTCGCAGGTTTCCCCGGTGCCAGCGAACGGACAGGTTCCCGGCACTTCCGCAGGACAACAGCCAACCACAAACTCTACGGGCGAGGTCTCGACGGTTCCGCCGGGAACGCCGATCATGCCCACCGTGACTCCACGCGAGGCAGCCGAAGCTAAGCGCCAGTTTCAGGCGGGCATCAAGTTGAAATCGAAAGGCCATCTGGATGCGGCCTTCGACAAATTCACCAGCGCCTCCGAGCTTGATCCGCGCAACGTGACCTACGTGACCGCTCGGGAATTCGCTCGCCAGGAGCTGGCGCTGCAGGCGCTGAAGCAGGGCAATCAGGCCATGCAGAATAACAATGAGATTGTTGCCATGGCCGACTTCCGGAAAGCGCTCGACTATGATCCGTCGAACGATTACGCGATGCAGCGGCTGCGCGACTCTCTGCCCGAGCCCGAGGAGACAGCCCGGCAAGTCCGCGTGGTGGAGCAGTCGCTCCCCATCGAGCTGCAGCCCGATCCGAAGCACCAGGACTTCCACTTCCGCGGCGATTCGCGGGCGCTACTGACCGAAGTGGCCCGCGCTTACGGCATCACCGCGGAGTTCGATGACTCGGTCAAGAATCTGCGGGTGCACTACGACATTCAGGATGTGAATTTCGCCACCGCCCTACAAACGGCTAACGCGGTCACCAAGACGTTCTGGATTGCGTTGGGGCCCAAGCAGATATTTCTGCTGGCCGACACGGTCGAGAACCATCGCAACTTCGAGCGCATGGGGCTGCGCACCTTCTATCTGCCGGATCTCACCGATCAGCAGCTGACCGAGATGAGCAATTCGCTGCGCGTGCTGCTGAACCTGCGTTTCATCTCGTTGGACAAGGGACAATCGGCAATCGTCATACGCGCGGAGCTGCCGGTACTGGAGGCGGCCGACAAACTGATTCGCAGCCTGACAACGGGACGTCCGGAGCTGCTGCTCGACATTCGCGTCTTTGCGGTCGCCACCAGCTTCGCGCGAACCCTGGGCACCGCGCTGCCGACGCAGTTCACGGCGTTCAATATCAGTCCGGCGCTGTTGGGGGGGCTGGGCGCGAGCGCTTCCAACCTGATTAACCAGCTGATCGCGTCGGGCGGCATCAACCAGGCCAACTCCACTGCGGTCTCCGCGCTGCTGGCACAGCTGGGAAATTCCAGCACCAGCTCTATTCTGACGACTCCCTTCGTGATTTTCGGTGGCGGCCTGACCTTGTTTGGCCTGAATGCCGGCGGTGCCGGAGTCACGCCGACCTTCAGCCTGAATACGTCCGATATTCGCAACCTGGAGCACGTTACGTTGCGCTGCTCGCACAACGATCCCGCCACGTTGAAGATTGGCGAGCGCTATCCCATCATCAACGCTAGCTTCTCGCCCATCTACAACACGTCGGCGATTGCGTCGGTAATCGGGAACAACAGTTACATCGCGCCATTTCCGTCCTTCAACTTTGAAGACCTCGGGCTGATCCTGAAGACCACGCCGCTGGTTAACGGCGATCATTCGGTGAGCATGAAGTTCGAGCTGCAGCTTCGTTCGCTGGGCGCGACCATGAACAACGGCATTCCCATCATCAACAACCGCGAATACAGCGGCAATATCACGGTGAAGGATGGCGAATCGAGCGTGATCACCGGCATGATCGACATGAATGACAGCCTCGGGATCAACGGCTATCCATTCCTGGGGCAGATTCCGGGCCTGGGCTACGGAGCAACCACGCACAGCAAGAATGTCTCGCAGGATGAGTTGCTGGTGGTTATCACGCCCCACATCCTGCGCATGGCCGAGCACAACTCCTTTGCGGTCGAGCTCCCGCCGAGCCACTGACGCTTGCTTTCGTTCGTTTGACTTCCTCGTCCCTCACTGCGTAACGTTTTAACTTTGTGTTTACTTAGTTTCGCCTGCCCCTGGAGGCACAATGAAGTATCGCTTTACTCGGCTCGTCGGCTTGCTCGTGCTGGCAGCGGCATTGCCGTTGGGCGCGCAGAATCCGCCGTCCACATCATCTGCAGCCGCTGTGCAATCGACTCCGGCCAGTTCGTTCGATATTTCTCAATACGAAAAGAATGTCACGGTGAAAAAGCTGGCGAACGGCCTGACGATCGTGTTGTGGCGCCGGCCGGAAGCACCCGTCTTTTCGTTCTTCACCCTGGTCGATGCCGGCTCGGCGCAGGATCCTCTCAACGAGACCGGACTGGCGCACATGATGGAGCACATGGCCTTCAAAGGCACGCCCGACATCGGCACCACCGATTACGCCAAGGAGAAGCCAGCGCTGGAGAAAGTCGAGCAAGCCTACGCTGCTTATGACGCCGAGCGCATCAAGCGCGTCGGACAGGATCCGCAGAAGCTGGCGCAGCTGAAACAGGCCTGGCAGGATGCGATCAAAGAAGCCGACCAGTACGTCATCAAGAATGAATTCGGTCAGGTGATCGAGGCGCACGGCGGAGTCGGCGTCAACGCGTTTACCAACTACGACGAGACGGCCTACATGTACTCGCTTCCCTCGAATCAGATCGAGCTGTGGGCTGCGCTGGAATCCGATCGCATGAAGCATCCCGTCTTCCGCGAGTTCTACAAGGAGCGCAGCGTGGTGATGGAAGAGCGCCGCATGCGCACCGACAGCCGTCCCACCGGGCGGCTGGTCGAGCAGTTCCTGGGCACCGCCTTCATGGCAAATCCCTATCATCGGCCGACGATCGGTTATGCCTCCGATCTGGAGAGCTTCTCCGCGACCGACGCGGCGAATTTCTTCAAGCGTTACTACCTGCCCAGCAACATGGTGATCGGACTGGTGGGCGATCTGGATCCGGACAAGGTCTTTCCGATCATCGAGCCTTATTTCGACCAGATTCCCGCCGCGCCCAAGCCGGAGGAGAATCACACCATCGAGCCGCCGCAGAATTCGGTTCGCGAAGTAACCCTGCACGACCCTGCCCAGCCGTTCTATCTCGAGGGGTATCACAGGCCCAGCTATCTCGCTCCGGACGATGTGGTCTATGACGCGATCTCCGACATTCTGTCGAACGGACGCACCTCGCGGCTGTACCGCTCGCTGGTGCGCGACAAGCAGATTGCGGCGTATGCGGCCGGTTTCACCGGTTTGCCCGGCATCAAATACGCTCACCTGTTTGCGTTTTACGCTGTGCCAACTCCCGGCCACACGCCGGCTGAGATGCAGAAGGCTTTCGCCGAGGAAATCCAGAAGCTGAAGACACAGGATGTAACCGACGAAGAACTGCAGATGTTCAAAACGCGAACCAAGGCCGATTTGATCCGCAGCCTCGACAGCAATGAGGGCCTGGCGGAAAACCTTGCGATGTATCAAACGCGATATGGCGACTGGCGCGAATTGTTCAACTACCTTAACCGCGTGGACAAAGTGACCAAGGCCGATATCCGCCGCGTCTCGAACCAGGTCTTCACCGATACGAATCGAACGGTGGGGATTATCGAGACTCAGGCAGCGGCCCAGCCGGGCATGCCGCCAGGAGCGCAGCCACCAGGCGGCGGGGCAGCGGCTTCAGCTAGCCAAGGAGCGGCACAATGAGCGCGCACATGAGACCTGTATTGGGTAGTGCGGTGCTTCGGCGCCGCGTCGGCACGCGTAAGAATGAATTGTCATCCCGAGCGAAGCGAGGGATCTGCTTTTCGCTCGCGCTGACATTGCTGTTGTTCTTTGCAGGCCTGTTGCCTGCGCAGCAGCTCACTCCCTGGAACAAAATTCAGGCCCCGCCACTTCCGGCGTTCTCGCCGCCCCAGCCGACACGCATTCAGTTGGCAAACGGCATGGAGATCTTCCTGCAGCCGGATCACGAACTCCCGCTGATCAGCGCGACGGCACGTATTCGTGGAGGCTCAATCTCTGAGCCGGTAAACAAAACGGGGCTCACCGACCTCTACGGCGATGTCTGGCGCACCGGTGGAACTAAGGCGAAAACCGGCGATCAGATGGACGACTTTCTGGAGGCGCGTGCGGCCAAGATCGAGACCGACAACCAGTCCGATTCGACCACCATTTCGCTGAACTGTCTGAAGGGCGACTTCGATGCCGTCTTCGACATGTATCTGGATCTGCTGCGTAATCCCGAGTTCCGCGAAGACAAGCTGATGCTCTCCAAGCAGCAGGCTTACACGGCGATTGCGCGCCGCAATGATGACGTTAACGGAATCGTGCATCGCGAGAGCCTCATCATCGCGTTCGGCAAGGACAATCCGTATGCGCGTGTCCCCGAGTATGCGACCGTGGCCGCGGTCACGCGCCAGGACCTGCTGAACTGGCATCAGCAGTACGTTTATCCCAACAACATCATCTTCGGAATTTCGGGCGACTTCGATCCGAAGGCGATGGAGGCCAAGCTGCGCGCAGCCTTTGCGTCGTGGACCAAAGGACCGCAGGCGCACACTCCGGAAGTTAAGTTCACCGAGCCCAAGCCCGGCTACTACTTTGTTCGCAAGACCGACGTCAACCAGAGCAGCATCAGCATGCTGGACCTCGGCATCGAGCGCAACAATCCGGATTACTACGCCGTGACCGTGATGAACGAGATCTTTGGCGGCGGATTTTCCTCGCGGCTGTTCAACAATCTGCGTTCAGCCAAAGGACTGGCTTACGCGGTTGGCGGCGGTATCGGTTCGGGATGGAATCATCCGGGTTTGACCAACATCGACATGCAGACCAAAAGCGGCACCACGGTGGAAGGAGTGCAGGGAATCTATACCGAGATCGATGGCCTGCTGACGAATCCGGCAACGCCCGACGAACTCAAGCGCGCCAAGGACAGCATCCTGAATTCCTTCATCTTCCAGTTCGACTCGCCGGAGAAAGTTCTGCACGAGAAGATGGCGTATGAGTTCTATCACTACCCGCTCGACTTCCTGGAGAAGTATCGCAGCGAGGTCGAGAAAGTTACGGCCGAGGATGTGGCGCGCGTCGCCCACAAATACCTTCACAAGAATCAGCTGGCGGTGCTGGTGGTAGGCAACGATGCGGAGTTTGACAAGCCGCTGAACTCGCTCGGCCCGGTGCAGAACGTGGACATCGCGATTCCTCCGCCGCCGGCAAACCTGATGGGTGAGCAAGGAGCGGGCGGGCAGTAGAGTGACGTTTGATCAACGCACACATAAAATGACGCCATGAGAGTGACCTTTTCGATTAACCGGCGGCTCGCCGATCGCGCACGCAAGGAAGCGAAAGCACATGGCAAGAGTCTAGAACAGCTAATTCGCGAGTATCTGCAAGACTTAGCGTGCGACGATCCAGAGGCCAGCATCGAGGAGCTGCGCCGCCTTTCGGGCCAAGGCAGTTCGCGAGGCTGGCGCTTTCGTCGTGATCAGCTCTATCGGATTGGTTAGGGGACGGTATCATGAAGTTGTGACCTCGCCTCCGCATCGCCTTCCGCCCGGTCAGAACCTGCTCATCGATGCCGACGACACGCTGTGGGAAAACAACATCTACTTCGAGCGCGCCATCGCCAACTTCATTTCGTTCCTTAATCATCACGAATACACGCCTGACGAGGTGCGCGAGGTTCTGTACGATGTCGAGCGCGAGAATATTCGCCAGCATGGCTACGGCATGCAGAGCTTTGCTATGGCGCTGGTGAAGTGCTTCGAGCAACTGTCGGTTGAGCGGCTCACGCCGGCGCTGCACGAGGCGATTCACGGTATCGCTTACGCGATCGCCGAACATCCTATGGAGTTGCTACCTGACGTTGCCGAGACGCTGGCCGAGCTGGCGCAGCGCCACCATCTGTTCGTCGTAACCAAAGGCAACTTCACCGAGCAAACCGGCAAGTTCGAGCGCTCGGGGCTGAGGGAACATTTCACGGCCATCGAGGTCGTCGCCGAGAAAAACGCCGAAGCCTACAAGGGCCTGGTCGAAAAATATGGCCTGGTGCGCGAGCAGACGTGGATGATCGGCAACAGCCCCAACTCCGATATCAATCCCGCACTGGAGGCCGGTTTGCATGCGGTATTCGTACCGCACCGCAATACCTGGATGCTGGAGCGCGCCGAGCTTCAGCCGGAGATCGGCAATGGACGACTGCTGCAGGTCAGCAGCTTCGGTGAATTGCGCGATTACTTCTAGAAGCGATCACAGTTGATCCAGGAAATCGGTGCTTTGCCCTCCGGGGCTGAAGCCCGCTTTCTTGGTGGCACTGTGCGGCACGGCTGAAGCCGTGCCCTTTCAAACCCGAATGATCTCGCGGGTCATGCCCGATGTCTGTGGTGTATTTAAATCAAGTTCATCCGAATGTACGATTTTGACTCCATGTTTTGCCCAATCCATTTGTAAACCTCCGCTTGAGCTTTACATTCTCGTTGCCGCGAAGCCCCGCGCTGTTTCGGCCACGATTCGAGGCTTTGTCATCTTGTGGTCGCCACTTGCCAGGTTGAAGCCAGGTGGTTGAGCTTTTCCATCCTTGGTGCGAGTGTTTCCGTCTTTGGTCCCAAGTCCTTTTCGCGGACGACTCCATCCTGAGTGACGATGAAAGTCGTGACCCCTGAGGAGCCGTACTGAGCGGGGTACGCCACGAGGGCCAAGGCCGCCGTATTCTTGCCGCCGGTTGCGGTCGCTGAATTTCCTCTTACGGGTCGAAAGTAGTACCCGTGGAACGGACTGGTCGTGTTAGCGTCGGCGAGGAGTTCTTCGGCGTACAGGCTAATTGGATCGTCGCCGGTTGCGGTTGTTTTGTCTTGCTTCTTTGCCATTACGAATGCATCGCTGACTCGGATCGCGGTTATCTCGTTCTCTCCGACCTCGCGGAACAGGATTTCCTGTTTACCGGCCTTGGGATCGAAGTACCACGCACGGTGACTTGAGAGCAACGGGACGGGAAAGGGCCAATTTTCCGCGCCGACATACAGTACCGTGCTTCCGTCGGCTTCTCGGACCAGACGGTGCATCTCCTCATATTTCTGACTAAACCGTTCACGTTCCAGTCTGTCTTCGACTTCGTCGCCCGAGGAACAAAGCTCCTTTCCCGCTCCGAGGATCGATTCGAGCGCCTGCTCATCGTTTCGTTGGACGGCATTAAAGAGAGCATTACTTGCTTCTGCCGGGGATGAGAACGTCTTTGCCTCCGACCCTTGAGCGAAACTCAGCCCAGCGTAGGCCAGCAGAACCAGCAGGGCGACAACTGACGCAAGCACCCAGGCAAGTTTCTTCCAAACTGTTCCAAACTTCACAGTCTTTGTACGCATGACATTTTCTCCAAATCATCGGTTGACTTGTAGTAACCGGAGGCAAATCATCTGTGACCTCCGCCACCGTGACCTCCGCCTCCGCCATGAAAGCCTCAGCCTCCATGGAACCCTCCGCCGAAGCTCGATTGTCCGCGAGAGGAATAGCTCCTGGTCACACCACCCTGATTGAAGCCGCTGAATGCCCCAGGATGACCTAACGACTGCGGCGCTGCGAATGCGTGCTTCGGTTCCGCAAACCCTTGCTGCGGCGAGGCGAACTCATGCTCAGGCGAGGCAAACCCGTGCTCCGGTGCCGGGAATCCATGAGACCCGTAATTCCCTAGGCCGCCAGCACCGTGAAAACCACGGGCTTGATCGTAGTTTCCACGCTCGCGATTGGCGTAGTAATTTCGATTCACAAACGTTGAACTATGGGAGACGTAGGTGTTGTGGTTATAAATGATGTTGTGGCCATGCCAGTCATATCCCCAGCTGCGCCATCCCCAGCCAAAGCCGCCAAGGAAACCGACTCCAAAACTTAAACCAAATGCAATTCCCGGTCCGGCAAGGAAGAGGCCCGGATACGAGTACCAGCCTGGCCAAACCACGACCGGCGCTCCGTACACGAGCCAGGGATCGTATTCCGGTACATAGATGACCTTGGGATTGGCCGGCTCGATCCAAATGTCTTGTCCCAGCTGAGTTACCGTTTGCTGCGACGTGTTGTTTAAATTTCCCGCCTGTTTTGCCCGCGCACGCATTGTCTGAATAGCGTTCATTACATCCTGCGGTTGATTGATGTAGGCGTCCCCGAGCGATGAGGTCCAGGAGAGATTCTTGTCCATATTGGCAAGCACCATAGGAAACTCGGTGAGCGCCTTGACGCTGGGGTCCCAGGATTGCGTGTTCACTGCTTGTCCTAGCTGGTCGCCCTCCAGGTTGGTGTGCTGTTGCATCCACCGGTCAGCTTCGACAATTTCGGCTGGATATGTCGAGGCTGCGAGAATTTGTGCAACCAGAGAATCCGGATACAAAGCGATGGGCGCAACCAGTTGTTGCAGCTCTGCGGGCGTCTGTGGCGCATTCACCACTGGTGCTTGTGAAGAAGGCTGGTCGGCTTGATAGGCCAACCCGTTCGGCACAGTGGCTAACCCAATGCAACAAGAAAGAACAAGCGATAAAGTCTGTCTTAGGAACTTCATGATTGATACTCCTACGGGATTGGCCACATCATGAGTTGCGCCAGCAAAATTCCGCCACTCAACAGCACAGCCGCACGAGACCTGTGCCACGCGGTAATGCGGCCCGCGAATTTATTGGGCCGTAAGCGGACACCGCAGATGGTCACATTGACACGCGATTTCCACGTCTTCGCTTCCCGCGTCGCGGCACGCGTCTCCGCAGTAAGTTTGTCCGATTGGCACATCGCATAGACAAGGTATGTGTGCACACTTTTTGGTCTCTTGGTCGTTCACGACGGTTTCTTGCTTTCTAGTTAGTCGACCTTCCTTGGTCGTTGAAGCAACGCGACCCTTGCGTGAGTGCATGTCAGTATCCAAACGGCGGGTTGTCGCTAGTGTCAGAGCTTTCAAGGTCTTATGGTGGGCGGCAAGGATAATGGCGTCCACAGTGGCTTTTCTACCTCACAAAGCGTTGCGACGCCTGACAAGTTGCACGCAACTCTCCAAGCTCATAGTTGTCGGCAGATAAGAGATTCTCGAAGGTCTTGAAGGTCTCAACGGTAGCAGGCGCGAAACGATTGGGATCTCAGAGTGTCGATATGCGGATATCGCCGTCGATATATGGACATGGTGCCAGTCGATGCAGGAACTGGTAGGGTGCTCGATCCCGCAGTCATCCAGATAGCCTGTTGCCCGGCCAGCGATCTTCGGTGCGAGGCGATGGTCTTCTGCGTGCAAGATCCCTAGTGGCCAAGGAAATAGGATGAAACGCAAAACAATTCTCTACATATCCGATCAGGCGAGCTCCGGCAATGCGGTGTCAGACGCACTCCAAGCTGCCGGTTATGAGGTTGTCACCACTAACACAATCGACGCGGTCGCACTGCTTTACATCCTGCACTCAGTCGCCGCCGTAGTCCTGCGGGCAAGAGAACAGGCGGGCCTGGACGTTCGAAACATTCGGGCGATGTGTCCAAATGTGCCAATCGTCGTTCTGTACCGTGGTGGAACTAAGTTCGTGCCGTCACGAGTCGATACTGGGGATACCTATGTAGCTACGGTGCAGTCGCCTGCCACGGTTGCTGCCGCGATCCGGCGTCTCGTTGCGAAGAAGCCGGCGACGTCTTGTCCTCGTCGACGCGAATCATCAGGGAAGGGCGGACGCTAACCGCACAACGGCCGGACGATTTGGAAGTCCCCGTGCTGTACGCAAAGGCGGAGGCGGTCATGAGTAATTCCAAACTCCTCACAAGTCCGAGAATCCTGATGGTGGACGACGAGATTGAACAATTGAGGTTACGGGCACAGGTAATAGGGATGTGCGGATTCACGGCGATTACCACAAATAGCCCGATGGAAGCGATTGACATAATGACCGCGAAGCAGCGGGGGGCGATTGACCTCGCCATTCTCGACTACAACATGCCTGTCATGAACGGATGCGCCCTCGCGCAGAAGCTGAGGGCCATCTACCCGGAGCTGAAAACAATCCTGCATTCCGGAGCAACCGATATTCCGCCCAGCGAAATGACGAGTGTCGACGCGCTTATCCATAAGGGCGACGGCATAGCGCCATTGCTCGATCAAATTGTCGAATTCGCGCAGGTCGGTCTGCCGTTTCAAGATTCTGGCTTAGAGCAGGAAGCTGTCTCTTGAGACGGACGACCAAGGCCGGTCCGCGCCAACCCTCGTGCGGACGCTCTCTAATGTTAAGATTCTGCTCGCACGTGACCGATATCTTCGTAAGCTGGAACGGAGTCTGTGCAATTCCAAACCTCTTCTATCGCGCAAGTCGCCTGTGCGTTGGAGCGGCGGGACTGCTCTTGTATCCGTTGCCGCGGCGCTGCTCATTTCACGGCGGACGTCATTTCATCGCAAAGCACCTCCATGTCACTGTTTCGTTACGCTGCGATGATCGGTCCCTGGTTTGATGGAACCGGTACGAGACTTCGGATCCGCCGCTCCATCGTTGAATCTCGTGGTGGCCATTTGTCGCCTGCCCATCAATCCTCTTGGGGCGCTGGTTTTTACTCCACCCTGCCTTCCATCGTCGGGGTATGCGCATGATGACCGCAGCCGCCCCGACGGTTTTCGTCATTGATGACGATCCTTCGGTGCGTGCGGCCATTCATGGCATGTTGAAATCGGTCGGTCTGCATTCAGAGACCTTCGCGACGCCTCAAGAGTTCTTGCAGAGCAAGCCGTCGGACGGGCCCAGTTGCCTCGTTCTCGATGTACGGCTTCCGGGAATCAACGGCCTGGACTTTCAGCACGAGCTGGCCGACGCGGGCGTCCGGATTCCAATTATCTTCATCACCGGGCATGGAGACATTCCCATGACGGTGAAGGCCATGAAATTGGGGGCGGTGGAGTTCTTGACTAAGCCTTTCCGCGACCAGGACTTGCTGGATGCGATTTACCAGGCGTTGGAACGCGACCGGGTCACGCGTGAACAACAGAGTGTGGCGGGGGAGTTGCGAAGACGTTACGACTTGCTCACGGCACGCGAGCGCGAGGTCATGGCGCTGGTGGTCTCGGGCAAGCTTAACAAGCAAATAGCTTGCGGATTCGGAACTAGCGAAATTACCGTCAAGATCCAACGGGCGAACGTCATGCGGAAGATGCAGGCGGAATCCCTAGCGGAACTGGTGAAAATGGCGGCGAAGCTTGACCTCCCAACGGTCCAAAAGTAAGTCGATGGCCCCTCGCTTGCAATAACCAAGCTGGGTTCGCACAATTTCGGCTTTTCGCAGGGGCGCCCGGTGCGGGATTTGCACTCATCAGCCGGTATTAGCGCCCTCATACTAAAGCATGATTGTGTGAGAGTTAGGCGGAAAGGTAGGTTGTGACTAATGGCTACTCAGAGCGAGGTGAAACCGGTGCAGGATCGCGAAGGCAACACCAGGATCATTGCAATTGTTGACGACGACGAATCGGTTCGGTTCGCCCTGAAGGGAATGATGAAATCGGTGGGTCTGCCGGCGCAAGCCTTTGCATCGGCGGAAGACTTCCTAAATTCCGGGTTACTTCACCAAACTGCATGCTTGATTGCGGATATCCGCATGCCAGGAATGTCGGGCTTGGACCTGCAGAAAAAGCTGAACGCTGAGCACTGCAGAATACCGACCATTTTCATCACCGCACACGGCGACGCCAAAATGCGATTGCAGGCATTGCGTGCCGGCGCGGTGGAATTCCTGGCGAAACCGTTCGACGATGAAGTTTTGCTCGAGAATATTCGGGCGGCGCTGGAGAGTTGAGGGGTCGAACCGCCGGGGCAGTCGTTGCAGGAGGTCTCTGTGGCAGGTTGTGAAGCTATGCGTCCGGGCAATTCGGAAGCCGGCGAGCGAAGATTCGAGCAAATCATCGGCAACAGTCCGGCGCTGGAATCGGTACTCGAACAGGTCGGGCGTGTGGCCTCCACCGATTCGACGGTGCTGGTTCTGGGAGAGACGGGTACCGGCAAAGAACTGATCGCGCGTGCGATTCACAATGTCAGTTCGCGATGTGGGCGTCCCTTCATCAAGCTTAACTGCGCGGCGATTCCCTTCGACCTGCTGGAAAGCGAACTCTTTGGCCATGAGAAAGGCGCTTTCACGGGAGCCATCGCACAGAAGGCAGGCCGTTTCGAGATGGCGGATAATGGCACCCTTTTCCTCGATGAGATCGGGGATATTCCGCTGGCGTTACAACCCAAATTGCTGAGGGTTCTGCAGGAACAGGAGTTCGAGCGTCTGGGAAGCGGACGCACGCACAAGGTGGATGTTCGGGTAGTGGCGGCTACACACCGGGACCTGGACGAGATGGTCAAGCGCGGCGAGTTTCGTAGCGATCTCTACTATCGCCTGAACGTCTTTCCGATCTTGCTGCCGCCATTGCGCGAACGGCGCGAAGACATTACGGCCCTGGTGACGCATTTTGTGGAAGTCTGCGGTCATCGCATGGGCAAAGTGATCGAGCACATCCCGACCGAAACACTCTCGGCATTCACCTCGTACGCTTGGCCTGGGAACATCCGTGAGCTTCAGAACCTGGTCGAACGCGCAGTGATTCTGTCGAACGACGGTGTTCTTCCTAACCCGGTGCCGGTTAAGAGCGAGGTAGTCACCAACTTCTCCGAGTCTACTACTCTGCGAGGCTCTGAACGTGCTCTGATTTTGCACACATTGGAGTCGGTAGGCTGGGTGATCGGCGGAGCCTATGGCGCAGCCAGCAAGCTGGGTGTGAAGCGGACCACACTAATCCACAGGATGAAGAAGCTGGGAATCTCGCGTCCTCCGCGGCACCACAAGGCTGAGTGTCGCGAACGGTTGCAGGACACCGAGTCGCCAGCGATTCAGTAGCGGTCGTAGCAACCAGGGTTTCGATAACCCAGACAGCCGTTCCCTGAATAGAAACGGAAGGGCAACGCAATGAACACCCAGATGCGGAAGACCGGAGTCGACGTCGTCGGCGACATGCCGTGGGGTACACACTTTTGTCTTTTCTATGAGACAGGAGCGGACCTCCTCGAAACCTTGGTGTCCTACTGCAAAGCTGGATTGGAGAACCAGGAGTTCTGCATGTGGGTGGTTGCCGAACCCTTTACGGGGCAAGACGCGACGCATGCATTAAAGCAAGCTGTTCCCGACTTCGATCAATACCTCGCTGACCACAGCATAGAGATTGTCGCGGCGCACGACTGGTATTTGCACGATGGTACCTTTGATCTTCATCGCGTTATCGCCGGTTGGAGCGAGAAGCTCGCCCTCGCATCGGCCAGAGGTTACGCCGGCGTAAGGGTGACCGGAGATACCTCCTGGCTCAAGACTAAGGATTGGAAGGACTTCTGTGAGTACGAAGAGTCGCTCAACCAGGCGGTCGCCAACCAGCGTCTGGCGGCGTTGTGCACGTACCCCCTGGCCACATGCGGAGCTGCTGAAATCCTGGATGTGGTACGAACACATCAGTTTGCGGTAACAAGGCGGCGCGGGAGTTGGGATGTTATCGAAACCGCCGGACACAAACAAGCGAAGGCTGAAATCAAGCGCTTGAACGAGGAACTCGAACAACGTGTAGTGGAACGGACCAGTCAATTGACGGTCGTCAACCGGGAACTGACAAAGGAAGTGCTCGAACGTCAACGCGCCGAGGCAGCCCTGCTACGGAGCGAGGCCTATTTAGCGGAAGCACAGAGAGTCAGCCACACCGGTAGTTTCGGCTGGGATGTATCCACCGGGAAGATCTTCTGGTCGGATGAAACGTTCCGGATTCTTGAATACGATTTCGAAAATCAACCTTCCGTGGAATTGATATTCCAGCGCACGCATCCCGAGGACCGAGCGCTGGTCGAGGGCATCATCGATCACGCACTCAGGGAGAGGACTGCCCTTGATTTCGACCATCGCTTGCTGATGCCTAACGGGTCAATCAAGTACGTGCGGGTTGTGGGCCATCCTGTAATAGCAGAATCGGGCGATGTTAAATTCGTGGGAGCGATCACGGACGTGACTGATCGCAAGCGCGCAGAGGCGTTGCGTGACGGAGAAAGCCGAATCCTCGAGATGATAGCGCGCGATGCTCCTCTAGAGGAAACTCTGGGAAGCCTGGTGCTCGTCGTAGAAGCTCAATTTGCAGGCCTGCTGTGCTCGGTCCTGCTCCTTGACGAGGACGGGCACGCGCGACACGGTGCTGCTCCCAGCCTTCCCAAGAGCTATTCCGAGGCGATCAATGGTCTTCCCATCGGACCAAAAGCGGGATCATGCGGCACGGCTATGTATCGCAGAGAACCGGTTGTGGTCACTGACATTTTGCTCGATCCTCTGTGGGAGCCGTACCGAGCGATGGCCGCGCCGTACGGCTTTCGCGCCTGCTGGTCGACTCCCATTCTTGCACATTCGGGTAAGCCGCTGGGCTCGTTTGCGATGTATTACCGCGAACCGCGCAGTCCAAGCCCGGCTGAGACCCGCGCCCTGCAACTGGCGACCCACCTCGCCGGCATTGCCATTGAACGCAAGCTGGCGCGTGAGGAACGCGAACGATTGCGGCAGGCCCAGGATGATCTCGCACACATCAATAGGGTTACAACGATGGGCGAGCTGACCGCCTCCCTGGCGCATGAGATCAAACAGCCGATTACCGCGGCAGTTACCAACGCCAGGACCTGTTTACGCTGGCTGGGGCGCGATGAACCCGATCTCCCAGAAGCGCGCGACGCCGCATCGAGAATCATCTCAGACGTAACCCGGGCGGCGGACATCATTAGCAGAATCGGCTCGCTGTTTAAGAAGGGCGCCATGCAGCACGAGTTGGTTGATGTAAATGAGCTTATTCGAGAGATGATCGTCCTCTTACGCAATGAGGCCGCCCGGTACTCGATTTTGGTCCGCTCCGAGCTGGCGGAGAATCTGCCCCCGGTGAGGGCAGACCGTATCCAGTTGCAGCAGGTATTCATGAACCTGATGGTTAACGGCATTGACGCCATGAAGGACGTATCGACCAAACGCGAACTTACGGTAAGGGCGCAACAAGTCATGGATGGCCAACTGCAGATCTCGGTGAGTGATACGGGGATCGGATTGCCACCGCAACAGGCAGAACAGGTTTTCATTGCGTTCTTCACTACGAAGGCTCACGGCACCGGTATGGGACTGCCAATCAGTCGGTCCATCATCGAAACACACGGAGGACGTTTGTGGGCCACCTCTGACACCGGGCGGGGAGCCAGTTTTCATTTCACTCTGCCGAGCGAAAGCCGTCGGGCGTCGCGTCAAGACCAGGCCCATCATCGGAGCGCATAGTTAGTATCAGAAGCTGCTGGTGAAGGTCGGGAACTTAAAGTCTGCTTTCTTCGCTATCTCTTGCCCTATGCAATCGGGCACGATGGAGGGACGCGCTGAGGAGTTCGAGGATCGTATTGGGCCGTCTGCCTGTGTAGCTACGTGAGCGGCTCCTGCCGTGCGTTCTCCTCACTTCGGCGTCAACGTGTCGCGGGAGGCAACATGAAGAACCAATAGGGCGTTTCGCCAAGGTTTGACACGACGGAAAACTGCTGATGCAGATTGGAGTAAGAGGCGTTGTCGATACTTCCGATGGCACTCTAACGGAGGTCGAGGAGCATAAGTGAAGCTCGGAAGGCCTCGCGAACAGCTTCGGTCAAGCGGCTTCGGGACAATTTCATATTTGCCGACCCTCTCGCCAAACATTTGTGAGTGGTTTTTCGTCACGCTTGGGAAAGGTCCGCCCACCCAGGTCGACCCGGGTCCCCTCGCAAGGATCAGTCCGGATCGATTAACGTGAGGTGCGATACGGGGTCGTACTTTTTCTGCAATGTCGACGGATCAACCGTTACAAAAACTTCCAGTGTGGGCGAGACGATCGCCTCAATAACATGGCCGCCGCTGGCGCTTCCGTCGCGATGGCCGACCACCATGTGCGTGTGAACGGTCGGCTTGCCGTTGTACAGTGCAAAATCGCCGATCATCGAAGCTACTTCGACCTGCTCATGGATCGGGTTCTCCAGGTACATCTTCTTTTGAGGATCAAACCAGGCCAATACAACGCTGCTGAGCGCGCCGATGGCGGTGAAGTGACCGCTGGTCACGTGATATTTCTCGGCGAAATCCGAAAGGCCGGCATAGGCTTCGTCGCCCTCGTTGAAGATCACCGCGTACTCCTTCGTACCCCTGTTATTGCTGATCAACTTTACTTTCATCCCCGGTGCAGCGCCTTGCTTCTGAACGGATTCCGCGGGTGATACGTAGCGACTCGGGATCCGCTGCGCCAGTGCAGTGGTCGATGCAAGAACGCCAAGGGCTGTGCATGTGACTAGAGTTCCCATCTTCTGCTTAAGTGAATTCATGATTATTGACCCACTTCTTCTCGCGGTTAGGGCTCGCGGGACGCGGTTGCTTAATCAAGCAACCGGCGTGCTGAGTCTTCGCTTGCCACGGGTTTCCATCGCCTCCTCGTAGTGACTGCGGAGAGCGCGCCCTAGGCTACCTTGGAAACCACACTGAGCGACTTCTCCATCTGCCGAATCACGGAAGAGATGTCCGAGGCGGGATCGGCCTCCATTGCTGCAGAATTGACTTCATAAGCCGCTGTGGTTGCTGGAAGCCTCAGGTCCGATGCCTTCGCCGTATCGAGAATCAGACGAAAGTCTTTATTCATCAAACCGACACCGAATTGCGGGCTGTAATCGTTCTGCTCAGCTTTAGACAGCTTGCCTTTATGGGCCGGAGGAATAACGGCAGTCTGCGCCAGGACATTGAGCAACCGTTGGCGGCCCAGCCCTTCGGCTTCACCCAACGCGATGCCCTCCGCGATCGCCTGCATGGAAATGCCAAGGATGGCGTTCACCACGAGTTTCATGCTGGTGCCGGCACCGGACGGTCCCATCAGAAAATACTGGCTGGCGATGGCACGGAAAATCGGCTCTGCCGCCTGAAACACTTCGGGATCGCCGCCGGCAAGCAGGGTGATCGTGCCCTGTTCGACCGCGGGGGTGCTACCGGATATGGCGACGTCCAGGACATTGACGCCGCGATTAGCCCCTGCGGCGTGCACCTCGCGTGACGTCTTCGGCGAGACCGTACTCATCTCGATCACGACTTGGCCCTGACGCGCCACCGACAGCACGCCGTCGGCCTCGAGGTACGCACTGCGAACTGCGTCATCGTTCGTGAGGCATGACAGTATTACATCGGCGCTCTGAGCGACCATCGCGGGGCTGCTGGCCACCGATGCGCCATATTGGCGTAGCGCCTCAGCGGCTTCCTGGTTGCGATCGTAAACTCCAACGTCGTACCCGTGATCGCGCAGGCGCCGCACCAGGCGGCTACCCATTGCGCCGACGCCAATGAATCCAAGCTTCGTTTGACCTGCTGTCAACAATTTCATGATCGTCTCCTCTTATGAAGCTTTTCGGGAAGATCCAGTAAGTTCGCTCTTTTGCGCTTTCCGGCTGGGAGCAGCGGGTCCCGAGCCAGCGCCACTCTCCTCAATGGCACTAGCAATTTCCTTAAGGTCAGATTCGGACAAGGTAAGGTTCGCGGCACCAATCCAGCCATCGACCTGCTCAGGGCTGCGGGCGCCGACGATGGCGGCCGTTACTCCCGGCCAACTGAGTGCCCACGCAATGGCGACCGACGATACCGACGTTCCATGACGTTTCGCGATAGGCCGCAAAGCGTCGCGCAGCGCGAGATTGTGCTCCAGGTTGGGCGAGTTGAATTCTGGCGAGCGACGCCGCCAATCGTCTTCCGCCATCCTGGCCACTCTCCCCGCGCTGAAGGTATCGGTGAGCAAACCGGATTGCATCGGGCTGTAGCAGATGACGCCGGTCTTGTGCGTGGCACACCAGGGAATCCCATTGGCGGCCACGTCGCGATGGATGAGCGAAAATGGCGGCTGCAGGGAATCGACGTGACGAACGGCTTCGCACCGATCCAGCAGGGTACCATCGAAGTTCGATACGCCGCCAAACCGCACCTTGCCTTCTTCGATCAGTCGCGCCATCTCGGCCCACGAGTCCTCGACAGGGGTTCCGGTCTCATCAGGCCAGTGGAACTGGTAAAGGTCAATGCGTTCGATCCCAAGCCGCCGCAACGAGGCTTCGCACTCCTTGCGAATCGATTCGGGCCGCAAGTCGCGCTTCGGCTCCTCCATGGGATTCTGTGTGTCCCAGACGAGGCCGCACTTGGTGAAGATAAATGGCCGGTCGGAGGCCGGCAGCGAGCGCAGAAATCGGCCAACAACTTCTTCGGAATGTCCGAGGCCGTAAACTGCGGCTGTATCAATCCAGTTGATGCCCAGTTCGATGGCGTGGCGCATGGTCTCGATTGAAGCCTGGTCATCCTGCGGGCCCCATCCGAAGGACCAACCGCCGCCGCCGATGGCCCATGCTCCAAAACCTACGGTTGTAATTTCGAGTCGGGTCGTACCTAGAAAGCGCTTGTTGATCTTCATAATTGCTCCTTCGTAGTTACTCTTAAACGTCATTGATGACTCAAGTCCCATTTGCTTAGACTGCGAAGCAGCCTTCAGACCTCAGGTTGCCGTGCAACATTCATTAGTGCATCCAGGCGCTTCTGCACTCGGATTGCGTCTTCGGCTGAGACGCCGGAGAGGGCCTTGCAAACGAAGTCCCGTTCGCAGCCAACTGAGCAGAAGACGTTCGGAAGTCTGGCATCGGAAGTACGAGAGTCGAGATCGCCTTGACACCAGGAACACTGTCGGTGTTTTGGAAGGCTGGACTCAGCAATCGCCAGCCTGACGGCCGACTCGACGAGAGCAGCCACAGAGGATCGACGGATTGGCGTTTCCAGCCAGGATTTGTAGTAGCCGTCGGCGAAATCAGAATCTGAGAATTCCTGTTTCCATTGAGTCGCTGACATTTGCCTCATCCTCGGGCTTGATCAGAGCATTTCTTATGCCAACCGAGAAAAACCGCCAAAATGTTGATTAAGAAATACCCCGGAAAGATCGCCGCCAAGTGAGTGTCGACATATTGACCGTCCGTCAACGTTTGGAATGCCTCGGAGAGCAATCCCACGGATTTCAGTAGGCTCTGGATTGCCAACCGAACGGAGGCGTCAGCGTCATAGCTATTCTTCTACCCCGGTAGGCAGGGCGAAGTAGAAGGTCGAGCCGCCCTCGGGGTTCGATGTCGCCCACAGCCGGCCGCCGTGCGATTCTATGATCGTACGGCTGATTGCCAAACCCATTCCCGTACCGTGAGGTTTGGTCGTGAAGAAGGCTTCGAAGATCTTGCTTTGTTCTGCTGGCAATCCGGTTCCGGTATCGCTTACCGAGATCTGCAGTTGATTATCTCCGTTGCGCTGGGTTGCGAGCGTCAGTACGCGAGGGCTGGCGACGGCCTTCATCGCGTCGATGCCGTTGATCATGAGATTGAGCACAACCTGCTGCAACTGCACACGATCGGCCAAGACTGCGGGTAACTCGGCGGCCAGTTTTCGGCGAATACTTACGCCCTGGCGATCTGCCTCTGTGCGCAGCACCAGGACAATCATTTCGTCGATCAGTTGGTTGATATCGACCAACTCGCGTTCAAGGCCGCCCTTTCGAAATAGAGAACGGATCCGATTAATGATTTCCGCAGCGCGAGTCGCGTCCTTCGCCGCTCGCTTGGCCGCTTCACGCGCCTCCTGCACGTTGGGAACCTCATTGGCCAGCCAACGTACTGATGTGTTTGCGTTTGTCACAGCGGCGGCAATCGGTTGATTGATTTCATGCGCCAGCGAGGCCGTCAACTCCCCCATCGTCGAGATGCGGTTGATGCGCGCCAGTTCTGTCTCCAGCTGGCGCAATCTTTCGCGTTCCTGCTCCGCCCGTCTGCGCTCCGTTATATCCGTCACGCTGCCCATAAACTGAACCAAATGACCGGCAGCGTCCAGGATGGGATGTCCCAAGACGTGGAGGCACTTGGTTGTGCCATCAGGAAGAGTGATCCGGTAGTCCAGTTCGTAGTCCGACTTTTCCCTGATCGCACGCTCGACCGCTTGTTCCCACTTGGTTCTGTCGTCGGGGTCCATGCGCTGCAAGCGCTCTTCCCACGCTCGTCCTTCGAATAGCACTCGCGGAACCAGGTCTTCGACTTCACCACTTTGATTGGCGCGAATCCCGTCCTTCTCCGATTCGAATCCGAAGATCCGATACCACTCATCCGAGAGATAGAGCTCGCGGTTGGTGCGAATGTCCCAAACGAAACTCCCAGTGTGCGTAAGCCTCTGGGTTTCGGCCAGATACCTCTGGTTCTGGCGCAGAGCGTCCTCTGCCCGTTTGCGATCTTCGATATCGGTCACGATTCCGTACCACCGCAGGACCTTGTCCTGCCCATCTCGCAAAGGCAGGCCCTGGATCAAGTGCCGGCGGTATTGACCGTCCGCGCGACGAAAACGCACCTCACTGTCGAGGGGCTCGCCGCGGGCAACACACGCGTGCCATTTCTCGATGTGACCCTGGATATCGTCGGGGTGAATAGTGGCTTGCCAGCCGGAACCGGCCGTCTGCTCTGACGACAGGCCGGTGTAGTCCGTCCATTGGCGGTTCACAAAGGCATTGTTGCCGTCAGGCAGCGCACTCCAGGCAACTGCAGGAATGGTTTCGATGATGTCACGAAGCTCCTGCTCGCTGCGGCGCGCAGCCGCTTCTGCCCCTCGCGCTTCGAGAACGGCGCGGCGGACGCGCGCGGAGAGCTGGCCGGCAACGGTCCCCGTCACCAGACAAGCGGTGAAAAGCGTCAGGACTCGGCCGTCGTAATGAAAACGTCCGGCCGGCGGCATCGCGAAACTGTAAGCAATTGCCGAAAGGGTCGAGACCAGAAGCGCGTACCGTGTTCCCCACCGAATGGCAACAACCAGGACTAGGACCAGGAAGAAGTTCAGGCCCGCGGCCAATAAGCGCTCAGGCGGCACGGGAAGAACAAACAGCACGACGATGACCGCGATCACCGAGGCAACACAGATTACGACTCGAAATACCGCATTGCTGGTCAGATCGCGTCGCATGCCAAGTACGGGTTCCGTTGGTGTCGTCCTGGATTCCATAGCACCGGGTCACCTTGGCCCTTCGACTTGCCGAAGATGATACCCCGCCGCGATCGGAAGGTGAACCTGTCGACATAGAGGTGTCAATCCCTTGACACCTCCGGCCGCCTTCAAGATCAAATCGCGCGCTTACGCCGCCATTCAGGCTGAATTCCCTCATATATCAATCACTTCCCAAGTGGCACCGCGGTTGCACATGAAGCAGCTGCTGAAACTCGACAGCCCTGCTCATCGGAAAAGTTATGTGGATCGTTAAACTGGCTTTACGCCGTCCGTACACATTTGTCGTCCTGGCTATTTTGATTCTGGTGATGGGCCTGGTGGCGATCTTCCGTACACCCACCGACATCTTCCCCAACATCAACATTCCGGTAGTCAGCATCATTTGGAACTACAACGGCCTCGTCCCCAAGGACATGAGCGACCGAATCGTCTATGTCACTGAGCGTTCGCTCACGACCACGGTCGACAATATCGAGCACATCGAGTCCCAGTCGCTTTATGGGATAGCTGTCGTCAAGATCTTCTTTCAGCCGACGGCGAAATCGAGCGAGCTATTGCGCAAGTTACGGCGATCGAGCAGACCCAGTTGCGGCAGTTGCCGCAGGGAACCACGCCGCCGCTGATTCTGGCTTATAGCGCATCAAGCGTGCCGGTTTTGCAGCTCGCTCTGTCGGGACAGGGCATGTCAGAACAGGAGCTCAACGACTACGGACTCAACTTCATTCGCACGCAGCTCATTACCGTTCCTGGTGCGTCGGTTCCATATCCCTACGGCGGAAAACAGCGTCAGGTAGAGGTCGACCTGAATCCGAGTGCGTTGCAGTCGAAGGGTCTGTCCGCGCTCGACGTGGTGAATGCCATCGCTTTGCAGAACCTGATTCTGCCGACCGGGACCGCGAAGATCGGCGGCACCGAATATCAGGTCACGGTTCCCAATGCTGCGCCGCAAACGATGGATGACTTAAACCGCATCCCGGTCAAGACGATCGACGACACGACGATTTACATCAAGGACGTGGCCTGGGTGCACAATGGCTCGCCGCCGCAAACCAACATCGTGCGTGTCAATGGCCAGCGGTCGGTGCTGCTGACCATCCAGAAGGGTGGAAGCGCGTCCACGCTGAGCGTAATTGCGGGTGTCAAGTCGATCCTTCCGCAGATCGCGACAACGGTTCCGTCCCAGCTGAAGATGCAGCCGCTGGCGGACCAGTCGATTTTCGTCAAGGGGGCAATCAGCGGCGTGGTTCGCGAAGCACTGATTGCAGCGTGTCTGACGGCCCTGATGATTCTCATCTTCCTGGGAAGCTGGCGAAGCACACTCATTATCGCCACTTCGATTCCGCTCGCGATTCTGAGCTCCGTCATTGTGTTGAGCGCGCTCGGGAAACGATCAACATCATGACGCTGGGCGGGTTGGCCCTGGCAGTGGGAATTCTCGTCGATGATGCGACCGTCGAGGTGGAAAACATCAACCGCAACCTCGAGCTGCACCTGAGCAAGACATGGATCAGGTGGTGCTGGACAGCGCGATGCAGATCGCCACGCCGGCGTTTGTTTCGACCCTGTCGATCTGCATCGTCTTCGCTCCAATGTTCTTGCTCACGGGAGTGGCACGGTACCTGTTTCTGCCTTTGGCAGAAGCCGTAGTGTTCGCGATGCTTGCGTCTTACGTGCTCTCGCGAACCATTGTGCCGACGATGGCAAAGTATCTGTTGCGGCATCATCGCGAGAGTCATGAGCAGGGAACCAGTCGCAATCCACTTGTCCGATTTCAGCAGGCGTTCGAAGCTCAATTCGAGAAGCTGCGCGAAGGCTATCACACGGTGTTGGAGCAGGCGCTGCATCACCGGCGGATATTTCTGCTAGGTTTTTTCGCCGCTTCCTTGGGATCTTTGCGATTTTGATCCCATGGCTGGGGCAGGACTTTTTCCCGCAGTGGACGCGGGCAGCTTCAAGCTACATCTTCGCGGTCCGACCGGAATGCGCATCGAAGACACCGCGTTCCTGTGCGACCTGGTCGAGAACTCAATTCGCCGCCAGATCCCTGCCTCCGAAGTGTCAAGCATCATCGACAATATCGGTCTGCCTTACAGCGGAATCAATCTTTCCTACAGCAATTCGGCTCCCGTGGGCACATCGGATGCCGACGTCCTGGTGACCTTGAGCCCGAAGCATCACCCGACCGCGGATTATGTCAACCAGCTTCGTATCACGCTGGCGCAGCAATTTCCGGGCGTCACGTTCGCGTTTCTGCCGTCCGACATCGTGACGCAGATTCTGAACTTCGGCCTGCCTGCACCAATCGACATCCAGGTGATTGGCCGTGACCTTGATGCCAATCACGCGTGGGCGAACAAAGTGTTGCGGCAGATCAAGGCCGTCCCCGGCACGGCCGACATGCGGATTCAGCAGCCCTTCAACGAGCCCTATCTGAATCTGAGAATCGAGCGCACCAAAGCGCAGGAGCTCGGTTTCTCGGCGCACGATATTGCGCAGAACTTGCTGGTGTCGCTGAGTGGCAGCTTTCAAACGGCGCCAACCTTCTGGGTGGATCCCAAGACCGGAGTAAGCTACAACATCGAAAGCCAGACCCCGCAATACCACGCCGACACATTGCAGGACCTGGTAAACATTCCGGTAACCGGAACCGACCCTTCCGCCGCGCCGTCGCTGATGGCGAGCCTGGTGGCGATGAAGCGAGGTAACGGTATGGCTGTCGTCTCCCACTACGACATTTCGCCGGTGATTGACATCTTTGGCACAAATTCCGGGCGAGACCTGGGAGGAGTTGCACGCGACATCAACCGAATCATTGACGCCAATCGCAGCCGGTTGCCGCGAGGCTCGCGCGTGGTGGTTCGTGGACAAGTGCAGACCATGCGGTCCTCGTTCATTGGTCTTCTTGCCGGCCTCGCATTCGCAATTCTGCTGGACTATCTGCTGATCGTCGTCAACTTTCAGTCCTGGCTGGATCCTTTCATTATGATCTCCGCTTTGCCGACAGCGCTGGCAGGAATTGCCTGGATGCTATTCATCACGCATACCACGCTCAGTGTTCCAGCACTGATGGGAGCCATCATGTGCATGGGCGTGGCGACGGCAAACAGCATTCTTGTGGTGAGCTTTGCACGCGAGCAGATGGAGGCGGGTAAGGACTCGGTTGAAGCCGCATTGCAGGCCGGCTTCACACGGTTTCGCCCGGTGATTATGACTGCCCTAGCGATGATCATCGGCATGGTGCCGATGGCGCTAGGACTGGGCGACGGCGGCGAACAGAATGCTCCGCTCGGGCGCGCCGTAATCGGCGGCCTCATCTTCGCCACTGTCTCGACATTGCTATTTGTTCCTACGTTTTTCAGTGTGCTTCATGGACGAGATGCTGCAAAACAGCGAGTGGAGTGAGTTCGGTACTTATACAGAAGGAAATTTATGAGCAATGCCGCAACAAAACCGGTCGACATGAACCTCGAAACTCCTCGGCCGAAACTTGTGACACCGCGGCCGTCTCGCCGAACGTGGCTGAAGCTGGTCATCATCCTGGCGGTCGTCCTGGGGATCTTGTTTTTTGAAATCAGGTCCCGACGGCGAGACGAGGCTGACTTGCGCTCAGTGAATGCTGAGATGGCCGTAACCTCTGTTTCCGTGGTTCAGCCAAAACGGGCTGCACCGGCGCAGGAGATTATTCTCCCGGGAAACATACAGCCGTTTATCTCTTCGCCTATCTATGCGCGAACCGATGGTTACCTGAAGAAGTGGTATTTCGATATCGGCGCGCATGTAAAAGCTGGGCAGCTATTGGCCACAATCCAGGCGCCGGAGATCGACGAGCAGCTCGCGCAGTCGCGAAGCACACTCGCCACTGCTCAAGCCAATCTGAAGCTGGCGCAGATCACGATGGACCGCTACCAGGGATTGCTGCAGAAACACGCCGTTTCCCAGCAGGATGTCGACAATGCCGTGGGGAGCTATGCCGCGAACAAGGCCATCGTGGATGCGGACATGGCGAACGTGCGCCACTACGAAGCGCTGGTTTCCTATGAAAACGTTTACGCTCCGTTCGAAGGGGTGGTGACGAACCGCAACACCGATATCGGCGACCTGATCAATGCCGGCAGCAACACCGCACCTCGAACCGACATGTTTCACATCGCGCAGACGGACACTCTACGCGTTTACATAAACGTCCCAGAGGAGTACTGGCGGGGCATTAAGCCGCGACACACGGTCGCCGATATCGTGCTTGCCGAATTTCCCGGCCAGAGGTTTCCGGGCAAAGTGGTGCGTACGGCAGAGGCGATCAATGGGATCACGCGCACACTGCTGACGGAAATCGATATACCGAATCCAAGTAATACGCTGCTTTCGGGCTCTTACGCAGAAGTACACCTGCACGTGCCGGCGGAAACTCCTACGTTCCTGATCCCATCCAACACGCTCATCTTCCGCTCCGAGCACCTGCAGGTCGGGCTGGTCCGCAACGGTAAGGCACAAATTACAAACATCATCCCAGGTCACGATCTGGGAGCTGAGATGGAAGTCGTGGCGGGATTAAAGGCTGACGATCAGGTGATTGTGAATCCGCCTGACTCGCTCGTTTCAGGGCAGCAGGTGAGGATTGTCAACGCGTCGCTGCAGGGAGATGCACAATGAGAAATTTCCGTCCAGTCCTTTCAACGCCGGGTTACGTCGGTTATTCCGTGCTGGCGCTGGCCGCAATCGTCGAGCTCACAGGTTGCGCGGTTGGACCAAAGTACCAGCAGCCTACCGTTCCAACGCCTCCGGCATATAAGGAGATAGGGGATTGGAAGACGGCGCAGCCCAGCGATCAGAATCTCGGCGGCAATTGGTGGGAGATCTTCAATGATCCGCAGTTGAATTCGCTGGAAGCGGAAATCAACGTTACCAACCAGAACCTGAAGGTGGCAGTCGCACAGTATCAGGAAGCTCGCGCCGCACTGCGCTACGCTCGCGCCGATTACTATCCGACAATCACAGCGTCACCTTCAGCCACTCGTCAGGAATATTCCGCCAACACCCCGACGACGTTGTTGAAGGGTGTGACGTTCAATGACTTTACCGTCCCGGTCAACCTGTCCTACCAGACAAATGCATGGGGACGAGTGAGCAAGAACGTGGAGTCGTATCGCGAGCAGGCGCAAGCGAGCGCCGCCGATCTCGCCGTGGTAAATCTCACCATGCACGCAGACTTTGCGGTGGACTACTTCGCGGTACGCACGCTGGACGCAGAGGAGAAGCTGCTGCGCGACACGGTAAAGCAATACGAACAGGCGCTGCAACTGAATGAGGACCGGTATGAGGGAGGGCTGGCTTCGGAAGTAGATGTCGAGCAGGCGGAAACCATCCTGGAAACTACTCGCGCCCAACTCGTCGACGTCGGAGTGGCGCGGGCCCAGTACGAACACGCGGCCGCAGTCCTGGTCGGCAAGCCTCCGGAGGACTTCAGTCTGCCGCCCCTGCCGCTAACCACTCCGCCACCGCCCATTCCGGTTGGAGTTCCATCGGAGCTGCTGGAACGCCGGCCCGATATCGCCGCTGCCGAACGCCTGGTCGCCTCGGAGAACGCGCAGGTCGGACTGGCCAGAACCGCCTACTATCCCATGGTCGATCTGCTGGCATCCGGCGGCCTGGAGAGCGGCGCTATCACAACGTTGTTTCAGGGGCCGAGCGCTTTCTGGGCAGTCGGAGGGCAAGTACTCTACACGATCTTCGACGCAGGCAGGAGACGCGCCCAGAACGACCAGGCGAAAGAGGCGTACGTCGCGACGGTAGCTACTTATCGCCAGACGGTGCTCACTGCATTTCAGCAGGTGGAAGATAATCTGGCCGCGCTACGAATTCTGGAGCAAGAGGCGCAGGTGCAGGCAAAGGCAGTGGATGCGGCAGAGCGTTCGCTCTCGCTCTCCAATACCCGATACGAGGGAGGCGTCACGAACTACCTCGAAGTCATTACCGCTCAGAATGCGGCTCTCTCCGATGAAGTCACCTCCGTAAACATCCTTGGGCGGCGAATGGCGAGTGCGGTGCTGTTGATCGAGGCGCTTGGCGGCGGCTGGGACCGGTCGAGTTTGCCACAGCGGCCCGAATGCTGCGGAAAACTGATGAGCAGCAACGTGAATCCCTAGGGAAACCAAACGTCCTTGCCCCTAAGAGAACGCTCCGGGACGCCAGCCGGGGCCCCGCAGGCGAGAGGCTATGCCGCCTGAATTTCCTTTTCAGCGCACCGCCGTCTGCGCCGTTGCCAAGGGGCCATTGCTAACTTTCGCACCGTTTTTCCAGACAGCCCGGATGGTTTGGGTATTGCGAATATCCTGCGACGGGTCTTTCTCGAGCACAATAAAGTTGGCCTTCTTGCCCGGCTCCAGGGTTCCGTATTGGTCGGCAACCCGGAGTAGCTCCGCTGCGTTCTTGGTGGCGACGGTGATCGCCTGCAGAGGTGTGAGACCTGCTTTCACCATGAGTACAAGTTCTATATGTTCAGCGAAGCCTTGCACGCGGATCGGAGTGGCTCCTGAATCGGTTCCCAACGCCACGAGGATACCAGCGTCGTAAATCTTCTTAAGATTTCTCATTGCAATAGGAAGGGCCGCGGCCTCTTGAGCGGTCGCCTTGCTCGCCTGCACCTTGGCTTTGTACTCCGGACTGGTGATCATCGCGAGCAGGCCGGGATCCAGGGCCGCGCGGAAAAAAGGATCGTTGATCCAGCTGGGCGAACCGTCATAAGCAACCGCGAAATCGTCCAGAGACAAGGTCGGGATGTAGGCGACGTGCTGTTGCTTCATCTGCTGGAGCAGAGCGTCGTCAACCTCGGCATCCCGGATACTGTGCGCAAGAATGTCGACGTGATCCGCCACCAGCGCGCGAGCATCCTCAAGGTGGTACAGATGCGCGGCAACTCGCAGCCCGTTCTTATGTGCTTCTTCGATGATCGCCTGGTAAACCGCTGGCGGCATTTTTGGATACTGCCCCCAGAAATCATCCAGCCAAAGCTTTATGACGTCTGGTTTGCGCGACGCCTGTTCGTCAACATCTTTGCGCGCTTCTTCAGGAGTTACGGGCCGCAAGACGGTAGTAAAACCCATGCCGACCGGCGGTATACCATCCTTAGCGCCCATTCCGATGCCGGCGGCAAAAACGTCTGCTCCCGGCAGGGTGCCCTGGCGAGAGGCTTCGCGAATCTCGGCGAACCTCGGCCCGTCAGTACCCATCGACAGCACGGCGCCCACTCCATATTCCTGGTATCGCAGAAGCTGGTGGCGGATATTGTCGTCGGTCTGATTCGCTGCCGACGACGTGGTGCCCTTTACGAGACCGAGGTGGCCATGCGTGTTGAGGATCAGGGGCATGACGGTCGCGCCATGCAAGTCAACAACCGTTGCGTTCGAGGGCGTTGGTGCCGGCCCTGATATAGATTCAATGCGATCGCCTTGGATGACTACCGTTCTGTTAGGGTGCGCTGGCGCACCTGTGCCGTCGATTACGTTCACGTTCTTCAGCACGACGACTTGCTGGGCGCGTAACCCAGTCGAGAGCGTCAGAAATGCCAACAGGGCAAGGAGCCCAGCGATCCTGGCAAGACTATGAATAGTTGTGTGCTCGAAGCATCTCATGGGGGTGCCTTCTATCTCAGCGAAAGGGATGGAACGCCATGCCGGGATGCCCAGCATTGAATACCAGATATCCTGACCTCTACAAGTACTTCGTTAGCTAGTTTTGCGAAGAAGGATGACTGATACTCCATACATACGCCGCGACGGCCGACACCTGATCCGGGGTTAGCTGGGCGCCGCCCATCGGCGGCATAGGGCTGCGATATTCCTTCGGCTGCGCAACCCCGTCGAGAATAGTTTTCTTGATACCGGCGAAACTGCCGTCGCTCCAGAGCCATTGCTTGCCGGTGAGTGGAGGTCCCAGCGGCGTCCCTTGTCCTGCGTCGCCGTGACAACCGGTGCAAGCAGCTCCTCCCACTTGCCCGTGATAAATGCGGTCACCGAGCGCGACCATCTGGCGCGTCGCGCCAGGCGGAACGGGAGTTGCTGCCGCCCCAGCGTTGGGATGAGTGCCCTCAGGCGGACGCGCTGCAACAACGGCCACCGGTCCGGCCGGAGCCGTCAAGCTAGGACAGGGAGTGATCTTCGAGGCATCGAAATCTAGACCGCCGCGGTAGGTAATCCGGTAGATGCGTCCGCGTATATCGTCGGAAACGTAGAGTGCGCCGTCCGGCCCCACCGCCAACCCACTGGGACGGTGCTGGGCGTCGCCCGGCGATTCCACCGGCCCGGCGAAGCCGTCGGCGAACACCTCGCAGCCAGCGGAAGCCCGGTCATCGTTGGTCGGTTGGAAGATGACGTTGTAGCCGCCTTGCGCGTATGGAGCACGGTCCCACGAGCCGTGAAAGGCAACAAAAACGCCATGTCGGTAGCGCTCGGGAAATTGCTGTCCCGTGTACCGGACCATGGCGTTGGGTGCCCAGTGGGCCGGAAAATCCGCAACCGGGGCAATCTTCGTTGCGCATATGTCGCTCGTTTTTCCGTTGCCGCCATATTCCGGCGCGAGAACCAGCTTCTGCACGAACGAATCGTAGTAGCACTCAGGCCAGCCGTAATCGCCGTTCTGCTTCAGGAGCAGCAACTCTTCCGCCGGCAGGGTGGCTTCTTGCTCGGGCTGGTAGAACTCGGGCCAGTTGGCGTGCAACTGATCTCGCCCGTGCATAGTTACAAAGATTTGCGCATTGTCGCCGATAGCAAACCCTTCCGCGTTGCGGATGCCGGTGGCGTAACGTTCCGCTGGAGAGAATGATTGGCCGGTCCTGTTGGCGTCATAGCGCCAGATGCCGCCGCGGGTCTCAAGTTCGGTGCAGGGATTCAGGCCGGGCGATTTCAATTGCCGATTCTTCTCCTGACACGAGTTCGTCGCGCTCGCAACATCAACGTACATCGTTCCGTCTGTCGTGATCAGGAAAGGATGCATAGGATGGTCGCCGCCGAGCGGCAATCCGGAGACGATGGTTTGTGGAGCCCCAGCCGGCACAACCGCTCCTCCCGCCAAGTCGTATCGCACGATGCGATCGTTGAGCTCGGCATACAAACTGCCTTTGTACAATGCGATGCCCGTGCCACCATGCCCACCATCCCGCACGGTAGCACCGAAGCGCTCGATGACATCCGCCTTGCCCGCGCCCTTTGTGTCCTGCAGGGCAACGAGAAATCCGCCCGCGTGAGGCGTGTCGTTGGCGTAGTACCGTCCCGACCACGTGTTCACGTAGACAGTCTCGTTTGGCGCTACGACCATGTGACGGGCGTGGCCAACGCCGTCGGCGAATACGGTCGCGCAGAAGCCGGGCGGTAGCTTGAGACCGCTGTCATCGTTCGGACAGCCCTGGCTGCTGGCTTGGGCCAAGGCGGCAGACACGTGTCCCGGGGTTGAGACAACGGAAACGCCGATAACAACTACAGCAAGCGCTACGAACGCCACAGACGTACCACGGATTAGCCTCTTGGCTGACATTGCACACCTTCGCTGCCGCGGCCAACGCCAGTGGCTCCGGCGGTTCGCATCGAGATCACGCAGCTCCTATTTCGGCGCTGGCTCGAACTATTTCTGTGGTTGGGACAAGGTTCGTATATAGGCCACCAGCGAATTGATCTGATCGGCCGACAAGCTGCCCTTGAATGATGGCATGTTGCCGCGTCCATTCGCGATGACTTGGCTTAATTGCTCGTTGGTCTGTGACTGCACCGCTGCCGAAGTGAGGTCCGCAACCTTCAGACTCTGGGCGACCGGCGTGTCGCCTTTACCGGTCGGACCATGACACGAAGAGCAGGTAGTGCTGAAGGTAGTTTTCGCGGCTGCGTCGGGAGATGCTGCGCTCGCAGCTACCCACGGCACTAAGGCACACAATAGCGTCAAAAACGACGCAATTCGCAGCGAGGCATTGCCGGCTCTGAGCGTAGTTTGCTTCCAATTCACGAATTAACCTCCTTCTGCTCTGAAAGCACTTAGGCTGCCAGAGGTGGCGTACTGTCTCATCTATGAGTTCGAGGGCTTGAGATTCGTTGTGCAAGCAATAAGTGTTCGACCATTGACCGTCATGTCGAAATACTGACATTGCACACGTGGAAGTTGCGGGTGTGTCTTGTCGTCCCACTTTGAATTCGATGCACAGTTACAATCAAGTTTTGGAAGAGTAAGTGCAATCTCGACATCATCAGGTTAAGACCGGCGAACCTGACGTGAACATTGAAATGAAAACTGGAGCGATCACGCTTAGTCTCGTCGCACTTGTTGGTGCAGCCGCCGCTCAGCAAGTAGTTGTGCCCGATCCCCCCGAGGTGCGCCGTTCGTTCGTGCTGACGGCGGCATTTGACAGCGATAAAAGGCACAACGCCTTCTTCTACCGCGGCAAGACTGATCCGCCGACGATTCGTGTTCTGCCCGGTCGGGATATCAGCCTGACCTATCGGAACCGGCTGCCCGTGCATTCCAGCGAGGAGTGCGCGCTTGGTCCATGTGAAGATCACACCAACCTGCACTTTCACGGAATGCATGTATCACCGGATCGTCCGCAGGACGACGTACTGACGATGATGGCTATGCCTGGGCAGGAGCTGAAGTATCGCGTCGAAGTACCTTCTTATGCCGCGCCCGGGCTGTACTGGTACCACACGCATCCGCACGGAGAAAGCGCTCGCCAGGACCTTGACGGCATGTCGGGTGCGATCGTGGTGGATGGCATCGACCGTTACTATCCCGAGCTTCGTAGCCTGCGCGAGCGCGTGCTGGTAATCCGGGAGCACGGCTTCGAGGGCGACAGCCCTGAAGTTCGCGCTCAGTTGCTGCAGCGGGTAGATATCCCGCCGGAGCGCTGCGGGACATCAAGCGACGGTACAAAAGTCGAGGCCATCTTCAGCATCAACGGGGTAATCCGGCCGGAAATCCCAATCGCCCCTGGCGAGAAGCAGTTCTGGCGAATTGTGAATGCATCGCCGAATCGCTACGTCGATCTTCAGGTGGAAGGACAGCAATTGGAGGTGGTTGCATTAGACGGTATGCCGCTCTCTTACCACGACCGCACGCGTCACACAATGAAGCTGGACCACGTTCTGGTTGCGCCGGCCGGCCGCGTCGAGGCGATCGTGACTAGCCCGGCCGCCGGCTCGCACTCCACTTTGAGCACGCGTTGCGTGGACACCGGTGTTGCCGGTGACAACAATCCTGCTATGGTGATCGCCGATGTGGTTTCTGCCGCGAAGAGCGATTTGTCTTCTCACAAAGTGCCGACCACGTCAGGCGAGCCGATTTACCGCGAATTTTCCAGCGATCAGATCAAGGCGGCTGAGGTTCGGCCACCAGACTTCACAGTCATCTTTACCGAGGACAAGAACGGCTTCTACATCAACGGCAAGAAGTTCTCGATGGATTCCGCTCCGATGGTGACGGTGAATATCGGGTCACTGCAACACTGGCGCGTGATCAATGCCACCACGGAGTTGCATCCGTTCCACATTCATCAAGTGCACTTCTTGGCCTATGCGGTCGGTGAAACTAGCGTGGAAACGCCGCAATGGCTGGACACCGTCAATGTTCCCTATGACGGAGGCTCCGTCGATCTAATCATGGATTTCACGGATCCGATAATCCGCGGAATGTCCGTGTTTCACTGCCATCTGCTGACGCATGAAGACAAGGGCATGATGGCAAAGATCCTATTCAAGTGACGGCACTGAGTAAGCGGTGATTCGCCTTTAGATACAAGATCCAGCATTGGATAGCTCCGCCATCAAGCCCGTTGAGGGTTCAAGGCAAGGCAGCGTAGACTCGGCTTCATTAGCTCACCTTGGGGTGCCCCGCCGCTTTGGAGGTAACTGCAATGCCCCAACCTCGATCTTCCACTGGTTTCCTGATAACTAAAAGGCCTCCGATTAGAATCCGCAGCGGGATCATGATAAGCCGACGTCTCGGGGAAGGAACATCGCCGATGAGATTCCCGCAGCAGCAGTCAAATTCAACTCGCCAGTCGACCAGAGATTAATACAGGAAAAAGCAGATCTGGAAGGATTCCGTGACTTCCTCCAGAGGCGATTATCCCTTGATACTCGGGTCGAGTTATTCATCCGTATCGAATGGGTTGGCGGGAAACCGAGCGCGCAGTTCGAGATCGATGGGCAGGCCTTTGCTTTAATGAAGGCGACGAACGGTTGCGATCTTTCAGTAGGAGAGGGACGATCGTCTATCTTCATTCCGGACGACGATCAGTTTGAGGATCACGTGTTGGCCGCTATCGGCGACGTCTCGGAGACTAAGAGGCTGTAACAAAACCTGGCAGTCCGGTATACTGCCATGCGACCTTGAATCTGGACAAATGGACCTCCGGATCCGCATACGATCAGTGGATGGGCCGCTGGAGCCGGTTGCTGGCTGATGAATTCCTGAATTGGCTGCGCGTTTCATCCGGTGCCCGATGGCTGGATGTCTGCTGCGGGAGTGGTGTCGTAACTGAGGCCATTGCGGAATTCTGCTCGCCGGCAAGTATCGTGGGTATTGACGCTTCTCCAGCGCAGATTGCGTTTGCCCGCGCGCATCGCACCCATTCTGGAATCACCTTCGAGCTTTCCGACGCTACGGCAGTTCCTTTTCCAGACGCCAGCTTCGATGCCGCAGTGTGCGGCCTTGGTCTGAATTACATCTCCGAACCGGCTCGGGCGCTTCAGGAAATGCAGCGTGTCACACGCAGCGGCGGTACCATCGCCGCTTACGTCTGGGATTATGCGCAGGGGGTGCGCTTTCTCCGCGAATTCTGGGACGCCGCCATAGCTGTTGATCCTGAGGCCGGGGATTTCGATCAAGGGCGGCGCTTTCCGATGTGTTCGCCCGACGGACTACGAGCGCTCTTCCAGGTCATCGAGGCTGAGGAAGTCAAACTCAGTGTCCTCCAGATCGTGACTCGCTTCGCAAGTTTTGATGAGTATTGGGCGCCACTGTTGAGCGGCCAAGGTTCCGCTCCGAACTATCTCGCCAGTCGTGATGCGCAGACTCGCGCCGCGGTCCGGGACCGGTTGCAAGCGTTTTTGCCAACCGATGCACAGGGATCGATTGAAATGCCTGCCCGGGCCTGGGCAATCCGCGCGAGGCGCACCTGAGTCCAGGTGTCGACGACAACTGGAAACCGAGCCCAGTCTCAAAGCTGTCCCTTGTGAGATCGAAATCGGCTGCCAGTGTGTCTGGCAAGAAAGTGCTCAACGTTGCGCTCCGGCAATGGCGGGAGTTATTCAATTCTTCGCGAGGGCAAGTTCGCAAAGCTTATCTTTAAGCGCGCCTTTCAATCGCATCTCCCGGACCTGGCAGTATTTGACTTTGCGCTCCAGGCACGCCTGAATCTTTTCCATCACAGCTACATCAATTCGACAGTTATCGAAATACGACGGCAAGCCATTGCGGCTGGCAAGTGGAGTAAGGAGAGATGGGCAAGCTGACGAACAGAGTTGCAGTGGTAACGGGTGCGTCCAAGGGGATTGGCGCAAGCATAGCCAAAGCATTGGCGGGGGAGGGCGCGGCGGTGGTGGTAAATTACGCCTCCAGCAAACAGGGCGCGGACCGCGTTGTGGCCGAGATCATGCAGAAGGGCGGTAAGGCAGTTACTGTGCAGGGAGACGTTGCCAAGGCTGCAGATGTGGAGCGCCTATTCAGCGAGACGAAGAAGGCTTTCGGTCACTTGGATATATTGGTGAACAATGCCGGCATCTACGAGTTCGTTCCGTTGGAGGAAATAACGGAAGAACATTTTCATCGTCATTTCAACATAAACGTTCTTGGCCTGCTGCTCGCCACTAAGGAAGCGGTTAAGTATTTCGATGGCAAAGATGGAAGCATCATCAACATCGGATCGATAGCCAGCTCGCTGACTCCGCCCGAAGCCGCGGTGTACAACGCGACCAAGGCTTCCGTCGACGCGATTACGCGTACGCTCGCCAAGGCACTGGGACCGAGAAAGATTCGCGTAAACTCGATCAATCCCGGAGTCGTGGACACCGAAGGAAACGTGGCGGCGGGAGTCATCGGCGGCGACTTCGAGAAGAACGCACTTGCCATAACCCCGCTGGGGCGCACCGGTAAACCGGAGGATATTGCACCGGCAGCGGTGTTTCTTGCCTCGGATGACTCTGACTGGCTGACGGGCGAGCTCATTACGGTGTCGGGCGGGCTGCGGTAAGAAGTGGGTAGTTTCTTCTCTTGCACGAGAACACAGGGGGCACCCTTCGCATCAAACGACGTCCTCCGGCACCGTTTGATGCCCTCAACCGGACCACCCTGTCCGAAATAGTCCGCGGCGTAGTAAACGGCGAACGCCTGCTTTGGAGTCGCTCTCCACTCCAAGCCAGCAGAGCCGGCTCCGGCATGCACCATGGAAAGACTGACGTCGGTGCCGGCGGGGTTTGGCCGGATTACCAATTGCGGCCCGGTCGCCACCAGGTAGTGAGCACCACCGTCACTCCAGAAGGCATTGGCGAGGACTACGAGCTTGTGGGGTACCAGTTCATAGTTTGCAGCGATTTCACCGCCGCCACCGATTACGCTGTGCGTTGTGTACGCGTTTGATCCAACCGGCATCACCGCAGCATGCGCGCCGGTAGCAAAGCCGGTAACTTCGGCATGGAAATGCCGCCCGGAGTAGTCCTTGTCGTAAGTGACTTTGGAAAGAATGTCGGGCATCAGATTGGCTGCGCCCGCATTGTTATTGTTGTCAAACTGCGAGCCAACGGAAGTAAAGCCAACCGGAAGCGCAACGTAGGTGCCGATATATTGATTGGGGTCTTCAATGCCGACCCCCATGGCCCAGTGTTCGTTGGGATGATAGGCGGCCCGGAACTCGGCAGCGCGGGTGTAAGGCTCGCCTACCATCAGGTTTTGATCCTCGTTGTAGGTAAGAGCCAAGTCGTTCGGCATTGGGCCGAGGCCGTCGCGGTTAGGTGTCAGCCAACTCCAGGTTTGACCCCCTAGAAATTCCCACTTCCCGCGCTGGAAGTCCGCGAAGTAGAGTCGCAGCCGCTGGGTTGTGCTGTTTACCGTCTGGTAGACATTGGGCGCGTCGTTGCCGCTGAAATCTGTTTCGAGGTAGGCGGTGATCTTGTTGCCTTCGAAGTTGCCGTGGAACTTCACGTCAAACCGCGAGTATTGTGCCGTACTCCGAAATTCCGTGACCTGTCCCTGCGGCGTATCGCTAAACGGTATCGATCCGAATGCGGTTGCAATGTTGTTCTGGGTGTTGGTGGTGCGGAATATGTTCTCGAAATCGACGAAGCCGCCGATTTCCAAGACGGCGTTGTCAAATTGGAAAGAACCTGTAGGCGTTTTCCCTTCGTTCCCTGTTTGTTTGGGAGGATGCGCCGACGCTTGTCCGGTGTTATATGTGCTCGCTGCGCCAAATCCCGGCGAGGACAAATCAATTGCCCTTTCAACCTGCACCTGGTTGTCCGAAGGCGCAGTAATAGCGCCGGCTCTTGATTGTGCCTTCAGCGTCTGAATTTCGCTCGCTTGTGCGGCCACTTGTTGCTGCGTTTGCACGAGAGCCTCGCGGAGGGCCTGCACCTCCGAGGCCAGATCCGTACTGCCGGCAGGCGAGGAGCCAGTATCCTGCCCCTTGGCCTGCGCCCATGCGACGCTGGGCAGCAGCAGGCAGGCAACTAAGATGTGAATGGCCTTCATATCAGCGGCTCCGCCGTTACGCCTTTCTCGCTTTAGGCCCGGTCTCGCGGAGAAACGCACTTAGCAGAATCGCGATAACGATGCTGGCCATCCAGAACAGTCCGCTGTCGCGGAAATGGGTGACGTGGTTATTCGTGGAGCTGATGCCTTTGCCGAGAGCAGAGGCAAAAATGGGTCCGATTAATGCGGTGACGCCGAATGTCAGGAAGTTGATCCCGCCTGTGGCGCTCCCTTTAACCTCGTCGGGATTGACTTCTTTAACGATGGTGTACGGAATCATCGCCGCGCCGGAGAAGATTCCAAAGAGCATGCAGCCGATCACCGCGGGTTCGTGAGTTTTGCTGAAACTGATCAGCGCAGCCGATAACAGCATTCCGATCGCGCCTCCGATCAGCACGGGCTTGCGACGGCCTACCTGGTCAGCAAGCCAGCCCATCACGGGACAGCCAATCACCCAGCCCAGCGGAACCAGCGAGCCAGTGACTACTGCGTCGTGAAAACTAAACATCCTGTCGCGCTGAAAAAAGGCAACCCCCCACGTCATGTCGCCGATGGTCGTCGGCACAAACAGAAGTCCCGCGACCGCTCCGCACAGATAGGACTGCGGGTTGCTGAAAACGACCTTGTACGGGGCAAGCAATGATGCCCGCCCGGAAGCGGCCGCGGGTGGCCGTGTTTCGGATGGTGCGATCAACAGTACGAGCACAGCGACGACGATGCTCGCGATGCCAAGCCAGTGCCAGACCGTATGCCATTCGAGGCCCTTTTCCAGCAGCGGTCCCACGACGAATTGTCCCGCCGATCCCCCCAGCATCCCAACGCATTGAGTAACGCCTATGGCGGTAGCCAGCCAGCGAGCCGAAAAACCATGCACCGCAAGGTAGACCGCGCCAGTGAAGGCAAAAGCCGAACCCGCGCCCTGAAGCAGTCTTCCTGTATATGCCGCAGTCGTGGTAGGGACGCTGAACAGCAGACACCCAATCGCCAAAATGAAAATGCCAACCGGCACAGCTTTCTTAGCGCCCACGCGGTCGAGCGCTCCGCCGGCGATGAGGCTGGTGACGGAGTAGGTGTAATAGTAGGTGCCGAGAATCGCGCTGACGCCAACGGCGGTCATGCCGAAAGCGTGCGTGAGTTCGGGAATCATCACCGCCGGCGCGGACCTCGACGCATATTCGAGGAAGTAGAAACACATTGCGAGCCCCCAGGCGATCTGGAAGGCTCGCGTCCGCGAGGTGGTGGTTGCTTCAGGCACGGCAGCAGTCGTGATTGGCGTTGTCGTCATCGCGCACCTCAACTTCAGTAGTGAAATAGGTTGACCTTGGCCAGATCGACGATTTCGTCTCCGCGCCCATTGAGAACCGCTTTCAGCATGTACAGGCTGAAGCCTTTCGCCTCCTCGTAGGTGATAGTCGGCGGCATCGAGAGCTCCTGCCGGGCAACCGCGACCTCGACTAATGCCGGGCCCTCATAGGCAAGCGCTTGCGCAATTGCGGGTTCAACTTGGTCTGCTGTGTCGGCCTTTAATCCGAGCAGTCCAGCTCCCTGAGCAATCTTTGCGAAGTCCGGATTGCGCAGATCCGTGGTGAAGTCGAGCACACCGGCCGCCTTCATCTCCAGCTCGACAAAGGCCAGCGCGTCGTTCCTGTACACGATCACCTTCACCGGCAATTCGTGTTGTCTCAAGGTCAGCAGATCGCCCATGAGCATGGCGATTCCACCGTCGCCGGACATCGCGATGATTTGCCGGTCAGGATAGGTGACCTGGGCGCCAATGGCTTGAGGAAGTGCGTTCGCCATCGAACCATGGTTGAAGGAACCGAGCAGCCGGCGCTTGCCGTTCATGCTCAGATAGCGCGCGGCCCACATCGTCGGACTTCCTACGTCGCAGGTAAAAATCGCGTCTTTGGCGGCGAGTTGATCGAGCACGCGTGTGAGATATTGCGGGTGGATAGGCTTCTGACCCGCCTTCCCGGTTGCGTGCTCATCCAGACCTTTGCGCGTCTTGCGATAGTGCGCAACGACTTTCCTTCAAATGTGTTTCGTTTGGATTTTGCTTCAGCTTCGGCAGCAGAGCCCGAAGCGTGCTCTTGGTGTCGCCAACGAAACCAAAGTCAACCTTGCTACGGCGGCCGATCTGTTCTCCCCGCAGGTCGATTTGAACGATGATTGCGTCCTTGGGAAAGAACGGCTGGTACGGAAAGTCCGTTCCCAGCATTACCAGTACATCGCAATTCATCATGGCGAAGTAGCCGGAGGAAAATCCCAGCAGCCCGGTCATCCCGACATCGAACGGATTGTCGTACTCGATAAATTCCTTGCCACGCATAGCGTGTACGATGGGCGCCTGTAGCTTGCCGGCGAATTCGATCAGCTCGGCGTGAGCTCCCGCGCAGCCTGCGCCACCAAGGATGGTGACCTTCTTCGACCGATTCAGCAGGTCCGCAAGGATGTTAAGTTCTTCTTCAGAGGGAGAAACCGTGGGCGCCGGCTCATGGTAATGCACCCGCGGGTGATGGACGTGCGCCTCTTTCATCGCAATATCACCAGGCAGCGCGATGACGGAAACGCCCCGCTTGGAGATCGCGGTCTGCATGGCGATTTCCAGCACCCGCGGCATCTGACTGACCTCTGAAACCAGCTCACAGTAATGACTGCATTGGGCGAAGAGATGTTCAGGATGAGTTTCCTGGAAGTAGTTGCTGCCCAGCTCACCACTCGGAATCTGCGCAGCAATTGCAAGCACGGGAACACGATTGCGCTGGCAATCGTATAGGCCGTTGATCAAGTGGAGATTTCCCGGACCGCAGCTCCCGGCGCACACCGCCAAACTTCCAGTCAGGTGCGCTTCTGCGCCCGCGGCAAAGGCTGCCGTCTCCTCGTGTCGTACATGGATCCATTCAATGTCTTTTCTTAGGCGAATCGAGTCTGTGATGCCGTTAAGGGAGTCACCGGACAGGCCATAGATTCTCCTAACCCCGGCTTCAGCAAGGACGTCTGTCAGCAGATCCGCTACTCTCTTGTTGCTCATACTTAAGACACTCCTTTTCTTGATAGTTAGACTTTTGTCAGAAGATCGACCTGCGACGAGGGCTGGCACGAGGGTCGGCGGAGAACCGCCATTCAGAACCGCGTCCACATTGTCCAGGGCCAGCATGCCCATGGCTGTGCGGGTTTCGATCGTGGCGCTGCCGATGTGCGGCAATAGAAATGTATTTTTTAGCGATCGATATTCGGGGTGAAGTTGTGGCTCGCCTTCAAATACGTCGAGTCCCGCAGCGGCGACCCGCCCGGTCTCGAGAGCAGCGATGAGGTCGTCGTCGACCACCAATCCGCCGCGAGCGGTGTTCACCACGATGGCTCCGTGAGGCAGAAGGCTTATGGTTTTGGAGTTCAGGAAATGGTGGGTCTGCGGAGTCTCCGGCGCGTGCAGACTCAAGAACTGACTTACGCGCAGCAGATCCGAGGGATCGTCATGGTAGACGGCATCGCCTGCGATCTGCGCTGGTAACTCCGAACTGTCGTGATAGTGAATCTTCATTCCGAATCCTCGCGCTCGACGCGCCACGGCCTGTCCCACGTGCCCCATTCCCAGAATGCCGAGAACTTTGCCGCCGACTTGCCATCCCAGGAGCATGTCGGGGCTCAGCGGCTTCCACGCTCCGGTTCGAACCAGTTCCTGAGCTTCGTAAGCGCGACGCGAAGCACCCAGCAGAAGCAGCATGGCGATGTCGGCCGTTGCTTCATGGTTGACGCCAGGGGTGTAGGCGACTGGAATCTTCCTGCGAGAGGTGGCTTCCAGATCGATGTGATCAACTCCCACGCCGTACGAGGCGATAACTTTGACCGTGGGCGAAACATTCTGGAAAAACTCAGAGTCCAACCGGTCGGACAGCGTCATAAACAGGGCATCGGCTCCCTCGGCTGCGGAGAGCAGCTCTTGCCGGCTAAGAAGAGACTGTTTCGGGTTTCGCCGCGCGTTGTAATCGCGGTCGATACGGTCTTCAATTTCCTTCGTATAACGGCTGGTTACTACCAGAATGGGTTTCGGCATGTTCAACATCTCCTTCCACACCACGAGCCGATTGGCTAGTCGCCTACATAACCGTCAGTGAATGCCCCATCTTTTCCTTCTTAGTTCGCAGGTATGGCAACGCGTAAGGATTCGGCGGTGCTTCGCAAGCGATCCGTTCGATGACCTCGATTCCACCGTTCGCCAGCGCCTGCACTTTCTGCGGGTTGTTGGACAGCAGACGGACACGCCGGATTCTTAGGTCGTGCAGGATAGAGACTGCAAAGCTGAAATCGCGGCAGTCCGCATCGAAACCTAGAGCATGGTTAGCTTCGACCGTATCGAGTCCCTTGTCCTGTAACGCGTAGGCTTTTAGTTTTGCCATCAGGCCTATGCCACGCCCCTCCTGATGTTCGTAGATGACCGACCCCGATCCTTCTTCAGCAATGCTGGCCATTGCGAGCTCTAGCTGCCCTCGGCAATCACAACGAAGAGACCCGAGCACTTCGCCGGTTAAGCACTGCGAATGCATGCGCAGCAGAGGAACTCGGCTTTGCAGATCGCCACAGGTGATAACAAACGCAGTTTCACTCTCTGTTGTGCCAGCCTTGGCGCGTTCAAAGCCGATCAGGTCGAACACTCCATAGATCGTGGGCAGCCGTGTCGACACCACTCTGATCACACGGGCCTGTTGTGCGTACTTGTGCATGTTGATCCAGGCCACTCCTTCCTCGCACTCCTTGCCGTGCAATTGCCCTTCCAGGAGTTCGCAGCAGAAACCTTTGTATTTCGCGGGTGTGTGAGCATCGAGACCGGCGTTGGTGCCCGAATGAGCGCCAACATTCTGGCAAGTGGTTCAAGTGCTAGCTCAGCGCTGGCACTTGCAACCGCATCGATCCAATTTGCCTTGTAGTTTTGGTGGAGTCTTAGTCAGCGCGGGTGATGGCTACCGAAGAGCTGGTAAGCAGGCGTCAAGTTCGACTCGTACGAGCCGAAGCGAACTAATGTAATGTATCGCCGATGTATGAGCCGCTGTGCAGGTGGCGGTGTTTCCTTGCGGTATCAACTGGCCAAGGATTGCCAGTGAATAGGCACTCGCGACTGCGACGCAAGGCCGGCATCGTCTTCACGACCCGGCCGAACAATGCCCAGTTTTTTCATGCGGAACTGCAGAGTCGATCGACGCATTCCCAGTCGCGCAGCAGCACCGTTCGGCCCGCCGACAACCCACCTGACCTCCTTCAAGGTCCGCAGGATGTGAACACGCTCGGCCTCTTCCAATGTTTGATTCTGACCAGTATCCCCGCTGTGCGGAACGGTAATGATGCGGTGTTGAAGGTCGCGTGCAGGCACTCGCAAGACGGGACCGCGGCACAGGATGACGGCCCGCTCGATTAAGTTCTGTAGCTCGCGGATATTTCCAGGCCAGTCGTACTCACACAAGGCTTTCATCGTCTCAGGCGAGATGCTCTCATACTCCCTTTTCATGCGCCGGGCGAACAGCCCGACGAAATGCCACACCAGGAGCGGGATGTCCTCGCGACGCTCACGCAACGCCGGAACTCGAACCGGAAAGACATTCAGTCGGTAGAAGAGATCGGATCGGAATCTCTGTACCTGGACCATGGCGGCCAGATCACAATTGGTCGCAGCGATAAGCCGGGCGTCAGTGCGCAACGTACGCGTGCTCCCGAGACGCTCAAATTCCCGCTCCTGCAGCACGCGGAGCAGCTTTGGCTGGAGCTCAAGCGGGATCTCACCGATCTCATCCATGAACGCCGTGCCGTGGTTCGCGACTTCGAATCGACCGATGCGCTGACCGATAGCTCCCGTGAAGGCGCCTCTCTCATGCCCAAAAAGCTCGCTCTCGAGGAGCCCGGTTGGAATAGCAGCGCAATTCAGCTTCACAAACGCATTCTTGCGGCGCGAACTGAGTTCATGAATCGCTCGCGCGATCAACTCCTTGCCAGTGCCGGTCTCGCCGTAAATCAGTACAGTCGAGTCGGTCGGAGCAACCATCTGGATCTCGCGTAATACCGAACAAAGCGCTTTGCTTCGACCGATGATCCCATCGAAGCTCGGCTCTCCACCAACCTCGTCGTCGAAGAGGCATTCCAGCGAGAGGCCGTCTTTCATCGGAGCGGGTTCGGTGAGGCCATCCTCCCCAGCGGGACCTCTTCGATCGTCTTCCAAGTATTCAAGCAACGAATTACTCACAAAGGACGATTCGTCACCGTGTGCACTGATCCAGCTACGGTCGTTCGAACTCATTATGTTGCTCCCGACTTATCACCTATTGGTTGATCCCCACTGGCCCGTTGCTATGTCAAGTGCAACTGGTTAACCATCTATAAACAATTGATTCTAAAATGGTTCTATAATTTACGAACTTACGACGATCCGTAAATTTACTGAGTTCGTAAAGCCAGTCGTCGAGCATTTTCGCCAACGTTTCCCGCGCTTGCATCTACTCGCGGTCATTCGGCCAAACATGCCCACAGACACCAAGATAAGCACATTGCGTATGTGGGGAAACCTGAGAAACTACAGAGGCTAACCTACTTTTTTCTTTAGGTTCGGAACTACTCTCTAGGACTGGGCTGAGGAGAAATAGAGAAGACTTTGCGTTCTCTGTCGTCGCTCAAAACGCTGTTCTCTATGCGATACGAATGCTTCCGGTTCCCTGGAATGCAATCCTTCCCGGCACGACGAGACTAACCTCAGTACCGGAATCGACGGAGCTGGCGATTCTGAGCTTGCCGCCGATGCGCGCGGCCCGCTCGCGCATTCCCTGCAGGCCATAATGTCCGTCCGTAGCTCCATTGATGATCGATCCGGGGATGCCGACGCCGTTATCTCCTATGGTTATGTCTAGATCTTGCCCGTATTTCAAGACCACGTGTAATTGGCTGGCTTTCGAATGGACGCAGGCGTTGCGAATAGCCTCGTAGCCTATACGGTAGATTTCATCGCGAACCACTGGATGCATTTCCCTGGCATCCCCATCTACAGAGAAGGACGCTACCATGGGGCTGAGCATCCGGCACTCTTCTGTCGCTCGCCGCAGGCCTTCTGCAAGGTCGTTGGTCTCGGTCGCGGAGGTGCGCAGCGAATTCAGCGCTGCCCGTCCCTCCTGGATCGCCCGGCCGAGCCATTCCGATAATTGTTTCAGCGCGTGGCGCATTCTCGCTGGATCGGCCGATTGATCCAGGGCGTCATCAGCAACCAGCTTGCTTCCCTGAATCGTCTGGACGAGGGTGTCGTGAAACTCTCGGGCGATGCGTGTACGCTCCGCGAGTCGTTCATCGAATCGAACTGTGAGCGTGTGTGCAACTTGACGGACACGTAAACGATAGAGCGCCCACGTTATTGCGAGGATAGTCACGACAAACAGGAGCTTGAACCATAAGGTTTGATACCAGGCGGGCATCACCTTGAAGTCCAGGGACGCACCTAGTTGGTTCCAGACGCCATCATTGTTGGAAGCAATCACGCGAAAGCGATATTTCCCGGGCGTCAGATCTGTGTAATAAGCCTGACGTCGCCCTTCCGGCTCCTGCCAAAGTGTGTCATGGCCCTCAAGCATGTAGCGGAAGCGAACCTTGTGCGGGACAGAGAAGCTGAGCGCCGTGTAGTCAATCTGAAGATCTCGGGTTAGCGCCGGTACCCGCATTCCCGCTTGCGCACCTAAGACCTTACGGTCAGCAATCAAGTCCTCGATAGCAACGGGAGGCACGACATCATTTCTTAGGAGGTGTTTGGGGTCGACCACTTGCGCCAGGGCGCCGTTGGTAAACCAGAGCCGCCCATCGGGAGCCTTGCTCGATATGTGTTGGAACGGCGATTGAATACCGGGAAACGCGCCATCGTACGCGTCAAACACCCTTGCACTGATCGGGCTCGTTGGGGCCCCCTCCCATTTCGTGACCTGCGACGCCTCTATTTGTAGTAATCCACATCGCGCATAAAGCCACAGCGAACCGTTGTCATCTTTGATCGTGGAATAAATCGATTCGCACGGAAGCCCGTTTCGCATGGCAAGTGCCGCATATTGACCGTTGGACCAACGCACAAGGCCGTGGTCGGTTGAAATCAGCAACGAATTATCGGCGTCTACAATCATCTCGCGGATGGAGAGTGGATCGTTGCCATCCTTCAAAAGGTAGGTCTCAAGTTGTCCGGCGTGGTAGCGGGCGACCTTTCCTTTGGCGGCAATCCAGACACCCCCGCTTCTGTCGGGCTCCACGAAAGAAGCCCCAGAGAGGCTCTGGCCAAGTTGTATGTCTTCGACTACCTTTTGGCCCTTTATGCGGTACAGGTGGTTGCCCCGACCAACTGCCCAGATGTTGCCATCTGTATCTTCGGTGATGGCAAGCGGTTTGTTCTGCCACAGGGGAATGCCACTTGGCTGCATGATCTCGAAAAAGCGTCCGTTCCGATAAGCAAGCAACGCGAGATCGAGCCCCAGCCATACCGTCTGCGCATGATCTTCGAACAACGGCCCCACGCTGTCACCAGGCAAATTGGCAAGAGAAAGAAGTGAGTGCTCCCCATTTCGCAGGATGTCAATCGCGCCCTCATTTCCGATCCAGATCGATCCGTCGCGACGGGCGAGAATCGATGCGATGGTTGAAGCGAACAAGCCTTGTGCCATCGAATAACTGACCACAGGCGTATCCCGAAACATATCTAAGCCGTTGTCGGTAGCGACCCAAAGGTTACCCTCGCGGTCCTCATAAAAGGCACCGACGGAATTGCTCGAGAGTCCGTCCGGGCTGCCGTAGTGGTCAACTACCCCACCGTGAATCCGGTAAAGGCCGTTGTTTTCCGTCCCAACCCACAGAGAATTGTGCCGATCAAGATAGATTGCGTGCGATCTGACGGAGCGACCATCAAAACCAGGACGAATAAACGGGCTCCATTTTCCACCCGAAAAGTAGCGCACGCCAAACTGTGGTCCTACGGCATCAATCGTTACCCAAACCGACCCGGAGGGGCCGCTGGCGAGACCATTAATAAACTTTCTTGTTTTGCCTTGCCGCCCCACTTCGTCGAAGCAAGTTGCGGCAGACCCAGGCCGCCAGCGGCATAGAATGTCGGCTCCAAACCAGAAATATCCATCTGAGTCTTGCGTTAATTTAACAGCCAGTTGGGCAGAAATACCCTCGTTTGCTCCATAGCAGACGAGTTCGGCTTCCGCGGCGCGGCACAAAGGACCGCTGCCTTTGGGCACGCGATAACGCCCCACCCAGATTGTCCCGGCACGGTCCTGAATGATGGTAGCAATGGCTGCTTTCTCATATGGCTTTGCATACGTGTAAAGTTCTCCATTTTTCAAATGCATGAGACCATTTAGAGAGCCGATCCACAAGCTACCATCGCTCGCGCCCAACAAGGCAGTGAATACCTTGATCAGAGGCTTGCCATCGGCCGATCTCCAAAGAGAGAACCTCACTCCGTCGAACCGCATCAGGCCATCTTGCGTTCCCAACCAGATATAGCCGTCGGTTGTCTGAGTGATTGCGTTAAAGTTCGGGATTGCCCCGTCGTAGACTCTCCAGGCGGTGTGTCCGTATTGCGAAATGTGCCGTTCAGGATCGACAGCGGCGGCGGGCGCTGGCGCTAACAACAGCAGCAAAAAGGCAAAACTCAGCAGGAGGGACACACGAGGCACGGGCCCCACGGCATCCTGATTAGTATGCGGCTTTAGAAATCGACTCACGTCTGGTCCTGCGTATTTGTCCCGGCGTTCAGTATGCCTACCAAAAGCGATCGCGCTTCTTTGAACAAGCGGACGAAGAAGTGATCCACGAACGGACCTTGGCTGACATTACTGCATTCGAGTCGATCGCGATATATCAGAATCTACAATCGTCGTCCTACAGTTTTCTATAGTCCGCTCATCCACTCAGACTTGCAGCAAGCCGCGCCGCACTGCGATCGCGACCGCGTGAGCGCGGTCGTTCGCCCCAAGCTTGTCGACAAGATTCTTGATATGGAAGTTGACGGTGGTTTCGGCAATCACCAATTGATCTGCTATCTGCTTATTGCGATAGCCATCGCGAATCAGCCGGAGAACCTCGAGCTCTCGTTGCGTAAGATCATCGTCGCTAAGATGTTCGGCGAGGCGGGAGGCTACCTCAGGTGGAACATGCCGCTTGCCGGCATGAACTGAGCGGATCACCCTCAGCATCTCGTCCTTCGGCGTGCTCTTGAAGATGTATGCAGCAGCCCCGGACCGCATCGCTCGTTTGATTTCGCCGTCGGTATCGGCAGTGGACAGGATGATAATGCGAGCCTGAGGGAATTCCCCTCGAATGGCGATCAGGGCGTCGGTTCCGTCAGCCCCGGGAAGACGCAGATCCATCAGAGTCACGTCCGGGCGATGACGGCGGAATTCCGCCACCGCCTCCACCGCGTTCGTGGCCTGCGCCACCAGAACCATATCTCGCTGAGAACTGATGATGGAGCTCAGCCCTTCGCGAAAAACCGGATGGTCTTCAACGCTCAGGATGCGAATGTGCGCAGCGGACGTAGCCATCGCAACCACCCCAGTGGCGTCATTGTACGTCATACGTTATCCGGCCTTCACACCTTGTGCCTTTTGTTTCGGCGCTTCTCGGCCGCGATCCAGGCTTGGATGTATGCTGGACAATTCTCGAGGGTTGCGCTGTCGGCTTGGCAGCGCGCCAAGAACCGAATCGCGGATTGATCGACCAGGGTTACATCTTTCATATCCAGAACGAGATTACGGCCGCTTGCTTCCGACCCCAAAAGCCGTTTCAACTCTTCCAGGGTCTCCCCTTCGATTCGACCAATCAAAGTAAGAATCACAGACTCGCCCGTGGTCGATCTAAGAATCTTCAACATCGAGTTAGTCTTTCCCCTCAACCCACCATCTGTACCCTATGTGCAACGCGGCGACCACTCGCTAGCGCATTGAGAGAAAGGGAGTTGGAGGAATCGCCAACTTACGAAGAATTCGTAAACTTACGAAGCTCGTAAAGCTACGAGAGTGAATTTCCATTGGCCGGAGCGCGCCATGGGCAGCTAGCTAGCCTTGAAGCGATACTTGTTGATCTTGAGCGACTTGATCTTTGATTCCAGAGTAGTTGAAGGGATACCTAGCCTGGCCGCGGCGCCGTCCGGCCCGGAAACTCGACCTTTGGTTTCGGCCAAGGCGGCCTCGATGACCTCTTTTTCCTGAGGCGCCGGCTTCTTCGAGAGCGTCGGACTCGCCGGTTGGAGGGGAGACGAAGTGCGCGAGAGCCAACTCTCGTCCACTGAGAAGATCTCTGTGTCGCAGAGCACGACGGATCGCTCAATCACGTTTTGCAGCTCTCGAATATTGCCCGGCCAAGGGTACGCCTCAACCAACGCCAGAGTCTTCTTGTCGACGCCCCTTATCTTCTTTCCAGCTTGCCGTGCGAATCGGTCGATGAAGTATTCGACAAGCATGGGTATGTCTTCTTTCCGTGCCCGCAGAGGCGGAACTTCGATAGGAAAGACATTGAGCCGGTAAAACAGATCGCTTCGAAAGGTGCCAGCGTCGATCGCCGCCTGCAAGTCGCGATTGGTGGCAGCAATCACCCGCACGTCGGTTCGAATTGCTTGATTGCCGCCGACACGCTCAAACTCGCGCTCCTGCAGAACTCGTAGCAGCGCGATCTGGGTTTCTGCCGGAAGTTCGCCAACCTCATCCAGGAAGATGGTGCCGCCTTCCGCCAGTTCAAACCTACCCAGACGCCGCTGTAGCGCACGCGCCAGAAACCGTCTCAGGATTCTCATGAAAGATCCTATGCTTTCACTTCAATCCGAGCCACATCGAGGACTTCGAGAAACTACTCGTATCTCAGTGCGATCATCGGGTCGACACGCATTGCCCGCCGCGCGGGGATATAACAGGCCGCAAGCGCCACACCTGTGAGCACCAGGGTGACGCCAACAAATGTAAGAGGATCGGTGGGCATTACGCCATAGAGCAAACCTGCCATCAGGTGCGACACGATCACCGATCCCACCAGTCCCAGCGCGGCGCCCGCCATCGCCAGACCCAGTCCCTGGCGCAAAACCATCTGCAGTATCTCTCCCCGTCGCGCCCCCAGCGCCAGGCGAATGCCGATCTCCTGCGTGCGCTCGCTCACGAGATAGGAAATCACTCCATAAATTCCCAGCGCCGCCAGCAGCAGCGCCGTTATCGCGAAGGCCGCCACAATATCCATCGAGAATCGTCTCTGCTCCAGCGACGCCGACACCGCATCGTCCAGCGTCTGCGCGCCGTAAACCGGCAGCTCCGGATTCACTGACTGCACCATCGCCCGCACCTCTTCCGGGATCGCGCTCGCATTCAGGTGTCCACGCAGAAAGATGGCCAACTCCTTGGGCGTCTCCTGGTACAGGCTCAGATAGATTTGCGGAACGCTCGCGTTCGCCAGCGACTCGGTTCGAGCATCCGCGATCACCCCGACGATCGTGATCCAGGTCTTGCTCGCACGTTGGCCAACCCCAGCCCTCCCACGGCCAACCTTCAGCCGCTTCCCAAGCGGATCCTCGCCCCGCCAGTAAGTCTCCGCCATCGCCCGGTTGATCACGGCGACCGGCGGCGCATTCTCGTCGTCGCCGTCGTTGAACAGACGGCCCCGCAGCACCGGAATCTCCAGCAAATGAAAATATTCCGGCGTAACTTGCGACCGCTCCACCAAAGGCGGCTGCTTGCTCTGTGTCTGGCGTCCTTCCACGATCAGCGGGCTCGGGTTGCGGTCGTGGTGCAGCGGAATCGACGGCTCCGCTCCCAGCGCCGCCTCCTGCACTCCCGGCAGCAACCGGCTGCGCCGCAGCAATTCGCGCGCAAACACTGCCTCCTGAGCAGCCGTTCCATAAATGTCCGTCTTCGGATCGTTGGGGCTCGGCAGCCACAACTGAACCGACATCACATGCTGCGGATTGAATCCCAGCGGCGCCTTGTACAAATCCCAAAAACTGCGCAGCAGCAGGCCCGCGGCCACCATCAGCACCAGCGACAGCGCAAACTCCGTCACCACCAGCACGCGCCGCGTGCGCGTCTGCTCCGTGGAACCCTTCGACCCACGCCCCTCCACCCTCAGCGTACTTGCCAGATTCAACCGCCCTGCCTGCCTCGCGGGCGCCAGCCCGAAAATTACCCCGGCTGCGATCGAAGCCGCCAGCGCGAACAGCATCACGGTCCAGTTGATCGACAGGTCGTTCAGCCGAGGCAGGCTCTCCGGAATCAGCCGCAGCAAGAATCCCTTCATGCAGACCAGCATCACCAACCCCGCCACTCCGCCCAGCAGCGAAAGCAGCAGGCCCTCCGTCAGCAATTGCCGCACCAGCCGCTTGCGTGCCGCTCCCAGCGCCTGGCGTACCGCCATCTCCCGTGATCGCGCGCTGGCCCGCGCCAGCAGCAGATTCGCTACATTCACGCAGCCGATCAGTAGCACCAGCGCCACTGCGCCCAACAGCAGGATCAGCGACTGCCGAACGTTGCCCACCACGTTTTCCTTCAGAGGCACCAACCGCACCGTCCACTTGCTGTCGGCCGGATAATCGTCCGGAAATTGCTTCCGCAACGAAGCAACCAACGCGTCCAGCTGGCTCTGCGCCGCTGCAACCGTCAGCCCCGGCTTCAGGCGCCCGACCGTTTCCAGGGGCAACCGCAAACTGCGGTTCGGGGGCCGAGCCGGATCCTCCTCAAAACCCAACGCCGCCCACTGTTCCGTATTCCTCTCGCCCACGGTTCGCCCCGGGTCGCGAAAACCCGGCGGCATCACCCCGATCACCCGATACAAATCGTTGTCCGCCCGCAAACTTCTTCCCACAATGTGCGGATCGCTCCCGAAAGCCCGCTTCCACAACCCGTCACTGATCACCACATCCAGCGTGAACCCCGGCCTTTGATCCTGAGGATCGAACGTCTGCCCCAGCTCCGGTTTCACCCCCAGCATCGCAAAATACGCCGGCGACACCCCCTCATACTGCATCCGCGATGGCTGCGATACACCCGTCAGGTTCGCCGACCCGAAAATCTGCAGCACAACATACTGAAAAATTCCCGAACGCTGCAGATCTTTAAACTCCGGAATCGAGATGCCCGCGTCCGTAGCGCCCGCGCCGGGCAGATCGTCTTCGATCCGCACCAGCTCTTCCGGGTGCGGGTAGGGCAGCGGATGCAGCAACGTGGAGTCGACCAGGCTGAAAATCGCCGTCGTCGCTCCGATCCCCAGCGCCATCGTCAGAATCGCAATGGCCGAGAAGCCCGGCGACTTGGCAAACATGCGCAGCGCGAAGCGCACATCCTGCACCAGGTTTTCAATGAACGGCAGACCCTGCTCGGAGTGGTAATCCTCACGTATCGCCTCGACCGCGCCAAACTTCAGCACCGCCTGGCGGCGCGCCTCCGCCGGCGCCATCCCGGTGCGCAGATTCTCCGCCGTCTGCAGCGCGAGATGGTCCTCCATCTCCTCTCGCAGCCGTTGATCGGTTTTCCGCCTTATCGCGAAGTTTGCAAACCGCGCCAGAAACCGCCTCAGGAATCTCATGACAAATCCTCCGCCTTCACCTCGAAGAATCGCGCAATGATCGCCGCTGTCTGTTCCCAGTCCCGGGTCTCGGACTCCAGCAGCTTATGGCCGGCCCGGGTAAGGCGATAGAAGCGCGCCCGGCGATTGTTTTCCGAAGCCCCCCACTCCGACGCGATCGCGCCTTCCTGCTCCAGCCGAAGCAAAAGGGGATACAGCGTCCCCTGATTTACCGCGAGCAGGTCTCCGCTAATCTGCTCGATGCGCCGCGCGATGCCGTAGCCGTGCAGCGGACCAAGGACATCGAGCGTCTTCAATACCATCAGCGCCAGCGTGCCCTGCAGAACATCGGGCTTTTCGCCCATAAAACCTTCCTTTGGCTTTCCAACAGGACTATGCCATACTTCCTTTGGGAAAGCAACAGGTAATGACCCGAAAAACCCGGAATGTTCGCAACTTCCATGGTTTTCGGACGATTTGCTTCCGCGAACGAAGAACAGCGTCGTGTGCGGATAGCCGGGAATCCGGGGATCAGAACCTGCCACTCCAGCTCAGTTCGCGATAAATCGCCAAGTCACTCGTTGACGGCGCGCATTTCACATGAACGGCTTGTCGGCTACGCTTCCCTGTGTCCAGCCCCTCGGGACGCGTTTAGGCAAGGGAGCGGAACCGGCGTTCTACGACCCGGTGCGAAGGAATCCGTCCTGAAAGGGGTCGCTCCTGGAACGACAACAGTTTCCGCAGGACTAAAACGCTTCCGGTAGCAAGTTCTTCTTGCCGCCGGAGCGTTTTCAGTCATAATTGATCGCGCACGCATACGCGCTCCCACCCTGATCGCGCTGAAACGCCGGCGCACAGGGCTCCATCAAAAACAGCTGATGATGAGGCGTTTATCCCTGGAGGCGAGTGAATATGCGTAAGCTGCTGATTCTGGCCGTACTGATGTGTGGTTCCGTCTGCGCGTTCGCGGATCCGGTAGAGTTCACGTTCATTGGTTGGGATGGCGGGAACTGGGAGAACGGTTACCCGTATTACATCATGGAATCCAGCGGTTCTCCGACCGTTCTTGACGTGATGTGCGATGACTACTTCCATGGCGGGGAGCCCGGCCAACAGTGGGAAGCGAACATCACTGACCTGGGAAGCGGCAACATACAGCTTACCCGCTTCAACATCAATCCCGCAGTAAACTCCCTATACTCGCTGATGCTTTATGACGAGGCAGGCTGGATTCTGCTGGAAACCGAGCAGGAGCCGACGTCGCAATGGCTGAGCATGAACTCCGCGGTGTGGAGCATTTTTGATCCCAGTGCGCCATGCGATAGGACATGCCAAAATTGGATAAGTGCAGCTCAGGGTGCCGTAAAGCTCCTTCCGCAAAGCTATTACGACGACGTATACATTGTGACCCCAGTCAATCAACACGATCCGGATCCGAAGTCCATGCAGGAATTCATGTACATACATCGGGGAAGGCGGAACAAGTTTCGACCTACCGTTTAAAAAACCTCAGCCTCGACCGCCGATTTATCCATTGAAAAGCGAGAACTTCCGAATCGACGCAAGCCGGGCAAGAAATATCAGTTTTTCGCTCGCCAAACCTAACCTTATATAACATCCAAAACGCTTGCTCGATCGGGGCTGAGCGACGGAGAGGCACAACCACAACGTTATCATGCACTGAACGACTCTAGACTGATAGAAACGACACGGCGGAGCCTAGCTGAAATGATCGCGTTAGAAACCAACTAGAGCGATGCAGCACCAGAAGGGCGAATCAGCCCTCGGCGGCAAGGAGTTCGAGGAAGCGCCGGAGCACTACCGGAAGAAGTGGTGGAGCACTGCGCGCGGGTGAACAGGGGCAACGGGATACGAACTCCGCAGGAATCCCGCGCTGACACGCCCCACCCAAGCAAAGGCAAGCCTGGCATGACCCCGACAATCAGCAATAGGGAGGGCTGTAGGCGCAAGCCGGTGGGGGCTGAAGGGCGTAAAGGTAGCCATCTGTCGACCCTACGTAGACAAGCCCGCCGGACACCGCTGGCGAAGATTGTCCCCTGTCATCGGTATAAAACGTTGAGATCGGGTTGCACACCTTTGGCATACCGGAGCAGCCTTGGATGCCAGCTGCGTCAAAGGCGTAGAGATAGCCATCACTCGATCCGACGTAGACCACACCGTTGGCGATCGCGGGCGACGAGTAAATGATCCCACCCGTTGTTCCCATCCAGAGCGGCTGACATGTCTGGGTTCCGTTGACGATTGTGCAGTTTATGACACCATTCGCGTCGAAGGCGACAAGATTGTTGCCGCCGCCTCCCACGTAGACCACGCCATTCGTGGCGGCTCCGGCCGGCGGGGCAACCGCGGGGGAGGAAACCTCTCCAGCACCATTTCCGATCCAGAGCGGCTGACATATATGGTTTGTGCAGTTTATGATACCGTTCGCATCGAAGGCGTAGAGATAGCCATCGTAAGACCCGATATAGACCACGGGATTTTGGTTCCCGTTGACTACCGCATTGGCCACGGCTGGGGATTCCTGCAAATAAGTCCCCCCGGCATGACCAGTCCAGAGAGGACTGCAAGATAATTGGTTGCAGCCGTTAGCGTCAAAGGCGCTTAAGACGCCGCGATCACTCGGGGTGTATACATCACCGTTAGCCACGGCAGGGGACGGGTAGGGAGTGACTATCGGTGGTCCTGTCCAAAGCAGGTTGCCGTTTGTAGCGTCGATGGCGAGGACGCCTTGACTAAAGACTCCGCCCAGCACATAAACCACGGCGCCGACGACATTAGGCGAAGAGTCCGCCTCCTGGGGGCCGACATCCGTGTGCCAGATCGCACTCCCATTGGCCGCGTTGATGGCGTAGAGTTGGGTATAAAATTGGGTACCGCTGCAACAGGGATCCCCTAGCACATAAACGACCGATGTTTGGACTCCGTTGATTACCTCATCGGCAACCGCAGGCGACGAGGCTGTGATGGTGCCTAGGTACGCTGATTGCCAAACCGGCCCGCACTGCAGGTTTCCTGCGCAGCCGAGCGCGTTGAAAGCGTAAAGGTAACCGTCCGTCGAGCCAATAAATACATATTCAGCTGAGGCGGACCTGTTGAGCACAGCGGCGACCGCCGGCGAAGAATAGACAGGCCCCATCGGAACCCCCGCAGCACTCCCCCCCGTCCAGGAGTTTACCAATCCGTGTTCCACGTTCGTAACGCTTAAGATGTGTTCATTGGGGTTGTATCCGGTGTGGGCGGAATTGCCACGGAATTGAGACCAGCAACCCGGAAGAATGATAAGAAGCAGGATGACGAAGGTGAGGGCAACCATCTTGCAGACGGGCATTGCTTCCTCGCTGGTGTTCCAGAATTTGCCTTCTGACCCCGAACCTGGATTGAGAACGAGGGCTAACGGCCAAGCCGCATAATTCG
>CAVSFL010000006.1:0-228969 GCA_963727295.1 uncultured Acidobacteriaceae bacterium
TCTGGATCAGCATATCGGGGTTCGAATCCCTGGGGGGCAGCCAAATCCTTTCAACAACTTACGACCACTTACGCAGCCGCAATTTCCCCGGTATGCCGTAAACTATGCCGTGAATTCGGCGCCTCGCGCACAATTTCCAGCTCCGGGTGCTGATACTTCATTGCCGTCTTTCGTTGATTTCTTCGGTCGACCCACGGAAGCGCTGACCGCGCACCGTGAAGTCATATCAGTTGTACTGAGAGTTGGACTTCTGATACAGCTTCACGAGCTTCCTCCATTGCAGCCCGCACGGAAGCCACTCGTGTGTTCCTCCGGATGCACTCCAGAAGAACAGCGACATCATAACGTATGGTTCCCTCCATTTCGATCCGGTGCGGGCCGATGCCTAAGTAACGCGATACTGGCGTCAGCGGAAGGCCAGTTGCGGTCCGAACCCAACCGCCTGATCGCATTCTGGAATCAAACGCATTTTCATCGCGTACGCATACAAACCGGCATTTGTTGTAATGCCCAGCTTTCGCATCATCTGATACTTGTGGAAGGCGACCGTCCCCTGGGTTATGTCGAGAGCGCTTGCGATCTGCTTCATGGTTAGTCCTTCCGCCAGCAACTGCAAGATCTCGGTTTGGCGAGGGGTAGTCTGGTGCTCTTCTTCGTGGTGCACCGGTTTGCGTAGAAGATGAACCAAGGTCTCGCGCGCGACCATGGAGGAAAGGTAGGACTGCCCACGCACAACATGCCGTATTGCGTTGATCAGCTCTTCGATCCCGGTGTGCTTTAGAACGTAGCCGGAAGCTCCCCGGCGGAACGCTTCAGCCGCCATCTCCACATCCGAGTTCATGGTAAGAAACACTACTTTGAGCTTGGGCAATTTGCTCTTTATCTGTTCGGCGGCGGAAAGCCCATTGAGTTGGGGCATCGAAATATCAATGATCGCCACATCGGGCTTCAGCTCAAGTGCCGCTTGCACCAGCGCTCGGCCATCGCTAACGACGCCAACAACGTCGAACTCCGGCTGCAGCATCCTGGCGGAGGCTTCGGCAATCAGTCTGTGATCGTCCGCTATCAGAATGCGAGTACGACTCATATACATCTCCTACTCTCAACTCTCACACCGATCGGTCTTAAGCTCCGTCATCTCGCGCTTCCTCATCCGGGTCATCCGACGCCGACGCCGTTCACCAATTCCGCATCTGATGCCGGCGTCTTTGTATAGGTACGTCAATTGCGTTGGTGCGGCAAGCCGAGTGCCGGCAGCTTCTACAATCTCAGCGATCTTCAGGATGATCTCTTGCCGAATCACCGTGAACTCTGCCCAGTCGCTGGTATTGATATAAGCCCACAACTCCAGCTTGAACGCGGAGCCGGCAAAGCTCGCCACCCGAATTCTCGAGGTCCCGGGTTCCACGGCATTATGTTCGTTGAGCATCCGTTGCACGTTGCTCAAGACCTCGCGTAGTTGATCGACTGGAGTTTCGATTCTCAGCGAAAAATCCTGGTTGATCAGGCATTTGGTGCGCGTCTTGAAATTCGCGAACTGCATTTGGGCCAGCGCGGCATTGGGAACGACCAGCAGGTTCTGATCCAGGGTCCGCAATCGGAGAGAGCGCAAGCCGATATCTTCGACCGTGCCCAGCCGACCGCCGATTTCGACGAAGTCTCCGGTGTGTACCGCCTTGTCCATCAGCAGGGACACTCCGCCGATCAGGTTTTCAAGACTCTTTTGCGCGCCTAACGCAATCGCCAGTCCTCCGATACCGAGCCCGGCGAGGGTAGTCTTCACATCGATCCCAAACATCGCCAGTGCGGCGACGAAAGCTACGGTCGCCAGCACGATGCGGTTGACCCGCTGCATCAGAATCAGGATCGCCTCGCCGCCTTTGCTCTGGCTCCGTCTCCGGTTCACGGCGTGCCCAAAAGCTCGGTCTGCAGCTCGGCTGGCCAGCCAGGCAAGGCACACTATCAGCAGCACTCCCAGGAAGCGGGCGTAGTACTCCCGATATAACAGGGGTGGCCGAAGTTCGTAGACAAAAATGCCGTGTATGACAACGGCAAGGATGCACTTGAGCGGGAGGCCGAATTCCGTTTCCCAAATCGTGCTGACGTGCGAACTTCTGAGCTTGTTCCACACCTGTTTTGGCAAGCTGGACAGGAACGCCAGCAGCCAGGCGATCAACCACGATACCGGAATTGAGAGCAGCCATCCCAGCCATTGCGCAAGCGACAGGCCCAGCAGCCGGCGCTCGGCCAGAGCTGCAGGCAGAAGACGTTGGGCAAGCGTCGGGGCCTCGCTTTTCGCCTGCGAGTAGAGCTGAGGTATCTTCGCAACCGTCTCGCTCGAAATCAGCCAGATCTTCCCGTAAGTCGGACTCTCGACTTGCACCACAATTACGTCTGCTGTCGTGCCATCGATCTTCAACGTACCGACCCGTTGCTCGCCCAGCGGCAACCCGGCTTCCACGGTGCCGTTGGGCTCATCACTTATCAGCAGAAGGTCGCCTTCAAAATACGAGCGCAAGGCTTCCGCTTGCTTGACCGCTTCGATCAGATTTATGCCCGGTGTCGGTTGAAGGTACTTTGCCGCGGTTGAGTAGTCTTCGCGTGCTATGCATCTGGCGAAGCCCTCGACCGAACTCCGAGGAGTCTCACGCCGAAGTGGGTCGATGGGCTCAACTTTAGCTGGAGGCGTCGAGGGCTTGGGAAGTTGTGCCGCACAATTGGCGGAGAAACCCAAGCACAAGAGAGAAGTCAGAACGATGATCAGCCCGCACGAACGGCTGAGCTTGCTGGGCGAATGATTTTTCATCAACCGAAGCATCTCGTTGTCCAGTAACCTCAGCCCGTGTCGGTAAGGCTCCTCAACGTCCTGCGACTTGCTCGCGCGTCATCTGGCCCATAAATTTCTCAGCGCCCTGAAGCGTAGCCTCCGGCGTTATGCGCGCGAACAAATCCAGAGAACGAGCAATGAGCCCGGTCCATCCTGTCTGGTGGCTTGCACCCAATCCCGCTCCATTGTCGCCATGGAAGTATTCATAGAAGAGGATGTAGTCCTTCCAGTAGGGATCCTCCTGGAATTTCTTCGTGCCGCCGTACACCGGACGCTTGCCGCTGGCGTCGCGCAGAAACATCTTCGACAGCCGATTCGCAATCTCCCTCGCGACTTCGAACAGCGTCATGTACTTGCCGGAGCCGGTCGGGCACTCAACTTTGAAATCCGGGCCGTAAAACGGAAACATCTGCAGCAGCCCGCGAATGATCAGTGCGTTAACCGGCATCCAGATCGGTCCGCGCCAGTTGGAGTTGCCGCCGAACATTCCGGTGTTCGATTCCGCCGGCAGGTATTCCACCTTGTACTCCTGTCCTCCAAGGTTGAATACGAAGGGGTGATCGCGGTGATACTTGGACAACGAACGAATTCCGTAAGGACTAAGAAATTCGTTCTCGTCCAGCATGTAGCCCAGAATGCGCGTTAGCTTCTGCTTGTCGCATACGGAAGCCAGCCTGCGCCCCTGGTATCCACCGACCGCGGGATCGTCGGCCCTCGTAATCTTCTTGAACACCTCGGGGTGGCGCTTGCGGAATAACTCCATCAGTTCGAGGATTCGGGGGTGTTTCTTGAAGGTATCCGACTCGAATACATTAGTCGCACATAACGGCAGCAAGCCAACCATCGAGCGGATCTTCAAGCGTGTGGTGTCGCCATTGGGAAAATGCAGAAGGTCGTAAAAGAAGCCATCGTGCTCGTCCCACATCTGATCCTGGCTTCCGCCGATGCGGTCCATAGCATACGTAATCCAGGCGAAGTGCTCGATGAAGCGGAAAGCAATGTCCTCGTACATGGGGTCATAATCCGTCAGGACCAGCGCGATCTCCAGCATGCACAGGCAATAGAACGCCATCCAGGCCGTACCGTCGGCTTGATCCAGATGCCCGCCAGTCGGCAATGGCGCACTGCGATCGAAGACGCCGATATTGTCGAGGCCCAGGAAGCCTCCGGCAAAGACGTTGCGGCCCTCCGGGTCTTTGCGATTGATCCACCAGTTGAAGTTCAGCATCAGTCCCTGGAACGAGCGCTCCAGGAAGCGGAGATCAGACCGGCCAAGCTCGGTTTCGATGCGGTAGAGGAACAGCGTTGCCCAGGCGTGCACCGGTGGATTCACGTCACTGAAGTTCCACTCATAGGCGGGAATCTGTCCGTTGGGATGGGCGTACAGTGTGCGCAGCATCAGCAGAAGCTGCTCTTTGGCGAAGTCGAAATCGACCAGCGACAGCGCAATCGTATGGAATCCGAGATCCCACGCCGCGTACCACGGGTATTCCCACTTGTCCGGCATGGAGATCACGTCACTGTTCAGCATGTGAAACCACTCAGTGTTGCGCACCTTCTTATCGCCGGCATTGAGTATGGGATGTGAGTTATGTTCCAGCAGCCATTTGTCGAGGTCGAAATAATAAAACTGCTTGGACCACAACATCCCCGCCAGCGCCTGGCGATGAACCCTGCGCTCATCTTCGCTCAAGTTCTTCGGTGTGATGCGGTCGTAGAACTCATCGGCTTCCCCCAGACGCTGGGTGAAAGCCTGGTCAAAGTCCGCAAAGCCTTTTCCCTTATCGGCCAGGCGCAGTCGTACGACACTGCTTCCGCGCCCCGGCACATTCAGCACATAGTGCGCAGCAGCCTTCGTCCCTGTCTTACCGGGATTCACGGCGTCCTTCTTCCCTGAGACCACGTATTCGTGGAAGGCGTCCTTCACATAAGGCGACGGGTTATTCCCGCCCCACAGGCGGTTGACATTCGACTCGTTCTCGGTAAATAGCAACTCTGCCGCGCCTTCGCACTGCAGCGTGTACTCGCCAAGCTCTGGATGCGAAGCCTGGATGTCGTTCAGGCTTGACTGCCGTAACTTAGGCTTCGGTTGGGCTTCATCCCCGGACCAGACGTTCCGATACCACAATGTGGGAAGCACATGCAGTTGCGCTGCCTGTGATCCGCGGTTATGGACGGTAATCTTGATCAAGAGATCTTCGGGGTCGGCCTTGGCGTACTCAACGAAAACGTCGAAGTAACGGTCTTCATCGAACACACCCGTGTCGAGCAGCTCGTACTCCATTTCTTCACGCGAGCGTCCCCGGTTGGTCTCCACCAGATCGCGGTACGGATACTCCGCCTGCGGATACTTGTAGAGATATTTCATGTACGAGTGCGTCGGAGTGCTGTCGATGTAGAAGTAATATTCCTTGACGTCCTCACCGTGATTGCTCTCGCTGTTGGTGAGGCCGAACAGGCGCTCTTTCAGGATCGGGTCGCGGCCGTTCCACAACGCCAGCGCGAAGCAGAGCTGCTGCTTATCGTCCGAGATCCCGGCCAGCCCATCTTCTCCCCAGCGATAGGCGCGAGACCGCGATTGGTCGTGCGAGAAGTAATCCCAGGCATTGCCGTCTTCGCTGTAGTCTTCCCGCACCGTGCCCCATTGCCGTTCACTAAGATAAGGTCCCCACTTTTTCCAAGGGATGCCTTGCTCGCGCGCGGTGTTCAGTCGCTTCTGTTCCTCAACCTCTACATACTTGAGCGGTGTGGTCTGAGACGGTGCCATAAAAGCTCTCCTTTAAGAAATTCGTCAGCTCGAGCGTGCCTGAGAAATCTATACTGCTCGCTGGAAATTTGGTCTCGCGGTCTTCCGTGATTCGACATTAGAGCCCGAAGGACTGTGGTTGACAACTGGCACTTTTGACAGTCGGCGCCATTTTGCGTACTAGGGGGAAGCGCGCCGGGAATCGCCAAATCCTTGTCGTAACCGGGCGGCGCTTAGCAAAAAATTAGTTTGCCCGGCTTGCAGCCGCGGCTCCCTTCGCTTCAGCCTGCTCGACCGCCAACTTGTAAGCCACGTAGTACTTGTAAATATTGCTGACATAGGTGACGGTCTCCTGGCCAATTTCCTTCGCGGCCACCAGCTCGACATTATTAAACCACTTGTTACGATCCAGCCCTTCGTCCGCGGCCTGTTGTCGCAATTTGGCGATACGGTTGGGACCGGCGTTGTAACTGGCAAAGACCATCAACGTCTTGTTCAGCTGATCGATGTTGGGATCGTTGAAGTACTGGTCTTCGATGTGCCGTAACATCTTGACACCGGCTTGTACATTGCCGTCGACGGTCGCCACGTTGGCAACATTGATGGGAGAGGCGGCGGCATACTTCGGGATCACTTGCATGATTCCCACCGAACCGCTCGGGTTCCGCTTGCTCTGATCGAGCAGGGATTCCTGATACGCCTGTGCCATGATCATCAGATAGTCGAAGCCGTATTGGCCGGCATACTGCTTAAAGATTGCGCTGAGCGCCTCGAACTTCTTGATTTCCTCCGCCGAGGTTGAATCCTTTACCCATTTCGTGTTTTGCAGATATCGGCGCACCAGGGTGTTGCCGAAGGAAGTTCCGACCGCGTGCGATGCGAGGAAATCGTCCAATAGCTGCTTGAGTTGAGGATTATCCTTGCGAACGGCCCATGCCGCTTGCTGGCCGCTGGCAATCACCAGATCGGGATGCGGCGTGAGATTCGGCAGGATCTGCGACCACAGCTTGGCCCGCAGGTTAGTTGTCACAGTAGCCGGAAGCAGTCCCGCATTCACCATCTGTAACAAGTCATCATCCAATAGGTTTTTGTCGGCGGCTTTGATCACGATGAGCGGTTTTCCCGCTTGCTGCAGCCGCGCATTGACCTGCTGCAGATTCTGATAGTTCACCGTGAGCGGGTTGACGTACACCTGCTTCCCGCCCAGATCGTCCAGACTGGAGACCGTTCCGAAGTTTGGTCCGCTGACAATGATCTGTTTCAAATCCGTTTGTATGGGAACAGTGAAGGCGACCCGCTGCTGTCGCTCTGGAGTGATGACCAGACCGTACGCGACGAGGTCGCCCACACCTTGGGTAAGGGCCGACTCAACCTGGTCGGGGCGCAAGGGGATGAACGATACCTTCACTTTGAGCTTGCCGGTCTTCAGCTTCTGGTTGACGTAGGTTTCGAGCTCCCGCAGAGCCTCGTACATGGCGCCCATGGGCTGACCATTGCTATAGAAAAATCCGACGGGATTGATCAGCACGATCGCGCGTATATTGCGGCGTCTTACCATCTCATCGAGGTCTCCCGTCCGCCGAGCGAATATGGGACCGAACTTGGCAGTAGCTGTGACCGAAGGTTGCTCGGAGGAAGAAGTCGGTTGCGGCTGCGGCATCGGAGCTTCTTTCTTGCTGCAGGACAGGAGCAGCAGCAAAACAAGGGTGATCGTCGTGATGGCCGCAAGAGCACCAACAAACCTGGCACTTCGAAAAGAAGAAGCCGACAACGTCACTGGCGGTAACCCTCCTGCTGAGCAGTTTTGCGGAAGCGCTTACCACACCTAATCAAGTGCACATTCGAGAGGCTACAAAAAACTCGAGTGCCTTAAGCGAACAGAATAAACCTGACCACACGCGATTTCCAAAGGTAGCAAACAAGGGGCGTGCGCTATTTGCACATGCCCTCGCGGAGCGGTTTACCGCCGACTCTAGCCGCCCGAGGGTACAGCCTTTGGCATGTTGCCCGGCTCCAACAAAGGCAGCGGGTTCTTGGGATGCTGCAGATCCGGTATCAGATCATTCGAGGCGCCACCCGGATATCTCTGGATGCTCGGATATTTGATGATCGTCTGGTAAAAGGCTGAGAGCGCCTGGGAGTACAGGGCCGCTGTCCAGCCGTTGTCTTCGCCGGCGTACCGCCCGGAGAGGTTTTCAGGTTGTCTCGAGAAAGTCGAAGGAAGCTGTCACTGTGACAGTCAGCAGCGGAGGCTGGTCTTCCCGGTGCCTAGTCTTTATTTTTCCCGAACCACAAGTTAAAGCATTAATCCCAACTGGTTTAATTGTTGATTTGGACTCTTACCGGTATTGTTCTGGTGTTCATAGTAGGGATTGAATTCGAAATGCTCACTGAAGGGAAACAGACAGCCGGCAAATAACGACGTCGTACTCCACTTCTGATATTGGCTGGTATACCAGACCTCGGCGCTGAGGTAGGGCGAAGGGTGGTAGTTACGAATCGTCAAGGGGCGCTCAATATTGACGAGATTGCGGTAGTGCCAGGAGAACGCGCCATTCTGCCAGTCGAGGTCGGCACGGTTTCTATCGGACAATAGTAACTTACCAGGAGAGGGAAGGTTGAGAATGACATATGGCTCAAGGCGGTTCGTGGGGGCCTCGCCCGGGGTCGGAAGAATTCGATATCCGATTGAGAACAGCACCAGCTGGGACTTCGATTTATCCAGGTCAAACTGCGTAATGTCGAAGAGCTTGCTTACCTTTTTCAGGTACAGCTGGATGCTTGGTCCGATCTCTGCCGTGGTAGGCTCACCGCCCTCACGAGTTTCTTTCACCTGAAACTGTATGCGGAGGTCCGGATTGAAGTTGTAATAGGCGTCGACTTCAGGCAGAGTCTCGCCAGTTTGTGCGCTCGCCAGGGATGGCAACGCCGCGATCACGATCGCCAATATTAGCCACAGTCTTCGCACCTGAAATCACTGAGCAGTCCGGCCTGGTGGAATAAAGCTCCCACACCGCGCAAACACATGCCCTCTTACGTTCCTACCACACAAAGGCGTGAAAAGTCCGTGAGGTAGGACTGGAACTCAAAGGGATTGGAGTCCAAGCAGCCATGGATTCGCCGTGATCACGGCGGCCACGCTCAAAGAGTTTCAGCTTTCTACAAGAGAGGCGCGTGCCTTTCTCGGTTCACGAGTGATTCTGCAATCGCTGCGGCCCGGTTTGCCACTTGCTCTTAGGCGCTTCCGGCGATCTGGCGCTGGTGATTCGCTACTGTTTTCTTTTAGCTATTTCCGCTGCGTATGCCGCCTGAAGCTTTTGCATTGCAAAACTACGCGTGGATTTTGCGGGGCGCCGGGACTTTGTCTTGGCGCTTGACTTTGGAAGATGGGTTTCGCGAAGTTCAGCCATAAATTGCGCCTTCAGCTTAGGTCCTCCTTCATCCAGGATCCGAGCCAGAAACCTCAGCCTGGCGCCCGGCAAATGTTTGTTCCCCCATGCATTCATCTCCATCAGAAGAGGAAGCAATTCGATGCCTTTTTCCGTAAGGCTGTAAATGGCTTTCTGTTTATGGCTGGGGTCGTGGGACTTGACGATGATCCCTTGCTCGACAAGTCTTTGCAGACGATCGGCCAGAATATTGGACGCAATCCCCTCCAGAGACTTGGTCAAAAGCTCGCGAAAATGCCTGCGGTTCATGAAAATGATGTCGCGAATGACGAGCAGGCTCCACTGGTCGCCCAACACTTCGACCACCCGGTTCATAACGCACTCTGACCTGTGATACCTGCGCACTCAGTCCCCACTCCGGTTTGGCATTTCTTTCGCCCTAAGAGATTGTACAACTGGTTGCATATCCTAGTGTACTGAGCCTTTCCGCTCCGATTTGGCATTCCCTTTTTTTTACTGAATGATTAAACAACTGGTTCCATATTAGAAGTAGTTGTGTTCCGCCACCAGATTTCCATCCCTTTTCCCATAGAGGTGACGCGAGCAAAAGTCCCGTTTCTTGTAGATGTGCGTCGGCTTTCCGCAATCAAAGCTACGAACGAATCTGATTTCAGGAAACTTTCGTGCAAATCGCACGACACCGCGAGTGGTCCATCCCTGCGTTCATTCATGCCGTAACTAAAGCAGGTTAGGCGGTCTGTGGCGTGGATTGATGGCAGATCAAATGCTTTCGTAGACGCTATGCACTGAACACCGCATGTGTTTCTGCTCTGAACTGCACATTAACTATTGGACCGGGCCGAGTAGGCACGCGGCGTGAATCGCCGCTCATCTCGGCAGGGAAACTTTTGCTCGGACGAAAAGGAGAAAAATATGATCGCGCTTACACGTTTGCGGAATTTCTGGATCCCGTGGGTCACGGCGTTCGTTCTGGCTTGCTTCGGCAATGCAGCCGCTCAATCGCACTACCAGGTTACCGATTTGGGCAGTCTGCGGAATGACGCATATTCCATGGTCATGTCCGTCAACAATCAAGGCTGGACGGAGATCATGGCTGGGAACATTGGGGGATTGGGGCCGAACAACTTGTTCGGGACACTTGAAAACGGACGCGCAGTGCTGGAAATCTACGGAGTCCTGCTCGACCTGGGCACACTCGGAGGACCGAACAGTTGGATGAACTGGGGCCAGATCAATGACTTCGGACAGATCGTAGGTTATTCCGAAACCAGTGTCCCAGATCCGAACGGCGAAGACATTTGCGGCTTCGGCACACACCTTACGTGTCTCCCGTTTATTTGGCAGTTCCGCATGAGCCCTCTCCCGACGCTGGGCGGAAATAATGGGGAGGCGAGTGCGATCAATGACGGTGGACAAATCGTAGGCATGGCGGAGAACGGTCAGGTGGACTCCACCTGCGCGCCGGGCACCACGAATAATCGGATAGAGCTGCCGGTGTTGTGGGAAAACGGCAAAGCTCATGCTCTTCCTACATTGCCTGGCGATCCCGACGGGTTCGCATTTTGGCTCAACGATCGCGGCCAAGTCGTAGGCGACTCGGGAACCTGCGGCGGCGCGACGATTCACGCCGTGTCGTGGACCAACGGCATTGCCTCCCAGCTTCCTGAGCTCGGAACCGGCGCTATCGCCGAGGGCATTAACGACCGGGACCAAATTGTTGGGACAGTCGGCAGTGCTGACGGCACAACCCAATACGGCTCGGTTTGGCAGAACGGTGTACTCACCAACCTCGGCCTGCTGCCGGGAGATTTTGGCGGTTCAGCCTTCGGCAACAACAGCCGAGGCCAAGTGGTCGGGGGCAACTGGGACTCTAACTTCTACTGGAACCATGCCTTCCTCTGGCAAAACGGCGTAATGACCGACCTCAACACGCTGTTTCCCGCCAATGCCAACCTCTACGCGACCTTCGCTGCCAAGATCAACGAGAGCGGACAAATCGGGGGCCAGGCAACCGTACTCAGCGGGCCGGATGCGGGCCAGGTCCACGCCTTTATCGCAACCCCGGTATACGGACCTGTAGGCAAGTCGATTGCCGACGTCGCACCTCAGCTCCTGAAACCCAATTCGCCCGCCGACGTTAGCAAGGAGTGTGCGCCGCCATTCCTGATCAACCAATCCGGCAAATAGCAGGATTCGCTTCCCGAGTCCGTGCCTGGCACAACCCCGCGAGCCCGGCCCCGAGAGCCAGATCTACCGCACTGGCCTCGGGGCCGGCGTACTCGGTTCGGGCTCACCGCGAGTGATGGAAATCGGTCTGCGCGTGACCTTCTAACACTCGATAATGCTGTCGAAAACTTGAGCTGTCGGTCCAAACCGGCGGCTCTTTTTCGACGGCGGTTGCGCAGTGTCGATCCTATGCGCCGCAGTGCGATCTGTGGCGGGCAGAAGAACTGCGCCAGGAGCTGATCTCGAAATATCAGCAGGCGGTCACCGGACGGGAGAAGGCGCAGGGTCAATCGCTCAGCAACCGATCCGAAGCATGCGCGATCATGCTTCGGAAATTCGAACCGTTAAACCGGCGCGCAGCGCTACCACGCTGCTCCCGAACTCATGCTGCAAGGCGCCGGTGGCGTCGAAACCCGTGCAATGACACGGCGCGATCAGCTCTGCGCCGAAATCGCGCAGGTTCTCGGTGGTTGCCTGGATGCGCTCGGCTGAGGCCCGGAACAGATGCAAGCCTCCAACCACCGCAGCGATGCGTGAATTTCCCGTCAGCTCCTGCGCATAGTTCAGCGTGTTGATCAGCCCGGAGTGTCCACAGCCGGTGATCACCGCTAAGCCGCGCGGGGTTTCGATCAGCAGGGCTTGATCGTCAACCAGCGGATCGGGTTGAGTACAATTTTCGTCGAGGAAGAACGGATCGGGCACGTCTTCGTAACTATTTCTGCGCGGAATTGCGCCGGTCACCAGGATTCCGGGTGCGATCTCCACCGGACCGCAGGATTCGACAACGTCGGACGCTCGCGCAAGCAGCGCTTCTCGTGATTCAGCCGGTATGCCCTTGGCCCGAGGTGGCGCCGTTTTCTCGCGCTGGTACTTGGGATTCAGCGCAGCCGGATGGAGATAGGTCTTGCCGCGAAATCCCGCAGCCATCAAGGCGGCAATGCCGCCGGTGTGATCGGAGTGGCCGTGACTGATGACGAGTGCCTCAGCCGCTGTCAGATCGATGCCCAGCCGCTTCGCATTCTGCCGCAGCGTGTGGCCCTGGCCGGTATCGCAGAGAATCCGATGCTGGTCAGCCTGGATCCAGAGCGCGAGTCCCCACTCACCGGCGACTTCGAATATGCCCGCAGTATTCTCAACGATCGCGGTAATGCTCAGGTTGTTGATCATGGCTTTGTTGTGCTGACTCCGCCGGCACGAAACGACATTGTCGCAGCTGCGGTGACCCCGACACGATTTCCGGGTTAGAGCCAGTCCACAGTCATTCTACGCACCGAACAAACTCTGGGACCTGCCTCAGTGACCAGCACCGACTATCGGAGTAATTCCCATTTTGGACCCCCTCGCCGGCAGCAAATTCCCTGTAACGCGGTCACCGGTCACTGCGTTTCTTCATGTGGTTCCGATGTAATGGCTTGTCACGCCAGCTTCGGCCGCAGGGAGAACGAGATGATTTTCAGCGACGCATCGTCGACCAATGGGAGTAGCAAGCAACTCGCAACTAGCGATTAGCAGTCAGCGGTCCGTGTCAGCAGTCAGTAAATGCAGCAGTCAGACAGACTTAAGTCCGGATCATCGTTGCACAAGGCTAATTGCTAATTGCTAATCGCTAATTGCTCATTGAGCAAGGGTTACAAAGCGCATAATCATTGTGGAGAGAATTTATGCCGGCCTGGTTGGCGTTAATCCTGTTTGTGGCTTTCTATCTGCTCCTCACGCAGTGGGTGCTTCCCAAGCTGGGTGTGCCTACATGACGCACGGCCACGCGGCCCGGTGGGCCTCAAGGCAAAGCAAGCGGATGCGGCACCTCATCCGAAGAGGAATCTCGTGATCAAAATCGTTAAAGCCGCATTCATTCTCGTCGCGGTGCTGCTGCTCAGCTTCCTGACCGCCTCAGGTCAGACGGCACAATCCGCCCTCCCGCCCGGCAGCCCTCAGCTCATCACCCCAGAAGATCTGGTAAAGACACTTCAGGCTAAGAAAGGCACGAAACCGCTGATCTTCAACGTGGGCCCGTATCTTCTATACGTGCAGGCCCACATTCCCGGCTCAGAGTACCTGGGAGCTGCGTCCACTCCGCACGGCTTGGCGTCTCTCCGCGATCGCGTCAAACCGCTTTCCCCCAAGACATTCATCGTGCTCTATTGCGGCTGTTGTCCGTGGAACCACTGTCCCAATGTCGCTCCGGCGTATGCGGAGTTGCAGAAGTTGGGCTTCAGCAACGTGAAGGTGCTGTACATCGCCAACAACATCGGGATGGACTGGGTTGATAAGGGCTATCCGGTTGCCAAAGGCCAGTAGCGCCGGCTGCTCGGGCAATGAACCTATGACAGAGCAATGCGAGAATGCTTTCGCTTCGATGACGCGTGAGGATCTTCTGCGTGCGCTTGAGATGTTCGCCAAGAACTGGCTGGCGCACGACGGTTGCTGGTTTCTCGCCGCCGAAGAACGGCTGGGAATGCAGCCGGCGATCGAGTTGGATGAGCGCGCGTGGCAGCGCTTCGCTGCCGTCGAAGCGCAGCGGATCATGACCACCTTCCGCATTCCGCAGAACGGCGGCCTCCGAGCGCTGGAAAAGGCGCTCGGGCTGCGTATGTACAGCCTGATCAACGCCCAGCGCGTTGAATGGTCTGACGATGGCAAACGGCTGCGCTTCTTCATGGACGTTTGCCGCGTGCAGGAGACGCGCAGGCGTAAGGGTCTGAGCGATTTCCCCTGCAAGAGCGTCGGCGTGATCGAGTTCGAAACGTTCGCCCGGACGATCGATGCTCGCATTCGTACAACCTGCCTTCATTGCCCTCCCGACACCGAGAATGACAAGTACTGTGGCTGGGAATTCAGTCTTGAGGAAACCGAGTGACGCCCGTTCACTCGCCTTTCGCATCTCAGGTCACCGACAAATCCTGCCCGGCATGCGCGAATTGGCTTGGGCATCTGGAAGAGGAGTTCCCGGCCTTCTTCCCTGGCCGCCGGTCGAGCTCTGGGTGCGAGAAATAAGTTGCGTCAGGCAGAAACGCAAGATGTTCGAAGCTACCTCATAAATCGCTCTGTATCAGGGCACGGCTTCAGCCGTGCCGTTACCGCTGCAGATAACGACCGGGCTTCAGCCCCTGAGGGAATATTTTGCAGGGGCTAAAGCCCTCGCATTCAACCGCGTCGTCCGGCACGACCAAGGTCGTGCCCTGATACAAACCATAGCGATTTATGAGATGGGCTCTCATTATCACGTGCCTGGGCGGCGCTGTTCTCAGGCTCAGAAAAAGGCGACCGAGGCAGTGCTCGGTCGCCGGCTAGAAGGTTGAGACCGCGGATTAACGGCCGTTGACGGCGGTGGGCGGGTTGATCGGCGGATCGACGATGATGCCACCGGCGGTTGGCGCGGCGTCGCTCTTGACGGCGACGGGGGAGTGGACCGGAGGATCCAGCACCACACCATTCGACGTGGGCGCGACTTCGCGGTGGACCGCGACGGGCGACTTAACCGGAGGATCAACGATGATGCCATCGGTGGTCGGCGGTACCTGGCGATTGATTGCGACGGGCGAGCTTAACCGGGGGCTCAGTGACGATGAGTCCATCGGCCGGAACTACGCCGCCGTTGGTGGCGTTGGGGCGACGCGACGAAGGACCCGTCAGGGAGCCATCGGAGTCCGTCCGTACGCCGCTGTTGGTGGCGTCCACGCCATCCGAGGTAGCCGGAGGCGACTTCGGATCGACAGCAACGGTGTTGACCTGCTGGGAGGCGCGATCCTCTTGCGCATCGGCGCCTTCGCCGTTGAGGCTCGCCGAGGTTCCGGTCGGAGTGGCGACGAAGCCGGTGTTGATTGGCGCCGTGCCGTAGAAGCCAACCAGTTTGCCGGCGTCATTGATGCCGTTGACGATGGTGGTGCCGACACCCTGAGGCTCGTCGATGGTCTGGAAGCTGGCGGTGCCGATCGTGTAGACGAAGCCGTGGGTCTGGCCGCCGCCATCCGTGAAGGCGCCGACAACCTGACCGCGGTTATTCAGGCCAAGAGCCTGAGTGAAGGTGCTGCCCGGAACATCCAGCGGCATGAAGATGCCGTTGAAGATGATCCAGCCATGGTTCACCTGGTTAGCATCGATGAAGAAGCCGCAGGTGACGCCGGAGTTGTTGATGCCGGTAGCCTGTGCTCCACCCACCGCGCCGGGGATCATGATGACGTGGAACACGCCGCCCACTTCGTCGTAGGTGTAGGGGATGTCAGGAGTGGTGTTGGCGATGCTGTTGCTGTAGTAGCCGGCAGCCTGATACTTGTCGTTCTGGCTGAGCAGCTGGTTGAACTCGGTGGCGATCTGCGAGCCAGGATAGTCAACTGTGGTGAACTTGCCATTGCTGGTGCGGAAGAAGCCGTGAGTAATTCCGGAGTTGTCAACGTAGAAGCCGTCGGTCGTCAGCTTGTTGTTGATGCCGATGACCTGGGTCATCATGGAGTTGGGGAAATTCTCGCCGGTAAAGCTGTTGGGCAGGACCAGAGTGAATCCCTGGTTCTGCTGGAAGTTGTGATAACCGGCGATTACGTCGCTGTTGTTGATGCCCAACAACTGGGTGAAGGAAACGTTGGGGTCGCCAAAGACGACCTTGCGGAAGCTATAAGTCTGTTGCGCAAACGCGGAGGTGCAGAAGGTCAGCACCAGCGCGAGGGCAAAGATAAGGTTAAGGCGTTTCATTGCGATTCTCCTCTTATGTATGCGGACTCGCCGCAAGAAATGAATTGGACTTTCTAATTGGGAGGCGGTTGAGCTCTGTAATTGCCTCCACTCAGATATGTGACATTCGCGGACAAATTCCCTCAGGGAGTGCGAAATTTTTCGGTGGGCCGTCAATAGGTGCGGTAACCTGCTCAAACGAGTGTCAAAGGGAATACCGCCGGATTCGGCGTCAGGAGGCCGCTGGAGCGAATTGCCGTCTCTCTGTACGGGGCTGCCGCCGGTCGTCGAAATTAGACCCTGTGCTCATGGCGCACAAGCGACTCTCGCAAGCTACGATGGTGACAATGGCACAAACTCGGCTCGCCTCCTGATTCGCAGGTCGCGATACAGCCTCGATTCAGGTTTCGAATCGTGATTCGTTCTTCCATATTCGCGGCCCGCACTAAGATGATGTTGACTTCGAAGGTATGGAGCGAAGAGGAAGAGCAGAATTGCAACCAAGTTGCGATATAATCCCTGCAAAATCAGCGCATTCCGGCTCCGGGCTATCGCGGAACGCTCAGATCAAGGAATGGTCTATGTCAGCCGACCGCCAGAGTGTAACCAACCTCCTCCAGCAGTGGAGGGGCGGCGATAATGCTGCCCTCGACCAGCTCATGCCTATCGTCTACAACGAGCTGCGCCGGCTGGCGGGGCGCTGTCTGCAATCGGAACGGCCTGGTCACACGCTGCGCGCAACCGCTCTGGTTCATGAGGCCTATATCCGCCTGATGGACGCGGACATTGGATGGCAGGATCGGGCCCACTTCTATGCGGTCGCAGCGCGAGTGGTTCGCCGCATTCTGGTGGAGTACGCCAGGACGCACAGCCGCCAAAAACGCGGCGGCGGCGAAGAGATGGTTCCACTGGACGAAGCGGTCATCGTGGGACCGGAAGCCGCGTCCACCGTGCTCGACCTCGATGAGGCGCTGCAGCGTCTGGCTGCGCTCGATGAGCGCAAGAGCGACATCATCCAACTGCTTTTCTTCGGCGGCCTCACCTACGACGAGGCAGCCGCCGCTCTCGACATCTCTCCAGCAACGGTGCATCGCGAGTTGAAGCTGGCGAAGGCGTGGTTGCATCGCGAACTGGCGCGCAACGAGGCTTAGGAGATGGATCCTACCGAGCGCTGGCGTCATATCGAAAAGCTGTTCCACGCTGCGCTCAACTACGATCCGCCGGCCCGCGAAGAATTTCTTCAGCAAGCCTGTGGCGGGGACGCTGAGTTATTGAAAGAGGTCCAGTCGCTGGTGGACTCCGCCGAAAAGCCCATCGACTTTGTGCCTCAGGCCGTCTTTGAAGTGGCACAAAAGGTGTCCGCAGAGAATACCGAAATGTCGGCTGCTGCTGCCAAGGTGGCGCCTTACAGAAACCCAGTTGCTCCCGGCGTTGAGCTAGGACATTACAAGATACTGTCAATGATCGGAGCCGGAGGCATGGGCGAGGTCTATCTCGCCCAGGACACGCGGCTGCGGCGCAAAGTCGCAATCAAGTTGCTGGCTCCGGAGCTGACCGGCGATCAGCGCGGAATGCGCCGCTTCGAACAGGAGGCGCTTGCCGCCTCCGCTCTGAACCATCCCAACATTTTGACCATCTACGAGTTTGGTCAGGCCGAGGATCTGCATTTCATCGTCTGCGAATACGTCGATGGCCTCACGCTTCGCCAGAAGATGAGCCGAGGCCGGCTTGGGCTGCGGTCAGCGGTCGAAATCGTAGTTCAGATTGCCAACGCACTGGCTGCCGCCCATGCCAGTGGAATTGTTCATCGCGACATCAAGCCGGAAAACGTGATCGTTCGCGATGACGGCATTGTTAAGGTGCTCGACTTCGGCATCGCCAAGCTAAGTCCGCGCTATACCGGACAAATGACTCGCCGCACTGCGCACGGGGTCGTTCTCTCCGACACCGAGCCGGGGCTGATTCGTGGTACGGCCAAGTACATGTCTCCGGAGCAGGCGCGAGGCATCGCTGTGGACGCGCGCAGCGACATCTTCAGCCTGGGCTCGGTGATGTATGAGCTGGTCACCGATCGATCGGCGTTCGACGGCGAAACTTCCAGCGACGTGATCGCGGAAATCCTGAAGGTTGAGCCGCCTTCTCCGTCAGAGGTGGTGCCCGATGTCCCGCCTGAGATCGATGGCATCGTTGTTAAGGCTCTGCGGAAGGATCGCGAAAGTCGCTACCAGTCGATCGCCGATCTATTAGTGGATCTGCAGGACTATCAGAAAGAAGCGGAATTTCAGGCGAAGCTGCAGACGCCGGTTCCAGGCGAGCGGGCCAAGCCGGGATCGGAACGAAAGACGCCGGCTCGAGCTATGCCTCCGCCACCGGTTGCGTCGACGAATTGGTGGCTCTGGCGAGTCGCAGTGTTGCTGGTGGTGGTCTTTGCGATCGGCTACTTCCTCGCCAAGCGAACGCGCAATGTGCCGACGGCCGCGGAGCCGCGTAGTCTGGCGGTTCTTCCATTCCGCAATCTGAATGGCGATCCCAAGGCTGACTTCCTCGGCTTCTCGCTCGCCGACGAGATCATCACCAAGCTCGATTACGTCAATGCTTTGACGGTTCGGCCCTCATCCGCGGTCGACAAGTATCGCAATCAGATCGTCGATCCAAAGAAAGTTGCTGCCGATCTGAATGTCGATACACTGCTCACCGGCACCTACCTCAAAGACGGAGATAACCTCAGGATCACTGCCCAGCTGGTTGACGTGAAACCAGAGAAGATCATCTGGCGAGAAGCCATCGATCTTAAGTACGACAGCCTGCTCACCGTTCAGGACAAAGTAGTAAAAAAGATCGTCGAGCAGTTGCAGCTGAACCTATCCCCGACCGAAGCGACAAATCTTAAACCTGAAAAGCCGATCAACGCTGTCGCCTATGAAGACTACCTTCGCGGCATCGATCTTTACTCGCTGGCCGATTATGCGGGAGCGATCAACATGCTGGTGAAAGCCACAGAGCTGGAGCCCAGCTACGCTCCGGCATGGGCGCAGCTGGGACATGCTTATACAACCAATGCGTCGCTGCAATCCGGCGGGCGCGAGCAGTACGAAAAAGCGCAGGCTGCGTTCGAGAAAGCGATTGCGCTGAATCCTGCGCTGGCCGAACCGCGAATTTATCTGGCGAATCTGCTGACCGACACCGGTCGCGTGGAGCAGGCGGTACCTTTGCTGCGCTCGGCTTTGAAAGACAATCCCAACAACGCTGAGGCGCATTGGGAACTGGGTTATGCCTATCGCTTTGCCGGAATGCTGAAGGAGTCGGTCGAGGAGTGCGAAAGGGCGCGCCAGAATAATCCGCAAGTCAAGATCAGCAGCTCGGCTATCAACGCCTATTTGTACCTGGGAGATTACGAAAAGTTTCTGCAAAGCCTTCCGGCCAACGATTCGGCTTACATTCTCTTCTATCGCGGCCTCGCCGAGTACTACCTGAACCACTACGAAGAGGCCGCTGGCGATTTTGAAAGCGCTTATCAACGGAATTCCTCGCTGCTCCCTACGAACATCGGCAAGGCGCTTAGCGATTCGCTCAGGCACGAAAACGCGCGCGGGGTGAAGCTCCTACAGCAAATCGAGGACCTGATGGAGGAACGTGGCGTCGCCGACCCAGAGATGATGTATAAGATCGCGCAAGCCTACGCGGTGCTGGGCGACAAGACAGCCGCCTTACATATGCTGCGGCACAGTATCGGCGGCGGATTTTTCCCCTATCCTTACTTTTCGCGCGATCCCCTGTTGCAGAACATCCGCGGCGAAGCCGAATTTGAGGCGCTCATGAACCAGGCCCGCCAGCGTCACGAGCAGTTTAAGGCGACGCTGTTCTAGGTAGAGCAGGCCTTCAGGCCTGCGTCGCGGCGGAAAGCAAATCTCCGAATGGGATAAACATCTCAAATTGCCACACCAACCAGCCGCGCAGCGGCAGCAGCGCAGTGAGCCCGGGTGCGTCAGCCCCGGTAAGGTGGAAAATCTATCCGAGCCGCGTAACGGCGACAGGGGTCGCGACAAAATCTCTTCAAGCCTGCGTGAGAGCCGAGTTTACAGAATCGTGGTGGAACGTCCCGATCGTTTGAGTAGCCGCCAAACCCGCGCCTCGGGCGCAAAATAAGAAAGCCCAGCGCTTTAGCGCTGGGTGAGTGGTAAAGAACTTCGAGTCCCCCGGGGACGACAGGGTTCTCACGCGGGCCCTGAAGGCCCTCACTACCCGGACGCAGCAAAACCGAACTGATCTATCGCCGCTTTAACGCTTCCAGTTCGTCCAGTGTGCGCGGCCAGTCGGACTGCAGCAATCGTGAGAGACTTCGATCCGCCAGCAGCCTTCCACCGGTCTGGCAGCGAGGACAATAATTGGTCTCGTTGTCGGCATAGCGAATTCGCTGAATTTTCTCGCCGCACCTTGGGCAGGGTTTTCCATAACGCCCGTGGACTGCCATGTCTTTACGAAACGCTGTCACCTTCTCCGGGAAAGCATTCTCCGCATCGTTGCGCAATCGATCCATCCAAAGCTTGAGTGTGTCGCGGGTCGCAGTGAAGAGCCGTTCCCACTCTTCCGGTTTGAGTTTTTGTGTCAGCGCGATGGGTGAGAGCTGCGCAGCGTGCAGAATCTCGTCGGAATAAGCATTGCCGATTCCGCTTACGATTCGCGGATCGGTAAGAGCGCGCTTGAGCGTGCGATTCTCGGCGCTGAGCGCGTCGCGAAATGAATCAAGATCGTTGGCGAAGATATCGATTCCACCCGGGTCGACGGATCGCAGCGCTTCCTCACCTCGCAGCAAATGCAATGAAGCGCGACGCTTGGCGCCCGCCTCGGTGAGCACGAGCGATCCGTTGGGGAAGTCGAAGGCGGCGAGGTTCTGTCGCCCGGATAGTTTTGCTCCCGGCTGACGCCAGTGCAGGCGGCCGGCAATCATCAAATGCAAGACCAGCCAGAGATCGTCCTCCAGCCCAATTGCTATGCGCTTGCCGATACGCCGCAGTTCACGCACGGTGCGGCCCTGTACTTCCGTGAGCGGCGGGTCCGCGGTGCGCAGCAGGAAAGGACTCGCCAGCCGAATTTGCAGGATCGGCTGACCGACAATCCGCGGTTCCAGCGCATGAAGATAGGCGGCGATGTCGGGCAGTTCCGGCATATTCGCAGGTTCAGGCCGAGCCGGTAGTGATACCAGCGCACGTCGGCTATAAGATTGTCGCGTGAGTTAGCAGAGACAGGCAAGATTGCGGACGGAGATTGCAACAAGCCCAGGTTAGCGTCCAAACCAAGGACGCGAACCTGGGGCACCGGAAGCTCTAACGTTCACCCAAAATCTACGGGCGGCTTTGAACAGCCGCCCGGTGCCAATGCGTTTTCTTGGCTACAGATCGTCGCTAGTTGCCGGCGACTGCCTTATTCTGAAGAATCTTGACGACGACCCGGCGATTATCGGCCTGGCCTTCCGAGGTATTGTCAGGGGCAACCTGTCTGCTGGTGCCCATGGCTCCCGGAGCCAGAATGTTGGTCAATGGAATGTGACCCTGCTCCTCCAGAAAGTCGGTTACGTTATCGGCGCGCTCGGTGCTGAGTTTCTGATTCAGGGCGGCCGATCCGACGGAGGAGGCGTAGCCCTTTACCTGAATCACGTAGCCGTCGACGGTCTTGGCTTTTGTGGCCAGTTGCAGAAGCTGCGTTTTGTACTGAGGCTCAACTGCCGTTTTTCCGTTCGCGAACAGAACCGTGACTTCGCCCATCGTGTTGTACTCACCCAGCTCGCTAAAGCGCTTGTTGGTGGCTGCGATGGCAGCTTTATTGGCGTCGAGTGCGGCTTGCTCGGCTGCCGTCTGTTGCTGTTCCTGCTGCATCTTCTGCTGTTGCTGCTTGATTTGCGCTTCCTGCTGCGCCATCTGATCCTGCTGCGCCTGTAGAGCAGCCTGCTCCGGCGCCATCCCGGCCTGAATGTCCTGCGCCGTCTTCAGGTCGGAGGCCTTGAACTTCACCGTCTCCGCCATCATTTGGTTTTGCGCGTTGTAGGAGCCTTGAACCTGGATCGCAAGTCCCGGTACAAGCGCTGTCAGTCCCATCTGCTTCTTGCGCATGTGCAGACCGCCTTCAACCTCTTCGACCTGCGTGGTATCGGAAAGAACCACCGGGACGGTTGAACCGTCCGATGACTTGACCATCATGGTCGAGCCCTTACGTCCGTCGATGATCCCCTGAATCTGTGCGCTCTGCGCGCTGGCTACGACACCGAACAGCACAACTGCTGCCGATGTCAACGTGACGGCAACTGCAATCCTGGCAAATGTGCTGCGAAACATAGTCGCTCCTCCGGTTCGTGTGCCTTAGGGCAGTCACGAGGTCGAATGGGGTGTTGTCACCCGCAATTAACTTTGGCCGCTTCGCTGAGCGGCGAGGAAATTCGGAGTCCCTGGTAACCTCGGTCCTACTTGGGAACAGTTGAGGGCAAGCTCTTGCGAGCCCCCTTTACCGCATCTGATAATTCGAATTCTGTTCGTTCACCGTGAGCTGTTTGCTCACGCCGTCGATCGTGGTGGTTGCCACATGGTTTGTGCCGTCCGGCAGTTGCGCGAATTGTGCGTTGATGTTGACCGCATCCTTGGGATCGTTCAGGTAAGAATTCACCTGGATCGCGACCGGCGCTTTTGTCTGCTCGCTGATGGTTAGCGTCACCTGGTCGTTCGGCTTGACGAAACTCTTGATGACCAGGTTCACCGTTCCACTTCCCGGCTGAAGTGAGATGTTCCCCTGCTGCTTGGCCTGCATCAGGCGGTCGGGGTCGGGGGTGGTGTATTGCTTTGCGAGCGCGCCGATCTGCTGGCCGTACTGCTGGAACTCGTCGGTCTTCTTCTCAATGACATGCTCTTTGAGCCGACCCTGGCGGCCGCCACCGCTCGACGCCTGCTGATTGTCGACCAGGGTTTTCTGAGGCTGTCCGTTGACCATCTGCACCTGGTAGGTCTTGGTGTCTTTCACGTTGCCCTTGATGCTGATGGTTTCCGTTTCCGTCCATGTGTACTGCCCGAGCTTCTGCTTGTTCATGGCCATCTTTTGCTTGATAGCCATGAGCTTTTCTTCAAGCTGCGGGCTCTGGGCTGATAGCACTACGCAGCACAGCAACACGCACGCAGCGAGGGCCGCGATTGAGCCTGCACGGAAGATACCTTTCAATTTGCCGCTCATGATTTCTCATCTCCTTCTGCGCGGATGCGCGGTTTCTGGGCAATGCAATCGGTCTTCTGAAGACTTCCAAACATGGGCAGCCCTTGTGGACTGCCCGGTCCGCTCATTTACTGCGCCACCGCGATTGCCGGCGGCTTCCAGGTTCCGTCGACGATCGACGGCGGAGTTTCCTTCGGCCAATACAGACGCAGCATAGGAATGAACTTGGCCTTCGGCGCGGGCAGCCAGTTGGCTTCCTTTGCCTTGCCTGGCGAGTCGGCCTGGAGGTAAAGGTCAACCGAGCCGTCAGGGTTCGTGTTGAACTTGTTGCGCTGCGCTCAAGCGTGTAGCGGTTCAGCGGATTGGGCACGAAGAAGTAGTCCTTGTCATACATGGTCAGCGACCAGAAGCCATCGACCGGAGGCATCTGGCCCTTATCGAAGTGAAGGACGTACTTCTTCGAAGCGGCATCAAAGTCCTCGCCGCTCGCGTCCTTTTGTCCATGTAGGATAGATCGCGTCCTGCGGGCGGTTAGCGCCGAGACCGATGGCGGTGACGAATGCCCGGTCCACATAGTCGGTTCCGTAGAGACCCGTCTTGTGGAGGACCAGCCACCCATTTACCGGCTCAACTTTCTTGCAAGTATTCCATGATCTTCGACCTGCGCCAGCTTCGGCACAGCCTTGATCGCCTCTTTGTCGAACGCCCCGAGCTTGCTGGGATCAAAATCCTGCCCGGGTATCAAACCGATCTTCGCCATGTTTGCCACCATCGGTGCATCGTCAGCCGATGGCGGATTGGTCTTCATCAACTGCGCCAGATAAGTTGAAGTAGGCGACAACATCCAGTGTGATCGACCTGGTCGCGGATGGCGGTCTTCATGTCGAAGTTGGGGTCGACCTGACCGGCGGCGGGCGTGTAGGGCTTGCCATAGGAGCTCAGCGGAACGAGCGAGAACTTGTCCTGCAGCGCGTGTACGGCGGCGTAGTCGGCGGGAGTGCCGGTGCAGTAAATCCGACCGAGGAGCCACACCATCGCAGTGGGCGACTTGTATTCGGTCACCCCTGCTGGCAGCGTTCCCGACCATCCCGGTCCGGTGATGGCGTACTTCTGCGACTTATCGCCGGTGGTGCGCTTGCCGGGAACCTGGAAGACATCAGTCCATCCGTCTAAGCATCGGCAGCAGGTAGTAGCGGTCTCCCATGTCGGGAACGCTGAGTATCCACGGCTCCTTCGAAACGTCGAGCCACGCCTTCGTATACAGGGTATCAGCGTTGGGAGCGGTGACAGCGTGGTTATCGACTGCCGGATACGTCCGGAACTTAAGAATCTGTCCCATGGGAGCGTGCGCCGCATCGGGCGCGGCTACGTTGGTAAATTGCCTGCGCGTCATGTCCATGGTGACGAGCGGGTAGCCGTAGATGTAGGCGTCGAGTAGCGGTCGCTCATCGCCTGTTCCAGACCCGGCGCCTTGGTCGAGGACGAGGGTTGCGGGGACGATGAGCATGCGACTGTAAGGAGAACTACTGCGATACACAAGAGTGTAGAAAGCTGTTTCAATTTCCTCTCCCAAAGAGTCAGGTTTTACCAAGCCGGGCCGGGGCCGAAGGGCAATCCTTGCGAACTGCCCGTTAAGGTTTGCTGTTACGTCACATGGAGCAATACTCTTACTGCCTGTATGCATGCGGTGGGTTGAGTTTCAGGCACCTCAGCGTCTCCAACCGCGTCCAGCAGCGGCGCCTCCACCCCAGCGATCGCCACCACCGCCGAATCGGCTACCGCTACTGGCGGAATGCTGATAGTCAGAGAAGCGCTGGCTCTGCGTGTCGCCGCGAGAACGGTTTTGGGCGTCCTGATTCAAGTCTTCGGAAGAGCCGCTGGGATGGCTGTAGCTGCTTGCGCTCGACGGATGTTGCTGCTGGTAACTCTGCGCGCGTTGCTGGTCGCTGGAGGTCGAGGTCGTGCTGGTGGGGTGTTGCTGATTGTAAGTCTGCTCGTGCTGCTGCGCCTGCTGTTGGTAATTCGAATTGTTAGAAGTGGTGCTGGTCGGATGGTTCTGGTTGTAAGTCTGCTCGTCATGCTGCGCCTGTTGTTGCGCACTGGCAGTGTTTACGTTGTTCCAGCTGCCGTTGTCATACTTCTGCCAGCCAGAGCCGGTGTTCTGATAAACGTTGCCGTTGTGGTCGGCGTACATATTGCCGCTGGAGGATTTACCAACCGCGCTGTTGCCGTATGCGGTGCTGGTCCCGGCTGCCTTGCCGCCGGTTGAGGTCTGCACTGTGCCTTCGGAACCGTAAGCTCCGCTCTCGTGCTGGCTGTACGCGGTCTCGCCATTCTTGTTGTAGACCGACTGCCCCCATGAGCCATAGGCATTGGAACCCTGACGAGTTGCCGCGGAGGCGCCAGTGTAGGGGTTGTAGGCTTCCGCTTGAGTGCGGCTCCCATACGCAGTGCTTTCGGTCGCGCCTCGGGCGTAGGTTCCGGTGTTCGGGTTGTAGCTCTCACCCCAGTGGGCGCTGCCGTATGGTCCGTAGGCAGAGCTGCCGTATCCGTAAGCGCCGGTGTAGGGGTTGTATGCCGTGTGATAGCCGTAGGTGGAAGCGTAAGGATAGTAATAGCCGCCGTAAGCGTAGGGCGGATAATAGTAGCCCGTGCCATCGGCACAGATCGCACCAACAGCAGCTCCTGCAATGAAAGTTCCCAGATAGCCGGCTGTGTAGCTGGCCGTCACGGTGCCGCTCGATGCCGGCACTTGCGTAACGTAGGTCACGTTGTAGACCGGCGAGCTCGGCGGAATGGTGTAGATGACCTGCGGCACAGTTTGCGCCACTTGCCATGGTCCGTTCGCAGTGCCGGAGACAAACCAGACTCCCTGATAGCACAGGTAGTATTGGCTGTCGACCAGGATCACGCGATTCGGGGTGTTGGTCGCATACGACATCGACGTGCCCTGAATCGGCGTGAACTGGGGCTGGCCTGCGTAGGAGACCTTGACCTCGGAAGCCGCCTGCGCGGTATTCACCGTCTCCGTCGTCGGGATCTGCGCCATCAGGACAGCGTCTTGTGCTTCAGGTGTGCCGGGAACAAACGCCAGCACCTTGCCGGCCGGGTTGTCGGGCGGAATGCGCGCGAAGTCGGGTGGCAGGCTATTCGTGGCGAAGGTCCACGTGCCCATCACCGGATGCGTGGTGGTGAACCAGCGCCCGGAGGTGAGGAAGTAGAAAGCTCCGGTCGGAGTGTATTTCAGGACCGTGCTGTCAGAATTGGCGGGATAGCTTAACTGCGTACCGGGAATCGGCGTCCACTGTGGCATGCCGTTGAAGACGATGATCTCCGCCGGTGTGCTGCTGTAGTAAACAGCAGGGCCGGTTGCGGCGCTGCCGGGTGGCGGAGGGATGAACTGCGCCAGATCAGACCAATTGGGGCTCTGGGCTACCTGAGACATCTGCGGTGGTAGCGTTCCCGTGGGCGACCAGTTCTGGAAATTACCTCCCTGAAGCCAGCCTTTGCCGTCGAAAAGATAGTAGGTGGATGTGGACTGATCCTGGAATAGAGGCCAGTTCGCATTCACGATCGCCTTGATGCTGGTGTTCCCGACAGGAGCCAGCACTGGCGAACCGTTCACCATCAACAAAATTGAGGGCTTGAAGCTGACGAAGATCTGCGGAGGGTCGTTATTCACGGTCACCGTGGTCGCGGGTTTCTTCTTCTTGAGACTGGCCGCGATTTGATCCACGGAAATGGTCAACGTCGCGGATGGGTTCAAGAACGAGCGCACCAGTTGATCCATCTGCGCGGTCGCCGCCGGGATCAAGAGAAGGGAAGTAAAGGCTGGTGATTTGGGGACTAGTGAGGACGACGGTATGCGTGTCCATGTTGACGCTGGATTGCAATTGAACCGTCGCTACTCCAACCTGTTCCTTGCCGCCGGTGGGAGTGACAGCGAATGCGATGCGCGCGTCGACGACCTTGAAGTTCTGCCAATCGTCGACCTGCGGCTGGTAAAGAGTGATCTGCCCGCCGGGCTTGGTCAACGTATGTGGCCAGCGGGCAGCTTGCGCTGCCCCCCAGCCTGCTGAAATCAGAAGAAACAGAACCGATGCAACAAGCCTTCGCGTTCTACTCTGAGGCATAGGGACCTCGCGCTAACTTCCGGTTATCGAGTTTTGACTGGGGCGGAGCCCCGGCTCAGTAGTTCACTGAGCCGGAGTCGCCTGCGTGGTAGTTTTCCTGGCTTTCTTCCTGGGTGCAGGAGCGTTGCGCCCTTGTCCCTTCACCTGCGTCTCATCGACGGCAACGGATTCCTGGGTGAAGGTTGCACCGGAAGGTACGAAGTAGATCTTCGCGCCCTTCTCTTTCACCGTGCCGCTGGTGCGGACGTCAATGCGCGTGGCATCGATCTGCCGGCCACCTTCGCCGTTAACCAGGTAATACTTCATGTTGACTGAGCGCTGCGCTCCCAGCTGGCTTGCGGTCATGGTTTCCTGATCGTCGGTGTAGCCCACGATAACGAACTTGCCATTGGGCTCGTGCTGAATGCGCAGCGCCACGTCATCCAGGATTGCCTTGCAGGTGTTGTCCACACGAGCCGGGCGCTTGGCGTCCATGAACTTGCACTCGCCAATCTCGCTGACTTCGCTTACGGTGACGGGCGGCGAGAGCACGTTGACTGTAGCAGAGCAGGAGGTGCTGAGTCCGCGTGAATCGGTAACGGTCGCAGTCGCCGTGATGGCAGCGCCTTCCGGAGCGCCAGTGGTATCCAGGCTCACGCTCGTGCCTGTGCCATTGACGTGTCCGGCCGACGCAGACCACGCGTAGGTCAGCGGGAAGTTGTCAGGGCTGCTGGCGTTGACGGTCAGGGTGGAAGCTTCAGCTGCCTTTACTGTGTTAGGACTGGCAGAGCAATCGGCGACAGGCGGATGAGGCTGTTTGACCGTGAAGGACGCCTCGCAGCTGGCGACGTTGTCCTTCTTTTCCTTCTCGTCTGTTGCGGTTCCCTTGACGGTGTAGCTACCCGGCGCCAGACCGGTGGTGTCGACATTGCCGGTAGTGTTTGTGCCCGAAATCTTTCCACCGCTTGCCGTCCAGGCGTAGGTGATGGTGTGTTTGGGATTGAAGTTCTGCGTGCTGATGGTCGCGGTTACCGGATCGCCGGACCAGATCTCCGCGGGCGCAACCGAGCAACTGGCGGTCGGCGGAACCGGCGGCCTGCCACCGAACTGCAGGTTCAGTCCTACAACAGGGCCGCTCTGAGCGGTATCAAACACGAAGCCCTTTTGGCCGCTGTAATTGACAACCAGATAACGCCAACCGACGAAGAATCCGATTAACGGCTTCGGCTGCACGTGGAATGTGCCGACGGCCTGGTAGTCGAGACTGGCCCCGCCTCCGCCGGCGTCACCGCCAGCGGTAATCCAGACTTTGGGCGAGAAATCGATTTCGAAATTTCCGCCGGCCACGCCATCAACCCAATTGGCCGAGTCGGCGTAGCTGACATTGGCTGGACGCGGGGTGACCGTCAGTCCTTCGTGCCAATAGCGAAATCCGATGAGCGCATCGACCTTGAAGTGTTCCATGTCGACGATGCGATAGCCAGCCTTAGGGGTAACGATGATCTGCGACTCCAGGAAACGGACCGAGCTTTGTCCCGTGTCGGTAAGAGGAATGCCCTGCGTGGTACCAATCCTGGCCCAGAAGAGATCGATGGGCAAAACAAAGCGATTCTTGCGAGCCTGCACGAAGCCGGCGAATCCGCCGTTGAAGTTCGACAGCACGTCGGAGCCCGAAACGTGAACGCTGGCATCGTGACCGAGGGCTCCCACCGTGCCATGAATCCCAGGAACAAAAACGTAAGGCGCGATGTCGAAGTGCCAGACGTCGTCCTCGGACGGACTGGCCGCTTTCTGCGCCGAAGGCGGAGGCGGCGCGTTGCTCGCCTGAGTGTCCGCACTTAGTTCAGTCGGACCCTGAGCCATGGCGGCTGCACACAGCAGCACGCTGGCTATTGCAACGGAAAGGGTTAGGGCAGAGAGCTTACGGCATGGGTGCATGGAGATCTCCTCACCTGGGGCATCGCACATCTCGGCGATCGCGCATAAGTCACAGGGCTCTATTGGCAGGGTACGCTGGATACCAGGCAGGGATAACTAGCACTGTTACTAGCTGCGGCAAGGAAAAGCTACAGGGAACAAACTGGTACGATTTCGGTCCTTGGCTGTTCGCGAGGCTCCAGGTTCGCGTAAACTGGTACAAACAAGCTACTTCTTGGGACGGAGCCGGCGGCGTAACCTGTAATTTGTGATGTAGATCACAGAGACTGGTGCGGCTACCGGGTAAGCTTTTCTTCTCACATGATTGATCGTTCAATCCGCAAAGCCTTGGCGCGAGTCTTGATTGCCGACGACCACAGACTCGTCGCTGAAACCTGCAAAAATACCCTGGAGCCTGAATTTGAGGTGGTGGGTATCGTCACCGATGGCCGCGCCCTGGTGGAAGCAGCCTTTTCTCTGAAGCCCGATATCGTTTTGCTCGACATCAGCATGCCGCAGCTCAATGGCCTCGACGCCGGCGAAAGAATCAAAGCCAAGATGCCCAGGGTGAAACTGGTATTTCTCACCATGAATCTGGGCGCCGATATCGCTGCCGAAGCTTTTCGCCGAGGCGCTTCGGCATACGTGTTGAAGCAATCCGCGGCCGAAGAACTCGTGGTTGCGCTGCGCAAGGTGCTGCGCGGCGAGTCATACCTGTCGCCGCTGATTACCCGGGAAACGATTACCCAACTGCTCATGCGGCAGAACGAGCGGACCGAGAAGCGCATTACCTCGCGTCAAAGCGAGATCTTGCAGTTACTGGCAGAAGGAAAGTCGATGAAGGAAGCCGCTGCCATTCTCAACCTGAAGCCGGGCACTATTGCCTTCCATAAATACCGCATGATGCAGACTCTCGGTATCAAGACGAATGCGGAATTGCTGGAGTACGCCATCCGGCATCAGATGACCGGCGCGTCTTAGCCTGGTTGTTATTTCTCACCTCAGCGTCGGCAGCTTTGACGCCGCCGGCATCGCCGTCTTCACCCATGTCGGATTCAAGAACTTATAGGAGCGTAGCTTTTGATATCACATCCTGCATCGTCGCACTTGGCTTATACTCGCCTCACAGTAAGCGAGCGCAAGGATGTCCATATGCACGATCCCACGGGCATAGTTCCCTTGGTGATGCCGGTACCGCGATAGCGCAGCTCGGACTGGATGGCCAATGGCTCTCCGCAAATCAGTGCATGTGTGATCTGCTGGGCGCGTCCTTCGAAGAGTTTTCCAGAGTCCCATTCGATAAGCTGTTCCACATTGACAACGCGCAGGAAGAGAAGGGTCTTCGCGCCCAACTGCTGAATCATGTGATTTCGCAATACTCCTCGAGGCGGAGAGTTACTCCTCCCAACGCCGACGCTTCGCAGGTTGAGGTGGCTTTCTCGTTGACCTTCGATGGAGCCGGCAATGGTCGATCCATTTTTGCGGTGATTGAGGACCCGACAGCGTTGCGTTCCGCGGAAGCGGCTGTAAAAGAGTCAGAGACGGCCCGCCACGAGCTAGCTCGCCGGCTGACCAACGCTCAGGAGAAGGAGCGAACCCGTATTGCACGCGAGCTCCACGATGACATCGGCCAGTCACTGGCCATTCTGAGAATTCAAATGCTGCGTGCCGGCCAGCCGGTCTCGGGTATGGTGGGCAAGCGACATCCCACCATTACCGACCTGTCCGATAACCTCAAGTTGCTGGCGGAAAAAGTCAGCCGTATCTCCCACCAGCTGCACTCCTCCGAACTGGAGTATCTTGGGCTGTCAGTGGCGATTCAGAGCCACTGCCGGGAATTTTCTGCAAACTACAAGATCGCGGTGGATTGCTCCTGCACCAACATTCCCGAAGATCTGGACAGCCTGTTGGCCTTAAGCCTGCTGCGCATCGTTCAGGAAGCACTGCATAACGCTGCCAAGCACAGCAAAGCCAAGTCGATCCAGGTTGCCGTCAAGGGATCGGATACTGACTTGTCGCTGCTGATCGCCGACGATGGGGTGGGCTTTGATCTCGAAGAAGCCAAGTTCGCTGCCGGACTTGGCCTGATCTCCATGCGCGAGCGCATTCATCTTGCCGACGGGCAGTTTGAGATCACATCGGCCCCGGGCAAAGGCACCCGCATTGCGGCTTGCGTGCCCTTGAACCACGCTTCCCGACAATTGGCCGCGCCGGGAAAATAAATCTCATAGATCGCTTTGTATCAGGACACGGCTTCACAGGCTGCGGAAAAACTCGTTCTGCGCGCGCTTTGTAACAGGGCACGACTTCAGTCGTGCCGATAAGCGGCCTATTTCTCTTACCCCGAGCGGGCTTCAGCCCGCGAGGGACAAGCGTTTCTGACTTTTTCAGCAGCCTTTTCAGCCGTGCCGTTACCGGGCCAGACTAAGGACCGGGCTTTAGTCCCTGAGAGGACGTTTTGCAGGGGCTAAAGCCCTCACATTCACCACGCGTCTTCCGGCACGACCAAGGTCGTGCCCTGATACAAACCAAACGCGACTTATTGAGGTGGGCTTTACTAAGATTCTTGCAAAAGTAAGACAATCTTACTTGGCGATTCGAGGATCCTCCGCTGAGCGGCCTACTTCAACTTGCCGTACTCAGCTTTTGCTTGTTTCAAGACAGGTATGTCGGGATCGGCATCTTTCCATAGAGCCAGGAAATCCTGATAGTGAGTTCGCGCGGCATCCAGGTTGCCAGCCATTTTTTCTGCGCGCGCCAGTTGCAAATGCGCCAATGCGCCGATTACCGAGCTCACGACAACGCCGGAATTGTCGGGAAGCTTCTGGAACTCGGTAGCGGCTTTGCGGCCGTCGCCAAGCTGCAGGTACGCCAGCCCCCGCACATATGCCGGCACAACATCGGCAAAGGAGTCCATCGCCAACTCATATTTCAGTGCAGGTTGGAGGATCTCAATCGCCTTGGCGGGATGCTTTCTGTCGATCTCGATCATCGCCCGAATCGTAGGCAGGGTGTAGTTCTGCATGAGGGTGTTGGTGGGATACTGCCGGTTTAACTCGTCGGCGAGCTCCTCGGCCTGGGCTGGGTCTCCTGCCGCTGCCAGCGACAGACTGACTCTCTCGGTCACGGATCGATCGCGGCTCAGCGCCAGCGATTTGGCCGCGAGTTGCTGTGCTGCCGAGCTCTCGCCGACTTGAGCCGTAGTGTAGGCAAGCCCTGCGTAATGTTCAGCGGCGGTCTCGTTGGAGCCATGGGCAATCGCCGTCAGCGCCGCCTGCTCGAACGCGTCCGATGCTTCGGTAACTCGGCCGTAGTAACTGGCGACGTCTGCCGACTCGATAGTTAGCCTTTCCTCATATCCAGCCTTGCCTTTGGCCCACTCCACCATTTGCTGCATGGTCTCTTTGTCTCCCTGGAGAAAAGCAAGCTCGTAGCGGGCGACGGCCAGGTTTTCGGCGCTGAGATTACGGGCCCGGGCCGCTTCATAGCTTGCTTTGGCCTCATCCGGCCGGTGAAGCTCCATAAAAAACAGTATGAGATCCGTATAAGAGTTATAGGCGTCGGGGTCCAGACGGATCGCTTCCTGCAGTTGGCGCACACCCTCTTCGTATTGGCCCAACCCAGCCGACAGCAGCGCCAGGCGGGCATGAGGAACGGCGTCACCAGGGTAGGACCGAATCCATTCCGTGGAATTCTGAATTGCCTGGTCGAAATCTCCGGTCACCGACTGGTAGTAGGCGCCTAAGATCTGAAAGCGCTCGCGCTCGCTCACCCGATTGCGCAATTCATACGCCTTGACGGTGTTCTCGCGGGCCAGACCGGTTTGGGCCATGGCGAAGTAAATGCTTCCCATCGTGGCGTAGGCAAGAGCGAAATTCGGGTCCAACGCTACCGCTTGTTGCAAATACGGCAGAGCAGCGGTATTGCCCTTGCTTTGTCGCAGGGCGACCGCCGTTGTATACGCTTGCAGCGCTTCCAGCGAGGAGGTCGTGGCCTCCTGCAGCGGCTTATTGAACTTATCTACCGAGGCAAGCGATTCACCTAACTCGCCGCGAAGGTGTCTGGCAGCTTCATGCAGCGCGTGAAGTACATCGTTCCGATTCTTCGCTTCACCTTCGGCGCCGGCGATGGTCTTGTTGGTTTGGCAATTCACCGCCTTCAACTCGATTTCATAGCCATTACCCGCGGTCTCAATTGAGCCGGCAATCAGCGCCTGGCCGTTTGTGCGCAAGCAAACTTCGCGCGCAACTTCTCGCGAAAGCCGCTCCCCGACTGGTTTCTCCATCTCCTTGAGAGCCGCTGCAACTCGTCGATCCGATTCGACATTTAGGTATGGTGACTGCCCAAGGTCAACCCCAAGCGCCTGGCGCAGTGTGCCGTCGAAGACTGGATCGCCGGTAGTATTGGCGAAATTCGCGACAACGATGCTGTCTTGCATGGTAAGAGCGCGGGCTTTACGCGAATGGAGATAGAGACCAGCGGCGACAAGAATCGTCGCCAACAGGCTCACAGCGCCCGCGACCGTCTTCCAGCGTGGCCTCAATTTCAACGCAGGCGTCGCAGCGGATAGTGTTGCGCTGGACGGCTCCTGAGCCGATATCCAGGAGGGTTTGGAATCCGTTTGCCGCGTCCATAGATCAGTAGCGTCGGCAACGGCTTCTTGTGGTAGTTCAGCGACCGCGAACTTGTGCGAGTTGGAAGTTATCCGAAGTCGTTGCAAGTCGGCGCGAATCTCCGAGGCATGCTGATATCGCACCCCACGATCCTTCTCCAGGCACTTGCCGATAATTCGCTGCAACTCGTTCGGCATATCGGGATTGAGCTGCCGCGGTGGCTCGGGAGTCTCCTGCACGATCGAGAGAAACAGCACGCCGGTGGTGTCACCCTTGAATGGCGCCTGACCCGTGGCCATCTCGTACAAAACAATACCGAACGAGAAAAGATCGGTACGCTCGTCCAGCGGCCTGCCCAGAGCCTGTTCGGGCGACATATATGCCGCTGTACCGAGGGCCGCCAGACCGCTGGTCATATGCGTGTCCTCGATGCCGGGCGATCCGGCAGCGGCAGCGACCAGTGCCTCGTGCTTCGGAGCGGTCTTCTTCGCCAAACCAAAATCCAGGATCTTGGCGCGGCCGCTCTTGGTGACAAAGATATTCGCCAGCTTGATGTCACGATGGATGATGCCTGCGGTATGCGCCGCCTCCAGGCCATCCGTGACGTCTACCGCGATGTCCAGCAACCTTTGGTAATCCAGCGGGCCTCGCCGCACCATCTCCTTCAGGGTGGCTCCGTCGAGGAATTCCATCGCGATGAAGATTTTCCCGTCTTCTTCGCCGACGTCATAGATGGTGCAGATGTTGGGATCGTTCAGGGCTGAGGCGGCACGGGCCTCGCGGAGAAAACGCTCGCGAAGAGCCTCGTCATGAGCGTAGTCGTCGGGCAGAAACTTGAGCGCGACAAAGCGTTCCAGGCGGGTATCGGTGGCCTTGTAGACCACTCCCATACCGCCTTCGCCCAACTTCTCCAGGATTGTGTAATGCGATACGGTCGTGCCTACCATGGGCGCCTTGGAAACGTTCTAACCCAGAATAATGCTAGGCATACCGAGACAAAGGGTCAATGACAAAGATAGGGGATGGGCGGGTGGCAACCCGAACTAAGTCCAACAGCTGCAGCAGGATACTGCTTTTCTTGTCGGGAAACTGTGACTTAGTCCCGATTGCGGAATGTGTTTACAACATGCCGAGTTCGTCAGCGTTTCGTTTGGGGCTGCGGTCTATCACTTTAAGCTTCTGTGGCTTGCACTTTTGCAAGTTGGAAGCGGTGGGCTTGGTCACTAACATGAATTTCTGAGAAAGGCAAAATGGCGTGCCTCGGGTCCAGCTCCTCATTGCAGTTGAGAATCCAGCAATCCAGCAAACACTGCTTGAGCTAGTGCAGGAACACTACGATGTGGTGGCGATTGTCGGCGAGGGGAAATCTGTTCTGAAGGAAGTTGAGGCAGCGCGCCCCGATGTGGTCCTGCTCGGCGTCGCGTTTCGTGGGGTCAGCGGCTTTGAGATCGCTCGACGCCTCCGCCAGTCCAAAAGCCCGGCCAGGATTATCCTTCTCTCGCTGCATGAGTCACAAGACATGGTGCGGGCAGCTATTGCCGTCGGTATATCCGGCTACGTCTTCCTGTCACGGCTGCTCGATGATCTGCCCGCAGCGATCGATGCGGTCTCCCACGGGCAAGTCTTCGAACCACTGTTCTAGCGGCAAAAGCTTGTCATCCCGAGCGCGTATCTTTATCATCCGACTGAATTCAAACTGAGAAATTAGAAAGGCGGCGGCGATTGGGTCGATCTTGCTGCTCGCCTCTTGAACGCCGCCGATCTAATCTTCCACTCACTTACTGAGGACCTCTGGCCTAATTGCCCCCGCCACCCAGGGTGAAGTTGATACCACCAAAATACTTGAAGTTGTTCTGGGTCGACGAGTAGCCGGCGATGTGGTTGGATCCGAAGTGGGTCAGCAGGTAATCCACTTCCACCGGACGAATCTGGATGTGACTGGACAGTGGAATGTCCAAACCGCCGCCAAACTCCATGGCAAAGCCGTTGTTGCTGCCGTATGCGTTCTTGGTGCCGCAGCCCTGGTTCTCGATGCAACCGATCAGCGTGCCGTAACCATTGGAGTGGGCTGCGCCGAACAGACCCTCACCGAAGGGCTGAAACTTGCCGCTATGCTTCTTGATCTGCGGGCCGAACATGTAGGTAAAGGCGTTGCCGCTGATGTTCACGTCACCGTAGCCATGCTGTCTGAGATAGTTGTTCCAGCCCGTGCCACCGGTATAACCCATGAAGTCGGCTTTGATACCGAAAATGGAGCTGAAGTTATAGACAAACGCACCGCCGCCACCGTTGAAGTTCTGACTGCTGGCGATCTGGGGGTTGAGGTTGACGTACGAATAGCCGCCCGCTAGTTCCACTTTTGGGTACTCGGTCTGTGCGGCTGCCCCGAGGGTCACCAATGCCATGAAAACACACAGGCAGATTGACTTTTTCACTGCTAGCCTCCTTGACGAACTAAGTTAGGTCCTTGCGCCTTGCGGACGGGCCTTGCCAGCCGCACACACGCAGACTCACTGGGGATTTGGAATCTGTTTCAATCCTATGGCGGTATCAGTTCAGCGAACACTGGTAAAAGTCTTAGCGCTACCGCAAAAATGTACACGTGCCGCTTATCACTAGTACAAGAAGTTGTGACGAACGCCGTGATAACATCTGCGAAGCGCTAGGGGCGCATCCGGTCCGCGGAAAGGACAGAAGTCCACCCCATCAGAACAATTCGTCTTTGCGAACTGACTTTCTGCCCGTCAAATGCGGACCTCGGGCGCACGAAAGGAAGTTCGTCATGCCGGTAAGACCGCTCCCGTCCAATCCCAATCTCGATCACCTCAAGCATCAGGCCAAGGACTTGCTGAAAGCTCATGCCGCCCACTCGCCGGAGATAGCGCAGCGCATCCGCGAATTTCATCCGCGCTTCCATCATTCGACTGACGCAGAAATCTTCCATGCCGGGTTGAAGCTCAGCGATGCCCATCTCACCATCGCTCGTGAATCGGGATTTCCCAGCTGGACCAGGCTGAAGCGGCATATTGAGAAGCCAACCCTCGCCGACCGTCTGGATCTGCCGCATCATGAGCGCATCGAGGATCCTCTATTTCGCCGCGCGGTCGATCTTCTCGACGCAGGTGACGCTGCCGCCTTGCGAGCCCATCTCAAGCAGCATCCCGATCTCGCGCAGAGACAGGTGCTCTTCGAAGGTGGAAATTACTTCGGTAATCCAACGCTGCTGGAGTTTGTCGCGGAAAATCCCACGCGACACGGCAGGCTGCCAGGAAACATCGTCGAAGTGAGCAGGGTCATTCTCGATGCTGGCACGACTCAGGCTGCACTGGACGAGACGCTGATGCTGGCCGCCAGCAGCGCCGTGACTCATAAGTGCGGCGCACAAATCGCCCTGATCGATCTCTTGTGCGATTACGGAGCCGATCCCAACGCCGCGATGCGAACCGCGGCTGCTTACGGCGAGTTCGAGGCAGTACATGCTCTGATCAGGCGCGGCGCGCGAATTGATTTGTCGATCGCGGCTGCCTTGGGGCGAACCGATGAGGCACGTCGCTTGCTCACGACAGCCGATTCTGAAGATCGCCATTGGGCAATCGCGCTAGCGTCGCAGTTCGGCAGCGTGGAGATCGTCCGCATGTTGCTCGACGGCGGCGAGAATCCCAACCGTTACAACCCGGTCGGCGGGCATTCTCAATCGACTCCTTTGCACCAGGCCGCGCTGGCCGGTCATCTTGATGTTGCGCGTCTCCTCGTAGAACGCGGCGCAAGGTTGGATTGGAAGGACACATTGTGGCAGGGAACGCCTGCAGATTGGGCGCACTATCGGGGCAGGAGTGAAATTGAGGCCTATCTTCGCACGCAACCAGCTACCAAGGAGAACTAGTCGTCCCTGACATGGGACGGTTTGAACTGAATTGCAGCCGGCGCAGGAAAGGCGCGCATCCGGATTCCAACCTGCACGACTACTCAGGCCGGTGAAAAAGTCGGTCCTCGCGCGCTTTGTATCAGGGCACGACTTCAGTGTCTGCGTGGAAACTAGCTTTCTTCCAGGCCGTGGAGTACGAGGCTTGAAAAATCAGAGCGCCGTAGGCGCGTGGCATGACAGCCCAGGACGGAGCGCAGCGGAGTCCTGGGTGGAGTGGGAAAAGAACCAGAGTCCCTCGGGGACGACACGGTTCCCACGCAAACACTTCAGTCGTGCCGATAAACCGCTTCTTTGTCGCCCGAGCCGGCTTCACAGGTTGCTGAAAAACTCGTTCCGTGCGCTTTGTAACAGGGCACGACCTTGGTCGTGCCGCATGTACGTTCATTAAGTTGCTGAGCCGGCTTCAGCCGGCGGCACGGTCGCACCGGAGTTTTTCAGCGGCCACTACTAGCGTGGGTCTTCCAGCTTGCTAACAATGTCCGAAGTAGGCAGGTCTTTCCAATAGCGTTCGAGGTTCTCGATCGTCATCAATGTGCGGCTGTGCATTCGATCAACGTAAAGCACTCCGTTCAGGTGATCGATCTCATGCTGAAGGATGCGGGCATACCATCCAACTGCTTCGACCGATTTCGGCTCCGCACGCTCATCCCAATACTCCACCGTCACCGCTTGCGCCCGTGGCACTATCGCCGCAAATCCTGTCACACTCAAGCACCCTTCAAAGAACTCGACGCTGGTTTCGTTCCTGGCAACAATCCGAGGATTAATCAGTACATGAAAGGGGACCGGCTTCCTCTGCCGCTCCAGCAGTTGTTCCGCACTGAGCTTCTTGTGGTATTCCTCGCGGTCCTCGACGACCGCAATTTGCAAGGGAACGCCGATCTGGGGCGCGGCAAGCCCAACGCCAGGCGCAGCGCGCATCGTGTCCCGCATATGTTCGATCAGTTCCTGTGTCTTCGCACTTAGAATCTCGTCGCGCGACAACTCACGCGCCTGTCCGCGCAAAATCTCCTCGCCAATCTGAACAATTTGCAGCCGCATGAAGTTATTCTGGTTCCAAGTGTACTTTACGAAATTGTGCTTTGAGGAATGGTGGCCAGGGACGGAATCGAACCGCCGACGCCAGCCTTTTCAGGGCTGGAATAAGCTGTATTTTTAACGACTTAACTGGTCTCGGTGGGCTGCGTAGGTGATTCGAAAGTCGCGAGAAACGCGATTGTCTTGGGTGGAGTTCTTGGGTGTGAATGCCACCTCTAATTCTTGTGCTGCTACTTCTTGACATACGCAAATGCGGGCGCGGACCGCAGTGCGCATTCTCTCCGATGCCACCAGCCAACACTAGTTAGGAATTCGATCGCGGAGTTGTGGTCATTATTCCTGTTTAGAGTTCGGCGTCCGCTGTTGGCTCACACACGCAATCGCATCGACCGCGATGGAGTACCTGCTGCCGCTACCCGAAGTGGCGCCTTCTCCACTTCAGCCTGATGTCCCTCCAGCTGAAAAGAAGGGTTAGCCGGGGCTCCTATTGACCAATTTTGAAGCGACGTCAGATAGGCTACACGTCCCTTGACAAGCAAAGTTGGCCAGTATTTAATTAATGCATTATTTAATTATGAGAGAGCAAACGACGATCACCGGCCCCGGCCGCCCGGCTGCCAGTCGGGAGCGCAATGCACGTGATCTACTTCTGACCGCTGCCGCGGAGTTGTTTTCCGAACAAGGCGTGGCCGCGACTACGTTCGTCATGATTGCGAAGAGGGCGCGGCTGACGCCCGCCATGCTGCATTACTACTTCAAAGATCGCGATGAACTGCTTGACGTGGTGGTCGAAGAGCGTATCGCTCCCGTGATCGCTCACGTCTGGGAGACGGTTGAAGCAGGCCAGGATGCGACCGACCTGATTCGCGGTATTGTCGAACGTTTGTTGGATGGGATTGAGCAGATGCCGTGGATCCCCTCTACGTGGATGCGAGAAATCCTGAATGAAGGGGGACTGTTACGAGACCGGGTTCTATGCCGACTGCCGTTCGATAAGGTGCGGATAGTGGCCGAAGCAGTTGCGCGGGGACAAACTCGGCAAGGGTTGAATCCGGAACTTGACCCCCTATTGACTGTGTTCTCCACCCTGGGACTGGCGATGATGCATATGGCGACAGTTAGTTTCTGGGCTGAAACCTTTCATCGCAAGCCACTCAGCCGTCAGGAGATGCGCCGTCATATTACGGGATTACTGCTGGACGGGCTGCAACATGGCGGACATCGCGGGGGAAAAAAGCGCACCGGAAGGAAGAAATAGGAGGTCATCATGCGGCTTCAAGAACGAGATCACCTGGCGACGCTCGTCCTGGCAATCGTAATCGCGCTCGTCCTGGCCGGCTGCTCGCGTAAGGCGACGAATGCGTATCAGGGATACGTGGAAGGCAAGTTTGTTTATATTGCTTCCCCACAAAGCGGACAACTCGAGCATCTTTCGGTTGCGCGTGGGGAGACGATTGCTGTCAGCCATCCCCTGTTCGCACTGGACAGCGAACCGGAAGCAGCGGCGGAGCGTCAGGCGCAGCAACTGCTCCGTGTTTCCGAAGCCAGGCTGGCTGACCTGCAAACGGGCAAGCGGCCCCCGGAGATTGACGTGACCCAGGCAGAGCTGCTGCAGTCCCTCGCTGATGAGAAACAAGCAGACAAAATCCTCAAGAGCTACGAGACGCAGTACCGCGCGGGCGGAATCCCGTTGACGGATCTGATCAATGCCCAGGCGGCAGCCGAGTCGAGCACCGCGAAAGTACGGCAATTGCGAAGCGAACTGGCGGTCGACGTGCTGCCGGCTCGCGATCAGCAAATCAAGGCGCAGTCAGAGCAAGTTGCAGCCGACCGCGCTGCCCTACAGCAGGCGGCGTGGAAGTTGCGGCAGAAAGAGATTGCCTCGCCGCGGGAAGGCCTGGTGTTCGACACGCTGTATCGCGAAGGCGAATGGGTGGCAGCAGGCAATCCCGTGGTCGAACTGCTTCCCCCCGAAAATGTGGAAGTGCGTTTTTTCGTACCCGAGACCGTGGTGGGCAAGTTAGCGGTAGGCCAGAGCCTCAGTGTGCGCTGTGATGGTTGCGGCTCTGACACTTCGGCCTCAATAACCTTCATTTCCCCCCAAAGCGAGTACACGCCGCCGGTGATCTACAGCAACGATAACCGGTCCAAGCTGGTGTTCATGGTGATTGCCAAGCCAGCGGTGAAAGAGGCGACGGCTCTCCATCCCGGCCAGCCGCTCGAGGTCACTTTGCAATGAGTGCGGTCTCTAGCTCGGAATTCGCGATCGAGGTGCAGGGGCTGAACAAGCACTTCGGGGAGAAGCACGTCGTGAAGGACGTGTCGATGCGGGTACGGCGGGGCGAGATCTTCGGATTCCTGGGACCAAATGGCAGTGGTAAGACCACGACCATTCGCATGATGTGCGGCTTGCTGAAACCAGACTCTGGTACGGGAACCTGTCTGGGCTACGACATTGTGCGTGAAAGCGCCGAGATCAAACGCAACGTTGGGTACATGACACAACGGTTCTCGTTTTGGGACGATTTGACGATCCTGGAGAACCTGGACTTCGTCGCGCGCATGTACCAAGTTGCTGACCGCCAGCATGTGGTGCGGCAATCTCTGCAGGATCTCGGGCTGTCTGCCCGTGCGCATCAATTGGCCGGGGATTTGTCGGGTGGATGGAAGCAGCGGATGGCACTGGCGGCGTGCATGCTTCACAACCCGTCGCTGCTGTTGCTGGATGAGCCGACTGCGGGCGTCGATCCCAAGGCACGACGCGATTTCTGGGATGAACTTCAAGGTTTGGCAGCGCGAGGGATTTCGGTTCTGGTCAGCACGCACTACATGGATGAGGCGGTGCGTTGTCACAAGCTGGCCTACATCGCCTATGGCAGGTTGCTGGCACAAGGCTCGGCCGCGGAGGTCATCACCGGCCAGGGCCTCAATACTTGGGCCATCTACGGGGATCATCTTGCAGAATTGCAGGTGAATCTGCGACGCCAGCAGGGAGTTGAGCAGACAGTCTCCTTCGGCAATGTTCTGCATGTGAGCGGAACCGACGCCGACCAACTCCGGCATAACGTGGAGGGAATAGCTGCGTCCAAGGGCCTGCGCGCGGAGAAGATCGATACCAGCTTAGAGGACGTGTTCATCTACATGATGAGCCGCTCAGCCGATAACTTCAGAGGCGAGCAATGAAGCGGCACAACGGCTTCTCGGTCGGACGCTGGTGGAGCATCGTACGTAAGGAGTTCACCCAACTCCGTCGTGACCGTCTTACCTTCGCCATGATCGTGGGCATTCCCATCCTGCAGATGGCGCTCTTCGGTTACGCCATCAACACCGATCCCAAACACCTCGACACTGCCATTATCAGCGCCGACCATAGTGACATCACGCGCAGTTTTATCGCTGCGATGCAGAATTCGTCGTATTTCAAGGTCGTAGGTGAATTGCCCAACGAAGCCGCAGGCCGTGAGGCCCTGGCGCGAGGCAACGTCTTGTTCGTTGTCAATATCCCGGCAGGATTTACCCGGCAACTTCTGCGCCACGAGCGACCGGAATTATTGATCGAAGCTGACGCCAGCGATCCTATTGCAACGGCGAGCGCAATTTCCGCCTTAAACGGCATCACGCAATCAGTCATTCAGAAGGAAATATCCGGCCCGCTGGCTATGCTCGACGGAAGCCCAGCACCATTCGCCGTCGAGGTGCACAAGCTGTTTAACCCTGAGGCCATCACTCAGTACAACGTGGTACCTGGACTGATGGGCGTGATCTTAACGCTCACCATGGTGATGATGACCGGGCTGGCGATCACTCGGGAGCGCGAGCGCGGCACCATGGAGAACCTGCTGGCCATGCCTGCCACCCCGCTGGAGGTGATGACGGGCAAGTTAGTTCCTTACGTCGGCATCGGACTGCTTCAAGCTTCCATCATCCTGCTCGCCGCGAGGTACGTATTTCATGTGCCGTTCTTCGGAAGCCTGGGAGCGATTTATCTGGCAGCGCTGCTTTTCATCGCGGCCAATCTGACGGTAGGCATTACCTTCTCATCGCTGGCCCAAAACCAGTTGCAGGCGGTGCAATTGGCTATTTTTTACTTCCTTCCGAACATCCTGCTCTCCGGATTCATGTTTCCGTTCCAAGGCATGCCGAAATGGGCGCAGGTGATCGGCAACCTCCTGCCACTCACCTATTTCAACCGCCTGATCCGCGGGATCATGCTGAAAGGCAATGCATGGGCGGACTCCTGGCCGAGCGTCTGGCCGATGCTGCTGTTCACCACTATGGTCATGGCGGTGGCGGTGCTGACCTATCGCAAGACGCTGGATTGAGGTGCGAGCGATGAAACCATTGAAACATTTGCTGTGGAAGCTGTTGGCGGGGGTTTCGCTCGCTGTGGCGTTGCTGGCGGGATGCACCGTGGGGCCGCGGTATCATGCGCCCGCTCCGCCGACCGCAGCGACGTACACGCCTGAGCCGCAACCGACGGAAACGGTGAGTGCCCCGGGATCGGCGGGGAGCCCGCAGCACTTCAGCCAGACGACCGATATCCCAGCGCAGTGGTGGACGTTGTTCCACTCACAGGGACTCGATGCCATGGTGCGGGAGGCGCTCGACAACAGTCCGACCTTGGGACAGGCGGCGGCAAGGCTGAAGGAAGCGCAGGAGGAGTCGAACGCGCGAACCGGTGCAACCAAGTATCCGTCGGTGAGCGCCAATGTCTCCGCCGAGCGAGAGCAGCTCGATCTGGCTGTTTATGGAATTCCCTTTCCCAGTCCGCCCCCGTTCAATCTGCTGAATGGCTCGGTGGCAGTGTCGTACACGTTGGATCTGTTCGGAGCCAACCGCCGACTGGTCGAAGGGCTGAATGCGCAAGTTGCCTATGAAAGCTGGCAGCTACAGGCGGCACGACTTATGCTGGCCGGTAACGTGGTGTCTGCCGCTATTCGGCAGGCGCAGTTGCGCTCACAAATCGACATTACGCGGCAGATGGTCGAGCTGCAGGAAAAGGAGCTCGACATCACGGAACGGCGATATCAGGCGGGCGGGGTTTCGGAATACGATGTCCGCAGCCAGCACACGCTGGTAGCGCAGACCCGCGCGGAGCTTCCTTCTCTGGAGCAGCAGCTCGATGTAATCAATCATCAACTGGCAATGCTGATGGGCAAGTCTCCAGCGGAGGCACATGTTGCTACCATCAGTCTCGATGGTCTGAATCTTCCCCAGGAGCTGCCGCTAAGCCTGCCCTCATTGTTGGTGCGGCAGCGTCCCGACATTCGCGCAGCAGAGTCGCTGCTTCACCAAGCCAGCGCGAACGTCGGCGTTGCCACCGCAAACCTTTATCCGCAGATTGTATTGTCAGGAAGTGGCGGAGGTATCGGTACCAGTTTGACCAATGGGGGTGACATCTGGAGTCTCGGAGCATCGCTGGCACAACCTATCTTCAACGGCGGGGCATTAAGGGCGGAGAAGCGCAAGGCCGTGGCCGCCTATCAAGAAGCCGGGAGCGTTTACCAGCAGACCGTGCTGCAGGCATTCCGCGAGGTCGCGGATTCCTTGCAGGCAATTCAACATGACGCGCAGACATTACAGGCACGGACGGAAGCCGCCACCCAGACAGAGGCCAGCTATCAAATTGCCTCGCAACGCTACAACGCCGGCGGCATAAGCCAACTGGTTTTCCTCGATGCGCAGCGCCAGCAGTTGCAAACAACGTTGGATCGCACGATTTCCGTAGCCAGCCGCTGCTCCGACTCAGCAACCTTGTTGCAGGCGCTGGGGGGCGGATGGTGGAACGATGTACAGCCGGTTGCAGTGGGCTCGCAGGTTCCTAAATAGTTCCTGAGCGGAACAACGAGATTACATCTTCATGCAACAATCAGCGCTGCCTTAGTGTTGAACAAGCCACTCCCGCGCCTTGGCAACATGAGTGTGATAGAAGTGGCGGACCGGAAAACCTAAGCGGCTGACTTCACCGCTTCGCCTGCGTGCATTCCCAATTCGGCGGGATGTGTAGTCTCGATGATCTCCTTCGCATTGGCCACTTCTGCAGCCGTCCCGTGGACGATCAGCTGATTAGCGGGAGTCTTCCGCCCTCTTTTCTGCACTATGATCGGGCGTCTGATGGCCATGGGAACCTCCCACTCGGCGAGTGTATACATGGGCCTTCGCCGACTAGGTAAATGATAACCCACTGCAGCGAAAGTTGGAGGTCTGGCGGTTACTTCCGCTGCATAGGGTCCGTGGGTTAGTCCCGATTTGAAACCCCAGAAAGGGGCGGGTAGTGCTAAGACGAAAGGGGGGCACTTCGCCCAAACATAGTTGTACCGAAAGCTGAACTCATGCCGGCTGTGCTCGCCCCTTTGGGCGTACAAGCAAAGTATTGATGGTTGATAGCACTGCGGTGCTTATAGCTCCTACCAGTCTTTCACTGTCGCAAGTCATTTCTCGATGACCTATCCAGTTTTCAACTGGGCCAACTTTCCCCGCAGCTTTGCTACGGCTTCTTTGGCATGGCCGACCTGCTGTTGGACTTTCCCCACCTTCTTTTCGGCTTTGCCTTCGGTTCTCAAATTGCGATTACCCGTGGCCTTGCCGACTTCCTCCTTGATTGTTCCTTTCACTTCATGAAAGCTACCCTTGATTTGGTCTTTCGTGCTGGTTTTCATATTCCTTCCTTGGCCCTTGTAAGCTTGGATTGCCGCTTTGAGGGGCTATGCTTTTTGTAATCTCGTGCTTTTCTGGGGTCTGAGCAGAATTGACCATCACTGGAATGGTCCTCGACTTCATCCCGAAATGGACAACAATGCAGACGGAGAGTCAGGGCGGAGGTTTAGTCTGAGTACTCTACTCTAGAGGAATGTACATGGCGCTGACCGCTAGTCCGTCTGGCAGACTTCGGGAGGATTCATTTCAGCTGTGGTCGCCGGTCGGGCTCTTCGGTACACGGCAATCGGATTTCTCGCGGCAACATACAGCTATTCGATACTACGGTTCTCGAGACATCCGCGCGGCTTTGAAGCCGATGCTAAGTTGATCGGCATCACAGTCGCCGGCTTCACTGTCGTAGTCCTACTAATTCTTTCCTGGCGCTTGGCCAGGACCTACTTCCGACGCATCAGGGCGCAGTCGGGTGGAGATTGTTGGTCGTCAGCGCTCCTTCCTATTTATCTCTGTCGCCTCCAGGCTTAAAGACTCGCTACTTAAAGAGGTCGAACAAATGGAATATTGGGGAACCTATTTTCGCTTACGCTTGGCTGGCCACAATTATGTGGGCTTTCATCGACGCGGTGTAGGCAATTCGTAACGGGCCAGAGCCTCAACCTCAGGCGCTGCCCTCGGAGCCACGCAACCACAACTAACGAGCAGGGCCGGCGTTCTGCGCAAGGTGTTGAATAGTGTGCCCGTGTCCGAGGATGGTCAGTCTTGACCAGACGCGGCATATCATTCCCAAGCACAATTGGCTGTGAGGCTTGAATTCGCAAGATGGACGTAAACCTAAATAGGAGGCTATCTGAGTGCGACACTGCATTATCCGCTCGACGGAACTCTACCGAAAGCATTCGGCATAATGATGCGGCTTGTGGGATTTTGCCGCCACGCCAACGTTGGGTGGCCCGTACGTTGTGCCGGGGAGGGGATATCTTCACAGCATTGCTGTGACTGCGGAGCGCAACGGACATATACCCTCCAGCCTAACCTGCAGATCGGCCCGTGGGAGCGTCCGCAACGGGGCTCCAGCTATCCTTCTGCAATTGCTTTTCCATCACGTCTCGCGAGCGGATCGATAACGCCCGCGCAGCCTGCGATTCATTGACGAGAGGTGTTTTGAAACCACAGCAGAGCAAGAAACACAGCCCTATCGGAATGTTGAAAGGAATACATCATGCCGTTACTTCAAGTTGTCCTGGTCTTGGTCGTCGTCGGGGTTCTTCTGTGGCTGATTGATCGATTCATCCCCATGGCACCCTCTATAAAATCAATATTGAATGCTGTAGTAACAATCGCCGTGGTGTTGTGGCTGCTGAACGTCTTCGGGCTCATGCACTACCTTTCCAATATTCACATTGGCAAATCGTAGCGAGGGAGGAGGACCCGGCCTAATCTAGATACCTTGGCGGTTGGCCCTTTAACTTGAGCGACTCAGACAAGCGCCGGCAACGGCGGCTTCCAGTGGCCGCGGTGGTATGGGCGACATGTACTAAGAGACCCAAGCTCACCATTTCGCACATTTGATTGTGAGTCGAAGCGCGGCACCTCTTCGGCGACGACGGTTTCTCCAGCTCCTGAGCCTAACAAATCTGAAGGTTGACGACAGAAACCGCTCGGAAAATGTAAAGCTGTTCAATTTTAGCTGGCATGCAGGGATTGTATGCCCGAAGTCCTGATAAGTAATGGAGGATGAGGTAATGGGGAAAACTATAGGCATTGATCTCGGTACCACGAACTCGGTAGTTGCGGTAGTCGAGGCAGGTGAGCCTAAGATAATTCCGAATGAGGAAGGCGGTCGAACGACGCCATCGGTAGTTGCTTTCACGAAGTCAGGAGAACGGCTGGTAGGCCAGGTCGCTAAGCGGCAGGCGATTACTAATCCCGAGAACACCATCTTTTCAATTAAGCGCTTCATGGGGCGCCGCTATGATGAAATCAAAGAGGAACTGAAGACGGTGCCATTTAAAGTGGAACCGGAGGGTGACCATGTAATTATCTGGGCGGAAGGCAAGCGATACACCCCTCCGGAAATCTCAGCGATGATTCTTCAAAAGCTCAAGAAGTCGGCTGAGGACTACCTGGGCGAGAAGGTCACGGACGCAGTCATTACTGTTCCAGCCTATTTTAATGACGCGCAGCGCCAAGCAACCAAGGACGCAGGCAAGATCGCCGGACTGGACGTTAAGCGAATCATCAACGAGCCCACCGCGGCGGCACTGGCCTACGGCCTCGACAAGAAAAAAGACGAGACTATCGCCGTCTATGATTTCGGCGGCGGTACCTTCGACATCTCGATCCTCGAGGTCGGCGATGGCCTCATTGAGGTTAAGGCGACCAATGGCGACACGCACCTGGGCGGCGACAACATTGACCAGCACATGGTGGACTGGCTGGTTGACGAGTTCAAGAAAACTGAGGGTCTTGACCTGCGTGCCAAGGGCAATGAGATGGCTCTGCAGAGGCTGCGCGATGCAGCCGAACGCGCCAAAATCGAGCTTTCCACGACGATGGAGACGTCGATCAACCTTCCCTTTATCACCGCTGACGCGAGCGGGCCAAAGCACTTGGTAAAACAGCTGACGCGCGCCAAGTTGGAATCAATGGTCGAGGATCTCATCCAGCGATCTGTGCCGCCTTCTAAACAATGTGTCAAGGACGCAGACATTGACACCAGCAAGATTGATGAAGTCGTGCTGGTGGGCGGGCAAACTCGCATGCCTCGCATTCAGCGACTCGTGAAGGATCTATTCGGGAAGGAAGGCAACAAGGGCGTGAACCCGGACGAGGTGGTGGCAGCTGGTGCGGCAATTCAGGGTGGCGTGCTCAAGGGTGAAGTGAAGGAGATGCTCTTGCTCGACGTCACTCCGCTAACACTTTCAATGGAGACTCTCGGCGGCGTAGCCACGCCGATGATCCAGCGCAATACGACCATTCCCTCACGAAAGACGCAAACCTTCTCGACCGCTGCCGACAACCAGAGCTTAGTCGAGGTTCATGTGTTGCAAGGCGAACGTCCGATGGCAAATCAGAATCGCACGCTGGGCAAGTTTCAGCTGACCGGCATTCCGCCGGCACCGCGAGGCGTGCCCCAGATTGAAGTCACGTTTGACATAGACGCGAACGGCATCCTCAGTGTGAGCGCAAAGGACCTGGCGACTGGCAAGAACCAGAGCATATCCATCACTTCGTCTTCCGGGCTAGGCAAAGAAGAAGTTGAGCGCATGGCGAGGGAGGCTGAATCGCATGCCGCTGAGGACAAGACACAACGTGAGGCGGTTGAGTCCAAGAACCAGCTCGACTCATTGACTTACAGTGTCGGAAAGATGCTGTCTGAGCATGGAGACAAGATCAGCGGCACCGGACGTGGCGAGGTCGAGAATGCCATCGCAGACGCCAAGAGAGCACTGGAGTCGAGCGATAAGCGAACCATGGACCAGGCCTCTGAACGACTGACCCAAGCCTCGCATAAGCTGGCCGAGCAGATGTACCAGGCGGCCCAACCTCAGGGTGGTACCGGCGCGCACCCCGGTGCCAATGGTAATGGCAATCGGCCTCCGGAAAGCGACGGGCAGGCTAAGCGGGACGACGGGGTAGTTGATGCCGAGTACGTAGACGTGGATGACAGAAAGACGGCTTGAAGCGACAATGACTGGGGGGATCCCCACCCCCGTCCAGCCGAAACCCTCTGCCGCAGCACATTCGCTCTGACAACGGCCCTGAGTTTGTCGTTCCGGCCGCAGCTATCCATGGCCGTTTCAAATAGCGACTGCAGACTTTCGAAAAGCATGTTGCGTGGACGTGTCCGCTATTGCTCAGACCCGGAGGAGGCCGCTATGAGAGCGTTGAACATGTGGAGTTGTCTCTTCGGCATCTCGGTCAGGAGGAATATGTCGAACAAAGTATCTTCTCTTATCGTTTTGGCAGCAGCATCCGTCGCAATGACGTTTGCGGTTGCAGGATGCAGTAAGAACAACATCTCGGACAACGGTGCCCAGAGTCAACCGGCGCAGACCACCGACAACTTGGCCCCCACCGACGGGACCCGGGCGGCCAGTACTAACGGTCAGCAGCAGCCAGTCAGCCAGGCGCCGCAGCAGAATTATCAGCAGCCTGCGCCAGCGCAGCAGACTTCGCCGGCTCCAGCAGTCCAGCAGGCCTCGCAGGACCAGAACTATTCCAATAACGATTCCAGCGCCGGCTACCAGGATGCCAGTTACGGCCAGCCAGTGCTCCAAGCACAACAACCCCCCCCACCGCTGCCGGAATATTCGCAGCCTCCTTGCCCCGGCGATGGCTATCTGTGGACGCCCGGATATTGGGGCTACGCTTCTCAGGGCTACTACTGGGTGCCCGGCGCGTGGGCGTGGCCGCCTCAAGTGGGCGTCCTGTGGACGCCGGGATATTGGGGATTCTTTGGCGGTATGTATCGCTACAACTACGGCTCGTGGGGCCAGTACATTGGCTACTACGGCGGCATTAACTATGGATTCGGCTACGGCGGCCTCGGCTATCAGGGCGGGTACTGGAACGGAAATCGTTTCAACTACAACCGCTCCGTCAACAACGTGAACATCTCCAACGTGAACGTGTATAACCGCACGATCAATAGCAACACGATGAACCGCGCCAGCTACAACGGGCCGGGAGGCGTCACTCGCCAGGCTCTGCCGGCCGAAACTGCCGGCATGCGTGGGCAGCGCATTGCTCCCATGACCACGCAATTGCAGCACCAGCAGGCGGCAGCACAGAACCGCGAGCAGTTTGCCTCCGTCAATCACGGGCGTCCGGCCGTTTCTGCCGCGACGAGGCCCATCGCCGCAGGCAGACCGATCGCTCCGGCGAATGCTGCTCGCAGCGCTCCTCAGCAACGGTCCCAGCAGCAGCAGCGGGCTCAGGCGCAACCACAACAGCGTGCCCAGCCACAGCAGCGGACACAGGCGCAACCACAACAGCATGCCGAGCAGCAGCAGCGGGCACAGGCGCAACCACAACAGCATGCCCAGCAGCAGCAGCGGGCTCAGGCGCAACCGCAACAGCATGCCCAGCAGCAGCAGCGGGCTCAGGCGCAACCGCAACAGCATGCCCAGCCAGAGCAGCGGGCTCAGGCGCAACCGCAACAGCATGCCCAGCCAGAGCAGCGGGCCCAGGCGCAACCACAGCGGTCGGCGCCCGAAGAAAAAAGGTAGCGGCGAGCCACTAGGCGTAGTCGCGGTGCAACGGACGGGCGGGGCTTCGGCTCCGCCTCTTCTTTTTGCCCGGGAGTAATCCGAGTTCGCTGCCGGAGTGCTCTTGCCTCGTCAAGCTTGCGCGGAGGCGTCGTGCGGGTCACTACCGGTACACGCAGCTCAATAAGGAATTGTTCCTAACCCGCCGGTGAATAGATGCCAAGCATTCTCACGGGGATCCTCTGTTCAATTTTGACCAGACCAATATGGTATTGAATCGAAAGAATACTCTTTGGTTTTCCGGCGTCCAAGACGGTTGTGGCGAATCCGAGCATCGTGGTTGAGTCCAGAAACTTTGCTGACATCTAACAGAGGAGATCTCTATGTCAAAGACTTGGGAACACTACCATTACGCTGCTCGTCATCATGAGCAGGCAGCCTACCATTACAAAGAGGCAGCAAAATACGACGAGGCCGAGGAGCACGAAAAGGCTGCGCACCACGCATACTTGGCTCACGGACATAATCAACATGCAATTCATCACGACGTTGAGGCTGCAAAACTGCATGCCGAGCACTGCGATGGACTGGCGACGCCCGCCTCCGCGGAAGGAGAAAAGAAAAAGAGTGTGGCTTAAGAGCGACCACATTTTGTGCCGCGCTCTGTGTCAGGGAATGAGGTTCGCCTTTCGCAGCGGCGAGGGTTGGCCTATAGGGAACGGCATGTTCCCTTTCCCACGGCCCTTCGGCGGTTGAACTGGTAACGCCGCGTGTCTATTGGCGCGGATTGCCATGAGAACACGCTCATGAGAAGCAGAAATACAAGGGGATCAGAACTTATGAATGAATATGTTGCTGCGATTGAAAAGCAGACCATCGATAACACGTATTTCCGGCGAGTGCTGTTTACGGCTCCGCACTCCCAGCTTGTCGTGATGTGCTTACGGCCAGGCGAAGACATTGGCGATGAAGTGCATTCGAAAGTAGACCAGTTCTTCTGCATCGAACAGGGCGAGGCCAAGTTCATCTTTAACGAGACCGAGGAACGCCCGGTGCACGACGGAGATGCTGTCGTGGTTCGGGCAGGAACCTACCACAACGTGGTCAATACATCGAAGACGGCTATGTTGAAGCTGTATACGATCTATTCTCCACCGAATCACCCGGACGGGACAGTGCATAAGACCAAAGCCGAGGCGGAGGCCGCAGAATTGGTTGAACATCGCTAACAGCGCACCCTCTATATCGCCAGTCGCCGGTAGAATTGGAATTGCGGCCTGCACGCAAGAAGGAGCGACCCCGCACCGGATGTATCCCATCCCGTCTCTTGACTGTTGGCTACAAGAAGATCACGACATCTGCCAATAAGACGACTGGTGCGCCATGCTGAATGTCAGCAAGATTCTTCTTCCGGTTGATTTCCCGAATACCTCGCTGGGCGCGGTTCATCAGGCAGCGGCGTTGGCCCGCCATTTCCATTCTGAGATCGTGATGCTTCACGTCGTTACAGCGCAGAGCCATGCCGCCGGCGTTCCAGAGGACGGTCCCCGACTCGCTGGTTGGGACGTGTTAGCTCAAATCATTAAGGGAGCCGAGAAAAACCTGGACCAATCTCTCGGGCCGGAGCTTGATGGACTCGCCATTCGAGGACTGCGAGTCAAAGGCGATCCAGCCCACTTGATTGTGCGAACGGCTCAGCAGGAAAAAGCCGACCTGATCATGATGCCGTCCCATGGCTACACCTTCAATCAGTTTCTGCTGGGCTCTGTAACGGCGAAAGTATTAGGCGGGACCGAGTGCCCGGTATGGACCAGTGCGCACGTGGAAAGATCGCCGGTGCAGGAGTTTGCCATCCGCAATGTGCTGTGTGCGGTCGATTTCGGTCCGCGTAGTGCCGAGGCTGTGAGGTGGGCCGCGCAAATGGCCGCCGAATTTGGTGCCCGTCTTACGCTCGCCCACGTCACTGCCTCCGTGGACTTTTGGGGACCTGGTGGTAACTACGTCGATCAAAAGTGGAAGGAGGCGCTTGTCGGCGACGCTTCCCAGCGTGTCGCAAAGCTCCAGCAAGAGATGGGCATCAAGGCGGAAGTATTCATCGGCAGCGGTGACGCGCCTAAGGTGCTGAACCAAGCTACGAAGCAGACAAAGGCGGATCTGCTGGTCACCGAGTGCTACCCCTATGGCGGTAATCTGCGGATCCACGGCTACGCAATCCTTCGCGCAGTGCCGATTCCAGTTCTGAGCGTGTGAGGGGCTTGACTGGTTCCACGCACAAACACACTTGGTGATCTGGCGCGGACTACTTCGTCGGGCAGCCACCGACGAATCAAACCGGAAACCCAGTCAATTCTGATCTTCACTCAATAGACCGCAACCCCTGCACTCGGTTGAAGGGCTGGTAGAGCGCCCTGTCAGCGGGTGAAGTAGCGATCTTCCTCACCCTATACGCGATCTGTCTTTCGTTCCCGGCCTAACACACACCGCCTAAAGTATCTCGACATCATTAGTGAGAAGTGAGCAATTGTGAACAGTTGGAGCAGAGCTGCCAGCCGTACCATGACACGGTGACGGGTCTTTCATCAGCACTCTCGGGCAATGTTTGCAGCATCGCCTTGTGTTCGCTAGGTCGCCGCCGTTGCGGCGGCGCATTTTCTCTACGCCCTGTCGAGGTGTACCGGAGCGGTTCCAAGTCTCTCTGTCGCCTACAGATAGAACCTTGAGTTGGCGATGAAGTAAGTTCCTGAGCCATTCATAGATTCGCGCATTTTCTTTCGCAACGCAGTATGGAACGGTTTGGGGAACGCGCTGAGGCAAATGCAATATTGGCCGCAGGAGGGCGTCGCGAAGGCGAATTCGACGCACTTCCAGTCGCTACGGAATTTGAGCGACTCTAAGCCAAAAACAGGATATCCCTTTTGACGGTTGACACCAATGAGCACGCTTTCATCGAGCGAGGCCATCAACTCCCGGCTCACGGTTCGAAATCTCGTCGACATAAGAAGGTAGTGTGGGGCATATGGATTCTGTTGTTCCTCGTCCTTGCGCTTGCAGTCGTGCTGGTATGGCGCCACCTCGATGCCGCGAAAAAGGTCACCCCGCCACCGCCGAAGATTACGGTTACAAGCACCACGGCTAAGAAAGGTGCTATCGGCGTTTACCTTGACGCCATCGGTACCGTCACTCCTGTCTACACCGATTCGATTACCAGCCAGGTGAATGGCTTGGTCGTCGCTGTGCACTATACGGAGGGTCAGCTAGTAAGTAAGGGCGATGCGCTGCTTGATATCGATTCGCGTCCATATCGCGCCACGCTGTTGCAGGCCCAAGGCGCGCTGGAGCGAGATGAGAACGTGCTCGCACAAGCACAGATGGACCTTGAACGCTATCGTGCCACGTGGGCGCGCAACGCCATCGCAAAGCAAATCTTGGATGACCAGGAAAAGCTGGTACTGCAGAACCAGGGCACCGTAAAAAACGACCAGGGAACGGTGCGATATGACGAGGTTCAGGTTGAGTACTGCCACATCACCGCTCCCATCGCTGGACGGGTGGGGTTACGGCTGGTGGATCCGGGCAACGTGGTGCAGTCTGCCGGAGCCGTAACCCTCGCCGTCATCACCCAGTTGGAGCCCATCACGGTAATTTTCACAATCCCGGAAGACAGCCTTGGCCCGGTTGAGGTTCAACTTCGCAGGAAGGCTGAGCTCACCGTCACTGCCCTTGATCGCACTGCACAGACGACAATTGCCAGCGGGAAACTGTTGACGCTTGACAACCAGATTGACACCACGACAGGGACGGTAAAAGCACGAGCTGTCTTCGATAACAAGAACGATGCTCTCTTCCCCAACCAGTTTGTGAACACGCGGCTGCTGGTGAATACGTTGCAGGGGGTAACGCTAGTTGCGGCCTCAGCCATTCAACAAAATGGTCAGGCATCGTTCGTGTACGTGATTCAAAACAATGTTGCTCATATCCGCAGCATAAAGACCGGAGTTACCAACGGCGGGGTAACCCAGGTTGACGGCATCAATCCTGGAGACGTTGTCGCCAACAGCAGCTTCGATAAGCTGCAGGACAATACCGCGGTGGTCGTTTCGAACAAGATTTCGACCCAGTCTGCCCCAGCCGGCGCGAACGGGAACAACTCTCCGTGAATCCGTCTCGTCCGTTTATTTTGCGGCCAGTGGCGACCGGTTTGCTGATGGCGGCAATCCTGCTGGTCGGTATCGTCGGCTATACCCAACTGCCGGTCTCCGCATTACCGCAAGTCGATTATCCGACCATCCAGGTGCTCACGTTTTATCCAGGAGCAAGCCCGACCGTGATGGCGACGACGGTGACGGCCCCCCTCGAGCGCCAATTCGGCGAGATGCAGGGTTTGAGCCAGATGACCTCCACCAGTTCCGGAGGCACTTCCGTCATTGTGCTGCAGTTCAACCTCACGCTGAACATTGATGTAGCCGAGGAAGAGGTGCAGTCTGCTATCAACGCGGCGCAGAGCCTCTTGCCATCCATTCTGCCCGCGCCGCCGATCTACAGTAAGACGAATCCAGCCGATGCTCCTGTGCTGACCCTGGCCATCACCTCAAGTTCCATGCCGCTTTCTCAAGTTGAGGACCTTGTGGACACCCGCCTTGCGCCGAAGATTTCGCAGCTCAACGGTGTCGGCCTGGTGACCATCAGCGGCGGACAAAAACCCGCCGTCCGGATTCAAGCCAACCCCACGGCGCTGTCATCCTACGGCGTCAACCTGGAAGACTTGCGTACGGCGCTGACCAATGCCAGTGTGAACGCCGCCAAAGGGAATTTCGATGGTCCGCAACAGGATTTCCAGATCGACGCCAATGATCAACTGGTCACCAGCGTCGACTATCGGGAGGTTGTCGTTGCCTACCGGAACGGCGCCCCGGTGATGCTGCCCGATGTGGCCAACATCGTGAATGGCGTCGAGAACAATAATCAGGCAGCGTGGATGAATCAAACCCCTGCGGTCATCCTGAACGTGCAACGCCAACCCGGGGCCAACACCATCAGCGTGGTCAACAGCATCAAGCAACTCTTGCCCCAACTCCAGGCCAATCTGCCCACGGGCATTGAGGTGACCACGCTTACCGATCTCACAACCTCCATCAAGGCATCGGTTGCCGACGTTGAATTCGAATTGCTGTTGACCGTCGGCCTCGTCGTGATGGTCATATTCCTTTTCTTGCGGAGTCTCTACGCCACCATTATCCCGAGCGTGGCTGTGCCGCTGTCGCTGGTCGGCACCTTCGCGGCGATGTACATCCTCGGATATAGCCTGGACAACCTGTCGCTCATGGCGCTGACCATCTCTACCGGCTTTGTGGTGGACGATGCCATTGTGATGATCGAGAACATCTCGCGCTACATCGAGGCGGGTGATGCACCCATGGATGCGGCGCTTAAGGGTGCGGAGCAGATTGGCTTCACCATTCTCTCGCTCTCGGTCTCGCTCATTGCCGTACTGATTCCGCTGTTGTTCATGGGTGACGTGGTGGGGCGCTTGTTCCGCGAGTTTGCCGTGACCCTGGCCGTCACTATCGTCATTTCGGCCGTGGTCTCACTTACGCTCACGCCCATGATGAGTGCGCGAATCTTGCGCCACAAGCCCAAAGAGCAGCAGGGACGCATCTATCGAGCTTCGGAGCGCGCTTTCGAGGGGATGATCGCCTTCTATGGCCGGACGCTGAAGTTTGTACTTCAATACCAGACGATCACACTATTGGTCGCAGTCTCCACCCTGCTGCTTACGGTTTTCCTTTACATCATCATTCCTAAAGGATTTTTCCCGGTGCAGGACACGGGCGTCATCCAGGGCATATCGCAGGCGCCGGCGACAATTGGCTCAAAGGCCATGGCAGCCAGGCAACTGGAGCTGACAAAGGCGATTCTGGCAGACCCCGCAGTGGAAAGCCTCTCGTCGTTTATCGGTGCCGATGGAACAAATACCACCACCAACAGCGGTCGGATATCGATCAATTTGAAGCCGCTCGACCAGCGCAAGATCAGCGCCTCAAACCTGATCCGCAGGCTCAACTCCAGAGTGAGCCAGGTTCAGGGAATACAGCTGTTTATGCAGCCGGTGCAGAACATCTCGGTGGACGATCGGGTGAGCCGAACACAATACCAGTTCACGCTTGAAGACCCCGATGCGAATGAACTGAACGACTGGACCAACCGTTTCGTCGCCCGGCTGAAGCAGTTGCCCGAACTGGAAGATGTTGCCACCGATCAGCAATTGGGAGGGCTGGCGGTGTCTCTGGTGATCGACCGGGTCACAGCCTCGCGACTTGGCATTGCGGTCTCTACCGTCGATAACACCCTTTATGACGCCTTCGGCCAACGGCAAATCAACACCATGTATACGCAGGTGAATCAGTACCACGTTGTGCTGGAGAGTGAACCGCATTTTCAACTGGACCCCAACAAGCTGAACCATCTCTACATCCAGTCCAATGCGTCTGCCGGCGCAACCGGTGCCGGGGCCTCTTCCTCATTCGCGTCTTCCGGATCAAGCTCCGCCGGGTCCAATGCATTGACGACTTCGGCACTCTACACGCCATCGGCAAATACCCTTGCTCCTCAAGCGAACGCGCTTTCGCCGAGCCCATTCTCACCGTCAAGCACGGGAGCAAATTCCGCAGGCGCCACCAGTTCGGCTATGAGCAATGCGGTGCCGCTGAGCGCCTTCTCGCACTTCGAAAAGACGACGGAGGCACTGGCCATTACCCACCAGGGTCAATTTCCAGCCATCACCGTATCTTTCAATCTGGCGCCCAATGCCGCGTTGGGCGAGGCCATCACCGCGGTGGACAAAGTGCAGAAAGACGCGCACATGCCTCCCAGCCTGCAGGCCGGTTTTCAAGGCACTGCGGCATCATTCACGGCGTCGCTGGCCAATGTGCCGTTGCTCATTCTTGCCGCGCTGGTCACCGTGTACATCGTGCTGGGTATTTTGTACGAAAGCTTCATCCACCCCATCACTATTCTGTCCACGCTGCCCTCAGCGGGCGTTGGTGCTTTGCTCGCACTGCTTCTCTTTCGTCAGGATTTGAACATGGTTGCGATCATCGGCATTGTCCTGCTGATCGGTATCGTGAAAAAGAACGGCATCATGATGGTCGACTTCGCGCTGGAAGCTGAGCGGAAGCATGGCAAGAACGCGACGGATGCGATTTACGAGGCTTGTCTGCTCCGCTTCCGCCCAATCATGATGACCACCATGGCCGCGCTGCTGGCGGGGCTACCGCTGGCTTTGGGAACTGGTTTCGGTTCCGAGTTGCGCCGACCGCTGGGCATCGCCATGGTGGGCGGACTGCTGCTGAGCCAGGCACTCACGCTTTACACCACACCCGTCATCTACATCTTCTTTGACAATCTGGCGCAGCGTGTTACGAAAAACGCGAAGAAGCCGGCAACCGGAAACGGAGAACTGGCAAGGCCCGTATGAACATCTCCGCACCGTTCATTCAGCGGCCCGTGGCGACGACGTTGCTCACGCTGGCGATTGCCCTGGCCGGGGCGGTTGCGTTCGGGATGTTGCCGGTGTCGCCCCTGCCGGAGGTCGACTTTCCGACTATTTCGGTCAGTGCAGGCTTGCCAGGGGCCAGCGCCGACATTATGGCGTCGTCCGTCGCCACTCCCCTGGAGCGCCAGTTCGGTCATATTGCGGGCGTGACCGAGATGACCTCGGCCAGCACACTGGGCAGCACATCGGTCACCATCCAGTTTGACCTCAGCCGCGACATTGATGGCGCGGCCCGCGATGTCGAGGCGGCTATCAATGCGGCGCGCACCTATCTGCCCGCTAACCTGCCGGGTAATCCGACCTATCGCAAGGTCAATCCGGCCGATGCCCCAATCATTATTCTCGGCCTGACCTCAGACAAATTCGGTCCCGCCAAAATGTATGACGAAGCCTCCACCGTCATCGAGCAAAAGTTGTCGCAGATCCAGGGCGTGGGGCAGGTGTCGGTTGGAGGTGGCGCATTGCCGGCCGTGCGTGTGGACGCAAATCCCACGCAGTTGGCCAGCTACGGACTTACCTTGGCGAATGTGCAATCCGTGTTGAGCCTGCAAAACGCTGACCTGGCCAAAGGCCAGATATCCGACGGCATTGTGACCGCGGACATAGTTGCCAATGACCAGATCTCAGCCGCCCAGGACTACAAGCCGCTAGTCGTCGGTTATAGCAACGGAGCGGCAGTCCATTTATCCGATGTTGCTCAGGTGACGGACTCGGTAGCCAACGTCCGTGCTGCCGGCTACTTGAACGGCAAGCGCGCGGTAATGGTCATCATCTTCCGCCAACCCGGCGCCAACATCATTGCCACGGTCGACCGCATTCGCGCGCAACTTCCGGTTATCCAGGCAACCATTCCGCTCGGCATCGACACTACCATCGTTCTGGATCGCACCACCACAATCCGTGCCTCGGTCATTGATGCGGAGATAACGGTGCTTATTTCCATCGGCCTGGTGATTCTCGTGGTGTTTGTGTTCCTGCGCAATGCCCGCGCCACGCTCATTCCCGGCATCGCGGTGGCGGTCTCGCTGGTGGGCACGTTCGCCGTGATGTATCTGTTTGGATATACCCTTGACATCCTTTCGCTGATGGCCATCACCATTGCCACGGGATTTGTAGTGGATGATGCCATCGTAGTGATGGAAAATGTCGCACGCCATCTGGAAAGCGGCATGAGTCCCTTTGCCGCGGCGCTGAAAGGCGCTGAGGAAATCGGTTTCACGGTCTTCACCATCAGCATTTCGCTAATCGCCGTCTTCATACCTCTTCTGATGATGGGTGGAATCGTTGGCCGTCTCTTCCGCGAGTTTGCCGTCACCCTCTCGACCTCCATTCTCGTCTCTATGGTCGTCTCCCTGACCACAACGCCCATGATGTGCGCCTACCTATTGAAGGATGAGCGCACGGAAAAACATGGCCGCATCTATAGGGCCAACGAAAAGTTCTTTGACTGGGTGCTGTCGCTGTATCGCGGCAGCCTGCATTGGGTGCTCGATCATCCGACCCTCACCCTCGTCGTACTTTTCATAACCATAGGCCTCAATGTCGTGCTGATTGTCAAGATACCCAAGGGTTTTTTCCCCGTAGAGGACACGGGAGCGTTGTCCGGTGCAGTGCGCGGGCCGCAGGATTCATCTTTTCCCGCGATGGACAACTCCATTCGACAGATCGGCAGCGTGATCAAGAATGATCCTGCGGTCGCAAATGTGATTGCGTTTACCGGCGGCGGTGGGGCCACCAATACCGGCTCCCTTTATGTTGCGCTCAAGCCGCTGGCGGAGCGCCAGGGGACTGCCACTCAGATCATCAACCGCCTGCGGCCCCAATTGAATCGTCTGCCGGTAGCTTCCGCGTTCCTCCAATCCGTCCAGGACCTGCGCATTGGTGGCCGCTCCAGTAATGCTATGTACCAGTACACGATCCAATCCGATACGGTGCAGGACCTTACCAAGTGGGGACCGATCATACTATCTGCGATGCAGCGCCTGCCGGATCTGCAGGACATAAGCTCCGACCAGCAGAACGGCGGTCTTGAACAGTTGATGAACTACGATCGCGTCACCGCGGCGAAGCTCGGCCTTACCGCGAAGTCGCTGGATTCGACGCTATACAGTGCCTTCGGCCAATCGGAAGTATCCATCATCTACACCCAGTTGAATCAGTATTACGTGGTGCTGGAAGTTGCTCCCCAGTATTGGCAAAGCCCGGAAGGGTTGAAAGACATCTATCTTCAATCCAGCGGCGGGAACATTCCGTTGCTCGCGGTGGCCGGGAGCCAAGCCAACACCACCCCGCTCGCCATTAACCATACGGGCTTATTTCCTTCGGTCACGGTGTCTTTTAACCTCGCGTCGAATGTGTCTTTGAGCGATGCCACGTTGGCCATCGACCGGATGCAAAAGCGGCTCGGCACTCCTTCCACTCTGCAGGGTTTTTTTGCCGGCACGCTGCTGGCCTACCAGCAATCTCTCGGCACCGAGCCTCTGCTGATTCTGACGGCGCTGCTGGCGGTGTACATCGTTCTCGGTATTTTGTATGAAAGCCTGGTCCATCCCCTGACGATCATCTCCAGCCTGCCATCGGCGAGCGTAGGCGCGATGCTCGCATTGATGCTCTTTAAGCAGGACCTGAACGTCATCTCCATCATTGGCATTGTGCTGCTGATCGGAATCGTAAAAAAGAACGCCATCATGATGATCGATTTCGCGCTAGAGGCAGAGCGCCAGGAGGGAAAGAAGCCCGTCGACGCGATTTTCGAAGCGTGCATGTTGCGCTTCCGTCCCATCCTGATGACGACGATGGCTGCGTTATTGGGCGCTTTGCCGTTGGCGCTGGGCACGGGCACGGGGTATGAGCTCCGTCGGCCCCTCGGCATCACGATTGTGGGAGGGCTGATCCTGAGTCAATTGCTCACGCTCTATACAACGCCGGTCGTCTATTTGGCGTTCGACCGGCTGCGGCTGCGAATGCAAAGCAGGCACCACGGCGCGCTACCGTCTCCAGCGCCGGAAGCCGGCTAGCACGTTGGACTGAGACCAATCGTTGGTCAGGTAGAAACGACATGACTATTTTCGGACGAAAACCAGCGGGCTGCGCGATTTGGCTGTGTGCATCGGCGCTCTCGTTAATGCTATCGGGCTGCGTGGTGGGACCGAAATATCATCCACCCGCGACGCAGGCACCAGCCGCCGTCTACAAGGAATCGCCTACTCAGTTTAAGGAAACCGAGGGCTGGACGGTGGCGCAGCCTGCCGACGCCCAACTGCGCGGCAAATGGTGGGAGATCTTCAACGATCCCGAGTTGAACGCCCTCGAAGAACAACTGGATATTAACAATCAGAACATCAAGCAATACTTTGAGAACTTCATGGAGGCTCGCGCAATCGTGCGCCAGGCCCGCTCGCAGTACTTTCCAACCATCTCCGTTGGACCCTCGGCGACCCGAGCGGGAGCCTCGACGAACTCGAACGGGACCAACAACACCAACACGAGCGGCACGACTTCGAGCTCCCGATCGCGGGTGAACGCCTCGCTATTCACCCTGCCCGTCGAAGCGTCGTGGGAGCCGGACCTTTGGGGCAAGGTCCGCAACACGGTGCGCGCATCGCAATACGCCGCCCAGGTCAGCGCGGCTGACCTCGAGAACGAGCGTCTTACCGAGCAGTCCAGTTTGGCGGAGTACTTCTTTGAGATCCGCGGCCAGGACCAACTGCAACAGATCTACAACGATACCGTGGAGGCGGATCGGAAAGCGCTTGAGCTGACTCGTGCACTCTATGAATCGGGCGTTGACGACCAGATCTCGGTAGTCGAAGCTGAAACCACGCTGCAGAGCGTGGAGGCCGGGGCAACCAATGTTGGAATTGCCCGCGCCCAATACGAGCATGCCATCGCCGTTCTAATTGGCAAGCCGCCCTCCACCTTCTCCATTCCTGTGAAGCCAATGACGGTTGCTCCACCTCCGATCCCGATTGGCGTTCCCTCGCAGCTTCTCGAGCGCCGGCCGGATGTCGCCGCCGCCGAACGCACTATGGCCGGAGCCAACGCGACCATTGGCATCGCATATGCAGCGTACTATCCGAACCTGACGTTGACCGCGGAAGGTGGTTTGGCGAGTGCATCCTTAGCCAATTGGTTCTCTTGGCCCGCCCGCTTCTGGTCGGTCGGAGCGTCACTTTCGGAGACCATCTTCGACGCCGGCTTGCGCCGCGCGACTGTCCAGCAATATGTTGCGACCTACAATGCCGACCTCGCTAGTTACCGCCAGACGGTGCTTACTGCATTCCAGCAGGTGGAAGATGGTCTTGCCGAGGTTCGTATTCTGTCCAAGGAGATCCAGCAGCAACAGCAAGCAGTAAATCTCTCTCAAACCTACCTCAAGCTTGAACAGGCCCGGTATGAGAACGGGGTTGACCCCTATGTCGACGTGCTGATTGCCCAGATCACGCTATTGTCGAACCAGCAGACTCTCAACAGTCTTCAAGTGGAACAGATGGCTTACGCCGTGGCGCTGGTGGAGGCTCTGGGTGGAGGCTGGGATCGTTCGCAATTGCCGAGCCCGCAGCAGGTGACGCAGAAGCCCCCCAAGTCGGAGACGACTATCGAGCAGTAGGTACCTAGTCGTGAAGCACGATGCTATGAAGAGAACTATGGACGTGCCTCGCTCTTTGTCGGCCAGTACGAGGGGCGGGCACCAAGTACGTCGGCCACGCAATGAAGTGCGAACGATTTCTACCGAGCACTTAGCATGGCGAGCGACAAACTCCGCCACGCTGCCAAGCAAGAAACGTGGGGTCCCACTTCGTCATGGCTCAATACCATATTTGAATACTGAAGGTCTGTGCCTGAGTTCGCACGCTAATCCGCTAATTTTGGATCAAGAGATGCTTCGATGCTTCAATTCAGGCGGCAATTGAAAAGCCATGTCCACCAACAGCCAATCGGTTCGGAGTCACAATCGGGCGCAGACTAGTCAGGCGCTCGCGCACGCGTTAGAGGTTTCCCGTTCTGAGTTCCGTTCTAGCTCCATTTCCAATTCACAATTTCCGGCATGTCCTGGCCGTGCTTGTCGATGTAGTGCTTGTGCTCGATGAGCTTGTCCTGCATCTGCTGCTTCAGGTAGGCCCCCTTGGAACCCAAATGCGGTAGCCGATCGATTACGTCCTGCACAAGATGGAACCGGTCCAGGTCGTTCTGCACTCTCATGTCAAAGGCCGTCGTGATGGTGCCCTCTTCCTTGTAACCGCGCACGTGCAGGTTGTGGTTGGTCCGGCGGTAGGTCAGGCGGTGGATAAGCCAAGGGTATCCATGGAAGCCAAAGATGATGTGCTTATCTTTAGTGAAAAGCGAATCGTAATCTGTTTCGTTTAGCCCGTGCGGGTGCTCACTTGAAGACTGCAGCTTCATGAGATCAACGACGTTAATCACTCGGATTTTCAGATCGGGCAGATGCTGGCGAAGGATAGAAACGGCGGCCAGAATCTCCAGCGTGGGCGTGTCTCCGCAGCACGCCATTACCACGTCGGTCTCGGCGTCCTGGTCGTTGCTGGCCCATTGCCAGATGCCAATTCCTTCCGTGCAATGCACGACCGCCGCGTCCATCGTCAGCCATTGCGGCAGGGCGTGCTTGCCTGCGACCACTACGTTGACGTAATTCCGGCTTCGCAGGCAGTGATCAAAAACCGACAACAGACAGTTGGCGTCAGGCGGGAGGTAAGCCCGTACGATATCGGCTTTCTTGTTGATGACATGGTCAAGGAAGCCGGGATCCTGGTGCGTGAAGCCGTTGTGATCCTGTTGCCAAACATGCGAGGCGAGCAAATAGTTCAGCGATGAAATCTTCCGACGCCAAGGCAGTTCCAGGCAGACCTTGAGCCACTTTGCGTGCTGGCTGAACATCGAGTCGATGATACGAATGAAGGCTTCGTAACTGTTGAACAGCCCGTGTCGTCCGGTCAGAAGATAGCCTTCCAACCAACCCTCGCACTGATTCTCGCTGAGCATTGAGTCCAGCACGCGACCGGCAGGTGCCAGGAATTCGTCATTCCTTACTTCTCGCGCATCCCACTGACGGTTAGTGACTTCGAAAACCGCACCCAGGAGATTCGAGAGTGTCTCATCAGGACCGAAGACACGGAAATTCCGCTGATCCTTATTCAGCGTTGCCACATCGCGCAGGAACGAACCCAGTACTCGGGTATCCTCGGCCGTCACCGCGCCGGGCGAAGGTACGTTCACCGCGTGGATGTGGAAGTCCGGCATGCGCAGGTCGTGCAGCAGAATGCCACCGTTGGCGTGAGGATTGGCACCCATCCGGCGGTCGCCCTTGGGCGCCAGGTCGGCCAATTCCGGCATGAGTCGCCCGTCTCCGTCGAACAGTTCCTCGGCCTTGTAGCTTTTCATCCAGCTCTCAAGCAGCTTGACATGATCAGGATGTTCGGGATCCACCAGCAGCGGAACCTGGTGTGATCGGAAAGTACCCTCGATCTGCAGGCCGTCGACAAATTTCGGTCCTGTCCAGCCCTTGGGCGACTTGAGGACGATCATGGGCCAACGCGGCCGGGTGGTGTCGTGGTTGTTGCGCGCGTTACTTTGAAATTGCCGAATGTCAACGATGGCCCTCTCAACGGAGGTTGCCATGAGCTCGTGCATCGTTTCCGGCTCATCGCCTTCCACAAAGTATGGTGTCCAGCCGCAGCCATGCAGAAATTGCTCTAATTCCTCATGCTCGATGCGGGCCAGAACGGTTGGATTGCTGATCTTGTAGCCGTTTAGGTGAAGTATCGGAAGCACGGCCCCGTCGGTGACTGGATCGAGAAATTTGTTGGACTGCCAGGCGGTCGCCAAGGAGCCCGTCTCCGCTTCGCCATCTCCAATGACGCAGGCGACGATGAGGTCGGGGTTGTCGAACGCCGCCCCGAAGGCGTGGCTGAGCGAGTAACCCAGCTCGCCGCCTTCGTGAATCGACCCGGGCGTTGTCGGCGCAACGTGACTGGAAATCCCGCCGGGAAAGGAGAACTGTCTGAAGAGCTCCTTCATTCCGGCTTCGTCCTGGGTGACATTCGGATAAATCTCACTCCAGGTGCCCTCAAGGTAGACGTTGCCCACCAGCGCCGCGCCTCCATGCCCGGGACCGGCAACGTAGAACATATCCAGGTCATACTTCTTGATTACCCGGTTCAGGTGCACATAGATGAAGTTCTGGCCCGGCACCGTGCCCCAGTGCCCAACCACCAGCGGCTTCACGTGCGATAGTTTCAGCGGCTCTTTCAGCAGCGGATTTTCGTAGAGATAAATCTGGCCGACCGCCAGATAGTTGGCGGCCCGCCAGTAGGCATCCATGTTGTGCAGCAGTTCTGGTGTGAGGGTATTGGTTTTAGTCGTCGTTTTCAGGATCAAATCTTTTTTGTTCGCCGCTTCGGGTTTCTGCTCGAGAAGTTCTGGAGCGAGCGTGCCGGTTTCCATGGTTCAATTCTCCCTTTTTGCTACGTCCGAGAACCTGGGAAGACCAGGCGGACGATTTTTTGCGGTTCGTGACTGCGCCAGATCACACGGCGTGTCTCGCGCGTTAGCAGGTCACGCATGTCTGAAGTGGCAACTCCATAATTTCGCCGTTACCTCGCCAGCTCCTTGCCAATCGCCTGCAATTCGAGTCGGCGCTTCTTAGTGGGCTTGGGATATGCCATCTTGAGGTCCTTCAGCGCATCGAGGACAATACGGGAAACGATCAAGCGGGCATTGTCCTTATCATCAGCGGGAACTACATACCAGGGCGCGTGATGGGTGCTGGTCGCACTCAGGCACGCCTCATAGGCCTTCACATAATCTTTCCAGTATTTCCTCTCGTGAATATCGGAGAGGCTGAATTTCCAATTCTTTTCCGGCTCATCGAGACGCTCGAGGAAGCGCTTTCGCTGCTCCTCCAGCGAAAGATGGAGAAATATTTTGACGGTCCGGGTTCCGTTGCAGTAGAGGTGTCTCTCCAGGTCCACCATGGAGCGATAACGCTCCTCCCAGATGGTTTTTTCGTCGCGCAATTCTTCTGACAGACCCTGGCTGCGGAGGATCTCGGGATGCACCCGAACGACCAGTACTTCCTCGTAATAAGAACGATTGAAGATACCGATCCGTCCGCGTTCGGGAAGGCGGCAGGTCGTGCGCCAGAGAAAATCGTGCTGCAACTCTTCGGCGCTCGGCTGTTTGAAACTGAAAACTTCGCAACCTTCCGGATTGACACCGGACATGACGTGCCGGATGGCGCCGTCCTTACCGGCAGCGTCCATCCCCTGAAAAATCAGCAGCAGCGCATAGCGATTGGAGGCGTAGTGAAGCTGCTGCAGAGAGCTCAACGCTTCGACGTGCTCTTCCAGAAGTTTCTGGTACTGCTTCTTCGATTTGCAAATGGGCTTTATCGTCGTCGGCCAATCGCTGAGGTTAACTTTCTTTCCGGATCCCACTCGGAAATCCTTGGAATCAATTTTCATCTTCTTCCTTTCGCTATCATGAGCTGCGCGAGTGGCGCTTAACGATCTCAGGGCCCACGAAGATGTTGCTGTAACTCCAACCGTGCCGGCTAAGCTTTCCGGAGAAATCTGACGCTTACATCCCTGCCTTCGTGTGGTCGAGATAGACGCGGAAGTCGGGCCAGGAAACTGACTGCACCCAGTCAGTGGGGACGAGCACTGATCGATTCTGGAGCCAGTCTCCGCTCTTCACATCGAGATAGCCTAGGTGCCAGCTCGCCTCATCCATGACAAACCCTTCAAGGGTGCCAAAGTCGCCATCTGTGGCCCACACGTGGTAACCCAGCATGTGGGAACTGCAGCGTAGATGGAGGTCCCCGGCGGTATGCACGGGGTAGCTCGCTCCAGTTGGTAGGGATGACAGGCCGAACTCCCTGTCGACCCAACAGGCGAGCGGTCCAAAGTATTCAGCCATGGCGATCTCCTGCTGACGTGAGACCGGCTTTTCCGCATCAACGTCGGGACTGTCCCCCATTTGCTTCTTAGTCAGGTGAGCCCGAAAGGTTTTGTTCGCCCAGTCTGGCTGTTCAAGCGCGGTGATGGGGATTACGACGTCCTGCCGCTTCAGCCAGCTTCCTACGTCCACCACCAGATAACGAATCTTCCATGACTGATCATCGAAGAGAAAACTGCGAATACTTCCCGTTTCACCATCGGTCGCGATAATAGGAGATCCGACTAACGCATTCAGAACGCAAAGCATGCTCTGCCCCTTTGGGGCGGAGGAATCGAGTCGTACTCTCAGCGCTGTAGTTTCCTGCACCTATTAACCTATCCTTCGCTGCGAATTGGATTAGGAAGTCGCAGTCTTCCTTTTGAACGGTTACGAGCAGGTTTACCCAGCCTTTCTACCTTTCGCGTGATCCTTCCCAATCTCTCGCTCGGCCTCAAGCCAGTCTTGATCTTGTTGGCTTTGGCCGTTCAGCCGCTCCTCGTAGAGCTCATAAGCACGTGCCGCGATTTCAGGCACAAGATCGTCGGACTTCGTAGGTATCACAGCGACCTTGGGACGATCGAAAATCCGATAGCCAAGCAATTTCACACGGTCCGTCACGAGGAACCAAACCAGAGCGTAGCCCCATACGATCCCTGCCCAACCCCAGCCGAGGGGTGTCATGAACAGCCCATAAACCGCAATCAATGTCGCTAGGGTCTGGGTGCCGAGTACCGCCATCCACAGAACTCGCGCCGGGCGTATGGACCAGAACGGACCGCGTGTACGCGTCAGGAAAATCGTCAGATGTCCGGCCACCGACAGCATCAGATACATCAAGGTCTGCAGTTGCGGATGGCCGAGGTGAAACACGCGGTCGCCAAGGTAAAACAGGCCAAAGGCGGCCACGGGGCCAACCAGACCCAGCACCGTGGCGATCCCGAGTACGAGCCGCATGTTCCAGGCCTCGGGCTTGTCCTTGTAATGAACGTTGTCATAGGCGATGGACAGGATCGCTCCATCGTTGAGCACTGCGATCAATACGATCATCACGGCGGTAACGGGATAGAAGTTAAATACCAGGATCGCCAGAGTCATGAACAACAAAACTCGCAACGTTTCGGCTATGCGGTAAATCGCATAGCTGTTCATCCGCTGGACAATTTTCCGGCTCTCCTTGATCGCGTCGATAATCACTGACAGGCCGGGCGCCAGCAGCACGATGGACGCCGCCGCACGCGCCGCGTTGGTTGCACCGGAAACGGCGATGCCGCAGTTTGCTTTTTTCAGCGCTGGGGCATCGTTTACCCCGTCGCCGGTCATACCGACGAAGTGGCCGCGCTTCTGCAGGACCTCGACAATGTTGTACTTGTCTTCGGGGAATACCTGGGCAAAGCCATCCGCTTTTTCGATGGACTCCGCCGTTTCCGCCTTCTTTTGCTTATCGCGTAATACGGTGGCATCGAGGATGTTCGTTCCCATCCCCAGTTGACGGGCAGTTTCCTGGGCGATGGCCAGTTGATCGCCCGTAACCATTTTGACTTTCACGCCCATCTGGCCGGCACTCGCGATGGTTGCTTTGGCCTGCGCACGCGGTGGATCGAACAATGGCAACACGCCGGCAAACTGCCACTTGCCTTCCTGATCGGCCTGGGCTACGCCCAGGGAACGGAAGCCGCGTGCGGCAAAGTCGTTGACGGCTTTCTCGACGACGGGCTTTACCTCACCGGCGTTGGTTGCCATCTGCAGAATGACCTGTGGCGCTCCCTTGGCCACAAAAAACTGTTTTCCATCTCCGTCCTTGACAGTAGCCTCGGTGCGCTTATGCACCGGGTCGAAGGGCACAAAATGGAGTACCTGATAAGACTTCAGCGCCTTGTCGTCCTTCACGCCGCCGATCACCGCGAGGTCGATAGTGTCCTTGTCTTCCGCGCGCGAAGCCAGTGCGGCCCAGAGAATGACCTGCTCGCCAGAGATGTTGTTCACGGTAAAGGGATCGCCCAAGGTCAGCTTATTCTGGGTCAGAGTGCCGGTCTTGTCCGAGCACAATACATCCACGCCAGCCAGTTCCTCGACCGACGACAGTTTGGTCACTACCACTTGTTTTTTCGCCAGCAAGCGCGCGCCGACTGCCATAGTCACCGACAGCACTGTGGGCATCGCCACGGGAATAGCAGCTACCAGAAGTACCAGGGCGAATTCCAACGTGTTGATGACGGGATCGTGACGGAAGAGCGCAACCGTAACAATCACCGCTACCAGAGCCACTGCGAGAATGATCAGGTAGTTACCAATCTTCAGCACGGCACGCTGAAAATGGCTGACGGTATGAGCCTCCTGTACCAGTTCCGCAGTCTTGCCAAAGTAGGTGTGTGTACCGGTGGCGTACACCATGGCGTTGGTTTCACCGCGCTTGATGATCGAACCCGAAAATACAGCCTCGCCAGGTTTGCGTGTCACCGGCAAAGATTCCCCGGTTAATGCGGACTGGTCTACCTGCACCGGATCGCCCGCCAACAGGCGCGCATCCGCCGGCACGATGTCCCCGAGTTGCAGACGGATGACATCGCCCGGCACCAGCTCAGATACCTTGGGGGCGATCCACTTTCCATCTCGCAGCGCGTTGGCCTTGATCGCCAACTTGGCTTTCAAAGCAGCAATTTCATTGCCCGCCTGATGTTCTTCCCAAAATGCGACCACTGCGTTGGAACAGAGCAGAAAGAGGATGATGAAAAAATCCATCCAGTGGCGGACCACGCCCGAAAGAATTACTGCCCCTTCGATCATCCATGGGATGGGGCCCCAGAAATAACTGAGGAACTTGAGGAACACATTGGTTTTCTTTTCCGTGATCTCGTTCGGCCCGTATTGCGTCAGCCGTTTCTGCGCTTCGGCCTGACTCAGACCCTTCGGAGACGATCCCAATTTTTTCTCGACTTCCGGCATGGGAAGCGACTTCAGATCGTCCTTCGGGTCGGGCGTCGCGCCGCTCTTGGACGCGGGCTTCGTCGCGGGCGTTGAGTCAGGCTTCGACTCAGGCTTCGCCGTGGGCTTTGAGTCAGGATTGGACTCCGGTTTAGCCTCCAGCTTGGACTCAGGCTTATCTGCCACCGCTTTCACTATGACTGTTCTCCTGCTCTTGTTGTCTCAACCCGCTCTCTATCCAGAGGACGTTTGGAAAATCGACGGATAGGCGCTCTCGACGAAATCTCATTCGCGGATTTCGAATTCCCGCATGCTGGCCGAATCCGCATCGCGGCTGCTACGGAACCCCTACGCAAAGTATCTTCCGGCGGGAGATGCGGAAGCTGTGCACTTTTGCTCAGGAATGATCGAACGAGCGCCCGCTGGCTGGCCGAAGGTAGGTGCAAAGGGTTCTACGGGACGAGTGCGCGCTTATGTCCGTGGAGGCTCGACATCCGTACCGGTCCTGGCCGGGTTGTCGACGCCAAGCGTGCCACGCGCCGCGATCTTGCCGGCGGCCGACGCCTTCCCTTTGAGAATCCACTCGAACGCCACTCCGATCAGGGCACCCACCAAGGGTCCGACGACGTAGATCCAAGTCGTGTGGAAGTTGCCACGCACCACATCCGGCGCCAGCGAGCGCACCGGATTCATAGAGGCTCCGCTCACCGGCGCTGCCCAAAGCCCTGCCAGAGCAATGTACCCGCCCACGGCGATGGCACCGTTCGTGCCGGTGTTCCGCGCACCAGACGCAGTGCCCAGGATTGTATTCACCAGCCCGGCCGTCAGAACGACTTCCATCGCCAGCGCCTTCCCGTCGCTCACACCAACGCCTGGCAGCGTCGCGCCGAGTGCGCCAATCGTCCCAAACATGGACCGAAGAAACACAGCAGCACTGATGCCTCCGATCACTTGTGCCAGCATGTAGCCGGGAACTCTCTTCCAGGGGAAGTCGCGGCGCAGTGCGAATGCCAGTGTGACGGCCGGATTCAAATGCGCCCCGCTCACTGCGCCCATAAAGTAGATGATCGCCATCACCATGATTCCAGGCGCCACCACCATCATGCCCAGAGTGACCCTGCCGCCGCTCATCGCCGCGACCACGCCGCCGCCGGCAGCGACCAGCACCAGCAGGAAAGTGCCCCAGGTTTCCGCGAAGAGGCGTCGCCACTCCAGGGAGGGATTGTAGAAATCGAACGCTAATTGCCGTTCGATCATCAGGTGCTGCTGTGTCGGGTCGGGCTGACTGCTGCCGGTCGATTCCATGCCCGCCTTCCGTTCAATCTCGCGCATTCGTGAGCTCCAAAGTAGCTCAATCGCTGACCGAGTCCCGAAAAGTCGATTGCGTTGCTCAGCTTCGGGAACAATCCGTTGCTCATCCATGCCCGGTCTCCTGCTTGACCGCTTGAAGGGCTTCGTTTGGCTGCTCGAGTGAAAATACAGTGGCTTGCGAGCGGATGTGGAGATCATCTGCGATCTTCAGAAAGTCATGTGCATCCTGTCGCGCCATATTAGCCACGCTGCATATCTGCCACTCGCACCAAAGCAGTTTTGTCGCAGTCACATGCCGGCGTAACAATCTCAGCTTTGCCTCATTAACCAAGAAATCCGGTGTCTTCGACGCGTACAGCATACGGTGCTGTGTTGTCGATTCAGTTCGCTCAGAGTGCATGATTTTCTCGCGTAAGAGTTTGGATGACCACAATCTGGTCAGACAATCTTGCATGGGATCATGGCATCCTCATCAAATGTGTAGACTGCGCATAGGCGGTGGTAGCCGTCGGCGATAACCAGCTTGCCATTGCGCTGGTCCCTGAACAGCAAGAGAGGCGCTAGTCTTTCGTGCCGAATGATTTTTGATCGATCTTTTTCAACATGAGAATTACTGACCCCCAGCAGCGATAGCATGGAAGCTCTAAAAATGTCTTTTGCAGCGAATTCCGTCATCTCGGCGCGTTCCAATTTCTTGGCAACATTCTTTGCCGCCTTTGGTCCCATAGTCAGACTCAGATATACGGCAGCCGCAGGATAATCATGTTTCTGCGGTTCGCTTTGCCATTTGATGTTCGTTTTCTTGTTCATCGCCCTCCTTTCAAGCGAGATTGGGCGATTCTTCACATTAGATTCGATTACCCGACATATCTAGGGAGCCAGTTGACATTTCTGTTTCGCGATCAGCCGCGCAACCGACACTTGCTACGTGTCGCGACTCTGACTGCGCCGGTCAATGGCACGGAGGAGATTCGACGATTGTGAGCGCACGGTCGCCTTTCGCGTCCGGAACCCTGAACTACGTCGGCATGGATCCTTGTGCCAGTTCGTAGTTGAGGGCGCAGGACTCGTGCTTACAATCGCACTGGCTCTTCGTTTCTTTTTCCGCCGCTGCATCCTTGCAGTGGTCACTGCAGTGCTGCTTATGTTCCGGAACCGTACAATGGCATTTCGCATTTGCACACTTCTTTCCGTTTATCATTCAGGATCTCCTCTCTTCACAAAGCGAATGGGCTGTCGTTTTAGATTTGGTTGCCTTCCGCCCGTAACGCGAGCCGAACAAAGTAGCTGTGTCGCTTGATTTAAGGAACGAAGGGAGCGCCAGCCAAGCAGGCAGTACTGACGTCCCAATTCACTATTAGTGAAATGTGGACCAGAATCTGGTCAATTCCGAACAGTAGGCACATCGTCTCGTGCTGCGGGATCGATCGGTAAGGAGATGTTTCCGGATTACGTTGTACGCGAAAAGGGCTGGCATACAGCTCAACACACTCCAATCACCGTGGAATGCCAGCGTGGGTCAGCACCGGGATGACCTCCACAGTGACGTCCGGTCGGCAGGACGTTTTCGCTACGATGTCGGCGGCGATCTTCGCGGCCAGCTTCTCCGAGATCTCCCCGCCGAATTGGCGCCGAAGGATGACATCGACCAGCGCTTCGTGGTTTCCGAGCAGGGTTACGTGGACAGTACTGCCGACCGAGATGAAGCCGGGCACTACACCGAGGGTCACAGCAACGGCGCTTCGGATGCTCTTCTCGAGATCGAGGTGCTTGCGGCGGACGCCCCAGAGGGCGAGGATCAGGCTACTCCCAACGAGGTCTAAGCACACGACGTTGAGCAGCAACAGGTAAAGAGCGTTACGACTATAGGTCGGCATCCCGAGCGCTAATCCGATGCCGATCACCGCGGCCGGCGGGACGAGGGAGATCGCGATCTCGACACCGATGATCGCGTCGACGGCCTGCCCCCAGGTGGTGTCGACGATATGAGGGTGGGTTACGAGCGCGAGCGAGGCGGCCGCGCCCGCCGAGAGCGCTATCAGCGCGCTCAACACGACGTCCCGTGTAGTGGGCATTGCCCTCAGCAGGATCTCGGGCGTGATGGTGATACCAGTGCAGTACCGCGGTGATGATGCTGGCCACACTGACGCTGATCACGAGCATTCCGATGAGCTGCTTGACCAAGCCCCCCCCAAGAGGACATGACCCTGGCGGAAGAGCGCGCCGATGCAGACCGCCCGCGAGGGCGCGATAAACGGGGCGACGCACATCGACCCGATGACGGCTGCCGGACTGTTGAGCAGGAGTCCGGCCGTGGCCATTACCGCCGCCGCCACCGTCATGGAAACGTAGCCCCAGCTCATGGCCGCGTCGGCAACGGCGCGTTGCTCCAGCGTAGTGTGGTCGTCGCGAACACCCCAGACCCGACCCTTCGGTAAAACTAGAACGGCGTCCCGTAGAATCCCCGTGGGGTTGTCGGAGTCGTCATGGTGAGCCCTCTTCCCTCTGTGGAGCACAGACGAGCGTTTTCGTATACAGGCTAGTTTAGTGTGTCACAAGGATACATAGGCCAACAGAATCTACCAGTCGAAGCGGATGGTCCGCGGATCACAATGAATCAACGCGGAAAATTTCAATGCACGCTGCGTAATAGAACGCGTTACGCCTTTACTTCCGGAGGCTCGGAGACTCCTTCAGACGGAAGGAAATCCGGCAGGTTGAGGCGCGCAACACCAATTCGTTTATCTGCCATCCCGTAGTAGACATCGAAGCGGTCCGGCGAGCCGAGATCGTCGCGACGGTCAATGCCGGTAGGGAACACGACGTTGGCGACAACGCCTTGGCGTTCCTGCGGCAGTGCTGGCGTTAACACCGGCTCCCCCGAACGATAGCGGACCACTTGGGGATGCTCTTGGGAGAGGATCATTACGCCAGCGGAGTAGCATAACTGGTGTTCGTTTTTCCTGGGTTGCTCCATTTCCTTGACCCCGTGATAAATGATCAACCAGCCGTACCGGGTGAGCACAGGCGGAGTGCCGCCACCGATTTTGAGCCGCTCCCACGGCGCTACTGGAGCCGCTAGCCGGTGATGAGAGGAGAACTTCCCTAGGCGACTCAGTTCACGAGTCTCCAAGGACATCGGGCAGTAGGAAATCCAGACGCTTTCCCGATCTAAATCCACCTCGCGCGACGCAGGGCGGCAAGCGGTCTCCTCAGGGCGAGTGCCGGGAAACAACGGCCGGTGAAGAATGGCAAGTTCAGGGTGCCCGGATGGATTATGGATGGCAGCAGGGAATAAGCTGGCATCTTTGTCGTCCACGTCATCGAATTCGATGCCCTCATACGGGCCGAACGCCGCCAGCCCGAGACGTTCCCAGTGGAAGAGATCCTTGGATAGCGCAAGTGCGATTCGGGGACCGCGTGTCGAGAACGCCGTGTAGGTCATGATGTAACGCTGCAGCGGTTCCACGAATGTGATTCGCGGATCCTCGCAACCACCGCCGCCGTCGGGTCGCCGCTCATAATCGGCTTCCGGCTCCATTGCAATGCCCAGCCTATCAACACCGATCGGGTCGCCGGCGCCGTTGAATCGAACTCGTGCAATGCCGATGCGGGAGTAATTATTCCGCGCAACCAGCCGCGGGAAGAGGTAGAGCTCGCCATCAGGGCCACGAGCTGCCGCCGGATTCAGAACGCCTTCGATTTCCTGCGGATTTCCCGGCTCCGGCTCCATCACCATTGCCAAGCGCTGCAAGTTAAACCCACTCATCAATCCCACCTGACAAAGTCACGCCGCCGCCTGATCGCGATCTGCTAAACAAGCGATGATGGCCTGTATGACCGCCTTCGTCTCATCGGGGCCTTTGACGGGAATCGAATCCACTCCTGCTTTTTCGGCGGGATAGTCATTCCCTCCGACGAACAAGGCATCGCCGATGTAAATCATCTCTTGCAATGAAACGTGGAGGAGGTCTCGCAGTTTCCCGATTCCGTATGCCTTGTCAATGCCGGGTTTGGTGATATCAATGGATGTCGAGCCGCCAATTCGGACAGAGAACTCAGGAATCGATGTGTCAAGAATCGATTTGATCCTTTTCCGCTTGGCATAATCCGGGTCCCACTTCTCTTTCTCTTCCAAGGGAGCCTGCTGACCTAAGGCAGAAAATGTTATCTGGCTCCCGCGGTCTTCGATTTGCTCTCCCCAGGGCTTTTTGATCTTGAAGCCTGCAGCTCCGATCGCCTCCTTGAGAGAGCCGAGTATTTTCTCTCGCTCCTCCGGGGTGAAATCTTCTTCATAAAGTCTTTTCCAAGCCCCTGAGTATTGGTAGAACTTTGTTCCACACGTTGGCAGCAGAGATAGCTCTCTCAGGCGTTCATCATGAGGAAGTTTGGAGACCACTTGCTTTTCAAACTGCGGCCAATCGCCGCCGGAGATCACAGCCACTTTCACAACCCCGAGCAGGTCATGCAGCAGCCCTGACATTTCGGGGTCAAGAGCCGACTTGCTTTCGGCGAGGGTCCCGTCCAGATCAAACACAATTAGCTTTTTCACTCTGCTTCTCCCTCCGAATTCCGGCGATTTCAATCCGGCAGTGCAATCTCCAACACGTTCACTGCCCCGAGGGGCCGAAAAGCACACGGTCCGATCGCCGCAGGCAAGACGAATACGTCGCCCCTTCCGACAGCGTAAGCGGCGCCGCCGTGTTCGACCTGCCCCGCTCCCTCGATGCATACCAGTACACGCGGCAAGTCGGCGGTGCCGAGGGTAAACGGCGATTGTCCGCGTAGTCGCCACAGCCGGAAGTGCTCACAGTCAAACAGTCTCTCGCGTTCCACCGGGGTCTTCGTCTCCACCACAGGCGACACCCGACCAACCGGGCCCTCGGCAAAGTCGATGCAGGCAACGGCCTTATCCACTTGGAGCACTCGTGGCTGGCCAGTCTTCGCATCAACGTGCTTCCAGTCATACAAGCGAAACGTAACATCGCTGTTTTGTTGGATCTCGAACACCACGACATCGCCGCCCAAGGAGTGGACGGTGCCGGCCTTCAGGAATACGGCGTCGCCGGGCCGGGGAGTGAACCATGCCAACTCGTCAGGCACCGTTCCATCTGAAAGAGCCCGGCGCAAGTTGTCGGCCGAAGTACCTTGTTTCAGGCCAGCGTATACGCGGCTTCCTGCTCCAGCCTCCAGCACTACCCACGCTTCGGTTTTTGGGGTCTCGCCGGCCGGCAGCAGGTTCGAATTCGCCTTCGTGGGGTGCACCTGGACCGAAAGCATCTCACGCGCATCAAGGAACTTCAGCAACAATGGGAATCGGCGGAAACGCCCGGCTAGCCGTCCCAGCATCTGCTCCGGAAACTGCTTCATCAATTGACCGAGAGTTCGCCCTTTGAGCGGTCCCTCGGCTACGTGGCTCTGATGCTCGTCGCGGTCACTGAGCAACCAGGCTTCCCCAATAGGACCACTTGGCAGAGGCGTGGTCAGGAGGTCGGCCAAGCGACGGCCACCCCAAAGGCGATACTGATAGATTGGTTCGAATCGCAGGGGGTGCAGAGGTACTTCACAAGTGATTCCCTTATTTTCACCTATCACTGGAAGACCTTTGTCGCTCTTCATTCGCGCCTGTGCCATAGAGTTAAGTCCGCCTATTCGTTCATCGCAGTTCACAGGTGCTGAGGTCTATGGAACTCTGCTGGCTGAAGGCGGCAATTGCTTCTGTCGGCCAGAGGGCACCGAGGACAGGTCATTGGTGCCTACGTAGATACAAAGAGCCAGAAGCATGAGAACGAAACCCGCCCAGAACCGCCAATCGCGATGCGCACGTTTCCAGTAAGGCCGACCGCCATGATGGCTAGGGTCCACGTGATGAAGGTGTTCGGTAGATGTCATGCCTGTCTCCCGTTTGCGGCAATACCATTTAGACCGCATTGCGACCTAGCACGATCGTCTGCGACGGACGTTGACGCGGATTACTAAAAGTCAACCTTAACAATTCAGCAGTGACTCTTCTGAGCAAAAGCGCTCAGCCTGTCCGGGCCGACCGGACGTATTCGCGAAAGGACAACGATGTAGTATTTCTGTTCCCGGACAGTAGTTCTCTTCCGGAAGTCGTATCAGGGTCACATTCTGCTGCTTTTCTTGAGCCACCCTCACATTCAGTTCACCATCATTCGCTCCTCGAAGCGCTGAACTTGTTACGGAGACCCGCGGATCGAAACCTTATCTTCAGGCGTCGCTATGCCGCTGATGCAGGCAGTGGTCCTTATTGCACAGCAATTCTTTCTCCGGGTGTCTAAGGTTGGAGGCTGGTGGAGGAAAAGAAAAATGTTGAAACGTACTCTGAGCTTCACAGCGCTAATTCTGCTTGTGACTCTAACTGCTGCCGCCTCGGACCGCGACAATGATGTGAATCGCACCAACAAAGCTGCCCAGGTCTTCAAGGAGATCATGAACGCTCCGGATCAGGGGATCCCTCAAGATCTGTTGGAAAAGGCGAAATGTGTTGCCATCATTCCAGGGGACCTAAAGTTCGCCTTTATCTTCGGGGGCAACTACGGCAGGGGATTGGCAACCTGTCGCACCGGGCATGGCTGGAGCGCCCCCACGTTCTTGGCTATTGACGGTGGCAGTGTGGGTTATCAAATCGGTGGTTCGTCCACCGACATCGTGATGCTCTTTATGAATGATCGCGCCTTGCAAAGCCTTCTCAGCGACAAATTTAAGCTTGGCGCCGACGCCTCCGTGGCCGCCGGACCTGTGGGCCGGAACGCCTCCGCTGGCACCGACCTTAAACTTAATGCGGAGATCTTGTCTTACTCGCGTTCCAAAGGCATTTTCGCCGGCGTGAGCCTGAACGGCGCGGTCGTGCAAGCCGACAAAAGTGGAGACGAAGCCATGTACGGCCAGAATGTAAATCGTCATGACATTCTTGACGGTAAAGTTGCTGTACCTGCGTCGGCGGAATTACTGCTGAACGAGATTGGCGGGTATCCACATGTAGCCAAAGCTGAATAGCGGCTCGCGAAGACGAGATTGAAGGGTGCCCTGTCTGACGATGGGTGCAGCGAATTTGACGACGATATGGCAAACCCTTCGTAGGCTTTCCGTAGAGAGGTCTGCACTATTGAAATGGTTTGGGCGCCTGCATTTAGTGCAAGCGCCCGACCCTCGCTCCGCAGTCCAGATCAAACGGACTTTGGCCGACTGGGCGACAACACCGTCGAGCGATCGAGAAGAAGCTATTGCAATGAAAACAAACAGATCATTTTCGGCTTTAATTTTCGTTTTGGTTCTAGGCATTGGCGCAGCATTGGCATATGCCATGCATAGGGAATCAGCCGACTTCACGGCCATCGGGATTCTTGCCGTCTCCTTCGTTCTTGCCTTCGCCGTCTCTTCAGCAATTCAGGTGGCAGATCAATGGAGCAAGGCGGTTGTCCTACGGCTAGGAAAGTTCCGCTCCCTTGAAGGACCAGGACTGTTTCTGATTTTTCCCCTCATCGAAACCATTCCTTACTGGCTCGATGTCCGCGTGCTCACCAGCTCTTTCAAGGCCGAAAAGACTCTCACGAAAGATACAGTGCCTGTGGATGTGGATGCGGTGCTGTTCTGGAAGATTGTGGATCCCAAGAAAGCGGCCCTAGATGTGGCTGACTATCAAAGCGCGATAAGTTGGGCCTCACAAACTGCTCTGCGCGATGTCATCGGCAAGACCATGCTCTCGGACATGCTCGAAGGCAGAGACAAAATTAGCAATTCTCTGCAGAAGATTATCGATGAGCGGACCGAACCATGGGGCATCAATGTCATCTCGGTAGAGGTCAAGGATGTGTTGATACCACCGGCATTGGAGGATGCAATGTCGATGCAAGCCCAAGCCGAGCGCGAACGTCAAGCCCGCGTGATTCTGGGAGATTCAGAACGCCAGGTGGCAGAAAAGTTTGGCGAAGCGGCCAAGACCTATGCCAACGATCCAATTGCATTACACTTGAGAGCCATGAATATGTTGTATGAAGGCCTGAAGGCAAATTCGACCATCGTGATTGTGCCAAGCTCCGCAGTGGAGACGATGCAACTGGGTGGTCTTGCGGGGATGACGGCGCTGACCATGGGATTGGGGCAGGAACGCAGGAGCAAAGAGAAAGAAAGCGAAATCAACGTCAACGGCAACGGCGCCAAGCAATTGACTTCTGTTTAGTCTCGCATTGTCCGGCTCGGCTCGCAGATTAATATTCTTGGCGGAGGCCAATTTGACGAGGGGTGGCCGACCCGCTCGTCGGGTGTGACGCAATCCAAATTGGCCTGCGAATGCTGCTCGTAGAGCCATCTCAATTTCTTGTCGATATGACTGACCACGCCTGAGATTCCTCACAGCGCGCACTTGAGTAACTGTACTCCGAACTGCATCAAAGGGCTGCAATCGCCTAAGGCCTTACTTAAACGGTCACGGAAAACGCAGACTTCTGTTCGGCTTCGTGCAGCCAATATGGCGGCTGGCCGTAGTGACGGTGGAGCTGATCCTCATATTCACGAGTGATCGGGCCGGATTCCACGTACGCCGGGGCGTTCTTGACGACGTTCCGGGAGAGACCAATGTAGACTTTGGAATCTGCCCAACTTACACGTTGGATCCAGGACGGGGAAACGAGTACCTTCTTGCCTGGCCACCAGTTCTTGGTTGCTACCTCAAGATACCGGATAGCCCAGGTTTCATCGTCCATGACGAACCCTTCCACGTGGCCGATCTCACCATCACTTGCCTCAATGTGATAACCCCTGACGGCTTGGTTACTGCGCAGATGGGAATCCCGGGACTCTCTCCGGCTCTGGCCCGACAGCGCCTCCTTAAAATTAGCCGCTGGAATCGGCAAGCCCGACGGATACAGCACCGGGCCCCACATATTGGGACCGATCCAATAGTAGGAATAGCCGTAATAGTCGAGGTATGCCGCCTCGTGCTGCCGGGAGACGGGTTGATGGGTGTCAATGCCAGGGCTATTTTTCACCTGTAGTTTTGTCAGCGCCACTTCCAACCGCCAGGATTGCCAATCCGCATGGACGACAGAAATGGGCGAGATCAGCACTTGCCGGTCTCCAAGCCAGCCTCCGGTTTCTACCGTGAGGTAGCGGATGACCCACGCCTTATCGTCGAAGTAGAACTGATCAACAGTTCCAATGTCGCCGTCCGTCGCTCGGATCACCATATCTTTCAAATAGGCAGTATTTGTTAGCATTGCCGGTGCCCTCCTATGTCTGTGGCATTAACGCCTGGGTAACAAGCCTGTCTTACACAAGCATCCTCGGGACGGAGCCGGGCAACCTTCCGATCCTCATTGCTTCAGTGTTGCTCACGCCATTGCCACACCGACAGAATTACCTCCACGCACTCTATTCGCAAACCCAGTGGCTACTTCCTGAAGCTCGTAACGCGCACGGTGGATGGCAAGTCTGGTCGCGACTCCCAGCACATCTGGCTTTTCTGTGGAAGGCCTACCAGACGAACAGGCGAGCACCACCGCCAGACGAACGGGTCCTGCCAGTCATCACTGAGCTCTGACGACTGGCAGCCATGGGATTGCCGTCCGTTCGGCGGAGGTGCGGTTCCGAGCCGCTGAGTTCTTCGACCTCCACGGCATGATGACGGTTCATAATCTCAGCGGCCGCGTCCGTCTTCTCCCCGGAATCGGTTGCGAAAACCATGACGCCTCCACGCCGTACCCCCTGGACGTAAGCTTCCGCGTCCGTTTCGGTGGCGCCCATTGTCGTCAGCTCCCGAGTCAGGTCCACTTCAAAGTCAGTACGTGGAATACTCATAATTCCGCTGCCCGCCATCTCCCTCGGCTCTCCTAGAACGCGGAGCTCATTCCGAGGGAAACCGCTGGCCTCGAGATCGCGTACAACCTGATCAACCGAGCCCGGATTCTCAAACAAACCAACTGCCGTTTTTGTCATATCATCCTCCATCGATTTAATCTGCAGCACTGGGTTCGTAGCTCGTTCGGACAATGTCTGCAGCATTGCCTTGTTTCGGGATGTTGCCACCGTTACTCGTTCTGCCTTCATCCGGGGTGGCACAAATTCTCTGCGGACTGTCGTTGCCGAGCTTCACCGCAGGGACCGCTCATCTGTCTGTCGCTACAGGTGTACCGTCTGGTTGCCGGATAAACTGCGCTATTGACTCATCCATTAGATTCGCTTATTGCCCGCCAAAATACTGTGCAGAATGACTCACTGCCGGGCTTCCGGCACAAGGGGAACACGGACGCACTCCATCGACGCTGTGCAATAGGGAACAGTCTGGCGGTTCGTGTTCTGTCATAGTCGGGGTTGGAACTTAGTTTGATGTTCCGAGAAACGACAGCAAGTCGCCGAGGAGACGAATAAATGTCCAAAGTAAGTTCAGTTGTCGCGACCTATCACACGCATCCGGAAGCGGATCAAGCGGTAAAAGAGCTTCAGCGTGGCGGAGTCGACATGCACAAGTTATCGATCGTCGGCAAGGGCTACCACACCGATGAGCAGGTGGTGGGCTACTACAATACCGGCGACCGCATGAAGTATTGGGGCAAGATGGGTGCATTCTGGGGAGGCTTTTGGGGGCTTCTATTCGGTTCTGCTCTTTTCATGATTCCGGGTCTCGGCCCAATCTTAGTGGCTGGACCGCTAGTGGCGTGGATCGTGGCGGGGTTGGAAGGTGCGCTGGTGGTCGGAGGGGTAAGCGCTCTTGGAGCCGGCCTCTACAGCATCGGAATTCCTAAGGACAGCATTGTGAAATACGAGAAAGCGCTACAGACGGACCAATTCCTGCTGATAGTCCACGGGACGGCCGCAGAAGTGGCGAATGCGAAGGAGATCATCGAGACCACACATCCCGCCGAATTGGGAGTGCACGTAGGCGAAGCGGTAACGGCAGCCGCGTAGGTTTCCGCCAGTTGGATGGGTGAGCCCTGAATCGAGTGCCCTTACGTAGTGGCGCACCGAGTCGACCAACTGATCGAGTGGTTGCGATTGAATCCTTGGTGCGCGTGGAGGCCGATGAGGTCCTGAGTCATACCGAATGGCAGAGCGTGGTTGTTCAAGGACGTTACAAGGAATTTCGTGACACACCTGAGCACCTCGAAGAGAGACTCCAGGTGCAAGCTAGGCTAGAGCAGGTGGACCAACTCTGGTGGGACAGAGGATTTGCTGCGGCGCAGGCGAGCCGGCATTTTGATCTGGACATGACCGTCTTCTATTGCATTCACATCCAAGAGATCACCGGTCGTTGTGCTTCGTCCGATCCGGTCGAACAGAGGTAGGTCACTTGCTGTTTTTTCACGCCGCTCTTGGGTTCACCGTAGCCAGGCAGCGCAGTGATTCAGCGTGAGATGACTGTCGGTGTACTGAGGACCCTGTCCGCGGGTACAGGCGGAGCCGTAGTCGCAATAACCGCAGAATATTTCTGCCAACGTACCCAGAGAATGCGAGCGGTTGCCACGACCGGGATTGAAAGATACACGCCCAGCACTCCGCCGAGTTCGCCTCCCATCAACACGGCCGCGATTGCAGCCAGAGGATGCAATTCTAGCGTCCCGCTCATCACTCGGGGAGATATGAAATAATCCTGCACCACCCGCCACAAAGCAAAGAACAGGATCAGCGCCCACAAATGAGGATACGTCGTCAGAAATCCGACGAAGACGATCGCCAGCGCAGCCACCAGCGGACCAATGACGGGAACGAACTCCATAGCTCCAGCAGCGAATCCCAGTGCCAGCGCATATGGAAAGCGCAGCGCTGTTAACACCACGCTGTATACGACCAGCGATATGCCGGCCAGTATCAGTTGCGCGCGAATGAAATGAGCCAGCATCACGTCAAGATCGGTCATGATCAAGCGCAGAAACCGCCGCTGGTTGCTCTTGCGAAAGGTGTGCAGCAAGGTTGCGGAGAACCGCCGTGCGTCGCGCAAGAAAAAAATAGCGAAAATAGGGATCAGGACAACCCAGACCATATTCTGCAACATTTTGGCGACTGCTGAACCTGCCTCCTCGCTCCAAGCGAGAATCTCTGCCTGATGCGCCGCAATAAACTGCTCGATTTTGAGCTGAGTGTCATTGCTCCAGCCGTACCGATTGCCAAATTGCCAAACAATCTTTCCGCTTGTAACCTTCTCTAGCAATCCGGGCAGCGACTGGCTCAACAGCCGAGTGTCTTTTACAAGTTTCGGCCCGAGCAGAGTGCCAAGCACCGCTAGAATCGCGCCAATCGCCAAATAGGTTTCCAGAATTGCGAGCCATCTTGAGCCCCTCGCAAGCCTCGACCGTTCAATTCGGTAGACAACCGGTTCTAACAAGTAAGCGAAGAGTACTGCGAAGAGGATGACGACGAGGGTATGGCGCACCTCGTAGAGAAAGACGCCGATGGCGACGAAAGCGCAGATTGTAGCCAGCACCTTGGCCGTACGCTGATCAAAGATAGACATTCCAGTAGTTTTCGTTTCTAGAATCCGAGGACCCAGGATCGTCCGCTTCTTTGCTTCGTCTCGGATGCCGCTCCCATCGTGTGCAAACGGACTTCCTCCCCACTGCATTTATCGTTCCTGCGGGCGCCACATCACGACGCGACTCTGCTCGCCGGAACCTGGTTGCGGCTCAAGTATCCAAATGCCAGTCCCAGCCAGCATGCCGGCATGCTATACCAGTCGCCCGTCCGTCTTTATCAGTTGGTCCTGCAAGGTCGTCCAATGACACATCCATCGATTCGCTTGGAGAACGTCAGCCTCGGCTAGGAATTGCCCAAACGAAAACCGCGCTCTCCTTCATGCAGATTTCTGCAAGAAGAAGATGTTGAGGAGAGAGTTGTGAAGCTTCCCGGTATATTCGACAAAACTCAGTTTGCTGAAGTGATTCATGTCATCTCTGCCAAGGTTTTCCGGCTGATCTCAGGAACCACCGTGTCTGACGCAGAACGCCATTACCACGACTTCGCGCGACCAAGCAATTGGCACGGCTCATCCTCGACTCGTGACTGCTACCGCGATGACTGACTGCGCGCTGCTCAGGATTGGCAAGGAGAGATGAATAGGGCACATCTCACAATGTTGCAAGCGGCGAAGCGCGAAACGGGCGCCCTGCTCGCCGCCTACGGGTTCGAGGTTGCAAGTTTTAGCGGTCATTGCGGGGCTTTCTTCCAATACAGATGCCGCAACTCACGCCCACAATCGCAGAACAACGGTTACTCCAGTATCGTGCTCGACTCGCTTCCGGCAGCGATCGCAGAAGCTGACTGGGATTTCATCGGTTCGCGGCGCCACAGTCACACCAGCGCTGGAACAGTGGTGCGGTGTTTGCAGCATTCTCTCCATTCCAAAGGGCGTGAGAGTGGTCCTTGGAGAAAGCCCCTGGCCGGAGAGCGTTCTCCAAGGGATGCGCCATATCTATTCCCTGAAATGTTACCCCTTGGGAGTTTTGGCTGTCTGTATAAAGTTGAACACTCGCCCCCACCACGGCCCCGTATACCTTCTGCATAAGGCTTGGGCGGAATCGATTGTGACCTTCAAGGTCGTGGGTGACTTGGTCGCGCAGCCGACGCGATAGTGTGAACAAACCTGTAGTAGATGCAGCCTGGGCGCAATGGACCGCACCTCGCGGAATTCTCCTAGTCAAAACAAGTCATTAGTGCGGTGAATGCCATGAGATCGAGTCTCGTCGTGCCTATCGTTTTCGTCAATCATTTAGCGTCTGGGACCTCGTTCGCGAGGCTCCAAATCGGCGCATTCAGGACGCTGCTGTCGGCAGGCGACTCGCATCTTGTCTTCGTGGCGGCCTCAAATTGTCACCGAGTGTTCACAATTGGCCAGCTTGGACGAGGACAGCTCTGCGACACTACGTACATGGCAACGAAAACGATTCCAGAATACCTCGAGGACGAGCGCCGAAGCCGTGAAGGAACTCAGCTGCTGACGGACGAAGAAGCCGCCCGCATCCAATCTCTGCACCCGGGCCACCATCGCACTCGGAAATCGCCCGAGCTGGAATTGCAGGCTCCGGTTGAAGTCGTAGTCAAAGTGAAAAAGCTCGCAGTGGCTAGAGCGCGAAAACCTGCCGAGGGCAAAGCGAGAAAGCCACCTATGGCCAAAGCGCGAAAGCCTGTTGCGGCGAAGGCGAGAAAATCTGTCGCAGCCAAACCGACAAAACCTGCTGGAGCAGCTCGGAGAAAGCCAACAGCCGCGCGCAAGACGGGAACGAAAGCCCGCAGGGTGGGGTAACGATCGCTGCCTGATCTTGCGGTCGGCGGACCCTAGCCTCCAGGAGGAGTCATGAAAATCCTGATGGGAATTGACGATTCGAGCTTCTCAGGTGATGTACTACAGGCAGTTATCACGCAGTTTCGGCCTGAGCATATAGAGGTTCGGGTCTTGCATGTGTTGCAGCCGAGTGCACCGGCACCCCCGCAAATGGCTCCAGACTACGCTCCTGAATTGGACGACCAGAAGGAACCAGCCCGTGAGTTGGTGGAACGAATTGCGAACGAGCTGCGTAGCGCAGGATTCAAGGTCGATACCGCCGTCGAGGTGGGCGACATTAGAGAGAGAATCATCGATTCCGCTGCAGAGTGGCGTGCCGATCTGATCGTCGTCGGCTCTCATGGACGAAGTGGCATCCCACGCTTCTTGCTTGGCAGCGTGGCGGAGTTCGTCGCTCGCCATGCCAAGTGCTCGGTAGAAATCGTTCGCGCTTCATTGCGTGATTGACGTACTTGGAGGCTGCTCAACTCTTGCCTTTTGGACGACTTCCACGGGCATGTAGCTAAGCTTCGTAAGAACCCGACGCAGTTGTAGCAGAGACCACCAATCGTCAAGATAGATCTGCATCGGTCGCCACATGGCGACCCATCCGGCAATCGTAAGGCTCCCCCGAACGGCGGCAGCCCAAGTGCCAGGCTCATGATCCAACAAGATCTTGCTAAGGAATACACATGCCGCCAAGAACAGCATCCCGAGACTGAGATACTGAAGAAGCACAATCGTTCGTCAAGTTCCCATTCGATGTGAATTGCCCGAGTGGAATTTCGGACTTATCTTACCTGTCGGCCGCAACATGGTGTTCGTCGGCTACATCCACGTGCTTTCGGCCGCATTCTTGATGGGATTGGCGGCGGCCGCGCCGATGGGCCCAGTTAACATGCTAGCCATTCGCCGCGGCGTGATCGGCGGTTGGCGCCATACTCTCGCTTGCGGAATCGGCTCCGTCACCGGCGATCTAATCCTCTTCTCTATGGTCCTGCTCGGGGGGCACTACCTCTTTTCCGATCTGTCCAACCCGACACTCCAGGCCGTCCTGGCGGCCATCGGCGTAATCGTCCTGCTTCCGCTGGGAATCTACTTCCTTGTCCACGCCGTCAAGGAGCCTATGCGCGCCTATGCCAGCGCCCGCAAACACTGGGACGAAGGCACTGTCCCCGCGCATCTGGTCGAAGAAGTCGCCGACTGTACAGCTCTGACCATCTTCAACCCCTTATCCATAGCTTACTGGGTTGGCGTCACCTCCAACTGGCTCCCCTTCGCCCATTCAATCTTGGGCTACAGCGCCCCCGGGTGGGGAATCCTGATGGCCGCCGTCGGCCTGATGAGCTGGTTCACCGCCCTGATCGTCGTCGTTCGCTTTATCCCTCACCGCATCGGCCCGATCTTCTTCCGCCTCGTGAACGCCGTCCTCGGTCTTATCCTCCTTGGATTCGCCACGTTCTGTGGGATAGTCCTGTCGCGCCATTTTCTGCACTGAAATGCAAGGCTAGTCTCCCAGCGCTGGTGGTTCGTCAGAAGATGTGTCGTTGTCTCGTCTAGAATTCCGGCCTATTAGGCTACGCATGACGGCGAAGGCGAAAACAAGTCCAAGAGCTTTCCGCCAGACCGATACTTGAGATCGCAGGCTCCTTCCAAAGAAGCGATCGAACCTTTTCAAGAGCTTCGCGATGATTATTAGATGTGACTGTTGTTGGCTTTGCATAGAGCCCGGCGCTATCACTCTATTTGGTGATTGCTATTAGGGGAGGCGCTCAAGAGCGAGGCCAAGGGCGAAGATAAGGCGACCAACGACGAGCTGAAGGTCGCGTTCTTCAAACCGTTCTACGGTAAGTACTGGATCATCGACCTTGCGGCCCACTACAGCGATGCCGTAGTTGGTGACCCACGCCGAAAATAAGTTTGGATTCTGAGCCGTTTACCCCAAACGAGCGGGGAACGTATGACAAGACCACCGGACGAGTACAGGAAATCGGCTACGACCCCGCCAGGACTGATCAAGACGCCACAATCGCTGATCTGAACAGGCCCTCAAGCTCCAAAATGCCCGCGCATCGCCGGCGAAGCGCGCTTTGGAACAGCGTATCGCGCAATTAAAAGGAGAGTATTGCCAATGAGCAGCGAAAAGATTTCTCACGCAGTATGTTTAATCATCAGGACTTCATTGCCCGCTTCGCTGTAAATCAACTCGTCCACCACGCCCCGATCGAGCAGCGTAGCGAATGCGCCAGGGCGAATGCCCATCTCCGCAGCCTGCTCGATACTAGCGGTTGGGCCCGCGGCCCTGGCTGCAGTGGCGTGCGCCAATGTCGCGCGGCGTAAGCCTGTTCCGGGATCGCGCACATAAAACACAATGGTGCGCTCGGTGCGCACCGCCGATACTTCTACTACCTTGTGGCGATCAGAGGCTTCCGCATGTCCCATTGCGCCGAGCAAGATCTCGCGGAATCCCAGCATCAGTTTGTCGCGGATGGCCTCAGGCAATTCTGCGTGCAATTCGCCGAGGAAGGTCACCACGCGTTCGGCGGTAAGTATGCGGCAATTGGCACGAAGAGAAACCCAGTCCGGCTGCGCTGAGAGAACCTCGATTTCGGTGCGCCAGTCGGAGTCAGTCGCGGCGCGGCAGGCGAAGCTGGCGATCTCGTGAACGTCAAACGGGGCGCTGAAGCAGACAAAGACGCGAGCCCGCAACGCAGCGATGATCTCCTCTGGCGTGCTGGAAGGGGCGAGAACGATGGCCTTCATGCCGGGCCGGATGTCGCGCATCTCCTCGCTCAGCGCCAGGCCTTCGTCGATAGTGGTATCCGGATCAGTGATCACAACATCGAAGGACTGTTTACGCAAGCGGCGAATCGCACCCGCGCCGCCACTGGCCCGCTCAAATTGGCAATCCCGTGCGGCAAGGGCTTGCGCGATCGAAAGTATGGTCTCCGTCTCTTTGCCGATAAGCAGAACGCTGCTCATACTTTGCTCCCGAGTGCAATCACTGCTGTGAGTTCGGTGTCGCAGCCGCAGAAGCCTGTACCGGATCCTTCGGGATTGTGTTAGACAAGGCTACAGCGTGCGGTTGCTTGTCAGCCGGCATTTCGGTTCCGGTCGGATAGATGAGAATCCGCACCGTACCCCAGCCAGTGTCAGGACTCGCATCCGTCTGCTTACCCAATCCCAGAGTCTTGAGGTGACTGTCATCAAATCCGAAGTTCTCCACCAGATACTCACGCACAACCATGGCGCGGCCTTCCGTTAGCACCAGATCCTTTTGGGTATCCCCTTCCATGCCGGCGGACGCCACGATCACCGCGAACCCGAACTGGTTATTGGCCAGGAACTCGCCACCAGCGTTTAGAGATCTTTGATTCTTCAGCTTGGCCGAATCCTGCTTATCGAAGAGCTGTTTCGCAGGATAGGTGAACTCTTTCACCGGTGGTCCTTGAGGCAGCCGTTCAATTTCATTTTGTGTCAGTTCGTTGGAATCTTCATAGCCGCGGTTCTTGAAATATCCTCGCACGAAGAAGCTATGCTTCAGGGCTTCCATATTCTCCTGGAAGTCGGTCACCCCTGCTTGTGCCTGGACCATCGTGTCCCGCATCGTGTTCGCTGTCTGTTCAAGGCTGCTATAGAGCTGTTTGTCATTAACCAGCGCTCCCACTGTTCCCTGACCCTCGTCGATCTTGGCGCTGATCGAGTCTATGTTCGCCGTTGCCCGAGTGGCGTTCTCTATAGCTTGCTGGCTGCTATCGAGAATGCCGCTCGTTTTCTTGAGCAGATCTGACATTTCGAGAGGCGCCTGGCTGGCAATGGTATCGCCGTCGTGTACGTTGGCTGCACCAGAAGATCCAAACGAGATCGCCAGATACTGGTTGCCCAATAGTCCCTCGGTCTCAATCGATGCCACGGAGTCTTGCTTGATGATCTCGTGCGTCGACTTGCTGAGATCCATCACGACCGTGACCTTGTCACCCGGCTTGTGAGGCAGCATGATGTTGCGTACAGTTCCGCTGTGAACTCCGCCCACCCGGACATCGCCTCCAACATCCAGACCCACCACATTGTCAAACTGGGCTTTCAATTGATACGTGGAGCTGAAAAGATATTGCTTACTTCCGATGATGAAGATGCCAGCCACCAGAATTGCGAGTGTCGCAACGATGAAAACTCCAATTCGCGCCGCTCTGGACATACGTCCCCCTAAGATTGCTTTAGAAATTCGCGAACAAACTCGATGTCACTTTCCTCAAGTTGTTCAAAGCTGCCTTCAACCACCACATTTCCCTCATTGAGCAGGGCCAGGCGGTCCGCAATCGTCTTCGCGCTGTGCAGATCGTGAGTCACGACAATGGATGCCATGTGATGCTCCTCCTGAAGTTTGAGGACTAAATCGTCAATCTCTCCAGAGCTGATGGGGTCGAGACCAGCGGTGGGCTCGTCGAGCAACAGAATGTCCGGCTCTAAAGCCAGCGCCCGTGCCAGCCCAACTCGTTTCTGCATGCCGCCCGAGATATCCGACGGCATCTTTCCAAAGCCGTCTTGCATGCCCACTTCTGCCAGCAGCCCTCTTACTCGATCGCTCCGCTCAGAGCTCGACATTTCCTTCTTATGATGTTCCAGGGGAAAAGAGACGTTCTGCTCGACGGTTAGCGAATCGTAGAGTGCCGCGTGCTGGAAGAGGAAACCCATCTTCTTTCTGATTTCCCCCATCTGATCGAGAGCCAATCCAGCAATGTCATCACCGTGAATTCGAACCGAGCCTGAGTCAGGCTTTTCCAGACCGATGATGAGTTTCAGTAATACACTCTTACCCGAACCGCTGCGACCCAGCACTGCGAGAGTTTCACCGCGCCGCACAGTCAGGCTAACTCCATTTAGAACGTGTTGACTTCCGAAGGATTTGTGCAGATCCTGGGCGACAACAGCTACGCCGCCGTCCTTCCTCGGCTTCTTCTGTCTTCACAGCAACTTGATCAATCGTGTCCATAGTTAATTCGCGAGATTGTTAATCAGTGTTCACGGGAAAAATATGAGAATGAGCTTCACCAGCACGACGTCGGCAAGGATTACAAACAACGAAGACAAGACTACTGAGCTTGTCGCCGCGCGGCCCACACCCTCGGCACCGCCCTTCGTTCGCATGCCCTGAAAACACGCGACGAGGCCGATGATCAAGCCGAAGACTGCCGTCTTAAACGTGGGTGGCAGGAAATCATTGAAATCGGCGCCCTTGAAGCCGCTAGTGATGAACTGGTGAAACGAGAGCGGCTCAACCAGGGCCTGCGCAACCCAACCCATAACCAGGCCGCATAAATCGGCGCCGAGAGTCAGTAGTGGCAACATCAGAATGCAAGCCAGAATGCGGGGCGCTACTAATAGCCTGTATGGGTTTACTGCAGACGCCTCGATGGCATCGATCTGCTCAGTCACCTTCATCGAGGCCAACTCCGCGCCAATGCCGGCGCCTACTCGTCCACTCACCACCAGGCCAGTGATGATCGGCCCGGTCTCGTGAATAACAGAGAACACGATGGCGGCGGGAAGCAGAGATTTGGCCCCAAATCGAGTCAGGCTGTAACGGGCTTCTAAAGAGAGCACCACCCCGGTTGCGGCGCCGGCCAACGCGACCAGTGGCAGGGACTTTGACCCGATGTCGTCGAGTTGTCGAAATAATTCGCGGAATTCATATGGCGGCGTTACGGCAGCCCGCACAACCTGCCAGAGAAAGAGGCCCAGATCGCCAAACCACTCGAGGGACCGGATGATAGGGCCTTTGGCGGTACTCACCGTCGGCGGTACGAGTGGGGTCTTCAGCCCCATGAGTGAAGAGTCGATGTCTGCTATCGCGATGGGTTTCGCGTCGGTCACCTATTCGGACCCCGAATCTGACACTGCGCTCCAACCGATAGTTTGCTCGTGGGATCCACAACCCAGCTGGCTGCCAGCAGGCTGTGCATCTTCATACGGTCAGCGGACAAGTTCCATGGTCGCACTGGCATGCAATCTCGACCTCGCTGGATCCGGCTTCTTTGCAGGCCTGACCGCAGTATTTATCGCCAGGTTGCACCAAGCACCTGCATGGTAGATGCGCACACTTGTTCTGTTCAGTAGTCGTCATAAATGGATATCCTTGTCCCAATTAATTGGGGTTTCCCAAGTTAAGGCTAAGACAGTTTTCTACGGTGCCGGCAAGAAACGGTAGCTCCGTCTACTCACCATGCAGCGACAATGGAAGAACATTCGCGGCGTTGAACGGGGTCGTTCTTCCTCCACGGAACTCACCGACAAGACCGCAACTCTTCAATATTCGGCGCGCCTTTAGAAGCCACTCCAGATAATCTCAACTACTTTTCGGCAGTTTCGTGCTCGCTCGTCTGCTTTTCAGCTGGCCCTTACGGCTGCGAGAAAGCGGTCAGCGCTGGCTGGGTGTCTTGCTCGCCGGAGCCAGCAAAGGCAACGGTTGACAAAGATGAAGTCAACACTGCAATTGCATATTTCTTCACCGGGTATTTTCTTTTTATTCCACGTTACTTTGTGGACTTGTGACGGCGAGTTTCGCCAGAGGATCAGGCGGTTCGACGACCACTGATCAAGTTAATGACCAAAACCACAACGGCGATCACTAACAACAAATGAATCAGGCTGCCTGCTATGTGGAAACTGAAACCCAGAAGCCACAGAACCAGCAGAATAACGAAAATCGTCCAAAGCATGGATGCCTCCCATTGGCCTGGTTTGGGTGCGTTGGGGGAACGGCTAGCAGTCAAGACAGATTTGTCTTCACTTCCGCCGAAGTTAACGGCGAGGACACGCGTTGCCAACGGCAACCGGGGCTTGGCGGGTATCGAGCGTTAGCACCGTTCAACTAGATCCGGCCAAGCAGCAGCAAAACGACAACCACGACCAGCACTAAACCTAACCCACTGCTGGGGTAGTAACCCCAGGAGCGGCTGTGGTTCCACGTCGGCAAGGCACCGATTAGAAACAGCACTAACAGCACAATCAAAATGGTTCCGAGCATAGTTTCCTTCTCCTTCTAAGAATCCAGAGCCGGCCGAGTGCTGATCTCGTAAACACCCTCGGCGGCCTGAATCTCGATCAAGCTTGCGATTACTGCTAACAGATTGTGAGGATGCTGCCCTTTAGGGTAGTACCTATCAGCGATGATGGCGGCGGGCACGGAGTCGCCCTGATAGTCTCCGCTCATTGCGAGGATCAAAGTGGCCGGATACCGGCTACGTACGTGGGAGATCAAATCCATACCTGACATCCCTGGCATGTTGAGATCGGTTACCACCAAGTCCGCAGCTGTTCGATAGAGGTGCGATACAGCGCTAACGCCGTCTTCTGCTACCACCACGTCATACCCTGCCGACGTAAGTAACGCTCCTAAGCTTTCCCGAATACTGGGATCGTCGTCCACGACGAGAAGCTGCGGCTTCGAGCTGTATGACATTTGCGCACCTCACCGTGCAAGAAAGAACACACTGAACCTCTTAAGGATGGCAGGCGCTTGACCGCCAGTCTGATCAAAATAGATCACGTGGAGATGATTGGGCAGTAACGGTAGAGTAGGCTACCAGTCCTGTGAAAACCGGAGGGCTGGTCATCTTCTTTCGTTCTCCGCACTGTACTCGGCGGAGAGTCCATCACTTGGGAAGCAAAGTTAGGGCGAGACCCGACCCGCTGACCGCACCTTACCGCCGGGTTTCGGAAGACGCCCTGTCATCTCTTGCCCTCGATCGCCATCTTGCCGCCTACGCTGGAGGCTTGACGATTGGAACGAGTACGTCACAGCACGACACTGATCCCGACGCGAACCCCCGGATAAAACGGGTTAAACAGGTAATACCCACCACCGATGTAGTCGACGTAAACGTGATCGGTGTAATACCAGCCCACCGGCCACGGCTGAACAAATCCGAACCAGTAGCCGCCGTACTGGAAGCGAGAGTACCCGCCGACCATTACTGGTTGGTCGATCACGAATGTGTGCCCTCCACCAAAATTGCTGCGGAACCGATCGTCGGGTATGCGACCGCTGCCGGTGGCGCTGAGCCGCAGTGCCGGTACTGCGCGTTGCCGCTGCTCGTCGGCCGCACTCCGCTGAGGTGGCTTCTGCGCTGCCGCCTTGCTGGGCCCTCCCTGGTTTACCGGTTTGGTCTGTGGCGTTCGCGCTACTGGCTTAGCCTGCTTCTCCTGCTGCGCTACTGGCTTAGCCTGCTTCTCCTGCTGCGCTACTGGCTTGGCTTGCTTCTCCTGTTGCGCTACTGGCTTGGCTTGCTTCTCCTGTTGCGCTACTGGCTTAGCTTGCTTCTCCTGTTGCGCTGCTGGCTTGGCCTGCTTCTCTTCTTGCGCTGCTGGCTTGGCTTCTTGCTCGTGGGACGCCTCCTGCGCGAAGGCAGGAACAATGGATCCGAGAAGTAAGAACATGACGATGGTGCTAATTACTCCAAATACTTTCATGAGTGTCGCCTCCTTACAGCGAATTCATGTGCCCGGCGTTGGTCGTCTGGTGAGGTTTGTTATTTCGCTCAACGGTATCCGCCTCATCCCCTGATGGGTAGGAACCGGTGATCTCGGGTGTTATTTAGGCAGAAGGCTCCCGATGGTCGTTAGAAACGTGCGGGGGTTGAAACTACGTTGTATCGTCGAGGTCGTCATTCGTTTCACCTAGTGTTCCGCCACAGCAAAAAAAGGCCCTCAATGTATTACCGGAACAAGAGTGTGCCCACACAAGATTAAGGAACCCAAGTTAAAGAGACGGAAAGCCCTATTTTTCCTTAACCTTCTCGGCAAGGTCGCGAAACTCCTTGGCTTGCCTGTGACTCGCCTTCACTTGCAGTTGCGCAATCTCCCGAGACTTTTCGTTTGGCAAGACCGGAACCAGGGCCTCGAATTCAATCGCTGTGTCATGTGCATGCTGGGCTTCCCTCGCGAATAGGGATGCGCACTCCCGAACTGCCTCATTGTGATCCATATTCCCCCTGGTTAGGAGGGTACATCCGACTGGCACAACACAACTGAGCACTCTTGCTCAGAAGCAGGGCACCGTAAGCCGCTAACGTAGATGGCTGACACAAGAGGATCACAGTCGCTGCCATTCATTTTGCTGGCTCGAGATGGAAGCCCAATCAGTTGGAGGCCAAATGAAGAACGAAACGCTAGAGGTTACCCGACTCGCTCCACGAGGACGCGTGCGGAGCGACTGGGTACCAGCCACGACCAGCGGTACCTTCGCCAAGCTGGTTTTGGAGGGGGAGGGACCAATCGCGGTTGAGTTCATGTCCTATGGCTGTGCACACTGCCAGGTGATCGAGCCGGTCCTTCAGCAAGTGGCCGCGATGGTGAAATCGAACGAAAAGATCTTCAGAGTCAATATTGCGGTCGAACCAGAACTCGCAGAACGGTACCAGATCCAGGGAACCCCAACGTTGATTATGTTCTTGGACGGGATGGAAGTTGGGCGGGTCGAAGGGCCGAGCCCGGTCGTTTCGACCTTACTAACCGCAGTCAGACAGCCATACGAGTCATGAAAGAGGCCAATTCTTGGAGGCACAGAAACAAACAAAGCCAATCCTACTATTCGACGACGAGTGTGCTGTCTGCCGCCACATCGCACACTGGGTGCAGAGGTTGGCACAGACTAAGTCGGGCGACACGACCATCATCGAACGACCGATTGGAAACGATCCGGAGCTGCTTCTGGCCCTCAATCCGGACCTCGATATATGGGACGCATACGCGACGATCCATGTCCTAATGCCCGATGGCTCGATGAAACTCGGGGGCGAGGCCATTGCTGAAGTTCTGGGGAGCCTACCCGCTACCAAATGGTTTACCGGAACCTTTACGATCAGCGTATTTGGTTTCCGGCCCTTCCAGGCGATACTCGACTTTGCCTATGCCATCCTGGCGGACGTCCGGCCGCTTTTTGGATGTGAGAGTTGCGGTACTCCAAGATTTTGGATCAGGCCGATCCACTGGATGATCAAACGGACGAAGGCGGTATTTGCCGACCGCCGCAATCCCAGGCCAAGTCCACATTTCACGCCTCTCTCTGCGACAAGGCGCCGCCTGCTAGCGGCACCGAGTGAGCACCTTTCGCAATCGCCTAATTTGTAAGCTCAGATTGCAACTTGGGCGCCCTCACGTGAGCTTGCATCGCCTGCGTCCGCTACTGGCTTCGCTGGATCAACACTCGCACTGATAAGCAGCACTGCGGAGTTTCACGACGGCGGCAACTATGAGCCTTATTGCTCAGACTCTTCAATCCTCGTTTGCTAAGGTCAAGATTCACATGATTCGCGGGCCTCGTCTGCCAGCCTGCATGCGCGAAAACACATACCGAATCGAGACCAAGAATCGACAGGAAGATAACCGGAGGAGCTCGGATGAGTAAAGTAATGTTCTTGCTTGCGATGTGGAGCCTAGGCACGCTGGGTATCTTCTGCGGCAGGTGGTGCGAGCGACAAGGAGGCTTGGTGTAGCGCCCTACACGCCTGCTTGACCCTGCATCCGGCACTCTCCGCAATACGAACATTTCCTCAGGAGGCTGCAATGTCCGCTCGTTCCCTATCCGTGAATTTGAAACCTGACGCTCTGATGCGCTACGAGACGAGTCCTTTGGTGTTCCAAAAGATGGCGCCGCCGGCCCTCCTAGCCGTGCGTAGCCGGCCGGATCCGGTGCGCGTAGCCTTTATTGGAAACCACCTCCCCAGACAGTGTGGAATCGCGACCTTTACGACAGACTTGTGTGATGCCTTTACGGCCGCCTACGGAGCAGCTGGGCTTATGGTCGTCGCGGTGAATGACCCACAATCGTCATACGGCTATCCTGCACGCGTGCAATTCGAGATAACACAGAACGACCCTTCATCCTACAGACGAGCCGCCGACTTTCTGAATTCCAGCGATGTTGACCTCGTCTGCTTGCAACACGAGTACGGGATTTTCGGAGGAACGGCCGGCGGGCATATCTTGCGCCTGCTGCAGCTCTTGAAAGCGCCAGTGGTGACGACACTTCATACAGTTCTTCGTGAGCCGAACATCGATCAACTTATCGTGATGCAAGAAATCGCCGCGCGCTCCGATCGTCTTATTGTCATGAGTGAGCACTCTTCTCGTTTCTTGCAGAATGTATTTGGAGTTCCGGGCGAGAAGATTGATCTGATTCCCCATGGCATCCCCGATATGCCTTTTGTCGATGCGGCCTCTCACAAAGATTCCTCACTCGAGGGAAAGACCACACTGCTCACGTTTGGCTTGTTATCTGCTAACAAAGGTTTCGAAAGTGTAATTCGCGCATTGCCGCGCATTTTGTCCCGGCATAAGAAGGTTGTCTACATAATCGCTGGTGCCACTCATCCCCATGTCAGGCGCCGCGAGGGCGATCGATATCGGCTGGAGTTGCAGGACTTAGCAGAGAGCCTTGGCCTCAAAGAGCACGTTCTCTTCGTCAATCGGTTCGTTAGCCCTCAAGAAATGGCATCGCTGGTTGGCTCGGCTGATATCTACATCACCCCGTACCGATACGAGGCACAGGCCGTGTCAGGCACGCTCGCCTATGCCATGGGCAAGGGTAAGGCGATCATCTCGACTCCCTACTGGTACGCCACCGAAGTATTAGCGGAAGGTCGCGGAGTCCTCGTTGCCTTCGATGACTCGGCCGCCATTGCAGATAATGTGACTGAACTTCTGGACAACGAGAGTGCACTCCAGGCGATGCGCAAACGTGCTTACCTCTATGCACGCGATATGATCTGGGATCAAGTAGCACGGTCTTACATGCAGTCCTTCGTACGTGCTGGCGCCGGCCATCGGCGACTCGCCCGTGAGGTATTCCCTCTCACAGTTGCCGCCTCGAACGCCAGTGGGAGACTCGTAAGCGCCTGAGCCGTTGGCACGAACGATTCTGGAGGAAATGTACCAAGCACGCCGCACATCAACCTCCTTCAGACATCTCGGCCGGCAGCGATTGAATTTCTAGAGTCGCATTAAGCGGTCTTGCTCAGAAGAATCCCAGCGAATGCCAAGCCGAACTGATGCGGCCACATAAAGAGGATCGGGTAAGTTTCACCGAGAATGGTAAGTCTTCCACGAGAACGTTGAGCACGACGTAATTCTTCCAGTCCGAATAAGAAAGAAAATGGTACGCGTGCCCAACGAAGTGCGGATGGGCTAAGCTGCAGCACCTTTAATCTTGAGCTGCACCTCGGCTTCGGCGGCCAGCCAATCGTCTAGCGCGTGTCCGTCCAGCCGTCCGCGTTGCTCGTAAAGCTCATAGGCACGCTCGCGAATGGCCTCTTCGGTCACGGAGGTAACTGCCGGCTCCGAAGTCGAAACTTCAGCTGCTGGCTTCTCAGACTTTTTCACAGCAAACCTCCTTCATGATTTGGGCCGCAAAGAAAGGGACGGGGTCGAACGAGGGTCTCGAAATCGCTGGCACTCGAAGGGAGCGGAGGGAGACCAATTGACCTCGCCTGCGTCATTGGTCAGTTACAGTTTCCATCCGGGAAGGTTAACCGCACAAGCCCAACCATCACTTCACATTGTGATGCCCCGATTTGGTACCTTCATGGGCGGTCGCCGAATTGCCGGGTTTCTTCCCCAGTACCTGATCCTCTAACGTGGCCATTCATGCCGTTCATAGATTTGCCCGTATCACGGATGCTTGGCGGTCGATGCACAAACCGGCGAGGCCAATCGGAACGTTAAGGAAGAATATAAGCCGCTAATGAAAGTATCCGACGATCAAGCCCGCCGCCGGTCGGTCCGAGCATGTGACCATGAAAGGCGGGAATGGCGACGAAGCTCATGGCGCGAACCAATTCGGTGTACGGACACACTCGCTAATTTAGAGGCGTGCACCGGCTTCGATTTTGAAGCCGAGCATTTCGGGTGTCCGGCTAAATGCAACAAACCCAAGCAGTGGTCGGAAGCGTGGGAATCTAGAGGAAATCACGGCATTGTATTTGTGCTCGGCCCTCGGGGAGTTTACTCCGGAGACAGCGTGTCAAAATGCATGAACAAATCGAAACTCCGGAACCATCTGGAAAGGAGCCGCCGGAGCGTTGGCGGTTTCTCCAACTTGGTCGATGAGTGCCGGCGAAGCGTTGCCGAGGAATCTCGCGCTCTCGCGAATGTGCACGATTCGGCTGGGTCCGAATCCCATCAGACGCGCACAGGTTGCATCCGCAGCTACCGGATCGTCCGCAAGCACAATCATTCCCAGAGGACGAGGCGTGCCGTTAAGGGGACCGTTCCCTTCCATCGCCACTATGCCGTCTGCGATCACGAAGTGGATCGGAACGGTTGCGCACAAATCGAGGATGCTCTCCTGAATGCCCTTCCAATGGAGAATATTCTTCGGCCATCCGTATCTCGCGCCCGGTACTACGCCGAACATGTTCTTCATTCCAAGAGTGACGCCGGACCAGTGGTGGGTCTTGATCTTGGGCATGGAAACCAGGAAATCCGCTTCCAGCACAGTCCGAGGGAGCCAAGATCCCGCATTCCCGTATAACTCGCGCGTAATGTGGTGCGAATCAACTGGTCGCGATTTAAGTCGACGAATCGGATCTTTTCGTCTCGAAGATACTGCTCATAACCACTTTGTGAAAGCACCAGCTGTGTGTCTCGTTGATGTCCTGGTCCCTCGCCAACGATCACGGATTTGGCGCCCAGCCGGCGGAATGATTCAGCTGCGGCGAGAACCAGCAATGGATGCGTGTTGATTGGATTACCGGGAATGTAGTCGACTAAGTTGGGTTTGAGGACAACCGTCTTGCCTCGGACGTGGATCGGGAAGAGGCGAAGACCCGCGGCGAGGATCTGGTTAAGATGATTTGAGTATTGCTGCGCATGGAGGATTGCAACTCGGGATCGCTTTGGGCGCTGATCGGAATGATATTTGGGCAGAAGAAATGGAGTCGTAACCGTCGCGCCTGCCGCCAGAGCCGCACTCCCAACGAGAAAATCTCGACGAGAAACGCTCATACGGTCACTCCAAAAGCTGACAAAGCACGGCGGTAGTCGATTGCAAGGCAGGCCAGCGCTAACGTGCTGGTGTCTTCGATACTTGAAAGATCAGGAAGAGCAATAAGCGAACTGCGAAGCGCAGCAATCGGCCGACGGTGAGCGGCAAGCGCCAGGATCGCCCACGCGAGACTGCAGGGCGCTGTAAGGGCTGGGGCAGTACGCTGCAAGTAGTCGACGGAGTCTTGCACAACCGGATCCTCTGCCCGATCACGCAGCGCCAACAGCGCGATCGCCGTATCGTCGGCGTGCGGTGCAAGGGCGGCCCCATAGACAACGCCGTTACCAGCATTCCACCCTCCGCCAGGGCATACGCGATCCATCAGCATCTCAATACCACGGTTGACCCGGAAAGGGATTTGTTCCAGACCGCCGCAAGAGCAAGGGATCTGGTTCAGGGCAAGAATCGAGAAGGCGGTGGGAACAACCCAGCTGACAGTGTCCGGAAACCATGGCCAGTCATATTTGTCTGGGTCGAAACGCACGTGGCGATCGGCAGTACGGAACTTCCATTTCCAGAGCCAATTCGCTTCCTTACCTGCACAGTTCAGCAGCCAGTGGAGGCCCTGCAACCTTGCGGGTATGGCCGGCACCAGATCTCGGAGAGCCATCACCACCAGCGAAGTGATCCAGCCACCCTCTTGATCATCGCCGGGGAAGACTGGCCAGCTGCCATTAGGGTTCTGCGTGCGGAGCAGCCGAACCGGCGTACCAGCGGCATTGTTAGTGGCTCACACATTACCTTTCGGCGCCATCGTCGGGTAGTGATCAATCTGTCCGTGCGACTTGCATCCTTTTATATATAGACATTGTCCGGCTTAAGCGATCTTCTTTCGGCTCTAGCCCACTCTAAATCCTAGTACAGCCAACAAAACAAGACCCTTAGCACACTTGTTGACTCCTGTGTCAGCCGAGGTGTGCACCATGGTCTCGTCTTGCCTACAAAAGAACACGAATTGGGCGGACTGCCCGGAAAGGATCACTGCAATGTTTGGACAAATGATGGTTGAACCCGTTGTGCAACTCGACCCCGGCGTCGATCTGCAGACAGCGATAACTGCACTACTGAAGGCCGCCGAAAACGTCAAGATCGTTCATTGGATCGAGTTGCCGGCATCGGTTCTGCTGTTCTTGCTCGTGCTCGGAGATCCGGATTCTGGGGCGGTCTATGTACTGGACCGCAAGAAAGGAACCTGGTACGCCGTGGACTTCGAGGACGAACAATTCGGCGGGTACAGCGTAAGCCAACTTGAAACACTCTTGAAGGAGTGTAACTTCCTTGATCTCATTGAGCGGCCAGGGTTTTGGCGGACTGGCTTGCAGTGGGTGGTACTGCCCGGAATGGTGCCTGAGGCGGCCGTTTGACAGAACAAATATTCCGGGTTATCTAACGACACCCACATCCGAAAACCGTGTGGGGAAATGGCGAACACGAGCGCGTGGATTCGCGAAACTGCCAGAAGGAGGTGACGCGTTGATGGCAACGACAATCAGGGTAACCCCGGCCAGTCGTCAAGGATTACCAAAGGCGGTTCGTGAATCGCCGCGCGTACACGAAGCAGTCCATGCGGCCGCACCCGGAAACAGGGCGGAACTACTACTTCCGGCCAAGCAACAAAGGAACAGACCTACCACTAATGCTGACGGAGGAAACCATCCGCCAACACTTGGAAGGCAAAATCACGGTCGGCCTGTACGCCATCAACCCGTCGACCCAACGCTGTAAATGGGTCGCCATCGACGCCGACTACAAGAACTCCATGGAGGACTTGCTGAAGCTGCAGTACCACCTGACACAGGACAATGTGGAGCCTGCGCTGGAGATGAGCAAGCGCGGTGGGCATCTTTGGATCTTCCTGGCAACGCCCCTGCTGGCCAAGGAGTGCCGAATCTACATCCATGATCTTGCTCTGAGGCTGGGGGTGCCGGTGAAAGGCTCAGGCCTGGCCGACGGCATCGAGGTGTTCCCGAAGCACGACGCTATCGGCTCCGGAGAGTTTGGCAACGCCATTCGTGGTCCGCTGGGAATTCACCGGGGCGCCAATCGCCGATTTTGGTTCTATGGTGCCGATTACACGCTGGAGGACCAGATCGCATACCTTAACGGTCAGCGAAAAGTCACCGAGGAAGAACTCCAGAGGTTCATTGCCGGAAAGGAAAGGCGTGAGCCAGTTTCAGCGCCGCGTCCGGAGATGGTCACTTCAACGGAACGAAGAACAGGGAACGGTCGAACAGAATTCCGCATTTTGGAGCACGTAGGCGCTGTACGGAAGCTTGGCCGGAATTACATCGGGCGATGCCCCTCGTGCGCGGACAGTGGCCACGACCGCGTCGGCGACAACCTGGCCATCCTGATTGAGGACCCACGCTTTTACAAATGCTGGGCCGGCTGCAGTAAGGAGATGATTCGAGCCGCCCTTGGCTGCCCGATTCGCGTTCGGAGCTCTGCATAAGAAGAAGGAGAGTTGCTGGCATGAAGCAGAAGCGAGTGTTGGACCAAGGGGGGCTCAGGCTCTCTCGGCAGGCGTTGCGAGTACGCACTTAATGCGTACAGAGGTTGACCGTTGTTCTCCCATTAATGTACTAATTGAATACGTACAGTATTGTGAGGAGCCATTGCCATGCCGAGAACAGCGGTTGAAGACAACAGTCGAATGTCTTTGCGGATTCGGCCCGAAGAAAAAGCGCTGCTTTTGCGAGCGGTGGCGCTAAACCACACCGACCTGACGGATTTTGTGATTCGTCACGCCTTGCGTGCCGCCAAGACCGTTATCGAGGAGGCGGATCATGTGCAGCTATCGGCGAGGGACAGCGTGCGCGTACTGAAACTGCTGGAGAATCCGCCTAAGCCGAATGCAAAACTGCGGGCATCCGCTCGGGCGTTGCCAAAGCGGCATTAATCATGCAGGCGTGGCACGAAGAGCCGATCAACAAGAAGCACGACCGAGAAGCGTTCGACTGCGGCGAAGAAGCGCTGAATGAATACTTGCGCCGTTACGCCCGGAAGAGCCACGAGCGGGGCGGCGCGAAAACGTTCCTGGCGATCGACGATGCCAACGATAAAACCATTCTCGGCTTCTATAGTCTGAGCCCCGCCTCGGTTGACTATGCCCGGACGCCGGAGATCGTGCGGCGCGGACTGGCACGGCATGACGTGCCGGGCTTCCGTTTGGCTCGCCTGGCGGTGGATAGAAGGTTGCAAGGGAAGGGGCTTGGTGGACAACTTCTGCTCGCGGCGGGCAGACGCTGTCTGTTGGCCTCGGCGGAGGTTGGCGGCGTCGTGCTTGTCATCGATGCCAAGAATGAAAGAGTGGCAGGATGGTATGCCAGCTACGGTGCTATTCCGCTGCTGGACGCGCTGTTATCACTGCTGCTGCCGCTCGCGACAATTGAGGCCGCGTTAAAAAAGGCAGGGAAGTACTAACTCGGAAAAGCCGTCAGCTCCGGACGCGTCGGCCAGGAATGCGTCGTTGCAGGCTATGTCGAGTTTACGCAGTTCGTGAAATGCCGAGCCTTTCGTGATACCTCCAGCTGAACTGCCCTGACCAGCATTACAAGTCAATGATGAAGCCTAAGGCCGAATGTCCCGGCCAGTAACGCTGTTGGGTTTTCGGATGCCTCGCCTCACCACTCTCGCAACCAATCTCACATCCTCAACAAGGAGGCATACCGCCATGCAGAAGTTCTGCTTATCGGCTATCTCGGCCGTGATCCCGAGGTGAAGTACAGCCAACAGGGAACCGCCATCGCACAGTTCTCCGTCGCCACCACCGAACGATGGAAGGACAAGGCCGGCGAGCTGAAAGAGCACACGGAATGGTTTGCTATAAAGGCCTTCGGTCGCTGTGCAGAGATCGTCGGCGAACACCTGCACAAAGGCTCCCACATCTACGTGGAAGGCCGCAAGCGGACGGAGTCTTGGGATGAAAAGCAAACGCGTGCCAAGCAATACAGGGATCTCGTCTATAGCGACAAGATCGAGTTCCTGGACTCAAGAGGCAGCGGGAACGGACAACGAGAGCCAGCCGAAAGCGGCTTTGACGAATCAACTGTGACGGACCAAGATGTGCCGTTCTGAACGATCTCGATTCCTGCGCCCATCTCCTCCTTCAGCTGTACCCTTCGAATAACGTACGACTTGGCCTGTTCGCGCCAGCTATCCTTCCGCCCTACAGCAGGCCTCACGTAGAATCTCAGACAACCGCTGTAAAGTTGACATTGACTGCCCTTGCCATCTCAGGCATGTTCCTGGCAACTCGGGCCTTCGCCGCCGACATAAAAGGTCAAGTGATGGGCGGAGGAGCGCCTATCGCTCAATCCACGGTGACACTTTGGGCCGCCAGTTCCGACGCACCCAAGCACCTCGTGCAAACCAAGACCGACAACGATGGCCGATTTGAAGTCAGCACCGCCGGAGCACCCGAGGATTCCAGTCTCTATCTCGTAGCTGCCGGCGGTATTCCGGCTGCCACCAAGGCTGCCGGCAACAATTCGGCGATCTTGCTGCTGGCCGTGGTGGGCGGCAAGCCGCCGGCACGCGTGGTCGTCAACGAGTTCACCACCATCGCGTCCGTCTGGACGCACGCGCAACTCATCGACGGCATGACGATCAAAGGCGCACCACTGCAGTTGCGCATTGCGGTGGGCAATGTGCCCAACTTCGTTGATCTGGAAACTGGCGGGTGGGGCGGCGCTATCCAAGACCCGCTCAACAGTGGCCAAACGCCGACGGCTTGCGCGGATCTCGGGCCGCCAGCCGCCCGGCCGGGCGATTCGGACATAGTGAGAGGTAAGGTGCGCGCTGCGATAGAGAAGATGCGCAATCAGTACCCAATCCTGAACCCACTTTTTACGACCGTGGGAGTTACGCTGCTTTATGTGCGGCCATTGAAGGCGCAGGGCATTGACCTCGACAATCTTGCGCGCCGCTTTGTCGTGCCAATCATACACGAGGAACTCAAGCCTCCCGCAACGTCGCTGCACGCGATTCGGCATTTGAGCCCGAGGGCGCTTACGACGAATGGCTCCGAAACGGATTGGAGGCGCTGTAACGTCCCAGCCGATGCGGCCCGTGGGTCAGGCTGAGGCTGCCGTCCAGGTGCTGGTGAACCATGACGTTGCAACCGGCCAGCGTCCCTCTCCAGGGCACGGGTTCAATCTGCAACTGCAGGTTCTGAAAGCTGACGGTATTGTCCCGGTTCACCGTGCGCTCAAACTGCAGCGAAAAGATCAGGTCCAGATTTTTGTGCGGACACGGCAGAAACGCGCTGCCCGGTTGCGCCGGCGGCACCTGAAAGCGGCCATTGAATTCGGCGATGTAATGCTCCCGTAGAAACTGGTTGGCCGCCTCCACGGTTTGGTAATGCCGTGCAGCCGCAACTCCTGTGGCAGTCGTCCTTGCCAGGTGCCGAAGCTACGCTCGCTGCGGCCCCGCGCCTGCGGCGAGTAGGCCGGGATCATCTGCACTCCCAGCTCGCGCAGCGCACGTCCCACCTGCGTCAAGCGGTGCGGATCGACCTTGCCGCCCCCTTTGGGCGTGAGCCAGAAATGGCTGCCACGGTCACTGTACAGGGCGCAGAACAGACCTTTGCGCTCGATGACTTCCCGCAGCCCGGCCAGCACCGTCGCCGTCGACTCCTCCTCCACCAGTTGCGCATAGTAGATCTCGCTGCTGGCGTCATCCAGAATGACGATCAGGTCATACCAGCGCTCGTCCTGGAACCAGCGGTGATGACTGCCGTCGATGTGCAGCAGCATGCCGGGCAGCGGCCGCCGCTCCCGCCGCTTGCGATGCACCCCGCGTTTGCGTCCGCGCGCTACCAGTCCGGCTCCTTGCAGCGTTTGTTTCACCCAGCTGTAGCTCAGGTGAATCCCGTGCTGCTGGCTTAGCTTCTCGTGGAAATGTCGCACGTTCAGATCGAAGTACCGGTCGCGGTACAGTCCCAGCACCTGCTCCACCCTAGCCAGAGCAACTCGCTTGGGAGAAGGACGCCCCCGGCGCCGATCGAACAACCCGTCATAGCCGAACTCTTCCAGTCGCTCCCGCCAGCGCCGCATCGACCGATCGCTGATGCCGATAATCTCCGCTGCCTGCCACCAGGTAATCTTCCTGGCGATCGCTCGCAAAATCACTTCCTGTATTTTCATCGCCCGCTCCATCGCGGCCTTCGAGTAAGCAACCATGCTTCGCATGGTCGCCTACTCTCGCCGCCCGCAAAGCGGACAGATCACTTGCTAACTCAACCGGACATATCATGTGCTACCGACACGAAATCTCGCTGTTCGTAGCAAGTGAAAATGTCCGCTTTTCGTAGCAAGTGAAATGTCCGGTTTTGGTTTTGGGTTGACTCATAAACCAGTCGCCGTCGTGGCGGTGGGAAAGTGGAAATCCCGCGCCTTGGGCGGGATTTCCAAGCGCGGTGGAAAAGTCGTTTTTCTGACTTTTCCACGGCGCGTCTTTTCCACCGCGTGGTCCGCGTTTCCCGTTGAGTGGATGGCGACCCCCTGGGCGCTGTAACGTCCCAGCCGATGCGGCCCGTGGGTCAGGCTGAGGCTGCCGTCCAGGTGCTGGTGAACCATGACGTTGCAACCGGCCAGCGTCCCTCTCCAGGGCACGGGTTCAATCTGCAACTGCAGGTTCTGAAAGCTGACGGTATTGTCCCGGTTCACCGTGCGCTCAAACTGCAGCGAAAAGATCAGGTCCAGATTTTTGTGCGGACACGGCAGAAACGCGCTGCCCGGTTGCGTCGGCGGCACCTGAAAGCGGCCATTGAATTCGGCGATGTAGTGCTCCCGTAGAAACTGGTTGGCTTCTGCCACGGTTTGGATCCCGTGCAGCCGCAACTCCTGTGGCAGTCGTCCTTGCCAGGTGCCGAAGCTACGCTCGCTGCGGCCCCGCGCCTGCGGCGAGTAGGCCGGGATCATCTGCACTCCCAGCTCGCGCAGCGCACGTCCCACCTGCGTCACCCGGTGCGGATCGACCTTGCCGCCCCCTTTGGGCGTGAGCCAGAAATGGCTGCCACGGTCACTGTACAGGGCGCAGAACAGACCTTTACGCTCGATGACTTCCCGCAGCCCGGCCATCACCGTCACTGTCGATTCCTCCTCCACCAACTGGGCATAGTAGATCTCGCTGCTGGCGTCATCCAGAATGACGATCAGGTCATACCAGCGCTCGTCCTGGAACCAGCGGTGATGACTGCCGTCGATGTGCAGCAGCATGCCGGGCAGCGGCCGCCGCTCCCGCCGTTTGCGATGCACCCCGCGTTTGCGTCCGCGCGCTACCAGTCCGGCTCCTTGCAGCGTTTGTTTCACCCAGCTGTAGCTCAGGTGAATCCCGTGCTGCTGGCTTAGCTTCTCGTGGAAATGTCGCACGTTCAGATCGAAGTACCGGTCGCGGTACAGTCCCAGCACCTGCTCCACCCTAGCCAGAGCAACTCGCTTGGGAGAAGGACGCCCCCGGCGCCGATCGAACAACCCGTCATAGCCGAACTCTTCCAGTCGCTCCCGCCAGCGCCGCATCGACCGATCGCTGATGCCGATAATCTCCGCTGCCTGCCACCAGGTAATCTTCCTGGCGATCGCTCGCAAAATCACTTCCTGTATTTTCATCGCCCGCTCCATCGCGGCCTTCGAGTAAGCAACCATGCTTCGCATGGTCGCCTACTCTCGCCGCCCGCAAAGCGGACAGATCACTTGCTAACTCAACCGGACATATCATGTGCTACCGACACCCAAAACGCATCAACTGGACATCACACCATTGATCTGGCAGAATCGCGGCTCGAACTGAAAACCTCGTATGGCAAACGATCTATCAACCAGCAAAGTTAACCAACGCAACATTCCCCCCGGGCTGATCGACGAAGCGCGCCAGCATGTCTATGAGGCAGCCATCCGTACGCCGTTGGTGCGGATGAACCATGACGGTCCGGCGGAGATCTATCTGAAATTGGAGTGCCTGCAACCGATCGGGTCATTCAAGATTCGCGGTGCGTATAACGCGATTCGCAAATTGCCGGAACACGAGCGCCAACGCGGCGTTTGGACGGTCAGCGCGGGCAATGCGGCTCAGGGTGTGGCGCTCGCCGCGCGCAAGGCCGGCACATCCTGCCGGGTTCTCGTCATAGACGCAGCGCCGGTGGCCAAGCTCGATGCGATTCGCCGGCTCGGGGCTGAGTATGTCAAAGCCTCCTACGATGACTGTTGGAAGGCATTATCGGACCGTAGTCATCCCGCGATGACGGGCGTCTTTGTGCATCCTTTTGAAGATGACGATTTCATCGCCGGCAACGCCTCGGTGGGACTTGAAATCCTGGAAGATCTGCCTGACGTGGATGCCGTCGTGGCGGGTTTCGGCGGCGGAGGCTTGTCCTGCGGAATTGCCGCTGCCCTGAAGGAGCGCGGAAGCCACGCCAAGGTGTTCGCGGCTGAACCGGAAACCGCGGCCCCACTGGCGTACTCTTTGGCCGCAGGCTCCGCTCAGAACTTTCCCAATTGGCAAGCCAGCTGGGTAGACGGATGCGGAGGCAAGTCGGTATTCCCCCGCATGTGGGCGCTGGCGAACCATTTGCTTGCCGGTTCCATCGTTCCAACGCTCGAGGAGACGCGCCACGCGATGCGCCTCGTGGCCATGCGCAATCACGTGATCGCGGAAGGTGCGGGCGCGTGCGCCGTGGCCGCCGGACTGAGCGGGAAGTGTGGCGGAGGAAAGATTGTCTGCGTGGTAAGCGGGGGAAATATTGATCTGGCGAAATTCTCCGAGTTGATCCTGGCGTAGGATTCTTCTATGTATACCTCGGCTCCTGAATCGGAAGTCAAGTCTCCTCGTTTTACAACTCCCGCCATCGACCTGCGCAGCGATACCGTCACCAAGCCCTCGCCCGAGATGCGGCGCGCGATGTTCGAAGCCGAGGTCGGCGACGATGTCTACGCCGAGGACCCGACCATCAATCGCCTGGAGAAGCGCGCGGCGGAAATCTTCGGCCGCGAGGCGGCGCTGTTCGTTCCCAGCGGCACCATGGGCAACCAGATCGCGATCAAGCTGCATACCCATCATGGGCAAGAGATCATCTGCCAGGAGCGCAGCCACATTTTCGAGTACGAGATGGCAATGATGGCGCATTTCTCAGGAGTAGTGCCGCGAACGGTGCGAGGCGAGGACGGCATTCTGACCTGGGAGGACGTCAAGTCTAAGCTACGGGGTAAGAGCTATCACGCCGCCAGCACCGGCCTGGTTACGCTGGAGAACACGCATAACATGGCCGGCGGGACGATCATTCCGCCGGAGATTTTCGACGATGTCTGCGACCGCACGCACGACGCCGGACTGCCCGTTCATCTCGACGGCGCGCGCGTCTTCAACGCCGCGGTTGCGCTTGGCATGGATGTCGCGAAGCTGACCGCGAAGGCCGACACCGTGATGTTCTGCCTGTCGAAAGGTCTTGGCGCGCCGGTGGGATCGCTATTAGTCGGCGGCGCGGAGATGATCGATCGCGGCCGCAACTACCGCAAAGCCCTCGGCGGCGGCATGCGGCAGGCCGGCATTCTGGCAGCCGCAGGACTCATCGCTCTGGAGCAAGGGCCGGAAAAACTGGCACAGGATCACGCCAACGCGAAGTTTCTCGCGCAAGGTCTCGCGGAAATCCCCGGGATCAAAATCGATCCCGCAAAGGTTCAAACCAACATTCTGATTTGCGATACCTCGGCGAGCGGCTTCACGGGAGCGGATCTGTCGAGAACATTGGCAGGACGGAACGTATTGGCCAGCGCATATGGCCCATACATCATCCGCTTCGTCACCCATCTCGATGTCAGTCGCGAGCAATGCGCCGAGGCGCTGAAAATCCTCGCGTCCATCTGCGGCGGGAAATCCTAGGTCACGTGCCAAGCCTCTGATCGACCTGCTTCTCCAGAAACCTTGCTGCCGCTGAAGGTTCGGCATCCCATCCGCTCGATTTCTTGTTCCCATCGCAAATTCTGATTGCAAAAAAGCTTGACCGCTGCTTAAATTTGGCCACCGGAATGCGGCATGACAGCGCAATCTGTAAGCACATTCCAAATTTGGGGTGAATCGCTGTGCCAAACTGCGGAGTGATTGGCGTAGCGCCACATCAGTTTCCTCTCTTCCGTTCGGGATGCGTCGGCTGCTGCCCGTCGCGAGCAACCTTCTCCTCTCATCGCATGGCATCGCACGTAACGTGAGATATCGCGTCCGGCCAAACGCGATATCGATGAGCCATTCCGACCGCCGTCGCTTCCGACTCTGACGCTCGACAACTCGGATTCACAATCACGAGCCGAAATCGGCGAGTCGCTAACCCTGCTGTTCCGTGAAAGGAGAAGGTGCATGACGCGTTTGAATGCTTTTGGCAAACAACCAACGCTCTCCCTCATCGTCGCTCTAGCGATTCTTCTCCTGTTGCCCTCCAATATGTGGGCACAAGCGACCATCTCAACCGGCAATATCAACGGCAACGTAACCGATCCCAGCAACGCCGCGATTCCCGGTGCCAAGGTGACGATCACCCGCATCGACACCGGCGTTTCTACTACCGTCACCACCAATGGCGGCGGCTTCTACAACTCCGGCTCAATTTCCGTCGGCACCTATTCCGTGAAGGTCGTAGTCAAAGGATTCGAGACCTCCGAGACGCAAGTCTCCGTGCAGATCGGCAATAACAGCGCCGTCAATTTCAAGCTGAAGGTGGGCGCTGAAACCACGACGGTAAACGTGGAGGCGACGGGTGCGGGCGTTAACACCGAGCAAACATCGGTGCAGGGCGTGCTCACCGCCAGCCAGATCGAGAACCTGCCGGTCAATGGCCGCAACTTCCTCGATCTCGCGCAGCTCGAACCGGGCGTGCAGATTCAGGACGGTACCAACTTCGATCCCACCAAGATCGGCTACCAGTCGGTCTCTATCGGCGGCCGCTTCGGACGCACGGCTCGCATTCAGGTGGATGGCACCGACATCTCCGACGAAACCGTCGGCACCACGACCGGTAACATCTCCGCCAGCGCCATCCAGGAATTTCAGATCTCGCAATCGACGATGGATCTGTCCAACGACCTGAGTTCGTCGGGCGTGGTCAATGTTTCTACAAAGTCAGGAACCAACACGATTCACGGCAGCGCCTACGAGTACTATCGCGACAGCAACGGCGATGCTTCGCTGCCCAAGCCGGCGGGCTTTCCCGATCCCAACTATCATCGCAACCAATACGGCGCAACGCTGGGCGGCGCGTTCATCAAAGATCAGCTGTTCTACTTCGCCGAAGGCGATGCCACCTACCAGGACCTGTTTACGCCGGTCGTCTACGCTCCGCCGTTTCAGAATTTCGGAGGCACTAGCGGTGGCTTCAACGCGCCCTACAAGAATCCCAACTTTCTCGGACGCCTGGACTACGCGGCGCCGCACAATGTGAAGCTGTTCTTCCGCTACAGCTATTCGCAAATCAATGCGGACGGAACATTCTTTTCCGACAGCCTTCAGCTCTACCAATCGAAGAACTACTCGCGCAACTATGTTGGCGGGGCTGATTTCACTACCGGGCAGTGGACCCACAGCTTCCGCATCAGTTACTTGAAATTCCAGAACGAGATCGCCGATGCGGTGATTGGCAGTGCCTTACCTCTCTCAGACTTTCCAGGCATGGGACAGTACGTCAATCTCAATGTGGTGAACGGTCCCTCGACCGGTCCCAACCTGCTGGCTCCGCAGAGCACGCCGCAGAGCGACAAGCAATTCAAATACGACGGCTCCAAGACCGTCGGCAAGCACATCCTCCGTTATGGTTTTGACTACAACCACATCCAGGGCGGCGGATTCGCCAGCTTCTTTGCGCTTGCGCCGCAGATCGTTACCAACCAAAACGAGTTTTCCAGCGTGACGAGCTATGCCGGAGTGCCCTACCCTTGCGGCCGTCTGGGTAGCGGCCAGCCCGCACCCTGTGCGAACGATGGACAACTTGCCGCAGTGGGACCCTATCCGGGCGGCGCCAGCAATCCCCTGAACTATCCAGTGGAGTCGGTGGTTCTCGGTAATGGCCAGGGCTTCTCGACCACCCAACCGGCCTTCGGTTTTCCGGCAGGTGGACTTGGCCCGGACAATCGTATTGGCCTCTACATCGCCGATACCTGGAAGATGGGGCCGAACTTCACGCTGAATCTCGGCTTGCGTTATGAGCGCGATACCGGCCGTACGGACAGCGATCTTCCGGGGTTGCCGTTCCTCAACAACCTATTGCCCAATTACCCGAATCTGGGCGCGCCGATTCCAAATCCCAACCTGAACTTCGGGCCTACGGCGGGATTCGCGTGGGATCCGTGGTCGACCGGCAAGACGGTGATTCGCGCCGGCATCGGCTTGTATTACGAGAACGTGATCTGGAACAACGTTCTCTTCGATCGTCCACTGCGATTGCCGACGGGAGCTTTTCTGCAGACGCCCACCGTCTGCGACAGCGGACAGGCATTTCCGGTTGCCGGCGTCAATTTGCCGATAACTTCGGCAGAGTGTGGCACTTCCTCCGTTCCAGTTCCAATCGGTCAGGCAGCAGGAGCTATCACCAGCTTGCAGAATCAGTATCAGGCACTATCGCCATTCAGCCTGACGGCTGCCAATCCCAACTACCTGGCCAATTTTGTAAGTGGAGGTGTCAATTTCCCGCTGGGGTTGTTCGCCCCCGACTACAAAACTCCGCGCTCGACGCAGATCAATGTTGGCATTCAGCGCGAACTCAGTCCCGGGGTAGTCTTCACCGCCGACTATGTCCGCAACGTCACCACGGGACTGCTGCTTGGCGTGGACCTTAATCACGCGGGCGACGCCAGGTACTTCAACAAGACAAACGCTCTCGCTGCAATCTCAGCAACGACGAACCAATTCGGATGCGGCGGAGGAACCAGTGCAGCTGCCATCAACTGCGCCATAGCCGCCGGCGCAACCATCGCCAGCTTTGGCTCCAACGGCCTTGATGGCCAGGGAGATGTTGGCGGCACATGTCCGCCTCCTGGCTGCGCTTTTGGCGGCCTCAATCCCAACGCTCCTTCCATGCCGTTCCTCGTTCCCGCGGGAATCTCCAAGTACAACGCGCTGGACATGAAGCTGACCTATCAGAAGGCCAATCCCTTCAAGGGACTTCATGGCTTGAATGCGCAGGTTGCCTACTCTTACTCTTCCTTCAAGAATTCGGGCGGCGGTTCGGGTATCAGCGGCACACTTGGTGGCGTCTCCAACAGCGACCAGGACTTCATCGTTCCCGCGCTCGACAACAACGATCCCAATCGCTACTTCGGTCCTTCGCTGCTGAACCGGCCCAACCAGCTGTCGTTTGGCGTGGTCGGGAGTCTGCCCTGGAACTTCCAGCTGTCGTTCATCGGCCACTTCTACTCCGGACTGTCGATACCGATCGAAGTTCCCGGCAGCGGGCCGGGGGCGATCTTCCAGACCGACTTCACGGGCGACGGTACCACCCAGGACCCGCTGCCCGGAACGCTCAACGGCGCTTTCGGGTCGCAGGTCAACGGCAGCACCATCAACAATCTGCTGACCAATTACAACAACACCTACGGCAACAAGCCGACGCCGGCCGGGCAGACGCTCATCAATAATGGGCTGTTCACGTTACAGCAACTGCAGGCCCTGGGTGCAGTCGCTCCCTGCGTCGCGGGCGGCAGCATCAACAGTCCCAACTGTACTTTGCAATTCGCACCTCCCGGTCAGGTGAACATGGGCAACATGCGGGATTTCGATCTCAAGCTTGCCTACACCTACAAATGGGAGGCGCATAGCCACACGATTGCATTTACGCCCAGTGTCGGCTTCTTCAACCTGTTTAACTTTGCCAATTTCGATCTGCCACCGAACACCCTGGTTGGTGGGCTAACCGGTACGCCAGGTTCGGTGAACGGCACGACCCAGGCCACGCGGATTACGAATCGCGTGGGCGCCGGCACAGGTGTCTATAACCTGGGCGCGCCCCGCACCATGGAGTACGGCATGATCGTGAATTTCTGAGAGCGTTGCCGCGCCACGCAACCAACTTAGAATGTACGAAAGGGCGCTTGCAAGAGCGCCCTTGTTTTTCGCATCAGATGCTGGAACTCAAAAGCCGGAAACTACGGTGTAATCTCAAACACCACGCCTGCGCCGCTGGCGCCGCCGGTGGAGGCGGTGCCGTAAAGATTTCCATGCGGATCAACGACCAGGTTGCTATACGGGAAGCCGCCGTCGCTGCCATTGGTGAAATCGTGCAATGAAGTATAGGTCCAGCTGCCATTCGACGGAGTCAGCTTGAACACCGCGCCGGCGCCGTGCGCACCATCGGCCAATGTCGTGCCGTAAAGATTGCCGGCGTTGTCCATCACCAGATTGCCCACGGGTCCGGAGATGATACCTCCATTCGCGGGGCTGGTGAAGCTATAGAGCGTGCTATAGACCCACTTTCCATTCTGCAAGCTGAGTTCAAACACCGTACCGCCTCTGCCCGAGCCTCCTGTCGTGGTTGCGCCGTAGATATTGCCTTGCTGATCCAGAATGACACCCGCCTTCGGGTACCCACCATCGCTACCGTTGGTGAAATCGTAGAGGTCGGTCTCGATGAATCCCGAACCTGACGGCGTTAACTTGTAGACCGATCCATGAAAGCCGCTGCCGCCGTTGAAGGTCGTGCCATAAAGGTTGCCGGCATGATCCATAGTCACGCCACTGCCTGGATAACCGTAGGGATGGAAGAGAACTTGCTCTTGCCAGCCGCTGGACTGATTCAACTGATAGATGATTCCACCGTTGTTGAGACCACCTGCGTTGGTGGCGCCATCAAGATTACCGCTGTGATCGAAAACGGGAGCGCCCACCGGTCCCGAACCCTCGGCGTAATTGAAGCTATGGATGATGGTCTCGACCCAGTCGCCTTGCACCGGAGCGACCTTGTAGACGGTGCCGCAGCCGGGGCTACTGCACCCTCCGCCGCCCAGAAACGTTGTGCTATAGAGAGCGCCGTCGGGTCCGAACGCGAGATTCGCAGTCTCCGGATTCTGGCCGTCGGCCCCGCCCAGAAAGTTGTACAGGGGCGTTACGGTCCATCCGGACTTGCCTTGGAACAGTCGGTAGACGACGCCGCAACCGCTGTTGCCGCACGGTCCGCCCGTGATCCCGCCGAAGTTCGCCGTGCCGTAAAAGCTGGTAACGCCATCCGACGTAAGTCCAGCCATCGGCATCGCACCATCCACTCCGCCGGTAAAGTTGTAGATCACCGAATACGTCTGCGCCTGCGCCGATTCCGTCATCACCGCGGCCAGCGCGAGGGTAATCGCCAGCGCTGCTGCCAAGGCGAGCAGACGTCCGTGTCGAGGCGTTTGCATAGACATTCGGCTCAATGCGTATCGAAAACGCCAGGGAGCGCGTGCTCCGCTCCGATTCTGTTTGAACGAGACCGCAACTTCTGTGTGCTGGTCGATGGTTGTGCGATGGGAGTACTGTTCCAGGCTTGCCATCCTCTTGACTCCTTGTTCCCAGCACTTTATTCCAAAGAATCGCCAAACACAACTCTTACAGTGTCAGACATTAAATACAGCTTTGTTTAGCCTGGCATCAGTTGCGCAATTCGATAAAGCTACGGCGTGATCTCGAAAATCACCCCGCACTGATAGTTCAGACTTACAAAGCAGTTGGAGCTGGTGTTCCCGCCGGCCTCAGTCGCGCCATACAGGTTTCCACTGCTGTCTATGGCGAGGCTGCCCACCGGGTAGGCGCCGTCGCTTCCACCGGTAAAGTCATGCAGGTCGGTGTAGGTCCATCCGCCGCTTCCACGCGTCAGCTTGAAGACGTTGCCCAGGTTGTAGGCGCCATTCTCGAAAGTGGTGCCGTAGAGATTGCCGGCAGGATCCATGATCATGCTGTAGAGCACACCGTCGGCGTACGGCATGGAGCCGGAGAGGCTGTAGAGCAGGTTGAAAGCCCAGCCGTTGGAGGCGGTCAGCTCGAAGATCGTACCGCCGTCATTCTGTCCTCCTGCGGCGCTGGCGCCGTAGAGATTGCCCGCCTGATCAAAGATCACACCCGCTTCAGGATACTTGCCGTCGCTGCCGCCTTGAAAGGTATAGAGGACGGTCTGGTTCCAATACCCATCGCTCGAGGGCGTGAGCTTAAATACATTGCCATTGCCGTCGCCGCCGAAAAGTCCCGCGGTGGTGCCGTAGACATTGCCGGCACTATCAACAGCAAGCCGCCCGTATGGATGTGCGCCTTGGTTACCGTCGTGGAATTCGTAGATGACGTTGTATGTCCAGTTACCGCCGACATTCGCTAATTGGAAGATGTAGCCGCAGCCCAGGCCGCCGCTGCAATGGTTAATCCAACCGCCGTCCTCGGACATGCTGTACATGTTCCCCGACTGATCGAATGTAAGTCCGCCCGGAGCTTCGGCGCCGCAGCAGAATTGCCAGAGGAGCGTGTCGTTCCACTCACAGAGGAACGAACTGCAGCGTGTCGGCGGCGGTGTCAGATTGTAGACAGCGTCGCCGCCGATGCCATATAGGCTGCCGCTCGGTCCGAAGGTGAGAGGACCCGCGTAGGCGCCGCCTTCCTGGCCGGGAAACAGGTACAGCGGAGAGTAGACCCAGCCTGTTCCCGCGCGCATCATTTTGAAAATCATTCCGCACGTGGTAAGGCAATATTCGCTGCTGTTGCCGCCGAGACCGGTACCTCCATAGAGATTTCCTGAGCGGTCCAAGGTAACGCTGACAGGATACGAGCCATCCGAGCCGCCGGTGAAGGCATGAATCACTTGGAAAGACTGGGCCTGCGCTGCTGGAAGGGCAAACGCGCCCAGTGCGAAGACTGTGGCGAGACAAATGATTGACAGACGTCGGATCTGTGAGAGACGCAACGCTTGCGAGCCCGTCATAACTTCCTCCTTGGGCAATTCAGCTTTCGGACAAACTGTCGATCATAGTGCGCCTGAAGGTACTGACAACTGACGACTGACCACTGTTCTACGGCGTGATCTCGAAGACCACGCCGCAACCCCCCTGGCAGGCCGAACTCCCTCCGGCGGACGTGGTGCCATAGAGATTGCCATTGGCGTCCATAATCAAGCCGTCATAGGGGTACGCGCCGCCGCTTCCGCCGATGAAGTCGTGCAGGTCGGTATAGATCCAGCCGCCATTGGAAGGTGTGAGCTTGAAGACGCTGCCGCAGCAATCTCCATTTCCGGATGCACTGAGCGCTGTCCCATAGACATTGCCGGCGCTATCCATCAGAAGCTTGCCAACGGGCCCACCGTCGTCTGCCCCATCGAAAACATGCATTATGGTGAAAGTCCAACCGCCATTTGCTGGAGTGAGCTCATACACGACAGGCTGTCCTGATGTGCTGTTGCGGGTGGCACCGTACAGATTGCCGGCATTATCCGTGATTAAGCCACCGATAGGAAGGTCTCCCTCGTCACCCGGGGCGAAGCTATAAAGTGCACTGCCGGTCCAGCCCGAGCCCGAAGGAGTCAGCTGAAAGATGGTGCCCAGGTCGGAAGAGCCGCCATTCGTGGCAGTGCCATCAAGATTGCCCGCCGCATCGAAGATCACGCCGGAATAAGGCAATCCACCAGTCCCGCCCCCTGGGAAGCTGTAGAGGATGCTTTCCATCCACCCGCCATTGGACGGCGACAGCTCGAAGACCGTCCCATCGACATCGCTGCTCGATCCGCCATCGACGGTGGTGCCGTAGAGATTCCCGGCCCCGTCGAAGATAAGATCTCCACTTGGATAATTTCCGTCAGGGGGGACCATGAAGTTGTGCAGCGCCGTCTCCGTCCACGGACACGAAACACTTTTGCAGATGGTGGCCGGCGGTTGCAGGCGATAAGCGGTTCCGCAGCCAAGCCCGCCTTTGCATTCTCCGATGGGTCCGCCAATCGAGGTTGCTCCATAGAGATTGCCGTCGGTGCCAATGCTTACCCGCGATTGGGGGTAAGCTCCGTCAGAGGCATTCCATCCCTGAAAGCTGTACAGAGGAGTAAAGGTCCAGCCTGTTCCCTTGTGGCTTAGTTTGAAAACCGTGCCGCAGCCCTGAGCGCCGACATTGCAGTTTCCGGTCCCTCCATACTGTGCCGTTCCGTAGAGATTGCCGGCTCGATCCATGGTTAGACCGACCACCGGATCAGCTCCATCGTCTCCACCAGTGAAAGTATGCAGCACCTGAAATGTTTGCCCTTGAGCCTCGCTGGCAGCAACGATCATCAACGCGGCAATCGCCGATGCGGCAATTGCCATCCACAAATCGATGCCGCCGATTCGAAATAGTTCTTGCCTCAATCGCCTCACCGTGATTCTCCTTTCGGATGTCCTCGTCTGTGGGACTCTTACACTGTGGTACAGAACTGAGCGCCGGAGACCTAACCGCAATCACCGGCGCTCATTGGGGACGAACCTTGATTACGGCGTGATCTCGAAGACGGTGCCCGCCGGACGCGATCCCGCGCCCGGACTCCCCGATTCCCCAAAGCTCGCGGTGGTATAGATGTTGCCGCTGGCATCGAGAATGACGTTGCCGTAGGGCGTTTCCCCGTCTCCGCCGCTAAAGCCGGTCATGGTCCATTGACCTGCCTCTTTCGTCAGCCGAAAGACCTCGGGAGGTCCGAAGCTGATGGTTCCATAGAGATTCCCGGCTCCATCCAGGGTCACTTGTGCAAAAGATCCTTCGTAGACATTGCTGAAGTTGTAGAGCGTCTGCAGGGTCCAGCCGCCACTGGAAGGCGACAGTTCATAAACAACCGGATTGAAAATGGTGGCGCCGTAAAGATTGCCTGCCGAGTCAAAGATCAATCCGCCTTGGAGACTGCTTTGGAGGTTGCTGATGGTAGTTTCCAGCCAACCGCCTGCTGAGGGCGTTAGCTCGTAAACAACCCCGCTGCCGTTAGTGCCATAGAGATTTCCGGAGCGGTCGAAGATGACGCCCGCGTAGGGGGCGGAGCCGTCCGTTCCGCCCTGGAAGGTGTAAAGAACAGTCTCGTTCCAGGCGCCATTGGACGGCGCGAGCTCAAAGACGACCCCGCAACCGTAACCACCGCCGCAAGTGGTGTTGCCGCCGGTGGTCGTCGTTCCGTAGATGTTGCCTGCCTGATCAAACGTCAAGTCGCCATACGTTGGACCACCTCCATCGCTGCCGCCAGTGAACGAGTGCAATACCGTCTCCGTCCAAGGACAGGACACGGCTTTGCAGATAGTCGCGGGCGGTTGCAGGCGGAAGACCACGCCGGCACCGGATGCGCCTCCCTGAGTGGTCGTGCCATAGAGGCCGCCGTCAGGACCGATGATTACTCTGGCTTCCGGATAGTACCCGTCCGATCCGGTAAAGGCGTAGAGAACGGAATAGATCCAGCCGGAAGATCTGCGCTCCAACCTAAAGACTGTGCCGCAACCGCCTTGGTAACAGTAGTTGAGATTTCCGCCCTCGGAGGCGGTGCCGTAGAGATTTCCGGCGCGGTCCATGCTTAAACCGGCATATGGATAACCCCCGTCCGACCCGTCTCCGAAGTTGTGCAGCGTGGTGAAGGTCTGGGCCCGGGCTTCGGTGGCGGCGATGAGCAGCAGAATGGCAATCGCGATTGCCGCGAGGGTCATCCACAGGTCGATGCCGGCGCTTGTCCTTCTTCCTCGGCTGGGGCATCCCACACCATGGCTCCTGGGCTGAATCAAGACTTCCTTCTGCAGACAATTGCCCACGGTCTCCATTTCGACCCCTTTCCAGCCAGCGACGAGCTTGGTCTTCAACGTCAATCACACCTCGGCCGTCCGAATGGCCCGTTGTGCTGTTCCGTTTTCCTCCACCTCGTGCCGGAAGTCAAATTAATTGCACCTTACGGTCTAACATGTTGCAGAAACATGAAATAGCTCGTCATCGGTTACTGCATGTTGACGAAACTGTGATAAGATTTGCAGCCAACCATGGCCCCAGCTGCGTCGGCTCGCTCCCCGATTTCGCCCGACACCCCACTCCGCGGGACACCCGTGATCCGCTTCGGGCCGTACGAGGTAAACGTCGAGTCGGGGGACCTGCGCAAGTTCGGCTATCGCATCAAGCTCCAGCCAAAATCGTTTCTGGTTTTGCAGGCCCTGCTGGAAGTCCCAGGGGAGATGGTGACGCGCGACGAACTGAAGACGCGTCTCTGGCCGGAGAACACGTTCGTGGAGTTCGAGGCCAGCCTGAACGTCGCGGTCCGCCGACTGCGCGAAGCGCTGAGCGATGAGGCGCAGACTCCAACTTACATCGAGACCGTACCCAAGCACGGATATCGCTTCATCGGGGCGGTAGAACTGGTACCTGTTGCACCGTCCGTGTTATTGCGCCCCGAGCTTGTCCCCATTGCAGGGCAGTCCGCGGCCGAACTCGGCCTGACTCCGGCAGCGATACAAGTTCCTCCGCAGCGCAGTTTGTGGACGCTGCTTCTGCCCGTCATGGCGCTCCTGATCTTGGTGGCAGCGGGGATCTTCTGGTGGAGACGCAGCTCGGTCGCCTCTCGAGCGCCGATTGCTTCGTCGATCGCGGTGCTTCCCTTCTCAGATATGAGCCCGGAGAAGAATCAGCAATACTTCTCGGACGGCTTAGCTGAAGAGTTGCTCAATCATCTCGCCAAGACGCCCGGCTTGCGCGTGGCAGCGCGCACTTCGTCGTTCCAGTTCCGCGATCAGAGCGCCGATCATGCGGCGATTGGCAGGAAGCTCGATGTGGCGACGATCCTGGAAGGCAGCGTTCGCAAGGAAGGCAAGCGCGTGCGCATCTCCGCCGAGTTGGTGAAGGCGGACGACGGTTTCCAGCTCTGGTCCAACACCTATGATCGCGACCTGAATGACGTTTTCGGGGTGCAGGACGACATCGCCCGCGCGATTACCGGCGAGCTTAAATTGCGACTGCTCAATACCCACTCCACCGATGTCCCACAACGTGGGATAAGTCGCGGAAGCCTACAACGCCTATCTGCAAGGCCGGTATTTTTACGAGCGGCGCACCCACGACGATCTCAATCGCGCCTACGACTACTTCCAGCAGGCGGTGAAACTGGATCCGAATTATGCGCGCGCTTGGTCGGCGTTGGCGTGGGTGCTGATTGCGCGCGCCGAGAATGCCGAGGGCGCCTCGTTCGAGCAGGGCTATCGCGACGGACGAATGGCGGCGGAGCGAGCGTTGCAACTGGATCCCGGACTGGCCGAGGCTCATGCCGCCATCGGCCGCATCAAGCGCGGTTACGACTGGGACTGGGCTGGCGCGGATGCGGCTTTCCAGAAGGCGTTGGCGCTGGAGCCGCAGAACTCCGCCGTGCTGCTGGGAGCGTCGAGCTTACAGGCCAGTCTTGGCCACATTGATGATGCGGTTGCGCTCAATCGCCGCGCGGTAGAAATCGACCCGCTGAGTGTGGTCGCACACGTATCCCTGGGAATGCATGCCTACTACGCCGGTCACCAGGACCAGGCGATCGACGCCTTCCAGAAGTCGCTGGCCATTTCGCCCGAGGGATCTGAGGCGCATTATCTACTGGGGTTGGTGTATCTGGCGCGCTCGCAACCGCAGCAGGCGCTGGCTGAATTCGGGAAGATTCCTGCCGGCAGCGAGCGCTCGGTTGGCGAGGCTTTGGCTTACAGCGCGCTTGGCAGGAAGACTGAGGCGGACGCCGCATTGCAGAAGCTCATTAACGACTACCATGAGCAGGCTGCCTATCAGATCGCGGAAGTTTATGCCTTCCGCGGAGAAGCCGATCACGCCTTCCAGTGGCTGGAACTTGCGCGCGCGCATAAAGACGCGGGGTTAGCGTCCGTCAAGGGCGATCCGCTGCTGAAGAACCTGTACAAAGATCCCCGGTATGCAGCCTTCGTGAAGAAGATGGGGCTGCCGGTTTAGTCCATTCGACTGCTCTTAAGCTTGACAACCGTAGCAGTGCGCGAACATACTTCCGTTCGATTTGTCGTGCCTTGCGGTGATCCATGAATAAAAAGCCTGCCAAGAAAAAAGCAACAACCAACAAGAAGAAAGCTCCCACAAAGAAAAAAGTGATTGCCGCGAAGCCGGCGAAGCGCGCTTCCGCGAAAGCGGCACCAGTCGTGGCAAAGCAAGTCGCCCCAGCCCCGCAGGATGAAGGCAAACTCACCTTCAATCACGCGATGATCTACACCAAAGACGTTGGGCGCGCAACGCAGTTCTATCGCGAATGGCTGGGATTCAAGCTGATCGAGGATTTTCGCTTCGAGGGCAAGTCGGTCTATGCCCGGTTGCACGCGCCCGGCGGCGATGGAACAATCGCCCTCCATCAAGCTGGACCCGGCGCACCCGTGGCAAGCGAGGGCGTGAGACTCTACTTCGAAATCCGCGACCTCGACGGCTTCTGCCGCGGCCTGCAGAAGCGCGGCTTCTACTTCACGCAGCTACCTACCATGATGCCCTGGGGCTGGCGCCACGCCTACCTCAATGATCCCGACGGTCATGAGATCAGCCTGTACTGGGCTGGCGAGAACCGGATGAAGAAGACGGTAATGAAGGCCGCGCGAGAAGCAGTCAAAAGCTAGATCTGGACGAGAGGTGTCAGAAAATGCACCTGCATCTGGTCGATTACGCGATATGGGTTGGCGATCTCCTGGCACTGCTTGCGGTCCTGGTCGCGATGCACAAGCGGAGGCTGCGTGGGCCGTACCCTTATTTCTTCTTCTATATCCTGCTCCAGGTTGCCTTCAACCCATTACTGCTGCTGTTCAGCACGATTTCGTACCGGCTTTATTACTACGCTTACTATTCCGTCTTGATCGTCAGCGTGGTAGCTTCAGTTGCAGTGTTTTGGGACATCCTGCGAAACGCACTTGCAGCTTCCCCAGGCCTTCGGGATTTGATGGCTTTGATGTTTTGGTCGAGCGTTGCTCTTGTTCTTGCTGCGATGGTATTGCTCAACGTCAGTCGCAGCCAAGGCACCAATATCCTCGCGGATTGGACGCTTTCCGCAGTCAGCGCAACGCGTGCCGCTCAGTGTGCGTTAATCCTGCTGCTGTTCTGCTTTCGCAAGTACCTTGGGATTTCGCTCGACGGCATGGTGTTTGGGATTGCCCTGGGATTCGGTTTGTTCGCCGCCACGAATATGTTGATCGCGGGGGTTGCTCATGTCGCCGGTTCCTCTCAGGCGATTTTGAGCCAGGTCAACAGCTCAACCTACTTGGCCTCCAGTCTGATCTGGCTGATTTATGCAATGCGTGGCTCAGCGCAATTGCAGACAGCGGGAAGAGCAGAGTGCTTCGCATAACGCAGATCGCTTTCCTGGAATCCGCCGCACCCCGCAGTTGACCCGACCTCGCGTGCGGCCTACCATACCGCCAAGTGGAACCGAGGTTCGCGGATGCTCGTCGGCGAGACAGTTTCCCATTACCACATTGTGGGGAAGCTGGGCGGTGGTGGCATGGGACTGGTCTACGACGCAGAAGACACGCGTCTGGGCCGCCACGTCGCGCTTAAATTCATTCCCGAAAATCTCGTCAACGACCGCAAAGCGCTGGAGCGCTTTGAGCGCGAAGCCCGCGCCGCCTCGCAGCTGAACCATCCCGGCATCTGCACCATTTACGACATCGAGGACATGAACGGCCAGCCCTTCATTGTGATGGAGAAGCTGGAGGGCATGAGCCTCAAAGATCGCCTGCGCGGCGAGCCGATGGACATCGAAGAGATCCTCGACATCGGCATCCAGGTCGCCGATGCGCTCGCCGCCTGCCACGCAAAGGGAATCATCCATCGCGACATCAAGCCGGCGAACATCTTCCTCACCAACAACGGCCAAGTCAAGATTCTGGATTTCGGACTGGTGAAGCTGTCGCCTGATTTGTGGCACGGCGATCCCAAGTCGGTTGAAGACCTGTCGATGTCCGGCGACATTTTTGGCACCGCGGTTTACATGTCGCCGGAGCAGGCACGAGGCGAGGAACTCGACCGTCGCACCGACCTGTTCTCGCTCGGTGTGGTGCTCTACCAGATGGCCACCGGGCAGAAGCCGTTCGCCGGCAGCAACTCGGTAACGACGCTGGAGGCTGTTCTTAACAAGAAGCCGCCCTCGCCGCTCAAGCTGAATCCCAACCTGCCGCCCGATCTGGAAGGCATCATCGGCCACGCGATGGAAAAGAGTCGCGCCAACCGTTATCCCGACGCGTTGACGATGAAGGCCGACCTGCAGGCTCTGAAGAAAGAAACCGATCCCGAGCTAAGCAAGAGCGGCAAGATCCGGTCGCCGTTTCCCTATCGCATCGGGACCGGCACCTTTCAGACCACCAGCCGCTGGCAGACGTACTTGCTGTTGGCGATGAGCGCGGTGCTGGCCCTGGTGCTGACGCTGGCCGGCCTGTGGTGGTACAAGCATCGAGGAGCGAGTGGCGCCAGGAACACTATCGCCGTTCTCCCGCTGACGAATGTCAACGGCGACATCAGCGTGGACTTTCTGCGCTTCGCACTGGCTGATGAGATCGCCAATGTGCTCACCTATTCGCGCGCCCTGGATGTTCGTCCCTCTTCGCTGACCCAGAAGTACGCCACCAAGGATATCGATCCGGAGAAAGTTGGCCGTGAGCTGCGCGTAGCCACCGTCCTGACGGGTCACTTCCTGAAGCAGGACGAGAACCTGCGGGTCACCCTGGAAGCGATTGACGTGCGCGACAATCGTTTGATTTGGCAGACCAGCTTTACCGCGCCTTCGCAGGACTTGATCGCGCTGCAATCCAACATGGCGGCGCAGCTGCGGCAAGGTCTGCTTCCAAGCCTCGGCGTTGCCGGCGCAACCGTTGCCAGCGCCACCCGGCCCAAAGATCCGCAAGCTTACGATTTGTACCTTCACGCGCTGGCGCTGCCCCACGATCCAAGTCCAAACAAGGATGCGATTGATGTTTTGCGGAGCGTGGTGAAGATGGATCCGGACTATGCTCCGGCGTGGGAGGAGTTGGGTCTGCGCGCCTATTATGACGCCACTTACTCCAACGGCGGCGAAACCATGTTCCAGCTCTCCAACAGCGCCTGCGAGCGTGCGGTGGCGCTGGATCCGAACCTGGTTGTCGCGGCGGGACAACTGATCACCAACCGGGTTGAGCGCGGAGAATTGGGCAAGGCCTACGCGGCGGCGCAGGCTCTGGTCAAGCGACGTCCCGATAGCGCGCAGGCTCACTTCGTGATGAGCTACGTCTACCGCTACGCCGGCATGCTGGAGGAAGCAACCAGCGAATGCAATACGGCGCTGGCGCTCGATCCGGCCAATTATGTCTTCCGCTCCTGCGCCTGGCCGTTCATGGAGTTGGGCAAGACCGATCGCGCCGCGGACTTCATTCGTCTGGACGCCGGCTCGGAGTGGGCGAATTACGTTACGCCCGCGCTGCTCCTGCGCGAGGACCGAGTTGCGGAGGCACGTGAGGCGGTGAAGCGCATGCCGACGGCGCCTCGCTATCATCGCGACTTGCTGGAATCGTGTCTGGGACTGCGGCCGGAGTCGGAGCTGGATCGCATCGCGCACGATTCAGAGACCAACTACCCTAGCGATCCCGATCCGGAGACGTGGTATATCCAGGGATCGCTGTTCGCCTATTGCGGGAAGAAGCAGGCCGCGCTGCATCTGTTGCAGAGCGCCATCCAGAATAACTACTGCTCGTACTCCAACCTGCTGACCGATCCGCTGCTGGCGAAGCTGCGCGCCGATCCCGATATCGACAAGCTGCTGACCGCCGCGCGCGAGTGCCAGGAGGCGGTGCGAGGGGCCAACGCGCAAGGGCAGTAAGGCCCGGATTTCGCGGCGATTTCGTGCTATAATCAGCAGTGCTCCTCGGTGCACAATCTCCTGAATTTGCAATGACTTGCGCGTGATTTTGGGGCGCTCGCGAAGAGACTCTCGCGATGCCGGATTTGCGTCTGGACAGATAACAATTCACAAGCGCGTCATCTGCTCTGAAAAACTAATTGAGTAGGAAGGAACAAGCCGAAAGCTGAGAGCCGACGGCTGATAGCTAACAATGCCTGACGATCCAAAAGAGCAACTACCGCTCGACAACATCGGCCCCGGCGCCGCCAACGTGCAGCCCGTCAACATTGAAGACGAGATGCGGCGCTCGTATCTCGACTATTCGATGTCGGTGATCATCGGGCGCGCGCTGCCCGACATCCGCGACGGCCTGAAGCCGGTGCATCGCCGCATTCTTTACGCGATGCACGACATGGGCGTGTTTCACAATCGCAAATATATGAAGTGCGCCGGTGTCGTCGGCGAGTGTTTGAAGAAGTATCATCCGCACGGCGACAGCGCCGTCTACGATGCGATGGTGCGCCTGGCGCAACCGTGGAGCTTGCGGTATCCGCTCATTGACGGACAGGGCAACTTCGGCTCGGTCGATGGCGACCCACCGGCAGCCTACCGGTACACCGAGTCGCGCATGACGGAGATCGCCGAGGAATTGCTGGCCGACATCGACAAGGACACGGTCGACTTCGTCTCCAACTTTGACGACACCACGGTCGAGCCGATGGTGCTGCCGGCGCGCATTCCGAACCTCATCATCAATGGCTCGGACGGCATCGCGGTCGGCATGGCGACCAAGATTCCGCCGCACAACCTTACTGAGATCGTCGAGGCCTGTATCACGCTGGTGAACAATCCCCACGCCACGCTGGCCGACATCATGAAGCACGTGCAGGGGCCAGACTTTCCTACCGGCGGCTTCATTCATGGGCGTAGCGGCATTATGGAGGCTTATCGCACCGGGCGCGGCCGCTTCGTGATGCGCGCCAAGGCGGCCATCGAGCACCTGACCAAAGACAAGGAAGCCATCGTCGTCACCGAAATTCCCTACCAGGTCAACAAGTCGACGCTGGTCAAACGCATCGCCGAGCTGGTGAACAACAAGGTTATCGACGAGATCAGCGACGTGCGCGACGAGAGCGATCGCGAAGGCATGCGTATCGTCGTCGAACTGAAGCGCGGTGCGGAAGCGCAGGTGGTGCTGAATCAGCTCTTCAAGCACACCGACATGCAGGGTGGCTTCAACATGATCTTCCTGGCCGTCGTCAACGGCCAGCCGAAAGAGATGGGCCTGGTGCAGGCGATCCAGCACTTCGTCGATCACCGCATCGACGTGGTACGCCGTCGTACTGCTTATCTGCTGATGAAGGCGCAGGAGCGCGAGCACGTCCTGGAGGGCTATCAGGTTGCGCTGGATCGCGTCGACGACGTCATCCGCATTATTCGTGGCAGTGTAAACCGCGCCGACGCTCGCACCAATCTGGTCGAGTACTTCACCGGCAAGACGGTCACGGTATCGGAAGGCAAATCAGCCAAGTCGGCTTCTTTGAAAGGCGTTGTGCCTTCTCAGCTGACGAAGCCGTTTGATGCGGTCCAGGCCGATGCCATCCTCGAATTGCAATTGCATCGGTTGACGCGCCTGTCGATCGACGAAATCGTGAAAGAACTGGCCGAGGTTCGTGATCGCATTGCCGAGTATGAATCCATTCTCGCCAGCGAGAAGAAGCTGCGCGGCGTGATCGTCAAAGAGCTGGAAGAGATCAAGAAAAAGTACGGCGACGCGCGGCGCACGGAGATTCAGGACGAAGCGGCCGAGATCAACCTCGAAGATCTAATCGCCGATGAGCAGATGGCGGTGACGGTCACGCACTCCGGGTACATGAAGCGCACGCCAATCTCGACCTATCGCCAGCAGCGGCGCGGCGGCACGGGCCGCAAAGGGATGAGCACGCGCGAGGAGGATTTCCTCGAGCACATGTTCGTCGCCTCCACCCACGACTACATCCTGATCTTCACCAACCGGGGACGTGTGTACTGGCTGAAGGTGTACGAAATCCCCGAGCTGAGTGCGGCGGGCAAGGGCAAAGCCATCGCCAACTTGGTGTCAATGCAACAGGGCGAGAGCATGCGCGCCATGCTCACCATTCGCGATCTGGAAGAAGAGAGTCGCTACGTCTTCTTTGCAACGCGTAACGGCCTGGTAAAGAAATCGCCGCTGAAGGACTTCAGCAACGTGCGCTCGGTCGGCATCAACGCCATCGGCATCGAAGAGGGCGACGAGTTGGTTGCCGTCCGCTGCACTGACGGCAATCAGATTGTCTTCCTGGCCACGCATGAGGGCATGGCGATCCGCTTCCATGAAGAAGACGTTCGTCCGATGGGGCGCGGCGCTTATGGCGTGTGGGGCATGGACCTCGATGATAAGGACTACATCGTCGGCATGGCGATCACGCCGAAGGAGCGCAAGAAGGCGAAGAACGGCGACGAGCACGAAGCCAGCCTCATCCTCTCGGTTACGGAAAACGGTTACGGCAAGCGAACCGACGTCGACGAATATCGGCTGCAAACGCGTGGCGGCAAAGGCGTGATCAACGTGAAGACTACGGCGCGCAACGGCAAGGTCGTATCGATCATGCTGGTGAATGAGCTGTCGGAGGTGATGGTGATCAGCCAGTTCGGCAAGATCATCCGCATCGACACAGCAACCGTGCGTGAATCGGGACGCTCCGCGCAAGGCGTGCGCCTGCTGCATATGGAAGAAGGCGATCGTCTGGCAGCAGCGTCGGTCATCCCGCCGGAAGAAACCGACGAGAACGGCGACGGCGAGACGGGAACGCTGGTGCAGTAACGGAAGGCAGGGGCTCTAGGTCCGACTCGTCGCGCTGTGCGAGCCCTTCCCCTGCCGTGATATTCTGGCGCTGAAAACATCCTGGCTTGGCTGGAGAGGCTCAAGTTCATGAAAACGATTGCCGCCGCGGAAGCAGAGAATCGGTTCGGCGCGATCCTTGATGAGGCGCAGAGGGAGCCAGTGATCATTCGTAGACAGGAGAAGGATGTTGCAGTCGTCTTGTCGATTTCAGAATATGAGCGACTGAGGACAGGCAGCATCCGGACATTCCTCGATCTGCGTAATGCGGTCGCTGGGCAGGCTGCCGCCAACGGCCTTACCGAAGAGCGCCTCGCTGATCTTCTGAGCGATGAAGCATGAGCGAGTCGTTTTCGACACCAACGTCCTGATCAGCGCTCTTCTTCTCGCATCTTCGACACCTGCTCAAGCACTCGAAATTGCCCTCAGAAATGGTCCGTTGGTTGCGACTTCTGCGACCATGAGCGAGCTGACAACAAAACTGCGCTCAGCAAAGTTCGATCGATATGTCTCGCAGCACGCCAGAGATGCCCTGTTGATTCGCCTTACAGGGCTAATCGAGCTAGTCGATGTTGTGGATCAGATCCGGGCGTCGCGCGATCCGAAAGACGACAAGTTTCTCGAAGCAGCTGTGAATGGGCGCGCCAACGTTGTGGTAAGCGGCGATCGAGACCTGCTCGACCTGAATCCCTTCCGCGAGATCCAGATTCTGACACCGCGAGATTACTTGCGACGTAGGAAGTAGAGCCTGCCGCCGCAAACTGTGGGTGGGGATTTCTGTTGGTGCTCGGAGCCCGCGGCCATGCAGTTCAAGAAACACGAGGCGGCATTGCAACAGTGGGCGGCTACGCTTTCGGAGTGAGGGCAAGGGCGGAAGGAGTGCCGTAGTGGAGACACGGTCGGCTAGCGTATCAAATGAATTCGCACGCCCAGCTTCAGTTTGCTCCACGTCTTCTCGGCTGTGTAAACCGGAGCCTTCAGCGAGATTCCCAAAGCCAGGCAAGCGCGGTCTCCTAACGACAGTCCGAACGGCTGGGTCAGCGCCACCAGACTGCCGGCGATCCTGGCGTGCTCGTCGGTGAAGAAAATGGCTTCGCGAATCGGGCTGGTCGCATCTTCCCACGCGTCTTCGGGCGACCATCCCTTGCTCACCAGCTTGGCCTGAACCTCAGCAAGATTGACGGTACTGCAGACAGCATCAGCCAACAGCTTCGGCGTCAGCTTGTCTGATCCGGGCTCACGGTTGATGAGAGCGAGAATGGCCGAGGCGTCCAGAACGACGCTATTCATTTCTCGCGGCCTCGCGCCGCTCGGCGAGTAATTCATTGACGAGCGATGTGCCGGACTTCAGATGCTGTCGGGCGCGCTGCTGGGCTCGCTCGATCCGCCGCTGTTGGGTGGTGATGCGGAGTTCGTTGTCCTGAACCCGCAACACGACTTCGTCGCCAATCTCAATACCGAGCGCCTTACGAAACGCGGCAGGAATGACAATTCTTCCATTGTCGACCACGCGAAGGCGGATTTCAGGATTCATGCCAATATCCTCCAGATCTGACAATATTCTATCAAACTGCCAATGTATCGATATTATTCCAGAAAAGTGCCCACCTGACAGTAATCGCTCGGGTGGGCATTTGGGAAGACTTTGTCCAGTTGCGTGCTGGTGCCACAACGGCGAAGTCTACGCCTTGGCGGTCTGGGCTTCGGTCCAGAACTTCATCTCGTCGGCCGACGGGCCGTACATTCCGGGAATCTCGATCTCATTCAGCCGCAGGTAGACGCCAAGCTGCGAGCGGTGGTGGATCATGTGGCTCATCACCATACCGCGATAGCAGGCAGCGCGCGGCATCGCGAAGATGGTGTCGCCCTTGGTGTTCTTCAGGCTCCAGATCACGGGAAAATCTTCGTCCTTGGCGGCGGCGAGGGCCTCGCGTCCGGCCTTGGCATTCTTGTCGAAGGTATCCAGCACCTCCTGGCGCGTCTTGGGATCGAAGGGAACGAAGTTTTCCATATCGAATTCCAAAACTTCCTTGGTGAAGGTCTCTTTCGCCCAGCCCGGCAGCTCTGCGACGTGGCCGGCGAGGCGGCTCATCGGCATCGACTTGGGGTGAGGTTTGTAGTCAGTAATCTTTTCCGGAAGGCGTTCCAGCAACTTGCGGGTGTTGGCCATCTCGGAGTCGAACTCTGGGAGAAGCGTGTCACGAATTGCCATGAAGAACTCCAGCCGCGGTTGCGGCGACCGGGGAATGATATGCGAAGAAAAGGCGAAATGTCAAGCGGGCGATTCCGCGCTTCGTACGATGGCTCTTTGACCCCTTTCCCTTATTGCAGATACACGATCTCCAGCGGACCGGGAAAGCGTACGACCGGCTTGTAGCCATCGCGTTTTAGCTCCTGAAGAAAATCCTCTCGCGGCTCAATCAGGGCGACCTGCGCGGCATGCTGTTCGACCTCGTAGATCTCCCACGTTGTAAGCGGATAGTGCCGCGCAAAATTCAGCTCCATGGCGTTCTGCATGTTGCGATGAGACGGATCGGAGGCAAGCAACAGGACGGAATCGTTGGGCGCCTGTGCATATTGCACGAACTCCAAGTGCATAATGCTGCTGGAAAACACCAGATACTTCTTGCCTTCGTTGTGCAACGCCGACTCCAGGGCTAGGTAGTGCCTGATCTTGCCCTGCTGATCGTATGGGCCCACTTGCTCAGGATGGCGCGCCGCCGAGGTCTGCTGCACTAAACCAAACATGGCGAAGAGCAGAAAAATTCCCAGCGACACACCGCGAATCTGACGAAAGTTGCGCCAGAGGCAACAGGACAATCCCACCGCAACTCCGGGCAACATCGCGATGAAATAGCGCGGCAGAAACGCGTGGGTCACCCATTCCGCTACCACAAATCCGGCGAGCGGGATCGACAGGAATAACCATCCAACAGATTCGGCCGCGGTCGCCGACGGCAGACTTTCTTCATCGCGATCGTCGCGCCGGATCGTCCGCGCCAGCACAATCCAAACCATCATCAGCGCCAGCAGGAACAATCCATCCGGAAGCAGTTCTCCCCAAACCGCGCGTAGAGCAGGTAGTGAGGGCTTCCAAGGAGTCGACGAAAAAGCGCCTACGAACTGCTGCGAGTAGGACAGCATCAAACTCGCGAGCACCCCCGCCGCCAGCAGCACTCCCACAATTCCCCCGATCAGTTTTGGCGACGGCCGCTGTCCCCGCCGCCATCGAAGCAGTTCCCAAAGGCCGTAAGGCACCAGCAACAACACGGCATAGTAATGCATGGTGATGGCCACGAAGAGCACACCGCCGAACGCAACTGTGGGCCAGCGCCGGCGGTCCGGAAAGCGCGTCCAGAGCCATAGCGACAATGCGGCCAGCATCGAGTAGATGGCGTACGACCGCGCCTCGTAGCCGTAGTACGGGAGCATGGAGCAGGAAAGCATGGCCAGGGCGATCAGACCGTGTAACGCGTCAGTCAGCCTCCGCGCGCAATCAAAGGTGATCAGCAAGGTAGCCGTCATTGCCAGAGCGGAAGACAAGCGGGCAGCGACTTCGCTCGATCCAAGCAGCTTTTCCGACAGCCTTGCCAGCAGGTAATAGCCGGGAGGCGTGCCATCGGCGCCGTGGGCAAGAGAGTCCCAAATGGTAGCCAGATCCGGCAGTCCCGCAATGCGCACGGTCAGAATCTCATCGAACCAGAAGAGGCGATGCTTCGCTATGTAGAGGCTGGTTACGAAATAGAAGGCGGCAAGAGCGATGGCGACGCCCGCGCCGAAGAGTTCGGAGCGAGCGGGCGGGCGGCTGGCCGCAAGGGAAGAGTCGCTGCTGATTGTCTGCTGATTGATCGCGGGCAAGCCCCTTCCCCCGGCGCTGATTGTCGCGTTCCCGTGTTTCGCCGTCAAATCAATTCTCCGCGCCAGAGCTCTGCGTTTTCTGAGCGCGCAAAAGATCGCCGCCTGCTTCCCATTCTTGGCTATAATTCGTTCCCATGCCAAGTCATCGGCAAGCCGAGAGGTCGCGACAGTGGCTGATGGACCACGACCTGTTCGTCCGTCTGTCGCGCTCGCGTGATCTGCTGGCGAATTCGTTCTACCAGCCAATCACGCTGGAGGACGCTGCTCGCGAAGCCTGCATCTCGAAGTTTCATTACCTGCGGTTGTTCGAACGGGCCTTCGGCGAGACGCCGCATGCCTTCCTGCGGCGCCGGCGATTTGAAGAAGCGCGCCGATTACTGCTGGCCGGAGATCTGCCGGTCACGGAAATCTGCTTTGAGGTGGGATACGAGAACGTGCAGTCGTTCAGCCGCTTCTTTCATCAGCTGGCGGGCTGTCCACCGATCGAATACCGGCGGCGTGCGCGGCCGCTCGTCGCCAATCCTCTGGTGTGGCTGCCGCGATTCATGCCCGCTTGCTTCCGCCACTATTTCGGCATGATTCGCAATTTTGGCTAAGCAGGTGCCCGCGGGCTCTGGCATCATGCTCGCATGATCCAAAAATACTCGCACGTCACCCTCTACGTTCTGGACCAGGACGTGGCCTACGACTTCTACGTCAACAAGCTGGGCTTTGAGGTCCGCATGGACCACAACATGGGCAGCTGGCGCTGGCTAACCGTCTCGCCGCCGGCGCAGCCGGATCTGCAGATCGTGCTCCTGCCGGTGATGACCGGCCCGACCGTCGACGAAGCCGCGGCGGCGCAGATTCGCGAGCTGGTGAAAGGCGGCAAGCTGATGACCGGCGTGATGCAGACGGCCGACTGCCAGAAGACCTACGAAGAGCTGCGGGCCAAGGGCGTGGAATTCACATCGCCGCCGCACGAGAAGTTCTATGGCATCGAGGCGATCATGAAAGATCCGTTCGGCAACTGGTTTAGTCTGACGCAGCCGAAGGAGATGAGCGCGGGCAAGGCCGGGTGATTGCACGGCCCTGACATTCGAGAATCGCGAAAGCTGGGGGCACCCGAGTCAACCCGAACCCATCGCCCGCCATTCGTCACAAACTGCGTCCGGTCACCTTCCGCCGGAATCAGATTCTCCGGAACCGGAGGAACGTGTGGATAAGGTCAATCTTGCACAGAAATTCTCGCTGTTCAGCGAGCAATATAAGCCGAAGATCGTCGGCGAAATCAACGACACCTACGTGAAGCTGGTGAAACTCCAGGGCGACTTCATGTGGCATCACCATGACGCCGAAGATGAGCTATTTTTCGTGGTCAAAGGCGAGCTGCGCATGAAAGTCCGCGACGAGGCCGGCGAGCGGGAGATCATCATTCATCCCGGCGAGTTCATCATCATCCCGCATGGCGTCGAGCACTTGCCTTCCGCCGATGCGGAGACGCAAGTCATGCTGCTGGAGCCGAAGACCACGCTCAACACCGGTAATGTGCGGAACGAGCGTACTCAGCCGGAGCTGCAGCGAATCTGATCAGCAGTTGCCAGTTGCCGGTTGCCAGTTGTCAGTTGTTAGCAAAAATCTAAAGAGTCACACTCAAGACACCTATGCCAAATGTCTATTTCGAGATTCAGGCTGACGATACAACGCGCGCGATAGGCTTCTACTCCAAAGTTTTTGGATGGCGCTTTGCCAAGGCTGAGGGACTGCCGATCGAGTATTGGCGCATCTCAGCCGGAGGAGTTGAGGCGGGTCTGTTGCAGAGGCCCGCGCTGAGGCCGCCGTCGCACAGCGGCACGAACGCTTTTGTGTGCTCGTTCCAGGTCGAAGATTACGATTCAACCGAAAAGCAAATATTGCAGCTGGGTGGCATCGTGGCGCTGCCCAAGTTCGCCGTGCCGGGCCGATGCTGGCAGGGATATTACCTCGATCCGGAGGGCAACACCTTCGGCATTTTCAAAGTCGACCTGGAGGCGAAGTAGTTCGCGGCTCAAGGTAGCACCACCGTCGACGCCGTCCTCTGTCAAATAATCGCCAGCTAACTTCCATCCTAAAGTAATCCTCCCAAGCTGACGATGGAATCCACGGCGAACCCCCGTCTTACCACACCGATTCACAAACCAAGGGGAGGATTATGTCCAGAATGCGTTTACTAGCGTTTTCCGTGTTGTTGTCGTTTGTTTTGGGAATCTTGGGGCTGGCCGCGGCTCAGGATGAGAGCTCGACCGCGGACACGGCATCCAGCAATCAACCAGCTTCAGCGCAGCCGCAAATCTATCGGCAGCCGGGTACGGTAGTCACGCCGGCAAGCAGCATCATGCGTCCCGAGGATGCGGGCATACGCGCTCATACCAATCATCTGATCTTTGTTCCCGCTGGTCACGCCAAGGTTTTCGCCGTGCCTGAAACTTCGTCCGGCGAAACACCTGCATCGCTGGGTTGCGTCTACAAACTGGGTCCCGACACCGCCGGATGCAATCCGACAAGCGCTACGGGACATCCCACCGGCGGATGGGGAGCGATTGCGCTGGTCGATGCCTACGACAACCCGAATGCGGCGTCCGACCTGGCATACTTCTCCAGCTACTTTGGCCTGTCTGCTGCCACCTTCACCAAGGTCTATGCGAACACTTCATTTGGCACGTTGCATGGCATGACCGCCAGCTGCAGCGGCGCGCCTGCGGGCAATGCAGACTGGGGCACCGAAATCGACCTCGACATCGAGTGGGCTCACGCCATGGCGCCGAGCGCGCAGATCATCCTGGTTGAAGCCTGCAGTTCCTCGTACAACGACCTGTTCTATGCCGAGCAGGTGGCCGGCGCCGAGGTCACTGCGGCCGGCGGCGGCGATATCTCCAATAGCTGGGGCGGAGGAGAGTTTTCCGGCGAAGTGGGCGCCGTCGATGACGTCTTCTACCGCTATTACTGGAAGTACATCATCTACTTTGCATCGGCCGGCGACTCCGGCTGGGGCGCCCAGTATCCCAGTTCGTCGCCGTGGGTGGTCTCCGCCGGCGGCACGACCGTCAACCGCGATGTAAACGGAAACTTCCTCAGCGAGAGCTGCTGGTCGGGTTCCGGGGGCGGAGTCAGTCTGTACGAAAAGTGGCAGAGTCCGCCCAGCATCAACAACGGCATGGGACCCTGGACCGCATTCCAGTATTCGCTGTTCGGCCAGACGGCGCGGCAGACGCCAGACCTGTCCTTCGACGCCGATCCCAATAGCGGCGTCTGGGTCTACGACAGCTATGGAAGTGAACCCGGCTGGATGATCGTGGGCGGTACCAGCGTTGCGTCACCGTCATTGGCAGGCATCGTCAACAGCGCCGGCAACCGGCGTGGCGAGGCTCCGGAGATCGGCGGCGCCTATACCAACGAAGAAAACAACCTGATCTACTCGCAGGAATTCAGTCATTCCAACTATGCTCTGAACTTCTACGACGTGAGAACGGGATCGAACGGCACCGGTCACAATGCTCATTCCTACTACGACCAGTGCACCGGCGTTGGAACTCCGCGCGGCAAATCAGGCAAGTAAGTCCGATCCCATAAACTGTGCGGCTTCCTAAGGAGGCCGCACAGCTCTGGGGGCTATCGGCTATCTCACAAATTGCTTTGTATCAGGGCACGACTTCAAGTCGTGCCGAAAAGTTCAAACAAGAACTCGGGCTTTAGCCCCTGCACCAGCAATCGCAGGGGCTGAAGCCCGCATTTACGCAGCCTCTTGCGGCACGACTGAAGTCATGCACTGTTACAAGGCTCTTCGATTTATGAGTTGAGCTGTAGCCAGAGTTCCGTCCTTCTTCAACGATTTGCCGTCGGGCTATCGCCTAAGCGGACAACAGACGCTATTAAATCGCCCTACCCAATCCCGATTGCGCCAGGCTTGACTGGAACCGCTGGAACTCAGTTTGCATGTTTGCTGCCAAGAGTGCACAGCGCCGCAGGTCCTCTTTGGTTGCCGCTTCCTGCATCTGCACGGCCAGTTCCTTTAAGGCGCGGGCCGACAGGTTCGCCGCTGCTCCTTTCAGCGCGTGTGCTGCTGCACGTATGCTGACGCTGTCGGCAGCGCGAATCAGCCCATCGAGATTAGCAAGCTTCTCCGGCACGTCCTGCACAAAGCTGTCGACCAGTTTTTGTGCCAGTTTGTGATCTCCCATCAGGCGCTCCAGCAGCTCCTTTTCGTCGAACACCGGCACCGCCGCCTGCGTCGTGCCGCCTGACTGCGGGCTGCAGGCCTTGGAGGGCGCAGTCCATCTCGCCAGAGTGGTGGCCAGTCGCTGCGGGTCGACCGGCTTTGAGATGTAATCGCTCATGCCCACGCTGAAGCAGCGGTCGCGGTCGGCCGCCATCGCGGAAGCGGTCAGCGCAACGATGGGAATGTCACGGTTGCGCACCCCGTCCTGGCCACTGCGAATTCGCTTGGTCGCTTCGTAGCCGTCCATTTGCGGCATCTCACAGTCCATCAGCACCACGTCGTAGTCGCCCGCCTGCAGCGCGCGGACCGCCAGCTCGCCATTACCCACCAGCTCGGTTTCATAGCCCAGCTTGTGCAGAATGGCAACGGCTACCTCCTGGTTGGTGGGATTGTCCTCGGCAATCAGCACGCGAGCCTGGCGTGCAGCTGGTGACCCGCCGGTCCGAGATTCCGTCGCCAGAGCAGGGCCAGCGGAGGCGACGCTGACGGGTTGCACTCGCTGTTTGCCATCGAGCGCGCGCATCAGGCAATCGCGCAGGCTGGACTTCCAGATCGGCTTGGAAACCTGCGCCGCAAAGCCCGACTGTCGGAGTTGCTGATCGTCAAGCTCGTTGCCGAGAAATGTCATCAAGACAAACGACAGGTTAGCCAACGAGTGATCCCTGGGTATCATCTTGGCCAGGTCCGCGCTGGAGCTCGCCGCAAGAAACGCGATGCGGAATGAGTCGCCGTCGTCCGCAGCCTGTCGCAGGGTTGACAATACCGACAGGACATCCGGCAATTCCTCGCAGCGAAATCCCCACGATCGCAGAAGCTCGGCCATGATCGCTCGGCTCCTGGCGTTGCCATCCACAATCATCGCCCTGATGCCGGCCCAGCTTTTCTCCGGAGTAATAGAAATCACAGGTTGCTTCGCCGGTGCATCGAAGACCGCGGTGAACCAGAAAACGGATCCTTCTCCGACCACACTTTCGACCCCAATCCTCCCGCCCATCATCGCAGCCAGGTCGCGGGAGATCGCCAGCCCCAGACCAGTCCCTCCGAATCTGCGGGTTGTAGAACCGTCGCCCTGCACGAAGGGAGCAAAGATGGTTTTCAGGTGCGGAGTGTCGATGCCGATGCCGGTATCCGTAATCGAGAATTTCAGCGCGCCGGATTGGGCGCCAGGCGCAGGCCCGGCGGCTAACGGCTACTTCGCCGTGTTCCGTGAACTTCACCGCATTGCCAATCAGGTTGGTGAGGATCTGGCGCAAGCGGCCGGGATCGCCGCGCACGAGTATCGGTGTTTCCGGCGCGATGTGACAACTCAGTTCCAGACCTTTCTGGTGCGCCTTCAGCGCCAGCATATCGACGGTCTCGCGCAGCAAAATCGATAGGTCGAAGTCGATGCTGTCCAGAACGAGTTTTCGCGCCTCGATCTTCGAGAAATCCAGAATGTCGTTGATGATGCTCAGCAGGTTCTCGCCGCTGCTGCGCACGATTTCGGCGTAGCGGCGCTGCTCTGGAGACAGGTGGGTTTGCAGCAGCAGCTCCGACATCCCGATGATGCCGTTCATGGGCGTCCGGATCTCATGACTCATGCTGGCGAGGAACATGCTTTTGGCGCGGCTGGCGGCCTCGGCCTGCTCTTTGGCGCCCAGCAGTTCCGCCTCGGCCCGCTTGCGCTCGGAGATGTCGTGCAGGATGGTCTGAATGGTGACGCCGTTCTCGTCAAAAAAGGAGGATGCTGCGAACTCGATGTCGACAGTGCTTCCATCGCCGCACAGAATCTGCGCCTCCTCCAGCGAAGACTGCCCCACCGACTTGTATAGAGGCTCGATAATGCCGTCCGTCTTGGCGCGAAACGACGGACACACCAGGTCCCGCAGCCGGCAGCCCTTCAGCGCTTCGGGCGTCGCGATCTTGAACAACTGCAGGGCGCTCTGATTTGCCATGGTGATGGCTTTGTTCTGCCCCACCAGAATCGCATTGGGAGAAAGGTCGACCAGCTTCTGATACCGTGCCCTGCTCTTGTTCAGTTCGTTGTTAACCGACTCCAGCTTCTCCAGAGCGGCGTTGAGCTGGCGGGTACGTATGGCGACGGTGAGTTCGATCTCCGCCGTACGGCTTTGCAGCAGGCGCAAATATCCCGCTACGCCGAACGTCAGGAGCACTCCTGCGAGGAAGATGGTCCAGCCCGTCCAGCGCGTCGGTTGAAAGGAGTTGTCAGCGGCGTATGCCAGGATCTCCCAAGTCCGGCCGGCAACGGAAATGACTCGCCCGGTTTCCAGCCCAGATGGTTGCGATCGCACCGGCTTGGCCTTCGGAAACATCAGCATGCGACTCCCGAGGGCGTCTACGTCCGAGACAGTTATGAAGATCTCGTTCGAGCCCGCATGCTCCATGGCTGCGCGATGGACGATGTCCTCCATGCGGAACACTCCTAGGACCACGCCCAGCAAGCGCTCCGCGTCGCAATTCCGTTGTCGAGAGGTTGGCGCCTCCGCTGTAGATAGCGCGAAAGACCAGAAACCCGGGTAGATTTTTCTTTTCCTGTACCAGGATGATGGGCTCGGTGGCCGCGAACTCGCCGCTCTCGGCGGCGCGCCTTAGGGCCGCGTTGCGTGCCGGATTGGACGCCAGATCGTAGCCGACCGCCCGCTCATTGCCCCGTAAAGGCTCGACATAAAACACCGGAAAATATTCCGGCCGTTCCGCTGCCCGTACCATCTGCCCCTGCGCCGTCTTTTCGGTGAATTGGAATGCCGGAAAGCCGTTGCGCTTGCCAGCCCGTTCATAATTCGCTCGCGCAGCCAAGGTCACCCGCGGTGACCACTCCATCGCCTGCAGTGCGTTGTCGCGACCTAACAGCCCTGCGGTGAAGCGTGCGAATTCTGCGCGCTCGACGAATCGCGAAGAATTAAAGAACGCCGCCACCGCATCCAGGTTGTCGAGGCTTTCATGAACACTGGCCTCCAGGTCGTCAAATCGCACCTGAGCCACGTTTTCAAAAGCCGCCCTGGCGCTGCGCTCCTCCTGGCTCCGCAAAACCACCAGCACCGCCAAGTTAAGCACGGAGCCAATGACGAGAATCCCAATGATGGGAAGCAGCCGGGCCGACTTGAAGTGGCTCTTCATGGGCCGTTCTCGCCGTCGTCAAACAGGGAGGGCGCGCGTCGGTGTCGCGACAAAATCTCATGGATCGCATTGCCGACGCGTGGAGCACAAATTCCCTTGCCTGCCGAAATACACGACGGCCATACCGAGACTTGGTGCCCTCATCCTGGCTATCGGCAAGCGGGAACAAAGCTCCAGAAAAGGAACTAAGGCTCCCCGCCTGGACCAAGGTCTGGGCGTCCCACCGGCTGCTATTTCCGTGTTATATTTGCGCTCAGATGCTGAATTCTGTCTCTTTGTGGCTGCATCACCATGCCCTCCTGCTGGAGGTCGTCCTCGTCGTCCTCGCCGGTCTGGGCGCGCTCTATGCCGACACGGTGCGGCACTTTGTTTCTTTGCCTCCACAACGGCTGGGCACCTGGGTCCTCAAGGCGCGGCTGCTGTCGGTGAACTCCAAGCTCTTCAACCTGTGCGAGTGCCACAACAACTCCTTCAACACTCTGGTCTACGTGGCGCGCTCGCTCGTCTTCATCTTCGTATTGATCGGATTGTTCCTGGGCGGAGTCTTCCTGGAGATCGTCTCCATCCGTTCGGCCATCCGGGCGGGCGGCGATCAAGCCATCTACACCAACTTCCACGCTAACCTCGACATCGGCCTCGCCTTGGTTTTCATCGTGGTGGTGTGCTGCCGATTGTTACTGCTGGGTGAATTTCTTTACCGCCTGCGGAATTTCAAGGGCTATGACCATCTCCTGATGGAGCACGTAGCCGACTTGGAAGAGAAGCTGGTCGTCGCCGAGAACGCTGGTTCTGTTCAGGACTAGACCAAGTTAGGCTGCATTAAGCGGTTCAGAAGTAATCTCTAGACCACACGCAACCCGTTACCCTGCGGCTCGTCCCACCCGGGATGACAACGGCCTGCCTTTCGTAGCATCCTTGAAGTAGTATTTATGACCCACTGGGCCATTGCGGCCGTGCGCCAATCCGCTTTGCTATTGCTCTTGTTGGCTGCCGCTGCAGTGGCACAGCAACAACAAGCGGCCCTCACTGCACCTCAGCCGCCGCCCCAAGCGCCGCAAACGCCAGTCGCCTCCGGTCCTGTTTTACCGCTGTACCGCGCTTTGCGTGGTGTCGGCCTCGATCCGCAGCGCGTCTTCAAAATCCGCGAAGCTGAGATCGATCGCGAAGATGTGCACATCTGGCTCACCGACGGAACCATCGCGTTCACTCAGGCAGTGGATGGGCATGTGACCGGAGCTTATTTCGAAGGCGAAGGTGAGGTTCTGATTCGCCCGACCTGATCGCATGGAGCGCGCATCGTTAGGGTTGTTCATCAACGCCGGCGTGCTGGAGGAGAAGTTTTCTTCCGGCTATCTGCGCTTCAATGACGACCTGGTGAAGGAGCTGGAACCATTTCTCCGTCCGCCCGAAGATGCGGCCGATTTCGTTGCACGCAACAATGAGCGCGCCCACTCTCTTGCCGAGATGGATGCGATGCGGCTCTGTATAACGTTTACCAGCGCGCCCCCAACCGCCGCTCCGGGAGAGCCTCCGCCGGTTCCCGATCACCTGCTGCACGCCCGCTTAGCCGGCGAGCATTACGGTGTCTTCGACGTCTTCTTCGACACCCGCAGTCCTGAGCAAATCACCGTCGGCAACGCCTCTTCGCGTGACGATCAGGCGTATTACGACCTGTGGATGAGCTTCCCCATGCGCTCATTGCGCAAGACGCCGCTCTCCGACACGCGCTTCGGCGGTCCCAGCGGGCCGTTGTGGACACCGCATGTGATGTCCATCAACAAGTACACCGTCAACGCGACCATCGATCCGGCGCGTAATCTTTCTGCCGAGGCCACGCTCGACGTCGATGTGAAGCTGGGCGGCACGCGCATCGTGCTGTTCGAGTTGTCGCGCTATTTGCAGTTGAAGAAAGTGGAGTACGAAGACCAGCCGCTGGAATTCATCCAGAACGAAGCCGTCGAGGGCAGCGAGCTGTCGCGCCGCGGCAACGACACCATTGCCGTCGTTTTTCCCGCGCCGCTGCAGCCGGGCGCACATTTCGCTTTGCGATTCACCTATTCCGGCTCGGTGCTTTCGGATGCCGGCGGCGGATTGTTCTTCGTCGGTGCGCGCGGTACCTGGTATCCCAATCGTGGCATTGCCATGGCTAATTACGATCTGACCTTCCGCTTTCCGCAGCCGTGGTCGCTGATCGCCACTGGCCGCCGCGTTTCGCTGGAGCGGGAAGGCGACGGCTTTGTCGGTCATTGGGTGAGCGAACAGCCGATTCCAATCGCAGGCTTCAACCTCGGCGAATATGTGCGCAGCTCTACCAAACTTCCCAACGTTGAGGTCGACGCTTACGCTGCTCGCGGCGCCGAAGATCAGCACGCGTCACCCAATTCGGTAAGGGGTGGGTCATCGCCTTTACTCTCGCCACATGCACCGGGGACGGTTGAACCTGTACCTCCGCCCCAGCCCTTGCAGAATCCCGCGGAGACGGGAAGTTCGCTGGCCCAGCGTGCGGCTGAGACCTTGACTGCGCTCTCGCAAATGCTGGGGCCATACCCTTTCAGCTCACTATCACTCACCGAAAATCCCAGCGCAGAAAGCCAGGGCTGGCCGGGGCTGATCTTCCTCTCCAGCTACGCTTATCTGCAGCCTGAGCAGTTACGAGCCATGAATCTGCCGGCGGCCGATGCCATCATCTACAGCGAAGTCATGATGCCCCACGAGTTGGCGCACCAGTGGTATGGCGACCAGGTCTCATGGGCGAGCTATCACGAGCAGTGGCTGCTGGAAGGTTTGGCGAATTATTGCTCCCTGTTGCTGCTGGAGCGCTCGCGGCCGGCTGATGTTCAAATCGCGATGGAAACCTATCGCCGCATCCTGGCGAGCCGCTCGCCGGAGGGCCGCCGCTTAGTCGAAGCCGGTCCGGTAACGCTCGGCAGCAGGCTTTCGTCGTCGCACTTTCCCAACGGGTACGAGATCATCACCTACGGACGCGGCACCTGGCTGATCCATATGCTGCGCTGGATGCTGCGCGACGCCTCGCGTACCGAGGCGAATCCAAACGGTGATGACACCGTCTTCCTCGCGTTGCTGCGCAACCTGGTTGTTCAATTCAAGGGCAAGCAGATCACCAATGCCGACTTCGAACAGGCGGTCGAGGAGGTGTTGCCGCGATCGTTGTGGTTCGAAAATCGCAAATCTCTGGATTGGTTCTTCGATGGCTGGGTAGACGGAACTGCCTTCCCGCAGCTTGATCTCTCAGAAGTAAAGTTCGTGCACGGCCCCAATGGCGCGACGGCGAGCGGAGTTATTCATCAGGAGTCAGCGCCGTTCGATCTCGTTACCAGCGTTCCCGTGTATGGCGCTGTTGGAGATCGGCAAATCTATCTTGGCCGCGTCTTCGCCGAGGGCGCCGATACCCACTTCACTCTGCCTGCCCCGGTAGAAGTAAAGCAGCTAATCCTCGATCCCTACCACACCGTCCTCACCCAGCCGTAAGTTTGTACGAAGATCGGACTGCACTTGCAGAGTGGGTGGAGCACCGCTTCAGCGGTGCCGTTGCTCGTCTTTTGTTTTTGTCATCACGAGGAGGCCTTCAGGCCGACGAGGGATCTGCTTCTCGACTTTTTCAGCACCGCCTTCAGCCGCTGCCGTGATCCCTTCCCGCATTAGCCGTTTCATCCGTACCGTCGAATACGCTATGATTCCTGCGTTTCTCACCCAACATCTTCCCTGAGGCATCTTGTCATGGAATTTTCACGGCGTCGTTTTCTGACTTGCGCGGGTGCTTCGGTTGGCGGCCTGTTGCTGCGTGAAAGAGGCTACGCCGCCGCTCTCGATCTGTTCCAAGCCACTCAACCTGCGCCCATCAGGCTGCAAGCCGTGACGCGCACGCTGGACATCAACGGCAAATCGGCATCGGTGTTGGGGCTTCTGCAGCCGAATGGAACCCATGGTCTTGAGTGGGTGGTGAACCAACTTTTTCGGGTTGTGCTCGAGAACAAACTAACGGAGCCGACGGCGATCCACTGGCACGGTCTCTATCCTCCCAACAATGAAGACGGTGTGCCTGGAGTCACGCAGCCTGTCATCCGGCCTAATGAAAGTTCGTTTTACAACTTCCCCGTGATTCCGGCGGGAACGCACTGGATGCACTCGCATCAGGGATTGCAGGAAGCCCGTCTGCTATCGGCTCCGCTCATTGTTCACGATTCGGCTGACCAATCGGCGGACGTCCAGCAAGTTATCGTCTTTTTCCGCGACTTCAGCTTCACGCCGCCAAAGGAAATCTATGCGCAGCTTACCGCGCCAAAGAAAGCCATGGCCATGGGTGGGAAGATGGCGAGCAAGCCTGACGCCAACGACGTCAACTACGACGCCTATCTCGCCAACGATCGCACGCTGGACGATCCCGATGTCGTTCGCGTGGAGAAATCGGGACGCGTTCGCCTGCGTATCATCAATGGCAGTTCGGGCACGAATTACTTTGTCGATCTCGGCGGCCTCACCGGAGAGTTGATTGCCACCGACGGATTGCCGGTCAAACCAATTCGCGCCAGCCGCTTTCCGCTAGCCATCGCGCAACGCATCGATGTGATGGTGCAGATTCCTCCGGGCGGCGGCGCGTTCCCCATCCTTGCCTTGCGCGAAGGTTCAAGAGAACAAACCGGTGTCTTCCTGGCAACGGCCGGCGCGCCGGTCAAACGCTTGCCAGTGAAGGGAACTACGCCTACCGGGTTGCTCACACTCGATCAGGAGAGCCAGCTGTCGGCCGTGACTCCACTGACTCCCAAAGCTGTCGATCAAACTTCGGTGCTGCGCCTGCAAGGCAACATGGCTAAGTATCAGTGGATGATCAACGACATCGTCTTCGACGTGAATAATCCTGGAGCGGAGAAGTCTCAGGCGCAGGTGAAGATGGGACAGCGCGTCGCGTTGAAGTTTGTCAACGAAACTCCGATGTCGCACCCGATGCATCTGCACGGCCACGCATTCGAGGTCATCGAAATCAACGGCCGGCCGCTGCAGGGCGCAATGCGCGACACGATTCTTGTTCCGGGCAACGCCACCGTGACCGTGGCCTTCGATGCCAATAATCCCGGGCTGTGGTTCCTCCACTGCCACATCATTTGGCACCTCGAAGCAGGCATGGCAGCGCTCGTGAAGTACGAAGCGTGAGCGGGCACTATTTCACGATAGGCACCTGCGGAAGGCGGCTACACCGTAATGACAGCCGGCCGATTCGCCATAGTGCAGCGGTCCGAGCTAATAAAACGTGAGATCCGTCATCGGGTAGTGCTTACGATTGCGGGTCCATAACTTAGCTTCGTTCAGCACCGCGGCAGACGCGATAAGCGCATCGGCCAATTCCACTCCGTGACTCTTCCCATAGCGCTTTAGATATTCGCCCGCGCGCCGTCCGATTGCCTTATCGATGGAAACGCAAACCAAGCTGCCAAGAAGATCGGTTAGCGCTTGATATTCACGGGGTCGCACACCTGCCCAAAGTTCGGCTTCGGTAACGGGAGAATACAAGATCGCATCTTCAGCCTCGGCCAGAACTGCCCAGCGCGTCAAAATCTCGCTGTCTCTGCCGCGAGAAACTTCGATAAGGATGTCGGAGTCGAGCAGTACGCTCACGCTTTGTTTAGCCTCTGCATCCTCGAACTACGACGCAGGTTACGGAGATAGGTCTGAGAATTCTCAAAGTTCCAGCGCCCCTTACCGGTGCCAACAAACGCTTGCATTGCCTCGCGGCGCTGATCCAAGTTAGCAAGATAGCGCTCCCTGGCGGCACGGCGTACCAGGTCGGAAATCGTCGTCTGCTCGCTGCGCGCCCGAGCGTGCAGCGCCTGCCAGAGATCCTCGTCGAGATAAAGCTGGGTTCGCTTCACGATGTATAGTATACATCGTCACCGTCTTGCATGTTGCATGTTTTTGCTCAGGTGCGGTTTCGAAATACTCCTAGCCCATGGGGCAATGAGCGTGTATGCTTGCCGGGATTGTAGCTAGCAAGTGGGGCGATCAGACCGATCAGATCACGCACGTAGCAAGGAGCCTTTCCATGTGCGCACGGGAAATTCATCGGTCGTTCCTGACCGCAACCACTCTGGCAATCATCGCTCTGCTTGCCGTGCCGGCTGTCGCTCAACAAACTCTCTACAACAATGGCGCTGACGGAGACGTTGGCTACTACCACGTAAACTTCGGATCGGCTGTAACCAACTCGTTCGAGCTCTCGCAGGCCGCCACGATCACCAGCGTAATCCTCACGCTCTACGACGTCGACGACCGCAACATCCCGCAGCACCTGAAGTGGACCATCACCACGGAGCCATTCGGCGGCGACGTGAAGGGCAGCGGCTTCGTGGGATTGAATCGACTACGAGCCGCCCTACCTTACGAAATTTCTATTCTTCGCCTGGCAGATGAGCTTTTCCGTTCCCAATCTCGCGCTTCCACCGGGGACCTACTATCTCCAGATTCAGGATGTGGTCACGCAGTGGGACACTTGGGCATTCTGGGCTCAATCCGCGGGTGGCAGCGCCGAGGGATACTACGAAGCCATTGGAGAAAATGGAGCGGGCATGATCTCGCCTGTGGCCTCCGAAACCTTCGCGCTCTTAGGTGAGTGGACTCCGGAACGGGCAGAGTAGACGTCTACTGCGCAGCGGCTTCATCCAATGGCGCAGCTTCTTCTTCATGCTTAACGGCAGCTGCTGGTGGCTTGCCGTCTTTCGCTTCTTCCTCCTTGGGAGGAGGCGGAACGAAGTACAAAATTCGCTGGCACGAATCGCAGGCGAGGATCTCTTCGCCCTTCATCACATCCTGATACACCTGCGGGCGCAGTATAACGCGGCAGACCGAGCACATCTGGTTGTCGTGCACTGCGGCGATCGCCGAGCCGCGCAGCTTCAACACGCGATCATAGTGGCGCAGCGTGTCGTCGCCGACGCCTGAGCGCAATTCGTTGCGCTGCGCTGTCAGCTCGGCCAGCTGCTTTTCGTCTTCCGCTGTCTGCTGCCGCGCGTGTTCTTTTTCCTTTTCGTTCGCCGCGGTGTCGGCTTTGAGCGTCGCCTCGGCCTGCTTCAGCCCGTCTTTGCGCGAGTCAGCGGCCACCATGATCTCCAGAACTTTATCTTCCAGTTTGGCGATCTCGGCTTCCGCGTGCTCGATCTCGCTCAGCAGCGCCTTGTATTCCTGATTGGTCTTGACCTTCAGCGACTGGTCGCGATACTTGCTGATCTTCTCCTGCTGGTCCTTGATGTCGGATTCGTGCTTGCGCCGCGCACCTTCGTCAGTCTTGATCGCCGCCTGTGCCGCTTCCACTTTGGCCTTTGAGCCGGCAAGCTTGGCTTCGATCTGCGCGACTTCCTTGGGCAAGGCCGCAATTTCACGGTGCAATGCGGCAATGCGCGTGTCGACCTGTTGCAGGTCAATCAGCTTGTTAAGAATGGAATTCATGGGGGACTTGTTGGATTCTAGCACGCGGCAGACAGCCGTCCGCAATCAGCAACTAGCGATTAGCGATTAGAGTTGAGCAGCTAACAGCGCGGTTGGGCATTGTCACCCATCAGTTCGCAGTTGGCGACTGCTCCCGCGCGAGGGCCGGTCTGAAGTCTGCAGATTTTAAAGATACTAGCGCAGGCCCAGTATTCGGCGCGTGGAGGGATCCAATAGCTAGTTGCTAATTGCTAGTTGCTAATTGCTGGGTTAAGGTGTTCGGCCTATTGAGCGACTTTCGCTCATGACCTTACGATTGTTATATGCCACTCGAAATTGCGCGACTTCTTCTTGGCCTTCTGATGGCGGCGTGCCACCGCCGCATCGCCGACTTCATTCTCGAGCGCGAACGCTCGCTCGTACTGGTCTTTCGTCAACGCGGCGTCCCTTTGCCTGCGGCTTTGAGCACCGAGACCGCTCGCAATTTGTATTTCTGCGTCGGCATCTTCATTGTGGTGGTGGAACTGCTGCGTCTGTATCAGATCGCGCACTAACTCCACAGATCACGCGTGGTGATCGCATTTCGCCCCGTCCTGCCTGCTTTTGGGCACGCCGGCTCGGCCTGCGCGCCTACTTCGGCCCTCCTGATATAAACTTTTCCGCAGTCCAAAATTCACATTCCGGAGTTGCCGTGAAAGCCTGGTTCGCTGCTTTCGTCCTTTTCTTCTGCTGTTCTCTCGTTACTGCACAAACCGTCTCGCCGGCGCCGCAAGGTCAAAAGCAACTGACCATCGAAGAGATGAACAAACCCGGCGGCATTCTCGGCCGCGGCCCGGAGAACGTGCAATGGAGTCCCGACGGGACCAGAGTCTCGTTCGTACAACGCAACGACAGCGGCGATCAGGGTGAACTCTACTACGTCGACGTCGCCACTGGAAAATCGGCCGTGCTGGTGGCCAGCGGTAAACTGGCGACGCTTGCTCCTCCGGCAAGCGCGATCAAGGATGAGCGCAAAAAGGAAGCCGCGCAGCGCTACTCCATCGCCGCCTATCAATGGGCGCCCGACTCCAAGCATCTCCTTTTCGACTCCATGGGTCAGCTCTGGCTCTATAGCCTCGACAACGGTACGGCGGTGCAGCTCACCTCCAGCAACGATGAGAGCGAAGATCCCAAGTTCTCGCCGAACGGCGATCGCATCTCCTACGTCCGCAAACACGACCTCTACGTGCGCCCGGTGGATGGCGGCGCCGAGCGCCAGCTCACCAGGGATGGCAGTGAGAATCTGCTGAACGGCGAAGTCGATTGGGTCTACGAGGAGGAACTCTACACGCGCAGCAATTATTTTTGGTCGCCCAATGGCAAGCAGATGGTCTTCTTGCAAATGGACGAGAAGGATGTGCCGACCTATCCCATCACCGACTGGATCCCTGTTCATCCCACTGTCGACCATGAGAAGTATCCTCAACCCGGCGATCCCAACCCTGGCGTGCGGATCGGCGTCATCAAGAGCGACGGCAGCAAGGTGAAGTGGATCACGGCTGGCGGAGGCGGCAATGGCGCCTTGCCATTGGGAAACGATCCCAACGTGCTGATTCCGCGCTTCGGCTGGGTGCGCGACGGACTGATCTGGGCTATGGCTCTCAATCGCGTTCAGGATCGACTCGATCTCTATTTTGTTGACGTCGAGAACGGCAAGTCGCAGCTCATGATGACCGAGACCACCGATGCCTGGATCGACATGCATCCCGAAGTCGACTTCAAACTGCTCGATTCCGGCGATGGATATCTCTGGACGAGCTGGCGCGACGGCCACAATCACATTTACCTCTACCGCTTCGATAAGCAGAACCCGCTTGGCGCCCAGGCCAAGATGGTGAAGCAGCTTACTAGCGGCGACTGGGAGGTGGAAAGCATCGATGGTGTCGACAGCCAGACGAGCACGGTATTTTTCTCCTCGAATGACGGCGCCGTACTGCAGCGCGACGAGTTCGCCGTCGGACTGGATGGTGAGAAATTCCGCCGCATGTCGCAGCAGGACGGAACTCACTTCGCCGACTTTGATCCCAAGAACGCAAAGTATTACGTCGACAACTTCTCAGCGCTGACCACGCCGCCGACGACGTCCATCTGCAAAGTCGACGGCGACTGTACACCGTTTTGGAAGCCGCGCAGTGTTGAAGCCTACAACCTGCTTACGCCCAAGTTCGTTAAGTTCGTCGCGGCCGACAATGTAACTGAGCTGGAAGGCGAGATTCTGTTTCCACCGCCAGGTGGACCGATGAACGCCAACGGCAAGGCTCCGCTCATTCTCAATCCCTATGGTGGCCCCGGCGTGCAGACGGTCCGCGATTTCTGGATTGGCTATGATCTCTTCGATCAGATCCTCGTGCGACAGGGCTTCGCTGTTTTGCATGTGGACAACCGCGGCATGGCGAATCGTGGCAAGGCCTTCGCGCTGCCTATTAAGCATCACTTCGGCCCGGTCGAATTGAGTGACCAGCTCGCCGCCATGAAAGAAGCGCTCGATCAGTTCCCGCAGCTTGACCGCACTCGTGTTGGCTTCTGGGGCTGGAGCTACGGCGGATACTTCACGCTCTACGCACTGGAGCACAGCGACCAGTTCAAGTCGGGAGTGTCGGTCGCGCCGGTGACCGACTGGCGCAACTACGACTCCATCTATACCGAGCGCTATATGGGCCTGCCGAAAGAGAACGAAGCAGGTTACAAGGACAGCTCGCCGGTCAACTTTGCCGCCGACCTGCATGGCCAATTGCTGGAGGTACACGGCACCAGTGACGACAACGTGCACGTCCAGAACACGATTCAGATGGTCAACAATCTGATCGAGGCGGGCAAGCAATTCCGGCTGATGATGTATCCCGGCAAGACGCACGGCATCGCCGGATTCACCACCCAGACACACCTGTTCCATATGATCGACGACTACTTCCTGGAGACGTTGGCGCCGGGCAAATAACGAGAAAATACACCTCCGCTTATAGAAACCTAAGCGTTTAGGTTATAATTTCGATGCCAACGATCCTGCGCTTCGCGGGCTGGCGGGTCACGATTTATCCGAACGATCACCGCCCCGCTCACGTGCATGCTATCGGCAAGAATTGTGAAGCTGTGTTCGAGCTCAACTGCCCCAACGGGCCGGTCGCCCTTCGCGAAAACTATTCGAATGTGGGCGCTCGGAAATCGGACGCATCCGCCGAGAGCTGGAACTGGCGCTTGGCAGACTATGCAAGGAATGGGAGCGGATTCATGGCGTCGACTGATGAGTTACGGACCGCTAACGAACGAGGCCGCAGACAACTCAGGAAAACGCCTCCGGCGACTGCCGCTCACTATGATCGCAAGATGGGGCGAGTCGTAGTCAGCCTGGCATCCGGCGTTGAAATCAGCTTTTCTCCCCGGGATGCAGAAGGCCTCCAGCATGCAACCGACGCCCAGTTGCAGCGGATCGAAATCACTCCCTCCGGACTGGGTCTTCATTTTCCTAAACTCGACGCGGATCTTTACCTCCCTGCGCTCCTGGAAGGGCTTCTCGGATCTCCCAAATGGATGGCCGCAAGGCTGGGCGCAATAGGCGGGAAGCGCACGACTGTGGCAAAGAGGCGTGCTTCACGTGCCAATGGACGCTTGGGCGGCCGGCCGAAGAAGGTCAAGGCCGGGTGATGCGCTCGACTGCTTCGGGGCGATAACCCACGGTGATTTGATTTTTCCGCCCGACTTGCCCTCATCACGCCGTTCTGTTTGAATTCAGACTGATTCCACTCCCGGGAGCGATACCCTGGCGAAACAAATCTTCGCATGCAAGTCCATTGACAAGCTGATCTCCGACTCGCAGGAGGCGGAACATCGGCTCAAGAAATCGCTCGGACCGTGGTCGCTCACCGGGCTCGGTATCGGCGCAGTCATCGGCTCTGGAATCTTCACCGTCATCGGCACCGCGATCGCAGGCCAGAAATTCGACACGCCTTCCATCCTGAACAGCCCGCTCGCCGACTACATCGTCCATCACACAGCAACACTCGGCCGTCCGGGTGCAGGCCCAGCGCTCGCGCTGTCGTTGGTGCTGGTCGCGATCGTCTGCGGCTTCACTGCGCTGTGCTACGCCGAGTTGGCCTCGATGATCCCCATCGCCGGCAGCGCTTACACCTACACCTATGCGACGATGGGCGAGTTGATCGCCTGGATCATCGGCTGGGACTTGATCCTGGAATACGCCGTCAGCAACATGGCTGTGAGCGTGGGTTTCGCCGCGCACATGGAAGCTACGTTCACGTGGTTCGGATGGCATCCCGCGCTGCGCTGGATCACGCCCGCGTATCTGCCCGGCGGCCTCACCGATCTTAAGGGCAACGTTCTCTACAACCCGGGCTGGCACTTCGGCTTCAACATCCCAGCGTTCCTGATCGTCTTGATCCTGACGGTGGTACTGGTGCGCGGGATTCGCGAATCGGCCGAGACCAACAACATCATGGTCCTGCTGAAGATCGCGGCCATCCTGGCGTTCGTCTTCGTCGGCATGCGCTTCATTCATCCGACGAACTACCATCCCTTCGTTCCCGAAGGCTGGTCGGGAGTGCTGACCGGCGGCTCCATCATTTTCTTCACTTATATCGGATTCGACTCGGTTTCGACGGCAGCTGAGGAAGCGCGCAACCCCCAACGTGACATTCCCATCGGCATCATCGCAACCCTGATTGTTTGCACGATCCTCTACATTGCGGTCGCCGTCGTGCTCACTGGATTGGTGCCATGGAGATCACTGATCGACGATGCCGCTCCCGTGGTCAACAGCATGAGCATGCTGGCAGGTACCACAAAGTCGGAGTTGCTGCGCTGGACCGAACTGGCGGTGCTCTTCGGCGCCATGATGGGCATGATCTCGTCCCTGCTAGTCTTTCAGCTGGGACAGGCGCGAGTGTGGTTCTCCATGTCGCGCGATGGCCTGCTGCCGAAAGTCTTCAGCAACGTCCATCCGCGCTTCCGCACGCCGGCCATCGCGACCTGGATCGCCGGGTTTCTGGTTGGAATTCCCGGCGGCATTCTCGACATCGGCACGCTCTCGGATCTGTCGAATATCGGCACGCTGTTTGCGTTTGTGCTGGTGTCGCTCGGCGTAATTATTCTGCGCTACAAGCAGCCGGATCGGCGTCGTGGCTTCCGTGCGCCGGGCGGACTGGCTGCGCCAATCCTCAGCGTACTCTTCTGCATATTGCTGATGGCGGGACTGCCGATCCTGACGTGGCTGCGCTTCTTCGCCTGGCTGATCATCGGCATGGCCGTCTACTGGCTCTATAGCCGCCACCGCAGCGAATTCAGCCCGGCCAATTCCAAGCCCGCTCTCCAGACGGTCACCAAGCAGTGAGCGACGACTTCATTCAATCGCTCCCCAAGGCCGAACTCCATCTGCATCTCGAGGGTTCTGTCGACCCTCCCACATTGTCAGAGTTGAGCCGACGTCATCCCACACCGCTGTCCGCCACCAACAATCGTTACCGAAACCTCGAAGATAGCGGTCGCGTTTTCACCGAAGACGAAGCTCGCGAGTTGTATCGCTACAAGGATTTCACCGGATTCATGCTGGCGTTCAAAGCGGTCACCGAGCGCCTGCGCACGGCCGACGATTACGAACTCGTGACCTATCGCATGATGCAGAAGCTGCACGCGCAAAATGTCGTTCACGCCGAGGTGTATATCTCGGCTGGCGTGGTGCACTGGCGTGGACAGGAATTCGCCCCCCTATTCGAAGGCGCTGAACGCGGCCGCCAGCGCGGGACGCGCGATTTTGGTGTCTCTCTGTATTGGATCCTCGATGCCGTCCGCCACTTCGGCGTAGACGAGGCCCAACGGGTCGTCGATGAGGCCATCAGGCTGAAGTCCCACAATGTGGTAGGAATCGGAATCGGTGGCGACGAACGAAAGGCTGGGCCGGAGCAGTTTCGCGATGTCTACGAACACGCCGCGAAGAATGGCTTGCGATTAACAGTCCATGCGGGAGAGACAGTTGGGCCGGAATCGATCTGGGGCGCGCTGCGTGAGCTAAAGCCGGATCGCATTGGACATGGACTGCACGCAATCCACGACCCGAAACTGGTGCGCTACCTCGCCGAGCAGCAAATCCCGGTCGAAATTTGTATAACCAGTAATGCTGTTACAGGTTGCTGCCACGACATCGACGAACATCCGGTCCGAAAACTCTTCGACGCGGGCGTGCCGGTGGTGCTGAACACCGACGACCCCGACATGTTCCACACGACCCTCAACAAGGAATACGAGATCGCGCGGGACGGCTTCGGCTTTAGCAATGCCGAGCTGCGCGAACTGGCGCGGACTTCCTTCCGAGCATCATTCTTGCCCGAAGAGAAGAAGCGCGAGTTGCTGGCGGCGTTCTGAAGCGCGGTCATTCAAGCGCCGCGTGTGAAAAGCAGATCCCTCGTCGGCCTGAAGGCCTCCTCGGGATGACAAGTATCGGGCTCGACCCGTTATTCGCCGGCGACCGTCATCCCATCAATTCGCAGGGTAGGGGAGGCGATGGAGCTGCGGAATTCGAGGTCGTTGCCAATCTCGGAGATGTTGAAGAACATGTCCTTGAGATTGCCGGCGACGGTAATCTCTTCAACAGGAAATGTCAGCTCACCGTTCTGAATCCAGAGGCCACTGGCGCCGCGCGAGAAGTCGCCGGTCACGAGATTGACGCCAAAGCCGAGAAATTCGGTCACAAAAAGTCCATCCTTGATGTCCGCGATCATCTGCTCCGCGCTCTTCGTTCCTGGTTTGAGGAAGAAGTTGCCCGGCCCAATCCCCGGTGTCCCCGCCAGACCACGTGAGGCGTTGCCGGTCGTCTGCAATTTGAGTTTCTTCGCAGTGTAGGTGTTCAGCAGGTAGGACTTCAGAACCCCCTTTTCGACGACGACCGTCTTGCGGCTGGGTACGCCTTCGGAGTCGAACGGACTGGTTCCGAAGCCGCCAGGCATGGTGCCGTCATCGATGACGTCGATGTTGTCACCGGCGATCTTCTCGTTCAGCTTGTCCGTCAGGAACGACGCGCCGCGATAAACCGAGTCGCCATTGACCGCCTCGAAGATGTGCCCTACCAGCGCGCCCGCAATGGTGTGTTCGAAGACAATCGGGACCTTCGCCGTTTTCACCTTGCGCGCGCCGAGACGTCGCAGAGTTCGCTTGGCTGCAATCTGACCAACCTGCTCAGGCGATTGCAGCTTCGTCAAAGTATTCGCGACCGAGTACCAGTAATCGCGCTGCATGGCAGCGCCTTCCATCTGCGCGATTGGCACAGCTGAGACAGAACAGTAGGAGCGCTGATAATCGCCGACAAAACCGTGTGAATTCGCCAGCACCTTGTAGCCGATGGCAGCATCGAAGTTCCCGCCTTCGGAGTTGGTGATGCGTGGGTCAGCATCGATCGCCGCTTTTTCAGCCCGCCGCGCATAATCGATGCGATCCGCCGTCGAAAGCGAATAAACATCTTCGTGATAGAGGTCGAGGTCACCTTCCAGCTTGCCCAATTGCGCGGCCTCCGGAATCCCGGCGAAGGGATCCTCGCTGGTAACCTTCGCCAGCCTCAGCGCCGAGTCCACCATCCGCTTTATGCCTGCAGGTGTGAGATCGCTGGAATAGGTGCTGGCCGCACGCTGGCCAAAGAAGACGCGCACGCCGATGCCCTTGGAGCCGGACTCCTTCAGCGTCTCCACCTCGCCGAGTCGGACCACGGTCGAGAACTCGCTGCCGTCCATGGCAACAGCTTCAGCCGCTGTAGCTCCGCCCTGCATGGCGCGGCGAACCACGTCGCTCGCAATTTCCCGGAGATCGGTTGAGGTTGTTTTTGGCTCGGTCTGGCGTTCTGCAGTTGAAACTGTCATCTGGATATTTGTCCCATTACGTAGGAGTCCCACAATGTGGGATTATTGTCGCTTTATTCCGGGTGTCATCCCGACCGAGGGCTTCGCCCGAGTGGAGGGACCTGCTTTCCCGCCGACAGCCAAGCGTATCGGAGGAACAACAGGTCCCTCGACTCCGCTTCGCTGCGCTCGGGATGACAACCGAAAGGAGATGCCGCTTACCCGCCGGTCCCGCCGACCGTCAGCCGATCAACCTTGAGGGTTGGAATACCAACCCCCACCGGCACCGACTGCCCATCCTTACCACAGGTACCGATGCCTTCATCAAGTTGCAAGTCGCTGCCGACCATGGAAACCCTGGTCAGCACATCCGGCCCGTTGCCAATGAGCGTAGCGTTCTTCAGCGGCGACGTAACCTTGCCATCTTCGATCAAATAGGCTTCGGATGCCGAGAACACAAACTTGCCATTCGTGATGTCAACCTGGCCGCCGCCGAAGTTCACCGCATAAACACCGTACTTGACGGAGCGAATGATGTCCTCGGGCGAATCCTGACCCGCGAGCATATAGGTATTCGTCATGCGCGGCATGGGAATGTGCTGATAGCTTTCGCGACGACCGTTGCCGGTATTCGGAATGCCCATCAGCCGCGACGAGAGCTTGTCGGAGAGATAGCCCTTCAAGATTCCCTTTTCGATCAGAACGGTGTTCTCGGTGGGGTTGCCCTCGTCGTCGACATTGAGCGATCCGCGACGGCCCGGCATCGTACCGTTGTCGACCACCGTGCACTTGTCGCTGGCAACACGGCGGCCCAGCATTCCTGAAAACGCCGATGTCTTTTTGCGATTGAAGTCGGCTTCCAGGCCATGGCCGATCGCTTCGTGCAGCAGAATTCCCGGCCAGCCCGGACCGAGCACGACCTCCATCTCGCCCGCCGGCGCATCGCGTGCATCGAGTTGAATGATCGCCTGACGCGCCGCTTCTTTGGCAAAGTGTTCGGGTGAAGCATCGCTTTGGAAGTAATCCAGCGCGACCCGCCCGCCGCCACCAGCACTGCCGCGAGCCGAACCCGCGGCCTGCGATTTGGCGATGCAGAAGACGCTCATGCGAGCCAACGGCTGGGAATCCTCCGCAAAACTGCCGTCAGAACCGATCACCAGAATTGTGCGCAATTCGTCAGCATAGCTAACGCGCACTTCGTGAATGCGAGGATCGTATTCGCGCGCGGCTTTGTCGGCACGCTGCACCAGATCGACCTTGGCCAGCACATCCGCTTCGACCGAAGGCAACGGCACAGGATATAGATTGTGCGCGGGCTTGTCCGTCAGCCCGACGACCGGTTGCTTCGCTGGACCGCGGGCAATCATCGCGGCAGTTCGCGCCGCGTGCAAAATGCGATCGGGCGACAGATCGTCAGTGTAGGCGTAACCGGTGCGCTCGCCCGAAAGAACCCGAACACCGCAACCCACCGAGATGCCCTGCGTGGCCGACTTCACCATGCTCTCGTCCAGCGATACCGAGGTGGAAGTTTGATATTCGAAATAGAGGTCCGCAAAGTCGCCGCCGGCGGATAGCGCGGCAGCCAGATAGCGCTCGATGTCGGCTTGCGCCAACCCGTAGCGCTCAAAGAAAAACTTCTTGTCCATAGTCACTCTTGAATTAGATGTTCCGAACCCAGGAATCGCACCATGGTCGATCCCAGGGGTATAGAAAACGGGAGTTGACGGAGGCATGCGGCCGCTCGGCATCTGTCGCGGGCTTCGAGTGGGAATAAGACCGCGTGTCGGCACGACTAAAGTGAGTGCGTGAAAACGCTGTCGTCCCCGGGGGACTTGGATCATTTTCCCATTTCACCCAGCATTCCGCTTCGCTCCATGCTGGGCTATCATGCCACGCGCCTGCGGCGCTCTGGTTTTTCAAGCCTCCTACTCCACAGTCTGGAAGAAAAGCCGGTTCTCACGCAGACACTAAAGCCGTGCTCTGACACGAAACAGATTGCGCGACAAAACAAGCTATCTACGTCGACGGAAAACAGCCAGAACTCGTTCTCCCGACTTCTTATTATCACATACAGGTGTGCTCGCTGAGGCTGAGCGAGCCGGCAAGCGGACTACAATCAAACTTGGACATCTTGGTGCCAACGTCAAGTATTTCCGCCGAATCGCTGACTCATCTGCTGGAGCAGTTTCTCGCTTCTGCGCCACACGCCGTTGCCATCGAAGACGGCGCCGTTCTGTTCGACTTCAGCTCAGCAAGATATTCCGTGTCGGGCGAAGGCAAGTGCGTGCTCCACATGTGGTCGGAGGAGCGCAACACCGTTCGGCGCGTGCTCGATGCCGAGGAGAAAGACCGCTCCGTGCGCCTGCAGGTGCTTCGCTTCGGACAGTCGCAGCCGAATCTGCTGGAGATCTGCGCTGACCGCGATCATCGCAACGGCACGGCCAAGCGCGCTGCGCGGGCGCGATATCAATCGTTGCTGGAACGACTGCTGCGGCGCGAGTATCCCGGATTCAAGCTGGACAAGGTCAGCAGCAGCCCCGACCTGGAGCATTCGTTCAGCCCGGTTTATACGCGCGGCTTGTTGCGCGCCGGACAAAGTGCGTTTGCGGTTCTTGGCGTCAATTCTGAGGAGGCACAGGCGTCGGTGGACGCAGCCCTCACCTTCGGTATTCTCTGGATGGACTACCAGCGGAAGCAGCTGGCTGGGCGCGCGGTTGTGGAGGGATTGAAGCTTTTCTTGCCGCCAGGACTCTCGGAGATTGTGCGCCAGAGAGCAGCCAATCTAAATGCCGAAGCCGCCAAGTGGCAGCTCTACGAACTCGACGAGCGCTCCGAGACCTGTGAGTCGATCGACATAGCTGATAGCGGCAACATCATCACGCGGCTCACGCACGCGGTTGATGTTCAGGCCGCACGGGAACGCTTTGCAACATCCACTGCCCGAATCCATGCGCTGGTGCCTGGCGCCGAAGTCACGGTCGAATCTCCTTCTGAGATTGTGTTTCGCCTTTATGGGCTGGAGTTCGCGCGGGCGCGGATGGCCCCGGAGGCAGGTTCGTTCCGCAATCGCGAGTCGATTATTTTTGGCGTCGCACCAGCCGAGTACGAACTCGACGAGAACAGCGAAGCGCTCTTCGGTGAACTGGTGCAGCGCATTTGTCAGGAGCGCCAGCCCGACGGCTCGCAGACTAATTTGTTCTTCCGACTGGCGCCGGAGCGCTGGCTGGAAAGTCTCATCACGCGAGATGTGCGGGCGGTCGATGAGCGGCTTGATGGCCGTTTTGTCTATTCGCAGGTGCCGGCATTTGCCGCCGCTGATCGCGCCATGCTCGATGTGCTGACGTGCACGCTGGATGGGCGGCTTGCGATTCTGGAGCTGAAGGCGAATGAGGACATTCATCTGCCCCTGCAGGGCTTGGACTATTGGGCGCGGGTCCGGTGGCATCAGCAGCACGGCGAGTTCACCCGCAATGGATATTTCGCCGGACGAGACATTTCGAGCGCGCCGCCACTGCTCTACCTGATCGCTCCGGCTCTGCGGGTTCATCCCGCGACTGACGCGCTGTTGCGCTATCTCTCTCCGCGGGTCGAGTGGACGCTGGTTGAGATCGACGAGCGCTGGCGCGATGGCGTTCACGTGGTGAATCGCAAGCACCCGCCGAAGACAGTCGGGCGTGGGAGCAGCGTTCTAGAGCCGTTTGCCGCTGCAGTGTACCTCCCGCAGTGCACGCTCGCTTCCTCTCGCATCCTATACAATCGAGTTTCCCATGATGAATCGGATGGTCTTTGCCAATCTGCTGTACCGGCCGTTTCGCACCATCATCAGCGTGGTTGCGGTCGGAGTCGAAGTCACGCTCATCCTGCTGATCGTCGGCATAATGCTGGGTATGCTGAATGACACCAGCGGCCGCCAGGCAAGCTTGGGAGCCGACATCATGGTGCAGCCGCCGGGCTCGTCGCTGCTGATGGGTATGAATGGCGCGCCGGTTTCCGTCAAGGTCGCGAACCGGCTGATGAAGGTACCGCATGTGATTGCCGCTGCTCCGGTCGTGACCCAGACGACGATCTCGAAGAGCCTGGAGGTGCTCTACGGTATCGATTTGCAGTCCTTCGATTCGGTGACGGGAGGCTTTCATTACCTTGCCGGCGGTCCCTTCCAGGGGCCGTATGACATGCTGATTGACGACTTGAAAGCGGCATCGGGCCACATTAAGGTCGGGGACACGGTGCAGGCTCTGAACCACGACTTCCGCATCTGCGGCATCGTGGAGCATGGCAAAGGCGCACGCAAGTTCGTTCCCATTGCCACGCTGCAGGACCTGATCGGCGCCGCCGGCAAAGCGACCATTTTCTACGTCAAACTCGACGATCCCAAGAATGCCGACGCTGTTGTCCAAGACATCAAGAACATTCCTGGCATGCAGCAGTATGGTGTGCACTCCATCCAGGAGTATCTGTCGCTGATGACTTCAGCCAGCATTCCCGGGCTGAACACGGTGATCGATGTGGTAATCGGCATCGCCATGATCATCGGCTTCATCGTGATCTTCCAGGCGATGTACACGGCGGTGATGGAACGCACGCGCGAGATCGGCATCCTCAAATCGCTGGGTGCGGACAAGCTCTACATCGTGAATGTCGTGCTGCGGGAGACGCTGCTGATCGCAATCGGCGGAATTATTCTGGGCATCCTTTTCAGCTATGCCGCCAAAGCCGGCCTGCGAGTCCGTTTCGAAACGCTGCCGGTGATGATTACCCTCAAGCTGCTGGTGAAGGCAGCGATTATTGCGCTGGTGGGCTCATTGCTGGGCGCGTTTTATCCGGCGATCAAGGCTGCGCAGAAGGACCCGATTGACGCGCTGGCGTATGAATAGGGTGGGGCACGCCTTTGAGAGGCTGCGGAAAAAGTCGAGAAGCAGATCCCTCGTCGGCCTGAAGGCCTCCTCGTGATGACAAGAACAAAAGACTTGCAACGGCGCAGCTGAAGCTGCGCCCCTTCAAAACATTCCACAATTGAGTTTTTCAGCAACCTGTAAAGCCGATCAGACAAAATCGGACGAACTGCACCGCTGAAGCGGTGCTCCACCCCGGTCCTCCTCTATTCATCGGCTGTACTGATTCTGCTTCTTTTCGGCGTGCCGATCCAGGCCAAGTTGAATCAGCCGATCCATGAGTTCGGGATAAGAGATGCCGGTCGCCGCCCACATCTTGGGATACATGCTGATCGAGGTGAAGCCTGGGATGGTGTTGATCTCGTTGACGTACATCTTCGTCGTGCGCGGGTCCATCAGGAAGTCCACGCGCGCCATGCCGGCGCAGTCCACTGCCTGGAAGGCAGCCACGGCGAGCTGCTGCACTTCCTTCTGCTTGGCCTTGCCGATTTTGGCCGGAATGATCGACTCCGACCCTTCCACCAGGTACTTGGCGCTGTAGTCATAGAACTCCTTGATGGGCACGATTTCACCGGCTACTGAGGCAATCGGCTTGTCGTTGCCCAGCACCGAGCACTCGATCTCCCGCGCCTTGCCTTTCTTTCCGCCGACGCCCTCCTCGATCACCAGCTTGCGGTCGAAGCGCGAGGCCTCGTCCATCGCCGCGGCGAGTTCGCTGGAATCGTGAACCTTGCTGATGCCAACGGACGATCCCAGATTCGCCGGCTTCACGAAGACGGGATACTTCAGCTTACTTTCGATCTGCTTGCGAACTTGCTTGGGCTGCTCGCGCCAGCCTGCCCGAAGAATCGTGACGTGCTTCACGATCGGCAGACCGGCATCGCGGAAGAGTCGCTTCATCACGTCCTTGTCCATACCGGCGGCGGAGCCGACCACACCCGCGCCGACGTACGCGATGTCGGCCAACTCGAGCAGTCCCTGGATCGTGCCATCCTCGCCGAAGGTGCCGTGCAGAACCGGGAAGATGATGTCGACATCGACGGGATTAATGGCAGCTCGAAGCTGATGGGCGTCGGTCTCGAATGGCATAAGCGAGGAATGATTCTCTCCCGGCATCGGCGGCACAACCACTCCCTCGCCGCGAGCTAGAACAGCGGCAGCGGCCGTTGTCTCGGGATCACCGGCACGCAGATGACGAGCTTCGGGCGCGTCTGCAGCCTTGCCCTTCAACAGTCGCTCGGCGTGAGCCGCCGTGACCCAGCGGCCAGCCTTCGTGATGCCGATCGGCACTACTTCGTACTTGGTCTTATCAATCGCGTTCAGAACCGAGGCCGCCGACAGTAGCGAGACTTCATGCTCACCACTGCGTCCGCCAAACAGCACGCCCACCCGAAGTTTCTTCATATCTCGATATTAGCGCCGGGAGTGGCTGTGAATAGTGATCAGCGAAGAACCTGTGTTTCGTTTCGGTCCGATCGAGGCTCAGTGTCTTCTTCTGCGACCTGCCGAAGCCTGAAAGAAAACAGGCGCAGGATTAATTTTCTGTGAAACCACGCCGTCGAGCGTTGACCGCATCTAAGCGGTGCTCTACCATCCGTCACTTATGAACAAGCCCGATCTGGACGCACTGCAACAGAGCTACAAACAGGCCGTCGATCAATGGGTGGCCGCGATTCGTGCCGAAGAGGCACTGGCTACTCCCGACCACTCCGAAACCGCCATGGAACGCTGGGACAGCGCCGACTTCGCCGTGCAAGACGCTCAGAAACAAGCTAAACACACGCGCGACGCGTACAAGGAAGGTCTGCGGAAGCTGCACTACGGAATCTAGCTGGCGTATCTGAAAGTTGAAACCGCCGGTTGGGACGAGGCATCCACTGTCATGGCCCTCGACATATGATTCCGGTGATCCCTCCTGCCCAGGTAGAAGTCGATTCAAACCGCCGCTACATTTCCGTCAACGACAGCGCCTGTGAGCTGCTGGGCTACAGCCGGCAGGAATTGCTGAACATGCGCATTGACGACCTCAGCTTTCCCACCGGCGCGCACGTCGCTCCCATGTACGAGCAATTTGTGAGAGACGGAGGCATGCAGGGCATTTTCGCTCTGAAGCGCAAGAACGGTGAGGTTATCCGCATTCGGTTCGTATCAGAGACGGCGAATGCGCGATCCACTGCTACCTGGACGCATTACGAAGTCTGGAAAGACGCGGAGCGGTCACGGCTGCGCGAGTAGCCGAAAACGCATCCTGGTTCTGGAAGACTACAGTGAGCCAATGCCGCGTTTGGCGACATACATGGCTCGATCGGCGGCGGCGCAGAGGTCATCAGGAGTGCTCGCGTCGTCGGGATAGAGAGCGTATCCCACGCTCACGCCGGTGTGCACCAGGGCGTGTTCCACCTGTAACGGATCAAGTAATTCCGACTCCAAGGCCAGAGCCAAGGTCTGCGCACCTTCCGCAGAAGTCACTTCGCTAACGATCGTGAATTCATCGCCCCCGGACCGCGCCAAGGTATCGGAGCTGCGCATCCGGCCGGAGAGCCTGGCGACCACCTGCTGCAAGGCCGCATCCCCAATGCGGTGTCCAAAGTTGTCATTCACTTCCTTAAAGTCGTCCAGATCCAGAAGGAGGACCGCGACTTTGTGATTGTCCCGATCGGCACGAGCTAAGGCTTGCACCAGCCGATCCTGCAGCAGCCGGCGATTGGGCAGCCCGGTCAGGGCATCGTGATAGGCCAGGTGATCGCTTTCCAGGATCTGATTCTCCAGCAAGGTGACGATCATGCCAACCGCTACCAGATACTTGGGAATGTTCCAGACCTCGGCCTCAATGCGAATTGACGGAGCGACGGAGGATATTAAAATTCCGGCGGGCAACGTGAGGCCCCAGGCAGCGAAGCCGAATACAGTAGCCAGCACGCCCGCAGAAGCGCGCCGCATGCGATACCAGTACAAAGCGGCGGCAGAGAAATTCAGCGCCGCGAGTATGGCATGCATCCCGTATTCTTCCTTGCCGTAGGCGACAAGCGCGGTCAGCAGCGCCGCTACTCCAATCGATGCGAAAGTAACCAGGCCCACATACAGTGTGATTTTCTTGTGCCAGGTGAACAACAGCACTAATATGGCCGTCAGCCACAACACAATCAGGACGTAGTACAAAACTTTGGTATGCACATCCCACAGCATCGCGCTCGTGTATACGATCAGCGGAATACCCAGCACGAGCGTTAGCACCAGTTGCCGAAGAGAGGTTCGGGCCTGCGGTGCGACCGAGACCACGAAAACCACGCTGGCCATTTCCAAAGCACACAATCCAACCGCCAGCTCAATCTTGGCCAGCAAATGAGGTTTGAAATGCGCGAAGTCAACCAGCGAGTGCAGCAAGATGAGAGACCAGGCCGTCAGCCAGAGCCGTACCGGCTCCTTGATTCCCTGGCGGGATATGGCCGCAAACACCGCTACCAGTACCGCAAGTGCGATCAGTACAGGCAGGGCGTTGTAATGGAAATGCATGACCTGAGAAAGTCACTCCAGATAACGGCGGAAATGGCGCGGCCGGATGTGCGCTAGCGTAACGGAATCGCCCTATCGCTGCAATGAAGAAGTGCGTCGGCGCGGGCAAAAAGCAACCAAAATGGCGAACTCGAAACGGACAACCGACAGCTGCTGTTAGAACGCTCCTCCACCCCCGCCGCCAAATCCGCCACCGCTGAACCCGCCGCCTCCACCACCCCAGCCTGAGCCGGAACTGCTGGCGCGCGGAGCCGCTACGAAGGCCTGATGGGCGTCCGTCGCCATGGAATGCATGGAGGCGGCGAAGAAGATGGGATTGAAGCCGACATAGGGTGTCGGTCCGACATACCAAGCTGGAGGATTCTGCACGATGCCTTGAAACGCCTTGGCCCATCGATTTTCAATGCCGAGCACCATGGCATAAGGCAGGATCTTCTCGAACGTATCGGGCGGCATGCGCCTCAGCCGGTCGGCATCTACGCGATTAATGAATTCCTGCAAGCCCAGGATCTCGACTTTGGTGCGCACACCCTTCAGCGACTTCGCCGGCATGATTCGCGCGAAGAGGAAAACAATAATCAGGGAGATAAGGCCAGCAAGGATAACCATTCCAACCGAGGCGAGCACGTCCGCTATCTTGAAAAGCTGCAGCAGCACAAAGGGCACCGCAGTTAATAGAACCCCGATGAAGACATAGGCGTGCGCGGAATCGGGATCGACGCTGTACATGCCCTTACCACGCAATTCCGCCAGGATATCTTCCTTGATGGTGGGAATAGCAACATAGAACTGATTGCGCAGCTCGGACATTCGGATCTGTGTGGCATCTGCCGGAAACATGTGATTCAACATCACGCGCTCGTGCGCTTCCAGCGAGCTCCAACTGCCCTGCGGCTTCAGCGAATGGAAGATATAGTCGCGATGCGAGAACAGCAGCATCTTCGACTCGACTTCCTCAATCTTGAGATAGCCCTTCACCGCCAGGTCCACGAGCGTTGAAGTGATGTCGCGTGGATGAACCGAGTCGTTGGTCAGCGTGCCGACCTCGGCCGGCGTCATGTCCTTGGGAGGGTCGTACATGGGCGCGACTGAGATATCGGGCTTAGGATCGCGGCCCTTGGTCCACCAGAAAAAGAACATCACCACGAACGCCCACAACGGCAGCAGCACGATGACATTGCTGCGAAGGAACCACAGCGCGAAGGTCAGCTGGCTGGGCTGCGTGAGTATGCCCTTGGTGATGTAGACATCGGCGGTCAGGCCCTCGCGCATTTCGAGCGCGTTGTTGGTGCTGACTTTGACGACGTTACCGTTGACGGTTGCGGTGGCATCCCGTCCCTCCGAGCCGTAGACACCAGTGAAAGCCTGCCCACGAAGATTGTTGGCTGCGTTCGGCGGAAACAGAATGATCGCCATCGCGCTGTCGATGGGGACAGGCCAGTCGTTGCCGGTGACATTCCAGTAGAGTTCGTCGTGATCGTCGAACCAGCGGACGGCATTCTTCACCGTGTAGTTGATGTCGACGACCTTCGTCGTGTTGACCGCGTTGGGAATGTAGATCTTCAGATGGCGGAAGTCGCCCTGCACGCTGGAGTCGTACTTGAGGTTGCGGCCCTGGCCGTCGGTTACGCCGGTGACGGTGAGGAAGAGCGTGTAGTTCGAGCCGTGCGGGCCAGGATACTGGATGGGGATGTCGCGGTAGATGCCGTGAAACTCGCCCTCAAAGGAAACCTGCAAGATTCTCGCGCACGGTCATGGTGCCGTCCGGCGCAACCTCCATGCTGCTGGAAAAGTTGGTGATGCGCCACTCGCGCGCAAAGGCGGGGATGGCGAGCGCAATGCAGAGCAGAACCATGTCCGCAGTTGGCACAGTTTGCACTTAGCATTTGGCGAGTTGAGCAATTAGCCGGCGGTCAATGGCAGCTACAGCGTTTCCACGGACCTGTCCGCATCCAAGGCTTTAGCTAAGTGCTAAGTGCTAATTGCTGAGTGCTGCTAGTCTCAGAACTTCACCGCCACCGGCTCCCGCTGGCTTGGCTCTGTAATGTCGAAGAACTGTCTCTGCTGGAAGTGGAACATTCCGGCGACGATGTTGCTGGGGAAGCTCTGGATCTTAGTGTTGAAGTCGCGGACCACAGCGTTGTAATAACGCCGCGCATTCTGGATGGCGTCTTCCAATCCGGTAAGCGAGCCTTGCAGCGACATGAACTCCTGATTCGCCTGCAACTGCGGATACGCTTCAGCCACGGCCAGCAATCCACGCAAGCGCATAGGTCAGCTGACCTTCGGCTTCGCTCTTCTCCGCGGGAGTAGTCGCCGACATCGCTGCACTACGAAACTTGGCGACATTCTCGAAGGTTCCCTTTTCGTGCGCGGCGTAGCCTTTCACCGTCTCCACCAGGTTTGGGATCAGGTCATAGCGGCGCTTGAGCTGGACATCGATGTCGGACCAGGCGTTGTCGGCGCGGACGCGCAGTTGCACCAGGCTGTTGTAAATGCCGATCAGCGTGAAGGCGATAATCGCCAGAATCGCGATGATGACGATAAGACCGATCATTCACTTCTCTCCTCGCCGGTCCGGAAAAGCAGTAGTGGACCCGAACCAGCCGCCAAACAGGGGACGAGCGGAAGGTATCACAGGGCGAACTCGAGGCAATTCAGCCGGGCGATGCCGGTTGGCGAGACAGGTGGCAAGTTGCTGACAGCGTGTAAAATAGAGGGTTCGCGGGGCCGCGAATCGAGTGTGCATACCGCGGCATCTATTAACAGACGCCCGAACTAGACTCACCTATCTGAATCGACTTCCTGAGAGGACTGCACTTATGGGTACTACGATGACTCCCGCGCGCGAAGGAACGCGCACGGCTGTGACGATGAACAACGCTCCCATCCCCGAGCAATTCGCCAACGAACCTTCCATCGATTGGAGCAATCCCGAAAATACTCGCCGCATGCGTGCAGCGATCGAAAAAGTCCGCCGCGAGCTGGGACGCGAATACGACCTGGTGATCGGCGGACGACGCGTGAAAACCGAAGAGAAGACGCAGTCGCTGAACCCGGCCAAGCCGTCGGAGGTGGTGGGAATTTTCTCGACCGCAGGCGCTGCCGAAGTTGAGCCGGCGATGCAGGCCGCACTGAAGGCTTTCGAAACCTGGAAGTACAGCTCGGTGGAAGAGCGCACGAACCTGCTGTTCCGTGTCGCCCATCTGCTGCGCGAGCGCAAGTTCGAGCTGATGGCGTGGATGGTGTTCGAAGTCGGCAAGAACTGGCCTGAGGCCGATGGCGACATCGCGGAGCTGATCGACTTCACCACTCTGTATGCGCTGGAGGCGCAGCGGCTGGCGAAGGCAGAAACTCTGGTGCAGTTGCCGGGCGAACGCGACTGGCTGCGCTACATTCCACTGGGAGTCGGCGCAGTGATTCCGCCGTGGAACTTTCCGGGCGCGATTATGGGCGGCATGACGCTGGCGTCGATCGTTTGCGGCAACACGGTTGTTCTGAAGCCGTCGGGTGATTCTCCGGCCATCGCGGCGAAGTTCTTCGAGATTCTGGAAGAAGCCGGTCTGCCGGACGGCGTAGTGAATTTCTGTCCCGGCCACGGCAACAGCTTCGGCAACGCGGTTGTCGAGCATCCCAAGACGCGCTACATCGCGTTTACGGGATCGAAGGAAGTTGGTCTGCACATCAACCAGCGCGCTGCGGTGCAACAGCCTGGCCAGATATGGATCAAGCGCACCATCTTGGAGATGGGCGGCAAGGACTCGATCGTCGTCGACGCGGACGCCGATATCGATGCGGCAGTCGAGGGCGTCGCGAGTGCGGCGTTCGGCTTCAGCGGCCAGAAGTGCTCGGCGTGCTCGCGCGCCATCATCGACGAGCGCATCTACGACAAGTTCCTGCAGCGGCTGAAGGAGCGCGTGGAGAAGATCACGGTGGGCGATCCGACGCTCAACCCGAACATGGGGCCGGTAGTCAATGAGAAGTCGATGAAGTCGATTATGGGATATATCCAGAAGGGGCTTGCCGAAGGTGGCAGGCTCATCACCGGTGGCTCGCGCGCGAGCGATGCTGGCGAAGGGTACTTCATCCAGCCGACGGTGATCGCCGACGTCGATCCGATGGGGACGATTTCGCAGCAGGAGATCTTTGGACCGGTGCTGGCGGTCATCAAGTCGCGCAACTTCGAGCACGGTTTGCAGATTGCGAACAACACCGAGTTCGGCCTGACCGGCGCGGTCTATACCTCGTCGGACGACAAGATTGAGGCGGCCAAGCAGCAGTTCCACGTCGGCAACCTGTACATCAATCGCAAGTGCACGGGAGCGATGGTAGGCGCGCATCCCTTCGGCGGCTTCAATATGTCGGGAACCGACTCGAAGGCGGGCGGCCCGGATTACCTGCTGCTGTTTACGCAGGCCAAGTCGATTGGCGAGAAGATCACGAAGTAGTGGATCGTGAATCGTGGATTGTGGACTGAAGGCCGGGGCGAAATGCTCCGGCCGTTTCGTTTTTGTGGCGACGAAATCCTATTTGGGATGCGGGATGATGGAAAGAATGATGTATTCGTCTCCTTCGATTTTGAAGTAGAAGCGCCAGCCCCTCGTCACTCGCGCCTGCCAGATATCCAGGCCCTCACTGTATTTCTTGGCCTGCAAGGAGGGATGCCTGAGATTGGCGAGCAGAAAGCGCAACTGCTTGGCGAACGCTTTGCGGACGGGGGACGGGAGCTCTGCGTAGTCGTTGTCCGCCGTGTTCGTAAAGCGGAGCTTCACTTGCGCCGCTTTCTCGCGTAAGGTTTGGCGCGCGCCTCAAGCGCCTGAATGGCTTGCCTGGAAGTGGTGTATGGGCCATGCGTGCGGCCATGTTTCAGGTCTTGCAGTCCTTCCGCGAGCCGGCGATCGATTAGCGTCTTGGGGGTGAACGTAATCTTCCCGTCCTCTACCGAGGCCTCCAGCAAATCGCCGACCTCGACGTGGACCTGTTCGCGAATGTGCTGCGGAATGACGACCTGAAACTTGTGTTTGACGGTGACAACTTGCATAGCATGTAGTTTAACAGTTGATCTGTCCAACTAAAAGCCGCTTCGGCCGTTTTGTTCTGCGGAGTTTTTCACCGCGGAAGACGGAGAACACGGAGAAATCTAAGGAACAAAGAGTTCTTCCGTGCGCTCCGTGTTCTCTGTGGTGAAAGGCTTTTGCCGGTTCTTCGACTAGAATGACTCGTTGATGACGACTGAAGTCACTCGCGCTGCAGTTGCGCCATCCGGACCCACGACCACGCTTATCTATGACGACTGGTATCCGGCGATGCGGGCGTCGGAGATTCATGGCCGGCAGATGGCGAAGGCCATGCTGCTTGGCATTCCGCTCGTGCTGGGACGAAAATCAGATGGGCACTACTTCGCGATGCGCGACTCCTGCCCCCATCGTGGCATTCCTCTGTCGTATGGATGGTTCGATGGCCAGCAGGTCACGTGCAAGTATCACGGCTGGGGGTTTGAGCCGGTCTCCGGACAGTGCCGCGAGATTCCGTCGCTGACGCAGCGCGACTCGCTGGATCCGTGCAAGATTTATGCGACGGCATTTCCGTGCGAGGAGCGCGATGGGCATCTGTGGGTATATGTCCCACAGAGTGGGAGAGGAAGAATCTCCCGCGCTGATGATCTTCCGTCCGTTCCCGAGGTGCCAAAGTTCAGCAAGCGATTCCGCTCGGCGCATCTCACTGCCGATCTGCCATGCAACATCGATCACGGAATCATTGGGCTGATGGATCCGGCGCATGGGCCATTTGTGCATCAGGCATGGTGGTGGCGATCGCGCGCCAGCATCCACGAGAAGGAAAAGCACTTCGAGCCGATTGACGGCGGCTTCCGCATGACCGCCCATCAGCCGTCGGCCAACAGCGCGCCATACAAACTACTGGGCGTTTACGGCCAGCCGATCACGACGACGATCGACTTCGTCTTGCCCAATCGGCGTTATGAGATCATTCGCTGTGGCGAGAAGTGGTTCGCAAGCCTGACGACGGTCACACCGACAGTAGAGAACAATTGCCGCATCGACGTTTGTGCCGCGTGGAATGTGTTTCTCAACGTCCCGTTCCTCACGCCGATCGCGAAGTTCTTCGGGCGGCGCTTCGTCGAGCAGGATCAGGTCACTATGATCCAGCAGGCAGAGGGCCTGAAATACAATCCCAGCCTGATGCTGATTGATGACGCGGACCGCCCCGCGAAGTGGTACTTCGACTTGAAGCAGGCACGGCTGGAGTCGCAGGCGACCGGCAAGCCCATGCGGCATCCCATGGACGGCCCGGTAACGCTGCACTGGAGAAGCTGACCCGCGATCTCCCCGCATTCGAAGCAAATTGCAGACAAAACAAAACCCCCTCCGGCGGACAGGGGCGAATTGCCGCGTCGGAGGGGTTAGCCGTTATTACACGACCATTCTCAGGGTTGTTACAAAGTTGAACCCAGCGATGCGCAGCATGTTTCGGAGGTCTGGAAAACAGTCTTCGAAATTCGACATCTGCGCCCAAGCGCCCCGCTCCCGGCGGATTGGCGTCTCTGTGGTCGACTCCTGTGCCGATCGTCGAAATTAGACCCTGTGCTCATGGCGCACAAGCCGCTCTAGTGACAGCGGGCGCCCTATATTCCATGCTTTCGAGACTGGACCGAATTGAACCGTCCCTCCATCGGTGCCAAGACAGGGCACTAAATCATCCGGAACCACGGTTGTCACGCCGAAATCGGCGCGATCTGTGGTAAGTAAGTAGAAGAGTTAAGCGACAACTCGCGCCCTGCTCTCGGCATCCGTGATGACGGGCAGGGACATTTTGGTTGTACTGCATGGTAGTTTCAGTTGAATTCGGTTGAGAAACTACCTACCATGAAATTTCGGCCCGAGGCCGAGTAACAAATTCGGAGGAGCAAGCGATCTCCGGCGGCAAGTTATCTCACTTTTAGGAAACGCACGACATGTTGAAGCGCTGCCCCTTAGCTGCCATTGTTCTCATAGCGCTATTCGCTTGCTTCGGCGCCTCCGCGGCAACCATCGCCACGCACTCCAGTACAACCCATAAGCACAAGTCCACCCATCACGTGACCGAGTCGGCGACCGCGCAACACAAGATGGCGGGGATGCGGCACAGCAGTGCGACAGCAGCGAGTCTGAACCGCGCCAGCCATGTTGTGGTCTATCGCAAGCACCACTATTACGGCGAGCGCTTCTACGCCAGCTCGTTTGCCAATGACCAGGTGGAAGGCGACATCACGGCGGGCGAGGATCCGGTCGTGCGCGCAGCCGCGATTGAAGCCTTGGGCAATATGAACGGCACTATCGTCGCGATCGATCCGGATAACGGACGAATCCTGGCGATGGTGAACCAGAAGCTGGCGCTCTCGGCGGGTGCGCAACCGTGCTCGACCATCAAGGTTGCAGTAGCGCTGGCGGCGTTGAGCGAGAACGTCATCACCAAAGACACGGAAGTTCCGCTGGCGAAGTACTGGAAGGTCGATCTGACGACGGCGCTGGCGAAGTCCAATAACGCCTACTTTGAGGCGGTGGGACGCAAGCTGGGATTCGAGAAGGTCAGCTATTATGCGCATCAGTTCGGTCTGGGCGAGCTTGCCGGATGGAACATTCCCAACGAACAGCTGGGAGTTTATCCGTCAACCGTGCTGGATGAGAAGCTGGGCGGAGTCGGCAAGATGTGCTCGTTTGGCGAGAGCATCTCGCTGACGCCTCTTCAACTTGGGGCATTGATGGCGTCGATCGCCAACGGCGGCACGCTGTACTACCTGCAGCATCCGACGACGCCAGAAGAGATCACGAACTTCACTCCCAAGGTCAAGCGCAGCCTGGAGATTGGGCCGCTGATTCCTGAAATTTCTGATGGCATGGCAGGCGCGGTGGAGTACGGCACGGCACGCCTACTGCGGACCAACTTCATCGAGGAGCCGATTCTCGGCAAGACCGGAACCTGCTCCAAGGACGGGACGCGATTCGGCTGGTTCGGATCATTCGCCAATACGCAGTACGGAAGAATTGTGACCGTGGTTTTCCTGGAGGGTGGACGTCCGACCTTCGGTCCGAAGGCTGCCGAGCTGGCGGGCATCATGTACCGCAATCTGTACGATCATGATTTCTTCACGGTGAAGGCGCCAGCTACCTCGGCGCAGAAAACGACAGCGTCAGTTGTCGGCGCGCCGCAGTAAGGCCCGCAAGAAACCAAGCGAAGCCTCCGGCGAACGGAGGCTTTTCTGTTTTAGTTCTGAATGCTACTTGGCGAAGGGCGATGCCGACTGCGCCTGCAACTGCTGCAGGGCATCCTGATAACGCTTTTTCGCGGCATCATCCGGTGCCGAGCTCAGCTTCTCGTTGAGCCATTTCAGCATCGCGGCGCGAGAGGGATGAGGCAAGGTATTCTCGGCATCGGCAATGCGAGTGCCGGTGTTTTCGGAGCTGACCAGGAAGTCCACGTCCTGATTGGAGCCTGGCGGCTCGGCAACGTAGCCGTTGGCTAAGTCGTAGGTGCCCAGCAAACGATAGTGAACGGTGGCAGTGAACTTGCCTTGTGTGGTGGAAGCCGTCGGCATGTCGACCTGGTAACGTGCCACCACATTAATTTTTGAATAGTCGTGATTGGACTTCCACCAAACCAGCGGTTGAATTTTCGGCCAGGCTTGCGAATCCAGCGTGGCGCCTTCGTAATCCAGCCGGCAATATTTGGAGACGAGCTCATGGATCTGAGCAGGTTCTGCGTCCTCAAGGGAACCTTTGGTCGGCATGGAAAACTGCGCCGACAGAAAGCCGGGGGCACCGACCAGCAACGCAACCGCTAACAGCACGCTGCGAGTGAGCACCAGTGAGGATCTATTCGTCATACGATTTACGTAGGTTCGCCTTTAAAGATTACACCCGGAGCGAGGCCGGGCAAATTACGATCTGTCCTTCGTATCGAATTACGCGATGGAATTCCGGCAATATGCGATGAAAGTTCCCGGCTGATTCCGAGTGCTATAATTTTTGTTGCTACGGTGGGTGTAGTTCAGTGGTAGAACTCCGGACTGTGGCTCCGGCTGTCGTGGGTTCGAATCCCACCACCCACCCCAAGATTTCAATTACTTACCAGCCACGAAATCACTCGGAAATCAGTTGACACTTTTCGGCATGGCCAACTCCACCACTTTTTCGTGGGCGGTGCGCATGTCTCCTGTCAAGGCGTCGCCGTAGCTCATCGTGGTTCGAATGTCCGCGTGCCGCATTAGCTTCTGCTGCACGCCCAGCGGTGTACCGACGGAGTCCAGCCACGTCCGGTAGGTGTGCCGGAAGGTGTGCGTTCCGATGCCGCCAATACTCGCTTCTCTTGCCGCATCGCAGATGGTCCTCAGCACGTGCGTGCAACAGAACGGCTGCCTCCCCAACTTGACGGGAGAGGCAAACAACCAATCGTCTTCGGCAGAAAATTCCGTCGCCTGGCGCCACACCTTGAGAACATCCAGCAGTTCGTCGGCAACGGTTATGGCACGAGCGCTCTCTTTGGTTTTGACATCATCGACCGTCTGCCCGACGATGCCGCGCTCAATGAGCAGGGTCTTGTTCAGCCAGTCGATGTCCTTCCATTTCAGACCGAGTAACTCAGATACTCGCAGTCCGAAGCTGACCAACAACAACATGGTCCGGAAACAGATAGAGGTTTTGAACTGTTCGAGTAGGGTGTGAAACTGCTCAACGGTAAGACTTCGCGGCTTGCGTGTGCGCTTACTTGCCCCGCGAATGGTCACCAGTGACATCGGGTTTCGTTCCGTAGCAATGTAGCCGCACCACATGGCATAATCCCACAGCAAGTTGAGCACGCCGCGAATGCGGACCTTGCTCTTTGGCGAAAGCGTCAGCGATTGCAGCCATAGATCGACTGGCCGCGCCTGTACGTCAGTTAGGATTTCTCCGCATCAGTTCTGGTGGGAAGCTCGGCAATAGTGCCGAGCTTCCGCGACTGGCGATGCCCGTGTTCCACCTAGAGGTAATTCCAGGTGGCCCGGGTTTTGTTAAATACGACTGAACCTTTTGGTTTCTGCGCTCTCACGCTACCTTCCTTTCCTTCGGGAGCACAGTTGGCGTTTCTGACATTAGCACAGGATTGGACAGCAGGGCTGCCTCCAAATCCTTCTTCAGAAACCGCCACACGTGGCGTGTCGTGCCGCTGAGGGCATAACCCTTGATCTTGCCCTGCCGCACCCAAAGCAGGAAGCTGCGGACCTTCGCTTTGATGTACGCGGCCGCCTCCTCAGCCTTGAGCCATTCAAACTTCTCTTTCGCACAAGTCTCGCGCCCCTCAGATTGCATAAGGGGTATATTCGAACCGCGGTTTGAAACTGGACCAACGGGGGCTGGGCTTACTCGCTGGTCAACGCTTTTGGCAAGGGCGGCAATGGAGCGGATTCCAGTGCACCTGTCTCGATGGATGCGAGCGGGAACCTCTACGGCACGACGCGCGCCAACGGGTATTTGGGCACGGGGGACGGCCTCGTTTATAAGCTGACACCCTCCAGTGGCACCTGGACGGAGACCGTCTTGCACTACTTCGAGGGAAGTGACGGACAATTCCCCGACGGCGGAGTGCTCATCGACGCGAATGGCAACCTTTATGGCACGACGAGCTACGGCGGAGCTTACGGCAACGGTGTCGTCTGGGAGATCACGCCGTAGCTGAGACTCAATGTTGGCACTGAGCTGGTTCGCCGACAGCTGGCGTAACATCGCCATATCACAAGCGATGGGCGGGATAAGAGTGGTGTCTGACTGAAGGTCAGGCCCCGAAAGTCACGACTCACCCGACAAGGCACCAGTTAGGAAGCTGCGCGCGAGTGACATAGTTGGAACCCCATTCCGAGGGAAAGCAATATATCTGAGATGCGTCATCGGGCCGCCTCTCTCAGTTATAGAAAGAAGCCAGTGCGCCTGGCAGGTACGCAGGCGAGCGATCTTGGCAACGACCCCATCTGATGACGAACGGCCGCGCACGCGCGCGGGCAACTGGGCCCGGGCACAGAGGCGGAACGGCGGAGAGATTTCCGCTTGAGAGCCGGGAGTCACGGCGCCCAGCCGACGGCCGGGCAGGCGGGCGGCGAGGGCAAAAAAGCGGCGCGGCCCAACAAACGATCCCTCAGCCCCGCCCCCCTTCAGACCCAGATAACCCAGTCCACATTCTCCTTTTTCCCTACCAGTCCCCGGTCTGATAGACAAGTCCCCGGCCCAACCACATATCATCAATTAACCAATTTCTTGTCAGCCATTTTCCCCCGCGCCACAACACCACAACGGCGATTTCCATACCCCGTACGCCGACTCCAGTCGCACCCGGCCGCCATCGGACGCAAGTTGTCGCCACTCGCCCAGCTATCGTTTGCCGCTAAGTGCATCGTGGGAGGTCCGTTACCCTGCGCCGCGCCGGGTGAAGTGGAGATTTCTGTCAAGCGATAGCGCGGCGGATGGAGAGAGAAAAACCAGGTATTTCCACGAATTCTGCGGTACGACGCCGGTGACCTGGACACCGTCCACGTCCTCGTAAGTCGAACCCGACTCGGAGAGGTTGAACACGGTGCGGGCCGGCATGACGAATTCGTTCGGGCGGACCTTGACGTAGCGGGCGCAAGCGATCGCCTGACCCTCGTTCAAGATGCCGAAGCCGTACTCTTCGTCAATGGCCATGTTCTGGATGGAATAGGGCTGTTCTTCCCAGGACTTCACTTCCGCGTCCTTCTTCACGATCAAAGCACCCAGGTTCTGGGAGTTGAACATGAGGATGTCGGTGGTCTTGGCGGAGGTGATTTTGGTCATTACATACAGCAGGTATATAACTAGTGTATACACATCAATCTGATTACCTGCCGGTGTTCGTCACCAGATAGCTACGGTGTAATTTCCCAAATAATGCCGCCTCCCGTGGTGCCCCCGCCGTTGGTGGTTCCGAAGAGATTGCCACTTACATCAATCGCGACATTGCACCATGGTCCGAAGCCATCATGATTCTGGTTGGAGAAGTCGTGAAGGTCAGTCGGCGTCCAGCCTCCACCGGAATTGGAAAGCTTGAAAACAGAGCCGAAACCATGTGCTCCGCCAAAGAGGGTCGTTCCGTAAAGATCACCGGCAGAATCAAGAGAGAGGTTGGCAACGATCGATCCGTTGAAGCTGGCAAGCACGGAGTACGTCCAATTACTGCCGGAAGGGGACAACTCGAAGGCCACGCCGGTCAGGTAATTACCGTTGGCCTCGCTGGTGCCGCCATACAGATTGCCGGCTGCGTCGATGATCAGGCCGCCCTCGGGATTTCCACCGTCGTTGCCCCCCTGAAAGTCATAGAGCGTGCGCTCCGACCAGTTCCCACCGGAGTTGATGAGTTCGAAGATGGCGCCGTATCCCTGATACAAGCCACCACTGTAGAACGAGGCGCCGTAGAGATCGCCGGCGGAGTTCATTACCAATCCGGCGTACGGGACGGCACCGTCGCTGTAGCCGGTAAAGCTGTAGATGATGGTGGCTGTCCAACTTACACCCGTCCGAGTTAACTTGTACACGGCTCCGCAGCCGGGACTAGGGCAGCCGCCGGCACCGCCTTCCGTCGTTGTACCGTACATGTTACCGGCTGCGTCGAAGATGACACCAGCCCATGGCGTACTGAGTCCCACGCCGGCCTGGTAGAAGTTGTACAGAACCGTCTCACTCCAGGAGCAACTGGTGGAATGGCAAATGTTCGCGGGAGGGGTAAGTTTGTACACGGTCCCGCAGCCGCCGGGACATTCAGGAGCGCCAAGGCCCCCACTGGAAGTCGTGCCGTAGAGATTGCCGTCCGGTCCGATGGTCACTCCGGCGTACGGAAAGGCTCCGTCGTTGCCGCCGCGGAAGGAGTAGATCGGAGTGAAGATCCAGCTTGTGTTGTGCTTCGACAGTTTGAAGACTATGCCTTGACCCGAACTGCCGCCGCCGTAGGTCGTGCCATAGAAGTTACCGGCACGGTCCATGGTCAACCCGTCGTAGGGATAGTTGCCGCCAGGACCTCCGGTGAAATTGTGGATGACGGAGTAGGTCTGAGGGGAGGCCGACAGGGTAAACGTTGCCAGAACGCACAAACACCCTACGACTTTTGTAATCCCAAAGCTAAATTTCATTTTCGGCATCACTACATCCCATCTCGTTCTCGGAGATACCGGATCCTCAAGGAACGCTCTTCCACGTCCACACGCCCGGTGCTGTATTTTCAGCCGCCATCGCAAAACTGACACGTCTGCTCCACGGCACCCACGCAGGTCTGTAAATGACCAAGAGGGTCACAGTTGCATTTCGTTGTGCGGACAATGTGTTTACTTGAACAGCATCAGGACATGACAAGGCGAGCCTGCCTCCTGGACGCAGAACCGCAGCGCTCTGCCGCCCCAGGTCAATGACCACATTGTCGACGATCTCGCCGAGGTTATTCAGAGCGCAGGCAAAGCTCACATTATAGATCGATAACTTGCCGTCATTCGACAAGTAGAAGACGCTTCTCGTGGGATCGTTTGCCTTGGATTCCGATGGTCCAACGGATAGTTTGGGCAGAGCATTCAGAAAAAAACCGGCAATGACTAGGAACAAGGTGGCGATACCGATAGTTTCCAATACGAGTTGCGATAAACGCCGTGGATTGCCGAGTGCGCGTCGAGTGCGACCCCTCGCCTGGATCAGCATGAACGGGTGAGGAGGAGCAGTCAGATGACTGGACTTAGCCCTGGCTGAAGGTTCTTCATGTTCGTGGTTTCCCTTCATCTGCGACAACCTCCAGCGGCGTGCGTTAAGCTTGTCCGTTAGAACAGGCGGTACATGAAGACATTGGCAGCGCGGCTTTGGCCGGTCATTACCGTCAATACGAGAACTGTTGTTACCGCCCAGATGGGTGCGATCCAAACCCAGCGCTCGCGCACGAAGATGGCAAGCACCTCTGAGGATGACGCGGGATCGGAAGCAAACACCCGCTGCGAATAGGTGTTGAGCGCTTCTGTGGCATACAGCGTCACGGCATAGCTCGCAGCCACAGTCACGACGATCAGATAGAGCGATGGATGAAGCATGTATCCCCCATAGCTGGTGGGCGACACGAGCGCCAAGAACATCTGCCCTGCTTGCGATAGAGAATTAGCACGGAAGAAGATCCACCCCAGGCTGATCAACGCAGTAGTTAACAACCAGCAAACCGCTGTCCAGCTCTGACTAGAAGGCTCCCAGTTGAACTTCCTTTGCATTTTCTGGCTCTTCCGATGGAGAATCAAAAGGCACCCGTGATAGCAACCGAATAGGACGAACAGAACGGTGGCCTTGTGCCAGACGCCGAACAACACCATCGCCAGCAACAAACACAACCTATGCCACCACTCCTTGCGAGTCAGCGTTGCCAGCGGCAGAAAGACGTAGTCGCGTATCCAGAAAGAAAGTGACATGTGCCAGCGCGTCCAGAAGATTGATGGCGTAGTCGAAGCGAAAGGCCGCGCGAAGTTTTCCGGCAAACTGAAACCCAGCATCCGGGCGGCACCGATAGCAATGTGGGAGTAACCAGCGAAATCAAAAAACACTTGCAAGCCATAGCCCAGAGCGAGGCACCAAACATCAGGTCCGCTCCAGTTGGTAGTCAGATCGAAGCCGGCACTGATCCCCTGTCCGTTGGTAATACCTCTTCCGAGCAGTTGTGCAACCTCCATCATCAGCAGCCCGGTCGCAATCCGGCTCAGTCCCCGAGCGATGTCGCCGCTGGTCGGAGCCGCCTCCGAGCGGAATTGCGGAAGCATCTCTGGCATGCGGCAGATCGGTCCAGAGATCGTGACTGGGAAGAAAGCCATATACAACGCAAACTCACTGAACGAAGGATCAAGCTCTTCGCCGCGATACAAGTCGAAAAGGTAGCTCATCGCCTGGAAGGTCCAGAACGACAGGCCAAGAGGCAGAACCAGGTGGGAGAACCTCTGCAGCGAAGCCAGCGGGATTGACACGACTACCGGGGGCAGATACTTGAAGATCGCCAACAGCGATACATTGAACGCGAGACCAATCCATAACACCAGTGCCGAGTTCTGCCGCTTCAGCCAACGCCCCACCGCGAAATTGACGACCGTCGAAGCTAGCAGCACCGCGAGGAACCAGGCTCCCCAGGTGAGATAGAGTCCATAGCTAGCGATGAGCAGGATGGCCTGTCGTAAGCGGTGAGACCGTACCTTCACTACCACTAGCAACGCTAACAGGAGCGCGGCCACATACAGCAGGGCTCGAAACACATTCGCTGTTTGCGAACTCAATGGTTGTTGCTGGCTGCTTGCAGCTATCCCTGGCTCGACCGGATTCAGTACGGCTTCCGCGGTGGCCGTTGCCGACTGCCGCTTCGTCGCCGGAATCTCCGTTAAGCTCTTGCTGATCACGCCCGCAACGATGGCATCGCCGGCCGAGTTGTAGTGTGTGTCTCCGAAAATGAAATGGCTCAGGTACCAACAGCCGGGTCGAAGTGGAGGGCACTGCTCCTTAATGGCAAAGAAGGCCGGGAATAGCGTGATGAAGCGCTTGCATTTGCCTCGGCACCAATCGCGCCATATGCGCACCTGCCGCGAATCCACATTATCGTGGGCCAGTTGCGCCGGCCACGGATAAACCACCACGCTGATCGGGATATTGCGCTCGCCAAGTTCGCGCCAGAGGATGTCCATCTTCGCTTTTTCCTTGGCGATACCGCCTTCCAGCCCCAGCGGTGCATAACCGGTTTCGTAAGGCTCGGTATCGGAGACTTTGCGATAGGTCCAGGCTGAACGTTCCAGGTCGAACTCGTTCCCGCCGTGCCCCAAGTCAAGGTGGTACCAGCCAAAGCCGACCAGCGCCTTTTCGAAGAACTGGAAGACATCATTGGTCAGCAGCAGATGGTTGTTGATCCAGAGCCGCAGATTCGAATACTCGCTCTCCTTGGACAACTTGTTGCTGGTCTTAACGACGGCGCCGGATGCGTTTGCATCATGGAAGAACGCCGCCTCATCCTGAGCATCGGAGATATCAATGAACACCAGTGCTTCGTCGAAGCCAACGCCGTTTTGCGTCACCATTCTCGCCGTGTTCAGATAATTGGAGGGCGAGTAGCCTTCGACGCTTCCGTTAAGAAAGTCGTACTGCGGAAAGGCGGAGGCGATGCGGCCGATAAAGCTATCCTTCCAGCTGGTCATTCCTTCGGGTGCGGAGTCGCCCAGGATGAGGATGCGAGGCCGAGGTTCGTAGGGCGGCACGTTCCGGATACGCTCGTCCCGGAAGCCAAGGCTATTGGTTTCGAAATCGTATGAGTTGCCCAGCCAGGGTCGAATGCACGAACAGTTGGGCCGGAAGGCGAAGCTGCGCACGGGATCAGGGCTGAAGCAAAACCCATGTGGTCCACCGCTGACCGCCGCTGACAGTACCGCGGCACTGTAGAAGTAGTCCGCAGTAGCGAACGCGGCCAGGCTGAAGGCAAGCGCTCCCGCAAAGAGCGCCAGCTTGATGCGCCGTCGCGGCCTCGGATCGCGGGTGACCGGATGCCCTTCTACGCTTACATTGACCGCTGTGCCCATGATTTGCTTTGCTGCGGTAGTTACTACTCCGGATTTGTGCCGGTCAATTGCGCGGCTTGCCTACACGTCGCGCCGTGACGAACATCAATGCCACCGTGTCCATGTCCTTAGGTTGCACTTTGCCAGGCGGAATGCGAGTCTGGGTCAGATCCTCCAGCTTGCCGAGCAACTCCACCAGGCTCATCGAATCAATCAGCCCTCCCGAAACCAGGCGTGTGTTTTCGTCAATCTCTAAGCCAGGCTTGCGAAGCATTTTCATGATGAACTCAACCATCTGTTGTTCCCTTGGGGTCACGTGGCAGTCTCCCCGCGAAGCTCGGGATCTTCGCGTAGCAATTTGTCGCGCGTCGCAGAGCGGGCCGGCTTGCCGGCCGTGCTCTTCACGATCCACTTCGGTGGTTTCAGAACGATTCTTCTAACGGCCACGCCCGCGCTGGCCGTAATCAGGTTGCGGATCTCGCTCTCGATCGCGGCTGCGTTATGCAACAGCTCTTCGCCTTCGACCTCCGCCACCAGGACGACTTCTTCGGTCCCGATTTCAGGGTTGTAAAGACCCATGGCGACGGCGCGGCCGTCGTGGATGGCAGGATGGCCGGCAGCAATTTCTTCGAGATCCTGCGGGTAAATGTTCTCGCCGCCGACAATGATCAGGTCCTTCTTCCGCCCAACGACGTAGAGCTCGCCGTCGAGGCAAAAACCGAGATCGCCGCTGTGATACCAACCGTCGACAACCGCTTTCGCTGTCAAGTCAGGACGGTTGTAGTAACCGCTGAAAAGGCAGTCGCTTTTGATCAGGATTTCGCCCACGCTTCCGTCGGGAAGAAGCTCACCGCAAGCCGAGGCAATCCGCACCTCGTTGCCGGGCAGAAGCTGACCGGAGGAGACGAAGGAGATCGCTCCAGGCATGTCCTCGGGAACCGTTACGATGCGATGTTCAGTGCGAAAACGTGCTGAATCCGCCCAGATGCGTGCCGGTCCGCTGCGCCCATTGATGCCGGACTGAGTGACGGCAAACACGTTCTCCGCCATTGCATAAGACGCTTGCAGGGCCTGTGGTTCTAATCCGATGGGAGCGAATGCACGATAGAACTCGTCCATGCTGGCGGCGCGTACTGGCTCCGAGCAGTTAATCAGCGCTCGAACCGAGGAGAGATCATATTGCGTCCAGCGCTCCCGCGGCGTTCGCCGGGGCACGAACTGGAAAGTGAAATTCGGCAGCCATGCCAGCGTGCAGCGGTACCGGGTCATGATCTGCAGCATGGTCTCCGGATACATCACCCAGTTCAGCGGCGACTGCATGACTACCGGAGTGTGGCAGGCAAGTGGCAGCATGAAGCAGGCGATCAGCCCCATATCGTGGTAAAGCGGCAGCCAGCTGTAGACCCGATCCACCGAGCCGTCGATCTGCAGTGCTTGACTCAGGTATTCGAGCTGGCGCAGCACAACCGCATGGGTTAGGGCCACGCCTTTTTGCAGGCCTGTCGTTCCCGCGGAATGCTGCAGAAACGCAATGCTGTCGGCGCAGGTGCCGGGATCGGGCAACTCTTCGTCGTCGCCAGCTAGGTTGTCGTTTCTCAGGCGAACCAGCTGCGCTTGTTCTCCCAAGGCAAGGTAACCGAGCATGTTATCCGGGAAATCGTCGTCGATGACAACCAGGCGGGCATTGAGGTTTGCGGTCACACCGGCCAGACCGGAGCGATATTTCGACTGCTCAACCTTGAAGTTGGGATAGGCCAGGATGGCAGGCACCGCACCCAGCATCATTGCCGCCGCGAATGCGGTCATCGCGGGGATTCCCTGGGGCATGATCAGGATGACGCGGTCCCCAGGTGCAGTCCCATACTCACGTAGCAAGGCAGCTTGGCTGCGCGCTCGCCGGCGAAAGTCGCCGAACGTCACCGTCTCGGACGTATCCTCATCGCTCCAGAACGTGACAAATTCGCGCGTGGCGGGAGCGGCATTCAAAGCGTCGTTGAGGGTCTGTGGCGCTGCAGCAATCACTTCAGTCAGGATGGCCTTCAGTCTTGGCGCGCAACTGGGACGAGACCTGGCTAGAAACTATTGCGTGCAATCACTCGAGAAGCGCAGGCTGTCCGACGCTGCTTAGGGCGACTGCCGACAAGTGTGGATTGAGATACACGGATGATTTTGAAACGAGACTATGTTAAAAGAGCCGCTTCTAGTGTAAAGTCTATGTAAATTAATTACCAGAAATTGTGGTGGATATGTAATCAGCTCTGTCGTGGGTTCCTAAGTGTCAGCGGTTTGACTACGTGCTCCTAGAGATTTTCCTGTTGGCATAATGTCCACTTACACTAGTCTGCGTCAGATGTGGAGGCCCAGCTGACGGGCACTTGGCCGTAGGAAGCCTGTCCCGGAAAGGTATAATATTTGGACCTCCTGATTTTGGAGATTTCGGGTCCTTAGAATGAGGAAGATACAGGGGGCCCTGCCGGACCCCCTTGTGGACTACCCCTGCTGATGGGACTGTTGCAAGGCGCGGATGACGGAAGTGCGCGAGATGCGGTGCAGCTTCGCCAGCTGGCCGTAGCTGAAGCCGCGGGTCCGGTCGCGGACCAGAGCCTCGCGATCGATATGCAAGGGTGGCCGGCCCAGGCGAAGACCTTCTAGCTTCGCCCGGCGCATGCCGGCGCGAACGCGCTCGACGATCAGGCTGCGTTCCAACTCGGCGATTGCTCCGATGATGACCACCACGGCGCGACCGAGCGCGCAGCCGGTATCGAGTTGCTCGCGGAAGCTGACGAACTCGACGCCAAGGCGATTGAGCTCGTCCAGCACTTCCAGAAAGTGCCGCGTGCTGCGCGCCACGCGATCGCCGGCCCACACCAACACCACATCGAACTGCCCGCGCCTGGCGTCGGCCATCATCTGATCCAGCCCCGGCCGCCTGGCACGGGTGCCGGTGATGCGATCGGTGTAGCGCTGCACGACCACCTCGAGGCCACGCTGTTGAGCCATGGCTTCCAGGTCGAGCAGCTGGCTCTCCGGATGCTGATCGACGGTTGAGACCCGCATGTAAATCGCCGCCCGCTTCATGCCCGCACTCCGTAGGCAAAAAGCGCCTTGCGGACGGCATCTATCTCGACGATCAGCTCAGCAACATGATCCAGGTCGGGACGCTTCGACAACACCTCGGCGTTGAACTCGTTCTGCAGCGTCTGGTACTTCAGAAGCCCTTCGGCGATCTTCTCGGACAGCTGGTCATCGGCCGGACTCGGTTGGGTATCGGCCGCCACCAGGTGAAGGCGGCGGCGCGGGCTAACAGCAAAGGTATGCATTTCACAGCTCCTTTCCCGAAAGGGCGGGGCGCGCCCGTAATCAGATTGATGTCTATACACTAGTTATATACCTGATGTATGTGATGACCAAAATCACCTCCGCCAAGACCACCGACATCAGCCTCTGTGCCCGGGCCCGGTTGCCCGCGCGCGTGCACGGCCGTTCGTCATCAGATGGGGTCGTTGCCGAGATCGCTCGCCTGCGTACCTGCCAAGCGGATGACGTATCTCAGATCTATTGCTGTCCTCGGAATGGGGCCGACTATGTCAGTCGCTCGCAGCTTCCCTAACTGGTGCCTTGTCGGAGTCGGGACTTTCACGTTGACCGCGGATTCGCTGGGGAACATGGCAGCTTATTTTGATAATATCTTCACGACGCTGTCGCAGTAGAGGCGCGAGCTAACGAACTGGTTGAGCGGCCGTTTATACAAGGATCTTCCCACATATTCGCAACGGCGCCAATGTGCAGGACACTCGGCATGTACCCAGGTCTCGAACAACGCGAGACCTGGGGCACCCACTTCCACCGGTAGTATTGATTTGAGTATTAAGATAACTGTATCAATTTCAACTCAGGATACTTGTATGAGCGATTTGTACACCCCGTTTGCGCAAGACCTGATGATGCAGATCGGCATCGTGATCCTCATTGCGGCCGCAATTTTCTTTGTCTGGAAATTGGCGAAGCCGCACGGATAGCCAGCAGCCACGCATTCGAAGACAGTGGAGAGGGCGAGGCCGTGTGGCTGTTAACGCGCTAATAGTCCTTCAGATCGAGCAGTAGCTGCGGTTCAATGAGCGCCTGGCGAACGATTGCTTTCAGGGATCGTTTTAGCAGCCCGAGGGCTTGTGCGTGACTTCCCAGGATTGCCAGATCCCCATCGAAGCTAGGCGTACTTCCCTGAGCCAGCTGGTTGCGATAGGTGTACATTTTGGTCCAAATGGTTTCCGCTGGAGCACCAGAGAATCTGGAGTAATCAATTTTGCGGTCGAAGCGATTGTTAAGCAGAGCCATCTTGGTTTTGACCTGACGGATTACTAAGTCGTAGGGATCACTGGTTTTTGGAGGGTGGCTCAGCAGCGACTCCAGGATGGCGAAATACCCGAGAAATATCAGGGGCGAACGAGAGGGGAGCAATTTCAGATCCCCAATACGAGCGGCGAGAGCCTTCACGTCGATCAGGCGGCGATCAGCGCCGCGGAGTTTGGCGCAAAGGGTCGCAATATCCTGCGCTACGGCTTCTGTAACATGAACGAGAGATTGGAGGTTAAGAGAGTAGGCTGCCTGGTTGCAGTCTTCGAGCGCTTGAAAGAAGCGGCCGGGGTGAAACACGAAACCGCCGGGAGAGCCTGGAAAGGTAAAGAGGACGGCAAAACCGATTTCCAGCTCTATCGGCGCCAAATCGGATGCGTGCTGAATGTCCGTCAGGGTCTCGTGAGTGCCCTCAATCGCGATTACGAAATAGCGCCAGTCTGATTCGGGCAAGATCTCGATAGGCTTGCCAGGAAAGAAGGGCAATCTTCCTTCCCACAACGTGTATCCGACAAACGAGTGCAGGCCGCCGTTAAAACGGTCGACGGTGGACTTGATGACTTCGATCTCGTCGGGTTGTGCTCGTCGCAGCACTTGACTTGGCGCCAAGGTGAAACTCTCAACCTCAAGCGAAGCGACGTTTACGACGAAGGCGAAACTGTTCATTCCGTTCCTTGCTACCTTCGTGGCCAGTAATGCTGGCAATCCTAACAGGAAAGTTGCTGAATTGATAAGCCCTTAGGAGCTGGCGATCCCGCGCCGGTGGGTTTCAGGAGGACCGTTTTGAAGGCGTGGGCAGGGTGTGCGGGAGTTGCGAAACGCCGGGAGCGGCTGTTCTCCGCCCACGTCTCGGACCGCGCGAGACGTGGGGGCACACGGCTGTTGTAACCAAGGCGATTACAGTACAATCCCAACTCGGACGCCTGATCCTGATTACTTGCGGTATGGGGATTTCTCAACAGTTACTGCCAGATCACCTTCCCTCAAAGGTTCGGGCAAACGCTACAGGTGCGCACGATGGTTAAACGGAAGACGGTGCCCTCGTTGTTAGCCCCGCCGCTCGGTGTTGTTCCGTAGAAGGTGCCGGGCAAACCCTGCACCAGCCCGCCCTCAGGGTAAGCGCCGTCAATACCGTCGAAGCTATGCAGCGTAGTCAGCGTACCGCCGGGGGTGATTTTGAAGAGCGTGCCGTCATTGTTGGCCCCGCCAAGCTCCGTCGTGCCGTAGAAGTTCCCGTCGGAGGCCTGCACAAGAGGGGCCGCAGGCTGGTTCCCGTCAGGGCAACCGCTTTGGGAACAAAACGTGTACAGCGTGGTCAGCTCGCCGGCCGGGGTGATCTTGAAGACAGTGCCGCAGTTTGGAGAGCAGTTGCCGCCGGCGCTAGTCGTCACCCCATAGAAGTTTCCGCCGCGGGCCTGTATCACCCCGTTAAAGGGGTACTGGCCATCAGCGCAGCCAGGTTGCGAGCAGAAGCTGTAAAGCGTAGTCAGCGTGCCGTCCGGGGTGATTTTGAAGACCGTGCCACAACCGGGGTCATGGACACCGGAGCAGTCGTCGTTGGCCCCGCCATAGGCGGTTGTCCCGTAGAAGTTGCCGTCGCTGGCTAGCACCAGTCCGGCGTAAACCTCAGCACCGTCGCTGCAGTTGCTTTGCGAGCAAAAGCTGTACAGCGTGGTCAGGGTGCCGCTGAGCGTGATTTTGAAAACCGTGCCACCGTTGTTGGTCCCGCCATAGGGCGTTGTCCCATAGAGGTTTCCGTCGCTGCCCTGCACCAGCCAGGCGTAAGGGGCATCGCCGTCGCTGCACTTGCTTAGGGAGCAGAAGCTGTACAAACCGGTCAAGGTGCCGCTGGGGGTAATTTTGAAAACCGAGCCGACGCCGTGGAAGCCGCCCGACGCCGCTGTCCCGTAGAAGTTCCCATCGCTGGCCTGCACCAGCGGGGCCTCGGAGAAGTCGCCGGCAGTAAGGTAGAAGCTATTCAGCGTAGTCAGCATGCCCGCCGGGGTGATCTTGAAGATCGTGCCATCATTGCTCGCCCCGCCCTCCGTCGTGGTTCCGTAAAAGTTGCCCTCTCTGCCTTGTATGAGCCCGGCCGTTGGATACCCGCCGTCAGGGCCACTGAAGCTGTGCAGCGTGGTTAAGATTTGCGCCGGCGATGCGATCGCGGTCATGGCGCAAAACGCGAAGAGGATACAAGCGATTTTCAACAGCGTAGGTTTTTGGACACGCATTTGTGACCCCCTTTTCGGCCCGTGCGGGCAGAGTACCCATTTGCTATCAGCGGCACAACTTAATTTTGGATTACGGCCTAACAAGCTGAGAGGGAGGGCTTTAGCTTGGTTGTTATAAGGATGGTTGGCGAGAACAGGCGTTAGCGCTCATTGACCCTCGATGAGTGAAATGGCGATGTTACGCCAACAATCCGTCCGGCATGGGCCGCCTAGTAGCCGAAATCGGCCCAGCATCCACCATTGGCAATGAGATGGCGACCTTGCTCAGGCGACAAATAGTACCCAAGCGAGGTCTCTGTCCCCGAAGTGGGTCCCGATACGCGTAATTCTCCGCATTTTAACTAGTGGCGATCGGCCAGGCCCGAAATCTCCCAGACCACGCCGCAACCCTCGTAGTCAAATTCAACGCAATCCGACAGGTTACCGCCGCGGGTGGCCGTGCCGTAGAGATTACCGCTGCTGTCCAGGACGACGGGACCAAGAGGATAGTACCCGTCACCGCCGCTAAAGTCGTGGAGATCCGTAAGCGTCCACGATCCGCCGGAATACGTCAACTCGAAGACCATGCCGTCAAGGTATCGGCCGCCAAGCTCACAGGTTCCATAGAGATTGCCGGCAGAATCCATGACCACGGGCTGCGGAAGACAGTCATTAAAGAAGTTGTGAAGCAGAGAGAAAGTCCAGCTTCCGTTTGACGGCGTCAACTCGAAGATGTTGCCAAAGTCATCCCCGATCCAAGTAGTGCTGTAGAGGTTGCCGGACTGGTCTCTGATTAAGGTGCTTGGGAAATTCCCGAACCCAAAACCGGTATAGAGGATATCTTCTGTCCACGTCCCACTGGACGGCGACAGCTCGAAAACCGTCCCGCCGTCTTCGTCCGTCGTCCCGTACTCCGTCGTCCCGTAAAGGTTTCCGGCCGGGTCGAATATCAGGCCGAATAGGGGCTGATATCCCTCAGTTCCATTGTTGCTGAAGCTATGGAGGATATCTATCGTCCATCCTCCGCCGGACGGGGTTAGCTCAAACACGACCCCAAGGTTGCTGGAACCCCCTGCCGCTGTCGTGCTGTAGATGTCCCCGGCTTGATCGAGGGTCAGGTTAGCGTAGCCCCCATCCATGTTTCCATCAATCACATAGTTTTCCCAGCCGTCATTTGCGCCTCCCTGAAAGGCATGGAGCAGGGTTTCGTTCCAATAACAGATGGGCGTTTTGCACGCTGTGGCCGGTGGTTGCAGTTCAAAAACCGTTCCGCCACCCGCACTACCGCCGAAGGCGGTCGTGCCATACAGAGCGCCGTTCGCGCCGATGGCCACGGCTGCGTTAGGGCGATACCCGTCGCTCCCATTGTCACTGAATTCGTGAAGCGGGTTGAGAACCCAGCCGGAGCCCCGCCGGGAAAGCTCGTACACGGTGCCGGAGCCAAGCTGGCCTCCGTTTCCGCCGAAGGAGGTCGTTCCGTAGAGAGTTCCTGGACCACCAACAGTCACACCGCCATAAGGAGTTGCGCCATCCGCTCCGCCAGTAAACTTGTAAAGAACGTTGAATGTCTGCGCCGCTGCCGGCGTTGTTGCGATCGTGGTCAGCAAACCAAGCGTTGCGAGCGCGAACGCGCGAAACAATACGCGAAAAGTGAAGTCCGACCGTTTTGTCATGACGATTTCCTTTACGACTGTCGGGGTTACCATTCTGACGCTGGTCCCCTTACCCGTCTTTGTCGGGCACAAATATCACGCCATTGGAAAGGCGCGTCAACTTAATTTTGTATTACGGCATAATTGATTGAAGGTAAGAGGCTTGGCTGGCTGCGAAAAGTTAGTTGGCGAAATCAGGCCTGTTATCGACAGCTATCCCGCAGGGGTCAGCGCGATAGGCGCCATTTCTGTTCTAAATCCCTCAAATTGTTCAGTTGTCACAGACAGCACCGGTATCCAGCGTCAAAATTCTGACGGCGCCCACACAAATACAAGAGCTGGTTTGGATTTCAAGGCCGCAGGTGCGCCAAGACGGTCACGGCGGTGGTGAACCATTTCCACGGCACGAACTTTTCTGAGGAGAACCGATGGCAACTCACGGCAATACCAAGACCCCGTCTCCAAGCGACCTAACCTGGCGCAACATGCTGAACGGAGCAGAGGCAAGGATCAAAAACTCACTCACACTGGGCCTTCTCGCCGCGCTCGCTTTCGTGCTCGTGGCATTGATTGGACTCAACACCGCCTCAGCGCAGGAGCAGCCGAGTTCTGAGGCGGACATCAAGGCAGCCCTCTTCGGCGGCGTTCCCATGGGGCGCTGGAAGGAAGGGCTCCTATTCCAAGGCATCGCACCAATGCCGTGGCTGAAGAGCGCCGCGAACTGGTTTCCACGCACCGAAAACGTCCAACCCGACGAGATGCGCATTATCTTCATGGGAACCGCACCATTCATCCGACCAGGTCAGATGAATACCTCGATCCTGGTCCAGCTCGGCAACGGTGAAAACTTCATTTTCGACCTCGGCGAAGGATCGGTCGCGAATTACATCGCCGCGGGCTTTGCGCTGAACGAGTTCGACAAGGTCTTCATTACGCACCTCCACATCGACCACTTCGGCTCACTGCCGTACATGTACGAATTCGGCGGATGGGCTGGGCGTTGGGACAGGGCCATGCAGGTGTATGGTCCGTCGGGGCGCACGCCGGAGTTCGGCACCGCCGCGATGGTCAAAGGCATGAAGCAGATGCTGGCGTGGCATGACGACGCCTTCAGCGTGTTCCCCGTCGGGAAGGGTCACGACATCGAGGTCCATGAGTTCGACTTCCGCGACAATGGCGGAGTCATCTACAACAAGGACGGCGTGCGCGTAATCCACTGGCAGCGCTCGCACGCCAAGGACGGTGCGTCGGGCTATCGCCTCGATTGGCATGGCCTCTCCTTCGTGTGGACCGGCGACGGCCGTCCGAGCGACCTCGACATCAAATACGCGAAGGGCGTGGACGTTTACGTCACCGAGGCACAGACCGAACTCTGCGAGATCAGCTCCGGCGTGCAGGGCGTGCCGCCGTTCCTGGCGCGTTACACCGTCGACACGCACCACACACCAGCGTACGCGGCGGGCTACCTGGCCAACCAGATCCAACCCCGGCTGTTCATGACGACGCACATGCCCTTCGACCCCTACCTCAACGAGGAAACAGTGGCCGAGGTGCGCACACACTACCAGGGCCCGTACCACTTCGGAGCGCCCGACGGGGTTGTCGTCAACGTGACGAAAGATAAGATCTGGGTGCGCGAAGGCATCCTCCCCAAGTTCCCCAACTCACGAGCGCCACAATTCGACTTCTCCAAGGGACAACTCATCGTTCCGCATCCGACCACCTCGCGTCAGGAGATCCAGGAGCCGTTCGTGCGCGAGCATGAGATCGACCCGAACCTGTACTACCCGAAGGACTACCATCCCCAGTTGCTGCCGGTGTGGCCCGTGTCAACCGACCTTGTGGTCCCGGTACAAACTATGCCGCCCGCAATGCTGAACAGCATGGGCGAGGCGTGGCGCCAGAAGGAGGCAAACCTGGAGGTGCTGAAGAAAGAGGCGGCGGAGAAAGGGACGACGACGAAAGAGACGGGAAAGTGATTCGAGCCTGAACTATAAGGCTAACAAGCGGTGATTGGAAATGGCCACGCGGTGGGTGTAGCGCCGCAGATAGCGAAACACCTGCAGCGGACCACCGCAGGCGGGCTTGGCATAGACCACCCAGTCGTGCCGATGGAGATGACGGAGCGGCGTTGAATCCAACGAAGAACTTGGGGTGGGTGGTGGGATTCGAATCCGCCCTGAAACAGAAAACAAAGAACTTAACAGAGCACAGTTGGCAAAATTAGCATTTCTAAGTCATTGATAGGCAAGCAACTGATTTCCGAAATCACTCTGAATGAGATTTCAGGGGACGACGCGATCCATGCCAGCGGCTGGCCTTCAGTTCTGATCACTTGTGGTATGGCGATTTCACGTAAGTAATCCTCACGAACACCAGCCGGTGCAACCTCTTATGCTCAGCTAATCCAGCGAATACCTCCCTGCGAAGAAAGGAAGCGAAGTCGCATCTGTCCTTCGGGCTGGCTCCTTCGGTCAATACTGAACAGTATTCGAGACGCAAACGGTTGATGCTGGATGGATGGCGAACCCTGTAAGCAGACCGGTAATCGTTGAGAGAATGCCCGAGACAATGTGCGGCAGGGAAGCTCACAACTTCTACAAGGAAGTACTGCCTGTATTGAGTGCCGACCGTCCACAGATCGTGTTCGACATGTCGAACATGCATGACGTGGATTCGATCGGCGTCGACATATTTCTGCGATGTATTTGCCAGGCAACGAAGAGTGATGGGAACATCAAACTCGCCGGAATGCTAGCTCGTGCTGCTGTGGTGTTCGAATTGACTAGGATCGGACGGCTTTTTGAAATCTACGAGACCACAATCAGCGCAGCGTTGAGCTTCAGCAACTTCATGCCTCAGGAGTGCCATCCACATCTCGGCCAACTTAGGATAATCGCAATCGCTCGTGACCTGGCTGAATTTGGTCATCCGGAACAAGCCGAGTTAGCCGCCTGAGCACACGTAGCCATGACCTGCGCCTTTACTTGCAATCAGGGGCCCAGACCTCGTTCGGTCGAATAACTGGAGGTTAGTTGCGGCGGAGCGTACGATGAGGGATGAGCATAATTGATAAAACGAAAGATGAATGCACCAGGATTACGCCCAAAGTCAAGGGTCCGATTCGATGTCACAAATGTCAACTGGTGTGTCGTGATGCCGAGCATTACCTGAGCCACAAGTGTGACTCTACCCGATCCCGAGACAATAGTTTCCGCACATCTTCTCCCAACGGCGTCGCGTGGCGGACGATGCCCATCAGCTTCAACTAAGACAGCTACGTGCTTGCCCCCGCGATCCTTACGTTTGGGGAAGCAACGTCGACAGAAAAATCGATGATGTACCTGACAGGGTGAGTGCAGAACAGGCAGGGAGTTTCTTGGATCTCTTGGACGTTTTCACGCAGAACGCTCAAAGGGAAAGACCGGAGGCATTGCGTGCAGGTCAGCACGATGAAAGGTACCCCGTTGGAGTCCTTTCCGTTACGCGGTATCCAAACGGGAGCCGACTGGCGGTGATGGTCGACCGATCGCTCTACCTTAGCGGCGATTAATTCGGCGACGGTACGCAGAAGTTCTTCGGGATGGTGCCGCCCCTTGCTATAAAACGCGTCAGCGATGACTCCGCCGGGAACCTGATCACCGGAATCGTAAGCGCCACTAACCGCAATCACCGGGACGTCAGGAAAGCGGCGGCGCACCACGGAGAGGAACTCGAATCCAGACATTTGCGGCATGTTGAGGTCGGAGATGATGATATCCGATACTACTTTCCCGAGCTGTAGAAGGGCATCGAAGCCGTTTTCAGCGGTGCAGACATCGTAGCCAGCCGAGTTAAGCAGCATTGAGGTGGTGTTGCGAATACTCACCTCGTCGTCCACAACAAGGACCAAGCCCTTGAATAGCCTATCCACAGCGGTTTTACTCCCTAGCGAAGCCGGTTTCGGGCCAGTGACACGAGGGACTGTTTCGCTTCGGTCAGTATTTACTTGCATCAGCTTATTCCTGCAGGAAGATGTTTAGCAGGGTATTGTGAACCTGAATCTCGCCGCCGTCATATTCGATGAAGCCCAGTTTTCTGAAGCGGTTCATGAAAAAACTTACTCGGGAACGGGTTGTGCCAATCATTTCGGCCAATACCTCCTGGCTGATCTTGGGAACCACTATTATGGGCTTGCTTTCCTTGCCGAACTGAGCTAGCAGTAATAAGATCCTCGCCAGCCGCTTTTCGCTGGAATTGAAAAGCTGATCCACCAAGTCGGCCTGGATCCGAGCGTTCCGGGTAAGCATAAAGTGGACGAACATGTCCGACAGTTCCGGTTCGTCATGGAGTACGCGCACCATCTCCGCTTTGCCAATTCTAAGCAGCTCACAATCGATCATCGCGGTGGCCGTCGCAAGCCGAAGCGGATGCGCTGACACCATGCAGTTCTCTCCCACGAACTCGCCGGAGCCCACCAAAGCAATCGTCGCTTCTTTTCCGCTTGAAGAGGTAACGGTCACTCTCAGCCGGCCCTTCTGTACGTAGAAAATCGCGTCGGCGGGGTCTCCCTGAACGAAGGCCGTTTCGTTCTGATGCAGCCTTAGAATCTTCTTGCCCACCCCCGAGTTCGCGAGAAAGCTCTTGGCGTCGAAGCCCTTACTCGAGCTTTTGCTCCCGATCATCGAAATCCTGGGATCCGGCCCCAATCGGGCGCCAACCATTGATGTTGCACTCATTGCTCTGTTCTCCGATCGCCGTTGTACGTCTGGTTACTCGGGATGACGGGAAAAGTAGACTTTTACAGGCTAAGGACAGTGTGCTCTGGATGGAATATGCGGGGTATCGGGGTTGGTACCAATAATGAGGGGCCTTGTAAGGAAAAACCTGACACGCGGGCGCGGTTACGCTTCCTGTCGGGGCGGAAGGGCGGCCTGAAACAAGATTCCTACCGAGCCGAGCCGCCCGGCTCATTCTCCAGCGTTTCTGGAGTCAATAGACCCATTTGCACGGCATAGCGAATCACATCACTGCGTGTCCGAAGTCCGAGCTTCTCAGCGAAGCGTGAACGATAGGTCTCGACCGTCTTCACACTCACAAAAATCTGTTTGGCTATTTGTGCGCTGGTGTAGCCCCGCGCTACCAACCCCAGCACCTGTAGCTCACGTTCACTTAAGATCTTCACCGCCGCGGTGGAAGAAGTCTTTGTACCTCGCATGTTCAACACGTCCTGGACAAGAACGTTGGTCAAACGCGGATCCACGAAGATCCGTCCGCGATAAACCGCCCGTACGGCGGCAATCAACTCCGCATCCACCGCCCTTTTCAACAGGTAGCCGGAGGCTCCGGCAGCCAGCGCCGATCGTAAGTATGCCGGGTCATCGTGCATCGTGAGAACGAGCACCCGCGTCTCGTGGCAGGTCCGCGCCATCTCCTGCAGCGCTTTCATACCCCCAACCTTCGGCATGGTAAGGTCCAGCAAGGCCACATCCGGTTTCGTTTCCCGTGCCGCTTGCACCGCTTTCTCTCCATCGGGAGCTTCGGAGACAACTTCCATATCGACCTGGGCATTCAGCAGCATTTTCAGTCCTGCGCGGAGGACTCCGTGATCATCCACGATCATGACTCTGATCTTGTGCGTTTGCGCTGGCATTTCAGCCGCTCCTCTGCCCCGCGATGGGCTGGGAGTCATGGTTGGCAAGTGGAACTTGCACCAGAATCTTGGTCCCCTTGCGCCGGGATGCAAAACTGACCGTTCCGCCCAACATCGCCGCTCGCTCTCGCATACTCTGGATCCCTAGACGGTGCGAGGTCACAGCCACAGCCTTTTCGTCGAAGCCACATCCGTCATCGATGATGGTTACCTCCAAAGCCGTGGCCAAACGGGCGAATCGAATGCTGACGGCCTTGGCGCCCGAATGTCTGGCTACGTTGGTCAGGGCTTCCTGAATAATCCTATACAACGCGATTTGTACCGCTGCCGGCAGTTTGCAGGAATCAAGTTCTTTGAGTGCGAGGTTTACAGCTATGTTGTGGGTCTTTATGTATTCAGTAACGTATCGGCTCAGTGCAACTCCCAGACCAAGGTCGTCCAGCACCGTTGGGTGAAGCCCACGGGCGACCCGACCGACCTCGTCGATGGCCTGGGCAGTGATTTCCCGCAACCGATGTCCCTGCGTCTTAACATCTGCCAGCTTGCGAGCGTCTTCCAAACTGCGCAAGCCCACCAAAATAGCGGTCAGCAATTGTCCCGCTTCGTCATGCAACTCGCGCGCAAGACGTCTTCGTTCCTCTTCTTGTGCGGCCAGTGTGCGTTCCAGGAGGAGCCGGTGCATCGCTTTGGTTTGCTTGATTTCCTCGGCCTGTTTGCGTCTTTGCTCACTGAGATCGGTTATCACCAGGCCCAGAATTTGGCCCTTGTAACCCCGAAACCGGTTAAGAGACAGATAGACCGGAACCAGGCTCCCATCAGGGCACCGGAGGTTGAATTCGCCTCTCGCAACAGCCTTCTGAGCCTCGGCAAGGAAAGCTTCGCATCGGTCGCGCTCTGTTTCCGCAACTAGTGACTCAATCGCACTTCCGATGATCCTTCCCGGAGGCATGCCTATCAGTTCTGCAAACCTGCGATTGCAGTAGAGCAAAGCACCATCGTGGGATAGCGTCGCCGCGCCTTCGCTCATGGCCTCCACCAGCAGGCGATAAGCGGGTTCTCCACCCTTCAAAGAGACCACACGCTCTCCCCGCGGACCGGAAACCATCAAAGCATCCACTTCCCCGGACAGGATGGCGTGTAGGGTTTCCTCCGCGAATTTGAGCCGAGTGCGGAGCTTAGTCTGCTGATCCGGTAACGTCGTCGCTGGGCGTTTGCGTGGAGAAGGTTCGAGGCGTCTGCGAGATTTTCCCGCTGCACCGACTTTGCCGGTTAGCCCTCTTGGGAGGACGCGGCCATCGGAACGCGCTCGTTTGTCAGGCATCAGCTATTTCAACCCTTGCTTCAGCGTGTCGGTTGAAGATCCAACCCCACAATGACACTCTCCGTCTTTGAGAGGTTCCCAATGATCTTTCTGACCGGCGGCGGCAGCCGTCTAACCAGAGTGGGAATGGCGATGATCTGATCGCCCTTCGCTAGTTGCGGCTTTTCCAGCAAGTCGACCACTTCGATACGGTACTTGCCCTGCAGCTTTTCCTCGCAAATCTTCTTGAGGTTGGCGATCGCTGCCATCGAATTAGGGGTATGTCCTGCTATGTAAAGCCGCAATTGGTAGAAGTCACTGCGGCTGGTCTTGGCAGGAGCGCGCTTCTTTGCTGAACTCTTTTTCATATCGATGCTCGGTGTCTGGTCCAGATGGGCCAAAGTCGTTACTCGGATGCCACGACTCTAGTTAGGCCCGCGACGGGCGGGGACGAACTGTAATCCGTCAGCACGCCTCCCAATGCGATGCCTCTGTCACTTACGATTAGCTCACGAGGTTCGCGCGAATGTGCCATGCCGCGGGATTTCAGAACGTAGAGCTCGCGTCTCGATCGTCCACCGGGTTTGCTGTCCCGCAACACAATCCAAGTGTCCATGAGCGAGGAAACGGCCGCCGCAGTTCTCGCCTGGGGATCTCCTGCGAATGTCAGGTTCGTGAACATCGAGGTGATCTGTTCCACTTTGAGAAAATCTACCAGGCGCATCAGCATCGATTTAACGTCATACGTGCCCGCGGGCGAAACCAGGTTGGTGATCGGGTCGATGACGACCACACTTGGTCGAAGCTTTTCGATCATTTTGTGGATAGCGGCCAAGTGCCCTTCCAGGCCGATGCTGGTTGGCCGCATCGCATGGAAGTGCAGTAAGCCTCTCTTTACCCACGGCTCTAGGTCAATGCCAACCGAGCGCATGTTACGGAGAATCTGGCTGGGAGACTCTTCAAAAGCGAAGTACAAGCAGTCTTCGCCACGAGCGCAGGCGGCACCGGTGAAGTTCGCCGCCAGGCTGGACTTCCCGGTTCCCGCAGTGCCCGACACCAGTACGCTGCTTCCACGGAAGAAGCCCTTACCTTCCATCATCTCGTCCAAAGCGGGTATTCCTGTGGAAATGCGGTCCGTCGATACTTTGTGAGCTAGTGTCAGCGAGGTGATCGGAACCACCGAGATGCCCTCGCGATCAATCAGGAAGGGATACTCATCGGTGCCGTGGGAAGTGCCCCGGTACTTGACGATTCGCAGCCGTCGCGTGGAAACCTGCTCCGTTACCCGGTGGTCCAGAGCGATCACGCAGTCGGCTATGTATTCTTCCAGCCCGTGACGGGTCAGCGTGTGTTCTCCCGCTTCCCCGGTAACGACAGCGGTAAGCTTGTGCTCTTCCAGCCACTGAAACAGCCGGCGGAGTTCCGATCGCAGTATCGTGTCGTCACGTAACCCTGAAAAAAGCGCCTCGATGCTGTCCAGAACGACGCGCTTTGCTTTGATCGCTTTGACCGCGTGGCCCAAACGGATGAACAAGCCCTCGAGGTTGTATTCTCCCGTCTCGGCAATCTCGTGCCGCTCAACCGAAACGTAATCCACCATCAGCTTCTTGCTCTTGCTAAGCTCACGCAAATCAAAACCTAGCGATGCGACGTTGGCCGCCAGCTTCTCCTCGGTCTCTTCGAAGTCCATGCATACGCCAGGTTCGCCGTATTGAACAGCGCCGTGCACCAGAAATTCCATTGCGAGTAGGCTCTTGCCACATCCTGCGCTGCCACAAAGCAGCGTGACACGTCCTTTCGGCAGGCCTCCGCCTGTGACTTCATCCAGTCCTTGGATTCCTGTGGGGGCCTTGGCCAATGAGGGACGAACCACTTTCGACTTGGTGCGAGGCATAGGGAGGCTCCTCAAAACAAGTCTCTTGGGATTGGTTGTCATGCAGACGCCACAATGTTAGCACGACGGATTTCTAACGGTGCCACTATGCCGATGCCGTTCAGTGCCCCAGTCGCTAACAGCTCGCAGGCGAAGAGAACCCATCTCTCCCGCAGAATTGGCTGTTGCGATTACTGGGGCGCGCCGGAAACGCTGCACCGCCCTCCTTCAGAATCTTCAAACTGAGCCAGCCAACCTCCGAAATCCTGCTTAGTTGGCAGCATTGTGAATCGCACACCTGCGTGCGCTTTGGCCTCATAGAACGGCTGAAGATCCGACACACCGAAGCCTAACTCAACGCTTCCGGCAGGGTTTGCCGCAGAAGCTGGGTGCAGAGCTAATGTGGTCTCTCCAGTGTCGAACTCACTCCAACCCGGCGACGAGAATTTCAGTGGAAGGCCCAGCGTATCCCGATAGAACACAACGGCTCGATCCATATCAGCGACGAACTTGATCGCATAGGTGAGTTTCATCGTATTTGCCCCCCAGCTTGGACGGGAATAGTAGCACCGATGCGGTATAGAGCGGTGATCTAAGTGAGAGGCGACGCGCTGATCCTCTAAATTGGCGTAACATCGCCTTAGCACTCATCGAGAGTCAATGGAACGCCATCGCCTGGTTGCGTCACTCGACCTTAACTTCCAGTTGCCCGTTGCCTTGGATCGAATGACCGCACGCCCGTCATTGCGTCGACTGCGATTTCGCGGGCTTGGTGGCCGCGACGCGAGTCTCCTTTCCGCTCACGAACACCTTCATCGAGCTCTCGCTTTCGCCCGACTCGTCGGTGTATTCAAAGGAGTCCGCTGAAACAAACTTCATGATGTACCGGGTGTGATACGGCTTCCCGGCAAAAACGCTCTCTCCAAGCCAGGTCCATACGTCGCCGTTCACCGTGCCAATCTTGTCTTCTGTCCCTCCTGAACTGTCCACTGCGTGGTATCGGTATGTCTTGGAAGTCGGATCGTAGTAGACGAAGGAAGCGTCCGAGTATTTCCTTCCGGGTCGATAGAGTACCGCCTCGCAGATCACGGCAAAGCCGCCCGCCGTCCATCGGCAATCCTCAGTGCCGCTGAATTTCATCGCCGGCGAGTTCGGCCCCATCGCCCCGGCTTTCACTTCGTCTTCCACGGTGAAGCTGCCGACCATTACTGCCAGCTTCCTCACTTCCGGGCCAGACGTGGTCTGTGACTGAGCGCCAGCCACGATTACGCTCGAAGCGCACACCAACATAAATGAGACCAACCTTTGGGGGCCACTCATTGATTCTCCTTTCCGAGGTGCCACGGATGCTAGCACAAAACCAACGGGAATCAGGAAATGCGAATCGTTGACGTTAAATCCCCATTGCACTCCGTCGAAAGTCGCAGGTAACCCATTTGGAATCAATACAGCCTTAGGAACGCGATTTTCATCCCTATGGGTGGGCCGCAGGCCCATGTGGAACTCATTGAGGGTCAATGAGCGCTATTGCCTGATAGCAACAATTGCCATAGATACGCAAATCGCCAGTCACGTAGCTCGAATCCTCAGATAGTGCAACATTCAAGGCGCGCAACAGCTCCAATCTGCGATGTATACTCCCGAGATTACTGAAGCAGCGTATCGGGCTGGACTTCGACGATCGTGCACACATTCACCGGCGATGACGGCTATCTCGCCTACGGTGGAGTGATCAAGGACCAAGCGGGCAACCTCTACGGCGCGACCACCCAAGGAGGTACGCATAACGAAAATGGTGGGGTGGTTTACGAGCTGTCACCTTCTGGCCCGGGCTGGACCTTTCAGGTTATCTACAACCTTCCCGGCATCGTTGGCCCCTATGGAGCGCTCACCCTGGACGCGGCCGGCAATCTCTATGGCATCGGACAAGGCGACGGCGCTCATGACTTGGGGATGCTTTTCAAGCTGACGCCCTCCAACGGCTCCTGGACATTCACCGACCTGTTCGACTTCTCGGGAGCGAATGGGTGTCTTCCTTACGGATCAGTGACCCTCGACCCCAGCGGCAATATCTTCGGCACGACCGAGGGATGTGGCCTCTATGGGTACGGTGAAGTGTGGGAGTTCACGCCGTGAGATTTCGGGTCATTGCACGATTACTTCCCTGAACAGCCGTTATCACCAGCCATCCTACAACGGAATGCCCCAGCCGGACTGCTTGTGATATAGCGATTTAGCGCTAGTTACGGCAAAACGCTGGGCGCCGAAGAGTCTCGGCTACGGAGTGATCTCCCAGACCGTGCCGCAGCCCGTGATTCCTTCCAGGTTGCACGGACCATCTCCGCCGTAATACGCCGTGCCGTAGATATTGCCTGCCGGGTCGAGGATCACGCTCCCGGAGGGACTGTCTCCATTGCTGCCATTAAAGCTGACTGAGTTGAAAATCCAGCCACCGTTCGAAGGCGTCAACTTGAACACCTGGCCCTGGTTGAACAGGCCATTCCCCAACGACGTGCCGTAAATTTTGCCGGCTGCGTCCAGCGTGAGGTTGTTGCAGGGTCCTTCACCACTCGAAAAAGTGTATAGCTTGTTGAAGGTCCAACTGCCATTGGATGGAGTCAGCTCAAAGATGCCGCCCGGCTCGCTACCTTCGCTGGAGAAACAACCCGCGGCGCCGTACAGGTTGCCCTGCCCATCCATGACCACGCCGGCAGCCATGGATTCATTAGGGAACTCATTGGAAGCCAGAATCGTTTCAGTCCAGCCCGAGCCGGAGGGCGAAAGCTCGTAAATCACTCCGAGGTCGGATGTACCCCCGCTGGAGGTTGTGCCGTAGAGATTACCCAAGCCGTCCAGGATCACGCCGTTGAAAGGATCGAATCCCGTCTCGACTACGAAGTTAAAGAGAACTCTTTCCGTCCAGCCGCCATTGGAAGGTGTAAGTTCGAAAACCGTGCCGTTAAAGCCGGTTCCGCCGAGCAACGTCGTGCCATACATGTTGCCGGCTTGGTCGAAGACCAGATTGCTATACTCAGGAAGGTCCCCGTCGTCGCCGCTACCAAACGAGTGAATCACCGTTTCCTTCCAAGGACAGCTCACCGCGTGGCAGGCCGTAGGCGGCGGTTGCAGGCGATAAACCGTGCCGTCGCCGTCGTTGTCGCCGTACTGTCCGCCGTGGCCAGTTGTGCCGTAGAGGGCCCCGTCGGGCCCAAAGACAACGCCGCTATACGGATAAGCGCCGTCGTTCGGAGCGCCCCGGAAGCTGTGCAGCGTTGTCAAGACCCAGCCTGACCCGGCGCGCGACAGCCGGAAGACGCTTCCTCGATTGCTCGCCCCACCCCAGGTGGTCGTGCCGTAAAAGTTTCCCGCCCGGTCCATGGTCAGGCCGGCAAGGGGATAATTCCCATCAGGGCCGCTAAAGTTATGCAGCACGGAGAGGGTTTGCGCGTTTGCGGCTGGAACAATCGTGAGAGCCGTTGCCAAAATTGCGAGTGCGAGGAGCGCCGGCGATCTTGCTCCCAAGTTGATGTTGAAAAACGAACTCACGATGTGCTGATGACGGGCCATGCTGACTCCTCCTTACCCTTGTTTGGCGCAAATGTATCACGCTCCATCGGGAGTGCACCTTAATTTTGGATTACGGTCTAAGAAACTGATCGGAAGAGATTTAGCTGGGTCGCTTCATGCCGATTGGCGAAATCAGGCGATAGCGCAGTTGTGACCAGCCGCGCGCCAAAGTACCGGGGACACTTACGCGAGGTCATCCGGTGGAATTATGGGGGCTCCCAATACGCTCTTCTCAACGGGTTGGGACCATACACCAAAAAACATTCGTAAGACGATAGCCGCCACCAAACAAATGGAAGCCAGAAACCCAATCCACAGCGCTGATGTTGTCCCCTGCTCTAGTTTTCGAGCTGAAAATTGACACATGTCCTGATAGCTCTCAATGGTGACTCCATCGTGTTTCAGCTCCCAGATATGGTATTCACCGAGCAAGGACTGCGCGCGCGCAGTGACATAGTCTCCGGCTTGCAAGTTTATGATTTGCTGATAGTGGCTCCGGTCCTCGACAAGAAGGTCGTGCGGACCGTCGCTGGTTTCAACGCGAATACGTATCAAGCCCTTGGAGTCCTGCGTAGGCGCCCGCTGCACCGACCCGGCGAAAGACTTGAGGTCACCCTCCTCCGCCATAAAGAGCTTTCTTGACAACGGAGCGAGGAGAGCGATGAAGCCAAGCAAAATCGCAAAAACAAGAAGCATCCGAGGCAGATTGAGCGGAGAGAACCCACGGTTAGACCTAGGCGCAATAGATTAGATAATCCGATATCGTAGGCCGACAAGATGACCTGAGCCATATTTGTTTGTGCTAACTAGAAGCCATCTCATAAATCGCTTTGTATCAGGGCACGGCTTCAGAGTCTGCGTGAGAACCGTGCCGCCGCTCCGCGGCTCGGCTCAATTTTCCCACTCTACCCGGCGCTTACGCGCCGGACTAACTTCATGCCGCCGCAGCGCGGCTGAATTAACAGGGGCTTAAAGCCCTCACCTTCACAACCCGTCGTCCGGCACGACCAAGGTCGTGCCCTGATACAAAGCAAGCGATTTATGATAGAGGCTCTAGTGTCCTGCATAGCAGTGATACTGCTAACCTGTTCATCCGAGTGATTCGGGAGCGGATAAATGCCGGAGGCCGCCTCTGTCATTAATCACTGCTGTGGCGTCTACACCTTCAATAATGAATTGGAATTTATGAGTCAGGACTAGACATGCCCATCCTTGAACTAGATTTCAAAGTACACCTCCGACAGGCAATGTCCTAAGTCCCGAACTCTGGGCGGAGTCGTCCCGCAGCTCCGAGGTTTGCCCAGTGGGGATTCCCCGACCCGCGACGGTCTCATAAGCAAAGCCCATAAGGATGGTACTTGCGTGGAGATGGCCGTGGTCATCCACATAAGCGACGGTGCTCACCTGCGCCCATCCGTGGTGGATATCGTTGCTGCCGTGCGGGCGGAATTGCAACCCCAGATAGCGATTGGGAAGATTCATCCATTCGCCATAAAGGCCCTGACCGCAGGGTCCCCATTCCAGTTCGCTCATCAGCGCCGTACTGGGAAACAGGTTCTGGCTGCCGTCTACTCGCACTCCACGCAGGAGAGCGGCGGCGTAATAATCACTCGCGACCACGACCGCGTCGCCACGGACGGGAGTAACGCCGAGGTTCCAGGCATAACCGTTCCCACCCAGGCAATAGTCCTGCAGCAACTCCGACCGTAGAATGAAGTCCGTGACTCCATCATGATTGAGATCGATTACGTAGAAGTTGTTGACGGGTATCGAAACATTAACTGGAGTGTAGACAACTTCTGCGCTGGCCGGGATGAGCAGCACCATCAAGGACAGGATGGAGAATATCAGGACGCACTTTATGATCCGCATTGCACCACCTAAATCCGCTGGGCGCAACTGGAGTCTAGGTTGGGGCTAGAGTACGTGTCTGTGACGTTCGTCTCAAATTTCCAGAAGAATTTGGAGGCCGAGGTCACGGTCACGGCTGAGTTTCCCCGCCAACATTCGAGCACGTCTTCGCCGCGTGAAATAGAATCCAAGTACCTATGCCGGGCGTGCTCGACTTCAATAACGTCACCAAGGATTACGGCTCAAGCTGGTCGCGCCGTCGCATTCGTGCGCTTGACGGCTTCACGCTATCGCTGGAGCGTGGCGAGATCTTCGGTTTTCTCGGACGCAACGGCGCGGGCAAGACTACCGCGATCCATCTGGCGTTGGGATTCATGCGCCCCACCTCCGGCGCCGGCCATCTGCTAGGCAAGCCCTTCGGCGACGCTGCTTCCCGCGCGCGCATCGGCTTCCTCGCCGAGAACGTCGCGCTCTACCATCGCCCCGCGAGCAAGCTGCTGCGTTACTACGGCGGCCTCAACCGCATGCGGCCGCAGCGGCTGCGGCTGCGAGCGAGTGAAGTTCTGCGTCAGGTCGAACTGGAAACGGAAGCGAATCGCAATGTCGCTAAATTTTCGCGCGGCATGCAGCAGCGCATCGGCCTGGCGCAGGCGTTAATGAACGATCCCGAACTGCTGATCCTCGACGAGCCAACTTCTGCGCTCGATCCGCTGGCTCGCGTTGCCATGCGCGAGCTCTTGCTCGAAGCCAATCGCGCCGGCAAAACCATCTTCCTCAGCTCCCACCAGCTCTCGGAAATTGAGATGATCTGCCATCGCATCGCCATCGTCGACAAAGGCCGCCTCATCAAGCTGGGCAGGACCGACGAGTTGCTGATCTCGCGCGATCGCTATGACGTCGTCGCGCGCGGCGTTCCGGCCAACAGCTTCGAACATTCGACGCTCCAGGTTCGCGGCTTTCCTTTGGACGGGGACGGTCGCGTGCAATTCACCGTACCCACGTCCGCGCAACGCGCCGCGCTGGAAAAAATCTGGTCGCTAGGTGGCGAGGTGCTCAGTGTGAATCCCGCGCGTCGCACCTTGGAAGAAGTGTTTGTCGAACTGACGAACAAAGGGAGCGCTGAATGAGGCCGGTCTTGCTGATGGCGGCGAATTTTCTGCGCGAACATCGCTGGCCCGCGCTCCTGCTATTCGTCTGGATCGCGCTCCTGGCGCTGGCTGCCGCCGATCTGACCCGCCGCTACGCCGTACCCGAAGACGTGATCTTCTACATCGCGCAACAGGCCATCTTCATCTGCGTCTTCAGCGCCTTCCTTGCTGCCGACGCCATCCACAATGACCGCAAATCCAAACGCATTCTCCTGGTACTCTCCAAGGCAATAACGCGCTCCGAATATCTGCTGGCGCCGCTGGTGGGAACCTCGGCCGCCGCGATTGCCTATGCTTTGCTTTTCGATGTCTGCTGCCTGTGGCTCACCGATCGCGCGCGCATGCCGAGCGCGGGCATCTTGCCGCTGGCGTTGCTCGTCATCGCCGGCTCCATTCTTGCCGCGGCGGTCTCGCTGTTTTTCTCGACTTTTCTTAATCCATACGTCGCTGTCGCCGCGACCGTCCTGCTCTTTAGTGGGCCGGGATCGCTGCATCTCCAGCACTACGCCTGGTCGGCGTGGCTGCCGGGTTTCTCAATTCTGATTAAGATGATCGATCTCAAGTTGGTACCCGACGCAACCATCCAATGGAAAGCGATCCTGGTCGCAATGGCGCAAGCCATCATCTTTTGGAGGATGGCGGCAGCCGTCTTCAACCGCAAAGACATCGCTGTGCCGGTCGAATAGCTGCCGCCTTTGACTCTCGGGTAGTGCTGGCCTTCAGGCCAGCGTCTGAGCTGGTTATTTATCTGCCGAGTCGGCTTCACAGGCCGCTGAAAAAGTCTTTTTCGTGGCATTTCGAACGAAAATTCGGCCGCAAGTGATTGAATCTTCGTTCCCCGGAACGCTTGAAATTACTAGCTTGGTTCCTTTTTCAGCAGCCTGTTCAGCCGACGAACACACTTAGAGATTGTTGGGCACAACTGCCGATCCCGCGGCCGGAAGTTTGGTTGCGTTATCGTGCGCCTCTTCTGCGTTGCGCATGATCCGCACCAGCAGCGCGATCTCCGATTGCGCCAGCGTCACGTGAAAGCGCGCATCATTGGGGACTGCCGGATCCCGGCTCAGCAGGTACAGCAACTGCATCAACTCCTGCAATCGATTGTTGGCGGTGTTCAGAACATCCTTCGCACCGAACTCCGTCGTAGCGCCCAACGGAGCTCGATCTGGCCTGGCACCATTGTCCTTTGCACCACGTCCGGCAAATTCTAAAGATTGCGATGGATTGGAACGGATTGGATTGTAAGTCTCCGGCTCGTTGTACTGCGGCTGCTTCAAATCGCTTCTCTCACTGAAATACATCGTCACATTCCCTTCCCTTGAATAAGCCTTCCAGTTCCGAAAACGAGAGAAGTAAGCGCGAATATTAACTAGATGCCGATTCGTCGCTCGGGTTACACGAAATCTCCCGCGTTTGATTTGCGATGACGGAGCAATTGGACGACCACACGGATTGCTTGCATCTCGTGCCGGCCACTCCACTCCGCAATGTATCGGGGGACAGAAGCAGAGCTACCTAACAGAGGCGCGCGCAATTCAATGCGATCAACATCCCCGAGTGAATCGCGCGTGCTTGCGGTGTTACGGAAGAGACGAAATGTGACGCGAATGCAGAAAGAACAGTGGCCGGTGAAATTGCGGCGGCAAAATTCGCGCGCCCATGATGGCGCCCGACAGAGCCCGTCGCCGGCATTAGAGGAGAGAAAAATACCGAGACAATCGCCGCGATGACGATAAAGGTAACGAAGCTGTGACGGCCGAAGATCATCGAGTTTCCAGCGAATAGTTCGTGGCGATGATGCTTACTTCATCAAATCTTGCGCACTTTGTATGGCGTAGTCGAGCACCCGGCCCGGCAGCACGCCCAGATAGATCGTCGCAATCAGGCTGATGGCCAAGCCAATTCCCAGCCCGGCCGGAATGCGAGCGACCGGTGCTTCCGTCCGCTCGTCTCTCATATACATATAGACGATCACGCGCAGGTAATAGTAAGCAGCGATGGCGCTGTTCATTACAGCAATGATGGTGAGTCCAACCAGATTGGATTTCAGCGCGGCGGAGAAGACGTAGAACTTGGCGAAGAAACCGCCCGTGACCGGAATGCCGATCAGCGATAGTAGGAATATGGTCAGGATGGCAGCAAGAATCGGCGATCGGCGGCCGAGCCCGGCGTAGTCGTCGAGCGTCACATACTTCTCGCCTGCCGACCCGAAGTGGCTGACCACGGCGAACGCGCCGACGTTCATCGCCGCGTAAGAAGCCAGGTAGAAGATCACCGCTGAGATACCCACTTCGTTCGCCGCAGCAAACGCGACCATCAGATATCCGGCGTGTGCAATCGACGAATATGCCAGCAACCGTTTCACGTTCTGCTGCACGAGCGCGCCGATGTTGCCCAGCGTCATCGACAGCACCGCCGACACCCACACGATCCAGAACCACCCCGGCGCTCCGGTTGCAAAAAGCACGCGCAACAATACGGCAAAGGCCGCGGCCTTCGGTCCGGTCGACATCAGCGCGACCACCGGCGCGGGCGATCCTTCGTAGACATCGGGCGTCCACACGTGGAACGGCGCCGATCCAACCTTGAAGGCCAATCCCACGAACATCAAGCCCACAGCCAGATAAGCCAGCGTCGGCGTCGAAGGTTGCCCTTGTAGATATTTCGCGATGCCGTAGACGTTGGTCGTGTGCGTTGCGCCGAAGACGAGCGCCACCCCGTACAGGAAGAATGCCGTCGCAAACGAACCCAGCAGGAAATACTTCAGCGACGCCTCTGCGCTCTCAGCCGCTCGGCGCCGCATTCCGGCAAGAATGTAGGTTGAGATCGACGAAATCTCCAGCGCGATGAAGATGAGCACCAGCTCGACTGCCGACGACATCAGCATCATGCCGACGCTGCCGAACAGGGCCAGCGCGTAAAACTCACCCGAGCGAATCTGTTGAACTTCGAGATACTCTAACGAGGTCAGAATGACGACCAGCGCAATCAGCAGTATTACAACATGAAAAAAGACGCTGAAGGTGTCGACCCTAATCGTGTTGTAGAACGCGTTGCCGTAGAAGCCGGTCTGATAGGCCGTCGCCGCGAGCCCGGCGAGCGTCCCAATGACCGCGATAATGCCCAGCGGCTTCTTCGGAGCCTGCTCCGGCAAGAGCGGATCGGCCATCATGACAATAATGCCGAAGATGCTCAGCACAATCTCCGGCAAAATTCGAATGTAATCGACGGAGGGAATCATCGTCCGATCGCCCCCTTCGTATTACTCGCCACAGCGGCCACTACCGGCAATCGCGGAGCCTGGGTGGTGTGGATCACAACCGGCGCCGGCGACTCGGTCGCGCCCGAGAACGTCCGCAACGCAGCGCTCACCGCGGGATCGATCGAGTGCAGCCACAGCATCGGCGCGATGCCCATCACGAACGCCGCAATCGCCAGCGGCCACAGCGACACCCGCTCGCGCGCATCGATGTCGCGCAGCATCTTGTTCGCCGGCACCGTGACCTCGCCGTAGAAAATACGCTGATACATCCACAGCAGGTAGCACGCGCTCCAGATCACACCCGTCGCCGCCAGAATTCCGTACAACTGCTTCGCCTGGAAGGCGCCGCTCAGCACCAGGAACTCGCCGATGAAGCCGTTCAGCAGCGGCAGTCCCACCGACGACAGCATGATGAATGCGAAGAATGTCGCAAACACCGGCATCGGCGTCGCCAGCCCGCCGTACTCGCTGAAGTCGTAGGTGTGCCGGCGGTCGTACATCATTCCCAGCAGCATGAAGAGCGCACCGGTTGAGACGCCGTGATTCAGCATCTGGTACACCGCGCCATCCACGCCCATCTGCGTGAAGCTGAAGATGCCCAGCACAACAAATCCCAGGTGGCTGACCGACGTGTATGCAACCAGTCGCTTGATGTTCGGCTGGATCATCGCCACCAGCGCGCCGTAAATGATTCCGATAATTGCCAGCGCAATAATCCACGGTGCATTGCGCCGCGCCTCATCGGGAAACAATCCGACATTGAAGCGCAGCAGGCCGTAGGTGCCCATCTTCAGCAACACGCCTGCCAGCAGCACCGAGCCCGCGGTCGGCGCTTCCACGTGCGCGTCCGGCAACCACGTGTGTACCGGGAAGAGCGGAACCTTCACCGCAAACGCAACGAAGAATCCCAGGAACAGCCATAGCGCCGCAGTGGAGAGTCCCGGGACCTGCCCGCTCTGAATCGCGCTTTGAATCGTTACGAAATCGAAGCTGCCGGTGTGCACGTACAGCCAGATGGTCGCCGCCAGCATGAACATCGACGCGATCATGGTGTACAGGAAAAACTTCACCGCTGCGTAAATCTTGCGCCCGTGGCCGTAGATGCCGATCAGCAGCGCCATCGGAATCAGCGTGGCTTCCCAGAAGAAGTAGAAGAGGAAAAGATCGAGCGCGACGAACACGCCGATCATCGCCGTCTCCAGGATCAGCATCAGCACGAAGAATTCCTTCACCTGCTGGTTGATCGACTTCCACGAGATCAGCACGCAAAATGGCATCAGGAACGTGGTCAGGATGACCAGCCACATCGAGATGCCGTCGATGCCAAGGTGGTAATGAATGTTAGGATGCGCGATCCACGCCGAGTTGGCTTCATACTGGAAGCCGCTCTGCCCGCGCACGAAGTACCACGGCAGGTGCAGCGACGCCAGAAGCGTGATCAGCGAAACCGCCAGCGCGAACCAACGTACATCGCGATCGCGGCGCGGGAAGAACGCCAGCAGGATCGCCCCCGCCAGCGGCAGAAAGACCACGATGCTGAGGATGTTGTCGTTGATGAATCTCATCGCAACCCCCTCCACACCATGAACGCGATCACCGCGCACGCTCCGAGCGCAACCCAGCCCGCGTAGGAACGAATATTCCCCGACTGCATATGGCGCAACGCGTCAGAAGTTTCCTGCGCGCCGTCCGCGCCACCGTCAACCGCGCCATCGATCAGTCCGCGATCAATTCCCTTCCAGAAGACGTTGCTCGAAAGCGCGATGATCGGCTGGATAATGACGGCCCCATACAACTCGTCGATCTTGTACTTGTCGAGCACCAGCGTATACAGCCCGCCGAAGGCCTTGGCTATGCGGTCCGGCAGCTCTGGCTTGAGGAAGTAAAGCCACAGCGCCAGCAGGAATCCGATTGCAGCGATCGACACGGAGATCGCACTGAATATCAACTCGGTGCTCGAAGAGCCTTCCTCTGCCGCGGGAGCTGCGGCGCTCTCAGCCGCTGGCACAGCCGCGCCCGTGTGGAAGACCGGCGAGAGGAAGTGGTCGAAGTGATCCGAGCCCGCCAGCGAATGCGGCACGCCAATCCATCCGCCCACCAGCGACAGCAGCGCCAGAATCATCAGCGGTACAACCATCACCCACGGGCTCTCATGCGGAGCGCCATGTCCGTGGCCGCCTGCCGCGTGGTCGTCCTGCACATCATGAATCGCACCCGCATGTCCGGCGTGCTGCGCGTCGGCATCGTGTCCATGACCTGCAGTCTCAGGATTCGGTCCGCGATACTTGCCAAAGAACGTCAGGAACCACAGCCGGAACATGTAGAACGACGTCATGCCGGCGGTAATCACTCCAATCAGCCACAAAATGTGATTGCCGCTGCTCCACGCCGACCACAGAATCCGGTCCTTCGAGAAGAAACCGGCGAATGGCGGCAGGCCGGAGATGGCAAACGTCGCCGTCGTCATGCAAATGAAGGTGTACGGCAGATATTTCCGCAGCCCGCCCATCTGTCGCATGTCCTGCTCGCCACCCAAGCCGTGAATCACCGACCCCGCGCCGAGGAAGAGCAGCGCTTTGAAGAAGGCGTGAGTCATCAGGTGGAAGATGCCGCCGATGTAATCGGCCACGCCGCAGGCCATGAACATATAGCCCAGCTGCGAGATCGTCGAGTACGCCAGCACCTTCTTGATGTCGGTCTGCACGATGCCGATCGATGCCGCGAAGATCGCGGTCAGCGTTCCGACGATCGCCACCGCCATGCGAGCGTCCGGCGCTCGATTGAAGATGGGGCTCGACCGCGCAATCATGTAGACGCCGGCGGTGACCATCGTCGCCGCGTGAATCAATGCGGACACCGGCGTCGGGCCTTCCATCGCATCCGGCAGCCAGACGTACAGCGGAAGCTGGGCCGACTTGCCGGTCGCGCCCACCAGCAGCAGCAATGCGGTTGCAGTCAGCACTCCCGCGCCCGCGCTCTCCACCGGATATTGCGCGACGAGCGCCCACAATGCTTCAAACTGCAGCGTGCCGAAGTGCTTGATCAGCAGAAACAGTGCGATCAGGAAGGCGCAGTCGCCCACGCGAGTAGTGATGAACGCCTTCTTGCCGGCATCCGCCGCGCTCTTTTTCAGGAACCAGAAGCCGATCAGCAGGTACGAGGACAGGCCCACGCCCTCCCATCCGATGAACATCACCAGATAGCTGTTCCCCAACACCAGCGTCAGCATGAAGAACATGAAGATGTTGAGGTAAGCAAAAAAGCGGTAGTAGCCGCCTTCCTCCGCCATGTAACCGACGGAGTAAACGTGGATCAGGAAGCCGACGCCGCTCACGATCAGCAGCATTACCAGCGAAAGCTGATCGAGATAGATGCCGTACGGAATTGAAAACGATCCGACGCTCAGCCAGGTGGCGTATTGCTCGATGTGCGGGATCTGGTCCGGCGGCAAGCCTGCGAACTGCGCCGCCACCCACAGCGCGTAAGCGAAGGCCAGCGCCGTCGAGCCCAGCGCGATGGTGTTCACCAGCGCTTTGGGAAAGCGCTTGCCCAGCAGCCCATTGATCGCGGCGCCAGCCAGGGGAAGCAGCGGAATGATCCAAAGATGCATATGAGCTCGTGCGGTCTAAACGCTTCTCGCTTTTCGCCTTTCGCTCTTCGCCAGAAGGTTAGTACCTGGCTGGAGTTCCCGAGGATTCGCCAGGCGGACCTCACTGGCACGCCAGTTCTTCGTATCTCCCCGCGCTGCTAGTCGCCCATCGTTGACCAGCGCCTCAACTCGCGTTGAGATCACTTCGTAGTGCTCATCATCATTTGCCAAGCCCAAGCCCGTCGCATCTGCGGCTTTGACCAGTACCATGGCAACTTTCATCCAACGCGCTCTAACGACGGAAAGAATCGCTTCATCAATTCTCGATCCGGTCATAGAGTCCGTTTCCCGGTTGCTTGTCGCCAGTGTCTCTGGCGAAAAGCGAGCGGCGAATAGCGAAAAGCGTCCTTCTACAACTTCAGTAAGTTCACCCGATCAACATTCAACGTCTCGCGCGTCCGGAAGACGGCAATGATGATCGCCAGTCCCACCGCGGCTTCGGCCGCCGCCACCACCATCACAAAGAAGACAAAAATATGCCCGTCCAGCGACTTCAGCTGAGCGGCAAAGGCGACGAAGGTCAAGTTCACGCCGTTCAGCATCAGCTCAATCGAAAGAAAAATGGTGATGATGTTGCGTTTGATCAGAAATCCCGCGACGCCGCAGCCGAACAGAATTGCGCTCAGCACAAGGTAATAAGAAAGAGGAACCATGACTTATTCTTCCCCTCTCCGCTCTTCGCCTCGCGCGCGCGTTTCGCCATTCGCTCTTCGCTCTCCGCCAGCAAAATTCGTGCGGCGGTCTCTGGCGAAAAGCGAAAAGCGAATAGCGAATAGCGATTTCATCTATTCCTCCCTCCGCGCCAGCACTACGGCGCCCATGATGGCCACCAGAATCAGAATCGATGTGACCTCGAACGGCAACAGGTAATCGCGGAACAGCAGATGCCCGACGGCCTGCGGATTACCGAAGACATCGGCGCCGTTCATCACCGTCGGGCCGCCAATGGCGATGCGATCCAGTCCCGTGATGTGGCTGACCAGCGCCGCAGTGATGCCGAATCCGATGATCAGCGCCGGCACGCCGAGAATTGTCGCAACCTTGCTGCCTTGCGAAAGCCGCTCTTCGGCGCCGGCATTCAACAGCATGATCACGAAGACGAACAGCACCATCACCGCGCCGGCATAAACAATGACCTGCACCGCGGCGACAAACTCCGCGCCCAGCAGCAGATAGATGAGCGCCAGCGAGCCCATCACCACGATGAGCGAGAGCGCGCTGTTGATCGGGTGCTTCTGCACCAGGAGGTTGATCGCCCCTCCTACGCACAGCGCCGCGAAGATGAAGAAAAGAACGAGAGCAAGCATGTTGGTAGTGCCGGCCTTCAGGCCGGCGTTAACGGCGTTTCATTGTCTTGGGTTTGAACCGTCCTCAAACCCACAACTTCCTGCAACTGAAACGCGGCGCTAAAGCGCCGCACTACCTTATTTCACCGCAACCACGAATGCCGTCACCACAATATTCGCAATCGCCAGCGGCAACAGAAACTTCCAGCCGAAAGCCATCAGCTGGTCATAGCGGAAACGCGGCAACGTGCCGCGCACCCAGATGTAGACAAAAATGAAAGCAAACACCCGCACCGCGAACCAACCGACAGGCAACAGCGACTGGAGGATCGGCGGCCCAAACACAGGTCCTGACCATCCGCCCAGAAACATAATCGAAGCCAAGCACGCCACCGTGAACATGTTGGCGTACTCCGCCATAAAGAACATGGCAAACTTCATCGAACTGTACTCGGTGTGATAACCGCCGACCAACTCCGTCTCCGCTTCCGCAAGATCGAAGGGAATTCGATTGGTTTCGGCATAGGCCGCCATGATGTATATGAAAAATGCAACGATCTGCCCCTGGAAGATATTCCACTTGGGAATGAAGCCCAGCCAGGTGCCCGACTGCGCGTTTACGATGTCGCGCAAGCTGAAGCTGCCGGAAAGAATCAGCACTCCCACCAGCGAAAGGCCAAGCGCCACTTCGTAGCTGATCATTTGTGCCGAGGCGCGCAGGCTGGCCAGCATGGAATACTTGCTGTTCGACGCCCATCCGGCGAGTGCGCCGCCGTAAACTCCCACCGACGTAATTCCCAGAATAATGAGCAGGCCGATGTTCACATCGGTGATCTGTAGCGGCGTGTGAATTGAACCCACCAAGATCCACGGACCGATGGGAATGACCGCCATGGAAGTTAGCGCGGTCACCAGCGCAATCACGGGCGCCAATAAATACAAGGGCTTGTTGGCGAAGGGCGGCGTGACATCTTCTTTAAAGATGAACTTTAAGCCGTCCGCCAACGGCTGCCAGATGCCGAACGGCCCCACACGCGTCGGCCCCCAGCGGTTCTGCAGGTGGGCCACGACCTTGCGTTCCAACAACGTCGTGTAGGCGACCGCAGTCATCAGGACGAAGACCGCCAGCAGAATCTTGACGATCGATACGATAATGAACGTGCCAATGGACATTTAGCAATTAGCAATTAGCAACTAGCCGTTAGTAATGCAGCCGCGTCATCCTGAGTCGAAAGCTCAACAACCTTGCAACCTGTGTCGTCCTGGGCGGAAGCTCGCCAACCTTGCGAATAAAGCTGTGTCATCCTGAGCGAGGCGCTTCAGCGCCGAGTCGAAGGACCCCTACTTGCCCAAGACTTCCTCTTAATGTGTCATCCCGAGCGAAGGCGCGTTCTTTGCGCCCGCAGAGTCTTGGTCGCTCAGCGTACTACAGCTCGCACTCCCAGACTCAACGCCCTAACTTGAAACTCGAAACCTGAAACTCGAAACTGAGAATCACCCTCCCATCCGCAACGTCGGATCATAATCCGCCGCGATTTCCAAATCATGCGGAGGGTTGTAGCGCTCATACACCGTGTTCAACATGTCGGAGAATTTTCCCAGCGTTCCCGACGTAAACAGCGAATCATTCGCCGGCATAATCAATGCCGGATCACCCGTGCCAGTCGCTCCGGTGATCTGCACCAGCTGCGAATGCACGTCCTGTCCAGCCAGAAGGCTCAGGCGCGAGATGTCGTATCCCGGCACCAGTCGCTGGATTTCGTCCAGCATCGCCGTCGGATCGTACGGACTCATCTTCGGTTCGAGGTTATTGCTAGCCAGCCAAACCGCGTGCCGGTCAGACTCGCCCGATTGCGCGCCGCGCGTCTGCCCCATGTCGGCACGTGTGCCTGCGCCGCCGAAGGGCACCAGCTTGCGCACGTCGTATCCCATGCGCGCCGCGATGCGCACAAGGCATTCGAAATCGTTGCGCACGCCCGCAAACTCGCCGGCTTTCTTCAGCATCTGCACATCGCCGGAGGTGTTGGTATAGGTGCCGCCCTTCTCGTACGCGTTAGCGACTGGCAACACAACGTCCGCAATCGACGCCGTCTCGGTGAGGAACATGTCCTGCACAACGACGAAGCTCTTCGACAGCGCGAATGGATCGATGTTGTAGCGCGCGACCGGGTTCGAACCAACGACGTAGAGCGCCTTCAGCTTGCCATTCTTTGCTGCGTCCACCATCTGCAGCAGATTCATCCCCGGAGTTGCCGGGATTTCGTCCAGCCATTCTTCGTGGAACTTGGTCGCGCTCGTAACCGGAGCGTAGCCCGGCAGCATGTCGGGGTAGAGCCCCATATCAGCCGCGCCACGCGAGTTGGCGTAATCGCCCAGGCAGATGAACTTCGCGCCTTGCGCCAAACCAAAATTAACCAGCGTCTTGACATCCGCGCCGCGAAGCTCCGAACCGAAGATGATGACCAGACCCGTTTCGTTCTTCAGCCCATCGCGGAACTTGGTGAGCGCTTCGCGCGTCAGATTCGGCGAGACAACGCTGTCCGCAGCCTTGTCACTGCCGGCGAGGAACTGAACGAAGCTGCCTTCGGATCCTGCTGCGACCTGCGCGAACGCTGTCGCCTGGCGATGCAGCTTGATCGCTGACGAATTCGCCACGTATACCTTGGCGCGATGCAGGCGAACGTTGCTGCGAATCTGCCACGCCAGCAGCGGATGCTGATTGGTCGGATCATTGCCGATCAGAAGAATCGCCGGCGCATGGAAGACGTCACGCATCGACGCGGTTGGGTTTTGCTTGCCCGCCAATGCTGACGCGAAGCCCGGAAAATCGGCGGTGCGGTGATGGTCAATGTTGTTCGTGCCCAACACCAGCCGCGCAAACTTCTGCAGCAGATAATTCTCTTCGTTGCTGGTGTGATTCGAGCCGATGACGCCGATGGATGTCGGTCCATCGCTGGTCAGCACATCCTGAAACTTCTTCGCGATCAGCTCAAACGCCTGCTCCCACGTTGTGGGAACCAGCTTGCCCTCGCGCTTCACCAGCGGCAGCTGCAGGCGCTCCGGATGATGTGCGAAGTCGAACGCGTAGCGCCCCTTGACGCACAGGAAATCGCCGTTGATGCCGCTCTTGTCGCGATTGTCGCCCCGCACAATCTGCATGCCGGTATCGGCGCGGCGCACGCCCAGCGTGGTTTTGCAGCCATCGCCGCAATGCGTGCAAACCGTGCCCACGTGCTTCATCTCCCACGGCCGCGTCTTGTAGCGATACGCGCCCGAGGTCAGCGCGCCGACCGGGCAGATGTCGATGCACATGCCGCACTCTTCGCACTCCAGATGATCTTCCTTATTAGGCGCGATGATCGAGCCGGAGCCGCGGTTCTGAATGCCCAGCGCCCACACATCCATGCCTTCGCCGCAGGCGCGAATGCACCGATAACAGAGGATGCAGCGCGGCCGGTCGAAGTAGACCACCGGCGACCATTGCTGCTCGTCGCGATGATTCTTCAGGTCCATGAACTTCGATTCGGCAGCGCCGTACTTGAAGGTCATGTCCTGCAGTTCGCATTCGCCGCCGGCGTCGCACACCGGGCAGTCGAGCGGGTGGTTCGCCAGCAGCAGCTCCAGCATCGACTTGCGCGCCTGCTTGATCTTGTCGCTCTCGGTGGTGACCACCATGCCTTCGGCGACCGGCGTGGTGCACGCGGTCTGCAGCTTAGGCATCTTCTCGATCTCGACCAGGCACATGCGGCAGGCGCCCTGCAGCGACAGATTGGGGTAATAGCAGAAAGACGGCACCTCGATGCCTTTGCTCTTGCAGGCCTCGATGAGCAGCGTCCCCGCGGGAACGGTCAGTTTCTTGCCGTCGACAGTGAGTGTTACGTCAGCCATAAAGAAAGCAGTTATCGATTAACCGTTAGCAAAAAGTCATTCACGCCGCGTGCGCCGGTGTCGTGGACTGCGGAAGCGGCACGGACAGCCATTCGACTACATACTGTTTCGTCTGATGGTCCGGATCAAATTCACAAAAATCGACGCTAGTCGCCGCCGCCACGGGCAAGGCCTCCCCAGCTTTCGCCGTTTCGCTCAGGTACAACCCCATTGCATCGCGCATATTCGTGCGTGTGTCTTCTAAGCTGTCGCCAAGCGAGCCACATCCGGGAATGTCGGGCGAGAAGGCGCTCCAGTTGCTTTCACCCTTCTCGTAAACCACCAGATATTCGCGGTTCATTTCAGTCCAGCCTTCTTCAGAATACTGTGAAGTAGTCCTTTGCCGACCTCTTTTCCAGCGTGAATCGGCACAACCAGCAATCCCCGCTTAACCGGATGACGTAGGTGCAAGTGACTGCCTTTCTGGCCTGTCTTGTACCAGCCATCCACCTCAAGCAACCGCAGTAATTCCGCTGGCCTCACGGCAGGCTCACACCGCGACCGCTTCCGCGACCTTCTCATACGGACACGGCTTGCCGTTCAGGTGATCCTCGAACTCGCTGCGGAACTTCTGCACATAAGAAATGATGGGCATCGCCGCCGCATCGCCCAGCGGGCAGAAGGTCCGTCCCAGCATGTTCTCCGCCAGATACTTCAAGTTGTCGATGTCCTTCGCCACGCCGCCGCCGCTGTGCATGCGCGTCAGCGTCTTCTTCATCCAATCCGTTCCTTCGCGGCAAGGGATGCACCATCCGCAGCTTTCGTGCTGATAGAACTGCGTCACGCGCAGCGCGAATTTCACGAGGCACATCTGATCGTCGATCACGATGACGCCGCCCGAGCCCAGCATCGATCCCACTTTCAGCACGGAATCGAAATCCATCGCGACGTCGATTTCATCCGGCGTAAGGATCTGCACCGACGATCCGCCCGGCACGACGCCCTTCAGCTTCTTGCCCTTCACCATGCCGCCGGAGACGTCATAAATCATCTTCTTCAGGTTGTAGCCCATGGGCAGCTCATAGACGCCGGGCCGCTCCAACTCACCGCTCATGCAGAACAGGCGCGTGCCGCCGTTCCTCGGCGTACCCAGGTTGGCGAACCACTCGCCGCCATTAAGAATGATGTGCGGAACGCTGGCCAGCGTCTCAGCGTTATTGATGACCGTCGGCCCGCCCCACAGTCCAACAACCGCCGGGAACGGTGGACGAATACGCGGCACCCCGCGCTTCCCTTCCAGCGATTCCATCAATGCCGACTCTTCGCCCACTTCATACGCGCCCGCGCCTGAATGCACAAAGATGTCGAGATCGACGCCCGAGCCGAAGATGTTCTTGCCGATGAAGCCGCGCGCGTAAGCATCGGCAACGGCCTTCTCCATGATCTGGATCAGGTAGCGGTATTCGCCGCGCAGATAGATGTAGCCGGTCTTCGAGCCCACGGCGAGCGCCGCAATCATCACGCCTTCGATGACCGAGTGCGGATCGTGCTCGAAGATCAGCCGGTCCTTGCATGTGCCGGGCTCGCTTTCGTCGCCGTTGCACAACACGTATTTCGGCTTGGGTGACTGCTTCGGCACGAACGACCACTTCATTCCCGTCGGAAATCCTGCGCCACCGCGCCCACGCAGATTCGACGCCTTCACCTCATTGATGATGGCGTCCGGCTGCATGGTCAAGGCCTTCTGCAGCGCCTTGTAGCCATCGAGCTCGAGATAACGGTCGAGCGAGGTCGCACCTTTGCCGAATCGCTTGGAGACGACCTTCACTTCGTCGGGATGGGAAACGAGATAAGCCATTATGCGGTTCGCTTTTCGCTTTTCGCTTTTCGCTTTTCGCCGGTTCGGTAGAGCAGGCCTTCAGGCCTGCGTCCTCGGTCAATATATGTTCGGGGCTCTAGCCCCGGGTGAAACTTTGTCGCCGGCTGAAGCCGGCTCCTCCATCAATAATCTAGCTGTGACGCGGACCTGAAGGTCCGCTCCACCTTACTGCTGCTCCTTCTTCTTCAATCCTTCAATCAACTCGTCGATCTTCTCCGTCGTCAGGTTCTCGACGAAGTCATAATTCATCATCATCGCCGGCGCCCACGAGCACGCGCCGATGCACTCCACCTCTTCCAGATAGAACAGGCCGTCGGCCGTTGTCTGTTTATTGCCTACGCCCAGCTTCTTTTTGCAATGTTCATAGATGCCTTCGGCACCGCGCAACAGGCAGCTGATGTTGGTGCAAATCTGGAAGTTATATTTGCCGATCGGGTGGGTGCGCAACATGGAGTAGTAGGTGATCACGTTGCGCACTTCCAGATCCGACAGCTCCGTTCGCTGCGCGATCTCATGAATCGCTTCGTCGGTAATCGCACCCAGCTCGTCCTGGATGTAAAGCAGCATCGGAACGAGAACCGAGCGTTTGGTCGGATAATGCGTGACCATCGTCGCGAAGCGCTGCTCGAGTTGGTCGGAGAATTTCATGAAGCAGCAATTAGCAATTAGCAGTTAGCAATTAGTTAAAAACAGACCGCACATCACTCCGGGCCCCCCAAACTAGAAACCCAATCAGTCTTTGCGTTTCGCAACCTGGCAGAAGCGACTAAGACTAAGTGCTAACTGCTAAATGCCAAGTGCTGCCTCTCATCAAAACTCGCGCTTCGGCGGCGTCTGCTCCCGGCCCACGCGCCCTTTCACGATGTCGGCTTTGTAATAGTTCTCGCCCTTCATCGCACAGCCCGCGATGCGCCGCAGCATCGCAATCTGTCCTACATGCGTCAGTGCGTCAGCAATCGGTCCCTGGAACAGAGCTTCAGGCGTCGCTCCGAGCGACTCCCCTGAAGCCAGGTAATCTTCGAGAGCCTGCAATGAGCCGAAGAAGCGGCGCTCCTCCTCATGCCACGCCAGCGGAGTCGAATCGTGCCACTTCTGGTCGCTCTTCGCGATCGACAGTGCCCAGTCCAACAGGTCCCCAATGTGCGCCAGAATCTGCGCTGGTGTGCGCGACCCATCCGCCACTCGAAAGTCGGCAAAGTCAGCCGGAGCACCGCGCAGCACCTTGCCCCCGCGATACGCCAACGTTGCCAGCGCATGCCGCAGCAGTTCGCGCTTCTGGTCCGCAGCAACGGGGTGCGCTGAGGTACTCACCGATCGCAATCTCCCAACACGATATCGATACTTCCAATCGCCGCCACCACATCCGCGATCAGCCGGCCTTCGCACATCGGTTTCAATGTCTGCAGATTCGCAAACGATGGCGAGCGCATATGCACGCGATACGGCTTCGCCGTGCCGTCGCTTACCACGTAATAGCCCATCTCGCCGCGCGGCGACTCGATCGGCATATACACTTCGCCTTCCGGCACCGTGAAGCCTTCAGTCACGATCTTGAAGTGGTAGATGAGCGCTTCCATCTGCGTCTTCATCTTCTCGCGATCGGGCAACACGACCTTCGGCGCATCGGCTTTTACCGGTCCTTCGGGCATGCCCTCCAGCGCTTGCATAGCAATCTTCTGCGACTCGCGCAATTCCGCCACGCGCACCAGGTATCGTGCATAGACATCGCCGACGGTCGAAGTCGGCACATTGAACTTAAAGTTCTCGTAGCCGGTGTAGGGCTGATCGCGGCGCAAATCGACATCGACACCGCTGGCGCGCAAAGTTGGACCGGTGGCGCACAACGCAATCGCATCCTCGGCCGAGAGGAAGGCCACATCCTTGAGGCGATTCACAAAGATCGGATTGTTCGTCAGCAGGCTCTCGTATTCGTCGACGTTGCCGGGAAAGCGCAGCAAGAACTTCTTCGCGCGATCGAACCAGCCTAGCGGCGGCTCCAGCGCCAGTCCGCCAATGCGGAAGTACGAGGTCATCATGCGCTGGCCGGAGACCGCTTCGAACAGTCGCAGCACATCTTCGCGCTCGCGGAAGCAATACAGGAACACGGTCATCGCGCCGATGTCCATGGCGTGCGTGCCCAGCCACACCAGGTGCGAGTTGATGCGTGTCAGCTCGTTCAGCAGCACGCGAACCCACTGCGCGCGCGGCGGAATCTCCATCCCCAACAGCTTCTCCACCGCCAGGCAGTACGCCAGGTTGTTGGTCATGGGGCAGAGATAGTCGATGCGGTCGGTCATGGGCACGACCTGCTGATAGAACTTCGCCTCGCAGGTCTTCTCGATGCCGGTGTGCAGATACCCGATGTCAGGCATGATGCGCACAATGGTTTCGCCATCGACCTCCAGCAGCAGCCGCAGAACGCCGTGCGTCGACGGATGCTGCGGACCCATGTTCAGGACCATCGTTTTGTCTTGCGATGGATCCAGTACCGGCGTTGGAGTCATGTGCGCCATTAGCGATAACCCTCGACGGGATAGTCCTTACGTAATGGATGACCTTCCCAGTCCTCCGGCATCATGATGCGCGTCAGGTTGGGATGCTGATCGAAGCGAACGCCGAACAGGTCGAAGACTTCGCGCTCGAAGAAGTTCGCTCCTGGCCAGATCGGCGTGAGCGAATCAATATTGGCATCGGCCCCGGGAAGCCGAACCTTCAGCCGCAGATACTTCTTATTAGTTGTCGAGAAAAGCTGGTAGACGACTTCGAAGCGCGGCTCGCGCGGATACCAGTCGAGGCAGGTGACGTCGGCCAGCGCGTTGTATTGCAACTGTCGGATCGTTCTTCAGCGTGAGACAGGCATCGCGCAGCGCGACGCGATCGACCCAGATGATCAGCTGGTCGCGATCGAACTTCGCGCCGGTGACAATCGCGGGATTGCGGGCAAGCAAAAGCGCAACTTCAGGACGATCCTTCAGTTGCTCGAGATCGGTGATTGCCGGCTGCAGCGCCATCAGATCTTCTCCGCCTTGCCCTGCTTGTTCCAGTCGAGCACGCCCTTGTGCCAGACGTACAAGAAACCGGCGAGCACGATGCCGATATACACCAACATCTCCCAGAACCAGAACATGCCCAGGCCAGCGGCTTTCAGCGGCTTCTGCACGATCGCCCAGGGATAGAGGAAAACGGCTTCAACGTCGAAGAGGATGAACAGCATCGCCACCAGATAGAACTTCACGCTGAAGCGCTGGCGCGCGTCGCCTACCGGTTCCATGCCGCACTCGTAGGGCGACATCTTGGCCGCATTGTATTTGTGCTGCCCGACGAAATAGGACAGCGCAACCATCGCGCAGGCAATGCCTCCCGCAATCAGGATGTGAATCAGCAGCGGAAGATAGCGGGCAAAATATAAATCTGGCATGATTACGACACGATCAGAAAACGCTGCAATACACTGCGCAAACTATCGAGTTTAGAGTTCCGCGGCGCACCATGTCAACCGCGCGGGAAGCAGGATTCATCGGGGTTTCACACAACTCGCAGAGCGCGTCCACGGGACGGTTGCGAGGCGCTGATGTGCAATGTCATGATTGCGGGTAGCGAGGTATGCCATGCGGTTTTATTGCTGTTTGATGCTGTTGCTGGCAACTGCGGCGATCGCGCGCGCGCAGCGAGAACCGTGCCTGACCGGAGCTGACAGCCCCGATTGCGGCATCAAGATTACGATGAATCCGCCGGTAAGCACGAGCGATAACGGCTTCTCGGTTCCGAACGAAATCACCATCGACGTGCCCATGCGCATTAAGGCCGCCAAAGTCGCGCTGCTCAGCGGACCCGCGGGTGCCGGATCTTCGGACCAGTTCAAACCGGTGGCAGAAGTGAAGAATTACAAGAAAGTCGAAGGGAACGAGCGATTCAAGATGCAAGTGAAGGACTGTCCGGGTACCGATAATGCGTTCGAGTTTGCAATTTACTCCCCGCGTTTCCCGTACCCGCTCACCGTGAACCAGCAGGCGTTCCAATGCAAACAGGGCGCTTCGAAGTAGCGAAGTTTTTCGAGCGGAGTATAAGAGTCGTTATGCGTAAAGTCAGATGGTTGATGTTGCTGTTCTTGCTTGGGTTCACGGCTGCTGCCCAGCAAAAGAGCTCTGTACAAGAGAAGCCGTGCCAAGTGGATCCGGGTTGCGGCATCGTCGTTACCTTCAATCCGCCGTTCAATGCTGACGAAGATGTCCTCCTGGTGCCAAACGAAGTCACCGTAGATGTTCCCTTGGAACTCCAACCAACCGAAGTGGGCGTGGAGACGTACCCACTGGGAACCCAAGTGGCAGACATCCCTTACGAACCTCTTGCAAAAATGACTCGCTTTCAGAAAACCGGCAAGTATGCGCGGTTCCGAGGCGTTGTTGAAAAATGCCCCGAAGAAGACGGTGGTCTCGAGGTCTATGTTCTCCGCAGGAAGCTCCGGCAGTACCCGCTGAGGCCGTGGGGAGGAGCAATTGGATGCAGGGAGATCGAGTCCAAGGATTCTCACTAACCCCCACCTACAAAGTGCACAATCTCCAGCCGGTCGCCATCTTTCAGCGACGTTTCCGGCCATTGCGCGCGCGACACAATTTCGCGATTGAGTTCGACGGCGACGCGGTCGCCCTTCATGCCAAGCTGCTCGATCAGTTGAGTAAGGGAAAGAGCATCGTCAAAAACCTTATCCTTGCCATTAATCGTCAGGCGCATAACGACAGTTTCAAGTTTCGGGTTTCAAGATGCAAGAGCAGTTTCGAAAAGGCAGTTTCAAGTTTCAAGTTTCGAGTTGGGCGGCTGGTATGACACAAGAAACTCGAAACTTTGAAACCGCGTTAACGAAACTGAAGTAGAATGCCGAGATCGCACGTGAGGAGACCGTATGGGACGTCCCGTGGTGCATTTCGAGATCGGGTGCCGCGACAAAGCGCGCACCGCGGAATTCTTCAGCAACTTGTTCGAGTGGAACACCCAGGAAGCAGGACCGGCGACAATGATCGACACTGGTGCGGGCTCCGGCATCAACGGCCACATCACCTCGCTGGGCCACGAGCCGCATAACTATGTGACGGTCTACGTGTCGGTGGACGACGTCCAGGCGTATCTGGATAAGGCGGCGGCCTTGGGCGGCAAGCCGTTGACGCCGGTCATCACCATCCCACAAGGGCAGTTCGCATGGTTCGCCGATCCGGAAGGTAACGTCATCGGCCTCTTTAAAGCGGCATAGTTCCTTGCGAGTTTGGGAAAACGGGCAACTCGAAGCTGCGTGTCGCACTCACTCTACACATGCTGTACCTGGCTCACAAACCGTCGCCTCCGCTCTCGGATTTCGTAGATCTGTTCTGGCTTTATGAGGGCTACGACGTCCCGCACAAGCGCGAGCGACTGTTGCCCGACGGCACCGTCGAGCTCGTCATCAATCTCAAAGAAGACCGCATTCGCGTCTACGACTCCGATCATGCCGAGGACTTCCACACCATTCCTGGTTGCGTCGTCTCGGGGCCTCGCTCAGAGTTCTTCGTCATCGACACCGACAGCGAGGCCAGCACGATCGGCGTTCATTTCAAGCCTGGCGGCGCGTTTCCGTTCTTCAGGTTTCCTCCCGCTGACCTCAGCAACCAATCCGTCGGGTTGGATCGCCTTTGGGGATCAGCTTCGGCCCGCTTGCGCGAGCGACTGCTGGAAGCCTCGACACCAGGGGATAAATTCCATGTGATGGAGTGCTGCTTGCTCGAGGAGCTGAGGAAGCCTTTGGAGCGCCATCCGGCAGTGTCGTTTGCGCTGCATCAATTCTTGCGGCGAGCGCAGGCCCCATCGGTTTCACAGGTGGTTGCACAGGTAGGATTCAGCCAACGGCGGTTCATCGAAATCTTCGACCACGAAGTCGGCCTGACGCCGAAGCTCTTTTCCCGTGTCAGCCGCTTCCAGAAGGTCATTCGAACAGCGCATGCCAAAGGCGACATCAACTGGAGCCAGCTTGCTCTGGATTGCGGCTACTACGATCAAGCGCACTTCATCCACGATTTCCAATCCTTCGCCGGCATCACCCCCTCGGAATATCTGGAGCGTAGAACGCCGCACGTGAATCACGTTCCCATGGAGGCCTAGGGCCAGACTGCCGGGGGACTTGCGCATCCGGAGATGTAAGGAGCAGGTTCTACTAGGGCGCTCAACCCGACCGGCAGGTCAGATTTTTACAAGACGACGGTCTCTTTGCTACGTCAATATCGTGATCTGAATCCGAGCGAATCAGTTCGGAAAATTTTGAATTTCGATGAAGGAGATTTGCATGGCAGTCAAACCTATTCCCGATGGATACCACACCGTCACTCCTTACATTACGGTCGAGGATGCGGGCGAAGTGATCGAGTTTCTGAAGAAGGCCTTCGGCGCGCAAGAGACCTTCGCCATGCGCGATGAGCACGGCAAGGTGCGCCATGCCGAGGTGAAGGTTGGCACTTCAATGTTGATGCTGGGCAGTTCGCATGATCAGTGGAAGGCTCGCCCGGGCAACTTCTATATCTACGTCGAGGATGTGGACGCGGTTTACAAGAAAGCCGTCGCTGCCGGTGGGAAGTCAGTGAGCGAACCGGAGACGCAATTCTACGGCGATCGCCACGGCGCGGTGACCGATTCGCAGGGAAACACCTGGTGGATCGCCACTCACGTCGAGGATGTTTCAGAGGAAGACCTGGAGCGTCGCGCCAAGGAGTCGGCAGCAAAGCAGACGACGGCGGCTGGCGCGGAGAAGTCGACATAGACGTTCGGGCAGTGGCCAAGTATGACATTGGACCACTGCCAGGATCTTTTGGCGGGAGCAGCGGCACTCATCGACGAAAGGAAAACTTTGACGTGGCCCAAGGTTGTTCGGCGTAAGTGGTGCCTCGTCGAAACATCCCGCAGCCGGGTGCTGTGGTCCAACAGTTGGCTATCGTGTCGTCGCCACTGAGAACCCGTCATCTGCGGCAAACAGAATCGTGTGCTACTTTGCGCGCGCGGTGGCGGCGCGTCAAAGTAGCACATCATATCCAGAGCACGATTGGCGAAGCTGCGTGTCTGATTGCTATAATTCATCTGCCGAAGCAATCCTCACGCAGCTATTCGCGCTTCGTGGCCAGGTAGCTCAGCTGGTAGAGCGCAGCCCTGAAAAGGCTGGCGTCGGCGGTTCGATTCCGTCCCTGGCCACCATCATTTCAAAAGACTTACGTTCTTTCGCTCCGCGTTCCGATCACGTTTGAACCATCAACTTTTGGAACACTAACGGAACACGCGGAAGCTGGAGTTCGCCTCACGAACTCAGACACCGGACGCAACGGCAGGACAGCTCCCATCATTGCAGGTGCCAGGTGGAATAACGCATCGCCCGACAAGGCGGCTGCACCTCCAGTCTAGTTACTAGACTGGGCCGACTTGGAGACAGGAGATAACCGATTATGGGTCGTCGAAGAAATTGGAATGCGGTTCGCATGGTCGCGGAGAACATCCGCGCCGGCGATCGGCAGTTATTGGAATCTCACCAAGATTCCAGACCTGCCAACCTCTGGCTTTGATGCAATCGAGGAACTGCATCAGAGAGGTCTGGTCAAAGCCTCGCGTCGCGAGGATCGTGTGGAGCCAACCGACGCCTTTTGGCCGTGGCTGGAGGAAGTGCGACTGGCCGAGGCACAGCAGGCAGCCGCCCAGCAAACGAATGCCGCCTCACCCGGCCGGCAAGCGGTCGCAAATACTGATCCCGGCAATCTACCTATATTGAGTTCGCATCTCCCGAGGGAACAGTTGGTTTGCCCTATGCACCGGCGCCAGGGCTCAAACCTCGTCGACAGCGGGTCAAACGACCGGATCGCCTGGGCTGGGAACAGATGTGCGTGAGGATCATAGACTTCATCAGGACCCAAGGGCGCCGAGTGACTCTTTCTCAACTCCGGCGAGGACTGAACGCTTACCGATACCCGGAGGCTCTTCGATTTCGCGCTCCGCCGGCTCCAAAACCGCGGGGCAATAAAGATCGAGAAGGAGCCCAGAACCCGCCGCCAGTGGGTTACCTTGCTGGAAGTTCCCCAGAAATATGCGGCTACAAAGCTCCCGCCCAAGCGCCGCCGCCACGCTCCTCGGAGCCGAGGACAGACGCCATGGTTTCAGGCGCTGATGGCCGAGCGAGAGTTGGGAGATTAGACTCGCGGTCCCGAGGACGTCGAAACATCTCGGAGCGTAATCCCGAAGCCATCTGCATCAATTGCCTGATACGTGGGCCTCTCTTCTTCTCTCTTTTTCAACCAAGAGTGCGCCAAGTCTAGTGACTCAGACCCAGGATGAAGTGCGAACTCCGCCCCGTTGCAATGAGTCACCTCCGCGGAATTCTGCGAGGGGATGGCTATGATCAGCAGACAGAAGCCATCGACGCCGAAGAAGAGGACGACCGCCGAAGTCCATCCGGAGGCTGGAATGATTCCTGCATGATCCCTGCTTCCTACAAAGCGAAAAAGAAATTTATGCAGTTGGCAATCGCGGAGGCCAAGCGTGCCCGTGACCGAGGGGATTATCCCATCGGCGCTGTCATCACCCGTGTAATGGACGGGCGCGAAGTGGTCATTGCCGGCGCTGGGAACCGGGTAAAGACTTCTGGGTCAAGCATCAAGCATGTGGAGCTAGAAACGCTCAAATACGTATCGAGCGGTTATGGGCGCTACCTGACCGAGTTCGTGCTCTACACCACGCACGAACCCTGCGCCATGTGTGCGGGTGCCTGCGTGTGGGCGAGAATCGGCGCCGTCGTTTACGGAGTCTCCCAGGAAGACATCGCCGCCTATGGCCAAAAGCGCGGGACGGAAGAATACAAGTGGCGAGCCTGCCTCATTCCCTGCCGACTCGTTTTTGAGAGGGGTAATCACTCTATACCCGTGATCGGCGGTTTTCTACGTGACGAATGTAAGGAACTGTTCGGTTACAGGGCTGGATAGGACGCTTTGTCTCTGAGGGGGACTGTGGGGTAGACGGGGTTGCCAGACACATGCGCTGGTGCGATGCGGACCCTGTAGTCGTCGCAATTTCGCGCAACTCATCAGCGAGTTCAATTAAATGGCTCGCAATTCAGTCGTCTGCTGACACCTCAACGCAGGCAGAACGCTATCTCGTGGCGCCTTGCGACACCCTTGAAGCATGTAAAGGTGGCCTCGCTACAGTGAACTCTGTACTCTCTTTGAACCCATTAGCAGCAACCGCTGGACAGCTGCCGGCCAGCCATCGGGATGGCCATCCGCGCCTCCACCGCATCCGGTACCAGACAGAGATCCGCAGGCCAAAGAAAAAGGCGCTCCGGAATCTCTCACTGGGTGTATAGTGTCGAACACTGGGGGCCAAGAAACGGAGTATTTCTCGACGACCTCGAAATCGGGTCGAGAAGCGATTCTGTCGGAATCATGACGACCAGGGGAGCAGGCGATGGGTCTACCTAGCTTTGGTGCGGAAGTCTCAACTTACGAGAGCTTGAAGCATTTCGCCTCGAGCACATCCTACGGTTCTGACACAAGACCCCAAACGGTTCGTCTGAGTGCAGCCAGCTTGGCTACCACTCGTTTGCGAAGACCGCAATTATCTCTGATCGACCCGCAACGGAAATTGCTTGCCAAGTACTTTCGGGACTCTGCCCAATTCCTTGGATTACTGCTGTTGTTCCTGCTGTTGCTGTGCTCCGTGGCGGTAGTTGTCTTCTCAGTGGGAAGCGCGATCAATCTTGTCTCGAGGCCGACCCTACAGACAAACTTTTCGCAGCACCCTATACCTTGAATTCACTAAATTAGAGTGGCGACGGCGAGTGCCAATATGGAAGCCAACCGTCAGTTGATGAGAATAGGCAATTTCGCTCATTGATCCCAATGACTGATATGGCGAGTGGCTGTTGAAAAAGTCCCCTCAAGGGTAGAAACTGCCGAAATTGGGTGACCAGAAATGTATCCCGAGGTGGAGAAAATCGTTTCTAGGGCATCCTAGCGCGTCGAGTTTTCAGGACGAAAGCGCCGAAAGAGTTTTTCAACACCCACGCGAATGTCGTCAACCATCCGCCAAAGATCTCTGCTCATTGTTGAATGAGTGCGTCAATCCGAGTCGTGGAAGCGGGACTGCCTGTAAGGGTCCCCAGGATTCCGTAATATACTCTGGGGCGCAATAGGTGATATTCCTGGCGTTGTTTTGAGGGCCAGATCTCTGACGGAGGTCTCGTATGAGCCCACAACTTCAGATCGAACCAATCCAACCAGCCGCAGAAACCCGAGTGGAATCCGGCCCTTCGCATAGCCTTTCGATTCTGCCTGGCCTACCTTGGACTGTACTGTCTTGCCACACAAATCGTCACCAGCCTGTTCTCCGGCACCCAGGGAAACGACATTCCCGACCCGGGGGCGCTTTGGCCCCTGCGTCCGCTGGTCGTCTGGACCGCCGCTCATATCTTTCACGTGGCTGCCTCTGTCTCTCGAGGGCAACAGCGGCAGTGGCGATTGCATGTTCGGATGGGTTCTGGCGTTCTGTCTGTTAGCCATTGCCGTCTTCGCGGCAGGCGTCTGGTCGGTTCTCGACCGCAAGCCGAAAACCTACGCCGCGCTGCACAAGTGGGTTCGGCTCTTCTTTCGTTTCACGCTTGCCGGACAGATGATCAACTACGGCCTAGTCAAGGTCATCCCGCTGCAAATGCCATATCCCTCATTGACCAGGTTGCTCCAGCCTTTCGGCACGTTCTCTCCCAGTGGCGTCTCTGGACTTCCATCGGCGCTCTCCGGCTTATGAAATTTTCGCCGGTTGCGCGGAAGTACTCGGCGGGCTGCTGCTGATCGTTCCTCGCACGGCACCCTCGGCGCCCTGATCTGCCTCGCCGACATGATCCAGGTGTTCATGCTGAACATGACCTACGATGTGCCGGTAAAGCTGTTTGCCTTTCACCTGATCTTGCTCTCTTGCTTCCTGCTCGCCCCAGACGTTCCACGTCTTGTCACCGTCCTGCTCCTGAATCGTGCCACGGCGCCGTCCACAAGAGCAACTCTTCAGCGCCGTACGGGGCAACCGGATGGCGTTGGCCGCGCAAATCGTGTTGGGAATCTGGCTCCTAGGCATGAACCTTACAGCGTTGGGGAGTATTGGAGCATCTACGGCGGCGGCAGACCGTACTCGGCGCTCTACGGCATCTGGGACGTGCCCCAGATGTGGATCGACGGACAACCGCGTCCGCCGCTCTCACCGACCACGGACGCTGGCGGCGCGCCATCTTCGACTTTCCCACTCGGATGGCCTTTCAGCGGATGGACGATTCGGTCGCCCGTTATGCCGCCTCCATCGATCTCACGACAAAACCCTAACCCTCACCAAGAGGGGCGACCGGAACTGGAAAGCGAGCTTCACCTTTCAGCGTCCTGCCCGGGATCAGTTGATCCTCGATGGCAACATGGACCGCCATCAGGTTCGCATCGAGCTCAACTGACTCGACCGCAAGAAGTTCCTGCTCGTCGGGAGAGGCTTCCACTGGATACAGGAGTTTCCTTTCAATCGCTAGTTTGAGGGAAAGGTTCAGGGCTGCCCCTTGTATTGACGCCCCGGTTGAAGGATGAAGCATCGGTGAAAACGGCGTGTCCCCCCGCGTAACTGTCGTAATCAGGTTCAGCATGACGGTTTCCCGTCACAAGCAAGTATGAA
>CAVSFL010000007.1:0-187921 GCA_963727295.1 uncultured Acidobacteriaceae bacterium
AGGCGGCGGGAGTTGAACCCGCGTCCGAAAATGTTGTCAGTAAAGAGCCTACATACTTAGTCACGTTCATGCGCCGGAGTTACCCGGCACTCTCGCTGGCTACGCTCAGAGCGGACAAGAAACGCATCCAGCCAACCTGATGATCTCACTACGAACTCACAGGTGGAGAGTTCGCAGCCAGCTCACTGTGCGACGCTCTTTCTCAGCCCATGAGCAAAGCCGAGGAGAGCGGCAACTTAACTAATTAAGCTGCGTATGCCATTTGTGGTGTGGCAATTGTGTTTTTGCACGCGATTACGGATGCATGCACTCCGGTATGCCTCTTTACCGCAATCACTTCCGTCGAAGCCGTGACGCCCCCATACAGAAGTAACAGCGATCAACTTAACTCTACCAGCCTCAGCCGGTAAGTCAACCGCTGTTCATATAGATGCAATGGGTGACCGAGGGACTCGCTGTGGGTAGAGCTGGCCTTCAGGCCAGCGTTCAGCCGCGTATTTCTCAGCTGAGCCGGCTTTAGCCGGCGGCACAAGGCGGAGGATTGGACTTTGCCGGCGGCTTTATGCCGTCATTCGCCGGTGGCATCTTTATCCGCCAGCAGCAGTGCCTGTGCCTGGCTGATCCGCCCGCACGGAATCGAGGGATCCGCCGCCCGAAGCTTGGGGAAGGCATTTACTTTGTCCTTGCCGCTCACCAGCCACATGATCTTGCGCGCGCGATTGATGACCGGATAGGTCATGGTCATGCGGCGACGTCCCTGGTAGACGCCGGTGATGGCAATATCGCGATCGGTCACGTTCAGCACCGGATCGCCGGGGATGAGCGATGCCGTGTGGCCATCGGGGCCGAGACCGAGATGCGCGAGATCCAGCACTGGAGGCTTGCCGGCAATGCCTTCCAGCGTTTGAGCATATTGCCTCGCTGCGGCCTCCGAGTCCGGCTGCTCTACTGGCATCGCATAAATTTGCTCCGGCGGAATGGGAGCGTGTTGCAACAAGCTGTCGCGGAGATGAACGTAGTTGCGATCAGGATCTCCGGCCGGAGCGATGCGCTCGTCAATCTGGAAGACGTGGACATTGGCCCAGGGAACATCCTCATCAGCCAGATCCGCCAACATCACCCACGGGCTCTTGCCGCCGCTCACCGCCATCACAAACCGTCCGCGCGCCGCGACCGCAGCACGAGCCTCAGCAGCAATGACCTCCGCCGCGCGTTTGGCTAACGTGGCCTCATCAGGAAGAATCTCAACCTTCATAACCGTTCCAATCGTTCACAGTAAGGCGCACAGCAGGATGCGCGAATCTGAAGAATTGTCATCACGAGGAGGGCTTTAGCCCGACGAGGGGTCTGCTTTTTGTTGGCAACCCCCAGATCCCTCCGGTGTCCCAGGTTCGCGCCGTCCTTTGGCGCTAACCTGGGTACCACGATGACCTACTTGCCGGCCACCTTCTCCAGGTGCCCGCCAAATTCATACCGCATAGCAGACAGAAGCTTGTCGGCGAAGTCAGCCTGGCCACGTGAACTGAACCGCTCATACAGCGCGGTCGTCAGCACCGCACTCGGCACGCCTTCGTCAATGCTGGCTTTGATCGTCCAACGGCCTTCGCCCGAATCCGAAACGCGCCCGGCGAACTTCGAAAGCTGCGGATCCTCGATGAGTGCGGAAGCTGTGAGATCAAGCAACCACGATGCGATCACGCTGCCGCGCCGCCAGACCTCGGCCACATCCGGCAGGTTGAAGTCGTACATGTAGTGCTCTGGATCGCGCAGCGGCGTGGTCTCGGCATCAACCTCGCCTTTCTTCTTGCCGATGTTGGCTGACTTGATCACATTCAGTCCCTCGGCGTAAGCGGCCATGATTCCGTACTCGATGCCGTTGTGCACCATCTTGACGAAGTGGCCGCCGCCGTTCGGTCCGCAATGCAGATAACCTTCTTCCGACGTGCCGCCGGCCTTCTCGCGTCCCGGCGTGCGATCGATGTTGCCTATGCCGGGTGCGAGTGTCTTGAAGATCGGATCAAGATGCTGTACCGCGACATCCGGGCCGCCGATCATCATGCAGTAGCCGCGCTCCAGGCCCCAGACGCCGCCGCTGGTGCCGACATCGATGTAGTGAATGCCCTTGGGCGCAAGCTGTTTCGCGCGGCGAATATCGTCGATGTAATACGAGTTGCCGCCGTCAATGAGGATGTCGCCCGATTCCAGATAAGGCACGATGCCGGCGATCGTCTCGTCCACCGCAGCCGCCGGAACCATCAGCCACACCGCGCGAGGCTTATTCAGCTTCTTGCAGAAATCCTGCAGGGAAGAGGCGCCAATCGCTTTCTCTTTCGCCAACTCCTCTACCGCTTTCGGAAACATGTCGAACACGACGCACTCGTGTCCCGCCTTCATCACGCGCCGCACCATGTTGGCGCCCATACGTCCCAAACCTACCATTCCCAGTTGCATGATCGCTCCTTCTCCCACCAATGTTGAACTGAACGGCTGAATTCTTTGTCGGACAAATTGACTAGATCGAGTTATGCGCCCTGCGTCAGCACCATGCTCTTTGACTCGATCACCTTCATCAACTCATTCCACGAATCGGAGAACGCCTTCGCGCCCTCTTCCTGCAGACGAGCAGCGAGTTCGTCTACGTTGACGCCTTGCTTGCCAAACTGAGCTAGAACTTCCTCGCAGTCCGCGCCGTCACGCGCCATCACGCCGCCGATTTGGCCGTGATCGGCGAGCGCCTTCAGCGTGCCCTCCGGCATCGTGTTCACAGTATTCGGCGCGGCCAGCGCAGTGATGTACAAGACATCCGAGGCGCGCGGGTCTTTCGTTCCGGTGCTGGCCCACAGAAGCCTCTGCGGATTGTATCCGGCATCCACAATCGCTTTCCAGCGCGGCGTGGCCTGTAGATCGCAATAGGCCTTGTAGATGCGTTGGGCGATGGCGATGCCAAGCTTGTCGCGGAGATCGCCAGAAACTGTCTTGGAGACGGCGACATCCCAACGGCTGATGAAGACCGAAGCAACCGAGCCGACATTCGTGCTCAGGCCCGCTGCGATACGACGCTCGATGCCGCGCAGGTAGGCCTCGGCCGCGGCGAGGTATTGCTCGCGCGAGAACAACAAGGTCACGTTGATGGAGACTCCGGCAAAGATCGCCTCCTCAATGGCCGGCAATCCCTGGGGCGTGCCGGGAATCTTGATAAAGAGATTGGGACGGGCAGCGCGTGCGTGCAGGTCTTTGGCGGCAGTGAGCGTGCTCGCGGTGTCGTAGGCCAGCAACGGCGAGACTTCAAGCGACACCCAGCCATCGACACCCTTCGTCTGGTTGTGCACATTGCGGAACAGGTCGGCGGCGCGTGTCAGGTCCTCCAACGCAAGTTCGAAAAAGAGCCCTTCGCCGGACTTGCCCTCACTAAGCTTCTGCTGAATCGCCGGATCATACGAAGCGCTCTTCTTGATAGCCTGGTCGAAGATGGTTGGGTTCGACGTGAGCCCGGTCACCGACAACTCGTCGATGTAGCGCTTCAGCGTGCCGGTATCCAGCAGGTCACGCGTGATGTTGTCCAGCCAGAGGCTCTGGCCAAGATCGTGCAAAGTCTGCGTCGCCTTCATTTGTTTCACCTCAACATCAAGAATAGCTGCCGGCTTGAACCAGCGCAGAAACGTTAGCATCCCACATTGCGGTAGATTTTCTTACGGATTACCCAATCGTGCGGCTTGTTTCGGCATCGCCTGCCCCGCGGGCTGGTGCACTGACACTATACAACGTCCCAGGCCAATTCACCGGAGATTAACAATGAGCGCAGGAATTGGACGCAGCGCCGCTGTCCGTCAGCTGTCGACAACGCCCGATACATCCGGTAAAGTCGTCGCAACCTTCAACCTCTAACTAATCTCACTGGGGGCGACTCGATGAAAATCGCAGATATTGCTGAATTGCAAAGGCGCATGGAGATACCTGGAGCCGCCCACGTGTTGCCCGGAAACGGCGGGCTGGCAAAGGTACAGATCGCCACGCCAATCGTGGCGGGAGAGGTTTATCTCCACGGCGCGCATGTTACTTCGTGGAAACCGGCCGGCAAAGAAGAGGTTTTCTTCGTCAGCGAGAATTCGCTTTGGCAGGATGGGCATGCCATTCGCGGTGGAGTGCCGATCTGCTTCCCTTGGTTTGGCGACAAAGCTGATGATCCTCACGCTCCGGCTCATGGTTTTGTCCGAACCAAGGAATGGAAACTGGAGAAGATTACTGCTCACGGCGCGGACGTCTCGGTAGAGCTGTCTACCGAAAGCGGGCCCGACACTCGCCAGTGGTACGCTGCCGACTTCCGCCTGGTTTATCGCGTGACTTACAGCTCCGACTTAACCCTCGAACTCATCATGTTGAATACTGGCAGGGAGCCGCTGCGTTTCGAAGAAGCTCTCCATGCCTACCACAATGTGGGAGATGCGGCGCAAGCATCCATAGCCGGCCTGGATGGTATTCAATATCTCGACAAAACGGACTCGTTTCGCGAAAAGACGCAGGCCGGAGAGATACATATAACTCGCGAAACCGATCGCGTCTATCTCAACACTTCGCATCCTCTGACGGTAACCGATACTGTCCTACAACGTAGGATAGTAGTGACAAAGAAAAACTCTCTGAGTACAGTTATCTGGAATCCGTGGAGCGAGAAGGCTCTGACAATGTCAGACATGGGACAGCATCAGTGGAAGAGAATGCTCTGCATCGAAACCAGCAATGTCGGCGAATTTGCGGTTAGCCTTGCGCCGGGGCAGCAGCACACGATGAAAGCCATCGTTAGCCTTTCCTGAGTCAATTTGTGCTTTTCAAAGCTTGGCCAACATCATCGGCGGCTTGCGGTCGGCTGGGATAGCATGCGCCGCTTCAGGCTCTCATAGATCGGCTCGCTTTGCAGCAGCATCGCAACCAGCATAGCCATTAGCGACGCGCTAAGCAGTCCAAGAGTAAGATCGGCCCGGCCGGTCATCTCCACTGCCAGCACAATGCCGGTCAATGGTGCGCGTACGCTGGCGGTAAATAGCGCTCCCACTCCGACGATGGCGCAGGCCACCGGGTCAAGATGAGCCCCTCCGACAAGGTGATTGACGGCTCCCGCAAACAGTGCGCCCGACGCCGCGCCCAACAAAACCAGCGGGGCGAATAATCCTCCGGGAGCTCCCACAACGTAGGACAGCTGTCCTATGAGAAATCGGACGAGGAATATCACGACCAGACTGCCCACTTCAAACCGGTTCGACAGAATTGCCTGGGTCAGGCTGTCGCCGCCGCCGACCATGCCTGGCACAAACCACGCAACCAATCCCACTACGGCGCCAATGATGGCCGCACGTTGCAGTGACGAAATCCTGGAGATCTTGTCGGCGGCCCGAAGCAGTCCCATGATGGTCGCGTTGTAAATTGCTCCTATCACTCCCAATAGAGCGCCCAGCGCCACAAACGGCCACTTGCTCCAGACCCAGGTTGGACTTACTTGCGGGACAACAAAGCTCAAGGTATTGCCGAGCATGATTCGCATCAGCCACACTGCTACCATGGCTGCGGCCAGCGTCGAAACCAGCAACCACGGCGTAAAACTGCTGGTCAGTTCTTCGAAAACGAAAATCGAGCCGCCGATCGGGGCATTGAAGGCAACCGCCAATCCGCCTCCCGCACTGGCGGCTTCCACGATGCGGCGATCCTCGTCATTCTTCAGCAGGAAGCGCGACACCAGGACGCCGAAGGATGAGCCCATCTGCACGGTTGGGCCTTCGCGTCCCAGAGCTAGGCCGGAACCCATGGCCAGCAGTCCGCCAAAGAACTTCACGGGAATAATGGCTATGGAGGCGGGTTGCACCTCGCCACTGAACATAGCTTCCACGCGCTGTACACCACTGCCTTCGGCCGTGGGAGCAAACTTGATGACGAGAAGGCGCGCCAGATAAGCTCCGCCAGCTCCCACCGTGACGGGCAGGAGCCATGCAAAGTAAGGCCAATGGTGCGCCCACGCGATCATCTCAGTGCGCCAGTTGTCAGAGATGATAAGGCAATAGCGGAAAGCCCCGCCCACGAGCCCGATCAGAAGCCCGCCCAGAATGCTGGCTACTGCGAGGCGGATCACGCGCGAGTTCAGGAGCGTCATGAGAGATCGGACACGGCGAAGCTCGGCTATTTTACGCCGAACAAAACCTGGCCCGTACCGATTTTGCCCGCATCACCGTTGGCGCACCGATCTACTGCTGATCCCATCCTCCGCCGAGCGCCTGGTAGAGCTGGACGTAGTTTTGCATTTCCTGGAACCAGGCTTGGGCCAGTAGTAGTTCGGAGCCGAAGTAGTCCTGCTCGGTCACCAGAACTTCCAGGAAGCTGGTGACGCCGCCCTGATAGCGGACAGTCGCCAGGCGCGCGGTTTCTCTGTAGGTCTGCGTCTGCTCCTCGATCTTGGCGCGGTACTTGCGGGAATCGTTGTAGCCAACCAGGCTGTTGGAAACATCGCCGAACGCGTTCAGCACCGTCTGTTTGTAAACCAATTCCGCTTGATCGCGCTGCGCCCAGGCCAGGCGATAGCCGCTCCTGATCCTGCCGCCTTCAAAGATTGGTTGCGCAATCTGTCCGCCCACGGCCCAGAAGGTTGCTGGACCCAGGAGAAAGCTGCTGATGGCCGTGCTCTGCGCGCCAAACTGACCGGTCAGAGAAATCTGCGGGAAGAAAGCCGCTTTCGCGACCCCGACATTCGCATTGGCGGCAACCAGGCTCTCTTCATCGCGACGCACATCGGGACGGCGTTGCAAGAGTGCCGACGGCAATCCCGCCGGGACGTCCGGCAGGTGCGGCTGTTCCATCAGGTTCAATCCGCGCGCAATCCCCTGTGGATTCTTGCCAAGCAAGATGCTGATGTTGTTTTCCGTCTGCTCCATTGCTTGCTGCACGCTTATGACTTCGGCCTCGGCCTGCTGTACCAACACCTGCGCCTGGTAGACATCGGTGATGGCCGCGTCGCCGCCTTTGTATTTGATGGTGTTCAGATTCAGGATCTGCTTATCGGCTTCAACCGTGTCCTTGGAGTACGTGAGCTGAAGGTCGTACTGGCCAAGCAGAAAATAGTTCTGTGCCACCAGCGAGACCAGGGTGATCTGTACGACATCGCGCGCGTAGACCGTAGAGAGCAACTGGGCGCGCGCAGCTTCAGTTGCGCGCCGATATTGTCCCCAGAAGTCGACAATGTAGTTGAGCTGCAGCCCGGCGGTGTCAATCGTAGGCGCGCCGGTATAAAGCGGAGTAGCCTGCTGATTCACGATCGAGAACGTTCCGCCGACGGTTGGAAACTGATTGGCGCGAACGATCCCCAGATTGGCGCTGGCCTGCAGGATCTGAGTCGCGGCAATCTGCATGTTGTAGTTGTTGGCCAGAGCTTCTTTGATCAGACCTCGCAGGGTCTCATCCTGAAAGACGGCCGACCACTTCATCAGGGCGAAGTCTTCGGTGGATTGCTGTTGAGTGGTCTGATCGGGAGCCAGTCCACGGTACTGGTCGGGGACAGTGAGCGGCGGCCGCTGATAGTTCGGTCCGAGCTTGCAGCCGCCCAGCGCGAGCAGGACAAGAGCCACGATGGAGATCCTCGCCTTAGTCATGTCCGGCTCCTTTCGCCGAGGACTCTCCACCCGGTTTAGGCGGTTCTTCCTTCTTGCCTCCAATCCATATGCCGAATCGCTCGACCACGTCGAATGAAACTGGAATGAAGAAGATCGCGAGAATTGTGGCCGCGAGCATTCCGCCGATCACCACCGATCCCAGGACCTGTCGCGAGATGCCGCCGGCGCCGGTGGCCACCCAGAGTGGCACGCAACCCAGAATGAAGGCGAAAGCCGTCATCAGGATGGGCCGCAGGCGCAGCTTGGCGCCGGTAAGAGATGCATCGAGGAGGGTTGCACCCTTGTCGTACTCCATCTTGGCGAACTCGACGATGAGAATGGCGTTTTTGGCGGAGAGTCCGATCAGCATGACCAGGCCGATCTGCGCGTACACGTCGTTGTCGAGCTTGCGGAAGTAAAGAGCGACGAAAGCTCCAAAGACCGCGATCGGCACGCCCAGCAAGACGGAGAAGGGCAGCGTCCAACTCTCATATTGCGCTGCCATGATGAGGAAGACCACCAGGAACGACAAGCTGAAAATCGTGGTCGGACTGACGCCTTGAGCGGCTTTCTGCTGCTGGTACGACATGCCGCTCCAGTCGTAGCCCATCTGGGTTGGCATGGTCTTCTTGAAGACGTCCTCCAAGGCTGCCATCGCCTGGCCGGAACTGTAGCCGGGCGCGGCTGAGCCGTTAATCTGCACGCACTGGTAGAGGTTCTGCCGCATGACGAATTCCGTGCCGCTGCGCGAATCCGTGCTCGTCAGGGTACTGAGTGGAACCATGTCGCCCGCGTTATTCTTCACGTAAAACTTTCCGAGATTGTCCACATTGGTTCGGAACTTGCCGTCGGCCTGTACCCACACCTGCCACTGCAGGCCAAACTGGTTGTAGTAATTCACCAGGGCTCCGCCCATAAAGGCCTGCAACGTCTGGTACACATTACTCAGATTCACCTGTTGGGTCAGCACCTTTGCCTTGTCCACATTCACTCCCACCTGCGGCACGCCGAAGAGTGCGGTGGTCATTACGCCAGTTAGTTCCGGACGCTTGCGGGCTTCGGCCATGAACGCCTGGGTGTTCTTAGCCAAGAAGTCGGTACCGCTCCCTGACCGGTCTTCGAGAATGAAAGTGAATCCTCCCGAGGTACCTACACCGAGAATGGCGGGCGGCGGAAACGCAAAGGCAAGCCCGGAGTTGACCTGGGACAAAGCCCGCGCCAGGTGCATCTTGATGCCGTCATAGCTGGTTTCCGGAGTCTTGCGTTCGTCCCAAGGCTTGAAGGAGACAAAGAAAAACGAGCTGTAAGTAGTCTGGACCCCGCTCAGCAGGCTGTATCCGAGCACCGAGCTGACGTTCTCGACGCCCGGCGTATCCATGATGAGTTTCTCGACTTGCTTGGCCGCTTCTGAGGAACGCTGCAGCGAGGAGGCGTCAGGCAGTTGCAACGCTGCAAACACATATCCCTGGTCTTCGTCAGGAAGGAAGCTTCCCGGAACCTTCGATCCGAAGAACCAAGCGCCGACACACAAGATTCCCAGCAGGATGAAGGCGAAGCCGGCTTTGTGGATCAAATGCCGGCACGCGCCAACGTATCCGTCGGTCGCCCGGCCAAAGACACGATTGAACCATCGAAAGAACGCTCCCAACGGTCCGCGCATTTCTTTCTTCGGACGGAGCAACATGGCAGAGAGCGCGGGACTCAGAGACAAGGCGTTGAAAGCCGAGAAGAGCACCGATACGGCGATGGTCACGGCGAACTGCTGATAAAGCTGGCCTGTAATGCCAGGTACAAATGCGGTAGGAATGAAAACCGCGGCCAGAATCAGTGCGATGGCAACCACCGGGCCTGACACCTCTTCCATCGCCTTCTGCGCGGCGTCGTGCGGGGTCATGCCTTGCTCGATGTGATGTTCTACGGCTTCAACCACCACAATGGCATCGTCCACCACCAATCCGATAGCCAGCACCAGTCCGAAGAGCGAAAGTGTATTGATGGAAAATCCGAGAATCGGGAAGACGATGAACGCGCCAATCAGCGACACCGGAACGGCCAGCAACGGGATCAACGTCGCGCGCCAGCCTTGCAGGAAAATGAACACGACGAGAATGACCAGCGCCAGGGCTTCGAACAATGTCTTCTTGATTTCGTGGATGCCGGCGGTGATGGCCAGCGTCGTATCCAGCGGCACGCTGTACACCAGATCCTGCGGGAAGCGGCCCTTGGCTTCCTCCATGAACTTGCGTACTTCGCCCGAGGTCTGCAATGCGTTGGCGCCCGGCGTGAGGTAGATGCCCAGCAAGGCCGCAGGCTTCCCGTTGAAGCGTCCTTCCAGGTTGTAGTTCTGGGCACCTAATTCGACTCGGGCTACGTCCTTCAGGCGCAGTACGCCACCATCGGGGGTGGCTCGAATAATGATTTGACCGAACTCCTCAGGCGAGGTCAGGCGGCCCGGCGCACGCACGTTGTAGGTGAACGTCTGTCCCGGCGGGACGGGCGCACCACCGATCTGACCGGCCGGGTTCACTGCGTTCTGTGCTTGAACGGCGCTAATAATGTCGGGCACGGTAACCCCGAGGTTGGCCAGCGTGTCGGGGTTCACCCAGACGCGCATCGAGTATTGGCCGGCTCCGAATACCGATACCGAAGCGATACCTGGCAAGCGAGTCAATGCGTAGTTCAGATTGATGTATGCATAATTAGCCAGAAAAATATTGTCGTAGCTCCCATTGGGCGACGACAGCGCCAGCAGCATCAGCGGTGAAGACGTCGATTGTTGAACCGTCACGCCGTAGTTAGTCACCGCGCTGGGCAGCTGCGAGTTGGCCTGCCCCTGCCGCATCTGCGCCAGGATCTGGTCGGTGTTGGCGTTCGTTCCCAGCGCGAAGTCAACGGTGAGCGTCATCAAGCCGTTGCTGGCGCTGGTGGAATACATGTAGTTCATGCCGGAGACGCCCGACATCTGCTGCTCAATCGGAGTGGCCACCGACTCGGCCACGGTTTGCGCGTCCGCGCCGGGATAGGTAGCCAGAACCTGAATCTGGGGATCGGCGATGTTGGGAAATTGGGCAGTCGGCAGACTGAGCATGGCCACCACCCCGACCAGAACCATCAGGATGGAAATGCACATGGCCACGATCGGCCGATTGATGAAGAACTTGGGCATGGTCAGTTGCCCCCTGGCGCTGGCGTAGCCGGCGGTACGTAGGGCTTGGCAACGACCGGTATCCCCGTCTTCGCCAGCTCCGGCGCCTGGGCAGCGGTCAACTGCAATTTCAGAAGCCCATCTACCACCACTCGCTCGCCGGGCTTCAGGCCGTCGGAGATGATCCAGTTGGTGCCGACTCGCTGGCCCACCTTCACGGGGCGAAACATAGCCTTGTTGTCGGGGCCAACGACAGCCAGCATATACATCGATTGCACCTGCGTAACCGCTGCCTGCGGCACCAGCAACGCCCCTTTGTTCACGCCGGAGGTGATACGAATGCGTCCAAAGCCACCCGGCCGGAGGGTGGCGTCCGGATTGGAAAATTGTGCTGCGACCTGGATGGTGCCGGTTTGCGTGCCGACCTGGCGATTGACGTAGATGAACTCGCCCTTTGCCGGAAAGACTTTATCGTTCGCCTGGATGTACTCGATGGGTTTGTCCTGGCTGGACGAAACACTGACCTTGCCGGTAATAATCTGGGTGACCTGCGGAGCGATCTCGAGGAAATGGCTTTCGCTGATATTGAAGTAGGCCCAGATGGGATTAACCTGCGAGACGGTCGCCATCTTGGTTGATGTGCCGACCAGATCGCCGATCTGCGAATTGGAAACGCCGGCGATGCCGTCGATTGGGGAATATACCTTGGTCCAGCCGAGGTTCAGGTCAGCATTGGCTAAGGCTGCTTGTTTAGCTTTCAGCTGAGCTTCCCACGATTTCTGCTCCTGAATGTCATTGTCGAGTTGTTTTTGCGGAATCGCGCTTTGCGCGGCGAGAGGCGTATCCCTGGCGACGTCAGCCTGGACGCGACCCAGATTGGCTTCCGCAACGGAGACATCCGCCTTCGCCTGATCTACGGCGGCTTGATATTGCCGGGGATCAAGTTCGAATAGAAGCTGTCCTTCCTTGACGAAGAAGCCGTTCTGGTAGTCCTGCCGGAGCAGGTAACCTTGAACCTTAGGCGTGATCTCGGCATTCACCGGGCCGTTGAGCTGCGCGACGTATTCGTCGACGATGGGGATATCCTGCTGCAGCGGCTCGACTACCCCGACCTCCGGAGGACCCGGCTTTGGCGCTTCTTCCTTCTTCTCGCAGGCCGCCATCAGTAGCAGCGCGCTGAGAGACAACGCCGCGATCGCGAGCCGATAAGGATAGTGCCGCTTCGAAGGTGAGGGCAGATACGTTTCGGCCTCGGTGGAAGTTGTTCGACAATAGTCAAATTCGGATGCGGTTCGCATTCACACACTCCAGCCTTTTTTGCTCGGCGAGTCTAACGTGCAACTACTTTCCGTTGCGGAGGTTAGCTGCTTTTCTAGCTGAATCTCCCGCGGATTGCTACTAGTATTTTTCTTAGTTGCTTGAAGTTCTCGGCGCTTGTACAGTTTCTAGAACCCGTATTACTCTCCTGCAATCGCAATCCAAACCCGAAAGTGAGCTGCTCAAATGAAGCACGTGGTTATCGTTGGCGGTGGTTTCGCCGGAGTCAACTGCGCCAAGAAACTGGCGGAGCATCCCGAAGTCAGGATCACGCTCATCGACAAACACAATCATCAGCAGTTTCAGCCGCTGTTGTATCAGGTCGCAGCCGGGTTTCTTGCGCCCAGCAATGTCGCTTATAGCCTGCGCAACATGCTGGTGCGGCATCCCAACATCGAAGTTGTGATGGACGAGATTGTCTCTGCCGACCTGAACAACCGCTCCGTCACCAGCGCCCACAACAAGACGTATCACGGCGACATTCTGGTGCTGGCCGCCGGATCGCAAGCCAACTTCTTCGGCACTCCGGGCGCCGACAAACACAGCTTTCCGCTGTATTCGCTGCACGATGCCGAGTTGTTGCGCTCCAGAATTCTCGCCGTGCTGGAGGCGGCGAATCGCGACCAGTCGCTGATCGCCAAAGGCGCTCTGAATTTCGTTCTGGTGGGAGCGGGCCCCACGGGAACGGAAATGGCAGGAACTCTAGGCGACATGCTTCATCATGCCCTCCGCGAGGAATATCCCAGTCTTCCGCTAAGCGAAGCCGGTATCTATGTCGTGGACATGGGACACAGCGTCCTGGCCGCGTTTTCCGATAAAGCGCAAGCTTACGGGGCCAAGATGCTGGAGCAGCGTGGGGTCAAGATCCATTTGCATACGGCGGTCAAGGAAGTGGCTCCAGATCACGTAGTGCTCGGTGATGAAACGATCATTCCGACGCACACGGTAGTCTGGGCTGGAGGGCTGCGCGCTTCCGAATTTTCGGGGAATATGGGAATCCGCCAAGGTCACGGCGGACGAATCGACGTAGCTCCCGACCTCACCGTTCCGGGACTGCAGGGCGTTTATGCTTTGGGCGATTTTGCCAACATCACCGGCAAGGACGGTGAACACCTGCCGCAGCTGGCATCGGTGGCGGAACAGTCGGGTAAATGGGCTGCCAAGAATATTCTCGCCGACATCGAGGAGAAGCCGCGAAAGCCTTTCGCCTATCTCGACAAGGGCATCATGGCCATGATCGGACGCGGAGCGGCGGTCGCCGAAATGGGCGCCCATCGCTACGAATTAGAAGGGCCAATGGCCTTCACGGCATGGCTGGGCGTGCACGTTGCTCTCCTGTCAACCATGCACGCGAAGGTCGAGGCCGTCGTTGAATGGGTATGGGATTACTTCAGCGAGGTTAAAGGCGATCAGGTGCTCGACCGCTTCAGCGAAGAGGACATAGACTGGAACGCCAGTGCTGACGACCAACCGCCAGCCCAGACGAAGCCAGCTAAGAGCTCCTGATGAGTCCCCACTAAGCATGCCGTCTATCAGCCAAGCCGTCCTGCTTTCGTGGTCCGTACCTCCGGCGGCGACTTTGGCGTTGGTCTTCACCGCGCTGATCTATTTGCGCGGCTGGATCTTGCTGCGACGCGCGGGTGTGCCATTTGTTGCCCCGTGGCGCGCCGCAAGTTTTCTGCTCGGCCTGCTTTCACTCTGGATCGCGCTGGCTTCGCCCCTCGATACATTTTCCGGCTTCATCATCACAGCCCACATGCTGCAGCACATGCTGCTGATGATGGTGTCCCCGCCCCTGATCTTGCTGGGCGCGCCGCTCATTCCGCTGGTGCGGGGATTGCCGGTGTTCGCGGCGCGCGAGTTTGCCGGACCGTTCCTCAACTGGCGAGTCGCAATTCGCATTGGCAACGCGCTGATCCATCCGCTTGTGGCGCTGCTCTTGATGGGCGTGGTGATGTTCGCCTGGCACACACCGCGTCTGTATGAACTCGCTCTGGCCTCGAGTTCGTGGCACGAGGTCGAGCACGCCTGTTTCTTCCTGGCAGCGCTTGTCTTCTGGTGGCCGGTCATCCAACCCTGGCCCAGTCGGACGCGTTGGCCACGCTGGGCGGCTGTGCCTTACCTGATAATCGGCGATCTGCAAAATACGACCCTGTCAGCGATCCTGGCCCTTTCCGACCGCGTGATCTATCCGTCGTATGCGACGATGCCGCGCCTCTTCGGCTTCTCCGCACTTCACGACCAGTCTGCCGCCGGCGCGATCATGTGGGTGATAGGCGGGTTCGCCTTCGTCGTCCCTGCAATTGTCATTGCCATCCAATGTCTTCAGACAAGGCCGCTGGAGCAACGTGCGTCCCCGCCGCGCAAGGTGGAATCCTCGTCTGTTGATGCGCTGGTATCGCTTTCGCATCGGCTGGCATTCGGTGGCCGCTGGCTGCGTCGTCGATTGAGTGCCCGCACCGTCGAGGCAATTTCATTTCTACTGATTTTTGCCGTGATGGGATTGGGCTTGGCGCATTTGGCTTCGAGTTCCTCCGATGACGACGACCAGGTGCTGCGTTTGCACGAACAATCCGGCGCTTTCGCGGTGAGCCTGTTTGCCCCAGCGGGCGATCTCGAAACCGGGCCGACAGATTTCAGCGTGCTGGTGCAGGATCGCAGCACGCAAGACGTATTGCTGGATTCCACTGTCAGTCTTCGCGCGCAACAGACAAAAAGTTCAAACTCGACCGAATCTGTTCGCGCGGCAGATGAATCGGAGAACAAACTCCTGCAAACTGCATCGCTGAATTTGCCGGCTGCGGGCGACTGGACGCTTGCAATTGAGGTCGCGCGCGGTGGACAGCATGTTGAATTCTCATTCCCTCTGCGAGTGACGCGGCCCGAAGCCGGTTTCGCGATGCCATGGTCCTATGCTGTTCTGGCCGCGTTTTCAGCGCTGTTGTTATTCGCCTACGTGCGGCGCCATCGGATCGCCCGGCCTCGACGTGCGGTTCAACCTTCCCCGCCGCCCCTACCGGAATCGGCACAGACCAAGAAGCTCAGCTACTAATCACCTGTCGTCCAAGGTTGGCCCCGTTTTACCAGCCGCTGGCAACTCCATTCACACGGCATCCCGCCGCCAGCGTCTTCATCCGCTGGTTTATGCGATAGGATTGACGACGAGGGCGGCACCACAGCGATGTCCGCCGTCTCCACCCTGCCATGAAAGTCTTTCTCTGCACTCTGCTGTTGCTTGCGATTGCTGGAGTGATCCCCGCAGCTGCAGCGCAAGACGTGCCCGCCACTTCCTCTGTTCTGGACAACTGTCAGGCAATCGCCAAAGAAGATGCCCGGCTGGATCTGATCGCGAAACTTTGCGACTTTGCCTTCAAATACCGTCACGCACTGCCTGATTTCATCGTCCAGCAAAAGACCACGTCCGAGGGCATGTCGAAGACTGTGATGACGGCGCAGGTCACGTACCAGAAGGGATTGGAAAACTATTCGCAGGTTACAGTTGATGGCCGGCCTGCCCCGGCGAGCAGCTTCTCGGCCAATCCTCCTAACAGCATCCAGTTCAGCTCCAGTGGCGAGTTTGGGCCGGCGCTCCTCGACCTGTTCAGGGTGCCGGGCGCAACGGAGTTCAAGTTCAGCAGGACTGCCAGCTTGCAGAACCAGCCCGTTGCCGTCTATGAGTTCCACGTGCCACAGAAGAAGAACGTGTTTTGGACATTTCGTCTTGTTGACGGGCGCTCCTACGCGCCGGAGTTCACAGGCGAGCTGTGGTTGCGACAACAGACCGGCGAACCGCTGCGAGAACAGATGACGCCGGTAAATCTGCCCGCCAATTGGGACATCACGTCAGCCAAAACGGTTATCGACTATTCCAGGGTTGCGGTCGGGGATGCGGGAACTTTTATTCTGCCGGTGAAGTCGGAAACCACGCTCTGTAATCTGGGCATGTACGGGATGGGCGCGTGTTCGACGAATGTGACCGTCTTCCACGGCTACCGCAAGTTTGGCATCACCACTCGCATCGTGAACGGCCCCGACGTTCAGTAAACGAGCCTGTTGACCCTCTACTTTTGTTGATTCAGACCTTCGGCAAAATTCGTCACCAGTGTCACCGACTGGTGGGCCTGCAGCGAGGGCCGCGATAGGAGGATCTTCCTGCCATCAGGGGAAACGTCGTAAATGGGGAAGGTGGCCAGGTTCATGTTGCCGATCAGCGTTTGCGGGCTTCCGAACTGCAACTGGTCACCCTGCTCCTTTACCGGAACCGCGACAATGGAGAATGCTCCGTTGGCGAGTTCGACGTAATAGAGTTCCTTTCCGTCGTTGCTCCAGATCGGTAGGGCTCCAGTATTCGGCGACACCTGCCATTTGCCTTTGCGATCGCCGAATGGCACAACGTAAACCTGATACTGTCCAGACTCCGTCGAATTGTAGGTCACGTATTGTCCATCCGGCGAAAAGGATGCATAACTGCCGTCCTCAACGATCTTCCACGGCTTGCGCGGCTCTGCCAGCGGGAGCGCCCAAATGCTGTACTTGTGATTTGCAAGCTCGTAAAACAAAATTATCTTGCCATCGGGAGAAATATCGCTTGGGAAAACATCATGATCGCCTGTAAACACGTTTTCTTCGGCGTTGCTGCCGTCTGCGAGCTTGCGGAAAATACTATACCGCCCATTGCGCAGGCTCGAATAGTAGATCCACTTGCCATCGCGGGACCATCGGGGACTACTGTTAGAGACCGGCCCGAAGGTGAGACGAGTTCGGACCCCGCGCGCTAGATCCAGCACAAAAATGTCCGCAGTACCCGCCCCGGTATCCATTTGCAGAGCTGCCCGGTCACCTCGCGGCGAGAGTCGTGCAGACACCCAGGTGAGATTATCGGCGGCTACGCCAACGTCTTTCCCGCTGCGATCCAGCCACACCAACTGCATGGGGCTGATCGTTCCGCTGCTGTAAACCAGCAGACCGTCTTCCGTGGCCGAGACGTCCATGTGCCACATCGAAGGATCGTTCATCACTCCGCTGGCGATCGGCTGCGCGTCACCTTTCAACTCGCCTTTGGCCGGGTCAAAGCTCTGCGCCAGCAGTTTGTCGCCACGGGAAAACAACAAATAGCCGCCCGCATACACCGCATTCGATTGCGTGTGCAACAACAACCGGTTGTCGCGGCCATCCAGCGAGGCGTAATAAATTGCGTCATTGCCGGCCTTGGCGGTGTCGTGATTGATGGCCAGATACAGCAGGTGTTTTCCGTCCGGCAGAAAAACCGGCCAGCGATGCGATGTGTGCAGCGCGGGGTCAAGCTTGGTAAGCGGCTCCGCGAGTTCCTCCGCTCGCACTGACTTTCATCAAAGGTGCGCTTGGCTCGGGTGAAAACACGATCACGCCTCCGGGACCCCACGTCCCGCCTTTGCCCTGTTTTAGGTCGGTCACGTCGGTGGAAGAGCCGCCATTCAGATCCACACGCTTCAGCTTCCCTCGCACAAAGAACGCCAGCGAGCGGCTATCGGGTGACCAGAAAGGAAAGTAGGCGTCGACCGTGCCCTCGATCGGATGCGCTTCGAGGGAATTGGTGGGCCGAACCCAGATCTCGAGATTGCCTTCCTTGCCGACGGCGGTGAAAGCGATGAGCTTGCCGTCCGGCGACAGCACTGGAGGTCCAGCAGCATCGCCGGTCAGCTGGAAAAATATAGTGGGCGGGGGGTTGATTGACGTTCGGATGCTCGGCGCTGACTGCGGACGGTGATACAGAAGCGCTGCGCCAACTGCACCCAGCACAGCCGCGGCAATGACGGCTGCCAGCCAGCCGAGACGCCCTCCGGCACGCGAGGCTTGATCGGAAGCTGCTGCCCGATCGGCAACCTTCTCGGCCGCGATGCTCTGCAAATCCAGCTTCACATCGTGCGCGGTCTGAATTCGCTCGTCGGGATCTTTTTCCAGACAGTTGCGGATCAGCCGATCCAGGGCCGGCGGTGTAGCAGGCGCTAACGTCGAAACATGAGGCGGTTCGACCGCAAGAATCTGACCGACAATGCTCGCCTGCGTCTTGCCTTCGAAGGCGCGCTTGCCGGTCGCGATCTCGAACAGCATCGCGCCAAAGGCGAAGATGTCGGAGCGTGCGTCGGCCTCCATCCCTTGAACCTGCTCGGGCGACATGTACTGCACCGTGCCGACCACCGTGCCTCCGGTCGACAGAGGCGACGCCGGCGAAGCTGCGGGACTGGTCGTCGTCAAAGCCGCGGCAAGTACGGAAGCCGATCCGCTGCCTTTACCTCCGGCAGCGGCGCTCGCGGCCAACGGCTTGGCCAGACCGAAATCCAGAAGCTTGGCGCCCGACTTGGTCAGCATCACGTTGCCCGGCTTCAGGTCGCGATGCACCACTCCGGCGCGATGCGCTTTTTCCAGCGCGTCGGCAATGTCGATCGCAATCTTCAGCACCTGTTCCGTCGCCAGAGGTCCCTTTTTCAGGCGGTCCGCCAGCGTCTCGCCCTCCAGGTACTCCATCACCAGGAAGTCGGTTCCGTCCTGCTGGCCTACGTCGTGCAGCACGCAGATGTGCGAATGCTGAAGCTGAGAAATGATTTTGGCTTCGCGCTCGAAGCGGGCACGCAACTCGGCGTTCGCCACCAGTTGGGAGTTCAGAACCTTGATAGCGACGGTGCGATCCAGGCGGGTGTCGCGCGCGCGGTAGACTTCGCCCATTCCGCCGGCGCCCAGTGGCGATTGAATTTCATAGGGACCGAGCTTCGTTCCCGGTGCGATTGGCATGAGTGCGCGCCATTATAGCGTGCATACGGTCTATGGGAGCATGCAGATTTCGGACGGTCGTTATAGTGCTGCCGTCATCTGTCGTTATCCGTTTACATCCCCAGCGACATTTTCCTCGAATTTCACTTCGATTGCGCGGCGGTCTGCGTCAGACACTTGGAACAGTTCCCTGGGACGCATCCTGAAGAGCCACGCGAAGAAGACCTCAGGGACTTGGCGGAGACGGGTGTTGTACGTGTTCACATCGTTGTTAAAGTACTCGCGGCGGTTGGCAATGCGCTCCTCCAGTTCCGAGATGCGTCCCTGGAGCTTCAAGAAGTTCTCGTTAGCCTTGAGCTGGGGATAATTTTCTGCCACTCCAAAAAAACCACGCAGCGCGCCTGTCAACAGCAGGTCTGTCAACGCCTTCTCTCCCACGGTCGTAGCACGGATCGCAGCAGCCCGCGCTTCGGTTAATGCCAGGAGTGTCTCCTTCTCATAGTGCATGTAGCCCTTGACAGCTTCCACCAGGTTGGGAATTTCATCGTGGCGCTGCTTCAGCAGGACATCAATGTTGGCCCACGCGCGGTCGTTTTCATTGCGTAGCCGCACCAGCTCGTTGTAGATGATGCTGGCAAATAGAGCGACACCGGTCCCCACGACCAGGAGCACGATTGCGTCGTAAAAATAAAAAACCAGCGTCATGATATGTCCCGCTCACACTACTTCCGGCTCAGATGTTCGCCATTGGCAGTGTCAATCCGGCACTGCAAACTTCACTTTGGACGCCGTTGGAGGGCACAGCTTGATCAGGGATTCGCCCTTCTAATTTACTTATTCCCGCAGCCACCATCGCTATGGCTAACGCCAAGCAACCCAGAAACATACCGGCGACTATGATGACGGCGCCAATAGTAACCGATGTTTTGGCATATGAACGCAACAACTCTGCCTCTCCGGCCTCAGAGAAGATTGCAAATGGCATATTCTCGCCGGCACCGACAAGATATCGGTCGGCAGGCGCTGCTTGCGGATCTGGATTTTCGATACGGAAGCCAATGACCTTGTACTCCTCTCCGGGCAACACAGCCCATTCAAGCAGCCGGCATTGGCTCGGATGATAGGAGTGTCTTCCGCGTCTTGCATCCAGCATCTCGAAATATTCAATCAGAGGCGCAAAAGGTTCATCCACCACCTTCTCGAAGGTTTGCTCCACATTTATGTCGTAGGCGGAGACTTGAGGGGTCTCAATCGTGATTTTGCCGGTCCCATCGGCCAATAAGAATTTGGATCCACCCAAATCAGTTCGGAACTCCTGCCACTGGCCGCTATGCTCTTCGTCGCGGGGGGACGACCAAGTCTCAATTGTTGTCTTGTAGAAGCAGCAGGGCTTTTGGCTGAAAGGGGCCGGTTCCAGTTCGTCGGATTCGGCCTTGCCCCGGATCTTAACCAGCCCCAGGGCAGCGCTTCCGATCTGAATCTCTGGGGTGTCCACGAAAATCTTGTAGTTGCGGTAACGGCGGAAGAGGGAAAAGAACATCCGCAGGAATATTACGCAAAAGAAGATGTCACCAGCCAACATAGCCACAAAGCCCAGGAACCCTCCCAAGGCACCCATGGGCCCAACGGACGATTGCATCACCGCGGCCGCCCGAACTATGACTTGCATGGCCATGGCTTGGCTTCCTCGAACGGCACCAGGCCCATTGAGCCGGGATTTCCAGCATGTCCCAGCCGCGAACGATTATGCTCCCGTTCCCATTGCAAGACTAGCTCCTTCTGTGGGGCACCGCCGTGTGTTGACAGGACTTCTGCGCGTCAATGGGTTGAAGATGGATCCGGTCTTCATGATTGTGGCAAATCGCCAGCTAGGAGTTCCCTGGGCGCAGTGCGGCGGGCAAGGGGCGGGGAACGTAATCCGCAGGGAAGAATGGCTTTTTGTAGGAACTTACAGAAGGACCTCATGCGTCACGCCAACATCTCTACCACCATGAACGTCTACGGTGGAGCGATGCCCGAGCCGATGCGGGAGGCCCAACAGCGCCGGTGTCAGGATGGTAATCCAGTAATGGACGGTGGATCGACTGTATTGATGCCTAAGTTATTGAAAATATGGCGGAGAGACAGGGATTCGAACCCTGGATACCCTTTCGAGTATACACGCTTTCCAAGCGTGCGCCTTCAGCCACTCGGCCATCTCTCCGCTTCACGAGAACCGACAATCTAGTTGCCGGCTCACGCATGATTGTATTGTGCGAGTGGTGGAACCGCAACCCAGCGAGTCCGGCCTCTGGATCGCAGATTGCGCTGTGTTGTCGTGCCGCGAGCCGGTTCCCAGCCGGAATTTGCTGCCGATGACTTCCAAACGGCTGATTCTTCTTAGCTCATCGTGGCTAAGCAGATAGTCTTGTAGTAGATTAGAAATCTCCGCGAGGAATCCGCTGCAGAGTTGTCCGTGCGACTATTGCGCGGTTCTCCATGAATATCCTCCCAACAGATCATTCACGGCAGTTAATAACGCCCCGTAAAGGATCTCCCCTTGAGCGGCTTTTCGTGCTCGGGCAGGATTCAGAAATACCGTCACTTAGGCGACCATGGATTGTCCTTCTTGTCGCACTCGCCGTCATCTGTGGAGCGACCGCGTTTATCGGCGCGGTACCTACGAGGATATACGGACACGATGTCTTCGTGGGGTTAGAGGGCGGATGGCGCGTTATCAATGGACAACGTCCCCACGTTGATTTTGTGAGCGCCTGGGGGCCGGTCTGGTTCCTGGTTGAAGCGCTGGGTTTGACGATATCGGGGCACTCCGTAAACGGCATTGGTTATGCTAACGCGATCATGGCGCTGATCGTAGGGTACTGGTCTTTCTTCGTAAGTAAGAACCGTTTGGGACCTTATCCGCGAGTGATACTCAGTTGCTTTCTAGCCGCGTTGGTGGCGGCGCCCTACCCTTTGGGGGAGAGTTTCTACGTTTCAAGCCACGCCATGGTTTACAACCGCTATGGTTTTGCGTTGCTCGGTCTAATACTCCTGGAATGTATCGCACCTGTTCGCGGTTCGAGGAATAGCCACAGAGAAGAATGGATCGGTGGTCTTTCAACCGGAGCGGCGCTTAGCCTGACGTTGTTCTTGAAGGCCAGCTATTTTCTTATGGCTGTCGGCGTGATCGGCGTGATCTCGCTGCTTCTCGGGCGGGTTGGCTACCGACGCCTTCTCAGCATGATTTTGGCTCTGTCTCTGGTTTCGCTGTGCTTGCTCGGATACCTGCGATTTAATTTGGCTGCCATGCTGAGGGATTTGCGGATGGCCGGCGCGGCGCGGGCTACAATGCTCGCCCCCCGCCACGTCTTTCAGGTCGCGGTAAATCATGCGTCGGTCTTGCTCGGAGTTGTGCTTTTTGCTCTCGCTACCGAGCTACTTTTCGGCACCCGCGTCCCGGGTTGGCGCCGCCCCAGGTTGCTCGCTATCGGGATACTTGTCTTTACGGCCGACGTTTTTCTGATGTCAACCAACGCACAATTGGATGGCCTTCCCTTGTGCGCCGTCTTCGCCATCCTGATCGTAAATGAGATCGCTCAAGATCAGCAGTCACTGCCAACGGCGGAAGCATCTTTCTATCGTCCGCTTTACGTAGGAGCGTTGTTCTTGGGAGTACTTTTGTTTCTGCCGCAATTCACGTCAGACCTGGCCGGTCTGGCTTATGGAGCGTGGGCAAAAGAGTGGCCATCACCTGGCCCTGGCCTGCTAGCCTTCACATCGCCTAATCTGAAGCCGCTGCTGCTGTACGACGGTGAAGAGGTCCGCAGCAATGGCCATGTGTTCACCACTTATGTGAACGACGGTGTTGCGTTATTGGAACGCACGACCCGTGAGGACGAAACCGTTCTGTCCATCGACATGACGAACCCGTTTCCCTATACGCTGGAGCGGCGGCCGCCCCGCGCGGGAATTGTGTCCCCTGTTTACCACTTAAACCTCGACGATGCGCACCGGCCGACGGACGACCAGTTCTTTGGTGATGCCGACATCGTGATGGTGCCTAAACACCCCTCACTTGTCGACACCACATTCGAAGACTTTCTGAAAGCGTACCAGCGAGGACTAATGCAGCGATATTACCTTGCCGCGGAAACCAGTTGGTGGTGGATGTACAGACGCAAGTCACTTCCTAGTGACCGGTAAGGCATACGGCATCATGTTAGCTACTTGTCTTCCTTCAGTTGCTCAGCCAGAAAATTCGCGATGCCCATCTCGCCGATGGCGTGAAGCTGAGCCTCGAGCCAGTCGATGTGGTGCTCTTCATCCATGAGGATTTTTTCGGCCAGTTCGCGGGAGGCGTTGTCGCCCTGTGCGACACACAGCTTGATGCCGTCGTTCAGGCGCTTGACGGCGTCGTATTCGAGCTGCAAATCATTCTTGAATTGCTGTTCGACGGTCGCCCCGATGTTGATCTTGAAATAGTCTGTCATGTTGGGAGTGCCGTCGAGAAACAGAATGCGCTCCATACACTTCTCGGCGTGGACCATTTCTTCGATCGATTCCTTCTTCGCCAGCTTGCCCAGTCGGTAGTAGCCCCAGTTGTCGCACATCTCAGCATGAAGAAAATATTGGTTGATGGCCGTCAATTCGGCTTTTAAAACCTGATTGAGAAATGCAATGACTTTAGGATCGCCTTTCATTTCGCCTCGCAAACTTCAGAGATGAACGCAGCCGGGCATAAAAGGACGTGTCGGCGTGCGCAAAAGTTACATTTGGAGCTTCAACTTATTGTAGCTGGACGGCAAGTGACGGCCTAGCTAAAAGATGCGATGGCCGAGGGCTCATCCTCGGCGACCTCGAAAATCGTGTACAGCTTGGTGATCTGCAGCAGGTTGTGGACGTTCTTGCTCAGGTTCAGCAGCTTCAGTTGCCCGCCGCGATTGCGCACCGAAGTGTAGCAGCTCATCAGCTCACCGACGCCGGCGCTGTCGATGTGGCGGACATCGCGCAGGTTCAGAAGAATGCTCTTGTAGTCCTGATCGATCAGTTGGCTGACAACGTCGCGAAGGACATGGGTGCCTTCACCAAGCCTCAGTTCACCAATCGTGTCGACAATGACCACATCGCCGATCATGCGCGTGCTGGTATTAATGCCCACAGATGTCCGTCCCTGGTAGCGCAGAGGTTGAGCCGATGTTCACGGCTCGGCAACGGGTCTATCGTACATCGCGGAGGAATCGATAAGAAGCAAAAAGCGGTGAGAAAGACCGCTTTTGATTGGGAGCAAGCCGATAGCACGCGCTCATTGCATTTTGAAAATCGCCACCAGAAAGAACACCGCTTCGGCGGCGGCCAGGGAAATCCAGATCTTGCGGCGGAAACGGCTTCGGCCGATATCGCGTACCAGTTGCATTCGCGCGGCCAGCAGCACAGGATCAACCGGAGGTGCTTCCGGAACAGCGGGCAACGGCGCTTGCTCGAAGCTGCCGCTCGTCAATGGCGTTTGCGGTGTCGGATCGGGACGAAACACCATCGGGCCGGTAATTAAGCTGGACCAGTCAAGAATCTGGAGGCTCGACTCAGCTCCAAATGCCTCGATCGGATGAGAGGTCAGCTGCAGCGGCGCAGGACGTTCGGGTGAGAGCCGGTCGCGGAGATGCTGCAGCAGGGAGTTCCACCAGCCGTGACTCAGTTCGTCGCCCAGCAACTCGCCAACATCCACCGGACGCGATTCCAACTGCAAAGGCGGCAAGATGCTCCGGCGAAATCACGTCGCTGATGTTTGTGAACACCGTGCGATACCACGGCAACTCAAGAAGGTCTCCTTCCAGAATGCCAACATCGACAGGCTTGGAGGTGAGCTCCAGGGGCGGAAGGCGCTCGGGAGCAAAGCGGTCCGCCATGTTAATCAGCAGCGACCGCCAGAGAGGCAGAGTCAGTCCTTCCGGCGGTGAGAAATCGAGATCGTACATCCAGTGATTGCCTTCTACTGCGAGTGCGTACTTCGACGCCAGCGCCGTCGCCAATCGCGAAGTCACCTATTAGTGTACTGCCTCTGGATTTTCTGCACAAAAGAGTTGCCGGGGAAAGGTTCGTAACTGGGCACGGCTTTACAGGCTGCTAACAAACTCGATCGCAGCGCGGTTTTCGGGTAGAGCTGGCCTTCAGGCCAGCGTCTAGGCCCTTTATTTCCTCTTCTGAGTCGGGTTCAGCCGACGACACGCGGGGTCGTGCTACGAGTTCTGCAGCCTCTCCAGCCGTGCCGTAAGTTGGTGACAAACTGGCGGAAGCTCCAATCCCTAGCGCGGCAGCGCGACGGCCGGCACGACTGAAAAGGCTGCTAAAAAGTCAGAGACGCCTGTCCCTCGCGGGCTGAAGCCCGCGAGGGGTAAGAAATAAGCCGCTTATCGGCACGACTGAAGTCGTGCCCTGTTACAAAGCCGCCGTCGTTTGGCTATGGCTGTCTAGCAAATTGGGGCGCAGCATATTCGCTTCTCACAACTCAGGCCGACTGTGCTATGCCGGCTCCGGCGGCCGCGCCCCGGACCAGGTAATGCTGCTCCGGAACCGCATATCCCGCTGCGGTGAACGAGTCTTTGATCAGGCGGTTCGTATCGAAATAGACCTGCCAATAGTCCTTGTTATTGCAATAGGGACGAACCGCGAGCACCGGTCCAGCCAGGTTGAACGTCAGGATCTCCACATCGGGGGCGGGAGTGGTCATGACGTTCGGGATGCCGGCCAGCGCCTTTTTCAGCAGCGCCATCGCGGCGTGCACGTCGACTCCATGCGCCAATTGCGCTGTCAGCTCCACCCTACGGTAGGGATTGGTGGAGAAATTTTGGATTACGTCGCCGAAGATCTTGGCGTTGCCCACAATGGTGCGGACATTGTCCGGCGTGTCGAGAGAGCTGGCAAACAATCCAACTTCGTGGACCGTACCGGTGATGCCGCCGGCAGTGACAAAATCCCCTACCTTCAGCGGCTGCAGGATCACCAGAAACACTCCGGCGGCGAAGTTGGAGAGCAAGCCACTCCAAGCCAGGCCGATAGCCACGCCGGCGGCGGCGATAAGCGCTGCCAGGCTGGTAGTCTGCACGCCAAAGAAGCCCAAAAGCGCGATCACCAGGATGATGTTGAGTATCGCGGCGACGGCGTTCTGGAGATAGCGAATGACGGTGGGATCGATCTTCTGCCGAGTCATGGCGCTGCCGATCATGCGTGTTGCCAGCCCAATCAGCCAGCGGCCAACGATCCACAGGGCGATGGCTTCCAAAACGCGAATGCCAAGAGCAATAGCCAGCGTCCAACCCGACTGCACGAGTGCGTTCATTTTTTCCTGCATGCGATTTCCCTCCGAGAAGCAATGTGACTACGACGGCGAGATGCGGCGAAAAACGGAATGGCGCGATGGAGCTGAGTCTTGCTCCGACAATTAAACAACGGCTTTCGGTCATGGGCAACCGTAAGCTGCGCGGTTGTAGCGTTCCTTAATTCGGTTCGACCTCCCACTTCGGGTCGAAATGGCTGGCCGGGCATCCAATCGAATATAGCCCCAATTTGCGACTCCTCGAATAAACTGCGCACAAAGCTGCTGTAACCGAGGCTTTTTGTTGGTTTCGGCACGCTTGCACGCGTGATATTCTTAAGTTGGAGTGGGCTGGCCGAGGGCGACCGGTGTGTGTGGTCGCGCCTTAACATTCATTTCTTTCCCGGAGCAGCACTTCGCTCTGAATGACAAGGGGTATTCGTGACGCAGCGCGAGAAGTTTGAAACCAAGAAACTCCCTATGATGCCGATCCGTGACGTCGTCATCTTTCCTTTCATGATGACGCCTTTTGTCGTTGGCCGGGAGTCCAGCGTGCGCGCGTTGGAAGAAGCCCTTGCCGGCGACAAAAAGATCTTCCTCGCGACCCAGCACGACGCTTCCATCGACGAGCCCAAGCCCAATGAGATTTACCAGGTCGGCACGATCGTCAACATCGTGCAGAGCCTGAAGCTGCCCGACGGCAATATCAAAGTTCTGGTCGAGGGCCTGGAGCGCGGCAAAGTTCTCCAGGTAGTCGACACCGATGGCTACTTCGAGGCAACCGTCCGCACGGCGAAGTATCTTGCCGAGCCCGGACCGCAGGTCGAAGCTGCCATGCAGCGCGTCACCGGCCTCTTCGAGCAGTATGTGAAGCTGTGCCAGTCTCTGAACTACGAGACGATGATCGCGGCCGTCCGCAACGACGATCCCTCGAAGCTGACCGACACCATCGCCGCCAATCTGCAGCTTTCGATCGAAGAGAAACAGGAGCTGTTGGAAATCTTCGATCCGGCAGAGCGTTTGAATCGCATCGGCGACGTACTTGATGTTGAGATCGAGAAGCTCAATATGGATCGCACCATCCAGTCGCGCGTGAAGCGGCAGATGGAGCGCGCGCAGAAAGAGTATTACCTCAACGAGAAGATCAAGGCGATCCAGAAGGAACTGGGCCGCGGCGAGAAGAGCGAGTTCGACGAACTGAAGAAGAAGGTCGACGCCGCCGGGATGCCGCGCGAGGTCCACGAGAAGGCACTGCAGGAGCTGAAGAAGCTGGAAGCCATGCCGCCGATGTCGGCGGAGTCGACGGTTTCGCGCAATTATCTTGACTGGCTGCTGGCTGTGCCGTGGAAGAAGCGCTCGAAGGAAATCCGCAATATCGATGTCGCCGAGAAAACGCTGAACGAAGATCATTATGGCCTGGAAAAGATCAAGGAGCGCATCCTTGAATTCCTCGCCGTTCGCCAACTGGTGAAGAATCCCAGAGGCTCGATTCTGTGCTTCGTCGGACCTCCGGGCGTCGGCAAGACGTCGCTGGGCATGAGCATCGCCAAAGCCACCGGCCGCAAGTTCGTGCGCATGTCGCTCGGCGGAGTACGCGACGAAGCGGAAGTGCGCGGCCATCGTCGCACCTACATCGGCGCCCTGCCCGGCCAAATTATTCAAATGATGAAGAAGGCCGGCACCAAGAACCCGGTCTTCATGCTGGATGAAGTCGACAAGATGTCGATGGATTTCCGCGGCGATCCCTCAGCAGCCCTGCTGGAAGTGCTCGATCCTGAACAGAACTTCATGTTCGTCGATCACTACCTCGACGTCGAGTACGATCTGTCGCAGGTTTTCTTCATCGCGACGGCGAACGTGCTGCACACGATTCCGCCGGCGCTGCAGGATCGCATGGAAGTTCTGCGGCTGCACGGCTACACCGAGCCGGAAAAAGTCGAGATCGCTAAACAGTATCTCGTCCGCAAGCAGCGCCAGCAGACTGGCCTGACCGAAGAGAACATCAACTTCACCGACGATGCGCTGACCACCATCATCCGTGGCTACACGCGCGAGGCGGGCGTGCGCAACCTGGAGCGCGAGATCGGCAACATCTGCCGCAAGGTGGCGCGCAAAGTCGTGAAAGAGGGCAACAAGTTCTCCGTGACACTTGCCGCGGAGAATGTTAATGACTACCTGGGCGTAACCAAGTTCCGCGACAGCGAGGTTCAGGAGCGCAGCGAAGTGGGTCTGGTCACCGGACTGGCGTGGACCGAGGTCGGCGGCTCGATTCTGACGACGGAAGTCTCAGTGGTGGAAGGCAAGGGCGGCAAGCCCATCCTCACCGGCAAACTCGGGGACGTAATGCAGGAGTCGGCACACGCGGCCATGACGTACGTGCGCTCGCGCTGGAAGGAACTCGGACTGCAGCGTGACTTCTATCGCAACGTCGACATTCACGTACACGTGCCGGAGGGCGCGATCCCCAAGGACGGCCCATCGGCCGGCATCACGATCGCCACGGCGATTGCCAGCGCGCTGAGCAAAATCGCTGTGCGGCGGGATATCGCCATGACCGGTGAGATCACGCTGCGTGGGAAAGGTCCTGCCCATCGGCGGATTAAAGGAGAAGCTGCTGGCTGCGCATCGCGCGGGCATTCTGGAAGTGCTCATTCCCGCCGACAACCAGAAGGACCTGGCCGACGTTCCGGAAAACCTGCGCAATGTGATGAACCTGCACTTCGTCAACACCATGGATGACGTGCTGGCTTACGCGCTGGAGCATCCGCTGCCCGAAGTAAGAACTGAAGAGGACACGACCGCGATTCCAGCAATACCTCCGCCGCAGGAGCAGGCTCCCACGGCGCATCAGTAGCTCTTGCGATCGGTTGTCAATCCGGGCGAATCATTCGCCATGGTCTGGTTTCTCATCTGAGCGAAGCGACGTAATCGAAGAACCACTCAAGCGACTGCCCGTCGTTTCGCCCGGCCTTTCCGCAACATTGAACCTATGAAGGTGCTGACGCGCTTTGTAACCTCCGCCGCCGACCCGAAGCAGTTTCCTCCTCCGGGCGCGCCGGAGATCGCCTTCGTGGGCCGCTCCAACGTCGGCAAATCGAGCCTGATTAATTCGCTGGTGGCCAACAAGGTTGCGAAAACCAGCAACACGCCCGGCCGCACGCAGACCATCAATTTCTTTCAGGTGCGGCGTCCGGGCAAGCCGCATCCTGATTTTGTTTTCGCTGATCTGCCAGGTTACGGCTTCGCACGCGTGCCGAAAGAAGTCACGGCGCAGTGGGCGGGTTTTATCAATCCTTATCTGCAAGAACGCGAGTCGCTGGCGCTGTGCCTGGTGCTGGTGGATGTCACGATTCCTCCGCAGGAACTCGACCTTCAGTTGCTCGAGTGGTTGCGACACGTGGATCGCAAGTTTCTGCTGGTTGCCACCAAAGCCGATCGCATCTCCGGCAATCAGCTCCGCACTTCGTTGCACAAGCTAAGCGAGCAACTTGGCATCCCTCACGATCAGATCGTTCCATTTTCTGCGAAGGCGCGCGTGGGGCATGAGGTGCTGTGGAAGGCGATCAAAGCTGCCGCTGGCGTGGAAGATCCCGGGGCACATGACGTCGCGAAGACAGGCTAGGAAGCGCACAGCAGTCAGCATATCTACTCGCCGCTATCCCTTCAAATCAGACAAACGCAGACGTCCGAAATAGGAGTTGCGCAAATCACGACTGATTGCTGACTGCTGATTGCTGATTGCTCAACCCGGCCAAATCTCCAACGCCGTCCTGCTTAGAATCTGTTCCTTCGCAGCCTCGCTGATTGGCAGCGAGCGAAACTGCGCCAGATTCCCTTCGATCTCGGGTACGCCCGGACCTGGCCAATCCGTCCCAAACAGCGTCTTGTGCGCGATCTCTTCCAGGCGGGGAAAATAATTCAACAGCGTCTTCGGTGGAATGCCGCTGATGTCGAGATAGACGTTGCGATGACGCCGCACCAGGAAGAACGCGGTGTCCATCCACAGCGGCCGGCCGCCATGCGCTAATAAAATCTTCAGGCGAGGAAAATCGACAGCCACGTCGTCGACATAAATCGGATCACCGTACTTGTTGCGCGCGCCAGGGAAGATCGACGTGCCGGTATGCACCATGACCGGAATGCCGTTGGCTTCCGCCGCGCGATAGATCATCTCCAGTTCCTTCACGCCGTGCACGTAGTCGTTGGGATAGAGCAATTGATGCGGCGGGTGGATCTTGATCAGCCGGATGGCAAGCCGCACGATCTGCTCCATGTCAGCCAGAACATTCGTTGTGTGCCGCGGATGAACGCTGCCGCAGGGGATCAGGCGCTTGGGATCCTCTTTGACGTACTTTGCGATGAACTCGTTGACTGCCGGCGTGAAGCCAATAACCTCCGGCGCAACGTAGTTGATGAGTACGGCGCGATCAATGCCGATGTCGTCCAAGTGTTTGAGGAATGCCTTGGGCGAGCGGCAGTATTCGGCAACGCGATCGAAGTCCTTGCGCGATTTCTTCATCAGCGCGAGCGCTTCCGGTTTGAACAGTTCCATCGGCTGGATGTGAATGTGGCAGTCGGTGATCATCATTCAGTAGCCGGTAGCCAGCAAAAACTAAACGTCAAGCCGTGTCATCCTGAGCGAGCGGCTTCAGCCGCGAGTCGAAGGACCCCTATACTGTTTCATCCTGTCGTTCACCGGCGCAGCCGTCCTTTACGATCTAGCTCACGGCTCATAGGTAACAGCTGACAGCTCTCTTAATTCGCCGCTCTCATCACCGCTCGCTTAGCGAACACGCGCACCATCTCGCGCCGGTACGCCGGCGTCAGCGCAGAAGTGGTCAACGGCTTGGCTGTGCGGGCGGCCATCTCGCCGATGCGGTCCGCCAGTTCTTCATTGGGAAGCATGCCGATGAGCTGCGCGTCGGCATCTTTCACCAGGTGCGGAGCAGGGTTAACGGCGGTGATGGCGACCCGCGCATCGGCTACGCGACCTTGATTCATCTTGAGTGCGACGGCTACTCCGGCCAGCGGATAATCGATGCTGCCCCGAATCCGCAGCTTGTGATAACTGCCGTGCCATCCCGCGCCTGACTCCGGTAGAAACACGCGGGCGACGATTTCGCTAGGCGCCAAATGCAGGCGGGCGATGCCGTCGTTTATATAGAACTCTGACAATGGGGTACGTCTTACTCCGTGGGAGCTCAGAATCTCAAGCTCCGCTCCCAGGCATAGCAGCGCCGGCGGTGTGTCGCCGGAGAATGCGGCCCAGCAGAACTTTCCACCGGGGGCGACATGGCACAGGTCGCCGTTCTTCTTTAGACAAAACCCACAGCTCTTTCGCCAAAGCAGCGACTGGTTGTACCACAGGCAGCGCGTATCGAGGCAGATGTTTCCGCCAAGCGTCCCCATATTGCGCAAAACGGGGGAGGCGACCGTTCGCACCGCCTCGTAAAGTACCGCATACTCTTTGCGGATGATCGACGAATGCTCGATCGCGGTGAGGGTTGTCAGGGCGCCGATTTCGATGCCTTGGCCCGGGACATTGCGAATGCCGCGCAATTCGTTGACACCGCGCAAATCCAGCACAAATGGCGGCGTAAACAGCTTTTGCTTCATCGATGGCAGCAGGTCGGTTCCACCGGCAACAATCTTCACCTCACCATCATGTTTGTCGAGAAGGGCGACAGCCTCATCGAGCGTCTTCGGCCGCAGCAATTGAAAGTTTGGCAGGCTCACTGGCCACCTCCGTTAGCCGGCTGCCGTGATGGATCGAGCGGATGCCGCATCGGACCTTTGCCACGGAACCACAGCGAGCCGCCATGCTCGCGGAAGGTGGTTGGAGCAGTGGGATCAACCGACTGGGTCATTTCGATGCGCTTCATGCCCTTCTTTGCCCGCAGCGCCGACAGGATTCGCTCTGGCGTGAACGGACTCTCACGCAGTCGGACTCCCACAGCGTGGTATATGGCGTTGGAGATCGCTGGAATCGTCGCCGCCAGCGATCCCTCGCCGGCCTCCTTGGCGCCGAATGGCCCTTCGGGATCGATGCTCTCGACGATGATGCACTCGATATCCGGCGATTCAGCAGAGGACGGGCTGCGGTATTCCAGCATGCCCGGATTCATGAGCAGTCCATCCTTCCACACCATTTCCTCTTCGAGGGCCTGCCCAAGTCCCATCCACACCGAGCCGATTACCTGGCCTTCAACAGCGACAGGATTGAGCGCGCGCCCGCAATCGTGCGCGGCCCATATCTTGTGCACCGTCACTTCTCCTGTTTCTTCGTCGACACTGACGTCTGCAACTTGCGCGGAGTAAGAGTAGGCGGGCGACGGGCCAACGCCACCGCCTTTGTGCTTGCCGCCGCGGGCTTCCATGGGTGGCGCGTAGGAACCGGTCCCGGTCAGCCCGCCGTGAAAATCGATGGCGGAAACGACGGCTTCCTCAAAGCTCATGTGCTCCTTCGAACCCTCTTCTTTGCGCTTCTGCAAAACCGAGCCGCGAAGAATCTGGCCGTCGACGCGACCACGCGGCGCGTCTTTCTCTTCGAGAATCTCGGCAGCGCTGGGATCGTGATCGCTTGGAACGATGCCGCGCTTGTAGACGCGATCGTTGCGCATGATCACATCTTCGGGCGCGCAGTTCATGCGCTTGGCGGCGGCGCTCACGATGTTCTTCTTCACATCTTGCGCGGCACGCAGCGCAGCATTGCCGGCCATGAAGGTAACGCGGCTGGAATACGAGCCGAGATCGATGGGAGTGAGGTCGGTGTCGGCTGCGATGACCCTGACGCGTGCCAGATCGCAGCCCAAGACCTCGGCGACGACCTGCGCAGTCATCGTATCGGAGCCTTGTCCGATTTCGGATGCGCCGGTATAAACCACCACGCCGCCATCGCGATCGATCTTGATGTTCACGGTGGAGTGCGGCATGTCGGAGCGGATGATGCTGTTGGCCGCGCCGCTGACGTAGTGACTACAGGCCATGCCGAGGCCGCGTCCCTTCGGCAGATTGCCTCTGCGTTCTTCCCACGCAGAGCGCGTGATGACCTGGTCGATGCACTCCGGCAGGCCGTAGCTCAGCACGCGAAGGCCGTTCACAGTGATGGTCGGCGGCTTGAGTAAATTGATGCGGCGGACCGCAGCCGGATCGAGATTGAGCTTGGCGGAGATTTCATCCATCTGCGATTCGAAGGCGAAGCGAACGTTCACGGTGCCGTGGCCGCGCATGGCGCCACAGGCGGGCTTGTTGGTGAGCACGCGATAGCCGTCGTAGCGAATGTTAGGGATGTCGTAGAGCGCGCCCAGCAACGCGCCGGAGTACAAGATGGTGACCACTCCGTAGGAGCAATAGGCGCCGCCGTCCTGAATGACTTTGCACGCGACCGAGGTCACGCGTCCGTCATTCTTGACGCCGGTCTTGAGATCGATGATGGTGCGCGGTCGTCCGCGATGCGCCCAAAAAACTTCTTCCCGCGTGTAAGTGATCTTCACCGGAGCCCGCGCCGCGCGCGCGGCAACGGCGGCGATGATCTCCAGTGGAATGATTTCGCTCTTGCCGCCAAAGCCGCCGCCGACGAGCGGCTTGATGACGCGGATCTGCGACATCGGCATCTCCAGAACGAGTGAGAGCTTGTGCTGCAAGTAATACGGCACCTGCGTCGAGGACCAGACAGTCAGGCGGCCGAGCTTGCCGGTGTGCGGATCAAGTTCGAAGCTCGCCAGCGTGCAGTGCGGTTCCATCGCGGCGTGGGTGACTTCGTTGGCGATGTAGCGCGCCTCGTGTACGTAGTCAGCGTCGGCGAAGCCTTTATCGGGATCGCCGAAGACGTGGTGATAATCCTTCTCGATGTTGTGCGGACGGTTCTCGTGGATGAGATCCGATTCCGCCTTCATCGACTGCTCAGGATCGAACCATGCTGGCAGCGGTTCATAATCGACGTCGATGAGCTCAAGCGCGCGCTCGGCGGTTTCTTCATCGATCGCCGCGACGCAGGCAACGTGGTCGCCGACATAGCGAACTTTGCCGACAGCGAGCGCGGTCTCATCGTGACCGACAGGAAGGATGCCGTAGGGATTGGGCGCATCCTCGCCGGTGATCACAGCCACTACGCCGTCGAGAGCTTTGGCGCGGGAGGTGTCGATGCTCTTGATGCGCGCGTGAGGATAGGGCGAATGCAGAATCTTGCCGATCAGCATGCCGGGAAGTTTGAAGTCGTCGGTGTATTTGCCGGCGCCGGTGGTCTTGCCGGCGGCGTCAATCATTGCGATAGGTTTGCCGATGATAGAAAAGTCAGTCATAAGATAGCAACTAGCAACTAGCAATTAGCAATTAGCTTCGAGCCGCGAGCTTCGAGCTCTTTGGCTCCGGTCTTAAATTTGCGGCTCCGGCTTCTGGGCATCGGTAGCAGTCATTTTCTGCCGCGGCTCACAGCTGATAGCTCGCGGCTCGGGGCTACGTGGCTACTTTGCTTCTACCAGTTCCTGCTTCAGTCCTTTTTGTTCTGCGTCGAGGGCGGCGCGGATAGCCTGGTACATCTGCGAATATCCGGTGCAACGGCACAGATTGCTGCTGAGTGCGTCGCGAATCTCGTCCTCGCTGGGATCGGGATTGTTGGCCAGCAGCCACTTTACCGTCATCATGAAGCCGGGCGTGCAGAAGCCGCACTGCGCGCCGCCGAAGTCGCCGTAAGCTTTTTGTAGAGCGGCCAAGCCGCCGCGGTCGGCGACCCCTTCGACGGTGGTGATCTCCTGACCTTCGCAGCTCGCGGCCAGCATGGTGCAGGAGAGCATGGGGATGCCGTCAATTTGAACCGTGCACGCGCCGCAGGACGAGTCGTCGCAGCCGCGCTTGGAGCCGGTGAGGTCAAGATCCTGACGCAGCACATCGAGCAGCAGCTTGCTAGGCTCGATGGCCAGTTCGTAGGTGCGTCGGTTGACGCGGAGCGAGATGAGTTCCTTTTTCATTACACCAACCTGCACTTGGCATTTAGCACTTAGCATTTAGCACTTAGCCAAAACCAGCTTTGTCCAACTAAGTGCTAAGTGCCAATTGCTAACTGCCGGTTTTAGTACAGCGGCACCATGGGATCGATCAGTCGTGCCCAGAGATCGATACCGCCGCTTAACGATTGCACTTTCTCCATACCTTGCCGGCGGAGCCACACGGTGACGTTCATCGAGCGCACGCCATGATGGCAAACCACCACAATGTGTTTGTCGACATCTAATTCCTGCTGGAATCGCGCCGGAATTTCGTTCATAGGAATGTGACGGCTGCCGGCGATCTTTGCCGTCTCGTATTCCCATGGCTCACGACAGTCGAGTACCACAATGTCGGAGTTGATCTCCAACAGCGACTTCAGGTCCTCGGGTGTGATTTCGTAATCCATGTTTAATACCCTAAAGGAGATCCTTGCTCCGAGAGCAAAAAGCAGATCCCTCGCGGACTAAAGTCCGCTCGTGATGGCAAAATAGAACGATTCATCGGCACGACTGAAGTGAGTGCGTGAGAACCGTGCCGTCCCTGAAGGGGCTCCGATTCTTTTCCCACTCAACCCAGCACTCCGCCTTGCGGCTCCGTGCTGGGCTATGTTATGCCGTGCCTGCGGCACTGGATTTTCGCGAATCGTATTCCACCGCCGTGCTCGCAACACGGTTCTCACGCAGACACTGAAGCCGTGCCCTGATACAAAGCATTCAAACCAGATCCTTGGCCGCCTTAAAGAGGCTGCCGGAAAACTCATAGCGCGACCCGCGTGTCGTCGGCTAAAGCCGACTCAGAACAGGAAATAAACGGCCTAGACGCTGGCCTGAAGGCCAGCACTACCCGAAAACCACGCTCCGGTCGACTTTTCAGCAGCCTGTGAAGCCGGGTCCAAAAACTGCTTCACCATACATACCTGGGCGCATCCCACCGCTTACTTCCCCGCCCACTTGGGGCGGCGGCGCTCCATAAACGCCGCGATGCCTTCGTGCGCGTCGGCGGTCTTCATTAATTCGTCGTGATAGATCTGCTCGGCGCGAGCGAGACCTTTGTCAAAGTGAATCGCGTCCCACGAATAAAGCGCTTTTTTGGCGACCGCAATTGCCATCGGACTCAGCTGCGAGACGCGCTGGAGGCATTCGGCAACTAGCGTCTCCGGATCGTCGGCCAGGCCATTGACGAGACCTGCCGCGAGAGCCTCGTCGCCCGACAATGTCTTACCCGTCAGGATCAATTCTGCTGCCAGCTTTTGTCCCACAATGGAGGACAAGGCCACACTGGCCACCGGCGGATAGCAGGCCAGCTTGATCTCGGGAAAGCCCCAGACGGAATCGGGCGAGGCGTAAACGATGTCGCACATCAGCGCCAGCTCGGCTCCTCCGCCGAGGCAGTGGCGGCGAACGCTGGCAATCGTCAGCTTCTTGTTATCGACAATGCAGCGAATGACGCTGTGAAAGAGCGCCAGCATCTCGCGAACTTTGTCGGGCGTGTGGGCGGCGATGTCCACTCCGCTGGAGAAGGCGCGATAGGAGCCAGCGAAGACGATGGCGCTGATTGCCGGTTGTATTTCGACCTGCTCGATCGCGGCGCGAAGTTCCTCCATCATCGGAATGTCGATGACGTTCAGCGGCGGGTTGTTGAGCGTCACGCGCGCGGCCGGAGGGTGGAACTCGACGGCGATGCGGGTGAAGGCCGGATTGGTAATCGTTGACATTCGTTCAGTGCCGCCGCTGCCGCGGCTCGTCATTCATCAGGGTCGGCTAGTCCGCGGGCTCACGCCCGCGACTAAAACAAATGCCGCCCTGCGGGCTAGTTGTGTCGCCCCTGAAGGGGCTCTGTTCTTAAGGAAGCGTCGAAACCCAGCGCTTCCGCGCTGGGCTAATCACTTTGGCCTATCGGGCCAGTTGCGGATCCTTCGACCGCGCCGCTGCGCGGCTGGTTCGATCGCAATTCCGACTGTTTGTTCCACCACGAAATTCGATTTCCACTCGCGACACAGTCTCTGAAGGCCAGCTCTACCAGCCTCACTTCCCCTTGAACTTGGCTGGGCGCTTTTCGATATAAGCGGCCAGTCCTTCCTTTGCGTCTTCACTTTCGAAGAGCAGTTGCTGATGTTCGCGCTCCAGAGCCAGTCCTGCTTCCAGCGGAATCTCCCAGCCGGTTTGAACCGCGCGTTTGATTCGTCCCACGGCTTTTGCCGCTTTGTTTGGCGGGCAGAACTGGCGCGCGTATTCCATCACGCGATCCATGAAACCTTCGTTTGGCAAGATCTCATTGACGAGGCCCATATCTTTCGCTTCGTCAAAGGAGAACGTTTTGCCGGTAACCATTAATTCGATCGCCTTCGATTTGCCCAAAAGCCGCGACAGACGCTGGGTTCCACCGGTTCCGGGCAGCACGCCGAGGTTCACCTCCGGCAGGCCGATCTTGCCGGCATCTTTGCGCGCGAGGCGCAGGTCGGTGGCCATCGCGACTTCCAAACCTCCGCCAACGCAATGCCCATTGAGCGCGGCGATGACCAACTTCGGAGTGTTTTCCAGCCGCAGGAGCGTCTCGTTGGCGTGCAGGCAGAAGTAGTACTTATAAGTGGGATCGACCTCGGTCAGCATCTGGATGTTCGCGCCGGCACAGAAGAATTTTTCGCCGGCGCCGGTCAGCACCATGACGTGGACGTCGTTGTCCATGCGCGCCTGCAGGATGGCGTCGTCGAGCTGGCGGTTCATCGCGTAGCTGTAGGTGTTGGCCGGAGGATCGTTGAGTTCAATGATGGCCACGCCTGAATCCATGCGGTAACGGATCAGTTGTTTGGTCTCGGCAGGCGCGGTGGTGGTCATCGTTGGTGCGTCCTTTTGCGTGCAGGGGCTAAAGCCCCAATTCATCAGACCGGCTTATCGGCACGACTGAAGTCGTGACCTGTTACGAACCGTCAGTGTTGTCGGCACGACCGAAAGTCTGCCCTGTTACGAACCGCAGATCCCTCGTCGGGCTAAAGCCCTCCTCGGGATGACAAGAATCAAGAATCGTTACGGCGCAGCTAAAGCTGCGCCCCTTCAAAACGGCCACTGGTCCGGCGGCTAGGCTAAGGCCGTTTTCTTGCCTGCTTCTGTTTTGGCGGCGGCGTCTTTTTCGCAGCGCGGCGGCTTTCGACAGTGCCGCGATTTGCCTTTCCATTGCCCGCTTCGCCGCGGATGCCGCGCAGAAAGATATCGCTAATCTCGCGCGCCAGGACTTCAGCATCGGGATCGACACGCGGCTTGTACCAGGTATAAAGCCAGTTCATCATGCCGAACAGGCCCATCACAGCGGTGCGAGTGGTGATGCCGCCGGCGGCACTGGAGTCAGGACCGACGGACTTCAATCCCTCGGCTTGTGCCAGATCGTCCACCAGGCCAACGCAGATGCGGTAATACTCACGCTTGATGGCGGCCAGCTCGCTCCCATAACCGTTTTTCAGCACGTCGTCCTCGTGCGAGAGGACCTTCATCGCCTTCTGCCGGGTCACGGAATAATCGACGTGATTGTGGACGAAGATGCGGATGCGGGTTTCCGGATCGTTGCTCGCGGCCAAGCGTTCGCGCAGGCGATCGATGATGGTCGTGAAGGTGTGCTGCTGGATGAAGTAGAGCAGCTTCTCTTTGGATTCGAAGTAATAATAAAGACCGGCGAGCGAGATGCCGCTGAGCCGCGAGAGATCGCGCATGGATGCGCCTTCGTAGCCCTTGTCGGCAAAGATCTCGGTGGCATAGTCGAGGATCTCGGACAAACGGCGGTCGAAGCGAGAATCGTGCGGCGAAGGACGCTCAGGGGCTCGAGTTGTGCTGGCAGCGGGCATGGGAGGGCGGTTCCGGGATTCGATATTCGAACGTTCGTTCCAATTTTACAGGGGAATGAGCTGAGGCGCAATCGCACAGGAACGGGCTCCGAAGAGTGACAGCGCTTGGAGGTGCTGCTCGCGAAAACGTCAGCAACTGCGGTTGGCCAATTGCATTCCAGTTTTGCCGCAGTCGGACAATTTTGCAGCTTGTCCCTGGCGTCATTGACAATGTGTGCCACGAACAGGCAAACTGCTGCATTCCTGAAGATTCGGTTCGGCTGTCGGCAAACGCCAACACGATCTCGGCAAAAAGAGCGAATTGATGACCGCGCCACAACGCGTTTCATATCGTATGGAGTCCACGCTGGAGAGCGTGAACAAAGCCGAGGAGATGGCTGATCAGGTCGCAACGCGGGCGGGATTCGATGAGGACACACGCAGTGGCATTTCCATGGCGGTGCGCGAGGGAATGATCAATGCCATCCTGCATGGCAATGCCTACGATACAAATAAGCGGGCGAATCTCAGCTTCGAGCACAACGATCGGGAGCTGGTGATCACGATCAGCGACGAAGGCCATGGCTTCATACCCGACGAAGTCCCCGATCCGCTGGCCCCGGAGAATCTTTTGAAGACGTCGGGGCGTGGCATATTCTTAATGCGGGCATTTATGGATGAGGTTCGGTTCCGCAAGCTGAACCCCGGCACTGAAATCACTTTGATCAAGCGGCTGCAGAGCAGTTAGCTGAGCCGCCAGGAGGCTTCCAACGTGAGCATGAAAGCGAGCACGCGGCAGGTAGATGGCGTCACCATCGTCGACTTGAGTGGGCGCATTACTCTGGGCGAGGGCAGTGTGATTTTGCGCGACACCATCAAGGACCTGCTGGGCAAAGGGCAGAAGAAGATCCTGCTGAACCTGGGCGACGTCAGCTATATCGACAGCTCGGGCATCGGCGAGTTGGTCAGCGCGTTTACCTCGGTGCGCAATCAGGGCGGCGAGCTGAAGCTGCTGCACCTGACCAAGAAGGTCCATGACCTGCTGCAGATCACCAAGCTGTATACCGTCTTCGATGTAAAAGACGACGAGGCAACCGCGATCAGCGCCTTCAGCCGGTAAAGGTTCCAGCTGCGATCGCAGTGTGAAGAATGTTGAGCGCCCTTCCGCGTGCTTGCGGAGGGGCGTTGTTGTTTGAGCCAGTCGGGAACCACGCGTCCTGCTCATAGCGCTCCCTATGGGCAGGTGAGATAGAATCCTGATTGGAGTTCACCCGTGAAGAGCAAACAAAAGTTCACCGTAGTCATCGAACGCGACGAAGACGGTTATTATGTTGCTACCGTTCCGGCGTTGCGTGGGTGTTATACACAGGCCAAGAGTCTCGACACCCTGATGAAGCGCGTGCGCGAAGCCATTGAGCTCTGTCTTACGGTAGAGGGTGCGGCAGATGCCAACCTTGAACTGGTGGGCGTTCAGCAAATTTCAGTATGACGCGGCTGCCTCGCGCGACTGGGAAGCACCTGATCCGCGCGCTTGAGCGAATCGGTTTTCGCATTGTCCGAACTCACGGCAGTCACGTCTTCCTCAAACATTCGGATGGCAGAGCAACCGTAGTTCCCGTCCATTCAGGCGAGATCGTTGGCCCTGGCCTTCTGCGGAATATTCTTCGGCAAATCGAGATTTCACTCGAAGAGCTCAATCGCCATCTTTAGATGTCCCGGGTCAAGAGATCCGTTTACAATTTCCTCATGCCTCGCATATCGCGACTAGAAAAGCATCAGGTCGACGACGAAACTGCCAAGATCTACGACGTCTATCAGCAAGAGCGCGGCAACGTGCCCAACATGTTTCGCACGGTAGCGCATCGGCCGGAGATCTTTCGCACCATGATCGCGCACTTTCGCGCGGTGATGAACACCGGCACGGTCCCTGCCAAACTCAAGGAGCTGGCGATCGTTCGCACTTCGCAACTCAACAGCTGCGAATATTGACTCGCGTCGCACACCGCCTTGGCAAGGCGGCATGGCTGGAGCGAAGAGCAGATCGCGGAGCTGGAGAAATTCCGCGAGCGATCCGACTTTACCGATCGCGAGAAGGCGGTCTTGGAGCTGGCGGAACGCGCGACCCTGCGTCCCAACGAAGTGGACGACGAATTCTGGACGGAGTTGCGCAAGCATTTTGACGAAGGCGAGATCATCGAGCTGCTGGCGGCGATCGGGCTGTTCAACTACTTCAACCGCTTCAACAGCGCTCTTCGAATGGAGCCGACGAAATAAAGCGGCACTTAGCAGTTGGCACTTAGCATTTGGCGTGCTTCTCTCGCAAACGGGAAATAGCCAACTGCCAAGTGCTAACTGCTAAGTGCTGATCTTCGGCGCGAAGCGCATTCCATAGAACAGAATCGCCGCCGACAGCGCTACCGCGACCACCATCGCTGTCATTCCGATCTCCAGATTGGTGCGATCCGAGATATATCCGATCAGCGTTGGCGAGAAGGCATCGCCCAGCAGATGAATGGTGAAGATGTTCACCGCCAGCGCGGTGGCGCGAATCCGCGCGCTGACCGAGTTCACCAGCGCGGCATTCAGCGGCGCCGTATTCAGCAGCAGGAAGAACTCGCCCAGGAAGATCGCGGGATACATGGCCGCTCCGCGATAGTAGATGGCGACCACCACCGCCGGTATCGCCAGCGCCATCCCGACAGCTGAAACTAGTTGATACGCCGCCGGTGTTCGCCGCAATAACCGGTCGCCAAGCCATCCGCCCAGCAGCGTCGCCACCGTTCCCGACACGACGGTCATCGCGCCAAAAATCACGTTGGCGCGGTCCAGCTGCAGGTGCCGCATGCGCACCAGGAACGTCGGCATCCACACCTGCAGTCCACCAATAGCGAAGGTCATCATCGCGGAGCCAAGCGTCACCGTCCAATACGCCTTGTTGTGGATCAGGCCGCGAATCGAGCCCCGCTCCACGCTGTCGGCGATGCGATCACTGGCGCCGCGCGCCGGCTCGCGCAGCGCGAGCACCCCGAAGGCCAGCACCAGTCCCGGCAGCGCCGAGACCATGAACGGAGCGCGCCAGCCGTAGCGATGCCCCAGGTATCCGCCGATGAGATATCCCAAAGCGCTGCCCACCGGCGTGGCCAGATAGAACACTCCCATCACACGTCCGCGAATCTCTTCGGGAAAATGATCGGCCAGGAATGCGGGCGAGATGGCAACGAACGTCGCTTCTCCGATACCGACAATCACGTGCCGTAGCAGCAGTTCGTCGTAGTTGTGAGTGACCGCGCTCAGCAACGTCGCCACGCTCCATACGAATGCGCCCGCGCCCATGATCCAGGTGCGCGAATAGCGATCGGCGAGCGGCGCAATCAGCGGCGCGGCCACCATGTAGCACACGAAGAACGCGGACGTCAGGAAGCCGATCTGCGCGTCGTCCAGATGAAATTCCTTCTGGATGAGCGGCTGCACCGCGAACAGCACATTACGGTCGATGTAGTTGAGAAAGTTCAGCGCCGTCAGCAGCAGCAAGGCAACGGTAGCGCTGGTCTTGGTGGACATCACAGCAGTTTCGAGTTTCTAGTTTCAAGTTTCAAGTGACACGTCAGTTTCCAGTTTCGAGTTTCAAGTGCCAAGCAAGCCTGCCAAGTCCAGGCACTCTACCCTCGAAACGTGGAGCGTTTGAAATTGGAACCTCGAAACCGATTGATTTGCACTTGAAACTCGAAACTCGAAACTGAAGTTTGAAACTTGAAACTGTGCTACGACTTGTCTACTCTTCTGAGCTAAGCATTCCAGCACTAAAAACCTTGCGGAGGCTTCATGAATCGCCTGCTGCCCGTTCTCCTTGTGTTTGCGTTCGGCTGTGCCGCGCTGGCGCAAACCACTGACACCACTTCGTCTTCGCAAACCACAGCTCCCGCGCAAGCTACGCAGACTGCGAGTACGCCGCCCGCGAAGGCGACCCCGCAGGGCGAGCAAAAGCTCTTCTTCCCTAAGGATTGGTACTGGGGCTGGGCGCAATTCGATCTCGCTCCTCCGCACAATGAGATCGATCCCAATATGTGCGCGGCTAACGCCGGCGCGCCGCAGTACGGCGGCGTGAACGCACCCTGCAGCGCCTTCGCCCGCTATCAGATCTCGGGCAGCCTCGAATTACGGCCGTTTGGCAGGACTATCGCCCGGCGCCTGATGTTCTTCTACGAGCCCAACTTCCTCTTCGGCAAGACCCTTCCCGGGGTGCTCTACACCTGGTCATGGAGCGGGATCGGCATGGAGTACAAGTGGGGCGTCGGAGTGGACCTTCCCAAGCGCTTCGAGTTTCGCTACACCAACCATCCGACCATTCAACGCTTCGGCTCGCGCGATCAGCCGCTGGGCCCGGCGTGGCTGGGAGCCAATGGTCCATGGGGACAATACAACACGATCGGTGTGCGCAAATATTTCGGCACCCGCCGCGACGGGACGGACTAAAACAAGATCGGTTCACCACGGAAACACGGAGCGCACGGAAAAAGAAAACAATTGAAAAACCTCACGTGACTTCCGTGCTTCCGGGTGAAATATCTCCTATTTCTTCGGCCGCGGATTAGCGCAAATCTGCATGGCCGTCACGCTGGATGCTATGATCGGCATCCGAGGACGTCATGCAAAACAAGAGGTTTGAGGAGCGCATCGTTCGCGACAAGAGCATCTGCGGCGGCGAACCTGTTTTTCGCGGAACCAGGGTGACCCTACGGACGGTCCTCGCCAGCCTGGCGGAAGGCGATCGACCTGAAACCATTCTCGCTGACTTTCCCACCTTGAAGATGGAAGACATACAAGCTGCAATTGCTTTTGCCGATACGTAAGGCAATCCATCAGGCGATCTACTTCTTCGGTCTGGGATACCGCGCAATCACCACCGTCCCAATTCCGCCGCGCGGACGAAACTCGCCTTTCACTTCGGCCCACTTTGGCCGTGCCGCACGCACTACATCTTCCAGCACGCGGTTGACGATGTTCTCCTGAAAGATCCCGAGATTGCGGTAGCAGGTCAGATATTCCTTCAGCGACTTCAGCTCCAGGCAATCCTTGTCGGGCATGTAGCGGATCCACAACGTCCCGAAATCCGGCAGCCCAGTCTTCGGACAAACGGAAGTGAACTCGGGAACATCGATGACGATTTCATAACTGGGAAACTGATTGGGCCAGGTTTCGATCTCGGGAAGCTTCGCCTGCAGTCCCGATTCGGCGTGTGCGTCGGTATAGCGCTCACTCTTTGCCATGGAAATATTCTAGCGTCATCGCGCGATAAGACCTGTCGGCGCCCCCAACCCCACCAATCTGGTCCCCGAAATCTCCCCGTACTTCGCACCGTGACGCACGGTTACCCAACGTTTGCAGCTTTCGGGTGGGAGTGGCTTGCGAGAGTGGCTTGTGCTCCATGAGCACAGGGTCGCATTTCGACGATCGGAGGGGGCCCCGTGTACGGGGACGGCAAATCGTCCTGGCGGCCTCCTGGCAGGCAGTGTGCAGACGCTTTACGTTGTTCTGGCCGGCCCCGGATCGTCGATCGGCTGGGCCGCATCCGCTGTGGTCGCCGGAGTTGGCTTTACCTTCGACGGCGGAGGCTGCTTCAGCACCAGCGTTCCCTCACCGCGCTGCTGCATAATCTCCGAATTCAGTTCGGCTCCCAGCAGAATCAAGAATCCTGACCAATACAGCCACGTCAGCAGCGCGACTCCGCCGCCAAGCACGCCATATGTTTTGTTGAGTTGGGCGAACCTGCGGAAATAAAGGCTGAGCCCGTCCGACAGCAGAATCCATCCGACCACAGCCACTACTGCGCCAGGAAGACACGAAGCGAAGTCGTGTTTGATGTTTGGCGCGATGCGATAAAGCTGGACAAGAGCTACGATCGTGAAACTCACCGCGAGTACGTAGCGCAGCACCGGCCAGATCATCGCAAACGCCCATGACAGGCCGAGATGGCGTGCCAGAAACTCCCCGAAGCGCGGTCCCACAATTATGAACGCAAACGCCAGCGTGGCCAGCGTCCCAGTCATGAAGAGGAGTTCAAGCGAGAGCAGCCGAGTCTTCCAGACCGACCGGGTTTCCGGAACGTCGTAAGCGACATTCAGCGCCTCGATAATTTCGGCGAATCCGCTGGAGCAGGTCCACAGCGCGCCCACCAGTCCGAACGACAGCAGTGCGCCCCGGCTGGGTGAAATAACATCGCTGACGATGCGGCGAATCAGGCCCATGCTTTCCGGCGGCAAAACGCGAGCCATCGTCGCAATAATGGTGTTAAACAGATCGGGGATCGGAAGATAAGCGACGATCGCTGCCAGCGCGATCAACGCCGGGAAAAATGCCATCACGAAGTAATACGAAAGCGCGGCGGCGAACGAGAGAATGTGATTGTTGGCAATGTCGCTGGCTGTGCCAACGATAACGCGCTTCATTCGCTGCAGTGCCATGGCCGCTCCCGAAGTCCCTCGCGCGTTCAGGTATTGGGATGAGGGACTCGTGCTACGGGTTGAGTCAGATTAGCACCTGCGTCTTCCGGCGACCCAAATTCATCAGATACTTGACGTTGTTGAAAACATGGGACCGCCAGCAACGGTCCTCATTCAACGCCAAGGCATGACAAAAGCGTAATCCGTGGGAAGTCATAGCCTAAGTTATACTTATGGTTTCGAGCAAACATGGCAGCCCCATCTGAAAACGGCCATCGCAACGCGAATGGAAAGCGGACATGGCTGGTTATCATTGGGCTGATCCTTGCCGTCGTGGTGCTGGCAGCGTTTGTGTCTCTGCACCGTTCCCAGACGGCGATCCGGGTTGGCAAGGCTGAGCGTGGAACCATCACCGCCAGCATCGCCACCAACGGCAAGATCGAGGCGTTGAGCAATTTCCAGGCCTATGCGCCCATGCCGACCACGGTCAACAAAATCTACGTGCAGCAGGGCGACTGGGTGAAAGCGGGTCAGATGCTATTGCGGCTGGACGACGCCGATGCCAGGCTGCAGGCAGCGCGGGCGCAAGCCCAGCTGAAGGGCGCGGAAGCCGATCTCAGCGCGGTGCAAGGCGGCGGCACGCGGGACGAGATACTGACGACGAAGAACGCGCTGGTTAAGGCACAAGCCGATCGCGACAGCGCGAATCGCAATCTCCAGGCTCTGCAGCGATTGTTGCAAAGCGGCGCCGCGTCGCAGGCGGAGGTCGATGCCGCGCAGAACAGAGTGCACGTGGCTGACGCCGAGGTGCACTTGCTGGAGCAAAAGCTGAAAGATCGTTTTTCGCAGCAGGAGATCGGGCACGTAGAAGCGCAGAAGACCGAAGCGCAAGCTTCGTTGCAGGCGGCGCAGGATACGTTGAAGAACTCCAATGTCGTCGCGCCCAGGGAAGGCGTGGTCTACTCCCTGCCGGTACGCGATGGCGCCTTTGTGAATACTGGCGACCTGCTGGTGCAGGTGGCAGACTTGCACAAGGTTCGCGTGCGCGCCTTCGTCGACGAGCCCGAGATCGGGAGGCTGCGTCAGGGGCAGGCAGTCGAGGTCACGTGGGACGCTCTTCCGGGACGCGCCTGGCAGGGAACGCTGGAAACGCTGCCCACGACCGTCGTACAGCGCGGAACTCGCATGATCGGCGAGGTCACCTGCGTGATCGAGAACAGCGACCTCAAGCTGCTGCCCAACACCAACGTCAGTGTTGCCGTGGTGACGGCTCGCCAGCCCAACGCGCTGACCATCCCGCGCGAGGCGATTCATCAGGACGAAGGCGGGCAATATGTGTTCGAGGTCGTCAATGGCGAGCTGCGGCGGCGCAACGTCACAACGTCCGTATCGAACCTGACGCGCGTTGAGGTGATCAGCGGTCTCTCGGACAATGCCGTGCTCGCATTAGGCGCGCTGAATATGCAATCTCTGAAAGGTGGAATGGCAGTCAAGCCGGCGAATCCATGAAGTTGTTGTGCTCCAAATTCGTAATAATCTTTGCTCTGCTCTTCGTTCTGGTGAGCGCCGGTACGGCCGATCCGGCAGCGACGCAGTTGCTATCCATGGGCCGCATGAACGACGCCCTGCTCGCGCTGAACAGCCACGGCGATGCCGAGTCGCTCAACCAGCTGTCTCGCGTCTACTACGCGATGGAGCAGTGGGACGAGGCCGTGAAGTATGGCGAGCGCGCGGTCCAGCTGGATTCCGGCGATGCTATGTACCATCTCTGGCTGGCGCGTGAGTACGGGCGCAAGGCCGCAGACTCGAGTCCGTTCGCCGCAGCCGGTCTTGCTCGCAAAGCCAAGAATGAGTTTGAGCGCGCGGTTCAGCTTGATCCCTCGAACATTCCGGCACGAGTGGACCTGGCGCAGTACTACACCGAAGCTCCTGCCATCATGGGCGGCGGGCTCGACAAAGCTCGCGCCCAGGCGGCGCAGGTGCAGAAGCTCGATCCCGGGATGGCGCATCTGATCCTGGCTCGCGTCGCCGCAAAAGAAAAGCAATACGACAAGGCTGAGGACGAGTTTCGTGCAGCCGTGAAGCAGGCGAAGAATCGGGCCGACATGTGGCTTCAGCTTGCGGCATTCTATCGCCAGCAAAGCCGGCTGGAGGAAATGCAGATAGCCGTACAGTCGGCCATAGCCGAGCCCAATAAGCCTGCCGAGTCCTACTTCGATGCCGGTAAGGAGCTGTATCTTGGCGGGCGCAATCTCTCGGGCGCGGCGCAGTATTTGCAGAGCTATCTTTCGTCCGGCGAACTGGTCGAGTCGGCGCCGGCCTTCCGGGCGCATTACCTGATCGGTGAACTTAACCAAAAGTTGGGGAACAATGGAGCCGCCGCCTCCGAGTACCACGCCTCGCTGGCTTTAGCTTCTGGGTACGAGCCGGCAAAGAAAGCTCTCAGCCGCGTACAGTAACTGCCTCCGCGTTGTTAGCATAGAGCACGGGATGCACTCAAACCCCGGCGTTCCACCGCTTCATTTAGCTCCCTCCGACCAGCCAGCAAGCGCACCGGTTTCATACAGAAGCTGGAGTTGGGCGCGCTCAGCCTCGAATTCGGAGTCCATTAGCGCGCCTGAATCCAGGACAGCCTGAAGTGACGCCTCCTGCAGCTCGCGTAGGGTAGCAGTTTTGGCCTGCATCCGGATCTGTGCAGCCTGCAGCTCCGCCTGCCCCAGTTCGTTCTGGACTTGAGCGACGTCGCGGGATGCCGTGAGTTCCCGGACCGCATTCTGGAGTCGTACTATCTCGCCGGTGACTTGTGTCCTTGCAAGTTGGGCCTGCTCTTTCGCCCGGAGGGCATCCGCATCGGCCGCTTCGGCACGAGCCCGTTGCGTAGCGTTCACCAGCGGCAGGCGGATCACCACGCCAACGGTCACGTTGTTCTCCCTGAAGGAACCGGGACGAAAAAACTGTGCATAGTCCGTTAAGGTCGTGTTTATGAGGCCATATTGCATAGCCGCGTCCGCGCTGGGGTAGAGCGCCTTGTGTTCACCGCGGGCCCGGAATTGCTCGGCGTTGGCTCGCAAGTCGGCTGCCGTTACCACCGGGTTGCCTTGCAACGAAGGCGAGGTGTCGTTGTTTTCTTCCTTGGGCTCAGGCAGGGCCGGAATTGAACTCGCAACTGTGCTGATGGAGGCGACCGGGAGGCCGGTGAGGTCCGCCAGATGCTGCCGCAAGACGTTCGCGGAACCCTCGGCCTGGGCTACTCCAAAACCAGCTTGGGCTGCCTTTAATCTCGTCTTGGTTTCCTCCAAAGGGGCGTCAACTCCTTCCTTCACCCTCTCGTCAACAGCGTGCAGCATGTCCGCGGTCACCTTCTTTTCGGCATATAGGACGGGCAGCTTCCGCTCCCACTTATTCAGCTCAATGTAACTGGTGACGACATCCAGCAACACTTTGCTCCGAACGTCCCGCGATTGCGAAGAGGACGCGCCCCAATCAGCCTCGGCCGCTCGGATAAACTCACGCTGTGACGGGTTGAAAAGACTAGATTGGGAGGCAACGTTGAAGACGGTTGGCGCGGAGCCCTCGAGACTGAGCGGGAAGCCGTAAGCGTAGCCAAGCCCTGCCCCGACGGTTACTTGTGGAGTGTAGACGCTACGCGCTTCGCGGTAGTTTGCGCCCGAGCGATGCCTTTCTGCTTCTGCCAGTCCAATACTGCTGCTGTGGGTCAGGGTGAGTTCGATTGCGCGCCGCAGAGTCAGGTCTTGCGATTGTCCAGCCTGAGTCAACAGGCAAAGGAACAGCGCTAGGGGTAATGCGGGCCAAGATCTCGAAGTCCGTCTCACTGTCGGTACTCCTCCTAAAGAATTCTTGAAAGCGTCGAACGAGTCGTTTTACTCGCCGGGCACCTGAAACCAGTTCGATCTCGCTGGCTGCTGATTGTTAGCTGTCAAGATGATACGATAGAGAGAGTTATGCCTTTGAAGACGCTACTCCTGAATCCCCCCTCTTTCGAAAACTACGACGGCGGCGCCAGCTCGCGCTGGCCGGCCACGCGCGAAATCGAGTCCTACTGGTATCCGGTATGGCTCGCCTATCCGGCTGGAATGCTGGAGGGTTCACGGCTGCTCGACGCTTCGCCGCATAAGGTCGACGCCAAGCAGACCATCGAAATCGGCAAGGAATACGAATTCCTGGTGCTGTTCACCAGCACGCCGGGATTTCAGGGGGATATTAAGCTCGCCGCGGCGATGAAGGCTGCCAATCCAAAGCTGAAGATTGCCTTTGTCGGACCGCACGTCACCACTTTGCCGGAAGCTTCCCTGAAAGACGGCGTTGCAATCGATTTCGTCGTGCGGCGCGAGTTCGACTTCGCGGTTTACGAATATGCGAACGGAAAGCCGCTGAGCGAGATTCTCGGCATATCCTATCGTGGTGCTGACGGCAAGATCGTTCACAATCCCGACCGGCCAACCGTCGCCGATCTAGACGTGCTGCCCGATGTCGTCGATGTGTACAAGCGCGATCTTGATCCGCGTCGCTATAACGTTCCGTTCCTGCTCTATCCGTTTGTCTCGCTGTACACCACGCGTGGCTGTCCCGCGCAGTGCACCTTCTGTCTGTGGCCGCAGACGCTCAGCGGACATCCCTGGCGCAAGCGCTCTTCCGACGCGGTTGCGGCTGAGATGGCCAAGGCCAAGGAATACTGGCCGTGGGTGAAGGAATTCTTCTTCGATGACGACACCTTCAACATTCAGAAGGCGCGCACCATCGAGCTGTGCTCCAAGCTGAAACCGCTGGGGCTCACCTGGTCGTGCACCTCGCGCGTCACCACCGACTACGAAACGCTGAAAGCGATGAAGGACGCCGGCTGCCGGCTCTTGATCGTCGGCTACGAGTCGGGCGATCAACAGATCCTGAAGAACATCAAGAAGGGTGCGACGGTCGAGCGCGCGCGCGATTTCACGCGCGACTGCAAGAAGCTGGGACTGATCATCCACGGCGACTTCATCCTCGGTCTGCCCGGCGAGACCAAGGAGACCATTCGGAAGACCATCGACTTCGCCAAAGAACTGGATGTCGAGACCATTCAGGTATCGCTGGCGCACGCTTATCCCGGAACCGAGCTCTACGACTTCGCCAAGGCCAACGGCTTCCTGATCGGCGAAGGCGCGCAGATGGTCGACGAGATGGGCCACCAGGTCGCGATGATCGAGTATCCCGGCATCTCGCGCGACTACATTCTGGAGATGGTGCATCGCTTCTACGACGAGTACTATTTCCGGCCGAAGGCGATCTTCCGTATCGTCCGCAAAGCCGCATTCCATTCCGTCGAGCGCAAGCGTCTCTACAAGGAAGCGAAGTCGTTCCTGAAACTGCGGGCGTCGCGTAATCGTTCGGTGAAGGAATCGCGCGAGCGGCAAGCCTCGGGCACCGTTCCGCCGGCGGCGGGCAGCGGCACCAACTCCGAATCCAAGACGGTTGAGCCGGTCAGCGTGTAGGACCTGGCGTGACCGTCCGCAAGTACTTAATCCTGCTGGCGGTGACGATCTTCGGATCGTCCGGCGATGTGTGCCTGGCGCGCGGCATGCGCGACTTCGGCGCGGTCACTACCTCCAACTGGCGTCAGCTGCTCACTGTCCTTCTCAATCCCTGGGTGGTAGTCGGAATCTGCCTGCTGATTCTGTTCTTCTGCAGCTATCTGACGGCTCTGTCCTGGGCCGATCTCACCTACGTCCTCCCGGCCACCGCGCTGAGCTACGTGCTGATGGCGCTGCTGGCGAAAATCTTCCTTCATGAAAATGTGACGCTGGAGCACTGGCTCGGCGTCGGGCTGATCACTGTAGGGGTCGGATTTGTGGCGACCGGTCCATCACTGACCGTGCCCGCGCGCGAGAAGTCCGAGTCTTCAGCGACACGCGTCGCTTCGCAAAAGAGCACGAGGAGCGAAGTATGACCGCGGCTGTTACCTGGGCTGGGATCGCATCGATTGTCTTCACCGCAACCGCCGGTGACGTGCTGCAATCGCGCGCGATGAAGGAGATCGGCGATCTGGGTGCGGTCCTCCGGGAGCAAGGCATGTTTCATGTCGTGCGCCGCGTCGTCTCCAGCCCGCGATTCATGCTGGGACTGCTCTTCATGGCGCTGGCCTTCTTCAGCCTGCTGGTCACGCTGTCCTGGGATGACGTCAGCGTCATTGGCCCGGCTTCCGCATCCCTCACCTTCATCGCTAACGCTTTCGCCGCTCGAATCTTCCTGAAGGAACGTGTGGACCATCGCCGCTGGCTGGCCGCGCTGTTCGTCGCCGGCGGCGTGGCGCTGTTAGCAAGATAAAGCAACTAGCAATTAGCGATTAGCAATTAGCGAAAAACCGGAAACCGAAGAGCGAAGAGCGGCTTCACAACGTGTGCAGATAGGCCATCAAATCGTTCAGCTGCTGCTGCGTCAGCTTGTTCTGAAAGGCCGGCATTTTCGCTCGGCCTAACAAGATGATGTCAGTCACGCGGTCGTCATTGGCGGGCATGCCATTCTTCATGAACGGCTTCTTGAACAGCCCATTCAGGCTCGGCCCTTTAAGATTGCTCTTACTGTAAGCAAAGTGGCAGTCGGCGCAGCGTGTGTCGTAGACCCTGCGGCCGGCAGCCTGCTGCGCATTCAATCCAAGCTCGGCATCGGTTTTGCGCGGTTCGACATCGCAGGCGCTGAGAAGGATTGCGATCAGGCTGACGGTTGCGATCAGAACAAAGCGTGCGCGATGGGGAGTCAACGTGGGGTTCTCTGTGGAAGTGCGGAGGCTGCCACTGCGCCTCCATCAGAGTTAGAATACACCTCGCATGACGGTCACCATCAAACGCGTGTATGAGCTGCCTTCGCCGGAAGACGGCGCGCGCGTGCTGGTGGATCGCCTCTGGCCGCGGGGATTGACGAAAGAAGCCGCGGCGCTTGATGCCTGGCTGAAGGATCTCGCACCGTCGGATGAACTTAGGAAGTGGTACCACGCGCATCGGCAGCAGTGGGCGAAGTTCCGGGAGAAATACCTCAAAGAACTTTCAACCGACAAAGCCGCTGCAGCTCTGCAGCAGCTCTACGACCTGGGTAAGCAACATCGCGTGGTAACACTCGTGTACTCATCGACGGATCAGGAGCGAAACAACGCAGTAGTCTTAAAGCAGGTCGTCGAAGGCGATCGCAAACCTCCGACCGGTACTGGTCCTGTCCGAGTCTCAGCGACTAAGCGCGCGCGGGCTGCGCGGCCAAAACCTTGAGCGACGAGTCACGCCGTCGCGAGTGTGAAGTTTTCGTGAAGGATCTGCAGGTTGTCACCAATGTGCTGCTCGCGACAAAAGCTGCCTAGAACGAAAATGGATTGAACAAGTTTGATTTTCGGTGCATAGTGTTGCAAACCGATTGGGGATACTAGTTCCGCACCGGGCCACGGAGTAGAAACTTGTCTCCTGAACTAGAACACATTCGCCGCGAGGTGGAGAGGCTGACGCGCGACTGGTCCGACCCGGACTGGCATCGCGCCTTGGACGGCAAATGGTCGTCGGGCCAGATACTGGAACATCTGCTACTCACCTTCAAAGGCACAACCAAAGGCGTTCGCAATGTGATGGAAGCCGGCAGGCCGCTCGGCGGCAAGCCGACGGTCCGCGATCGCGTGCGGACGTTGTATGTCGCGAAGTTCGGGATGATGCCAGCGGGCAAAATGTCTCCCGAGGCGGTCGTTCCCAAAGACGGTCTGGACATGGAATCAGTGCGGCGTTTTTATGACGCGCTGGTCGCTCTGGACGCCACGCTCTCCGACGCCGAGCGACGCTTCGGCGGCGACGCAAAACTGCTCGACCATCCCATCCTTGGACCACTCAGCACGAAAGATTGGCGCCGCTTTCACCGCACTCATGCGGTTCATCATTTGAAGCAGATCGCCAAGGCGCATCGCCAGGGCGTTCTGCGTTCCCCTGATCGGCAACTCTCGCACTAGAACATTCGCAGATACCACTTAAAGACAGCTTGACCCACGAAGACGACGGCGAGTGAACAGGCGCCGATGACGACTCCAAATGGCATCTCGCGACTGAGGAATGGCGTCTCGTCATGCGGCGCAGCTTGATCTTCACTCGGGGATTTCAGCTTCACGCGCACCAGAAGAATGATTGCCCATACCAATCCCAGCAACGGCGCAAAGAAGATGACCAGCAGGACAAGTTTCGCGCCAAGGAACGTGCCAGACATAGCCATCAAGGCAATATCGCCAAATCCCAGACCGTGCTTGTGGCGGACAAGGTAATACAAAGCCCAGGCGAGAAAAAAGAAGCCCGCGCCAATCAGGCCGCCGGCTATCGAATCTAGCAGCGAGATCAGATGCGCGTTGTGTGTGTGCCAGCCATAGGCCCGAAGCACGATCGCTGTGAGGGAAAAGTCGGTCGGAACGAACCATGAGAAGACCAGTCCCAGCACGATGCCGGAGTAGTTGAACTCCCGCGGCAGCAGACCAGTCTCGGCGTCCATGAAGATGAGCCCGATGAGCAGAAAGCCGAAGACGCAGAACTTCAGCGTGAGCAAGCTCGAACCAAAGCTCAGATAGCAAGCCAGAAATATCAATGCCGTCAGCAACTCGACGGCGGGATATCGCAGCGAGACGCGAGCGCTGCATTGGCGGCAGCGGCCGCGCAGCATAATCCAACTTAGCAGGGGAATGTTGTCGCGCCAGTTGATCGGAGCACCGCAGGAGCGGCAATGCGATCGCGGCCTTACGACCGACTCGTCGCTAGGAATGCGGCTGATACAAACATTCAGGAAGCTGCCGAATGCCAATCCGGCGACGAAGAGCACGCATTCCAGGAATAGGTCCAAGCGTTCGGTCGAAGACCTCGTTTAGGGATGGTGGAAGCATAACAATTCTCCGCGCATTGTGGCACAATCCTGTTGAGCCGGAGGCATGTCGCCAATCCAGTTCACCATCTTGCGATTGATCAGGCGTACCTCCGGCGGACAATCCTTCCATCCCTCACCATTCTCCTCGCGAACCAGCACGCTATAGCAAACGACAGCCGTCCCCGGATCCTGTTCCTTCCACTCCAACAAGGCAGCCTCCAGGCTATCGGACAGAGATTCGTTGGGACGAAGAATGAAGATCCATTCGTGCTCAGCATCCATGGCATAGGCGCCGGGAGAAACGCCAGGAATCGCGCTCTTAATCACAGCCCCGTGTTCTCTGGCGACCCTGGCAGTGTCGTCTTCGGAGCAGTCGTCAATGATCAAGACTTCGTCACAGGGACGCAGCGATTCCAGAGCGCGACCGAGATGCAGGGCGTCGTTGTGGGTGCGTAGCAGCGCAGTGAACTTGGGCATGGATTGATCCTGGCGAGGATGTCGCAACCGATTTTCGGCTGTGTAGAGATAGATGCAGAAAAGCTGGATTCCGGGTATACCGCGATGTGGAGTATTGTGATCGGTCGTTTGTTTTTTCGCGCAAAGAAAACTGGCGGCGTGGATGCCGCCAGCACAAACCAGGTGCCGACCCTTACGAGAGCGGTGTGCGGCCGGGATTACTTGAACTTTGCGGCGTCACCGTCAGCGGATTAATGATCTGGAAGTTCAGCACGGCTTCCGGCGCGAGTTTGATTTGTTCGCCCTTTTTGGCAGCCGCAACACCTGTGCCTGCGCCCGCGCCGCCGGCAGCGCCGATGGCAGCGCCCTTACCGCCGCCAATCAAGCCGCCCAGCACCGCACCGGCAACCGTTCCCACACCGACCTTCGTCGCGGTGTTCTTGCCTTCGCCCTTGCCTTGCTGTGACCACTGATTGGTCTGGATGTTGTACGTTTTGCCATTGACCGACACCGACGTGAGCTCGAGCGTGAGCAGGGAGCTGCCGGCAAACCGGCCGGCACTCTGCACATTGGCCACGCGACCGACAACATCCGCGCCGGAAGGAATCACCGTCTCGCCATTCAGAACAATTGGCGTGCTAAGACTGCCATGAAAGCTGTCGCCAACCTTGTTGGTCTCGGAGTCGAGCGGATCGTTGAGCCTTATAGAAAACTGGGTTCCGGCGGGGATCGTGATCTTCGCCGGCGGTGGCGGTGGTGGAGGTGGAGGCGGCGCGACTTCCTGAGGCGGAGCTTCCGGAGCCGGTGGAGGAGCATTGTTCGCCTGCACGTCATTAGCTGACGAGTTTTCTTCCGTTACAGGCTTTTGAGGATGACGAGTCTTCGCCTCCTGTGCGCGCTTCTTCGCGGGAGCTGGTTTCGGCGCGGGCGCCAGCGGCGGCGTCGCTTCCGCCTGCTGCACCTGCAGGTTGTTAATGACCGTCTTCACGCCGTCGATCGCACCGGCATCGTTGGCAGCCGCCGTGCGCTCGACATCGCTGGTCACCTGACCGCTAAGAGTGACAACTCCACTCGCAGCCTGCACGCTGATCTCGCGGCTTTGAATACCCGGATCGCTATAGATCTTGTTCTGTACATCGCTGGCGACCTGCGGATCAGTGCGTTCCACTTTGCGCGAGCATCCCGCCAGTAAGGCAAGGGTCAACAGCAAGCCAAAAAAGACGTACGCGGGCCCTTTGGTCCTCATCGCTGCTCCTAAGATCGGTTTTGAAAGATGAAACACCGCAGCGCCCCAGTTGTCGCTCTCGGGCAGGGGTAAACTGCGTTCATCAATAGACGACGGAGGGCGCCTAACGGAAGCGACGCAGCCCGAGGGCTAGTTTGCAGGCTCGGTCAGACGGTTGTTAATTGCGAACAACGCCAGCTCCAGACGGCTGGCAACGCCAACTTTGTCGAAAATGTTGGTCAGGTGGTGCTTCACCGTGTCTTCGCTGAGCGAAAACTTCTTGGCAATTTCCTTGTTGCTCAGCCCGGCGACAATCGTCGTCAGGATGTCCATCTCGCGCTTGGTCAAACCGTAATTGCGCGGTGGTTTGTCAGCCGACGGATTCGTGCGCATGAACTCGACAATGTCTCCCACGGCCTCGCGGCCAATCCAGTATTGGCCCAGCATGACCGTGCGGATCGCTTTCATCAGCAACTGCGTGGCGGCTTCCTTCATTACCACGCCGCGGGCGCCTAACTGCAGCGCCTGCACGATCTCGAGCCGTTCTACCGCCGCGGTCAGCACGATAATTTTGGTGGGCAGATTGCTGCCGTCGTTGGACAGCTCGCGCAGAGTATCCATGCCGGGAACGCGCGGCATAGCCAGATCAAGCAGCAATATATCGGGCTTGAGCTGGCGGGTTTGCGCGACGGCCTCCGTGCCGTCAGCAGCCTCGCCGGTCACTTCCAACTCCGGCTCCGCTTCGAGCAGGCGACGCAGACCATCCCGGAAAATCGTATGGTCATCGGCGATGACGATGCGCACTGACGGCTCCTTCTTATCCATGGGACTCGTATCCTTTCAGGGGAATAGTAATCTCCAACCTCGATCCGTGCCCGGGAGTGGACTCGAGGACGAGATCACCTCCGGTGGCGCGAATGCGTTCCTTGATTACGGCTGGCCCACGACGCAGACAGTCCAGCTCCTTCAGCGTAAATCGACCAGCGAAAGGGAAACCGTTGCCATCGTCACTAATTACTAACTTCCACAAACCGTCCTGCGAGCCAAAGCGAACAATCGCCGAATGCGCGCCACTGTGCTTGCGAACGTTCACCAGCGCTTCCTGCACAATGCGTACAAGTTCCCGGCACGTAGCGGGAGGAAGCGTAACTTCCTGCAGCTCCGATATAAACCGCACAGCGATGCCGGTGTCTCTGGAGAAACGTTCTACGAGTTCGGCCACAAAGTCAAGCAATTGATGAGGTCCAATGTCGACCGGGCGCATGCTCTGCATCAGCTCGCGCAGGTTTAAAACCTCCTGGCGCAGCATTCCCTGGATGCGTTCCAGCTCGGCGGCTTGCCCGGGATCCGCGCTGCGACGGCGCAGAACATCAACTTGCATTTCGATACTGATCAGCGACTGGATCGACGTGTCATGCAGCTCGCGGGCGACTCGGGCACGTTCGGTTGCGCCGGCTCGCGAGCGAAAGGCGCGGAACAGATAAACCGAGTAGAGGACCGGCGCCAGTTGACGCATCACGGTTTGCGCAAAGCGCAGCTCATGCTCGCATTGCCGGCCGAGCTGAGCGTTGATCAGAACCAGCCGTCCGCTCCAGTCGCGCCCCATCTCGTGGCTTATAACCAGGAGCGACTCCGCTCCGGGTAAGGGCATATCGAAATCTTGGATTTGCCCATTTCGTAAGCAGCGTCCCTCTTCATCAAGCGCAGTGATGGAACAGGCCCCGTTGGGAGGAATGCGACGCGCAAAAAACGCGTGGGGATATTCGGACAGAAGCTCGCGATTTTTCACTGCCGGATCAAGCTCCTCGACGTGGATCGCAGGCTGATCTAACGTTGGAATCTCCCACTTGAAGGCGCGCCCCGTGCTGCTCTGTGCCGAGACTTCGTAGACGGCCGTGCCCTGGAATATCCGGCCCAACTCCGCAAGAACGTTTTGCAGCACCGAGGCAAAGCGGTTGCCAACGCGAGCCAGCGAGAGCAGGTGGTTCGTCAATGCGACTTCTGCGCGAAGCTGCTTCTCCGTCTCCGCCAGAAATCCCAGCAAGAAGCCCGCCATCAACAGGAAGGCACAACGCACAACAAGCCGGGTCGGCTCCGCTGGTGTTAAGAACACATCGCGCACGGCTGACGGTCCATACGCCACCATCGTCGCGTGAAGGAGCAATACTGCTGCGCTGATCAGCGCAGTGGTCATTGTCTCCACGAAACCCCAACGAAAAGCAGCCGCGATCATGGCAAAAAGAAACAGTATGAAAAACGTGCTATTCGGAACCTCGGCGAACAAGCACAACAGCGCGGGCCACGCGACGTCATTCACCTGCGCGGTCATGACGAAACCACGGTTGAGCTCGGCGTTCCACTGTAGCCAGATCAGCAGGACTACGCTGGCGACGACATAGCCCAATAGCAACACCAACCCAACCCGATAGTGAGTTGCGGTGCCGCCAAGGTGAAACAGCCAAGCCGCTAACGACGTTAGTGCTACGAATAGCCGCGAGAAGGCCAAAACGTGCTCTACGCGAACATCGTCGTAGTTCAGCCCGATGATCTTTAGCCGCGACAGAAACCGCGGTGCGAACGAAGGGCGCACAAAAGCCTCGACCGTACTCTAAGCGTGCCATGATTATGACACGAAAGCGCTATAAGGCAACCAAGATTCCATCTAGGGGACTATGAGCGGTCGTTCCTGGGAATCACAGCCCAACCGGCAGGGACGGACGTCCGTCACGCGTCGGTGTGAGCTTTCTCACTGCACCCTGGGTTGTGACGGACTACGTTTGTGCTTGAGATAGTAGCGGTTTGGGAGCAAGATGGCGTCAAAGCCATCGCCCTGCAAGTGAACACGCGGCTGGTTGTAACGTTACATTGACGAATCGCGCAGACCGCAGAGGCTGCGAGGGCGATTGGGATAGGCAAGAGATTCGCGAAGCCGCACTTTCGTGCGTCGGAATTTCCTGCCTGAAGGAGTATCGACAATGAGCTGCAGATCGTGGTCGAAAATCGCTTTGACGGCCGGGGCACTGTTACTGGCGGTATCGAGTGGGCTCGCCCAGAAAGTAAGAGATACCGGACCGAAGTACGATGTCGCGAATGAAGTTAAGATCACGGGCGTAGTCCAAGAGATTCGCGAGGTGCCGGGTGCCTACGAAGGAATTTATCTGGTAGTAAAAACCGATACCAGCACTGTCCTGGTGCGGGTAGCGCCGGCGGCATTCTTGAAAGAGATGGATACGTCGTTCGCCGCAGGCAACCAGGTGCAGATAACTGGAGCGAAGGCGCTGGGCGTAGCCGAAGAGCAGATTCTGGCGCGCGAGATCATCCTGGGTACGAACACCGTCACCTTGCGCGACGGCAAAGGCATTCCGGTGTGGGCGGGATGGAATCCAGCGAAGTAGGTTGAATTTCTCCAGCAGTTCGGCGATATAGCCTCAGCGAGCTACGGATCGGAAACTGCTCACTTCTCCACGTGCATGAAGTCGCCCGTAGTGGCGTTGACGGCGATCCGTAGCTTCGCGTCGTCCTGACTGTCCCCATAGATCACGTGCCAGACCAGCTGGTTCTTTGTCCCATCCCAATCCAACACGAAGAACACCGGCTGCTTGGGATCCTTTGCGGTCAGCTTCTGTCCGCCGTTCTTCTGGGCGATCTCGTAAGCTTTGTCGCTATCGATCTTGAGAAATCCGATATTGAAGATCCGCGCTGAGGTATTGGCTGGACTCCAATTGTCTTCGGCAGAAAAACTGATGCCCTGCTCCGGCGCGTCCGGTCCAACCAGCCCCGACCACACAAACGTCTTCAACATAGTTCTTGCCGGCGAAGCGAAGGATGCACGCCACACGCCGGCTTTGCCTTCCGAGGTGGGAGCGTCGGGCGTAAAGCGCGATTGCAGCCGGAACGGAGCGGCGTCCGCTGCCCACTCGCGAGCGGAAATGTACATCTTCTGAAAGGCGGCACGTCCCGTTTCGTACTCAGCCTGCTTCGGTGTGGCCGGGGCCGGCTTGCTTTCGGTGTTGTTGGTGGAGGAGCACCCGCTCAGGAAAAAAACGAGTGTAAGAAAGACGATCGCAGACTTTCGCATCAGTGCGTTTCCTCGTACAGGTGTTGCAACTTGATTGAAGCCCAGACTACGCGCGGGGATGCCGCGTGTGGACGAAATCGCCCTTGCAGGATTCTAAACGCGGATGAGTCCGTGTGGAGTCTTCGGGCATCTTAATCAACGCGATACAATAGAAATACCGCATGGCAACTGCCGCTGAATTGATTCAGATTGACATTGGCCCGCGCCAGCCTGCTCCCAAGCCGGAGTGGTTGAAGGCGCGCGCGCCCATGGGCGAGAACTACCACAATCTGAAGACGCTGGCCCGCAAGCTAGAACTGCACACGGTATGCGAGTCGGCGCACTGTCCAAACATCGGCGAATGCTGGAACCACCACACCGCAACTTTCATGTTGCTGGGGAACCTCTGCACGCGGCGCTGTGGTTTCTGCGCCGTGCCGAAAGGACGTCCGCAACCGATCGATTTCGATGAGCCGCGCCGCGTCGCCGAAGCAGTCGAGAAGCTGGCGCTGAAGTTTGCCGTGGTGACCAGCGTGAATCGCGATGACGACAACGTCGGTGGCGCCCGCGTCTTTGCTGAAACCATTCGCGAGATTCGGCGGCGCGTTCCCGAGTGCCGGGTCGAGGTGCTGATCCCTGATTTTCAGGGGCTGGAAGAACCACTGCGCATCGTGATGGACGCTGAGCCGAACATGCTCAATCACAACACGGAGACTGTGCCTCGGCTGTATCGGGTTGCGCGCTCGGGCGCTCGCTATGAGCGAACCTTGCGTCTCCTGGAGCGCGCCAAGGAGATGAATCCGGCGATTCCAACCAAGACCGGGGTCATGGTCGGATTGGGCGAGAGCACGGACGAATTGCTGGAAGTATTTCGCGACCTGGCGGATCGCAAAGTCGACATCCTCACCATCGGCCAATATCTCCGGCCGTCGAAAGACCACCTGCCGGTAGCGCGGTTATATCCGCCCGAGGAATTCCGCTTCTTGAAGGAAGAATCGCTGAAGATGGGATTCCGGCACGTCGAATCCGGTCCGCTGGTCCGCTCCAGCTATCACGCGCATGAGCAGGCGGATGCCGGGGCGCGGATCGTTTAATCGATCATCCCGGCTTCGTTATCTCAGAGCAGCTTCCGAAACTCTTCGATTGTAAGTCCGGCGTCGCGGACGATTCCGCCCATCGTGTAAGCATTGACTGGATTGTGGCGAGGTATGGTTAGAATCCGTTGCCCATCGGTCATTACGATGTGCTTGCCTTGCCGGAGGATAGTGAATCCAGCTCGCTCCAACGTGCGCACAGCCTGCAGGTGAGGGACTCCGGGCAGTTTGCCCATCAGCTAGACTGCCACCTCGACCTCTCGGACATCCTTCCCGCGCGTCAACTCCCTGACCGCGTCCAAGTATTCGCGTATCGCATCCCGGATATTCTCCAGAGCCTCCTGTTCGGTTGCGCCTTGCGACCAGCAACCAGGCAAGCCCGGACACGATACGGCGAAGCCTTCCTCCGACTGCTGCAGAGCTACCCGATAAATCATGGGTCCTATGTTACTCCTCTGTAGAGCACAGAACCGAGTAGCCCTTCGCGATTGCCTTGCGGTTACTTCTGAACGAAGCTTCTTATCTTGCGAAGCACCGATTCCGGCGCCTGCACTTCTAAATCGACAAATCCGTCGCGATAATTTCGTGACAGGACGACTGACTTAGCATCGAGCGTCGCCAAAACCTTTCCTTCCGACTGCGGCACGTGCAGATGGACGCGCTGAATCGGGTCCTCTTCAATCCGCGCATCGATCACTTCCAGCAGCTTATCCAAACCGAGGCCGGTAGCTGCGGAAACATGTACCACATTGTCAGAGTCGCGCAGGCTTTCCCGCTTCTTTTCCGACAGCAGGTCGACCTTGTTCATCACATACAGACGCGGCTTGTCCTGCACCTCGAGTTCGCGCAGGACAGCTTCCACCTGCGTCTGCTGCTCGCCGGCGGTGGGACTGGTCACATCTGCCACATGCAAGAGAAGGGACGCTCGCTGTACCTCTTCTAACGTCGCGCGAAACGCGGAAACCAGCGTATGTGGCAGATTGCGAATGAATCCCACAGTGTCAGACAGAACTATTTGGCGCTTGGACGGCAGCTGGATGTGCCGCATTGTGGGATCCAGCGTGGCGAACATGCGAGCGCTTTCCAGAACGTCAGCTTTGGTCAGCGCGTTGAAGAGCGTCGACTTGCCGGCGTTGGTGTAGCCGACGAGCGCTACGGTTGCGATGGGCGCCGATTCCCGGCGCTGGCGCTGTTGTCCGCGAATGCGGCGGACATTCTCCAGTTGCTGCTGAACATGACGGATGCGGCGATAGATCTTGCGGCGATCGGTTTCCAGCTGGGTCTCGCCCGGACCTCTGGTTCCAATGCCGCCGCCGAGCTGCGACATCTCGACACCGCGCCCGGCCAATCGCGGCAGCAGATATTGGAGTTGCGCCAGTTCGACCTGTAGCTGCCCTTCCCGCGTGCGGGCGTGGCGCGCGAAGATGTCAAGGATGAGCTGGGTGCGGTCGATGACGCGAACATCGAGCTCGCGTTCCAGGTTGCGCTGCTGCGACGGGGTCAATTCGTGATCGAAGATCACAAGCTCGGGTGTGGTGGACGCGACCGCGCCCTTGAGCTCTTCTACTTTTCCGCTGCCGATGAGGGTTGCCGGATCCGGTTTTTGCCGACGCTGCAGAATCTCACCAGCGATGGCCGCTCCGGCGCTGGTGGTGAGCTCCCGCAGCTCGGCCAGCGACTCCTCGGGCGTGAACTGCTGAGATTCGAGGTCGGCGAAAGCGCGAGGCGCAGCTGCGTCGCGTGCGGCGCGAGCAACCGGCGGCACACTGCCGGAGGAGGGTTGGGATGGAATCGCCTCACGGGCGCTCTCTGCAGAGCGCTCTGAGGCATTTTTTCTGGCTGAGCGGGACGTGAATTCCACCCCAACCAGGAACGCCCGCTCGGATTGATGGCGGCTGGTGGGCCAGGAGCTATCACCCGCTCCCGATCTTCCTCGCCTCACGCTCAAAAGCTATTCCTCAGCGACCGCTGGTGCCACGCTGCCTTCGGTGAGCGGAGCGGACGCCGACACCATCGGCCGCGAATCCATGTGGCGATCCGAATGCACAACGCGTGACATCACAACCGTAGAAATGGCGTGCTTGAAGATCAGCTGCTCCTGGTTGTTGGTCTCCAAGACGACCGAGTATTTATCGAACGAGCGAATTCTGCCCGTGAGCTTCACCCCGCTGAGGAGATAGATTGTGATAACCGATTTGTCTTTGCGGGCTGTATTCAGGAACGAGTCCTGTATATTCTGTGCTGGTTTGCTTTCCATAGGTCCCTCTCCGCCAACCGCAAGAAGCAGCACAGCCCCAAGGTCGCGGCCCCACACGAACCGAGGGTCTGTCGAGAATAGTAGTCTGCTCACGCGTCCGACATCAGGACGCCTGGCAGAAAAAATTTTAAGCCACTTTACGATAAGACGCCCGGAGAGCGATTTCAACAGCAACCAGCACAAAGCACTGTGATGTAGAATTCGCCCGTTTACTAAGATGCGAGTTTCCCGGGGAAACCTTCTATTTTTGGAGGGCAAGAATGAGCACTTTTGGGGTGGTTCTCGTTGCTGCACCGCAAATCGACCTTCCGGGAGGCGAACAGGCCGCCCTGATCGTCCTCCGCTGGATCCACTTGGTGGCCGGAGTTATCTGGGTTGGCCTGCTTTACTTTTTCAATCTGGTGAACATGCCGTTTCTGCAGGAGCTTGACGCACAACAGCGGGGCGTCGTCATTCCCAAGCTGATGCCCAAGGCGATGTGGTGGTTCCGCTGGAGCTCGCTGGTTACCGTGCTGGCCGGTTTCGCTTATTGGAACCGAATTGTCGGCGTGGATGCTCAGAATGCCATGATTGCTGGCGAGACGGCCTCTGCCGGGCGGGTGATTGGAAGTTTTGTGCTGATCTGGACAATTGCTTTTGCGGTGCAGATGGGGTTGCTGATGTCGCCGGCCGAGGTACTGCGCAAGGGAGCCGTGTTCGGCGTCATTATGGCGGTCGTTATCGTGGCAGCCGCATACGTTTTCCTGGCATTGAACGAACAGGGGTGGGAGAGCAATCGCACCCTGGCGATTGGGATCGGAGGCGGCATCGGGTGGTTCATGATGTTGAGTGTGTGGGGCATTGTCTGGCGCATGCAGAAGAAAATCATTCACTGGACCAGCGAGAGCGCTGCCAAGGGTACGGCGATGCCTCCGGAAGCGGCCAAGGTCGCCCGACTGAGTTTTCTGAGCGCGCGGCTGAACTTCTGGCTGTCGTTCCCCATGCTGTTCTTCATGGGAGCGGCGAGCCATTACATGATGTTTGCGGGAAGGTAATTGTATTCGCCGGCTGTAAAATTGATGTTGCACTATGACAGCGAAAGCCGTTGACGATTCTGTTGTTTCGCCGGATACCGCGGCCACCGCGCCCGTGCCGATGCTCGACTTGAAGCGGCAGTACGCGAGCATCAAGGACGAGGTCGCCGAGGCGATCGACCGCGTGCTCACGACGCAGCACTTCATCGGCGGGGAAGAGCTGGCAGGATTTGAGCGCGAGTCAGCGGAGTATCTGGGAGTGCGCGCCAGCGTGGGCTGCGCCTCCGGTACGGACGCATTGTGGCTCGCGCTACGAGCCTCCGGGGTCGAAGAGAACACCAGCGTTGTCACGACGCCGTTCAGCTTCTTCGCGTCGGTAAGTTCGATTGTTCGCTGTGGAGCGACGCCCATCCTGGCCGATGTCGATCCAGCAACGCTGAACCTCGATCCCGCCAAAGTTGAGAACGCGCTGAAGCGTGGACGCAGCCAGAACATTCGTGCCGTGATGCCGGTTCACCTCTACGGGCAGTGTGCGGACATGGATCGCCTCGCCCAGCTGAGCGAGCAGTATGGCGCAGCGATTGTCGAGGACGCAGCGCAGGCGTTCGGCGCGGCGTGGAAGGGAAGGAAAGCGGGAGGGCTGGGCAAGGCAGCGGGCTTCAGCTTCTATCCTACAAAGAATCTCAGCGCCTACGGCGACGGCGGCTGTGTCACGACCGATGACGAGGAGCTGGCCGATCATGTGCGCCGGCTGCGCAATCATGGGAGCCGCGCGCGCTATTACCACGATGAAATCGGGTGGAACAGCCGGCTGGATGCGATTCAGGCGGCGGTGTTGCGCGTGAAGCTAAGGCACCTTGACGATTGGAACCAGAAGCGGCGAATCGTTGCGTGCCGCTACCACGGCCTGTTCGCCGGCGCTGGACTGGTTAAAGTGGAAGGGACGAGAGTGAGTGAGCAAGCGCCGGTCGCGCTGCTGGCGACGTTGCCGGATGCGCACCACATCTACCACCAGTTTGTGATTCGCGCCTGGCGCCGGGATGAGCTGCAGCGGTTCCTGACCGAACGGGGCATTGGAAGCGAGATCTACTATCCCGTGCCGCTGCATTTGCAGAAGTGTTTTGCCTACCTGGGATATCGAGGCGGCGATTTGCCGGAGTCGGAGCGTGCCGCGATGGAAGTGCTGGCGCTGCCGATATTTCCCGGAGCTGCGCGAGGACGAGCAGCAACGCGTGGTCAGCGCGATTGCGGAGTTTTATAGCAAATAGCGTCGGCAGTGCGGCGCTTCGGCGTCGCGCTTCGGTCGACAATGGGGTTCGGGCTGGGGCGATCATGTTCATGATTGCCCCAGCCCTATTTCGATGAGCAGAGCTTGACGCCGGCCTGAAGGCCGGCTCTACCCGATCTTAGTGCTGCTTGTGTTTGTGGCTGGGCTGGCCGGCGTGCTTGGCAGAGAGCTCCTTCATGCGCGCGGCGAGCGCGGCTTGGTGCTTTGCCTTCTCCGCCGCTTCTTCATCCGGCGAGAGCACGCGGCGCACAATGGGTCCATTCAGCTTGTAAGTCTCTTCTACGATCCGGCCATCATCAATCTTCTCGCGAATGGTGAAGGTCGGCAGATCGCCTTCCTTGCCAAAATCCTGATGCCCGACCTTCGCCGGCAGATAGCCTTCGAGATTGTGCTCGCGATAAGCCGTCTCATAGCGATGCTTCGCCCGATTGCGGGTGAAGACGCGAATCTGGTTGTAGTCGTACGGCAGGCCGTCCTTCGGTTCGTTCAGCAGGACGAGATATTGCGGCTGCGGCTTGCCGTCTTCATCGACGTTGTTCAGGACAAAATATCCGATGATCCGCTGGCCTTCGGCGTACTGCGCGATGTCGAGAGGAACGTCAAGATCGATCATGCGCAACAACACCCAGCCGACGTGTCCGGCTGACGTGCGCACCAGGTACCAGTCCTCCATGGCCGGCTTCGGCGGAGGCGGTTGCTCTTTGTTGGTGGGAGTTGCAGACCCACCGGCTGCGGATGGTGGAGTCGACAGCGAAGAACTCTGCGTTGCCGGAGCCGGAGGCACGATTGGCTTTGTTGCTGGCGTCGACGGGGCAGCCGTTCCAGCCTTAGCAGCGGGGGCGCCAGTCTTCGATTTGCTTCCCTTCGTCTGCGGCGTGGTTGAAGGCGCAGGCTTAGGCTTCGCCGGATTTTTCTCTGCCGTCGCGCGCCTCAGCACATCTACCTTTTCGCCATCCTTGAGCTGATAAAGGTGATCGGCATCGCGGGAGGGCTCGACGTGCATGTTGAGCTCGGCGCGCGTTGTTCCCTTGGCCTGGATCGGAGTGTTGGCATTGTCCTGCGCCAGCTTCTGGAAGCCGTCGTAGATCTCTTGCGGCACCAGGCTGCGTTCCTCGATCCAGCCTTCCTGGCCGCTGTCGGTGCGCACGCGAACAAATCGCCGTTGCTTCTCCAGCACCTCGACGCGATCACCGTTATGCACTGTGCCCATCTTGTTGTACATGGTGGCCACGCGATCGCGCAGGCTGGTCTCCGGCGCCGAGACATACATGTACTCGTGATGTGCCATGCTCTGGCGCTTGCACGCCGCGCCGAAGACAAGCAATAGCATCGCGAATGCCGGCAGGATCAGCTGGAAGTGAGAACGGTGGGATTTCACTGGGCCACAGAACAATATAAATCAGTGGCTAGTGGTCAGTGGCTAGTGGCTAGTTAGCAAGTCGGATGCGGGAGCGGGCCGGGGAATAGGGATTAGGGAATAGGGGATCGGGGACGAGGAGCGGAGTCAAGTCGGAGTTACAGCCTTGCAGCTACGGCCTCGCTTCGGCGATGAGGCAGGCGTCGGCGGAATCTCTGCCGACCACGGCGTAGAGCTGAATACTGCCGGGATGCGGTATATCGCGAACGTAGGCGACCCAGCCGAAGCGGCCGGGATCGGAATTCGGCCTGGCGGCGGATAAATCCTGGGGAATCGAGACGCTCGTGCCGTAGCCGCTGATGCGGTCGTTAGCGACGGCGACGATGTCTCTCGCCGGACGATTCGACTGCTTGTCCCAGGCAAAGCCGGTGATTCGCAAGCCCGGTCCGTCGTCGGCAGGCAGAAGCTGCGTCGAGGAGACGTAGCCGGAGCAGTCGGTCGCGGGACGCACGTGGTAGGTGGCGTCAAAGGGCTGTCCGAGCTGCGCGTAGAGATCGCCGGCGAAGATCGAGAGATGGTTGTCCTTCATGTATTGCGCGGCACGCAAGACGGCTTGCGGATCGGGATAGGCATCGGCCAGAGCCGCGGGATCGTGCACGCCGGTCAGCAGGGATAGCGAAATGCGCTTCAGTCGCAGCTGGCGCCACTGCGCGTCGATCAGCGGCAACCGAACCTGGGTGGCAAAGCCGACCATCAGCAGAAGCAAGAATGCTGAAAAAACATTGAGCTTCAGGAACCCTGGTTGCTGATCATTGTGTGAACTGCCCCGCCCTGGCCCAAACGAATTGGAGAAAAGCAGGTCCCTCGACTTCCCTTCGCTCCGCTCCGGGAGGCTCGGGATGACAGAACGGGGCACCCGGTGTTGTTGCAATGGGAAAAGTATCGCCAGCCCCAGGCTGCACCAGAAGAGCAGTGCGAAGGTCTGGTAACGCGAGGCAGTGGCCTGCTCCAGCCCGAGATGCAGGCGGCCGGAGGCGGTGATGAACGCCGTCGCGATGCAGAGGAGCATTAGCAGGGAAAGTTCCAGCTGCAGTAGGGACGATGTCCCACGTTGTGGGAGTACGCGAATAATGATGACGACAGCAACCCATAGGCCGGCTGTTCCGGCAAGAAGCGGGATCCAGCCGCTGGAGTGGCGAACGAAGGTGCTGCCGAAATAGACCGCGACGTAGTGCAGGGTTCTGTCAGCCGCAAGCAGGAGGCCGGGGAATTCGGCAGACGGTCCGGGGCGATGGTAGCGATACAGATACAGCGCGATGTTTGCAGCCGCGAACAGTAGTATTGCGGGGATCACTGCGCGGCAGTTCTGGCTTGGGTAGTGCGGGCCTTCAGGCCCGCGATGACTCGCGCCGCTCAATTCTTCTTTCGCTGTTGAGGTCGAAGACCTCAACGGCGAAAGGGTTTTTGGTTCTCGCCCGGGAACGCAGGCCTGAAGGCCTGCACTACCCAACCCGCTTTTCTGGAGCAGCAGCGCGGCCAAGAGCAATAGCGGCCAGAGCAGCATTCCGTTGGCCAGTGACCAGGTGGCGATGGTCGCGGCAAAGATGGAGAGCGCCAGCAGCCAGGCGTGGGGTTTTCTGTAATACAGCAGCAAGGTGAGGACGGCCAAGGTCGCCATTGCTGCCGGTAGGACGAATTGCAACTGAAATCCCCAGATCAGGTTCTCCTGCTGCGTAGGACAGAGAATGCAGTAGGCGATCAGGCCGGTGCCGGTTCGCCAGGCCGAGCCGCGCATTCCGCCGAGCGTCCACAGGCTGAAGCTGAGCAATGCCGTTTGCAGCAGTTGGATGAAGAAGATGCTGGTCAGTAGAAAAGCTTGTGTGCCGCGGAAGAAATAGAGGTCGAGTAAGAAGAAGAGCTTGGGAACCAGGATGCGATGTTCGTTGTGTTGCGCCCACAGCCATGAGAGAGAGGCGTTGCCGGTGGCGAGATGATCGAAAAGGGCCCATTCGTCCCAATGAGGCAGAGGCGAATAAGTCGTTATGACGATATACGCGGAAGCGATGCCTGCGCCGATGCCGGCCAGCAGGACGGCATAGGAAAGGAAGACGGAGAGGCGGGAATCGGAAGGCAGATCGGTTGGCGCGGAGCCGGCGGTCATTCAGATTGATATTGCATGATAGCCGCAGAAAGTCCTAACCGAAAAACCATTGCGCCGATCAGGGAGTGCCGTCCCTGAACGGACTCTGATTTGTTTTTGGCGCGTACCAGCGCTTCCGCGCTGGACTAATGCAGGCAGAATCGTGTTGAGAACGCCAGGCAGCGCCGGGACGAGTCTGAAAAGTGTGTTCGCTAAAGCTCATGGCGTGTTCGAATTACACCGTAATCCGAAATTAAGTTGACTTTCTGTGCCAGCGGGACGACATTGCGGCTAAACCTCGACCTCCTGGAGGATCTCCCATGGCGAGCCGACCGCAAACTACCGTTTCGATTTTGGCCATTCTACTTCACCCGAGAACTCTTGCCGTCGTGATGGCGGTCCTGATTGGGACGACGATGGTGGGCGTTCCAAGAGCGCAGGCGCAGACCTACACGGTGCTGCACGAGTTCACCGGCGGCGACGATGGGGGGTATCCCCAGTCCGCCCTGGTAATCGATCGGGCCGGCAATCTATACGGGACGGCTGTTCTTGGCGGCCGCAGCGGCGAAGGCGTGGTGTTCAAGATGGAACACTCCGGCTCCGGCTGGACGCTGCAGCCGCTCTACAGTTTTTATGGAGGGTCGGATGGAGCCGCTCCGTGGGGCCCGTTGACGATGGCGGCCGATGGCAGCTTGTACGGCACCACGCTGGGCGGGGGGAATTTTCAGGGAACCTATTGCAAAGGCGGGGGTTGCGGCGTGGTATTCCGGCTCCGGCCCCCGGCGAGCGCGCCCAAGTCGGTCATCGCTCCCTGGGACGAGACGGTGCTTTACGCCTTTGACGCTGCGGATGGAAATGAACCACTCAGTCCGCAGTTGCTTTTTGATCAAGCTGGGGACATTTATGGCACCACGCAGTTTGGCGGCTACACCGACAGCGGAACGGTTTTTGAACTGACGCCTCATGGCGACGGCTGGGGTGAGAGAGTCCTCTACCAAGGGATTTAGCCTAGCCAACGGCGTGCAGCCATACTCCGGACTGATCATGGACAGCGCCGGGAATTTGTACGGCACGACCAGCGCCTGGGGACCGGGTGGCGATGGCGTGGTCTACGAACTCAGTCCGAGCCAAGACGGATATGTGTGGTCGATACTGCACGCTTTTAACAACGGCGATGACGGCGGACTTTCTTACGGCGGCCTGGTGATGGATCAGGCCGGCAATCTCTACGGAGGGACAGTCTCCGGCGGGACCGGCGACTGCGGCGTGATCTACGAGCTGTCGCCTTCGGGTTCGAGTTGGACATTCAACGTTATCTACAACCTTCCCTCCTGTGGTGGTGGCCCCTACCAGAACCTGGTCTTCGACGCTGCCGGCAATCTCTATGGCACAGCCTTTGGAGATGGCACGGGCGGAGGAGGCATGGTCTTCAAGCTGACGAACTCGAACGGCACATGGAGCCTGACCGATCTGCACGATTTCTCGCTCCAGAGCGAACATTTTCCTGTCGGAGCGGTGGCCATGGACAGCAACGGCAATCTCTATGGGACAACGGAATCGGGAGGAACGTACGACTACGGCGTGGTCTGGGAAATCACACCGTAACGTGTGCGGCCTGGGGCCTCTGAAGGGGCGACGTCGCCGGCCAGGTTCGGAAAAGCCGAGAAGCAGATCCCTCGTCGGCCTGAAAGGCCCTCCTCGTGATGACAAAAGAGAAGACCTGCAGCGGCGCAGCTGAAGCTGCGCCCCCTTCAAAACATTCCACAATCGACCGTTTCGGCAGCCTGCTGAGCCGGCCGCTCGCCAGGTTCGCGCCTTATTGGGTGACGGTCAGGACGATGGTTTGGCTGCTCACCAGCTGACCCGTAGAGGTGTTGGTGGTGCTGGCGGTGATGTTGGTGGTGCCCGCGGACACGGCACTCGCCAGGCCGTTGCCGCTGGTCCCCCCGCTAGCGATGGTCGCCACGCTCGTGTTCGACGAACTCCAGGTTACCGCCTGGGTCACGTCGTTGGAGGCGCTCCCATTGGCGTAGGCATAAAACTGCAAGGTGCCTGTCGTTCCGTTGATGGTCGCCGTGGTTATAGGCTGGGTGCTTCCCGGGGTGATGGTGATGACCAGGCTGGTAATGTTGCTTACCGTCACATTGACAGTGGCCGTCCCAGTAATACCCTGGGCACTGGCGGTAATGGTTGCCGTGCCAAGGGCAACCCCCGTCACCGAACCGCCGGGCGAAGTGACGCTCGCAATGTTGGTGGCCGAGCTGGTCCAGCCTACCGAATCTCCGCTGATCTGATTCTGGGTACCGTCGGAGTAGGTGGCATATGCGGTAAACGAGGTCATCTGGCCGACCCCGATGGTGGCCGCAGCGGGCGTGATATAGATCGAACTGATCGTAGGCTTAATGAAGAAGCCACTGCAGGAGGACAGGAACGCGGACGAGAACAGGGCTACAGCTGCGGTCGCAACCAACTGGCGGACTCGCTTCGGTCGATGTGTACCCGCAGCGGAGGAAAACTCACCACGGTTGTCAACGAAAGAACTTCCCGTTCCCGCAGAACCCATTTCTCTCCCGACGCTGGAACTCTTGCAAATGCTTTGAGGCCGAATTCCCAGCTTGCGCTCGCAGGCGCGTGGCGCAACAAAGACCGCCGAAGCTGTCAGACAACGACTACTTCAGCATCTTGGACGACTGTCAACTTGGACGGTCAACTTGGTATTCTACCAAACGAAGATAAAAGTTTCTTTTAGTTCAAAGAAGCGGTAGTGGTCAGTTTGAAGTTGTGTTCAACTGATGTTGGGTGGAGCATCGCTTCAGCGGTGCAGTTGAGAATCCGAATAGAAGAACCGGCTTTAGAGGCTGCTGAAAAAGTCGGGAAGCAGATCCCTCGCGGACTAAAGTCCGCTCGGGATGACAAAAAATGAGCGGCTTATCGGCACGACTGAAGTCGTGCCCTGTTACAAAGCGCGCGCGGAACGCGACCCGCGTGTCGTCGGCTTCAGGCTGACTCAGGTTTCTGAATAAAGGACTTGGACGCTGGCCTGAAGGCCAGCTCTACCAGTCCAGCTCTACCCGAGAAACAACGCTGCGATCGACTTTTCCAGCAGTTTGTTTAGCCGCTGCGGTAATCGTTTGGCAGAGTCTACCTCAGCGGCTGAAGCCGGTTTCTATAAGCCTTGGCGCCCGTATGCACGCCTCAAAGGCGTGCTCCACCCGAAAAGCGAAGAGCGAAACGCGAAGAGCGAAAAGCGAAGAGCGAAGAGCGAGCAGCGACCAGCGAACCGCGGGATGATGTTGTTCTGCGTGATCCGTCTAAGGCAACAGCAGTTATGACCAGCACATTTCTGATCGCACGAGTCGGGTCACAAGAAATCCATGAAGCAGCTTGCCATCGGCGTTTGGTTGAGCGGCGCTCTGTGCCTTCCGGCGGCAGCCGCGCCCCTGAGCAACAACGCGCGCACGGTGATCCCGCAGGCAGTGCAGCAGATCATCTCGGTGGACTATCGCGAACTGCGCGATTCGCCCACGGCCCGCGCCCTCAAAGACCAGATCATCCCGGACAACGTCAAGCAGTTCGAGGCGGCGCTGCGCAGGGTGGGCATCGATCCCGATCTCTACGCCGAGCAGATCACCTTCGTGAGCTATCGCGGGCCGAAGAAGATTATCTATGGCATCGGCATCGCGCAAGGACCGTTCCAGCAGAAGGAGTTCCTGGCTAAGGCCAAAGGCCCGGAAGATCAAGCCGGAGAAATATCTGTTGTCGGACATCTATCCCATGGGATCGGGCTTTGAGATGGTGTTTCTTGATCCCATCACCATCCTGTTTGGGGAGAACGCGGCCGTCAAGGGCGCCATCGATGTGCGCGATAACGGCGCGGCCTCGCTGGCTGCGAACAACGCCATCGACGATCTGATCACCAGCATCGACAGCGAGCCGGTGTGGAGCGTGCTCGACCAGGCCGGCACGCAGAACATGGTGCGCTCCGCGCTGGGCCAGGCCGGCGGGCTTACCAACTTCGATGCCGTGAAGAAGCGCCTGCTGGCTTCCGACTACATCATGAACTTCACCAACGGCGTGACCTTCGACGTGATGGTGAAGACCTCCGACAACGCTGACCGCCGCGAGCCTCTCGGGGCTGATGCAGGCCGGCCTGCTCTTGCGCAGGATGAGCGGCTCGTCCAGCGAGAAGCTGGCGCTGGAGAACACCACCGTCGCCAGTTCCGACGACCTGGTGCAGATGCACTTCAAGACCGACGATCAGCGCTTCCAGGCGCTGATGAAGTCTGACCTGTTCACAGCTGTGTCGCGATAGGCGGCACTGGGGCCGGTGCAAGAGTCCGTCTCATAAATCGCTTTGGTTTGTGTCAGGGCACGACTTCAGTGTCTGCGTGAGAACCGTGCCGCCGCTCCGCGGCTCGGCTCAATTTCCCGCTCTACCCGGCGCTTACGCGCCGGGCTAACTTCATGCCGCCGCTGCGCGGCTGGAGAGGCCGCTGAAAAACTCGTAGCGCCGCTCGCGTGTCGTCGGCTGAAGCCGACTCTAGGAAGAGGAAATAAGCAGCCTGGACGCTGGCCTGAAGGCCAGCTCTACCCGAAAACCATGCTGCCCCGGCGCCTTACTGCACGGTGAGGACGATGGTTTGGCTGTTCACTACCTGGCCCGTACTGTTGGTGGTGCTGGCGGTTATGTTGGTGGTGCCCGCGGCCACGCTGGTCACCACGCCGTTGCCGCTGAGTAGTCCGCTGGTGATGGTCGCCACGCCCGGGTTCGACGAACTCCAGGTTACCGTTTGGGTCATGTCGTTGGAGGCATCCCCATTGCCGTAGGCATAAAACTGCAGGGCAGCCGGCGCTGCGGAGATTGTCGCGGTGGATTGGGACACCGTGCTTGCCTGGGTAGTGTTGATGACCGCGCGGTTCACCGGACTTGCCGCCACGTTGACGTTGATCGTCGAGGTAAGCGTCTCGGTGCTGTTGCCATAGCAAACCTTCGATAGGATCGGGCTTCCGCTGGCAATCGAAACCTGAACCTGGCAGCCCGTGCCCTGAACCGTTACGGTAGCCGTGGCAGTGATGGTCGCAGTGCCGGCCGAAACGCCGGTCACCAAGCCGCCGGGCGAACTGACGGTTGCGACTGTGGAGTCGGAGCTGGACCAGGTTACGTTGTTTTCGGCGATGTTCTGCTGGTTGCCATCCGAGTAGAGACCAACTGCGGCGAACTGGGCGGTCTTGGTGGGCGTGAGCGTAGCCGTAGCCGGGTTGACCCACATCGAGCTGATAGAAGGATGAAGGAAGAAGCCACCACCGCAGCCTGTCAGGAATGCGAACAGCAACAGCCCTGCGGCTACGGTCAGCAGCGCTCGCCGGCCAAGTCGATTCAGTCGACGCCCACTCGCACCGGAGGAGCATTCACCACGGTTGCCAACGAAAGAACTCCCTGTTCCCGTAGAACCCATTTCTACTCCCGACGTGGAAACTCACTCCGCTGCTCTCGCATTGTACTCCGCTTCGATCACATTCATATCGCATTCATATCGAGCAGCGCGGTGTTGCGCTCGCGTATGCCTGCGCAGATTTCACGCAGAATGGAATGTTATAATCGCGCCGACCGCCCTGTCTCTGTCCGTATTTGGGATGCGGAAACGTAAGCTCGCGGGCATGCATGCTCACGTTTAGCATGGGGCAAAGTCTTACAACCGGAGCCTTTCATCAGCCGTTCGGAGGCGAGGGGTCCGGTCCAGAATTTCGGGGTCAAAGGATTTTGATGAAGCGCTTCATCTCTGTGCTGACACTGCTGTGTGTGCTGGCGGTGTCGGCATTCGCCTCCGCGGACAAGCAAGCTAAGCAACTCTACGATAAGGGCAAGCTGGCGGAAGCCCGCCAGGACTACATCGGGGCCTACAACTTCTACCAAGAGGCCTACAAGCTGAGGCCCAGCGACCTGACCTATCGCGCGTCCGCGGAATATGTGCGCTTCCTGGCGGCCGCGGCCTACGTGCATCAAGGCGAGCTGCTGATGACCGCCGGCAAACTGCAAGAGGCGCTGACCGACTTTGAGCAAGCGCTGGCCGTCGATCCTTCCAGCTTTATCGCGCAGCAGATGATCAACAAGATCAACCGGATGCTGAAGAATGCGCAGAATCCCGCGCCCGCACCGCAGGCCAGCATTGAAAACGGTCTGGACAAGCGCATGGAAGAGGCGACTGGACCGGTTGAGCTGGCGCCCATCTCGCAGACGCCCATCACCATGAAGCTGACGGAAGACTCGAAGACCGTCTACGAGTCCATCGGCCGGCTGGCGGGCGTCAATGTTCTATTCGATCCTGATTACACCTCGCGCCGTATCAAAGTCGACCTGAACGGCGTCACCCTGGAACAGGCGCTGGAGATCACGGCGCTCGAGTCGAAAACTTTTTGGCGGCCGGTTACGCCGAACACGATCTTCGTCGCCGCCGACACTGCGGCCAAGCGCAAGGAGCTGGAACAGAGCGTCATCCGCACGTTCTATCTCAGCAATCTATCGCAGCCCAACGAATTGCAGGACATGGTCAACATCCTGCGCACGCTGCTGGACACGCAGCGTCTGCAGCAGTTTCCCTCGCAGCAGGCGATCGTGGTGCGCGGCACGCCCGATCAGATTGCGATGGCGGGCAAGCTGATCGAGGATCTGGACAAGTCGAAGCCTGAAGTCGTGGTGGAGATTGCCATCATGCAGGTGTCGCGCGACAAGATGCGCAACCTGGGCATCAATCCGCCGACCAACGTTTCGGTTGCTCTGCAGACGTCCACCCCGTCGACGAGCTCAACCACCAGCGTGACCGGCCCGGCGGGAAATACCGGCACGGCTTCAACTACCAGCGGCACCTCCCCGGGAACGATCTCGCTGAACACCCTGGGCACTCTCAATGCCACCAACTTCTCGGTGACCATCCCAACGGCAACCGCGAATTTCCTGATGAGCGACACCAGCAGCAAGCTGATCCAGCAGCCGGAGGTTCGCGCCTCGGATGGGCAGAAGGCTTCGCTGAAGATCGGCGAGCGCTACCCGGTCGCGACCGGATCGTTTCAGCCCGGCATCGGCGGCGTCGGCATCAATCCGCTGGTCAACACACAGTTCAACTACATCGACGTCGGCGTCAACATCGATATCACGCCGCACGTCCATGGACTCGACGAAATCACGCTGAAGCTGGCGATGGACATCTCGGCGATTGACAGTCAGGTGAACATCGGCGGCATCACCCAGCCGGTCATCGGCCAGCGCAAGATGGAAGCCGAAATTCGCATGAAGGAAGGCGAAGTCAACATCCTCGGCGGCATTTTGGAAGAGACCACAACCCATTCGCTGTCGGGCATTCCCGGACTGGCTTCCATCCCGCTCTTCAAATACCTGTTTGCCGAAGAACAGAAGGAAGTGCAGGATAACGAGATTGTCTTCATCATGATCCCGCACATCGTGCGCGCGCAGGAGCTCAACCCCTCGAACATGCGGGCCATCGATGTTGGCACCGCGAATACCATCGTGCTGCGCCGCGACAACAACCAGCCGGCCAACAGCACCAGCGGTCAGCCGCAAGGCGCAGCCGGTCCGGGCGCGATGAACAACGGAGCGCCTGTAAGGCCGATGCAGGGCCAGCCACAAACCGGCATGACGCCGCAAGCGTCGGTACAGCCGACGGCGGCTTCGGCGCCGCTGGGCAGCGCCATCGTCAGCTTCGATCCGCCGACCATCGATCAGCCGGCAGGCTCGACCTTCACCGTGAACGTAAATCTTGCGGGCGGGCAGAACGTCTCCTCGGTCCCGCTGCAGATCACCTACAACCCGCGCGTATTGCAGGTGCTGAATGTCTCCAACGGAACATTGCTGTCGCAGGATGGGCAGGCGCCGAGCCTGGTGAACCGCGACGACAGCATGACCGGCATTCTTTCGGTCACCGCCGAGCGGCCGCCGCAATCGCCCGGTATTTCCGGCGATGGCTCGGTGTTCACCCTGACCTTCCAGGCGCGAGCTCCGGGACAGTCAACGCTGAGCATCAATCGTGCCAGCATCAAAACCTCCACCGGACAGGTAGCCCCTGCCAGCGGCTCGCAGGCGATTGTTACGGTTCACTAGGCTGGCCGTCTAACCAAAAGGGATCGCAAGCCGCAGCCCAGGTGGAAGCGCCGGGCTTCAGCCCGGCGAAACAGGATCGTATCAACCAGGCTTTAGCCGCGGTGGCCGGGGCTAAAGCCCGGCATCTCAAATCTAGATGTACGGCACGGCTAAAGCCGTGCCCTTCCACCGGCCCAACTCCGAACCCGCAGTTGAGCTGCCAGGCGCCGTGCTCAATTGCGACGCCCCGAACAGGTTAAACTTACAGCAGTGCTCTCAGCCAATTCCAATCGCGCCCTTCTTGTTCCTGAGCCGACTTCGCCCAGAACGAAGACGAAGGCGCAGCCGTCGCTGTCGCGCCTGAAGGCGGCTGGTCTGCGCGGGTTTTCGCTGGTCGAGCTGGTGGTCGCGATGACCATCCTGATGATTCTGACCGCCGCGGCCACGCCGGTGGTGCGGGTCGTCATTCAGCGCGGTAAGGAGCGCGAACTGCGCCGCGATCTGTGGATGATGCGCGACGCCATCGATCGTTACAAGGACGCCGCCGACCGCGGTGCGTTTCAGACTAAACTCGACAGCCAGGGCTATCCGCCCGATCTCGACACGCTGGTGAAGGGCGTGGATACCAATGGCAAGAAGATGCGCTTTCTGCGCCGCATCCCCGTCGATCCTATGACGGGCAAGGACGAGTGGGGCATGCGCTCGATTCAGGATGATCCCGACTCCGATTCCTGGGGCGGAGGCAACGTCTTCGACGTCTATACTAAGGCCGAGGGCACTGGCCTGGACGGGACGAAGTACAAAACGTGGTGAGTCACATGCGACGTCTGCGGCAGAAAGGCTTCACGCTGATTGAGCTGATGGTGGTCATCACCATCATCGTGATTCTGCTGTCGCTCGCCATTCCCAATTACCAGAAGACCATCCTGCACGCGCAGGAGACGGTGCTGCGCGACGATCTTTACACCCTGCGCTCGCTGATCGACCAGTACACGCTGGACAAGCAGAAGGCGCCGCAGTCGCTGCAGGACCTGGTTGAGGCCGGCTATCTCAAAGAGCTGCCCAAAGACCCCTTCACCAACGCGCGCGACAGCTGGGTTCCGGTCACCGATGACAGCATCATGTCGCCGGACCAGACCGAGCCGGGCATCATCGATGTGCATAGCGGCAGCGAAATGCAATCCAGCGAAGGCACTGCGTACAACACCTGGTGACTGCAGGAGCCGGCCGTTCCAGCTCAAGACAGGCAGAGCGTCCGGGTCCAGAACAGGTAGAGCGGCGCTTCAGCGCCGAGTCACGCAGCGTGTATGGGTCTTCGGGCTTTTCTCTCGCTAGCGAGAGAAAAGCCCGAACGATGATGTGGGTCCCGGCTGAACGCCAGCCTGAAGGCTGGCTCTACCGTTGCCCCTCAACCCAACTAGCGCTTTGGTGACGATGCGTCTCGACTATAAAGCACAATTTGGCTACATATCGCCTATCAAGAAGTGCCGTTAATCGCGCCAGGATGCCCCAGGATCGATGATCGGGCAGCGGGAGGTCTCCCAGGCCCTGAAATCGGTTTTCCGCGCTCTAAAGTCAAATACGCGCGATTCCCACTTTGGGAATAACTCCCACCCCTTCAGCATCTTAACTCAGGCTTTCCTCTCCGCCGCCGCCCCGCGTCGCAAGTCAGAATTTCCGGAGGTCAACGAACCCCGCCCACCGGAATCGTCAATTAGGATGAATTTCCCATTGCGTTTGTCGAAGACTTGCCCCACACTATGCACACCCCGCCGATTGCTCCCCTTGCTTAGACGCTCTTGCAACGATGTGCCGAGGTAAGCGACGCGCAACAATCGCCGGCGGTCTGGTACCCCCGGTTTCCCATGTTGGTAGTCAACCCGAGAGGAGCCTATGAGAGTTCAAAGTTGTGCCCTGGTAGCAGCAGTGTTGTTTTGTGCGATGAGCATGCCGGCGCAGCAATTGTCGCCGGAAAAAACCCCGCCGCTCGACCTGCCGCAGCAGGATGAACCGGCAGCCCCGGCAGCACCGGCGCCGGAGATTTACCATCGCCCGGGCAAGGTGATCATTCCGGCCAGCAGCATCGTGCGTCCCGAGGATGCCGGCGTCCGCGCCCACACCAATGTTGCCATCTTCGTCCCGGACGGCAGGCCCATGTCGTCGATTATTCCCGACAATACCTTCGCCGAGAATCCCGCCTCGCTGGGATGTGTTTACCGGGTTTCGCTGGAGTACACGGGATGCAATCCCGCCAACGGAGGCACCAACCACCCCGCCGGCGGCTGGGGAGCCATAGCCCTGGTGGATGCCTACGACAATCCCAATGTGGTGAATGATCTCAACGTATTCATCAGCCACTTCGGCTTGCCCGCGGTGCAGTTTCGCAAGATCTACGCCAACACGAGCTACGGCACGCTGAACGGCCTCACGGCCAGTTGCAGCGGCACGCCGCCCGGCGATCAGGGTTGGGGACTCGAAGAGGACTTGGATATTGAGTACTCTCATGCGATGGCGCCCGACGCCAAAATCCTCCTCATCGAGGCCTGCAGCGCCTCCGACAATGACCTGTACTTTGCCGAGGAGGTAGCCGGCATTGAGGTGACCAACCGCGGTGGCGGCGATATTTCCAACAGCTGGGGCGGCGATGAGTACCCCAGCGAAGTCGGCAACGGCGGAGACAACTTCTTCTTCGACTATTACCCGAACAAGATCGTCTACTTCGCTTCGTCCGGCGATGGCGGCTGGGGCGCGCAGTATCCCAGTTCCTCACCCTGGGTCGTTTCTGCCGGAGGCACCACCATCAATCGCGATTCCTCCGGCAACTTCCTCAACGAGAGCTGCTGGTCGGGTTCGGGCGGCGGTGTCAGCCAGTACGAGAAATGGCAGAATCCGCCGAGCCTCGGAGACGGTATGGGACCGTGGGCCAACTTCCAGTACGCCCTCTTCGGGCAGACCGCGCGGCAAACTCCGGACATCGCCTTTGACGCCGACCCCAACAGTGGCGCCTACGTCTACGACAGCTACGGCTATGGCGGATGGCTGGTTGTCGGCGGTACCAGCCTGGCTTCACCGTCCCTGGCGGGAATCATCAACTCCGCCAAGAACACCTTGGGGCAAGGCGCTCCAGGGCAACCCTACAACAACATGGAGAACAATCTGATCTACGGCCAGTTGTACGCCCACGAGGCCTATCCCAACAACTTCTACGATGTGACCACCGGCTCCAACGGCAGCGGTCACAACGCCGGACCGGGCTACGATCAGTGCACCGGCGTCGGAACCCTCCGTGGACACCTGGGGAAGTAAGTTGTAGTTGAAGTTGATTCGAGGCCCCGCGAAAAAGCGGGGCCTTTTTCTGTCAGCGGATGATGTGAATGGGTATCCCTAGCTGCAACTGCTTCCAACTTCTGTCCGCGGTGTAGACCGGCGTCTTCCGGGCGATGGCCAGCGCCAAACATGCGCGATCGCCCAGCGAGAGTCCCAGCGAGCGAGTCAGCGCAGTCAGGCTTCCCGCAATCTTGGCATGCTCCGCGGTGAACTCCGCGATCTCCTGCACCGGACTGGTCGCCGCTTGCCAGGCATCTTCAGGCGCTATGCCTGTCGATACCAGCTTGCTTTGCACCTCGGCCAGATTCACGGTGCTGATGACCGCTTCGCCCAGGGATTGCAGGGACAACTTCTCGGCGCCGGGCTCGCTGTTCAGGATCGCCAGCACGGCGGACGCGTCCAGTACCGCCTTACTCACGTTGCGCCGCCTTGCGCCGCTCCGCCATCAGCTCGTCCACCAGCGATCGGCCAGGCTTAACATGCCGCCGGACAAGCTCCCGGGCGCGCTCAATCCGATGCCGCATGGTGGTAATCCGCAGCTCATCGTCCTCGATGCGCAGCACGAGTTCCTCTCCCGGCACAATGCCGAGCGCCTCGCGCATCGCGGCAGGAATCACGATTCTGCCATTTTCATTAATTTTGGCATGAACTTCATTCATGTCATGATTATGGCATATGACACTTCTCTGGTAAATGACATTCATAAGAAAGCTGACAGTTTCGGCCAAGGCGCAGTCTCGCGGAGCGGCACCGCCAGAACGGCTGCGCCGGAGAACCGCGAGTCCGGGGGATGCGGCCACCCATCGGCCTGATGGCGGCGATGGTCATGGCACATTGGGTCGTGACGCAACTCACGGCACGCAGAACGCCGGGACGCCTACGCTAGGCCTGTGAATCGCAGCCGCCCTTGGAAAATAAGACGGCACTTGCGAATCAGTCCCGCCGCAAGGCGGGACGAAACTGCCTTCAGCCCAGCGCGGAAGCGCTGGGTTTGCATGCAAGTCAAATAACTCCAGAGCCCCTTTAGGGGCGGCACCGCATGTCGCACAGTCACATCCACGCTTTGTTTCATGTCGTTTTCAGCACCAAGCGGCGCATCGGGTATATTCCCGCTGCCGCCAAGGATCGCTTGTGGAACTATCTTGCGGGGATTGCGCGTAATCACGGTATGCAGACGCTAGCTGTTGGCGGAACAGAGAACCACGTTCACATGCTTCTGGCATTTCCGCCGACTATTAGCTTGGGGGATGCAGTGCGGGTGCTCAAGACAAATTCCAGCCGATTCATGCGGGAAACCTCGCGACTGTTTGCCTGGCAAGAAGGCTACGGCGCATTTAGCGTCAGCCCATCGCAGGTTGAGCGGGTGAAGCGATACATTGCAAACCAAGCCGTGCATCATTCACGATATTCGTTCGATGACGAACTAATGGCAATGTTACGCGCTGCAAATGTGAGTGCCGCCCCTGAAGGGGCTGGGGTTCAAAACCTGCGCCACTAACCCAGCGCTCCCGCGCTGGGCTGAATACAGTCTCGTCCCGCCCTCCGGCGGGACTTGTCCAGCCCTGCAGCGCAACCCGAATATTGGCGCTACGTGAATCTGTCCTTACGGGATCGGCTGCGGCCGTTGCGCCATCAGCTCTTCGAAGCGCTTATCCGTCCGCAGGGTGGCGAACTCCTTATCGCTATAAACATCGTTGATGTGCTTGTAGCCGTCTTCCATCGCCTTGCGCAGATATTCCAGCGAGTGATCGAAATCTCCCGCCTGCGCGTACATCTTGGCCACCAGGAATGAGAACGCCGCCCGGTCATCGGGCGAGGTCGCCTGCGCCATCACGCCGGTCTTGGTGGCGCGCACAAAGATGTTGGGATCGAGCGCGAAGGCCTGGTGATAATCCTTTGCCGCTTCCGGGTAGTCATGCTTGCCGAAGTAGCAGGACGCCATGTTGTAGTAGAAGACCGCGTCGTCGGGGCGCAGCACGATCGCCTTCTTGTAATACACGATGGCCTTGTCGTACTTCCGCTTGATCTGCTCGACGTAGCCGCGATTGTTGTAGGACGCGGGATCTTGCTTGTCCAGCTTGATGGCGCGGTCGAAGGCCTTGGCAGCCGGATCGGGTCGCTGCAACAGCAGATATGCCATGCCGATCTTGTTCCACAACAGCGACGAAGGCTGCTTCTTCATCGCGACATTGTAGTAGTCGATGGAGTCGAGATAGCGCTTCTGCGCGCGCAGCTCATCGCCCTGCTCCTCCAGCGTGGCCGCCGAGGCGCTGCCATCCGGAACCGCCGGCGGCGTCATTTGCGTGGGCGGCGCTTCCGCTGTCCATTTGGTTTGTTGTGCGACTGCGGTGAGCGAAAGCAACACCGCTAGGACGAGAATCAGCCCGCTGTTGAGGACGATGAACCGAGCAGATCGGAGATCTGGCATTGCCGGCTCCTTTGTCGCTGCGGGTGGAGAACCTTCTGTGCCCCAGAGCTCACGTCCCCTGAGTGGGCTTGTGCCGAAGGATTCACGTCCTTCGTTTGGACGTTAACCTGGGCTCAGCGATGAAGGAGGCGCGTCTCAACCCACAAACGTTTCTGCCCAATAATAGACCTATTTCGGGTCCGGATTGTTCCCATTTTGTGGCGCACCCGTCCCGTTATTTTGCTCTTGGTCACTACTATCACCGCGCCCGAAGAGCCGGCTGAAGAATCCTTTCTTCTTTTTCTTCGGCTGACCGTCACTGCCAATCTCGACCGGCGTTCCCGGAGCAGTTCCTGCGGTTGACTGCGTCCCGTTGGTGTTGGGCGGCGGAGCGGCTACCGGCGGCGATCCCAATCCGAAGATCTTCGAGACGACGCCACGATGATCGCCAAAGCCCTGATCGCAGGTTTCCTTCGGCTCGGTTCCGGCGATGAAGGCGACGGTATAGTCTTGCGGGCAGGACTCCGTCGCCAGCAGGTTGGTAGCTTTGTCGAGCGTAACGTTGACCACGCCCGACGGTGCGGGAAATTCCTTCGTATTAGCGTATTGCGGTAGCTGAACCGCGCGCTTCATGAACTCCGCCCAGATGGGCGCAGCCGCCGCGCCGCCGGCCAGCTTGATGTCGGTGTAGTCGTCGTTCCCCACCCATACGATGCACAGCAGGTTCGACGTGTAGCCGGCGAACCACGCGTCATGCGAGGTCCCGGTCTTGCCTGCTGCGGGCGCAGTAAATCCACGCGCGCGTACCGGATATCCCGTGCCGTTGTTGACCACCGCTTCCATCATCGTGGTCATCACGTAAGCCACGCGCGGATCCAGCACCTCCTTCGAGTCGGGGTGATAGTTGTTCAGGATGTTGCCTTTGACGTCGCGCACCGACATCACCATCAGCGGCGCCATCCGCGTGCCGCCGTTGGCAAAGACCGTGTAAGCTCCGGCCATTTCCACCGGAGTCGCGGCATAGGCGCCCAGCGCTACCGCCGGAGTTCCGCGCGCGCTGGTAATGCCCGCAGCTCGAGCCAGCGCCGCCACTTTGTCGAAGCCCACTTCCTCGCCCAGCCGCACGGTCGCATTGTTCAGCGACTCCGCCAGCGCATAACGCGCTGTCACTTCGCCATGGAAGGCCTCGTGATAATTCCGCGGCTCGTAAACATCGTCGCCGTTGTTGATGGCGATGCTCACCTGCGAGTCGTCAATCAAACTCGCCGGCGTAAACACTCCGCTCTCCTCGGTCACCACGCCGGTATTCGGATCGGCATTAGCTTCGGTCAGCGACTGCCCGGTCACCGCGGTATTGATCGCGGTCGCGTAGACAAACGGCTTGAAGATCGATCCCGTCGGCCGCTTGGCGAGAGCATGATTCAGCTGGCTCATGCCGTAATTTCTTCCGCCCACCAGCGCCAGCACTTCGCCGGTGTGCGGGTCGAGCGCCACCAGCGCCACCTGCGGCATTGGACCGGAATCCATCTTGACCTCGCGCACCGCATCTTTGCCGGTACCGATCTTGGTCACGTGCGTCCGTCGCTTCTGCACCTGCTCGTCCACCAGCTTCATGCCGATGTCGACCGCCTCCGCAGCCGCGCGCTGCAAGTCAGGATCGATCGTGGTGTAGATGCGCAGCGCGTGATTGTTCAGCTCTTCCTCGTTGTACTGCGGCGCGAGTTGATCTTTCACCAGGTCGACAAAGTACGGCGCGTCGCTGGCTTCCACGTTCGGCGCTGCCAGCTTCAGCGGCGTTGCCTTGGCGCGCTCGGCTTCATCGCGCGTAATCGCGCCGGTATCGACCATCGAGTCCAGCACCAGGTTGCGCCGCTCCAGCGCGCGCTTGGGATGCTGATACGGCGAGAGATAATTCGGCCGCTGGATCATGCCCGCCAGCAGCGCCGCCTCAGGCAGCGTGAGGTTCTTGATGTCCTTATTGAAATATGCGTGCGCCGCCTCGCCGAATCCGTTGATCGTGAACGAGCCGCGCTGGCCGAGGTAAACCTGGTTGGCGTACATCTCGAAGATGCGCTGCTTGGAGAACTTCTGCTCCAGCTCGATGGCGATCGTCATCTCCGTCAGCTTGCGCTTCACGGTCTTCTCGGGTGTCAGGAAGAATCCGCGCGACAGCTGCATGGTGATGGTCGAGCCGCCCTGCCCGTGCCGGCCTTCGCGCATATCAACCAGCGCCGCTTCAAACAGGCGATAGAAGTTGACGCCGCTGTGCTGGAAGAATCGCCGGTCCTCGATGGCCAGCGTCGCATTTACCATCACCGGCGGGATGTCCCCAAATTTGATCAGCTCGCGTTTGGAGCGGTCCTGGCCCTCGAACAGCGCGGTCACCAGCTGCGGCTCCAGCTCGTAGCCTTCCAGCTCCTGCCGCTCTCCGCCGGTTTCTGTGATGGAACTAACCTTGCCGCCGCGGAAGCGAATCACCGCGTTGCCTGCCCCGTGGAACGACTGCGGCCCCGGCATGACCTGAATTGCGTCGCCGATGAACGCGTACCGGCCGATGGGCGACGACCCGCCGCCCTCGCTGTAGCCTGCTCGGCGCAGGTCAGCGGCAACTTCGCTCGCGTCCACCTTCTCGCCGATCGAGATCATGCGTGGCCGGGCATAGATATTGGCCGCATTGGTGAAGATTTCTCCCGACATGCGGCGGTCAACCACGCGCTCGTACTTCACGTAGAGATACGAGGCAACTCCAAAGAAGACGACGCAGATCAGCACGAATGCCGCGGAAAAGATTCTTACCAGGGGGTCTCGGAAGGAAAAATGCCGAACCTTCGCCCGCCGGGCTGCGGGACGGGGCTTGGCCTTGGGCGCGCCCGCGACCGGTGTTCGATCAGGTACTTTAACTTTGATTGCCACGTTATGAATACGCAGAGGGTGCCCCATGTCTCACTTTTCAAGACATGGGCAATACAAACCGCTCTGTACCGCAAGCGCACGGCACTTGCCGGGGACCCCGGGATCAGGTCTACAGGATCAGACGGCGAAGCGGCGCTTCTGGTTATCTAATCTGGGTGCCCCGTGTCTCGCGCTTTCGAGACATGGGCAATACGAACCGCTCTGCACTGCCAGCACTTCCAGTGACTTAAGATGCACTCTTAGATGCCGTTGCCTGAGAAAATGCTCCCCGTTTCCCGACGGGCACAGATTGACGATGTGATCGAACGCCAAAGCAGACTTCATTGTAAAGCAGTCCACTCGCTGCACGTAGTGACAAGTGGAGAGCCAGCCCGCCCTTCGGAATCCCGCTTCGCCTTCCCGCCACGGGATAAGTCACGCGCTATCAATGCACTAGCCCGTAATCCGAAATTAAGTTGACTCTCGCCGCCTATCGCGCAATAGTTTTGCCGCGCGATAGAGATCCGTCGCGATAGAGGAGACCAACCATGATCCCGCAACCGCAATCTTTGACCGCGAATTGCAGCTCGCTCCTGCGAACAATGACGAAGCTGCTATGTGCGGCAATCTTCAGCGTAGCCGTACTGGCGCAGGCGCAGACACTCCAGGTCCTGTATAACTTCACGGGCGGCAGCGACGGGCAATATCCCTCCGGAGGACTGACCATTGATGCGGCCGGCAATCTCTATGGCACGGCCCCGTTAGGAGGCAACTTCGGAGGCTCTTGCGGCCCCCAAGAACCGTACTCGGGATGTGGAACGGTCTTCAAGTTGAGCCACCGCGGCACCGGCTGGACGTTCGCGCCGCTGTACGCCTTCCGCGGCGACGACTTCAATTATGACGGTGCCAATCCCGAGGGGGGAGTAGTTTTCGGCCCCGACGGCGGCCTCTATGGCACCACGCTCAATGGTGGCGGCGGGAATTGTACCTATTACAACGACGGCTGCGGGACGGCCTTCAAACTCAGCCTCCCAGCTACCGTCTGCAAAGCCGCCCTGTGTCCCTGGAACGAGAAAGTCATTTATAGCGTCGCTCGCGATAAAGGACAAGAATCCTACGGTAACGTGGCCTTCGATTCGGCAGGGAACCTATACGGCACCGTGACTCTCGGCGGTCAGCTTGATGGCGGCTACGTCTACGAATTGACGCCTTCCAACGGCCAGTGGACCGAGCAGATCGTGCACTGGTTTGACCCCGACAACGAGGATTGTAATGCTCCTATGGCGGGGGTGCTGCTGGATGCCTCCGGCAACCTCTATGGGACCGCAAACAACGGATGTCACACGCTGTACGGTGGCGTGTTTCAGTTCCAGCCCTCGGGTTCGGGGTGGAATGAGAACATCCTTCTTAACTTCAACGGATTTGGGGATGGGGATGGCTCCGTGGCCGCTTTGGCCTCCGACAGCCACGGCAACCTCTACGGCACAACCGACGACCTGGGACCCAATGGTGGTGGAACTATCTTCGAGCTAACTCCTTCCGATGGAGGCTGGGTGTACTCGCTGGTTTATGGCTTCGGCAAATTCGGCCAGGGCGCTTATCCGACCGCTCCCGTAACCGTCGATGCAAGCGGCAACCTGTACGGCAGCACGGGCAAGACCGCAGTGGATTCCGGGAACGGCCTCGTTTTTGAGATGACCCCCTCCAACGGCACCTGGACGGAGACGGTCTTGCACTACTTTCTCGGGACGGACGGGCTATACCCGTCCGGCAATGTGGTCATCGATGCCCATGGAAACCTGTATGGCACAACCTCAATGGGTGGTGCGTATGGCTACGGCGTCATTTGGGAGATCACACCGTAAGGCAGTGGTCAGTAGCCGGTTGTCAGTAGCCGGTAGTCGCGAGCCATGGATCACAACTGTTCTCCAATGTCGGGCCAGCGAGGGAGATTTTCTTGTGCGTATACGAAAAACTTCCAACCGCAACTGGATCTATACCGCGCTCTACAGCTTTACCGGCGGCACTGATGGAGGCGCTCCCGTTGGCGGCGTTGCCTTCGATACCAAGGGCAATCTGTAGGGCTTCGGGTGGCAATAACCAGGAATGCCAGGGCTACGGCTGCGGTGTGGGAGATCACACCGTAAAGATCGGTTGTCTCGCGGCGCTCAGGCCGACGAGGGATCTGCTGCTCGACTCCTTCAGCAGCCTCTTCAGCCGGCTACACGTCCTTTTGGCGCGATCACTTACGATATGGCGATTTAACAATAGCTATGCCGCTAGACAAAGATGGCCCTTTACGGAGTAATCTCGAACGCAACGCCGTCGTCGTATGCGCCACCTCGATAGGTCGCACCGTAAAGATTTCCAGCTCCGTCGATTGCCATCGTGCTGATTGGGTTAGCGCCGTCAAGGCCTCCTGTGAAGAAATGCAGAACGCTTTCCGAGTATTGACCGCCGGAGGACGGCGTGAGCTTGAATACGATTCCGCACCCGCTCGCACAGTTGCTGTTGCCGCCGTCGGCGGTCGTGCTATAGATGTTCCCGGCGCGATCGAACACTAGGCCATTGACGGGGTATGCTCCGTCGTTGGGACCGCCGCGAAAAGTGTAGAGCGTCGTCTTCGTCCAGGTGCCATCTGAATTGGGCGTGAGCTTGAAGACGGTTCCGCACCCGCAGGCAAAACTTCCGGCGTCGCCGCCGATCTGGGTCACACCGTAGAGGCTGCCATCGGGGCCAAAAGTTGCACCGATGGGATAAAAGCCATCAGCTTCGCAGGCGAAGTTGTGTAACACGGTCTCTTTCCAGAGAAAGTTCCCCTGATTCGACAATCTGTATGCCACGCCGCAGTTACGAGTGCCGCCGAGAATCATCGCGCCATAGAGATTGCCGTTGCCATCGAGCGTGATCGGACCTTGCGCACTTAGACCGTCAAGATAGGGGTAGTGAGGATCGAAGTACAGGAGATACTGTTCCTGCCATCCTGACGCTCGATTCAGCTTATAGATATAGCCAGTACCATTCACACCTCCACCATTGGCTACTCCGTAGACGTTACCGGCCGGGTCGAGTGTCACGGCCCCGGGCATATCGTCTTGCGAGATCGGAAACTGGTGCAGGATCGATTCCGTCCACGTGCCATCGGAGTTTGGTGTCAACTGGTAAACGACCTCCGGGTATGTTCCCGCACCCGCGTGACCGTCGGCGGTGCCGTAGAGGTTGCCCTGAGAGTCCAGGATGGGGGAAGCGAAAGGAAATGCGGAATCGCTTCCGTTGAAGGCGTGGATCACCGACTCCGTCCAGGTGCCGTCGGAATGCGGCTTAAGCTGGTATACGGTGCCGCATCCGCTGTTACCCAAACATCCATCTCCCGGCGGACCAATTTCAGTAACACCGTAGAGGTTTCCCTGGCCATCCATTACCACGCCTCCTTCCGCCCATTGTCCGTCGCCACTGGCCCCGAAGGAATGTAATACCTTGAAGGTCTGTCCCCAGGCGGCTGGAACCATCAAGAGAATCGCGAGGGTTGTCACTAGCAAGCTTCCAAAGGCCGCGTACTTGTCCTTACACATCGTGGACCTCCTGTAGAGCCAAGCTAATCTAGATTCTTACTTTGCGAAGATTCGAGGGTCGGCGAGTGAAACCGCAGCAATTTTAGCGCGGATTGCGGCTTTTGCAGCAGATAACTGTTGCAATCAGGCATTGGCACCAGTAATCCTACATCGGGCGACGCCCAGCCGGATTGCTTGCGATATGCGGATATTACAACAGTAATTGTCGCGAAAAGTATCTAGCCAATGTTCATTCGTTGACTTGCCGCACTTCCGGCCCTAACATTCAGCCGCATGGACGGGCAAACCATTTCCCATTACCGCATCCTCGACAAACTCGGCAGCGGCGGAATGGGGGTGGTTTACAAGGCCGAAGACACGCGGCTCCATCGTCTGGTTGCTCTCAAGTTCCTTCCTGATAACGTCGCCCGCGACACGCAAGCTTTGGCGCGCTTTCAGCGCGAAGCCGAGGCGGCATCGGCACTGAACCATCCCAACATCTGCACCATTTACGACATTGGCGAAGAGGACGGGCGCGCGTTCATTGCTATGGAGTTCCTCGAGGGCGCGGCGCTGGATCACCGCATCGCCGGTCGCCCGCTCGAAACCGAGCTGATCCTTGACCTGGCTACCGAGATCGCCGACGCGCTGGAAGCGGCGCACAGCAAAGGCATCGTTCATCGCGACATCAAGCCGGCAAACATCTTTGTCACCGAACGCGGTCACGCCAAGATCCTCGATTTTGGCTTGGCCAAAATTACCCAGCCCGATCCCGCGATCGCGGCAGCCAATCAGGCCACCCAACTGACCGGTCTCAGGATCGCCCATCGGCACCGTAGGTTACATGTCTCCTGAGCAGGTCTTTGGCAAAGAACTGGACGCGCGCACCGACCTGTTTTCGTTCGGCGCGGTGCTGTATGAAATGAGCACAGGCGTGCCCGCCTTTCGCGGTGAGACGTCTTCCGTCATCGTTGATGCCATATTGAACCGCCAACCCGTCTCAGCATTAAGGCTGAATCCCGATCTGCCACCGGAATTGGAAGCAATCATCGGCAAGGCGCTGGAGAAAGATCGCAAGCTTCGCTACCAGAGCGCGGCGGAGATGCGGGCCGACTTACAGCGATTGCATCGCGGATTTGAAACCGATCGCTTAATGCGGAGCAGGACAAGGCGCAAGCGGAACTGCGCCCGCTCGCGAGCACCAACAGAGGCAAATTGGCCGGGTTGTTGCTACTGCTGCTGATTCTGGCTGGAGTCGGAGGATACTTCTGGAGAAGCCGAGCCCAGGCACACACCGGCGGAGTAAATGACGGCGTCCATTGCGGTGCTGCCCTTCGCCGACATGAGTCCGGGAAAAGATCAGGAGTATTTCTCCGACGGACTCGCCCAGGAACTGACGAACGCACTTGCCAAAGTGCCGGGCTTGAAGGTGGCTGGCCGTTCCTCCGCCTTTCAGTTCAAAGGCAAGAATGAAGACTTACGAGCTGTGGGACAGAAGCTGAACGTTGCCAACATCCTCGAGGGAAGCGTGCGCCAGGAAGGTAGTCATGTCCGGATTACAGCCGAGCTCACGAAAGTGAATGATGGCTTTCAGCTTTGGTCAGAAGAATACAACACGGAGCTCAAAGACATCTTCGCGGTGCAGGATCAGATCGCGCGTGCTGTCGCTCAGGCACTGCAAATCAAGCTGCTCGGCGCCAACGCAACCTCCGCCCTTGCGGAGTCGAAGGTCACCAATCCCGCCGCCTACCAGGCTTATTTGCAGGCTGCGTATTTCGCGAATCGAGGATCGGATAAGGCCAACTACGACAAGGCCCTGGCTTACACCGACCAGGCGATCAAGCTTGACGCGGGTTTCTCGCCCGCCTGGGCGCTGCGGTCAGGCATACTTGCGGGCATGGCCGCGGACGACTTCATGGATACCGCGTCAGGATTTCGCCGGGCACGCGAAGATGCCGAGCAGGCCATTGCTCTGGACCCGCGTTCGGCCGCAGGATACCTTTCGTTAGCGAATGTACGTCTGATTTATGACTTCGATTGGGAAGGTGCCGAAACTGCCCTGAACAAAGCGGCGGCGCTGGAACCAGGAAGTGTTGAGTTACTCTTCTCTCGCGCAGACTTGGAAGACGCGCGGGGCCGTGTGGACGAAGCCATCCAGCTACGGAAACGGGCCGTCGCCCTAGATCCCCTGTGTTCTCCCTGTTATGTATTCCTGGGATCCGATCTTGCCGAAACCGGACAGTACGACGAAGCCAACACGGTATTGCAGAAGGCTCTGGAGTTGAACCCGCAACAGGGATACGTTCACCTGGTGCGGGGTCAGGTCTTACTGGCACAAGGGCGACGGCAAGAAGCCCTGGTGGAAATGCAGCAGGAAACCAACGAAGGGTTGAAGTTGGCTGGGGAGGCAATGGTTTATCACTCCCTGGGCCGTCATCAGGATTCGGAAGCCGCATTGCAAGCACTCATCGCCAGCCATGGTAACGATGGGGCATATCAGATCGCTGAAGTTTATGCATATCGCGGGGAGGCGGACAAAGCACTCGAGTGGCTGGACCGGGCCTACCAACAGCACGACTCCGGCTTGCCATATCTCAAATCCGATGGGCTGTTCAAGAACCTGCACCAGAACCCGCGCTACATTGAACTTCTGAAGAAGATGGGTTTACCGCTGTAATCTGGCTGCCGGCTCTGAATTGTTACTGTCGATAACAGCATGATCGTAACCTATCCGCTGATCTGCTCCACCAGGATCTCTACGCCGGACTTGTCGTAGAACGTCATCGTCATGCGGCTTGTATCCACAGTCCACTTCTCGATCCCGCTTTCCGCCAAGCCCCTGGACATCTCAAGATAAGTTGTCTCGCGGCGCTCGTGCCGACCAAGGTGCTCCAGGAACTTCTCGCGTTGACTGGTTTCGGCGACGGAAAGCACCTCGTGCACCGGTGGAGAGACAACCTTATGGCCGCCCCGTCCGAAGTATTCCGAATGGCCGTCGGCCAGGTAGGAATCGTATCGTTCCACTGCCAGCGCCTTGAGCGCCCGTACATATTCCGCGAACGTCCTCGCACTGCCGAGCCGGTCGTGGATCTCGTCGATTTGCTCGATGGTAAACATGACGGATGCGGCCTTTGATACCAATTATCCTAGCTCCAGCCTTTCGAGCGCCTTGCATCAGAGCCCGACTTTCGTTCGATGAGCTTCGTGTCAGGGCACGACTTCAGTGTCTGCGTGAGAACTGGCTTTTCTTCCAGACTGTGGAGTAGGAGGCTTGAAAAACCAGAGCGCCGCAGGCGCGTGGCATGATAGCCCAGCATGGAGCGAAGCGGAATGCTGGGCGAAATGGGAAAATGACCCAAGTCCCCCGGGGACGACAGCGTTCTCACGCACTCACTTCAGTCGTGCCGAAAAGGCGAGGAAAGGAATGTGGGCTTTAGCCCCTGCACTCCAGCAACACGAAGGGCAAAGCGGGAATTCCACGGGGAATCGTGCGGCACGACTGAGGTCGCGCCCTGGTACGGGGGACTTTATGAGGCGCTCTTGCGGTGTGGCAGCGAAAGAACTGGGCTGGTTGCTCCGTCCCAAAACGCGGCCTACTTCGTCGCCTCCGTTTTTGCTGGCGCCGGCGCTACCGCTGCGGGGACTGCTGCCACTTGCTGTGCTGGGGCAGCTTGCTGTGCTGGGGCCGCAGGCGCCTGATTCGCAGCCTTGGCGGCGCCTCTTTGCGCTTCTTTCTCTTTCTTCAGTTGCTCCGCTTCCGCGTCCGTGATGTAACGGAACATCTGCACTCGACCGGGATATTGCTCCGAAGTGAAGATGCGATTGTTCTTGTCGATATATACGCCGTCCAGCGAGGAGAACTGTCCCAGCAGATTGCCGTGTCCTCCGACGATCCCCAGCAACTGCCCTTCCTTATTGAATGCCTGCAGCAGATCGAGCATGGGATCGGCTACCCAGATGTTTCCGTCGCTATCGACGGCGATGCCTTTGGGATGGGCGAAGCAGCCCGGCCCATCGCAGTGCTTACCAATCTGGCTGATGTACTTTCCGTCCGCGTCGAAGATCTCGACGCGATAGTTCATGGTGTCGGTCACATACACGTTATTGTCTTTGTCGAGCGCGACAAAGCTCGGCAGTGAGAAGTCGCCCGGCGTGGTCAGCTCATGTTTCTTGCCGCCGGTACCGATGCGGCGCTTCTCTTTCAAGGTGTCGGCGTCGTAGACCACCACCTGGTCTGCCTGCGTGTCCACCACGTAGACTTGGCGATTTTCCGTGTCGACGGCGATTCCGACCGGATCGACCAGGCCATCCTTGATCATATCGACGACTTTGTTGCTCTTGTCGAATATCAATACCCGTTTCAGTTTTCCGTCGGTCACGAACAGCCGATCGTCATCATCGAAGGCGACGCCATTGATGAGTGCGAAGGTGGCGTCCTTGCCGTTGGCGATCAGAGTGGCTTCCTTGGTTTCCGTATTGAAGACGAAGATGGCGCCGACCTTCTGATCGGCAACATACAGGTTGCCCTTGGAATTCACGGCCATGCCGTACGGCGCCAGCAACTGGAACGGTATGGGCTTGAAATGTCCCTTGTTATTCGGATCCTGTACGCCGGCCAGACGGTCCATCCACGTCGACTTCTTCTTGGCCTGCTGCGACTCCGGCGTAAAGTCCAGCGGCATGCCGGCAAAGTAATTGGTGTAGCGCACGCGCGGGATATTGGGCGGGGTCGGCCACGCCAGCTTGCTGGTGTCCTGCTTTGGCTGTTCCACTGCGGCCGACTTCGCAGCGTCGGACTGCGCTTGCTTCTTCTTGTCGCTGGCAGATGCGGATGGCGCCAACACCAGCGTCATCATTAGCAGCAGCGTGGCAATCAGCACCTCTACGCTGCGATTCAGGTTTGGGCGATACCGGAACATGATTGTCTTTCTCCCTTGCTACTTCAGTGTCAGCCGATTCTTGTGGCACGTGTCGCAGAACGCCATGTTGTTGGCTTGATCCTTCACCAGCAGGTCGGGTTGCGCCGAAGAGTGCGGCTGGTGGCACGTCATGCAATCAATGTGCGTCTTCACCTTGGTAATGTCAGCCGGATCCATCACATCCTGCACCGGATGGCCCAGCATCGGATGTCCGAGGCCGTACTTGATCGGCAGGATGACGACTTTGTTCTTAACGTAATAATCCTCAGGCAGCTTCACTTTGCCGTTGAAGATGGTGATCACGTGCTCGGCTTCCAGCTTCTGCGGCTTCGAATCCGGGCCGTGGCACTCCAGGCAAAGCGCGTTGCCGTTAGCGCGCAGCAGATGCGCATTGTCGCTGCCGTGTGGTTCGTGGCAGGTCGCACAACCTAAACCGAACGCCGGCTCATGCAGATGCGCCTTCTTGAATTGCTCCGCTTGATCGCTGTGGCACGCCAGGCAGGCGTTCACCGGATCGGGCTGAATGAAGCCCGGCGTCTTGCCGGCATGCGGGTTATGGCAGACAGTGCAATCGCCTTGCGCGCCCGGATGCGGCACTTTCGCTTTCTCGATCTGTGTGGCCTGCTCGCTATGGCAGGTCACGCACAGCGTCTTCACATCCGTCTGCGTCAGGACCACCTTGCCATCTTTCGCCGGCTGATGGCAGGTCTCGCACGATCCCATTGCAAATGGCGGATGGGTGAACGCCTGCATCAGGTTGGGTGAGGCTGACTGGTGCGGATTATGGCACTGCACGCAGTTGGAAGTGCCGAACGGCTGTCCCTGGTGCGCCTTGATAAGCGCGGCATCTTTGGGGTCGTGGCAATCGAGACAGAGCGCCGGACTTGCCTTGGTGAGATGGAAGTCGAATTCTTCTTTGCCGCGCTCGCCTACCTTGTGCGTCACGTGACAGGTGTCGCAGCCCATGTCGAGCGCTGCGTGACGGCTGCCGCCCGCAGGAACGTTGACGCCCTGCGTGTGGCACTCGAGGCAGAGGTTCTGGCCCTTGTCGCCCGAAGTCGGTTTCAGCAGCTGGTACTTGTTGTCGGATTGGTGCGGGTCGTGACACTTGACGCAATCGCGCACCGCCGGCGGATGCACCGTACCTTTCAGGTCGGCGGCATTATGATCGGCATGGCACGTGAGGCAGAGCGCCTGAGGAGTAGCGGTAATCAGAATGACTCGGGTGACATCTCGATTAACGCGAATCTCATGGCAACTGGTACAGCCCATCGCAATCGCGGAATGGGTGAACTTGCCTTTGGCTTTATCGGCGTGACACTCGGCGCACTTCTCTGGGGGAGTGTTTTTGTCGAGCGGCACAGGATGGATGCCGGCAAAAACCAAGCTCGCGCCGGCGAAAATGATCCACCCCACAAGAAACCGCACTACTCTGGTCACAACCTACCTCCAACCCTTACGTGCATATGTGCACGAAGAATGCCGAAGCCCACGCGTCGCGAGCCAAGCAAGTGGGGCGATTGTAAGTTGTTTAGCGACAGTAGGTTAATAGCTCTTCAGTCGTAGAGAGGCGGCGTGCGCTTGCCGGAGGGTTTTGGGCGGGAAATGGGTCTTCAGCCGCACGAAACGGTGGAAATCCCGCAGTCGGCTACGGGTGCCCCCGAGCCTGCCCTGAGCTTGCCGAGGGGTCTCGCGCGGTTCGAGACTTGGGTGACACGCAAAATTCCGTGTTTTCCGTGCTTCCGTGGTGAATTGTCTTTACCACTCGTCCCGCGCCTGGCCCAGCGCTTGCTTCAGGCTCTTCTGATGCCCGTACAACACCAACTCCCCGGGATCCTTGGTGGTGGTTGTCTCATCGGCGCACATATTCTTGGCCACCAATCCGTCCTTCAGAGCGTCGGCCAGCGAGAACGCCTCCGATTTAAAACATGGCTCCAGATTGTTGCTGTTCAGGTCCACCTTCACCGTCTGAGGATCGGTATCCGGCAGCCTGAATGTAGCCGTTCCGGTATCGTCGGTGCGATGGCACATGCGCGGTTGGTTGACGGCGATTGGATCGCTAATCGGAAAGCTCACGCAAATCAGCTTGGAGTGCATCGCATTCCCGGTCTTGCTGTCCAGAAGAACGACCTTCAGGTCGGTAGCATGGACAACCTGGACGAAACCGAATAGCAGCAAAAACGCGGCGGCAATCTGCCTGAGGAATTGCATAGACGTTAGGCGCTCTGGCGCAGAGTATACCTTAGCTTGTCAAAATCGCCGCAGATCTTTGCAGGAGCAGTGCTCGAGTTAAGCGCCCTCCTCGCCGGGGCGAATGCCGCAAAATCATGGGTAATTTTCCGCCATAGTGAAACCACACCGCCCTCAACCAGTCTTGTTTTCTTCGGGTTAACTTATCCGACGAATCGGCAAGAGAAGTGCTACTACCACTTCGGCGACTCAGCCCAGCCTATGCCAGCCCCAGGTTACCGATTCGGATCTCGGATCCCACTTTCCGCTGCCTTCAGCCGACTTTCCAGCGGCCTCGTTCTTGCCTGGGTGCCCCGTTCTGGCCTTCCTTTGGCCAAGGCTGCAGTACGCGTCTCCATCCTCTTTGCGCTGGTACTTAGTCTTCTTCCTGGTCTCGCCGCACAGACACCAGCCCCTGAATTCCTGCCGCTCGATTCCGCGCAGTCCGTATTGCAGAAGATCAACTGCAGCGGCACGAGTTGTCCCGCTCCCGGTATCGGCCCCGCGGACTGGACGGCATGGTTGCAGAAATCCGATGCGCAGATCCGCCAGCGTCTTGATACCGGCGAGGAAGACAGCTTAACCAACCTGCTGCGCTTCGGCGTCACCTACACCAAGGAATATCGCATCGACGACGAGTACCTGGTGCTCTACGGACAAAGCAGTCTGGTCAATGCCTTCGCCGAGAATCGCGCCGACGACTTGATCAAGGCTCTCGCCGCGCCCAATGCTAATCAGGGCTTCGTCGAGATGCGCGCCTTTGTCGAGAAGAAAGGCTACTCGCTCAAGTCGCCGGCCGACTGCGCGAAACTGAAGGTCTATCTGCTCGCCAACCTCGCGCGCATGCAAAAGGAATTCCTCCAGCTGCGCGAGCAGGCCAAAACCAATCGCAGCCAGGAGTTCGAGCAGCGCGGCATCTCGCTCGACAGCAACCTTTGGCCCGACTACGATCTCGACCTCACGCTGCAATCCCTGCTCGACTCCGGCAAGCTGAAGCCGAACAGCATCCGCCGCGTCGCCATCGTTGGTCCCGGCCTCGATTTCGTCAATAAGCAAGAGGGTGTCGACTACTACCCGCCCCAGATCACGCAGCCTTTCGCCGTCCTCGACACGCTCTTCCGTCTCGGTCTTGCCAAGCCCGATGCCGTCGAGCTCTACACCTTCGACATCAGCTCGCGCGTAAATCTTCACGTGGAGATGGCTCGCAGAAACGCCGCGCTCGGTCAGTCCTACACGGTACAGCTGCCGTGGTACTCCGATGGCCGTTGGACCGATGATTTTCGCGCGAAGTTCACCGCCTATTGGCAGCAACTGGGATCGCGTATAGGCCAGCCGGTTGCGCCGATTCCTGTGCCACAAGGTTCGCCCGGCTTTGCTACACGAGCAGTCAAAATCCGGCCCGACATCGTCACCCGCATCACTCCGGTTGACATGAACATCGTGTACCAGCGACTGCCGCTCGCGCCCGAACAGCGCTTCGACCTGATCATTGGCACCAACATTTTCCTGTACTACGGCGGCTTCGAGCAGGCTCTGGCGCGCGTGAACATCGCCTCGATGTTGAAACCCGGCGGCTATCTCCTCTCCAATGACAAATTGGAAGACGAAGTTTCCGCAGGATTGGAGCAGGTGATGACCACAGATATCCCCATGACCACGCCACCCGTCATCGCCGATCACATCTACACCTACCGCCGCACACAGTAAGGGAAGTGAGCTCGAGATCGGGTAGAGCGAACCTTCAAGTTCGCGTCAGGGATCGGGTAGAGCGAACCTTCAGGTTCGCGTCAGGGATCGGGTAGAGCGAACCTTCAGGTTCGCGTCAGGGGTCGGGTAGAGCGAACCTTCAAGTTCGCGTCAGGGGTCGGGTAGAGCGAACCTTCAGGTTCGCGTCAGGGATCGGGTAGTGCGGCGCTTCAGCGCCGCGTATCCAGAGACCTAAAGAATCTCAGCCGGGCTTCAGCCCGGCGGCACACGACGGCGGCCCGCCAGTTCAGGAGTGCAGAGATTCGAGTTTCCTCCAGAGCGATTCCAGCGGCACTGTCACGGCAGGATTTGCGATCACGAACGAATCCACCGGCCGCCACGCTTCTGAACTGCAATCAAACGCGCCGCGATGTTGGGGATCGATAACCCAGATGTGCGGAACGCCGAACTGACGATAGTCCTGAAGCCGCCGCTCATAGCGATTCATGCGGTCTTCCGGCGAAAGAATCTCGATGGCCACCACCGGCGGCCTGGTCAAAACCGCTTCATAAGGTTCATCAACGCGCAAAACTGCCACATCAGCGACTCGCACCTGCTGCGCCGACACCTTGATTCTGATCTCGGGAAAAGCCTCCAGCTTTAGCTCTTCCTCGTGTGCGGCAAACCACTTCACAAAAAACGCCTGCACCGCCGAGTGGTCTTTCTCGCCCACATTGCGCTCCTCCAGCTCGCCCGCAACGTAATCGCAGTCGGGGCGATAGCTGGTCCTAAGGTACTGATCCAATGAAATTTGAGTTGTTACCATAGCGGGCGCTTTCGAGCCGAGTATAGCACCGGCCTCGCAAACAACAATCGACAGGTAATCGGGCGTCATTTGCCGTTTAGGTTCGTGTTCCAGATCGGGTAGTGCGGCGCTTCAGCGCCGCGTTTCGCAACATCAATCACCCGTCGAGACGCGACGATCGTTTCGTAAACGATCGTCGCGTCTCCTGCTTCATAATCACACGCCTAAACGCCAGCCTGAAGGCTGGTACTACCTGTTTTCCTGCGTGCTTCCTCACGTCGTTGCGTGATATGCCTCACCGGCGCGGCATCCTGCCCGGAGCTCAAAATCTCGAAATCTAAGCAAACACAATAACTTACATCCGCCCTTAGTTCTGGCCTCCCATTTGCACTTCCATACTTGCTCACGGGAAGGAGCGAGTATGGCCTTCAGCGTTCTATCCATTCCAAAAAAGATTCATAAGACTCTTTCCAGTCTGCGCACTGGCGTCGTTCTGCTGATCTTGACCGGCATCGCGGCCGCGCTCGGAACCTTCATTCTCCAGCGCCCAGCCACCGATCCCGACAAGCTCGCACGCGCATATTCGCCGGCGACGCTGCTCTGGCTCGACCGCCTTGGCCTCACCGACATCTTCCACACCTGGTGGTTCCTGACGCTGCTTGGCCTGGTGAGTCTCAGCATCATTCTGGTTTCTGTCGATCGCTTCCCCAACGCATGGCGTTTTTACGCTCGCCCTTATCGCAAGACGGATTCGCACTTCCGCTCCGCGCTGCCCAACAAAGTCGAGTTGCCGATCAACAACACTGAAGAAGGTCTTAACGCTGCAGAACGGGCCCTTAAGAAGTCAGGCTGGCCGGTCGAACGCATCGCCGATCGGGTCGAACCCTCCTTGTACTCAGAACGTCATCGTTTCTCGGTCATGGCGGTGTACATCGTCCACGCCAGCCTTCTTCTTATTTTCGCCGGCGGCATCATCGACGGCATCTTCGGCTACAGCGGCTTCATGGCGCTGCAGAACGGGCAAGTCAGCAACACCATCGAGCTGCGTAAAGGCGGCACCAAACAGATTCCCTTCTCACTCCAGTGCAATGGCGCCGGTGAGGAGACTTATGCTGACGGCTCGCCCAAGCGCTGGTGGTCGAAGCTGGCAGTCGTCGACAACGGCCAGCAAGTTAAAGCCAAAGAGATCGTCGTCAACGACCCGCTTATTTACAACGGACTGCGCTTCTATCAGGCGAGCTTCGGATCGACCGGCAAGCTCGTTGGGTTGAGGGTTTCGCTCACTCCCGACACCGGCGGCAACAGTCGCGAGCTCATGCTCCCCATGGATCAGGCGACTGAGATCGCGCCCAATACCATCGTCACGCTCGCCGAATACATTCCCGACTTCTTCATTCGCGACAACCAGATCTTCAAGAAGTCCGACGATCCGGTAAATCCCGCATTTCGTCTGCAGGTGAAAAACACCAGGACGAACGACGAGACCAAGCTGTGGATCTTCCCGGCATACAACAGCGCCGCGCAAGGCGAGAACAAGACCGGCTACCACATCGATTTTCGCGAGATGAAGATGGGCTACTTCACCGGGCTGGAAGTTTCGCATGAGCCGGGTCAATGGCTGGTCTGGGGCGGCGTTCTGCTGATGGGCGCCGGACTCTTCGTTGCGTTCTACATGGTGCACATGCGCGTGTGGGTCACGGCGGTCTCCGACAAACGCGGCAACCTGGTGCTGTGGGTAGGCGGCCAGGCCAATAAGAATCGCGATCGCTTCGAGCAGAAGTTCGACGAACTGGTCAACAACATTCGCACCGAATTGGAAGGCGCGTCTGTCGTACCGCTTTCCGCCAAGAAACAAAAGCCCGAGCTGACCCTCGCCGGAGTGAAGTAAGCGGTAAAGATCGGTAGAGCGAACCTTTAGGTTCGCGTTAGAGATCGGGTAGTGCGGCGCTTCAGCGCCGCGTAACGAGCGATCTAAGAAATTTGAGCCGGGTTTCAACCCGGCGGCACATGGGATAAGGAGAAAGACAATGGCAAGCCGAGCACGAGTCGTACAAATGGAGCAGCCCGCCACCACCGGCGGCAACGCTCTGCTCGTTCTGGTGGGACTCTCGGTGACATTCCTGCTGATCGTGGCTCTGCTGGGCGCAGCTAAATCCGGCGCCAGCCTGTTCAGCGAAAGCAATCTGCTATACGTCGCGCTCATCTTCTACGCCGGCGCGGGCGCGCTCTACATGGGATTCGGCGTCACCGGCACTGCGCGTTACGTCAAGTTTGCCTCCACGGCCACCGCGATTGGGCTAGTTGCCAACACGCTGGCCGTGGGGCATCGCTGGTATCTCTCCGGCCGTCCGCCCTTCGCCAGCATCTACGAGATGCTGCTCAGCTTCGTCTGGACCGTCGCCCTGCTCACCCTGATCACCGAAAAGAAATTCGGCGTCAAGATCATCGGCTCCATCACCATGCCGCTCGCAGTGGTCTGTGTGATCCTGATGCAGCTTCTGCCTTCGGAAGTCCGGCCGCTGGTTCCGGCGCTGCAATCCACCTGGCTGCACGTCCATGTCACGCTGGCGATGCTGGCTTACGCCGCCTGCGCCGTCAGCTTCGCGCTCGCCATGATGTTCCTCATCCAGGACGATTTCAAAACCGAAAATTTCCTGCTCTGGACAAGCGTGACCGTCAGCGCGATCTACGTTGCCATCGTTGCCACCCGCTTCGAGCGCGGCGGCCTCTCGGTCACCGGATGGAATCCGACCACCAAGTCCGACCTCTTCCTCGGACAAAACATGCGGCTGTTCGTCACCATCCCCGATCTCGGATGGCTCTTCATGATTGCGACAATCGCCGCGCTGGTTCCGCTGGCGCTGTACTTCATCGCGAAGTGGAAGAAAGACGATTCGTTCTTCGGCATTGCCAACCGGGCCGTGTTCATCGGCATTCTGTTGCAGATTGTTGTGCTGGCTGCGTTCGCCTTACGGGCGCGCGACGGCTATTACCCGTCACCCGACCAGGATGGACTCTTCCCGACCAGCCTGGCCGCCAGCCCCTTCTTACTCGGAGGGATGGTGACGGGTATTTTTGCCTCCCTGCTTTACCTGATGTTGCTCTGGCGTCGCACCGATCTGCAGAGCATGCTGCCGCCGGCTGACACACTCGATCGTGTCACCTACAAGACCATTTGCATTGCCTTCCCGCTGCTGACCTTCATGATCGCCACCGGCGCCTACTGGGCGAACCGGACCTGGGGCTCCTACTGGAGCTGGGATCCGAAAGAGACTTGGGCCGCGATCACCTGGCTGGTCTACGCGGGCTATTTACATATGCGGATCACGCGCGGATGGCGCGGACGTAGGGCCGCGTACTTCGCCATTCTGGGCTTTGGCGTCGTGATCTTCACCTTCCTCGGCGTCACGTATCTGCTTCCCGGATTACACGCGTACGCCTGAGGGACCAGGGCTGAACGCCGCGGCTGAGGAAAGATGGCCCCAAAGAATCAGCTCCAATCGTTCAGCCCTGAAAAGAAGCGATTAGCAATTAGCGATTAGCAACTAGCTTTTGGTAGAGCGAACCTTCAGGTTCGCGTTGGGGGTCGGGCAGTACGGCTGGGTGCCCCGTTCTGGCCGTCTTTTGGCCAGGGCGGGAGAGGACGATCTGGTAGTGCGAACCTTCAGGCTCGTGCAAGGGATCGGGTAGAGCGAACCTTCAGGTTCGCGCAAGGGATCGGGTAGAGCGAACCTTCAGGTTCGCGTCCGGGGTCGGGTAGTGCGGCGCTTCAGCGCCGCGTAACGGACAACCTAAAGAATCTGAGCCGGGCTTCAGCCCGGCGGCACAAACCGGGTGGAGCACCGCTTCAGCGGTGCATTTGAGGCCAGAAGGAAAGCCGGCTTTAGCCGCTGAGGGAAACGGGAAACGTGGGTCTATGACAGCCGCTGCCACAATCGATCTTCAGAACACTGATGCCGCCGCCGTCGCTTCCCCCGTCACCCGAAAGCGCCACATCAACTGGGCGCTCAAAGCAGTTATCCCCATCGCCGCCATCCTGCTCAATGGCCTCCTGCTCTTCATCCTGGTATCCGCGTCGCTCTCCGCCGGCGAAGGTCACATCGTCATCACCATCGCCACCGCAGGCGCATTTCTGATCTGCATCGCAGTCATCATGGTGCTGGCCGTCTCCGTGCGCCGCCCCATGATGGAGCTGCAAGACAAAATCGCGCGCGTCAGCCTCGGCGACATGAACGTCTCCGTCAGCTTCGCCAATCGCAACGACGAAATCGGCGACCTCGGCCGCGACTTCAACGACATGGTCGCGCAACTCAAGGCGAGTCGCGAAGAAATACAGCTCCTGCATCAGACGCAGATGTCGCGCGCCGAGCACTTCGCCACCCTCGGCGAACTCGCCGCCGGACTCGCGCACGAAATCCGCAATCCGCTCGCAGGCATCGCCGGCGTCATTGAGATCGTCGGCCGCGATCTGCCGCCGAACAGCCCGGCCCGCGGCGTTATCAAAGACGCCAAAGAAGAAGCGATGCAGATCAATCGCATCCTCACCGATCTGCTCGAAACCGCGCGTCCCAAGCCGCCACAGTTTCAGGTGAAGGATCTCGCCACCACCGCCGATCACGCCGTGATGTTCGCGCGCCAGCAGGCGATCACCAAGCGCATCATGATCGAGCTCGAGAAGGGCGAAGATATCCCACCCATCGATCACGATCCCAACCAGATCAACCAGGTGTTGCTCAACCTGCTGCTCAACGCCATCCAGTCGATGGACAAACCCGGCTCGATCTTCGTCACCCTGCGTCGCGACAAAGACGTCGTTCTGATCACCGTCGCCGATCAAGGCAAAGGTATCCCGCCCGAAAACTTGTCCAACATCTTCCGCCCATTCTTCACGACGAAGGGACACGGCACCGGACTCGGCCTGTCGCTGGCGCGCCGCATCGTCGAAGCCCACGGCGGCACCATCACCGTCCGCAGCGAAGTCGGCAAAGGCACGCAGTTCGTCCTCCGCCTGCCCGTCTCACACAAAGCACCGCAAGCGGTTTCAGGCGAATCTCGCTAAATCTTGCAGCCAATGTCCACCGGATAACCAGGCACACCCGCCAGTTTGGCCAACGTATACAAGTAGGTCGTGAGAAAGTGACGGCAGGCGGCATTGATGTCCACGTCCAGACCGGGATGGAGTTCGAAGAACGTGTTGACGTGCGCATATCCCATGTCCACCAGAGGCAGCAAGGGCACGAGGTCAAGCCGGTTAGCCATTCGCACCGAGTTAGTTACAACCTGGTTGTAGGTGTCGACGAACTGCGGGTCGCCGGTTCGCGGGCTCGCATAGGTGTACACGAACGGTGTCTTGTAGGCGGTATGGGCCGCTACATCCAGCGCGAGAAGCGTGACCAGAGCTCCGCCCAGACTGTGACCGCAGATTGTCAGCGAGGTTACCGCCCGCGGAAACTTTAATCCCGGAAGGGCCTGGACTACCGTCTGCGAAGCCGGATCGGCGCCTACGCGAAGCGACAAATATACTGCCGTGAAGCCGTCGTCCGTTTCACCTGCTCCCGGCAGAATGGGACACGTGACGCGGCGAAATTCAGCGTCGTGGATCCACTCCGGTACACCGTTGGTACCGCGAATTGCGATGACCACGCCCCCATCGGGGCCTTGCAGTACCAGCCCAAACGACACGATCTTATCCTTGTTTTCAGGACAAACGTCGGTCGCCAGATCGTTTCCGTAAATGGAATTCACGATGTCGTAAGTAACGCCATTGATGGGCGGCGTCTGTTGCCCCGCCCGACTGGTCAAGTCAGCAGGATCAATATTCGCGGCTGCCTTCACGCAGCATGCATACTGAAATGCTGCTTTCACATCGACTGCCATATTGCGTTCCCTCCGCGCTGATTCAGCAGCCGCAGTTCATGCGAAACTCAGCCGCGGCTTCTCAACTGTGCAATATAGAGGAAAGAGAAAGCGCGAGCCAGAGTGATCAGCTGGACCAAGTTCGGCTAGACCGCCGCGGAAGCGATCTCTTCCCGCAAAATCCCCTTGCTCTTGCTGCGCTCGAATTGCAGAACCTTGTTCTTGCGTGTCTGGCTCTGCTGCCCGACATTCCACAAATACATCACCGCATAAGCGCGCCACGGACGCCACGCCTCCGCACGCCGCTCCAACTCGCGCGCGCTCGTCACTTCCATCGCTCGCAGCAGCGCGATATCGCCGGCAGGAAACGCATCCGGCTCGCCCAGCGCGCGCATTGCGATGTATTGCGCCGTCCAAGTTCCTATGCCCGGAACTTCGCACAGCCGCGCCAGGAACGCCTCCACGTCCATAATGCCTTCGAAGCTGATCTGCCTCTCGCACACCGTTCGTGCCAGCGCGCTGATCGTCGCTGCCCGCGCGCGCGTCAATCCGGCCCGCGTGAGATCGGCATCGGCAAGAGCTTCGGCCGTCGGAAACAGATGCGTCAATCCAGCTCCGCCGTCAAACGGCTTTCCGAACAGCTTCACGATTCGTCCGGCCAGCGTCGTCGCGCCCTTTACGCTGATCTGCTGCCCCAGAATCGCGCGCACCGCCAGCTCGAAACCGTTCCAGCATCCCGGCACCCGCAATCCTGGTTCGGCCGCTAATCGCTTCGCCAACGCCGGATCGCTGCGCAGCGTTCGCGCGATGTCCATCCAGTCGGCATTGAGATCGAACATCGCCCGGATGCGCTCGACAATCGCAAACAGCGACTGCGGATCGCCGATCTGAATGCGAGCCGTCAGCGCGCTGTGCACCTCATCGAGCGAAACCTCAAACCAACCCGCGCGCCCATTCATCCAGATCGAACGCCGGTAGCAGCCAGACTCAACCACCTCGACGCCGGGAGTTGCGCGCAGCGCGAGAAACGCCAGCATTCCCTTCCAGTGATACGGCGGCCGGAAACGCAACTGGAACTGATACTGATCCTCCGGCTGCGACAGCTTCTGCCGCGCGATCCGCCGAATCTGCGTCGGCGTTCGCCGGTACGTCCCCTGAATTGCTGCATTGAATCTCCGCACGCAGCCGAATCCCGCCGACAGCGCGACCTGCCCCATCGGCAGCCGCGTCTCGTCGATCAATTTTTTCGCGAAGTGCAGACGCCGTGTGTTGGCAACGGCGATGGGCGTCGCCCCCAGATGCCGCAGAAACAGCCGCCGCAGATGCCTCGATCCGATTCCCAGCCGTTCCGCCAGCACCTCCACGCCGCCGTCTTCCAGACCGCTCTCGCCGATGAGACGCAGCGCCCGCGCGACTGTGTTCGACGTGCCCAGCCACGCCGGCGTTCCCGGCGAACACTCCGGCCGGCAGCGCAGGCATGGACGAAATCCCGCTTCCGCCGCCGCAGCCGCCGTCGGAAAGTAATGGCAGTTCTTCTCCTTGGCCGTCGGCGCAGGACAGATCGGGCGGCAATACACGCCGCTGTTCGTCACGCCGATGTAAAACTTGCCGTCGAAGCGCGGATCGCGCGACAGCCGCGCCCGCTCACATACTCGCCGGTCCAGTGCCATATTCCGCGATGATAGCCGAAGTCGGGCAGTTCGTTAGACGTTTTCGGACATAGTTCGAAGACCATTTTTCACCACGGAAGCACGGAGAACACGGAAAAAACAAATAAAGAATAGAAACAGTAGAAAAGAGACAAAAAAACAAAGAAGACCGCACGCCCAGCAGGATCGCCAACGAGAACCAATGACGCTTGCGCGAAAAAAAAATGCAAAAATATCTTCCGTGCTTTCCGTGCTTCCGTGGTAAATAAGCATTTCCCACTCGCGCCCGGAGTTCTGTTCTTGGTGTCCACTCGATGATTTCTTCCTCCTGACTTTCTTCTGTTTCGTTTGGTTCTTTTTCACTTTCTCTTTCGCTTGGTCTTCTCAGTGATTTCCGTGCCTCCGTGGTGAAAACGCTTTTCGAACCGCGTCCGCAAACGTCCACTCGTGCCCGCAGCAAAGTCCGCAAATGTCCAACCTGTCTCCGTCGACAAATCTATGTTGATCGAAGTCGATTGACCTCGCGCGAAATTCTCTTTGCAAGACGTGCGAGGTGGCCAATCAGGGGCGGAAACAGCCAACGGCCGCATTCCGGCCTGCGGCCCACACGAACACCAAAGGAGACACGATGAAACTCGCAAACTTCGCATTCGTTGCTGCCATCGCGGCTGCTCTTGCCGCCCCTAATCAACTTCCCGCGCAAGCGCCCAACCATCACAGCCAGATTCACTATCGCGTCGTCAGCCTTAGCGTGCCGCTCGGCGGATCGGCCAGCTCCACCGCCGCCATCAACTCCGAAGGCTGGATCGCCGGCGCCTCCAATCTCAGCGGCGATCTCGACGAGCATGCCGTCCTCTGGCTTTACGGATTTCCGCTGGACCTCGGCACACTCGGCGGTCCCAACAGCGCCGTGCTCTGGCCCGGGCTCAACGATTTCGGCCAGGCCGTCGGCATCTCCGACACAGCTAAAACCGATCCCTACGGCGAGAGCTGGAGCTGCGGCGCATTCCTTCCCGCTTCGCACCAGGGCCACACCTGCGTCGGCTTCCTCTGGCAGTGGGGCTCGATGACCGCGCTGCCCACGCTCGGCGGCAATAACGGATTCGCCACCAGCATCAACAATCGCGGCCAGGCTGTCGGCTGGGCGGAGAACACCGTGCACGACCCAACCTGCGTAGCGCCACAGGTATTGCAATTTGAAGCTGTCGTGTGGGGACCAAGGCCGGGGCAGCTCCAGCAGCTCACGCCTTACGGCTCCGATCCCGACGGCTCAGCCACCGGCATCAATGACAGCGGCCAGGTCGTCGGCATCTCCGGCATCTGCCAGAACGCGGTCGGCAATCAGAGCGCGACACACGCTCTGCTGTGGCAGAACGGCACGCCGATCAATCTCGGCAATCTCGGCGGCACCGCGTGGAACACGCCCATGGCGATCAACAATAGCGGCTTGATTGTCGGCTTCTCGGATCTGACCGGCGATCAGGGTGGCGCTAATCCGAACTTCCACGCTTTCTCGTGGACGCGGCCCGGCCCGATGCAGGACCTTGGCACGCTGAGCGGCGATGCCATCAGCGAAGCGCTCGGCGTCAACCAGCAGGCGCAGATTGTCGGCGTGTCGTATGCTTCGGGATTCAGCAATCCCCGCGCATTTGTTTATGAGGACGGTACGATGACCGATCTCAACACGCTCGCGCCGAACAGCCCGCTGTACCTGCAGGTAGCGCAGGACATCAATGATTCAGGAGTGATCGTCGGCATGGGCTGCGCGCCAGGCAATTGCTCACCAACCAGCCCACAGATCGCGTTTGTGGCGATCCCAACACGCAACTAAGAGGCGCTTTGACTGGGCGCCGTGTTCCGGTAGAGCTGGCCTTCAGGCCAGCGTCCAGGCGGCTTTGTTTCATCCGAGCCGGCTTTTAGCCGGCGGCACTTAGCCCTTCCCAGGGTGGAGCACCGCTTTAGCGGTGCATTTCAGGCCGAGACAACAACGGCTTCAGCCGCTGAAGTGAGTCTTCAAAACACCTCCGCGGCTGAAGCCGATTCCTGACAATACCTTCCCCCGCTCGCGTCCTAGATCTCTACCAACTCTTTGCTCACCGGCGTCAGCACCTCGCACCCCTTCGCGGTCACCACCACCATGTCTTCAATCCGAATGCCGCCCTTGTCCGCAACATAAATTCCCGGCTCGATCGTAACCACCATCCCAACTTGCAGCTCTTCCTTCTGTCCCGTTCCCAGCCGCGGCGGCTCATGAATCTCCAACCCGACACCGTGACCAGTGGAGTGGGTGAAGAACTTGTCCAACTTGGCTCGCCGCAGCACCTCGCGCGCAGCATGGTCCACCTCGCCCGCCGTCACGCCAGCTTTTACAGCCGCGATCCCCGCCAACTGCGCCTCCAGCACCGCGTCATACCAGCGCCGCTCTTCGCGGCTCGCTCGACCGACGTGCACTGTCCTCGTCATATCCGAACAGTAGCCCTCAAACACCACTCCGGAATCGATCACCACAAACCCTCGCCGCGGGATCGGCGCGTGCGACGCTCGCCCATGCGGCAACGCCGAGCGCTTTCCCCCCGCCACGATCGTCTCGAACGACATGCCATCGGCGCCTGCTCGTCGCGCGGCAAATTCCAGTTCGCCGGCAATCTCCGACTCCGCCACGCCGGCGCGAATCTTCTCGATCGCCTGCTCGTACACCTCGGCTCCCATCCGCACCGCTTTGCGAATGACGCTCAACTCCTCGTCATCCTTGACCATCCGCTGCCGCATCACCAGTCCGGAGACCGGCTTCCACGTGACTTTCTTTCGCAGCGCCCGTCGCATATCGTTCGCCGCCGCGACGCTGGTGTGATCGGCCTCAAAGCCAATCGCTGCGCGCTTCCCATCGCCAATGCTTCTCGCCGCCGTATCCAGCAGCGTTCCCTTGGCGATAACCACGCGCACGCCGCGAACTTCTTCCCGCGCCTGCTGCGTGTAACGCCCGTCGGTGAAAAAGACGCGCCGCCCCTCGAGAAACAGCAGCAGCCCATTGCTTCCGCTGTAGCCGCAGAGATAGCGCAAATTCGCCGGATGCATGACGACGAAGCCGTCCAGCCCTTCGGCCTCGATCGTCTTCTGGAAGGTTTTCTGCCGCGACAAATGGTTCATTCGGTCTCGCTGTCCTGCCGACTCGGTCAAAAACCATTTCACCACGGAGGCACGGAGGTCACGGAGGTGATTCGAAAGAACCCTCACGGCTACCGATAGTGCTTATTAATATGCCAAACGTGTGCGGATGGGCGAGTGCGTTACCGACGTAGGTTAACCCCGTGACAGCAACTCCTCCCAAGAACTTCCGTGCTCTCCGTGCTTCCGTGGTGAATACCTCTTCTTAGAACTGCGTCACCTTGATCGAATCCGACGTCTGCTTGTTGGCGCGGTACACATAGTGATGACTGGGCTGATGCGCCACCGCATCTACGCGCACATAGTACGTCCCGGCTCCCGGACTCGAGCCGAACGGAATCACCGGACTGGTGCTCTGCGCCGGAAGATTGAAGTGCTGATAGCCCAGCGTCGTCGCTCGGCCAATCTGATTGACCGCGACGATGACTACCGTCAAGTCGAAATCAACCCCGGTCGCATTCGTCACCACCGCCGAGCCGGAGATGCTGTTGCCATGCACCGCGGGCGGTTCCTTCCAGTCGACCGTCAGCCCGGCGATCACATGGATCACAAGATCGCGCTGCGCGCGCAACTTGGGAATGCTCTCGTCGGCAGCTCCGATGGTGAAGCGATAGTCGCCCGGCACCGTCGGTACGCCGGTGATCTTGCCGGTATGCGGATGCAGCTTCAGCCCCGGCGGCATCTCGCCTTGCACCAGTTGCCAACTGTAGGGCGACTGTTCCGCCGGTCGCCTGCAGCGGCAAGGTGTAACCCTGGCCCACAATCATCCCTTGCGAGGGCAGCGGCTGGATCTGGAGATCCTGGCTGCGGGCAAATCCGGTCGCGATAAACAGAATCAACGTGAGCAGGCGAATCCGCATGGTGAAGACATTATAAGGGGCTGTGCTTAGGGACTGGGGGCTAGGGACCAGGGCATTGCGATCAGGCGCTCAGTTGGATTCGATCTCAGCTGCCTGGTATCAGCTTTGGCAAAATCGTTCCCGGCCGCCTCGTATCAGGGCACGACCTTTAGTCGTGCCGAAAACGGTTGCGCGAAGGGTGGGCTTCAGCCCCTGCACAAAATTGCTAGCCCCCAGCCCTCATCCCTGGCCCCTTGTTTTCTTAACCCTCTTCCTGTGTCGCGCCTCACTTACGAAAAATTGGCGCAGCGTATATCATCGCTTGTTCAGCCCAGATTCGCTGGCTGACCGAACTCATATCCTCTGCCTGATCGCGCGCGAGTTAGCGAAAGGCGAGGAGCGAAGAGCGTTACTCATGTCTTCTAATCCTAAAATTCGAGTACTTGTTGCCAAGCCAGGCCTCGACGGCCACGATCGCGGCGCCAAAGTCATTGCCCGCGCGCTGCGCGATGCCGGCATGGAAGTGATCTACACTGGCCTGCGCCAGACCCCCGAGATGGTCGTCACCGCCTCGCTGCAGGAGGACGTCGACGTCATCGGCCTCAGCATCCTCTCCGGCGCGCACAATGCCATCGTGCCGCGTGTCATGGACCTGCTCAAGCAGAACCACATGGACGACGTGCTGGTGCTGGTCGGCGGCATCATCCCCGATCAGGATGTCGAGGCGCTAAAAAAGCAAGGCGTGGCCGCAGTGTTTCAGCCGGGCACGCCGATGGATTCCATCATCGAATTCATCCGCGCCAACGTGAAGGGCCGGGGTGTGGTTAGCACTTAGCACTTAGCATTTGGCACTTAGAGAGCCGCAAGCACCGAGCCATGCCTCAGGTGAGTCAGACGCGACTAAATGCCAACTGCTAAGTGCTAAATGCTGTTTTTGAGGTAGTCATGCGAATTCTCTGCGCTTTGCTCCTGTTGTCCTTCTCGGTTTCCTCCGCTGCTCAAACTTCCGGCTCTTCTCAATCGTCCGACATCCCTAAAGAGATCCCCAGCCTGGACCTCACCGGCATCGACAAGACCGTCGATCCCTGCGTCGACTTCTACCAGTACTCCTGCGGCAACTGGATGAAGAACAATCCCATCCCGGCTGACAAGTCCGCGTGGGGCCGCTATTACGGCTTACGCGAGCGCAATCTCTACGTGCTACGCGACATTCTGGAGCAGGTGCAAGCTCCCGGCCAGCGCACCGCAATTCAGGAGAAGGTCGGCGACTACTACTCCGCCTGCATGGACGAGACCGTGATCGAGAAGCGCGGCACCGAGCCGCTCGCGCCCACGATGAAAGCCATCGCCGCTCTGAACAGCAAGCAGCAGCTCATCCCGCAGGTCAGCGCCATGCAGCGCGACGGCGTCCGCGTCCTCTTCAGCTTCGGCCAGATGCCCGACATGCATGACTCGCGCCAGACCATCGCCAACCTCGACCAGGGCGGCCTCACGCTGCCCGATCGCGATTACTACATCAAGGACGACGCCAAATCGGTCGAGATCCGGCAGAAATATCTCGAACACGTGCAGAAGATGTTGGAGCTGGCTGGCGATAAGCCCGACGTTGCCGCCGCCGAAGCCAAGACCGTGCTCGCAATCGAAACGGCTCTCGCCAAAGCTTCGATGGATCGCACCGTCCGTCGCGATCCCCACACTCGCGATCACATGATGCCGGTCACGGAGATCGCGGCCAGCGCGCCCAATTTTCAGCTGACCGAATTCTTTGCCGACAGCGGCGCGCCGAAATTCACCAACCTGAACGTCAGCAATCCCGATTTCTTCAAGGCGGTGAACGATCAGATCAGCGCAACTTCTCTCGATGATTGGAAGGTTTATCTCCGCTGGCGCGCCCTCGACACTTACGCTCCAACCCTGACCAAGGCCTTCGTTGACGAGGACTTTCAGTTCAACGGCGCCTACCTTTCCGGCCAGAAAGAAATCGAGCCGCGCTGGAAGCGCTGCGTCGCCGCAACCGATCGCAATCTTGGCATGGCGCTGGGCCAGCTATATGTCGACAAGACCTTCGGCCCTGAAGGTAAAGAGCGCACGCTGAAGATGGTGCAGGCCATCGAAGCGGCCATGCATCAGGACATCGGCCAGCTGGCCTGGATGTCGGATACCACCAAACAGAAGGCGTACGAGAAGCTGAACGCCATCGTCAATAACATCGGCTATCCCGACAAATGGCGCGACTACAGTACCGTCATCGTCACCCGCGACGACTACGCCGGTAACACCACGCGCGCTGCGGCTTTTGAGGTTCAGCGCCAGCGCAACAAAATCTCCAAGCCGACCGACAAGAAAGACTGGGGCATGACTCCGCCGACGGTGAATGCCTACTACCGTGACAACATGAACGACATTAACTTTCCCGCCGGCATTTTGCAGCCGCCCTTTTACGGCAAGAACATGGACGATGCGGTGAACTATGGCGCGATCGGCGTGGTCATCGGTCACGAACTCACGCATGGCTTCGACGATCAGGGCCGCAAGTTCGACGCCGACGGTAATCTGAAAGACTGGTGGACGGCCGACGATGCCAAGGCCTTTGAGGAGCGCGCCAGTTGTACGGCTGACGAGTATTCCGGCTTTGTGGCCGTGAAGGATGACAAGGGCGAAGTGATGGTCAACGGCCGGCTAACGCTCGGCGAGAATACCGCCGACAACGGCGGCCTCAAGCTGGCTTACATGGCGCTGACGAAAATCATCGGCAACACGCCGGTCAAGCCCATCGACGGCTACACTCCCCAGCAACGCTTCTTCATCGCCTATGGACAGATCTGGTGCGAGAATCGCACCGATCAGCAGGCGCGCAAGCTGGCCATCATCGATCCCCACTCGCCGGGACGCTGGCGGGTGAACGGCGCGGTCCAGAACTCGGCCGCCTTCGAGGAAGCCTTCGGCTGCAAAGCCGGCCAGCCCATGGTGCGCGAGAACGCCTGCAGAGTGTGGTGAAGACCGTGGGTTTGAAAGGGCACCGCTTCAGTGTTTGCGTGAGTAACCGACTTGAAGATTTACGGCGGGAGAAGACCGCTCAAATTGGCGTTAATTCAGCCGCGCAGCGGCGGCATGACGTTAGCCCGGCGCGTAAGCGCCGGGTAGGCGTCATTTCATTCCCCGAGCCCCTTCAGGGGCGACAGTATCGCTAGTGCTGGCCTTCAGGCCAGCGTCCAAGCCGCCAAGTTTTCACCTTGAGCCGGCTTCAGCCGAGCCGGCCTGCTGTTTGCTCAACGCCTTCTCGAACTTCTCTTGAGCGTTGCCGACGAAATCCTTATACCCTGCAGGGTCGATAAAGACGCGCGGACCATCCTGCGGATAGCGCTTCAGTTTCGCGAGCATGTCGAAGTAGCCGCCGTGGGCTCCGAGAAATACGTCACACGGCAAAGCCTGCAAGACCGCAAACGTGTGCTGGAAGTCCTGAACAATGCCGGGATAGCTTACGGGGTGGCCGGGTGTCGCGACGAGGTGATATTCCGACCAAAACCCAACCCCACCCACGATGACAATATCGCGCAACGTTCCCGCTGGTTCACCCGGCAGATGAGCGCGCATCGCCCACGTTGTGCATCCGCGCGTATGGCCCGCAGTCTTGTGGGCCGTCAAGGTCAGGCCCCCCAGGCTTACCGTGTCTTCGTCGTGCAGCACGCGGTCCACGCGCACAGGGGCGTAGGTGGGGATATTGGGTGAGGGCGACAGGAAGTCTGACCGTCCGCCAGTCTCAACCACGCTCACGTCGCCGTCCATCACCATGTTCTGCGCATGCGTCTCGCGAATCACCTCGGCCGCGCCGCCCATGTGATCGAAATGCGCCTGGCCGTTGAGCAGAATCTTGGTGTCCGTCCAGCGGAAGCCCAGCTTCTCCACACTCGCCCGTATCTGCGGCGGCGAGCTATCGAGGTTGGCATTGATCAGAATATTTCCCTTCGGGGTGACGACCAGGTAGCTGGCAAGATCCTGGCTCCCGACGTAATAGAGATTGTCGGCAATCTGGAACGGAGCGATCGGTGTCGTCCATGAGGGTTCGTCTCCGTCTCCGCATGCGCGAGAATGGACGTGCAGCACAGCAGCAGCAAAAACGGGAAAGAAAACCACGCATTTTTCCGTTATATAACAGAGCTGAGAGGGACGCTGGTTCCGCAGGATGAAAGTAATTAGCCCAGGGCGGCAGCCCTGGGTAACCGGCCAAATCAAATCCTGAGCCCCTTCAGGGGCGACACGCTTCTTACATCCTCCACCCTTCTTGCCGCCGGTACCCACTCAAGCCGCCTTTCCCTGAGTGGAAGGCTTTGATCGAGATGAACCGTTTCCCTTCGGCACCGGAGTTAGTCGGCCGGTAATCGAGCGCCGTAGGCGCGGAAGATGATAGCCCAGCGCTTCAGCGCTGGGTAAACGTCGAATTGGAATTAGAGCCCCTTCAGGGGCGACAGGCTTATTGAGGGGCGACAGACTCCTTCCATCCTTCTCGATTTGAAGAGCGGTTCACAGATACACCCGGTTTTCTCTCCGCCCTCGAACCGTCTACACTGACTAAACGCCTTATATGCCTCGTCCCGCCCAACCCGCTCCTGCTAAGAAGCCCGGCCGCCGCGACCCCGTCGCCAGCGGCGATCGCGACGCTTCGCAGAACCGCGCCGCCTCGCACAACTACTTCCTGCAGGAAAAGTTCGAGGCCGGCATCGCCCTGCGCGGCACCGAGGTCAAGTCGGTCCGCAACGGCCGCGCCAATCTCAAGGACGCCTACGGCCTGGTCAAGGACGGCGAGCTCTGGCTCATCAACGCCCACATCGGCCCCTACGAGCACGGCAACATCTTCAACCACGAGCCGTTGCGCACCCGCAAGCTGCTGGTCCATCGCACCGAGCTGAACAAGCTCATCGGCAAGACGCAGCAGAAAGGCCTGACCCTGATCCCCACGCGCCTCTACTTCAAGAATGGCCGCGTGAAGGTGGAGATAGCCGTCGCCAAGGGCAAGCAGAACTGGGACAAGCGCGAAACCGAGCGCCGCAAAACCGCCGACAAGGAAGCCCGCGAAGCCGTCGCCCGCAGCCGGAGGAGTTAGCGCCAATGAAAAACATTTGGGCGGTGATCCCGATTCCGATCCTCATGCTCGGCGGTCTGCTGGCGGCACAACGCAGCACGCCTTCATGGAAGGAATACGTATACCGGAGCGACGGCTTTGCGATAACCTTGCCCTCGCCACCCAGCGCCTGGAAGGACCCCGATCATCCCAACACGCAATACACGCTCCATCCGTCGAGCGACGTCGTCATAAATCTATCGGCGGCCGGCGACGTCGAGGATTGCCCGGCGCAACTGGCTTCGTGGAAGCAAGGCATGCGTGCTCGCTGGGGCGCATCGTCACTGAAAGATGTTTCACTCGATGGTCACGCCGGCTTCGAATGTGAACACAAGGGCTCGCAAGGTGACGAAATCTACGGCCGATTTTTCTGCGAGAACGGAACCCTCTACACGGTCGCAGCCAGCTGGCCTGTGGACACTCCAAAACCTTCGGTTGTTACCCGGATCGTGGAGTCGTTCCGAATATTAGATCACCACTGAGCGCGCGACGGGTAAGGCCAGCGCCGGAGGCGCGGCATATCATAGCCCAGCGCTTCAGCGCTGGGTGGCCGGCCGTCAAGTCTTCCAAAGCCCCTTCAGGGGCGCCACAGATCAAGAGGAATAAATGTCCGATGCCTAAGCCGACTGAGGTTAATAAAGCCGCAAGTCCAACTCGCTTCTTCCAGAAGCAATTGGCAGGAGAAGAAGGACCATCGTTAGAAGTTGCAACCCGGCTATGCGACGCCGCGGCCGAGTTCACCCTCCGGCAGCCATGGAACGTGCTGGCGGACCATAACCTGGTTCTGCTGCAAGATCCGCAGTCCAGCGATATTTGCTACTGCTCGGTGATGGGCGCTCTCGGAGAGGTATTTTCTCTGCACGTCTACCTTGGCGGGGAAAGCTATCGCTTGTTTCGCAAGATCGAAACCGGTAAGCCGATATCGGCTGGCGAATTCTTCGCCTCGCAAGCACGCTCGTCAGCGTCGCAACTGGTACTGCCTTCAACCTTGAACCCCACCTGACCGGGAGTTGCTTAAAGCGGTGAACTATCCGATGCGCAGAGGGGTTCAAGACGCCGTACCCCATTTTTAAAATGCGCCGCACCTTTCTTTAATCACTCGAGCTAAATCAGCAGAGAATGATGCCAGTCCCGCCGCAGGCGGTGACGACAGTAATTAGCCCAGCGGGAGCCCTGGATATCGTCCCTGGTATGTCACCCAACAGGAGCGGCCAAACGGCCTTCTCACTAGCTGTTTTCAAGCCGTTCTTACGCTTTGCCAATCTCTCTCCCATAACGAGGGTGCCAATTACCTGGCGCCAAGAAGTACGAGTATCCCTTGCTTGTTCCCGTGGGCAGCGATAAAGACGGCGGACACTATGAAATAAAAATCATCAAGGCATCCGAGCCTCCCGTCTACTGCGTCGCATGAATCCGGATTCCGCGCAATCGCCAACGTTCGGCGAAGATTTACTCCCCAAGGCGGAGCAATTGGAAGCCATTGCGCAAGATGCCGCCGATCTAACCGACGTCGCTCGGCAGGCGCTCAGCGGAAGAGCGCAGCCGCCGCCACATCGCGCCTGCCATCGACGAAAAAGCTCTACCGCAGCGAGATTCGCCCTGGGAAACTGGTGCGTTGACAAGCAGTTCCGTGATCTCCCCAGGCGTTGCGGGCCAGGGATCGCTGGAGTCCGCTGGACATCCAATTCTTATTCGGCGACGACAACCTGCCGCATGGACTGGTTCATCTCAACCGGACGGCGGAATTCAAGCTGTTGTTGGAACCGTAGCAGCCGACCTCGGTCGAACGATTCGCGTAACCAAATCGCTGCCTTCGCTGCGGGCCGCACGAAAGGCACTGATGGAGCATCTGGGTGAACAAGCCCATTCATTGCCTGAGTCGATCGCTTAGCGAAACTTTCTCCACAGCCGGTTCCGCGGGTACGCGACACGAAGGTTGCGGCGCGAATCCAGCCTTCAGGGCGGCAGAGAAGTTACGCCCCACCTCTCATTCCCCGCCGTGGGTGGAGCACACCTTCAGGCGTGCATTAACGCGTAATCTAAGAGACTGCGCTTTAGCGCCTGAGGTAAGTGTTCTTCAGTACCTCGGCGGCTAAAGCCGACTTCAAAAGCATCATCCATCTGCACCGCTGAAGCGATGCTCCACCCAGCCCGGTCGAACTCCGATCGGCTCGTCTGCGTATCTTCCCGCATGATCGCCCCTGGTGTCGCAACCTCCTATTGCCTTCCCATACAAGCTGTGTCATTATCCCTGTTGGAAAACAATAGGAGCGCGCTGTGAGACGACGAATTTTCTCGGCCCTCGCCGCCCTGGTTTTGATTTGCACCTCACTCTCCGCTCAAACCGTGGAGCGCCTCGACGGCACCACCATCTCCTCGGCCGAGATCGACGCGACCGTCACTCGCCTGATGCAAGCGGCCGAAGTCCCGGGCGTCGGCATCGCCATCTTCAACGAGCACAAGATCGCGTACATGAAAACCTATGGCCTCCGCGACAAAGAGAAGAGCCTGCCGCTCACGCCCGACTCGGTGATGACCGCGGCGTCGCTCACCAAGTCGGCCTTCGCAACCATGGTGATGGATCTGGTCGAGCAGGGCGTCGTCGATCTCGGCAAGCCGGTCTACCAGTACCTGCCCAAGCCGCTGCCGGAGTACACCTTCTATCGCGACCTCGCTGGCGACGAACGCTACAAGCTGATCACGCTGCGCATGTGTCTCGACCACACTACCGGCTTTCCCAACCTGCGCGCCTTCACCGACGATCACAAGCTCAACATCAACTTCACGCCCGGCGCGCGCTTCGCCTACTCCGGCGAGGGCATCGACCTGGCGCAGTTCGTGGTCGAAACGGTCACCAGGAAATCCGTGAACGAGCTGATGCGCGAGCACATCTTCGCGCCCGACAGCATGACGCGCACCAGCATGGTTTGGGAGGAGCGCTTCGACAGCGACTTCGCCAACGGCTACGACGAGTACGGCCGCTCGCTCGGACCCGAGCGTCGCAAGACCGCCGACGCCGCCGGCGGCATGCAGACCACGTTGCACGACTACGCAAATCTCTTGCAGGCGATTCTGCAGGGCCGTAACCCCGACGCAAAGACACGCGAGCAGATGCTCACGCCGCAAGTCCAGATCTACCAGAAGCACGGGTTCCCCTCGCTCAACACGGAGACCACCGACGCCAATCGCGGCATCAAGCTCAGCTATGGCCTGGGCTGGGGCCTGTACTTCACGCCCTACGGCCGCGCGTTTTTCAAAGAAGGCCACGACGAAGGCTGGCGCCACTACACCGTCTGCTTCGACAAGCTGGGCACGGGAATCCTGATCATGACCAACAGCTCCAACGGCGAAGGCATCTACAAGGCGCTGCTGGAGACGCTGCTGCACAACACCTGGACGCCGATCGAGTGGGAGCGGTTCACGCCCTACGATCAGCTGCCGCCGCGCCCGCCGCTCAAGCAGCACAAAGAGGTCGCGGTCGATCCCAAGCTCCTGGACAAGTACGTGGGCCGCTATCGCTTCTCGCCGAAGATCGTGCTGGCGATCACGCGCGTGGGCAACACGCTCTTTGTGCAGGAGAACGACGAGCCCAGGCAGGAACTGGGCGCCGAAGGCGAGCGCCAGTTCTTCTCCAAGACCGCCGATGACGAATACCGCTTCGAGCTCGACACCTCCGGCCGCGTGACCACCATGATCCTCCACACCGGCGGCAAGGACCTGCCGATGAAGCGGGTAGAATAGCGTGTGCGGTTGGGTGGAGCGCGCCTTCACAGGCTGCGGAAAAAGTCGACCGACGCGTGCTTTCGGGTAGAGCTGGCCTTCAGGCCAGCGTCTAAGCCATTTATTTCCTTGTCTGAGTCGGCTTCAGCCGACGGCACACAAGTTGTATTACGCGCTTTTCCGGAGCCTGTTCAGGCGTGCAGATCGGAAGCTTTCTTGAGGTGTCATCCCGAGCGAAGTCGAGGGACCCCTATCCGGAGAAGAATCTCGATGACAATAGGGGTCCTTCGACTCGTCCCGCCCGTTCTGCGAACAGGCGGGACTCGCTCAGGATGGCACATCTTTCCTGGAAATAATCTGACGGCACGCTTTCACAGGCTGCGGAAAAGTGCTGAAAAATTCATAGCGCGACCCGTGTGTCGTCGGCTGAAGCCGACTCAGGATAGAAAATAAACGGCTTAAACGCTGGCCTGAAGGCCAGCACTACCCGAAAGCACGCGTCGGTCGACTGCCTGTGAAGGCCGCGCCCTTCCAGCGTGACACCGTTCTGTCATGTAAAATAATCTTGCTACCAGGCGAGTAACGAAGGCACGCATACGTGCCACCTGCAGTCGAAGCCGCTCCTGAGGAGCGTGGGCCGGAGACATGTGCAGCGCGCAGCCGCGCCCCTCCGCTTCGATCATGGAAACGTAACTTAATTTGCAAGCCTTGTATCAGGGCATGCCTTCAGGCGTGCCGCACTCCAGGCCACAGGGATTGGGCTTTAGCCCCTGGCCGGTTCGCAGGGGCTAAAGCCCCAGCTGTTTAGGGCGCAACGGCAAGACTGAAGTCGTGCCCTGATACCAAGCATTTCAGGAGAAGAGAATGAAAATCGCAAAGACCGCAGATCGCAAGAAGGTAATGGATACCTCCAGGAGCACGGATTGCCCCAAGTGCGCCAAGCCCACGCGTGTAGTCAAGCGCATCAAAGATCGCGAGCGCGACATCCCCGGCGGCATGTACATCTCATGCTCGGCCTGCGATTTTTACGAGAAGCTGTAGAACGGAAAACAAGACGGGGACTATGCCGGCGCGCGTCCACCTGTTCCTTCGGGATTAATCCAGGTTCGTAACAGGGCACGACTTTGAGTCGTGCCGAACAGGCTTATAAATCACACGGGCTTGGGCGCTTGAGCATTCGCTCAAGCGCCCAAGCCCTGCCTTCTTGCGCATGTGTACGGCACGGCTGAAGCCGTGCCCTGTTACAAACCTGCCTAGCCTACCGTGACACCAAACTCCGCTCGGATCGTTTCTTCTACTTTCTCCCGCCACGCCTCATCCCACAAACTCCGCTTCCGCAAGTAGTGCTCCATGTGCGCCAGCGGATCGCGTGTCGCGTCCATACGGCAGTCGATCAGCGTCGGGCCGCCGCCGTTGCGCGCACGATAGACCGACTCCTGCGCCACCCGCCATACCGCGACCACATCCTGGCCATCGACGATCACGCCCGGAAATCCCCCATCGCGCGCCAGCAGGCTCACCGCCTTCAGGTGGGGAGCATACGCCGCGCCGTCGCTGCTGTTCTTAATCACGTAAACAACCGGCAGCTTCCCCGAGCCGGCAAGTTTCAGCGCCTCGCGCGCGCCGTCCAGCGACGCCTCCTGATTGCCCAGCGCCACCGCGACACCCTGCTTCTTCTGCAGCTTGTAAGCCAGCGCGATCCCCGTCCCGACATTGAAGGGATCGTCCGACAGGGAAGTGAAGCCCAGCAGTGTCGCTCGATCGCAGCGATTCGAGTCGCTCCTCAACGCGTCCGACGAAACTCCTGCGGCGACCAGCGCCGCCAGATCGCGCGGCGATGCGGAGATGGTGTCTCCCGCTGTCAGAGCTGCCGCCCCCGCAACGGCAACTGCCTCATAGCCCACCACGAAGTCGTATTTCGCGGCTAGCTCGGGCGATCGCGAAACCTGCTCTTCCATCAACCGGCATCGCAGCAACGAAGCGTACAGGTTGCGCAGCGTCTCGCCGTTCGACGGCGTGGATCCGTTGCCGTTGGCTTTGGCCTGTGGTACTGATGCCGCCGCTTTATCAGTTGAAGTTTTCTTTGGTGATCGCTTGACCGAAGGATTCTTGCTCTTGCTGACCATGCCACCGTCCCTGGAGAAGTCGCCATTGTATCGCAGCAGTTGCGGCGTGCACGCAACGCCGTATGGCGCATTTCCGCAATGTCCCGACGCGGTTTTCAACAGAAATGTGCATAACGCTGTGGAAAAGGGTGGTGCACCACAGCCTAAGTTGCAGAGATTCAAAACTCCGTAACACAGTGCACCTGAGTGAGTGCGGAAAACGACCGATCGATTCCTTGCCCATCGCGCAAAAGAAAAGCCGGAGCTGGTTGGCTCCGGCTTCCCAAGCAGGGAGCGAAACTTACAGATTGATCTTGCGGCGCACCAAGCCCGCGATGCCCAGCACTCCGGTACCAAACAGCAGAATGCTGCCCGGCTCCGGCACTGAACTGCCCGAGCTATTGCTCAGCGTCGCCTCGCCACCATCGTCGAAGGCGATCGATCCGCCGCCCGGAGGAATGGTGTTTTGCAGGATCATTTCCAGCGTGTAGCCGCCGCCCTGGGCGCTGATGCTGGCGAAGTTGAAGGTACCGCTGAAGTTCACGTTCTCCTGGCAATAGTTGCAATCGTTGACGGTGACCGTGCCAATTTCAACACCGTTCACCCAGTAGCCGACGGTCTCGTTGTTGCCGCCGCCCAGATCGTCCCAGATGTTGAAGTTGTAGCTGAGGCCGTTGATGGAGGGCTGCCCGGTGTTAAAGAGCGCCGACTCAACGTAATCGCCGGTGGTCCACATCGAAGCAGTTCGGCCGCCTGCCGGCAATGTCCCGCAACCGTTGGTCGCGCTGCAGTAGGCGTCACCCGCAGTGGGGAACGGCTCCTGAACATCGTCGGCGTAAGCGAAGGTAGCGCTGGCCAGGAAAGCTGCGAGGACCAGCCCCAGACTGAAGACAAGCAGTTTCTTCATGGAGTGTCTCCTCTGACGTCGAAGGAGGCTGTCTGGCGACAGCTTTCACCATGGTTGCTATCGCCGAGAGTCGAGCTCGAGACAGGATCCGGGGCGATAATAGTGCAATTTCGTCTCCACTCTAAGCGGTTGGAAGCAAAGGTGAATCGCCAGCTCCCCTGTGCAGGAGCTTGCAACAAAGTTCGTGCATTTCTCCACTGTTTCTGAAGGCCCCCGCTTCTCCTGCCGCTACCCCTGCGGCTCCGCATTCTGCTGCGGAGGCGTGTTCGCCGGAGGCGCATTTGGCTGCGCGGGCGGCGGAGCCGCCTGATCGCCGGGTAGCGTCGAGCCTTTCGGTGTCCGCAGAATGTTCTGCACATCGGCCGGCACCAGTCCAGGCACCGTCGGCTTATGCTGCACTTTCCCGGACTCGGCGTCTGCAACGCTGATGCCCAGCTTGGTCAGCGTCTCGCCCGTGTAGTATTCCAGCAGGACTTTCGCCTTCTCGTAATTGGCGGCCGAGTTCAGCACGTTCGACTCCGCCTGCGTCAAGTTGCTCGAAGCCTGCAGCACCAGCGTCGGCGTCGAAGCTCCGTAGCTGAACTTCTTCTGCTCGGCGTCGAGACTCTCCTTCGCATAGTCACGCGCTGCGATCGCCGCCTTGAGCGCGGCGAAGTTGTTCTGCAAGCCGAACTGCGCCTGCCGCACCTGCAGCGTGATCGTATTCTCCGTCTGCTGCAGCGCCACTTGCTGCTGGCGATACTCCAGCTCCGAGCGAACCTGGTTGGCCTGCGCCGCACGGTTGCGAAGCGGAATGGTGAGATTCACGCCGATGCCCTTGTCCGGGCCGGTGCTGTTGAACAGATTGGAAAACGCCGAGCCGTAGCTGGTCGGAACCAATCCCGGCTGATAACACTCGCCGAAGATGTTCACCTGCGGGCAGGTAGGAATCGCCGGATTCTGCGGTCCCGCCAGTCCTGAAGCGCCATAGAACGCGAACACATCCAGCGTCGGCAGAAGCGCATTGCGCACTGACTTGCGCGTGATCTCATAGTTGGTCAGCTGAATGCGCGCCGTCGCAATTTCCGGACGACTCTGCAACGCCTCTTGAATCAGGTCTTCCACCGGCCGCACTTCGTACTGCTCACTCGGCTTCAGGGTGTCGGTCGGGATCACCGGCGCCGTTGCCAGCAGCGGGTCCTGAATGTTCTTGGTGATCGCGTTCTTGATCAGCAGCTGTTCCAGCTGAAGATTGGTCTGGGCCATGATCAGGTTCTGCTTGGCGCTCTCCACGCCGCTCTGCGCCTGCACCAGCGTGATCGGCGCCATGGTCCCGATTCGCACCTGCTCCTGATCGTCGGACAGGGTTTTGTTCGCCAGCAGCAGCTGCCGCTCGTTGACCTTCACCGCTTCGTAGGCGGTCACCAGGTCCCAGTAGATGTTTTCCACCTGCGAGACGGTGACCATGATCTGCTGGCGGAAGACCACGTCGGCAATCTCGCGGTTGTTGCGCGCGATGCGAATCCAGCGCAGGTTGGGATCGAAGCCGAAGCCCTGCAGCAGATGTTGCCGCAGCTGGAAACGGAACTGGGGAGTCAGGGTCGGGTTCACCAAATTGAAGGCGTTGTTGCTGGTGTAATAGCTGTTGTCGAAGGTCAGGCTCATCAGCGTGCCCGTGGAAAAACCCTGGGTATAGCCGAAGTTGTAAGTGTTGGTATTTTGCGTCAGGGTGGGCACGCCGACAAATGCCGAGCTCGTCTGAGGAATCGCGGCGCGTTCCCCTTGTATCGTCCCCGTGATCGACGGATCGAAATTATCGATGTTCGGACCGAAACCGAGAGTTGACACGACGATTCCGGCTGCACCTGCGCCCGCTCCGCCCACGCCGACTTGCGTTCCGCCTGCCCCGGTGCCACTGGCGCCGGTTACCGAGCTGCCCGTGCCTCCCGCCGACACCGCACCCAAATTACCGCCCTGGGTGCCCTGTACCACGCTGGTGCCGACGCCGCGTGCCGAAGCTCCCGTGCTGGTCAGCAGCAGATCGGTATCGGCAATCGACAGGTTATAGCGCTGCAGCGTGAGGTCGAGATTGTTTTCCAGCGCCATAGCGACGGCGTCGTTCATCGACAAGTACATCTGCCCATCGTGAAACAAGGTGTCCGTCATCGATGAATTGATCAGGTTCGGCCGCGGTACGTGGCGCACGGTGTAAGGCGCAATGAAATTGGGAAATCCGGACAACGGCTTGGCGTAGTTCTGGTCGGAATACAGGTGTGCGGCATTATGCTGTGGCGCCGGAGCCTGCGGCAGCGGCGTCAACGGCGGCATGGGCACCTTCTCTTGAGGCATGGTCGACTGCGCGCCCTGCGGCTCGGCGCTAGGCGGTGCGGCCTGGTCCGTGGCCGGCTGCGACGTCTGCGATGCAGCCGGCTCTGCACTTTGCGGCGTCGTGTCCTGCGCCCAGCATGCCATAGTCAGCAGACCCGCCAACCCCAGCCAGAGAGTCTTGCGAGCCGTCAGCCTTGCGAAATGAAAAGCGAACATTGCCTGTCTCCTGGAACTGACACTCAGTTCGGTACGGCTACTGCGTTTGTTGCTTTTGTGAGGCCAGTGTTTAATACGCACCAAGGTGACCAAAGGTTCAGGCCCCCAGGAACCTCAATTGCCAAAGTGAATCTCTGATTCTAGAGCAGTTGTGGAAAGTGCGTATCGGGAATAGAGAGATTGCGAACACTTGCGCGGGATGAAGGGGTTAGGGGCTAGAGATCAGGGGCCAGTGAGTCCCGCCGCAGGCGGAGACGAAAGTGATTAGCCCAGCGCGGAAGCGCTGGGTCAACTTCGCATTGTGAATTCCGAGCCCCTTTAGGGGCGACAGGATTTTGTCGAGTCCTCGCGGCGCCGTAGGTTCTCAAAGAATGCTTCGCCGTCAACCGGTTTTACTCGCCCGCTTTTGACGTCATCGTAGCGGCCGTCGAGGATCTCACGCACGACCGCTACCTCCTCCAGATACCCGGCCAATGCATCTTCCACGAGCTCATCCGTCGCCCGGCCGCTCCTGCTGGCCAGTTCATTGAGCCGCGATTCCGTCTCAGGCTTGAAATGTACTTCCATGGGCCTCAGTCTAGAGAGCCGGCGTTGGCGTGTCAAAGGTCTTCCTCGACTCGGGTCACTACGGCGTGTGGCTCATCGTTTCCCGTTTAACCGCCGGACTCTGCTCCAAACTCTTACTCACCACATCCGCCACAATCTTGTTTCCCTCGGCACTCAAATGAATGTCGCCAAAAAAATAATCCTTCAAATACCAGCATCCCGGCGCCGACTTCGGACACTGCTCCTTCACCGCAAAGAACTCCGGAAACGCGGTGACGAACCGCTTGCACTTGCCCTCGCACCAATCCCGCCAGATGCGGACTTCGCGCGACTCGAGATTGTCGTAGATCAGCGTCGCCGGCCACGGATACACCACCACGCTGATGGGGATGTTCCGCTTCGCCAGGTCCTGGTACAACTCGTCCATCTTGCGCTTCTCTTTGGCGATCCCGGCCTCCACTCCCAGCGGCGCAAATCCCTCCTCGAACGGCTTGTCCTCGACGACTTTGCGATACGTCCACCCCGACCGCTCCAGATCGAAAACGTTGCCGTTGAATCCGTGATCCAGATGGTAGAAGCCCAACCGCACCCACGTGCGCTCGGCCAGTTCCCACAGGTAGTTCGTCAGCACCAGATATTTGCTGGCGAAGTTCCGCAGGTTCGAATACCACGTCTGGTAGTGCAATTGTTCCGGCGCCAGCGCCACCGCGCCCGAATCGCCGACGTCACGCACCAACGCGGCTTCGTCCTGCACGTCGGACATGTCGATGAAGACGATCGCCTCGTCGAACTCCAGGCCCTTGCTCAGCGCAATCCGCGCGGTGTTCAGATAATTCGACGGCGAATACCCTCCCACCCCGCCGTTCAAAATTTCGTACTGCGGAAAACGCGCCGCAATCTGTCCTACGAAGCTGTCCTTCCACGGCCCCATCGACTCGGTAAACGAATCGCCCAGCATCAGAATTCTCGGCCGCGGATCGGTGAGCGGTACCTCGCGCACCGTCTCGTCACGAAATCCCATGCTGTTGACGTTGAGCTGATAGCGCTCGCGTCCCCACGCGCGCGTGCAAGAGCAGTTCGGCTGCAGCGCCAGCACGCGCAGACGATCGCGGCCCAGGCATCCGAAGATCTCCGCCGGCGTCGGCACCGACGACTTCCGCGAAAAATGGCTGTACGCCGCATCCAGCCCGAGAAAGACGATTAGGCAAACGACCGCCGCGATCACGAGCAGCAAGAGTTTTTGTGCAAAGCTCGGCTGCGCTGCCTGCTTGGCCTCCGTCGCGTTGGAGTCCGCCTCGATCATTTCGAAGAAGTCCCTTGGGAAAGATGAATGTCGTCCCAGTACACCGTGCCATCGCTCGGCCCGCGCGCCAGGTTGATGCGAATCGCGCCCTCGCGTCCTACCTTGAACGAGCGCGTGACTTGTTGCCAGGCCGGACTCGTCTGAACAATCCGCGACGAGGGGCTCACGTTATCACTCATGTCGTAGACGATGAGCTCTGCCGTTGTCGATGCGCCTGCCGTGCCCGCAACCCACGCCGACACCGTGTACGTTGCGCCCGGCTCCAGTCCGTTGATGTCCTGATAGGCCGTACCTGCTCCCGTCATCGCCAGGCTGTATGTGCCTGTGTGCGCCGTCACGGTGCTGACCGCTGTCCTCGCGCCACTCGTCGACCACGGCGCCGTCGTGCCGTCCTCGAGCCCAGGATTCGCAACGCCATTTTCCGCTCGCTGCTCCGTCGTCATCAGCACCGGGCTGAGCCCGAAGTCCGTCTTCGTCGAGCACAGAATGAAGTTGTCCAGGTCGTGACATTTCCCGGCTCCCGTCGGCCCTTGCGCGATCGCCGCCGCAACTTCCGGCATGACGACGTACGCCGTGTCCGCCGCGAGCCCGTTCTTCTCGACCTGCTCGACTGCCTGCGAGCAATGAAAATCTTGCGCCACTCCGGTGTAGCGCGCCGACTGGTAGCTGTTGGTCCGCATCTTCTGCGCGGCCGCGAGAAATCCAAAGATGCGATATCCCTCGATGCCGCCGGGCGACGCCGCATGTTCGCACTGCCACGCCGGCAAGACGATCAGGTTCTGATGCTGCGCGCCCAGCCGCGACCAGATCGCCGATTTCAGCGGCGACGGATGCTCGTCGCTGATCGTCGAGCGCACCCATTGCCGCAGCGCGGCCGTGTCGGCAAATTGCAACACGAACATCGCCCCGATCAGCAGCGTCGCCCACGCTCTGCGAAACAGCAGAAACGGCGCCGCGAGAATCGCAGCCAGGATCGCGTAGTACGGCGCCCAGAACAGACGGCCGGTCGAGCGCAACGGCGCAAACAGCGGAGTCAGCTTCCCGTCGGGATCAATGTCGATCAGCGTTCGCCCGCCCAGCGTGATCTTCGTCGAGAGCGCCAGCAACGTCAGCAGCAGGCAACACGCCGCCAGCGGCACGAACCAGCGCTTGTCAGGCCTTGGCAGTTTGCCTTTGCGGATGATCGCGGCGACGATCACCACTACCGCAATGATCAGCACTCCCCCGCCGAGATAGTTGTAGCCCTCGTACTGTCCGGGACTGGCGCTATGCAGTCGCGGGAAAATGATCGACGTAAACGTCCGCGGATCGAACAGCGCCAGCAGGTTCATTGAGAGATCGCGATATCCGCCGCTGCTGTAGCCTTTGCCGCCGCTGATCACCAGACCCAGTGAGTACGCCACCACAAACCCAATCGCCATCAGCATGGCGACTACGCCGGCCGATTTCGCGACGCTCAGCCGCTTCTGCCACAGCAGGCTCGCCACGCCGGCAATCAATAGCAGCAGAACTTGAAACGCCAGGTACGGATTCGTGCCCGTCACAATCGCCGTCAGAATTGCCGCCGAGATCACAAACCGCCGGACCGTATTCGGGGCAGCCTGCTGTGCCCGAGCGAAGACATACAGCGACGCCACCAACAGCCACTGATTGCTGAGCGAGTAATGTCCCCAGAAGCGATAGTTCAGCGGCGGCGCCAGCAGAAAGAAGGCAGCTCCAAGCGCTGCGGCAAGAAGGTCGATGACGGTGGAGCTGGCCCTTACGGCAGAGCTGGCCTTCAGGGTCGAGCCGGCCTCGACGGTAGAGCTGGCCTTCAGGCCAGCGTCCACGCCGCCTATTTCCTTGCCTGAGTCGGCTTCAGCCGACGGCACCTGCTTCGTATCAGGGCACGGCTTGAGCCGTGCCGACCCCAGCTCCCCATAGTAGGGCTTCAGCCCCTGCGGTCCTTCCGCGCGAACTCTTTCCGCCCGCTTCACCATCATCCGCAGCAGCCGAAACGCGAAGAAGAATTGCAGCGTGCAACACAGAATCACTTCCAGCCCGAAATATTGCGACGGCTCCGGCAATAAAAACGACACCGGCTTCAGCACCACGGCCATCAGCGGATTCAGATCCAGCAGCGCCACCGACTCGCCCTCCGGATATCCCAGCCGGTCCGTATACGTCAGCGGCCAATGCAGATGCGGGTCCTGCCGGTATAGCTCCCACCCGATGTAGTGATACGCCGGATCAAACGCAATCCAATTCACGTTGCGTGGATTCAACGGCTGCGGCCCCATCACCAGCAGCGCATACAAGAATCCCGCCACCAGCGCGATCGCCAGATCAAACCAGATCGACTGATACCAGCCTGACAACTTCCGGCTCACGCCAGCCGATTCTGCGCCGTTGGCTTCGGCTACGTTGCCGGTAACTGGAGATGCGGGACTGTTCATGGTTCGCTACGCGCGAGTCGATCTTCGGCGGGGAGTGCTCCGATGCGCAAGTATCTAAGTATAGTGGTTCACCAAAACAAAAATCCCACCCAAGCAACACCGGCTTGGGTGGGGCACCCGCTTCGCTCGCTCGGCGGCTCGATTGCTAAGCGCTAATGGCTACGGGCTGGTCGCGCCAGTGCCCTGGGCCAAATCTTCCAGCTGGCAATTGTTCCCGTAGGTGAAGGAGTGCAGCGTCAGCCCCGGGCCCTCCGGCTCGAGCGAGATCAAGTGTGCCGTGAACCTCGGGCTGCGCACCAGGTAATACATTCTTCCTTCGGTCACCTCTACGTACGCGCCCTTGCCGTCGAACTTCACATCCGCGCCGGCATCGTCCTTGGAGAACGGCCCGCCATCCTCCACTAGATACACTTTCAGTTTCTTCGGGCCGTTCAGGCTCATGACCGCGTACATCGATCGCGCGTGATACCGCACCTCGGCGTTGGCGCCCTGAGCCTCGCCTGTCATGCCGTCCTTCTCGACCTTCCACTTGCCCACCAACTCTACACTGCCGTCGGCGGGTGAATGCGGCGGCGTGAACTCCGCCGTGTCGCCGGCGTGGTGCCCGTTCATATCGTCAACCGAACCGCGCCCGTGGATCTCCCCAACGTACGTTTCCTGCGTCACGTTGCCGCACTTTGCGCTGAACTCGTCATCGCTGCTGTCGAGCGGGATCTTCAGCACCTCGGGATGCGCCACCGCCAGCAGCTCACGAAGCTTCGTCTCCATCTGCACGTTGTTGCCCTCGCCGAAGACCTTCATCACGATCTGCCCCTGCGGATCGATAAGGTAACGCTCCGGCCAGCCGTCCGCCTGATACGCCTGCCACGTCGTGCCCTTCTGATCGGCAACCACTGGCCACGGCAGCTTGTAGCGCTGCGCGCCCTCGCGAACGTTGTTCACGTCGAAGCCGATTTCAAACTCGCCGTAGTGGACGCCAATCACCTCAAAACCATACTGGTGATATTTGGTGTACCAGCGCTTCACCACGCCGAAGTCGCGAATGCAGTTGATGCAGGTGTACTCCCAGAAATCAATGAGCACCACCTTGCCCTTATAGTCCGAGATGTGATGCGGCGTGGCTGCGCCTTCATCCAGCCAGACCACGCCTGCTCCAAAATCCGGCGCCGGATGTACCTTGAGATCGACCTGCGCGGCCGCCGGTATTGCCAGACACATCAGCAGCGCCAGCGCAGCCAGTTGGATACTTCGGTTGTACGGATTTTCGCGATGCGATTCCGCTTGGTGTTCGACCGCTATGACTGCGGCTCAAAAAACCCATCTCCACCCCCGCAGACTTCAACCTACAGGATATGACGAGAATACAGCCGATTGGTTAGAACAGACGATTTACCAAAGAGATCACTCCAAGACATCGCTCTCGATCACTTGCCGTGCACTCCGTGTTTCCGTGGTGAACAATCACCCCGCCTTAGCATTCGTCGCGTAGTTTATCCTTAACTGTTATGCAGGTGCGTGTCGTCTACCTTGGAATGCTGCGCGAGATCGCGGGCCGCGAGAAGGAGGTCGTCCAACTCGGCGAGAACTCCCGTCTGGCAGATCTCTTCGCCCAGCTGCAGCACCGCATTCCCAAGCTCAGCGACTTCCGCGGAGCCATCGCCCTGGCGGTCAATTACGAATACTCGGGCGGCGAAACAGTCCTGCGCGAAGATGACGAAATAGCCCTGATCCCGCCAGTCAGCGGCGGCAAGCTCAACGACGAGCTATCCACCGCCGAAATGCCGGCACCGTTGATCTCCGAGCACGCCCGCATCACCTCCGGTCCGATCAAAACGGCGGCAATCCTCGCGGCAATCAAGAAACCGGAGGACGGCGCGGTAGCGATCTTCGACGGCATTGTGCGCAACAACTCGCGCGGCCGCCGCACGCTCTATCTGGAATATTCCGCCTACGATCGCATGGCGCTGACCAAGATGGAAGATCTCGCCCGCCAGGCTCTATCACGCTTTGCCATTCGCGATGTGCGCATCATCCATCGCGTAGGACGGTTACAGATCGGCGAAAGCAGCGTCTATATTGCGGTTGCGTCGGCGCATCGGGCCGCGGCCTTTGACGCCTGCCGCTGGCTCATCGATACGCTGAAAACCACGGTGCCGATCTGGAAGAAGGAGTTCTTCGAAGACGGCGCAACCTGGGCCGACGGCGAGCCCTTTCCGGAGGAGATTCCGCGGGCCGGACAACAATAGCGTCCACTTTCGGACGCCAACAGCGAGCCGCCTTTAACGCAACGCGTCAAATTGTCAGAAATGGTGTTTACACTTACGAATGTCCCTTAATCCCCGGATCCTGCGTGCCATCGGCGTTCTCGCCCTGACATGCCTGCTCGCATCCGCCTTCGGCCAGGCGCAGAGCACCGTGCCTCGTCCTCCTTCATCAGTCCCGCGACCTCCCGCGGCGCAGAACCAGCAATCCACCAGCCCGGACGATCAACCCACCACGACGTTTAAAGTGAACGTAAAGCTGGTAAACGTCTTCGCCACCGTTACCGACGCCGGTGGCACGCCAGTCTCAGCGCTCAAGCAGGACGACTTTCAGTTATTCGAGGACGGCGTCCCGCAGCAGATCGCGGTCTTTCATCGCGAATCGGAGTTGCCGCTCTCCATCATCCTCGCCATTGACACCAGCCTGAGCACGCGCGGCGATCTAAAGCTGGAACTGGAGTCGGCGCGCCGCTTTGCCCATGCCATCCTGCGCCCCATCGACGGCCTGTCGCTATTTCAGTTCAGCGAGATCGTCGATCAGTTGACGCCCTTCACTGCCGACATGAAGACCATCGACCGTGGCATCAACCGTGTCCATCCCGGCGCGGCGACGGCGCTTTATGACACGCTTTATCTCGCCTCCGATGCGCTGCTCGACCGTCGTGGCCGCAAAGTCATGGTCGTGATCACCGACGGCGGCGATACCGTCAGCAAGACCAGCTATCAGGAAGCCATTCGCGAAGCGCAACAGGCCGAGGTCATTCTCTACAGCATCATTATTGTGCCCATCGAGAACAGCGCCGGCCGCGATATCGGCGGCGAGCACGCGCTCATCCAGCTCTCGCGCGATACCGGAGGCAAATATTTTTACGCCAGCGGTCTTGAGCAACTGGACGCCGCCTTTCGCCAGATCAGCGACGAACTGCGCACGCAGTATCTGATCGCCTACTATCCCAGCCGCCGCATCGCCGACTCCGATTATCGCCGTATCGAAATCAAGATCAATCCCGCAACCAAAGACTATCCCGATCCTGCCGACCTGGTAGTGCGCCATCGCACCGGCTACTACACCATGCCGTCTAAGTAGCTCATCAATTCCTGTTCTTTGGTTGCTGCCGATTAGTACACTTCCAGCTTCTATTTCTGGCCATTCATCCCTTTCGATGGCAACTCGTCGGCTGATAGTAAGATTTGGCCGCAGACAATCGGGAAGATCAATCGCTCACTATCGATCAGTTCTAGTCTAAGGAAGTCCTAAGAGGCGAACGCCTATGACAATAGTGAGCACGGTTCATCTAGCAACCGAAGCGTTCTGCCCGTAATTCATGCAGTTCACATCGCTCAGCGTCAGCCATATTCACTTAGATGAAGTAGCTTGCTCCGTGCGATGAGTCATGAGCTGCTCATACTAACTAGAATTCGCTCTGGATCGATCAGTTTTGTATTAGGGCACGACTTCACAGGCTGCTAAAAAACCCGTTCCACGAGCGCCTCGTAACAGGGCACGACTTCAGTCGTGCCGAAAAATGCAAACAAGAATTCGGGCTTTAGCCCTTGTACCAGCGGTCGCAGGGGCTAAAGCCCGCCTTTGTGCGTGATCTCTGCGGCACGACTGAAGTCGTGCCCTGATACAAAGCTCTCTGACTTCATGGTATGAGTGCGAGTAGCTTCCGATAGCCTATGTCGGACATATTCGGGTCTAGTGTCTTGTCTGATTCCTGCAGGCTAGGCCACAAGCACCTTATACTCGCTGTCCAGCTATGGCCAAAAATCGCTAATGTTCATTCTCTATTTCAGCGTAGTAGTATCTTCAACACCGCTCATCTGAAGATCACACTACGCAAAATCGTATACCACTTAAGCTGCATCTCCGAAAAGTGGTAGGCAAGTTGTCGCGATTCAAAACAGTAGAGACGAATTGCGATTTGAAGCGCTGGAGTGCGGTGACGATCCACAGTTTGCCAATTGGCAAGGTCTTTGCATGATCTCCAACTAGAACGCGCACGTCCCTCCCAGCTTCGTGCGAATTCATTCAAGAGAAGAAAGTGCAGGTATGCACGCGCAAACCCGTGTGCATGTCGAAGGAGACGTATGGCCGAAAGCAAATTGAAAAAATGGATCACCGGAGCGCTGGCATTGCTGGTAATCGCCGTAGTGATGGCGCCGTCGTTAATGGCGCAATCGCAGGTGTCCGGCGACCTTACCGGCACGATCACCGATCCCAGCGGTGCGGTCGTGCCCAACGCCACCGTGTCGCTCAGGAGCGATGCTACCGGAGCGACACGCACCACCACCAGCAACGCGAGCGGTTCCTACCGCTTCTCACTATTACAGCCGGGCGCGTACACGGTTAGCGCCACCGCGCAAGGCTTCAGCAAGGCGCAAACTACCGCCAGCGTAAACGTCGGTCAGGCGACCATTGCCGACGTGAAGCTGGCAGTGGGAGCCAGTTCGCAGACGGTAGAAGTCACCTCCGCTGTCCCGCTGGTACAGGCGGATAATGCGGATCTCTCCACCAACTTCGATCAGAACCTGGTGTCGAATGCCCCCAACCCGGGCAACGACCTCACCTACATTGCCCAGACCGCGCCGGGAGTGAACATGAATAGCGGAATGGGTTATGGCAACTTCAATACTGCCGGTCTTCCCGCCACCTCGAATGTCTTCACCGTGAATGGCGAGAATCAGATGGATCCCTACCTGAACCTCAACAACTCAGGTGCAAGCAATTTGATGCTGGGGAAGAATGCAGTGCAGGAAGCCACCGTCGTCACCAATGCTTACGGCGCGCAGTATGGTCAGCAAGCCGGAGCGCAGGTCAACTACGTTACCAAGTCGGGCACCAATGCCTACCACGGTAATGCCGAGTACTGGTGGACCGGCAGCACAATGGACGCCAACAGCTATCTCAACAATCTGACGTCCACGGCGCGTCCGTTCAACAACAATAACCAGTGGGCAGCTTCGGTGGGCGGCCCTATCAAGAAGGACAAACTGTTCTTCTTTGCCGACTGGGAGGGAATCCGCTACATCGTTCCTTCCACCCAGACGGTGTTCGTTCCCAGCGTGCCATTCGCAAACGCGACGCTGGCCAACATCGCCGCCACCAATCCGGCTGAGTACGCCTTGTACTCCAAGGCCTTCAGCCTTTATCAGGCTGCGCCCGGATACGCTAGCGGCACGCCCTACAACCCCGCCGGCAATCCTGGTGGGTGCAACGAATTCGCCGGAACCGCGGCCGCCGGTTTCAACTTTGGCGCGGGAACGCCGTGCTTTAACACTTACACCGCCAATCCTTCCGAACCAGCGAAGGAATGGCTGCTGTCGGGCCGCATTGACTACAATCTGTCCGATCGCGATCACCTGTTCTGGAGTGTCAGCGCCGACCACGGCACACAAGCTACCGGAGCTGATCCCATCAACGCGAACTTCAACGCGTTCAGCTATCAGCCTCAGTACAATGGACAGGGGCAGTGGACGCATACCTTCGGCAGCAGCGCGACCAACCAGTTCGTCTACGCCGGTAGCTACTACCGCGCGATCTTCGATCAGGTCAACGCTCCGGCGACTTTCCCCACGCAGCTCGATATGAATGCTGTCTTGGGGTACACGCCGCTGGGTGGTCCTGCGCTGTTCGGCGGTATGGCTGACTTCCCGAATGGCCGCAACGCCACGCAATATCAGTTTGTGGACGACTTCTCGCTCACCAAGGGCGCTCACAATCTGAAGTTCGGCGCCAACTTCCGCCGTTACGACATCACCGACTACACCTTCGGTGTGCTTACCAACCCGCTTACCGTCCCAACCTCAGTGACCGGGCTTTACGACGGCTCCGCCGGCGAGTTCCTCCAGAACTTCCCGGAGAGCCAGAGCCAGCCGGTCGCGCTATGGGGTCTCGGCCTCTATGCGCAGGACGAGTGGCAGGTCGCCAAGAACCTGAAGCTGACCTTCGCTCTGCGAGCCGAGCACGACTCCAACCCGGTTTGCCAGACCGATTGTTCATCGCTTCTCAACGGCCCCTTCACCAGCACCAGCACCAACCTGTCGACCCCATACAACCAGATGGTGAACGCCGGCAGAAACCAGATCTTCAGCAACGTCGACCGCATCGACTGGGCGCCGCGCTTTGGCTTCGCCTGGTCGCCGCACGGCAGCGACAAGACCGTGGTTCGCGGCGGTTTCGGTATCTTCTACGACGCCTTCCCGGCCGTGCTGGGCGACACCTTCATGACCAACCTGCCTGGCGTTGTTCCCACCACGCAGTTCGGCGTACCCTGGGCCGACCAGGTCACTCCAGGCGTCAGTCCTTGGCTGATCGGTGCGACTTCGGCCGCCGGAATCCGCAACGGCTTCGCCAACGGCGCTTCCTTCAATTCGTTGTCCGCAGCCATTCCCGGCTTTTCTGCTCCGAACTTTGGCAACATGTCGGGAACCTTCCACGTTCCGCGATACCAGGAGTGGAGTCTGCAACTCGAGCAGCAGCTGGATAGCAAGAGCTCGATGACTCTGGCTTACATTGGTAATCACGGTATCCATGAACCGCTAGACTCCTTCGCCAATGCTGCTGCTCCTTACGCCGGATTCCCAACCACCCCGTACACCGGGAACTTCGGCTTTGCGCAGCAGATCTATTCGGGAGGCATTTCCAACGACAACCAGTTGACGGCGAGCTATCAGCGCCGTTTGACTTACGGTTTCACCATTTCGGCCAGCTATACCTGGGCGCACGCTATGGATGAAATCTCCAACGGCGGCTCCTTACCCTATAGCACGACCAGCAGCCTGTATCTGTACAATCCATTCAATGCGCGTGACAACTATGGAAATGCGGACTATGACATCCGCAGTTCCTTCAATGCCCAGTATGTCTGGAACACTCCGTGGAAGTTCGGTAACCGATATGTGAACGGCGCACTTGGTGGCTGGACAATGTCGCAGAACTTCTTCGTTCGTTCCGGACTGCCGCTAACCGTGCTTGACGGTGCGACCGCTGGTACGGCGACAATCGCTCCTATCGCCAACTTCAACGGCAACCTCATTCCGGCACAGGTACTCAGCGGCCTGGGACAAGGCAGCTGCTCGCAGTACCTGGTCGGCTGTCTCAACTCCGGCGGTTTTGCCAGTGCCACCGGTCTGGGTGCCTTCCCCAATCAGTTGCGCAACCAGTATCGCGGGCCCGGGTTCTTCGACTCGGACTTCTCCATCAACAAGAACTTCAAGCTGACCGAACGGCTGGCGTTCGGCGTCGGTGCGAACTTCTACAACGTGTTCAATCACTCCAACTTCGCGAACCCAATCAATGTCCTGGGAGCGGCCAGCTTCGGTCAGATCAATCTGCAGGCTGTGCCTCCGACCGGTCCCTTCGGATCGTTCTTCCAGGGCGCTCCCTCGAACCGAATCATCCAGTTCCAGGGCAAGCTGGTGTTCTAGTCAACCCTCTGCTTCTCTGTTCTCTCCTTATCGGCGGTTCCTTCACGGGAGCCGCCGAGCCTTTTCAAATCGAGCATCCGACAAGCCCCCGCCTGCTTTTGTTACACTGCAAAGACTCGGACGCTCGCTGTTTCGCGGTTCACTACGCGTGCTTCTCGACACCCGAGTCGACTGCGAAGAGCAGGAGCGAACAGCGAATAGCGAAAAGCGATCTGCCAAAAGCGAGAAGCGAAACCATGACGAACCCTACGCCTGCAATTCAATTGACCACCACTCCCGATTACCGCGAAACCTATGCCAACAGCGTTCAGGTGCGGGTGAACGTATGGGATTTCTTTCTGGTCTTCGGCACGCTGCAGCAGCAGGATGAGACGCGGGTCGAGGTGCGCAATTTCCAGGGCATCTATCTCAGCCCGCAGCAGGCCAAGGCGCTCCACACCATCCTGCAGCAGAATCTGGTGAACTACGAGAACACCTTCGGCGAGATCAAACTCGACCCTCGCATCGGTCCCGGCTCCGGACCGGTACACTAGGATCGGCTAGGAAGAGATTGCGGCCGAGGCAGCGGAAGCCGCTTCACGCGTACGAGATTACGCGTTGCCGAGACGACAGCCCCAACTTCGAGCGATTCATAACTACGAGTGAGCACTGCCAAAATAACGTCGGCCGCAGCTTCGGCTTTCAGCCGTTGCTGCCGAAGTCGGATTACCGACGGCGAAGCCGCGCCTGCGGTTGCAAGTAGCATATGAAAATCCGCGTCGAGGGTTACCACGATCAAGTCGTGCTTTCGAGCGTAGTCGAGAATCTCAGAGTCCGACGCCTTTGCCAACCCAATGTCCGCTGTGTGTAAGACAGTATGTCCGGATTGGGCTAACAGGCTGGCGGTGGAGCGGGGAAGTCCTTGATCAAGCAGCAGGCCTTTCATGCCACTCGAAAATCAACTGCCTCATCGGATAGGCTAGCCGCGGCAAATTCCAGAATTTGTTTGATGTCTTCCTCTTCGAGTTCTGGATACTCGCGAAACAATTCTGCCCGATCTGGGTAGGTGGCAATCGCCTCCAAAACGCGCCGCACCGTAAGTCGCATGCCGCGAACGCAGGGTTGTCCTCCCATTTGGCCCGGATCAACGGTAATGCGATCATAGGCGGTGATGTTTGCGGCCCTGTCCATTACGCTGATGTTAGCCTGCTGGTCGGTTAGGGTCAATGACAAGCATCAATGCCTGTGTTCCAACAGCAGCGTGAATTGCAACCTCATAGGCCGATGACCAAGGCAAGCCGTCCACTGGCCGCGTCACGCGAATACCTTTCCGTCTACGCCCTTCTGTTCACCTTGCTCTTCATCACGCACGCGCCACTTCTCCGTCTGCCCTACTTCTGGGACGAAGCCGGATACTTCATTCCTGCTGCTCGCGACCTGTTGCTGACCGGATCGCTCATCCCGCACACCACGCTTTCCAATGCGCATCCGCCGCTGGTGATGTTGTGGCTCGCGTTCTGGTGGAAGTTCAGCGCATTCACCCCGGCGGTCACGCGAACCGCGATGCTGATGATCGCCGCCTTCGCTCTGCTCGGATTGTGGCGCCTGGCGCGCAGCGTCGCCAACGATGCAGTTGCCATCGCAACCGTGCTCTGCACCGCGCTCTATCCCGTCTTCTTCACGCAAAGTTCAATGGCGCACCTCGACATGCTAGCCGCCGCCTTCACCCTGTGGGGATTGACTATGTATGTCGAGCGCCGTCCCGTCGCCACCATCGTATTCTTCTCGCTCGCTCCGCTCGCGAAGGAAACGGCAATCGTCACCCCCATGGCGCTGCTCGTTTGGGAGTTGATCTGCCCGTTGTTAACTCGGGTGCTCAGGTCCGGGGAAGAAGAATCACGGGTGCCCCGTTCCAGCCGTCCGTTGGCTGGGGCGGGGCAAGACCTCGGAGCGCCACAGCAATCTCTTTGTCTGTACGACGACAAGCGATTTGCACTTCGCTTCCTGATCTGCCTCGCGCCTCTGCTCCTCTGGCTCGCCTATCATCATCTCCGCACCGGCTACTATCTCGGCAATCCGCAATACCTCCGCTACAACCTGCAGGCCACGCTCAACCCTCTGCGAATTCTGCTGGCGATCCTGATCCGCCTCTGGCACGTCTTCGGCTATCTCAACCTTTTCTTGCTCACGCTCGGCACTGTAGCAGCCATGTTCCGTCCGCCGCTGCGCGATCCCGATGGCACGCTCCGTCCGCGAATCGCCATCAACGTGCAACTGGTATTTGCGGTCGTTCTGTTGGCGAATGTGCTGGCGGAGTCGGTATTAGGCGGCGCCGTCCTCGCTCGCTACATGCTTCCCGTCGTGCCGCTGGTCATTCTCGTGTGTGTCTCAACCATGTGGCGCAGGGTCCGCCAGTGGACGTGGTTCATTGCCATCGCCTGCGCCGCCTTCGTAGTGCAGCTCTTTGTGCCGCCGCCCTATCGCATCGCGCCCGAAGACACGCTGCTCTATCGCGACTACGTCATCCTCCACAAGATCGCTGCTGACGAGTTGTCCGCAAGATATCCGCACGCGCGCATACTAACTGCCTGGCCTGCCTCGGACGAACTCACCCGGCCGTTTCTCGGATATGTGAAACAGCCACTCGATGTCGTGCGCCTCGAAAACTTCTCGCCACTCTATATCGCGCAAGCCGCGCAGGCGACCGATCAATTCGACGTCGCCTACCTGTTCACCACCAAGTGGGAGCCGCCGCACCCGTTCCTCGCGGACGTGTTCCTTGGAAAGCGGCTCCAGGAGCGCTTCTTCGACTACCACGAAGATATGTTGCCCCAGCGGGCGGCCAATATTCTTGGCGGCAGAACTGTGACTTATCTGAATCGCAACAACGAATGGGTCGCCCTTATCTCCATCGAGAAAATCGAAAACGCCGCAATTCCCAATTCTCCTACCCACCCCTGACCTCGCTGCTGCATCCCACGATCATTGCCCCCATTCTCATCTCAACAATCCAATCCGCATTTCTAAGGAGGAATTTATGGCAGAGAAGAAGCTCGATAAATATCGCGTCGCAATCCTCGCAACCGATCTGTTTGAGGAGGCAGAACTGATTGAGCCTCGCAAAGCCCTGCAGGAGGCCGGCGCCCACACATCCGTCATCGCTCCGAAATCTGGAGAAATTCAGGCCGTGCAGCACGACAAGAAGACGCAGAAGGTCAAAGTCGACATGACTCTCGATCAGGCGAACCCCGGCGATTTCGACGCTGTTCTGCTTCCCGGCGGCGCGATGAACGCCGATGCCCTGCGTATGGAAAAGAAAGCGCAGGAATTCGTGCAGAACCTCGATCGCAACGGAAAGCCGATTGCCGTGATCTGTCACGGCTCATGGCTGCTGATCTCCGCCGGGCTGGTGAAAGGGCGTCACATGACCAGCTACAAGACCATTCCTGACGATCTGAAGAATGCCGGAGCCAACTGGACTGACGAGGCGGTAGTTCGCGATCGCAACTGGGTGAGCAGCCGTCAGCCGTCGGACATTCCGCAATTCAACCAGGCCATGATCGAATTGTTCTCCGAATCGCGGCAGAAGATGCACAAGGCCGCCTGAGACAACGATTCCACAAATCAGGCGCTCTCGCAGCTGCGGGGGCGCCTTTTCTGTCGCGACACCGCGCCCAACATTAGCTTGGTGCCCCGAACCATCACCGCCTATGATGACGGCAGGACTTGTCTCTTGCCATCGAACGTCAGCAAGCCGCCTGATCTGGCCTTTCGCATTCGCGACTACCGCGCCGCCGACTTCGAGCGGCTCTGGCAGATCGATCAGCTCTGCTTCGCTCCCGGCATCGCCTACACCCAGATGGAGCTGAACGGCTTCATCATGAAGCGCAACGCCATCACACTGGTGGCTGAACTCGTGTCCGATGAAGCCGCCGGCAGCTCGCGCCAACGCTGTCGAGCGAATCGCCGGCTACGTCCTCGCTCATCCCGTCCGCCGAAAGTACGCACGCATCATTACGCTCGATATCCTTCCCGAAGCGCGCCGCCTCGGCCTGGCGACCAACCTGATGAGCGCCTGCGAAGAGCGATTACGATCTCTGGGATGTACCGAGATCTACCTGGAGACCGCGGTCAACAACGAGCCCGGCATCCGGCTTTATCGCAAATTGGGCTATGAGATTTTGCGAACGATTCCTGAGTACTACTCCAGCCACTCGCTCGACGCCTACCAGATGGGCAAGCGGTTGTAGTAGACCGGAAATCGCGTGCTACAATCGGCGCTTCTTGAGCCTCTCGTCGCGCGACTATGGCCGCTTCCCGCTCCAAACCCTCGCAGCCTCCGCTCCGCGTCGCAGTCGACACCGGCGGCACGTTCACAGATTGCGTCTGGATCGAGCGCGGCAGGCTGCGAATGACGAAAGTTTTCTCCACGCCCGCCGACCCGTCGCAGGCTATCGTTGAAGCCCTCGCACAGATCCCTGCTTCTACCGACATCGTCCTTCTCCACGGAACCACCGTCGGCACCAACACCTTGTTGCAGCGCAAGGGCGCGCGTGTCGCCTTCGTCACCACCGCCGGATTCGAAGACAGCATCGAAATCGGCCGTCAGAATCGGCCCCGTCTTTACGATCTCAAGTTTGAGCGTGTGCCGCCGCTGGTCGAGCGTGGCATGCGCTTCGGCGTTCCCGAGCGCGTCGCTCCCGACGGCAAGATTCTGCAGAAGCCCACGCCCGACGATCTTCGCGTCCTCGCTCGCGACGTCCATGCCAGCGGAGCCGAGGCGATTGCCGTCTCAACATTGTTTTCTTTCGCCAATCCTGAAACAGAGCGCGCGATCGGCCGCGTGCTGGAAGAACTCGGCCTGCCACTCTCGTTGTCGCATCTGATCCTGCCCGAGTTTCGCGAATACGAGCGCGCCAGCACGGTCGTCGTCAACGCGTACCTTCAGCCTGTGATGCAGAGTTATCTGCAGCGGCTCGACCTGCGCATGCGTCAGCGAGCGTCTTCGAAGGCCAAGTCGTCCGCGGTCTTCGTCATGCAGTCCAGCGGTGGCATCACGTCTTTGGAATCGGCTGCGCGACAGCCGGTGAGAACCGTTCTTTCCGGTCCGGCCGGCGGCGTAGTCGGCGCAGCGGCGATGGCTCGCCTTAGTGGCTTCGAGCGCGTAATCACCTTCGACATGGGAGGCACCTCGACCGACGTCGCTCTGATCGACGGTGAAGCGAAACCCAGCAATGAGGCTGAAATCGCCGGCCTGCCGGTGCGCGTCCCCATGCTCGACATTCACACGGTTGGCGCAGGCGGAGGTTCGCTCGCGCGCTTCGACGCTGGTGGCGCTCTGCGAGTTGGTCCTGAATCAGCGGGCGCGGATCCCGGCCCTATCTGCTACGGTCGCGGTATCCAGCCCACGGTGACCGATGCCAACCTGCTGCTCGGCCGCTTGCCGCCGGACAAATTTCTCGGTGGATCATTCATGCTGGATCTGGCGCGTACGCGAGCTCTCACCGCCGAATGGCTCAAGCAGCAGGGCTCGCGCTTATCGCTGGAGCGTTTTGCGGGAGGTGTGATCCGCGTGGTGAATGCCAATATGGAGCGCGCGCTGCGCGTTGTCTCGGTCGAGCGCGGCTATGATCCTCGAGAGTTTGCCCTGGTTGCCTTTGGCGGAGCCGGCGGTCTGCACGCCTGCGATCTGGCGCAGGCGCTTGGCATTCCGCGTGTCATCATTCCGGCGCTTCCCGGCGCGCTTTCGGCATATGGGATTCTGGCCAGTGACATCGCAAAGGACTATTCGCGAACCGTGATGTTGCGGGTAGATGCGAAATCGCCGATGGCTAATCTGCGCAGGCAGTTTGCAGCTCTAGAAGCGCGAGCGAGTCGCGAATTTCACGATGAAGGATGGAAGGGAAAGCCGCGCTTCGACTATAGCGCCGACCTGCGCTATCGCGGACAAGGCTACGAATTAAATGTACCGTTTAACAATAGAGTAGTTTCTGAGTTTCATCGTCTTCACCAATTCCGATATGGTTATAGTCATCCGGAGCGGCCAGTCGAACTGGTGACATTGCGCCTGCGCGCGCGACTGAAGTCTCCTAGGGTTTCTACGAAAGCTATTGCTGTGTCACCAAAGAAAGAGACGAATCCGGAAACTCGGCCAGCATGGCTGGATGGAAAACAGATCACGACAACTGTTTATGATCGTGGAAACTTAATCCCCGGCAGAAGAGTTCGTGGTCCGGTTGTAGTTACTGAATATAGTGCGACAACTATAATTCCGCCTGGGGTAACTGCATTTCTAGAAAAGGTGGGGAATTTGCAGATCAACCTTCCGGCTAGTCCCTACAAACAAAAGGCGCCCAGGTTCGGGCGCCTCTCATAGTTAGAGCTAGCTATCGGCTAGGCAACGTCTTTTTTACGATGCTCGTCTTCGAGCCGCTGCTCGCGCTCCATCTGGTTACGGGTTGTGTGTTCGTCGGCCTTGCGCTTCGCTTCATCCGTGGCGTCTCGAACTGCGTCCTTGGTCTTGCCCCAGGCATTCTCGACCTTGCCTTTTACCTGCTGGCTGGCGCCTTCTGCCTGAAGCTCGCTGTCACCTGTCCACTCACCCACCTGACGCTTTACGCGTCCGGCGGCATCATCCACCTTACCTTTTACCCGGTCCTTATCCATATGGGTTTACCTCCCTGAACTCGTTCGATTAGAAAATGCGCTCGCTACTACATTTGATGCTGTCACCAAACTAGGTCGCTACACTACCGTTCTACGGCCGGAAATCAATTGGATGACCAGCGCTACGATCGCCAATACTAAGAGGATATGAATAAATCCTCCCAGCGTGTAGCTTGTCACGACTCCCAGCAGCCATAGAACCAGCAGGATTACGAAGATTGTCCAAAGCATCTGTTGTCACCTCGCTGAATAATTCCTCGCACGCTACCGACCGACACTAGTTGGAGGCTAGTATCTACAGGATGGTTGTTTGGCCAACCGATTCCGACATGCTTATCGAACGCTGAATTTGCGGAGGAGCAGGCAACCCGTACCGAAGTCCGCTTAGCTTCTGCTATTCTCAGCGCATCGTTATGAAAGTCGCGATCCAGGGAGAACTCGGCTCCTTCAGTCATGAAGCCGCAACCAGCATGCTGCGGCAGGCAACCGTGGTGCCATGCGCCCGGTCAGCCGAGGTCTTCGATCGGGTGCAGAACGGCTCCGTGCGAGCGGCAGTCATTCCCATCGAGAACTCTCTTGCCGGCTCTGTGGCCGAGCATTTTGATCTGCTGCTCACGCGCGAGGTTTTCGTCCATGCCGAGTTTCATCTGCGCATCCGGCACAATCTCATCGCGGCTTCCGGAGTGGCGTTGCAGCATATTCGGCGAGTGTTTTCGCATCCGGTTGCGCTCGACCAGTGTCGCGATTTGTTTCGTTCCCATCCCAACATGCAGCCCGTCCCGTTCTATGACACGGCGGGCGCCCTCCGTCATGTCATCTCTGAAGGCTGGAAGGATGCCGCTGCCATTGCGCCGAAACAGGCAGCGCGGCAATACGGCGGACGCATTCTGCTGGCGGGCATTGAAGATGATCGGCAGAACTACACGCGATTCCTGCTAATCAACAAGTCGAAAAAGGCCGGCCGGGGATCGAACAAGACCTCGATCGCTTTTTCTCTGAAGAACGTTCCTGGTGCTCTGTTCAAGGCGTTAAGCGTGTTCGCGCTGCGCGACCTCAGCCTCAGCAAGATCGAATCGCGTCCTATGCGCGGACATCCCTGGGAGTATGTCTTCTTCGTCGACTTCTTGCGCGGCGATGACGAGGCCGCCCGCAACGCGCTGCGTCATCTGGGCGAGGTGGCGGAGTTCGTCAAGATCCTGGGGATTTATCCGGCGGCAAAGACAGAACGCGGTAGGCGGGCCGGCTCCTTTATCGAACTTGCCTGATTTTGCTACTGATCGTTCGCCCGGAGCATCTTGTTCACCTCATACACCGGCGGTGATGTCAGACATGGCCCCGGCCTGCGGTAGAGACAAACACCATTCCAGCAACCCTCGGACGTGAATCCCATCGGCAAGTTGTCTCGCGGTCCTAGCGACACCAGGGCATTGAAGTTCAACATCTGTCCTACCAGCGGAGCATTGCGATTGACGAGGATCAGGGGCACGTCGCGGTGCAGGTGGGTGTAACCGCCGGTGAGCGTCCACGGCAGTACAAGAAATCCGACTCCGCAGACACTCGGATCTCGACTCAGCTTATTGAGAGCGATCAACCCACCAGAGGATTTATCCCAATGCATGGTGCGAGCGAAGCCGGCGGAAATCAGGACACAGCCGATCAGACCTGTGGCGGTCACCATCCTGGGAGACGGCACTCGCGATAGCCTCTTGCTGATGAACGACACAATCTCCACGAAGCCCATTGCCGCCAGCGTGACAAGGATGGGCAGCACGGGATAAATGAAGCGAAACTCTTTATGCGTGATCAGCGAATGGGTTACGACGGTGATCGCGACCACCCAGGCCAGAAGCTCGTTTCGCTTGATCGCAAACACGGCCAACAGGAGCATCGGCCACATCGTCCGCCAGAGAGCGGTGAAAAATATGTACCAGGGCTCTACGCCGTAATGGGTGGCGCGCGACGAAAATAGGTTCATCTGGAAATATCGAATGTACGACTGAAAGGGATAGCCCCAGGTGAATGCGTCCACCACGCCGAAGGCGATCACCGGCAGCAATAACCCGGCAAAGAGTGCGGGCGCTCGCGTTTTCCATTGCTTGCCGCAGCACCAGAGGACGGCAAATGCCACGGCCGGCGCGTATTGCATCCTCACGCAAACCGCGATTCCAAGGCAGATTCCCGCCAGCGCGAGGCGTTTCTTCTCCGGCAACTCGTCGCCGTACATCCCCAGGTACAGGCCAGGCAGAAGAAAATCTGTAGCGAATACTTCGGCGAAGGCTTTGGGCGAGAAATACACCAACTGATACCACGTGGCGCAAGCGCCAGCCGCGATCCATGCCGCTGCGGTCCCGGTAGTTTTCTTCGCCCACGCGTACGCGAACCACACACAGCTCAACGAGAGCAGCGACAGAACGACAATGATGCCGGTCAGGTATCCGCGCGAGCCGGCTCCCATCCAGGCTGTCGCTCGCATCACTCCAGCCAGGAAGGCCGGGTAGACCCAGGAGCGGATGCCGTCCCGCCACTCCCACGCAATTACTCCGTAGCCGTAGACCAGACGGTGCGCAGGCTCCAGCGTGTTGAAGATCTCGTCGGGCCACTCGATGCTGGGCGACCGCAGAGCGACGCCCACTCGCAGCGCCAGACCAACTGCGAAGATAGCAATCAGCACGAACCATTGCGTTGCGCGATCTTTCGGTTTACTGACCTCGTCGGATCTGGCTTCCGGTGTCGTCATGCCGGGATTGGTCGCAGGCGTTGGATCATGCTTCTGCTTAAGCGCTGGTTGGTTCGCCGCAACAGTTTCCTGGTGGTTTAGCTGGGAGGATTGCTCGGTCCCGAAGCGTCGGTCGATTGTACATCGTCGAGCTGCCGGATCGACCAAGCCGAAGGAGAACGCGCTGTTACTTCTGCGCTGCGGCCGTCGCGCGCCTGGCCTCGATCCGGCTGCTATGCTCCGCGGCGGAAAGATAGGCTCCGCCAAGGAGCAGCATGCCGCTCCAGAACGACCAGAAGATCAGCGTCACCGATACGGAGAACGGTCCGTAAACCTCCTGGAAGTTCAGCCAGGGCAGGGCGAGAATGTAAACGTACTTAGCTGCCTCTGAGATCAGGCCCGTGATGATCGCCGCCGGCAACACGGCTCGCGCCGGCACCTTCCCGTTCGGCAGCAGCCAATAAATGAGGAAGTAAATTCCAATCGTCGCCAGGATGGCAGAGGCTTTCATCAGTACGAATCCCAGCACTTGAAATACGAAGTTCTGGTCGTTGACGAACTTTCCCAGCATCCGCAGGTTTTCCGCCGTCAGCGCAATCGAGAGCATCGCCAGACACCCGCAGGCGAACGCAAGTCCCAGCGAGACGATCAGGTTCATCAGATAGGAACGGTTCTTCTTAAAGCCCCAGATGCTATTGAGCGCAACCTCCAGCGGCAGAAAGATGCCGGTCGAGGTGATCAGCAACATGACGAACGACAGGATCTGCCCTCGGCCTCTCACACTGGCCAGGAATTGCAGATTGCGAATCACGAAGTCCTTGTTGCTTGGCAGGTAATCGCGCAGCAATTGCACGACGACGTTGTACATCGCAGGCGAATGGAAGACGCGATGGATCACCGTCAGCAGCAGAACGATGAACGGAAAGAACGACAGCAGGGAATTGGCTGCCACCGAAAACGCATAGGTATGCACCTCGGTCTGCATCAGGTAGCGCAGGGTCGACGAGCCATGACGCCGCAATCGGTGCGACAGGCTGTAAGTCTCGGGAAGGTATCGAAACAGCTCCTCGCGCGTTATCCTCCGCCAATAGGCGGCGCGCAGCCGTACCCTGGCGCAGGGGACTTGGCTCTAAGCCACCTGTGGTGCTCGGTTTAGCTTGAATTGAAGGGGAATTTGCAGCTTGGTCAGCTACGATGTGCTTGGCTTGGCCTGGCGAGCCATCTTCACGAACATCGGAGCTACTACTGCCTTGCATCTTTCTTCAATCGTATCAGAGGAACTAAGGCCGGTTTCCTCAACTCAGGTGCCAGGCGCCAAGCCGTCGCGGCTTCTGTTATCGGGAAACACGGAAGTGACTGCGCAATAAACACTTGCCAAATCCCCAAGTTCCTGCAATTATCTTTTGCTGCCCTTCTAAGGTTGAAGGGTGGGCTTTCGGTTTTCCGAAACGCGGATTTGGGTTGATGTTTCTGTCAGCAGTTCCATTCACGCATTGCGTAGGTCCCAAGAGCTTGCTCGTGACGCGACAGTAGTGCTCCGTCATCGTGAGTTCGTTGGGCCTTTTTCAATTGCAGGAAAAGCTGCGAGCTGAGCCGCAACCCTTGTTTCCCGGCGACGTTGAGACGTCTCCCAGGCAAGTTTCCGAGGCAAATTAGCGTGGGCGAGTGTTGCGCTATTCCGCCGACAAGCTTGCTCAGGGCGTTCGCGAAGCAGGGGTAATTCACACGTCTAGTTCGAAAGGAGCGGGTTGTGAGAGAGAAAGGTACAGTGAAGTGGTTTAACGGAGCCAAGGGTTACGGATTTATTCAACGGTCCACAGGGGAAGACGTATTCGTTCATTTTTCGGCGATCCAGGAGAACGGATACCGCAGCTTGAACGAGGGCGAGACAGTTGAGTTCGACCTTACTAAAGGACCGAAAGGCTTCCAGGCCGCCAACGTCGTGCGCGTTTAAGACGTCTCCGCTCACGTGGAAATCTGAATCCCTGGCGCCAAGTGGGATTCAGCCTCCGGGCCGCGGCCCAGACCACTGAACCCTCCCTTTACGGGGAGGGTTCTCTCTTTTGGCGCTGGATTAGGCGCTCACCGCTAGATTCGCCGGGCAGTTCTCAGCTGACAGAACCGCAACCTTTTCGATCGCCCGATCGACCGATTGCTGCGCCGCATCGGCGCCGAAGGCCTGCTTGTCGGCTTCGATGATCGTGACATCGGTCAGACCAATAAAGCTCAGCATGTGCCGCAAGTAAGGAACCTGGAAGTCCGCGGGAGATCCCTCGCCATAGGCGCCGCCCCGAGTCACGACCGCCAGCACTTTCTTCGTCGATGGAAGCAGCCCCTTAGGCCCAGTCTCGCCGTAGCTGAAGGTCTTGCCGGCTCGCGTGACCAGGTCGAACCACGCCTTCAGCGATGCTGGAATCGAAAAGTTATGCATCGGGACGCCGAGGACAATCATGTCGGCCGCCACCAATTCCTCAATCAAGGCATCTGACAGCGCCAGCGTCTCTTTCTGCTCCGTTGATCTCTTATCGGCTGGAGTCGTTGTGGCCACAATCCACTCCTCTGTAAGGAAGGGAAGTGAACCGTTCGCCAGATCGCGTTCGATGATGCGTCCGTTCGGATTCTTTGCCAGCCAGTCTTCGCTGATGTGTCGCGTCAGCCGGCGGGACACGGAGTTGCTGCGCGGACTGGAGTTGACAACCAGGAGAGTCTTCATCTCGCACCTCTTACTGTGTTGTAACACAGTTTATATGTGTTCAAACACATATGTTGGATGCGAAAAGAGCAGTGAAGGATTCGCAGTGGTTATCTTGCTGACAGGGCAATACTTAGCTGGGCGGAGGCTTCTCGTGCTTCGTTCTCCTCCAGAAGCAGCGCACAAAGCCGGCTCAGTTCGCGGCAGTTGTCATCGCCTAAGCGGCTCAGGACGTTTCCGCTTTCGGCGTCGACGTGGGGCTGCATGGCGTCCAGCAGCTTGATCCCTTTAGCCGTGATGCAGGTTACGGCTTGCCGCTGATCCTTGCTCCCGCGCGTGCGTTTCACCAGCCGGCGAGCTTGCAGACGATCGACCAGTCGCGTGACATCGGAAGCTCGATCCAGCATCCGGCAGGCGATTTCGCAGCGCGGATGACCTCCGGGATGCACACCGCGCAGGATACGGAGCACGTTGTATTGCGCGCGCGTGATCTTGTACTCCTCGCACAGCCGGTCCATGCGCTCGTTGAGTGTGTTGGCGGCAACGATGATGCTGAGCGCCGCTTCCTGCGCCGGGCTGGAGAACTGCGGCTGCTTAAGGCGGCGGCTGAGGGCCTCGGTCATACCTTCTTTATAGCCACAATCGATAGTCCTGTCATCCAGCGGATGCGGCGAGAAAAAAGGCGGGCCGAAGCCCGCCAGTTTTCGATCGTACCCTCGCAGCTATTATTTCTTTTCCTCGGGCTTCTCTTTCTGCTGCGGAGCAGGATGAGCCTGCTGCTGTGGATGCTGTTGCGGAGCAGGATGCGCTTGCTGCTGTGGATGTTGCTGCGGAGCAGGATGAGCTTGCTCCTGCGGATGAGAAGCAGGATGAGCCTGCTCCTGTGGTTTCTGCTGCGGAGCAGGATGAGCTTGTTCCTGTGGTTTCTGCTGCGGAGCGGGATGCGCTTGCTCCTTCGGTTTCTGCTGCGGAGCAGGATGCGCTTGCTCCTGCGGCTTCTGCTGCGGAGCAGGATGCGCTTGCTCCTTCGGTTTCTGCTGCGGAGTGGGATGCGCTTGCTCCTTCGGTTTCTGCTGCGGAGCAGGATGAGCCTGCTGCTGCGGCTTCTGCTGCGGAGTAGGACGCGCTTGCTGCTGCGGTTTCTGCCCCGGAGCAGGATGCATCTGGGTCGGAGGACGATTCGTCAGCGCCGGACGCGGGGCTGCCGCCGTGCGGGCAGGAATGACCGGAGCAATCGGCTTGCCTACCGGAATAGGTTTGCTCGCCGCCAAAACAGGCGGTCGCCCATGATTGACTGCGGCGAACTGCTGACGATTCTGCGCAGCCTGTTGTTGATGCTGCAACTGCGTGGTCATCGGCGGAACGCGCTGCTGCCGCAACGCCGCCTGCTCGGCTGCCGTGGGGCCGCGAGTAATGCCACCCGGGCCGTTATAACTGACGCGGTTGATGGTCGTGTTGTTGATGACGGTGCGGTTGTAAACATTGTTAATGTTGGTGACGTTGACGTTGTTTACGGCACGGTTGTAGTAGAACTGGTTCCCGTTCCAGTAGCCGCCCTGATAACCCAGGCCGGTGTATCCGAACCCATAGTTAATGCCGCCGTAGTAGCCAACGTAGTGTCCCCAATAGCCGTAGTGATATCGGTAGATACCGACGCCGAAACCCCAGAAGCCCGGCGTCCACAGAAAGCCGACTTGAGGCGGCTGCGTCCACGCGCCCGGCACCCAGTAATAGCCTTGAGGAGCGTAGCTCCAATAGCCCGGCGTCCAGACATAGCCCGGCGCCGGACATGGGGGTTGCGTGTATTCGGGCAGCGCAGGCGGCGGTTGCTGTGCCTGCAGCGGCGGCTGGCCGTAACTGGCATCCTGAGATTCAGGTTGCTCTTCCGGCTGCTGTTCTTCAGGCTGTTGCTCTTGAGCTTGCTGCTCTGGAGCGGCAGCCGGCTGCTGCTGTTCCGCGGGAGCTTGCTGCTGCGCTGGAGCTTGTTGTTGCGCTGGCGCCGCCTGCGAATAGTTCTGTTGCGGGGCCGCAGCCTGATTGCCGGTAGGAGGCAGGTTGTCGGTAGCCGGCCCGTTTTGCGACTGATCGGTTTGCGCCTGATTCTGATTCTGCGCGGTGTTTTGTTCGGGGTTGTTGCTCTTGCAGCCCGCAAATCCAAACATCAATGCAACTGCGGCCGCCATGGTTAGAACGAAATGTAGCTTGTGGAGCTTGCGCATAAGGTCGCCCTCCGTGTTGGTGGGATGCGGGTTCGACGAACCAACGGATGAAATCTCGGTACGGGCCGAATACTTGAAGATGACGAAAGTAATCATACTTCTTGATGCAGATTAGCGCGAGCAGGAACAATGCCCGCTCCCCTGATCGCGCAAGGGATTCCCCTATTGGGATGCTGTGGCAGCACCCGCGCGATGTCATTCCCGCCTGCTGTAGCCTTTGTTCAGCGAGCGGCGGAGATGTTCCAGACCCCAGCGAGCATGCTCCGCTACCACCGCGTCTTCATCCTTACTGAGTTCTTCTAAGGTAGCGAGCAATCGCTCATCCCCGCTGTTCGCTATGGCGATCGCTACATTTCTGCGAAGACCGCTGAAACGCGCCCGCTTCACCGGCGAGCCGCGAAAAATCTCGCGGAATTCCTCCTGGCTGAGCTGAGCCAGCCATTGCAGATCAGGATTGACCAGCTTTTCCCGGGGCTGAAACTCCGCAGCGTGCACTAACTGGCGCTTGCCGGTTCCACGGGCAAACATCCTGGCAGATATCGCAACCAAAGACCTGCCGGCCGATGCCTGGACGCAACTCTTCGGGAATCGAGCCGCGCAGCTCGATGGTGAGATACGAAATGCACTTGGTCGCGTCGAGCTGATAGGGAGCAGGGAAGGCATTTGTGGGACAAGCATCGAGGCAGCGCGTGCAGGACCCGCAGCAATCAGCCGGCGGCAGATCGGGCGCCAGTTCCAGTGACGTGAGCATTACGCCAAGAAATAGCCACGACCCAAGCCGGTCGTTGAGCACGCAGGTATTCTTGCCAATCCAGCCAATGGCCGCGTACTTGGCGAAAATGCGCTCAATCACCGGGCCGGTGTCGACATAGCACCAGGTGCGCGGGTGCGTTCCGCGCTCAGCACACGTCGCAATCACGTTCGCCTCCAGCGCGCGAAGCTTCTTGAGCACGACATCGTGATAGTCCCGTTGCGACCAGGCGTAGCGCGAGATCCAACCTTCCCAGCTAGCTCCGGCATGGGTTGAGTAGGGCTGATCGGTGTTGTAGTTCAGCGCGCAGACTACAACCGACCGCGCCCAGGGAGCCCCGTTGTCCAAAGCCGCTCGCTTCAGCTCACCGGCTTCGTTTCGGGATTCGAGATACTTCATTTCGCCGGCTCGGCCGTCCGCGATCCACTCAGTGAAGAACCGATGTTCGGGCGTGTCGGCCACGCCGGCAACACCGACGAGGTCGAAGCCGATCCCAAGGGCGAGGCGCTTGATCTCATCCTTCAGATTGGGGCTGGTAGACAAGGGCGGGACTCGCGCTGATTATACGAACTAAGCTCGAGCCTCCGAAATCGCAAACGGTGTGCCGGGTGTCGACTAAGAACAACTGGGGCCAACGTGATTAAGGATTTAATGCGTATCCTGTCCGCTCATCCGGCACTGGGTGCATTGGTGTACTCCTGGGGCTCGTTCGAGATCGGAAGAATGTTCTTCGGAATGCGAAGACTTCGGGGAGCGTTGCTCTGGGGAGGCCTCGGGACCCTCACGGCAATCATCTACATCCTCGTTACAGTAATCCGCGGACAACTATTCGGTGCGATCCTTTTGGGGATAACCGCGGCCTTACAAATCTGGCTCATGAAGCGGTGGTTTCGATCCGGCTCTCATAAAGAGGGTTGATCTCATATAGCATTGCCACAGAGGTCGAATGGTCACGGCGACACAAGAACGACCCGGCAGAGAAGTGACTGGCTCAGACGCCCTCCCTCGGCTTGACGTCGGTATTCTGATGGCGCTCTGCGCTGCCAAGCTGCTTCTGCACCTGTTCACCAGCGTGCGCCATTACGGCTACTTTCGCGATGAGCTTTATTATCTCGACCTCGCGCGCCATCTCGACTGGGGCTATGTCGACTGCGCGCCGCTGATCGCCGTCTACGCGAAGGTTGCGCTGCTGATGGGCGGTTCGCTGGCGGCGTTGCGAATTCTGCCCGCGCTGGCCGGCGCCGCACTGATCGCGCTCACCATCCTCATCGTCCGCGAGCTTGGCGGCAATCGCTACGCACAGTTCCTCGCCGGACTCTGTATCCTGTTATGCCCTTCGATACTGGTCACTGACAGCCTGCTGACCATGAATGCTTTCGAGCCGCTGTATTGGATGGGCTGCATTCTGGTGATCGCGCGCATCCTGCGCACGGGCGACTCGCGTCTGTGGATCTGGTTCGGCGTATTGGCGGGTCTGGGCCTCGAGAACAAGCATTCCACACTCTTCTTCGGTTTCGCGGTAACGGTTGCTCTGCTTCTCACCCATCATCGCCGCGAATTCGCAAAACCCTGGATCTGGATTGCCGGTGCCATCGCGCTCGCTCTATTCCTGCCCAATCTGATCTGGGAAGCGCACCGTCATTTCCCAACGCTCGAGGATCTGGAGAACGTGCGCCGTGAGGGAAAGAACGTTGTGCTCGGCCCGCTGGGCTTCGTCAAGCAGCAAATCATTACCATGGATCCGATCCTGCTCCTGGTCTGGGTACCGGGTCTGATCTGGCTGCTCCGCAGCCGCAAATGGCCCGTGCTTGGCCTCACCTTTGTCGTGTTCTTTACCACCATGGAGCTCTCGCACGGCAAGGACTACTATGTCTTTCCCATCTATCCCATGTTGTTTGCCGCCGGAGCCGTTGCCATCGAGCGCTGGCTGGACAACCGTGCTGCGTGGACGCGAGTAGCCGTCGTCGGCGTTATCGTTCTCGCGACTGCTCCGCTCCTCCCGATGGCTACCTGGGCGCTGCCGCCAGAGCGTCTGCTTGCTTACCAGAATGCCATCGGCTTCAAGCCGGCCAAGCAGGAGGTGCACATGGAATCGCTGCTGATGCAGCCCATCGCGGACCAGTTCAGCTGGCCGGAATTGGTGCAGCAAGTCGCCGGCATCTACAACTCGCTGCCGCCGGAAGAGCGCGTCGAAACCGGCATCTGGGCCGGCAATTATGGGGAAGCCGGAGCGGTGAATCTGTTCGGCCCGAAATATGGATTACCGACGGCTTACTCGCGCCACCAGAATCACTGGTATTGGGGACCGCCGCCGCAGGTCTATAAGAACCTCATCGTGATTGAGTGGGGTCTCGACGATGTACAGGAAAGCTGCACGTCGTACCAGGAGTTCGATCGTTACAATCGTTTCGCCATGGGCGAAGAGAACAGTCCGATTTATCTATGCCGGGGCGTGAAGTTCGATATCCAGAAGATCTGGTGGCACTCGCACCATTGGAACTGATGTAGATTGAAGTACACATGAAGAAATCCGCCAAGCTAGCACCTATTCATCCGGGAGAGATTCTGCGCGAAGACTTCATGAAGCCGCTGGGCATCAGCATGAACCGGCTAGCTCTCGACCTCCGCGTGCCGGTAACGCGTATTGCGGAGATTGTGCATGAGCGCCGAGGTATCACTCCCGACACGGCATTGAGGCTGGGGCGTTACTTCAATACCAGCCCGCGCTTCTGGCTGAACGCCCAGTCCAGCTATGACCTTGAGGTGGCACAAGATGCGCTGCAAAGCGCCATTGAACACGAGGTGCGGCCCCTGTTCGCCTAACAGCCCGTGGTGAAAGTCGAGATTTTGTGAAATCGGTCCCTCAGGGCTAAAGCCCCGTGGCTATTGCGGGCTTTACTGCACGGCTGAAGAGGCTGTGGAAAAAGTCGTAGCGCGACCCGCGTGTCGTCGGCTGAAGCCGACTCAGAATAGGAAATAAACGGCTTATCGGCACGACTGAAGTCGTGCCCTGTTACAAAGCGCGCGGAACCAGTTTTTCAGCAGTCTGTGAAGCCGTGCCCTTTCAAAACCGGACTTCACCACGGGCTGCTTAGCTTGGATGCCGAAGGCTAGCCGCTAATCGCTAGCCGCTAATCGTTAATTGCTAATCGCTAATCGCTAATCGCTAATTGCTAATCGCTAATTGCTAATTGCTAATTGCTTCCTTATATCCCCAGCTTCTTCACTTCTTCGTTGTAGTACTTGCGATAGAGGATGTCCCACTCCTGCGAGCCTTCGAGGATGGTGCGGCGCTGGCTTTCGATCTTCTGCCGGGCGGCAGCGTCGATCTTCGCCTCCTGGGCCATCAGCTGCTCAAGCACGCGGCGCACTTCCAGCCGGATGCTGTTGCGGTCTTCGACGAAGTCGACATGCTCCATGTCGGCCAGGGTGTCGGCCACCGCATGCGCCAGCTTGTTGATCTTTTCGCGGCTGATTCTCATAAGTTCGCAATTAGCATTTAGCAGTTAGCACTTGGCAAAACCCGACGGTCCGGGCTTTCTTGGCTAAGTGCTAAGTGCCAAGTGCCAAGTGCCAAATGCCAAATGCCAGTTGCCATCAGTTTCTTCACAATACAGCTTTGTATTTTCTTACCAGCTCGTTCTTCACCTTCTTGAACATCTCCTGATAGTTGGCGCCGCTGCGCTGCATTTCGTCGGAGTAGGTGTCGAGGATGATGCGCACTTCGTCGTTGATGCGGTCTTCCAGCGTCAGTTCCTCAAGCAAAGCGGTGTTGACCTTCGCGAGCACGGCCGGCTTGTCCGTGGTCTCGATGAACTCGCCCTCAATCAACTTTTTGGTGATTTCGCGGGCGAGATAGCCCACATATTCTTTGGAGAAAAGCATGCTGATTTATGTCGTTTGGAAAAACAGCATAGTCTAACACAGAGATTTGCTCTTGCCGGTGACGTGTGACGGAGACGGGCGCAACGATTTGCAACGTCTGCCGTGTGCCCATCAACGCATGGGAGTATGATGAGCATTCGTTGCTAAGGAAGTTCGGCGCCACCGAACGAGAACGCATGTCCGACGACTTATCCAGCTTAAAAGACGACATGACTGCCTTCATCCTGGGGCACGGCTTGAGCCGCTTCCAGGGCTATGTCACCGAGGAGGTCCACAGCGTGATGTGGGACCCGCGTGACAATCCTGAGAGCTGGAAGGATTTCGTCGAACTGGCCAAGAACGCGGGCGCGCAATTTCTCTCCATGGACGAGGAGATGCTGCAGCGTGACGAGCTGGACTTCCTGGTTCAGCGCCTGCAACACACCGCTTTCCCCAGCGATGACGACATGGAAGAGGCGCGCTGGCTGCGAAATTACATCGGCAAGACGGGCTTCATCCAGTTAGGCTGGCCGCACCAGGGCATCATGTTTCTCTTCGAAGTTTCCACCGAGTGGTACGAGCGCTACCAGCATCTGTTGGATCTGGTGGAGGACTTCGGTAGCGTGGCGATCGACGACAGCGATCAGGACGACGAACACTAAGAGCAGTTGTCAGTTGTCTGTTGTCAGTGTTCGATTAGGCTGTCGGTGCAGCGATTCTCTGCCCGAACCAGAAATTGTCATCACGAGCGAAGCGAGGGATCTGCTGTTCGCGGGAGTTGGCTCGGCCGTTCGTGCAAACAGCAGATCCCTCGTCGGGCCGAGGCCCTCCTCGTGATGACAATCTTCTAATCCGGGCTGAACTTTCTTCCGAGTGATGACAATCTAATTCGGGTTGACTTTCACCCGGCTGGACTTTTCGCGACTGCTGTTTTTCCGATGCGCTGGATAATTCGCAATGCCGATTCCCAAGAGGTGCAGCGGCTGGCGCTGGAGTCAAACCTGCCGCCTTCGTTGGCTCGGCTGTTGGTGGTTCGCGGTATCGTCTCGGCGGAACAAGCCCAAAAATTTCTCTCTCCATCCCTCCAGGATCTCCACGATCCCTACCTGATGACCGGCCTGCGTGCGGCGGTCGAACGCCTGCGTGCGGCGATTGAGCGCGGTGAAACCGTGCTTATCTACGGGGATTACGACGTCGACGGCACGACCGCTATCGTCATTCTGAAGGCTGCGCTGGAGCTGTGCGGCGGCAAGGTTGAGTATCACGTGCCCGCATCGCATCCGCGAAGGCTACGGCATGCGCGACGAAGTCATCGAGCAGGCGGCCGAGCGCGGCATTCGCCTGATCGTCAGCGTCGATACCGGCATCCGCGCGTTCGCTGCGGCGGCAACTGCGGAACGTTGCGGCGTCGACCTCATCGTTACCGATCATCACTTGCCGCAGGCAGACGGCGTGCCAAAGGCTCTGGCCGTCGTGAATCCCAACCAGCCGGGCTGCGAGTATCCCTGCAAGTCGCTTTGCGGCGCCGGCGTCGCCTTCAAGATCGCGCAAGCGCTTCTGGTGGAAAGCGGCCGCGAGCGTCTGCTGCCGTCGTTCTTGAAGATGGTCGCGATCGCAACCATCGCTGATGCCGTGCCGCTGATCGGCGAGAATCGCGTCTTTGCCAAGCTCGGTTTGGAAGGCCTGCGCAAACCGGTGAATGCCGGACTTCGCGCGCTGCTCTCCAACTGCGACCTGGATGGCTCGCGGCCGCTGAGCGCCAGCGATATTGCGTTCCGCGTGGCACCGCGCTTGAACGCCGCCGGACGCATGGATATTGCCGAACGCGTCATTCAGTTGTTCACCGAGAAAGACGCCGGAAGAGCGGCCGAGATGGCGATGCAGCTCGACGAACTCAACGGCAATCGCCAGCAGGAAGAGCAGAAAATCCTGGATGCCATCCAGCAGAAGATCGAATCGACGCCGGAGCTGAAGGACGCTTATTGCCTGGTGATTGACGGCGAAGGCTGGCACCGTGGGGTGATCGGCATCTGCGCTACGCGCGTGGTTGAGCGTTACCATCGGCCTGCGCTCGTCTTCTCCTGCGAGAACGGCGAAGCCCACGGTTCAGGCCGCTCCATCGGCGCATTCCATCTTCTGGAGGCGCTCGAGTCCTGCCCGGAATTGTTCACGCGCTACGGCGGCCACTCCCACGCGGTGGGATGTGCGCTGCCGACCGAGCGAATTCCTGACCTGCGTGCGCACCTGGACGACTATGCACGGCAGCGGCTCACGCCCGAGGATTTTGTGCCGGTTCTGGAGTACGACGCTGAGATCTCGCTCGACGACGTTAAGCACGACTTCTGGCTGTCGCTGCAAAGGCTGGAGCCGTTTGGCTCGGGGAATCCGTTCCCTATTTTTGTGTCGCGAAATGCGAAGCTGATCCAGCCTGCTCGTGTGCTGAAAGAGAAGCATCTCAAGCTGCGAGTTCTTCCCGATAATGCAGAAGCCGGGGATCGGCCCTGGCGGCGAGCGCACGATGTTTTGGGCTGGCGAATGTCGGATCGGGTTGCCCAAGACTCATTGCTGCCAGGCGACCTGCTGGATCTTGCCTTCACCGTCGACTACAACGAACATCCCGAGTTTGGTGGAGTGCAGCTGAATATGATCGACTTCGCGCGCGCGGCTGGAGTAGCGACTGCGGCGGCCGCAGCGCAGGAGCGATAGCAATCCACCGACGAGTGAACTCAGATCGAAACCTGACCAATCAAGCGCGTTCCGCGGCCTTAAATTAGAAAACGACGCCAGGCTGCGCCGCTGTGACCAACGTCGCTCATGAAGGTGGCTTGTGCGCCTTGAGCACAGGGTCTAATTTCGACGACCGGCGGAGGGGTCGACCAAAGAGACGGTCACTTCGTCCCAGCGGCCTCCTGACGTTGAATCCGGCGGTATGCCCTTTTGCCGGACGCGACGACCGACAGTCGTGCAACTACTAACTTCGCCACTCAAGTGCCGGTCAAGTCCTTTACACCCTGCCCTCGGCGAGTTAATATTCCCATCCGATGGAGACGGTGCTCGATGCGGTGTGCGCAAGCTGCGGCACTCGGCGCTTGCCGGACGGACACTTCTGTCTCTCTTGTGGCAGCTCGCTCACCGATCCCTCGTCTGCCTTAGCGGACAAGTCGCATTCCAACCGCGTGCCGGATACAGCTGACAAGATCGAATATGCAGGCTTCTGGCTCAGATTCCTGGCCGGGGCCGTGGACGTTGTCCTGGAAGCGCTCGGGGCGCTGCTGATAACGCTTGCCCTCGACTTCGTGCTGCAACGCTTCGGGCGCGGACTTGGGATTGATCGCTGGAACGCGAAAGTCTTCGCGGGGTTCGCTTACATCGCGATTCTGGCAGTTGGGTCTTGGCTCTATTGCGCCTTCATGGAGAGTTCTTCCTGGCGTGCAACCGTGGGCAAGCGTCTGCTCGGTTTGCAGGTCATGGACCTCGAAGGCAGGCGAATTTCCTTCGGCCAGGCGACGGTTCGCCACTTCATGAAGTTCCTCTCGCTGTTCTGCCTGATGATTGGTTTTCTCATGGCTGGATGGACTAAACGCCGCCAGGCTCTGCACGACATCCCTACCGATTGTCTGGTCATCCGGCTGCCCGCAAAAAATGCCTCGCTCCCGGCGAATTGATCGGCGGTAGTGGGTCAGATTGAATCGATCTTTGGTGGAGCACGCCTTCAGAGGCTGCGGGAAAACGCATGATACGACTTGTGTGCCGTCGGCTGAAGCCGACTCAGAAAAGGAAACAAACGGCTTGGACGCTGGCCTGAAGGCCGGCTCTACCCGAAAGCACGCGTCGATCGACTTTTTCCGCAGCCTGTTCAGGCGTGCAGTCGAGATCCGTTGATGTCTCGGCTTCAGCCGCTGAGGTAAGCAGGCGGATTTACCTCAGGCGCTAAAGCGCGGTTTAAATTGGTGTTGCAGTATGCACGCCTCAAGGCGTGCTCCACCCGGCACGCGCTGAGCGCGTGAAATTCAAACTGACCCACTACTTGACCAGTGCGTGACTTGGGCCGCATCGCCGCCGTAGCGTAAGATCGAAGCAGATGCTCCAATCGTTGGCGCAGGTTCGTAAGTGGCTGGTTGTCAGTGTTTGTGTGCTCGTTGCAGTCGTAACCGTGTCCTACTGGATCGCCCGCACGCGCGTCCAGCCGATCCTGCACAACGTTCCCAAGTCTCTCGGCATTGACATTCAGCAGACCAGCGACGGGTTTTCGCTTTCCAAGTCGGAGGGCGGGCGGACTATTTACACCATTCGGGCGTCGAGGGCTGTCCAGTTCAAGGCCGGCAGTCACGCCGACCTGCGCAATGTGCACATCGTGGTCTATGGCAAGAATCATGATCGTTTCGATCAGATTTACGGCGACCAGTTCACCTACGATCCCCAGAGCGGTGACATCAAGGCGCTTGGCGAGGTGCACATCGATTTGGTGGGGAACGAGGAAGGCCCGAAACGGCCCGATCAGGCCGCGCCCGAAGAGCTGAAGAATCCGCTCCACCTGGTCACGCGGTCGCTCACCTTCAACCAGAAAACCGGCCAAGCCAATACCGACGAGTTGGTGGAGTTCAAGACCGAGCAGGCGGCCGGTTCGGCAAAGGGCGCCTTCTACGACTCCAAAGAGAATGAGTTGGAGCTGAAGTCTGACATTCACGTCGTCACCACCGGTGCTCATCCGGCGACGATTACCGGCTGCAGCGGCGTCATTCAGAAGGTGCCGCGACAGGCAGTGTTGCTGCACGCCCAGATCGAGCAGCCCGACCGGACTTTGACCGCCGATAAAGCGACGTTGCTTTTCGAACCGGACAACACGGTCAAGCACGCGGTTGCCGAAGGGAATGTGCATATACAGGATCGCGGTTCTGCCACCGTCGATATCACGGGACCTCGTGGTGACATCAACATGGGTCCGAAAAACACGATCCAGCAGGCCATCATTTCCGGCGGAGCGAAGTTCGACAGCCACGGCAACAGCATTGCGCATGGCTCAGCCGACACATTCATTCTTGATTTTGAAGACCAGAACCAGCCGTCGCGCGCTCACATGGTGAAGAATGCCCGCATGAGGCAGGACCCGTCGCCTAGCAAGTCGGGAACCAGCGGACAGCCCATGGAGATTGCCGCCGACAGGCTCGATTTTCAACTGGCCAATGGAAACCAGCTGAAATCGGGTGACACCGTGGGCAAGGCGTGGATCACGATTCTGCCGAGGGCGCCGGGATCCAAGCCCGCTCCGAGCAATGCCAAGAACAGCAAAGATATGGGTGGAAGCAATTCCACTACGGTAGCGACGGCGGGCAAGTTCCACGCCACCTTCGACGACGACAATCACATCCAGATGCTGCACGGCGCACCCGATTCGCGCATCGTCTCCAGCACGCCGGGTCAGCCCGACAAAACCAGTACGGCGGACAAGGTTGACGTAACCTTCGATCCCGACGGCGGTCTGCAGAAGATCATCCAGACCGGCAACTTCGAGTATCACGAGCCCTCCGGCAATCCCAACGCCGGCGGCCGCGCCGCTTTTGCCGACGTGGCGACCTACACGCCCAATGATCAGATCCTGCTGTTGCAGGGCTCGCCGCGCATCATCGACGGTGGCATGACCACGACCGCGGTGCATGTGCGCATCAATCGCGACACAGGCGAAGGCTTTGCCGACGACGACGTGAAGACCACCTACAGCGAGTTGAAAGCGCAGCCCGACGGCGCGCTGCTGGCGAGTTCCGATCCCATCCACATCACCGCTCAGCACATGGTCGGATTCAAGGAGCCCGGGGTGGCCCACTACACCGGCAATGTCCGTTTGTGGCAGGGGGGCAATGTGGTGCGCGCTCCCAAGATCGATTTCGACAATACCAAGCGCGCCATGGTAGCTGAATCGGATAAGACGCAGAAGGTCACCAGCCTTTTCGTGCAGCAGTCACAGGACGGCAAGATTACTCCGATAGACGTGATCGCCGATCGCATGACCTACGTCGACGAAGAACGCCGCGCCCGATACAGCGGCAGTGTACTGGCCAAGAGTCCGACCGCGACGGTGACAGCCGAGCAGATCGACGTGTACTTGAAGAAAGCCGATCAGGATAACGACCAATCCCAGACGGCGGCGCAGAAGCCGCAGCCACAGCAGGCGAGCCAGCAAAAGGGACCGGTGCTGCCGGGCGCAGATGCCCCCAGCAAGATTGACCACATGGTTGCGACCGGGAAGGTTGTGGTCACTGAACCGAACCGCCGTGCGGTGGGCGACAAACTGGTGTACACCGCCGATGACGCCAAGTATTTCCTGACCGGCAGATCGCCTAGCATTTTTGATGCCGAACGCGGCACGGTATGGGGCGATTCGTTGACTTTCTACAATCACGATGATAGGGTTTTAGTCGAGAGTAAGCGTTCCTCCCCCACCATCACACGTGCTCGTACCACGAAGTAAATGCAGACTTTATCGGCTGAGGAGATCGGCAAAAGTTACCGCGGTCGACGTGTCGTCTGCGACGTCAATTTCCATGTAAAACAGGGTGAGGTTGTGGGGCTTCTGGGGCCGAACGGCGCCGGCAAAACCACCAGCTTTTACATCGTGGTGGGCCTGATTCCGGCCGACAGCGGCCGAGTTCTGATCGATGGCCAGGAGATCACCCACGTGCCCATGTACCTGAGGGCGCGCAATCACGGCATCAGCTACCTGCCGCAGGAGCCGTCGATCTTCCGCAAGTTGACGGTCGAGGACAATATCCTGGCCGTTCTGGAAGCGCAGTCGATGTCGTGGCACGAACGCCGCGAGCGCATGGAGCGGCTGATCGATCAGCTTGGGCTCCAGGTCATTCGCAAGAACCGCGGCTACGCACTGTCGGGTGGTGAACGCCGGCGCGTCGAGATCGCACGTTGTCTCTGCATCTCGCCCTCGTTCATTTTGCTGGACGAGCCTTTTTCCGGAATCGATCCGATCGCGGTACTGGATCTGCAGAGAATTATTTTTGATTTGAAGGCTACTGGTATCGGTGTGCTGGTGACCGATCATAATGTTCGGGAGACGTTGTCGGTGACCGATCGGGCTTACATTATTAACGAAGGAAAAATTTTCCGTACCGGAACGCCGGATCAACTTGGAAATGATGCAGAAGTAAAGCGAGTTTACTTAGGCGAGAGCTTCTCGTTGGTTTAGAATTTGTGGCAGGGGCGACGGCTCCTCAGGGTTTCCATTCCATGGCCTTATTGCAGCCCAGATTAAACCTCAAAGTTTCCCAGAAGCAGATTCTGACCCCTGGGCTTGTGCAGATGGTCAGTGTCCTGGCGCTCAACAAGCTTGAGCTCGCCGACATGATCAACGCTGAGTTGACGGAGAACCCTGTCCTCGAGGAACTGGACGATTCGGTTCCTCTCTTGGATGAAGTTTCCGCCCGTGAAGAGCAGAAGGAGCGCGACAGCTCGCTGGCGGCGCAAGAGCAGCAGGCCGAAACCAAGGAAGAAAAAGATCCCTTCGAAGAAATTGACTTCGGCTCGTTCTTCTCCGAGTATCTGGATCCCGGCCTTCGCACTCCCATTGAGATGGAGGATACCGAGAAGCCGTCCTTCGAGAATTTCCTCTCCCGGCCAAGCACTCTGACGGATCACCTGACGTGGCAGCTGGGATCGCTGCACGTCAATGAGGACGTGTACCGCGCAGCAGAGCTGGTGATCGGCAACCTAAATGAAGAAGGTTATCTGATCGCCACGGACGACGAACTGCTCGGCTTGGCACAAGAGGAAATGGCGGTTTCTACGCAGCCTCCCGCCGGCGTCGCTGTGACAGGCGAGCCGGTTGCCTCGCCGTCATCAGCAGCTGCTCCGGAGCTGCCGGGCATCGCACAGCCCGATATGTCATACACGGGTGCGCAGGCGGAAGCTGCCGACTTCGGTGTGGCCGTGGCTGAAGCGGTTGCGGAGGAAGAGATTCCCTTGGCGGAGCAGGAAATCCCGAGCCCCGAAGTGCTGCCGCAACATACCGCTCCAGCGATGCCACGCCCGAAGTTAGTCCCACCGCGTACCGTGCCGGCAAGGGTCCCTTTCAGTCGTGACGCTCTCCGTGAAGCCATCGACCTTGTCAAGCAGATGGACCCGATCGGCGTCGGCGCGCGCGATCTGCGCGAGTGCCTGCTGGCGCAGCTCCACGATCTGAAGCGGGTTCCACGCAAGAACGGCAACGGCACCCACCAGGCGGAACTGGAAGCCTTGGACGACGCCATCGTGATCGTCGACCAGCACCTGCATGCGGTGCAGAACAAGCACTTTAAGGAAATCGCCAAGGCGATGGCCCGTCCCGTCGAATCGGTGATGCAGGCCATGGACTTCATTCGCACGCTCGACCCGCGCCCTGGCTTGCGCTACAACAAGGCAGAGACCCGCCTCATCGAGCCCGACGTGGCCTTCGTCAAGCAGGGCGAAGAATACCTGGTCCTGATGAACGACGAGGAGGTCCCGCAGCTGCGGTTGAATTCCTCCTATCGGCGGCTGCTGAGCCGCGATGTAGCGGAGAAGGACGTTCGCAATTACGTCAAAGAGCGCTACAAGTCGGCGATTCAGCTCATCAAAAACATTGAGCAGCGCAAGCAAACCATTTTGCGTGTTTGCTATTCCATTCTGGAGCGGCAACGCGACTTCCTCGACCACGGCATCGATCAGCTGAAGCCGATGATGATCAAGGAAGTTGCGGAAGAGATCGGTGTACACCCATCGACCGTCAGCCGCGCCGTAGCCAACAAGTATGCTCACACCCCGCAAGGCGTCTTCGAGCTTCGATACTTCTTCAGCGAGAGTGTCAATGGGCCTGAGGGCAGCAGCACCTCGCTGCTTATCCTTAAGCGCCGGGTGAAGAAGCTCATTGAGGACGAAGATCCCACCAAGCCGTTGACCGACGAGCAGATCACCCGCATCCTCCAGTCGCAGGGCATCCAGGTCACTCGCCGCACGGTTGCGAAGTACCGGGAGGACATGCGCATCCCGAGCACCCACCAGCGCAGAGTCAAAAACTAGCTGCTGTACCGGCGTTCCGATTGCGACGTCTAATGGACAGAAACCATCGCTGATCGGATGCCATTGTGGTGAACCGCCGCGGTCCAAAGACACCACAAAGAAGGCCGGGCGAGAAGGGAGCTCAATGACTGTAGAGTACTTTGGCAGACAGTATGAAATCACTCCCGCCATTCGTGACGAGGTCGAATCAGGCCTCGGCAAACTCACCAAAATTCTAGGTGACAACTTCAAAAGCAAGGTCATTCTGACCGTCGAGAAGCACCGTAACATCGCGGAAATTACCGTCAAGCGCCGTCGCGGGCACCTGGTCGGCCTGGCCGAGGCAACCGACATGGTTGCGGCCGTCAGTCAGGCCCTGGAGCACATCGAGACGCAGGTGCTCCGGTACAATGGCCGCCGCCGCACGACTCACCGCAAGGCCAAGGACAAGGCGTGGCAAGCCCCGGTGGAAGCCGAGTCCGAGACGCAGATTGCCGTAGGCGCTTCCCCTGCTACCGCTGTTCCGGTGGTGGTGCACAAGTTTCCTTCCATCGCCCGCACTACGGAAGCACACCTGGTGCAAGCGAGTGATTCTCTGGCTTTGCGCCCGATGACGGTGGAGGAGGCGGTCAAGGAATGCGAGTTCCGCGATCGCGACGTGTTTGTCTTTCGCGATGGTAAAGGCAAGGTCAAAGTGCTGCACCGGCGCAAGGACGGCAAGATCGAACTGATCGAAGTGCCGTAACCAGGCAGCGAACCTCAAATTTCGGACGACGTATTTCCTGCGGAAAGATAAGCCTATGAACAGACAGGGCGCGATCCTTTGTCTCCTGGGATTCGCGCTTCTCCCTGTCTTCCTCCAATGGCCAATGGGCGATCAGCAGTGACGACGTGCAGGCGTCGCAGCGCTCATGCCATATTATCCAACTCACGCTGCAAGCTCGCGACAGCCACCGCACCAGCGAAGATGGCCCGGCCCCGAATGACGACTTCGCTGCGGCCGGAAAAGCCTGTGAGCAGTTACAGGCCGCGATAGCCAGTTCCGATCAGCAACAAATTCAATCCGCTGCCGCCGCGCTGCAGCCCATCTTTGCCCGTTTGGGTATGGATCCAGCCACGCCAAAAGAACAATTAGCCGCACTCGAAAAGAAAGCGGCAGATCTTAAGGGCGAAGATCTCTTCGACGAGCTTTCTCATCTGGCTAAGCGCGCGTTTGCGGCAGGAGATATCGACAAATCCGAGCGCTACGCGCAACAGCTCTTAAAGATGGCTCCCGACTATCCCCAGAGCTGGAATTACGGAAACGCCATCTTTCACGGCAACGCAATTCTCGGCCGGGTGGCTTTAAAACGAGGCGATGTCAAAGAGGCCGATCAGTATCTCCTGGCCGCTGGCGCAACACCGGGTTCGCCGCAATTGGACAGCTTTGGTCCGAACATGACCTTGGCCAAGGAGTTACTCGAAAAAGATCAGACCGACGTGGTCTTACAGTTTTTCAAACTCTGTGCGAAATTCTGGGAACCGAATTACGGCAAGCTGGACCAATGGAACGCCGAAGTGCGCCAGGGCAAGATCCCCTCCTTCGGCGGCAATCTGCTCTACTGAAGCCCGCTGCATTCACTCCAGGTAAACAATCCGTCACACAAACTTTGCAAGTTAACTACTCAGTAAGTCGCCGTCTGGGCAACCTCGAACATCCAATACCCAGACTTGGAGGTGCTCGCTCGTTGCACAAGTTGGCTCGGCAGCATCGTTGCCGAAACAACTTAACGGGCGCGTCTTCCATCTCAATATTCGGCCTGGTCGCTCCCCATGCGGCCTGCCGCAAGTTGGCAGCCATTATGAAGACCGGATTGAACGCTGTTCTGGATCCCACGCGTCATAGCAACGACGCACTTGAATTTGAAACCACATTGCGGCGGAAGATCGTCGGGCAGGATCCCGCGGTCGAGAAGGTCGCCGAGATCTACCAGATGTTTCTGGCGGGACTCAATCCGCCTGGGCGTCCGGTAGGCAATCTCCTGTTTCTCGGGCCGACGGGCTCCGGCAAGACGCGTGTGGTTGAGGCGATGGCCGAGTCGCTGTTCGGGGACAGCCACGCCTGCATCAAGATCGATTGCGCCGAGTTTCAGCACTCGCATGAGATCGCCAAGCTGATCGGGTCGCCTCCCGGCTATCTCGGCCACCGCGAGACCCATCCGCTGCTGACGCAGGAAGCGCTCAATCAATGGCACACGGAGAAGCTGAAGCTCTCGATTTTGCTTTTCGACGAAATCGAAAAGGCCTCCGACGCGCTGTGGCAGCTATTGCTGGGCATTCTTGATAAAGCGACGCTCACGCTGGGTGACAACCGTCGCGTCGACCTCTCGCAGTGCGTCATCGTCATGACCTCGAACCTCGGCGCTACCGAAATGAACGAGATGATCAACGGCACCATGGGTTTTGCGCAGACGCCCGCGCAGATGGACGCGAGGCTCGACCAGAAGATCGATCGCACCGCCGTCGAAGCGGCACGGCGCAAATTCTCGCCCGAATTTATGAACCGCATCGACAAGGTCGTAGTCTTCCGCATGCTGCGGCGGGAACATCTTGAGCAGATCCTGGAAATCGAGCTTGGCCTGGTCCAGCAGCGCATTCTGCAAGCTACTGGCAATAATCAGTTCGTCTTCAGCTGCACCTTGCCGGTGAAGCAATATCTGCTGCGCGAAGGGACCGATCTGCGTTATGGTGCTCGTCACCTGAAGCGGGCCATCGAGCGCAACATCGTCTTCCCGCTGGCGAATCTGGTTGCCACCGGACAGGTCAAACTTGGCGACTTTATCCGCATCGACGTCGATGCCGCCGGCAAGCTCACCTTCGTGAAGGAAGCCGAAGGTGCGCTCGTGCCGGTCCTGCTGGAACGCTATATGGACCGGAAGCGACCGCCCACGCTGCCGCCGCTACGAAGTCGGGTCGCACTGCCGTCTCCGGACGAGCACGGGAGCTAGGAATCGCCGGCGACAAAAAGTAATAAGGGGTGAACGACAGTAGGTCTAGATCTTCAACTTTAACTTTGAGGGTTGGTGACGTCTAGGCAGCGCTGCCCTGCGGTCCTTCCAGATTGATGATTCTCGTCTCTAGTTCCAGGAGTTTCGCTTGGAAAGCGTCCATCTGCTCAGTGGTAGAAGCATTGATGTTCGATACGTCGGATTCGAGCTTGCGAAAGCGGATACCGCTGGACTGCTGGTAAGCACCGAAGGCTCGAACAATGCGAGTCTCCGTGTCATGTGTGCGCTCGTCGATGTGCTCACTTAAATCTCTGCGTAACCCGTGCATACGCTCGTCGATGTGCTCGCTTAATTGCTGTACGCGCTCGTCAACGTACTCGCGCAGCTCATGTCCGCGCTGTTCGGCGCGGCGTTCCATCGCCTCCAAGAACTGCTTCAGCTCGGCATCCATGACGAAATCCTACCATACAGGCAACAACGACTCTGCCTGTTTTGCACACACGCCTAGTCTCCCGTTCCGGTTCGGTCTTAAGTTCCGGAACGGAGAACAGTTTGTGCCCCAGGTCCGCCCTTCTTTGGGCTAATCTGGGCATCCAAACTGTCTCCCCAGGCTAGCGCCCATAGGAAGGACGCGGACCTGGGGAACCAGGCTAACTACTTAGTGAGATGCAGTCGTCGAAGATCAGTTTCCGTCCACCGGGCAAGGCGCATCATGCTCCGAAGCGTGCCGATCGGGAAGGTGTCTGACTGACGCGTGTAGGCGACGGGAACGACCCTTCCGTCCCGATGCGTGTAAATGTGATGGCTTCCGGCGGTACGGTTGAGGATGAATCCGTCGGCTTCGAGAGCGCAGTAAGGTCGCGGGCGGTGATCCCGCGAGGGACGTTCAAACGGTGACCACCACGGCGGAGGACGCAAGCTCGAGGGCGGTGGGAATCTTGCGCCCCTCCTCGATCCGCATCTGGACGAGCGCTTGCAGCAACTCGTTAATGCGCTGGAGCGCTTCTTCTTGGGTATCGCCCCACGTCACCGCTTCTTCAATCTCGGGACAGTATGCCTGGTAAGCCCTGCGCCCGTCTTCGTGTTGATCTTCCTCGATGACGACTTTGAAAACGTAGCTCCTCAAGACCTATCTCCTGCAGCCCAGATTAGCACGGAAACCGGGTGCCCCAGGTTCGGCGTCCCAACTTCGGACGCTAACCTGGTATCACTGACGCTCGCAGCCCCCATCACATCCGCCCTTGACCTCGCCATTTACAATGCCTTCGGCTGCAAAACCGCCAGGAGACTGTATCCCATGGCCGCACCAGCACCTACCTCTGAACTTGAGACCACATCTCTACCGGCAAATGCCTATCAGCCCCTGAAAGAGGGCGAACTCTACGTGCCGCTGGTTCCGGCCAGCGCAAACGCGCCGGAGGTCACACCCCGCGCCGTGCTTTGGGGCACGCTGTTGTGCATCATCTTCAGCGTGGCATCGGCCTACTCCGCCCTGAAGGTCGGCCAGGGCATGGAAGCGGCAATTCCTATCTCCATCCTCGCCATCGGACTGGCGCGCGTTTATAAGCGCCGCTCCACCGTGCTGGAGAACATGATCATCACCGGCATGGGCGGAGCCTCGGGCAGCGTCGTAGCCGGCGCCGTCTTTACCGTGCCTGCGCTCTATATCCTCCACCTCGATCCGCATCCGGTGCAGACCATTTTCATCTGCCTGGCGGGAGGCTGCCTCGGCATTCTCTTCCTCATTCCCTTACGCCGCTATTTCGTCCAGGAGCAGCACGGCAAGCTCCCGTTTCCTGAAGCCACGGCCATTACCGAGGTCCTGGTCACGGGTGAAAGGGGCGGCTCCCAGGCCAAGCTGCTGCTGCAGGCCACCTGCGTCGCCGCCGTCTACGATTTTTTCGTCACCACCTTCCATGTCTGGCAGGAGTATCTGAACTTCCAATTTGTACCGGTCATGAAGTCGCTGGCCGCTCGCCAGCGCATGGTCTTCAACTTCGACGCCGTCAGCTTCATCCTGGGCCTGGGCTACATCATGGGCCTGCGGATCGCCTTGATCTTCTGTGCCGGCGGCGTGCTGGTCAACTTCGTGCTGGTGCCTGTGATCTGGTTCATCGGCAGCCACATGGGCGACGTCACGGTCTATCCCGCCGTCATCCCCATCTCGCACATGACGGCCACCGAAATCTATCGCAGCTACGTCCGCTTCATCGGCGTAGGCGCCATCGCCACCGCCGGCCTGGTCGGCATCCTGAAGTCGCTGCGCGTTGTGGCAGGATCGTTCGGCATCGCATTGCACGCCTTCCGCCACGGCGAAGCCCCGCAGATGGAGCGCACCGACCGCGACATTCCGATCATCGCCATACTTCTCGGAGTGATCATAAGCGCCCTCGCGGTAGCCATCTTCTTTGGACAGTTGCATGTTAGTTGGACCGTCGTGGCGATGGGCCTGCTGCTGACGCTGCTCTTCTCCTTCTTCTTCACCACGGTGGCCGCCAACGCCATTGCCACTACGGCGAACAATCCCGCTTCCGGCATGACCCTGCTCACCGTGATCGTCTCGGCTGTCGTGTTGCTGAAGTTCGGCCTCTCCGGAACCACCGGCATGTTCTTCGTGATGGCTCTGGCCGGCATGGTCTGCGTCGCACTCTGTGCCTCGGGACAATTCATAACCGACCTCAAGGCCGGCTACTGGATCGGCTCCACTCCCTCAGCGCAAGAGAAGGTAAAGTTCATTGGCGTCATCGCTTCGGCAATCACCGCCGGTTTGACAATCATTCTGCTGGCCAAGGCCTTCCAGTTTGGCGAGGCAGCGCCCGGTGACGTCCGCCAGGTGCTGGTAGCGCCGCAAGCTTCGGCATTGAAGGCCATCGTTGAAGGATTCATGAGCGGCCAGCCGGTCGCCTATGCGCTCCTTGGTTTCGGCGCCATGATCACGGTGGTGCTGGAGATGCTCGGCCTCTCGTCCATGGTCTTCGCGCTGGGAATTTACCTCCCGCTGCAACTGACCACGCCTATCCTCCTCGGCGGATTCGTCTCGCATCTGGTAAACAAACACGCGGATAAAACCGGCGGCGAACTGGGTCGCAGCATACGCGAGCGTGGTGTCATCGTTGCCGGCGGCTTAATGGCGGGCGGAGCGTTGGGCGGCGTCATCGGCGCGGCATTGCGTGTCCTTCCCAGCTTCCGCGAAGATTGGATTCAAACTCCGTTTTATAACAACGAGGTGATTTCGCAGACCATCTCCGCGATATTCTTCATTGGGCTGTGTCTGTATGTCTGGCTCAGCTCAGTGAAGGGCAAAGAGGCGGTGTAATTCGCTTCAAAGGAGGAGGGCTCGTGGAACCGGTGAATGAACGGTTTATTGGCGATGCCGAGATCAGCTCCAATGCTTGTTTGCTCCAGTTCTGGCGGTGGGCATTTCACGACCTCTGTGATGACGATATAAAAGGTGTTTTTGCGGAGTGGATGGTCGCGACTCTTCTCGGCCTGCCGCTCACACGACGTATTTCGTGGGCGAACAGCGACATCATCTTTCGACCGAACACACCTGACGAAATCCGCATCGAGGTTAAATCGAGCGCTGTGTTGCAGTCATGGAAGCTGTTGGACGAGTACGGCTGTCCTAAGCAATACGATATTAAGCCGCTTGATCCGAAGCGCGTCCGATTTTGCGGACTGCAGGCGAGAACCGCGGTGGAACCAGCATTCAGCGAAAAGCCTCGGTCGCTCAAGTCGAGCATTTATGTGTTCTGCTTGCAAACGGAGATAGACCCCAAGGAGTGGAACGCATGGAAGCTGTCTCAATGGGAGTTTTACATGATGTCGCAAGCGGAATTGCTGCAGCAAGGGGTCGCTAATTCTATTTCTCTTGCGAGGTTACGCGGGCTTCAGAGCGCAATGTCGGCAGCGACGTTTCAGCAATATGCGAGGCGCTATTTACAATTCAGTGTCGCGGGCTGAATCCCGCCTAGAAGAGGACTTATACGCTATGTCTGGTTTGCCTCAGTCAAAGAAAAGAGGGCTTCATAAATGGATAAGGTAGGACGTTTTGTTGCAGATGCCGTGCTCGGCATCGACACAATTTGGGGCGGAGACGTGATGTGTCCGTCGGGTACAGGACGCTTCATCGCGGACTCGTGGTATTCGGATGAGCCGTTCCGGCCACGTACACGGTGGCTTCGGCCGCGCAGCGTGCGCGAGACCGGAGGAGTTGCCGGCAAGACCATCGATCGCGAGGCCGTAGAAGCGTATTTGCGCGACGTGAACCTGCCCGCTGCCATTGCCGGCGTTCGCCACGAGGCCGGCAATCTTCCCGGGCTGCGTGGGCAATACCTCATCGGCTTGGCCAACTGCCTCGAAGTTATGTGGGATCTGGCGATGGAAATCCTCGGCAAAGGTCCGGCCGTTCCCTACACGCGCTGCGTCGAGGCATCGACTGGCCGCGCGCCGGAGCCGTCGAAGCCGGAGGCCAAGCACGATCGCGTAGCCGAGCTGTTGAATCGCGCCGGCTACTCGACCACTGACAACGGTGGTCTGCTGGGCGCAGTGGACGCGTGGCGTCGCGAGCGGGTCGCGCCTATGGGTTCGGTCAAGGCGCTTGGTGCTGCTGTCATCGCCTATTTCGACAATCTCAGCGTCGCGCATCTGCTGCCCTACCTGCCGAAGGATCTTGCGCCGGTGCCACGCGCGAACATCGACTTCATGCCCATCAAGAACGCCTGGTTCTCTGGATCGATGAACTACCTGGGCCGCGCGCGCAATGCCGACGGGTCGCCGAAGTACGACGCCAGTTACGAGATCAATGCTTCGCTGCAGATCAGCTTCCCTGAGTTTCAGCAACTCGTAAGCCACGAAGTCGTGCCCGGGCACGTCACTACCTTTGCCTACCTTCAGAACCTGTACGTGCGTGGGCTCGCAAATTTTGAAGCCACGGTGCTCACCATGAACACGCGGGCCGCAACGCTGTTCGAAGGGCTCGCGAACAACGCGATCCTCATCGCCCATGGCGTTACCGAGATCGATCAGCTGCCCGACGAGGACATGCAGATCGGCGTTCTACTGGCGCTGTTGCAGGACGACGCCAAGAATCAGTCGTCGTATCTCACCTGGGGCGAAGGCAAGCCGCAGGCGGAGATCGCCAAGATTTTGCGGAAGGATTTCCTCGTCAGTGAAGAGCGCGCCGACAAGCTTTCCGGAGCCTGGGGACGGCATCCGCTGCTGGGCAGAATGTATCTGCCGGCATATCGTGCCGGAACCGACAAGGTCGCGGCATTGCGGCGGAAATTCCCGCCCGAGCGTGTTCTGCCGGCAATCTACGGCTGCTTCGGACTGGTGGATATCAACACGATCGACGAAGTGCTGCGCGCCAAGGCGAAAGCGAAGGCATAGTCGCAGTCGATTACACACATCGTTTAAGCTGGTCAGATGGGCGCCAAGGAAATTGGCGACAAGCCAACAGCTGGCCTTTCATCGGGTGGAGCACCGCTTCAGCGGTGCATTTGAGGCTTCGTGATTTCCGGCTTTAGCCGCTGAGGTAACTGGAGCCCTTACCTCAGGCGCTAAAGCGCAATTTCTCTAGGGTCACGAATGTACGCCTGAACAGGCTGCGGAAAAACTCGGGTTTCGAGCGACTTGTGTCAGGGCACGACTTTAGTCGTGCCGATAAGTCGGTTATTTTTAATCCGAGCCGGCTTTAGCCGGCGACACAAAGCGGGCGCCTTGGAGTTTTTCAGTAGCCTGTTCAGCCGACGACGGAAAACTGGCGCAGAGAGTTTTTCCGCTGCCTGTGAAGGCGTACCCCCAGATTTGTGCGCAACTGCGACTATAGGTAAAGAGCTAATCATGGATATCAAAACCGTTGGAGTAATCGGCGCGGGCACGATGGGCAATGGCATCGCCCACGTCTTCGCCAAATCTGGCTATTCCGTCGTGCTCGTCGATGTGGAACAGAGATTTCTGGATCGCGGGATGGACACGATCCGCAAGAATCTCGAGCGCGAAGTGGCGAAGGCGAAGCTAACCTCGGAGCAGCGGGACCAGGCTGTGGCTCGCCTCGCGCCTACCACCGATCGCAAGAAACTGAGCACGTGCGATTTCATTGTCGAAGCCGCCAGCGAGCGCTTCGAGATCAAAGCTGAACTCTTCCGCGATCTTGACAGCATGTGCCGCCCCGAGGTCATCCTTAGCTCCAACACGTCCTCCATCTCCATCACCAAGCTGGCGGCGGTGACCAAGCGCCCCGACAAAATCATCGGAATGCACTTCTTCAATCCGGTCCCGATGATGAAGCTGGTAGAAGTTATCCGCGGGCTGGCGACATCCGACGAGACATACGCAACGGTCAAATCACTTGCCGAGAAGCTGGAGAAGACTCCGGTCGAGGTGAATGACGCGCCGGGCTTCGTCTCGAATCGCGTGCTGATGCCTTTGCTGAATGAGGCCATGTATGCGGTGATGGAAGGCGTGGCCACGCCTGAGGCTGTGGACGAGGTCTTCAAGCTCGGCATGGCCCACCCGATGGGACCGCTTACGCTGGCGGACTTCATCGGGCTCGACGTCTGCCTCGACATCATGCGCGTGATGCAGGCCGGACTCGGCGATCCAAAGTATCGGCCTTGTCCCCTGCTGATCAAGATGGTCGACGCCGGCTGGCTCGGCCGCAAGTCCGGACGCGGATTCTACAAGTACTAGTCGTCGGGGGGAAGCCATCTCATAAATCGGTTGGGTTTGTGTCAGGGCACGACTTCAGTGTCTGCGTGAGAGCTGTGTTGCGAGCACGGCGGTGGAATACGGTTCGCGAAAATCCAGTGCCGCAGGCACGGCATAACATAGCCCAGCACGGAGCCGCAGGCGGAGTGCTGGGTTGCGTGGGAAAAGAATCCGAGTCCCTTTAGGGACGGCAGGGTGCTCACGCACTCACCCCGGTCGTGCCGAAAGCTGCGGCGGTAAGATCAGGGCTTCAGCCCCCGGGCCGCAGGGGCTAAAGCCCGAGGTGGGAACGGCCTCGTGCGGCACGACTGAAGTCGTGCCCTGACACAAACCCAACCGATTTATGAGATAGGTTCCCGGAAGGTCGCGGGGCGCTGAGTTCCATGTGAGGGATTACTTCACGGTAACGCCGCCTAGCGGCGTCTCGGCCACGTCCAGCCAGCGCTCTCCCATTCCCTTGACGAAGGTAAGCGACTCGATCCGGACCGTCCGAGGGCCCTCATAGCGCCGCCATCGCCGGCGAGCGATTTCCAACACTTTACCGGCTTCCTCGATCGTGTCCATCTTGGCGATGGTGAGATGAGGCATGTACGGCCAAGGTTCTTTGAAGTACAGTGCGTCCTGATTGAGCTTGTCGTGCAACTCGCGCAAGCGATAGGCGCCGCGCGCCACCCGCAGGAAAACCGTCGGGAGTCACCGGGACAAAAGTCTCCACATCGCCCATCGTCACTTCAAAGGCGGGAAGCGTCTGGCACCACTTCTGCAACTGCTCCACGGCCTGTCGCTCGCTGCGTAGAGGGTACGCGGAGGCAGAATCGTGATGTGTGCGTCGGCATGAGTATGCGAAGGATGCATCTCGCGGCGCAGCTCCTCTACAAAGGACCCTACCGGGCTGCGTACGTAGGCAACCGCGGCGTATACGAGGCCAGTCATGAAGCTCCCATTATAGCGGCCACCCGGTAGCCCTTGCGCCAGTTCAGGCTGTCATTTCCGGCTTTCTAAAACTGGAACTGTCGCTCTACTTGGCGCATCTATCGATCATGCTTGACCGTCCCGATAGCACCGAATACGCGGAGTACTACAAGAGCTACATTGCCCGCGTTCCTGATGGGCCGCTGACAGATTTCCTCACCCAGCAGGCAAAGCAGTATCGCCAGCTTCTGAGCGGTGTCTCCGACCACGATGCCAGTGCTCCCACTGCTCCCGGGAAGTGGAGCATCAAACAGGTCTTAGGACACATCTGCGACACCGAGCGCGTCATAGCGTATCGCGCTTTGCGCTTTGCCCGCGGCGATCCGAAAGAGCTTCATGGCTTTGAGCAGGACGACTATGTTCGCGAAGCAGCCTCCAACTCCCGTACTCTTGAAGATCTGCTGAACGAATTTGATAGCGTCCGTCAGGCGACCGTCGCTCTGTTGAAATCGCTGCCTCCGGGCGCGGACATGCGGACCGGCGTCGCCAACGGCAACCGCGTAACCGTCCGTGGTCTGGCTTACATCGTCGCGGGACACGCCCAACATCATTACGAGCTGTTGAAGGCGGGCGCGGTCCGCGGCGTTGCGCGAGGCTAAGAAACGGATGAATACGCGAGGTCCGGCCGCCCGTTTTTCGACAAGGCGGCACTGGATATCAGCCCACCGTAGCATTGTTATACTGATAAGCCGATATGGGGATCGTGAAAAACATAGCGGCGATCGCCAAGGGCATGAGCGTCACCTTTATGGAGATGTTCAAGCCGACGATCGTGGAGAATTATCCCGACGGTCCCGGTCCCACGCGCGGCGCGATGTTTCAGGATCGCTTCCGTGGCATGCACGTGCTGCAGCGCGATGAGAACGGTCTGGAGAAGTGCGTGGCCTGTTTCCTTTGCGCCGCCGCTTGTCCGTCCAACTGCATTTACATTGAAGCCGCCGAGAATACCGAAACTAATCGCGTCAGCGGCGCCGAGCGTTACGCCAAGGTCTACAACATCGACTACAACCGCTGCATCTTCTGCGGCTATTGTGTCGAAGCCTGCCCAACTGACGCCATCACTCACGGCCACGGCTTCGAGTTGGCAACTTACAACGTCAGCAATCTGGTTTATCGCAAGGAGCAGCTGCTCTCGGGTACGCCCGCGCACATCGGCGCCAACGCCGTCTTCAATCACGGCGACAACTACCGGCTCGCACCGAAGAAATAAGTCACCTGCCTTCGCTGGGGGAGTCCCGTCTTATGTGGCCTTCAACTGTCCCAGCAGGCCATGTACCGGAATGCGAATCCACGCCGGCCGCTGCTCCAACTCGTACTCAATCTCCATCAGCGTGCGCTCAATCATGTAGGCTCCCAGCAGGATGTTGAACTCGTCGGCCTGCTGCGGCAGGAACGGCGCTGCTGCGGCGGCTTGCAAATAGTCCCTGAGGAATATCGTGCCGACCCAACGATTCCAGGTCTTGGCCCACTTTTCCAGTTGAGGGTGGGCTTCGCGGCTGGGCACGATGCCAGGCACGTCGCCGAAGAGCGCCGCATGAGAGACATAGTGGAACGAGCGCATCATGGTGGCAACATCGCGCAACGCCGAGCGCTTGATGCGGCGTTCGCCCAGCGAACGGCTGAAGTCGCCCTCAAAGTTAGTGATCAGCCAGTCGCTGCCGGCAAAAAGCACGTTTGAAAGGTGATAGTCGCCGTGACAGCGAAGGCGATTGCCGGACATACGCTTGTCGCGTAGTGCCAACAGGTGTTGACGAATTTCTCCTTCCCGGTTCAGCAATTCGTTGATGTCGCTCTGCGCTTCGGCCGGCAGCCCGCGGACTCGGCTGCGCAGCAACTCGAAGGAGCGGTTCAACTGGCCCAGCATTCCGTGATACACACCTTGCCGGTAAAACGTGGTAAACGGCTCGGGAGCAAATTCAGGAATATCGGAACGGCTACTCAACGCCGCGTGCAGCTCAGCCGTTCGGCGCGCCAAAAGGCGAACGCTATCCAGGTAACTGCCCAGCAATTCGGCAATGATCTGCGGCACCGGATCGTTGATGGGCTGCAAAAGCGCCGGGTCCATCAGGTCGTGAATGCGAGTATCGTCGTGAGGGATTGCCAGCGCGTGCTCGAAGAACAAGCCGAGATGATCCAAGGTGTACCGCCAGCCGCCGGTGGCGTTCGGGACATGGCTGATCAATGTGCCCACGCAGGTCTGCCCAACCACGACGTTTTCCTGGAACCTCCGGTAATCGAGCGAACCCAGAGCCCGCGGTGTCGCCCTGAAGGAAGTTTGCTCGCACAGGAACGCTGGGACCTCTTGTCCCGGGTTGATGCCCTCTTCGAGCTTGCGATACAGCTTCAGCACGAAGTCGGTGCCGTAATTGATGACCGTGAAACATTGATCGGTCTGTTGCGGAGTCGGCTCCAGGTTCGACTTGGCTGAGGTCCAGGCTTGGCGAAATTCGCGCGTGTGGGCGCCGACCAGCTCACCGGATTGGCCACGAATGCGTTTTCGCCGGACGATGGCACGCAGTAATGCGTCACTGAAGTCGCGATCCATGGTGGCTGCGAAGAGCACCGCCGACACTTGCTCGCCGAAGCCCTCCAGCCGCGCCAGCACCGCATTGGGATGATCGCGCAATATCGCCTCAGCCTTTTCGCCGACGGCCATCGAAATGGGAGCCAGGTAGGTTTCCGGATCGTTGTCGCTGTACTCAACGCTCAATGCAAGCAGATGCGATGAAGTGTCCGGCAACCACAGCACGCCTTGCATGGTGACAGCGGTAATGTAGCGCCGCTTGCCCAGGAACCACGGGCGTTCGCGCAGCATCCTGGGAATGAAGGGTTGAAGCCGTTCCATCATCTCCTCGGTGAAGACGTTCTCCACCGACTCAATGTGCAGCACCGGTACCTGCGGTGCGCCACTCACATTCAAAGACTCTTCGGTGATCTCCCGCGGCTGCAGATGGAACCAGTAATAGGCATGCGGGCCAAGCGACAACAGATAAGGATTCTCGGTGATGACCGGGAACTTGGCGCGCCCGTACAGTTCCACCGGCACCATGCCTCGGTGACTGGCCAGGTCGAGCTCGGCAAACTGCGTAAAGCGTGACAGGTTGGCGACCACCAGGATTCTTTCGTCCTGAAATTGGCGGATGAAGGCCAGAACCTTGCGATTGCTGGGATACAGAAACTCCAGCGTGCCGCGCCCGAAAGCAAGAAATCGCTTGCGCTGCTGGATCAACCGCTTGGCGAACCACAGCAGCGAGTGCGAGTTATTTTGCTGAGCCTCGACGTTGATGGTTTCGTAGTGATACGCGGGATCGATGTTGACCGGCAAATACAAGCGCTGCGGGTTGGTGCGCGAGAATCCGGCGTTGCGGTCCGAACTCCACTGCATAGGAGTGCGCACGCCGTTGCGATCGCCCAGGAAGATGTTGTCGCCCATGCCGATCTCGTCGCCGTAATAGATCACCGGCGTTCCGGGAAGCGAGAACAGGAGCGCGTTCATCATCTCGATGCGCGGGCGGTCATTTTCCAGCAGCGGCGCCAGTCGCCGCCGGATGCCAAGGTTGATTCGCATCTCGCGATCGCGCGCATAGGTGCGGTACATGTAGTCGCGCTCTTCGTCGGTGACCATTTCCAGCGTCAACTCGTCGTGATTGCGCAGGAACATTGCCCACTGGCAGGTTTCGGAAATGGGCGGCGTGAGCTTCAGGATGTCGGTGATGGGATACCGGTCTTCCATCCGCAGTCCCATGAACAACCGGGGCATCACGGGAAAGTGAAATGCCATGTGACACTCGTCGCCGCTGCCAAAATACGCAACCGCATCCTCCGGCCACTGGTTCGCTTCGGCTAACAGCATCCGATCGCGATACTTTTCGTCGACGTGTTTGCGCAACTCGCGCAATGCGGTGTGCGTCTCCGGCAAGTTTTCGCAATTCGTGCCTTCGCGCTCGAACAGGTACGGCACGGCATCCAGCCGGAGTCCATCGACACCGAGATCGAACCAGAAATCCATCGCCGCGAACATCGCTTCGCGAACCTCAGGGTTGTCCCAATTCAAATCCGGCTGGTGCGAATAGAAGCGATGCCAGTAGTAAGCCTTTGCCACCGGATCCCACGTCCAGTTCGAAGCCTCGAAATCCTTGAAGATGATGCGTGCATCGCGATACTTCTCCGGCGTGTCGCTCCACACGTAGAAGTTACGCCAGCGCGTGCCCGGCGCGGCGCGGCGCGAACGCTGGAACCAGACGTGCTGGTCTGAAGTGTGATTCAGCACCAGTTCGGTGATGACGCGCAGACCCCGCCGATGCGCCTCGCGCAGGAATCGTTGGAAATCCCGTAGCGAGCCGTAAGCCGGATGGACGTCCGTGTAATTCGAAATGTCGTAGCCGTCATCGCGCAGGGGCGAAGGGCAAAACGGCAGCAGCCATACCGCCGTTACGCCGAGATCCTCGAGATAATCCAGCCTCTGCGTCAGTCCGACGAAGTCGCCGATGCCATCCGAGTCGCTGTCCGAAAACGCGCGTACGTGAACTTCATAGATGATTGCGTCTTTGTACCAGGTCACGTTGGGAGAGAGATTCATGCGGTTGAGGGGACAAAAAGTCCGCGCCGACGGCGGTACAGCCGTTGTGCGGCCAACCCAGACTTGGATGAGGATTTGGCCCGGATGGGTGCCGAAAGTTTCTGAGCCGCAGCGGTTTGTCGCCGGCCGGCCGCGGGCTGCCTGGCAAAAAAAAAGACAAGAATATTTTGCTAAACCCTTGACGCGCCGTTACAATGTATTAATATACGTCGATGCGTATATTTATTCGATGTCGAAACTGTCGCGCCATGTCGTGATTCGTGATCTGATCTCGCAACGGGAGATTGGCAGTCAGGACGAGTTGCGGAGGGCGTTGTTCCACCGCGGACATCGGGTAACGCAGGCGACGCTGTCGCGCGACATTCACGAGCTAGGGCTGGTGAAGACGGCGGAAGGTTACAAACTGCCGCAAGGCGAAGAAAGCGAGCTGTCTCTTCCGTCCATCGAGCGTCTAATTCAAACGTTCGTATACGACGTGAGGACGGCGCTGAACCAGGTAGTCATCAAGACGAGCCCGGGCAGCGCCCAACCCGTTTCGGCGGCAATTGATGCCGAGGAGTGGGACGAGGTGGTGGGAACGATCGGCGGTGACGACACGATTCTGGCGATCACCACAGATAGCCGGTCTGCCGAAAAGCTGGCGCAACGTTTGCGCAAGTATTTTGCTTGAACGATGAAAAACGGCATACAACCCGCGATCTTCGGAGCTACCGGATATTCCGGCTTCGAGCTCGTGCGTCTGCTCGCGCGTCATCCCAGCGCGAAGAAGCCTTTACTGCTGCGGCGCAACGGCGAGAGCGGCGGATACTCGGATCTTAGCGAGGCGTATCCCCAGCTTGCGGGAAATGGCGGTTTTCCCTTCCACAGTTTCTCCTGGCAGGAGATGAAAAACGCCGGCGTGGATGTCGTTTTCTTTGCGACGCCGCACGAATTTTCGCGCGAGGTTGCTCCCGAGGCGATTGCGCAAGGCTTTCGCGTGGTCGATCTGAGTGGCGCCTGGCGCCTGAAGCAGGCCGCGAATCGCAGCGTCTACGGTTTCGTAGAGAAGCAAGATGACGCCTCTCTCGACAGCTCGGCTGTTTACGGATTGCCCGAGCTGCATTCCAGCGAGATCAGGAGCGCGCAGCTGTTGGCGAATCCCGGCTGTTATTCGACTTCGATCATCCTTGCGCTCGCGCCGTGGATTCGCGCCGCCTTTATCGATGTTGAGCACGGCATCATTTGCGATTCGAAGTCTGGAGTCTCGGGAGCAGGGAAGACTCCGTCGGCGAAGACTCATTTTGTGGAAGTGGACGGGGACCTTTCGGCATATAGCGTTTTTGGACACCGGCACTCGGGGGAGGTGCTGGAGCAGCTCGGGATCGGCGGTGGATCGTTACAGTTCACTCCGCATCTGCTGCCGATCCCGCGCGGCATTCTGTCCACGATTTACGTGAAGCTGGCGAAACCGGTGAGCGCGGAGGAGCTGGAACAGTCGATGCGCGAGTTCTACGCGGGCAAGCCGTGGGTGCGGGTCTTCGGCGCTGCGCGCCTTCCGCAAATCAAGTTCTCGCTGAACACGAACTACTGCGACATCGGCTTCTCGCTGTCGCCTGACGGCAAGCGCGCGGTGATTGTGTCGTGTCTCGATAACCTGCTCAAGGGAGCGGCAGGCCAGGCTGTGCAGAACATGAATCTCATGTTCGGCTTCGATGAGAAAGAAGGACTGCAATGAAGCTTGTGATCAAAATCGGCGGGGCGGCGCTCGACGATAAGGAACTGGTCAGCACATTTGCGAAGACCATTCCCAGCCTCTGCCGGGAAGGCCACAAGCTGGTCATCGTTCACGGCGGCGGCGCAGCGCTCACTCGCACGCTGAAGCAGCTTGGCTGCGAGTCGACATTCGTTAACGGGCTTCGCGTCACCGACTCGCAAACTCGCGACGTGGCCGTGATGGTCCTCGCCGGCCAGTTGAACAAGCAACTCGTAGCAACTATCGGCGAAGCGGGTGAGCCGGCGATCGGTATCTGCGGCGGCGACCTGCGGATGGTGCTGGCGTCGAAGAAGAAGGAGCCCGATCTCGGCTACGTCGGGGAAGTTTGCATCTTTGATGCCAGCTGGATTGAACGCTTCTGGGATGCCGGCGTCGTGCCCGTGATCTCCAGCCTCGCTCTCGGCTTCGATGGCGAGTATTACAACGTCAACGCTGACCAGATGGCGTCGGCCTGTGCCGTCGCGTGCGGTGCGGACGCGCTCGTCTATCTGACTGACGTTGCCGGAGTGAAAGACGCCGCGGGCACCGTGATTCGCTGGCTCGACGTCGATGCGATTGCTGCCATGGTGCAGCAGGCCACGGTTAGCGGAGGCATGCTGCCCAAATTGCAGGCATGCATCGCCGCGCTAAAGCAAGGTGTGACGCGGGTGCGCATTCTGCCCGCGGCGCGCGCTGAAGTTCTGCCCGGTTTTTTCAGCCAACCCATTGATTGCGGTACCGAGGTGATCGCATCGTGAAGCGCATCAACCAACATATCCTGCACCCGACCGAGCGCAAAGATGGCGCCTGGCCCGGGCCGCGCTTCGATCGCGCCCTCGAGCGACGCTGTTAGACGCCCATTCTCGCGTCGTTTTTCCAGACATTTTAATTCTTTCAACCTCTGCGTCGGCACAGAAGGAGGTGCGACATTGATTGCAACAACTATTCCCCCGGGAGCGAGTCGGAGTTCATACGCGTATCGTAGCGTAACCGGCCGCGACCTGATTTCCATCCAGGACTTCTCGCCGGATGAGCTGGCTTGTGCGCTGGAACTCGCCTCGGCGCTGAAGATGCGCCCGGCGGATTTCCGCGGCATCCTTTCCGGCAAGCAGATCGTGCTGTTTTTCGAGAAGCCATCATTGCGGACGCGCCTGACGTTCGAAGCCGGCATCAACAGCCTGGGTGGCAGCTCGTTCTTCGTCGACCAGACGCAATCGCGCCTGGGCGCGCGTGAGAGCTTGAGCGACGTGGCGCACAACCTGGAGCGCTGGATTGACGGCATCGTGCTGCGGACCTTTGCGCACGAGACCGTGACCACCATGGCGCAACACGCGTGCATTCCCGTAATCAATGCTCTCAGCGATGTTGAGCATCCTTGCCAGGCGATGGCTGACATGTTGACCTTGCAACAGCACTTCGGCGATCTGCGCGGCGTTCGTCTTGCCTACGTTGGCGACGGCAATAACGTTGCGCACTCGCTGATGCTGGCTGCAGCCAGCCTGGGAGCATCGATCTCGGTTGGAACTCCGAAAGGCTACGAGCCGAACCCCGCCATCACCGAAGCCGCAAGAGAGCTCGCTGTCGCTTCTGGTGCGACGGTGGAGGTGGTCAACGATCCGCTCGAAGCTGTCGCCGGCGCCGACGCGATCTACACCGACGTTTGGGCCAGCATGGGGCAGGAAGAAGAAGCTTGCGACCGCAGCAAGATCTTCGCTCCGTTCCAGGTCAACCAGAAGTTGTTCGCGTGCGCCGCAAAACATGCAGTCTTTATGCACTGCCTGCCGGCGCATCGCGGCGATGAGGTCACTGCGGCGGTCATCGATTCGCCGCGTTCCGTAGTTTTCGATCAGGCGGAAAATCGCCTGCACGTTCAAAAATCCATTCTTGTTTTGTTGCTGGAAGGTGGTATACACCGCTTCCCGCCGAGGAGTGCCAATGCGTGAGAAAGTCGTTCTTGCTTATTCGGGTGGACTCGACACGTCCATCATCATTCCGTGGCTGAAAGAAAACTATGACTACGACGTCATCGCCTTCGTTGCCGACGTCGGCCAGGGCGACGACATCGATGCGGTCGTCAAGAAGGCCTACGACACTGGCGCGAGCAAAGTTGTCGTCGAGGATCTGCGGCAGGAGTTCCTGACCGACTACGTCTTCCCCGCGATCCAGGCGGGTGCGGTATACGAGCACAAGTATCTGCTCGGCACATCGCTGGCACGGCCAATTATCGCCAAGTACCAGGTTGAAGTTGCGCTGCGTGAAGGTGCGACTGCGGTTGCTCACGGCTGCACTGGCAAGGGCAACGATCAGGTGCGCTTCGAGCATGCTTACCAGGCGCTGGCTCCTGAGCTCAAGGTGATCGTGCCGTGGCGCGAGTGGACGCTGCAGTCGCGCGAGGATTGTCTCGATTACGCCGAGCAGCATGGGATTCCCGTGGCGCAGAGCCGCGAGAAGATTCACAGCCGTGATCGCAATCTTCTGCACGTGAGCCACGAAGGCGGCGAGCTGGAAGATCCCAACAACGCTCCGTTGCCGACGACCTGGACTTGGACCAAGTCGCCGCAGGACGCAGCTGATGCGGTGGAGAAGGTGACCATCGAGTTCAAGCACGGACTGCCGGTAGCGGTGAACGGCGTCGAACTTGATCCCGTCGCAACCGTCGAAGTGCTCAACGAGATTGGTGCTCGAAACGCGATCGGCCGCGTCGATCTAGTGGAGAATCGCTTCGTCGGCATCAAGTCGCGCGGCTGCTATGAGACACCCGGCGGAACGCTGCTGCTGACTGCGCACCGCGAGTTGGAGGCCCTGTGCCTTGATCGCGATCTGTCTCACTTCAAGCAGCACATCGCGCTGAAGTACGCGGAGATCGTCTACTTCGGCCTGTGGTTCACGCCGCTGCGCGAAGCTCTACAGGCGTTCGTCGAGAGCTCACAGCACGACGTGAATGGCACGGTCACGCTCGCGCTCTACAAAGGCAATGTGGACGTGGCGGGCCGCAAGTCGGCAACATCACTCTACCGCCCCGACATTGCCAGCTTCACCATGGGCGCCAGCTACAACCAGAAGGACGCGGAGGGATTCATCCGCATTCTCGGATTGCCGGCTCGTTCGCGAGCGATCATCCACGCGCAGCAATTGGCAGGAGTGAAGCCGTTGCGCTCCGTGAAAGAGAAAGCCGGTCCGGAGTCAGCTTCAGAGTTGCGGCTAAAAGAGGCAGCGCAATGAAGATGTGGTCGGGCCGCTTTAGTGAAGGCCCTGATGCCGAATTCGAGCAGTGGCAGCGGTCGTTTCCCTTCGACCGCGTGCTGCTGCCCTATGAGGTCGCCAGCACGAAGGCGCACGTCTCCGCATTGGCCAAGGCCGGAGTGCTGAGCAGCGGTGAACTCTCGACCGTGCTCTTCGCGCTCGATCAAATCGCGCGCGAGGGCGTGCCGTCGGCTGAGGACACGGCGATCGAGGATGTGCATCACTACGTCGAGAAGCGCCTCGTCGTGCTGGCCGGTGAGGTCGGTTACAAGGTTCATACCGGCCGCAGCCGTAACGAGCAGATCGCCACCGACCTGCGGCTCTACGTCCGCGAACAGATCGACGAGATCACGCACCTGCTGGCGGAATTCGTCAACGCGTTCGTGAAACAGGCTGAAGCTGCAGGCGAGCGCGCGATGCCGGCGTACACGCATTTGCAGCGCGCGGAGCCGGTTCTGGTTGCGCATTGGCTGCTGGCTTATGTCGAGATGTTCCTCCGCGACATGGACCGTCTGGCCGACTGTCGCAAGCGGCTGAATGTTTGCCCGCTTGGCTCGGGAGCCATCGCGGGCACGATCCTGCCGCTCGACCGTGCAGCAATTGCCAATGAATTGCAATTCGACGCGCCCTGCGCGAGCAGCATGGACGCTACCAGCGATCGCGACTTTGCCATCGAGTTTGTGCAGGCGCTGTCGTTCGTAGCATTGCACCTCAGCCGTTGGGCGGAGGAGTTCATTATCTTTTCGACAACCGAGTTCGGCTTCGTGAAGCTGCCGGAGCAGTATTCCACCGGCAGCAGCGCCATGCCGCAGAAGAAAAATCCGGATGCGCTGGAGTTGATTCGCGGTAAAGCTGGCAAGATTCTCGCGGAGGCGACAGCGCTCTCGATCAACGTGAAGGGCCTGCCGCTGGCCTACAACAAGGACTTGCAGGAAACTCAGCAGCCGGTATTTTCGGCTGTGCAGCAGATATCCAGCATGATCCACGTGGCCATCGGCTTCATGACGACAGTCGGTTTCAACCATGACCGCATGCAGCAGGCCGCAAGCTGCGGCTTCATGAATGCGCAGGCGGCAGCCGCCCGGCTGGTTCAACAGGGCATGCCCTTTCGCCGCGCGCATGAGCTGATCGGCAAGGCCGTGCGGCTTTGCGTTGAACGAGGGTGCGAACTGGAGCAGTTGTCGAAAGAGGAGTTTGCCTTCTGCGGCATCGCTGCCGATGAGCAGTTCTACAACGCGCTGGCACTCAAAGAAGTGTTAGCCATTCACAACGTCCCGGGAGGCACCGCCCCAGCACGTGTTCGGGAGGCCTTACAGACGGCGAAGGAAAAACTATCCCAATATTTTGGAGTCGCCCATGCATGCACGTAATGCCAAACTTCCCGACGCATTCGCAATTGAGCAACTGATCCAGGTCCACGTCGGCGACGGGACGCTGCTTCCACGCTCGCTCGCCGAAATTTGCGAAAACATCCGCGACTTCATCGTCGTCGAAAATGGTGGTGAGATCGTAGGCTGCGGCGCGCTTCATCTCTACGGCATGCACCTGGCCGAGATCCGCTCCATCACCGTCACCAACAAGTCGACAGGGAGGGGCGCGGGGCGCGTGCTGATTGATGCGCTGCTGAAGGAAGCGCAGAAACAGTGCGTAACTTGCGTTTGCTTGTTTACTCGCATTCCTGGCTTCTTCGCTCGCATGGGGTTCCAGGAAGTCGAAAAGGAAGCGCTGCCCGACAAGATCTTCAAGGATTGCGTGAAGTGCTCGCGGCGCAACGCCTGCGACGAGGTGGCAATGTATCAGGGTACATTACCCAAGATCACTGCCCGTACGCTGCGCTCCCCGAAGGACTACGTGCAGATCGAGCCATTGCACGCGTAGGCCTTCCGGTCCCACACAATCCAAAAGCAGGATTGTGTGGGGCACCCGCTGTTTGCCTGACGTGAGTTCCGAAGAGTCCGCTCCGGTTGCCCTACTTCAGATACGGCAACAATTCCTTGAACTGCGGGGTGCCCGAGCAGCGCAGCAATTCGTACATCATCATCTCGGTCGACGAAATCACCGCTCCCGCCGCGCGCATACGCTCCAGGCCAATCTTCCAGTTCCATTCTGCGCGAGACCCCACGGCGTCAGATGCTACGTGCACCAGGTAGCCTTCATTCAGCGCAGCCAGAGCGGTCTGCATAACGCAGATGTGAGACTCCATGCCGCACAACAGAACGGTATTGCGACTTCCGGGCAACGACTTCAAACGTGAGCGAAATTCGCCGCTACCAAAACAACTGAACTCCATTTTGTCGAATGCCGGAACATCGGCCAGCAGCGAAGCAATCTCCGGTACGGTTGGGCCCAGCCCTTTGCAGTACTGCGTGGTGACGAGCAGAGGAATGGAAAGGATCTTCGCCAGGCGTATGAGCAGCTGCGAGTTCTTGATCAGGGTTTCCTTGTTGAAGATCGGAGGCAGCAGTTTTTCCTGGATGTCGACCACCACCAGCGCGCACTGATCGGCTTCGAGCGGCGCGGCGCGCAACTTCGGTGGAGTCGGCAGCAATCGCGACATTTCCTAGCATCGATGACATAAGTCTGTTCCTGAGTAAGACGACTCTTCCATTCTAAACGTCAGGATGGATGGCAGCGCGAGCGGATAAACACACGCCTGTTTCGACTCCTCCGCCGGCGCGGCCGTCGCGGTCATATCTCGCTATTCGACGTCTCGCTCTATAGCTCGCTTGTTCGCGATGGTGGTCGCATTGGTAGCTGCAATCGAGATTATCCAGCACACCGCGTTGTTATTGTTCGTCTGCGGTTGACGCTCGATTCGCGCTGCCCATACAATCGATTTAGCGCAAAGTATCCCACGTGCGCGCTCATATCATCGCTGCCCCCTCGTTCAACGGCAGGACAGCTGAC
>CAVSFL010000008.1:0-1189025 GCA_963727295.1 uncultured Acidobacteriaceae bacterium
CAACTTGAAAGATGATCAGCTTCGGGCCGGGTGCCGCAGCGTCTATGACAGCCTACGCGATTTTAGGGAATCGTTAAACGAGGCCATTACTCGCGGAGCCTTGATTCGGCATGAGGATGGTCGGATAACCATTCGGGACTACGCGGTCGGCAGCGCGCTTGCTCAACTTCGGGTCAAATGCGTCGATCAGATGAACGAGGTACTCGTCTCAGCAGGCCTTCCCTCTGTGTAGTGGGATCATTCGCAGGATTCGCCATAACTGCGCGACTCATGTGGCCTTGGAGTTGGATTGGGCGCTGGTTCTAGATGCACACCCGGCCATGCGCCCCAACCCGCTGAGGGCCCGGGCAGCAATTGCGGTGTAGTACGATCTCTCAAAGAATCGCGCCGTTTAGGAGTACCCAAGTGAGTACAGGTTCAGCCGTTACCTCCGCGACTCCGACCGAAAATCCTCCGAAGTGGTTGGGGGAGCCGATCACCAAAGTAATCGGCACTCCAGAAGGGACACGCGCCCTTCTGCCCCGCTTCGACCGGCGCCCGTTTGGCCTGAAATACCCGACCGGCGGACAAATGCCTCTTCTGAAGCCGACAGGAGTTAACGATTTCTGGGACATGATCGTCCGTATGCCGCTCAGCGACGAGGAAGCCGAAACGCCAGTTGGCATCGTATCGAAGACCTACAAGCTCATCCAGCATCGCGAACTGTTCGACCAGGCGGCGGAGGCGATCTCAGGGGCGGAAATAAAGCTTGGCGAGGTTAATGTTGAACTGACGCTGACAACCTATGGCGGTCGCATGGGCCTAAAGTTCATCCTGCCGGAACGGTTTGCATTCAATCCGGGGAACACAGAGCTGAAGATGAGTTTGATTTTCGAGTGTTTCAATTCGGTTGAGGGTTCGTCTCGTTTGATTGTGACGCTCGGCTGGCTTCGCCTCGTGTGTATGAACGGGTTAATGGTAGGAACGTCGCGTCTAAGTCAGCGGTTCATCCATACGGAGTTTGTCGAAATACCGGACCTTGGGCTTATTTTCCGGGAAGGGGTCTTGGCGGCAAAGGCTGAAATCGGCTCGTATTCTCAATGGCTGAAAATGCAGATTGAAGAGGACCTCCTGATTGAATGGATCGACAATACTGTCAAAGAACAATGGGGACCGCTGGCAGCTGCAAGGGCGTATTCGATCTGCACAACCGGATGGGACGGCAAGTTTGTCGACCCATTTGAAAAAGCGCGGCCGCACGCTAAAGCGATAGAAAAAACTCGGTCTGTTCCGGGCTCGCTGATTGCACGCGATAGTGCGTACTCGGTTTCTCAAGCCTTGGCGTGGATCGCAAAAGAACGCCGGGACATTCAGGAGCAACTCAACTGGATGCGCGATATTCCAGAGCTGATGGGGAAACTTTTAAGCGAAAAACTGGTTCAGCAGTAGGTCCGTGCGCCTCATAACTCTTCACAGCACCGCTGGAAAGCGGTTGGCGGCCTCGCGCAGAGGGTTATCGGCCAAGTGTGCGTACCGGGCCGTGGTTTGCGGCTGTGTATGACCGAGAAGTTTACCGACTATTGGCAAGGACACTCCGCTGGAAACTAGATGCGAGGCGAACGAATGCCGTAGGTCGTGGATACGGACGCCAGACAGTTTGGCCATCTTGCATACCTTAGCCCAGGGGCCTTTTAAGTCTTTCAGGTGCGCCCCGGTCCTGCCTGGAAACACGTACTCGCCATCGCGGGACAAGCCTTCCAGAAGTGCCTTTGCTTGCGCACTAAGGGGAACGTGCTCGGTTTTCTTCTGCTTCGTGTGGTGCGATGGTTTCGTCCACACACCTCGTGCAAGGTCGAAATCAAACCACTTGGCCGTTAGCGCCTCACCCTTGCGGCAGCCTGTCACCATCGTGAGTCGTATCGCGTTCATGGCGCGCTGCGCCTCTTTGCGGAGGAACTTGCGCTGCTTCTCCGACACATCGGCCTCCGCCGCACATCGTTCCGGGTACTCTTGCATTGCGACGGCCAACCGTTGCAACTCACTCTCAGATAGCCAGCGATCCCGCTTCTCCTCGTGAAACCTGGGAATACCGGCGGCTGGATTCTTCGCGGTACCCCAAGCGCTGCCGTCGTCCGCAATGGCAAAGCTGAACATCTTGTGCATCAAGGCGAGCACGCGATTCGCGCGATAAGGCGTTCCCTTCAGTGAAATGTGCAATTCCGCTACATCACGACGGCCGATAGTGGAAACGCGAATCCGGCCTAAGCGGGGGAGAATAATAGTTTCTAGCATCGCTTTGTCTTCCGCGACGGAGCGGGGTTGCTTGTGTACTTCGGCATGGTTAGATAAGTAGTAATCGGACAAGTGCTTCAGGGTACGTTGGCGGGCCTCATCTTCAACGGCCTGCTGCTTCTGCGCCTCGTCAATTGCAAAAGGATCTTCCCCGCGATCTACCAGCGTGCGCAACCGTCGTGCCTCCTGGCGCGCCATTTCTGCCGTCCAAGCCCCAACCTGTCCAATCGTGTACCGGCGCTGTCGGCCATGTACGCGATAGTTCAGCACGAAGCTCTTTACGCCCGCAGTCGTGACGCGCAACCCGAAACCGGCGATACTGTCGCTGCCTTCATCCCAGTGAATGTCGTAGCCGGCAGATTTGGGTTGTTTAACTCGCTTCACGAAGGTTTGCGTAAGGTTTGCCATTGCCCCGTCCTCCGCTTTCCCGGTCCCGAGCGGATCCTGTGTCAGCAGCATGTCAGCAAATTCTTGGCTACTGCTGTCCGGGAGTGTCTCACATAGTCAGTGGATTGTCTACCATTGTCTCGTGTTTATGCGGATACTACAGGACAATGTTGAAACCAGATGTCAGCAGGCGTCAGCAAATACAGGTAACCACTCAGACTCTTAATCAGTAGGTTGAAGGTTCGATTCCTTCCGCGCTCACCATCTAACCATTATGCGATATTTAGTTGCTGCCCTTGTGGCAGCCGAGGATGCGGTTTTCGTGGTGGCCCCGTCGGTGCCCGCTGCAAAGAGCTGTGTCGCACCGCGCGAAGCTTCTATTCATCCGTGGCTCTTCTTTAAGAAGTGATAGTCAAGACGAGGGCGCTGCTGGTTCCTCCGCTCGAGCAGGCAAGAGTGCCTGTCGTCCCGCCCGGAGTATTGACTGTCACACTGGCTGTTCCAGGACCGGAGATCTGGGCGGTCGTGATCGTGGCTTGCAACTCTGTACTGCTCACGAACGTAGTGGCTAGTCCCGTACCGTTGATGACCACGACGGAAGCCGTTACAAAATCGCTACCATTTACAGTGAGAACAACACCCTTCTGTACTTGAGCAAACGTGACCGTGGTGGGAGAAAGCGACGTAATAACTGGGGCTGGACGAGCACTTCCGCAGAGGGGATTGACCGCATTGCAACTTGGCAACAAGAAAGCGAGCAGAAGCGCACTTAGCGTTCCCAAGAAAACCCTGATTTGTTTCATACGGCATCGTACACGGCGGCTGCCTCCGAGAGTACAGAAAAAAGGATGGCCATCAGACCCGATCATAAGATTCTGGCTATGATCGTGCGAACTCGCGAAACAGTGATCATCCGCTCGTGGCCCGACGTGTTCCGAAGTATTACGTGCGACAAGAAAGCCCGCATAAAGCCAGCCGGGAAAACACATCGGAGCACATCGCCGCATTTAGTGCTAGTTGCTGATTCTGTGTCCCAGCCTAACTGTTGGTCAGTAGGTTGAAGGTTCGATTCCTTCCGCGCTTACCCTCTCTTTTCAGACTTTTCTAAAGACAATCGGCGATCGCGGCTTGGAGTCGCTGCGCGTCGCTTCTACTCAGGATGCCCAGGTGTGGTCACAGACTTTGGAGAGCGGCGTCACATTGCAGTACCATCTTTCCCGATACCCTGATGTACTACCGAGTTGCCACGGAGCGCATTGGTCAGGGCGACAGGAGGAGCGCATGGTGAAGCACGCAGTCACCAGGCGGGTTGCGTACCTATTCGCGGTTACGCTATTGCTTTGCGCAATCGTCAGCGCCGACACGCGAGGCCCGGCACCACAGTTCCAAGCCACGACGCTCGACGGTCAGAGCTATAGCAATAGCGCATTGAGCGGCAACGTCGTGCTGTTGCAGTTCTTCACGACGTGGTGTCCCGTTTGCCGCCGCGATCAACCGGCGGTGGACAATATCGCTGCTGAGTTTGCGGGCGATGGTCTGGTAGTGATTGCCATCGATGACGGCGAGCCGGAGGCAACGGTCAGAGCATTCCTGCAAGCGCATCCGCGAGCGTGTCCGGTGGTGGTAAACGATGGTCACAGTCTAGCCGCCCGGTTTGGAGCGCACAGCCATCCTCACTACGTGGTTATCGATCGCAACGGTAACATCACCGCCAGCGCAAGCGGCGGCGGTGGAGAACCCCACCTGCGTTACCTGCTCGCGAGCGCGGGATTGCCGTCGAAATCAACTGCCGTGGAGACCAATCGCCGGGCGCCGTCCACCAACGCCAGCCCTGGACCCCAAATAATCAACGTGCCGCCGACCCAAAGCATCATTGCAGCCAAGCCCATCCCCAAGACGATCTTTGTGTTTGCCAACGGCGAGCGGTTGGAAGAGGATCACTACGTCCTGGATGCGACGTTCCTGCATGTGACGGCAGAGGGACGGGAGCGGACCATCCCCCTCAGCGCGCTGGACATCAAGAAGACCATTGGGTTGAATCGCCAGCGCGGAATTGAGCTCAAGATTCCAGCCAACGGCAGCGAGGTCTTTGTCGCGTTCTGACGGCATCGTATGGCCGTCGTCAGCAAGATCAAGATATGGTGAAGCGACCAGAAACGTGTCACACTTGCCGTTCACACTGAGGAGCAAGTATGTCCGACAAGAATGTTGCGCTGATACATCGCTGGTTTAGTGAAGTGTGGAACCAGGGCCGGCTGGAAACGATTCAGGAATTGATGGCGCCGGAATTCGTCGGGGTCGGCCAGAGCGGTCCGGAAGCGGTAATCCGGGGGCCGCAGGGGTTTCGTGCTTTCGTCGAGAACCTGCGCGGCGCGTTCCCTGATATTCACGTGACCGTCGAGGACGCCTTCGAGGCCGGCGACAAGGTTGTGGCGAGGTGGTCGGCAGCCATGACGCACCGCGGCGAGCAGCTCGGGCTGCCGGCGACCGGGAAGCAGGTGCGCATTACCGGAATCTCGATCGGCCGAATCGTTGACGGGAAAATTGTCGAGGGCTGGGACAATTGGGATCAGCTCGGCATGATGCGGGAGATCGGAGCGGTTTCCGAATCGAAGGTCGGCCTGCGCGCTGCCGGCTCGTAGAAGTCGCGGCTACAAGGAAGTGACAATCTCAAGACACTTGTTCAAGCCCGCATCGTTGGCCAGCACTCGCCATTTCCTCCGGACAGCGACTGCACAGATCAGCATATCGACCGGACCACACTCCACTCCACGGCTGCGGCAAATGTTGTACAGGCGAGCAGCTTCCTCGTAGTCGCCGCTGTCGAGAGGCTCATCGCGAAAAGCCTCGAGCGCAGTTCGAAGCTTCTCAAACTGCGTGTCATCCTTGATCCCGGATAACAACTCCTGACGAATCGGACCGATGATGACGACTCGGCCATCGGTAATTGCTTCGGAAAGCAATGTAGCCAGTCGCTGCTCCTCCGCGCCCAACTTTGCAGTGGCCTTACGTCGCAGAGCGAGCGACCACACCGATGTATCGGCCAATACCTTCATCGCTCGTGCTCGACTCGGTCACGCCGGCGATTCGCCTTGTAGTTATAGTTTGGGGAATACTCGATGGTTCCGAACAGATTGAGAATCTCGGCCTGCTTTCGCCTGCGGATATACTCATCTAAGGCGGCCGTGACCGCATCCTTCTTGGTTACGTGACCGCCGATGCGTCTTGCCTCTTCGATCAGGCTGTCGTCAATGGCGAGATTGGTTGGCATAAGCTTACTGATGTGTAATATAACACACTCAGTGATGTGTAGGCTGCTCACACATTAAGATGGAAACTCAGAACTTGAAGCTAACTGTTCCCGCGATCATTCTTCTTATGACACTTTCCGCAGTCGCCCAGCAGACGCCGGCTTCTACCAGTGCCGGGCCGCAAGCTATCACCGATCCCAGTAAGCTGGAAAGCAGGAACGTTACCGACATGCAGAACTTCTCCATCGAGAAGCTCTACATGACGCGGCAGATCGGCGGCTCGACGTGGTCGCCGGATGGCAAGCAGGTCGCATTCATCACCAACATCAGCGGGCGCAACAATCTTTGGCTACTGCCGGCGACTGGCGGCTGGCCGACGCAGCTGACCATCAGCGACCAACGGCAAGCGCAGCCAGTGTGGTCGCCCAACGGGACGTGGATTGCTTACATTTCCGATCACGATGGGGATGAGCAGTGGGACATCTTCCTGGTTTCGCCAAAGACCGGCGAGGTGACGAACCTGACGACGTCACCGGACTCGGCTGAGTTTGAGTCGGCGTGGTCGCCTGATGGCAGGCAGATGGCCTATGCGACCAAGCCTAAGACAGGATCGAGCTACGAGATTGAGCTGATCGATGTGGCGACGCGGCACGTTCGACATCTCACGAAGAACACGCCGAAGGAACTGAGCAATCGCCATCCCATCTTTTCGCACGATGGCAAGTTCCTGGTTTACACGCAGTGGCATGCCACGGGCAAAGACGCCAATGTTTTCGTGGTTGATCTCGCCAGCGGACAGAGCACGAATCTCACGCCGCATCAGGGACAGAACAATTACATCGCCGCCGACATCTCGCCCGACGGCAAGGCGGTGCTGATTACATCGGACGCGCGCAATGGGTACGACAATGTGGGAGTCGTCGAAATCGCGAGCAAAAAGATTGAGTGGCTGACCGACGAGAAATGGGAGTTAAGCGCGGGCTCGTTTTCGCCCGACGGCAAATCGCTGACCTGGACGGCCAATGTCGATGGCAGCACCAACATTTACTCCTATGACATCGCGGGCAAACATGCTGAGGCGCTGCCGCTGGAGCGTGGAGTGAACGAGTTGGGCGGTGATCCTGTAGCGTACACGCGCGATGGCTCGCGTCTGCTCTATTACCACAACGGCGCCAATGCGCCGAACGATCTGTGGGTGTATGACATTGCGGCGAAGCAGTCGCAGCAGATAACGCACGCGCTAGTGGCTGGGCTGCGCAGCGCGGACATGGTGCAGCCGTATTTGGTGCACTATCCCAGCCGCGACGGCAAGTGGACGCTCTCGGCGTTCGCGTACGTCCCCAACAACATTCAGCCGAATAGCAAGTTTCCCGCGATTGTCTATATCCACGGCGGCCCGGCGGCGCAGTCGGTGGATTCGTTCAATCGCTTCATTCAGTACATCGTGAACCAGGGCTATCTGGTGATCGCGCCGAACTACCGCGGGTCGACGGGATACGGCAAGCAGTTCACCGATGCGAACATGGGCGATGCCGGCGGCCAGGAGTTGAACGACGTGCTCGACGCGGCGCAGTGGATCAAGAAGAGCGCGTTCGTCGATCCCAAGAAGCTGATCGTGATGGGCGGCAGCTACGGTGGCTATCTCAGCATGATGGCGGTGACCAAAGCTCCGGACATGTGGGCCGCGGCGGTGCCCATTGTGCCGTTTGTGAACTGGTTTACGGAAATCGAGAACGAAGATCCTCACCTGCGCGAATATGATCTGGCGACAATGGGCGACCCGGTGAAGAACAAGGCGCTGTATGAGGAGCGCTCGCCGATCAATTTTGTCGATCAGATCAAGGCGCCGCTGCTGTTGCTGGCGGGGGGCAACGATCCGCGCTGCCCGGCAGAAGAGGCGCAACAAGTGGCCGACGCGGTGAAGAAGCACGGCGGAACGGCGCAGCTGAAGATCTACAAGGATGAAGGGCACGGGTTCGCGCGAGTGGAGAACCAGATCGACGCGTATCAGCGAGTAGCGGATTTTCTGAAGGTACACGTGCCGTCGCCGGGGTGCGGGTGCACGGTGTACGAATAGCAGCTTTTCGCTGTTCGCCTTTCGCTATTCGCAGGAAAAAGCGCGCGGAGGTGGCCGCCCGCCTGGTGACGTCGGCTGAAGCCGGCTCAGAAATAAGTAAGATCGATCGCGACCCGGCGCTGAAACGCCGCACTACCATAGGCCGCTATCGCGCGCCGACGGTCTCGCCGACCTCGTAGATGCTGTACCACGGCGTCGCGGCCTTCAGCGCGTTGTTCACATTGCTGATGTTCTTCACGCCTTCGTCCTTCAGCCACGCCTCGAAGGCTTTGCCGCCCTGTTGCGCGTAGATCGGGATACCGTCCTTCCAGGTCGCGCGTCCGCAGAGTACGCCGTTGAACTTCACGCCGGACTCGGCGGCATACTCCAGGTCCTCGATGAACTCGGGATTGCTGACGCCGGCCGAGAGGTAGATGAACGGCTTGTTGGTAGCCGTCGCGGTCGCGCGGAAGTGATCGAGCGCTTCCTTCTTGCTGTAAACCTTCGTCCCTTTGAACGAGCGCGCGCCCTCGACGTACTGCATGTTGATGGGAATCTCCAGCTTCAGCACGTCGACGTTATAGCGGGACTTGGTGAACTCCTGCATGTACTTGGTCACGACTTCCGGTTTGATCTTTGCGTACTCGGCGCTCTTCTCGTCCATGCCCTCCTTGTAGCCGACGATCTCCAGGAAGAACGGGAATGTCGTTGGAGACGCACTCGTCGCCAATGCGCTCGACCCAGGCATGCTTGTGATCGTTGATCTTCTGGTCGTCGTAGGGCGAGTAGTAGAGGAGAATCTTGACGCAATCGGCGCCGGCTTCCTTCAGCCGCTTGGCCGACCAGCAGATCGAGAAGGTCGGGCAGGCGTCCGGGCGTCAGCTTGTCATAGCCGGTCTTCTCGTACGCGAGCAGCAGGCCGGAGCCTTTGGCGCGCCGCTTCGCGGCCGGCAGACCCCACTCGGGATCGAGCAGGATGGCGCTGGCATGCTGGGTGAGGACTTCGCTCACGAGGATTTTGAATTCCTCCAGCTCTTTGTCGCCGGCGTTGGCGCCGAGAGCTTTCTTCAGCGAGCCGCGCTGGTCCATGGCAGCAGCAGCGATGACGCCGCGATCGTTCGAAACATTCTTCATGCCCGCAAGTTTTCCAGGAGTCAGTTTCACGTTAGAACCTCCACGGGCAGATCGCCCGATTCGCTAGAAAGGATTTAGTGCTGTCCCGCAGAGGGCTGGCCCTGAGAAGTGCAGGACAGAAGATTCTAAATGAAATGGGCTAAGAGGAGCGAGGGAGCTTATTGCCTGAGCGGCAATCCGCTTAGCACGGCCTGCTGCTTCAAGACCAGCGACTCGATGCCCTGGCGCGCGAGGGCCATCATCCTGGCAAGTTGCGCGTCGTCGAATGGGCGGCGCTCGGCTGTGGCCTGGACTTCGATCAGCTTCTTGCTGCCGGTGGCGACGACGTTCATGTCGACTTCGGCGCGCGCGTCTTCTTCGTAGCAGAGGTCGAGCATGATCTCGCCATCGACGATGCCGATGCTGGTCGCGGCAACGTAATCGCGGATGGGAGCGATGCTCATCGACCCGGCTTCGACCATGCGGCGCATAGCCAGGCCCATGGCGACGAATGCGCCGGTGATGGACGCGGTGCGCGTGCCGCCGTCGGCCTGGATGACGTCGCAGTCGAGAAAGATGGTGCGCTCGCCCAGCTTCTCCATGTCGGTGACGGCGCGCAGCGAGCGGCCGATGAGCCGCTGGATCTCGTGAGTGCGGCCACCAGCGCGGCCTTTGGTGACTTCGCGCGGGGTGCGCGTCAGCGTGGAGCGCGGCAGCATGCCGTACTCGCTGGTCACCCAGCCCTTGCCGCTGTTGCGCAAGAAAGGTGGCACGGTGTCTTCGATGGTCGCGGTGCAGATGACACGCGTGTTGCCCAGCTCGATGAGGCACGAGCCTTCGGCCGTGGAGATGAAGTCGGGCAGGATGTTCACTGGCCGCATCTGGTCAGGCGAGCGATTGTCGGAGCGGAAGATCATAAGGCAGTTGCCAGTTGTCGGTTGTCAGTTGTCGGTTGTCAGTTGTCCTTAGCAATCTTGTTATGACGCCGGCCGCGAGGTTTGTCGAGTCAGTTTCTTCATCCACCTAAGTCTACATGCTCGACATTATCTACCTGCCGGCCGAGGAAGCGAGTGGCCAGGCGCTTGAATTTGTCGACCGAATCGGTCACGTAGAAGCGGAAGGTACGATGGGCGGCTGGCGATCCTGCGGCTATAGGGGTCCCTCGGCTCGCTTCGCTCGCTCGGGATGACACTTCATTGGAAACCGTTTCGCTCGCTCCCAGTGGGCCTGCTGCTATAGGGGTCCTTCGACTGCGCTCGGCTGACGCCTCGCTACGCTCAGGATGACACATCAAACCGGGAACAGCCTCGCTGCGCTCAGGATGACACATGAAATTTGTAGCTCGCAGCTCGGGGCTTTCGATCATCTGCCGCACCACGCGTGCGGTGGATTCGGCGGAATCGACGATCTGCATCTCCGGCGGCACGATCCTGCGCAGCAGCGGCGCGATCAGCGGGTAGTGGGTGCAGGCGAGCACCAGGACGTCGGCTCCGTTGGGAGCTTGCGCACTTGCTTCGTCGAGATAAATTCGCGCGACTTGTTCGGTGACCGGATGCTCGATCCATCCCTCTTCGACCAACGGCACGAACAGCGGGCAGGCCTTCTCCAACGAGTCGAGACCGTGACGCAGCAGCGCGTCGCGATAGGCGTGGCTGCTGACGGTCGCTTCGGTCGCGATGACGATTGCCGCCCGCTTCTCGCTAACCTCGGCTGCCATGGCCGCGCCCGGTTCGACTACGCCGACTACCGGCACATGGGCCGCGGCTTTGATCTGCGGCAGAGCCAGCGCGGTCGCGGTGTTGCAGGCGATGACGAGCAAGTCGATGTTCTGCGCTTGGAGAAAACGGGTGGCGCCGATCGCGTAGCGCGCGACGGTCTCGGCCGACTTGGTGCCATAGGGCAGGCGCGCGGTGTCGCCGAAGTAGAGATAGTGCGCGGGCAACTGCGCGGCCATCGCTTTCAGCACGGTGAGGCCGCCGACGCCGGAATCGAAAACGCCGATGCGAGGTAATGTCACCTGACATCCCTCATCGCAATCTGAGTCATTGCATATCCTTCACAACCTGGCCGATATTGCTGGCCTCATAGAATCTTCGCAGATCGGCGTGACCGGCGAGGGTGTCGCGCTCCTGGCCGTTGACCAGAATCTTGACCTTTCCGATCTTGTTGTCATTGGCGTTCAGCGTCATGACGACGGACGCCACCGTCAGCTCTTCAGCCAATACGCCCGAAGGATGTGCGTCGGCGAAGGACGAATTGGTGTCGACGATCGCGGTGTCCTCGCCCATCAGGTAGACCTGACGAACGTCGGAGCCGGTGCCGACGGGATGGGTCGACGGCGTCTTCAGATATTGCGCCAGCAGCGCTTGCAAGACCGCTCGGGCGCGCTCGCTGCGCTCGGCCGGCAGAGCGACGGTGACTTGCGTTTTGAGCAGCGTGCCGTCACTGTCGTTGGCGACGTAGAGCGTCACGGGTTCTGGAGGGCCGATTCCTGGAGGGCCGACCGTCATCGCCTGCTCGGCAGCAGCCTGCGCCTCGCGCGCAACTCTTCTCTTCAGATGCAGCGCGTAAGAGCCGAGAACAATGGCGATGACCGCAAGCGCGGCGAACATGATGACGAGGTAGCGGGGGATTCTGCCTACGCCATGTTTTGCTGGGGGCGGCTGCTCGATCAGGTTCACGGCCGCACCTCCGGCAGCTTGGAGCGCACGGCGGCGATGCCGGCGGCGATGGATTGCGCGACCTGCTCCTGATAGTCGGCGCTATTGATGTTGTCGACGTCGTCGTCGGGCGGCGCGATCTCGATGGCGATGGCCGGCGCGGCGATATTGTTCATCGGCCGCAAAGGCGCTACCAGCGTGGTGTTCGGCAGCTTGCGCGATTCCAACTCCGCGGCTACCGATCCGGCGGCGACTCCGCTGAGATCGAGGTAGGCCGCCTGCGCGGTGTCCCACGGCAGGAAGCCCTCGCGAGTTTGTGTGGTGGGCGGCAGCATCGCCGTGAAGACGTGGACGCCGCGTCCCGTGTTGGCGGCATGGAGCGAGATGTACAACGCCGGACGGGCTGCGTTCACCGATGCTGCGCGCTGGTCGAGCGGGATCGCGATGTCAGAATTGCGCAGCATGCCGGCGGCAATGTGTTGACTCGCCAGATCGCGTTGCACGCGGCGCGCCAGCGCCAGGACGACATCTTTCTCAACCAGCGTTGGAGTGATGGACGCGCCGCTGTCGGAACCGCCGTGCGCGGGATCGATCAGCACCAGGAATCTCGGACCGGTGGGCGCCTTCGGTTGCGGCGTCATGATTTGCGCTGGAACCTGCAACTGCGGTGCGGGAACCGTGGCTACCGAGGGAGGCGGTGGAACTGCAGAGACGATGATGGTCTTGCCGCCGTCGGCGAAGTTGGCGATCAGCGGAGCGGTGGCCATCACGTCGAGCTCGGCCAATCCGTCGCGCTCGGCAAAGACCGCGCCGGTGATGACCGGATCGTCGAAGCTGACGCTGTCCTGACCGTTGGAGACGACGGGCTCGCGCTTGAAGGTGAAGCGGACATGGCCGGGCTCGGTCGCAATGGAAGGATTCACCGCCGAAGGAAAGCTGATGGTCAGCTTCGGTGGGGTGCTCTTGTCGAGGTCGAGAGAGAAGCGAATCGGAACGTCGCCGATGAACATGCGGCGCGCCGTGGGGTGCAATTGAACGGGCTTAGCCAGCAGCTTGCTCAGGATCTCCGGCGCGGAGCTCAGGGGCACATAGCCGCGGCCGTTCTGCAGAACGAAATCGGCGGGAAGCTTGAAGTTGCCACCCAGAATCTTGGCTTTGTCTTTGCCTTCGTTGAACTGCGCCTCGACCGCGTGACCGCCGGGAGGTGTGAAGCGGAGCTTGTACTTCTTGCCATCGGGACGAGCCTCGATATCGCCGAGCGGCTCAAACAAATCCACGAGGCCGACATAGGGCAGTCCCTTCACGTCGATGAGCGGGACGGAGTAGTTGCTCTGCGCAGAGTAGACGCTGAGTTGCTCGGCATTCTGTCCGTGAATGATGGCGAAGTGCGCGATCGCGGCAGCAAGGGCGACTGCCGGCAGGATCAGCCTGAGCCAGAGAGACAGATGTTTATCGGCGAGCGAAAACCTCATCCAATCGGTCCACGAACCATGTAGAAGGCTTCCTCAACGATATATGGATTGGAGGGGGATGCAAAGTCAGTTGTCGGCTGCTGGCCCATGTCTCGAAAAGCGCGAGACATGGGGCACCCGAGCTCGGGATGACAGAACTCCGGAAGAGCCCAGGTTAGCGTCCAAAGGATGGACGCGAACCTGGGGCACCGAATTGCGCACCGAATTATGCGCCGAAGTTACGCGAGGGCGGGGTCGATCTTCTCCGTGTCGACGCCGAGCTCCTGGAATGCTTGCTGGGCGCCCTGCGCGTCGAATTTGCCTTCACGTGCCAGCCGCGACAGCGCAGCCGCGGCAATCGATTCGGCATTGATTTCGAAGTGACGGCGCAAATGCTCGCGATTGTCGCTGCGCCCGAAGCCGTCGGTGCCCAAACTAACCAACCGGTTAGTTAGCCACGGGGCTAGCTGATCGGGAACGGCTTTCATGTAATCCGTGGCCGCGATGATCGGACCTTCAGCTCCGTCGAGCGCGCTGAGGATGTAGGGCTGCTTCTGCGGCTCGGAGGGATGCAGACGGTTCCAGCGCTCGACGGCGAGCGCATCGCGACGCAACTCGTTGTAGCTGGTGACGCTCCAGACATCGGCGGCGACACTGTACTTTTCCTCCAGCAGCTTCTGCGCGCGTAGCGCTTCGTTCAGAATCGGACCGCTGCCGAAGAGCTGAACTGCAGCCTGGCCGATCACGGCCGGCTGATACTTGTAGATGCCGCGCAGAATGCCTTCCTCCGCGCCCTTCGGCATCTCGGGCATCGCGTAGTCTTCGTTGTAGAGCGTGATGTAGTAGAAGCGATCTTCGCCCTGCTGATACATCCGGCGCATGCCGTCCTGCACGATGACCGCGATCTCATAAACGTACGCGGGATCGTAGCTGTGACAGGTGGGAACGGTGCTGGAGAGCACGAGGCTGTGACCATCCTGATGCTGCAGGCCTTCGCCGGCGAGGGTGGTGCGTCCGGCGGTGCCGCCCATCAGGAAGCCTCTGCCGCGCGCGTCGGCGAAGGCCCATACCATGTCGCCGATGCGCTGGAAGCCGAACATCGAATAGTAGGTGAAGAACGGAATCATCGGGACTTTGTAGTTCGAGTACGCCGTTCCCGCCGCGGTCATCGAAGCCATCGAGCCGGCTTCGGTGATTCCTTCTTCGAGAATCTGGCCGTTCTTCTCCTCGCGGTAGTAGAGCAGCATGTCCTGATCGTGCGGCTTGTAGAGCTGGCCCTGGCTGGCGTAGATGCCGACCTGGCGGATGATCGATTCCATGCCGAAGGTGCGGCCCTCGTCGGGAATGATGGGCACGATGAACTTGCCGATCTCGGGATTCTTCAGCAGCTGCCGCAACATGCTGACGAAGCCCATGGTGGTAGAGACGCCGCGGCCCTTCGAGCCGGCCAGCGATTCGGCGAAGTGATCCAACCCCGGCGCTACGATAGGCGCCGCCAGGCGAATGCGTTTGGGCATGAAGCCGCCGAGTTCCTCGCGGCGCTGGCGCATGTAAGTGATCTCGGCGCTGTCGTCGGGCGGGCGATAGAGCGAGCCGTCACGCGCGGCGTCTTCGGGAATCGGAATCGAGAAGCGCGAGCGGAAGGCGATGAGCGCCTGATCGGCCAGCTTCTTCTCCTGATGGGTTGCGTTGCGCGCTTCAGCTGACCCCAGGCCGTAGCCCTTGACCGTGTGCGCCAGAATCACCGTCGGCCCACCGCCATGCTCCAGCGCGCGCTTGTAGGCGTTGTAAACCTTCTGCGGATCGTGGCCGCCGCGCGAGAGGCGATGCAGTTCGTCATCGCTCATGTCGGAGACCATCTCCAGCAGCTCAGGATACTTGCCGAAGAACTCGCGGCGAATGTACTCACCGCCCTTCGCCTTGTAGCTCTGGTATTCGCCGTCGACGGCTTCTTCCATGCGCTTGAGCAGAATGCCGTTCTTGTCGCGCGCGAAGAGCTTGTCCCAATCCCCGCCCCAGACCAGCTTGATGACGTTCCAGCCGGCGCCGCGAAAGGCGGCTTCGAGTTCGTTGATGATCTTGCCATTGCCGCGCACCGGGCCGTCGAGACGCTGGAGATTGCAATTGATGACGAAGATCAGGTTGTCGAGCTTCTCGCGCGACGCGAGCGTGAGTGAACCCATGGACTCGGGCTCGTCGGTTTCGCCATCGCCGACGAACGCCCACACTTTGCGTTGCGTCGCCGGGATGATGCCGCGGTTTTCCAGATAGCGCATGAAGCGCGCCTGGTAGATCGCATTCAGCGGGCCGAGGCCCATCGAGACCGTGGGAAATTTCCAGAAGTCCGGCATGAGCCACGGATGCGGATACGACGGCAGGCCGGGAGCGCCGCGCAGTTCGTGGCGGAAGTTCAGCACCTGTTCTTCGCTGAGACGACCTTCCAGATAGGCGCGCGCGTAAACGCCGGGAGAAGAGTGCCCCTGGAAATAGATGAAGTCGCCGGGCTCATCGCCGTAGCGCGCGTGGAAAAAGTGATTGAAGCCGACTTCCAGCAGCGTCGCCAGCGAGGAGTAGGTCGAGATGTGGCCGCCGATCCCGGGATCCTTTTTGTTCTGGCGATGCACCATGGCCATCGCGTTCCAGCGGATCAGGCTCTTGATGCGGCGCTCCAGAAGGCGATCGCCGGGATACGGGACTTCTTCTTCAACCGGAATGGTGTTGACGTAAGGCGTGTTCAGCTGCACCGGAACCTTGACGCCCGACTCGCGGGCGCGATTCATCAGCGCGGCGAGCAGATCGCTGCCGCGATTGTTGCCGTCCTGGTCGACGACCTCATCGAAGGCTTCGAGCCATTCGGCAACTTCTTCTTCGGAATCAATCTGGGGATTCGATGGAAACTCGATTACGGGATGAATTTCGTGTATGGCCACTTGTTCCCTCAACCAATCGTAAGAAAGCCTGCGGGCTAAATCTGCAATTCGCGAACGCCGCTGCAGCAGGCTGGATCAATGGATCAATAGGATGTCGGTGTCGCTACATGTTCTGATGCGTACCCAGAAGCTGAGCTTCATTTATGCGCCGGCAAGTTCGCAGCTGCAAACCAGTGGAGAGCGACGTCAGACACCAGCAGGGAAGGTGAACGCTTGCGTTGCCAGCCTCGGCAATGGAGTTGATTTTAGCAGAGCGCAGCGAAAGCAATGTGTTTGAGCAGGATACAATGCCCATGGGAGTCGAGGCATGAGCGATCGCGAGAAGCTCCAGCAGATCGGGGGAGCTGCCGAGGAGGTCAGTCAACTGAAGGTTGACCTCAATAACATTAACGAAAAACTTAGGCAGTCGTTGAGTGCTTTCCAGGCGCTGTCGCAGAGCGGAGGGATCGAGAGCTGGCGTGCGCAAGATGGAAAGTTAGTCGTCGCGCCACCAGCGGAGCTCCGTGGTCAAGAACCCTCAACCGACGGACTGCTTGGGCTGAAAGAACTCATTAAAGTCCTGGAAGAGAAGCAGCGCATACTGGAGACTTTGAACGCGGCCATTGCGAGGCTTAGAGGATTAGTGCCGCATCTGCTGTAACCCTCCTGGCTGAATCTGAAAAGTGATTAGCCCAGCGCGGAAGCGCTGGGTCATCCGAAGAAAAAATTACAAACAGCCCCTTGAGGGGCGACACAATGAATGTCACGCGCGTCTGTGTCGCCCCTGAAGGGGCTCTGGCATTATGAGGAGCGTTTGTCCCAGCGCTTCCGCGCTGGGCTAATCACTTTCGAGTTTTGCCTCGCACGATCCAACCTGTCAGCCCATTAGGGCGACATTTGCGTTAGCCGCGGGCGTCAGCCCGCGGATCATTCGAGAAACGATCCCAAGTCCCTTCGGGGACGGCATTCTTCCACAAAATGGCAGTTCTCTCCCGCCGCTCCGCGGCTCCTTCGCATCCTCGAACTGTCCGCGGGCTTACGCCCACGGCTAACACAAATGTCGCCGCTGCGCGGCTAGGAGTTACCTTCAGATTGGTAAGGACATTCATCGTTCCATTGTCGTGCCGAAGCAGATGTGAGCTCATCCCCAAGGCGAGTATTACTTGCGCCGCTTGCTCGCCGCTGCATATACTTTGAAGGTTTGGCCCAATTCAGGACGCGCGGCCTTTCATCTCATCGCGCGTAATTCATACTGCACGAATCTGCAGTCTTATTCGGAGATCCTATGGCAACCACCCACGTGTTGGAACAAGAAAGCAATCCCTGGGAACAACAGGCAGCGCGCTTCAAGATCGCAGCCGAGAAGCTGAAGCTCGATGAAGGGCTATGGCGCGTGCTGCAGCAGCCCAATCGCGAGATCATCGTCCACATTCCCGTCAACATGGACAACGGGCAGCTGGAAGTCTTCACCGGATATCGGGTGCAGCACTCGATCGCGCGCGGGCCGGCCAAGGGCGGCGTTCGCTATTCGCCGGATGTCACGCTGGACGAAGTGCGCGCGCTGGCCAGCTGGATGACGTGGAAGTGCGCGGTGGTAAACATTCCCTTCGGCGGCGCCAAGGGCGGCATCATTTGCGATCCCAAGAACATGTCGCGCGGCGAGCTGGAGCGCATGACGCGGCGCTATACGGCGGAGCTGATCGAGTTCATCGGTCCGGAGAAAGATGTTCCCGCGCCCGATGTCAACACCAACGAGCAGGTCATGGCGTGGATGATGGACACGTATTCCATGCACATGCGCCAGACGGTTACGGCCGTTGTCACCGGCAAGCCGCTGAACATGGGCGGATCGCGCGGGCGGCGCGAGGCTACTGGCCGCGGCGTGATGATCATTTGCGACGAATCGATCAAGAAGCTGAATATGCGGCGCGAGAGCACGCGCGTGATCATTCAGGGATTCGGCAACGTGGGTTCCAACGCCGCGCTGCTGATGCACAACTCGGGATACAAGGTGGTTGGCATCGGCGAATGGGACGGCGGGTTGTACAACGCGCAGGGCATCGACATTCACGCGCTGTGGGAGCATCGCCAGAAGGAAGGCACGATTCACGGCTTTAAGGAAGCTGAGAAGAGGCCAACGGGAGAGTTGCTGGTGACCGATTGCGAGATCCTGATTCCCGCCGCAACAGAAAACGTCATCACCTCAGCCAACGCGGACAAGATCAAGGCCAAGATTCTGGTCGAGGGCGCGAACGGCCCAACGACCGCTGCAGCCGATGACATCCTCGCCGACAAGCACGTCTTCGTCATGCCCGACATTCTGGCCAACGCCGGCGGCGTTACTGCGTCCTACTTCGAGTGGGTACAGGACCGCCAGGGCTACTTCTGGAAGGAATCGGTGGTCAACTCGCAGCTGGAGGACATCATGGTGTCGTCGTTTGAGGACGTGGTGCGCTACGCCGAGACCCATCATGTGAACAATCGCATCGCGGCCTACATGCTGGCGATCGATCGCGTGGCGTATACGATCCGTCAACGCGGCATCTACGCGTAGTTTAGAATTCGGTAAACAGTCTCATTTTGGAACAGCTCCCTAATCGGAGCTGTCCGACTTTTGTGGCGAAAATAATTTTTCCGAACACCTCGGCAGGGCATCTCAAGTTGGGGCATAATAGCGTCCAAGCTTTTAGAAGTCTTTGGGTCGCTCCCCTCAAAAACAGGGACACCATGCCGCATCTAATTTTCTTTCTACGGCTGTTTGCCGTGGCGGTGGCTTTTCCCGCCATTGTGCTGTACATGGTTATGGCTACGCTGGTGCGCTTCGTCGTTCAGGACCGGCGCGGGCTGCGCACGCCGCTGCGGATCTGGATGGGCGTGCTCGATTGGGCCAAAGGCATTCCCGTAGGCTACAGCTATTGGGAGCAGTACGAAGCGCCCATCATGCTGGATGAGATTGTCGTCCACCACGACGAATAAGTTCGCGTTGCATCCACCCGCCTTCTAACTTCTTGCTGCCAACAGATCGTCTGCGTGTTAGAATTCCGCCTCTTCCAATGAAATCCAGGAGGGTACGGTTGTGAGGCTACGCCGCAAGCTTCTTCATGGCTTTGCCCTTATCGCGCTGATTTTGCCGGCCGCCGCTTACGACAAGACAAGCGATCAGGATCTGCAGAACGAGTACGGCGGCAAGGTGCTGACGCTGCGCCAGCGGTATTGGGGTCAGCAATTGCATTTCGACGCTGGCGGTAATTTTGTCGGCTCCGGAGAAACGGGCCCGTGGACGGTTGCCGGGCAAGTGCGGGTTCGAGACATTGCGGTGAAAAATGGCAAGCTGCGCATCCGCGGACAGCGGCTGTTCCTGTTCTACGATCCAGCCAGCAAAAGCCTGCGCGACGCCGGTACCTTACCCAAAGGCGATCCGGCAAGAAAACGCTTTCGCGACAAGATGGATGACTGGGTAGCGAACCAGGGAAAGGTCGAGATCGACGTGGAGACCGGCGAATCGGATCCGACCCCAGCGGACGAAACGCGAGCGATGAACGCGGTATTTCTCGCGCCCGGCGAAGTCTTGAGCGATGCCGTGCCGGTTTTCTGGAAAAAGTGGTTGGAATCGCAGGGCGCGTCATCGAACACCACCGCCAAGCCAGATGAGAGCGCAAAGCCCGCCTACCGAGTCGGCAAAGGAGTTTTACCGCCGCACGTCAAGTACGACCCAGACCCGGTTTATTCGGAGCTGGCTCGCCAAGCCAAGTATCAGGGAACCAGCATATTGTGGCTGATCGTCGGTGAGGATGGAGTAGCCAGGCACATTCGCGTGGCCACGCCCCTTGGCATGGGACTGGACGAAGAGGCGGTGCGCGCCGTCACGGTATGGAAGTTCGATCCTGCGACGAAGGACGGGACTCCTGTCCCTGTGTGGATCACGGTCGAGGTCAACTTCCGGCTTTATCGATGAAATGTGACAATACGAAATGCTGCGGCCACTTTCGGGAAGCGTGGCTCATTTCTGCAGAAGAGACCTCTTTTCCGCGATTGCTTTCAATCTAACCAGTAGCGCATAATCGGCTTGTTGGAGTGCGCGCCGTCGTGGTGTGCCCGTCTGCCTTTTTGTGAACCTCCCGACTTACATCACGCTCACCCGCATCTTCAGCATTCCTGTGCTGATCTGGATTCTGTCGAGCAATCGATTCAGCTCGGCGAATGGTGAGCGCGAACTGCTGGCGTCGTTCGTTTTCATCGCAGCCTCGCTGACCGATGCGATCGATGGCTACCTGGCGCGGCGTCGCGCGCAGGTCACCACGATCGGCATGCTGCTCGATCCCGTTGCCGACAAGCTGCTGATTGCCGCGGCGTTCATCACGCTGGTGCAATTCAATCCGCGCATCGTGCCCGCGTGGATGGCGGTGATCATCATCGGCCGCGAGTTCCTGGTGAGCGGGCTGCGCTCCATCGCCGCCTCGGAAGGATTCACCATCCAGGCCAGCGAACTCGGCAAGCTGAAGATGTTCGTGCAAATCTTCTGTGTGGTGGCGGCGATTGTCGACCATCACTGGGCGTACGTGTGGTGGCTGCCGGGCATACCGGTCCGTCCCATCGCCATAGTCTCGATCTGGGTGATGGTGGCGCTGTCGCTGTGGTCGGCGGCCGATTACTTCTTCGCTTTCTGGAAGCGAATCGATCAGACGGCGGAAAAACGCCGTCGCCGACGTTCCTTTGTGCTGAGCCGGCGAAGGAAGCGTAACGATGTCCCCGCAATCTGAAGACGCCCGTCCAGCAGTAGTTGCGGAACCCTCGGAATATTCTGCGGAAGAACGCGCAACGCTGTTGCGTCTAGCCCACCGCTCGATCGAATCTGCACTCGCAGGCGTGGAGGTCGAGCTCGTCCCGCCGAACGAGCACCTGGCCGAGTATCGCGGCGCGTTTACGACATTGCATCTGCATGGCAGGCTGCGCGGCTGCATCGGATATGTGTTTCCCACGCAATCGCTCTACGGCACCGTCGCCGAAACGGCGCGCGCGGCGGCGTTCGACGATCCGCGATTTCAGCCGGTTGAGCTGGAAGAAGCTCGAAGGCTGAAGGTCGAGATCAGCGTGCTGTCATTGCTGCGGCCGGCGGCGCCTGAGCAGATCGTGATCGGAAAACATGGTTTGGTGGTGCAGCAAGGCAGCCGGCGTGGGCTGCTGTTGCCTCAAGTTCCGGTGGAATGGGACTGGGATCGCGAGACGTTCTTGGCGCAAACCTGCCTGAAGGCTGGGTTGCCACCAGATGCCTGGAGGCGTGGCGCGGAGCTGCAGGTCTTCACGGCGGAAGTGTTCGGGGAAGAGTAGCGGCTCAGGTCTTTTGGGGAATTCTGGTTAGTCTCCCGGCGGCTAAACAGGCCACCGAAAAAAGTCGGGGAAGCAGATCCCTCGCGGACTAAAGTCCGCTCGAAAATAGGCGGCTTATCGGCACGACTGAAGTCGTGCCCTGTTACAAAGCGCGAGGGGAATGAGTTTTTCAGACACCTGTAAAGCCGCTTTGAAAACCTGCAATCTTACGGACGGCCTTCAAGGCCGTCCCCTTCAAAGCAAAATCTTAATCAGATTTTCCCTGGCACAACAAGCTTAGGGGCATTTCTCGCCGCTGCCGAGATCAATGCATCCCTCGACGGTCTTTCCTTCGGCAGCGTCCCATCCCGTGAAGTGAATCGAGTGGTCGCCGATCCGCTGAACTTTCAACTCGTCCTGCACAACCCGCTTGAACCAGCTGAGCCCTTGCGGTCCATATACCGCCAGCGCCGTTTGCCCGCCGAAGACGACCAGCTTCTGCTCCGGAACTACTTTGACGAAGACGACGGGGAAGACCGGGAGTGGTTCGCAAGTTTCCGGCACATTGGGGTGAACCGCGTACCCGGCGCCCCTTGCCACGACAAAGGCAGTCGAGGGATCAGGAGAAGCTACCACCGTCGTCGGCGCATTAGGCGCGTCGGTTCCAAACGCAAAGCAGCCGATCCATGCCGCGCCTTGCTGAGGTTGGAATCGCAGCAGCAGGCCGTCCTTGCCGCCCGCAGTTGAATCGGCAGGATAGTAGTGAATGAGTGGCTGGTCCCCGGGGATCTCCCGCAGCCATTCGACCTCGAAGGAGTGAGGAAGCTGCAAATGTAGCTGCATGGCTTTCCGCTCGGAGCCGAGTATACGCCAGCGTAGTAGTGTCGCGGTGAAGGGGCAAGTACTTTGTGAGCATCAGGCCGGCTTGGAGCGGCGAGCAGTGCGAACTGCGCCGCCTTTCACCCTCCGGCAAGGTCCCGGTTACATCAGTCCGCATCACCGTGCGGAACAGGACCTTGCTTCATTCCGCTGCGCAGAGCCTGTTGCGCAACGGTGGCACGGCCGTCCGATTTAGTTTCAGTTGTCAAAGAACGAGGCCGAACTCATGCCTGGGCCCGTTCGTTTTGTTTCGCGACCGATCCGCACCGTCGTGTTTCTCGATCGCAAAAGCAAAAGGCGACAGAAGAAGCTACGTCTAGCTTGTTCCGGCGCCACTGGGCAGACTAGCATATTCAAGCTATTTGTCTATACCACTTTAGAAGTACATGACAGCGTTGTTTGCTTAGAAGGCGGCTTGCAGCGCCTAGTAGCAGCGCTGATTCGTGCTCATTTATGAACTTTTGTGGCGCAAATTCAAATTTCTGTAAGAACTGTGTTGCAACTTTCTTTGTGCATAGTTACCATCTGTCAGCTACATGCGCGAGTCTTCAAGCACTTACGCATCCCGGATACGCCGCTTCCATCTGCCGCGACTTTGCGTTGCGGTAGTCGGCTCCGATCCCGTCAGCATGATCGAGCGCGCCGAGTCTTTGGTGCGCGATAACTCCTTTTTGGAGTTAAGGTTAGACTACCTTCCCCAGCCGCTGGCGGCGCTGCCGAAGCTCAAAACCTTCCTCGAGCTGCATCCTGAAGCGACCTGCATCGCGACCTGCCGTCGCGCCGTAAATGGTGGAAAATTCAAGGGTTCCGTCGCCAACGAGGTCGCGGTGCTGCGCAAGGCTGCAGACTGCGGCTTTCCGCTGGTGGATCTGGAGCTTCAGAGCGCCGAGGCGATGAAGGCGGACGAACTGCGCGATCTCTACGACCGCGTCGGGATTATCCTGTCGCACCATAACTTCAAGGCTACGAAGAAGTTAGAGGAGCAGTTCGCGGAGATGAGCCAGTATCCGGCGGACTTCTACAAGCTGGTTTCGACAGCGACTAACCTCTACGACAACGTCGTGATGATGAAGTTCCTGGAGAAGACCTCCGGCAAGCACGAGATGGTCGGCGTCTGCATGGGCGAGCAGGGAATCATCAGCCGGGCGCTGGCGGTGCGGGCAGGCAGCGTCTTCACCTTCGCCGCGGCGACCAAGGGCGAGGAAACCGCTCCCGGCCAGGTTACGGCGTCCGAGTTACGCGATGTCTACCGCATCGAGATGGTCGATCAGGCGACGCAAGTCTATGGCGTGGCAGGAGATCCCATTGCCCATTCGCTTTCGCCGGTGATGATGAACGCCGCCTTCCGGCGCGAGACGGTCAACGCCGTTTACCTGGCGCTCCACGCCAAAAGCCTGAAGGATCTGCTGGCTTGCGTTCAGGACATTCCCATCCGCGGCCTTAGCGTAACCATGCCGTACAAGCAGGACATGGTGGACGCGCTGGAGAACTCCGATCCGGTCACCCGCCAGATTGGCGCTTGCAACACCGTGGTGCGCGCCGCCGATGGCAAGCTGTACGGCTTCAACACCGATGTGGCCGGGATCGTCGTTCCCCTCGAGCAGCGCATGCCGCTGGCCGGGACGCGGGTTCTGATCCTCGGAGCCGGAGGAGCGGCGCGGGCGGCAGCTTACGGTTTGAAGGCCAGGGGGGCGGAAGTCTTTATCACCAACCGCACGCCGGAAAAGGGCCAGACGCTTTCGCGACAATCCAAGGCAAAATATCTCAAACGCGCCGAAGTCGCCAAGCAGCAATTCGACGTGATCCTCAACGCGACGCCGGTCGGCATGAACGGCAACAAGCAGTCGCCGCTGGAAGAAAAAGAGCTGAACACCAAGTACGTCTTCGATCTGGTGTACACGCCGGCGGAGACCAAGCTGATCAAAATGGCGCGCGCGAAGAATATCCAGGTGATTCCTGGCCTGGAGATGTTTGTCCAGCAGGGTGCGCGGCAATTTGAGATCTGGACCGGCAAGCCCGCTCCGATCGCCGAGATGGGCTACGTCGTGACCAAAGCCTTGGAGCGGCGCGCCGCCGAAGAAGCCGTCGAGGAGCAGCCGGCTCCGGCGAAGAAAGCTGCCTCGAAGCCGGCGCCCGCCGCCAAACCGACGCCAGTCTCCAAGCCGAAAAAAGCCGCTACGCCCGCCAAGAAATCCGCCAAGCCCGCGCGCAAGAAATAAGAACCGCACCTTTCTGCCGATTCGAAAGTGATTAGCCCAGCGCGGAAGCGCTGGGTAACGGCAGGGAAGTCTGACAGAGCCCCTTCAGGGGCGACAGTCCGTTGTGCCGCCCCTTGAAGGGGTTGGTTCTTAACTAGGGGCGATTGGCCCAGCGCTTCCCACCCCAATCCGCGCAAAGGCGGCGCGAACTGGAGACCCCGGTCTGCGCTGGGCCAATTACTTCGGCCTTCCGGTGGGATGCGGATCACCCCGCGGCCCTGAACTCACCGAAGAATTCGTCCGCTTCTTCGTCGCTAACCCGAGCCGATATCCGCTGCGTCTGCCAGTTCCGCAATCGTCGCCACCTCAACGTCCGGACGCGCCTCCACGAATTTCGATGCCGCTGCCGCTTTCCCCTGCCTCCGATTCACCCACACTGTCCCGATGCCCAGCGAGCGCGCAGGTCCCACATCGTGGTACAAGCTCTCGGCGACGTGTAGCAGACGCTCGCGCGGGATCCCCACACGCTCCAGCAGCGTCTCGAAATTCGGCAACGACGGCTTGTAGCTGCCAACCTGCTGCGCCGTGACGACGCAATCGAACGGAACTTCGAGCTTGGCCGCCGACCCGGCAAAGAGATCGTCGTCGATGTTGGAGAGGATCGCCAGCTTGTAGCGCGAATGCAGGCGCTGCAATCCTGCGACGGTGTCGGCGAACGGCTCCCAATCGCGAATCGACTCGGCCAGCCCAGAAGCTTCCGCTGCGCTCACCTCGAAGCGCAACTCGCGAGCAAAATCCCGCACCACGCTGGCAAGAACTTCGCGATACGGCCGATATTCTTCTGCCTGCTGGCGCGGCTCAAACTCGGAATAGAGAGTGAGGATCGCGTCATCGCTGATTTTGCAACTCCTACGTTGTAAGAGTTCGCGAAAATACGCCAGAATTCCCGACTCCCAATCGATCAGCGTGCCATAGCAGTCGAACGATAACCATTCAAAACGCGAGAAGTCGAACCCGGCGTTCACGGAACCAGTTTATACACGCTCCCCACGTCGGTGGATCTTGGAGATTCGTTTCTTTGCGGGTTTAGATAACAACCTGATTCGCCGCGGTGCGGTAAAGAAATCGTCCGGGATTCGCGACTCATTCGACCTTAGTGAAGGAATGGCAGCATCTCCGCCAGCCTCCTTCGGTGGAAGAGCTTCCTGATGCGTGGGAGTCGCTGGCGTAACGCCGAAAGTGATTAGCCCAGCGCGGAAGCGCTGGGAAAATGTCACATTAAGAAAATGAGCCCCTTCAGGGGCGGCACAGCGGACTGTCGCCGCTGAATGGGCTTTGTCGGATCTTCTTGCTTCTACCCAGCGCTCCCGCGCTGGGCTAATTACTCTCATTCGATTTCGAGGCGCACCGCGATCGGGTGATCTTAGCTACTTCACGCTGCCAGACTGACTATGGAATGCGTCAGGGCTGCGGTTCGCGGCGTAGTAGTCGGCTCAGGCGACGTGAACATGTGTCCCAGATCGCAAAGGTATACGGTTTCGATGAAATATTCTGCCTTCCGCACCGTCAATTTCCTGCGCGGAAGTACGATTACATCTGTGCTGCCACATACTGGACACGACGGACTTGCTGCCATGCGAATCCTCTTTCCACAACCCTTTCGCACAGATAGGACACACGACTGGTTCGGTAGTTGTGGGAGGACTTAGAGTGATGTAAAGATTCTGTAAGTGCTGGACTAGTTCCTGGTACCACCTACCATCGCTGACAAGCGGGATAAGACTTCAGAAGTGGTGTAGGTTTCTGCTTGCGATATGGTGATTCATCATCAACAATGAGCGAATAGTTAGTCTGCCTTAACAGGAAGAGAACATGCGCTTGGGTCTGCGGTGCTTTGCCATTGTATTCACCATTGTGTTTCTCTATGCGGCTCCCCGATATTCCGTGCGTGCGATGCCGATGCAACAGGGAGCGGACGGTTCTGGTCCGGTGCAAGTCTCGGATCCTACGGCTCCCGTATTGCTTCCCGACGTTGAGGTGAGGTTTGCAAAAGGAGAAGTTCTAGTACGCCAAAAGGGAACCCTGGAATGGAAAGAAAGCTCCAAACTCAACGAACCGATTGCGGTTGGCATCATGGATGGCGACAAGAAAATATATGTCGGAACGAAGGGCATCAAGCCGCCTGAGTCAAAACACATGCAGCCCCCTGATTATCCGCCGCACGAAACAAACTCGGGAATGAAGCGTTGGGTGTCGTTACACGCGGTCGTGGATGAGCATGGGGCTGTGCGGTTCCCGACTGTTGACGCAAGCCCGGGTCCGGGGTTCACAGAAGCGGCGCTCGAAGCTGTTAAGAAATGGACCTTCGAACCTGCCAGGCTCAATAACCAGCCAGTCGCGGTTCTGATCAGCATCACGATGTACCTCAGCTAGGCCGCTGAAAGTCCATCACCTGATACGTGTATTGCCGCGGCTGGCTTTCCTTCTGGTGACGCAGAATTTCCAGCGCGCGCAGGATTGCCCGATGCGTCGGCGATAGTTCCAGGTCGTAGTGCAAAGTATGCTCCGGCCATGTCGCCGTCATTTGCGACTCAGTTTCCTCAAATGCGTGCCCAGGTGAGATGTCATGGACGCTGCGCACAAACCACACATGCCGTATCTCGCCGGGGTCTAGTTCATGGCGCGCAACCGCAATCGATTCGGGTGAATCCAGCGCGCGCACGCGAAGGCCTTTGGGCAGGAAGAACGCGAGCGTTGGCTCGTCGAAGTTGATGTCGTCGATCCATACCACCGTATCGTCCGGCCGTGAGTGCTTCACGATGTCCTCTGCGATGCGCTGATTGGGCGTGAGGTAGGCGAGATTCAGAATGTCCTTCGCCTGAAAATAAGAGCCAATTCCCGCCAGATTCGCGCCGGCGAGTGTGACACCAAGAGCCAACCCGACGCGCCCTTTCGCCGTAACGCCGGACGCCAGCGCCAGCAGGAACAGCGGCAACAGGAACAGCAATCGCGCGCCCATGAACGGCGTCGTTACCCAGCGAGTTGCACCGAGAAATGCCACCGCCGCGGCAAAGAGTCCCGGCCACATCCATTCCCTTCGCAATCGAGCACCCGAGACGAAAAGCCACAGACACGGCAAAGCCAGCACCAGCGTGATCGGCAGCAGCCAAACGGGAATCGATTCTCCGAAGGTGAATGAGTAGAACAGGTAGGCGATCTTGATGACCTGTTCAGGCCAAAATCCTCCGGTCAGATTGTGGACCTGGTTGTGTTCCCACTGTTGCAGCGCTCCCGCCAGGGTTATCAGCCAGGGAAGATAAAGCGCGACGACCAGTGCATTGGCTGCCAGCCAGCGCTTGTAGACCGAATGCCCAAGCCGCGAGCGCTGCAACAGGATGAGCAGATTCGCTCCCGCCCAAACTGCGATGCCCGCCAGATAATGCGTATAAAGCAACGCCGCCAGCGCAACAACGAATTCCGCCAGCTTTTTCCGATCGGCTGGGTTTTCGGCGAAGCGCACGACGCACCAGGTCGCGACAGCCGCAAGCAGCATCTGCAGGCTGTAAGAGCGCGCCATGCGGCCAAGCAGCAGCAGGCAAGGCGAGAGCGTCCAGAACAACAGGAACCAGTTGCGCAACTTTCGCCCAGCGACTCGCAGCCACAGGCGGTCCAGAACCACCGTCGTCAGGATTACGAAGACGACCGAAAGTGCTCGCAGCCGCACCAGAACATCCGAGCCAATGGGAAGCTGGATCCACCAGTGCGCCAGCAGGAAGTACAGCGGCGGATGAATGTCGTCACGGACAATGGCGATGATTTGGGCAGGAGTGTGAGAAGCGGTATCGAAGGTAAACGTTTCGTCTTCCCACATGGGAAGCAGGTTCAGACGAATTCCATACAATGCGCATTGCAGGATGACGCACAACAGCAGCGTATACGCGCGATAGCGTTTTTCCGCGAAGCCACTTGGAGAGAGTGGCGGGCCGTCGAGGATGGTCTGGGGCGGAATGAGCCTGTCCATCAAACCAAAACTACTTTAGTGCGGCTTTTCCGTGATGGGCGTGGGTTTGTGCGATTCGAACTTGCGCTGCAACGCTTCGAAGGGTGACTCCACAGGTTTTTCTTCGGCGTGACCATCGCCGCCGGCTGTCGGCTGGGCCGGGTTGGCGCTGCGGTTGTCGTTGTTGTTTGTGTCGTCCGCGGCAGACTCCTGCGACTGACCGTTTTGCGCTGCGGAATTCACCGCTGCGGCAACAGCCGTCTTCGGAACCTCCACAAGGCGCGAGCCGGCAAGCCCTCGCTCCAGAAACTTCTTCGTGTTCAGCAACGGCCGTGCCAGCGAAGGATTGTAGCTGGTCCACGGTGTCTCCAACTCCGCCTCGCGCTCGAACTGCGCCCGCATGCTCTCCATCTTGGAGTCGAGATCGTCGAGGTAGTGCAGCATGAGCGCTTCGGGGAACATCGGCAGCTTGGGCGATCCGTACTCGTATTCGCCGTGATGGCTGATGATCATGTGCTCCAGCAGCACCTTCAGCTCTTCCGGAAAGCCCGGCACAAGTTTGAGCTTGTCGTGCAGCATCTCCAGTTCGATGATCATGTGCCCCAGCAACTGCCCCTTGGTCGTGTAGGCGATGGATCGCTGATACGTCAGCTCGTGCAGCTTGCCGATGTCGTGCAGGAATGCGCCGCTCAGCAGCAGATCGCGATTGACCTGCGGATAGTTGCGCGCCGCCAGATCGCACACGTTAAACAGCGAGACGACATGATCGAGCAAGCCGCCAACAAATGCGTGATGCAGCGTCTTGGCCGCGGGCGCGTTTTTGTACGCCGCGACCAGCGCCTCATCCGCGCAAAATTCTTTCAGCAGCGATTTCAGCCAGGGATTTTCGAAGCTGTCGACAAAGTCGCAAACCGTCTGCCAGAGCTGTTCAACGTTTTTCGAAGTCTTGGGCAAGTAGTCGGCGTAATCGATTTCCGATTCGCCCAGCCGGCGCATCTTGTGCACCGTGAGCTGCCAGCGCCCGTTGTACTTGTGGACGACGCCCTTGACCTTGACGAAGTCGTCCTGATCGAACGTCGCGAGCGCGTCGTTGACGTTGTCCCACATGTTGGCCTGGATCTGGCCGCTGCGGTCGGCGAGGACCATCGACAAATACAGCTCGCCGCTCTTCTTCGACTTCACCTGCTTGACGGCGACGACGAAGAGCGAAGTGATGGTCTGGTTTTCAACCTTGGCGCAATCGCAGATGTAGAATTCCTTCATCCCTGCCTGTGGCGCTCTATCGGAGGAGCCAGTGCAACTGATGGCCTATGGTATCGCACTCGGGCAAGTATTTCCCGCAGAAAGATTTAGTCGTTAGGGATGCCCCGGAGGCGGGGCATCGGTCCTGGACCTGGTAGTCACCCGCTGCCGTGACCGGCGCCCTTTCGCCAGGGTGCATCCGGTGTCAAGCTCCTCTACCGGGTAGAGACGCGTATGTGGCTCAAGGTGCTTGGCGTCGCGTGTATCGTTTTCTTCTTTGCTTGACTGGCTGCCGTGCTCCAGGGTTGGAGCAAGAGCAATGTCGCAGGACGGCTATTCAGCGTGGCCTTCGTAATTGGAATGGCCTGTGCCGCAGTATGGGGAGTTAGAGTTCTAACCCTGTCGGGCCGGTGATATCTGTGATTGTGACTAGCCGAACTTGCTCTGGCGCAAACATCCGAACCACAACGATTTGCCTCTGCTTTCTATTGACTTGTTCCCTAGCGTAGAAGAAAGATTATGGGTTTCAGATTGTGCAGCTGCGCCAATCCACAGGAGGAGTTGTGAACCGTTTAGCTTTCTATGCTTTTGTAATCCTGGTCGCCACATCAATGTGCTTTGCCCAAGGTGCTCCGGCAGCGCCGAGTCCTTCGGCCGCCGGCGACACCGCCGCCGCTACTCGCCCGCAGGGAATCCTGCCGGCGACGCTGACCAAATCGCTCGATTCCAAAAAGCTCAAAGAAGGTGACGAAGTTACGGCCAAAACCGCTGCCGGCCTGCACTCGGCTAGTGGAGAGGAGATCCCTGCCGGGTCTAAGGTGGTTGGCCACGTCACGCAAAGCAAAGCGCGCTCGAAAGGCGATTCCGAGGCGTCGTTGGGTGTTGTGTTCGACAAAATTGCTCTGCCGGGCGGCAAGTCCATGGACATCAAGGGCGTTCTGCAAGCCGTCGGGCCGGCCCCTGACACCGGTCCGGATACTGGATCTGCGATGGGTGGGGCGGGCATGAACGCAGGTAGTGGTTCTACCGCGCCCGCGGGCACCGGCATCGGTATGCAGCCGGGGCAGCGGCCTGCGGGCAAAATGCTCGATCCGCACGCGTCGGGCGTCGTCGGGATCAAGAACATGCAGCTGGACAGCAACAACTCCGTGCTGAGTTCCACAGGTAAGGAAGTGAAGCTGGACAGCGGCGCGCAAATGCTGATCAAGATGGAATAGCGGGAGGTGCGATCAGGCCCGGTAGAGCTGGCCTTTCAGGCCAGCGTCTAAGCCGTTTGTCTCCTACTCTGAGTCGGCTTCGGCCGACGGCACGCGCGTGGGTGTTCCAGGTCTCGCGTTTTCGAGACCTGGGTGATTTTCTCCTGTTAACCCTTCTTTTTGTACTTCGCAAACATCTTCGCGTTAACCTGCTCGCTCTGTCCCTTGGGAACGCTAAGCGATTTCCAGTCCGCGCCCTTCCAGTGCTTGGCCAGAAACGTGATCTGTCCAACATGGTAGGCGCAGTGGCCACTGGCGCGGTTCAGCGCCTGCAAAACCGAATGTGGCTGTCCGCGGATCGTGACCGTGCGTTCCAGATCTTCCGGCCCAAGTGAATTGACGGTCTCGAACAGAAGCTGCCAGCTCTGCTCCCACCAATTCAGCAGCGCCGCGCGAGTGCTGTCTGGAGTCGTCAGAAATTCCTGATCGCGATTGCGGTCGGCCTTCTCGCCGTCAGTCGTGAGGAAATCCGTAAAGCGCGAGCGAAGATTGCCGGCCATGTGCTTCACGATGACGGCGACGCTATTGGATTCCGCATCGGGCTGGGCGAAGAACTGCTCGTCCGTGAGCTGCGCAATGGCATCATCGGCTAGCCGTTTGTGACCGCGCAGGCCGCGGAAAATTTCGTCGAGATAAAGGGCGCCCAAGTCGGGCATAACATCTCCTCAGGATCGCTGCCAGATCGCTGCATCATCCGGAACTGGGTGAAAGACAGAATGAACGGTTGAGAGCTCAGCTGGAAGCGAAGATCATCCATCAGCTTAGCATTGATCGTGGAAACTACCCATTCTCTTCGCGCTCGCGCATAATCGTTCTATCGCTCGTATGCCGCCAACTCGCATTGACACTCGCGCCGACAGCTCAACCGACGCGCGCCTCAGCCGCATTGTCCGCCTGCTCAGCGACAACGCCATGGTGGTCGTCAGCGGCACGCGCGTAGCGGAAGAGCTGGGCACCTCGCGCTCGGAAGTCTGGCGCGCCGTGCAGCATCTGCGCGAGCTCGGCGTGCAAATCACCGGCCACCTTGCTACAGGATATCAACTCAACTCCATGCCCGATCTTCTATTGCCCGACATTCTCGATCCGCTCATTAGCCGCACCATCTTCGCCTCGAAGATTCATCACTACTTCCGCGTCGGCTCGACCAACACGGTCGCGATGCAAGCCGGCGCCGACGGCGAGCCCGAAGGCTCCGTCTTCCTCGCCGAGGAGCAGACTGCTGGCCGCGGGCGCGGCGGACACAGCTGGGAGTCGACCCAGTCGGTCGGGATCTACTGCTCGGTGGTGCTGCGCCCGGAGATCACGCCCGCCGACGCGCTCAACCTTTCGCTGATGACCGGCATCGCCGTGGCCGACGCGGTCGAGCAGACGACCGGCCTGCGTCCCGATCTGCGCTGGCCCAATGATGGCCTGCTCGGCGAACGCAAGTTCTGCGGCATTCTCACCGAGATGAACGCCGAGCCGACACGCGTGCGCTACGTCGTCATCGGCATCGGGATTAACGTGAATCACACGTCGTTCGGCGGCGAGCTTGAGCCGATTGCGACCTCGCTGCGCATCGAAGCCGGACGCGAGTGGTCGCGCGTGGAGCTTACCGCCGCTTTGCTAAAATCGCTCGACGGGCATTACCGCAAGCTGATGCAGGGCGGCGAAAGCGCTCGCAGTGCGCTGCTGAAAGAGTTTGAGAAGCGCTCGTCGTGGGCTCGCGGGCGGCACGTTCGCATCGACGAAAACGGCGGCTACGAAGGCGTAACCGAAGGCCTCGATGATCGCGGCTTCCTGCTGCTCCGCACCGATCAGGGACTTCGCACGGTGCTCTCGGGCAATGTCCGCGCGCCGCAGAAAGAGTAAAGGGCTGATCGGCAGTTTTGGTTTGAAGGGGCACGGCACCGGCGCCAAGAAAATCCGGGGTACGAGCGCTTTGTGTCAGGGCACGACTTCAGTCGTGCCGATAAAGCCGTTTATTTCTCGCCCGAGCCGGCTTTAGCCGGCGGCAGAAAACCGGCGCATCAGAGTTTTTCAGCGGCCTGTTTAGCCGTGTCGGAAACTGTCTCCAAAGTCCACGGGGCTTTAGCCCCTGAGGTTCTTCGAATCTTGTTGCTACCATTCGGGATGGGTGCACCTTCATGCTTCTGGTTCTCGACGTCGGCAATACCAACACGGTCCTCGGCGTATTCGAAATCCCGGCGGGCGAATCGTCTCGTCTCATCGCGCACTGGCGCGTCTCCACCACGAAGACGCAGACGGTCGACGAATACGGCGTGCTCTTCCGCAATCTCTTCGCGATGAATGGCCTCGAGGTCACTGCCGTCAAAGGCACGGTGATCTCGTCCGTCGTGCCGCCGCTCGATTCGACGCTGCGCGAGGTTTGCGAGCGCTACTTTCACTCCCAGCCGCTGTTTATCGAGCCCGGCGTCAAGACCGGCATGCCGGTGCATTACGACAATCCCGCCGAGGTCGGCGCCGATCGCATCGTCAACAGCGTCGCCGCATTCGAAAAATACGGCGGCCCATGCATCATCGTCGACTTTGGAACCGCGACCACCTTCGACGTGGTGTCGAAGAAGGGTGAGTATCTGGGCGGCGTGATCACGCCCGGCATCGGTATCTCGGCCGACGCGCTGTTCTCGCGGACCGCTCGACTGCCGCGCGTCGATGTGCGCAAACCGCCGCGCGTGCTCGCAACCAACACCGTCAACAGCGTGCAGTCGGGACTGTACTACGGCTATATCGGGCTTATCGACGGCATTCTCGAGCGCCTGCTGGCCGAGATGGGCGACAAGGTCGCGGTCGTCGCCACCGGAGGCCTGGCGCCGCTGATGGGCGAAGGCTCGAAATATATCGAGAAGGTCGATGACCTGCTGACGCTGGAAGGACTGCGCATTATCTACGAGCGCAACCAGGCACATGCCAAGCGCCGCAACGAAGGCGCGAACGATTCCGAATCGCACGAGCGCGCCGGATCGGCGTCAAGGAAAAGCTGAGGTTTACCAATGCGTCGTCGGGCGTGTCGGCAGCCCAGGAATTAACCTTGGTTCGCTTTGTGTCAGGGCACGAGTTTACTCGTGCCGATAAGTGTTTTCTTATACCCGAGCCGGCTTCAGCCGGCGGCACAAGAGAGCGTACAAAGAATTCGCCATCGAAGCGGATCTTCGTGAGTCTCCCAACCTCGTGGAAAACTACTTCAACTACTTCACCGAAATCGAGGACCACTTCCAGCGCCGCCGCGGCACGCTGCTGATCCTGTCGCCGCTCGACTGGGCGCTGATGGAAACCTGGAAGGACGCCGGCATCCCGCTGGAAGCCGTGCTGCGAGGCATCGACGCGACGTTCGACAAATGGGAGCGCCGTCCGCGCAAGACGCGCAGGGTGAACGGCCTCGCGTTCTGCGCGCAGGAGGTTCTGGCTTCAGCGGAGGAGATGAAGGACGCCGCCGTCGGCGCGCCCACGCCTTCAAAAGACAAGCGCGACACCGGACTCGATCAATCCGCCGTTGCCGAATATCTGGCGCGCACTGCCGATCAACTCGATCACGTCGATCTGCCGCAATCTGCGCAGACGCTCGCGAAAGAAGTTGCCGCGACGCTGCGAACGTTGATCGCGTCGCTCGCAGATCCCAAGGCCGTGCAGATGGAAGATTTGGAGCGGCGGCTGACCGTCTCCGAAGAAAAGCTGTTTGCCGCGCTGCTGGCCGCGACGCCGGACGAGGCGCTGTATCAGGTCCGGGCCGAGGCCGATCGCGATCTCGCGCCCTATCGCCGCAAGATGACTGCTCCGCAAATCGAGCAACTGCACAAGCAGTACGTCCACAAGCGATTGTTAGAGCAGTATCACGTGCCGCGGCTCAGTTTGTTTTATATGTGAGGTGTGGTAGTGCGGCGCTTCAGCGCCGCGTTTTAGCAATCTGCACAAGCCCGCCATACCGATCATCTGCGATGATCGGTATGGCGATAGAGGGTAGTGCGCGGGGTACGCGGGCCTTAAGGCTCGCACTACCGGCATTCAGCCGCGGAGCGGCGAAATTTGTTTTAGGCGTGGGCATGAGCCCGCGCTCAACTTGCCACACCACGCTGAGCCGCGGAGCGGCGATACCTCCCTATGGAGCTGTCATCCTGAGCGGAGCGTCCGCAAAGCGGACGCGCAGTCGAAAGACCTGCTGTTCGTCTCAATGGAAGGAATCTCCTTGCAACTCGAAATCGAAAAACTCGTTTACGGTGGCGACGGCCTGGCGCGGCTGCCCGCTGACGAACACGGTCCCGGCAAGGCTGTCTTCCTTCCCTTCGTCATCCCTGGTGAACAAGTCGAAGCCTCGATTGCCACAACCCGTCCCGGATTCGTTCGCGGACAGCTGAACCGCGTCCTCGCGGCTTCAGGCGAGCGAGTCGAGCCCGGCTGCCCGTACTTCATCCGCTGCGGCGGCTGCCACTACCAGCAAATCGACTACGCGGCGCAACTGCGCTACAAAGCCGAAATCCTGCGCGAGACCCTGCGCCGCACCGCCAAGTTCGAATTGCAGCAGGAAATCGTAATCCACTCCGCCGAGCCGTGGCGCTATCGCAATCGCACGCGCATGCACGTTCACCACGAACCGCAATTTGCGTTGGGCTATTTCCGCCACAATTCGCACGCGCTCCTGCCGGTCGAAAGCTGTCCCATCAGCTCGCCGTTGATCAACCAGGCGATCACGGCTGTGTGGGCGCTGGGCCGCGACCGCCAGGTCACCGACGCATTGCACGGCCTGCAGTTCTTCGCCAATCACGATGACACCAGAATGCTGGTCGAAGCCTATGTTCGTCCCGGAACCGACGCGAAGCAGATCCAGCCCTTTGCTGCAGCCTTGCACAGCTCCATGCCGCAGATCGCCGGCGTCATCGTTTTCGCCGCTGTGCCAACCGAGGACGAGTCGCTCCAGCGCGCCCCGCTCACCTCGATTCATCCTGAAAAATCGCAGGCCATCGGCGAAGATTTTCTCATGTACCACACTGTGGGAGTCGACTATCGTGTCTCCGGCGGCTCCTTTTTTCAGATCAACCGCTTCCTCATCGACAAGCTGGTGGAAGTTGTCGTCACCAAGCAAACTGGCCGCGCCGCGCTCGATCTCTACGCCGGCGCCGGACTCTTCACCTCGCAACTCGCCCGTAACTTCGATCAGGTGCTGGCCGTCGAATCGTCTCCGCATTCTTTTGCCGACCTTCGCCGCAATGTTCCGCACAACGTGAACTGCATCCGCACGACGACCGAAACCTTCCTCGCCGACCGCGCCGCCAAACTCGCACCCGATCTCGTGATCGTCGATCCGCCACGTGCCGGACTCGGTGAGAGGGCGACCGCGGCGTTGTGTCGCATGTCCGCCTCGCATGTGACCTACGTCTCATGTGATCCGGCAACCCTCTCACGCGACCTGCGGCGGCTGCTAGAATCGGCCTATCGGGTCGAGCAGGTGCACCTGGTGGATCTGTTTCCGCAGACGTATCACATGGAAACGGTGCTGCATCTGGCGCGCTAGCCGCGCTTAGTAGAAACCGCGGTCCGCGGTGCAGCCGGCTCGAAGTAAAAGGCAGCGCTTAGACGCTGGCCTGAAGGCCAGCACTACCGACGACCCGAAGACCCTCGATATCCAGGTTCACAGCCCGCCGCAAACGGCGGCGTAGGAGCTATTCATGTACGCGATCGCCATCATTCGTTATCGCAAGCCGATCGAAGATGTCCAGAAGCACGTGAACGCGCACCGCGCGTATTGCCAGGGCCTGAAGCAGGAGGGATTGCTCCTCGCATCGGGGCCGATGGTGCCGCGCAACGGAGGCGCCATGCTGCTGCGCATCCCCGATAACGAAGCGCAGGCGACCCTGGACAGTATTCGCGACAACGACCCCTACACGCGGGCCGGCGTCGCGCAATACGAAGTGTGGCCCTGGACCCCTGTTTTCGGCGCGGAGGACCTGGACCGCCTGTAACCATCCCGGCGCGAGTTGGGATTCTGGCGGACCGCCGTGTCTACAGCCGTACTCTCCGACGAGCGCGGAGCCATCGCTACGCAGCCGCTATCTTCGGCTGGCGCATCGCCGCAGCAGGTTGCAAAGCCTTATTGCGGCGGGCAGGAACCGATCTTCCTCGCGGCCGTCGCATTTTCCACCGGAATCATTGCTGCCGACTTTGTCTGGCATTCTCCCTATATTTGGCTTGCCGGGTTTCTAATTGCCGCTTTCGTTGCGGCGCTTGCGCTTCGCCGCTCTCCGCAGCTTGGCTTCGCGCTTTGGCTGATATCACTCATCCCTCTTGGAGCTTTCTATCTTCAAGCTCGCGATGCAGCGCAATCTACCGTCGCCGAAAATCTTCAGCTCTTCGCGACCGGCGAGGATGAAGTTGACGTAATGGCGCACGTCATTCGCGAAGGCTTGATCCGCGACAGCCCGTATGGCGGCAAGCAGGAATCGGTCGACGTGGAGAGCGAGCAGTTGCGTCTGGACAATCGCCAGCTTTCTACTCCCGTCGGCATCCGGCTCACGATTTACAGCAAGCGCACCGAGGAGGAAGAAGCGCGCGACAATGGCGAGGAATCCCCGCTGCGGATTTACACCTACGGCGAGCGGCTGCGTCTGATCGCAAAGCTGCGAATGCCGCGCAACTATCGCGATCCCGGCGCCATGGATCTGGCGGGCTATCTCAACGCGCAAGGCATTCGCCTGACCGGCTCGGCGCGCGCCGGCAATGTTGAAGTGCTGCCAGGATTCGCCGGCAGTCGCATCGGCTTGTGGCGCAGTGCGGCGCGGCGCAGCGCGCTCGCGCACATCATGCAGTTGTGGCCAGGCGAGCGCGGCGCCCTGATGCAGGCCGCGCTGATCGGCGGCCGCGCCTTCTTTGGCCGCGACATCAAGACCGACTTCCAGCGCACCGGGACCTACCACATCCTCGTCGTCTCCGGGATCAACGTCGGCATTCTCGCCTTCGCGGTCTTTTGGATGTTGCGCAAGCTGCCATTCGGCGAGACTTGGGCGACCATTCTTACCATTCTGCTTTCCTGGGGATATGCCTTCGTCGCCGATCTCGGCTCGCCCATCGTGCGCGCGACCATCACGCTCAACATCTACCTGCTCACGCGATTGCTGTTTCGAGATCGCGCCGGACTCAACGCACTCGGCGTTGCTGCGCTGGGAATGTTGCTGGCGAATCCTCGCACCCTGTTCGAAGCCAGCTTCCAGCTGACTTTCGTCTCGGTGATCGCGGTCGCAGGAATCGCCGTGCCCGTCCTTCGCCGCACGCTCTATCCGCTGCAAAGCGCACTAGAAAATCTCGATTCGCCGGAATTCGATTTTTCGCTACCAACTCGCGCCGCGGACTTTCGCGTCGAAATGCGTACCCTACGCAATGCTTTGCAGGACGTCATCGGCCGCATGGCGGCAAACTTTCTGGTGGTCCGTCTGCTTGGAGTTGCGTTGGTAGCCACGCAACTTCTGTTCACCTCAACTATCATCCAGCTCGCGCTGGCTCTGCCGATGGCCTGGTACTTCCATCGCGCCACCACCATGGCACTCCCAGCAAACGCCCTGATGATTCCCATCGCCTCGGTCTTGTTGCCGAGCGCGGTGTTGGCGGTTGTTCTCTCTTACGCAGCGCACTGGCTGGCGTACTTGCCCGCGCTGATCGCGGGATACTCGCTCGACGTTCTCACCGGAACGGTCCACCTCATCGGACGCCTCCGCATCTCCGAAGTGCGCGTACCCACGCCGACGCTAGGCGTCTCGATCGCGGCGGCGCTAAGTGTGGGACTCGCTCTATTGCTAGCGCGGCGACGCATCCTGGCAGCAATCGGAGTCGCTGCATTGCTCGCGTCGGCGGTTTGGATTGTGCTGTTTCCACCCAAGCCGCAGTGGCATCTCGGCGTATTCGAGATCACGGCGATTGACGTCGGCCAGGGCGACTCGCTGCTGCTGATCACGCCGCAAGGCAAGACGCTGCTGTTGGACTCCGGCGGCATCCCTGGCAATTCGCGCTCGGATTTCGATGTCGGCGAGGAAGTCGTCTCGCCGTATCTCTGGTCGCGCGGCATTACGCGGCTTGATGCGGTCGCCATCTCGCACGCGCACAGCGATCACATGGGCGGCATGCCAAGCATCATCGCCAACTTTCAGCCGCGTGAAATCTGGTATGGAATCGACTCGCCAACTCCGGGCTTCGTCATAGTGAAGGAAACTGCGCAGAAGTTCCACGTCGAGCCTAAGTCCTTCTCGTCAGGCGCGGCTTTCGACTTTGGCGGCGTCAGCGTGCGCGTGCTCAATCCGCAGCCGGGATGGCAGCCTCGTCCGCACATGGAAGATGACGAGTCGCTGGTCCTGCGGATGCAGTATGGTGAGACCTCAGCGTTGTTCGTGGGAGACGCGCATCAGCGCATCGAGAAGTTTCTAATCAATGAGTCGCCGCAAGCCGATCTGCTGAAAGTCGGCCACCATGGCAGCGCGACGTCGAGTACGCCGGATTTCCTCGCCGCCGTCAACCCCCGTTTCGCGGTGGTATCGGTGGGCTTCTACAACTCGTTCAGGCATCCCCGGCCCGAGGTCATGCAGCGTTACACCGCCGCGCATATCACAACCTATCGCACCGATCTAGCCGGCGCGGTTTCCTTCTATCTTGACGGCAAGACCGTTACTGCTGCGCCGGTTCCTCGCTGACGGCCTCATCATCATCGGTCGTCGGTTGGGCGCGGTATGCCTCAATCGTCGCGCGCGCCTCCTCGGCCTGGTCAGGGCGCACCATCACGACCACTCCGCCCACGCCGGGCAAAATGTCCTGCGGCGCTTCGCGGTTCTGGGTCATCGCTTCAATGCCGGCCGACTCCAGCAAGCCGCGCACCACCATTGCCTCCGATTCCTCGTCGGTATCGAAAACCTTTACCAGTTCCTCGTGCCCTTCTGCCGGCTCTGCCATGCTGCCTCCAATGAGTTCGATGCAACGAACAGTATCATAGCCGTTTCGCCTTGAGATTTGCGGCTGACCTCCGCTCGTTTCGGTGTATGATGCCGTCCACCGAGCTGTCTGAGACCGAATTTTGCCCCGTACCTGGCCTGCGCAACGGAAGGGCCGCGGCGGACATCCAATTGTAACGAACACGAGTCGGCCGCCCGCGCCGAATGCGCCGGACCGATTCCCGAGGCGAATCTCATGGGGCTATCGGAACGCAAGGATCCTGCACTACCGCAAGCCGCCGGCAACGCTCAGCAGCAAACCCAACCTGAACAGGATGACGAACGCCGCAAACTGCGCCGTCTGCAGATCATGATGAACATGGTGATGTCAGTGATCAGTCAGGACCAGGATCTGACCATCGAGGAAGCTTCGGAGCTGGCGGCCAATGCCAAGCGCGCTGCGCTGGCGCTTTTTCCCGACAAGGAGTTCGCCTACGACATCCTCTACAAGCCGCGCCTGCAGCGGGTTATAGCCGAACGCTTCCGCGTGCAATAAGGCAGCTACTTGGAAATGCTGCTCAGGTAGATGGTCAGCGTCCCATAGAAGACTTTCGCCCGCATCTGAATTGGCAAGTGCTTGTCGTCATCGGTGTACCAGATCCAGATGCGGCCTTTGTTCCTCAGCAGCGTCCCGGAATCGCCCTCCGGCCCCACGCGCACTGTCTGGAAGGTTCCCGCAGGCGTCTTGATCTGCTCTTTGCCTTCCACGTGCGCCTGCACCGTGACCGTCTTGCCGCCATCGTTTAGCGGAAACGTGTAGGTTGATCCCACCTGCAATGGCAGGCTGGCGACGTAAAGAATCCCCGACACGACGTCGGTCACGCAGCCGGGAATGTCACTTTCCGCGCGCTTCTGCTGATTGTTGAGGCTGCGCTCTTCCAGGACGGCCTTGCCGCGACTGTAGTCGTAGGTGATCGTCGTGTCGCGGCGATGCGAGCCCTCCTCGCTGTGCTTGATCAGTTTGCTCGAGCAGAGAGTCTTCGCATCGGAGTATGCGTTGAAGCGATCGGCCACTCGATACAGCAGCGAAACCACGCCGGTTGAATCCACCGTAGCCGCAACGTGATTCTGCGAGCCCGATTGTTCAATGCGCAGCGTGGCGACGCCCGCCGTCCAGAAGCGCCACTCGCCGTCGTAGTGAAGCGTCTGTCCGTAGGGAAATTGAAACCCGGCGCGCAGCGGCTGAATATGAGAAGCGCTGCCGATCTTCGCCTCGGTCTGCGCCGGCGCGGTCGCGTGCGCCGCCTGCGGAGGCGCGTCCGCCGGAGCACCGATTGAAGCAAGAGAGAGCCAAGACAGCAGAGCTAAAAGTAGGATTGAGCGCGCGATGACGGTCGTTACCTTCCCCCAGGCAACCAGAGAATTTTCGCAATCAGGACGGCCAACATTGCGGCGGCGCCCAGCAGGGAGTTGTACTCGCGATGCCGCAAGTATAACTCACGCGTGAAACCGCTGGTCACGCCCCGGAACCACAGAGTGCGCGGCACGAGACTTGGCACTTGGCGAGTGTAGTCGGAGTACTCCGGAAATCGGCCGCGCAGGAAATTCTCCTCGCCGCGAATCACCGGCACATACACTGCCACGAAGAAAATAATCAGTACGGCAACCACCCAGACATCGCGCGCGGCGATCGCAAATCCAACGCCAATCACGATCGAGCCGAGATAGAGCGGATTGCGCACATACGCGTACGGGCCTGTCTGCGTCAGCACGCGATCCTTCTGCACATGTCCGGAAGCGAGAGCGCGAATCGCGATCCCGAGAATTGCCACTACCGCGCCGGCTGCGATGCTCACCCATGTCGGCGTTGCTCGCCAGATGTAGAACGCCGCAAACAGGAATCCCAGCGGCACGCGAATGCGGCGCGCGATGCGGTTCCATGTCCAGACTTGCTCCGCCGTTTGCGCTTCGTTCTTCAAATTGAGAGTTGGAGGGGCGTTTACCGTCAACTGCGTCCTCGATTTCGCAACTGCGCGAGCATCTCGGTCGTGGAATGATCCTTGGGATCGCCAACGATCTCAACTCTGCCACCGTATGCGAGTACGTCATCGCGCTCAGGGACGTTCTCGCGAGCGTAATCGGTGCCCTTCGCCTGCACGTCAGGACGAACCTCGCGAATCAGCGCCCGCACATCGGGCTCGTCAAAGATCACGACCGCGTCAACGTCGGCGAGTGCCGCAACAATCTCCGCTCGCTCCTGCTCGGGCATGAACGGACGCCCTTCGCCTTTGATCTGGCGCACGCTGGCATCGGAATTCATCGCGACAATCAGTTTCCCGCCGAGCGCCTTCGCCCCGCGCAGATAGCGAACGTGCCCGACGTGCAGCAGATCGAAGCAGCCATTGGCCAGCACAATCTGCTGACCGGCGCGTCGCCAGTCTTCTACCTGCTTGCGCAAGGCATCGCGCGAAAAAATTTTGCCGCACTCTCGTTCACGCTGTTGTCGTCGCCAAGTAGTTATCGATTGCCGCCAGCAACTCCTTGCTGGTGACGGTTGCGGTGCCGCGCTTCATCACCACGATGCCGCCGGCAAAATTCGCCAGCCGCGCGGCGGAAACCGTATCGGCTCCGGCAGCCAGTGCAGCCGTGAAGGTCGCAATCACTGTGTCGCCGGCGCCGGTTACATCCACCACCTGGTCCGAACCGTAGATCGGAATCGCCACCGGCTCGGCATCCTTCTCGAAGGCCACCATGCCATCGCGCCCGCGCGTGATGATCAACGACTCCAATCGCATCTCTTGCATCAGCCGCCCGGCCGCCGCAAACAGCTTGTGATCGTCGTGACCAATCCGGGTGTGCAGCGCCTCTTCCACCTCGGGCTCGTTCGGAGTCGCGGCCGTCGCGCCTTCGTAGTCGAGAATGCGATAGCGCGAGTCGACTGTGATGGGCTTATTCTCCACGCACCCATTCGACTTCACAAACGTCAGCAACCGCGGTGTCGCTGCGCCGTATCCGTAGTCGGAGACCAGCATCGCATCCGAGGCTGTCGCGTATTCTCTCGCCGCATTCACCAGGTTCAACAGCGCGGGATGCATCTCTCCCAACGCCTCCGGTTCGCGATCGACGCGCACCACCTGCTGCCGGCTGGTGTGCGACATGCCGGCGAGAATGCGTGTCTTGGTTGTCGTCGTGTAGCCTTGCAACCGCTCGATGCCACTGATGGCAATTTTCTTCTCGCGAAATTTCTCCAGCAGAAGGCTGCCGGCTTCATCATCGCCAACAACCCCAACCGGCAGGACGTTAACGCCTAGCGCCGCGAGATTCATTACTGCATTCGCGCCGCCGCCGGGCACGACGGTTCGCTCGCGATGTTTCAGGATCAACACTGGCGCCTCGCGCGAGACGCGAGCGATTTCGCCAAAAACGAACTCGTCCGCCACCAGATCGGCCAGCACGGTGATCGAGACCTCCGAAAACTGCCGCACAATCTTCTTCAACCGCTCCGCGTCTTTGACGAGCTTAGTCATGAATTCAAATGAACGCCCGGTGCATGGATCGAGCCACCGGGCACAAATCAATCTTAAATTGTCTCATGCGATGCTGCGATTACGGGCTGCAATCCTCGCGAGCATCGCGCTCATCGCCGACTCGGCATTCTGCAGCTGCATACGAACCGGAACAACGTGCAGTGGCGCCAACTCAGCCACGTGCGATTGCAGATTAATCGCGTCTTTCTCGGTTGTGACGAACGCTCCCGCGCCATGCCGATTCCGCAACCCCAGCAGTTTGCGCACATCCGATTCGGTGTAAGCATGATGATCTCTGAAACTCCGTGTGCCCGCCAACTTCACCCCCGCCGCGCGCAGCTGATCGAAGAAGTTTCCCGGCCGCGCGATCCCGCAGAAGGCGAAGCATGGTCCCTTCAACTCCGCCGGGATAACGATGTCGCGCTGCACTCTCCACACCAGATACGGCGCCAGCAGCAGTCCGTCGCACACTGCATCGTTCGTCAGCACCACCGCGTCCGCTCGCATCAGCGACGACAGCGGCTCGCGAAGTCTGCCAACCGGCAGCAAAATGTCCTGCGTGTCCTGCGGATTCACCATCACGATGTCGAAGTCGCGCGCCAGTCGCCGATGCTGGAAGCCATCGTCCAGCAGGTGCATTCGCGCGCCAAGTTTCTGCTCGGCGAATTGCCCTGCCGCGTAGCGGTCCTCACCGACGATCACCGGCACGTTGAGCTTTCGCGCAATCAGCAGCGGCTCATCGCCGAACTCACGCGGCGAGCCTGCGGGATCCACCAGCGCAACCCCAGTTGTCGATCGCCCGTAGCCGCGAGAGAGTACATCAAACTCCACGCCCTGCCGCTTTAGCAACTCGCCCAGCGCAATCAAAAACGGCGTTTTGCCCGATCCGCCAACGCTCAGGTTTCCGATGCTGATCACCGGTCCTTGCAGCCGGCGAATCTTCAGAGCGCCGCCTTCGAAGCGCCGATTGCGCATTTCGATGATCGCGCCATAGAGCGCCGAGAGCGGGTTCACGCTCGCTTCTCCGACGACGAAGTTACAGCCGCCGGCGCGCGCTCCGCCAGCAGTCCCAGCAACGCCTCAACCGTCTTCTCGGTTGCTCCGAGTTGCGAACGCATCACTTCCAGCGCGCGCTGGCCCAGCCCCGCGCGCTCCTGATCGTTCTCCAGAAGCTGCAACACAGTCGTCGTTAGCGTTTCCGGCGTGACGACGCGCAATGCATCGGCTCTACGAAATACATCGACGATGTCGCGAAAGTTTTCCGTCGACGGCCCGACTAGAATCGGTTTGGCAAACTGCGCCGCTTCCAACACGTTGTGGCCGCCGCGCGGCACTAGGCTTCCGCCGACGAAAGCCAAGTCAGCAAAGCCATACAGACTGGCCAACTCGCCGATCGTATCCAGCAGAAGGACGCTGCCCGCAATCAAGGTCTCGCGGTCCCATTGCGACCGGCGCTGGAAGCGGGCTCCCGACGATTCCAGCATTGCCGCCACGGCATCGAAGCGCTCCGGATGTCGAGGCGCAATCACCAGCATGGCATTGGGATACTGCGCCGCAACCTGCTCGAACATTCGCAGCAACTCGGTTTCTTCGGGATCAAGCGTACTTCCCGCGACGATCAGTGGTCCGATCTCCGCGCGCTGCAGCGCCTCATCAAAACGCTCGGCAATATCGGAATCGCGCGGAGGTATGATCTCAAACTTCAGATTGCCGCTGACCTGCACCCGCTCGACCGGTGCTCCGATCTGCACCAACCGGCGCGCGTCCTCCTCGCTCTGCGCGAGGAACAGATCGACATTCTGCATTACCCGCCGCAGCACGCCGCGAAATCGAAGATATCCGGGCAGCGATCGGTCGGAGACGCGCGCGTTGACCACGGCGACGGCCGCTCCCGAGTGCCGCGTCCAGCGCAGCAGGTTTGGCCAGAATTCGCTTTCGGCCAGGACGAGCATCTGCGGACGCAATGCGCGAAAGTACGCTCGCACCGCGAACGACAAATCGAGCGGCAGGTAGAAAACATTGTGTGCGCCATATCGCTGCTGCGCCAGCCGCTGGCCGGTGTCGGTCGTGGTCGAAACTACGATCCGCCACTCAGGAAGCTGGGCCTTCAGCTCTTTGATTACCCGCGAGCTCGCCAGCACCTCGCCCACCGACACCGCGTGCACCCAGATGGTGTTTTCGCTGTAATCGTGCAGCAGGCGATCGGGGACGAAGCCCAGTCGCTCGCGCCAACCGGTGCGGTACTTGCCATGCCGCCACATCTGCAGCAGCCACCAGGGCGTGCTGACGATCAGCGCCAGAAAAAACAAAAGATTGTAGAGCAAGTACACGCAGCGATTGTAAAGCCTGGGAATCTCGGGTGCCCCAGGTCTCGCGGTTTTCGAGACCTGGGAATTCTCGGCGCCACGTTGCATTCCAGTGGTAGATCCCTACGCAAGCCGGGCCGCGTTACTGCCCCTCATCCCATTCCTGTTGACATCCGACAGGAAGGGTTTGTACTATTGTCGATTGTCGACAGGAGGTATGGCTTGCCGCCGCAGTCGTCGGACTTGTTGCAGGGAACGCTCGACCTGCTCATCTTGAAGACGCTCGCTCTTGAGCCGATGCACGGCTGGGGCATCTCACAGCGCATCCAGCAGGTGTCGCAGGACGTGTTGCAGGTGGGACAGGGCTCGCTTTATCCAGCTCTCCACCGCCTGGAGGCAAAGGGCTGGATCCGGTCGGAGTGGGCTGCGTCCGACAACAACCGCCGCGCGCGTTTCTACTCGCTGACCCGCGCTGGTAAGAAACAATTGCAGGCCGAACTGGCCAACTGGCAGCGCATCTCCGACGCCATCGCGCTCATCCTTGAGCGAATTTGAAGAGAGCACAAAATGTTGAAGCGCCTGCTATCCCGTTTGCGATCGCTAGTCGGCCGTAGCCGCTCCGACGTCGACGAAGAGCTGCGCTTCCACATCGAGAAGCAGATCGACGCCAACGTAGCCTCGGGCATGTCGAAGGACGAAGCGCACCGCCAGGCGATGATCGCCTTCGGCGGCGTAGAAGGCGCGCGCGAAGCCTGTCACGAGCAACGTCCCCTCTCATTGCTGGAAACCTCGTGGTACGACATACGCTACGGCCTGCGCGGGTTCCGCCGCAGCCCGATGTTCACCGTCACCGCGATTCTCACGCTGATGATCGGCATCGGCACAACTGCGGCGGTCTTCAGCGTGGTTGATCGCATCCTTTTTCGCCCGCTGCCGTACGCCGATCCATCGCGCCTGGTCTCGGTTGGACTGATTGCGCCGATTTCGCCGCAGGAGTTCGTGCTTGGCGGCTGGTATTACGATTGGCGCGATCACCAGCTCCCATTCCAGTCGCTTACTTCCACGGCTGGCACCGGCCCATGCGATTTGACTGAGCGCAATCCTGAGCGCCTCAACTGCGCCGGCGTCGAATCGACTTTCCTCCCGACGCTCGGCATCGGCCCGATGCTGGGGCGCAACTTCACCGCTGACGAGGACCATCCCAACGGGCCCAGTGTCGTGCTGATCTCCTACGACCTCTGGCGCAGTCATTACGGCCGCGATCCGGCGATTGTCGGCAGGATGATCTCGGTTGATGGCCAGCCTGCGCGTGTCATCGGGGTGCTGCCGAAGGAGTTCGAATTTCCGACTCTTGAGCACGTCGACATCATCGGCCCGCAACAGTTGGACGAAGCCGCACAGCGCAAGGCGAGTCCCGGAGCGTTTATGTTGGCCTTCGCGCGCCTCAAGCCGGGAGTAACGATCGAGCAGGCGAGCGCCGCTTTGCAGCCTCAGTTCAAGCAGGCGCTCAATCTCGCTCCGCCACAGTTTCGCAAAGAGATTCACCTGATGGTGCGATCGCTGCGCGACCGGCAGGTGCATGATGCGCGCTTGGCCGCGTGGGTGTTGCTCGCGGCTGTGATTGCCGTCCTGATGATCGCCTGCGCCAACGTCGCCAGCTTGTTGCTGGCACGCGCAGCTGCGCGAGAGCGCGAGCTAGCCGTGCGCTCGGCGCTGGGCGCAGGCCGCACTCGGCTAATCCGGCAAACGCTGACCGAGAGTCTGATGCTGGCGGTTGCAGGAGCAATTGCGGGTGGCCTGTTGGCCGCGTTGCTGTTGCGCATCTTTGTCGCAATCGCGCCTGAAGGGTTGCCATTCCTGGAGCGAGCACATCTCGACTGGCGAATCATCTTCTTCACCTTTGCGGCTTCCGTCATCTGCGGTTTTCTCTTCGGCATGGCGCCGGCGCTGCATCGGCCGAACGCGGAGGCGCTGGCCGGCCGCGCCACTGGCGGAATCCAACGTCATCGCTTGCGGCAATCGCTGGTGATTGTGCAGATCGCTGTCAGCCTGATCCTGTTGACTTGCGCCGGCCTGCTGCTGCGCAGCTTCTGGAAACTGAGCAATCAGCCGTTGGGAATGCACGCCGGCAGCGTGATCACGGCTTCGATCTCGCTGGGAGCGCAACAGTATCCCAAGCCAGAGCAGCAGCTGGCGTTCATGCAGCAATTGCAGGCTCGGTTGCGGCACTTACCCGGCGTGAATGTTCTCGCGGTTAGCGACTCGCTTCCACCGGGGGGTTGGCATCACGATCACATCCTCGCTGCGATTCGCGTCGCTGGGCGTCCGCTGCCTGCCGAGGGAACAGGTGGAACAGTCGCGTGGCGCTGGGTGACGGCGGATTACTTCCGCGCGCTGTCGATCCCAATTGTTGAGGGCCGAGCGTTCAGCAAGGACGACGAAAGCTCGAACGACCACTTCATCATCGTCAGCAAGCTGCTGGCGGAGCGGCTGTTCCCCGGCGCGAATCCGATCGGCCAGCATTTGCAGCCGGGACTGGACGGCCCGTGGTACACGGTCATTGGCGTCGCCAGGAATGCGAAGAACGGTGGCCTCACTGGTGAGGACGAGCCCGAGTACTACCGGCTGCGGCGCAATCGCGCTGAGGATTGGAGCCGCGACTCGGCAGTGATCATTCAAACTTCGCTGCCGCCGTCGGTGATGGCCAGTTGGACGCGCGCGGAGATTGCGGCGCTCGATCCCACGCTGCCGGTCAACATCCAGACCATGAATCAGCGGGTGAGTGAGCTAGCCGGACGACCGCGATTTGAAACTGCACTGCTTGGGCTCTTCGCATTTGTCGGCGTGCTGCTGGCGGCAATTGGGATTTATGGCGTGATCGCGTTCATGGTCACGCAGCGCACGCAGGAGATCGGCGTCCGGATAGCGCTGGGCGCGACGCGTGGCGATGTTCTGCAACTGATGCTCAGCAGCGGCGCGCGCCTGATTGCAATCGGTGCAGCGGTCGGCCTGCTGGCTTCACAACTGATCGCGCGGACCATGGCGAGCTTGCTGTTTGGCATCGGCCCGGCGGATCCGGTGGCATTTGTCGCTGTCATCGTGTTGCTCATCGGCGTTGCCTTTATCGCAACCTGGATTCCCGCGCGCTCAGCCGCGAAGGTGGATCCGCTGGTCGCTCTGCGATACGAGTAATCTGTCGCATCCGCAATACCCCAACAAAATGTCCTGCGTTGTGATCGCTGAACTTGCCTGACCCATCGGCTCCGATTTACCTTCACGTTGCGGAGCTCTAATGATTCCTCGTGTCATTTCGATTTGTATTTTGTTATTGAGCATCGTCGTCGGCCCACTTGCGGCTGCACAGAAAATCGAGCGCATCGGAGCGCCAACCAGCGTCTCGGACGCTTTGCAGCAGGCGGTCGAGACCAAGGGCTATCGGGTCACGCTGGATGGCGGTTGGAAGGCTGAATTCTGGTTTGCCAAAACTTTGAAGACCGAGAAGAAAGACGTTTCTGACGCGCTCTATCCTGAACTCAGCAACGGCGAGTTCGTGGGCGTGGTCACCTTTTCGCAAGCCATGACGGACTATCGCGGACAGAACATTCCCGCCGGAACGTATACGCTGCGCTACCAGACGCTGCCACAGGACGGCAATCATATGGGCGTTGCTCCCAATCCCGATTTTCTGCTGGCGATTCCTGCAGCGAACGATTCGTCTCCCGACGCCACGTATCCGTACAAGAAACTGGTTGCACTGAGCGCGAAGAGCACGGGGACGAATCATCCCGCGGTCATCGCACTGGACAAGGCAGGCGAACCGTCGAGGATCACGAAGACCGAGCGCGGCGACACGGTGTTCTCCGTCGCCATTCCGTCGCGACAGGGAACAGCCGAGAATCTGGGCATAGTCCTCAAGGGAACCGCCGCGCAGTAAGCGGGTTTGGTCGGCGTTGCCGCGGGGTCGGTTGAGATATAGCTTGCCAACTTGTCGCGGTGTTACTGTTGTGCCTTCCGATCGCGACCGATCATCGCCCTTCATGAAGCGACAGATGCTCAGCCGCGCAGCGTCCCTGGCTGCGCAATCCACGGAATGGGTCGTTCTGGTCGTCCTCCTGCTAGCGGCGATTCCGCCGATCCTGATCCGCCATGATTCACTCCCAACGGTTCCGAGCCTCAACCTGATTGACGATTCCTGGATACTCGACACCAGCTACAAGGCCGCGGGCGGCATCTGGCTTGGCCGCGACGTGGCCTTCACCCTAGGGCCGCTGTATCAGTGGATGTCGAGCGCGCCGGCGCGTCACCTGGGGATCTCCACCGGCTCTGTCTACGCCACTTGGTACACCCTGCCGATGTTGGCCATCATTCTCTCGACGTTCCTAACGGCGCGATTGCTGCTGCCGGAGGCCGCCGCATGGCGGAGGGCGCTGCTTCTACTGCTTGCCGTTGTTTTCTGGTCGGCGCCGGATGTGAGAGTGTCGCTCGCATTGCTGGCGTTTGCGGTCTTTGTGAGGTTCACGGACGGAGAAGTAACTTCTACCGGTAGCCTGCTGGCGAAAGCCATTGTCGCTGCTGCAATTTGCATCTCCGGCTTCCTGGTTTCGGCGGATACGGGACTCTACACAGTGGCCGCTCTGTTGTTGTGTGTTGCCGCCGGTGCGATTACCGCGGAGCGAAGGCGTCAGTTGGCACAATTTCTGCTCATGGCGGCAATCTGTTTTGCGCTCTTCATGCTGGTGACCAATGCGTGCATGTCATCGACTCTGGAGTTCAAGTTCTGGCGATCGAGTCTCGTCATCGCCAATGGTTATCGCTGGTTTGAGCCGATTCCCATGGTCCAGCAGAACAAGTGGCTGCTGTTCAAGATTCTGGCGATGGGGGCTGTCGTGTTTGGCGGGGCCTGGTTGGCGCGCAGGCGCGACGGGCCGTGGACGCGACGGCCCGCGTTCCTCATCTCCGGCTTCTGTCTGGCATTCCTGATGATGCAGAGCAGCCTGGTGCGCTCCGACCATGGCCACATCGTCATCGGGATCTACCCCATGATCTTTCTCTGCGGAGCTATCGCCATTGACGAGGCCAGGTCAGCGCCGCTGCTGTCCGTCGCGCTGCCGGTGGCCACCGTGATCGCCACGCTGGTGTTCGCACATCCCTATCCGCTGTTTCTACCTGGCAGCGTCGCGGCGCAAGTACGGCAGATTGCCCATCCCACGCTTCAATGTCCGGAGGGCTTGGAGGAATTCGACCACGCCTGTTTCTCGCTCAAAGATACCGAATTGGTGCGCAGCGTCTCGACGTATGTCGGTCAGCGCACAACTCCAAGCGACTCCATCGCCGTGTTTCCCTACGAAACTACGTTTGGCTTGACGTCGCGTCGGCAGGTCGCAGGCGGTGTGCTCCAAACCTATCTGGTCAACGGAGAGTATCTGACCGGAGTGGAATTGGCGGGACTGCGGCAGGCCAACCCACCCCTTGCACTGTACTTTCCGGATGGAGTGATCAGCACTGCCATCGACGGCGTTCCCAATTTCACCCGCAGTCCCGACGTATGGTTCTACCTGGTGCGTCATTATCGTTCCGAAGGCAGTCCCGTGGCAGGAGTGCTTGGGCTGGTGCGGGATGACAGCCGAGATGCGCGTTTGACGCTCTCGGGGCAAACCGTCGCGAATCCTCCTCCGCCGCAGCCGATTACTAAACGCAGCACTTCTCTCGACCTCGGCGAGATTCGTTGGCCGAGCGCGGGAGCGGACTTCGTGAAGTTGCGTCTGCGAGTGGATTACCCGCCGTGGTGGAAATTGCGGAAACCATCCTGCCTGACGTTGCAGATGTCTTTTGCGGATGGGTCGGCGAAGTTGCTCCAGTTTGTAGTTGAACCGAATCGCATAAGCGATGTCTGGGCATACCCATGGGACGACAAGGAGATGGGGCGTTACTTCCTGCCGGAGGAATCGCAGTGGAGGGCGGAAAACCGGCCGGCGCTCGTCAGGTTGAAATTGGTGGTCACGCCGTTCGACTGGATTTCGGTCAGGCCAAGCAGGATCGAAATTGAGAGCGTCGAGGCAGTTCGCGTCGAGCCTCAGTAGGGCTGAGCTCTGTACGCCAGCCTGAGTTAGAACTTTTTCTGCGATTGAGCTGATTTCTCGAGCATTTATTGCGCTCGTCGCCTGTTGTGTTCTTCCATGGCTGTAGCAAAGTGCATCAGCACGATGAGAATTGCAACAGAGCCTCGCAATGATCGATTCGGCGATGTAACTCCCTCATTCAATTGATTGCGAGCGCCCAGATCCAGCCCCTAAACGACTCTTTACCGCAAGTTCCGTAAACAATCACAACAAATCTTGCCGTTGCAGAACACCGCTCTCGTAGCGGTGAGTTTCACAACACACTTTCATAAGTCCCGATGCGCACGTCACTTGCAGAGGCGAAAACTCGTACCCGCCATCCGCTGCCGCTTTGGTACGCCGAATGCCTTACAGAAAGTGCCAGACGCAAGAAACAAAGCGCGGCAAGGTTCATAAACAGGAGACACGCCATGACAGTCCTACTCGTTCTCATGATGTTCGCCATCTTTCTGACCATCGATTTCTTCTACTCCAAGGCCAAACATCCCGTTCTGCAAGTCGCGCCTGCGATGAGAAAGCAGCCTGTGGTCGCTCCGGCTCTGAAGCCCAGCCTGGTTGGCGGCTTCTCGGTTCCCGACAATCTTCGCTATCATCCGGGACACACCTGGGCATTGAGCGAGAGCCCGAATCTTGTCCGCATCGGCATCGACGACTTCGCCTCGAAGCTGGTTGGCAAAGTTGAGCACGTGACGCTGCCGCAACGCGGCCAGTGGATCCGTCAGGGGCAAAAGGTGTGGAGCATAATCCGCAACGGAGTGAAGGTCGACATGGTATCGCCGATCGAGGGCAGCGTGTCCGACATCAACGAAGCGGTAATGGCCGATCCGTCGCTGGCCGGCAAAGATCCTTACGGCGAAGGCTGGATGGTGACAGTACAATCGCCCGACGCCAAGACCAACTTCCGCAATCTGCTTGGCGGCGCGCTGGCACGGTGGTGGACCGAAGAGTCCTCGATGCGGCTGCAGCGGGTTATGCCGAGCGCGCTGGGAGCGCTGGCGCAGGACGGCGGAGTGGCGATTGACGATCTCGCCAGCACCATGCCCGACGAGCAATGGACCAAGATCACGCGCGAATTCTTCCTCACCTAGGATCGAACGCCCCGGAGGCGTCTCCTGCTCCGGGGCATCCTGAAACTGCAGTTCTTCCCGGCCGCGCGGCTTCGAGAAACAACGAAGAGCGCGGCCGAAGTTCGTGGTCAGTCACTAGGGCTCACCCTCCCCTTGTTCAATTACAAAAAAGGAAGCGCTAAATTAATTTGACCATCCTTCAATCGCGGAGATAGAGTGTGGAGCAATTGGCGGAAATCTCTATGGCGTAACGAATTTGGAAGGCCCGCAGTCGGCAGGCAATCTCTTCAAACTCACGCCCAGCGGCGGCACCTGGATCTACGCTGGCCTTCACGACTTCGCCATCAGCCCGAGCAATGGAGCGTATCCGCACGACGGTCCCACCCTGGATGCGAACGGCAACCTCTACGGCACCACCTCGCAAGGTGGTACCGGCACTTTCCTACGGCTGCGGGGTGATCTATGAGTTCATGCCATGACAAGCAAACCAATGTTTGGGAAAGATGCAAACGCAAGGCCGATCCTGTACCCGGAGAAAAATATGACGAACTGCTCCCATGTATCTCGCAATCTGTGGACCTGGGTCTTCGCCATTGCCTGCACCCTCGGCATGGCACAAGCCCAGACCTACTCGGTAATCCACAATTTCGCCGGAGGCACCAGCGGCAGTCATCCCTACGACGGTCTCACCATGGACCGCGCCGGCAACTTCTATGGCACGACCTACCAGGGCGGCAGCAACGGTCAAGGCCTGGTCTTCAAGCTTTCGAAGCAGAATGGAAGCTGGATCTTCACGCCTATCTATTCCTTCCGCGGCGGCAATGATGGAGCCTTTCCCTATGCCGGCGTGACGATCGGCCCCGACGGCAACCTCTACGGCACCACGTCCAGCGGCGGGCAAGGCGCTCCCACATGTGGCGGCGGCTGCGGTACGGTCTACAAGGTCACTCCACCGGCCCACATCTGCCAACACACCTCGTGCCCGTGGAACGAAACCGTTCTCTACAACTTCTATCAGAGCGGCGTCGGACTCGCTGGGCCTTGGGCCGGCGTCATCTTCGACCATGCCGGCAACATGTACGGCACGACCCCTTCCGGCGGCACCGTCAGCTGTCCTAATTCGTCCAATGGCTGCGGCGTCGTGTACAAGCTTATCCCCAGTGGCGCCAGTTGGACCGCTGTCGTCCTCTACAGCTTCACCGGCCAGAGTGACGGATCCGTTCCTTATGCCGGATTGGTGATGGACTCGGCCGGCAATCTCTACGGCGCTACCTACTATGGCGAGGCCTATGAGGGCTACGGCGCCATCTTTGAACTGATCAACTCCGGTGGAAACTGGTCGGAGCGCACGCTCTACAACTTCACGGGCGGTAGCGATGGCGGCAATCCTTACAGCAGTTTGATCTTTGACTCGGCCGGCAATCTCTTCGGCGGCACCAGTGAGTCGAACGGGAATTCCCTGACCGGCGTAGCCTTCGAACTATCACCCTCGGGCAACAACTGGAACTACTCCGTGCTTTCCAGCTTCAACGGATCGATCGTGCAGAGCCTCTCCTTTGACGCCGCCGGCAATCTTTACGGAACCACGCTCTTCGGCGGAGCCCACGAATTTGGCTCCGTTTTCAAACTATCCCATTCCGGGGGAGGATGGATGTCAACCGATCTTTACGACTTCTCGAACCAGAATGACGGCGCCTTCGGCCCTTGGAGTTGGGTTGCCATTGACTCTGCCGGCAACCTTTTCGGGACCACCAACGGCGGGGGCAGCACCGGCGGCGGCGTCGTCTGGGAGATCACGCAGTAGCACAGTACGCTTGTGTTATGGGCTGGCGCGCTAGCGGATGCCGGCCTTTCTTTGTTCGCTATTCCAGGCCAGCGAATCTCTGTCGCAAAGGTGACTTCTTACGGGCCGCTCACGGGCATCCAATCGATTTAATTCAACCAAAGCCATCCATGATCCAACTGGAAGATCTAACATCCGATCCGCGTGTGATGGTTCGCCGCGCTGGTGCGCCGGGTGCGCGTGGCCGCTGTGTTGTCTACTGGATGCAGCGGGCGCAGCGCGCGCTTGATAATCCCGCATTGGATGTAGCCGTTGCGGCCGCAAACATTCTTCGCCAGCCGGTCGTGATTTTCTTTGCGCCAGTGCCGTTTTATCCACACGCCAACCTGCGGCACTACGAATTTCTGGCGCAGGGCATTCCTGATATTGCCGAACGCGCTCGCAAACGCGGCATCGGGTTCGTGCTGCGGCGTTATCCCGAACACTCGCTGCTGAAGTTTTGCGATGAAGTGAAGGCGTCGCTCGTGATCGGCGATGAAAATCCGCTGCGCGAGCCGCTGCACTGGCGTGAGCTGGCAGCGAAGAAACTCGGCGTGCCGCTGTGGACGGTCGATGCCGATGTGATCGTTCCGTCGAAGCTGCTGGAGAAGGAGCAATACGCCGCGCGGATCATTCGGCCGCGATTGCAACGACGGCTGCAAGAGTTCTTGGAGCCGCCGGCGAATGCCAAAGCAAAGGTCGAATGGCAGAAACCGCGCGGACTCAAGGCGCTGCCGGACGACGGCTCTCTCGACCTGACCGAGGACTGGAAGAACCTGGATCGCTCGGTTCAGCCGGTCAGCGGCTTTCGTGGCGGAACGGCCGAAGCGCTGAAGTTGCTTGACGACTTCGTCACCCACAGGCTGGCTCGCTATCCTGAGCGCCACGGCAAGCCGGAGGTCGACGGAACCAGCTGTTTGTCACCGTATCTTCATTTCGGACAGATCAGTCCGCACACGGTCGCGGTTGCGGTGGAGAAGAGTCGAGCGCCTCGTGCTGCCAAAGACGAGTTCCTGGACCAGCTCATCACGTGGCGTGAGCTGTCCATTAACTTCGTCCACTTTAATCCGCTATACGACTCGATCGAGAGCGCGCCCGACTGGGCGCATCGAACGCTGGCGAAACATGCGCATGACAAGCGACCCGTGACCTACTCTCGCCAGCAACTGGAGCGCGCCGAAACACACGATGACTTGTGGAACGCCGCACAGCGCCAGATGCTGCATGCCGGATGGATGCACAACTACATGCGCATGTATTGGGCGAAGAAAATCCTCGAGTGGAGTCCGTCACCGGCGGTGGCGTATCAGACGGCGGTCTACCTCAATGACAAATATTTTCTGGATGGCCGCGATCCCAACGGCTATGCGGGAATTGCATGGGCTATTGCCGGCAAGTTCGATCGGCCGTGGTTTGAGCGGCCCATCTTCGGCACCATTCGCTACATGTCCGGCAATGCGGCGCAGAAGAAATTCGATGCCGACAAGTACATCGAGCAGATGGCGAAGTTGGCTGGGTCGGCTCCGCGCAAGGCGGACAGGAAGCCTAAGGCTGAGACTCTTCGCGGGCGAGGAAGTCAATAAGCTCGGTTAGCGGCGCGCGCAAATCTGTAATCGCATCCTGCATTCCGTCGAGATGATTCTTCAGCGCCACGGCCAGCTCGGCCAGCGCGCGTCGGCGGCTTGCGTCCAGAGAAAGAAAGAGCGGAAGCGCTTGCTGATCGAGCGTCCGGCTGCGGGAGGCGATCTCGGCCAGACTGTGCGCCAGGACACTGGCTTGCCGTGAATTCGTGAATCCCAGTTCGTTCAGCCTCTGAGTAATTCTGGGCTGCAGTTCGACAATGTATTCGGTCTCGGATTCGAACATGGTTCCCCTCAAACACTAGAGCCTATCAAGCCCTCTCACAAATCGCCTTGTGTCAGGGCACGACCTTGGTCGTGCCGAAAAGAACGCAAGGATAACTTGGGCTTTAGCCCCTGCGGTTCTCGGTACAGGGGCTAAAGCCGGATCGAATCACGGAGCGTCCGGCACAACTGAAGTCGTGCCCTGACACAAAGCAATCACGAGACACCTGATAGATTCTAGATTCACCTTTGCCGGCGACGATGCGGGTGGCGGGTCAGTTTGAATCCTGAGCCACCCTCATTTCCTCAACGAGGATCGATTCGCGGCGGTGCATGAAAGGCGAGCTTCCTTGATCGGCATCCAAATTAGTACGACAATTCTTTGTTGCAGCGAGAGAACATTATGAGCCAGACGACTTCTACCATCCGCAGCTTCGGCTTCTTCCTCAATGGCAACTGGAGCACACATGGGCGCGAGGCGGTAATCAACTCGCCTTACGATCACAGCGTGTTGGGCGTGATCAACGAGGCCGGTCGCGACGATGTCGAGACGGCGATTGAATCGGCGGTGCAGGCTTTCGCGGTGACGCGCCGAATGTCGTCGTACCAGCGCGCCAACGTGCTGAACAAGATCGTCGATGGCATGACGGCGCGCCGGGAAGAGTTTGCCAAGATGATCTGCCAGGAAGCAGCCAAGCCCATCAAGACTGCTCGCGTCGAGGTCGAGCGCGCCATCAACACGTTTCGGGTCGCTGCTGAAGAAGCCACGCGCATCTACGGCGAGTACATTCCTCTGGACACGCTGGAGGCCACCGCTGGGCGCTGGGGATTAGTGAAGCGTGTTCCGCTGGGGCCGGTATTCGGCATCACTCCTTTCAACTTTCCGCTGAATCTTGTTGCGCACAAGGTAGCTCCCGCGATTGCCGCCGGATGTCCAATCATCCTAAAGCCGGCTCCGCAGACGCCTTTGTCATCGTTTCTGCTGGCGGAGGTTGTGCAAGAGGCAGAATTGCCGGAGGGCGCGCTTGCCGTTTTGCCGCTGTCAAACGACGATGCCGCCTTGCTGGTGGCTGACGATCGCATCAAGCTGCTGACCTTCACCGGCAGCGCAGCCGTGGGATGGCAGCTGAAGAATCACGCCGGCAAAAAGCGCGTGACGCTGGAACTTGGCGGAAATGCCGCGGTCATTGTGCACAGCGATGCTGACCTGACCTACGCGGTCCATCGCTGCATTGCCGGTGGATTTTCGTATGGCGGGCAGACCTGCATCTCCGTGCAGCGCATCCTTGTGCATCATTCGATCTTTGAGAAATTCACTCACATGCTGGTCGACGGCGTGCGCAAGTTAAAGAGCGGCGATCCCATGCAGGAGACGACCGATGTTCCCCCGCTCATCCGCGAACAGGATGCGGTGCGGGTGGCCGAGTGGATCCATGAAGCCGTGGAAGCTGGCGCCAAGCTGCTGTGCGGAGGAACGCGCCGGGGATCGTTTGTGGAACCGGCGGTGCTGACTGGAACCGATCCGAACATGCGGGTGAATTGCGCCGAGATTTTTGGTCCGGTGGTGACGGTCGAGGAGTACGAGACCTTCGAGCAAGCGCTGAGCACCGTCAACCATTCCGTGTATGGCCTGCAAGCCGGACTGATGACACGCGACGCGGTGCTCATTCAGACCGCATTCGACGAACTGGAGGTGGGAAGCCTCATCGTGGGCGATGTTCCTACGTTCCGCGTGGACCAGATGCCGTATGGCGGGGTGAAAGATTCCGGCCTCGGCCGCGAGGGGTTACGGTACGCGATTGAGGATATGACGGAGCGGAAGCTGATGGTGATGGCGCTGGGGTGAGACGCCGAACTTCGTCCGTTGGTTGGGCTGCGTTTGAGCAGGCTATAGGGGTCCTTCTACTCACCGCGCCTGTTCTGTGAACAGGCCCGGTTTCGCTCAGGATGACAAACCTTGAGTGTTGCCGTCTTTGCTAATCGCTAATTGCTAATTGCTAATTGCTAATTGCTGCTTTCAAATACTCATCAATCGACGTTGCCGCTTTGCGGCCGGCGCCCATGGCGAGAATCACGGTCGCGCCTCCGGTGACAATGTCGCCGCCGGCGAAAACGCCGGGCTTCGATGTTGCCAGTGAATCATCGGCCTGGATGTAGCCGCGCTTGGTTGTCGCCAGTCCCGGAGTCGTCGACTGAATCAGCGGATTCGCTGAAGTCCCGGCGGCGATGATCGCGACCGAGCACGGCGTCACGAACTCCGAGCCTTTAATCGGCACGGGGCTGCGGCGACCGGAGTCGTCAGGCTCGCCCAGTTCCTGGCGAATGCACTTCACTGCGGTCAGATTGCCCTTCTCATCGGCGAGAAATTCCACCGGATTTACCAGCATCTCGAAGTGCACGCCTTCATCTTTGGCGTGGTGGACTTCCTCGACACGGGCGGGCATTTCTTTTTCAGTGCGCCGATAGTAAATGCTGGCGGTCTTCGCGCCCAGACGCAATGCGCTGCGAATCGCATCCATGGCGGTGTTGCCGCCGCCCACCACGATGACATCGCGATCTTTGCAGGGGTAAATCGGCTCATCGTATTCAGGGAAGCGATAGGCGCGCATCAGGTTCACGCGCGTGAGGAACTCGTTGGCCGAATAGACGCCGTTGAAATGCTCGCCGGGAACGTTGAGGAATCGCGGCAGGCCTGCGCCGGTCGCGATGAAGAGGGCGTCGTAACCTTCATCGTTCGTCAGCTCGTCGATGGTGACAGTCTTGCCGACGACAACGTTGGTCTCAAACTCGACCCCGCGGCGGCGCAGCACATCGATTTCATGGCGCACGATTTCTTTCGGCAGGCGGAATTCCGGAATGCCATACACCAGAACACCGCCGAGTTCGTGCAGCGCCTCAAAGACGTGCACCTGGTGTCCCATCTGAATGAGATCGCCCGCGCAGGCCAAGGCAGCGGGACCGCTGCCGACGATGCCAACTTTCTTTCCAGTAGGCGGCGCGCTCTTGGGAATACCGCAGTGACCGGTCTCGCGCTCCCAATCGGCGACGAAGCGCTCCAGATAAGCGATGCCGACGGGCTCGCCCTTCTTGCCGAGGACGCATCCGGATTCGCATTGATCTTCGACCGGGCAAACGCGGCCGGTGATGGCAGGCAGCGCGTTGTCTTCGCGCACCTTGGATGCAGCGCCCATGTAATCTTCGGCGAGGATCAGATCGATCACCGCCTTCACATCTACCGACACCGGACATTTCTCGATGCAGCCCGGCTTGGGGCACTCGATGCAGCGCAGCGATTCCTGGCGCGCCGTCTCGGCTGGGAAGCCAAGGTTCACTTCCTGAAAGTTGTGGGCGCGGATCTGCGCGAGCTGTTCCGGCACGCGCTGACGCGGCAGCTTGGAACGCTCTTTGTTGGGCAGCGGATTGTGGCTGGTTTTGGTTTGTGTCGTATTACTCATTGGTCACCCCCACCACCTCTGCTGCGCATTCCGTCTTGTGATTTTTTCGGCGTAGCCTGTCCAGCTCTGCTTGCGGATCGGCCTGCAGGCGGTCGATGCTTTCGCGCTCCTGCTCGCGATACATGTTGTTGCGCTGCGTCAGCACGTCGAAGTTCACCTGGCTGGCATCGAATTCCGGGCCATCGACGCACGCGAACTGGCTGGAGTTGTTGACCAGCACGCGGCAACCGCCGCACATGCCGGTGCCGTCCACCATGATGGAGTTGAGGCTGACCATGGTCTTGATCTGCTCGGGAGCGGTCATGTTGGCGACGGCGCGCATCATCGGCACCGGGCCGCAGGCCAGGACGTAATTCAGCTTCTGGCCGGCCATGACCTGCTTCAGTTTGTCGGTCACCAGACCCTTGTCGCCGTAGCTGCCGTCGTCGGTGCAGATGTAGGTCTCGTCGCTGACCGCGCGGACTTCATCTTCCAGGACCATCAGCTCTTTGCTGCGAGCGCCCACGATGGAGATGACTTTGTTTCCGGCACGCTTCAGTTCGCGAGCGGTGGGGTAGGCCATGGCCGTTCCAACGCTGCCGCTGACGATCACGACGGTGCCGAAGTTTTCGATCTCAGACGGCTTGCCGAGCGGACCGACCAGGTCGAGGATGGAGTCTCCCGCCTCGAGCATGTTGAACAGCATGGTCGTTTTGCCGATGGCTTGCACGACCAGGGTGACAGTGCCGGCCTCGGGGTCGGCGTCGGCGAGGGTCAGCGGGATGCGCTCACCGCAGTCGTCCAGCCGCACGATGACGAACTGGCCCGGCTTCTGCTTACGGGCGATGCGCGGAGCTTTAATGACGAATAGCTTGATCCCTCGCGCCAATGGGCGCGCTTCCAGAATCTCGAACACGGGTATCCTCCACCTATTGATTCTGCGAAGGGTATGTACATTGAGTCTGTGGCATACGTCACAGGGCAGGCGGACATGGCGCACAAGGGTGCGCCAACAGGCGGGACATGGCGTCCCGCCGGCGGCGGCTTAAGTCCGGCAGCTCACCAGGCTTGCGCTATTGTGAAGACTTGCTGCTGTCGTTGCTCTTGGAGCTGTCAGGATGAAAGACCTTCTTAGTCGTGCTGGACGTCGCGTGACCAACGTCTTTGGCTCCGGTCTCGGTGGCGTGGCCAGTATCCTTGGCTGCCGTCTTGGTAGCGTGACCGGTGTCCTTTGCCGCTGTCGAGGTAGCGTGACCAACGTCCTTGGCGCCAGTCGAGGTGGCATGGCCAACATCCTTCGCACCGGTTGCGGTCGCGTGCCCAGCGTCTTTGGCCCCAGTCTTGGTGGCATGGCCGGCATTTTTCATGTCCTGTCCGGCCGAGTTTGACGAGCTGGAATTGTCCTGCGCGGCAGCCACGCCGACACAAAGGGCCGCAGCGAGAAAAAGGATTGAGGCGGATTTCATGGTGTTCCTCCCCCTGATGGAGGCCTATTTTACCCCTTGCGGCGCGGTGGAAGCGAGCGCCCAGGGTGCCGCCGATCTCGACGTCGGCTGTCGCGAGGGTGTGATCAAATCGTGGATTCCGCGCCACAGAGTGACGAACTCGGAGTCTGGGTTTTCGCGCCCGCTGCTCGAAGCTTCTTAGCTAATTGCTGGCTGCTAATTGCTGCTTCGCTCGCGATTGCTATACTGCGGTCTGAATGCTCAAAGATACCTTGGAAGAAGGCCGAATCGTAACGGATGAGGCGCTGGAACGGCTGCTTCCGGCAGCGGATCAGTATCCGTCGTCGATCCATCGGGCCATGCGGCACAGCGTATTCGCCGGCGGCAAGCGCCTGCGGCCAATTCTGTGCATGGAAGCCGCGCAGATGGTCGAAGGCTGTGTGCCGGTCGGTGTGGAGGAATTGGGCGCCGCGCTGGAGATGCTGCACACCTACTCCCTCATCCATGACGACCTGCCCGCGCTCGACAATGACGACCTGCGCCGCGGGCTTCCCACCTGCCACAAAGCCTTTGGTGAGGCGACCGCGATTCTGGCCGGCGATGCACTGCAAACCTACGCGTACGAAATGCTGTCGAGGCTGCAGTGTTCGGCTGAGGCGCGGGTCGCCATTATCGGCGAGATTGCGCATGCGACCGGGACGATCGGCGGCATGATCGGCGGACAGGTGATGGACCTGGAGGCGGAGCACACCAAGGCCGACGCGCAGACGCTGGAGTACATTCATCGCTCGAAGACAGGCGCGCTGCTGACGGCGAGCGTGGTTACCGGCGGCATGTACGCCGAGGCCAGCGAGTCGCAGATCGTCAGCCTGCGCGAATTTGGCCAGAACATCGGGCTGGCGTTTCAGATTGTGGATGACGTGCTCGACGTGACGCAGACTTCGGAACAACTGGGCAAAACCGCCGGCAAAGATACTGCAACAGAGAAGGCGACCTATCCGGCGTTGTTTGGGATTGAGGCGTCGCTGAAGAAGGCAGATGAGCTGGTGGCCAAGGCTGATGCTGCGCTGGATTCCTTCGGCGATGCGGCTGCGACGTTGCGCGAGCTGGCGCAATTTCTGGTGGAGAGGAAAAAATAAGGCCAGGTCCCGTCATTCAAGGTTTCCAGGGATTGATCAGCGGTATGCCCGCATCCTCGAAATGCGCAGTGTTGCGGGTCGCCAAGATCCCGCGACGAGCCAAAACGATGCCCGCGATCATTGTGTCGCGTAGGTCTCGAGGACGGCCCCGCTTCTGTCGTGTCGCCATCAACTCAGCGGTGCGCTGCGCCGCATCGTTGTCCAGCGCGGCGATCCTGTGATCGAGTCTGGCAAGAAGAAGTTCGAAAAGTTCGATAAGCGCTGTCCGGCGCCTGCCCGAGGCCATGACCTGGAGCCCAAAGGAAATCTCCAAAACCGAGATTGACGTAGTCCAGATGGAAGTCCGCGGCTGCTCGTCGAGCCAGGTGACCACCTCTCGATCGGGCGTTGCGCGCATCAGCGCCGAGAGTACGTTGGTGTCCAGGACGATCATTCGTCGAACTTCACGGGTTCGATTGTGAATCCGTGCAGTTCTGGGATATCGGACTTCAGACCGGTGCCTTTGAAGAGTTCAGCGATTGCCGTTCCCAGGCCGCCAGACGGCACGGACTCCGCATTGGCGGCGTTACGCAGTATGTCCCTGACTTCCTCCTCCATGCTGCGGCCATTCCGTGCGGCACGGCGCTGCAGTCGGTGCTTCACGGCGTTTTCGATATTGCGAACTACAAGTTGCGCCATCGATTGCTCCTAGTGATATCATGATATCACTATATAGACTGCACCGGCAATGTTAACAGGTTGTCGACTAATCCCACTTCCTTCTGCACAAAGGGTTCGGCGTATTGCACGCCGGCGAGCAGGCCGTAGTAGCCGGCCATGACGGCGATGTGCTCGCGGATTTCCGCTTGCCTAGGGAAAAGTCCGCTGCCGGCGGCCTGATCTTCGTATTGCGAGCGATAGGCCATCAGAGAAGAGAAGCGGGTTTCGAATTGCGCGGTGATGTCGACAACGAAGGTCGGCCGCACGTCGGCATAGAGGCTGGCATAGATGATCTTGAAAGGACGATGCGGCGGGGCGCCGAGATCGAGCTTGGTCAGGCCGGCCAGAAACGCCGCCTCGTAGCCGAGCGGCGATGCAGTGGCGTGGTCGGGATGGCGCGCTTGCCAGTAGGGAAGAATCAGCACGCGCGGACGAAGCTGGCGGATCACGCGCGCGACCTTCAGCCGATTTTCGTACGTGTTCTCGACACGACCGTCGGGGATGTCGAGCGCTTGCCGCCAGCCGACCTTGAGGATGCGGGCGGCTTCGTTGGCTTCGCGAGCGCGATCCTCAACCGTCCCGCGTGTTCCCATCTCACCCTGGGTGAGATCGAGGACAGCAGTGCGGTGGCCGCGCTCGGCCATCTTCAGCAGCGTGCCGCCACAGGTCTGCTCGATGTCGTCGCGATGGGCGGCGATGGCAAGAATGTCGGCTTGAAACGTATCGGTCATAGTATGCCAATTTATACGGAACTGCCCCGCTCTAGCCAAAAGACGGCTAGAACGGGGCACCCCGGGAGCTCGGGAGGACAGAACGGGGCACCCACGTTACGTGTTACGTCCCGATAAACCCGCAGCTACAACTTCATCGCAACCGAGACCCCGTCGCGTAGCGGAATGATCGTGGTGTACCAATCGGGCGAAGAGTAGAGCAACCGGTTGAACTCGACCACGCCTTCTGTATGACGGTCGGTCTCGAGTTTCGGAAGATCGGGATTGCCCGCGGCGTAGGCGACGCGACCGCTCCACAGCGTGTTGTCGGCAAGGAACAGTCCGCCCTTGCGCACGCGCGGGGCTGCCATGTTGAAGACGCGCGGATAGTCGTGCTTGTCGACATCGCAGAAGAGGACGTCGAAGTGCTCTTTGCGCTCGGAGAGCAGTTCCAGCGCGTCGCCGATGTGCACCTCGATGCGATCGGCAACGCCGGCCTGCTGGAAGTAGCGTCGCGCTTCGTCGGCATTCTTGCGGCTGCCGTCGGTGTAGTGGACCTTGCCACCCTCGCCGACGGCCTTGGCCCACCAAATGGTGGAGTAGCCGATGGCCGAGCCCATCTCGAAGACCGTCTTCGCGTTGATGAGCTTCGCGTATTGATAGAAGAGCCGGGCAACCGCTGGCCCGACGATGGGAATGTCGCGCTCTTTCGCCTGGCGCTCCATTTCCAGGAGCACCGGCTCGCGCGGCGGCAGCATGGCGTAGAGGTAGTTTTCGACGTGTTGGTCAGTAAAACTGGTCATAATAGTTAGCAGTTGGCAATTAGCATTTAGCACTTGGCAAACAGCCGCCATCAACGGCCAAGTGCTAAGTGCCAAATGCCGTTCTTACAACGTTTGTCCGGGCTTCATCTCCAGGATCTCTGGTCCAGCCGGACCAAGCAGCTTCTTCAGTTCGCCCGGCCTGCCGGTGAGCATGGGAAACGTTCCAAAGTGCATTGGGACGACGGTCTTGGGCTGAAGTAGCATACACGCGTGGGCGGCTTCGCGCGGTCCCATGGTGAAGTGATCGCCGATGGGCAGCAGCGCGATCTCGGGCGAATAGAGCTCGCGAATGATCTGCATATCGCTGAAGACCGCGGTATCGCCGGCGTGATAGATCTTGACTCCGCCCGGAAGCTCCAGCACATAACCGCACGCCTCACCACCGTACACAATGCTGCCGTCGTCGTCTTGAATGCCGCAGGAGTGAACGGCGTGTACCATTGTGATCTTCACCCCGGCAACCGTCTGCGTGCCGCCCTTGTTCATCGGCGAAGTCTGCTTGGCGCCCTTTTTCTCCATCCAGAGACACATCTCGAAAATACCGACGACGACCGGATTGTGCTTCTTGGCGACGCGTACGGCATCGCCAATGTGGTCGCCATGCCCGTGCGTGATGAGCATCACGTCGCACTTCTTCGGCTCCTTCTCGTCTTCAGGGCAGAGCGGATTGCTGAGCCAGGGATCGACATAGATGGTGACGCCGTCCTTGGTTTCGATACGGAAGGTGGCGTGGCCAAGCCAGGTCAGTCGGTTTCCTTCGAGATTCATCGTCAGCCTCGTACGAATTGGATTGTACGGAGTTAGAGTGTTGGACGGGCTACCGGGTTTCCGTGTCATGCCAGCCGCGATAGCCGCCGGCGAGCGAGATCACATTCTTGAAACCCATTTTCTTGAGATTCGCCGCAGCCAGCGCGGAGCGGCTGCCTCCGCCACAATACAGCACCAGCTTGCGATCCTTGTCCGTGGTGATCTGGTCGATGTTGACCTCCAGAATGCCACGCGGCAGATGGACCGCGCCGGGGATCGTGCCCTTCGCCTGCTCGTCGCGCTCGCGGACGTCGATGAGGAGGAAGTCGTCGCCCTTTTGCTGCATGTGGCGCAGATCGTCGGCGTTGATCTCGTTGATCTGCGACTTGGCTTCATCCACCAGCTGCTTGAACTCCGGCAAAGGCATGCGTGCGCCTCCACGCGCAGGCAAGAATTCTAGTGCGAGCGTGCGCAAGCCCGCAACCGGCGGCGGGTTACGCCACGGCTTGACTGCGGCGCACTCTGACTCTGACCTCAATCCGCGAACCAAGGCGATTCACCACAGACATGAGACGGTCGACGGTAAATCGTCCGAGATCAGCGTTGCGAATTCTGGAGAAGTCGGCGGCCGCTACTCCGGTACGGCGATGGGCCTCCCGGACGCTCAAGCTATCGCGATCGAGGAGCTTGATGATTTCTGCGGCAAGCAACGCCTTGAACTGCTCAGCATCAGCGTTTTCACGTTTGAGATCACGAAATACGTTGCCGCTTCCGTGCACCAATTCCAGCTTGATGCGTTTCATAACAACATTCCTTTCAGCCTCTTCAATCGATCTCGGATCAATTCCAAGTCTCGTTGTGTCGTCTTGATACCCTGTGTGGACTTCTTTTGGAAGGCGTGCACCACCCAAACGGCATCTGAAAGTTGGACCGCATAGACAACGCGGTACGCATTGCCTCTAAACGGCAGAGCGATTTCGAACACTCCCGATCCCATACCATGCATTGGCTTTGCAATGTCCGCCTTGCTTCCCTCTGCAGCAATCGTGAGAGCCGCTAAGCACACAGACTTTGCGTCCTCAGGAAACCTCTGAAAATCTCTCAGAGCTGCTGTGATCCAAGAGATCGGTTTGGTCTTCGGAATCAATAGCGTGCTCGCATTTATCCAAATGTTGTCATATTTGACAACATATTGTCAACGATAGAAGGCCCGCTGTCTGAAGATGTGCTCCGTCAGTTCCGGGCCAGCCATTAAACTCGGCTGCTATCATGAAGGGCAAGAGTTTCCAGCGAAATGTCGTCCACGATGCAACAGCCTATGGTGCCCGGAATGCTCGACGCCTACCTCCTCGAGGTGGCCGATGCAGTCAACACCACGCTGGACCTGAACACGCTGCTGCAGCGCGTCTCGGAGATGCTGAAGCGCTTCATCGACTACGAGATCTTTGCGATTCTGCTGCTGAATGAGAAGACCCAGGAGCTTCGCATCCGCTTTCAGGTGGGACATCCGCCGGAGGTCGCCGAGCGGATTCGCATCAAGGTCGGCCAGGGAGTGACCGGACAAGCGGTACAACGGCGCGAGGCCGTGTTGGTCAACGACGTTGCGGCGGAAGAGAACTTCATCAACTCCGCGCCGGGCGTGCGATCGGAGCTGGCGGTTCCGCTGATTGCCAAGAACAAAGTCATCGGCGTGATCGATGTCGAGGCCGACCAGCCGGGAGCCTTCAACGACGAGCACAAACGCCTGCTGACGCTGTTTGCCTCACGCATTGCGATCGGAATCGAAAACGCGCGCCTGTACACGCGAGTCTCGCGACAGGCGCGGCAGTTGGCCTTGCTGACCGAGATCAGCCGCGAGCTGACGTCGATCCTGAATGTCGATCAACTGCTGAAGCGGATTGCCGATCTACTGACCCGCCTCATCGACTACCAGATGTTTTCGATTCTGCTGCTCGATCCCACAGGAACGGTGCTGCAGCATCGCTTCTCGCTGCGCTTCAAGGAGAATGTGCAGCTGAAGCACGAGATTCCGCTCGGCGTGGGCTTGGTAGGCTATGCTGCACAGCACGGCGAGGCGGTTCTGGCGCCCGACGTGAGCAAGGATGCGCGCTATATTTCCGCGAATCCGGAGACGCGGTCGGAACTTGTCATTCCGCTGATCTACAAGGACAAGGTCATGGGCGTGCTCGACATCGAGCACACGCGGCGCAACTACTTCAACGACGATCACGTGCGCATCCTGACCACCATGGCGGCGCAGGTGGCAATCGCGATTGAGAACGCGACGCTGTACGAGCGCATTGCGCGGCAGGAAAAGCGGCTGGAGCAGGATCTGGCGTTGGCTCGCGAACTGCAATTCCGGCTGCTGCCGCAGAAGATGCCGGTGTTCAAAAACGCGGAGGTCGCATCGCGCTTCGCACCTGCGCGCCAGATCGGTGGCGACCTCTACGACTTCCTGAAGTACAGCGGGCACGGCGTGACCGGGATCGCGGTGGGCGACGTCAGTGGCAAGGGCGCGCCGGCAGCGATCTACGCGGCGCTGGTGAGCGGCATTGCGCGCTCGCACGCGATGGAAGAGCCGAGCGCGGCGGGAATGCTGGAGGCCATCAATCTGTCGCTGTCGGAGCGGCCGATCGAGGGCCAGTATGTTTCGATGATCTACGCCATCTGGGACGACAACCAGCAGCAGCTACAGCTGGCGAATTCCGGCTTGCCGCGGCCGTTTCACTGCCGTGACGGGAAGGTTGAGGAGATCCAGGCTACGGGGTTGCCGATCGGGCTGTTCCCGCACGCCACGTACGACGAGATCACCCTGCGCGGGCGCAAAGGCGATGTCTTTCTGTTCCTCAGCGACGGCATTCTGGACGCGACCAGTTCCAAGGGCGAGATGTTTGGACGGCATCGGCTGGAGGCGGTTGTGCGGGCGAACGCCCATCTCAGCGCCGAAGAGTTTGTGCATGCGATCTTCACAGCGGTGTCGAGCCACGCCGAGGGGGTAGAGGCGTTCGACGACCAGACGCTGGTGGCCCTCAAGGTGAAAGGACCTTCCAGCAAGAAGTGAGCGCCCATCCGCTGCAGCAACGCCCGCCTGGCTTCACCTATCCCGATAAGGAGGCACGCAAGGAAGGCTCGCAGAGAGAGCTGCACGCTGATGGCGTGCCGCTGGCGCGCCTGGCGGAGCGATTCGGCACGCCGTTGTACGTGTACTCGGAGACGACGATCAAGGAGCGGTATCGGCAGTTCAATGAGGCGTTCAAGAGCTGCGAACACACGGTTTGCTATTCGGTGAAGGCGAATTCGAATCTGTCGATTTTGCGAGTGCTGGCGCGGCTGGGAGCAGGCTTCGATATCGTGTCGGGCGGGGAGTTGCAACGGGTAGTTGAGGTTACTGGGAAAAGCCCCGCCCTAGCCAAACGAAGGCTAGAACGGGGCACCCAAGAGGAACGGGGCACCCAAGCTAGGAAGATCGTTTTCTCCGGGGTTGGCAAGCTGGCGGAAGAGATCGATCAGGCGCTTGCGGCTGGAATTCTGCTATTCAACGTGGAGAGTGCGAGCGAACTGAAGCTGCTGGCGGCGCGCGCGGCACATCATCGCAAGAAGGCGCGGTTCGCGATCCGCGCGAACCCCCATGTTGCCGCTGAGACTCATCCCTACATCTCGACTGGCCTGCACGAACACAAGTTCGGCGTTCCCTGGCGGGATGCACCGGAGCTCTATCGCCGCGGAGCGAAGGAAAGCTTTCTGGAGCCGGCGGGTGTCAGCGTGCACATCGGCTCGCAGATTACCGAGGTTGGCCCGTTTCGCGAGGCGATGGAGCGGATCGCTGCGCTGGTCGAGTCGCTGCGCGGCAGCGGCCTCGACATTCGATATGTCGACGCTGGCGGCGGGCTGGGAATCGCGTATGATCGACGCGCTACAGCTGACTTCTCCAGCCAAGCCCAACACTATGCCAAGGCCGTGGTGCAGCCGCTGAAGGCGCTGGGCGTGCATCTGCTGCTCGAGCCGGGACGCGCGATTATTGCGCCTGCGGGAGTGCTGGTTACGCGCGTGGTTTATCGCAAGCGCAATGACGGCAAGCGATTCATCGTGGTGGACGCGGCGATGAATGACCTGATCCGGCCCTCACTGTACAGCGCGTATCACGAGATTGCGCCAGTAGTGGCTAAGGCGGGACAGGCGACGCTGGAGATGGCCGACATCGTGGGCCCGGTCTGCGAGAGCGGGGACTTCTTCGCGCGCGACCGCGAGATGGCGCATGTGGAAGAAGGCGACCTGCTGGCGATTTTCGATGCCGGAGCTTATGGGATGTCGCTGGCGTCGAACTACAACACGCGTCCGCGCGCGGCCGAGGTGCTGGTGAGCGGCAAGCGAGTCCGCCTCATCCGCAGGCGGGAGTCCGTAGACGATCTACTGGCACCGGAGCGGGTGTAGGGTTGACTTCGGGTAGAGCGGAACTTTCAGGCCCGCGTCCGACGATCCTCTCTATTCTTAGCCGCTTGACGCCAGCCCTGAAGGCCGGCTCTACCCAATCACGTAAACGCCAACTCGCCAACACTTTCGTTCTCCGAGGTGGTCACTTCTGTCTCAGACATTGACTCTCTTGGGTATCTGCAATTTTGCCAATTGCGTTTGGCGTCAACTTATCCTATGCTCGCAATCCACTGGGAGAGCCCATGCAACCAAACCAAAATGACGCCGCCACTTCCACTGCAGTGTGCCTCTGGTGTTATTCCCAATATCTAACAAGCACAAGTCGAGCTCGCGACGGACACAGCTTCTGCTCCAAAAAGTGCGAATACGAAGCGCGCTATTGGCTACATGAGAGCGTGAAGTCCGAGAGCGAATAACCTGGGCGCGGCGTTCTGCCGCGCCTTACTTCTGCACAATGCGGTCCAACTTGTACATTTAGGCGATCCCGCGCAGAGCAGGTTGCGCCTCAGGAGATCCGCGGATGGCTTCGCTAACCGATCCACTGATCAGGCAGTTGTTGGACGGCAGGCATGTTGCGTCCTTTGCAACGCACAATTCAGACGCTTCCATCCACATGGTAGCGGTGTGGTACTGGTTCGATGGTGCCGACATTTTTGTAGCTACCTCTTCGCGAAGCCGTAAAGCTCGAAATCTGCAGGGCAATCCGCGCGCATCGCTAATGATCGACGCTCGCGATCCAACAGCATCCTACGGAGTCACGCTGGCGGGTACTGTCAACGTCCTTACGGGCGAGTCATCTCAAAAATACAATGCGGAGGTCCATCGCAAATACCTGAGCGAGGCCGCACTGGCAGACCCAAGGGTGGGTCCGGTTTTTGCCGCATGGGATGACGTTACGATCCAGCTCTCGCCGACTTCTGTGATCGCATGGGATATGCGGCAGGCGGACCAGCAAGCGTTTGGCGGCACGTTGCAGAAGAACCCATCGTACTTACTGCCCCTGGAGCGATGAGCCGTCACCTTCGGCTGCGGTCGGCGTCACCGACAACCGTTGCGTGCAGCTTTGAGAATTTCCTGCGTCTCCCGATTCCATACAATTGTCGACAGCAATGGATATCATCGCGATTTTCGTCATCGTCCTTCTGGTTTATGCGCTTCTTTCAGAGCGAATCGCGAAGACGCCTCTGACCGCGCCGATCGTGTTCACCGCGCTGGGGATGCTGATGCATCCGCACTGGTCGCGAATTGCCGCCTCCGGGGTAACAGCCAATGTCTTTCTCAGCGTAGCTGAACTCGGGTTGGTGCTGCTGCTGTTTACCGATGCCAGCCGCACCGATCTGCGAGTGCTGCGCAGCATCGGAACCTTACCTGCACGGTTGCTGAGCGCCGGGATGCTGCTGACGATTCTTCTCGGCGCAGTCGCTGCACGGCTGGTCTTCCCGCGACTGTCGCTCTGGGAAGCTGGGATTCTCGCCGCCATCCTTGCGCCGACGGACGCCGGACTTGGCCAGATCATCGTGAGCAGTTCGCGCGTGCCCATGCGCATTCGCCAGGCGCTCAATGTCGAGGCGGGACTGAACGACGGACTTTCCGTTCCCTTCATGCTGTTCTTCATGGCCATCGCGGCTGCCAAGATCGAAGGTGGTGCGAGTAGCTTGCTGCAATTCATGGGGGAGCAGTTAGGACTGGGTATCGTGGTCGGCGCGGCCGTTGGACTTGTTGGCGGCTGGCTGCTCAGCATCGCCAATCGACGCGCATACATTGCCGAATCGTTTCGGCAGATCGCCGTGGTGACGCTGCCGTTGATGTGCCTATTACTGGCCGAGATGGTTGAAGCCAGCATGTTCATCGCCGCATTCGTTGCCGGACTGGCAGTGCAGATTTCCTTCAAGGAAGCGGGCAAACAGAGCGTTGAGTTTGCCGAAGAGTGGGGACAAGTCTTCAATCTCATCGTATTCTGCATCTTCGGAATGGTGGTTGTGCGTGACTGGCGGCAGTTCACGCTGGCGAGCTGGATCTATGCGCTGCTGAGTCTGACCGTGGTGAGGATGCTTCCGGTCGCGATCTCGCTGATCGGAACGCGCCTTAGCCGACCAACAGTCTTGTTCATGGGCTGGTTTGGGCCGCGTGGTCTCGCGTCCATCGTTTTGGGGATGGTTTACCTGGAGCAGCAGCTACATCTGCCGGGCGAGACAACGATCCGGTTTGCCGTGATGGCGACGGTTGTGCTCAGCATCTTTGCCCACGGTCTGAGCGCCATTCCCGGGATTAGCATTTATGCTCGCAAAGTCGCTGCTCTGGGCGCGTCTGCACCGGAGTGTGAGGAGATGGCAGTTTGAAATCGCAGGCTGCCAGCGGATGATCACTCTCTGCCGACGAGACGGTTGAGCGTCGTCCTTATCGCTGACCCCACTTCAACTTATTGCGCAGCACATCGAAGAAGGTGCGGCGGACGCGCATCAGCTTGATGGTGTGCGCGGCGCGCTGGCACATCACGCGATCGCCCTGCCGCAACGGCACGCCAACCTGTCCATCAATGCTGAGGTACGCTTCTTCGGCGCCGGTTTCGACGCGCAGCTCAATCTGTGCTTTGTCGGGAACGACGAGCGGGCGATGGGTGAGCGAGTGCGGACAGACCGGAGTCACGACGAACGAGGTCACGCTGGGCATGAGCACCGGGCCACCAGCCGCAAGAGAGTAGGCGGTCGAACCGGTGGGAGTAGCGATGATCACGCCGTCAGCCTTGTAGTTGAAGACGAAGGCGCCGTCGATTATCAGATCGAAATCGACGAGACGGGAGATGGCGCTCTTGTTGGCAACGACATCGTTCAGTGCGAAGTGACGGGTCAGAACTTGCTTGCCGCGATAGGCCGTGCAGTCGAGAACGGCGCGCTCCTCGAACGGACAGCAATTGTTTTCGACCGCTTCCAGCGTGGAATACATCTCGCTCAGCGGGACCTCGGTGAGGAAACCGAGCGAGCCCAGATTGACGGCGAGAATCGGCACGCCGTCGTGGCCAACCGCACGCGCTGCGGAGAGCAACGTCCCATCGCCGCCGAGCACCAGGGCAAAGTCGGGATGTCGCGCTCCCATCTCCTCGCGAGTGACAACTTCTTCGCCGGTAATGTACTGCGCCGTTTCCTCGTCGAGGTAGACCTTGTAACCGTGTTGCCGGAACCACGTCAGCAGCTCGGGCAAGATGCCGGCCAGTTCAGGCTTGGTGGGTTTGGAGATGATGGCGGCAGATTTCATGAATGGGAGTAGCAATCACCACGACAACACAGGGTTCTCATTTCACCACGGAGGCACGGAGAGCACAGAGGAAGCAAACAAATCAGCATTGAATCGTGACTACCCAAAATTCGCAGTGACCTCCGTGTCTCCGCGGTGAAGACATAGTGTACACGCAGCAATTGTCGCCATGATTAATCCCGGCAGAATCGCGCATGCAGGAGAAACTCACGGTTGCCTTCGGTGCCGAGGATCGGGGATTCGATGGTCTCGATTGCGTTGCCTCCCAGCTCTTCAACCGTGCGAGCGACTTTTCGCACGGCAGCCTGCTGGATTTCGGGATCGCGGACGATTCCTCCTTTGCCGACTTGCCCGCGTCCGGCCTCGAATTGCGGCTTGACCAGGACAACAACTTCGAACTCCCTCGATGACCAACGAACGCAGTTCACGACCGCTGGAAGCACCAGCGTAGCGGAGATGAACGACACATCCATCGCGACGAAGCCTATGCGCTCAGGCGGTTCAGCCTCAGTCGGCAGCGCCCCGGGTTCGGCCTGCCTTTGGCTTGCCCTGGGATCGGCGATCTGCGCGGGAGTGAGATAGCGCGCGTTGGTCTTCTCCAGCAGGCGAACGCGCGGATCATTCCGCAGCTTGGCATCCATCTGGCCGTAGCCGGTGTCAACAGCGATCACTCGCGTCGCGCCGGCTTGCAAGAGGCAGTCGGTGAAGCCGCCGGTGGAAGCGCCGACATCGAGACAAGTCTTGCCGCTGACGTCGATCTGCCAGTGCTCGAGCGCGCGCGCCAGCTTGAGTCCGCCGCGGCTGACGTACGGCTGATCGTCGCCAAGAATGCGGATGGTGGCGTCTGGGGTGACGCTCGCGCCGGATTTCTCCAGCTTCTGCTCGTCGACCAGAACTCGACCAGCCAGAATCAGCGCCTGCGCGCGCTCGCGCGATGGTGTAAGGCCGCGATCCACCAGCAGTTTGTCGAGGCGCAGCTTCACGGCGGTCAGGTTAGCATGAGGAAGGGGTGGGGCACCGCTTCCAGCGGTGCATACCTGAATGTCTCGTGGGAAGCTCGGCTTCAGCCGCTGAGGTAAAGATCCTTACGTCATGCGCTAAAAGCGCGGATTCTGTTGGTGCGAGCCGCAACTGTACGCCTGAACAGGTTGCGGAAAAACGCGTAATACGACTTGTGTGCCGTCGGCTGAAGCCGACTCGGAAAAAGACAAATAGCTTAGACGCTGGCCTGAAGGCCAGCTCTACCCGAAAGCACGCGTCGGTCGACTTTTTCCGAAGCCTGCAAAGGCGTACTCCACCCGCGTCAGTACACGCCGCCGTGGCCGGTGGCGTTCTCGGCATTGACGCGCGACGTGATCTGGTTGCGCACCTCCCACAGTGTCCGATACAGCGGATGCTCCATTCGCTGCTTCAGCACTTCGACCGGCGTTCCCATCGTCCCAACCACGCCGCCGCCGATGATGCGCTGCGCGAGCTTCAGATGCGCGTAGCGGAAGAGCTGGATCTGCTCGTCGTAGTCGAGCAGCTCTTCGGCGATCTCATGCAGCTCGAAGAACTCCTGGTGCCGCCGATACAACTCCTCTAACGACAGACCAGCTTTGCTGACCTGCTCGAAGAACGCCTCGCCCAGCCGGGGCGAGATGTGCAGCAGCGCGAGAAATCCCGGCGAATCCAGCCCGCTGCCATGTCCCAGGCCGGCGCGGATGACGTGATACTCATACGGCGTGATCGTCTCCAGAATCGCCAGCATGCGCAGCGGATGCACCAGCATTTTGTTCGCGCGCCGCAGCAGCCGCGCCGCATTCTTGTAATCACCTTCCAGAATGCATTGCCGCACGCGATCCAGTTCCCACGCCGCGCCCTTCATCAGCAGCTCCGACGCCTGATGCGTTACCTGAAACGTCAGCTCGTCGGGATGCAGCATCTCCTCCGGCGGCTTCTGCAGCGCCAGCAGCTCATCGGTGCGCAAGTAGCGTTCGTAATCGGAGGCGCCCTTGCCCGGCAGAATCGGCGAGCGCATGTCTTCAGTCATGAGCGTGCCTCCATTGCGGATCTTTCTCCGGCGGCACGATCTCGCCATCGCGCATGTGAATGATGCGATCGCCGTAGGTTGCCGCCTCGGGATTGTGCGTGATCATCAGCACCGTTTGTCCCAGCTCCTGGTTGGACTGCCGCAGCATCTTCAGCACGATCTCCGAATTCTCAGAGTCGAGATTGCCGGTCGGCTCGTCCGCCAGCACGATTGCCGGCTGGTTGACCAGCGCGCGCGCCAGTGCCACCCGCTGTTGCTCGCCGCCGCTCATCTCTGCCGGCCGATGATCCAGTCGCTTCTCGATTCCCAGCAGTTGCGTGATGCGCTGGACACGCTCGCGCTCGGTCGCACCGTCCGGATGACCCGAGATGTCGCGAGCGATGTCGATATTTCCTTCAGCGGTCAGCGTGGGCAATAGGTTGAACTTCTGAAAGACGAAGCCGATTTTGTAGCGCCGCAGCCGGGTGCGATCGGAATCCGACATGCTGGTAAAGTTGACGCCATCGATGATCACGTGTCCGGCGTCGGCGTGCGTCAGGCCACCCAGAATGTAAAACAGGGTCGACTTGCCGCTGCCGGAGGGGCCGACGATGGTAACGAACTCGCCCTTTGCGACCTGGAGCGATACGCCACGCAAAGCCTGCACATCTACTTTGCCGATGCGGTAGGTTTTGCGGACGTCTTCAGCCTCAATCATCCACGCCATGCGAATCTTCGATATTACACGAAATGGCTGGGAGGTAGAGCTGGCCTTCAGGCTCGCGTCCAGGCCTCTTATCCCCCCAGAGCCGGCTTCAGCCGGCGGCACTGCCTGAGCACTCCCCACCGCTCCAATTTCGCGTTACAACCAGATCGTGCCTAAGACATCTACCGCGACGAAGCACACACATCTTGTCGCCCTCGCCGCCGACTGGCTGCGCTACCGGTATGGATGCGGCATCGTCCTCTCCGAGCAGTACTGCGCCACCGGTGAAGTTCCCGACGTGATTGGCTGGAAGGCGTCGTGTCAGTCGGTGCTGGTCGAGTGCAAGGTCTCGCGCAGCGACTTCCTGGCCGACGCGCACAAGTCGTGCCGCACGCATCCCGAAGAGGGTCTCGGCAGCAAGCGCCTCTACATGGCGCCCGCAGGGATGATCGCGCCCCACGAATTGCCCAAGCATTGGGGCTTGCTAGAGGCGAAAGGCCGCGATGTGCAGCTGGTTGTAAAACCCGGCAGAATCGATCTGCGCTCTCCTGTTGGGTTGATGAAGGAGATGAACCTGCTGCTCGCCAGCCTGCGCCGTGTCGAAGTGCGCATCGAGCCCCAGACCATCACCGAGTTCCTGAAGTGGAAGAACCGCATGGCCGACTACAACGGCGGCCGGCTGCCCGAAGGAATCTCCGCAGAGGAGCAAGAACGGAATCCGTACTTGGCCCAGTGACGGCGGGTCTCATCGGACGCTACTGTCTCTCCCTACCCCTTCACCAACCCTTCCATCTCTTTTTCCCCAATCACCGCGACCCCCAGCTCCCGCGCCTTGTCCAGCTTCGATCCTGCTTCCTCACCCGCCACCACATAATCCGTCTTCTTGCTCACCGATCCCGCAACCTTCCCGCCGGCGTCTTCGATCAGCTTCTTCGCCTCGTCGCGCGAGTAATGCGCCAGCGTTCCCGTCAGCACGAATGTCTTGCCCGCAAGCGTGGTCGCGCGCTTCTTCTTCTCACCGGTGAATCGCAGTCCGGCTTTCTTCAGCCGCTCCACCAGCGCCACGTTCTTCGGCTCGTCAAAGAACTCGCGGATTGCCGCCGACACCCGGGGTCCGATCTCGTTCACCTCCTGCAGCTCCTCTTCGCTGGCCTTCATCAGCGCGTCGATCGAGCCGAAATGCTCAGCCAGAAATTGCGCCGTCCGCTCGCCGACAAACCGAATCCCCAGGCCGTAGATCACTCGCTCCAGCGGAGCTGTCTTCGATTTCTCAATCTCGTCCAGAATGTTCTGCGCCGACTTCTTGCCCATCCGCTCCAGCTTCATCAGCTGGTCTTCGGTCAACTCGTAGAGGTCGGCAACGTTCTTCACCATCCCGGCCTCAACCAGCTGATTCACCAGAGAGTCACCCAAGCCCTCAATGTTGAGCACGCCGCGCGACGCGAAGTGTCGAATCGTTTCGCGCAGCTTCGCCGGACAGTTCGCGTTGATGCAGCGATGATCGGCTTCGCCCTCGTCGCGGACGACGTGTCCGCCGCAAACCGGACAGCGCTCCGGCATATGAAAATGCTTATGCCCGCGCGGCTTGTCCTCCAGCACCTTCACGACTTTGGGAATCACATCGCCGCCGCGCTCCACCTGCACCCAGTCGCCGATGCGCACGCCCAGCCGTTCGATTTCGTCCATGTTGTGCAGTGTTGCGCGGCTCACCGTCGTCCCGCCGATGGGCACAGGCTTCAACCACGCTACCGGCGTCAGCTTGCCGGTGCGCCCCACTTGGGGAACGATGTCCTCGATCTGCGTCTCGGCCGAGTGTGCGGCGTACTTGAACGCGATGGCCCAGCGCGGCGCTTTGCCGGTAAAGCCGAGTTCCTGCTGCAGCGCGATGCGATCGACCTTGACCACAATGCCGTCAGTCTCGTATGGCAAAGTCGCGCGCTCGACTTCCCACTCCCCGATGAACGTCCACACCTCGTCGATGCTGTGCACCAGCCGGTGATTGGGATTCACTTTGAAGCCCACCGACTGCAACCCCTTCAGCGCTTCGGAATGGCGGTCGAAAATGGTGCGGCCGTCGACCAGCAGACCGTAGGCGAAGAAGTCCAGCCGGCGCGATGCCGTGATCCGAGGATCCAGTTGCCGCACAGTGCCTGCCGTCGCGTTGCGCGGATTGGCGAACTTGGGAAGGCCCTTTTGTTCCTGCTCTTCGTTCATGCGCGCGAACGACGAGCTGGGCATCAGCAGTTCGCCACGCACTTCGAAATCCGCCGGCACCTTCGCGTCTTTCAGACGCTTCGCAGAAATGTTGAGGGGAATACTGCGGATGGTGCGCACGTTGGCGGTGACATCCTCGCCCTCCGTGCCGTTGCCGCGCGTGATGCCCAGCGACAGATGTCCGTCCGCGAAACGTAACGCCATCGACATCCCGTCCAGCTTCAGTTCGCACACGTAATCGACCTTGGTCTGCCCGGTAAGCGTGTGAATACGGCGCTCCCAGTCGCGCAACTCGCTCTCGCTGGTAGTCTTCGCGAGCGACAGCATCGGCGTGGAATGCCGCACGCTGGCGAACTGACCGCTCACCTGGCCACCGACACGTTGTGTCGGAGAGTCCGGTGTGATCAGCTCGGGATGCTTCGACTCCAACTCGATCAGCTCGTCCATCAGCCGATCGAATTCGGCGTCCGTGATCTCGGGATCGTCGAGAACGTAGTAGCGGTGTTCGTGATAGCGGATCTTGTCGCGGAGGCCTTCTGCTGTTCGCAGAAGGCCCTTGCTGGCGGTAGACATGCAGCAATTATAGGGACAACAGAGGCCGACTAAGAGCGATCCAGATTGGACTTCGACTTCGGAGGCCTGCCGATGGCCAGGTGAACAACAAAGAGCAGCAGCGAGCACACAATGAGCAAGCTGTTAAAGCAGAACATCGTTCTGTTAGCGAGTTGTTGGAAGCGCTGGCTAGCGCCCATTTCTTGCAGGAGAATCAAGGCCTGCGCAATCACACTGCAACCAACAAATGCCGAGAGCACGAGCATCCACTCGCACAGCCGCATCATCCAGGGGCGCGTCAGTCGTTCATCTGAGCTTTCCCATCCGAGCACATCGAAGCATGGGGCAAGGCTCTCCGAGAATAAATGCAAAAGCTGATTCACCTTGGGACTCAACTGATCGCGATTGTAGATTCCAATTTGCCCGATCCTCCACATGTTGTCGAGCCAAGCCGCACCCATTGCCGTAGCCAGCAGCGGCACCAGATATAGCGCGAGCGGGCGCGAGGTCGAGAGTGGAGCACCGACTTCGCCTGACAACCCAAAAGAAAGCAATGCCCCTGACATTCCGAGACACAGAATGGGCAACTGCCGGTGCCATTTAAGAGCATCTATTATCTCGTGGTGCCTGGCCGAGAACTCTGCTAGATGAACCTGCTGCGCGGATTGTACGGTTCCATCAGTTACTTCAAGAGCGCCTTGCGGTCCTGAGTTTCGTTTCATAATTCTAACTTCCTTTCAGTTTGAATTAGCATCCCTTGGACAACGCTAATCGGACGCTCAGGTAAAATTACTTGGAGGGAGCCAACCGGATTTGGATGAAGTGCGTTATTAGCCACTGACCACTAACCACTGTCTTGAAACATCTCCTCAACAAATGGTCCTTGCTGATTCTCGCGGTGCTGAAGCCGCTTGGCATCTGGGGTGTCGCGGGATTTGCCGCCGTGGACGCGGCCTTCCTCGGCATGCCGCTTGATGCTATCGTCGCCGGCTATTCCTACGCGAATCCCAGGAAGTTCCTGCTCTATGCCGTAATGGCCGCCTTCGGCTCGGCGCTGGGCAGCATCCTGATCTATTGGATCGGCTACAAGGGCGGCGAGGTGCTGCTGGTCAAGCGCATCGGCGAGACGCGCTTCAACAAGATCAAAGCGTCGTTCGAGCGCCACGAATTCTGGGCAGTCATGTTTCCCTCCATGCTGCCGCCACCAACGCCATTCAAACTATTCGTTTTGTCGGCTGGCGTCGCCGAGATGAACTTCTACCATTTTCTGGCGGCGATCTTCTTCGGGCGGCTGATCCGTTTCTCGCTGGTATCGCTGATCGTGATCCGCTACGGGCCGCAGATTCTCGGCTTCGCGGGCGGCATCGTGCACAACCATCTGCGATTCCTCATCGCGGCGATCGCAGTGACGGCGTTGATCGCCTGGTGGACATTACGGCTGCGCAAGAAACGCGCGAACCAGCGGTCGGAATCGCCAGCGTAGTGCTTTTCGTTTACTCTTTCCGCGACTGTCCTGGTCACTTTCCTCTTGACGCCTGCGCGCCGGCTGACATATATCTTCAGGCTCTCGCCGTTAAGTTGTCTTTTCTGCGCACGGTCCGCTTGCGGATCGCGTTGCGGCGAGTCTCGCGAACATTACAGCCTGAAAGGAACATCATGACCAAGTTTGCCCGCAAGCTGACCCTCATCAAGATCGCTATTTTCGCCGCCGTTGCACTGGGCGCAATCGGCCTCGTCGCCCAGGACACCATGTCCGCTCAAGGCGGCATGGCCGGGAATGACAAAGCCGAAGCAATGCAGAAGCTGGAGCAGATGTCGGCCGCGTTGAAGTTGACGCCACAGCAGAAGCAGCAGATACGGCCTATCCTGATCGAAGAAGCGCCCAAGATCAAGGCCGTCAAGAACAACACTTCGCTCGGTCCGCTTCAGAAAGCCATGCAGATGCATCAGATCGCCGACGCCACCGATGCCAAGCTGAAGCCGATTCTCAACCCGTCGCAATATCAGACTTGGCAACAGATGCGCGCCCAGGAACGGCAGCAGATGATGCAGAAGATGGAAAACAAATAGACTGTCGGACGCGTCGCGTTCGGATTCAAAAGGCATTCCAAGCGAGCTGTCTGGCATTCCCCGATGGCTCGCTTCGTTGACGACACTGGGTTGCCTCATCCAGGCACGATGCCTCGCCCTAGGCCCCCGTCTTTCCCGTGTACAATCGCACTCTGATGCCGCCTCCGGCCGCACACGACTCCAGCCAGCCTGCATCCAGCTTCGGCGCACGATTGTTGCGCATCCTGCGGCCTTCGCATCAGCACACGGCGTTTTCCGCCACAGTCTTGCTGATGGCCTCGGTAATGGCCTCGCGTGTGCTCGGCTACCTGCGCGAGATGTACATCGCGTGGGCCTTCGGCGCTGGACACCAGACCGACGCCTACTTCGCCGCCTTCCAGATTCCCGACTTCCTGAACTACATCCTGGCCGGTGGCACCGCGTCGATCACCTTCATCTCCATCTACACCCGCCACATCTCCCGCGACGACGAAGCCGGAGCCCAGCGCGCCTTCGACTCCATCATGACGATCATGACCGCGGTGTTGTGCGTGGGCACCGTGTTCCTGGAGATCTTCGCGCCGCAACTCGTACACCTGGTTTTCCCCAAGTTCTCTGCCGATCAGGTCGAGCTCTGCGTCCATCTCACGCGCATTCTGCTGCCCAGCCAAATCTTTTTTTATGCCGGCGGGGTCATCTCGGCTGTGTTGCAGTCGAAGCGGCTGTTTCTTTATGTCGCACTCGGCCCGGCGCTCTACAACATCTTCATCATCGCGGGCGGTGTGATTGGGGCGAGGTCGCTCGGAATCTCATCGCTCGCCTATGGCGCGTTAATTGGCGCGGTCGTAGGCCCATTTCTCATCAACGCCATCGGCGCGGGTCAGGGCGGTCTACGCTATCGCCCCAGCTTCGATTGGCACAACACCGGCTTTCGCGAGTGGGTCCGGCTCTCGATTCCGCTGATGCTCGGCGTCTCGCTGGTCTCCGCCGACGACTGGATCCTGCGCTACTTCGCCTCCGGCGGCGTCGGCGACATCTCACGACTCAATTACGCCAAGCGCCTCTTCGCCGTGCCCATCTCGATTCTCGGCCAAGCTACCGGTCAGGCATCGATGCCGTTCTTCGCCTCGCTGTGGGAGCAAGGCAAGCGCAAGCTCTTCGCCGACACCGTCAACCAGACGGTCTATCGCATAACGGCGGCTTCATTTCTCGCTTCCGCCTGGATGATGGCCGCGGCTCTGCCCATCATCGATCTCGCCTTCCGCCACGGCCACTTCACCTTCATCGACGCGAAGGCGACCGCGACCTACTTCTTCGTGTTCACCATTTCGCTGGCACTGTGGTCGGCGCAGGCGCAGTATGCGCGCGCCTTTTACGGAGCAGGCGATACGCTTACTCCGATGATCGCCAGTACCATCATCGTTGTGGCTTCGCTGCCTATCTACCGCAGCCTGTTCCACCTCTACGACGTGACCGGCTTAGTGATTGCCTCCGACATCGGCATCCTGATGCACACGGTCGTGCTGGCCTTGCTCCTGCACCACAAGAAGATGGTTTTGCTGAGCGAGCTGCCGTGGCTGGAACTGATGAAATCGCTGGCAATCGCAATTGCTGCCGCGTTCGCGTGCTTCGCGGTTGGCCGAATGATCACTGTGCGTGCCACCCTCACAGGTGACGTGATTTCTTTAGTCGCGATCAGCGTAGCGTGGCTGGCGGTTGTGGGGCTGGGACTGTGGATCACGAAATCGAAACTTATGAACGAACTTCGCCGCGTCAAATCCCGCGCCCAAGGTCCTGCCGCGCCCGAGCCAATCGTGGACCGAACGACCGGCGGAGTGGAGTCGTAGAGAAAAAAGATGGTTTACCGCCGAGGTGCGATATGAGAAATTGTCCCGCAATCATTGGCATCATGGCGACGCTGCTTGCACTGAGCACTGGCGCGACTGGTCAATGCCGACTGGACAAAATGCAGCTGGCAACGGCCTCTCTGCCAATATATGTGGACCTCGCCCGGAAGGCGCTGATTCAAGGCGACGTGATGCTTAGCTTTGACGTGAATGGCGACGTCGGCAGCCCAACGAACATAAAGATCCTGAGCGGGAACCGACTGCTGGCGGAAGGCACCAAAGTTCAGCTATCGACGTGGAAGCTCCTTATCCCGGGACAGAAATTGCACGAACGCAACTGCCGGACAACATTCAGATATTCGCTATCCGAAAAACGCGTTAGCGGAGCACCAGATCTTCAAATCAGCTTCCACGGACTTTCGATCGTCGAAATTCATACCGATCCGCCCGAGATTGAGGGAGACCTTTCAGTGCTGAACTGACAACCGACAACTGACGACTGCCTTACTTCACCACTCGCATCGTCGCCCAGTCGTAGTCGAAGTGCCGTCCGCAATCCAGACAGACGACATAGATGCCGGTTTGCGATGGCGTGATCGCGTCCCATTCCGTTGCGTGGCTCGCTTTGCGGCTGGAGGATGACTCGGAGAAGGGCAGTGACGTATGCCGATGGCTGCAGCCTACAGGAAGGAGTCGAAGCAAGAGGTCCCACATCGCGACACCCATTTCAGCAATCAGCCTCAGCAATCGCCATTTCCCGTCGAATCTACTGTCGGGATCAGAGCCTCCCCAGCCGTCGCCATTCGCCAAAGGGCTGAATGCTGACGGCTTAGTGCTGATAGCTGAGTAGAGCCTCGCTCTGCCGGGCGGCAGAGTCAACAAGCGGATTACCTTAGAACACGCAGAGGCAATCCGCATCGGGACGTTCCTGCGATGGGAAGACTAAGCCCGCGCTGCTGCCACCGTAGTGCTCGTGTCGGTAGCAGGCGTCGCTGTCGTCTCCTTGGCCTCGCCGTTTACCTTCTGCCCTGGCTTGCGGATGTCGATACCGCCCTTGAAGTACGCGCCGTCTTCAATGCTGATGCGCTGTGCCACCACGTCGCCCGTCAGCGATCCCTCGCCACGAATGTCAACGCGATCACTGGCCGTCATGTTGCCGCGTACCTTGCCCAGCACCACGATCTCGCGCGCCGAGATATTGGCCGCCACGACGCCATTGCGTCCCACCGTCACACGATTGCCCGGCAAGTTAATCGAGCCTTCCACCCGGCCGTCGATGTAGAGCGACTCGGAGCCGGTAACCTCGCCCTTGATCACCAGAGATTTGCCCAGCGTCGCCTGCTCCTGCGTGCCCAGCTGCGCGGTGGAGAGTCGCGGCGGATTTACCGGCTCAGCCGGTGGCGTGAAGGTGCGCTGCGGCTCAGGGCTGGGAGTTGGGGTCGGGGTAGGCGGATTCGTAGGTTTCCACATGGTCGATTCAAAATCCTTTCCGAGGGAGATAAGTGCCTGGTAGTGCACTTGTTTTGCCAAACGAAACCTCACAGCTGCTGTGCAGCAACTGCTGGTTCAGTGCGGCGATTTGCAGGTCATCGCTCAATTCGCACACGCTATGCGGACCGGCTCACGATGTAATTATTGCTACCATACAAGGAGTTTCTGGATCAGGGAATACCCTTACGTGTTTTTTCCGGCCAACCTAGTTGACAATGCTGGCACGGATTACGGAGAAGGAAGTAGAACGGCAGTTGCCAGCAGCCAGCTGCCAGTAGCCAGCTGCCAGTAGCCGGTAGTCAGCAGTCAGTGGGTTGGTCGCCGGACGTCGGTCCGTCGCACTTGGTTGTTGTTGCATCGCTGACCAACGATTGCTTAGGCTTCTGACAACCGGCAACCGGCAACCGGCTGCTGGCAACTGACTACTGGCAACTGGCTACTGACTTAAAATGCTTTCCGACCAGGCCATCCTGAAGCACATTGAACGCCAGCCGCACCACTCCGCCGGATACAAGCAGCTCATCCGCGAGCTCAACCTGCGCGGCGACGAGCGTCGGCAGCTCCCTGGCAGAATTGCCGCGCTGGTCAAGAGCGGTCGCCTGATCGAGACCGGACGCGATCGCTACACGCTGGCCGAACATGCCGCTGCTCGCCAGAACCTCGTCGCCGGCCGGCTCACCATGCATCGCGACGGCTACGGCTTCGTCATCCCCAACGCCGGACAGCGCCTGACGATTTCTGGCGACGTATTCATCCCGCCGCCTGCCATCGGCTCGGCGATGCATGGCGATCAGGTGCTCGTCGAGCTCACCCGTAAGCGACCTGGCGCGCCTGACGACGGCCGCTCCGAAGGCCGCATCCTGCGCGTGCTCACGCGCGGCAACCCGACCGTCGTCGGCACCTTCCACTACGGCTCGCGCCAGAACTACGTCGCCCCCATGGACGAGAAGGTCACACAGCAGGTCATCATCCCGCGCGGCCTGGAATGGCCCGGTGACGCAGGAACAATGCTGCCCCGCCCTGGCCAGAAGACGGCCAGAACGGGGCACCCAGGATACGAGACAACGGTGGATGTCCAAGAGCCACCGAACCGTCGTGCCTTGGGAGAGAAACTAGGGACGGGGCAAGAGGAACATCGGGTGCCCCGTTCTAGCCATCCTTTGGCTAGGGCGGGGCAGTCCGGGCGAGATCGCGTCCTCGGTACCGAAGCCCGTCGCCGCGACTGGGATGACCTGGAGAACGTGGTCGTCGAAGTCGAGATCACGGAGTGGCCCTCACCCACCGAGAACCCTCGCGGTCGGGTGATCGAAATCCTCGGCTACGAAGACGACTTCGGAGTCGACGTCGAGATCGTCATCCGCAAATTCCACCTGCCGCATCGCTTCCCGGTCGAGGTCCTGCAGGAAGCGCAGACATTCGAGCCGATCATTCCCGCCGGCCAGCTGCGCCACCGTCGCGACTTTCGCGCGCTGCCCATCGTCACCATCGACGGCGAAACTGCTCGCGACTTCGACGACGCCGTCACCGTGCGCCGCATGTCCAACGGCAGCTTCGAGCTCCAGGTCCACATCGCCGACGTTGCTCACTACGTTCGCGAGGAATCGGCCATCGATCTCGAGGCGCGCCTGCGCGGCACCTCGGTCTACTTTCCCGATCGCGCCGTCCCCATGCTTCCCATCGAGCTCTCCACCGACATGTGCAGCCTGCGTCCACAGGTCGATCGCATGGTGCTGTCGTGCGTGATGGAGATCGACCACCAGGGCGAGGTCGTCGGCTACACGCTCAGCGAGGGCGTCATTCGCTCCGCCGAGCGCATGACCTACACCAACGTCAATCTCATCCTCGAAGGCGATCCCGCGCTGCGCAAGCACTACGGCCGGCTGATCGACGTCTTCGAGCTGATGCGCGAGCTGGCGCTGATACTCAACCGCAAACGCGTGCGCCGCGGCTCCATCGACTTCGATCTGCCCGAGCCGGTGATCGAATTCGACGAGCACGGCCTGATGACCAGCATCACGCGCTCGGAGCGCAACATCGCCAACCGCATCATCGAGGAATTCATGCTGGCGGCCAACGAGTCTGTCGCCGGCTATCTCGAGAACAAGGGCGTTCCGTCGCTCTATCGCATTCACGAAAAGCCCGATCCCAAGCGTGTGATGGACTTCGAGACCATCGCCGCGCGTTTCGGCTATTCGCTCGGCGTCGGTCCTATACCGGTCAAGCGGGTGCAGTTCAAGGCCGAGCGCCGCGAGCGCTCCGGCACCGGACAGCGCGCCAAAACGCTGGAGATCCCGGAAGACGTCCACATCACCCCGCGCATGTATCAGAAGCTGACGCAGAAGATCGCGGGCAAGCCAGAGGAGCGCATCCTGTCATATCTCATGCTGCGATCGCTGAAGCAGGCGCGCTACTCCGAGAAGAACGAAGGCCACTTCGCGCTGGCCGCTCCAACCTACACGCACTTCACATCGCCAATTCGCCGCTACCCAGATCTGATCGTGCACCGAATTCTGAAGGAGGTGTTGCGCGACTCCACGGAGCACGACGAACACGGCGTCCCCATCGGGGTGGGAGATGCCCCGCATAGCGAATCACCATCGCCCTGGTCGAAAAGGACTGCGGAAATGCACAGCTCGCGGACCGGCAACAAATTGTCATCCCGAGGGGAGCGAGAACGGCCACGTTCGAGCGCAGCCGAGGGATCTGCGGTTGTCCCCGAGGCCGAACTTCACGACATCGCCGAAGAGTCCAGCCAATCCGAGCGCCGCGCCGACGAGGCCGAACGCGAGCTGATGGAATGGAAAAAAATGAAGTTCATGGAAGAGCGCCTCGGCGACGAATTCGACGGCCTCGTCGTCAGCGTCACCAAGTTTGGCCTGTTCGTCGAGCTCGCCAATATGTTCATCGAAGGCCTCGTCCCGCTCTCTTCGCTTGCCGACGATCACTACCTCTATCACGAGAACACGAAGCAGATCATCGGCCAGCGCAGCCGCAAGACATATTCGCTTGGCGATCCCATTCGCGTGCTCGTCGACCGCATCGACCGCTCGCAACGGCGCATCCAGTTCGCCATCGTCGAGGAGCGACCCCCGAGCGCCAAGCGGTCACGGAAGCACTGATATCAGGTCGCAGGCGTCGGTGCCGGGGGCGCGACGGCGGACGAAGCGGCGGCTTGAACCGCCAGTAATGCCTTGATAAGTTCCGCTGTCGATGCATCACGTTTCGCCTGATCGCTTATGGCAGCATTTGCCAGTAATGAGATCGCAATCCGTTCGGCCGTAGCAACCTTTTCGCCAAACAGATTGAACTGTTGAAGTGTGCGGTTGTAGAGATAGAAAAACACAGCAGCGATGAACTGCGTGATTATGCCGGACAGCGCAGACAGCTTGGCTGCATCTAACGCCTTATCGCCCCAAATCGAGGAGTAAATCGCAAGGGCCACGCCGGCGGCGATAAGGACGAACGACCACAGCGCCACCCGCTTGCAAAGCCGAAAGCTTATTTGCGCTTGAATTCGGGTTTGAGCTACATATTTCTCGATCGCCGCGACATTTATTAGAAGCAGATACTTGAACATGTCATTGCCAGTAGCCGATTCCAGCTTGGTCGCGTAGTCATCGGTCTTCTCAGTTGCCTCATCTGCCTGCCTATTCAGGCGATTTTGAAATTGAGAGTATAGAGTGTCGAAGAGTACATTTTGAAGCGACGCCATAAAAGTGGCCATAAGACACCTCTCTACGCTCTAACTTGCTGTGGGGCAGTATTCTATGCCAGAGTTCCAGGCGCCACAAACATTTTCAGGATGGTTACTTCATGCCGCGCCTCATAAGGACGGAGCGCGTCGGGTTCTCTACGCTAGAGCCTTTCGCAGCGGGATAGAATAATCTCCATGCGCAGAGCTGCATCCCTTGCCTTCGTTCTGGTCCTTGTCACAGCCGACTTTGCCCAGTCGCCCGCCCCGGCTCAATCGTCCGTTCCTGCGGGCTGGCCTACGGCGCAGTTCGCCTCCGCCAAAGATCCCAGCGTGCAAAAGTCCTTCCAGATTCTCAACCAGATGATCCGCGCGCTCGGCGGCGACGCCTGGCTCAACGTGCGCGATATGCAGAGCGAAGGCCGCACCTACGGCTTCTATCACGGCCAGCCCAACAGTACCGGGCTGGTGTTCTGGCGCTTCTGGGAGTGGCCGGACAAGGAGCGCATCGAGCTCACCAAGCAGCGCGACGTCGTCGAGCTTTTCACTGGCGACAAAGGGTACGAGATCACCTACAAGGGCACCGCGACCCAGGACCCGAAGGAGATGCAGGACTATCTTCGCCGCCGCGATCACTCGCTGGAATGGGTTGTGCGCAACTGGCTGCCCGCGGCCGGAACCATGATTCTCTATAGCGGCACGGCCCTGGTGGAGCGCAATCTCGCTGACCAGATCACCGTGCTCAATGCCAGTAACGACAGCGTGACGCTTTCCATCGACGGCACATCGCGCCTGCCGGTGAAAATTTCCTACAGCTGGCGCGATCCCAGCGACCGGCAATTCGACGAGGAGTCAACTGTCTTCAGCAACTACAAGCCGGTGCAGGGTGTGCAGACGCCCTACAGCACGGTGCGCTATCGCGACGGCGACATGACCAGCCAGCGCTTCATGACCTCCTTCACTTACAACACCGGCTTGGCGCCAACTTTGTTTGAGCCGAAGGGAACCATCTACACCCCGGGCAAACAGCCGTCAGGAAAATAGAGTTTCGGATTTCGAGCGCTTTGTGTCAGGGCACGACTTTCACAGGCTGCTGGAAAGTCGACCGGAGCGTGGTTTTCGGGTAGTGCTGGCCTTCAGAGACTGTGTCGCGACTGGAGAGCAAATTTCTGAGTGGGATAAACATCCCGAACTGGGACGCAACCAGCCGCGCAGCGGCGGTAGCGAATTGAGCCCGGGGCGTAAGCCCCGGGTTAGTGTGGGAAAAGTCAGAGCCGCGTCAGCGGCGACACCACTCGCGACACAGTCTCTTCAGGCCAGCGTCTAAGCCGCTTATTTCCTATTCTGAGTCGGCTTCAGCCGACGACACGCGAGTCGCTCTATGAGTTTTTCAGCAGCCTGTTTTAGTCGTACCGATAAGCCATTTGTTTTTTCTTGTCTGGGCCTTAGCCCGCGACGGGTGCGCGTTCCTGCCTAGTGTCGTGCCATGACGTGCTGCAATTCCAGTTGCAACGGAGCAGGGCTGATGCGGGCCGCGCCGGAGAACGGGCTATCGTAGGAGTAGATAAGAAAAAGGCTGAATGCCAGCAGGCCCGCGAGCGCGGCGGTCATCGCTGCCTGCGATAACACGCTGTCGTGCCCGAAAAAATAGGTGAAGATAATCAGCACCACACCGCCCACGCAAAGCAGGAACCACAACATCGAAGGCACCGTGCCACGCATGGTGAATAGCCGGGTGCGTCGATAGTTGTTGAGGTCGTTCAGGTGCTTCAGCGATTCGGCATAGTTCGCCTGCATCTTGAGCGTCGTGGGCTCGGCGTTGGCGTAAACCATCCAAAGACCTTCCACCGCCTGCCAGGTGCGCGGGCTGGTACGGCTGGCCGCCATGGCGGGAAATTCGTCGTCCACGACGGCGTGAATGTAGTCAGCTAAAGCGCTGCGAACATCGCTTCGCATCGGCTCTGACATGGTCATTGCCATGCGGGATAAATCGCCGACCTCATTCGCCTCGTGCTCCAGATTGGTGCCCGCGTCCTGGAACTGCGTCCACACCACGAAGATCGCGAAGGCGATCAGCACGGCGTACAGAGTCCCAATCATCAGAAAGAAAAAACTGGCGACTTCGTGCTGCCGCTTTAGCCACTCCACGTTGGCGTAACGGCGCACCAGCAGCAGGCCGGCAACCGAGAACACCACCACCAGCGTGATAAACGCAAAACCACCGGACATAGTCTCCACGTCACAGACCTCGTCGCAAAGATAGGATCGGCTTGAGGCAGCAGGATAATTTCGAACTGCCCAAATTACCAGTGGGTTGACTGCTCCCGAGTACGCTATTCTGTCTGCAGCAAAGTCCCGCAATCCTCTATGACTGCCAAGTTGCCCGCTTCGTTCGATCGCAAGTTCATTCCGCTGTCCACGCGCTTCGACCATGCCCTGCTCTTCGCCTCTCAGATCCATCGCGAGCAGGACCGCAAGAAGAGCGGCATTCCCTATATCTCGCATCTGCTGGGAGTCACCTCCATCGTGCTCGATTACGGCGGCGATGAGGAGATGGGGATTGCCGCTCTGTTGCACGACGCTGTCGAAGACCACGGCGGCCGGCCGATGCTCAAGGTGATCGAACAGCTCTTCGGCGCGCGCGTCGCCAAGATGGTCGATGGCTGCACCGACTCTTACGCCGAGGATCCCAAGAAGAAGGAAAGCTGGGAGCGGCGCAAATTCCGTTATCTGCGCCGCATTCGCCACGAGGACGCCGAAACCCGCTTCGTCTCTGCCGCCGACAAGCTCTATAACGTTCGCGCCGTGCTGCGCGACCTGCGCTATGACGGCGAGATCATCTTCACGCGCTTCTCGGCGCCCAAGGTCAAGACGCTGTGGTATTACCGTTCTTTGGTGAGGGAGTATCGGGCCGGCGGCATAACCCATCGTCTGAAGCCGCTCATCGATGATTTGGATCGCGTGGTAACGGAGGTCGAGCACCTGTCAGGCGTGCTTGCGACTTCACCCCCGCCCTCCCGGCGCATTACCAGCAGGCCTAAGCCGAAGGCTTAGAGACTGGGATTCAGCGCAAAGGACTAGAGCCTATCTGCCTATCTCATAAATCGCTGCGGTTTGTATCAGGGCACGACCTTGGTCGTGCCGGACGAGCGTGGTGAATGTAAGGGCTTCAGACCCTGCAAAACATTCTCTCAGGGGCTGAAGCCCGGTTCTTATCTGGGCCGGTAGCGGCACGGCTGAATAGGCTGCTGAAAAAGTCGGCCGGAGCGTGGTCTTCGGGTAGTGCTGGCCTTCAGGCCAGCGTTTAAGCCGTTTACTTCTATTCTGAGTCGGCTTCAGCCGACGACACGCGGGTCGCGCTACGAGTTTTTCCGTAGCCTCTGAAGCCGTGCCCTGATACAAAGCGATTTATGGGATAGCTTCTCGCCGACAGCTATTATTGTGCCGGGGTCGGCGCTGGCGCTGCCGTCTGTCCCACGATCTGATAGGTCTGTTTCTTGCCGTTAGCCCGAATCACGGTTATCTCATTGCTCTTCTTCATCTCGTATTGCACCGCGTCTCCAGCCTGCATCTCCGGCTTGGTTTCTTTCTTGCGGGCGATCGAGTAAGTCGAGTTGTCTGCCCCTTGCAGCTGGTAGACGACCCAGTTGTTGGTCGGATGTTTCTTGGAACCTGTCGCGTAAGTACCGTTTTCCCACTTAACGATCCTGCCGTCCTTATAGATATTATCGGCCCAGGCGAACACCGACAGAAGGGTAGTGAAGAGCAATAGCAGAGCGGTTCGCTTCAAGTTAAACCTCCGGGAAACCATGGCTAGACGGTCTCAAGAAATAGGCTACCTCATGGATTGCTTTGTGTCAGGGCACGACTTCAGTCGTGCCGAACGCTCCGTGGTTCGACCGGGCTTTAGCCCCTGCGCTTCCCGGTACAGGGGCTAAAGCCCAAGTTGTTCTCGCGTTCTTTTCGGCACGACCAAGGTCGTGCCCTGACACGAACCTTCGTTCAAACCAGAATGATCTATGAGGTGGATTCTGGCCACTGACCACTAGTCACTGGCCACTGCTATTCAAAGAATTTCGTCACGCCCTCTTCCAGCACGCAGATCTTCTTCTCGATCTGGCGCCGCTGTCCTTCCTGACGCAAGCGCTGCAGCGGTTCCTCGATCGGCTCCTGCGAGAGGCGGAACGTTCCGTAATGCATCGGTATCATCCAGCGCGATCCCAGATCAACAAACGCCTGCACGGCATCCTCCGGGCTGGTGTGCACCTCCCGGAACGAAGCAGGATTATAGGCCCCGATCGGCAGCATAGCTAACTGCGGCTGCAGGCGCTCGCCGATCTCGCGAAAGCCTTCGAAATACGCCGTATCGCCGGCGTGATAGAGGGAATGTTGACTGGCGCGCAGCACGTATCCGCCATATCCGCGATGCATATCGCGGACAATACGAGCTCCCCAATGCCGGGAGGGCACATGCGTTACCTCGACGTGGCCAAGCCGAAGGCTTTGCCACCAATCGAGCTCGACCACCCGCCCATATCCCAGATCGCTGACCAGATCGCGCACATTACGAGGTACCACGATCACCGGGCGCTTGCCCGAATGCCAGCGCGTCAGCCGCGCGATGGCCCGCAACGACGGCCGGTGCAGATGATCGAAGTGCGCATGCGAAACCAGCACCGCATCAATCGGCGGCAACTCGCGTAGTCGCAAGCCAGGCCGCCGCAGCCGCTTCAGCACGAAGATCCAGCGCGCGAAGTTGGGATCGACGAGAATGTTTTTGCCGCCAAGCTGGAGGAAAAAGCTGGAATGTCCGATGAAGGTAACGCCCAGCTCGTCACGGCGAGCCAGTATAGGTTTACGGGTAACTCCCGTTCGCCGGGTCATTGCCGAGGAGCGCACCAGGGTTCCAAAGCGGCTGGCCTTGCGTCGAATCGTGGGTCCTAACATGGAAGTCGTAATAATTAGACGTTCACCGCAGCTTTGGCGATGCGAGACATCCGGCGCGCCGGTAGTGGTACTGTTTCAAACTAAACCGCTGCCGAGCCCCCGATGTCCTTGACCTTAGTGTTGCACTCAGCTTAAATCATTAGTTCGGGAAGTGGCGCCACGCGCATTCATGGTGTGATGTCGAAATCCTGAAACCATAAGGAGCAGAGCATGCGCATTGCCTTCCTCGGTTTGGGCATCATGGGGCGTCCAATGGCCACCCGGCTGGTTGCGGCCGGACATGAAGTATCGGTATGGAACCGCACCGCCCGCCAGCACGTCGACGGCGCGACTACCGCAGTTTCTCCCGCGGATGCGGCGAAGGAAGCCGAGGTCGTCTGGACCTGCGTCGCCGACACGGCCGCCGTCGAGCGCGTGATCTTCGGCGACGACGGCGCTCTGAAGGCGTCGCTGCACGAAGGCGCCATCGTCGTGGATTCCAGCACGATTTCCCCGTCGGCTACGGTGCGCTTCGCCGAACGCGCCAACGAGCGCGGCGTGCATTGGGTCGACGCTCCCGTCACCGGCTCCAAGATCGGCGCGGAAAACGGTCAGCTCATCTTCATGGTCGGCGGTGCAAACGAGCCGATTGAATATCTCGATCCGCTCTTCAAGGCTATGGGCAAGCTGGTCATTCACATGGGCGGGATCGGCAAAGGCCAGGCCGCCAAGCTCTGCATGAACCTGCAGCTGGCCCTCATCTACGAGGGTTTTGCTGAAGCGTTCACCCTATCGCAGAAGCTGGGCGTGGACTCCCACAAGCTGCTGGAGCTGATCCAGGCCTCGATGGTGCGCTCGGGCGCGATCGATTACAAAGCGCCATTCGTCATGCGCCGCGACTATTCACCGAACTTCCCGCTGCGCCTGATGCACAAAGACATTCACCTCATGCTGGATGTCGCCAAAGAGAATCGCGTCAAGCTACCTGCGCTCGAGACGGTCGACGAGATTTACGAGCTGTCGAGCGAAGAGGGCTGGGACGATCTCGACTACGCCGCGACTCTGAGCCTGCTGGAGAAGTGGGCCGGTATCAATCCCAAACCCGCAAAATAGGTTCGCGACTGCCAGGGAGACTCTCATTAAGTCTGGGCCTGAAGGGGACGGCCTTCAGGCCGTCCGTAAGCCCAGCAAAATCATAGCGGCTTTAGAGGCCGCTGAAAAACCCGTTCTGCGCGCGCTTCGTAACAGGGCACGACTTTAGTCGTGCCGATAAGCGGCTTATTTTTATTACCCCCGAGCGGGCTTCAGCCCGCGAGGACGTGGGTTCTGACTTTTTCGCCAGCCTCTTTAGCCGCCGTGGCCTTTCATGGAACTTAATCAGACTTTAGGTCATTGCTTCGGTTTTGCCGCGAACTGCGCCAGCGGCTGCGTGCCGTTGAGCAACTCCAGCGCGTCGCCATCGATTTCGTAATTCGTGGTGGCTTTGATCGCTGCCACCAGCGCCTGCTCCTGCTCCATCAGCGGCTGCGCGCACATCTTCATCGTCATTCCGCCCGGCGTGAACTGCAGCGCGCCCTCCGAGGCGATGAAACTTCCAGTCATCTGATTGCAGCCCGTCGATCCCGAAAACATTCCCTTCTTCTCCAGGAATATGTGCGCCTCGCTGCCTTCGGCTGCGACAGCAGGTTGGCCGTTCACCTGGACAAGCTTCCAATTCGTTCCCGTCAACTTTCGTCCCGCAGGCTGGGCAGGCTTCTCCGGAGCTCGCTCCAGCAGCAACGCTACTTGCGATGGCTCGCCGTTCGTGATCACCAGATAAGGGATGACACCGGTGAACATCAGCTTGCCATTCACCCTGATGTTGGCCTGGACCTGATACTTGTGCGCGGGATTGATGTCCGCCGGGTTATAAGAGATCTGGAATGGGATGGGCACCTGTTTGCCGCCGCTGCCGAAGACGGTTTCCGCAATCGTATTCGCGGTTCCTTTGGGGCCGGAGATGTCTTGCAGCTTGACCTCGATGGCTGCGTCCGGCGGCAGCGCCATGCGCTCGCGATAGACAACCGTGCCGCTGACAGAAGGCTGGGCCGCAGTGGATTGTGCGCTGGTAGATTGCGGCGAAGCGCCCTGTGCCCAACCAAGACTGACAGCTAGAACTGCAATTCCAACCACACACACTCCGTAACGTGTCATTGAATCTCTCCCGTGAGTACAACGACTCTACAAAACATGGGCGGTCGCATTCCTGCCGCGCTGCTTTTCTTATTGCTGGATTCAGCCGGAATTGTAGTGGAGAGCGTCGCCACTAACAACGGCGGTTGAGCTAAACGAGACTCGATTGGGGTAGTGGATCGGTTTGAAATTCTGCCCGGGGCGGAGCACGCGTTCCACAGGCTGCTGAAAAAGTCGACCGGAGCGTGGCTTCGGGTAGAGCTGGCCTTCAGGCCAGCGTTTAAGCCGTTTATTTCCTATTCTGAGTCGGCTTCAGCCGACGACACGCGGGTCGCGCTACGAGTTTTTCCGCAGCCTGTTCCAGGCGTGCAGTTAAGCTTTTCCTGGATATCCCGGTTTTCGCCGCTGAGGTAATGGTATCGATTACCTAAGGCGCTAAAGCGCGTCTTGAAACTCGGCTGTTTATGCACGCCTCAAAGGCGTGCTCCCTGGACCATAACCAGATTAGTTCAAACAGACCCACTGCCCGAATTCAGTTGTTCTGTCTCTGCTGCGAAATCGTCTATTCTGCCGAGATGGACGTTTTCGCGCTCACTCGCAAGCTGATGGACATCGAATCGACGACCGGCATGGAAGGCCCGGTCGGCAACACGCTAGCCGATGAATTGACTCAGCTCGGCTATCACGTGGAACGAATTCCCGTCGAAGGCGATCGCTTCGACGTCTGGGCCACGCACCCTGAGCATCCGAATCCTCAACTCGCGCTTTCTACCCACATGGATACGGTCCCGCCGTTCATTCCTTCTTCGGAAACGGCTGATCGCATCTATGGCCGCGGCTCGTGCGACGCCAAGGGCATCATCGTGGCTCAAATCGCAGCTGCAGAGAAGTTGAAGGCCGAGGGCATTCACGCCGGATTGCTTTTCCTCGTGGGCGAGGAACGCGACAGTCAGGGTGCTCAGGTTGCCAACCAGCAGCCTCGCGGTGTGAAGTTCCTCATCAACGGTGAGCCGACCGAGAACCGCCTGGCCGTCGCTTCCAAGGGCACACTGCGAATCGAGCTGGTCGCGCGCGGCAAAATGGCGCATTCCGCTTATCCCGAGCTCGGTGAATCCGCAGTCGAGAAGCTGCTCGACGCGCTGCATGAGATCCGCAAACTGAAGCTGCCCACCAATCCCAAGGCCGGTCCGTGCACATTGAACATCGGGTTGATTGAAGGTGGCCGCGCGCCCAACGTCATTCCGGATCACGCCATGGCTCATCTGCTGTTCCGCCTGGTCGGTCCGTCGGAAGACCTGCGGCAGCGGATCGCGCAAGCAGCCGGCAACAAGGCCGAAGCCAACTTCATCTTGGAAATTCCTTTCATGGAGCTCGGCACGATTCCCGGCATCGACACCATGGTCGCGGCGTTCACCACCGATATTCCCGCGCTCACCAACTGGGGGACGCCGCTGCTGATCGGTCCCGGCTCCATTCACGTGGCTCACACCGAAGGTGAGTACATCGAGAAAAAGCAGTTGCTGGACGCCATCGATCTATATGCGCGGATCGCGCGCGAGCTGCTCACTGCCCATGCTTGACCCGCAATGTTACAGTCTGATGAAGCGATAGCCAGAGGGATAGCGCATTGCCCAGCCTTTCATCGCTGTTGCTGAAGATCCCTGACGAGTTCAAGCCGATGGCGGCGATCGGCATCGGGTCCCTCATCCTGGTGCTGCTCATGCTGTTTCATGGCGTGGGTCTGCATGGCATCCTCGTCTCCTTCAAGCGGGCCGAACTCCGGCTGAGACTTGGCCGCCCGCATCTGGGCCGTGCCGGACTCCTCTTCGGCTGGGCCGTTTTCCTGATGCTGTCCATGCACATCGCTGAGATCGTGATGTGGGCCTACTCGCTGATCTGGCTCGGCCTGATCGTGCGCCCCACTGACGCCATTTATTTTTGCGCCAACGCCTACACCACCCTTGGCTACGGCACCGTCGATCTGGCTGGGAACTGGCGCAACATCAGCCCCATCATTGCTATCTCAGGGTTGTTCACTCTTGCCTGGACTACCGGCGTGCTGGTCAGCCTCGTCACGAATTACGTAAAGCTGATCGAACAGCTGGAGGTGGAACGCGCGGAGGAGCTCAACCTGCGTGCAGCTGCACGCACGGCTGAACACAATGTCCTCAAGAGCGAGACCGAGGCTATCAAGGCTCACAGATTGCAGTCCGAGGACGGATCCAAAGGAGCATCATTTTTCGAAAGGCGAGCCATCCGGAAGGAAGAAAAGCTGGAAGAGAAGCAGATCCATGACTCGGCCAAGGTCGAGATCCACAAGCTTCGCGACAAGGAACGTCACGACGAGGACATGTTGGGACAAACCACGCCGCAGAATGATCCCGAGGTCAAAAAGTGAGCGACGACGGCCCACATCGGCCCTGGTGGAGTCTGTTCCAAAGCGTGCGCCCCCTGCAGCGGTCGCAAGCGGTTCGCGATGCGCTCGCCGGCTTTCAACTGGCGGCGATGAATGTTCCGCAAGCTCTCGGCTATACCAAGATCGCCGGCACGCCGGTCGTGACCGGCTTCTATACGCTGCTGCTTCCTCCCATCGCGTTCGCCGCCTTCGGATCCTCGCGCTATCTGGTGGTTGCTGCGGATTCCGCCACCGCTGCCATTCTCTCCGGCGGACTGGTTGGATTAGCTCCCCTTGGCAGCCCACGCTACGTTGAGCTAGCCAGCGAGGTAGCTCTGCTAACCGCTGTCTTCCTGCTGGTTGCGCGATTGCTCAAGCTCGGATTTCTGGCTGATTTCCTCTCGCAAACTGTGCTGGTCGGCTTTCTAACCGGCGTGGGCTTTCAGGTTGGCATCGCTGTTCTCGGGGAAGTCTTAGGGCTTGAGATTCATTCGCACGGAACTCTTCTGCAACTTAACGAAGTCGTGCACGACCTACACGGCGTGCGATTACCAACGCTTGCCGTTTCGTTCGCGGTAATCGCAGGCGTGTTGCTGCTCGGGCGCGTTTCCCCGAAGATCCCTGGGCCATTGATCGCGGTAGTCGCTGCGGTCACCGCAAGTAAGGTGTGGAATTTTGCCGGGCACGGCATCACCACCGTCGGACCTGTAGCCGGCGGTCTGCCGCACCTTGCACTGCCGCCGATTAACTGGCATGACCTCGAGTTGTTGATTGGGATCGCGGGATCGTGCTTCGTCATGATCGTGGCTCAGAGCGCGGCAACCGCGCGTGTCTATGCCGTGCGGCATCAGCAGCCGCTGGATGAGAACGACGACATTGTCGGCCTCTCGGCGGCGAATGCCGCGGCTGCATTTAGCGGAACCTTCGTCGTCAACGGAAGTCCGACCCAGACGGCGATGGTGGAAAGTTCGGGTGGGCGCAGCCAGTTCGCTCAGATATGCACGGCGGGTATTGTCGCTGTCGTGCTCCTCGCGCTCACCAAGCCGGTGCAGTATTTGCCGCGCTGCGTGCTGGGCTCCATCGTATTTATCATTGCGATCAAACTCGTTGATCTGCGCGGGTTGGCCAGTATGCGGCGCGAGAGCCCGGGCGAATTTGCTTTGGCGGTTATTACTGCGGTGACGGTTGTAGGCGTCGGAGTTGAGCAGGGAATTATCCTGGCGATGGTGTTGTCGTTGTTGCGCATTGTCCAACACAGCTACCACCCTCATACCGGTGTACTGGTCGACGAGGCCGGACTATTTCGGCGTTTGATTCCAGTAGCTCCGGGCGCGGTCACGCAACCCGGATTAACGATCTATCGTTTCGGCGCGCCGCTTTTCTACGCCAACGCCGGCCGCTTTGCGAACGAGATTCGCACCCTCGTGGGACCAGCGCCGTCCTCCACACGCTGGGTCGTGGTAGATGCCGAGGCCATTACCAACCTCGACTACACGGCAGCGCGCGTGCTGCGGCAGCTTCAGAACGCGTTGTCAAAGGTAGGAGTTGTGCTGGCCTTCGCGCGCGTCCCAGCGTCTCTCAAGGCTGACCTTGATCGGCACCACCTAACGGAAGTCATCGGACCTGAGCTGCTCTTTCCGCGCTTGCACGACGCGCTGGACGGGTTTACAAAGGTGGGTCAAGAAGTGGCCCCGCACGCTGGCAAGTAGCCGTTGACTTTGGGAGGCTGATAATCATGACTCTCTGGCCACGACATCCCACATTGTATGAGATCAACACCTGGGTCTGGCTCACGGAGCTTGGGCAGAAGTACGGTCAGCCGATCGACTTGAGTTCCGTGCCAGATGCCGAATGGGACGCGCTCGCGTCCTATGGTTTCGACGCCGTGTGGTTCATGGGCGTGTGGGAGCGCAGTCCTGTCGGTATTGCGATCGCCAACCAGAATCCAGCCTTGCTGGAGGACTTCCGGAGAGCGTTGCCGGATTTCCAGGTGTCTGACAATGTGGGATCACCATATTGTGTTCGCGCCTACAAAGTCGACCAGCACCTCGGCGGCCCACTGGGTCTTGCAACCGCGCGTAAGCAGCTGGCCAGCCGCGGTTTGAAGCTTGTGTTGGATTTTGTGCCTAACCACGTAGCGCCCGATCATTTCTGGGTCACCCGGTATCCCGACTACTTCATCCAGGTCGGTCCAGATGAGGCAAAGAGCGATCCGAAGTCCTACATTGAGGTACAAGGCAAATTTCTTGCTCGTGGCCGCGATCCGTACTTCCCAGCATGGCCGGATGTGGTGCAGTTGAACGCCTTCAAGCCGGGTCTCCGCCGGGCCGTGATTGACACGATCTCGAATATCGCGGCGCAGTGCGACGGGATTCGCTGCGATATGGCCATGCTTCTGCTCAATGCGGTCTTCGAACGCACCTGGGGGAAGCGAGCCGGAGATCGCCCAGCCGGGGAATACTGGGACGCGGTTATTCCCGCAGTCAAGAAAGCACATCAAGATTTCCTGTTTATTGCGGAGGCCTACTGGGATCTCGAGGCGGAACTGCAGCACCACGGCTTTGATTTTTGCTACGACAAGCGGCTCTATGATCGCCTGGAGCACGACAGCGCCGAAGCCGTCCGATTGCATCTGTGCGCTGATCTGAATTATCAAAGCAAGCTTCTACGTTTTCTGGAGAACCATGACGAGCCTCGCGCTGCGAGCGCTTTTGCAGGCGCGAAAGAGAAGGCTGCCGCGGTTGTCACTTCTACGCTTTCCGGTGCTCGCATGTTTCACGAAGGCCAGTTTGGAGGACGCAAGGTGCGCCTGCCGGTATTTCTCGGGCGGCGACCGGCTGAGCCAATCGATGAGGGGTTGGAGGCCTTTTACGGAAAGCTTCTGAAAGCGATCGACCATCCGGTTTTTCGGGCAGGGAATTGGCAACTCTGCGAGCGCAGCGGCTGGCCAGACAACGCGAGCTTTCTTAACCTCGTGGCATGGAGCTGGGCGGGCAGCGACGATCGTTATCTGATTGTTGTGAATCTGAGCGATATCAGATCTCAAGGCCAGGTGAGGATTCCATGGCAAGAAGGAAAGGGCAAGACATGGCAGTTGACTGATCTCTTGTCCGGCGCCGTCTACGATCGCGATGGCAGCGCGATGCTGTCGTCAGGACTCTATGTCGAGCTGGAACCGTGGGGCTATAACCTGTTTCAGTGCAGGCTAGACTAAACCTTTACCGCCCATATTGGAGCACTTCAACGTCTGCAAACTTCCGCACCGCAGGCTCGCCGTAAATCGACTCCAGTTTGTTCGTTACAGCAGGGCCATATTCGAAGTTGTCAATCGTCGTGCGCTCATCGGCCACTACTACCCAGACGTGGCGGAATTGACCTGGCTCGGAATCCAACGCCTTTAGAAGGTCTCGTGCGTCTTCGCCGCCGGCATAGTATTGCGGCGCAAAGACCTGCAGCGGCGTGCTGGCACCAGATCGGTCACGGTAATAGTCGAGCATGATACGGCTATAAAAGGGAAAGAAGACAACTGCGTCACCGGGAGTGGCTCCAGCGAGAATCGTATTGCTCGCGGCGCGCCAGTCCTCGCGCGGCTTGTGATATTCGCCAATAATCGCCGGGACCGACATCCCACAGAGTAGGACTACCAAGATCATGCCGATTTTCCACTTCTGCAACTGGTCCATGCCGAGCGCTGCAAGCAGTAGCATTGCCGGCAACGAAAAAATCACATAGCGCTGGAGAAACAAAGGCTGCCACTCCGAGATCAGCGCGAGAATCGCCACCGGTAGCAGCGCCCAGAGCACGATAAGCATTCCGCGCCAGAAAGCATCGCGGTCGCCGCCAGATCTGCGGCTACGCCAGATCGCTGCTATGCCGCCCAGCCACAGAATCCCCGCAACGACCACCTTGACGCCGCTCCCGCCAAAGAATCCCGCCAGGTGCCAAAACTCCCTCGCATTTGGCCGCGGCATCCAGATGAAATGCAGATTCTCCGGCGAGGCGCGAAAAACGTAGGTCAGCCCAGGAAGGGCGAGCACAAGAATTAGCGTGCCGCGAATCAGCAATGCCCGCCAGCGCTTAGGCTCAGCCTTGAACATCAGCGAGCATGCCTGGGCCACCAGCACCAGGGCGGTGAAATCGTGACAGTAGAACGCAAGCGTGCTGACTACCATCCACCAGGTCCAATCTTTGCGCTGGCACTGTTCCACCGCTCGCACAAAGAAGTAGGTCGACAGCAGCACCATCAAAATTGCCAACGTGTAGCCTCGAGCTTCCTGGGAGTAATAAACGTGGGAGGGGCTAAACGCCAGGAGCGCGGCAGCCGCTAATGCCGGTTCCACGCTCATGAATTTTCGAGCGACGAAATAGAGCAACGGTATAGCCGCAATTCCGAACAGCGCAGAAGGCAGGCGGAGCCAGGCTTCGCTGTCGCCCAGATGAATCCAGCCGCGCATCAGCAGGAAGTAGATGGTCTGCAGGCTGGCTTCACCGTGCCACCACACCCAGGCGAAGTGCTGCCACGATGCGCGGGTCAGCGCAACCGTGGCGCCTTCATCAAGCCATAAGCTCTTGGCTCCCAGATGCGACAAGCGCAGCCACGCGCCGGCAATCGTGAGCAACAGAAGAAGTGCGGCTTGTCGTGGAGAGATTCGGGCGCGCGTCCTCTGCGGGTCGCCGATCGCAGCCTCGCTGATTCCGGGCATAGCAGTAAATGTAGCAGCAGGATCGCTCGTCTTCACCGCGCCCGCGCCAACACCAGAGTTACGTCGTCCGGTTGTTCGCCGCCCGCGATCCAGTCGGCAACCGCCCCGGTTACCACCTCGGTGATCCGCGCCAGCGATTGGTCGCGATGCTGCTGGATCAGTTCGATGAGGCGCTCTTCGCCGAATTCGCCAAACTCGTTCTCCGGTTCGGTGATGCCGTCACTGTAGGCGACGAAGATATCGCCCGGTTTCATGTCCACAGTGCTTTCGCTATAGGTCATGCCGTCGAACAACCCGACGACGGTGCCGGAAGTTTCAAACCGCCGAACCTCGCCATCCGAACCCAGGAGTAGCGGAGGCAGGTGACCCGCATTGGAATAAATCAATGAGCGCGAGGCCGCATCGTAGCAACCCAAAAACATCGTTGCGTACTTTTCCGGCGGCGTGCTGCGGAAGAGCTGATAATTCAGCGTCGACATCAGCACGGCAGGCGATAACCCGGCCACGGCATTACCGTTGCCATGGCTTAGCGTCAGCATCTCTCTCTCGGACGCTCCGGCGCCCACGGCAACCGAGGCCACGGTGAGTTCCGGCTCCAACGAGTAGGCGCGAACGAAGGCATGCACAGTCGCCATCAGCAGCGCCGCCGAGATGCCCTTACCGCTAATATCGCCGACGGCCAGCACCAGCCGCTCTTCGCTCAGCGGAATGAAATCGTAGTAGTCGCCGCTGACGGTGCGTGCCGGCTGACACACCCCGTGAACCTCCAGCGAAGGCAACCCGCTCAAGTCCTCGGGATAAAGCAGGTCCTGCACCTCATGCGCGATGGCCAGCTCGCTCTCCATCCGCTGCTTCTCTTTTTGCTCTGCTATCAGGTTGGCCAGCGATTGCGTCATGGAGTTGAAGGATTGCTCCAGCGCGGCCATTTGATCGTTGGTGCGAACGTTAATGCGATGCTGAAGCTCGCCGCGATTGATGTGCTCGGTCGCGTTATATAGCTCAGCCACTGACTTCGTCATACTGCGCGTCAGCCGCACGCCGATGAACAGCGCGATCAACTCAATCACGCCGAACGCGGCCACGATTCCGATGAGAATGTAACGCACCCCGCTGGCCCAGTCGCCGAGTGTGCTGAACAGCGTGGCGTAGATCATCGAAGGACGGGTGTCAACGCCAATCAGGCCTGGCAGAGGTTTACCGGTCTGCCAATTGACCAGGTCAATACGAGTGCCGAATGGGAAGTTGACGTCCAGCGCGTTCAATGCTGGAGGAACGCTGCCAGCCTCAACGCCGGCGACGTTCACCGAAGTTTTGTAGGTCGTGCGATAGGAGCCACTGTCGATAATGATCTTGGGCCCTTTGTCCGAAGCTTTCGTCTTACCCGAAGTGTTATTCGCGGAGGCGGAAGGTTCGGGACTGATGTCCTCCTCGGGAGGGAAAATGCTCACCTTTCCCAGCTCTGAAGCCGCGTGTCGAAGCAGGTCGGCCGTGATCGGCAAATTCGAGATCACGGTCAGATGATGCGTCCCGTAATCGACGTTTCTCACAGCCCGCATCTGCAGGCGATTATTGTCGAACACAAATCCGGCAAAATCTCCCTTCAAGGCAGGCGACGTCTTGATCGGCTGAGCCGGGACTTGCCCGGGTTCGCCAAGTATGAAAGCTTTGTCGTTGTCCCAAACGCTGACAGAACGATGACGAAAGTGCTCGTCCGAGGCGCTGGCGATTTCTCCTGCCAGCTGCTCATTCAATTTGCTGTCGCGAGCGAGGGTGCGAAACTGGGTTGCCAGCGAACGGTTGGTGGCTTCCAGGTGTTGCAACTCGGATTGCAGATCGGACATGGCCACGTAAGTTGCGAACTGTCCGGCAAAGGAAAATCCGGCGAGCAGCGCCATCGCGACCAGCAGAATGATGGGAATCACTCCGATGAAGACGTAAGTGACGATCAGTCGATTGCGTAGCCGCCACATCAGCACGCGCCGCAGCCAACGAATTCCAATCAGGCAGGCGAAGAAGATAAAGACGAAGCTGATGAAGCTCGCCCAGCCGCTCAGCATGGAGCTCGACGCCGGACGGAAGATCGCGCGCAGGATCTCCAGAGCCCCCGCCAGATAGCCAAACCAGAGGGTCGTCTTCCCTAACTTGGATTTGGGGCGCAGGGCGCGGCGTAGATAGGCCCGCACGTCAGCGGATGTGGGAACCTGGATCGGCATAAAGAAGCTGTCAGCTGTCGGCTGTCATCCATCAGCTAAGGAACGGCACTAAAACATGATACCTGCATCAGCGCACAAGGGCAGTGGTCGCAGACTGGGACGGACAGCCCGCTGCTGAACTGACGGCTTCCGACTCTTTGCTAGAATCCGGAGGAACCCAGGCCGTTGCATCTTCCGGCGTGGAACAGAATCAAACGGATTTCTATGCCAGAAAATGTTCGCAACGTCATTATTGTCGGCTCGGGATGTTCCGGGCTGACGGCGGCGATCTATGCCGCCCGTGCCAACCTGTCTCCGCTGGTCATCGACGGCCACGAACCCGGCGGCCAGCTTGCCATCACCACACTGGTCGAGAATTTCCCCGGCTTTCCCGAAGGCATCCAGGGTCCTGAGCTTATCGACAACATGCGGATGCAGGCTGCGCGCTTCGGAGCCGAATTCATGGCAGGTCACGTGGTCAGCGTCGATCTCAGCCGCAAAGCCGCGGATGGCAGCAAGAAGCCGCTCGAGGTGAATCTGGGACGCGAGACGCTGCTGACCCGGACGCTCATCATCGCCAGTGGCGCTTCGGCGCGCTGGCTCGGGCTGCCGAACGAGCAGGCGCTCATCGGCCATGGCGTTTCGTCGTGCGCCACCTGCGACGGATTTTTCTTTTCCGGCAAGGAGATCGCGGTCATCGGCGGCGGCGACTCGGCGATGGAGGAAGCGCTGTTCCTGACTCGCTTCGCCTCGAAGGTTACTCTCATCCACCGGCGCAACGAATTCCGCGCCTCCAAGATCATGCTGGATCGCGCGCGGAAGAACGAGAAGATCGAATTCCTGACCGACACCGTTGTCGACGATGTGCTCGATGCCGCCAAGAAAGAAGTGACCGGACTGCGCCTGCGCAATCTGAAAACCGGCGAGCAGTGGGACCTGCCGAGTAGCGCGATGTTCCTCGGCATCGGCCACACGCCCAATGCCCAGTTCGTGGGCGATCAGTTGGCTCGCGATGGCGACGGGTATCTCGTTCCCAGGGATTTGGTCTGCTCGCGCGCGCCCGGAGTCTTCATCAGCGGTGACGTGGCTGACCGGCATTATCGACAAGCCGTGACCGCTGCAGGTACGGGCTGCATGGCAGCGCTCGAGGCGGAGAAGTATCTGGAAGAGATCGGCAAGTAGAGCCGTTTTGCCGGCGGGAGCCCGCAAAGCAATTCTAGCGGGCGCAGCGAGTCGAAGGATCTACGCTCGCAGGGCAAGTCTTGATACTTCGCCTTGAGCGGGTCGCTTCTCCTTGTGCTATCGAATGACGATTGTTACCGACGACTTTGCGCGCGCCGAAGAAGCTGCGCAGTTTGTGCTGGCGCAGGTCAGCTTGCGGCCGCGGATAGGCGTGGTCCTTGGCTCTGGACTGGGTAGTTTCGCTGATGAACTGCGGGACGCCGCAATCATTCCGTACGATTCCATTCCAGGTTTTCCCAGAGCCACGGCAACCGGTCATGCGGGCAGGTTGGTGATTGGCAAACTCGACGATATTCCGCTCGCGGTGATGCAGGGCCGTCCGCATCTCTACGAAGGCTACTCGGCCAAGGAAGTCACCTTTCCCGTGCAGGTGCTGGGGCGGATGGGAGCGCGCGCGCTCGTGCTGACCAATGCAGCGGGAGGCATTAATCCGCAGTTCACCAAAGGCGCGCTGGTATTGCTGTGCGATCACATCAATCTCCTCGGACAAAATCCGCTGATCGGGCAGAACGACGGGCGCCTCGGGGTGCGTCATCCTGACATGACTGATGCGTACAACGCGCGGTTTCGCCAGCTGGCGACGGCAGAATCCGAGCGGCTAGGTGAGAAGCTGTCGGAAGGTGTCTATGCTGCGGTGACCGGTCCGAGCTTTGAAACTCCGGCCGAGATCCAATTCCTTCGCACGATTGGCGCCGATCTGGTTGGCATGTCCACGGTTCCCGAAGTCATTGTCGCGAGGGACATGGGCGTTGAGGTGCTGGCGATCTCCTGCGTCTCGAATATGGCCGCCGGCATCACCGGCCAACGGATCACAGAGGAAGAAGTTGTTGAGACGGGTCAGCGAGTTCGTGGGAGATTGTTGGCATTGCTGCGAGGAGTGCTGCCCGAAGATTCACGCCTACCTAACAGATCGGCAGTGACACGTCCTATGCGCACACGAACGCCTACCCATTGTCCAGACGTGTATTAGTCTAGAGCTATGGGCGACCTCGGCCGCATGCTGGTGTTGATTGGCGGGCTGCTGCTCGTCGCTGGATTGATCCTGATTCTGGCGGGGAAGGTCAATCTGCCCATCGGCCGCCTGCCCGGTGACCTTATCTATCGCGGCAAACACACCACGTTTTACTTTCCTCTGATGACCTCGATCATCCTGAGCATCATTCTGTCGCTGGTGTTGTACTTCGTGAATCGGATGCGATAAGTCAGCTATGAGCTATGAGCCGTGGGCTATGGGCTTAAGAATCCGGGCGTAACTTCTCGCAAATGCGCGGTACTCTTCCGACAGCTGGCTGTGGCCCAAGGCTCACAGCTCAAAGCTCACGGCTGCACTTGATACACTTCCCTAATGGCCGGCACGGAACAGCTGGGGCTGATCTTTCAGGCGCCGCCGCGCAAGATCTATGCGGTGCGCGAGCTGGTTGCCGCCGCGCGCACCCAACTGGAACGAACCTTTACCGATGTTTATGTTGAAGGCGAAATCTCGAACTACCGGCCGGCTGAATCGGGTCATCTCTACTTCACATTGAAGGACGGTTCGGCGCAGCTGCGCGCCATCATGTGGCGCACGCAGGCTCGGCTATTGCGTTTTCGTCCCGAGAACGGGCTGCAAGTCATCGCGCGCGGCCGCGTCACCGTCTACGACGAGCGCGGAGATCTGCAGTTCCAGGCTGAGCATCTCGAGCCCAAGGGTGCAGGTGCGCTGCAAGTTGCCTTTGAGCAGTTGAAGAACAAGCTTGCCGCGGAAGGTCTATTCGACCCAGCGCGCAAGAAACCGATTCCAGCACTGCCACAGCGCATCGGCCTGGTTACGTCAGCGCGCGGTGCTGCCGTGCAGGACATCCTGAACATCCTTCGCCGGCGTCATGAATCCGTGGGGGTGCTTATCTATCCGGCGCAGGTGCAAGGCGACGTTGCCGCCTCTGAGGTCAGTGGAGGCGTGCGCTACTTCAATCGGCACGGCCATGTCGACGTCATCATCGTGGCTCGCGGCGGCGGTTCGTTCGAAGATCTCTTCGCCTTCAACGACGAAGGCCTGGCGCGTGTCATTGCCGCTTCCGACATTCCGGTCATCTCGGCAGTTGGTCATGAAACCGACTTCACCATCTGCGATTTTGTCGCCGACCTTCGCGCGCCAACTCCTTCGGCCGCGGCGGAGCTGGTCATCCGTTCCAAGCAGGAGCTGTCGGAGAAGCTGCTGGCTTTTCGGAAACGCCTGGCGCAAGCCGTGAACTACAAGCTGCTGCGGGCGAATAACGAGCTTTCCAATCTCGTACAGAACGCGGTTTTCGCGCGCATGCAGGACTCGATCGCGCGACGCCAGCAGCGGTTGGACGATCTAATTTTTCGGCTGGCGCAGTCACAATCGGGCATTCTAAAACGCCACGCCCGCCGAATGGACGCGCTCGAAGCGCATCTCCGCCGTCACGATCTGCGGGTGCGTACCGGAGTGATGCGCCGACAACTGGAATCGCGTGCTACCGAATTGAACTCCGTCATATCGCGGCTGCTGGTGACGCGCAGGAACGAACTGGACCGGCTGAGCGTAGCTCTACGAGGTGCGCCGGAAACGATCCTGCTACGCCGGCGATCGCGTTGGGAGCGGGTGCATAGCAGCGTGGAGGCGCTTTCGCCGAAGGCCATCCTTGCCCGCGGCTACGCGCTCGTCTTTGATGCGGACGGTCGACTGGTCAAGCAGGCTACGCAGCTCAAGGCGGGCGACTACGTCCGCACCCTCGTAGGGCAGGGCGAGTTCGCGGCTCAGGTCGAGCAGGTTAAGGACAAAACCAGCTAATAACGCCCCGCGTGATTTCTATTCAGCCCGGCCTTCCACTGCATTAAAATTAAAGCGAATCATAGATTTTGCTGTACCCAGCAAGAAGCTACTCCGAAATTATTTTTCATGCAGGGCGCGTCACTCCTTCTCTCGCTTAGGAACCAGGATGCTACACAATTTTGGCCACATCCCGCAGCTCTCGGTGATCTCTATCATCGACATCCTGGTTGTGGCCTTCCTGATCTACGAGTTTCTCAAGCTGATCAAGGGCACGCGTGCCATTCCAATGCTGGTTGCGGTGATCCTGCTGGTCGGCGCTTTCTGGCTGGCGCACATCGAGCAGCTGCGAACCGTCGATTGGCTCATCACCACACTCTTCCCGTACGCAGTTTTCGCGCTCATTGTCGTTTTCGGCGCAGAGATTCGTCACGCGTTGGCTCGGCTTGGCCGCCATCTCTCGACCAAGCGCGGCGGCATGTTCCACGCTTCCGACAGCTACGAAGACATTGTGCTGGCCGCGGAGCAATTCTCGCAGACCGCTACCGGCGCATTGATCGTCATTGAGCGCGAGATCGGCTTGCGCACCTTCATCGAGAGCGGCGTGCCACTGGATGCCAACCTCTCCTACGATCTTCTGATCACGATCTTTCGCCCCAGTGCGCCATTGCATGACGGCGCAGTCATCATTCAAAAGAACCGTATCGCGGCTGCGGCCTGCTTCCTGCCACTGTCGATGAACCCGGTGCTGTCGACGCAATTCGGCACGCGCCATCGTGCCGCTATCGGCATAACGGAAGAGACGGACGCGATTTCGGTTGTGGTGTCGGAGGAAACTGGCGCTATCAGCATCGCAGCCGGCGGTGCAATCGAGCGCGATATCACAGTGGAATACCTACGCGAGCGCCTCAGCGAACTCCTAAGGCGTTACGTTCCTACGGCCGCGTTGCCGACGATGAGCGATCGCGAAATGGCGGCGGATGAGCGCGAGGTCGAACAGTTCAGCCGTGAAAAGGATCTTGCCGACGGAGCGGAACGTTAACCATGGCCCTATCGGTCGGGAATTTCTTCCGCAAATACATTCTGAAGAACCTTCCCTTCAAGCTGGTCTCGCTGGCGATCGCGATCATGCTGTGGTGGGCGGTAGGTCGCGATCAACCGATCGACATTCCCATGACCGTGCCGCTGGAATTCCAGAATGCGCCGGCAAATCTCGAGATCAACTCCGACTATTCGTTTCAAGCACGGGTTACGCTGCGCGGGCCAGAGCGCTTGCTGCAGGACCTCCGTCCCTCTGAAGTGCACGCGGTTCTTGATCTGCAGGGTGCGACTCCGGGCGAGCGCACGATCGAGCTTTCGCCGAAGGACATCCACGTCCCGCGGAATGTGAAGGTGATTCAGGTTGTGCCGGCCGAATTCCACGTCAGCTTCGACCAGAGTATGAGCCGGTCCGTACCGGTGCAGCCGCGCGTCATTGGCACTTTGCTAACGGGATATGGCATAACAGAAGTGGTCGCCGATCCGGCGGCGATTACGATTGTGGGGCCGGAGAGACGGGTAAAGGCCATTCAGACGGCAGTGACCGATCCGGTTGATGCCACCGGGGTGGTTGGCAAGGCTACATTTACCACTCATGCTTACGTGACCGATCCTCTGGTGCGGGTTCAAACACCGGGACCGATTCATGTCACGGTCAACACGGAGAAGACGTCGGCCAGAGCAGGCCAGCCTTAACGCCGACGACCAGCAGTTTATTTTGGCATTCCTGGGACGAGCCCAGTTCAGCGCAGCGAGGGGCGATTGCGGCAACTATTCGGCACAGATGGAATTCGGGGGGTCGCCGGCGAGTATCCGCTCGACCAGAAGAGCGTTTTCGCGATTGGCCGAGCTCTGGGGCAGCGACTGGCGGCCCGCGACAAAGCCTCACGCGTCGTCATCGGGCAAGACACGCGTGAATCGAGCGCCTGGATCAGCGCCGCCCTGACAGCTGGTCTGGAATCGGCCAAGGTCAAAGTTGTTAGCGCAGGAGTTATAACTACCCCGGGCATTGCGTATCTGACTCGCACCAACGGCTTTGCCGCCGGCATCGTGATTTCAGCGTCGCACAATCCCTGGCAGGACAATGGCATCAAGGTCTTTGGGGCCAACGGCTACAAGCTGTCGGACGAGTTGGAGCATGAAATCGAGGCGGACATCTTCGCCCACATCGAACAGTTGGCCGCCGCTGTTTCCCACAGTGCAGTGCCCGATTGCGGAATGTTACCGGGGGAGAACCAGCTTCGGGAACAGTACGCCCACTGGCTGACGGACTTCGTCGCCGACACCGACTTCAGCAAGTTTCGCGTGCTGATAGATTGTGCCAACGGCGCCGCGACAACCATTGCACCGCTTGTCTTTCGCGAGTGCGGAATTGGCGCCGACCTTCTGCACACCGAGCCTACCGGCCGAAACATCAACGCCGGCTGCGGGGCGCTACACCCGGAACGCGTTGCTCAAGCCATTGAGGCGTCCGCAGATAAGTACGATCTCGGGATCACGTTCGACGGCGATGCCGACAGGGCCCTATTCTCCGACGCCTCAGGAAAAATCGTGAACGGAGATGCTGTGCTGCTGCTGGCTGCGCGCGATATGAAAACCCATGTCCGCCTGCACAACGACATGGTAGTTGCGACCACCATGTCCAACATGGGGCTGGAAGCTGCACTTAAGCGCAGCGGAATCAGTATGTTAAGGGCTCCCGTGGGCGACAAGTACGTGCTGGAGCAGATGCTTCACACGGGCGCGACCCTGGGCGGCGAGCAGTCAGGCCACATTCTGTTTCGCGATATCGACACCACTACCGGGGACGGCATTCTAACGGCCTTGCGAGTTCTTGAGGTCATGGCACGGACGGACAAGCCTCTTGCGGAGCTGGTGGCCGATATGAAGGTGTTTCCGCAGGAGATCAAGAACGTCCAGGTGAGGGAAAAGGTTCCTTTCGAACGACTTACCGGAGTGATGGAGACGATTCGCCGGGCCGAGAGCGAACTCGACGGCAACGGCCGCGTCGTGGTGCGCTATTCCGGCACGGAGAAACTCGCCCGGGTAATGATCGAAGCGGAGTCGGAGGCGGAGATGCGGCGCCACACTGATGCCATCTCCCACGCGATCCAACAGGCGATCGGGCTCCCGTCAGCTGAATGATCCAACGGCAAACCACAGTATATTAAATATTTACAGGGCCAGGCCAGTCAATCGAGGAGTGCCGACTGTTCTAGTTGGGACGACCAAAGGCAGCCGAAGAGAAGGCCCATCTGCACAGAATTCCCTGCTGCCAGTTACAAGACTTAAGTGTACAAAAATAGGCACGATAGTTTTAGATTAATCCGAGCAGGGAAATTGGGTAGAACAATGTCGCAAACACCTGCACAGCCAAAGCTCCAAAAATACGGCATTTATTGGACTTATCGTGGCATGAGGATTGCACCTGAAGAGGTAGCCTCTCTCGCTATGGGGCAAATTGGGTCTGTACGTGAATTGAACCTAAAGGAGGGTTCGATCCTTGAAAATGCGTATCGCTTCGCTGTCACTGCTCGCTCTGTGCTTGACACTGGCGGCTGTTCCCGCCATGGCGCAGACGGTCTATAGCAACGGCCCTATCAACGGTAACACCGATGCCTGGACCGTTAACTTTGGCTTCATCGTTAGCGACACATTCAACGTCACTAACAACAACACGACCATCACCGGCGGCAGCTTCGGAATGTGGCTGTTCTCGGGCGACACTCTGACCTCGGCTGAACTGTCCATCACCTCTGGTGAGAACAGCGGAACCAGCTATTTTGATCAGACTGTCAACTTCACGCAGGGCGCCTGCACCGCCAACCAGTACGGCTACAATGTCTGCCAGGAAAACACCTCGTTCTCCGGCCCGACACTCAATGCCGGCAGCTACTGGCTGAACCTGCAGAATGCCAGCGTACCGAGCGGCGACCCAGTTTACTGGGACGAGAACTCCGGTCCTTCGACCGCCTCTGAGAACTCGATTGGTTCGATTCCTTCGGAAGCCTTCACCGTTCTCGGCAGCAGCACCACGACCAGCAGCAGCACCTCCAGCACCACGACCTCGGTTCCTGAGCCCAGCAGCATCATGCTGTTCGGTTCTGGCATCCTCGGCCTGGCTGGCGTCCTGCGTCGCAAGCTGTTCTAAATTTCAACCGACCCTTCCCCCAGGTCATTTCTCGAAGCCGGAGCCTAGTGCTCCGGCTTTATTTTTGCTTTCGTTTGAGCGCGACTCTTCGCCATACCTCTTTAGCTGCTTCGTGGTTCATGTCATATTGCTGGCGTTGGCCATGGTCACTCATCGTCAGATCGGCTACTGGGCGGACAATCTCACGTTGTGGGAGCACGGAGCAGCCACCGTTCCCAATCACTGGGTAGCCGATACCAACATCGGTCTCCGACTGGCCCAGCGCGGCAAGTTGGATGAGGCGATGCCGTATTTTTATCGCGCGTCGGCGCTCGGTCCCGATGAAGGTTTCAGCAACATGTACGTCGGTTATGACCAGCAGAAGCAGGGACATCTGGCCGAGGCCATTTCAAGATACCAACATGCCCTGCGCGACATTAACCTCGGCCCTAACGACCAAGCCCACATTTACCGGAACATGGCCGTCGCTTACCGCGACATGGGAGATCTTGCCAAGGCGAACGAATGCTACGCCAAAGCAGTCAGCCTTCAATCCGAAGCGGAGAAGTCAGAACCATAAGGGGAGCGCGGCTCAACGGTTATGAATGGAGTCGTTGACCCAATGAAAGCCGCGATTGATCAGCAGGAACTGCGATGGATCGGAAAGATCCACGCGGTGCAGACTTGCGGATAGCTGTCGCCCGTCAAACGTCCCTTGTATCGTGATGCGATCCCATTGCGGCTGGCTCACATTGAATACTCCCTCCACGGCGGTTGAACCAGGCTTGGTGAAACTGAAGCTCCGCAGGTCGGGATCGAGTTTCAGATCGAACTGCTGCAAAGAGCCGTCCATTGGCTGAATCGTGAGCAGGTCCGCGTTGTCGAAGATCACGCGATTCCAGCGCTCCGTATCCGTGAGCATCGGCGGATGCGGCACACCATCGAACGTAAATTCCTCCACCGACCAGATCCCGCGAATTGGCGCAGGCAGGTGAGTCGCGGCCTTCACCGAATCCAGATAGGCCTCCTTCCCGGTAAGAAAAACAACCATGATCAAGAACGCAAACTGCAGTAACAGTGCCGCAAAGTTGAACTGCTTGTCCTTGAACAAGGGAGTCTCTTCCACAGGTTCAGCGCGGCGGTTGAAGAGGAATACATTGGCCAGACGCCGAAAATCCGGAAGCAGCAGGAATAGGCAGATAAGCACCAGATGGATTGAGTAAATTTTCCGCGGTACGTCATAACCCAGGTTCAGCAGAAGCACGTTGCTCATCATGCCAAAGCTGATGATCGCTCCCAGTGCGGTGAACAGCGGCACGAACAACAACACGCCACCCAGGGTTTCGCCGATCCCTCCCGCCAGGCTGTAGAACCTCGACTCGCCCATGAAGGTCCACAACAAGCCCATGGGCGAGGTCCGCCCGAAGCTGTCCACCAGCTTCGCCAGTGGAGGCTGGGGAAACTGCGACCAGAAGACTTTCTTAAGCCCGTAGCCGATCATCGCAGCGCCCACGGTCATGCGCATAAACAATCTGAGCCATGCGTAGAGCTGCCGATATTCAGGCCGCTTGCGGTCCAGCACAGACCAGATGACGGTGGCGACAGCAGCCAGAACAAAAATGCAAAGGATCAGGACGTAATCGTAAAGTTCGTCGCCGCTGCCGTTGGCGACTTCGGCAAAGCTGCCCTGCAGATGAAGCACATTCGCTCCAACCCAGGGGACAACCTGATGCCACATGGAAACCCAGAGGTCGCGGAAGGGAGTGCTGATGGTCCGCTCCTGCAAGCCGAGCGCTCCTACCGCTCCGGGAGCCAGCCAGAGGAGGAAATAGGAAAACGCGAAGCGAAATCCGACGCGGGTGGCCAGAGACCAACGCGGCAGGCTGGGTGCCGAAACGGTAGCTGTTTCCTGCTGCGGTTGCGGTATCATTCAGGCCTTTTGCTCAAGCATTCCTCGGCGAGCGCATGCAACGATTTCATCGATTATGCGGGTAATCAGTCACCCAATGGAAGCCGCGATTAATCAGCAGGAAATTCACAGGATCGGACATGTCCACGCGGTCAAGCTTGGCCGATACGTGATTCTGACCAAAGTGACCATCCAGCGTCATCAGGTTCGGATGAGAAGCATCGTACTTGAATCGTGCGTTCCATGTCGGATGGGACGTGTCCCATAACGTCATCAAGCCATTCACGGCATCAAGCTGGAGAAAGTAATCCTTGAGCGATCCGTCCATAGCTTGAATCGTCAGCTTCTGCGGGCTATCGAGAATTATTCGCTGCCAGCGTTCCGTGTCCGTAAGCAGTGGCGGGCGTGGGCTGTTGTCGAGAGAAAAATCGTTGACGGACCAAATCCCGCGAAGAGGCGCCTGAATGTAAGTCTCGTTCTTGATCTGATCCTGGTGAGCTTGGGTTAAAGCCATGGTGAGAGCAATCACGCCGATCGCCACTTGCAAGGCCAACAAGCCGTAATTCATCCGCTTGTCCTTGAAGACGGGAGCAGGAGGGGTGAGCTGCGTCTTGCGGTTGAAGATGAAAAAGTCCAACAGGCGCTTTATGTCCGGCAGCAGTAAGAACAGGCAGAACAGGATCAGGTGGGTGGAATAGATCTTTCTGGGCACGTCATAAAACAGGTTCAGCATGAGGACGTTGCTCATCATGCCCAACGTAATGAGCGCGCCCAATGTGGTAAGACGGGGAACCAGCAGCAGCAGCGCGCCGGTCATCTCGCCCACACCGCCCATAAAGCTGTAGCTTCTCGACATCCCCATGAATGCCCAGAGCAACCCCATGGGCGACGTCCGGCCATAGCTGTCGACATAGCGCCACAAGGCCGGCTCGGCGAATTGCATGCGGTAGAGCTTGTCTGCGCCGTAGATGATCATCGCCACAGCAATTGACATGCGGACAAAAATGCGCAGCCACTGATACAGCATCTCGTAGTTCGTGCGCTTGCGGTCGAGCCATGACCAGATGGCCGCCGCGATGACGGCAGTTACGAAAATGCAGAAAACCAGAACCCAGTCGTAAATCTGGTCGCCACTGCCGTTAGCCACCTCGGTGTAATCGCCGCTGATATGAAGGATGTGTGTCCCCACCCACGGCACGACTGCGTGCCACATGTCGCGGAGCGGATTGTTGTACTTGACATAAGCGCCAAGCGAACCGACTGAGCGGGGATAAACGTAGAGCAGGAAGTAGCAGAAGAAGAAGCGAAACGCGATCCGGGTTGGCAGTGACCAGTGCGGTGCAATCTCCGGGGACGAAACCGGAGTGTCCCGCTGCAACTGCGGTATCATGAGGCCCTCTTATGAAAGCTGATTTCCCACTTTGCCGCGCATGAACGCTGGAATCGGCGCGGAGCCTAAGCTGAGGCATTTTCGCGCGAATGAAGCATTTGTGCAACTAATCTGGCGTTTCAGGGCCCATTTCGCGCCGCCAGGGCACGCAACTTTTTCGATCTCGCGTAGGCGTCGACCGACTGTTGCACCTGGCCCTCATCTCGATAAGCGATGGCCATATTCTGATACGCCTTGGCCTGTTCCAGCGGGTCCACCATCTCCACCAGAGCCGCCTTGTATCGGCGAATCGCCTCGGGCAGGTTGCCGGTGGCTTGCTCGTAAAGCGCGATCGCGAGATTACTGCCGGCGTCCGTTGGATTGAAGGCCGCCGCGACCCGATAGTGAGCCATGGCTTCGTCGTGATGTCCCTGGCTCAGCAGAATGCCGGCGACCATGTCCTCAGCCACCCAGTTGTCCTTAGTGACCTCGGCGGCGTGCGCCCACAGCGTCAGGTTGTCACTCCAGACATTGATCTGCCGGTGAGCAAGGATAACCAATACGAGCAGCACCGCGATGCTGGCGCTGGGCAACGCAGCCTTGGGCAGATTACGCTTCCGGGCCCAATCTGTGACGCCCCAGCAGATGAGAATGAATAGTCCGATGAACGACTGGTAAGCATAGCGGTCCGCCAGCGCTTGCCTGCCAACCTGGATGAAGCCGATGGTCGGGACCAGCGTGCCCAGGAACCAGAACCATCCCACCGGCAGATAGCGGTAGCGCCGGCCGACGATCACCAACGCCGTGATCGCCAATAGCACCAACCCCGCGAGCGCGACCTGCCAGACCCGCAGAGAGTCTCCCGGATGAAGGTACATGACCGCAAGCTTCGACGGCCAGAGCGCCTTGCCGATGTAGCGGACGTAAGCGACGATGGCATTTCCGCTCCTGATCCAGGTCGAGTATTGCCAGTGCTGTGGCCGGCCGACGCGTTGCGCCTTCATCGTCGCGAGCGCGCTCGCCGCGCAAAGCGCGAGCAGCGGAATTTTCTCTTTGATCAGCCAGAAAAGCCGTTTGGGTGGAAACGGCGTTTCCTGCGCGGGCTTGCCGCCGGCTTTGCGGTCACTAAACATCCGCTGGAGAGGCCAGTAATCCCACAGCAGCAGGACACATGGGAGGGTGATGATTTGCGGCTTCGACATCAGGCCCAGCGCGAAGAGCGCGGCCACCACGATGTAACGCCAGATCCCGGGCCGTCGCGCATACCATCGGTAGGCGCCGATTGCGAGCAGGAAAAAGAGTGTGCTCAATAGGGTTTTGCGTTCGGCCATCCAGGCGACGGCCTCAACATTGATAGGGTGAAACGCAAACAGCGCAGCGACCATGAAGCTGCGGCCGATATAGCCCGTCGCGAGCAGCAGGACCCAGAACAACACCACCACGTCGACCGAATGCCACAACGCATTCATGATGTGATGTCCGGCGGGATCAATGCCGAACATCTGGCAGTCGGCCGAATGCGAGATCCAGGTGATCGGGTGCCAGTTGTTGTCGTCGAAGGTGCGAATCGCCCACTTGATGGTCGGCCACGTCAATCCCTCCTGCACGTGCAGGTTTTCGTAGACGTAACCCATGTCGTCGAGGTTGGCGAAGGGGTGATGAATGACGGGATAGTAGAGCGCCATGGTGGCGATCAGCAGAGCAGCACTTAGCCCCAATGCCAGCTTGCGCGTAACGAAGAAATTCTTCAGCACCGCAAACCGGGACTTCTCAGCCCGCGACTCGACTACTGGCATAGGACTCAACCCCACCGGACTCATCAATCCCCCTGAGAGCGCGATTATATTCGAGCAACGTGCCGGAAGATTGTGACGTGCTTCACAAACATGTGGCGATCTATACGCGCTGTGGGTGGGCTCGCCGCTCGAATTGGCAAGATGCTAATCGCTTCATTTGGTCAGCAGCTTGTCCGCATAGTGCTGGGCACCGACAATACTGTCGGATATCGTCGCAGCCTTCTGCCGCGCTTCATTCGCCTGGTCTTTTTCGCCGCTCTGCTCGAGTGCTGACGCCAGCAGCAGATAGCCAAAGTCGGACGGATGAATCTGGAGTGCTTGCTGATAAGCCTTGATGGCCGGCGGCAAGTCTCCCATCTTCTGTGACATCAAACCCAGGCTGATCCACGCGCCGGCAAACTCCGGATCGGCCTGCACTGCCAGCTGCAAACTGGCGCGGGCATTGGCGAGGTCTCCGGCATCCTTGTAGGCGTAGCCGAGGTTGTTGTACGCGCGCCCCTTGGTTCTCGGATTGCGCGCCATCTCCGCTGCCTTCCTGTAGTCCGCGATCGCGGCGGCAAAGTTACCGTGCAGCTGTTCGTAGGTGCCGATGTTCAGAATGGTGTTGGGATCGTCGGAATAGAGCGCAGCGGCCGCGCGGAAATGCGGGATGGCTTCCTCCGGCTTGCCCATCTTCAGCAGCGCAGTGCCCAGATTGTTCTCGGCGAGCCAATTATTGTCAGTGACCTCGAGAACATGGGTCCACAAAGTGACGTGATCGTTCCAGTATCCGACCTGGCGATGGCTTACCAGGGCCAGCACCAGCAATACAACCACACTCGCCCCACGCAACAACGCTGGAGTGATGTGAGCCTGTGCGGCGTAGTCGCCAACCAGCCAGCACACCATGATGAAGAGTCCAACGAACGGCAAATAGGCGTAGCGATCGGCCATCGCCTGCGTGCCGACCTGAATGACGCCGATCATCGGCACCAGCGTTCCCATGAACCACAGCCAGCCCACCGTAAGGTAGCGACGTTCGCGCGCGCGGATAACCGAGGCCGTGATCGCCAACAGCAAGAGCAATGCACTGCAGACCTCGAAGAGCGGGTATGGCTTGGCCGGATACGGATAGAACAGCGCCAGGCGCGATGGCCAAATCGCTTTGCCGAGATACTGCGCGTAGGAGACGAGCGCGTTCTCCAGCCGCAGAACGAACCCGTAACTGCTGGTCGCGCCGCCCGAAGACTGCGCGGTCAACGTAATAACGGCGCTTGCCATACACAAGCCCAGCAGCGGGACTTTTTCCAGGACCAACCATCGGAAAGATCGCTCTTCGCCTTTCGCTGTTCGCTGTTCGCCAGAGATTTCATCTGCACTATTCCGGCGAAGAGCGAAAGGCGAAGAGCGAATGGCGACTCTTCCCAGCGGCCAGTAGTCCCAGAGGAGCAGCACGAACGGCAGCGTGATGACCTGCGGCTTCGACATCAGCCCAACGCAAAACAAGCGGCTACCACCAGGTAACGATCGCCGCGCGGGCGCTCGGCGTACCAGCGATAGGCGGCCAGCGTCAGCAGGAAGAAGAACATGCTGAGCAGGTTCTTGCGCTCCGCGATCCAGGCGACCGACTCGACATTGATGGGATGAAGCGCGAAGAGAGCAGCGACCATCCAGCTGCGGCCGGCAAATCCGGTGGCGCGCCACAGCACCCAAAAGAGCAGCAGCGCATTGACGATGTGCAGCAGGACGTTGACATCATGCGGCCCGGCGGGATTCAGGCCGAAGATCTGCGTGTCGAGCGCGTGCGACATCCAGGTTACAGGATGCCAATTGGCAGCATCGCGGGTCGTCATCGCCCACGTGATCGTCGTCCACGTCAGCCCGGCTTTGACGTGGAAATTGTCGAAGACGTAGTCGGCGTCATCGTAATTGGCGAAGGGCTGCCAGTGGACGGGATAGTACACAGCGACGACCGCGATTGCCAGGAGGAGGCCAAGCAGAATCCTCTGCGCCAGCGGCGAAGTGAGCGAGCCCTTTGTGGAAGCGCGCTGCTTCTGGGCAAGGTTTAGATCCGTCGACGTCAAGCATTCCTCTAGCTGGGCAGTATCCTTCGGACGCTGAGGATTCCGAAAAGGGGTGGAGCACCGCTTCAGCGGTGCACTCAAGTTCATGTAAAACAGTCGGCTTTAGCCGCTGAGGTAACAAAACCTTACCTCAGGCGCTAAAGCGCGAGGTTGTCGTCACGCTCTAATGCACGCCTGAAGGCGTGCTCCACCCGACACCCAATGATCCCCGGCCCTGCGCGATCGTTTGAAGTTGGCCGGGAGCCAGGTGGCAGGTCGACGTTGTAACGCCCGGCTCACCGCTGCAGCCTCGCGGCTTCATCCTGGCTTTGCTGAGCCGCACCAACATCTCCCGAGCTGACGATAGCAAGCGGCCATATTGCTGTAAGCGCCGGCCTTCAGCTCCGGGTCGCGCGTCAGCGTGACCGTCTTCTTATAGCGCTCGATCGCGGCGAAGAGGCTTCCGCGCTTCTGCTCGTAGAGGCCAATGTTCATGTTGCCGACGGGATCGTCGGGATAGATCGCGACGGCCTTGTAGAAATGCGCCACGCCTTCTTCGGTTCGTCCATCGGCCAGCAGCGCTTTGCCAAGATTATTCTCGGCGAGAAAATTCCCGTCCGTGACTGCCAGCGCGTGCGACCACAACGTGACATTGTCGCGCCAGTAGCCGAGCTGGCGATATGCAATAAGTCCTAACGCGAGCAGGACCGCAGCACTTACTGCGCGCAGCAACGCTGTCGGAAGATGTTTCTGCTGAGCCCAATCGGCGACCGCCCAACAGATCATGATGAACAGTCCGATGAATGGGAGATAGGCGTAGCGATCGGCGATGCCCTGCTTCCCCTGATAGCCAACGCCGGCGAAGCCAAGCATCGGGACAAGTGTTCCGAGAAAAAAAAGCCAACCCACCAACAAATACGGACGGCTGCGCCGAAGAACGATTGTTCCCACCGTCACCAGCGCCAGGAACAATAACGCTGCAATCGCTTGCCACACGGGAACGAAGTCGGGATGCGGATAGAAGGGCGACAGCCTCACCGGCCACAGCGCCTTGCCGATGTACTGCACGTAGGAAACGAGCGCGAACTCCAACCGCAGGCCGAGCGGATACGCGATCTTGTTGCCGTCAGCACGCTGCGCGCTCATGGTCAGGAAGGCGCTGATTCCCGACAGCACAAAGAGCGGAAGTTTTTCCCAGACCAGCTGCGAGAAACTCATTTGGATCTGGGTGCCCCGTTCTCGCCCTCCGTTGGCTAGAGGGGCGTTTGTTCCGAATGTCATGCGCTGGAGCGGCCAGTAATCCCACAACAGCAACACAAATGGAAACGTGATGACCTGTGGCTTGGCCATCAAACCCAGCGCAAACAAAACGGCCACAGCAAGATATCGACCAGGCTTACGATCGGCGACGTACCACCGGTACGCCCCGAGCGCGAGCAGAAAAAACAGCATGCTGAGCGAGTTCTTGCGCTCAGCGATCCACACGACCGATTCGACGTTGATGGGATGGAGCGCAAACAGCGCGGCCACCATGAAGCTGCGGCCGCTGAGGCCGGTCGCTCTCTGCAAGACCCAGAACAGCAGCACGACATTCAGAACATGCAGGAGCACGTTCACATCGTGCGGGCCGGCAGGATCCAGATCGAAGAGCTGGCAATCCAGAGCGTGCGAGAGCCACGTCAGCGGATGCCACGTGCCGACGCGGTAGGTGGTAAAGCTCCAACGGACGGTGTTCCAGGTCACGCCGTCTTGCACCACGGTGTTCTGCGTCACGTAGATCGTGTCGTCGTAGTTGACGAAAGGGAAGCCGTTGACGCGCAGATACAGCGCAGTGGTAATGACGACGAGGATCAGGCTGAACGCGAGATTTTGTTTCAGGGACGAAGGCGAAGCTGGCGCCGGTTGGGACTGAAGCTGCTCGTCGGGTTTTGTCGCGGCCGAGTTCATTGTTGCAGCTTCTGCGCCTGGTCGAAGCACTCGCGCGCCTTGTCGGCTTCGCCCAACGCGCGATAGGCGCGACCCATGTTGTCATAAGACTGGGCCTTCACCGACGGACTGGTGGTGAGGATGATCGCTCTTTTATATTGCTCGATGGCGCTGGCCAGATCGCCGTGCAGATGCTCGTAGTAGCCAATGTTAAAGGCGCTGATGGGATCGACGGGATGGATGGCCGCAGCGGCGCGGAAGTGCACGATGGCATCTTCCGTGCGACGGCGTGCCAATAGCGCGCCTCCAAGATTATCCTCGGCGACATAGTTCGGCGGCGTCACCTGAATCGTATGCGTCCAGAGAATGACGTTGTCGGCCCAATAGCCGATCTGGTGTCGACTCGTGACACACAGAGCCAGGATGACTAGCGCGCTCGCAACTGGAAGCAGCTTCTCCGGCAGGCGCTTTTCTTCGAATACCTGCGCCACACCCCAACAGACCATGATGAATATGCCGACGAACGGAAGGTAGGCGTAACGATCGGCCATTGCCTGGCGGCCAACCTGCACCAGGCCGATCATGGGAACCATTGTCCCCAGGAACCATAGCCAACCGACGAGCAGATAGCGGCGATGCCGGTACTGCACCACGAGCATGGTGATAATCGAGCAGGATCAGCAGCGAGCCGTAAACTTGCCACGCTGGCAGCGAGTCTCCCGGATGCGGATACATCGGCGCCAGGTCGCTTGGCCAGAAGACATCGAGCAAATAGCGGACGTAGGAGACCAGCGCGTTCGACAGGCGTACCGAGAGCGGCGACGCGCCGAATGAAAGAACAGCTCCGCTGGAGCGCTGCGCCTTCATGGTTATCACCGCACTGGCTGCGGCAATGACGAACAGCGGGATCTTTTCGACGAGCAACCATCGCCATTCGTTTGATCGCCTCTCGCCTTTCGCTCTTCGCTGTTCGCCAGAAGGTCGCTGTTCGCTGTTCGCTATTTGGTGTTCGCCAGAAACTTCACCTGAGCTATTCTGGCGAAAGGCGAAAAGCGAAGAGCGAATCGCGTCCCGTCGCAGCGGCCAGTAATCCCAAAGCAGCAATACGAACGGGAAGGTAATAATCTGCGGCTTCGCCATCAGGCCGAGCGCAAACAGTACTGCGACCGCGGCATAACGGAGCACTTTCGGGTTTTCGGCATACCAGCGATAAGCTCCCAGCGCCAGAATGAAAAACAACATGCTGAGGACGGTCTTACGCTCGGAAATCCAAGCCACGGATTCGACGTTGACGGGATGAACCGCGAAGAGCGCGGCCACCATGAAGCTGCGTCCGGCATATCCGGTCGCGCGCAACAGCACCCAAAACAGCAGCGCGGCGCTCAGGCCGTGCAGAATCATGCTGGTCTGATGAGCTCCGCCGGGATGGGTATCGTACATCTCCACGTCGAGAGCGTGCGAGAGCCAGGTGAGTGGGTGCCAGTTTCCCGCGTCAAACGTGACGAGTGCCCATTCGACCGTGTCCCACGTCAGGCCGCCCTGAACGTGGATGTTTTCGGTGACGTAGACGTTGTCGTCGTAGTTGACGTAGGGGTGCTTGCGGACGGGGTAATAGAGAATGACAGTAAGCAGGATGAGCAGTAGTCCCAGGGCGTAGGCCCGGTTCCCGGACAAAGGAGACAGGCCAGCGGGGCGCGACTGAACTTGCTTATCCGGTTGCAGGCCGACGGAACTCACCCTTTCCCCTTCGCTGGACGAGTATAGCCGATGGAACGTCCGCTTTTCGCCTGTCGTTCTTCGCTCTTGGCTATTCGCTCTTCGCTCTTCGCTTTTCGCTTTGCGCCAGAACCGTGGCAGTAATGGGCTGTCGTGATGATTGAGCGCGCGAGGTTGTGGCGGGAATAGGGGTCCTTCGACTCGGACTAAAGTCCTCGCTCAGGATGACACCGGTTGGGGATTAAGCGAAAAGCGAAAAGCGGAAAGCGAATAGCGAATAGCGAAAAGCGAAGAGCGAAGAGCGAGCCGCGGCCTCACTGTGCCATGGCGTAGTAGCCCTGGCGGGCGTGTACTTCCAGCTTCTGCGAAGGGCGAACCTCGAGGCGCAGCGAATGAAATCCCGGTGTCGATTGTTGCGGACGGAAGGAGACGTAATACTGAGTGCGAAGATCGCGCTCGATTTGCGCGAAAGCAGCGCCCAAGTCGCTTGCGGACTGCGCGACATAAAGCCTTCCGCCGGTCGCGTCGGTAAGACGCTGCAGTATCCGATCGCCGCGGTCGTCCACTTTGCTGTTGCGGATGGTCAGAGCGTAAACCTGGATTTCGCTGCGCTGGGCGCTGGCGACCACATCGCGCAGGCTGTGGATGCTGTCTGTGTCATCGCCGTCGCTGAGAACGACAATCGCGCGATGGATGGTCTTGTTGCCACCGGCCGACAAGAGCTCACCCGAACACGCCGAATACAGCGCGTCAAAGAAGCGCGTACCCCAGCCCGGTTGTTTCAGCCGCACAATCGCGTCGATTAAGTCCTGGCGATTCGCGGTCGAACTTTGCCAGAGTTTGATGTCCCCGCCAAACGCCATCACGAACGCGGTGTCGCTTTGCGGCCGCATGACGCGGTCGAGAAAATTGGCAGCAGCGGTTTTCTCGTCGCCCAGCACGCGCTTGACCGAGTCGCTGGTATCGACGATGAGCCCTAGACGCAGCGGCAAATCTTGAGCGCGTTCGAAGTCCTGGAAACGTTCCACCGGCTGCTGGTTGTCGAAGACGCGGACGTCGTCGGGTGAGAGGTCTTGAACAACTCGGCCCTGCTCGTCAGCGACCGTGAACTGAAGCCGGACTTCAGGCACGTCGCGACGAAAAGTATAGCCGGGAGTGTCCGCAGGAAGGTGGTTACTGCCTTCCGGCAAGTAAGGCAGAGTAGTGGCCACCGGAATAACACCGCTGCTGGTGTCATGGTCAGACGAGGAAGCGGACGCAGGTTCGCGTCCGCTTGCGGCGCTTGAGCTGTCAAACCGGCCAGAAGCCCACTCACCGATGCCCGCCAGAGTCAGGCCGCACATGGCGAGCGACAAGCCCGTAATGAGCGCCGACCTCCGCACAAATGAGTTATCGGCGAACCATCGGAGCAGCTTGAGAAGAGTTAAGGACGCGAAAACACACACGTCCGATACGGTCGCCAGCCTGGAATTGCGGCGGCTTTGTCCCAGAGCCGTATCTTCGTCGGTTTGCCGGACGACTTGCACCGGCCCGAAACGTCGAGCCCGCACCACGGCACCCCCACCCCACTATGCCGAGGGATAATAGCTCAGTTTTGTTCTCCGAAATCGCGTTACGCCAAAATTTTCTTTGTTAAGCCGAGCCCGTCTGCCCTGGCTCAAACCTGCCCCGTTAGTGGGATGGGCGGCGATTGGGCTCTCGTCCTGTAGTAACCTAATGCAAGAGTAATGCCCTCGGAAAAAGTCTTAATTGTCGACGACGAGAAGCTCGTTCGTTGGTCTCTGCGCCAGAAGTGCGAAGAGTGGGGTTATCACGTACTAGAGGCTGACAACGGCTCGGCTGCGCTGCGCGTGGCTCACAACGAGTCTCCGGATCTCGTGCTGCTCGACGTGCGCCTGCCCGATGCCAACGGAATCGAAATCCTGGAACAACTGAAGAAGTCCGGTGACGCCCGCGCGGTCATCATGATCACCGCCGACCCCCAGCTTGAAGATGTGAAGACGGCACTGAAGTTGGGAGCTTACGATTTCGTCGGCAAGCCGCTCGACTTCGACGAGCTGGCGGTCGCCGTCAAGAACGCGCTGGAAACCACGCGCCTGCGGTCGGAGGTCGAATCGCTGCGCGGCGAGATGCGTCGCCGCACCGGCTATCACAACGTGATCGGCGTCTCGCGCAAGATGACCGAGCTGATGGGATTCGTCAACAAAATTGCTGCCAGCGAGGCCACCACGATTCTGGTTCAGGGCGAAAGTGGCACGGGCAAGGACTTGATCGCCAAGGCCATTCATTACCAGAGTCGCCGGCAGGAGAAACCCTTCGTCGCCATCAACTGCTCGGCCATTCCAGAGACGCTGATGGAAGCCGAACTCTTTGGTCATGAGCGTGGCGCCTTCACCGATGCCAAGACCATGAAGAAGGGTCTGTTCGAGATGGCCGATGGTGGCACGCTCTTCCTCGACGAAATCGGCGAGCTCTCGCCACTGCTGCAGGCGAAGCTGCTGCGCGTGCTGGAAGACCAGGTGATCCGCCGCGTTGGCGGAGTGCGCGATATGCAGGTGGATACGCGCGTGATCGCTGCTTCCAACCGCGATCTGGAGCGGGCAGTCCGCGATAACCAGTTCCGCCAGGACCTGTACTATCGGCTGGCGATCATCTCCATCTTTTTGCCGACGCTGCGCGAGCGTAAGGAAGACATTCTTCCGCTGGTGGAGTTTTTCATCTCGCGCTACAACCGCAAGTTCCGCAAGCACGTTACCGGCATCACCGACGAGACCCGCAAGCTGATGCTGAAGTACGACTGGCCGGGCAATGTTCGCGAGCTGAAGAATGCCGTCGAGCGGGCCATGATTCTGGAAGAGAAGAATGAGCTCAATCCTGATTACCTGCCGTTTGCCGTCGCACAACAGCAGTCGGCCTTGACGGCATTTGAGATCTCTTCCGGCCACAACGGCGGCTCGGCGGGCAAGCAATTGCAGGACGGGCGCAGCCTGCCCAAGCTGGAGATTCCCGAGGGTGGCACCTCGCTGGAGGAAGTTGAGCGCGAGCTGGTGGAAATCGCGATGTCGCAAGCCAACAGCAACCAGACGCACGCTGCCAAGCTGCTCGATATCAGCCGCGACGCACTGCGCTATAAGCTGAAGAAGTTTGGATTAATTCGCGCCGAAGAAGACGAGCCATCGCCAGCAACGGAATAGCCCTGAATTTTCCTCTCAGCCCTCCCTTAGTTGACCAAACGCCATGATCGTCGGACGGATAAAGCCGGGAGCGATCCGCTGATGGAGAAATCCAGCAGCGTAGGCGATTTTCGAAAAGGCTAGGTAGCCAGGTCCTGCATCGTGGCCGTAAACGACCGCTTGGAAGTTGTGCCGGCGAAATTCGCGGCGAATGGCCCATACCGTATTGCAGCGATAGAGCGTGGGGAAAACATCTTTTTCTTCGCGCTTGGTTTGTGTGCGCGACAAAACAGAGGCGTGGTGTCGATTGGGCACCAGTCGCGAGGCCAATCCAACGTAGCTTAAGAGATTGGTAGTTCGGATACAAAGATATCCGCGAGGGATGAGTACGCGCCGCGCCTCGCGGAATAACACACGCGGATCCGGCAGATGCTCGATAACGCTGTCGCAGAGCACGAGGTTGGCAGATCGGTCAGCCATGGGCCATGGCTTTTCGGGTGCGAGTTCGCGGAACTCATCGATCGTAGGATTGCTTTGCCCAGCGCCGTCCACATCCAAGCCGATGACTCTGGCAGCCGTTCCCCTGAAACATCGCAGGCTACGGCGAAGAGGTAAGGGATCCTCCTGATGTTCGCCGCGACCGCAGCCGACATCGACCAACACGGAGTTGGCATCCAGCAGCGTCCGGACCCGGGTATAGAACTCGATGGTGCCGTCGAATCGGGTGTATCCGCCAAACAGAATCTCGGGATAGAACTGAGGTTCGTACTTGTCCATGGCAGGATACGTTCCGATCAGGCGAGAGGATTTGCGGCCGGCTAAGGCTTGACCGCGCGGACTTTCACCAGCGTGCCATCAGGAAGTGGTGTGCCCGTGAACTGCACCACGCCGTCGCGCACCACGCCATTCATCTCCGGCACGACGGAAGCAACGCCGCCGACATCGGTGGCGGCGACGGCGGGGGCTTTCTTCGCGATACCGCGATCCATCGCCAGATTCGCCAGCCGGTCGGCTTGACGATTCTTTTCGCGCAGCACGTGTTTGATCTCGAAGTAGTCGAGCTGATCGATCAGCTTCATGGCCCGGCCATGCAACTCCTTCAATGTGGGACTGCTGACTTTGTACTGGCCATTGATCTGCTTAACCATCAGCTCCGAATCGCTAATGACTTTCAGCGCTTTGAAGCCGTGCCGCAGGGAGTAGTTCAGCGCGGCCAGCAGGCCAGAGTACTCGGCGTAGTTGTTGGTCTGCCGGCCAAGAAACTCGCTGAGTTCGGCCACGGGACGGCCAAGTTCGTCTTCGATCACCACTCCGTAACCGGCAGGACCGGGATTACCGCGCGCTCCGCCGTCGATGAAGCTGACCAGGTATCCCTGATCCAGACCGGTAATGGGGGCGCCAGGGAACTCCTGAGAACGATAGCGGGAGGACTTTTGCGGGAAAGGACGGATGGGCATGTTCTGTAGTTTACCTCTACCAGATTCGATGCACCGGTGAAGCAGGAAGAATTTCAGCGGCCCAGCACTAACCGAGTGGCCAGGCGCTCTGGAAGCTCAGCAGCCAGAATTCGCTGTTGTGCGAGTTCCACATCATAGGGTGCTCGGTAGAACGTCACGCTTCCGGGACCTTCGCCGTCGGACTCATACAGCGCGAATGCGCCACGCCAATCGTTGTCACGCGGTTGACCCACGGATCCCGGGTTGATGAGATAACGTTCGCCCGGAGCCAGGGTGAATTTCGAATACGCGACGCCCTGGCTGCTGCGATATAGGGGGGTGATGGCTCGCGTCTTGCCTTCTTTGTATGCAAATCCGCCTTGCAGATGCGTGTGGCCGAAGAACATTATGTCGGCGTGGCCGGGCAAATGAAAATCGATGCCGGCGGTGGAACTATTCAACACATACTCGTCTTCATCGCGCGGCGAGCCGTGTACGAATTCAACGCCAGGCAAGTCGTCACGCCGCAGAGGGCCTTGCGGCAGGCTCCGCAACCAATTGCGATGCTCTTCCTCCAGCGTAGTCTGGGTCCAGCGCGCCGATATCGCCGCCACCAGATTGAACTCCGACAAGCCGGACAATCCTGAACAGGCGCGGTCGTGATTGCCGCGCACCACCGGGCTGCCCATCTCCCGCACGCGTGCGCAGACTTCGTTGGGCGAAGCGTTGTAGCCGACGACATCGCCGAGATTTATGACGTGATCGTGCGACGGCGCGGCGTGGAGGCAGGCCTCCAAGGCTTCAATGTTGGCGTGAATGTCGCTGAGCAGGAGCAGGCGCACGAGTCAGCGCACCTCCCGCAAGGTTACCGGACAACGGGCGACGTGCCCGGGAGAAACTTCGACCAGCGGCGGCAAGGCGTCCGCGCAGCTGGCGATGCGGGATGCGCAGCGAGGCTCGAAGGCGCAGCCCGGCGGCAGTGCAGACACAGCCGGCACGGAGCCCTCAATCGTCTGAAGCGGCTTGGCGCGATCGGAGCGCAAGGTTGGCACTGAGTTTAACAGGCCGCGAGTGTAAGGATGCATGGGATGAAGAAAAACATCACGCGCCATTCCCATCTCGACCACGCTTCCCGCATACATCACTCCAATGCGGTGCGAGATTTGCGAGACCACCGCGAGATCGTGCGAGATGAAGAGCATGGCCAGCGAGAATTCTTCGCGCAGCTCGGCGAGCAGATCAAGCACCTGAGCCTGAATGGTGACGTCGAGCGCGGTGGTTGGCTCGTCGGCGATGAGCAACGCCGGTCGATTGACCACTGCCATGGCAATCATCACCCGCTGGCGCTGGCCACCGGAGAGCTGATGCGGATAGTCACGTGCGCGGCGATCGGCGTCGGCGATGGCGACGGTGCGCAGCGAATCGACCGCCAAGCGCCACGCATCGGACTTGCTGACACGACCGTTGCCGCTGGCATGGGCGAGCACCGCCTCGGCAATTTGGTCGCCGACACGCATGACCGGATTCAGAGCGGTCATCGGTTCCTGAAAGATCATGCTGATGCCAGCGCCGCGAATGTGGCGCATCTGGGGCTCAGGGATCTGGAGCAAGTTGTCGTCGCGGAAGCGGATGCTGCCGTGAATGCGCGCTTGTGGCGGGAGCAGGCGCAGGATTGCCAGTGCAGTAACGGATTTGCCCGATCCGGATTCGCCGACTAGTCCCAGTACCTCGGCGGCATCGATGTGAAAGCTGACGTCGCGGACGGCGCTCACCACTCCCTGAGCGGTGGCGAATTCTATGCTGAGTTTGCGGACGTCCAGCAGCGGAGGCACGGGGACAATGCTAGCAGGAGGGCGGCTCATCGCACCTTGGCGTACAGGATTTGATCGAGGATTACGCCCTTCTTGATCGCGCTGCGCCGCATAATTCCTTCGCGCTCGAATCCCGATTTTTCGAGCACGCGAATGGATGCCACATTGTGGGAGAAGACCGTGGCGAAGATGCGGACGACTTTGTAGTTGTCGAAGGCCCAGTCGGAAGCCACAGTCACAGCTCTGGTCGTCAGGCCGCGCCCCCAGAGCGGCTCGGCGAGCCAATAGCCCATCTCGACGCTGAGGCGCGCAATGTCGATTCCGAGCTTGAATCCGATGCCGCCTACGGCTTCGCCGCCGTATTCGATGGCGAAGGCCATTGGCGGGTCCATGGATCGCACGTAATTCAGGTATTCGATGCCGTCACGGCGAGAGTAGGGATGAGGAAACTGGTCGCGGAGATTGTCGGCAATCCTGGAGTTGTTAGCGTAACGGAGCAGGGCGTCGAGATCGTCCCTGTGCCAGTTGCGCACCCGCAGATCGCCGAGATCAAGGAGCATGAATGGGATATTGCTGCACAACGGGTAGCCAACGCAAGCGACGGCGAGACTTGAGCCGTATGCTACCCGGATTTGTCCAAGTCAGCGGCTGGAATCGGCAATTAGGTCTGGTGATCAAGGCGGAAGAACAGGTATCGGCCATGGGAATCTGTAATCGGCTCCGAGTGCAGCAAGGTCCGCAACTGGGCTTCTAATGCCACGCCGTTGTCCGTATAGCCAAGGCGATCAATGAAAATGCCCGCAAACCCGGCGTCCGTCAACGTCTTAATCATTCGATCGGGCGGCTCGACTGCAACCGCCGCCTGCCAGCGGTCTGCCGGTCGATTATGCATAGCGCCATAACTCCAGCGCAATGTCTTGGAATGCAGGTAGGCGATGACTGGGTCGTAGTCACCCATCTTGTTAACAGGTCCATGTTCTGGAAAAAACATGTAAGGGAGCTGGAAGATCATACTGCCCGGCGGCACGGAAGCTTCGATACGCCCAATAAACGCCGTTTGTTCTTTGTACTCAGCTACGTAAACATTTCGGTCCCGAAGAACATGCCGAGGGATCTGATCGAGTACACAAATGGTTATCAGTAATACTGGAACAAGTACAAGGCTCACAAACCTCGCCTTGGGAAACCGCGCGCGCAACCAGCGGTCCAAGGCCCATACAAGCGCGGTTATGCTAAAGAAACCTACGAAAATGCTTATCCGGTTATAAGCTCTTATCTGGGGCGATATCACGAACGCGAATATTGCACCGAAACCTCCCATGGTTCCGACTAATACCGCCCAGAGATTCAAAATACCGAGTGAATAGATAAAATCAGAACAGCGCTTTCGAAACAGTGACGCGAGTGAAACGAAAAAACCAATCGTCGCGAGAATTCCTATGCTGTCAGTCCAGCCTTCACTGGGCAGCGGATCGTTTAAGTCGAAATACTGCCTCAGATTGTTGAGAAATCTGTGGCCTCGAATCGGCGCAAACAACTCCATAAGTCTAAGAGGGGACAGTTCAGACTCCCACGGAAACCGAATCGCCACTCCTGCTACACGACCGTATTTATGGAAGTACAGAATATTTGGCAACAGTGCAGTCACCAGCGCAGCGGAAAGTACAGTGAGCATAAGGAATGCTGCGGCCAGCGATCTGCGATGTCCATTACGGAAGGTCCCCAGTAACCCGGCAATCAGCAATAAGCCAGCCGTGAAGAATGCGGCATAGGGGTTGTCCCAGGCCACTAGCACGCAGCAGGCTATGGCAATCAGGCCATCCCTTGTAATTAACGGTCGTGACAGTACATCAGAAGGAAGTTCAAAGCCGAATAAGGGGTTTCCGACGGCAAGCCAGAGAATAACCAGACCCGACAAAGGCAGTGTATAAATAGTTCCATAGAACAAGTGCGATTCGCTGCGGAAAAAGTGAAAAGGCAAATAGGCAAGCACCACCGATCCGGCAATAGCAGGCCCAGTCGAAATACCCAAGCGATAAAAGGCATAGAAGGCGGCAAGCCCACAAAGCGGATAGGTAATAAAATAATAGAGATTCAGTAGTAAGCCAAAATCGTGCGTAAAGAGCCGTAAGACCGCCCAAACCATTACGTGCGTCCAACTAGGCTGTGGAAAATCGTATAGCTTCTGCTCCTCCGGCGCTCCAAGCCTGGGATTAACGTAATAGTGTCCGCCTTCGACAAAGTTCTTGATGAGCATCTGGTGAAAATGCGCATCGCCATCAGTATTCAGCGGAACCCGCCAATCAAATTTCCAGACGTGGAAGAGTGATGCCACAATGAGGGCGCAAAGCACGGTTGAGACGAAACCACCGATTATTGGGTTCAAAAGGGAGGTGGTGTTGGAACTGGGCCCTTCAACTCCCGGTAGAGAACCTCTCGTGGTCGCAATGGTCGAGTTACCGATGGTCTTCAAACATAGTCTCCTGTTTTGGATCTGGCTGGACACTGCAGCTCTTAGTTCTTGTCCAGCCGGTGGTCTCCATCGCATCCGGCCAGACGACCATTAGGGATTGGCTGCGGCAAACTTGAGTCCGTTCCAATAGAATCCGAATGTCCGCGGGTCAGGACCAGCGGGACCAGCGTTATCCACCTGGATGACCAGCGCGTTCTCCTCGCCCGGCCGGAAAACTGATCGATCAACAACGAAATCGCTGCTGGAGGGTCCGGCAACGATCGTCCCCAAGGTGTGACCATTCAAAATGATCTGCGCGGGCCGGCCTGGAGTGGCTGTTCCCAAAACCGTGACCTGTATTCGGGGAACATCGCCGAAATCGGGAGCTAGTCGAAAGTAGACACTTGATGTGCGTCCTGACCACGATGGACCATTCTCGTTGGTCATGAAGTTCGTGTTCAAAGTCGTAATATTGTCGGGTTTTATATCAAAGGGAAGTTTAAGGGATGGATATGGCCTTAGTTGCAGTTCAAACGAAGGGTCCTTTAGCAATACGCGGCAAGGCGAGTTGCATTCTCTGGGAACACGAGTTAGCACCAGGTTCTTCAAGCTATCCATATCATGGCAGACATTGTTCTGGTCGAAGGAGAAAATCCAGGGATTATCCAAACAAAATGGGCGACCCTCGTGCTCCATTCGATAGGCTACACCAAGTATCTGCAGCCAGTCGTCCCACGCAAAACGGAGGTGGACTGGCCCAATGTCAGCCGGTATGGCGGCATAGATACGATCGGTTACAGGTTCTCCCGGCCACCCATTCTTGAACTCCGTCCTCGCGGCAAACATTGACGTAGGAATCAGTGCGCAAAGAACAATTGCCACAGCCGGCCGAACAGTAATATTGAAACCATCCAGAATAAGCGCCGCCATCACCATCAGTGCCAACAACTGCATGCCATAGAAGAAGAATCCATTGAAGTTGAATAGGGGACCACCCATCTTCAGTGTCCAGACATAGAACAATAGGGAAACTACGAGGATCTCCATTGCTACATACTTCCAGAAGATCGAAATGCTATTCCACTTCCTCGCGTAGATGCCGCCCAGCAGTCCCACGAAAAGCCAGCCCAGGCACCAATAGATAACGACGAAGGTCTTTGACCCTCCAAGAGAAATCAGGTGCGCTGATTTTGCCTGCAGGACAATCTCGGTATCGGGGACAAAGGCGAGGAAGCTGGCTTCATACTTCAGTGCCAGGCCAGGATTCTGCTGCAAGCCCTTGTGTCCAGAGTTGTAGACGAGAATAGCCTGAATATTATTGGGCCTATCGACGAAAGCTTCGAGCACAACAGGCATTGCGAAAACTACACACAAGATCAAGCTAGTGATCACCGGCCGGCGATTATCGCCTATGAATTGCTTCAAACCGCTCGCCCTGCCTTTACGAAACCACAACGTAGCAATACTTAGAACGGATAACGTTCCCACGAAGAGCGGCTGAGCCGTATGACCATGGAGCAGCAACAAACCGGCAAAGGCAAGCAGCGGCAGCTTTGAGACTTCTCCTATCGCGACGGCGGCACAAACAGTTACGAAAAACAGAAAAGGGAACATCAGGACGTGCGGCATCCAGATGGATAAAATCGCCGACCCTGCAATAGTCCGATTCACGATGTAGATGAAAAGGAGTGAAAGCGATAGAGCTGCAGGGACGAATAAACGGGAGCGGCAGTACTTAGCAAGGATGGCGATCGTACCAAACAAGAATGCAGTATTGAGGAGAATGATCGCCAGGATCTGCGAGTTCATTTCGGCGGGAACAAGATGTAGAACATCGAGAAAGAGCTTCTCACCAAAAGCGAAGATATAAAAGAATGCAGGTCCCGGATGATGGAATCCCCAGCGCGAATAGTTGCCCAATAGTTCGTGAAAGTGCTTTGCCTTCTCGATCTGCAGGGCGTTGGCAGCAAAATCCGTGTACTCGTGGATAGGCACCGAGAAGAGACGGTGGTTGATCACCAACAAAAAAGTCAGGAAGGTTGTTCCAGCGACGATTACCGACACGGTAGTGGAACGGGAGTCGGCTGTCCCGGCTTGCACCGTGAGTTGCTGCCGGCAATCTACTGCAGCAGGGGACGTATCTGGTTGTGAGGCAATACCCAAGTACACTTATCTTTCAGGAAAAGTAATCAGGACGGTCCATCATCGAATGAAATGTAAGAATGCAGTTGCAAAATCAGCACGATCGGCGGGGGCGACAGGGCAGCAATTCGCATCGCTCCCGACGCCAGCACATGTCTGGAATTTGCCAATTTCTCCCCTCCGATCGCCTTTTCAACTCCAGCAGGCTGCTAAAGGACTCATAACGCGACTCGCGTGCCGTCGGCTGAGGCCGACTCGGAAAGGTAAATAAACGGCTTAGACGCTGGCCTGAAGGCCAGCTCTACCCGAAAACCACGCTCGGGTCGACTTTTCAGCAGCCTGCTAGATCGACATCACTTCTTTTTCTTTGCCCTTGGCCAGTTCTTCCATCTTCTTGATTTCGTCGTCGGTGAGCTTCTGGATCTGGTCCAGAGCGCCACGCTCTTCGTCTTCGGTAATCTTCTTGTCCTTCATGGCTTTCTTGATCAGGTCGTTGCCATCGCGGCGGATGTTGCGCACGGCAGTGCGATGATCCTCCAGCACTTTGTGCAGGTGCTTGACCATTTCCTTGCGGCGCTCTTCAGTGAGTGCGGGCACGGGCACGCGGACGAGCTTGCCGTCGTTCATCGGATTCAGGCCAAGGTCGGCGCTGCGAATGGCCTTCTCAATGGCGCCAATCAGGCTGACATCCCAGGCCTGCACCGTGATGAGCTGCGGTTCCGGCGCGCTCACGTTGGCCAACTGGTTCAGCGGCATCTGCGAGCCGTAGGCGTCCACGGTAACGCTGTCCAGCATATGAACTGAGGCGCGGCCGGTGCGGGTCGCAGCCATCTCTTTGCGGAAGTCTTCGACCGCCTTGTCCATGCGGATGCGCAGTTGCGCAAAGCTGTCTTTCAAGGCGGGAATCGCCGCCATCGACACTTGAGCCATTATGATCGCCTCAGAATGAAGTCACAAACTCCTGATTATAAGCCTTTGGCATGCGGCTGTGGGGTGTGAGCCGTGAGCTTTGAGCCGTGAGCTAAATCATGCGCCGAGTGGTCGGTTGGGTCATCGCCGGCGTTTCGACGAATAGGAGCGATCAGGGGAAAGTGGAATCGCTCGACAGAAAGCAGAGCCCCACAGCTCACGGCTCACAGCTAGTTTTCGTCTTCGAAGTCCTCGTCCTGAAAGATGTAGGGTGCGGTGCGTACGAGGCGGAAACGCACCTTGTCCTTGCAGGTTTCGCAATCGGGAAAGTGCTCGCCGCCGATCATCACGACCTCATGCACCTCGCGATGATCGCGGTCATGGACGACCTCATAGATTCCGGACTGGCGGACACTGTCTCCGGCACGATATTTGCGATCGTCGGAGCGGCGACCGCTGTGTTCTGGATTCTTGAAGCTGGCGCTTTGAAGCTGGAACTCCCGTCGTTGAACGCGACTGCTGTGCGCAGCCGGATCAAGACGAGGGTCTCGTTTGCGTTGGGGCAGAACCATGGGAACCCCCGACATCATCATTTGCTTGCTGTGTGCTAGAAAAGTAGCGTAACTGAGGCAATTTGGGAAGGGTTAAGCGAAAAAAAACAAAGCCTTCTCCCCCTCGGTCTTGAGGAACTCTGATTGGCTCACCGTCGCGGGAAGTCCTTGTCCTGATGGATGCTGCTCGCCCGATGCTTCAACACAAAGCGCACCCTGTCTTCACACACCGCGCACGCAGGAAAGATTTCGCCCTCCAGCAGCGTAACTTCATGCGAATCGCGGTGACCATTGTGATCGACCCGGTATACACCTGAGACTGGGACCTGCTCCGATGGCCTGTGATCGTGCTCAGCCATAGCAGCGCTTCTACGGGAAACAGCGGAATTTTAACTCAGGCAACGGTGTTGCCAGCGAGGAGGCCAGTAATTATTCACTTTCACGACAAAACAGCAGGTATCGCGAATTATTTCTGGCTGACTAGCGAGCCCACCCGCTCACCCATGACGACGCGGCGAATGTTGCCGTGCTCATTAAGATTGAAGATGACGATGGGGAGGTTGTTCTCGCGACACATGGCTATGGCGGTTGCGTCCATCACTTTGAGGCCGCGCTGCAGGACCTCCATGTAGCTAATGTGGTCATACATGGTGGCGTCTTTTACCAGGACGGGGTCGTCGGTGTAGATGCCATTGACCTTGGTGGCTTTGAGGATGGCGTCGGCCTTGATCTCCATGGCACGCAGCGACGCCGCGGTGTCGGTGGAGAAATACGGATTGCCGGTACCGCCGGCGAAGACGACCACGCGTCCTTTCTCGAGGTGGCGCATGGCACGGCGGCGGATGAACGGCTCGGCCACCTGATTCATCTCGATGGCGCTCATCACACGGGTGAAGACGTTCTGCTTTTCCAGCGCGTCCTGCAATGCGAGAGCATTAATGACCGTCGCCAGCATGCCCATGTGATCGGCGGAGACGCGGTCCATGAGCTTGGCCTGCTCGGCTACGCCGCGGAAGAAATTCCCGCCGCCAACCACGATGGCGATCTCGACCCCGGTCTGGTGGACCTCAGCGACTTCAGCGGCGATTTCGTGCACGCGCTGGTTGTCGACTCCAAAGCCCTGCCCGGCTGCCAATGCCTCGCCGGAGATCTTCAGGAGAATGCGTTTGTAGACGGGAGCGTCCATGTAAGAGCGAACCTTGGGGAAAACTCCTATCAGTGTAGCAGCAAGCCGCCCACGAATGTGGGTGGGCGCAGGCGGGGCGCCGGGTTTGTTGTCACAGGAGCGAGTGACATGTTGCACAGACGAGGGGTAGGGGCAGAGCGCAGGCTATCTTCCGGTAGCCAGGTTTCTGCCCGCTAGCGATAGCGCCCGAGGCAATTTACGATCTTCCGGTCTGCACACACGCTCCCATGCTGTTCGGCGGTTGTGTGCCGAGTCGTAACGCCGGCACAGCGCAAATCCAACGACAATTCCCTTTCGACGTATCCTGGCAGCCCCGCTGCGCTTGGCCGCGACGCGCGCCTATTGCTGAGCAGAGACCCAGTTCCTCACCGCACGGATTCTCCTGGAGGTTTCAATGCTACACCTTGACACCGGCAACACCGGTTTCATGATTATCTGCACCAGCCTGGTCATGCTGATGACCCCAGGACTGGCGTTTTTCTACGGCGGCCTGGTCGGCCGCAAGAACGTCCTGGCCATCATGATCCAGAGTTTTGTCTCGATGGGCTGGACAACCGTGATTTGGTATCTCTACGGCTATTCGCTGTGCTTCAGCGGCGACTGGCATGGCATCATCGGCAATTTCCACAATGCCTGTCTTCGCGGCATAACCCTGAATACTCCGTCGCCCAATGAGACCGTTCCGGCTATGGTCTTCATCGCATTTCAGATGATGTTTGCCATCATCACGCCGGCCCTGATCTCAGGCGCCTTCACCAACCGGGTGACGTTCAAGGCATACATGCTGTTCCTGACCGCGTGGCTGACGTTCGTTTACTTCCCCTTCGTGCACATGGTATGGGGCGGAGGCTTCCTGCAGCAGTGGGGTGTGAGGGACTTCGCCGGCGGCATCGTGGTTCACAACATTGCCGGCTTCGCCGCTTTGGCGTCAGTTCTGTACGTCGGCAAGCGCCGGGTGCAGGATCGCGGTCCGCACAGCATTCCTCTGGTGGCTCTAGGCACCGGTTTGCTGTGGTTTGGATGGTACGGATTCAACGCCGGCAGCGAGATGGCATGCAATTCGGTGACGGGCACGGCATTCTTGAACACCGATGTGGCCGCGTCCTTTGCCGCTGTCGCCTGGCTGCTGATGGCCTGGATCAACGAGAAGAAACCGAAATTCCTCGGCTTGCTGACCGGCGCTGTCGCTGGTCTCGCCACGATTACGCCGGCTGCCGGCTATGTTTCGCCTACGACGGCCGTCATCATCGGCACTGTCGCCGGCATCGTTTGCTACTACGCCGTGGAGATGAAGAACAAGCTGCACTGGGACGATGCTCTGGACGTTTGGGGCGTTCACGGTGTGGGCGGCGCTCTGGGCATCGTTATGCTCGGCATCTTCGCCAACAAAGCCTTCAATCCCGAAGGCCCCAACGGGCTGCTGAACGGCGATCCGACATTTCTGGTGAAGCAGGTCGTTGCCATTGTGTTCTCTTCCTTCTGGGCCTTCTTCTTCACCTACGCTATGCTGCGCATCATCGACATGTTCACTCCGGTGAAAGTCGGAGCGGCGGGCGAAGAGATGGGTCTGGATGAGACGATCCACGGTGAGCACGCTTACGAGACGCTGGAGGTCGAGGAGCTGTTTAACGGCGATCGCAAGCTGCGAGAGGAACATAAGGAAGAAGAACCAGAGCTGGTCGGCCCGAGAAAGTAGTCTATGCTGGGGCAGCCAGCTTTCCGCCGGTTGATACGATTGGCAGGGGCGATGATGGCATTGCCCCTGCTCTTGCTTGCGCAAGATCCCTCTACATCGGCGAGTGCGGCGACCTCGCCGGTGGCCGAGAAACATCCAGAAGCCGTCTACCTGTTGAGTGACCCTGATAGCGCGCCGTCTCCAGGCTCTCCGGAGGTCAAGGCGTGGTGGGGAATTACGGTTAACGGCTTCGCGTCGCTATCCTTCGTCTACAACACCAATAATCCGGTCTTTCGCATCAACCAGTATCGCGTCTTCGACTATGCCGACGTGGAGCCGCAGCTGGACATGGCGCAGTTGGTAATCCAGCGGGCGATCGATAAACCTAGTCAGTTCGGGTTTCGCTTCAACATGATTGCGGGCTCGGCCGTGCCAAAGGTGACGGCAGCCTATGGGCTGTTCCGCAATTGCGAAACCATGAAGGCAGGCAACTTCGATATTCCTGAGATGTACGTGAGCTACATCGCGCCGTTGTGGAAAGGCCTGCGCTTCGACGCCGGCAAGTTCGCCACGCACCTGGGATCGGAGGTGATCGGCGGATACGACGGTTATAACGACGAATTCAGCCGCAGCTTCTTGTTTGGCTTCGGAGTGCCGTTCACCAATACCGGCGTGAAAGCGACGTACGCGTTCAACAACGCGATCTCCGCCATGTTCCTGGTGACCAACGGCTGGGATGAGTTCCAGCGGTTCAATCACGGATATTCCTATGGCGGGCAGTTCGCCCTGGCCCCGACCAAAAGCACCACGCTTTACTTCAACTGGATTCATGGCCCGGCTTTACCGCATGACGACATCGACAACCGTAATGCGTTTGAAGTGGTGGGCAGCTGGAAAACCACTCCCAAGCTGAGCCTCGGCTTCGATTCGCTGTACGCGCATGAGGAGAACGGCGTCACCATTGGTTATGACGCCATATGGAAGGGCATAGCCGGATATTCGAAGTACGGATTCACGCCGGTCTTCTCGCTGGCATTTCGCGGGGAAGTCTTCAATGACAGCGGAGGCACCCGCACCGGCATTCCACAGACGCTGGAGGAATTCACGCTCACGCCCGAGTATGACTTCGCCGCGAAGCTCTCGAAGGTCAACGAGCGCTTCAAGAAGCTGGACGGGAAATTTGTGGTTCGCGGCGACATTCGTCTCGATTTGTCCAACAAAGACGTTTTTCAGCGAGACGATTACTGGGTTTCCAACCAGTTCACCACGGCGGTGAACCTGATCTACCTGTTCTAAGAAAACCCTCGGGTAAACAGGCTTATTCGCTGCGTGGGCCAGCGGGCGAACGGTTGCGGCGTGTCGACGCGGCTCGATCCGCAGGTGGGAAGCACACTGTCCAACTACTGTTCACGTCACGAATATCGGCGCGGGCGAGGGCAGGAGCGTGGGGTAGAGTAGTTGAAGAGCCTTTCTTCATGGACAGTATTGACGATCTTCTGCAACAGGTCTTCCGGCTGCCGCAGTTTCGTCCTCGCCAGCGAGAGGTCATCCAGGATGTGCTGGCGGGCAATGATGTCGTGTGCGTGATGCCGACGGGCGCGGGCAAGAGTTTGTGCTTTCAGCTTCCGGCGCTGCTGCTGAAGGGGCTGACGGTTGTTGTATCGCCTTTGATTTCGCTGATGGCGGACCAGGTGCACCAACTGGAGGCGCTGGGGGTGCCCGTCCTGCTGTTGAATAGCTCACAGACGGGACAGGAACAGTCGCGAGCCCTCAGCCGGCTGCGAGCGGGATTCAGCGGACTGCTTTACCTGGCGCCGGAGCGCTTCGCCGCTGCTTCGTTTCAGCGAGTGATACCTGAGCTTAAGCCGAACCTGCTGGTGGTGGATGAAGCGCACTGCCTGAGCTTCTGGGGACACGACTTTCGTCCCGAATACATGCGGCTGGCGGAGGTGCGGGAGCAATTGGGCGCGCCAGTCACAATGGCATTGACGGCAACGGCGACGCCCCCGGTTCGCAGCGACATTGTCAGCATGTTGCAGCTGCGCAGTCCCAAAATGCATGTCACGGGATTTGACCGGCCGAATCTCACGTATGCGTGCCGGCGAATGGATTTCGAATACGGGAAGGACGAGGCGTTGGCGCATGGGCTGTCGAAGCAACCGGGCAGTGGCATCGTTTATTGCGCCACGCGCAAGAAGGTTGAACATCTGACCCTGTTCTTGCACGAGAAATTTCCGCAACGCACGATTCGCGCGTATCACGCCGGCATGGACTCCGATTCGCGCACGCGGGCGCAGCAGGATTTCATGGCCAACGCGGATGCGGTAGTGGTGGCGACCAACGCGTTCGGCATGGGCATCAACAAGCCCGACATCCGCTTCGTGGTGCATTACAACATTCCCGCCAGCCTGGAGGCCTATTACCAGGAAGCAGGACGGGCGGGGCGCGATGGGCGGCCGGCGCAGTGCGTCTTGTATTGCAGCCTGGTGGATCGGCATACCCAGGAATTCTTCATCAGCAAGATCGGCGAGAACAACAGCACATTGTCTGAATCGCAAATTGATCTTCTGCAAAGCCATGCCCAGCAGAAGCTGGAGCGCATGTTCCAGTATGCGTATGCGCGGCGCTGCCGCCGTCGCTCCATCCTGGCATACTTCGGCGACAACTCCGAAGTGACGCGCTGCAGTTGCGATGTTTGCCGCGGCGATGTTCGCATGCAGCCAAGTCCCGCCTCAGAGCGGGCACGTGACAAACGCAAGCCGGCAGCGAAGCCGAAGCCGCCGGACGCAGATGCCGCACCGCTGGATCCCGCGGCCGAGCTTCGCTATGCGCGCCTGAAGAGCGTTCGTTTGGAGCTGGCGCGGGCGCACAATATGGTCGCGTTCTGGGTGGCTCACGACTCGGTATTGCGCGACATTGCCCGCAACGCGCCGCAGAATCTAGCAGCCCTGGCGCGCATCCGAGGCATCGGCGAGTTCAAGCTGGAGAAGTTCGGAGCAGCATTTCTGCAGGCGGTAAAGGGGGAATAGCTACTTCAGGCCCAGTCTTGGACGACATGGTAGATCCGCGCAATCTCAACTGCCTGAGCACTTGAATCTCAGTTCGATACCAAGATCGTTGAATTTGGCTTTGGCGGCTCCGGAAGTTACTCCATCTCGACACTTGTATGTATGTTGATGTATGTTATTCATCAATGCCACATGATCAACATACAGGGGACACACATGGAAGCCAATTCCGCCGACTTGATCCGGTCATTCGCGGTTCGGGAGTTTATTGAGCCTGCCCGCCGCAAGGGATGCAAGCGCGTACAAGTTGTTGCCGGGGACGTGCACCGTGGGTTGAAGCTGAAGAACCGGGTGCCAAATGTTTGCACGGCCCTGGCCTCCAAAACTTTCCTGGAGAGAAACCGTCTTGTGATCGAGGCAGTTTCCGGCCCTCCGTCCGGGATGGGAACACGTGTCACCTATACCTACCGGCTGCTGGATGACGAGCCCAGCGGAAACGTGGGAGCATCCGACTTTCGTAAACTCCGGGGCTTATTGAAGACTGCGTTGGATTCCATCGGTGGCGGGGAGGAGTTTCTTCGTCGCGAACGAGGGCAGTTCTATCATCCCGACAAGGCAGGCAGATAAGTGAGCCTTATTTATTGGGACACGATGCTGTTCATCTACTGGCTGGAAGCGAATCCTTCACACGTAAAACAGGTAGAGAAAATCCACAATCGCATGGAGGAACGCGGCGACCAGCTCTGCACCAGTGTCTTTACGGTGGGCGAAGTACTGACCGGAACCTACAAGATGGCCGGCGCCGATGAGGTCAAGAAGATTCGCGGGTATTTTGAGAGCCCTGCTATCCGTCTGCTTCCGTTCAACACAGAGGTAGCCGACCGATACGCCAGGATTCGAGTGCGGTGGAAAGTCTCACCCGCGGATGCGATCCACCTAGCGAGCGCCGCGGTCGCCGGCACGGACCTCTATATATCGAACGACGCAAGCCTGAAGAAGCTGGCGATCGAAGGCATCAGCTTCATCGTCGGATTGGACGCAGCGCTTCTCTAGGCGGCTAGTAAAACAGGGCGGAATTGCTTCCGCCCTGCGCGTTCCATCGTTGAAGTTGAGTTCTATTCGCCGGCCTGGTCGCCGGCCTTGCTGATGGCGATGGTCTCGGCGATGTCGCCGACCTTGAAGCGAGCGAAGCGGCGGACGGAGATGTTCTCGCCCAGCTTGCCGACTACGGTGGCGATCATCTGATGCACGGTGATGGTCTGCTCCTTGATGAAGGGCTGCTCGTAGAGACAGACCTCTTCGTAGAACTTGGCCATCTTGCCTTCGACGATCTTCTCGATCACCGGAGCGGGCTTGCCGGTCTGCGCGGCCTGTGCGCGGTAGATCTCCTTCTCCTTCTCGAAGGCTTCAGGAGTGACATCTTCCTTGCGGATGAAGCGCGGATCGGTGGCCGCGATGTGCATTGCGATGTCGTGCACCATGGTCTTGAAGTCGTCGGTGCGGGCGACGAAGTCGCTCTCGCAATTGACCTCAACCAGCACGCCGATCTTGCCTCCGGCGTGAATGTAGCTGGCAACCGAGCCTTCGCTGGTGGCGCGCGTCGCCTTCTTGGCAGCCGTGGCGATACCCTTCTTGCGGAGAATGACGATAGCCTGCTCGACATCGCCTTTGGCTTCCGTGAGGGCGTTCTTGCAATCCATCATGGGAGCGTTGGTCTTGTCGCGAAGTTCTTTAACTTGTGCGGCGGAAATGTTCACGGTTGTAGTACCCATCTTTCAGTAATCCTCGATTTCGCTGTTCGCATTTCGCTCTTCGTTTTTCGCCAGAACGATCAACAGGGTTATGAATGCGTTGTTGTGCCGTCCCTAAAGGGACTGAGGAATCTCAATCGCGCCATATCCAGGGCTTCCGCGCTGGGCTAATTACTTTCGCGCCTGAAGGCGCTTATGCCGTCCCTAAAGGGACTCGAAATCTAGTTACAACGCCTACCCAGCATTCCGCGCCAAAAGCGGGCGCTCCATGCTGGGCTAAGTTATGCCGTGCCTTCGGCACTGTTGCCTTCCCCTTCGCATCCTCGACCACCAGCGACGAGGAGCCTTGCATGTTTCTGGCGAAGAGCGATCGTCCCTCTATGTCGGGCGGCAATCAGCCCTCTCATGAAGAGCGACCTCCGAATCGGCCGGCAAGCAGTCCCTCTGGCGAAAAGCGAAAGGCGAGCAGCGAAAAGCGTCCTTTAAAAAACCGCCCGCGCTCGATCAACGCGCGGGCTAGGAACTCGTTACGAGCTGATCCTACGCGCTGGTGTTTTCGGCGCGGCGGCCCCCGCGGCCCAGCACTTCTTCCATGCTGACTTCTTCGGAGTCGTCAATCGTCGAGGCCTCAGTGCTGACGGCGCCTTCGGCAACTTCCGCACCTTCAGGAGTGGCGGCGGCAGCTTGTGCTGCTTCGCTGAATTGCACGCCAGCGGAAAACTCTGCCGTCTGCTTGTCGGTCGCAGCCTGCGCACCTTCGACCACCGAGTCGGCAATCTTGGATGCGAAGAGCCGAATTGCACGCAACGCGTCGTCGTTGCCAGGGATCACGTAATCCACTTCACTGGGATCGCAATTGGTGTCGACCACGGCGACCACCGGAATGCCCAGCTTGCGCGCTTCCTTCACCGCGATCTGCTCCTTGTTGGAGTCGATCACGAAGAGCAGGTCAGGCAGGCGATTCAGATTCTTGATGCCGGCAAGGTTCGCCTGGAGGTGCTTGCGCTCGCGCTCCAGCTTAATGACTTCCTTCTTCGGCAGCAGCTCGTAGCGGCCGTCGGTGGCCATCTCATCGAGCTCTTTCAGCCGCTTCACCGATTTCTGCACCGTCACCCAGTTGGTCAGCAGTCCGCCCAGCCAGCGCGAGTTGACATAAAACATGCCGCTGCGCGTGGCTTCTTCGGCGATCGCATCCTGCGCCTGGCGCTTGGTGCCGACGAAGAGCACCAGCTTGCCTTCAGCCACCTGTTCGGTGACGAACCTGGACGCTTCCTTGAACATCTTCAGCGTCTTCTGCAGATCGATGATGTAAATGCCATTGCGCTCGCCGAAGATGTACTCCTTCATCTTCGGGTTCCAGCGTTTGGTCTGATGCCCGAAGTGAACGCCCGCTTCGAGCAACTCCTTCATGGTGATATTTGCCAAGCTACCTCCTCAGTAGGCTTGCATCCAGGCCGCAGCCTGAATTGCTTTTCCCGCCCCGACACGGTTGCGAGTGCGGGAAGGTTTCGTTCCGGTTGGTGCTTCAGTCGACTCGCCCCCGGAACCATAAAGCGAGTGGCTAGGGATTAGTGGCCAGTGGCTAGTAAAACCTCCAGCCAATCCTTCCGAAATGTCGCGACCAGCAATCCTTGACTAGCCACTAGCCACTGACCACTAGCCACTTCTTTACCGCTTCGAGAACTGGAAGCGCTTCCTGGCGCCCTTCTGGCCGTACTTCTTACGTTCTTTGCCGCGGGCGTCGCGACGCAGGAAACCTTCGGCCTTCAGTTTGACGCGCAGTTCAGGATTGAACTCCTGCAGTGCGCGGGCGACGCCCATAAGAACTGCGCCGGCCTGTCCGTTCACGCCGCCGCCGCGCACCGTTGCCGTCATGTTGAAGGTGGCGGAGGTGTCGGTCAGCACGAAGGGCGACTTCGCCATGATGCGCTGGGCTTCGGTCACAAAGTGCTGATCGAAGGGCTTGCCGTTGACGGTGAACTCGCCGCTGCCGGGGCGAAGGAATACGCGGGCCACGCTCGATTTGCGGCGACCCGTTCCGTAATATTGAACCTGTTCTGCCATCTGCCTCAGTGTCCTACCGTCCCTAAAGGGACTGGGGAATTTCAATCGCGCCGTACCCAGCGCTTCCGCGCTGGGCTAATCAGTTTCGCGCCTGAAGGCGCTTGTGCCGTCCCTGAAGGGACTCGGATTCTAAATTCGACCTACCCAGCACTCCGCTGCGCTCCGTGCTGGGCTAAGATTGTGCCGCCGCTCACGCGGCTCCAGCCCCCGGTCCCGGCGCTTACGCACCGGGCTAACTTCGCTTCCGCCGCTTCGCGGCTCAGAATCCGATCCACGCTCGACCCGGTCCTTCGACTCAGGCTAGCCGGTGTCATCCCACCTGCGGTGGACGTGGACGACTACGCGCGCTTTGCGGCCGCTTCGAGCGCTTCCGGCTTCTGCGCGGCGTGGGGATGCTTGTCGCCGCGATAGACCTTCAGCTTGCCGGCCATCGCGCGGCCCAGCTTGGTGTGCGGCAGCATGCCGGTGATCGCTTCTTCCACGACCTGCTCAGGCTTGCGCACCATGCGCTTCTTGTATTCTTCCGACTTCATGCCGCCCGGGTAGCCGGAGTAATGGTGATAGACCTTGGCGTCCGCCTTCAGTCCGGTGATACGCACCTTATCGGCATTGATCACGATGACGTGATCGCCGGTGTCGAGGAACGGCGTGTACTTGGGGCTGTCCTTGCCCGAGAGGATGCGCGCGACCCGGGTCGCCAGGCGGCCGAGTGTCTGGCCGTCGGCATCAATGACAAACCACTTGCGCGCGATTTCCCCCTTGGGGAAATACGTAGACATCTTTAAACTCTCCCAGATGTTGTAAGTGCGAAAGAGCCGCTTGGTTCAGGCGCTGAACGCGCAGAGATCCTCAGGCGGGCAAACGCAGGACTGCGAAAGACCTAAGGATAGATGATGGGCGAGGAGGTTGTCAATGAAACGACTCGCGTGGTGGTGCCTGAATTTGTAATTGTGTTGGACTAGTGGTCGATGCCTGAGATGAGGGCGACCATAATGTTCTGCCAATCCTCGTCGCACACCGTCCCTATGTGCTGCCGTATGTCACTCTTTTGGACCGGCTGCATGTAGCTCAACATTACCCTGCCTGGAGCATTCAGTTTGTTCTGCGAGTCTGGCTGAATGATGAGGTCAACACTTGCACAAAAGCGAACCAAGTGCGACATTGGCGCGACGAGAACGCAGGCATATTCGTATGAGCGGCAGACGAGCGCGCTTGACATAACGAGCACCGTTCGGTAATCGTGCGCTGTTCGAGTCTTTTTCGCGTCGGTATCTGGAAACCTAATCAGGCTATCGTCCAGACGGTATATGCCGCCTGGGGTCAGAACCCGATTCGCTGGTCCAGTTTTGGGGTTTGGTTGAGAGCGCTCGGTCATTCGTCGTCGTCGATCGTCGCATTGGCACGATCGCGGACGACTCTGAGGGCTTCATACGTGGCGAGTCCGTCTTCGCGGATTTCCTGCGCGTCACCAATGGCCTTGTTGACACGGCAAGCGGCCTTAACGCGGAGATCATGCAGACGACCAACTGCACGGGAGCGTGCGGGTGTCATCGCTGATGTCGGCATAGTTTTACCCTTGGACCTTGAAGTCTGAGGCGTTTTCCGCTTTCTGTCAACTCCATTTTCGTGTGACACATTTACTTAGAGCGCCATTCCTTCCAAACGTTTGTCGCAATACAACGATTTTCTAGCATTTCGGAACGTTAACATAGGAGCAACGATATAGCCCTTTAGTGTAGACAGCGCCTTACCCCGCTTGCCGCGGGCGGATGTCGTATTGGCGGATTTTGTAGAGCAGAGCTTTGTAGCTGATGTTGAGCTTGGTGGCGGCACGCTTGCGGTTCCACGCGGTCTCTTCCAGCACCTGAGAGATCACTTCACTCTCCGCGCCGTTCTTCAGATTGCGCACCATTTCCTTCAGATCGGGCTGTTGCTGCGGCTGCTTCTGCTCCTGCGAGCCGGCTGAGCCGTTTTGCGGATTCTGGCTCATCGCCTTTTGCAGCTCGCCGATAGCGGCGGACTCGTCGCCGAGCACGAGATAGCGCTTCACGAAATTTTCCAGCTCGCGGATATTGCCCGGCCAGGGATAGTTCTCGCAGGCTTCCACCAGGCGCTGGGTAACGTTGAGCGGGGCGCAGGCATAGCGATCGGCGAGTTGAAGCATGAAGTGCCGCAGGATCATGGGAATTTCTTCGCGGCGCTCGCGCAACGAAGGCATGCGCAGCACGAAGCTGTTCAGGCGGTAGTAGAGATCCTCGCGGAAGGTCTTTTGCGCGATGGCCTGCGGCATGTTGATGTTGGTCGCCGCCAGCACGCGGACGTCAACCTTGACGGTGACGCGGCCGCCGAGGCGGGAGAACTGGCCGTCCTGCAAAACCTGCAGCAGCTTGGCCTGCAGCGCAGGCGACATCTCGCCGATTTCGTCGAGCAGCAGCGTGCCTTTGTTGCACAGCTCGAACTTGCCGGGCTTGGCCTTGTTGGCGCCGGTGAAGGCGCCGGGCTCGTATCCGAAGAGCTCGCTCTCCAGCAGCTCGCTGGGAACGGCGGCGCAATTGACTTTCAAGAATGTTCGGTGCGCGCGATCGGAGTACTTGTGGATCAGCCGGGCCAGAACTTCCTTGCCGGTGCCGCTCTCGCCGAGCAGCAGGACCGGGAAGTCGAACTTGGCGACCTGCAAGGACTGACCGCGAAGGTGGCGCATCATGGGCGTGGCGGAGAAGAAATACACGCCTTCGCCGACTTCGATGGCATCGCCCGCGCCGGGAGCGGCAGGATCGGTGTTCTCCAGGCAGAAGCGCAGTACCTCGTCCATTTCTTCTTTCTGGACGGGCTTGGAGAGATAGTCCTGAGCGCCGAGGCGCATGGCTTGCGCGACCTTGCGAGTGTCGCGTACGCAGGACAGCATGACGACCTTGGTCGACGGCTTCGATTCGCGGATGCGCTGCAGCGTCTCCAGACCGTCAGCTCCCGGCATCACCATGTCGAGCAGGACGAGGTCGGGAGTGTCGCGTTCCACTTTGTCGAGGGCTTCCAGACCGTTCGAGGCGGTGGACACACGATAGGAATCCAGCTCCAATACCGTCTGCAAATACCGCAACATGCTAGGTTCATCGTCTACCACAAGGATGTGGCCAGCGCTCATTGCTCCTCCGCTAAGCGTTCGGGGGAAGGATTCAGCAAAACCAGAAAGGAAAACTTGCTCCCCGCTCCAGACTCGCTTTCGACCCAGATCTTTCCGCCGGCTGACTGGACCAGACGGCGCGCAATAGCCAGACCGAGGCCGTGACCTTCCGCTCGCATGCCCGGCGGGACCAAGCGAAAGTACTCTTCAAAGATTTCCTGTTGGAACTCGGGCGCGATCCCCGGTCCGGTGTCAGACACGGAGACGCGGCAGCAGTTCGGGGCATTGATCCGCTGACGACGGCGCTCCACGACCGGCGGCCGCGCCACGGTACGCCGCTCCCAGAAGTACGGCTCAACGTGCAGCCAGACCGTTCCCGACGCTGGGGTGTACTTCATGGCATTGTCGAGCAGGTTGGAGACGACGTGCTGCACTTTGTAGAAATCGAAGGGGAAAGGCTGGAGCTTGTCATTGGGCAGGAAGTAGAAGGCGATGGCCTTCTCGTTGAACCGCTGTGCCCATACCTCCGCGATCTCGCTAACGCAGTCGTTGATGCTGGCGACCTCGTAGTTCAGTTCCAGGCGATCGACTTTGAGCGCGGCGTAGGTCAACAGGTTCTGAATGAAGGTCGACAGGCGCGCGCCGTTGGCCTGCATCTCGGCCAGAACTTCCATCTGGCGGGGATTGAGCGGCCCCAGCCTCTGCGCCAGCAAGAGCTGGAGGTAGCCATCCATGATGGCCAAGGGAGTCTTCAGCTCGTGAGCCGCCGATGCCAAAGCGTCGCGGCAACAGCTGCAGTACTCCTCGGTAACGTGCTTGTGAGCCGACCTGACCGGTGACACGTTCACTGGCATGGGGATAACGCCCTTAGTCTTCCCGGAATGAGACGGGGATTCCTGTGCATCCTCAGGAGGGGTTCCCGATCTTCGTTCCACAGGCATACTCTCGGCCAAAGTTAGTCCTGGGTTTAGTGATTAGCCATTCCTCGGGAAAATAGAGTGGAAGCACTCTACAGGGGGAGAATTGATCTTACCCCAAAGCCGTGTATTGTCAACGCCAAACTCATTAAATTTGGGGTAAAAGAGCAATTAAGTTTCCTTTTCCGGAACCTGTTTTCCTCTTTAGCAGGCATTCCTCTTCCTCTCATCCGCAATAGATTGCACCGGTAACCGCTGGGTGAGCTGTTGGTAACATGGTCTATCTTAAACAAAACAAGTCCTCTAACTGCAACATGGGTTTGGTTATCGATGTGCGTCATTCACTTGTAATGTAGGGGATGCAGGAGAGCGCTAGTGCGTCGAAGCGTATCCGTTGCCGAGCGCCGCGGCTGGGACCGGCTTCCTATCTCTATTCCCTTTTTTGTACGCGGTAAGAACCCCGAAGGCGAGGAATTCCTCGAATTTGCCACTGCGCTGAACCTCTCAGCCGGCGGAGTGCTACTGGCCACGCGGCGTTACCTCGATCCCGGCACTGAGATCTCCCTGGAAATTCCCGTTGCGCTGGTGAACAAAGCCCAATTGCCGCGCTCGGTTTCACTTTTGCGCGCCACAGTGCTGCGATGTACGGCCGATCGGCAGTACTTTCTGCTGGGACTACAGTTCCACGAGCCGCTGCTGAATCACCAGCCGACGGTGGAAGGAGGCAAGTCGCGGTCGGTTGGGAAACTCACTTCCCCAGAGTGAAAACATTTGCACACTTGAAGCGCAAAATCCTTCGCTTTCGCCCCTCTAAAGTGATAAAACAGTCTGGCTACTAACAAATCAAGATTATTTGCAGCAATAGTTTAGCTGGAATATGCGCATTTTCTTGCGATGTGCAGGAACTTGGCGCAAGAAATGCAATTCATTAGCACCGTTCTTCAAAAAGGTAGATGCGAGAGTACGCAGATGCCACTTCTGGCAGGCTCGAACAACGAGAATGCGATCATGGTGCAGCAGCTTCCTCCTGAGCCAGTGATCTTCGGGCAGACGCCTGCCATGCGTGACGTGCGCCAGAAGCTGGAGCGGGTCGCGGCCTCGAACCTCTCCGTCCTGGTCAGCGGAGAAAGTGGCACCGGAAAAGACATCGTCGCCCGCTTGCTGCATTTGTATTCGCCATGGGCGGCGGGGCCTTTTGTGAAGGTGAACTGTCCGGCCATTCCGGGAACGCTTCTCGAAAGCGAACTGTTCGGTTATGAGCGCGGCGCATTTACCGGCGCCAACAACCCAAAGCCGGGTAGAGTTGAATTGGCGCACCGCGGCACGTTGTTCCTGGACGAGATTGCAGAGCTTGATCCGATGTTGCAAGCCAAGCTCCTGCAGCTTCTGCAGGACGGCCAATTCAGCCGCATCGGCGCCCAGGAAGACAAGAGAGTCGAAGTGCGGGTGGTGTGCTCGACCAACCGCGAACTGCACGAGGAGATTGAGCAGGGTAATTTCCGCGGCGATTTGTTTTACCGCATTGCGACCATGACCATCCATCTGCCTCCATTGCGAGAGAGGGCGGTGGATTTGCCGTTGATCTGCGATTACCTGCTGCAGAGCTACAACGAGAAGCTGAACGGCAGGGCGGTGATGATGCGGCCGGCGTTGATGGCGAAGATGCAGCGCTATTCCTGGCCGGGGAATGTCCGGCAGCTGGAAAACCTGATCAAGCGCTACGTGGTGATGGGAACGGAAGATGTCATCTTGAGCGAGCTGCTGGAGCCGAACGAGCGCGATACGATTGACACCCTGATGCTGGAAGGGCCGGTATCGCTGAAGAAATTGACGCGGCAGACGGTTCGCAAGCTGGAAGCTCGTATAATTCTGAACGCGCTGCATGCCAATAACTGGAACCGCAAGAAGGCGGCGCGCTCGTTAGACATCAGCTATCGCGCTTTACTGTACAAGCTCAAAGAAGTTGGAATTCCGCAGCGGCGTTCCAGTTCCACAACGAAACACGAGGACAACGGGACCGAGTAATCCAGACCGAGGTGAATCACGATGCATTTGCAAAGACAGGCGTTGGGAAAGCGAATTTTAGTAGTGGCTGGGATCATGCTGTTGGGGCTATGGGCGGTCGCGGGCTGGGCGCAGGACAACAGCGCTCAAGGCTCCGATTCGACTACGGCTTCAAAACCGGTGATACCTGCCGATTCGGGAACAGGCTCGACCAAGGACGTTGCTAAGGCGACCACTTTGCCGTCGACGGACACGCCGCCGTCACGGGTACCCACCCCTGTGAAGCTGGACACCTACGTCATCGGTGTCGGCGATGGTCTAGGTATTAACGTCTGGAAGGAATCCGAGTTATCCAAGAACGTTCCCGTTCGGCCGGATGGAATGATTACCTTACCGCTGATCGGGGAAATCAAGGCTGCCGGCTTGACGCCGGTTCAGTTGCAGGAACAGATCACTACCGCGTTGGGAAGGGTGATGTCCGATCCTCAGGTGGTGGTTTTGGTGGAGGCGGTGAACAGCCTCAGCTTCAACATTATGGGCAATGTGCTCAAGCCGGGCTACTTTCCCCTGAGCCGGCCGCTGACAATCCTGGATGCGATCGCGCTGAGCGGCGGCTTCCGCGATTTCGCCAAGGAGAAGAAGATCTATATTCTGCGTGCCGACGCGAATGGTAAGGAGCAGAAGATTTACTTCAACTACAAGCAGGTGATCAAGGGCCAGAAGATGTCTCAGAACATCATGGTTGAGCCGCGCGATACCATCGTAGTCCCGTAAGCCGATGGACTTCGCGAAGGGCAACAGGAGGATGAGATGAAACGGCAACTTAGACCAGTATTGGCCGCAGTCGCGCTGATGTGTGCCCCACTGGCATGGTCGCAGAGCGGGTACTCGACTTATCCCACGTCGAACGATCCGCAGCAGCAAGCCGGTTCTGCCAGTTCATCCAGTTCATCGCAAGGCGGATACTCGAGCTATCCCGATTCGAGTGACCAGCAGCAGTCCGATAATTCGAATCAGGGCTACTCGACTTCAAGCCAGGGTACTTACCAGACCCCGAGCCAGAGCGTTTATTCGACCTACAACATGTCCGGGCAGCAACAGCAGCAGGGCGGTAGTCAGGACTCGTCGGCGCAAAGTGGTGGAGGTAGTGACGATCTGCAGAGCGGATCGAATGATAACGCCCAGTCCAGTCTAGGTGGACCGCAGGATACGTTCTCTCATCCTGAAAAACTGCCGGCGCTCAATCTGTTCAGTGATGCGATTTCGCATACCGGCTACAGCTTCACTTTCCAGGGTGGCGTGGTTGGGCAATATCTTGGGGGTTATGCCGGCCAGCAAGGATATTGGCAGAGTCTGTTTCTGGGGACCGGCGGCCTTAATATCGTGCAGGTGCGACCGCATATGATGTGGTCAGCGGGCTATAGCGCCGGTATTAACCAGACGGTGGGCATACCTGGCCAGTACAGCAGTTTCTCAACCCTGAACCAGAACGCCAATGCCCGCATCGTGTGGCAGATCGCCAAGCGCTGGCAGTTTCGTCTGAAAGAGGCCTATTTCTATTCCGACGATCCCTTTCAGCCGTTCTTTGAATACCTGGGGCAGCCCGAGCCCAACTATCCCAATCCGGTGTACTTCTTCCCGCAGACGGTGGTGGAACAGAATCAGGCAACCGGCGACCTGACCTACATGATAGGCATGCACGACACCCTGAACTTCTACGGTGGCGAGAGTTTCCAGCACTATCTGCGCGGCTACCAGACGGCGAGCGACCTGCCTAACCTGGGCAGCTTGTGGAATTCGACCACGTACTCCGGCGGCGTTTTCTATCAGCACCAGTTCAGCCGGGCGATCTCGGCAGGTGAAGGCTACATTTTTACCGCCATGGACTTCGGACATGGGCAATCGCGCGCCGGCGTGAATATGTTCCAGAGCTTCATAAATTACAGAGTCAGCAGGCAGTTAGCGCTTTCGGCCTGGGTGGGACCGGAGTTGACCGGCACGAAAGACCTGGTTCCGCTGATCTGCTTCCCTAGCGGCTGTTTGATTCAACAGATCCACAACGATTACGTGAACGTTGCCGAAGGTCTGACCGTCACTTATCAGGCTCCGCATCACAACAGCTTTGCTTTGCAGGCCAGCAACAGTATTACCAACGGTGGCGGCCTGTTTGGCGCGGTGAAGTATTACCAGGCTACGGGTACGTTTTCCCGGCCAATTAATCGCGTCTGGACTATGGCTATGGGCATTCTGTATGCCCACAGCGATTCGATTAGTGACCAAAGCGGCGGTCTCGCCAGCGACCAGTTCTTACACAGCATGCAGGGCACGATTAGCTTTTCCCGCAAGCTTAACTATGCGTGGAACCTGAGCACCTACTACGCCTACATTCACCAAACACAAAACTATTACGGCCAGTTCGGCGTGCCGAACACGGTCGACACCAGCGGTCTTGGCCTCACAGTGCAGTACACGTGGAATCATTCTTTGGGACGGTGATCTATGGCAATGCAGGACTTTAACGACCAGAAATCAGGGCAGGGCTTTGACGAGTATTGGGCGATTGTGCTTCGCCGCAAGTGGTGGATCCTTGGTCCACTGTTTTTCGGATGGGCCATCGTCTTCGCTTCTGCCTGGTTTTTACCACCAACGTACATTTCGGAAAGCACCATTCTGGTTGAGCCTCCCAAAGTGCCCAGCAACCTGGTTGAGCCCAACGTGCAGGTTGACCTGGCCGACCGCGTACAGGCCATGAGCACCCAGGTGTTGAGCCGTACGCGCCTGTTGAACCTGATTCAGCGCTTCAACCTGTATCCGGGCTACGCAACTTCGCCCGACGATCAGGTGGTGAAGATGCGCGACGACGTCAAGATGGAGCTGATCAAGAGCGAGGCGCAAAGCTCCGGTAAAGCGGAAATCGTCGCCTTCAAGATCTCCTACAAGGCCCCTTCGGCCGACCAGGCTCAGAAGGTGACCATCGCACTGACCTCGTTCTTTGTCGATGAGAACGTGCGCGCCAGCCAGGAGCAGTCGGAAGCCACGACGCTCTTCCTGGATTCGCAAGTGCGGGCGGTGGCGCAGACCCTGGCCGATCAAGAGGCCAAGGTTCGCGCTTTTGAGTCTGAGCACGAGGGATCGTTGCCGTCGCAGCTGGACAGCAATATCCACATCCTGCAGGGAATTCAGCAGCAGATGCAGGCCGCGCAGGCACAGCGCGAACGGCTGATGCAACAGCAGACCTACCTGAACTCGATGCAGACGCAATACAACAACATGAGCGACACCGCGATGGCGCCGCCCAGCATCGACTCGCAGCTGGATACCGCGCGATCCAATCTCGCCGCGCTGGAGGCCCGCTACACCCCCGATCATCCGGACGTGAAGAAGCTGAAGGAGACCATCGCGTCGTTGGAGAAGCTGAAGAAGGACATGGCCAACGAGGCTCGCGATCAGGTCGAATCCGGCGAATCACCGCAGGCGGTGGCGCAGGGCAACGCCATGCTCAACCTGAAGACCCAGATGAAGCTGAACCAGCAGGAGCTGTCGCAGGTAACACAACAAATGCAGCGGAATATGCAGGAGGCTCAGGTCTATCAGGCGCGTCTGAATGCCACGCCGGCGGTAGAAGCGCAAGAAGCCGATATGATGCGTGACTTCGGCAACTTGAAGAAAGAATACCAGGAACTGCTGGCCAAGAAGACAGAATCGGCTTTGGCCACCAGCCTGGAACGTCAACAGCAGGGCGCGCAGTTCCGTGTGATCGATCCGCCCAGCCTTCCCGACAAGCCGAACTTCCCGGATCGCTTCAAGTTCTCGCTGGGAGCGATTGGTGCGGGTATCGCGCTGGCAATTCTGTTCGGCTTCGGAGCCGAGTTCCTGGACGACCGCATCCGCGGCGAAGCGGCTCTGGCGGACGCCACCAGCCTGCCTATCCTGGCCGAAATTCCGGCGCTGGCGACAGCCAAGGAACTGAAGCGGGCCCGATGGGTGCCCAGGCTGGCCTTCGCGGTTATGATCCTGTGCCTGATCGTGCTGCCATCAGGCGTTGTCTACGCCTATTACTGGGGATAGTGCATGTACAAACAATATTTCGGGTTGTCGCGCAATCCATTTGAGATCAGCCCCGACCCGTACTTCTATCATCCGACGCCGCGGCACAACGAAGCTCTGGCCAACCTGCACTACGGGGTAGGCCGCCGCAAGGGCTTCATTGTGATCACCGGCGAGGTGGGCACGGGCAAGACCCTGCTCGTGCGCTGCCTGCTCTCGGAGCTGCGCAAGAACAACATCGCCTTTGGCTATGTGTTCAACCCGCTGCTGCCGGTGGTGGAGTTCTTTCAGTACATCATGGCGGACTTTGGGCTGCCGTACTCCGGCCGCAACAAGACCGAGATGCTGCTGGACCTGAACCGCTTCCTCATCCAGCGCCATGCTCGCGGCCTCATTACTGCACTGGTAGTGGATGAGGCGCAGGCACTTCGCTCGGAACTGCTGGAGGAAGTCCGGCTTCTGACCAACCTGGAAACCTCGCAGCAGAAGCTGTTGCAGATTGTGCTGATGGGGCAGCCGGAGCTGGAGATCGTTCTGGATTCGCCCGAGCTGCGGCAGTTGAAGCAGCGTGTCGCTCTGCGCTGCCAGCTGCAGCCGCTGGACGAAGCTCAAACCCACGCTTACATTTTGTCGCGCCTGGAGCGGGCAGGAGCTCCAGCCGAGCCGCCGATCTTCTCGGAAGAGGCACTGGGAAAGATCTACGAATACTCGCGCGGTATCCCGCGCATCATTAACAACCTTTGCGAAAATTCCATGGTCAACGCTTTTGCCAACGAGCAGCGGCAGGTGACGGGCGACATGATCACCGACGTTGCCGCGGACTTCCGGCTCATCTCCCCGGCGCTTCCGGAGGAAGTGCCGATGGCAATGGGCGCGCGCGAGGAGAACAACGAAAGCATGCTGCGTTCGCTGTTCCGCATGCTCCGCACCGTGGATGGTGAAACCCTGGAAAGTAAGTCGATGACAACAACTGCAGCGAGGAGAGTCTAAAACCATGAGTCGAGTGTTCGAAGCGTTACAACGGTCCCAAGGTGAAAGTCCAGATCCCAATAGCTCGCCTTTGGTTCCAGATCAGCCGGAAGCTGCCAGTGCAGTTGCCGTCGAAGCCCCGCCGCCAGGGATGTCAGCATCAGGGATGTCAGCATCAGGGATGTCAGCACCCGAGACGGCGATCGAATCGGATTGGCTGAAAGTCCCCGCCGAGCGCGTTTTGCATCCGGTTCCCACTCCCGAACAGCGCCTGGTGGCGATGAGCGATCCCGACAGCCACGGCGCCGAGATGTTCCGTGTACTGGCCACTCGTCTGGCGCACATGCAGAACAAACGTCGCCTGCACAAACTGCTGGTCACCAGCTCGGTGGTGGATGAAGGCAAGTCGGTGGTAGCTGCGAATCTGGCTCTGACCCTGGCGCGGCGTGCCGGCGAACGGGTTCTGCTGATTGAAGCCGATCTGCGCCGGCCTACAGTGAGCGCGCTGTTCTCGACGACGCAGCTGCGCGGCATCTCCGAATGGGCCGACGGCAAGCTGGCGCTGGAGGATTCGCTGTATCAGATCCGCGACCTGCCCGTATGGCTACTAGCCGCCGGTCATGCCATGGATGAGCCGCTGCCTCTGCTGGAGTCCGGCCGCTTCATGAAGATGCTGGAAGCGGTGTCACAGAGCTTCGACTGGGTGCTGATGGACGCGACGCCCATGCTGCCGATGGCTGACTCCACCTCGATCGCCCGCCTGTGCGACGGCGTCCTGGTGGTAGTGCGCGACGGCTACACCCGCAAGAAGGTACTGAACAAGGCGCTGGAGACCATCGAGAAGAACAAGCTGCTGGGCGTGGTCTTCAACGAGGCGTCTTCGTCGAACGGCAACGACAGCTACTATGGCTCCTACTACTCCCACAAGTCGGGCAAGGAGACCAAGGAAGCCAAGAAGGAAGCTAAGCGAGCAGCGAAAGAAGCGAAGAAGGCCCAAGCGGCGTCGGCATGATTCGTCTGTTTAATGCCTACTTCCCCACCCGAACACTGTTGCTTACGGTGACCGAGGCCTTAATTGTCACACTGGCCTTTGTGGTCGCCGTAGTGTTCTGGGCGGGAACAGCGATGGATGCCAACATCTATCTGCTGTATGAGAATGGCTTTGGACGGATCGGCCTGCTGGTTGGGATCTTTATCACGTTGATGTACTACTTCGACTTGTACGACTCCGTCGTGTTGTCGAACCGGCGCGAAGTCGTCACCCGTCTGGTCGGAGTTCTGGGATGCGCCTTCGTGGCGCTTTCCGTTCTCTACTACGCGTTCCCGGAAATCAGCCTGGTGGGCACGACGCTGTGGCTGGGCGTCGGCATCGTTGCGGTTACGGTTCCTGCCTGGCGCAAGCTTTTCTTCGTTCTCAATCGCTCAGCCCGTTTCTCCGAGCGCGCCATCCTCTACGGCGACGGCCCTCTGGCGCTGCCGCTGATGCAGGAGATTAGCAGCCGCTCGGAGTTGGGGGTGCGGGTGGTCGGTTTCGTCGGAGAGACAACCGAGACGCCCGCCGGCATCCCTCGCTTTGACGACAACGATTTGCAGGATATCGTGGAACAGCGCAACGCCCGCCGCATCGTGATCACCATGGGCGACCGGCGCGGCAAGCTGCACGTGGAGCAATTGCTGAAACTGAAGACCCGCGGCGTCTACATCCAGGATGGTCCCGAGTATTACGAGGGCATTACCGGCAAGATTCCGCTGGAATCGCTACGCCTGAGCTGGCTACTGTTTTCGCCAGGATTTCACGTGCGCGCTGCCCTGCGCTTGTACAAGCGAATCTTTTCGTTGTTTCTGGGCAGCATGGCCATTGTGATCACTTCGCCGATCATGCTGCTGGCGGCGCTGGCTGTGCGCCTCGACTCTAAAGGGTCGGCGATCTTCAGGCAGGCTCGCGTTGGCGAGCATGGCAAGCTGTTCACGGTTTATAAGTTTCGCTCCATGTTCGAGGGATCGGACAAGATCAAGCTGTCGCCGGCCGAGCACGCCGACCCACGCGTGACGCGAGTAGGGAAGTGGTTGCGGCGCACCCGCATCGACGAACTGCCGCAGCTGTTCAACATCGTCAAGGGCGACATGGCCTTCGTCGGACCGCGGCCATTTGTGCCCGAGCAGGAAGAAGATTGCGCAGCGCAGATTCCGTTTTATCGCGAACGCTGGCTGGTAAAGCCGGGAGCGACCGGGTGGGCGCAGATCAATCGCGGCTATAACGCGACCCTCGAGGACAACAAGGAAAAGCTGGCCTACGACCTGTTCTACATCAAGAATGTCTCGCTAGGGCTGGACCTGTTCATCATGTTCTCCACCGTCAAGATCCTGTTGTTGGGACGGGGCGGGCGATAGCCGCACGCCGCTGGATACGGTATTTTTGTTTGATGTGGCAATCATGCCGGCAATGACCTAGGTTGCCGATCGAGATCTGAAATACAGGCTGTAGAGACCCAGGAGGAAACCAGTTCCATGAAGACCGCGCTCATTACCGGAGTTTCCGGTCAGGACGGCAGCTATCTTGCCGAATATCTACTTGATCTTGGCTACAGAGTTTACGGCCTGGTGCGCCGCGAAACCGACACCGTTCGCTTTCTGGACGCGGTTTGCGACCGGATCGAACTGCTCTACGGCGACATGCGCGATCCCGTCTCCCTCGAGGTCGCCTTCGCCAAAGCCATGCCGGACGAGATTTACAACCTGGCCGGCCAGGTTTTTGTGCCGACCAGCTGGCACCTTCCCGCTGAGACCTTCGACATCAACGTCGGCGGACTGGCTCGGCTGCTGAATATGGTGGAGCGGCTGAAGCCGGAGACGCGCGTCTACCAGGCGTCGAGCTCGGAGATGTACGGCAACCTGAACGGCTTGCGCAACGAAGAGACGCCGCTGCGTCCCACGTCGCCCTACGGCGTTTCGAAGACTGCGGCGCACAACCTGTGCGGGGTTTATCGCGAACGCGGGATCTTTGTGGTGGGCGGAATCCTGTTCAATCACGAATCGCCGCGCCGCGGTCCGGAGATGGTGACGCGCAAGATCACGCTGGCGTCGGCCGATTGGGCGCAGGGCAAGAAGAACAAAGTCAAGCTGGGCAACATGCAGGCGCGCCGCGACTGGGGCTACGCCGGCGATTACGTTCGCGCCATGCACGCCATGCTGCAGCGGACAGAGCCCAAGGATTACGTGATCGCTACCGGCGGATCGCACAGCGTTTACGAATTCGTCGTCGAGGTGCTGCGCTGCCTGGATCTGATACCCGAGGGCCGCGATGTTGCTGAGGTCGTCAACGAGTATGTTGAAGTCGATCCCAAGCTCTTCCGCACCGGCGAGATTCACGATCTGCGCGGCGACGCGACTCTGGCGCGCCGTGAGCTGAATTGGACGCCCGAGGTCGACTTCCCCGATCTGGTTCGCCGCATGGTTGAGGGCGACACCGGCGTCACCGTACAGCCGCGGGCGGAAAAAAAACGGTACGTCAGCAGCAACGCGTAACGTGGGATCGGTAGTGCGGCGCTTCAGCGCCGCGTTTCCGTCCGAACGATAAAGGTTCCGGCTATGCGGTCATCTTCGATGACCGCATAGCCGGAAGGTCTGGAAGCGCATCCCTGACGCCGGCCTGAAGGCCGGCACTACCTACATGTCATCCACTCCACCAATGACCTCCGCTGCGGAAGCACCCAGAAAATCGCTCATCGGGCGGCTGCTGAAATGGGCGGTGATTCTCGCCGTCCTCGTCATCATCCTCGCCGCTATCGCCGTCATCAACAACAACGTCTCGTTCCGTCACACCTCGCGCGCGGAGTTCACCGCCCAGCTCGATCACGCCATCGATACCTCAACCAACTGGATCGTGGCCCATCCCGAGGTGCAGGGCAATCCGCCGCTGCAGTTCATGATTGGCGATATGGCCGAGATGTCGGGCGATCCGCGCCTGCAGCAGTATGTCCAGTCGTACCTCGCCAGCACGCGCGCGCGTGTTCCCGGCAAGCCGTGGACGTGGTACTGGGCGCATTGGGCCGATCCCTCGGTGCCGCTGCCGATACTCGATTCCACGCTCGCGCCGAATCTCGATTGGCAGAACCGCTGGTTCACCTATGGCACCGCGCCCGACAAAGTGGAGCTGACCGACGAGGACAAGGCCGACTTGTTCTCTCCCACCAAGTACAGTTGGGGAGTCCGGCTGCATCTCCAGCTGATCGCGCTGGACATGTATCGCCATTACAACGGCACCTCGCCGAAGCTGGACGCGGTGATCATCCCGGTTACGAACGGCGTGGCCAACGATGCTTATTGGGATTTCCGCGTCAGCGATTCGTATCCGCAGCGGGCTGCGACGCTGCTGGCCGCCGGACGTCCCGAGCTGGTGAAGCGGCGCTGGATCGAGCGCATCCTCGACCGGCAGAATCCTGATGGCTCCTGGAACTACTGCTGGTATGGCTGGTGCCGCGGCGTCTTCGAATTCAGTCTGACCCAGGAAGATCACGCCCACACTACCGTACAGGCCGCCTGGGCGCTGTATCAGCTGAAGTATCGCTACTCGGACTGGATCAAACAGAACTTCCAGTAGGGACTAGGGACTAGGGATTAGGGCTAGGGAATAGGGGTTAGCGAAACCGCCTCTTCGGGCCGTCGCGCAGTTCTCTAAGTCTGTTTCTGCGTTGTGAAGCCTTGCCTGATACTGCCCTAGCCCCCAGCCCAAATCCCAAGCCCCCAGCCCCAAAACCCCAAATCCCCAGTCCCTAGCCCCTACTCAGCAAACCTCTCTCGCGGAATCGTCGTCACATAATGAAGACGTGAACAGGCGACACCTGTGATGACAAGGAGGCATTCATGCGGAAACTGATGACAGCTTTATTGGCAATGGCATTGGCCATCCCAATGCTGGCGTTCGCCCAAAGTGGCCAGATGCAGAATGAGCAGACCCAGGACCAGAAGAACACGCAGGCCGAGCAGAACCAGGCCGCATCTATTGATCAGACCGGGCAGACCACGATGCCTGAGCACAGCATGACCGGTATGGTCAGCAACGGTGGCCAGAGCTTCACCAGCGACAACAAAACCTGGGTGGTCGAGAATCCGAAGAAGCTGAAGAACTACGACAACCGGAACGTGTCGGTCGAATTCAAGTTCGATACCGAACGCAACACTATCCACATTCAGTCCGTCACCCCGGCGCAGTGATAGCCGGATAAACGGACGGATCGCTGATTTCGCGATTGGTGCAGTCTCCTGCCGTCGCCGACCGGCGGCAGGAGATTGCAAAGCGTTCGCCTGCCAAAACTATAAGTCGTCTCATAAATCGTTTCGGGTTGTGTCAGGGCACGACCTTTAGTCGTGCCGATACGAATGCAGCCAACCACCGGGCTTTAGCCCCTGCAAAATCAGCATTCCCAGGGGCTAAAGCCCAAGTCATTCATGATTCGCATTCGGCACGGCTGAAGCCGTGCCCTGACACAAGCCTTTATGAGATGGCTGCTAGCTTTCCTCCCACAATGCGAATACTGGAGCTGACCGTCAGTGCAGCCTCAACTGGGCGACATTACGAACCCGGCTCCGCGCCGCGCCGCTGGCACGCCGCTACCGCCTGCGGTAAGATTCCAGCATGTCAAAGCATCGCACGCCGTTTGAAGTCGCCTGCCCATGCTGCGGCGCGACCCTCAAGATCGATCCCGAAGTAAAAGCGGTAATCGCGCACACGCCCAAGGCTGTTCCCAAGACCTTCGAGGACATGGAGGCCGCGGCGCGTGCCATGAAAGAGCAGGACAGTCGCAAAGAGTCGATCTTCCGGCAATCGGTGGAGGCGCAGAAGCATCAGTCCGACCTGCTGGAGAAGAAGTTCCAGGAAGCGCTGCGGCGCGCCAAGGAAACGCCCGATACCGGCAAGCCGCTGCGCGATTTCGATCTGGATTGAGGAAGCGATTAGCGATTAGCAACTAGCTTTGGAACTCCTCTCATTGGCCGGTCAGCTTCGTGTCAGGGCACGACTTGAGTCGTGCCGCAGGGATTGCTGGCAACTATGGGCTTTAGCCCCTGCGATCCAGGACGCAGCGGCTAAAGCCGATGTCCTTGTTGCCATTTTTCGGCACGACTGAAGTCGTGCCCTGTTACGAGGCAGTTCTTAGACGGCTTACAGCAAATTCGCTCTTACATGTCAGCATCCGGCAGGCTTCGGATCAGGCATGCTGAGAGCTAAGAGGCAAGGGCAAATAGCGACAAGCCAAAAGCGGATAGCGAAGCGCGAAAAGCCAAGAGCGAGAAGCGAATAGCGAACAGCGTTTCTACCGTGACGTCCCCAAACCCACGCCCGCTGCTGCTTGGACATCGTGGGGCGCGCCCTTTGCCGCTGCTCGGGCTGCGCTGGCGTAAGCCCGGTTTTCCGGCGGAAAACACTCTTGCCGCTTTCGACTACGCTCTGGCCAACGGTTGCGACGGCTTCGAGTTCGATGTGCGCTACACGCGCGATCGGCGATCGGTACTGTGTCACGATTCGGCTTTGAAGCGCGCCGACGTCGCCACTACCGATTATGCCGGGCTGGAGCGTCGCAGCGGTTACAACCTGGCCTGCCTGGAAGACGTCTTGGTGCGCTTCGGTGCGCTAGCCTATCTCGACATCGAACTGAAGGTTGACGGAAACGAGGAAGCGATCGTCGCGGCCGTGCGCGCCAATCGGCCTCAGCGTGGATTCGTTGTGTCGTCATTTCTGCCGAACGTGCTATTGCGCCTGCACGAACTTGATTCGTCGCTGCCGCTCGGCTACGTCTGCGATCGCGAAGAGAACATTGCGCGCTGGAACTGAACTGCCGATCAGAGCTTTCTTCCCGCGGCACGATCTCGTCTCGCAGCGATTGATCGAAGACGCGCACGCCCGCAACGTGAAGCTTCTGACCTGGACGGTGAACGATCCGCGCGATATGCTTCGCCTCGCCGAGTGGGGAGTCGATGGCCTGATCTCCGACAGTCCTGTGTTGCTCAGCAGCACGTTTCCGGCGATGCAGCGGGCGAAGGCGGCGAGCTAATGATATTCGCAAAGAAATGCCCTTGGAGACGGTGGAAGGGCCCGGCTTCAGCCGGGCCGAAATCGTTCGTTGCAGCGCGGGCTTTAGCCCTGGCGACCGCGGCTGAAAGCCGCTTTTTGATTGGCCGTGTTCGCCGGACTAAAGTCCGGCGCTTCCACCCCGCAACAGAAGCCCCGAGCCAAGGGCGGTGACGCCGCGCTGAAGCGCCTCTCTACCAGGCGTTGCGCTCTACGAGGCTTTGTACGTAGTACTCTGTTACCGCTCCCTTCGGAGGAGCGCTCTATGAACCCTCGTTCGCGCATTCTTATTAGCTTGATTGCTGCCGTTCTTTTCTCTTCGCCCACTCTCAACGCTCAAAAGCCGCGCGTGCTGCCGCATCGCGCGGAGGAGAAGCCGGCTCCCGCGCCTCCGCAGACGATGCCGGCGCAGGTCACGCCGCAGCTGACCACGGAAGATCTGGAGGCTTTCTTCGACGGCTTCCTTCCGATTCAGTTGCAGCGCGACGACATCGCCGGCGCGGTGGTGCTGGTCGTGAAAGATGGCAAGGTGCTCTTCGCCAAAGGTTATGGCTTCTCCGACGTGAAGACGCGCAAGCCCGTAACCGCCGACAGCACGCTGTTCCGCCCGGGCTCGATCTCCAAGACCTTCACCTGGACCGCGGTGATGCAGCTTTACGAGCAGGGCAAGATCGATCTCGATCGCGACATCAACGACTACCTCGACTTCAAGATTCCCGCGACCTTCGGCAAGCCAATCACCATGAAGGACCTGATGTCGCACACGCCGGGCTTCGAAGAGACGCTGAAGGAACTGTTCGTCGCCAACAACAAAGACATGCAGCCGCTGCAGGAATATGTGGCGACGCACATCCCGAAGGAAATCTTCCCGCCGGGCACCACGCCGGCCTACTCCAACTACGGTGCCACGCTCGCGGGCTACATCGTGCAGCGCGTCTCCGGCATGCCGTACGACGATTACATCGAGAAGAACATCTTCGCGCCGCTGGGCATGAAGCACAGCAGCTTCCGCCAGCCGCTGCCCGACAATCTGAAGCCGCTGATGTCCAGCGGTTACAACAAGGCGTCGCAACCGGCGAAGGACTTCGAGTTCGTGCAGGCCTGGCCGGCCGGCAGCCTGTCGACCACCGCGGAAGACATGTCGCACTTCATCATCGCGCACCTGCAGAACGGCGAATACAACGGCGCGCGCATTCTGAAGCCGGAGACAGCGCAGCTGATGCACTCGCGGCTCTTCGGGCTGTCGCCGGAGATGAACGCCATGTGCTACGGCTTCTATGAGGAGTCGCGCAACGGACATCGCATCATCGGGCACGGCGGCGACACGCAGTGGTTCCACAGCGACATGCACCTGATGCTCGACAACGGCCTCGGCTTCTTCATCTCGTACAACAGCGCCGGCAAGCCGGAAGTTCCGGGACGCTCCGGACTGTGGGATACCTTCCTGAACCGTTATTTCCCCTACACGCCGCCGGCGGCCCAGCAGGTGGCGAACGCTGCGCAGGATGCGAAGTCGGTTACCGGTCGATACTGGCTGAGCCGCCGCTCCGAGACCAACGTTGCGGCCGTGACCGCACTTGGGCAGGTCAAAGTCAGCGTCAACTCCGATGGCACGATCAGCGCCGATCTGCTGAAGGACTACGCCGGCAATCCCAAGCGCTTCCAGGAAATCGCGCCGATGCTCTTCCGCGAAGTCAACGGGCAGAGCAAGCTGGCGTTCGTCAAGGATTACGCTGGTCAGCGGGTGATCATAACCGACTGGCCGATCTTCGACGCGCAGCCGGTTCCGACGCTGAAGAATGAGATTCTCAACCTCGGCATTCTCATCTTTGCGATAACGATGTTCGTTTTGACGCTGCTGTTCTGGCCGCTGAATGCCATGCTGCGCTGGCACTACGGCTATCGCGCCGAACTCGCGCCGCAATATCGCCGGCTGCGCTTCTGGATGCGATGGCTGTGCGCGATCAATCTGGCTTTCACTGCGGGATTCGCCGCGTGGCTGAGCTCGGTAGATGAAAATATCGCGTTGCTCAGCCGCCATTTCGATTTCAAGATGCACTTGTTGCAGATCGTCGGAGTGCTGGGCGTGATCGGCGCGCTGGTGGCGATGGATTACTGCCTGCAATCGTGGAAGGACGGCGCGCTGTGGTTCTGGACCAAGGTCTGGAACACGCTGCTGATGCTGGCGTGCCTGGGCTTCGCGTTCTTCCTGCTGAACTGGCACATGCTGAACTTCAGATTGAATTACTGAAAGGCGATTTCACCACGGAGGCACGGAGGGCACGGAGAAGAAAACTTGGACAAGAAGTTTTATGGGTTTGGAAGCTGAAGATTTCCTGAAAGCTATCTTATAAATCGCTTTGTATCCGGGCACGGCTTCAACAGGCTGGGGAAAAACTCTTGATTCGTGGGATGTTCGGGTAGAGCTGGCCTTCAGGCCAGCGTCCAAGCCCTTTATTTGGAAACCTGAGCCGGCTTCAGCCGGCGGCACGAGAGTCGCGCTTCGCTGACCACTGGCCACTGATCCCTACCAGCTGTCTCTTTGGTTCGTATCAGGGCACGGCTTCAGCCGTGCCGAAGGCGAACTAGATCGAGACCGGGCTTTAGCCGCTGGGGGCATATTTTGCATGGGCTAAAGCCCTCGCATTTACCACGCCTTGTCCGGCACGACCAAGGTCGTGCCCTGATACAAAGCTGGAAAGATTTATGAGGGAAGTGACGACAGTCCGCGAACGCGGACCCTTCGCTTCGCTCGGGACAGACTCTGACGGGTCCGCTCTACCCGACCCGGCGTCCCTCGTCGAGCACCTCGTCCAGGGCGCCCGCCAGTTGCCCGGCGCGCTCGTTGTAGTCGCTGTCGATTGAAGCGTACTTCCGCTTCAGGACGTGAAGTTCGTCCGCGATATTCAGCGCGGCCAGCACGGCTACGCGCAACGAATCGACAGTCGATGCCTGCTGCGCGATGAGGCGCATCTTGGTGTCGACATACTCGGCCAGCTCGCCGATGTACTCCGGATCGGAGCCGCGAAGATGATAGGTCTGATCGTAGATTTCGACGCGGACATTGCCGCTGCCGTTGCCGTTTGGCTGGCTCAAGAGACCCTCCATGAGGGATTAGGGACGAGGGGTTAGGGATCAGTGAGTTTCAATGCAACAGGCTCGTCTGATCCCTAGCCCCTAATCCCTAGCCCCGACCTTCCATTATCCTGCCGACTCGTCCAGCGCCAAAGACTCAATTTGCCCCAGCATCTTTTCTACTCTGGTACGTACCTCTTCGCGCTCGCGGCGCAGGCCGACCAGTTCCTGACGCATGGTGTCCAGCTCTTCTTCGCGCTCGTTCAACTCCTCGCGCAGGCGGGCGGCATCGCGCTCGGCGACGGCCTTGGCGTCACGCGCCGACTTCAGCTGCTCGATGGTGCGCAGGATCTTCTCTTCCAGTGATTTGAAATCTGCCGTGGAGGGCGCTTCCACGGCGTGTGCCGTCATGCTCATGAGTGACCTTCAGAAGTTGGAGTTTCCGAGCGCAGTATATCGCAGAGCCGCATGTGCAAAAGTGATTGTGTTCACCATTCCGCCCGATTTCCGCGGATGGAACCTGAATGTGCAATGGGGCAAGGGCGAAAATGTTTTAACCTGCCGCCGCTGACGCGGCTCTTCATCTAATGTGGAATCCGCAACCCGGCGTTTACACGCCGGGCTCACGGCGCTCCCGCCGCAAGCGGCTGGATTCTTCGCAAGTCCTCTAGCGTCCTTGCACAATCCGATATTCCATCAAAGGACAAAGCGTGACGACTGATCGAAACGGTCTATCTCTACGCTCTTTAGCCCGTCGGCCAGTCTTGGACATTCTCGTGAACCGATTGAGTTTTGTTCAACCTGTTGTTGCAAGATTCTTGAGGGTGGTTGGCCCTCAGTGCAGGCCGGATCCAGCCGCTTTGCGGCGGGAGCGATTTGAGCCCGGGGTGTAAACCCCGGGTCAGGATTCACAGGAAGACAAGATAGAGCCGCGTGAGCGGCGGCAGCGTCCCGAGCGCGGGGGTCTAACATCCGAGGACGTCCCAATACGCAACCTGCCTTCTTGCCCCCATCCCCCGCATCTACTACGATTGAAGGTTCGTCCTATTGTGGGGTAATTCATGGCAAGCAGCCGCAAGTCCAACGGGAAAGCTGTCTCTGAATCGCCGGTCACCGATCTGTTCGAGGCCGGGCGTCATCCGTCGCAATCGGAAAAAGAGTGGGCCGAGAAGACGCTCGCGCCTACGCTGGAGAAGGCTCCGGAGCGGCCGATCGGCGAGCCGACCGGCATCAACCTCGACGAGCACGGCCACGCGCGCTTCACCACCATCTCCAGCGTGCCGATTCGCCGCCTCTACACCCAGGCCGATCTGCCCGAAGACTGGAGCTACGACAGCTATCTGAATTATCCCGGCCAGCCGCCGTACACGCGCGGCATTCACGCCTCGGGCTATCGCGGCAAGATGTGGACCATGCGCCAGTTCTCCGGCTTTGCCTCGCCGGAGGAGACCAACCAGCGCTACAAGTATCTGCTGGAGCACGGCGGCCACGGCCTGTCGGTCGCCTTCGACCTGCCCACGCTGATGGGCTACGACAGCGATCATCCCTTCAGCGAAGGCGAGGTCGGCAAGTGCGGGGTCGCCATCGATTCGCTGGAGGACATGGAGATCCTCTTCGACGGCATCGATCTGGAGAAGACTACGGTCTCGATGACCATCAACTCGCCCGCCTCGATTCTATGGGCGATGTATCTGGCGGTCGCCGAGAAACAGGGCGCGGATTGGAAGAAAATTTCCGGGACCACTCAGAACGACATCCTGAAGGAATACATCGCGCAGAAGGAATACATTTATCCGCCGGCGCCGTCGATGCGGCTGGTGATCGACACCTTCGAGTTCGGCTCGAAGTTCACGCCGCGCTTCAACACGATTTCGATCTCGGGCTATCACATTCGCGAGGCCGGCTCGACCGCGCTGCAGGAGCTGGCGTTCACCATCTACGACGGCGTGGAGTACGTGGAGTGGGCGCGCCGCCGCGGCCTCGATGTCGACGAGTTCGGCCCGCGCCTCAGCTTCTTCTTCAACGCGCATAACGATTTCTTCGAGGAGATTGCGAAGTATCGCGCCGCGCGCAAAATCTGGTATCGGCTGATGACGGACCGCTTCGGCGCCAAGAACCAGCGCACCTGGCTGATGCGCTTCCACACGCAGACGGCGGGCGTCTCGCTGACCGCGCAGCAGCCGATGAACAACATCGCGCGCGTGGCCATTCAGGCGCTGGCGGGCGTGCTGGGCGGCACGCAGTCGCTGCACACCGATAGCTACGACGAAGCGCTGGCGCTGCCGACCGAGGAAGCCGTGCGCATCGCGCTGCGCTCGCAGCAAATCATTGCGTATGAATCGGGCGTGGCCAACACGGTCGATCCGCTGGGCGGCTCGTATTTCGTCGAGCGGCTTGACGCTCGACATGGAGAACGGCGCGTTCGATTACTTCAACAAGCTGGACGCGATGGGCGGCATGGTCGCGGCCATCGAGAAGGGCTATCCGCAGAAGGAGATCGCCGAGGCCAGCTACCAGTTCCAGCGCGCGAATGAAGCGCGAGAGAAGATCACCGTCGGCGCGAATGAGTTCGTGGTCGACGAGCCGTCGCCGCACATTCTCTACATCGGTGAAGAAGTCGCGCAGGCGCAGACGAAGAAGCTGAAGTGCGCTGCGCGCGCGCCGCTCCAACGACGAAGTGCGCCGCTGCCTCGACGCGCTGAAGAAAGCTGCGGCGCAAGAGCCGAAGGCCGGCGACAACGGCCAGATCTCGCCGGTGAATACCATGCCGTTCATCATCGACGCGGTGAAGGCCTACGCGACGGTCGGCGAAATCTGCGACGCCCTGCGCGAGGTCTACGGAACGTACACCGAGACGGCGTTCGCTTAGAAGCAGTTGTCAGTTGTCGGTTGTCAGCTATCGGCCGTCAGCGCTGTTCGCCATGCGCAGTTCGCTCCCTACCCTGTGTCATCCCGACCGACGACTTTAGTCGGAGTGGAGGGACCTGCTGTTCGTCTCTTGATGTCATGCCGAGCGCGCCCGAGGGATCTGCGGTTCGCCTGACGGGCATCCATCGGCGTTTTGCCGGCAACTGTTGGAGAGTCGACAATCACATGAGTCGATGGTTTGCAGTATTTCTGTCCGTTTTGCTGGTGTCTGCATATGCCGTTCCGCAAGACTGCATTCGGAAGGCGTGGAATTGGAAGGTCGACCAGAAAGCGGCATTGGAGTTGCAGCAATTTGTCAATCAAGGACATGAGCCGTGGCGGATGGACGACAAGTCCGCAGTCGCGAGCGAGGTAATCGCGGAGCGCAAGAAAGACTGGCGCGACTACAACACAATTCTGCGAGTGCCGGAGCAAATCTCGGCGACCAAAGACACCGCACTAATGGTGGCGAGGTCCGAAGACGGTTGCGTACGTTACGAAGTTACGCTGAAGAAGTATGATTGGCTGCTGCACTCGGCGCACGATGACTGGCGATGGGTCATCTGGCTTCCCGCCTCAGTCGAGCGGATCGAATGTCCGCCGCACTAAATCGCGATATTCAAGCACCAGTCTTCAGCCCCACAGCTCTTGCCAGCTTTGTCTGGCGGACATCGAAGGTCCAGAATCGCTCCGCGCCCAACTCCAACGCCGAGGCGACGTGAAGCGTGTCCAGAGTCGCAAGACCAAGTCGAGCGCCGTATTGTCCGGCAAGCTGGATGCATCGCTCGAACGCCAGCTCCGGCAGAGGACCCTGCAACCAAAATCGGGATGCTCGATCGCGCTCGAAATCCTTGGTGAGTACTTGCGCGTCGTCAGTAGACATTTTCCGCGATGCAAGGTGCTGCGCGACGGCATGCGCCCATTCCGCTCTATGGAGCGGAGTCAGCCAAATCCGGGAATGCTGCGGCACCATCCGTTGCGCTTCGGTAAAGTGCCGGTCGTGCAGGTACAGAGAGACGAAGAAACTCGAGTCGGCGTAGATGCTCAATAGCGAGCCCGCCTGCGCTCCTTAATCAGCAGATCCGCTCCCGGCAGAATCCGGTTGCCGAAAATCTTCTTCGCCCGGGCAGCGAAGTCGGGCATCTCGGCGGGCTGCTGGTCTCCATTGGCGGGAACAATGCGTCCGATGAGGCGATCCCGCTCGCGCAGTTCGACCGTCTGACCGGCTTGCAGCCAGGCTTTCAAGCGGCGCGTGTCGCGGAGCTGACGTATGTTTACGGAAGGCATGACCCAATGTGTCACATTATGTGTCACATCGTCAATGCGGGTGAGTTGGCGAAGGTTCTCGAAATGGCTGGCTTTGATGAGAGCCTCGTACAGTAGGACGACGTTGACCTGCCAGCCCGGGGATGCTGCTGGGGGCGATTCGATAGCATTAAAGTGCTATCAAATAGATCTATAGCCGACATTTTACGGCTATATGTAATTTAGCACCATCGGTGGCTAGGCAGGTGCCTCTAGATTGCGCAGAGTTGCCCGTGCGGCCACGTCGGATATCCAGCCGACCCCTAACCCCTCGGAATCCGAGATCGTCTCTTAAATCGCGTTTAAACGCGATTTCCCGCTATGGAACTGATTGATGGCAAACAGTTTATTCCCATTTTGGGAATGCCGACCCTATTCCACCGCCAAATCAAACTGGAAGCTCTCGCCGCCGACAGGCACGGTCACCCGCACGGCGCGCCCTTTCTTGCCATGGTCGGCCACGGCGGCGCTCTCCGACAGCTTGCCCAGCGGATAGTAGACAACGCCGGCAACGTTGCCTCGCGGAGGAATGGTGTTGGCCAGCAGGCCGCATTGCTCCACATAGTCGGGAGAAGCCTGGTGCTGGAGCTGGGCCAGCGGGTCCGTGCCCTGCGCTTCGCGAGCACGCAGCCGGCACGGCTGATCACATTCGGCCGGGCGGGCAGGCTCATCCTCAGAATCCAGCGCGCCCGGAGTGTCGGTGTAGAGCAGATTCTTGCCGCCGGGCATGGCATTGCCGTTGGTGCGCGCGGCGATGGCGCGCATCATCTCCAGCATCTGCGGGCTGACCATGTCCGCGGTGATAGGCCCCTGCGGATCATTGCCGGCCATGGCTCCTACGCTGTAGCGCACCATGTTGTAGGGCTTGCGCAGCTTCTTGGAGATCTCGGCGCCGGATACCGCAGCCACCGCGTGCCCACCGACCGCGTCTTCCAGCAACACGTCTTCCGGCTTGATCGTCACCGAACGCGAGTCCAGCGTTATACACGCGGACTTTGATCGCCAGGAATTTCCGGTTCAAGACGGCGTGGGCCGCCGCGACCACGGTGTACTGCTTGCCCACGGCATATTGATACACAATCCCGTCCACATAAAATGAGCCCCCTTGCGTTTTCTGCGGGGCCAAGGGTTCATCCTGAGCAAAGACGGAGCAGACGAGCAACAACGCGCACAGTAGGTAGCGCATGGAACCTCCGCTGGTGTTGCAGGGGGAGCATTAGGTTCCATCGGCAAGAGGAGCGTGCGATATCAGTCGTGGTCCCGCTTTTCGCTCTCCGCTCTTCGCTTTTCGCCGTTAGACCAATGGGTTCTCGGCGAGCAGCAGATTCCTTATAGGGGTCCTTCGACCCGCTACGCTCGCTCAGGATGACAAGTGTGTGGATCGCGTCCGCTGTTACTCGCTCCACACGGCCAGCTCGTTGCCGTTGGGATCGGTGAAGTGAAAGCGGCGGCCGCCGGGAAATCCAAAGATCTCCTTCACGATCTTGCCGCCGGCCGACTTGACCTCGCCATAGATCCCTTCCAGCGACGCGGCATAGATCACGATGAGCGGGCCGCTAGCCTTGCCGCCGCTCGGCGCGGCGGGATGAGCGTCCTTGTTGAATCCGCCGGCCAGGCGGCCGTCGAGGAAGCTGGTGTAGTCGGGACCGTAGTCCTGAAACTTCCAGCCAAAGACCTGCTCGTAGAAACGCTTGGTGGCTTCGATGTCGGTAGCAGGGAACTCGATGTAGTCGATCTGCAGGTCATGCTCTTTGCCGGGCATGCGAGGTACCTCGCGGATAGAGTATAGCAGCGATAGGTGACACGCTACTTGCGCTGAAGCGGTGATCACCTAGGTGGCCTTGACAGATGAGAGCGGCGTACTAGACTGGTGGCGTATTCATCCTGGCCAGCATCGCTCCCCGTAAGGCTCCCAAAGGAAGGTCTCCCGCTATAGTCCTAGGCAAGAGTCCCCACCCAACAGAAACACAGGATAAGGCGACCAACCACGTCGCTCTGTCCGATAGGAGGTTCGAAGTGAAGCGCCCCGTAGCTATTCTTGCGGTTGTTTGCGCGTTGGTCGCCGCCACCTTTTGCAGCGCACAAAGTGTCACCGTCCCGGTTGTAACGATAGACTTTGCTACGCAACTTGCCGTGCAGGCCACCGTCGAATTCAAGGGCCCGGAATCGCGGTCGGTCGAAACTGGCAAGGACGGAAGGGCGAGCGTATCACTGCTTCCCGGCAAGTATCAAGAAACGATAACTGCACCAGGATACAAGACGGTAACTTTCTCTACAGCGGTGCACCCTAACGCCAGCGATAACGGGACAGAAGGAGCCGTGCTTGAGCCAGTGAAGGAACCCGAAGAAATTGCGGCTGCCAATGCCCAAAGCCGGCCGGGTTACACCGTGGTTTTCGGGTACGCAATTGACGATCATAATCAGCCTGTTGCTGACGTTCACATACGTTTACAAGGTAAGGGCGTCGAGTCGACAGAGACAACAACCAACTACAAGGGTTTTTTCGTAATGGAGCTTCCGTCTCCACCGCCCGGAAAGCCCATGAACGAGGCTCCTCGTAGTCCGGCTGATTACCTCCCCGGCACGGGAGACCTCACTGCTACGAAGTCCGGTTACAGGACCCAGCTGTATACGAACCTACCCCTCATGAACGGTCAGCCCTCGGGTTTGTTCGTCAAAATGCAGCGCGGCTCCGGAACGGTTGAAACTGATGAAGAGCCAGCATGGATGAACGGCACAGGCGGGACCAACGTTGCCCCGGGTGCCGTGGTGCCACCGAGAAGCGAGATCAAATCGCCTACATTAGAGCGAGAGAAGACGCCCGACGAGCGGAGGGACGCCCCAGCCGTATCGTTGGGGTCCATAATTCCGCCAAACACGATGATAAAGGTCGGTTACCCTTGCCCGTACCAAACAATTGCTTGCTCGCCCCTTCCGGGGAGCACTTGCCCTTGTTCAAAGTATCCCACCGGCTGCAAAGGCCCTCCGATCTGCAGCCAAGCCTGTACGGGCACGCTTCCCAAAATGCCGTTGGAGCAGTATGTCCAGCAGGGGCTCCAAACTGAGTGGGTTAACACCTGGGGACCACCGAACGGGCCGCTCGACGCAGACGAGGCTTGAGCGGTAGCGTATCGAACCTTCGGCTATTACTATATCCAAAGTCCCAGCCTCAACCCTCCAGCCTACAACATTCGTAGCGATACTTGTAACCAATCATTCGATCCAACGAAGCCGGCTTCTGGCAATGCGGCGAGCGCTGCGATCGCAACTGCGGGGATTGCTATGTCGGATGACGGGGCGAGCGCATTCTTAACGTCCTACAGGGCCGTCACGAACCATGCCCCAGGCTCTGGGTGTCTGGACGGGCAGACAGGAGATGGAGCAGACTGGCCATGTATGAATGATCCTATCCAGACTGGCAACGCGAACAGCGGCGGTGGTCAAGGCATGAGCCAGTGGGGTTCGTGGGAATGGGCGGAGGGACTAAGCTACAAGGGGCAAGGTGTTCTGGCGCCGGGCTGGCAATGTATTCTAGACCACTACTACAACGATAATGGTAATGCCACTGGCGAGGGTGGTAGCGGCACTTATCGGTATTCATTCATCTATGGCCCTGGCGGCGACGGCTCAATCGCCTTTCCTCTGACCACCGCTGATCTCGGTCCCTTCACAATTTATAGCTTGAGTACAGATGGCTCCAATGCATATCCGGTAATCGAAGGCGTGGCGGAGCCGGTATCGGGCGGCCCCTCTTGGTCGCCCGATCATACGATGCTGGCTTATGCAAACGAGGTCGGTGGCTCTTGGAACATTTACACGGTCAACACCAGTAGTGGTCAGGTCACGCAGATAACCACTGGCGGGCCCACTTCAATTAGCGCACCAAGTTGGTCAAGGAGCGGGAATAATCTGATCGCCATGGCGGGATTCCCAACCCCGTCTGGTGCGTCCGCCATATACTCGATAAACGCAAGCTCTCCTGGCCAGCCGAGTCCCCTTACCAGCGATTCTCCGTTGGCTGATGACACCCCGTTTTGGGCGCCCGTACCCTCTGCGCTCTTATACGACCTCGCCTTCGCTCAGATAAATTTCGACTGTAACGGCGACTACTACATCTGCGATTTCATTGTTAACTCGGTGAGCGGCGGACAGGAACAGCCGGTCTATTCGGCGCCTCCAGGGGCTTATGTCGGCAATCCCGCCTTCTCGCCCGATGGGTCGACGATTCTATTTGATGGCGTCTGTAACGACCAGAATAGTGAGGGAATCTTGTCGGTTCCCGCTTCCGGGGGTAAGGCTACGCCTCTAGAGTGCGTTTCAGGCTGGGCGTTTTGGTCACCACGTTACACCCAAGATGGACGCTATATAATCTCTGAATATTCCACCAACCCAAGTGGGTTTGATCAGGCCATATGGATTATGAACAAGGATGGTTCAGGGGGCACTCGGGTAGGGACTCTGCAAAGCTATATGCAGTTTGGTGAGCTGGGCCTCGATGTGACGCGATGCATGAGGCTCGACATCCTTCAGCCTCCCACCTAGGACAGATTTCGCTCGCGCAAACCAGTTCGCTCTTCTTGCCGCCGGTGACCTCAACCGGCGGCACGTTCTTCGCGGACGTTCAAAAAGCAAAAGGCGCGGTTGCCCGCGCCTTGCTCAACTCAAATCTGTTTTCCGACTACTGATTGTCGGTCGCGCCGCCGGGCCGCGTCTGGTTATCGACGCCCAGTTCATGGGGTGAAGGGAAACTGGCAGTCTCGGGATTCAGCAGTCCCGTGTGATCCGGACCAAGTCCCAGCTTGATGAGCGCGCGGGAGTCGGGCGTGATCTTGGTCTGCCAGCCGTTGGCCGCCTGGTAGCGCAGCATGGCGTCCTTCGACTCCTGGTCCCAGACACCGGTGGGCTCGCCCGTGAGGTAATGCTCGCGGATGAGCGCGCTCTGAATCGCGGCCGTCCGCTCCTGATCGATACCGTGCTGACCGTGCGAGCGCGGAGCTGTCGCCGTTTTCACTGCACGCTTCGAGGAATGATGGCTAGTGGAACTATGATGCGTGCTGGAAAGCTGCGCGTGCTTGGTGGTCTTCGATTTGGTTGTGGTGGTGCTGGCCGCGGCCCATCCGGCTAGCGACAGCGACACCAGGAATACACTGGCGATTTTGAGTGCACGTGTTTCGCTAGGCAACGACCACCTCTCTGTCACCACATAGGGGAGCTGCAAATGACGGCCCATTGTAATTAAAGATTCATCAATTTGGGAACCACAAAAAGCACCCCGGTTCCCAGTTTGAAAACATGCGTCCCGAAAAGGAACAGAGCGGCGCCGCCCATCGCTTTCCTGTGATGCGCCCTCTTCGCCTCGAGATTGCTAGTGAGTTAACACCCCGGCGGATCGCCGGGCCTCGGTTCCAGCCCCCAGGTTACCCCAAAAGATGGGCGAACCTGGGGCACCGGTGTAGTTGGTTACGGTAGCGTCCCGCCCATGAACACCGTCGAATTGTCGCGCGTTCCGCGGGGCCGCACCAGGAAGACCACATCCTGGCCGCTCTTGGTCTGCGTCTCGATGCGACGGAAATCCTCCTCGTTGTTCACCGGCTGCTTGTTGATCTCCAGGATGACGTCCCCGCGGCTGAGTCCGGCAGTATCGCCGAAGCCATCGGGCTTAACATCCTGAACAATCACGCCCTTGGTATTAGGCAGCTGATAACGGTTGGCCAAATCCTGCGTAATGCCTTTGACGACGACGCCGAACTTGCTCTCCTGGGGCTGGCCTTCCTCGCCCTGCGCTTCCTCGCCACCTAGCCGAGCGGCGAAAAGCTTGGCGCGATCGGCAATCGTGACTTCGACCGTCTGCTCCTTGCCGGCGCGAATGTAGCCGAGCTTCGCCTGCGTACCGGGTTTCAGAGAGGAGATCTCGGCAACCAGTTCGTCGCCATTCTTTACCGGCTTGCCGTTGACGGAGACGATCGTGTCGCCCGTCTTCAAGCCGGCCTTTTCGGCAGGACCATTCGGCGTGATGCTGGCAATGGTGACGCCGCTATTGACGCCGTAGACGCGCGCGACCGCCGGATTCGGCACGGCATTGAATTGCACGCCGATGGATCCGCGCGAGACTTTGTGATCGGGCCCAATGAGCTGGTTGTAAACGTTGACGACGGTATTCGACGGCATCGCAAAGCCAACGCCCTGATAGCCACCGCCGCTGGTGTAGATGGCGGTGTTGATGCCGATGATCTCGCCGTTCATGTTGACCAGCGGTCCGCCCGAGTTGCCGGGATTGATGGCGGCGTCGGTCTGGATGAACGATTCGAACTGACGATTAGGAACGATGTTGCGGCCGATCGCCGAGACGATGCCGGCGGTTACGGTTTCATTCAGGCCGAAGGGGCTGCCGATGGCCAACACCCAGTCGCCGACGTTCATTGCATCGGAATTGCCAAGCTTAGCCGCGGGCAACGGCTTCTTGGCGTCGATTTTGATCACCGCGAGATCGGTCTCGGCATCGGTGCCGATGACGGTCGCAGTGTAGGTGACCGTCTCCGGATCGCCCATCAGGTTGACACGAATCTTGTCGGCCTTATCGACCACGTGATTGTTGGTCAGAATGTAGCCTTTGGGGTCGACGATCACGCCCGATCCCAGCGAGCGCTCGCGCATATCGCCCTGGCCTCCGAATTGGCCGCCGCCCTGACCACCACCGCCCGGCTGGCCGCCGAAGAAGCGATTAAAGAAATCCTGGAACGGGTTGTCCTCGTCGCCGCCGCCGGGATTCTGATCGTCGGGAGGAGCTCCCGGCATCATGCGCTTGTGCGGATTCTTCAGCGTGGTTTCGGTATTGATGTTGACCACCGACGGCTCCAACTGGCGCGCGATGGTCGAAAACTGATTCGACATCTGGACGGGCGAGGGAACCTTCAGCGGCGTCGCGTCGGACGAGCTGCTCTGCTGATTGCCCTTAACGGCCCCAGATACGACCGTGCCAATCAGGATGCCTAGCGATAGCGTTGCCAGGATTACCACCGTCGAGGCAAAGCGATTGGCCTTGAATCTTTGCCTGAAACCTGCAGCTTGCGAATCCATTCACTGTCCTCCGGCTAACGAGTCCAAATAGAAATTATACAGTCGTCGCTTCTTGCCTGTGATTTGTGAGGGGAATCACGATGGTTCTTAAGCGTTAGACGACCGTGTTCTGCAGTTGGTCACCAACCTGCAGTAGGTAGGATGCGAACCGCGCGCGCCGTGCTTCAAGGCTGGTAGCGATGACCGAGGACTGGGAAATGCCACCTTGGAGAAATACCGCCTCGAGAAAAGCCGCCCTTGAGTAAGTAATCTATGTTGCCGGCCATTAGAGTAATTAGCCCAGCGCGGAAGCGCTGGGTAAACAACGCCCCATGTATCCGGAGCCCCTTCAGGGGCGACACATCCGGCGGTGACCTTTGTCACCCGCCGCGTTCCCTGTCTGAAATTAAAGTTTCCACATGCCCCATAGCTATGTCACGTCCCTGTTCCACATCGTCTTCAGCACCAAGGAACGAAGGCAACTCATTCGTGCCGACCTGCGGCCCAGGTTGTGGAATTATCTCGCCGCCATCGCACGCAATCACGGCGTTCATGTGATCGCGGTAGGAGGGATAGAAAACCACGTACACATTCTCCTGACGCTGCCGCCAAATGTCACTTTGCAAGATGTTGTGCGGACTTTGAAGTGCAACTCGACTCGCTTGGTGCGAGAGGAGAGTCACCTCTTCTCTTGGCAGGAGGGTTACGCTGCCTTCAGCGTGAGCCCTTCCCAGGTCGAACGGGTAACGCGATACATCGCCAACCAGGCAGAACATCACCGCAAGCGTTCGTTTGTTGACGAGTTCGTTGCCATGCTGGAGGCGGCAAAGATCCCTTCAGCCGGTAGCGCGCTCCGTGCCGCCCCTGAAGGGGCTTAGGTATATAGAAGGCTGCCGTTACCCAGCGCTCCCGCGCTGGGCTAATCACTTTAGTCTTTGCCCTATTCGAACGTTATTCGCCCGAGCAGCGAACGTCGAGACGATTAGGCCAGCTGAAATGAAAATCTCCGGAACGGCCCGGGTGCGGAGCTAAGCGCTGGGCGGGCGGATGCCAAATCTTCCAGAGCCCCTTCATGGGCGACACGGGTCGGCTATTTCCCCTCATACACCGTCTTCCCCCCGACCACCGTGCGCAACACCTGCGTCTTCAATATCTCCGGCGGCGCGAGCCTTCGTCAGATCGCGATCCAGAACCACAAAATCCGCCAACATCCCCGGCGCGAGCGTCCCTTTCTCTTTCTCTGCGAACTGCGCATACGCCGCGCCGGTTGTATACGCGGCCAGCGCCTGCTCGATCGTGATCTTCTGCTCCGGGAAAAACTCCTTGGTCCCGGCTTCGTTCTTGCGCGTCACCGCCGCATAAACTCCGCGGAACGGATTCATCGGCTCGACCGGAAAGTCCGTCCCAAACGCCAGGCGCACGCCGTTGTCGAGGAACTGCTTCCACGGATACGACGTCTTGGCGCGCTCGGGGCCGATGCGCTCGATCACCCAATTCATGTCGGTGAGCAGATGACAAGGCTGCACCGACGCAATGACTCCCAGCTGGCGAAACTGTACGAACTGGTTGGGCGCGATCACCTGGTCGTGCTCGATGCGAAAACGGAAGTCGCGCATGCGATCATTCTGCTGGGCATCGCGCTCCGCTTCGGCAAAGGCATCAAGCGCCATCTGCGCCGCGCGATCGCCAATGGCATGAAATCCCAGCTGAAATCCCGCGGCCGAACGCTCGACCGACATGCGATTCAGCGTGGGCTGGTCATATTGCGGGATGCCGGAGTTGCCGGGATCGTCGGAATACGGCGCCAGCAGCGCCGCCGTGCGCGAGCCCAGCGAGCCATCCATAAAGCCCTTGAGCATCGCCGTGTGCAGCAGCGGATCCTCGGCCGGCTGCGCGGCGCGATGTTTCTCCAGCAAATCAACCGGCTGATTGAACGCAATCCACTCGCTGATGCGCAGCGTCAACTTACCTTCACGCTCCAGGTCCTGATAGATCAGGAAGTCTTCCCAGTCGGAATAATCCTGGGCCGACGTCAGCCCCCAGCGCGCGGCGTCGGCCAGCGCGAGTTCGATTCCACGCCGGCGCAATGCCAGCGACGGCCGCGGAGCTTTTGCCATCATCTCTACACGCGCCGTCTCGCGAACGATGCCGGTGGCTGTGCCGCTCGCATCGCGATCGATCTCGCCGCCCGGCGGATCGGGAATCTTCGCTAGCATTCCCGCTGCTTTCAGCGCAGCGGTGTTGGCAACGGCGATGTGGGAATCGACGCGCACCAGCACCGCGGGATGATCGCCGGTGACGGCGTCGATATCCTGGCGCGTAGGCAGCTTCTCACCCGGCCACAGCGTGTGGTCCCAACCGCCGCCGACGATCCAATCTTGCGGCGACGTCGTTTTGGCATGCTCGGCGATGCGCTGCTGCATCTCGGCCAGCGACTTTACGCCGATGAGATTGACCTCCAGCGCCTGCCGTCCGCCATAGGCGAGATGCATATGCGCATCGTTGAATCCCGGCATGACGAAGTGCCCGCCCAGATCGACCACCTGCGTGTGCTCGCGCTTCAGCTTGCGAATGTCATCGTTGGTGCCGATGGCGACGATGCGGCCCTCGCGCACCGCCATCGCCTGCGCACGAGCCGGAGTCGATTCGGTGTAGATATCGCCGTTGAGGAAAACGATGTCGGGGGCGCCGTTGGTGGAGGAATTGGGATTCGCAGCGCTGGCTGAATTGACCATAACTAAGCTCGTCATCAGTATCGCCGCAAACACCACCAGGAATCGCCGTCCCCTTTGCACTCGCTCGCCGCAATGCCCCAGCCCGAAGGGCGGGATGCTGCGACCCCTGCGTGGTAGGAGACTGTTACGAAACTCGTAACTCGTCGGTGAAGCACTGTGCCGGGATGACAAATGGAACCAGCCGCGAAGCGGCGGGATGAATTTAGCCCGGGGCGTGAGCCCCGGGTAGGCGTTTCCCTGTAACCTGAGCCGCGTCAGCGGCGACACCAGATTTTCGCAATCCGGTCTCGTCAACCGACCGCTGGCCAATGTATGAGCTTCTGATTTGCGGCGGGACGGGCAGTGGAAAAATCGTAGCAAGACTCGAATCACTCGATGTCGTTCTGAAGAATGTTATGCGAGCCGCGCCCGAAAACAACTCAGCACTCATCCCTCAGATTTGCATTCTACATCGGCAGCCGATGAAGCTCCTATCCGCCTTATCGCACACTCGAGATCGTTCATGGTCGAGGGTTGGTTTTGATATGGGAACGAGCCGCGACCCCGGCCCGTAGTACCGTTTCGCCACGATGAGGCTTAAGCAAAAAGAAGCCGAAGCACGCCAGCTCCGGCTTTGGTCTCACGTGAATTTGAGGAAAGGCTCGAATCTATTAGCCAGCTTTAGAACAGCTTACGACGCAGCACGCCGGCCAAGCCGAGTATGCCGGAGCCGAGCAGAAGGATGCTGCTGGGCTCAGGAACCGAGGTCGTGGAACTGGTCGTAGTGCTGCTCCCGAGAACCGTGAAGGCTTCCGAAGGAATCGAACCAACCGAGTTCTCAGAGGCCGTCGACGGACCGGAGTTCTCGTCCCAGTAAACTGGGTCGCCGCTCGGTACGCTGGCATTCTGCAGGTTCAGCCAGTAGCTGCCGGCATTGAGCGTCGGGCCGGAGAACGAGGTGTTCTCCTGGCAGACGTTGTAGCCGTACTGGTTGGCGGTGCAGGCGCCCTGCGTGAAGTTGACAGTCTGATCAAAATAGCTGGTGCCGCTGTTCTCACCCGAGGTGATGGACAGTTCAGCCGAGGTCAGAGTGTCGCCCGAGAACAGCCACATTCCGAAGCTGCCGCCGGTGATGGTCGTGTTGTTGTTAGTGACGTTGAATGTGTCGCTAACGATGAAGCCAAAGTTAACGGTCCAGGCATCGGTGTTACCGTTGATAGGGCCGTTGCTATAGACCGTCTGCGCCATGGCGGGAACAGCCGCCAGTGTCAAGCACAGAGCGAGCAGTGACAGCGAAGCGATACGGGTTTTCAAGAAAGATCCTCCTTACCTGGTCGGTGAACTCGGTAACGATATCTGCTACCGCGTTGCCCCCATCGGCAAGTGCCGCATCTCCACTCGCTATGGCTAAAGAAGAGTGTTCTCTCCGGCCTCGGAGACTTAGGAACTAATACTTCAGCCGATGAGAGCGTCAGGTAAGAAGGAGGAGCCCCTGGAGGGGCCGGGCACTTATGATCTTTCTATACACTGCAATTCTATGGCCACACTAAGTTGTTGGAAGTAGTGGCACGTTTTCATAATGACGTGCAATTGATTGCACTATGGTTGGCAGCAGTTTTCACAATTGCGGACAAGCGGCTTTTCTTTCGCGTTATTCCGAAAGGTGGCTTTTGTCGTAGCTTCCGCGATCAGGCGATTTCGCTCATCCACTCTCAATGAGCTACGGCGATCGCCTAGCTCACTTCGTAAAAATGTCGTGATCCTGGTCGTATCGCTTTTCGACGTTCTGCCCCGCTTCGGCCATCTCATCGGCCTCTTTTTCCAGCCGCTCGGAGACGGCGGCCTCGTCAGCGTCACGTTCCTTGGATGGCGGTTGCGGCGAACTTGTTGAATCCTTCTTGATGTCCGGCATAGTGCACCTCTCGAATCTTTGATGCCAAAGCTTCGGAAGCGGTTAACCTTCCGGCCGGATCAAAAGGAGTTTCGTTGCGGCGGAGGACCCATGTCGCGTCCCATATCTTGCATCACAACCTGAGTGTCAAGCTTCAGTCCGGCGAGCTTTTCGATTTGCCCCACGATCCAGCGGGCTTCCTCGCGGTCCGCGATGGTGTCCGCAAGTCTGAGAGTGCGCCCGCTTCTGGTCTTCAATTGAATCATGAAAGAAGCGCCCCACGCGTCCGAGTTCTGCACTCCTGCCGACGGCGTGAACGGATTCAATATCGCTGAATGGAATTTCTGCGGCGGTGCCCATGCTGAACGTGCCGCGCTGCGAAATCAGTTTCCCATTGCCAACCACAATGCGGGCCCTGCCGAACAGGCCTTGCATGCAGCCATAGACGAGCACCAGATCAAACAATCCGAAAAAGACCGGAAACACCCGCGGTGCGTTCGAATGTGCAAGGAAATAGACCAGGGCCGTCCAGCCTGCCGTGAACAACAGCAGGAAAAGCGTTCGTCCAGGATTGCGAAATGCCGGAAAGTAAAACTCAGTCGCGCCCTCTGGGGCGGTGGAAACCACCACTTTCGGATGCGCGGGCGCGACGAGCGACTCTGACACCGGCGCAGCTGCTGCGAAGTTTGGGCGAAACTCCGGTGCCAAATCTGTGTCCCCTGCCGCGGCGCTCGCCCGTGCTGCTTTCGCCGTCGACCGGAACACCGGGATTTCGAAGTCCTCGGAGTAATCCACTCCCGGCACATCGGCGTGGGCATGCAGCATCCACAGCAACTGATCCCTGGGCACGTCGTGATTGGTTTCGTAAGCTTCTTCCGGAATCTCGAACTCCACCGGAATCAAACTGCCCGCCGGGCCGACCATCAGCGACGACGGCGGCACATTCTTCTCCTGTTGCCAGAGCGGCACATTGCTGGTGCTCTGCTGCTTGCCCGAACCCGTCACAATGCGGCGTATGCAGGACAGGCGCAAATCGATCCCATGTTCGACGGCGGTATCGAGACGCAGGTGAATCTGTCCGCTGATTGGTTTGCTCGGGGAAAAGGGCAGTGACGCGAATTCGAAGTAGGTTTGGCCGTAGCGTTTTCGGCGGAGGGTGGCGCGCACGGCTCCAACCAGCAGAGCCGCCGGTATCAGGCACAGCCCAAGCAACAGAAATCCTTTAGGGCCAGCACTGCGCAGCAGGGACGGCAAGCTAATCACCGCCATTGGTACAAAAAGCATGCTGGCCAGGGTGGCGCCGACCCACCAGCCATACAGGGTGTTGCGACGACTGCTGAGGGCGCGGCCCTGCGCCCAGTCGCTGCGCCACAACCAGGGAGATTGTGGATTCGCCTCCTTAGCGGCGGCATCCCGCTTCTGCGCCCAATAGCCATACACGGCCCCAAACATGAGCCCGGCGCCGATCATCGCGAACACCGAGGCGAAAATCGCGCCGGCTATGGGATTCGAATTGTTGTGCACGGAAGGAGCTGAGGTGAAGAAAGCAAACGTGGCAAACGCGCCAAAGGCAAAGAAGGGCAAGCCAAACAGGAACAGCACCATCGCGCCAGCTTTGGACGGTTGCGTCACGGCGCGATTATAGGTTCCGCGCAATCAACAGACCACGGAAAAGGTTATTTCCGGTTCGCGAGAGGTGCGAGATGGGAAAACTGCCCAGCCCAAGGTCCCCAGATTGGATTGGGTTAGCCGAGGAAATGCGGGGTTTTCCGTACCGATGTTCTACAATCGGCGCTTAGCTTCCACGCATTGCTTTCAGGCCGCCACCTCCACGGCGGACAGGGTCACTCTCATGATCGGCAGCCGGCTCGGGAATTACAAGATCACTGCTAAGTTGGGCGAGGGCGGCATGGGGGTGGTCTATCGCGCGGAAGACCTCCAGTTGGAGCGTTCGGTCGCATTGAAGTTGTTGCCGGCTGAGTTCGCCGAAGATCCCGAGCGCGTCGCATGGCTGGAGCGTGAGGCTCGCCTGCTGGCATCGTTGAACCATCCCAACATCGCGCAAATTTATGGTTTCCACTCGAGCGGCGAGTCACCGGCGCTGGTCATGGAACTGGTTGAGGGACCGACGCTGGCCGAGTTGCTGTCGAGGGGCATTCTTCCTGTCGAGGAATCTCTCGCGATCGCCATTCAAATTGCCCAGGCGCTCTCGGCAGCTCACGACCAGGGCATCGTGCACCGCGATCTGAAACCCCAGAACATCAAGCTGGCCCCGGGCGGTCGAGTCAAGGTGCTCGATTTCGGCCTGGCGCGCCGGCAGGCTGCCACCGGCTCGCTGCTGGGAGACGCGGCCACTCTCGGCAATTCCACGAAGATAGGGACCATTCTTGGCACGGTCGGATACATGGCGCCTGAGCAAGTGCGCGGCGAGAAGGTCGATACCCGAGCCGACATCTTCTCCTTTGGCTGCATTCTTTACGAAATGGCGACCGGTGAGCGAGCTTTCCACCGCCCGGTTGCCATCGAAACTCTGGCGGCCATACTGCACGACAAACCGGAGGCGCCAAGCCGCCGGCGCCACGAGTTATCCCCGAGCCTCGACCGTGTGATCGCACGTTGCCTGGAGAAAGAGCGTTCTGCCCGGTTCCAATCGGCGCGCGATCTGGAGTTCGTGCTGACCACGCTCACCTCCGCCGAAACCCTGCATGCCATCCGGCCACCACCCGCTTCGGTTGCCGTCCTGCCATTCTCGAATCTTAGCGCCGACCCCGAAAATGAATTCTTTGCCGACGGAATTACCGAAGACGTTATCGCGCATCTGGCGAAAATTCGATCGCTTAAGGTGATATCGCGCACTTCGGTTATGGCATTCAAAAAGAGCGATCGCAGTCTGCGGGAGATCGGCGAGAAACTAGGCGCCGCGACCGTGGTTGAAGGCAGCATCCGGCGCGCGGGCAACCGCGTCCGCATCGTCGCGCAGCTGATTGATGCTCTGACGGACGAGCACATCTGGGCGGAAACCTACGACCGCGACCTCACGGACATATTCGCCATCCAGTCTGACGTGGCTCTGAATATCGCCAGCGCGTTGCGTGCGCAGCTATCGAATGACGAACGTGCGCGAGTCCGCCGGCGGCCCACCGAAAATTTTGAGGCCTATGAGCTCTATCTTCGGGGACGCAACTCCTTCTATCGCTTCTCCGAGGAGGGCCTTCGCCGTAGTCTCGTCGATTACGAGGCTGCGATTTCCCGTGATCCATCTTTCGCCCTCGCTTGGGCCAGTACGGCGGAAAGTTACACCGAGATTTGCATCAACGGTCTTGCCGGTCGCTCGCCTGAAGAAACAATCCGAAATGCCAAGGCGGCTGCGGCGCGCGCCTTAGAGATCGACGATCAGCTGACCGAAGCGCACAGCATCTCGGCGTTCGTCCGTTTCGTCTTCGACTTCGATTGGCCAGGCGCCGAGCGCGAGTTCCTGAGGGCCCTTGAGCTCAGTCCCAGTAGCGCCGAAGCACATAACCACTATGGCTGGCTGTGTACCTCGCTGGAGCGATACGACGACGCCCTGCGGGAAATTCGCCGCGCACGGGAGCTGGACCCGATTCTGATCCAGACCGATGTGGCAACCGCCTTGTTACGCGCCGGAAGGATCGACGAGGCCGTGGAAGAATCACGGCGCTCCATCCGCAGCGATCCTGCATGGCCCCGGGCCCACTCCAATCTCGGCTGGGCCCTCATCTTTCATGGTGACCCCGCCGCTGGCATCGCATCGCTGGAGCACGCATCGGCACTTTCTCCCGAGTCCACGCTCTTCGTCTCGCAGCTGGGGCAGGCCTATGCCGTCACCGGCAATACGGAACGCGCAAAGCAAATCCTGCAACAACTAGAGGAGCGGGCGATCCATGAGTTCGTCTCGCCCTACCACTTTGCTTACGTTTATGCCGGCTTGGGAGAAGCCGATACCGCGATTGACTGGCTCGAACGCGCCTTTGAACAGCGCTCGGGTGCGATCTACGGAATCAAGGGCTCATTCCTCTTCCGCAATCTTCGCAGCCATCCACGATTCAAGTCTCTGCTTCAGAAGATGAATCTCACTAGTTGAAGAAGTCCTCTTAAGGTCACCGGTGCCAGAGCGTGGCCGTTCCAGCCAGCTAAAACGGTTGCCCTACTCGTCGGCCACTCCGCTTAGCGCCAGGGTGAGCAGCAGAATGCGCTTCAGTCCGAGATCACGGCCGCCGGGGTCATACCATTCGTGGATGGTGTGAGCGCCGCCGCCGCTGCCGCCTGCGCCAATGGCAATCGCCTCGCGGCCCAGCGAGAGCGGAATGTTCGCGTCGGTTGAGGCGCGCTGAATGCGAGCCGTGTTGCCGATCTGCGCATCGACGGCGCGAATCGCCTTCAGCAACTGCGACTCGCTCGGAAGATCAGCCGCTGGACGATTGCCGATTACGCGAACCTCGGCCGTCAGCAATTCCTGCTTCTTGCGTCCGGTGATCTCCGGGATCACATGATCGACGGCCTCGTGCAGCGCCCGCTCCAGGCGATCGAGTTCATCAACCGAAGCCGAGCGCGTGTCGACGCGCATGGTCGCCGACTCGGGAATCGAGTTCACCGACGTTCCGCCGTGGATGATGCCGATGTTGTAGGTCGTCTTCGGCGAGACCGGAACCGGCGTGCGGGTGAAGCGATCGATGATGCGCGCCAGCGCGACGATGGGATTGGCAACGCCGAAGTCGCTCCACGAATGCCCGCCCTGCCCGCGAACAATAATCTCGTATCGCCGGCTGCCGAGACCCTCCGCAATGATGGTGTCGCTGCCTGCGCCGTCGAGGACCACGAGGGAAGCGATCGTCGCCGACCACCGCGGGTCTTTATAGATATGCCGCATGCCGCGCAGATCGCCTTCGCCTTCCTCGCCGACATCGCCGATGAAGAGAATCGGCGCGGTATTGGCCAGCCCAACGGCTTGTATTGCGGTCGACAGGGCTAGCAGCGCGACGATGCCCGATGAGTTGTCAGAGATGCCGGGACCGTAGAGCTTGCCGCCGTCGCGGCGCACGTGAGTCGGTGTGCCCGCGGGAAACACCGTGTCGATGTGCGCGCTGAGCGCGATAAACGGAGCGCTGGGATCGACGCCCGGCCGAATGCCGAGCACGTTGCCCACCTCGTCGCGATGAACATCAGACAGGCCGATGGCCGTGAATCGCTGAGCCAGCCACTCGCTGCGCGCGCCTTCACCCCAAGGCGGCGAGGGAATCGACGTTACCTCCAGCTGCAACTCTTCCAGCTCGCGAGCGTGGGCGCGAAACCAGGCAAAGGCGTCGTGCACGCGACGCAGCTCAGCAATGCGCGCGACCTGCTGCTGCGCCGAGCGCAATCCGCGCGACTCGCTGGTGGAGGTTGCCTCTGCGGAAGTTATGCGAACTGGAGGGAGCGGGGGCATGGAGGAAGTCTAATGGTAATACGGCAGGGGAAAGAGCGGAAGACGACTGATTGCTACAATCTAACGGATGCGGCTAAAGGCGTCAGCTCTGAACGCTCGAATACCGAACGCGAAAACTGTCCTCGCCATGAAGGCAGCCCGTCGCGGAAAATTAATGACCGCAGGCTCGCCGGAAAGCTTGTTGCGGCGCTTAAGAGCACTTAAACCCAATTCGACGAGGGATTAGGCCTTACAGTCCGACCCTTCGAACGCTGTCCCCTTACGACCCACCGTCTACGACGCCAGCTCCGCCTTCACCCCGTTCGCGGCCGTCACTGTTTCCATGATCTCCTCGTCGGTCAGCATGCGGTCCGAATCCTTCGCGCGCTGGAAGATGCGGTCGACCAACTCATCGGTCGCGGGGATCTTATGTTTTTCAAGCCAATACTGCACGTTGGATTTGCCGCTCATCGGACCGATCTCGATGATCTGCTCCATGCCAAAAAAATGTGACGGCACGCCGGAGTAGATGCTGTTGGCCAGCATGTCATCCTTCTTGTGATAGGCCTTGATGAGCGCGGCGGCGTGAACGCCGGTGCCGGTGCGGAAGGCATCGTCGCCGACTACGGGATAGTTCTTCGGGATCGGCACGCCGGTCGCTTTGGAGACCGCTTCGCAATACTGCTTCAGCTGCGTGAGGTCCTGGCTCTTCCACGGCTCGATGCCCAGCAGCTTGAGGTTCACCAGCATCTGATCCATCTGCGTGTTGCCGACACGCTCGCCGATTCCGCACGCCGTGGCATGCACAACCTCAGCTCCGGCCACCAGCGCGGCGATGGAATTCGCGACCGCCAAGCCGCGGTCGCAGTGCCCGTGCCACTCCACGCGAATGTTCTCGCCGGAAGGCTTCACGACTTCGTTGATGACAAAGTGCATGAGCGCGACCACACCCATCGGCGTCGCGTGACCGCAGGTGTCGCAAATGACGATGGCCTTCGCGCCATAGCGAATCGCCGTGCTGTAGAGGCGCTGGATGGTTTCGGGATCGCAGCGCGTGGTGTCCTCGGTTACGTACATCACGTCGAGGCCGAGGCCGACCGCGTACTTCACCGCGTTTTCCGTGGTGCGTTGCAGGAAGTCGTCGCTCCAGTCTTCCGTGTAACGGCGAATGGGGCTGGAGCCGATGAACGTCGCCACCTCGACAGGAACGCCGGTGGCCTCGACGATCTCGGCGACCGGGCGAATGTCGTTCTGGTGCGTGCGCGCCGCGCAGTTGGGCTTGATCTTCAGATTGGCGCGGCCAATCTCGCGCGCCAGCGCTTCGCAATGCGTCTGCGCGCGCGGGCCCGCGCCGGGCAAGCCTATGTCAACCATGTTGATGCCGACGGCTTCCATCAGGTGAAGGATTTCGATCTTCTCCTCGATGGAAGGGTCGCGGACCGAGGGCGACTGCAAACCGTCGCGCAGCGATTCGTCGTTCAGCAGGACGCGCCCAGCCGGGATCATCGACTTGGCGTAGATGGTGTTCCAGTCGTAAATCAGCTCAGAAATATTGGCGGTCACTTACCTTTCACCCCACATTGTCCGACGTCCCACAACGTCAGAGTATCTTCTGATAGAGCTGGCCTTCGGGCCAGCGTAAGAGCGTGGTAGAGCTGCCCTCAGCCCAGCGTAAAAGCCGGTAGAGCTGGATTTCAGGCCAGCGTCCACACCGTTTTACTTGACCCGATCCGGCTTTACAGGTTGCTGAAAAACTCGTTCCGCGCGCGCTTTGTAACAGGGCACGACTTTAGTCGTGCCGATAAGCCAACCATTTTTTGTCATCCCGAGCGGACTTTAGTCCGCGACACTTGGCTCACACGGCGTTACATGCCGCCGGCTGAAGCCCGGCCTTAAGGCCAGCTCTACCGAAAGCTGCACCGCTGGAGCCCTGCTCCACCCAATCCTTTTAGATTATCCACCCAACCGGCGGTTACACCTACTTGGATTTTAGGCTGCTAAATCATGCCATAGGAGCGCGGCTCCCACATCCTATCGCTGGTCTTTTTCTTCGCCGCCCTTCGGCACCACCCTCAATTGTGCCCGATATCGCAATCACCTGGAGGGAAAATGTCGCGGATGGTGACTTCAAGTTCCCGTACTTAGACAAGCCAACCGCACCACAGCAGCGCCATCTAACAGATTATGAAAGAAGGGCATTTTGCCATTCATGCTAAAGTTCCGGGGCCGAACCGTAGGAGAGGACAGGGAACAACTGGCAGGGGAGAGTAGCGAGCACCAGTCGAATCCGTGGCAGAAGATTGTAGGTCCGGCCAAAGACGAGCTAGAGAACGAGACGGGTCATCCCGCCTGGATCCGGAGGTATCTCGACTTGGCCGATCTGCTGATCCAACGCGTGCAGCGCCGGCTGGAACATTCTCCGGTCAGGCGTGTGCGGCCTCGCCGCGATGTGGCGTGAGAACCGCGTTCCCGACAATCAGATCCTGCTCGACCGCCGCAGCAATCCCATCGACCGCAAACCGCCCTTCAGCCTGGTAATCCAACTCCGGGCAAACAGAAAATCGACCAGCCCATCCATCTGCTGCTGGTAGCGCTTGCCGTAGCCAAACCACCACGGTTTTGGCACACCAGGAAGCAGATCCACGTTGAGGTACTTCACCTGAACCATTTCCTGCATTCCCAGTTCGCCGTGGGTGCGACCGATGCCGCTCTGCTTGATGCCACCGTGCGGCGCATCGGCGATGCCGAACGACGAGATCATATCGTTCAGCATGACCGTGCCCGCCTTGACGCGCGCGGCCACAGCTTCGCCGCGCCGGCGGTTGCGCGTCCAGACGCTGGCTGCGAGACCAAAATCGCTGTCGTTGGCCAGCCGCACCGCGTCGTCGTCGGTATCGAACGGTGCCACCGGCAGCACCGGGCCAAAGGTCTCTTCCTGCATGATGCGCATGTCGTTGGTCACGTCGGCAAGCAAGGTCGGAGCGTAATAGTTGGGGCCGATCTCGGTCAGCCGCCTGCCGCCGGTCAGCACGCGGGCGCCGCGCTGCACCGCATCGTTCACCTGCTCCTCGACAATCCTCAGCTGCCGCTCGTGAATCATCGGGCCGACCTCGGCCTCGGAATCGATACCATTGCCCACGCGCAGCTTGCCGATCTTCTTGCGGCACATCTCCAGAAATGGCGCGTAGAGGCTGCGATGCACATAGCAGCGCTCGACCGACAGGCATGTCTGGCCGGCATTCATGAACGCACCCCAGAGCGCTCCGCTGGTCGTGACGTCGAGGTCGGCGTCTTCCAGCACGATCATCGGGTCCTTGCCACCGAGCTCCAGCACGACCGGCAACAGACGCTGCGCGGCCGACTCGGCAACCCGCTTTCCTGTGCCGACGCTGCCGGTGAAGATCAGCTTGTCGACCGGCGACTCGACCAGCGCCGCACCGGTTGGGCCTTCGCCGACCATCACCCGGAACAGATCGGGATCAAGCCCTGCATCGCGGAACAGCCGCTCAAGCTCCAGCGCGATGAGCGGAGTGAGCTCGGACGGCTTGAGCACAACCGCGTTGCCGGTCACGAGCGCGGCTAGGGTCTCGCTGGCCGGCGTGGAGAACGGATAGTTCCACGGCGCGATGATGCCGATCACGCCGTACGGCTCGCGCAGCAGCTTGCCGCGCTTGATATTCATCACGATGTTGCCGTGCGGCAGCGGCTTGGTGCGGAGGAATCCGTGGGCATGACGAATGCAAAACTCGGTTGCATCCAGCACGACCAGGACTTCGGTGGCCAGCGCTTCGGCGGTGGGCTTGCCGACCTCGCGGCAAATCAGTTGCGAAACGGAGTCCCGGCGGTCGCTCAGCAGCCGCTGAAATTTGCGCAGAACGGCGATGCGGTCGCGAACGGAGGTTGCCTGCCATCGAGGCTGAGCGGCTTTGGCGCGCAGGACGGCGTTGCGGACGTCCTCGGGCGTGGCGCAGGGCAACTCGCCCAGAACTTCACCGGTGGCGGGATTGGTGCTGACGAGAGTTGCGACGCTAGCGATTTGTGCTTCGGTTGCCATGGTGTTGGGCCCGTTCTTCAAGCGGCCGGGTGGAGCACCGCTTCAGCGGTGCATTATTCGCTTCGTATCAGGGCACGACTTTCAGTCGTGCCGACAAGCCTCTTAAATTTATGTCATCCCGATCCGGCTTCAGCCGGCGGCATCTTAGCTGAAGCGGCGAACAGCAGGTCCCTCAACGCTCCGCTCGGGACGACAATCAATACACAAAGAGCGCTGGTCGCGGACCTGAAGGGCCGCACTACCTAATACTTGACGCTCTAGTACTCCACGCTGACCAGATACAAACCGCAAGCGGCAGCCGTAGGTCCGGCGGCACTGCGATTGCGGGCTTCCAGGATGGTTGGCACGTCGCCAATCTTCAGCGAACCTTTGCCGACGAGCAGAAATGTTCCGACCAAATTGCGCACCATGTGGTGCAGAAATCCGTCTCCTCGCACAGTGTAGATCAATTCGTCCTTGGTGCGCGCCCACAGTGAAGAATGAATGGTGCGAACGTTGCTCAGCTTTCCAGAATGGGAAGTATCGTCAGTGTCGTTCGCGTCCCGACCCTGGCCAGAAGAAGTGACGGATTCCTCCAACCGCGCGCTCCGATCCGGATCCGACGCTGCAAACGAAGTGAAATCGTGCGTGCCAACAACTGCGTCCGACGCGCGGATCACCGCCTCCTCATTCATGGGATAAGGATCGTGATAAACGTAGCCCGCCAGAAACGGTGGACAAATAGCTCCGCGATAAATTCGATAACGATACGTCTTCGCCTTCGCCGAGTGCCGGGCGTGAAAACCATCCGGCACAGCCTGGACCGAATTCACTCGCACCGACGGCGGCAGCACATCATTCAGCGCGATCACGAGATTCTTTTCCGGGATCGGGCTTTCCAGTTGCACCGAAGCTACCTGCGCCAGCGCATGAACTCCGGCATCGGTTCGGCCCGATCCCTGCGGCAGGACATCTTCGCCCGTCAGCCGCTTCAGGCAATCGGCCAGCGCGCCTTGCACCGTGGGCACGCCCGGCTGGATCTGCCATCCGTGAAATTCCGAGCCGTCATAGGCCAGCGTGATTTTCAGATTGCGGCTCACTGTCCCTCAATATAACGATTCCCACCCCAACCTTTTCGATCTGTTAAGCAGTGTAAAGCTATGTAAAGCGGCCACTTGTCGCAGTATTGTGTCAGCTATACTAACGTTTCTGCACCGTGATCTGGCGGTTCGCAAGAACGAATCACCACGGAATCACGGAAGTCACGGAAAGCTAATTTCCCAAAACATTCCGTGTTTTTCGTGCTTCCGTGGTGACTAAATGTGTATGAGGTTGAGATTAATCTCCATCCCCTGCGACGGCACCTGAGATCGAATCTCCGCCGAACTGTCCAAAATCTTAATATTTCCTGACCGGCGCGGATTCGCGCTGGTTGGGACGGCGGCCGGGGCCCCAATCAAGCGCCGATTTTGCGGTTGATGGGGTAACTTTAGGCGACGCAAAATTGCCGCAAAGGCAGGCAGGACCCTTAGCGTCCTTCCAGGAGAAGCGAAGCATGTTTGTTTCCAGTCCGACATCCAATCGTCTTGCCTCTGTCCCAGCATATCTATGTTCGCTGTTGCTGATCGGCCTGCTCGCCGGCTTCAGCGCTGCTCAGGATTCGGCGCAGCAGCCGAGCACCGCGCCCGCGGCCCAGCAGCAGAACACTCCGCCGCCCGCGCAGCCCGGGGCATCGGACACGAACTCCGCGCCGCAGCCAGGCCAGCCGCAGCAGCCTACGCCTACTCCGGCGGAATTGGAGAAGCAGACTTCGACGCTGTCGCCGCTGCCGCAGGCCCCCGGTCCGCAGCACAACGCGCATCCCTATTCAGAATACGATTACTCGCGCGGGCGCTGGCAGTGGCCCAATCCCTTCATCATCTATGCGCCGCGCAGTGTGGCTCCGCTGCGAGCGCAGAATTCGACTCAGGTCGATCAGATCATCCAGGACGGCAAGATGTACTTGTCGATGAATGACGCGGTGGCGCTGGCGCTGGAGAATAATCTCGACATCGGCATTCAACGCTACAACCTGTCGATCGCCGACACCGATATTCTGCGCACCTCCTCGGGCGCGGTGGCACTGGGCGTCAACGCCGGCTTGCTCCAGGGAACGCCGGGCGGTCAGACGGGCACGACCGCGGCCGGTGGTACCGGAACCTCGACAACCGGCGCAACCGGTACCGGTGTCGGTGGAACCTCGATCGGCGTTGGCGGCGCAGGCGCGGGTGCGGCAGGTCTGGTCACTTCAACCCAGGGCGAAGGACCGCCGCTGGATAGCTACGATCCGGTCATCACCGGCACGGTACAAATCGGACACTCGGTTACTCCGGAATCCAACACCGTCTTTACCGGTACCAACGAGCTGTACGAGAACACCACGACGGCCAATTTCAACTATACCCAGGGATTCCCTACGGGGACGCTGCTGACCGCCGGCTTCAACAACACCCGCCTCTGGCAAAACTCGATATTCAACACCCTCAATCCCACACTGACGCCGAGCTTCACCTTTCAGGTGCGGCAGCACCTGCTGCAGGGATTTGGCTACGATCCCAACCTGCGCTATCTGCGCATCGCGCGCAATAACAAGATGATCACCGAGATCACCTTCCGCGATCAAATCATCACCACCGTCTCGCAGATCGAGAATATTTATTGGGATCTGGTCAACGCCTACGAAAACGTCGAGGTGCAGCAACGCGCGTTGGATCTGGCTAACAAAACGCTCTCTGATAATCAGAAGCAGGTTGCGCAAGGAACGCTGGCGCCGCTGACCGTGGTGCAGTCACAAAGCGCTGTGGCCACCGCCAGGCAGAACCTGATTGCCGCACAAGTGGCCCTTCAGTTGGAACAGTTGCTGATGAAGAACGCGGTCACGCGCAATATGGCCGATCCGATCCTTGCCGTCGCCCCGGTGATTCCAACCGACACTCTCAACACGACGTCGGAGTACGAGGTCGGCTCGGTGGACGACCTGATTGCCGCAGCCATGCGGCAGAGACCGGAGATCGCGACCACGCGCCTGACCCTCACCAATAACATCATCACCAAGAAATCGCTGCGCAATGAGTTGTTGCCGACGCTCGATTTGTACGCCTTCTACGGAGCCAATGCCCTGGCCGGCCCGGTGAATACTTTGTGCACCGATCCCACTCGCTGCGCTTCGCCGGGATTCCCGACCAGCTACGGCGGCGCCTTCGGTAACTTGTTCAACAGCACCGCGCCGGATAAGGGGGTGGGCGTGAATCTCACTATTCCGTTGCGCAGTCGCCAGGTGCAGGCCGACCAGGTCCGTAACGATCTGGAATATCGCCAGGCGCAATTGGCTCTGTTGCAGACCGAGAACACCATTCAATTGCAGGTCCGGCAGGCACAGTTTGCGCTGACCCAGAATTGGGTCGCGCTGCAGGCGGCAATTTCCGCGCGCGACTATGCTGCCGAGGCTCTGGACGCGGAACAGAAGAAGCTGCGCATGGGAGCGTCGACCGGCACGCTGGTATTGCAGGCTTCGAGCAATCTGACGCAGGCTGAGTCCAATGTGCTCGCCGCCGCCACCAACTATGAGAAGTCCAAAGTACAGCTTGATCTTTCCACTGCCGATACTCTGGCCAAGCTTGGGATCGATCTGACCGACGCGGAGTCCGGCAAAATCAATCATCCGCCGGTTGTGCCCGGAGTGGTTCCGGCAAGCGCTCCCAACCAGCTGACCACCCCGCACCTCGTGCCGCTCGGTCCGGGAGGTCCGGATGTCCCGCAGATGGCGCCACAGCCGGGCCAGCAACCGCAGGGACAACCGCAGCCGCAGGGACAACCGCAGCCGCAAGCCCAGATGGAGGTGCGACCGCAGTGAGGCAGTTTCAAGTTTCAGAAAACAGTTTCGAGTTTCGAGTTGAGGCTCGATAGCGGCGATCTGCGTAATTGTCATCACGAGCCGGCTTCACAGGCCGCTGAAAAAATCGTTCCGCGCGCTTCGTAACAGGGCACGACTTCAGTCGTGCCGATAAGCCGCTCATTCTTTGTCATTCCGAGTCGGCTTCAGCCGACGACATGCGAGGCGCGCAATGAGTTTTCAGCAGCCTCTGAAGCTGCCTCGTGATGAGCCAGCCGCGTCAGCGGCGGGAGCGCCGTGAGCCCGCTGGCGTAAGCCCCGGGTAGGGTCAGCCGCGAATGTCCGAGCCGCGTCAGCGGCGACAGAAGTCGATTTTGACAGTCACGACGGCCTGTCCTGCCCTTAAGGTGAGTTTCGCAGACGTGTTTTGTACCGTCGAAGGCTCCGAAGCAATCGGGGCCTTTTGCTTTGTGTGTTTCCGGCTTCTTTCCGCTGACGCCGCTAGCTAAGTGCTAATTGCTAATTGCTAATTGCTTCTCCCGTGACAGAAGTCATATCCCCCGCTTCATCCCTCCTCTACAGTTCAGTTGTGGCGGCGACCCGCCCGAGGAGATTGAGCATGTCTATTGAATCTACCCAAACCGTTGGCGAACTCGCCGCCGCTCTGCCCGGTGCAACCCGCGAATTCGAGAAGCTGGGAATCGATTACTGTTGCGGCGGCAGCCGCACTCTGGGCGATGCTTGCGCCGAGGCCAGCATCACCGTCGAGCAGGCGCTCTCGCGTCTGCAGGAGGGCCTTGCGGCCGCGCAGCCCCGGCCCGAGCGCAATTGGAAAAACGAGCCCCTCGCCGACTTGATCGCTCACATCACCAGCACGCATCACGCCTTCGTCCGGCAGGAGTGCCCTCGGATCGACGCCCTGGCTGCCAAGGTCGGCTCGGTGCATGGCAAGAATCATCCCGAGCTATTGCAGGTGCAAAACCTGTTTAGCGCGCTGGCCGGCGAGCTCAGCGTCCACCTGATGAAGGAAGAGCAGGTTCTCTTTCCTTACGTCATTCGCCTGGAAGAAGCAATCCTGGCCGGCGAGCTCGCGCCCCCGGCGATGTTCGGCACCGTCGTCAATCCGGTGCGCATGATGATGCAGGAGCACGACGGCGCCGGCGACACCTTGAAGCAGCTACGCGCGATCACCACGGACTACGCGGTTCCCGCCGATGCCTGCGTCAGCTATGCCGAACTGTATAAGGCGCTGACGGCCTTCGAAGCCGATCTCCACCAGCACATCCATCTCGAGAACAACATCCTGTTCCCGCGCGCGGTGGCGATGGAAGGCAAGAACTGAAGAAGCAGCAATTAGCAATTAGCAACTAGCAATTAGCTAACGAGCCGTTCGCCATGACGGGAACGAACGACTAGCTCGAAACCGACAGCTGTTTTGGCTACCTTGCCAGGGATTTCTATTTTTGTAAGCGAGACGGAGGGCTTGTATTCAACCAGATCAATGTCCGGAAGCTAGTTGCTAATCGCTAGTTGCTAATTGCTTCTTCTACCCGCTTTCCTGCTCTTTCCGCAGCCGTCTCGATTCCGCCAGCAGCGCCATGCTGTGCATCAGGTTCTGCATGGTGACGATCCCTACCAGTCGCTCTTGATCAACCACCGGAATCATGCTGAGGCCGCGTCCGCCGAGTTTGCGAAAGGCCGACGCCAGCGAGTCCGAGCGCTGTGCGATCTCAAACGCGCGCACCATCGCCGACTGCACATATCCATTGCCACTGCGGCGCAGCGCCTCAATAATGCGCTGCTTGTTGATTACGCCCACCATGTCACTGCCGCGCACGACGGGGAAATCGTCCTGCAAGGTGTGAACCGCTTTGTGCAGCGCATCCTCCAGCGTGTCGGCAGGCGAGAGCGTGGAGAAGCCGGTCAACATCACGTCTTCCATGCGGACGCTTTCCAGCACCGATTGGAAGACAGCCGAGCGATCCTCCAGCTGCGCGCCGACGAAGAGGAAGAACCCAATGAGCATGAACCAGGGATTCCACACCCCGATGAAAATCATGATCATGGCGAAGCCCTGACCGATGGTGACGGCCAGCCGCGTGGCGCGCACGTACTCCATGCGCTCGGCGAGGAACGCGCGCAGGATGCGCCCGCCGTCCATGGGATAAGCCGGCAGCAGATTGAACGCGCCGAGAAAGACGTTGCCCCAGAACAGCGCGCGCGGCAGATTGCCCGCGTAAACAAAGGGATGCGCCCACAACTTCGCCTGCGGGAAGAATGTCAGGATGAATGCGCCGGACGCGGCGGCGATGATCAGGTTCACCAGCGGCCCGGCAACCGAGATGCGGATTTCGCGCGCGGGATTGCTGCGCTGCGTGGCGTCGTCCATCAGCGTGACGCCGCCGATGGGCAGCAGAATGATGGACCGTACCGTGACGCCGCTGCCGCGAGCCACCAGCGCATGTCCCAGCTCGTGCAACACGACGCATCCGAAGATGATGCCGACCAGCGCCATGCCGCGGGCTGCGCCGCCGGTGCCCATCGTGGCCGATTGAGTGAACCAGACAAACGCCAGCAGAAACAGAAAAGTCAGGTGGATGCGAATATCCACGCCAAACAAACGCCCTGCCGGGATCGACCAACTTCTCATGCGCGAAAGCTGCTCCTTGATACATTCTATAGAAGCAGCTAGCAAGTAGCAGCTGCCACACGGCAGTTAGCAATTAGCATTTAGCACTTAGCAGTTGGCCAAAGAGCAAGACTCGCGGTGTAGTCGCTAAAGCCCTGGCGATCCCGACGAGAATCCATCGGCGACTGCTAACAGCCAAGAGCCAATTGCTAATTGCTAGTTGCTAATTGCTAATTGCTAATTGCTTCTTCTCCCATGCGCGTCATTGCAGGCCAATATCGCTGCCGTCCTTTGAGCTCGCTGCCGGGGCTCGATCTGCGCCCCACCAGCGATCGTCTGCGCGAAACCTTGTTCGATGTGCTCGGCGCGGTGCGCAGTCTCGAAGACTGCGTCTGGCTTGATCTCTACGCGGGAACGGGCGCGGTCGGGATCGAGGCACTCAGCCGCGGCGCGCGCGAAGTCTACTTCGTAGAATCGGCGAAGAAGCATGCGCGCCTGGTGCGCGACAATCTTGCCTCGCTGGGGATCACGCAGGGATTCGAAGTGCACGAGCGCGACATCGCCAAAGCGCTGCAATTGCTGGAGAGCACCGGCGTGGTCTGCGATTTCTGCTTTCTCGATCCGCCCTATCGCATGCGCGGCGAGTACGAGCGCACCCTCGGCTACCTGTCGCAATCGCGCATGCTGCAGCCGTCGACCATCGTTATCGCCGAGCATGAAAAGAAGTTCGAACTCGACGACCGCTTCGGAGCACTGGTGCGATACCGCCGTCTGGATCAGGGCGACGTGGCGCTAAGCTTCTATAAGCTGGGATGAAAACCGTTGTCGGTTGTCAGTTGTCCGTCTGCGGGACCCAAGTCTTCGGTGCCCCCGGTTCGCGTCCTTCGTTTGGACGCTAACCTGGGCCAAGCTCAAATCTCTCCCAGGTTAGCCCAACAGAAGGGCGAACCTGGGGCACCCATTTCTTCTCAGCATTGTCTATGGCTCCTGAGCGCAGTACAATCTTCGCTCCGTCACAACACAACCCATGGCACAACCTCAGATCGCTCTCTCTGCCTTAGCCAAGCTCCGTAGCAACTTCGCGGGAACTGTTCTTCAACCTGCCGATCCGGACTATGACAACGTCCGCGCGCTGCACAACGGCCTGATCGACAAGCACCCGGCAGTCATTGCTCGCTGTCTCAATGATGCCGACATCGCTGCCGGCATCGCCTTCGCGCGCGAGCACGGCCTGGAGATCGCGGTTCGTGGAGGCGGTCACAACGTCTCCGGGCGCGCCAGCGTCGAGGGCGGAGTGATGATCGATCTCTCCCTGATGAAGACGGTGACGGTGAATGCCGCGACCAGGCGTGCGGTCGCCCAAGGCGGCGTGACGTGGGGCGAGTTCAATCGCGCGACGCAGGAGCACGGCCTTGCGACAACGGGCGGAGTGATCTCCACCACGGGCATCGCCGGACTGACGCTCGGCGGCGGATACGGCTACATGGCAGGGAAGCACGGGTTGGCTACCGATAATCTGGTCGCCGCAACCGTCGTGACAGCAGAAGGGAAGACCGTTCGCGCCAGCGCTTCCGAGAATCCCGATCTCTACTGGGCGCTGCGCGGCGGAGGCGGCAACTTCGGCGTGGTCTCATCCTTCGAGTACCAACTGCATCCGGTCGGACCCACGATCATGGCAGGCGCCATCGCGTGGCCGCTTTCCCAGGCGCGCGAGGTAATGCGCATGTATCGGGAGTTCACCGCGTCGGCCCCTGACGAACTCGCCTTTCTGGCGGGAGTTGGTCATGCGCCCGATGGTTCCGGCGCGAAGGTAGCAATCATTGGGGCTGCGTATATCGGAGCCGTGACGGATGGCGAACGACTGCTGCGTCCCATCAAGGAATTCGGATCGCCGCTGTTCGATATGATCCAGCCGACGACGTACTGTGACCTGAACAGCATTTACGACATCGCCTATCCCAAGGGCTCGCAGTATTACTGGAAATCCAATTTCCTGTCCACCCTGGACGACGACGTTATCGACATAACCATCGACATGGTTGAACATTGTCCTTCGAAATACAGCGGCATCTTCCTGGAGCACTGGCACGGGGCGCTGGCTCGCGTGCCGCAGGCCGACACAGCCTTTCACCATCGTCGCGAAGGCCACAATTTTCTGATCCTTGCCCAATGGCAGGATGCTGCAGCCAAGGACGAGAACATTGCGTGGGCGCGCCAGGGCTTTGCGCGGCTGGAGCCGTTTTCTGCGGGAGCGCGGTACGTGAATTACATGGATCAGGATGACGCGGCTGATGTGGCGGGACCCTTCGGCGTGAATTACGCAAGGCTGGCGCAGGTCAAGGCCAAGTGGGATCCGGAGAATGTCTTCCATCTCAACCAGAACATCCAGCCGACCTGAGATTGACCGGCTTGGCTAAGGCGTGATCTCCCATACGACACCGTAGCCGTACTGGCCGCCGGCCGCTGCGGTGCCGTAGAGATTTCCCTGGGCGTCCAACAACACATTGCCATAGGGACAAAGTCCGTCGCTGCCTCCGGTAAAGTCATGCAGATCGGTAAACGTCCAGCCGTTTACCGATGGACTCAGTTTGAAAACCGATCCATTGCCATATGCTCCATCGTCGTAAAGGGTGCCGTAGAGATTTCCAGCGGCATCCGCTGTCAGGTTCCCGTAAGATCCTCCCCCGGCGGGGCCGACGAAGTTGTACAGCACGTTCTCCGCATAGATCGAATTCAACTGGAAAGCTATGCCACCTGCATTCAAACCGCCCGAGCTGGTTGTACCGGTGAGCAGGCCCGAGGGGTCGAAGATTACACCGCCGATTGGCGCGTATCCGTCGTTCGGTCCCTGAAAGCTATATACGACGGTTTCCGTCCAGCCCGATCCGTCAGGTGACAACTGAAATACTGTGCCGTTCGAGGCGATGCCGCCGAATTTCGTTGTGCCATAGAGATGCACGTCACCACGATCAAAAGTCAGACCGGCGAAGGGGTTCGCGCCATCGCTTCCGGTTCCAGTAAAGCTGTAGAGCACCTTTTCCGTCCATCCGCGACCAACCGGCGACAACTCGAAAGCTGTTCCACATCCAATGCCGCTGCAGCCCACGCCGCCGCCGTTTTCCGTAGTGCCGTATAAGTTTCCCGTCGCGTCAAAAATCAGGTCACCCAACAGAGGGTTCGCTCCGTCGCTGCCCCCATTGAAGCTATAGAGTACTGTTTCGACCCAGCTGCATAACGTCGTCTTGCAGACGGTTGGTGACGGTCGCAGGTTGAAAACCGTTCCGCAGCCATAACCGCCGCTACAACCAGAAACTCCTCCTGCATAGGTGGTTCCGTAAAGGCTGCCATCTGGGCCTAGGATTACTCGCGCGGTCGGCCCCTCGCCGCCGGCGCCGCCGGCAAAGCCGTAGAGCGGATCAAATACCCATCCCGAGCCTTTGTGCGAGAGTTCGAAGACCGTGCCATAGCCTTTTCCGCCCGCACTCGCCGTCCCATACAGATTGCCTCTTTGATCCATGCTCAAGCCGGCATAGGGACTGCTCCCGTCCAATCCGCCAGTAAAGGCATGCAGTACGGTGAAGGTCTGAGCTTGCGCTGATTGCGCTCCAAACATCAGTGCGCCAAATAGCGTCAGTCCAACCGCCAGCCTCCGCAGGCTGCCATCTGAAGTTGATGTGGAGTGTTGTGATGGGTTCTTCATGAGGGCCCCTCTACCGAATGCGATCGCTGACGGCTGCGGTTCCTGCCGTTGCAACTCTACACCCGAGACATGGCGTATCCCGACGGAAACGGTTTGTCGTTGTAATCAGGTCATTCGACTACGGCGTGATCTCCCAGGCGACGCCTACTGCCCCATAACGGTGGCCGCCGAAGAAGCTGGTGCCATAGATGTTTCCGGCCGGGTCTAATGCCAACCTGCCACTGGGAAAATACCCATCGCTGCAGGTAGAACGGCCGGCGGCGCAAAAGTCGTGCAGGTCAGTGTAAGTCCATGTGCCGCCGGAACGGGACAGCTTGAAGGCGCTGCCCAAGCCATACGATCCATCGCACACCGTCGTTCCATACAGACTGCCAGCCGCATCCATTGTGAGGCTGGCAAGAGGCCCGCCGCGGCCATTCTGATCCTGGCAAGCTGTAGTGGCGACGAAGGTGTAGATCGTTGTGAACGTCCAGCCCCCGCCGGAAGGCGTCAACTCAAAGACCGTACCGGCGTTTTGCTCGCCACCGCCGATGGTGGTCCCGTAAATGTTGCCCGATTGGTCAAAGATCAGACCGCCGAAGGGTTGCGCTCCGCCACTTCCCCCTTGAAAGCTATACAGTATGTTTTCTTTCCAGCCGCCGTTGCCAGGCACCAGTTGGAAGACCGTGCCTTCGTTATAGGAGCCCCCACTAATAGTTGTGCCATAGAGATTGCCTGCAGCGTCGAAGATCACACCGCCATAGGGATCATTTCCATCCCCGTTTTTTTGGCCGAACCCGTAAATCACCCTCTCTGTCCAGCTCTCACCGGAGCGCATAAGCTCGTATACGGCGCCCTCGGTGTAGGGTCCGTCCGAGGCGACGCCATAAATGTTGCCCGCCTGGTCGAAGGCCAGATCACCTGTGGGCCCAGCTGCGTCAGGAGAATAGCCGAAGTTGTACAACACAGTTTCCGTTCTGGGGCAAAAGAAGCCCCGGCAAACTCCTGCGGGAGGCTCCAAGCTGAAAACAACGCCGTTGTCGTCGGTTCCACCGTTTTCGGTAGTGCCATAGAGAAGCCCATCGGGACCGAAGGCCACGCCGCCTTGTGGGTACGTTCCGTCGCTTCCATCGAAAAGGAACAGCGAATTGACGACCCAACCGGTTCCAGCGCGCTGTAGCTCGTAGACCGTGCCGTAATTGAGGCCGCAGCAGAATCCCGGGCCATAGAGATTTCCGGCTGCATCAATTGTTATGTCTAAAGGAAATCCCCCGTCTAAGCCGCCGGCGAAGGTATGGATGACTTCAAACGTTTGCGCCTGCGCTGAGTTGTATAGCGCAGACACTGTCAGCCCGCAAAACATGAGGAGCAACAACACTCTCCGCTGCAAGATGCTATGTAGAGGTGATCGAGAGAATGGGGCGGGGTTCGTCATGCTGGTCTCCTTTACCGATAGCGACCGTTGACGGGCTGCGGTTCTTGAATCTTGGAACTTTACACCCAACTCGTGGCGGGTTTCCAGCAGAAACAGTACCTGATGTAAGCAGACACAGCGCAAGTAATCCGGTCAGTCCTGGTCGGCACCTGCGATTTCCTGCAAGGCTTGCAATGAAAGCGAGTTGTTCCGACTCATTCGAATCCCGCGAATGAGTGGGGCACCCGGCGTTTCTTGAAGTTTTGGATTCTTGACCAACCTACCGACTGGTCTGTATCGTGAATCCCTATGAACCGCACCAGACCCAAGGCTCCCGAGGCCACTCGACGCAAAATCCTGGAAGCCGCCTTTGCCGAGTTCTACAAGAACGGTTTCCAGGGTGCCAGCCTGAATCACATCGTGGATGTTGCCGGGGCCACCAAGGGGGCGCTCTTTTATCACTTCGCCGGCAAGCAGGAGTTGGGCTATGCCGTGGTCGAGGAGATGATCGGTCCTCTTGTTGAGCAGCGCTGGCTGGATGCAATCGAGGATTCGGACGACCCGATCACCGACCTTAAGCGGGCCTTTCGCCACTTTGTAAAGGCCTCCATCAAAAGTGGATCGTTTCTCCAGGGATGTCCCCTCAACAATCTGGCGCAGGAGATGTCGCCGCTGGATGAAGGGTTTCGCAAGCGTATCCACAAGATTTACGCCACGTGGCGCAAGCGCTACGCCGCCGCGCTGGCCGCCGGCATGAAGACCGGCAAGGTGAGAAAGAACATCGTTCCCCAGCAGGTCGCGGCGCTGGTGATAGCGGCGCAGATGGGGATCTGGGGCACCGGCAAGAGCTCGCGCGACCCGCAGCTGATGACCCAGGCCAGCGAGGCGGTATGCGGCTATCTGGACAGCCTCCGGCCGTGAATTGGTTTTTTTAATTCTACCAATTAAACCGACTAGTCGGTATGAGTTGAGAAATATTCTTAAATCGTCCATTTTTTCATACGCAGGCCAATGAATTCTTCCATATTACGGTAGAGCACGCGCTCAACCGTCCCACCTGGAAGATGGACAGAACCCATTACGGTGGATTCCGCCACGCTAATGAATGCGGGTTTGAGGTTATTGAAGCCTGACGTCTCTTCGATATGCCGCCTGATCACGTCGGCGTGCTGATTCATCCCCAGAGCACCATTCACTCCATAGTTAAGGTCGTCGACGGAAGCCTACCTGCTCATCTTTCCGTGACCGATATGCGGCTGCCGATCCTCTACGCTCTCACGTACCGCGATGGCATCGAGCCGGAGCTGCGTTTCCCGGTCTGAGGCAATAACAGAACAACTGAACACTAGCCCCTGCTTCTAAGGGGTTCCAGCATTACCACTCACTTCAAATGAACACAGGAGGAGTTATGAATCGATTGCAGCTGTGGAAGGTAGTAGGTGTCGTATTTCTTGCATGTAGTTTCGCAGGCGCTCAGAAGATCACCACTTTCAGCGCTCCAGGCGGGGGCACAGGCTACGACCAGGGCACCGGGGGCTTTGACATTAATCCGCAGGGGACGGTGGTGGGATCCCTCCATGACGACAACAACGTGTTTCACGGCTTTCAGTGCGTTTCCGGCTGCGCGCCCGGCAGCTTCACCGAATACAATGCTCCGGGCGCGGGCACCGGCGCGAACCAGGGCACGATTACTTTCAGCAACAACCTGTTCGGAGAGACGGTAGGGTACTATGTTGACGCAACTAATGTGGCTCACGGCTTCGCTACGGCGTATCCGTTCAAGAACTTCGTCAACTTAAACGTACCGGGCGCGGGCACCGGCGCGAACCAGGGAACGTTCGCGGGCAACGTCAACCTGGGAGGAGAGATCGCCGGATACTACGTGGACGCAAACAATGTGTCGCACGGCTTCGTCAGCTATCCGCCTTACCGCAGCTACACTTCATTCGATCCGCCGGGTTCCGTGAACACGTTTACCGCAGTGGCAACCTCTCTCAGCCTGGAGGGGACGGTCGCGGGAACCTACTTTGACGCGAACGGCGTGGCCCATGGCTACGTGCGCAATGCCAGGGGCAAAATCACCGAATACGACGTCGCGGGCGCAGGCACGGGCTCCGGCCAGGGCACCGAAAGCGAAAGCATCAGCGACGCGGACGAGATCACGGGAAACTATATCGATTCGAACGGCGTGAATCATGGCTTCGTGCGCAGTCCGGGGGGCGCCATCGACACCTTTGACGTTGAGGGCGCGGGCACAGGCGCGAACCAGGGCACCATACCTGAAGGCATCAACCTGCTGGGGCTCGTTACCGGAAATTATGTCGACGCGAACAACGTGAATCACGGCTTCGTGCGGAGTCCGTGGGGCGTCATCACCACCTTCGACGTTCCGGGGGCAGGAACGGGCGCTGGCCAGGGTACTATTCCGGCAACCCCCAACTTGTTTGGGGTGATCACCGGACAGTGGATTGACGCGAACAACGTGCATTACGGTTTCCTGCTGTACCCGTAAGCGGTAAACAGGCATCAGCAGTTGACGGTTAGTTCTGCGACACCCCTCTAACACTCGATAACGCTGTCGAAAACTTGAGCCGTCGGTTCAAACCGGCGGCTCTTTTTTGATGCTCGCGAGCTTCGGGCTGACGATCCAGGCGCGCGACGGGCGGCTCCTGTCGATGGCACGATACACTTTCCCGTGAAGGAGAAGACCATGGCGATCCCCGGCCCGCACAAGCGATGGAAGTACGATCTGCATCCCAGCGTGCGGATGGCAGATTCGATCATCAAGGGAATGAAGGAGAAGACCGGCCGCTCGATCGACGAGTGGGTTCGGCACGTCAAACAGCACGGTCCCGCCGCCGAGAAAGAACGCGCCGCGTGGTTGAAGAAAGAACATGGACTGGGCACGAACTACGCGTCGTGGATTGCCGGCAAGTCCGTCGGTAAGGACGACGGCAACGAGGATGCCGCCGCGTACTTGAAGCATGCGGAAGACTATGTCGACAAGATGTACGCCGGGCCAAAGCAGCATCTGCGGCCGATCTATGACGCGATCCTGATCTACGCCAAAACGCTGGGCAAGGACATCGGCGTGTCGCCCTGTTCGACCATCGTTCCCATCTATCGCAACCACGTGATCGCGCAGATCAAGCCGACCACGCGCACACGCGTCGATCTTGGCCTGGCGCTGAAGGACACCAAGACGCCGAAGCGGCTGATCGATACCGGGGGTTTCGCCAAGAAAGACCGCATCACGCACCGCATCGAGATAACGTCTATCGAGGAGTTCGACGACGATGCGAAAAAGTGGATGAGGAAGTCGTACGAGATGGACGAGTAAAGCAGTTGTCGGTTGCCGGTTGTGAGTTGTCAGTGGCTAGAACCCATCTCATTTCGGGCGGCTTCGTATCAGGGCAGGACTTCAGAGTTTGCGTGAGAACTGTGTTGCGAGCGCGGCAGTGGAATACGATTCGCGAAAATCCAACCCCGAAGGGGTGGAAGCGCTGTTAGCCCAGGACGGAGCGTAGCGGAGTCCTGGGTAAGGTGGGAATTTTTCCCTGAGCCGCGGAGCGGCGGCAGGGTTCTCAGGCAGACACTGAAGTGCTGCCGCAAGAAGCCGGACGTATAAACCCGTGATTCTTGTTTGAATCTTCCGGCACGACTGAAGAGGCTGCTGAAAAACTGATCGTACGACTGGTGTGCCGCCGGCTGAAGCCGGCTCAGATTTTCTGAATAAGTGGCTTGGACGCTGGCCTGAAGGCCAGCTCTACCCGAACATCGCACAAGCAAGAATTTTTCAGCAGCCTGCGATTCTTGTTTGAATCTTCGCGGCACGACTGAAGTGTCTGCGTGAGAACGCTGTCGTCCCCGGGGGACTTGGGTCATTTTCCCATTTCACCCAGCATTCCGCTTCGCTCCATGCTGGGCTATCATGCCACGCGCCTGCGGCGCTCTGGTTTTTCAAGCCTCCTACTCCACAGCCTGGAAGAAAAGCCAGTTCTCACGCAGACTCTGAAGTCCCCTGGCTACAGAGCAAGCTAGGAGGTCCGTTTCAGCAACCGCGGTGTCATGGGAGCCCGCACCTCGCCCTGCCTTATACTGCTCATACCGTCGTTGCTGCAATTCAGCTAAACCGTCGCACCCATGGCAAGCCCCGGATCGATAAAACCCGACACCCGCGGTGTCTTTGCCCAGCGCGACTTTCGCACGCTCTGGATGGCGCAGTTCGTCTCCGTATTTGGCGACTTTCTGGCGATCTTCGGCGTCATCAGCCTGATCACCTTCCGCTGGCACGGCACGGCGGCGCAAGTTACCTACCTGTTGATCTCCTACATGCTGCCTCTGGCGATCGTCAGCCCAATTGCCGGCGTCTTTGTCGACCGCTGGCCGGTGAAGCGGGTGATGATCTCCAGCGACCTGATTCGTGGCACGCTGGTTTTGCTGTTGCCGTGGGTCACGGACCTGAGGGAGTTGTGCGCCGTTTTCATTGGGCTGAGCATGGTCTCCAGCTTCTTCGCGCCGGCCCAGTCGGTCGCGCTCCGCACGCTGGTGGCCAGGGAAAAGCTGCTGTCGGCGAATGCCCTGATGTCGCAAGCGTTCTACACCGTGCGTCTGCTCTCGCCGGTTGTGGCCGGTGCGCTGGTGGCCTGGTTGACCGAGAAGGCCTGCTTCTATCTTGACGCCTTCAGCTTCTTTTTCTCGGCCGCCATGATCAGTACCTTGCTGATCCGGCGCGAACCTGCACCGGGCAGTACGACGGTGAAGGGCTTTCTGGAGCAACTCGTCAGCGGCAACCGCTTCATCTTCAGGCATCCCTCGCTGGCTTTTGTGATCACCTCGATGGTCAGCGCCATGTTCGTGATGAGTTGCATCAGCCCGCTGTTTTCCATCTACGTGCGCGACATCCTGCACTCCGGCGTTTTCCTCTACGGCATAGTGAGCTCGGCGGTAGGAGTGGGACTGATCGTAGGCACAACCGTGGTAAAGCGCTTCAGCCGCGGGCGATCGAACAAGACCGTTGTGCTGTCGGGGCTGGCGATCGCCGCGGTGGGCGTGGCCTTGTTGGGGATCTTCGGCGCGATTTCGGCGGCGGTGGCAACCACCTTCACCATGGGCTTCGGCATCAGCTTCGTGGTGGTCGCCGCGCAAACGCTCATCCAGCAGGAGACGCCGCCGGACATGCTGGGACGGGTCAGCTCCAGTTACATGTCAGTATTTTCACTGGCGCAAACGCTGGGACTGCTGCTGTCGGGGCATCTCGCAGTGTGGTTCGGTATCCGAGTGGTATTTCTGATGAGTGCAGCCATGCTGGCTCTGATTGCGATCGCCGGACTAATACAGCACAAACCCGCTGCCGTCTCGGCAGAGCCCGGTGGCGCTGAAGAGGCAGGATGACAGCTCCGGCCAACGGCCGTTACTTTATATCCGTCCTGTGTCAGACGCGACTGTGCCCATAAGTCCAGCCCGATAAGTCTCTGCCTTTGAATCGTTTACACCGTAATTTGAAATTAAGGTGACTTTTCCGGATGGGTGCGCGAGATTAGTTGCGCGCCACGCAGCGGAAGCCTGACCTTTCCCCTGCAGGCATAAACATTGCTCCCGGTCGGCTTCCGCGATTACCCGTGAAGGAGCTATTTACGATGGCCCACACACCAGCCTTTGGCTCCAACTTGCAAAATCGCACTCTTGCGGCAGTGCTGACCATCCTCCTGGCAGCGCTCGTCGCCGTCCCGGTCGCCGGTGCTCAGACCTTCAACGTGATTTACAGCTTCAACCAGAACTCCGTTGGCGCCGAGCCCAACGCCGGCGTCACCCTCGACAGAAATGGAAACATCTACGGCACCAACTACTTCTACGGCGTTGGATACGGCACCGTGTACAAGCTGTCGCTCAGGAACGGCGTCTGGATGCCGACGGTCCTGTATGAGTTTCGAAGCAGCCCTGACGGCGCGAACCCGGCCTCGCGCGTCGTCTTTGGTCCGGACGGCGCGCTCTACGGCACCACCAGTGCTGGCGGCGACACGGGTTGCATCTCGCAGAAAGGCTGCGGAACGGTTTTCCGGCTGGCGCCTCCCGCCAATGCCTGTAAGACCAGCTTGTGTCCCTGGACGGAAACAGTTCTCTACCGCTTCACCAATGGCGCTGACGGCGCTGTCCCGGAGTACGGCGATCTGATCTTCGACAACGCCGGCTCGATCTACGGCACCACCAGCGGCAGCAACGTCAGCTTCGGTTCGGTCTTCAAGCTGACCAAGTCGGGCGGCACGTGGACGGAGACGACGCTGTATACCTTCCAGGGCGGCAGCGATGGAGAATTCCCGAACGGCGGGGTAATTTTCGATCACGCCGGCAATCTTTATGGCACGACGAATACGAACGCCTTCGAGCTCTCACCATCCAATGGCGGCTGGACACAGACGGTTATTCAAACCTTCAATGGGATGAACGAAGGCTTTAGCTCGGAGGCGGGCGTCGTGTTTGACAGTGCAGGCAATCTCTATGGCAGCGTCGACATCGAAGGTCCGGAAGGTGACGGCAGCATCTTCCAGCTGACGCCCTCGGGTGGAAGCTGGAGCCTCGGGATCATCCATGACGGCGGCGCGCTCGTTGGCACCAATCTCAGCTTTGACTCTGCCGGAAACCTCTATGGCGCGAGGATCAGCAGTAGGAGCGACGATGGTGAGGCTTTCAAGATGTCGTTGGTGGATGGCTCGTGGACCTATACTCTGCTGCACGCCTTCACCGGCGGCGATCAGGGAGACACCCCCTATGACGGCATGGTGATGGACGCCAACGGCAATCTGTGGGGCACGTCCTCGGAGGGCGGTACGCACAACTACGGCATCGTGTACGAGATCACGCCGTAACGGCTACGAACCTCTGCGGCTTAGTGACGTACCCGCATCACCGCCCGGCCGTTGGCCTGATAGGAGGTGGGCACTCCGGGGAAGTAGAGTATCGGACCGTAGTTCATCTGCGTGACCACTTGGACGCACTCAACAACTTGCCCGGAGCAGGCAGCCAGAATGTCCGAGCAGGTGCTCGGTGCCGGCACCGGGTAAACGCATGAGACTCCAGCCCCGTTGTCGCACATGCAACCATGGGTTGGCGAACTCGGGAAGGTCAGCGTGCCGGGAAGATTATTGTTGTGGGTGTCGTTGGTGGCAGCGCTCTGCATACCGTTGCTGTCCGACGCGGTAGTTCCGTTCTGCGACCCATACTCCACGCCCGCAGTAGCTGCATTGTTCACCATCATGGTGACTGCGGCCGCGCGGCCGAGGTCCGTTATCCCCACTACCAGCAGACATAGGATCGGGAGCAGTAATGCCATCTCCAACAGTGATTGACCAGCCTCGTTCGCCCTTGGCTTCGGCGCCGGCAACCGGCGTTCGACCTGCTCTTTGTTGCTCCCTACTGTTAGCGCTTCCATCCATCCACTCCTTTTCCTACTCAACCAGGATCGCGCTGCTGAGAGGAGACAAATTATTAGGCAGCAGACTGGGAGTGAGTTCTGCGTTGCCGTTGAACTCGATTTGCCAGGCGTCCAGGATGACGGAGTTGGCCAACGAGGGGTTCGCTGTCCCTGCGTAAAACAACTTGGTCGTAGGGAAGTAGAAAGCGCCGCTGAAGTTGTTTCCGCTCAAAGCGCTGAAGTGGCTCTGAGCGCCTCCGATCGGTATCGAACGGTCCTGGAAGAAGAGAATTCCCGCCTGCGAACCGCTCGTCTGGGCGTTCAGTTTGACCTGCGCGCCCGGGGTGATATTGAGGCCGCCGTAACCAGGGCCAGTGAGATAAAAAAGCACTCCACCCGGATTGCTGATTAGGGTCGGAGTCGCACCCAGCGCGGTAGTGAAGCTGCCCAGTACCGTAATGACGCCGGGGCCGAACGTGTAGGTTCCGCTGTCAGGGATCGTGATGTTGTTGTAAGTTCCCGCAGGGTAGTTGGTGGTGTGCGCCGTGCAACAGGGCACAGGCGTCGGTGCCGGTACGTTGAGGAAGGGATCCATGAACTGCGCCATGCTCGTCTGCGGACAGGGCGCGCCCGGAGCGTTCCACTCGCACGAGAATTGCGAGCCTTCGACACCGGTCCCGACTACACCAATGTAACTGGCAACAACGTTGCTCTTGCCATTCTCATTGAGACCACTGCTATTGCTCGACTCCACGTACATGGCACAGGAAGGAGATCCGACGAAGACGCCGCTGTCGATCACCAACGTATTTGCGTCATCGTTCTGATCCAGGGCGTAAACACATCCGGACGAGTTCGACACCGAGGAAGCTACCGCGCGGCTACTAACGTTGGTCGACGTGTAGCCGACAACTTTCATAAAGAACGTCGGCCGCGCCTGCGCGACGATCACCTCCACGTACCCGGCTACTCCCTGGAACGGATCGCCAGCAGTCAAGGGAGGATTATTTACGGCCACGCAGATATTCGTGCCGGAAGGCGAACAGAGACCATTAACAACAACCTGATTTGCGGTAAATCCATTGGCGGTCGCGTCGTTTGTTGCCGCATTCACGTAGTTGCCCTGGTAGATGATGGCAGAAGCTGCAGCCAGCGCGCCCGCGTCGGCCGCCTTCTGCATCTGCTCTTTCTGATAGCGCAAATACCCGACGTCCACACCCAGGCCGGCCATCATCATCAGGACAACCAAGGCCAAGCCGGCCAGTACCAGAGCCTGTCCTTCTTCCGACTTACCAAAATGTCGGAGTCGCAGTTTACTCAGTAGATCTTTTGAAAATTGCACGATTGCCCATCCTCGCTGAAGTGGCATGTTCGCTCCTTTCGCGGCGGTAGCGGCGTTAGCGATTGCGCGAGCCTGGACTCGCGGGAGCAAGCAAGGGAACCTCGGGAACCCCGGGAGCGACTATCTACAACGTGGTACAAAATTGTGATGTGAAGACCCTGTAAAAGCAATCACCCAGAACGGCCTTTATGTCTGGCACCCAGGCTGTAAGTAAGGTGCTATATGCCCACCACGCATAGGCGGGGCGGGCATAGCACTCGTAGCTTGGTGATTCTGGGAGCGGGATCAGCCGACTTCTTACTGGAGCTCATTTCATAAATCCCCAGGTATCAGGGCACGACTCTCACAGGATGCTGAAAAAGTCGACCGGAGCGTGATTTTCGGGTAGTGCTGGCCTTCAGGCCAGCGTCTAAGCCGTTTATCTCCCTGTCCGAGTCGGCTTTCAGCCGACGACACGTCGGGTCGCGCTATGAGTATTTCAGCAGCCTCTTCCGGTCGTGCCGGAGATGGCAATTCTATAGACGAGGGACTTTAGCTCCGACTCTGCACGCTAACATCGGCGTTTCGCGCTCATCGCTAATTGCTTCTTCTACTCCGCATGTCGCCGCGGCACGCGTTTGGAGAGATTGCACAGCGTCTCGTAGACCACGGTATCGGAGCTGCGTGCCAGATCCCAGGCTGTAATCTGCTGGTTGCCGCTGCGCCCGATCAGCACAACTTCGTCGCCAATCGCCGCGCCGGGCACGTGCGTCACATCGATCAAGGTCAGGTCCATCGAGACGCGCCCTACGATGGGAGCACGCTGTCCGCGTATCAAGACTTCGCCGTGGCCGACGGAGGGATGAATGTGGCAGAGAGCAGGATCGTGTCCGTTGCGAACCGACACCTTGCGCGATAACCCGTCTCCATATCCGACCGATACCGCGGCAATGCGCGCGGGCACCGGAGTTACGTAAGCGCCGCCGTATCCCAGCGGCTGACCGGTAGGAACATCGCGCAGTCCCAGCACATGAGTCTTCCACGAGAGCACCGGCTTGAGCGGAAGATGCGGCACATCGTTCACCGGCTTGCCATCGTGTCGCGACAGACCGTACTCATATCCGTAGAGCAGCAGGCCGGGCCGCACGAAGTTGTGCCACGTGCTCGGTCGTCCTTCGACTCCGCCGCTGTTGGCGAGATGCCGCAGCGACGGATGTAATCCATGATTGGCGAGCGTGCGCAGCGCAGCTTCGTAGCGCTCGATCTGATGGGCGGTGTGCTCGTCGTCCAGAACTTCCGATGACGCCAGATGGCTGAATACGCCTTCGAGTTCGATCTCCGGCAGACGCTTCACGCCTTCGGCAAAGGACTCCAACTCCGCCAGGGGTAATCCCATGCGCGACATGCCGGTATCGATCTTGAGATGAATTGCGGCTCGTGTGGTCCAGGCCCATGCGCGCTACCGCGCGCGCCAGATCCTGCGCCTGCTCCAGACGAAAGACCGCAGGCGTCAGCGAATTGCGCAGCGCTTCTTCTTCCTCGCCGGGGTAGAGCCCGCACATGATGAGAATTCGCCCGGTGACTCCGACTTCGCGCAGCACGATGCCTTCATCGGTGGAGGTGACACCGAACCACTTCGCTCCGGCCTGCTCCAGTGCAGGCGCGCACTCCTCCACGCCGTGTCCGTAGGCATTGCATTTGACGACCGCGCAGATGGTGACGTCCGCGCCGACGTGCTGCTGCACGACGCGAAAATTATGCTTCAACGCGGAGAGCGAAACTTCCGCCCAGTTGGGCCGGGTTTCAATGCGGGAGGATGTGAACGTCGTTGCCAAGCTTTGATTCGATGATACGGCAGTGAGCGACGGATGACGAGCGGCTGCGGCGAAAGGAAACTGGAGCGTTAACGAAAAATTTGATTGCGCTCGTTGCTGGGATCTGCGACTGGTTCGTCGCTGGGCCGCGGCTTGCACAGCGAAAATACAAATGTGGTCCAGGAACTCAGCGGCCCACTCTGATCAAGCCGCCTCGTATCAGGGCACGACCTCGGTCGCGCCGCTACCCTGTTTGATTTCGATGGGCTTTAGCCCCTGAAAGAGATTCCGCAGGGCCTGAAGCCCTCATTTTTGCGGCATCTCTTCGGCACGACTGAAGTCATGCCCTGATACAAAGCTGAAGAATGTGATGAGGTGGACGATGCATGCCGCTTTGTCCCAGCCTTGCGCCTTCACAAAAAAATCACCTTACGCTGCCAACCCTTCAAACACCGCACTCATGGCCTACATCCTAGTTACTGGCCTGGCCGCCGGGTTTGCAAGGGAGGATCAATGGCTGAGGTTTGGCGCACGAGTGCGGAAACACAAGAGACTTCTACGAACGTCACCCCGACCGACGATACAGCAGTAGCCGCGAACACACCAGAACCGCTGCCGGAACTACCCGCCCCCGCGAGCAATCCGGCGTGGAATCGCTCAGCCGAAGCGGTCGGCCGCAGCGTGGGCACGGCAGTGAGCGAGGTTCGCCGCCTGCCACGCCGGCTTGACGATCTGAAGTCTCGAATCCATCTGGTAGGCAGGGAATCGGGCGTCTCGGCGCACGACATTCGCAACTCCGCCGAAGCCAAAGCCGCCGAACTGCGCGACGCTGCCGAGCTTGGCCTGCTGGAGTTGGCGGACAAGGCTGCGGTCTACACGTCGGAGATCAGTTGGCGCGCCGGCAACAGGCTCGATCACCTTCGCCGCGAAGCGCGGTGGAAGCTGGAGGCAGTGCGGACGATCGTGCGTAACCGGGCTGGAGACGTTCGCCGCTGGAAACCCGAACGGCCGCTGCAAGTCATCGTGGTGAGCGTGAGCGCTGCGTTCGCAGTGGGAGTCTTGATGCGAATCTGGAGGTCGAACCGTGATTAATGGAAATACGAAGACCGTGATCGAAGTTGTCGAGGAACTGCGTGACGAGTTTATCGCGTTCATCACCACTCGCATCGAGATGGTGGAGGCGGAGTTTGACGAGAAGGCGCAAGCCATCAAAATGTCGGGCCCGCTGCTGGGAATCGGGCTGCTGGTGCTGGTGACGGGTTGGCTGCTGTTCTCCGGCTTCCTGGTCTGCATGATTGCGCAGGCCTTCGCGCCCAACCCGTGGAACTGGGCGCTGTCTTTCCTGGCAATCGCCGTACTTTATGCGATCGTCGGCGGCGCCGCGGCATACGTGGCATTGGGCCGGCTCAAAGAAAAAGGAGTGAAGCCAGAGCGCACTCTGCGCGTGTTGAAGCAGGACGGTTTGTGGTTACAGACAGAGGCCAAGGAGCGCATATGAGCGAGGAGATCCCCAACCAGTTTTCGCCCGATGTTTTGGAGCAGCGCGCCGCCGAGCAGCGGCAACGCATTCACAATTCGGTTGACGAGTTGAAATCGTCGCTGCGCGAAACGGTTCGCGAGCACCTCGACGTAGAAAACTATGCGCGAACCTACATCTGGAGATTTGTCAGCGTCGCTGCCGGAATAGCGCTGATCAGCGGATACGGCGTTGCCGGAATGTTCACTCGTCGCTGAAACTCGACCGAGGAACTCCCAACAAGGGCTCTTGCGAGGGCAGGTAGCCCCAGAATCACTACTTCCACTAAAGAGCTATTCCATGTATCTCTATCCGTGGTGTAAAACCGTCTTGGTTTATCGTAGTCCGTATTACGAACGTTAGTGCCGCCTGATCAGTTACTGAGCCCTGCCACTTGGCCAGTAGCTGACCGCGCCGCTCAGGAAGGCTCCTAACCTGACCATGATCAACGTGATAATCGCTGATCACCAGGCGATCTTTCGCGCTGGTGTCGCAAAAGTTCTGGCCGTCGAAGAAGATCTCCGGATCGTTGGCCAGCCGCTCACACCTGAAGCCGTCCTCAATGCCCTCGACAAGCTAAGGCCGCAAGTAGTAATCCTGTCGACCGGCTTCATCAACCTGCTCTCCGAAGTTCAGGATGTCGCGCAGCGGCGGCAGAGTGCTGTGCTCGTGATCTGCGACAACAATGAGAACGCCTCCGACTTCATGCGCATGGGCGTGCAGGGAGTTATCTACCGCTCCGCCAGCGGCAACATGGTGGTCGAGGCGGTAAGGCGCTTGGCGCAGGGGCAGGCCTTTCTGCAAGGGCCGAACTCGTCGGAGGTCGAAGTCAACGAGGATATGGTCGGCATGCGCGTGCGCAACCGGCTCTCAGAGCGGGAGCTGCGAATCATCGCCGCCATCGTGCAGGGCTACAAGAACCGCGAGATCGCGGCTCAGCTTTACACCACCGAGCAGGTCGTCAAGAACGCGCTGCGCAACATCTTTGACAAGATCGGCGTCTCAGACCGGCTGGAGCTCGCGCTGTTTGTCGTGCATCACCGGATCCTGGCGCAGGCGACAGCCTCGGTTCCGCTGACTCCATTGCGTCCGCAGCCGGCAGTTGCCGCGGTCAAAGGTCGCATGGAAGTGAATGGGCGCCCGGCAACGATTCACTAGACGTCGACTTTCAGGATTGCAATCCGGATTAGCGAGAGGGCAAAGGGCTTGGGTTCTTGCACAGTGTGCAGCAATCCAAGCCCTAATTGTTTCGGATAGAGCTTGGCCGTCACACCACGGTAGAGCTGGCCTTTAGGCCAGCGTCCCAGGCGTTACATGTATTTGTCATCCCGAGCGGGCTTCAGCCCGCGAGGGATCTTCAGTCCGGCTTCTTCCGGGATCGGGTTCAGCGGAGGGGGATGGAACGTGTTTATGTCGCGGCGTGGTCGCTGGTCTTCAATAATTCATTAACAATCGTGACCAGCTCTTCCGGATTGACCGGCTTCTCCAGATAGAGATCGGCGAGCGGCTCGGCGGCCTGAAAGGCTTCCGCAACATATCCGGAGACCACGACCACCGGCATGGTGGAGTGCGTCTTGGCGGCCTGAACGATGGCGCGGCCGTTGGCGTCGCCCAGGCGCCAGTCGGTGACCACCGCGTCGTAGGTGTTCTGCTCAATCTTCTCAATGGCGTCGCGCGCCGATGTCGACGGCGTGACCTGGTGTCCGGCGGCCTGCAAAATGGCACACTTCAGCGACACAATATTCGGTTCGTCGTCCACGCAAAGGATCCGGGCCATAGATTTATCCTTGGACGTTCTTGGGTCGGAGTGCCGGTCTCCAAATTACAGTGCAGGTGGTTGCGGTCCAACCACTTCCAACTTGCCGCTATTGTTGAGCAGTGGCGCGCGATTGTCAAATGAGATGGGCGTCAGGCCTTACTTCTCTGCAGCTCGCGATAGGCTTCGCTTTTCGACAGACCGAATTCCTTGGCCGCCTGCTTCAGCGCAGCCTTCTCGTCCAGCTTTTCCGCCTTCACCAGTTCCTTCACACGCTGGGCGACGGACTTGATGGAATCCGGGACATGCGGAACCTCGTCGGCTTTGCCGATGAGCAGCGTGATCTCGCCCTTGACCTCGCCGCGCTTTTCCAGTGTCGCCAGTACCTCGTCGGCCCGGCCTCGCAGGAACTCCTCATGCAGCTTGGTAACCTCGCGGGCGATGACCACGTGACGGTCGGCGCCGAGCGCCTCAACGATGTCGCGCAGCGCCTCCACGATGCGATGCGGTGCCTCGTAGAAGATTTGCGTCCGCGGAATATCGCGGCTCGCTTCGAGTGCGGTACGCCTCGCCCCGGACTTTGCAGGCAGGAATCCGCCGAAGCGGAATGAGTCGGTCGGCAATCCGCTGGCGACGAGCGCCGACAGAAACGCCGACGCGCCGGGAATCGGCATCACGCGAATGTGATGGCGAATGGCGAGCGCCACCAGCCGATATCCCGGATCGCTCACGCCCGGCATGCCGGCATCGCTCACTACGGCAACGTTGTCGCCGCGCTCCAGGTGAACAATGAGTTCGGCCGCGCGCGTCAACTCATTGTGTTCGTGATAGCTGAGCGTGGGTTTCTGTATGGCGTAGTGATTGAGCAGCTTGGCTGTCTGCCGGGTGTCCTCGCACGCGATCAGGTCGACTTCCTTCAGAACGTGCAGCGCGCGCAGAGTGATGTCATCCAGATTTCCGATCGGCGTGCCGACAAGGTAGAGCGTGCCGCGCTCGACAGGATCGTCCTCTTTGCTGGCAGCGTATTCCGGCATTGCCTTAACCACGGGGGAAGTGTAGCACCGCGGCGCAGCCGATTCAGTGACGCATGAATGTTTCGTCCGAAGAGAATAGGGTGCGACCGGAAGCAATAAGCAATCTCATAGATCGCCTTGTGTCGGGGCACGCCTTCATAGGCTGCTGAAAGAGTCATTCCGCGCGCTTTGTAACAGGGCACGGCTTCAGCCGTGCCGTTACCGGGCAGATGAAGACCGGGCTTTAGCCCCTGTGGGGACATTTTCAGGGGCTGAAGCCCTCAGATTCACCATGCGTCGTTCGGCACGACCAAGGTCGTGCCCTGATACGAACCAAAGCGATTTATGAGAAAGGCTCTTGTGCTCTATTCGCTTGCGACCGCTCAACTACGGAGCGGCGGCAACAGAACCGCTGGGAGCCTGCTTCTGATCTTCCGGAAACTCCAACCCCGCCTTGCACAGGCCGTCGATCAGCTGCTCGATCTGCTCGGCGTCGTACCACTTGGCATATTCCTGGCGGGCCACTGCGGCGAAATCGGGACGCAGTGCCAGCAACTCCTGCAGCGCTTTCTGCGCTTCCTCTCTTCGGCCGAGCTTGCCCAGGGTGGCTGCCCGTGCAGCCTGCGCGTGGAAATACCCATGCAGGATCATACGAGTGAGCGCCTCGAGCGCTTCCTCGTACTTGCCCTGGCGATAAGCATTCGCCCAGATGGCGATCTGAAACCAGCCTGGATAATTGGGATTGAGTTTCATCGCCGATTCCACCATCGCGCAACCGCGATCCCATTCGCCCATCGTAGCGGTCAGCATGCCCAGATAGGCGATGGCGGATCCGTCCATGGGATTTAGTGCGAGAGACCGTTCCGCTGTAGTGCGGAAGGCGAGTGTCTCTTTGCGGAAGTAATGGACCGTCGCCAGCGCGTAATAGCAGAGCGCATTGGTAGGCGCGAGCTCCACGGCGCGCTGTGCCGCCGCCAGAGCTCGATCCAGCGGATTGGGCCCGGCGTTGAATCCCTGCGCAAATTCGCCCCGATAGATCATCGACAACATCGCCCAACTGTCAGCATGGCCCGGAGCTTCACGAACCGCGTGCTCCAGAATCCGCCGCACGGTTGCATGTTCCCCGGGCTCGAGGCGCGCGAAGTAACTGAAGGTGCGCAGCACAGCCTCGTGAGGAGTCAGGGCGGCCTCGCTTTTGCTGCGCAGCGCCTCACTCATGCTGCGCGGCAGAACACCATACTGATCGGCGACCGTGGCCACAACGCGCGGAACCAGATCATCCTGCAAATCGAAGATTGCCTCAGGCGCGAAGGCGCGCTCATACGTTTCCGCCCACAGCTGTGTTCCCGTGACTGTGTCCGCTAGCTGTACTGTCAGCCGCAGCTTCGCTCCTGCCTGACGCAGGCTGCCTTCCATCACGTAGCGCGTGCCCAGTTCTTTGCCGATGGCACGCACATCTCCCGACTCGCTCGAATACTTCGCTGTCGACCCCCGCGCGATCACGCGCAGATACGAGAAGCGCGAAAGGCCGGTGGTGATCTCGTCCGTCAGTCCTTCGGCGAGCGATTTCAACTCCGCGCTGCTGCCGGTGTATTTGAACGGCAGCAAGGCTACCCAGAAGCCGTCGGAGGCTCGCGATTCCCCCGAAGCCGTTCTCGTTGCGATCGGACCGGAAGTGAGCGCCGGAGTCGGCGCCGCTTCGTCACCGATATCGAGACCCGCTTTTCGCAGGCCTTCGATCAGGCGAGTGACGTGTTCCGGATCGTACCGCGACTGCCACGCGGCAAGTATGATCTGGGGCGCCTGCGGATTGAGCTTGAGCAGTTCTTGCACCGCTCTGCCGGCTTCCTCCTGCTGGCCAAGTTGCCCGTAGATAGCCGCCAGCGTCGTATGGGTCCAGAGAAAGTTTGGCAGGTTGATTTTGAGTGCGTAGCCCAGCGCGCCCTGGTAGTCGCCCTTGCGGTAGGCATTCATCGCAAGCGGGAACCAGAACCAGCCGGGATGATTGGGATTCAGCTGCAGAGCGCGCTCCACCAGCCCGCAGCCGCGCTCCCATTCCCCGGCGTAGGCTATGAGGCCGCCCAGGTGGGCGACATTGCATCCATCCAGCGGATTAAGCGCGATCGCCCGGTCGGCCGCGGTTCGGAAGGCCGGTATCTCTTTTCGGAAGAAGTGAGCCATGGCCAGGGCGTGGTAGCCGCGATGGCCGGAGGAGTCGAGTTCGACGGCGCGGCGCGCAGCCTTCAGCATGCGCTCCAGCGGATCAGGCTTCGGGTTGAACCCCGATTCGTACTCGTCCTTAATACAAAGGGCAAGCAGCGCCCACGCGTAAGCATAGTTCGGGACGACTTCAACGGCCCGCTCCAGGGCGTCCCGAGCAATCGCGTGTTCTTCCGGAGAGACGCGCTCGGCGTAGCTGAAGCAGCGCAACACCGCTTCGTACGGGCTTAGCTGCTCGGGATTCTTGCTGCGAATGCTTTCGCCCATGGTGTGCGGCAGAATTCCATGGGCGTCAGCGACGGTGGAGACAATGCGAGGGACGAGTTCATCCTGCAGTTCAAAAACGGTTTCCGGGTTGAAGTTGCGCTCGTAAGTCTCCGCCCAAACGTGCGAACCGGTGGTTGCGTCGGCAAGCTGCACCGCTACTCGCAGCTTGCTGCCCGACGTGCCGCAAACTTCCTTCCATGACGTAGCGTGCGCCGAGTTCTCTACCGACAGCCCGAATATCTCCAGTCTCGCCGGAGAACTTCGCCGTCGAACCGCGCGCGATCACGCGCAGATAGGAGAAGCGAGACAGCCCGGTGACCACCTCGTCGGTCAGACCGCCGGCCAAAGCCTTTAGGTCCTCATTCGATCCGGTGTATTTGAATGGCAACACCGCGACCCAGAAACCTTCCTCGGCGCGGGCTGCGCCGGAGTCCGCAGCGACCGTGGCGCGCACGCTTGACGTTGAAACGGGCATAGGACGCGTGATGGTTCGCGCCAGGTCGCGGAATTCGTTGCTGACGTCGCGGGCAGTTTGCACGCGATGGCGCGGCTCTTTTTCCAGGCAGCGGCGGATGACACGTGCGATGTCGGAAGACAATTCCGGACGCACATCCGTGACCGAGGGTGGACTGTCGCGCAGGATCGACGAAATCAGTTCAGCCGATGAATTGCCTTCGAAGGGGCGTCGCCCGGTTGCCATCTCATGCAGCATGACGCCGAAGGAAAAAATGTCGGAGCGGTGGTCGAGCGGACGGCCCGAGACCTGTTCTGGCGACATGTAGGCCGGTGTCCCCATCACCATGCCGGCCTGGGTGTAACCGGCCGAAGCCATGGTTGCGCCGTTGGCCGGCTCGCCGCCTACATCTTTTGCCAGCCCGAAATCGAGAACCTTGACCCGGCCTTCATTCGTCACCATCACATTCGCGGGCTTCAGGTCGCGATGCACGATGCCTTTCTCGTGAGCCGCGGCCAGCGCCTCGGCAACCGCGCCGGCAATTTCGATGATCCGGTCCGGCGGCAAGCCATTTGCAGAGATCAGCCGATCCAGCGGTTCGCCCTCGAGCAATTCCATGGTGATGAAGTGGACGTTATCGGATTCCTCGACCGAGTAGACCGTCACCACGTTGGGGTGATTGAGGGCGGCGACTGCGCGAGCCTCGCGCTGGAAGCGGGCCAGCCGGTCGGGATCGTTGGCCATGCCTGGCGGCAAAACCTTGAGAGCTATTTCCCGCGCCAGCTTTGTGTCGGTCGCGCGGTACACCTCTCCCATTCCGCCCGCACCAATTGCGGTGCTGATCCGGTAGTGGGCCAGCGTGCGGCCAGCCAGACTGCTTCTTCCCTCGTCCACTTCTTTAGATCTCCGCGCCTGAATACCTGAATGAAGGCAGCGCCGATTCTACACCAGATGTATTTCTGAAATTGAGCCCCGATTTTGGACAATACTGGAATCGCCGGTCACGCTGTGCGCGCAAACCAGCCCGCGCCGTTGACGACTATTTTCATTGATACTATTAATGTAGCTATTTTTGAAACCTTCTATGACATCCACCTTTCAAGCAGTCCCTTCTCCCTCCCAGCAACCAACCTTAGCCTACGATCCGCTGCTCGACGACATTGGATACATGACCTGCATGACCCTGGTGCTGCTGGGAAATTACGCGCAGACCGGGCATCTGGGCGGACCGCTGGCCTACACACCGTACAACGTTGCGGCGCATCTCGCCGGTCCTGAAAACGGTGGATTGCGTTACGATTACCGCCGGCCGAAGCATCCTTACTCCGACAAATTCATGATGGCGGCGGGCCACTCGGTCCCCACGTGCTACGCACTGTGGATGATCATGGGCCAGGCGCTGTATCGCAAGTATCAGCAGACCGGCGATCCGCGTTATCACGTCGACCCGCACGCCGCGATGCTGCCGATCGACGCGCTGGGATTCCGGCGCGGCGCGGGCGCGCTGAAGACGCTGCTGCGCGAAACGGATCTGGAAGACAATCCGCTGTTCGCGCAAGCCAAAGGCCGCGGCATTCGCGCGCTCCAGGGACATGCCGAAAGCACCGACCTCACCAACGACGTGAACGGCGGACCCTCGGGCATCGGCATCGCGACGGCCGCGGGCAAAGCCGCGTTCTGGGATATAGCGGGCGCGCCAGCCTCGCCGAAAGTGATCGCGCTGGAAGGCGAATTTGCGCTCACCGAAGGTCACGCGCAGGAGTTGAAGACGCAGGCGCTCGCGCTGCAAGTGGGCAAGCGTTTGCGGGTGATGGTCTCCGACAACAACGCCGGCATCGACGATTGCCTGATCGGTGGCAAGATTGGCGGCGTAATCTCCTCGCAGTTCTGCGAGGTCTACGATCTGGTGGGCCAATGGACGTCGTATGGATGGAACGTCTTCACGCTGGCGAATGGTAACGATTACGGCGAAGTGACCGCGGCACTGAAAGCCATGGACGAAGTGGACCCGCAGGACCGCCGTCCCATCGTCGCCATCGGCAAGACCATCAAGGGCTACTGGCCTGCGGCCGCCGACGGAAAGATTGCCGGCTACGGCGATCAACTGATCAGTTACCCCAGCCATCCCTACGCGCTGAAGATGAACTCGGAGTATTTCCTCGCGCTGGCGTCGACGTTCGAAAAGCATTACGGCGTGGAGTTCGAAGGAATTCGCAAGGGTCCGGTCACCAACAATCGCGAGCGACTGATCCAGTTCAAGACCAACATCGACGTGGTGATGTCGCTGCTCGACCGCAACGGATTGGGCGATCGCCTCGCCGATCGCCTGGTGGAAATCGGCGACACCGTGCGCGACGATGTGAAGTTGCGCATCTCCGCCGCGAGCGATCCGTTCCTCGACGATCGCCTGCGCGTCAAGGCGCTGCCGGAAGAACCGCAGAAGGTCTCGATTCGCAATGCGATTTCCGGCAAAGAAAAAGAAGTCAGCATTGCGCTGTTCAAGAAACCGGGCGAGGTGGCCGGAGCGCGGCGCGGCATCTCCGAAATCATCAAGTGGATGAACTACGTCACCGACGGACGGTTCTTCACCGTAGCCGCCGACCTTTCGGAGTCGATCAACGTGGAGCACGGCAGTTTGTGGGGACACTACAGTCCCACGGACAATCCGCTGGGCACGCGCTTGAAAGCGCCCATCGAAGAAGCCGGCAATGTTTCCACCGCCATCGGGCTGGTGAGTCAAAGCGCTTCCGTCGATCCCGAAAAATTCGCCGGCGTTTGGGCTTTGAGCGGCACGTACGGCGCGTTCACGCCGCTGATGTACACTCCGGCGCGCGTCTGGAGTCAACAAAATCAGGACAGCAAATTCCGTGTCGGGCGTGCTGCATATTCTCGCCGCGCACTCCGGTCCTGAAACCGCGGCCGACGCGCGCACCCACTTCGGCATCTTCGCGCCGCAAGTGTGGAAGCTGTTCCCGCGCGGTCAGGTGATCAATTTGAGCTTCTGGGATTACAACGATGTCGCGCCCGGCTATTTTGCGGCGGCGGAAATCGCGGCGCGCGATCCGCACGTGGGCATCATCACCATCGAAGTGGCGCGTCCCGACTTCCCAGTCGCGGACCGCAACCATTTCGCCGACTCCGATCTGCGCGCTGCGGCCAAAGGCCTGTACGTGATCCGCGATTTCGCGCCCGGACAAGCCGCGCCACGGTTACGTGATCGCTTCGGGATCGAGTTCCACGTTCAATCTGGTGAAGGTGCTGCCGAAACTCGAAGCGGCCGGCGTAAACGTGAAGGTGATCGCGGTCGATCAGCGAGGACTTGTTCGATCGCCAGCCGCAAGCCTATCGCGATTCCGTGCTGCCGCCCGAGGCTCGCTACGATTTGATGGTGGTATCAACGGGCACGCGACGCGTGTGGCCGCTGCGCAACCTCGGCCCGTTGACGGATGAGTATTCACTCACCTCCGACTTCGACAATTGCTGGAGAAGCGGCGGCCTGGAAGCGGACGTGATCGCGGAAGCGCATCTCGATCCCGATTCGATTTTCCGGGGCGTGGAGCGATTCGCCAACGAACGCGAGCGCCGCATCGGCGATCAACGCAAGATGATTGGTTAGCGGTTGTTTGTGCCGTCGGCTAAAGAGGCTGCTGAAAAAGTCGAGAAGCAGATCCCTCGTCGGCCTGAAGGCCTCCTCGTGATGACAAAAGACTTGCAACGGCGCAGCTGAGGCTGCGCCCCTTCAAATTGCAATCGCGTCCCGCGATTGACGTGTACCGGCACGCGCCCTATGATTCACTTCCATTGACAGGGGCTGACGTGATCGAGACGACCATCTCGCACTACCGCATCGTCAGTAAGATCGGCGGCGGCGGCATGGGCGTTGTGTATAAAGCCGAGGACACGCGGCTGCACCGACCCGTTGCTCTTAAGTTTCTGCCGGAGCGCTTTCAGGGCGATGCTCAAGCCCTGGCTCGGCTTCGCCGCGAGGCCCAGGCTGCCTCTGCGCTGAACCATCCCAACATCTGCACCATTTATGACATCGGCGAAGAAAATGGCGTGACCTTCATGGCCATGGAGTTTCTCGATGGTATGACGCTGCGACATCGCATTGCGGGGCGCGCGCTGGAGATCGACGATGTCCTCTTGCTGGGCGACGAAATCGCCGACGCGCTGGATGCGGCGCAGACCAAAGGCATCATCCATCGCGACATCAAGCCTGCGAATATCTTCGTGACCGAGCGTGGGCACGCCAAGATCCTCGACTTCGGTTTGGCAAAGTTGACGCTGGACTCGGCCGTCACTCCCGACTCCGATACCCAGTCAGTCGACTCCGACCTAGAGCACCTGACCAGTCCGGGGGCGATGCTGGGCACGGTCGCCTACATGTCGCCTGAGCAGATCCGCGCCAAAGAACTCGACTCGCGCACCGATCTGTTCTCGTTCGGGGCCGTGCTCTACGAAATGGCGACTGGCAAGATGCCATTCCCGGGCTCAAGCTCGGGCGAGATGATCGGCGCCATTCTTCATCTGGAGCCGGAGCCACCCTCGAAACTCAACCCGCAAGTTCCCGCTGGATTGGAAGCCGTGATTCTGCGCGCGCTGGAGAAGGATCGCAGCCTCCGTTATCAGCACGCCTCCGACATGCGGGCGGAGTTGCGGCGACTGAAGCGCGATAGTGAGAGCGGGCGCTATCCGCGGCCAACCACGGGAACCATGAGTGCCGCGACCACCGCAGTACCGCCCTCGACGGAATCGCAATCTGCGGACAGGCAGCCCGATTCGAAACACAGGCGGTGGCTGATCCCCGTAGTGGCTGCAGTAGCGATCCTTGCGATGCTGGCCGCAGGCGCGTTCTACTTCCGGGCACGGCAACGTCCGCGGCTAACGGAAAAAGACACAATCGTCCTCGCCGACTTCGACAACAGGACAGGTGACGCCGTCTTCGACGACACGCTCAAGCAGGGGCTCGCGGTTCAGCTTGAGCAATCTCCTTATCTCGACCTGATCTCCGATACCAAAGTGAATCAAACATTGCAGCTGATGAGCCGTCCGGCGGATATCCGCCTGACGCCCGAGGTGACGCGCGAGATCTGCCAGCGTACAGGCAGCAAGGCCATGCTCACCGGCTCGATTGCCGGCGTCGGCAAGCAATATGTCATCGGGCTGAAGGCCATCAATTGCGATACCGGCGACGTCCTGGCCGAGGCCCAAACGCAGGCCGCGAATAAGGAGGGTGTGCTGGCGGCATTGGATTCGGCGGCGGTTCGCTTGCGCGGCGAATTGGGAGAATCGCTCAGCTCGGTGCAGAAGTATGCCACGCCTTTGGCCGAGGTCACCACGCCATCGCTGGAAGCGCTGAAGATGTACAGCCTGGGACGCAAGACCTGGGCCGCCAACGGCTGGACCGCGCCCTTGCTCTTCTATAAACGCGCCGTTGAGCTCGATCCCAATTTTGCCGTCGCCTACAACTATATGGCGCTGTCCTACGCCAACCTCAACCAGTCGGATCGGGCGGCGGAAAATGCGCGCAAGGCCTACGCGCTACGCGACAAGGTTAGCGAATGGGAACGGTTCTTCATTGAGGCCAACTACTACATGTTCGCGACGGGCGAGATGGAAAAGGCCGCCCAGGTCTTCGAACTCTGGCAGCAGACCTATCCGAAGTACGATGCGCCCTACGTGAACCTTGGGTACATCTATGGCGTGCTGGGAAACTGGGAGAAAGCGGCGGAGGAAACTCGGGAGGCTCTGCGACTGGAACCCAACAACGCGATGATCTACATCAACCTGGGCGACGCCTATCTCAACCTCAGTCGGATCGAAGAGGCTGCCGCAGCCTACAAAGAGGCCGAAGCGCGGCACCTGCAGAGCGAGACGCTGCTGCTCAATCGCTATCAGTTGGCGTTTCTGAAAGGGGACACGGACGCGATGGCGAAGTTTAGTGCAGAGGCGATGGGCAAGCCAGGTACCGAAGACCTGTTGCTCGCGTCGCAAGCCGATACGCTGGGCTGGCACGGACAGTTGAAACAGGCTCGCGAGTTGACCTTACGCGCTATGGACTCGGCGGAGCGTAGCGACGAGAATGAAGCAGCCGCAACCTATCAGGCCGCCGCAGCCTTGCGGGAGGTGGAGTCGGGCAACGTGGAGCGCGCTCGATCCGATGCGGAAGCGGCATTGCATCTGGCCGCGAATCGCGCGGTGCAGGCGATGGCCGCCCTGGTTCTGGCCAGGGCTGGCGATGTCGCGCAGGCGCAGAAGCGGGCTGACGAGCTCGACAAAGCATTCCCCCTGGATACTCTGATCCAACGCTATTGGCTGCCGATGATCCGCGCTGCCTTAGCGCTGCGCTCCAATGATCCTGGCCGCGCTGTAGATACACTGAAAGTATCCACTCCGATCGAACTCGGCCAGCCAACCATGGCAACCGTGTTCTTATGCCCGGCTTACTTGCGCGGCCAGGCTTACCTCATGCAGCGTAATGGTCCGGCAGCGGCCGCAGAGTTCCAGAAATTCCTCGATCATCACGGGCTGGTCGTCAACTTTCCCTGGGGCGCTCTGGCCCAGCTCGGAATTGCCCGCGCCTACGCGCTGGACGCCGCCAAAGATCCTGTTTCTCGCGATAAGGCGCTTGCAGCCTATCAGGAGTTTCTTCTTACACTCTGGAGAGATGCCGATCCCGACGTGCCCATCCTGATCGAAGCCAGGAAAGAATTCGCCCGCCTGCAATAGCGCCGAGCGCGGCATGACCCGTCAAGATCGCGCAGCTTCTTAGCGCTCTGTCTCAAGAGACGATGCCGTAACCGTGTACTCCGCCTTGGAACGTTGTTCGAAAAAGATTGCCAAGCCAGGGAGAATTCCCGGGCTGTGGAACCGGAGGCGGAGTGATCCCTTTGGGGATTGTGGGGTCGGCTTGGGGGATTACGTGTGCTAGCCCAACACCACAAACAATCCCGGCCACCGGCTTAGTTGTGAAAGGGGGATTTTTCACCAATTGAGGGGTAGATTCCGGGCTGCCAAAAACACCTCCGCAAACTGTATTAATTGCTAGTTGTCCAGAAGGTCCTGGTCGCATAAGATTGGCGCCCTCAAGACAGCTTCATATCGATTCACTCGGTCATGCCAAGGGCCTGATCAGACTGAGAGGGACTGTGCTTTCTTTGAAGTCTGCAGTGAAACGCTCGCTTGTGCTCTCCGTTGGTGCGGTTGCGTTGACGGGAGCGACCGCCATTGCCCAGCAGGTCACGGGCACCTTGGGATCGGCCGATGCCACCACCACGATTAACGGCAAGCAGCTTCCGCCGCCGCCGCCGAAATTCGGCGGCGTGATCAAGGAACTCGCGACGGATTCTACGCCCTGGTGGCCGCCGCGCATTGTGCCTCCAAAAGGCGCACCTAATGTGCTGCTCATCATGACCGATGACCAGGGCTATGGCGTGCCGAGCACCTTTGGTGGTGTCATTCCAACTCCGAACTTGGATCGCATTGCCAAATCGGGGCTGCGCTATATCCAGTTCCACTCTACCGCTCTGTGCTCGCCCACGCGGGCGGCGCTGATCACCGGCCGCAACCACCACTCGGTCGGCTTCGGCGTTATTGGCGAATTGTCCACCGGGTACCCAGGTTATGACTCGGTCATCGGTCCGGATAGCGCCACGATCGGCGAGATCTTGAAGGAGAACGGCTACGCGACTTCGTGGTTTGGTAAAGACCACAACACACCGGCATTTACCTACAGCACCACTGCCGGGCCCTTCGACCAATGGCCTGTTGGCATGGGCTTCCAATATTTCTATGGCTTCCTCGGTGGCGAGACCGACCAGTGGAAGCCGTACCTCTTCCGCAACACCGAGATGGTCACTCCGTGGGTCGGTCACCCCGGCTATAACCTCATCACCGACATGGCAGACGATGCCATCCGCTATTTGAGGAACCTGAACGCTTCAGCCCCCGACAAGCCGTTCTTCCTGTATTACGTGCCCGGCGGCTCGCACTCGCCCCATCAACCGACGCAGGAATGGATCGACAAGTTCAAGGGCAAGTTCGACATGGGCTGGGAAAAACTGCGCGAGCAGATTTTCGAAAACCAGAAGAAGCTGGGCGTGATTCCGGCAAATACTCAACTCACTCCGTGGCCGGACGGACAGGCGGAGTACGCGGGAGCCAAGCTGCCCAAATGGGATTCGCTTAGCGATACGGAAAAGAAGATGTATGCCCGCCAGGCCGAGGTGTTTGCTGCCTACACCGCCTACACCGATTACGAGATCGGCCGCGTGATTGACGAAGTCCAGAAGCAGGGCAAGCTCGACAACACGCTGATTATCTACATCGACGGCGACAACGGCACCAGTGCGGAGGGCAGCCTATACGGCACATTTAATACCTTGACCGCTTACAACGGCCTTCTGAACGAGCCGGAGGTCAAGCCCGTCAAGGTCATGAATCTATTGCATTACAACGACTGGGGCTCGGACAAGACCTATCCGCATATGGCTGTGCAGTGGGCATGGGCATTTGATACTCCGTTCAAGTGGACGAAGCAGGTGGCCTCGCATTTCGGTGGCACGCGGCAAGGCCTGGCAATTTCCTGGCCGGGCCATATCAAAGATCCGGGTGGAATTCGCACCCAGTTCCACCACGTCATCGACATTGTTCCGACCATCCTCGAGGCCGCCGGCATTCAGGCGCCCGACGAAGTCAACGGGATCAAGCAGAAGCCAATCGAAGGCGTGAGCATGCTCTACACCTTTGACTCGGCCAATGCCAATGCGCCGTCAAAGCGCGATACGCAGTACTTCGAGATGGCCAGCAACCGCGCCATCTATCACGACGGTTGGATTGCCGCCACCACACCGCCCGCCCCGGTCTGGGAGCTAGGAACGGGTGCGATGCCGCCACCAGACCAATACAAGTGGGAGCTCTATCACATCGCGGACGACTACTCGGAGTTCAACGACCTGGCGGCGAAAATGCCTGACAAGCTGAAAGAAATGCAGGCTCTCTTCCTGCAAGAGGCGGGGAAATACCAGGTCTTTCCCTTGGACAACCGAGCCTTCGTGCGCCTGCTGACACCCCGTCCCAGCGCAATCGCCGGGAAAACCGATTTCACCTATACCGGCGTGAATCCCGGGATTCCAGTAGGCAACGCTCCCAGCATTTTGAACAAGGACTACACCATCACTGCCGAGGTGACGATCCCCAGCGGCGGCGCGGAGGGAGTGATCGCTACGCTAGGTGGCCGCTTCGGCGGCTACGCGCTCATGCTGAGTCCCAGCGCAAGCTGGGTGCTTAGCAGCAGATTGTTCAAGAACATAGAACTGGGTCTGCTGATTTTCGGATTGCTTCTGATCTTCATTGGCACAGCCGGTAGATGGAGAAAACGCTTCGGCTATGCATTCGTGCTGGTCGCCGTCGTCGGACTGATTCTGTCTTTCGCCGTCGAAGTGTTCCACATCGGCCGAGGCAGGCCAGTGTTCGTTTACAACTTGTTGGACCTGGAGCGCTTCCGGTGGGAGGGGCTTTCTTCGCTCGACGAGGGCAAGCACACCATCGTCTTCGACTTCAAATACAACGGCCCCGGTCCAGGCAAGGGCGGCACCGGCGTGCTGAGCGTGGATGGTAAAGAGGTCGCCCGCAAGACGATCGAGCACACCATTCCGCTGCTGATGTCGATCGACGAGACCTTTGACATTGGGCTCGATACTCGTTCGCCGGTGGACTTCAACTACGAGGTTCCGTTCGCATTCACCGGGACGATTGACAAGCTGAACTACAAGCTGGGACCGTCGCAGTTATCGGCCGAGGACCAAAGGAAGGTGGACGACGCCATCGCCAGAGTGAACAATTAGGCGGCCAGGACAAACCAGACCGCCGCGAGTTCGGACACATGCGCGGCCAGTCCCAGAGCTGGCAGCGTATTCAAAACAGGAAAAGGATGATGATCATGAAATCGAGGTTTGCATTCTGCGCGATGCTACTGTGCATCGCATCCGCGATTGCCGTCGGGCAACAGGTTTCGGTCAACTACAACCACAGTGCCAGCTTCGCGCAGTATCACACCTATGCCTGGGGCGGCAACAATGCCAACCAGATTCAGAACTCGATCCTGGCGCAGGTAGCGCAACAGGACATCAACTCCGCAATGCAGAGCAAGGGTCTATCGATGGTGCAGGAATCGCAGAACCCTGACCTGATTCTCACCGCCAACGGCGGCATGAGACAACAGACTTCTTATAGCGCGTGGGGTATGCGCGGTATCGGCGGAGGCATGGGCGGCATCACTCCTGAACAAAACGTGGAGGGTACCATGATCGTTGACCTCTATGACGCGAAGACACAATCGCTGATCTGGCGTGGCATTGCGCAAAACACTCTGAACACCAATGGCAACAAGAACCAGCAGATGGTAGAGAAGGCCGTGCAGAAGATGTTCAAGCAGTGGCCGAAGAGCTAAGCTAAATGAAAGTACAAGCAGGGGAGCAACCATGAACATCATTTTCACCTGCCTATCCTCGGGTGCAGCAATCGCAGCCATGGGCGCATTCGTGATAGCAACGCACTTCCACGGGCTGCCGCGCAGAGTCCTCAGGTAGAGAAAAAAGTAATGGCGCTCAGGCAGTCCCTCGCCGCCGACAAGCAAGCTCTGGCGCAATACACCTGGCAGGAAGTGGAGGCTTGACACTCGCACGCCGGTGGACCCTTCCTATGAAGTGCCATTCCGCTTCACCGGAACCATCGACAAACTGACTTACAATCTCGGGCCGTCGCAGTTGTCGGCTGAGGACCAAAAGAAGCAGGACGACGCCATCGCGAGAGCTAACAACTAGGCAGCGGACCTGGACGGGCGCATGGCGAATCCCGTTGATGGCACGGAGTCAGGGATGAACACAAAAATGGTGTTGACGGCGTCCGCTGCGATTGAGGGTGCGACAGGTGTCGCCCTGATCCTTATTCCTGAGATTGTTTCCCGCGCGCTCTTGGGCGTCGAGCTTAACAGTGCGGGTGTCGCACTGGCGCGGGTTGCTGGACTTGGATTTCTCTCTTTGGCGATCGCCTGTTGGGCGCGCGGGAATGGAGCGAGCTCGCAGGCCATCCGCGCCTTGTTCGTCTACAACCTGCTCGTCGGCCTCTACCTCGGATACCTCAGGGTTGGCGGCGGTTTCACCGGATACTTGTTGTGGCCGGCTTGCATTCTCCATGTGGTGCTGGCGGTCCTGTTGGCCCGCCCAGCGGTTGCATGACGGGATAGCCGGAAGGCAACTGTCGTGAACAGGTGCAGCGCAAGCTATCCGGGGCCGGAGTCGATCAGTCGAACCGACGCGCTCAAACACATTGCCCGGAGTGCCAGAGACCGAGGTGAACGTATATGGTTCTAATCCGTGGGATGGTTTGTGTGTTGTGTTCCGTCCTGTTCTGCTGTTCTGTTTCGGCTGAACCGGAGATGCCATCGGCGCCGACGGCACTGCTCAACCATCTGGCCGGCACGTGGATCTTGCGCGGCACGATCGCCGGCAAACCAACCACGCACGATGTCGAAGCGACGTGGGTGTTAAACCACGAGTATCTGCAGCTGCACGAAATCTCACGCGAGAAGAATGCCGGTGGTGGCCCGGCGTACGAAGCCATTATCTACATCGGTTGGGATGCGAAGACACAGCAGTACGCCTGCCTCTGGCTGGATTCAACGTCTGGAGATGGCCTGTCGTCAGGAGTGATCGCCCGCGCAAACCCAGCCGGAGATTCGATTCCCTTCATCTTCCCGCTCTCGGCTTCCGATCAGATACTCACAACCTTCAGTTATGACAAGGCTGCCGACACCTGGCGGTGGTTGATCGACAACGTAGCCAACGGGAAGACGCAACGCTTCGCCGACGTAAGACTCAATCGGGTCCGATGAAGTAAATCCAACGACCAGACTCTGCCTTCGTTGACTTGCCGATTTCCGCCAAGTAAGATTCGCTGCCAATGATCGGCGAAACCATCTCGCATTACCGCATTATCGAGAAGCTAGGCGGGGGCGGGATGGGCGTGGTCTATAAGGCCGAGGACGTGCGCCTCGACCGTTTCGTGGCTCTCAAATTTCTCCCCGAAGATCTGGCCCACGATCGCCAGGCCCTGGAACGATTTCGGCGTGAGGCGAAAGCAGCATCGGCGCTGAATCATCCCAACATCTGCACGATTTACGACATCGGCGAAGACAACGGCCGGGCTTTCATCGCCATGGAGTTTCTGGATGGCGTAACCCTGAAGCACCGCATCATGGGCAAGCCGCTGGAGATTGAGCTGCTGTTGGATCTGAGCACCGAGATTGCCGATGCGCTCGACGCAGCCCACAGCGAAGGCATCGTTCATCGCGACATCAAGCCGGCGAACATCCTCGTGACCCGGCGCGGTCACGCCAAGATTCTCGACTTTGGATTGGCGAAGGTCACCGCAAAAGTCCCGGCCAGCGGACAAACCGCAACCGGCCTGGCCTCCGATGCCGATCACCTGACCAGTCCGGGCGCGACCCTGGGCACCGTTGCCTACATGTCTCCGGAGCAGGCCAAGGGCAAAGAGCTGGATGCGCGGACGGATCTGTTTTCCTTCGGAGCCGTTCTCTACGAAATGGCTACCGGGACGTTACCCTTCCGCGGAGAAAGCTCGGCGCTGATCTTCGACGCGATTCTCAACCGCGCTCCGGCGCCGGCGATCCGCCTGAATCCCGACACACCGGCCGAGTTGGAACGAATCATCGACCGGGCCCTGGAGAAGGATCGGGAGCTGCGTTATCAGCACGCCTCGGAGATGCGCTCGGAGTTGCTGCGCCTGAAACGCGATACGGGATCGGGTCGTGTAACCGCGGCCAGTTCGGGAACGACGCCGGCTGCGCAAGAGGCGAGTGTTTCTCAGCCGGCCTCAGTCTCGTCGGCCGGTGCCGGGACAGTAGTTGCAGTAACAGCAGCACCAGCCGCGGCCCAGTTAGCACAGCCTAGCAGCAGCTCCGCAGTGGTTGCGGTCGCGAAGCAGCACAAGTTGGGATTCGCGGCCGGCGTCGTTGTTTTCCTGATCGTGCTCGGCGCAGCGGGTTTCGGGATCTATTCCTTGTTGCATCGTCCCGTCCCAGCGCCCTTCCAGAAATTCACCGTCACGCGAGTTACCGATTCCGGCAAGGTGGCGGGAGCAGCCATTTCTCCTGACGGAAAGTACGTGTTGAGTGTGACCGATGACGGCGGCCAGCAAAGTCTCTGGCTCCGCAATGTGCCCACGGGAAGCGTTACGCAAGTCATCCCGCCATCGGCCACGGATTATCTGGGCCTCGCCTTTTCGCCGGATGGAAACTACATCTATTTCAGCAAAGCCGAGAATGCCAGTCACACTCATTACAACCTCTACCGGTCTCCGGTATTGGGCGGTGAGCCACAAATTGTGGCGCGAAATATCTCCAGCGAAAGCATCACGTTTTCTCCTGATGGGCAGCGCATCGCTTACATACGCGAGGACGATCCGGAAATCGGCAAGTACCGCATTCTCTCGGCATCTTTGGAGGGCGGCAACGAAACGGTTCTGCTGACTGAGGCCGCTCCGAACCCGCCGGACTTCTTGGCGTGGTCCCCGAAGGGCGATGAGATATATAGCTCCCGGGTGGGCGGAAACGGCGAGCGGGCCGCGATCGATGTCCTCGATGTGCATACCGGCAAGTCACGTCCCTTCGTTGCTTTCCGGGATGAGTTTCTCGCCGAAATCAAGTGGTCGCCGGTTGATCGTGTGCTGTTTGTTATGCATGGGCAAACCGGAGCAACTGGCATAAAAGCTCAAATCGGATTCCTGCGCGAAACCGGCGGAGAGATCGAGCCCATCACGCGCGACTCCAACCGATATGCGACCGTCACGGTTTCCGCCGATGGAAAAACCATAGCCACCGTTCTGGTGCGAAGTGAGGCCACGGTTTTCGTTTTCTCCGATGCGGGCCACGGCTTTGCCGAGCCGCGCCCCGTTCTCTCGCAAGCCAATGACTTTGACGAGTGGAGCAGCCTGCACTGGAGTGCCGACGGCAATCTCCTGCTGAGCAACTTTGGCCGCCTGCTCAAAGTCGGGCTTGATGGCAAGAGTCAAACCCCGCTTCTGTCCGATCCGAATGCGCGAATGTTCACCCCCTTCGCTTGCGGCGCAAACTACATTGTTCTGACGTGGCAAGACCGCGGCGGCACAAATTCGAGAAGTGTCTGGCGCACCAATGCGGATGGCACCGCTCCACTGCAATTAACCAACGGAGATGACGATCGTTCGCCGGTTTGCTCGCCCGATCAGAAATGGGTCTATTACTTCGACAACCGTGAATCGAAAATCCATCGTGTGCCGGTGGACGGCTCCGGCAAGTCGGAAGCAATTCTGGATTTACCCCAGGGTTACTCGGGAGCTCCAGCGCTCAGCTTCTCTCCTGACGGCAAGACGTTAGCGGCCGCTCTGTGGGACTCGCAACGGCGAGGCACAAAGATAGCGCTGTACGATCTCGGATCATCGAGTCCGCCGCGTCTGCTCGACGCCAGTCGGCGTACGCGTGGCTTGCAGTTTACTCACGATGGGAAGTCCGTCGTCTACGCGATGCGGGAGAACGGCGTCGACAACATTTGGATGCAGCCACTGGACGGCTCCGCGGGTCACCAGGTCACCGACTTCAAGTCAGGGCAAATCTGGTCGGTCGACTTGTCGCCGGATGGAAAGAACCTCGCTGTCTTGCACGGCAACTACGATGCGGACGTAGTTCTGCTCCAAGAGACCAAACCGTAAGGTCGCGCGGCTCAGCGTTCCGGCCTTAATTTCGCTGTGTCATCCTGAGCGAGGTGCTTCAGCGCCGAGTCGAAGGACCCCTATAACCACAACATTGCCTGGTATCGCCGCATTGAGCGCGACTTCGGCTTGGACAGCCGTCCGAGCGAGTAATGATCAGAAGGGTGCGACAGCGAGGATCTCAAGAACATCGAAATCGTCGTCATCGGGCTTACGGATGAAGCGGACGTGAGCCTTGACGCGGGCACTGAGGGAAAGGTGCTCGAGCGAGGCCCGGGGTGCGCGGCGATAGAAGTCCTGCAGCTTTGCGAAGTAGTCGGGCGTGAGGCGCGTGAAGGTCACGCTCATCTGGCGGCGCGGAACCATGCCGGGCGGATAGGAAGGCAGACGTGAGAGAGGAACGGCGAGGTTCCGGCACATGCTCACGTCACGATTCGTGGTGCGGATGCAATAGTCCATGTTGGCGCACTGCTGGGCGGTTTTGCCGAGGCAGAATTTCTGCAGGGGTTGGGGAACCCACACCAGCACTAGGGAGGCATGCAACCACCTTTCTGCGGCGATGAGCCCGAGACCGACCGTTTAGTCGGGACAGCTCAACTGTCAGCGGCGCCACTCACTCGCAAATAAGGATGCAAATAAGGATGTTCGCAAATAAGGATTGACAGCCGCGGAACACAATGACAAAATCGCAAGCCAATTCTTGGCCAAGGGTTCCCGCTCCTAATTCACGCCCGTGCTGCACGAGAGGAGAACTATGCGCCGTTTCGTCACATTTCTGGCTGTAGCTATGTCAATTGTGCTGCCAGCTCACTCCGGCTTTGCTCAACAAGCTTCGATTACGACCGTCCCCAATCTGATCCGCTACGGTGGAATTGTGAAGGATGCGCAGGGTGCGCCGCTATCTTCGTCAACCGTGGGTGTAACCTTCGCCATCTACAAACAGCAGGACGGCGGCGCTTCCATCTGGATGGAGACGCAGAACGTGACCACCGATGCCGGCGGCAATTACAGCGCGGTGCTGGGTAGCACAACAGCCACGGGACTGCCTGGCGATCTCTTCTCGCAACAGGAGCAGCGCTGGTTGGGGGTGCAGGTGCAGGGACAGGCGGAGCAGCCGCGTGTGCTGATGGTCAGCGTCCCGTATGCCTTCAAAGCGCATGAAGCGGAGACGCTCGGCGGCAAGAGCGTTTCGGACTTTATGCTGGCTAACGGCGCGAACTCCGCAATCAACGTTGGCAACGCCGGTCAGAGTTCATCGTCCACTACGAATAGCCTCCCAGCGCCGGCGCCGAACGGAGCGCGGAAAGGCGCTGCCAGTGATGGCCCAACCAACTTCAGCGGCTCGACTACGGATCAGATTGTCGGTGTCACCCAGAGCGGCACGGGCGATGGAATTGTTGCCTCCGCACCTACCCTAGGCATCAAGGGTACCGCGACCGCGTCCAGCGGGACGGCGTATGGAGTGCAGGGCGTCGCCAATAGCACCGCCGGTGTTGGTCTGATTGGCACCGCGACTTCGACCACCGGCTCGACCTATGGCCTGCGGGGAACCTCGAGCAGCACGTCAGGAACCGGCGTGCGCGGTATCGCTGTCGCAACCAGCGGTAGCACCGTGGGCATCAGCGGCTACGTCGACAGTGCGTCGGGTACGGCGGGAGTATTCAACAATGCGGCCGGAGGCAAGATCCTCAGCGCCCAGAACAATGGAGCGGAAAAGTTCTCCGTCGATGGCAGCGGCAATGTCACGACGAGCGGCACGATCAACACGAGCGGCTTGTCCGGAACCACCAGCGCTCCCACTGGCGTTGGACTAACCGGAAACGCTACGAACACTACGGGCGCGAATACCGGTGTGATGGGCGAGACGGCGAGCACCAACGGCATCGGAGTCACCGGTAACGCTAACGCCATGACCGGGAGTAATGCAGGTGTCTTCGGACAAAGCAACAGCAATGCGGGCTGGGGTGTCTACGGCCAGGAGAACGCAACTACCGGCCAAGCCATCGGCGTAGAGGGGTATGCGACCAGTAGCGGCCAGTACTCCGCCGGGGTTCTTGGATATCAGGGGAGCACTACGGGGGTGGTTATTGGGGTGAGCGGGCAAACCAACAGCACGACGACCAACGCTACTGGTGTAAGTGGCTACGAAGGCGCGAGCACTGGCCAAGTCTACGGTGTTTCCGGGTCAACCAACAGCATGACCAACAACGCTGCTGGGGTGAGCGGTTACGAAGGGGCGACCAGCGGTCAAGTCTTCGGGGTGATCGGCGCCACTGCGAGCAAGACGAACTACGCAGCCGGTGTCGACGGGGCGGCGAATGCGACCAGTGGCACAGTGTTTGGCGTCAACGGGTATACGCCAAGCACTTCGAACGGCGCAGCGGGCGTCAACGGCAATGAGGGTGCGACCAGCGGCGTGGTGTATGGCGTAAGCGGGGGTGCCCAGAGCACAACCACCAATGCCGCCGCTGTTTGGGGCTACGAATCCGCCGCCACCGGCCAGGTTTACGGTGTTGCCGGGAACACCCAAAGCAGCGGACCAGATGCGGCCGGCGTCAGCGGCTATGCGGCTTCCACAAGCGGCCAAGTAACGGGCGTGTCCGGGAGCACTCCGAGCACAAGCGGAAACGGAGTGTTCGGCCAGGCAACGGCTACCAGCGGCATCAACTTTGGCGTCCAGGGGGCGTCGCTCAGCAGCCAGGGAGTAGGGGTGCAGGGCTCGTCACCGAACGTCGCGGTTGCGGGCTTCAACCAGGTCTGCGGCAGTTCCGGTTGCATGCTTGTCGCGGGAACCGCTGGCCAATTCGTAACCGCATCGGGCGGAACTGTTTTAGAAGGCATCGGAGGCAGCACCACGGTCTTCACTGTGGACTCGAGCGGCAATGGCCACTACAACGGTAATCTCAGTGTAGGGGGAACGCTGACGCAAGGGCGGCGGCTCGTTCAAGATTGACGATCCACTCGATCCCGAGAACAAGTATCTCTCGCACTCCTTTGTCGAATCGCCCGACATGCTGGATCTGTACAACGGTAGTGTTCGGCTCGACGCTCGCGGCGAGGCTTGGGTCACGATGCCGGAGTACTTCCAGGCGCTGAATCGCGACTTCCAGTATGTGCTTACCTCGGTGGGATCGTCGCAGCCGCGGCTCTATATCGCGCGCGAGATTAAGGGCAATCGCTTCAAAATTGCCGGAGGGAGGCCGAATGGCAAGGTCTCCTGGATGGTGACCGGCATTCGTCAGGACGCCTGGGCCAATGCGCACCGCATTCCAACAGAAGAGGAAAAGCCTGGGCAGGAGCGCGGCACCTATCTGCATCCTGAATTGTATGGGACCGGCGTCGACAAGCATACCAACGCCATGCTGCAGCATTAAGCCCATCAGCTGGGTGGAACTCGTGCGCAATGCCCTAGCGTTTTACGTCCAAGTGGTTGGGTTCAGGTTTGCCCTCATCCGTCCGGAATATAGACCGGGATAACTTACGGCGGCAATCCCACGTCATGCATCATCTTGATGTAGCGCGGATCCGAGCGCAGGAAATCAAATAATGGATCCCTTATCTCGTAGGGAAATTCGCTGCCATGATTCGCCGCCGACTTCTGCAATAACGCCATAGTCTGGTCCCGATCTCCCTCCGCCGCATACGACAAAGCCCACAGGATGTCGCCGACCTGGCCTGTTTTGCTCATGTCCGTCAAGTTGGCTCTGTACAACTCGGCAAAGCCCTTCGCGGTTGCGCTGGGCACGGGAAGGTTCTTGCTCCCATACTCTTTGGCAAAGGAGCGGTATTTCTGATCGGCCTCGGCCCATTTGCCCATCGCCGCATAGGTCTGAGCAAACTTCCGGTTAGCGGTGAGGAAGCTGGGATCTATTTCCAAGGTCTTGCGATACTGCTGAACCGCTTCGTCGTAACGGTGGGCTGCGCTGAAGGTGTACGCGTAATTCGTGTTGATGATGCCGGAAAGCGGATCGAGCAGCAAAGCATTGCGGAGCTCGCCCAACGCAGCATCCATTTGTCCCATGGCTAGCAGGTACAAGAATCCATACATATAGTGGAACTGTGCGTTGTTAGGCTCCAGCTCCAGAGCCCGCTGAAATTCCTTTTCCGCTTCGGCCCATTGAAAATCATGAACCAGGGTTGCAGCCAGTGCCGCGTGTGCTTCGGCAAGCTGCGGATCCAATTCCAAAGCCTTGTGCGCCGCCGCCAGCGACTGTGTATAGCCTTCTTGTTCGCTCATTCCCGTCCACGCAGGCGCGATGTCGTACGCGTCTGCCAGCCCGGCATACGCCGGCGCGTAAGCAGGATCGGCTGCAACGGCCTGTTTGAAGAGTTCAATGCTCTGATTGATGTTGTCGGCCCCGCGTTTGTGCAGCAGGTAGCGGCCCTTAAGGTAGAACTGATAGGCTTCAGCGTTTTGCGTCGTGCTTTGCGCCATTTGTTTCTGCTGCTCCCCGGTGAGTCGTGAGCGCAGCTTCGACGCCACGTCGTTGGTGATCTCCTGCTGTAACGTGGAAACATCCGCCATATTGCGCGTGTACTGCCCGCCCCAGATCTCGCTTCCGTCCGAGACATTCACCAGGTCGGCGGTGATCTTCACATTGTCGCCAAGACGGGTAATCCTGCCGGTCAGCACCGCGTCCACATTCAGCGACTGGCCGGCTTTCGCCGGATCGTCTTCCTTGCCCTTGAAGCGGAAGACCGTGCTACGCGCCATCACCTTCATGTTCGGCAACTGGGAGAGCGTGCCGATCAGGTCTTCGGTCAGGCCGTCGCTCAGGAACTCATTGTTGGCATCCGCGGTGGCATTCACGAAGGGCAGCACCGCCATTGAGGAAATCTTCTTCGGGCCTGAGCCGTGCCACACGAATCCCGCAATGGCGGAGGCGATCAGAACTACCGCAGCAGCCGCGGCTATCCAATACTTGTTTTTCGAAGCGGGGGCGGTGGGGGCGGTGGTCGCGATGCCGCTGCTGACCGGAGCAGCCGCAGGTGCAACTCCACTCGATACCGCCGCGACAGCTGCGCTGCGTCCCGAGTCGGTATCGCGCTTCAGCCGCTGCAGGTCAGCTCGCATGTCGGACGCGGTCTGATAGCGCAGCCGCGGATCTTTCTCCAGCGCCCGATGGATAAGATCCTCCAGCTTCGGCGGAATGTCGGGATTCATCCGCAGCGGCGGAGCCGGTGCCTTGTTCAGGATGCCATCGAAGATCGCCGCGCTGGTGTCGCCGCGAAATGGGACTGTCCCTGTGACCATCTCATACAGCACTGCGCCAAACGAGAATAGATCGCTCCGAGGGTCTAGTTCTTTGCCCAGCGCCTGCTCCGGCGACATATAGGCGGCCGTGCCCATCGTAGTTCCGGGGCTTGTCAGGTGTTCCTCGGGCACAGCGACCGCCATGGTGGCGGCAGCCCCGACCATGTCCGTTTGCCGTTTTGGTGCGGTCACCTTCGCCAGGCCGAAGTCGAGAATCTTCACGTGGCCACGGCGCGTAATGAAGATGTTTGCCGGCTTGATGTCGCGATGAATGATGCCTTGGGCGTGCGCTGCGTCCAGCGCGTCAGCGATCTGAATTCCGAGATCCAGAACCTGTTCGACCGCCATCGGCTGGTTGTTAATCAGGTGTTTCAGGGTTGCGCCGTCCAGATACTCCATCGCGATGAACGGACGGCCGTCCACCTCGTCAATCTCGTAGATCGTGCAAATGTTGGGATGGTTCAGCGCCGAGGCTGCGAACGCCTCACGCCGAAAGCGTTCCAGCGAGGCCGCATCTTTGGCCATTTCGTCGGGCAGGAATTTCAGCGCCACATGACGTGGCAACTTCAGGTCTTCGGCGTCGTAAACGACGCCCATACCTCCGCCACCGAGCTTCGCTACGATACGGTAGTGCGAGATCGTGGTGTCAATCATGAATGATCGGCGCTGAATGAATGCCTGATAATAGGGCGCTCGCCACTGGCAGTCAATTGCTTCTGAAGCTTCTCATCCGGTGACCTCCGGATCGTCGGCGATCCGGGAACAATCCACCGGGTCGTACAGTCGGCGTTTCGTTCTTGTGACCGGGACCTGGCGGAGTTCTCCAAGATGCTGGGTTGAGCGTTATACAGCCAGATAAAAAGACAGGTGGTGTTGCTCGATTTGGCCAGTCATCAGACCCGCGTACGCGCGCATGGAAAGCATCCGAGCGTACTTTGGGAAAGGCCGTAGGTGTTGAGAAATCCCCTATCACAGGTAACCGATCGAGGAAGACTCGGCATCGGTGTTGAAACCTCCTATCAGGCTTCGCGGCCCCTTCCTGGCGCTTGTGTCGAAGTGAGACGGCGGGTTCAGGATCATGGTCGCCTCTTTCCCTATGACTCGAATTTGTTGAACGCCAGGGTGCCCTCAAAGTCAATCGCCGCCCTGTTGCCTGCTCCCCCTCACAAAATGTCAACAACGGTGACGCGGATCACAAAGGGCTGTGCGCCAAACGGCAGAGTGGAATCATGAGTCGCCCACGGGTATTGATTGCGGATGACCATCGGATGTTGGGCATCTTGGCTTTGAGTTGGCGGCCGGCGTCGAGTCCGTTCAGCTGGGGCATAGTAATGTCCAGCACAACGAGATCGGGATTCACTTTGGCTGCAGCTTCCAGAAGTGCCCTTCCATCGCATACCGTGCCCACAACTTCGCAATGTGGCTCCAGAACGTTCTTAAGCGCATCCGTCACCTCTCCTGCACTGATATAGCCAGCCAGCTTGACTTGGAACGCACTCTCAGGGGTACATCACAATCTGATTGCGCCAAATCCTCCAACCGGGAATGAATTACTAGCAGGGGTCCATTCCATTCGCATCGACCAATCAGCCAAGAAGGTCCTTCTGGACCAAACGGACTCAAACGACCGTACCCTCGTTCCCACCATCACCAATAATTTGTACGACGAGGCTAAGGCGAAAGGCTGGACCGTGATCAGCATGAAGAACGACTGGAAGCAGATTTTTGCGTGGGAGAAGTGGTTGACGAGACCGCGACGGGCTTGCATTGCTGATCGTGAGCACGAGCAGCAGCGTGCTTGCGTGACTGTCGCTCACTTCTCAATGTGACGACCGACACAAAGTGCCGGGTACATAACTTCCTAGAATTGAGTCACTGCATGAGCAAATTCGGCGATCCCTTATCACCGCTGCCTTTCTATCCGGGAACTAAACCGCGCTTCCACGCTATGGTGAAGCCGATAGGAGCAATCTGCAACCTGGATTGCGCCTACTGCTATTACCTGCATAAAGAAGAGCTACTGGGAAGCAACAGCAAATTCCGCATCACTGACGAGATTATCGAGACTCACATTCGACAGTACATCGAGGGCCAGCGTGGCGACGAGGTCGTGTTTTCCTGGCAGGGTGGCGAGCCGACACTGCTGGGCGTTGAATTCTTTGAAAAGGTGGTCGCACTCGAAAAGAAATACCAGCGTCCGGGTCTGAATATCGAGAACGATCTTCAGACCAACGGCACTCTGCTGACCGACGAGTGGTATTCGTTCCTACGACAGAACAAATTCCTGGTTGGGCTGAGCATTGATGGCCCGCAGGAACTGCATGACCGCTTTCGCACCAACAAAGGCGGACAGCCGACCTTCGAGAAGGTATTCACGGCTGGTCAACAGTTGCAGAAATACGGGATTCCGTTTAACACACTGACGGTCGTCAATCGCGTCAACGCGAAGAAGCCGCTGGATGTCTATCGTTTTCTGAGCCGCGAGCTTCGCCCGCGCGAGCTGCAGTTCATCCCCTGCGTTGAGCCGAAGGTCTTCACCAACACTGCTCCACAAAAATGGGACCCGGCCACGTTTCCGATGCAGGGTTCCCCAGCCGCGCATCCGGGCAATCCCGATTCAGTCGTCACTGACTGGTCGGTCGATCCTGACGACTGGGGCTATTTCCTCTGCAAGGTATGGGACGACTGGTTTCGGCGTGATTATGGCAAAGTACACGTCAACCTTTTCGAGACGGCTGTGGCGCAGTGGATGGGACTTGAATCACAGTTGTGCGTTTTCCACGAGTTCTGCGGCAAGGGCGTGGCGCTGGAGCACGATGGCAGCGTGTATTCCTGCGACCACTACGTCTATCCCGAATACAAGCTCGGCAACATTGCCGAAACCCACATGTCACGCATGGTTTTCTCCGAAGGACAGAAGAAATTCGGCTTCGCCAAGCGCGATGATTTGCCGCAGCAGTGCCGGGAATGCAAATACAAATTCGCCTGTAACGGCGAGTGTCCGAAGAACCGGCTGATTCGCACTTGCGATGGCGAGCCGGGGCTGAACTACCTGTGCAGTGGCCTGCAGCAGTTCTGGCAGCACATCGATCCCGACATGAAGGACATTTTGCAGCGGGTGGAGTGCGCGGGAACAACTTTGAACCTTCCGAATTTCCGAGTGTAGCGCGGCCCTCCTGTACCGAAGAGGCCGAAACCCTGACGGTCGCCGCAGGGTCGCTTGCGACGCCTGCCGAAAGAAACTTAGAGTTGTAGATTACTTACAATCAGCGTTGAGCAGGTTCCGCACCTGCACTGAATAGGAGAGAAGGATTATGAGGCACAGCATTACGGCAAGAATGGTATTCATCGTAACCCTGTCGCTGGCAGCTCTTGTGCTGCTGTGCGGCGTTGCCACCGCGCAAAGCGCCCAGATCCAGGGAGTGATCAACGGACGCAGCGGCGCCACCATGACAGTCCAAACTCAGGACATGGGTAACGTGGTCGTTGTTCTTAACGACTACACGCAGGTAGAAGATGTATCGGGCCTATTCCACGCTCGCAAGAAACAGATGGGCCTTACTGTTCTGGAGCCCGGCCTGCAGGTCCAGGTGCAAGGCAACTACAACGCCCAGAACCAACTGGTGGCAAACACCGTCAAGTTCAATGGCAAGGATCTGCAAAACGCCACCGATATTCAAGCTGGCGTAACTCCTGTGGAGCAGCAGGAGCAGGCGCAGCAGCAGAAGCTAGCGCAGCAGCAAGCTAAGCTCAAACAGCAGCAGGCTGCCTTGACGAAGGAACAGCAGGAGCAGGCGGCTGACGCGGCCAAGATTGCCGCCAACCAGGCCGCCATCGCCGCGGTCAACAAACGCTTTGGCGAGCTGGCCGACTACAACATCTGGGATGAGGTCACGGTGTACTTCGGCAACGACAAAGTCACAGTTGACCCGCAATACGACTCTAAATTGCTGGCGCTGTGCAAAAAGGCCACGACCGTCACTGGCTATGTGATTCAGGTCAAGGGCTACGCATCAGCGGTAGGTTCTGCGGCCCTGAACCAGAAGCTGAGCCAGGAGCGGGCAGCCAACGTCACCGACTTCCTGGACCAGCAGTGCCACATTCCTCTAACCAACGTCCTCGCGCCCGGAGCGATGGGCACCAGCAAGCAGGTAGCTCCAGACACGACAGTCGAGGGCCAAGCCGAGAACCGGCGGGTTGTGGTGCGGGTGCTGCAGAACAAAGGCATCGCGGGAACATAAACCGAATGTCGCAGAACCTTATCAATAGAGCCTATGCAGCCCGGCAAAAGGCTGTGCTGCGCTCCGGCCTGGCGTGGGTACGTACAGTACTCACGCTGACCGAAGCCCGCACGTGGTGGCTAGCGGTGGCTCTGCTCACACCCTGCGTGGAGGCGAGCGCACAGATAACAGAGTTTTTCCCGAGGTCGATGTCTATTCGGGACTAACTTCTAACACTCAGTTCTGGTTCCAATCTAAGGAAACCAGGGAAGACTCCGCCCCCACCCAAGCGGAAACTGACTTTGAGGCTTTCCAAGCAGCCATCCGTTCCGGACGCCTGTCGACAGAGCCTGCAAAGGGCGCCGGTCTGGAGTTCCTGATGTAGCGGAGGTACCATGGACCGATTCAACAGAGTAACGCTTACTATTTTTCTTCCATGCATCGCATTTCTTGGTGGCTGTGAGGACCTGGTCCCGCATGACACACAGAGCTTACTTGACCCCAATCTTAAGCGGTCAGAGGTCCTCGGCTTAGTGGCCGGCTTTGGCACAACTTTTGCTGCCATGCCGGATTTGATCGCGATGCTCAAGCGTCGATCAAGCGCCGGCATGAACCCGCGGATGGCGGCAATCATGGGCCTCTTTCAGATCCTTTGGGTCTACTACGGTTTATTGATTGCTTCGCGACCGGTGATCGTATGGAACATCGTCTCGGTGCTGGTCAATTTTCTAAGCGTTGGCGCGTATTTCTATTTCGCCCATAAAGAAAAAGCCCGTTAACACGATTGTAATCAGGCGACGCCGATAAGTGCCCATATAATCAAACCTTATCCGCTCTGCAATCACGAAGGCGTAGTTTTTGGCCGCTCGCCTTGTCCGTCCAGGCAAATCGGCGAAACCAGAAAGGCACTAAGTGTCCGACAATCCGGAGCTCACCAGACTGCAAGAGGCAGGCGCGTACGAGACCATCAGGCTCGGTCAACAGACAGGCATCGGCAAGAAGCCCTGGAGAAAGTGGGGACCCTATCTTAGTGAGCGGCAGTGGGGCACCGTCCGCGAGGACTACAGCCAGGATGGCAATGCCTGGGACTACTTCACTCATGACCAAGCGCGATCCCGCGCTTACCACTGGGGCGAGGATGGTATTGCCGGCATCAGCGATGGTAACCAGTTGCTGTGCTTCAGCGTGGCCCTGTGGAATGGCAAAGACCCCATTCTCAAAGAACGCATGTTCGGCCTGACGAACAGCGAAGCGAATCACGGCGAAGATGTCAAGGAATACTACTTCTATCTCGACAGCACGCCCACGCACTCATACATGAAGTATCTGTACAAGTACCCGCAGGCGGCATATCCATACAGTGATCTGATCGAAAACAACCGGCGGCGCACTCGAAACGATATGGAGTATGAGCTGCTGGATACTGGCGTGTTCAACGAGGACCGCTATTTCGATGTTTTCGTGGAGTACGCCAAAGGCACTCCGGAGGATATTCTCATCCAGATCAGCGTGAGTAATCGAGGGCCAGAGCCGGCCACATTACATGTGCTTCCGACGCTGTTGTTTCGCAACACCTGGGCATGGTGGCCGGGTACTCCCAAGCCGTCGCTGAAACAGATCCCTGGACCGAAAGGCGCGAAGGTTATTGCGGGTTCGCATGCGCAACTAGGCGAGCGCTATCTGTACTGTGAGGGCGACGTTCCGCTGCTGTTCACGGAAAATGAGACCAACAACGAGCGCCTCTTCGGCACCGCTAACCCTACGCCTTATGTGAAGGATGGAATCAACAACTACGTAGTCAATGGAAATCACGGCTCAGTCAACCCCGAGAAAATGGGAACTAAATCAGCTGCGGACTACCAGCTGAATGTCGGTGCGGGAAAAACAGCCACCATCCATCTGCGGTTAAGCGATCTGGCACCTGCGGCCATGGGCGACCCCTTCAAGAACTTCGCCGAAATCATGCAGACGCGCCAGCGCGAGGCTGATGAATTCTACAAATCCATTACTCCGGAACGGGTCAGCAAAGATGAGGCGCTGGTCATGCGTCAGGCGCTGGCCGGGATGCTCTGGAGCAAGCAGTATTTCTTCTTCGACGTGGACAAATGGCTCGAAGAACACGGTATCGATCCCATGAAGCCAGGCGGACGTTCCATGCGGAACAGGGAGTGGTACCACATGGTGAACCAGCACATCATTTCGATGCCCGACAAGTGGGAGTATCCCTGGTATGCAGCGTGGGACCTCGCGTTTCACACGATCGCCCTCTCGACGGTCGATGTTGAATTCGCCAAAGAACAGCTCGACCTCATGCTGCAGGAATTCTTCCTCCATCCGACGGGCCAGATCCCGGCCTACGAGTGGAACTTCAGCGATGTCAATCCGCCGGTGCACGCCTGGGCAACGATTTTTCTTTATCGCACGGAGCAGGCACTCAAAGGCCAAGGTGACATCGATTTCCTCAAGCGCTCGTTCGCCAAACTGACGCTGAACTTCAGTTGGTGGGTGAACCGCAAAGACCGCTTCGGCAAGAACCTGTTTGAGGGTGGCTTCCTCGGGCTGGACAACATCGGCGTTTTCGATCGCAGCGCTCCTCTCCCGACAGGCGGCCATCTGGAACAGGCTGACGGCACTGCGTGGGTTTCAATGTTCGCCCAGAACATGCTGGAAATCGCCGTGGAACTAGCGGCACACGACCCGTTTTACGAAGACATGGCCATCAAGTTTGCCGAGCATTTCATTTGGATTGCGGTCGCGGTGAATCAGATGGGACCTGACGGCATGTGGGACGAGGAGGACGGTTTCTACTACGACGTTCTGCGCCTACCCGACGGCAGTTCCAGGCGACTGAAGGTTCGATCGATGGTGGGTCTGCTGCCTTTGGCCGCCACCAGTGTGATCGAGCCCTGGCAGCGCAATCGGTTACCCCGCGTGACAGAAACCCTGCGTGAGCGCTGGGAACGTATGCCCGAGTTGCGCAACAGTATTCATGCCACCGGGCCTGCTCACTTGGGGTATGCCGAGCGTGGTATCGCAGCACTGGTGAATGAGGAACGATTGCGCCGGATTCTCACGCGCATGCTGGATGAGAATGAGTTCCTCAGCCCGTATGGGATTCGGGCCCTCTCCCGCTACCATGAGGACCATCCTTATGTCGTCAATGTCGGGGGCCAAGAATACCGAGTGAAGTACCTGCCGGCGGAGTCCGATACCGGAATGTTCGGTGGGAACTCCAACTGGCGGGGGCCGATTTGGATGCCGGTGAACGCGGTGCTGATCCGCGCCTTGCTGTCGTACTACCTCTATTACGGCGACAATTTCAAGATCGAATGTCCCACTGGCTCGGGCCAGATGATGAACTTGTTCGAGGTAGCGCATGAGATAGCCAATCGGCTGGAACGAATCTTCCTGCGGGACAAGTCGGGCCGGCGGCCGGTGTACGGAGGGACAGAGAAGTTCCAGACCGATCCCTACTGGAAGGACAACATACTCTTCTACGAATATTTCCACGGCGACAACGGTGCGGGACTGGGTGCTAGTCACCAGACGGGATGGACTGGCATCATCGCAAAACTGATCGAGATTTTCGGGCGCATCGATGCAAATCAGCTTCTGGATGCCGGGAAAGCGGGTGGCTTTAGGAAAGGCGCATCCACGACATAGCGACCGAGAAATCTGTAATCACAAAGAGGTAATGACTATGTCCGCATGGCCTCGATATTCCTAAGCTAAACGATGTCAATACCTGGGTCTGGCTTTCCGTTTTCCCTCTTCGGACCAACCTCCCACCGCTCGATTACTCAGTGGTAAACACATTGCCATTCGTTTAACTCAGGGTTATCTGTAGCAAAATCCCCTCGCCAGGTAATACGCCGGATGGCGTTTGACCCGCATTTTTGCGGGTGCTACCGTCGAAGTTGAAACGCTCGATGCTAGACAAATTGCAATACTGGCTGGTTGCGGCGGCGGTGCGCGCGATCGGCATTCTGCCGCGCCCGCTAGCGCATGGTGTCGGCATCCTGATTGGGCGGCTGGTCTATTACCTGCATCCGCGGCTGCGACGGGTTGGGCTGCGCAATCTCGAGATGGCGCTGCCGGAGAAGCCGGCGGCAGAGCGGCGCAGAATTGTGCGCGGCGTTTATGTCTCGCTGGGACGCTTGCTGGGCGAAGCTTGTCTGTTTCCGGATTACACGCGCGCGAATGCGTCGAGGATCGCGGTCTATCAGGGCTTCGAAAATTTCGAGGCGGCGGAGAAGCGCGGCAAAGGGGTGCTGCTGCTGACGGCGCATCTGGGCGGCTGGGAGGTGGGGTCGTTCTTCCATTCGCTGATGGGGCATCCGATGCAGATCGTGGTGCGGCCGCTCGACCACCCGGACGTGGACGCGCTGGTCACGCGCTATCGCGGGCTGCATGGCAATACCATGATCGGCAAACAGGAATTCGCGCGCGGGCTGATTGGCGCGATGCGGCGCAACGAAACCGTCGGCATTCTGATGGACACCAACATGACGCCGCCGCAGGGCGTCTTCGTCGACTTCTTCGGCATCCCGGCCTGCACCGCCAGCGGCCTGGCGCGAATCGCGCAGCATACTGATGCGACGGTCGTCCCAGCGTTCACGATTTGGGACGCGGTGCTGCGCAAATATCGCGTCGAGTTCGATCGGCCGGTTGAACTGGTGCGCAGCGGCGACGACGAAGCCGACACTATCGCCAACACTGCCCGCTTCACCCAAGCCATCGAGCGCTACGTTCGGCGCTATCCCGATCAGTGGCTCTGGGTGCATCGCCGCTGGAAGACGCGACCGCCCGGGCAGCCGCCGTTGTATTGACGCCGGCTGTCACAGGCTGCGGAAAACGTCGTGGCGCGACCCGAGTGGCGTTGGCTGAAGAGGTTGCTGAGAAGTCTTTTGCGCCGGTTTTGTGTCGCCGGCTTAAAGCCGGCTCGGGTCATAAATAAAGGACTTTGACGCTGGCCTGAAGGCCAGCACTACCCGAACCTAACGCAATCAGGAGTTTTTCAGTAGCCTGTGAAGCCGACTCAGAATAGGAAATAAACAGCTTAAACGCCGGCCTGAAGAGACTGTGTCGCAGTGGTGTCGCCGCTGACGCGGCTCTAACTCTTTCCCACTGCTACCCGGGGCTTATGCCCGGGGCTAACTTCGCTTCCGCCGCTGCGCGGCTGGTTGCGTTCGCAATTCGAGATGTTTATCCCAGTCAGAAATTTGCTCCCCAGTCGCGACACAATCTCTGAAGGCCAGCACTACCCGAAAACCACGATCCGGTCGGCTTTTTCAGCAACCTGTATCAGCCGACTGCTGCCCATAGATAGCGAAGGTCACGCCCACCGTCGAGGAAGCCAGCGGCGCGCCTTGCGCGTCCTTCAGTGCTCCACCGTAGCGAATGAGATTAGGAACGGTGGTGACCGAAGCTTGCTGAGCAAGGCCAAGGGGAATCAGCTGAAAAGCCAGGACAGCGGCGAACAAGCATAGACTCAAGCGGCGCATGAAACGGGTGCTCCTTTCGTGAGCAGAAGCCTTTGCCGACGCAGCAAAGGGAGGGTTGTATCAGGATGAAATGCAGTCGGATTGCTCCTGTAGCTGACCTGGGGTCGTTGTTCCCGTGATTCGAAGGCCTGGCCACGGCCGCCGCCCCGGTTGAGTGGCGGATGACGTTCGTCGCCGATGAACGCTCCAGTTGTCATCGCAGACGGCACACCGTCGCCTTCGCGCCATGCAAAGCAGTGGCGCCAAAGCATGGCGGCCGTGACTCCCTCGCAAAGTGGAACTAACTGTGAGCCGCTTGCCCTCGCGAGTAAAGGGACATAACGGGGCAATTCAGGACATCGGGGATGACAAGCGGTACGGTTGTGAGTTTGCGGTGGGACTATTAGGCGGAGGCGCAAACCTTATGGGGCCTGCCCTGAAGTTCGTCAACGCGAAAGTGGTATCGGCAGGTGGTCGCTTTGAGCCAAGTTTCCGAGCTTTAGTGCGGCCCGGAAAAGGTGGACGAACGTACGTAAGACTGTGTTGCCCGTCCGGCGTCTTAAGGAGACTCTGATTAAGTCCGGGTTTGGAGGGACGGCCCAAGAGACTGGAGAGCAAATTTCTGAGTGGGATAAACACCCCCGAATTGCGACGCAACCAGCCGCGCAGCGGCGGGATGGAGTGAGCCCAAGGCGTAAGTGTCTGCGTGAGAAATGGCTTTTCTTCTGGGCTGTGGAGTAGGAGGCTTGAAAAACCAGAGCGCCGCAGGCGCGTGGCATGATAGCCCAGCATGGAGCGAAGCGGAATGCTGGGTGAAATGGGAAAATGACCCAAGTCCCCCGGGGACGACAGCGTTCTCACGCAGACACGTAAGCCCCGGGTAGTGGGAAAAAGTTGGAGCCGCGTCAGCGGCGACACCGCTCGCGACACAGTCTATTCAGGCCGTCCGTAAGCTCAGCAGAATCATTGCGGCCCAACGCGCTGCGGAAAAGGTCGATTGTGGAATGTTTTGAAGGGGCGCAGCTTCAGCTGCGCCGTTGCAAGCCTTTTGTTTTTGTCATCACGAGGAGGCCTTCAGGCCGACGAGGGATCTGCTTCTCGATTTTTCCGCAGCCTGTCTGGCCGGCTCTTGCGAAGTGCCGGAACTTTACACCCCTCGCCCTGCTATAACAACTCCATGCCCCACACCCTGCAGCAACTGGCGGAGGCCACAGCCGCGCGGCTCATCGGCGATGGCAAGACTCAAGTCAACAAGGTCGCCAGCATCGAACAAGCGGAACCCGGCGATCTGGTCTTTGTTCAGGATCAGAAGGATCTCGCCGAAGCGCTCGCTTCGCGTGCCACGGCTGTGATCGCCGGCGAATTCGCGAACACGCCGTCCACCAAGCCGCTTCTGATCTCCAGCCATCCGCGTCTGGCCTTTTGCGCGGCAGGCGCCTTGCTGCATCCGCCGAAGGTTTATCCCGCTGGCGTGCATCCAACCGCGGTAGTGCATCCTTCGGCGCAAATCGCCGCATCCGCCGCGATCGACGCCCACGCGGTCATCGAGGCCAATGCAGTGATCGGCGAGCGCGCGCACATCGGCGCCAGCTGCAGCATCGGCGAAGGCGTCATCGTCGGCGAGGACTGCGACCTCTACCCCTGCGTAGTCATCTACCAAGGCACAACGCTGGGCCGGCGCGTCATCGTGCATGCGGGTGCAGTGTTGGGTTCCGATGGCTTCGGATTCGTTCGCGATGAGAAGTACGGCCGCTACCAGAAGTTTCCGCAGGTTGGCGAACTGATCATCGGCGACTACGTTGAGATCGGCGCCAACTGCACCATTGACCGCGGCGCGCTCGATAAGACGGTGATCGGCGCGGGCACGAAGCTGGACAACCTGGTGCACATCGGCCACAACGACATTATCGGCGCCAACGTCGTCATCGCCGCGCAGACCGGCGTCTCCGGCAGCTCCGAGATTGGCGATAACTGCGTGATCGGCGGCCAGGTCGGCATCGGCGATCACGCAAAGATTGAGCCGGGAACCATGCTGGGTGGGCAAGCCGGCGTCCTGCCGCACAAAGTTCTGCGCGGCAAAGGGCAGCTGTTGTGGGGCACGCCCGCGCGTCCGCTGCGCGAGTTCTTAAAGGAATTGGCAGTAGTTTCGAAGTTGGCACGCAGGAAGAAAGGTTCGTAGTTAGTCTTTAGCTAATTGCTAATTGCTAATCGCTAATTGCTTCTTTTATGTCCCTCATCGTAGTAGGTGGCCATTCTCGCAGCGTAGGTAAGACCAGCGTGGTAGCCGGTCTCATCGCCGCTTTGCCGGAATTTCACTGGACTGCGATGAAGATCACGCAATACGGCCACGGCATCTGCTCGGCGAATGGGAAGGAATGTCACTGCGCCACCGACGATCATTCCTGGGCCGTCACCGAAGAGCTCAATCGCAGCGGCAAGAGTGACAGCTCGCGCTTTCTGGTGGCCGGCGCGGCGCGCTCGCTCTGGGTGCGCACTCGTCAGGGAATGCTGGCCGAAGCGATGCCGCGTGTGCGCAAAGAAATCGAAGCTGCAGAGAACACCATCCTCGAATCCAACAGCATCCTGCGCTTCGTTCGCCCTAATCTGTATCTCAGCGTCCTCGATGCCGCTACTGAAGACTTCAAAGTCTCGGCGCAGATTTATCTAGATCGCGCCGACGCCGTAGTTCTGCACGATGGCGCCGGCGATGTCGCATGGAAGACTGTCTCGCTCAAACCCGTCGCCGCCAAGCCGACCTTTCGCATCGCGCCGCCGCAGTACGTCACCCCGGAGTTAGTTGATTTTGTGCGCAGCCGGCTCAGCTGACGAAACACAGCGCTCATGCGGCGCGGGTAGGCGTTCCAGCCTGCTTTGCCGGATTCTCCGAAAGCGGTCTCTCCGACGCCACCGGTTTTTCTTCCGGGGTCTCGCTCGCGACTTTGCGATTGCCTCCCTCTAGCCCGATGCGCGCGAAGGTGATGTCGAGCAGCAATCCGGTGAGCGCTTGCATGAAGGCTTCATTCACGCGCACCAGCGAGTAGACCTGGTCGTTGTCCAGCCCCGCTTCCAGCAGCTGCGGAATCGACGTGTCAACCGGGACCGGCAGCTCATGTGCCAGCTTCAGCGCGCTTTCGCCGAGGCGATATTGGCCATCGGCATACAGCGGCGACTGCAGCACACTCTTCAGCCCCGCCCAATAGCGCTGATAAAACTCAGGCCAGCACGCCAGCGCGCGATGCTCGTCGGAGGCAAAGGCCAGCTCGACAATCCGTCGCCGCTCGCTCCAAATGCGCTGCACAGCGGCTGCGGCTTCGCCATCGCTCAGCAGTCGAGGCGCAACCAGAAAGCTCGCATGCCGCGCGTTGTCGGTCGCATCCCCTGGCTCGCCGGCCGCTCCTTCGAAGGCCTGCATCTGCGCCGCGGTAATCAACAGCAGAAAGGGATCCAGATACTGGTAGTAATCGAGAACCTGCGTCAGCGGCAGCGTCACATTGGCGGCCGGTTCCACTTCGTAACCAGCGAGGCCATCGACCGCGAAGTAATTGTGTGCTCGCGTGTAACATTCAGCCGCCAGCCGCGCGCCCAGAACAAAAAATTGCCGCGACTCGAGCAGCGGACGAAAGCTCTGCCAATGCAACTCCAGGAATTCCGGGAAGACAGCGTAGGCCTGATAGAGCAGTGGTACAACCGGCAAGCCAAGGCGCTCGCGAACTTCGCAGAAGATCTCGCGCGTACGTGGCGAAGCGTCAGCCTCGCTGATCAGCCGCAGCCGGCTTCCTCGCTTCCATCGCATATTGTTGTTGGATGAGGAAAACCGGCCGCCCGACTGTAAGGTAAATACCGTAAATGCGGTCCCTAAGACGCCGGTATCACCGCCAGACTCTTGAATCTGCCCGGTGGAAGGTTTGCTATTCGCTGAATTAATTTCCCTTTCACGATTAGGTCGTCTAGTACGCGGGGTGGACGAAGCCGCCGTTCACCGCTACAACCCAAGCCGTCACGGTACAATCGCGCTGGAACCCATGAACCCAACCCCCGGATCCAATCGCAGCTTCGAGGTTCTGTTCGATCACGCTGAGCCGAGTCCGATCGACGACCTGGCTTATGCGCCCTACGGCAACCTGGGTTTTCCCGCGCCGCCCGTCGATCGCCCGTGGATCTACACCAACTTCGTGCAGTCGCTCGATGGGATCACCAGCCTCCTGGGCGAGCACGGCACCGGCGGCGACATCTCGCAGTCGCGCGACGATCGCTGGCTGATGGATCTGCTGCGCGCGCACGCCGACGGTATTCTCATGGGCATGAATACGCTGCGCGAGGAGCAGCGTCAGCGCGGGCCTGCCAGCCGCGGCATCGTCTTCCAGGTGGTTGATCCCACATTGTGGGAGTTGCGCCGCAAGCTTGGCAAAGGCCGTGACCGCAACATCTTTGTCACCAGCGCTGTCAACCTCGACCTGTCGCAGCATAAGGTCTTCGATGGCGACATTGTCGATACTGCAATCCTGACTTCACCGGCCGGTGCGGAACGTCTGCAAGCGCAGGGCGGACATGCGCATGTCACGATCATCGCTGCCGGTGACAAAGAGAGCTTCGATCTCGCCCGCGCGATATCCAAGCTGCGCGAGGAGCTGGATGTGAAGCACTTGCTGTGCGAAGGAGGTCCCACATTGTATGGGAGCCTGGCGCGGCTCGATCTGGTCGACGAAAAGTTCCTGACCGTCTCACCCATCGAAGCCGGGCAAGTGGTCCCGCCCGAACAGGAGAGGCTGGCAGCCGAGCAAGCTATCCCGCTACTCATGCGCCCGACGATCTTCGGCGGAGTGGGATTTTCCTTCGATCAGGTGACGCACTGGACCTGGCTAAGCTGCCGCAAAGCCGGCGATCACCAGTTTAATCGCTATCGCAGAAAAAGGGGCTAGCGTTCGGAGATTAGGGGGCAGCCAGTTGCTAGTCGCTAATTGCTAATCGCTTCTTCTACTTCACCATCTCCAACGCTCCCGCCGCACGATTCAACGCTGCCGTCAGAATCTGCAACTGCTGCTTCGTCAGCGTTAGATTCTTGTTCTCAATCGCTTCATTCACTCCGGGAATCACCACTGCCGCATACCCCGTGTGCTCGCCCGGTGCGTAGATCACGTGTTTGAACCACGGCCGGCCTGGCAGTCCATCGCCAATAAAATCGCGCTCGACGTTGCGCAGGACGAGATTCACGACTCCGGCGTCGCCGCTCGGAAGGCTTTGCACCTCCCAGGCGTGAGCTCCCGCCTTCTGCAATCGTTCCGCCGCTTGTAGCGCGTCCGCGAACGACAGCGCCTGCTCCCCGAACTGCGTTTTGGCCTTCTGTTCGGCAGCCTTCACATACTCGGCGATCTCCTTGCCATACTCCTCGTAGTTCAGCGGCAGCACGTCGGTCGAGGCCATGCGAATGGCTTCCAGTCCGTAGACGCGAGCCATCTGCTGCTCATACACAAATGTCGGATCGCCAAACTTCGTGAACCACTGAAAGTCGTCGAAGGCCGAGTGGTAAACGCCGTACGGTCCTCGCGATCCGATATCCGCTGAAGGCACGCCGAGATGCTGCAGAAACGCGGTGTAATCCGATCCGCTGCCCAAATCTCCTACGTGCACATCCCTGACCACCGCTGCGTTTGGCTCGCGGCCGGGCGCAGGCGACATTTCGTTTTCATGTGCCGCTCGCTCCCGATCCTCTTTCTCCTTCTTCTCGGTGGTCAGCTTCCACTGGTCGTAGACACTGCCGCCCTTGGGACTCGGCACAGACTTCGTCACCTCGCGCAGGTACTGCTTCAGACTGGGCACCGCCGACGCGCCAAAGTCAGGCCCGGACACCGCCGCATCCATGTTGAAGTACGCGACGGCGCGCGACAGCTCTTTGGCATGCTGCTCGGCATATTCGGTCGAGCCGATCAGTCCCTCTTCTTCTCCATCCCAGCTGGCGAAGACCAGTGTGCGCTTCGGACGCCAGCCGGCCTTCAGCAACTCACCCACACCGTGCACCGCTTCCAACTGCGCTGCGGTTCCGCTGTTCGGATCGACCGCGCCGTACACCCACGCATCGCGATGATTGCCCGTGACGACCCACTCATTCGGAAGCTGCGCCCCATGCACAATTCCGATCACATCCCAAATGGTCGTATAGCGATAATTCATCTTCACCGCGAGGTGTACCTTCACCGGTCCCGGCCCGACGTGATAGGTGAACGGCAGCGCACCCTGCCAGGCGCGCGGCGACTCCGGACCGCCAAGATTCGCCATGATCGGCGTTGCATCTGCATACGACAACGGCGTCGCCGGAATCCTGGGAAGATCAGTAGCCTGCTCCGGCGGAGTGCGCTTGCTCTCCGGCAAATCGGGCAGCGAAGCGATGTCTGGCGTTGTGGGATCTCCGGGATAGCGGAACAAATATTGCACCGAGCCGCGCTGTACGCCGGTATCGGGACGCCACGGTCCTTTCGTGTACTTGTCGCCCTTGAAGTAGCCGTCGTCCCACGGATCGGAGTAGATGATGACGCCCGCCGCCCCGTTCTGCTCGGCCAGGAAAACTTTCACGCCGCGAAAGACCTCGCCATAGCGCACGATGACGAGCTTGCCTTTCACATCGATGCCCATCTCCTTCAGCTTCTTGAAGTCCTCGGCGCGCCCGTAGTTTGCATAAACCACATCGGCGGTAACGTCGCCCGACGGCGAGTACTCGTTGAATGCCGGCAGAATCCTCGCATCCTTCTGGAACGGATCGTCGCTCACACGCTCGGGCGACGGCCCATGCATCACGACATTCTCCGGCGCGACCACATCCACGCGAACATCCAGCGGCAGCGCCATCCACACTTTGTAGGGCTGGATCGAGGCATCCAGTCCGGCGGCAAGATACTGCTGCAGGACATAATCCGCGGTCCGGCGATCCTCGGGCGAGCCCGCCACGTGCGGCGCGGCCGTCAGCACCTGCAGATGCTTCTTCGCCAGCTCCGGATCGGGAACCGCCATAAAGGCCTTCTCTGCTCGCAGCTCCGGCGCGGGATTGCGATACCCAAAGATCTTGTCGGGCGGACTAAACGGCGCAGGGGCCGTGCTAGTCGAACTCGGCTGGGCGGCACGAGGTGTTGTTGTCTGCTGAGGACTTCCGGATGGCAAGAATGCGAGACAAGACAAGACAGCTAATAGCGAGCGAACCAAGTCGGCTCTCCTGGAAAGAATGAAAAACGTAGAAGGAATAACCGGTAGAGCTGGCTTTCAGGCCAGCGTCCACGCGATTCAACTGCTACCTGAGCCGGCTTCACAGGCCGCTGAAAAAGTCGTTCCGCGAGCGCTTTGTAACAGGGCACGACTTCAGTCGTGCCGATAAGCCTTTTATTTCCCCTACTGAGCCGGCTTCAGCCGGCGGCACAATCCGGCTTGTCCGACTTTTTCAGCAGCCTCTTCAGCCGGCGGCACGAGGTTATTTTGCAGACTCTGTTGAAGCGGACCATTAGCCTCGAAGGCCTCACTAGCAGCTTATATCATGCGATGGCGCCTTTGCGTATTCTCGCATGCGTAGAGATCGCTTCGTCTCAGGGCACGATTTCTCGATGCTGCCAAAGCTTCAAAACGGGAACCGCTTCGTGTCAGGGCACGGTTTCGAGATGCGTCGACCACGAACGCTTCGTGTCAGGGCACGGTTTCGAGATGCGTCGACCACGAACGCTTCGTGTCAGGGCACGAGCTTACTCGTGCCGATGCACGCATTTTCTTTCCCCGAGCCGGCTTTACAGGCTGCCGAAAAACTCGTGACGCGCGCTTTGTAACAGGGCACGACTTCAGTCGTGCCGATAAGCCGCTCATTGTTTGTCATCCCGAGCGGACTTTAGTCCGCGAGGGATCGGCATTCCCGACTTGTCAGCAGCCTGTTCAGCCGGCGACACCAACAATGGGTTGATTTCTAAATCGCGATGCCGGGCTGCGACGATGGAGCTGTCGGAGGCAACGCCGCCGAGGCCAGATTCAGCACGGGCTCCGGAATGTTCAGCAGCATGCGCAGTTGTGGCAGAATCGCACGCGCGGCGTTCTCGCCCATCGCAATCAATTCATCACAACGATCGAAGCAATCGTAGGAATAGCCCCTGACGTCGGGTTCTAGGACGAGCTCCGCATCCTTCTTCCACTGCTCTGACATCTTGGCCTGCGCAATGGAAAAGCACTGCCCGATCACCTCAAACAAATGGCGCGGCGTTCGATTCTGGTCCCAATGCGCGCTCAGGTGCACGCCGAGCACGCGCTCGGCTCCCATCTGCCGAAGTGGTGTGGTCGGCACTGCGTAAGCCAGCATGCCGTCGATATAGGCGCGTCCGTCGATCTCTACCGGCAGAAACATTCCCGGATAAGCGCAGCTGGCGCGGATCGCAGGCGCCAGCGCGCCGCGACTGAACACCACAGCTTCGCCACTGCGAAAGTCCGTCGCTGTGATCGCGAGGGGGATTTTCAGCTCTTCGAACGCGGTGACCTTCAACACGCGCGCGCAGAATCGCGTCATGCGATCGTTGTTGTAGAAGCCGTAGCGCGAAACCGTCCAGCGGGCGAAATGCTTGAAGCGCAGCGCACGCGCTATCTCTTCCAGCTCGGCTGCGCTCAAGCCGGTGCAGTAACACGCTCCAATGATCGCGCCGACGCTGGTTCCGGCAATGAAGTCGACGGGGATTTGCGCTTCTTCCAGCGCCTTCAGAACTCCAATGTGGACCAGGCCGCGCGCGAAGCCGCCGCCCAGCGCGACGCCCAGCTTGAGCCGGCGCGGCTGCACGAATTCCAGTTCTACTTGCGCTTGGGCGGATAGTCGCGACCACTCGCGCGAGAAGGCGCGTACCGAGCGAACCAACCTCCGAACCTTGGTCAAGATGATCCCTTACTTGCTGAGCCGCTTAGGACTCACTAATTAAGATGCCATTCCCCAAACGTAATGATCTGCCAGAAAGCGCCAACCTGCTCTTAATAGCCCGTAAATTTGCTGGGAGTATCAGCATAATCAATCGTCCGTCGCAAGTCATCAGCCCAGTTGGTCCAGTTCAAGGCACGCATTTACAGGCTGCTGAAAGAGTCGATCGGAGCGTGGTTTTCGGGTAGAGCTGGCCTTCAGGCCAGCGTCTAAGCCGATTATTTCTTTCCTGAGTCGGCTTCAGCCGACGACACGCGAGTCGCACTACGCGTCTTCCAGCAGTCTGTTTAGCCGTGTCGAACCTGCGCTCCTCGGATTGCGCTTCAGCGTCTGGTGCTGGAATTTCCCCCGTCCGCCTGCGGACGCCTTGTTCGAAAACGAACGCCGCCGGCTGAACTCGCGCAGCCGATGTCCGCTTAGCCTTCAACTTAACCCATTCCCGTCTGGCACGAAATATGCAGTCTCTAACTGAACGACCCTGCGAACCGCGGCCTCACGCCGTGCGTATCTTCAGAAGAGGAAATTGGATTTGGCACATCTCGGTCAAGACATTCGATACGGCTGGCGCGCGCTGCGCAAGAGTCCCGGCTTTACCGCGGTAGCCGTCCTCGTGCTCGCGCTCGGCATCGGCGCCAACACCGCGATCTTCAGCGTGGTGAACGCGGTGCTGCTGCGGCCGCTCGCCTTTGACCAGCCGGAGCGCTTGGTCTCGCTCTACCATATTCCGCCGCCTGCCAGCTTTCCCGGCATGACGCTGTTCGCGGTTTCGCCCGCCAATTTCCTCGACTGGCGCGCGCAGGCTCACAGCTTTGAAGACATGTCGGCCTACGGCTTCGGCCGCTACACCCTGACCGGCAAGGGACGTCCGGAAGTGGTTCGTATGGTCGCGGTGACCGATGGTTTTTTCCCTATCATGCACGCGCAGCCGATTCTCGGCCGTGCCTTCGTCGCAGGTGAAGACCAGGCTGGTCGCGATCACGAAGTCATCCTGAGTTACGACACCTGGCGAACCCAATTCGGCGCGAACCCCGCGATCGTGGGAAGCAACATTCAGCTGAATGACCAGGCTTTCACTGTGGTCGGCGTCATGCCGCGCGGCTTCGAATATCCCACTTATCCCGGCTATCAGCCGCAGATGTGGAAGCCGCAGAACTGGACCGCCGCAGGACCGCGCCGTTCGCGACGACCACAATTATGGTGTGATTGCCCGTCTGAAATCTGGCGTCACGCTGGAGCAGGCCAAAGCCGAACTGTCTACCATCTCCGACCGGCTGGCGCAGCAGTATCCCAAGGACGACAAAGGCTGGGGCGCAACTGCTGTTCCTTTGCGCGATGATCTGGTCGGCGATGTTCGTCCGGGGCTGCTCATTCTGCTGGGTGCGGTCGCCTTGGTGCTCCTGATCGCCTGTGCCAACGTCGCGAATCTGGTGCTGGCCAATACGCTTTCGCGGCGCAAAGAAATCGCCATCCGCTCTGCTCTCGGAGCTAGCCGTCGCCGCCTCTTGCAACAAGTGCTTGCGGAGACGGTGATCCTGGCGGTTGCCGGTGGCGCGTTCGGCCTGATCCTCGCGCATTACGCAACCGTGTTCATGGTGAAGTTTGTCGGCAATCAGTTGCCGCGCTCCGAAGCCATTGGCCTTGACTGGTGGGTACTGGCCTTCACCCTTGGCATCTCGCTCGTCACCGGAATTCTTGCCGGACTACTGCCCGCATTGCGTCTAACCACAGAAGGTGTCAGTGAAGCGCTGAAACAGAGCGCTGGCCGCACCGCTTCCGAGTCCGGTGGCAGCCGAACCCGCGGCATACTCGTGGTCGCCGAAGTCGCGCTCTCGCTCATGCTGCTGATCGGCGCCGGCCTGCTGATTCGCAGCCTGTGGATGCTGCGCGGCGTCAATCCCGGCTTTGATCCCGACCACGTAATCACCATGTTCCTGTCGATTCCGTCGACCAAGTTCACCACGCCCCAGCAGCAGATCAGCTTCTACGATCGCGTGCTGCAACGCGTGCGGGCGCTGCCCGGCGTGCAGTCGGCCGGCGTCATTGATGCGTTGCCTCTGACCGGCGGCGGCTCGCATCAACCGGTACAAATCGAGGGGCGCCCGTTGCTGGCGATGGCGGACCAGCCTGAAGTTGACGTCCGCCTGATCAGCCCCGGCTACAGAAGCGCCATGCACATTCCGCTGCTGCGCGGGCGCGACTTCAACGACTCCGATGTTCCCGGACGTCCCGGCGCTATTCTGATCAGCCAGTCCATGGCCAGACAGTTTTGGCCCAATGAAGATCCGATTGGCAAACGGCTCACGTTGTACTTTTTCCCCGGGGCGACACGCGAGGTCGTCGGGGTGGTTGCCGACGTAAAGGATGACGCGCTGAGTCAAACTCGTTCTGCTTCGATGCTCTACATGCCGCTGGGACAGGTTTCGGCCGGCAGGGATGGTCATTGGCAGTCGTTCGGCATGACCCTGGCGGTGCGCACCCGCACCGATCCAAGCAGCCTAGTATCAGCCATCAGCAATGCGGTGAATGACGTCGATAGCGAAGTGCCGCTGCTGTTCGTCAAGACGATGCAGGACACGGTGGAGGAATCCTTACTGCAACAGCGCTTTACTATGCTGCTATTGTCGGGCTTCGCCGGACTGGCGCTGCTGTTGGCTGCGGTCGGCATCTACAGCGTGCTGGCGTATGCGGTGCGCCAGCGACTGCGCGAAATCGGTATTCGCATGGCGCTCGGGGCGCAGATTCGCGATGTCCTGCGCTTGATCATCGTTGAAGGCATGAAGCCGACACTGCTTGGCGTCGTGATCGGTCTTGCCGGCGCGCTGGCCTTGGGACGTGTGCTCTCCAGCGTGATCTACGGAGTGAGCGCGCGAGACCTGGCAACCTTCAGCACGGTCGCGCTCGTGATGACTGCGGTCGGCCTGCTTGCATGCACGCTGCCGGCTTATCGCGCTACGCGAGTCGATCCCATGAAGACGCTGCGGGACGAGTGATCGTCCCAGCCCATCACAGAAAATCGACTTTGCCGGTCTTCACGCTGTACATCGCGCCGACGATCATGATCTTCTTCTGCTGCTCCAGCTCGGCGAGGATGGGGCTGATCTTGCGAATATCCTGTACGGTCAGCTGCACGTTCTTGGCGGCAACCGCATCGACGTATTCCAGATTTTTGGAACTCTTGTCACCGGGGAAATTGCTCGTCGCTTCCACTGCCGGATAGATCTTCTCCACCAGTTGCGTCAGGTTTCCCAGCTGAACTTTATCGATGGCGCCCTTCACCGCCCCGCAGTTAGTGTGGCCCATCACCAGCACGAGTTTGGAGCCCGAAACTTTGCAGGCGAATTCCATGCTGCCCGCCATGTCGGGATCGGCAACGTTGCCGGCCACACGCGCATTGAAAATGTTGCCGATACCGGCATCGAAGATGATCTCGGCCGGCGCCCGCGAATCGATGCAACTCAGCACAATCGCCGCCGGATACTGCGCCTTCTTGGTATCGTGAATGTCGCGCTCGTAGTTGCGTTGGATGGGTTGTCCGCTGACAAAGCGCTGATTGCCGATCTTGGCGAGCTCGATGATTCGCTCGGGAGTCAGCGACTGCTGCCACTCTTGAGTCAGCGCCGTGCCCTTTGGTGGAGAGGCCGGCTGCTTTTGGTCCTGGGCAGACGCGTCGATGTTGAGGTTCAACAAACTTCCCGCAGCCAGCGCTACAGCGCCACAGGCGCCATTTCTTATGAAGGCTCGACGAACAGGATTCTCTTTCATGATGACCTCCTCTTTGTAGACAGCATCGCGATCAAGCCGTCAGCCAACGCTCTCGCTGACCGCCCGCGCTTAGCCGTCGCTTCTTGATCCAGCTGCCCTTATCAGGTAAGTGTCGATGTGCAGTGTATGCGGTCATCCAATTCTAGACAACATCGAAGTTGGGGTGTGACATAATGGCCGCCATGCTGTCACTGATTTGTCCCATTCGCGCTGCGCTCCTGACATCAATCCTGTTGTTTTCGACTTCCTGGCTACCGGCGCAGTCGCAATCGCAGTCCTCTCAGCCGCCCTCGGCTCAGCCCGCTCAGTCCAAAGCTGAGGAAGCCGCGGAGCTGGTAAAGCAGGGTCAGAAGCTCAACACCGATGGCAAGCTGGACGAATCGGTTGCGCTCTATCAGCGGGCGCTCGAGACGGATCCGACTCTCTACGAGGCACAGCTCTACATGGGCGTCGGCCTCGACCTGCAAGGCAAGTACGAGGAAGCGCGTCAGTACCTGGCCAAGGCCATCGAGCTGGCTACCACGCAACAGGCTTCGCAGGCGCTACGCGTCATGGCTGTTTCCTACGCCTTCCAACACAACGCCGAGAAGGCCGCGGAGTACGAGCGCCGCGCCTTCGATCTGCAATACAACTGGAAGAACTACGCCGACGCCGCGAACACAGCTGATGAACTGGCGCGAATCTATCTGGAGTCCGGCGATCTCGACAACGCATATCAGTGGTATCAGAAGGGGCACTTGACCGCGCTCAAGAATCCTCAGATCACTCCGGCAGAAAAAGAGCTTTGGGACTTCCGCTGGGAAGCGGCGCTGGCGCGCATCGCCGCGCGGCGAGGACAGTTCGATCAGGCGCAACAGCATCTCGTGGCGGCCAAGGCCATCCTCGACAAGAATGGCAATCCCGACCAGTTGCGCTTCTATCCTTACCTGGCAGGTTACGTTGCTCTCTACGCCGGAGACTACAAGACAGCGATTGCCGAGCTGCAAAACGTGTCGTTCGCCGATCCGTTTACGTTCAGCCTACTGGCGCAGGCTTATGAGAAGTCGGGCGAAAAAGCCAAGGCCGTTGAGTATTACCAGAAGGTCCTGACGCTCAACATGCACAATCCCTCAGGCGCATTCTCGCGTCCGGAGGCAAAGGAAAAGCTGGCGCAGCTCACGGCTGCGGGAACAACTCCGCCGGCAAAGTGATGAAGCTCCTCCGCAATGAGATGGGTTGCGGGAATCGACGATGTAGCAGCTCTTGGCGCAAGGTATGATTCCGGTTAACCGATAGCAAGCCGGACCGCGGAGAAAGCGATGCCGCAAGCCAACACCGCCCAACCCTTGCAGCCCGCCACGGCGGCAGAAGCTCCACACTTAGTTACGGCTCACCGTTCCGCTCGACTTGAATCCATCGACATCGTTCGCGGGCTCGTCATGATCTTCATGGCCATCGACCATACCCGCGACTACTTCACGTATCTGAGCTTCCCGCCTGAATCGATCGAGCGTACCTACTACGCCCTGTTCTTCACGCGCTGGATCACGCACTTCTGCGCGCCGTTGTTTTTCTTTCTCGCGGGGACGGGAGCGTTCTTCTATGGGCAGCGCAGAACGCCGCGCGAGTTGAGCCGCTTCCTCTGGACGCGAGGACTGTGGCTGATCTTCGTGGAGTTCACCATCGTCGGCTTTGCGTGGTCGTTCGTGCCGGAATTCGGCTTCTTCGGCGTGATCTGGGCGCTGGGCGCCTCGATGGTCATCATGGCCGCAGCGGTGCGTTTGCCGATCCGCTGGCTTGGGACGCTGGCCGTGCTGATGATCGTCGGACACGATCTCCTGGATAGAGTCCGTCCCTCGGCGTTCGGCTCACTAGCGTGGCTGTGGACTATTCTTCACGTCCGGGGCGGTGTGCGGCTCATCGGTTACGGGCGAAGCTTTGTACTTTTTCAGATCGTTCCCTGGGTCGGCGTGATGGCGGCGGGCTATGTCTTCAGCACGTTTTACTTGATGGACCAGCGTGAGAGAAAGCGCTGGATGGCCATGTTGGGATTGGCCATGATCGTCGCCTTCGTCTTCCTGCGCGCGACGAATCTTTACGGCAATCCGCCGGTGGGATTGGGCGGAGTTTCTCAGGGCGACTGGCACATCCAGTCGACAATGGAGAAGACCGTCATTCTCTTCTTTGACGTGGAGAAGTATCCGCCGTCGCTGCAGTTCTTGCTGATGACGTTAGGACCGGGAATTCTGTTGCTGGCTTGGCTTGATGGGAAGCAGGTGTCGAGCATCTTCAAACCGCTGCTGGTCTTCGGCCGCGTGCCGATGTTCTTCTACATCCTGCACCTGTACGCGATCCATCTGCTGGCGGTGTTGATGGCGGTGCTGTTTCATCAGCCGGCCGAATGGCTGCTACACGGCGCCTTCCTGACGAATCGCACCCCTAACGGCTACGGACACGGCCTGCCATTCATTTACCTGATGTGGCTGACGGTGCTGGTTATTCTGTATTTCCCGTGCGTGTGGTTTATGGGCGTCAAGCAGCGGCGCAAGGCTTGGTGGCTGAGTTATTTGTAGTGAGGTCGGAACTGCGCACATCTTGCAGCAGTGGGTGACTTCCAGGAATTGTCATCACGAGGAGGCCTTCAGGCCGACGAGGGATCTGCTTCTTGCCGGTCTGGCGAAGGCTGTAGCAGTTCTATCGCTTTACCCCATTCCAGCGACAGATCCTCCCAGATAGGGTTGCTCTGCTCAATCAACGCAACCCGCTTCTGCCGATCCCAGCCCTTGATCGCTTTCTCGCGTGAAATCGCATTACCGATGTATCGAAAGCGTTCGCAGTAAACTAAACGATTGATTTTGTATTTTTGCGTGAACCCTTCGATATCGCCCTCTTTGTGCTCTCGCACGCGGCGTTCGATATCATTCGTGACGCCGGTGTAGATCCTTCGGGATTTACTAGCGAGGATGTACACCCAGAAGCGCCATTCACGGCTCATTCCAGCTCCAGCACGCCGATAGCTCCGGTACCGACTTCTTAACTACGCAACGAAAAGCAGATCCCTCGTCGGCCTGAAGGCCTCCTCGTGATGACAATTCAAGGGAACCAGTCTCTGCCGGCTGTCCCCGCTATTCCAGCTCTTCCGCCAGCCGCTGCGCGGTGTGCTCGACCTTGATGGCCGTGCCGTCCTTGTCCATTCCGCCCCGAATCTGCAGAACGCAGCCGGGACAATCCATCACCACCAGCTGGGCATCGGTCTTCTTGATGTTGGCGATCTTGCGCTCGAGGATGGGAGCGGAAATTTCCGGCAGCTTCAGCGAATACGATCCGCCCATGCCGCAGCACATGTCGGCTTCGTACATCTCGGAAATCTCGTAGCCGGCTTTGGTCAGCAACTCGCGCGGCTGTTCTGACACATTAAGCGTGCGCTTCAGGTGACACGAGTCGTGATAAGTCACCTTGCCGAGTTGCTGGCCTTCTTTGAACGTCAGCCGTCCTTCGTCGACCAGCTTCTTCACCAGGGTCGAGAGGTCGACAACTTTGGCGGCAAGTTGGCGCGCGCGGGGGAGGGAATCGGCTTGCCCAAGGCTTTCGAAGGTGTGGATGAAGTCCTGCTTCAGCGCCACCGTGCAAGTTGGACAGGCCGAGACGACGTACTCAACATCCTGTTCCAGTAGAGCGTTGATGTTGTCCTGCGCATTCTGCGCGGCGACTTCGTACGCGCCGCTGAAGCGAGCGGGCGCGCCGCAGCAAGTCTGGCCTTCCGGGAAGATGACCTCGATGCCGGCCTTGTTGAGGATCTTCACGACGGCCTCGCCCATCTCCGGGTAGGCGAAGTCGATGAGGCAGCCGGAATAGAACGCCGCCTTCTCCTTCTGGGGCGTCTGTTTGATCTCCTTGAATTTGTCGCGGAAGGGAATGTCGGCGATCGCCGGCAGGCTGCGGAATTCTGTCATGTCGGAGAGGAAGAACGGAAGATGACGAATGAATCCGTCCTTCGCCAGCGGCTTCTGCGCCAGCGATGCCGTGCGCAGCATGGAGTGGAAGAGTCGGCGATTGTTAACCACCGAGAAGATCGCCTTTTGCGCGAACGTCTGTCCTTTCTCGACCGCGATCCGCCGCCGCAATTCCAAGATCAAGTCTGGAATCGGCACCTTGCCAGGACAAACCTGTGTGCAGTTGCCGCACTGGATACAGAGGCTCTGAATGTCATCGGACGCTTTCAGCGCGTCGAACCAGGCCGTCAGAATCGTTCCGATGCCGCCGGTATAAATCTTGCCGAAGACGTGCCCGCCGACTAGACGAAACACCGGACACACGTTCAGGCACGAGGCGCAACGGATGCACTGCAGCGCTTCTTTGAATTTCGGATCCTGCGACATCTCGGTGCGGCGGTTGTCCATCAGGATGACATGCAGCTGTTTCGGCGTGCCGTCGGTGTTGGGCACCGGGCCGCTGATCATGGTGACGTAGCTGGTCAGCAGTTGTGCCGTCGCGCTGCGCGGCAGTGCGGTCAGAACAGGCACAACATCGGCGAACTCGGACATCAGCTTCTCGATGCCGACGATGGCGACGTGAATCTTCGGCAGGGTCGTGACCAGGCGCGCGTTGCCTTCGTTGGTGACGATGACCAGGGTGCCGGTTTCGGCGACCGCGATGTTCGCGCCGGTGATGCCCATCTCGGCGCTCAGAAACTTTGTGCGCAGCTTGCCGCGCGCGAACTTCACCAGCCTGGGAATATCGGGCGGCTGGCCCTGCTCAACCTGTTCGCTGAAAACGTCGGCGACCTCTTCTTTGGTCATGTGAATCGCAGGCATGACCATGTGCGAGGGCGTTTGCCCGGCGAGCTGAACGATCCACTCGCCGAGATCGGTCTCGCTGACTTCGATGCCGGCTTTCTCGAGGAACGGATTGAGGTGAATCTCCTCCGACGCCATCGACTTTGACTTGACGACCGTCTTGACGCCGTTCTGCTGCGCGAGGTTGAGAATGTACTCACGAACCTTGGCGGGATCGTCGGTGCGAAAGACTTTGGCTCCGCGCGCCTCGATGTTGCGGGTGAATCGCTCGGCAAGTTCGTCCAGATGCGCAGCGGCGTAGCCTTTGCGATCGGCGATTCGCGTGCGAACGGCTTCGAAATCGATGCCTTCGTATGCCTTTTCGCGGCTGATGCGATAGGCCTCAGAAAAGCGGCCCAGCGCTCCGGTGAGGTTCGGATTGTGGAGGGCGGTGTTGATCTTGTCGCGAAATTCTTTTTGCATTAGTTCACCGAAGCCATGTCGTCGACGAAGACGATGATGAGTTTTTCCGGGCCGTGCACGCCGATGGTTAGCACGCGTTCGATGTCGGCCGTGCGGCTTGGTCCGGTGATGAACGAGATGTAGTTGGTTTGCTCCGGACGAATCTTCGTGAAGACTGTCGGCATGTCCGGAACAAGACGACTCGTTTCGACGATCGCGATGTGAATCGGCGGCAGCGTTGAAGCCAGACGGCGCTCGACAGGGGCTGCGTCCTGAACGAGCGAGCCGGTGCTTGCCATTGCCCAATCGAGTTGGCTGATGCCGATCTTGGAATCGGCGGCGCGCTCGCGCGTGACCTCGAAGCTGAGGCCGGGCACGCGCTCGGCGATCCTGTCCTTATTCACACCGGAGAGGAACGCACAGTCAGCCCAGACAGCGTAGGACTGCGGCGAGTCGGTGACGCCCGCCGATTGCAAATATCCGACGATAAAGTCGATCGCCGCGGATTTCTGCGGGAAGCGATGAACCTCGGCGCTAACGGCTTCGGCGCGGAGTTTGAAAGTGTCGAAAAGTACGGGCATGAACGATTCCTTAGCCAGTTGTGGCAAGAGCCCGAGTAATGCCGGCCTTCAGGCCGGCGTCCGTTACTGCTTGTGATTTGTCCTCCGGTGGGGCGTTCACTATTCGTGAGCGCCCCACCGGAGGTGATCTTGGACCGAGGGCGAACACGGCGATAAATCGCCGCACTACCCAACCTTCCTCAGTGCACCACGAAGTGCGTAAACGGAGCCACGTAAGCCATCAGGAAGATGAAGACGCCCACCAGCGCGGCCAGCGCGATGCTGTGCCAGAAGACGTAGCGCAGGATGTCGCCTTCGTGGCCGTACCACTGCGTCGCGGTGCTGGCGACGACGATGCTCTGCGCGTCGATCATCTTGCCCATCACGCCACCGGTGCTGTTGGCGGCGGCCATCAGCGTCGGAGGCAGACCGACCTGCTGCGCGGTGATCTTCTGCAGGCTGCCGAACAGCACGTTAGACGACGTATCCGATCCGGTCAGCGCCACACCCAGCCAGCCAAGCAGCGTGCCGAAGAACGGATACAGATGTCCGGTGCGCGCGAAGGCAAGGCCCATGGTCGCATCCAGTCCTGAGTAGCGCGTCATGAAGCCGATCGCCATCATCGCTGCAATCGTCAGCAGCGAGAAGCGCACCTTCATGAGCGTGCGTCCGTAGATGGCAAAGATCTTCGGGATACTCAATCCCATCACCAGTCCGGAGATGAGCGCCGCGAACAGAATAGCGGTGCCCGTCGCGCTGACCCAGTTCAGACCGAATACCGCGGGTTCTTTCGTCGGCTTGAGGACGACCGGCGGAACGCGCAGTACCAGATTGTTGAGCGTGGCGACCGGGAACTGCGGGTTGGTGATCTTGCTGGGAGGCGTTTGCCATGTCGCCATCGACTTGAAGGTCTTCTCCGGCGCATTCATCAGGTTCTTGCCGGTCTGTGTGCCCCAGAGGAAAACCGCGAGGCTAAGAATGACCCACGGCACCCAGGCGCGCGTAACTTCGGCGCGGCTATAGCCGTGACTACCGCGGCTCTCTGTCTTCGCGTCTTCGCCCTCGAAGGTCCAGATCCGTTTGGGATGCCAGACGAAGAGGAAAGCAACGAGGCACGCCATCGAAATGATCGACGCCACGATGTTGACCAGCCACGGTCCGTGATAATTGGCCATGAAGTACTGAGGGATGGCGAAGGAAACGCCGGCGACCAGAATCGCTGGCCAAATCTCCAACATCGCTGACCAACCCACGAAGGCACAGATCAGCCAGAAGGGAACCAGGATGCAGAAGGGCGTGAGAATGCGGCCAGCCATCGCACCGAGCGTGATCTCACTAATTCCGGTGACTTTGGCGAGAGCGATGATCGGCGTACCCAGAGCGCCAAACGCGACAGGCGCGGTGTTGGCAATCAGCGACAGGCCCGAAGCCTGCAGCGGCCGGAAGCCCAGGCCAATCAGAAGCGCGGCAGTGACGGCGACCGGCGTGCCGAATCCCGATGCGCCCTCGAAGAACGCGCCAAAGCAGAAGGCGATGAGCAGCAGCTGCAGACGGCGGTCTTGCGTGATGCCGGTCATGCTCTTCTGCAGCACGGTGAAGCGTCCGGAGTCAACCGTGAGCTGGTACATGAAGATGACGTTCAACACGATCCAGCCAATCGGGAACAAGCCGTAGCCTGAGCCATATACCGCAGTGGCTGCTGCCAGGCGGCCCGGCATGTGGAAGCCGAAGATCGCGACCAGGAGTGCCGTTCCCAGGCCAAGCAGGGCAGCATAGTGCGCCTTGACGTGGCCGAAGGCCAGGCTGCCCAGCAGCACGATGACCGGCAATGCGGCAAGCAACGTCGAGAGGAACCAGTGCCCAATGGGATCGTATGCCTGCGACCAGGGAGTGCCTAACGCAGGAATCTTCAGGACGACCACGGCGATGATGGCCGCGATGACGATGCCGATGATTAATGAGACCGGACTTGCAGCCGGCGGCGCTTTCGGCGGTCCCGTAGGCGGTGTCTTCACCGGAGCGGGAGGCGGAGCGATTGTGGAGCTCATGGAGTTTTCACCGATGTCTGCCAATGCATGGCAGGCCTTTCCTCGATGCGATGCCAACAGGCAAAGTTAGGACGTTAAGGGGCAAATTGGGAGTGACAGATGTCACTCTGAGTTGTGACCCGTGACATGGCTGCACCGCTGCCAAGCCATATCAACCCAGCTTGACTTGACTGCGCAAGCAGCATCTAATGCTGCGATTGGCTGGTGCGGTCGTTGTTTCCGCAAGGAAGAAGCAGTACGGCCGGCGGCCGCCGCTATGCCCGCCACGCTCTCCGAGTACTCGACAAATATGCGACGTTTGATGGAGGAGTGATTGATGTCCTCATCTGGTTGGAGCAGCTTTTCCAGAAACGATGTGGAAACGTTGGCGAGGCAGCGCGCCGCGCAGGTGAGATATTTCAGCGCCGGTCTGGCGCTGCTGGCGGCGAGCGCCCTGCTGTGGCCGGTGCTGGGACGCGGCTTGGCGAATCTCCAGTTCATGCCGCATGTCTTCTGCTACCTCGGCAACCAGACGCTGATCTCCGTGAACCTGGTGTCCGATCTGTTGATTGGAATCTCCTACGTCGTCATCTCGTTCACGCTGCTGTACATGGTGCGCGCCAGTAGAGGCGGAATTCCGTTCCACTGGATGTTTCTGGCGTTCGGGACCTTCATCATCGCCTGCGGCGGGACACACTTCATGGAGGCCGTAACCCTGTGGCATCCGGTCTACTGGATCTCAGCGTACGTGAAGGTCGTGACCGCACTGGCGTCGGTGGCTACCGCGATCGCGCTGCCGCTGGTTGTGCCGAAGATTCTGTCCAACATGGCGATGCTGCGCGAGGCGGAAGAGCGGGCGGTCCAACTGGTAAAGGCAAATGAAGAATTGAGTGCAGCCAATGAGAAGCTGCAGGAACTGGACCGTCTGCGGCGACGCTTTGTAGCGCGCGCGGCGGCGAATGTCGGCGATTGGGAGTGGGACATTCCCAGTGGACGGGTGCAATGGTCGCCGGAAGTAGAAGACATGCACGGATTCGCGCGCGGCGCCTACCCGGGGACCTTCGAAGCCTGGAAGACGACGGTGCATCCCGACGACCTGGCGCGCGCAGAGGCCACCATAGCGGCTTCCTTCCAAAACAGGTCGGAGTATGACATCGAATATCGGACGCTTCGTCGCGATGGCAGCACCTATTGGATTGCCGGCCGCGGAACGGTCGAATACAGCAGCACGGGAGAGCCTCTGCGCATGGCCGGCATGTGCATGGATATCAGCGGCCGAAAGCGCACAGAAGAGGCGCTGCGCAAAACAGAAAAGCTGGCTGCCGCCGGCCGGCTGGCCGCGACAATTGCCCACGAGATCAACAATCCGCTGGAAGCTGTAACCAATCTGCTGTACTTGGCGCGCGCCGAACATTCGCAGGATTCCTGCCGCATGCTGATCGATATGGCCGACCGCGAACTGCAGCGAGTAGGGCACATCACGCGCCAGACGCTGGGCTTTTATCGTCAGGCGAGCGCACCGGTGATGTTCGAGCTGGGCGATCTCCTGAAGAGTGTGGTCGATGTCTTCCAGGGCAAGCTGAGCTCCCGCGAAATATCCGCGACCGTCCAGGTCGACGGCGCCGTTCACTTGTATGGCGTGCCGGGCGAGCTGCGGCAAGTCCTCGCCAATCTCTTGAGCAATGCCATCGACGCTTCGCCAGCTAAATCGGAAGTAACAATTCGCGTCAAGGAAACTCGCGCCGGCGCGCAAGTGACCATCGCCGATCGCGGCGCCGGAATTCCCGAAGAATCTCGGGCGCAGATCTTCGAGCCATTCTTCACCACCAAGAAGGACGTTGGGACGGGATTGGGCTTATGGATCAGCAAACAGATTCTGCAGAACCAGGGTGGGTCGATTCGCTTTCGCAGTCGCAACGGCGGAGGCAGAAGCGGAACGGTGTTCGTGGTCTACCTGATTAAGGCAGATGCGGCCAGCAGCACGGCCGCTTGATGCTGCGTGCCGGAACCCGCGTTATACTGAACTCCCATGAGCACGCGATTCCGTATTGCGCTCGTGGGAGACCACAATCCCGCCGTTATTGCCCACCGATCCATTCCCGAAGCACTCAAACTTGTCTCGGCCGATCTAGGCGTGCAGGTCACCGGTGATTGGGTTGCGACCGCCGCAATCAGCGATCCGGCGAACGATCTGGCGCCATATCAGGGGATCTGGTGCATTCCCGCCAGTCCGTACGAGAACATGCAAGGCGTGTTGGATGCGATCCAGTTCGCGCGGGAACAGCAGATTCCGTTTCTCGGCACCTGCGCCGGCTTCCAGCACGCGCTGATCGAATATGCGCGCAATGTTCTAGGGGCGCGAGACGCCGAGCACGCGGAGAGCAATCCTGAAGCCCTGAAGCCACTAATCTCAAAGCTCTCGTGCTCACTGGTAGAAGTGGAGTCGAAGATAGTGCTGGTTCCCGACAGCATGCTTCACAAGAGTTACGGAACGCAGACAATCACGGAAGGGTATCACTGCAACTACGGACCGAGTAAGGAGTGCGAAGCGCTGCTATTTAACGGAAAGTTCCGCGTGGCGGCGCGCGATACCGCGGGAGAGGTCCGGGGTGGAGAGTTGCAGGGGCATCCGTTCTTCGTGGGGACACTGTTTCAGCCCGAGCGGCGCGCTCTGAAGGGCGAAATCCCGCCGATTGTTCGAGAGTTCGTTCGCGCGATGGCGGCCCAATCGATGTAATGTCGAACTACCGCTTTACTTCCTTGCCGGCCGGCACCCTTACGTCTTTGCTGAGCAGCATCGTCAACAACATCACCATTTCAGTCCGGGCATAAACCGAGTGCGGAACGTTGGCCTCCATGTAGATCCATGCGCCGCGCGTGAGTTCCTTCTCTTCGCCATCGAGCGTTACACGTGCAGTCCCCTCCAGGATTTCGAGAAAGGCAGGAGTGGTTAAGGTATTTTTGTTCAGCTCCTGGCCGCCGGAGAAGCCGAGGAGCGAGACTTTGACGCGCTCATCATGATGAATCGTAGTGCTGACGCTCCCGTCTTTGGGGATTTCCGCGTGGGTCAACAGATTTTCGACGACGAAGTAGTTCCTCACGGGCGTTCCTCCGGGTGCCTGCTGGCAGCGCTAAAGATCATAAGCCTACCACGGCACTTTTCCATCACGCTGAAAACAATCTTCTATGGATTGTGTTCGTAGGCGGGAAACGGGTCGGGCTTCTTGCGCACCTTTCTCCATACCTGGGGGAAGAACTCGCTGACCGCATTGGACACCATGCGGCCGCCAAAGCCTTCGGCACTGCGAATCATGGCATGCTGCCAGTCGGCCTCGCTCTGCACGCGCCAGGTGTTCGAAAGAAAGTTGTTGCCGAAGACCGCTACGAAACGGGCATAAGCCGGATGGCGCTCGCCGTCGTCATGGTAGGCGCGGAAGGTCAGGTCGATCACGTTCTTAACCCGATCCCCGAAGGCGGCGTGAACGGTATGGAAGTATCGCGGATCCTCGCTCCAGGCCGCTCCCAATGTTGCCTCGATCGCGTTGCCGGTCGAGATGCCAGTGAGGCGCATGCCATAACGTTGGGCAAAGCCATTCCAGTGCGGGCCATACTCGTACGGATTATTGAATGCGGTTCCGATGCCCGCCGAAAACAGGCCTCCTGCCAGGCTCTTCGGGCCGATCGTCGCGCGGGTGAACCATCCCAACCGGCCTTCCGCGGTGATCGGGTGGTAATCCGACGGATTTCTGGGGACGACGTGGACATAATGCTCGAAATTATAGAAGTCGGACTGCTTGGGTTGTTCGGGGGCATCCTGCGCGAGGGCAGGCGAAATCATCAAGATAGCAACCAATGCGTACCATAGCCTCGGCCGCTGCGATGCGCCACATAACCCCGGATTTCTGCGCACGATCTCTCCTGAGAATGGATTGCTCGCTGCTAGGGAAAAAATTAGATGCGTTTTCTTCGAACCGCAGACGTGAGTTTACCGGCAAAGGAAGCAATTAATGATACGGATAGAAGATGAAGAAGAGTAGCGATAGGCCGGACAACACCCAGAGGCCGGGCTTCAACTGGCTGGTCTTACCGGCAACAATCTTACAAATTGGATAAAGCACAAAGCCGGCACAGATGCCGATGGCGATGTTGAAGGTGAAGGACATGAGGACAACCACCGCGAAGGCGGGGATGGATTCCGTGTAATCGTCGAAGTCGATGTGGACGATGGGCGCGAGCATGAACAGTCCAACAATGATGAGCGCCGGCCCGTAGGCTTCGGCGGGAATGGCAGCCACGAAGGGAGCGAAGAACAGCGCAAGCAGGAAACATGTCCCGGTGATAAACGCCGTGAAGCCGGTCCTGCCGCCCATTTCGATGCCCGTAGCCGACTCCAGGAAAGCGCCCGAGGTGCTGGTGCCGAGAGCGGGAGCGATCGTGGTAGTGATGGCGTCGACCAGCATCGGGCGCTCGATCTGCGGCAGATGCCCATCCTTATCGAGAAAGCCGGCCCGCGCCGAGACCCCGATCAGCGTGCCCATGGTGTCGACAAAGGCCATGATGAACATCGTGAGCACAACTGGGAAGGCCTTCCAGGTGAAGGCTTCGCGAAAATCAAGCTGCCAAACGATGGGGGCGACACTGGGAGGCATGCTGACGAGACCATGAGGCGGCGGTGCGACACGGACAAGGAAAGCGACGATCGCAGTAATGACAATCCCAAGCAGGATGGCTCCGGGAACTTTGCGAATAAGGAGTATCGCGAGCAGCACGACGCCTAACATCGCGACGAGGACTGGCGCCGATGTCAGTTGTCCCGCCTGCACCGGCGCTCCGGGAACGCCGAGTCGAACGATGCCGGTTTCGTTTAGCCCGATGAACGTGAGGAACAATCCCATGCCGACGGCAAAGCTAAAACGCAGCGAGGCCGGCACACCTTCGACGACCCACTTCCGGAGGTGCAGGACAGTCATGAGAATGAACAGCACGCCGGCGATGAAGATCGCCGCCAGCGCTGCTTGCCAGCGGATCCCCAGAACCTTAACCACAGTGAACGCGATGAAGGCGTTCTCGCCCATGTAGGGCGCGACGGCGAAAGGCCGGTTGGCATAGAAGGCCATCAGATAGCAGCCGAGCGCAGCGACTAGCGCGGTCGCAACGAATGACGGGCCCTCCGGAATTCCTGCCGTGGAGAGAATGCCAGGATTGACCACGACAATGTAAGACATTGTTGTGAAGGTGGTCAGACCGGCCAGAACCTCACGAGTCAGCGTGGTGTTGCGATCGTCAAAAGCAAAAAAGCGCCTGAGCCAGTTCACGGGACGCTCCGGGCTATACGCCTTGTCCTGGACAGCACGTTGAATGATAGCAAGCAGGCCGACCGGGCTCGCAAAGTCCACCGCAATGTGCGAATAACAGCAGCAACTCAAACCCTGTTTGTGAGTGGGCTGCGTTGCGCCTGAAACTCTTTTGCGGCAGCATTCTGCGCGTGGACTATAGAATCCCAAGTGGTGCCTGAACTGGAACAACGCGCAACTGCACGGACGGCTGAATTCCAGTTTCGCGACGTTGACGCAGCGGCCAGACACCTGACCCATATCCGCGACCTGGTGCCGAACAAAGTCTACGAGTCGCTCTCGGCGCTGCTACCGGCCGCGCCTGATCCCGATGCTGCGGTCAATCAGTTCGAACGTCTGGCGGAGACGTCGTCTTCTGAGTTGCTGCAACTTCTGGAGAAGCATCCCTCGCTGGTGCATTACGCAGTCGTAGTCTTCGGCTATAGCCCCTGGCTCGGCGAAACTCTGATCCATAATCCCGACCTCTTCCACAGCTTTACGCGCGAGCGGCGATCTGGATCGCACGCACTCCCGTGAGGAGTTCCAGGAAGATTTCGCGCGCATGCGCTCGCGATCTTTCGAGACGGATACGGCGGCGCTGCTGGCGCGCTTCAAGCGGCGCGAGTACATCCGCATCATGCTGCGCGATGTGCTGGCCATCGCGACTTTGGCTGAGACGACAGCGGAGATTTCGGCGCTGGCCGATGTGCTCATCGAGGAAGCGCTGCGCGAGGCGGAGTCCCAGCTGCAACATCGCTTCGGACGAGCGCAGCGAATCGATGCCGAAGGACGCGTGGTCGATTCGCGCTTCGCAGTTTTGTCGTTGGGCAAGCTGGGCGGCAACGAACTCAATTACAGCTCTGACATCGACTTGCTTTTTCTCAACGACGGCGGGGTTGAGCCGGCGGGAGCAGAAATCTCCAATCGCGAATACTTCATCCGCCTGGCGCAACAAACCACGGAGATGCTGGCGCGACATACGCGCGAGGGACCGGTCTTTCGGATTGATCTACGCCTGCGTCCTCAAGGAAGTGAGGGACCGCCGTCGGTGTCGCTGCCGCACGCGATCCATTACTACTCGCACATCGCTCACGATTGGGAGCTGCAAGCCATGATCAAGGCGCGCCATTCGGCCGGCGATGTCGGACTGGCCCGTGAGTTCACGCGTGCTCTGCAGCCGTATGTATACCGTCCGGAGCTGAATTTCGCGGCGATCAAGACCGCCTTGGACACGCGGGAGAAGATCGGCACACATCGCCGCAAGAACCTGTTGAAGGAAGTGGCGCAAACCGGCGTTGATGTGAAGATCGATCGCGGTGGAATCCGCGATATCGAGTTTCTGGTGCAATGCCTGCAACGCGTCTATGGCGGCGGCGAGCCCTGGCTGCGATCCCGGGGCACACTTTTCGCGTTGCAGAAACTACACGACAAGGAACACATCAGCAGCAAGGACTTCCAGAACCTGACCAATGCTTACGAGTTCCTTCGCAACCTGGAACATCGGCTGCAGCTGCAGCACGGCCAGCAGACGCATCGGCTGCCGCTGTCGCGGAACGAGGTGCACGCGCTGGCCCGCAGCCTGACCCGCGAGGGAACCGTCCCGCTTACTCCTGAAGAATTTCTGGCGCATGTGCGGCGGCGCATGACGGCGGTTGCAGAGATTTACCAGCGGGTGATCTATCACGAGCAAAGTCACGATCAGGATGCCGCGAAGTTCGAGTTGCAGCCGGAGTTTGCGGCCACGCCCGAGAGCTCCTACAGCCAGATGATGCAGCGCCTGGCGATGGATTCGCCGCGACTGCTGGAGATCGCCGCACGGGATGACCTTTCGCAGCACGCGCGGCGCAATCTTGATCGCTTTCTCAGCTCGGCCGGGACTACCTCGGAACGCTACGGCGTGGTGTTGCGTTCGCCGGAGAACGTGGAGCGAGCGCTGACGATTTTCGAATTTAGCGAATTCCTGACGGACATTCTGGTGCGCCATCCAGGAGAGATTTCGCTGCTCGAGCAGATCGAAGAGCGTCGGCATTCCGGAGCGCCAGACTTGTTCGTCGACGATTCGCCAAGTGGTGCAATTGCCCCGGCTGACCCTGTGTTTGCCTATCTGGCAAACGAAAAGGTTGATCGTGCGGAAGCAATGTCGATCCTGCGCCGTCACTACAGACGGCGATTGTTTTTGTCGGGAGCGGTGGATTTGTTTCAGCTGCGTGATGTATTTGATTCGCTGGCAGACAACACTGCGGCGGCGGATGCAGCCATGCAGGCAGCGTTGGCAATTGCCGGGCCGGGCGCGCGGTTCACGGTGATGGGCTTGGGCCGGCTGGGCGCTCGCGAGTTTGACTTGCTCTCCGATGGCGATGTGCTGTTTGTGTGCGACGAACACGACGATGGCCAGAAAATACTGCGCACCGCCGAGCGCCTCATGGAAGCACTGACTGCTTATACGCGCGACGGAACCGTGTTTCCCGTTGATGCCCGCTTGCGTCCGCATGGGCGCGAGGGTGAGTTGATTGTGACGCCGACACAGCTTGCTACGTATTTTCGAGGCGAAGCCAAACCGTGGGAGGCGCTAACTTATCTGAAGTTGCGTTATGTGGCGGGAGATGTCGAGGTGGCAGGTCGCGCGCTGCGAGCGGTGCAGGAAGGGATTTGGGCGATGGCCAAGCGGCCGAAATTCAATGCTGAGCTGGTCGAGGTTCGTGAACGCCTGGAACGCAGCGAGGGATCGCAAAACTTCAAGACTGGTCCGGGCGGAATCTACGATCTCGATTATCTTGCGGGGATGCTGCAGGCACGGCATCACCTTTGGCTGGCGGGTAGTTTGCGGGATCGATTGCAGCTGTTGCGCGATCAAGACTTGCTGAGCAGTGAAGAACTTGAACGGCTGACCGCGAGTGCACATTTCCTACGAACCTTGGAGCATGTCACGCGGCTGGTGACCGGACGAGCGCGGAAATGGCTGCCAGTAGCGGAACATCCGCGGCGCGCAGTGCAAAAGTTGCTGTGGAAGATGTTGGGAGCGGACGACAGCTTTGATCCCGAGATGCAATTAACAGAAATGTTGCGAGGGACGCGGGAGGTCTATCAGCGGCATCTCCAGGCCTGAGGCGGGCCGATGTGCTCTTCGTCACAGGTGTGCGTGACTCACACCAATGTGTGACGCGCGACCATGGGTTTCCATTGAACCTCACATCCAGCGGTGATAACGTAATTGAGTTCGGGATACGGTAGCAAGCGCTTCTATTACGGACGCGGCAGATGTAAGCCGAGGATGATACACCCGTCGCTGCCATCATACTGACTCAGGGTTCCGGCGTTACGCCGGTTGTGCGCGTGCTTCCTCCTCCCGACGCGGCTGTCTACAGCCTGGGTTCATTCTATTCATATTTTGCGAGGTGCCTAGTGGCAGCTTCTTTCAACGGAATCCCTTTGCCCGCCAGCGGGAGCAAAATTACCTACGACGGTAAGTTCACCATTCCCGATAACCCCATCATTCCTTTCATCGAAGGCGACGGTACCGGACGCGACATCTGGAAAGCGTCGGTGCGCGTGTTCGATGCTGCAGTTGAGCTCGCTTATGGCGGCAAGCGCCGCGTCTCGTGGTACGAAGTCTTCGCCGGCGAGAAGGCGATGGATCGCTTCAAAACGTGGTTGCCGGACGACACGGTTGCGGCATTCCGCGACTTGCGCATCGGCATCAAGGGACCGCTAACAACGCCTGTGGGCGGCGGCATCCGCTCGCTGAATGTCGCGCTGCGCCAGATCCTGGATCTCTACGCGTGCGTGCGGCCGGTGAAGTACTACAAGGGCATCCCTTCTCCAGTGAAGCATCCGGAGCGCATGAATCTGGTGATCTACCGCGAGAACACGGAAGATGTCTACGCCGGGATCGAGTGGAAACAGGGAACACCGCAGGCGAAGAAGCTGATCGATTTCATCAACAAAGAGATGCTCGCCGGCACCAACAAGCACGTGCGCGAGGATTCCGGCATTGGCATCAAGCCGATCTCGATCACCGGCACGAAGCGCCTGGTGCGTATGGCCATCGAATACGCGCTGAAGAACAAGAGCAAGTCGGTGACGATTGTGCACAAGGGTAACATCCAGAAATTCACCGAAGGCGCGTTCCGCGAGTGGGGTTATGAACTGGCGACGCAAGAGTTCCGCCAGGAGGTAATCACCGAGCGTGAGAGCTGGATCATCGACAATCTCGACAAGAATCCCGGACTCACGGTGGAAGAGAACGCGAAGCTGGTCGAGCCGGGCATGGAGTTCGCGCCGGCGGACTTCCGCGATGTGCTCTACAAGGAAGTAAAGGGTGTGATCGACAGCATCTACTTCACGCACGGCAACAGCGCGTGGAAGTCGAAGCTGATGATCAACGATCGCATTGCCGACAGCATCTTCCAGCAGATTGTGACGCGCGCCGACGAGTATGCCGTGCTGGCGACGCCGAATCTAAATGGCGATTACATTTCGGACGCGGCAGCCGCGCAGGTTGGCGGATTAGGAATCGCTCCGGGCGCGAACATCGGAGACGGCTACGCGATCTTCGAAGCCACGCACGGCACGGCGCCGAAGTATGCTGACAAGGATGTGATCAATCCTGGTTCGGTCATGTTGTCGGGCGTGATGATGTTCGAGTTCATGGGCTGGCATGAAGCGGCTAAGCTGATCGAGGACTCGCTCGAGCAGACCATCCAGCAGAAGAAGGTCACGTACGACTTCGAAAGAATGCTGGAGGGCGCGACCAAGGTGGCGACCAGCGAATTCGCGTCGCACATGATTCAGAACATGTCGCCGGTAGCGGCGTACGCGACGAAGTAGTGCACAAGGGCGGCAGGATCCCTGTCGCCCGCGCCATTTCATTTCTTAGCTGTCAGCTATCAGCTTGCAGCCGTCAGCTAAAATTATTGGTTTCTGAAAAGACGCGCAGACCGCTACGGTCGGGCGCGCTTCACAAATCTTACTGAGAGCTGACGCCTAATAGCCGGCAGCCTCTACTGCGAGGACTCATGCGTAAGAAGGTAACTGTGGTTGGTTCGGGAAACGTGGGCGCAACGGCGGCCCACTGGCTGGCGTCGAAAGAGCACGCCGACGTGGTTCTGATCGACATCATTGAGGGTGTCCCACAAGGTAAGGGTCTCGATTTGCTGCAGGCGATGCCGATCGAGAAGCGCGACTCCTACGTGCTGGGCACCAACGATTATGCCGACACCGCGAACTCTGACATTGTGGTAATCACCGCCGGCATTCCGCGCAAGCCGGGCATGAGCCGCGACGACTTGCTCAACACCAATTACAAGATCATGAGCGATGTGGTCGGCAAGGCCGTTCAGTATTCACCCAACTGCATTCTGATCATTGTTTCCAATCCGCTTGATGCGATGGCGCAGGCGGCCTACAAGCAGAGCGGATTCTCGCGCAACCGCGTGATCGGCATGGCTGGCATTCTGGATTCAGCGCGCTTCAGGGCGTTTATCGCCCGCGAGCTGGATGTTTCGGTGGAGAACGTGACCGCATTTGTGCTGGGCGGACACGGCGACACCATGGTTCCATTGCCACGGTATTCGACCGTCGCCGGTATTCCGATTACCGAGCTGATGGACAAGGAGACGATTGATCGCCTGGTACAGCGCACGCGTGACGGTGGTGCCGAGATTGTGAAGCATTTGAAGACGGGTAGCGCTTACTATGCGCCGTCGGCTGCAGTGGCGGAGATGGTGGAAGCGATTCTCAAAGACAAGAAGAAGATTGTTCCTTGTGCGGCGTATCTTGAGGGCGAGTACGGCATCAATGGATTGTTCATCGGCGTGCCGTGCAAGCTGGGATCGAATGGTATCGAGAAGATCATCGAGATTAAACTGACGCCGGAAGAGCAAGCCGCGCTGCAGAAGAGCGCCGACTCGGTGAAGGAGCTTGTGGGCGTGATTGGAGTGTAGGTTTTTGTAAGAGGGTTCCAAACTTCCTTCTAACCAAAATCCCCACTCATTCGAAAACCGCGAATGGGTGGGGCACCGGATAACATTCCGCTCACTCTTCTTTTCTCCATGTACTGCTGTCGAGGAATTGTCGCGGAGTCACGATTGCAACATGCCTGTAAGGATGCAGCGCCAGCAGGTGCTGATCGCCAGTGATGAGCCAACCCGCGCGTGCCTCGATCGCACATTCGAGGACGCGATTGTCATCCGAATCGACACAATCGGTTACTTTGCTGGTCGGTCGAACGCGGCGAGTTAAAGACCAGAGATATTTGGTGGCCCCAATCACTCTCATCTGCTGCCAGTGAAACTTTGCAGTGAGGACACGCTCGACCTCGGCTTGCAGTTCCCTCGAGCTATATAACTGGATTAAGCCGATTTCGGCTAAGCGGATGATCCGACGAGGATTGCCTCCAAACAGCAAAGCCGAGATATAGACATTGCTATCCAGAACCACCGCAATCATGCGGATCGTTTCTTAGGGGCGCGGCGCTGTTCCCTGCGATGTTCGTGGACGGTACGTACCACGTCGTCCTCATCCTTCACTCCAGCGGCGATAGCTTTACCCCGACCATAGACATTCATTTCATCCCACCAATGCTGGCGCTCGTAGTGGCGCAGTGCTTCTCGGATGAGTTCACTCATGGTTCGATTTTCCTTCCGTGCCAGGGCTTCGGCGCGCGAGAGCATCTCCGGAGGAATGGTAATAGACAAGGTCTTCGTCGTCCGCATATAGCAGGATCTTACAGGACTAGATATTGCTAAGCAATATTATGCACGACTCATCTGAGATTGCCTTCTTTTACTTCGTTGCGATCATCAGATTAGCCGGCCCTGGCATGCGGACGCGCTTCGTCTCGGTGAAGCCGGCCTCTTTCAGCCACGCCTCGTATTCCGGCTCGCTGTAGCTTGCGCCCGCATGCGTGTTCACCAGCATATTTAGCGCGAACAAAGCTCCGAAGCGGGGTGAGGTCTTGTCGGCTTCGAGAACGAAGTCCGAGATGACGAGTCGTCCCTTGGGCGCGAGCGCGGCATAGCTGCGTTCGAACAGCTGCCGGTTCTCTTCCGGCGAGAACATATGGCAGACGGCGGATAGCAGCACGAGATCGTATTTCGATGGTGCAAGTGGGACGGTGAGCATGTCGCCGGCGCGCGTCGTGATGCGGTCGGCGAGGCCGGCCTTGCGGATGTGCTCCTGCGTGATCGGCAGGACTGCATCGAGATCGACGATCTCCGATTGCAAGCCGGGCGCGGATTTGACGAAGGCGATGGAGTAAGCGCCGGAGCCTCCGCCGAGATCGAGCATGCGCTTGGCACCGTTGATTTCGACCGCCTGCGCGATGGCGCGAGCGCGGCCACGCGCATTGTTGTCCATGGCGGCGATGAACGGCTTCTCCCAGCCATTGCTGTCGCTTCGGACAGCAACACTCGTGCCGGCCTTTACAGCTTCCGTGAGCGTGGACCAGCTCTTCCAAATATTGGCGATGTGCAATTGGCCTTGGCGCGCGCTGTCGGGCGATCCCTCGACGAAGAAGCGCGCGGATACGGGAGTGTTGGTGTAATCGTCGCCGGATTTGTTCAGTAGCTTGAGAGCGACGAGCGCGTTCAACAGCATCTCTGTGGAACGAACGGCGCATTGGATCTTAGCGGCGATCTGCTTGGCAGTTCCTCCGTCGCCGATTGCGGTGAAGATGTCGAGTTCCAGCGCGGTAAGAACGGCGCGGCTCGACATGAAGCCGCGAATCAGATCGGTGATGTCATCAGGCACGACGCCGGCGGCGTCCTTGGCCTTGAGCATGGCCAGGTATTTGTTGCGATGGTCGAGCATCTCGGCCTTCATCGCGTCGTGGTCGGTACGCTCCAGGCGCGCGACCTTGTTACCGGACTTGAAGTGCGAGGAGACGACCTCCGGTACATCGGCGGGCGTGAGCTTCGCATACCAGGTGCCTTCGGGATAGACGATCATCACGGGACCGCTGTCGCAGACGCCGAGGCAGCCGCAGCTGGAGACCTGGACATCATCGGCGAGACCTTGCGCGCCAAGTTCGCGATGCAACGTGTCAAGAATGCGGAAGGATCCGGCCGCCGAGCAGCACGGAACTCCTTCAGGTTTTTCCTGAGTACAAACAAATGCGTGATAACGGAACGGTTCCAAGAAAGCCTCCAAAAGCAGTTTCAAGTTTCAAGTTTCGAGTAGGCGGATGACGGTTACATTCCATCATCATCCTGGATGTCACGGCTGAGAAGTGTGAACCTCACATGAAGATGTGACGCGAGTGGCGAAAGAGGCGCTTGCGGTTTTCGGGAGCAGTTGCTGGCAAATGGCTATCAGCTATCAGTAATCAGCTATAAGCCATCGGTTTTTGCTATGCAATCGCACTAAAAGATGAGTAGCTCACAGTCGAGACAACCGTGGAAAACTAGCCACTATCCACTGACCACTAGCCACTGATTTTTCCCCAGATATTCACAGGCGAAGGTGCCGATATGGTCAATAATGATGCTTGACAGTGCACGTAAGTGCACTATGATGTTTGAAACATTTTGTGGTGAATTTGTTTTGGATGGCGACGATGCAGCAGACGTTCACATCCAGGGAAGTGATGGCGCACACGGGTATCAGCGCGCGCCAGCTTCAATGGTGGGATGAACGGGGCATTGTGGTTCCAGCCCGCGAGGGGCACAAGCGCATCTTTTCGATCGACGATCTAGCCGAAGTCGCCGTGATATGCGAGCTGCGCGATCGCGGCTTTTCCCTGCAGAAGATACGGCGCATCGTTCGCTTCCTGCAAAAGGAGCTGGGCAAGCGGTTGGTGGAGACGGTGGGAGCCGCCTCGGAATACCATCTGCTGACCGACGGCCGGCACATTTTCCTGGAAGACTCCGCCCGCGGCGTGGTTGACCTGCTGAAAAACGCGCGTCAGCCGATGTTATCGGTGTGCCTGAGTGACACGATCCAGCGAGTGCTCCACCCGATTGAAGGCGGGAAGGGTGCGCGGTCCAAGACCAGGGCAGCCGGCAGCGCGGCCAGGAGTAGTTCGCAGCGGAGAGCGCCAAATCGCGCCGAGTTGCGTGGAGCAGGTAGGCGTAGCGGTTCGGTTCGTCATCTTATCGAACGACGCAGCAAGGCTTCTTGAACGGTCCTACGACCCCGCGAGCCGGTGAGGCTTGGCGGGGAGCTTGGGAGTCCCTTAAGGAGGGCACATGATCGGAGAACTCAGCGTGTTGGGCGAGTGGATCCCCGAACAGATGGAGCCTGGAACCATTTTCGTATTGGAGAACGCCGGCGAAGTGGGCGAGCGCGACGATCCGTATTGGGCGGTGCTGTCGTGCCCATCGTGCGGGCAACTGGGACTGATTACCCGCAAGCAGGTGGGAGGATTGCTGCCCGTGATTTGCGGCTCGGAGAGGTGCTCGGCACAGTTCTTTATTCGCGACGAGCAGATCATGCCGCGCAAGCCAAATTAGAGGAAGCTGTCAGCTATCAGCCGTCGGTTGTTGGTTACGGCGATCATTGGCGAGAGGACATCGAAGGCGCAGCGTTGGCTGCGCCTTTGCTATTTGTGGATGGTCGATCCCAGTGGAAGAGATCCCTACACGATAGGGGTCCTTCGATTCGGCGCAAGCGCCTCGCTCAGGATGACACAGTAGTTTCGGCGTTGGAGATTTGTTGGGAAGGTTGCTCAGGTCGTCGTTCGTGAAAAGCGTGTGAACTTCGCCGCCAAAGCGGGCTCCGGCGGTTTTGCGTAATTCGCGTCGCATGTAACAATGCCAATATGCGGAAATTACCTTTTCTGGCAGTATCCATACTGGCGACTGGCGTTCTGGTTGGTGGCGCGATGGCCCAACAGTCGTCAACCACACAATCTTCTGCGCCGGCAAAGAGCGCCCCGGCGGCGCAATCACAAACGGCTCCTGCGGCCAGCAACGCCCCCATCCCAGGCTTGCCCACTCAGAAGGACAGGCTCAGCTACGCCATTGGCATGAATATCGGCGTAGGTATGCACAAAGACAACCTCGAGATCGATCCTGACGTGCTGATGCGCGGCCTGAAGGACGGCCTCTCCGGCGGCAAAACGCTGATGACGGACGAACAGGCGCGGGCGGAGATCACCGAGCTGCGAACGCAGATGATGGCGAAGATGCAAGCCAAGCAGCAGCAGGAATCGGAAGAGAACAAGAAAAAGGGCGATGCTTTCCTGGCCGAGAACAAGACGAAGCCAGGCGTGGTCGCGCTGCCCAGCGGACTGCAGTACAAGATCCTGACCGCAGGCACGGGACCGAAGCCGACGCCGGCCGACTCAGTGAAGTGCAACTACAAAGGCACGCTGATTGACGGTACGGAATTTGACGCCTCAGAGAAGCATGGTGGTCCGGCAACGTTCCCGGTGACCGGCGTCATTAAGGGATGGACCGAAGCACTGCAACTGATGCCGGTGGGATCGAAGTGGCAGCTGTTTGTACCCCCCGATCTCGCTTATGGCGCGCGTGGAGCGGGCGGCGATATCGGTCCCAATGAAACGCTGATCTTTGAAGTCGAGCTACTGTCGATTGAGCAGCCGAAGGCAGCGACTCCGGCGCCGACGAAGTAAAGATTGTTGCGACGAAGCGGATCCCTCGGCCTCGTTCGGAAGAAAAACTCCCACTCAAGCAAAAGAAGCTTGAGTGGGGCACCCGCTTCGCTCGCGGTACTTCACTCGGCCGCCGCCGACCGCAGTAATCCAACTCCCAGGGTCAGTACGGACACCGCGAGAACAACGGCGCCAACGTATATAAACGCGATCGCCCCGTTGGGCTGTGTCGTGGTCGGCAAAGGTACCGAGAGGAAAAAACCGAGCGGGATCAGAATTGCTGCCAACGGTACCCCAATCCGTGCCAGCCAGATGAGAGACGCCGGCAGCGCCTTACTATCCGCCATCAACTGACAGATCAGCGACAGAATGACGATGACTCCGGCGTGCGCGTGCCCCGCGCGAAAGAAATTCTGGCGCAGCGGATTGCCCATATAGCCAGAGTTCTTGTTCATCAATTGAGTGAGCAGAAAGTATCCGCCCTACTGGATGGTGGGCACAGTGATGAGGATGATGCCGCACATCAACCGGGCTTCACGGGTCATGGCTAGCCTCCCAAGTCGGATGGCTATCTAGATGTGCGGCGCGGGCGGGACGACGCTCGGCGGAGGGACCAGGCGTAGGGTCGTTATTGCTTACGCTCAGAGTTCGGGGGCAGCGGATTCAAAGCTTGCGTGACGGCCGCCTTGAGGGGCGGCAGGTCATTCTGAAGCGTATTCCAGACCGTTTGCATGTCCAGCTGATCATATTGGTGGCGCAACCAGTTGCCCATTCCGCGGATATTTCGCCAAGGCTGTCCAGGGCAGACAACATCTGCCATGTCCCCGAGGCGAGTTGCCGCTTCACTGATTAGCTGCAGCTTTCGCTCCACCGCAGCCACAGTTCTTGTGTCCGCACGAAATCCATCAAAGTTCATGCCAGAGGTGAACTCCTCGATTAGGACAATGCTGTCGAGGATGTCCTGTAGAGGTAGGGTGGGCTCCCTAAAAGACAAGGACGGCCTCGTGGGCTGCCCTTTGGGCAACGGGTCTCTTTAGCATTTTTGCGGACGCAAGATCCACGGGAATTCCCAGAAGTTCCGAGAGCCGATATTCGATCCCAGCCATGTCCAGCAAAGACAGGGACCTGGTGGTGTCGAACTCAGCGAGCAGATCGACGTCGCGGCCGCTTTCGCCCCGCGCCACCGATCCGAACAAGGAGAGCCGCACAACGCCGGCGCGCTTAAGTTCCTGCTCGTGCTCCCGTAAGATCCTAATTACGCTTTCCCGCTGCATAGCTACACAATGCCATTATAAGTTGCAATGCGGACGATTGCCGATCCCCTTCTAGCGCAGGGCGTCTTCGACTTCGCTGAGCCAGTCGGGGCGTTTGAGGACTTCGCGCGGCTTGGGGCCGTCGGCGGCGCCGACGATGCCGTCGCGCTCCATCAGATCGATGAGATGAGCGGCGCGGCCGTAGCCAATGCGCAGACGCCGCTGCAGAAGCGAGGTCGAAGCCTTTCCATATTCCAGCACGATGCGCACCGCGTCCTGATACAGCTCGTCATGCGCGTCGTCACCTGAGCCGCCATCCGCACCACCGCTCGACGACTCGCTATCTTCGCGCGGAGCCTGCAAGAAGTTCTCCTGATATTGCGCCAGACCCTGGGCGCGCCAGAACTCCACCACCGCGGCGATTTCCTTTTCGGTAACGAACGGCGCGTGCACGCGATGTACGCGCGCGGAGCCGTTGGGCAGATAGAGCATGTCGCCGCGGCCGAGCAGCGCTTCCGCGCCATTGGAGTCGAGGATGGTGCGCGAGTCGACCTTGGTCGCGACGCGGAACGAAATGCGAGCCGGGAAGTTGGCTTTGATCAGTCCAGTGATGACGTCGACCGACGGCCGCTGCGTGGCGAGCACGAGATGAATGCCGACGGCGCGCGCCATCTGGGCCAGGCGCGTGATCGATGCTTCGACATTCTGGCCGTCGAGCATCATCAGGTCGGCGAGCTCGTCGATGATGATGACGATGTAAGGCAAGGGGCGTGCTTCGTCGCCGGCATCGTCGAAGAGGCTGCCGCTCGAGTCGAAGAGCTTGTTGTACTGATCGATGTTGCGCACTCCTTTTTCGGCGAGAACCTTCAGGCGCCGCTCCATCTCGATCACCGCGTTACGCAGGGCATTGGACGCGAGCTTGGGCTCGGTGATGATCGGCGTATGCAGATGCGGCACGCCTTCGTAGTTGCCGAGTTCGAGGCGCTTGGGATCGACGAGAATCAACCGCACTTCCTGTGGCGTCGCCTTGTAGAGGATCGACATGATGAAGGCGTTGATGGCAACGCTCTTGCCCGATCCGGTTGATCCGGCGATCAGCAGGTGCGGCATGGCGTTGAGATCGGCGGTGACGATGCGGCCGTTAATGTCTTTGCCAAGTGCGAGCGTGAGCTTGGATTTCGAGCCGAGGAACTCCTGCGCCTCGACAACCTCGCGCAGCCAGATGGTTTCGCGCTCGTGGTTCGGAACTTGAATGCCGACGGTCGACTTGCCGGACATGCGTTCGATGAGGATGCTTTCAGCGCGCAGTGCGAGGCAGAGATCGTCGCAAAGATTGGTGATGCGGCTGTACTTGATGCCAGCCTCAGGCTTGAATTCGAAAGTAGTGACGACTGGGCCGGGATTGATCTGCACGACCTGGCCGCGGACGTCGAACTCGCCGCACTTTTCAGCCAGCACCTGCGCCAGAACTTTCAGCTCAGCTTCGTTGATGGCGCTGTGCTCGTCGGCGCGATGCAGCAGCGTGGTTGAGGGAAGTTTGTAGCTGCCGACGAGGCGCGGCATAGTGGTCTTGCCGCGAGGCGTGGCGTCGGCGCGCGTGCCGACGGCGATGTCGTCAGCTGCGGGCGCAGCGGCTTCGGGCTCGGGACGCGGAGAAGCGGCAGGCTTGTCCTCGGCTCCAAACATCTGCTCGATGCCGCTTTTCGCCGGCGAAGTGTTTGGCGCGGGAGGTAGCGGAGGAGGCGCGGCGACTTGCTCGGCCGCGAAGTCTTCGATGAAAGCTGCGCCGCGCTTGGGCACGAGCTGCGCGGTCACGACCGGCTTAGCATTCGCCGCGGCGGCACGCTTCTTCTCCAGATCCTTAGCAGCTTTCTTGCGCGCGCGCTCCATGCGCCAGTCGGCGAAGCGATCCATGGCGGCGTAGACGAAGCCAAAGCGCGTCTGCGACCAGATGCGAACTGCGCCGAAGGAGAACGCAGTGGAGAGATAAAGCGCGACCGCGATGACGGCGACGCAGATGAGATACGCGCCGACGACGTTGAAGTAGTGAATCAGCGCGTCGGCGACAATGCGGCCGAGCAGGCCTTCGGAGGGAAGCACGCCCATCCAGCGGATGGGCCATGGTAGCAGCCCAACGAAACCGGAGAGAAATGCGATGAGCGCGACGGCGCCGATGGTTTTGGCGTACGGCGAGCTGATGGGCCGCGAGCGAAACCAGTTCAGCGAGTACATCGCCAGAAACGCCGGCAGCAGGAAGGCTGCGACGCCGAAGAGTTGCAGCGCGATGTCGGCGACGAATGCGCCGACTACGCCGATCCAGTTGTGCGCGGGCTTGCCGGCTGCGGGCGTGGCTGCGGTGTTGAGCGAGGGATCGAGCGGCGAATAGGAGACGAGCGCGAGGACAAGGAGGATCGCGAAGACGAACAGCAGAAAGCCGATCAGCTCATTGAGCCGGCGGTTGGCTGTTGGCGTAAATGGACGGCTGAAGTTCATGCTGGCGTCCGACCGAACTGAGGATGTGCGCTTGCGGGACATGTCTAGTCAATCGCCGCAAGCAGACACAAACAACCACGCGTATTCCATGACGCGCGTGGTTCCCCAGAGATGGCCGATGCGGTTTGCCGGTAAAAGTGCTGATACGCCAGAGACATACGATTATCCCAATAAATTGTTGTGGAAACGCGAGGAATGCGGGTAGAGGGGTTAGCGAAGTAGGTACGGGAGGCAAGTTGTCGGTTGTCAGGTGTCGGTTTTCAATCGACTTACACAGATGTCCCCCCCATCTCGGGCTGCTGTTGCAGAAGTGGTATGTTCCCCCCTGTTACAATTTTTGCGGAATCGGGCGGTTCGTGCGGGGCCAAACGCTGTCATTCTCGTCCGAATTCACCGAACTCCCGGCCAGCAGTTGCCGTATAACCCCTTAGAAGTACGAGGATTTGGGCCAGGAGTACGCCCCGTGGGAGTGCTGATTGGACGACAACCAAGCGGTCAATGCCCTTGTCCGTCGCTGTGTGTCTGGCGACGCTGCGGCTTGGCAGGAAATCGTTCAGCAGTATCACCGCAGGATATATAACATCTGCTATCGCTTTTCCGGATCGGCAGATGACGCGTCGGACCTGGCTCAGGAAGTGTTCATCAAGATGTATCGGACGCTTAGCACCTTCGATACCACGCGAGCTTCCTTTATGACGTGGGTGACGACCGTGACGCGCAATCTGCTGGTCGACCACTTCCGTAAGGGTAAGTACGACCGGATAACCGACTCGCTGGACGCGACGCCGGGCGACCAGGAGGATGGCCTCACGTTTGCTGACCGGTTAGAAGATAAGGGTTTAAGTCCCGAGGCTCGGGTCCGGAGCCAGGAAACCCAGAAGCTGGTCCATGAGGCGCTGAAGCGGCTTTCCCCGGAGCTCCGGGAGGCGGTGATCTTGCGGGACTTGCAGGATTTGGACTACAAGGATATTGCCAAAGTCCTCAATGTGCCCGAGGGAACCGTGAAGAGTCGCATAAATCGGGGACGAACGGAACTGGCGAGGCTGTTACAACGTAACTATAAGCAGGCAAACTGATGGCGGGGGAAATCCATTCCGGAATGCAGTGCACCGAGGTCGAGGCCCTTCTGGCTGAGATCCTGGACGGCACGCTGCAAGGCGAGACGCTGACGGGCTGCGAAGCTCATCAGCGGAGCTGCGCCACCTGCCGCACCATGGTTGAGGAAGCCAGGGCTGGAATGCACTGGCTGAAGGCGTTGGACGAAACCGAGCCGCCGCGCAACCTGGTCCACAACATCCTGGCGCAGACCATTGGAGCCCTGCCGTCCGAGCACGCGGTGGAGAAGCCGCGCGGCGAAGGTTGGTTTGAGAAGCTGAAAGGCCGTCTGGCGCCGATGTTCGCGCCGATCGCCACCCCGCGCTTTGCCATGTCGTTCGGCATGGCCTTCTTCTCCATCACTATGCTGTTGGGAATTGCCGGATTCCATTTTGCGGATATCCGTCGTTGGGATCTCAGCTCCAAAGGCATTCAGAGGACCTATTACGAAGCTCAGGCGCGCGTCATGCGTTATTACGAGAACATGCGCGTGGTGTATGAGATTGAGTCGCGCGTGCGCGATTTGCGCCGCGCTGGGACGCCCAACCAGAACGCTCAGCCGCAACTGCAGCAACCGCAGCAGGAGGCTCCCGCGCCCAATCAGAAGAATCCGTCCAAGAGCGACAACCGGCATGGCACGGAGCGGCAGAAATATAGCCGCGACAACGGCGAACCCATGCTGGCCACCTTTCCGGCTGTGATGTTGGCAGCCATTCCTCAGGCCCGGCAGCGAACCCCCAAGGCGGCTCCGTCTTTGAGTTGCTTGGGGTCCGAAAACAGGAGAACCGCATGAACTGCGCCAATCATCCCGACGCGCCCGCGGTTGCGTACTGCCGAACCTGTGGCAAGCCACTGTGCAGTACGTGCTCACGCGACATCCGCGGCGTTGTCTATTGCGAGGAGTGTCTGGCCTCGCACGTTGCCGGCACTATGCCGCCACCGGCTGCTGGAATCGTGCCTCCAGCCGGCGAACGTCCACCCGGCACGCCTAGCCCCGCACTGGCCACCATCTTGGGATTCATTCCCGGCGTGGGCGCCATGTACAACGGCGAATATGCCAAGGGCTTTATCCACGTGCTGATCTTTGCCACGCTGATCTGGATGACCGATCACGTGAACGGCCTCTTCGGCATCGCCATCGCGGCGTTCTATATCTACATGCCGATCGAGGCCTACAAGACGGCGCGTGCTCGCGAAATGGGCTTGCCCGCGCCCGATCCGCTTGGCCTGAACAATCTCTTCCGCAGCGGTCCGCCGCCGGCTCCGGCCGCCAGTATGCCTGCCGCGGCAAGTTCCGCTCCGGGTGCGCCCGGCGAGGTTCCGCAGCCGGACACGGCGTACGATGAACCGCATTCGCGGCTGCCCATCGGTGCGTTCATCCTGATTGGTTTGGGAGTTCTGTTTCTGCTCGACGAAGTGGGTTTCATGCATTTCGATTGGATTTGGCGTTTCTGGCCGCTCATCCTGATCGCCATCGGCGTTCGCATCTTGATGCAGCGTCAGCGGAGAGGCTGGTGAGGAGGAGACTATGAGATACCGATACAATCGCGATTGCCCCTGCTCTCGTTGTCGAGCCCACGGCTATATGGGCCCTGCTGTCCTCATCACCATTGGCGTGTTGTTTTTGCTCGACCAGATGGGGCACATGCACTGGATGGACTTTGGCTTTACCTGGCCGGCGCTGCTCATCGTCATCGGCCTGATCAAGCTGCTGGAGCACAGTGCGTCAACTTACGGCCACATTCCGCGCGAGTACACGCGAGGTCAGATCCCCGGTCAGCCGATGCCCCCTTATCCCGGCCAGCCGATGCCACCGGGATATCCGCAGCCCGGAACGGCGGGGTATCCACCGCAAGGTCCTGTCGTAACTCCGCCGCCGAACGCTCCTGCCGGCTTCATCCAGCCGGGTCAGCCGCCTGCTGGACCCGGCGACAAGGGGGTGCCCAATGGCTAGCGTGAATCAATATCCGCCGGTTGCGCCTCCGCCACCGCCGGTACCGCCGCCGTATCGTTATCGGCGCTCGATCGCCGGGCCGATCATCCTGATCGTCATCGGTGGGCTGTTCCTGGCGAAGAATTTTGGCTTCCGTTTTCCCATCTGGCACTGGTTCGGACATTGGTGGCCGCTGCTGCTGATCCTGTGGGGCATCATCGTTCTCATCGAGAACATGACCGCGCCTCGCCTGGGATATCGTCCGCGATATCTCGGCGCCGGTGGCATCGTGCTGCTGGTCTTGCTGGTGGCGATAGGCGTCTCTGCGCATTACAGCTCCGATGTCGATTGGGGTGGGGTGCGCGATCAGTTGCAGATGGACGACGATTTCAGCAGTATCTTTGGCAATCCCTACACGTTTGAGGACACGATGGAGCAGGCGTTTCCGGCAAATGTCACGCTTCGTATCGTGTGCGATCATGGCGCGCTGAACATTACGCCCTCGGACAACGGGGTCATTCGCATCGTCGTCCACAAGAAGCTCTACGCGCAGAACCAGAACGATGCCAATAAGTTCAACGAAGGCAGCAAGCCGCAAATCAGTTCAACCGGCAGTTCGGTCGTGCTGAACGCTAATACCGACGGCGCCGGCGATCACGGTGTCCAGACTGACATGGACATCAGTGTGCCCGCTAACACGCCGCTCGACATCGCCAGCAAGCGCGGCGACATAACCGTCAACGATCGCAAGGCCGAGGTCAAAATTTCCCTGCAGAAAGGCGACGTTTCGCTGACTGCGATTGCCTCGCCGGTGAAAATCAGTTTGGAAAAAGGCTCGATTCGCGCCTCGGAGATTGGCGGCGATGTCGATCTAGACGGTCACGTCGACAGCGTCAATATCGATAACGTTGCCGGATCGGTTCGCCTCAATGGCGATTTCTACGAAGATATCCAGCTCAGCAAAATTTCCAAGACCGTCATCTTCAAGACCTCCCGTTCCGACATGGAGATCGCTTCCGTACCGGGCGACATCTCGATCTCCAGCGACGAAGTGCGCGGTACCGAACTAACTGGCCCCAGCCGCGTGGTCACGGGATCGAAGAACATTCACCTTGAGGATGTTGCCGGCGATCTCGATGTGCAGTCCAACAACGGCGATGTCGAGGTCACGACCAGCGGCAAGCAGGCCGGCAAGATGATCGTCAGCACGCAGCACGGCGATGTCGCTCTGACCCTGGCCTCGAAGTCGACGCCGGACAAAGTGACGGTGACCACACAGCACGGCGACGTGACGCTCACCTTGCCGTCAGCAGGCGGTTTCCAGATCAGCGCCGGCACGCGCAAAGGCGATATCACGTCCGACTTCGACGCCGTCAAGGTCAACGAGACCAATGGCGAGTCGCGCGCCACCGGGACGGTCGGCAGCGGAACCAGCAAGTTGCAGGTGAACACCGATACTGGTGACATTAAGATCGGTAAGAGCTGAAGAACAGTTTCGAGTTTCAAAAAGCAGTTTCGAGTTTCAGGTTTCGAGTTTCAAGTTCGCGCCGAAGTTCCATCTGTTATCCCGACCGGAGCGGCCGGATCCGCGGTTCCCGCACGGGACTCGAAACTTCTTCCCTCCAAGCCGTCTATGCGATGAACCTGAAACTCGAAACTTGAAACTTGAAGCTTGAAACTTGAAACTTGAAACTTGCCTCAACTACCATCTCCTCCATGGACGACTGCCTCTTCTGCAAAATCATCGCCGGCAAAATTCCATCCAAGAAGGTCTATGAAGACGACAAGGTCTACGTCTTCGAAGACATCAATCCCAAAGCGCCGACGCACGTGCTCATCATTCCCAAGCGCCACATCCGCGGGCTGAAGGAAGCAGAGCAAGACGACGCCGAGATCATCGGCTACAGCCATCTCATCGCCGCCAATATCGCGCGCGACCGCGGCATCGAAGACGGCTATCGCACCGTCTATAACGTCGGCCCGCTATCAGGCCAGTCGGTCTTCCATCTCCACCTGCACCTGCTCGGCGGCCGCAGCCTGACCTGGCCTCCGGGATAGAGTGGATCGTGAATCGTGGATAGTAAAGGAAGCCCCTGACATAGCAGACGAATTCGTGACCTGTCGGGGCAACACCGGGTGCCCCAGGTCTCGCGTTTTTCGAGGACCTGGGTGGTTACTTCGCGAGTTGAGATCAAGGAATAGGGATGGAAGGTGCCCCGCTCATTCGCGGTTTCGAATGACTGGCGGCTCTCAATCAACCGTTCGCGATCCACGCCCACTGATGTAACGTAGTACTTCATGGGCCGCATCCACGTTCTCTCCGAAAATGTAGCCAACAAGATCGCCGCGGGCGAGGTCGTGGAGCGCCCGGCGTCGGTGGTCAAGGAGTTGTTGGAGAACGCACTGGATGCAGGCGCGCGGCGCATCCGTATTAACATCGAAGCCGGCGGTAAGAAGCTTATCCAGGTTATCGATGACGGTTGCGGCATGGTGCGCGATGACGCCATGCTTGCCTTCGAGCGCCACGCCACCTCCAAGATCCGTAATACCGATGACCTGCTGACCATCGCGACCCTCGGTTTTCGCGGCGAGGCGCTGCCGTCGATCGCATCTGTCAGCCGCCTGCGCCTGGAGACGCATGCTCCGGAAGATGCCGCGGGAACGATTGTCGAGATTGCCGGTGGGAAAATTCTTACCGTCGAAGAAGCTGGCCTGCCGCTCGGCACCTGTATTACCGTGCGCGATCTTTTCTACAACATTCCCGCGCGGCGCAAATTCCTGAAAGCCGAATCGACCGAGCTCTCACACATCGCGTCACTTGTCACACATTACGCGCTGGCGCATCCCGAGATGCATTGGGAGCTGCACTCCGCGACCAACGCCATGCTCGTCGCTCCGCCAGTCAGCGATCACTCGCAGCGAATCTACCAGGTCTTCGGCCGCGAGACGCTCGATCAGCTGATCCCGCTCAGCGCGTTGCTGCCGCTGGAGCGCACTGGACTGCCACAACCTCCGCCATGGAAGCGCAGCGAAATCGAAGAACCGGAAGAGCCGGTAAAGGGCGAGCTCAAGCTGCACGGCTTCGTCTCGCGGCCGGAGATTCAGAAGCTCAATCGCAACTCGATCTTCATCTTCGTCAACGGCCGCCTGATTCGCGACCGCCTGGTGCAGCACGCGCTCACCGAAGCCTATCGCAACATCATTCCGCCGACGGTTTATCCCGTCGTGCTGCTCTTCCTGGAGATGCCGCCGACCGAGGTCGACGTCAACGTCCATCCGTCGAAGACCGAGGTGCGCTTCCGCCAGTCTTCGCTCCTGCACGACTTCATTCGCGATTCCGTGCGCGCCACGCTGATGAAGTCGCGCCCTGTGCCCTCGTTCACAACCGAGATTCGCGCCAATCCGTCAGCGTCGTCATCGCTCACGCCCGGCGCCTACGATTTTGCTTCCAGCGAATTGCACGTGACCGACGCTGACGCGGCCTTCGCACTGCGCGCACAAGAACTGCCGCCATTCACGGCGCCGCTGCAATTCGAAGGCTCGGGATTCGCGGTTGAGGCCAATGCAGCGGTTCCTGTCGCACGCTTCGGCCCGCAGACCTTCGGAGGTCCGGCAACCGCAACCCCCGGTCGCAACGGTTGCTCGCCGGAGATCGCGGATGACGATGCACCCGTCAGCCTCGAATCGCTCACGACGCTCAAGCCGGTCGGCCAGATTCGCGAGTCGTTCATTCTCGCGATCAATCCACAGGGCCTGTGGATCATCGATCAGCACGTGGCGCATGAGCGCATTCTGTTCGAGAAAATCTGCAAGCAGCGCCTGGCCGAATCGCCCGAGCGGCAGCAGTTGCTGATGCCAATGATCGTCGAGCTCACGCCCGGCCAGATGGCGGTCTTCGCCGAGATTTCCGACGAGTTAAATCGCAATGGCTTCGAAGTTGAACCCTTTGGCCCGCGTACCATCGCAGTGAAAACTACCGCAGCGGGTATCGCGGCTGGCGAGGTCGAGCACCTGCTGCACGAAATCCTTGAGCAATTCGAGCGCGAAGAGCAATCGCTGAACCTCGACCGCATTCGCACCAACATCGCCGCCAGCATCGCCTGCCACGCGGCCATCAAGATCAACATGCCGCTCGAGCAGAACAAAATGGAGTGGTTGCTCCGCGAGCTGGCCAAGACTGACTGCCCCATGAGCTGTCCGCACGGCCGCCCCGTGGTTCTGCGATATTCTGTTAAGGATATTCAGAAGGCGTTTAAGCGGATCTGAAGATCCGCAGTGACTAGCAACTAGCAATTAGCAACTAGCTAAAGACGAATCGCATATCGCGATTGCAGCGAGGGGGGTGACTGTTACTCACCATCAACGGTTCGCTCCAGGGTAAAGCTAACTGCTAATCGCTAATTGCTAATTGCTGCTTTCCGATGCACGAAACTCAACTCCAGGAACTTCGCCGCGACAAATGGCGGCTGAACGGGCGGCCGGTCCGCACACTCGAGGACGCGCGTGAGTTCATCGACTCGGTCGGCTTCTGCCTGCTCTATCCGCAGCGGCCCGCCGTGCTCGCTCCTACGTTTGTCGGCGCGTATAAAGGCAGCGATGAGAAGCTGCCGGTGCCGCATATGGCGTTCGCCGATCCTGCCGCACACGAAGCCAAAGATCTGATGGTCCGCCTGGTGCGCGAGAAAGCGGCGTACGAGACGAACGTTTTTCCGGAAAACAACTTCATCGTCTCATCTGCCGTGTTCCCTTATTTTTATGGATTAGTAGGAGATCGCAATCCGCGGCAAGCGCCTAAGGCTGACGCACGCTCTGGCTATTCGCCGTTGGCGATCGACGCCTTTCAGCTTATTCAGAAAAAAGGATCTATCCCGGAGCATCGCCTGCGCGAGCTGTTGGGAGGCGACATCTCCAGGGCTGCGTTGGATCGTGCGCTCGACGAACTCGGGGCCAAGCTGCGCATCACGCGCGTCGATTACAAACCCGACGAGGGCGTTTTCTGGGATGTGCTGTTTCGCTGGTCGCCGGATGCGGTGCGCGAAGGCACGCACGTCTCCGTCGCGGAGTCGCTGACTGCGCTGGTTTCGAAGTATCTCGACTGCGTGCTGGCGGCGCAGCAGGAAGAGGTCGAGCAATTTTTTTCTCATCTCATCGGACGCGCGCGCGTGCGCGAGGCCATCAACGCATTGCAAGCCGCGCGCGAGCTGAGCTTCGTCCACGTCGGCGGGCGCGTGATGCTGCAAGTATCGTCGCTTCAGGCCACACCGCCGCCGCACGAGTTCAAGCCCAAGCCCAAGCCAAAGTTCGAGCCTCTTCCTCCACGCGCGGGCATGCCGCTGGTGCAACGCCGCCGACCGGGTCGCACTCAGCCATCGCGACCTAACCGAGCCGCAACTCCCAAGCGTCCAGCACGTCCGGATGCCGGCAAAGAATGAGCGCCCTGCGAAAACTGATCATCGCGATAGATGGTCCCGCCGGGTCGGGCAAGAGCACGATTGCCGCGCGACTGGCGCACAAGCTCGGCTATATCAATCTGGAGAGCGGCGCGATGTACCGCGCGCTTGCGTTGAAGGCGATGGAGCAAAAGATCCCGCTCGATGACGCCGAGGCAGTGCGCCAATTGGCGGAGAGCACGACGATCCTGTTGGAGCCCTACGGCGACGGCAATCGGGTGCTGCTGGATGGGCGAGATGTATCGCAGCGCATTCGCCAGCCGGACGTGACGACGGCGGCGTCCCGCGTGTCGGCGCATCCGTCGGTGCGGCGAGTGCTGGTCGCCCGCCAGCGCGAGCTTGGCGCCAGCGGCGGAGTTGTCATGGAGGGCCGTGACATCGGAACGGCTGTGTTTCCTAATGCCGACGTGAAGATCTTTCTCGATGCCGACCCGACGGTCCGCGCTGAACGCCGCGTGTTGCAGAACGGAGATCCCTCAGCCGACGAACGGCAGCGCGTGCAAGCCGAGATCGCTGCGCGCGACGAGCGCGATCGGACCCGTGTCGCGTCGCCCCTGGTTCCCGCTCCCGACGCTGTGATCCTCGACACCACCCACAAGAGCATTGATGAGGTTGTTGCCGAGCTGGAGGCTATTGTCAGGAAGAGGCTGGATCGCGGGGCATAGCAGCTGTTTCAAGTTTAGAGTTTCGAGCTCAGGCACTCCACCAATCCGGCTTCGAGTTCGACGGCCATCGCGAATAAACTGGATGCAATGAGGCTGCAAAACAGTGCAGTGAGCGATTGTCGAGTTAATCATCTGATTAGACTTAGCGCGGCATAAAGATTGCAAACGAAGCCAAGGGCCCACCTCTATCTCCGGATGCGTAAGGGAGGTGCCGTGAAGATCGTACTGCTACTCTTGGCGTTCTGCCTGATTCTTGCGGCTGTTCCAGCGGCTGCGCAAACCGTCTACAGCAACGGGCCTATCAACGGCAACACCGACGCCTGGTCCGTTAGCTTCGGGTTCGTTGTCAGCGACACCTTCAACGTCGTGAATAACGGCACGACAATCACCGGCGCCAGCCTCGGCATATGGCTCAACCCCGGCGATACGTTCTCCGATGTGGAACTATCGATCACTTCCGGCGAGAACAGTGGCACTACCTACTTTGATCAGACGGTGAACTTCGTGCAGGGAACGTGCACCCTGAACCAGTACGGGTACGACGTCTGCCTGGAGACGGGGACGTTTAATGGTCCTACCCTCAATATCGGTACCTATTGGCTGAACATACAGAGCTGTGATGGACCGCCCAACTGTGACGGCGCTTACTGGGACGAGAACTCGGGCCCCTCGATGGCGTCGGAGAATTCGGTGGGATCAATTCCTTCCGAGGCGTTTACAGTGCTTGGCACCAGCAGCAGCACGACCACCAGCACTTCGACGACGACCTCGGTTCCTGAACCCAGCAGCATCCTGTTGCTCGGTTCAGGCATGCTCGGATTGCTTGGGCTCGTGCGCCGCAGATTGTTCTAGTGGCTTGACTCATTCGAATCGCGCTCCCGAAATACAGCTACGGAAACCCGTTTGTCGCTGGCGCACTGCAAGCGGATGCACTGCGGATTTCGCCTTTATTTTCGGCAGCTTCAACCGTAATCTAGAATTAGGCGCCTGCACCGTCAACCAGTACGGCTACAACGTCTGCCAGGAGAGCACCACGTTCAGCGGTCCGACGCTCAATGCCGGCACCTACTGGCTGAATCTGCAAAACGCCACCACGTTCAGCGGCGATCCAGTTTTCTGGGATGAGAACTCGGGCCCGTCGATGGCATCGGAGAATACGGTAGGATCGATTCCGTCGGAGGCGTTCACGGTTCTCGGCACCAACAGCAGCACGACCACCAGTACGTCGACGACCACCTCCGTTCCTGAGCCCAGCAGCATGATGTTGCTCGGTTCCGGCGTGCTCGGACTGGCTGGACTCGTGCGGCGGAGGCTGTTCTAGAGCATCCCGCTCGCTCAAGCAGATGCCCGGCGAGTCGAGGATTCCAGCTTGTCGGGCAAAACTATGGGCCACGAACATCCGGCTATCGGCTTCGTTCTTACTTGCTTGCGCGGGACTGGAAGCGCCAGCGATATTCGCCGGGAGCGACGCGTAACACACGTTTGAAAGTCGTGCGCATGGCGTCAGAGTTGCGGAAGCCGCAGCTGGATGCGACGGAGTCGAGGCTGACGTTGCTTTCCTGCAAGCGGCGGCGCGCAGCGTCGAGGCGCAATGTCTCGACGAATTTGGCCGGCGTCATGTTCATCTGCTGGCGAAAGACGCGCGCGAAGTTGCGCGGGCTCATGCCGAGGCGGCCGGCCAACACATCGACAGAAAGATTCTTGCGCAGGTTATCCAGCACCCAGGCGCCGAGTTCGCGAAAGGGCTGCCGATCGGCAGCTTGCAGATTGAGCGCAGCGCTGAACTGCGACTGGCTGCCGGGTCGGCGAAGGTAGAGCACGAGCTCGCGCGCCACTGCCAGCGCAATCGCCGAGCCCACATCTTCTTCGACCAGCGCCAGCGCCATGTCCATCCCCGCCGTGACGCCGGCAGACGTGTAGATGTTGCCGTCGTGAATGTAGATAGGGTCCGGATCGAGCTTGACGCCGGGATATCGGCGAGCGAGCCGCTCGCAATAGTTCCAGTGGGTAGTGGCACGACGGCCTTCCAGCAGCCCCGCGCGGGCAAGTAGAAATGCGCCGGTACAGATCGATCCGAGGCGGCGAGTCTGAGGCGCAATGCGCTGCAGCCACTCGACCACCGCCAGTTCTTCACGGCCGGCTTCGACGCAGGAGCCACCGACGATGAGCAGCGTGTCCACGCGGCCGCTCACCTCGCGAAAGGTGCGATGAGCATCGATACGCAATCCGCAGCTGGTGTGCAGAGAGCCACGCTCGGTGGTAACAACCTCGAGCGAGTATACCGGCGGCCCGGACCTGGTCCGGGCGACGATCTCGCTGGCGCGCGCCAAAACCTGATAGGGCCCGACGAGATCGAGAATTTGCGTGTCCGGCGCGGCCAGTAGCAGAACCCGGCGCGTCGGTGTGGATGACGGCAGTCGCAGCTTATTGCCATTTTTCGGGTGCAGCATCGAAGTCCGCCTTGTGAGACTGCGAACAGAAATAATACGTCTTGCCCTTGTAAGCCGATTGTGGCGCGGTCGCGCGATCGACCGACATGCCACAGACGGGGCAGTGAGGGTGGTCGTCGGCCGAGACTTCCGCCCTCGCGTACATTGCATTCGAGTTCGCATCCTTCCAGCCCTCTCCCTGGTATTCCATGTCGTGCGCAGTTGCGGCGGCGATCTTGCGCCCGAAATAGCGCTCAACCACGCGCAGGGCGAGATCGATCCCTGACGACAGACCACCCGAACTGGCGAGATTGCCGACTTCGACGAAACGCGCTCCACGCCGAAGCGAGACATCGGGGAACTTCATTGCGAAGCTCTTGTAGGCGTCATGGTGCGTGGTCGCAGCCTTGCCGGAAAGCAGGCCGGTCTTGGCAAGAATGAATGCCCCGGTACACACCGACATGGTGACGTCGGTCGTCTTGGTCGCGCTGCGGATCCAGTCGAGCATCATCCGGCTGCTGTCGCTTTGCGCGGGGATGACGACGACCTTCGGCGCTGGCGCGTTGGGGAAAGTGTAGTCAGGGACGACTTTGAGGCCACCAGAGAAGCTCACGGGTTTCATACTCTCCGCGACGGTGTAGGTGCGGAAGGGCATCTGGTCGTCCATGCTGGAGCCACGCGACGGGATCATGACGTCGTTGAAGACCTCCCACGGGCCAGCGAGGTCGATCATCACCGTGCCTTCGGAGATGACAAAGGCAACTGGGATGGTGCCCTCCGCGGGAGGCGTGAGCGGATTGGTGATTGGCTGGTTATCGGCGCTGGTAGCCGGTTTCGGCGAGTTATTCGCGTTTGGCCGATGAGCCTCGGCATCCGGTGCAACCGGATGGGCGGTGCAGGCGGACAGCATGCTCAGCAGACCGAATGCGGCCGAGCGTTCTACGAAATCTCTGCGCTTCATAAGTGACTCCCGTGGGCACGCAAACTCAGGCGAGGGAGTTGGAGTGCGTGGCCTTGGCTGCCGCAGTTGGCGCGGGCAGCGAATGGACAGAATCGTAGCAAGAAAGTGAGATGGCATTTCTGACAATGTTCAGCGTTTTTCTGCCATGAGGCTAGAGATGACCCGCGAGCGATATTTTTCTCGGCGGACGCTAGGAAGTTTAGGTCGATGAGTGAGCGGGCGAAGTATACTCTTCGCCAATGAACCGGCGAACTTTGCTGAAACATTTGGCAGCGATTCCGTTTGTCGCACGTTTGCGACCGGATCTATTTGCCCTCACGGACGATCCCGCTAGGCGTACGGAAACTGCATCGTCACCGGCGGAAACGGCCGCGCAAACGACCGCAGCGCCCCCACCCTTCCGCCGTATTCGTCCCGGCGATCCGGGATGGCCGACTCCCACAATGTGGGATCGCCTAAAACAGCAGGTCGGCGGCCGGCTCGTCCCGGTCTACTCACCGCTGGCGAACTGCCAGGCTGACTTCGATAGCGCCACCTGCCAGGAACTGCTGAAGAACATCCACAACCCTTACTTCATCGGCGACCAGCCCGGGCTGACCCAAACCCTCGCCTGGGTTGATGCCTGGACAACGGCGCCCAGCGCGTATGCTGTCGAAGCCGCCAGCGCCACCGACATTGCAGCCGCCGTAAATTTCGCACGCGAAAACCATCTGCGTCTGGTCGTCAAGGGCGGTGGGCACAGCTATCAGGGAACATCGAATGCGCCCGACTCGCTGCTGGTCTGGACGCGCCGGATGAGAGAAGTCACCCTCCATCCGTCATTCGTTCCGCAGGGATGCGAAGGCAAGATGGCACCGCAGCCAGCGGTTACACTTGGCGCCGGCTGCATCTGGATGGATGCCTATCAAGCTGTCACCACCAAGGCTGGCCAGTATGTGCAAGGGGGAGGCTGCACCACCGTAGGTGTCGCGGGCCTGGTGCAGAGCGGAGGCTTCGGCAGCTTCTCGAAGCATTACGGAACGGCCGCGGCGGGTTTGCTGGAGGCCGAAGTCGTCACTGCCGACGGCAAGATCCGCATCGTGAACGCCTGCAAGGATCCCGATCTCTTCTTCTCGCTGAAAGGTGGAGGGGGCGGCAGCTTTGGAGTAATGAGCAAGCTGACATTGCGCATGCGTGAACTACCGCAGTGGTTCGGCGCAGCCATCATCACCGTTAAGGCCGCGTCCGACGACGCCTATCGCCGCCTGCTGCGACAGTTCGTCAGCTTTTACCGCGACCAACTCCTCAACGGTCACTGGGGCGAGCAGATCCACGTCCAGGGCGACAATGCGCTCGAGATCAGGATGGTCTCGCATGGTCTTGATGCCGACGAATCCAAGCGCATCTGGCAGCCGTTTCTCGATTGGCTGTCGCGCGCGCCGCAGGATTACACCTTGGAGGGGCCGGCCATCGTCGCCAGCCTGCCCGCGCGCCATTGGTGGGACGTCGAGTTTCAGAACAAGCTGCACGCCGGCGTTTTTACTGTCGACCCGCGTCCCGGCGCCGGTCCGACTGACGCCTGGTGGGGAGGCGATGGTGCTCAGTGTGGCCAGGTGCTTTACGGCTACGAGTCGCTGTGGCTGCCGGCGGCGCTACTACAAGGCAGGTCGCAAGATCGACTTGCTGACGCGCTCTTCGCAGCGTCGCGCTACTGGGATGTCGAACTGCACTTTAACAAGGGTCTCGCAGGAGCTCCCGCCGAGGCCATCGCCGCTGCGCGCGATACGGCTACAAATCCGGTAGTGCTCGACTCGTTCGCTCTCGCCATCATCGCGGGAGGCACGCATTCGGCTTATCCCGGCGTTCGCGGTCACGAACCCGATGTGGATGTCGCGCACAAGCGGGCCATGCTGATCAATCAGTCGATGAGCGAGTTACGCAAGGTTGCGCCCTATCGCGGCGCCTATGTTTCGGAGAGCAATTATTTTGAGAAGGGCTGGCAATACTCGTTCTGGGGAATGAACTATCCGCGCTTGCGGGAGATCAAGAGGAAGTACGATCCCGAGGGGCTGTTCTTCGTCCATCATGGCGTTGGGAGTGATGAATGGAGTGACGATGGATTCACGCGGGTGGCGAAGTAGCCGTTCGCGGCCGGAACTCGCAGGGCGAGTCATCTTCCGCCGGCTAAACAGGCCGCTGAAAAACCCTGACGCGCCGGTTTTGTGCCGCCGGCTGAAGCCGGCTCGGACGAGAAATAAACACTTATCGGCACGACTGAAGTCGTGCCCTGTTACAAAGCGCTCGCGGGACGACTTTTTCAGCGGCCTGTAAAGCCGGTCAATCCAAAACAAGGCCGTGAACGCTGGCCTGAAGGCCAGCTCTACCCGCGCGAATCACTCTCGCTTTAAGTCCGCCGCCAGCAGCCGATGAAAGAGATGTTCTCCCGCCTCGCGGCGAACGGACAAGCGCCCTGCTCCGTAAGCGCGCGAATGCAGGCCACGCTGGACGGCTTCGCAGATCGCAACGTCCTCGTCATTCACGCGCTCGCCGACGGCGATGCTCTGACGGTTGCGTTCGGCGGAGGACTCGCTCACGTCGTCGAAGTAGAAATCGAAAATCACGGTGCAGCGGTCGACGCCATCGGCCAGGACGAGGTTCGTGTCCATATAGCCGTGGTAGAGATTGATCATAAAATTGGGATACTGCCAGAAGTACCAGGCGCGATCGCCGGTCCGCGTCGCGGCGGTTGCGGCGTCTTCGTTCGACGAGACCATGGGACTTGATTGCAGGCAGTAACGGTCTTCGTTCTCGATGGTGTACTGCTTATAATCGAGCACGCTGTTCAGCCCCTTGTGCAGATGCGGAACGTGATAGCCGCCATCAAGGTAGTTGTCCACGAATACCTTCCAATTGCATCTGAGGCTGTAGACCCGCCGGTCAAAAAAGTGCAGCGCAGCGACATTCAGCGGAGCTATGCGCTCGACCAGTCGGCCAAGAAAATCTGCCAGGGGCGCGGCTTTCGGGTCTAGATTGACGAAGACGAACTGCCCCCAGGCTTCCGCGCGCACCGGAAGCAAGCCATTCTTTGCGCGATCGAATCCGCAGACGCCATCGAACTCCGGCGCACCTTTGAGCGAGCCGTCGAGGCCGTAACTCCAGCCGTGATACGGGCAGCGGAAGATGTTCGCCGTTCCGCAATCTTCGGTGACGACAGCGGCGGCGTGATGGCGGCAGACGTTGTAGAAGGCGCGGAGCTGGTTGTCCGTGCCGCGAACGATCACCAGCGGCTCGCCTGCAAGCTCAGTGGCGACGAAATCGCCGGGCCGGGTTAGTTGATCGACGCGCGCGACCACCTGCCAGGTTCGCCCGAAGACGTTCTGCCGCTCCAGTACGGCGATGCGCTCATCGACGTACCAGGACGCAGGAATGGTATACGCGTGATCCAGGGGCGCGTGTTCGTCATACGCGGCGAGAATATCGGACAGGGAAGAATCCATCGGTGTTTTCCGGGGCGCGGCAGAATCATAACAGCCGCGGCTGCGAAAAACAGTTGACGCGCAGCTGCCGGCGTGTTTCCTTGAGTCTCATGGCTGTGACGGACCGTGCTCTGGAAATTGTTCCTGCAACGCCTGCCGAGGTCGGCGAGGTGGCGCCGCTCTTCGATGCCTATCGCCAGTTCTATCGCAAACCCTCCGACGTGGAAGCGGCGCGGCGCTTTCTGTTTGCGCGCCTCAGCAAAGGCGAGTCGGTGCTGTTCCTGGCGCGTCATGAAACACGAGCGGTTGGGTTTGTGCATCTTTATCCAGCATTCTCGTCGATCGAGCTGCGGCGATTGTGGATCTTGAATGATCTGTATGTTGTTCAGGAGGCGCGCAAGCTGGGCGTCGGTCGCGCGTTGACCGAACGCGCGCAGGAGTTGGCGGAAGCGACGCGCGCCAATTGCCTGATTCTGGAGACGGCGAGCGACAACCTGCCGGCTCAGCGGTTGTACGAGGGCCTGGGCTGGAAGCGCGAGCAGGAGTTTTACCGGTACTATCTGCCGCTATAGGGGTCCTTCGACTCACGCGCCAAAACCGGGCGCGCTCGCTCAGGATGACAGCGTGGTAGCTTGTTGCGCTTGGTGAAGCTTCACATACTGCAGACATGATGCAGCCTTCAACAAAGCTCGCCGTGCATCCAGGAGACGACACCGGCGAGCATCCGCAGCCGAAGCGTGCGCTGGGCCTGCGCGATCTGGCGCTGTTCTATGTCGTCGCCAGCTTGAGCCTGCGATGGATTCCGCTGGCCGCCGCGGCTGGACCCAGCTCGCTGGTCATGTGGGTGGTTGGCCTGGTTGCGATCTTTCTGCCGCTGGCGCTGTGCGTGATGGAACTCTCGTCGCGCTATCCCGAGGAAGGAGGCATGTACGTGTGGAGCAAGCACGCCTTCGGCGATTTCAGCGGCTTCCTCACCGGCTGGTCCTATTGGATGAGCAATCTGCCATTCTTCCCGTCGATACTGTACTTCGCGGCCAGCAACGCGCTCTACGTGGCTGGGGATCGTGGCAAGGCGTTGCAAACCAGTCCTACCTTCTTCCTCATCTTCTCCTTTTGCGGACTGGCGCTGGCATTGGCGCTGAACATCGTTGGTCTCAATATCGCCAAGTGGCTGAACAATGTGGGCGCCATCGGAGCATGGTTGCCGGTAGGCCTGTTGTGCGTGGTGGGGGTTATCGCGCTGCGCAGGTTCGGTTCGGCTACCAGCTTCAATGCTGTGACACTGAGGCCTTCCTTGAATCTGGGCAACGCCGGCGTGTGGGCGACGCTGATGTTTGCCTTCGCCGGGGCCGAGTCCGCCTCCTGCATGGGCGGCGAGATCAAAGATGCGCGGCGTATCATCCCGCGTGCGCTGCTAATCGCCGGGGTTCTGATCGCGGCCGGCTACATCCTCGGGACTGTCGCCGTTCTCATCGTCCTGCCGCAACAGCAGCTCAACGGCATGGAGGGCATCATGCAGGCGATTTCCCTCAGTGCTGGGCGTATCGGCTGGTCTGGCCTGGGGCCAGCGGTAGCGCTGCTGATTTGCCTGGCCAATCTCGGCGCGGGCGGAGCGTTTCTGGCGGCGATGTCACGCTTGCCGTTTGTTGCCGGCATCGACCGGTACCTGCCGCCGGCATTCGGGCGCGTCCATCCGCGCTGGCGGACGCCGCACATCTCCCTGATCGTGCAAGGAGCGGCGTGTGCGGTCTTCGTTCTGTTGGGGCAATTGGGAAGCAGCATCCACAGCGCTTATCAGGTGCTGGTGAGTATGAGCATCATCATCGCCTTCGTGCCTTATCTGTTCATGTTTGCCGCGCTGATTCGGCTGCAGCGCGAGCCGGCCGGGCCGGAGATCGTCCGCATACCTGGCGGAAAGCCGGTGGCGTACGCGCTGGGGATCATTGGCTTCGTCGCAACCTGCGCGACGATTGTCGGCTCGGCGGTTCCCGATCCCAGCGAACCGAACAAGGCTTTGGTTGTGGGCAAGATCGTGCTGCTTACCATCGCCGTGATCGGAGGAGGCGTGCTGCTGTACGCGCTGGGCAAACGAAGGGCTGCGACGACAGTTCCTGCAGATAGTTATGCTCGAGGAACGTAGAGCATTGCGTGATTAGCCGCTAGAGCAGTTTAGGATTTATTGTATCCCGGTAGAGCGGGTCTTCAGACCCGCGTCTGGCGTCCGCTGTCAAAGCAGGCTGGGGTACTGAGGACCTCAGCACCCCAGCCCTTCATTTTCGCAGGGCTGGACGCAGGCCTGAAGGCCTGCTCTACCAGCCCGCGGGGTCACAGTAATTCCTAAATAGCTACAGTCTAAGCGCTGCTTTGCATCTGGGCCGCGGGCTGAGTTGCCGCCGCGTGAGAGCTGTCGTTGACTGAAATCAACAGAAGGGTCGCGTCGTCTGTGAACTTGCCGGCGGCGTGCTTTCCCACATCGCTCATGATCTGCGCGTAGCGCTGCTGCAATGATTCTTCCTGCGGACCCGCTACCAGTCCCGTTAGTCTTTCGTGACCGAATTCCTCGCCGGAATCATTGGCGGCTTCGCTGACGCCATCGGTGTAGAGCAGGAGGCGGTCGCCGACAGCGAGGGGCAGCCGCTCGGAGTGGAAACCCTCATCCAGCATGAAGCCCAACACGGGACGAGTCGGTCCGAGCGATTCGATGCTGCCGTTCTGCCGGCGCAGAATAGGCGGACAATGGCCGGCATTCACATAATGCAGGACCCGCGTCCGCAGATCGAGCACACCATAGAAGATGGTGACGTAATGTCCCACGCCCAGCTGGTTGCGCAAAGTCGTTTCGACCTGCGCCAGCACGATCTCAGGACTGTTGCTGGACGACGACAGCGTGCTGACCGAGGCGTAGAGCATTGCGGCAATCAGCGCGCCAGGCGTGCCTTTGCCGGAAACGTCGGCAACGCAGACGTGCAGCATGTCCGGCGCCGGCTGCCAAACTCCAAAGTAGTCGCCGCCGACGACGCCGGCCGGAACGCTGTCGCCAAACAGTTCGACGCCCTGCGTCACCAGGTGGCGCTGCGGAACGATACGCGTCTGCAGTTGTTGAGCGTCCTGCTTTTCGTATTCCGAGACGCGTTGCGAGGAGCGCAACTCCTGAGCCCGACCGATGAGCGACTTCACTTTTTCCAGGAGAGCGTCGTTACGCCACGGCTTCTCGATGAAATCGGATGCCCCGTGCTTCATAGCGCTGACCGCCAGATCGACATTGCCCCATGCCGTCAGAGCGATGATCGGCACCGTGGCGTCGAGCGCACGCAGACGCTGAATCAGCTCCAAGCCTTCTAGTCCCGAGGTGCTATCGCGCTGGTAGTTCATGTCGAACATCGCGAGGTCAGGGATGCTCTGTTGCGCCGCCGCGAGAGCTTCACCGGGTGAAGCACAGAGCAGCACTTCGTAGCTGTGACCACGCAGCAACATCGCCAGCGCTTCACGCACGTGCTCCTGGTCTTCCGCGATCAGGATGGTCGATTTGTCCAAGGTAGCAACCATGAGGTTCCGCTTTATGATATTGCAGACGGCTTGCCATCGTCGCAGGCGGGCTATCTTGCTCGAAACAAGTAAGCTGGACCTGTCGAGAGCAAGACGCTCGCCCACAATCGCGAATTCGATGTCCGAAAACGGACATCAGCACCGTCAACCAGATGTACGTCCAAGTCCAAGCAATAGTTCCACTTGCGAACGTCGTTCGTCCCGTGTATTTCCCAATTTCGCGATCCGCCATGTAGAATCGAATGTTCGTTCCTTGAGCCGCGCGTTCCACGCGTAAGTCCCCAAGTGCAACCCTGCGATGGTGTGCGCTTCCGCTGAACGCAGTCCCGATCAGCCGTGTAGGACGGGAGCAGTGGCTCTCCCTAAGAGATCCAAGTTACGAAGGAGCATTCGATAGTATGGCGATTCCAGCCACCCAATTGCGTCCAGGCATGGTCATCAAGCACAACAATGACCTCCATTCCGTTTTCAGCGTTGAGCACCGCACTCCTGGCAACCTGCGAGCCTTCATCCAGGCCAAGCTGCGAAATCTGCGCACGGGCGCGATGTTCGAGCACCGCTTCCGCTCCGGCGATGCCATCGAAAAGATCACCGTCGACGAGGTGCAGATGGAGTTTCTCTACGCCGACGGCGATGACTACTACTTCATGAACACCGAGAACTACGAACAGCTGCACCTCGGCAAGGACATTCTGGGCGATGCCGTGGATTACCTGATTGCGAATCTGGCCATCAAAGTGGAGTTCTTTGATGGCAAGGCGGTTGGCGTGGAGCTGCCACAGACGGTGGAATTGACGGTGGTGGAAACCGAACCGGGCCTGAAGTCGGCGACCGCGAGCAGCGTCACCAAGCCGGCCAAGACAGAGACCGGGCTGGTCGTGCAAGTGCCGCCGTTCATCAATGAAGGCGAAAAGATTCGCGTCGATACGTCCGAGGGTGCGTATCTGTCGCGGGCGTAACGATTTTTCGGAGGGTGGGGAGATGAAGAGGTTCTTTGTTGCAACACTGTGTCTCTGTTTCGCATTGCCGGTGGTTGCGCAACAGAAGGAGTCTGAACGGCTGACGTCATCGTACGACGTAATGCGGGCAGTTCTCGATATGCCGGATCAAGGTATTCCGAAGGATTTGCTCAACAAGTCGTATTGCGTGGTGGTCTTCCCATCCGTAAAGAAGGGCGCTTTTGTGGTGGGAGCCAGCTATGGCCGCGGTGTGATGACGTGTCGCTCGGGCTCGCAGTTCCGCGGCCCGTGGAGTGCGCCGGCTTTCTTTGCCCTGGAAGGTGGAAGCTTTGGATTACAGGCCGGCGGTCAGGCGACGGACTTTGTGCTGCTGATCATGAACGAGCAGGGCGCCACATCAGTTATGACGAGCAAGGTGAAGCTAGGCGGTGATGCTTCGGTTGCGGCCGGCCCGGTGGGACGCACCACATCGGCGGAGACAGATGTGGTCATGAAGGCGGAAATTTTATCGTGGTCGCGCAATCGTGGCATTTTTGCCGGAATCTCGCTGACCGGCTCAACCTTGCGATCCGACGACGATGCCAACAAGAACCTCTACGGCAAGGATCTGAATGCGAAGCAGATCATCCTGCAGGGCCAAGTGAAGACGCCTGCTTCGGGCAAGGCGCTGATTGGATTGCTGGACAAGGCTTCGCCGAAGAGGATGTGAAGAAGAAGCAATTAGCAATTAGCGATTAGCAACTAGCAAAACCTGGAAGTGCAGCAATTCGAACTAGAAAGAATGGCCAACAACTAAACCATTTCCGCAAATAAATAGGGCGCGGATCACGCTTTTGTGTCTGGAAAGCACCGTAACAACTTCAGAGACGTCGGTGTTTGCAGCTAATTGCTAATTGCTAATTGCTAATTGCTAATTGCTAATTGCTAATTCCCTATCTTATGCCTGATCTTGAAACTCGCCGCTACGTAATCTCAGGACGCGTGCAGGGCGTCGGCTTCCGCTGGTTTGTGGAGCGCGAGGCGGCGCAGCTCGGTGTCACTGGATGGGTGCGCAACTGCAACAACGGTGATGTCGAGGTCATGGCGACGGGCGGGGGCGAGCAACTCAACTCGCTTCGCCAGAAGCTGGAACAAGGTCCTCGGGCCTCGCGTGTCGACCATGTAGCCGAATCCAAGGCGGCGCTGTTGGACGCGCCATCATTCCGCATTGAAGGAGTCTGGTAAGTGACGCAGCCGAACCCGGCCACCACCTGTGAAGATCTGAAGTCGCTGATTCGCGAGGTGCCTGACTTCCCGAAACCAGGCATTCTCTTCTACGACATCACCACTCTGCTGAAGGACCGTCGCGGCTTCGCGCGGCTCATTGACGCCCTCACCGAGAACTACATCAATTACAACGTCGAGCTTGTCTTAGGAATCGAGGCTCGCGGATTCATCTTTGGCCCTGCGCTGGCATATCGGCTGAATGCCGGTTTCGTGCCGGTTCGCAAGCCAAAGAAGCTGCCGGCCGAAGTCCTGCAATGGAAATATGACCTGGAGTATGGGCAGGACACGCTGGAGATTCACAAAGACGCGATCCAACCTGGCCAGCGCATTCTTATCTGCGACGATCTGCTGGCGACCGGCGGCACCGCGAAAGCAACCGCCGACATGGCTACGCAATTGGGCGGCAGCATTTGCGGCATGGGATTCGTGGTGGAACTGGATGGTCTGAAAGGCCGCGAGAAGCTGAAAGACTTCGAAGTGTTCTCGTTGCTACACTACGAGATGTAGATCGCCCAACTGTGCCGAACGCCGCGCTAGCTTACCAGATCGTCTTTAACAGTGGACACTCCAGCATTCGCTGATCGGCGGTGACCAGCGGCAAATTCTCCGCGCGAGCGGTCGCGGCGATCGTTCGGTCGGCAGGATCGGAGGGAAAGCTGGCGGGGAAATATGCGGTATAGGCCGCGATCTCCAGGGTTATCGGTCTGATTGCGACGCCTTCTACCAACTTCCTGAGTGTGTCCTCGAGGCTTCCCATGGGATCAATTCGGTTGGTCGCTACCAAGCGAGCCAACTCGACCAAGCTGATAGCGGAGATTGCCAGACCGCAGCTTCGCTCAGAACGACGAATTGCCGAAAGCGCTGCCCGCGACAACTTCCGCAAATCGCCGTTCATCCACACGAGAACGTGCGTATCCAGCAAGATCATTTGAGCATGTCCCAGTCTTCCAAGGGGAATATGGGCTTGATCAGATCGTCCGGATCGCCGTTGATTTTCATAATTCCCTCCAGGCGACCAAGGAACGAGTCCTTCTTCCGTGCCCGAAACGGAATCAGTTTCGCGGTAGCCTTGCCTCGCTTGGTGATGATGACTTCCTGGCCGGTTTCATTTACCTCGTCAATAATGGCGAGGCACTTCGCCTTAAACTCACCGGCAGCGACTTGTCTGATCTTGCCAATATCCGCCGCTTTCGCCGCGCTCTTTTTCTTCGCTAGGGCTTTCGATGCCATATGGTCACCTCCAGATGACCATGGTCATTTTAACATGGTCATTTTCGCCAAGGTAGAATAACCCTCCGCTCTTCGATTGTGAACTTTCCCTGGAGCACGATCCTGATCGCCTCGCTATAGGCGATGTGTTCCTGCTCCAATATGCGTGCGGCCAGCGTGTGCTCGTCATCGCTGTTGAGGACGGGGACGACCTTCTGCAGGATGATGGCGCCGTGGTCGAGGTTCTCGTCGACGAAGTGCACGGTGCAGCCGGAAACTTTGACACCGTAGTCGAAGGCCTGCTTTTGAGCGTCCAGGCCGGGAAACGCCGGCAGCAGTGCGGGATGAATGTTGAGGATGCGATTGGGAAACTGTTGCACGAACCAGGGCGATAGCAATCGCATGTAACCGGCGAGGCAGACGAGATCGACGTGATGCGCACGCAATGCGGCGACGACCTCGCGATCGTGCTCCTCGCGCACTTTGCCCTTGGAAGGAATGACCAGAGCATTTAGCCCACGACGGCGTGCCGATTCGATACCCAGTGCATCAATGCGATTGGAGATGACAATGGCGATGTTCGCGTCGAGTTTGCCGCTTGCGACGTTATCGGCGATGGCCTCGAAGTTGGATCCGCGTCCGGAAAGCAGAATGCCCAGGTTTTTCATGATGACAAGCGATGATAACCCGCGATTGGGGTGGAGGAATATCAGGAAGGTCGATATCGCTTCGTACCGATTGCTATTGTTGCGGTTCCAGCAGCGAGTGGGTCACCGCATGCACAGAGAGGGCGATGCGGTTGGGCACGCCGATCTTGCGCAGAAGCTGCGCGACGTGAGCCTTAACCGTGCGCTCGATGATGCCGAGCTCTTCCGCGATCTCCTTATTGGAGCAGCCGGCCACCAGTAATCGCAGGACCTCCCGTTCGCGGTCGCTGATCTTCATCGAGGTTTCCTTGCGGGAGTGGCCAATACGAGCAGCGTAAGTGGAGCGCTCGATGAATACAGCCAGCACTCGCCGCGGTAACCACACTGAGCCGGCGTGAACTTCGCGCACGGCTTTCTTGAATTCGGCCGGCGACGCCTCTTCTCCTACATAACCCTTGGCTCCGGCGGCGACGGAGCGCAGGATGTCCTCGTCACGATTCTCCGGTCCGGTGACGATGATGCAGATGCCGGGTTGCTGCGACTTCAGCGTGGCCATCGCGTTGAGGAAGACGGTGCCGCGATCGACCGCCAGCACGATGACGTCGTCAGTCTGCGATTGCACAACCGAGCGGACCGTCGCGGCGCGCACCTGGATATCGGATTCGGACGAGAAGATGGCGCGCAGCCCCACAAAGCGAACGGGATCGCTTTCGACAACGGCAACGCGAATAATATGGCGCCGCGAAGGCTTCATGCGAGACCTATAAGAAGTACCCTATAGCAGCTTTCGACGCAACATTCCTATGCAAAAAACTGCCACTGCATCTTGTATGGTGAAGATGGCACGATTCTACGCTGGCCAAGCAAGTCCAAGTTGTGCGGTGGATGTCCGTACTGGTGACGAATCAGCCAGGCCTGTGACATTGTGAGGCTGGCGATGCACAATAGAGAGGCTGAGCTTTGGCAGCGAATACTATGGCGTGTAAATCCTCACGACCGAAGTTAGGCGATATTTTGGTGGTGGTCGCGTGGGTTTGCGTGTCGACCGCGGCTTCGTTCGCACAGACATCGCAAGGGCGGCAGGCGGGAGAGGTTCAGAACGAGCCCATCACCGAGCCGCGCAGCGCCGAACACAAGCCGAGTGGACCGCCCATTCCCAAAGGGATTCAGGCGATCACGCAAACGGAAGGCAAGTGTTCCACTGAGCTGATTGTCAATGCTGACGCGCTGTTCAAGCCAACGCGCTGGACGCTGAACTCCGATGCAAAGCAGACTCTAGATGCGCTTGCGACGCTCATCACTAAAGCCGGCAAACACCCGGTGCGGATCACTGCGTTTTCCGGCTCGGATAACTCAGAGAAGAACAACCAGATCGTGGCCGAAAAGCGCGCGCTCACCGTGCGAACCTGGTTGAGGAATCGCGGCCTCATACCGGATGACACACCGATCACCGGGATCGGCAAGTTTGGCAGCGGCGACAAAGAACCGAAAGAGCCGATCGAGGTGGTGATCGATACCTGCAAACAGCTTCCTGGTCCGAAGGAGAGCAGTTGATGCCGCTCTTGTTCTCGATATGCAGGCGAGCTCGCAAAACGTGGTTGCCATTCGATCGTTGATTCTCGCCGTTCAAATCCAATCAATTCCGCTCGCTGCATAGCCGCTTCACTCGCATGGGTGAGACGCGACACCGCGCCAGCGCACCACTTCCAGCGACAATATTGAGATCGAGGAGCGCGGCGGTGCGCCTTTTATACCCCATTACTACCAAACCATTCATCCGCCGTCGCGCCCACTCCATCCCAGGCGAGGACAAAAAGTGAGCACACAGACGATCTCTCCGGAAGTCAGCGTTCCTACATTACCTGCCGACAACGAGCGACCGCGACTGGTCGCGCGCAAGCGGCCCACGCTGCGCATTCTGCAACCGGATGTGACCTATACCGGCGCGCCGATCCAGCCGCTGCAGAAGGGCTTGCCCAAGCAGACCGAGTCGATCTGCCCGGAATGCGCCACGGTGATTCGCGCCGACATCTTTGCCGACGAAGGCAAGGTGGTAATGGAGAAGAGCTGCCCGGAGCACGGGCATTTTCGCGACATCGTCTTCAGCGATATTGAACTTTACCTCAAGATGGAGGAGTGGAACTTTGGCGACAACCTCGGATTGTCGAATCCGCAAGTCGAGGGCGGTACCTCGTGTCCTGATGACTGCGGGCTGTGCAGCATGCACACATCGCACACCGCGCTGGCGAATGTCGATCTGACGAATCGCTGCAATCTGACCTGCCCGGTGTGCTTTGCCAACGCGAATGTCGCGGGCTATTTGTATGAGCCCAGCGTGGAGCAGGTTCGCACGATGCTGGCGACGCTGCGCGGCGAGCGGCCGGTGGATGGTCGCGTGGTGCAATTCTCCGGCGGCGAGCCGACGATTCATCCCCAGTTCTTCGAGATTCTGTCGATGGCGCGCGAGATGGGATTTACGCATATTCAGGCCGCGACCAATGGAATCGAGTTGGCCGATCTGGAGTTCGCACGCAAGGCAAAAGCTGCCGGACTGGCGACGCTGTATCTGCAATTCGACGGCGTGACCGAGGACATCTATCGTCGGGTGCGCGGAAAGGCGCTGCTCGATACCAAGATGAAGGTCATCGAGAATTGCCGCGCGACGGGGATGAAGATTGTTTTTGTGCCGACGATTGTGAAGGGGCTGAACGATCATCAAATCGGCGACATCGTGCGTGTGGCGATCGAGAATATCGACACGGTGTCGGGAATCAGCTTCCAGCCGGTAGCGTTTACCGGACGCATTGCCAAGCACGAATTGCTGGCCAAGCGATTCACGTTGGCCGATCTGGCACGCTGTGTCAGCGAGCAGACCGGCATCACCGATCCGCGAGCAGACTGGTTTCCGCTGGCTTGTGTCACGCCATTCTCGAAGCTGACGGCGGCCCTGCGAGGCACCGGCGTGCCGACCATCTCGTCGCATCCTCACTGCTCGCTGGGTACGTATTTCTTTGTGGATGAGAAGTCGAAGCAGGCAGTGCCGATCACGCGCTTCGTTGATGTGCCGAACATGCTGCAAGACATGGAAGAGCTGTCGCGCTCGGCCGGCAAGGCGCACTTCAAGTTCTATAGCAAGATGAAGGCTTGGAACAATCTGAAGAGGCATTTCAAGCCGGAGTTAGCGCCGCCGGGTCTGACGTTCACGAAGTTTCTGCAGACGCTGCAAGGCCTCACCAACAAGAAGCTGGGGCGTGATGGCAAGGATGGCACTTTCACCTATCGCACGCTGCTGGTTGCGGGCATGCATTTTCAGGATGGCTACAACTACGACATCGAGCGCGTGAAGCGCTGCGTCATTCACTACGCCACGCCTGACGGCAAGCTGTATCCGTTCTGCACCTACAACTCGGGGCCATGCTATCGGGAGAAGATCGAGCGGCAATTTTCGCAGCCGTTAGCGACTAGTAACTAGCAATCAGCAATCAGGCCTCGCAGGCTTATCGGCTGCAACCACAATCAGCCCACTCGGTGGCGGCACGCCAGGATGTTACCGAGAGCCGCGCCCTATCTCCATAAATCGTGCATCCGTTTCGCCATTGTGGCTTAGTGATCCTTTCCTCATGTCCAACCCACATCTGCCGATAGGAAGATCAGGAGCTTTTTTGGGGAAAAGGAGTCATACAACATGATTCGAAAACTCACAGTACTGGTTGCCGTGCTGATGCTGGGTAGTTTGCTGGTCACGGCTCAGCAGAGCGCGTCCAAGTTTGACCTGTTCGGCGGATACTCCTATTTCAACGGCAGTACTTCGGGAGAGAACGGCCGCTTCAGCCTGAACGGCTGGAATGGGCAAGGCACGTTCAACTTCACGCCCTGGCTGGGAGGCACAGCTGATTTCGGCGGCTATTACGGCTCGCCGTTCAGCGTTAGTGCCAACGATTACACCTTCCTGTTCGGGCCGACGATCAACGTGCGCACGTCGCACATCACGCCGTTCGTTCATGCGCTGTTTGGTGTGGATCGTTTTCATGCGGCGGCATTGGGCGGATCAACCAACAACTCGGCCTTCGCGGTGGCGGTGGGCGGCGGCGCAGACATCCCGGTGAAGGGCAGGTTCTCGATCCGCGCCGGCCAGTTGGATTGGCTGCGTACGAATCATTACAGCAATGGGCAGAACAACCTGAGGTTTTCTACGGGAGTGGTATTCCGGTTTGGCGAGTAGGAGCGGGTGACGAGCGCGAAGGCGCACGTTAGTCGCGTGCGCCTCGTCGCTTGAGTGATTAAGCCGTGAGCTCAGTTGGCCGGGACAAGTTTCGCCTTGGGCCCAGTGACGTTCTTCTGATGCGGTATACGCGGGCCGCAGGTGGTGCTGCGAACCATCTCCGGCGCGTGGTCGTCATCGCGCTTGAAGATGTAGGCGCGAATCTTGTAGCAGATGTCGCCGTATGGCAAGACGGCGGCATCGTCGCGCGGGCTGGCCGGCGTTATCTGGAAGGACTGCGTCGTCGCGCCGCCATCGGCCGAAGGCATATTCTCCACAATCGCGATGAGCGGCCCGGATTCAACTGGATGCGAGGTTTGCGCGATCAGGCCGACTGGCACGGCGAGGATGACGCAGAGGATAAGGAGTCGGGTGAGAGGCATGGCAAGCCCTCCTGAGGCGAATGATAGCACTGGCTATAAGCAGGAACGAGGGAGATGGGACAACTTGCAAGGAATTTTCGGACCTTAATTTGGGACCATACTGAAACTTTGAAAACTCATGCCCTACATGGTGTTGCAAGGTTCCGCCCTGTCGCCAAAACCAAGCGAGAAGGGTGCGGCACCTAAGCAGTGTAGCAATGCTTAATGACTAGAAAGCTACACAGTGGTTTGGCTCATTGCCTGCCCGCCGGTGGTATAGGAGTCGATGGCTGTCACCAGCGGAGCGAACTGGCTCGGGTTGCTGGTGCGCATCTGCTCAAGATTCAGAAAGCTCTGTTGGTTCTCGGCAATCAGAGCCATGTATTGCGCATCGACTTGTCCGCTGCTATCGCGAGTGATGAGATCGTTGGCCTGGAAATGAGGCGGGTCGGCCATCTGGTTGTTGAGTGGCGAGAAGCTGCAGTTCGGCTGTCGCGCTGCCGCCGTAAGCGCAGGCAGGCTGTTAATGCCGTTCGGTTTTAGGCTGCTATGCACATCGACATCGAACGCCAGACCGGCCGTATGCGGGCTGGTTCCGGTGGTGTTCTTGGTATTTGCGGTCTGGATTCCCGCCTGTTGCGTCTGGGTGCGGAACACGGTGTCGAAGGTGAAGGTCATGCCCTGGGCGCGAGCGTTGGCGACGAAGTTCTGCAGCCGCTGCACCAGCCGGCTGTCGATGTACCGAATGTCTTGCGTACCGCCAGTGACAAACACCAGCACAGGACTGAGCATGGTTCCCCCTCGAGTGAGTTGATATTGATTTGATACTTGATTCAAACGCGCAACTAATGAGTATCATTCCCACCCTGTCGCCGAAACCAGTGACAAGCGTGGGACATCCGGCTAAACAGGCTGCTGAAAAACTCGTAGCGCGACCGCGCGTGCCGTCGGCTGAAGCCGACTCGAAAAGGGAAATAAACGGCCTAGACGCTGGCCTGAAGGCCAGCACTACCCGAAAGCCACGCTCCGGCCGACTTTTTCACCAGCCGGTAGAGCCAGAACGACCAAGCAGGCTACCTATGCCGCAGGCTTGCGACGCGCCTTAGTTTTCTTCGCCGCGACCACTTTGACCTGCGACTCGCTCTCGGCTTCGGCAACGCGCTGCGGAGGACGCTTGGGCACATTGGCCAGGCTCTCCTTGAGCGCGGCCATCAGATCCACAACCGGCGCCAGCTTCTTGGGCTTCTCGACCGGCGTGACCTCCTCGCCTTCCAGGCGCGCTTTGATCAGCGTCTTCAGATTCTCTTCGAAGGTATCGTGATACTTCTCCGGCTCCCAATCGCCAGCCAACGCTTCGATGAGCTGGTGAGCGACCTTCACCTCGGCGTCTTTGAGCTCGACATCGGGACGGCCGAAGTTTTCCAGATCGCGCACCTCTTCCTTGTAGTACATGGTGTGGAGCATCATTCCGCCTTTGTAGGGGCGCAGGAACACCGTGTACTCGCGGTTATGCATGGTGAGCTTGGCGATGGCAACGTACTTGCTTTCTTCGAGAGCCTTGCACAGCAGCGCATAGGGTCGACGGCCGGCTTCTTCCGGCGTCACGAAATACGAGGACTCGAAGTAGATGGGATCCACGTCATCGGCCTTGACGAATTCCAGGATCTCCATCGCCTTCGCAGTCTTGGGTTCGATCTTCTTGATCTCCTCGGGCTCGATGATGACGTATTCGCCCTTGCGATACTCGTAGCCCTTCACGATCTCGGAGCGCTCTACCACGCGCTCGTCGTGCGGGCACCAGAGCTGCTGCTTGATGCGCACGTTATCGGTGCGATGCAGCATGTTGAAGGAAATGTGATTGCCGCGCGCGCCGGAGAAAAGCCGCACCGGCATGGAGATGAGTCCAAACGTCAGATAGCCAGACCACACAGAAGATGCCATAGTCGTCCTCGATTTCGTCCAGCGCCGTCTTCGCTTGTCGGCGGAGCGAGTTCACCACTGAGCACACTGAGCGCACAGAGGAAGAACAGAACAATTCCGAAAAGCTCAGTGACCTCTGTGTTCTCAGTGGTGAATACGAGCGTGAGCGCTCGCCATTCCTGCCTGTGGAAAACCGGGCCGAAATATAATCAGGCGCTTGGTTGAGCTTCGTCAAGCCTTATTCTTCAAACAGCTACCAGCACCGGACCGACTGCAGCCTGGTATTGGGATGCGGGAAGTATGGCTACTTGCTGCATTCAACGCCAGTCGCTTTTCGCTAGACGCTATTCGCTTTTCGCCAGAAAAACCGCCGCCAGATTGACGAAAAGCGAAGAGCGAACAGCGAGGAGCGCTGCACTGCGCATGCGATACTGAACGGAGCGTGACAAATCTCATCCATGCAAGAGGTTTGCCTGCTGCAGTGATTGCCGTCGGATTCGCTCTGGTGGCGCGCTTCATGGGGGCTGTCACCGACGGCGGCGCAATTGCGGGCGTGGTGGTTGCGTTCGTGCTCATGCTGGCCGCTGGATTCGCTGGTTTTCTTCCTCTCTTTGCGCTGTTTCTATTGACGGTAATCTCCACACGCTGGGGCTACGCGCGCAAGCAGCGGCTGGGAGTCGCTGAGCGGCGGCGCGGTCGAACGGCATCGCAAGTGATCGCCAACCTCGGATGCAGCCGCGGCGTGTGCGCTGCCGGTGATCTGGTTTCAGGAGTTGAGCCACGTGCTGCTAGCCGGATCCATGGCGGCGCTGGCCGAGGCGGCGGCTGACACAGTTTCCAGCGAATTGGGTCAGGCGACGGCACGGGGCGCGTACATGATCACCGATTTTCGCGATGCGCCCATCGGAACCAACGGAGCTATTAGCGTAGAAGGCACGATCAGCGGCTGCGTGGCCGCCTGCATCGTTTCGTGGGTAGGGGCAGCTGCCGGCGTAGTGGATTGGCGATGGACATTTGTCATTGCGTTCGCCGGGATCGGGGGCATGTTCCTGGATAGCATCATAGGCGCGACCTGGGAGAACGCCGGGAAGATGGGCAACGATGCCGTGAACTTCGTCAGCACCGTGCTGGCGGCGGATGCCGCGCTGATCACGGTAATGATTGCGGAGCGGATCGGCGGGTGAGTTGGAATACTCCGGCTAGGTATATCGCCACGACTACAACCGCATTCACCACTGAGCACACGGAGAGCACGGAGCAAGGCAAAGAGGTGCTCCGAATTTCCGATTTGCGATAGGCAGTAATCTTGCGCTGACGCTGTTGCCGTTTGCGCAACCTAAGCCGGTTATGTCTGAGCAAAACGAATTTCGTGCGGTTATCGATCTCACGCACACACTGAACGACCGCTCGCCGAACTGGGAAGGGACTAAGGAGTCGCCTTATCAGGCGAAGGAACTCGGGAAACATCCGGCGTGACGGCTATTACTCGCGAGTGTTCTCAACCCAGGAGCACTACGGCACGCATCTCGACGCGCCGGCCCATTTTGCCGATGGCGCGTGGACGGTGGACCAGATTCCGGCGGAGCATCTGGTGCGGCCGCTGGTGATCATCGATGTGCGTGGGCAGGTGAAGGATGATCCCGATTACGAGGTGACGGTCGAGGACATTGCCGCGTGGGAAGACGCGCATGGGATGATTCCTTCCGGCGCAGTCGTCATGGCTTACACCGGATGGGACGAGCGCTGGAATTCGCAGAAGAGCTTCCGCAACGAGCAGGCTGATCATCTTACGCACTATCCGGGATTCTCGCTGGAGGCGGCGAAGTTTCTGGTGAAGACGCGGGAAGTGGTGGGACTCGGCATCGACACCATGAGCGTAGATATCGGCGCGACCGAGAGCTATCCGGTTCACCTCTTCACATCGCGCGAGAACGTTTATCACCTGGAGAACGTGGCGAACCTTGCGCTGGTACCTGCGGCCGGAGCGACGGTTGTGGTCGCGCCTATCAAAGCTGGAAAACGGGTCAGGTGGGCCAGCGAGGGTGTTGGCGTTGGTGAGGTGAAGACCGCCTTTCGCTCTTCGCTTTTCGCCTTTAGCTTTTGTCAATCACAGCGCCACTGTCTCGTGCTGAAGCCAATAGCCAAAAGCCAGCGAAGTGCGAATAGCGGCTTCACGTCACATGCGCCTTGTACAGCAAGTAACTGACGCTCTCGCGCAGGGCGGCGAGGTATCGGCCGACGACTGTCCTCGGAATTGAGCTTGGTCGCGGCGAGATGTACACGGTGATTCCTTCGGCCGCCATCATCTGCTTGGCGCGGAACATGTGATACGCATCGCTCACCAGGAGGCAGTTGTGCATGTCGTTGGCGCGCAGAATGACGGCCACGCGCTTCGCCGATTGCTCCGTATCGCCGCCCTGGGTTTCGGCGATCAGATTGGCGTCGGGCACGCCGCGCAATTCCAGATAATCACGTCCGACTTGTCCCTCGCTGAAGTGCGGATCTTTGCCTGCGCCGCCAGTGGTGATGATGACCGGCGCCAGTCCGCGCTCGAACAAGCTATAGGCGTGATCGAGCCTAGCGCGGAAAACCGGAGATGGATGTCCAACGTATTCCGCTGCGCCGAAGACGACGATGGCATCGGCAGAATGTTCCTCATCAACGCGGGCCTCGCGCATAATTTGCCGGCTGATGTACAGCAGAAATACGGCGGCGGCGATCGCTACCAGAAAAGCGATCCAACGAACAGCATGAATTGTGGTTTTTTCTACCGCTGTGGGCAATCTACTCCCGTCCCAAAAGCTCGACGATCTGTTCCTCGGAGATCGTTCCATGACGCAGCAGGCGCCAACTGCCCTCGGTCGTGAGATCGACGATGGTCGATGGCATGACGCCAGGTGAGGGTCCGCCGTCCACGATGATCGACAGGCAATCGCCCAACTGGTCGCGCACCTGCATCGCCGTAGCGCATTCGACTTCGCCGTGAAGGTTGGCAGAAGTCGCCGTGATCGGCAGTCCGGCAGAGCGAATGATGGCCAGCGGCACTTCGGCGGCAGGGACTCGCAACGCGACATTGCCGGTATTTGCCGTGACCTTCAGCGGCAGCTTGGGATCGGCCTTCACGATGATGGTCAGCGGTCCGGGCCAGAAGCGGCGCGCCAGCAGGTAGAAGATTTCCGGCACGGGCCACGCCAGCTCGGCCGCCTGATCGACGGATTCAATCAGCAACGAGAGCGGCTTGTGCCGCGAGCGAGTCTTGATGTCGTAGACGCGATCGACAGCATGCAGGTTGAAGGGATCAACGGCGAGGCCGTAGTAAGTGTCGGTCGGCATGCCCAGCACCTCGCCCGCGCGGATTTTCTCCGCCGCGTAGGTGACCAGGGAAGCCTCCGGCTCCTTACTGTTGATTTTGACGATTTCGGGACGCAACCCTACCTCTTTCGTTCGCGAGGTGCTTGCGGAGCGAAACCCTAACACATTGCTCCGGTAAACGGCAACTGAGCAGATTATCACGTCGCCGGTCTTCGCGCGGTGATGCGACATTGCGGTGTAGGATAGACGCCGGCTCCGCTCCATGGCTCACCTCACCAGTTCCGAGGTTTCACTGCGCCGCGTCGACAGCCGTCAGAACGCACGCGTCAAACAGCTGCGCCGCGCCTTCGTTGAGGCCGCTCCAAACCAGGAGGGCGAGGTCGCCATCGAAGGCATGCATCTGGTGGAAGAAGCCATCCGCAGCGGGCTGAGGCTTCGAGCGGTCTTCTTCAGCGACTCAGCGCGGGAGCGGGCGCATCGGTTGCTGCCGCAACTCTCTGCGCAGACCCAGGCGTTGCTCCTTCCCGACAACGTCTTCGCCAGCGCCGTGCCCTCCGAAACTCCACAAGGCGTCGCCGCGCTGGTACGAGTCAAGGCGTTTACGTTGGACGGCATTTTCGCCACGCAGCCCGCGTTGCTCGTGATCACGGCCGGCCTGCAGGATCCTGGCAATCTCGGCACCATCGCGCGTTCTGCCGAAGCCTTTGGCGTAACCGGACTGCTGCTTGGTGAGCGTAGCGTGAGTCCCTGGAACTGGAAAGCGATTCGGGCTTCGGCCGGATCGCTGTTTCGGCTGCCGACTGCCAAGGTCGAACTTGCGAAACTGCTACCGGAAATTAAGGCGCGAGGCGTGCGCGTGCTGGCAACGTCGTCGCATACGGGAACGGTAATTTCAGATGCGGACTTGCGCGGGCCGATCGGATTCGTCGTTGGCGGCGAAGGGGCAGGAGTTCCCAAAGATGTTTTGGCGCAAGCCGACGAAGTTGTTGTTGTTCCTCAATCACCCAAAGTGGAGTCGCTGAACGCGGGGATCGCCGCGTCAATCCTGCTGTACGAGGCCGCGCGGCAAAGAACGGGTTGATTTCACCACTGAGATCACAGAGCGCACTGAGAAGGAAGGCTAGAATCAGCTTGTTTGACTCACTCAGGTAAGGCAATGAATAGTCAACTTCCTCAGGGTTCGGACCTTCATAGCAATCGTCATTACCTTCATTCATCACTTACAGGCGAGATCATCTCAGCCTCAATCGAAGTGCACCGTGAGCTAGGGCCTGGCTTGCTGGAATCTGCTTATAAGGCGTGCTTGTGTCGCGAGCTTGCGATCCGTGGGATAGGGTTCCAGACTGAAGTTTCGCTCCCGGTCGAGTACAAAGGCATCCATCTCGATTGTGGCTATAGGATGGACCTAGTGGTTGCGGATAAAATCGCCATCGAGGTGAAATCGATCGAGAAGATACTGCCCATTCACGAGGCGCAGCTTCTAACCTATTTGCGACTAAGTCGCCTGCGGGTAGGTCTTCTGATTAATTTCAATGTCCGACTGCTGCGACATGGGATCATTCGTAGAATTCTTTAGTTCTCAGTGCTCTCTGTGTTCTCTGTGGTGAAACTCCAGCGTGAACCTTTTCTCCAGCGCGCCGCAGGAAGAAGCCGTCGACAAGTCGCGTCCGCTTGCCGATCGCATGCGGCCGCGCACGCTCGACGAGTTTGTTGGCCAGGAGCACATTCTCGGTCCGGCCAAATCGCTGCGCATCCAGATTGAGCGCGACGACACCGGTTCGCTGATCTTCTGGGGACCTCCGGGCGTCGGCAAGACGACACTTGCGAAAATCATCGCTCGCATGACTCACGCCGATTTCGTCGAGTTCTCCGCGGTGCTCAGCGGCATCAAGGAAATCAAGCAAGTCATGGCCGACGCCGAGCGCGCCCGCCAATACGGCACGCGCACGCTCATCTTCGTCGACGAGGTTCACCGCTTCAACAAAGCCCAGCAGGACGCATTTCTCCCGTACGTCGAGAAGGGAAGCATTCGCTTCATCGGCGCCACCACCGAGAACCCGTCGTTCGAGGTGATTGCGCCGCTGCTCTCGCGCTGCCGCGTCTATACACTGAAGCCGCTCCGCGAAGAGCAGATCGTCGGGTTGCTACAGCGCGCGTTGCAGGACAAGGAGCGTGGCCTCGGCGATTTGCATCTTGACGCCGAGGAAGCTGCGCTGCGCAAGATCGCAGCCTACTCCAGCGGTGACGCCCGCAGCGCCTACAACGCGCTGGAGGTGGCGGCTACGCTGGCGCGCGAGCAGCCCGAAGCAGGCCATCCTCGCATCACCGACGCCATCGTCACCGACGCTCTGCAGAAGCGCGTGCTGATGTACGACAAGGCTGGCGAGGAGCATTACAATCTCATCTCCGCGCTGCACAAGAGCGTGCGCAACAGCGATGCCGATGCCGCACTCTATTGGCTGGCTCGTATGCTGGAGGCGGGCGAGGACCGGCTTTACGTTGCGCGACGCGTGGTCCGAATGGCGGTCGAGGATATTGGTCTCGCCGATCCCAACGCGCTGAGCGTCACGCTCGCCGCTCGCGATGCCTTCGATTTCCTTGGCATACCCGAAGGCGACTTGGCGCTCGCGCAAGCCGTTGTCTACCTCTGCGCCGCACCCAAGTCCAACGCCGTTTACCTCGCCTATGGCGAAGTGCTGGCCGATGTCGAGCGCACCGCGCAGGATCCCGTGCCGTTGCATCTGCGCAATGCGCCCACAGGATTGATGAAGGCCTTCGGCTACGGTGAGGGATATCAGTACGCCCACGACCTGGAAGCCAAGGTCGCCGACATGCAGTGCCTGCCCGACAACCTCAAAGACCGCGTCTATTACCACCCGACGGACGAAGGCATCGAGAAGCGCATCAAGGCGCGACTGGAAGAGATAAGGAAGACGAAGAAAGCTACCCGCGACTAGCACCCGCGGAGCAGGCCTTGCGGTTGTCACCGGCCCACAAGAACTCAACAGGAGGCATGATGAGCTGGGTATATCTGATTGTTGCTGGAGTTTTCGAGATCGGCTGGCCGCTGGGTCTGAAATTGGCTCAGGACTCGAGTCATCGGATTAAAGGTACCGCACTGGCCATTGCTGCGATGGGAGTCAGCGGTGCATTGCTTTGGCTGGCACAACGCGAGATCCCGATGGGAACCGCCTATGCAGTATGGACGGGAATCGGTGCGGCGGGGACGTTCTTCGCCGGAATATGGCTATTCGGCGATGCGACAAATCTGGGCCGCTACCTGGGCGTTCTGTTGATCGTTGGGGGAGTGGTTGTGCTGAAATTGGCGCATTAACACGCGACGAGGTGCCGGATCGCCAGCACGCTCCGATACCAGACGCGAGGCAGAAAATTTAGTCGCCGACGCAATACTCTTTAAGAAACTCCAGCGATCGTTCCCGTGCTAGCTTCGCCGCCTCGGGATTGTAGGAGGCGCGGTCATTGCAATTGAATCCATGATCGGCGTCGTACCAGAAGATCTGCACCTCGGGATGCGCTGCCTGGGCCTTGTCGACTTCTTCTTTGGGAATGTGCTTGTCGAGTTTGCCGAAGTGCAGCATTACGGGAGAGCGCGGCGTCTCCTGCGCGTAGCGGCCGATGTATCCGCCGTAGTATCCGACAGCCGCGGCGACGTCCAGACGGGTCGCCGAGAGCCAGGCAAACGTCCCGCCCAGGCAATAGCCGATCACACCGCACTTCTTGCCGGTTTCCTTCTTCGCCAATTCGACAGCCGTGGCAATATCCTTCACCGCGTTGTCAGGATTGAGTTGTCGCGCAATGGCGATACCTTTCTCGCGATCTTGCCCTTCGTAGCCTAACTCGATGCCTCGCTCGATGCGGTCGAAGAGCGCGGGAGCGACGGCGAGGAAACCATCTCTCGCAAAACCATCCGCTACCGACCGAATATGCTTGTTGACGCCAAAAGCTTCCTGCACAATGACTAGGCCGGCGACGGGCGCTCCGGTTGGACGGGCCACATAGGCGTGGAAATCATGACCGTCGTTGGCTTGCAGCCCGATCATTTCACTCATTAATCTACTCCGGGCGCCGGGTACCGTGCCCTCGATAACAACTCAAATGTTCTGTAACAATTCGAAATATCGTTCCCGAGTCATTCCCGCTGTGCGCAGGAGGTTCTTGATGATGAAAACGGGGATCTCTTGATAGATGGGAATTACGAGTGGGCGCTTCACGCCTGGCTTTGTGTAAATGAGGTGGTCGCCGCGTTGTCGAAGAAACGTGAATCCGTCGCGCTCAAAAACGGCGACGAGCACCTTGGAAGAAACAGGGCGGATGGCGGCCACTATCTTACGTTCACGACCAGCCGGTCGAGCGAGACGAATTCGGGACCGCGCCAGCCGTTCCCCTCTCGCTCGTAGCCCGCTTCTTCCAGAAGTTCGTCTAAAGTACCCATCTCGCCGCTGGTTTCCATAAAAGCCTGTACGGCTTCGCCGATGTTCCGTCGTGCGTCTTCTCTGCTAGCTCCGCAACTAGATACATCCAACTCCGGAACGTACGCGACGTACGTGCTTCCTTCCTTGAAGATGTGGACGGTGTATGGGACCTCGAACATCGGTTGGCTCCTGCTTATTAGTTTAGTCTACGCCTCCGCCTTCTTCGCCAGCTCGCCGTGATAGTTCAGGCTCTTCAGACCCAGGAAGCGCGCGCCGGGTCCAAGCTCTTCTTCAATTCGCAACAGCTGGTTGTACTTGGCGATGCGATCGCTTCGCGATGCCGATCCTGTCTTGATCTGGCCCGCGCCTGTAGCCACGGCGAAGTCAGCAATGAAGCTGTCTTCGGTCTCGCCGGAGCGATGCGAAATGACGGTAGTGTAGCCGTTTTGCCGCGCCAGGTTGATCGCGTCCAGCGTCTCACTGACTGAGCCGATCTGGTTCAGCTTGATCAGAATGGAATTGGCCACCCCGGCATCGATCCCGCGCTGGAAGATCTCGATATTGGTGACGAAGATGTCGTCGCCGACCAGCTGAATCTTGCTGCCCAGTTCGTCAGTCTGGAGCTTCCAACCCTCCCAGTCGTCCTCCGCGAAGGCGTCCTCGAGCGACACGATGGGATATTGCCGCACCCAATCCGCCCAGAACTTCACCATCTCCTCGCTGGAGTGCTCACTCTTATCCGACTTCTTGAAGACATATTTCTTCTTCTCGCTGTCGTAGAACTCGCTGGCTGCCGGATCGAGCGCGACGGCAATCTGCTCGCCCGGCTTGTATCCGGCTTGCGTGATCGCCTCCAGGATCGCCTCAATCGCCTCGGTGTTGGACTTCAGCGACGGCGCAAAGCCGCCCTCGTCCCCGACCGAGGTGTTGTATCCGCGCTTCTTCAGCACGCCCTTCAGCACATGAAAGGTCTCGACGCCCCAACGTAGCGCTTCGCTGAACGACGTCGCGCCCACCGGCATCACCATGAATTCCTGGAAATCGACATTGTTGTCGGCGTGCGCACCGCCGTTGAGGATGTTCATCATCGGCGTGGGCAGCAGGCCGGCAGTGAATCCGCCGAGATACTGGTATAGCTCGATGCCCAAATGGTCCGCCACCGCGCGCCCAGCGGCCATGGAAACCGCCAGAATGGCGTTCGCGCCCAGCTTGCTCTTGGTAGGCGTGCCATCCAGCGCCAGCATGGTGTTGTCCAACTCGCGCTGATCGCTGGCGTCCATGCCTTCGAGTTCGGGTGCTATGACTTCGTTGATGTTGTTGACGGCCTTCAACACGCCTTTGCCCTGATAGCGGCCCTTATCGCCATCGCGCAGCTCCAGCGCTTCGTGTTCGCCGGTGGAAGCGCCACTGGGCACCGCTGCGCGCCCGCGTGCTCCGCTGGCAAGAATGACTTCGGCTTCAACTGTAGGATTGCCGCGCGAGTCCAGAATTTCGCGTCCAAGAATGAGTTCGATATCCGTCATAAAAGTCCTGTGTCTGCCGCCTGTGAATTCGCTTGGATGCGAGGCGGAAGCGGGTGGGAACCAGCCATTATACGGGAGCGCGGCAGTGGCCTCTGTGACCGACGACACGTCTGCGATAGGCCGGCACAGCGTGAGCCCGCGCAGAGAGTTCGCTTTGCCATTACAATGGCTACAGAATCTATTTGCGGCCTTGCTGCCGGTTGAGTATCCTCTTTCCGGAGCATTCTATCTGCACTAAAAATGAGGCGTGCAACCGGCGCCAGTTAGTCAGCGCGCGGCCGCCTTACGGAGTTCAAAGAACATGTGGAAGCGAAAAGAAGACGAGTACGTTCCGCCAGCCGAGCCTACTCCCAGCCCGTCCTACACCCCGTCCGCGCCGCCGCGTCCGCCAGAACCGGTTCGTAGCGAGCCGGCGCACGCCGGCCATTCCAGCGAAGTTGCCACCATCGGCAAGTCGGTTGTGGTGAAAGGCGAGCTTTCGGGCAGCGAGGACCTCATTGTCGACGGCGAGGTGGAAGGCTCCATCACGCTGCGCGGCCAGAGTCTCACCGTCGGTCCCAACGGCCGCGTGCGCGCCAACATTGAAGCCCGCAACGTGATTGTCCATGGCCGCGTGGACGGCAACATTCATGCCTCCGACCGCGTCGATCTCCGCAAGAGTGCTACCCTCAGCGGCGACATCTCCACCGCGCGCATCTCCATCGAAGACGGCGCATTCTTCAAAGGTGGAATCGACATTCAGAAGCCCGAGCCGGGCCCGAAGATTGAAGCGAAGCCGCAAGCCTCGGCCGCTGCTGCACCCACGCCCGCGCCTATCAGCACGCAGGGCACGCTGCTCGAAACCAAGAAGGCGTAAATCTCAGGGCGCATCTCGCGGTGCGCCCGTTTTCTTCCGCTACCCAGACATTGATGCTTCTGCAGTCTCCACCTACAATGATCTCTTGTGTCCCCCAGCATCTTCCAAAAATTATTTGGTTCTCGGAAATCTGCGGACCCCGATAGCGCTCCCGGCGAGAAGGTTAGTCGTCGGTCGACCGGTTTCAGCGAATTCATCCGTGGTATCTCGCGCGAGCAGAATCTGAAGATCCTGGATCTGGGTTCCACCTCGCCCGCCAACATCACGTTCATGACTGGGCTCGGTCACCGCTTTCAGCAGGAGGATCTGCTGCGCTTGTCGAATGACAAGTCTCTGCTGATCGCCAACGGCGATGGCGGCAGCAGCGTCGATATTGATCGCTTCCTGCACGACAATCTTTCTTTTGATCGGGAAGAGTTCGATGCGGTGATGTTCTGGGACCTTGCCGACTTCCTGCCGGAAATTCTGGTGAAGCCGGTGATCGAACGTATTCAGATCGCGATGAAGCCGGGTGGCACCATGCTCGCGTTCTTCCACACCAAAGACGCCGGCCCCGAGGCGCCGTTCTATCGCTACAATATCGTCTCGAAAGACACGCTGGAGTTGCAACCAGTTCGCGGCTTCCGCCTGCAACGCGTCTTCAACAACCGCCACGTCGAAAACCTCTTCCGCGAATACCAGTCCATCAAGTTCTTCCTCGGCCGGGATAATATGCGAGAAGTGTTGGTGATTCGGTAGTGAGTTGCGGGGCTGAAAAACTCGTAGCGCGACTCGCAGTGTCGTCGGCTGAAGCCGACTCAGAAAAGGAACTAAGTGCTCTAGACGCTGGCCTGAAGGCCAGCTCTACCCGAAATTGCGCTCCGACGACCGAGGTCGGGTCCTGATACGAAGCTTACTCAGAGATCCCTTTTGCTCGAGCTTCGGCTTTACGGATGAATCGTGTCGGCCTGCCCGCAATGTGCTCTGCGCGTATCAGTTTCGGATTCAGCCACTCGATCACCGCTGCATATCCTAGGCTCTCGGGATCATCGCTCAGGTAATGCGGTACGACCGCCAACACGTGAAATCCTTCTTTGAGCTGGAAGCTCAGCGTCGGATCATGTTCCAGCCCTTCGACCACTGCTACGACGTAATCTTCAGGCTTCTGCTGAGCAGCAACATTGGAATACCCACGCAACCTTGACCCGGCACGAATCCGCAGCAGCCGATGCGACTCCGTCAACGCGCGTCGCGCAGCGTAAATTTTGTCGCCGATGCCGTGGTGCTGCAGCGTCGGATCGACAATCACCTCCGCGCCATACAACGTGCGCCCACGTTGCGGATCGTGATTGGTGAACATCCCGTCCGTCGTGAACTGCTCCCAGTTCTCCAGCAGCTTGTAGTCTTCCCAATCAATAATCAGGCTCGCGCTCATGCCGACAACTTTCTCGTCAGCGCCGTGCACAGCGACAAATTGACCCTCGGGAAAAACGCGGAGATGCGACCACAACTGTTCTGCATTCCACGGCGGCGTGTCGGGATAGATCCTCTGGCACAGCTCAGTGATCCCAGCAAAATCGCGTGGCGTGGTGTTACGCACCACGACCGGGTGTTCGCGCTGGGCTGGAGTAGTTGACGATTCCGGAATCATCGGCATGCGAGAACAACGAATCCGCATTCTAGAACGTCGGCAGAATGCGCAAAAGCATTACGAAGCGCTTCGGGTTTTGCGAATGATGTAGGGCATTACTCCCGGCAAGCGCAGCAGCTGAAAGGCTGCAGCCTGGGCCGCCTGCGGAAGCGACATCAACGACCTGACCCGCGATGCCGTCGTGAACAGCGGCGCGAATCGCCGCCTGTATTCGCGCTGATAAGTTGCGACCGATCCGCTCAGCGGCATCTCATCCGCCAGAAACTGGCAGACACATTCCGCCGCCAATCGCCCGCTGCGCAGCGCGATGGAAATGCCATCGCCCACAAACGGATCGATGAAAGCCGCCGCATCACCGGCATACATCATGCCGCCACGCGTCGGCTGGGCTGCGCGGTAGATCAATGGAGCGGTGCTGACAGGCTGCGTTACCGCGGTCCATCCAGCTGCACGTTCGGCCAGCTTTGGATGCAGCCGGAAGACATCGGCCAACGTGGTCGCGCAATCCGAGCGCACCATCGCACACGCACTGACTACACCCTTTGCAACCGACTGCACGCCGCAATATCCGTGCCCAAAGAAGTACAGATCGGTGGTGCGGCTCGCATCCGGCTCGCGAAAGTGTCCCTTCACGCCAATCCACCTTGGCCCCGCTGGAACGCTTCGGTCAGGCGTAAACTGCGACCATCGCCCCGCTGCAACGATGATCGCTCTCGCGGAATACGTTCCGCCTGGCGTCGTCAATTCAAACGGGCCTGGGCTTGCAACGGCCGATACCTCACAACTCGCGTGCGTCTCAACCCCGGCCATGTGGGCCGCCTGCCATAGCTGATTGTCGAGATCGTAGCGAGTGATGCTCCTGGCGGCAGGCGAGATTGGCGCTTCAATCCTCCGTTTGCCAAGGAATAAGCGCGTACGATTACTCGCTGGCGCCGTCTCAAGAAGCAACCGTCCGGCAGGCGATTCCCGCAGCAAGTCCGCGAGAAGTTCCAGAGCCTCGCCGGAGACAAACTCACCGCAGACCTTGTGGCGCGGGAAATCGCGCGCCTCGAACAGCACAACGCGAGCACTTAGACGCGCCGCGGTTATCGCCGCCGCGCTTCCCGCCGGTCCACCGCCAATGACCGCCAGATCGAAATTGTGTGAAGCACTTGGCATTTAGCACTTAGGAATCGGCACTTAGGATTGACGCCCAGCCAAGTGCAACATTGTCGCTGCTAATTGCTAATTGCTAATTGCTAAGTCGCTCTTTTTCTTCCACACCACCACTCCCATTCGATAAAGATAATGCCTCGAAATCGTGATTCGTTGCGTTGGCAGTCCTTTCAGTATTCGCCGCATTTCATCAATGGTGTATGCGTTTCGCACCGATGCCGGCGCATCATGCCAGGTGATGCGGCTGCGAAACAACGGCAAACCCGCGTAAACCAGCCAAAGGTGCAGGCGGCTACGAATCAGGTCGTTGACGAGCAGCGCCTGCCGGCAAACCCGCAAGGCCTCGCCCGCAAAAGCCCGCAGCGCATCGGGCTGAAAGTGATGCGCGAAGAGCGAGCAGCTCACCACATCGAACGCGTCATCGCGAAATGGAAGCCGAAGCGCATCGCCTGAAACCGAGGCAACACCGTTGCCAGGAAGATGCGACCAAGTCCGGTCGAGTAACGTCACCTTCAACTCGAGACCTTTTCTGGCAAGAAGCCGTTGCGCCTTCTGCGGGAGGTCTCCCGCACCCGCGCCCACGTCCAGCAGGGATAGCTTTCGGCAGCCGCTTTCGGCAGCCACTCGTCGCAACAAGGCCGCTGTGGTCCGCGTTCCTCCAAACCAGTCGTTGACATGACGAAGATCCGCCAGTGAAGACGCGACTTCGTCTGGTTTGCCCAGATCGTCGTCGATCAGTTCGGGAATGACGTTACGTTGCATTATGACTCAAGCCGTGCCGCGCGATCCTGTTCGATGGTATCAATCGCGCAGGCGGACGAAAACCGAACGGCTTAAACTGTGCGTCCAAGGCCTATCACATCAGGTATCTCTCTGCTCACAGGTGGAACTCAAAGCGCCACTGTTGGAAACCGCGTATGGCTCGCGATGCTATTCAAATGCGAGTCCAACCCAGCGCACAGGTTTTTCTGCAGGATTTTGCCTGTAATTCGCTGTTGGTGCAGGTTTTGAAGTTTGGAGGAATACTTGCTCACATAATTGGCAAGTCGGTCCGGCGGAGTGCCGGCTGGACGAGCAAGGCCGGAACCAGGGGAACAGCGGTCTTGTTCGTACGGAATCGGAAAACCAATGGGACTGTCTCTGCCGGACCGACACACACAGCTACCTGGAAGCGGCCCTCCCCAATCGTCGTCCTCACGCACTTACACCGTGCCCGCAAGCTGGATTTTCTATAATCTTAAAAGAATTCAGGTTCGGAAACCCACCTCAAGGTGCAAAACGATATGCAACGGAAGCACATGGCAACTCGTCTAATCAGGGTAAGGGTTAGTACTTAATCCTCAGAGGTTCCGTGCATTTGCGTCGCAATAATGTTTGCCAGGTAGTGGCAACGCTGTTGACGGTGTTGCTCACCGCCCCATTCGTTCGGGCGCAACAAAAGCTGGACATTGATCCGCTTGAGCTGGTGCGGCGCGCTGCGCAAAACGAGATCAAAGCGAACAACGCTGAGCATTACTGCATGTTCCGCGACACCATCGACTATAAGGATCATTCTGTTTCCCACGAGATCATTCGCACCAACCAGGGCGGCCTGTGGACCACGCTGCTGGTCAACGGCAAGCCGCTCACGCCGGAAGAACGCCAGAAAGACAACGACCGGGTAGTGAAGTTTGCCAACAATCCTGATGCCCGGCGCAAGCGGCGCGAAGCCAACAAAGCCGAGGATCAACGCGCTTCGCTCATGCTAAGCAGTATTCCCGACGCCTTTTTGTTCACATACGTCGGCACAGATCGCGGGCCGGCCGGCGACGAACTGGTGCACTTGAGATTCAAGCCTAATCCTAAGTTCAGTCCGCCGAATCATGAGACCGCCGTCTATGTTGGTATGGAGGGCGACCTGACCATCGACCGCAAAGCGATGCGGATCGCCAAGATTGATGGCACCCTCTTCAAGGATGTGGACTTCGGATGGGGAATCCTGGGACGGCTCTATAAGGGCGGCAGGTTCATCATCGTGCAACGCGATGTCGGTGGCGGCGACTGGGAAGAAGTGCAGGAGACGCTGCAATTCAACGGCAGGATTCTGCTGGTCAAGTCGTTGACCATCTGGTCGACCGAGACGATGACTGATTTCCGTCCCGTGTCCCCTAACATCACCACCGCGCAGGCGCTGGATCTATTGCAGAAGAGCGCGGATGTTGTCGCCGAAAACCACAGTGGTGTGAGTGAAGCGCAGAACAGCCACAAGTGATTGAGCGCATCCGGCGGGATTTCATTTCAGGGTCTCGCAGCGCACCGTCAGCTTCTCGATCAAGTCTTTCCTGATCTCGTATCCTCGACCGGCTTTTTCGCTCACGGCAATCGTTCCCCTCGGCGAGACTTCAACTTCCGGCTCGATGATGTCTTCTTTCCAATAACGCTTCGACGCCGAGACGTCTCCGGGCAGCTTGAAATTCGCCAGCGTCGAGAGTGCCACATTGTGGGAGCGCCCGATGCCGGACTCCAGCATGCCTCCGCACCACACGGGAACCCCGAACTTTTGCGCCACATCGTGCACTGCGATCGCTTCCGAAAATCCACCCACCCGTCCGACCTTGATGTTGACGATGCGACACGCGCCCAACTCCAGCGCAGCTTCGGCGTAACGAGCGGTGTGAATCGCCTCATCCAGGCACAGCGCCGTTTGCAATTGTTTCTGCAATCGCGCGTGGAAGTAGAAGTCATCACTCCACAGCGGCTGCTCGATCATCAGCAGTTTGAAGCGATCGAAACTCATCAGGTGCTGCGCGTCGGCCAGCGTATACGCGGAGTTCGCGTCGCAGCTCAACAAAATCTCCGGCCAGCGCTTGCGGATCTTCTCCAGTACTTCCATATCCCAGCCCGGCTTGACCTTGATCTTGATGCGCTGGTATCCCGCGGCCAACTCAGTTTCGATTTTCTCCATCAACTGCTCGTGCGAATCCTGAATGCCGATGCTCACGCCGCATGCGATCTCGCGCCGCGTGCCACCCAGCAGCTTCCACAACGGCACGCGTTTCTCCAGCGCTTCGGCATCCCATGCCGCATTCTCAAGCGCAGCTTTGGCCATGCGATGTTCGCGCACCTGCGCCAGCAGTTGAGGAACGTCGCGTCCGGATTGCAGCGTCTTGCCCAATAATGCTGGACCAAGAAACCGAACGATGACATCCCACGCGCCGTCGATGTACTCCTCGCTGTAGTACGGATTCTCACCCGCAACACACTCTCCCCAGCCTTCCAGGCCATCGCAATGCAGCGTGACCAGCAGAACGCGACGGGTGTAGGTGCGTCCGAAGCTGGTCTCGAAGAAGTGAACGAGAGGAATTTTCAGCTCGCGCAGCGTGATCGCTTCAATTCGCATGCAGTCACCAGTTATACTGCCCGCCATGCACGAACTCCAGCGCGAAATCGAGCGCCTCTATGCGCTCCCCAACATTCCGCAAGACGACCTTGCCGTATTCGAGAAGTTTGTGCGCTTCCGCGATGCCCTGACGAAGGGAGAGATTCGCGCAGCCGAAAAGATTGCCGGCAAATGGCAAACCAACGCCTGGGTGAAGCAGGGAATTCTGCTCGGCTTCCGCATCGGCAAACTGGTGGAGAGCGGCGATCCCAAAGTGCTTACCTTTGTGGACAAGGGCACCTATCCGGCGCGCCGCTTCGCGGCGCGGGAGCAGATTCGCGTGATTCCCGGCGGCTCGTCGGTCCGCTGCGGAGCCTATGTGGCGTCGTCGGTGGTCTGCATGCCGCCGATGTTCATCAACGTCGGCGCATATGTTGATGAAGGCACTATGGTCGATTCGCACGCGCTCGTTGGCTCGTGCGCGCAAATCGGCAAGCGCGTCCACATCAGTGCGGCGGCGCAAATCGGCGGCGTGCTGGAGCCGATCAACGCCACGCCCGTCGTCGTTGAGGACGAGGTGCTGGTGGGCGGTAATTGTGGGATCTATGAAGGGACACAGGTGGGCGCGCGAGCTGTGCTGGGAGCAGGCGTGATCCTGACGAGATCCACGCCGCTGTTCGATATCGTGAAGGGAGAGATTTATCGCGCAACGGAAGATGAGCCGCTGCGCGTACCGGAAGGCGCGGTCGTGGTCCCGGGCTCGCGCGCGATCACAAAAGGCAAAGCCGCGGAATGGGGACTCTCGCTCTACGCGCCGGTGATCGTGAAGTACCGCGACGAGCGCACGGATCGCGGCGTGGAGTTGGAGGATCTGTTGCGGTAACGCCCAAGAATGAACGGGTGGAGCACGCCGTTGAGGCGGGTATAAACCAGGGTTAGCAGGGCGTCGGATCGCCGCTGAGGCAATGATGCAGATGTACCTCAGCGGCTAAAGCCGCCTATCTCGCTGTGCTGATGCACGCCTGAACAGGCTACTGAAAAACTCTTTGCACCAGTTTTCTGTCGTCGGCTGAAGCCGACTCAGGAAAGAAAATAAAAGGCTTATCGGCACGACTAAAGTCGTGCCCTGACACAAGTCGCGGGAACCCGAGTTTTTCCGCAGGCTGTAAAAGGCGTGCTCCACCCCTTCTCGACGATCTGTTGAACGCTTTGATGAGTGAAAATTCTATTCATCGCCGCCAGAACATCCTTCTCCTGATCGCCGCCGTCGCTGCCATCGGCGCGCTGATCTGCTCGCACCTCAGCGGAGCGATCTTTCCTACTCTGCGCTGGATTGCCCTCGTTGCGCTCATTGTCTACGGCTGTCTGCGCCGCACGCTCACCGCATGGATCTTCATTGCCATGCTGCTGGGCGCCGAGATCGGCCACGACTGGCCGCATGTCGCCGAACACCTGCGCGTTCTCGCGCTCATCTTTCTGCGATCGATCAAGGCCATTATTGCGCCACTGGTGTTTGCGACGCTGGTGGTCGGCATCGCCGGACACTCCAACCTGCGTCAGGTCGGACGACTTGGACTGCGCTCCATCATCTTCTTTGAAGTCGTCACCACCATCGCGATCTTCCTCGGGCTCGGCGCCATCAACCTCAGCAAAGCGGGCGTCGGCGTGCAATTGACCGCAACTACCGCTGCGGATACCGGCTCGGTCAGCAAACTCAGCGCCGAGGACACCATCCTGCATGTCTTTCCGGAGAACATCGCGAAGGCGGTTGCCGATGGCGCGGTGCTTCAGGTCGTCGTCTTCAGCCTGATCTTCGCAGTCGCACTCGCGATGCTGAGCGAGCAGAAGCGCCGTCCCATGCTCAACTTCTGCGAGAGCCTCAGCGAGGTGATGTTCAAGTTCACCAATATCGTGATGTACATGGCGCCGCTCGGCGTCGGCGCGGCGGTGGCCTACACCGTGGGACACACCGGCATCGGGGTGCTTGGCAGCCTGGTGAAGCTGCTGCTGACCCTGTACGCGACTCTCATTGTCTTCATCCTGGTCGTACTCTTGCCGATCGCGCTGATGTTTCGCGTTCCGCTGGGCACATTCGCCAAAGCGGTTGCCGAGCCGGTCACCATCGCTTTCGGCACGGCCAGTTCCGAGGCCGCACTGCCGCGCGCAATGGAGGCGATGGAAGCCATCGGCGTTCCGCGCCAGATTGTCGCGTTCGTCATCCCGACTGGCTACAGCTTCAATCTCACGGGAAGCTCGCTCTACCTTTCGGTCGCGGCGATCTTCGTGGCGCAGGTCGCCGGCATTCATCTCTCGCTCGGCCAGCAGCTGATGATCATGTTGACGCTGATGCTGACCAGCAAAGGCGTTGCCGGTGTCTCACGCGCGGCGCTGGTGATTCTGCTCGCGACCGCCGCGTCGACAGGCCTTCCAACCGAGCCGGTATTTCTGCTGCTCGGCGTCGATCAACTGCTCGACATGGGACGAACCGCGGTAAATGTTCTGGGAAATTGTTTGGCGGCCGTAGTGATGGCCAAGTGGGAGGGCGAGTTCGCCACAGAACCGGCATCGCCCGTCGTCACCGCCGCGATAGAATGAGCGCGTTTTGCGGGCACCCCGCAATGAGTTTCGGACGGGGAAGATCAGAATTGCCGAGTGGGGTACTCGGTGATATGGTCCGATCTATGTTACCCGGACTATTAATCATTGCTTGTTGGGTCCTGCTGATCCTGTATTGGAACATCAGCGCGCGCTCTATCAAGGCCGCTGCGGAACGCCAGAGCTGGAGCGGCAGGTTGGCTAGGGTGCCAGTTTGGCTGGGTTACATCCTGTTCGTTGTGGCAGGGGCGCATCCGTTTGGCATGGTGCTGATACCGCATACTGTGATCGTGGGGTATCTGGGAGTTGCGGTTTGTGCGTTGGGACTTTTCGCGGCGATCTGGTCACGCAAAACGCTAGGAAACGATTGGAGCAGAGATGTCGAGATCAAGCAGGAGCACAAGCTGGTGGAACGCGGACCATACCGATTCGTGCGTCACCCGATTTATACCAGCCATCTGCTCATGGGTCTGGGAACAGCCATTGCCTCCGGCCTGCTGATTGCATTCGCCGGGCTAGGGCTTTTCTTCATCGGCTTTTGGATAAAACTGAAACAGGAAGAAGCTCTCCTGCTGAAGCATTTTCCGGATGAGTATCCTGCCTACAAAGTTCGAGTGAAGGCACTTGTGCCGTTCGTGTTTTAGTCTTCGGGCAATCTGCAAGCTTGGATCTTGCCTCTTCGTAATCACCGTTTGGAAGTGATTTCACGTCCTGCTGGCGGGCAGAGGAATAGCGCTTTTTGTCCGGCGCATTTGCAGATGCTTCTGGCGGAAGTGTCCGATGGCGCGCTCGCCCCAGACCTTCACGAAGTAATAGTTCAGGCTGGCGCCAATGGCTGAGCTGACAATCGGAATCAGTCGCGCCGTCCACTTCTCCACGATTTCGGCGCTGGCGCTGACGGCGATGCGCTGAATGACGCGCGGAATGAATCGCCTGACAAATTGCTTCTCTACCAGCTCGCGGCTGATGTCCACTCCCGCTGCGCTGGCCGCAGCTACCCAGAGCTCCGCTTCCTCTTCTTCGGTGTTGTAGGGAAAGCCGTACAGCAAACTCAGCTTCTGGATCATGCGCAGCGTGATAGCGGAGAGGATGCCGAGATCGGGCAGCATGGTCAGCATGCCGCCTAAGCCAAGTCCGGCGCCTTCCGCAGCGGCCATACGCATGTGCGCGCGGATGGTTTCCTCTGCGATGCTATCCAGAACGTCGGGATCGACTGAGTAGACGCCGTCGTACGTGACGACAGGCAGGTCGTAGGCGATGCGCAAGTGTTGGAGGTAGTGCTCGGGATTGACCTTGACGGTGTCATAGGCCTTCATGAAGGCGCCGCGGATCGCATTTTCTACCCGCCGCCGAACCCAGGATTTGCTGCCGTTGTATGCCATGGTGGCCAATTCCAGTATATGTCCTGAAGTTTATGTCTGGTGTCGCGTCCGCAACGCTTGCGTTGTAGGCGGCAAGATGGGCCGCGCGGCTATAGGGGTCCTTCGACTGCGGCGCCGTCCGCTGGCGCGAACGCCGCCTTCGCTCAGGATGACACCTTCTCGGGAGCCCGCGACTCTGACGGCTCCGCGCTGTGCTAGCATCGGACTTACAGATGCCAGCTGGCAAACTCCAAGTCATTCCCCTCGGCGGACTCGGCGAATTCGGCATGAATTGCATGGCCATTCGCTGGGGTGACGACATCATCGTCATCGATGCCGGATTGATGTTTCCCGAAGCGGAGTTGCTTGGCGTCGACATCGTTGTTCCCGATCTCAGCTACCTGATCGAAAATCGCGCGCACGTCCGTGCCGTGGTGCTGACGCACGGACACGAGGACCACATCGGCGCGCTGCCGTGGTTCATATCCGAATTCAATGTTCCGGTGTACGGCACTGAATTCACGCTGGCCTACGTTGAGGGCAAGCTGGAAGAACATGCGCTGCTCGACGATGCCGTGCTCAACGAGATCAAGGCCGGCGAGCGCTTCAAGATTGGTCCGTTCACGATTCACCCAATTCAGGTGACGCACAGTCTGGTAGATTGCGTTGCGCTTGCGATTCACACGCCGATCGGTGTCGTGATTCACACCGGCGACTTCAAAGTCGACCCGACGCCGACCGACAACCGCCTCTTCGATCTGCACGCCTTCGCCGAGTACGGCAAGCAAGGCGTTCTCGCACTGTTTCAGGATTCGACCAACGTCGAGCGCCGCGGCTATACGCCGAGTGAGCGAGCCGTTCGCGTCAAGTTTCAGGAGATCTTCGCGCGGGCCGATCGCCGTCTCTTCATCTCGTGTTTTTCGTCATCGATCCATCGCATCAAGCTGGCCGTGGAACAGGCATTTGAGAACGGCCGCAAAGTCGCGCTGGTCGGGCGTTCCATGACGGAGTCGTTTGAGATTGCACAGGACCTCGGCTACATCGAGGTGCCCGATGGCCTGCTGATTCACCCGGCGCAGATTCGAGACTTCCCGCCGGACAAGGTTTGCGTGCTGATCAGTGGCACACAGGGCGAGCCGATGTCGGCGCTGTCGCGAGCCGCCGTCGACAACCACAAGCACGCGCGCATCCAACATGGCGACACGGTTGTCCTCTCCTCGCGCATCATTCCCGGCAATGAGAAAGCAATTTATCGCGTCGTCGATCACCTCTTCCGCCGCGATGCCCACGTGATCTATGACGATGGTTCGTCGCCGCCGGTGCACGTCAGCGGGCACGCCAGTCAGGAAGAACTGAAGCTCATCATCAATCTCGTCAAGCCGCAATACTTCATCCCCATTCACGGCGAATATCGCCAGCTCAAGCTACACGCCGAAATGGCCGCGGCCATGCACGGATCGGTCGGCAGCGTGATGCTGATCGAAAGCGGCGACGTGCTCGAGTTCGATGAACTCGGCGCGCGCAAGGCCGGTAAAGTCAATGTCGGCCGCGTTTGCATCGATTCCAACTCCATGGGCGATGTAGTCGAGGATCTCATCATTCGCGATCGGCGTCACCTCAGCGAGGACGGCATCGTGCTGCCCATCATTGCGATCAACAAGCTGACCGGCAAAGTGGAGACGTCGCCGGAGATCGTGATGCGCGGCTTCGGGGCCAGCATGAGCGAAGAGGACGGCTTCCTCGACCAGGCCCGGCGCACGGTGATGAACACGCTGGAATCGTCGAGCGATGAGGAAAAGGGCGACTACGGCATGATCAAGGAGAAGATCCGCCAGGATCTGAAGCGCTTCATCGTGAAGAACACCTCGCGCCGTCCGCTGATTATGCCGGTGATACTGGAAGTGTAGGTTCGTTTAGGATAAGGCCTGCTCTCGCCAACCGACTACACCAGATTGCAGGAAATCTGTCGCCTTCCGTTCGGTGTCGGCCACAAGTCCACCAAAGCTAGTGGTTTTTCAGCTGAGCTGCGGACTCTTTTGACTTCCGGATTACCAGTTGCCTGGGCAAAGTAAAAAGAGTAACGCGGGCAAGGCCGCGTCTTGACCAGATCGAACTGGCAATCCGGGAAGCCTGGTTGTTTACTTGCCGGCGTAAGTATGGGCGGAACCGATGCCGGTGCACAGGTCCCAACCAACTTTGCAGCGCGGATCGCCCTGCGTGATGTCGTTGAAATCAGCATGGTACTTGATGGGACTGGCCATCTCGTTGTACATCATGGTGAGCTCAGCCGAGGTCGACTGTTGCCGGCTGCCGGCCGCGTTCACGATTCCGGCGAAGGTAGGAGACGACCAACTGGTACCTCCGACTGAACCCCAGCCCTGCAGGTAAATGGCAGTGCAACAAAAGTCGGAAGCGACATCAGGATATCCGCGAAAGTTTCCTACGATGCTTTCAATGCCATTCTGATAGCTGGGCCGCGGCTCGTATGGACTGATGTCTCCCCCTCCGCCGCCAGTGTAGTACTGCTCGTAGGTGAAGTTTCCGTTACCGTCGCGGTTAAAATAAGTACCTCCAACCGACACAACGTTCGGTGACGCTGCCGGATAGCCACTCACGCCAAGTCCCGAATCGCCGGCGGCTGCAAAGTAGACCACTCCGGGGTGGGTGAAGTATTGATCAAGCATAAGTTCCTGAGGAATCTCCGAATCGCCAAAGCTCATGCTGATCACGCCGCCGCCGTTGGCAGCCACTAGATTTCCAGCGAGCTGCACCGCTGCCCACGTGGGATCGGTGGTGCATGTCGGGTCTGTACACAATGCCGATACCACCAGGAACAGCTTGGCGTGGGGCGCCATGGCGTGAGCCCACTCGATATCTAATGCTTCCTCGACCTCCCAGTCCCCGTAAACGGGTGGCTGTATCGGGCCGGGCCAGACCTGCGTAATGGTCGTAGCCGGAATACCGAAGTAGGAGTCAAAGGCGTCCAAGTCGGACTGCGCGGTCGGGTAGTAACCGGCGTCCACGAGCGCAATAGCGCCAATACCACCGGTGGGCACGGTTGTGCTAGTGGCAATCGGGCAGCCGGTCGGTCCAGATACCAACTTATATACGCAGGCTACTGAGCCTGGGGTTTCAGCACCCGCGGGGGGTTGAGGGGCCGGTTGGTCCGAGTCGACAAAAAAGTAATTGGTGTGAAGCCGACCAGGCACGGGGAAGCTGGAGGCCGGATAAATAATCCTGTGTCCGTTGTAAACGGACTCGTAGCGGGTTTGTGCGGATGCTGGGCAAAGGGCTGCACCTGCAAACAAGACAACTGCCACCATCGTTAACATTCCAATCTGGATGTCTCTGCGGAAAGTAGTCATTCATTAGCTCCTGCGTGACGCCTCGAAATGATGAAGGGAGTTCATGGAAAATGCAAGCTCGAACCAATGCGAGTTGTTCTGCCTGCAAAAAGCGTGGCATACGCAGTTTCTCCGCAAAGAGCCGCGCATCGCATGCGCTGCGACACCCAAATGCCAAGCGAGAATCAGCTTCGCGTTGCTCTCGATTTCCACGGAGCAGAAAGGTCTCCTAATACCACTATCGTGTCCTATGCAACTACCATAAAGGGTCCTATAGTTATCGAAAGCCATTTTCAGACAATCTGTGAGCAGGAAAGGATCACCAATGTTTAATCGTGAGGGTCCGATCAGCATCGCTACACCTCCGCCCTCTTCGTCTGACACCACTTCGTCAAACGCCTCTTCGTCCAACGCCACATCGCAAAAGAAGCCTCCTGTACGGGAGAAGCCTGCCGTGCGGCCCAGCTACTACAGCGAAAGAAGTTCGATCTGGAAGTATGTGCTGGGAATCGCGGCCTCCGTCTATATCATCGCCTCGTCCTACTTCATGTATTTCACCTACAGCGTGTATGAAGTGCGGCCCCGGATCACTGCCTTGGAGCAGAAGCAGAAGGCTCTGGAAGCGCAACAGGCTGATCTGAACAAACACCTGCATGCCAGACTGTCGGAGGTCAAGGAGTCGCTGAGCTCCGAAGTTGACACGACGAAGCAGGAGATCACGCTGCGCGCTGCTGAATTGGAGGAGCAACAGAAAACTGCCGCTGCGCGGCTGGCTACGGTGCAGAACCAGGAGAGCAAGAAGTTGGCTGCGGTAAGCGGCGAAGTCAGCAGTGTGAAGAACGATGTCGGATCGGCCAAGGCCGACATCCAGAAGACGCAAACCGATCTGGTCGCAACCAATGCCAATCTGGTTGCAACCAATGCCAAGCTCGAGCGCGCGATGGGTGATCTCGGGGTACAGAGCGGACTGATCGCGCACAATGGAAGCGAATTGCAAGAGCTGAAACGGAAGGGCGAGCGTAATTACTACGACTTCACCTTGCAAAAGAACGCACGCACCCGAGTTTCCAACTTGAGCCTGGTGCTGAAGAAAGCCGATCCGAAGAAGAGCACGTTCACTCTCAGCGTGTTGGTGGACGACAAGACGGTCGAGAAGAAAGATCGCACCCTCGGCGAACCCTTGCAGTTTTACACGGGCCGGGATCACGTGCTCTATGAGCTGGTGGTCTTCAACGCCAAGAAGGACAGCGTCACCGGCTACCTGTCGACGCCGAAGAGCGCGGCTCAGCCGGCGACGCCGTAGGTCCAAAGGGCACGCCGAAGGTCGTGATGCGTGGCTCCTATAGTTCCCTCTCACGCTGCCAGCTCACTTACGTGCTCCTCACATTCCGCGGGTGCCCCAGGTTCGCCCTTCGTGTGGGCTAACCTGGGATCGTCCGAACCCATTCCAGTTCCGCCCCGCAGCAACTCCAGTCTCTGGCTTCCGGCCTCGCGTTCGCACTGTTGTTGCTCTGCCCCGCCAGACGCCGCCGCACCCGCCAGCGGCCCCTTGATCGAGCACATGAACTTGAAGTGAGGATCGCATTCGAAGACGTCCGATCCGTCGTCCAGTGCCGCGATGCGCTCGGCCTCTTCCGCTTCCTTTTGCGCCTCCTCCAGCTTGGCGCAGGCTTCCAGAACCTGCTTCTCCCGCGCCGCGGTGGCGTGCTCGTCGTCGAGCTTTCTGTCTTCTGCCTCCTCCGTCCTCAGTTCCGGCGCCTCCTCGCCCAACTCGAAGTCCTCTTCAAAAGCCTCGTAGCGGCTGGCCACGGTGGTGGCATCGGTCTGCGCGAAATTAGCGCCATTGGCAAGGTTGCTGCTGGCGGTTTGCAGCGCGTACAGCACCAGCCCGGCGCGCTTACTGTCGATGCGATTCTCCAGCAGCGCGTCCACCACCTGCATGAGCGCGATCTGGATGGAGTTGGCGTCCTCAAAGGGCGGCAGATTTAGGCGCACCACGCCGCTCTCCGGCGACGTCGCCGCCGTGCGAGCATGACTTCGCTCCGCCCGCAAGCGCCGCCCGATGTGCGTCAGATGAAAGTAGCAATAGTTGCGTCCGCGCAGCGCCGGCGAGCCGCAGAATTCGCCGTTGCTCTTCACGTGTTCGCATTGCCGCGGCCGATTTGCCGGCGTCAGATTCAGTATCTTGCTTGCCCCGCGCAGTTGGTCTTGATACTTCCAGTCGCATCTTCTCAAGCTTTCCCGTAAGCCTTCGTTCGAGTTGTTTTGTAAGCCTTCGTTCGAGTTAGTTTGTAAGTGTTGGTGTGAGCGTTCCATGGTTTTTCTCTCTGTTTGTTTTTTCGGATGGCGGGTTCACCATCCTGGAGTAACGATTTGTAGTCTTCTCCGACAACCGACAACTGGCGTATCCGGCGGGTGCCCCAGGTCTCGTTCTGTTCGAGATCTGGGTCTTCTCCGACCAACCGACAACCGACACCCGACAACCGGTGTAATCCCCCTCCCCCTCGGGCCGGCAAAATCTTGACAGCTCGCAAGTTGGCCAGCGAAATCCCGGCAAAATCTTGAGCCCGTGTGGTTTGTACGAATAATCTTGAGCCGCAAAGGTTTACGCGAGGAAATTCGAAGGCGAGAGGATGGGATTTCTTTTGCTGAGAGCCGGCGGCTGACAGCCGACAGCTTCCTTCCGACAACTGACTACGGTCAGCGGACAACAACTTCCGACCCCCGGATCGACATCGAGCAGGAGCACCGGGGTGAAGGCGCACCCTACCCTACACACAAGTATGAAAATCCGCAGTGATCTAAGGCAAGAAGAAAGACAAATCTTTACACGCGAATTCCCCATTTGGGAGCGGCTCGCGTCCGGGCATTGATCTAAAATGTCGTTGCTGATGAACGCATTTCCGTTGCCGTTCGCTGGAAGCTTTGCCAGCCCCTCCAGTGGAGGGTCTTTATCCCTCGATGCACCAGCTATTATGCAAATATGGGACAATTTGGTAATCAATCCCAGTCATCCACAGAAAAGTGGATTTTGCACACGACGCACAGGCAGGACTGATGTTACTTTTCACCCTCAACACCGGTGGTGCAGATTGGCAGATTCTGAAGAGGATTATCTGCTGCAGTTGAAAGAAGCAGGTATTTGCCCAAACTGCGGCAACCCCACCATGGACGGCAGACGGGTTGTTCGCGGGGAAGGCATATTTTGCAGCTTAGATTGTGTTGCCTCTTATTACGCAGCAGAATTTAGTGAGCGAGCAAGACGGTTAGCGGCCGCCGCGCGGCATTAACAAGGGTGGAGGAATCTTGGCGTCGGAATCTCTGTTCCCGGAAATGACTGCTCGGCAGTCGAGCAGCGAGGGCATCCTGCCATCTCAGGACATTCGTCACTTCATCGATACGGGAATCATCCGTTACACTCGCGAGATCGCAGAAGATCAAATCCAGCCAGCGAGTATCGACTTGCGCTTGTGGCACGAGGCATACCGGGTTCGCGCCAGCTTCCTACCGGGTAAATCCACTACACTAATTCATAAGGCCACAGCTAACGGGATGCTTGACAGGAAAATCGAGATATCCGACCCGACCTTGCTGGAGCCAAATGTCGTTTATATCATCCCCCTGATGGAGAGCTTAGCGCTTCCTCCAGATATTTATGGCATAGCCAATCCGAAAAGTACGACAGGCCGTCTAGACATTTTCACCCGCCTAATCACTGAGCCTGGCGACGAATTTGAGCGCATTCGTAAAGGCTATTCGGGAAGCCTGTATGTGGAAGTGGTCTCTCGAACATTCCCCATCGTTGTCAAGGCCGGAATGAAGCTCAATCAACTGCGGTTTGGGCGGGGCAGATTTGCCCCCGCAGGCGATGCGAGGCTGAGAGAATTGGCCCAAGATGACCGTCTACTCGATGCTGACGAAGATGGTTCGGAACAGGAACCCAAGATAGATCGGGGAATGCGAATAACGGTTGATCTTCAAGGGAACGGATCGGAGATTGTCGCTTACAGGGCCAACAAGTGCGCCCCTCCAATCGACCTTAGCAAGATTGATCACTATAATAGAGACGATTACTGGACTCCCATTTACAGAAACAGCAAGCGTCACCACATCCTCGAACCCGGGGAATTCTACATTTTGGCCTCCAAACAACGAGTCCGCGTCCCGCCTGACCTTGCGGCGGAGTTGCTACCGTACGACCCGGCCACTGGGGAATTCCGCGTTCACTATGCTGGCTTTTTTGATCCTGGTTTCGGCTATGGAGCGCATGGGGAAGTTCCTGGAACCAGAGTCGTCCTCGAAGTGCGAGCGAATGAATTGCCGGTCTTATTGGAGGATGATCAATTTGTGGGCCGGGTGCATTATTACAACATGGCAGGCACCCCAGATAAGGTGTATGGTGGCTCAATCGGCTCGTCCTACCAGCAACAGGGACTGGCGCTAAGTAAGCAGTTTAGACGGGATCAGCAGTACATCTCCGGCTCTGCAGCCAGCCCCACCATTAAAGCAAAGACCAACTCCGAAACGGCGTCACAGCAAGGCGTCACAACCCCACAAGATGTAGAGGCCGACGACACTGATTCCTTACTGAAGCTGGCATTCCCCGATAGTAAGGCTGAGTATAGGATCAACGCCAAGAATCTCTAGAGTCGTAAGGACGGGCCGACTTCTAGGGTTGCCCTCCTGTTGATTCTCTTTTTACCCTTGTCCATTCCTTTTTGAGATACTCCCCGGTGGCATCGCGGAGCTCAACCAGCCCGGTGGCAAGCTCACTTGAGAATACGCCCCGATCCGTAAGTTCCCGAACGTGATCGACCAGAGTTCTAATCCTCTGATCTTTCGGGTCGTGCGGGTTAAGGTGTAGAACGATCTGGTGAAGCAGGGTGTCTCGTTGCAGCAATAGCGTCCCAATATCCTTCTTGTCGGAAGGCAAATCCGGGCTCAGGAGGCACACCGTGACGGCGAGGAATTCAGAAACCTTGTCACGAAGTGAGTCGATCCACTTGAGGCGGGACGTTGTAACTGTGTTTACAAAAACCGACCGCTTGTTGCTCCAGACGCTGTACACAAGATTTGTAGAGCTTACGGCGAGGGTGACCCCTATCCCAGCAATGGCAATCAAGTCTTTGTTTTCCATAGCGCACGCGCATCTTATCCGACTTTCCATCGGGCACCAAGCCAATTCCTAACATGCAGTCGTGTGCCCCATTCATCCCGTCCTTTGGGATGAGTGAGAGCGGTCTCACGCCCACTCATTCGCAGGGCGCCAACGAGCGGGGCGCTGCATCACCCTTGCCTGTGATGGCTGCCCACGGGCGGGACGAAACGCACCCCTCGTCATTGCCCGCCGCCCGCCCCGGAGGTTATAGTCAAGGGTTTGCTTGCCAGTCCGGAAGATCCCAAGGCCGGACCCAGCCAACGCCAATGCGCGGATCCCCCGCCTCCGGAGTTTCATGATGAAACGAATTGCTCTTCTTCTCTCTCTTATCGTGTTCTGTCTCGGCAACTCGATTTACGCCGACGAGGGCATGTGGCTGTTCAATGCATTTCCCAAAGACAAAGTGCAAGCCAAGTACGGATTCGCGCCTGACCAGGCGTGGCTCGATCATGTTCGACTCTCTTCGGCCCGCGCTCCTAATGGCTCCTCGTCGTTTGTCTCGCCCGACGGATTGATCTTCACCAATCATCACATCGCGCAGGAGTGCATTCACGATCTTTCCACCAGCGGCAAAGACTACATGAAGCAGGGCTTCTACGCGCCCACACATGCTGATGAAGCCAAATGTCCCGGCATGGAATTCATCGTTCTGGAAGACATGACGGATGTCACCGCGAAGGTGAATAGTGCGGTGAAATCGGGAATGTCCACTGCCGATGCGGGCAAGGCGCAGCGCGAAGAGATCGGTTCGCTGGAGAAACAGTGTTCCACCAACGGCATGCGCTGCGATGTGGTCACGCTGTATTCGGGCGCGTTGTACAACCTCTACAAGTACAAGAAGTACGATGACATCCGGCTGGTTTTCGCGCCTGAGTTCGACATCGCTTTCTTTGGCGGCGATCCCGATAACTTCGAATATCCGCGTTACGATCTCGACATCTCGTTCTTCCGCGCCTACGAAAACGGCGAGCCGGCGAAGACTCACGACTACCTGAAGTGGTCACCGAACGGCGCCAACAACAGTGAGCTGGTTTTTGTCTCGGGACATCCCGGCCGCACCGGCCGCATGCTCACCATGGATCAACTCGGCTTCCTGCGCGATTACCAGTTCCCGCTGCAGCTCAACTCCTACACCCGCCGCGTCGACGTGCTCCAGAAGTTCAGCGCCGAGTCGCCGGAGAACGCGCGCGAGGCGCAGAGCGACGTCTTCGGGCTGCAGAACTCCTTCAAGGCGGTTACCGGCTATCTGGGTGGCCTGAAGGACACGGAGCTGATGGCCAAGAAAGCTGCCGACGAGAAGAGTCTGCAGGAGTTTGTGAATTCCGATCCGACGAGGAAGCAGGAATTCGACGATCCCTGGACGGCGATTGCGAAAGCGGTCGACGTGCAGAAGCAGATTTACAAGCCGCTGTTCTATCTTGACGGCAACGGCGGATTCCGCGGCGACCTGTGTACGTACGCTCACGCTATCGTGCGCGCGGCCTACGAGAGGCAGAAGCCGAGCAACCAGCGCATGCCTAATTATCAGGACGCACAATTGCCGTCGACGCAGCAGCGGCTTTACTCCACCGCTCCCGTGTACAAGAACCTGGAGCAGGTTGAGTTGACCGAAAGCCTGGGCGAGATGCGGGACGTGTTAGGTGCAGACAATCCCGATGTGCAGAAGGCGCTAGCCGGCAAGACTCCCGAGGAGCGTGCCAAAGAAGTGATCGAGGGCACCAAACTGGAGGACGTTGCGGTTCGCAAGCAGCTTTTTGAAGGCGGGTTGAAGGCCGTCAATGCCAGCACCGATCCGCTGATCGTGATGATGCGCGAGATCGAGCCTGACGCTGCCGCCGTACACAATCAGAACGAAGACCAGGTGCAGTCGGTTCTGCGGCAGAGCGGCGCCAATATCGGCAAGGCTCTGTTTTCGCAGAAGGGCCTGAGCGTGCCGCCGGATGCGACCTTCACCCTGCGGCTGAGCTACGGCGCAGTCGAAGGCTACAAGCTGAACGGCAAGGACGTGTCCTGGTTCACGACGATGGGCGGCGCTTACGAGCATGCCGCAAAGCATGACAGCAAGCCGCCGTATCAGCTTCCCGACAGCTGGATCAAGTACAAGTCCGCGATCAATCTGCAGACGCCGTATGACACGGTCTCAACGGCAGACATTATCGGCGGCAACTCGGGAAGTCCGGTGATCAACAAGGCGGGCGAAGTGGTCGGCATCATCTTCGACGGCAACATCGAGTCGCTGGAGTGGAATTTCGCGTACAGCGACAAAGTGGCGCGCGCAGTGGAAGTGGATAGCCGCGCGATCACCGAGTCGTTGCGCAACATCTATCACGCCGATGGCTTGCTGAAGGAGTTGATGCCAAATCAGACGGCAAGAAAGAAAATACTGCGGTAGGGCAGCGCGCAGGTGCAATAGGGAGGCTCTGATTAAGCCGTTGTCTTCGAAGGGGACGGCCTTCAGGCCGTCCGTTAAGGCCGCAAAATGACTGCGGCTTTAGCCGCTGAGGGGCTTAATCAGTTTCCACAGCAGTAACGAAAGCAAAACGGGCGCGATGAAGGTCGCGCCCTGTCCTTTTATGAATGGACTTGTGAGGTCCTACGCTGCGGTTGCCGATTTCTGGTCGGCGGATTCCTTCGAGGTACCGTTCAAATGCGCACCGCCCTGGTGCATCTCGCGATAATGCTTCGGTGTCGCGCCGACCAGCCGACGAAATACGCTAGTGAAGTGGCTCTGGGTCTCGAATCCCACTTGAGTCGCGATTTCGGCGAGCGGTGTTCGGCTCTCGCGCAGATGCTCCTGCGCGCGCTCCACGCGCTGCCGCATGACGTATTGGTGCGGCGTGATTCCCGTGCTCATCTTGAAGAGCTTGGAGAAGTAGTACTGGCTCATGCCCACGACCTGCGCCAGTTCGGTGACCGACAAATCTCGGGCAACGTTCTCGCGGATGTGGCTGAAGACGCGTTGCAGGCGACGAGGAGGTAGGCCTCCTACTACTTCGATCGGCGCCAGCGTCGCGTTCAGGTAGGCATTGACCACTTCGTGCGCCTGGTCATCCTGCAACGAATGCAGAGCCAGCACCAGGACATTCATGCCCTCGACCTTGGCGCCCACATGCGCAGAATGCGCGTCGCTGCAAAGCGCAGCGCGGACGCCGGGCACCCGATTGGCAGCAACCGAAGCGCCGACGCCGCGACTGCTGATAATGATCCCGCGTTCGGTATCGTGCCGCAGCACCGACAGCGCTACCTGTTCGGCATAATCCGAACGAATTTGATTTTGTACTGGCGCCGCAGCATCGATCACTTCGTGACCAGCCGCGGTCAGTCTGGCAGCAAGCCGCTGCTTGGCTTCATGTCCCGACTCATCAGAGGCGATTGCAATTTGCACTGATTTCCTTCCTTTCAATCTGGTGTTAGCCCTGCCCGGCCGTACCGTCGCCGGTGTCTTCTCAAGACGATGCCAGGGCTGTTTCCTCGGGGCCGGACGAATCGCTCCGGCAGGGGCGGCAAGCTTCCGGCAAGCGTTTGGCCGGCTGTGCCATCTGTTCCACCCAGTATTGGTTCATGACATCGGAGCAGCGTAATGTCGCTCCGCGCTGCAGCAACTTATCCAACAGCGCCTGTCCCGATGCGTCCATCGCAGTCACACCGCACAGGTCAACTGTCACCCGCCCGTAGTTTGCCGGCGGACCCAAATCCCCACATACCCTCTGAAGCTCGTCGACCCATGGGCCAACCAGCCGGCCTTCCAAAATCAGCGAGAGCTCGCCACCGTTTTCTTCGACGCTGATTCGTAGCACTGCTACTCTCGCCTTCCTTTGCGACTCTGAGTCACATACATCGCGCCCGTGCTGGAGACCGCTTGCAGTTCGCCGCTGCTCGCATCGTCCAGCCGACAGGCCAACGATCACCGAATTATGTGCAATCACCATTCCAATGTTCGGTGTGCAGGCAGTAGATAAATATCCGCGATTCGTAACACCTGACCGCGGACTTGGCCCAACAGGCCGTGCCGGTGTCGATAAACGAATGTCGGAAATTTGACATTCGTGTCGGACTTCCGACATTAGGGAGGCTCCGATTAAGTTCGGGTTTGAAGGGGACGGCCTTTTAGGCCGTCCGTAAGCTCAGCAAAATCATTGCGGCTTTAGCCGCTAAGGGCCCTTCATGGAACTTAATCAGAGTTTCCTTAGGCATCGGCCGCCTCCAAGCGCGAGATTCGCAGCTTCACCATTCTGTAGATTAGGGAAGTGCGCTTCATCCCCAGGCGGGCGGCCGCGCCCATTGGCCCGCCAACCACCCAGTGTGACTTCTCCAGCGCCTCCAGAATGTGAACCCGTTCGAGTTCCCGCAGAGTCCGGGATTCGTCAATGTTCCGCTGATTGGTGCTGGGGGAGACTGAATACTAACTCGGAAACTGGGGCGTGCAATTCACCGTCTCGGCTCAGGATCACGGCCCGCTCGATGAAGTTCTGCAACTCGCGAACGTTACCCGGCCACGAGTACCTTGTCATCGCGTCAAGCGTTTCCGCAGGAATTCTCTGCAATTCGCGATTCAGCCGCCGGGCGTATTTGCTGGTGAAGTAGCGTGCCAGTAGGGGAATGTCTTCGACTCGTTCGCGCAAGGGTGGAACGCTGACGGGGAACACATTCAGTCGATAGAAGAGATCGCTGCGGAACTTGCTCTCTCCCACCATGGAACTGAGGCTGTGGTTGGTGGCGGCGATGACGCGCACATTGACCCGGCGCGTGGCCGTTCCACCCAGACGCTCGAACTCCTGCTCTTGCAGAACCCGCAACAGCTTGGGCTGCAGTTCGAGCGGTATATCGCCAATCTCGTCCAGGAACAACGTTCCCTGGTCAGCCAACTCGAAGCGGCCAATCTTGCGCGCAATCGCTCCGGTGAACGCCCCTCTTTCGTGACCGAACAGCTCGCTCTCCAGCAGGCCCATGGGAATCGCGGCGCAGTTAATCTTGACGAAGGTCCGCTGCCGTCGTGAGCTGCGGTCATGGATCGCGCGGGCAATCAATTCCTTGCCGGTTCCGGTCTCACCCTGGATCAGCACAGTCGAGTCGGTAGGCGCGACGGTTTCCACCTGCGCCAGCACATGGCGCAGCGCCGAACTGGATCCGACGATGTCCTCGAAGTCCTGCTCCGCCCGGATCTCCTCCTCGAGGTAAGACTTTTCCTCGCTCACGCGGCGAGCGCTCTCTGAGAGCTGGTGGTGTTGCAGCGCGTTGTTCAGGCCGATGGCAATCTGTCGCGCGACCTGCTGCACGAATTCAATGTCGGTCTGGCTGAAGGCGCATTCGGTGCGGCTGCCCAGCGTCAAGACGCCAACACTCTTTCCGCTGCCGTTCGGGATCAACGGCAGAACCAGGCTGCAACGAAGCCCTTCGCCTTCGACAATGCGAGCCCCATTGGGGTTGGTGAACGGTACGGAATGCGGACCGCTGCCCACCAGAAGAGTCTGTCCGGTCTGGAAGGCTCGTCCTGGATTCGTGTCGCTGATCGACACCAGCATGTCCTGATGGAGAAATCCCCGGCCCTCGGGAAAATCCAGCGCATGGATTCGCAGCATGCCGGGATGCTGGGTATCCGGCAGCAGCAGCGTCGCCGAATCGTGGGAGATGACTCGCCGCAAGCTCGCAGACAGCGCCCGAAACAGCTCGCGCAGCTCCAGGTTCGACACCACACTGTTGTTGATGTCCAGTACCATCTGCAGCCGGTCACGTTCGTGAGCCAGTTCCTTCTGCAGCGTCAAACCTTCTTCGTAGCGCAAGGCGTTGTCCATTGCCACCGCAACCTGCGCGGCCACCTGCTCAGCGAACCTCAATTCCTCATCGCTATATCCGCCCGCGGCGGAGCGGCCGAAGGCCATGGCGCCAATGCGACGGTGCGCCGTGGTCAGCGGTAGCACACAGAACGATTCCACGGCATGTTCCCGCAAAAGCTCGAACGCCGTCGGGTGAAATCGCCGCAATTCCTCCAATGAGGCAAAGTTTCGCAGCTCCTGGCGCGTCCAAACTTCGCCGGAAGGCGATTCTGTAACCGGGAATTCTAAGCCGGGAGTAGACTCCGTCCTCTGCAGCGACTGCAGTATGTGCAGCCGCATCACCTGACGGTTGTCGTCGTGCAGCGCAACACTGAGGTAATGGAAGCCCAGCAGCGGACGGAGGCACTCAGCTAGCTTCTCGAACAGTTCTGACAGGTCGCCATGGCTGGCGATCACGCGCGATACCTCTACCAGCGCCGGATACGTCGGACGAGATGCATCAGCTGCGTGCGTCATAAAGCGACGGAGACTTGGCGCGGCGACGAGAAAGGGGTCCCGGCTGATTACGCCTGCCGACTAACCGGTGGGAATGGGTTTCTGGCCATTTTCCCCACATTCAGGCAAGTTGGGAGCGCATCTTGCCGCTTACTGCTTGTGCTTGATGATATTAGAGCAGAAAGTTCCCTGAATTTGTCCAAATCCACCATTTAGAGCCAATTCTTAACCTTTCTTTACGGAGTCCGGCCTCCTCCTTGACGCCCGCGATACACTTCCAACGCGACGTCGGGTCGGCTTCACAGTTTGCTGAAAAACTCCTGATTGCGTTAGGTTCGGGTAGTGCTGGCCTTCAGGCCAGCGTCAAAGTCCTTTATTTATGACCCGAGCCGGCTTTTAGCCGGCGACACGAAACCGGCGCAAAAGAATTTTTCAGCAAACTGTTCAGCCGACGACACTGGAGAGCATTCATCGTGAGCGGAAAGAATCCCGCCCCAGGCGGACCAGGTATCGAGCCCCGTTGGACCGCGGGCGCCAAGGACGCAGTAGGAACGGCTTATGCCGTCTCCAGCCGTATCTGGTATACGCTTGCCCGCGGCGTCAATACCGAAATCTACTATCCCACCATCGACACGCCGCAGGTTCGCGACATCCAATTCATGATCAGCGACGGCGAAACCTTTTTCCACGACGAGCGCCGCAACACCATCAGCACCATCGAACTGCTGGACCCCGACGCGCTTGGTTTCAAGATTACCAACACCGACCCTGATGGCCGCTACGTCATCGAGAAGCAGATCATCGGCGATCCCCACCTGAATTGCCTGCTGATTCATACCAAGTTCATGCCCGCGCCGCAGTGGCAAGGACGATTGCACCTATACGTTATTTGCGCGCCGCATTTGCAGATAGGCGGTTGGCACAACAATGGTGAAGTGGTCGAGGTGAAGGGTCGGCGCTTCCTGCTGGCATACCGCGACAACGTGCACTTGGCGCTGGGAACGCGGATCGGCTTCAGCAAGCTTTCTTGTGGTTACGTCGGCGCCTCCGATGGCTGGACCGATCTGGCGCACAATCTCAAGATGGACTGGGAGTACGACAGCGCGCTGGATGGGAACATCGCGCTAACCGGGAAGATCGACCTCGACCTTGGCAGCGAATTTACGCTCGGCCTCGCCTTCGGTCGCAGCCGCCACAGCGCCGGCGCCACGCTGTTCCAATCGCTATGCATCCCGTTTGAAACCAACCTGAAAAGCTTCATTGATCAGTGGCACCGTACGCGCAGGCGGCTCGCGATTGTCGACATGAACCACGACAAGATCTCCAACGCCGCCTCTTCTCTCTTCGCTCGCAGCATCAACCTCCTGCTGGCCCACGAGGACAAGCTCTATCCGGGTGCAATGATCGCCAGTCTTAGCATCCCTTGGGGCGAGGACAAGGGCGACGACGAACTGGGCGGCTACCATCTGGTCTGGACGCGCGACATGGTGCATGCCACCACTGCCCTGATGGCGGCGGGTGATACGGCTACGCCGTTGCGCGCCATGATCTATCTCACCATCGCGCAAGGCGAGGACGGAGGCTTTTTCCAGAACTTCTGGATCGATGGCCGTCCCTACTGGACTGGCGTGCAACTCGACGAAGTTTCCTTCCCCATCATCCTTGCCTGGCGGCTTTGGAAGGCCAAAGCGCTGGGAGAGTTCGATCCTCATATCACCATTGTTCGCGCCTGTTCGTATCTCATCCGCAAAGGTCCGGCTACCCGCGAAGAGCGCTGGGAAGAAAACGGCGGTTATTCGCCTTCCACGTTAGCCAGCAACATCGCTGCACTCATCTGCGCTGCCGAGATGTTGGACGCGCGCGGCGATCATGGCACCGCAGACTTTGTGCGTACCTATGCCGACTTTCTCGAGTCTCACGTCGAAAAATGGACCGTTACCAATCAGGGCAAGTTGTTGCCCGGCGTGAAGCGGCATTACATTCGCATCAATCCTGCGATCAGTCAGGACGGTTCGGTTGGCGATGAAGATCCCGACAAGGGCGAAATCCTCCTGGCTAACCAGAAGCCCGGCGACCGCTCGAACTATCCCGCCAACGAAATCGTGGATCATGGGTTCCTGGAACTCGTGCGCTTCGGCGTTCGCCGTCCCAATGATCCGCTCATCGAAGACTCGCTCAAGGTGATCGACGCGGTTCTGAAAGTCGACACCCCTGTCGGACCCTGCTGGAAGCGTTACAACCACGATGGCTACGGTCAGCGCGCCGACGGGACCTCCTTTAAGGGTTGGGGAGTTGGTCACGCCTGGCCGTTGCTCACGCTGGAGCGCGCTACCTACGAGCTTGCGGCAGGCAGGAACATCGATGTCTATTTGCGCGCGGCGGAGGGCTTCGCGACCGGCATCGGGTTATTCCCGGAGCAGATCTGGGATCTGCCGGACATTCCGGAGCAACATATGATTTTCGGGCAGTCGACCGGCGCTGCAATTCCGCTGCTCTGGGCGCACGCCGAATATGTCGGATTGCTGCGCTCGATGGTGGATAACAAACCCTTCGATCGCATCGATCCGGTATTTGAGCGTTATTGCAACGATAAGCCGCGAAGAGTAATCGAAGTATGGAAGATTAATCGGCAGGTGCAGAAAGTGCCGGTGGGAGCTTTATTGCGCGTGGTTGCGTCTTCTCCGTTTGTACTGCACTGGACCGACGACGAGTGGAGAACTTCCCGGGATACCAGCTCCACGCCAACTTCGTTAGGCATCGAGTACGTTGATATCCAAGTCGACGCTGCACAGAAGGCGCCGCTGCGCTTCACCTTTAAGTGGCCGGTGGACAATCAGTGGCAAGGCAAGGACTACGCTGTCGAGGTCGAGCAGCCCACAAAGGGCGCGACAAAAAAGGTGCTGGAGAAATCGAACAGCGCGTAAGTTGAAGGGCACGACTTTACATGCTGCTAAAAGCTCCGATTTGGGAGCACATGTAACAGGGCACGACTTCGCAGGTTTGTTAAGACTCCGAGTTCGGAGGACATGTGTCAGGGCACGACTTTAGTCGTGCCGATACGCGGCCCCTTTTCTTTTTGTCATCTTGTCATCCCGAGGAGGGCTTCAGCCCGACGAGGGATCTGCGGTTTGTCCGCGGGGAGACGACGAGTGCGTAGAGACAGTCCCGCTGCAGGCGGGACGATAGTAATTAGCCCAGCGCGGAAGCGCTGGGTATCGCCGGATCCAAAATTTCCCAGTCCCTTTAGGGACGGCACCATACTAACGAAAGGCGGCCCTCATTGAGCCCAACAGACGTCCAAGAAAACAAACCCGCCGCAACCGACTCTTCCACTCAGCAACTCGAACTTCTCTGCATCAATACCATTCGCACTCTCGCCATGGACGCTGTCCAGAAGGCCAACAGCGGCCATCCTGGAACGCCGATGGGGTTTGCGCCCGCGGCCTTCGTGCTGTGGGATCGCTTTCTCAGACACAACCCGCGCCATCCGAAGTGGCCGGGCCGCGATCGCTTTATCCTGTCCAACGGTCACGCCTGCATGCTGCTTTACGCCATGCTCCACCTGACCGGCTATGATATGTCGATCGACGACCTCAAGCAGTTCCGGCAGTTTGAATCGAAGACACCCGGACATCCGGAATATCATCACGTCCCGGGATTGGAAGTCACCACCGGCCCGCTCGGTCAGGGAGTGTCAAACTCCGTCGGCATGGCGATCGCGCAGCGCTGGCTTGCGGCGAAGTTCAACCAGGGCGATTACAAGCCGTTCGACTATCGCATCTACGCCTTCTGCGGCGACGGCGATCTCGAGGAAGGCGTCAGCAACGAAGCGGCGTCAATCGCCGGACATCTCGGCCTGTCGAACCTGATCTGGTTCTACGATAGCAATCACATCACGATTGAAGGCAGCACCTCGCTGGCCTTCACCGACGATGTCGCCACTCGCTTTAACGGTTGGCACTGGAACGTGTTGCACCTCAGCGACGTCAACGATCTCGATATGCTCGACGTCGCCATCAGGGCCGCGCAGCGCGAGCCGGCCCGGCCCACGATCGTCATCATCAACTCGCACATCGGCTGGGGCTCGCCCCATCGCCAGGACACGAAAGAAGCCCACGGCGAGGCACTTGGCGAAGATGAAGTTCGTCTCACCAAGATGGCCTACGGCTGGCCTCCCGACGCGCACTTCCTTGTTCCCGATGAAGTTCGCGAGCACATGACCAACGGAGCGGTGGAGCGCGGTGCGAAATGGGAGCAGGAGTGGGACGCGAATCTCAAGAAATGGGGCGACGCGAATCCCGATCTTGCCAAGACCTGGCAGCTGATGTCGAATCATGAGCTGCCCGACGGATGGGACAAAGACATTCCGTCGTTTCCGGCGGACGCCAAAGGCATCGCCACCCGCGACTCGAGTGCGAAAGTTCAGAATGCGATTGCAGCCAAGGTGCCGTGGCTGCTCGGTGGCTCCGCCGATCTTTATCCCTCCACGAAAACGCTCATCAAAGACGGCGGCGACTTCGAGAAGGGCAACTACGGCGGGCGCAACTTCCACTTTGGCATCCGCGAACACGCCATGGGGTCGATCATCAGTGGCATGGCGCTGTCGGATCTGCGTCCTTATGGCGCGACCTTCTTCATCTTCTCCGACTACATGCGCCCCACCATCCGGCTGGCTGCGATGATGCAGCTGCCGGTTATCTACATCTACACGCACGACTCCATTGGCCTCGGCGAGGATGGGCCCACGCACCAATCCATTGAGCAGCTCGCGTCCTTCCGCGCCATCCCGCACATGATGACGATCCGTCCGGCAGACGCGAACGAAGTTGCCGAAGCCTGGCGTGTCCTCATGCCGATGAAGAATCAGCCCGTCGCGCTGGTGCTCACGCGGCAAACCGTGCCGACCTTCGATCGCAGCAAATATGCTCCGGCAAAGGGACTGGCGCAGGGCGCGTATGTCCTCGCTGATTCCGGAGGAACGCCGGATGTCATCCTGATCGGCACCGGCTCGGAGGTTCAGCTTTGCGTCGGAGCTTACGAGCAGCTGACCGGCGAAGGGGTGAAAGCGCGTGTGGTATCCATGCCATCGTGGGAACTGTTTGCACGTCAATCCGATGACTACAAGGCCAAAGTGTTTCCCCGCGAGGTGAGGGCGCGAGTTGCGGTAGAGGCCGCGTCCAGCTTTGGCTGGAGCAAATACATTGGACCGGACGGCGATACCGTTACCCGCGACGACTTCGGCGCGTCAGCTCCCTATAAGGACATCCTGAAGCACTATGGCTTCACGGTGGACAATGTCGTCGCCAAAGCGCGTGCCGTCATAAAGAAAACCAAACCGTAACATTTCGGGCTTACAATTGTTTTTGGGATGGCGCCGGCACCTAGTGTCGGCGCTGTGCTGTTTGCTCAGGTAGTACTGGCCTTCAGGCCAGCGTCTCAGACGAGCCCGACAGGACGGAAAGTGATTAGCCCAGCGCGGAAGCGCTGGGTTAGCAACGACATTCATTCGGAGCCGGCTTCAGCCGGCGGCACATGCTTCCACCGCCGTTCTCAGGAGGTACTTCATGGACAACCAGCCAAACGGTGCGCGACACACAGTCTCCCTCGGCAACTACGACGCTGCCTTCCGCGCCGCCCTCGAGCAACTTGACCGCGATCAGTCCGTCGCGCGATTGTGGAAGAAAGATCCCACGCTCTGGAAGAGCGAGCCCGATCAGCAGGCCATCATTGCCAATTCTCTCGGCTGGCTCACCGTTGCCGAAACCATGCAGTCGCACCTGGCTGATCTTGAAGCATTCGCGCAGAACGTCAAGAATGCGGGATTTGAATTTTGCGTGGTGCTGGGTATGGGCGGCTCAAGTCTGTGTCCGGAAGTCCTGGCGCATACTTTCGGCTCGCAAGAAGGCTTCCCTCAGCTCTACGTTCTAGACTCAACGGTTCCTACCGCGATTCGACATCTCGAGCAGAAAATCAACCTCGGCAACACCCTCTTCATCGTCGCATCCAAATCCAGCCTGACCACCGAACCGCAGCTCTTCCACCGCTACTTTCGCGATCGCGTCAAACGCATCAAGGGCGATACCTGTGGTGAGAACTTCGTCGCCATTACCGATCCCGGCAGCCAACTCGCCAAGGAGGCCGCCCACGGCCACTTCCGCCGCATCTTCCTGGACATGCCGGACATCGGCGGGCGCTATTCGGCGCTGTCGTATTTCGGTCTTGTGCCGTTTGCCCTGATGGGCGGCGACATCAAGGCGCTGCTCGATCGCGCTGTCAGCGCTGCAGGGAATTGCCGCGATTCGGTACCGCTGAGCGAGAATTCCGGAGCGCAGCTCGGCGCTGCGCTGGCTTCGCTCGCCGGCGCTGGCCGCAATAAACTTACCCTTGTTATCCCTCCTCCATTGAGCTCGCTCGGCCTCTGGATCGAACACCTGCTGGCTGAGAGCACCGGTAAGGAAGGCAAAGGCATTATCCCGATTGCCGGAGAACCGCTGGGCTCGCCTGATGTGTACGGCGACGACCGCGTTTTTGTGTACGTCCATCTGGCATCGACCAGCAACGCCGACATCGAGTCGAAGTTATCGTCATTGGAGGCTGCCGGACATCCGGTTCTGCGGCGCACCCTTCGAGACGCTCTCGATCTCGGCGGGGAGTTCTTCCTCTGGGAGTTTGCCACCGGAATTGCCGCCTCCCTTCTCGGCCTCAATCCCTTCGATCAGCCGGACGTGCACGAAATGAAAGCCAATACCGTGCGGCTCCTGGCGGAGTATGCGCAGAACGACTCGCTGACCCAGCAAAAGCTCGTCGTTGCCGACACCACGCTGCGTATCTTCGCTGATGCGGAAAATTGCGACGCACTGCGGCGCGGCGGCTCGTCGTTGCAGTCGATGCTGACGACGCATCTTGCGCGCCTGAATCCTGGCGACTACTTCGCGATCGCGCAGTTTATCGAGGAGCTGAAGAACTTCGACTCTCTGGTACAGGAAATTCGTTTGGTCGTGCGCAATGAGAAGAAGGTTGCCACCACCACCGGCTATGGCCCGCGCTTTCTCCACTCCACCGGCCAGTTGCATAAAGGAGGCCCTGATACCTGTGTGTTCCTGCAGTTGACCTCCGAGGACATCAACGACATCGACGTACCCGGCGAAAAATTCAGCTTTGGGGTTTTGAAGCAGGCACAGGCGCTGGGTGATTTTGAAGCGTGGGCCAACCATCATCGCCGCGCTATCCGCATCGACCTTGGGCGCGATGTTGAAAAAGGTCTGCGGCGCCTGCTGGCTTTGGTGAAGGAATCAGTGTCGCAGCCTGTCGCAGCCTCGGCTGCGGTCACCAAGTAAAGCTCGTCTAGCAGGCTTCCGGTAGAGCTGGCCTTCAGGCCAGCGTCTAAGCCGTTTATTTCCTCTTCTGAGTCGACTTTACCGGTTGCTGAAAAACTGGTTCCGCGCGCGCTTTGTAACAGGGCACGACTTCAGTCGTGCCGATAAGCCGTTTATTTCCGATTCTGAGTCGGCTTCAGCCGACGACACGCGAGTCGCGCAACGAAGTCTTTCAGCAGCCTGCTAGTGCGCTCATCCGTCGAGTGGCAGGCCACCTGTCTTCTCAGAATCTTTTCACTCAGCCCTTGCATCTGGACACCGATAACGTCTTGGAGCCAACTCATGAGCACACTGGTTCAGCCTGTCCCGCACAAACTCGAAACGCCGTCTTTGCCGAAGGGCGATTCCTGCCTGGTCGTCATCTTCGGGGGCACCGGCGATCTCACGCGTCGCAAACTCATTCCTGCTCTGTTCGATCTGGCGTGTGTTGGCTGCACAATGCCCAATTTTCAGGTGCTGGGAATCGGGCGGACGAAGTTAGCCGACGACGACTTTCGCTCCCGTTTGCGCGAGGGCGCCGCCACATCCAAAGACACGCGCAACTTCAGCGACGAACGCTGGGAGGATTTTGCGGACAGGCTGCATTATCTGGTCGGCGATGCCAGCCGGCACGATTTCTTTCCACATCTCAAGGCGAAGATCGAGGAGCTGCAAAAACAAGGTGCCAGCAAGAACATTCTGTTTTACATCTCGACTTCGGCTTCGTTGGCGCCTCCCATTGTGCAGGGCTTGGGCGAGGCCGGTCTGGCACGCAATAGCGAAGGCTGGACGCGCATCATCCTGGAAAAGCCGTTTGGCCGCGATCTGAAAACTGCGCAAGAGTTGAACCAAATCGTCTCCCGTGTCTTTGACGAGAAATCGGTCTATCGCATCGATCACTATCTCGGCAAGGAGACGGTGCAGAACATCATGATGTTCCGCTTCGGCAACTCTATCTTCGAGCCAGTCTGGAATCGCAATTACGTTGAGTACATCGAGATCACGGCCGCGGAGACGCTTGGCGTCGAAGGCCGCGGCGAGTTCTACGAAGAGACCGGCGCACTGCGCGATATGGTTGCCAACCACATGCTTCAGCTGCTCATGCTGACCGCGATGGAACCGCCGGTCGCGTTCGATGCTGACACGGTGCGCGGCCAGAAGGAACAGGTACTGCGAGCGATCCGGCCGATGACGAAGGAGGAGGTCGCCAAGTTCACCGTCCGCGGGCAATATGGCCCGGGAAAGATCGACGGCAAACCTGTGCCCGGTTATCGTCAGGAGCCGGGCGTCAATCCGAATTCGTGCACAGAAACCTATGCGGCGGTGGAGTTTCATGTCGACAACTGGCGCTGGGCTGGCGTTCCGTTCTATGTTCGAGCCGGAAAGCGCCTGGCAAAACCGCTCACGGAAGTCGCAGTGCACTTCAAACGCACGCCTCAGGCGCTGTTCTCGCGCAATCCCGCGGACGTCCACCACAACGTGATCGCGTTGCGGATTCAGCCGAACGAAGGCATAGCGCTGAGCTTCGGTGCCAAGCAGCCCGGACAGGAGATGCGCGCCATCCGCGTAGATATGGATTTCTCCTACCACGATGCCTTTGGAACCGATACGCCCGCCGCCTACGAGACGCTGCTGCTTGACGCGATGCGCGGCGACGCCACGCTCTTCACGCGCCGCGATGAAGTGGAAGCGGAGTGGAGGATCATTACCCCGATTGAAGAGGCTTGGGCCGAACTCCCGCCGCCGCAGTTGCCCAACTACGACTCCGGCAGCGAGGGACCGGAGTCCGCCAATCAGCTGATCAAGTACGACCGCGGTGCTTGGCGCCGACTGGAGTCCTAAGTAAGTAGCTACAAGTTTATCAATAACTTAACAGTCTTACTTTCCCACTGCGGAACTCTTTGCTTTTTTCTTGCCGAATAGCACTAAGCGGCCTATACTCGCTGCAAGATTACGACTTGTGGCGCCACAGCTCTATCAGACCCGCAAGGTCGAGGCCCCCACAAACTAAAGACGGAAAGGGAGACTCACAAATGATGGATCTATTGAAGTGTCTGCACACGGAAGAATCTGGCCAGGATTTGATTGAATTTGCCTTGATCGGATTGCTCGTCGCCCTAGGCGCTATTGCTGGGATGGGCACGTTGTCGAAATCGATCAACGCGGAATTTACAAAGATCGCGTCCTCGCTTACCTAAGCCCGCCGATTAGCTTGTTGGAAGCGAGCTATCGGCTTAATTTGTCGCGAACGGGCTGTAGCTTGCTTCCAGCATCGAATCATTTCACGGCAGCAGCTCTCCCCCTGCGATCTTTCGCACCAGCTCCCGGTCGGCATCCAGGAAGTCCAAAGTAGGCAACTCCCGGCGGTTCACCCACCGGATTTCGCGGAAGATGCGGTTCTGCATCTCGCCTTCGTATCGCTCCACTACAAAGAAGTGCAGCTCCACGGCATTGCCATTGTGATAATGGTGTTGCAGCTGGGCGACCTTGGGCCCAATCTCCGCATGAACACCAAGTTCCTCCTCCAACTCGCGCCGCAGAGCCTGCGGACCGTCTTCTCCGGCCTCGATCTTGCCGCCGGGAAACTCCCACTTGAGCGGCAGAGCCTGGTATTCCGTCCGCTGGCAGCAGAGAATCTCCTCGCCACGCACCATCAATGCAGCCACCACTTGCTTGATCATCGACTCGCTCCGCTCGCTTACTGCTGAGCTTGACCGTATGCTGCTTTTTCCAGGTAACGACCCACCAGCCGCGCGCAATGCTCCACCAGTTGCCGGTCGTCGTCCTTGAACGCGGCGGGCGCATGGCTATCAATGTCGAGTTCGCCAACGACTTCGCCCTTCACCGTGATCGGCACTACGATTTCGGACCTGGTCTCGATCGAACAGGCCAGATATCGAGGGTCGGAGTTCACATCATCGACGATGACGGTGCGTCCCGACGAGGCCGCTGCACCGCAGATGCCCTGATTCAGCGGGATTCGGGTATGCGGCGTCACCGCCCCAACATAAGGGCCGAGTACCAGCATCGGGGCTTCGCCGTCCTTCGCCTTTTCGATCATGTAGAAACCCACCCAATTGAAATGAGGAAGGCGCTCCTGCAGCCGGCCCACGATGATGCTCATAAGCTCGTCAGCGTCGGCGGCGGTATCAGCCAGAGCGCTTAGCTCCTTGGCAAGATCCTGTTGTGTTGTCGTCATAAATGGCCTTCCTATGATAAGCGGGACGCTGGCTTTTGCCTCCTGGCTGTTTGAAGGGGACGGCCTTCAGGCCGTCCGTCAGTACACCAAAATCACCACGGCTTTAGCCGCTGAGGGACCGCACCTCAACTTAATCAGACTTTCCCTAACCGGCGATCTGCCGAATCCCCCGCGGCCGCTCGAACTGTTCCGGATGAATGGCCCATGCAATCGCGTCCAAGCCGCCGAGCAGGCTGCTGGCCGGCGTATTGAGCAATTCGTCGTTGATGCAAAAGACTCGCCGATTCTTTACGGCCGGTAGCTCCCGCCACCTGCGCTGCTCGACGATCTTCTCCAGCGGCACTCGATCTCCTGCACCGCACCAGGCAGCCAGGATAACCTCGGGCCGGGCCGCAGCAATCTCCTTAGCAGTCGTCGTCTTTCCAGGCGCGCCGATAAACTCGCCTCCAGCAGCCTGCACCAGCTCAGCTACCCAGGGTTGTGAAGCAATGATCGGCTTTCCCCACTCCTCGCAGAAGACCTTTGCTCTTGGGGCCCTCGCTGTCCGTTGTCGCACCTCATCGATGCGGGCTTGCATTCTCGCAACGATCATCGCACCCCGCTCACTCTCGCCCATAATTCCCGCGATGCTCATGATATCCGTGTAGATGTCGGCAATCGTCCGTGGCGCCAGTCCGAGAAATCGTACCCCCGCCTTCAGAATCTCGGCTACAGCTTCGAGCTGATACGGCACCGAAGCCAGCACCAGGTCCGGACGAGCGGCGAGAATCTGCTCGGTCTGCGCCGTCCAGGAATCAGCTACGATGAGGCGTGAGCCGTCAGCAACCTCCGGACACACATCGGCACAGTATTTCGTGCAGGCGACGAGGCGATCCAGCAAGCCCAAGTCGCGCAGAGTAACCGTTGCGCTGGGCTGCAGAGAGACAATTCGCCGCGGAGTATGGTTCGTGAAGCTCACCCGCTCGATTATACGAAGCAGGTCGCGCTTTTCGCCCTTCGCTCCTCGCGAGGCCACATCGGCTGCACGGACGGCCTGCTACCGACGGATTGCAGAGGTTAGACTAACTAGGCAGAAGTTCGAAAAGCGAAGTTCGAACAGCGAACAAGCGAAAAGCGAAAAGCGTGGTTGCGATTCCATGTACTCCTCCGAACTTCTCGATCACTTCCAACATCCCCGGAATGCCGGCGAGCTGCCGGACGCCACCGCTCGCGCGCGAATCGAAAATCCTGCTTGTGGGGACGTTCTGGAACTGGCAGTGAGGATCGCCGACGGGCGCATTACCGATATCCGCTTTCGCGCTAAGGGCTGCGTTCCAGCGATGGCCTGCGCGTCGGCCCTGACCGAGTTGGCAAAAGGGAAGTCCCTTGAGCAAGCGCGAGCGATTACCCGGGCGGACGTAACGGATGTCGTTGGCGGACTGCCACCAGCTTCCGGGCACGCTGCACAACTCGCCATCGACGCGTTGCAAACCGTGCTGAAATGAAACAGCGACGCGACATTGACACGGACAAACGCAAGCCATACTCTGAGCTCATGGAAGTGCGTTTCTCGCCTGAAAAGGAAGCCCGTCTACAAGAGGTTGCCACCCGCGCCGGCAAGGATCCGGTCCAAATGGTCGAGGAAGCAGTCGACCGTATGCTGGAGTACGACTCCCGCTTTCTCGAAGCAGTGGAGCAGGGAAGAGCTTCGGCGAGCCGAGGCGATCTGCTCGACCACGACGCAGTGGTCGCGCGGATTGAGCAGATGTTCCGCTCCTGATGCGTGTTCGCTGGACAATCAATGCCCGCTGACGATCTAGCCCAGATCGTTGAACGCATAAGACCCAACAATCAGGATGCAGCGCTGCATGTCGCGCGTACTATCTACAATGGCATAGCGTCTCTGCGTGATTTCCCGAATCGCGGGCGCAAGGGGTTAGCTGAGAACACAAGAGAGCTTCTGTTTCCTCCCTGGCCTTACATAGTTGTGTACGAAATATCGGGCGATCAGATACAGGTGTTACGCATTCGTCATGCATCCCAGAACTGGCCGTAACCTGGCCTGCACATTCCAAAATAATCCACACCCATTTGCGAATTCGATGCATCTTAAGGCGTGGCAAGCTTTTGCACTTGCCATCCAGCAGGAAAGCTGGTTACGATAGAAGCGTCCTCCAATCGCCGCACTTCCCGTGCCGGCGTTCCTCGCGCCGAATTTTCCGAGCGCCAGACGGACGTACTGAATCGATTTCAGCGAAAGCATTAAACCGCGGCCACGCCAGCGATTGACCAGAACGCAACTGCGTGGGCAACAACAGCGGTTCATAAATGTGGGATCCCGCTACCTGCGGGTCAAACATAAAGAGAGAAGCATGGATCAAGGATCGAATCCTCCGTCCGGACACCCCGGAGGGAAGGGACGTAGACGGCGGCGCGGCCGCCGTGGACCCGTTTCGCACGGGGCAGCACCACAACAGCCTCAACAACCCGGACAGCAGCGGCATGGACCCGGCAAGAACCGGCCACCCCGCCGTGGGGGACAACGGCCCGGCAGCCAGAACCCGCTTGCCGGCGGCGTCTACACTGCGCCCATGGATCACAGCTACCGCGCTCTGCAAAACAACAATAACAACAACAACGGCAATCCGCGGAAGTCGAACCGCGGTCGCATGGGCCAGGGGCCAAGCAGGCCGTTTGTCCCGCAGGATCCCGAGCCGTTGCCGATGATGTCAGAGAGCGCGCCTACTCGCATCTTTGCCTTTGTTGACGACCTGTTCTTCCTGGCCAAAATCCAGGAGACCGCGCGCAAGCTGAACGTGAAGGTCGAGTTTGTGAAAACCGAGAAGGATCTTCACGACAAGATCGGGCAGAACGGCGACGAGAAGCCGTCGCTCATCATCTTCGACCTGAACAATGTCGGCGCGAAGCCGCTGACCCTGATCCCCAAGCTCAAGGCGAAGCTCAAGAAGGCGACCAACATCATCGGCTTCGTCTCGCACGTGCAAGGCGACCTGAAGATGAAGGCGCAGGAAGCCGGTTGCGACATGGTAGTGCCGCGCTCGGCGTTCTCGCAGAACCTGGCGCAGCTATTGCGGCGCCACGGAGCGCCCGACGAGATAGAGGAACAGGGCCGTCAGCCGCAAACGCCACCAACCTCTGCGCCATAGCCGGTCCAGCGCGAGACCGCGGTTCGGCTTGTTCTATCACCACACTGCGACTGCCGTCCCGCCGGAGCAGTCGACGTTGTCATAGACGGGCTAAGCTGAATCGTCCCGCAGAGCGGGACGGCGGCGTTGCGCCCGACAGACCCTTCGGAATTAGGTCCTTCCCGCAACCGATTGCCTTCACGGCGTAAGCTGCCAAAAATTTCCGTCGTTGCCTCCGTCCGCCATACTCGGTTGTGCCGTAAAGGTTACCCTGCGCATCCAAGATCGGCCAGCCGCTGGGATCGTACCCATCCTGAACATCAAAGCTCCAGAGCACGGTGACATTCCAGCTTCCGTTCGAGGGTGAAAGTTCAAAGACCACACCGCCCTCGCCGGTTCCTCCGTCTCCGGCACCGTAAAGATTGCCGGCGCTATCCAGGGTGAAACCGCACTCTGCGTCACAAGGCCCCCCGAAAAGCGTACCGAACTGGTAGATGATGCTGTAGCTGAAGCCGCCGCCGGAAGGCTGCAATTCAAACACGGTGCCGCTCTTGTTCGCGCCGTCCTCCGTTGTTCCCCCGAACAAGTTACCGGAAGGATCAATGGTTAGGGCCGTGGGATAGATGCCGTCGTCGCCGCCCGCGAAGCTATGGAGGATGTTCTCCGTCCAGCCAGACTGGCCATGGACAAGCTGGTAAATCACTCCGGCGGAATCAGCGCCGCCGAGGAACGTAGTTCCGTAGATATTGCCCGACCGGTCTATAGCGACGCCATCTTCGGGTCCTGAGCCATCCGAGCCGCCGATGAAGGCGTGGAGGATACTGATGTTCCAGCTCCCCTCCGCGGGCGACAGCTCATAAACGACGCCATGGGAGCCCTCTCCGCCGGCAATCGTCGATCCGTAGAGGTTGCCGGCGCTGTCGAAGACCAACACACCTTGGGGTGCGCTGCCGTCGCTGCCGCCGGTGAAGTTGTGGATCACCGTCTCAGTCCAATAACAGGTCGCTGTTTTGCATTCGGTCGGCGGTGGCTGCAGCTTAAAGACCACGCCGTAGCCGTAGAGTCCACCTCCGTACGTGGTACCGTAAAGCGCGCCATCGGGTCCTAAGGTAACGCCTCCCCAGGGATTCTTGCCGTCGTTGTACCCGGTGAAGTCGTAGAGCGTGGTGAATGCCCAGCCCGAATCCTTGTTGGTCAGCCGATAGACCGTGCCCGGGCCAAAATCCGCGAACCTGCCACCGTAGAAAGTCGTCCCATAGATGTTGCCGGCACCATCCATTGCCAGCTTTCCGCCGGGATTGTTACCGTTTTTTCCGTTGAACGTGACCAACTGATTCAACTGCTGCGCCGAGAGGCCCAGCGTCACGAAGATGGTTAGCAGAAATGCAACCCTAGCCAGAAAGGCTTGTGCGTGGCCCCGGTTGTGGGCATTCAGCGAAGCTCGCAATTGCTTTGGAATTCTCATGGCGGCCTGTCTCCTCGCGCCGGCACCTGGGCTGGATTGGCGAACAGGTAGTGCTCAGCGCGCCGCCATCATTGCGCCGCCCGTCGCAGGCGTCAACTTAATTTCAGATTACGGTGTAAAGAATTGAAACTTAAAGGCTTAGAGGTAGCGATCCCTGAGGCGGACTTTTGTGCTGCGACTGAGCGCAACGAATGCGGTCCCGCGCAGAGTGGCTCCGCCGATTAGCCTTCGCAATTAGTGCGAGACGGCAACGGCAAAAGATCCTCCGACCCAGACCGGCAAAATCAAATCATTCCGTCTCGCGTTTCTTCCCCGGCAAACTCGCGGGATTTTCGTGGGTACGTTCGCGGAAGCGGGCTTTCATCCCGGTCGCCAGCGATATCGCATTCTCGCCAAATCGTTCCCGCAGCCGGTCGGCAGCGGAGAGCGCCTGATTCCACTTCTCGTGCGAACGCTGTCCATCCAGGCTGATCTGCTCGCTCTCTTCTTCGAAATTTGAGACGTGAACTCCCAGCAGGCGGATCGCGTCGCCTTTCCAGTTTGCGCGGAAGAGTTGGCGGATGGCAGCGAATACCTCGGAGTCGACCGAGGTCGGCCGCTCCAGCGAATGCGCGCGCGTGATGGTATGAAATCCGGTATCGCGCAGCTTCAATTGCAACGTCCGGGCGTGCAGCTTCTGCTCGCGCAAGTCGGCGGCACACCATCTCCGACAGCCGGGCCAGCGTCGACTCCAGCTGCTGAGCATTGCTGGTGTCGTTCGAGAACGTGTGCTCGTGGCTAATGGACTTCGGCCCTTCATCAGCGCCGATATCGGCATCGAACCAGCCGCCGGCATCAAGTCCGCGCGATTTGCCGGATAGCGCCAGTCCCAGAGCGCCGAAATTCTGCTCCAGCCAGCGCTCATCTCGAGCCGCCAGATCTCCCACCTTAACGATGCCTTGATCATGCAGCCGCTTCTCCATGACCTTCCCAACCCCGGGAATCTTGCGCACATCGAGCGGCGCGAGAAAATCTACCTCACCGCCGGGCACAATCCACAACACCCCATTCGGCTTCGCCTGATCGGAGCAGACCTTGGCTACCAGCCGCGATGTTCCGATTCCAATGGAGCAGTTCAGCTGGGTCTCGGATTTCATCAGGTTATGCAGCGCATGGGCGGCACGCATCGGCGGACCATGCAGGCGCTCGGTTCCGGTCATGTCGACGTACGCTTCGTCGATGGAGACCATCTCCAGCTTCGGCGAAAAGCGATTCAGCACCTGGTACACCTTGGCGGAGTAGTCGCGATAGCGCTCAGGATGCCCATCGACGAAGATCGCTTGCGGGCAGAGCTTGGCTGCCGTACGCAGCGGCATCGCCGAGTGAACTCCGAACTTCCGCGCCGCATAGGACGCGGCCGATACCACCCCGCGCTCGTTCCGCTGGCCGCCGACCACAACCGGCTTTCCCTTCAACGACGGATCGAATAGCTCCTCGACCGAGACGAAGAAGGCGTCCATATCGACGTGAAAGATGGTGCGCTGCGCGGCGGTCATGCTCAGCGCGATTGTAGAGCAAGTCAGGGAGTCCGATCTGCGCTTGTGTTTTGCCGGAATCCAGTGCAGAATTCCGAAACACTCCCAGGGGGACGGATGCAGCGGTCGAATGTTGACACGCGTTGGGTATTCCCGGTCTGGCTGGCTCTCCTCGCAGTCTCGGTCCTGATCAACTACGTCGATCGGGGCAACCTGGCCGTTGCGGCCCCACTCCTCAAAGACGAACTTCGCATCTCTACCACGCAGGTCGGGGTTCTGATCACCGCATTTTTCTGGACTTACACCGCGGTGATGACCATCAGCGGTTGGATCGTCGACCGTTTCGACGTCAATTGGGTACTGGTCGTTGGATTTGTTGTCTGGTCGCTGGCGACCGCGGCAACCGGGCTGGTTCACACCTTCGTCTTGCTGATTATGTTCCGGATGCTGCTGGGTGCGGGTGAGTCGGTGGCCTTCCCGTCCTACGGCAAGATCATCGCGCGGAATGTGCCGCAGCAGCATCGTGGCGCCGCCAACGCTGCCATCATCGCCGGCATGAGCCTGGGCCCGGCAGTCGGCACCTACGCCTGTGGCATGTCGATGGCGCACTTTGGCTGGCGTCCCGTCTTTGTTGTCATTGGCCTTATCAGCCTTCTGTGGATCGTTCCGTGGATACGATACAAGCCGGCAAATGCCGTTGCTGAAGATCGCGGGATAACTCCAGTATCCGCTCTCGATATTTTTCGCCAGCGAAACTTCTGGGCTGCTTCGCTTGGCCAGTTCTGCAGTAACTATCCCTTCTATTTCATGATCGTCTGGTTGCCTCTCTATCTGGTCCATGAGCGGCATCTGTCCATGCAGCAGATGTCCGTCGAAGCCTCCTGCTTCTATCTGGCGTACGCCATCATGGCGCCCATCACGGGATGGGCGGCCGATGCCTGCATCAGGTCCGGTTGGGACGTCAGCCAAGTGCGCAAGACGGGCATGGCCGTGGGGCATAGCTTGATCGCTGCCGGGGTTTTGATGTGTAGTGCGGCCAATGATCGTCTTTCCTTTGCTGGACTGATCGTCATGGGCCTTGGCTCCGGTTTTGTCGGACCCAACATCTACGTCTTTGCTCAGACGCTCGCCGGACCGCGCGTTGCAGGCAAATGGACGGGGTTCCAGAACTCCTTCGCCAATCTCGCCGGCGTGGTAGTCGGACCGCTGACCGGCTGGATCGTCGATCGCTCGGGGCACTTTGCCTCAGCGTTTGTCATCTGCGCAGTTTTCGCCGCACTGGGTGCAATCTTCTGGGTGCTGTTTATGGGACGGCTGGAGCAGACTGCATGGCAAGCAGAACCTGAACGGGCGCTGGCCGCCAGTCAAGCAGCTTAGTCTTCATCGCGAAAATAGAGGCTACGGCAGGGTTCCGGCGGCGGCGCTGCCCAGAGGGTTCATCTCGGTAGGCTCATTGGCCTCAGACCATGCGCTCTTCATGTCGTTCCGGCTGGAGTACTTCTCGTACACCACGACGTGGAGTACCGGTTGGCGTTCCTCGATGGGATCGACCATGCCCTGCGCCTGCAGCGGGAGCAGGTAGTTGCGAATCCATTCGTACTGCTCGAAGGTCAGCCCGCGGCGAGACATGTCGAAGGTCACACCGGTCAGGTGAGTCGAAGCGGTGTCGCCGAACTCCGGTGCCGCAAACCGATTCCACTGGCGGAGGCGATGTTGCTGCTCAACGGTGCGAACCATCGAGGTGATCAGCAGCGAGGAATGAAACTCGGTGTAATAGGCCTCGGAAAAGTCTTGCAGGAATTCGCGCGTCCAGGGACGGCAATAGTGCCGATTCTCGGGTAGATCGGGGGCAAACTTCAGGCCATCGGTTTCCTGGACGGGAACCAGCTCCTGGGAAAGCTCGTAGCGTGTCAGCTCGTAATCGTCGGCTATGCGCGGCAGTTGAAGTCGATCCAGCTCTTCGTTCTCGCGAACCAGCATGTCATGGGAGCCGGGGAACATGGGAGTCCAGCGGCCTAGGCCGACCTGATAGTGACCCCGATGAGTAGGGACTGCGGTCCTGAGAACGGCAGCATGTCCGTGGTGAACCCTGGCGTGAGCTACAACCCGAGAGGCTGCGTTAGCCGGGACGGCAATTGCCAACGCGACAGCGCACAACAGCAGCGCAAATCCCACTTTGCGCTGTGGAACATTTGACACGAACTGCGAACCTAATTGACCCGACGACCAGATGCTTAGAAATGGCAGCAAAAGCATATCTCCGTAGTGGAGCGCTACAAAGAATAATGAATAATGAATTATTACAACACAGAAGCGCAGAACGGCCAAGCTTTTCGGGGGGCCATGGATAACCCAAAAGAGTCATCCTGTGCAAAAACGGGAATAATTAAACCGACACTGCGGGCGCTCTCAAACCCTAGTTCTCGCCCCGGAACGTCATTTCGGTAATCGTGAAGTCGTCGGTCAGCGGCGTGTCGGCGCGAAACTCGGTTACGGACTGTTCAATCGCTACCAGCCCCTGCTGGCAGCACAATTCCAGTCTCTCCGTGCCGAAGAATTCGCCGCTGGAGTTTTCCGCCTCGGTCACACCGTCGGTGACCAGGAGCAGGCGATCGCCGGGTTTCATCTGCAAGCTTGATGCCTGGAACTCCGCTCCCGGTACCAAGCCGACCGGCAGATTGCCTTCCTCCAGCTTGATGACTTTGTCATCTGAGACCAGCAGCGGCGGCACATGGCCGCAATTGATCAGCTCAAGCTGTCCGTTGTTGAAGAGGCGGGCGACCACCAGCGTCGCGTACTTCTGACCGGCGACCTTCTCGCACAGAAAGCGGTTGACCGCAACCATCATCTCCGGCAGCGCCGAGTCCCGTGATAGCTGGGAATACAACATTCCCTGCAAAATCGAAGCCACCACGGCCGCGGAAACGCCCTTACCCGAAACGTCCGCCACGATCAGAGACAAGCCTTTTTCGGTGTAGACCAGATCGAAGAAGTCGCCGCCAATATCTTTGCAGGCATAGCTGACCGCGTTGACCTTGGCAAAGGGCACGTCGGGGACGGTCACTGTCATCAGCCGCTGCTGGATCTCCGCGGCGATGGTCAGCTCCTGACGGTAGCGCTTGGCGGCGTCCTCAGCCTGAACCAGCGAGGCGTTCTCCACCAGCGTCGCGGCGCCGTTGGCGATGGTGCGCAGGATGTCATGGCTAACCGACGACAGTTTGCCGGAGAGGAAATGCGCATCCAGGTACAGCACACCTTGGACATTGCTCTGGTTGCCGGCCTTGGTGTCGTCCTTAGCCTTGTCTTGGATTACCGTCTTGCGCAGGGGAATGCAGATGACGCTGTGAAGATTGTGGGCGACCACGCTCTCGCGCCCGGCCAGCTTGCCGGTATCGTCGGTGTCGGTGACCAGGAACTCCGAAGCGCTGTTGGCTGCGTCGCGGAGAACCGATCGCGAGATGGTGCTGTCGTCGCTGATGCTTTCGCCGCTCTTGTTGCGGCCGGCAGCCAGACGAAGTTCGCCATCCGCGTCGCGCAGGAAGACGAAGCCGCGTTCGGCCAGCGTCAGGCGCAAAGCCGCTTCCAGCAAGGTCTGAAGGACGTCGTCGAGTACGCCGGAGGTGTTCAGCTTGCGCGCTGCCTCCAGAAATACGTTGAGCATCTCCAGGTCGGAGCCTGCGCCGGCAGCCGGCTTCCAGGTGGAGAACTGGCTCAGGAACTGCTGCGCGGCGCTTGAAGGCGAGCGGTCAGGGCTGAAGAGGACATAGGCCGCGCCTTGTACTCCGAACTCGATGTGATCATTGCGGCCGAGCTTGCGACGGTTGATGCGCTCGCCATTGACGAAAGTTCCGTGGCGGCTGCCCTGGTCGACGATATACATGCCGTCGGGCTCGCGGAGGAAATGGGCGTGCTCGCGCGAGACACGAGGATCTGCCATGACCAGATCGCGATCTGTCCGGCGGCCAATGGTGAAGGGAAAGTGGTCGAGCACGATGGTGCGCCGATCCGTACCTTCCACCACCACCAGCACCGGAGGGTCGCTGGTAGAGGACGATTCGGGTTTGCGCAACCAAATGCCGGTAGCGCCCATCAGGTCTGTCTCCTCGATGACGCTTGCGCGGAGAAATCGCACCGCGCAGCGGTTCTTAAAACTATAGTCGAAGTGGGCGAGAGCATCCACTGTTGTTCGGCGACCGCCCAAGCTGCGGGGCGGACTCGGTCTTGAAGTTCCTTACTTTCCGCCCACGAATTCCGCCTTTCGTCGTACACTGTTTCCCATCCTCGATCCGATGCAACAATACCCAAGGAGAAATTAGTGAAAGCTCAAACCCGCGCCGTGTTCGCAGTGTTTTCGGCTGTTTTGCTGATGTGCTCCTGGGCAGTGGCGCAAGTGCCGCAGCTCACCCCGTTTTCGGCCGACGTCCAAGTCACCTCAACTCGCATGAAGGGTTCATCGCAGGAGATGAACGGCAAAGTTTACGTTGACCACAGCCATATGCGAATGGATATGACCGGCGGACCCATGGGCGGCGCCATCATGATCACTAATCTCGCCACCAAGACCACCGATACCTTAATGCCCGCGCAGCACATGTACATGGAATTCAACGCCAACCAGGCGCAAGGTCGCCGTCCTGGCATGGGGCCGAACATCAAGTCCTACCCCGATCCTAACGACCCCTGCGCCAATCAGGAGGGAGTCACCTGCAAGAATCTGGGAGTGGAGCAGGTAAGCGGGCGCAGCTGCGTGCACTGGCAGATCACCGACAAGAACGGCAAGGTCGGCAACGTCTGGATCGACCAAAAGCTCCACTTTCCCATCAAGGCTACGGACAACGACTCCAGTTGGGAGCTGACCAACATTCAGGAAGGTCAGCCGGCCGCTAGTCTGTTCGAGATTCCTGCCGGATATCAAAAGATGGACATGGGAAGCATGATGCAAGGAATGCGTCCTCCGCAGCAGTAGACGCGGAGAAGAATTTCGCGGTGGAACAAACCGCTCGAGAATCGATCAAACCAGCCGCGCACCGGCGACACTTGTGTTAGCCGCGGGCGTAAGCCCGCGGGGACGGGTGGGACAAATGGAGAGCCGCGGAGCGGCGACACCCGGTCGCGGCACAGTCTCTATCAGGCCTCGTTCGCCGGCGGCATTCGAAGAACAGCTATGCGCGTTGAACCCAGTACAGTTGCGGCCCCGGTCGAATCCTCGCCAGCCAGCTCCCGGAATCGAAGCCTCATTTCCTTCCTGGAGAAGTACTGCGTCGTTATCTGCCTCGCATTTGTCGCGATTGCCTGTATCCGAATTGTCTCCACATACAACGCGCTGAGCTTGACCATCGATGAGCCGGTTCACCTGGCAGCCGGGATTGAATATCTCGCCAACCACGCCTATTCAGTCGACGCTGAGCATCCGCCTCTTTCGCGAGCAGTGCAGGCTCTTGGGCCTTATCTTGCCGGGGCGCGGCCCCGCGGTTTTACGGAGGCTCACGATCAAGGCAATGCGATCATTGGCTACTCCGGCCATGTCGACCGAATGGTTTTCTTGATGCGGTTAGGGAATCTCCCTTTCTTCCTGCTCGCCTGTGGAGTGGTCTCCTTCTGGTCCCGGCACGCATTTGGGAAGGCAACGGCTGCGTTGGCAACCGCTCTGTTTACGTTGTTGCCCACCATCCTGGCCGATGCTGGACTCGCGACCACGGACCTGGCCCTGGCGGCGACCGTCGGCGCGACCTTCTTGACCGCAGTACTGTGGGCCGAGAAACCTACTTGGTTGCGGGCTCTGTTGTTCGGGCTCTTTGGAGCACTGGCGCTATTGTCGAAATTCTCGTCGGTGGGATATGTCCCATTCTCGCTGCTGTTGGCGTTCCTCTGCTACGTGCTGGTGGTCCGGCCGAATCTGCCGACGCTGTGGAAGCTCACCCGCGAGCGGATTGCCACGTTCGCACTTGCTGTCGTGACCTGTGCCTTTGTTGTGTGGGCAGGATTCTGGTTCTCGATTGGTCCGATACCAAGGTTTCACGTCAGTTTGCCGGCGCCTGAGTTGTTTACCGGTCTCTCGGTTGTTCTCAGACACAACGCAGAAGGACACGGTGCCTTCCTGTTTGGGCAATACAGCAAGACCGGCTGGTGGTATTACTTCCCGGTCGCGCTGGCACTGAAGACGCCAATTGCTTTCCTGATCCTGGCGATACTTGGCGTTGTCGTTTGCTTCAAGAAATGGAGACAGCTGCAATATCTGATTCCGCTTGCTTTTTGCCTGGCGATTCTGGTGCCGGCCATGGCAGGACGCATCGACATCGGCATCCGCCACATTGAGCCAATTTACCTTGGTCTCTCGATCATCGCGGCACTCGGCTTGGTCTGGCTGCTGGAGCTTCCGCGATTCCAGACTGCGTCGACGCTGGCAGGCCTGGCACTGGTGGGATGGATGGCGGTTTCCGTGGCGCTTCACCATCCCGATTACCTGACATATTTCAACGCCTTTGCAGGCAAACACCCGGAAAATCTCTTGGTCGATTCCAACTACGACTGGGGACAGGGTCTGAAGTTTCTCTCGGCTCGGCTGCGTCAGTTGGGAGCGCAGCAAGTCGCGCTTGGGTCAATCTCCGGTGTGGGACGGCCAATCTACCTGCAATCCTGGTATGGGCTGCCACCGGTTACAGTGGTTGACGAAAATGTCCCATCTCCGGGCTGGACCGCGGTCAGTGTGACGTGGGATAAGTCCTACAGACTTCAATTATCCGGAACCCATCCCGCGCAGGCCTGGTATGGCCGCATTCCGCCTACCGAGCGGTTTGGCGTTTACTCGCTCTATTACGTTCCCGAGGGTGCGAGAAGCGAGTTCCTTCAGCAGCCGAGTTCGCAAAGCCCGTCGTCGGCAGTCCCTCCGGCGGAGGCCCACTGATGGTGCAGCCGATGTTAGGCGAGACGCCCGATCGTCCGCCGGATATGCATCTCATTCAGGACGATCCTGTGGGCAAGAGCGCTCGGGTCAGCCGCAAGTCGGTCATCGCGCTGGCCGTTTTACTCAGCTTCTCCTTCGTCCTGAACGCGATCGTCGCACTTACAGCCTCCAGCACAACCGATGAACCGCACCACCTTGTTTACGCAAGGCGCCTTTTGCATCTCGAGGCCGACCGGGTCATTCCTGACTATTGCGACAGTCAGATGCCGATTTCAGTCCTGAACACCTTGCCGGAGGCCTGCGGTTCCTTTCTGGATAGTCATCACCTGCTCCCCTCAATCGCTTCCGTCCTCAACCGATACAAGGCCGCGCGAATTGCGACTCTTTTCGCGACGATGGGACTCGCCCTGCTGGTTTATCTGTGGGCACTGGAACTTTATGGCGAAGTCCCCGCGTTTGCGGCTTGCCTGCTTTGTACGCTTTCACCCAATCTCATTGCGCATGGGACATTGGCTACCACCGATATGTACTTCGCGGTCGGAGTGGTGGCATCGCTATTTCTTGTTCGCCGATATCTTCTCCAGCCGACCTTGCGGAATGCGGTTGTTGCTGGACTATTTCTCGCGCTGGCTCAGATCACCAAGTCTTTCGCGCTCGTTTTATATGTCGTCGCCTTCTTGGCCATAGTGCTGGTCATGCTGCGGCAGACCCCGCCGCGGTCGTTAACTGTGAAACGCGCTCTTATATTTGGCGCGATTTCGGCGGCCTGGTTTCTGGCCATCATCAATGTGTCGTTTGTCTTCGACCGCACCTTCCTGCCTTTGAGCGTGTATCACTTCGAAACAGCTTCGTTCCAACGGCTTCAGCAGACACCGGTCCTGCGCCATGTCGCTGTGCCGCTGCCGTACCCGTTCCTCCAGGGACTTGATTTGATGAAGCGCGATGAAGAAACCGGCCTGACCTTCGGATACATCTACCTGCTGGGCGAACTGCGCAATCCTGCCAGCCCGACCTTTCACTCGTTCAAGTCCTATTACGCGGTGGTGTGGTTTTATAAGGAGCCGATTCCGCTACAGATCCTGTTTCTGTGGGGGCTGTTCTGGGTCTTCAGGAATCGGCGCTTTGGAGACTTGATCACTGGAGAAGGGCTGCTGCTAATTGCAGCCGCAATTCTCGTTGTCTGGTTGTCGCTCTTCAACAAGGCACAGATCGGTATCCGACATATCCTGCCCGCCCTCGCGATTGAAACCATCATCGCGGGAGCGGCATTCTCGAACTTCTCAAAGAAATCACGGCCGCAAAAGGCATTGCTTGGAGTTCTGGTTTTGTGGCTGGTTGGGTCCGTCGCGAGCTACTATCCGCACATGATTCCCTACATGAACGAATGGGTTCATGACCGGCGCTATGCGTACAAGATCATGGCGGACAGCAATCTGGATTGGGGACAGGAGGACGCAATCGTTGACGCCTATCTCCACCAGAATCCCGATGTGCTGCTGGACCCCTCCCCGGAGCATTCAGCTGGTCGTATCCTGGTGCGAGTCAACCGCCTGACTGGAGTCGATCGCTGGACTCCATCGGCAGTTTACTTGGACAAGCAGTACCGTCCGGTAGGCATGGTGGGTTATGCGCACCTGCTATTTGAGGTTCCGCCAGTCGATGTGCCCGCCAATCCACCGGCTGCGGCACACTGAATCGCAACAGTGCCAGACGCAACCTTTCGCTGATTTGGGGTTTCTATTCTCGAAGATATTTTGAGAGAGAACGGTTAGATGACTGAACTCTTCTGCCGCTGGTGGCAAAAACTCCGCCCCCGCAACCGAAACTGACATATCAGCAGAAAGCGCCCGCGATGGCAGAGCATCCCGGACATCCTCTCGAACCTCAACAAGGGTCGAATATTTACGCCGGGAAGCCTGCCGGACCGATGCAGGACCAGGAACGTCCACCGCACGCTGCTCCGGTTCGACCTGAGTCTGCGCCGCACTCAGCTCCCGCTTCGCACGGATCTCCGTCGAAACATTAGGAACTGTTTTTGGCCGAAGAGGGAATTGATATTAGTGCAAATAGACCGAGAGCTCGGTTGCTCGTGTCACTACTACCCGAGTTAGGAGAAGCGTAGTTCGGAGACAACGCTTCGTGCCGAACCGGAAACTTGGATAGCGAAGCAAAAAGAGCAATGCGAGCAATCGAAATTCACAGGCGATTCGCGGCTATAATGGTCGCACGCTCCCAATTGAATGCCGCCCACAATTAGTTTGAGGGCGATTCACGTTTCCACTGTGGTAGAGAGCGAAGTTGCCATCGAATTCACCAATCCGGCAAGAAAAGAAACGTAGCAGTACTCCCGCGATCATTGCACTTTCCATCTGCATTTTCTTTCTGTTCACCGTCATCTTGGCGCAGGCGACCTTCAAGCTGACGTTCCTGCAGCCCGACACCAGCGAAGAAACCATTATCTTTGCGTCGGTTTCGGCGCTGATCTTCCTGTTGTTCGTGGCGCTGACCTTCGTACTGATCCGCACTTTGCTGCGGCTCTATGCCGAACGGAAGACCGGCGTGCTGGGCTCCAAGTTTCGCAGCCAGATGGTTTTGGGCGCGTTGCTGTTGTCGCTGGGCCCGGTGATCTTCCTCTTCCTCTTTTCCTATGGCCTGATCAATCGTTCCATCGAGAAGTGGTTCTCGCGGCCGGCCGAAGATGTGGAGTATCGGACCAACGTTATTGCTTCGCTGCTGACCGAATACGCGCAGACCAACGCGCAAGACGAGGCGCAGCGCATTGCGGCAACGCCCGATGCTCAGAAGTCGTTTCACACCGGCAACTTCACTTCCATCCTGGATGAGTTTCGCCGCAGCGAGGTGACACTCCAGGGCGGATTTGCCTTTGCTCTGGTGGACGGCGAGGCGGAGGCGAGTTTCCACGCGCCTGAGGCGTGGCCGTTGCTGCGCGGCAGTCTGCCGCCGACGGTTGCCAAGCCTGGCGAGGCAAGGCCGTTCGACGTGCAGGGGCAGATGTTTGTTCTGGGACGCGCCAATGTCGGAAGTCAGGGCCAGATTCTGATTGCCATGCCGCTGCCGCAGAACTACATGGGAACGCTGCGCGATATCGAGCGCAGCCAGGATCAGTATCGCGAGTTGCGCCTGCAGCGGCGAAGGCTGCGTCGCACATATCTCGGCCTTCTGTTGCTGCTGACGGTTGGTGTACTGTTCGCGTCGACCTGGCTGGCGTTGTTCCTGTCGAAGACGGTGACGCGTCCTCTGGTGGCATTAGCCGAGGCGACGCACGAAATCTCCCGCGGCCGTCTCGATTATCGCGTCGACGTCAAAGCCGGCTCGGAAATCGGCAAACTTGTTGAGTCGTTCAATCACATGGCTGCGGATCTGGAAGCCAGCCGCGCCAGTGCTGAAGGCTCACGCCGCGAACTGGCGGAGACGAACGCCCAACTCGAGCAACGCACGACGCCATATCGAGACCATTCTGGAGAGCGTTCCTTCCGGCGTGCTCTCGCTCGACGCCTCGCGACGCATCGTGCACTCCAATGCCGCGTTGCGACGGCTTTTGCGGCTCGATCAGGAGGTTGGCGCGAAAGCGGAGACCCTGCGGGATCTCTTCTCCGACGACGCCGTTGCTGACCTGGAGCACATGCTGCGCAAAGCGGATCGCATGGGCAGCACCACCAGTCAGCTGGAAACCGCGACTGCGCGCGTCAACCTGAATGTCGCTGTGACCGTAGCGTCGCTCGATCCGCCGTTACAGACGATGCGCGATGGCAGACAGCGCACAGGCTACGTCGTGGTGCTGGAGGATCTGACCGACATTCTGCGCGCACAGAGGCAGGTTGCCTGGCGCGAGGTCGCTCGCCGGATTGCTCATGAGATCAAGAACCCGCTGACCCCGCTGGCGCTTGCGGCGGAGCGCATACGCCGTCATCTTGACCGCGCCGTCGCTCCGGACGCGTCGTCGATGAACATCATTCGTCAGTGCGCCGTCACCATCGCCAGTTCGGTTGAGACAGTACGAACGCTGGTAGACGAGTTCTCGACGCTGGCGCGCTTCCCGGCAGCAAAGCCTCAGCCATCGAATATCAATTCCATCGTGAACGATGCTTTATTGATGTTCGATGGACGGCTGGAGAACATCACCGTACAGCGCGACTTGGCCGCTGATTTGCCCTTGGTTCAGGCCGACCCGGAGGCGATGAAGCGGGCCGTCGCCAATCTGGTGGACAACGCTGCCGAGGCGTTGCACGACTCGCTGGTGAAAGAGATCATCATCTCCACCGCGTTGATGGAAGAACGCGACTCGGTTGAGGTCGTCATCGCCGATACCGGACATGGTGTGACCGCCGAGACGAAGGAGCGACTCTTTCTTCCGTACTTCTCCACCAAGCGCCGCGGGACCGGGTTGGGGCTTGCGATTGTCAGCCGGATCATCGAAGATCATCATGGTTCCATTCGGGTGGAAGAGAATTCGCCGGTTGGAACGCGCTTTATCGTAGAGTTGCCTGTGTCCCAGGAAGTGGCTGTCGTAGCCGCTGCCGTGTAACCATACTGCGTGCGAGCGGACGACCGCTCTATCCTCACTACGCCGAAAAGCCTTCAAGATGCAGACCATTCTGATCGTCGATGACGAGTCGCAGATTCGCAGCACGCTGGAAGGCGTCTTGGCGGACGAAGGCTACAAGACGCTGCTCGCTGAAAGCGGTGAGGAGTGTCTGGAACTCCTGCGACACAAATCACCCGACGTCGTTCTGCTGGATATCTGGTTGCCGGGTATCGATGGGCTGGACACGCTGGAGAAGTTGGTCGAGCGCGAAGATCATCCCGAAGTGATCATGATTTCAGGCCATGGCAACATCGAAACCGCAGTTCGCGCCACCAAGCTCGGAGCCTTCGACTTTCTTGAGAAACCTCTTTCCATCGAGCGCACGCTGATCGTCTTGAAGAATGCTATCGAAGCCAAGCGGCTGCGCAGCGAGAATCTGGAACTCAAGAAACAGTTTCAGAGCCGTAGTGTCATCGTGGGCGACAGCATCCCGATGAAGGCGCTCCGCCAGCAGATCGCCCTGATGGCTCCGACCAACGGCCGCGTGCTGATCTACGGCGAATCTGGTACCGGCAAAGAGCTGGCTGCGCGGGCGCTGCACTCGCAGAGCCTCCGCAAAGACGCCATGTTCGTTGAAGTCAACTGCGCTGCCATTCCCGAGGACCTGATCGAGAGCGAACTTTTCGGGCACCGCAAGGGAGCATTTTCAGCGGCGACGGCTGACAAGGAAGGGAAGTTTCAAAAGGCGGATGGCGGTACGCTTTTTCTGGATGAAGTCGGCGACATGAGTCTGAAGACGCAGTCGAAGGTGCTGCGCACGCTCGACGAGGGCCGTTTCGCTCCTGTCGGCGACGAGGAGCCGATTACCGTTGACGCGCGAGTCATTGCGGCGACCAACAAGGATCTGGAAGAGGAAATCTCAAAGGGCAATTTCCGCGAGGATCTGTTCTATCGGTTGAATGTGATTCCGTTTTATGTCCCGCCCCTACGCGAGCGCAAGGAAGATATTCCTCTGCTGGCGCGGCATTTCCTTAAAGAGTTTTCCGAGCGCTACAACCGGCGTCCCAAAGAGATCACCGATGACGCGCTCGACGCGCTGATGCGCTACTCGTGGCCGGGAAATGTTCGCGAGGTGCGTAATCTGATCGAACGCATCGTGATCATGAATCCTTCAGTGGCCAAGCTGGAGCGCAAGCATCTGCCGACGCTTGTTTATCGCGAGGGCGGACGCCGGCCGCTTGGCGATTTTTCCAGCCTGCATCAGGCACGTGCAGCCTACGAACGCGACTACATCCTGAAGAAGTTGGACGAGAATCAAGGCAGTGTCAGCCGCACCGCTGAAGTATTGGGTCTGGAGCGCAGCCACATGTATCGCAAGATGAAGGCACTGGGAATTACCGTCAAAGAGTCGTAATTCGGCGCTGCGCTACTTCGAAAATCACATCGGCACCATCCTCGTTCTGATATCCTGTCTCTCTGTGGCAATCAAGGTTTTCTTTGTGGTGCTGGTGCTTTGCACCGGGGCCATCGTAGCCGTCATTCTGGCGATTCATTTCCGCGTAAAGAAGCACCTTCGCCCGGATGCGGTTCCGCCAGCGAGTTCCGATTCTCAGCTTGTCGGTGTCGAGCAAAGCGGAGGCGAAGCGCAATCTGAACGCAATAGTTCTGACGACGCCGGAGAGAATAGTCCCATGAAGTCTTCTTAGGCTTTTACGAGGGAATTTATGTCAAAAGCACTTCATATCAATCAAAATATCGGCGATCGTTCGACAGCTCTGGCTAAGCAGACTGCCATCGTAATTTGCGCCAGCGCAGTGATCGCCGTTTGCGCTCGTATCAGTTTGCCACTGCCTTTCACGCCGGTACCTCTCAGCCTGGTCAACTTTGGCGTGTTGCTAGTCGGCCTTTCTTTGGGGAGCCGACGGGGATTTGCCGCTGCCGCTCTCTATCTCGGTTGGGGCGCGATGGGATTGCCGGTGTTCGCGTCGGCAGGCCCGGGTAGCTTTGCTCAGATGCTGGGTCCGACCGGAGGATATTTGTGGTCGTATCCGGTGGTCGCGTTTCTAGCTGGATGGATCGCGGAGCTTGGGCGTGCGAGCTTCGTACGGAATTTGAGTCGCCGCTGTGAGCGGTGAAGTCGTTTTGTTTGCGGCGGGGATCAGCTGGCTGGCAATTATGACGCATAGCTGGCGCCAGGCGGCGTTCTTCGGGCTGTATCCGTTCGTCTTCGCGGAAGTATCGAAGGTGATGGTCGCCGCGGCAGCTGGCCTTCGCCTGCGCCGGAACCTGTAACACCTGCTGCATTTGCGGTGATGGTTCGCAGGTTTTAATCTTGAACTCAGACCAGTTCCCTGGGTAAGCGCACTCTTATGAGCCCCACTTCGGGTAAAGCAATTCGCGAGATCAAAGTCGCGCATAGTCCGGACTCTGACGATGCGTTCATGTTTTACGGCATGGCGACCAACAAGGTTCGTGTGCCGGATGTAAAGTTCACGCATACGCTTTGCGATATCGAGACCTTGAATCGCAAAGCTCTGGACGCTTTCTACGACATCACTGCCATCTCCTTCCACGCCTATCCGTACGTGCAGGATAGCTACGCCATCATGCCCAGCGGTGGCAGCATGGGCGAAGGCTACGGCCCCATGATCGTCGCGTCGCGCAAGATCGCGCCTGAAGAGATCGTCAAGCACAAGATCGCCGTACCTGGGACCATGACGTCGGCGTATCTGGCTCTAAAACTGTTTGCCCCTGATATTCCTACCGAGGTTGTACCTTTCGACGAAATCATTCCCAAGGTTCTGGAGGGAAAGTACGAGGCGGGACTGATCATTCACGAAGGGCAACTGACCTTCAATAAGTCAGGTCTGTACAAGGTGGTGGATATGGGCAAGTGGTGGCGTGACAAAACCGGTCTGCCGCTGCCCCTGGGTGGCAATGCCATCCGCCGCGACCTAGGTCCGGAACTTATAGCTGCGTGCTGCGGCGCTCTGCGCGACAGCATTCGCTACGCGCTGGAAAATCGTGAAGAAGCCTTACAGTACGCCGCGCAGTTCGCCCGCGATCTGGAGCCGCAAATGATCGACAAGTTTGTCGGCATGTATGTCAACGAGCGTACCTTGGATTACGGCAAGGACGGCCGCGAAGCCATCGTCAAGTTGTTGGAGATGGGCTACGCTGCCGGCATCATTCCCCACAAACCCGTCGTGGAATTTGCCGTTGCTACCACGGCAATCCCTGCTAACTAGAGTCGTCTACACCTCATGACTTTGCAGGAATTTCGCGATTCGCTCGTGCGCGATGAACCGCCCCGGCAACTCAACTTTGCCCTGGCTGGCTTGTGGTGGGATGCGAAGGGCGACTGGAAGCGCGCACACGAATCTGCACAACAGGATGAAGGTCCGGCTGGCGCCTGGGTGCACGCCTATTTGCATCGGAAGGAAGGAGATTCCTCCAATGCCGGCTACTGGTATAGGCGCGCGGACAAATCTCCATGCCGCGCTGCGCTGGAAGCGGAGTGGTTGCAGATCACGGAGTCTCTTCTGAGCGAGAGCGAGCCCGAACTGTAACCTGATATTGATCTGTCTGCTTCTCATCCCACGAATCCGGCATTGCGGCTGCGATCTTAGATTTTTTCGTAACCTTTGCGTGCTAAAATCAATGGCCCACCGTGTATTTTCCCTCTGAGTCAGACAAATGGCGCTTACGTTCAGGTACCGGTACGTCGATTTCGGGACAACGTTCACCGGCGATCCTCGACTCAGGGGCGACAGCGGCAGGGAAACTCCTGGAACAGTTCTTGCGAATGAACTGGTCACCGATGTCGGCGGAACTTGCTGGGGAACGAACGAACCGCTAGCCATCATCGATCACCACTTCTCCGGTGAAGGACAATTTCCATCTGCTTCGGCAGCGGTGCTTCACAAAGCAAAACTTATCCGCGAAAGATTCGGCAAGCCACCGGCTGATGTCCTATGGCTGGTTTCGCACAAGGAGCCGGACTTCGACGCGTTTTGCTCGATGTATCTGGCGCGCTGGATTATCGAAGTCGAGCGATGTTGTTGTCGACTGGGAAAACTATGGTTTGCATCCCGATGGCTGGCTTGACCTTCCACAGCGAGCGAAGATCGACTGGTTCAATCCTGATGTGACTGAGGTACCAGCCGAACTGCGCTGGCCCTTGCTGCTGGCGAGCTATGCCTCCGCTCTGGACGGCCGTCGGCCCGTCGCCTGCCCGCGACAGCGACAGCTGAATTCCATGCTGCTCGCCGCTCTTACGCGCGGACGCGACTACCTGACCGAAACCAGTGGCGCGACCGAGCTCTTTGATGAGGTCAGACGCGCGTTGCAGGATGGCAAACTGAATCCCCTGTTCGATTCGGTGTTGGAGCGAACTGCTGAGTTCGCTCCTGAACTCGCGACGCTCGACCACGAGGCTCCGGCCTACGACCGCGACGTACTGCGAGCACGCAAGGCCATCGTCTACTTGCCAGAGGCTGAGGCGCCTTCGCCACGATTCTTCAAGAGCCCGAAGGAAGTGGCCCTGATGGAGCAGCAGGGCACCACCCAAGACGCGAGCGCTGAACATCTTCTGCTCGCGGATACGTTTCGCATTCCGACCGCCGGTATTTATCTGCGCGATCCCGAGTGCCGGTTGTTTCAACAGTGGGCACGGCTCGATCTGAAGAATGCCCCGTTGCATGCGGGATTTGAGTTTACGGCCATTGCCGCTTCCAACGGACGCCCTGCCGGGCTTGTCAATCGCGCCGATTATGCTTTCTCGGTTGATCCCGAGCGAGCCAATGGGCGCCATCTTTTTACCGTGTGGTCCCGGCTGGAAACGAAAGAGGTGGAAGCGCTGCGAATGCGACGAGAGGCATCGGTGGCCGAAGCGGCTTCACCGGCGCGAACGCTAGAGCAACCGTCGGCCACTCTCGGCACCCTGCTCGCTGATCCCTGGTTTGGAGGACAAAGCAGCTTCGGCACGCTGGTTAGGACTCCATCGCGGGGCACCTTGATCGGGCCGCCGGGCGCGCGGAACGACTTGCGCGATGATCCTATCGTTGAAGAGGTTCGGACCGAACTGGAAGGTCCCGTTTATTCCGCTGAATCTCTGGTGGCCGGGCCGCAGGTGACGGTTCTCGACAAGTCGGCTTCGCGGCCCCATGAGGACCTTGCACCGCGCCAGTTCGATCTCAACGCTCCGCTCAAAATTCCGTCGCCTCCGGAAGGATATTTCCGTTTTGCAAGCGTCACGTTGCGAGCGGACGTTCCCATCGGGTCGCAGGAAGTGCTGGATCGCCAAATCGGCGAAACTTTGTGGCAGGTGCTCTATCCCGAGATGCCCGGCGCCACGCCAGCGGATTTTGTAGAGCATCGTTTGATCGTGACTGCGGATGCAGTTGGTGTATGGGGAGATCGAGGTATTGCAGTCGCACAGAAGCGTCCGCGTAACTCTGAGGAAAAAGTGCCGGAAGCGCATGGGGTGTTTTCACTGCGGGACGATTTTGCCGGTCTCGTATCCCTGCTGCGTGACGTTGATCGTTTGAGCGCAGACATTTCTGCCTGCGTGACTACCGTGCCTTCGGTGAATACAGCGCACCGGCCAGCGCAGATCCACGCAGATACCGCTCTGAAGGCGACGGCCGCTCGCGCCGAAGCACTAGTCGTCCGGGCGGCAGAAATTAAACACGCTCTGAGCTTGCCTGGCCGCGATCTGCTCCGACACTTCGCCGCCGTCATCGGCGTTGACCAGATGTTTGCGACATCGCGCGATCTGAGTCAGACCGCTGCCGAAAATCTGCGTCGCGATCAGTTAGCGGAGCAGGCCAAACGCGCGCACGCAAGCGCAGAGATCATCGCGAGAATCCGCGGCAGCCTGGAGTGGCTGGAAGTATTCAGCTTAGGCGTGCTCGCGATCGTGATCGCCGATGTAATCGCCTGGCAGCTCAATCTTGCGAGCTCGATGCGACATGCGTTGCTTTTGTTGGCCGGCCCGCTAGTCATCGGGCTCGCGGCATCGATCCTCAAGCCCTGGAAGCGCAAGCCGGAGGCCGTCGCAAACGCCACCGGAGTGTCCAAAGCGATCCTCGTCATCGTTGTTGTCGCCTCTCTTCTGGCTTGGCTCGGCGGAATTCTTTGGGCTTGGGGCCGATAAATTTCTCCGCTTCATCACACCCAACCAACACCTGCTCCGAACACACCATCACACCTGCAGATACCAAATTTTCTTGGAGGCAGTATGGCTCTGTTCTCAATGAAGCTGGAAAACCTGGAGCAACTGTTCGTCAAAGAGTTGCGTGACCTGTACGACGCGGAAACCCAGATCACCGACGCATTACCCAAGATGATCGACCACACACACAATCCGCAGCTGAAACAGGCTCTGCAAGAGCACCTCAGCATTACCAAGCATCAGATCTCGCGCCTGGATCGGATCTTTCAGATGCTGGGCGAGAAGCCGACCGGTGAAACCTGTAAGGGCATGAAGGGTGTCATCAAGGAAGGCGAGGAGATCATATCCGCGGGCGGCGATCCGAGTACGGTCGACGCCGGAATCATCAGCGCCGCTCAACGGGTTGAGCACTACGAAATGGCCGGTTACGGAACGGTTCGCACCTATGCCAAGCTCCTCGGCCAGCCGGAAATGGCGAAGCTGCTGCAGCAGACGCTGGACGAAGAAGCTCAGGCCGATAGCAAGCTGACCGAGATCGCCAACAGCGTAAACGTCGAAGCAAAGGCTGCATAACCGACGCCAAAGCTTCGAAGCTCCACTTGGCCCGCGCTCCTCACAACCGCGGGCCAGTTTTTGTCAACGATGTTGTAGCGGCCAAGTTCGCGTCGTCATTGGCCGTTCGCCGGCTTAGCTGGTTCAGTGGAATTCGCCGTCTTGCTCGTCGCTGCTGCATTCGCGTTCTTCAGCTGAGCCAACGACTGATCCACGCGCGACTTGAAGTCGCCCTGGTCATTGTGCTCCCAACCACTGTAGTTGGATACCACCTGCATTTCGCAGCCCGCACCCTCGGGTACCAGGGTGACGTGATTTTTGCGCTGCAACAGCGCGCCCGAGATGTTGACGTGCGCGGCGTGCTTCGCGTCGTAGTCAGCGTGCATCTTGGCATCGTCGCTGCTGGTAACGGTGTAGTTGTCAGCATTGCTGAGGACGTCCTTCACCGCGGGCCACAGCTGTGTGCAACTGTCGGGATAAGTGCTCTTGTAAGTTTTGCCGAAGGCTGGAAGCGCAACAATCACCGATATAAGGACCAAAACCGCGGATCGCAACATGGCATATCTCCTGGGTCTCCACTGACATTGACCTTTGAGTGCAGCATACATCCGTCGCCGGAGCGAATGACGGGCGGTCTGATTGTTTCTCTGAATCGATTCCGGAAAGGGGAACGCACGGCATCACTCCGTGAGGAAGTCGATGCGGCCTTCGACCACCGAGTCCAGAAATCTGTCGGCTGACGAATGCAATTTGCACGATGGATTGTGCAGAAACCGACATTCCACGCTCCGCCTCTTATGCGCGCGCTCGTTACCTGATAAAATCTCTAAAATCCACTCCCCGGAGTTCAAATGCAGGCAATCCTTGCGCTGGAAGATGGAAGGATCTTCCGCGGCAAAGGCTACGGAGCGAAAGGTGAATGTTACGGGGAAGTTGTTTTTAACACCTCCATCACGGGTTACCAGGAAATCTTCACCGACCCCTCCTACGCCGGCCAGATCGTAGTCCTTACCAATCCTGAAATCGGCAACTACGGCACTAACTCCGACGACAACGAAGCTACGCGTCCGTATATCGAAGGGCTGATCGTGCGAGAGTTCTCGCGCGTCAGCTCGAACTGGCGCTCGCAGGAGGTCGCCGAGGAATATCTGGAGCGCTACAAGATTCCCGTGCTCGCCGAGATCGACACACGCGCGCTGGTGCGGCATCTGCGCGACAACGGCGTGATGCGCGGCGTCATCTCGACGCTCGAGACCGACACCGAGAAGCTGATCGCCAAGGCGCGCTCGATTCCGAAGATGGATGGCACGGATCTGGCGAAGGAGGTCACGACGCGTCATGTCTATCAGTGGGACGAGGGCGTGCGCTCGCATGAGCCGACGCAAGTGGTCGGGGTGAAGGACGCCGCGGCGAAGTACCACGTCGTCGCCTACGACTACGGCATCAAGCACAACATCCTTCGCCGCCTGGTTGGTGAGTGCTGCAACGTGACGGTAGTGCCCGCGACAACGAGCGCCGAAGATGTGCTGACGATGAAGCCCGACGGCGTGTTTCTGTCCAATGGGCCGGGCGATCCCGAGCCGGTGACCTACGCGCAGGAGAGCATCCGCAAGATGATGGGCAAGGTGCCGATCTTCGGGATTTGTCTGGGACATCAGCTGATCGGACTGGCGCTCGGCGGCAAAACGTACAAGCTGAAGTTCGGACATCATGGCGGCAATCATCCGGTGAAGCAGATGTCGACAGGCAAGGTCGAGATCACGGCGCACAATCACAACTTCGCCGTCGATCCCGATTCGCTGAAGCAGAGCGAGGTTGACCTGACGCACATCGACCTGAACGACAACACGCTGGAAGGCTTGCGGCATCGCTCGCTGCCACTGTTCAGCGTGCAGTATCACCCCGAGGCGTCGCCCGGTCCGCACGACTCGCACTACCTGTTCAAGGATTTCGTGAAGATGATGGAGGAGTGGAAGGGGAAGTGATGCGATTCTTCGCGTTTTCGATCTTGATGTGCTGCTCGATCGCGAGCGCTCAAGAGTGGCATCGGGTCGCCTCGAGTTTTTGTTCAGAGATTAAGGCAAGCGGGGCAAAAGTTGGGTATCGTCCGTTTCTGATTTTTGAAGCTCCAGACGCAGAGACTAAATGCTGTGAAGGGCTCAATCTCAAAGGCAAAGGCCAAACCGAGGATTTCGGTCACTTTAGAGTGCTGGGCCTCGATCCCGGTCGTTACTTTCTGTCCTTCGATCTAAAAACAAAGCAGGTCAATGTACCGATTTTTGTGGAATGGCATGTCGACAAACGCTATATCTCCAAGGACTGCGAACCAAACTCGAAGATCACAGTTGACAAGATCACGAACGAATTGAAGTGGGAACAATGGGTGACCGTGGACTGAGTGAAATTGCTAATCTACGTCAGTGATGTTTCATCGATCAGATTTGTCATCACGAGGAGGGCTTCAGCCCGACGAGGGATCTGCTGTTCGTCGTAGTGGAAGGGAACCATGAGTCCTGAGTGGCGTTTCTGGGTCTACATCATGGCCAGTAAGTCGCGCCGTATTTACACCGGCGTCACGAACGAGATAGAACGTCGCGTGCGGGAACACAAGCAAGGTGAAATCGAGGGATTCACCCAGCGCTACCGAATCAATCGACTCGATTATCGTGAGCGTTTTCAGTACGTCGGACATGCGATCGCGCGAGAGAAGGAAATCAAGGGGTGGGACCGCCGCAGGAGAATGGCCTTGATTGAGAGTGTCAATCCGACTTGGGAAGACTTGTCACTCGAGTGGGGAAAACCGATCGAAATGCTGGATCCTGCCACTGCGGACGAACAGCAGATCCCTCGCTTCGCTCGTGATGACAACTCTGATGGTGCGGAAGATTTTTCCGAGATCCACGATTTTGTAAATACAAAGAAATAAATCCCATGCCACGCCGCAACGACATCGCGAAGGTACTCATCGTCGGCTCGGGGCCGATCGTCATTGGCCAGTCGGCCGAGTTCGACTACTCCGGCGCGCAGGCCTGCAAGGCGCTCAAGTCGGAAGGCTACGAGGTCGTCCTGGCCAACTCGAATCCGGCCACCATCATGACGGATCCCGAGATGGCCGACCGCACCTACATCGAGCCGCTCACCCGGACGTATCTGGAAGAGATCATCCGCATTGAAGCCGAGATGCTGAAAGAAACCGCAGCGCCGGGCGTCTTCGCTTTGCTGCCGACGGTTGGCGGGCAGACAGCTCTGAATCTTGCGGTCGAGCTTGCGGACGGCGGCGTGCTGGAAAAATACGGCGTGCAGCTGATCGGCGCGCAGCTGGGTGCGATCAAGAAGGCCGAAGACCGCCTGCTCTTCAAAGATGCGATGACGGCGATCGGGCTTGATGTTCCGAAGTCGTCGCTGGTGAACAATCTCAAAGACGGCATGGACTTCAGCAGCAAGATCGGCTTCCCGGTGATCCTGCGGCCTTCGTTCACGCTCGGCGGCACCGGCGGCGGCATTGCGTACAACCGCGAAGAGTTGTTGGAGCTTCTGGCGCGCGGCCTCGATCTCTCGCCGGTTCACGAAGTACTGATCGAGGAATCTGTGCTCGGCTGGAAAGAGTACGAGCTGGAACTGATGCGCGATCTGGCCGACAACGTCATCGTCATCTGCTCCATCGAGAATTTCGATCCCATGGGCACGCACACCGGCGACTCGATTACCGTGGCGCCGGCGCAGACGCTGACCGATCGCGAATATCAGGCGATGCGCGATGCCGCGATTGCCGTGATCCGTGAAATCGGCGTGGAAACTGGCGGATCGAACATTCAGTTCGCCGTCGATCCGCTCAACGGCCGCATGGTGGTCATCGAGATGAATCCGCGCGTCTCGCGCTCGTCGGCGCTGGCGTCGAAGGCCACCGGATTCCCGATCGCCAAGATCGCAGCCAAGCTGGCCGTCGGCTACACGCTCGACGAGATCACCAACGACATCACGCGTAAAACGCCGGCGTGCTTCGAGCCAACGCTCGATTACGTCGTCGTGAAAATTCCGAAGTGGCAGTTCGAAAAATTCCATGGCGCGGATGAGTCACTGGGCCCGCAGATGAAGTCGGTTGGCGAGGTGATGGCAATCGGCCGCACCTTCAAGCAGGCGCTGCTGAAAGCGGTGCGATCACTGGAGACCGGCAAGCGGGTCGATGCCGACGAGATTGAGCCGCGCATTCTGACCAAGCGCCTGGTAACACCTCATCCCGAGCGGCTGCAATACATCCGTTATGCGCTCGGCGAAGGGATGAGCGTGCGCGAGATCGCCCAGATGACCAACATCGATCCCTGGTTCCTGCATCAGCTGAAAGAAATTTCGGACGTGCAGGGAAAGCTGGGATCTGAGCCGATCGACGCGGAGCGTCTGCGCGAGATCAAGCGCATGGGATTCTCCGACGCTCGCCTCGGCGAAGCGTTGCGGATGAAGAATGGCCGGGCTGCGGCGGAGAAGATTCATCAGCTGCGCAAGGAGCACAAGGTGACGCCGGTCTTCAAGCGCGTCGACACCTGCGCGGCCGAGTTCGAGAGCTACACGCCGTATCTCTACTCGACGTACGAGGACGAGGACGAAGCGACGCCGACGGATCGCAAGAAGGTCATCATTCTGGGCAGCGGGCCGAACCGCATTGGGCAGGGAATTGAGTTCGATTATTGCTGTTGCCACGCGGCGTTTGCGCTGCGCGAAGACGGCTACGAGACGATCATGATCAATTGCAATCCCGAGACCGTCTCGACCGACTACGACACCAGCGACCGCCTCTACTTCGAACCGCTCACCTACGAAGATGTGATGGCCGTGTACGAGCATGAAGCGTCGGGCGGCGCGCCGGTGGGCGTGATCGTGCAATTCGGCGGGCAAACGCCGCTGAATCTTGCGCTACCCCTGAAAGCCGCGGGAGTGCCGATCATCGGCACATCGCCGGAGAGCATTGACCTGGCGGAGGATCGCAAGCGGTTTGGAAAGCTGCTGGAAGAGATTTCCATTCCGCAGCCGCGCGGGGCGACTGCGACCAGCCTGGAGGAGGCGCTGGCCAACGCGAATCGCATTTCGTACCCGGTCCTGGTGCGGCCCTCATATGTGCTCGGCGGGCGCGCCATGGCGCTCGTGTACGACGACGACACACTCACCGAGTACATGAAGGAAGCGGTTGAGTATTCGCAGGAGCGGCCGGTGCTGATCGATCACTTCCTGGAATCGGCGACCGAGATTGATGTCGATGCGATCTCCGACGGCGAGGACGTGGTGATCGGCGGCATCATGCAGCACATCGAAGAAGCCGGAATTCACTCCGGCGATTCGTCGTGCGTGCTGCCGGCGGTCGATATTCCCAAGCATCTGCTGAATACGATCCGGCAGTACACATTTCAGCTTGCCCGCGCGCTGAAGGTCGTTGGGCTGATGAATATTCAATATGCGATTCAGCGCAACCGCGTGTTTGTGATTGAAGTGAATCCGCGGGCGTCGCGGACCGTGCCGTATGTTTCGAAGGCGACTGGCGTGCCGCTGGCAAAGATCGCCGCGCGGCTCATGACGGGTCGCAAACTGCGCGAGTTCCTGCCGGAGAACATCGAGCGGCAGAGCGATCTCGATACCGGCAATTTCTACTTTGTGAAGTCGCCGGTATTCCCGTGGGGCAAGTTTCCTGGCGTCGATACCGTGCTGGGGCCGGAGATGAAGTCGACCGGCGAGGTCATGGGTGTTGCCGACAACTTCGGCGAGGCCTTCGCCAAGGCGCAGGTCGCGGCCGGGCAGATGCTGCCGATCACGGGAACGGTCTTCATGAGCGGCAACGATCGTGACAAGCCCTTCATGCCGGAACTGGCGCGACGGTTCGTTGAACTGGGATTCAGCATCGTCGCCACGCACGGTACGGCGCGCGTGCTGGAGCATGCCGGGCTGCGCGTGGAGCGGGTTTACAAGGTGAAAGAAGGCCGACCGAACGTGGTCGACCTGATCAAGGGCGAGCGGATTCAGCTGATCATTAACACGCCACACGGAGTCGAGCCGTGGTTTGATGAGAAGGCTATACGGCGAGCGGCGGTGACGGCGCGCATTCCTACCATTACGACCTTGTCAGCAGCGCGCGCCGCGTGCGAGGGCATAGCAGCCTTGCAGCGCGGAGAAGCGAAAGTGTATGCGCTGCAGCATCTGCATGCGGAGAAGAAGCAGCAGTTAGCGACCAGCAACTAGCCGCGAGCTTTGAGCCGCGAGCTTAAGACGCGCTCGTTGGTTCGCCTGACCGCTTCGAACAACAGACTTGTCATCACGAGCGGGACTTCAGTCCCGCGAGGGATCTGCTGTTGGAGCTGCCCGAGGCAGGGTCTGGCTGGGAACTCCCGTCACAGACTCCCGCAACTCTGGTTGTTAATATCTGTTCATGCGCAAGAGTCTAAGCTTGATCGTCTGGATTTCCCTTCTGACATTGCAGCCGTCGGTCCTCGCAAGAAACCCTCAAGATACCTTCGAGTTTGCGAGCCGGCGTGCCACGGAGGCAACCGACATCTTTAGCTCCGGTCCGGTGGAAATTCGCGCGAAGTTCCACTTGTACACCGTCGCAGGTCAAGTCAACGGTACGTATTACTACGCGCAACTCTCGAAGGAGCAGTTAAGAGTGGAGATTGAGAGCCCCAAGTTCAGTGAAACGATAATGGAAAGGGACGGAGAACAATATATAGTGCGCTCTCGGGACATCGAGCCCTGGGCCATTTGGTCCGTGCGACACCTGGTTCGCCTAGCCCACTCGGTTTCCCCGGATCCATTGATGTCCCAGATGAACTCATCGCCTCAAAATGGTCGAGGGCTGAATTGTTTTGCTATCGAGAGAAGGCCAAATTCTCCGTTTGAGTACGCCGGCAGCAAGATGTGCTTCGACGTTGCAACGGGAGTCCTCGTGAGTGCGGAGTGGAGCTTGAATACGGACGACGACAAAAGAGAGTATTCGGATTTCCAGCAGACGAATGGGAAGTACTATCCGCGAACCATGCGCAGGATTCGTAATGGCAAGCTCTTGGCGGAAGTCGACGTCGAGAGCATCTCGTCTGCCCCAGTGGATAAGGCACTGTTCGTACCACCCACAAATGCAAGCCAGCAACCAGTTTGTAGGAAGTTTCAACCTGCGGACGCAAAGTACTACGAAAAATACTACAGCATCCGTTCTTCTCATACGTCCGGCTCGACAGTTATTGGTGGGCTAGTCGATGAGCTGGGCAACGTGCAGAAGGCGGAGATTCAGGAATCGGCCAGCGACGAACTGGACAAACTTGCTTTGAACGCGCTGAGGCAAATCCACCTGAGCCCGGCGAAGTGTGATGGAAAGCGTATCCCTTCGTTCTTCGAGTTTCAAATGTGGTTTGGCCCAAGTCCACATCCCGATTCTTTCTTTTCGTTCCCTTAGAGGCGAGGACGCTCCCAGAGCGCCAGAAGCCTATCAAGATTGACCATAATTCTGACTATAGTTAAAATAGCGGTCAGAAGACCACATGCAGGAAATCGCCATCTCCGAATTTAAGGCCAAGTGCCTCTCGCTGCTGCAACAGGTGTGCAGGACCAAGCAACCGATCAGGGTGACGCGATTTGGAAAGCCAGTGGCTGACGTTGTCCCGCCCGCCGAGGTTCAGGTGGATCGGAACGCCTGGATTGGCTCCGGTAAAGGGACGGCGAAGATTTTGGGTGACATTGTTTCTCCCGCCAACGATCCCGATGATTGGGAGGCGATGCGCGGTTGAGGATACTGCTCGACACCCATATCTGGCTGTGGGCATACCTTGAGCCGCGACGTTTGGGCTCACGCCTCCTGGGCGAGTTACGTAACCCGGCGAATGAACTCTGGCTATCGCCCATCAGCACATGGGAAGCTTTAACCCTGCATAACAAGGGCAGAATTCAGCTCGCGGCCGATATCGACCACTGGTTGCAGAACGCGACTGCGGTCACGCGTGAAGCGCCGCTCACCCACGAGATCGCGCTGGCTGCAAGCCGTCTCCCGTTGCACCAGGATCCCGCGGACCGCATGCTCGCAGCTACCGCTCAAGTTCTCGATTTAATCCTGGCCACTGCCGATCAGCGACTGCTCGGCTTAGCAGAAATCCGAACCTTGGCCAATCGCTGACCTTGCTGCGCAGCAGCTGGTGGGGCTTAACTGTAAGGTGGATTGGCGGTACTCAGGGCACGATCACTCGTGCCCTGGGACAAACTCTTAGCTGGGTGACTTACTTCGCCGCGACGGCCTTCACGCGGGCGCTAAGACGGGCTTTGTAGCGGCTGGCGGTGTTCTTGTGCAGGACGCCCTTCTGCACGCCCTTGTCAACGACCGAGACAGTTGCGCTATAGGCGGTTTGGGCGGCAGCCTTGTCGCCCTTGGCGATAGCCTCCTTGAGGGAACGGAGGGCGCCACGCAGGCGCGACTTGTTGGCGCGGTTGCGCGTGGTCTTGGTTTCAGTTTGACGCGCGCGCTTCAACGCAGAAAAATGGTTCGCCATACTTTCGTGTAATCCTTCGTGGGAAATCTCGACGTAAGCCGGATAGTTGATTCTACTGGAATACCGCGGTGTCGGGCAAATCGCTCATCGCTCTGGCTGGTCCTTCGCTTGGATTGCGGGAAACGAGTTGAGGCCCAGGTGCTCCTTTCGCCCGAATCTGTCATCTAAATCAGCGGAAGGGAGTTTGACACAGAATTTACGTAACGTACCTCAACCGCCATCGAATACCGCCTCAGGAGGATTGACTCCGGTGCGATTCGGGGGTACGCTAACCGCCAATGAGAGCAGTTTTGGGCTTGGACAAACTTCCAGCCACGGTTCCCTCCTCCGTTACAACGCGTTGTCGCGTTCTTCAGTGTTTGCCCCATCAAAATTGGAGGTAGTCTTCCGACCCTGAATGAAGAAGAATATTGAGATAAGCCCGAATATCGAAACCCTGTTTGGTACCCGCGACGAAAACCTGCGCCTGCTGGAAGATGGTCTGAACGTGACCATCAACCTGCGCGCCGATTCGATCGAAATCACGGGCGCGGCGCCAGACGTCAACCGCGTTGAACAAGTGTTTGCCGACTACGATCAACTGCAGCGAACCGGGCAATCGTTCGTCAACGGCGAACTCGGCTCGATGATTCGCGCGTTGACGTCGGACCGCACGGCCACCTTGCGCGGCCTGGCGGAGGCCGGCAAGCAGCGCTCGTTCGGCAAGCGCACCGTGCAGCCCAAGAGCATCAATCAGCGCCGGTATCTGGAAGCCATTGAAAAGCACGACATGGTCTTCGGCGTCGGCCCCGCCGGAACGGGCAAGACGTATCTTGCCGTCGCCATGGCCATTTCCGCGCTGCTGTCGAAGCGCGTCAATCGCATCGTGCTGGCGCGGCCGGCGGTGGAGGCGGGCGAACGTCTGGGATTTCTGCCGGGAACGCTGCAGGAGAAGGTCGATCCCTATCTTCGTCCGCTGTACGACGCGCTCTACGACATGCTGGAGCCGGACAAGGTCGACCGCTATCTGGAGAAGAACGTCATCGAGATCGCGCCGATTGCCTTCATGCGCGGCCGCACACTGAACGACGCGTTCGTCATCCTCGACGAAGCGCAGAATACGACTTCTGAGCAGATGAAGATGTTCGTCACCCGTCTGGGCTTCAACTCCAAGGCGGTCATCACTGGCGACGTCACGCAGATCGATTTGCCGAATGCGAACCGCAGCGGCCTGCTCGAAGCGGTCGACATTCTGGGCAAGGTTGAGGGTATTCACTTCTGTTACTTCGATGACGGCGACGTGGTGCGGCATCATCTGGTGCAGCGCATCATTCGCGCTTACGAAGATTACAAGGGCCGCAACGAACAACTTTCGCTGTCGCTAGAATTGAAGAAGGGCGGCGGTGTGGCGACAGCACGTACTGCCGGCGGCCAGGTGTACACCACCAGCATTGAGCCGGAAGCGACGCTCGCCGAGGTGCCGCCGGAAGACGCCGCGGGTCCGCAAGAACGCGTTTCTGAGTAGAACTTGCTAACATAGTGTGGGAGGGCTAATGCGCCCTCCCATTCGTTCTTGAAACAGAAGTGCTTCTGCTAGCTCACAAACCTGATGACGTCAACGAGCGGGCGCTGGCCCTGTTCGCAGGGAAGGCTCGGCGCGCCGTGGGGCTGAGTGGCGCGGTTGACATCCGGATCACCAACAGCGCGGAACTCCGCGAATTGAATCGCAAATACCGGCATAAAGATGAGCCGACGGATGTGTTGAGCTTCGAATTGACTTCCACTCGGGCAAAGATGGCTGGCGACTTGGCTATCTCGGCTGAGGTTGCTGCCGCAAATGCCGCCGAACTTGGGCATTCCACCGAAACGGAGTTGAAGATCCTGATCCTCCACGGGCTGCTGCATCTGGCCGGCTACGATCACGAAGCCGACAATGGCGAAATGCGGGCGCGCGAATCGGAGCTGCGGATGCAGCTGAGACTGCCGGTTGGACTCATTGAGCGCGCGCACGCGACGGCTCCCAAGCGCAAAGCGAATGGCAGCAACTTCGCTTCGCGAAAAGGACGACGGCGATGAGCCTTCCGTTAGCCATCCTGCTGCTGTTGCTGATGGGATTGCTCACGCTGGTTTCCTATGTCGACCGTCTCTACGCCGAGATGGGCAAGTTCCTCTCGCGCGAGTTCCAGGAGAACATCGAAGCGTACGAAGAGCGCGTCGAACCGCGCCTGCATGTGAGCCGCGAACGCGCGGCGCTGTCGATGACCGTGCTGACCCAGTTGGTCATGGCCAGCATCGGAGTGCTGATCGGCTATGTGCTGTTCATGGAGAAGCGCTGGGTCGTTCTGGACCTGGTGCAGGCCGCCGTCAGCTTAATCTTCATCATCGTCATCTTTCATCAATTGCTGCCGTACTTGTTTTTTGTGCGCACCAAGGGCGAGTGGCTGGCGTCGTGGGCTCCGGTGCTGCGAATGCTCATCTACCTTTCGCTGCCGGCGACTTTGATTCTGAGCTTTGGTCTCTCGGTCGCGTCGTTGACCAAGGAGCATGGCGAAAAAGAGCCGGAGCATCCGTCAGAGGCGGTGGATGCGCTCATCGAGGCTGGTCAGGAAGAAGGAATTCTGGAGGAGAGCGATCGCGACCTGATCCAGTCGGTGGTGGAGTTCGGCGACAAGACGGTGCGCGAGGTAATGACGCCGCGGCCGGAGATTGTCGCGGTTCCGGCTACGACGACGGTTGAGCAATTTACCGAGCTGCTGAAGAAATATCCGTACTCACGCATACCGGTGTTCGATGGTTCGATCGACCATATCAAGGGAGTTGTCTACGCGAAAGATGTGCTGCAGGTGTCCGATGTCGAGGCGCATACCAAGACAGTTCGCGACTTGATGAAGACGGAAGTCTACTTTGTTCCTGAGACCAAACAGGGGAGCGAGCTGCTGCGCGAGATGCAGCGCGACAATGCCAGGCTGGCGATCGTCATCGACGAGTACGGCGGCGTGGCGGGACTGGTGACGATTGAAGACCTGGTGGAGGAGATCGTCGGCGAAATTCGCGACGAGCACGAGAAATCGGAGGTCGTGAAAGAGAGCGACACTTCCTACATTTTCAACGGCAACACCGACGTCGATCTGCTGGAGAAGTTGCTGGGCGTGCGGCCGGAGGAGAAGGAAGCGACGACAATTGCCGGCCTGGTCAGCGAACTCGCCGGGCACATTCCGAAGGCTGGTGAGGTGTTCGAGGAGAACGGGCTGCGCTTCGAAGTGCTGGAGTCGACCGAGCGGCGCGTGGATCGCGTAAGAGTGAGCCTGCAGCCGAAGCAAGTCAGAGCGTAAAGTCTTTTCACCACGGAGACAGAGAGGACACGGAGAAATTCGTATTTCAGCAGGCTCCGTGATCTCCGTGCCTCCGTGGTGAACAGACTTATCTTCTGGCGGCAGATGCCCGCTAAGACGGATGCTCCACCCGAGCCCTCATAAGTCTGTAAAGTAAGACCATGCCATTTCGCTCCGGGTTTGTTTCCATCATCGGACGGCCTAATGCAGGTAAATCCACGCTGCTGAACGCGCTGGTCGGCGAGAAGCTGGCCATCGTCACCCGCAAGCCGCAGACCACGCGCAATCGCATTCAGGGAATCATCAACGTCGAACACAAGTCGAAGCGTCCCGCGGGACAGATCGTCCTGATCGACACCCCCGGCGTTCACAAGCCAATCAACTCGCTCAACCGGCGCATGATGAAAGAAGTCTACGACGCGCTGGAGGGTTGCGATCTGCTGCTGCTCATAGCGGATGTGACGGCGAAGTTCGGCACAGGCGACAAATTCGTGCTCGACATCGTCAAGAAGAGCGGCCAGCCGTGCTTTCTGCTACTCAACAAAATCGATGCAGTGGACAAGCAGAAGCTGCTGCCATTGATCGCCGAATACCGATCGCTGCATGATTTTCAGGAGGTGGTTCCGATCTCGGCCCTCAAGCGCGATGGGCTGGACATGCTGCTGGATGCGGTGGTGCGAACGCTGCCGGAGGGGCCGCGATATTTCCCCAAGGATCAGATCACCGATCAGCCGGAGCGGTTTCTGGTGGCAGAGTTGATTCGCGAACAGGTGCTGCTGGCTGCTGAGCAGGAAGTGCCGTACGCGACGACGGTGCTGATCGAGCAGTATGAAGAGGGCGAAAGGCTGACGCGCATTGCCGCGACGATCTATTGCGAGCGCGACGGGCAGAAGGCGATCCTCATCGGCAAAGGCGGCGCGACGTTGAAGCGGATTGGCAGCGCTGCGCGATTCCAGATCGAGCGAGTGTTGGGGATGAGGGTCTACCTCGAGCTGTTCGTGAAGGTGAAGTCAGGGTGGCGGGATTCGCGGCAATTTGTGGACGGGACGGATTGGAGGAGCGGCCAATAAGCAGTTGTCGGTTGTCAGTTGTCCGTTGTGAGTTGTCAGTTGAGTTGTAGCTTAAGGGTTGCTTTGTGACAGCTTCGTATCAGGGCACGGCTTCACAGGCTGCGGAAAAAGTCGACCGACGCGTGCTTTCGGGTAGAGCTGGCCTTCAGGCCAGCGTCTACGCCGTTTATTTCCTTGTCTAAGTCGGCTTCAGCCGACGGCACACAAGTCGTATTACGCTTTTTCCGCCGCCTTTTTAGCCGGGCCATTCGCTAGAAGCAATCTGGGCTTTAGCCCCTGTTTGCTCAGAGCCTAAAAGCCATTTGTTTTTGCAAGATTTTCGGCACGACTAAAATCGCGCCCTGTTACAAAGCACTCAGGCTTGTTCATTGCAGGAGTAGCTGTCCACACGCCACTGACCTCTAGCCGCCACTTCAATGCACAGTTTTCGTTTTCCGCGACATGTAATCCATCAGCAAATACTGGCCCAGCGTGTAGGGTGTCGTGAAGTAGGCTTTGCCGCGGCACATCTCTGTAACTTTCTGAACGAATTGCACCAGCCCATAATCTGATGCGAGCATGAAAGTGTTGATCAGCACGCCGGCGCGCTTGCACTTCGAGACTTCCTTCAGCGTTTCACTCACCACCAGCGGATCAAGTCCAAAAGCATTCTTGTAGATTCGGCCGTCTTCCAGCGTGAGCGCCGAGGGCTTGCCGTCGGTGATCATCACGATCTGTTTCATGTCTTTGCGCTGGCGCTGCAGGATGCGCTGTGCCATGCGCAGTCCTTCGCGCGTGTTGGTGTAGTAAGGGCCAACTTTGACGCGCGCCAGCTGCGAGAGCGGCAGCTCTTCCGCCGAGTCGTGAAAGAGAACGAGTGAGAGCGAGTCGCCGGGATATTGCGTGCGGATGAGGTGCGAGAGCGCCATCGCGACTTTCTTCGCCGGCGTGAAGCGGTCTTCGCCGTAGAGAATCATGGAGTGCGAGCAGTCGAGCATGAGGACCGTCGCGCAGGACGACTGATATTCGCACTGATGCACCTGGAGGTCCCGGTACTCGATGTTCAGCGGCAGTTGCAGGCCTTCGCGCTGAATGGCGTTCGAGAGCGTCGCAGTGATATCGAGGTTGAGCTGGTCGCCGAACTCGTAGGTCTTGGAGGCGCCGCTGGCCTCGATGCCGGTAGCGTTGTCGCGCGTGTCGTGACGGCCAAAGCTGGACTTGCCGAGTGAGCCGAGTAGATCGCGCAGAGCGCGGAAGCCGAGGAAGTCGAGGCTCTTGTCCGTGATTTCGAAGCGCGTCTGCGATTGCGACTCGCCGACCTGGCCGCCGGCGGTTGACGGACGCGACGGATCGTGCGGCTGATCGATGCTGATGTAGTTCTCCTGCTCCATGCGCTCGATGAGCTGCTGGACGAGCTGTTCGAGTTGATCGCTGGACATGTTCTCGACCTGCTCGCGCATCTGCTCGTCGAGCATGTCGCTGTTCATCAGGGCGTCGGCGATGGCCTGGCGAAGCTCGTCGAGCGTCTGCTCAGCGTTGTTCAGGTCGTACCAATCCGCGTACTGCTGCTGGAAGCCGCTCTGCAGGAGGTAGTCGGAGAGCGCCTTGAGCAGGTCCTCCATGCTCATCTCGGAGGCGGGCTCGGGAACGTATTTCTTGTAGCGAATCAGTCTAGCCATTAGCTTCTTAGCTCTCAGCCGTCAGCTTTCAGCCCTCAGCCAAGAATTTAGGCAAAGGATGTGCCGCCGCTCTGTCCAACCCTTCATGCGATTTACGTTCGCGATGATTTCGACTATCCACTATTCACTGATCACTAGCCACTAATTGAACGGCCGCCGGTGTCTGCGCAGATCCGGCACTTCATCGTCATCGTCGAGCCGGCGCGGTTTTTCGCGCTGCGGCTGCACCTTTTCGCCGGCGGTGAAGGTTCGCTCTTCGCTGCGGCCGATGCGCTTATGCGCGTACAGGCCTTCGAGAATGAACTCCGCGCCGGAGACGAGCACTTCCGACGGCTCTTTCCCGCTCAGTCCGAGCGCACTGAGTTTGTCGAGCAGACCCTGAATGCTGCGCAGCTTGTGCAGCATCTCCTGCGCGCTGGAAGAATCGCGCAGCTGAATCTCGCCGCCGAGATCGAACCATTGCACCACCTGGTTCATGTTGCTGTTGCTGTGAAAATACTGGTCGTAGGTGCGGGCGACCGCAGCGCGAATGATCTCGCGCACGACGTTGTCGGCGCCTTTCAACTCGCCTTCATATTCGAGTTCGAGCTTGCCGGTCATCGCCGGCATGGCAGCGTAGATATCGCCGATACGCGGCACAACCAGCTTCTCGCCTGAACGAATCGCGCGCCGCTCGGCGTTGGAGATAACGTTCTCCATCGCGCTGATGGGTAGACGCTGGCTGACGCCGGAGCGTTTGTCGACACGCTTGTCCTCGCGCGCCACGAAGGCGATCTGCTCGATGACCTGGCTGACGAACTGGGGAATCTGCAACTGATGGCCGTTGCGCTCCACCCACGCTTCCTGAGCGGTGATGGCGACGCCTTCATCGACGGTCGCGGGATAGTGGGTGCGAATTTCGGAACCGATGCGGTCTTTGAGCGGCGTAATGATCTTGCCGCGCGCGGTGTAGTCCTCGGGATTGGCGCTGAAGACCAGCGCCACATCAAGCGGCAGGCGCACCGGATATCCCTTAATCTGCACGTCGCCTTCCTGCATGATGTTGAACAAGCCAACCTGGATTTTGCCGGCGAGGTCGGGCAGCTCGTTGATCGCGAAGATGGCACGATTGGCGCGGGGCAGCAGTCCGTAATGCACGGTGTATTCGCTACCCAGCTCGTGACCACCTTTAGCCGCCTTGATGGGATCGATGTCTCCGATGAGATCGGCGATGGTCACGTCCGGCGTGGCGAGCTTCTCGACGTAGCGTTCTTCCGGCGCGCGATAGGCGATGGGCGCGTCGTCGGGATTGTTGACGACCAGCTCGCGGCAACGGCGGCAGATGGGATCGTAAGGGTTGTCGTGAATCTCGCAGCCGCGCAGGTATGGCAGCTCGGGATCGAGCAGCGTAGTGAGCGCGCGCAGGATGCGGCTCTTAGCCTGTCCTCGCAGTCCCAGCAGGATGAAATTGTGCCGCGACAGGATCGCGTTGATGATCTGCGGGACGACCGTGTCGTCGTAGCCGACGATGCCGGGAAAGACCTGGCCCCCGTCGCGCAGGCGAACAATAAGGTTGTCGCGCATCTCGTCCTTGACGCGGCGGTTGCGCACTCGCTCTTCAGGGAATTGCTGGCTGCGGCGAAGTTCGGCCAAAGTTTGCGGAAGATGGCTCAAGGGCTGGATACCTCCCAGGGTCGCGGCCGCTCTCTTCCAGCGGCCGACATGACGGTTACGAATGTTCGTATTCTACGCCTAAGGAGATCACACGCGGGAGTGAGGGAAATCACAGGGAGAATGGTTGGGGTTGAGCATTGCGGTGCGACGACCAGCGTGATCATAGGGGTCCTTCGACTCCGCATTCGCAAAGGGCGCGAATGCTGCGCTCAGGATGACACATTCTCATCACGTGTAGTCCTGACAGCCGTTACTTTTCGCTGGCAGCGCGGGTCTTGGCTTGATCGACGACGAGGCGCGGCTCAGAAGGAGTATCGCCGTTACCGGCTGCCGTTCCGCCATTGGGTGAGAGTAGGGTCGCTGCAGCCGTCTCGTCCACGGCACGCAGGCGCAGGTCGCGCTGCGGGAAGGGAATCTCGATGCCGGCGTTGTCCAGCAGTTCCATCACCGTAAGACCGACTTCGCTCTTCACCCGATTGGCATTGCTCTCCTGCATCACCCAGAACTGCAGCTCGAAGTTGAGGGAGCTGTCGCCGAATTCCTTGAAGAAGACGGCCGGTACCGGCGAAGTGAGTACATTCTCGTTCGTCGTGGCGGCCTGGTCGAGGAGCTTGCAGACCAGCTTGGGATCGGTGCCGTAGGCGACGCCGACCGGCAGTTCCACGCGCCGCAGCGATTCCGAGAGCGTCCAGTTGATGACTTTGCCGGAGATGAAGTTGCCGTTGGGAATGATGACCTCGGCACCCTGGAAGGTTCGCACCGTGCTGGAGCGGATGCCGATGCGCGTGACCTTGCCGGTGGTGCCGTCGACATCGAGCACATCGCCGATGTGAATCGGGCGCTCGAATTGCAGGATGAGGCCGGAGATGAAGTTGTTGACGATGTTCTGCAGGCCGAAGCCGACGCCCACGCCGAGCGCGCCGGTGAGCACGGTGAACTTGTTGAGCTCGACGCCGCCGGCGTTGACCGCGAAAAAGAAGACGAGAAGCAGCAAGAGATAGTGCAGCGTGGAGGCAATGAGCTCAGGCAGTCCGCGCGAGAGGTGGAAGCGGCTGAGAAGTTCCTCGCGCACAAGAAAACGGATGGAAGCGGAAACAGAATATCCGATCAGCAGAATCAGAAAGAAGCCGAGAACGCCGCCCAGCGTGACGCCCACGGATCCGCCGGCGATACGGTAGCCGAGCACGGCGCGAAACTGCTTGCCAACCCAGTCGCTGAGGCCGAGCAGGTTTATGGTCGCGGTCAACCAGATCAAAATTCCGCCCCAGGTGAACAGGCGTGGCATCCAGCGCACGACGCCGTCGCGATGAGAGCGAACCACCGCCAGTTGCTGCGCGCCCGGGCGGTCGATTCCTTCCAGCAGCAGCCGGGTGAAGACGCGCACGCCGGTCACCATGCTGATGGCGATAAAGCTGCTATACAGGCACACCACTCCCAGAAACTGCGCCAGCCTGACATAGCCGAACAGGTTGGCCGCGATGCAGCCGCCAAGCAGCAGAACGGCGAGGCGTATTCCGAAGATGAGAAGCTGGTGGATGCGACTTTCTTCGGCGCGATGGGCCAGGCGCGGCGGGCTGACCAGATAAGCGAATACAGCGAAGACCGCGAGATTGATGGCGAATTGCACCTCGCGCTTAGTCGCCGCAGGAAAGCCTGCCCACGCGATGAACGCGCTCAGGGCATAGACCCCGGCCATGCAGTACAGCAACCTGCGAAATCGCAGCTGGATAAACGCCGGCAACAGAATGACGATGGGAACGAAGGAGATCAGGATGACGAGGCCGATCAGCGGAACCGGAGCTGCCGGCGCCAACAAGTAGCCGACGAGCAGCGGCGGCAGAAATCCGACTGCGATCCAGTGGCGGGTGATGTGCAGGAGTTGCTGCTGCTCGGGGGTTTCGGCCGTCAGACCACGAGCGAGGAGGTGCAGGCGAAAAGCGGCAGCCAAGGAAAACAGCGCCAGCAGCGCGAGAGCGAAGAGGGAGCCAGCATTTTCCGTGGCGAAAGCGCGAATGCCGAGCAGCCGGGTCGAAGCGGCGAGATACATCTCCCCGGTCTCACCCGCCTGATGGCGCTCACTGAGTTGCCAGAGGGGCAGGCTGTCCTTCTCAAGCAGGCGGCTATCCTGGAACTCGCGCGCCCGCTCTAACTCGTCCAGCACGTCAAGGGCGGCCTGGTCCTGATTGGCGGCGACGACCTGCAAATTCACGATGACGCGGAGCTGATCCTGGGCCTGTCCCATTAGCTTGTGCAGGCGATTGGCGGAATCCTGAATGACATCCTGCGCGGGACCGAGGCCGGGCGTGTTTTCGTTTTCCTGCAGCGTCGCGTTCCACGCGGGTTGCTGGGCGGTGATCTGCTGGACAGCCGACTGCGCGGCATTGGCCCAGTCGTGCAACTCGCGCCGAGTGCCGGCGGTTTCTTTCTGCTTGTTGCGCCAGAAATTGTCCTGCTCGCGAAGCTCCAGCGTGTTGGGCGTGGCTGCCAGAAGCGCGTCGGTCTCTTTCTGCTGCATCGTCAACTGAGCCGAGCGTTCTTGCAGCTGCGACTGGATGGCAGCGAGCTGGTCGGCGGTGGGAAGCTTCTCGGAGATGCCACGCAGCAGACGCTTCAGATCTTCGGAGCGGGTAGCGACATCGGGCAACGGGATGGCGGCCGGCTGCGGCGGTGTAGCGGGAGGAGCTGGCGCAGTGGGAGTCGTCGATGCCGCGGCCGGTTTTTCTTCCGTCTTGCCAAGCAAGAGATTTGCGGCGGACTGCGCGGAGGCCGGCGCAGCCATCGCGAGCAGCAAGACAAAAATCGCGGCGAGAGCGTTGCGCAGACGGCTTGCTCCGAAGCTGGACGGCCGTGGGGACATGCTGCCGCCATTATCGCCGATTGGCGCTGGATTTGAACGAAATCGCGGAGCGCGGGTAGTGTCCTAAACTTTAGGACACTACCCGGAGCGCGAGGAGTATGCGAGGGTACGATCAGCCGCGATCAAGTTCGTCGAGCATGCCTTCCATCTCGGCGAGCGCGTGCTGATTGCGCGTGCGACGGGCGCACTCGATGCCCTGCTGAAGCATGGCGCGGGCTTCGTCATTGCGCTCGGCGCGGGCGAGCGTTTGAGCGGCCATGAAGTAGCCGTTGGTGTAGTCGGGATGCGCCGCCACGAGCAGTTTGAATTCGGCGAGAGCGGCATCGGTGTCGCCCGAGCCGGAGAACTCCAGGCCGAGGGCGTAGCGGGCGAAGGCGTCGTCAGGCTTGGCGGCGAGAATCTCTTTCAGAGCGGCGATGCGGGTTCCGTCGGGCAAGATGTGGCCTCAATTGATGATCGCATGAGGGCGGAGTGGATTGAAAGCGCGATAATGTGCCGCCGGCTGAAGCTGGCTCGGTCGGATTCGTAATACGGTCTCGACGCTGGCGTGAAGGCCAGCTCTACCCGTTACAATTGGCATTGATTTGTAATTGCGAGGAATGTGTGGCCTGTCCTTATTTCATGCCGGAGCGAAGATTGGAATCGGATTGGCCGTTTCCGCGACGGCTTCCGCTTGGGAGCGGGATGGACGGGCACGTGCGCCGCACCGGGCCACGAGGGTGCGCAGCCGAATGACGAAGACCTGAAATCAGGCTGCAACATGGGTTATGCAAAAGCGTGTCACAGGCTGCCGGCCGACCGTTCCGCGGATGCAGTGCGCTTTGCCATGGGCGAGGAGCGCGACGGAGTTCTGCACCTGCTATTCGTTTGCGAAAGAGCGTATTTGCCAGCCGGACATGGCGAGTTGTTGTACGAGAAAGCGAGTAAGCAGTGGCTGCAGCGACATGACAACGCTTGCGTGCAGCGCATGGCCGAGTGCTATGTGCAGGCGCAGATGGAACGGCGGGCCGACTCAAAAGTCGAAACCTGAAACTCGAAACCTGAAACTCGAAACTGACTTGTTATGAACGAGAACGACGGAAATTTGATACCGAAGCCGGTGAGCGACTCGAAATCGGAGATGATCGAGCTCGTTCTGCCGAACGATACCAATCCTCTGGGAGCCTTGCTGGGCGGACGGTTGATGCATTGGATCGACCTGGCGGGAGCGCTGGCGGCGCATCGCCATTCGCATTCGTATGCCGTGACCGCTTCGATGGATCACATCGATTTTCTTGTGCCGGTGCATGTGGGCGACATGGTGATCCTGCAATCGGCGGTGAACCGCGTCTTTCATACGTCGATGGAAGTCGGGGTGAAGGTGCTGGTGGAAAATTACATCTCGGGCACGCGGCAGAAGGTGGCGACCGCATATCTGACGTTTGTTGCGGTGGATCGGCATGGGCGAAAGCTGGCGGTGGCGCCGGTGATTCCGGAGACCGACGACGAGAAGCGGCGGTACGAAGGCGCGCTGCGGCGTCGCGAGGCGTCGCGGACCGAGCGCGAACGAAGGGTTTCGGCGAGGAAGTAGGGTCGCACCTGCTGCTACCTTAGCTGAATTTCTTTTTGTCCGGCCAGGCGATAGGTCATTCCGTTCCATTCGTAGGTGTAGAGGATGTAGTTGGTCGCGCCGTCGGCGGTCGACTTGGGCACGCGAACAGTGACGGCGCCGTTCAAAGCCTCGGCGACGGCGGTGCCGAAGGGCGCATCGCAGAAGCTGGTCTTGTCCGGTAATTCATCAACCGACCAAACCTTCGAGAACTTGAATTCTGAATACTGACGGAAGACGGTAAGCGTCAGGCAATTCTTCTCGCCCGCGTAGGTGACCAGCAGAACATCGTGGCGCTCGGCGAGTCCATCAAGATCGATGTTGGCGATGCGGGAGTCGTCGTCCTTCTCGTTGGGCGTCTGCGAGGCGTCGCGCCAGAGCTTGTGGATGACGGCCGGGTCGAGGCCAGTCGTCTTCGCCCACTTCGCTTCGTCGGATCGGTGAACCTTCTTCCAGTTCTGCGCGAATAGCGAAGAAGCGAGACAGAGCGCGCAGGCGAACATGGCGAGAGTTCGCATAGAAGGAAGTTGATGATAAACCAACGTGCCCCGCTTTTCTGTGAGGCCAGGCCTTACGCCGCGATTAGTCGGCGGCGGCCGCGCGTGTCCGGACGCTCTCGCGTGCGGCGATCTCGAATGCCTGACTGAGATCGTCGACCAGGTCGTCCACATCTTCCACGCCGACAGAAATCCTGACCAGATCAGCAGGAATGCTCTTCTGCTGGCGCAAGTGCGCCGGGATGCTGGCGTGCGACATGTAGTTGGGCAGGCTGATGGTGGAGTTGACTCCGCCGAAGCTGACGGTGATGGCGAACAGCTTCGTGGCTTCGACGATGGTGCGGGAAAACTCGGGATCGCCGGTGACGAAGCTGAGCACTGCGCCGTCGCCGGAGGCTTGCGCGCGATGAATGCGGAGCTGCTGCTCGTCAGCGAGGCCGGGATAGTAGACGTGATCGACGGCAGGATGCGCGTTGAGCAGATCGGCAATTTTCTTCGCGTTCGACTGCTGGCGATCGAGGCGAAGAGCCAGCGTCTTTGAACCGCGAAGCAGGAGGAAGCTGTCGAATGGAGACAGGACTGCGCCTTCGCCGTTCTGGATGAGGTATATCTCGTTGCCGATCTCTTCGTCGTTGACGACGACAGCGCCGGCCATGACATCGCTGTGGCCGCAGAGAAACTTGGTTGCGGAGTGCAGGACGATGTCCGCGCCGACTTCGAGCGGGCGCTGCAGATAGGGCGACATGGTGCTGTTGTCGACGCAAAGGAGTGAGCCATTGCGATGCGCGATGTCGGCGACGGCGGCGATGTTGATGATCTGCAGCAGCGGGTTGGTCGGCGTTTCGAGATAGACAAGCTTCGTGTTCGGGGTGATCGCCGCGGCGACTGCGTCGAGATTGCTGAAGTCGACATAGCGAACGGTGATGCCGCGCTTGGCGAGGATGCGCGAGAAGAGGCGATAAGCGCCGCCGTAGAGATCGTCGCAGGCGAGGATCTCTTCGCCGGGTGAGACCAGGCGCGTGACAGCGGTGATCGCGGCCAGACCGGTAGCGAAGCAGAAGCCTCGGCTGCCGCCTTCGAGCGAGGCGATTTGTTTTTCGACAACAGCGCGCGTGGGATTGCCGCTGCGCGAGTAGTCGTATTCGCCGAACTCGGTCGCGTCTTCCTGCCGGAAAGTCGCGGTCTGATAGATGGGCGTGTTGGCGGGCGTGAAACGATCGCCGGGAGCGGGGTCGAAAGTCAGAAGTCGAGTGGCGAATTTCACGCAGCACCTCCGAAGGCAGTTGTCGGTTGCCAGTTGTCAGTAGTCGGTTCCGGCAGATGACGACCGATGAGAGTTGCGAATTGATCAGGGATCTGGCTCGCGGCTCGTAGCTCGCGGCTGAGGTCGAACAGGTCGGCCATGACGGCGGCGGTGGTGGGCCATCGGCCGGCGCCGCGGCCGGTCCAGAACTGTTGTGACTCGGAGTGGCCGGTATCGATGAGCAGGCAATTCTCTTCGTTGCGGATTTGCGCGAAGGGATGCGACGAGTCAACTAGTGTAGGCTTCACTTCGAGATGAACCCGGCCGCCGGTGATCTGCGCGGTGCCGACCAGTCGCGCGCGTCCGCCGTCGCGAGCCGCTGACTGCACCCAAGCAGGATCGATGGCGTCGATGCCGGTGGCGCTGACGTAGTGCGCGGCGACGTCGGGAAAGGCGCGGCGAGCGAGCAGACGCAGCTTGCAGACCGTGTCGGAGCCGGAGACATCGGCGCGGGGATCCTGCTCGGCGAAGCCGTGGGCCTGCGCTTCGGCGACGGCCCGCGACCAGGAGCATCCGGCGGCGAGGCGATCGAGGATGTAATTGCAGGTTCCGTTGAGGACGCCGGAGAGCGAGACGATGCGACCGTCGTCAGCCAAGGCGCGGACCGCTTCCAGCGCCGGGACTGCGCCGCCCACGGCCGCGGAGTAGCGCAGTGAGTGATGGTCGTCGAGCTGAACATCGTTCGCGAGGAGAAGCTTGTTGGCGGTTACGACGGGCTTGCCCGCGGCGAGTGCAGCTTTGACGAGTTCGCCGGCGGGATCGGTGCCGCCGATGAGCTCGACGACGACGTCGACATCGTCGATTGCGTCCCAGCAACTGCGAGTGAGGAGATTGCTGGGCGCGTGATCGCTGTGAAGGTCAGGACGGCGCACGGCGATGCCGGTGACTTCGAAGAGTTCGGGATGCTTCGCCAGTTCCTGAAAAACGCCGAGGCCGACGGTGCCGAGGCCGAGCAGGCCGATCTTCAGCGGCGCCTGCGAAAAATGTCGCTGCGAGAGAACCGAGTGATGGCTGCCGACGGTGGTTGCGTGGTTCTCGCCGATGGCGGCGACTTCGAACGGGACGCCGGTCTTGCGTCCGAAAGCGATGGCTTTCTGCTGAACGATCTTGCCGCCGATGGCGAGCGCGTCGGAGAAGTTGATCTCGTCGAAACGCTTCGCGTCGGAGCAGGCGGCGGGATCGCTGTCATAGATGCCGTCGACATCTTTGATGAGGCGGCAGCGCGCGCCGAGCTGCTTGGCGAGGAAGAGCGCGGAGAGGTCGGAGCCGCCGCGACCGAAGAGGGCAACGCGGCCGAGGCGATCGCGCGCGACGAAGCCGGGAATGACAGCGACGCGGCCGAGCTTGAAGACGTTCTCGATGGCAAGAATGTCGGCGCTGACGGGCTCGGTGTCGTTGGAGGTGGTTTCGGCGATGAGCTGGATCTGGCTGGGGTCGAGGACTTGCGCGGGGATGCCGAAGCGGTCGAGCTCGAGCGCGAGGAACGCAGTGGCAACTTCTTCGCCGGTGGCGACGACGCGCGCGATGGCTTCGGGACAGGCGTCGCGATAATCGGCGACGGTGCCGAGCAGGCGATCGGTCTCGCCGGCGAAGGCGGAGACGACGGCGACGACGCGATACTGGCGGCGAATCCAGCGATAGATTTCGTGGACGGCGCGAGGCAGTTCCGCGCGCGAGTGCAGCACTGAGCTTCCGAACTTGAGGACGATTACTTTGCGAGACATGGTTCAACCTCCTGCGTGGTTTCGGCAGCGACTGGGATCGCGGCGAGCGCGGTTTCGAGATCGGCAATGATGTCCGCGGGATTTTCCAGACCGACCGAGAGTCGCACCAGACCGTCGGTGATACCGGTGCGCTCGCGAATTTCACGCGGCACGTCGCCGTGAGTCATCGAGACCGGGTGCGTGATCAGGGTCTCGACTGCGCCGAGATTTTCTGCGAGCAGGCAGAGGCGAACCGTGTTCATCAGCTGAATGCCGGCGTCGGCCCCGCCCTTGAGTTCGAAGGCGAGCATGCCGCCGGGGAGCGATTGTTGTTTTTCGGCGAGAGCGAACTGCGGGAAGCTGGCGAGGCCGGGATAGTAAACGCGGGCGACCTTGGGATGCTGCTCGAGCCACGCGGCAACTTTCTGCGCGTTGGCCGAGTGCGCTTGCAGGCGCAGCGGAAGCGTCTTGAGTCCCCGCAGCGTCAGCCAAGATTCGTGCGGAGACTGGATACAGCCCAGCGTCTTGCGCACGAGGCGCAGGCGATCGAGCAGGACTTCGTCGCGCGTGGCGATGGAGCCGCCGACGGTGGAGTTGTGGCCTTCGATGTACTTGGTGGTCGAGAGCAGCGTGATGTCTGCGCCGAACTCCAGCGGTCGTTGCAGGACCGGAGTCAGGAAGGTGTTGTCAACGGCGAGCTTCACGCCGGCAGCGTGGGCGACGTTAGCGATGGCTGCGATGTCGGTGAGCTTGAGCGTGGGATTCGCCGGCGTCTCGATGAAGACGAGACGGGTGTTGGGGCGAATTGCCTTGGCCACCGCGGTGGGGTCGGAGGTGTCGACGAACGACGCTTCGACGCGGAAGTTCTCCAGCACCTGCTGGAAGAGGCGGACCGTCCCGCCGTAGACAACATCGGAGACGACGACGTGATCGCCGGATTTCAGGATCGCCAGGAACAGCGTCGAGATTGCGGCCATGCCGGTCGCGAAACAGACGGCCGGAGGCGTGTCTTCCAGTGCGCCGAGGGCGGCTTCGAGCGCCGAGACGGTCGGGTTCGCGGCGCGCGAATAGGTGAAGCCCTTGTGAACGCCGACGGCCTGCTGATGATAGGTGGTGGACTGATAGATGGGCGTGAGGACCGCGCCGGTTGCGGGATCGGGGGTGAGGCCGCCGCGGACCGCGGTTGTGGAGAACTGCTCAGGTGCGAATGACATCGAAAGCTCCGAATCGAGAATTGCCCAGAAACAGCAACGCCGCCCTGTTTACCTAGGCGGCCGGTTTCACGATTGGAGTTTTCTGCTTGGGCTGTCAGGCTCCGATCATGGACACGGCACCGCCTAGGGTGCACATGGCCATGGTCATTCGCTGAGCCGTTGACAACATAGTGTGAAGGTAGCGGAAGATCGCGGGATGTGTCAAGAGGTTTGGCGGAGGGGAGGTGCAACGAATGGGGGATGGGTGTCGACGGCTCGTGGAAAAAACAAGAAGCCTATCGGCACGACCGAGGTCGTGCCCCTGATGCGAATCGTGCTGACACAAGCGCCGTGTCGTCGGCTGAAAGCCGACTCAAGAAAAGGAAAGAATCGGCTGAGACGCTGGCCTTGTAGGCCAGCACTGCCCGACAACTCCTCGGCCCGTCACGCCCCCTGGTACGGCTGCGGTACCGTCGCGGGCGGTGCAGCGGGCACGCACACCGGCTCCTCAGGCATGATGATCCACGCGATGATGTAGGCCAGGAAGCCGCCTCCGCCAAACAGCGCGACAATCAGCCAGACCACGCGCACCACGGTGACATCCAGATCGAAGTATTCGGCAAAACCCGAGCAGACGCCGGCGATCTTGCGATCGGTCCGTGAGCGCATCAGCTTGCGGCGCCCGGCAACCGAACCCACCCGCGTGCCGCAATAGGCGCAGAGATTGGCGTCGTCCTGAATGACCTTACCGCAATAGTTGCAGTACATACCGCCTCCACAGATTGATACGTGCAGGATAAGCAAAGGTTCCCGGAGATGTAAAATACCTGCGGCTCAAGAGCTTACCGGGAAGACATTTTCAGACTTGCGATACAAGGGGCCGGTTAGAAATGTTGACAAGGAATCGGGCGGAGCGCACCTTCACAGGCTCCGGAAAAACGCGTAATACGACTTGTGTGTCGTCGGACTGAAGCCGACTCAGAAAAGGAAATAAACGGCTTAGACGCTGGCCTGAAGGCCAGCACTACCCGAAAACCATGCTGTGATCGACTTTTTCAGCGGCCCGGTTAGCCGCTGCGGTAGCAGTCATTCAAGACGCTGCAGCATCGCGCTCCGGCTTGACTGCAGTGATGTACCAAACATCGCGATACACATTCTCCGCCTTAACCTGCTCGAAAGCCGCAAGCCTCCACCGCTTCCACCATGTCTTTCCACGTCGCGACACCAAACGACGATCCGGCGAAGTACTCCACCAGCCGTGCCAGCGGCTCGTGCCGTCTTCCGACAGGTAGCGATCGACCAGCGCCAGCATCCCTCCCGGCGGCAGGCTGCGATACACGCTGCGTAACAGCCGCTCGGAAATCGGCCCGATATCGCACATCATGATGACGTCATAGCCTTCGGGCAAGCGGTCGTGAATGTTGCCCACCAGCGTGTTCACGCGCTTCGCGAGCCCGGCGCGCCGGATGATTCCCGCGGCAACTTTGCAGACCGGCTTGATGTCCAGAATCGTCGCCCGCAGCTGCGGATTCTTCTTCGCCAGCGCAATCGACATCACCCCCGAGCCGCCGCCAACATCCAGCAACGCCCGCCGCTGCGATAAGGTCCAGATACTTCTGCCAGCGCTTCCGCATCCGGCTGATGCAGGTAAAACAGCATCTGGGTGAAGTTTTCCGCCTGCTTCGGGTCGCGATGCATGGCAACGACGTAGAGCGGCCGTCGCGCCCGCTTCAGCGATCGCGGCTGCTTGCCCGTGGCCAGCGCCTGCTCCAGAACAGTGAGCGCGTCGTAGTCGTCGAGGCACTCGTTGCTGTACTGCCGCGTCCAGTAAATAGAACGCTCGTCGATGAAATACTTCCGCGCGAAAGGTGTGTTGCCGTACTCGCCCTTCTTTTTGTCGAGCAGCCGCAGCGCAACAAACGCATTCAGAAATGGCTCGAGGTAGTGGGGATGAATCTTGAGCGCGCGGCCGATAGCGTCCGCCTTCATCCGCTTGCCATGCAGCAGGCGAAAGAGTTGCAACTTCTCCGCGGCAACCACCAGCCGCGAGACGATGAAGGCTTTCTGGATGTCGATGCGCGCCAGAACTTCCTGGGGAAACTTGTCGAGTGTCGGCTTCTCCATGGGAACCTGCACCGCCGAGGCGGCAGCGCCCGAGGCGGCGATGCGATGATAGCCGAGGCGTTGGTTACAGTCGCAAGAATTCCTGCCGCCGACCCTCTGTCGCACGGCAGATTTTGCCGACCGGAAGTGGGTAAGGCTTGCCCGGTAAATCGGCTTGTGCCACCGTCCCACCCCTAACTCCTCTGGAATGCCACGAATACGGAAGGCTCTCCCTGGCCGTCGAATTGCTTTTCCGTCTTTGGTTCGGCGCTGCTCAAGCTCAGCCGCGCCGTGCCGATGAGAACCTAGTGACTCGTCCGGGTGACGAGAGGAGATGCTTCATGTCTATAGCAGGGATTAGCAGCAGTGATCTGTACAGCGCCCAGAACGTCCAAAAACAGATGCAGGAGATGCGACAGGAATTTCAACAGCTTGGCTCAGACTTACAATCCGGAAACTTGTCGGCCGCGCAGTCGGATTTTGCCACTCTGACGCAGCTGGATCCGAATTTGGCTTCGAGTTCATCCACTTCGTCAACTTCTTCCACCGCGGCGGCAACGTCCTCCACGGCCAGCAACCCCATGCAGCAGGCCTTCGCGCAGCTGGCAAAGGATCTCCAGTCCGGCAACCTGTCGGCGGCGCAGCAGGACTTCACCGCCATCCAGCAGGCTATGCAGAGCGCCAGCGCGGCCCACGGCCATCATCACCATCACCACAGCGAGAGCAGCTCGGAAAGCAGCTCGGACAACCCGATCAGCCAGCTGTTCAGTCAGCTGGGCCAGGATCTGCAGTCGGGCAATCTGACGGCGGCACAGCAGGACTTCACCTCGCTGCAGCAGCAGTTCCAGCAGAACGCCCAGAATAACCTGCAGGTACCGCCTGAGGTCGGCCCCAACGCGGTATCGGTCACCGCATAACAGTTTTCGCAGCGGTACTGAGTTCGTCGCCTGGCAGGATTTGGTTTTCGTGACAGATTTGTTGTTTGATGACAAATCTGATGCGATTGACAGGTTTCTTTGCCGATGGCAAATCCGTCGCAATTGACAGATTTGTTATCAATGGCAGGTCAAACCAGACTAGGCGAACGGAACTCCGTCGTAACCCTACGGAGTCCGGTACGCCGTCTTGAGATACTGCCGCGCCAGCTCAGCTGAGTTGGAAGCAGAGTTCTCGGCGATCACCGCTTGGTACTTCACCATCGCGATGTCGCGCTTTTGCAGCAGGTCGTACATCTCGCCCTCGGCCAGGGTCGCGCGCTGTCGCAGTTCGGGGTCTTTGCCGGAGGTAGCGGCAATTTCATAGGCTTCGGCTGCGCCGGCGTAATCCTTCTGCCCACGCAGCGCTTCGCCCAATCCGTAAGCCGGAACCTCAATCCGGCATTGGTTGTAAGCGTTGACCCGGCATCCGGCCAGCACTTTGCGATACGCCGCAATCGCCTCCTGCCCATGGCCGGCGGCGTTCAGCAAATGCGCGTATTCGGTGGCCATCAGGAAATTGTGCGGATACTGGTTCTGCATCACGTTAACCACCTGCAACGCCTCGTCATACTTCTGCTCGCGCCGCAAAAACAAAGCCAGCACGATCCTGGCATCGGTGGCGACCTCCTGATGCGGACTGCCGGTCGCTTGCCGCAGATACTCCAGACCTTTCTGCTTATTGCCGCTGAGTCCCGTAACCGACGCCGCCACCCGCATCGGCCAGCTCAGCGAGCCGATGATGTACAAGTGCGTGCCGAGTACCACCTTCGCATCGACGTAGTTGGGATCGAGCTCCAGTACGCGCTCGTCGTCATGCCGTGCGGCTACGGCATTGCGCAGCGCCGAAAACCAGGCGTGAGTCACGACGCCCATATAGGTCGATTGCAGCGCCCGCACTCCACCGCGCGCGTATAAGGCGTCCACGTTGTTAGGATTCTTATCCAACTGCGCCTGCGAAAGCGACAGCGACAGGTTGACGAGCTGCATGACACGGTCGTGGAGCGTAGGATCGAGCGGCTCCGCCGGCTTCTTGGTCAGGAAGTTGTCGGCGGCATAGGCTTCGGTATCCAGCGCGCCGATGCGGTACAGCTCCTTGAAGATGACCGCGGCCAGCGTGTGATTGACCGCGAACGGGTCCTCAGGATGCGCCTGCTGCGCCAGCTCGAACTCGTGGATCGACTTGTCGTACTCGAGGCTGTAGAAGTGATCGAACCCCTTGCGGGTGTTCGCATCATTGTCCATCCGGGTCGGAACCGGGGCGGTGGACGGCGTAGGATCGCCGACGGGCGCCGCCGTTGCGGCCGCAAAGCACAAGATGCCCCCCAGTAAGAAGCCACAGAGGCACCCCAAACACAGCAGTCGTTGGTAAGGTTTCATCGCGACCGGTTTATGGGAAGTTTACCCGATATCGCGACTCCGCCCCAAACCTGTACAACAGGATTACAAGGAATGTTAACCATGCGCCCTATGTCTAACGTCAATCGGTCCGCTCAGGAGCCGTATAGCGAAAGCGAAGCCGCCGCAGCACTGGGCATCAGCATCTCCCGCCTGCACCAACTGCTCGACAAATACGTCTTCACCCCCGGCAACACCCGTCCCGCGTCGATTGAGTTCACCTCCAGCGATCTCCTGCTTCTGGGCTACTGGAACAACCTCACCCAGCCGCGGGCCAGCAAAGTGATTCCAATGCCCAAGCGCCGATAGGGACGGCATTCGGTACCCTTGCTCGTCTCCGGATCGAGCACAGGCCGTTAGGTTTACGCGAGGCGGGCAATTTCTGCCCAGCCGGTGCTTCGTCGTTCTTCGCGTGTCGTCTCCTAAGTCTTTTCAATAGAATAAATTACTCCCAATCGCAGGTTTGGCCGGGCGCTTGCACTCAATTTAGCAGATCACAGGAGACTTTAGACATGCCGCTGGCGGCAGGCAGAAGCAGCCAGGAGTACTGGCGCTCACCCAATCCCGAGATTATGCGGATGGTGAGCCCCATGCCGGCGCCGTCGTCCTGCTGGCATTGTGGCGCCGACTACGCCACTGCGGCTCACTTCTGTCATATCTGCGGCAGCGAACGCGAGAAGCCGTTTACCATCGCCGATGACTTGGACACCCGCGTCGCATCCGAAGAAAGCACCAACCTCCTCGATCAGCTGGGCCTCACCGTTTCTTCCCTGATATTTTTCCTGCTCGGAATGACCTGCATGGTCGCCGCCCTTCTGACCGGCATCCTCTACAAGACGGACACGCTGGTGGACTGGCAGGCCGTGCAGCTCTGGCGAATCGAGTGGCTGCTCGCCTCCTCGGCTGCGCTGTTGGCGGGAATTCTGCTGAAGAAACGTCGCTCGTGAGGCATAGCTGGCCCGCCGGCCGCTCATTTCATATAGGTCAACTGCGTTCCTGCGCTCCGTGGTAAATCCGCAGCACTTCGACGCTTTGTTCCTTCACCCGATAAACGGCGACATATGGCAGCGGATGCAGCAGTAACTCCCGGCTTCCTTCCTCGCATCCGATACGGCCGGAGAGCGGCCAGTCTTTCAGTGACTGAATCGAGCGATATATCCTGCGAATAGTTGTCAGGCGGTGATGAGGATGACGGCTCTGAAGATAGTCGCTGATCTGTTGTAGGTCTGCCGCGGCCGCAGGCGTCCAACGTATACGCATTATGAGCGCAGCATTTGATCCAGACGGACGTTCATTTCTTCTTCTTCGATGAACTCGCCTCGATCCGCTTGGGCGATGCCCTCACGAACCGCGGCGCGGTAGCGGACATCGTTTTCCAGCACCCGCAACGCGGCATCTTTCACCAACTGCTCAACGTCCGTGCCTTCGTGGCTCGCAATCTGTGCTAGTCGCTCTTCCTGTTCGGGCGTGAAATGAACTTCCATGGCTTGAGGTTACGGCAAAATCACGCCGGGAGCAAAGCAAAAAACGCGAGCCATTACAACACTAGCTCACCTTCGGATTGAGCGTCCGACTCACGTGCTCCGGATCACGGGCAATGAGTGTCAGGTAAGCCTGTGCCGGCTGGTCCGGCTTTGTCCGCCCCTGTTCCCAGTCCCGCAGAGTGCCAATGGGCTGGAAAATTCCTCTTGCGTCAGCTCCAGAGCCCGGCGAATGATCTTCGCCTGCGGCGTTCGCTTCATTCGCTTGAGGTCGGCCGGACTGAGCGGTTGCGCGTCTTCGTCGGCTCGCGCGGCTCGCTCTACTTCCGCCGTTGTCATCGGTCGCGGAATGTTAACCGTTCTGCTTGAAGTAGTCGTCTTGCTCAAATTATGTCAAACAGTTCACGCCCCCGGCACCACCACCGTCAAGCTCGGAAACACTTCGAAATCTTCAACATTGAATGTGTAAATCCGACGCACATTGTTCGCTTCCATGGTAGCGACAAGTTGAAGATCAAAAACACTCCCTCCGGTTACGGGACGCCGGACGAGCAGATCCATCCAGCGCACAACAGTGTCCGCCGGAACGGGCAACACTTGTACGCCGGGAAGCGCCAGCAACGCAGAAATTGCGCGCTAAGCCTTCGCCCGGAGAGACGGCCACTGCAACCCGACGGGGATTGGTCACGACTGAGTAAAACTCGCAAAGAATTTACGAAGTCACGTAGAGCGTGTTAAATGGGTCACTTGCGTTTTCGAGAAGAGCGCGCGAAACCAAATGTTGCGGAGCATCGACATTGACCGCGTACACCAGGACGTTCGCATCTACTACACCTGGCTCAACCGACATCGTTGTAAAGGTCTCGCCGATGCAGCGAACTCATTGACCCCAGACGCAGGCTGGGCAGTTCTGAGCCGTTAGCAGGCAGCCGCGGCGTTTTCTCCAGCAGTCGCAGAGCCGCATCCTTCACCAGTTCTGCGGCGTCGGTGCCTTCCCTACTCGCCATCTGAGCAAGCTGGGCTTCCTGCTCGGGTGTGAAATGCACTTCCATGGAGTCGAGAGTACGAAAAAACTGAACCAGGAGCAAGCCTAAATCCCTTACTGCGCCTTCGACTCCTGCCCCTCCTGCTCCTTCCCGTTGTCCACGCGGATGTTGGTCGCCTGATACTTCTTGCCGTCGAAGACGGCGCGCGCGGTGACCTCCTGCCCGATCTTCAACGATCGCGCATCGGCCAGCACCGTTGGGCTGAAGTGAACTTCGTAGCTCTGGTCATCGGCCTGGTTGTCGACAAAGAATGTATCCGTCCGCATATCGAGGTCGGTCACCGTACCCGAGAAGATGTAGTTGTCGCCCGGTTTGGCCAGCACCATCACATCCTGCGCCACGTCGCGGTTGTCGGCACGCGGCGAGAACTGCACATTGATCAGCGCGCCCGGCTGCACATCGCTGGCGGTTGCCGCGCCTTTCGACGAGCTGTACCGCGTCGCCCCGCTCACCGAGAACGTCACCGGCTTCGCCGACAGTTGATCGCGCACGCTGATTGTCCCCTTCTCGGGATTACTGCCGATCACCTGCCCGCGCACCTCGGCCAGGCCGGTCTCAGTAATCACGCGCACATTCTTGGCGAAGACCTTGTCGCGATCGAGCATGGTATCGACATACACGCGGTCGCCTTTGTGAATGCCGAGCACCGTCGTCTCCACACCGTTGCGATAGATGTGCGAGCGCTCATCGACGAACACCTTCACCTTCTCGCCCTTGCCGAACGGCTGCACCGTCAGGCGATTGCGAACGTGATCGACGCTGGTCGCCATTCCGCCAATCAGGGTCGGTTTTCCCTTAGGCAGCGGCGGAGGCTCGAGCAGTGGATCGTAGGGATTATCCTCGGCCGCGGTCGAATTGCTAACCGTCTTCGTTGAGTTCACCGACCCGCTGGGGGCTACCGATGTCGTCGCCGGGGAGTTGGTCGCGGCCGGCATGTCCGAGCCAACCGTTCCCGGCCCCTTCGAGGATGCCGCCGGCTGCGATGCATGGCTGGCATTCGCGGGTGGCAAAGTGGTCTGCTGTGCGTCGGCAGCAACAATCCACGCCAGCAGCATGGTTGGTACAACGAGAGCGTTTCGCATGATCACCAGTTTCATAAGCTCCTGACCTCGCCGGCATTGCAGGATGCTTTAGAGCTTTGCATCACGGCGCCGCGACTTTACAGCCTGCCAAAAAACCCCGCCTTCGGAAGACCTGTGTCAGGGCACGACTTCACAGACTCCCTTGGTCGGGCAGTGCGGCCCTTAATCGGGTAGTGCGGCGCTTCAGCGCCGCGTTCAAGCGCTTTATTTTGTGTTCCCGAGCCGGCTTCAGTCGGCGGTACAACTCGCGCGAATCGGAATCTCACAGCCGCATCCTTCGCCGCAGGTGTTCAACAGGTACCTCTCGACAGAGTTGGATGCAGATTCCGCCAACAGCGTTCACCTGCCCGCCAACGGCAAACGTCCGCCGCCAAACCGTCTTTATCCCGTTCCGGTTGTGGACGGTAACTCAACCAGCGTAAGATTTCCGGTGCTGAAGCTGGCGCCGCTAGCCCCTGCCGGTGCCCCAGAGAACGCCACTGAAATCACGAAAGGCCATCATGCCAATGCTATCTGGCCGTACTCGCATCCTCACCCTACTATTCCTCCTCGCCACCGCTGCTGCTCAGGATCTGAAGACTCAGCCAACCGTCTATTCCGGCAAGCCCGACATCGTCGCCTTCGAAAAGATGGAAAATGCCCGCCTGGCAGCGGCGCAGAAATCCATCGATCAGATTGTCGCGGTCAAAGGCGCCAGAACCATCGCCAACACGCTGGAGCCGTACGACGAAGCGGCTCGGCAGCTAAACGCCGCGGCGTATTTCTCTGTCCTGATGCAGCAGGTTCATCCCGACGCCGCCTATCGCGACCACGCCACCGCGATGACCACCAAAGTCAGCAGCGCCCAAACCGCGTTGTCTTTGAATCAGGATGTATACCACGCGCTCGTGTCTCTGGACGTCTCCAAGGCCGATCCTGCGACGAAGTATTACGTTCAGCGGCAACTCCTCGAGTTTCGCCTCGCCGGTGTTGACAAGGACGAAGCGACTCGCACCAAGCTGAAAAAGCTCCAGGACCAGCTCACCGACGATCAGTCGGCCTTCGATCGCAACATCTCCGACGATCAGAAGACCATCGAGCTTGCAAGCGTCTCCGAACTCGACGGCCTGCCCCAGGATTTCATCGACAACCACAAGCCCGGTCCCGACGGCAAAATCAAGATCACCACCAACTATCCCGACCTCGTGCCGATGATGACCTTTGCCAACAGCAACCAGCTGCGCCACGACCTATGGGAGGCCTTTGACAGCCGCGCTTATCCCAAGAATCGCGCCGTGCTTCAGGACATGATGCAGTGCCGCTATCAAATCGCCGTGCTGATCGGCTATCCCTCCTGGGCGGATTACAACGCTGCCGACAAGATGATCGTCAAGGGCAGCAACATCGCGAAGTTCATCTCCGATGTCGACACAGCCGCTCGCCCCATCGCGCAACGCGAGTTTCAAATGCAGCTGGCGGAGAAGCGCAAGACCGATCCCCAGGCGAAAGAGATTATGGCTTTTGAGTCACGACACCTGTCGGAGCTGGTTCGCCGCTCGCAATACGACTTCAATTCCGAAAGCGTGCGCCCCTATCTGCCCTACGCCGAGGTGAAGCAGGGCATCATGAATACCGCCGCCGCGCTCTTCCACGTCAGCTTTCAGCAGGAGCCGAACTCCGCCGTGTGGGACTCGTCGGTGGAGACCTGGGACGTGATCGAAAACGGCAAAGCCATTGGCCGCTTTTATCTCGACATGCATCCGCGTCCCGGCAAGTACAGTCACGCCCAGATGTCTGGCGTGCTGGATGGAGTTCGCGGCAAGCAGCTGCCCGAGGCGATTCTGGTCTGCAACTTTCCCAAGCCGACGGCCACCGATCCCGCGCTGATGGATTACAGCGATGCCACCACGTTCTTCCACGAGTTCGGTCACCTCATGCACCACATCCTCGGCGGACAGCAGCAGTGGGCGGGGATCAGCGGCATCAGCATGGAATCCGACTTCATCGAAGCTCCCTCGCAAATGCTGGAGGAGTGGATGCGCAGTCCGCAGGTGCTGGCCTCTTTCGCGCGCAACTACAAAACCGGCGAGCCCATCCCCGCCGAACTCGTCGCGCGCATGGATCGCGCTTCCGCTTTCGGCCGCGGCAATTGGGTGAGCGGGCAGAATGCGTATTCAGCCATCTCCTATGACATCTACAAGGACGATCCCAAGACTGTCGACCTCGACTCGGTCACCTTTCACGATCTCCAGAACTACACGTCCTACGTTCCGATACCTCCCGACGCTCATATTTATGCCAACTTCAATCACCTGGCCGGCTACTCGTCCGCCTACTACACGTACATGTGGGACAAGGTGATTGCCCTCGATTTCTACCAGCAGTTCGATCAGCAGAACCTGCTGGCCGGCGACACTCCAATGCGCTATCGCCGCCAGGTATTGGAGCCCGGCGGATCCATGTCAGCCAACGATCTGGTAAAGAATTTCCTCGGCCGTCCGCAGAATATGGACGCGTTTCAGAAGTGGATGGCCGAAGAATTCAAGGACGCTCCCAAGGCCAAAATCTCCGGCGCACCGTAAGGATTCGGACCACACATCGACGACCTGTGCACAGGGTGCCCCAGGTCTCGCGCTGTTCGAGACCTGGGCGAGCGATTCGGACCTCGACAACCGGTTCGACAACCGGTGCCCCAGGTTCGCGGCCATCTTTTGGACGCTAACCTGGGATACGCGCTTTTCGGGTAGTGCTGGCCTTTGAAGGCCTCCTCGGGATGACAAGAAAATAAGCGCTTGGACGCTGACCTAAAGGTCAGCTCTACAAGGCCAGCTCTACAAGGTCAGCCCTACCTGAATTCGTTTTCGAAGAGTCAATATGCCTGTTCAGTCGGCGACGGCGTAGTGCTCGGCGGGCCAGTCGGCAATGGCGGATTCGCTGAGGGTGATCTCCTCGGCGTAGCTGGGATCGCGCAGGATGCGGGAGACGATGGCGGTATGCAGCGCGTGTCCGGCGCGGTCGGCCTTGACGTAGCCGAGCACCTGCTTGCCGAAGAGCGCGAGGTCGCCGATGAGGTCGAGAACCTTGTGGCGAACGAACTCGTCGGGGAAGCGCAGCGGCGGATTGTCGATGCCGTCGCGCGTGAGGACGACACAGTTATCGCGCGAGGCGCCGCGAATCAGGCCCATATTCAACATGGCGCGCTGCTGCTCGAGGAAGCCGAAGGTGCGCGCGGCGGCAACCTTCTCGACGTAGCTGCCGTTGGAGAGCTCGACCTGGAAGCGCTCGCTGCCGATCAGCGGATGCGGGAAGTCGATGGCATAGCTGACGGAGTAACGCTCGGCGGGATAGACGCCGATGAACTTGTCGCCCTCGTGCAGCTCGTAGGGGCGAAGGATCTTGAGGTACGTGCGCTTGCGGCGCTGTTGGCGCAGGCCGGCGTCGGAGATCATCTGGATGAAGGGAAGCGCGCTGCCGTCGAGGATGGGGACTTCGAGGTTGTCGAGCTCGACGATGGCGTTGTCAACACCCATGCCAATGAAGGCGGAGAGCAGGTGCTCGGTGGTGGAGATGAGCACGCCCTTCTTCATTAAGCTGGTGGCGTAGCTGACCTTGGCAACGTTGCGGCTGACGGCCTCGACCTCGAAGCCGTCGAGGTCGGTGCGGCGAAAGACGATGCCGGAGCCAGCGAGGGCCGGGAGGATGCGAAGGTTGACCGGAGCGCCACTGTGCAGGCCGATGCCACTGCATTCGGCAGGCTTGCGAATTGTACGTTCGTAGAGCAACTATGGGAGACGAAGTCGCGTAACTCACAGATTACAAGACGCTGGCGAGGTTGGTATGTGGTATTTTCGCCACATTCTGTGCCCTAAATGCGTGACGAATTCATCTCCGGTTCATGAAGATTAGGTGCAAATTGTTGCAGCTATTGGGGTAAGGATTCGTCAGTGACGCGACGGATTGTCGCCTCGGAGCTATTGCCGATTAGGGCGCATTTTGGGAATAACGGTCAGGATCTCCGGTGCTCGCCGTTCTGCCAGACCAACGTCGAATCGGCTTGCCAACCGGATGCTATATTCGCGAAGTGCCCGGCCCGGACGGCAACTCGGCGAGTCCTCCGCTTCCGTTCTGGCGGATGGTCGGGTTGCATGGTCGCTTCTTCCTGCTGGTCACGCTCGCGGCGTTCGCGCTGCGCCTGATCTTCTACTTCAGGTTCCCGCACGTCACCGGCGACTCCCTCGTCTACGGCGACATTGCGAAGAACTGGCTGGACACAGGTATCTTCGGCCTGACCCACTCCGACGGCGTCCATCCGACGTGGATTCGTCTGCCCGGCTATCCGGCGTTCCTGGCCGCATGTTTTGTGCTCTTCGGCCGCGAGCACTACCACGCCGTGCTGCTGGTGCAGATCGTCGTCGATGTCGCGAGCTGCTTCTTCATCGCCGATCTCGCGCGACGAACCGTCTCCGAGCGGGCGGCGCAAATCGCGTTTCTGCTTGCAGCGCTCTGCCCATTCACCGCGAACTACACCGTCGCTCCGCTGGCCGAGACGCTGAGCATCTTTTTCGTCGCGATCGCGCTGGACGCGGCTGCTGCCGGACTTAACGCAATCGACGAGAACTCTCGGCCCCAGGTTCGTGTCCTTCCTTTGGACGCTAACCATGAAGACTCCGTGCCCCAAGTCCGTGTCCTTCCTTTGGACGCTAACCTGGGATCGCAAGCTCGCCATATCTGGCTTGCCTGGACGATCTGCGGCCTCGCGGTTTCCTGCGGCATTCTCCTGCGTCCCGACGGCGGCATTCTGCTCATCGCCGTCGGCCTCTATCTTCTATGGCGGATATGGCGTGCCGCTATAACGGTCTCGGGGTCGCATTCAGGTAGAGCGGGCCTTCAGGCCGCCGGGAAAGGCACGTTTGACGCGGCGCTCAAGCGCCGCTCTACCCAACGCGCGCCCCTGTTCTGGGCCGGCACTCTCGTCCTCGCGATTGCCGTCGCGCCCCTCGTTCCCTGGACCATCCGCAACTGGCGCGACTTCCGCGTCTTCCAGCCGCTGGTGCCGCAGTCGGCCAGCGATCCCGACGAGTTTGTCCCCGACGGCTTCGACAAGTGGGCGAAAACCTGGTCCGCCGATTACGTCTCCACCGAAGAGGTCTACTGGGAAGTTCCCGGCGATAAGGTCGATCTCAGCCTGCTCCCGTCGCGCGCCTTCGACAGCGCCGACGAACGCCAGCGGACGCAGGCCATCTTCAACGACTACTCGAATGTCCTCGTCATCAACCCCGAACTCAACGCGCGCCTGATGGATCTGGCGAACGAGCGCATTCGCCGCAATCCGCTTCGCTACTACGTCTGGCTACCCGCGCTGCGCATCGCCGACATGTGGCTGCGTCCGCGCACCGAGATGCTGCCGCTCAACTCGCGCTGGTGGGAATATTCCGACGACACCAAAGACTGCGTCATCGCGACGCTCTGGGGCTTGCTGAATCTGCTGTTCATCTTCGCCGCGGTGATGGGAATCGTGCGCGGTCCGCGACCCGGCTATCTCGGAATGATGCTGCTGTTTGTCGCACTGCGCTCGGCGTTCCTCGGCACCCTCGCCAATCCCGAACCACGCTACACGCTGGAGTGCTATCCGGTGGTGCTACTGCTGGCTGGTGCATGGCTCTCCGCATGGAAAACAGACCATTCTTCCGCTAACAACCTCTGAGGGATTCTCTATCGATATGCGCCGATTTCTTCCGGACGCGCTGTCCCTGCTCGTCACTGTCGTACCGGAAAGGTCAATTGCGAGAGGGCGATTTGTAGTGAGGGGATTTTGCGGCAGCGATCCGACGTAGCCTTCCAGTTTCGAGTGGTCGAGCAAGACCGCACTTCAGTAAAGCCTAAAGGTCATTTCGACTTTTATCGTTACCGGCACCGGATTGCCGTCCTCGCGCGCCGGATCAAATCTCCATTGGGACAAAGTGGAGACTGCTTGCTCATCTAAACCCCTCCCCAATGACTTCTCAACATGAATGTCGGACGGACGGCCAGTGATATCCACTGTGACTGACAGAACAACAGAGCCCTGCAGCTTGGCCTTCCGCGCCGCCTCCGTGTACTGCGGATCGGGGTGAAACCAGGCGTAGGGGTGCTGTTTGCCAGACAGCTTGGAACGCTCGGCAGCCCAAGCTGTTCCACAATCAGGCGGTGGCACGGGACCTTGCAATGGAATGGGGTCAAATCTTTTGGGCGATCGGGATATCGAAGCCGCACTTACGTAGGTTTCCCCGGATTTTGAGCGCACCCTAAAGAAACCACCCTCCCGTTCTAGAATCTCCACCTGCTCGCCACAAGCAATCTCACCGGAGCGTTTACCGAGGCACACATCGGTGTAGGTCGGTACGCTGCCAGCCTTGGTCGAGCAGTTCACGAAGGCACGTGATTCGCCCTCTGCTCGTCCGATACTGATCGCAACGACAATAAGCAAGAGTTGGAGAGTCAGCCACCAAGCACGTCTGTTCGCTATAACGGACCGCATAGCTTCTAGTGCATTCATCGGAGGGTCCCAGTCGCTTCGTTAGCTCGGATCAACTGACAACCGACAACTGCCTCTTCACGTCAGCAGAATATTGTCGATCAGCCGTGTCGTCCCGAAGTACGCCGCCACCGCGACTAGTACGGGGTGCCCCGTTCCAGCCTTCTGTTGGCTGGGGCGGGAGCGGTTAACCTCGGCTATCGGCTCGAGCGTGTCCGCATCGATGATCGCGAAATAATCCAGCCGCGCTGCCGGCTCTTCGGCGATCACCTGCTTGCCGATTTCGATAAGCTTGGCCGCGTCGCGCTCGCCCTGATCGGCCATCATCTGCACCCGCATCAACGCGCGATGCAGCACCAGCGCCTGCTGCCTCTGCTCAGGCGAGAGATACACATTGCGCGAACTCATCGCCAGCCCGTCTTTCTCCCGCACAATCGGACAGACAACGATCTCCACATCCATGTCGAGATCTCGGGCCATCTTGCGCAGCACCGCAGCCTGCGCTGCATCTTTCTGTCCGAAGAAGGCGCAGTCCGGACGCACAATCTCAAACAACTTCGCAACGACGGTAGAAACTCCGCGAAAATGTCCCGGCCGCGACGCCCCGTCCAGCCTGTCACTCAATCCCTCAACCAGAACGTACGTCTTGGACGGGGATGACTCGGGTGCCCCACTCATTCGCCGCGGTTGCGAATGAGTGGGGGACTGGGAACTCTGCTCGGGCCCAACATTCGCGCTTTCGACCACGTGCCCCAGGTTCGCGTCCTTCGTTTGGACGTTAACCTGGGCCGAGGAATACATCTCGTCCACCGTCGGCACGAACACCAGCTCCACGCCGAGCTCTTCCAGCAGAGCGCAGTCTCGCTCCAGCGTCCGCGGATACTTCGCCAGATCCTCGGTCGGCCCGAATTGCAGGGGATTAACGAAGATGGAAACCGCAGTCACATCGCAGCGCGCCCTAGCCGCCCGCACCAGCGACAGATGACCTTCGTGCAGCGCGCCCATCGTCGGCACAAGGCCCAGCGTCTTACCGCTCCGCGTCACCTGGCGGCAAACGGCTTTCATCTCGGCAATGGTCGGAATTCGTTTCACCGGTTAGTGTGGAGGCGACTGCGCTGGTGGTGCAGATTGCGCTGGTGGTGTTTTCTCGTCGCCGCTTTCTACTGGCTCCGCCTCCGGCAACGTCCAACTCCGCAGCACTTCTGCAAACGCCGGCTCAAGTTTCGCCACGTTCTGTGGCGCGCACTTCAACGCGACCGAGTAAATTTCATTGTCCGGTCCCTCGATGAACACCAGCTCTTCAATCCAATCGCGGCCGCTGGTTTTTTCTTTGTATTGCACCTTCAACAGCTGCGCCGGTTTGTGATCGATGGTTCGCTCCTGCCGCTGCAGCGTCACAAAGTTCTGTCCCGCCTCGCGCATGGCTGTCGACGACTGCTCGACGATACCGTTTAGTCCCGGACCCTCCTCATCGCCTTCCGGCGGAGGCACGACCAGCGCCACGGTGATCGCATCCCACAATGCGCGATCTTCCTTTTGCTGAGGTGCGACGACCACCCCATTCCCCGCGAACACCTCACCCAGCATCAACCACGTACCTGGATATCGGAAGCAGAAGCCGTCGTTGGGATGGCAGTATCGCTTTGCGGGAACAGCAGTGTGGGTCGGCGGGGAGGTCGGCCGCGCCGTAGTCCCAGTTTGTCCCGATGCAATCTGGCCCAGGCAGGAAGCCACGCCAGTCAACACCAAACCGCAAAGCCGCAACCTCATCCTTCTACAGTTGCACAGCATGCTTGCGGTCGGCAATGGTCTGCAGCGCGCTGAGCGTCTCCTTCGGCAGGTGATACGACTCAGCATCGGATGGATACGCGCCAGCCTTCACATCATTCTTGAATGCAGTCAGGGCGTTGCTGATCACTGCACCCACATCGGCGTACTGCCGCACGAACTTCGCCGGCGGCGCGAACGTCAGTCCCAGCAGATCGTGGTATACGAGAACTTGCCCATCGCACTCGGGGCCCGCACCGATACCGATCGTCGGAATCTCCAGTCGTGCGTGATCATCGCTGCCACTTCGCGCGGAATGCCTTCCAGCACCACGCAACACGCGCCGGCGCGCTCCAGCGAAATCGCATCGTGCATCAGTTGCTCGACGGCTGCGAGTGTCTTGCCCTGCACCTTGTAGCCGCCCATGGCATGCACTGATTGCGGCGTAAGTCCGATGTGCCCGACAACCGGAATTTCGGCCTCGACCAGTCGCTGCACCAATCGCGCGCGCTTTTCGCCGCCCTCGATCTTGACGGCCTCGGCGCCTGCGTCCTTGATGAATCGCGCCGCGTTGCGCAGCGATTCCCGCTGGCTGACGTGGTAGGAAGCGAACGGCATGTCGGCTACAAGAAATGCCCGCTTCACGCCGCGGCGCACCGCGCGCGTGTGATGCAACATCTCCTGCATCGTCACCGGCAGAGTATTTTCGTAACCCAGCATCACCTGCGCCAGCGAGTCGCCCACCAGGACCATGTCGATCCCGGCCTCGTCGACCAGGCGCGCGCCGGCGTAGTCGTACGCGGTCAGGCAGGTGATGATCTCCTGACGCTGTTTCTTTTCGAGAAGAGTGGATGCGGTGATTTTGGCGCGAAAGTCGCCAGTGGTAATACTCACGATGTCCTCCAGTGCAGTTCCGCAATCGCGGATACCGCCTGATCTCGCCTCGTCACGCGGGGTACCGCATGGGAGACAAGTGGATTCTACACCCCCAGAGGATGCCGTAAATACCCATTTCGATGCAGACGCGGTGGAAGCTCCGGACTTCGGTCGTGGAGTGTTTGTGAAGGGGCGCAGCTTCAGCTGCGCCGTTGCAAGTCTTTGGTTCTTGTCATCACGAGGAGGCCTTCAGGCCGACGAGGGATCTGTTCTCGACTTTTTCAGCAGCCTCTTTAGCCCCAGCGGCGTGCGACTATTCCGCGCACGTGTGATCGTGAATAATCCGCCATCCTTGCGGAAATTTGCGGAAGACCAGCGTGAACACTCCCGCAGGCTGCTTGTCATCCGGCATCACCAGATGGAACCTGCCGCGCACGAACGCCGAATCCGCGCCGAGCGCCTCTACCTTCAAATCGCTGAACGACAGCGTTCCCATCGCATTCCCATTCGACTGATACCTCTGCCGATACCGATCCAGCGTCGGCTGCCATCCTTTCGTCTCCGTCGCGCCGGAAAAGAAAGTAAGCTCCGGAGAATTCCAGTATCCGGCCATGAATTGTTCCAGGTCGTGACGGTTCCACGCGTCTACTTGAGCCTGCAATACCGCACGAACCGCCGCGTCAATACTGGACGAGTTCTGATTCTGTGCCGGTGCAACCACACTCGCAACCAGAAGAACAATCACCACCAACCCTGTGCGCAAGTATCCCTCCTGCAGTCCGGTGCCCCAGGTTCTCCTCCTTCTTTTGGACGATAACTGGGGTCGCGTCAGTGTAGCGAAGACCGTGCAAAAACAAAAACGCAGCGAGTCTCCATCGCTGCGTGCCCCAAGGTCGCGTTCTATCTTTGGATGAGAACCTGGGTGTCGTCCACACGTACCTAAAAGACAGTCGAGGGCGATAAGGCCCTCGACGCTGTGATAGTGCAGCTCTGCAGATCGCACTATCGGAACATCGCTAAGAGAAAACGTTAGTGGGCCGCGGCGTTTACCTCGGCGCGGCTACGCTGCAAGGTCGATACGAAAACATCTTTGGTGGCCGGATCCTTCACCTGTCCAGTCAGCACCGGACGGAAGCCGACTACCCGGCCGTAATAGGCCCGCATGCCATCATCGTCGGCCTTGACGGCCGTGCCGTTCAGCGTCGCACCCGCAAACAAACCGCGCGAGCGCGAGTACGTCAGGATCTCGGAATTCATCTTCCAGCTGGTGCTCGCTGACGCGTCTCGTCCCACCGGACCCGCTGAAGCGTTGACCGCTCCACCGATCTTGAACTTAGCGCTTAGCAGCTGATTCATACCGTTGTCGTTCATGATCAGCATCGTCACATCGACACCTTCGGCGCCGATCTGCAATCCCCAACTGCCGCCCGTCATCACGAAGAACGCCGGCGCGCTCCAACCGCCATTAGGCAGGCGGCAGGACGCAACCCCGCGCCCGTGCTCCGCGCCGAAGATGAAGCCTCCCTTCACCATCGACGGAACCACTGCCACGCACTTCGCCTTCGCGAACACATCCTCGGGAATGCCGTTGTCCGGTGCTGCCAGTAGCTGATTCAGATCCTTGGCCGCATCGTCTAACCGGGCCAGAGCTTTGTCATGTTCCGAGGCGGCGTTCGTGCCCGCATCTTTCGCGTTCTGCTTCTCCTGATCGGCGGCGTTCTCGTCTTGCGCCGCGGCGTTCTTGTGCTGGTCGCTCTGCATCTGCTGACTTGTTGTGGTGGAATTATTGGTGCTGGTAGCAGTGCTGTCCTGCGCCCACAGTGCGGTACTTAAGCAAAACAACACCGCGGTAAACAGAATTCCTAGTCTCTTCATAGTTAGGACCCTCCATCCCGGGAAAAACTCCGGACGCGTCTGTGCGTCCTGCTTACTTGGATATCGGATTCCTAAGCAAGGGTTACCAGCGGGCAGGGAACTATTTGTGGAGGGCTAGTTACAACCCAAAAAGGCAGGAACACATCGCGCGGGAACAACAGATAGAAGGTGCGCTCGCAATCAGGCGGGGCGTTTGGCGACTGTTGCCACCTTTTGCCACGGGCGCTTGGGACGCTCGGCTTGCGGCATATCGCGGTCGAGCACGCGATCATAATGGTAGGCTTCGCTGACCGTGCCCAGGCTTTCGTTATACAGACTGACGCCGCCGATACCTTCCTTCAACTCTTCAGAGAACTCGTGCAACGCCTTCAGGTGATCGGCGCTCGCAGGATAGATACCTTTGGTGGTCTTCAAAACTTTCTGATAGCCCTGGTCCACCAGCTTGGAAATTTCCCCATTGATGAGGTAGCCCGGGTACGCAAAAATCTTCACCCCGCCGTCCTCCGCGCGCTCAATCGCCGCCGAGCATTGATACTTCTTCAGGAATACGCGGCCGCTGGCGCCCGGGGCTTCCATTACCTCAAATCCATGATCGCGAAACCACTGCGTACTTTCTTCAAACGACATCGTTTTGATCTTCTTAGCCATTTCTGTTGCCAATTCCTCGCTGCCGGTCTTCGGCGAAAGCGCTTCTTATGGACTGCGATACTCGCGCAAGAGATTCACGTTGCCTTCAGCAACAATTTTCCTCTCGCGCCGATGACCGGAGTCTCTCACTTTCGCACAATCATCTCTACAGGCGCAACTCGCACGAGATGAAATCAACAGCAGGTCACAACTTGAAACCATCTCATAAATCAACTCGATTTGCCGAGCTTTGTATCAGGGCACGACCTTGGTCGTGCCGAAGACGGCATAAGAAATAGCCGGGCTTCAGCCCCTGCACCTGCGATCGCGGGAAGAAAAGCGGCTCGTTCGGAACGCTGCGGCTCCAAGCAATTTATGAAGTAGCCTCTACTCGGTCAGCGTGAAGATCACGTTGATCTGTGTCTCCACTTCAACCGGCTCTCCGTTCAAGTGATACGGCTTGTAGAGCCACTGCCTGGCTGCGGCAATCGCGGCTGCGGTGAGCATCGGATGACCGCTGATCACGCGAAGATTCTGCACCATTCCATCTTTGCCGATCGTCGCTTGCAGCATCACCGTTCCTTGAATTCGTGCCTGCCGCGCGAGTGCGGGATATTCCGGCTTGACTTGTCGAATCAGCAATCCCTGCGCGAGTCCGGAAGAGACACGAACCTTGTTCACGCGAACCGTGGGAATCGCAACCGGAGTGCTGCGAAGAACCTCCGTCATAAGCGAGTTTGCAGCGCCACCTCCCGTGCTGTTCAGCACACCAATTCCAGAATTGATCAGCGGATTTTCTGGCGGCGTCTCACCCTTGAAAATCATGATGTGGTTCGGAACCTGAGGCGGAAGTATCAAAACGCTCCCACTGGATTCACTCGCCTGTCGCGACAATCGAGTGACGACCTGTTGCACCGGCGCAACTGCCGCCGGCGGTGGAGTCGGCGCTTCCAGCACACTCAGCAGCTTCTGGCTCGGCAGCGCCTCGGTATAGATCAGCGACATCAGCACCAGAATTCCGCCCGCGAAGATCTGCAGCGCAAACGAAAATGCGGTCGTCCACGGATTGTGGCGAGCAACCCTGCCGCCTGACTCAACCAGGCTGTCCTCAAACATGACCTTCGTCCTCCGTTGCCGTTACTTGCATAGACACCGGAGGAGAGGATTTAGGTTTCAGGAGAAATGTGCCAGTGGGCAGTTGGCATTTGGCACTTACCATTTGGCACTTGGTATTCGGTCCCACAGTCCGAGGTGTTACACCTAATCGCTAGTTGCTAGTCGCTAATCGCTGCTTCTCCTACCTCGGCCAGCGCGTCGACGTGTAGTCGACCGCTTCCTGCACATTGAGCTCGCGTGTCAGCACGCCCGTCCGCACATACAGCTTGGGGCTGTCGCCGTCTTTCACATAGACCGGGCGGTCCATGGGAGCGACCATCACTCGGCAAACTTCCTTACTCTCTGTTGTATGAAAAACAATCTGCACCGATTGACAAGCGTCCGCGCCTAGCTTCGTGGCAATCGCAGTCATCAACGCCTGCTCGAAGCCGTCGCGATCCTGCTTCTTCAGTGTCTTGTAGTCGTGATCCAGACCGACGATCGTTCCATCATCGCTCACGCCGATCAGCAGCGTTCCACCATTTCCATTCATATAGCCCGCAAGCGTCTTCATGATCACGCCTTCGAGCACGCGATTCACTTTGTTCTCGCGCAGGTCCGAGCGGAACGACGATTTGAATTCCAGGTTCGCGCTCTCGCCCTTCGCGATCAGCGTTTGCAGATCGCTCTCCAGCGCCGCGCTCAGCTGATCGATACGCTGCGAACGCCGCTGCATGCTGGAATAAAATCCCGCGCCGCCAATGCTCAGGATGATGCCGACAATGGCGTAGAAGATCGTCTTGCGCGGCGTCTGCCCTCGCAGCGAGCGCTGTACCTGGTGCACCGCGAAGCCGCCTGCTGTCGTGTCCGCGGTCGGCTGGTATTCATAGAAGTAGACAAACTCATTGGTGGGATAAAGAACGAAGATGCCGACCGCCGCGCCCAGCAACAGCGCGATCGCATACATGCGCAGTTGCGATCGCAATTTCCAGGAAAGCTGCACTGGGAGTTTCATCTCTGGCCGGCCACGCTCGCCGTCACTGGCCCTTCACCGTCGGCTTCGGGCCCCGCGACTGGATGTAATCTTCGATCGCCTGCTCCAGAATGCCCTGCTCGCGCAGCACGTATTCGATCGCATCCCGCACCGCGCCGTGCCCGCCCGCTCGCGGCGTCACATAATGGGACTCGCGAATCACCTCGTCACGCGAGTTCTTCACCGCAATCGCCAGCCCGCACAGCCGCATCACCGGCAGATCGATGACATCGTCGCCGACATACGCTGCCTCCTCGGGCTGCATCTTTTCCTTCGCGAGAATCTCGTAGAACGCCGCCGCTTTGTCCTGCTGTCCCTGATACACGTGATCGAGCCTCAGATCGCGCGCACGCAGCGCTACCGTCTCCGAAATGCGCTTGGTGATGATGCCGGTCTTCAATCCGCCCAGTCGCGCCAGCGTAAATCCTGTCCCGTCGTGCGCGTCAAAACCTTTCGCCTCGATGATCTCGTGACTTGCGATGCCGAAGCCGCCCGCGTCAGCCATCTGCTCGCGACGCTCGCTGGCGCCCTGTTTCACTCCCCCGGCGGGAGCAGGAAACAGAAAAATCGTGCCGTCAGTCATCACACCATCAACGTCAAACAGCATCAGCTTGATCTTCTTCGCGCGTTCAGAGGACATGGGAGAAGTGTAGCTCAGCAGGCACAATCCAGGTACGCTCGCAATTAGCATTTGGCATTTGGCACTTAGCCAACGCAAGCGATAGCAAGGTCCAGAGCTTTGGCCGATTGCCAAATGCTAACTGCCAAGTGCTGTTCCGTGGCGAACAATTAGCGAAAACCTGTTATAATAGTGAGATGCCTCCCAGCGCCATCCCCGACTCACTCTCCTGGGCTCATCCGCTCGTTGCCGAGTGGTTCGTCTCGCGCTTCGGCACGCCCACCGAGCCGCAGGAGCAGGGCTGGCCCCACATCCTCGCCGGTCGCACCACGCTGATCTCCGCGCCCACCGGATCGGGCAAGACGCTCGCGGCCTTCCTCATCTGCATCGATCGCCTCGTCCGCAAAGCGCTCGACGGCGAGCTGCGCGATTGCACCGAAGTTCTCTACGTCTCGCCTCTGAAGGCCCTGGGCAACGACATCCAGAAGAACCTCGAAGTTCCACTCGGCGAAATTCTCACGCTGGCCGGCGAGCGCGGCTTCCTCATGCCCGAGATTCGCACCGCCGTTCGCACCGGCGACACGCTAATGAAAGAGCGGCGCGAGATGCTCAAGCGTCCGCCGCATATCCTGGTCACCACGCCGGAGTCGCTCTACATCCTGCTCACCGCCGAACAGCAGCCGCGCGATCCTCAGCCACGTCGAAGACGGTCATCGTCGACGAAATTCACGCCGTCGCCGACGACAAGCGCGGCGCGCACCTCACGCTTTCGCTCGAGCGCCTAGACCTGCTGGCGAATTGCCCCAACCCGCATCGGCCTGTCGGCAACACAGAAGCCTCTCGAAGACGTCGCCCACTTCCTCACCGGCGCCGATCGTCCTACGCCCGCCATCGTCAACATCGGCCATCGCCGCCAGCTCGATCTCGCCGTCGAAATCCCGCGCTCCGAACTCGGTCCCATCGCCACCAACGAAATGTGGGGCGAAATCTACGACCGCCTTGCCGAACTCGCACTACAACATCGCTCCACCCTGGTGTTTGTCAACACGCGCACATTGGCTGAACGCGTCGCCATGCATCTTGGCGAGCGCATCGGAGAAGACCAGGTCGCCTCCCATCACGGCAGCCTCGCGCGCAAGCTGCGCCTCAACGCCGAGCGCAAGCTCAAGAACGGCGAGATTCGCCTGCTGGTCGCAACCGCATCGCTTGAGCTTGGCATCGACATTGGCACCGTCGACCTCGTCTGCCAGATCAACTCGCCGCGCTCCATCGCTGTCGCATTGCAACGCGTGGGCCGCGCCGGTCACTGGCGTGGAGCCATCTCCAAAGGCCGCTTCTTCGCCACTACGCGCGACGACCTGCTGGAATGCGCCGCCGCCGTCCGCGCCATCCGCCAGGGCGATCTCGATGTCCTGCACATTCCCGACTCGCCGCTCGACATCCTGGCGCAGCAAATCGTCGCCATGTGCGCTTGCGAGGATTGGGACGAAGACGAGCTCTTCGACTGCGTGCGCCGTGCCTATCCCTATCGCGACCTGAAGCGCGAGGAGTACGACCGCATCCTGGAGATGCTGTCGCAAGGAATTGCTGCGCAAGCGCGGCCGTTACGGGGCGTATCTCTTTCGCGACATGGTCAACCGTCGTCTGCGCGCGCGTCGCGGAGCGCGCCTGGCCGCCATCACCAGCGGCGGCGCCATCCCCGATACGGCGATGTTTACCGTGGTCGCGCAGCCGGAAGAAATCGTCGTCGGCACCGTCGACGAGGACTTCGCGGTCGAGAGCAATGCCGGCGACATCATGCTGCTCGGCAATACCTCCTGGCGGATTCGGCGTGTCTCGTCGAACACGGGTCGGATGATCGTGGAAGATGCCCACGGCGCACCGCCAACGATTCCGTTCTGGCGTGGTGAAGCCCCCGCGCGTACTGACGAGCTTTCATTTCATGTGGCTGATCTACGCGATCAGCTAAGCGCACTGCTGTTGAACACGAAGCCTCTGCCCGTTCCCGCGAATCCGGAACTCGAAGCTGCCTGGGCAACACCCAAAGATCTTTCCGGCGACGAGATTGTGACCGCCGCTCCGCGCCTGCGCCATCGCGGTATCGATTCCACCCCCGAAGTCCAAACCGCCGTCACCTGGCTCAACGACGAATGCGGCCTCGACGCCTCCGCCGCCGAACAGCTCATCGAGTACATCGTCACCGGCCGCGCCGTCCTCGGCAACGTTCCCACGCAGGAGACCATCATCGCCGAGCGCTTCTTCGACGAAGGCGGCGGCATGCAACTCATCATTCACGCGCCCTTTGGCGGCCGCATCAACAAGGCCTGGGGGCTGGCGCTGCGCAAACGCTTCTGCCGCTCGTTCAATTTCGAGCTTCAGGCCGCCGCCACCGACAACGGCCTCAACATCGCGCTCGCCGAGCAGCACAGCTTCCCGCTCAGCGACGTCTTTCATTACTTGCAGACGGAAACCGTCCAGGAGATCCTCGAGCAAGCCGCACTGCCCTCGCCCATCTTCGCCACGCGCTGGCGCTGGGACGCCAATCGTTCGCTGGCGCTGCTGCGCTTTCAAGGCGGCAAGAAAGTTCCGCCGCAGATTCAGCGTATCCGCGGCGACGATCTTCTCGCGTCGGTCTTTCCCGACGTCGCGGCCTGTCCCGAGAATCTCGAAGGCGACATCCGTATTCCGGATCACCCGCTGATTCAAGAGGTGATGAAAGATGTCCTCACCGAAGCGATGGACATCGACGGTCTGCGCCGCGTCATCGACGGCATCCGCAGCGGTGCGATCCGCTGCCTCGCAGTGGACACGCCCGTGCCGTCGCAGTTCTCGCACGAGATCCTGAACGCCAATCCCTACGCCTTCCTCGACGACGCTCCGCTCGAAGAGCGCCGCGCGCGTGCGGTGCAGATGCGCCGCATGCTGCCCGAGGCGGTGCTCAACGAAGTTGGCATGCTCGATCAGCAGGCAATCGCACGCGTCCGCGAGGAAGCCCGTCCCGACGTTCGCGACTCCGATGAGCTGCATGACACCTTACAGACGCTGGTAGCGTTGCCGCTGGAGATCGGGGATGAGGATTGGCAACAGGCGATCACTAGTTGGATGCCGTTCGCGGCGGAGTTGCTGGAGAACTGGCGCGCCGTCCGCGCGAACATCGGTACGCACCATTATCTGGTCGCCTCCGAGCGTGCCAAAGACTTCGCGCTCATTTTCCCTGACGCGCAATTCGAAACCGCGCCTCCGGACTTGCCATCCACCACGCCGAATCGCGACGACGCCATCGTTGCCATGATCTCCGGCTGGATGATGCACACCGGCCCCGTCACCTCCAACGCTCTTGCGTACTGGCTGGGACTGACGACGGCAGACGTCGACAAAGCTCTGCTGCGTCTGGAAGCCGCGGGCACGATTCTGCGCGGCAACTTCACCGGCCAAGTGACGGGCGACAGCATAGAGTGGTGCGAGCGTCGTCTGCTGGCCCGCATTCATCACCTCACCGTCGCGACGCTTCGCAAGCAGGTCGAGCCGGTCACAGCAGCGCAGTTCATGCGATGGCTGTTGCGCTGGCAGCACCTCGCGCCGCAATCGCAGCTCAGCGGCGAGCGAGGACTGCTCCAAGTTCTGCGTCAATTGCAAGGCTTCGAGATTCCGGCCAATGCCTGGGAGAAGCAGATTCTCGCGCACCGCGTCAATGAATACGATCCCGCCGCGCTCGACCAGCTTTGCCTGACCGGAGCGGTCGGCTGGGGACGTCTCTCTCCACATCCGGCCACGCTGGAGGATGCAGGCGAAGGCCGACGTCGCGTCGTTCCCACCAGCGTCGCGCCCATTACCTTCTTTGTGCGCGAAGAATCCGATTGGATGCAGCCACGTCTGAGCGCAGAAGAACAAAGCTTCGAGCGCGTGCTCAGCCCCGGCTCTCACGCGGTGCTGGAATTCCTGCGCCGTCGCGGAGCGTCGTTCTTCGCCGACATCGTGCGCGGCACCGGCAAGCTCAAAGCCGAAGTCGAAACAGCACTGTGGGAGCTGGTGGCAGCGGGAATGGTTACTGCTGACGGCTTCGACAATTTACGCTCGCTGATCAATCCCAAGCGTCGTCTGGGGCAAGGCTCCGGCAGGTCGGCTCGACCTCGACACACGCCTGGCCGCTGGTCACTGCTCTATGGCGCGGAGAATTCCGATCGCACCAAAGTTGCGGAAGCTACTTGCTGGATGTTGTTGCGCCGTTACGGCGTCGTCTTCCGTGAAGTGCTTGCGCGTGAGTCCAACCTTCCCAAGTGGCGCGAGTTGCTGATCGCCTTTCGCCGTCTCGAAGATCGCGGCGAGGTTCGCGGCGGACGCTTTGTCAGCGGATTTCTGGGCGAGCAGTTCGCCTTGCCGGAAGCGGTCGAATCGCTGCGCGCCATGCGCAATCAGCCCGCGAGCGGTGAAACGGTCACCATCTCTGCCGCCGATCCGCTCAACCTCGTCGGCTTCATCGTCCCAGGTGAGCGCGTGGCGGCGATCTCCGGCAGGTTTGTCAGCTTCCGCGACGGCGTGGCCATCGAAGCCGAGGAACGTCCCTCGGTGCTGCGCGAGGCGGTTGCGCAATGACGGACGAGTTGGTCGAAGGCATCGACTACTACATCGAAAACGGTTTTATGGTGTTCACGCCCGTCTACTTGCTGAAGCGTGGATTCTGCTGCCGTTCCGGCTGCCGCCATTGTCCATACGGATTTGTTCCTGAAGATAATAAGAAGACTGAACGCGCTTGAACGTTAGCACGTAATCACCACGGAAGCACGGAACACACGGAGTCTTGCCGGTGCTCTTTCGGATCGGTGTCCTTCACTAGCATTACCCCTACTTTTCAGAAGGGCTTTCGGAAAATCCTCTTCCGTGATCTCCGTGCTTCCGTGGTGAAATCTTCCTACCCCATCGTGTGAACGTGCTCCGGCTTGATCTTGAACAGCACTCGCTCCTCGCCTGGCTGCGCGAAGGGATACTTATCCTTGTCCAGATACTTTTTCGCCATCTTGTCGATGTGCTGGGTTGCGCCCTCCTGTGTGACCTCGCGTACCTTGCCGCGAATCTCCAGGAAGCGATAAGGATTGTCAGGATCGATCAATGCTACCGACACGCGCGGATCGCGTTTCATGTTTCTGTCCTTCAAACGGCCAACCGCGGTGTTTACCCAAACCTCCCCATTGTCATAGTCAACCCACACCGGGTTGGTTTGCGGGCTGCCATCCGGCATGAGCGTGCTCAAGCTGCCGAACGCTTTCTTCTGAAACAGGTCCATGAAATTTTCGGGAATCTTAGCGGACATGATGCTCTCCTTGCTGAACTCTGCGAATCGCAGGTGAAAGAACAACCGATTGGATTCGGCAAACATTGTATGGGGTGCAGACAGTCATTCCAAATCTCGTCCGTCCGAGCGGCGGCCTCCCCGCGGCCCGCCGCCTTCTGACGCAGCCACCTTCCTTGCTGATCTGCGCAGCCTGTTCTAACTTGATCAGTACAAGCTCAATCCATACGAGGCCCGACCCATGTCGCACATCGAAGTCGAACGCAGCGGCGCTGTGCTGCACATTGCCATCAACCGTCCCGAGAAGAAAAACGCTCTGACCGCAGAAATGTACGATGCGCTGGCCGACGCCGTTGATCAGGCCGAATCCGATCCTGCCATCCGCGTGATCCTGCTGCAAGGCAGAGGCGATGCCTTCACCGCCGGCAACGACCTGGAAGACTTCATGAAAAAGCCATGGAAGGGACAGGCAGTTCCACCTGCGGTGCGTTTCATTCGCACCGTCGCTATGGCGAAGAAGCCCATCGTTGCCGCCGTGCAAGGTTTAGCGGTCGGAGTCGGCACGACCATCCTGTTGCACTGCGATCTGGTGTACGCCGCCGAGGACGCCAGGTTCATGATGCCCTTCATCAATCTGGGTATCGTCCCCGAAGCTGCTGCCACGGTCTTGCTGCCGCTGCTGGTTGGGCGCCAGCGCGCCGCCGAATTGTTTTTCCTCTCCGCTCCTCTGACCGCTCAACGCGCATACGAACTCGGTCTGATTAATGGCGTCCTGGCTCTCGATGCTTTGCTTCCCACCGCCTCAGGCATAGCCCAACAGTTATCCGAGAAACCGCCTGCCGCCGTGCTTGCCTGCAAAGACCTGATGAAGCGCACATTCCACGCAGAAGTCGAGCGCGCTCTGACCGAGGAAGTCTCCATCATCTCAGAACGGCTGGATTCGCCTGAAACCAGGGAAGCGTTGCAGGCATTCCTGGAGAAGCGCAAACCCGATTTTTCGCGGCTGGCGTCGTAGGCGCACCGCTGTTAGGCGTTTGGTTCACTGAAGCAGAGAATGTAGCCGTCAGGATCCTCGACGTAAAAGTCGAGGCATGCCCACGGTCTTTCTTCCAGCGGCTTGATCACTTGAGCACCACGCATCTCCAACTCTCTGAACAGACCGCGGACGCCGGAGACGGAAATGTACGCGTCCAGATGTTCGTTCTGTTTGCGATGTTCTCTGTCCGCAGCCAACTTAGGCGCATGCTTGAGATGTATCGCGAATCCGTCACGGGTAACGCCCACGTAGAACGACTGATACTTAAAATCGAGCTTGAAGCCAAGCTTGTCACAGTAGTAGGCAATTGCTTGGTCAAGATCGTCGACCAGAAACTGCGGAGCTATCCCCGTAAGGTGCGTCGCATGGTGAACTGCAGCTGTTGTGGACATCTCATTCCTCGGGCTGTTGAACGCTTGCCAGCTTTTCGTCGGAGTTTACCATGCTTCGGGTACGCGAAAACGGCTCTTCGGCAACTATCGACCGACCTTCCAGCCTGAGCAGGTTATTTTGCAAGATTCGGCTTGTGGCGTATTATTCCCTGCTTGACGCCAAGCGCTCAGTAGGATTACCTATTGGGTACAAGACCTGATGGGGTGACATCAAGCTGCGTGTCTGAAGCGGTACTAGCTCGCGAGATATTCGATCGTCTGCGGCAAGCGACCGCCGGCGATACCGGAGTTCTCGCCGAACTCTGTCGAGAGTATGTGGGCGAGGCGCGTGCAACGATTGACAATCTCCGCCAGGCGCTGAGTGGAGGCAATGCGGCGGAATTTCGCGAGCGAGCACACTATCTCAAGGGCAGCAGCCTGATGATCGGTGCCAGGCAGCTGGCGCAATACTGCACAGCTTTGGAACAGATGGGAAGGGATTCTGATCTGACCGCGGCAGGGCCTGTGTTGGAGCAGACCGTAGTGGCGCTCAGGGCGGTGGAGGAGGAATTGACACGAGACCTCGGTCCCGTGGCTCTTCCAGCCGAAGGATCAGCGGCCTAAGTAGCCTAAGTAGCATTGAGAAGACCATCCCTCAACGCGAGGAACTGAGATGGCGGCGACTCCAATTCGAATTCTGATTGCTGACGATCATCCGGTTGTGCGTATTGGTCTGCGCAACATGCTGATGGCCGATCCGATGATGAAGATCGTGGCCGAGGCAAAGGATGGCGTTGAAGCACTTCATATGGTGCGCACTTTGCACCCCGACATCCTTCTCCTCGATCTTGCTATGCCCAAGATGCCAGGCATGGAAGCGCTGCGCGAACTCACCGGCGATAACGGTGGCACGCGCACCATCGTCCTGACCGGGCAGGTCGACAAGCGACAGATCCTGGAAGCGCTCCAACTCGGCGCTCGTGGCGTCGTGCTGAAAGATGCAGTTGTCGCTCACCTGTCCGCCTGCGTCCGCGCCGTCATGCAGGGGCAATACTGGCTGGAAGGCCGCCCAGTGCAGAATCTGGTTCAGGTGCTGCGCGACCTCGCCGCGCAAACTGCTCCGCCGCCGCGCAAGACCTTTGGACTCACCGCGCGCGAACTGGAGGTGGTCACGCTCATCACCGAAGGTTCCACCAACAAACACATCGCGGAAACCTTCGGCATCAGCGAAGAGACGGTCAAGCGGCACCTCACCAACATCTTCAACAAAATCGGCGTTGGCAATCGCCTGGAACTGGCGCTGTTCGCGCTCAATCATCATCTGCTCCCTCCTGCGGCAGACGCCTAAACCGGAAACGGGCGCGTTAGTCAAGCCTGAATTCGGCCGAAGCTTACATATCTTGATACCCCGTTACCTTCCTGCTTCGGTATTCAAGTAATCACTTCTTCGATGCAGCTCTTGGCCGGTAGCTTACAGTTACGGCCTTTTATGGACGAAACCAGCAAGTGGCAACCGATTCTGAATTCCGTTGCCTTGTTAGAAGCAGTACTTTGCGCTGACTGCGAGATCATCAGCAACAGCGGCGGCGAGACCTGTGAAGTTTGCGGGAGCCGGTCGCTGCTCAGCCTGGGCCGCGTACTCGGCGGATGCATCGAAGGCGACCGCGCCGTCGTGGTCGATCCCGATCCGGCCCGCCTGCGCAATGGCTTCACCGTGTTGGTCAATCCTGATGCCTTCAGCGTTCTGGAGCGGCACCGTCGCCGGAAGCGCAACCCTTAATATCCCGCATCGCAACGGTTGATTCTCGCCGAGCCTTCATTTACAACTCTGCGCATCTCCACATCCAACGGCATCGCTACAACATCCAATACGTCGTTATTCCCAAATACGAGGCCTTATGGATCGCGACAAACAGCTACGTCAACAACTTTCCAAAGTGCTGGACTGGCACGAAGCGCACGCCGATTTTTCTGCCGCAGTTACCGATCTTCCTGCAGAACTGCGCGGTCGCGTGCCCCAAGGATTGCCTTATTCCGCCTGGCAGCTGCTGGAACACATACGCCTGGCGCTGTGGGACATCGTGGAATTCAGCCGCGATGCGCGCCACAAATCGCCGGATTGGCCGGAAGGCTACTGGCCAAAGACCGCGGCTCCGGCTGATACCACAGCGTGGGATAAGAGCGTGAAGGCAATTCACGACTATCTGGAAGAGATGCGGGAGCTTGTCAATGATCCGAAGCGCGACCTCTTCGCGCCTATTCCTCATGGCTCTGGACAGACCCTGTTGCGCCAGGCGCTCTTGACCGCCGACCACAACGCCTATCACATCGGCCAACTTGTATTGGTGAGGAAAGCCTTGGGCGCGTGGAAGGGGTGAAGAGGAAGCAATTAGCGATTAGCAACTAGCAACTAGCAATTAGCAATTAGCAACTAGCCATTGGTGATCAATGCCCAGCGCCCGCGGCTTGCGATAGCAATTGTTGATGCTGCGCCGTCGCACTAACGGCAGGCCACTTACGCGTGTCGACAAGATTCACCGTAGCTGGATTTGTGGGTTTAGCTAATTGCTAATCGCTAGTTGCTAATTGCTTAGATCATCGACAGCGCATCCACGTCCACCACCAGGTGATTCCGCGGAATCTTCTCCTTATCCGCGTGCTCCAACATGGCACGTAGCACGCCGTTCATACGTTCGCGGCTCGCCGACTTCAGCAGAAAGTGATAGCGATACTCGGTCTTGAGTCGCACGATTGCCGCAGCTGCGGGACCCATCACGCGCACGCCTTCCAGTCGCGTGCCTGCGAACCACTTACCGAGAATGCCCGACCACGCCAATGCTTCTTCGAGCTTCTGGCTCCGCACCAGTACGTTGCTGACCGCGTTGAACGGCGGGTAATGCATCCAGCTGCGAAACCGAATTTCCTTCTCGTAGAAGCCGTGATAGTCGTGCGCGGCAGCGAACCGAATGGCGTAGTGGTCGGGGAAGAAAGTCTGCAGCACGACCGTGCCCGGCGTGTCGCCGCGGCCGGCGCGGCCGGCGACCTGCGTGAGCAACTGAAAGGTTCGCTCGGCAGCACGGAAGTCCGGAAAGCTGAGTGCCGCGTCGGAGCCGACGACTCCCACCAGCGTCACGTTGGCGACGTCATGCCCCTTGGCGATCATCTGCGTGCCAACCAGCAAATCGATCTCGCCGGCATGCAGCGCAGACAACATCCGCTCGAAGTCGTCGCGGCCGCGAACCGTATCCCGGTCCAGCCGCGCAATTCGCGCCTGCGGAAACAGGCCGTGCAATATGTGTTCCAGCTTCTCCGATCCAGTGCCGAGATACTGCACGTACTCGCTGCCGCACTTCGGACATGTCTTCGGTGCGGGTCGTATGTGGCCGCAATAGTGGCAAACCAGGCGATGCTCGCGCTTGTGATACGTCATCGCAATGGCACAGTTCTTGCACTGCACCGATTCGCCGCACTCGCGGCAGAGCACAAATGCCGAATAGCCGCGCCGATTGAGCAGCACCATCACCTGCTCGTGCCGCGACAATCGATCGCCGATTTCCTCTAGCAGCGTGCGGGACAGCACTTCCTCTTTCTTCGTGCGATGAAACTCCTCGCGCATGTCGAGTACCTCGACCTCCGGCAACGGTCGCTTCTCGATGCGCTCGGGCAGTTCCAAGAGCTTGTACCTGCCTTGTACCGCATTGTGGTACGTCTCAAGTGACGGTGTTGCGGAGCCCAGTACCACGGCCGCATTCGACATCTTGGCTCGCATCACGGCCACATCTCGCGCGTGATAGCGCGGCATCTCTTCCTGTTTGTAGGAGTGGTCATGCTCTTCGTCAACCACGATCAGCGCCAAATCAGGAACAGGCGCAAACACCGCCGACCGCGTCCCTACCACAATGTGGGAGTCACCATTGCGGATGCGCTTCCACTGCTCGGCACGCTCGTCGTCGCTGAGTGCCGAATGCAGAATGGCCACTTCATCACCGAAGATCTGATGCAGATCGGCCGCCACGGCGGGGGTTAATCCGATCTCTGGAACCAGCAGAATCGCCGAGCGGCCTTTCGCCAGCAGCGCCTGCATTGCCGATAGGTAAACCGCCGTTTTGCCGGAGCCGGTGACGCCGTGCAACAACATTGGCAGAAACTTGTGCTGGTCGACTGCCTCGATAATCTGATCCAGCGCGGCCTTTTGGGCAGGCGTAAAGAGGAACTCCAGCTTGCGTGGCTTCAGGCCTGAAACATGAAACCCCGCCGGCTTTTCACTTAGCTCGACAATGCCGCGACGGACCAGCGTCTGCAGCGTCGTGCGGGGAACGCCCAGCTCCTGAACGGCTCCGACGGCAGCGCGTTGACCTTCCTGACCACGCAAGTACGCGACGATTGTTTGCTGATTGGCGTTGAGCTTGCCTTCGACCTCTTTGAGCGTGGCGAACGTTATGGTGCGGCTGGCGTCGCGGACATCGCTCAGGTCCTCGCGCATGATCCACTTCTTCCGCAGCAAGCCCTGCAGCAATAATTTAGTCGCGCCGGTACCGGAGCGGAGCGTCGCCTCGCGAACGATCTCTCCGTCCGCAAGCCGATTTAATGCGGCGTATTCGAGATCCTGGTGCTCCGGCTGTTTTTGCGAGCGAAGTGACGAGCCGCCGGTTGCTGCAGCATGAAGTGCAGCAATTCCCTTGTCCGTAATCCGGTATCCAACGATGCGCCGGAACTCAGCCGAAAGCGGCAGCATCGTGCGAAAAACCTCGCCCACCGGCGCGATGTAGTATTGCGCGATCCACTGCCCCAGCTGCATCAGCTCCGGAGTAAGGGATGGGGTTGAATCCAGAACTTGGCTCAGGCGGCGGGTGGTGAACTTCGGTTCGCGATCATGCAGCTCGGTAACGATGCCGCACAGGCGTTTCTCTCGGAAGGGAACGATGATGCGGCCGCCAACAACAGGCTCCGGCGCGTTCTCGGGAATGCGATAGGTAAAGGTGGCGTCGAGCGGGACAGGCACGGCAACATCGCAGAATTGCGCCATTGCAGGCTAACTGCCCTCAGGCGCACGCTTCGGCGCAGATAGTCCAAGATACTGCATCACCATCTGCAGGTCCTTCCACGCCTCTTTTTTCTGCCGCGGATCGCGCAACAGAAAGGCCGGATGATAGGTCACAGCGAGCTTGCAAGCGAATGGTTCGCCAGTATCCATCATTGTTCTTGATGGTGAGAAGTCATAGAAGCGGCCGCGCATCGAGGTCATGGAGTCGTTCAGGCCGAGGAGATTTTTCGCCGCCGTCGCACCAAGCGCCACAATTACCTTTGGCCGGATCACCTGAATCTGCCGCATCAGAAACGGCGAGCAAGTGTCGCACTCGTCGCGTTCAGGCGTACGATTTCCCGGCGGTCTGCACTTCACAATGTTGGCAATGTAAACCTGCTCGCGCTTCAATCCCATCGCCGCGATCATGTTGTTCAGCAGTTGTCCAGCGCGGCCGACGAACGGCAGGCCCTGCGCGTCTTCATCTGCGCCCGGCCCTTCGCCGATGAACAGCAGCTCCGCGTAAGGATCACCGGTGCCGAAGACAATCTGCTTGCGACCGAGTTTGGCGAGTTTGCAGCGCTGGCAGTCGGGGCCGATGTCGTCGAGGATCACCCGTAACTGAGCATCGCGATTGTCGCTGGCAAGCGTGGGCGGCGCAGCATCCTCAACCGTTTCGAGAGTTTCGAGCGGCCCTTCTGTGGCTGTTTCTGGTAGCGAAGTCATCCGCGTTTCCTGCCGATAAAGCGGACCGACACCGAGTTCGCGATAGAACTGGAGACGTTCGCGGAGCAGGTTGCGATCGAGGGCCATGTGTGGAGACGCGAATCTACGCTGTATCTCGAATTTACTTCATCGCTGGGGCTTCGCGGTTCGTCCTCAGACGCAATGCAAATTCCAGGATCTTCTGGGCGATGTCGAGCTTGCTTGCTTCGGGAATCTGGATTGCCTCGCCGGCGGTCACGATCGTAACTTCATTGCGATCTGAGTTGAAGCCGATGTCTGACCGCGAGACGTCGTTCAGCACAATTGCATCGACGTGCTTCTTCGTTAGCTTGGCGCGCGCATTCTCCAGACCGTTCTCCGTCTCCGCGGCAAAGCCAATGAGAATCGGAAACGTTTTGCCCGAGGCGTGCCGCAAGCTCCCAAGATCGGCAAGGATGTCGGGATTCGGCTCGAGTTGGAGCGCCATCGCCCCGTCGCGCTTGATCTTCTCTTTCGCGGCATTTGTTACGTGATAGTCGCCGACCGCTGCCGCCATGATGATGAAGCTCGCTTGCTCCCAGCGATCGAGTACCGCGGTGCGCATTTGTTGCGCGGTTTCGACAAAGACGGTGTCAGCCGCGCTCGGCGGTTGGATCGTGGTCGGGCCGCTGACCAAAACGACCTTAGCTCCTCGCCGCAGCGCGGCCTGGGCAATCGCATAACCCATCTTTCCGCTCGAGCGATTTCCAAGGTATCGCACCGGATCGATCGGCTCATGCGTCGGACCAGCCGTAACCAACACGGTCTCGCCGGCAAGATCCTGAGCAACACCGAGTCGCTCCAGAGTCGCTGTAACGATTTGCTCGGGCTCCGCAAGTCGACCGGCGCCAATCATGCCGCAGGCGAGATATCCGCTGTCCGGCTCGACCACATGAACACCGCGTCGTCGCAGGATTTCGAGATTCGCTTGGGTTGCCGGATGTTGCCACATGTTGACGTTCATTGCGGGCGCGAGAACCACCGGAGCGGTTGTAGCCAGATAGAGCGTGCTGAGGAAGTCGTTCGCGATGCCTTGCGCGAATTTTGCGATTACATCAGCGGTGGCGGGTGCTACCAGCAGGCAGTCGATCGATTGCGCGACAGAAATGTGTTCTACGGCAGAGTCAAGATTGGGTTCTTCAGCCGACGAGCCGAAGATACTGGTGATGACCTTTTCGCCGGAGAGCGCCGCGAAGGTGAGAGGACGAACAAACTCCTGTGCCGCCGCGGTCATGATGACCTGCACGCGCACATTGCGCTCCTGCAAATGGCGGACGATTTCAGCGGCTTTGTAGGCGGCGATGCCACCGCTTACGCCCAGTGCGATTTTCATGGGGGTCTCTTAATGACGTGATGCGCCGCCACAGGCTCACGATTCTAGTCGTCGGCGTCGCCGCCCACGCGCCCGTCCTGCGTCTCAGCGGCCGCTTCCAGCGAAGGTGCAGCCGCCGTCGGCGGGATTTCCCACTTCACCTTGCCGGCCTGGACCTCCTCCTCGGCAATACGGCAAGGTTTGCGAGAGTGCGGCTCCAGAACCGGGCGTGCGCCATTCTGAATCTGGCGAGCGCGCCGGGCCGTTACCAGGACATACCGATAATTACTATCGAAGCCTTCAACCAGTTTCATAGCTCACTCCGTGACAGTGGGAAAACCGGAAAGATCGAACGTCGCCAGAATCGTCTCCACCTGCTTCATCATAGGCTTCCGTAGGGCGCGATTCGCAATCGCCACCACCGTTTCATCCTTTGGGGTAGAGACAATGTGAGAGCGCTTCAGCCGCTCGGCCTCAACGATCGACTTCAGAATGTCAATCGACTCCTCCAGCCGATCATTGACCAAAATATAGTCGTACTGGGCAAAATTCTCAATCTCGTGGGAGGCAGTCTGCAGGCGGCGCTGGATAATGGCCTCCGTGTTGAAGAGCCGCGCTCCATCTCCCATTAATTGCTTCTGCAAATTGTCGTCGGCCTCAGCGCGCCGTCGCAGTCGCCGCTCCAGTTCCTCGCGTGACGGCGGCAGCACGAAAATACTCACCGCATCGGGAACCTTGCACTTCACCTGAGCCGCGCCCTGGACGTCGATGTCGAGTAGCAGATCGTGACCACGAGCCGTTGCTTCCCGCAGGAAGCGCCGGGCCGTTCCGTAGTAGTTGCCGAAGACTTCGGCTCGCTCCAGAAATTCATCTTCCTGGATCATCCGCTCGAATTCGTTGCGGGTGATGAAAAAGTACTCGCGCCCCGACTGTTCGCTGCCGCGCGGCGGCCGCGTCGTATAGCTGATGGAGAACTCCAGGTTCGGCACAATGCGCCGCAGTTCGTTGGTCAGGGTCGACTTGCCTGAGCCCGAGGGCGCCGAGATGATGAAGACGATTCCGCTCATTCCAGGTTCTGTATCTGTTCGCGTGCCTTTTCAATTTCCGACTTCATCGCAAGGCCGAGTTCGGTGACGCGCAGCGCCTCGCCAGTTACGCCAGTCGTTTTTGACATGAGCGTATTGGCTTCGCGGTTCATCTCTTGCAACAGAAAGTCTAGTTTCTTGCCGGTTTCTCCTCCAGCATCGAGCAGCGAAAGGAAGTGATGAATGTGGTTTTTCATCCGCACCAACTCTTCCTGGATATCGCTGCGCTCAGCCAGAATCGCCGCTTCCTGCAGTATGCGGTCGTGATCGATGTGCGAGCCCAGCAATTCCTGCATTCGGCCGTGCAGCTTTTCCTGATAAGCCTTGAGCACGCGTCCGCGAAGCTGGTCGACCTCATGGGTTGCGGATGAAAGATGTGTCATGCGATTGCGCAGGTCGGCAGCTGCACCGTGACCTTCTTCCTCGCGCATGTGATTCAGTCGGTCGATGCATTCCTTCAAGGCAGCCGTAACCTGTTCTTCCAAAACTGCCATGGCATCGCCATTCTCAGCTGCGTTCAAGGCTCCTGGCATCTTGAGCACCGCATTGAGATCCGGTTCGGCGCTGACACCGAACTCCTCAGCAACTTCGCGAAAGGTCCGCAGATATCCGCCGACGAGATCGCGATTGACAGAGAAAGCCGCTCCGCCGCTGCGCTCCAGGCTGATGGTGACCTCGATGTGCCCGCGATGCAGGCGTTCTTTCAGGAGTCGGCGCACCTTGATCTCGATGGGATCGAGATCGCCCGGCATACGCAGATGGAGATCAAGAAAGCGATGGTTTACAGATTTCAGACTGAGGCTCAACGTGAGCTGGTCATCCACGTGAACCTTAATCTGAGCGTAGCCGGTCATGGAGCGGACGTTCATGGCGCGATCACTCCGTTCCTGAGATTGCCTCGATGTCGTCAAACTGCAAATCGTATAGCCGCCGATAGGTCCCGGTGCGTCCCATGAGGCACTCGTGCGAGCCCTCATCGGTGATCATCCCATTTTCCAGAACCAGGATGCGATCGGCACGGCGAACCGTCGATAGCCGGTGCGCGATCACAAACACCGTTCGTCCGGTCATCAGGTTTTGCAACGCCGATTGCACCAGTGCCTCGCTCTCGGTATCGAGCGCCGACGTCGCTTCGTCGAGAATCAGGATCGGCGCGTTCTTCAAGATGGCACGCGCGATCGACAGCCGCTGGCGCTCACCGCCGCTCAGACGCAAACCGCGCTCGCCGATAATGGAGTCATATCCCTTCGGCAGCGTCATGATGAAGTCATGCGCCAGCGCCATGCGGGCGGCCTCCTCGACCGCCGCCGGCGGAATCTGGGGCTGGCCGTAAGCGATATTGTTGCGCACGGTGTCGTTGAACAGGATGGTGTCCTGGGTCACGATGCCGATCTGCGAGCGCAGCGAGCGCACGGTGAGATCGCGCACGTCATGCCCGTCGATGAGCAGGCGGCCGCGACTGACGTCGAAGAAGCGCGGCAAGAGATGGACCAGCGTTGTCTTGCCCGATCCACTGGAGCCGACGATCGCCACCACCTCGCCAGGACTTACCTCGAGATCAATGTCGCGCAAGACATCGCGGTCGGCATCATTCTTGGAGTAGCTGAAATAAACATGGTCGAAGCGGATCCCGCGCTGGAATGGCGGCAGATTGATTGCGCCCGGCCGCTGCTGGACGTCGTCCTGCGCGTCGAGGAAATTGAAGATCTGCTCGGAGGCGCCCAGTGCCTGCTGGAAATTGTTGTGGAACTGCCCAAACTTGCGCACCGGCTCGTACATCTTGAAAACCGCAATGATGAACGCGATGAAGAAGCCCTCGCTCAGGTAGCCGTGTTTGATGTACTCGCGGCCCATCAGGATGAGCAAAGCGATGGCGATCGCGCCAAAGATGTCCATCATCGGCGAGTTGATGGCGAAGGCGCTGGTGGAGCGCAGATTCGCCTTGAACAGACGCCGCGCCGCTTCGCGGAAGCGGTTGGTCTCCCACGCCTCCATGCAGAAGGCTTTCACCACGCGAATGCCGGTGATGGTTTCATGCAGCAGATTGTTGATCTCTGCCAGCTTGTCTTGACCCTTGCGCGTGGTGGTGCGCACGCGAACCCCGATGCGCCGCGCCGAGAGGATGATGATCGGCACGAAGATGAGCAGCACCCAGGTGAGGCGTCGCCCTACGCCCACGACGACCATCGCGACAAAGATGAAGGTAAAGAACTGCTGCAGGAATTCGGCCAGCACGCTGGACATGGCGAACTGGACGCGCTCGACGTCGTTGACGATCGCAGACAGCAACGTGCCGGTGGAGTATTGCTGGAAGAATCCGACCGACCGGCGCAGCGTCGCGTTGTGAAGTTCGTTGCGCAGATCGGTGGTCATACCGAAGCCGGCGTAGTTCGCCAGATAGGTGCCGCCGTAATCGAAGATTCCCTTGAGGATGGTGGAGATGATCAGTGCAAAGGCGACGACGGCCCAGACGTTGTGGAAGTGCTGCGGAACAAACGATCGCAGGTCCCACTTGATGCCAAAGAGAGGAATCGGCAGCAGCGGAAGCGAGCGCGACTGCGAACTGGGATTGAGCACCTGATCGAGAACGGGGCCCAGCAGCAGCACACGAAAGGCGTCGAGCAACCCTACCAGCGCCATCGAGATCACCGATGCCAACAGGTAAAACCAGTAGGGCTTGAAGTACCGGAGAAGGCGATTTATTCGACGCATAGTCTGCTGCGATCTGCGCCAGAACGCTGGGGAGCGGCAGCGCAGGCCAGTACACTCGGACGAATCAGTGCTAACCTCCGATTCTACTGGAATTAACGGTGCGAGGGAACGATAAGACGTTAACAGCTTCGATGCTGTGGTTGGTCCTGCGAGTTCCGCCGCTCGCGGAAGAAGGTCTGCAACAGATCCATACTGCGCGCAGCCAAAACTCCGGAATTGACTTCCACCTGATGATTTAACTTCGGGTGATTGAGCACCTGAAGCATGGAATGCACGGCTCCGGCTTTGGGATCGTCGGCGCCGTAGACTAGCCGGCGAATGCGCGCGTGCGTGATGGCTCCGGCGCACATGGCGCAAGGCTCGACCGTGACATACAGGTCGCAGTTGAGCAAACGATAGTTGCCGATGGTCTGGCCAGCTTCGCGTAGAGCGAGAATCTCGGCATGAGCCGTTGGATCGTGTGCGCTGAGGGGACGATTGCACCCGCGCCCGACCACGCGGCCCTCGTAGACGACGACCGCGCCGACGGGAACCTCACCTAGCGCAAGCGCACGCTGCGCCTCGCGCAAGGCTTCGTCCATCCAGAGTTCGTCGGGTTTCATAAGAAGCAATTAGCAACTAGCAATTAGCGACTAGCTAAGACCTTAGCCTCTTCGAGCGCGGACGGGTATTCCAAGCATCTTGCAATGCGTTTCACATCCACTGCAGCATCAAAACACAGAGGGCCAAAGCTAGTTGCTAATCGCTAATCGCTGCCTTCCCGCAGCATAATCCGCTGCACGCCCGTCGCCCGGCCGGTTTCGGCGTCGCAGTCGACTAGCGTGGCGCACAGGCGCACGTCGTTTGTGGCCGCCTCGAAGCGTCCCGGCATGTTGGTGAGGAATCGCTGCAGGATTAGTTCCTTCTGCACGCCGATCACGCTGTCGTACGGGCCAGTCATGCCCACGTCAGTCTGCATAACCGTTCCGCCGGGAAGCACCTGCTCGTCGGCGGTAGGAACGTGCGTGTGCGTGCCGAGCACGGCGGTCACGCGTCCCTCCAGATACCAGCCGAGCGAGAGCTTCTCCGACGTCGCCTCGGCGTGCATGTCAACAAGGATGACCTTCGCGGAGATCTCCTTCAGGAGCTTGTCGGCGACACGAAAGGGATCGTCATTCTGCGCCATAAAAACGCGGCCTTGCAGGTTGATGACGGCGTAGGATACTCCGCCGCGGGTGCGTCCCTGATACCAGCCGAAGCCGGGTGAGCCGGCGGGATAGTTTGCGGGACGCAGGACGCGGCGCGCCAGCGAAGCCTCGTTGCCATTGGCCGAGTTCATGTAGTCGATGATCTCGCGCTTGTCCCAGACGTGATTGCCGGTGGTGATGACATCGATGCCAAGCTCGAATAATTCTTCGGCAATCTGCGGTGTGATGCCGAAGCCGCCAGCAGCGTTTTCGCCGTTAGCGATGGTGAGATCGACGGCATGCTGCTTTTGCAGGTCGGGCAGACGCTCGTGAACGATGTTCCGGCCGGGCCGACCGAAGATGTCTCCGACGAAGAGTATTCGCAAGCAGGGCGGTCCTTTGGCGCTAATTAGATCGATGGTAACACGAAGGTGGAAAAGGCTTGTTCACCACAGAGACACAGAGGTCACTGAGAAATCGAGGCGTCAGTGCCCTCCGTGTTCTCAGTGGTGAAAAGGCTCTTTGACAGCCAACGCCGCGGATCCGCCGACCCACTGCAGATTCTTGTTGTGGTCGACGCCCATCATGATGCCGCGGCCCATGCGTACCAGCGGCAGCACCGGCGTCAACTCACCACCGTTGGGCCAGACAAACATCATGCGAACTTCCATCTGCGTCGGGCCGTGGGGCGTTTGGATCACCGGCTCGAATTGCACGCGCTCCTGCAGGATGTAGTTGTGGCGCTGCTCGACAGGGATAGCATCGATGTCTGACATTGTGGGAGCGAACTTGATGCCCACTCCTGCAAAGGAATACAGCGGCTTGAGCAGGTAGTTCTCGTTGTCCGGCGGAAGCTCGGCGAGTTGATCGAGGAACCACGTCTTCGGCACTGACGGATGTTTGAGATACGGAATGGAGAACTTGCTGATGCGGAAGTACCAGTTGGGATGGCCGGCCCACTCGACGTCGAGTTCGTCGCGCAGATCGAACGGAAGCGCGATGCCTTTGCGCTCCAGTTCATCGACAATGCAGCGGTTGTAGATGCGGCGAACTTCCACTTCGCGACCGTTCTTGAAGTAATAGAGCTTATTGCGGAGCTTCACCAGCGACAGAATGTCGACGATGGCGATGCCGAGCCTGCGTTGTGTGACGAGGAAATCCGGCAGCGTTTTCTGATGCTCGGGATCGATCTCCATCAGGATGACGTTCTCAGGATCGTGATCAGCGACGATGAGCTGCCGCAAGCAGACGCCAGTAGGAATCGTCGTCATATCCGCTCAGATAAATTCCGAGATCGGGTGACAGCCCATACGACTCGACATACTGACGCGCTGAGGCCGGCTGATATCCGTACAGAGAAGGGAAGGCTTGCAACTCGACCAGCTTCGGATCGAGCTCGCCGTTCGGACCGCGCACCAGGCCGAAGTCCACCTGCACGAACATCGGCAGCGGCGATTCGTTGGGAACGTTGTATTGCGGAGGGATGGTGACATCGGAGAGACGCCGATACTCAGGATTGTTGACCAGTTGCAGAATCAGCGCGCGGCCCGCCTGCGCCATGCGATCGAGCAGACTTTGGGGAACAAAGCAGGGCGTCTCCGAGACGGGAAACTCCACGTGCGTGCCGCAGGCGCGATCCAGGTTTTCCAGAAAGCGCCGGTACTTCTCAGGCGTGAAGTTGCGGTTGAATTCCTCGCGCAGAGCGGGAACCATGATCAGGCCTCGATGAGGAAGCGCCCTTTCTCCATGATCTGCCGGCCGTCGACCCAGATGTCGAAGTGCGTGCCGACAACATCGATGTGCGTCGAGGAATACCACTTGGCGCCGGTGTGCTCGCCGTAGGGATTGCCGAAAGCGATGTGGATGCCAGGGAACTTCTCGTCCTGCAGGATCTGCCCGATCACGTGAGTGAGCTCAATGTTGGTGCCGATGGCGAATTCGCCGACCAGGTCGCTGTTTTCGTCGGTGTGAGTGTAGGCCCAGAATTCCTGCTCGAGCTCTTTATTGTCGCTGGAGACCTCGGTGATGCGATTGTTCTTCATGCGGATGGTCAGCGGCTGGCGGGCCAGGTCCTGATACTTCTCGCAAAGATAATCGCCAACGACGCCATCGACCACACAGATGCCGTTGACTTCGCCGGGCGCGGTGAAGATTTCGCCGCCGGGAAGATTGCCCCATTTGTCGCGGCTGATGATGCCGCTGGTCTTGATCCAGTGGTAGTCAGGGTTGAGCGTCGCGGTGAAGTCGCTGCCGGCGGGGTTGGTAGCGCGAATCTCTTTGGCCTTGGTGACGATCTCCATCGCCTTGCGGCTGATCGCATCGACTTTGTTGTAGTCCGCGCGCATGCCTTCCAGCATGATCTGCTTGTTGATGTTGACCATGTGCGCGTGGCGCATCTTGCGGCGGTTGACGATGTCGGTCATCTGCATGCGCGACTTCAGCTCATTGCGCTGCACTTTGACAGCGAAGATCGAGACGTCGCTGGTTTCCATGTCGTCGGCAATTTCGGATGGCAGCGCGGTCAGCGGACGCGGCGCGAGATCTTCCAATACAAAGGCCTTGAAGGGCGAGCCCAGCGTCGCGAGTTCCTGCGCGATGCTGGCCGCAATCTCGCGGCAGGCGTTGTCGGTGATCAGCGTGACTTTCTCGTTGGGCTGCACGCGAAGGCAGGTGTAGACGGCGTTATGCGCGCCGGGAGAGAGTTCGGGATCAAAGGTAGTTTTGGTGAGATCGGTGAGAACGGGTTGAATCAAGTAATGTCCTTTCGACTTGATTAAATTGTCATCACGAGCAAAGCGAGGGACCGGCCTTCCTTCACAACAGGCGAACCGCAGATCCCTCGTCGCGCTGAAGCGCTCCTCGGGATGACAAAACAAAAATTACTCGCAACGGCACGGCTAAAGCCGTGCCCCTTCAAATCCCAATCGTTGCCCCGGCGGCCTGCTCTACTAGCGCCGCGCGGCAGTCGGTTCCAACACGCCGACGCGGGTCTCTTCGACCATGTAATCCACAACCTTTGACAGGTCGTGCGTTTCTTCAAAAACCTTGAGCTGCCGATCGGCGCCAGTCCCCATTTTTAACATCTCGTGAATGTAATTGATTTCTTCGCGCGAGCCAAGCTCATCCACTACGGGATCGATCAGCTCCAGATATTCCTGCATGAGTTCGCGCAATGGAACTTCCTCTTCCTTGCCGAAATCGATCAGCTTGCCATCCAGGCCATAGCGCGAGGCGCGAAATTTATTCTCGCTGATCAGCGCGCGGCCATAGATGCGGTAACTCTTGTTGGATGCATGCAGCTGATACAGCATGGCCACGGTCGCCTGAATCAGCGCCGCGATCGCGACGGTTTCATCCAGGCGCATGGGGATGTCGCAGACGCGCACTTCCAGCGTATTGAAGAACGGGTGCGGGCGGATGTCCCACCAAATCTTCTTGCCGTTGTCGATGCAGTTGGTCCGCACGAGTAGCGCGACAAAGTTTTCGTAGTCGGACCAGTTGGCGAAGGTGTCGGGAATTCCGGTGCGCGGGAAGCGCTCGAAAACCTTCACGCGATACGACTTGAAGCCGGTATTCATGCCCATCCAGAAGGGCGAATTGCTGGAGAGCGCCAGGATATGCGGCAGGAAGTACCGCATCGAGTTCATGATGTGAATCGAGGTGTTGCGGTCCTCAATGCCGATGTGGACGTGCAGCCCGAACACGAGGTTGGCGCGCGCGATGAGCTGCATGTCCTCAACGACGCGGGCGTAGCGCTCGTCGGGATAAATTTCCTGCGACTTCCAATCGGAGAACGGATGCGTGCTGCCAGCGGCCAGCAACATGCCATGCTCGCTGGCGAGCGTGATCATCTCGCGGCGAAGGTCCAGAATGTTCTCGCGCGCTTCCTTGATGTTTTTGCAGACGCGCGTGCCGACTTCGATGACCGACTGATGCATCTCCGGCTTGACCGCCTCATGCAGCGCGAGCTTGGCCTTGGGAAGTATCTCGGAGGCGATGTGCGAGCGCAGATCGCGCGTCTGCGGATCAATCGTCTGATATTCCTCTTCGATTCCGATGCTGAGGCTTGGCCGCTCCATGTTTACCCCTTCGTGGCTCGCTTGCGTAATTGCTTAGATGCCGCCTCAAGCATTGTCCCGGGCTTCGGAGCGCCCGGTGCAGGCTCAGAAGCCGTTTCGGCTTTCGGCGCAGCCGCAGTCTTCGGTATGGCGGGGCTTTGACTCTTCGGCACGCCGCCTCCCAGAAAGGCGCTCCATCGATATTCGGAAACTTTGCCGGTATGCTCCATGGCTTTGCGTACTGCCAGCTCAGCCACGTTATTGACGATCCAGTCGAAGTTCTCCTGGCCAACCGAGTTCACATCTGCATCGGGGGCAGGATTCATGAAGTCGATGGCGTAAGGAATGCCGTCTTCGCAGGCGAACTCGACGGTGTTGAGATCATAGCCAAGCGCGCGGCACAGAGTGAGGCAATCGCGCTCTACGCGTTCCAGCAGCTTGGGATCGACCGGCGGCGGATTCTTGACGTAGCGTTCGTGGAAAGGCGCCGACGGATCGTACTGCATGATGTGGACTTTCTCTTGCCCGACAACGTAGCAGCGGAAATATTCCTTGAACTTCACGCCGCGTTGCAGAGTCATGCAGAGATCGCGCGTCTGATCGTAAGCGTTGAAGAATTCTTCCGGCGAATTGACCTTGTAGACATCCTTCCAACCGCCGCCGTCGAAGGGCTTCAGAAACGCGGGAAATCCGACGTAGCTGAAGATGCTGTCCCACGGCATTGGAAATTGCAGATTTCGCATGGAGCGGTCGGTGGTTCCCGGAGGATGGTCCTTGTGCGGAATCAATACCGTCGGCGGAATTGCGACGCCCAGCTTCTCTCCGAGGGCGTAGTTGAAGAACTTGTCGTCGGCGCTCCACCAGAACGGGTTGTTGATGACGATGGTGCCCGACAGCGCCGCGTTTTTCAGGTAGCCACGATAGAAGGGAATGTCGTGCGAAATGCGATCGACGATCACGTGGTAGGGAGACGGCTCGGCCATGCGGACTTCGCCGACCGTAGCGAGCTCGGCCTGAATGCCGGATTCGCCCATGGAGTTGATCTTGTCCACCAACGCGGGCGGAAAAGTCGTCTCCATGCCGAATATGATTCCGATCTTTTTCACAATAGCTCCTTGTTGAGCGACACGAGCGCCGTGGTCAGTTCGCAGTCGTATGTGGGATGGCCCGGGAAAACGCGCGATTGGGCGCCTTACTGGAAAGATATTGTAGGCGAAACAGGTGGCGCAGAGCTAGAGCGCGGGACGATGGGATGTCGATGATTCCTGGATAGTGCAGCCGCGGTCAGGCTGCTCTTCTACCGGGGACAGGCGTGGAATCTGCGATGTGGGTCATTCTCTCGTGAATCTGATAGATCTGCGCCCGCTCTTCGCGGGACGGATGCCTACCCCACAGGAAGAGGACGACGCCCATCAACGTCAAGATGCTGGTCGCTACCGCGATGTAAAAACCGATGATCCAAAACTCGGGGATACTGGCACTCGTGAGCGTCATTACGTCCTCCAGGGACATTCACGAAGCGGGCGTCTTGTAGTCAGATGCAAGTTTGAGGCCGTTGCGAAGGAAATTCCTGCGCAAGCGAGGAGATTCCATATCGAGGCTGGCTATTGCGTTGCAACTGCAGGTAGTTCGGATAAGGCTTCAATCGGCGCTAAGGATGCGAGTGGAACTAGCGTAGATAATCGACCTGTAGCGGAGTCGAGAATCTTCTACCCGCCTGAATGCCGGCTGCGTGCAAATCTTGCAGCGTCTTGTCATCTGGCTCAATCAGTGCGGAATCCGCCTGATGACGGCGCAGATCCTCGATGGTCCAGAACTGCATGGGATAGTACTGCGACAAATTCAGCTCCAGGCGCTGATGCAAATAAGGGTCGGGACCGTTCTGCACCTGCCGGTCGAAATCGGAAGGCAAGAAGAGGACGCATTGTTCCGGATGCGCCGCGTAGTGTTGCGCTTCGAGAAACAGCAAAGGGCCAGAGAAAACGAAGTAATGCTTGCCTTCGAGATGCAGCGTGTCTTCCACCTGCAAGAAGGAGCGGATACCGGTGGCTTCCACCTTGTCGGGATGATGGACGACCGTCATCTGTTGCGCGACTCCCCAGCCTGCCAGGAGTACGAAGATCCCCAGCGAAACCTGAGCGGCCTTACGAAAATACCGGTACAGGGAAATCGCGAAGGCAACTGCAACGCCGGGAATCACGCCGATGAAGTAGCGGCTGTAGAAGGCATTGGTGAGCGTCTCCGCGACAAAAAATGCCACCAGTGGAATCAGCAGGAAGAGCCAGCCTGTGGCCTCGGCCGATTGCATCGCGAGAGTGGGCTCCTGGCGATCCTCCCAGCCGGTCATCACAACCCAAAGCATGACTAGAGCCAGCAGGAACAATCCGTCAGGAAAGATTTGGCCGAAGATGGAACGAAGCTCGAGAAATGTCGGACGGTTCCAATATCCGCTGGCGAACTTGCGTGAGAACGACAGCGCAAACGGCGAAAGCAAAACTACCGGGATGACCACGCCTGCAACCCCCGCAAGCAGGTCCGACGATGGCCGATGTCCCAGCTTCCAGCGCAGCATCTCCCACAGGAGGTAGGGCAGTATGCAAATTGCAAAGTAATAATGGAAGCAGACGCCGAGAAAGAAGGACGCGCCGAAGAGGAATGTCCCCAGATTCTGGCGGTCACCGTTGTAGTTCCATGCCCAGAAGCTCACGGCCGCCAGCATGAAGTAGATTGCGTAAGAGCGCGCTTCGTATCCGTAATACGGCAGAAACGAGCAGGTGGCCAGGGAAAGCGCAATCAAGCCGTGCAGGCCGTCGGTCAGGCGTCGAGCGCAATCGAAAATCACCAACAGGCCGATGAACATGGCGATAGCTGACGGAACTCGCGCAGCGATGTCACCGGGTCCGAAGGCCGAATCGAAGACGCGAACCAGCAGGTAATAGGGTGGAGGCAGAGCGTCGACGCCATTTGCCAAGGCCGACCAGACGGTTCCAACTTTGGCCAGCCGCGCGATGTGCACGGTGAAAAGCTCGTCGAACCAAAAGACGCGATGTGCCGCAATGTAGAGGCTGGTGAGAAGGTAAAAGAGCGCGAGAGCTCCAGCCGTTGCAAACGCCAACGGTCCGGCAAGATAGCCAGCGCGCTGCGACTTCTGCGACACAGCGCTGCGAAAGGCCTGGGCTGGACTATGCATGCTTCTTCTCGTGATGGAACTGCTTTGCGGCTAAGACGAACGCCCCTGCTCGCGTTCTGGTCGTGCGCTTGGTGGCCGGCTTTCGCACATAGTACTGTGTGTACCGCGGCGATGACAAGGATGAGAAGTCATCCACATTGACCGCGTTAGTATGTGTCGATCAGTTCGTAGACTATTCCAAGATCCTGCAGAGATGAAGTGAATAACTCGATTCGACCGACCGAGACCTAAGTGCTAAGGTCTTTAATCGGTTCTTGTCGGTTACTGCCCAGCGTCGCCCACCACGGAAAGTTTCCGTCAAGTAGAATGTCTTTCGACTATGGGGAAGGCCGATGTCGTCCCGAGCCGAGAACGCTCGCAAATCTCAACCAGGAAACATAGGAGCCTATTCTGGCTTCAGCAGTATTGGGATGTGCTGGCGGCGTTGTTGCTCGTGCTCGGCTCGTTTCCCACAGTTTGGCTATCGCACCGCACCGTCACGCTCGTCCCCAACCTCGGTCTGATCGACGACAACTGGCACTTCGACAGTCCCTTCAAGGCGCTCCAGGGAATCTGGATCGGCCGCGATGTCGCCTTCACGCATGGGCCCATCTATCAATGGCTCTCCTCGATCCCTGCGCGGTCCATGCCGCTGTCTTTCGGTGGCTTGTACGCGACGTGGAACACTATTCCGCTCTGGTGCGCCATCGTCTTCGCTTATCTCGCAATCAGGTTGCTGCTTCCGGAGCAGGCGCCGTGGAAGCGATTCGTACTCGTCTTGCTGATGTGTTCCTTCTGGGAGCTTTCGCTGCGAACGTCATTGCCGGTGCTGATGTTCGCAGTTTTTCTGCGTGGCTGGTATGCGGTGAGGGATGGCAAGCTGCGCGCGGTATTTGCCGGAGTCGCCGGCGCTCTGCTCTGCGTTATCGCATTCCTCGTCGCGGGGGACACAGGGATTTATACGACGGCGGCCTGGGGAATCTGCTTTGTCGCGTTTGGCTTTGAGACGCGCCGTGATCATTTCGCTAGCCGGCTGTTGATCGCGCTGGTGGCCTTTGTTAGCGCGTCGCTCCTGCTTGCAATCGCGGTCAACTGTTTCATGGCCACGCCGCTGGACTTCAAGTTCTGGCGCGATTCGCTGGCGCAGATTTCGGTGTATCGATGGGCGACCCCCGCTGCGATGACCGACGAAGGAACCGTGCACCTGGTTGGCGGGCTGCTGATCGGCGTAGCGGTGTTTCTGGTGCGCACTCTTAAGCGCGAGGAACAACCGGCTGCGATTGCGCAACGGCCGGCATTTCTTGCGGGAGCCTTTGTGCTCGCAGTGGTGGAGATGCAAAGCGCGCTCGTGCGCTCCGACCTCGGCCACGTCATCATCGGCGAGTTCGCGATGATCTTCTTCGCCAGCGTGATTCTGTTCTCGTTTCGCGGGAAGCTTGGATCGCCAGTCGGCGTTCTGGTGGCAGTGGCGGGATGCATGCTGTTTTCGCATCCGGTATTTCGCCCATCGAGCGTGATCCGTCTATATGGGCAATTCAGCAATCCGATGACGGAATGTCCTCCGGGTTACAACGAATACGATCGCGCCTGCTACGTCGAGCCGCTAACGCCGCGAATGCTGACCGCGGGAGCCAGCTTCCTTAGCGCACAGAGTGGAGCTAAGGACTCGATATTTGTCTTTCCTTATCAGACAATGTTCGGCCTCGCGGCTCGACGCAACGTCGCTGGCGGGCTGATGCAGGCTTACACGGCCAGCGGCCCATATCTCTCGCGGCTGGAGATCGCCGGCCTTGAGGGCAAGCCAATTCCGGCCGCGCTGTATCTGCCCGACGACGACTACACTCACATGTCGCAGGCTGAAACGGCGCGCTGGTCGCGCAATTATCTAAGCGTACCCGTCGACGGAATCCCGAATTTCACGCGCACGCCGGAGGTTTGGTTCTGGATGGTGCGCCGCTATCGCCTGGCAGACGAACTGACGCCCGGCGTGGTGGCGTTACAGCGTGATGACTCGCGTCCGGCGCGCATCGTCTTGCAGTCACAATCCCTCGGATTGCCGCTGCAAACGTATGCGATTGACGAGCGCCGCTCGCTGACCAGCATCGGCGCTCCGGCCTGGCCCGCTGGTTTCGACTTTATCCGGCTGCGACTGACGGTGCATTACGGCTTCGCGTGGAAGCTGCGCAAGCCGGAGCGATTACAGTTGGAGATCACGCGCGCCGATGGTACTCGTGACGTGCAGTGGTTTATCTTGCAGCCGAACGTGGCTACCGATGTTTGGTTCTACCCGTGGCAGGGACCGGACCTTGCGAGATACTTCGATTCGAATGAGAGCGAATGGCGCCCGACGCCGAAGTCCGCGATTACCAATCTCCGGATTATTGCCACGCCACTGGATTGGGTTTCACTGCAGCCGGAATCGATTACGGTTGAAGAGGCAGACGCAGTACGCCTCACGATGGCGCAGCGCTGAGCGAGGAGATGCGTGCTCTCGATAGAGGGCGCCGATTCGACCTGTAAGATAGAATTTCTTGATTCGTCACAAATTGCTCGCACCCCCTCGATGGAAAACCCGACCTAATGCTCATCATTCCCACTTATAACGAACACGACAACATCGCCGTGCTGGTTAGCCGCATTCGCAAAGCTGCGGGCAACGAGCCGGTCCTGTTTGTCGACGACAACTCGCCTGACGGTACTGCGGACGAGATTCGCCGTATGCAAGCGTCGGATCCCGATATTCATTTGCTGCCGCGGCCGGGCAAAGGCGGGTATGGCTCGGCCTGCCGCGACGGGATCAAAAAGGTGCTTCGCGAAAATCTTGCGGATTATGTGATCCAGTCAGATGCCGATCTGTCTCATCCGCCGGAACTGCTGCCGCGAATGATTGAATTGCTGAAGACGAACCCGGTGGTGATTGGATCGCGTTACGTGAAAGGCGGGGGCGCGCAGAATTGGGACGTTCGCCGGCGCGCACTGAGCTTCGGCGCAAATCTCTACGCGCGCTCGTGTACCGGCGTCCCCGTGCATGATATGACGGCGGGATTTGTCGGCTATCGTACGGAGATGCTACGGAAGATCGATCTCGATTCCATTCAGTCGGAAGGGTATGCCTTCCTGATGGAAATGAAATTCAATTTGCATCGCAAGGGCGCCCGCTTCTGCGAATTTCCTATCATTTTCTATGAGCGCGAGGCCGGCAAATCGAAGTTCAACCGCAAGATTCTGTTTGAAGGAATGCGATTTCCGCTGAAGGCGTTGGGGCGCAGGGTCAGCGGAAAATGAGACCTAGGGGAAACTCTAATTAAATTTCATCCAAGGCCCTCAGCGGCTAAAGCCGCAATGATTGCTGAGCTTACGGACGACCTGAAGGCCGTCCCCTTCAAACCCGGACTTTAATGCTTCAAACGCGGACTTTAATCCCCTTCGAACCCGCACTTACTCAGAGTCTCCCTAGCGGGCCATACTGAGGCCGACTGCGTCAGCTGACTCGATTTCGACCGACTCCGGCTTCTGCGAAAACCAATCCATGGGAGTGATGAGCAGGCGGAGATCGGTTACCGCAGGTCGACCGGAAGCACGCCAGCGGCTCTCGTCAGCATCGAAGTAGCGCGCCAGATCAGCCTCGTTCCACGGATAAAACCAGATGTCGGAAGTGACATTCGGTTCGATGACGAAGGTCCGCAGCGATCGTGTGCCGTCGGCCAGAGTGATTTCGAGCTGCAACTGCTGTGGCTTGCGCAGCTTCCACAGCGGGCTATAGTTCAGCCGCATCCGCAACCGCAGAAAATCAGCTCCTGCTGGCGGCCAGCTCGGAGCACCCAGACTGATCGTTGCCGGCGAGCTTGATATTGGATACTCGTGTGCGGCGATGGTCAACGGAGATTCCAGCAACGAAATCCTGGACGCCCGCGACTCATCCGATCGCAATCCAATCATTCCGGGAGCGAACTCCCGATCCGCACGGTAATGGCGAAAGACCCAGAACCAGACAGCGGGCGTGCGGGTGAAGTTGCTGATGCCATCGATCGGCAAGCTCAGGATTGGACTGGCCAGCTCGCTGGGACCGGCGTCGGAAAAATACAATCCGACCGGGGCCCTCGCCCGCTGCATGCCTTCGATGTCGAACTGCGATAAGTACGCTCCATTCGCCAGGAATGACTGTTCAACGCCACCGGCTACAGTGCGCTGAGCCGCAGCGGCGAACATGTACTGATAAGGAAAGATCAGGACGGAATCGTGGTCGCTGCTATTTTGCTGAAAATATTCAGTGGTGGTTTCGAGTGTCGCAGCAAAGTTGTTGGGATAACAGACGTGATCGAATTCGCGAAAGCCTCCAGGACAGGTTGTAATGGGGCGAAGCATGCGCGCCAGGCGGAAGCGCAAGCTCGACGGCTGGAACCGGGGCGCAGGTGGCGAGAAAGCAATCGAGCAGGCGACAGCTCCCAGCGCGGCAATCGCGGAAGCTATGCGCGATTGGAATGAAAACAGAACGGCACCGCTGAAGAACACCATCGGAAATATGCCGAACACGATGTGATTGTTGTCAGAGCGAACCAGTCCGCTCTGCATCGACAATAGAGCAAAAAGAAATGCGCTTATCAGAAATCCTGTCCGTGCAGTGAGAACGACTTTGCGATCTGTCTTGACCAGAAACCGCAGCAGAAACAGACACGTGCCGACCGCCGCCGGCGCCAGCAAATGGATGGCGCCGGCAGCGTCCATGGGATACGGCTCGTTCCAGCGGTGCACACTTACCAGAGCCAGCGAACTTCTCCAGAAGAAGAAATCGAGAGGGGAGATGAGCAGGGTGTTTATTACGAATACAACCACGACAAGCGAAACCGCGAACGTTCCGGCAGCCACTGCGTAACGCACAAACCGACGCGATTCGTGGCGGCCTTCCCACGCCACTCCGACCAACCCCAGAAACCAGGCCGCGATGCCATAGACACCGGTATCGGCTGAATACAAAAACGCGACCGCGATGAGAGCTGCGCTGCCGCAGGCGAATGCCAAAGGACTGAGCCGCTCTTCTCGCACGGCATACCAGCCCCGCAGGAACAGTGCGAAGAGCAAGATACCCAGGGCAGTGCGACCATCCCACGACGTCCAAAAAATTCCCAGCAGGATCAACAGCAGGAAGCGCTTCCACGCTGCTTGCTCGGGGATCAGGAGGCGCAGCGCCAGATAGCTGAACAGAATGGCGCACCACAACAGCAGCGTCCTGTAGCTGGTATAGATGGAACCCAGCGACAGTCCGGCCAAGCGCGGCGGCGCGGCCATCAGCCAATGCGCGAGTGGTCCGTAGAGAAACGAGACGTCGCGCCCAAAGTAGACGCCATGCGTTACCTTGTAAACGGCGTCGATCACCCAATGATCGTCGAATGCTCCCGGCTGTTGAATCACGATGACGGTATGCGGTGAGACCCATGCCAGTGGCAACGACGCCATCATCAGGAGCAGCACGGCCAGGAAATCCCAGGAATGAGCCAAGCGCTTCCAGGAGGGTTGGGGCGTGGTCGCAGGCTCAGACGAAGTGCGACTGCTGATCACGGCATCCAGATTCGGCATAGGCGACCCAATTCTAACCTAGCGATGAGCGTCTCACCGGCGCACCCCGACACGCGCCTCATGCGGCACATTGCCCGTTGATACTATGGTAGATTGGAACCGGCAACGAGCCACATAGCAAAGCAGCCCTGCATCGTTGGGTTTCGGCGATCAATGCGGCGTTTGCGGCCGACGCGGGAATCACACACTGCGTTTCCATGTGATTGATGACCGCTGAGGTTAGCGTTCAGGCGTACCCACCAGCATAATGGCAAGATTCTCCGCCAGATCAACACATTCGCACGATCGCAGGAGTGAGGCGTGGCAGCAAGGACTGTTGTAATCACCGGGGGTGCGGGATTTATCGGCGTCAACGCCGCAGAAGCTTTTGTCGGCGAAGGCTGGCACGTCATCGTGTTCGACAATCTCTCCCGCAAAGGCTCCGACCTGAATCTTCGTTACCTGGAGCAGAGGTTTCCCACGCAATGCGAGTTCGTTCTGGGCGATGTTCGTTACGACAGCTTTTCCTTGCTGCACGTGCTGGGACGCGCCGAGTTGGTACTGCACCTTGCCGCACAGGTGGCTGTGACCACGTCGATTGTTCATCCTATTGAAGACTTCGAAATCAACGCGCGCGGCAGCTTCAATGTGCTGGAGGCGGTGCGCGAATCCGGTAACAAGCCGCTGGTGATCTACTCCTCCACCAACAAAGTTTATGGTGGAATGCCCGACGTCATCTGTGAGAAGGATGCAACCCGCTACCGCTTTCGCGACTTTCCGCACGGCATCGGGGAAGATCGACCACTCGACTTTCACTCGCCATACGGCTGCAGCAAAGGTGCAGCCGATCAATACGTTCACGATTACGGGCGGATCTATGGCATTCCCACAGTGGTGTTTCGCCAATCGTGTATCTACGGTCAGCGGCAGTTTGGGGTGGAGGATCAGGGATGGGTGGCGTGGTTCGCGATCGCGGCGCTGCTGGAACGTCCGATCACGGTTTACGGCGATGGCCTTCAGATCCGCGACCTGCTGCATGTTGACGATCTGGTGGCAGCCTATAAGAGTGCGGCGGCGGACCCGGTGCGCAGTGGCGGCAACATCCTTAATATGGGCGGCGGCCCATCGCGTACACTCTCGCTGGTCGAATTGCTTGCCTTCCTCGAAAAACGGCTGGAGCGAAAAATTCCAGTTACCTACGCCGCGCCTCGTGCCGGCGATCAGCCCGTATTTGTCGCCGATATCCGCAAAGCCGAACGAGTGCTTGGTTGGGCGCCCACGATCGACCCGCTGCCCGGCGTTGACCGGATGCTCGATTGGATTTCCCAGAACCGCGCCGACGTGGTGCGCGTGGTGGAGACCTTCCGCTGAGCTGATTGCCGGACGATTCCATGGCCAAGAGCTACGTCATCATTCCTGCTTACAACGAAGGGCCGAACCTGGGCGCCGTACTCCAGCACTTAGAGGAGCTGGCAGCGACGATGCCGCTGGCGGTCATCGTGGTGAACGACGGCAGTCGCGACAACACGGTCGAAGAGGCCGAACGCTTCCGCGACAAGATCGACCTGCAGATCATCACTCATCCCGTCAACCTTGGGGTCCCGAGGACGTTCTATGACGGGCTGGTTGCGGCGGCAGCACGGGCCGAATCCGGCGACTGCATCTTCATCATGGAGGGCGACGGCACCAGTGACTTGAAGCTCATGCCGGAAATGGCGCGACGGATTCACAGCGGCGATGATGTGGTGATCGCCTCGCGCTACATAGCTGGCGGAGGCTATGTTAATTTTCCCTGGCAGCGGACCTTCGGTAGCTATGTCGTGAACTCCGTGCTTTCGGTGTTTTTCCATATCCGGGGAATCAGCGACTACACAATTTTTTATCGGGCCTTCCGGGCGGACGTAGTACAGCGCGCGCTGCAACACTACGGCTCGGCCTTCGTTACTACCAAGTCCTTCGCGGCGAACCTCGAAGTGCTGTGGCGCGTGCTGCCCTATAGCAGCCGCTTCAGCGAGGTGCCGCTTCGCTACGACTATGGTTTAAAGAAAAGCCAGAGCAAGATGAATCCCTTTAAGACTCTGCGGGAATACCAAGGTCTGATCGTCAAGCGCTTATTGCGAAAATTCTGAACCGGCCTCGCGTCTTCCGGACTCCCTACGTGTCTGGATGCGACGCCCAGGAGGCGGCTGCTACGGGACCTTACCAACTCTCTCTACAAGTACGGTCGTCCCATCCTGATAGTCAGTCTTCCATCCCGTGTTGTTCATCAGGAGATAAGCGACCGAACTCTCGCGCGGAAACAGCACGTAGCGGATGTGGTACTTGTTCAGAATCTCCAGTGTGTTCTTGATGCCGAGGGCGTCGAGATAGTCGGCGAAGACGCCGTTGTACTCGTAAATGTCGATGCGCGAGTCTATGAAGACGGGGATGTTGCGGACGTTCCATATGAGATAGCCGCCCCAGAGACAATCGTTAAAGACGGGTCCTTGAGGATGGAACTGGCGGAGGTAGTTCAGCGCCCGGGCAGGATAGTTGCGAATGGTGTCACGCATCAGAAATTGCGAAGAGGGAAAGCGCCAGACGCAACCGACTACGATGACGACCATGAAGATGGCATTCAGCCACTTCTTGTCGATCTTGGGATCGTAGGGCGGAAAGAAATCCAATTCTCTGGCGAGGATTGGCGTCAAGACAATTGCGGCAAGGAACAGGAAGCGACTATAGGTCAAGGCCGCATAGAAACCAAGAAGCAGAAAGCCAAGCTCGTCCAGTCGCCAGCGCCGCTTGCGGACTAAAGCAAGAATAATAGTTGCGGCCAACATCCCGAATAGGATTTTGCCACGCACGGTATGGAAGTCCAGGCTCATCCATTCGTCGACATGGTTAACATTAAGCCTCTGTTTAAATGCGAAGTTAAATGGATAGAAGACGAGATGGTAGGTGTAGGGGTTTAAGAATAGTCCGCCTATGCTGAGGCTGCCTACCAGAGCCAGCTTGCCCATCTGATGTGGCGTCCAGCGGATAGCTTCAATCCGTCCCCATGATCCCTGAATTAATCCCGCAGCGCAGAAAATGCCAAACAATACCATCCCGATAAGCCATGATCCATGCAGATTCGCCCATAGGATAAAGAGCGGTGGCAACAGCCATGTCCTATCGTTACCATTCCTGAACTGCGCGAGGATATACAGCTCCGCGACCAGGCAGAGCCATCCTGCTAACAAGGTTCGTGGGCCAAAGGAAACCGTGGCCAGCCATACTGCGAGCCATGACGCCAGAAATGCCGACTTCACATTCTTAGAAGCGAGATAGGCTACTCCAAAGACGCCGAGGAGAATCAGTTGTACCTCGACCAGCATGACGAGATAAATTCCACGAATGCCGAACCATTGCCAGGCGAAATAGTATGGAAGCTCGCTCAGCCAGGCTTCATTAATCCAGCGCGAGCCGGTCGCGGTGAAGGAGTAGAAATCGTGATGAACGACGGAGTGGGTTTGTACAAAGACCTGCGCATTTCTCAGGTGCCACCAGATATCCGGATCGGCGATGCTGCTGCTGTCGAAGACAAAGATGGAGGCTGCGAGAGCCATGGCCAGCACCACCGGAAATGAGAAGATCTTTGCCCACCTGGCAGACGTGCTCACAGAGTTGGAACTGGCGGCGATCATTCTCGGCGGAAGTTCGACTGGTGCGGCTATAGCTGCGTGCACGAATTCAGGCTAGCGCGCGATAGTCTCGCGAGCTATGACATGACGCGATATTGCGGCGGAATTTCCAGCCGGATCGAACCATTATGGAATCGTGCCAAATGGGAAAAACAACTTTCCTTTTTGAGCAGATAAACATTGGTCCCATGTGGCCAGCGCCCTAGCATTCTCTTAGGAGGGCTGGTTAGTTGATGGCCAGATTCAAGCCACAACGAACTCTCGATCAGGGATCAAGCCTGATTGAGACGGCGCTGGTGGTGCCGATCCTGGTGCTGATGCTTTGCTTCGCCGTCGATGTCGGCTACTTCTTCATCGTGGCTGCCAATCTGGTCTCGTCCTCGCGCAATGCGGTGCTGTATTCCGGACAGGGTTTCGTTTCTCCAGCACAACAACAACTGCCATCGGCGGGGACGTCGGGATCGCTGGCTGATACGGCAGGGGTCGCAGGGTTGGCGGGCGGCGACATGTCGGGGCTGGCCAACATGTCGAGCCAGACGTCGGTACAAGTTTGTTCGAAAGGGATTGGCGTTACACAGACCTCGAATGGGTACATTACGAACTGCAGCACCTTCCCATCCGGTTCCTTAAGCATCACGCCCGATCAGGACCCTGAGTCAGCCAGCGGCATGCTGGCGCAACGGGTGGATGTGGTCTATACCGTCAGCCCGCCAATCCCGCTGAGTTTCTTCACGTTCACCATGCCGGCGCTGTCAGTGCATTGGTCGGCTGAGATGCGGGCGATTGACTGATGAAGACAGCGGCTAAAGCCGGCGACTCTAGCTGGTCAGCGGCGACACACCTGAAGGCGTGCCCTTTCAAAACTCACGCGCGATGCGGCAAGGCCCGCCGGGGGATCGTCTCCGAACAGTGCGGGTCAATGCTGATTGAATTCGCGCTGTCAGTATGGACCTTGTTTCTGCTGACCTTCCTGATCTTCGAATTCTGCATGACGATTTACACCTACAGCGTGCTGGGCAACGCCGCGCGGGAAGGTGTGCGTTATGCCATCGTGCATGGAACCGACAGCAGTTCTTGCAGCGGACCCAGCAGCGGTTGCGGCGATACCACGGGCAGCAACATCAGCACGGTAGTGAGGGGTTTCGCGGCCGTCTCTTTTCACGACATCAGCGGGATGACGGTGACGCCGAGCTGGCCGGACGGCACTTCTACGCCTGCGAGTCGAATCAAGGTGACGATCAACTACCCGTATGTTGCCTACATGAGCTTGCCGGGATTTGTTGCTCCCACCATGCAGATCACCGCCGAAGGACGGATTGTTTATTGAAGAGGTGGCTATGGGAATGTTGCGAGGACGCTTTTTGCAGGAGGCGATCAGTCGCGCTCAGGGGCTAAAGCCCGGTGTTCCAGGGATCGGGGACGGCCCGGCTGAAGCCGGGCCCCTTCAAAACACTAGAGAAGCTGGGCCCCTTCAAAACACCAGAGAAAGCGGGCAGGCAAGTATTCTCATCGTCCTGATGCTGAGCTTGTTTCTGCTGGCGGTGATGGCCTTTGCCGTGGATTACACGAACATTTGGTTTGAGCGCCAGCAGGCACAAACGGCTGCTGACGCCGCATGTGAAGCGGGCATGATGGACGTTTATCAGATCGCCGGCGGTGCGACGATGCCCAACATGGGGTTCGCGGCCGGCAGCGCCGGCAGCTGCACCGCCTATGGCTCGAGCGGTCCAACCATGTGCTGGTACGCCAGCAAGAACGGATTTAACGGCTACAACAGCGGCTCGGCAACAGTTTCGTGGACGTTCCCCAGCTCCGTGGCCGGCGTAACCCCTCCGCCTACGTCCATTGCGCCTTATCCGTTCATGCAGGTGAGCGTATCTCTGCCAGTGAAGACCTATTTCGCCACGCTAATTACCGCAAGTCAGACACAGACGGTGGCGGCGAATTCGACTTGCGGGCTGACGCAGATCTTGCAAGGCGCGCCGATCATGATCCTGCATCCCACGATGTCGGGGGCTTTGACCTATTCGGGCGGCGGCTCGCTGACGATTGTTGGCGGTCCGCCGCGAAGCATTGTGGTGAACTCGAGCAGCGCGACGGCGGTGTCGTGCGGATCGAGCGGCGTGATCGACACGAGAAAGGGCGGGCCGAACTTTACCGGCTCGGATGTCGGGACCTATGGCGGACCGCACGTCGCGCCTGGCAGTTCGACCGGATGTTATGGAACGAACGGCAACACGGGATTGCCTGCCGGCTTCAGCGGAGGGACGACGGGACATTGGGACTGGCCGGCCAGTCCGGTGCCGGATCCCTACTCGACGGTGCCGGCGGCAGCGGGCATGAAGAGCGTCACTCCGCTAACCAAAGCAACCCACAACGATGGGACCAAATACTACAATCTGGCCGCGCCGGAGATGGATGGCTGTCCCGACACTGCGCCGACGAACTACGGCAGCTACAACGACAGCACCTATTGGACCTGCAATCTGAGCAAGTACGGGACCCAGTCGTGGTACTGCCGCGGCTGCAAGGAATATGCTCCCGGCTACTATCCCAACGGGATCAGCGAGAACGGCAATGACGTGATTACGTTTCTGCCCGGCGTGTACTACATGGATGGCGACCTGGCCATCGGCGGCAGCGACAGCATTCGCATGGCGAAGGCCTGCGCCAACTCGCAGGGCGTGGTAAATACCAATCTCAACACCGGTAACTGCAGTCCGGTAACCCAGACGGCCGGCGCCAATGGCGGAGGCGGCGGAGGCCCGTGGACGTGGCACCAGACCGACGGCGTGCTGTTTTACTTCCACGGCAGCGCCAAGCCGGTGATCAGCGGCGCGTCGGGAGAACCGTCGTCGCCCCGCGTGGATACGGTGCCGGTGACCGACCTGACGTGCAACGGGACAGCGCCGCCATCCTACCTGAATCTGGGGTCGACGATAAACACGAACATCATGCTGGCGCAATGCACCACGCAAGGCAGCTACTGGGACACGGCCGCCGATACGACCGACACGGTCGGAACCATTCGCGGTCTGCTGATGTTCATGGACCACGGCGATACGGCATCGCCGCAACTGCAAGGTTCGGGATCGCTGGCGTACACCGGAACGCTGTATTTCCACTCCACCACCTACGCGACCGTGTTTCAGATTCCCGGCGGGACGACGAATGGAACGTTGATCTGGGGCAATGTTGTGACCGACCAGATGCAGGTTACCGGAAGCGGCGCGCTGACGATGGCGCTGAATCCTTCGGCTACGACGCCGATCCTGAAGGTGGGACTGCTGCAATAGGGGTGAGTTATGAATGGGTCAGGTATGTATGGGGGCTGCCGAATGGCAAAAGCGAAAGAGCCAGATCCGGCTGTTCGCCTTCTCTGACTCTAAGTTCATCATAGCATAAATCGTGGGGGATTTTGCGCGTTTGGCCGACTTTATATCTCTAAGCGGGACAATCGATTAGGGCTTATTGTTGCGATTCGCCATATTGACATGCAAAAAATACGTGGGAAAGTGTGCTCGTAGTAGCACGATCATGGAAATTGGTTTCGATGTGGGAAGAGTATCAAAAGCCATCTCTTCGGGGCTAAGGCCGCATGTCTTTCGTGGGCTTGAGCGGCGCGGCGCTGCTGGGAACTCGTAGCGCGACCCGCCTGTCGTCGGCTGAAGCCGACTCAGAAGAGAAAGTAAACGGCTTGGACGCTGGCCTGAAGGCCAGCTCTACCCGAAAGCGCGCTCACGACTGAAGTCGTGCCCTGTTACAAAGCGTCCAGAGCCAGACTTTTTCAGCGGCCTGTGAAGCCGACTCCGACAAATCAAGAGATGGCTTGGACGCTGGCCTGCAGGCCAGCACTACCCAAGTCCGCGAGCATTTCCCCGTTCGGCCTGTGTCTGCTTTACCTCGTCGGACGGAGGAGCGGATTCCCGAAGCAGCAGTGGTCCAGAACGGGCGCGATGGGCGGCCGCGCGAACGATAAATGTGCAGCGGGCGGCAGATGTGGGCGGATACTGGGAGTTGGCGCGAATGTGATCACTCTCGGACCACCGGAAAGCAGAGGTGGCTGTATGAGGGAGCGGATTGGGGATTTTATTGGCGATGAGTCGGGTCAGGATCTGATTGAATACGCGCTCGCAGCGGCACTCATCGGATTAACATCCGTGGCTGCAATGAGCGCAACAGCGAGCAACATCAACGCGGTGTTCAGCGCTGTGGGCAGCGAATTCAGCGTGGCCGTGGGTGGGTAAAATTCGGGGAGCGGCAGCTTCTGAGCGGTAGGGGTCCTTCGACTCGGCGCTATCGCCTCGCTCAGGATGACAGCAAAGCAGACGGTATCCCACAATGTGGGATGCAATGGGAAGCGGGGGCGACGCTTCTGAGCGGACAGGGGTCCTTCGACTGGGCGCTAAAGCGCCTCGCTCAGGATGACAGCAAGAAAAGCAGGCGATATTCCGCAATGTGGGATGCAATGGGAAGCGGGGACGGGGCTGCTGAGCTATAGGGGTCCTTCGACTCCTTTCGGCTACGCCTCACTCCGCTCAGGATGACAGCAGAAAAAACAGGATGAGAGCAGCAAGAAGCGCAGGGTGACAGCAGCAAGGAATGCATACGGCATCCCACAATGTGGGATGCCATGTGAAGCCGGAAGCAACGCGGCTGATTACTGACGCTAGTCCGCCAAGATCGGGATTGGCAAATCGACTGCCGTCTCCGGATCGCCAGCGGTTGATGCAGTTTCGACGAGCTCCGGAATTTTCTCGGGCTCGGGTTGTTGCTGGCTAGCCACGACTGTCGCTCCAGCGAGCTCCGGAATCTGATCCTCCGCGATCTCTTGCTCTGACCGTCGCTGCCCGATCTCTTCTGGAAGCAGTTCACGCAGAGATTACCACGGAACGGCCGGCTACATCGAGCGAGCCTTCCATCGGCTCTTCGTGGAATGGATTCTCCAGATCGTGGGTGTTCATGAGCAACTTCCAGCCACGTCCGTGCGGCGACCGGGGAATCGTGTAGGTCACTTGCTCGCTGTAGGAGTTGAGCAGAATCAAGAACGAGTCGTCCTTGAGCGGCTCGCCCATTTCGTCGGCGTCTTCGAGGGTGGCGCCGTTGAACATGACGGCGAGGCTGCGCATCCAGCCGGTGTTCCACTGCTCGTGCGTCATTTCCTGACCGTCGGTGCGATACCAGGCGATGTTCTTCGAGGAGGGATGATAGACATCGCTATCCTGGAAAAACTTGCGCCGGCGCAGATTGGGGTGAGCTTTGCGGAACTGGATGAGCTGGCGCGTGAAATCCAACAGCTTGATGCGGCGCTCGTCCAGCTTCCAATCGTTCCAGCTGATCTCGTTGTCCTGGCAGTAGGCGTTGTTGTTGCCGTGCTGGGTGCGGCCGATTTCATCGCCACCGCACAGCATGGGAACGCCCTGCGAAAGAAACAGCGTCGCCAGCAGATTGCGCTTCTGGCGCTCACGCGCGTCGAGGATGTCAGGATTATCGGTGGGACCTTCGATGCCCATGTTCCAGGAATAATTGTCGTTGGCGCCGTCCTGATTGTTCTCGCCATTCGCCTCGTTGTGCTTCTCGTTGTAGCTGACCAGATCCTCCAGCGTGAAGCCGTCGTGTGCGGTCACGAAGTTGATGCTGGCGTACGGGCGGCGGCCGTCGTGCTGGTAGAGATCGCTACTTCCGGTGAGGCGGTAGCCAAGATCGGAGAGCTGACCTTCATCGCCCTTCCAGTAACGGCGCACGGTATCGCGATATTTGCCGTTCCATTCCGCCCACAGCACGGGGAAATTGCCGACCTGATAGCCGCCGCTGCCAACGTCCCAGGGCTCGGCAATGAGCTTGACCTGCGAGATGACCGGGTCCTGGTGGATGATGTCGAAGAAGGCGGCGAGGCGGTCGACGTCATGCAGTTCGCGCGCTAAGCGCCGCGGCGAGATCGAAGCGGAAGCCATCGACATGCATCTCCAGCACCCAGTAGCGCAGGCTGTCCATGATGAGCTTGAGCACCTGCGGATGGCGCACGTTCAGGCTGTTGCCGGTCCCGGTGTAATCCATGTAGAAGCGAGGGTTGTCCGGAACGAGCTTGTAGTAGGTCGGGTTATCGATGCCGCGGAAGCTCAGCATGGGGCCGAGCTGATTGCCTTCGGCCGTGTGGTTGTAGACCACGTCGAGGATGACCTCGATGCCCTCGCGGTGCAGGGCCTTCACCATCGCCTTGAATTCTGCGACCTGCGCGCCCATGTCGCCCGAGCAGGAGTATGCCGATTCGGGGCTGAAATAGTTCAGCGTGTTGTACCCCCAGTAATTCCTCAAGTCGCGATCGACGAGTACCTTGTCGTGAATGAATTGGTGCACCGGCATCAGCTCCACCGCGGTAATACCAAGCTCCTTCAGGTATTTCAGCGCGGGAGGCGACGCCAGACCCGCGTAGGTTCCGCGGAGGTCGTGGCGGATACGTTGGTTCAGCTTGCTGAAACCCTTGACGTGCATCTCGTAGATGATGGAATCGGCCAGCGGAATACGAGGCGAGGAATCATGTTCCCAATCGAAGTAAGGACTGGTGACCACGCTCTTGGGCATGCCGCTGGCGCTGTCGCGGCGGTCGATGCTAAGGTCGGCGCTCTCGCCGCCGAAGCGGTAGGGGTAGATGGGCTTCTGCCAATCAATGCGACCGGCAATCGCTTTGGCGTAAGGATCGATGAGCAGCTTGGCAGGATTGAAGCGCAGACCGCGCGCCGGCTCCCATGGGCCATGAACGCGATAACCGTACAGCTGGCCGGGCTCCAGACCCGGAATATAGGCATGCCAGACAAAAGCGGTTTGTTCGCGCAGCTGGAAGCGGCCGGTTTCGCGACGGCCGCGGCTGTCATAGAAACACAGCTCGACCTTGGTGGCGTTTTCCGAGTACAGGGCAAAGTTGACCCCGGTTCCGTCCCATGTGGCGCCCAGCGGGAACGGTTTTCCGGGCAGGCAATGACGTTCCATTCACCCTCCGCAATTGGCATAAGTTGGATGCGAAACTCTGCCAGCCGTTTCCGGCAGTAGATGCAAAGTCACGTCAAGAATGTACTTTTTTGTCCGGTCCGGCATCTTACCAAATTGCTATGCCTGCTCCCGAGTTAGGGAAGTGCGCCAACCCGGAGTGCAACGCCGAGTTTAAGCGGCTCGGCACAGGCAGGATCTATACCCTGCCGGTGAGCAATCCGCTGGCTTGGGGACTTCCGCGGCACATCAAGCAGAAGGTAGTGTGGTTGTGCTCAAAATGCGCCGCCACCAGCCAGGTGGAGTTCGATAAGCAGCACTGCCAGGTGCTGGTTGTCAGCCGGCGGCATTCGCAGCGGCAGTCGGCGTAAGGCGCCAGAGCTCTAAGCAAAAGTTTAAAATGTTGAGACGATGCGCGACGTCAAACTTTCCAAGAGAAATCAAATCACAATTCCACGCAAGGTGCGCGAGGCTTTGGGGCTGAAGACGGGCGACCGACTGCTTGTGGTTGAGCGCGGCGGTCACCTGATCGTCATGCCGAGGCCTAAATCATTCGCGAAGGCGATCCGTGGGCTCGCCCGTGGAATGTATCCCGAGGGCTATCTGGACAACGAACGCCGCTCTTGGGACTGATTTTTTACCCGACTCAATCGGTGTCGCCGGCTGAAGCCGGCTCAAGAAAAATAAATAAGTGGCCTGAACGCTGACTGAAGGTCAGCTCTACCCGAAAACTCAGCCCATCGGCTTTTTCAGCACCCTGTGAAGCCGGCTCCGGCAGAAGGCGGCGGCTTGGACGCCGGCCTGAAGGCCGCCACTGTTCAAAATCAACTCGATCAGAGTTTATACTTCTGCAACGCGACTCTGGTTTCCGCGTCGAATAGCACATGGTTTCCCGCCCCCAACCCATCAGCGAGCAGGACCTGCGCGATCTTGGCTTTGGTTCGGTCGTATCGCGCGAGAGCCATCAGCGCCTGCTGAATCGCGATGGCAGCTTCAACGTCGAGCGCAAAGGGCTGGGCCTCATGGCCTCGTGGAGCCCATACCACGTTCTGCTCACCATGCCGTGGCCGCGCTTTATGCTGCTCGGCGTTGCTGGTTACGTTTTGGCGAATGCGCTGTTTGCGCTGGCGTATCTCGCCTGTGGGCCCAACGCGCTGATCACCACTGTTCCCGGCGTGATTCACCATGCCTTCTGGCGCGCCTTCTTCTTCAGCGTAGAGACGTTGTCGACCATCGGCTACGGCAACATCGTACCCATTGGCTATGCCGCCAACATTGTCGTAACGATCGAAGCGCTCGCCGGATTGATGGCCTTCGCCATTGCCACCGGCTTGGTCTTCGCGCGCTTCTCGCGGCCCACGGCGAACGTCCTGTTCAGCAGCCACGCGGTGGTCGCGCCGTACCAGGGCATACACGCGCTGGAGTTTCGCGTGGCCAATGCGCGCTCCAATGAATTGATCGAGGTCACGGCGAAGGTCATCATCAGCCGCTTTGAGGACGCCGACGGCATGAAGACGCGGCGCTATTATCCGCTGCCCCTCGAACGCGACGGTGTAGTCTTTCTTCCCTTGACTTGGACCGTGGTACATCCCATCGACGAGCAGAGCCCGCTGCACGGCGTGACGCCGGAAGCGTTGCGCAACTCCAACGCGGAGGTTCTGGTGTTGTTGAAGGCCTTCGACGAAACCTTTTCGACCATCGTGCAAACCCGCACCTCGTACGCCTATGAGGATGTCGTCTGGGGCGCGCGCTTTGCCGACGCCTTCATGGCGCACGCCGCCGAGCGCTTCACCAGTCAGCGCCTCAGCCGTGGCAAAAACAACCGCAAGGTAGCCGTCGATATGCGGCTGTTCGACATTATCGAGCCGGTAGTGGAGCGGCTGCCGGAGTAGGCCAAGGAACTTTTTCACCACGGAGACACAGAGGACACGGAGAAGACGGAAGATCTCACGAAGGATCTGTGGGATCGTGACGTGGGTAGCCTCGGCGCGCGGCGATTCGACGGCATCTCCATTGCAACTCAGGCCAGACGATTAGCCGTTGAATATCCCGGGCTGCTCGCGCACAATATTTTCGTCTCCGTTCATTCGGCATTAGGGACTGTTGGGTTTCGCGCGGCGATGCGCTATGCCGTCCGCCGCGTGAGCTTGGGGTGTGGCTGACGCGAAGCAATCTCCGTGTCCTCCGTGCCTCCGTGGTGAGAACGCCTTTTTCAGTTCAGCTTCAGCGCCGGCGATTTGTGTCAGCCTGCGCCCAACACAAAGTGGAGGAATTATGGCTGAAGCGGTCTTGGGTGGATTGGCAAAGAAAGTAACGGGATGGTCGATCGTCCTGGCGGTCCTGATGATCATCGTGGGCATCGTCGCCATGTTGGTTCCCTTCGAAACGACTCTCTTTATTGCGCTAGTGGTGGGCTGGTCCGCAATCTTCAATGGCGTGGCACAAATCATCTATGGCTTTCGTACCCACGGCGGCTGGCACGTCCTACTGGAAGTTCTCCTTGGCATCCTGTACATCGTCGCCGGAGTTTTTTTGATCTGGAATCCGCTAGCGTCGGCGGCGGCACTCACTTTACTGGTGGGCTGGTTGCTGATTGTGTACGGGATCTTCGCGCTGGTGCTGGCGTTTCGCATCAAGCCGCTCAGAGGCTGGGGATGGGTGCTTTTCGACGGCCTTGTCACCACCTTGCTCGGAATCCTTATCTGCGTGCACTGGCCGCATAACGTTGATTGGGTAGTGGGAACGCTGTTCGGCATCAGCATCTTCATGTCGGGGATCACGCGGCTGATGGTAGCGCTGGCGCTGCGCGGTGCAGTCAAGGAGGCGTAGTTTCTAGTTTCAAGTTTCGAGTTTCAAGTCCCACCCAGGCAAAAGTCGCTTGGGCGGGGCACCCGCGATATTTTTCTGCAAGGCTCCGAGCAATCGGAGCCTTTTCCGGGTAGCGGTTCAGTTTACTTTTCCACAGGGGGTTCCTCGTCTTGTGCGTTCGTCCTGTATTCCTCAGGCAGTTTCTCGATCATCTCCTTGTACCAAAGAAGGCGCTTAACCACGCGCTCCACTCGATCTTGGCCTACTTCACGCGCTACGTCGGTCGACGGATCTAGAGCTGACGTCGGGATGGCGCGTTCGGAGAGCATCTGAATCAAGTTCGCCACAACATCGTCTGGCTTTCGTCCCTCCGCATTTGATTTTGCGGTCTCGGTTGCTACCTCGTACACTTCTTCATTGCTCATAGCCAAGGCATAACTGTTGCTGGAAAGGAATATGTCCACCGCGATCACGGCGGTGCGTTTGTTGCCATTTCTGAAGCAGTGATTGCAAATGAGGGAATGAAACAGCACGGCAGCCTTTTCAGGCACGGAAGCATACAGCTCTTGCCCACCGAATGTTTGAAATGGTCGTCCAGCAGCAGATTCTAGGAGGGGTATGTCTTTGTAATCGGCAAGGTCTACTTGTTCGTCAAAGGGCATCCAGAGTCCCACTAAAACATCGTGGATGAACTCGATGAATACCCTTTGGAGTGGGACGTGCGGCACTGGCTATTCTGAGGAAAGCCTTTGCAGCGCATCGTAATATCTCGCAATGGAGGCGATCACTGCCGGAGGAACATCGGTAATCCCGGCAGAGCGAAGGCGTTCTTCGACAAAGAGCATATTCTGCTCTCCCGCCTCAAACATCGTGACCAACGTTTGAAGAGTCTGTACGCTCATTTGATTACCTCCTATCTTGATGTATCGACACACTGCCACGATGCATCAATCTGCAAGTTGATTACCAACCTGCATTAATGAAAACAAATAACTTAATGTGACACCGCCATCCACCATGTGCAGGTATCTTCCTGCAATGAGACGACAAATGCCCATGCTTTTACCCGGGGATTCGTTACTTGGGACGAAGGGTACAAGCAATTGTACCCCAAGGCAACGAAAAAGTTGCGAATCGCGGCATTAGGTTCCCAATGAGGGAATAGCGGGGTTATTTGTCCTCCCCCGAGCGCCCTCAACAGAATTTTCCTTTCAATCTGTGATTCGGACACAAACGGGTTTGGGAAGCAGAGCTCATGATTCTACCAAAACGCACCACTACCCTTTTCCGATTGATGCCGCATTCTGGACATGCGGGTATACAATTCGAGCAACTCGAGACAAAAACCATGGGGATTACCGTCGAAGCTAACTTCGGCGCGGTGCTGGATGCCGCTCCCGACGCGATGCTGATCGTCGATCGGCAGGGTCGTATTGTGCTCGCCAACACGCTCAGCGAGCAGATGTTCGGCTATCCGCGCCAGGAGCTGGTTGGGCAGAAGGTCGAAGTCCTGGTGCCACCGCGTTTCCGGTCCAAGCATCCGGGACATCGTGCCGGCTACTTCTCCGGCGATCCGCATGTAAGGCCCATGGGCGCGGGACTGGAACTCCTCGGACTGCGCAAAGATGGCAGCGAGTTCCCGGTCGAAATCAGCTTGAGTCCGGTAGAGACGCCCGACGGTCTCATGGTGATCAGCGCGGTGCGCGACGTCACCGCCCGCAAGGGCGCCGAGGACAAGTTTCGTGCGCTTCTGGAGTCCGCTCCCGATGCCATGGTGATTGTCGATCAGCGGGGCAAGATCGTGCTGGTCAACTCTCGCACGGAAGAGTTGTTCGGCTATCCCCGACACGAGTTGCTGGGTTACTCCGTGGAGGTTCTGGTCCCGGAGCGTTTTCACGGACAACACTCCCAACATCGTGCATCATACTTTGCAGACCCTCGCCAGCGGCCGATGGGAGAGGAACTGGAGCTCTTTGGCTTGCGCAAGGACGGTACCGAGTTTCCACTCGAGATCAGTCTCAGCCCGATCAAGACCTCCGAAGGCATACTGGTGGCGAGCGCCATTCGAGATATAACTGTGCGCAAGAAAGCTGAAGACAAATTCCGCTCGCTGCTGGAAGCCGCTCCCGATGCCATGGTGATTGTGGACGATCGCGGAAAGATCACCCTGGTCAACGCGCAAACCGAAAAGCTCTTTGGGTACACTCGCGCCGAACTGGTAGGTCAACGGGTCGAGGTGCTGATCCCAGAGCGCTATCGCGACCAGCATCCACGGCATCGCGACGATTTCTTCGACGATTCGAAATTCAGGCCGATGGGAGTTGGCCTGGAGCTCTTTGGATTGCGCAAGGACGGCAGTGAGTTTCCGGTCGAGATCAGCCTTAGCCCGCTGGTCACGGAAACAGGAAAGTTCGTTACCAGTGCCATTCGCGATGTAACCGAGCGCAAGCTTGCCGACGAGCAGATCAAAAAGCTCAACGATGAACTGGAAGAAGCGTTGCGACGCTCGGAGCGGCTTGCTGCCACCGGCCGATTGGTCGCGACCATCGCCCATGAGATCAACAATCCTCTCGACGCGCTTACCAACCTGATGCATTTGCTGAAGCACAATCCGTCGATTGATGAAGGCGCGGCGGAGTTGGTGGATCTGGCTGAGCGCGAGGTGCGCCGGTTATCGAACATCAGCCGTCAGACGCTGGCGCCGCATCGCGAGACCAAGTTCCCGGTTGTCACCAAGCTTTCCGAATTGCTGGACGATGTTTGTGCTATGTATCGGCCGCGCCTGCAAGCCGCCAAGATCGACGTCGAGAAGCATTTTGAAATCGCCGGCGAGGTTACGATCTACCCCAGCGAACTGCGTCAGGTTTTCACCAACCTCATAACGAATGCCATCGATGCCATCGGACAAAAAGGCCATTTGGGTCTGAGCATCGAACGCGCCGACGACACCCAAGTTGTCGTCAAGGTCCGCGACAGTGGCTGCGGCATTCCTCCGGAAAATCTTCAAAGCATTTTCGAACCATTCTTCACGACCAAAGGCGAACAGGGAACCGGCATCGGGCTGTGGGTCATCAAGGGCATCGTCGACAAACTCGGCGGCAAGATCGAAGTGCAGAGCTCGACGACCGGCGATACCGGGACCTGTTTCAGCATCTTTCTCCCAGTCACCAAGGGAAACGGCGGTCGTCAACAGGTGAGCGAAAGCTCCGCCGCGGCGGTCCCGGCGCCCCGCATCTCGCAAGTGGGCTGAAAAAGGCTCGCCGACGTTTGAAGGCCGGCGAGCGTGGGCGTGAGCTGCAGATCAACGCGCTTCAGCGGCCATGGTGTTCTTCTTCCCGGTTTTATCAGCTTTACCCTCTGCTACGCCTACCGTAGGAGCAACCTTCTCGGCTTCCTGCAAGTGGCTTTCCAGCACCGGCAAAGTTGTGCCCACCCAATCCTTCAGCGCAGGATCCTCCGCCGCCGTGGACTCGTGCCGGAACTCGGCGACATCCTTCTTGTGGTCCGTCACCATGTCTTTCATGTAGGCCTTGTCAAAGGCTTCCCCGTGCAGCTTCGCCAGCGCAGCCCTGGTAGTCTCGAACTCGGTATTCAGCCCGGCGGGTAGTGTAACTCCCTGTTGCGCGGCGACCTGCTTCAATTGATCATCCGCCTTCGTATGATCGGTGACCATGCGCTCGGCGAAAGACTTGACTTCGGGGCTCTGAGCGTTTTGTTCCGCCAGCTTTCCCAGGTCGACCTCCGCCATGTTCCCTAGAGCGGCCTTGTCCATGAAATGCTGATCCGCCTCTGCCACCTTGCTGTCAGAGCTGTTCATGCTCGAGCCAGGTTTGGGGGTTGTATTGTCATGACGGGCCGGCGAACTGCTCTGCGCCATTCCCAAGCCCATCGTCAGCAGCAGCGCTGCCGAGGTGAGCAGTATATTCTTCGTGTTCATTGCGTAATTCTCCTTCCTAAGAACTTCGTAGCGGTGACCGCTCCCGGCGTCTGCCATGCTGAGCCGGGGCGACAAGGGCCTAGCGGGTTCCAGGTTCCCGAATACTAGGAGTGATGCCTTGCGGGAAGGGTTGTCACAAACATGATCGCCAAATTTCTAACAGCCTGCCTTGGCGCGGCACCCGCAAAGGCCGGAGGGATTTTGTTCCCGCGCGAGCTGTGGACTGATGGGAACAAGGTGTCTTGACGGCTGCTCGCGACGCACAATAGAGTCGAATCTCGCCGCTCTAGCTCGATACCGGAGCTGTTTGCATGTATTGTGGGAGATCAAGTTGAAGACCAGGGCAGCAGTAGCTAAGAAGCGATCCAGGACAGCTCCCGAGACGCCGAAAAGAAGTGGATGGGCTTGGCTCGCGAAAGAGCGGATGATTCTGGGCGTCCTGCTGGCGCTGGCGACGTTCGTCGTTTACCTGCCGGTCGACCATCATCCCTTCGTCAACTATGACGACGTGGTCTACGTCGTCAACAATCCCCACATTCAGTCGGGCCTGGATTGGGACACGATCTCCTGGGCATTCACGACTTTCTACCAGTTCAACTGGCATCCCTTGACGTGGATCTCGCACGCCATCGATGTCCAGATGTTTCAGCTGGAGCCGGGCGGTCATCACGTTACCAACATGCTGCTGCAGATCGTGAACGTGCTGCTGCTCTACTGGGTGCTGATGCGGGCGACGGGCTACGTCGGGCGAAGCGCGATGGTTGCCGGATTATTTGCGCTACATCCCGTAAACGTCGAGTCGGTAGCGTGGGTCTCAGAGCGCAAGAACCTGCTCAGCATGATGTTCTTCCTGCTCGGCTTGGGTGCTTATCGCTGGTACGTAGAGGCGGGCAGTACAGCGCAGTCTGGGGCAAAGCATGCGGCAAAAGTCCAATCTCCAGTTGGCCGCTATCTCTTGATGGCGCTGCTGTTTGCGATGGGGCTGATGTCGAAGCCGCAGATCATCACCTTCCCGTTTATTTTGCTGCTATGGGACTATTGGCCGCTGGAGCGAGTCGCTCTTCGCTATTCGCCCTTCGCTATTCGCCAGAGGCATGCCCCCGGCCTGCCTGCCGAAAGGCAACTTGCGAAGGACGGGCAGCGATTTGTTGGCGAAGAGCGAAAAGCGAAGAGCGAAAAGCGATTCCTGTGGCTAGTGAAGGAGAAGATTCCGCTCTTCGCGATCTGCGCAGCCAGCGCCGTGGTTACGGTCATCGCACAGAAAAAGGGCGGTGCTGTGGTTTCACTGGAAACCTATCCCTTCTCAATTCGACTGACCAACGCCATCGTGGCTTACGTGCGCTACATCGGCAAATGTTTCTGGCCGACGAATCTGATCCCAATCTACCCTCATCCCTGGCACACGCTGCCGATGTTGCAGGTCATTCCTGCGCTCATCGTGCTGTTGGGGATAACGGCGCTGGTGGTCGCGGCCCGTAGCCATCGCTACCTGCTGATGGGCTGGCTTTGGTTCTTGGGAGCGCTGGTGCCGATGATCGGTTTGGTTCACGTCGGCAATCAGGCAATGGCCGACCGCTATGCTTACTTGCCATTCATCGGGTTGTTCGTGATGGTTTGCTGGGGAGTTGCAGAACTGGCCGAGTGGAAGCAAATCCCGGTCATAGCCCTGCGCAGCGTTGGAGCGATCGTCCTCGTGGTCTTGGCTGTGCTGACGCACCATCAGCTCGCGTACTGGAACGACAACATCACGCTCTGGACGCACACTATCAACTCCAGCACCGACAATTATGTGGCTCACGACAATCTGGCGTTATTGCTGATCGAGCAGGGTCAGACGGACGAGGCCATGAAGCACTTCCACGCTGCGCTGGCCATCTTTCCTTCCGATCCGACCAGCAACCTCCAGATCGCGGTTTACGATCACCAGCAAGGCCGCCTGCAGGACGCAATCGCGCGCTACGACCAGATGATCAGCCAGACTCCCGACGGCCCCGGCCGCGCGGAGTTGCTCGCCAATCGGGGGCTGGTCTATGTCGACCTGAAGGACGGCGAGCACGCTAAGGAGAGCTTTGATCGGGCCATAGCGATGGACCCTAACAATTACCGCGCATGGATCGGTCTGGGCGTCCTAGCTGTGCGCTCCGGCGATCTCAACCTGGCGATCCAGAATTTCCGGCGCGCCACGACCTCCAAGCCGACGGAGCTGAGTTACACCCTGCTGGCGAAAGCCTTGGATCAAGCCGGCCGCACCAGCGAAGCGCAGGCAGCGCGAGAACGAGCCAAGCTGTTGTCCGGCAAGAAGCAAGGCGCGCAGGCCGCGCCGGAAGGTCTGCTCGCGCCGTAACATCGCTCTGGCGTAAAATAATGCTGGTTACAGTGCGGGTCCAATCCGCAATTTGAGCAGCGCCAACACGGAAGGGAGCATCTATGTCTCCTGCGGCGAGACCGATGCCCGACATTCAGACGCCATCCAAACAGACCAACCTGCGTCTGTCCATCACGGTCGTGGTCGAGAAGGACGAGGACCGTTATTACGCATATGTTCCTGCGTTCAAGGGTCTGCATGTGGACGGTGGCACGGAACCCGAGGCGCTGGAGAACGCGAAGGATGCGATCAAGGTGTATATGCGTTCGCTGGCCATGCATAACGACCCGCTTCCGATAGGGCCTGATTGTTCTGTGTCGCGCGACGAAAAAATCCCGCCGATTCCAGCGGGAGCAATCTTGCGTCACCTCGAGCTGCAATGGCCTTCCCTAAAAATGTCTGGAATCAGCTAAAGAACATAACCGCTGACGAGCTTATTTCCGCGCTGAAGCGCGACGGCTATACCAAAGACCCTGCCAGCAAGGACGCCACGATCTCGTACATCAGAAAAGGCAGCGAAACAAAGCGCGTCGTTATCCACTACCATCCTGGCAAGACCTATGGCCCAGGACTGCTGAAAGGGCTGATTACTGACATCGGGTGGAAAGAGTCCGATTTGCGTCGTTTGAAGCTCATCAAGTAGTACCGATCTTCAAACGGAGCCACCCTAAACTTCCGTGCCTTGACGCTACCTTTTCGTAGCACTAGAGTCGAACTAACGGAGAACGTGCGCCTTGGAGACCCTCGTCGGGAAAAGCATTCTGCACTACACCATCGTCAGCAAGTTAGGCGCTGGCGGAATGGGTGTGGTGTATGAGGCGGAAGACTCTCGCCTGGGCCGTCACGTTGCCCTGAAGTTCCTTCCGCGTGAACTCGAACAGGATCCCAATGCGCTGGAGCGCTTCCAACGGGAAGCGCGGGCCGCGTCCGCACTGAACCATCCCAATATCTGCACGATATACGCCATCGAGGAGTGCGACGGCCAGCACTTCATCGCCATGGAGTTGCTGGAGGGTCAAAGCCTCGAGCAGAAGATCGATGGCCAGCCGCTGCCGCTGGACAAGCTTCTCGACATTGGGATTCAGGTGACCGACGCCCTGGACGTCGCTCATACCAAGGGCATTGTTCATCGCGACCTGAAGCCGGCGAATGTCTTTGTTACAACGCGGGGACAGGCCAAGATCCTGGATTTTGGATTGGCCAAGCTGATCTACGACCGCCGCGCCGCGATGGAGACCGTGGCCGGCAATGCTCCGACGGCATCGCCGGTGATGCTGACCTCGCCCGGAACGGCGGTAGGTACGGTTGCCTACATGTCTCCAGAGCAGGCGCGCGGCGAGGAACTGGACGGCCGCAGCGATTTGTTCTCCCTCGGCGGAATTCTCTACGAGATGGCGACGGGTAAGGATTCCCTTCGATGGCAACACCTCGGCGGTTATCTTCCAGGGAATTCTCGATCGCGCGCCGCGTCCGCCGGCCGAACTGAATCCCGCGCTGCCGCCGAAGCTGGACGAGATCATCGACAAAGCGCTGGAGAAGGATCGCGACCTGCGCTATCAAAGTGCGGCCGAGCTGCGAGCCGATTTGAAGCGGCTCAAGCGCGATAGCTCGGGCTACAGTTCGCGGCCCGGCGTTGCGGCCGCTTCGTCGGCTTCCACTCCGGCGGTGCAGGCGGCAGGCAGCTCGGCAAAGGAGATTCCCGCAGCAGCCTCCAAGGCTCGTCGCGGCGGATTCAACATCGTTATGGCCGTCAGTCTCGTTATGATCGGCGTGGGCGCCTACGGGCTCTACGCCCGTTTCGCGCAATGGCGCGGTGATGCCGGCCCGGTTCCTTTCCAGAGCATGAGCATGGAGAAGCTGACCAACTCCGGGCACGTGATCCTGGCGACGGTCTCGCCGGATGGCAAATACGTTGTCAATGTCGTCGACGAGGGACATGGGCAGCAAAGCCTCTGGATGAGGCACGTTGCAACCGGTAGCAACGCACAAATCATGCCCGCGGCGGAGGGTGGATATATCGGGCTAACCTTCTCGCCTAACGGTGATTTTCTCTACTTCGTGCGCGGGGACACGCAGCATCAGGGCGTGGATTTTCTGTATCAGATTCCGGTGCTGGGTGGCACGCCGCGCAAACTTGTCGACGATGTCGATAGCGCCGTCAGCTTCTCGCCGGACGGTCAGCAGATCGTCTACCTGCGCAACAGCGGCACCGATGCCAGCTCCAGCCTGATCATTGCTCACGCCGACGGTACTGGTGAGCACGTGCTCTCCAAGCTGCCGCTACCCGGCTACTTCGATCCGGCGTGGTCGCCCGATGGCAAGTGGATCGCTGCGACGTCACTAGCACTGGGCAGCCCTGATCCGGGGCGGTTGGTCCTGCTCAATCCGGAGACCGGCAAGGAAAAGACAATTTATGCCGCCGTCGCCGGCCTGCATAAGCCGGCATGGATGCCAGACGGCAAGCATCTGGTACTCATCTTCCACGACGTTTCCAGCGACTGGAATGGGCAAGTTGGTGAGGTCGCCATTGCTGCCGGCAAGTTGCATCGCATCACCAATGACCTGAACTCTTACAGCGATCGCACGCTCGGTGTCACCAAGGACGGCAATCAGCTGGTGGCGATCCAGATCACGCCTGAAGCCGGTCTCTACACCATGAGCTCCGATCCTAATGGCAGCGCCAACGCCAAGGAGATCGACAATCACGGAGACATTGGCGTGGGATGGCTGCCGGACGGACGCCTGGTCGCGATGGACTACCAGAGCCATATTGCGACCATGAATGCCGACGGCAGCAAGCGCACCGTCGTCTATCAGGAGCATCTTCCGATGTCGGGATTGTCCGTGTGTTCCGACGGCGCCTACGCGCTGTTTTCGATGAACAACAAGGACACGAAGGGAATTAACATCTGGCGCCTCGATTTGCAGAGCGGCTCGGCAACCGCGCTCACCAAGGGCAAGCAGGATCAGAATGCCGCCTGCTCGCCCGACAGCAAATCGTTCCTCTACACCAGCATGGATACCGGCAAGAAGCTGCTGATGCAGATGCCGATCGCCGGGGGCAATCCCAAGCAGCTCAGCGATAAGCTGATTGAACTCGGCGTGTTCTCGCCCGACCAGCGACAAATCGCGGCCCTGACCGAAGAGGGTACAGGCGTCAATACCAGGGTCGAGATCGCGATTCTTCCCGCGCAGGGCGGCATGCCGGTCAAGACCTTCCCGCCTGCATTCGGGATTTCGAATATCTGGCAGTACTCGGCGGATGGCCAGTCGCTGTATTATCCGGTTACAGCCAAAGGCGTTTCCAATATGGCGCTGCAGCCGATTGGTGCGAAAACCGTGACGCCGGTGACGAACTTCGATGACCTGATCATCTACCATTACGAGTACGACTGGAAGAACAAGCGGCTGGCGACAGCACGCGGCCGCAACAATACCGACGTTGTTATGCTCACCCAGCAGCAGTCGCAACCATGAAGATCTGGCCCATGTTTTGCAAAGCCTGTGGACAAGGTATCGATCGCGGCGACAAATTCTGTCGCAACTGCGGCGTAAACCTCCCGCAAGAGCCCATCGAATCGGCTGTAGCCGCGAGTGCCGCTGCCGCTCCGACGGGCGAACCTCCCATGCCCGTAGCCTTCTCTACGGCAGAGCTGCAGCGGCCCTTGCCGATACCGAAAGCTCTCCTCACCGAAGTCGCTAGCGCAGCCGCTGTCGAGGAAAAGCCATCGCCGCCCGCGACCACGACAGCTGCCGCCGCGCCTCCGCCGATCTCTGATGCGGGTAAGACCGCTGCTTCAGATCGGGATCGCCCGCGTGGCGATGCTCCTGCCCCCGTGCTGGAACCGAAGCCAGAGGCCGCTGCCGCGACGGAGAAGCCCGCAGAAGCGAAGTCTGGAGGTGTTGAGAGCGCCCCACAAAAGACGGCAGAAGCGAAGCCTGAGGCGACCTCTACGCCCGCGCAGCCCGCATCGGAGAAGCCGGTTCAATCCTCCGAAAGCCCGGCACCACCCGCGCCGATACCGCTGGCTCCGTCTTCCATGAGTTCAGTGGAACGCGAGCCGGAAAAACCGCCTCAGCCGAGCGATGTGCCAGCCCAGAAACCATCTCCGGTCAGCGCTGCTGCTATCGACCTTCAGCCCGCAAGCGCTCCGAAGCCACAGGCTGCACAGCCCGCCATTCCTGAAAAGCAAGCTCAAGCCGCTGTCTCGACCTCGGTAGCAACGATGCAAGAGACGGCAAAGCCGGACACCGCCGCCCGCGAAGCTGGGGCTCGGCCAGTTCGCCTCTGTCCTGAGTGTCACCGGCTGGTTGGCGAGGATGACAAGTTTTGCGAGCGCTGCAGAGCGAGACTCGATCAGCCCGCTGCACCAGAACCAACGCCCGTCAGCGAGCGGCACTTGGGGGTGCCATCCTTTGCCGGATACGCTACCGAAACTCCTGCCAGCAAGGATGTAGAGAAGACCTCCGGCCGCCCTGCGGTCTCTGATCCCAGCGGCATTGACGACCTCGCCAATCTGCGGATTCGAAAGCGGCGCTTGCCGATAGTGGAAATACTGGTCTCTGTGATCTTGCTCGGCGGCGCTGCTATGGCCGTATGGATGCTGCGCTCGACGTTGCCGGATAAGGCCGCGACGCCGGCCGCTGCTATCGACGTAACTATCTCACCCGCGCGGGCGAAGGTAGCAGCGGGGCACGGCGTTGACTTCGCCGCCACCGTCACCGGCACAGACAATTACAACGTCGATTGGGTGATCGAAGAGGGAGATAACGGGGGACGCATCGTTTCGCGCGGAGCCAAAGCCAAGACCGGTGCAGTGTCGTCGCTGGCGGTCTACATGTCGCCAAAAACTCCAGGAACCTATCACCTGACCGCGACCAGCAAAGCCGATCCGGGAAAGTCGGCATCGGCAACCATCACGGTGACGGGGAAGTGAGTGCTTCTCTGGCCACAGGCAGCCGATCGCTACAAGCAGTCTCGTAATCGCTTTGGTTCGTATCAGGGTACGACTTCACAGGCTCCTGAAAAAGTCGACCGGAGCGTGGTTTCCTGTAGAGCTGGCCTTCAGGCCAGCGTCCAAGCCGTTTATTTCCTTTTCTGAGTCGGCTTCAGCCGACGACACCAGAGTCGCGCTTCGCTAGCCACTAGCCGCCGATCGCTACCAGCTGTCTCATAAATCGCATTGGTTTTCTAGCCAGTGTCCACTGGCTACTGGCCACTGCTTTTCAGCATCTGCTCGGCATGCTTCAGCGACGTTTCGGTCAGCTTCGCGCCGCTGATCATGCGCGCAATTTCTTTTGTGCGCTCTTCCGTGTCAAGAGATCGAACCAGAGTCTTCGTCCTGCCCGACGCTTCGCGTTTTTCGATCAGAAAATGCTGATCGGCGAAGGAAGCAATCTGCGGCAGGTGGGTGATGCAGAGAACCTGTTTGGTTCGCGATAACTGCTTCAACTTCTTGCCAACAGCTTCCGCCGCGCGGCCGCCAATGCCGCTGTCGATTTCATCAAACACCAGCGTTCGCTGCGACGCCTCCGTACGTCCGCCGTTCCTACCGCTGCGCTTGGCCTGTCCCGCTTCCACGCTGGCTTTCAACGCCAGCATCACGCGCGACAACTCGCCGCCCGACGCAATCTCGTCCACCGGCCCCAGCGGCTCGCCAGGATTCGCCGAAATCATGTACTGCACCTGATCGAAGCCTCGCGCTGTCCAATTCGCTTCTTCGTCGGTGCCGCTGACTTCAACTTTGAAGCGCGCCTTCATTGCCAGCTCGTTGATCTCGCTCTCCACCAGCTTCTCCAGCTTGCGCGCCGCTTCGTAGCGCTGGCGCGAGATCGTCCGCGCCGCTTGCAGATACTGTTCAGCCGAATTCGCCAGCTCGAGGTGCAACTTGCGCAGCACCTCGTCCTTGTTCTCCATCTCGTTCAGCTTGCGCTCGAGCTCATCGCCCAGCGCGATCACATCTTCCAGCCTCGGCCCGTACTTGCGCTTCAAACGATCCAGCAACGCCAGCCGGTCTTCCACCTCAGCCAGCCGTTCCGGCGAAGCCTCGATACCTTCGCCGTAGTCGCGCAGCCGCTGCCCGATGTCTTCGATGGTGATGCGCGCCGATTCCAGCTCCGGCACAGAGTCGCGAAACTGCTCGTCGAAGCGCAAGAGCTCTTCGATCTGTTTCGTTGCAGCTCGCACCGACGCCGCTGCTGACGCTTCGCCTTCGTAAAGCAAATCGTAGGCCGCCATCGCAGCGTTGTGAACTCGTTCTGCATTGGCCAGGACGCGCTTCTCCGACTCCAACTTCGCATCCTCGTCCGCCTGCAGGCGCGCATCGGCGATTTCTTTCCGCTGATACGTCCACAGATCCATCATTCGCAGGCGGTCGTGCTCGTCGCGCTCCAGATCGGCGATGCGATGCCGCACCTGCCGCCAGCGTTCGAATGCAGCCCGCAGCGCCGAGTCATCGCAGCCGGCAAAGCTGTCGAGCAGCGCCAATCGAGATCCCGCATCGAACGCCAACACCGCTTCGTTCTGCGCATGAATTACCGCCAGGTGCGGAGCAAGCTGTTTGAGCACCGTCACGGTTGCCGGCTGATTGTTGATGAAGACGCGGCCTTTGCCGCCTGCCGAGATTTCGCGCCGCAGAATGATTTGCTCCTCTTCGCTGTCGATCCCGTTGGCTTCCAGGACCGTCGCAATCGCAGGAGAATCGGCATCAAACACAGCCGAGACGGTCGCTCGTTCCGTTCCGTGCCGGACCGCATCGCTGGAGGCCTTATCGCCCAACAACAGCGCCAGCGCGTCGATGAGGATGGATTTGCCCGCGCCGGTTTCGCCGGTCAGCAGATTCAGACCAGCGGTGAATTCCACGGCAACGTTGTCGATAACCGCGTAGTTTTCGACCCGCAATTCGAGCAGCACAGTGAGGTCTCGCTGGTGCGAAGTTTAGCAGGGAAGATGGCAGCCGTCAGCTGCGGTCGCTCTTCGCCTTTCGCTCTTCGCTTTTCGCCGGAGCGGTGACACGTGGACGCGGATCTGACCCCTGGTTCAGGTCAGAAGGTAATCCAGCAACAAGCGAATAGCGAGAAGCGAGAAGCCAAAAGCGCATAGCTGCGGAGCAGCGTCATTTGTTTGAGGCGTGGGCGTAAGCCCGCGCTGCCGGCCGCAAGAATTGGTTTGAGCCGCGGAGCGGCGACACGTGTCTGGGCCAAATTATGTGCCGCCGCTGACTGCGGCTCGGCTGGCGGTGCTATCGGCTGACCGCGGGCTTACGCCCACGGCTAACACAAATGCCGCCCTGCGGGCTCCAACCAGCGCGATGAGCAAGTGCCCGACATACAGACGGACATTCCGAATCGAAAGCACGTCGCCACCTCTGGCGAAAAGCGGAGAGCGAAAAGCGAAAAGCGCCCACGGCTGCCTGCTCGCCAGGAACCTAATCGCGCAACCTTTCTGTCTCACCAAATGCTTATAATGCCAGTAACGAAAGTAGAGTCTCCTGCGTCTCATGAATGTGTTCTACTCCGTGCTCGCCTTGGCCCTCGGCGGTGAAATCTCAGGTCTGATTGAAACCAGCGGTCTCGTCGCCAAAGCTGTCCTCGTCATCCTCCTCATCTTCAGCCTCGGCTCGTGGGTCGTTATCTTTTCCAAGTGGGGGCTCTACCGCCGCGCGCGCACGCAGAGCAACCGCTTCATCCGGATGTTTCGTAAGTCCGAGCGGCTGAACGAGGTGGCCGCCGTGGTCGAGCAGTTCAAGCCCAGCCCACTGGTCGCGGTCTTTGAAGGCGCGTACGGCGAGCTGCGCAAGCAGACCACTTATCCCATCCGCATGACGGCATTGCAACGGGCCACGCAGATCGCGGCTTCCGAAGAGCTGACGCGACTGGAGAGCCGTTTGCCCTGGCTCGCGACCACCGGCGTAGTCTCGCCGTTCATCGGATTGTTCGGGACGGTCTGGGGCATCATCGACGCGTTTCACGGTCTTGGGACCGCCGGCTCCGCAACGCTGCGAGCTGTTGCGCCCGGCGTCTCGGAAGCGCTGATCACGACGGCTGCTGGACTCTTCGCCGCCATTCCCGCCGTCATCGCCTACAACATGTTCACGCAGTATATTCGCGAGTTCGGCGCGCGCATGGACGACTTCAGCCTGGAGCTGCTCAACGAAGTGGAGCGAGCGCAAGCCGGAGCCACGCGCCAACCTGCAGCGGTGGAGCGGCGGTAATGGCATTTACCAACGCACAAGGTCGAACGCAGTCATCGCTCGCGGACATCAACGTTACGCCGCTGGTCGATGTTGTGCTCGTGCTGTTGATCATCTTCATGGTGACGGCGCCGGTGCTGCAATCGGGCATCGAGGTCAATGTCCCGCATACCAAAACCGTCAAGGAGATTACCGAAGAGCGATTGGTCATCACCATCGACCGCGACCAGAATGTGTTTCTGAATAGTCAGCCGATCAACATCAACCAGATCGGACAGCGCATTCGCGAGAAGGTTCGCGACCCGGAGGGCCAGGCAGTTTATCTGCGCGCCGATGAGAACGTTCCCTTCGGCGCATTCGCAACTGTGATGGACGCGGTGAAGCAATCCGGCATCACCAATGTGAGCATCGTCACCCAGCCACTGGAGACGCATGGCAGCCGACGTTGATTTATTTCCGACCGAAGGCAATCTGGGCATTCCTCTGCTCAGCTCGGTCATCCTGCACGTTGGCCTGTTTGCGCTCGCGCTTTTCGGATACCTCATTCCCGTCGGGCGCGGCGAAAGCTGGGGCGGAACCACCGGCGGAGGCGGCGCGATGAGCGCCACGCTGGTCACCAGCATCCCGCTGCCTGCTCCGCAGACGCAAACCCAGAATGTGTTGGCCAACCAATCCAAGGGGCTGACGCAATCTCCGCCCAAGGAGCAGCCTAAGGAAGAACCGAAGGCGATTCCGATTCCTGCGCCTGAGGCCAAGCGGGTCGGTCCTCGCGAAACCACGCAGAAGAAGCCGCCGCCGAAGGAAGTCGCCAAAGTAGAAGACAACAAGATTCCGTTTGGCGAGGGCGGTCCCGTGAGCGGGCCTTACGGTTCGTTCTCCGCCGGAGGAGCGAAGGGCGGATTGAGCTTCAGCGGCGGCACCGGCGACTTCGGCAGCCGCTTCGGGTGGTATGTCGATGCAGTGCGGCGCAAGGTTTCTGAGAACTGGCTGAAGTACGAAGTCGATCCCAATGTCGATACGGCGCGTCGAGTTTACATTTACTTCGAGATCGATCGCTCCGGCGCGCCAGGCAGCATCCGCGTGGAGCAGTCGAGCGGGGTTCCGTCGCTTGATCAGTCGGCGATGCGTGCGTTGCAAAGAATCGATACGTTTGGCCCCTTGCCGCCGGAGTACAACGGTCGTTATGTCGCAGTTGAGTTTTGGTTTGATTACAAGCGGTGAGGAAAAGCGCCGCCGCTTTGGTTGCAGCCAACCTCGGCTTGGTTGGATCAGCAGGGTCGAGCACCGCTTCAGCGGTGCCGTTGGTGAACTGAAGCTAGGTTGGCGTTGACCTGCTGAAAAGCACCTCAGCCGCGAAAGCGGCGGCATTTGTGTTAGCCGTGGGCGTAAGCCCGCGGTCAGGGTCGAGAAAGAAATCAGGGAGCCGCGGAGCGGCGACATGTCGTAAAGCGGCGTGCAGGGATTAATGGCGCCGCTCCGCGGCTCATGTAGAGAAAAACGCGTTCATAACCGCGGGCTTACGCCCACGGCTAAAACAAATGTCGCCCTTCGGGCTGCTACATCGGAGCTTCATTGGACTTCCTCATCATGAAACGGTTCGCCGCAGTTCTTTCACTGGTATTCGCATTCTCCGCCGGTGTCTCCGCCCAGGACTGGATCCGCACCGGCACAGGTCTTGGTGTCGAGAAAATCCGCATAGCTGCGCCGGACTTCAAGATGGTCACGACCGATACCGGCACGCAGAACCTGGCGATGACCTTCAACGTTACGTTCTACAACGATCTGCAAAACGCCGGGATCTTCGACATGGTTTCGCGAAGTTTCTATCCCTTGTCCGTCCCGGGCGCGCCGCAGGAGGTGCATCTATCCGACTGGGGCAGTCCGCCCCCCAATGCCAGCATGCTGGCCTTTGGCAACCTTGGTGTCACAAGTGGGCTCCTTAATGTGCAGGGGTGGCTTTACGACACCAAGAATCCGCAATCACCGCAGGTTTTGGGCAAGCAGTATCGCGAGCAGGCTACGGATGAGAACGCTCGCATCATCGCCCACCGCTTTGCCGACGAGATCATCTTCCGGCTGGGCGGCGGTGTTCAAGGTATTGCCGAGAGCAAGCTCTATTTCGTGAGCGCGCGCAGCGGTTCGAAAGAGATTTGGCAAATGGATTATGACGGCGCCAATCAGAAGCAATTGACCCATCTGGGTTCGATCGCGTTGTCGCCGCACGTTTCGCCGGACGGAACTCGCGTGGCCTTCTCCGGCGTGACCAAAGAAGGCTGGCAGATCCTGATGTACTCTCTGGATCTCAACCGGTTGGTCAGCTTCCCGCACTTCGGCGGCGACAACTATTCCCCCGCGTGGTCTTCCGACGGGCAGAACATCGCCCTGTCGTCATCGCGAACCGGCAACACGGAGATCTACGCGGTCAGCTCGACCGGCGGCAATCTTCGGCGATTGACCGAACATAAGGGGCCTGACGTCTCGCCAACCTGGAATCCGAAGACCAACGCGCAGATCGCCTGGGTCAGCGGACGCACCGGCCTGCCGCAGATCTACACCATGGCATCTGATGGGACGAATGTCGTTCGCGTTACAGATCAGGGCTATGCGGTATCGCCGTCGTGGTCGCCGAATGGGCAGTTCCTGGCGTTTGCGTGGGTACGTCACTACGGTCCGGGAGCGCCTGGGGCCAGCGACATCTACATCATGGACATCGCCAGCAAGCAGTGGGCGCAGTTGACGCACGATGGAGGACGAAACGATTTCCCGTCGTGGTCGCCGGATGGACGGCACATCGTGTTCCAGTCGAATCGAACGGGAAAGACGCAAATCTGGACCATGCTGGCCGACGGCAGCGAAACGCGCCAGTTGACGACTTCGGGTGAGAATTCGCAACCGAACTGGAGCTTCAAATAGATCCGATGCGGACGAGCGTTCTCGTTATTTGTGCCGAGGCGAGAATATTTCCTCAGCGGCTTTTTAAATGATTCGGGAATCGAACCGGGGCTAAAGCTGGAAAAGAGAAGCGGCGGAAGGAGCACACTCCGGCGTTGTCATCAACTACTGCGAGTGCTCTCGCATTGAAAGAGAGGAAAAGAGTTGAAGCTTAGATGGAGTCGATGGAGCAAGATCACGATTACTCTGGCCGTAGTCATGATGGTGGGCGCCTGCCACAAGAAAGCGCCACCACCGCCTCCGCCGCCACCACCGCCGCCTGCTCCGGCGCCGACGGCTTCATTGACCGCCAATCCCAATACCATCACCGCCGGACAGTCAACGACTCTGATCTGGAAGACCGACTACGCTACCAGCGTCAACATTGATCAGATAGGCCCGGTCGATCCCAGTGGCTCGCGCACAGTGAACCCGACCGAATCGACCACGTATCGTCTGGTCGCCAAGAACGACACCGGCACGCAAGAGGCAACGGCGCGGGTCACGGTAACGCCGGCTGCAGCGGCTCCTCCTCCGCAAACGTCGGACCAGACCCAGGCGCAGCTGTTCGCGCAGAACATGAAGGACGTGTTCTTCGAGTACGACAGCTACGACATCTCTCAGCAATATCAGGCGGTACTGCAGGCCGACGCACGTTTTCTCCAGCAGCATCCCAACATGAATTTCATCATCGAGGGACACTGCGACGAACGCGGCTCGACCGAGTACAACCTGGCGCTGGGCGACAATCGTGCCAACTCTACCAAGCAGGCGCTGATCTCGCTGGGGATTTCGGCGAATCGGATTCGCACCATCAGCTACGGCAAGGAGAAGCCGTTCTGCACGGAGAGCACCGAATCCTGCTGGGCGCAGAATCGGCGCGCCCATTTCGCCTATCAACCACACGAGCACTGAAACCTGCACCGAGGGCGGCGAGTTGATCAACCGTCGCCTTCTTGCACTTTCACCTCAGGGGTGACATCCTCGGCGTACCACAGTCTCTTGGGTAGGAACCGAATTCTATTTACGGATACTGACCTATGCGATTTCGCAATATCGTAGCCTGGCTTTCCATTGCGGCCATCATGCTCGGCCCCGCAACTCCCACCTTTGCCGCGAACAAAGACATGATTCAGCTGCAGACGCAAGTGCAGTCCTTGCAGGATCAGGTTGCGCGCCTGCAGCAGTCTGTCGATATGAACATGGGCGTGATGAAGAACCTCATCGAACAGAGCGCCGATAGCGTCAACAAGATGAATGCCGCGGTCGGCGATCTGCAGAACAAGATGCAGGGGCTTACCGCCGACAACAGCGGCAAGATCGATCAGCTCTCCAGCCAGGTACAGTCCCTGCACGACTCGGTGGATGAGTTGAAGTCGCGGCTGGCAAAGGTCAGCAAGCAGCTGGACGACATGCAGCAGGGGGGGCAGAATCTTCCTGCCGGCCAGCCCGGCATGACCGCCGCGCCGGGCGCTACGCCTGCGGCGCCGGGACCGGGTGGCGATACCAGTTCGGCTGCGCCTCCTCCCGACGCGCTCTACAACAACGCTCTGCGCGACTACAACTCAGGCAAGTACGACCTTTCGTCGCAGGAGTTCGCGCAGTATCTGCAGTACTACTCCAATACCGATCTCGCAGGAAACGCGCAGTTTTATCTTGCCGACATCGAGTATCGTCAGGGCAACTTTGAAGCCGCAGTGAAGGATTACGACAAAGTGCTGGAGCAGTATCCCGGCGGCAACAAGGCTGCCGCAGCGCAGTTGAAGAAGGGCTACGCCTTGCTGGAACTCGGACAGCGCGATGCCGGCGTTCGCGAGTTGAATAGTCTGATTGCGCGCTATCCGCGTTCGATCGAAGCTTCGCAGGCTCGTGACCGGCTGCACCGTCTCGGTGTCACCAGCGGCAGCACCGTTCACAAGCCAGCTACTGCAACGCACTAGCGTCCCGAAATTTCGCGGTCCAACTCACCCACCACCGCCGCTGTATCCGTCACTCCCTGCGCCGGAGTCCCCGCCATCATCCCCTGAGCCAGAATCAATTCGCGTGCCTCGGCTCGAATCGATGGCAAGTGCGACCAGAACAGAACCGCCGTCATCGTGCACGCCAATCCACCGAGCGCGACTGTCCACGGTGCGCCGAGATGATGCGCGACCGATCCTGCCGACAGCGCTCCAAATGGCGCCATGCCCATGAACATCATGGAATACACCGACATGACGCGCCCGCGCAGCCGGTCAGGCACCATCGACTGAATGAGCGTGTTGGAAGACGCCATTTGCACCATCATGAAAAATCCGACCGGCACGAGCAGTAGTGTCGAGAGCCAGAAAATTCGCGAGAACGAGAACAGGGCCAGGCTGAGCCCGAATCCTCCGGCGCACATGGCAATCACCTTTCCCAGCCCTTTGATTCCCACGCGCGCCGCCAGGCTCACTGCTCCCAGCAATGCTCCGATTCCCGTCGCGCCCATCAGAATGCCCAGCCCTCTCGCGCCGCCATGCAGTATCTGATCGGCGAAGACCGGCATCAGCACGGTGTAAGGCATGCCGACGAAGCTCACGACTCCCAGCAGCAGAAGGATTGCTCGGACCGGTCCCGTATTTCGCGCGAAGGCGAAGCCCTCCAGCACGTTCTCCAATGGCGATCCCTGGGTCGCCAGCTTGGCCGGGTGGACAATACGCATCAGCAAGAGGCCGGCGATAACCGCAAGGTAACTCACCGCATTCGCGAAGAAGCACCAGCCCTCGCCGATCGACGCAACCAATATGCCCGCCACCGCCGGGCCGATGACGCGCGCGCCGTTGAACATCGACGAGTTCAACGCGATCGCGTTCATCAGGTCTTCGCGTCCCACCATGTCGATTAGAAACGCTTGCCTTGCCGGGATGTCGAAAGCATTCACCACTCCAAGCAACGAGGCGAGCACCATGATTTGCCACACCTGCACGCGATGCGTAAGCGTCAGCGCCGCCAGAATTCCCGCCAGTATCATCGACGCCGTCTGTGTGCTGATCACGATTCGCTGACGATTCAGCCGATCGGCGACGATGCCGCCCACCGGCGCCATGATGAAGACCGGAATCTGGCTGGAGAAGCCGACCGCCCCCAGCAGGAACGCCGAGCCGGTCATGCGATAGACCAGCCACGACTGCGCGACCGTTTGCATCCAGGTACCGATCAGCGAAATAAGCTGGCCGGCAAAGAAGAGTTGAAAGTTGCGATGACGCAGCGCACGCACCGCCAGCGCGACCCTCGACTCGCGCGAGGCTGGCGGGGTGAAGTCCCGTTTCTCCTCCTCGAGGACGGAGTGAAGAGATTCGTGTTCCTGTGGTGGTTCGGCCATCGATGCTTGGATACTCAGATCAGGGCCCGCTATGCGTGATCATGTGGCCCGAGCACTGGCCACAATCCAGAATACTTCAACTCGTAGTTGAGAATTGTCTGAAACCAAAGCCGTTACTGTTCCGCCGTGTAATCCTGAGCGGAGTGAGGCCGCGCGAGCGCGCCGAACGCAGTCGAAGGACCCCTATATCCGTATTCAGCGGTGATTGGCAGTCCTCCTTGCAAGACTCAAACCGCACGACTATCTTGCTAGTTTGGCCAATCCAGCAACTCCTCCGACAGTCACGATCGACAAGGTTCCTGCATCGCGCCGGTTCTTTCGCCGGGTGAAGGGAATCGTCCTTTGGCCGCAATCGATCTATCGATTGTCATTGAGAATGAAATTCGGCGCCGGGAAAGCTTTCGCAGCCGCCGGGCCCGAACATCACGAATGGAACTCTGAAGACGCGCGCAGAATGGGAGGCTGCATTCGAGATTGCGAAGCGGCTGCATGTGCCGTTGCATCGCGGCCCGGAGAAGAATTGGGACCACCTTGCCGCCGTCAACACAATTCTCACCAACACAAATCGCTCGGCGCGGATTCTCGACGCGGGTGCGGAAATCTACAGTAACGTCTTGCCGGCGTTGTTCCTGTACGGATATCGCGAACTTTACGGCATCAATTTGAGTTTCACGGCTCCCACGCGCCGCGGCCCCATTCGCTACATCCCTGGGGATTTAACTCGCACTCCTTTTCCTGGCGAAAACTTCGACGCTATCACCTGCCTCAGCGTCATCGAACACGGCGTGCCGTTGCCCGACTATTTTCGCGAGATGTACCGCCTGCTCAGGCCGGACGGGCTGCTCATCACTTCGACGGACTATTACCCCACCCGCATCGATACCCGCGGCAAAGTCGCGCATGGCACGCCGATCAAGATTTTTTCTAAGCCAGAAATTCAGGCGGCGCTCGATCTGGCGCGCTCGGTAGGATTTCAGACGACTGGCGACGTTGATCTCGAATGCGATGAGAAGCCGATTCGCTGGGAGCCGTTCGGGCTGGAGTACACCTTCGTCTTGTTCACGCTTCGCAAACCGGGATGAATTGGGGATGGATCGCGTGGTATCCTCGCCCCGATCTCGGAAACTGATATCTCAGTCTGGAACCCATTACCCATCTCATAGATGCTTTGTATCAGGGCACGGCTTCAGCCGTGCCGCAAGCAGATTGTGAATGATTTGGGCTTTAGCCCCTGAACACCCCGATTCTGCAGGGGCTAAAGCCCGGATTCTCGGATGCCGATGTCGGCACGACTGAAGTCGTGCCCTGATACAAACCAAGCGATTTATGAGATAGGCCCTAGCCTACTTCCGGCTAGAGCGGGGCGTTATTGTCGCGGGCCAAACTCGATGACGCTCACGCCGCGAAAATCCCGCTCCTCACCGCGCTGATAACGTTTCATCAACTCCTGCTCGATCACCTGCGAACCCGAGTCATTCCCGTTTGCCCGATACAGCACCAGCCAGACTTGCTGCGCGCGATCGATCTCGTTCTTCCATGCGACGTTCGCGGGATCCACGCCGACCGCTGCGGGTCGCGATTGCTTTCCGCCCGGCAGCCAGTCGCGAAAACTCTCGCCGGCAAACTCGCCGACTGATTGGTAGTACAGCACGCGATCGTTCGCGCCAGCATTTGCGATGAGATAGTCCACCGCACCGCGCCAATCCTCAGTCACTCGTTTGTACATGACAAGTGTGCTCGCCAGCGACAAAACGCAGATCGCTGCGATCACGGAGCTGCGCCATGAGAAGGCGCTGATTTGTTCAGCTCCGATCGCGATCATCAACAACCATCCCGGCAGGCAGATGATAAGGAACCTGTGATAGAACGCCGGCCGCTCAATCGAAGCCAACAACGTGATCACGATAGGTGACACAACCGTGCTTGCGACGAGCGCATAGCGCCAGCGTTGCAACCCGCGTTCGCGATCACCCCAAGCCTGTACGAACTTCGCGACAAACAATCCAACCAGCACCAAATCCAGCACGAGCAAGACTGCCCCTACGGCCTTGCCCCCATAGGCCGCGAGAAAGACGCCGAGATGATAGAACTCCAGCAGGGAAGGCGACGGTACCCAGGAAATATGTCCGACATCCTGAGCATGGGTCAGCCAGAGAATCGGCGCGGCCATCGCCACAATAATCACGGCTGCAAGAAGCAGTGGTTTCCAGGGACGCTTACTTCGTGGCAGCGCCAGGAGCGAGATCGCATGGGCCGCCGGTACCAGCACTCCGAAGTAATGGAAATAACAGGTCAGTCCGGCAATGACCGCATACACACCCGCAAACTTGTAACTCGGCTTTTCAATGAGCAGCACGAAGACATAGGTCGACACCAGAACGCCAAGAACCACGAAGCTGTACGCGCGCGCCTCTTGCGATACCGCAATCGCGCAAGGACTCAGCGCCAGCAGGGCTGCAGCGAGAACTCCTGTCTCGCGCCCGAACAGCCGCCGGCCCAGCAGGTACATCACGGGGATGGACAGAACTCCAGGCAGCACCGAGAGGAGGCGAACAACTGCTTCGCCGTATCCGAAGTGCAGCCAGGGCCGGAGCAGGACGTAGTACAGCGCCATGTTGCCTTCGTCATGCCAAAGAAAATGCCAGAACACCGGCGCCGCACGGCGCGCAATCGCGACGCTGGCAATCTCGTCGATCCAGAAGCTCTTGTATCCAAGTGCGACCAGCCGCAGAACCGTGCCAACAGTGACGATGCCCCACATCCAGAGCAGAGCTTTGCGGTTCGAAGCTCCGTCTGTGCGGTTCTCGACCGCGCCCGGCATGGCTCTGTCGGCGGCGTTGGACAACATGCTCCGAATATAGCAGTTCAAATTGCTGTCCAAGGGTCAGCCAATTCACATCGCCGTTACTCTTGTATGAACGCTTCGTGAAAGTTTGTTGAATCAGCCAGGCTGACTGACGCTGATCCTTGTAAACCGCCTCGTTGTAATCGATACTCTCTGTGTCTCTCTCTCATGCCGACATTTGCTGCGGTTGACATCGGTTCCAACTCCGTCAGACTCAAGATCGCGAAGGTGGTGCGCGGCCGCCTCGAGGAGCTTCACGAAGATCGCGAAGTCACGCGTCTCGGCGAAAGTGTCTTCGCCACCGGAACCCTCGATCCGCAGGCAATGGCACACACTTTGCGTGTCTTGCGTCGCTTCCACCGCGCGGCTCAAACCTATGGCGCCGATCGCGTTCGCGTGGTGGCGACCAGCGCGCTGCGTGACGCGAGCAACAGTCGCGCCTTTCGCGATTGGGTGGTTACGGCCACCGGGTGGAAGGTCGACGTCATCTCCGGTCTGGAAGAAGGCCGCCTCATCCATTTGGGAGTGGTTTCGGGTGCTCGCATTGCCCGCAAACGAGCCCTGCTGGTCGATCTCGGCGGTGGTAGTTGCGAACTGACGCTGTCGGTCTCCGGCCACATCAAAGACATGATCAGCTTGCCGATCGGCGCTGTGCGGCTGACTCAGACCTTTTTGCATCACGATCCGCCCTGGCGATCCGAACTTGAACAGATGCGCGGCGTCATCCAGCGTGAAGTGTCGCGCATCCAGAAGCGTGTAATCGCTCTCAAAGCCCAGATGACCGTCGCGACATCTGGGACCCCCGCCGCTTTGTCGAGCCTCTACGCAGCTAAGGGCGACTCTTATGACGAAAGCAAGCCGCATACTGTGCCGCAGTCTGCCATCGCGTCGCTGCTGGAGAAGCTTTGCCGCCGCAATCTATCTCAACGGCGTGCGCTGCCGGGAATAGGTCCGCGTCGCGCCGAGATCATCATCGCCGGGACCATGGTTTTTGCGGAGTTGATGCATCTCTGCCGATTGCGCAGCTTCCGCTATCTGCCTCTCGGTCTGCGCGACGGTTTACTGGCGCAGATGATGGCCGACTACCACGCCAGCACTGCCATGCGCGAGCGCGTGGAATCCGAGCGGCATGACGCGCTGCTGGCGGTGGCAAAACATTATGGCGTCGACTTTCAGTTCGCTCAACGTATCCGCGGTCTGGCGCTGCAACTCTTTCAGCGCCTGAGGGCAGTGCATCAATTGCCCGCTGAATACGCGGACTGGCTCGAGGCCTCGGCCATGCTGCACGAGGTAGGTGCGTACGTCAATCGCTCCGGCCGCCGTCGGCACAGCTACTACGTCATCTCGAATTCAGAGCTGTTCGGCTACACGCCGCTGCAACGCCGCATCATCGCAGCAATTGCTCGCTACGTCGGGAAGTCGCTGCCATCGCCCAGCGATCGCGTGATGAGCATCTTGCCCGGGGTTGATCAGATTCATGTCGCCAAGGCCGTCTCTTTGCTCCGCCTGGCGCGAGCGCTGGATCAGGGACGTCGCGCAGCGGTGAGTGAGATGACGGTTCGAGTGCGTCAGGATGGACAAGTGCGTTTGCTGCTGAAGCCGCACTCGCAGGAGGGAATTGAGTTGGAACTCTGGGCTGTGGAGCAGGAAAAGGACTACTTCGAGACCGTCTTCGGTCGCGAGCTCTTGGCCGAACCTTGCTGAATGGCGCGTAACACTTTCGGTGGCAGGCACCACTTCAGCATCGCCTTGTTTCCATCCTTCTCCACTTTTGCGATCGCTGCCTTCTTCACCTCAATCGCATCCGGCGCGTCTTCGCCGATGAGCAGCTTGTTGAGAAACTCCGTCATGCTGGGGTTGTGACCAACGACGAGGATGGAAGCTTTGCTTTCGTGTCGCCGCAGGATGTCCTGAAACTGCTCGTAGCTGCCGCCTGGATGGAGATTCGGCTCAGTCACGATCTTTCCTTTATGACCGATCTCCTCAGCAACAATCTTTGCAGTTTGCTGGGCGCGCAGTAGCGGGCTGGAAAGAATCGCATCGAAGGCGACTTTCATCGCCGCCAAAGCGCATCCCACATTGTGGGACTGCTCGATTCCGAGCTTGTCCAGCGCTCGCTCATCATCTTTCGCGGGATTCAGTGTAGAGTCGCCGGCACTGGCGTGACGAAGGAAGTAGATGTCCATAGAGTCATTCTAGCTGCGTGCTGCCAGCCGCGAAGTGTTAGCTTATGACTTTCCCGGCCAGCGCATGCTCTGCAACATGGGCCACCTGCAACAGCGTGGCCTCGTCGAAATGCTTGCCCAGAATCTGCATGCCGATCGGCAATCCTTCTTTGCTGTTGCCGCATGGGATTGAAATACCGGGAACACCAACCAGATCGGCAGTCACAGTGAAAATGTCCGCCAGATACATGGCCAACGGATCGTCGGCCTTTTCGCCCAGCTTGAACGCAGGCGTCGGCGTGGTTGGCGTGACGATGACATCAACCTTCGTAAACGCCTCGTCGAAATCGCGCGCCAGCAGGCTGCGAACGCGTTGTGCCTTCAGGTAATACGCGTCGTAGTAGCCGGCGCTCAGAACATACGTCCCCAGCATGATGCGCCGCTTAACCTCGGCGCCGAATCCTGCATCACGCGTGCGGCGATACATCTCGGCAAGCGTCTTGCCGTCGCTCGCCCGTAATCCGTAGCGCACGCCATCGTAACGCGCCAGATTTGATGACGCCTCCGCCGTAGCGACGACGTAGTAAGTCGGTATCGCATAGGCAGTGTGCGGCAGTGAGATCGGAACGATCTCCGCGCCGGCGTTCTTCAGTTCCTGAATGCCCATCTCCACCGACGCCCGAACCTCGGCATCGAGACCCTCATCGAAGTACTCCGCCGGGACTCCAACTTTGAGGCCAGTCACCGGCCTGCCGATGTACTCGCGATAGTCAGGAACCGGAACATCGGCCGTGGTGGAATCGAGCGGATCTCGGCCAGCAATCGCCTGCAGCATCATGGCGACATCCTGAACGGTCTTCCCGAATGGTCCCGGATGATCGAGCGACGAAGCAAACGCGATCAATCCATAACGCGAGACGCGGCCATAGGTCGGCATCAGGCCGACCACGCCGCAGAACGCCGCCGGCTGGCGGATCGAGCCACCAGTATCCGATCCCAGTGATGCCACCGCCGTTCCCGCCGCAACTGCGGCGGCTGAGCCTCCCGACGACCCGCCCGGCACGCGCGAGTGATCGACAGGATTATGCACAGGATAGAAACCGGAGTTTTCGTTCGACGAGCCCATCGCGAACTCATCGCAGTTGGTCTTGCCAAGAATGATGGCGCCAGCATCTTCCAGTCGCGCCACAACCGTCGCGTCATACGGCGCAACAAACTTCTCCAGGATCTTGGAGCCCGCAGTTGTGCGCACGTCTCTTGTCGTGAACACGTCTTTGACAGCGATCGGCACGCCCGCCAGCGGGGGGAGATCGTCGCCCTTGTCCGCGAGCGCGTCAATGCGCGCGGCCTGGCTGTAGGCGCGCTCTTTGCAAAGCGTGAGGTACGCGCCGATGGCTTTGTCCTCGGCCTCAATCTTCTTGTAGAAGGCGTCGACAAGCGCGCCGGCGGACGTCTGTTTTTCCAGCACAGCCGTTCGCGCAGATTCAACTGTGAGCAGGTCGATTTCCATGGACTATCGCTCAATCACTTTGGGCACCTTAAAAAATGTTCCGTCGGAGGCGGGCGCATTGCGCATCGCTTCTTCGCGAGGCAGGCAAGGCCGCAACTCATCCGACCGCATCGCATAAGAGAAACCGTCTGCCTGATCCTTGCGCTCGCCGTAGCGGCTTGCCACTTGCGCCATCGGTTCCACGTTGCTGGTGTCCAGCTGGTTCAAGCGGTCGATGTAGTCAAGGATGGAGTTCAGGTCTTTCAACATGCGCGCACGTTCCTCGGCAGTCAGGTCGAGGTGCGCCAGGTCGGCGACGTAGGAAACATCTTTTTCGGTGACCATAAGGAATGTCTGGGCTTATCGATGTTCCAATTTATTCACTGGAACGAAATTGATCCTGCTTACCGGCTGCGGCGTGAATTGATTCAGCGCAGCCAGATATTGCGGGCTCAAGCTTTGCAATTGATAACGCCACGTCTCATCAGGGACGAGGATTGTCAGCACGCCCTCGGCGAAAGCAACCGCGTTGGTTCGCTCGGCGGTCTTTGCACCACACGCCAGCGGCCAGGCAAGCATAACTGCGTTATCCGGCTCACGGCTTATTGTGTCCCTAAAAATCTTGCGCAGAGTTGTGCCAGCATGTCTCATCAGGTTGAGTTCTCATTGTAGACCAGCGCCAGTATCGGCTTCCTAAGTCGCCCGAGGAAATTCGCGGCCTACAAACTCCAGCGCCTCTTCCTTGTTGCGCAGCGATCCCTCGAGTTGGGCGTCTTCGACCGCTGACAGCATCTCGCGAAAGTGCGGTCCCGGAGCATATCCCAGCCGAATCAGATCCTCTCCGTTGAGCAGCGGTGCCGGCCTGATTTCTTCTTCCGAGCTTTGCTGCAGGCGCTGCCGCACAAGGTCGTACATGGCGAGATTTCCGTGGCTGCTCAGGCAGTCGATGCGATGCAATTCGAGATGCTCCTCGAATTTGGGCAGGCGCATGAAGCGTTTCAGGGTCGATTCCTTCATTCGCTCGGCGTCGGCAAAGCGCATGTGATTGGCCACCAGCGCAGCGATCTGCTTGGTGTCCTCATTGGAGAAGTGCAGCCGATGACAGATTTCTTCCGCCATGCGCACCCCGACCTCGACGTGCCCGTCGAAGCGGATGCGGTCAGGCGCAACCCGAAACGTAGGCGGCTTGCCGACGTCGTGCAGCAGCGTCCCCCAGGCCAGCGTGCGCGAGCATCGCGGCGGCAACTTCTCCAGGAGCAGCATGGTGTGAATCCACACATCGCCCTCGGGATGAAACTGCGGCGGCTGCTCGACGCCGTGCATACGGTCGATTTCCGGCAGCACCTCCTGCAACAGACCGGTGGAATCCAGCAGTTCAAACGCAGCGCGAGCATGCCCCTCGGTCAGCATCTTGGTCAGCTCATCGCGGACGCGCTCATGGCTGACCTGGTGAATCAACGGCGCCAACTCCTCAATCGCAGCGAATGTCCGCTGCTCGATGACGTACTGGAATCGTGAGGCAAAGCGCACCGCACGCAGCATTCGGAGTTTGTCTTCGTGAAAGCGATGCTCCGGATTGCCGATGGCGCGAACGATGCCGGCACTGAGATCGTCCCGGCCGCCCACAAAGTCGAGCACTCGGTTCTCTTCCAATGGATCCATCAGCAGGCCATTGATGGTGAAGTCGCGTCGCTGCACGTCTTCCTTGGGATCTGTCGAATACCTGACCTGATCGGGATGACGGCCGTCGCTGTACGCGCCGTCGTTGCGAAACGTAGCAACCTCCACATAGTTTGGGTGCTCGGATGGAGTCGGCGGAAGAGGCATGTCCTCTGGCGCGGGAACCAGAACCACGCCGAACTGCGCTCCCACGGCATACGTCTCCGGAAATAAGCGCATCACCTGCGGCGGCGTCGCATCGGTCGCAACGTCGTAGTCCGCCGGAGCCAGCCCCAGCAGCGTGTCGCGGACGCATCCTCCCGCGAAGTAGGCTTGAAAGCCGTGCTGGCGCAGCTCGCGAACGATATTGGTTGCGTGCTCCCGCATTCCGAGATTGATGATAACGCGTCGCCGTGCGCGATCAGCTGATTGCCGCCGGCTTAAAGCCGGCTCAGGTTCGGGGAAAGCAGCGTGGACACTGGCCTAAAGGCCAGCTCTACCTCGCCCCCTTACAATGGTCATGTGGACGATGTTTTCATTCTCGGCATTGAGAGCTCCTGCGACGAGACGGCGGCGGCCGTGGTGCGTTCGGGTGAAGAAGTGGTCTCCAGCGTCGTATATTCGCAGATTGCGACTCATCAGCCCTACGGCGGAGTAGTGCCGGAGCTGGCGTCACGCGAACATCTGCGAGCGATTGTGCCTGTCGTGCGTAAAGCTCTGGAAGACGCAAACCAGACCTACGACAGCATCGATGCTTTGGCTGTGACCAAAGGCCCCGGTCTTGCTGGTGCCTTGCTTGTGGGACTCAGCTACGCCAAGGCGCTGGCGTACTCTTTGCAGAAGCCGCTGATCGGCGTCAACCATCTGGAAGGTCATATTCATGCGGTGTTGCTCGAAGAACGGCAGAATGGCAACCGCGAGTTGCAGTTTCCTGTGCTGGCGCTAGTTGTGAGCGGCGGACACACGCATCTTTATCTTGCCGAGCGCCGCGATGAATCCTGGACCTACCACGATGTGGGACATACGCGTGATGACGCTGCAGGCGAGGCTTTTGACAAGGTTGCCAAGCTGTTGGAGCTCGGTTATCCCGGCGGCCCGGTCATTGACCACCTCGCCCCGCACGGCAATCCGCGCGCGGTGAAGTTTCCATTCGCGCAAATCAAGCACCGCGACCGGAATCCCCAGAACCGGCATCCCGATGACGATCATCGGGTGGACTTCTCCTATAGCGGAATCAAGACTGCCGTGTTGCGTTACGTCGAAACGCACGACTTGCGCCCCAGAATTGAAAAGCGCCGGCAGGTGCTAGCTCCGCTGACCACGCCCTCCCGCGAACAGGTGCTCGCTGCCTGCGATCCCGAGACCCTCGATCTGGTCGCGTCCTTTCAGCGCGCGATGGTCAACGATCTGGTGAGCAAGACGTTGTCGGCGGCGCGGGAGCACAACGTGGCGACGGTGCTGGTCACCGGAGGCGTCGCCGCCAACTCGGAGTTGCGAACAGCCTTCGAACGCGAGGCGTCCGAGGAAGGATTGCCGGTCCTTTTCCCCTCGCGCAAACTCTCCACCGACAATGCTGCCATGATCGCAGCCGCGGCGTATCCGCGCTTCATCGCCAGAGAATTTGCCGATCCGGAATTATCCGCGGACGCAGGCCTGCGGCTGCGATAGTGAGCAGACGCACCTATGCGGTGTTCTGTCGAAGGCAGGCTCTTCGACCTAGCTCCTGACTATTCTTCCTCGGTAGGGATCTTGGATTCGATGTCCATGTCGCGGAACTCGCTGGATTCGAAGATTTCGCGGCACTCGAGGCACTCGACGTACTCCGCATCTTCGTCTCGCGAGACGACCTGGACTCGGGGATGCCGACACTGGTTGTCCATTGCGTCGCTCTGAGGATGGTTGGGGGTTGTGGTTAACGACTGGCCGACGTTCATAAGAAGATCACTGGGAATAAGACGCCAAACCTCACATTGTCGGGTATTGTAGACCGGGTCTATCGGTTGTCAAGCATTTCTCGTGTTAATTTCCATGGGCCAATCTGGAAACTTCCCCAGGCAAACTTAAGTGTGGTATGGATTCGCCAGCCCGGCTACTGCGTAACAGTCATACTCTGAGATGTTTTGACAGTTGCGAAAGGCTTCACCCGCCGTGGAAGATGCATCCGACTGATAGACAAATAGAAACGCTGGGACATTCTGGACGCGCGAGCTAAGCGGGGAAATTACGGCGAGGCAACGCCGCTCTGAGAGCCGGCATCAAAACGGGCTGGACGGCACTGGTACAAAACATTGACGACAGCGAAGAAGGTCCTGGCGAGCGGTATGACCGAGCAAGAAGCCATCGCCCGCGCTCAGCAAGGGGACGCGGAGTGCTTCGAGGCTTTGTATGGCTTGCACAAACGGCGCGTGTACTCGCTCTGTTTGCGCATGACCGGCAACACGGCTGAGGCGGAAGACTTGACGCAGGAGGCTTTCCTTCAGCTCTATCGCAAGATTGCAACCTTCCGCGGAGAGTCGGCGTTCTCCACCTGGCTACACCGGCTGTCGGTGAACGTGGTGCTCATGCATCTGCGGAAGAAGGGATTGCCGGAGGTTTCGCTGGAGGAATCCATGGAGCCGCAACAGGAGGACGGTCCGCGGAAGGATGTGGGAACGCGTGATAACGTCCTAGCCGGCTCGATTGACCGCGTGAATCTGGAACGGGCGGTCGAGAGCTTACCTCCGGGATACCGCATTATCTTTGTGTTGCACGATGTAGAGGGTTACGAACACAATGAGATTGCCGAGATGATGGGCTGTTCAATCGGCAACAGCAAGTCGCAGCTGCACAAGGCGCGAATGAAGTTGCGCGATCTTCTCAAGCAGAGCAAAGCCGAGAAGGCGGCAGGGCGGCGTTAGTCGCCGGGAGAAACGTTATTCGACGTATTGACGTGAGGGAAGGTAGAACGGACGGGATCAGAACAGAGCCGGCGCCGACACCCAGGGGGAGAGAAAGAAAATGACGTGCGCGGAGTTTCAGAAAGTTCTGCCATACTTCATCGATGGCGGAGGGACTGAAGAGGAACGGCAACATCTCGAAACCTGCCCTGTGTGCTCGGACCTGGTTGCCGATCTACGTTACATCGCCGAGTGCGCCAAGTTGCTGGTGCCGATGGAAGATCCGAGTCCGCGAGTTTGGAATAATATTGAGAAGAGTTTGGAGCAAGAACGCTTAGCCAAGCCGGCGCGCAGGAGCACGTAGCACGGTTTGTAGCGCCCTCTGATCATAGGCCGATTTGAGAACTGCAGTTCGCGTTGAGGCGCACTTTCCCTGTTTAATCCTCCCCTCCAAAATCCTATAATTCATTCAGGGCCGACAACACAGCGCCCCTCTCCCAGCGATGGGTCGGGCCGCGGATCTCACCCTCGGAGACCGCTATGTCGACAGTCGTCAATCAGGTTCGCGATCACGCCGCTGAAATCTCCCTGGAACTTTTGGACTCGATCACCGCCGGTTATCCCCGGCGTGACTTTGCCGTGCGCTTGTGGAACGGCGATATCTGGGGCGATGCTGCCTCTCCACGCTTCACCTTCGTGCTGAAGCACCCCGGAGCTTTGCGCCGCATGTTGCTGGGCGCGAACCAGGTCTCCCTCGGAGAGGCGTACATCTACGATGACTTCGACGTGGAGGGAAATCTCGAGGCCGCCCTCGAGTTCGGCGACTACCTGGTGGCGCACGAATTGGAGTTGATGGAGAAGTTGCGGCTGGCTGGGCTTTTGCTCAGATTGCCTAATGGCGCTCATCACCATGATCAGGTCGAGCCGCACCTGCGCGGCAATGTGCATTCCAAGCACCGCGATCGCGAGGCTGTCGGCTACCACTACAACCTGTCCAGCGATTTTTATCGGCTGTGGCTCGACCGCAACATGGTTTACTCCTGTGCTCTCTACGAACGCGATGACGAGGACCTTGACGCGGCGCAGGTTCGTAAGCTGGACTACCTTTGCCGCAAGCTCCGGCTGCGTGCCGGCGAAAGGCTCTTAGACATTGGCTGCGGATGGGGAGGGCTGATCCTGCATGCGGCGAAGAGATTTGGCGCGCGAGCTCTCGGTGTCACCTTGAGCGAGCCGCAGGCGGAATGGGCACAGAGGCGAATTCGCGATGAAGGCTTGAGCGATTTGTGCGAAGCGCGAGTTTGCGATTATCGCGATCTCGATCCCTCGTCCCAGTTCGACAAGATCGTAAGCGTTGGCATGTTTGAGCATGTTGGCGAAGATCGTCTGCCGGAGTATTTCCATCACGCATGGAAGCTATTGCGCACGGGAAGCGTGTTCTTGAACCATGGGATCTCGACGGCCGCGACCTATCACCGCAAGGGACCATCGTTTATCGATAAGTATGTGTTCCCCGACGGAGGCCTGGTGCCGCTGGCCACGACCATTCGTATCGCGGAAGCCTGCGGCTTCGAGGTTCGTGACGTCGAGAACCTGCGCGAACACTACACGCGAACGCTGCGGCAGTGGGTGCGCCGTCTGGAATCACGATATGACGACGCCAGGCGAATCACCAACGAGACGGTCTATCGCATCTGGCGCCTCTACATGGCAGGCTGTGCGCACGCGTTCAACATCGGGCGCGTAAACGTCCATCAGGTGCTACTGAGCAAGCCGGATAACGGAGACGCGCACCTGCCGCTGAGCCGGGCGGACTGGTACAGGTAGTTGCTAGTGGTCAGTGGCTAGCGGCGAGAAGCGGATGGGTTTCAACCAGCCGCTAATCACTCTCCCCTGGCTTCGGATACGGGCCGCGATAGCCGATCTGGTGCGAGATGCGACGGGCTGCCTCTTTCAACATGTCCGAGAGATGAGGGACGGCGTCGCGCGGGACATCGTTGATCGTGCCCGTCGACGCGATGGCCGCTTCCACTCCTCCATCGCCGTTGAAGATGGGCGCGCCGACACAGCGTGCGCCCAGACTGTTCTCTTCGTCGTCCACGGCATAGCCCAACTGGCGCACGCGATCCAGTTCATGCAGCAGTTTCGGCATGGTGGTGATGGTGTGCGTCGTCAACTTCTTCAGGCCGCGCTGACGAAGGATGGCGTCGCGCTCCTTCGCATCCAGGTAGGCCAGCAGGGCTTTGCCAACCGCGGTGGAATGGACTTCCATGCGGCGGCCGATCCAGGTGTTCATCTTGATAAAGCTTGGCGCCTCGACCTTCTCGACATAGACAGCCTCGCCATGATCCAGGATCGCCAGGTGGGTCGTAATGTGGATGCGGTCGACCAGGTGCCGCATGGTGGGCAGAGCGACCTCGCGGACGTCAACGCCCCCTAGAGCCGCCCGTGAGAGATTGAGCACCTTCATCCCTAAGCGATATTTCCCGTCGCCGTTGTCACGGCGGAGATAGCCGTGCTGCTCCAAAGTGCGCAGGATGTAACTCGCAGAGCTCTTTGGAATCTTCAACTTACGGCTGAAGTCGGCATTGGACATGCCGCCCTCCCGCTGCGCTGCAGCTTCCAGGATCAGGAGCGTTCGCTCCACCGCAGTAGAAGAAAGATCATTCGATGAGGCCATAGCCAACCAGTTTACCAAGATGGGAATCGGAGATCATGGTACAACAATATGAATTTATGTTCAATATTATGAACACAGCGCTTGCGCAACACAACTCGGCGCGACTATGGTTTGTACACCATACAGAATGAGTGTTCAGCATGTTGAACTGAACGTTCGTTCTAAAACGGTTCATCAGGGCCCTGAATTAATCGCTATCAACTGCAATCAACCGGGTGGTCGCTAGACCCCTACTCATATAGCTCGAATCGAGAGGAGATCACAATCAATGGCGGCACTTGAAACTGCAGCTCAGCTTGCAAAATCCTGGAAGACCGATCCTCGCTGGAAGGGAATCGCACGTCCTTATACGCCGGAAGATGTGGTGCGCTTGCGCGGCACGCTTCGCATCGAATACACGCTTGCCCATCTGGGTGCCGAACGCCTTTGGGATATGTTGACCAGCGATAGCTACGTCAATGCGCTGGGCGCGGTAACCGGCAATCAGGCGGTACAGATGGTCTCTGCCGGGTTGCGCGCCATCTATGTCAGCGGCTGGCAGGTGGCTGCCGACGCCAACAACGCGGGTCAGATGTATCCCGATCAGAGTCTGTACCCAGCCGATTCGGTGCCGAATCTCTGCCGGCGGTTGAACAACGCGCTCACCCGCGCCGACCAGATTCACCACGCCGAAGGTAAGAACGGGATGAACTGGTTTGTCCCTCTCGTGGCGGACGCCGAAGCCGGTTTTGGCGGCGCGCTGAATGCGTTCGAGCTGATGAAGGCGATGATCGAGGCGGGCGCGGCCTGCGTGCACTTCGAAGATCAGCTGTCGTCGGCGAAGAAGTGCGGTCACCTGGGCGGCAAGGTTCTGGTGCCGACGCAGGAAGCGGTTCAGAAGTTGGTGGCGGCGCGTCTCGCGGCGGATGTGTTGGGCGTCCCCACGCTGCTCCTGGCGCGCACCGATGCCAACAGCGCGTTCCTGCTGACCAGCGACGTCGACGATTACGACAAGATCTTCTGTACCGGCAAGCGCACGACAGAAGGCTTCTACGAGATTCATGGCGGGCTGGATTCTGCGATCGCGCGCGGCATGGCGTACGCGCCGTACTGCGACCTGATTTGGTGCGAGACTTCGGAGCCGAATCTGAAAGAGGCGCGGGATTTTGCCGATGCCATCCACGCGAAGTTTCCGGGCAAGATGCTGGCCTACAACTGCTCGCCGTCATTCAACTGGAAGAAGAAGCTGGACGACGCGACCATCGCGCGCTTCCAGCCGGCGCTAGCCGAGATGGGCTACAAGTTCCAGTTCATTACGCTGGCCGGCTTCCATGCGCTCAACCTCGGCATGTTCGAGTTGTCGCGCGCCTACAAGGAGAGCGGCATGACCGCTTACTCGCGGTTGCAGGAGAAGGAGTTTGCGCGTGAGTACAGCCACGGTTACGGCGCAGTCAAGCACCAGAAGTTTGTCGGCACCGGATACTTTGACGAAGTGACGCAGGTTATCGCCAGCGGCAAGTCGTCGGTGACGGCACTGAAGCACTCGACGGAAGAGGAACAGTTTGCCGAGGTCAAGGTGCCGGCGGCGGTGATTCCGGTGGGTGAAGATCCGGCTTGCCGGCCGATTCTGGGCGAGTGCCCACTGGGCTGTGGTCACGATCATGTCGAGCACCCGCACTTGGACGCGATGCACGACTAAGTTTCCCTCAGCAGAGAGCGCGCGCTAACCGGCGCGATGGCACGGGTTCTCCTACCCGTGCCGTTTTTCTTGCGCGCGTGGTGCGCTTGATTCGATAGCCGTCACGAGTGTCCTGACCGCGTCTCGAAGCTGCGGCTCGGAGTATGCGGCGTAGCCAAGGACGAGTCCTCCTCGTCCGCCGGGCTTTTCGCGATAGCTGGTCAACGCCGGCGCTTCCACTCCCAATTCCAGCGCGCGGCGCGACACGATCGAGTCGCGCATTCCCTTTTGCAGCCAGCCGACGACATGCATTCCCGCTTCATGCGAGCGCACCTCGACGGCCCCCGCGAGTTCGCGGCGGAGATTTTCCATCAGCATATCCTTCCGCTCCAGATACAGCATGCGCATTCGCCGGATATGTCGAGCCAGATGACCTTCGACGATGAACTCGGCCAGCACCGCCTGCTCCACCGTGGGACAATGCCGGTCGACCACAGCCTTTGCGCCTCGGAAAGCGTCGACCAGGCTGGCGGGTACGACGATATAGCCGAGACGCAGCGACGGAAACAGAACCTTGCTGAAGGTGCCGCAATAGATCACCGCGCCGCTCTTGTCCAATCCCTGTAGCGATGCGACCGGGCGGCTGGCATAACGGTATTCGCTGTCGTAGTCGTCTTCCAGAATCCAGCTGCGCTTGCGCTCGGCCCAGCGCAGCAAATCGAGACGCCGAGATAGCGTCATCACAACCCCGGTGGGATATTGGTGGGATGGCGTGACATAAGCTAAGCGGGCACGAGGCGACAACTTCTCGCCCATCGTGACATCCAGGCCGGAGTGGTCGATCGGCACGCCGACAGGCTTTACTCCTGCGGCCGAAAACGCGGCACGCGCGCCGTTGTAACCGGGATCCTCCATCCATACTTCGTCCTCCGGATCGAGCAGCAGACGCGTTGCCAGATCCAGCGCCTGTTGCGCGCCGGAGACAACGATGATCTGCTCTGGGTCGCAGCGCACGGCGCGGGCCGCGAATATGTACGCGGCAATTGCCTCGCGCAACGGCTTGTATCCCGCCGGGTCGGTGTAGGGCAGAAGTCCGGCGGGCTCACGACGCCAATACTTGGCAAGCAGGCGACTCCACAGGTCGAAAGGGAAGTGATCGATGGCGGGCGTTCCCGGACGAAAGGGACGTGGAGGATCCATGTAGCGAATGCCGAGCCGGTTCGTCGCGAGGGTCTGGCCGCGGCACGAAAGGTGAAAGAGATTGCGATTGCGTGGTGCCGCCTGTCGTGCGGCGGGGATAGTCAGGACCGCATCCGGCAAGGTGCGCGCAACATACGTGCCCGAGCCGGTCTTGCCCTCAAGGTATCCCTCCGCCAATAACTGCTCATAGGCGCTCATGACCGTGTTGCGCGCAATGGCAAGTTCCTCAGCAAGACTGCGGGTTGAGGGCAGCTTGGCGCCCGCTCGGAGACGGCCCTCGAGAATGGCCGTTCTGAGCTTGTCATAGAGCTGGCGGTACATCGAGCTGGCCGAAGTGCTGTCGAGCGCCAGTCCTGCCGGGCCAATCGAAGACTCTGTGTGCCTGGTGCTCGTTCGCAAAGTGGCTCTATGGGTTCGCTGCACTTTGGATCTTTTCATAGAGCCGATTATAGGCGACGATTCTCCGCTAAAGGAGCTTTTTGGAAATGAACGACTCGGACCTCGAGAGCATCTGGAGCACAACCATTCAGCAGCACGCGGAGCGCACCGTCCCCGATCGCGCGCAGGAGTTTCTGGCCAGGGGATATGTCGCTCACGTCGGCTTCGAGCAGGATGGTCTGCCATACGTCATTCCGATGCTGTATCAGTACTCGGTTGAGCGCCCGGAGCGGCTGTATGTGCATGGCGGGTTGACCAGCCGATTGATCCGGCATCTGGCGTCGGGCGTACCGGTCTGCGCAACGGTGACGGAATTGGATGGCCTTGTGTATTCGCGCGATGCGAGATATCACTCGGCGAACTACCGCTGCGTGATGTGCTTTGGCCATGCGCGGATGGTCGAGGACGATGAGTTGAAGCAGGCGGTGTTTCAGGAGATGACCTCGCGCTACTTTCCCGGGCGCGCGGCGGGGAAGGATTATGCGATCGCGCCGAAATCTCATCTCGATGCGACACCGATGCTGGAGATTGTCATTGAACAGATGAGCGCCAAGATGCGCGAGGGCGGTCCGAAAGGTCCGCGGGATGCAGACGAGAAGGCGAGCGGGACATGCGGAGTGGTTGAGCTGCGAAGTCACTCGTCGCGCGGCTAGCAATGGTTCTTAATTGCGGAGCAGCACGGCCATGCCATCGGTTTGCTGCAGCTCAGCGGAGCGGGCGAACTGCAACAGTACGGCGAAGAAGCGGACGTTGTGTTCGACGCCGCGCGCGAAGGCGTGAACGACTCGGACCGCGTTAGCGTCGGAAAACGAGTTGCGATATCTTGCAGCAGCGCCGATCAGCAAGGTGTGCAGAAGACGATAGTGCAGCGCCAGCAACAGAAAGCTAGTCAGTGGATCGACCGTATGCTGGAGCTGATTGGGGATTTTGGTGAAGGGAAAACCAGTGCGGAAAACGTAGTTGATCAGATAGTTTTGCAGGAAATGCGGAAACTCGTGGGCGAAGGGTTCGTACCACTGGAGATAGGCCTGATGATAACGTTGGGCCATTTCTGACAGAGGCGCGGTGAGCGAGTGGCCGATGGCCTGCAGAAGATCGGCTACCGAAGACGCGAAGCTGTCGGGTGGCGGCTCGAGCTCAAAGCGCAGTCGTATGAGTTGCAAGACCAGATCGAGCTGCAGACCGGGACGCGCCGGTATGTTGTCCAGATGGGAACGCAGACTTCCGGCCTGAAGCATCGTGGTATATTGCGCCAGCAATGAGCCGATGTGTGCCGTCGGCTGCGCGATAGTGAGCTCGTGTGCGCGGCGGCAGACAATGCCTAATACGAACATCCGTTGCCACAACGGGTAAGTTTCATCCTGCAGTAAGTCCAGGGCAAAGGCGCGTAGCTGGCGAATCAGCAATTCGGGTGCGGACGGAGTGATCCGGCTCGATTCCTCTGGCATGAACTGCTGGTACCGCAGTCCGCCGGGAGGCAGCAGTTGCGGATTCAGAAGCACGATACGGGCCGCCTCAGGACAGGAAAGATAGAGCGCCCTTTGCATCCTGCCGTCGAAGCGCACCAGCGCGCGCGGATAACGTGCGCAGGTCTGGGATAGGAATTCGCCGCCGTGTTCTTTCTGTAAGCTGCACAGGTTGTCGTCAGCCAGGAAGGGGCAGCGGCCATCCGCCGGAAACTTGATGCGCGCATACTGAAAATTGTCACGGGCCTCGCGGTTGATCTCGATATGTTCGGCAGTTGCCTGGCGCAGCGACGGCGTGGCGCAGTACTTCTTGTACGTGGCTTTGTCCACGTACATTCCCCATCCCTGGCAGCAGCTCTCCTCGCACGCGGGCCCAATGCAGCGGAAGCGATCGGCGTAGTGAGGCTGAAGCTGGTCGGCGGACATGGCTCCTCGCCGCAAAAGAGAGTGCAAGTCCGGTGCCGTTCCTCGTTAGAGAATCTTGATGTCAAAACCGTCACTGCAGTATCCTGCCATCTCCCGGAGAGCTGGCCTTCAATCGCTCGTACCTTTGTTCGACTCACCGGATCAACTCACCGCCCAGGAGATTCCATGAAGTCCCGCGCCCTCGTCCAGACCTTTGCTGCCCTGACGTTTCTCGTCGTCGTATCCTTGCTGAGTTTTGCGCAGGACGCCGTGCTTCCCGTTCCCATCAGCACCAAGCTCGACATCACGCTCAACACGCCGCTGTCGACGCAGTTCTCGCAAGCCGGAGACCAGTTCACCGCCGATGTTTCGGACGGTCCGTATAAGGGAGCGATCATTCACGGCACGGTGCGATCGGCGAGTCAGTCGGGTCACTTCAAAGGTTCAGCCGAGCTGCTGCTCAGCTTCGACCGCATCGTGTTGCGCGATGGCCGTCGCGGCAAGATTCTGGCGGAGGTGACGCAGGTCTACGTTCACGGCGACAAGGTTGGCAACGAAGGCGCGATCGAGAGTTCGGGCCAGGGTAAGTACACGTGGATTAGGACGGGACTTGGTTCTGCGATCGGCGCAGGGCTGGGCGGGATCTTTGGCGGTGGTGAGGGCGCGGCGATTGGCGCCGTGGCGGGCGGAGGTGCAGGCGCGGCGTCCAAGGCGGTCAGCAAGGTGCAGCAGGTGGTGCTGGAGAGCGGAACCATGCTGACCATCAGCGTGTTCAGCAACTAGACGGATCGTTTCTTTGCGGCAGAAGTCGTTTTCTTTGCGCTGCGTTTGGTTCGTGCCGAACTCGCGGTGGATACCGTTCGTTGCTTGCGTTTCGGTTCTGCAGAATCCTGAGCTGTCGCGGTCGCGCGCACTTGCATCCCTTCCAGAGCCTTGAGCGGTGGCAGCTTCTGCTTCAGCTTGAGCACCGGCTCGAACAGATCGCCGAACTTCTGGGATCGCTCGACCACCGCGTCCGCCTCGAAGACCAGCAAACTCGCGTCGCCTTTCTTGAGGCAATTTTCAACCTCATCCCATTTCACCGGAGTTGAGACGGTAGGCCGCTCTTTCGCGCGCAAGGAATACACGCAAATCGTTGTCTTGTGATCGTCATTCTGGCTCCAGTCGATGAATACTTTCCCAGTGCGCAGCGACTTCTTCATGTCGGACACGACCAGTTGCGGGTGTTGGCGCTCCAGCAGGCGCGCGATCTCATGCGCGAAGGGCTTGGTGTCGTCGTAGGTGACGGCGGTGCTCAGCGGGACGTAGATCTGCAGGCCCTTCGAGCCGGAAGTTTTGGCGCAGCTCTTCAGCCCCAGCTTGGCAAAGATGTCGCGCACCCAGATGCCGACCTGGCAGCACTGCACGATATTGGCGGGCGGACCGGGATCGAGATCGAAGACCAGGAACGTTGGCCGCATGATTTCTTTACCCAGCGACAGGCTGGTATGCAGCTCGATGTCGGCCAGATTGGCCGCCCACACCAGCGTTGGCAGATCCTCGAAGACGCAGTAGTCCATCCAGCGATTGTTGCCTTCGCTCCACACGCGCGCCGTCTTCACCCATTCCGGCCGATGTTTGGGACAATTCTTTTCGTAGAAAAACATCCCATTCACGCCGTTGGGATAGCGCTTCATGGTGAGCGGGCGTCCGTGCAGATGGGGCAGCAGCACGGGGGCGATGCGAACGTAGTAGTCGATCACCTGGCCCTTGGTGAAGTTGGCTTCGGGATAGAGTACCTTGTCGAGATTCGATAACTGTAGGTGCTTGCCCTGTACGTCAACGACGGTGTCTTTCGGCATCGGCTCCTCGCTTGCGTTTAGGAATGATGCCGCGTCCCACAGGAGGAGTGCAAGAGCTGCCCTGGGCCGGCCTTTAACAGTTATCTTTATTTGGCTGAGAGCAACAACGCCAGAGCGACCTGTCGCCATCCAACCGTAGGCCGTGGCGACTGAGATCGAATTGCCGGTCAGCAGTTCCGTACCTCCGGAGTTTCCGCCGGAGCAGCGGACACTTTTCTGTGAAGTGCTGGGACACCTGAATCATGCGGGCGTGCCGTATGTTGTGTCCGGCGCTTTCGCGCTGCAGCAACATACCGGCATCTGGCGCGATACCAAGGATCTTGATCTCTTCCTGCCGGCGGAGACGGTTCCCCATGCGCTACAGCATCTTCGGGAACAGGGTTTCGAGACCGAGATCCGAGATCCGGTCTGGCTGGCGAAGGCTCACCGCAACGGGTATTACGTCGATCTGATCACCGGCATGAGCAACGGCGTCATTACCGTGGATCAGTCGTGGATCGACCGCGGCTCCCACAGTGTGGTACTTGGTGTCCCCGCGCGGGTGCTGGCGCCGGAAGAGCTGATCGCCTCCAAGCTGTTTGTGAATTTTCGCGAGCGTTTCGACGGCGCCGATGTGGTACATGTCATGCTGGGCACCAAGGGCCGTCTCGATTGGCAGCGCTTGCTCAGCCTGGTGGGCGACCACTGGGAGCTGCTGTTGTGGGAGGTGGTGCTGTTTCACTACATCTATCCCGCGTATCGTGACTATGTACCGCGCGAAGTTTGGGACGAGCTCTTGGCGCGCTTGCGTGCCGATCTGGATTCGCCGAAATCTTCCGCGCCGTTTCGCGGCAGCCTGCTCGACGAGAAAATGTTTGCCATCGATGTCAGGGAATGGGGCATGGAAAATCTGCTGCAAGAGCAGCGCGATCGGCGAGAGCCGAAGATCGGTGACTTGCCGACAGGCCCAAAACTGGTCGAGTCGAAGAAGCTATGAAAGTCGCAGCCGTCGCCGACTTGCACTTCAGTCCGCAAGTGCATGATCGCGTGCGCGACAACCTGAACCGCGTTCGCGAAGAGGCGGACGTGTTGATTCTCGCCGGCGATCTCACCAACTTCGGACGGCCGGAAGAGATGGAGTCGCTGATGAATGTGTTGGTGCGGCTGCGGATTCCGATCGTCGCCGTGCTGGGCAATCATGATTACGAGAGCGGCCGCGCTGCCGAATTGATGAAGATGATGACCGACGGCGGAGTCAAGATGCTGGATGGCACGGCTTATGAACGCGACGGCATCGGCTTCGCCGGCACCAAAGGATTTCCCGGCGGATTTGGTCGCGGCGCGTTAACAGCTTTTGGTGAGCCGGAGGTGAAGGCCTTCGTGCAGGCGGCAATCGATGAGGCGTTAAAGCTGGAGCGCGCGCTGTCGCAGCTGCGCACTCAGAAGCGCGTCGTAGTGCTGCATTACGCGCCGATTGGCGCTACCGTCAAAGGCGAGCCGCTGGAGATCTATCCGTACCTCGGCAGTTCGCGGTTGGCAGAAGTCATTGACCGTCACGGAGCCGATCTGGTGGTGCACGGACATGCTCATGCTGGTAGCCCGGATGGAAAGACAACCGCAGGAACTCCGGTGCACAACGTTGCGTTGGCGATCAATCAATCGCAGAATGGCGGAGCCGTGTACCGGATATTCGAGGTGTGACCTGCACGGGTAGAGCGGCGCTTCAGCGCCGCGTTCGAGGCAATGTATAGCCCAAGTTTCATAGAGGCGATCTCAACGCCAGCGCTGAAGGCTGGCTCTACCGAATCATCAATTGCCTCACAGCTTGTTCAGCCCATCCAGCGCTGCCACTTTGTAGGCCTCCGCCAATGTGGGATAGTTGAACACCGTATCGCGGAAGTATTCGATGGTGCCGCCCATCGACAGCACTGCCTGTCCGATATGGACGATCTCCGCCGCGCGCTCGCCGATGATATGCACCCCCAGCAGTTTCAGGCTACCCGGATCAAAGATCAGCTTGAGAAATCCCTGATCGTCGCCCAGCATCTGGCCCTTGGCCAGCTCCGCATAGCGCGAGACGCCCGTCTCATACGGAACCTTGTCGGCGGTGAGTTGCTCCTCCGTCGCGCCCACCATTGAGATTTCGGGGATCGTGTACACGCCGTACGGAATCAGGTTGGGCGGAATATTGGCCGCCACGCCAAAGATGTTGCAACTGGCCAGCCGGCCTTGCTCCATGGAAGTGCTGGCCAGCGCGGGAAAGCCAATGACATCGCCGGCCGCGTAAACATGAGGCACAGAGGTCCGATAGTGCTCATCGACGTTCAGCTTGCCGCGTCCGTCGGGCACCAACCCAATGGCCTCCAGATTCAGCTGATCGCTGTTGGCTTGCCGGCCCACCGCGTACAGCAGCGCCGAGCCATGAACCGTCTTGCCGCTCTCCAGCTTGGCGAAGACGCGGTCGCGGTCCTCGTCGAAGCCGACCTGCACCACTTTTTCGCCCAGACGAAAAACCGTTCCCAGCTGGCGTAGCTGGAAGCACAGGCTCTCAACAATTTCGCGATCGACGAAGTCCAACAATATGGGACGCTGATCCAGCAGTGTGACCTTCACACCCAGCGCCGCAAACATTGAGGCGTATTCCAGCCCAATGATTCCCGCGCCCACCACGATCAACTCGCGCGGCAACTCTTCGAGCTCATGCACCTGGTCGGAGTCAAAGATGCGCCTGCCGTCGATGGGAATGTCCGCGTCGTGCGCCGGCCGCGTGCCGCAGGCGATCACGAAATAATTTCCGCGCAGCAGCGTATAGCCCTGTTCGCTGGAGACCTCCATGCTGTGGTCGTCGAGGAAGCGCGCGTTGCCTTCGTACACGGTCACGCGGTTGCGCCGCAGTTGCGCCTTGATCACCTCGATCTCGCGCGCCATCACCGAGTCCGAGCGGAACACCAGGTCTTCCATCGAGATGCTGTCTTTCAGCGAATAGCCGCGGCCATAGAATGTGCGCTGGCGCAGGCCGCTGAGATAGAGGATCGCTTCGCGGAAAGTTTTGCTGGGAATCGTGCCGGTGTGAACGCAGACGCCGCCGATGGTGCGCTTGCGCTCGACCACCGCGACTTTCTTGCGCATCTTGGCCGCGCAGATCGCCGCCTTCTGCCCCGCCGGACCGCTGCCGACGACGATAAGGTCATAGACGTTATTGTTGCTGGCTTCGGTGGTCGGCAAAACGGTGCACTCCTGACAGAGCTATCGGCAGCGATTGAGGCTATCATAAACGCGCCAGTCCAAGCCGCATTAACTCCCATTGCAACTCACCATGAAATTCACTGGGGATTCATATTGGCCGACTGCCTCAGCTCTCCCGCTTTTCGAAGGCCCCGGGGAAGCGGCCCCCAAGGGAATCGTCTTCTAGTGCTGCCTGCACGATCACGAGGACTACAATGATCCTGTCTCACAGAAAAACCAAGCGCTTCTTGGAGGATAGCTATGCGGATCCTGCCTGGCATCATTCTGCTTCTCTCCCAGGTCCTGCTGGCGCAGACGCCCGCAAAGCCGGCAGCCACCCCGGCCACTGAGCCTCAGTCACCCGCACCTACAAGATGTACGCAGCTGGCTAGCGCTGCTCAAGTGCGGAAAATGATGGAGGTTGCGGGCAGTCAGAAGATTATGGAAAGCGTAATGGACACGATCGCGTATCACCTTTACGACGACCTCAAAAGGGTGCGTCCTGACATTTCACCGCGAGTGTGGGATCTTACCCGGGCCCGACTGGAGAGCCCGCAAGTTCTCCAGGGACTGCTCGACCAGGTTGTACCCATCTATCAGCGCCATTTTTGCGCTGATGACGTGGAACATATCATTGAGTTTTACCAGACCCCTGCGGGCCGCAAGATGAGCGCCGAAATGCCGACCATTCAAAGAGAAGCGGCCGAGGCGGGACGAAGTTACATGGTGCCTATAGCCAGTCAGCTCGCGCAGGATGTGCAGCAAGCGCTGTCGAAACAAGGCGGCAAGACTCCGCCCGTGCCAGCAAAGCCGGCAGTCTTTATCCTTTCCAGCGGAGAGCGGCTGGAGTCCTCTCATTACCTTTTGAGCTCTGACTCAGTGCAGGTGGAGCAAGGAGAGACGCAGCGCACGATCCCTATGAGCGCGCTCAACGTCGACGCCACCGTCGCTGCCAATCGCGCCCGGGGAATTGATCTCAAGATCCCCAGCAAGAACCAACTCATGCTCGGCTTCTAGCTGGCGCCCAAAGGCGATCCTCAGCGGGATGAGCTGCTGTCGGGCCGCCGCGCCGCGGTGGTTTGAAATTGTGTTCCAGCGATCCGGGGTGGAGCACGCCTTTAAGGCGTGCACTTGGGATCCGCTGGATGTCCCGGCTTCAGCCACTGAGGTAAGGACTTGATTTACCTCAGGCGCTAAAGCGCGGCTCGAATTGAGCTCGCAATATGCACGCCTGAAGGCGTGCTCCACCCTGCTTGCGCTAAGCGAGTGAAAAACTGATCCACTGCTGCCGCTGTGCCGCGGATCATAGACCGCCCCTCCCTGCGGTATACTTCAAGGTTTCCCTATTGGTACTGATCAAGAAGGAGTTTTCCTCATGTCCACCGCAGCCGTTTCCTCAGCCATTTCCTACGCCCGCGATAATAAGCAGCGCTTCCTCGATGAGCTGAAAGCTCTACTTCGCATTCCCAGCGTTTCGACCGATCCCGATCGCAAAGACGATGTTCGCAAGGCGGCCGAGGTGGTCGCCGCCGATCTGAAGCGCATCGGCTTTGAGAATGTCGAGATCATCCCTACTCAGGGACATCCGCTGGTCTACGCCGACTGGCTGCACGCTGCCGGCAAGCCGACCGCGCTGTGCTATGCCCACTTCGATGTCCAGCCTGCCGAGCCGCTGGACGAGTGGAAGTCGCCCCCGTTCATCGACAAGGACGCGGTCGCTGTTAAGCCCGAAGAACAGGCGGTGAAGCAGAATTGGAGCGAGCCCGCCGAGCGCAACAACAACATCTACGCGCGCGGCGCCGTCGACGACAAGGGCCAGCTCTGGATGCAGATGAAGGCGTTCGAATCGCTCTTCAAATCCGACGGCGGGAAGCTGCCGATCAATGTGCGCGTGATCTTCGAAGGCGAAGAAGAAGTCGGCGGCGAGAGCATCGAAGAGTTCGTCAAGAAGAACGCCAACACCGGCAAGCTGAAGTGCGATTTCGCGCTGGTGACTGATACGGAATTGTTCGCGCCCGATCTTCCCACGCTGTGTGTCGGCCTGCGCGGCCTCGTCTATACCGAGATCGAGGCCCAAGGCGCGAAGGTCGACCTGCACTCCGGCGTTTACGGCGGAGCCGCGCCCAACGCCATCTTCGGCCTGATCGAAATCATCAGCAAACTGAAAGACGAAAACGGTAAGGTCCTGGTCCCCGGTTTCTACGACGCGGTGCAGAAACCGACCGACGACGAATTGAAGGCGTGGGAAAGTTTGCCGTTCAACGAAGAGGACTATCGCAAGGCTGAAGTTGGCTCGGATGTCCTCACCGGCGAGCCCGGATATTCGGTGATCTATCGCACGTGGGCGCGGCCAACGCTGGAAGTTCACGGCATCGTCGGAGGTTTCATCGCTCCCGGCGCCAAGACTGTGATTCCCGCGCGCGCGTCGGCCAAAGTTTCCATGCGCCTGGTTCCCAATCAGGATGCCGACGACATCTTCAAGAAGTACAGCGATTACGTGAAGAAGATCACGCCCAAGGGCATCAAGATCAACATCAAGATTCACAGCAAAGGCCCGGCCTGCGTGGTCAACACCGATAATCCTTATGCGCGCGCCGCGGTCGAAGCGATGCACGAGATCTTTAAGAAGGACACGGTGTACATTCGCTCCGGCGGCTCGATTCCGATCGTTACGCAGTTCGATAAGGACCTGAAAGTTCCCAGCATCATGATGGGCATGGGCCTGCCGGACGACAACCTGCACGCGCCCAACGAGAAGTTTCACATCCCCAACTTCCATCGCGGCATCGAGTCGATCATCCGCTTCTTCCAGATCCTGGGCGGCCAGAAGTAGCAATGCGCTCGCCTACGTGCTCGGGTGCCCCGTTCTAGCCCTCGGTTGGCTAGGGCGGGGCAGTTCCCCATCCCTGTATAATCGGTGCCTTGCACACCTCATCTTAGGAGCATCCGTTGCAACAGGCGGAGATCGGTATCATCGGCGGCAGTGGTCTCTACTCCATGCCAGGTTTCAGCGACATTCAGGAAATTTCGCTGCAAACCCCTTTCGGCACGCCTTCTGATCCCTACGTTCTGGGTACGCTCGAAGGCCGCCAGGTCGCATTCCTGTCGCGCCATGGACGCGGCCATCGCTTCATGCCCACCGAGATCAACTATCGCGCCAACATCCACGGCTTCAAACAGCTTGGCGTCGAGCGCGTCCTGTCGCTGTCCGCCGTCGGCTCATTGAAAGAAGAACATCATCCGCTGGATTTCGTCGTGCCCGATCAGTTCATCGATCGCACTCGTCATCGCGTCGATACCTTCTTTGGCGACGGCCTGGTAGTCCACGTTGGTTTAGGCGAGCCCGTCTGCGCCGATCTGGCCCAAGTTGCGGTCGACGCCTGCAGTCGCGCCGGTGTGAACGTCAAGCCGCGCGGCACCTATCTGAACATGGAAGGCCCGCAGTTTTCTACCAAGGCCGAGTCCAATCTCTATCGCAGCTGGGGACTCGACGTGATCGGCATGACCAACCTTACCGAGGCGCGATTGGCTCGCGAGGCGGAACTCTGCTACGCGACGGTCGCGATGGTCACCGACTACGATTGCTGGCACGAGGAGCACGAGCACGTCAGTGTCGACCAGATCGTTGGTGTACTTCTCAAGAACGCCGAGCACGCCTGCAGTGTGGTGCGCGAAGCCGTAGCTGCGATGCCAAAGACGCGCGGCTGCAAATGCGGATCGGCGCTGAAGAATGCCATCATTACGCAGAAGAGTGCCGTGCCGATGCCCACGCTCGAGCGTCTGCATTTGCTGGTAGGCAAATACTTCGACTCCGAACAGAAAGCGGGAACATAGCTCTTGTCCATCCTTGTCGTTGGCTCGGTTGCATTCGACACGCTGAAAACTCCCTACGGCGAGCGCCAGAAGATTCTCGGCGGCGCTGCGACTTACTTCTCGCTTTCCGCCAGCTACTTCACTGAAGTGCGCGTGGTTGCCATCGTCGGCGAGGACTTCACCCCGGAAAACGAAGCTGTGATGACGAAGCGCGGAGTCGACACCCGAGGCATCCAGCATGCGAAAGGGAAGACATTTCACTGGACCGGCGAGTACGGCGAGAATGTCAACGAGGCGAAGACGCTCAACACCGAACTCAACGTCTTCGAAACCTTTCAACCGTCGATTCCCGCCGAGTACAACAACTCGGATTTTCTGTTCCTGGCCAATATCGATCCAGCCCTGCAAACACGCGTGCGCGACGCCATGCAAAACGTCCAGCTCGTAGGCGGCGACACGATGAATTACTGGATCACCGGACATCGTGCCGACCTGGACAAAATGCTGAAGCGTGTCGATGTACTGCTGATCAACGATGGCGAGGTCAAGATGCTGGCCGCCGACAGCAGCCTGCCGCGAGCGGCCCACAAGGTGATGGCGATGGGCCCGCGCGCGCTGGTGGTCAAGCACGGCGAGTATGGCGCGACCATCTTCTTCCGCGACGGCGAATTCGCCGGCGGACATCATCCCTTTCGCGCGCCCGCGATGCCGATCGAAGAAGTCCGCGATCCAACCGGCGCCGGCGACAGCTTCGCCGGAGGCTTCATGGGATATGTCGCATCGCAGGGCCAGATCAATCGTCGCGTGCTCAAACACGCCATGTTCTACGGCAGCGTGATGGGATCGTTTGCCGTCGAACGCTTTGGAACAGAGCGTCTGCAATCACTCACGCGCAAGGAAATCGACGAACGCTTTAACATCTTCCGCGAGCTGACGCATCTCGACTAGCTTATTGGACCGGAGGATTGCTTCTTCCGTTTAGAGCCGCCGCCGCGTTAGACTTTGCCTATGGAATTGCAGATTCGGCCCGAAACCGAGGCCAGGCTGAACGAATTGGCCCAGCGCATCCACCGTGACAGAAACGAGCTGCTGGAAGAGGCGGTCAATAACCTTCTCGCCTACAACGAATGGTTCGAACGCAAAGTGAACGCCAGTATAGCGGCGACTGAGCGCGGTGAGGTCGTTCCCGACCATGAGGTACGCTCTTGGATTCAGAGTCGGAAGCGTTCCTGAATGCGTGTCGATTGGTCGACTCACGCTGTCGCTGACTTGAAGGCCATCTCCGAATACATCGAACAGGATCGCAATCTGGAGACGGCCAATCGGGTTACCGAAAGCATCTACGACGCTGTTCAGGATCTTGCTCACATGCCAAACTCCGGCCGTTCTGGTCGAAATGCTGGCACGCGAGAGCTGCCAGTTGCTCGATTGCCATACATCGTGATCTACCGTGTCCTGCCGGAGCGTTTGCTTGTGCTCAATATCGTTCACGGAGCGCAGAGGTGGCCGTAGACCGGGCGAAGTCTGCTTTGCCGCCTCATTTCGTCCGGCAGCGCAACGAAGCGCGCTTGACCATGGTCGTAGCCGCGCTTTCGATCGCGGCGCTCCTCTTCTATTACGCGCATCAGCAGATATTGCTTTACGGCGACGCCGTTGCCCACCTCAACATCGCACGTCGCGTCGTCGACAATCGCCATCCAATCGCGTCCTACGGTCAACTCGGGACGGTGTGGCTGCCGCTTCAACACATTGCCATGCTGCCGTTCGTCTGGGTCAACACGCTCTGGCGGAGCGGCATCGCCGGTGCGATACCAGGCATGGTGGCTTTCGTTCTGGGAACGCTCGGTATCTTTCGGCTGGTCGTTGCACGTGCCGGCCATGTCGCGGCGTACGTTGCCGTCGGCATCTATGCGCTGAATCCTAATCTCCTCTACCTGCAGACCACGGCGATGAATGAGCCGATCTTCCTGGCATTCTTCATCTGGTCACTTGTCTACCTCGACGAGTTCCTCCGCGCCACGCTTCCTTTGGACGCAGGCTCACCAATTCAGTCAGCTCGTCTGAAGCCGCGTCGCGCGCTCGAATACTGCGGTATCACCATGGCCGGAGGCGCGCTCACCCGTTACGATGGCTGGTTCTCGGCCTGCACTCTCGGCGTGATTTTGACTTGGGCATTTCTTAGCTGGCGGCGGCGCATCGATGAACGTCGCCTGCGTGGCTCGGCAACCAAATCCTTTCTCGAGGTCGTGCTCCTCAACGCGCTGGTTCCCGTCTACTGGCTCATCTACACCTGGGCAGTATCGGGCAACGCTCTCGATTTCGTGAACGGTCCTTATTCGGCGAAGGCGATCGCCTTGAGCAGTACGGCGCACGGCGCACCGTCATATCCTGGGAAGGATCACGTGCTCACCGCTGCACTCTACTTTCTGAAGGCGGCTCAACTCAACGTGGGAAGCGCGTTCTGGGGCCGCATCCTCGTGGCATTAGCTTTTGTGGGCACCGCCCTCGCCGTCTGGCAATTCCGGCGCTACGCGATACTCTTGCTGCTTTGGCTGCCATTAGCGTTCTATACCTTGTCGATCGCATATGGCAGCGTGCCGATCTACATTCCAGTCTGGTATCCATTCTCCTACTACAACGTACGGTACGGACTTGAGCTTCTGCCGGTCTTCGCGGTCTTCTGCGCAGTTGCGGCTTACTCTCTCGCTATGAAGATTCCTGGTGGACTAAAGCGGAGGATCGTCTGGAGCGTTGCGATTGTGCTGGTCGTTGCCAGCTATGTCTCCGTCTATGCGGAGTCGCCGATCACGCTGCGCGAAGCGGTCGTGAACTCTCGCGATCGCCAAGCTTTGGAGCAGGGTCTGGCGAACGTGCTGGCGCAGATTCCACCTTCCGCCACTTTGCTGATGTACGAAGCTGAACATGCCGGTGCTCTTCGATTAGCGGGCATTCCGCTCCATCACGTGATCTCGGAGGCCGAGCATCCGGACTGGGAGTGGGCGTTGCTCGATCCCGCGCATCGCGCCGATTACATCGTCGCCTGCAAAGGCGACGCGGTTTGGGTAGCGACGCGGCAGCATCGCGATGAGTTGCAGGAAGAGGTGTCTATCACCGCGCCCGGCCAGGCGACCTGCACGATATACAAACCAAGATGAACGTCTCTACCGCAGTTGGAGAAACTCGTCATTCGTGATTCCCAGTTGCCGGAGTATCTTGAAGAACAGAGGCGGGCCAATCTCGCGACCGCCGTGCAGCGGAATCGTGACAGCGCGACCGTCAGGATGGTTCCACCGTTCGTGGCCTCCGGTTTGCCGGCTCTTTGTAAAACCAAGCTTCCGAGCGGCAGTTTGAAAATCGCGCGCTGTACCGCTAGGCATGTACGATTTCGGTAGTGTCCGCAGGCAGGGAGATGCCCTTCTCCCTATATTCGTCGGCGATCATCTGAAACACATTCGCCAGTTCATGCAGCGCTTCTTCGCGCGTTGGCATTAACGCATAGCATCCCGAGATGGCGGGAATCTCTGCTACCCAGGCGCCGTCTGGCTGGCGATATAAAACAATCTTGTAGTCTTGGACGTCCATGTCAGCTCAATTACGTAAGTCTAGCATGTACGAAATCGCTCATCGGCACTTGTTCAGTCAATATCGGGCGGCGTGTGCCTTTGCTACAATCCGGCCAGCGCGACCAATATGTCCAGCATTCCTTTTGTAAAGGCGACTGCCTGTGGCAATGACTTCCTGATCATCGATTTTGCCCACGCGCCCAGCGATATCTATTCGTTCACGCGGCGAATTTGCGATCGCCATAACGGCGTCGGCGCTGATGGTGTCGAATGGATCTTGCCAGCCAACGACGCCGACTTGCGTGTGCGTCTGTTGAATGCCGACGGCTCCGAGGCGGAGATTTCGGGCAACGGGACGCGCTGCGTCGCAGCCTGGTATTGCGCGGAGAATCAGCGCAGCTCCGTTGTGATTCGCACCGGGGCCGGACTGAAAACCTGTGAGCTGAAGGCGCGCAGTGAAAACACATTCGAGTTTCGCAGTTCCATGGGCGCTCCCGAAGTCGGCGACCCGTTTTCCATCAAATTTACTTATGGCGAAGTCGTTGGTACGCCTGTGTCGATGGGCAATCCCCACTACGTAGTTTTTGTTCCGGAGTTCGAGTTGGGCTGGCAGGCGGTAGCTGACCAGATCTCCAAGCATCACGACTTCAAGTACGGAATGAACGTCGAGTTCGTGAAAGTATTAGGCCCGAGCGATATCGAGGTTCGATTCTGCGAGCGCGGTGTGGGCGAAACCATGTCGTCGGGCACCGGTTCCTGCGCTGCTGCGGTTGCAGCGATACACGCCGGCAAAGCGACATCGCCCGTGCAGGTGCGCTCGCTCGGCGGTGCCCAGACCGTGGAGTGGACAGACGAAGTTTTTCTTACAGGTCCTGCCACGCTGCTCTGCCGCGGGGAGTTTTTCATTTAAGATAAGCCGTCTGCATGGCGTTATCTGATCAATTCGAGCGCACCCGCCCTGCCGCACTGCAGCCCGGCGATACGGTAGGCATCATTGCGCCGTCCAGCGGGTTCCGTCGTGACGATCTGGAAGCTGGTTGCGCCGAGTTGTTGCGCCTGGGATATCAGCCGTTTTATCTTCCGACAATTTTCCAGCGCGAACTTTATTTTGCGGGATCGGTGCAGCGTCGCGTCAGCGAGTTGCATGAGATGTTCGCTCGGTCCGAGATCAAAGCGATTTTTTGCGCGCGTGGTGGCTACGGCTGCAATTACCTGCTGCCACACTTGGATCTTGATCTGATCCGCGCCAATCCGAAGATCTTTGTCGGCTGTAGCGATGTGACCACGCTGCTGACCTATTTCTGTGACGCTGCCAATGTGGTGACGTTTCATGGTCCGATGGTCGCTGGCGATCTCGCGCGCCGCGGCTGTTTCGATGAGGCGAGTTGGATCACGGCACTGTCGTCAGGCGATGCTTATGAGCGGGAATTCAGCGCTGAGGAAGTAGAGCCTCTGTCGCAAGGGATTGCAGAGGGCGTCCTTTATGGTGGTTGTCTGTCGTTGCTGTGCACCTCGCTGGGCACGCCATTTGAAATTCGAACTCAGGGCGCGATTTTGTTCATCGAAGACCGCGCCGAGCGCCCTTACCGCATTGATCGTATGCTTATGCAGCTGAAGCTGGCGGGCAAATTGGATGGCGTGCGGGGAATCGTCTTCGGCGAGATGATCGATTGCGGTGAGCCCGGTGCGCTCGATTACACGCTGCAGCACGTGGTGATGCGGATTCTGGCGGAGCTGCGAATCCCGATAGCGTTCGGTTTGAAGTCGGGGCATGTGTCGAGTGGCAGCATCACGCTGCCTTTCGGCGTCCGCGCTAAGCTCTCCGTGGGGAAGACGGTGACATTGCATTGCGAAAGGGCGGTCAGCCGCGCAACTGCGGGAGTTCAGCGCGGGTAGTTTTGTACGAATCGTAAGCGAAGTGTGGCCGGGGTTGCGGTCAAGCGCACGAGCGGGACGAAAGAGCATTGCTCACCAAATGAGCCAGAAACACGTTCACCTGATCGGGATTTGCGGTACAGCGATGGCGTCGCTGGCGGGAATGCTGCAACAGCGCGGCTTTCGTGTTACCGGGTCTGACAATGCGGCATATCCCCCAATGTCAGACTTCCTGGCATCGCTCGGAATTCCGGTTAGCCAGCCGTTCAACGAGGCCAATCTTCAGCCCCGGCCTGATCTGGTGATTGTCGGCAATGCCATCTCCCGCGGCAACGTCGAGTTGGAACTTGTGCTTGACCAGCGAATTCCTTTCCAGTCGATGTCGCAGGTTGTGCATGACGAATTTTTGCAGGACAAGCAGCGGTTAGTTGTCGCGGGAACGCACGGCAAGACGACGACGTCTTCCATGCTGGCTTGGATCTTCCATTACGCCGGACGCTCGCCGAGTTTCCTGATTGGCGGTATTCCTGAGAATCTGGGCAGCTCTTTTGGATTGGGATCGGGCTCTGAGTTCATCCTTGAAGGGGACGAATACGACACCGCGTTCTTCGACAAAGGTCCGAAGTTCCTGCACTATTTTCCGGACTCCGTGATCCTCACCTCTGTCGAGTTCGATCATGCCGACATTTATAAGAACCTCGATGAAGTGAAGACTTCTTTCAAGCGGCTGGTCAACCTGATTCCCAAGCGTGGATTGCTGATTGCATGGGATGGACATCCCAATGTCGACGAGTGCGCCAGCCGTGCCTTCTGCCGTGTCGAGCGCTATGGCTTTGCCGAAAACTCTCATTTGAAAATCACCGATATTCAGTACGATCCGGCTGCAACACGCTGGACAGTTCTTCATGATGGCCAGCCATGGAGTGACTTCGAGTTTTCTCTGGCCGGCGAATACAACGTTCTTAATGCGACTGCCGCTGCGGCCATGGCTGCAAATTATGGGATCTCGGCGGATGTAATCGCCAAAGCCTTGCGGGAATTTCGCAGCGTGAAGCGTCGCCTCGAGGTGAAAGCCGAGGTACACGGCATCACGATCATCGACGATTTCGCTCATCACCCAACCGCGATTGCAGCGACGCTGAAAGCCGTGCGCGCACGCTATCACGGTCGTCGTTTGTGGGCGATTCTGGAACCGCGCTCCAACACTTTGAGGCGCAAAGTCTTTCAACATGAGCTGGCGCAGAGTTTGTCGAATGCGGACACGGTGGTGCTTGCAGATGTCTTCAAGTCAGAAGCCATTCCCGAAGACGAGCGGCTCGACCCGGCGGGGGTTGTCGCTGATTTGAATGCTGCGGGGAAGCCGGCGCGTCTTCTCAGCAATGCCGATGCAATCGTCGAGACGATCTCACCCGAGTTGCGCGACGGTGATGTAATCGCAATCCTATCTAATGGCGGCTTTGGCGGAATTTATGAGAAGCTGCCGGCGAAACTCAAATCCCTGCATGAGGTCGCCACCACCGCGTGAAACGCTTCCGCACTGCAATCATCGCGTGCTTCACTGGTTGTCTCGCAATCGTTCTTGCTGTTCCAGCCTGGTCTGCCACCTCTGTCACTTGTTCATCGCCTGCCAGCGCTCGACCTGAGCCAACCGAATACTTTGTTTCGCTGGCTGATCCCGGCCGGCATCTGGCTCACATCAGCATTCGCCTACGCGACGGCAGCGGCGTTCGCACGCTCGATATGCCGGTCTGGAATGCGATCTATCAGGTCCGCGATTTTGCTGCCAATATTGAGAACGTTCAGGCGCAAGGTGCCTCGGGTGCCGAGGCGACGGTGCGAAAGACCAAGACCAGCGAGTGGGAGATCACCGCGCCCACGGGCTGTGTGGTGGTTAGCTACGACATTCATGTCGATGTCCCTGGGCCGTTTGGAAGTGCGCTGGACGCCGATCATGGGTTCTTCAACTGGGCCATGGTGCTGATGTACTCACCCAGCTTGCGTTCTCAGTCGATGAGTATCCGACTGCTGGATACTCCCACAACGTGGGAGATGCGGGATCTGCATGTCCTGGGTGCGGCTGTCCCGGGGACGGTCGATCTAGCGGTGGGAATCGCGCACAATTACGACGAACTGGTGGATAGCCCAGTAGCAGTCGGCACGTTCCAGCAATCCAGCTTTCAACAGGATGGAGCGACCTACCACATTGTGGTAGATGGAAATCCTGCCGATTACGACATGGAACAGCTGGACAAAACATTGGCGGCAATCACCCATGCCGCAGTTGACTGGATGCAGGATCGGCCCTATGGCGAGTACACGTTCCTGTATCATTTCCCGCGCGGTCCCGGTGGTGGTGGCATGGAGCACGCCTACGGAACGGCCATCGAGCTCAATGCCGACCGGCTCCGCGCCAACTTAGCGTCTGTCGCCAGGGTTAGTTCACATGAGTTTTTTCATCTGTGGAACGTGAAGCGCATTCGCCCGCAGTCGCTGGAGCCGATCGACTATCAACATGAAATGGATACGCGTGCGCTGTGGTTTAGCGAAGGCGTCACCAGCACGGTTGGAGATATGCTGCTGGCACGGTCAGGGCTGATCGATGAAAGCCAGTATTTGCGGGCGGTATCGGAAGAGATTACCGAGTTACAACGCCGGCCCGCACGACGGTGGCAGTCCGTCGAGGAATCCAGCCTGGACGCATGGTTTGAGGGCGTCGCGTTCTATCGCTCGCGAGAGCGTAGCATCAGCTACTACAACAAGGGAGAACTGCTTGGCATCCTGCTGGATCTGCGAATTCGACAGTTGACCAATGACACCAAGTCGCTCCGCGACCTGTTCCAGTGGATGAACCAGCATTATGCGAAGGAGCACCGCTATTTTCCCGACTCGGCTGGCGTCGAAGAGGCAGCAGAGGCGATCACCGGCCAGAGCTTCAGTTCCTTTTTCCGTGACTACGTTGCCGGTGTAAAGGAGCTGGCCTATGACGAGTTTTTCCAATTTGCGGGACTCCACGTTGTGGTGAACACCACACAGTTCGCGACTGCGGGTTTTACCACCAGCACCAATCTCGGAGCCCAGCCGGAGGTCGTCCAGATTGAGGCAAACAGCGATGCGCAGCGGCTGGGGCTTCGCGTGGGAGATCGAGTGACTGCGAGCAACGGCAAGCCGACGGACGCGCAACTGGACGACGAGTTATCTCGCTTGCCGCCAGGGACAACTGTTCGTCTGCAACTGGAAAACCGGCGCGGAAAGCGCGAAGTGGAATTGCGGCTCGGTTCTCGTCAGGAAGAATCCTGCGAATTGCAGGACGTCCCACGCGTTACGGCCGAACAACGAAAACATCGCACGGCGTGGATTCATGGCGATGACGAACCGGGGAGCGCTCATTGATCCGGGCCATTGCCCTGTTGAGCTTCTGGGGCGTATCCATCCTCATAGTTGGTCCGGCTCTCGTCATCTACGCAGCGGTAACCGGCAATATCGCTCCCCTCTACTACATAGCAACACGCCTGACGCGGTGGGGCGTGCTGCTGATCGGCGTCAAGATAGAAGTTCGCGGCCTTGAGCACCTGCAAGCCGGGTGCAATTACATCTTCATGTCGAACCACGCTTCGAATCTTGATCCGCCGGTGCTGATTCCGGTGATACCCGGCCGCACCTCGGTGCTCGTGAAGAAGGAAGTTTTTCGGATTCCGGTTCTTGGGACCGGTATGAGGCTTGCCGAGCTTGTTCCAGTCGATCGCGGTGACCATGAGGCTGCAATCGAGAGCGTTCAGGCAGCGATCAGGGTTCTGCGAAAGGGATTTCACATGTTGATTTATCCCGAAGGCACGCGAACCGGCGACGGGCGGCTGCTTCCGTTCAAGAAGGGACCCTTCTATCTGGCAATGGATTCCGGCGTCCCCGTCGTGCCTGTAACTATCCTGGGAACGTTCGAAAGCTGGCCAAAGACGCGTTTTGCTTTAAAACCTGGAACGGCGACGGTGGTTTTTCATCCGCCGATCGATCCTCACGATTTCAGCGATCGCGACGCCCTGATGAAAACTGTCGTGGATGCGATTGCCAGTTCGCTGCCGCCGGAGCGCAGGTGACAGATTGTGATGGAATGCCATAACATTCACAATCTGTCACAAGCCAATAAACTGACGCACAGCTAACAAAATGTCATAAACGACGCAAATTGTCAGATCTTAGCATTTCTGGCACTTTGGGCCGCCAATGGACGTCTACTTCTTCTCGATCAATCGCGCTGTAAGCACGGCGCCGTCGCGATCGTCATGCAGCTTGATCGGAAAGATCAGCACATTCCAGGTCCAGTGAGGGCTCTCCTCCGGCAGGTGCGAAGCGCCGCGGAATCCGCGCCTGTCGATGTAAGTTTCGCGCGTGTCGGAGACGGTGCGGATAATTTCCCGCCATTCGTCGCCCAATTGTGGGAACTGCTCGAAGAGGTTCTTGCCGGTGAACCACGCGCGCTTGTGGCCATTCATCGCCGCGAAGTAGTCGTTGACGAACTGCCAATTTCCATCGCGATCCAGGATCTCCAGCACAATGTCGTCGCCCATGGCCATCGAGATGCGCGAATAGTAAAAATCGCGCGCATCGACCACAACCGGACGGCCGCGCTTTTTGGCCTCGAAGGACCGCAGCGCGTTTACCAGGTCATCGACAGAGCTGTATCCCTTCAGCAGGTGCATATCGGCAATGCCGCCGAACCTTCGTTCCAGGGTCGCTGACAAGATGATGATCGGCACCTGAGGACGTTTGCGGCGCAGCGTCTCGGCCACATCGGTGCCGAACTTGCCGGAGCCAAGATGATAGTCAAGAACAGCGATGTCGATGTTGGCGAGTTTGGACTCGGCCTCCTCGATGGAACTGGAGGTTACGACCTGGTAGCCCTTCTGCCGCAGAATCGCCGAACGCAGCACCAGGTTCTCCTCGCGATCGTCGAGGAGCAAAACGCGGATCGGACTCGGCGGCACAGGTTGAGGCCCGAGAGCCGTTCGGAGCCCTGTGTTAGACACGTCTTCGTTCATTAAATAGTTAGAAGCAGTCCGGGTTGCCTGGGTCACACGATTTGAACAGAACGCAGGAAATTCTTCCCAAAAATCAGTGCCCGGACGACGTCAAACCTACTTTTCTTTTTTCGCCGCCTTGTCGCGTCCGGGTTGATCGGTCGACAAACTCCGGAGGGCTTTTGCCAACTCTGGAAGCCTATTGAAGATGCCGACGGCGCGCAACCATTGTTTGTGATCAAAAGCCGGCGAGCCACTCACCATGGAACCCGCAGGGATATCACCATGGGTTCCGCTCTGCGCAGTTACGACAACGCCATCGCCGATCCTACAGTGCCCGGCCACGCCCACTTGGCCGGCTAGAATGACGTTCTTGCCGACGACGGTCGATCCGGCGAGCCCCACCTGCGCGCACAGCAGCGTTCCCTCGCCGACTGACGAGCCATGTCCTACCTGCACCAGATTGTCGATCTTTACGCCGCGCGCGATGCGCGTCTCCCCGACGCTGGCGCGATCGATGCACGAATTCGCCTGCACCTCTACTCCGTCTTCCAACACCGCCGGTCCCGCCTGCGTGATTTTCTCCCAGCGGTGATCGATGTGTTCACCATCACGAGCAAAGCCAAAACCGTCGCTGCCGACGATCACTCCGTTCTGCAGGATCACATCGTCACCCAGACGGCAATGCTCGCGTACGACCGCGTGAGCGTGAGCAAGAAATCGATTGCCGATCCTGCATCCGCGATAGATAACCACATGCGGCAGAAGAACAGCATCGTCACCAACTTCAACATCTTCATCGATCACAACGTACGCGGCGATGTGGGCGTTCGCGCCGATTGTCGCGGTCGGTGCAATCACCGCCGTAGGATGCACTATTGGCTCGTATCGTGGGACCTCGTAAAAGAGATTGATCGCCCGCGCAAAAGCGAGATACGGGTTCTGGCTGCGCAACATGCCAGTCGGAATTGCAGGGAAAGAGCTGGAGACAATAACCGCTGCAGCAGAGGTGCTCTTGGCCGCAGCCGCGTACTTTTGGTTGGCGACGAAGGTGATCTGTCCGGCGCCAGCCTCCTCGATTCCGGCAACTCCCGTAATCTCGGTGTTAGGGTCCGCGTTTTCAAGCGTGGCGTCCAAGGCGGACGCGATTTCGGAAAGTTTCATGATGGCTGAAGCCGCTCAGGCTTGGAGATCTCGACTGAATCGCTAAGTGAACATGGGCACCTGGAGCGTGTCCTCCGGACGACGTCCGCGCCGGCCGGCTTTCTTTTCCCCGATAACTGCCAAGACAGTTATATGGGCCAACGCGGAGCGCGGCACAAAAATCCGCTGCGTATTGGCTGCCGGATCGGGAGGCAGGATGGAGAAGCCGTCGCTGCCTTCCTGCAGAAGATCGTTAGGCATCATGCCTTCAATCACTTCATTGTCGCGGAAGCGTAGGCGCACCCAGAGTCCTTCCATCCGCGGCCGCGAGGGGAACGTCTTGCGGGTCAGCGATTCCGAGTCGCCAAACTCGCGCACAAAATAAACGCCCTTCACGTCGCGCAGATCAATGGTCACAACGTTGCCGGAGGTGTTCATCAGCTCGACTTTTCCGTCAGCGATGAACGCGGCTTTCACGTAGCCGTTCACGCTGTCGCGATCCATCTTGCGAATGACGACTTTTTTGTGCGTTGTGGCCATAGCTAGGCGAGGTGCTGGCGTGCAGCCTAAATTGTCGCACTTTTGCCCTGAAATGTGGCGTTTTAACCTACTCGGTAGCCAAAATGCCAACCTTGTGCTATTGTTCGCTTTGCAGCGTCTGATGTGCATGCCAACCGTAAGTGCTGTTCTAAGAGAAGCTTGCGCATTGTTCTAAAATTGTTTCATGTTTTTGGTTGTGCACAGCGCTCCCACTCCGGGCGGAGGGGCAGTAAGCCACTACAGCGGTCGGGCATCCATTCTCGCCTGGGTCTGGTTTTGTTGATTTTCCTCTTAGAGTCATAAACTTAGGATGGCTGACTACATCTATAGCATGGAGACCCGGCTCACTCCGGACCAGCAGGGTGGTGTAAATCTGGTCCAGGAAATAGCCCGAAACGCCGGGTTGAACCTCTACCTCACTGGCGGCACGATCCGCGATCTGGTGACCGGTTTCCCGATCCGCGACATCGACCTCAGCATTCAGGGCAATCCTCTCAAGCTGCAGAAAGACTTGGAGAAAGCCGGCATTTCAATCCAGGGTGTCGACGAGGATCTGCGAACCCTCCAGCTTCTGATGCCCGGCAATGTCCGCGCTGAGCTGAACATGACGCGCGCGGAAGCCTACGACAAGCCCGGCAAGCCTCCGGCGATTTCTCCCGCAACCATCAACGAGGATTTGCGGCGACGCGACTTCACCGTTAACGCCATGGCCTTGTCGCTGAACCCGGGCTCCCGCGGTTTGTTACTCGATCCGTTCAACGGCGTCGCCGACATCGAAGCCAAGGTTCTGCGTGTTCTTCATAACTACGCTTTCCTTGAGGAGCCGGTCCGCCTGATCCGCGCCACACGGCTTAGCGGGCGTTTTCACTGGCCTTTGGAGGAGCGAACTCAGGCGCGCTACGACTCGGCGAAAGAGGGTAACTACATCGAGTACGTTAGCCGTCGCATGATCGGATACGAGCTGGAGCAGCTGGCTCACGAAGACGATCCGCTGAATATCATGCGCGCGCTGGAAAAAGAAGGCTGGCTCAAGATCCTGCACCCGCATTGGACGATGGCTAAGATCGATTCCGGTGATCTGGGTCAGGTGGTGAAGACTCGCCAGATGATGAATGGGCTGGGCTATTTGGTAGAAACCGGCCCAATCGCGATGTACTTCCTGACCCGCAAAATGAGCGATAAGGATACGGCGGAAATCCAGCGGATGATCCCGCGCCGCGATTTTATTGACAAATGGAAGCATCTGGAGAGCGGCGCTCATGATCTGGCCAAGAAGCTGAGCGGCAAGGATGCCAACGTGCCATCGGGCGCGTGGAAGATCCTGTCGCAGGCCACGCCGGAAAATATTCTCTTCCTCAGCCTCACGACCCGGCAGCAGGCGGTTGACAACAAGCTCAAAAACTTCTTCACCAAATGGCGGCAGGTGAAGGAGAAATTGCCATTCCCGGAAATGGCGGAGCTCCGTATTACGCCGCAGCTACCGGAATATCAGCAGATCACGGACAAGGCGTTTTTGCTGCTGATGGATGGCAAGCTGCGATCGCATACGGAGATCATGAATTTCCTGCGGCCCTACGAGCCGCCTCCTCCGCCACCACCTCCGCCGCCCAAGCGCGGTCGTGGAAAAGCGGCAGCGGCCCTTACTCCGGGCGAACAACCGGTGCCTGGCAAGCGTGGGCGCAAACCGAAAGGCGCTCCCGCGGCAGTTCCAGCGCCGGCACCTCCGCCTGCCCCAGCGCCAGTTGTTCAGGAAACCAAGCCTGTGGCAGCGCCGAAGCTTCCTGTCAAGGAAGCACCCGCGAAGAAGACCGTCGTTCCTGCGGCGCCAGCGAAGAAGAGTGCCCCTCGTGCGGCGCCAGCGAAGAAGGCCGCGCCTACGAAGCCCGCGAAGACTCCGGCGAAGAAGAAAGTGGTCGCGAAAGCTGCTGCGAAGAAAAAAGCAGTGAAAAAGGCGCCGCCGGCGAGGAAGGCATCGCCTCAGAAGTCAGCGAAGAAGCGGCGTTAGGCGATCGGGTGCGAATCTTCAGGGCGTCGAGAACTTCCGCGAAACCCCATGAGAATTTCATCGCTGCTTCTTCTCTCGCTGGTCGTCTTAGTCGGCGGATCTGCCGTTGCCCAATTGCCGGCCCCATGGCAGGACGGCCTGGTGGATCACCTCTCCGGCACATGGAAAGTAGAAGGGCAAGTGCTGGGACGCGATGCCCACCACGAGGTTCAGGCCGACTGGGTATTGAACCACCAATTTCTCCGTATCCACGAAATCACCGCCTCGACCGCGCCGAAAACCGAGCGCCCATATGAAGCCACCTGGTTTCTCGGATACGATCCCATCAGCGAAAAGTACGTCCTGCACCTGATGGATATCTTCGGCGTGCGCTTTTCGGAAACTTTGGGATGGGGTTGGCAAGAGGGAAATCAGATCAAGTTCGTCTTCGAGTATCCTGACGGCCCATTCCACACGACGTTTCGCTGGAATCCGGAAAGCGGCACCTGGCAATGGCTGATGGAGCAGAAGGGCAAAGATGGCAAATGGTCGCCGTTTGCCGATCTGAAGCTTACGAAAGCCACTTCGCCGTAGAAAGCCACCTAGCCGTAGGTAGTGCTGGCCTTCAGGCCAGCGTCTAAGCCGGTTATTTCTTGGTTCTGAGTCGGCTTCAGCCGACGACACGCGAGCCGCGCTATGAGCTTTTTGGCAGCCTGTTCAGTCGTGCCGAAGAAATGCAATCAAGTTGGGCTTTAGCCCCGAGGGCAGTGAATTCTTCCCAGCTACTCGGCGAAGTGCATTTTACTTCTGCGCCGCAGGCATCTTTTCGCCAGATTAATGAAACCAATCACCTAGCCCGGGGTGTGGCTGCCTCGGAAAGGGTGCCCAATGAAAGCAATCTTGTTTGTCGACGATCACGAAGTTCTGGCCCGCTTGAGTTGCGAAATTCTCGAGACCCAGGGTTACCGCGCCGTTAGCGCCTATAGCGCCCACGATGCGCTGGAAAAATTCCAGCGCGAGAAGTTTGACATTCTGGTCACGGATTTCCGCATGGAAGGCATGAACGGCCTGGAACTGGCGCGCAAGATTCACAGCAGCCGTCCCGATGTCCCCGTCATCATGGTTACCGGTTACGGACACATCGACGGCGGCAAAGACGTTAATGCCTGTCTCCCCAAAGAGCGCATGTTTCCTGCGCTGATCGAGAAGATCAAAACTTACCTGGGTGAGGGCGAGGGTAAACCAACGGCTTTGAGAAGCGCGTAGCAGTCTGTCCGCGGTCGCTTCAGTTCGCGAAGCAGCAATCTTTCGTGTCACCTTGCTTGCTACACTGAAGCCGTGCGGCGATTGATTATCAATGCTGACGACCTTGGTCTGACGCGGGGAGTCAATCGAGCCATTTTCGAAGCTCAGCAGCGCGGCGTTGTCACTTCGACGACGCTCATGGCGAATTCGCGCGCTTTTGACGACGCGGCGGATAAAGCGATTTCGTCAGCCCGAGCAGGCGGACATCTCAGCGTCGGTTGCCATGTTGTGTTGGTCGATGGGGAACCGCTGTTGCCCGCAGACCGGGTTGCGACGTTGTTGCAGCAAAGTACTTCTAACGGCCCTCCGAAATTTCGCGACAGCCTGAACGACTTTGTAGCTGCCTCCTTTCGCAACAAACTAAATTCATCAGAGATTCAGGCAGAAGCAGCAGCGCAGATCGAGCGCATTCAGGCAGCGGGCGTCGAGCTTTCACACTTCGATACTCACAAGCACGCCCACATGTTCCCCGCGGTGTTGCGTCCTCTCCTGCGTGGCGCCGGCGCGCGGAAGGTTCGCTCTGTGCGCAATCCATTTGGCCAAGTCTGGCCGCTTCCCTGGACCAGCGTGTTGCGCACGCGGCGCCTATGGAAACGCTTTGCGCAACTGAATGTGCTGCGCCGCTTCGCCGCGAACTTCCGCCAGGAGGTCGAAGCGCACGGTCTTCGCACTACTGACGGATCGCTGGGTGTGCTGGTTACCGGTGTCCTCGACCTGCCACTCTTCACCGCGATCATCGAAAGCATGCCGGAAGGAACGTGGGAGTTCGTCTGTCATCCCGGTTACAACGACGCCGATCTCGACAGCGTGCAAACTCGCTTGCGGCATTCGCGCGAACAGGAGCTGGCAGTGCTGACCTCGGACGAGGCGAAGGATTTACTGCGCCGGCAGAAGGTTGAATTGATTAGCTACCACGATCTGTAGAGTGCCTACGGCAGAAGCTCGAGGCCGCGCTACAATGAGTGTTCCACACGGATGCCATCGTTTTCACAATTCATATCCGAATTGCGCGGAGATGAGATCCTCGCGACCGCGCCCTGCCGCGCCGACCTCGCCGGCGGCACGATTGATATTTGGCCGCTGTACCTGTTTCATCCCGGAGCCGTGAGCGTCAACGTCGCGCTCGGAATCTTGACCGGTTGCAAGATTACGCCGCACTCCGGCCGCGAGATTGTTCTCATATCGCACGATATGGAGCGTCACGAACGCTTTGCTTCGCTGGACGATTTGCTGGCCGCGGAATCGTACGCTCACCCACTGGCAGCGTATCTGGTTCGTTTCTTCAAGCCGACGGACGGCTTTACCTTGGAGACGAGCTCCGAATCGCCGGCGGGAGCGGGAATTTCGGGTTCCTCCGCGCTGATGATCGCCACCAGTGCCGCATTGGCTCGGTTGACAGGACGCGAGATCGACATCGAGCAACTCCGCGTAATCGCGCAGAATATCGAGGCGCAGCTGATTCGTGTTCCCACCGGCTGCCAAGACTACTATCCTGCAATGTACGGCGGCGTTAGTGCGATACACCTCGAGGTCGACGGCGTGCGGCGGGAAAGCATCTCCGTCAGTCTCGACGAGATGGATCAGCGTTTCGTACTGTTCTACACCGGGGCGCCGCGACAATCTGGTATCAACAACTGGGAAGTTTTTAAGCAGCACATTAATGGAGACGAGCGGGTGGTCCGCAACTTCGATGAGATCGCCGCAATCGCGCAAGCCATGCGTTCCGCGCTGGTGAACGGGCGTTGGGATGAGGTCGAGAAACTCATCACCGAGGAGTGGACTCTCAGGCGTACGAATGCGCCTGGGATTTCCACGCCGCTGATTGATATGCTGATAGAGGCCGCCCAGCGCAATGGCGCGCGAGCAGCGAAGGTCTGCGGCGCGGGCGGCGGAGGCTGCGTGATCGCTTTGATCGAAAAAGGCGCGCGCCAGCGAGTCGAGAACGCCCTTCGCGAGCACGGCGGCCAGCCGCTTGAATTTCGGGTCGCCCGCGATGGGCTGCGGTTTCACACCGTGAGCAAACGACAGGTCGCCAAGGTATGAGCATGTTCAGTGACGGTAAGGGAAAACTAAAACCCGTCTGGGCGTTCCTGTTCGCGGTAATCCTCGGGGCCCTTGCCTTTTTGGTTGCAGGCAACATCGCCACCGAAGCCGCCGGTGACCATCCTTTCCGTCGCGAACTGATTTTCCGCGCGCTGTGGGCAGTCCTTTTGCTCGGCATCTTCATCTGGTTGCTGACCGTCGGCGACCACATCGAGGAGCACCGGATCGCCGCGCAAGGGCTGCCTCGTGTAAAGGGCTGGTTAAAGCAGTTTGTCATGGGCATCGTCCTGGGATTTGTATTGCCTGCCATCGCCATTGCTCCCATCTACATGTGGGGGCATTTCCGGTACAAAATTCTCATGACGTGGCAACTCGTACCGAATCTGGTGGCCGTCATCTTGACGTTGCTGGTCGGTGCGCTGGCGGAAGAACTGATGTTTCGCGGTTTTCCCTTTCAGCATCTGGAAAAGGGGATCGGGACAGTGCAGGCAGTGGTGCTGCTCTCGATTTTCTACGCCTTCCTGCACGTATTAAATCCGGGAGCCACGGCCTGGGGCATTGCCAATACCTTCCTCATCGGAATCCTGTTGACGGTCGCCTACCTTCGCACTCGAGCGCTGTGGCTGCCATGGGGAATTCACTTCGGCTGGAACGCCACGCTAGGTATCTTGTTCGGATTGCCGGTCAGCGGCATCCGTTCCTTCAATTTGTGGATCTATACCCAGCCTTACGGGCCAAAGTGGCTGACTGGTGACTTATATGGTGTAGAGGGAGCCGCGACCGGAACCGTCGCCATCCTTATCGGGATTCTCCTGGTCTCGACCTTGCCGGCTGCAAAGCTACCGCTGCCCGTCACGCAAGCGCCCGCCGAGCCCGCCATCGAAAGCCTCTCCAGCATCAAATCCTAAAGCCTGCTAAGAAACTCGATGCGGTTTTGAGTAGCGCCGGCCTCTGGCCGGCTGTCCTGGCGGCGTCTCGCCGCCAGCGAACTATCAGGGCACGACGTTCGGGGCGCAGGCAATAGCGGCCGAGGCTATAATTGGCTCAATTGGGGTCTTCCATGAACCGCGCTTGTTTCTACCTCCTCGCGACGGCCGTTCTGCTGCTACCGCTAACCATTGCCGCGGATGATTCGAAATCAACCAACTCCGATAGGATGACGCCGCAAACCAAGCTGCTCGTCATGCGCGATTTGCAGGCCGAACGCGTGTTTGTGAAAACGCCGCTCCCGATGGGCGAAAGGGGGCTGGACATCAAGGACGGCAAGGTAAGCCCCAACGAGCAAGAAGTTGCCCAGTTGGTGATGCTGCATGGATTTGCCGCCAAGCCCGGAGATCGCGTCGTCATTACCAACGTCATTATCCGCGAAAAGTCGATTCTGATTGAGATCAATGGTGGCGGCAAGAAACACGAGAAGTGGTATCAGCATGTTTCTCTCGGCGCCGGTGGCGGCAACGTTACCCCCGGCGGACCTCCGCCGGCCCTGGAGGCGAAAGGCTCAAGCATTACCTTGCAGTTCGACAAGTATGTGCCCGAGCTGACGGGCGAACAGGTACGAGCGATGCTGGCTCCGGTATTCGATTTCAAGGCGCTGAACCAGGCGGAAGCGTACGAGAAGACTCTGCCGCCCAAGGTGCAGGAGGCAATCAAGAATCATCAGGTTCTGGTGGGCATGGACCGGGACATGGTGATCTATGCCAAGGGACGTCCGCCGAAAAAGATTCGCGACAAAGATGACAGCGGCGTTGATTACGAGGAGTGGATCTACGGCACTCCGCCGGAAGAAGTGGACTTCGTGCGCTTCCATGGATCGCTTGTGTGTCGCCTCGAGATTATGACCGTCGACGGCCAGAAGATCGTGCGCACCGAGAAGGAAGTGGATTTGCCCTCGCGGGAGACCGAGCTGGCAGCCAAGAAGGCTGAGGAGAAGCCGGCGAACGCTCCCAGCCTGCTTCGTCCCGGCGAGCAGGCGGACGATTCGTCGAACAGTCAAAAGACGGCACAGCCAGTGGACACGCCTACCACGACTAATCCCGGAGGGACATCACCTCATTGGCAAATCGCCGGTTTGTACCAATGACAATCGTGCCAGATGGCGCGCGGAATCTCGGACGATTAGACTAGTAGTGTGAGGATCGCACTCGGCCAGATCAACACCACGGTTGGCGATTTTTCTGGCAATTCCGAAAAAATCATTGAATACGCGCAGCGGGCGCGCGCCGGAGGAGCCGATCTCATCCTCTTCCCGGAGTTGTCGATCTGCGGATATCCGCCGCGCGATCGGGTCGAACGGCCATGGTTTGTAGCGCGAAATTGGCAGGTGGCCGAGACGATCGCGCGCGAAACCCAGGGGATTGCCGTCATCTGCGGTCTGGTCACTCCGGCTCATTCCTCGACCGGCAAGTCCGTCTTGAACTCCGCGGCATTGCTGCGCGATGGCAAGATCGCATTTGTTCAGTCGAAGCGATTGCTGCCCACCTACGATGTCTTCGACGAAATGCGCAACTTCGCCCCGGCTGATCGTCAGCAACTATTTGCGTTCGATAACCAGCCGCTCGCATTGACCATTTGCGAGGACGCCTGGAACGACAAAGACTTCTGGGATCGCCCGCTGTATAAGGTCGATCCCGTCGCAGATCTGATTGGCGCCGGCGGAAAAGTATTGCTGAACATCTCAGCGTCACCGTTCTACCTGCGGAAGCGGGAGTTGCGGCACGACATGCTGGCCGCAATCGCAACCAATCATCGCGTGCCCGTCGCCATGGTCAACCAGATTGGCGGCAACGACAGCCTGGTCTTTGATGGCTCCAGCATTGTTCTCGGTCCCGATGGCAACATCATCGCGCAGGCCAAGTCGTTCGAGGAAGATCTCATCTGCTTCGACACTGAGACACTAGCCGGCGATGTGCATGTTCGCGACGAAGGATTGGAAGCGAGCGCTTACGCCGCCCTTGTCCTGGGCACGCGCGACTACGTGCAGAAGTGCGGTTTCCGCCAGGTCGTGCTTGGATTGAGCGGTGGCATTGATTCGGCACTCACGGCCTGCATTGCAGTCGATGCGCTGGGTCGCGAGAACGTGCTGGGCATCGGAATGCCGGGACCGTATTCCTCTCGCGGAAGTATTGACGATGCGGCCGAGCTGGCGCGAAATCTGGGGATCCGGTTTGAGATGGTTCCCATCGGCGACATCTTCGATGCCTATCAAACTTCGCTTGCACCTGTGTTTGCCGGCAGACAGCCGGATGTCGCTGAGGAAAACATCCAGGCGCGCATTCGCGGCTCGCTGATGATGGCAATTTCCAACAAGTTTGGCGGCTTGCTGCTGACAACCGGGAACAAGTCGGAGTTGGGTGTGGGTTATTGCACGCTCTACGGCGATATGTGCGGAGGCCTGGCGGTCATCTCCGATGTGCCGAAGACGCTGGTCTACCGCCTGGCAAACTTCATAAACTCAAGGTCGCCTGTCATTCCCCGATCGACCATCGAGAAGCCGCCTTCTGCGGAACTGCGGCCGGACCAGAAAGACAGCGACTCGCTGCCCGCCTACGACGTCCTCGATGCGATTCTGGAAGACTACGTGGAAGATAACAAGTCGCCCGACGTGATTGCCCGTGAGCGCGGATATGACGTGGAACTTGTCCGCAAGGTTGCGTGCATGGTGGACAAGAGCGAATACAAGCGCCAACAGGCTGCGCCGGGATTGAAGATTTCCGAGAAGGCCTTCGGCTTTGGACGCCGATATCCGATAGCTGCCAAGCTCGATGTGTGCGGCGGAAGCAGCAACAAATAAAGTCGACCTGAGCGCGGTTTAAAGAATAAAGTCGGTCGGCGCGCGGTTTTGGGGTAGAGCTGGCCTTTAAGGCCAGCGTCTAAGCCGTTTATTTTCTTTTCTGAGTCGGCTTCAGCCGACGGCACGTGAGTCGCTACTAGTTTTTCAGCGGCCTGCCAAGTCGATACCGAATTTGCGCATCCATAAGAACACCGTAGGCGCTTGTTAGAATAGAAATCTGTTTCGAGCAAGTCGTAGCTTGTGCTACCTGAAGGCTGATAGCTTCAAAGCTCGAAGCTCGCGGCTCGCAGCTAGTCGCTAGTCGCTAATTGCTGCCTTTCGAAAGGACCCATGAATCATCGTCTGCGCGCGCTCCTGATTGTCAGTTTATTTGTCGCCGGCCTATCCGCCACAGCTCAGAACTCTTCCACCGCCAGCTCGGCTTCTAGCGGCAAAGCCGCTCCGGCGACCGCCGCGAACGCTTCTGCCCCCAGCCAGGCTACGGTCGATGCGTTCTTGAAGAAAATGTTTGGCTGGAATCAGGAGTTGACCTGGAAGGTCGAGGAGATCAAGCCTTCGGAGGCGTCTGGCATCACGCAGGCGACGGTTGTGTTCAACACGCCCAGAGGACCGCAGATCGCGCGCTTCTACATCACCGCCGACCAGAAGTACACATTTATGGCCGACTTGCTGCCTTTCGGAGCCGATCCTTTCGCGGAAGCGCGCCTGTTGCTACAGGCTGCCAACGGACCCGTGCACGGGTCCAAGGACGCAACCACGACCATCGTGGAATTTGGAGATCTCGAGTGCCCAGCTTGTAAGGCGGCGCAGCCCAACATCGCCAAACTGATGGAAGAGGAGCCCAAGGTAAGACTGGTCTTCCAGAACTATCCTTTGCCGCAACACAAGTGGGCGATGATCGCGGCCAAATATCTGGACTGTCTGGGCCGTCAGAACAACGACGCGGCCTGGAAGTTCATCGCTACCACCTATGACCATCAGTCCGACATCACTGAACAAAACGTCGAGCAGATGTTAAAGGGTTATGTGAAGGACTCCGGCGGCGATCCTGATGCGGTCGCGGCTTGCGCAAGCAAGCCGGAAACCGAGAAGCGCGTTCACGACTCGATGGCACTGGGAGAAAAGCTGGACGTCAGCAGCACTCCAACGTTCTTCATCGATGGCCGCAAGCTGGTTGGATTCTCCAGCAACAGCACTCCCTATGACGCGGTCAAAGCCATGGTGGACTTCGATGTGGCGAACGCAAAGTAGGAAACGGAGAAAAGACGTTGAAAGTCGGATAGATCATTTCTAGTTCTACTGAGGGTGGAGCACCGCTTCAGTGGTGCAGGTTCAGCTTTGTGCAAGGAATCGGCTTTAGCCGCTGAGGTAAGAAACCTGGCCTCAGGCGCTAAAGCGCAGTCACTTATCGTCCCCACCGGATGCACGCCTGGAAGGCGTGCTCCACCCGTGAACTTACCGCAATCCTTTAATGCCTACACCCGCTCCAACACCATCGCGATTCCTTGTCCAACTCCGATGCACATCGTGCACAAGGCGTATCGTCCGCCGGTGCGCTGCAACTGTAAGACCGCAGTTGTGACCAGCCGTGCTCCACTCGCGCCCAGAGGATGACCGAGCGCGATGGCGCCACCGTTAGGGTTCACGTTAGGTGCATCATCAGCAATTCCCAGATCGCGCAGCACTGCGAGCGCCTGCGAAGCAAATGCCTCGTTCAATTCGATTACATCCATGTCGCCGATGGCGAGCTTCGTCAGTGACAGCACCTTGCGCACTGCCGTTACCGGTCCGATTCCCATAATCCTGGGCGCAACGCCCGCTGCCGCAGTCCCAAGAATGCGTGCCTTCGGCTTCAGACCAAAGCGTGCGATCGCATCGGCAGAAGCTACCAGCACTGCACAGGCGCCATCATTCACGCCGGATGCGTTTCCCGCTGTGATCGTGCCATTCGCTTTCACGATCGGCTTCAACGCGGCGAGTCCTTCAATGGTCGTCTCCGGACGCGGATGTTCGTCTTTATCCACAATCACCGGAACTCCCTTGCGCGGCGTGATAATGACCGGCGCGATCTCCTCTGCCAGGTAGCCGTTCTTCATCGCAGCCGCCGTCCGTTGTTGGCTGCGGTAGGCAAACGCGTCCTGATCCTGGCGCGAGACGCCAAACTCTTCGGCGACGTTCTCTCCCGTCTCCGCCATCGAATCAACGCCGTATTGCGCCTTCATCAGCGGATTGACGAATCGCCAGCCCAGCGTCGTGTCTTCCAGCTTCATGCTGCGCGAAAATGCGGCATCGGCTTTGGCCATAACGAAAGGCGCTCGCGACATGCTCTCCACGCCGCCGGCGATCACCAGCGAGCTCTCGCCGGTCTTAATAGCTCGGGCTGCGATCGAAATCGCATCCAGACTGGAGCCGCAGAGGCGATTGATGGTTGTGCCGGGAACGGTCAAAGGCAGGCCCGCGAGCAGCAGAGCCATGCGCGCGACATTGCGATTGTCTTCGCCGGCTTGATTGGCACAGCCGAGAATCACATCATCGACGGCGCTCCAATCCACAGACGGATTGCGATCGAGCAGAGCTTTGATCGGGATGGCAGCCAGATCGTCGGTGCGAACGGTGGAAAGCACGCCGCCGTAGCGGCCGAATGGAGTGCGAATTACATCGCAAATAAAAGCATCAGGCATGTGACAGATTCATGTGGCGAATGATTAGTGAGTTGTGACACACCAATTCCATGATAGCAAGTGATTGCCCGTGTTTACTTCGTCAGGAGATGCACAGTGATTCCGACGGCGGTCCAGAATGGGGTTACAAGCAGGAGGGAGAACAGCAGTCCTTGAGGAAATTGCAGGCTCGCGGCAACCTCGCCGGCATTCCAGGTTGCATCGGTCGAGTGATAAGTCCGATTGAATTCGGGAAGCCGGTCGAGACCCCACATATCCTAGCTACTATACAGTAAGACGAAGGCCAACCGGCAGGGGTTGGCCTTGTCCAATAGCCAGTTTTAGCGCGCCACTCCGGTCACAGACGACCGGTGCCCTGCGGGATCTCGAAACGCCTCATTTTGTTGTAAAGCGAACTGCGCGGGATGCCCAGGCGCCGGGCGGCGCGCTCGATGGAGCCGCCCTCGTTATGCAGCACGTGATGAATGTAAGCGCACTCCATCTGCTTCAACGTTCCCCCCATTACCGTCAGTTGTGAACTCTCCACCGCCGGGGCCTGCAGATACAGGTGCTCGGCCCGGATCGTACTATTGCCGGCCACCAGCACGGCGCGTTCCAGCACATTGCGCAGCTCGCGAATATTGCCGGGCCACGAATAGCGCTGCAAGGTCGTCATGGCTGCGCTCGAGATCGAGATTGCCTCTGCCCCACGACCGCGCGCGATATTGCGCAAGAGATTTTGCGTCAGGCTGGGAATATCTTCGACGCGCTCGCGGAGCGAGGGCACCTGAATGTAGATGATGTTTACACGAAAATAATAGTCGTCGTATTCCGGATGGTGGTGAATGGGAAGGCCGCGATAGGGACTGATCTGCCACAGGCCGGTGATCCCCGGTTTGACCGTCAGCCGATGGCGCAATGCAGCGTCGTATTGTTCCGCGATGAAGGGCATCTCCGGTCGCGGACCGACGAGCGACATTTGCCCTAGCAGCACATTCAGTAGTTGCGGCAACTCGTCCAGGCTGGTGTGGCGAAGGATCCGGCCAAGAGGCGTGACGCGTGGATCGTCTCCCGATCCGGGCGAGTATTCGTAGTGCGGCGCGTCGCGATACATGGTGCGGAACTTGTACATCGTGAAGCGCCGTCCGCCTTGTCCGACTCGTTGCTGTCGAAAGAGAACCGGACCCGAACTCGTCGCCTTCACCAGCAGGGCAATCATTGCCGCGACAGGAGCCAGAAGCAGCAGCAATACCGTGCTGACGGATACGTCGAGCAGCCGCTTCGCGAAATCGAATGTGCCCCGGCTTGTGCCACCAGGTAGATGTGCGAGCATGACGCCATCGAGCTCCGTGAATTCGAGCCGGTGGCCTGGCCCGAGGAAATCACCGGGTGCAAAGTACGTCCTGACTCCCGCCGCCGAAGCTTGTGCAATCATCGGCAACAGCGATTTACGGTCCATTGCCGAGGTAGCGATGATTAGTACGGAGGCACTCAGCTGGCGGAAGAGTTCGGGACAAGCAGGCCCAGCCAGTACTTTGGCGGAATGCCTGCTGTGATAGGTGGATTCGTAGATCTCGGTCGTACCGCTGTGCGGGTCGTCGCCGATGAAAGCGATGGGGTCGACGCCGAACTTCGGTGAGCGTATCAGAGCAGAGAAGATGCGACGGCTCTCTGGGCCCGTTCCCAGAATTACGGCCCGTTGCGACCCATAACCTTTGCCGCGCAATCTGCGCAGCAAGCGGCTTGCCTCCCATTTTTCCAGGGTAAGAAAAAGTGGAACGGTGACCAGGGTCAGACAAAATGCCAGCCGTGAAATGGGCGCCGCACAGAAGTAAACTGCCAGAGCAGCAAGCAGGAAGGCCTGCAGCGTAACGCGAAGGATACGCTCGGTCTCGCGAATCGCCAGCAGACTGACCGAAGGACGGTATCCTCCGTGGCGCTCCATCAGAAAGACAAACAACAGAGCAAAGAAACTAACCCACAGGAATATTGTCGAGCCGCCGTAACTTAAGACTCGATGCGGCTGCAGTGCGTGATACAGGCCGAGGGACAGATAGACGGCGCCGGCAACGGTGAGAAAGTCGAAGACTTTTTCCGCCCCGGGAAGGAGAAGTGCCAGCCGATTGCGGTCAGCGGGCGCGATCAGCGGCAGGTCGACTGCGGTCAGAGAACCGGTGGACGTACTCATCGCGGTGGCCATATCGCGAAGATTTGTCGGGAAGAAGTTAATTCAGGTTAAGGAACGACACCGGATGGGGTTGACGAAGTGGCGTTGTGCGTGAGATCCGTGAACAAGTTCTAGTCGAGTGGCTCAACGTCGGCGCCGTGGAGGTTCACGGCTACCGACTTCATAATCTGATCGATGGAGATAACAAGGCGGACAGAGTTCTGCTTCTCTGTCAGCGTGCCTTCACATCCGGAGAATGGACCATATTTCACCCGCACACGGTGTCCAATTCTTAGATACGGGTGGGGTTCAACATCGCAAGATCGCGAAGCGCAGGTCCGAAGGCGCTCCACATCTTCGTCGCATAGGATCGCAGGCTTGCCGGCGGCCGACACCAGGCGGACGACGCCAACAGTTTCCAACACCGGCACGCGTTCATCGGCCGAGACGTGAACAAAGACATAGCCGGGAAAAAGCGGCGCCTCAGAGCGGTGCACGCGATCCGACCAGCGCGCCAGGCGCTGGTAGGTAGGCAGCAGGAACTCAAGGTTCTTCAGTTGAAGTTGATCGGCGACATGACCTTCATGCCGGGAGCGAGTATAGGCGGCCAGCCAACATCTCCGACGCTGTGGTTCCGGTGCGATCAACGAGAATCCCCTAAGTCGTGCAAGGCTTCGCCATTCTCAGTCCCATAAGCTGAGCTGCGCGAAGGCGTAAGTTGCCGCCGAGGCAATAGCAGCCATGCCATCTAGGTGCTATCACTGAATGATTCTAATGTGCCATTCGTTGAGAGCAAGTTCTCTGCCATGGCGCTGATTCAGTTGTGGAAAGCTAAATGTAGGCTGGTGTGGGGCTTAGGGATGGGGAAATTGCGCGGGACGACCCCGGCGATATTCTGTGTCAAGATTCTGGACGCGCCGTGAACAAATACTGGACAACGGCTGAGAATCGCACCGCCGCCCTGAAGCTAACTGATTCGCAGCCAAAACAAACGCGAGGCCATTGTTCGGCCTCGCGTTTGTTTTCAATCCAGCTGCGCTTCTACTGCGACAGCCGCAGCAGTACGTTGGAGGCAATCTCCTGGAACGCCGCGTTCAGTTCGGCAGTGCACTGAGCCGAGGGACAATCCGGTACGTAGTAGAAATATCCCATCGGCAGATTAGAATTGTAAACATTTCCCCACTGGCCGGTCGGGTCATTGGCGATAGTCGCCAGGAACTGCCTGACCGGAGCAGTGACGGCAGTGCTCAACCCGATGACGTAGAAGTACGTGGCCACCGGAGTCTCCGCCTGCATCGCCGCGGCCGTAGTAGTCGCCCGGTACTGTGTTTCTTCGGTGATGTTGGCACGACTCAGTCCCTTCCATCCTCCATATTTCTGCGAGGGGAAGTTTCCGCTATTCGCGTAGGTACAATAATTCGGAGCCAGGTTTGTGGGTATCTCGTTGCTGTTGGGACCGTTACAGGTCGGGTAGTTTTGGCCGGTCAGCCCGTAACCGCATTGTCCGCCGGTGGGGCTGCAGCTGAGACTTCCGCCACATCCGTAGTACGAGCTGTAGTCGTCATACGGCCAGATATCGCTGCTGCCCGTGAAATTGCCAAGGGGATCCATAAAATCGTAGGTGGTACCGCTGTCATATCCGCCGTAATTGAAAACCTGATTACCAAGGCCATTGTTGGTGCAAGTGAAGGTGTCCTGAATGGTATTCATCAGGCCATCGGTGAAGTAAACCGTGACCTTCGTATAAGGGGTTCCGGCCGGCAGCCCATTACCTGTAGTTGTATTCTGATTGTCCGCCAGCGACATGGGCGGTCCGTGAGCGGTGTCATAACTGTTCGAGCCGGCACCTGTGCCGAAGGTCCCACCGTTAAAGACCATGTTGCCAATGGCGGTATTGATGGGAGTTACAAATTCGTTGGTTATGGGGACGTCCACGCGGGCGTCACTGGCGAAACTAATCAAGCCGAGGTAGTCAGATCCCTGGGTGAAATCGGCTACGAAGTTCGGCACCGCAACCTGGAGTGCAGGGCCGCCACCATCGCCACCTGATCCTGAACTTACCATTGAACCGGAGCGATCAACCACAATTGACATTACCAACGTCCTGCGTATCGCCTGCGCCTGATCGCCGAGACTCCACACCGCCCACTGAGGAAGATAAGCCATGAAGGTAGTATTGTGGGGCGTAGTTGCGTGTAGCGTGACGTTGGTTACACCCGCGAGACAACCGGCGCCACCAGGACACCAGGTCCAGGTGCAGGTCACGCCGTTGCTGCCGCATTGGGTCCCGAAGTTCGCCCAGAAAACGTCGGAACCCAACGTCTGGGCGGTTGCTGTTCCCAACGAATAGTTCTTGATGCCGGTCAGGACCGCGGCATCGACCGAGTTGGAAAGCTGAGCCTTCGTCTTGTAGATGAGACCCATATCCAGCGCCATTGCCGCAAACAATATGAGCAGTGGGACTGCTAGCGCAAGCCACAGGAAAATCTGACCATTTTCGCTACGAAAAAATTTTCGCATGACTCGCCTCTCTAATAATATGCGGCTGAATATAACTGTGCCGGCAACGTACCGGTGCCATGGAGGAAAGCTCCAATCGAAGTGGCGTATTGGTACGTGTAAAAAACCTCAGTACCATAAATGCTGGCGCCAGACACTCCATTGGTCAAAGCCTGCTGAACACCCATGGGAACGGTCGCGGTGTTGCCGTTGCAGCCGCCGGTCGTGGAATAGCAGCCGATCTTGCTGGTCACAGTGATATTGCAGGGAACCGACTTTACTTGATTCGTAATCTTGTACGTGCCACTGGAGGGACTAGTGATCGAGGTAACGATTACGCATCCGTAAGTGGTCATGTTCAGATCAGAATCGATCATGGCCGTATTGGCCGCCGCCTGAAGGTTCGTTGCATCGGAGCGGGAGGCCAAACTCGAACCCTCCCCCGCCAGATTCGTGATTACCTCTGCCTGATAAATGGCGCGGCCGTAGTCGACGACGCCAAGTACGAAGATGCAGAGCATCGGCAATACGAAGGCAAACTCCAATAGCGCCTGCCCGGATTTATCCCGCTGTAGATTCATAACGTACTCCCCCCTAGCTCGCCGGAGGAAATGTTTCATTCTTGAATACGGAACTCACTGCATAGCTGACGCTGCCGGGGAATTGGTGGGGCAAGAAATTGCCAAGCACCCATGGATTCCAAGTATAGTTCGCCTGGATGGTTACGGTGTCGCCAGGTCCACCAGCGTTATTGGGTCCGCCGTCTCCATAGTAGCCACAAGATGATGCACAATTACTGGTCACAGTGACTTGGGAAGCGGATATGAGCCCAAAGGAGTAGCCCACAACGGTATTGATGATCGTGTTGAGGCGATCTCCTGATCCACCACCCTGGCCACCGGTATTGAAGCATGAGCCGGGAGTGCCGCAGTTGCCAGTAATGGCGTAACGTGCGCCCTGCCGAACGGCGTTCTGCAATGTCACTCTGGTGTAAAAGTAGAAACCCAGGTCGAACATGCCAAATATCAGCAAGAAGAAGAGGGAGCCCACCAGGGCGAACTCCACCATCGACTGCCCGGACTGTTCCGCGTGTCCTCTCTTCAACATTCTCCACTTTGGGCAGAACATATGCGTACTCCTTCGCGCGAATTGCAACTACTCCGTGATTGACCTTTCTCTGGACATGGGCCGCAAGATCATTGCAAACTGCCGGTGGGAGCTTCGGCTGCGGAGAAAAAGAGAAACTGGTGACGACATTCGCGCGGTTCGCAGCGATGCGAACCGCACCAGATTCTGACCGTTGCACGTACGGACCAAATTCACGTTCATGCGGCGCATCCGGCTCTTCGCGTTTCCTGTATCACAGCCACGAAAACGCGGAAGAGCAGTCCCTCCGGACCTAGACTACTGACCAAATTGGAAATAGGAGTGCCATAGCCCGGACTTCTACAACTGACTAGTATTGCACCTTAGTACTCGTTGTCAAGCGGAAAACAAGGGTGTCGGAGTCTAATCCACCAAGGTGTGGATTACTTTCGCAACTAGTGCTGTGTGCCTGGTCTCGGCCGTTTGCCGAGGGTCAGACTACAAGATCTATGCAGGATTCACGCTGTAAATCGCATTGTCTTGAATGGCGCACGCGGGTTTCACGTTAACTGAAAATGAAAGGAGGATGGCAATGTTACTTACTGGAAGATACTGGTTACTCTGGCCCTTCGGTGCCATAAGTATTCGGGCTAAGGTAACTATGCTGCAAGGGTAGAAGAACTGGGTACACTGATCGGACTACTTCACTGCGCCGACGCAGGGCGATGCATCTTCGCCGGATTCAAATCGAGACTGCTCTCCAGGACCATCTCAATCGAATCGCCGGTTCCAAGTTGGACCTCAGGGCCGCGAGTCAACAAGACCGTCGCCAGTCCGATTACGCCTCCGGCGCCCGCGCCAATGGCAGCGCCTTTGCCGCCGTCAGCGATCGCGCCAATACCCGCGCCCGGAATGGTTGCGGCGGCAATCGTGGCCGCATCTTTGCCCTTGCTGCTAGGACCCTCGATCGTTCCTTCCTTTCCGTTCACGGTGTTGTCCTTGGATCCGGGAGTATTCTGCACCGCGCCGGGCAGCATGACGGTGTAGCCGTTGGGAAATATCATGGAGGTGAAACTCATCTGCAATTCAGCACGGCCCTTGACGCGACCTGGCCGCACCACGCGCCGCACCTCGCCTTGAACGAATGTTCCCGCTGGAATCAAGATCTGATCGTTCTGCGTGATGGGAAAAGCGGTTTGAGCGTAAACCGGGTCGCCAGGCCGCGCGCTCTTGGTGTTGATCCCCTGTTTCAAAGTGAGCGGGATCTTGGTACCTGCGGCAACTGTCAGCCCAGGTGCGGCTGGAGGATCAGCTTCGGGCTGCGGTTGAGCCGGCGAAGCTGTGGTCGTCCGCTGTGTAAGGTGCGGCGCATCCTGGCTGGTCTGAGCGATGAGGGGCAGCATTCCTCCGACTGTGGCGACCGCGAGCGGCACAACAAGAGCTTTGAGCATTTTTCCCAACATGGCTGCACTTCCTACTACACATGAACTCCGCAAGGGCTGAAAAGTCGCGCCGTCTGACCCTTCCGGACCGCGGCTGATCAAGCGCTATTTCAGGTTATACAACGCGTTGACGTGCGAGGTCACGGTGATCTTCTCGGCGCTGAATTCGGCAGTCGGCGGTGGAGGCGCCGCTTGCGCGCCCATCGTAGCGACTTTTGCCATCATCGGGCGAATTGGCTGCGGTTCATACACGTCGACCGAGGCATAGGACAACTCGCCCAGCGTCCGCCCGCTGGATTGCGCGACCGCATTCGCTTCATTGCGCGTACGGCGCAGCGCATCCTCGACCGCCTTGACCTTGGCCGCGTCCATATCCTCCAGCAGATAGCTGATCGAGCTATTCGTAACGTCGAGGTTGGCAAGACCGTCAGCCAGCGGTCCGATCTTGGAGAAGTCTTTCAGCTTAATGCTGATGTCGGCGTCCACGCGATAGCCCACGAGCTTCTGCTTGCCGCTCTGGTAGTCGTAAACCAGGCCGGTGCTGAAGCGGCTGAACTGCGCATCTTTTGGGTCGATCCCATTGGAGCGCAGCAACTGGCGGATTTGCTCCGCTTCCTGCGACGCCTTCTGGCTTGCGTCCTGCAGCTTCTTGTCCTGCGCCGAGATGCCAAACTGCACCATCGCGGTATCAGGATCGGATTCGAACTTGCCGTCGGCGCCCACCCAGACGGTGTTAGGAAGCGGACTGCTGGGCCGCTCTTGCGCAAACGCCGGCGTGCGGAAGCTGAACGAAACGGCGAGCGTGATCATCGCCAGCGTGCGAAACAGAGCTTTGTATTTTGTCATGATGACGTTCGTGCTCCTCACTGGTAGAACGCTGAGCGGCAATCTTCTTGCGTCGGCGCCGAATGATCAGCATGCCGACGGCCTGACCACTGAATCGAGCAATCGTAATACCCTTAAAGATTACACTTTTCCACAGCCACCCATCCTGTATACTGCGCCGGTCATTTCGTGCGCTTGCAGCGCATCTCCCCGGTAAGCCGTACTTGCTGCGACTCCTGGCCAGATTCTTCGTACAATGAGGTAGCGCCGTGCTCAGGAAATTCGGCGTTAGCAGCGTCAGGTTAGGACACTCTCCGATGGACAAGTTTGTGGTTCGCGGCGGCAATCCGCTGCTGGGGACGGTGCGCATCAGCGGCGCGAAAAATGCCGCTCTACCCGCAATGGCCGCGGCTCTGCTGACCGACGAGCCGGTAATCCTGGAAAACGTTCCGCAAGTGCGCGACATCGAGACCGAGCGCAAGCTGCTGTCGGCGATGGGCGCGGAAGTCGAGCTCGGCTATGGCCGCGCGCAACATCGCACAACGATCTGCTGCCGCGACCTGGTGAATCCCGAGGCGTCCTATGAATTGGTTAAGACCATGCGGGCTTCAACACTGGTCCTCGGTCCGCTCGTGGCTAGGATGGGCGAGGCCCGCGTCTCCCTGCCCGGAGGCTGCGCCATTGGCGCGCGCCCCATCAATCTGCACCTGAAGGGGCTGGAGAAGCTTGGCGCAACCATCACGCAGGAGCATGGCTACGTCCATGCCAGTGCCAAGCGCCTCAAGGGCGCGCGAGTTGTCTTCGAAAAAATTACCGTTACCGGGACCGAAGACCTGCTGATGGCCGCCACGCTGGCCGAAGGCGAGACGGTGCTGGAGAACTGCGCCCGCGAACCTGAGGTCGTCGATCTGGCGGCGCTGCTCAACAAGATGGGCGCGCAGATTGAAGGCGCCGGCTCGCATGCGATTTGCATCCGTGGCGTGGACAGGCTGCACGGCGCACGTCATCGCATCATTCCTGACCGCGTTGAGGCGGGAACGTTTGTCATTGCCGGCGCGCTCACCGGGGGAGACCTCACGGTTTCGAATTGCGAGCCGCGGCATCTCGACGCGTTGCTGCAGAAGCTGGAAGAGTGTGGCACTAGCGTCAGCACAAATGGCGAATCGGTGCGCGTCGTCAGCAATGGAGCTCTGAAGAGCGCCGACATGATCACCGAGGAATATCCGGGCTTTCCCACCGACATGCAGGCGCAGTATATGGCGCTGGCGACGCAGGCCGACGGCAGCAGCGTGATCACGGAAAACATCTTCGAGAATCGCTTCATGCATGCGCAGGAGTTGGTGCGCATGGGAGCGAACGTGAAGATTGAAGGCAGCCGTGCTGTGGTTCGCGGACGGACGCCGTTGAGCGGAGCGGCAGTTCAGGCCAGCGATTTGCGCGCGTCGGCTTCGCTCGTGCTGGCTGCTCTGGTGGCCGATGGCGAAACCATTATCGACCGCGTTTACCACATCGATCGCGGCTACGAACATATCGAGGAAAAGCTGCGCAGCGTGGGCGCCCAGATCCGTCGCATCGGCGAGTTGCTGCCGCGGCGCGTGGCCACGCCAGCGGTCGCAAGCTAAGGCGCTCATAAATCATTTCGGCCTGTGTCAGGGCACGACTTCAGAGTCTGCGTGAGTACCCAGTTTCATCTTTGTCGGTGGAGTATGACCCACGAAAATCAAGCGCCGTAGGCGCGACATATGATAGCCCAGCACGTAGCCGAAGGCGGAGTGCTGGGTAAGTGGGAAAAATAGCCGGAGTCCCCCGGGGACGGCACAGTTCTCACGCAGACACTTTGGTCGTGCCGAACAAGGCGCGGTGAACTTGAGGGCTTCGGCCCTGCTGAATGTCCCTGAGGTGCTGAAGCCGCGGCTCTTATCGGTCGGTTGCCGTAGGGCTGTGCGTGAGAACTGAGTTTACAAAATCTTGGTGGAACGTTGCGATTGTTAAGTAGGCAACACACCCGCGCCTCGGGCGCAAAATAAGGAAGCCCAGCGCTTCAGCGCTGGGTGAGTGATAAAAGGAGTTCGAGTCCCCTGGGGACGACAGGGTTCTCACGTAGCCCTGACACGAAGCGGTTTATGAGATAGCCTCCAGTCTCCTCGCGCAACGATCACAAGCGACCTTTCCAGTCTCCGACAGCGGAGATCCAAGCTCAGCCTCGCCTTGCAATACCACCCCGCAACGTCACCGGCATCTGTGACCCAACTCGCAGCGCTCCATCCGCAATCAAGCGATGGTAGAAGTGAGGAGATTTCTATGCATGGTGATCAGAAAGTGATTGAGCAGTTGAATACCGCTCTCGCCGGCGAGCTGACCGCGATTGCGCAGTACATGGTGCAGGCGGAGACTTGCGAAAACTGGGGTTACGGCAGGCTGGCGGGTCTGACCAAAGCGCGGGCGATTCAGGAGATGCATCATGCCGAAGCGCTGATCGAGCGGCTCGTTTTTCTTGATGCGGCTCCGGAGGTCAATGTCCCGCTCAAGCCCACGATCGGTGCCGACGTGCCAAAGCAGTTGGAAGCCGGGCTCACTGACGAGACGAACGCCATCCGCGAGTATAACGAGGCGTCCGCGATCTGCCGCGAAGCCGGCGACAATGGCAGCAAGGATCTGTTCGATCGGCTGCTCCTGGACGAAGAAAAACACGCTGACTTCCTGGAAGCGCAGCTGAATGCCATCAAGCAGATGGGAATCGGCCCGTATCTGGCGCAGCAAATGGGCAAGTGAGGGCTGAGCCGTCTCAATCGCGTCGACACCAGGATGATTTCTAGTACTGCTTCAGCAGATCTTCCAGGTCAGCCATGTGTTGCTGCGTTAGCCTGGCTTGCAGCATGGCGACATCCGTCAGGTACTCCGAGCCATACTCTAGCTGCTTGTCCTTGGCGGGATAAGTCGCCTCGATGTCGGCATCGCGATAGGCGACCCGGGCGCGCTCGGCAGCTTTGATCTTGGCAACGTCGTTGGGATCCTTGGCGGCCTTCGCGAGCAGCTGAGCGTAAAGCTTGTTCAGCTTAGCGTCGACGCGGTCGGCCTCCTGGCGCGCGCACTCATTGAGATCAGGTTGGGCTTTCGCCTTCTCGTTGCATGCCTGATATTGCGCGGAGTTTTGCGGGAAAGCGAAACTTGAAGTTACGAGCAGGAAAACTGCGGCCAGCAGCTGTCTCACGATGCACAACCCTTCCTGAGCGTTCTTACCTCAGCATTGATTGAACACCGCAAACGAGCATAGTTGCAGAATTGCTGCCGAATCAAGTGCCAGCATCCAGGCCAGACGCTCTGATGGATCGGCGGCAGGTCCTGACAGAGCCGCTTTCCGGAAGCCCGGCACGGGCGCCATTTGTTTTAGCCGTGGGCGTAAGCCCGCGGTCGATAAAACAAAATCAGCTCGGAGCCGCGGATGCGGCGGTACGGCTCCGCTCCCTTCCGGATAGGCGTTGAGGGCGAACGCGGCAATCGTAGCACGGTGTCGTCGCTCCGCGACTTGGCACCTTTTTTGCGCGATTGACCGCGGGCTTACGCCCACGGCTAGAACAAATGGCGCCCTCTGGGCTTAACTACTTCAAGGCAGAGGCTGGGGCGACGAGCTACGCGCGATCGCCTGGGAGGAATCAGAGCGGAGCCATGCATGCGGCATCACGAGCGCCATTCGGATCTTACTGCTTCTTCACCGCGATCACGTTGTCGTCCGGATTGCGGTCGATGAGTTTGTCCACGGGATCGATGCCGGCCTGCGCCGGCAGCTTGTCGACGGTCACGGTGATGTCGGTCCTTTCCTGATTGATCCTGTGCTTCTGGAGATAGAGATACTTGCCGTCGGCATCCAGCACGCCGATGTCGATCATGTCGTTCACCGGAATCGCGTGCTCCTGGCCGCGGCCATCGGCGCGGAATTTCTTGGCTTCGACCACCAGATGCACGTCGTACTTGCCGTCCGGCCGCTTGACGTACGTAGCGGAAACCGCACGATCGTCGTAAAGCGTGATATTCAGGAACATGTCGTCGAACAGATACTGATACTCCGGCGGCGTGACTTTGCGCAGGTAGCCCTCAAATTCCAGTGACGTCGGATACGGCCCATCTTTGAATGCGTGGGCCTTCAGGAACCCGCGAATGGCTTCGTTGACTTTGTCTTCGCCGATGTAATCCTGCAGCGCATACATCACCATCGCGCCCTTGTTGTAGTGGATGTAGCCCTGATTGGGGTCGACGAGGTACAGCGGAAACTCCTCATTGCGCTCCTGGCCGCGGCCGCGGAGATACTGATCCAGCTCAAGGCGCAGGAAGCGCTTCATCGACTCCGGCCCGAAGTGGTGTTTCATCACCATCAGCGCCGTGTACTGTGCCATGGTTTCGTCGATCGACGTGGCGCCTTCGACGTAAGCCGACATCACCTGATGTCCCCACCACTGATGCCCCGTTTCATGGGCGGTGACGTAGAACGGCAGGTCCACAGCATCAGGTTTCTTGCTCATCTTGGTGACGAAGCCGATCAGCTCGGAGAACGGAATCGTATTGGCGTACGACTCGGCGAACGTGCCATAAGCTGGAAATTCGATGATGCGCAGCTGATGGAACTGGAACGGGCTGAAGTTCGTGGTGCAGTAGGCCAGCGTCTCCTTCATGCTCTCCATCATGGTGTCGAGGTTGAACTCGTGCCCGGGCTGGTAGTAGATCTCCAGGTTCACGCCGTTCCATTTGTCGCGCCGCACGGCATAGCGCGCCGACTGGATGGAATAGATGTTCATGATTGGCGCGTCCATCTTGTAGTGGAAATAGCGGCGCCCGTTCTCGACCCATGTCTTCTGCAGATATCCCGGCGCGATGGCGATCTGATCTTCGCTGGTGCTGATGGTGGCGTCGAAGTTAATCCAATCAGCGTCGAAGCTGCCACTGTTGTAGCGGCGCGCGGCAACGTCATCGACCTTGGGCAAGCGCCGCACCTTCTCCAGACCGTGCTTGTGCCGCGTGCTGTCGTCGGTCAACTCAATGCTGGGCGAATATCCGACGTAGGGCAGATACGTGTCATACAGGAAGCTGCCGTTGTGCACGATGTCGGTGTTGGGCAGCGAATTGGGAAAGCCAGGATTGTCGTATTGCAGCGCGAAATCAAGCTGGATGCGGCCATGCGGCGGCAAGGGCGCCGGCAGTTTGTACAGGTAGAAACCGTAATCGTAATCCTCGATTAACGGTGTCTGCCCGCCGACGAAACTGAGTTTATTAATCTTGAGGTGCGGTCGCGGGATCGGCGCAATGTTGGCCGGGTAGAGAGTCAACGCGATGCGGTCGATGTCGGATGAGGTTCGGTTCTCCAGCCACATGCTGCCGCTGACCGATGCCGAGCGCTCTTTGGGATAGATGTCGATCTCGGTGGTGACGTCGGTGATGACCGGCTGCGGGATCGACCAGTACTGGCGATACTTCTTCTCGTACTCTGCGCGATCCTCATCGATCTTGAAGGTGGTGCGATAGGGATTCAGTATGTGCGTGTTGTAGAAGATATAGCTACCGACTCCGAACATCAGCACCACAGACACGCCGGCAGCTGCGAGAGTGCTGCGCGACAAGCGAGCTGTCGCAAGACTCATGCGAACGCGCCAATTGCCTTCGGTGCCGCGCACCCAAAGCACATTCGTAATGATCGCCAGCAGAATCGCGGCAATTACCCAGTAGATCCGGAACCAGATCAGCGGCTGGAGATACGGCCCGTAGCCATTGATGTCGGAGTAGGTAACCGTTGGCGCCTCGCCGAAGCGATACAGATAGTCCTGGAAGCCGGCCGGCGGCAGCGCAATGGTGGCTACAATGTACAGCACCATCACGAAGTGGCCGAGATATTTGTTGTTGACGACGGTCTGGATAAAGATCGCCAGCACGCAGAGAATCCACAGCGATGTGAGCCGGTTGAGGAACAGCTCGCGGAAATAGAGTCCAAGCTCGAAGTGGTAGTAGCCTTGCGCGGTCTGCACTGCCAGGCCGGCAGCCATGATCAGCAGGACTACGATCACCTGCACCAGCATCAGCGCGAACAGCTTTGCGCAATACAACACCCAGCGCTGTAGCGGAAACGCGTCGATCACCTGATTGAGCTGGGCATCGCGTTCCCGCCACACCAGTTCGCCGGAATAGAAAATGATGATGGCGAGGGCGAAGATGTTAAAACCGGCGCCGGCCAGCAAGAGCATTTGACGAGTCACGGGCCAGGTTCGATTGGAAAGGGGATCGGAGAGTCCCGAGGCCGCGACAATGGCTAACAGGAATCCGGCCAGCATCAGCACAACAAAGAAAACATTCTTCGTCGTTTCCGTGAACTGGATCCGGGTAAGCGAGATGAGATGCCGCAGCGAAGCGGCGGTGGAGAATGTGGGGTGCGCGATGGGCAGCGATTCGGCCAGCTTAATCGTTTCCTTCTCTTCGATCAGCTGACGGCGCTTGCTCTTTTCGGCGGGATAGGCGAAGGCAAACTTCACATAGGCGACGACGAAGAAGACAGCTCCCACACCCAGCCACAAAGCGCGGTTCGCCAGCAGAACTCCCTGTAACGGAATGATCTGCGTATTGCGCTGAAATGGCGTCCAATAGCGGCTGATGCGATCGATAGCCGCGCTGCCCAGCGGATCGGCGAGGGCGAAACGCACGCTGGTGGTCAGAGCGCTGCCCGAGAGCTGGCCGACGACGAAGTAGCCGATCAGCACCAGCACGCTGGCGACGTAGACCGGCAGCATCTTGCGCGACAGCGCAGCCAGTGCGAAGAAGATCGCCGTCAGAAACAGCAGGTTCGGCCAGACGTTGATGAGATACGGCTGAAAATAGGCAGCGGCCATCTGCGGCCCGAGCCGCGTCTTGTCAATCCATGGCATCGACAGCCCCAGCCACGCGCCAATTCCGACGCTGCTGAAAATGAATATCTGTACGACGAAAGCCGCCAAGAAACGACCGCCAAGATAATCGAGCTTGCTAATCGGCGCGGTGTAGAAGAAGACGGCCGAATTGCTGTCGATGTCCTGATACGTTGCTTGTCCCGCGATGGCGGCGGTAATGACGATGCCAAAGAAGCAGATGTAGGTAATGATGGAGTTCAAAGCGTAGGGCGAGTTGACCAGCACCTTGCCGCCGGTGCCGAAGTCGACGCTGGCTTCGGCAAAGGCGCCGCCTGACATCAAGGCGAACAACAGGCCGAGGGCGAAGAACACGACGAAATAGACGTAGGTAGAGATACGTCGGAGGCGCTGTTCGAGCTCGAAGGCAAAGATGTGGATCAGCATGGCGTCAGTTGACCGCGCTCTGCGTGAAGCCGCGAATGGTCGCGAAGTAAAGATCTTCGAGATCAGGAACGACTGGCTCAAAGCCGCTCTCGGGAAGGTCGTCGCTCAACACGTGCAGCAGCGTGCGGCCGCCAAACAGCCGCATGGAAATGACGCGGAAGCGCTGCTGATAATCCGCGACCTCCGTGCGTCCGATGGTCTTCCTCCAGACCCGGCCGTTCAGCTTCTCGACCAATGCGGAGGGATCGCCCGCGGCATGAACTCGCCCCTGATGAATGATCGCCATGTTGCGGCACAGGTCCGTCACATCGGAGACGATGTGCGTCGAGAGAATGACGATGATGTTTTCGCCGATGGCGCTGAGCAGGTTGTGAAAGCGCACGCGCTCTTCGGGATCAAGGCCGGCGGTGGGCTCGTCGACGATGATCAGCCGCGGATTGCCGAGCAGCGCCTGCGCGATGCCGAAGCGCTGCTTCATTCCGCCGGAGTAGCTGCCCAGCGGCTTGTTGCGATGGTCCCAGAGGTTGGTCTGGCGCAGCAGCGCGTGGACTACGTCGCGGCGCTCACCGGCGTTCTCCAGTCCCTTCAAAGTCGCGAAGTGCGAGAGCAGATTTTCCGCTGTGACCTTGGGATAAAGCCCGAACTCCTGTGGCAGATAGCCGAGGAGTTTGCGCACTTGATCTTTCTGGCGCAAGACATCGATGCCATCAAGGCGCGCGCTACCGCTGTCAGCTTCCTGCAGCGTCGCGAGAGTTCGCATGAGCGTGGACTTGCCGGCGCCGTTCGGGCCAAGCAAACCAAACATGCCTTGTGGGATGGACAACGAGACGTCCTGCAACGCCTGTGTCCCATTGGGATAGCGTTTGGAGAGCTTATCGATTTGTAGTTGCATCGCCTGCCTGTCAGTAATTGATACGAAAATCTTGACAGAATGTTTCACTAAAACGCGCAGCCTATTCTAATCGCGCTACGGATTCGAGGCTGATGGAGGGCAGCTAATTTCTTGTTTCTTCCCCATGATGGTGCCAGCGAAGTAGCTCAGTGTGAAGCTCCACTTGGCTTGAAACTCAGCCTAGGGTGGAGCACGCCTTCAGGCGTGCAGTTAGAGATTTTCATAGACATCCGGCTTCAGCGGCTGAGGTAATGTCGTCGGTTACCTCAGGCGCTAAAGCGCGTCTTGAAAAGCGGCTGCTTATGCACGCCTCAAGGCGTGCTCCACCCACCGACGAAAAAAAGGGGGCGACTTTGGGAATCGCCCCGGCGATGGCCATTCACAGCAGGCCACGCTTCAGTAAAAACTCAAACGCTTACTGTGGTGGCGTGAACTTGAAGATCATGCCGCAGCCGCTTTGAATGCATCCCATGATGCCTCCGCCGACCGTGCCATAGAAGTTCCCTGCGGAATCCTGGATGAGTCCCGCGTAGGGAACTCCTCCGTTCAAAAATCCTGTGAAGTCGTACACGTCGGTGTAGGTTCCGGCGGTCGTGATCTTGAAAATAGTTCCTTGATCGTTGGCGCCTCCGCCGGCAGTGGTGCCCCACAGATTGCCGTCGGCGCCCCACATCAACTCATTCGGAACCGCTCCTTCTTTGCTCTCGAAGGTGTGCAGTATGGTTTCCTGGCCGCTGGGCGTGATCTTGAAGATGATGCCGCAACCAAAGAAGGGGCAGGCTCTGACGTCGCCGCCCTCCTGGGTGCCACCGTACATGTTTCCCTGGGCGTCCACCACAACGGATCCTGGAAAGTAACCATCGGGCGCGCAGGTGAAGTTGTGGAGCACTGTGTAGCCGGCTCCGTTGTTTCTCATCTTGAAAGCGACGCCGCAATTATCGGTTCCACCTTGACCGGCGGTGCCATAGATATTCCCCTGGCTATCCTCCGCAACGCTGCCCTGCGGGAAGGCTCCATCGGTAAAGGTGAAGCTGTGCAGTACCTGATCGCTTCCAAACCCGGCTCTCGTCAAGACGTACACGGCGCCATAAGTGTTGGCGCCGCCGTTAAAGGTCGTGCCGTAGAACAAGCCGGTAGTCGGATCGCGGAGCAGGGTGAATTGCGGGCCCTCGCCATCGCCGGGGCCAGTCGGAAAGGTATGTATGACAGTAAATGCCCCGGAGGGGGTGATGCGGAAATCCGTGCCGTTGTCGCGCAGACCGCCGATCGAAGCCATGCCATACAAATTGCCGTTCTGGTCGGGGATCAGCGAGCCCCAGGTGGCGTTGGGCCAGCCATCGACACCGCCGGTGAAGGTGTGCAAAACGGTGAGGTTGCCGCTGGTATCCAGTTTGTAGACCGTTCCGCAGCCATAGTCATTGCAATCGTTACGATTGCCGGCGGTATTGGTTATGCCATAGAGATTCCCGGAAGAGTCGCGGTAAAGTCCGCCCTGCGGGAATCCGCCATCCGACTGGCCTTGGAAGGTATAGAGGATGGAATACGTCTGCGCTGACGCTGCCTGCGCAGCGAAGGTCAAAACAAGCAAGGCTGCCAGGGCAAACCAGGCCGACAGGCGTGTCACACTTCTCGATTGTTCTCGATTGATCATTCTGATCTCCTTACCACAATTGACAGATAGGAAATGGTGCTGGGAGTGAGTCGAAGCTGGGAAGACAGTCCCGCTCGCGAATGTATACAAGGGAAGAACAGAAAATAAATAAGAATCAGCGCCGACACAAAACTTTTACAACTTTGTTGTTCAAGATGGGAAAGCAGGAATGCGACAGGCAGGGTTTCGGTAGTGCAGCGCTTTAGCGCCGCGTCAAGGCAATCTCATTCAACTCAGGCTTTAGCCTGTCTGGTACCTCGTCCAGCTGCCACGACGTGTTGGCTGAGGAATAGGGATAATCGCCCGCCTTGACGGCTAATCCTCTTCGCACCGGATTTTGGCGGATGTAGTTTCGCATACGTTCGTACTCAACAGCGTCACGAACACGGTGCTCGTAGTAGCTCGGTTGCCAGATGGCCTTCAATTTCAATCCAGCAAGTCCCATCGCACGAGAGAAACCGCCCTTGATCAGTTGCATGGCCTTGCCGACCGTCGTGATCGTGGTCGACCGACAACAGCAAGTGCATATGATTCGGCATGATCACGAATTCATGAACCAGAAATTCGCCTGCATCGCGATTGCGAAAGATGGTCGTCAGCAGCAGTTCCGCGGTTTCCGTTCGTTGGAAGAGGTTTTGATGCATGTAGGCGGATGCGGTGATGAAATAGGTGTTGGTCATAACGTACGCAAGGGCTAAAGCCCGAAATCGAGGGCCTGCCTTTACGCGGCGCTGAAGCGCCGCACTACCCAAAGCGCGGCAGTGCCTTTACCGCGCCGCTGCCGCAACAACCTCTATCGTGGTACGACGAGGCCGTTCTCCGCCGGTTGCACCAGCTGCTCGGGATTGGCGGAGCCGGCTTGGGCGATGCGGATCTGCTCTTTGAAGTTGTCGACCATTTCGGGGCGCAGGCGAACCTCGGTCGGCTTCTTGGCGATGGTCATTTGGTCGATTTTGTCCTGCAGGCGCAGGAGTCCGTAGAAGAGGTTTTCCGGCCGCGGGGGGCAGCCGACGATGTAGACATCGACCGGCACGATGCGATCGACGCCTTGCAGCACAGAGTAGGTATTGAACGGTCCGCCGACCGAGGCGCAGGCGCCCATGGCGATGCACCACTTGGGATCGGGCATCTGGTCATAGATGCGCTGGACCACCGGCGCCATCTTCAGCGAGACGGTGCCGGCAACGATCATCAGATCGCTCTGCCGCGGGCTGGGACGGAAGACTTCAGAGCCAAAACGCGCGATATCGTAGCGCGAGGTGGAAGCGGCGATCATCTCGATCGCGCAGCAGGCCAGGCCGAAAGTCATGGGCCAAATCGCGGACTTGCGCGCCCAATTGAAGACGTAATCGACCGTGCTAACCAGGAAGTTTTTTTCGAACTTATTTTCAATCCAGCCCATCGTTTAGCTCCGAGCAACTAGCGACTAGCGGCTAGCTACTGATACTCTCGACTCTCGTTTGCTCGCCTTCGAGGTTCCGTGAGTATGCGTTACCCTCCCATGTTCGCCGATCCATGTACCAAGAGGCTGTGACGGGCGTCACAGGGCCATAAAAAGCCGAGTCCGGGCCCATCCGCGGCTGGTCCAAGCGAAAGAGGCCGGTAAGCGAGTGTGTTCGCAGGGAAAATAGTTGTTCTGAAAAGGTGTCGAGTCGGCTTATAGTGTGGGCAATCGATGACTGTCCGGACATACGGGGACCAGATTATCCAGCTGCCTGTTGAATTCCACAACGATGCTCGCGGAAGTTCCGCGCTAAAGGAGCACGCCATGCGAAACAGCCACCTTTCCCTTCGGTTGAGAACGGTTCACCCGATTTTCAGTGTTGCTCTGCTTGCGGCAAGCATCCTGGCAGTTGGTCAGGAAACCGTGTTGCACAGCTTTCATCCCAACGGGACGGATGCTGCGTTCCCTGCGGCAGGTCTGGTCGCCGATGGCTCCGGAAATCTCTATAGCACGAGCCCAGAAGGTGGAACCTATAACGCGGGCGCTGTCTTCGAACTGATCCCTCAACAGGGCGGAGGCTGGACGGAAAAGCTGCTGTACAGCTTTGGCGCTACCAAGGATGGATCTTATCCCTATGGCAGCCTGATCCTCGACGGCGCGGGCAATCTCTACGGAACAACCAGCCAGGGCGGAACCCATGGAGGGGGAATTGTGTTCGAACTGACCCCGCAATCGGGCGGTAACTGGACAGAGACCGTGCTGCACTACCTCGGCTCGGGAAGTGACGGTTCCCGTCCGTTATCGGGCTTGATTTTCGACGGAGCGGGCAATCTCTACGGCACCACCAGTGCCGGCGGCGGACACGGCGGGGGAACTGTGTTCGAGATGGTTCCCAAGCAGGGTGGGGGCTTTACGGAGAGCGTGATCCACAACTTCGGCAGCGGTACGGACGGTATTTCGCCGGGGTACGGCAGTCTGATCTTCGACGGAACGGGCAACCTCTACGGCACGACCGAGGAGGGTGGTGTCCATGGCATGGGAACTGTGTTCGAGGTAGAGCCGAAACAAGGAGGTGGCTGGACAGAAATAGTCCTGCACCCCTTCAATAACAACGGGTCGGATGGCCTCACGCCTGAGGCTGGCCTGGTTTTTGATGTCCACGGAAATCTCTTTGGCACAACCTCCCGAGGCGGAGCAAACAGTGCGGGGACGTTCTACGAGTTGTCCCCACAACAGGGAGGCGGCTGGAGTGAAACGGTCATACACAGCTTCCACAGCCTCCTCTTGAGCGGGGTGGATGGAACTACTCCCGTCTCCAGTCTCATTTTCGATTCGGCTGGTAATGTCTACGGCACCACCTCCAAAGGCGGCGCGAATGGGTTTGGGACCGTATTCGAGTTCGCTCCAGGAACCATCAACACCTGGACGGAATTCGTCTTATACAACTTCAATTTCAATGGTTCGGACGGTATTTATCCCCAGGCCGGTCTGATCCGCGGTGCGGACGGAAATCTTTACGGCACCAGCAGTGCAGGTGGCGTCAAGAGCGTAGGTGCGGTGTTCCAGTTGACGCCGCAACAAGGCGGCGGCTGGCAGGAAAGCATCGCGTACAGCTTCAACTTCCATGGCACTGACGGAGCTCTGGGTACGGGTGGCCTGATCAGCGATGGAGCCGGCAATTTCTACGGCGTTACCTCGGAGGGCGGTGCCTATGATGCCGGGATTGCATTCGAATTGAGTCCGGCGAATGGTGGAGGCTGGACCGAGACCCTGATGCACAACTTCGGGAGTGGTTTGGATGGCGAGCAGCCCTCCGCGGGGTTGATTGCGGACGCCTCCGGTAATTTCTATGGCACCACAATGTTGGGCGGCCCTCACAACGACGGGACGGTATTTGAGATCTCACCTAAATCAGGGGGCGGCTGGACGGAGAAAGCGCTGCATGACTTCAACCTGAATGGCACCGATGGCGCTCTTCCCATGGCGGGCCTGGTTTTCGACAGCACCGGCAATCTTTACGGCACCACGCCCCAGGGGGGCGTGGCGGGCGATGGTACGGTATTCCAATTGTCGCCCAAGCAGGGCGGCGGCTGGACGGAGAAGGTGATACACAGCTTCCTCACGATTGGGGGTTCTGTCCCCTACGCCGGACTAATCATCGACGCCACCGGCAATCTTTACGGCACGACCAGCCAAGGCGGAACCTCGGGTGACGGAGTCGTGTTCGAGTTGTCGCCCACCGGGAGTGGAGGCTGGCTAGAGACGGTGCTGTATGCCTTCCGGGGCAACCCGGACGGAAGCTCTCCCCACGCTGGTCTTGTTTTCGATGCCTCGGGCAATCTCTACGGCACAACCCAGAATGGGGGGAGTAATGGAGATGGAACCGTGTTCGAATTGACGCCGCAACAGAATGGGACCTGGACGGAAACTGTGCTCTACAGTTTCGACGGCGCACAAGGAAGTTTTCCTGACGGCAGTCTGACCTTCTCCGGTTCGCCTGCGAGCCTCTTCGGTACGACCAGTTCTGGTGGCGCTAACAATGCCGGCACAATGTTCGAGTTGACGCCGCTGCAAGGCGGAGGCTGGATGGAGACCGACCTGCACGATTTCAGCCCAAGTGGTGGGGATGGAAGCAATCCGCAAGGCAACGTGATTTTCGATGCCAGCGGCAACCTTTACGGCACGACTGCCGGAGGTGGTACCTACAACTCCGGAACCGTGTTCGAGGTCACTCCATAATTCAACTTATTTTCAATCCGGCCCATGCGGTACCCTCTTCACGATCGCCAGCTCGAAGCGGAAGGTTGTCATCCTGACCAGGATTTCCGCCCGACTAGCGGGACCAGCGGTTCACCATTTATCTTCCCCGATCCATGTACCAAGAGGCTGTGACGGGCGTCATAGCCGCCTATTAACTCCAAAATCTAGGATGAACCGGCAGCTGGTTCAAGGCGAAACGGGACCAACTCCTCCCTTTGAGAAAAAACAGTTTGCTAACTACTTGGGCCGAGAATATATTGCTGGATTCAAAAGCCGAAACTGAGCGCCGAAACGCAGATTTGGCTGGGAGATTCGGCCTCACGGCTGACAACAGCGTAGTTCCGCCTGAAAGGAGCGATATGCGAACAGCCAACTTTCTGATCGTGTCGAAAGCAACTTGGCTCGTGCTGGTAGCAGCGTGCCTGGCGACATCTGCGTTCGGGGCCACGCAGGAGAGCGTGCTGTACAGCTTCCATCCCAGCGGCACCGACGCCGCATTTCCGTCTTTCAACGGTGTGGTTGCCGACACGAATGGCAATCTCTATGGCCTCACTGACCAGGGCGGTGCCTATGACGTAGGTGCGGTTTATGAGCTGATGCCGCAACAGGGCGGAGGCTGGACCGAGAAACTGATACACAGCTTCGGCCACAGCGGTGACGGCACCTATCCCTATGGCTCGTTGGTGATCGACTCGGCCGGCAATCTCTATGGCACCACAAGCGGGGGAGGAACGCATGGCGCCGGAACGGCATTCGAAGTGACCCCAAACAGCAACGGTACCTGGACCGAAACGGTGATTCACAACTTCGGTAGCGGCTCTGACGGCCGCCAGCCGCAAGGGGGTTTGATCTTCGACGCGAACGGCAATCTGTATGGCACAACGATCGTCGGCGGCAGTGTCGGCAGGGGTACCGTTTTCGAAATGACCCCGAGGCAAGGCGGCGGTTGGACCGAAACCATACTGCACAATTTCGGCAACGGGTCGGACGGATTCGCGCCTGAGGCGCCGTTGATTTTCGATGGTGCGGGAAATCTTTATGGGACGACGGTCTCCGGTGGTACCAATCTAGAGAGCGGAACGGTTTTCCTGATGAAGCCCAGACAAGGCGGAGGCTGGACGGAATCCGTAATCCACAACTTCGGCTCGGATGGAAACGACGGAAGTTCGCCGGAGCAGGGGCTGATCCTCGACGGCAATGGGAATCTCTTTGGCGCGACCACCTCGGGCGGTGCGAATGGTCTAGGAGTAGTGTTTGAGCTATCGCCCGGGCAAGGTGGAGGGTGGACGGAAACCATACTGCACACATTTATCGAGAATGGAACCGATGGCGGTCTCCCGTTCGGAAGTTTAGTGCGCGATGCATCCGGCAATCTTTACGGCACGGCCATTGGTGGCGGCAGCGATCGATCTGGAGTTGTGTTCGAGTTATCGCCTGCGCAGGGAGGAAGCTGGACGGAGACGATACTTCACAGCTTCACCTTCAATGGCAGCGACGGAGTAGGTCCTGACGCAAACCTGATCTTCGATTCGGCCGGAAATCTCTACAGCACGACGAACGGCGGTGGCATCCGGAATGACGGCACTGTGTTCGAACTGAGTCCGCAGCAGGGCGGCGGCTGGACCGAGACGGTGCTCTACAGCTTTATCTACAGCGGCTCAGGCGGTGCGTTTCCGCCATCGAATCTCATTGCAGATTCCGCCGGCAATCTCTATGGCACGACCAACGGTGGAGGTTCTTACGATTCCGGCATTGCCTTTAAGCTGACGCCTAGCGGCGGAGGTACGTGGACGGAGACCCTGCTGCACAACTTCGGTCACGGCTTCGACGGTACTTTTCCTAACGCCGGATTGGTCATGGACAGCGCCGGCAACCTGTACGGCACCACCGAATCTGGAGGCACGCACGCTTGCGGTGCAGTTTTCAAGATATCGCCGAACCAGGGCGGCGGCTGGAGCGAGACGGTAATCCACAATTTCTACTGCAACGGCTCGGACGGCAACATCCCGTTTGGCGGACTGATCTTCGATGCCTCCGGCAACCTTTTCGGGACCACCTACGAGGGAGGCACGCACTCCGGTGGAGCAGTTTTTGAGATGAGCCCCAACGGCAGCGGCGGCTGGACGGAGCGCGTGGTGCACAACTTCAACCCCGCCGCCGGCGATGGCTCTTACCCTCGCGCCGGCCTGGTCATGGACTCCAGCGGAAATCTCTTCGGCACGACGTTCCTAGGCGGAGCCTACGGCCTGGGAACCGTCTTCGAAGAGACACCCAACGGCAGCGGAGGCTTTACGGAGCGTGTGCTGCACAATTTCACGGCTGATGCGGGCGACGGTTGGTTGCTCTATGGGGGGGTGGTGCTGGATGCCGCGCGCAATCTGTACGGCACGACCAACCTGGGCGGCGATAACGGTAGCGGCGCGGTGTTTCAGTTGACGCCGCAGCAGAATGGGACGTGGACGGAACGCGTGATCTATAGCTTCTGCTCGCAGGCGGGCTGCGCCGATGGCGCTGCACCTCTCGGCAGTTTGACCTTCTTTGGCTCTTCGCCAGACCTTTACGGGACGACAAGCTCTGGCGGCGCTAACGGTTGGGGAACAGTATTCCAGTTGACGCCGAGCCAGGGTGGCGATTGGACTATCAGCACGCTGCACGACTTCAACCCCGCCAGCGGCGACGGAGGAACGCCCCAGGGCGGAGTGATCTTCGATCCCAGCGGCAATCTCTACGGAACCACCCAGGTCGGAGGCGGAAACTACAACGCGGGAACGGTCTTCGCGATCACTTCCGTGGGCGATCAATTGGGCCGCTGATTCTGCGACTAGTTGACTCCCGGTTTGGCAGCGGCGGTGACGCCTTTTCCAGGCAACCCGGCTGCATCAAACTTAGATGAAGGTGTGGGCTCGCCACAGCCGCCGCCACGTCGCCACAATCCGGGTCCGCAGCTAAATTGACACTGCGTTCCGTGTCCGCTACGATACGCCCTTGTGTCGAAGCGTGGGGTCCTCGATGTCCTCCGTGCCGGCCGCACGGTGGGATGCAGTTTCGAGGAAGCTTCGACGGTTCCGCACTCTCCATTCTGAAGAACCTTCATGGAACGTGTACCGACCGTCTCAGGAACGGCAAACCTGCTCGACATCCTTGATCGGGTGTTGGACAAGGGCTTGGTGATAGCCGGCGACGTCCGGATATCGCTGGCCAATGTGGAACTGCTCACGATCAGGATTCGCCTGCTGGTGTGCTCCGTGGACAAGGCGGAGGAGATCGGGCTGAACTGGTGGAAGTTCGATCCCAACCTCACCCATCCGGCGGGTCTGCCGGCGCCTCCGCGTACGCGATTGCCGCGTGCGGGACCGGGGGCGGAATTGCGGGCTCCGGCTGCGCCCGCCAAGACAGCAAGAAAGACTTCCGGAAAGAGCAAGAAGCCCAAACGGACTCAGGGATAAAGATCGGCAGGAGGATCTCCAATGGCGGTTGAACGGGTTTCGGGCGGTTCGAGTCTGATCGACGTACTCGATCGAGTCCTGGATAAAGGCATTGTGATCGACGCCTGGGTGCGCATCTCACTCGTAGGCATCGACCTGATCACGGTAGAGGCGCGCATCGTGGTGGCTTCCATCGATACCTACTTGAAGTACGCCGACGCGGTGGGACTCACCGGACTGGTTTCTCGTCCACAGCTGGGACCGGGCGAGGAAGAAGAGATTACGACGGTAGAAACGACCCGCCGGCCGGTACGCACGCGTCGACCGGCCAGGGCTCAAAGGTGAGTGACCCAGGAGAGTGGTCGTGGCTTCCCCACAGATGCGCGTGCGCTCCGATACTCCTGATTTAAGCGGGAGGAATCGCCGCTCCGCGCTTCGCCTCCTCGGCATGGAGCGCAGTGACGAGATCTTCGCCGTCCTGCTGGAGGAGATTGTCGCTTTGGGCCATCCCCGCGCACTGGTGACGCGAGTGGATTTCGAGACCTCCGAGATCGCCCCCATCGCGTCGCTGAACTATCCCAAGAATGGGGTGCAGCGTTATCGCAGCTCCCTGTTTGCGGTGGAGACGCCGCAAGTGCGCATCCTGCATTCGCAGGAACCCGAATTCGTTCCGGGCCGAGGCAAGAAAACCTCCGGCATTTACTACTTTCCCCTGATTTATCGCAATCGCACTGCATGCTGGGAAGCGGAGCGTGCCCGCGGACGCAAGTGCGTTGCGGTAGAGAATTTCCATTCCAATCTGAGATTGCAGCTGCAGGACCAGGTTTGCGGCATCTGCGAGATGCGTGGCTACGCGGCCATGGTGATTACCGAGGTTGCTCCCGGCACGACGCCGGCCGAGATCGCCGAGCTGCGCGCGCTGATCGAGCTGGCGAACCGCTATCTGTCGCGGCTCTTCAAAGTTGAGCATTACCACAATCGCATGGTCGACATGGAGACCATCATCACGCAGATGCAGACGGTGATGGAGAGCATGACCGATCCGGTGATCCTGACCGATCCGCAGCATCGCGTGATCACGCAAAACAAAGCTGCGGAGCGGTACTTCCGGCTTCCGGAAGACGTGAGCGAGGGCCGCGTCCGCGCGGTCGAGCTCAACAATCTGCTGTTTTCGGCAGCGTTGTCGTCGATGGCGGTTTCCGGCAATGACTCGTCGCGCGACATGACCCTGGTGGATGCGATCGAAGGCGATGAAGTGCTGTTCGAAGCTGTGTCAGCGCCGAGCTTCGCCCCCGACGGACGGCGCACCGGCATGGTGAGCGTGCTGCGCGATGTGACCGACTTGCGGCGTGCGGATGAAGAGCTGCGCACCAATTACGACAGGCTGCGTCAGGCGGAAGAAGTCGTGCGCCAGGATCGCGATCGCCTGAACCTTGTGATCGAAAACGTAGGCGATCCCATCGTGGTTTGCGATCGCGATGCGAAACTCGCGCTGCTCGATCCGCGCGCGCAAGAGCTGCTGGGCACCGAGAAGACGCGCACCCCGATCCACATCCGCAATCAGGCGATCCTTGACGCGTACATTACGCAGTTCACGTATTCCTTCTCTGATCGCGAAAGCTCACCTCTGCAGCTGGTGAATCCGGACACCGGGCTGGACGTGGAATACGACGCGCGCTCCGGCAAGATCTACGATGAGCGCGGGCTGGTGGCTTATACCGTCACCGTGCTGCGCGATCTGACCGCGGTGCGCCGCCTGGAGCAGATGAAGCTCGAGCGCCGCATGCTGGAGATGGAAAAGTTCGCGTCTGCCGGGCGTCTTGCCGGAACCATCGCGCACGAAGTCAACAATCCGATGGAGGCAATCAAGAACTGCATTTTCCTGCTGACCGATCAGATCAAGCCGGAGGCGGCGCCGGTCTACGACATCCTGAAGGCCGAGACTGAACGCGTGGCGCGGATTGTGCGCCAGATGCTGGGCCTGTATCGGAGCACCGCGCAGGTCGGCAACTTCGATGTGAACAGCGTGGTGGAAGATACGCTGCTGCTGTTCACCCGGCAATTGGATCGCGCCGGCGTCAGAGTGGAAAAGGACTTGAATGTGTTGCCCCAGGCCTTGGGCTCGGCAGATCAGATTCGGCAGGTGTTGTCGAATCTGGTGGTGAACGCCAAAGACAGCATGGGACCGGGCGGCCTGCTGCGCCTGCGGACGCGCCTGGTTCGCCGGGTGACCTCGCGCGATATGATCCGCATCCTGGTCGCCGATTCGGGGAGCGGCATCTCGGAGCACGTGTTGAACACGATGTTCGAGCCGTTCATGACGACCAAGGGAGAACGCGGAACTGGTCTGGGCTTATGGATCGTCAAGGGGATCATCGAGAACCACGGCGGCAAGCTCAGAGTGCGCAGCCGCCTCGGGAAGGGAACAGTTTTTGCGATTGAATTGCCCGCGGCTCAGTAAAACGCCGGTGACTGGATGAACTCGAAACCTCACATTCTCGTGGTAGACGATGAGCCGAACGTTCTGGTGACCTACCGCCTCATCCTGCAACAGCAAGGTTACGAAGTGAGCGCGGCGATTTCCTCCGAAGAAGCGCGGGAAGCTTTGTCGAAGAATACGATCAATCTTCTGCTGTGCGACTTGTCGCTGGAGAAGCAGGAAAACGGATTCGATGTGATCGATTTCGCGCGCCAGAAGGACCCGGATATGCCGACGGTTTTGCTGACCGGCTACGCGACCCAGGAGGCCAACGATCACGCCGCGGAAATGGGCATTCCGGTTTTGTTTAAGCCGATCGATATTAAGGAGCTGCTAGAGACAATTTCTGGTCTGCTGAGGGAGGACTATGAGCAGCACGAGGCGGCCGGCTAAGACGCGGCCGGCAAGCAAGACGAAAGCGACGAAAAAGCAGGCGCAGCGGCCGCAGCCTATCGCGATGGTTCCTCAAGCCGGGCGCGCAAAGAAGGCACGCTTGCCGGAGTCTGCGGTCTCGCGACCGCAGGAAGTGCAGAAGGCGCGGTCAGCGGGCGGGCCGGTACCGGCCACGGCAATCATGCGCCAGCCCAGCGCAGAGGCCGACAAGGAGTTCGCACCCGGGCCGATCCCGGTGCCCGACGTCCGCCAGGAAGGGCGATACGTTTACGGCATCATTCAGTCGCGAGAGCCGGCGATGTTCGGCAGAATGGGCATCGGCGGCAGCGGCGAGATGGTGTACGTCGTTACGCACGGCGACATCGGCGCCGTGGTCAGCCGCACGCCGGTATTCATCTTCGATCCCACGCGCGAGAATGCGCTGGCGCACGAACACGTGATCGAAACTGTGATGAAGTCGCACACCATCATCCCGATGAGCTTTGGCACGGTGTTTCGCACCGATGAGGATATTCGCGAAGTACTGCGCAGTATTTATCCGTCGGTCAAGGACGTGTTGAAGCAGATGTTGGGCAAGGTGGAGTTCGGCCTGAAGGTGACCTGGGATCGCGATCACATCGTCGAGGAGTTGCAGCGCGAGCACGAAGAGATTCACCGCTTCCATCAGGAGATCACGCGCAAGCATCTGCAGTCGACGTACTTTGCGCGCATGCAACTGGGCCGCATGATCGACAAGGCCCTGGAAGAGCGGTCGGTGGAGTACGTGCGCGACATCTATGAGACGCTGCGCACCATCTGCGTGGCCTCGCGCGACAACAAACCGATCGGCGACAAGATGATCATGAACGCGGCGTTTCTGCTGGAGCGCGAGCGCGAAGCCGAGTTTGATGCCGCGGTCAATCGTGTGGCCAAGAAGTTCGGCGACCGGCTGAATTTCAAGTACACGGGCCCGTGGCCGCCGTATAACTTCGTGAACATTCGCCTGAAGCTGGAGCCCAGCAGTGCGGGGTAATAAAGGCGGCAGTTGGCAATTAGCAATTAGCAAAAGCTTTGTAACAGGGCACGACTTTTAGTCGTGCCGCAAGAAACGCAAATGTCACGGGCTTCAGCCCCTGCAACAACTGATCCCGGGGATGGAGCGGCAGGGGCTAAAGCCCGGTTTATCGAGAGAGCGTATCGGCACGACTGAAAGTCGTGCCCTGACACAAAGCGCTCGAAAACTGACTTGTTGAGCAGCCTATGAAGGCGTGCTCCACCCCATCCGAGGCTAAGCTAATGCTCCTCATCGACGATCTCTTGCTCTCGCCCATCGCGGGATTCAAGTTCATCCTGCGAACGCTTGCCCGCACGGCGGAAGAGCAATACACCGACGACGCGCCCATCAAGGAGCGGCTGCTCGAACTGCAGACGCTGCTGGAGGATGGCTCGATCACCGAGGAAGAATACGTCGAGCAGGAGCGCGAGGTGCTGGCGGAACTCCGCGAAATTCAGAACCGGCGCATGCAGATGGCGGGCATCACTCCCGAAGAAGCCGAGCGCATGGGCCGGCCCATGCTGGAAATCCCAGTGAAGATTCCGCAAGCCAAAGACGAATAGTCCCTGCTTTTCGCGACGCGATTTGTAACAGGGCACGGCTTCAGCCGTGCCGTCGCGACGTCAGCGCCATGGGCTTTAGCCCCTGAGAACGCCGGCTGCAGGGGCTAAAGCCCATTCCTGGTTCGGCATTTTCGGCACGACTGAAGTCGTGCCCTGATACAAGGCCCGATCGCGATTTGTCGTTGGCCTGGGAAGACCTGATGTCCCCGTGTAGTAGGATTTCAGTGCAAATCTCCCATGGCAACCCCCCAACGTCCCTACTGGAAGAGCACGCCGCTTAAGGCGCGCGTCCTCGCTTTGCTGGGAGTGTTCTTTCTCTTCAGCACCATCGGCTTCTCCATCGACGTGATGCAGTTAGGCCGGCAGCCTATTCCGGCGCTGATAATTTCTGTCGCCCTGAATGGCATCTTCGCAATGGGCTATGCCGCTGCGGGCACAACCTTCGGCAAGTATCGCTGGTATGCGATGGTGGCGATCTTCATCGCACAGAACATTGCGATGAGCCTGATCTACGTGGCGCTGCCGGTTCCTCCGCTGGCGACCGCAATGAACGCCGCCGACATTGCTCACCTGCAGCACCGGATGCTCTTCACTTCCTACGCCAGCATTGCGGCCATGGTGCTGGGTTACTCGTGCTTCGTGTGGGTGATGATCACCGAGGGCCGCCGCTACTTCCTCGCGCATGCCGAGATTGAACTCGCCAGTGAGATTCATCGCACGCTGGTTCCGGTCATTGATTCCAGTGTCGGCGATTTCGAGTTTTACGGACGCTCGGTGCCCAGCGGCGAAGTCGGTGGCGACCTGATCGACGTTGTCCACGACGATCGCGGCTGGATTGCCTATGTCGCCGATGTTTCCGGACACGGCGTTGCGCCGGGCGTAGTCATGGCCATGGTAAAGAGCGCCGCGCGCATGCGGCTGTCATCCGATGGCAACAGTGCCGGCCTAATGGAGAGCCTCAATTCTGTTCTCTGCTCAGTCACTAAGCCGGAGATGTTTGTGACGTTTGCTTATCTCGCGTCGAGCGGTGACCGGTTGCATTGCGCTTATTCGCTGGCGGGACATCCTGCGATCCTGCATTATCACGCGGCGACGGGCGAGTTCTCCGAGGTCACGTGCTCGAATCTGCCGCTGGGAATGTTTGACCACCAGCAGTATGCCAGCAGCAGCGTCGAAAGCGATCCCGGCGACATGTTTCTGTTGCTGACGGATGGCGTGCTCGAGATCGAGAATTCGAAAGGCGAGGAGTTTGGATTGGAAGGCGTGAAAGCTGTGGTGCGGCAACATGCCGGCAGTTCCTTGCAGACAATTTTTCAGGCGCTGCTGGATGCCACCAAACATCAGGGCCGGGCAAGTGACGATCAGTCGGTGCTGATCGTGCGATCAGGTGGCAGTCAGCCGGCAGCGTGAGTGCGAGTCGCGGTCCCGGTCCTATTTGGCGGGCATGTAAAAATCGACGAGATTGCCGTCGGGAGCACGAAAATAAAACGAACGCGTTCCCCACAACGCAGCCCGCGAGGGAGTCCCGCCGCAGGCGGAGACGAAACTAATTAGCCCAGCGCGGGAGCGCTGGGTACGCGAACATTTCCAAGCTTCCGAGCCCCTTCAGGGGCGGCACACATGTTTGCGGCGCGTAACATCGCCGCGAACTCGTCATCGTAAGAACGCCTTGCATGATGTATCGTCTGGTTCGCGATGTATCGCTTCACACCCTCGATCTGCGACGGGCTGACGCTGAATGCTCCATATCCTTCCTGCCAGGCGAATGCTCGCGAACTCTCCCGCATCAGACGGCTGGAGTTTGCCTTCAGGATTCGCACGCCATCGGCCAATGCCAGATCAGGCGGAAATGTCAGCAACAGATGGACGTGATTTTCCGTTCCACCGATGGCCAGCGCACGCATGAGGTGATTTTGTGCGATGCCTGCGAGGTAGTTCCATAGGCGAGGTTGCACCGCATGCGGAATGAGTTGCGTGCGTTGTTTGGTGCTGAAGACAACGTGGAATACAGATGTGACGTAGGTATGTGGCGTTTGGTGTCGCCCCTGAAGGGGCTCGGGAATAAAGGAACATGGCGGTAACCCACCGCTTCCGCGGTGGGCTAATTAGTTTCGTCTCCGCCTGCGGCGGGACTCTCTGGCGATTGGGCCGGCGCCGGTCCGGCACGGCGACGCGATCGCTTTTGTGCGTTCGCCATCGCCTTGCCGACAGGTTCAAATATCGCCGTGAGGCCGGCTCTGCCTACTCGTCTTCCTGCAGCCGCGAGATCACGCCCATATCTTCCAGCGTGGTGGTATCGCCTTTGACTTCGCCGCTGGCAGCCAGTTCGCACGGCAGCAGCCGAAGGAACTGGCCTCAGCGGTCTCCACCGGGGAGGGCTTACTCCGAGCTTCCGAACTGCTTCAGGTCTTCCGGCCCTTCTTGCAGAGCCACCTTCTCCTTGCCCTGAACCATGACCCGAACATTCTCCACCACGTCGGGATTGGCCAACGTCGTGATATCTCCGGTATTCATGTTGTTGGAGAGGGCTGCGAGAACCCGTCGCATGAGCTTGCCGGATCGTGTTTTTGGCATATCCGGAACAATCAGAATACGTCGCGGGCGGGCAATCTTGCCAATCATGGTTTCAATGACATGATTGACCCTTTCCAGGATCTCCTGATGCTGAGGCGCCAGTATGTCTGGCTGCAGGACGATGTAGACCTCGGGCACACGGCCTTTGATCTCGTCTACCACCGGCACCACAGCAGCTTCTGCCACTTCCGGAATCGTCAGGCACGCCGACTCGATTTCCTTCGTGCCGAGGCGGTGGCCGGCGACGTTGATCACGTCGTCCACGCGTCCCAGAATCCGGAAATAGCCGTCGGCGGCCAGCACGGCCCCGTCCGCAGCAAAATACGGCCAGTCCTGCCACTTCTTGCTGTTGGGATCCGCGCAGTATTTGGCATAGTACTGGCTGACGAAGCGGTCGCGATCACCCCAAATGGTCTGCATGATTCCGGGCCAGGGATTCCGAATACAGATGTTTCCTGCCTTGCCCGAACCGGCGGACACTTCTTCTCCTATTTCGTCCTTGATCATGGGGTAGATGCCCGGCATACCTGGGCCTGCGCTTCCCGGCTTCATGGGATCCAGCGCCGGCTTGGTGGTGCAGAGGAATCCGCCGTTTTCGGTTTGCCACCACGTGTCCACAATGACGGCCTCGCCTTTACCCACCGTCTCGTAATACCAGCGCCAGACCTCCGGCTCGATAGGTTCTCCCACCGTGGTCATGTGCTTGAAATGGTAGTTGTACTTGGCGGGTTCGTCGTGCCCCGACTTGCGCAACATGCGGATGGCCGTAGGCGAGGTGTGGAAGATGTTGACATCCAGGCGCTCGGCGATTCTCCACACTCTTCCGGCGTCAGGATAGGTCGGAACACCTTCGTAGATGACGCTGGTGGCAGCCAAGGCCAGGGGTCCGTAGACGATAAACGAGTGACCGGTAATCCAGCCGATGTCAGCCATGCACCAGTACACGTCTTCGGGGTGAATGTCCTGAATGTATTTGGAGCAGCCGGTCACATAGGCGAGGTAGCCACCCGTGCGGTGTTGACAGCCCTTCGGCTTTCCCGTGCTGCCGCTGGTGTACATCAGGAACAGCGGCGCTTCGGCATCCATGGGCACCGGAGGTACGATTTCACCCGAGAAGTTGGGGAGGATCTCGTCAACCCAGAAATCGCGCCCTTCCACAAACGGTGAAGCGGTCGCACTCTGGCCGGCGTGACGCCTCCAGACCAGGACTTTGTCGACGATCGTGCCCTCTTTCTTGGCCATCTCCAGCGCAATATCGGCGCCTGCTTTGTGGTCGAGCATCTTGCCGTTGCGATAATAGCCATCCATGGTGATCAACACCTGGCTGCCTGAATCGGCGGCGCGCATGCCGCAAGCCTCGCCGCTGAAGCCTCCGAACACAACCGAGTGGATTATGCCCAGGCGGGCGCAGGCCAACATGGTGATCGGCAACTCGGGAACCATCGGCATATGAATAGTGACGCGATCGCCGGCTTTCAGCTTGCAGAAATCGCGCAGCAGTGCGGCAAATTCATTCACCCTGACATAGAGCTCGCGATAGGTGACGGATACGGGCGCCTCGGATTCCGGTTCCGGAACGAAGATGAGCGCCGCTTTGTTCTTGTACTTGTCGAGGTGCCGGTCCACGCAGTTATACGAGGCGTTGATCTTCCCGCCCACAAACCACTTCCAGAACGGTGGATCGCTGGTGTCGAGTGTGGTATGCCAGTATTGGTCCCAGCTCAACATATCGGCGTATTCGCGGAAGCACTCCGGAAAATTTTTTTCGCTGAAGCGTTCGTTGATGTCGGGATCGCTCAGATTTGCCTGGCCGATGAATTTCGCGGATGGATAGTAGTATTCTTCCTCCCGCCAATGGACTGCAATCTGAGCCTCGCTGGTCTGAGCTACCGGATTTTGCTGCTGAAGCGTTCGAGCCATGTCAATCACTCCTTGGACTTCCTAAATTTGTGATGCAACCCCGGCAGTTTGTCGCCAGCGTTCTCTGGGTTGAGGGAGTACCCTCGCCGTTCAAGACCCTATGATGGTAATTTGCGCCAAATACTGGATAGCCTAGCCAGCCCCTGGCGATGCATTGTAGTGCGCTCCGCACAATTCGGAAACATTTTGTTTCCGGCGCCTGTGCCGTCGCTCCAACACCCCGACAGGCGTAAATACCGCCCTCGTCGTGGACCCCGGGTACAGGACTTAGACTCGTTTCTTACCGCGCCTACGCCCGCCTTTCACCGCGCGACGCGGTCTCTTTCGTTCGCGATTTCATTGCTCCAGCGTCGACAGGTCACCGATCTCCGCGCCGGTTTCCTGCGCCTTCAGCAGGCGGCGCATGATCTTTCCTGACCTGGTCTTTGGTAACGCCGACACAAATTTAATGGCCGACGGTGTTGCGATCGGACCCATCTCGCGCCGCACATGCTCAATGAGACCGGCGAGCAGCGCTTCTGAAGCGAGATGCCCGGACCGCAACTGCACGAACGCAACGATCGCCTCGCCCTTCAGCGCGTCGGGAATGCCGATGGCCGCCGCTTCTGCAACCGCGGGATGCGAGACCAGCGCGCTTTCGACTTCTGCCGTGCCGATGCGATGTCCAGCGACGTTCAGCACGTCGTCGGCGCGGCCGATGACCGAAATGTATCCGTCTTCATCTTTGGTCGCGAGATCGCCGGTGATGTAGCAGCCAGGAAGCTCGAGCCAGTCTTTCTCAAAGCGCGCGGGATTGTTCCAGATGGTCCGCATGAACTGCGGGAACGGCCGCTTCAGGATCAGGCGTCCGCTTACGCCCGGCGCGACCGGCTTGCCGTTGATGTCGACCACATCAGCCTCGCAACCCGGAAGCGCAAGACCCGCTTTTCCTGGTCGCATCGGCAAAGTCACAGGCGTGCCCAGCGCCGGACCGCCGAGTTCGGTCTGCCACCAGTTGTCGACCACATAGCCCCACTTGCCGTCGCCGGCAAGGTAGGTCTGCGCCCAGCGCCACGCTTCGGGATTCAGCGGCTCTCCGGCGCAGGCAATCACGCGGAGCGAAGTCAGGTCGTGCTTCTGCGGTAGCGCTTCGCCGTATCTCATGAACATACGCAGCGCGGTGGGCGCGGTGAACATTTTGGTGACGCCATACTTTTCGACGATCTGCCAGGCGATCGAGGGATCGGGATAATCAATGGCGCCTTCGCGGAACAGCGTAGTCACGCCGGCGCAGAGCGGCGCGTAGACGATGTACGAGTGGCCGACGATCCAGCCGATATCCGACGTACACCAGAACAGGTCGCGCTCGCCGACATCGAAGAACGACTGCAGGTAATACGTTGTGCCGACCATGTATCCGCCGTGCACGTGGACCACGCCCTTGGGCTTGCCGGTTGTGCCCGAGGTGTAGAGGATGAACAGCGGATCCTCGGAGTCCATGTCCTCGGCGGGACAATCCGCAGGAAACTTCATCAGCTCACGAAAATCGACTTCGCGAGCGCTGGCTGGAGTGAATGCCGCAGGATCGCGAGTGAAGACCACGACATGCTCGACCGTCTCCACTCCGTCGAGAGCCTCATCCACAATGCCTTTCAGCGGAACCGGTTTTCCGCGGCGGAAGCCGGCATCGCCCACGATGACGATTCGCGCCTGCGCGTCCTCGATGCGATCGCGCAGCGAAGTATGGCCCAGGCCCGCGTAGACCACAGAGTGAATCGCTCCGATGCGCGCGCAAGCCAGCATGGAGATGGCGCCCTCAACCGTCAGCGGCATGTAGATGACGACGCGGTCGCCCTTCTTCACGCCCAGCGACTTCAGGCCGTTGGCAAAGCGGCAGACATCGCGATAGAGCTGGCGATAGGTGACGATGCGTTCGGTGCCGTCCTCGCCGAGCCAGATAAACGCGGCGCGATTAGCATTCGCCGGAATTCGCGTGGCGATCCAGCGCGTTGATGGTGATGTTGGTGCGCGCGCCGGTAAACCACTTGTGATGAATGCCGTCCCACTCGAAAACCTTGTCCCAGGGCTTGGTCCAGACGAACTGCTTGGCGGCTTCGGCCCAGAAAGCATCAGGATCGCGCTGAAAGCGTTCCCGTTCGGCTGGCCAGTTTTTCAGCAGCGCTTGTTCTTTGACGATTTCCGGTGCTGGATACTGTTCCACAGCCTTGGCTACCTCCGCCGTTTTCGTTGCGCTTTCCATGACGACGCTCCTTGCCGAATGAGATCTGGGTAATAAGCCAACCTAAACAACGGAACCGGAGTCCCGAAGGATTCCGGTCCGAAGAGCCGATCAGACGTGCTTGGGACGGCGCGCCATGAACTCGCTGAGCAGGGCAACCAGTGCCAGGACTGCAGCCGTGTAGAACGCCATCTGGTAATTGTGGTACTTGTCGAACAGCTTGCCACCGATGCGGCCGCCGAGGAGTCCGGCGACGCCCCAGGCTGTGAATAGCAGCCCGTAATTGATGCCTACGTTCTTCGTACCCCAGAAGTCGGCTGCGGTAGCGGCGTTCACCGAAAGCTGGGTACCGTAGCACCAATAAACAATAAAGAGCATCACAAACAGCGCGGCGACGTTGCCGCCCACCGCGTACAGAATGGGCATGGCCACCATGGAGATGCCGATCATCAAGCGCAGCACATTAATGCGGCCCAGGTGGTCTGACATCCAGCCCGAGAGGATTCGCCCGCCGGCGTTACCCACCGCGCCTACGACCAGGCCCAATGAGGCCAGCGTAGTGCTTGGTATGCCGACGCTCTTGGCGAAGGGTACCAGCTGGCTGATGACCATCAGGCCCGCGGTGCAGCCAAGGGCGTACGCGATCCACATAAAGTAGAACGTCGGGGTTTTCAGCATCTCACCCGGAGAGAAGTCGTAAGTGCTGGCCACAGCTTTCGAAGTCGTAGCCGGCGTCCAGCCCGCAGGCTTGTAGCCGGCAGGAGGATTCTTCAGCAGGAACGCGCCGATCACTGTCATGACCAGGAAGATCGCGCCCAGCACCTGGAACGTGGTGCGCCAGCCAAAGTGCGGGATCAGGTAACTGGCCGACAAGGGGCCGAAGATGGCTGAACCGCCTCCGTAACCGCCCACGGCTAGTCCGACCGCGAGGCCGCGCTTGTCGGGAAACCATTTCGACATCACCGGAATCGGCGTGGCATAACCGAAGCCGTTGCCCAAGCCTCCGATCACTCCGAAACAGATGAACAGGTAGTTCAGGCTGCTGGTGTAGGAGCATAGAAAGAAGCCCAGGCTCACCAGGATTGCGCCGGTCAGCGAGATCCAGAAAGGCCCGAACTTGTCCTGCAGCCGCCCCGCCAAAATGAAGGTCAAAGCGAACACCACCACTGCGATGGTGAAGATGGTGGAGGTGTCGGCGCGCTTCCAGTGAAACTCCTTTTCCAACGGAGCGACGAAGACGCTCCAGGCATACAAGCGTGCCCAGAGCAATGTTCATCATCAGGCCGCCGATTACGCGCCACCAACGGTTCAAGCCGGTGCTGCCGGTTTCAATCGATCCGGCCGTTTGGTTCATTTGGGATTGGGATATCGCCATGTTGCAATCTCCTATTACCGAACGTTCGTTAGCCTCGAGAAGCGTTGATCAAAGAATCGGAGCCGAGGAGCACGGAGCAATCTGTATGGATTTTCCCCAACTTTCCGGCGAACCCGGCACAGCATCCTTCGAGTGACCTCCACGCGGTGTTGCGTTGCCTACCTTTACCTCGCCGGGTCTGGGCGGAACCGGGCCGAACCAACAAACCGTCGGCGGGAAGCGATATGGGGTAGAGGAGAGTGGTCAAGCCTTCGCCCCGTTCAGGTGCATTATTGCAGGCCAGGATTTGGGATCCCGGCCTTCCGGATGGATACATATAGTACGCCACCCGGATCCTGGCGCGACGAAGTTATGAGACCTCGCTTCCCGCCTTATTGAGCCGTTGTGGCGGGATTTTCCTTCGCCGGATGGGCCGGGGTCTGTGACCCCCGATACGGACGGGTGTGACATGCGTCACCGCCAGGCTATTTGCCAGCGCTTGGGGGGTAGCGGCAGGCGCAGTGGAATCCTACTTATAGGGGATGTGCAGAATTTCTAAGGTGATAGCATATGGGGTATAGAGAGAGAGGGCATGTGGGATCACCCTACGGCTTTGAGCTGGTTGAAAATTGCGTAATCTGCAAGCTCCGGAGCGACAGTTTCTTCTGCTCACTCCCGAAGGCAGCTCTGGAAGCGTTCGACAAGATCAAGTACTCGGCGTCGTACCCGGCCGGTGCTGTGCTGTTTGTCGAAGGCCAGTCGCCGCGCGGCATTTACATGCTGTGCAAGGGGAGGGTGAAAATGTCAACGACCTCCGCCGAAGGCAAAACCCTCATCCTGAAGATCGCGCAGCCCGGAGAAGTGCTGGGCATGCACGCCACGGTTTCCGGCACGCCTTACGAAATCACGGCGGAGACCGGACAGCCTTGCCAGCTGAATTTCGTGAAACGCGACGACTTTCTGAAATTCCTGCAGACGCACGGTGATGCCTGTCTGAAGGCGGCGCAACATCTGAGCAAAGACTGCCAGAGCGCGTACCAGCAGATCCGCAGCCTGGGACTGTCGCATTCGGCGCCGGAACGCCTGGCGCGCCTGTTGCTGGAGTGGACCGCCACCACGCAAAATCAGGCCGAGCCCAAGGTGAAGCTGGCGCTCACCCACGAGGAGATTGCGCAGATCATCGGCACCTCACGCGAGACCGTGACCCGCGTCCTTGCGGATTTCCGCAAGCGCCAGATCGCGGTGCTCAAAGGCTCGACGCTCACCATCCGCAATAAATCCATTCTGGAGAAGCTGGTCGGGGCGTAGCTCCGGGTAGTGTGGCGCTTCAGCGCCGCGTTGAGCCGGTCCGCGCTGAGCTGGTAGTGCGGCGCTTTAGCGCCGCGTTCCGTCGCGCCCTTTTCTATTAGAGCCGGCTTCAGCCGGCGACACAGCCCTGCCCGCCGGCTAAAAGCCGACTCGCGTCCTCATAACGACAGTGACGCGGGGCTGAAGGCCCGCACTACCGATCACAGCAAGAACTAACCTGTTAGAGAAACTGGCTGTCGGTGGCCTTCCACGACGTCTTTGGCTTGGGCAACCAGTACTGGCAGGAGTATCCCCGCGCGGCGTGAGAGTTTGCTTCTGAGCTTGAACGACCAGCCTGCCAGCGTGATGCCGACGGCTTCCGGAGCATGGCCATACAGTTGTTCCGCCAGCGACAAGAGCGTAGCCGGAGTTAACTGATGGGTGAATCCAACGTGAGCCGTTTCAGGCAGAATGCGGGTTTGCGAGATTTTTCCCGGCTCCTCCGCCGACGACGCGTCGAGAAAGACCACGAACTCGCTGCGCGAGATATCCAGCGCCATCTCCGGTGTGAGCTGATGACTTGCGATCACCTCCACGGCGGGATCGTCGCGATAGTGCTGCTGCAATTGCTCGGCGGCGCAGTATCCCACAGCGTCGTCCGCGCGCAGCACGTTCCCGTAGCCGATGATCAAAATCTGCGACACGCGCTACTCCAATTCCTTTACAGGCCGGTTCGAGCGCTAGCAAATTCGCGGCAACTGCTCGCCGCTAAGCATATCGACAATCCGTTCCGTTCCCAACTGCGTTTTCAGCGTGACCAATCCGGCCGGGCCGTCGACGACTCGCCCGATGCGAGTTGCCTGGTTGCTCACGTTGACGCCTTGCAGGATCGCGACTGCACGCTCAGCCTCGTGCTCGGGAACAAACGCTACAAAACGCCCTTCGTTGGCGAGATAAAGTGGATCCAGACCCAGAATTTCGCAGGCTCCTGCAACTTCCTCGCGTACGCGGATGTCCGCCTCATTGATGGCACAGCGCACGCCGGCAGCTTCGGCAATTTCGATCAGCCCGCTGCTCAGCCCGCCGCGTGTCAGATCGCGCAAGCAATGGATCTCAATACCCGCATCCAGCAAGGCTTTCACCGGCTCCCACAATGTGGCACAGTCCGATTCGACCGCGTTCTCAAAGGAAAGTCCTTCGCGCGTGGCCATGATCGCGATGCCGTGCCTGCCGAGGTCGCCGCTCAGCAGAATCGCATCGCCCGGTCGAACATTCTTCGGCGAGATCGAAACGTCATGCTCGATCACGCCAATGCCGGAGGTGTTGACGAAGATTCCGTCGCCCTTGCCTTTGTCGACAACTTTGGTATCGCCGGTGACCAGTTGAACGTTGGCCGCCGCGGCCGATGACCGCATCGACTCGACCACGCGCCGCAGCGTTTCCATCGGCAAGCCTTCTTCCAGAATCAGAGCCGAACTGAGATAGAGCGGGCGCGCGCCGCACATCGCCAGGTCGTTGACCGTTCCGTTGATGGCCAGCGTCCCAATGTCGCCGCCAGGGAAAAAGAGAGGTCTGACAACGTAGGAGTCGGTGGTGAAAGCGAGTTTCGCGCCTGAGATGTTCAGCGTCGCGCCATCATGCCGCTCCAGCAGAGCTTCGTTGGCAAAGCTGGGGAGAAGCAGGCCTTCGAGCAACTCGTGCATGCGCCGGCCGCCGCCGCCATGAGCTAGCTGCACATGTTCGGTGTCGTTCAGCGGCACTGGGCATTGCAGGCGAAATTCTTTTGTTGCAACCACAGATTCACCTCGTGACCGACCCGACGGTGGAAGCGTCGGGCTTTAGCCCGGCGAGCTTCGCGGCAGGTTAGAAGCGGCTTCAGCCGCGGCTAAAGCCAGCTTGAAGATTACGCCTTTGCGGCACGGCTAAAGCCGTGCCCTTCCACCGCTCGCCAGTGCCTTGTTGCGCAACCGGCGATAGCGGTAATAGGCAGCACACGCGCCCTCGGACGAAACCATCGGCGCTCCGAGAGGATGGTCGGGCGTGCAGCGATTGCCATACGCCGCACATTCTTCCGGCTTCTTCGCGCCTTGCATGATGAGGCCGCTGATACATTCCGAATCTTCCTGCGCGCTGTAGTGCGACAGCCCAAAGCGAAGCTCGGCGTCGAAGTCAGCGTAGTCCGCGGCAAGGCCCAGGCCACTCTGGGAGATCTCGCCGATGCCACGCCACTTGCGATTGACTATGCGAAAGACTTTGGCAACCAGTTCTTGCGCTGGCTGATTTCCTTCGCGACGCACCGCGCGTGCGTATTGATTCTCGACTTCGAAGCGTCCTTGCTCCAGCTGCAGAATGCACATGTAAATGCCTTGCAGCAGATCAAGCGGCTCAAAGCCGGTGACCACGATCGGCACGCGATATTTCAAGGCGATCGGCTCGTACTCGGTGTATCCCATCACCGTGCAAACGTGACCCGCAGCCAGAAATCCCTGCACGCAGTTCGTCGGCGAGCTAAGAATGGCTTCCATGGCCGGAGGCACCAGCACGTGCGAAACCAGCACCGAATAGTTGGTCACACCGTTTTGCTTCGCGTAGTGCACCGACATCGCGTTCGCCGGAGCTGTGGTCTCGAAACCGACGGCGAAGAACACAATCTGTTTGTCGGGATTCTGTTGCGCGATCTTTACCGCATCCATGGGCGAGTAGACGATGCGCACGTCACCACCGGCGGCCTTGACGCTGAAGAGGTCACTGCCATTCGCATTCGCGGGGTTGATCGAACCGGGCACGCGCAGCATGTCGCCGAAGGAACAGAAAATGACGTTGGGCTGCGCCGCGATCTGCAGCGCTTTGTCGATCACTTCAACCGGCGTGACGCAGACCGGACATCCCGGTCCGTGCGCCAGCGTGATCTGCTTGGGCAGCAGTTCGTCGATGCCGTATTTCACGATGGAATGCGTCTGCCCGCCGCAGATTTCCATGATCGTCCACGGGCGGGTGACGATGCCGCGAATGGCCGCCACGTATTGCTGCGCCGCCTCAGGATCGCGATACTCGTCGACGTACTTCATGTTTCGCTTTCGAGCGATTCCGATGGTTCGAGCTCTTCCAACTCGCCCATCTGCTTGAGGTATTCGAGAGTCTGCAGCGCCTCGTCCTCGTCGAGCAGGCTGATGGCGAAGCCCACGTGGACGATGGCATAGTCGCCGACTTCGGCCTCAGGGACGTAGGCGAGACTGACCTGCTTGACGATTCCGCCAAAGCTGACCCGCGCGCTGCGCGCGAGGTCTTCGCCCTCGATGCTGATGATCTTCCCCGGAACTGCGAGGCACATGCGGCTGACTCCCCCTACAGACAGGTTAGGCGGGCAGGTCACACGTGTCTGTGATCGATGAACATCGGCCTTGGTCGCCCGATCACACGCTGCACGCGTGGTAAACTCCGCGTTCATGAGATGGGCATCGACATCTGGAGGTGAGCGAGATGGTCGACCCGACTTACACGGTGATTGCGAAGATTAACAAGAAATACCTGCCGGCGAAGAGGGCGAAGTAGTCTCAAGGCAGGTCAGTAGGTTGTTGACGTTCGCCGCAGAATTCCGGAAACGATGATTAGCCGCTCTTCGAGGTGAAGATCGTAAATGATGCGATAGTTGCCGACGCGTCTGCGCCATGCCGTTGATTGTCCCTTGAGGCGCTGGATATCACCCTGAAATGGATCTTCCTGCATTGCGAGGAGGGCGGCCTTAACGCGCCGCTGATCTCTTGCCGGGAGTTTTCGAAACTCTTTTTGCGCGGGTCCGGCGATTTGAAGATTCCAAGCCATCGAGGAACTTGCTTAAGGATAGCGAATCTCCTCGGCGGACCGCAGTTCGGCCACGGCGAAGCGCTGCCAGTTCTGCTCTCGTGGGCTGGACCGTGGGATAACGCTGCTCAAAATACGCGCGCAGAGCTTCGCGCACCAGCTCGGAACGGGTGCGGGATTCCCGTTTCCGCACCTCCTCAAACTGCCGCAGCATCGCTGGGGGCAAGGAAATCGTCATGATTTCGGTGGTTCTCATGGTAGTACGAAGTATTACTGAGTAATACCCGATTCGAGACCATTTGTCAACCAGCCGGTCCTCATCTCTGGCACACCCTCGCCATGTAGAATTCGTCTTCATGGACAGGCATATACTTCCGCTCCGTCCAGCGCAGTTGCGTTCTTTTCGCCGCGCGCTGCTGAAGTGGTATGACCAGCATCGCCGCGATCTGCCGTGGCGGCGCGATCGCGATCCCTATCGCGTCTGGGTGTCGGAGATTATGTTGCAGCAGACGCGTGTGGCGGCGGTGCTCGAACACTATGCGCGCTTTCTACAGCGATTTCCCACTGTACAGTCTCTGGCTTCCGCGCGCGAAGCGTCTGTGCTGGCGATCTGGAGCGGACTGGGCTATTACCATCGCGCTCGGCGCATGCATCAGGCGGCGAAGGTGATCGCGCGCGAACGAGGCGGACGATTCCCGCACGCCGCCGATGAATGGCTGACGCTTCCTGGAATTGGCCGCTATACTGCAGCAGCCATCGCGAGCATCGCATTCGATGAAGCCGTTGCGGTGGTCGATGGCAACGTGGAACGAGTGCTGCAGAGACTTTTCGGGAACGGGATCGGAAGTCCCCAGGTTAGCCCAAAAGACGGGCGAAGCTGGGGCACGAAGGCAGCTCAGGGAAGGGAAGCGGCGTGGCAGCAGGCTGAGACGCTGCTTGATCGCGCGCGTTCCGGCGACTTCAATCAGGCGATGATGGAACTGGGCGCGACCATCTGCACGCCGCGCGCGCCGCGGTGTCTGGTCTGTCCGCTGAACGCGTTTTGCAAGTCTCGTGGCGCAACCGCCCTCAACCCGCCGACTGTTCGCAAGCGCAAATCAGTCAGCTATGCTCTCGCGCGGCAGAACTCTTCCGTCCTGCTGGTCCGCCGCCCGGAGGACAGCTCGCTGATGGCGGGCATGTGGGAATTGCCTGCGCTCGATCCCAGCCTTGCTAACGGTGACCAGCCGCTGTTGCGCGTCCGCCACTCCATTACCGACACCGATTATCGCGTCGCCGTCTTCGCCATCGCAGCCGATCAGCTCCCAGATTGTGCTGCAGAAGCGCGCTGGGCCACGCGCCGGCAGTCCAGCCAGTTTCCGCTCACCGGGTTAACCCGCAAGATTCTCCGTCAACTCGGCCTTTGAATTGAGGATGCAGATGTAATATCTAATTAATATCCGGGCCTAAGATGTCACATTCACGGCGATTGTGGAGACCGTCCGCACTCATCGCAGCGATTCTACTGTTGTGCGCCCTGGCTGTGTACGGAATGCTGGCGCCGGATCCCGCAGCCAACTACGGAATGTTTCCAGGAATGCGCATCGGCACATTCGTCGCCACGATCGTCTCCATCGGGACGACCGGCAACAACCAAGCGGCTACCACGACCGTGGTGCTGGTGATCGCCAGCATCATCAATTACGTCTGTTATTTCCTGGCGATCTGGTTGTTCCTGACGCTGGCCTTCATCGGCTCACCAGAGGTGAAAGTCCGACACTGACTTTCGAGCATCTCTTCAAGAGAGTATTGTTCGGAATGGCCCCTGGCCACCGACTAATGCTGAGATTCCTGCGGAGGTTTCGTTCGATGGCTGCGTTAGCAGCAGGTGTGCAAGCTCCAGATTTTTCCCTGCCCGCGGTTGAGGGCAAAACGGTTTCGCTCCACGAAGCTCTGAAGAAAGGCCCGGTGGTTCTGGCGTTCTTCAAGGTTAGTTGCCCGGTTTGCCAATACGCGTTTCCGTACTACGAGCGCATGTTCCAGGCGAACCGCGACAGCAAAGTCAGCTTCATCGGTGTCTCGCAAGACAAGGCGAAGGAAACCGAGGCTTTCATGAAGCAGTTCGGCATCACCTTCCCGGTCGCGCTCGACGATCCCAAGCACTACGCCGTCTCCAACGCCTACGGCCTCACCAACGTTCCCACGCTCTTTTACATCGAGCCGAATGCTGAGATCGAGATCTCGTCCGTGAGCTGGTCGAAGGTCGAAGTCGAGGCCGTTAACGCGAGGCTGGCTGCGCTTCGCCAGCAGACTCCGGTGCTGCTATGGCGTAAAGGCGAAGACGTGCGTGACTTCCGCGCTGGTTGAAACTCCAAAAACTGATCCGCGGTCCGCGGATCGAAAATCAATTCACCACGGAAGCACAGAAGGCACGGAACTGTTGGTGAGCCCAGGTTAGCGTCCAAAGGAAGGACGCGAACCTGGGGCGCCGGATCTTTTCTAGTTCTTGCTCTGGCACGCAAGCCGTCTTCGCGGCGCCAGCATTTTCAAAATTCCGCGTCTTTCGTGCTTCCGTGGTGAAAACGCTTTCTCATCTAAGGACAGTAGCAACCCACACGCCGCGGTCTGCGTCTGGCAACGCAATCCGTGCGGCTGGCGGAATTTTCGCGGTGGTCATGGCGAAAACGTGACAAGTGGATATTGCATTCGGCGCTGCGTGCACAAGAATAGTGCGTGTGATCTCGCACGAACGAACGCAAACCGCTCAAACACTGCACGCGCTGGCTGCGCCCGGGCGCGTAATTTTCTCTCTTTCCATCCTCGGCCTCGGCATTGAGACGCTCGTTTTCGCCCGCTCGAATGGCGCCAACAGCGGCCTCGCTCCCGACTACAAAGTCATTCCGCTGCTTCCGTGGCTCCCAACTATTTCATGGCTGGGCTATCTTTTCGGCGCAGTCGTGGTCGTGCTCGGCGCGTGCCTGTTGCTGAAGCGCGGCTTGAAACCGGCTGCGTTGATCCTCGGCGCGTTGCTGTTCGTCTGCGCGGTGATTCTGGTCGCGCCGAAGTATGCCGTGCATCTGAAAGATATGGGGTATCGCACTATTTTCCTCGAGCCGTTGGGCATGGGCGCGCTAGCCTGTCTGCTCGCCGGCCGCGATGCCATCTCCCCGGCGCTGGATCGCGCCAGCCGCTACATTCTGGCTGTGTGCCTGATCGTGTTTGGCGTGGATCACTTCCTGGCGCTCGCTCCTATTGGCACGCTGATCCCGAAGTGGATTCCGTGGCATGTCTTCTGGATCGCATTCTTCGGCGGCGTCTTCATCGCGTCTGCCATCAGCATCGCAGTGGATGTACTGCTGCCGTGGGGAGCAGCCGGGCTCGGCCTGATGTTCGGGATATGGGTGATCACGCTGCACGCCCCACGCGTTGTTCACGCGTGGCACAATCCCGACGAGTGGTCCAGCATGTTGATCGCGGTCGCGTATTGGGGAGGTCCGTGGGCGCTCGCCGGAGTTGCGGCGAGGCGGGAAGTGAGCGCAGATGAAAATCGATTTCAGCTTCAACACGGCATTCAATCAAGCTGACTCACTGCCGCCTTTAATCGCGGTCAGCCCGGGGCGTAGAATCACGGCGAAGAGAGAACAATGAAACTCGAGCCTCAGATTCGCGCCCTGCTGTCTCGTCCCAACTTCGCTCATTTATCGACGCTGATGCCAGACGGCTCGCCAAACAATTCGCCGGTTTGGATCGACGTTGAAGACGACCGCATCCTGATTAGCTCCGAGGAGAGCAGCCTCAAGGTCCGCAACTTGCGGCGCGATCCCCGCGTCGCAGTCTCCGTTGTCGACTTCCACGATCCCTACGAGGAACTCCAAATCCGTGGCCGAGTGGTAGAGATTCGCAACGACTCGGCATTGGAGTTCCTCAACCACATCGCGCACAAATATATCGGGGAGAACTATCCCGACCGCGGGCTTAAGGGAGTGCTGGTTCTGGTTATCGAGGTCGACAAAGTCCACTACAACAAGCTCCCTATCAAGCACACACCGCCGGATGGCGACATCACTCAAAGAGGTTTTTAGGGCGGAGCTCGCCTGTAAAACACCTGCCCAACCGTTGACGTAAAATGAGCTTTCTCTGCCGGCTCATCGCCGGCACCGGAGATTGCTTCTTTGCGCAACGCCTTATCGCCTGTTCTGCTTCTCGTCGCGAGCCTGCTCGTCTCCCCGATCACTTCTTCTGACGCGGATCCCTCCGCGAAGAACGAATCTGCCGTGCCTGAAGGCACTCAGATCTCTAGCGCGACTGGACGCGGACCTGAAGGTCCGCTCTACCCCTTTCCGCAGGTTGCCGGCCTTTCTTCCGTTCCGCAAGTCGCCGGTCTTCCGCCGTCCGCAGAGCAGGCAATGGCCGGCTGTCGATCCCGAGAAGATTCGCGCGCAGGTTCGTTTTCTCGCCAGCGATCTGCTGGAGGGCCGCGGCACCGGTCAGCGCGGAGGCGATCTCGCCGCCGAGTACATCGCCACGCAGTTTGCGCTCTACGGGCTGAAGCCGGCCGGCGATAACGGAACGTTTCTGCAGAAGGTGCCGATGGAAGGCATCGCCACGCAGGACGGCTCGACGATAACGGTCGTTCCCGGCAACGGCGTGCCGATCAATCTGGCCTATCGCACCGACTTCGTCGCCACCGATGAGACCGGCAATCAACGCGACGAGATCGACGCCGATGTGATCTGGATGGGTTACGGGATCGACGCGCCGGAGTTCAACTGGAACGACTACCGCAACGTCGACGTCAAGGGCAAAGTGCTGCTCATGCTGGTGAACGAGCCACCGTCCGACGATCCCAAATTCTTTGCCGGCAAAGCGCTCACCTACTACGGGCGCTGGACCTACAAGTACGCCGAGGCGGCGCGACGTGGCGCTGCGGGCGTGCTGCTCATCCACAAAACCGAGATGGCGAGTTACGGCTGGAACGTGGTTCGCAGCTCGTGGTCGGGCGAGCGCGCCTACCTGCGCAGCGATCCCGCGCCTAAGCTGAAAGCTGGCCTCATGGATTCAGCTCGAGGTTGCGCGCAAGCTGGCACAGGCCTGCGGCATGAATCTCGATCGCATGATGGAAGCCGCGGGCAAGCCGGGCTTCACACCAGCGCCGCTGCCGCTCAAGGTGAAGGCCACGATCGTCAGCAAGGTTCGCCGCTTCGATTCCAATAACGTCATCGCCGAGCTGCCCGGCTCCGATGCCCGGCTGCGCGAACAGGCCGTCTTCTACACCGCGCACTACGATCATCTCGGCATCGCGCCGGGGATGGCGGGCGACAACATCTACAACGGCGCGCAGGACAACGCCACTGGCTGCGGCATTCTGCTGGAAATCGCGCGCGCCTTTGCGGGTGTTCGCCAGCCGCCGAAGCGCTCCATCTTTTTCGCGGCAACTACAGCTGAGGAGCAGGGCTTGCGCGGTTCGGAGTATCTCGGCAAGCATCCGCCGCTTGCCGACAAAGATATTTCGGTTGCTCTCAATTACGACGACGTGCCGCCGCTCGGCGTGCCCGAGGAGGTTAACGTCGCGGGCGCCGAGCGCACCACGTTCTATCCCGTGGTCGAGCGCACCGCCAAGGAATTCGGGCTGGCGATTGTTCCTGACTCGCAGCCTGGCGCCGGTCACTACTTCCGCTCCGACCATTTCAGCTTCGCGCGCGTCGGAGTGCCCGCGTTCTCCATCGACGAAGGCGACAAGTACCGCGGCCATGATCGCGAATGGGGAACCGAGCAGGCGCAGGATTTTGTCGCTCACCATTACCATCAGCCCAGCGACGAGTATCGTCCCGACATGGATTTTCGCGGCGACGCGGTGATGGCGCGCTTCGGCATCGCTCTGGGATGGCAAGCGGCAAGCCAGCCCGCGCTGGTTGGATGGCAGCCCGGCGACGAGTTTGGCAAAATCCGCGCCGCCAGCGAGAAGGAGTGAGGGAAGTGGTCAGTGGCTTGGGGGCTGGCGATGAGGGGATGTTACGCCAATAGCCGACCCGTTACAGACTACGAACCCATCGGAGTAGTTGAGGTATACACACAGACACACCATGTGTGTGGACACACACCCGTTTCGCTTTCAGCAAACATGGTAGGCCCACGTTGAGGTCAGAACAGCTTGCGACGCACTAAACTCGCCAAGCCGAGAATGCCAGAACCGAACAGCATGATGCTGCTGGGCTCAGGAACCGAGGTCGTGGTGCTGGACGTGGTGCTGCTGGTCGTGGTGCTGCTGCCGAGAACCGTGAAGGCCTCCGAAGGAATCGAACCAACCGAGTTCTCAGAAGCCTTTGATGGACCGGAGTTCTCGTCCCAGTAGGCCGGGTCACCGTTGGGTATGCTGGTATTCTGCAGGTTCAGCCAGTAGCTGCCGGCATTGAGCGTCGGGCCGTTGAACGTGGTGTTCTCCTGGCAGACGTTGTAGCCGTACTGGTTGACAGTGCAGGCGCCCTGCGTGAAATTCAAGGTCTGATCGAAGTAGCTGGTGCCGCTGTTCTCACCCGAGGTGATGGACACTTCGGCCGAAGATAGCGTGTCGCCGGAGAACAGCCACATTCCAAAGCTGCCGCCGGTGATGGTCGTGTTGTTGTTAGTGACGTTGAAGGTGTCGCTAACAATGAAACCAAAGTTGATGGTCCAGGCATCGGTGTTACCGTTGATAGCGCCGTTGCTATAGACCGTCTGCGCCATAGCCGGAATAGTCACTAGAGTCAGTGCGAGAAGTGACAGGGACGCGATGCGTAGTTTCATGGTCGGCCATCCTCTCCGGTGAATCCTGGGTTGGCATTTGACATCCAACCAGACTCAAAGTCAACGCGATTTCACACGGTGACTGTCGATTCAACCCAACCAATCCCTAGCGCAGGAGGGTAAGATGCGAGATCAACAGATACGTGCGGCGCTGGATCAGCACTGGGCGGCCTCCGATGGCAACGATTTTGAAACGGAGCACCACATCTATCACGAGGACGCGGTGCTGGAATACCCACAGTCCGGCGAGCGAATTCGCGGCCGACGCAACATACAGATCACCCGCTCAATTCAGCCGAACCGGAAGCGCTTTACTGTCCAGCGAATCATTGGCAGCGGCGATCTTTGGGTCACCGAATTTATTCTGTCCTATGACGGCAAGCCATCCTACACCGTGAGCATCATGGAGTTCAGGGACGACCAGGTAGCGCGAGAAACGCAGTACTTTGCGGATCCATTCGAGGCCAGCCCAGCTCGCGCGCAATATGTGGAACGGATGGACACGCCATCGGAACTTCGGCGATAGGGCTGTTTGAGGAGATTGCTGGGGAAGAAGTGAACCTCCGAGCTGAGCTTGCGAAATGCAAACCGACTTCCCATCTGAGTATCCGCGAACCTATCGACGGGGCGATGCCTTGAGATACGGGATGATTGGACTCCTATTTATGAAGTTCATAAGCGATATTCCCCCTCTCGACGAGTAACACTCCAACCGAGAAGCTATCCGGCTGTTGATAAACGACGGGAGCTTCAGAGACGCTGGTCGTAGTCTATAGGGTCGCCCGACACCGAGAAGGTTGGATCCCGCCATGCGCCGAAGTGCATCCTCAGAGCCAGGGCCACGATCAGAGATATTGAAGCTACTAACCCGCACAAGAGCGCGTTTGTTGTTGCCTGCTTATTCTGCTCGGCCTGATATAGATAGCTCTCCTGGTAGCTCTGAATCGTCACTCCATCGCGTGTCAGCTCCCATACATTGTGGTAGGTAGCGAGCGGCTTCACGCGCGCGGTGATTCGATCGCCAGTTCTCAAATTCATGACTTCCCGTTCGTGACTCAAGTCTTGCTCATGAAGGACGTACAGACCGTCATCCGTTTCGAGGCGAATTTCTATGATTGGTAATTTGCCGCCACTCCTTCCCCTTAGCCATCTGGGCTCTTGCTCGACTGATCCGGCGACAACCTTGAGATCGCTTTCCTTCGCCATAGCGAGCTTTGTCATTACCGGGAGGGCAATCGCGAAGAAACCAAACAAAATTGCAGGAACGAGAAATATGACGGGTAAATCACGCCGGGTTAACGGACGCCCAGTTCTCCTTCCCCCGGGTGCAGGTGCGTTGAAGGTGGGCATTTCGCCGCGGCCTCACTTGTAAGACAGTCCGGAGTATACACGGGAGGCGGAAGCTATTGAGCGCCAGAGTCGTCGGTGGAAAGCCGGCTTGTCGAGCGCCGAGAAGAACTAGCACGATTGAAGGTGGGAAAGAGTCGGTGAGCGATCGGAGACCTTCAGATTGGCTTCCATTGCTACTATAAGGGAGTTGTTTGTGAGGTGAATTATTACCGTTGCGACCGTCACGAGCGTCAACATTAAGCAGGCGGTGCCGTTTTTCGGTGTCACCAACATGGAGTCTTCTCTACGGTTCTATGTTGACGGGCTGGGGTTCAAGATGAAGAACTACTGGATTCCCGACCGCGCCGACCATCCTGACGGGAGGATTCGCTGGTGCTGGCTTCAGCTTGGCGACGCCGCGATCATGCTGCAGGAGTTCCGGCCGCAAAATCGGCCAAAGGAAACGCTTGGCACAGGCGCCTCGGTCTCTTTCATGTGCGAAGACGCGCTCGCCCTTTATCGCCGAGTTTAAAACGCGCGGAGTTCAGATGAAGAAACGACCCTTTGTCGGAAACCGTTTGTGGGTTGTGCCGGTTATCGATCCCGACGGCTATCGCATGGAGTTTGCGAGCCCCACCGATGCGCCGGAAGAAAGCGAGTTAGAAGAGTAGGCTGCGGGAAGCAAACCACAGCGTGCTCTCAGTTCCACACAGAGCTCTCAGTATTCGAGCTAGGGTGTGATCTCGAACACAACGCCGCTCCCGTTAGCACCACCGGTCATCGCCGTACCGTACATATTTCCGGAACCGTCGGCTATCAGACTGCCGGTGGGATTGCCGCCATCATTGCCGCCCGTAAAGTCGTAGACATCGGTGTAGATCCAACTCCCGTGCGAGAGCGTAAGTTTGAAGACGTTCCCAAAGCCATAGGCGCCGTCCCCATTCGTAGTGCCCCACAGATTGCCCGAGGCGTCGAACAGCAAGCCGCCCAACGGACCCGTATTCTCATTTTCGGTTCCGGCGAAGGCATAAAGCAACGAGGAATTCCACTGGCCGCCAAACTCCGTCAATTCGAATACCGTGCCCCCACCACTGAATGTTGTGCCGTAGAGATTGCCGGCCTGGTCGAAAATCAGGCTTCCAAACGGCAGGCACCCCCCAAAATTCGAAAGCAAAACTTGATATCCTCCCACTGGGGGATACTCGTAAGCGGCGATGCATGTATCGAAATTAAAATGAGTTAGGGTGCCGTAGAGATTTCCTTCCGCGTCAGAGACAGGCCCTGCGTATGGATTACCACCATCGAGGCAGTCCTGCTCACTACAGAAGGCATACAGAACGTTCTCGTTCCACGTTCCGCCCGAGCGCGATAATTCGTAGAGAACTCCGCCAGCGTTTAGGTCACCCCCTTCGGGAGTAACTCCGTACAAGTTCCCCTGGCTATCCAGCAGAAGGCTGCCGATGCTAGGTTGGCTGCCATCGGCGCCTCCCGTGAATGAATAAATAGGAGCTTCGTCCCAAGGCTGTAGCGCTGAGGCCGCTACGTTGGGGGCAGGCGACACAGAGTAAACGGTTCCGTAGCCGAGGCCGCCTGCAACCGTCGTCCCATACACAACGCCATCCGGGGCAACCGTCGGTCCACCTTCGGGCTGTGACCCGTCTCCATTTTTTTGTCCAAAGCTGTGCAGTACGTTCAGCGTCCAGGTACCGTGTGCCGGGCGCAACTTAAAGATGGTACCCTGTCCGTGAGCACCGCCGCTTTCGGTGGCTCCATAGAGGTTCCCTGCCGCATCGATGGCCAAAGTACCAATCGGACCTGACCCTTGGGGACTGTTGAAGGTGTGAATTACGTTGAATGTTTGGCCCAGCATCGGCTGGGTGGCAAAGAGTGTCACACACAGCACAAGCGCGAATGGCGCTGCGCCCCGAGATCGCAGTGGTTTCAGCATGCCATCCTCCTTCTCGACCGCTAGCACTGTACACCCAAAACGGACGGAATTGATGGCAGGAATTTGTAACTTTGGTGAGAGGCCTTACCGCAAAGCTATGGCAGCCCGATTGTTTGCGATGAGGCGACGTCTCGCCAGTTATCGATGTGTATTCGATTGCGACGATTTCAAAACGTTCTGACCACCAAAGTCAGCGTTGGGTGGTTTACGAATACGAACCGGGGCTGGCGGTACAACGACCTCAGCCCGTCCGGTGGCTACGTCGTAGACGAGGCCGGAGATCAGCCACGAGTCCGGGTGGCCTGGGGTCGACCGCAGCAAAGCAACGTCGGTCGCAACCGCGGCGCGAGGGTCGGTGACCGCTTTCGCCTTGAGCTCAGTTTCCGGTACTCGAAAATATTGCGCCAGCATGGCCGGATCGTCGGCAAGGCGAGTGATGCCGCAATCGGTGTGCTGAAGAACGATGATGTGGAACTCTCCGCCGCCCCCAGGAATCTCGCCGGCAACTTCACTGATTCGGCCGAGCAAGCCCAACTGCTCCAGCAATCCCGGCGTGATTCGACCGCCGATGTTCCGGATTACAACCGCCTCTCCGGGTCTGACTCCCAGCACATGAGCAGGATCTACGCGCATATCGGCGCAAGTGATGATAAGCGCTCTCACATTCGGCAGCGCGGCCGGAAGTGAAAGTATCGATGTGCCAACGGCGGACCGCTGAGCTGCGAATTCTTTGTTGCGTTCTAACAAACTGTCGAGATAATTCATGCCGGTCTCCTAAAGCAATGTTGGGTGATGTTTCCGCCAGGAGCTTGGTCAGCCCCATCCCGCTGGAGATCGGCGTGATTGTAAGTACCGTGGATGGCGCACCGATCAACGTATTTACAACTGAGCCAATACATCCGTCCGGGGTGCGCGGACTACCGTTCCAAGTTTGGATGAGCGAACCGCGCATTGCGCGTCAGCAGATAGTTGGCGGATGTGTTGCGGGACGTAAGGAAGGCCGCGAGTCGATTGTCGGAATCGTGTTATCAGCAGTAATCCTACGACAGCGCGATAGGGCGAGTTCGCGCCGCCGATTTTGATCGGCGAAACAAATCAAGGTAATGAGGCGTTTGGGATTTTACCGAACGGCAACGCCGGATTCGCGGGAGGCCTCAGGAGCACCGGCCTCTCCGCAACGGGCGGTGGCAGTTTTGGCGGCGACCTCGGCGTCGGCGGTACTGCCGAGTTGGGAGTTGGCATCGTCGACACTAACCTCAGCGTATACGGAGACCTTCAGGTCAATGGACGGAAGAACTTTCAGATTGACGACCCGCTTGACCCTGCCAATCGATACTTGTACCACTCGGCAATCGAATCATCGGAGATGATGAACATTTACAGCGGAAATGTGACCACGGACGGGCACGGCGATGCCACGGTTCATGTTCCCGCATGGTTTGAGGCGCTCAATGGTGACTTCCGCTATCAACTTACGGTTATCGGCCAGTTCGCGCAGGCCATCGTTGCGGACGAAATCTATGACGGCCGCTTCCGGATTAGAACGGACAAGCCCTGTCAAGGTTTCATGGCAGGTCACGGGGGTCCGCCAGGATGCGTATGCCAAAGCCCACCCGCTTGTTGTAGAGCAGGACAAGCCTGTGGCCGAGCGTGGCTACTACCTTCATCCCGAGCTGTTTGGCTAGCCGGAATCCAGAGGAATCAGCTACGTTCGTAAGCTGGCCGCTGAAGAGAAGGAGCGAGCGGAGGATTCGCATCCTGAACTGTTCGGCGCCGCCGCGGACAAGCAGACCGATGCTCTACTGCAGCACTGATCGATGTGGGGGCGAGGGAGCGTCCTTTGGGGAAATCCGACTGTTTTAGTCGGAGATGCAACAGTCGAGGATCCGCTGCAAGTTTTTGAAATAAAGCAGGATAGGGAATAACGCGAAAGCGAATTCGCGTTCGTGTTCCTCGTGGAACATTTTTTCGACCGGGAAACAGTTTGAATCGGGGATGCCGGCGGGTGATCGCCGCCCGACGGATAACGGATGGCCGGCAGCCGCCTTACGGCCGCAGATGGCTCATCCGGAAGGGAATCTGCACGACCGCTTCAACGGCGACGGGCTCGCCGTTCTTGATGCCCGGTCGGAAGTGCCAGTGCGACAGCGCCTGAATGGCGTTCTGATCCAGCCGTTGATCCAGGCTGTCGAGCACGCGAATGTCGGCCACAGTACCATCCGTGCGGATGACGGCGTACAGCGTTACCGTTCCCTCTACATGGTCGCGCAGCACGTCGGGCGGGTAGGCCGGATCGACCTTGGTCATGGCGACGGGCGCGGTCAGATCGGTTTTGTCATCGCTCTGCTTCAGCTCCGCAAAGCGGATGATCCAGCTGCCGGTTGCCGAAGTCAGGTTGGGCATATTCATGATCTGCGAGTAATAGCGTCGCCGCCCGAAGACGCGTTGCTCGATGCTCTCGTTGGGATCTTCGGGAACGGTGTTGGCCGGCGGCGGTGCAACGCGGTCACGATAGCTCGGCACCGCTGGCTTCATCGCCGCGGCAAGCATTCGCTTCTGCGCGTCCAGGTTGGAGTTGGTTGCCGGCGTCGCGCCTTTCCCGACTGTTCCGTTCGGTGTTCCGCCGACTGCGGACGTCGCCGCGCCCGGCGGTGCAGCGCCCACCACAATTCCCGCCGGCACGCCATTGCCTTTGCCATTGCCTCCACCGTTGTCGGCCGCGCCTGTGCCCACGACGTTCGGCGAGCCCGGCGCGTCAGCCTTGCCGCTTGGCGACGCATGGAACTCGCCACTGCGATTGCCGTTTGGCATGCTGATCGGCCCATGAACGTCCACGGGATTAAGCCCCAGCGCGATGATCTGGCCTTGGCCTTGCGCCTGCAGGTTCTGCACACTCGGCGATGGAGGAACATCCTTCCCGGCGCTGTTGCCGGCTCCGGCGTGCTGCGGCCCCGCGACCGCAGGCGTAAGTTCTGCGAGGTTCGGGTTGCCACTCTTCAGCTTGAGCTGCTCGGCCGTGAGCTTTGGCTCAACCACTGTTGGTTGCGGTAGCGCGGGCAATTGAAACTTGTCGTGCAACGTTGAGACGTCGGTTGTGGGCTCAACGACCGAAGGTTGCGGCAACGTCGGCAGTTGCAGCTTGTCGTGCAGCTTCGAGACATCAGCCGCGGGCGCCACCACATCAGGCTCGAACTGCGGTACCTTCAACTGCGAAACCGATCGCGCCGATGCCGCTACCGGCTGCGTCGATGGGATCGGCGTCCACGCCACAATGTTCGGCAGCGGCACATCGTGATCCAGCTTGATCTTCGGCGGCGTGACGATGGTCTGGTGATTGTTGTCCGCGTTCGGCGGAACGGACAGGATCTCCTGCTTCGCCAGCTTGGGCGCGCCATGGCGTGGCTTCATCGCAGCCTTCGCGGCGGTGTTGATCGGCGGCAGGTATTCGCTGACCGGGTAATATGAAATCTCGTTGCTCTGCACCGGCACGAGTTTGGGCTGGGGATTGAAAAACGGTAGTGTACACACCAGATACACCATCACGACAAACAGGATGTGCCCGCTGTACGATTCGGCAACGCGCCATAAGTCGACGCCGGTTTTGATGAAATATCCGCGCGGGACGGGAACGGGAGTCGCGGTGGTGACAACCGGAGGTGGCTCGCGCCGGAGAAGGGTATCGCCCAGATTGCGCAGGAAGACGCGATGCCACGGCTCAAGTTCCCGAAGCAGTACCGGAGGCTCAACCGTTGCAGCTTCAGGTTTAACTCTGGCTGCTGCTACTTCCGACATCGATCCCTACCGTGTGGCGTGTGTCTTCGGATTATATCGGAAATATGCCAGCGAGGAGCGCCGCTGGTAGATACTGGACTGCGGTTCGTAAGCAGTTTATGTGGCCGCGTCTCCTCATTTTGGCGGCTCGAAACTGGCTGGCGATAAGGTAGTGCTGGCCTTCGGGCCAGCGTTCTTGCGATAGGGTAGAGCTGGCCTTCAGGCCAGCGTTCCGCTGCTTGTTCTTGGATGGAGCCGGCTTCAGCCGGCGGCACGACAACTCTAGCACGCGTCCTGGATCGGCGACGTCTGCCGTTCGCGTCGGCAAGACTGTGCCGAGCTGTATGGATCGAGTCTCGCGAAGCGAGACGGAAGCTGATAGCCCCGCCCTTCAGGGCGGGGTAACATGTCCAGTGGAAATTGAGCCCCTTCAGGGGCGGCACACAATGACAATCGCCTCGCGCATCCGATGCCTTGCTGTCAGCTTTCTGTTATTGCTGCCCGCCTCGCTCCCAGCTCAACAACTCCAGCTCACCCTCGATCCCGCGCGAACCACGATTGACTGGACTCTGGGAGCCACTCTTCACACTGTCCACGGAACCTTCAAGCTGAAAAGCGGCTCCGTCCTCTTCGATCCCAACACCGGCAACGCCAGCGGCGAGATCGTTGTCGACGCCACCAGCGGCCAGACCGACAATCAGTCCCGCGACAACAAAATGCACAACGAGGTTCTGGAGAGCAAACGCTATCCGCAGATAACTTTTCTCCCGCAACACATCGCAGGTAAGTTCGACGACAAAGGCGCTTCCAATCTCCAGGTCCAGGGCGTCTTTCGCATCCACGGTGCGGACCACGACATGACGCTCGCGATGGCCGTTCAGGCCAACGGCAGCGACGTAACCGCAACCTCGGACTTCAATATCCCGTATCAGGCCTGGGGAATAAAGAATCCCAGCACGCTGTTCCTGAAGGTCGACAATTACGTGCAAATCAAGATCGCAGCCGCGGGCAAGCTGACGCCCGCCGGAAGTGCTGCAACCGGCAAATAGCCCTTCGTGTCAGCGCACGGCTTCACTGTCTGCGTGAGAACCAACCCTCCAAATTTCGGCAGTGGAGCGTGACCGCCGAGAACCCGGCAACGTCTGGCTCTTGGGTAGTGCTGGCCTTCAGGCCAGCGTTCCGCTGCCTGTTCTTGGATGGAGCCGGCTTCAGCCGGCGACACAACAGCTCTACTGAATGCGATTCAGCTCCGCGACGTACAGCTGATTTCCCGGAAACTCTTTCGCCAATCCGGCCAGCAACATCTTCGCCGTTTGCGGATCTTTATCGCGCAAAGCCGCCACAGCCAGCAGCAGCGGCGCGAATGGCGCCAGGAATGTCCCATTTCGGCCGTCAATCTCAGTGCCGCTTGAAGTACTGCACCGCGCGCTCATGCGCCTCGGCCTTCTCGCGCGTGGCAAATGTTCCAAGATTACGCCGCTTGCCCGTCTTCGGATCCTTCTTGCGTGAGTACAGTCGATACTGCCCGGAAGATAGTTTGCGAATCATGACGAGTTGGATGATAAAAAGCCGGGAAGCGTGGCCGTTTCACCGTGCCCAACATTGACACCGCTGCCGAGAGCAGCTAGGATATCTAATATCCGTTCTGGCCTCTTGAGACATGACGCAACGGAGAACACGTCGAAGGGAACGGAGCAGCAGGCGCGAGAAAACGGTTGACGAGACCATTTATTTGTCAGGCAGGCGTCGCGGCGCGATTCTGAAGCAAGAGGTCTGGTCCGAAGCAGGTGAGGTCGTCAAGTACAGTCTCGCTTATATCGATTTGAGGCTCACAACTGCGGACAACGGTCGCGTGCTGGGTTACGACAGCAGCCATGGGCAGCATCATCGGCATTGCATGGGCGGCGTCGAGGAAGTTGACTTTGTCAGCTATGAGGCCGTGTTGCTGCGGTTCCGGCGGGAAGTAGAGGCCATGTGGAGGCAGGAAGATGAAACGCGCAAAGGTCAGGATCGGCGTTGACACCGTAGACGGGTTTTTTGACCGCGCCCGCACACGCTCGCGCAAGCTTGATCTCGGCGAGAAGCTCGTCCCCGAGATCGTTATCTCTTTCGAGGATCCGGCGGACCTGTTGCGCGTTCTTTCGGCAGAACGCGTCCGTCTCCTGCGCCTGGCCAGACGGAAGCCGATGGCAGTCTCCGAATTGGCCGGCGGATTGAACCGCGACGCGAGAGCGGTGAGCCGCGATGTCGACCTGCTGGAGCAATTCGGACTTCTGCGAAGCCGCTATGAAGCAAACCCCGGCCACGGAAAGCGCCGCATCGTCCAACCGCTGGCGAGCCGCTATCAACTGGAAGCGGCGATCTAGCCCACAGAACGATTCGTCCAAAATGGCGAAAGGGGGAGCGTCTTCGCTCCCCCTTCTAAGCTAATTGCTAATTGCTAATTGCTAGTTGCTAATGCGTAATTGCTATTGCTAATTGCTAATTGCTAATTGCTAGTTGCTAATTGCTAATTGCTAGTTGCTAATTGCTAGTTGCTAATTGCTAGTTGCTAATTGCTAATTGCTAATTGCTAAACAACAACACCCCTTCAGTCTTCTCCTCGCCAACCGGCCGATAGAACAGCTGGTCCTTCTCGAGGTAGACCTCGATGAAGGCCGGGCGTTGCTGGAAGGTGCCTTGAATGAGCGCTTCCGACAGCGGGTCTTCGATGTACTTCTGCAGCGCGCGCCGCAGCGGACGAGCGCCATACGTACGATCGACGACCGTCTTGTCGAGGATCCATTTGCGCGCTTCTTCCGTCACGGTCACCGTGATCGAACGCTGCGCCAGGTTGGTGTTCAGGTGCTGCACCATCAGTTCGACGATCTGGATCAGGTCGACCTCGGTCAGCGCGTTGAAGATGATCACTTCGTCCAGACGGTTGAGGAACTCGGGATTGAACGTGCGCTTCACTTCGTTGCGCACCATGTCCTCGACCTTGGTAGAGGTGTTCTCGTCAAGCTCCGACTGGAAGCCCATGCCGGTGCGCTTCTGCAAGTGCCGCGCGCCGATGTTCGACGTCATGATGATGATCGCGTTCTTGAAGTCGACCGTGTTGCCCAGGCCATCGGTCAACTGGCCGTCTTCAAACACCTGCAGCAAAATGTTGAACAGATCCGGATGCGCCTTCTCCACTTCGTCGAGCAGCACAACCGAATACGGTGCGCGCTTCACGCGCTCCGTCAACTGGCCGCCCTCTTCGTAGCCAACATATCCCGGAGGCGAGCCGATCAGCTTCGACACCGAATGCTTCTCCATGAACTCCGACATGTCGAAGCGCACCAGCGACTTCTCGCTGCCGAACATAAACTGCGCCAGCGTTCGCGCAACTTCGGTCTTGCCGACGCCCGTCGGTCCTAGGAAGAGGAACGAGCCAATCGGGCGGTTCGGACTCTTCAGTCCAGCCCTCGAGCGGCGGATCGCTCTCGCCAGCGCCGAGATCGCGCGCTCCTGCGAGATCACGCGCTTGTGCAGCTCTTCTTCGATGCGCAGCAGCTTCTGGCTTTCTTCTTCTTTGATCGACGCAATGGGAACGCCGGTCCAGCGCGACACGACGTCCTCGATGTCCTCGCGGCCTACCACGCCAGTCGAGGACTCATCGAGATGATATTTTTCGCGCAGGGCGCGCAGGTTTTCGCGCTCTTTGCGCTCCTCATCGGAGTAGAAACGGGCCTTCTCAAACTCGTGATTCGCGATGGCGTTTTCCATGCGATGCACGATGAACTTGATCCGCTTCTGCACCTCGGTGATGTCCTCAGGCAGGGAAGTCTGGCGAAGCTTCACGCGCGCGCCTGCTTCGTCCACCAGATCGATCGCCTTGTCCGGCAGGAAGCGATCCGGCAAATACCGGTTCGAGTGCGACACCGAAAACTGGATCGCCTCGTCGGTGTAGCTGACGGCGTGAAACTTCTCGTAGCGCTCCTTGATGCCGAACAGAATCTTGACCGCATCAGCCTCGTTTGGCGGCGGGACCTTCACCGCCTGGAAGCGCCGCTCCAGCGAGCGGTCCTTCTCGATCGACTTGCGATACTCGCCGGGCGTGGTTGCGCCGATGCACTGAATCTCGCCGCGTGACAGCGCCGGCTTCAAAATGTTGGCCGCGTCGAGCGAACCTTCCGCCGATCCCGCGCCCACCAGCGTATGCAACTCGTCGATAAAGATGATGGCGTTCTGCGACTCCATCAATTCCTTCATGATGGTCTTCAGCCGCTCTTCAAACTGGCCGCGATACTTCGTTCCGGCCACGATCAACGAAAGATCGAGCGCAAGAATCCGTTTGTCCGATAAGAATGACGGGACTTCGCCATCGGCAATCCGCTGCGCCAATCCTTCAACGATCGCCGTCTTGCCCACGCCCGGCTCGCCGATCAGCACCGGATTGTTCTTGGTGCGGCGGCACAGGATCTGGATCACGCGCTCCAGTTCGCCATCGCGCCCAACCAGCGGATCCAGCTGATTGTCCATCGCCGCTTGCGTCAGGTCGCGCGAGAACTCCGACAGCAGCGACGACTCGCGCGAACGCTGCGACGGCTGCGCCTTCTCCTGCGAGGTGCGCGCCAGCTCTTCGCGAATCGAAGACAGGCGCAAGCCGCGCTCGTGCAGAATCTCAGCCGCGAAACACTTCTCCTCGCGCAACAGCCCCAGCAGCAGGTGCTCCGTGCCAATGTGCTTATGCGACAGCCGCTCCGCTTCCTCGGCCGCGTACGCCAGCACACGCTTGCACTCATTGCTTAGGGGCAGGTCCACGGAAGTGGAAACCTTCTCCCGAATTGTGGTGTGGCCCTCGATCTGTTTCCGGATCGACTCAACCGAAGCGTGGGACCGAAGGAATCGATTAGTGAGCGCTTTATCTTCGCGCAGAAGTCCCAGCAGCAGGTGCTCCGTCTCAATATAAGGAGAGCCGAACTGACTGGCTTCATAACGCGCGAAGAAGATTACGCGCCGGGCCTTTTCCGTGTACCGTTCAAACATGGAACCTCTCCAAGAGTGCGACGGGAATTGTTTGCCCTGCCGAACTCTATCTCCTGACTCGCCCCTTGTTGCCGACTCCGAAATGGCGCATTGGAGCCGATTTCCCTGAGCCCGTAGCTGCCTTACTACTACAAACCCGCCTCGCCGCCGCGTGTTGCATCACGCGGACAACGACTGCGGAGACACCTCGACCACCCGCCCCCGTTCCAGTCGCAGAACGCGGTCGCACTGTCGCGCAAACCCCAGATTATGTGTAACTATGAGTGAGGTTAGACGATAGTCGCGATGTAGCCTGGCGATCAAATTAAAAACCGTTTCTGCCGTCCGGTTATCAAGGTCACCTGTCGGCTCGTCTGCCATCAGAACCTTGGGCCTGGTGATCAAAGCGCGCGCTAAAGCCACCCGCTGCTGCTCTCCACCAGACAACTCCCCGGACCGATGACTGGCACGGTCCTGTAAACCTACTTCCTGCAACCAATGCAGGCTTTCCTGTTCGGCCTCGCGGCGCCGCATGCCTCGCATCAGCAAGGGCATGGCCACGTTCTCCCAGGCGGTAAACTCCGGCAGCAGATAATGAAACTGCCACACAAATCCGAGCTCCCGGCTACGGAACTCCGCTGCATTTTCCTCAGAGAGGCTCCCCAAGCGAACTTGGGCGAAGTATACGTCACCTTCAGAAGCACGATCAAGCGCTCCGAGGATGTGTAAGTAAGGTGCTCTTTCCGGTTCCTGACTCGCCCACAATGGCGAGCATCTCACCCGTCTGCACATCCAACGACAAGCTTTCAAAGAGCACCAAATCCGAATTGCCCGAGCGGAAAACTTTCTTCAGATTGTCCGCTCGCAACAACACGTCTTGAACAGTTTGATGCAGGCGCGCTCCGCAGCGACACAAAATCCGGCCAAGTGATTGCAGCCATGCCCGTTCCGGTACTAAGGCGCCAGCCACTCGACCTATCCGAATTAGATCATGTTCGCGCAGGGAAGTCAGCGACTTTGCCACGACCCGCGCAGAAAAAGTAACGAGAGTAATGGGGTAACGGGTTACGAGGAGGGGGAAGCGCGCTCTGAGGGTGGAGCACGCCTTCAGGCGTGCATTCATAGGCTTGCTTGAATGCGGCTTCAGCCGCTGAGGTAATTCCACTCGGCGATCCCTCAGCGGCTGAAATCCACACTCGCCCGCGGCTTACCAGATCCGCACGCGCTGCTCCGGCGTCAGATACAGCGTCTGTCCCGGCTGCACATCAAACGCCGAATACCACGCATCGATGTTGCGCACCGTGTCGGCACGATACTGCGCCGGCGAGTGCGAATCCACCATCACCTGCTGGCGCTGCGCGGCGTCGCGGATCTTCGACGCGTAATCCTGACCGAACGCGATGAAGAACTGCTGATCGCCCGTGAACCCGTTCTGCTCCGGTGCAGTCTTGCCCGCCATCGACGCCTTGTAGCCGTCGAAGGATGCAGCAATTCCAGCGACGTCGGCAATGTTCTCTGCCAGCGTCTGCTTGCCATTCACATGCAGATCGGGGAACGGAGAATACGTGTCGTACTGCGCCGCCAGCTTCGCTGTCGCAGCCTCGAAGTGCTCCAGGTCCGACGGCGTCCACCAGTTGCGCACCTTTCCCTTCGAGTCGAACGCGCTGCCCTCCGTGTCAAACGTGTGGCTGATCTCGTGTCCGATCACCGAGCCGATTGCGCCGTAGTTCGCCGCGGCCGGCGCCTTCGCATCGAAGAACGGTGGCTGCAGAATCGCCGCCGGGAAGTTCAGCGCATTCTGCAGCGGCAGATTCACCGCGTTCACAGTCTGCGGATCCATCGACCACTCATGTCGGTCGATCGGCTTGCCCAGGCGATTCACCTGTCGTTGATACTCGAACAGATTCCCGCGCCAGACATTACCGAAGATGCCGTCGGCTTTCACTTCATAAGCGGAGTAATCGATCCACGTCTCCGGATAACCGATGCCGACATACAGCGTAGTCAGCTTGGCCTGCGCTTCGGCCTTGGTTTTGGGATCCATCCAGCTGAGAGCGTCGATCCGCTTGCGGAACGCGGCAATAATGTTTGCCACCATCTCCTGCGCCGTGGCTTTAGCTTCTGGCGGGAAGTATTGCTTCGCGTAGATTTGTCCGACATCGTCGCCAAGATAGCGATTCACGACCATGATCGCGCGCTGCCACCGCGGACGCTGCTGCGGCGTGCCCGACAACGTCGCACCGAAGAAGGCATAGCGCTCATCAGCGAGAGCCTTCGGCAAGAATGAGGCGTACTCTTCGATGGTGTGATATGCCAGCCAATCCTTCCACGTCTCCAGCGGAGTCGACTCCACCAGCGCCGACTCGCCCGCAAACGCCGTCGGCTGCCACACGATAAAGCTGGCCTGCTGGCTCAGTCCCGCGCCGCGGAAGTATTGCGCCCAATCCAGCCCGGGAGCCTTCGAAGAAAAATCAGCCTGCGTCCAGGTGTTGTTCGCCTTGTGGATGTCGTCGTTCTCCGCCAGCGTCAGGTGCTTCTCCGCGATGGCATGTTCCAGCGCAACAATGCGCTCGGCGCGCGCGTCCGTATCGGTGAATCCAGTCAGCTTCAGCATCGCTGAGACGTGCGCCTGATACTTCGTGCGCAGCTCTTTCATGTGCGCGTTGTCGGAGGTGTAATACTCGCGATCCGGCAACTGCACGCCGCCCTGTATGAGATAAGCGGCGTAGTGCTCGGAGTCATTGAAGCCCGGCGCGACCCACAATCCAAACAGATGCGCCGTGTGGAAGTTAGTGTTATTGAGCGCGTCGACATCGGCGCGCAGCGTCTGGCCCAGCGCGTACGCCAAGGTCTTCTTGTCGGAGATCGCGGCGATTGCCTTGAGCTGCGGCTCCAGCGGTTTCAACCCCTTTGCTTCAATTGCCGCCTCATCCATGTAGGAGTTGTAGAGGTCGGCAATCTTACGCTGGCTCGATCCGGGAGCGGCGTTGCTTTTGACCGTGTCCTCAATGATGGTCGCGGTTTGCTTGTCGGCCACGTCGCGAAGCTCGGCAAACACGCCCATGCCCGCGCGATCGGGCGGAATCTCAGTGCGCTTGATCCAGTCGCCGTTGCAGTACAGAAACCAGTTGTCGCCCGGCTTCTGCGAGCGATCCATGTTGGCGACGTTGATGCCGTGAGTCTCCTGCGCCGGCGCTTCTTGTGCCTGGGCGGGAACGATGGCGAAGCTAAGAATGCAGAGTGCTGTGCATTGCAGCAGGGAAGTCAGGCGTTGCCTTAGGAATGTCATGATTGGCTCCAAAACCAGAGAGGTGTACAGCGAGCGAACGGCAAGGAATGTTGACGAAAGCCAAATAAAGAGGGTAGCACGACGACTGGCGCGACGCAGTGAGGCTGGGATGAAATGCAGGATTCTCCGATGAGACCCACCACTCACCGATCATTCGTTATAAGAAAGCGAAATCCACACCACGCGCCCGTCTTTGATTCCAAACTCCGCCAGGCTCAAGTCGTTGTCCGAACCACGATAGACCAAAGCCTTGGTCCCAATCTCTGGCGGCTTCGCTGGCGGATGATCGCTGCTGGCCAGGTCGCCGTAGTCGATCGAACTATAGTTAGTGCCGTCAATGCTGACCACCGTGGAGGGCCGGTCGTAAGCTTCGTGCACCTGCTCCTCAGTGCTGCCAAGTTCAATACCCTCTTGCGTCTTCCATCCCGCAAGATCGTCCTGCGTGACCCTTACCGGATGGGTAACGCAGTCGCGCGAACTGCTGAGTGTAACGGCGGCGGCCAGGGTGTCGTCATAAACGTCCGACATGCGCGTCAGGCTGAGGAACCCGTTGCCGCGGGCCGAGCGGTAGCAGAACGTTTCGCCCTTGGTTGAGGGTGGCATGCCCAGCCGTGCCAGCAGGCTGTTCATCTTCACGTCTTTGTCGATGCGGAACGGACCGAGAGTGTGTGGGCCGGTGTATTGCTGCGCCCGCGCAAGGCTTGTCCCCGCGAGCATTACGATTACCAGGATCTGCCAGGGTCTCGGCATTTCGCAGGCTCTACTCATAGCGCAGCGCTTCAGCTGGCAGGACTCCAGCCGCCGACCATGACGGATACAACGTCGCGATGAACGACACCCCGATGGCGACAACCGCGACCAGCAGCCCATCCCACGGGCGCGGCGCGAACGGAACGTAGTCGATGGAATAAACCTCAGCCGACAGCGAGACCAGATGATAATGCCCGGCGGCCCACGACAGTCCGAAGCCCAGGATCAGCCCGAGAACCGTTCCAATCACACCGATCAGCAGTCCCTGATACATGAAGATGCGCCGGATCTGCCGTCGCTTGGCGCCCATCGACACCAGCACAGCGATGTCCCGCGTCTTTTCCATCACCATCATGATCAGCGAGATGAGAATGTTCAGCGCGGCCACAAACACGATCAGCCCGATGGTAATAAACGTGACCACGCGCTCCAGTCGCAGCGCATGAAAGATGGCGCGATTCTGCTCCATCCAGTTGGTCGACATGAAGCCTTTGCCCGCTTCACGTCTCCAGCTTAGTGCGATCTCGCCCACCTTGTAGATGTCGTCGACCTTGAACTCCAGCACCGAGACCACGTCGCTCAGATCGAAGAGCCGCTGCGCGTCGGAAAGCCGTATGAACGCCCAGGTGTTGTCGTAGTCGTAGAAGCCAGATTGGAAGACGCCGGCGACTTTGAAGCGCTTGTACTTGGGCACGATGCCGAAGGGTGTCAGCTCTCCTTGCGGGCTGGTAACGGTGACCACCGAGCCCACCACCGCACCCAGTTCGTCAGCCAGATCTTTGCCGAGAATAATCGGCGGCAGCGGAGCGGCCGTCTGTGCCGGCTCATCGCTGTCCGGCGGAGTCTCAGCTGAAGCCGGCGTCGGGCTTTGGTCGAGCGCCGCAGCCGAGCCTTGCTTCACCGTGTCCAGAATCGTGCTGACCTTGCGCTCCTCATGCGGAATGATGCCCTTCAGGATGCCGCCCTGCGCGCGCGCGCCGCGCGAGATCAACACTTGTTCGTAGATGGCAGGCGCGCCGGCAATGACGTGTGGCTGCTTCTCCATGCGCGCCAGCAGCGACTCCCAGTTGCGAATGCCATCGCTCTGAATGCGCAGCAGGTTGATGTGCGAAGTCGATCCGAGCAAGCCGATCTTGCAAATCCTGACGAAAGCCGTTGTTGATCGCCAGCGCGATAATCAGCGAAGCTACGCCCGCCGCCACTCCAATGATCGAGATGACCGTGATCACCCCGATCACGGCCTGTCGGCGTTTGGCCCGCAAATAGCGCGCAGCTATAAAAAGTTCAAATTGCATCGCGAAAATTGTTCACCACAGAGACACAGAGGGCACAGAGTTATTTTTGTAGCAAATCTTCTCCGTGCGTTCCGTGTTTCCGTGGTGATCATTTCTTTGGTCGTTTCTGCAGATCCGCAGATCACGGCGGACCTCATTGTAGCGAACACGGCTTTACTTGCCGAACCGCGGAATCACCGCGGGGTCGGGTGCCCCATGTCTCGCGTTTTCGAGACATGGGTCTTCAACAATTTTGCTGAGGCGGCTGGCCAATGCATGCCGGCCTCTACAAGCTCCCAGGTCTCGAACCCCGCGAGAGCTGGAACGTCCAAATTCTATGGTCCGAATCTGGGTATCACCGCCGGCACTGCACGACGATACGCGCGATACGGTTTCCCAAACCGCGCCTCCAATTCGCGATCCTCAATCCTGATCATGAGCGTACCGGTGATGATCGCGAATCCTGCGAGCGCAAAGAGCGCGATCAGACCGGTTCCAACGCACCAGGCCAGAATTTCGCACAGATGTCCGAGATAGATCGGATGCCGCACGCGCGCACGAATTCCGCTCGTCACCAGTTCTTGCCGATGTTGGCCCGGTTCGAGTTCGGCCAATCCTGATACTTGTGCGCGATCAAAACTCTTGAACGCTGCCGAGTAAATCGAGAAGCCGGTCCAGAATAGAAACGCCGCCGGAACCCACGTCGCCCACGTCGAGTAGTAGCGCGCAAGTCGAAACGGCCAGATGATCAAGAACGCGCCGGTGATGAACACGGCCCAGATTGGCAGAATCAAAGCATAGGCCCGCCGCCCACGCCGTCGCCAGCGATCGATAAAAGGATGCACCACCAGCCAGAACAGTGGAATAGTGCAATAAACCGAGCAGGCCAGCATCGCGAGAAGATCAATAGCGTAGCGCAGCGTCACTGCACACGGATGTTACACGCAGGAGCGTGGAGCACACCTTCTGTCACACATTTTCCGCAGGCTTCAGGTAGTGCGGGCCTTCAGGCCCGCGTTGGTGGCGCCCGAAAGGACCGGCTTCACAGGCCGCTGAAAAAGTCGGCTGTGGGATTTGAAGGGGCGCAGCTTCAGCTGCGCCGTCGCAAGTCTTTTGTTTTGTCATCACGAGGAGGCCTTCAGGCCGACGAGGGATCTGCTTCTCGACTTTTTCAGCCGCCTCTTTAGACGCCGGGACTTCAACTCGTCATCGCCCTGCGGGCGCGTTCACCACAACCTTACTCACGCCCATGTTCTCAAAGCGGTCATACACGCGAACGATGATGGTGTGCTCGCCGGACGCCCCGCCGGCCTTCCACGAAGACTTGCCCGCTGACGCGCTCTGACCTTCGTCCTGCGGCACGCTGACGCGGAAATCGTAGCTCTCGCTCTTCGAATCCGAGATCTGGCCCACCGGCTCGACAATCTGCCAGTCATCGGCGTCGATGGAGTACTCGGCGTGACTGATTGGCGAAAACTCGTCCGCGGCGCGAAAAGTAACGCGGATCTTGTCGCCGTCGGCTTTCGCAGTCAGTGATTCAATCCGTGGCGGCGTGTTGTCGACCTCGAAGCGCGGGCTGACGGCCTCGCCGGTCAATGCTTCATCGGCGGAGTGCGACGGAGCATCGGACGCGACCACGCGAATCGTATAGCCGCCATCGGGAAACATGTCCGACTCGAGATTGACATAGCGCTCCTCGACATCCGCACGCAGCAGCTTCCAATGCGTCTCGCCGTCGCCGCGGTAGTACACGTCATAACTCAGCGTGTCGTCGTTGTCATCGTGTGCGCGCCACTTCACCGCGATCATGTGCCTGTCCTTCACGGTTGGCAGCGGAGCCTCATACGCGGCCGGCGCTGATCCCTCCGGCTCGGTACGCGCTCCGGACGGAATGCGCGAGCCGACCATCACGGTCACGTTGTCAACCTCCGGCGCGACATTCTTCGGCAGATAGTTGATGAGCACGCTGTCGACAACCGGCGCGGGATTGCCGGGCTTCAGCACCGCCTTCCATTGCACAAAGCGCGCCGCGGGCGCGTCGATGGGCAGGTCCTTCTGCACGTCGATCAGCTTCCACTCACTCCAGTTGCGATCAGGATTGTCGACGTTGCCGCTGCGCGCGAAGAGTTGGAAGTTGCCGCTCCCGCGCACTTCCACACGTCCCCACTTGGAAAAAATCTTCGCATCGAAAACGTCGCTTTCGTACGTGCCCTCGCTCACCGCATTCGGGCCAAGCAGGAAGACCTTGCCCAGATTGCTGGTGGCCGCGTAGAGTCCGCCTTTCGGTGTCGGCGCGAACGCGGTCACCTGACTGGCGCTGGCTTCAGCCAGATCGGTGTACTGGTTGCCGGCGATAACGTAGATCCTCCCTCGATTGCCCGTTCCCGCCAGCAGGCGCCCTTCGTGATCGAACGCCAGCGCGTAAACCAGATCCTCATGCGACGACCAGATTGTCTTGGGTGAACCGTCGGGCGAGAGGCGATAGATTTCCGATCCGCCCATCGTGGAGACACTGGGAATAGCGCTAATCAAAGAGATTGGACCGGACGCCGAAGGCGCAGAAGGCGATGTCGTTGACGGCGCGCTGGTCGTCGAAGGAGCCACAACAACAACCGCGGGTGGCCCAAGTGACGGAACCGTAGGCGCCGCAGCTTCCCCGCTTCTCGCCCGCGCCGGCGGCGTAAATGTTGCCCTGCTTATCCACGGCGAGCGCCGTGATCTCCTTCTTCGGCGCGCTGTAAAGCACGAAGCCCTGACCCGACGCCGAGATGCGATAGATCAGCCCGCTGCCATCGGTGCCCGCGATCAGGTTGCCGGCATTGTCAAAGTCGAGCGCGCGAATCTGCGCCTCGTCGCTCTTGAAGAAAAGGCTGCCATTGCCGCCGCGATCGACGCGGAAGATTTCGCCGCGATCGCCGGTGCCGATGTACAGCTGCCCGTCCCGATCGAGCGCGAGCGCCCAGATGTACTTCGTCTTGGGATCGAAATAGACGCTGGCGCTGTAGCTGGGATCGACCTCAACCGAAGGGCGAGCTTTCTCGCCGGGCTTTGCTCCCTCCTGCGCAGCGGCCACTTCTGCTGTGGTGTGTGAGCCCTCTGGCGTCTTCCCCGGCGCGGGACCGCCATGAACCAGCTTGTAGACCTTGCCGTCAGGCGATGTCGCCGCGTAAATCGCACCGCTGCTGTCGACCACGATCGCCTGCACCTGCAGCTCCTGCGGCGCAAAGATGATGTGCGCCTTGCCGTCCGGCGTGAGCTTATACACACGCGCAGGCGAGCCTGCGGCAGTATAGACATTGCCTTCGGAATCGGACGCAACGTCCCAAAGATAAGTAGACGGCGTGGTGTAGAGCGCGGTGAACGACGGCGCGAGCGTCAGTTCGCCGTCGCTCGCGATAGCAATACCGTGCGCCGTACCCTTCTCAAATTCGTCGTACTTGGATTGCTGCCACGTGCGCGTGGTCTGGGCATAGGCGGTGGCTAGCAGGAGGATGGTCGGAAGCAATGAGCGAAGTATTTTCATCAATCGGTGTGGATCGGACAACATTTCAACTTAACGATAAGGAAAGCACGTGGAGGGTGCAAGGAGACTATCTGCTGCCAACAATAGGGGTCCTTCGACTCCGCTCGGCCGCTGTCGCAGCCTCACTCCGCTCAGGATGACACCTTTAGAAATGGGCGCTCGATCCTGAACGCGGAATGTTCAGTACTGGACGCTGACCGCCGAGCAGCTAATTGCTAATTGCTAATTGCTAATTGCTAATTGCTAATTGCTTCCTACTTGATGTTCAGCGTAATGATCTGCGAGCCGCTGACGACGTAATCCACCGGCGTTGCCGCTTCGTCGAGCGCCGACTCGCCAACCACGATCATGTCCTGCGTGCCGCGCAGGCCGTCCATCACGTTCATCACCGACAGCGGCAGAGTGGGCATGACCTTGTCTTCGACCATGGCTTGCGGATTGTTTTCCAGCAGCGAGACGTAGACGTCTGAGTTGCTGTGCTCCTTGTTTAGCAGGGCGATGGTCGAGCCCAGATCGAGATGATGCGTCGTCGGTCCGGTAACGCGGTGCATCTTGTCCAGGGTCTCGCCGTCGCTGATGAGGATTCGCAGTGTTCCGCGCGGCGTTGAGGTAGGAATCTTTACCGGGATAGTGCGCAGAATGCTCTCGCCGCGATACGGTTTCAGCAGCGTCTCGATGGTGATTTCATCGCCCGGGCGCGCTTCGGTCACATCGGTTCGCGCAGTTTCCAGGCGGGCCGAGCGGCGATCCGGCACGAGATCGAAACTCAGTTCCACGCCTTCAATCTTTGGCGTCTCGTATGGGTTTTCGAAAATGCGGCTGAAGGACTCGCCAATCGACAGCGCAATGCCGTAAGCCGTCGGCGTCGAGCCATCGAGCGGCGCGTACATGTTCTTCACGCTGAGCTTGGGATAGCCCAGCACGTCGATGTCGCCGGCCAGCCGATAGGTCGTGTCTTCGCCGTATTCATTCATGCCCTGAATCGCATTGAACACGGTCGCCATCATCGCGGCCGGCGTGATCTTGGCGTTGTTCAGCACTTCGTAGTGGAATTGCTTGGGATGCGCGACGCCATTAAACGTCAGCGTCACCGGGATCATGTGGGGCGCGCGATCGAATCGTCCCATGATGCCTGCGCGCCGATCCTGAACGAATGCCCCCACCGTCTCGGTCGTGTTGACGATCTTGAAGGAATTTTCCGGCGAGGGCAAAGTCGCCAGCACCGTCGCCTTGGTCATCGGCATATCGACGCCGCCGGCTTGCAGGAAAGGATGTCCGCAGGCCAGCAGGTGCGAGTCATCAATGTAGGTGACCGTGCACGTGCCCGCGATATTCATATCGCCGCGCACCAGAATCGCACTGACCGCCGATCCCGGCTCCAGCGGCTCAGGCTGTTTGTCATTGCTCACCGAGCCTGCGCCCATCACCGGCACCACGCCGGCGGAAGAAAAGTCCTTTGCGAACAGCCGCATCGTTTCCGTGCTGAATCCCGTGAAGACGAGCGGCGTATCAATCGGCTTCAGCAGATTCGCGAATCCCGATTGCGAGCCGGCATCGCTTGGCAGTCCCGGTCCCGAGGTGCGATTGACCTCCTGCTTGAGAGCGCCCGCTGTGTGGGAAACATCGGTCAGCGGCGTCTTGTCCATCTCGTCGATCTCCAGCATCGATGCCGCGGGCGTGATGCCGCAGATCGGTTCCTTGGAGAACTCGCCAATGCGATAGGCAATTGCGCCGACCAGCTTGCCGTCGATATAGACCGGGCTGCCGCTCATGCCCGCGACCACACCCGTGTACTCCACCTTGCTGCCGTGCAGGCGCGCCAGGATTACGTCAGCCTGCGGCCCCGCCATGTCGCGCAGCACGCCGAGAATCTCGACGTCCATCGCCTCCGGCTTGGTGCCCTCGAAGACGGTGTAGGCGACGCCGTGCATCCCAGTTTTCACCTGGTCTTCCGGCATGATTTGGGGTTTGGATTGGACGCCAAAAGCGGCAACAGCGGTCAGGCAGACGACGAACGACGCAAGCGCGCGGCAATACATGCTTCCCTGTTCTTGCCTTGATTTCGGCTCCGCAACCGAAAATCGCAGCACCTTCCTCTTCCTATGTGGACACACAGCCGTCTAACCGGATAGCAGGTTCTGCCTTCCCACACCGAAACAGGTAGGTTGAAAGTGCATTTATACTACCAGACAAACGAGCCGATGAGGCACTCCAATGTGTTCTGAGAAACACCTTAAGTTCCCCAGTAAATCACCTGTGGCCTGTAGTCCCTTTGGTGCGGCACTAGCCGCATTGCTGGCGATCGCTCTCTTTTGCGCGCCGGGCGCACTCGCCCAGGCCAACGGCAGCGATCAGCAGCAATCACAGCCTAACCAAAAGCAGCAGGACCAGGTTCCAGCCGAAGCTGGAGGTCCCGGAGGCGAATCCGGATCTATCGCCGTGCCGAAGAAGGGCAATACTGAAGAGGCGCCTCCACCGGCCAAGCCCAAGCCGACCGACATTCCGCAATTCTCCTTGCACGTCGACGTACCGGTAGTGACGGTTGACGCTCAGATCCTTCAGAAGAGTGGCTTGCCTATCGACCTTCCCGTCGAGCAGGCGCAGGAGCATTTCAAGATCTGGGAAGACGGCGTACCGCAGAAAATCCAGAGCGTGAGCAAAAGCAAAGCGCCGATTACAGCGGTGCTGCTGGTGGAGTTCGCGGCCACCAACTACAACTTCATGATCGACGCGCTCAATGGCTCGTACGCTTTTGCATCCATGTTGCAGCCGCAGGACTGGATCGGCATCGTCTACTTCGACGTCAAGCCGCATGTCCTGCTGGATTTCACCCAGAATAAAGACTCGGTTTTCCAAGCCTTAAACACCTTGCGCATCCCCGGCTTCAGCGAGACCGATATTTTCGACTCGATGTACGACACGCTCGATCGCCTGGATCGTATCCCCGGGCACAAGGAGTTGGTGGTGATCGCCAGTGGCCGCGACACCTTCAGCAAAATCACCCTCGATCAGACGATCAAGAAGATTAAGGCTACACCGAATGTGACCATCTACACCGTCTGCACCGGCGAGGCCTTCATCGAGTTCATGCAGGCAGCGGGTGGAGGCAACGTGGGAATGAGCAGCTACTTGCTCGACTACGCCCAGGCAAAAAACCAAATGGCCGTCTTCGCCCGCATGACCGGCGGGCGTACCTATGCTCCACGCCAGCTTGGCGAGTTTCCTGACATCTTCCGCGAGATCGCCGGCACCATTCGCGATCAATACACCATCACCTACAAGCCGACCAATACCAAGCAGGACGGCACCTATCGCAAGCTGAGGGTGGAGTTGGTCGGTCCCGACGACAAGCCGCTCATCATCAAGGATCAAAAGAATAAGGACATTAAGTACACGGTTCTCGCCCGCGAAGGCTACACCGCCAAGCACGAAGTGGAATAGGGAGACGTTCGGGTAGAGGTAGTGTTCTAGGACAGAATTAGGACAGTACCCGGGCAGAGCTGGCCTTCAGGCCAGCGTACAAGCCACTTAAATCCTTGTCTGAGCCGGTGACATAAGGTCTTGCCGAACGTCGCAAAAAACGAGGGCTTCAGCTTCTGAGACACACGCGTTCCCATCGGCTGAAACCCTAATTGTTATCCGCTAATTTTCGAATCAATGCATGTCACTCATGCCGCCGCCGCTCCCTCCTGATTGCGACAGCATCTTCACGCTATCCACGTGCATGGAACCACTGGCCGTCATCGTGCCGGTGACAGCCACGTGATGTCCCAGGTGATCCTGTAACGCCGCCGGGTTGTCGATGGGAATCACCTTCTGGTCCTTATCGCTGACAAAGACTGGAGCTGCGCCTCCACCGACGCATTTCTTGGCGCAGGCCTCGTGCGCTGCATTGGCGCCCTTGGCTCCGCACTTGGAATCGCTGATCCAGCCGTTCCAGGTCTGGTCTTTCGCCGCCGCCAACAGGGTCATGCTGAGAAGATAGAGCCCAATCACCAATAGAACTCGTTTCATCTTCAATCTCCTATTTGAGTTTGCCGCCAGAGGGCAGCCGCTTTAATAACGAATGGAATCGGCGAGAGGCGCGCCCTGTTTTCAGATGCCGGTTCGGTTCGCCGCGCTCCATTCCTTCTTTTCGTACGTCAATCGTTGCGGCGCAGATTGCATTGCCGACAAGTTTATTCCATTGCAGCTGACGATTGGCAGAAGAAAAGCCGGAATCTGGTCTGCGATTCGTCGCGATGGGTAACCGGATCGTCCCAGCCTGGCGGGATTATTTCTGAACGGAGGTGTCAGTGACGGATGGCGCCGGGCTCGGCAGCGTCTTTGATCTTTGCTCGAACAGCACCACTTCGCCGGGCTTGACATAGCCCAGCTGTTCGCGCGCTTCCTTTTCGATCACGCTGGGGTCGCCGCGCTGCAGCGCCTGCACATGGCGATCCAGTTCTTCATGCTCGGCTTTCTTGCGCTCGAGCTCCAGCTGCAGGGCCTGGACTTCCGCGCGCTTGCTCTCCCAGATCTTCATGCCGTTGGCGCCGAATACCACTTTGTATCCGATCGAGGCGGCCAGCAGACCAATGCACAGCGTCGCCAGCACGCGACGCATGCGATACAGCCATTTGCCCGCGATGTGAACCGTGATCGTCACAGCATCATCTAGAAGACCGCGCATTACTACTGCAGTCAAGCGAAGTTCCAGCGAAACCGCTGTCGCGAACCAACTCAGATACAACGAATAGATGGCGAAACAGCGGAAAATCGCACCGGATCTGGCTTTCACATCCGCGGCATCCGATGACGCTCAGCCTAAGAGCGAGTCCGTATCGCGCAAGTCGACGTTTGTCCTCGCAGCCCCCCGCGACCGCATGCTACAGTCTCAACTTAATTCCCAGGGACTCTTCGATGACGAACACGCGCATCGTGCTCACCACGGTTGGTCTGAAAGAGGTAGCCGAAAAGCTTGCCCAGCAACTGGTCGAACGAAGGCTGGCCGCCTGCGTCAACATTGTCGGCCCCATCCGCTCTGTCTACCGCTGGAAGCACAAGGTGCACAACGAGCAGGAATACCTGCTGCTCATCAAGACCACAACCGATCACGCCGCGCAGTTGCCGTCCGCGTTCCGGGCGCTGCATCCCTACGAACTGCCAGAATGTATCGAGCTACCGATCGAAGGTGGAAGCGACGACTATCTGGCGTGGTTGGCCGCCGAGGTCAGCAGCGGCGAGTGAGGGTTACGCGATATCCGTGCGGCCTCCCATCTCCTCCAGCAGCTTCAGCAGCCCGGCGGGATCGTGTGAGCTGGTAGTCTCATCCGCCCACTTGCATTGCGCGCCCTCGTGCGGCACGAACGCCACGACGCGTATCTTTGCGTGGTGTTCCTTTAGCTGCCTGACCAACTGGCTGCAAGCCTCTTCACCGAACGAACCGTCGACCGCGACTACATCGACGTGTGGAAAGCGCCGGAACATCCTCGTACCTTCCTGCGGCGAATAGGCGGTCAAAACGTTGTGTTTGGCGCTCTCCAACAGAAGCTTTCGCGTCGACAGACCCTGCGCGGGTTCGGCCTCGACGATCAGGAATGCGAGACGATGTCCATTTGCCATGACTCCCAGTTTCGATGGCTATCGAGACCCCTCGGGTTGGGTTAGCCGAAAGCTGCAGCAGAAAATAAGAGATCAGGCCATTCGCGCCAGACGGCTTCGCCGGTGCCCGCCGTCGGATGCTGTCGCCTCGCCAATTCAGTTTGATACAATAACCCGCGAACGTGGGATGAGACTCAGCGTTCGCCGCAGTTTCTTGAGCCGCAATTTCTACTGAACTTTCTTCGCCCCGTCCGCGCTGAATTTTGGCGAGGACCGGTGATGTCGCCCCACAAGCGAAACCTCGCTTTGCGCGGACGCAAATGTTATAGGGAGCCTGTTCTGACGTCGCAATCTGACCGTACCGCCTACAATCCGGCGCATCATCGCTTTATCGTAATCCTGGCTTGGGCAACATTTCTGCTCATCGTCGCCGGCGCGCTGGTCACCAGCAATGACGCTGGTCTCTCCGTCCCCGATTGGCCGACTTCCTTCGGTTCGCTCTACAAGCTGCCGCCCATGGTCGGCGGTGTGCAATACGAGCACACCCACCGCATGATCGCCGAATTCATTGGCCTGCTGATCATCGTGATGGCGGTATGGACCCAGCGAGTTGATAGCCGTAAGTGGATGCGGGTGCTGGGCTGGACAGCGCTCGGTGCGGTGATCGGTCAAGGCATTCTCGGCGGCATTACTGTGCTGCACTTCCTGCCCTGGTCGGTCTCGACTGCCCATGCCACGCTGGCGCAGATGATCTTCTGCATCGTGGTTGCAATGGCGTTGTTCACCAGTCGCACCTGGCTGGAGGATTCCGCCACCATCCGCGAGGCCGACCTCACGCCAAGCACTTCGACGCTTACCGCGCTGGCGGCCGCCTGCGTGTGGGTGCAGCTGATCCTGGGCGCGGCCTTTCGCCATTCCGGAATCAAAATCCTCCCCCACCTCGTCGGGGCATGTGTGGTGACGGTGATATTATGCTGGACCATCGTGCGCATCTTGACTCGCTATGGTAATGTCGGTCACTTGCGCAAGCCGGCGGAGTTGCTGCTGGCGATGCTGCTGCTCCAGCTTGGCCTGGGATTTTTCGCCTATCTCACGCGCATGACCCGGGGCCATAACGCGATACAGCCGATGCAGATCATGGTCGTAACCACGGTGGCGCACGTGGCTGGCGGTGCGCTGGTGATGGCCGTGGCCGTCGTGCTGGCGATCCAGGCGCGGCGAATGATCAACGCTCCCGTTACCGAAACCGCAGCGCAAGGCGCGCAACGAAAGGCCGTCATCGCATGAGCACCGCCAGTCAGCCGTTGGCTGTTCCGCGCCAGGGAATTGCCGCGCTGGCTCGCGACTATGCCGTTCTGACCAAGGCCCGCGTCACCACCCTGATCGTGATGACCGCCTGGGCCGGTGCATACTTCGCCGCTGCGAAATCCGGCGCCTCCTCACTTTCCTGGACGCTGCTGCACGCGCTGATCGGCATCGGCCTGGTCAGCGGTGGCACTGCTGCCATCAATGAAGTTGTCGAGCGCGACATCGACGCCCTCATGCGCCGCACCTCGCGGCGTCCGCTGGTCACCGGCAGCATGAGCCTGCTCCATGCCTCCGTCATTGCGTTCGGCATGACCATCGGCGGCGTGCTCTACCTGTGGGCAACAACGAATTGGCTCACCGCCGCACTGGCCGCGCTTACCTCGATCACCTATCTCGGCGTCTATACGCCGATGAAGCGGGTTCATCCGATCTGCACCTTCCTGGGCGCGTTTCCTGGAGCCATGCCTCCGGTGCTCGGCTGGACGGCAATCCGCGGCCGCCTCGACGCCGAAGCGCTGGTCTTGTTCGGCATCCTCTTCTTCTGGCAGTTCCCGCACTTCCACTCCATCGCCTGGCTTTATCGCGAAGACTACGAGAACGCGCGCATCCGCATGTTGCCCGTAGTTGAGAGCGACGGCCGCTCGACCGCATTTGCCATCGTGATGTATGCGCTGGCGCTCGTGCCGGTCTCGCTCGCGCCGACGCTGATGGGCATGTCGGGATGGACCTACTTCGCCGGCGCGCTGCTGCTTGGTATCGGCATGCTGTGGTTCAGCCTGCGTATGTGGACGATGAAACTCGCGCCCGCTGCACCCGAGTCGAAAATCCGCGCCCGCCACGTCCTGCAGGCATCCGTGATCTACTTGCCTCTCTTGTTTGCGCTGATGATGATCAATCGGGCGTGAAGCGGCTGTCAGCCGTCAGCTCTCAGCCGTCAGCAATCCAGCAATCACCATTAAGCTGAGTGATAACAGTCGTGTCATCCTGAGCGCAGGCGCGCCGCGCGCCGGAGTCGAAGGACCCCTATCAGCTTAACTAGACCTGCGTGGGTGCCCCGTTCTAGCCCTCGTTTGGCTAGGGCGGGGCAGTTCGGCGCCATTCAATCATTTCGGTCGGCACAGGCACTGTCCTCCCGCGCCATATAGAATCAATGGTGGCCCTCGTATGAGCGTTTCCGACACCCTCCACCAGCCCGCGGTAGACGATTCCGTCTCTGCCGAGACCGCCGTCATTCAACTGCAAGCTCTTCGCCATCAATACGGCGACCGTGTCGCGCTGGCCGGCGTGTCGTTCGATGTTCGTCCCGCCGAGATCTTCGGCCTGCTCGGCCCCAACGGCAGCGGCAAGACCACAACCTTCCGCATTCTTTCGACCCTGATGCTGCCCTCTGGCGGCCGGGCGCTGATCATGGGACACGATGTCGCGCGCGAGCCCGCGCTGGTTCGCCGCAACATCGGCGTGGTCTTCCAGGCGCAGAGCATCGACATCAAGCTCTCAGCCGAAGAGAACCTGATGCTCATCGGCCATATCTACGGACTCAGTGGTGCGGCTTTGAAGAAACGCGTTGCCGAGATGCTGAGCCGTGTGGGCCTCGCTGATCGTGCCAAAGAAAAAGCCGAGACTTTCTCCGGCGGTATGCAGCGTCGTCTCGAGCTCGCAAAAGGGCTGTTGCATCATCCGTCGGTGCTCCTGCTCGACGAACCGACGACCGGCCTCGATCCCGGCGCGCGTCGCGACCTGTGGCAGTATCTGCAGATTCTGCGCGACGAAGAGCGCGTAACGGTTCTGGTAACGACGCACCTGATGGAAGAAGCCGAGCGCTGCGATCGGCTGGCGATTTACGCCAACGGCAGCGTAGTTGCGCTGGGCACTCCGGCAGAGTTGAAGAGCGAGATCGGCGGCGATGTGATTCTGCTGGAAGCGCAGGAGCCCGAATCGCTCGCGCGACGAATCGAACAGCGTTTCGCTCTGCATCCGACGGTTCTAGATCATCAGGTGCGTCTGGAAATCGAGAGCGGACACCGCTTCGTCACCGATGTCGTCGAAGCATTTCCCGGCGAGATCGAAGGCGTCTCCATCCACAAGCCCAGCCTGGAAGACGTCTTCATCCGCCGCACCGGCCATCGCTTCTGGACCGAAGAAGAGACCGACAACCAACAACCGACAACCGACAACTGACAACTGACAACCGAAGATGGCAACTAACACTCAATCTCTTCCCGCAGCCCTGACCCCGACGAACGCGGGCATGCTGCTGCCCTCGCTTTCTCTCTGGTGGCGCGAGATCATACGCTTCTATCGCCAGCGCGCCCGCGTCGTCGGCGTTATCGTTTCTCCGCTGCTCTTCTGGATTGTCATCGGCTCCGGCTTCGGCACGTCATTTCGTTCCAGCGGCGCCGGCGGCCAGCATTACCTGGCATTCTTCTTTCCCGGCGCGCTCATCATGATCGTGCTTTTCACCGCCATCTTCACCATGATGTCGGTGATTGAAGATCGCAAGGAAGGATTCCTGCTCTCGGTGCTGGTTGCGCCGGTCAGCCGGTCGGTTATCGTGCTGGGCAAAGTTCTCGGCGGAGCGACGCTGGCAACGTTGCAAGGTCTCATCTTCCTGGTTTTCGCGCCGGCTGTCGGAGTGCATTTCACGTTGGCCAGTTTCGGGCTCATCGTCGTAACAATATTTCTGGTCTCATTCTCGCTCACCGCGCTGGGCTTCATCATCGCGTGGCCGATGGATTCGACGCAGGCCTTCCACGCCATCATCAACCTCTTTCTGATTCCGCTCTGGCTGCTGTCGGGTTCGTTGTTTCCGCTCTCCGGCGCGTCCCTGTGGATTCGCCTGCTGATGCGCATCAATCCATTGACCTACGGCACGGAAGCCTTGCGCTCGCTGCTATTTCCCGGCTCGTCGGCGACCGACTTGTCGCTGGCCGGTAACCTCGGGGTCCTGGCGCTGTTCACCCTGATCATGTTTGGCCTGTCATTCATCGTTGCCAATCGGCGCAGCACGAAACCGGCGGCGTAATGCAACTGAGCCCGATATTTTTCCCAACCCTCGATGCCGTGCTCAACGGCTCCAGTGCCGTGCTGATAGGCTCCGGCTTGTATTGCATCAAGACGCGGCGCATCCAGGCGCACAAGCGGTTGATGATTGCCGCCTTCATTACCTCATCACTCTTCCTGGTTTTTTATCTCTACTATCACCTGGTCCTGCGCGCCGGAGTAACCCACTTTCGCGGTGAAGGCCTTTCGCGACCGTTCTACTTCACACTCCTGATCTCGCACACGATTCTCGCTGCTGCTGTCGTTCCATTCATTCTCATCACGCTGGCTCGCGCGTTGAAGGGAAAGTTCGCCCGGCACAAGGCAATCGCACCTTACACCTTTGCGATCTGGATGTACGTCTCGGTAACCGGCGTCATCATCTACCTGATGCTTTACAAAATCTTCGCGGCGTAACGCTCTCAACAATCAAAGGCGACCGAGGGAGCGCTCGGTCGCCGTTAGCGTGAGGTGTTGAGTTGACCGCAATGGTTACTGCGGCAAAGCCAGGAAGCCGGTGTTGATCGGGGCCGTGCCGAAGAAGCCGACCAGGTCGCCAGCATCGTTGATGCCGTTTACGATCGTCGAACCCACTCCACTGGGGTCGTCAATCGAGACGTACTTGCCTGTGCTGATCGTGTAAACAAAGCCGTGGGTCAGGCCGCCGCTGTCCATGTAATCGCCAACCACACTTCCCTTGTTGTTCAATCCCAGCGCCTGGGTAAAGGTACTGCCGGGGAAGTCAAGTTGCACGAATACTCCGCCATTAAGCAGCCAGCCGTGGTTCACCATGCTGCTGTCGATGAAGAATCCGCACTTCTGTTGCGAGTTGTTGATGCCGGTCGCCTGGGCTCCGCCCACCGCACCCGGAATGTAGATCACCTCGAACACTCCGCCCACTTCGTCATAGATGTACGGGAAGTCGGGCGTGGAGTTGTCCTGGCTCAAGCTGTAGTAGCCCGCCGCCTGTTGCAGATCGTTCTGGCTGAGCAATTGGTTGAAAGCGGTATTGGGATAGTCGACATTGGTAAACGTGCCATTGCTGGTGTGGTAAAAGCCGTGGGTGACGCTGTTCTGGTCGACGTAGAAGCCCGACGTGGTATTGCTGTTGTTGATGCCGATGACCTGCGTCATCATTGAGTTCGGATAGTTCTCCGTCATGAACTGGCGCGGCAAGGTCAGAACAAATCCTTGATTGTTGAAGAAGTTGTGGTAGCCGGCGATCACCATGCTGTTGTTGATGCCCAGCAACTGGGTAAACGGGTTGTTGCCATCGCTCGGGCTGTTGATGCTCATGTAAGTGTAATTCTGGGCCCACGCTGACATCGAGAACAGCAGGGCAAAGGGCAGGACCAGGCAGATCTGAAAGCGCTTCATTTTGATTCTCCTCAAGCTGTCTTGGCGGCTGGCGGTTCGCGGCTGGACCGTCATGGTTGATCGGTGCCCGTCTTACGGGTACTGCAGAGTAGGTGCGAATTCCCGCTCACTCTGATATGCGACATTCGCAAGCGAACTCCCTCACAGTGGGTATAATTTTTTTTGAGCTGCCACGAAGGTGGCCGAGAGAAGGTTAATTACAGGCTGCTGAAAAAGTCGTTTACGAGCGTCTTGTAACAGGGCACGACTTCCAGTCGTGCCGATAAGCCGCCCATTTTTTGTCATCCCTCGCGGACTTTAGTCCGCGAGGGATCTGGTTTCTCGATTTTTTCAGCAGCTTCTTCAGTTGCAGAACCTGACGTACCGGAAGGACCACTGATGCCACAAGCTTTGGCGGAATCGTTTGTTGATATGGGCGTTGCGGAAGCGCCCGTCCGCGGATTCCTTCATCTCGCCGAACCTGCGGGCAAAGGTTTTCTCGTTCTGACGCACGGCGCCGGCGGCAACGCCAAGGCGCCACTGCTGGTCGCACTATCCGAACGGATAGCCGCTGCTGGCGTGACCACGTTGCGCTGCGATCTGCCCTACCGGCAAAGACGCCCCACCGGTCCGCCGTCGCCCTCCGATGCGAAGCACGATCAGGCTGGTTTGCGGCGTGCCGTCGCTCTCATGCGAGAGCGCTTTGGCGGCCGGGCCTTCCTTGGCGGCGTCTCCTACGGTGGGCGACAGGCCAGCATGTTGGTAGCAGCCGAGCCGTCGCTGGTCGCGGGCCTGCTGCTTTTGTCTTATCCGCTGCATCCGCCCGGACGACCCGAACAACTCCGCACCGCACATCTGCCGGACCTGCGCACGCCAACCTTATTTGTCAGTGGAACTCGCGATGCCTTCGGCTCCATCGATGAGCTCGAAGCCGCAATCAAGCTGATCCCAGCTGCAACTAAGCTGTTTCCGATCGAAGGCGCGGGGCACGGACTGCTACAGAAATCCAACCGCGACGAATTGCCCGCCAGATTGGTGCAGGAGTTCCTGTCCTTCTTCAGCATCCGGTAACCAGGTGTCGTCTTACTAAGCTATGCTGAGCATTGTCGAGGAGATGAAACCATGCTTGAGCTCAAGTCCGTCCGAATGGAATTTCCCTCCGACGCCAACATCATTGTCGGCCAATCGCACTTCATCAAAACTGTCGAAGATCTTTACGAGGTGATTACCACGACCGTCCCGCAAGCCAAGTTTGGTCTTGCCTTCAACGAAAGCTCCGGAGCCTGCCTCACTCGATCCGAAGGCAACGATCAGGCTCTGCGCGAGGTCGCCATTCGCAACGCGCAGGCGCTGGCCAGCGGTCATACATTTGTAATCGTGCTGACCGGCGCCTATCCGATCAACATTATGACCGCCGTCCGCAACGTGCCCGAAGTCTGCTCCATCTTCTGTGCCACTGCGAATCCCGTGGAGATCATCGTCGCGCAGTCGGAGCAAGGGCGCGGGGTTCTGGGCGTGATCGATGGCTCATCCCCGAAAGGTGTTGAAGGTGATGAAGACATCAGTTGGCGTCACGATTTCTTGCGCAAGATCGGGTACAAGCGCTAAGGAGGCCCCGATTAAGGCGTTGTCTTTGGAGGGGACGGCCTTCAGACCGTCCGTTAACGCCGCAAAATGTCTGCGGCTTTAACCGCTGAGGAACTTAATCAGAGTTTCTCGAGGAGATTGATGGGGCCCGCGATCGAGAAGCGATCGACAAGCGATCGACAAGCGATCGTCAAACCGGTTCGACCGCGGGTCGCTTGTCTTGTAAACCCGCACCGTTTTCTCAACAAATCCTACAATCGGTTGCGTCATCTAAAGAACATCAACACGCAGCCGCGGGGACCGCGTGCTGGATTTGCTGCAACCGATTTTTCCAACTCTCGAGGCTATACGGATGGACCTTTCGCAATTCCTCAAACTGCTCGTCGTTTCCCTCGTTTTTGTTTGCTCGTCCTCCTGCGCCGAGAATCCGACTAAGGCACCGCCGCCGCAAGGCCCTTTCACCGACTACCGCTATGAAAAGCCAGGCGCAGTCCACAAAATCACGACTCAGGATTTGCCCGCTCCGTATGCCACAAAGTCGGCCATAAATGGACCGGATGTGGTCGATCGCCCCAACGACGCCTGGCCGCAGACTCCGGCTGGTTTCAAAGTTGAGCTGTACACGACTGACGTGAAGCAGCCGCGCGAGATTATTACTGCTCCCAACGGCGACTTCTTCGTCGCCGAGAGTCACGACGGCGATATCAAAATCTTCCGCGGCATTACAGAGTACGGACGGCCGCAGCAGACCGCCGTCTTCGCCACCGGCCTGAGTCAGCCTTACGGCATCGCGTTCTATCCGCCGGGACCGAATCCTCAATATGTCTACATCGGCGATACCGACGCGATCATTCGTGTCCCTTATTCCAACGGCGCCCTGAAGCCCACAGGCAAGGCGGATCGAATCGCTACGCTGCCGAGTGGAGGCAGTCACTGGACGCGCGATCTTGTTTTCTCCCCTGATGGCAAACGCCTGTTTGTTGGAGTAGGATCGGCCTCCAACGTTGACGATCCCGACACGTCTCCCGACGAGAAGAACCGCGCCGACATTCTGGTGATGAATCCTGATGGCTCCGACGTGCATGTTTACGCGTACGGAATCCGTAATGCCGGCGGCGGCCTCGCGATCAATCCCAAAACCGGTGGTCTCTGGTGCTCCGTCAACGAGCGCGATGGTCTGGGCGACAATCTCGTTCCTGACTACATCACGCATGTGCAGGAAGGCGGCTTCTACGGCTGGCCGTATTACTACATGGGTGGAAATCCTGATCCGCGGCAGAAGGGAAAACATCCCGAGCTGAAAAACAAAACGATTGTTCCTGACGTCTTGCTGCAACCGCACAACGCTTCGTTAGAGTTGGCATTTTATGAAGGCAAGCAGTTTCCCGCGGACTATCAGGGCGACATCTTCGCCTCAGAGCACGGCTCGTGGAACCGCAGTCCGCGCGCCGGCTACGAAGTGATCCGCGTGCCGCTACATCAGACCGGCAAGGCGAGCGGCGAGTATCAAGACTTCCTCACCGGCTTCGTGCTGCCCGACGGTAAGGTGTGGGGCCGCCCTGTCGGGGTAACGGTTGCACCGGACGGATCGCTGCTGATCACGGATGACGGCTCGAACTCGATTTGGCGGGTGAGCTATACAAAATGAGATGCGCGCAGCTGGTGGCGAATTCTGAAGGGAATTGGTTCAATGGGTTTCGCAGATGCCGTCTGGGTTGCTAATCGCTAGTCGCTATTAGTTGCTAGTCGCTTCAGTACTCAATCCCTCTCTGCGCTTCCACGCCCTTCTCGTAGGCGTGCTTCACCTGCTTCATCTCGGTCACCGTGTCGGCGATCTCGACGATATCCGGATGCGCATTTCTCCCGGTCAGGATCACATGTACCATCTCCGGCTTCTTCTTTAGCGTAGCGATCACCTTCTGCGGATCGAGCATCTTGTAGCTGATGGCGTAGTTAATTTCATCGAGGATAACCAGATCCCAATTGCCCGAGAGGATCTCCTTTTCCGCCTCGTTCCAGGCTTCTTCGACTAGGCGAACGTCCTCCGGATCCGTCTCCGCCCCGCCGACCTTTACGAAGCCGCGCCCCATCTGCTTCATAACGAAGTTATCGCCAAAGGCCTTTACAGCGTCGAGTTCGCCGTAATGCCACGAGCCCTTCAGGAACTGCAGCATCAGGACCTTCATTCCGTTGCCGACCGCGCGCAACGCCGTCCCCATCGCTGCTGTGGTTTTGCCTTTGCCCGGCCCGGTGTTGACGATAATCAATCCCCGGCGAACTTCTGCCATGCGCAATCCTCCCGAATATCGAACGCAGCTGATCTGACACAACGATCTGCTCAGCCGCCGAAATAACATCCTAACTTAGAGGTGCCGACGCGGTCTGGCAACGATCCGTTTGCCGCCTTGAATCACCGTCAGCGAGCGCGCCACATTGCGCTGGCGATGCCGCTCGTCAACCATTTCATTGTGGAAGGTCAGGCCGAAGACGATGAAAGCAGCGATCAGACAGTAGATGACGATCAGAATGATGGACATCCGTCACCTCCGAAGCCTGTCAGTCGGGGCAGGTGACCAACTTTACGGTACTACTTGAGAGCGGGGATGTCAGTGATCTACGGCACTGCGAGGCCATATGCGAGCGGCTCCGCGCGTAGAAGGTCCTACCTGCGCGCCGTCTCTGATTCACGCGTAACCTCTGCCACCGCGTTTGCGGCTTCCATTCCGGAGCGAATGCAATCGGGTACGCCGATGCCATGGTAGGCATTCCCGGCGATGGCGAGTCCGGGAATTGCAGCTACACGCTGTTCAATTTGCGCCACGCGCGCTATGTGTCCCGGCTCATACTGCGCCATGGCTTCGCGCCAGCGATAGACGCGCGAGAAGATAGGCCGTGAATCCAGCTTTACGATGCTGTGAAGCTCATGTTGCACGGTCTTCAGGATTTCGTCGTCATTGAGTCCGAGCACCGCCTCGTCACGTGCGCCGCCGAGGAAGCAGCGCAGTATGCCCTTGTCCGCCGGCGCGCGATGAGGAAATTTGTTGTGGACGAAGGTGCACGCCAGCATCCGCGTGCCCTCGCTGCGAGGCACGAGGAAGCCAAACCCAGGCGGCAACTTTGCCAGCTGCTGCTTGTAGTAGCCCAGCGTGACGGTCACCGATGAGCTGTAGGTAATCTCCAGGAGGTTGCGCGCCAGTTCGTGGTCGACTCCGTCCAGTAACTCGCCGGCGATGTGCGCGGGCGTAGCGACGATCACCGCATCGTAGAGTTCGTCACCATTCATCTCCAGTGAAACTCTCCAGCGACCATCCTGCGGATAGATGCGGCGAACATGCTGGCGCAAACGAACGGCTTCAGGATCGAGCCTCGCGATGATCGCGTCCACCAGTTGCTGCATTCCATCCTTAAGTGAGGTGAACAGCGGGCGCGGCGGCTGCTTCTTAGCCAGCTCGGCCATCTTCTGGTGAGCCGCCAGCATGGCACGGCTCAGGCTGCCGTACTTTTCTTCCATCTCCACAAAGCGAGGCAGCACCGCACGTGCGCTCAGCTTTGCGGCATCGCCGCCGTAAACGCCCGACAGCAACGGATCGGCCAGGCGATCGACAACCTCTGTCCCAAAATGCCGCTCCACCAACTGCGCGACCGTTTCGTCATCCTGCATCGGCCGCGGCGGATGCAGCAGCTCGCGGGCCATGCGAATCTTTGTGCTCCACGAGAAGAGCGGCGAGAGCGCCGTCGGCATGAGCTTCGTCGGCACCATGAACATCAGGCCGTCGGGCATCACGACCAATCGTCCATGTACCACAATGTAGGTCTTGCGTTGCGAGTCGTTGGAGCCGATGAGCTGATCGGCAATTCCCAGCTCTTTGCAGAGCGTTGTCGCCCAGGGTTTCTCTGTGAGGAAGGAATCCGGACCGGCTTCGACAAGACAGCCTTCGATGCGATCCGACGAAAGGCAGCCGCCAAGCCGCTGTCCGCTCTCGAAGAGCGTGTACTGAAGCTCGTTTCCGGCCGCGCGCGCCTTTTCCAGATAAAACGCTGCGCTAAGCCCGGAAATGCCTCCACCGATGATTGCTATCCGCTTCATGCGGTTGTTAAGAGATCTTCTCAGTTTCGATGCTGCTCCCGCAATCCGGACTCAGCGAAGCCAGGCGATGGCGTGCCAGATCGGCGACTGCCCGCACGAAAAGCGGCGAATCATTCAGCGATTCTGCCCGGTATAGCTTCATCCCACGCTCTTCCGCAAATTGCCGGAACAGGATGTCGACATCAAAAAGAATTTCGACATGATCGCAGACGAAGCCGATCGGCTGGATGAACACCCCCGTGTGACCGTTCTCGCGGAGCTGTGTGATCGTGTCCTCCACTGTGGGACCTAGCCATTCTCCGCCCGACATGCCCTGACTTTGAAATGCGAAACGCCACGCGCCGATTTCCGGGACCTTCGCCGCAACCAGTGCCGCGGTCTCCCGCGTTTGCGCTTCGTACGGATCACCATCTGCAATCGTTCGCTGCGGTACGCTGTGCGCGGTAAACACAACCGGCAAAGCTGAACCGTGCTGCTCGCACGCACTTTTCCAGCCTGAGCGCAGCTTATCGGCGAAAGCCTCGATCAGCAGCGGATGATCGTGCCATTCTTCGACAAAATCAATAGCGAACGGCGCGCCCGCTCCAAAGAGCACTTGTTTGTACAGTCCGACACTGGTTTGCGAATTGTGTGGCGCGAGGCAGATAGCAACCACCTGCTCCACGCCATCAGCCGCCATTTTCTTCAAAGTGTCGGCAATAAACGGATGCCAGTTTCGCATTCCGACGTAGGCTGGAATGCCGAGCTCGCGTGCCACGCCGTCCGCCTGTGCCTGAGTTATCCGCGTCAAGGGTGAGCTGCCGATCAGCGAATACCGGTGCTGAACCTCGCGTACCACAGTGTCAGACATCGGTCGTCCGCGGGAAATGTTCTGCAGAAATTCCGGGATGTCCTCGACTCGTTCCGGGCTGCCATGCGCAATCAGTAGAACCGCTTTCTTGCTCATGGCTTCCTCGCCGGAGCCGCCGAGGTTGCGAACTCGTGCACAAATTGCGCCAGGTCCTTCACGTTGTCGACCGGCGTGTGCGGCAGAATTCCGTGGCCGAGATTAAAGATGTGGCCGGGACGGCTGTCCGCCAGGCGAAGAATGTGTTCAGCGCGCTGCTTCAACTCCCGCCAACCGGCAAACAGCAATACCGGGTCGAGATTGCCCTGCACCGCGTGGTTATGTCCCACCGTCTGCCAGCCCACGTCGAGCGGTATGCGCCAGTCAAGCCCGATCACTTCCGCTCCGGTTTCCGCCATGGAAGGCAGCAGTGTCGCGCTGTCCGTGCCGAAATAAATGATGGGAACCTTCGTCTCTTTTTGTAGCCGTTGGATAAGTTGAGTGGTTGGCACCAGTGCAAAACGCCGATAATCCTCCACACTCAGACAGCCCACCCAACTGTCGAAGATCTGCAGTGCGTCGGCGCCGCGACGCACCTGCTCCGCGGCATAGGCGGACAGCACATCGACGAGTTTGCCCACCAACTCATCCCAAACTTCAGGTGAGTTGTACATCAGCTTCTTGACTTCCACGTAGTGTCGCGAGCCACCGCCCTCCACCATATAGCTGGCCAGGGTAAACGGTGCCCCGCAGAAGCCGATCACCGGCAGTTTCGCGCCAAAATGTTTCGCCACCAGCGCAACCGCGTCGGCCACGTAGCCCAGTTCCGATGCGCGATCGGTTCGCAGCAGCTTCACGTCTTCGGCGTTGCGCACTGGCTTTTCGATCACCGGCCCTTCGCCTTCCGCAAAGTGAAATGGCAGGCCCATGACTTCCAGCGGCAGCAGGAGGTCCGCAAAGATGATCGCCGCGTCAACATTGAGGAATTCGGCAGCGGTAATCGTGACGTCGGCTGCGAGGTCAGGTTTCTTGCAGATCTCGACCAGCGAGTGGTGCTTGCGAACGTCGCGATATTGCTGCATGTAGCGGCCGGCCTGGCGCATAAACCATACCGGAGTCGTTTCGACTGGAAGCCGCTGACAGGCGCGTATGAAGAGGGAATTCGGTGCAGACATAAATCAGTATCCTAGCACCGCACCTCACTTGGGCTTGTGATCCTGATCACAACCACCCGACCGAACCCCCTGTGAGCGATATCACCGACCGCTGTGTCGTTGGTTTCCTATGCTGTCGATGGATGTCCCGCGATTCCTTGAGCCACGTCAATCCCTGGATTGTGACGACCGCTGTCATGCTCGCCACGTTCATGGAAGTCCTGGACACGACCGTGGTCAATGTGTCGGTTCCGCACATAGCGGGCAACTTGGGAGCGTCGGTCGACGAAGGCACCTGGGTCGTCACCTCGTACCTGGTATCGAACGCCATCATCCTGCCCATGGCCGGCTGGCTGGCTACCCGCTTCGGTCGGCGGCGCATGCTGATGCTCTGCGTCACCGGCTTCACTCTGAGCTCGCTATTGTGTGGCATGGCCACCCGTCTGGACTGGCTGATCTTCTTTCGCGTGCTGCAAGGCCTGAGCGGCGGCGGCCTGCAGCCGCTGTCGCAATCAGTGCTGCTGGAGACGTTCCCGCCCAAGAAACACGGCACCGCTATGGCGGCCTTCGGCTTCGGCATCATCTTCGCACCCATCATCGGCCCGACGCTGGGCGGCTGGATCACCGACAACTACACCTGGCGCTGGATCTTCTACATCAACCTGCCGGTCGGCATCCTCTCACTGCTCATGATCAGCACGTTCGTGATCGATCCAGAGTACCTGCGCAAGCGCACCTACGGCGTTGACGTGTGGGGCATCGGATTTCTCGCGCTTGGCTTTGGCATGTTGCAGATGGTGCTCGACAAAGGGCAGGAGAAAGACTGGTTCGGCAACAATCAGATTCGCCTGTGGGCGGCGCTGTGCATCATCGGACTGGTCGGCATGGTGATCCGCGAACTCACCGCCAAGCATCCGATTGTCGATCTGCGTGTGCTGAAGGACCGCACCTTCGCCGCCGGCACGTTGCTAATGACGATGCTGGGCTTCGTGCTCTATGCGTCGCTCATGCTGCTGCCGATTTACCTCCAGACACTGCTCAACTATCCGGCATTTCAATCAGGGCTCGCGCTGTCGCCGCGCGGTATCGGAGCGCTGCTGATGACACCAATCAGCGGCCAGCTCACCAATCGACTCGATCCGCGCAAACTGCTTTTCATCGGAATCCTGACCGGCGGCTACACCATGTTCAGCCTCTCGCATCTGAACCTCAACGCCGGCTATTGGGATATCTTCTGGCCGCAGATCATCCAAGGCGCGGCAATGGCATTCCTCTTCGTGCCTCTGATGACCACCAGCATGTCCAACATTTCGAGGGAGAACATGGGAAATGCCACCAGCATCTATAACCTGATGCGCAATATCGGCGGCAGCTTCGGCATCGCGATGATGACGACGTTCCTGGCGCGCCGCAACCAGGTGCACCAGAACCAGCTCATCAGCCACGTCACGCCAATGGACCTTCGTACTCAAATGATGTTTCGCGGATTGCAGGGCTGGTTCCACCTGCATGCGCCATTAAGCGCTTACGATGCCGCGCACAAGTCCTGGGGAGCGATTTACCTGATGGTGCAGCAACAGGCGGCCATGCTCTCGTTCGTTGAGGCATTCTGGGTCATGGGCGTGATCTTCTGGGCGATGGCTCCGCTGCTGCTTCTGCTGCGAAATGCGCGTGACCTGCATCCGCATACTCCAACGGTCTCCAAGCCGGCCAAGTTGCAAGCACAACCAACTGAAGAACCCGAGCCGGAGTTGGTCGGCGCGCTGGACTGAGCGACCGCAAGACTCGTGCGCCGTTAACCCCTGCTATCATTCCATTCCGGTTCCCGCTTTGAGCCCTACACGGCAAACTGGTTATCGCGGACGGCTGGCGCCGTCGCCGACTGGCTTGCTGCACCTCGGCCACGCTTGCACATTCTGGACGGCCTACCAGCGTGCCCTCGCACACAATGGAACGCTGGTCTTCCGCAATGAAGATCTCGATCCGCAACGCTCCAAGGCTGAATTCGCGCAAGCCATGATGGAAGACCTTGGCTGGCTTGGCGTCTGCTGGCAGGAGGGTCCCGATGTCGGCGGACCATTTGCGCCATATGAACAAGGCCGTCGGCGAGAACTGTATCTCGAGACTTGGCGCAGGCTGCGCGACGCCGGATTCATCTATCCTTGCACCTGTTCGCGAAAAGATCTGGCCACTTCAGCTGCAGCTCCCAACGACGCCGATGATGAACCTGTCTATCCGGGGTACTGCCGAAACAAGATTAGCGAGGCCAGAAACTACGATGTTCCGAAGGGCGTGAACTGGCGATTCCTTGTTCCGGACGGTGAGCCGGTCGTATTTGACGATCTACGGCAAGGCCGACAGAGCTTCGTCTCCGGCAAGGATTTTGGCGACTTTGTTGTCTGGCGGCGCGATGATGTTCCTGCGTACCAGCTCGCAGTGGTAGCCGATGACGCCGCAATGCAGATCACGGAAGTGGTTCGTGGCGCCGACCTGCTGAAATCAACCGCGCGGCAACTCCTCCTTATCCGCGCGCTCGGGTTTCCCGTTCTCGCCTACTACCATTGCAATTTGGTGCGTGACCATGCCGGTGTGCGGCTGGCGAAGCGGAATGACGCCTTGAGCCTGCGCGCCTTGCGCGAGCAGGGCCATACGCCAGACGATGTACTTGCGATGTGCGCTCCCTAGCAAGCCGATTGCACAACCTGATCGAAGAAGTGTATCGTCGCCATGGCAAAGGAGGACGTGACGGTGCGCGTGAATTGGATCGCAATCTTAGTAGCGGCGATTGCTGATTGGCTTCTGGGCGCAGTGTGGTTTACCGTCTTTGCGAGTCAGTGGAGGGAGGGTTTGCGCATGGCGCCTGCGGAACTGCAGCAGTACATGTCGCATCCGAATTTTTGGCCCTACCTCATCGCACTCCTTTGCAGCTTCCTGATGGCCTACGCGATCGCTCGTGTCGTTGCCAGTTCCACAACCTGGAGTCTATTCCGTGGCGTTAGCGCCGGCATTCTCGTCGGCTTGGCCGCGGCGATGGCCATGGTCACGGAAATGGTGTTCGAAATTCGTCCGCGGCCGTTCGTCTTGATTTCCGCAGCCTATCCTCTGGTGGGCTGCATTTTGATGGGAATCATCATCGGTATTTGGAAACCGAAAGGCGCCCACACAGTATGACAATAAAAATTGAAGGCAAAATTGTTCACGGATATTTGAAAGCTCTTACCGGTCTCGATCAACTTCCCGGTCGCGATGGCGACCGATCCATCGAACTGTTCCGGCACGGCACGCTGACGGTGAAGTTGTATGCTCCACGCGGCAATGATCCGCAGACACCCCACACGCGGGACGAGATCTACGTCATCGCCAGCGGCACCGGCCGTTTCCAACGTGAGAACGAGGAGACGACATTCGGTCCCGGCGATGTGTTATTTGTGGCTGCCGGCAAGGAGCATCGCTTCGTCGAGTTCAGCGATGACTTCGCGACGTGGGTATTCTTCTACGGGCCGGAGGGTGGCGAGGCCGAGGTTGTGAAGAGCTGAAAGGCGTCACAAGAACAATCGGGAGGCACGCAGTGTCGAAGGACGACAAGAAGGAAAAGGGCAAAGAGGAACAGCAAGTCAGCTCCGGCCAGGCGGCCGGGGAGACGTGGTTGGCTCGGGAAGGTCAGCTTGCCGGCAACTACAGCGATGGCCATCCGCTGGATTGCGTGCAATATCTGGAGGCAAAGCTCATCCTTAAGCCCGATCGCTTTACTTGCGTGGATAGCTTCCGTGATTTTGGCAAGCTTGTCCAGCGCACTGCGAAAGACGTAAAGGTCGGTTTCATCGCCGATCCTAAGGTCGGACGGCGGCCTGAGATCCGCGAAATTGTTTTCATGGATACGCCTGATTTTCGGTTGTACAACAACGCCTTCATCCTGCGCCGTCGTGTCATGTTTGTCGACGGCTTTCCGGTTGGTGATCCGGAAGTCGTTTTCAAGTTCCGTCATCCCGATGAGAAAAAGGCGGCCGAGATGGATGTCCGTCCCAATATCGCCGGGAAATATCAGATCAAGTTCAAGGCGGAAGCGCTTCCATTGAAGGATTCGATTGGCGGATTTCGCCTGCTGTATTCGCACAATTGCCAGTTCGGTCTCAGCCAGATGCACGAAGGCGACCGCCTCGGCATGTGGGCGCTCGCCCACGTTTTTCCCGCGCTGGCCATTCTCAAGAAATCGAAGGACGAGGAAGTTAAGCTGGTGAACGAAGCCATCGTGGAAGAAGTTCTGCTGGAATTGGGTGACCTGGACTTTGGCAAAGGCGTGGTCGGTCATTGTAATGTCGCGCTGTGGCGCACGCGCGGAGAGCACACGCCACTGGTGGGAGAGTTCGCCTATCAGCTCAAATTTAATCGTGGAGATGAACTCCACGAGAAGCCCAAGAGGCTCTCAGAGCAATTCTTCATCACCCTGCAGCAGGATGTTAAGGAGTGGATTTCTCTGGGAACTACCAAGACAGGCATGGTCTATCGTCTGCACGGCAACGCGCCCCAAAGCCACGAGTGACGGGCTTCTTGGTGTAAGCTCTTCATTTTGGAGGTATGAGGATGACGCTTGCCTTAGGCGGCAGCTTGCGGCTTCAAATCGCCGCTCGCCGCAATAAACCTATCGCATTCCTGCTAACGATTCTCACCGTTTTCTTTGTCCTGACACTTTCTTTATCAGCAGTCGCCCAGCAGTACGATCCATCGCTGTACGCCGGAATGCAGTGGCGGCAGGTTGGACCTTTTCGCGCGGGACGTGTCACTGGCGTAAGCGGAGTGCCCGGACAGCCGGCGATCTACTACATCGGGACTGCGGGCGGCGGCGCCTGGAAGACGACCGATGGCGGCATGGTCTGGAAGCCGATCTTCGACAAGCAGCATGTTCAGTCAATCGGTGCGATCGCGGTTGCGCCGTCTGATCCGAACGTCGTTTACATCGGAACCGGCGATGTTAGCAACGTGGGCGGCTCGGTCAATCAGGGCAACGGAATATGGAAGTCGACCGATGCCGGCGAGACGTGGCAGCACATCGGCCTGGAAGATTCGCGGCACATCGGCGCGATCTGGGTTGATCCGAAGAATGCGGATGTTGTCTTCGTCGCGGCATTGGGCCACACCTTTGCGCCCAATGCCGAGCGTGGAGTCTTCAAGACTATCGACGGCGGCAAGACCTGGCAGAAGGTTCTCTACAAGGACGACACTACCGGCGCCATTGACGTAGCGTTCGCTCCAGACAATCCCAAGATTGGTTTTGCAGCTCTGTGGTATCACTACGTCAATCCTGATACGCCGTTTGCCGGGCTGCTCGGCACGGGCGGCGCCGGCATCTACAAGACCACCGATGGCGGCGACACGTGGACGCCGGTCGAGATTCCGCAACTGGTCAAAACACATCTTGGACGCATTGGGGTTGTAGTTGCGCCCGGTGGACAGCGCGTTTTCGCGATTGTTTCGGAGAGAATGCAAGGCGGGCTGTATCGCTCCGATGATGGTGGCACGACTTGGAAGCGCATTACCCAAGATCCGCGCGTAACCGGCAACGGATACTTCAGCAGAGTCTTCCTGGATCCGCACAACTCCGATATTGTGTATGTCGCCCAAACTTCGCTCTATCGCTCCACCGATGGCGGGGTGACGTTCGAATCCTACAAAGGCGCGCCCGGCGGCGATGACAATCACGCGCTGTGGATCGATCCCACAAATTCCAACTACATGATCATGGGCAGCGATCAGGGCGCGACCATCAGCATGGACGGCGGCAAGACCTGGAGCTCGTGGTACAACCAGCCGACCGGCCAGATCTACCACGTCTCCACCGACAATCGAGTTCCATACTGGATTTATGGCACACAGCAAGACAGCGGATCGGTTGCAACGCTGAGCCGCGGCGACTACGGCGCGATCACGTTTCTCGATTGGGATCCGATCGGTGCATACGAGTTCGGCTATATCCTGCCGAGCCCGCTTGATCCCAACATCGTGTACGCCGGCGGTGAAGCGCGGGGTTTGTGGCGTGTTGATCGCACAAACCGGCAGGTCAAGGTGATCTCGCCCAACGTCAGCCGCGACGGCGACTACCGTACCGCAACCAATCCTCCGCTTGCGCTTTCGCCGCAGAACCCGCACATCCTCTACGAAGGAACGCAGTTTCTGCTGCAAACCAGCGATGAGGGTGCGACCTGGAAGGCCATCAGTCCTGACCTGACAACTCGTCCCGGAGAGCCTGCTCCCGCGCCTGCCGCAGAAGAGAACAAACCGGAAGCGAACAAGACCGAAGAAGCCAAGACGAAGGAAGCTGAGAACAAGAAGCCGAAGTCTCAGGAAGAGCAGGAGACGATGCGGCCTCCTGACCGGCGCGCGATCACGACCATCGCACCCTCAGAGTTGAAGGCCGGGGTGATTTGGGTTGGCACGAACAACGGCCTTGTCCAGGTCACGACCGACAATGGCGCCAACTGGCAAAATGTTTCGCCTCCCGGACTGCTGAAGTTCTCAGAGATCACGATGGTCGAGGCTTCGCACTTCGATCCGGCGACGGCTTACGTATCCGTCGACAACCACCAGGGAAATGATTTCAAGCCGCACATCTTCCGCACCAGCGATTATGGCAAGAGTTGGCAGGAGATCGTCTCCGGCATCCCCAACCTCAGCTTCGTCAAAGTTGTACGCGAAGATCCTAAGCGCAGGGGGCTGCTCTATTCGGGAACGGAAACCGGGCCGTTCGTTTCTTTCGACGATGGCGATCAGTGGGGAACGTTGCAGCAGAATCTGCCGACCGTCTCGGTGCGCGACATGGTGGTTCATGGCGACGATCTTGTCGCCGCAACCTATGGCCGAGCCTTCTGGGTCCTCGATGACTTGTCGCCGTTGCGGCAGATCAACGACCAGGTGGCGAAGTCGAATGTGTACCTGTTCCGTCCCGCGAGGGCGATCCGGCTGCGCAACGACATGAACCAGGACACTCCGTTGCCGCCAGAGATGCCGGCCGGCGACAATCCGCCGACCGGCGCGGTTCTGGATTACTACTTCAAGTCCACACCGTCGAGCGAAGTCACGGTCGCGATCTATGATCAGCACGGACAGTTGGTTCGCCAGCTCTCGAGCACGCCAGAAGCGATGCGCTCGGAAGAGCCGCCGCCGGTGCCCAGCTACTGGCTCTATCACCCAACGCCTTTGCCGAAGAATGCGGGGATGAATCGCTACGTGTGGGATCTGCGATACGCCTCGCCGCCCGCGATCCAGCACACCTATCCGATCTCGGCACTATACGAGCGAACGCATGCGGAGCCGCAAGGACCGTTCGTCGTTCCCGGCAAGTACGAAGTAAGGCTGACCGTCGATGGCAAGACCTACAAGCAGCCGCTGATGGTTGAGATGGATCCGCGGGTCAAGGTGACGCAGGCGGAGCTCCAACAGCAACTCGACTTCGCCCAGAAGATCGACGGCCTGGTCACGCAGAGCTTTGATTTCCATCAACAAGCCGCAGGATTTCAAAGCCAGGTTGCGGACCGGCAAAGCGCGTTAGAGAAGAACGATCAGGCGAAAGCGGCTTTGCAGGCGCTGAAGGACTTCGATGCGAAGGTGATGAAGATTCAGGGTGAGATGCAGCGAGGATTTGGCGGCTTTGGCAAACCCAAGCCGACCTTCACGCTGATGAATTCGGAGTCTGCGAATCTCTCAGAGGCAGTAGGCCAGGCTGATGCGGCACCGACGGACGCAATGCACACTGCATATCACGACTATTGTCAGGACCTGACGAAGCTGGCACAGCAATGGTCAGATCTGATGAAGCAGGATCTGCCCGCCGTGAATGCGCAGCTCACCGAGCAGCATTTGCAACCGCTGCCCGAGATGACACTCGTAGGGACTGCGCCGGCGTGCGGGCAATGAGGGCAGCGCGAACGTTGCAGATCCTGGGTGTAATGGCGATTTCTCGCCAACTAACAGTGTAAGTCGGTAAAATGCAGGCGTTATGGACCCCGAAACCTTCGAGACCGCGTATCGAGAGGCAACGGCGCTCATCGCCGCTCGCCAGTTTCAGCAAGCGGAAGCTGTGCTCCAGCGTCTGCGACAGCGGGAATCAGTCCCGTCGAACCTCGACCTTGTATTGCTGGGGTTTACGCAGCTGTACTGCCTGATGGAACCACCTGACTTCTCCAAGGCGGAGGCATACTGCTTGGAACGGGAACGGCTAAGCCAGACAGCGTACTCGAAGTACGCGACGGCAATGATGTACTACTGGTCGATGCACGATGTGGCGCGGACTCTCGACAAGCTCTCGCAAACAATCGAACAGGCATCTAAAGACCGCGACGATTCTACCCTGTATTCGGCCTTCGCACTCAAAGGGCTGGCTCTGCTGGACGACGGGCGACTGAATGAAGCTACAGTGGTACTGGATGAGATGGCCGCAATGGTGCGACGACAGAGTAGCGTTGTCGTGGGCGATGAGACCCTGTTTCTTGAGCGGCTATCGAAGGCTAGTGAGTTGCCGGACGCTCGAACGACCATTCGTGAACTCGCAGGAACATTGTCCCCGGTGTGCCGGGATCTGTCCTTTGCCACCCGACTGGAAGCCCTCGCCAAGACATAGTTGGCGAAAACAAGGCGATTTCACAAGCGTCCCTTGGGACCGATCCCCTACACACTTCCGACGGGTTGCGCGACCTCTGCCTCGATCGGCTCAAGGTAGGCCGTGAAGTGACGTAGAAATGGGGCTTGATAGGTTAGCTTCATGCCACGGATCTGCTCGCGCCGTTGCCAAACTGCTGACACGACCTCGATCACGTAATCCACATGACTTTGCGTGTAAACGCGACGCGGAATCGCCAGTCGCACCAGATCCATGGTGGCAGCCGCGCCAAACATCAGCGTGCCAATCTCCACCGACCGGATGCCGCCTTCCAGATAAAGCTCCGCCGCCAGCGCCACGCCGGGGAACTGATCCAGCGGGATGTGGGGCAGAAATGCGCGCGCGTCGAGGTAGATGGCGTGACCGCCCGGTGGCTGGATGATCGGCACGCCTCCGTTAGCAAGGTGATCGCCCAGATAAGCTGTGGAAGCGATGCGATAGCGCAGATAGTCTTCTTCGAGCGCCTCCTGTAAGCCAACGGCAATGGCCTCCAGATCGCGTCCTGCCAGCCCGCCATACGTCGGATAGCCCTCGGTCAGAATCAGCAGGTCCTTTTCCTGCGCGGCCAAAACACCGTCATTAGTGCAAAGGAAGCCGCCAATATTTGCCATGCCGTCTTTCTTCGCCGACATGGTGCAGCCATCGCCCAACGCAAACATCTCCTGCGCGATCTGTTTCGGCGTCTTGTCAGCGTAGCCGTCTTCGCGCAGCTTGATGAAGTAAGCATTTTCAGCGAAGCGGCAGGCATCGAAGTAAAGCGGGATGCGGTGTTTGCGGCACACGGCGCTTACAGCCCGAACGTTCTCCATCGAAACCGGCTGACCGCCGCCGGAGTTATTGGTGATCGTGATCATCACCAGCGGAATGCGCTCCCGTCCTACGCGGCCAATCAATTCTTCCAGCGCCGCGACGTCCATGTTGCCCTTGAAGGGATGCCACTTTGCCGGCTGGCGAGCTTCTGCAATCGGCAGGTCCACGGCCTCGGCGCCAATAAATTCGATGTTGGCACGCGTCGTATCAAAATGCGTGTTATTGGGGACAACATCGCCCTTCTTGCAGGCAACGCTGAACAGGATTCGCTCCGCCGCACGTCCCTGGTGCGTGGGAATCACGTGATGGTAGCCGAAGATGTCCTTGATGGAGTCGCGAAAACGATCGAAACTGCGGCTGCCGGCGTAGCTTTCGTCGCCTTGCATGATTGCCGCCCACTGGTGCGTCGACATGGCGCCCGTGCCGGAATCAGTCAGCAGATCGATGAGAACATCGTCGGCGGGAAGAAGAAACAGGTTGTAATGTGCGGCGCGCAGAAGTTCTTCACGCTGCTCACGCGTGGTCCAGCGGATGGGTTCAACGCTCTTGATGCGAAAGGGCTCGATGATCGTCTTGCTTGGCATGGAAATGTCCTCTTGCGTAAGTTCCATGCTGTCGCTTTCCGGGCCGAACCGCAGTGACGGGGGTCACAAGCGGTATGCCACCAATGGTGGATGCCAGAGTGGCTTGTGCGCCATGAGCACAGGGTCTAATTTCGACGATCGGCGCAAGAGCCGTCCACAGGGGCGGCACTTTCTCCCAGCGGCCTGAGAAGACGCTTTCCAGGCAATCTGATTCGCGGTACGGTCTGGAAGGATTGAAGCGGACCCACTGACTCGGCGAACGCACAGCTACTGCCGGTACTTCGCCGCCTGGTTGGCGAGTTCATTCGCCTGGCAGTTCTGCTCACGAGGAATATAGGAAATCGAGAAATCAAACGCACGCGCCAGTTTGCGGCAGGTCCAGTTGAGGGAATGTAGGCGCGGGCTGCGGCAGGAATACTCGCCTGTCATCTGCTTGACGACCACCTCGGAGTCCGAGAACACGCACAGCTTCTTGGCTTTCGCTTCAACGGCGTGCTGCAGCGCCTCCAGCAAAGCGACGTACTCTGCAACGTTGTTGTCCTGATGCCCGATCCACTTCGCGATGCAGGTGGTCTCGCCATCGGGGCCTTCAATGACCACCCCAATGCCCGACGGTCCTGGATTGCCGTGGGATCCGCCGTCAACATACGCAATCAGATCGGACATTCCACTCCTGCTCCATCTAAAGATGCTTCAGAACCTATGGTTCGTCAAGAATCAGATTCGATTCTCCCCGAATCGGGTTACCGCAACGCCATCTTTCTGTGAAAAAGGTGTGAATTAAGGTTGAATATTCTTCGCGCGCCCCAAAAACTGCACTGCATTCTTTCGTTTGCCGGAAAAAATTCCCACATTGAATTAAGTCGTGTTTGCACCAACCTTGGGCGTTGACAATTGTTAATCCTCGGTTAGGATGGCTCTCGTCGACGGCAGAAAAGGGCGGGCAACAAATCGTAGCCAGCCCGAAGTAAGCTGAGTGATCGGTTGAGCGAGGCGACTCGGGGCAACCGCCGGACCCGAAAAAACCGACTGCACTGCGAGGTGTCAGCCGGGGTTCGGAACCGCGAAAGCGGTGATCGCATCAAGAGGCTGCGACGGTGCATGCATCCACGCTGGCGACTCCCTCGCAGGAGTTGGCGGCTAGAGCATAACCAAAGTCGCAGCCTTTTCCATTTCCCACCGTTTTTGTTTGAAGCATTCTCTGGATCTCTCCCGCCAACCAACCCTAGCTCAAGCGGCGAACCAGGAGCATCGTCTGATCGTCTTCTTGCTTACCCACGCTCTCTTGGAGATCGTGGCCACAGACTCTTTCAGCTCACTTGCTGCAAGATTGAGCGGTCCTCAATCAAGATGCACTCCGAGCGATCGGCCAACGCAAAGTTCTCTTTCGCGCCTTCGTCCTGCATGAGGGCCTCGCGATATTTCTCGTAGTCTGCCAGACTTGCGAAGTTGATCAGTGCGTACGCAATGTTCGTTGGCCCAGCCAACTTGGTCGGCAGAAAGTAACCAAGCAACTCCCCACCGCACCGCCGAATCGGCTCAGGCCAGTTGCGCGCATACTGTTCAAAGTCGCGGTGCTTACGGATGTCGATCGTGTAGCGAATGCAGACGGTAATCATCGTCCCCCCTTAGTTAGGTCTCTGCGAGAATGACGTCTCTGCGCGGAAAGTCTTGCCCAACCATGAAGAGAAGATAAGCGATTGATTGCCTGGCACGTTTAAACTGCAGATGAAATGTGTATGCGGATTAGGACGACTTGTCATCGCGCAGGCAGCTGCAACAGTCTGGTCAGCTGTTGTCTCCCCGTTAGTGACAGGTGGACTGCGCGGCTGTGCTTATCGCGGGTGATCCACTGCAGTTCCAGAAACCTGTGGCAGATAGCTGCCCCGAGCGAACCAGCGAGGTGGTCCTGTCTCTCCGTCCAGTCCAGGCAACGACGGGCGAAGCTCCTGCGTGACTGCCGAAGGGCATTGGCATCGATCTTCCACTTGCCGAGAAACTCTTCTCCGCGTCGCGTCAAGTCATATTCTCGGTCGCCGCGCGAGATAAGCAGACCATTGTGTTCGAGAGCGGCTCTCAATTGAATTGCCAACTCACCGGCGAGATGGTCATAGCAGGTGCGCGCGTAGCAGAGAGCCTGATCGGCGCCGCTGGGCTTATATCGTTCTACGGTCGAAATCGCGCCCAGCGATTCGACGGCATGCGCCACCTCTGGTTTGCTCATGCGATAGTAGCGATGGCGGCCACGTCGTGAGGCCACGAGGAATCCGCCCTCAACCAGTTGCCCCAGATGCATACTGGCCGACTGCGCGGAAACGCCTGCGACCCGCGCCAGTTCTCCCGCAGGCATGGAGCTGCCGTCCAACAGGACAGTTAGCATGGCTGCCCGTGCAGGATCGGCGATCAGCGCGGCCGTTGAAGCAAGCGGATATTTGGTGTTCATACCTCATAGCATAAACGGAAGTGTTTCACGCACGTTTCAGCCCGGACTGAAATGTCAGTATTAGGTGATAGTGACACTTCTCCATAAACCCATCGGCCCTCTTTTTGCTTCTAAACTAATGACATGCTTTCGCGTCTGACCTTTGTGCGCATAATTCTCCTATCTTTCTTGTTTCTGCCCACGTTCCTCCGCGCCGATACTGCCGCGTTCGACCTGCCCGGTCCGCGCGTCGAGGTGCGGGTAACGCGTGGCGGCACAGAGCTGCCCATTGCCGAAGTGCCGAACCTCCAGGAAGGGGATCGGTTGTGGGTTCACCCGGCTTTTCCGGAGACACAAAGCGCGCATTACCTCATTATCGTCTCGTTCTTGCGCGGAACCACCAATCCCCCGCCAGAGAATTGGTTCACCAAAATCGAAGCCTGGAACAAACGTGTGCGCGACGAGGGCGTGATGGTCACCGTCCCGAAAGGTGCGCAACAAGTACTGATTTTTCTGGCGCCCGAGAGTGGCGGCGATTTCAGCACTCTGCGCTCCAACGTTCGCGGCAAGCCGGGAGCTTTTGTGCGCGCCTCGCTCGACCTCAATGCGGCTGCCCTGGATCGCTCGCGACTGGATGCTTATCTGAATGCCGTCAGGAGTGTTTCGAATAACGACCCTGACCAACTCAAGGATGAGACGACGCTGCTGGCGCGCAGCTTGAACATCAAGCTGGATGACGACTGCTTCAAGAAGCCGCTCGACGAACAAGCCGCATGTCTGACGCAGCATGGCGACAACCTTGTGCTCGACGACGCCCACAGCCAGTCGATGGCGGCAGAGCTGGCCAATGGCCCGTCGGCCGACATCGCGGGCCAGATGAGCAGCACTCCCTGGGCAGGGGCAGGCTATTTCAGCCCGTATGTAGGAGCGATCGTGGATGTGGTGCGGCTGATGACCAGCTTCCACAATCCGGAGTATCAGTACATTCCCGCGCTGGCGCTTCCCAAGGCCGATCAGCTCAACTTGCAGCTGAACTCGCCGCCGTCGTTCGAGAAACCGAAGTCGGTGATGGTAGTTGCTCTGCCGCCGGTAGAGGCCGTGAAGCTGCCGCCCTTACGCGCAGTCGATTCCAAGGGCGTGTACTGTCTGCAGAACTCGGCCGTCTCGCTTCCCGTTGACGGCGCTCCATTGGTTTTCTCAACGCCGTTAGCCCACAGTTTGATCCTTCACGTCTGGAGCAAGTCCGGCGCCTCAATGGACATTCCACTGAAAGCCGATGCGGCGCGCGGCGGACTGGTTATCGACACGGATTCGAAGATCAATACGAGCGCCGATTCCAACCCGCCGCGGACTCCGACCACTGCCGATTTTGCCAAACTCGGACCCGAAGTCAGCGGCACGGTAAAAGGCCAATGGGGATTCGACTCCTTCCAGGGGCCGACGTTTTCGCTGCGAACTTCGCAACCCGGAAATTGGGTCCTGGCTTCGGACGACAAGAGCGCCCTGGTTATCGGTCGCGACGACACTCTGCATTTCAAGTCCGACTCGGCCGTCTGCGTGGATACCGTCACCGTGGAAGACCAGACGGGCAATAAGCTGAAAACGACCCACAAAGTTGCCAAGCCGGGCGAGCTACAGGTCGACATTTCACTGAAGGACGCCAAGCCCGGCCCGCTGACGATGCAAGTGAAGCAGTTCGGACTGGCGAAGGCCGACGACGTCGCGTTGCACAGTTATACAGACGCGGGTCATCTCGACAGCTTCACGATCGATGCTGGAGATCATTCCGGTGTGCTGAAGGGAACACGTCTCGATGAGGTCGCAAGTCTGGAAATGAACGGACTCAAGTTTGCGCCCGGAAAACTGACCCGCGTAGACAATCAGGATGAGCTGCAGATGGGCGCAGCCGGATTCCGCTGACGTCAGCGAACTGCATCCCGACACAAAGCAGACTGCACACGTCAGCTTAAAGGACGGGCGCGTGCTGGAATTGATGTCGACGATACAAGCGCCACGACCGAAGGTGACATTGATTAGCAAGACGATTCAGGCGGATGCGTCGAGCTCGTCTTCTCCCATCCACCTGGGAGATGCGGATGAGCTACCGCAGAACGCGCAGCTTTCATTTGCGTTGAAGAGTCAAGTCCCAACGGCATTCCCGCGCGGCGAGATGATCGAGGTGGCAACCGCGGATGATTCCATCCACACCATGCTGAGCGTAGCCGATGGCACACTGATGTTGCAGGATGCTCAGACCGTGCTTGTTGTTATCGATCCGGCAAAGAGCTTGGGGGCCTCGGCATTTGGACCGCTGCGCTTCCGGGCAGTCGCTGCCGATGGAGAGAAGGGCGATTGGCAGCCGCTGGTGACCTTGGTGAGATTGCCGAAGCTCCAGGAGTTGCGCTGCCCCGATTCACCGGACAAGCAATGCACGCTGAGTGGATCGAGTTTGTATCTGTTGGATTCGGTTGCGACCGATCCTCAGTTCCAGCAGAGCACGCCGGTGCCCGACGGATTTGCGGGCTCAGCTCTCAACGTACCGCATCCCAGCGGGCAGGAGTTGTATGTGAAGCTGCGCGATGACCGCGGCGCAGTGAACAAACTGGATCTGCCGGTACTGCCGGAGCAATAGAACGCCTAGCGGTTGTATACCGGCAGAGGTCCGCGCAGATTTCGCCAGACCTCGTCGCAGGCTTTGAGCACGCCGTCGCTCAGCGGCCCGTCGTCGATGGTCGCCAGATTCTCGTTTAATTGCTCGAGCCGCGATGCGCCCAGGATGATGCAATCGCTGGCGGTGTGATGCAATAGCCAATTCAGCGCCAGGCTCACTGGCGACCGTCCCGCGGACTTTGCGACCTTGCGGAGCTGTTCCACCGACTGGAAGTACTGATCGTGCCAGTAGCGCTCCTGATAGAGTTTGTTGTTATCGAAGCGCGTGCCAGGCGTGAATTTTTCCTGCTTGTGCTTTCCGGTGAGCAGCCCTCCGGCGAGCGGATTGTAGACAACTGTCGAGACACCGAACTCCTTGCACATGGGCAGATATTCCTGCTCAATACCACGCGCCAGCAGGTTGTACATGGGCTGCGAAATGTAAGGCGCATGCCAGCCTCGCTCTTTCGCCAGGCCCAGCATCTGCACCACCTCCCAACCGGCGTAATTCGAGGACGCGAGATAGCGCACCTTACCCTGCTTCACCAAAGACTGCATCGCTTCCAGCGATTCCTCAACGGGAACACCGTGGTCTGGCGCATGGAAGTAGTAGATGTCGAGATAATCGGTGCCCAGCCGCTGCAGGCTTTCGTCGATGTTCCGCAGGATGGCTTTGCGCGAAAGTCCCTGCTGATCCGGCTCCTCGCCCATCTTGAAGAACACCTTGCTGGCAATTACCAGCCGGTCGCGCTTGCCTTTGATGGCATGACCCAGCATCGTCTCGGCGATGCCATGCTGATACATGTTCGCTGCATCGAAAAAGTTGATGCCTGCTTCAATGCAGCGATTGACGAGCTGCGTTGAGCCGGCTTGATCCAGAGGCTTGCCGAAGGTCATGGTTCCGAAACAGTAGCGTGAGACTTCCAGATCGGTGTGCTTTAGCTTGATGCTGGGGATCGTCATGGTTCCTTCAACTTCTTAATGGCTTGGACATCGTGATGAAGTGGATCGGCCGGGTGGCGTTCTTGATGACCTCGGCCGACTGCGTGCCAGTCTCGACAAAGCCAAGCTTGCGATAGATCGCCGGCAACTCCGTGCGAAGGTTGACAATGCGGATGTCTACTACCTTGCAGCCGGCCGCTCGGCAATATTCCTCGGCCTCGTGCATCATACGTGTGCCGAGACCGGACCTCTGTTGCACAGGATCAACGGACAGCGTGCCGACATATCCGCGATCGCCCGTTACCTTAATGAAGACGCAGGCCATGAGATCACCGTCGTTTTCCAACAGCAGAAAGGTACCCTGCTCCATCATCTGCCCGATTTGCTCGGAGTCGGTACGATCTCCGCTCTTGAAGAAGCGCTCGACCGCAAACGCGCGGTTGATCAGACTAACGATTTGAGAAATGTCGGAGGGTGTGGCAGGACGGATCGCGGCCTTCGTTTCGCTCACAACTCTAATCACCGCTCACTTCGGGTTGGAAGACCATCCTGTCGCTGGCCCAAAAATTCGCCAGCGAGCAACAACCGATCGTCAGAAGATTGGCGACCATATATTGCAGATGCAGCGAGCCTACCAGAAGACGCATCAGAAGCAGGTTTCCGACAATCGAGATCATGCCGGTGGTGAGGTTGAAGCGGAGCAGCCGTCGCAACATTCCCGAGCGGCCTTCGCGCCGGTCGGCCCAGGTGAAATGTTCGTGCCAGAGGAAGTTGTGAAGGACAGCGCACTCCACCGCCAAGCCGGTTGCGAGAAGATAATTCAGGTGCAACAGAGTTTTGAACAGGAACAGAAAGCAAAGCTGAACCCCGATGCCGACGGCGCCCACCATGTGAAATTTCACCAGGCGGCGAATCAGATGTGCCCATCTCTGGGTTGAGTTGCGGACGGTCACGAGAGTCGCTCTTCGCGGTAGAGCTGCACCGTATGCTTGGTTGCTGCGTAAAGAAACATGGTCCCCATTCCAATGATTGCGACCACCGCCCCCACATCAAACAGTAAGAACCGATGGCCCGCAAGGTGTGACCACGGCCCGCGCACGTAGAGCGCAACGTTACCGATGGCTAGGATGATGCGAATCTCGGTCGGTCCCAGATTGAAGAACGACAGATGAAACTTCCCGACCGTGTACGTTGCCAGGTACGTCTCAATGGCTAGTAACAAGAATGCCACGAGAAGGGCCATGGCGACAATGGGCGTCATGTAGCCGGAGAGCGCAAGTCCCACCATCAGAGCCGTTGAGCCGATTGCATCGATCACATGATCCACATAAAAGCCGTAGCGCGGTCGCTGGCGATTGCGAAATCGTGCCAGCGTTCCGTCAAGGCTGTCGCCGAACCAGTTAATCGCCAGGAAGAGCACACTCCATAACAGCCATTGCCGGTTGTAGCGTGACAGCGCATAGCTAACGCCAACCATAATCTGTGCCGCAAATCCCAGCACGGTCAGATGATCGGAGTTCACCCAAGCCGGCATGCGCGCTGCAAACCAGGCCAGCGCACGTTTCTCCGCCACCGTGACGAAGCTCACCTGGATGCGCGTTGCATTCTTGAATGAAGCTGCTTTTTCTTCCACCGAACCTGTTGTCGGCATAACTCGCCGATCTTAATTACAGCACTGCTGTTTCATGCAACAATTCGCCTTTGGCAAAACGCGCCGGGCTCAATACTTCGACGTTGTCGATCACGTCTGTCTTTCCATGAACGATTAAATCTGCAACCATCCTGCCAGTCGCCGGCGAATGCATCACACCATGTCCACTGAAGCCATTCGCGCAAAAGAAACCCGGCACCTCGTCCACTGCACCAATGATGGCGTGATGATCGGGGGACATCTCGTATAAGCCTGCCCACGCGCGTTTCGGATTCACTGCGAGGTTTTCGAAACAGGGGACGCGATCGGCTGCCAGCGTCAGCACCTTCTCGATGAACGAAGGCTCGAAGTTGGTATTGAATCCGGTCGTCTCCTGAGGATCGTTCCAAGCGAGAAGAAAGCCAAGGCTCTCGGGACGGAAGTGGAAGCCGGTGTTCATGTCGACCACCATCGGCACTTTATGCGAGACGCCGTCGAATGGCTCGGTCGGAATCAGCATTCGCCGCATCGGCTCGACCGGAAGCTTGACTCCCGCAAGCGCCGCAACCTCGGCAGCCCAAGGCCCAGCCGCATTCACCACGATCCGCGTGCTCACTGGTCCGCGCGACGTTTCTACGCCTGTGATTCCGCCGCCATTCCGAAGTATCGCTGTGACCTCGGTCGAGCGCCACAGTGTCGCTCCCTGTTCGCAAGCGCGGGTGGTAAAGCCGACCATCACGCTATAAGGATCGACGAAGCCATCCGTCGGGCAGAAGGATCCGCCCAGGACATCATCAGCCCGCAATTGTGGAACGATGCTGACAATCTCCTCGCGCGTCAACATTCGGGCTTGCGTCAGTCCCAGCGACTTTTGCAGTGCCTGGTTGGTTTGCAAATACTCGAGATGCGCTGGCTTGGTCGCGACGAACAGATATCCCTGATCGCAATACCCGGAAGGGTGTCCCAGTCGCTCCTCGAACGCGGCATAGAAGGGAATCGAGTACAGGGACATCTGAATGTTGGGCCTGGTGGCGAATTGCGCGCGCACTCCACCCATGCTCTTGCCGGTAGACCCTTTGCCCTGATGCGTCTCGCGCTCCACGATGAGCACGTTGCGGCACCCGGCCTCGGTCAAATGCCATGCAACGCTGGCCCCCACAATTCCGCCGCCTACGATGACGGCGTCCGCAGTCTGCATCTTCGCCTCGATCAGGGGAACATTGTATGCTGCGAGGAAGTCGGGCGCTGTGAAGAAACGTAAAATGTCGGGATCTGGTTCCAAACAGGGAGGAACACGTTAGCCGTGCCGACCACGTCAGCGAAGGTATGCTCCACTCATTTCGCTCTCTGACGTATCGGCCATTTCGCCGGTCAATTGTGATCCCCTTTACGCCTCACAATCCTAAGTGATCTATCGCACAGACCCATGTTCTCCAGCCGCCTAGCCTTGCTTATCGGGGTCCCAAACGAGCAGTTAGCACTTAGCAGTTGGCCAAACCCATCTTCGGCGAAATTCCAAGTGCTAAATGCCAACGGCTAAGTGCCGTTGTCAAGGATTTCTCATGCCTCTGGTAAATGCTTTTTCGAAAGCTGTGGTACGCGATTTTTCGTTGGAGGAACTGAAAGAAGCCGCCCGCCTGATGCGGGGATACGATCTGGTGGCCCTTTGTGCTGCTGGTTCGGGACACGCCGGCGGCACGCTCTCCATGATGGAGATTGTTGCCGCGCTTTACCTCAAGGTTGCTATCCACGATCCCAACAATCCGGAATGGCAGCATCGCGATCGCATCATCTGGTCAGCCGGACACAAAGCGCCGGCTCTTTATCTAGGCTTGGCATTCGCCGGATATTTTCCCATCGAAGACGTAGTCACGCTGCGCGAGCCCGATTCACCGTTCCAGGGCCATCTTCATAAGCTGAAGCTGCCGGGTGCCGAAGTATCCAGCGGATCGCCGGGCCAAGGTCTCCGTATTGCTACAGGACTCGCATTTTCCGGCAAACTCGATCACGACGAGCACACGGTCTTCTGCGTCATGGACGGTGAGCAGCAGGAAGGGAACATCTGGGAACCTGCGATGGAGGCATCGCGCTACAACCTCGACAACCTTGTTGGCATCATCGGCCGCAACCGGTTGCAGGCCGACAGCTGGGTCAAAGGTGCAAGGAACGTTGAACCGCTCGACGAGCGCTATCGCAGCTTTGGCTGGGAAGTGATCGAGATCGACGGTCATGATATTGAGCAGGTCGTAAGCGCGCTACAGAAAGCGAAGAGCGTGCCCGTGCTCGGCAAGCCGACGGTGATCATCGCCAATACCGTCAAAGGGAAAGGCGTCAGTTTTATGGAGAACGTCGCAGGCCAGGACGGCAGAGCAGTCGATTACGACGAGATGGTAGCAGCACTCGATGAACTCGGGCTAAAGGAGACGATCGCTTATGACGCGCTGCTGGAGAGCGCGCGGGAATATGAGTTGGAAGTCGCAATCGAGCTGGCGGCCCATTCACCCAGCGTTTCGCGCGACTGTTGAAAAGACCGCTTCGGTGATTATTGCGACGGCAAAGAGGGAAGCGGCCTCTCTGCAATTGGCCAACTAACGTACGACGGAGGCGGTTCGGGAGCACCAGCAGGCTCAGGTGAAGACGGACTTGGGTGGTCTTCCGCCAGCGAGACATACGCTCCCAATCGCGCCAGATACAACAGATCAGCTCCAGCAAAATAAACCAAAGCAATCAAACCCATCAGCACTGCCTCCCATCGCCCTCCGATCCTTGCCGACCACGACAGCGGCGTGAGGAATGCCAACCACATCATTCCCGCCCAGAACATTCGTAGCAGAGAAAATCCAAAGGCCAGCAGTGATAAACGTCCTGCATGGTCTTGGGAAAAGTCGATAGCCTGATCCAGCGCTTCCCTTGCGCTCGCAGCGTTGCGCACGCAAAACAGTGGCGCGATACCCAAATACCAATTCAGCGTCACACCCAGCAAGAATGCCGCGCACATTCCGAAGGACAAGGCAAGAGCCGCACGCAGCGCATGGCCGTTGCTTGCCATGGCCACGCCATAAAGCCATAAACCGATCGCCGTGCCAAATGCTATGAGCGACCACATCGCGCGCAGCAGTTGCAGAGCGAAAATCGGAGCCAAGATTCCATCGCGCCGATTCTGAATCGTCGTCCGGCTCGATCCTGAACATCGCGACCAGACGGTGCAGCGTAGCGGTGCGTCCCGAGGTCGCAGCCAGCGCCCAGAGAAGAATCAGGCCCGGCAAAAGAACCGTCTGTCCAAGTAGAAATCGCGAGAGGCTTCCGCGAAAGATGTGCTGCAGCGCTTCAATCAGCAGAATTGGCTGCATGGTATGCAAGAGGAACTGGTCAACCGGCCTGACGGTCAGGCTGTCGAGAAAAAGCCGGATCGAGATGATCCCTAAAATCCATGCTGACAAACCGAAACACCAGCGCCAAGCCAGCTCAGCAGCCAGCAGTGCCGGCTCGTGCATTAGCGCGGCAAAACCGTCACGAAAGGGAGAAGACTTGTTACTGCCGTGCGCCATTGATCACATACTTTCCGTCAGCGCCTGCGCGAGTTCGCCAGGAGTGTCGACCAGCACGTCGGGGACAACTTGCTCCAGCGTACGTGGAGCGAAGCCATAGGTCACTCCCACGCTCCACATTCCAGCATTGCGTGCCGTCAGAATATCAACCTGCGAATCGCCCACCATCACCGTGGCTTCGGGATGTGCGGCGGCTTCGCGCATCAACGTATTCGCTCCCAAAGGATCGGGCTTCTTCGTTTCGAAACTATTTCCGCCATATACCTGAAAGAAGCTTCCAGCCAATCCCAGCCCCGAGAGAATGTCGCGCGACACCCTGACCGGTTTATTGGTTAGCACGGCGAGCTTGCGCAGGCGCCCATTCGCTTGGCCGATCTGCTTCAGGGCGTTTCGTATTCCCTCGTACTCACGCGTGCTGTCAAGTTTGTGCTCACGGTAATAAAGCAAGAAATAGTTGAGCGCCTCTTGCAGGAAATCCCGATCGGCGGGGTCGCCAAGCGCTCGGCGGATCAGCATGGGCGCGCCATCCCCGATGTACGTACCGATGACGTCCATCGGCAATTCCTTACGACCGTATTTGAGCAGCATGGCATTGACCGCCGCGGCCAGGTCGCGCTCTGAATCGATCAGCGTCCCATCCAAATCGAATAACACGAGCTTGATTCTGTTGAGCGGAATGGGACGGGAAACACGTATCATCGCTCTTTCAGTATAGCGAGCCGCGACGGCGGAAAAGTGACGGATCTGGCCGAACCGCTATTCCAAGCAGAAGCAAGGGCAGTCAGCATTTACAATATCTCAAGGTCTTTGACCCGCAATTTCGGGCCTCGCATCTCACCCCAGAGGTAACGGATGGCAACCACCAAAGCAGCGCCTAAAACTGCCGCGATGACGGCTGAAAAATATGAAGGGCTGACTTCCGATCAGCTCATTAAGATTTACCGGCTCATGTATCTCTCGCGGAAGCTCGACGACCGCGAGATCCTGCTCAAGCGCCAGCAGAAGATTTTCTTCCAGATATCCGGCGCCGGACACGAAGCGCTGATGGTGGCTGCCGGAATGGTGCTGCGGCCAAGCTACGACTGGTTCTATCCCTATTATCGCGACCGCGCACTCTGCCTGACGCTGGGCATGACGCCTTACGAACAGTTACTGGAAGCTGTCGGCGCGGCTGACGATCCGAACTCCGGCGGCCGCCAGATGCCTTCGCACTGGGGACACAAGAAGCTGAATATCGTGAGCCAGTCCTCGCCGACGGGAACTCAGTTCCTGCAGGCCGTTGGCTGCGCCGAGGCCGGCCGATATTTCAGTCGCTACCCCGACTCTGCCGCGAAATCCAGCGGCGATTATCGCCAGTTCAAAGACGTGACTTTCCATGGGGACGAAGTGGTCTATGTTTCCTGCGGCGACGGTACGACGAGTGAGGGCGAGTTCTGGGAGGCGCTGAATTCTGCGTCGAACCTGCGGTTGCCGGTGCTGTTTGTGATCGAGGACAACGAGTACGCAATCTCCGTTCCGGTCGAGGTCGGAACTGCGGGCGGCAACATCAGCAAACTCGTGCGCGGCTTCCCGAACTTTCATTTTTCAGAATTCGATGGTACCGATCCGCTGGCGAGTTACGCGGCGCTCAAGGAGGCTGTTGACTACATTCGCGCCGGCAACGGACCGGCGTTTGTCCACGGCCATGTCATTCGCCCCTACTCGCACTCACTCTCCGATGACGAGAAGCTTTACCGCCCTGAATCCGAGCGCAAGCTGGAAGTGGAACGCGATCCCATCACGCGCTTCCAGTTGTTTCTGGTGCGCGAGGGCATTCTGGATGAGAAGGGCGTGGACGAACTGGAGAAGGACGTCGACGCGGAAGTCCAGGAGGCCAGTGATCGGGCCGTTGAGGCGGCATTGCCGCAGCCCGATTCATACAAGCTCTACGTGTACTCGCCTGACCTCGATCCCACATCATCGGCGTTCCAGACTGAAGCGGTGCATCCTGCACCGTCAGAGAAAGGGACGTCCAGTCCTGAGCGGACGATGGCCGACCTCATCAATGTTTGCATGAAGGATGAGATGAAGCGGGATCCTCGCATCGTGATGTTTGGCGAAGACGTCGCAGATTGCAGCCGCGAAGAGTATTTGAAGGCTCAGCAAGTGAAAGGTAAGGGCGGCGTCTTCAAGCTGACCGCCGGCCTGCAGTATGAATACGGTTCCGATCGTGTCTTCAACTCGCCGCTGGCGGAGGCGAACATCGTCGGCCGTGCAGTCGGGATGGCGACGCGCGGTCTGAAGCCGGTGGTCGAGATTCAGTTCTTCGACTACATCTGGCCTGCCATGCAACAGCTTCGCAACGAGCTGCCGCTCATGCGCTGGCGCTCTAACAATAACTTCTCCTCACCGGCGGTGGTGCGGGTCGCGATTGGCGGTTATCTCACCGGTGGCTCCATCTATCACTCGCAATGTGGTGAGAGCATTTTCACCCACACGCCCGGTATGAGAGTTGTTTTCCCGTCGAATGCCCTGGATGCCAACGGGCTCTTGCGAACTGCCATTCGCTGCGACGATCCCGTCTTGTTCCTTGAACACAAGCGGCTTTACCGCGAGACCTTCGGCCGTGCGCCGTATCCCGGACCGGACTACATGATCCCATTCGGCAAGGCCAAGATTGTGCGGCCGGGGCATGACCTGACCGTCGTGACGTATGGAGCCGTTGTGCCTCGCGCCCTGCAAGCTGCTCAGCGCATCGAGCGTGAAAACGGGGTGAGTGTTGAACTCATCGACCTGCGAACGCTCAGTCCCTACGACTGGGAGGCGATCGCGACGTCGGTTGCAAAGACCAACCGCGTTCTTGTCGCGCATGAAGACATGTTGAGCTGGGGCTATGGCGCGGAGATCGCGGCTCGCATCGCCGATGAGCTGTTCGATGAACTGGACGCGCCAGTGAAGCGGGTTGCAGCGAAAGACACGTTTGTCGCCTATCAACCGATCCTGGAGGATGAGATTCTGCCGCAGGCGGAGGATTTTTACCAGGCGATGGTAGAACTGGCGAAGTACTAGACGCCATCTCATAAATCGCTTTGTAACAGGGCACGACTTCAGTCGTGCCGAGGAAGGCAACAAAAAGACTCGGGCTTTAGCCCCTGCATTCAGCACCGCAGGGGCTAAAGCCCTTTATTGTTGGTCTGGTCGGCACGACTGAAGTCGTGCCCTGTTACAAACCAAGGTGATTTATGAGATAGCTGCTAGTTAGCGCAGCCGTCAGGGAATGTGGCATTAGAAGCACTCGCCCGCGCGAACCGCGGGCGATTTTCTTCATCTGGCACGTTATCTCGCGCTCCTGCTGCCCCTCATCCAGTCGATCGAGATTGGTCCCGCACCGAAGAAGATCAAGGCGAATGAGATCGTAGCGCAGGCCAGGGGAAGCTCGAAACCTCCCTGGCCGGTGAGGCCATTGTGGAGGTGCACCTTGAGGATCGCCACCAGCATGTCAATGAGTATGGCGAATGCGGCGAAGCGGGTGAGAAATCCGACGACGACGAGGATGCCGCCGCCAAATTCAGCAGCGACAACCAGATAGGCCATCCACGCTGGTATCCCCATGTGACTGAGGGCTCCCATAAAGCCGTGCAGGTGGCCGGCGATCTTCTGCCAACCGTGGGCAATCATGATCGCGCCCAGAGTAAGGCGCATGACGAGCAGCCCCAATGGCTGCAGCCGGTCGAGAAAGCTCAATCAGTTCTCCTGTGCAGCGGCGGCGAGGGCTTCCTGGCGGAATTCCTGCACCGTCTCGATGCGGTAATTGATGGCAATTTCGCGCCGCGTCATCTCATTCAAGAACAGCTGGGCCGGTACGTCGGTCTCCTGGTGAATTCCGCCCCGCTTCGCGATCTTTCCGCCGATCAGCATCTGCAGGACGATCGAAGCGGGCCATGCAGTAGTGCGCATCATCGACGTCATGCCGGTCGCGGTGTCAGTGTAATCGATCATGCTGAACGACGCGATCATGTCTTCATGATGAGCCTCAACCCGAAGAATCGTAACCTCGGGCTCGTCGCTCTTGAACTTCTCTTCGAAAAGGCAAGCCACTGCCTGCCGCGGAGCGATCATGGCACCGTTGATGCGGCGTTTCTCGTTGGAGAACAGTCCGAGTTCATACAAGGTGCGCAGCTTGTCGACATGACCGGGATAGCGCAACGTCTTCTCGAAGCACTCGCCCACCTGACCCTGGAAAGTCTCCGGTAGTGTCGACGTGCCTCCGCTGGTGTGGAAGGCCTCAAGCTCGGGAAAGCCCTCTATCTGGAAGGACTCGACCTCCGTCAGCGGCTCAACTGTAACGATTTTGCCGTCGCGCAGGACCTTCGCCGGTTCGCTGTATTCGTTGATAAGACCTTCCACCGAAAATACAAGTTGGTAGTTGAACGGTGGGTGCGGATGCTGCGGAAGGCCGCCGACGTAAATCTTCAGTGCGTCGGCTTTGCCCCCGATGCGTCGCAGCAGTTCGCCACCAAGGATGGATGCCATCCCGGGCGAGAGGCCGGAGTCTGGGGCAATCGCTACGCCCGCAGCCTGCGCCTGCAACTCGCGCTTGAACTCCTGCTGAACGATCGTGTTGTTCCCACCCAGATCGGCGAAGTGACATCCGGCGCGGATTGCGGCCTTTGCCAGGCCGAGGTTGAAGTAGTAAGGAACCGCCGAGAGCACGCCGTCATGGCCACGCATTAGGTCCAGCGCTGCCCCGGTATCGGCGGCATCGAGCTGAGCGGGAGTAATTTTGTTGCTGCCTGTCAGACGCGAGATTCGCTCAACAGCTTCGGTGAGTCGTTGCTCATCTTTGTCTGCGAGTGTAACCGCCGTAACTTGCTCGCTGTGGGCCATGTCGAAGGCAGCGGCCCACCCCATCATGCCAGCGCCAATAACCAGAATCCTCATGATGACCTTCCGAATAAGTAGATATAAATGCGTGTATGAGCACAGCTGGATCTTTCGATAATGATGGCCAGAAGTGACAGGATAAACCAGCGGGCACGTTTGACAAAGAGGTTACGGGCGTCATTCTGCGCTGCTGTGCCGGTATGGCACATATAATATTTCGAATGTTCAGAAGCAGTTTCTTGCTGATTGTGATTCTGGATCTTGTAATCCTTGCCGCCGCCCAACAAGGCTCGCATCCGCTTCCTCCGAGCCCTGCTCCGTCTGGCCCAGTTTCGTCCAGTTCGGTGTCTGTTCAGCGGGATGTCCCATACGGCGATGCCGGCGGCCAGAAGCTGCTGCTCGATCTCTACTTGCCTGCCGAAATCGGTTCCCGCCCACGACCTGCGATCGTCCTGATTCATGGCGGCGGCTGGGTCGACTTCGACAAGAGCACGATGAGCCGCATGGGAAACTTTCTTGCGCAGGCCGGTTTCGTGGCAGCATCGGTGGATTATCGGCTGCTTCGTGGAAACGAAAACCGCTGGCCGGCGCAACTGGATGACGTCCAACGCTCCGTGCGTTGGCTGCGCGCCAACGCCGGAAAGTACAACATCGATCCCCATCACATCGGCGCTTTTGGGCACTCGGCTGGCGCCCAGTTGGCAGCCCTGCTGGGAATGGAAGAGACGCGCGACAACTCCGACCCGGCGCTGGCGAAATACTCAAGTCGAGTACAGGCTGTGGTCGACGTTAGCGGCCCCAGCGATTTTCTCAAGAATCAAGACGCCGACAGCGATGCTTTTCTGGCAATCTTCTTTGGGGGAAGCTACGACAAAATCCCGGACGTGTGGCGCGATGCCTCGCCTGTTTCTCATGTCGCGAAGTCCGATGCGCCGTTCCTGATCGTGCATGGCACTCAGGATCAATCCGTGCCCATTGCACAAGCACAGGAACTCTACGAAAAGCTCAAGCAGGCAGGCGTGCAGGTCAACTTCCTCAAACTCGACGACGGCCACATGTTCGACAAGCCGGAGAATCACAAGCAGCTGGCACTGGAATCGTTGACCTTTTTCAACCGTTATCTCGTCGTGAATTAACGGCCCGACGCAGGCAGGTGTCGCGTGATCTCGACGTCCTTCGGCGTGGAAGCGCTTCGTTGAGGCCCGCATCGTATAATCAAGAGATGCCCACCCGCTGAAATTGCGTTCTGTAAGGACCGTGCGCAGTTTGCGAGCGTTCTTGCTGGGCAGAATGGTTATGGAATTCCGACTGGTTAGTTCCTACAAACCGCAGGGCGATCAGGGCAACGCGATCCAGTCGTTGACCCGTGGTGTCGCTCACGGCGACAAGCATCAGGTGCTGCTGGGAGTTACGGGATCGGGTAAGACGTTCACTATGGCTAAGGTCATCGAACAGGTGAACCGGCCAGCGCTGATCCTGGCGCACAACAAGACGCTCGCGGCGCAGCTCTATCACGAGTTCAAGTCGTTCTTCCCGCACAACGCGGTCGAGTATTTCGTCTCCTATTACGACTATTACCAGCCCGAGGCCTACATTCCGGCCGGCGACGTCTACATTGAAAAAGAGGCGACCATCAATGACGAGCTCGACAAGCTCCGCCTCTCGGCGACGAAATCGCTCTTCGAGCGTCGCGATTGCATCATCGTTGCGTCGGTGAGCTGCATCTACGGCCTCGGCTCGCCCGAGGCGTACTACGGCATGCTGCTGTTTCTGGAAAAGGGACAGAAGATCAAGCGTGACGAAATCACGCGGAAGCTGGTCGAGATTCTCTACGAGCGCACCGACGGCGAATTCCGCCGCGGAACGTTTCGCGTTCGCGGAGACATCATCGAGATATTCCCAACGTACGACGACTCGGCATATCGCATCGAGCTCTGGGGCGATGAAGTCGAGTCGCTGGCGCAAATCGATCCGCTGTTCGGTACGGTCAAGCAGAAGCATGCGCGCCTGCCCATCTATCCCAAGACCCACTACGTGATGAAGCCGGAGCGGAAGAATTCAGCGGTTGCGTCGATCCTCGAAGAGCTGGCGTGGTGGGAGAAGGAACTCGAGAAGCAGGGGAGGATAGTGGAAGCTCAGCGTGTCCATCAGCGCACGCGCTTCGATCTCGAGATGATCAAGGAGATGGGCTACTGCCACGGCATCGAGAACTATTCGCGTCACTTTACCGGACGTCTGCCAGGCGAGCCGCCGCCCACGCTGCTTGACTATGTGCCCCGCGAATATCTGCTCTTCATTGACGAGTCGCATCAGACCATTCCACAGGTGCACGGCATGTGGCACGGCGATCGTTCGCGCAAGCAGACGTTGATTGAGTACGGCTTCCGGCTGCCAAGCGCACTGGACAATCGCCCACTCACGTTTGAGGAGTTCGAACACCGCGTGAATCAGGCGATCTATGTTTCGGCGACTCCTGGGCCGTACGAGCTAACCAAGTCCGCCGGAGTGGTGGTTGAGCAGATCATCCGCCCGACCGGATTGATTGATCCGGAAGCTGAGGTTCGTCCGGTGAAAGGCCAGATCGACGACTTGCTGCATGAGATTCGCGATCGCGCCAAGAAAGGCGAGCGCGTGCTGGTCACGACGTTAACCAAGCGCATGGCGGAAGATCTGGCCGAGTATTACGGCGAGGTAGGGGTGCGCTGCCGCTACATGCATTCGGAAATCGAAACGCTGGAACGCATCAAGATCCTGCGCGATCTTCGCAAAGGCGAGTTCGATGTGCTGATCGGCATCAATCTGCTGCGCGAAGGGCTCGATCTGCCCGAGGTCTCACTGGTCGCCATTCTTGATGCGGATAAGGAAGGCTTCCTGCGCTCGTCCGGATCTTTGATTCAGACCATGGGTCGCTGCGCGCGCCATCTCAATGGCCGCGCGATCTTGTATGCCGATACCATGACCGAGTCGATGCAGAGAGCCATGGGCGAAACCGACAGGCGCCGTGCAATCCAGCGCGCCTACAACGAGGAGCACGGCATCACACCGGAAAGCATCATACGGCCGCTCGACATGACGCTGGTCGCGGTTGCTGAAGCGGATTACGCTGACCTGACGAACGAAGCCGAAGGCATGCCGGAGTTTCAATCGCAGGAAGAGTTGAATGCCTACATTGCGAAGCTGGAGAGCGATATGCGCGAGGCGGCCAAGCGATTCGAATTCGAGCAAGCGGCCAAGCTACGCGATACCATTCGAGATCTGCGGACCAAGGAATTCATGTTCACGTAGTCTCGAGTCAAGCTTCAGTTTGCGTGAGTGCGCTTCTGGCTAATCGCTAATCGCTAATTGCTAATCGCTGCCTTTCAGTACGGCCCGATAATTCCGCCAATGTTTCGTGAAGCTGGTAGTTTGGTTGCTGCCGCGAATGCCTCGACACCCCAATAGTTCGCAAATACGTCGAGATACTTGTATCCGGAGCCGGTGTTGAACAGCACCACTTTGTCGTTTGCCGTCAGGAATCCGCTTTTCAGAAGTTGCTTGTAGGCCGCGAGAGCTGCGCCGCCCTCTGGAGCTGGAAAAATACCTTCAGTCGCAGCCATCTCTTTCACGCCATCCATGATCGCGTCGTCGCTAACCGCAACTGCCGTGCCCCCGCTCTTGCGCACGATGTCGAGGATGATGAAGTCACCGTAGGCTTTCGGCACTCGCAGCCCGGCAGCGAGCGTATGCGCGTCCGGCCACATCTGCGAGACGGATTCTCCCTCCTGCAGCGCCTTTGGTATCGGCGCGCAGCCTTCGGCCTGTACGCAGATCATCTTCGGTCGCCGGCCGGGGTCGATCCAACCAAGCTGCTCCATCTCGTCGAACGCCTTCCACATACCGATAAGACCGACGCCACCGCCAGTGGGATACAGAATCGCGTCGGGCAAGCTCCAGTCCATCTGCTCCGCGACTTCGTAGCACATCGTTTTCTTGCCTTCAATGCGAAATGGTTCCTTCAACGTGGAAACGTCAAACCAACCCTCTTTCTCTTTGCGCTCGGCAACCATGCGCCCGCAATCGCTGATGAGGCCGTCAACCAGCGTTAGATGCGCCCCAGCAGCTTCGACCTCCAGGCGATTAGCAATGGGCACGTCTTTCGGCATGAAGACATAAGCTTCGAGTCCGGCAGCGGCAGCGTACGCCGCAAGCGCACCGCCTGCATTTCCTGCCGAAGGCGCAGCCAGTTTCTTCACACCGTAATGACGCAGCATGGTGATCGCCGCGGCCATTCCACGGGCCTTAAACGAGCCAGTAGGATTCAGACCTTCATCTTTGATGAACAGATTGGGATACCTGCGACTGGGCAGAAGTGGTGTGAATCCCTCTCCCAGGGTGACAGGCTCGGCATCAGGAAACACCGCAGCATAGCGCCACATGTTTTTCGGGCCGCCGATGAGCGAATCGCGTGTGTGATACCAGCGGAGGTCGGCCAGATCGTAGCGCACATAAAACGGCCCGCCATCCTTGGGGCAAATCGTGGGCGCGGGCTGCGGAGCATACTTCTCACCGCACTTGCTGCATTCGAAATTTATGATGGTTGCCATGGATCATGCCTGCAAGACATCGCAGTGTAGCATTGCGCGTCGTTGTGCCGGAGTGCTGTCGCTTCCGGCTGTTATAATCCGCGCAGTTTTCCTGCCATGACCGAGCCGTCCACGCCGCTGATGCGGCAATACGCCGCTATCAAGAAGGAACATCCCACAGCTCTGTTGTTTTTTCGTTTGGGCGATTTTTATGAACTGTTCTTTGAGGACGCGGTGGTTGCTGCGCGCGAACTGCAGATCACGCTGACCTCGCGCAACAAGGAAAAAGGCATTGCGATTCCGATGTGTGGCGTGCCCTATCACTCGGCTGAGAACTATATCGCCAAGCTCATTCGTAAGGGATTCAAGGTTGCTATCTGCGATCAGGTAGAAGATCCGCGGATGGCCAAGACGCTGGTGAAGCGTGAGGTAACTCGTGTTGTCACGCCGGGCACCGCGGCCGAGGCTCATCTCGGCTCTGAGGAAAACAATTTTCTGGCCTGCGTGGCGGGCGCGGGAAGCACTGTGGGTTTTGCGGCGCTGGATCTGTCCACTGGCGAATTTCGAGCGACGGAGTTCGTGGGAGAAGACGCCGATCGCCGTATTCGCGAAGAGCTGCTGATCCTGCGACCGCGCGAGGTGCTCTTCGCTTCGTCGCTGCCATTGTTCGATACGCCGCGGCTTTCTTCTCCGCAACCGGCTGCGGCACCTCGCATGGCGTCACTGGAGAACGCAACCTGGGCGGAGACGCCGCTTGAGGATTGGGTTTTCGCTTCCGACTACGCTATTCCTCAAGTCGAGAATCATTTCGGCGTGCTCTCGCTGGAGGGTTTTGGACTGGCGAACCGCACGGCTGCGGCGACGGCAGCCGGCGCGATTCTGCATTACGTCCGCACGACGCAACGCGGCTCGCTCGATCACGTCGACCGAATCGGCTTTTACGAGCGGCAGAACTGCCTTGTGCTCGATGCCGTCACGGTTCGCAATCTGGAGCTGATCGAGCCGCTGTTCGCCGGCTCGGGCGACGTCGCTACACTCTTCCGCTGCCTCGATTGCACGATAACTCCGATGGGCAAGCGTCTGCTGCGCGCCTGGATGCTGCGGCCATCGATCGACGCCGAAGAAATCAACTTGCGGCTCGACGCTGTCGAAGCTATGGTCCGCGATCTGGTCGGTCGCGACGAGATGCGGCGCTCGATGGAAGGGATCCTCGATCTCGAGCGCCTGCTCAGTCGTGTGACCCTGGAGGCGGCAAATGCCCGCGACCTGCTGGCGCTTGCGGCTTCATTAGCGAAGCTTCCAGTATTACGAACAGCGCTATCACACTTCACCGCGAAACGATTGCATTCTCTGCACGAGCAATGTGACGAACTCAGCGACTTGCGGGATCGCATCGTTTCCTCGCTGGAAGACGAACCGCCGCTAACGCTCGCCGATGGCGGCGTGATCCGCTCAGGGGTTGATACCACGCTCGATGAGTTGCGCGAACTTAGTCGCAACAGCAAACAGTACATTGCGCAGATCGAGCAGCGCGAGCGCCAGCGCACCGGCATCGGCTCGCTGAAGGTCAAGTTCAACAACGTGTTTGGATACTACCTGGAGATTTCCAAAGCCAACCTGCACCTTGCGCCAAAGGATTACGAGCGCAAGCAGACGCTGGTGAACGCTGAGCGCTTCACCACGCCCGAGCTGAAGGAATACGAGGCCAAGGTGCTCGACGCGCAGGAGAAGATGGTCGAGATCGAGCGGCGTTTGTTTGCTGAACTGTGCGCTGTAATCGCAGCCGAGGCGCGCCGGATTCGTCAGACCGCACTGGCGCTCGCCGAGATCGACGTGTTGGCGTCATTTGCTTCGCTCGCTGCCAATTGCAACTACTGCCGCCCGCTGCTGGATGACAGTTCGGATATTGAGATAGTCGACGGCCGCCACCCAGTTATCGAGCAGATGGAGATCGCCGGCACCGCGGAACGCTTCGTGCCTAACGATCTTTTTCTTAACAACACGACCCACTCCATCCTGCTCATCACCGGACCCAACATGGGCGGTAAGTCCACCTATCTTCGGCAAGCAGCACTCATTGTGCTGATGGCGCAGATGGGCTCGTTTGTGCCTGCGCGTTCCGCTCGTCTTGGCTTGGTGGACCGCATCTTCACCCGGATTGGCGCGGCCGACAACCTCGCGCGCGGCCGCTCGACCTTTATGGTTGAGATGACGGAAACCGCAGCAATCCTCAACACTGCAACTCAACGCTCATTGATTTTGCTCGACGAGGTTGGACGCGGTACGGCGACCTATGACGGCCTGGCGATCGCGTGGGCGGCCATTGAATACATTCACGCCAACACTCGTGCCAAGACACTCTTCGCGACGCACTATCACGAGCTGACCGAGTTGGGTGATCGGCTCAGCGGGGTGAAGAACTATCATGTCGGGGTGAAAGAGAGCGGTGGCGGAATTGTCTTTCTACGCAAGGTCGAGGAGGGCGCGGCGGACAAGAGCTACGGTATCGAGGTCGCGAAACTGGCCGGATTGCCGCCGGAAGCGGTGCGGCGGGCGCGCGAAGTGCTGGCAGAACACGAGAGCGCCGAGCGCGGCGCAGTCAAACATCTGGCGCGTGACGAAGCAGCAGAACCGGCTCCCATGCAGCTCACCATCTTCACGCCGCTTTCGCAAAAGATCGTAGACCGGCTGAAGGAAACCGATCTTGACCGTCTGAGCCCGTTGGAGGCTCTGAATCTGCTGCATGAGCTGAAGAAGCAGCTGGAATAACATAAGCGGCCAGGCATCTCTCTTCACACCTGAATTCCCGTTCTCTTCGCGTTACACTTCTCTATTCCATGCCTACCAAACGCAGCCTTGAACTTCGCCGGCAGGTGGGGCAACTGCTCATCATGGGCTTTGAGGGCACGACCATGTCGCAGCGGTTGCGCGTCATGCTGGAAACATTCCAGCCGGGTGGAATCATCCTCTTCAAACGCAATCTGGAAGATGCCGAGCAGATCCACTCGCTGCTCTCCGAGGCGCAGAAAGCCAGCGCGAGGCCGATGTTCCTGTGCGTCGACATGGAGGGCGGCACAGTGGATCGGCTGCGTGAGGTAATCGCGCCGGTCCCGTCCGTTGCTACAGTTGCCGCGGCAGGGTCGAAAAAGCTCTTTCGCAAGCATGGACGCTTGCTGGGCGAAGAGGTACGCGCGCTAGGATTCAATACTGACTTCGCGCCCGTTCTTGACTTGCGTCTTGAGCCATCGGCAAGCGTGCTCGGCTCACGCACCGTGTCGCCCAAACCGAAGCAGACGATTGCCTATGCGCGGGCATTCCTCCGGGGGCTGAGCGAATCGAATGTGCTCGGATGCGGCAAGCACTTTCCCGGGCTGGGTGAGGCCAATCTCGATTCGCACAATGAACTGCCGGTGATCGACAAGCCGTGGAAGCGGTTATGGAAGGAAGATCTCGTTGCTTATCGCAAGCTGCGAGGCGAGTTGCCGTTCGTCATGGTGGCTCATGCGGCTTATCCACAGGTGACGGGCGATAGAATGCCGGCGTCGCTCTCCAAGAAGTGGATGAGGGCCATCCTGCAAAAGAAAATCGGTTATCGCGGACTCATCATCACTGACGATCTCGACATGGGTGGCGTACTGGCTGCCGCGGCGATCGAAGACGCAGCCGTCGAGACTCTTCGCGCCGGCGCCGATATGTTCCTGGTCTGCCAGAAAGAAGAGAGTGTGCGGCGCGCCTTCGAGGCGGTGTTGAAGCTTGCGGAAAGCGATAAGAAGTTCGCGGCCCTTGTCGGCGAAAGATCGAAAGGCGTTGTCGATGCGAAGAAAAGATTCAAAGCTCTGCGGAAAATGCCTGACGCACCAACGCGCAAGACTCTGGAGCGCCTGACACGCGAGATATGGAAGTTCGGTGAGGAATTACGCGCCCGTGCAGTGAATGCCGAGAAGGTGCTGGAGTGATTGTCGCCGGGGTGATGAGCGGAACGTCGGCCGACGGCATCGATGTCGCTCTGGTGCGAATACAAGGCCGCGGATTTCGGTCACGGCTCGAATTGCTGGCGCATTACCAATTTCCCTATCCGTCGGAGGTTCGTCGCGCCGTTCTCTCGGCGATGAATGCGCGCTCTGCCAGCGTCGCCGATCTTGCGCAGCTCAATTTCCTGCTAGGTTCGCTGTATGCCGATGCGGTTCGTGCGGCGCAACGGCGCGCGCGGCTGGAGTGTGAGCTCGTCGGCTGCCACGGCCAGACGCTCTACCATCAGGGAACGGCCAAGCCATATCTCGGACGGCGAATCACGTGCACCTGGCAGACGGGCGAGTCGGCTGTGCTTGCGGCGAGAGTCGGTGTGCCGGTGGTTTCTGACTTTCGTCCGGCCGACATGGCTGCCGGCGGACAGGGTGCGCCGCTGGTTCCGTTCCTTGATTACGTGCTCTATCGGCATCGGCGGTACGGACGCATCGTGCAGAATCTTGGCGGTATCGGAAATCTCACCGCGATTCCTCCGCGTGCTAATCCGGAGCAGGTTGTCGCTTTCGATACCGGCCCCGGCAATATGGTGATCGACGCGGTGACGGAACATCTCTTCGATAAGCCTTATGATCGCAACGGCAGGCTGGCCGCCCGTGGCGAGCCGATCGAGCGCGTGTTGCGGGAGTTGCTGCGAAATCCATTCTTCCGCCAGAAGCCGCCAAAGACTGCAGGCAGGGAACAGTTTGGACGCGAATTTGTGCGCGAATTCCTGCGTTTGTGTCGTCGCGCCGACAAGAATGACGTCGTTGCTACGGCTACGGCGTTAACAGCTCGGTCGATTGGAATCGCGGTACGCAGATTTGTGCTGCCGCTGGTCGAGAGCGAAGAGGCAAAGCCGGCTCGATTTCGCGAGCTTGTCGCGTCCGGCGGGGGCACGAAGAATACGACGTTGATGAGGATGATCCGCGAGGAGCTTGCGCCGTTGAAGATCCGCGTGCAGACAACCGATGATTTCGGACTGCCGTCGGAAGCGAAAGAGGCGACCGCATTCGCATTGCTGGCATACCAGACGTGGCGACGCTTGCCGTCGAATGTGCCTTCGGCAACGGGAGCGGAGAGACCGGCGATTCTCGGGAAGATTAGTTACGCGTAGCGACTGACTTTCACCACCGAGAACACGGAGAGCACCGAGAAAGACAGTTCACCACAGAGACACAGAGAAGACGTAACGAAGGGAAGAACTCGGGGCGGAGAATCGGTATCTTTGCATGTGGGAATCATGAGACGAGGCGCAGGCTCTCCCCATCCCGAGGTGAATGCAAAACATAGTTTCTCTTTGTGTCTCTGTGTCTCTGTAGTTTTCCTTCTCGCCGCTTGCGCGCACAAGCCCGATCCCAACACGCTGGTGATGATCATCGAGAGCAGCCCCATCAATCTTGATCCGCGGGTTGGTGTTGACGCGCAGTCGCAGCGCATTGACGAACTGTTGTTTGACTCGCTTGTGACTCGCGACTCCCAATTCGAGTTGCATCCTTCGCTCGCCGAGAGTTGGGAGACACCCGATCCGCTGACCTACATCTTTCACCTGCGTCAGGGGGTGCGCTTCCAAAACGGTCAGCCGCTCACTTCGCGCGACGTGAAGTGGACCTTCGACTCGCTGATTAACGGCAAGATTCGCAGTGCGAAGGCAGGCACCTTCGCTCTCGTCACCCACATCGACGCACCTGACGACCACACGGTCATCTTTCATCTGAAGGAGCCGTATGCGTCGCTGCTGTGGAATCTCTCGGGAGCTGCCGGAATTGTTCCGTACGGCAGCGGTGAGGACTTCAACCGCCATCCTATCGGTTCGGGACCATTTCGTTTTGTGAGTGCGCAGCAGGACAAGAATGTAATCGTAGAGCGCAATTCGGACTATTGGGGCGTGCCAGCCAAGCTTGGTCACGTGGAATTCAAGGTCATTCCGGACGCGACCACGCGCGCTCTGGAGCTGCGGAAGCAGAGCGCCGACATTGCCATTAACTCGCTGGTCGCCGACACGGTGGTGACGCTGCAGCGTGATCGCGATCTGACGGTGATGGAGTCGCCGGGCAGCATCTATGCCTACATCGCATTGAACTTGCGCGATCCGATCCTGAAAGACGTGCGAGTGCGGCGCGCCATCGCCTACGCCATTAACATCGAGCCGATCATTCATTATCTGTTGCGCGACGAGGCGCGTCCGGCCTACAGCATTCTGCCACCACAGCACTGGGCCTACGATGGGGATGTTGCCCGCTATCCTCACGACCCGGAGCGGGCCCGCAAGCTTCTGGACGAAGCTGGTTATCAGGAAAAGAACGGCGTGCGCTTTCACATCACGATGAAAACCTCGACCGAAGAGTCCACGCGTCTGCTGGCAGCCGTGCTGCAGCAGCAGTTACGCGAGGTCGGCATCGCACTGGATATCCGGTCCTTTGAGTCAGCGACATTTCTGGCGGATGTGACGAAAGGCGCCTACCAGATCCACTCGCTGCGTTGGATCGGCGGCAATCAGGATCCGGATATGTTTGAGAACGTCTTCGCAACCACAAGCTTTGCTCCGAAGCGTGCCAATCGCACGTTCTACTCCAACCCACGCGTCGACGCTCTGATCCGCGAGGGACGCAGCACGCTCGATCAGCAGAAGCGGAAATCGATTTACGACGAGATTCAGCAGATCCTGGCGGAGGATTTACCTTACATCAATCTGTGGTATCTGGATAACGTGTTGGTACACACAAACAGGGTGCGCAGCATTGAGCTCGGGCCTGCTGGGAACTATGATTTCCTGCGCACGGCTGAAATCGCCCATTGACTTGGAATCTTGGGAAGCATGGTTCCCGCCGAGCTGGGACAGGTCGTGCATAGTAATAAAGCGAAAGACGGACAACAGCTAGAATAGAAGCCATGATTTCTCCTGACCTTTTGGAAATCCTTGCCTGCCCTGTGTGCCGCAAGCCGCTCGTGTTGCAAGGCGAAAATGCGCTGAAGTGCAACGAGTGCAACCGCGTTTACCCAATCCGCAACGACATCCCGATCCTCCTTGAGCACGAAGCCATGATCGAGCAGCTCTGATCCCACGGCGAAACACCGATAGGAGACGAACTGCTTCCCGCGTGACTGAATGAGCGCTCAGTCAACGGAGGCGCTGTGTGCTATTCCGCATGGCGTCTTCCCGAAATGGCTCAAATCTCCCAAGACCTCCCAAAAATGGGACAACCAAACCCGGCTGTGGATCGTATTGATAGGCAGAAGTACAGTCCGGTTTTGTGACGACAGCGGTTGGTCCCACTCGGGTGGTAGTCGTCACACTTTAAATGGGACTGCAAGTCCAACTGCAGCAACTATTTCGGGACACTGGGGTTGGAAAGAGGCAAATGGCTGGGATAACTCCCAGTAAGAATCCTGGTTCGGCAATCGAATTGCCTGCAACTAAATAGCTGGCAAGCGAGTCTAACAAGCAAAACCCGGAAGGGTCGGAGGTGAGGTTGATGATGGCAGAAAAGTTTTCCCTCCCGGAACTGGCCGCACTACGGAGCGAGCTGCTTCATGGGTTTGATTCCCGGGATGCAGCTGAGCTAGTTCAGATGTTCCTGGCCGGACACGGCTATGGTGTCTCGGCTGAGGAAGCACGCAACGCCGTATGCAAGGTCGGTATGCCGGGTGGCACGCTGGAAGCGTTTCAACGCGACCTCGAGACCATCGCTCTGGTGAATTGATGACTCGAAGGTCACAGGTGACAAGGATTCGCTTGACCTAAAAGGAACGGACGCGACCAATCGCCAGAACCTGGACGTAGGCACAGTCCGAAGCGAAAAGTGAAGAGCTCGGGCAAAACGGCCCGAGCTTTCCGTTTCTGGCGGTAATTGCGGAGAGCTGGCGCGGATGAAGCTACCTCGTGGCTGTTCACTCGTAGCGCAAGCTCTCGATAGGCAGAAGGCGCGCGGCCCGGGCTGCTGGAGCGGTTCCGAACAAGATTCCAACCAGACTGGAAGCGAGCACGGCAATGACGACCGACCATCCCGAGATCGGGACGCGGTAGTTGGTGAGGAAGCGCACAGAGAACGGCAAAGCCAGTCCCAAGACGATTCCCACAATCCCACCGGCCAGCGAGATAAGGATCGCTTCAATCAGGAACTGCGCGCGAATCTCCGCATTGGTAGCTCCCACCGCCTTGCGAACACCGATCTCGCGGATACGCGCGTTCACCGTTGCCAGCATGATGTTCATGATGCCAACACCGCTAACGAGCAGCGTTAGCACCGAGACGAGCAAGAGCACCCTCGTCAGCGTGTCGGCGGTCTTGCCGGCCACGTCCAGCAGCAGTGTCAAATTGTCCACGCGGTAAACCGATTCGGGACGATGGCGCGACTGCAGGACGTCGTGAATCTCCTTGGTGGCACGGGGTACTTCAGCGGAGTCGCCCACCGAGAAGAAGAGCTGTTTCACCTCATCATTGCTGGTGAAGTAGCGAGCCACAGTGTAAGGAAGCAGAATCGTGTCGTCGGAAATCTCGGACTGGCCAAAGGTATCGACCCGCTCGCGAAAGGTGCCGATTACGGTGAAGGGAAGACCGCTCAGCTTGATCTGCTGGCCAATGGCCAAGTCCTGCGAACCGTACAGCGTGTTGGCGAGCTTCTGCGTTATAACAGCAACCTTGTTGCGAGCTTGTGTGTCTGGGTCATCGAAGAAACGTCCCGACAGGACTTGCAGATTTCGCACATACAGGTACTGCCAGGACACACCTAAGACAAGGACTTCGCGTTCCTTGCCTCCCGGCACGGCAACATGATCGTGAAACTCGATCATGGGTGAAGCATTGCTGATACCAGGGACCCGCTGACGCACCGCATTCAGATCGTCGAGGGTAAGAAAGTCGCTGGTCTCATCGCGGCCATAGATGCCGCCTCCCGCGTATTCGGCGACCATCATGTTTGAACCGATGTTCTGAATCTGTTGGAGCAAGTACTGCTTGCCGGTAAGACCAATGGTGACCACCAGAATGAGCGACGCCGTCCCAATGACCATGCCTAGCGAGGTAAGAATGAATCTCCACTTGCCGATACGAAACGTCTGAAGCGCAACGCTGATGGTATCGCCGAAGACGAACTTGGGATATCGGCGCGCGTTGTGGTCGTTCGCAGTCATGCCTGACTCTTAGACTAATTGCAAGCGCCCGTGGCTTCAATCGCCCCGCATTCAGCGCGAGGTTAAGCAACGACGCGCAGCCTCAAACTGAGCTTCAGTTGTAGTATCGTTGGGTAAGGTTGGCTCAGTATTCATGAGGTCTCGCTGCTATCTCGTTGCGCTGGTTACCGCGCTGGTGTCTCTACTGACTCCCGCGGTTGTTGCAGCGCAGCAGGCAATCGGCGAATTATATGCCACGGATGCGAGCGTCAAAGGTTCGGTAATCTTGGCAGGCTCCGGAACCAGCGTGCTGAGCGGTTCCTCCATCCAGGCTGGAGCTCAGGCTGCGACCCTGAAGTTGGAGCGCGGCGGCACCCTGTTGGTATGCGAGGGGACGAAGCTTTCCATTACAGCCTCGCAAAGTGGACGCGAGATGCTGTTCAGCTTGAACAGCGGCAATTTGGAGATGAACTATCCGCTCGGGGCCGAGGCCGACACGCTGCTCACTCCCGATCTGCGGCTGCTCATGCCTGGACCGGGCACCGTTCACGTCGCCGTGCGAATCACTCCACAGGGCGATACCTGCGTTCAATCATTGCCGTCGAACGTCTCCGCAATTGTTGTGTCGGAGACGATGGGCGATGCCACTTATCAGGTGAAGCCGGACGAGGCAGTCCTTTTCAAGAGCGGTCGACTTAGTGAGTCCAGCCCGTTCAAAGGTAACTGCGGATGTCCGGCACCGCCGCCGGTGCCTACCCAGGTCGCCAAAGCCGCGCCACCACCACCGCCCCCTCCGGCGCAGCCTAAGCCCACGGCTTTAGCCGCTCCGCCTCCGCCCTCGCCTGAGCAGCACATGGCGGTCGAAGCGCCATTCGTCTTTCGCGGCGACGACCCAACTCCCGATCTCACCCAGAATGTCGCCGTGTTGAGGCTTGAGAATAACAAGGTCGTGCAGCTTGAGCCGACGGTTTTGCCACCGGCCAATGCCAAGAAGAAGTCCCAACCGGCCAACAACACGCAGACGGCGAAGAAGGAGTCGCACGGCTTCTTCAGCAAGGTCGGAGCATTCTTCGCGGCAATATTTCACTGAAGGACGCTATTCGCTTCTCGCCCTTCGCTCTTCGCTTTGGCTCTTAGCCTTTAGCTCTTAGCAAACAACTCAGCGTTGTTGCGGAGGAGTGTTGAGCGCCCATTGCCGCCGGAGGATTCTCCGGAAGAAATCATTCCTGATTGCAAAGAGCTAACCTTCAAGAGCTGAGAGCCGATAGCGAAAAGCGAATGGCGAATAGCGAACAGCGGCCTTCTTGCTTCTGCTAAACTTAATCCTTCCATGTCTGACCAGCCGCGTTCCCGTGCATTTCTTTGGGTGATCCTTGGCGGTGGAGCTTTCTTTCTCTTCCTGGTTGCGATTTTTGCTCTGGTGTACTTCTCCGTTCGCTCACAGCAAAAGGACGGCTTCAGCGGATTTGGCGACAAGATTGGGGTTGTCGATCTGGAAGGTGTGATCCTCAATCCCAAGGATGTTGTCGAGCAGCTGCGCAAGTTTGCTGATGATAGCTCCATCAAGGCGATTGTCTTGCACGTGGATTCGCCTGGCGGCGGTGCGGCAGCTTCAGAGGAGATCTATCGCGAAGTACTGCGCATCCGCGACAAAAAGAAGAAGACGATTGTCGCTTCCATCGGCACGGTCGGCGCCAGTGGAGCGTACTATGTCTCGTCGGCAACCAACAAGATCTTTGCGGACGACGCTAGTATCGTCGGCTCCATCGGCGTCATTGCCGAATGGTACAACTACGAAGAGCTGCTGAAGTGGGCGAAGTTGCAGGCCATCACACTGAAGGCTGGCGAGTTCAAAGACACAGGGTCGCCCACGCGTCCCATGACGCCCGAGGAGCGGGCGTACCTGCAGGGTCTTATCGACAATATGCACACGCAGTTCATCCACAGCGTGGCGGTCGGGCGCAAGATGAAGGACGATCAGGTGCGTGCGCTGGCGAATGGCAAGGTTTGGACCGGTCAGGAAGCTGTGCCGCTCAAGCTGGTCGATCAGATCGGCGATTTTCGCACCGCCATCGAGGATACGGCCAAGTCAGTCGGCATCAAAGGCGAGCCGACGCTGGTGCATCCGGAGAAGGATCGCAAGAGCCTGCTCGATCTGATGTTTGGCGACGTTTCCGACTACCTGCCAGATGCAGCCAAACTCATGCAGACCAATGTTGGATTCTATTACCTGTGGAAGTAGTCGTTGAGCCGGCTCAGGCTCGGGAAACTCAATCAAAACTTGTACTTGCCAAGCTTGCGGCAATTTGAGAGTATCCGTGGTGCTGGTAAACTAGTGAGCCATATCGCGATAAGGGGCGTGCGAGATGACCAAGGCAGACTTGATCGATGAGGTTTCCCGGCTGACGGAACTCACGCGGAAGGACAGCGAGGTCATCGTAGAGACCATCTTCGAGAGCGTGGTGCGCTCGCTGCGTGCCGGCGACAAGATCGAGATACGCGGCTTCGGCAGCTTCCGCACGCGCCAACGCAAGCCCCGTGTGGGCCGTAACCCTAAGACGGGCGACCGCGTAGAAGTTCCCGCCAAGAAGATCCCCTTCTTCAAGCCGAGCAAGGAACTGAAGGACATGGTCAACAGCTATGTCGAAGCAAATCCGCCTGCTCAGCCCGCACCTGCTCCGGCATCGGAAAGCGGGGCGTAATGTGTCGTAAATCGCTTTGTGTCAGGGCACGACCTCGGTCGTGCCGAGGCGGCGGCGGTAAGATCAGGGCTTCAGCCCCTGCCAAGGCCGGGCCGCAGGGGCTAAAGCCCGTGGTGGAAACGGCCACGTGCGGCACGACTCAAAGTCGTGCCCTGACACAAATCCAACCGATTTATGAGATAGGTTCTAAGCTTCTTGCAGACGGCTTAGTACCTCTGGGGAATTGTTGCCGCCGCATGACACGATCACGGCGGTCTTGCCGGCGAGTTGCGGTGCGTCTTTGAAGAATGCCGCGATGGCCACGGCCGCAGCGCCTTCCACTTCCCATCCTCTCCGATGAGCCCAGCGCATGCAATCCAGGATCTCTGCCTCGGTAACCAGCACGCCGCGATCAATCACAGCGCGGCAGAGGTCGAATGTCACCGAGCCCGGTTCGACACCTCCTGCTGTGCTCTCCGAAAGAGTCGGCGCTTCGGCAACCTCGATGATCTTGCCCACGCGGAGGCATTCATACATCGCGCGAGCATTCTCCGGCCAGCAGCCGACAATCTCAGTTTGCGGCGACACGTTCTTCACATACGCTCCCATGCCGCCAATCAGCCCTCCGCCGCCGACCGCGATATAAATCGCGTCAGCGTCGGGTATTTGCTTGGCAATCTCGATGGCGACGGTCCCCTGTCCGGCGACCACCTGAGGATCGTTATAGGGCGAGATATAGGTCTTGCCCGATTCCACCGCTGCCGCGCGCGCCGCTAGTTCCGCCTCCAGAGGCGTGCTGCCCACGAGCTGAACGCGAGCTCCGTAGTCTTCGATCAAGCGAAGTTTCCTCTGCGAAACCTGCGAGCAAACGTAGACTTCCGCCTGCACGCCGCGATGCGCCGCCGCGGCGGCCACGGCCAAGCCGTGATTCCCCGTGGACGAGGCGATCACACCGCGCTTGGCCTCGTCAGGGGACAAGCTCAGGATCTTGTTCGTCGCGCCGCGTAGCTTGAAGGAGCCGGTCTTCTGCAGATGCTCCATCTTCAGAAAGGCGCGGGCTGACGCAGTTCTTGGCTCGTCCTCAATGAGAGCTACAGGGGTTTCCTGAACAATTTCGTAGATTCGGCGGTGCGCTTCTTCAATTTTGCTGCGCCATAGCAGAAGGTCGGCGTCCATGGAGGTCGATGATACCGAAGCTGGAAGCTGAGTGTCGCGTCAGGTTCGGCGGCGATCAGTAGATGTTGAAAACGCTCTTGGTCAATCCAGCAGCCGACGCGCCCGTCCCGATCCAGGGCGTAATTCTCTCCAGACGATGAAAGCCGTATCTGTGAAATAGCCAACCTATGCCCAAAGCCACACCGACAGATCCCGCATTCCATGCTGCAATGCCGGCACAGGATTGGGTTGGGATCCAATCTTCTACTCCGCCGTCGCGCAACTCGCGGCAGGTCTTGATGGTGTCGGCCAGACGTACTGCGCTGTGCACCGCGAGCGCCAGCTTCTGTTGCCGATCCCAGAATTTGTGCTCGGGCACAACCTGCGGCTGAGAAGCAGGCGCGACCATCAGTGGCGCCCGAGCCTCCAGCAATGCATTGGGCGCTGCCAGCAGTGGTGCTCGTGCTATCGCCAGCGAAGTAGTCTCATCCTGTGTAGGAACGGCTTGCGCAGCACTCGACGGCGGCCGGTCAATCGACTGTGGCAATGTGGCTTGCTGAGCGCGGCTTGCCAAGGCAGCCAAAGTAACAGCCAGGGTGAGAGCTATGGTTCGCGCAAGAGTCATCAAGGATGCCCGAACGATAGCAACTGGCGATGATGAAGGAACTACGGTAAATACCGCAAATCAGGCGATGGTGTTACCTAACACCTTCCCGCGAAAACAACAGGGCCGGCGGGCTCCCCCTTTTAAGCCTCGCCAGCCCCACGTCAGCTACCAGTATTTGGTAACTGAACCCGTTTTATGCTTACAACATTTCTCGCCAGTGATCCGCGTTATTCAGTACCGCGTTTCACACAGCTCTCTGGCCCATGGCCTACTTTGTTTCTGAATCACACAGTAGAATGTCGCGGCGCTCGCGGCTACTGGCCTGTGGACGCAATTCGGGACAGGTTGCGCCGACTGTTCTCACCTGTTCCGAAGTGCAGGTGAGGTGCGATCAGGCTGTGATGGTGTCGTAGTTTTTCGAAGCCAGATTGGCTGCGAACAACGGCGGACGCTCCGTTATCGAATATGGAACGGCCGCCGCCGGAGGTAGTAGGGAGGTTGATCCTTAGTCTGACTCGTTGCTGTAGACCGGTTCTTCTATCTCGAATGGAACCTCAAGACCGCCGCTCGATCCGAACGCAGCTTCGTCGGCTATCTTCTGCAATTCCTGTTCGAATTCCCGGCTACGCCACCGCACGACCAGCAATTCTTTTTTCTCGCGGCCGTGACCGTGGCATAGCGGGCAAAGTACCTGCTCTTTCTCTGATTGCATGATTATTTGCTCCAACAGACACCTGTATTACAAACCTGAAAGCGCGACTGCACAGTGCGCCGGGTCACGCGAGAGTGTGAGGCGGCGAGGAGAGTGTTGGCGGCGATAGGGGTCCTTCGACTCCGGCGCGCAAAGGAAGCGCGCCTTCGCTCAGGATGACACTTGTAAACAAAATCGCTCCCGCTCAGAATGGCAGTTTGTTGCTGCATTCCAGCGAATTGCGAAAAGCGTAAAGCGAAGAGCGATTCTGCTGACAGCTGATAGCTGACTGCTGACAGCTCCCTCAGTACGAATACCCGTCCGGCTGCGACACGGCGCCGACTTCGATCTTGGTGTCGACGTAATCGCGTCCCGCGGCCATTGCCTTTTTGTCGAGATCGAGCAGCTTAGGATTCTTTACCGTCTCTTCGAGCACCGAGATAGCTGAATCGATCGGCATGCACTCGGTCTCTTCCAGCAGTGCCGCCAGCATGACAACATTGGCGACCTTCGCTGATCCCATGCCGTCCGCGATCTCGGAGGCGGGGACACAGACGATACGTGCCTGAGGCGCGCTGAAGCCTTCGGGCAACTTGGTGCTGTTGTAGAGAATCAGTCCGCCGGAGGCGACGCTATGTGCGAACTTATGTAGTGACAACTCGTTCATCGCGACCAGCACATCCGGCTGCGAGATCAACGGCGAGCCGATGCGGTCGTTCGAGAGGATGACATGGCAATGCGCGCTGCCGCTGCGCATCTCCGGGCCATACGATGGCAGCCAGCTCACTTCCATCTGCTCGCGCAGACCCATCTCGGCGAGCAGCTGTCCCATCAACAGCACTCCCTGTCCGCCGAAGCCGGCGATCTTCACCGTCAGGTCGCGGGTGTGATGATGACGCTTTACAGCTGGCGAGACTCCAGGCTCGTCGCCCACCTCCAGCGCCTCAGCAATGGTCTTTACTGGAACCTTCGCGTCCACAGGCAATTCAGGCTTGCGATCGCGGAAGACGCCCAGCGGGAAAAGTCTTCATTAGGGTTTCGCCGACCCAGTTGCGCGCAAACCACCGGATCCATCTTCATGATGGTTGGGCAGGGCGAGAGAAACTCGACCAACGAGAAGCCGCCACCGTTCTTCTGGATCTCCAGCGCCTTCTTGACCGCCTTCTTCGCCTTCATAATGTTTTTCATGTCGTTGAGGGCGACGCGCTCAAGGTAGGTCGGCGTTTCCAGCGCGGCCAGCAGCTCACAAACGTGGATGGGCAGTCCCTCATTGTGGGAGCGCCGTCCCCAGGGCGAGGTTGTGCTCTTCTGGCCAACAAGCGTTGTCGGCGCCATCTGTCCGCCGGTCATGCCGTAAATCGAGTTGTTGACGAAGAATACGGTAATGTTCTCGCCACGATTGGCGGCGTGAATGATCTCGGCGGTTCCAATCGCGGCCAGATCGCCGTCTCCCTGATACGACATGACGATGGAGTGAGGATTGGCGCGCTTGAGCGCTGTTGCCGCGGCCGGAGCGCGACCGTGTGCGACCTGCACATTGCCCACATCGAAGTAGTAATAGGCGAAGACCGAGCAGCCGACGGGGCTGACCAGGATGGCGCGGTCGGTCACACCGAGATCGGTCAGCGCCTCGGCAATCAGTTTGTGGACGATACCATGTCCACAGCCCGGGCAATAATGGGTCTGGTTCTGCAGCTCCGCTTTGCGCTCGTATTTGTCATAGAACGCCGGCGATTTCTGGTGAATTACCTGATAGCCTGCCACAATCTCTCTCCTTGACTCCGGTTGGTCTTCACCCGGTGTCTTATACGTGGGCTGCCATGCGCGCAAAAACCTGCGCCGTAATTTCTTCCGCCATGGGGACGTTGCCGCCGACACGGCCGTAATACTCCACCGGGACGCTGCCGTTCAGGGCGAGTTTCACATCCTCAACCATCATTCCCGTGCTCAACTCCACAGCGAGCACTTGCTTGACGTGCTTAGCCGTCTCGCACAGCTCACGCGATGGGAACGGCCACAACGTGATCGGCCGGAACAAGCCTGCCTTCACGCCTTGAGCGCGAAGTTGATCAATCGCCGAGCGCAGCACCCGCGAGACGATGCCAAAGCCGACGAGCAGAATCTCGGCATCCTCGGCGAGATAGTTCTCGTGACGAGTCTCCAACTCCTGCGCCAGTTGATACTTCGATTCCAGGTGACGGACGTGCGCTTCCAACGCGTCGGGCTCCAGCACGATGGAGCTGATCATGTTCTTCTTGCTCTCGACCGTGCCCTTCACTGCCCAGTCTTTTTCCGGCGGCACGATCTCGCGCATCTTGATCTCGAGCGGCTCCATCATCTGCCCAACGTAGCCATCGGTCATGATGACCACCGGATTGCGATAACGGTCGGCGAGCTCGAAGGCCAGAACAGTGAGATCGAACATCTCCTGCACGGATGCCGGCGCCAGAACGAGGTTGCGATAGCAGCCGTGGCCGCCGCCCTTCACGACGCAGAAGTAGTCGCTCTGCTCGGGGGCGATGTTCCCCAAGCCAGGTCCGCCGCGCACAACGTCGACGATCACGCCCGGCAGCTCCGCGCCCGCCATATAGGAGATGCCTTCCTGCATCAGGCTCAGGCCGGGGCCGGATGACGCACTCATCACGCGCTGTCCCGCCGACGCCGCGCCGTAGACCATGTTGATGGCTGAGACTTCGCTTTCTGCCTGCAGGAACGTGCCGCCTACTTCGGGGATCAGCAGGGCGGCATATTCGGCAATTTCGCTCGCCGGGGTGATGGGATATCCGTAAAACGCCTTGCAGCCAGCTAACACGGCGCCTTTCACGATAGCGACATTTCCTTTACACAGCTGGCGCATTGGGCACCTCCTGCTGCGGTGGGACCGCAGGCACCGTCTTGGGCGGCGGCGTCATACGCTCCACGGTGATCGCCCCGGGCTCGGGGCAGCAGTAGTAACAGGCGCCGCAGCCGGTGCAGCCCTCGCCGGTATATTGCGCCGGATGCACACCGTACTTGCTGAGCTCAGGCGCGAGTTCAAGACATTCTGGAGGACACGACTCCACACACAAGCCGCATCCTTTGCATTCTTCAACATCGATGATGACGTTACCGCGTGGTTGCGATGCCATGGCTTTCTTCCCTAACCTCGTGTTCTATTTCGTAAGTGTTGCGGTGAAACCAACGTTGCTCTTCACAGTAGCGATAAAGTTCTTCGCGAAACTTGGGATGGGCGATCTGGATGAGTGCCTCAGCGCGTTGCCGGACATTGCGGCCGTGGAGGTAAGCAACGCCGTATTCGGTGACGACGTAGTGCACATCACCCCGTCCGGTCAGCACGCCCGCGCCCAGGGCAAGCCGGGGTACGATGCGCGAGATCGTTTCGTTCTTGGCGGTAGATGGAAGCGCGATGATGGGCTTGCCATACTTGGACCGCGCCGCTCCGCGAATGAAATCGAGCTGCCCGCCAAAGCCGCTGTAGAACTGGGATCCGATGGATTCTGCGCAGACCTGCCCGGTCAGGTCGATCTCGATCGCCGAGTTGATTGCTACCATGCGGTCGTTCATGGCGATACGGAACGGGTCGTTGGTGTAAGCGGCCGGATGAAATTCGAAGATGGGATTCTCATCGATGAAATCGAAGAGCTTCCTGGTGCCCAGGACAAAACCAAGGATGACCTTGCGCGGCTTCAGGTTCTTGCGACGACCGTTGATGACTCCAGCTTCGATCAGAGGTATTACATTGTCGGAGATCATCTCGGTGTGAACGCCGAGATCCTTGCGGTCCATCAAGTTGGGCAGAATGGCGTCAGGGATTGCGCCTATCCCACATTGTAGGACAGCACCATCTTCGATCAGCGAAGCAACACGCGCTCCTACCTGCTCAAAGACTTCGCTGCTCGCCTGCTTCTTGAGTTCGCACAATGGCCGTGACAGCTCGACGATGGCATCGATTTCGCTGATGTGAATGAAGCTGTCACCATAAGTGCGCGGCATCTGCGCATTGACTTGTGCAACGACGCGATGCGCGTACTTGGCGGCGGTAAGAGTGCACTCCACGCCGACGCCGAAGCTGCAATATCCGTGCGGATCAGGAGGCGAAACCTGGATTAGCGCGACATCGATCGGCATCTCGCCGGTCTCGAACAGCGCTTCCACTTCGCTGAGGAAGATGGGTGTGTAATCCGCCCGCCCGTCATTGACGGCCTCGCGAACATTGCCGCCCACGAACAGCGCGTTGTGGCGAAAATGTTCGGCCATGTCGGGCGCGCAGTATGGTGAACTGCCCGACGTCAGCAGGTGCATCAATTCGACATTCTTGACGTACGGGGCACGCGACATCAGCGCTTCAACCAGCGCTTCCGGTTCTGCGCAGCCGGGGTGGATATATACCCGCATTCCGGATTCCACGCAGTTCACAGCCTCGCGGGCGGTTACCAGCTTGCTGCGATATTGGTCGATCCAAGACATCCAGGGCTCTTTCTAATGCGACAGCGCTTCCGTCTTCACGGAGTAGCCGGCCGTCGCGCGCTCATGTCCCAGGGCGGCGTAGTAGATGGCCAGATGGAAGAACTGGTCGAGCATCTCCAGCAATTCGAGCTCACCAAAGATCTCGGCGGGACGCTCCAGTTGGGCGTGCTTCTGCAGGTAACTCCACAAGTTTTCGCGGACCAGGCAGATCATCCAGACGACCTGACTGATCGGAACACCCTGAGCAGCGCGCTGCGCGCCGACTTCCAGGTAGCGCTTCTCGATGTCGGCCTCGGTCTTGCCCAGCAGCCAGTCGCCTAAATGGCGGTAGACGTCATAAACCTTATCGTTCAGTTCGCCGGCAGGCACATTGGCATAAGCGGAGGACTTGCTGCATTCGCGATAACGATGCTGCAGGCTGCGAGCCAGCCCATCGGAATGTGTCTCGATTAACTTAACCAGTCGGTACGCCAACAACATGGCTCACCTCTTAACCTCGGCCCGGGCTGCATAAAGGCAGGGTGCAACCGAACGGCTCCGGCCCTCACTCTCTTACACCCAAGTGTCGTCTTTTGATGGGCGGAGAGCCGTGATTGGAATCACGAGGAAAAGTGACGGAAGTCACTGGAAGGCCGCTGTTCGCTGTTCGCTCCTCGCTCTTCGCCTTCCGCGCTTAGCTATTAGCCCTTAGTTCTTAGCAGACAGCAAGATGCGTGGCTTGTCGCGGGATGCATTTCCGTACCCCGATCAAATTGGAATTCGCCTGGCTGCTAAAGCTAAGAGCCAAGAGCCCGAGGCAGAAGTGAATAACACGAAAAGCGAAAAGCGAACAGCGAACAGCGAAGAGCGGCTCTCATGACATTTGTCACCATACTTCGCTGACAATCGGCACTACCTGATCGGGGAGGCTGGGAGCGATCATCGCTACTGTGCTGGAAAGAAACAAAGCACAGGAGCCGCAGATGTCAGCAGCATTCTCAACCTCGCAGGTGCAAGATTTCCCAAGCGCGCCGTTCGCAGAAGCCTCGCGCAATGCCGTGGCTCATCGGCCCAGCATTGCCACAGTGCGAAATCTGAAGAAGAGTTATGGATCGATCGTTGCTCTCAACAATGTGAACCTGGAAGTTCACGCCGGTGAATTGCTGGCGCTGCTGGGGCCGAACGGCGCCGGAAAGACTACGCTGGTGCGCATGCTCCTCGGCGTAGCGCGCCCGGATGCCGGCAGCGTCTCTGTCTTTGGCGCGAATCCCTACAACGGCCAGATGCAGGCGCGGCTGGGAGCTATGCTTCAGGTGGGACGGGTGCCGGAGACCTTAAAGGTTCGCGAGCACATTGATCTCTTCTCGTCGTATTACCCCAATCCTCTTCCGCTCGATGAGACGCTGCAAATCGCTGGTCTGGCTGACATCAAAGGCCGGCCGTATGGTGAGCTTTCGGGTGGGCAAAAGCAGCGCGTGCTTTTCGGCATCGCCATCTGCGGCAATCCCGATCTGCTGTTTCTTGATGAGCCCACGGTAGGCCTCGACGTCGAAGCGCGTCGCCTGATGTGGGCGCAAATCCGGACCTTGATCTCGCGTGGCAAGACGGTGCTGCTCACCACGCACTACCTGAACGAGGCCGATGCGCTAGCCGATCGCATCATGGTGCTCGACAAGGGCAAGATCATCGCGGAGGGGACACCGTCTGAAATCAAGTCACGCGCCATGGGCAAGCAGATTCGCTGCACCAGTCAACTGACGCTCGATGAAGTTCGGCAGATCCCCGGCGTGCTGAGCGTGAAGGTCGATCGCAATGCCTTCGAGTTGCAGGTGAATGCCGCTGAGCCAGTGGTGCGAGAGTTGTTGCAACGCGACAGCTGGCTAGCTGATCTCGAAGTCACCAATGCAGGGCTGGAAGAGGCGTTCCTGGCTCTGACGCAGAATCACAAGCCCGAGTCGAAGGAGAACTGAGATGGCTGCGACTACTTTTCCTGCCGCATTGGCAGTACCGCGCCGCTCGTTCCAGCGAACCCTCGTAATCTACGCGAAGGAAGCTAAGTATGAGCTGCTGAAGAATCTTCGCATTCCGGTATATGCGATTTCTACTGTCGCGTTTCCGCTGATGTTTTACGTGCTGTTCGGGATCGTGCTCGGTCGCAGCGAACCGGCAGTGCCGAGCGCGCGACGTATGCCCTGGCAACGATGGGTTGCTTTGGCGTGATAGCGGTCGCGCTCTTCGGCTTCGGCGTAAGCCTGGCGATCGAACGTGGCCAAGGCTGGTTGCAGGTCAAGCGCGCGTCGCCGATGCCGGTGAGTGCATACTTCGGCGCAAAGCTATTTTCTGCCGTCGTCTTCAGCACTGCGATCATGCTGTTGCTGTTGACTGTCGGAATTCTGTTCGGCAGAGTACACATATCGTTTGTCACTGCTGCCAAGCTGGTCGGCATTCTGGTGGCCGGGTCGATTCCATTCAGCGCGATGGGACTGGCGATCGGATACTTCGCCAAACCTAACTCCGCGCCCGCCGTCGTCAACTTGATCTATTTACCCATGTCGTTCTGCTCAGGATTGTGGATCCCGCTGTTCATGTTGCCGCACGGATTGCAGGTGCTGGCGAAGTTCCTGCCACCGTTTCACCTTGCGCAGCTGGCACTGAATACGGTCGGTCTGGGAGTGAACCCGACCCCGGCGTGGGGACATGTGGAAGCACTGCTGGCCTTCACGCTGATCTGTCTGGGATTTGCCGCGTGGGGCTATCGCAGGGACGAAGGGAAGACGTATGGGTGAGGAAGGCCGCCGTTTGCTCTTCGCCTTTCGCTCTTCGCAGGCGACGACCGGCGAGAGGGTGCAAAACGCTGCCGAGGCTACGCCGGTTTTCTGTCGTCGGCTGAAGCCGGCTCAGGGAAGAAATAAAGGAGCCTATCGGCACGACTAAAGTCGTGCCCTGACACAAGGCGCTCGAACCCCGCGCTTTTCTCACTCGGTAAAGGCGAAGAGCGAAGAGCGAACACCGAAGAGCGGATACCGGAGGTACTTATGAATTGCCGAACTACTGAATGGATTCTTTGGGCGATCGCAATGACGGTTTTTCTAGTACTGGCACTGAGTGGTCGCACTATGGATTTAGGACTGGCGATTGCCGTAGTCGCTGTACTCTGGTATGTCATTGTGCCGGCGTTTAGCTCTGGGCGACAATAGTGGAAGGACGAGAGTAGTTGCAAATGGAGATCCTGCGCAAAATTTGGTGGAAGGTTTATCCCAACACCGATAAGAAACATTGGTGGTATCCCGTCATCTGGTTGCCGTTCATGATCTGGTTCTTTGTGGAACCGGCGCTGAATCATCGTGGGCCTTTATTGTGGATCGGCAATACAGTCTACGGCCTGGTATTTATCTGGCTATATCTATATTCGTTCTCTCATCCTGAGCCGCGCAGGTTTTATGCGGCCTTGGGACTGATGGCGATGTCCGCCGCACTGGTGTACAGCCAGAATGGAGCCGTCGCCGGCTTGCTGGTGTTTGCCGTGGGTGCCGGTGCTTTCACGGCCCGGAGGTGGCGCGCGATCAGCCTGATCGTGACCGCTGTGGCATTGCTCGGGATCTATTCCTACCACCTCGCGCTGCCGCTGCCTTTCTGGGGATCGATGTTGCTGCTGACCGTTCTGGTGGGGGTGGGTAACCATTTTAGTGCGATCCAAGTTTGTGCGGATGAGAAGCTGCGGCTGGCTGACGAGGAGATTGAGCATCTCGCCAAGGTCGCCGAGCGCGAACGCATCGCGCGCGATCTGCACGATCTGCTGGGTCACACGCTTTCGCTGATCACCTTGAAGGCCGAGCTGGCGCGCAAGCTGGTGGACCGCGATCCGCAGCGCGCCAAACAGGAGATGCTGGATGTGGAACAGACTTCGCGGGCTGCACTGGCCGATGTACGCGAAGCCATCAGCGGTTATCGCGGCGAAGGGCTGGCCTCCGAGTTGATTCGCGCCCGCAAGACGTTAGAAACCGCGGGCATCTCCGTTGATTCCGATCTGGCGGAGCTGCCGCTTTCCCCTGCACAGGAGACGGTGCTGGCGCTGGCCTTGCGCGAGGCGATTACGAATGTCGTTCGCCATGCGCAGGCGCGGCGATGCAGCGTGCAGCTGCGGCGTGAGAACGATGTCTGCACATTGGAGATCGCCGACAACGGTCGCGGCGCCGACGCTCCGGAAGGCAACGGTCTGCGCGGTATGCGCGAGCGCCTGGAAGCTTTAGGCGGATCGTTGCAGCGCCAGACGCAGGCAGGAACCCGTCTTGTTATTCATTTGCCGCTCGCCTCAGCTGTGCCTGCTCTGCGAAACTGAGTAGGTGAGCGGCACCAAGCGCGACAAGATTCGTGTCGTCATTGCCGAAGACCAGGCCATGGTTCTGGGCGCGCTGGCTGCTTTGCTCGAGATGGAAGACGATATCGAGGTTGTCGCCCGTGCGCGCAACGGCGATGAAGCTTTGCGCACGGTTCAGCAGGCGCGACCCGATGTGTTCATCACCGACATTGAGATGCCCACGCTTACCGGTCTGGAAGTCGCTGCCGAGCTGAAACGGCGCAATGTTCCGGTACGGGTCATCATTCTCACGACCTTCGCGCGCGCGGGCTATCTGCGGCGGGCGCTGGAGGCGGGCGCGTCGGGATACCTGCTGAAAGACATGCCTGCGGAGCAACTTGCCGAGGCGGTTCGGCGCGTGCACCGCGGGTTGCGCGTCATCGATCCACAGCTGGCAGCGGAGGCTTGGAGCGATGAGCCCGACCCGCTTACTGATCGGGAGCGGCAGGTTTTGCGGCTTGCGGGTGATGGGATGGCCACGCTGGACATCGCGATGGAGCTGAACTTGTCCGAAGGAACTGTGCGCAATTATTTGTCGGAGGCAATCAATAAGCTGGGTGCTGCCAATCGTGTGGAAGCCGCCAGGATAGCGCGAGCGAAGGGATGGTTGTAAGGCAAATAGTTCAGGTCAGGTAGAGCCGGTTGGACGCGGGCCTGAAGAGATTGTGTCGCAACCCATACCCGCCGCTCCGCGGCTGGAACCGCAGATCCCTCCGCTCGGGCTAAAGCCCTCGGTCGGGATGACAAAACAGAGAAGGATCGAGGACGCGGGCCTAAAGGCCCGCTCTACCGGACCGACGGAGCCTGATCTACCGCAGCTTCGCGTACTCCTGTTGCGCCTGCTTGAGGATGGGAACATCGGGGTCGGCATCTTTCCAAAGCGAGAGGAAATCCTGATAAGCCATTTTCGCCTTTGCACTGTCTCCTGCGTCTGCGTAAGCGCGGGCAAGACCAAGCTGAGAAAGCGCTCCAATCGGCTCATTAAGAACGTAGCCAGGGTGCGTGAGGATCAGTTGGAACTCCGCAATAGCAGCAGTCGTCTGATGCGCCATCAGGTAAGCCTGAGCGCGCAGATACACGGGATAAAGCCATATGAGGTCGCCGCGGCCGAGTTCGTAGGGTGCGGTCGGAGCGAGCGCTTCAATGGCTTTGGAGGCGTTTCCCCGCTGTAGAGCCGCCGCAGCTCGAATACATGGCACAGCGTTCAACTGCAACCAGGTGTCTTCAGGATGGCTTTTTGCAAGTTCGTCGGCGAGCCGCGCACTTTGTTCGGAGTCTCCGGCGAGCGCCAGTGCAAGTCCGGCGAGCGACATTACTTCGGTGCTCGGGGATAACGCGAGTGCGGACTCCGCCTGTTGTTTAGCTGCTGCGAAGTTGCCAACCAGCGCCTCGTGCACCGCATGGATTGCTTGATATCCAGCGGCGGTGGGCTTGTCGTCGGCGTGCTCGGCAGAGGCGATCGCCTGCTGGGTTAACTGCTGCGCTTTGCCAAGCTGACCTCCGTAGGCCGCCGTGTTCGCCTGCTGGTACAACCCCAGATCTTCCGAGCCCGGCTTGCCGGTAACGCTGGCCACTTCGCTCGCCATTGCTGCCTGATCATGCTGCAGAAAGCCGACCCAATACAGATAAAGGTGAATCCAGGGCGAGTCGAGATGACCGTCCTGAGCTTCCTGGGCAGTGGCGCGCGCTTCATCCAGGCGATCAACCGAAAGGTAACTGAAGACGAGGTTGCTATAGAGCAGGCCGGTTGCAGGCCCGAGCTTTAGCGCTTGCTGATAGGCGGTAAGCGCTTTGTCATAGTCGCCGAGCTGCGCATAGGTTCGGCCGAGATTGATGGCGGGAACGCCGTCGCTGGGGTAGGTCTGTCGCCACAATTCATAGGTTGCGCGCGTGGCGGCGAGGTCGCCGGTGACCAGCTCGTAGTAGTGCGAATCGATGTAGAAACGCTCGCGATCACTCACGCGCTGCCGAAGCGCGTAGGCCTGGCGTAGATTTTCGGCCGCGCGCTCGTTCTGGTTGAGATTGGCATAGCTGGTTCCCAGGCGCGCATAGGCCATGGCGAAGTTCGGATCGAGACTGATCGCGCGCTGGAAGTGTGGCGCAGCCGCTTCGTAGTCTCCCTGTACCGTCATGGCGTGACTGCCGAGACTGTAGGCCTGCAGAGCCTCAAGGGAAGCCGTGGTCACGTTTTCCGGAGGCGTGTCATAGCGCTGAACGGAAGCCAACGACTCACCCAGACCTTGCCGCAGCTGCGTCGTGGCCTGCGCCAGAGCTTTCAGAACCTCCTGCTTCCCGGCTGCGGTGACACGCTGATCGGCGAGGATGCGGCCGGTGCGGCAGTTCACGGCCTGGAGCACAACTGCATACTGATTACCAATACTCGCGATCGATCCTTCAATCGTCGCCGAGCTTGCCGTACGCTGGCAAACCTCTCGCGCCAGTTCGCGCGTGAGCCGCGTGTCCTTGGGCTGCGACATAAGGGAGAGCGTCTGCGCGATGCGAGGGTCGGGAAGGATGTTGAGAAATGGCGATTGCTCTAACTGCGATGACAATGACTGCCGGAGCGAGGAATCAAATACGGCATCGCCGGTCGTGTTGGTGAAGTCAGCCAGAACGACCACGTGGTTGGTGGCGATGTCCGGCGAACCGGTCACTGAGTTGCCGCCGTGGCGAATTCTGTGGCTTGCGAACAGAACAATAGCTATCAGCAGCGGCACAAAAACGATGGCAAAACCCTTCCAAGAGTTCTTACCATCCATTGGCCGCTTCGAAGGCTTATCCGGGGAAAGCTGATTCGCCGAATCGTCTCTGACCGCCTCTGCAACCGGCAAATCATCGTTCGGCTCATCAATGCCCGCCGTAGCAGTAGCGCCGTTGCGGTGAAAGACGGGCACGTACGTCCCTTTGGGCAACTCGATATGGACGGGATCGTGTTGGCCGAATTCGCGGTAGTACTCCGCGAGACGTGCGCGCAGGCGACGAGCTTCGGCGCGAACGATGGGGTCAGTTCCGGGATCATAGCCCGACCGCCGGTCGAAGACTTCCACTCCGATCAGATACTCCTTGACGCTTTCGGCCTCACCGGCCACGGCCTTGTTAACTACGAAACTCAGGAAGCGGCTGTGGCGCGGGGCCTTCGAAAAGAGGGGAGAGGCGAGAATCTTCTGGAGCTCAGCCTCGACGAGTTCACGGGAGATGGCCGCAGCTGACGACAGTTCTTCCGCGTCGTTGGGCATGGGCCGGTGCAAGGAGACTCACTTTCAAACCGATGGCGGATGGCGACCAGATCCTAGGCGTGGCCGCTAGTATAAGCCGGGTCGAGTCTGGCGGCCAAGACGTTTGTCGCGCGCAGTCCATCGGAAACTTCGCGCAAGATGCAAGCCACGCAAAATCAGTAATTTACACGGCAATGCTACCGTAGCGCTACGGGATGCTACTTGTGGGCCAACGCTGTCTCATCCAAACTGTTCCGACAAATAGGGTGTGACCCTGTCCGCTTCTTCGTCTCGAGCAAGAAAACCGGCAAGTAGGAGAACAAAAGTGCGCCACAACACATCGACCCTCGCGCGCATTCTTGCGAATGCAACGATCTTGCTGATCGCGCTGTTGGTAATGAGTTCGCCGAATGCACAAGCTCAATCAACGATCTACGCTATGACCCAGAGCGGCATCTTCGGGACGCTGGATCTGAGTAACGGAACATTCACACAGATCAGCATGCCGGATTTTGAGCCGGCGGGCTTCGCGGTAATGGGCGCCAACCTGTTCATTGCTCCCTATCCAACCACTACGCTGAATGAGGTGAATCTGCTCAACGGTAACCTGGCGACCATTGGGAACGGCTCGGTTGACTACTACGATTTCGGCGGTACTACGCAGGGTCTCTATGCCGTTGGGACGGACCAGAACCTTTATTCGGTCAATCCCGCTACGGGAGCCAGCACGCTGATCGGGCCGACAGGGCTGGGTAGTGGTGGTTTCCAGTCGCTGTCGTCAGGGGCAACGGTTCTGTACACCACGGTGCCGGACGCGCAAGGCGAGAATACACTTCTCTACTCCATTAACACGACGACGGGCGCGGCGACGGAGATCGGCAACACCGGGATCGCAACGGATGTTTCGGCGATTGGCTTTGCCTTCGGTCAGCTATACGCCGCAGAAGAATCGGGCAACTACTACACTCTGAATACGTCCACAGGCGCGGCCACGCTGATCGGCAACTCGGGGCAAGCCTTTTGGGGCTTGGGATTCCCGCCGGCGACGTTTGGAAATCTGCATCAGTTCACCGGCGGAATGGACGGCTCGAATCCCTTTGCCGCGTTTGCGCCTGACTCGGCCGGCAATCTTTACGGAACTGCTGGTGCGGGAGGCTCGGGCACCTGCACTGACGACAACCTGCAGGGATGTGGAACAGCTTTTAAGCTGGCAAAGAGAAATGGGAACTTCACGATGGATCCGCTGTACAGCTTCCGCGGCGGTAGTGACGGGGAATTCCCGCTGCGGCCGATGACCATCGGTCCGAATGGCAGCCTCTACGGGACGACTGTGGGCGGGGGCGAAGGAACGTGTAGCTTCGATGGATCCACGGGATGCGGTATCGCGTTCAACCTGACTCCGGGACCAACCTTCCCCAAAACCCCATTCACTCCGTGGGACGAGAAGATTCTTTATCGCTTCACCGGTGCAGGTGACGGTGGGAGTCCATTCACAACCCTGCTCTTCGACTCTTCCGGAAATATGTATGGCACGACGGTATTCGGAGGGACGAGCAACTTGGGTACTGTCTTCAAGTTGACATCAACCGGCGGCGGCAACTACACGGAAAGCGCAATTTACAGCTTTGCCGGTGGAATGGACGGCGAGAATCCCTACGACGGGCTGATTGCCGACACGGCGGGCAATTACTACGGGACGACCGCGAATGGCGGCGGCTCGACGAATTGCTCTGCCGGCTGCGGAACCGTCTTCGAGCTGTCACCGAATGGTTCGGGATGGACGGAGAAGATCCTCTATCGCTTCCAGGGACCGACTGACGGCGAGAATCCAAATGCCGGACTGGTCATGGACAGCGCCGGCAATCTGTACGGCAACACGTGGCAAGGCGGCCCGGGTGGCGGCGGAACGGTGTATAAGCTGACCAACTCCGGCGGCAACTGGACTGAAACGACGATTTACAGCGTGCCCAACGCCGGATACGCCGTGGGCCGTTTGGTTAAGGACTCGGCCGGCAACCTCTACAACGCACTGCAAGGCGGCGGCGGATTTGGCGAAGGTCAGATCTTCGAACTCATGCCGTCGAATGGCAACTGGAACTACGTCGACCTGTACGATTTCACCGGTGGGACCGACGGGGCTAATGCTATTGGCGGTGTGGTGGTGGATTCCAGCGGCAACATTTACGGAACGGCTACCTTTGGTGGAGCAAACACCTGTGGCAGCGGAGCCTACGGATGCGGCACCGCGTGGAAGATTACGCCGTAGTCGAACTTGCAGTACTTAATTGGCCGGGGTGCCCAGTGCACTCCGGTCTTTTTTATTCTTGATGATTCGAAAAGCTGCTGCGACGCCTCAGCCAACTTCGCGCTGGCTTATGCTTTATCGCTACCTCGGGGATTGCGTCTGGAGGTTGTGCCGCACAAGTTCGGGAATCGGTTGGCGAGGACAAAAAGCAAAACGCCCCTCCTGACGGAGGGGCGAATGATGCAAGCGAGACGGCGCCGCGCTACTGCGTACTCTCGGTGGTGACGATGCCAGTCGGACCAGACTTTTCCGCTTTGGCCTTCTTGGTGGCCATGGTCTTGTCGACCCAGTCGTCGGCCGTTTTGAGATCGGCCTTGCGAGCGTCGGCATCCTCGCACTCGTATTCGGCGCGCTGGCGATACATCAAGTTCAGGTACGCCATAGCGTCGTCATAGTCAGGACGAAGCTGCAGCGCCTTCTGCAGATTCTGAATGCCGTCTTCGACCTCCTTGGCATTCGCCTGCCTGAGATCGTCGCAGGCTTTCTTGTCCTTGAGCTCGTCGGTTGGTTTCAACCCTAATTCGGCGCGAGCTTTCTGGTCCGGCTGGTAGGCCTCCATCCAGTCAATGACCGCCAGGGAGTAGTAGGTCTCGGGATCGTTCGGATCCAGCTCAGCGATCTTCTTGTAGTACTCTTCGGCCTGGGGAAATTTCTTTTCCTGGAAGTACATCGACGCGATGCCCTTCAGGCTGTGAATCTGCTGCTCCTTGGGGGGATTCAAGGCCAGTACCTGTTTGAAGACGTCGATGGCTGAGTCTGCGTAACGATTGTTGTCGGGAGAATCGGCGCCAGGAATGTACTGCCCCATATAAGCGGTTGCCAAATAAAGGCGGGCATTCACTAGAGTGGGATCAAGTTCAACCGCGTTTTTGAAATGTTCGATGGCGTCTTCGTACTTTGCGTTTTTGTAAGCCTGAACGCCCTTGTTAAGTTGATCGCGCGCTCGCAGCTTGCTGCAACCTACCGTCGAGAACAGCGCGAGCAGAACAGCAAGCACAGTCAGTACTCGTCCGCTCTTGTTCATGTCTGATATCACTCTCCGTTGCGTCATTCGGGAGGCGGGACGCAGCTGAACTACGTCCCGCTGATCAGGAGGAGTGCTGCCCGAATCACGTTCCTATGCTTCATTTTGCGGCGGCGCAGGGTGGAGCACGCTTCAAGCGCGCATGCCGGTCTTTACTTCAGCGGCAAAGCTAGCTCTTTTGCGCTCGCGATCCAGTGCACTCCTTTGGGCGTGCTCCACCCGCTGCTCGCAAACAGTTCTTAACCGCCGGCTTCGATCTTGGCGGTGATCAGTCCAACCTTATCGACACCAGCCGAGTGCGCGATGTCGATCACCTGAGCGACGTTGTCAAACGGCAGTTCTGTGTCGGCCTTCACAAACATCACCTTTTCAGCACGAGTCTTGAAGATGTCGTTGAGACGGCCTTCCAGGTTCTCCCAGGTGACGTCGTCCTGGTTGATCTTGAGCGTAGGCCGATCGCCCGGCCCTTTGATCACCTGTACGACAATGGTGCGATCGTTGTTTTGCTGTATTTGCTGTTTGTCTTTGGGCGGCTGAGGAACCAGCGCGTCCAGTCCTTTCGGCGTGAGCGGCGTGATCACCATGAAGATGATGAGCAATACCAGCAACACGTCGATCATCGGGGTCACGTTGATGTCGGCGGTATAACCGCCACCGCCCCCCATTGCCATTGCCATAATGAAACTCCTATTCGGCGCCAGCGCCGGAGCTGCCGCCCGTTGGCGGCGCGGTGGACGACGGGCCGGCGTGTTTCTGCTCGGTCAACAGACCCACATCATCCACGCCGGCAGCGCGGACGTTATCCACCACGTCTACTACGGCGCCGTACTTGGCGCGCGAGTCGGCGCGGATGTAAATACGCTTGTCCGGTTTGTCGGCGAGACGGTCCTTCACCTTTTCGGTAAGCTCATCCACCTTGATGCGGTTGGTGCCAAGATAAATCTGCCCATCCCGCATGACCACCACGAGCACGGCGTCTTCCTTGTCGGCATCGGGCATGGACGTGGGATTATTCACCTTGGCCATGTCGACGCTCGCGCCTTTTTGCAGCATGGGCGTGATGACCATGAAGATAATGAGCAGAACCAGCATCACGTCCACCATAGGTGTGACATTGATGTTGGAATTGACCTTTGAGCCTTCGTTGCGTTTTGCCAGTGCCATAGTTCAACCTCCTCGATCGGCTGGGTGTGACCTCAGCGGTCAGGCTAAGATCTCCCCGCTTACCGGCGGACGCTGCGACGCTTGAGGAAGTAGTCGATCAGCTCGCTGGAGCTGTTGTCCATTTCCACGTCGAAAGCTTCCACCTTGCCGGTGAAGTAGTTGAACATCATGACGGCCGGAATCGCGACGAACAGTCCGATAGCGGTGGTCACCAGAGCTTCGGAAATACCGCCCGCAACCGCGCCCAGACCGGTGGCCTTCTGGGTGGAGATTTCCTTGAAGGCGTTGAGAATGCCGACCACGGTGCCGAACAGTCCCACGAAGGGAGCGGTGGAACCGATGGTCGCCAGACCACCGAGACCGCGCTTCAATTCGGCGTGAACGATGGCTTCGGCGCGCTCCAGGGCACGCTTGGAGGCTTCGATCTGCTCGCCGGGAATGTCAGCCGAATCGCCGTGGGCCTTGAACTCCTGCAGGCCGGCGGTGACAACCTTGGCCAGATGGCTCTTCTTGTTGCGCTCGGCAACTTTGATGGCTTCGTCGATCTTGCCCTCGCGCAGCGCGCCGGCAACGGCGGGAGCAAAGGCGCGTGACTGCTTGCGAGCGGCGCTGAAAGCCATGGCACGATCGATCATTACGCCAATCGACCATCCTGACATGATGAACAGAATGACGACGACGATCTTGGCCAGAATACCCATCTGCCTCCACAAGGAGACGGGATCCCATCCCACTTGTGCTTCCTGGAAGACCCAAGTCGCAACCGTCGGTACGTGGCTCAGGGCGTGAGTTGCAATGTTAGCTAGGAACATGAGTTGACTTTTCCTCCTCGGAACTTTCGGTTACAGCAGAACAGCAAGCGTTACTGCGTGATTTTCGACTACGGGCCGATCTCTTGCCGAGGTGGCGGCCCTCCTGGGACTAAGAGGTTACGTATCGACCCAGATTACGACCGCGCCCCAGTGGCACGGTCGATCTGAAACTTAGATGCAGCCAGCGGCCAATCGCGAAAGGTTACTCGCCCGACAACGTGAAGTTCACGTTGATCGTGGTTTCCACCTCTACCGGCTCGTTGTTCAGGAAGTATGGCTTGTACTTCCATTCCTTCACCGCCTCGAGGGCAGCGTTGGTCAGCATCGGATGTCCGCTGACAACGTGCAGGTTCTGGATATTGCCGTCCTTGCCGATCAGCGCCTGCAGCACGACCACACCCTGAATACGGGCCTGGCGGGCCAGGGGCGGATACTGCGGCTGTACCTTATGAACCAGCAAGCCCTGCGAGACGCCCTGGGAAACGCGCACACGCTGTGGCGTGGCAGCCTTAGGCACGGCGGTTGGCACACTGCTCAGAATGCCGCCCATCACGCCGCCCATAGCGCCACCGGGAACTCCACCGGGCACGCCACCCACGACTCCGCCAACGGCAGGCGGGGGTCCCTCGTCTTCCTTGATCATCTGAATCTTCTTCGGAATGGCCGTAGGCGTGCGCAACTGGCCGTTATCCAACTCGCTCTGCATTTTTACGACATGCACCGGAGCGACCGCCGGTGGTGGGGGTGGTGGTGGAGGCGGTGGCGGAGCCGTAAGCATCGTCATCAGCTGCTTAGTCGGCAACGCCTCGGTGAAAATCAGCGGCAACAACACCAAGACCCCAAGAAATAAGAACTCCAATATGAAGGAGATGACCGTGGTCGTGCCACGCTTGGTCTTGAGTCTGCCCCCCGATTCAACAAGGCTGTCTTCAAACATACCTGTTCTCCCGAGAAAGTCCCTGGTAAGTTAGACACCGGAATTCGGATATTTGTGCCCGGAAGCCGGGCGACCACGCAAAAATTTTTCGGGGCCCGGGGATACAACCTGAAGGACGAAGAGGCGCTTTGAAATGGCGTCCGAAGTATACACCCCGGTAGGCCACCTGCACAGCTTCCAGTCCAGACAACAGCGCTCAGCCGGTCGCGAAAGCGCCTGGCTCTTTCGAAAGGACGTTTTCAGCGCTGGTGTGCGGCCCCTGACGGGGCTCCAAAGTCAATTTTGCTCGATTCCCAGCGCTTCCGCGCTGGGCTAATCCACTTACGCCTTAACCTTCACCTTGTTATTGGCCGCCTTGCTGCGCTGCGCGGTCAAGCGTTCGACGGTCGCCTGGCCAGCTTTCTTGGCACGCCAATCCTGATAGGACACCAGCATGGGGGCGGCAATCGCGATCGAGGAATAGGTTCCGATCAGGATGCCGATCACCAGTGCCAGCGAGAAATTACGCAGCACTTCTCCGCCGAAGATGTACAACGACAGCACCGTCAGAAAGGTCAGTCCGGAGGTGAGGATCGTCCGGCTCAGGGTCTGGTTGATGCTCTTGTTGACGATGTCGGCCAGCGGTTCGCGGCGCATCAGCTTCAGGTTCTCGCGGATACGGTCGAAGACGACGATGGTGTCGTTCATCGAGTAGCCGATCAGCGTCAGGATGGCGGCAATCACCGTCAGGCTGATTTCCTTGTCCAGCAGCGAGAAGAAGCCGACCGTAATAATGGTGTCGTGGAAGCAAGCCACGACCGCACCCACGCCGTAAATCAACTCAAACCGGAACCAGAGATACACCAGCATGCCGCCCAGCGAGTACAAGGTCGCATACAGAGCCTGCCGCGTGAGCTGTTTGCCAACCTGAGGGCCAACGATCTCGACGTTTCGCACCACGAAGTCCGAGGTGAAGAAATCCTGCTGCAGGGCGCTGAGCACTTCCGACGGCGCAATACCGCGCAGATCGTCGATGGAATTCAGAATGCCGCCGCGCTGCTGATTGCGAAAATCGTCAATCTGGTGCGCCATCTGGGTATAGCGCTGCTCGGCGTCGGTGCCCAGATGCATGGGATCTTTCTGCATCAGGTAGGCCTGCAGCCCGGCTGCACCGGTATTGTTGAGATCCTGCTTGCCGGCCGTCGCCTGCGGTTCCAAAGCACGGATGATCGTATTCTTGCCCTGGTCCAGAGCCGCCTCGCTGGTCTCTTGCAGACCGAGATCGACCAGTACCTCATTATCGGAGGTCGGTCCGAAGCGCTGGATCTTGGGATCGTGTAGTCCGGCTTTATCCAACTCGTGCCGGACGTGGTCAAGGTCAGGCGTCTGCGCGAACTTGACGTAGACCAGCGTGCCGCCGCGAAACTCCACACCCCAAGGGATGTGGTGCCAAAAAAGCATTGACCAGATTCCGGCGACACTGAAGATTAGCGAGAAGGCAAGGAAGTACCATTTCTTGCCCAGAAAATCGATGTTGGTGTTAGTAAATAATTCCACCGCTAGCCCCTTGCTGGGAACGTGCCATTATCGTAATTCCGGCTGGGTATTCACCACGGAAGCACGGAAGGCACGGAATTTTTAAAATCGTTTTGAGACGCCTCTTGAACACCGCGGACGCACAGAACACACAATAAAATTCAGTGCTTTCCGTGCTTCCGTGGTGAACATTCTTGTCTCATCCGGCTAAATACTCAACGCCTCGCCACGCTGATGGCGGTTCAACACGGCTTCGAAGATCACGCGCGAAACGAAGACTGCGGTGAACAGGTTCGCCAGCAGACCGACACTGAGTGTTACCGCGAATCCGCGCACCGGACCGGTACCGAACAGGAACAAAATCACCGCCGAGACGATGGTGGTGACGTGGGTATCCAGAATCGTTGTCCAAGCGTGATGAAATCCCTGGTCTACGGCGGACGACGGAGTTTTGCCGTGCCGCAACTCCTCGCGAATGCGTTCGAAGATCAGTACGTTCGAGTCGACGCCCATACCGACCGTCAGAATCACTCCCGCAATTCCCGGCAGCGTCAAGACTGCGCTGCTGTATCCCAGGAAACCGACGAGGATCACCAGGTTCAGGAACAGCGCCAGGTCGGCGTTGATTCCCGCCGCCTTGTAATAGAACAGCATGAAGATCATAACGACCGCCATGCCGATGACCGCCGCGCGCACGCCTGCGCGAATCGAGTCCGCGCCGAGCGACGGTCCCACCGTCACTTCCTGCAGATACTTGATTCCCGCCGGCAGCGCGCCCGAGCGGAGAGTTAACGCAAGGTCCTGCGTCTCCTGCTCGGTGAAGCTGCCGGTGATGCGGCCCTGGTCGTGAATCTGTTCCTGAATGGTCGCGACTGACTTCACGCGATTGTCGAGCACGACGCCCAGCTTGTCGCCAACGTGAGAGCCGGTGAAAGCAGCGAAACGCCGCCCGCCGTCGCCGGTGAGATTGAAGTTCACATCCGCCCGGCCGTTCTCGTCATGGCCGGCATCGGCGGAGCGAAGATCGCTGCCGCTGACCGCCGAACTACGGCTGACCAGCCAGTACACGTCGCCTTCGGCCTGCTGATCTTGTCCATGAACGCCCGCGGTGCCCTTCATCAGCACGGCATCGGGCGGAAGCACGCCGCCGGTGGACTGCATGGCTGCTTGCTCGCTGGGGAACGGACCACCCACGACCTGCCGAATCTCCAGCAGGGCAGTGGACTGCATGATCTCTTTCACACGCGCAGGATCGTCAACACCGGGCAGTTGCACCAGGATCTGGTAGTCGCCCAGACCGTGCTCCTGAATGACCGGCTCGGAGACGCCAAGCTGGTCGATTCGATTGCGGATGGTCTCGATAGCCTGCTGCACCGCTTTCTTCTTGGTGTCGCTCACCACCGCGGGCTTGATGCTCAGCGACCAGGTGTTCTGCGCGCCCGAGGTGAGATCGAACTCCGGATACTTATCGCTGATGATGCGGCGCAAATCGGAGGCCTGCTCCGGCGGCACACCTTTAATTGCGATGAGTTCGGGGTGATTCTGCGGATCGGGCTTGGAGATTTCGCCGAAGGGGATGTTGGCCTTCTTCAAATCGTCCTTCAAGCGCTCGACCGCGCGATCCGAGTCGGCGTTGACGGCATCGTTGACCTGCACCTGCAGAATCAAATGCGTGCCGCCCTTGAGGTCGAGGCCGAGATGAATGCGCGACTGCACCGCAGCCAGAAGACCTTTGCCGGTAAAGCTGCTGGGAATGCCGACGATGCCGAACAGAAAGATGATCAGCACCGCGATGATCAAAATGGTTTTGGCGAGGAGATTCTTATTCATGAGAAACAGCGACCCTGCTAGGACTTGGCGCGCTCCTCCGGTGTCGTTAGAGTGACAATCGAGGAACGCGTGACTTCAATCTTGATGTTGTCGGGAGGAACGCGGAGAACGACGGCATCGTCCTTGACCGACATGATGGCGCCGGTGAGACCGCCGCTGGTAACCACCTTGTCGCCCGGCTTGACCTGCGACAGCATGGCCTGCCACTTCTTCTGGCGGCGCTGCTGCGGCATGATGAGGAGAGCGTAGAAGACCACGAAGATCACCACCATCATCAGAATGGGGGCGGATCCCGCGAGTCCTTGTGCGAACAACCCTGCGAATCTAACCATGAGCTACTTTCGTGTCGCTTTGGCCGTGAGGCTTATACCTCAGGGCCTAAAGGCCAGCTTTTGGCCTCTGCTGCGGCACGGCTAAAAGCCGTGCCCTTTCAAACCTGGTCCAACGTGCGTGCCGCATGCGTACGCCACGGCGGCACACAAATCATCCCTCGCGTCCAAGATACGTTGGGATGTCGGGGACTTCCACTGAACACCAGATCGCCGCCACAGTCCGCACCGTGGTTCACGCGGAAGGGACGGTCATCGGCCAACTACCAGCGCGACTCGGAAGGCGTTTTCCCTGATTTGTTATTCTATCGCGCTTTTCGGAAAAGCGGCAGTGGCGGAGGGGAAATTCTGTTCACCACGGAGGCACGGAGGGCACGGAGTTTTAACCGAAAGTGCCGGGTGCCCCGGGTATCGCGCGGTTCGAGACCCGGGTGGGTGACGACGCGACGCTAATTGTCCGGCGACCCGATGACCGTGACGCGCGATACCCGGCTGCGTGCGGTCCGTGCCGGGACATCATCTTTAATTTCGGGCTACCCAGGACTTCGTCCCTTCGGCAGGCTCAGGGCCGAGCTGAATCGTCACGCGGGACGGCATATAAACTGCCGACAAATTTCCATTCCGTAAGCGACTGCCGAAATTGAGATAAGTTACGATAACGCCTGATTGCTTCAGCCATGCGCTAAACTGGGTCCGGCAGTATTTCGGTACGATGAGGAGCCATGCGTGGAAATACGTCGGCGCATTGCCGTGATCTTGTGCCTGGGGATAGGCCTGGCGTCGTCGGGATTCTCTGGGGCGCAGTCCTCTCCGCGGTTGGGACAAGAGATGAGTCATGCAGATCGCGAGCCGCCCGGACTGCATGACTTCGATTTTTTATTCGGACACTGGCAAGTCCATCATCGAAAGCTGAAGCATCGCCTGGTCAACAGTCACGAGTGGATCGAATTCGAAGGGACATTATTCTGCCAGCCACTGATGGGTGGCTACGCCAATGTCGACGACACCGTGTTCGAAGTTCCGGGCGGCACTTACCGCGGCGTAGCTACCCGATCGTTCGACGCCAAGACGGGGCAGTGGTCGATCTGGTGGTTGGACAGCAGGACGCCACTTGGGCCGATGGATCCGCCGGTGAGAGGCAGCTTCCACAATGGCGTAGGAACGTTCTATGCGAACGACGATATCGAAGACGGGAAACCAGTCCGCACACGGCTCATCTGGTCCGAGATCACACCCACCTCGGGTCACTGGGAGCAGGCAGAATCAACCGACGGTGGTAAAGCGTGGGAAACGGATTGGATAATGGACCTCAAACGAGCGCAATAGCTGGTTGAATGGATATTTGCCTTCGAGACCCGGCGCATCGCTAGCCGCAGCAAAATTGACAATGTCGTTGACGACATCGTCAAGCTGCTCGAATACGCGAAAGGTTTTCCGCTGGAACACTTGATGTCGGCGGGTCAACTGTTGCTAAATCGCCATTTCACCAGTAACGCACATGCCACAATGCCGCCGTCCCGCCCTGCGGGACGACTCAGATTAGCCCAGGACGAAGTCCTGGGTAGGAGATTCCACCAAGAAGGTTCTGGCCCCGGCAGCGACCCCATCCGAAGATAAAGCGCGGATGGTATTCCGCACCCGACCTCTTCAACAGCGTCATGAACTCCTGCTCGAAACTCCATTAGCGATGGTGCTCGGCCTGGTTGTCGATGTAATGCGTCACCATTTCCCGCTGGCCGGAATTGACGCTGAACGCGCCATACCTTTCCTGCCACGCAAATCGGTATCCATGCTCATGCAGCCACCACTGCGTCGGTCCGTTTGATTGCAACGCTCCTGCCGCCGAACAAAATGCCGCTGCAACCGAGAGCGTCGCCGGTGCCCAAGAGAAATACCGCATCGACAATCCCGCCGACACCAATTCCAATGCCACCAGCGACCAGCCGAGGAGGCGGCGTTGTGGCACGTCCGTCATTCCCCCCAAAATCCAGTTCAGCCATCCTGCGAACAGCAGAAATGCCGAAATGAACAGCCCGAAACCGATGTAGAAGTCTCCGTAGCTGAAAGAGCCATGCCCATCGCTGAAGTGCACACGTTGCATCGACTCCCATACCGCCCGGCCCTCCGCCGTTGCCGGTTGGAAGGCCAGAAAACCAAGAGTGTGCCCAATCGCAAAGAGCAGCAGTATGCCCGCGGCGACGCGAAACCAAAGCTTAGACATCGGCTTCCTCCTCAACCCTCTGCCCAAACGCTGCCAGCAGCGATCCCCATCCGCGATCGGAACCCACTGCCTGGCGCATTGCCTGCCAGTCTCCTCCGTGTTTGTGAATCTCGCGGTGCTCCAACTCCACCAAGGTTCCCCCATCGCGTTCCGGCGTGAAACGCACTTCGACTTCGCTGCACTTTGTCAGCTCTGGTTCGAATTGCCACTTCGGACTCACCTGCCACGCCATCACGAATCGTGCCGGCGGCTCCCACACGAGAACCGTTCCCCACGGACACTTGGTGCCGTCTTCTTGCTCGGTGTAAATCGAGCCGCCCGGATGCTCCTCCACTACGATTCGCTTCATCGGAGAATTGCCGATGTGGTGCGTCCGTGGCCACCAGCTATCCATTTGCTGTGCGAACACCCGGAATGCGCGTTCTACCCCGGCGCGCACCCGAATGGTTTTTCGCACCGGCGTCGTGTCCAACATCTCCGCCTCCCGTGCTGCCATCTGCTCAGCCATCGTCATTGCTCCTCAACTTTGTGTTTGAATGCTTGCAAGGCCACTTCCCAGAACTCATCGAAATAAGCACGCAGCGAAGCGAACCCGCGGGGATCGAGGCTGTAATAGTGCCGCGTTCCCACCGTCTGCTCGCGCACCAGCCGGGCTTCCTTCAATATTCGCAAGTGTTGCGAAACCGCGGGTCGGCTCACCGGAAGTCCCTTCGCCAGTTCACCCACCGGCATGGCCCCGCGCCGCAACCGCTCCAGCAGCGTCCGCCGGGTTCCGTCACCGACCGCTTCGATTTGGCGTTGGTAAGTCATTGCTTACGGTAAGTAATAACTTACCATTGAGGAAAAAGCAAGAGAAAAATCTTTGCCGCGCAATTTCGTCGCCCGGTGGGTACGGCGCGACGCTAATTGTCTGGCGACCCGATGACCGTGACGCGCGATACGGTGCCGCGTGCGGTCCCTGCCGGGACCGCGATCTCTAATTTCTGACGGTACCCAGGACTTTGTCCTGGGCTGAGCTGAATCGTCCCGCAGAGCGGGACGGGGCGTTACGGTCTCGGACATCCTGCAAAACAACTGGGTGCAGAGGGAACACCGCCCGAATTCGGCGTCAGGAGGCCGCTGGGCAGAAGTGCCGTCTCTCTGGTCGACCCTTCCTGCGATCGTCGAAATTAGACCCTGTGCTCATGGCGCACAAGCAGGTTCCGGCTCTCGTGGTTCGAGACCGGGTGGGTACGACGCCACGCTAACTGTCCGGCGACCGGATGGGCCGTATTTCTTGTCAGGTCCGCGCGGCGAATGCCCCGGCGCGAATCTCTTCCCGCACACGCTTCATGGTTCCCATGTAATACGCCAAGTTGTGGATGGTGTTGAGCACCTGCGCCAGCAGCTCGTTGGAAGAATAAAGATGTCGCAGGTAGGCGCGGGAATAGCGGGCGCAGACTTTGCAGCCGCAAGCGGGATCGAGCGGGCCTTCATCCGCAGCGTAACGCGCGTTCTTGATGGTGGTGCGGCCTTCGGAAGTGAAGAGCAGGCCGTGGCGTGCGGCACGCGTGGGCAGGACGCAGTCCATCATGTCGATGCCTTGCGCGGCGTAGTGCACGATCTCTTCCGGCGTACCGACGCCCATCAGATAACGCGGCTTGTCTTCGGGGAGAAAGCGGATGGCAGCGTCGACCATCTCATACGTCATGGGACGTGGCTCGCCGACGCTGAGGCCTCCGATGGCATAGCCGGGGAAATCCAGTTCGACGGTGCGTTGCGCCGATTCGCGCCGCAGATCGGGGAACATTCCGCCCTGCACGATACCGAAGAGGGTTTGGGTCAGGTCGCCGCGTTCAGAGAACCACGGCACTTCCTGCTTGTGCTCTTCGAAGTGCTGCTTGCTGCGCGCAGCCCAGCGCAGCGTCATCTCCATGGAATCTTTGGTGCGCGCGTAGTCGGCGGGATGCTCCGTGCACTCGTCGAAGGCCATGATGATGTCGGCGCCGAGACCGATCTGCGCAGCGATGGAGCTTTCCGGGCTGAAAAAGTGCGAGGAGCCGTCGAGGTGCGAGCGGAAGGCAACGCCGTCCTCAGTGACTTTGCGCAGATCGCTGAGGCTGAAGACCTGGAAGCCGCCGGAGTCGGTGAGGATAGGGCGATCCCACGACATGAAATTCTGCACGCCGCCAAGCCGGCGGACGGTCTCGACTCCGGGCCGGAGATAAAGATGATAGGTGTTGTTAAGAAGAATCTGGACGCCGAGTTCTTCGAGCACATCCTGCGGAACGCCCTTGACCGTGCCGACTGTACCGACCGGCATGAAGACCGGCGTCTCGACTTCGCCATGCGGCGTGAAGAGTCGACCGGCGCGGGCGCTGCCATCGCGGGCCTCAATCTCGAAGCGAAAAGACATTGCTTCGATTGTAGCGATGTTTGTTCACCACTGAGGCACGGAGGGCACGGAGAAAAACGGATCAAGGATAAAGGCGCAAGTCGGGCTGAAGGATTCAGGCGAAATCTCGGCGGAGGAGTCCGGCTTCGTGGCTGAGCCTGTTGCTGGGCATCGGGTTGTTTCCCGAAATCGGAACTGTTCCGTTCTGTTTTTGAAATTTCGTTACTATCTGCTGGTAGTACGCCTTCCTGACCGCTATGTTTGCCTCGCATACGCGTGCCTCACGCAGGGCACATGTAGCCATCCGTGAAAGGCTCCCCCGCCATGGCAAGCCGCGAAATGTATTTCGGGGCAAACTTCAATACTGTCCCTTGTCCAGTTTGCGGTGCGATGTTTTCCAGATGCGGGTTGCCGAATCACATTCGCCGGCACCAGCACCTGGCGTTGCAGAGATCGGGTAAGGATCGTGTGAACCGCAGATCTGCGGCATGGTGGGACGGCTGGAAAGAAGGCTACAAGCTGGGCATGCGCGATGGTGCAAACAGCGTCCGCAAGGTGATCTCGGAAGGCAAACGACGGGATCAAGTTGAAATGCACGCGTCCGGCCGGCACCGTGCCGGATAAGGACCGCGGCGGATCAGCAAAAGAGCGGGAGAGGATTCTTATCGCGTAGGGGCTCAGTCTGCGAATTACGCGACCTCATCCGAGTCGTTGTCCCCCTTTACTCGCACGAAGTTTCTCGGAATGCGCAACGGACCGGGCAGAAGTGTGTTGTCCGAGCCGCACGAGCAAGCGTGAAGAACGGAACCCAAGCGGGCGCTCAGCATTCTTAAACCGCATTACCGACGGCCGCAAGCTGCCGCGGTCATCGTCATCATCCCCCAGCGAACGAGGAGAAAAGAAATAATGAAGAGGAGTCTATTCATACTGATTGCTGTGGTCCTTGCAGTAGCCGTTTGTGGCTTGGCACAGGATTTGTCTTATCCTGTTAAAGGGACCATCGTCGCCCCACCCAGCACTCTGAACCGGGTTCCCGGCAAGGTGCATACACCTTTGTATCTCTTTGTTCCAACCGACAAAACCCAGTTCAACATTCCTAACGGCGAGAACCCTGCCACTCTGGCCTGCATTTATGGTGTCGTCGCGCCCACGAATGGTTGCCCGAAGAGCGGCACACTGGTGCCCACCGGAGGAAGCAAAGCGATTGCTGTAGTCGAGTACGGCACTTATTCCAACGTACAGAGCGATCTGAATACGTTCTCGACTCAGTTTGGCTTGCCGGCCGTTACCATCACTCAGCTCTGCCTGCCTTCTCCCCCTTGCGTGTCTAATGTCGGAAGCGGCTGGGACCTGGAAGAAGCGCTGGACGTGGAGTATGCCCATGCCATGGCGCCGCATGCTCAGATCATCATTGCCAGCTTCACCAGTGATCCGATTGGCGACGGTGCCGAGACGGCCGCGGCCGATGCGGTTGCAGCGGCGGGCGGTGGCGAGGTGTCCAACAGCTGGACCTACAACGACGGCGAGAGCTGGTGTGGATCCGGCGATTGCGAGCTGCAATACGACCAGTACTTCAATGTGAACACGGTCGTGTTCTTCGCGTCAGCGGGCGATTCTGGTTTGGGTGTAGCCTATCCCAGCATTTCACCGAACGTGATTTCCGCCGGTGGCACCTACATTCAGCGTGACAGCAGCGGGAACTTCTCCACCGAGACTTGCTGGAACGGCAGCGGCGGCGGCATCAGTCAGTACGAGCCTCTGCCTAACTACCAGTTCATCGTTGCGAACAGGACTGGACCGCACCGGGGCACGCCCGATTGGGCGGCAGATGCTTCGCCGGCATCCGGCGTTGACATCTACAGTTCAACCTATTGCGGCGGATGGTGCACGGTTGGGGGAACCAGCGTGGCATCACCGGTGCTGGCCGGCATCACCAACGCGGCCGGCAACTTCCACCCGTCAAGTCAGAGCGACCTCAATACGACCTACGGGTACTACAAGACTCCTGGAATCTATCGTTATTACTTCTTTGACATCATCAGTGGCAGCAACGGCTCGCCTGCGAAACCGGGTTGGGATGAGTGCACCGGCCTCGGCAGCCCGAGACATGAAGGTGGTTTCTAGCGTTTAGCGTTGACTAACATGCTGTTGTTCCGGCCCTGCCGTTCGGCAGGGCTTTTTCGTGTCGCTCGGCCGAAAAACTATCGCCCTCGTATTACGCGTCGATATTATTGGCGAGTATTGCCCAATTCGGGAAAGAACCTGCTAAACTTCTTGGCAAGATCGTCCAGCCTCCTTGCATTACCCAAAACTTAATTTTGCGTTTCGCCGGTACGTGAGATAACGAAGCGCAAGAAGGACGGCTGTGTTGTGGGGTTTCTCTGCTGAAGATGAAGACGTCTAAGACCGATTGAAGTCCAAATAAAAACTAGAGGAGAATCACCGTTAATGAAGAACCGTTATGCACGCCTGTGCCAGGGAATGGCGCTGGCGCTCCTAGCTTGCTTCTGTCTGTCGGTGCTCGCCGTTGCACAAGACAGCTCAGTCAACGATGAACATGCGGTGCCGCGGTTCGTGGTCATTCCGCCCAAACCGGCCGTGCCCGGCAAAGAGCCTGCGGGGACTTTGCAAGAGTGGAATGGCTCGTTCACCTACAACGGAACCAACTATCCCTACGTAATGGTCGGCCAGGATCCTTCGACCAACCAAGGCGCGGAGATTACAACCTGGATCGTTCCCGTAAAGCTGGTGCTTTCTGACGGCTCGACTTGGGATCCGCTATCCGGCGGTCCTGCCAGCGCTCTGGCTCGGACCATTCTCTCGCCGATGTTCGACAACACCACCACCTACACCCAGGGCGGCGTGGATGTCGGTACCACCCAGTATGATGACGCGTTCCAGCGCGGCAACTTCTGGAGCATCGTGCAGAATAATCCGAATTCGCACATTCTCCTGGGAGGCGCTACCGCTCGCATTGCTGTTCTGCCCGAGATCACCTTCAACGTGCCCTCGCAGTACGGCCACCAGGGAACCGAATTTGGCGTTAAGGTCGCCTTGGTCGACATCAACTACTACGACGAGCAGATCAGCGCCTACATGGCGTCGAGCCAGGTCATCAACCCGACCGGCTTCCCGATCTTCCTGAACGCTAACACCTACCTGACCGAAGGTGGATGCTGCATCGGCGGCTATCACAGCGCCAATGGTGCGCAGACCTACGCGAACTTCGAGTACATCACCACCCCTGGTGTGTTCTCGCAGGACGTTTCGGCTCTGTCGCACGAAGTCGGTGAGTGGACCGACGATCCGCTCTATCCGAACCAGAACAACACTCCTTGCGGCATCCTGGAAGTTGGCGATCCGCTGGAGAACGGTCAGCCCGGCCATCCTTATGGCACCTGGACCTATCCGCTGCACGGCTTCACCTATCACCTGCAGGATCTGGTTTTACTGCGGTACTTCGGCGGTCCCGCTAACCTATCGGTCAATGACTACTGGACCTTCCAGGGTTACACCGGTATCACCACCATCTGCGAAGACGGCTCCTAGTTTTGGTTGAAACTCTAGCCCGCCCTCATGAGGGGCGGGCTTTTTGTTTTGCGGAAGAACTGGAATTGGTTCACCACGGAGGCACGGAGATCACGGAGAAAAACTTTAGGAACAACAGAAAGGAGGGAGTCAGCCTGTACAATGGCTCAGTTTTTGAAGTCAAAAGGAAATTTCAGTTTCCAAATCAGATGAGGAGATTCCAGGTGACAATGTTGCTTAAGAAGGCTGGGCTGTATCTGGCGCTGTTGCTGGCCGCGTCCGTAGTCGTTCCCTCCGCGTTCTGCCAAGGTCTGCCGTCGTTCGGAAACGTCGTGATCGTGGTGGGCGAGAACCAGAATTACAGTACGAGCTACAACTCCAGTAACATGCCCTACTTGACCTCCCTCGCCAACAGCTATGGCCTCGGAGTGAACTACTACTCGGACACCCATCCTTCGATCGGCAACTATCTCAACTTAGTCACCGGCTATATTCTCACCGACGACGACAGCCAGACCCCGCAGAGCTTTCCGGTCTCGCTGAATAACATAGCCCTCGAGGTGCAGAACGCGGGTGGCACCTGGAAGGACTATGTCGAGAACCTCCCTAGCCCCTCGGCTTGCGGCGGACTGAATAAGGGAACGTACTACGTCCGCCACGATCCGCTCGAATACCTGACGACCGTTAACCAGGAGAGAAGCAACTTTGTGTGCTTCAGTAAGTTCTCTCAGGATGTGCTCTTGCACCGGCTGCCCACGCTGTCCTGGCTGGTGCCAAACGGGTGCGATGACGCGCACGACTGTTCCATCGGGACCTTCGACAACTGGCTGCACCAGGAAATCGGACCTCTGGTTCTGAGCTCCTACTTCAGGCCCGGAGGCACGGGATTGCTGATCATCGTTTTCGACGAGAACGCCGACAGCGGATCGCCGGATTGCGAGACCACGACCGAAGGACTGGGTTGCGGCGGGCAAGTGGAATTGGTCGTGGTCAGCCCGTTCAGCAAGCGGGGATACCAGTCGCCCGGCGGCGACACGCGGAACTACAACAGCAGTTACGATGAAGGGGACATCCTGCGCCTGATGTCGCAGGGACTCGGTCTTCCCACGTCCAATCTTGGCTGGGCTACCGACGGGTTGCCGATGGCGGATTTCTTCTCCAGCGACACCCAGCCAAAGTAGGCCCGCTCATCAAGGGATATGCACGGTGAGACGGCCTGTTTCTCTGTGTCGATGAACAAGTGCTTGGATATTCACCACGGAAGCACGGAGGACACGGAAAAATACGACAGAGGCTAAGAGTTGAGTACCGATCTCACAAATCGCTTTGTAGCCTGGTGAATCCTGATCGCCGCGCTGAGCCGCTCTCCGAGATTGCCTGATTTCTCTTTTTCCGTGTTCTCCGTGCTTCCGTGGTGAATTAGAGGTTAGTGTCCGGCTCCTACGGCGCCCTTGCGGCCGACCGTCTTCTTCAGCAGGAAGACGATGGGAATGCACGCGAAGCAGACCAGCGCCAGGTAACGGAAATCATCGACGTAGGACCAGAGCCGCGCCTGCGCCGTCAACTCGACGCCGATCAACGCATACGCCTTGCGCACAGATTCCACGGGCCCGTATCCCTGCTGGTAGAGATATGCCGCCAGCTGGGTCGCCTGCTGCTGGAAGTTGTGGCTACTCGGCGCCAGCGAATGCACCAGCTCGGTCTGGTGGAGCTGCTCATGCCGCGCGACGATCGTGTTCACGACGGAGATGCCAATGCTCCCGCCGACATTGCGAAAGAGATTGTAGAGACCGCTGGCATTGCCGATCTCTTCGTTCGGCAGGCCAGCGACTGTGGTCGCCGACAGTGGGACAAAGACAGAACCCGATCCGAATCCGCTGATGATGATTGCCCAGAGGAACGACCACTGGGAAATGGCGAGATTTACCTCTCCGAACCACAAGCCAGAGATGCCAAACATCGCGAATCCCATGGCGATCAGCCATCGGTTATCGATCTTGGCGGTGAGAATGCCGATGATCGGCATGGCGATGATGGCGCCGACGCCGCGCGGGCTCACCGCCCAACCCGCGGCATACGCGGTATAGCCCAGCAATTCCTGATAGAACAGCGGCAACAAGGTGATCAGCCCATAAAGGGCGCCTCCAAAGATCCCGATCAGGATGCAGCCTATTCGGAAGTTTCGGTATTTGAAGACGCGCAGATCCACCAGAGGCTTGTCATGGACCAACTGGCGGATGATAAAGGCGACAAACGAAATCACCAACAGCGCCGTCGTCCAGCGAATCCAGGTGGCTCCGAACCAGTCGTCCTCCTGGCCCTTGTCGAGGATGATCTGCAGCGCGCCTAGCCACACTGCCAGCAATCCCAGTCCGATAGCGTCGATCCTGCCCGGCTTGGCGTTCTTGATGTACGGCGGATCTTCGACGAAGCGCATGATCAGCAGCACCGCCAGAATGCCGATCGGGATGTTGATGTAGAACGCCCAGCGCCAGGAATAGGTGTCGGTGAGGTAGCCCCCAAGCGTAGGGCCGAGCACTGGAGCGACCACTACGCCAAGCGCGAATACGGCTAAGGCCGAGCCGCGTTTATCGGGCGGAAAGCTCTCCAGCAGAATCGACTGCGACAGCGGCTGCAGTGCGCCGCCTCCAGCGCCCTGGACGGCGCGGGCGAGCAGGATCATCCCTAAACTGGTTGCCGCGCCGCAGGCGAAGGAAGAGACGGTAAAGATGATGATGCAGGTGACCAGAAAACGCTTGCGGCCGAACTTCAGCGAGAACCAGGTGCTGGCCGGCAATACGATCGCGTTCGCCACCAGATAGCTGGTGAGCACCCAGGTGGCTTCGTCGTTGGTGGCGGAAAGACTGCCGGCAATGTAAGGCAGAGCGACCGAGGCGATGGAGGTGTCCAGCACCTCCATGAAGGTTGCCAGCATGACTGAGACGGCAATCAGCCAGGGGCTGGACACGGGGCGGCTGACGCTGAAGCCCTGCGAACCTGCGATTGTCGTGCTGGCCATCGATCATTCCTGGGACTGAAGAATCCATGGCGAACCGGCTTGCGATTCACAAATGCGCCAGTGCGCGAAAACCTTACAGATGCGGGCAGCGGGGAGAACGATTCCCGCGTTCGGTGAATGGCAGAATAATCAGCTGGAGTGGCGGCTCGCCGTCACCGAAGACACGGCAGTTGCCGTCGTTCTAGCATTAGCTAGTTGCTAATTGCTAATCGCTAATAATATAGACTTATCAGCGCCCTACCTCTTGCATGGGAACCCTGAGCCAGGACTTTCGCTATGGACTGCGCATGCTGCGGAAGAATCCCGGCTTTACCGCAGTTACTGTGATCACTCTGGCTCTGGCGATTGGGGCAAACACCGCGATCTTCTCGGTGGTGTATCCGGTTCTGCTGCGTCCCCTGCCATTTCGCGATGCGCAACAGCTGGTGACGATTGGCGAGAGTCGTCACCGCACGGCGTGCTGTGCATACAGCGCCTCCTATCCGGACTTCCTCGACTGGAGGCGCACAACGAAAAGCTTCCAGTCGCTTGGCGGCTTCGCTTACGACGCCTTCACGCTGAGCGGCAACGGAGAACCGAAGACCATGTTCTGCGCCATGGTCACCACCAATTTCTTTGCGACGCTGGGTGTGAGCCCAATCCTGGGGCGCGACTTCGTCGCCGGTGAGGACCTGCCGGAAGGTCAGGGACCGACCGTCGCGTTGCTCAGCTACAACTTCTGGCGCCGCGATTTCTCCGCCGACCCAAGCGTGGTGGGACGCGTCCTGCGCCTCGATGGCAAGCCAGTCACTGTGGTCGGCATCCTGCCGCGCGATTTCGAATTCAGTCCGGCCGGCGTGGCGCCGATCTGGGTGCCGCTGCACTTGAACAATTACGAAACCACGGCGCGGGACGGACGCTGGTTGAATGTCATCGCAAGGATCGCACCCGGCGTCACTCTGGAGCAGGCGCGGGCTGAGATGGAGGCCGTCAACGCGCAACTGGCTCGCGCGTATCCGCGGGAAAATGCGGCGGTCAGCGTCGACGTCGAACCGCTGCGCTCGGAGATCGTCGGCAACATTCGCCCGCTGTTGCTGGTGCTGTTTGGAGCGGTGTGCTTCGTTCTGCTGATCGCCTGCGCCAACATTGCCAACCTGATGATGAGCCGCTCCATCGATCGCCGGCGCGAGTTTGCGGTGCGCTCTGCGCTGGGGGCTAAGCAGATTCACCTGGTGCTGCAGCTGCTGATCGAGAGTTTGCTGCTCTCGGTCGGCGGGGCCATCGTCGGATTTCTGGGCGCCGCGATCGGCGTGTGGCTGCTGGTGCGCGCCGTACCCGAATCACAACTTGTCGCGATGCCTTATCTGGCGGATGTTGGAATCAGTTTTCCGGTGATGGCTTACATCGCCGGAATTACTGTGCTGACGGCCGTTCTTTTCGGCTTGGGGCCCGGCTTGTCCGTTCCGCAAACGCCGATCACCGAAGTGCTGAAGGACGAATCACGCGGCGGAACGAGCGGCTCGCGCGCGCGCATGCGGAATGTGCTGGTCACAGGCGAGATCGCCATTTCGCTGGTGCTGCTGGTGGGCGGCGGGTTGATGCTGCAGAATCTCCGCCGCGTGCTGCGGCAGAATCCAGGATTCGAGCCTGATCATGTGCTCACCTTTCTCGTCAGCCTGCCTACGTCGTACCCGGTTTCGAAAGACTGGCCCTTCAGCGATCCCAAAGGCCTGCAGTTGATGCACGAGTTCCTGGAGCGTCTGCGGAGTTCGCCCGGCGTCGTGGGCGCTTCCGCCACCAGTAGTTTGCCCGTGGCCGGCAATCGCTCCGGCAATCGTTTCGTCATCGAAGGGCAAGCCGTCGCTCCCGGCGAGGAAGAGTCGTCGATTTCAAGGCGTGTCGCGCGGAATTATTTCGACCTGATGAAGATCCCGCTGTTGCGTGGGCGCTCCTTTGCAGCGTCTGACACGGCGACCGCGCCCTGGGTCGTGATGGTGAATGAAGCCTGGGTGAAGCGCTACTGGCCCAACGGCGAGAATCCCATCGGTAAGCGCATTCGGATGACCCGCACTCCGGAAGAGCCGTTCCGCGAGATCGTCGGAGTTGTGGGCGATGCCGCCGAAGACAGCCTTGCAGTTCCTTCGCCTCCGGTGATGTACATTCCGATGGATCAGGATTCGGGCTATTCGTCCTACTTGAGTTACGTGATTCGCACGCAGGGTGATCCCATTGCGATGTTGGGCACGGCGCGGGCGACGGTGCGGTCGATTGATCCCGAACTGGCTTTCATTCAACCGCAGTCCCTGGAGGAGTTTGTTGACCGCTCGCCCGCTGTCTTCCTGCGACGCTATCCGTTCTACCTGATCGGCAGCTTCGCCGCGCTCGCGGTGGTACTGGCGATGATCGGGCTCTACGGCCTGATCTCGCATTCGGTGCTGCAGCGCACGCGCGAGATTGGGATTCGGATGGCGCTGGGCGCCGAGCGCGACGACATCCTGAAACTCATGATCCGGCAAGGGGTTATCGCGGCGGTTACAGGTGTGGTGATCGGGCTGCTCGCGACGCTGGCCTTGACGCGAGTGATGGCCACCGTGCTCTATGGCGTGAGTTCCATCAATTGGGTGATCTTCATTGGCGTGTCGGTGCTGCTGCTGCTGGTTGCGCTGACGGCGTCCTATATTCCAGCCCGCAGAGCCACGGAAGTCGATCCCATAATCGCCTTGCGGAATGAGTGAAAGCCTGCCGCGGTTGACCGGCAGGAATCCCGCTCGTAGGCTATTCGAATGACAATTTCTGCACGTAATCAGCTTGCCGGGACGGTGGAATCGGTCACGCTCGGCGACATCATGGCGCACGTTGTGATCCGCGTTGGCAACAATCAGATCGAGAGCGTAATCACGCGCGCCAGCGCCGAGTCGCTAGGTCTGAAGAAGGGCGATTCGGTGCGCGCGATCATCAAGTCAACTGAGGTGATGGTGCAGAAGGATTAAGGCGTGCGGCGAACCGTGATCGGAATTTGCCAACGCGAATGCGATACACTGCATTTCACCCGATCATGGCTACCGAGACGTTCGGCTTCACGCCGGCAGAGCTACGCAAATTGCGCAGTCTGAAAGACCCCTACGGGATTCAGTGCTTCCTGAATGATATGCCGTATCATCTTGCCGATACGGCGTGGTCGCCGCGGCGCGTGTTGCGCGAGAACACATCGCATTGCTTCGAAGGCGCAATCTTCGCAGCTGCCGCCCTACGTGCCAACGGATATCCGCCGCTGATCCTCGATTTCGAAGCCGAGCACGACACCGACCACGTCATCGCCGTTTATCGCGTGAAGGGACACTGGGGAGCCATTGCCAAATCAAACTACACCAGCTGCCGCTATCGTGAGCCGGTCTATCGCTCGCTGCGCGAGCTGGCCATGAGCTACTTCGATACCTATTTCAATCTGCGGCGGCAGCGCACGATGCGAACTTTTTCGAGGCCGGTCAACCTGAAGCGCTTCGACGATCAGCAATGGATGACGACCGACAAGAACATCTGGTTCATCATCTATTACCTGCTGGAGATCCACCACTACAAGCTGCTGTCGCGGGCGATGATCAATCGCCTGCATCGCGTCGACGAGCGGACCTTCAAAGCCGAGACGCTGGGCAAGGCGTATAAGAAGCTAATCAGCGGGTAAGTATCTCGCAACTTGACGTCGCCTGCCTGGCGCCACAGCTCTGCTCTCGACGTTATTGGAGCTGGATGCCAGGATGCCAACCACTCTTGGCGAGAAATGCATTCGGGTCAGACAACTGGATGATGTCGCGCAGTGCAGCGCGTTTGTCAGCGGCCCCTTGATAATAGGCTTTGGCGATACGGTATCCGACCCAATAGCCGAGGTCTCCAGACTTTTGCAGGCTGCTGTTGTAGAACCATTTGGAAAGGTCGGTACTGTCTTTATCTGCGAGAAACTCGGTTTCGACCTCTTTCTCGCGTCCCTTCAGCGATGTCGCCAGCCCGGAATAGGCGACGCCTCCCGATATCAGTTCGCCGACAAATTCGGCGCCACCTTCGACCAGCGCCGCTTCCAGTACGGTCGGGTGCTCCGGGTCGTAGGTTTGCTGGACATGAATGTATTCGTGGGAGATCACGTATACGAATCGGTCCTCGAGATTCGGATTGAGCCAGTCGGTCGCGCAGAGAGCCTCCAAGCCGATCATTACGCCTGCGGTATGGTTTGCGGTGCCAACCGGCTTGCCACGGCCAACCGCAATGGTAACGGGAGGAAATTTCGCTTCCGGGTAGAGTTCGCCCAGCTTGGTGAGAGCCACAAGCAGTCGCTGACGCACTTGCGTTAGGACCACCATACAACGCTTCGCTCCGCTATATATCTCTGGGTGTTGTGCCAATGCGTCGGCAATTGCTACGCCAGAAATTCTTCTGACCTTTGCGAACTCATGTAAGCCGTCGGTCCCCGGATCAAGGTAGTCGTGTTGAAGCTGAGCGGCCGTTGGATGCCCGCCAGCCTGATCGTAGACCGCAAAGAAACGGTCGACGTCCTCGGTGCGAATGGTTAGTGTGGCCGGCTGTGATGGCGGTGGCAAGTACGGCGTCGCTGCCGCCAGTTGAACGCAGAGCAAGAAGACCACGAGGTAGCATGCAACCATCCGCTGTATGCTGGCCTTCCTCGCCATCTCGGCGCTTCGCAAGTTGCCGTTCATTCTGCATTCCCCGGAAGTACTAGCTCTTCAGGATCGACATGTACGCCTGCCAGGGTCCTACTTCGTAGGAGTACTGTTTAGCGGTGACGCGAGCAACCTGCGACAGGTGCGAGAGATCGTGCACCACCCACGAGGAGATCAGCTGGCCCAGCGTGACCGGGCCGAGCTCGGGATGCGTGCCGCGGCGCGAGAGATCGTCGCTGGTGAGATTGAGATTTTGCAGGATGGTCACGTTTTCGGCGCGCATGAAGGCGAACTGATCGAGCAGGGCGCTGATGGGACGCGACTGGTCTTCGCGGAACTGGGCGAAGCGATCGAAGGGCTCAAAGGCGTGTTTCTCGCCGCGCTCCATGATGATGCGCACGCGCGGAATCCAGTCGGTCAGCTCGCCGTGGATGAGATGTCCCACAATGTCGTAGGCGCTCCACGTGCCGCTGCCTTCGTTGCACTTCAGCCATGTCTCGGGAATTCCGGCGACCATCGCGTTTAGCGTGGCCGGCGTTTTGCGCAGAATCTGGGTAGCTTCGGCAAGTTTCAACTGCATAGGGTCCTCATTGATTACGGCAAACGATGGCACACCATCGCCCTGCAGACGTGAGACCTGGAGCTCCGCCGTTTCCGAACAGTTATACGTAACCGGAGCGCAAAAGTTCCGCGGATTAATTAACGGGGAAAGGCCTGGAATCGAATGACGCAGCGAGGCAGTACGGCTTTAGAGCGGCGGCAGGGAACTACTCGGTAACGCCACTACTGAGCTGGGGCCAATGCAGCACCGCGGTTATCCAGAAGAAGATTCCCAACAGGGCCACCAGCAAGGCAAGAGATCCGTCGCCAACCACCTCGCCGTAGTCGACCGCGGTGGTATGCGCGAGAACCAGCTGGTAGGTGTTCCACGACATGGAAATGGTCGCGTACAGACCAACCAGAGTGAGCCAGACTCCGGCCCAAAGCCGTTGGTAGATGGCTAGGATGGAAGCAGGCAAGGTGGACAACATCAAAGCGCCAATGGCATAGCGCTGCCAAGGGCTATCGTGCAAACCTGCGGTGTAAACCATGACCGGAGCTACCAGAGCGAGCAGCGAGATGCCCATGACAATACCGGCCGCAACCATACCCCACGACAGGGCCGACTTCGACATACTTGACTTTGCCCTCTACCGAAACGTGATGGTGGAACCTGAATTGGTTGGAACGGGAGATTATACCGCAAGGAATTTGAGCTGGAACAGGCAGATGCGAATGACTGAATCCGGTTAGTTATTTTCGGGAAAGCGCGGTTGATGGCTGACAGCCGATAGCCGATGGAAAATTGGTCGGGACGGGCAGATTTGAACTGCGCGTCGCTGCGGTGCAGCGGACCCCTGGCAGTCGTTTTTTCGTCGCAGCCCGCTTCGCAGCTGCGCAAAGTTGGGGCGCTCGCGGTCGGCGAGCGAGGTCAACGATTGGGGAAGACTCTTTCGAAAGAGAAAATTGGTCGGGACGGGCAGATTTGAACTGCCGACCCCTCGCACCCCAAGCGAGTGCTCTACCAGGCTGAGCCACGTCCCGACAGGTGAGCAAATCCGGCCCGAGCGGGCCGGAAGGGGTTTCGAGGTCACGATCAGTTTATCACTCAAGCGCCGGGTGTGAGCGCTCATGAAGGAGGCGCGACAGAATTCGTAATCCGGGTGATTGTGCTGTCGGCTGAACAGACCGGGAGCAGATCCCTCGGGGACTAAAGTCCCCTCGGGATGACAAAAAATGGGCGGCTAATCGGCACGACTGAAGTCGTGCCCTGTTACAAAGCGCGCGCAGAACGGGTTTTCCAGCAACCTGTAAAGGAAGCTCAGATAGGAGTGGTGCTGGGTCGCGGCCAATCTCTTACGCAGCAGGCTTTGGACAACTACCGTTCGTTGACCGCCTTCAGCGGCTGAGAGCTGTCGCTGCTCAGGCTGGGAATCAGGATGTCCAGCAGCTTGCGGATGTCTGCGGTGTCGTAGTCGGCGCGCAGTTCGGAGCGCCGGGCGACGACCTGGTCGCGCAGCAGCGCTTCGGTCATACCCATGATAGCGGCGCGCACAGCGTCGAGCTTGAGATCGGAGCGGATGTGGCCCTGGTCGCGCATCTCGGCTAATATGCCGCCCATCATTTCGGCGAACTGCTGATAGCCGCGGCTGATCAGGACATCGCGATTGTCCTTGCGGACGCGGCGCGCTTCCAAAGCGGCCAGCTCCTTCAACTCCTGATCGCTTTCGACTTCCAGGATGATCGCATTCAGCATCGACATCAGACGCTCGATGGGAGAGTGGGCGTGGTGGGCTGTCTGCACGCGCTCGATGATGTTGGCCCAGCCGCGGTCAAAGATGGCGGCGAGCAATCCCTGCTTACTGCCGAAGTGCTTCATCAGCTGCGATTCGCTGGTACCGGCATCGCGAGCGATGGCGACGGTGCTGGTGTTTTCGTATCCATTGCGAGCGAACAGATGCTTGGCTGAAAGCAGGATGCGGTCGCGAGAGGAGACAGCAGGCATCGAGGCTACAGCAGGCACGTTAGCTTCCGGCATACACACCCCTTGAACTCCCACCAACACCGCGATCAAGTAAAAGTTGCGTAAGATTTTCAGAATTGTTCGAAAACGGTGATGGTGCGCTGGACTGGCAGATAGCACCAGGTGTGGGATTGGATTGATGGAAGGCGCACGGGAGCGATTCGCAGCTCCCGTGCGGTCGTATGCGATGCGATGGGACTAGTGAGAACTCGCGGTCTTGTGAGCCTGGGTGCTGGGACCGGCTTCCTTCATCACTGTGTCCAGCGTCTGGTAGAGCTGCGTGAGATCGCTGACCTCGGTGACCGAAGCGCCATGACCGGACTCGTTCACGATGTAGATCGTCGGGGTGTGATCGAGCGGGATGCGCGCGCCCATCGAGCGATCAGCTTCGATCTTGGCAGCCAGGGTTCCCTGAGGATCGACGATGAAGGGCAGAGTGGTCTTGTGGTCCTCGGCCCACTTCTCGGTCATGCCGCGCAGGCTTGCCTTGGTGATGTAGTTCTGGTTTGCGAAGACCCAGAGGCGATAGTCGTCGCCCAGCTTCACTGAAATCGTGTCGAAGTAGCGCGCATTGAGCGCAGCCTCATACGACCAGGGATGCTGGCGCAGCGGGAAGTCGTGTTGCACCAGCGGGATGTTGTACTTCTTGGAGGCATCGTGCAGCAGCGGCGCGGCCTTGGCGCACTGCGGACACTCGAGGTCCTCAAACACGATGATCGCCACCTTGGAACCTTGTGGGGCCTTGAGCATGGATGTGTCGCCAGACCATGCCAGCGTGTTGGCAAGCAACAGAGCAATCGCCGCAGCAAAATGCACGAAAGAAAAATGCTTCATCCGGGAACTTTCCTTTTGCGCCGGAGCAGCCGGCGAGATCAGCAGGGATTAGAGAGATTATAGCAATGGATTCGGGGCTGTAAGCTGGCACCGAGGAGGAAGTGTTCTTTATCTGCGTTCTGATTCAAGAGCGCCTTACTTAAGGGGGAGAGGTGTCTCAATTGAGACATCGACTTGACTTTTGGTGAGCTGCAAAATGCCGTTGCCCGAGACAGTGGGAGAATCGAACAGCGTTCATTGCGAGAACTCCGTTATAAGACGGCCCTAGCACCAGCCTAGACGCCCTCCGCTCTACTGCTGCATACTGCCGAATTCATCTGGAAGATCGTCTACATCTCCCGTCGTTTCTGGCTGGGCATTTACAAATTCGATCAGGCCAAACGTATTGGGCGCCGTCTTGGTGAACACTTTCCCAGCGCGAACATAGCTCGACATTGTTCCGGCGAGTGAAACGCGATTCTTCTTGTCCAGGGGCTTTCCGACGGCCTTCAGAATGTCTGCGATAGGGAGCGCTGTTCCCGCGATGCGAATTGCGTCTCGAGCCTTAGCCAGCGTGCTATCGGGCCGAAGCGAATGGTCGGCGGTGGCAGCGTTAGCGGCGTCGCGCGGTAGAAACTTCATGGAATCCTGCAGGGCTTGAATGTAGGCTCTTGCCTCACGAATCTGCAATTCATGTTGCTCGATTTCCTGCTGCTTCTTGTCGATTAACTTCAGGAAGTTTTCTCTAATTCCCATATAAACTCCGGGCTCGAATATACACGAGATGGGAAACAGGTTGCAATGATGGGCGCCACAAAACGTTTTGCAACTTTATTTACCCATCCACCTGCTATAATGCTGCCCGAGAGGGGGATAGCGCAATGGAGCCATTAGACTTCGTGATGCGGGCGCTTGACGACAAGAAGCGCACCGCACCGAATGGGGAAGATTATTGGATGGGCCGCGACATTCAGGCCATTCTCGGTTACGCTGAGTGGCGCAATTTTGAAGGGGTTATCCGGAAGGCCAAAGTTGCGTGTGATGGGTCAGGTGTTCCCTCCACTTATCACTTTGTTGAAACCAACAAGATGATAAGTGCGGGGAAGGGCGCGGAGCTGCAGAGGGCAGACTGTTATTTGACTAGGTACGCTTGCTATTTGATTGCGATGAATGGTGACTCCGCAAAGCCGGAAGTGGCGACCGCGCAAAGTTACTTCGCAGTGCAAACCAGACGCCAGGAAATCAGCGATCAAGAAAAGCGCATAGCGCTGCGCGATAGAGTTAGCGTGAGCAACAAGATTCTTTTCGGCACGGCAAAGCAGGCTGGCGTTGTGCGCTTCCCGCTTTTTAATGATCGGGGGTATCGCGGCCTTTACGGCATGGGGTTAGGCGATATCAAGCGTCGCAAGAAAATTCCGGAGAAGGACAATCTCTTAGATCGCGCAGGCCGTGCGGAGTTGGCGGCGAACGAATTCAGAATCACCCAGACGCAACAGAAGTTAGAGCGCGGGAGAGTGCAGGGCGAGGTCTCGGCGATGCGGGTTCACGAGGAAGTTGGGACGGAAGTTCGGGAAGCGATAAAACGGATTGGCGGCGTTCTCCCTGAAGATCTGCCCATCGAAGAGCCGATCCAACAAGTAAAGAAGAAGCTGGCAAAAAGCGCGAAAGCGGGAAAGCTACTCACCGATTAATTTTCGGTTGCGCTGTCTCTTGGGCCTTTCGCCAGCGTTAAGACACTAACGCCAAGGCTGAAGACGTTCAACTGGGCCGATATTGGCGCATCGGATCGCGGGTTTTACGGATATAATGGCGCGATCCAATGACCCTTAACTCTGGTACCAAGCTGGGTGCCTACCAAATTCAATCTGCCATTGGCGCCGGCGGCATGGGCGAGGTGTATCGCGCCGTCGACACGCGACTGAACCGCACCGTCGCCATCAAGGTCCTGCCCGGTCATCTCTCCGAAAGCCCGGAGGCGAAGGAACGCTTCGATCGCGAAGCGCGAGCCATCTCGGCCTTGAATCATGCGCGCATTTGCACGCTCTACGATGTTGGCCATCAGGACGGAACCGATTTTCTGATCATGGAGTATCTGGAGGGCGAGTCGCTGGCCGACCGCTTGCGCAAGGGCGCGCTGCCGCTGAAGGAGACGCTCAAGATTGGCATCGACGTCTGCGATGCGCTGGAGGCGGCGCATCGGAACGGCATCGTTCATCGCGATCTGAAGCCGGGCAACATCATGCTGACGCCGAGCGGCGCCAAGCTGATGGACTTCGGCCTGGCCAAGCCGCTGGCCGTGGCCGCGGCGAGCTCGCGCGCGGGATCGGCTCCGTCATTTACTGCGGTAGCGACCGCGATAGGGTCGAGTCCGATCAGCCCGCTGACTTCTGCGGGAACGGTTGTCGGCACGATTCAATACATGTCGCCGGAGCAGATCGAAGGCAAGGAAGCCGATGCGCGCTCGGACATCTTCGCGCTCGGCTCGGTGCTGTACGAGATGGCGTCGGGGAAGCGGCCGTTCGAGGGCAAGAGCCAGATCTCGCTGGCGTCGGCGATCCTAGAGAAAGATCCCGAGCCGATCAGCGCGGTCAAGCCGATGACGCCGCCGGCGTTGGACTACACGGTCCAGACCTGCCTGCAGAAGAATCCCGACGATCGCTTCCAGACGGCGCACGACGTCAAACTGCAATTGCAGTGGATCGTGACCAGCAGTTCGTCGACCGGGATAAAAGCGATGCCGGCAACGGCGCCGGCAAGACGAGGACATCTTGCCTGGATCGTTGCGGCGGTTGCGGCACTTGTGGTCATTGGGCTGGCGGCATTTTCGCTGACTCGCCCGACTCCGTGGATGCAGGTCACGCGTACGATGATCAATCCTCCGGAGAAGGCGGTACTGAATCTGGCGGGGGATTCGGCCGGACCTCCGGTGCTGTCGCCGGATGGGAAGACGCTCGCCTTCACCGCAACCAAACAGGACGGCTCGACTGCGATCTGGGTGCGTCCGCTGGATTCGCTTGAGGCGCAGCCGCTACAGGGCAGCGAGAATGCGGTGTTTCCGTTCTGGTCGCCGGACAGCCGGGCTCTGGGATTTTTTGCCGACGGCAAGCTGAAGACGATCGATCTGAATGGCAGCTCGCCGCAGATTATTACTGACGCTCCGTTCGGCCGCGGCGGAGCCTGGGGAGCGGACGGCGTGATTCTGTTCTCGCCCGCGACTTTGGGTCCGCTGTGGCGCGTTAACGCAACCGGCGGGACGCCAGCAGAGGTGACCAAGGTCGATACCTCGCAGCATTCGTCGCATCGCTGGCCTTTCTTCCTGCCCGATGGCAAGCATTTTCTTTATCTCGCCATCAATCACTCGCCCTCGAAGTGGAACAACGACACGGTGTACTTCGCATCGCTGGACGGCAAGGAGAACAAGCCGCTTTTTCGCTCGCTGTCCAATGCCACGTACGCGGATGGATACCTGCTCTTCGCGCGCAACGACAGGTTGATGGCGCAACCGTTTGATCCCGGTAATGGGAAGCTCAGCGGCGAAGCCGTGGAGATCGCCAAAGGTGTGTTGAATGACCAGACCACTTGGCACATAGATGTTTCGGCGTTCAGCGACAAGCTACTGGTGCTGGGCAGCGGTGGGGCGGCGAACTGGCAGCTGCTGTGGATGGACCGCGACGGAAAGCAACTCACGACCATCGCCGAAAACCTTCCCAACCTGCAACGATCGATGTTGTCGCCGCAGGGTGATCGCGTGGCGGTTGAGATGGACGATGGGCAGGCCGACATCTATGTGCTCGATCTGGCGCGTGGCGTGCGCACCCGGCTGACCTTCGGCCCGATCGCCAACCAGAGTCCGGCGTGGTCGCCTGACGGCAAGTGGATCGCTTATGTCGCGGATATCGGCGGACGCGCCGTGATCAGCCGCAAGCCTGCCGACGGTAGCGGGCCGGAGGAGCAGCTCTATGCCGAGGACCAGCTTGTCTTCATCAGCCAATGGACCCGCGACGGCAAGTACCTGGTCTATAACCGCGGGCCCATCGGCGCTGAGGACCTCTGGGCGCTGCCGCTCGAGGGAGAGCGCAAGCCGTTTCTGCTGGTAAAGCACGGCTCGGAGGGACAGGTTTCGCCCGACGGACGCTGGCTGGCGTACGCGTCGAACGAGTCTGGCGTAAGCGAGGTGTATGTTTCGGCGTTCCGCGGCCCGGGAAAATGGCAGGTCTCCTCGCATGGCGGCGTGTGGACCATGTGGAGCAGCGACGGCAAGCAACTCTATTATATGGAGCCGAAGCTGAGCCTTTACACCGTGCCGGTGACGGAATCCTCAGGGGCGCTGCAGTTCGGCTCGTCGCAACTGCTGATGAGCAACTGGTCGTCGCCGCAGTTCTTCTTCGATGTCGCGCCCGACGGCAAGAAAATCCTTCTCGATCGCATTGCGCAGCAGGTGGGCCAGTCGGTGACCGTGGTGACGAACTGGGGTGCGGAGCTGAAGAAGAAGTAAGCGGACGGTTGAGAATCGTTTTCACCACAGAGGACACTGAGATCACGGAGCATGATTGGGTAGTGCGGGCCTTTAAGCCCGCGTCCAGCGCCGGGGGAGCCCTGGACCATTCGGAATCGACCTCGTTGAGACTGCTCGTTACAACAATTCATTCCCACCCATTCCAATGTCAGCAACGATTGGGCAAGGGCCGTCATTTCCTCCGGATTTCCGCGATCACACGCGGCGGGCCGTTGGGAGAGCCGTCCAGCGTGCACGGAAGCTGCGCGATGAGCCGCAGCGTTCCGTTTTTATCCTCAAACACCATGCCGCTGTCGACCGAGCTTCCCCGGTATTCGCCCCATGCAGCCGGAACCACCACGCTACAAGGTGGAGGGAAGTCCTGCTGCGCGTGCGCCTTCACCTGATAACCACCAACGGCCGACACCAGCGCCAGGGTTACGACTGCTGCGACTCGCTTCCAGTTCATGGCTGTCTCCTTGCCGACGTCATGCTCCTGCTGCACTCTCTTCGCTGAGTGTGACGGGCAACTCTGCTGTCCGCACGTTAAGTGTTGTAAAGTCGGCCGTAGAGATTCCATCTCGGCACGATGGGCACCGCGTTCGGCTGTTGTAGAAGGGAGATGAGGTAGAGCAGGTAGGGTGCCCCAGGTTCCGCGCTGTTCGAGACCTGAGTTCTGGATACAGAGTCTGAGTTGGACGCCGGACGGCCGGTGCCCCAGGTTCGCGTCCTTCCTTTGGACGCTAACCTGGGGTGAGCTCTGTCCTACGGATTCGCGGTCGTGTGCTTATCCTGCTTTACCGCGATCTCGTTAACCACTTCCTTCACGTTCGGCACTTTCTGCGCCAGTTTGTTGGCCTCGTCCTTCTGCGCCTGCGTCTTCACGCTGCCTTTCAGCACCAGCGTCCCGTTCGTGGCGTCATACGAGATGTTCTGGTCGTCCAGATTCTTATGCGCCTTGATCGCAGCTTTGTAGTTGTCTTGAATGCCGCTGTCGAGATTGGAGTCGACCGACTTGGCCTGGCCCTCATAGCCCATCGGACGCACGCCCAGCTCGTTCGAGATGGCATAGCCGGGCGCTGCCTGCTGCGCGACCGTTTGCGCCTGCGCCTTCTTGTCGGCCGAGTCGACGTCGCCCGTCAGCGTCAGAACGCCTTTTTCCCGATCCTGCGAAACCTTCACGACTCCCAGGTCGTTGCGGGTCATCGCCTGGTCTACAGCGTCTTTCACGTCCGCGTGGTCATCTGCCCGATTGCAGCCCGTCAGCACGAGCATTCCCGTCAATGTCAAAGCCGCTGCGACTAGAGCGGCGCGTGCACTTCTTGCAACCAACTTCTTTCCCATCAAGTTATCCCCCTGAGTGCGTAAACATGTTTACGCCTTCGTAACTAGATGCGATCTTGGCCTGCGGGTTTGTGTCACGGAAAATTGCAAAGGCGTTACTGCCCGGCTTTCGTCGCCGTTGCCCGCGCTGGTCCTACGCGAAAAGATAACTACTTCGCATACCTTCGGCGAATCGCGGCAATCCTCTTTATGATTTTTCCGAAGCACACCTGAGTGCCACATCTCCAAGCGCATGTTTCATTTATGTGACCACGATCGCGCTCGTGGATTAACCGATTAATCACGCAAACCGTATTTACAAATCCGCGCGATGGGAGGAAAATTCTCTCTGCAGTTTAGGCAGTTCTGGGGGAGGACTGCCTTTTAGAGCGCTTCACCGTCTCCGGGGGAGCGCTCTTAAAGTTTCTGCGCGAAACTCCCGCGCGCAGTTGTTCGATTCACTCCTGTGATCCTTGCCCTCAAGCCGGCTCGGCGGAAACTGCGTCTGGTACCGCTGATTGCCGCAACCTACTTCATGGTGTCGGGTGGGCCCTACGGCATCGAGGACGTTCTTGGCGGCGCGGGCTTTGCCTGGGCAATCGTCATTCTGCTCGTGCTCCCCATCGTTTGGAGCCTGCCCACCGCGCTGATGATCGGCGAGCTGGCCAGCGCAATTCCTGCTGAGGGCGGATTCTACATCTGGGTTCGGCGCGCGCTGGGCCCATTCTGGGGATACCAGGAGAGCTGGCTCTCGCTTTCCGCCAGCGTCTTCGACATGGCCATCTATCCCGCCATCTTCGTTCTCTACCTGGGACGATTCAATCCCGCGCTGACCGCCGGCCGGTACGGCTACTCGTGGTCGCTGGCGGTCGTAATCCTGTGTTGTTTGTGGAACTTGCGGGGTGCGCCTGCGGTCGGCGAGGGAGCAGTCGGCCTGTTCGTTCTCATGCTCTCGCCGTTCGCCGTCTTCGTGGTGCTTGGGCTGTGGTGCGGACTCACTCAACATCCCGTGGTGCGGTGGAATCACACGGGCGCGGCTGCCGCACTGCCTACGGCAATACTGGTGGGGATGTGGAATTACATGGGCTGGGACAACGCCTCCACCGTGGCCCAGGAAGTCGAAGCTCCGCAGCGCAACTATCCTCGCGCCATGATCGCGGCTGCCTTGCTCACCGCCGTAACCTATATTCTTCCGCTGCTGGCGATGGCCTTAGCCGGGCTTTCCCCGGAGAACTTCTCCACCGGCGATTGGCTGACCGCAGCCCAAAGCCTGGGCGGCGAGTGGCTCGGGTTGGCGGTGCTGGGCGGCGGCGTCATCTGCGGCGTCGGCATGTTCAATGCACTCATGATGAGTTACACGCGCCTGCCCTTGGCCATGGCCGAGGACGGCATGCTGCCGCGCTTCATCGCCCGCCGTAACCGTCGCGGCGTACCCTGGGTCAGCGTGATGTTATGCGGGCTGGCTTGGGCTTTGGCGCTGCGGCTGCCTTTTGAGCGGCTCATCTCGATTGATCTCATCCTCTACGGATCAAGCCTGCTGCTGGAGTTTATCGCGCTCGTCGTCCTGCGCATTCGCGAGCCCCAACTCGAGCGTCCCTTCCGCGCCGGCAATCTGGCCGTCGCTTGCCTGCTCGGAGTCGGTCCCGCGGCACTCATTGCTTACGCTCTTTACGCCTCGCGTGGCGAGAAATTGATTGGCTCCATCTCAGCGCCTGCTTTCGCCGACAGCAGTTGCTCTGCTGGGACCGATTCTTTACTGGCTTACCGCCGTGCCCCTGGCACGCCGGACATCGATCGAGGATCCCTTGATCCCTCCCACCGATACTTAAGCTATTTCCGCGCTATTTGTTCCCCGGCGGAGAACCCCAAAACAAAGGATCGGCAGCAACCCATTCCGGCGCAGGCATACTGAATTGCGGACGAACGGCAAAGACTCTGGCGCCCGGACCCGCAGAGGAGAGCTTGCTGTTTGCCTCCGCTCGCGTCTGAGCCGGCGTTACGACAAATCGCACGCCTTCCTCAGTTTCGAACACAGTTCCGCCCCCTTGCCAGGAGTCCTTCGTCACCGCGATCACCAGGAATCGTCCCTGCCCCATGCTCCACGGAACGCCGTGGCTCAATTCAGGTCGGTAGTTTGAGAAGCCCTCTTTGCCTGGCTCCGACTGGAACGGAGCCCGTTGTTCCGTGAATTGATTCATCGCCGTGTATAACCCTTTGGCGTTGTATTCCTCCGTGACACGTTTCACTTCCTCGGTCGACGTGAATCCGTTGAGGTACCACACCTCCTTTGATCCCGTCACAGATTCGATACCCAGGTAAGGATGCGGGCACATATGGTCAATGCACATGCGCGCCCCTGCGGCTTCGATTCGGTTCAGCGCCGCCTGAGTACCCGGCTTCCAGAACTCGCGGTAGATATACAGAATTCGAGGCGGCTCCGACTGTACCGTCTTGGGCTGCGGTTGCTGGACCATCTGCGTGCTCCCATCCAACACAAGCGCCGAGACCATCAACAAGACAAACACTCCATCTCGGATTCGCGGTGGCCTCGATCTTCGATTCATGTCGTTATTATGATTATGCCCGCAAAGCCAGTCTGAAGGGCTTACTCACGTCGCGGCTCATCCATCCGATGCTAACCGCCTCTCGACTCTGGTCAATCATTGCTTCCCGTCGGCTGCGGACGCGCAGTGTCGCCTGCGTCCTACAGCACCCTCCTGCATCTAATCTCGTATCGGGATGGTACGATAAAAGGATAGGCCCGCCGCAGCCTTGGCCTTGGCGGGGCCGGTTAAGCAGTGTCCCGCAGGAGGAAGAATGGCAAGTAATGCAATTGTGGAAGTAACCGATGCGAACTTCGATCAGCTGGTTCTGAAGTCCGACCAGCCCGTAATGGTGGACTTCTGGGCGACTTGGTGCGGTCCTTGCCGTGCCCTGGCGCCCATCGTCGACGAGGTTGCGCAAAGCTATAACGGCCGGGTTAAGATCGGCAAGATGGACGTGGACAAGAACGCCGCTACGCCGCAGCGCTACAACGTGCGCGGTATCCCGACATTACTGGTCTTCAAGGACGGACAGGTGAAGGAACAGATCGTCGGCTACGTCTCGCGCGAAGTCATCGAGAAGGCGCTGGAAAAGAATCTGTAACCTGAAGATTTGATGGGCGCGGCTGATGGCCGCGCTCTTCGTGTCTGTGGAATGCTGCTGCGCGTCCCTAGCATGCTCTGCGCGCGCTTCGTAACAGGGCACGACTTCAGTGTCTGCGTGAGAACGCTGTCGTCCCCGGGGGACTTGGGTCATTTTCCCATTTCACCCAGCATTCCGCTTCGCTCCGTGCTGGGCTATCATGCCACGCGCCTGCGGCGCTCTGGTTTTTCAAGCCTCCTACTCCACAGCCTGGAAGAAAAGCCAGTTCTCACGCAGACACTTCAGTCGTGCCGATGAACCTCATTTTTTTGTCATCACGCGGAGGCCTTCAGGCCGACGAGGGATCTGCTTCTCTCGACTTTTTCAGCGGCCCGTTCAAACCTCCGGCTCGTCTCAACGAACAAAACGCCAAGTGGGCTGACACTGTTCCGCCAGCCCACCTGAGCGATCTCACGGCCTCCCCTGGCCGCTCGATCTTGAGCCGGCAATGGTCATTGCTCCGGCGCCGGCCCGGTGTGTGCGTCTGGCAGGATCACCCGATTCGGAGCGCTTGTCTCCGCATGCGGGCCCACCGTAGAAGCCGCGGGATCGAAGGTCGCGTTCGGTTTCACGGTGTTGGGGTTCTTGCTCGGGTTGGTTACCGCGTTCGGCTTGGTTGTCGAGTTAGAAAACACTCCGCCGTGCGGCATGGTCACCGCACCTGGATTCATTCCGGCATGGGGCGAGATCGCGCCGGCGTTAGGAATTCGCGCACCGGAGGTTATACCGCCTCCGCCAATCGTTCGGCCGCGTTGCGCCCAGCTGACCGCAGTCAGCAAGCCCAGCATCATCCCGCAAATCAATGTCTTCTTCATATGGTTCCTCCGCTGATGTCAATGTGGGAGTCAATGGCCAGCCGGACGGAGGGCGCTGCGCAGCGCTGCTGTCGCAACCTGACGAGGATGCAACAACCGTGCCAACATTGCGCTCTTTGAATTTGCAGGACTTATGCCGTCAGGTCAGACGTCGATGAGGGAAGTTTTGGCATACCGCCGCCCAACTTTTCCCGCCGATGCTTAGTTGAAGAGGATTTCTTGCCCGGTAGTAGCGCGACGCGCCGGATGGCAAAGCAATTCGCGATTAGCGGATTAGCAGCTTCACGCGATCACACACTTGTTGATGGCCCTAACTGTGGAATTCATCGACTCCCACAAAGTAGGATGCGCCCCTCCCACACCGTAGGACTACTAATGTTTATGCTGACGGCAGATTGCTAATCGCTAATTGCTAATTGCTTCTTCTCAGTACTTCCTCAACACCCCAATCACTCTTCCCTGTACCTGCACCGACGCCGCCGGAACCATGATCGGCTGCATGGTCGCATTCGAGGGCTGCAGCCGCACCTTGCTGCCTTCCAAGTAAATCCGCTTCAGCGTCGCCTCGCTGCCATCGACCAGCGCCACCACAATCTCGCCGTCCCGCGCGGTGTTCGTCTTCTCCACCAGCACGTAGTCGCCGTTCACGATGTGCTCATCCTGCATGCTCTCGCCCTTCACTTGCAGCACGTACACTTCTTTCGAGCGCGTGAAGTCGGCCAGCGAAATCGACTCCGGATTCTCCACCGCCTCCAGCGGCTGGCCAGCGGCGATGCGCCCCAGCAGCGGCAGGGTCACATTGCTTTGCGCCGTCGCAGCGGCAGCAACCGCCAGCGAAGTCTTCATCAACCCGCGCGGCTTCAGCAGATCGATAGAGCGGCTGCGATTGTAATCGCGCTTCAGCAATCCCTTCTGCTCCAGGTTGGTGATGTGCTTGTGGACCGTGGCCAGCGAACTCAGCCCCATGCCTTCGGCGATCTCTTCAAACGATGGCGAGTAGCCGTGCTGATCCACGAACCTCAGGAGAAAGTCGTACAAGTCTTTCTGGCGGCGCGTGAGAGCCATAGGATTGCTCGAACCTCCGCCTTTATTGTAGCGAATAAAAGGCGAATTTCAACCAAAACATGGCCGACATCGCGCCCAGCCGTTCCATTCTTGGTTCCTCCCACGCCGCGCGACCTTGATTTAAACTTCGAAACCGGCTTGTGCGATCTCGCCGGCGACGGCATACTTTTCCTCATGCGCAGAACAATCCTGATCGCTGTTTTGCTCTGTTGCCTTACGCCCGCCATGCTTGTGGGAGATGTCGTCGACTCCGCCGCCAACGGCTTCTCCATCAAGATCGGCACCGTCATCCACGCTGGTCCGTCCCAAATCTATGACGCGATCGTTCACCACATCGGCGACTGGTGGAATCCCGAGCACACCTACTCCAACGATTCGCACAATCTCTCCATCGATGACAAGCCCATGGGCTGCTTCTGCGAGAAGCTGCCCAACAATGGCGGCGCGCGCCACGGCCAGGTCATCATGGTCATGCCCGACAAGATGCTGGTGATCTCGACAGCGCTTGGCCCGCTGCTACGCGCGGGCACCACCGGCACGCTCAGCTTCGTGCTCCAACCAATTCACGATGACACGCGACTGGAAGTGACCTACAACGTCGGCGGCTACATGTCCGGAGGCCTCAACACCTGGGCCGATCCCGTCAACAAAGTCCTGATCGAACAGGTCACGCGCCTGAAGAGCTACGTCGAAACCGGCAGCCCCGTTCCCGCCGCCGGCGCAAAGAAATCGCAATAACAAAGTAAGGCGGAAAGGGCCCGGCTTCACAGGCTGGGAATGATTTGTCGCAGTGATTGGTCTCAGCGAGGTCGCCTCCGATTGATCCAGGGCTCCCACACATTCGAAACCCGCGAAGGTGGGGCACCCGGCACTCTTTCGAAAACGGCGCAGATGCCGGGTCTCGCGACGTTCGAGACCCGGGTGAGGAAGAACCCTTCACTTTGGGAGAGCCGTCCGATCCAGAAGCTTCAGTTTCTGTACATTCCATGAATCGGCGCAGCCCCGAATATCTCCCAGGTCTCACAGCCCGCGAGACTGGGCACCCGACGGTTCATCCGGCGTGAGAAACCTGTCTAAGAATTTACAAAGTAGTTCTTGACATGATGACAATTCGGGACCACTATTCCGCTAACTCAAAGGGGTTCTTGCTGGCCGGCCGCCAACCTAAAAAGTAGCTCCCAGTGACTTTTAAGGTATCGGAACCTTAACCGTAGAAAACCTTAGGCGCTCTTCCAGTTATCGTTTTTCGCGCACACACCACGTGGGAAGGACTTCGTCCTCCCTCAAGCTTGGCCCTCCGATCCTGGTTGGCGAGCCGTCAACCATTTGGGCGTCCTAAATAGAAATCCCAGCGAAGGAGAAAGATCATGCCTAAGGCTAAGCCTTCCTCGCGAATTAGTCGCCGCGGCGCAGCGGGCGCCAGCCGTCCCAGCGTAACTGGCCATCCGGTCATACACCCCGGCCGTGCTCACATACTTCCGCAAGGCGGAGTTCCTCTTGCTCCACAAATCTCCCAATATGTAACCGTCAGTTGGAACTGGACCAATCAGGCTCAGGGGAACATATCCTGGACCTTTGTAAACTCGGACCAAAACAATAGCCATGCGGTGGTTCTGTATCGCAACAACTACATATTTGGGGGCGCGTTTTGGCCGGTTTATCTTGGGCCGGACGATACTGTATCGCAGATGCTGGACGGCACCCAGCCGATACCGACTTTGAGCGGTAACGGCGGCCAGCCGATGGGCATCCTTGACTATGGCCCGAGCGCATCCCCGAGGTATCTGGTTCACTTCATTTTCAACCTGGCGCCGGGACAGACGTGGAGCACTCCCGAGGGCGGCTTTACCGGCATTACTCCCACCGCTGGCGCCTGCTATGCGCTGACAAGCAGTGTTGCAGGCAACTATTGTGTGGGATATGACCCGGCCAGGGTTGCGGATTGGGACAGCCAGACCAAAACCACAAACCGCGGCTATTCTCCCAACCCAAACACTTTCTATACGTATGCCTTCACGCCCGAACCGGCTACGCCAGAGAACACTTTGGGATTCAACGACTCGATTGGCGGCGGAACGTGTGCGCCTAAGAACTTCTATTTTGTCACCGAGCAGAATTATTTTGGCCGCGACGAAGTGCAGGACAATCTTGACTATCCACTCGCGTTCTACTTGTTCCTAGAAGGTTTTACACCCAATGCGGTGGGATCTTCGAAGCCTTCGTTTCCCATCGGCTCTTTCAACTCCAGCAATATCCCAGGCCTTTCTCTCCCCGGCCCCACGGTCACGTACGATGTCGGAAACACGGGTACGAACGCGACCGTGCCGCAGCGGATTCGCTTTGGCTACGGCGTCGATTTCACCGCCGCATCGCTCGCCTCACCCACCGCCTTCCCGGCCGCCGGCGGACAACCGAACGCTTACAATCTCGGCGCTTCCATCAGCATCCTGGGACAACCCGACCTGCTTACCCCGCAAGCCGAGTTCTACCTGTTGGGCGGCGACGATCCGTACTTCACCAACGTCAGGGCGGTTGCCGGTTCCGAGCCCTACCTCAGCCAGGACTTGCGCGTCTTCACCGGCACTCCCGCCACCAACAACGTCCCGGTCAACGGCAGCAATCTCCCGGTCCCCAGCATCAACGCGCCGACCCTTGCCGACAGCATATCCGGCGCTTACAGCTATATCCAGAATCTGATCACCTGGCTCAACAAGCAATACGGTTATCTGAACCCAAATTACACGCCGCCCGATACCAACACCTCCGATCCTCTCGACAGCTTGTTACCGGATCAGGGTGGCGCCCTTTACGGCGATTCCACAGTGAATCCGAAGAGCGGGTCGAACAACAATTACAACTTCGCCATCGCGCGCGTCCGCCTGAAGGGTTCCTCGGGCCCAATGGCAGCAGCGGCGAATGTAAAAGTGTTTTTCCGGCTCTTCACCACGCAGACTTTCGACACCGATTTCATCAATTCCGCTTCTGCGGTTACGAATGCGGATCCAAACGTCACCTATCCCAGTACCGGGGCTCTCAACGACCCCCAGAGCCCGCTGCCGGGCACCGATGGCGGCTCTTCCCCCAAGATTAATGGCTGCTCACTGCCGTTTTTTGCGACGAAGAATTACGATAACGGTCCCAGCGATTACGCCACACCGGGCGCCAACAACCAAACCATCGAAATTCCCAGCGGTCAGGATTACGCCTGGGCGTTCTATGGCTGCTTTCTCAACGTCTATGACCAAACCAACATCATTGGCGGAAAAGCGGTTCAGAATTGGTTGTGCGGCAGCGCCCACAACTGCCTGGTCGCGCAGATCGCATATAACGATGCTCCGATTGAAAACGAAAACGGAGTGATCGAGAATCCGACAATCTGCAACAAACTGGCGCAGCGCAATCTCCAGGTGAACGCCTGCGGGAACCCTGGATTCCCCGCCACTCACCGGGTGCCGCAAACCATCGACGTGCGACCCAGCCCGCCATCCCAGTCGAGCGTGAGTTCCAGTATTCTCAGCTACCCCGATGAAATGATGATTGATTGGGGTACGACACCACTGGGCAGCGTGGCCAGCATCTATTGGCCGGACGTAAGTGCCTCGTCGGTCTTGCAGCTGGCGTCGCAGTTGTATCCGGAGGAAACACTGACTGCCACGGACGCCAACACCGTCCAGTGTCAAGTCGTAAGCCCGGTGACCTATATACCAATTCCCCCGGGATCGGGCGGCAGCTTCGCGGGATTGATGACAGTCGAGTTGCCTGCCTCGGTCAGAGCGGGCAACGAGTTTGACGTGGTGGTGCGCCGCATCACGACCAGGCAGGTCACGATTCCGGCCCCACCTCCGCCTCCACCTCCGCCACAGCGCGCCGCCGCGGGCGCTGTTCCACAAGTCGCGATCCCGGGCCAGTATTTATGGCGCTATATCACCGGAAGTTTCCTGGTCAAGATCCCGGTGCAGAAAGAAAGCACCATTTTGCCCGGCGATGAAAACCTGCTCGCCATACTGAAGTGGCGGCTTGGCATCATCGGCACCGGCAACCGTTGGTATCCGGTGCTGCTGCGCTGGATCAGCTATCTCTCCGATCGAATCAATGGCATGGGAGGCAATGCTTCCGGTATTCCACCCTCTCCCACCGGCTATCAGCCGCCGTCGAAAGGTCCCGGTAAACACGCTCCCGAGCACGGCTGCACCGGCAAGGTCAACGGAGTTGTCTATGATCGCTTCGGCGACTTCGAAGGTTTCCACCTTCTAACGGAGGAGGGCCACGAGCGTCGTTACTTCAGTCGCGAGGCTGAAATCGAAGATCTCGTGCGTTATGCCTGGGCGGAGCGCGTGGTGATCAGGGTCCTGAGCGAGACGCACGCGCCCGAAGTTCCAGTGAGAATTATTCTCCTGCGCGTCCCTCCTAATCCTTGTGGGCCGTGTTGAGTCGACCGCGATGCCGGGTGCCCCGGGTCTCGCGACGTTCGAGACCCGGGTGAGGAAGGACCCTTCACTTTGGGAGAGCCGTCAGATCCAGAAGCTTCAGTATCTGTACATTCCATGAATCGGTGCAGCCCCGAATATCTCCCAGGTCTCGAACCCCGCGAGACCTGGGGCACCCGGCATCGATAACACCCGAGGGATTTGGGCGCTTGCACCAAGTCGCCGGTTTGGGTCATCATTTGACAGTTCCACTAGAGAGCTGTCCAAACGCTCGGTATTCGTGGGAATTAGATGGCTGAAACGAAAACAATCGTTTGTCTTGCCAACTCTCGGAAACATTCCGGGCGATGCATTGCTGGTAAGGAAGTGCTTGCGAAGGGGTACGGTAATTGGATTCGTCCAGTGAGCGCGCGTCCGTCCGCGGAAATATCAGAAGAGGAGCGCCGCTACGAGAACGGTGTGCTTCCCGAAGTCTTGGACATCATAAGTATTCCGGTGATCGGCGCTACACCCCAACTGTATCAATCAGAAAATCATGTGATTGACGCCGATTACTATTGGGTCAATAAAGGTCAGCTTTCCTGGGCCGATATAAAGCAGCTCGTTGATAAGCCGGCACCTCTGTGGACGAGCAACGATTCAACCTACTATGGTCTCAATGATCGCGTGAAAGTAGACGTAGCGGCGAAGTTGACCAATTCGCTTATGCTGATAGCCCCTGAAGATCTGTCCCTCAAGGTCGTGACGGAGGGTGGCGAGTTTGGCAATCCCAGACGCCGGGTCCGAGCCGATTTCAAGCAGGTTGGCACGCGCTATAGCTTGATCGTTACCGACCCGGTTGCCGAAAAGGCTCTACTTGCCAGGCCCAATGCGGAGTATAAGCCGAAGGACACGTATCTGTGCATCAGCTTAGGTGAGGCCCATACTGACGGATCGTGCTATAAGCTTGTGGCAACCGTAATCAGCAAGAAACCGCTGTAGTCATGCAAAACACCGTACTGACTATTGGGCACTCGACACACCCGCAGGGGCGCTTCATTGCCCTCTTACGGCAGCATGGCGTCACTGCGCTCTGTGATGTTCGCTCGAAACCCTACAGCCGAATGAATCCACAGTTCAACCGCGAAGAGTTGAAGGAGGCATTGCTTACTCGAGGCATCGAGTATCGCTTCTTGGGTAAGGAACTGGGCGCGCGCAGCGACGATCCCAATTGCTACGAAAACGGGAAAGTGAAGTACGATCGCCTAGCGGCCACAGAATTGTTCCGGTACGGCCTGAAGCGAGTTCTTCGAGGGATGAGAGACGGTTTTCGTATTGCCCTCATGTGCGCAGAGAAAGAACCGCTCGAATGCCATCGCACGATTTTGGTAGCGCGACATCTAGTTGCGCAGGGCGTCACGGTCGAGCATATTCTTGCAGATGGCAGCCTGGAGAACCACGACGCTGCACTGAGCCGACTGGCGAGAATGATCAATTTGCGAGAGCCGGATTTGGTTCATTCCCGCGAACAGTTGATAGCGGATGCGTACCGCAAGCAAGGAGAACGCATCGCTTATGAAGCTGCTGAGCCTGCTGATAGTCCGACGGTGAAGGGCTTGGCTGGATGAAACTCTTTACGATTGGATTTACGAGAAAGTCAGCCGAGACCTTTTTCACGGGGTTGAAGAATGCCCGAGTCAAGCGCCTAATTGATGTCAGGCTTAACAATGTCTCACAGCTTGCAGGTTTCACGAAAAAGAATGATCTTCGGTATTTTACAAAGGCGATCTGCGATATTGACTACGTCCATCTTCCGGAACTCGCGCCTACGGCTGATATTCTCAATGCGTACAAGAAAGCCAAGAATGGAGACTGGCAATTGTACGAGCGGCAGTTCCTTGACTTGATCCGCGCTAGGCAAGTCGAGAACACGACGCCGCGCGAATTGCTGGACGGCGGTTGTCTGTTGTGCAGCGAAGAAAAGCCAAACCATTGTCACCGTCGCCTTGTCGCTGAGTATCTGAGAGACAAGTGGGGCGACGTTGATATTGAGCATATACTCTAGCCCAGTAATCGCCCCGCGCAGTAAGAACCCTCATCCCCCTGCTAATTTTCTTCGTCTTCGTCGTCGATGTCCTCTTGATTCCATAGCGGCAGAACGGCGTGCTCCTCAACCTTCACGTCGCAGAGTGTGTGACCCTGCGTCTGCCTGCGGATATCCTCCGCGAACTCCGGGCCGAGGTTGTCGATGACGACCTGCTTCCAGGGTGGGGTACGCATGTAGCGGTACACAAGGTTCGCGTCGAATCGACCCAGCTCAACCGGAATGCCGCTGATGAGCATCGCTTTGACGTTAGACTTGAGTTGTTCCAAGCGTTCGATCATGGGATCGATGTTGCGCTGAAGATAAACGATCTCTCGAAGCTCGCTTTGCGTGATCTGAATTTCCATAAGGTCTACTTGACGCTCCTCGTTTTGGGTTGATGTTCTAGGGTAGGCGACAGCAAAGAGTGCAACGAACCCGCCTTGAGGTACTGGTCCCAAGAGTATTCGAGCAACAATCTGCAAAAGTTCGACAGCGACCGCCTCTCCAGGTCTGCCGCCTTGAGAAGCTCGTCCTTGAGCCTCTCGTCTAAGCGAACGGTAATGAAGTCCTTTGGTCGGTTCACGAGTCTCTTTCTATCGCGTAAAATCGCTTGAGCAAGTACATCATAGATATACTTTCGATGCTAGTCAAGTCTTTTGCATCGCTTAACTCAACCTTCCATTTTTCCGGCCAAAATCGCCTGCTCACCGACCTTTCAAGCGCACTATGACTGAATAGGAGCGACAGCGGAAGCAAATAAAAGACGAAAGTAGCCCAATTTCCTGTGCATAACGGCGGAAAATGCCCTGCTTCCTGTGCATAATGTGTGCAGAACTCAGCCGTTATCTGAAGATAGTGGAACTGTGGAATGCCTGGTGCCGGATCAGATCTTCCGAGCCGGGTGCCCCGGGTCTCGCCGGGGTTCGAGACCCGGGAGTGCAAGGTCTGTCACAGGGCTAGTGTGCCTGTGATCACTGCGTCGCGCAACCACTACTTCTACGCTGCTGGTATGCCTTCGGGTCTGGAACGCTGGCATGGCGGAGACGATCTGCACTTCATCACCTTCAGCTGCTATCATCGGCAGCCGCCAGGAAGTTGACTCTTAGAGCTGGGGCGCCTGCTCAAGTATGGTGTCGCCGGCTGAAGCCGGCTCTGAAGTGAAGATAAACGTCTGATCGGCACGACTAAAGTCGTGCCCTGACACGAACCGTTCCGGATCCGAGTGTTTGTGCCGCCGGCTTAAAGCCGGCTCTGGTTTAGTTGGGCAACGTACCCAGCACTCCGCGCCAAAAGCGGGCGCTGCGTGCTGGGCTATCTTGTTGCCGTCCCGCCGAGCGGGACTCGGTTCTGCGTGCTGCGATTAGCGATGGCGCCGACAGCGGCAGTCGGCCGCTCTGAGCTGTTTTTCGGCAGTCTGTTTCGTCGTGCCCTGACACAGAGCGCGCCATATCCGAGTTTTTTGGCAGCCTGTAAAAGTCGTGCCCTGACACAAACCGTTCCAGATCCGAGTGTTTGTGCCGCCGGCTAAAAGCCGGCTCCGAAGAGAAAATAAACGTCTTATCGGCACGACTAAACAGACTGCTGAAAAACTCCGATGCGCTCGTTTTGTGCCGCCGGCTGAAGCCGGCTCCGGATTCTATGTAACGAGCATACCCAGGGCTTACGCCCTGGGCTACGATTGTGGCGCCCTGACGGGCTTAATCGGTTGTCAGTTGTCGGTTGTCAGTTGCTCGGGGTAGCTGCCAGTAGGAGCGAATCGTCACGCTGGGCCACGAACCGCAGATCCCTCCACTCGGGCTGAAGCCCTCGGTCGGGATGACAGTGGTGGAGGGTGGCCGAACGCGGCACTCCGCCCGATTCGCGCAACTGCGGCGCAAATCGAGGACTCTGCTGAAGCGCCGCACTACCTGAAGCGAAATTCCGTGGTCTCGGTGTCCTCTGTGGTGAAAATGAATTTCAATTTCGATGAAACCGCAGGTTCCTTCGCTCGGGCTGAAGTGTGTGCGTGAGAACCCTGCCGTCCCTAAAGGGACTCGGGTTCTTTTCCCACCCAACCCAGCACTCCGCCTTCGGCTGCGTGCTGGGCTAAGTTATGCCGTGCCTTCGGCACTTGACTTTCGCGAATCGTATTCCACCGCCGCGCTCGCAGGTCAGTTGTCACGCAGACGCTGAAGCCCTCGGTCGGGATGACAAACACGCGCTAGTCGCCGGCTTTGGACGATAGCGCGGGCGAATCGATCTGGACCAGGGGATTGTGGGCGTGGACGGGCTTGGTCTCTTCGTGCAGCATGGCGAGAGCTTCGTCATCTTTATATTTCGTCGAGAAGGTCGCGCGGACGGTGGCGACGAATCCTTTCCACGAACCGAAGGTGTGATTGACGGCGGAGGCTTCGTATCCGCTGTGGACCATGCAATTGGCGCACTTGGGATTGCCCGACTCGAAGCCGTAGCGATGCCATTCGGTCTCGCGCATGAGCTCGGCGAAGGTGTCGGCGTAGCCGTCCTGCAGGAGGTAGCAGGGCTTTTGCCAGCCGAAGAGGTTGAAGGTAGGCATGCCCCAGGGCGTGCAGGGGTAGTCGCGCTTGCCCATCAGGAATTCGAGGAAGAGCGGCGACTGGTTGAAGACCCAGCGCGAGCTGCGGTTCGACAGGATGGCGCGGAAGAGGCGACGGGTGCGGGCGCGGCCGAGGAAGTGCTTCTGGTCGGGCGCCTTGTCGTAGGAGTAGCCGGGGGAGAGCATCATGCCCTCGACGCCGAGGTCCATCATCTGGTCGAAGAACGAACGTACGCTCGATGGGTCGGCGCCGTCGAAGAGCGTGGTGTTTGTTGTAACACGGAATCCGCGGCGAAGGGCTTCGCGCATGCCGTCGAGGGCGAGCGTCGAATCCGCCTTCGCGGCAGACGGAGAAGTCGTGCTGATCGCGCTCGCCATCCATGTGGACGGAGAAGGTCAGGTACTTCGACGGCGTGAACAGGTCGAGCTTCTCGCGGAGGAGCAGCGCGTTGGTGCAGAGGTAAATGTACTTCTTGCGCGCGACCAGGCCGGCGACGATCTCGGCGATCTGCGGGTGCATCAGCGGCTCGCCGCCGGGGATGGAGACCATCGGGGCGCCGCATTCCTCGACCGCGCGGAAACATTCGTCGGGCGTGAGGTTCTGCTTGAGGACGTGCGCGGGGTACTGGATTTTGCCGCAGCCGGCGCAGGCGAGGTTGCAGCGGAAGAGCGGCTCGAGCATCAGGACGAGCGGGTAGCGCTTGCGACCGCGCAGGCGCTGGCCAAGAACATAGGAAGCGACCGTCCACATCTGCGATACCGGAACTGCCATAGAGCTTGAAAACCCTCCCTGAAATCGCGACCCGCCGACCAGCCGCTTCGCGTCAGCGGGACGCCTTTGAAAACTTGACTCCGCCCCGCCGGCCCCTGCTTTCCGCAAAAGTGTTCATGTGGAACACGAACGCGAACTCTCTATCGCTTTTACGCCATTTTGTGCCACAATGTCAAGTGTAGTCAATTACTTGGATCGCCTATGCCCTCCGCCACCAGCACCTCCGCAAAAACGTTTTTCCGGGCTTTTCACACCCCCGAGGCGCCACATGCCCACGGGTAAGCCCTCGCCAAAGTCGCCCCGCAAACCCGTCCAGGAGCGCGGCCACAACACTGTGGCGACCATCATCGGCGCCGCCCGCACCCTGCTCCGCGGCATGCCCCTCGACGACATCACCACCGCCCGCATCGCCCGCAAAGCCCGCATCTCCATTGGCGGCCTCTATCGTTTCTTCCCCGACAAGCAATCCATCCTCGACGCCATCGCCGTCCATCACGTCCACATGTTCCGCCTGCTGACGCAGCAGACCATCCTCCGCCCGCTGCTCGCCGAGCCGCAAGACTTCGCCACCTTCGATCCCGCCTTCGTCCTCAACACCATGATCGACACCTACGTCATCTACCTCGACACCAACCCCGACTTCCGCACCATCGCCTTCGGCCGCCACATCAGCGCCGCCACCCACGAGCGCGAAGCCTCGCCCAACACCGGCCTGCCCGCGCTGCTGAAAAACTTCATGCTGGAGCAGCTCGGCATCCCCAACACGCCTGAGCTCGACCTCAAGCTGCGCGTGGTCAGCGAAGCTGGCGAGCGCCTCATCGCCTACGCCTTCCAGCAGCCCACCGATGACGAGCGCGACCGCATCATCGCCGAGATGAAGCAGCTCCTCGCAGGCTACCTCTTCGCCGGTGATTAGTCCGCGGCGCGTGAAGTTTGTATCAGGCACGACTCAGGGTCGTGCCCTAACTCAACCCTTTGCCTAATGGCTGCTTCAGGCGGGCTGCTGTTGCTCGCGATAGAAGAACAGCAGGTCTAGCGATATGGTTTCGGTGCCAACCTGTCGCAACAGTGTCGTAACCTGCCCGCGATGATAGGTGCCGTGATTCACGACATGCTGCAATACTTGCACCAGCGGCATGGAAAATTCTTTGCCGTCGGTGCCGTTGTAGCGCAGCCGCGCGTGGAGGGTGTCGTCAGTCAAGGTGCGAAGAAATTCCTGCCGCTCCTGCTCAAGCGAGTCGGCGAAGCTGCGAAGGCCGGGGACGGTCCTCAGTTGTTCCACGTCGACGCCGTCCTTTTGCATCAGGTTCTTCAGGTCAAAGGGCCCGTCGGCGCGCGGCGAAGTTCCATTCCAGCGCATCAGCCAGAGCCATTCCGCTCCGAGGATGTGCGCCACCGATTCCTGGATCGAGGGAAAGCTGCTCTGGATCACGCTGGTGAATTGCTGGTCGCTGAGCTTGTCCAGCACAGAGAACATGCGGCGGTTGGCCCAGAGATTGTAGGCGTAGAGATCGTGAATGTCGGAAAGGTTCATATGGGTTTGGGATCAGGAACTAGGGATTACGGATTGGTACCAGGCGACCATACATCGTCAACCGTTTGCAGGTACGAAAACGACCTGGTCCTAGTCGCCCCTAATCCACCAGCCCCTCGCTTTACTCTCCGCCGTGATGCATCGGCTGGTCGTCTGATGCCGACGCCAGGTTCATGCCGCCTTCGCTGAAGTTCGCGAGATAGGCACTGCGGCGGCCGTGCGAACTCCACTGCGAATCCAGTCCATCACCTTGAAACTCGTCGGTCAAAGCGACGGCCGAGGTCGCGTGCTCGACGTTGGTGAGCGGAGGATAGAAGTTGGTCTCGTTACCGCAGATGTGATCGTGATGATTCAGCGGACGGGTGACGATCGTCGCCAAGTGTCCGGCGCGCAGGATCGCGTGACCTTGCTGCGGGTCGCTGGGCATGTCGAGGATGACAGGCACGATGTCCACGCGCACGACGTTCTCCAGCAGCTTGCCGCCTTCGTGCTGCGCCAGGGCGATGAGCGCCTCGCGCTGCGCCGGATTGGCTGCATCATCGACCATCAGCACGGTTTGCGCGGGATAAGGATTGCCGTAAGGATCGCCAAGTGTCGCCCGCGCGCGAACGGCTGCAGCGATGGTCAGGCCGTCCAGCCTGACGCCGTTCCACTCCCCTTGCTCGACATGCCACGCCAGCAGCGCCTGATTGCCGGTGAGCCCGGTCTCGCCATTGGCGAAGCATTGCGCGACGTACACGTCGGTGGAGCGCGACTCAAGGTAATCGCCGCGGATCTGTTGCGCCTGCAGGGAAACGGCTCCCGCGACAAGCAAGAGCGATGCGGCAAGAATTGCGCTGCGCATGAATGTGGGACTCCTCACCCTATGAATATTGTAGATGAGGAGAAGCGCAGCGAGGCTTCTGCAGTTTCAGGCCGATTATGAAGCGCCGCGAAGTGCGACTATTGCGCCACCATCGTCATGGTTCCGCTGGACGCGGGACAGGTGGAGCTGGCAGCGTTGTTGTACGATCCGGAGATCGTCGAGGTCGTGGTTGTCGGCACGGACCCGTTGGTGTTGATGATAGTGCTGCTGGTGGTATCCGTGATGGTCATGGTGAAGGTGGTGCCGCTGTTGGCTGTGGTGGCGGTAAGGGACAGCGAGTTGCCATTGATGCACATGTTGGTGGGAATCGCCACGCTGCCGGTGTAGGTAGTGGAGGCGCCGCTGTAGTTGGAACCGCCCTCCTGCGAGATGGCCACGGCGAAGACATAGACAGGAGTCGTGCTGCCCGTCGGATACATGGCGACATTCCAGTTGCCAAACAGGCCGACATTGGTGGGAGGATTGTTGTAGCCGCTGCCGCAAGCGGCGGTCATGACGAGCAGGAATATTACCAGTAAGCCGGAAAGACGTCGCATAGAGAGAGTTCCTTGAGTGGCGCTTGTAGCTTTCAGTTTTACACACTACCGCCCTAGCCCAGCGTACTATAACCCGGTTTGCCGGGGAAAGTTCTGACAGCAGGTTTTCGCTAAACATCCCGGTTGGGCGCAGCGCGCAGGTGTGGTCTTCCCCTAAAATAGCTCTCATGGCTGACGCACTGTTGCGGTATCGATCCGAGTTTCCCATCCTTGAACGCACCACGTATCTCATCAGCAACTCGCTGGGCGCGATGCCGCGCGGCGTGGAAGATGCGTTGCATCACTACACCGAGACCTGGAACACCCGCGGGGTGCGCTCCTGGGAAGAAGAATGGTGGATGCTGGCCGAGCAGGTGGGCGATGAGATCGGCTCGCTGTTCAACGCACCGGCGGGATCGGTGGCTTGCCTGCAAAATGTTACGTCCTGCCAGGCGACGGTGGCGTCGTGCTTTGACTTCACGGGCCGCCGCAACAAGGTGGTCTATAGCGATCTGAATTTTCCATCGGTAATGTACTTCTGGGAGGCGCAGCGGCGGCGCGGGGCCCGCATCGAGATGGTGCCGAACGACGACACTATCCACGTCAACACCGAGCACCTGTTGGATGCGATCGACGAAGAGACGCTGCTGGTGCCGATTTCGCATGTCATCTTCCGCAGCGCGTTCATTCAGGATGTGGAGGCGATTGTCGAGAAGGCGCATCGCGTTGGGGCGTATGTTCTGCTCGATTCGTTCCAGGCGACGGGAACGATTCCCTTTGACGTGCAGAAGCTAAATGTCGATTTCTGTACCGGCGGCGTTCTGAAGTGGCTGTGCGGCGGGCCGGGCACGGCGTATCTTTACGTGCGGCCGGATCTGGCGAAGACGCTCGAGCCGACTTTCACAGGCTGGTTCGGACACGAGAATCCCTTTGGCTTCGAGATCGGCCCAACGCGCTATACGCCGACGATCTACCGCTTCTCGCAGGGGACGTCGAACATTCCGGCGCTGACGGTTGCGCGGCCGGGATTGAAGATCATTCGCGAGGTCGGAATCGAGAATATCCGCAAGCGGTCGAAGTGCCAGACGGCGCTGTTGATGGACATGGCGTCGCAGCGCGGCTGGCGCGTGAATACGCCGATGAATCCGGATCGGCGTGCGGGAACGGTTTCCATCGATATGCCGAATGCGCAGCAGGTGTGCCAGGAGCTGCTGAAGCGCGAGATCCTCGTCGACTATCGGCCAAAGGCGGGCGTGCGCTTCTCGCCGCATTTCTATAACACCGATGCAGAGATCACCAGCGCGATAGCGGCGGTGGAAGAGATCCTGAGCGGGATGCGGGTGGGGGCGTAATTCAATCGAATAAAATTGCCTTGTGTCAGGGCACGACTTCAGTGTCTGCGTGAGAACTGGCTTTTCTTCCAGGCTGTGGAGTAGGAGGCTTGAAAAAGCAGAGCGCCGCAGGCGCGTGGCATGATAGCCCAGCATGGAGCGAAGCGGAATGCTGGGTGAAATGGGAAAATGACCCAAGTCCCCCGGGGACGACAGCGTTCTCACGCAGACACTTCAGCCGTGCCGCAGCTTTGCCATCAAATCAGGGCTTTAGCCCCTGAGTGCCGCCTTGCAGGGGCTAAGCCCACATTCATCGTGGATGCCTTCGGCACGGCTAAAGAGTCTGCGTGAGTACTCGATTTGAAAGTTTGCGGTGGAAGACAACCGCTTCAAATTGGCGTTAATTCAGCCGCGCAGCGGCGGCATGAAGTGAGCCCGGCGTGTAAGCGCCGGGTAGAGTGGGAAAATTGAGCCGAGCCGCGGAGCGGCGGCACGGTTCTCACGCAGACACTAAAGCCGTGCCCTGACACAAATCCAAGGCGACCGCCTTCTCAGTCGTGCCCCGATACGAGTACAAGATAGGCCTTTCCCCTGAGCGTTCGTGCGACTACCGACGCGAGGCACGTTATTTTCTCCAGGGCCCGCTCGCATCTCGGCGATCCAAAACGGTTGGACAAGTTCCGGCTTGACAATGGTAATTGCACTTTGTAATGTAAAGTGCATTACTTTGCATCGCAAAGTACTTCGCTGCAGAAAACTTCTGCAGGAGCTGCTATGACTGAGTCGCTGATCAACAGTATGAATCGGCCGTTCCGTTCCATGGGCGTAAAGCTGGTAGTGGTGTGCTTTCTCGCGCTGGTGATGACCATCCCGGCGCTGTTTGTCTGGGGCCTGATTGACGACCGCAGCCGGCGTGCCGATGAGGTGGTCGCCGAGGTGGGACGTGTGGTGGGTGGGCCGCAAACGTTCCTCGGGCCTGTGCTGGCCATCCCCTTTACGGTTCCGGCGACCATCGCCAAGGCTGCCGAGCGCGGGGTGTATGTGGTGTTTCCCGCCAGCGGCGATGCGATGGTGAATACCAAAACCGAGGTGCGGCACCGCTCGTTGTTCAGAGTGCCGGTGTACCGTTCGGACATCGCGTTCAAGGCCTCGTTCGATTTGACGGGCGTGCCGGTGAATGCGCCCGTCGGCGCGATGCTGGATTGGAGTCGCGCAGAATTTCTGGTGGGCGCGACGGACGCGCGCGGGGCGCAGAGCGATATCTCGTTGACAGCGGATGGCAAAAGCGCGACCTTGACTCCGGCGAACACGTTGCAGTCGAGCGAGATCAAGCTTGAGCAGGGCGGGGCGACGCAGCTGACGTTCTTTGGCGCGGCGGCGCGCGAGGTCGCCCATCCGGACGCGCGCTTCGACGTCGACGCGACGATGAAGTTCACCGGTGCGCAGCGGCTGGCGGTGCTCGCCTTCGGCAAGACGACGACCATCACCTTGAAGGGCGACTGGCCGCACCCGAGCTTCGAAGGAGGTTTGCTGTCGGGTACGCAGTCGGTGAGCGATCAGGGATTCACGGCGACGTGGTCGGTGCCGTTCATCGCGCGCGGCGTGCCCGCGGAAGATGTGTCAGATGTGATTGGCCGCCTTGGGCACACGGCGGTGGGCGTGTCGTTCGTCGCGCTGGCCGATCCCTATCAATCGACCACGCGATCGCTGAAGTATGCCGTGCTGTTTGTCGGCCTGGTATTTCTCTCGTACTTCCTGTTTGAGGTCACGAGCGGGCAGCGCGTGCATCCGGCGCAGTACATTCTGGTGGGCGTGGCGCAGATGGTGTTTTATTTGCTGCTGCTTTCGCTCGCCGAGCGCGTGGGCTTCGACATCGGATTCTTGATCGCGGCGGTAGCTACGGTGAGCCTGATCTCAGCGTATGCGGGATGGATCTTCCACGGACGCAGGTACGGGTTGCGCGCGCTGGCGGCCTTCAGCGCGCTGTATGCGCTGATCTATGTGCTATTGCGATTGGAGGACGAGGCTCTGCTGGTGGGCGCGCTGGCCAGCTTCGGGGCGGTCGCAGCGGTCATGTATTTCACGCGCAAGATGGATTGGTATGCGTCGACGGTGTTGCGGGAGGGAGAAAGTGTGGGAGGGGCGTAGCCTCGTGATGACAACCCTGGGGAAGACCGTGTTCGGCCCGGCTCGAAGCCGGCGACACCAATTCGTTCCGTTGATGTGTCATCCCGACCGACACGAGCGGAGGGACCAGCTCTTGACCGACAACTGGCAACCGACAACTGACACTGACAACCCGCCATCCCCTCGCCTACAATTGGACAACTGGAACTAACATGCAGCGCCTCTTCGGTCTCGTGCTGTTTGTTGTCGCCGTGTCTGCCGGCGTCTACATGGCGCGCAATGGCAGCTTCGCTCATCCCGCGCCCAACTTTTCGCTGCCCGAAGTTTATGGAGGTCGCGTCGAGCTCGACTCCTATCGCGGCCGGCCGGTCCTGCTGGTCTTCTGGACCACATCGTGTCCCATCTGCCAGCGCGAGCTTCCCATGCTCAGCAAGCTGGCGCCCAGTTTCCGCGACAAAGGCGTCACCCTGCTCCCCATCAACCTCGACGGCGAAAGCCAGGCCGCCGATTTCCTCAGCTCCAACGACCTCAACCTCACCTCGCTGTTCGACTCCGACTACAAAGTAGCGCGAGCCTATGGCGTCGGCGGCGTGCCCAAGTTCGTGCTCATCGACAAGGACGGCAAAGTCCGGCGCAGCGCCTCCGGCTGGACCAGCGAGCGCGTCCTGCGCAACTGGGTGGATTCCGTCAGCGGCTCCTAGTCTTCCGTCCTAACAAGCGCTGGGTGCCCCGGAGCCTGCCCTGAGCTTGTCGAAGGGTCTCGCGCTTTCGAGACCTGGGAGATGACATCTGGTGCCCCAGGTTCGCGTCTTTCCTTTGGACGCGCGGGTGCCCCACTCATCCGTTCTTTTCGGATGAGTGGGTCTGCGCGGTGCCGTATTATTCCTGCATGAATCGCCTGTTCTTCGCCGGCGTCCTCATCGCGATCCGGCTTAGTGCCCCAGGTTCGGCCATCGTTTGGCCTAACCTGGGCTCGGCACCGCACCTCAACTCCGCCCCGCAGACTCCCGCTCACGCCGACTCGCAATCGTATTCCGAGCTCGTCGTCCTCGGCACCGGCACGCCCAATCCTGATCCCGAGCGCTCCGGTCCGGCCGTCGCTGTCATCGTCAATGGTCACAGCTATCTCGTGGATTGCGGTCCCGGAGTCGTGCGTCGCGCCGCGGCTGCCAGCTTGCAAGGCGTGCCCGGCCTCGAGATGCCGGACCTCCGCACCGTCTTCATCACCCATCTGCATTCCGATCACACGCTCGGCTTGCCCGACCTCATCTTCACGCCCTGGGTCGACGGCCGCACCGCTCATCTCGCCGCCTACGGTCCGCGCGGCCTCGACGAGATGACGAAGAACATTCTCGCCGCGTGGAAGAAGGACATCGCGGTTCGCACTCAAGGTCTCGAGCACGCGAACGCGACCGGTTATCTCGTCGACGTGCACGAGATTCAGCCCGGCGTCATATATAAGGATGAGAACGTCATCGTCACCGCGTTTCTGGTGAAGCACGGTTCGTGGGATCAGGCCTTCGGCTACCGCTTCCAGACGCCCGATCGCACCTTCGTCATCTCCGGCGACACCTCGCCCGCCGAGTCCATCGTGCAGGCCTGCAACGGCTGCGACGTGCTGCTGCACGAGGTCTACACCCAAGACCCGCAGCATCCCATGACGCCGGAGTGGCAGACGTACTTCTCCAAGTTTCACACTTCAACGACGGAGCTCGCCGCCATCGCCACCCGCGCCAAGCCCAAGCTGCTGGTCCTCTACCATCAGCTCTTCCACGGTGTGAGCGAAGGCGAGATGCTGCACGAGATTCGCGAACACTACTCCGGCGCAGTCGTCTCCGCCCACGATCTCGATGTGTATTAGTCGCCTGCGGTAACTCGCGTGCCCAGGTTTCGCGCCGTTCTAGGCCAGGGATAACCGCATTAGAGCGAGCAAGTCAGGGGGTGCTTGAGATTGACTAATTCATAAACCGGATTGTCGCCGAAAGCGTTATACGTGCCGACGACCTTCAGGTCCGCGTCAGCAGACAGGCGCGTAATAATGCTCTGCATGGACGGGCTGTCGTCTATGAAATACTGCGGCCGCCCTGCATCGCTCACCGCCTGAATCATACGATCCTGGACACAGGGTGGCCCGGCAATCAGTTTCGCCGCATATTTTTGGTTGTAGTAAAGCAGTGTACCGGAGGTCAAGTCAGCCCAGACAACCGAGCGACGTGCGGTTAATTCGGCTGGCGCCGTCGGCTTTATAATTTCGGGACGGAAATGCCGAAGTTCGAAATGAACGCATGCACCCAACAAAAGCAGCACGGCGGCCACCCGCCATACGTGGCCAGAGCTTACCCTGTTGCGTGCCGGTTTCTTTTCTGCGAATACCAGGATGCCCAACACAAGCACGAAAAAGCAACCCGGAGCCATGTAGTAAGCAACTCGCACCTGATGAGTACAGAAATATACGAGATTTACAACGTACGTTACCGAACCGGCCACAGCAGTCGCAATCAGTGTTTGTCGGCGGCTTCTGGAGTTCCCGCGCAATCCCGCCAGAACAGTACAAAGTAAGACTAGAAGCGCGGCCATAGTGACTTGCCAAGCATAGCTTTCTCGAAAAAAGTAATGTAGGTCTTGCTTGATCAAACTCCAGGTAAACTGAGGGGGCTGTGTATCAACTGCTGCATAAGTGCTTGCCAGGAAACCGCCGGCATTGATGCGGTTAAATAACAAGAGGGGAATCTCTCCGCAGAATACTGCCAGGAGTACCGCCAGCCCACTTGGCCCGACAGACATCACGATCTTATTTTTCAGCTGGAAAAATAGTCGGACAATCAGAAAGCAAACTAGTCCCGCCACGATAAAAAGGTTGGGGACGCGCGTCAGCAGCAGCAAGGCCGAAGTGAGGCCCAGCAAGGCGCCGCACAGCCAACGCTCCACAGCGCTGCTGGATGCGGTCTTAATGGCGCTCCAAACCGCGATCGGGATCAGGGCAATCGTTAACGGGACGGAGTAGCTTGCGTTGATCACGATGGAGTCGAGGATCAGTTGGTCTGCTGCAAGGATGATGGCGAGAAATGCGAAAGCGTCAATCGGGCGGAGGCGGTGCGTTGCTGCGACAAGAAGAAATGGCAACGAGACCATTCCCATGCCGAGTATAAGGAGCCATTGAATCCTTCGCCCCGGGTGAAATAGCCACAAAATCAGGCCCGTGCCCGGTGGGTATTGATGAATAATGGAGTTAGTAGCTGGGCAGTAATGAAATCCGTGGGGTGCGATGATCTGCGAAAACTCGTCCGAAGTCAGGCCGGTCGACTTCGCTGTTTGAATCAGGAAATTTGCTTCCTCGTTCTTGACTCGGGTATCGAAACCGCCAGCAAACCCAGAATTGTGAAACATCTGTGCGCTGTGCAAATAGCCAAACGGATCGCAACCGTAGGCGGTGTCAGTAACTGGGGAAGAACTGATAACGAGAGACGATACACAGCAAAGGAGAAGCAGGACCCAAAGATATGGGTTGGCGAACAGTACGGATGTCAACTGACGCCAATGGGCTGTTTGCTGCGCTGCTGGAGCGCCAATTTCCCACTCAACCTGCGTGGACGGCTGATTCATTAAGACTCATCAGTTTAGCACGGCGTCCGTGCCTCGCGTTGAGTAGATCTGCGGTTCGCTGAGAGTGGAACGGCTGCGGGTGCCCCATCTCTCGCGCGGTTCGAGACCTGGGAGATGGCACTCCAACTCGTTGACATCGCTGTCTGCCGCTCTTATAGTTCTCCCGCAAACAAACAATGGAGGATGGAAATGCGTCGTCTAGTTTTGATCGTTCTCGCTCTGGCTCTCGTTCTATCGGGAGCTATGTTGTACGCCCAATCCAATTCCGATGTGGAGAAAGCTCTGCAAAGTAAGGAACAACTCGGTTGGCAAGCCTGGAAGGATCACAACGCCAAACCCCTTGAAGGAATGATCCCGGAACAATCAATCAACATTGCCGATGGGACTATTACTAAGGGTACCAAGCAGATCCTGGATGGCGTCGCCAATTCGGGTTGCCAGGTCGCCAGCTACTCGCTCTCCGATTTCGCCTACATGTGGCTCGACAAGGACACTGTCCTCATGACCTACACTGCGACCCAGGACGCAACCTGCTCCGGTAAAAAGCAAGCGCCCAAGGTAATCGCCAGCTCAATTTGGCAGAAGAAAGGCGGCAAGTGGGTCTCGCCCTTCCACCAGGAAACCGAAGCTGGAAATGTAAATCGGGTGCCCCACTCATTCGCGGTTTTCGAATGAGTGGGATTCTGCGGTGCCCCAGAGCCTGCCCTGAGCTTGTCGAAGGGTTCGCGTCCTTCGTTTGGACGCTAACCTGGGCTTGGCAAACTTTCGCCTCCTCACCCTGAGCGCAATCCGGGCCCGCCGCGCAACTCTCTTCCTTCGAGTCCGTTACACCGTAATAAAAAATTAAGTTGCGCTGCCGACAGCCCATGCTACCGTTGTGCGCCTGACGAGCCCCAAGGAGCACATGCCATGGCCCAGCAGCTTTTCGACATCAACCTACGAGCGGCCCTTTTCGCGATAGCCCTCACTTTTTCAACCGCCCGCGCACAAACTTTGACCGTACTGCACACCTTCACCGGCGTCCCGGACGGAAGAGAGCCTGTCGCCGGGCTCACCATGGACGCGGCCGGCAATCTTTATGGCACAACCTATTACGGGGGCACGCATGAATCGGGGCTCGTTTACAAGCTCGCTCGCCAGGGCGCCGGCTGGATTCTGCGTCCGCTGTACAGCTTCACGGGCGGGGATGATGGCGCTCAACCGATCGGAGGTGTAACCATCGGCAGCGATGGAAGCCTGTATGGCACCACCAGCGTCGGAGGACAGCATAGTGCGGGAGTGGTTTACAAGCTTTCTCCTCCAGCGACAATTTGCAAATCGTTCGCTTGCCCGTGGACCGAAACCCCGTTGTACCAATTTACCGGCGGCGTTGATGGCGGCAATCCTGACGCCGCGCCTATTTTTGACAGCACCGGCAATCTCTACGGGACGGCCGGCACCGGCGGCACCGGAAATAACGGAGTCATTTACAGACTCAAGCCTGCACAGAATGGCTGGATCGACAGCGTGCTTTACAGTTTCACCGGGAAGCCTGACAGCTCCGGCCCATTCAGCGGTTTGACCTTTGACGGCAACGGCAATCTATACGGCACAACTCTGTTCGGCGGATCCGGCTACGGCACTGTCTATCAGCTCACCCCTTCCGGCTCCGCTTGGACGGAGAAGGTCATCTACGCTTTTCAGGGCTTAAACGACGGCTCTACACCGTACGCCGGCTTGGTTGTCGATCCAGATGGCAATCTCTACGGTTCTTCATTTTATTTCGGCAGAGGCAACGGAGGAAGCATCTTCGAGCTGTCGCCCTCGAGCGGCAGCTGGATCTTCACCATACTCTACAGCCCCGACGTGCCAGAAGGCGGCGTGGCCGGCACGCTCGCGCGCACTTCCAACGGTACCCTCTACGGCACGCTCTTCTCCGGCAGCAACGAAAGCTGCTCGGGGTATGGATGCGGCAATGTGTTCCAGTTATCACCCTCCAACGGCCGGTGGGTATACACCTCCCTCTACGTATTCACTGATGGCGCAGACGGCGGAAATCCCGAAGGCAGTTTGATTTTCGACACAGCCGGAAATCTCTATGGCACCACTACTGGATCGCTGGGCGGAGATGGGAGCGTCTTCGAACTCACGCCCTAAATCAACCTGAATGTCCTGAACAACGATTTCCAAATGGAGAAGACGATGAAACGGTTACAAGCAGGCTGCACATATATCAGCAAAATGAATTGGTGGAAGGCGCTCGCGGCCATTTTGGGTGCTCTTCTGAGCCTTCCCGCAACCGCCGCTCAGGCTCAGACCTTCACCGTCCTGCATACCTTCAATGCCGGTTCCGATGGGCAAAATCCCACCGCCAGCCTGACTGTCCGTGGCAACGGAAAGACTGCCTACGGGGTAGCGACCTTCGGCCCGGGTGGTGACGGCGGTGGTGCGTTCAAGCTCACACAGGGTGGCTCCGGGTGGGTGCTGAGTCCCTTGTTTACTCACGCCGGCGCTACCGATTCCAAGCTGGTGATTGGCCCCGACGGCAATCTTTACGGAGCGAGTGCATATGGGGGTATACAGGCTTGCGGCGAAGGCGGCGGCTGTGGCACGGTCTTCATGTTGCAGCCTCCGGCGGCAGCCTGTGCTTCGTTCTTGTGTCCCTGGAAGCAAACCGTGATCTACGAATTCACCGACCAGAACGACGGTTGGTATCCCGACAGCGAAGTCATTTTCGATACGGCCGGGAATCTGTACGGCGTTACAGAATATGGCGGCACCGGCGATTGTGGCATAGGAGGTAGCGTCGGTTGTGGTCTCGTATACAAACTGACCCGCTCCGGCAGCGGCTGGACCAAGAGCACCATCCATACCTTCCTCGGGAGCACCAGTGACGGAGCGTTTCCCAGCGGTGGCCTTGTCTTCGATACGGCCGGGAATCTCTACGGCCTTACCTCTATTGGCGGCTCCAGTGCCTGCAGTAATGGCAGCAATATTGGCTGCGGAGTGCTGTATGAACTGTCCCCCTCCAACGGCGGCTGGACAGAGTCCATTCCATATTACTTCCAGGGAACCAATGGCAGCGATCCCACTGGCACTCTGGCCATGGATCCGTCCGGCAATCTTTATGGAGTGGCCGATCCTTACATCTTCGAGCTGTCGCAGCCCGGGAACTGGAGCTACGCCACACTCTACAACTTCACCCACGACGACTATCCCATCGGCGGTCTGACCTTCGATCGCGGCGGCAACTTGTATGGCGTCACCATCCAGGCCGGCGAGAACGGATATGGCTACGTGTACAAGCTGTCTCTGTCGGGAAGCAGTTGGACCCTGAGCCACCTGCACGACTTTGCCTACGCCGACGGTACCTACGCTAACGGCCTGGTCTCCCTGGACGTGAACGGCAATATTTATGGCACATCGAACCAAGGCGGCTTCTTCTCTGAAAACTGCTATCCCGCTAACGGCTGTGGAACAGCCTGGGAAATCACACCATAGAAAACATCCACGCACCCGAGCCGGCTTAAAGCCGGCGACACATCTGCCGCGGGTGCCCCGGGTCTCGCGCTGTTCGAGACCCGGGTTATTAATCGCGTGCAAAAAAGCGGACAGCTGGCCACAACCAGCTGTCCCTTTCACTCCATTTTTCCAAGCAGCCCTAGGTTAGCGTCAGCTGCAGTACCAGTTTCATCATCTTGCCGGAAGGAATCGCCGGCTGGAAGCCGCGATAATCTTCGCCGACGCTCACCGACGCGTACGCCGTAGGCACGTCAATCATCTTTCCTGAGCAGTCTGCACCGCGATAGTCTTCGCCGGCTTGCGACAGCACGCAGCGTTCGTCCTCGATCACCGGTTGCCAGTTGGCTTCGCGCACGGCCGCGAACAGCTGCGGAAAATTCTCCAGTCCCAGATCAGCTTCGGCAATGGCCTCGCCCTTCTCAACCCCGGCCAGCGGTATGACAAACCTCACCTCGCGCGCAACCGTGTGCGTTACCGCCGCGCCAACAATTGCCCCACGATAATCTTCCGCCGGCGCAATGTTCACCTCGTGCTCCACGCGAGTCAGTCGCATTTCGCCGCTGACCTCCAGCTTGCCGTCAGCGCGCAAATCCACCCGCTTCGACTTGAATCTCAGCGATTCGCCTTCCGGCAGGTGAGCGCTGATGTCCAGCATCGACTCCGATGGCTCAGCCGCATTGATCTTCGCTACGCCACTCACGCGGGCGAAGCCGATCGGTTCTGCAGGTCCGAGTTGCTTCCCATGAGAATCTGCACCGTCGAATGTTCAGCATCGCTTTGGCTGCGCGCACAACCGAGCTTGCGCTGAGGCTAGCAATTCCCAACGCCAATAGCATCATGCGAATGCGTAATCCGATCAGGCTTTTCATTGGTCACCCCCTCGATGAACTGTAGAGGTGCAACTGAATCGCCAGAACAGGACCCAATCCTATTCGATCGTCACAAAACAGGAAGTAACACAGGATGAACAAGATCCCGCAATTGGCAATGGGGTTGAGTGGAGCGGCGGCCGCGTCCTCACCAGCCAATCGGATAGCTCGCCTATCTTTTGAGATGGAATTGCCACCGGTGCCCCAGGTCTCGCGCTTTTCGAGACCTGGGCGATCACGGGTGCCCCACTCATTCGCGGGTTTCGAATGAGTGGGGACAAACTGTGGACATCCCAACCTCTCAGTGTCCCGTCGAATCCGGTCGCCGCGTCGCCTCGAACAGGAACCACGTCCGCCGCTCCGTCTCGTCGATCCACACTTCAATCAGACTCGTGGTCGCGACGTCCTCATGGTCCTCGCACACCGTGTGGGCCTCGCGCAGACGATGCACCAGCGCCTGATTGTCTTCGCGCAACTCCGCCAGCATGTCTTCTGGCTCGACGTACTCGGCGTCGTTGTCATCTACTCGCTGCAACCGAGCAATGTGTCCAATCGAGTGGATAGTGCGCTCGCCGATCTTGCGCACCCGCTCCGCAATCGGATCGGTCATCGCGAAAATCTGGTCCCCCTGCTCATCCAGCAGCAGATGGTAGTCGCGGAAATGAGGGCCGCTCATGTGCCAATGGAAGTTTTTCGTCTTCAGATAAAGTGCGAACACGTCAGCCAGGACGGCATTCATCGCCCCGGCAATGTCCTTCGTTGCCGACGCATCCAGGTCGGTGGGCGTGTGTAACGGAGCCGTTTGCCTGCGCTCCAGTACGGCAGTCGAGTTTCCGGATTTCTTCATGACAGCTCTCCTTTTTCTCTTGTTAAGGCGCTCAGCCGCCTGGGATGGCAACAATTGTTGGATAAGGATCGGGACGCCGGCGGCCTCAGATCGCGCCTCGGTTTTGGATGCGCCCCGAGCCCACCAAGATGTAGATGAATCTCTGCCCCAGGTTCGCGTTGAACCGGCGTCCAGGTTTCGCGCAAAACCGGTGCCCCAGGTTCGCGTCCTTCCTTTGGACGCTAACCTGGGACCAAACTCCACCGCGGGTGCCCCAGGTCTCGCGTTTTTCGAGACCTGGGTGATTCGACGACGCTAACCTGAGACAAACTTCGCCGCGCCCAGTTCCTTGTCGAGCGATTACGTCTCTTCCCGCTATAATCAAAAGACCTGCACTTCTCCGAACCTCTAACGAAGAGGCCGCCGCGAAACAGCAGCTAAAGCTAATCGCTAATTGCTAATTGCTGATTTATGTCCGAACCCCAACGCAATCTCACCGCCGATCATTTTGAAGTCGTCGACGGCCGTCAGCGCGAGGCCATCGAAGGCTGGATCCCCGACCTCGCCTCCGAAGCCGAGCTGCGCGACGCGCTGGAGAAAGCTTTCGACTATCGCGGCGATGTCACCATCACTCGCAAAGATGGCACGCGCGTCGAAGGCTATATCTTCGACCGCCGCAGCGGTCCCACACTCGACGACTCCGTCGTCCGGCTCATTCTGCAAGATTCGGCGGAGAAGATTTCCATCGCCTATTCCAACATCGCCGCCCTCGCCTTCAGCGGTCGCGACACCGCCGCCGGCAAAAGCTGGGAAGCCTGGATCCGCAAATATTGGGAGAAGAAAGCCGCCGGCGAAACCCACATCGCCCTGGAGCCCGAGAAGCTGGACTAGGGGTTGGTGCGATGTTCAGGTAGAGCTGGCCTTCAGGCCAGCGTCTAAGCCGTTTTTTCATATCATCCGAGCGGACTTTAGTCCGCGAGGGATTTGTGCAGGTGCCCCAGGTCTCACGTTTTCAAGACCTGGGTAATTGACGACCGGAACCGTCGCGACGCTAACCTGGGCCCTCAAACTTCCGCTTCACCCTTCATATAGAACGCGCACTCTCCTCGCAGCTCAACGCGATCGCCGACCACGCGACATCCCATCTCTCCTCCGCGCCGCGAAGCCTGATACGCGCGGAACTCCTGCTTACCCAGTCGCCCGGCCCAGTACGGCGCCAGCATGCAGTGCGCCGCGCCGGTCACCGGATCCTCCGCAATGCCTTTCGCCGGCGCGAAGTATCGGCTTACGAAGTCGTAGTCGCCGTCGCTCGCGGCGGTCACAATCACACCCGGCCGTCCAATACGCGCCAGCGCCGTCATGTCCAGCGCTAGCTTCCGCAAGACCGTTTCGCTCTCGATCACCGCCATGTAGTTAAACTCGTTGACCAGAACTTCAACCGGCTCGACTCCTAACGCCTCCGCTAATCGGGCGGGCGGCGAGCATGGCTCCGACGGCCGCGCCGGAAGACTCATGACGTAACATTTGCCCTCACGCTTCACCGCCAGCGGCCCACTCGCCGAATGAAACACAACGCGCTCTCGTCCCGGCTCCAGCATCTCCATCACCACGGCCGCACTCGCCAGCGTTGCATGTCCGCACAGCGGCACCTCGACCAGCGGGGTGAACCAGCGCACACGATACTCGCCATCGCTGGGTACCAGGAACGCCGTTTCGGAGAGATTGTTTTCCGCCGCGATGGCCTGCAGAATTTCGTCAGCAGGGAAGCTTTGCATCGGCATCACTGCCGCCGGATTTCCCGCGAAGCGTCGGCTGGTAAAGGCGTCAATCTGAAATATCGGTACGCGCATAAGAACTTTGTAGCAGAATCCGGCCGAGCCTGGATTCAGACTAGAAGTCGTCTCCTAAATCGCATTGTGTCAGATCGCCTCGTGTCAGGGCACGACCTTGGTCGTGCCGAAAGCTGTGGCAGTACGATCAGGGCTTCAGCCCCTGTAACGGCCGGGCCGCAAGAGCTAAAAGTAGTGGTGGTAACGGCACGACTGAACAGGCTGCTGAGGAAGTCGATCATGGAATGTTTTGAAGGCGCACAGCTTCAACTGCCTCGTTTTGTTTTGTCATCACGAGGAGGCCTTTAGGCCGACGAGGGATCTGCTTCGTGACTCTTCAGCAGAGATCGAGAAGCGCCATCCCGACCAGACCGGACAGAACTGTCCAATAACGCACACCCGACTCCTCGCCCGCTCCAGCCCAACGCCATCAAAGCCTCAACCTTTTCAACTGTCTAGCCTCCCCGCTAACGTTGGCCTCCCAATTGCGCTTCTCATCTCAACTGGGCTTCAATAGCTGGAGTACAGCGGAGGCTTCTCGTGGGGACCTTGTTCCAGGATCTGCGCTTCGCCGCTCGCGTCTTACGCAAGTCTCCCGGCTTCACCGTCGCTGCTGTTCTGACGCTCGCTCTCGCCATCGGCGCCAACGCCGTCGTCTTCAGCGTGATGAACGCGCTCATCCTGCGCCCCATCAACGTCCCTCAGGGGGAGAGCCTCTACGGACTCTGGCGCTCGCCCGATGATGACATGCACCAGTCCTATCCCGACTACCTCGACCTGCGCGATCGCAGCCGTACCCTCGATGGTCTGGCGGCGTTCACCATGGGCGAGGGCGGCCTCGATAGCGGCAAAGAACCCGCCGATGTCTGGTACTACGAAACCAGCGGCAATTACTTCGACGCCTTGCGCCTGCAACCCTATCTTGGCCGCTTCTTCCACGCCGCCGACGAGCACGGTCCCAACAGCGCGCCTTACGTCGTGCTGACCTACGCCTTCTGGCACGCACATTTCAACCATGATCCCAGCGTCGTAGGCCGTACGGTTCTACTGAATAAGCATCCCCTCACCATCATCGGGGTGGCGCCGCCCGAGTTTCACGGCACCATGGTCTTTTTCAATCCCGATCTCTTCACGCCCATCGTGAACCACCAGGGAGACGACCTCAACTCGCGGAAGTCGCGCTGGGTATTCATGACGCTCGGCCATCTCAAGCCGGGCGTGACGCCGGCGCAAGCTGCCGCCGACCTTGATTCCGTCGGCGCCTACCTGGAAAGAACCTATCCTGGAGACGATGGCAAAGTTCATTTCAGGTTGGTGCATCCCGGCTTGTATGGCGATTTCCTGGAGCGGCCGGCGCGCGCCTTCATGGCTGCGCTGATGCTGCTGGCGGTTTTGATTCTGCTGGCGGCATGTGCCAACCTCGGCAGCCTCTTCGCTGCGCGCTCCGCCGACCGTGCCCGAGAATTGGCTCTGCGACTCGCCCTCGGCTCAACCCGGCGTCGCATTCTGCGCGGACTCCTTACCGAAGCCATGCTGATCTCGTTCGTCGGAGGCGCTCTCGGACTCTGGGGAAGTGTGATTTTGCTGCACGCGCTCAGCACCTGGCAGCCGATGCCGCGTTATCCCATCTATCTGGCGGTGAATCCCGACGCCAAGGTTTATGCCGTCGCCTTACTGCTGACCATCATCAGCGGCTTCCTCTTCGGCACAGTGCCGGTGCGGCAGGTTCTGCGCACCAATCCCTATGAGATCGTCAAGGCGGGCTCCATCGTCACCGTCGGCCGTCGCATCACCGTCCGCGACGTGTTACTGGTCGTGCAGATCGCTCTCTGCGCCGTGCTGGTTACTTCGTCCTTCGTTGCCATTCGTGGAATGGCTCGGACTCTGCACAACAATTTTGGCTTCGCGCTCGACGACACGATGCTGGTCGACACCGACCTCAGTATGGCTGGCTACACCGGCGATCAGGTGCCTCCCATGCAAAAGCGCATGATTGACGCAATCGCCGCCATTCCCGGCGTTGAGTCAGTGGGACTAGCGGATGGGCTGCCCTTAGACCAGGGCGCGGGCGACTCCAATGTCTTCACCGACGATACCGTCGATCTCCGCCCAGCCAATGCCGCTGCCGACGTCAATCTATACCGGGTCTCGCCGGAGTACTTCCGCGCCGCCGGAACCGCCTTGCTGGCGGGCAGGCCATTTACCTGGCACGACGACAAGAACTCCCCACGCGTAGCCGTCGTCAATCGTGAGTTCGCGCGCAGGATCTTCAAATCCGCCGACAAGGGTATCGGCCGTTATTTCAAGATGCCCGACGGCACCCGCGTCCAGATCGTCGGTATCGCAGAAGACGGAAAATATAATGGTGTGACTGAAAATCCACAAACGGCGCTGTTTCTTTCCATCCTCCAAATGCCCTCCAGTTCTACCCTCCTGGTGGTGCACTCGGACCGCGATCCACAGCAACTGACGCAGGCTATATCGCGCCCGCCTGCACGAGCTCGACGCCGGACTGCCGTTCCTCATCCAAACTCGCCGCAAAGCGATGGACATCGCTCTGTTCGGCCCGCACATGGCCACCATCTCTCTCGGTGTGATGGGCGTGATGGGTGCGATGCTGGCCATCACCGGCATCTTTGGCATGGCCGCCTATTCCGTCAGCAAGCGGCTGCGCGAGTTGGGAATTCGCATCGCGCTAGGTGCGCAGCGCAAGGAAGTGTTGCAGGCAGCGTTGGGACGGCCTTTCAAGTTACTGGTCTTCGGCTCGGTCGCGGGATTGATACTCGGCATTCTCGCCAGCCGCGTTCTGGCCTATGTCGTCTATCAGGCAACGCCGCGTGATCCGCTGGTGCTGGCGGGAGCAGTGTTGACCATGCTGCTGCTCGGCCTCGTCGCCACCTGGATCCCCGCCCGCCGCGCGCTCAAGGTCGATCCTCTGGTCCTCCTCCGTGTGGAATAAACGCTTCTGGTTGCCCCACTCATTCGCGGGTTCGAATGAGTGGGACTCTCGGCCTCCCCCTGTAGTGCGGTTTCAGATTGAATGTGTCATCCTGAGCGGAGCGAGGCGTAGCCGAGCGCAGTCGAAGGACCCCTATCATTGCGACCCGTCAATCTAAGAGCTCTTCCATGAACCGGCTCCTTCTCATAATTATTGCGAGCGCGCTCGCCGCATCGGCCGGCACTCTTCCTCAGGCGAACCATGTCACTCCAGCGCAAGGAATCGACCTCTCCATCGCCGCGCCTGACGATCTGAACTCCGCCCTCACCGAACTGGCTCGCCACTTCGAGCAGAAAACCGGCAATCACATCCGCCTCACCTTCGCAGACTCGGCGACCCTCTTAACCCAGGTTCGCAACAACACAGCCTTCGACGCCGTTTTTCTAGATATGCAAGACCTCCATCACCTCGCAGCGTCCGGACTCGTGACCGCCAGCTCAATCACCGAGTACGCCCGCGACACCATGGTCCTGTGTTTTGCCCCCGGCGTGCGCATCGACCCGCGGCCCGGCAATCCGCTTTTGCTCCTCACCGACAAAAGCATCCCTCGCATTGCGATCGTCAGCCCGGAACACAGCGCCTTCGGCACAGCCACAGTGCAGGCGTTGACCGCCGTCCATATTTATGATGTCACGATAAGAAGGAAGCTCGTGATTGGCGACTCAGTCGCGGAGGTCGCGCAGCTTCTACAGAAGGGGGGCGCCGATGTCGCCGTGCTCCCCGGCAGCGCTCTGAACACCTATCAGCTGCGCAGCACGCAGATCATCCCCATCGTCTCCGCCCACTTCAGCCAGCTTCGCAAAGGAGCAGGCGTGCTCAAGAAATCGCAGCATCAACAGCAGGCGCTGGCCTTCCTGAAGTTCGCTGTCTCGCCCCAAGGCCAGTCAGTCTTCCACAACGCCGGCTTCGAGTAAGTCACGGGTGCCCCACTCATTCGCGGGGTTCGAATGAGTGGGATGACCGCGCCAAGACCGGTGCCCCAGGTCTCGCGTTTTCGAGACCTGGGTGTTTAAGTCTTGAGCGACTCCGCCACGCGAGCCGAGTCCCCCGCCTTCTTCTTAATTTCCTTTAGCTCGGCCTCGGCCGTCAGCCAATCGCCTTCCGCGTGACCACCCTTAGCTCCCCGCTGCTGATAAATCTGGTAAGCACGTTCCCGGATGCGCTGCTCCGGTATCGATTGCTCCGGCTCTCGAACGTGATGCGATGTGGAATGAAATTCGTACGCGTCCATGTGACCTCCACGGCGTTCATAAGCTGTGTTGGCTATCTCGGAATTAGATGTCGTGAGACTGTGAGCCCGGCAAATCGGGCGTCATGTCACTTTTGCTGAGAGAGGCATTGCAATGCGGACAGACCGTCGCGTCCAGTTCCACCGCGCGATTGCAGATGGAGCACAAGCCCTTCGGTTCCAGATCCTGTTCCTCGGTCATAGCAGGTTAGAGCCGCGGCCAAAATCGATGGTTGCCCATTTTTATTTCCACACACCCCAACCAATTCGCGGGTGCTGCGCAAACACTTGACAACAATCACGCGGGTGCACGGGTGCCCCGCTCATTCGCTCTGTTCGAATGAGTGGGACGACGGTCGGGTGCCCCAGAGCCTGTCCTGAGCCTGCCGAAGGGTCTCGCGCCTTTCGAGACCTGGGAGAGGAACCCCGCCGAGCTGCTACCGATATTGCGGCACGCGAATCTCGACAACGGTGCTCCAGGTTCGCGTCCTTCGGTTGCACGCTAACCTGGGATTCGTTAACCGTCAGCGATGCGTCTGCACCCGTATCTCAAACAACTTCGGCCAGAGTTTTCCGGTAACGAACAGCCGATTTCCCGCCGCATCGTACGCAATCCCATTCAACACGGCATCGGAGTTGCCAAGCGCCCGCTTGTCGATGATTCCGTTGAGGTCGATCTTTCCCAGCACCTTGCCCGTCTTCGGCGAGATGCGAACAATCGTGTCGCTCTGCCAGATGTTGGCGTAGATCTCGCCGCGAACATATTCCAGCTCATTCAAATTCTCTACCGCATGTCCGGCATCGTCGGTGACATGAATGCGCCGCGTCTCGCGAAACGTCGTCGGATCGAGAAACCGCAGATACGAGCTGCCATCGCTCATGATCAGCTGCTTGTCATCGTGCGTCAGCCCCCAGCCCTCGCCCTCATACGGAAACGTCCGCAACTGCGAGAAGCTGAACCGGTCATAGACGAAGCCCTTGTGCGCCTTCCACGTCAGCTGAACCAGCGTGCTGCCCCAGTCCGTCAGGCCTTCGGCAAAGTAGCTGCCAGGCAGGTCGAACTTCTGGAGCACCTTTCCGGTGTACAAATCGACCATGCGGATCGACGACCGCCCATTCAGTCCAGTGCTCTCATACAAGTGCCCATCGACATAGACCAATCCCTGCGTGAACGCGCCGGGATCGTGCGGATAAGTGTGGACGATCTGGTAAGAGTCTGCGGGCGCCGAGATGGAGTTCGCCATCGCGCAAACCGCACCGGCGCAAATGAGCAATACAAAGGTACGAAGCCGTCGAAGCATGAACGGCTAGATTAACATCGCGGGTGTGTGGTGCCCCACTCATTCGCGGTTTTCGAATGAGTGGGAGGATTACTTTTTCTCCTGCGGCGGATACCTTATCAACAGCCGGTGCCCCAGGTTCGCGTCCTTCCTTTGGACGTTAACCTCGGCTCGGACTTACTTCTTCTCCTTCGGCGGATATCCTTTGAACAACTTCGTCACAGCCTTGTCGAGGGTACTGACGTTCCTGTTGGCCTTGTTGGAGATTGTGTCGCTCACTGAACCGCGCCAGATCAGCTGCTTGCTCTTGGTATCGGCCAGTTCGACCACAAGCGTCCCCACCTTGTTGTAGTAGGTGTTGTTGGCAATCGGCGACACACCGTTATCCCACCCCCAGGTTGGTCCCGTAACATAACCGGCGCCGACAACATCCTTCTCCTCGCGAATGCTGCTGCTGTAGACCACCCACAAATCAGGATTGGAGTCGACCTTCGTCAGCCCCTTGGCCTGCAGTTGCTTGTCGACGTCGGCGATGACGCGCTGGTCCCAGTCGCCTTGTGCTGGATTCGGACTCTTCTCCCACATATAGGTTTGATAGCTGGCAAAATTCGCGCTTTTGTCGAAATTGACATGCGTCTTCTGCGCCAACGCCAAACCAGCTCAACAAAAGCCACAGAACACCAACCGCCAGTACCTGCCTCTTCATAAGTCCCCGCTCCAAGACTGCTTCGGATTTGAATCCATGATGAAGCTACCGCAGCTTCGAGCTTGAAGCAATACCATCCTCCCGGAACCGCTACAGGATTGAAGCCCGAATTTGCAACGTAGGTCTGGGCTCACCTCCCCTCGTAGGCGGGCCAGGATAATAATCTCCACAACCTCTTGAATTACCTAAGCTGATTGGGTTATTGTTGGGGGGGTGGCCTCACTACGTCTGTCCGGCGTGTTGTTCGTCGCATATCCGCAGGACCACGTGCCACGCCACGTGCATGGATTTATCGAAGAAGCAGAGGTGATTGTCGATCTCCGTATGGACCGGACCATTGCTCTTGCGGACCGGCCTGATGCCATCCGCCCGGGCAATGCCAAGCGCAGTTCCGTACGGCGAGTATTTCGTGTCGCGGCTGATTGCTTTGACGATCTTGTCAAACTATGGGAGAAGATGCATGAATAAGTCGAAAGCGAAGATTGTGACGACAGACCGGCAGATAGACGCTGCCATGGTACGAGCCCGCAGCTTCGCCCCTACCGATCGCCGCGTCATATCTGCTGAATATGAGAAGAGGCCTGATGTCGTCACTCTTCACTTTGACGACGGCATCCGCCTCTCCATCCCTCGCATGAAGTTGCAAGGGCTGCACGCAGCTGAAACTGCGCAGCTGGCGAGGATCGAAATTCTCGGCCGCGGGACCGGCCTTCATTGGCCGCTTCTCGACGTCGACCACTACGTTCCCGGTCTCGATCAATCACGTCTTCGGGACCAGTCGCTGGATGGCTGAGTTGGGCCGGCGCGGCGGTTCAGCCGCGACTAAGGCAAAAGCTGCGGCCGCTCGCGCCAACGGCAAGAAGGGTGGAAGGCCAAAACGCGTCGCCTAATACCTTTTTCCGCAGCTGTAGGGAGAACACCTGCAAGACAGCCGACAACTCACAGCCGACAACTCACATCCCGTTCGCTCCTCACATGGCCATGTGACCCACATCACTTCGCCTTGGGCCGTCCCTGATCAAAAATCGAACTATCGTTCGGTACGGGGTGAGCCTCCAGACCGCAACGGAATTCCAGGTGGGATGGCGAATCGTTAGGTACAACCAAGTCCTTCCGACGGTCCCGCAACAGAAAGGGCAGCAATGGCCAAAGGTTCAGTGCAAATTGTGGTCGAGCGATGTAAAGCCTGCGGTTTCTGCGTAGAGTTTTGCCCCACGCATGTGCTGGCGCTCTCTTCCGCCTTCAACGCTAAGGGATATCACACGCCCTACATGGTTCATCCGGAGAAGTGCAGCGGCTGCGACTTGTGCGGCATGTACTGTCCCGACTTCGCCATCTTCGGTTTTAAGCCGCCTGAGGCTGAGAAGAAAGCGCAAGCCGCTCCGCAGCCCAAGGAAGTCAGTACTCCGCCTCCGGCTGCCACTGAGGAAGAGGAGGCCCAAGATGCACGCTGATCCTGCTGGTGTATTGACCGGCTCGCATTTCCTCGACGGCGATCACGCGTGTTGTGAAGGCGCTCTCGCTGCCGGCGCGCGCTTCTCGTCCGGCTATCCCATAACGCCTTCCACCGAAGTCGTCGAGCGCTTCGCCTCGCGCGTTCCCACCGTCGGCGGCGTCTTCATCCAGATGGAAGACGAACTGGCTGCCTCGATCACGCTGCAAGGCGCGGTGTGGGGCGGAGCCAAAGCCTTCACGGTAACCTCCGGGCCAGGATTTTCGCTGATGATGGAGCACATCGGCTACGCCGCCATGACCGAGACGCCCTGCGTCTTCGTCGACGTGCAGCGCGGCGGACCCTCCACCGGCTTGCCGACGCTCCCCGCGCAGCAGGACATGATGCAGGTGCGCTGGGGATCGCATGGCGATTACGAAATCATCGCGCTGTGTCCCAACTCGCCGCAAGAGTGCTTCGATCTGACGATCACCGCATTCAATTACTCCGAGAAATATCGCTGCCCGGTGTTCGTCATGATGGACGAAGTCGTCGGCCATATGACGGAGAAGGTTGTGATTCCCGCAGCGGAAGAGATCGAAATCGAGCCGCGGCGCTACACCACGCTGCCTCCGGAAGAATTTCTCGCTTTCAAGCCCGAGCGACGGACCTTGTCCCCGATATGCCGCGAGTGGGCGAGGGCTATAACGTCCACGTCACCGGACTGACCCACGACGAGCGCGGCTATCCCAGACATGCGGCCGCCAGGTGCAGAGACAAGCTGGTCAGGCGCCTGCTCGAGAAGATCACGAAGAACGTCGACAAGATCACGCTCTTCGAGGAAGATCAGATCGGAAGGCGCCGATGTGGTGGTCGTCTCCTACGGCATCACGTCGCGAGTGGCGCAGCGCGCGATCGACATGGCGCGGCAAGAAGGGCATGAAGGTCGGCAAGTTCCGGCTGATCACCGCGTGGCCGTTCCCCGAGAAACAAATCGCAGCGATCGCGAAAAAAGTGAAAGGCATAGTGGTAGCGGAGCTGAACCTTGGCCAGATGGTGCGCGAAGTTGAGCGGGCGGCCGCAGGCAAAGCCGTTGTCCGGCTGGTGGGGCACGCCGGCGGCAGCGTACACAAGCCCGAAGATATTCTGAAGGCGATCATGGAGGTGGCGCGATGAGTGAAGCGGTTGTGACGATCCATAGCCCAGTCGAAGACTTTCTGCGCATGGACCGCATTCCCCATATCTGGTGTCCGGGATGCGGCATCGGCACCAGCGTCAACTCCTTCGCTCACGCGCTGGTCGGACGCCAATATCGACACGAAGAATCTGGCCATCGTCTCCGGCATCGGCTGCACGGGACGCGTTGCCGGCTACGTCAACCTAGACTCGTTTCACACCACGCACGGCCGCGCGATTCCCTTCGCCACCGGGCTGAAGCTGGCCAATCCCAAGCTGAACGTCGTGGTGTACTCAGGTGACGGCGATCTGTTCGCCATCGGCGGCAATCATCTGATCCACGCCGCGCGGCGCAACATCGACCTTAAGGTCGTCTGCATCAACAATTTGATTTATCGCCATGACCGGCGGGCAGACCGCGCCGACGACTCCCGGCGCTGTCATCACCTCGACCAATCCTTACGGCACCTACGATCCGTCGTTCAATCTGCCCTACCTGGTGGAAGCGGCCGGCGCGGTTTATGTGGCGCGCTGGACGGCGTTTCACGTTAAACAGCTGGCGCGCTCGATGGAAGAGATGTTCGCCAAAAAAGGTTTCAGCTTCATCGAAGTGCTGTCGCCGTGCCCGACGCTGTACCAGCGCCGCAACAAGATGGGCGACGGGCTCGACACCATGAAGTTCTACAAGCAGGCCAGCAAGGTTCGCAATGGCGCGCCCACCAGCGAAGTTGGGCTGAGCAAGAGTGGCGAGATTGTCGTCGGCAAATTCGTGGATCGCGAGCGCGGCGAGCGCGGCGACTACGGCAACCTGATGCACGACAGCCTGGTCGACGCTCTGGGCGACGATTACGTGGAAACGGAGGCGTGTTCATGCCAGTAACAGAGATCCGTATCGCAGGATTTGGCGGGCAGGGAGTCATTCTCTCGGCCATCGTCATCGGCAAGGCCGGCTGTATCTTATCAGAAGCGGCTACTCGACCATGACCCAGAACTTCGGACCCGAAGCGCGCGGCGGCGCCTGCAGCGCGCAGGTCATCCTCTCCGACAATCCGGTGCTGTATCCCTACGTCACCCGCCCTGACATTCTCGTCGTCATGTCGCAGGAGGCGTACACCCTCTTCAGTCCGCAGATCAAAGACAACGGCATCCTGATCATCGAAGAAGATCTGGTGCGGATCGACCACTTGCCGGCCGGCGTGCGCGTCTACAGCATTCCCGCCACGCGCATCGCCGAGGAGATCGGCAAGAAGATGGTGCTCAACATCGTGATGGTCGGCTTCTTCGGAGCGGTCACCGGCGTCCTCGATCCCGACGCGCTGCGCAAAGCGGTTGCCGCATCGGTGCCGGAAGCCTATCGCGATCTGAACCTGAAAGCCTTCAACCGCGGCTTTGACTACGGCACCAAGGAATTGGCGGAAGTGATCGTGAAGCAGGACTCGCAAGTAGCAGTCGGGGCACTGGAAACCTAGCCGGTTGCTGAAAAGTTTTGTGTTGACACTGGCTCGGGTAGTGGGGCGCTTCAGCGCCGCGTCAAGCGTGATTTTCGGGTAGAGCCGGCTTCAGGCCAGAGTCCAAGCTGTTTATTTGTTTTCCGCGCGCGCTTTGTAACAGGGCACGACTTCAGTCGTGCCGATAAGCCGCACTTTTTGTCATCCCTCGCGGACTTTAGTCCGCGAGGGATCTGTTTTCCCGACTTCTTCAGCAGCCTGTTTAGCCGACGACCCGCGAATCGCGCTACGAATACGCCGCCTCAATTTCATTCGGCTCCGAGATTTGCCCGTACGCAGAGAACTGCTGCGCGATTCCCCGCGCCACACGGCTGCCATAGAAGATGGCGCTCCACGACACGGCAACCCAATCGCGCACGGAAAGAGGCCAGCCAACGTTGGTTGGACTCTTCACCCACTGTCGCAGCAGGTGTCGTGCGATCACCAATTCCATCTTTGCATTCTCTCCTGCCAACTCATGCAGGATGCCATCGAGTGTGAACACAACCTTGCGCAGCATGATCAGGTTGCTGGGCAAGCGCACGCCCTGCCACGCGATGCGCTCCAACAGCTCCATCGCGTCGACCGCTTGTGGCAAGCGTAGCAGCGGTTGGTCTTCAAAATACTGTGTTACCTGCTGACGAATGATCCGGGTCCGCCGAGAGCTTCTCTTTCCTCCTCCTGGGCTGAGAGCCTCGATGGCCGCGCACACCCCGTCTTGATCCCGCAGAACAGTCATGATGAAGAGCAGAGCAATCTGTCGTCGCTGTTCCTCATCGATGTGGGCAGTCAGCGCCCAATCCAGGAGGGTAAGCGTGCCCGCTTGATTGCTGTAGAGAAGATTGCCTGCATGCGGGTCCGCATGAAACATGGTTCTTCTGCCAGACGCAAGCAAGGGAACGGCAATCACGGCTTCCGTCAACTGCCCGGCAATCCGAGCCCTGCGCCACTTGGGGACTCGCGCCGCGGCCTTCGTGATCTTCTCTCCTGTTTCAAGCGTTAACGCGGTGATGGTAGATGTACACAGTGGTCGGATCACCCGCGGAATGCGAATCGTGTCAAACGAGCTGTAGAGGCGCGAAGCTTCGTGCAAATGTATTTGCTCGCGCCGAAACCTGACCTCGTGCTGCAACAGGCGGCGAACGTCCTGGAAGGTGTCCGAGAGGACATGCTCCGCGAAGCCATACTCCGCGTGCTTGCTTCCGAGATGCTCAGCCAGTCGCGCCAGCAGATCCATTTCCTCGGCGAAATACTCGCGAATATAAGGCTTCAAGACTTTGAAGACGCCCTGTTCTCGCGTCCGCGTTTTCGGGTTGTACCAGGTAAAGCGCACCACCGCGCTCACGCTTGCTTCCGAAAAGATCTTGCCTTCGATCTCAACCGCATTGCGCTCGAGCTTCGGCTCAAGCTCCTGCACAATGATTTTGCGGATGTCATCAATGGCTACATCGCAAATGCCATTCTCCAATTGCGTTAGTGCGCGCCTCACGGCGGGATGCAAATGGCGGTTTCGCGCGATCACCTGACCAAGCTTCTGGAGCGCTGGCACCTTTGCGATGAGCCGGAAAAGGCGGACTTCGGGTAACGTATCGGGCGCAAGCTCCAGCTGCTCGATAACTTTGGGGACTAACCGTGGTGTGGACAGATGCGAGCCGAAATACAGCATTGCCTCGCGCACTACTGGCCGCCACTCGGCATAGGTTTGTGGCACCAGGCGCTCAACCGACAGTCGCTGAACTATCCAGCTCGTTACTTCCTGCCGAACCTTCGGCCCGGTAGCGCCATCGAGCATTGCCGTGAGCGCACGCGTGCGCTCGACGTTCGACATCGAGAGAAAAACTGCAAGCCGCGGATCCGTGATTGACAATCCGGAGAACTGACTAGATCGGGAGGAGCTGATCGCGTTACTGGCGATCTGCGCAGCCGTAGCGCGGCTCGACGCCTGCTTCATTGCGAACAATATGCGCTACGGCGAGTGGGCTTGTCAGTGATGAGGAATCGGTCGGGAATGAACTGGCTGCTAACTACCAGGCCGCTGAAAAAGGCGTTCCGCACAGGCAGCTGGAAGAAGTCGCTTTTCGGGAGCTTTGTGTCAGGGCATGACTTTAGTCGTGCCGATAAGTTGCTTACTTTTTGGCCGAGTCGGCTTCAGCCGGCGGCACAAAACCGGCGCATCAGAGTTTTTCAGAAGTCCGCTAGCTCGACCTGAGACGATCCAGCGCTCCTTCGATCCGCTCTACCTCGTCGCGAATGACCCGGATCGCCTGCTGATGGCCGGGAGACGGCACCGGCGCAATGGCTTCCACCGCGCTGCGAATCTTGCGGTTGTGCTCCCAGATTAGGTTGATTCTGGCGGAGGTCTCCAGGCGTCGCCGGTAGATCCCTCGAATCACTTTTGTGGTCAGCCAGGCAAACACCAGCCCAAAGCACATCTCGATGGGAAGCCGATCCGTGGCTCCATTAAAGTCAAAGAACGCCAGCCGATAGACGGCCTCTCCTAGACCCAGGGAGGCGAAGATGACTCCCATGCCAATCAGTGCAAGTGTGAAACGGTCGGTTCTTTGCAGCTCCGAAAAGTGTTCGCGATTGTCTAATCCGTGATTGAATTCCATTGGTCCCCGTTGCTCTGCGCCGGTCGACCCAACGTGCCGAACCTGCGGTTTTCAATTAGCGATCCAATCCACCTTACACCTTTTCTTTGCAACCTATTGTGACATTCGATCAAATCAGACTGACAAAAATATTAGTGCGCCTATGATAATCTTCGCATTCCCGTTCCTAGGCGGGGCGTCCTGGCTATAGTTGCAGCAAGCCCAGGGCGGAGGCGGCGAGATACAGCGAATTAAAGAGCAGTCACCTGGCACCCTCGCTAAAGTCTGATGTGCTACGCCGCCGAGCAGGCCCTCGCAAAATCCCAAACCTGGTCGTGTGACCCCGATCACGGCAGACTGTGCGCTGTCGGTTTAGTGTCACAGTGGGATGTCCTCACGTGATATCTGCTGACGAAAGGACGGCGTCTCTCATGGCCAGGAAGTTAGGCGAACTGTTGGAAGAATCCGGCACTTCCTTGCACTCGCAGTCTGGCGGCAAGGCTCCCGATGAAGTTGTGGATCGGGAAGTCAAGAAGGAACCCTGTCTGCGTGCGAAGAAGCTCCGTGATCTGTACTTCCAGACGCTTTCGTCGGCTACCAATGAGTTTCCCTATTGGTACACGCGCAAGTATGCCGAACTGGAAGGGGAGATCCCTGTTGTTCGTCGCGCTGCCGCACTCAAAGAGGCTTTCTCGCATCTCACCCCAACCATCTTCCCTGGCGAGCTGTTGGTGATGGGTAAGGCCCATTACTACCGCGGTTCGTTTCCCATGCCGTGGTTGTCCGAAGGCTACTACATGGCGAAAGAGGACGAACTCTATCAAGCTGCGCTGGATAAGGGAAGTTCGAGTGCCGATGATTTGTCCAAGTTTGGCAGCGGTGGCGGCAATGTGACGGAAAGCTTTGGCAATGTCGTCTCCATCGCCGGCAAATTTGGTATGCGTCGCGAAGAAATTCCTGCGCTTTTGCATATCGCCAGGCAGTGGGTGGGCAAGTCAGTAGACGACCTGGGACACAAGTACGAGCAAATGGTGCCCGACTACGCGACGAAAGAAGCAATTATGCGCTCGATCGTCTGCATGTTCGACTCTGGCTACACTCTGCCACAAGGTCGAGAGGTCATTAACTATTACTACCCGCTGGAATATGGCTTCGACGCGTTGATCCGGATGGCCCATGAGAAGAAAGCGGAGGTGGCGGGACGCGCCGGTGGAGACGGATTGGCAGGTATGAACCGTCTCTATAACTACGAAGCGGTAATCCTGGTGCTGCAAGGCATACAGCAATGGATCCTGAACTACTCCAAAGAAGCGCAGCGACTGGCTGCGCTGGAAACTGATTCACAGCAGAAACGTGAATATGAGGAGATCGCGCAACGCTTGCAATCGGTAGCGCACAAAAAGCCGGAGACGTTCACCGAAGCCATCCAGATGACATGGACGATCCACGTTGCCGTCCTAAATGAAGATGCGATTTCTGGCTTGTCGCCGGGCCGCCTGGGTCAGGTGCTCTATCCCTACTACGAGCGCGACAAAGCTGCCGGTCGCATAACCGATGACGAAGTTCTGGAATGGCTGCAACTGCAAAGAGTCAAGTTCACTTGTATTGATTGCTTTGCGTCTGCAGGAGTGGTCGGCGGCGTACTCTCCGGCAATACCTTCAACAACCTTAGTCTCGGGGGACTCACCAAAGAAGGTCTGTCGGCCACAAATGATCTGGAGAAGCTGATCATCGAGGCAGCCATTCGCTGCGCCAGCACTCAGCCGACTCTCACAGTTCTTTATGACGAAAAGCTGCCTGAAGACTTTCTTCTACAAGCAAGCGAGTGTAACAAGACTGGGACCGGCTACCCGGCATGGGTCAACAATCGTGGAGCAATCGATTTCCTGCTGAGCCAGTACGGTCGGGAAGGGATGACTCTGGAAGAAGCGCGGGCTGTGGCAATCGGCGGATGCCTCGAGACTTCCCCGTGTTCCTGGCTGCCACTGTACCTGGACGGCAAGGAGCATTGGATTCCGGGTGGGTCGGGACAGCCGACCAGTGTCGGCGTGCACTTCATTTCTCTGCCTAAGGTTCTTGAACTTGTACTCTTTGACGGCATGGATCAACGAACGGGTCAGCAGGTCTATCCACCACATGGCAACAAGTTCGAGACCTTCGAAGCGCTGGTCCAAGTTTTCCAGGATTACTTCCGCAGATCGGTTGACTGTCTGACCGCGTGCAACAACATTCAGCACGACATCTGGCGCAAGCAGAACATGGCGATTTTCAATTCGCTGCTCAAGCCGGATTGTCTCGCAAGCGGCCACCTGATTAACGAGCTCGGCTACCGATACAACGGAACCTTCAACGTCGAATCGTGCGGGACGATCAATCTCGTCAACAGCCTGGCTGCAATCAAGAAGCGTGTCTTCGACGATCGTGCAGTCAGCCTCGAAGAACTCAAGCAGGCCCTGAGTGAGAACTTCGGTTTCAAGACAGCCGCCGACGTCGGTTCGTTCTCCCTGGCCGATCAAGAGAAGAAGGATGATACCGGCAAGTGGGACTACCTTCACTATCTCTGCCTCACGGCGCCCAAGTACGGTAACGACGACCCTTATGTCGACACGATCCTGAAGGATTGGGAGACCTGGTTCTGCACCATCTGCCGGCAGTACGAATCCCTGAACGCCAAGCCTTTGTATGCATGCCAGATCTCGGTCTCTACTCACGCACCTATGGGCATGGCGACGATCGCTACTCCGGATGGTCGACTGGCCGGTACTACCTTCGCGGATGCGTCGATGTCCGCTTACCCGGGGACGGACCGCAACGGCCCTTATGCGCTCTTCGAATCTGCCACGGTGTGGAACCACTCCATGTCGCAGAACTCGCAGATGAATTTGAAGCTGCACCCCACCGCCGTCAGCGGCGTGCAGGGTTGCAAGAAGCTTCTGGCGCTTACTCAGGGTTACATGCGCAAGGGCGGCTTCCATATCCAGTACAACGTCGTGGATAGCAAAATGCTCCGGGATGCGCAGAAGAATCCGGACCAATACCGTGACCTGATGGTTCGTGTAGCTGGATTCACGCAGTACTGGGTTGAGATTGGTAAGCCGATCCAGGATGAAGTGATCGCCAGAACCGAGTACGAGGGAGTCTGACACATGAACGCTGTGATGAAGCACATGGACTGTCGTAACTTCGCTGCTGTCGATGTGGCCAAAGGTGTCTGCCACCGTACGAAAGAACTGGTTCTGGCGGACGGCGATCACTGCGAGCATTGTGTCCCCATCCAGAAGTGCAAGTTCTGCGCTCACTTCGCTGCGAGCGAACAATACCTGGGCACTTGCAATGCAGTTCCCACGAAACCGATGACGTATCCGGACCTGATTACCGTTACCTGCGAGATGTTTGTTGCCGCGGATCCTGCGTGACGCAGTTAGAGATGCCTGCGATTGAAACCAACGGACTGATTTTCGATATCCAGGGCCACTCGATCCACGATGGACCTGGGACTCGCACTCTCGTCTTTCTGAGCGGATGTCCGCTGCGCTGCAAGTGGTGTTCGAACCCCGAGGGCTTATTCCCGCGTCAGCGCCTCATGTACAAGTCGCGACTATGCAGGAATTGTCCGGCACGATGTGTTCCTGCCTGTCCAGCAGGTGCGGTACAGGGTTCACCAAACGATGATGCAGCCATCGTTTTCGATCGGGAGCAATGTGAGCTCTGCGAGACGAAGGATTGTATCGACGTCTGCTATACAGGAGCGCTCCAGGCCAGCGGCAAGAGGTACACAGTTGACGAACTCATGCGTGTCTTCAACCGGGATCGCTGTTATTGGGGCTCACAAGGTGGCGTTACGCTGACCGGTGGCGAGCCGCTCATGCAGGAGGAGTTTGTTGTCGACCTGCTTGCACACTGCGAAGCGGCTTATATCCACACTTGCGTAGAAACCAGCGCCTATGTTTCTCGCAGCGTGCTGCACGCGGCATTGCCATATATCCAATGGCTGTTTGTAGACCTCAAGCACATGGATTCTGCGCGGCACTTAGAAGCTACCGGCCTGCCGAACCACATCATTCTCGACAACATCCGATGGATCGCGCAGACAGACTGGCCGGGCCGACTGGTGTTACGCATGCCCGTCGTTCCGGGATTTAACGACGATGTCGCTAACGCTCTGGCGACCGCCGAGTTTCTGGCTGAAATTGGTCAGAGCGAAATCAACCTGTTGCCGTTTCATCGTTTGGGAGCCTCAAAGTACGAGCAACTGGGCATGACTTACGGGTATGCAGAGCAGGCCGCCCCGGACCAGGCGTCTCTTGAGTCGCTCGCTGCGGTTTATCGTCAAGAGGGCATCACCTGCCACTTGGCCGCCAACACTCCCTTCTAGCAAGCCGGTAAATGCTCCCGCAGATTACCCACGAACATGCCTGTTGCAGTATCTCCGTTCTCGCGATAAGCTCCCCTGAATCCGGCGGCGATATTTCGCTGCTACCCAGACTGGCCGCGCTCCCTGGACAGGTTCGCATGTTGATTCTGCTCACCTTCGCGGCGATCGCTTTTCTCTCCGACCAGATCAGTAAACGTGTGGTGCAGACGCGCGTCGTAGGAGCCGTCGGTGGCCCGCTCTTCCAGATCCGCGAGGTCCATCATCGCGAGCGCATTTACGGCCACGCCGGATTCCGCGCGGCTCTGATCGTCATCTGGTGCCTCGCCGCCATCGCAGCTGTGTGGCTGCACAGTTCCGGCTGGTTCCTTCAAAGCCGGCTCGCCCTGACGGGCATGGGCTGCGCGTTGGGTGGTGCGGCCGGCAATCTTCTCGACATTCTTCGCCGCCGGCATGTCATCGACTTCATCGATCTCGGCTGGTGGCCGGTCTTCAACCTCGCCGACGTTGCCATTGTCGGTGGCCTGCTGCTCGCATTTTGGGGCATGGTGCCGCACGTATGAGACGCGTACTGTTCCGCTGGCGAGGTCTTACCGTCTGGAGCTATCCGGCCATGCTGTATGTCGGCCTGGTCTTCGGCGTAATCGCCGGCAACATCGCCGCGCATGCCGCCGGGCTCGATCCGCTGCGCGTGTACATCGCGACCATCGTACTTATCGTTCCGGCGCTGATCGGCGCGCGCCTGCTGTTTGTCGCCAGCGAGTGGAAATACTATCGCCGCAATCCCCGCCACATCTGGAACCGCAGCCAGGGCGGCTTCATGATGTACGGCGCTGTGCCGGTGATGTTGTTGTGCTCGCTACCGCTGCTGCGCGCAATGCACGTCGGCTTCGGCGCCTTCTGGGACGTGAGCACCTTCACCATCCTGGTCGGCATGATCTTCACGCGCGTGGGCTGCCTGCTGAACGGATGTTGCGGCGGCCGGCAGACGAGTGGCTGGTTCGGCATTCGACTGCCCAATACGCAGCGGCATTTGGCAGAGGCGCGTGCCTACGCAGGCGCTCGAAGCAGTCTGCGCGGCCGTACTCCTGATCGTCGCAATGGTCATGTGGCGGCGCACACCGTTTCCGGGAGCGTTGTTCGTGCTCATCATGTTGAGCTACGCCAGCGCGCGGCTGCTGCTGGAGTTGGCCCGTGAACACGTGAATTCCCGCCGCCAGTTCCGCATCGCTTACGCGCTGTCCGCGATTCTTGTTGTGATGTCCATCTCGGTCTTGGCATTGAAATGGCGATAGTCGTTGTGGTTAGAAAGCGAGGAGGGTTCGATGGCGAATAATGTGGTCGGTAACTATGACGTCGTGGTGCAAGTCTCCCTTGCTGCGGTTGACCGTTTTCTGGCGGTGATGCACGAATGCGGGCGTTTCCTGCACTCCACTTCCGGCTATATCAATGACGTGGCTCCGCCACCGGTGCACTTGCCGCCGCATCCGATACTGCCGCCCATCGTGTTCACTGGCGTCGAGGACGCCTTTGGCAATGCCATCGCCAATCAGCGGCAGATTCCGCGGAGGCCGTTTACGGGCACGGTTGCGGTGAACAATGTCCTCGCCGCCTTACGCCCGCCCATCGTGAATCCCGGCCGGGGGTTGTTCCCGCCGCCGGTGATCATCCCCAGCAACCTCTCGGGCATTGTTCAGCTGCAGATCTTTCCTCCGACCATCGACGTGCCCGACGCCTCCGGCAAGAATCTGAGCGCGACGTTGAACGCGATGGTGCGCTATTTTCCCGACCCAAACACCGCACCCATCGCGCAGTTCCTGCGTGGCAATCTGCAGATCGTCGCACCCATCAACCAGATTTCGACGCGGGTGGGTAACGTCATCGAGTTCGACTTCAAGGCCAGCCAGGCGACGGTCAGCTTCACGCCGACCTATACCAGCAATGCGCTGAGCATCGAAGATACCGTGGCCATCAATCTGGCGATTCAGAACGCGCTCAGGACCAGCTTCCAGCCCTCGAGCGCCACCTTACCCAGCGGCGTCTCGGCGCTGCAATTCAAAACCCTGCTTTCCGGCTCGCAGAAGGCGGCAGCACTATTGCTGGATCTGACCAGCCACTCCAGCGATCCCTCCACTGTGCAAGACATTGTCCTGAATCCGGCCGACGATTTTGCCTTTGCGATCAGCCCGGACTACATCAATTCGCTCCTGAGCTCGTCGCTCGGTCAGTTCTCGACTTTTGCGCCGATCTCTGTCAGCGAGTGGCCCTTCTCGGCAACCTACACCGTCACGCTGACCAGTCCTCCGCCCGCCCTGAACTTCACGACTGGAGCGATTCAGTTGGTCATCAACGCCCACGCACACAGCAGCGGCTCGATATTCCCGAGTTTCAACTTCAGGACCGTGGTCTCGCTCGGGCTGAACCTGATTCCCATTGACGTCCACGGCCGGCTGGGCGCAGCCGAACTGGTGCTCTCCAAGATCTCGCTCGACTTCACGGACTCGGGTTTAGGCGGCGATCTGAAGGACCTCATCCTGGGCGCATTCAAGGGCTCGATTACGAACAACATTGCTAATGCCGTCAACAACACCCTGAATTCCCCGGATCCCAACGGCATTCAGGCCACGGTGCGCAAGCAGACCAACATCGACACGCAACTGGGCAACCTGGTCAACTCACTGCTCACCGATCCAACCACCGGTGATCAGCCCGATGCCTCGCTCAAGCTTCAGTTCTCCTACACTTCGGTCGACATCGAACCGACGGCCGTGATTCTGCGCGGTTTCGAGACCGTGTCCGCGTGGGCCGATCCCTATGTCGAGTACGACCAGATACCTCCGCAGCCCGCCGGCGGCGGACGTGGCATCGGAGGCATCGGGGTCACGCCGACTGGACCGGACTACACGGCGCTGAATTCGTGGATTCCCGGCGGCACCATCACGCAGTACGTCTGGAGCGTGAGCTACAACAACGAGCTCTACCCGTTCGGCGTCGATCCAGACAAGTTTGTCCTGCTGTATTCCACTACAACGACCATAAACGACGATGCCTCCCTCGGCGCTTCGCTCCCGCCGTACACGCCGTTGTGCCTCACGGTGCAGGGCACGCGCATTGGATCTTGGGGCGCTCAACCCGCGACTGCGGTGAGCGCGACCAGTTGCGGCTACCGTCACCTGCCGCTTCCGCTGCCCGGACTCAATCTGGGCAACAACGTCCCGACAATGCCGGTCATTGCCATGGCGCGCCAAGGAGCCAACGGTCACATTGTCGTCACCGGGCACGCCGCTCCACAGGCAGCCGGACGCGCCGCGCCGAATCTGCTGGTTCATTTTGCCGACGCACAATCGGCCGCCAACCTGAAGGTGCTGACCCAGGCCTTGACCCACACCAAGCGCACCGATGCGCCCACGGCCGTGATGGCTGTGGTCCCGGTCGGGCATTTGGAGAAGCTGAATTACACGCCCGGAATCATTTACGCCGAAAACGATACTGCCTGGGAGAGCGCGTTCGGATTGGGCAAAGCGGCGCGCCCGCTCACAGCGATTGTCGATCCCACTGGGAAGATTGTCTGGCGTCACGAAGGCGCAATCGAGAAGGGAACACTCGTGACCGCGTTGACGAAGATGCTGGCGCCTACTTTCACCGCTCCGGCGAAACTACAGCGCCTGAATGTTCGGCTCGGCCAACCCGCACCCGACTTCCTCTTCGAGTATTCGGCTGGCCACGAGCTGACGCTCTCGAAGCTAAAAGGCCGTCGTGTAGCGCTCGTCTTCTGGCACAGCAGTTCTGCGCCCAGCATGCAAGCCATCAAGACGGTGCTGCCGGCGAAGAAAGGCGCTCCGCCGCCGCTGGTGCTGGCGATCAATGACGGCGAATCGCCTGAGCATGCACATCGCGTTCTGGCGGAGAAGAAGACCTCGGCTATCGCCGTCGCGGACCCCGGCCGCAATATCGCCACCGCGTACGGGGTGAGTGTCTGGCCGACCATGGTCTCCATCGACGCGTCGGGAATCATCTCCGGCGTACAGCTTGGCTATGCCGAAGGCGAGCACGAGCAGGCGGCCACGTCGCGGGCGAAGAAGTAGTAATGGATATGCAAGGCTGATGCTGAGGGCTAGAAAAGAGGCGACTACATGGTTGATCCATTCTTGATCTTGACGCCGCTGTTGCTGTTGGCCATTGTGGCCCTGCTGGGATTCGCGGGCTGCCGATTCACTCCCGGCGCCACTGCGACTGGCGTATCGAATGTACAGACGGTGGTGCAGTCCGCGGCTGCCGGTACCAACAGCGTGACCGCCGCCGCGCTCAGTTTGCAGGGCGGAGAGGTGATCATAGCCGCAGTGCAATGGAGCTCGGGCGTTGCCATTCCAGAAACGCCGGCGCTATCAGGCGCGGCATTCTCACCGGTGGCTGGCGGCGGCCCGTTCGCATGGGACGTCATGTCGGTCCAAATCTTCTCGGCCTTGAATCCGGCGGGTAATACCCAGCTCGCGGTGACCGCATCGCTTCCGCGCAATTCGAACGTGCCCTGGAACCTGTGCGTCTCGGCGTACGACGGCGCGGATGAGGACGCGCCGTTCTACAGCCCGCAGACCAGCAAGCTCAATTACGTCGGCAACAATCCGCAGACGCCGTCCCTGAGCATCGGGACCGGCGATCTGGTCTACGCGGTTGCCTTCGGCGCAAATAGCGACGGCACCTTCCCGGGCAACAATTCCTTGACCGCGGGCCCGGGCTTCACCGCGGAATTTCCGACGATCACGAATCCTCTGGTGGAAGACGGCGGCGGCAGCAATCCGGTTGTCGCTCAGGTGACGAACACCAACTCCGACCCCAACGCCAAGGGATTCATCTTTGCGATGGGACTGAAGGCTGCACCGCAGTCGTAGCTGTCGGAGAGAGACTGAAATGATCGATTGGTTTGTAATCCTCACGCCGATCCTTCTGTTGGCCGTTGTTGCACTGCTGGGCTTTGTGGGCTGTTATCAGGACGTCTTCGTCCTGCCGCCGCTGGTGCTGCACGTGCAGACAGTGGTAACCCAGGCGTCAGCCGGCACGAACCAAGTTACCGCTGGCCCGCTCACACTCTATGGTGGCGAACTGATCGTGGTCGCAGTGCAATGGAGTTCGGCGATCTCCGGTCCCGAAATGCCGGGGCTGACCGGCGCACCATTCTCGCCCGTGAATGGCGGCGGACCGTTCTTATGGAACAACATGTCGGTTCAGATATTCTCGGCCTTCAATCCGGCGGGTAACACCCAGCTCACGGTGACCGCATCGCTTCCGCGTTTTTCGACTGTGCCCTGGAACCTGTGCGTCTCGGCGTACTCGGGCGTGGACGAGAACACGCCGTTATATAGCCCGCAGACCAGCAAGCTCAATTACGTCGGCAACAATCCGCAGACGCCTCCCCTGAACATCGGCAGCGACGATCTGGTCTATGCGGTCGCGTTCGCCGCGAACAGCGACGGCCTCTTCCCCGGTAACAATTCGTTGGCCGCGGGCGCGGGCTTCACCGCGGAGTTTCCGGCGATCACAAATCCTCTGGTGGAAGATGGTAATGGTAGCAATCCGGTTGTCGCTCAGGTGACGAACACAAATCCCGATCCTAACGCCAAGGGGTTCATCTTCGCGATGGGACTGAAGTCTGCATCGTAGTCGCAGCCGAGAGAGACTGAAATGATCGATTGGTTTGTAATCCTCACGCCGTTCCTGCTGTTGGCTATTGTTGCGCTGTTAGCTTTCGTGGGCTGCGATCAACTATTGGGGTTGAATCCAACCTCATTAGGGTCAGATCAGGTCGGCTATGTCAAAACCGCAGTCTATGTCGAGCCTGCTACTCCAGCGAACGGCACGAGTACAGCTACACTCAATGCGATATTGAGCGGTTTGCAAGGCGGCGAACTGATCGTGGTTGCGCTGCAGTGGAAGGGAAATCCGCCGACCTTCACGCCGAACTTGATGCCCGCTGCCGGACCCTATGAATGGCAGCTCCTAACGAGTGTACCGCCGCAGACCGTATCGGATATCCAGCTCTTCACAGCGATGAACCCCGCTAACTCTACCCAGTTCACCGTCCAGGTGAAGCTAAACTCGGTTGCGCCCTGGAGCCTCTGCCTGTCGGCTTACAACACCGTGGATATAAATGCCCCCACCTACAGCCCCCTAATTGCTCAGGTTTCCACTAGCGCCATCAACCCTGTAACCACCCTCCAGACGGCTCCGATCGGCCTGAGCGTCGGCGACGCGCTGTATGCGGTTGGCTTTGCCGCGGATGCCAATGGTAGCTTTCCGCCGGGAGCGAACAATCTGGCCCCGGGACCCGGCTTTACGCTTGATAATTCTGGAAACACAAATCCTCTGGTCGAGCACCTGATCACCAGCGACACGGGCAATAACCAATCCCTCCCCGCAGTAGTAATGAACACAACGGGGAACCCGACTGCGAACCTCTTCGTCCTTGGCATGGGCATTAAGGCTGAGCCCTCTTCCTGATCGCCGATGGGTTGACGCGGATTCCAATTGCAGTTTGAATGGATGAACGGCTCGCTCGTCGGGCCGCCGCTAGTCCGCACCATGGGAATTCCGCCTCGCACTTACGGAGCGCTTCAAGTCAAGCTGCGCGAGTCACTGGTCGCGCGGGCGGTCGTCCTGCCGATTCAGCAGTTCATCCACATCCAAGGCATCAGCAGCATCTTCCTGTTCGCGGCTGCCGTTCTCGCGCTGGTCTGGGCCAACTCTCCGTGGCATGACTCCTATCACCACGTGTGGGAGATGGAGCTGCAGCTCTCCCGTCTTCAGCTGCCCATACATGCCTGGATCAACGACGCGCTGATGGCGATCTTCTTCTTCCTCGTCGGCATGGAGATCAAGCATGAGATCGTGCATGGCGAGCTGGCGGACATGCGCCGTGCTGCGCTCCCGGTCTTCGGTGCACTGGGAGGCATGATCGTTCCTGCGCTGCTGTTCGCAGTTCTCAATCGCGGTCAAGCCGGACAGCACGGCTGGGGCATCCCGATGGCGACCGATATCGCGTTTTCGCTCGGCGTGCTGGGGATGGTGAAGGGCATTCCTTCTGACCTGAAAGTTTTTCTGCTGACGCTTGCCATTGCTGACGATATCGGCGCCATCATCGTGATCGCAGTTTTTTACAGCGGGTCTTTGGATCGCGGAGCGTTGCTTGCGGGCATCGTAATCCTGGCTCTGATTGCACTGATCCTGAGGCTCGGGATCTCACGGCCCGTGGTGTATTTCGTCCTTGGTGTCAGCTTCTGGATCGCGATTCTTCGATCAGGGATTCACGCGACCATCGCGGGCGTGATCCTGGGATTTCTTGTACCGACAACAGCCCCGCTTTCTCTGGAAGATTTCCAGGGCATGGCCACGGACATGGCGAGAAAGTTCCGCGATGCGATGGCAAATGGCGAAGAACGTACGGCGAAAAGTCTGCTGGGAAGATTCGATGCCCTGCTGAACAACACCGAGTCGGCGTCGGAGCGGTTGACGCGTCTTCTCAACGACTGGGTGTCGTTTCTCGTCCTGCCGTTGTTCGCTCTGTCCAACGCTGGGGTGACGTTTTCCGGCGGTGTATGGAACGAGTTGCTCACTAGTCGCATCGCCTGGGGAATTGTGTTGGGACTTATCGTCGGCAAGCCGCTGGGCATCGTCGGCTTCGCTAAACTTGGCCAGATCGTAGGTCTAGCGCGCGTGCCCGAGGGTGTGTCCTGGAAACAACTGACTGCGGTCGGACTGCTGGCAGGAATCGGGTTTACGGTTTCAATCTTTATCAGCTCGCTGGCGTTTGACGATCCCGCTCATCTGATGGAAGCAAAGACGGCGGTGCTGGCAGCATCCCTGGTGGCGGGCGTTCTGGGTTATCTGGCCCTACGCAAAGCCAAGCCGCAACAGAAAGCCGGGTTCACTTCGGAGGGATAACAGAATCCTCTGTCCCTCCCAGGCTCGCAGGAAGCTTAAGCTACTTTCCTGTAAACGAGTTACAATTTCTGCGTTCTACTTTTCCAGGCCACTAAGTCCTTAACGCATTGATCGATGCCGCCTTGCCTGGAGGTACGGGCAGGGACTTTCGGCATCAGCAGTAGCTGGCTGGACGCAACCGGGTCCGGCAACACAACGAAAGGAAACAATATGCGTTCCAGAATGTCAGCGCTCTTGCTCAGTGTCCTTCTGGTTGCGGCTGTCGCAGCCTGCAATAAGAAGGAACAAAGTCAAAACCAGCCGCCGGCAGCCACGACAAGTGATTCAACTTCGGCGCAGAGCAACCAGCCGGCGAATAACATGAGCCAGGCTCAGCAATCTGCTTCGGCGCCGCAACAGCAGCAGCAGATGGCGCAGCAGCCGCAGCAGCAAATGGCACAGAATGCGCCGCCGCCGAGTGCGCCCGCTCCGGCGCCGGAAGCTGCGCCACCTCCGCCTCCGCCACCCCCTCCGCCGTTGGTGATTCCTGCCGGAACCGGCGTCGTCATCCGCATGGGTAATACCATCGACACCAAGACCGCAAATCCTGGCGATTCATTCACTGGAACGCTGGCTCACGCGATCGCAGTAAAAGGCGTGGTAGTTGTTCCTGCTGGAGCTGGAGTAGCAGGAACGGTTGTCGATGCCAAGTCACCCGGCCGCTTCAAGGGCGAAGGCAACCTGTCGATCACGCTGACCTCGATCAACGTGAAAGGCGTACCTACCACGATCAGAACCTCGACCTACACGCAAACGATTAAGGGCAAGGGCAAGCGAACGGCCGGGATGGTTGGTGGCGGAACGGGCGCCGGTGCCTTGATCGGAGGCCTGGCCGGGGGCGGTAAGGGTGCGCTGATTGGAGGCCTGGTTGGCGCAGGCGCCGGTACGGCGGGCGCGGCCTTCACTGGAAATAAGGACCTGCAGGTTCCAGCGGAGTCGGTGGTTACTTTCAAGCTGTCGCATTCGCTGACAGTGAAGCAATCGGCGAGCCAGTAGTCTTGCAACCGAGTTACGCAAAAGGGAGGCCGTGCTGGCCTCCCTTTTTTCATCGACAGCGGCCTCCTTCATGCAGCCTGACGATGCTTGATGGCGTCGCGGGCCTTGGAGCGTATCGCTTCCGTCCAGTCGCCCATCCCATGATGCTTGCGCCAGTGCTCCTCGGCACGGTGCACGATCTCATCGTCTGTTGCGCCGCTCGTCTCCCAGCTGCAATCAGCGTTGCCCGCGTCCGCGCAGCGAAAGGTATTGTCGGCGCCGGGTTGGCTTGTGGTCATCGAATGCGCTGATCCGCTGGTGAGGCGCGACAGGTCTGCGTGATCATTACCTGGATCGCTGCTGGGCTTCTTCGGTTTGTTCTCTGGCATGACTGCTCCTCTTCTTAGAACAGATGCCATCGAGACACTGCTGGTGGGCTGGAGCCGGGAATCCTCAAGGGGTCGTCAGCTGGCCGCGTCTACTTCGGTGCTGGTGACGATTTCATTTTTTCGCGCTGAGCTTTCGCCCAACCTTCTTTGACGATCTGCCTTGCGCGGCCAATCGCCAGCGCATCTTCGGGAACATCGTCTGTAATGCACGACGCCGCTCCGATGTAAGCGCCACGCGCCACACGCACCGGAGCGACGAGCGTGCTATCGCTGCCAACAAAAACTCCGTCCTCGACAATCGTCTGGTGTTTGTTGACGCCGTCGTAATTGCAGGTGATGGTTCCGGCGCCCACGTTCACCCCCTCTCCGATTTCCGCATCGCCGAGGTAGGTGAGGTGATTAGCCTTTGAGCCTTTGCCGAGGCGCGTTTTTTTCGTCTCCACAAAGTTCCCGACATGCGCGCCCTCGCCGATGTCGCTGCCCGGCCGCAAGTGTGAGTACGGTCCCAACTGCGCGCCATGGTGCACGACCGAATCCTCCAGAATGCATCCGGGACGGATTAGAACGTTGTCGCCGATTTCGCAATTGGTGATCACGGAATACGAGCGGATGCGGCAGTCCGCGCCGATCTTTGTCTTGCCGATCAGCTGCACGAACGGTTCGATCACGGTATCGGTTCCGATCTCCACGTCGGCATCGATATCGCAGGTGTCCGGACGGAAGATGGTTGTGCCGGCCAGCATCAATTCGCGAGCCTTCTTCGCTCGAAGTTGCGCGTCGAGCTGCGCCAGCTCCATCCGCGTATTGACGCCCAGCACTTCGTTTGAATCCTCAGCGCGTAGCGCCACAACTTTCTTCTTAGCTTTTCGCAACAGCTCGGCAATGTCCGTCAGGTAGTACTCATGGTGGGCGTTGTTGGTGCCGAGCTTGCTGATATGTTCATAGAGCGGCGCAGTAGCAAAGGCGTAGATGCCGGAGTTGATCTCGCGCTGCTTCTTCTCGCTGCCGTGCAGCGACTTCTGCTCAACGATCCGTTCGACTTCGTTGGTCTCTTTGCCATTGGAGATTCTGCGGAAGATGCGTCCGTAGCCGGTGGGATCGGGGGGCTCGGCAGTCAGAATCGTCATCGCGGCATCGTTCGTCGTATGAAAGTCGCGCACTCGGGCAATCGTTTCCGGTGCGATCATCGGTACATCGCCGGACAGCACGAGCACATGCCGGAAATTCCGCAACGCCTCGCGCGCCTGCATCATGGCATGTCCGGTGCCGCGCTGTTCGCTCTGCAATACAAACCCGATTCCGGTCGCTTCGAGAGCTGCACGAACCTTCTCCGCCTCATGTCCGATGATCGCAAAGATGTTCTGCGGCGGCACCACTCGCAAGGCCGCCGATACAACATGCGCTAACAGCGGCTTGCCGGCGATCTCATGCAGCACTTTGGGATGCCGCGACTTCAGGCGCGTGCCTTTACCGGCGGCGAGGATGGCTATCGCGAAGGCTGATTGCGCGTTGCGGGCGGACTTTGTGGAGGATTTCTTGGGCATGATTTGAGAATTAAGAGATCAATTTCACCACAGAGAACACTGAGAGCACAGAGATTTTGTCTCTAGATTTTTCCTCAGTGCTCTCCGTGATCTCAGTGGTGAACTATCGTTCTTGTTGTAGCGCCGGCACCGGCGATTCGCGCAACCCCATCATCAGCCGCAATAGATCCTGCGCCACGCGATGGGTTTGGTGCCGAGCGATCAGGCCTTCGGTGGAATGGACCTCTTCCGTCAGGTACTCGCCAAGCACTGGCTTCACGCCGAGCGCCTCGATCTGATCCACGTCAGCTTCAATTTGCGACTGCCGCTTCTCCGCATACTTGGCCGCGAGTTGCGGCGACGCGGGCGTGCGATTCACGAATGCGTAATCGAAGAACTTATGTCGCGCGTGTTTATAGAGAGCGCGAATGTGGTCGGAGGCGCTCAGGTCCAGGCTCTCATTGGCCTGCGTCATCAGGTTGCAGACGAAAACCTTCACCGCAGCCGACCGCGCGATCGCATCCGACACATTACGCACCAGGAGATTGGGTACGAGGCTGGTGAACAACGAGCCCGGACCAATCGTGATCAGGTCGGCACTTTCGATCGCCTCCATCGCGGCCGGCAAAGGCGGCGCATCGCTGGGCTCCATATGCAGTTCGACGATGCGGTGATCGCTGGCAGTGATGTTGGTTTCGCCGCGGACGATCGAGCCATCGTCCATGATCGCGTAGAGTTGCGCATTGCCGGTGGTTGCCGGATAGATGTGGCCGCGCGTCGCCAGAATCGCCGACGAGTCTTTAATTGCCTGGCTGAAATCGCCGGTAATGGCAGTCATCGCCGAAAGGAACAGATTTCCGAAGCTATGTCCGCCGACGCCCTCGCCGGCAGGGAAGCGATACTTGAAGAGCCGCGACAGCAGCGCTTCCTCTTCGGAGAGCGCGACGATGCAGTTGCGAACGTCACCCGGAGCAGGGAGATTGAGTTCCTTCCTAAGGCGTCCGCTGGAGCCGCCATCGTCGCTGACGGTGACAATCGCGGACAGATCCGAGATGCAAGGTAGCCCGTCAGCCGCGTTGGTTTCGCCCGAAGACGTTACGTACTGCTTCAATCCGTGCAGCAGAGTTGAGAGTCCGGTACCTCCGCCCATGGCGACGACATTGACAGCACGCACCTCGGCGGAATTGAAGTAATTCGGCATGATCGTATAGATTGCGCAGACTAGTAACGCCACTTCTCGGGTTCGATCGGCGCATCGGCGCTGGTATCAGGATAAAGCAGTTCGGTGAAGCGCGGATCGTCGGCCAGATTCCTGAAGTCGGAATCATTGCGCGCCTGGTAGCGATTCGCAGGATTGAGGCGGATGGCCTCGCCCAGATTGGTGATGGCTTCGGGAAAACGGCCGGTCAGGCAGTTCAGCGCTGCCATGCCGTACCAGATGAAATCCAGCTTGGGCGATTTCTTGCTCAGCGCATCAAAGTTTTCGCGCGCAGTGACGTAGTCGCCCATGTTCATGACAGAGACGGCATAGTCGAACTGCTCCTCGGGTGTCTTGAAGTTCGTCGAGACCCGGGTCATCTGCTGATTGCAGGTGTTCAAGTGCACGGAGGCACGGTCGGCTAATTCCGGGCTGGGTCCGGTCATAACCTTCTCAAAATATCCCTTGGCCTTGTCATATTTGTGAGCCTGAAGGGCCTTCAACCCAGCCTCATAGTTTTGCACAGCCTGTGCAAAACGCGGATCCTCGGAAACTTTCATGGACTTATTTTCCCGGCCACTCGGTTCGGAGCCAGACGCTGACATTGACAACATCTTCCCTTTGTTTGACTTGGAGTTGGTTCCTTTAACGTTCTCTGTGAGCTTTTTCTTCATCCGATGAGCATCCCGTCGATCACTTGCGACAGAGAGCTGCTGTTGGTTGTGGAAAACCCCAAATCAACCTGCAGATGTGTTGCGCTGAGTTATAACCGCAAGCCGGGAGGTTCGTCAACCCACCTCGAGGCACGCTCACGCGACAACGGTTAATCGGTCTTCGCCGCGGATTCGAGGTCAATATTCTTCCAGTCGCCTTTGATAATGCCGGCGCGAATCTGGGCGGGTGTCTTCTTCAGCTTGGTTTGCTCCCACGCGTAGAAAACTTCCTTCATGCAGAGCGCGCAGTGCGAACCGTGCGTGCTCTCGAAGCAACTGTGCAGACTGTTATGTCCAATACGTTCGCAGTAGCAATAGCAAGGCAGTTGGTAGATTACATCAGGGATCTTAGCCGCCAATTGGTAAGCGCGAATCTGATAAGGGAACTTGAAGTTTTCGCCCCACAGTTGATCTTTGGGAAGTATGGGTAGAGCATCGCCAGTCTTGGGCGGAGCGTTGTTATATGCGGGAACATGATCACCTTGGGCGAAGCACATGACTGCGAGGAAAACAATAAAGAGAAGCGCTGCAGGTTTTGTCATCAACCGAAAGATCCTTGCGAGGCATTGTATCGAAGAAAACGCGAGGCCGCACACGCGTGTGCTAGGCCAACCGGTTGCTCGAGATGAGACGCTTGTCATCTCAGGCATCGATACTCCTGAGACAGGCTCGCTGCTTATACCAGCACCTTTGTGCAGAAACGGAGATAAACTCTTGACCTATTCTTTCGTATCTGCAAGTATCCCCAACAGAGATTAGTTATGGCCATCAAGTTTTCTGGTACCAAAACGGCGTCTGTTACAGCAAGCATACTCTTCGTACTCGTTCTCTTCGCCATCTTCTTCCTGGTTGGGGGCGACTATGCGGTGTGGTTCTTCCAAGTCCTGCCCATGAGGTTGTCACGCTACACCGAAACGACTTTTCCGCTGCTTTGGGAGTACAAGATCCACTTGTTGACCTTGATCGTCCTGGTGCTCGTTATCAACGTTCTGCGCAAGGTCAACGACGGTCCGGTTAAGAAGTTTTAGGTTGGCGAGGTTTTCCAACCGTCGAGTTCGCTCATTCTAGCTGTGGAGAAATCCTTTCCAAATCAAGCCTGGTAGGCGTCAGCTGCCTCAGTCGTTGTGCCGAAGTAAGCTTCCACCGCTGAGAACACGGCCTCCCGATTCAACTTGACATCCTTCTGTTCGTAGCGGGCCGCCCAGCGAATCTGATTCACAATGTCTCGCGGATGGCAGGCTCGCAGCGGTTCGTGCAGCTTGTTCTTGATAACGTCGATCAGTTCATCAATCACATTCGGTTCGCATTCCAGTTCGAGTGGTTTGCAGACGCCGCGGAAGATCTGGTGGAACTCCTGGTTGGTGATGGCGCCGACATGAACCTTGGTCTGAATTCGGCGCAGGAAGGCGGCGTCAACCAACGTCGCGGGATCGAGATTGGTGGCGAATACCACGAACATCTCGAAAGGAATTTCGACCTTTCTGCCACCCGCCAGGGTGAGAAAGTCGATGCGGCGATCCAACGGCACGACCCAGCGGTTGAGCAGTTCTTCGGGACGAATACGTTGGCGACCGAAGTCGTCGATGATCAGTACGCCATTGTTGGCCTTCATCTGCGCGGGAGCCGTGTAGTATTTCGCGACCGGGTTGAGTTGCAGCTCCAGCATGTCGATCGTCAGCTCACCGCCGACCAGTACGGCCGGACGATGGCAGAGCACCCAGCGCGGATCAGCAGTGGCGGGAGTCTCAGCTTCGCTGACTTTGGGGTGAACGTTGGGATCATGCACCGCGATGATCTGGCCATCCACTTCGATGGCATAGGGAACCCAAATCTGATCGAGCGACATCACCGAGGAAAGAGCGGTGGCGATCGAGGTCTTTCCCGTTCCGCTGGGACCGTGCAGGAAGATTGACGTGCCGGAATTGAGGGCGGCTCCGAGTTTGCGCAGCGTCTTGGGTTCGATCACCAGATGAGAGAGTGCACGCTCTACATCGGGCGGATGGATCTCTGCGAGACGCACGCTCTGTTGCTGCACGCGGCGCACATAGCTCTCCAGCGAGACCGGAGCCGATCCAGTGTAATGATTCAGGGAGAGCAACTCGATGGCGCGGGATCGGCCGGCGGAAGTGATGGCGACCTGCGGAATGTTGGCATGCATCCCAGTCACTTCGCAAAGTTGCTCGGCGCGCAAACGGCGAAGCAGTTCGTTCACCACCGCAAACCCGAGCCGAATGTGGTTGGATAACTCCCGCAGCGATAGAGGCCCGGCTACGCACAAAATCTTCAGGGCCAAGTCCTCAAGAATGGCGTGCCGGATTCCAGTTTCCTCAACCGTTTCGGGGGCCTCGGGCGCTCCCATCAGCACTTTGGGTGTGACCGCAGATGCCTGACTCATGGTGGCTCCTTCGCGTAGCGCAATTCAGTGACACGAATATACCAGATGACTGCAACACCTTCATGGGGATTTATTCGCGGACACTTTGGCTCCTGTTGTGTTCCGATTTGGGGATGCGTGGCAAAGGCGACAAATTCCCAGCGTCCGTGTTCTCAGCTATGTCATCATATGAGGAAGTGAGGTACATAATTATGCGGCGATCATTGCTGGCCCTCGTCATGTGCGTGATTTTCGGTACTGCTGTGTTGCAAGCTCAGCGAGGCGGCGGTGGTAGTCACGGCGGAGCGCACGGAGCTGTTGCCCGCGGCCCGGCAGCGAGCAGGAATAGTGGTGGTATTGGAGTAAATGGAGGCCAAGGGTTTCGCCGCCGTGGAAATTGGAATGGCTACGGCTATGGATGGCCTGGTTACTACGGCGGGTATGGCTTGGATTGGGACTTGCCCTACTGGGATTACGTAAACTTCCCGCCGACAGATGGTGCGCCTGGACCGGACAATGAGGCGCAGGGTTACGCGAACAATGCGGCGCCACGCCCGGTAGCTATGACGCGCGAAAGAGCACCCGCAATACCGGTGCAGTCGCCACAGCTCATTGAGGTACCGCTGCCCAAAGATGCCGTGGTGAAGCCGCAGCCTCCGGCGTTGTTTGTACTGACGAATGGCGAAAAGCTGGAGAGCCGCCGTTATGTGCTGAGTGCCGACTCCCTGCAAATTGATGTCGGCCGCAGGCAGCGCACTATTCCCATCAGCGATCTCAACGTGGACGCGACCATCGCGGCCAACCAGCAACGCGGCATCGATGTGGCGATTCCGCAGGATCGAAGCTCGTTGTTTGTGGGATTCTGATCGCTTAGATTGGAGTGATTCCTGGGCGCTGGAGAAACCCTCCAGCGCCTTCGTTTTATCTCAGATCAGCCGGGACTTCCGATTCCCGCAGAATTCGGAATGCTGTTACTTGGATCGGTCCGCGATCGGAAGACTGAATCCTTAGTGTGCCCTCAGTTCCTGCCGGCATCGGCTTGGGTTTCTTGAATATGAATCCGGCCACATCGCGATCGGTTGAACCGATTACAGGAAATCCTTCACTGCCGGTGCCAGCCTGCCCGCTTACCGCCCGGCAAGGGTGATCGCAGATCGCAACAAACGCCGGAACGTTCAGCGCGCCGTAGATTCGGAATTGCACCTCAGCCACTCCCTTGCCCGCGTTCTCATTACTCTGAATCCAGAAAATATTGGGTGTGCCGCCCGCCTCTTTTGCGGCATTTGAATTGGGAGCGCCAGCGGCACCGGTGTTTGCTGCTGAAGGGTTGTTGTTGCCGACTACATTGAGCTTCGTGCCCTGGTTCGGAAGCTGTGACTCCAGATCGGCGACTTGCTTGGTGAGAGACTTGATCTGCTGCTCATACCGCTTGCTCACCTCATCCGTGACCCGTTTCGTGGTTTCGTAGGCTACGCGATTGGAAGCATCCGACATGGCATCGTCGCGCTCCTGGGCAGCGCGATTGGCAGATCGCATCTGCTGCCAGTAAAAGATTGTGCCGAACAGCAGACCGACCAGGATACCGCCAGTAATGAGCTTCCACTGCTGAATGTAGGCAGGAGGAAGTTTCAAGGCGAGATAAGCCGCACCGCCGGCGGCCAGCAGCGTTAAAACCAGGATGATAAGTCCAAACATCGCGCAAACCTCGGAGCGAGCCCGGAGCCCGGAATAGCCGGATTGTGCTCCGCCGGTTTATTCCGCGTCAAGAATACAAAATGTCGACCACGCGGCCGCAACGACAAAAGCACGGCTCGAGATCGACATTATCTTCCGCGTACTTGAACATCAACGGAGAAGTCCGGCTTGGCGTTTAGTACGCTTCTCAGTGATCTCTTGCGTGCGTGTTGATGCTCCGAGCGGTCGTGCGATGCTCGGACGAGTGAATAAGGACCTTTAGAAGCCCAGCATGATCTGGCTCTTGTCAGTCGGGAACTTGATATTGAGACCGCGCGCCTTGTTGGCGGCGACCGTGGCATCAACGTTGAGCTCACTGAGCGGGACGGTGCGCTGCATTCCGTTCTGCTCCACGCGAACAGAATTCATCGTCACCATATAGCGTGCAGTCTCCACGCGATCTCCGTTGGAAAGGACGAACACAGCTGGTGGAGTCGGCTGCGCAGGAGGCTGCTTCTTGCCGGGGGTCTCCGGAGCTTCCCAAATCACCGCCTGCGGCGCATTGGGATCGGGCGCGGGTGCGTGGGCCTTTCCAGACGCAGGAGCCGTCCCGGGCGCAGCAGCAATAGTACTTGTTGCCTGATCCACCGCGCGGGTTACTGCTGGAGTCGACTTTACAACCCTGGTAGGGGTACCAAGGTTCGAATACTCCACCATAGTCTGGGCATGACCCGCAGCACCAAGCACGACAGTGACTGCTACTACAGCGATCAAAGTGGTTTTCATGCGTCTCTCCGGAAGCGCTCGATTATCGGGAATTCTATCTGCAACCCGTTGTCGGAACCAGCCACACGCCAGAACACATCAGACGATAAACCGTATCGTGTGGCCAAGCCCGCGGGAGCTGCTTGTCTTCGACGACTAAACATTTTCTCTTAGTCCGAGGCCGATGGCAAAAGAATTATTGGCAGGCTTCGGAAAGTACTCAAGTAACGAAAACCGTAACGGCACGAATGTGCTGCGAGCGTCCGGAGTGTTCTCCGCTCTTTCGCAGCGATCAAGGTCCGCAAATCATCGAGCTTGACGTGACGTGATTACGCGCGAGGACGAGTGCTGGTTGCTGCAGTGCAGCAGCAAAGAGCGCGGAAATCAAGTTCTTGGTTGCTTGAGGCTGTCGAACTCAACTATAACTTGTTAAATTTTGCGGGCACCCAGTGCTCCGCTGTACAAGGGGCGAATAATATGAGCACACCTCAAGTTTCCAAGCTCGACATGGACAAGTTGAACGCCTTCATCGGGCAGTTCGTAGGCGATCTCGGAGCCGCAGCCCACGCCGGTATGGTGGTGATTGGAGAACGACTCGGGTTGTATAAGGCGCTGGCTGAAGGTCCGATGACGCCAGGCGAACTCGCCAGTAAGACGCAGACCGACGAGCGCTATCTACGCGAATGGTTGTCATCGCAGGCGGCCGGCGGCTACATCACCTACGACGATGCGACGAAGAAGTTCAGTTTGAGCGAAGAACAAGCCTTCACTATGGCTAAAGAAGACAGTCCGGCTTACTTGCCGGGAGCGTTCGAACTCGCGCTGGGATCTTTGGCCGCGGTGCCGCGCATTGCGGAGTCGTTCCGCACGGGCGCTGGTATGGGCTGGCACGAACACGACGATGGAGTCTTTCACGGCTGCGAGAAGTTCTTCCGTCCGGGCTATGCGGCCAATCTGATGAGCTCGTGGATCCCGGCACTGCACGATGTGCAGCAGAAGCTGGAAGCCGGAGGGCGGGTAGCCGACGTCGGTTGCGGCAAAGGTGCGTCAACTTTGTTAATGGCGAAGGCATTTCCCAAGTCACAGTTCTTTGGCTTTGACTATCACGACAAATCGATTGAAGCCGCGCGCGAGACGGCGAAACGCGAGGGGATTGCTGACCGCGTCAGCTTCGATGTTTCCAAAGCGAAAGAGTATCCGGGCAAGGATTACGACTTCGTAGCGGTCTTCGATTGCTTGCATGATATGGGCGATCCGGTGGGCGCGGCCACCCACGTGCGGCAGTCGCTGACGGATGACGGGACGTGGATGATCGTTGAGCCCTTCGCCAACGATCAGCTGAAGGACAATCTCAATCCGGTCGGTCGGGTGTACTACTCGTTTTCGACGTTGCTGTGCACACCGTGCTCGCGCTCGCAGGAGGTAGGTTTGTGCCTAGGCGCGCAGGCCGGCGAGGCGCGCATCCGCGAGGTGGTAACGAAGGCTGGCTTTAGCCGCTTCCGTCGCGCGGCCGAGACCCCGTTCAACATCGTGTACGAAGCACGGCCGTAGACAGGGAATACCAACAACTCAGGACGGGACCATGGCGGTCCGATTGGAATTCAGATCGGCCGCCACATCCAGAATGATGGTTTTCAAATCGCGTTTGGGACGATATCCCAGCAGTTGGCGCGCACGCTCCAGGTCGGGCGCGCGACGCAACATATCCTCAAATCCTTCGCCGTAAGCCTCTTCGAAAGGTACGTGACGTATTTTGCTGGGACTGCTCAGCAGCTCGATGACCGTATTGGCCAGACGATTGATGCTGACCTCTTCGTCTGATCCCAGGTTGATGACTTTGCCCTGGCAGTCTGCTATTTCCAGGATATTTTCCAGAGCCTCGACCACATCCAGCACATGACAGAAGCATCGGGTCTGCTGGCCGTCGCCGTAGACCGTCAGGGGCGCACCCTCCAGCGCAGCCTCGACGAATCTCGGCACCACCATTCCGTATTGCCCGACCTGACGCGGACCGACGGTATTGAACAATCGAGCAATCACAACCGGCAGCCGTGTCTCGCGCCAGTGAGCCAGCGCGAGAAACTCATCCAGCGCCTTGGCGCACGAGTAGGCCCAACGATGCCTGCACGTCGCGCCCGTGAGCACATCGTCGTCCTCGCGAAATGGCACCGTCGTTCCTTTTCCATACACTTCGCTGGTACTGGCAATCAGGACCCGCTTGCGGAACCGCGTGCAGTGCCGCAAAACAACGTCGGTACCGCGAAAGATCGTTTCAATAGTTTTGACCGGCTGCTCCAAGATCAGCTTCACCCCGACCGCGCTGGCCAGATGATAGACGCGGTCCGACTCGCGGATGAGTTCCTCGCTCAAAGCGTCATTGAGGACCGTATCAATAATCAGCCGGAAGCCTGCCCGGCCTTCCAGTTGAGCGATATTGGAATAGCGGCCGGTGGAGAGATCGTCGAGCACCGTGACCTTTTGCCCGGCGTTCAACAGCGATTCTGCCAGATGGCTGCCAATAAAACCCGCTCCTCCTGTAATCAATGAGTGAATTTGAGGCATGAATCGCTCTCTCCCTGCTGAGGTACAGTTCAACAAAAGATTAACGTCACGACACTTTCCGAGATGTTACACCCAGGCCTTCATGCGAGGGAATCGTAGTTTACGAGGCAGCTTTTCCCACAATACGCTTAGTGATTTGTCGCCATTTTATATTGCGTTGACCCTTCGGCTATAAGCATCTACGATGCGATATCGACCCTCTATGACGACGTCCCATCTCACCCCTGGCCATGTTTTGGGGCACTTCCGCCTGATCGAGGAGATCGGCGCTGGCGGAATGGGCATCGTCTACCGGGCCTGGGATACCCGCCTGGAGCGCGAGGTTGCGGTCAAGGTACTCAACCCCAAGACGCCCATCGATGGCTCGGCTCGCAAGCGCTTTCGCCGCGAAGCGCTCATGCTCAGCAAGCTGAACCATCCCAATGTCGAATCAGTCTACGACTTCCACACCGAGAACGGCGTGGATTACCTGGTGCTGGAATATGTTCCCGGCATGTCGCTCGACGACCGCATTGAGTCCGGCGCCCTCACCGAAAAGGAAGTTCTTGCCATCGCGATTCAGCTGGCAAGCGGACTGGCCGCCGCTCACGAACAGCGGATCCTTCATCGCGATCTGAAGCCGGGAAACATGCGCCTCACGCCGCAGAATACGCTGAAGATCCTCGACTTCGGATTGGCGGAGTTGTTTGCCCCCGGCGAAGAGACCATTACCCAGACCGTGACTGTGCAAAGTCCCATGGCTGGAACGCCCGCCTATTTGTCGCCCGAACAGGTAGAGGGACAGGAGCCCGACGTCCGCTCCGATATCTATTCCGCCGGCGTGGTTCTCTACCAGCTCATCACCGGCACACTGCCGTATCCCAAGCGCGGGCCGAGCCTGCGTGAGGCGATTGTAAACACGCCGCCGCCGCATCCCAGCAGCAGGAACAAGAAGATCTCCGGGCCGTTTGAATCGGTAATCCTGAAATGCCTGGAGAAGGATCCCGAGCCTCCGTTATCAGTCGGCCAATGAACTGCTGGAGGATCTGAACGAGATAGGGAGGTTGTCCGGTCCGCATCGTCCGGTCGGTGTGGTGATCCGCAGGTCGCGCTATAAGCGGCTATGGTCCATCGCCGCGGTTGTTCTTCTGATCGCAATCGGCCTCGGTGTCGCGTTTCGCAAGAACCTCAAGATTTGGTTGGGCATCGCGCCTGAACCGGTATCGATTGCTGTCCTGCCCTTGCAGAACCGCACCGGCGATCCGTCGCTGGACTACCTCGGCGCCGGCATCAGCGAGGCACTGACCGATGACTTATCTCGCGTCCCCGATCTGCAAGTCACCGCCGAGGATGTGGCGCGACGCTATGCCGGTGACAAGGCGGATCCCAGAGAGGTCGGTCGAGCCCTCGATGTCACCTCGATTCTAGGACGGCTCAATTACCGCCCGTGGCGACAAGATTCGAGTTCCCATTGAGCTGATTAACGTAAAAACCGGCAGAAATGTTTGGGGCCAGATCTACGAAGGCGATCTATCGCACCTTGCCGACCTCCAGAATCAGATCTCGACCGACGTCGCCTACCGCCTCAAACTGAAGTTCGATCCCAACATGAAGGCGCGACTCAAGCGCCAATACACTACCAATCCATCCGCCTATGACGCTTACCTGAAAGGCCGTTACCATCTGGCGCAACGCTCACCGGACTCCCTCCAGCAGGCGATCAACGACTTTCAAGACGCGATCGACCGCGATTCGCAATATGCGCCTGCGTACGCCGGGCTAGCCGATTGCTACAGTTTGCTCGCCTACTACGGCATTCAGAAACCCGTTCCGCTGCTGACGAAGGCGATGAGCTACTCGCAGCAGGCGCTGGAGATGGACAGCACCTTAGGCGAGGCGTATACCTCACGCGCTCTCGCTCGCACCATTCTGAACTTTGACTGGCAAGGCGCCGAAACTGACTATAAGAGAGCCATCGAACTCGACCCGGCCTACATCACCGCCCATACCTGGTACGGCCTGGCTCTGCTGACGCCTCTCAGTCGTCCGGCGGAAGCGGCGTCGCAGCTCGCGTATACACAAGCCGCCGATCCCAATTCTCTTGTGACCACGATCAGCCTCGCGACGCTGAGCTATCTTTCCGGCAATCCCGACAAAGCAATCGAGATTGTCGACTCGCACATCCACCAACCCTTCGAGCCGGCAATTCAGGTTCTCGCTGTAGCCTACCTGGCGAAGAATATGAACGACAAGGTAATCAGCATGCTGGAGGGCAATTCGTTGCCGCAAGATGTGATTCGGCAGCGCGCGGTGCCATTAGGAATTGCCTATGCCAGAACCGGCCAAAAGGCCAAAGCCTTGCAGCAACTGAAAATCGCCGAGTCCGCGGTTGAGCAGGGCTATCCTCTTTCGTGCGAAACAGCTGCCTTGTATACTGTGCTCGACAATCACCAGAAGGCCCTCGATATGTTGGAACTGGCGTATGAACGACGCGAGTCGAACATTATTTTTCTGAACGTTAATCCTTTGCTGCTCCCGCTGCACTCCGAGCCCAGGTTCAAGAAGTTGCTCCAAAAAGCCAATATCTCGTAGCTTCTATCGCAAAAGAAAGGAACGACCCCGATGAACCGAGACGACATGCTGAAACAGCTAGGTGTCTCAATGCAACAGCTGGAGGATCTTTTTCAAAAATTTCAGGCCTTCTTTAATTCTTTGGACGCGCAGCAGCAACAGGTCGTAAAGACTTCCATGCCGAATGTGCAACAAGCTCTAGCTGCCTTTGGACCTGAGGTCAACGAAGCTGACTTGTTGGATCTGTTCCGAGCTGACGCTCAACGTCCGCCTCTTGCCTGTTTCCTCCCGTTGCAACAAGGCAAGGCCCGGTAAGAACTCAATACCAGAATGGCCGGGATGCTGAAGCGCGATGGCATCGAGAGAGTAGTGTCTGCGGCAGAGACGATTCATCGGGTGACTGGGATCGCCGAGTCTCTAGGTGTCACGCGACTGGCTGACATCACCGGTCTGGATCGGATCGGCATCCCGGTCTATTCCTCGGTCGTGCCGAAATCGCACGATTCACTCTCTGTCTACAACGGCAAAGGAGCGCGTCCGGTCGATGCCAAGGCCGGCGCGCTGATGGAAGCCATTGAGCGGCAGACTGCCTTGAGGGCAAGACCGCGATGGATTGAGGCAAGCTTCGCAGAGCTCAGCAAGCAGGGAAGAGCACTCGATCCTAAGACAATCAACCAGAAGCTGAACGACGATTACTCCGATTATCGAACCTACTCTTGGATTGAAGGTACGGACTTCTTCACGGGCGAGCCGTGGTGGGTTCCGGCAAAGCTAGCAGGATACCTGTGGGATGATGTGCCGCATCCCTCCTGCTTCGAAATGAACGACACCAACGGCCTTGCTTCCGGTAATTGTCGCCAGGAAGCGATCTGCCATGCGTTGTGCGAGCTGGCGGAACGCGACACCTGGACCCTTGCGGAACTTGGTGCCCATCACCTCCCGCGCGAGCGAAGGTCGCTTGCCTGTGGAGTTACTTCTAAAGAAGGTCCCGACGACTTGGAGATGTTCCCCTGTGTCGAGGTGGGTTCGAACGAACTGCTCGACAAGTTTCATGCGGTCGACTTGTTCCCGGTCATCCGAGACCTGACCTCCGAGTTAGGTGTCCCCGCCATTTTTGCGTCAGTAGCGGACGAGCACATTACGAATTTTCCGATGGCTCACAGCGGCCTCGGTGCCCATCCGGATGTCAATGTCGCTCTCCGGCGCGCGCTCAGCGAACTGGCTCAATCCCGCTGCGTCGATATTCAGGGAGTCCGAGAAGATATTCTTCCGCCGAATGCAAGCCCCGAGTTGTTCTCCCTGCACACTCGCCGCATCAGCGCAGTCGATCGCAACGGCTGGTATTTGGGTGTTGGCAAGCAGAGACGTGCCCTGCAGGATATTCCGTCCCACAGCTTCGATAGCCTTGAAGCTGACATTGACTTTGTGGTGAGTCGCTTCCTGGCTTGTGGGCTTAAGCGAATTATTGTGGTTGATTTCACGCCCGGCGAGACGAGTTACTCCGTGGTGCGCGTAATTGTTCCGGGGATAGAGTTGTGGGCTACGGATCACGGAAGACTGGGCCCGCGCGCCATCGCCTTCTGGAAACAACATGCATGAGATCGCGATCTACCTCGGTCCCTCCCTGGATCGCGCGGAAGCTTTACCTATCCTGGATGCTAGCTACCTGCCTCCTATATGCCGGGGTGATCTGGCCAAGCTGCCTGAACAAACACGAATAATTGGGATCATCGACGGAGAGTTTTTCCAGAACCTTGCTGTTTCTCCAAAGGAGGTTATTGCCACACTCGATCGTGGGACAAAGGTATTTGGCGCTGCGAGCATGGGTGCTCTCCGTGCCGCCGAGACCTGTCACTTCGGCACGGTGGGAATCGGAGAAATCTTCCGCATGTTTCGCGACGGACTTCTGGATGGCGATGATGAAGTTGCTCTTGCCTATGATCGTGAATCCTACGCTCATTATTCCGAGCCGCTCGTGAATATCCGGCGGGCGCTGGAGATAGCCGTGTCGAAGAGCGTCATCGACGAGCAGGAAAGGCAGCAGCTTGTGGAAAAGATGAAGTCATATTACTTTCCCGACCGCTCCTATCGTGCCCTTACAAAGTTATGTCCTCGTCTGGGTGATTTCTTTCAGCGCTGTCCTCCGCCCGACGTGAAGCGTGAGGATGCCCGCCAGTTGCTGCTTGCAATTCGGAACAGCATGAAGCCCGGCCTACCAGACGAAGGCAACAAGCAACCAAGGTAGCTCCAGAGTCACACGCCGGAACAGCTTGTTCTTAAGCAAATACAAACTTGCTAATGCGCAACGACAGCCCGCCTCACTTCATAGGACAATTTCTTAACAGTTGTTTTGGCACCGCCAGGGCTTGGTGTTGCTTTGAACTCTGATTCCGGCGGGAGGCCGTTTGCAAGTTGGCGCCAGTTCGTATTCTGCTTGTTGATGACTTTTGCGCTTGGCGGCGTTGCATTTCCACAATGTTGCAGGAGTGCCGTGAACTCCAGATCGTCGGCGAAGCGTCGGATGGTCTGGAGGCGGTGCAGAAGAGTGCGGAGTTGCGTCCGGACGTAGTTCTGCTCGATATTAATCTCCCCAAGCTCGACGGTATTGAAGCCGCACGCCGAATCTGCGCCATTGCTCCTGCTGCCGCAATTCTGTTTGTCAGTGGCAACCAGTGTCCGGAGGTAGTACATCAGGCCCTCGGCGTCTCTAGCGGCACGCGCGGCTACGTGGTGAAGTGCGATGCCGCCATCGATCTGTTGCCCGCGCTGGAAGCAGTTCTGAAGAACCAGCAGTTCATCAGTGGCAGGATTCCGCGCAGCAGGGATTGATTGCCTCGCGAATCATAGGCTCGTTTGAAGTCAGTCCCCGCCTCTTCCCGCAATCCGCGATAGCGGCTCTCCACAATTTTCGTTGCTAGCGAGGATCGTGATTCGGAGATAGAATCGCGTTATTTCATTCTCCAAAGGCGCGATATGACGACCCCAGAGCTGCTGAGAACGGTGACCAAGCTCAGGCCGCCGTTTCTGGAAGATCTTGCTCCGCGTGACATCGGCGAGATCCTCGCCGCCGCAAAACAACTTCGATTCCTGGCGAACTCGGTGGTCACCAACCAGGGCCATCCGGCAACGCGTCTCTTCATGGTTCTTAATGGAGGCGCTCGCAGCTTTTACCTCACGCAGGGCGGACAGAAGCTGCATGTGCATTCCTATCCCCCCGGCGAGATGTTCGGTGGTATGGCGATCGTGGCGCGCGACTCGGAGTATTTGGTGAGTACGGAGGCGGTCAAGGATAGCGACATGCTGCTCTGGGATCGCGCGAGCATGCGGGAATTTGCCGTCAGGTATCCGAAGCTGCTCGACAACGCATTGTCGATTGCGGCCGACTATCTCAACATGAGTATCGCTGCGCAGGTCGCATTGAGTTGCCACACCGCGCGGCAGCGACTGGCTGAGGTCCTGGTCAACCTCGCCAGTGGAGTCGGTCGCAGAGTCGGTGGCGGAATTGAACTGATGGTTCGTAACGAGGAATTGGCTACCGCCGCCAACATCACCCCTTTTACCGTGAGCCGACTCATCAGTGAATGGCAGCGCACCGGCATGCTGGCGAAAAGCCGGGGAAAGGTTTTGTTGCCCTCACCCGAACGCCTGCTGCTGCAGGATGTCTGAGACAAGCGTGACCTTCCTTGCGCGCGCGCAATCTTGTGTTTGCAGTCGGGCAACGACAGCCAAACTCGGGCGTGCGATGATCTTCAACGGATGGGCGACCGACCCGTCTTCCAGGTGATTGATTGGAGTTGGATACGCAGACGGAGAGCCACTGCATAAGTGGCTCTTCCGTTCTATATGGCACTCCTGAGTCGCTGTCTGCGAATTTCGATACTTTGCTGCCGTTGAACGCGCAATCATAGCGCTGAAACTCCCAGCGACAAGAAGTCTCTCATCCGCAATGGAGAAGTTCTGTGTCTGAAGCAAAACCCGTAGTCATCTTGTGTGTTGATGACGATCCTAAGGCGTTGATGGCGCGCCGCCTGGTTCTTTCCACCGCCGGCTATGACGTTCTGACCGCATCCTCAGGTGAGGATGCGCTGCGCATTCTTCGCCGCCGCGACGTGGATCTGGTAATCGCCGACGCCTTTCTACCCCGTTTTACCGGCGCCGAGATAACTACGGCGATAAAACGCCATAACCCTGGGGTCCGGGTCGTACTGCTCACCGGAGCTCCAGAGCTGCCTTCGGGCGCGCAGGCCGACCTCATTCTGGTCAAGGGCCGAGCTCCATCCAACTTCCTGGCTGAGATTGCGAAGGTCTTGGCCGGAATGCCTCCCGAAGAACCCGATCCCCACAACCAGACATAGTCGAAACGGATGTAGATCTGAACGGCCCTGCAGCGTCACCTACCAGCAGACTGGACTGTTTTATGGATGGAAACTAGAGGCAGAGATACTTTCCGCGTGAATGTCGCTTGAAGCGTGCTGTGCGTCCCTCAACCGCCCAGTACCCGGTGCCGCTGCAATAGTTGGCCATTACGCTGCGGATATGATTTTCGGTGTAGTCATCGCGGAAATGCTTGCGAATGTCGCTTACTCCAAAGGGCGACGGCAAAGCTCCATTCCGGTGCAGAACAACGATCTTGTCGGCTAGCGCAGATCTGCCCCGCGCATCCGACGCGAGATTTCCCTCGAGTTCGCTCCCCGAAAACTTACAAGCTTCTGCCATGTTGGAACGAGTAGGTTACTTTTGCCGAGATGCCATCAACTGCCACGCAGCGATTCCCGGAGAACTGAGCTGGCCAAGAATCGCTGCGTGTCATCGCCCCAATTTAGGATGACCCCTGTCTCATCCCGGGCGAATAAGAGGCTCCGCCGTCGGTCAGTTAGAGGAAGTGGCGCAAGTTTCCAAGTGTCTAAGAACCTGCACGACGGCAGAAAATTTACCCTCGGCTAAGCTAATTTGAAGGCCTGCTGCGGCGTGTAAGGTCTAGGTAAAATCTCGGTCCGAAGGACAGTGCAAGGAGGTAGCGCTACTCAGCTTCCGCTTGCTGGGGCTCAGTAATGTTTCGACGGTGTATGAGCCGGCGCGCGCAACTTTACGCATTGAACTTGTAACCAATCCCTTTAATGGTCTGAATCAGACTGGAGCGTTCAGGATCAGCCCCCAGCTTGGTGCGGAGACTGGCTATGTGGACGTCCACCGTGCGGGTATAAGCATCTGCAGAATAACCCCACACTTCCTTCAACAGTTCCTCTCGCGTTACCGTTTTGCCGCGATGCAGAACCAGGTAGCGAAGCAGTTCAAATTCGCGAGCCGAGAGGTTCGCAGGCGAGCCATTTAACGTAACCTCGGTACCAAGAAGATCAACGCGCACCGGACCAAACTGATAGACCTCGGTGTGAGCTTCCACTCGTCCTGTTCGCCGCAGCAAAGCTTCGATTCTGGCCAGAATCTCTCTGACTTCGAACGGCTTCGTAACATAATCGTCGGCCCCGAGCTTCAACCCTGTGACTTTGTCCTCGATCTGTCCTCGCGCCGTCAGGATAAGGATAGGAGTAGCCATTCCTGCGAGTCGTATCCGGCGACATACCTCAAGGCCGTTCAATTCCGGCAGCATGAGATCGAGGATAATCGCGTCGAATGCAGCAGAAGTGGCTTTTTCCAGCCCCTCCTTGCCATCGCCGGCAACATCGACCGCGTAGCCTTCGCTCAGCAGGCGGTCTTCCAGGAACGCTCTCATGCTTGCTTCGTCTTCGATAACAAGGATTTTCGCGCGCATGCAGCCCCTACGATGCCGCGATACCTTCGACTACCAAAGCAGCGGTTTCCCGTCGCCCAGCCGGAAGGTGCAAGATGAAGGTAGTGCCTTTGTTGGGGACACTCGTGACCGAAAGGGATCCACCTAGTTCTTGAATCGTTCTCTTTGCCAGCGTCAACCCCAGCCCTGTTCCGCGAATCTGTTTGGCGACCACGACAGAACTGCGATAGAAAGGCTCAAAAATGCGATCCAGTTCTTTGTGATCGATCCCAATGCCATGGTCTTCAACCATGACCTGAACCTCGGATCGATCGCCATTCAACTGCGACAGCCCGGCGCGGATTCCAATCCAGCCAGCTTCACCGCCGTACTTCACAGCGTTGGTGATCAGATTTTGCAGGACCTGGGCGAGCCCGTCGGGATCGGTTAAGACGGGAGGCAGATCGGCTTCAACGTTGACGTCAACCACCACCCCTGCCTCATCCGCGAGCCCTGAAATGTTGTGCAAAGCGGTGTCGATCACTGCGCTGATTTCAACCGGACGAATGACATATGTCACGGCTTTCCGCTCCAACGATGCGAACCCAAGAATCTGTTCAACTCGCTCCGTCAGCTGCCGAGCCTGGCTTTGAAGTCTGACTCCGTACTGAACCACTGCGTCGCGGCCTTGAACCAGTCCGTCAGCCAGATTATCGGCGGCAAGGGTCATCACAGCGAGTGGCGTTCGCAGATCGTGTGAAACGCCGGCCACGAAGTCCACCTGTAGCTTTGCCAGATGCTGCGCCCGTCGGCTCGCCAGCATCACCAAGCCCATGCTCACGACGAGCAGCAAGAGAATCCCAAAACTGATGGACAGATCTCTGTGCCATATGCGCGCGAACATTTCGTCGAGGGAACCGTGTCGATACTTGACGAGCAAATACCAATCCTCACCCTTGCCCGCGCCAGGGATAACTGGAAACCAGAACGCACCACGGAAATCGTAGCTTCTGGCATGAGCCGCATAACCATGAGCTTCAGCATCACGCGTGCGATCTTCTGCGAAAACAATTGGCGGCTCCAGAGACGCCGGTTGCAACCGTGCAAAGAGATTCATCGTGACGTCCGGCCGCTCGGTCTCGACCCATGGGTCGGACGAATAAATGAGCGATGCTGGATCCAGCCCGGAGACCACGGCTAATTCGTATTCCAAGACCATCCCGCCCGGCGAAATAACGTTGCGCAAGTTCTGGCAGGAGCTCTTTGCGAAGGAAGTCGGTGTTGTATTCGATAACAACCCAGTCGGCGCTCAAAGGCTGACGCCGATGCTTGTCGCTGCTCCCCGACGGTTCATGTGCGACGGGATGAAATATGGCGGGGATTCGCGGGTCGAAGACCCAGCCGCCGAGCGAGTCATCAGTGTAACCACCGGTTTCAAATGGCCTGTCTTGCTGAGGATGATCGGCAAAAAATTCTTCCGGAGAAGAAGCGCCGGCGATGGCCAACTCCAGCGAGGAGGAAGCTTTCTGCAATCGCTTACGCAGGGAGTCGAACTTTTCGGGCCACGGTGCGGGCTCAAAGCTTCCTGTCGCAGGGGTTAGCCGCAGCATCTGAGAGTGCCGTTTGTCATTAACGTCCCAAATGTAAATGTTGGAAACGATATTCGGATAGGTGGCTCTAGCTCTCCAATCCTGATAGCGTTTCGCAAACGCTTTTCGATCCTGAAACTCCTCCGGCTCAGCATTCAGGCGCAGCGCCACCGGGGCGCCGGCCAAACTTCGGAAGAGATCCAGGTGCCAGCCCAGGATGGATTTGCGCAAATCGGCAGTCACATGCGCCCGGGTGGCGTCGCTCACCTGCTTAGCCCATTTGTATTGGAAATACGTGAGCGCGGTCAGTACCAGCACCAGTATGACCACTATGGCTGGCCCCGCAACGTGTTTTCGGGTCAGAGCCGACATCGCAAGCAGACAGCAGGAAGATTCGACTGCAACAAGCAGGTGTTTCACTGCATCTTGCGTCTTTGCCGTTGAGGGTAGCATAGATCACCAAATCAATTGGGAGCTACCACTGCCACGGCCCTTAAACTGGCCCAATTTCCTGAGTGGGTACTCAGATCTCATTAAGATGTTGCGCACCGCCTCCCAGCCCTCAGCCAGCTTTCCGCGAAGCTGTTCTCTCCGCAGACACATCTATTACTCGCATGAAACCGCCCTGCGATGAAGCAGTCATACGCTCGCGCATCGCAGCCATGCCCTGTCGTCAGGAGCAGGGCGTGTGGGTCCTCGTGGCGACCATCCTCGCGTCGAGCATGGCCTTCATTGACAGCACCGTCGTCAATGTTGCCCTGCCCGCGTTGCAAAACAGCTTCGGCGCCAGCGTCGTCGGCATGCAGTGGGTGGTGGAATCCTACGGCTTGACCCTTGCTGCATTGATTCTGGTCGGCGGGTCGATGGGAGATCTCTTCGGCCGGCGGAGAATGTTTCTGCTGGGTGTTGCGGTTTTCACGCTTGCGTCCGTTGCGTGCGGGCTGGCTTCCAGCATCGGGCAACTCATTGCAGCTCGCACCATTCAAGGGATTGGCGCCGCATTTCTCGTGCCTGGCAGCCTCTCCTTAATCAGTTCCTCATTCGGCGAGCGAGAGCGGGGTCGTGCCATCGGCACCTGGTCAGGATCGACGGCGATTACTACGGCCATCGGACCTGTCCTGGGCGGATGGCTTATCGAGCATCTGTCGTGGCGTTGGGCCTTCTTCCTGAACGTGCCTCTGGGAGTCGCGGTGATGTTGACCAGTTTCTGGTGTGTTCCTGAGAGCAGCAGTCGACAACGTAGAGGAATCGATTGGGCCGGCGCGGTCGCAGCCACTCTGAGCTTGACGGGGCTTACGTTCGCCTTTATTGAATCCACGCGGTTGGGATGGAGGCACCCACTGGTTCTAACAAGTCTCGTCGTTGGCATGGTCGGGACGGCCGCGTTTCAACGCATCGAGGCAACGACGGTCGCACCGATGGTGCCGCCGAGTTTGTTTCGATCGCGTGCCTTTAGCGGTGCGAACCTGCTTACATTCTCGTTTTACGCGGCCATTGGAATTTTCTTTTTCCTGCTCCCGCTGGACCTTATTCAGGTGCAGCAATACTCGGCCACCATGGCTGGCGCTGCCATCTTGCCTATGATCCTCATTGTGTTCCTGTTGTCGCGCTGGTCGGGAGGGTTGGTCAGTCGCTATGGGGCCAGACCACCGCTCGTCGCAGGTCCTGTGATTGCAGCGTTCGGATTCCTGCTGTTCTCGGTGCCGTCCGTAGGGGGCAGCTATTGGAGCACATTCTTTCCAGCGGTAGTCGTGCTCGGCTTGGGAATGGCTGTCAGTGTCGCTCCCCTGACCACTGTGGTGATGGAATCCGTGGATGAGGATCGGGCGGGTACAGCTTCGGGTATCAACAATGCAGTTGCCCGCGTAGCTGGACTTCTGGCGATTGCGGTTCTCGGCCTGGTCGTTATGGGCGCTTTCCAGAGTCAACTCAATCGTCACTTGGCAACTATTACGATGCCCAGCGATCTGCGAGCCGAGTTGCAATCAAACGCAGGCAGATTGGGTGCCTTGAAAGCTCCGGCCGGCGTTGATCCGGTGATCGCTTCTGCTATCGAGTCATCGATTCTTAGTTCGTTCGTGTTCGGCTTCCGGCTGGTTATGTGGATTTGTGCAGCTCTCGCGCTCGCCAGCGCAGCCATCGCATTGCGCATGATCCCGGCACCGTCAGTCGTCACAGCAGCTCATCAGGTAAGGGCAGGCAAAGCCGATGGCTCGCTGACCTATTTCGCCGGCGAACAACTGTGAGTACCGCCCAGCGGACTACAGCCGAACCGGATCAAGCTTCTTGTGCTTGAGCGGGTGTTTTCTCGCGTCATCAGGCAACAGTGCGCGACCGCTCCGCCATCTCTCGTTTGTAGGGGTCGCTTATGAAATCCAAAGACGCTGACGCGAACAAGGGAGCCGTAGAGCAGGACCGTCGCCAACAGGCGACGAATGTATCCCTCACCGGCCAGAACGGACATCGCGACCAGGACCCGCTCCTGAAATCCGCCAACAGTGACTTTCCTGAGTCCGGTCAAAACGAAGAGCACACAGGCGAGCCTAGCGCCGAGAACGAACTCAATCGCGATACCGAGGTAAATCCGGAAGGGTTGACCCAAGATCAAAATCCCGGATTTCGCCAGAAGCAAAATCAGAACAAGACCAAGGACGATCCACTCGCCGCATGAGACGGTCAAGCTAACGCTTGCCCTCCCGATCATCTCTGCTTGATCATCTCTACCATGCCATCCCAATCAGGCGGAGCGCTCAGTTGGGTGCGAGATTCGCTGCGTCATCGCGGCCTCGCCAGCACTCTGCGCTACTATGCTCGCGAACTTCGCGACATGTTGGTTGATCTCACTCCCGAGCGGCGCAAGTCCCGCTACGGTGACATCGACTTCGACTTCGACCACAACGTCGACACCACTTGGGCGACTGTGTCACTGCGCACCCGCCTTCGTGAGTGGCTCTCCGGCGGGCAATATCAACCCACCGAGCCTGCGGCCTTTCATCAGATGATCGATGCGATTCCGGTTCCGGTCAACGGCTTCACGTTTATTGATCTCGGCTCCGGCAAGGGACGAACCTTGATAATGGCGTCGGATTATCCGTTCCGGCGAATCATCGGCGTGGAGTTGCTTGAGGAGTTGAACGAGATTGCGGTTCGAAACATTGCGCGTTATCGCAATGATCGGCAGCAATGCTTCGCTATCGAGTCGCACACCGGAGATGCGCGCCACTTCGATTTTCCCTCGGAACCTACTGTCCTCTATCTCTTCAATCCCTTTCCACGGCACATCTGGCGCGAATTGCTGGCCAATCTGCATCGTTCGCTCCTGGCTGCTCCGCGGCCGGCTTATGTGATCTATCACAACGCTGTGCACGAGGACATCCTCGCGGCCGAGAGCTGGCTGAACGAACTGGGAAGGACAAATCAATTCGTCATCTATGAAGCCCGATTCTTCGGATCGAGCCCCGGAAATTGAATGCGCCGGTTGCCGGTCCATGCTTTACAATTTGTCGCGCATGCGACTGTTTGCTCTGGCCATACTGCTACCCGTGCTGTCGTCAGCCGTTGCCTTTGATCAGGCAACTACGGCGCGCCCCGATCGGAGGGGCGACGCTTCTGTCGAGTTCAGCCTGATGGCGCAGACCTCGGCTGCTCCCAGCTCTCGTCCGCAGGCTGGTCAAACGCCCACACAGCCGTCGCAGACCGTCAAGATCAGCGAATTCCCTCCGATATCACTGGCCAAGGATTGGAGCGATCAGGCCTACTGGGTCTTCACGTTGTTTCTCGTCGCCGTTGGAGCGCTGCAGGTCTTCCTGTTGTGGGGAAATCTTCGCGCCATTGAACGGCAGGCGCTGCAGATGGAGCGCCAGACGGGCATCCTGGAGAAGTCAGTTGCGCTCGCCGAAAAGAGCGCCGACACCGCCCGCCAGAACGTGGAGATGTTCGTCAACCGCGAGCGGAGCCATCTGCGCGTGGAAGTGATGCCGCTGCAGTGGCCGCCGACAGGAGCCGTCAGAGTGACCTACAGAGTCACGCTCCACGGGGCGACCGAGGCCTACATCACCAGCTCCTGCGCGCGAGTGGAGATCACTGATTCTTCCGAGCCCGGTGACGATGGTCAGTGGTACCCGGCCATGAGCATCCCGCAGGTGATCACTCCCGACAACCGCGTGCAGGAAGCTCAGGTGCAGGGTGTGTTTCCCAAGTCCAACCTGGAGCAGTCCGACATCGCAGCCATTGACGCGGGCAAGAAGTTCATTCACTTCCGCGGGTTCGTCAAGTACAACGACGTCTTCGGCGCGGAGCGCTGGACACGATGCCGTCGCATGTGGGAGTTTGCCATGCTTCGTAATCCCGACGGCTCCCGCTCTGGCCACTGGAGTAAGCGCGGCGGCGCCAAAGATAATTCCGAGACCTAGACCGATCGACCGAGCGGTCTGACATCCTTCTTGATGCGACGCGGCTCGGAGCGGCGATGTGAGCGCCCTCCGGTTTGCAATGCGCGGCGATGCGATTAAGATGTCTTCCAGGTGCACAATGCCTGAAACTACCAATCCAACTCCGGGGTCAAGCCAGGATCAGGACGCTGCTCTGCACGTCGCTGAGGCCCATCGTAAACTGAGTGCCTTGCGACAGCGGCTCGATCAGCATCCAGATCTGGAAGAGGCCATCGCCAATCTGGAATTGGCGCTTAGCATCCTGACGACCAAAACGGCCGGAATGTTGTGAATCAGCAGTCAGCAATTAGCAAAGTCCAGTACTCGGCTGCTGCTGCCGTCATTCGTTTGAGCGACATCGAAGAGCACCCCAAAGCAGCGCCGGCGGCGGCGAAATGTAAACCCGTACCCAAAAAGTGAGCCTTTCCTTCCCTGGCGCTTGGGTAGCATTTAGTTGAGGTCGTACATGTGCAGGAATATCAAGACTCTATTCAACTTCGATCCGCCGGTTACGGACGAGGAAGTTCGCGCTGCGGCTCTTCAGTTCGTACGTAAGATCAGCGGCTTCAATAAGCCGTCCAAAGCGAACGAAGCATCGTTTCAAAGCGCGGTTGACGAAATCGCCTCAACTTCGAAGCGCTTGCTGCTATCGCTGGACACGACTGCGTCTCCGAAGAACCGCGAAGAAGAAGCGGCAAGGGCGAAAGCACGATCCGCCCTGCGCTTCGGCGCGTAATCTGTGCTCGCATCGGCAAGTGCCGCGACTCGCCTGGAAGCGATGCGAACTGCCGCGCGCCCTCCAGTCGTCGTAGTATCCTTGCTGTACAGGGTTCGTACGGCCTGCAAAGCCGACCGCTGGGGAGGATCCACACCCATTTCCGGCACGAGCGTCGAAATGCGGACACATCATGAGTGCGTTTGACCAAGGGCCGCAGGACCACAACCTCTCTCAGACGCACGGGCCGGTCCTGGTGGTGCCGCCGCAACAACCGAAGCCAGGCAAATGGGAGCTGTGGAGACGCCGCATCTTCCTCATTGTGTTTGTCCTCTTTTGTCTCGAAATCGGCATCATACTGACGGTCGCGCCCTGGACTTCGTTCTGGCTGAACAACTCGCTGATTCTGAGTTATCCGCAGGTTCGGGAAGTCCTAGCGTACCCGTTTGTTCGCGGATTGATCAGCGGCCTTGGAATAGCTGATGTCTGGCTGGCGGTCGCGGAGGTTGTTCAGTACAGCGAACCGTAGTAATCGACTGAGCCTGTCAAACTGCCGGCTTCAACTACTCAATCGCGGCGGCTGAATTTGTAAACTGATTCATTGCAGACATGGCAGATAAGAAAGACGGACATCCTCAACAGCATCGTGCACCGCTGGCCTACGAGAACAAAAAGTTCTTGAACGGGCCTGACGGCCGCATCCTCCGCATCCTTGCGGAATATCAGGAACCGCTGGCGCGATTTCGGCGTGAGCGCATCCAGGACACAATCGTATTTTTTGGCTCAGCCCGTTTTCACAGCCGGTCTCAGGCTGAACAGGGATTGCAGTTGCTCGACAAGCCCGGCTCAGCCACTGCTGCTCCGCCGGAAGAGCAGGAGCGCATTCGCCTGGCCAAAGCCGATGTGGAGATGGCGCGTTACTACGAGGATGCGCGCCGCCTGGCTTTCATGATTACGCAGTGGACCAAGACCATTAATCAGCCGCGACATCGCTTTGTGATCTGCACCGGCGGCGGTCCGGGAATTATGGAAGCTGCCAACCTGGGCGCATCGGAAGCCGGCGGCAAGACCATCGGGATGAACATCGCGCTCCCCTTCGAGCAGATGCCGAACCCGTACATCACTCCGGATTTGAACTTCGAGTTCCATTACTTCTTCATGCGCAAGCTGTGGTTCGCCTATCTCTCGAAGGCGCTGGTCGTATTTCCCGGGGGATTCGGTACCTTTGATGAGCTGTTCGAGCTGCTCACGCTGGCGCAGACCGAGAAGTTGGCCAAGCGCATCTGCGTGGTGGTTTACGGCAAGGACTATTGGGACCGGGTGATCAACTTTCAGGCGTTCGTAGATGCGGGAACGATTTCGCCCAAAGACCTCGACCTGTTTCATTGGGCAAATACGCCGGAGGAAGCCTTCGAATATCTGCGCAAGGACCTGACCAAGAATCATCTGGAGCCACAGCTGACCACTGACAAAGAGCCTGACATTATGAAGACCAGACCATAGGGATCGCGAGGCTCAGGCTGTCGCGTCACGCTTCAATCTGAAATAATCAAACCGATTCTCCGCATCAAGAAGGGGTTCAACGTTGCGTGTACTGGTGACAGGCGGCGCCGGTTTTCTCGGTTCGCATCTTTGCGATGCCTTACTGGCCGATGGGCATTCCATCGTGTGTGCGGACAATCTGCTCACCGGGCGAATGGAGAACATCGCCCATCTTCGCCACGAGCCGCGATTCGAGTTTCGACAGCAGGATGTCTGCCAGCCCGTCGACTTCGGCAAAGTCGACTACGTCTTCCACTTGGCTTCACCCGCCAGCCCAGTCGATTATCTGGAACATGGGATTGAGACACTCCACGTCGGCTCCTTGGGTACAATGAACTGCCTGGAGCTGGCGAAGAAGTACGGCGCGAAATTCTTTCTCGCATCGACCTCCGAGTGTTACGGCGATCCGCTGGAGCATCCGCAAAAGGAAACCTATTGGGGACATGTAAATCCTATTGGCCCGCGATCCGTCTATGACGAAGCGAAACGCTTCGCCGAAGCGGTCACGATGGCCTATTACCGCTACCACCAAGTCGACACGCACATCGTTCGTATCTTCAACACCTATGGTCCGCGCCTGCAGCTCAACGACGGCCGCGTCATCTCCAACTTCATGAAGCAGGCATTGCTCGGCGAAGACCTCACGGCTTACGGCGACGGTTCACAGACTCGCAGCTTCTGTTACGTGAGCGATGAGGTTGCTGGAATTCTCGCGCTGGCGAAGTCGGAGGAGCACGAGCCCACCAACATCGGCAATCCCCGAGAGTTCACGATTCTGGAATGCGCCAAGGTCGTGTTGGAGGTGACCGGCTCGCGCAGCAAGATTTGCTTCGAGCCGTTGCCGCAGGACGATCCCAAACAGCGCCGTCCCGATATCAGCAAGGCGAAACGACTGTTCGGGTGGGAGCCGAGGATCGATCTGCGAACCGGCCTGCAGATGTCGCTGGAGTATTTTCGCTCAGCCGTAGCGAATAAGATTCCGGGCACGTAATCGGAGCTGATTCCCGTAAAATAGGTTGTGAGGTCCATTCGATGGACGCTCCATTCGAATTCGAGTCCTTGCGTCGTGAAACCGCTTCCTGGTGGTACATCGCGCGTCGCAAGCTCTTTCGTGAAGCCGTAGCGCAAGCCTTGCGCAATAAACGCGAAGCCCGAGTCCTGGATTTCGGATGTACTGCGGAATTGGCGTCTGCGGACTCGCCGCATGTTCGCGTGCTGAACACGCATGCTTCGCTTCCTGTCCTCGCATTTCATCAGATGCACGGTCTCCACGACTTGATATGTACCGGACCGGAAGAGCTAGGGTTCGTGTCGAATTCCTTCGACGCGATCGTCGCGGGCGATGTCTTGCAGACTGTTCCTGATGACCTCTCCGCTTTGCGCGAGATGCGACGCGTACTCAAAGACGGTGGGATGCTTTGTCTGACGGTGCCCGCATATCCCTTGCTTTGGGGCGAGAAGGACGAGGCGCGCGGCCATCGGCGTCGCTACACTGCGACGGAACTGCGGCGCAAGCTGAACAATGCAGGCTTCGAGGTCACACGCGTTTCCTATCTGGTCGCCTCCGGTTTCTTCCCCGCGATGATTGAGCGCATCGGTAAGAACATGTTCACCAAGTCGATCGATAGGCACCGGCAGGCCTTGCCCCGCACGGGCAGCGCCGCCATGGTATTGCTGCTTGATGTCGAACGCCATCTCATTCGCTACATCAACCTGCCGTTCGGCACGCGCGTGGTGTGCTGGGCGCGTAAGCCCGCTTTGGTTGCCGAACGCGTCACCGTACCTCTCTGGGAGCGCCAGTGGGCCACGCGCCCGCTGCCCCAAGGCAGCAGCTAACCGGCGGAGCAGCTTCCCACGTTACAATCGTTTCGTGGCTTTGTTGCGCAGCATTGGAACCACGCTTGAGATGATCAAGTGGGAGCACTCTGTCCTGACGCTCCCGTTTGGCCTGACCGGCGCCGTTCTGGCCGCGCGCGGCATTCCTAATCTGCATACTTCCATCTGGATCATCATCGCGCTGGTGGCGGCGCGCTCGGCGGCAATGTCGTTTAATCGGCTGGCAGATGCCAGTATCGACGCTGCCAATCCTCGCACCATGATTCGCGCGCTGCCAACGGGCAAGCTCAGCAGATCTTTTGTCGCGTGGTTTGTGGTAACGACGTCAGCTGCCTTCATCTTCTCCGCATACGAGCTGAATCCGCTGGCCTTTGATCTGTCGCCCGTCGCCTTGGGAATCGTCTTTCTGTACTCCTTTACTAAGCGGTTCACGCGCTGGTCGCACGTGGTGCTGGGCATTGCGATGGGTATTGCTCCAGCCGCCGCATGGATCGCGGTGCGAGGCTCGCTCGATCCGCGGATTCTGATTCTGACTGCGGCGGTCGTTTTTTGGGGCGCAGGTTTCGACATCCTCTACGCCTGCCAGGACTACGAGCACGATTGCTCGGTGAACGTCTATTCCGTGCCGAAGGCATTCGGTATTCGTTCGGCACTGCTCATCGCCCGAGCTTTTCATGTGATCACGGTTCTGTTGCTGATATGGATGACGATGGCTTTCGGGTTGGGCAAGATCGCAATTGCCGGCGTAGTGTTTGTGGCATCGCTGCTGATCTATGAGCACTCACTCGTCAAGCACGACGATCTCAGCCGCGTGAATGCCGCATTCTTCACGATGAACGGCCTGATCTCGATGGCATTTCTCTTTTTCATCGCCGGCGACCTGCTGCTGTCCCGGTGAGTGAGTCCACGCGCGTTTTGCAAGCTTTTACCCTACAGAGGGTAAAATGAGCCTATGACTAGGGAAGTACAGGATCTTCTGCAAAGAGCCATGACGCTTTCCGCGACTGATCGCGCCGAATTGGCTGGATCGCTGCTGGATACGCTGGAAGACGCAGTGGATGAAGATGTCGAGATAGCGTGGCAGGAAGAAACTGCTCGGCGGTTGCGGGACCTTGAATCAGGGGAGGCACAGACGGTGCCTTGGACTGACGTCCGTCGTGGGCTAGTTGCAAAGCTGCCGACTCGTGGCTAAGCAGATAGAGTTTCACAGAGCGGCGGCTGCTGAATTGGAAGCCGCATTTGACTGGTACCTGGACAAGAGCGAGGAAGTAGCTGCCAGATTTCTGAGTGAGATCGATCAAGCTCTCGAATTGATCATGGCAGCTCCCCATCGATGGCCTGTCAACCAGGGCAATGCACGTAGATTTCTGCTTCGCCGCTTTCCCTTCGTAATCATTTATTGCGAGCGGCCTTCTATGATCCAAATTGTCGCTGTTGCTCATGGTCGCCGCCGTCCTTTTTATTGGAAACGGCGCCTTTAGCTCTGATTCCGCGGCCACGTGGGATATGATTGCAAAGATGCCTGATTCGCCAGCCACCACTAATCATCGCCACGCCTTTCAGACCGACGATGCGCGTCTGCGGCCGATTCATGACAAGGTCATGGCTCAGGAGCGGCTGACGGCGGAGGACGCGCTGGCGCTCTACCGCTCGGGCGACATTCTGGCGATCGGCTGGCTTGCCAATCATGTGCGCGAGCGCATGCATGGCGACATCGCCTACTTCAACGTCAATCGGCACATCAACTACACCAATGTCTGCGTGGCAGCGTGCCGCTTGTGCGCCTTCGGCCGCAAGAAGGACTCGCCCGGCTCCTACACCATGGCGCTGGAAGAAGTCTGGAATACCGCGGCTACCGGCTACACCGAAGCCATCACCGAGTTCCACATAGTCGGCGGCCTGCACGCCGACCTGCCGTTCCAGTATTACGTCGATCTCATCGCCGGGCTGAAGGAGCGCTTTCCGCAGGTGCACCTGAAGGCGTTCACCATGGTCGAGATTTCGTTCTTCTCGAAGATCGGCAAGATGACGCCGCGCGAGGTGCTGACTAAGTTCAAGGAAGCTGGGCTCGACTCCATGCCCGGCGGTGGCGCGGAGATCTTCTCCGATCGCATTCGGCACATCATCTGCGATCACAAGATCGATGGCGACCAGTGGCTGGAAATCGCGCGCACGGCTCACGAAGTTGGCTTGAAGTCGAATGCGACCATGCTCTACGGCCACGTCGAAAACGACGAGGACCGCGTCGATCACATGCTGAAGCTGCGGGCGCTGCAGGACGATACGCATGGATTCCAGACGTTCATCCCGCTCGCGTTCCATCCCGCCAACACGCCGCTACAGCACCTGCCCACGACCAGCGGCATGCTGGACCTGAGGCAGATCGCCATCGGACGGCTGGTGCTCGGCAACTTCCCGCACATCAAATCGTACTGGCAGATGGTGACGCCGAAGATGGCGCAGATCACGCTGCGCTTCGGCGCCGACGATATCGACGGGACGGTGGTGGAAGAGAAGATCTACCACGACGCCGGCGCGACCACCCCGCAAGGTCTGCGTCGTCAGGATCTGATTCGCCTGATCACCGAAGCCGGCCGCGTGCCCTTTGAGCGCGACACACTGTACCGGCCCGTAACGCGTACCGAAACCACAGTCACCGTCGCGGTATAGATTCCGTCGCTACTTCTTCTGCTCCGGCGCCAGATGCTCCCTCTCGGGCATGGGAGGCCAGCCAATGGACTTTCCCTGAAATAGCGCTACCGCCGTCTCATATCGCCTTGTTCCATCGTGAATGGCGAAGCGGCGCAAGTGACCGGGAGGGCCGCTCCACATGCAGACACCGGCATACGCACCGTCCTTGCGCAGGATGTAATAGCTCATGTCGACATATTGCATCTTCGCCATGTCGCCGTTGAAGTTGCGGACGATACGCTTCAGTGCATCCATTCCGGCTTCCTGTGGTGACATCCCGCGGCGCATGTTTTCGACGATGGTGTGCGCGCCGCAGACCTTGATGTTCTCTTCGCCGTTGCCGGTAGCGCCCGCCGCGCCAATATCCTGGTCGACATAGCAGCCGGCTCCGATAATCGGCGAATCGCCGGCGCGCCCGGAAATCTTCCAGGCCAGGCCGCTGGTCGTCGTCGCACCCGATATCTCGCCTTTTTCATTGATGGATGAACAGTTGATGGTTCCAGTCGGGGGATGCAAAACTCGCTGCACCGCGGCAGCACGAAAATCGGGCTCGATGCCGAGCTTGCCCGCGAGTTCTTCCAGCTTCTGAATCCGCTCTTCGTACAGCTCGGAGTGGCTCGCGTCGGGCAAAACGTATTTCGGACTGGCCAAGCCGGGGCCCCACCAGTCCTTGTTAGACATGGTTTCCTTCCACAGCAGCCACACCTTGCGCGAGCGCTCGGTCAGAAGGTTGATTCGCGGGAAGCCCATGTCGAAGCCAAACTTCTGTGCGCCCGCGCCCACCAGCATGACGTGGCCGGTATGTTCCATCACCGCCTTCGACAGCAGCGAGACATTTTTGATGTCCTCCACCGCTGCGACCGCGCCTGCCATCCTTGTCGGGCCATGCATGCAGCAGGCGTCGAGCTGCACCACGCAGTCCTCGTCCGGCAAGCCACCGAGTCCCACGCTGTCATCGTTGGGATCGTCCTCCGGCCCGGTGATCACCTGCATCACGGCATCGAGCGTGTCGCCGCCGCCGGTCAGCACGGCATATCCGCGATCCAGATACTCGTAGCCATTCGCGGCACAGATAATGATCGGCTTCTTCGGCGGATTACCGGGTAAGGCAGAGGTACTTTCCGACTTGTTTTGGCCCTGTAGATCAAGCGCAAGCGAGGCCGAGCCAACAGCAGTGGTAGCGATAAAATCGCGGCGGGAAAACTTCATGCCAATGCCTCACGAATAGACCCTGAAGGATAGCACGAAGATATTGGAAGCGTGGGCAGGCGAAGCTGTTCAGTGCGGCTGTTCGTCCGTCTCCTGAGCCGCAACCGCAAGCCAGTGGCCGTCGGTGAAGCGAAGAACATCGGTGAATCGAATTCGCAAAACCTCATGGCCCTTTTGGTCGGAAATGATATTGACGCCGTGAATTATGGCGGTATCGTCGAACAGATAGGGTTCGAGTTCGGTGAGCTTCTGCTGATACTGATCCTGCTCTTTGCGCTGAGTCAACTCGCGTAGGACGACATCTTTAGGACGGAGAATTCCTTTTCTGGAGGTGTCTCTAAACTCCGCGTCGAGCATGCAATTCAGCGCCGCCGTGTTCTTCTGATTCAACGTCTGTAGCCAAACCTGCTCGAATTGCAGCGCAGAAGGCCTGTCGAGCTTCCAATCGCCGGCTGGATATGCGGAACAGTCAGCCGATGCAAACAGTGGTCTGGTGAAGACGAGGAGCATCAGGAGCGACAGCGATCGCAAATACATAATGTGCATTTCCTTAGAAGCAAGCAAACTCGATCCTTGTGTGCCGCCGGCTAAAGAGGCTGCTGAAAAACTCGAACCGCGACTTCCGTGTCGTCGGCTAAAGCCGACTCGGAAAAGGAAATAAACGGCCTAGACGCTGGCCTGAAGGCCAGCTCTACCCGCAAACCGCGCTCCGGTCGGCTTTTTCAGCGGCCTGTAAAGCCGGCTCGGAAGGATGAATAAAGTGCCCTGACGCTGGCCTGAAGGCCAGCTCTACCTAAATGCGAAAGGCACAGCCAGAAGCTGTGCCTCGCGCTACCTGTTCTGATTCGAATCTAGCCCGCTGCTCTAACCGCGGTGTTCTGGTCCGCCCTGAAGCGCAGCAAGGCGGCGATACGGCCGATCCGATCGAACTCCTCATCATCGGGGATATAGACGAGTTCCACACCCGTCCGGATAGCATGTCCCACGATTGCGTCACCAATATCCTCCAACTCGGTGTTCTCCTTGCCGCACACGGCACAGGCGGGAACTACGTGCAGATCCATGTGGCCGCAGTTGTAGCACTTCACGCCGGGCGCGCTGAAGTTCGATCCCAAGAGCAAAGTGAGGACCTCGCCCTGCTCGAGAGAGCGCAGAACCCGCCGCAGTCCGATGGCGCCACGGCCGTTGCGGTGCGCCTCGCCGATCACGTCTCGCACCATGTCCTGCTTCACGCTTGCGCGATACTCGGATAGCTTCTCCCGTGCCATGTGCTTCACCTGCTCGGGTGTGGCGACCTTGGAATCAATGCGGAAGCGTCCCGCCAGATGCTGTCTCGCTCTGGATTGCAGGTGGGGCTCGATCTCCGACCAGACATCGTCGCGGCAGCCGATCAACAGACGGTCGCAACCACCGCGCTCGAAGTACTGCTCGATGTGGTCGGCGACCAGCTTGAAGTGTTGTGCGGTTTCGTTCATCACCTTGCGCTCGGCGTGTCCGGCGTCGTAGCCCGCGTAGCCGGCGCTCTTGCCGCGGCGAGTCAATTCGTTAACAAAATCCTCCTTCTCGGTGATCTCATCATTCATCAGTTCGAAGACGCGTGCCTTGGTGCGATCAGCGAGCAGCACGCAAGCGCGCTGTTCACCGTCCAGCACAGCCGCCAAAGGCTTCAGATGGAAGCGCTGGCTGATGGCGACATGTGGCTTCAGCAGTTGCGCGGGAATGTCAAACTCGCGCCAGAATCCCTCCTGGCCGCAGGCAAAGATGGCCTTCGCTTTTCCGCTGCTCCCATGCAGCGGGTCTACCATGCCGCTGATTTTTTCCAGGTCACTTCGAGTTGAGCCGTTCTTGCCGTGTTTCTCCGCTTCGCGCAGGGCAGTACGAATCAGGTCCTTCACCAGGATGGTCTCTTCCCGGTGCGATTTATTGAGTGGCGTCGCCGGCTGATAGTAGAACGTTACGGCGCAGCCTTGCGGCGATTTGAAGTTAGCAAGTTCTCGGATGTCATCGCGTGTGATCATTCCGTTCTCCTGTTTCAGGTTTCGTGGATCGATGACGAAGGCGGGGACTGCACGGCAGCCCCCGAAATCAGGCGCTCTTGGAATACTCCAGGAGCTTGTCTTTGAGGGGATCTTTCATGGGTAAGGCGCGTTGCAGATGATCGCCTGCCCGGCGAATAGCTGCGCGCACCTCCTCCACTTTGTGGTTATTGATGTCGGCGATTTCCTGCAGGGTAAAGCCTTCCATCGTGTACAGAATGAATGCTTCCTGTTCGTCGCGGCCCGCGTCTTGCAAGGTCGTTTCCACCAGATTCAGCAGCTCGCTTCGCGCCGCGAGTTCCTCCGGCGTATTGGCCGCGGGATCGGGAATCACATTTTCTTCCATCAGCTTGTCATCCGGCTGATGAAATTGCAGCATCGCCTCGTCTGAACCCTGTACATTCTGCTGGCCATGCGAGCGCTCCAATGGAACCAGACCTGTTTCAAGACCATCGGATGACAGACGATTAATCGCTTCCCGCGCCAGGCGGTGCACCCAGGGCTCCAGCTTCATCTTCTCCGGCTTGTCGTCCTGCTCCCCCAGAGCGTTGGCGATGGCCTCGTTCACCACGTCTTCCACCGTGATCTGGTTGGGCCGCAACTGATCCTGATCCTCGCGGTATTGCAGCTCGCGCTGGATGAAGCGCTTCAGCCGGGGAAGATTGATGTTCACGTAACTAGTGATGTCGCTGAAGGAAACTTTCTCCGGCACGACCACCGCAACCGTTTGTTCGAAAGGAACGGTGCCCACTGTGGCACGAGTCGGTCCGCGGCGCCGCGGCCATTTGTGGTGGTTGCGCAGCAGTTGCTTGTGCCGTTTCACCTGCTCGCAGACATCGTCAAACGCCGCCTTGATGGCTGTGGTTGCCGTTGGGCTGCTCTCCTGCGAAGCCATCTGCCCCGAAGGCAATCGCAAGTTGAGCGACACGACAAAGCCCTGGCGCGCGGAGTTCTCCTCGACGTTTGCTTTCAGGTGCACCAACTCGGGGCGAAACACCTGAAGGTACCGGGCTAGCTTCTCAGCTTGTTGATTGATGATCTTCTCGAGGTCGGGTGTCTTGGAAACCTTGTAGCTGACATGAACGTTCATGAAAAGCCTCTCCGGATGGACCGTTCCACCCGCAGCTACAATCCTTGTGTCTAGCTGAATTTTACTCCTCCTATTACAGAAGCAAGCAGAAAATGCGGAGTTGGCTCGTATTCGGAACTCTGGCCGAAAAGAGCTAGATTCGAGGACAATTCCTGTTTTTCGCGAATCTGGAGCTCAAGTTCGGCTCTCGATTGCCGAAACAGAAACGGCCCTCCCGGTGAGGAGGGCCGATCACTTCCGATCCTTGGCTTATTACCGCTCCGGAATTCTGACCTTCACATCCGGACGGCGGTCGAGATGAATTGTTTCGATGAAGCGTACCTTGCCCTTGCTCAGTTTCATCACCAGCGATGTTGTACGCACGCCATCGCCGAAGAACCGCACACCTTTGAGCAACGTCCCTTCGGTGACGCCGGTGGCGGCGAAGATGATTTGCTTGCCGGGCGCCAGTTCGTCCGCCGTATAAATGCGCTTCGGATCGCTGATGCCCATGTCCTTCATGCGCTCGCCCTGTTCCGGCGTGTAGCCCACCAGCCGCCCGACCATGTAGCCGTTGAGGCAGCGGACCGCGGCGGCGGTAATAACGCCTTCCGGAGCGCCACCTGTTCCCATCACGGCATGTACGCCGGATCCGAGCATCGACGCTGCCACGCCCGGTGAAAGGTCGCCATCGGAGATCAATCGAATGCGCGCGCCGGCTTTGCGGATTTCGTTGATCAACTTCTCATGCCGCGGACGGTCGAGGATGATGATCACCAGATCTTCCACATCGCGGTCCAGAACTTTGGCGATGACGTGCAGGTTGTGGCCTACTGGAGCCTCGAGATCGACCACTCCCTTGCAGGACGGGCCGACGACGATCTTCTCCATGTAGCAGTCGGGAGCGTGCAGCAGCCCGCCTTTTTCCGACGCCGCCAGCACCGTGATCGCGCCCGGCGATCCCGTCGCGCAAAGGTTCGTTCCCTCGAGCGGATCGACCGCGATGTCGACGGCGGGATAGCTGCCGCCGTCCTGCTTGCCGACCTTCTCGCCGATGTACAGCATGGGCGCTTCATCGCGTTCGCCCTCGCCGATGACGATGGTGCCGTCCATCGGCACTGAATCCATGACGGATCGCATGGCCTCGGTCGCCATCTCGTCGGCGTGCTTGCGGTCGCCCTGGCCCATCGTCTTGGCCGAGGCAATCGCCGCTTCTTCCACCACCCGCAAGAACTCCATTGCGAGATCGGTTTCAAAATTAGCTGTGGGAGTGTGTGTCATCATTTCCGGGTCTTTGGTTTGAATTGTTGTTGCCATGGAGCCTCCATAGGCGCGGCCTGCAAATGCAGAATTATGAGCTACGAGTGCAGATTCCAATCCCAGCAACCAAGAATTCGCCGCTTGCTGGGGACCTCGGCAAGCCTTTCGCCATGTCTTTGATGCGCGGGACTTGGGCAGAAGAAGGCCCAGTCCCAGCACAAACGCAAAGGATACACCCGTTGTGGTCAAGGTTCGAGGACTTTCATCACTTACCGAGGTCCGGAGTCCCGAACCGGTCACCGGACGGACAACCGATAACTGACCAGTCGCAACGGCCTTTAGAACGCTGCGTAACCCGTAATATGATCGCCGATGATCAGGGTGTGGATGTCGTGCGTGCCCTCATAGGTCTTCACCGACTCCAGGTTCGCCATGTGGCGGAAGATGGGGTACTCGTCGGCGATGCCGTTTGCGCCGAGAATGTCGCGTCCCATACGCGCGCATTCCAGCGCCATCCAAACGTTGTTGCGCTTGGCCATTGAGATGTGCCACGGCTTAGCCTTGCCCGCGTCCTTCAGTCGGCCGACCTGCAAGGCGAGCAGCTGCGCCTTGGTGATCTCGCTGATCATCCAGACCAGCTTCTCCTGCACCAGTTGATGCGACGCGATGGGCTGATCGTGGAACTGCTTGCGGAATTGCGAGTACTGCAGCGCGCAATCATAGCAAGCCATGGCGGCTCCAAGCGCACCCCAGGCGATTCCGTAACGCGCCTGGTTAAGGCAACTCAGCGGCGACTTCAGCCCGCCGGACTGCGGCAGCAGATTTTCTGCCGGCACGCGCACATCCTGCAACGACAAACTCGACGTCACTGAAGCCCGTAGCGACCACTTGCCGTGCACGTCAGCAGCTTTGAATCCGGGACGGTTGGTCTCGACGATGAAGCCGCGAATCAGATCGTCCTCATCTTCCACCTTGGCCCAGATGATGGCGATATCGGCGATCGAGCCGGAGGTGATCCACATCTTCTCCCCGCTGAGGACGTACTCATTGCCGTCTTTCTTCGCGCGAGTGCGCATGGCAGAAGGATTCGAGCCGGCGTCTGGCTCGGTCAATCCGAAGCAACCGAGGATCTCGCCCAGCGCCATCTTCGGCAGATACTTCTGCTTCTGCTCCTCGCTGCCGAAGGCGTAGATGGGGTACATGCACAGCCCCGACTGCACGCTGACGAACGAGCGCACACCGCTGTCGCCGCGCTCCAGTTCCTGCGTCATCAGTCCGTATTCCACACTCGACATGCCGGCGCAACCGTAGCCCTTCAGGCTGGCGCCGTAGAAGCCTAGCTCGCCCATCGGCTTGATCAGCTCCTTGGGAAAGCGGCCGTCGCGATTGCACTGCTCGATAATTGGGACGAGGTTCTCTTCAATGAATTTGCGGGTGGTGTCGCGTACCAGCCGCTCGTCATCGGTGAGCAGCGTGTCGTACTCGATGAAATCCACGCCCTTGAATTTGAGTGCCATGGCTAATCTCTCTTACGGAAAATTTGCGGAGAAGGCGAATCTTTGAAGGTAGCAGGCCGCGGAGAGCGGGGTCAAACGCGCGGTCAACCAGATATACTGACATGCTCCCATTTGCCATGCCAGAGTCTCCCCACGTTCCAGTCTACGAACAGTACGAGGGCTACGCTCCACCTTTCGATGTCAAGCTCGCGATTGAGAGGATGGTGGCTACCGTTCCCTCTAAGTATCTGGTCGGCCTTGGCAGCATCGTGCTTACGAATGAAGACGCTTTAACTGGCAAACGCGCCCGCAGGATGACTTGGTCTCGGGGCAAGAAGGTATCTGCAGCCAAAGCGCGCGGACTTTACCACCCCGAGTGGGGCAGCAATCCTGCGTGGATCGAACTGCGGATCGATTCGATCTTCAGAAATTATTCTCGCCGCTTATTGAGTTTTCCAATGACCCGCGAGACAGAACTTGGAAGGACGTTCTTCCATGAACTCGGCCATCACATACACGCCCAACACCGGCCCGAATTCAAAGAAAAAGAAGATGTTGCCGACAGTTGGGCAAAAAAGGGCGTTGGAAACTACTTATGGAAGCGTTTCTGGTACCTGGTTCCATTATTCCGGTTGTTGAAGTGGCTTAATCGGCAGCTCGACATCCAGGGATGGCTACGACGCAGGATCGCTGCCCGCGACTCTCGACGAGAGGGCGCAAAAGCAGGGGACAAAGTTCAATCATAGGGCTCGATCACCCAGAGGCTTTCCAGCGGCATACGTTTACTCCTCTGAGGTATTTGTTCCGTGACTACATCGCCTCTGCGTCTGTAAAACCTGTAAGCGCGCGCATTCTCTCTTGACGCGATGACTCGATAGAAGCGGCCGTCGATGAACTCGATCGCGCAGCCGTTCTCGATGGCGATGCCCACGCCTCCCATCTTGCCGATCATCCTCCGGAACTCTCGTCTTCGGGGAACGCCGCCGGTCATACCGTTGTAGTGCGGGCAGTGAATCCCACTTACTAGTCCCAGGCCTGTGACATTGATGTATTTCCACTTTTTCGGATTGTAGAAAGACATCGAGTCAGAGTGTCCAGAATCAAACCAGCAGATCGAGCCTGCGCTGGCCCCGGAGAGCACAATGCCTTTCTCATACGCCGTCCGGAGGAATTTATCCACGCCCAGCCGTCGCCAGAGGCGCATCATCATCAGCGTATTTCCGCCGCCCACATAAATGATGTCCGCAGAGAAAATCTTGCGCTTGATTTCGTCTCGAGATGGGCTCTCCTTCAAGAGCCAAAGCACGTCTACCCGGCATTTCAGAAAATCACCAAAGTATTCAGAAATGTGCTGCCAGTAGAGCTCCGAGTCCGAGCTTGCGGTCGGGATGAAAAGCAGCCTAGGGTGCTTCTTGCCGGAAAGACGGACAATTTCCCGATCAATGGGGACTCTGCTCCCGTTGGTAAATTTTCCGCCGCCAATTGCAACAATCGCCTTCATAGTCGCAGATCAGTATACGAGAACTGCTCTGTCTGACATTGTGGATGATGCCGCGAATCTACGGAGTCTTACATTGTGGCATAACGGCGAGGAGCAGCATCTCCGTGACGGGATGTGCCACAATCGGGGATCACACAATGTGGTAGGTATGCAGGAAGCGCGCGCAACCTTTATCCACAGCGGTTTTTACAATATATTTACGGTTTATTGATGTCTGCGGAGATTCGAATCCCGTAAGCTAGCACCAATTGCAAACCTGATCGGAGAGAGAGGGGAGATGGCCAAACAGCCGCTCCCCATTTTGTTTCAGCTGTCAGCCATCGGCTTTCAGCTGTCAGCTCAAGAATAGGCTCGACAACGTTTCCTCTTCAGCCTTGCTGTATCCCCCGCTGGATGACTCTTTAGCTGAAAGCTGACGGCCGAAAGCTGACGGCTTGTTTTTGGTCCATCCCCCGCACTACCATTTAGTTGTTATGTCAGTAATGACCGATTCATCCGTTTCTTCCTATACGCCGGTGCGGGCGCCGCGCGGCAATGAGCTGTCCTGCAAAGGCTGGGCGCAGGAAGCTGCAATGCGCATGCTGATGAACAACCTCGACCCCGACGTCGCCGAGCGGCCGCAGGACCTGGTTGTTTACGGTGGCACGGGCCGTGCTGCGCGCAATTGGGACTGCTATCACGCAATCGTCAATTCGTTAAAGTCGCTGGACAACGATGAGACGTTGCTGGTGCAGTCGGGCAAGCCGGTGGGCATCTTCCGCACCCATGACTACGCGCCCCGCGTGCTTATCTGCAACTCGAATCTCGTGGGCCACTGGTCCAACTGGGAGAAGTTCAACGAGCTCGAGAAGCTCGGCCTGATCATGTACGGCCAGATGACGGCCGGCTCGTGGATCTACATTGGCTCGCAGGGCATCATTCAGGGAACATACGAGACGTTTTCCGCCGCTGGCGAAAAGCATTTGGGCGGCGACTTGGCCGGCAAGCTAATCGTCTCAGGCGGCATGGGCGGTATGAGCGGCGCGCAGCCGCTGGCAGCGACCATGACCGGGGCCTGCTACCTCGGCATCGAAGTCGACCCGGAGCGCATCAAGAAGCGTCTGCGTACCGGTTATTGCGACTTCATGGTCAACTCGCTCGACGAGGCGCTGCGCATCATCAAGAACGCGGTTCGCAAGAAGGAAAACATCTCCGTTGGACTGGTCGGCAATTGCGGTGACATCATTCCTGAGCTTGCTGAGCGTGGTGTCGTGCCCGACATTCTCACGGATCAGACGTCAGCCCATGATCCGCTGAACGGTTATGTGCCGAACGGCATGACGCTGGAAGACGCGTTGGAGCTGCGCAAACGCGATCCCAAGGCCTATGAAGAGCGCTCGCTCGACACCATGGCGCGCCACGTCGAGGGCATGCTGAAGCTGCAGAAGATGGGTTCGGTCACCTTCGACTATGGCAACAACATTCGCACCTTCGCCTTCGACCACGGGGTGAAGAACGCGTACGATTTCCCGGGATTTGTTCCGGAGTACATTCGTCCGCTGTTCTGCGAGGGACGCGGGCCGTTTCGCTGGGCGGCGCTGTCGGGTGATCCGGCGGACATTCACGTCACCGACGATTTGGTATTGGAGATGTTTCCGGGCAACCGCATTCTGAGCCGCTGGATCGATCTCGCGCGTAAGCGAATCAAGTTCCAGGGACTGCCGTGTCGCATCTGCTGGCTTGGCTACGGCGAGCGCGCGCAGTTCGGGCTGGCGCTGAACGATCTGGTGAAAAAAGGCAAACTGAAGGCGCCGATTGTCATGGGCCGCGACCACCTGGACTGCGGTTCTGTCGCCTCGCCTTTCCGCGAGACGGAAGCGATGAAAGACGGCAGCGATGCGATTGCCGATTGGCCACTGCTGAACGCGCTCTTGAACACGGCTAGTGGCGCGTCCTGGGTCTCGATTCATAACGGCGGGGGGGTGGGCATAGGGTATTCGCAACACGCTGGGCAGGTAACGGTTGCCGATGGCAGCGACGGCATGGCCAAGCGCATCGAGCGCGTTCTGACGAACGATCCAGGCATCGGCGTCGCGCGCCACGTGGATGCTGGCTACGACGAAGCGAAGCGCTTCGCGAAGGAGAAGGGAATCAAGGTGCCGATGGAAGAAAGCAACTAGCAATTAGCAGCTAGCTAAGCAACCTCCGGATTCCAACGTTCTCGCTCACATTCGGCGCGGGCCGAGCATCCTTGCCGTTTCAAAGGCAGAATTTCGAAAAACACTTTGGACACCACACGCAAGAAAGCACCCGGTTTGCCCAATAGCGCCCAATCGGGACCGCGGACAATCCTGCTGGTTCATGCCGCTCAACTGCTGACTTTACGCAGCGCCGCCAATGAGCGCGGCCCGCGCCGCGGCGCGCAGATGCGAGAACTTGGAATCATTGAAGACGGCGCGGTACTAAGCGTCGACGGCAAAATCGCGGCGGTCGGAACCACGCACGAGGTCGTCAAGCATGAACTGGCGAGAAGCGCTGAAGAAATCGACTGCTCCCACAATGTGGTACTTCCCGGCTTTGTCGATTCCCACACTCATCCCGCGTTTACAAGCCCTCGCCTGATCGATTTTGAAAAACGAATCTCGGGCGCGACTTACGAAGAGATCGCTGCGGCAGGAGGAGGCATTCGCTCCAGCCTGCGAGGTGTTCGGGGATCGTCTCGAGACGAGATCGCCTCCCACATTGTGGGAGCGCTAGAAGAGATGGCTGCGCACGGTACAACAACCGTCGAAGCGAAGTCGGGCTACGGATTGAGTCTTGAGGCTGAGCTGAAGTCGCTGGAAGCGATTCGCCTTGCGGCACGTGGATGGCCGGGAACGGTCGTTCCCACACTGTTGGGAGCACACGTGGTGCCACCGGAATACCGCGAAAATCCCGATGAGTACGTGCGCGTGGTCTGCGAAGAGATGATTCCAACAGCTGCCCAGCAGAAGCTCGCCAAGTTCGTTGATGTCTTCTGCGAGCGTGGTGCTTTCACAATGGAGCAGTCGCAACGGATCTTACGCGCAGCGGTCGAGCACGGCTTTGGTGTGCGGGCGCATGTTTGCCAGCTCACGCCGGCGGCGCTTGCGCCATTATTAGAGTTTCGTCCTGCTTCTTTGGATCACATGGATTTTGTGAGCGAGGAAGATATTGCGGCTCTGGCCAAGGTCGACACGGTCGCGACGCTACTTCCAGCCGCAAACTACTTCCTGGGATTACAATCGTTTCCACCAGCCCGCAAGCTGATCGACTCAGGCGTTGCCGTGGCACTTGCTACGGACTACAACCCCGGGACCGCGCCCACGCTGTCCATGCCGTTCGTGCTGTCGGCAGCATGTACGCATATGAAGATGTCACCGGCAGAGGCGATCACCGCCGCCACCTACAACGGCGCATGTGCACTGCGGCTGCAAAGCAAAAAGGGAAGCCTGGAGTCGGGGAAAGACGCCGACATCGCGGTCTTCGATGCCGACGACTACCGTGAGTTGGCCTATTGGTTTGGGGTGAACCGCTGCCGCGAAACTTTCCTGCGCGGAAGTCGACACGTAGCCTGACTACCGATCGTTGATCAGCATTGCATGCGGTTGATCTACTCGCTCGGCCAATCCCAGTGCTTCAAGCCGCTGACGCACAGCCGCGCCAATCGTTGCCGGATTTAGAATGTCCGATACTTTTGCCTTTGCTCGCAATCCGAGGCTGGCAGCGGCTTCGCGATGGCTCTCGACATACCGCATAAAGTCGACCGCGTAATCGAGGTCCGGATCGGCCCACTGGTAGCCCGCTTTGTAAGGACCGTGAGTTCGGTCGATGGCAACCATCCTGTATGGAACAAGAAAGCTATCCGAATCGGACATGAAGTCGACATTCCCCGAATAGGCGGTTGCTATGACAGGTTTGCCGCACATCATAGCTTCTGCGAGGGTCAAGCCGAAACCTTCTGACCGGTGAAGAGAAACATAACAGTCGGCGGTCTTCATTAATTGCTGTTTCGCCTCTCTGGTCAGGACAGTGTCAAGTATCTTGACATTGGTCCCGCTCACGGCATCCTGCAACAACGCTAGCTCGTCTTTATGCTGGGCACTATGAGAGGACTTAATCAGTAGCTGAACGTCCTTCCTGTTGCCAAAGGCCTTCTTGTACGAGCGGATCAAGCCGAGAGGGTTTTTGCGCTGGAGAAAACTGTGAAAATCAAACAGAAACAGAAATAGGAAAACATTTGGATCAAGTCCGAATGCGGCGCGATCAGGTGTGGCATCGAAGTCTGTACTTACAAGTGCGTGAGGAACCACTCTTACCGGAACAGGAGAACAATGCGCGACGGACTCAGAAGTGAACTTGCTTGGAGTCCAAATCTCATCGGCATAGCCGAATGAAGTATCCCATTCAGGAGGAAAATCGGAAAGCTCCCAGGCCCAATAGCCGATATTATAGTGACCCGTGAGATAGTCCGAATGATTTCTACCAAAAGCCTGCAAGCCATCGGCATTCAAGGTCATCAAATTAATGACATAGGGATTGTTGGTATCGAGTTTGCCAGAGACGGATTCGACATTGCTGGATCCCGAATCGACCCAGTTATTCAGGACGTAAGGAAGGCCGGTAGCCTGAATAATCCTGAGATTGCTTCTTACTCCTTCACCGACCCCTTTTTCCGATTCGAAATAACCGAGTAGATTGACACCGGGTGCCAAATCGCTACTTCTGTCTAAGTCGAATCGAGGAACCGGTGGCTCCTTGATATGCTTCAGCCAGGTGAAAGGATTGCCGAGATGGTCGACGTCGGGCCCCAGGCCCCAATAGTAACGCCGGGCTTCGGCAGGAATCTTGACGCCGTTCGCAAAGAAGTTGTGACTGTAGGTCCAGTCCTTACATTCGTCCCAGCCGCTCTCGATCAATAGGTCGCGGTATAAATTATAAAGCTTACGAGTCTGTCCTACATTCGCCATTTCATAGCGATTCTGGTACTTGGATATAGTCGATGGCTTATCCGGATTAAAACCGCTGAAGTGAAAAAAGCGCAGCGGACGACCATTCACCTGTACTCCATCGTCCAGCGAGATTGCTCGCTCGTGGAGATTCCAGTATGCGATGTTATAGGCAGGGTCGCGGACAACCTGTACTCCCTCGAACAAGCCTGGCACCATGTCAACCCATCGCTGATCGACGAACAGGTTATTCTCAAACGAGACGATACACTGGTGGTATAGCTTCTCAGACCACCAACGAAGAAACCGCCTGGACTCAAGACTATTTCTGATACCTAAGAATCCCAGATTGTAGGTACCAGCCTGCAGTATTTCATGCTCGTCCTGCCCACAGCCATCAGGTGGTAGAGGAGACAGCAGATGTGGTGTGAGAAGCAGGTTGGCGTCCTCCAAAGTTTCCCGCAGGTTGTGGAGGGACTCAAAGATCAGAATGTCAGGATCAAGATATAAAAGCTTGTCGACAGAGTACTGCCGAAAGAGATAGTTCAGCAGGTAAGGCTTGACAGCGGTACTGGCCTCAAGGATGCTGTATTTAAAAAGGAAGCCCGGGAGATTTCGAATTTGTAGATCGGAGGCGAACACGGAGCAGAACGGTTCGTCTTCCGGCCGGAAGAAACCTTGCGGCGAGTCCAGGAACAAGACAAACATCGGACAATCAGGATGAAATTTCCGCCACGAATCAGAGAGTACACGAGCCATCGGCAAGTAGTTCTTGGCGATTATGGTACAGGCGGCGAATTCTACGCGTTGGGAGTTCATCTGCTTGACAATTCCGTGAAAGCTGCTTAGGCACGCGTACCTATGGCCGCGTAGGCTGGAGCGCTGGCTACACTTGGCTGGACAGCGATCTCGCCGCCCCGGCCATTCCCGGAGTGCATGCCAACTTCGCCGCTATTAGCGACAGAGACGACATGCGGAGCAAGGATGCAGATCTGCGAATCGTGAAATCCACTGCTTTCAAGGATTGATCGCAAGAGTTCCGGATAGATGGGATGGAGGTGACTAGGATCGAGGCGCCAGTTCCGTCCGAAGGGTGAGTCCGAGTCGGGATTTATGGTCTCAACAACGATCCGCCCGCCCGGTTTTAGCCTGGATGAGCACAGAGCTACGAATTCCGACTGCTGGTGAGGAGGCAGGTACTCGATTAGCCGAGCGGAAAAAACTCCACCCAGCGACCGCTCCGGCAGTTGTTTAAGATGTTGAAATAGGTCAGCCTCAACAATCGTCAGGCGCTGCCGACGAGCAGCTTCACAGGCTGAGGGGTCGGAATCGACGCCGTAAGATTCAATCCCTGCATCTCTCAGCAGTTCGAGGAATTCTCCCCGGCCGCAACCGAGATCGACGACCGGCGAAAGTCCGTGAAAGAACCGAATATACGGACTCTGCTGTTCTTGAGTCGCGAGCCTTGCGCTCTCGAATGCTTCGTTCAAAGCTACGGCGGTCGGAAGATCGAGTAGTTGACGCTGAATCGAATTGATCGCTTGTCCATGTAGGTCAATCGCCTGGGCGACATTGCGGTGAAACACCTGCAGAGGACGCGTGTACCAACCCAAAGAACGCTGTAACACCTTTTTAAGGGACTGGATGAGCTCGTTGAGAAGACCCGGACTTCTGGGATTAAGTTTTCCGACCGCATTACTGGAATTCCAGACTTCAGCGGATAACTCTTCTACTACTCGAGGATCAATCGAGGCTTTCGTGCCGGACTCATTCGAGCTGCGGCTCTGATAGCTAGCGACATGCGCTCTGAGAGTCGACAATACTTCTTGCTCTTCCATCAATTCTCCTGAGATAGATCCCGTATTTCCAAGGCATCAGCGAATTATCTTCCAGGCTGTCTTGGACCAGATCGCACCAGAGCTATTAGCTTGCGAAGGGGTTCTGTCACTTTCCAGGACAGCGAATGATGCATTCGGTAAACGGTGTCTTCGGCAATGAGCAGCTTCTGCTGTGTTTGCTGGAGGGTAAGTTGCGTCGCTGCATTTCTCACGGCCAAGTCCGAAGACTCGGCTCTTGCAACGGCCAGGTCCGAAGACTCGGCTCGTGCAGCGGCCAAGTCCGATATAAGACGCTCAGACTCGCGCTGTAGGCCCGCGACTTGCTGCTCGTGCCGTTCTTGCTGTTCTATTTGCAATTGTTGGTGCTGTGTGAGCTGCCGTTGTAATCTGCTTATACCTTCCGTAAGCTGCGAAGTGAATAATTCAAATAGCTCAATAGTCTGTTTGGACGCGGGAAATATCCTAAGAGAGATGGTTAATCTCGCCGGACTACTGATCTCGGCAGGAACTGCGAGCATAATCTGCGGATCGTCGCCGAAACTAATCAGGAACGATCTTGTGTCGTCAAAAGGGAGCCGCATGGTGCCCGCTGGGGAAATGTCGCGCTCGTTCGATGAGACCCGGGCCCCCCAGGCGAGATCTTCAGGCCTGCCAGAATGTATCCGGACGTCGCCTACTTCAATGAAGGATGGCTCCGAACCCGGGTCTATCCTAAGCGGACCAAGATTAATGGGTACTCGCAGGTCGAAAGTTAAGGTCTCCCATACACCAGGGCGCATGGGACAAACCTGGGAGTTTACTTCCGAATAACCATGCTCACCATAGGGAAATACCTGCACCCGAATGTCGGAAATACCATTGTCCGGAGCTGAACGGCCGACTGCCAGCGGGAAGCGACCTAAGATGTTTTCCAGATGCGACGCGTAGATAACGTAGTGACGGCGCAGATTCTCACGAGCCGACGGCGAGCCGTCAAACAGAAGTTCAGTGAGTGTGGAGCTTCGATTGGCGCTGCCTTTGGCAATAACACCAAGTCCCCAGCTGTGATGAAACTCGAAGGTATCAGGAAATTCCGCTTTGATCTCATCCCAAAGCCGCCAGACGCCAAAGTCCGCATGACGGAGAGAGATGTCCTGCAGCAGGATTATTCCGCCATTGCTGACTTTTGGCAGCCAGGAGCGGAAATCATGACTTACGGCTTCGTAGGTATGCAAACCATCGATGTGCAGAAGATCAATGGAGCCGTCCTGAAATTTAGAGAGCGCATCGTCGAAGCTTCGCCGCAGGAGATAAGAGAATTGCCCATAATAGCGATTGTTGTACTCGTTGACGTCATCGAAGACTTCTTCGCCATAGCGGCCGACGTGCTCGTCTCCCTGCCACTGATCGACGGCGTAACACGTGCAGGAAAGCTGCTGCTCTTCAACCGTCTGGCAGAAGGTGAAATAGGCTTCACCCCAGTGGGTGCCCAGTTCGACCAGAAGACTCGGCTGTATGGCCGAGATCAGATCATTGGCGAAGGCCAGATGACCGGACCAGCTGCCCACATTTCTAGGCTTGTAACGGCGTGGGAGAAACTGGGGTGGCAGTAGGCCGAAACTGGGTTTCGCCGCTTTGGTCTCTTCTACTTGCAGGATGATACAACCTCCAAATGCGAATCGCAGCTATCTGGTGCGAACCACTACCTCAGAGTGATCCAAGCTAAACGAATCGTGCAACGGTGACGCGGCCCCGTCAATGCTAATGATTATAGCGCGTGTTAACAACAAGATGACGCTACTTACCGGCTGCGAAGCGAAGCTGTCTGGCAGCACGCTTCCAATCGTGGCGGACTAGAGTTCGCGATAGTTCAACAGCCCGGCCCCGATGATCACAAAGCACAACGGCCAGATCCAGGACGGGATGGAGCGGTCTTCCTCCGGCAATCGAAGCTCCAGCCAGCGCGACCAGCCGGCGACGACGCCTACCACCGCCAGCGGCGTATGACTGAGCTCGGCCAGAGTTTCTTCCCGGACATTCGCAGTGCCGTGAGAATGGGTGAGCAGCAAGGCGGCACCGACGGCGCAGAGGAGCGGGAAGATCAAGGGCAGAACGCCGTGTTGCGAAGGAGTGCGGCGGACACGCAGCTCGAAGATTGCAAAAGCGATACAGAGCAGAGCGGCGGCGCGATGCTGGAAGATCTCGGGATCGGCCCACGTCGCCCAGAAGCTCTTGGGGCCAAGCGGCCAGGTGTCGGGATCGCCGCGGAACAAGATAAAGATGCCGATGCCGATCATGAGCAGGGGCCAGTTCTCTGCCCATTTGGCGTGGCCGGTACGCGCCAGCAAGGCGAGCAGGCCCATGCCCAGGACGATCAGCCCCATCCAATGATGGTTGTACTCCGACCACTTCCTGTCAGCAATGCTGCGGATCGACAGAGGCGATCCCTCGCTGGTGTAGGCGATCGTCTTGCGCGTGGGATCATCCGTGGAATAATGCTGGCCCGGTATGCGCGTGGAGAGCGCGGCGAGATCGGGGCTGCGCAACAGCGGCCACCTGGGTTCGAGGCGAGCCAGGATGTGCGAAGGCTGAACGGTATCGTTGGGCAAGTCGACCGCGGGAGGCGAAGCCGTCATGGACGCGGCGGCCAGCACGATGGTAATGCCAATGCCGACCTCGGCCTCGACCAGCCGGCGCAGGCGCGGAATTGTCTCGCCGGGCGCGTATCGCCGCAGCATCAGGAAGTTGATTCCGCCCAACGCGAGCATGCAGAGCAGCATGCCGACTTTCGCCAGCAACATCAGTCCATACGAGGTGCCGATGAGGGCCCGCCAGGAGCCGACATACGACAAGCTCATGCAGACGCCGCTGGCAACCAGCACGACCACGCTGATCAGTGCCAGCTGCGAGAAGCGTTGCGTGAGGTACCACTGCGTCGCTCGCTCGCGGCTGACGTGCAGTCCCATCAGCAGGAAAGGCAGGCCGCCAATCCAGAAGCCCGTCGCCGTCACATGAAGCAGGGTAAGAACGATCAGAAGCGCGCGGCCTTCCATGCGCGAGGCGGCGTGATCGGTCATGACGGATCCGCCCAGTACGCACATGACAAGCAGAGTGAGCATCCAGACGGGGTGCCTGCGCTCGCTTACGACGATGGCGATGATCAGGGAGCTGACCAACATGACCGTGCTGGCAATGAAGAAATTCGCGCCGGTGACTTCGCGGAAGCCGATCTCAGCCGAGGCCATCAGCGCGCTGGAATTGACATAAAGATAGAGCAGCTGAATGATGACGAGGCCAATGGCGGAGGTGCGAAAGAGCCGAAGCGATCGCGCACGAACCCGCACCAGGCTATCGTCGGCGAGACTTGCGCTGGGCCGGGCGATCCAGAAGGTGAAGACCAGGCCACCCAGCAGCAGCGACTGCGCTATCAGGGTGGCCGCGCTCAGGATTACGGCGAGATAGCCAAAGATGTCGACAAGCTTCAGCATCGGGAGGGATTAGTTGACGGTGAACTCAACCACGCCGTTGCTCATGTGGCCGTCGGAGGCCAGCACTCGCCACTGCAATTTGTAGGCCCCGGGCTTCAACCGCTGACGCTGGACTCCAGGATGTCAGGCGCGGTTTGTTTCGGAGCTGGAACTTCCATCGTCGAGCCATCGGCGGCGATCAACTGCAGGTGCGACCGCTTGCCATCAACGCGAACGTTAAACTTCAGCCAGATAGGAACGTTGGGGCCTTTCACGGTGGAGTCGATGGCGGGCTTCGACTGCATCAGGACCGCGTGCGCCCAGACGGGTTGAGCGAAACAGGCCATGAGGACGAGGATCAACAAGGCCGGAAAAACCGGTGATTGCAAAGCACGGCGCAATATCAGTACCTCCACGAAAAATTGGATCGGTAATTGCAGAATACTATCTTCGGGAGGCTGGCTCAAACGGCGGGAGACGGTGAGGGAAATAGGGGTCCTTCGACTCGCGCTCCGCGCTCGCTCAGGATGACACGACTTGGGGTGGGTCTTCAACGCGGGCCTGAAGGCCCGCTCTACCAACCGCCTCTCTAACACAGGCCTAGGGCCGCTCTAACACCGCCGCACTACCGTTCAGGATTCCTCGCGCTTGCTATTGCGCATTCCCACCAGGCGGCTGATGAGCAGCGCGGGATACATGATGCCGATTACGGATTCGATGATGGCGAGCGAGCGGGCATGGCTGGCCCAGGGAACGATGTCGCCGTATCCAACGGTGGTGAGGGTGACGAAGCTGAAGAATGTGAAATCGGCGGGAGTGAAGCGCTTGCCCTGTTCTACCGTGTCCCGGAACGAGCCAGGCACCAGGGTATTAATGATCATGTAGGCCACGCCGAAAGTGATGCCGATAAGAAGGTACGCCGAAACTGCGCCCGCCAGTGTGTCGCTGGTCACGCTGGGATTCGACAGAATGGCCCAGACGAGCGCGCTGGTGACGAAGATCAGGAAGGCCAGGCCAAGGAACTCGTCTGGCATCTTGAACACCGGCACATGCGTGAAGAGGCGGATGAGTCGCACCACAATGGCCGGGAAACCCAGAACAAAAGCAATGGTGGTAATTCGTCCCCGACCCATGACGGCGTAGAGGGATGTGCTGAAGACAATCAGGGCCAAAAGTCGAAACAGTTCGTCGTGATAACCGATTTGGGTAAGGAAGGGATAGAGGAGAATCAGAGCCAGTTCGGAGAACAACAGCGCGGTATAAGGGTGCAGCCGTCTGCGATCGCGAATCTTGCGCACTTCTTGTTTTGCGGCTGAGACAGCACGCACGGAATGTCTCCTCCCGATGGTTCCGAGTATGACGCAGACATCCTAAGCAACCAAGCGCGCTATCGCAACAATGCTCTGGGATCAGGATCGGCGGCGGACGGGTTCGGCGGGACGGTCTCGGTTTCTTCGACGGTGTCGCCTTCGCCGGGTGCGAGAAAGAGATTCTGCTCGATGCCGTGCTGTTTCGTATAGAGCTCGTAGTAGCGTCCGCCGAGATCGAAGAGCGACTGATGCGTCCCGCGCTCAAGGATGCGCCCAGCTTCGACCACGAGGATCTGATCGGCGCGGCGAATGGTCGAGAGGCGGTGGGCGATGACGAAGGTCGTACGGCCTTGCATCAGGTACGAGAGGCCTTGCTGGATCATGGCCTCGGATTCGGAGTCGAGGCTGGAAGTCGCTTCGTCAAGGATCAGGATGCGGGGATTGGCCAGGATGGCGCGTGCGATGGAGACGCGCTGGCGCTGGCCGCCGGAGAGTTTGACGCCGCGCTCGCCGATGATGGTGTCGTACTTCTGCTCGTACTTTTCCGCAAATTCGTCGACGCGCGCGATGGCGCAGGCGCTAAGAATCTCGGCTTCCGCTGCATCGGGTTTGGAGAACGCGACATTTTCGCGAATCGAGCCGTCGAAGAGGAACGAATCCTGCAGCACCATCCCTAATTGAGTGCGATAGGACTCGAGGCGGACTGTCGCGAGGTCGAAGCCATCGACCAGAACCTTGCCTTCGTTCGGCTTATGAAACGCGGCGATCAGGCCGATGATGGTCGACTTGCCGGAGCCCGACGATCCTACCAGCGCCGTGACCGTTCCCGGCGAAGCGTGGAATGAGATGTCGTGCAGTACCGTCTTCGCTTGTTCGTAGGCAAAACTGACATCCTGGAAAGCGAGATCCCCGCGAATCTCGCCAAGCGTGACGATGCGACCGGGATCTTCGTTTTCCGGCGTCTCGTCGAGGACTTCGCGAGTGCGCTCCAGCCCGGCGATGGCTTCGGTGATCTGCGTGCCGATACCGACGACCTGGAAGAGGGGCGCGGCGAGATATCCCAGGAACATGGTGTAGGTGAAGAATCCGCCGAGGGTGAGCTTGCCGGCGAGAATCTCGCGCGTTCCCATGAACATCACGATGGCGCCGATTATGCCCATCAGCGTTGAAGACGACAGGCTCATGACTGAAGTTGCGGTGAGCGTTTTGAAGACGTTTTGCAGCAGGCGCTCAACGCCGGAGCTGAAAACGTCGTGCTCGCGGGCTTCGGCGTGATAGCCCTTGACCACGCGCACGCCGCCCAGCGACTCGGTGAGGCGGCCGGTGACTTCGGCGTTAATCTTGGCGCGCTCGCGGAAGATGGGGCGAATGACGCGGAAGGCTTTACGCAGCCCGATGCCGAAGACCAGCAGAAAGCCGAAGGCGATGGCGGTCATCAGGGCGCTGATGCGCATGAGGACGGCAAAGGCGATGACCGCGGTCAGCAGGCCGCCGACAAAATCGATCAGGCCGGTGCCGATGAGGTTGCGCACGCCTTCGACGTCGGACATGATGCGCGAGACCAGCATGCCGGTCTTGTTGGAGTCGTAGTACGAAACTGAGAGGCGGCCGACGTGCTCCTGGACGCGGCGGCGCAGTTCGGCGATCAGCTTTTGCGCGGCCTTGGATAGCGTTTGCGTGAGGGCGAACGAGGTTAGGCCCTGGATCAGCGTCGCCACCAACACGACGCCGACCAGCGGGTAGAGAAGTTTGAAATGCCGCTTGGTGATGACGTCGTCGACCAGATATTTGGTGGAGGCGGGCAGTACCAGGCCGGAGACGCGATTGATCACCATCAGGGCCATGCCCAGGCTGAGCAGGGCTCGGCGCGGGCGTATGAGCTGCAGGATCTCCGGCAACGCCTTGAAGAGTTCGGTTTTCTTTTGACCCGGGCGCGGGGCGGGGCCGGCCATCATGTAGTGCAAGTTAGTTGGATTCTAAAGGACGGCGGTTGGGTTCGGAATGCGGGGGGAACGGTCATGATCGGGACGGCCCAGGGTCCGCGGTCACTAGAGTGACTTGTGCGCCCTGAGCACAGGGTCTAATTTCGACGACTGGCAGAAGGGCCTACCACAGAGACGGCAGTCCGTCCCAGCGGCGTCCTGAGGCCGAATCCGGCGGTATTCGCTCCCGACACGAAATTGCGGATCTGGCCGGGCCGGGACGAGTTCGAAAAGCATGTTGTTGGCGGAATCGCGACGCGATAGACTGCCGCAGTCTCTGACAAGGATCTCTGCAGAGCTCCAGGCAGCCGATGAAAACTTTTCTGCTTGTTTTCGCACTGGCACTTCCGTCTACATTGTTCGCGCAAGTCAACCAACAGCTCCAGCCTGATCCCGGTTTGCTGGACGAGATTAACCACATCAAGGCGATCGACAATCACTCTCATCCGCCGGCGCTCAACGGACCGCACGGCGAGAAGGATGACGACTTCGATGCGCTGCCCTGCGATCCGCTGGAGCCGACCGAGAATGGCTGGTTCTTTCGCGAGGACAATCCGGTCTACATCCAGGCGTGGCAGAAGATGTTCGGCTACAAGTATGACGACTTCAAGCCGGAGCACGTCAAGGAGTTGATCGCCGCTAAAGAGGCGGTCAAGCAGCGCGAGGGCAACAACTATCCCAATTGGGTGCTCGATCAGCTGGGCATCGAGACGGAGCTGGCGAATCGCGTCGCGCTGGGTCCCGGATTGCAGCCGCCGCGCTTCCGGTGGGTGCCGTTTGACGACATCCTACTGTTTCCGCTGAACAACTCGTCGCTGAAGGCGCAGTCGCCCGACCGCAAGATTTTCTTCGACCGCGAAGAGCTGCTGCTCAAGCGTTACCTGAAGCAACTCAACCTAACTGCGCTGCCGCCATCGCTCTCGGCATATGAGACGACCGTGATCACGCTGCTGCTGGAGTTACAGCGCAAGAACGGCGCGGTGGCCATCAAGTTCGAGGCGGCCTATCTGCGGTCGCTGGACTTCGAGCCGGCCAGCGAGATGGATGCCGGCGGCATCTATACGCAGTACATCAAAAGCGGTAAAGCCCCCAACGATGCCGAATACAAAACGCTGCAGGATTATCTCTTCCGCTACATCGCGCGCGAAGCTGGGCGGCTGGGCTTGGCCGTGCACTTCCACACCGGTGGCGGATGCGGCGGCTACTTTCGCATGGAGGGCGCTAATCCGCTGCTGCTCGACTCGGTGTTCAACGATCCCACGCTGCGCAAGACCAACTTCGTGATGCTGCACGGCGGCGCTGGCGGCTTCGAGCAGTTCGCGCCCTATCTGCTGATGAAGCCCAACGTCTACGCCGACTTCTCCGAGCAAACCTGGATGACCTCGCCGCGCCACATCGCCGCCAGCATTCGCCTCATGCTGGAGTTCTATCCCGGCAAGGTGCTGTTCGGCACCGATCTGTATCCCTTCGAGCCGCAGGTGAATTGGGAAGAGACGGGATACGAGACGGAGACCGCGGGAAGGACGGCGCTGGCCATCGCGCTGACCGGCATGATGGAGGACGGCGAGATCACGCGCGCGCAGGCCAGCGAGTTCGCGCGCAAGGTGATGCGCGACAACGCGATTAAGCTTTATGGGTTGAGCGCGAAGCCGTAAGACTGTTCACCGCGGAGGCACGGAGGGCACGGAGTTTTTCTTTGATTTTTGATTTCCCCGTGCTCTCCGTGGTGAATCGCGTTCGTAATTTCCACAACAGCGCGCAATTTCCCACAACGCGCGCAAATGAAAAGGCCACCCGGCAACTGGGCGGCCTCTTCTTCAAGGGAGAATAGTTCCAACGGAGGCTAGACCGTCAAAACTTTCTGCATCAAATACTAGGGTTCTGGGAAGTGCGTGTCAAGGAATTTTGGCGACTTAGATTACTGTGTTTTCAAGCACTTGCAATAAATCCCAAAAACCGTAGAGAAGCCGCCTGATTTTGTCCGATTTGGGCTAATTCTGTCTAAGCTGCTGATAAATTGCGTGTTACCGTTCGGTTGGCTCTTCCAGGTGCAGCTGGATGATCTCAACTTCCTCGGGGCGGTCAAACACCCTGTTGGGGAACAACCGCTTCACCACAATGCGAATGCCTCCGAAAAAAACTCCAAAGATGATCGAGATCAGCAGAATGATTCCGATCAACGCGAAGACCGCGACGATCAAGTTGCCGATGTTGTCGCGCTTGCTGAGCGACGTCGCCTCGTTCCACGTCACCTCAGCTTCGTAGTTCACCGAGTTGAGAAGCTGCTGCGCTTCGCTGCTGCCGACCGCGCCACTGACAACTTCCAGGATCGGACCGGTGCGCCGCTCGAGAAAATTGTTGGAGCCCTTCTGTGCAGCTTGCAATGCTCGCAAGCGCTCGCCTGCGATCTGTGGCGTCGGATAGTCGAGCAAGGTCAGCGTCAAATCGCCGGCCTTAGAGGAATAATCCTGCATCAGGATCTCGGGCTCGTGGCTGAAATCGACTTGCTCGGCGGTGAGCGGTGACTTCGCCGCCACTAGCGCCTGCGGACCGAGCACATACTTCGCTGAGTTCTCCACCGCATCTTTCTTGGGCAGATATTCAGGCAGGTTGGGCAGATTGTCGGCCGGTCCTTTCGCCACTGGCAGCATCGCGGCCAGCTCGCGTAACTCGCTCGCCGACATGGCGCTGACGTGATCGAAGTTCGCCTCCACCAGCACGTTGCTGCGGAAGAAGAGCACGCGATCATTCGCCGACGCAGCCTTAGTCCCGATCTCCTCGGTCCTCATCACCGGCTGGCGATAGAAGGTGAATGCGCCGTAAGCGCCGGTGGCGTCGTTAAACCGGGCGGCTTTGATGGTCAGCTTGCGGCCGTCATCGCGGGTGTACGTTGCCGTCTCCGCATCGCTGAAGCCGTACTCCTTCAGGACGGCGGGATAGGCAGCATCAGCTTGCGCAGCATCAGTCGTGATCTGCGGCTGGCCGGTTTGAGTCCAGCCGGCAAACGATTTCGGCAGAAACGCCGGGTTGTCGGTCGCGATTGCCAGGATTGGGAGCCACAGGCAAGCGACAGCTGCAAGAACGAATCGCTTTATGGAACAACGAGACAAAGGAGTTACCTGCAGTGATTAGACTACTGCGGCTGGGACAAAGTTTCCAGGAAGAGTGGTTTGGGTAGAGCAGCCTTTAGGCCTGCGTCCAGCGAGCGAAAAGGGAAGTGGGTCGGGCGCTGAAGTCGAAAAGACTTCAACGCCCGACCCCTCGAGTCTCGAAGCGCCAGTCACAAGTAGGACCGCGCCGCTCGCCGAGATGTCGCTCGTCTTGCTTGCAGATGGCTAGTCGTGGTGGAATCTCCGACTGCCCTGAACAGAAAGTGATTAGCCCAGCGCGGAAGCGCTGGGAATTCGGCCCCATCGTCTTCCGACCCCGTTTACGGGCGGACAAAGCGATCAGGATCACTAGAAGCCGCGTCGTCTGCCGCCCCTGAAGGGGCTCCCGTTCTAAATAGGGGCGCTGTTCCCAGCGCTGCCGCGCTGGGCTAATCACTTTGTATTCTGCGGAGGAGACAGCTTGGGACTACAGAACACGACCTGCCAAGAGCGGCACGAAGCTCGCGGCACGAAGCTCGCGGCTCGAATGCTAGTTGCTAGTTGCTAATTGCTTCTACTGACTCGCTTCTCTATTGAACTTGGTCGCGACCTTCACGCCGCTGAGGCCGCCGGCGTACTTGGCGATTCCTTTGTACAGCGATTCGGCGATCTTCTCCCGATATTCCGGCGTTTCGAGTTTGGCCTCGTCGGTGGGGTTGGAAACAAAGGAAATTTCCGCCAGGATGCTGGGCATGTTGGCGCCGATCAGCACCACGAACGGTGCCTTCTTCACGCCGCGGTCGCGCAGTGTGGAATGCTTGTTGGCGAGGCCGGTGTAGAGCGATTGCTGAACGTCGATCGCCAGCTCGCGCGATTCTTCAATCTTGTCTTTCAGCGTGATCTTCTTTACCAGATCCTGTAGCTCGAAAATCGATTTCTGCGAGACGGCGTTCTCGCGCGCGGCGACCTCCAGCGCGTCGGCATTGGAGGTGAAATTGAGGTAGTAGGTCTCGACTCCGCGGGCCGACGGGTCGCTGCTGGAGTTGGCGTGGATGGAAACGAAGAGGTCAGCCTGATGCTCGTTGGCGATCGCCGTCCGCGTTTCCAGCGGAATAAAGGTATCGTCGTCGCGGGTGTAGATGACGTCGGCGCCCAGCCGCGTCTCCAGCAAGCGGCCAAGGCGTAGCGCAACGTCGAGCACGAGATCCTTTTCCATCAGGCCGTCAGGGCCGATCGTTCCGGTGTCGTGACCGCCGTGCCCCGCATCGACCACGATGCGCCCGAGCTTCAATCCCAAGGTGCGGGTCAGGCTGCGATCGCCGAGCGAGGTCGGCTCAGCCTCGTGCCCGGTTGGCGTAGTCGTCGACGCGGTCTTGGTGCCCTTCTTGGAATCCTTGTTCTTGGAATCCTTGGCGCGGGGCGCGACGGCCACGGCAGTCGGAGCGGTCGTAGGTTCGGTCGTCGCCTTCAGCTCTGGGCCGCTGGTGTCCTTCGGTCCGGCGAAGAGCGGATCGTTCGGTTTCGCGGCCGCGGTCTTGGCAGTGTGCTCGCTCGGTGGCGCGATCTCATCGGCGCTCTCGTCGTTGTCGTCGACGATTACTTTGTGCACCGCTGCCTTCTTCGAACTCGCGGTAGTCGCCGGCTGAGCGGGCTGGGTCGTCCCAGCCGAATCGTCAGCTGACGCGGCTGTCTTCTTCGCCGAAGCGCTCGCCGCCGGCGGCATTACAGCCCTGTCCGTTTCATTCGCTTTTTCTACTGAGCGGAACGACTTCTCCTTCGCGACGCTGGTCACCGTCCCTTCCACGTTGGCTGCGCTGGAGGCGGAATTCGCCTTTGCAATCAGCGTCTGAGACTGCGGCTGGCGGCCGTGGATGTCGATGATCAGGCGATAGGGATTGGGCAGCAGAAACGCCGAGTAGTCGGAGACGTCGGCAACTTCCAGGACCACCCGCGTCGCGCCCGGCTGGTACTGCGCCACGCGAATCTTCTTCAGGAAGCCGTCCTGCACATCGAAGCTCTTGCCCACCAGTACCGAAGCCAACTTGGTGTCGGCCAGATCAAAGAAGATACGGTCGGGATTCGGCACGCGTCCGGCTTCGTACTTCACCTCGCCCTCCACGTCGATGGCCACGCGCGTGTAGTCGGGCGTCGACCAGTGACGGATTCCCGTCACCAGCGTCAGACCGGACTTCTTCTTCGTGGTTAGCGAGGCGGGAGTTGCGGAGGCACTTACCGGCGCGACGGGCGGGTTCGCAGCCGCAATCGCATCTGCGGCGGGAGAGTTGGACCTCTCGCTGCGCGCATCTTCGATCGGGACCGGCTTCGGCGCCGGTTTCGGCTGATTCAATTCCGCCAGCGCCTGCTTCGCTTCGGGAGCGAGCGAGTTCCGCGGGTAGTGCTTCAGAAAGTCATGGAAGGTGTCGCGCGCCGCGTCGTCGTCGCCGAGGTCCTCTTTGTAGATCTGGCCGATGGTGAACAGCGCCTGGAAGCGATACTTGCTGCCGGGATACTCGCGGCGCAGGAACTCGTACTGGCTGATCGCCGCGCGCAGGTCTTTCTCGCCGGGCTGGAACTGACGGCCCTCATCGGCTAGGATCTCGGCGACCGCGACCACGCTAGCGTCGGCCTTACTGGATGCCGGCGATACATAGTAGACCTTGCGATAGGCGTCGGCGACGTGCTGGTAGTCCTTGCGGGTGCGCTGGTCGGCGGGCATGCCGTTCAGCGACTCGCGCATCTGCTCGGCCTTGTCGAACTGCTCGCGGGCTTCCTGTTTGCGGGCGGCGGGACTGGGGGCGGCGTCGACGCTGACAGTCAGCAGGACAACCACGCTGACAAGGGCCAGAAGTCGCGAAGTGCAGCGCAGAGAGGGAGTTACGTTTTGGCCAGCATAGGGTGAGGAAGGCCGCGGATTCCGAGCTCCCGGCGAGTCCCTCATTTGGACTTGCCGGGGTGGAGGAATCGCCATTCGAGCGTCGCCGGGGAAGGGGATCGCCATGCGAAACAGTTCCGCGAACTCACCAACGTGTTCGCCCAGTTCAGATTGCTAAAGCAGTCGGTTGCGCTTTGTGTCAGGGCACGACTTTAGTCGTGCCGACAGACCGTTTGTTCTTGTCATCCCGAGCGGACTTCAGTCCGCGAGGGATCTGCATGTCGACTCATCAGCAAACTGAGCAGCAACGTCGGAGCACACATACTTCTGTGCACACCGGGAGTGAGACGCGGTCCGGCGGAGGCTTTGTCGTCCAGAGCACTTCGATTATAGGTTGGGGCGGAGGCCGAACAAGTGACGAAAGCGGAACGGAATCAGGGGAGTGACCCCACCGGAGACCGGGAGTGCTTTCGCCAGGCTCTCGTGATTCCCAGAGCAATGACCGTGGCTGCCGCCCATACGACAACCGACGTATATCGGACGGCGGGCAAAACGGGGTCGCAAAATGCGGGCCTGAACCAAAGGATTGCCCATCCAACAAGCCACAGCGCGATGAACGCGCGTTCGGGCTTATTGCCGGCTCGTGCAATGCAATAGCTCAGTACGACTGCTGACACAACCTCCATGACGTATGCATAGGTGCGAAACCTGGCGTCGTAAAAATGCAAACCACCATTTGGTGAAACTACGTTCCTAACAGCTCCAAACAAGTTGATGACAGAAAACGCAGTCAATGCCCACGTCCTTTCACGCGATGAGAACAAGTAATAAGCAGCCTGTCGAGCTATCGGCTTGTCGTGCATTTACCCGATGTTAGCTCGCAGCAGCAAACTGCTCAACAGCGATCCTGATAGTAAACTGTCATTTGCCAGCGATCTAGCAAGCCCAACCGCTACATCCAATATCTCTGTACCTAGCCATGTCGAAGACCAGCAAGATCATCCAGATCGTCATCGTGGTCGCCATCGCGGTGGCGGCCATCAACCTCTATCTCACCTACCGCGAGCGGCACACCGGCGTGTCGGTTGCCAAGAAGCCGGAGGTCGCGCTCGATCCCGACTATTACGTCACGCCGAAGAAGCTTCATCCGCAGGATCTGAAAGACGCGAAGGAGCTGACCAAGCAGCCGGTCTGGGTGCGCGACGGCTATCGCTACACCTACTATCCCTATGCCGGCCACAGCGACTACGACCACCCTGCCGGCACGCTGGGCCCGATCGAGAAGCTCGAGATCAAGGACGTGGTGCTCGACCGCACGCCCGGCTCGTCGTCGCAGAAGCAGGTGATGGCAGTCTTCAACAAAGACGGCAAGCGCTACGCGTTCCCCATCGGCATTGAAGAGGGCGGCAACTACACCATCTATAGCGACGAGATCCTCTTTATCCAGGACCCGCACGAGCTTTACAAGCACTGGTCCGCCGACACCTGGAAGGCGATTGAGAATCACGAAGTCAAGCCCGGTATGAATGAGCTGCAGGCGTTCTTTGCTATTGGCGTAGGTAGCCCGGAAGGAACGGGCATGTCGAATCCGCGCATCGTCGATTTCCCCAACAACGGCCATCCCGTGCGCGTCAGCTTCACCGATGGCAAAGCGACCGACATCGAAAAAAGCAGTGGCTAGTGGCCAGTGGTCAGTGGTCAGTTACGACCGGCGGGCCTCGCCTTGCACATGCCGCTAAGAAATCAAAAGCAGATCCCTCGTCGGACTGAAGTCCTCCTCGTGATGACAATTCGGGCGTCGAAGTCGGCGCTAGGCGACTGGAATGTTGGCCGAACGGCCGCCGTCCTTTGATGTGGCGATGAGCCGGACACATACAATGCGCGACCCCAAGTCACGCGGTACACTCAATCCCAGAAACTGCGACCATTCTTGCAGGAGGACATCGTGAAAGCCATACGCGTGCACCAATTCGGCGGACCTGAAGTATTGAAGCTGGAGGAGACGCCCGATCTGCAGCCGGGTCCGGAACAGGTGGTGGTTCGCGTCCATGCCGCGGGTGTGAATCCGGTCGAAGCCTACATCCGCACCGGGACCTACGCCTTCAAACCGAACCTGCCTTACACGCCGGGCACGGATGCCGGAGGAGTAGTCACGGCCGTGGGGCGCGAGGTGAAGAAGTTCAAGCCCGGCGATCGCGTGTACATCACCGCATCGGCGACGGGAACGCATGCCGAGCAAGCATTGGCCGATCATGCCAAGGTTCACCACCTGCCGGGCCACGTCAGCTTCGAGCAAGGTGCCGCGATGGGCATACCTTATGGCACCGCGTATCGCGGGCTCTTTCAGCGCGCCCAGGCCAAGCCGGGCGAGACCGTCCTGGTGCACGGCGCGAGCGGCGGTGTTGGTACCGCTGCCGTCCAGCTTGCGCATGCGGCGGGAATGATTGTCATCGGCACCGCCGGCAGCGAGGATGGAATCAAGCTGGTGACTGAGCAAGGAGCGCGGCACGGCCTGAATCACTCGGCAGAGGGATACCTCGACGAGTTGATGAAGCTGACCGATGGCAAGGGCGTCGACGTGATCATCGAGCTGCTGGCGAACAAGAACCTTGGGCGCGATCTCACCGTGTTGGCCAAGAAAGGTCGCGTAGCCGTGATCGGCAGCCGCGGACCGGTCGAGATCAATCCCCGCGACACCATGGCGCGCGAAGCCGACATTCGCGGCGTCACGCTGGGTAGTACTTCCGAAGAGGAGTATCGCCAGATGCATGCCGCGCTGACCGCGGGCTTGGAAAACGGGACATTGCGGCCGCTGGTTGGCAAGAAGTTTCCGCTGGCGGAAGCGGCTCGCGCACATGAGGAGATCATGCAGCCATCGGGAGCGCGCGGAAAGATGGTGCTGGTGCCGTAATCACCTTCAGATCACGGCTCCGCATTGAGGGTAGGCATTTCCCATGGTGTTAGGTCACGCAGAAGCGTTACGCTAGGCCGCTGAATGGACCGGCACCCGGAGCTTTTCCAGGACGCCTTCCAGCGCGGTGCAACGACCACGCAGTGCCTCTCTGAATTCGTGATGATCGGCCTTGGCGATATCGTGCAACAAGTGTTTGTGCTGTTCTTGCAAGAGTTCCAGGAGCAGATCATGCTCCTTGTCGGTCAGCCGCAGTTCCATGGCGACCTCCTATCCCAACCGGAGAGCTGATGAGACCATTGTAGTCCCGGGGCGCAAGCGCTTGTGGTGTGTGTTTGTGTGCCGCGCCGCGCGGATTTCCAATCGGATTCACGACTTGTTGTCCCTACTCAAGCCGCTTTTGCTCGTGTGGGACTTTTCGTCCCAAGGTCCGGCGGAGTCATTAGCCCAGCGCGGAAGCGCTGGGTACCCGCCCAAAATGAAGCGCGAAGCCCCTTAAGGGGCGACACAACACCTAAGACGCTGCGCGGATTGCCGATCGGGATTCTCCGGCCAAGTTGTTCTCTGCGACCTGTGCGCTGCTACTACAATCGAGCCATGCTCCGGAATCTGGCCGCCTGCTGTGTCTTCGCTCTAATTCTGTCGATCCAGATTTCGGCATATGCGACTGCTCAACCGGTAGCCGAAACTTTGCAGATCGCCGCATCGCGAGCCATGGCAGGCCGCAGCGGAACAGCCGTTGTGCTCGACGTCCATTCCGGCCAGCTGCTTGCGGCTTACCGTCTCGATGTGGCGTCGCGTCGTGTGGTATATCCCGGCTCCAGCATCAAGCCGTTCACCTTGATGGCGCTGCTGGAACTCGGCAAGGTAAACGAGCAGACCGCATTGATGTGCAAGCGCTCGCTTTCGATCAGTGGCCACAAGCTGGATTGCACCCATCCAGTGACCGCGCAGCCGCTCGATCCAGCGGCGGCTTTGGCGTATTCGTGCAACTCATACTTTGCGACGGTTGCTCTACGCTTGACTCCTGCTCAAGTGCGCGACAATTTCCTGCGTGACGGATTTGGCTCGACGACATCGCTGGCGCCGGACGAAGCTGCGGGCAATGTCGCGCTGGCGCAATCGCCTGAGCAGTTGCAACTGGAAGCCATCGGCGAGTGGGGAATCAGCGTTACGCCGCTGGAGATGATCCGCGCCTATCGTCAGATCGCGCTGCTTGAATCTAAGCACGATGCCAAGCTCGATCCGCTGTTTGCGGGCCTGGAGCAGTCGGTCGCTTATGGCATGGGACACGAGGCGCAGCCGCCTTCGACGATGAAGGTCGCCGGCAAGACGGGCACCGCGAACGCCGACGAAGGCCCGTGGACTCATGCCTGGTTCGCCGGTTACGCTCCAGCAGCAAATCCTGAGATCGTGCTGGTGGTTTTCCTGGAGAAAGGACACGGCGGCAGTGACGCCGCGACTGTCGCGCGCGAGATCTTCGCCGCATTTGCTGATCAGAAGAAGGCCAGCGCGATGCAGGCCGAGGGAGCAGCGCGGTGAAGCGAATCATCGTGCTCCTGACCTTGTTGCTTGCGCTCCCGATCGCCGATATCGCGGGCGCGCCTTCCAGTGATGTCGCCGCCAAACCAGCTTCGCACTCCGGCTTTCCGCAAACTGTTCGCGTGCGTCTATGGTATTTGCATCCGCCACATGAGCTGCGAGTCAACGCCGATGCTGGCCAGGCGCAAGTGCGGAAATGCGCAACGTGCAAGGACTCAGCCGTGGAGTCTCTGGCCGTGCAGGCTTCGGGCTCGTCGCTCGAGGTTGATCGTTCCCAGACATCTGAGCTTCGCATCAGCGGCAGCTACCAGTTGACCGCAGCGAACTCGCCGCCGGTTCATGCTGACTTTCCTATCGAGTTGCGCGCGGAGAACAATCATCTGCTCGTCACCGCGCTGATGCCGATGGAGGAGTACATCGCCGGAGTGCTGGCCGGCGAGACCGGCAACTTCAAGTCCGATGAAGCCTTGAAGGCGATGGCGGTAGCCGCGCGCACATTCGCAATGCATTTTGGCAGCCGCCACGCCCTCGATGGCTTCGACTTCTGCGATACCACTCATTGCCAGGACCTGCGCCTTGCCGGTATCAATCCGCATCTGCGGCAGATTGCCGAGGCGACTGCAGGCGAAGTTCTCTGGTACGACGGCGAACCCGCTGCGACCTATTACTACGCGAACTGCGGCGGCACCACTGAAGATGGCCAATACATTCTGGGCAACAACGAAGCGCCTGCGCCGTATCTGAAGCAGCACTCCGACCGCTACTGCATTCGCGATGGCGGCTCGCAGTGGAGCAGCGAGATCTCGCGGCGCGAGCTGCAGACCGCACTTGCCGACGACGGTATCACGATTCCTGGCAAGCTGCGGTCGGTTTCAGTACTACATCGCACGCCCAGCGGACGGGTTGAGTTTCTTCGCGTGGTCGGCAGCAGCAATGTGACAGTCTCGGGGCTGCTGTTCCGCTCGGCTGTTGGCCGCCACATCGGGTGGGAGCGGCTGAAGAGCAACTGGTATGACGTGAGCGCGCGCGGCGACCAGATTGTTTTTCACGGCCGCGGACGCGGGCACGGCGTTGGTTTGTGCCAGATCGGCGCGGAGGTAATGGGCGAGGAAGGCCACTCCTATCGCGAGATTCTTGCGTTCTACTATCCCGGAACTCGCCTTGGCATCTCGGCGCAGGGAATCGCGTGGCAGCAACTGGCGAATGAGGATATCGAACTGTTCACAACTCGGCCTGATCGCGATCGTTCGCTTCTGCCGCTGGCGACGCGCTTCATGCATGAGTCGGAGGAGAGCACCGGACTTGTTTATTCGGCCAAGCCGCGACTCAAGGTGTACGCGACCGTTGCGGAGTTTCGCAATTCCACCGGTGAGCCGGGATGGGTTGCCGCGTCGACCAGAGGAAAGACCATCCAGATGCAGCCGTCCGATGTGTTGCGCGACGCAGGAACGCTCGACAGCACGATTCATCACGAGCTGCTGCACATGCTGATCGACTCGTACACGCGAGTTGGAACACCGCTGTGGTTTCGCGAAGGGCTAGTGCTGTATTTAACTTCGCCGAACGACGCGATGCCGCAAAAGGCGGCGTTGGGCGATGTCGCGGTGCTGGAGAGATCGCTGCGCTCTCCGCAAAGCGAAGAAGAGCTGCGCCGTGCGTACGCTGAGGCGCGAGCGCGAGTGTCGCAACTGGTGCAGCAATACGGCAAAGACGCTCTGCTGCAGTGGGTGCAGAACGGCTTGCCGCCGGAAGCAACAGGTACCATCCAGCGCGCCGGAGCGCACTAGCTCTGACTGTCCTCTGGCAAGCCGCCGAAAGGATTCATTCCCTGCTTTTGTTCTGGTAGAGCTGGCCCTCAGGCGAGCGTCTGTTCGGGTAGAGCTGGCCTTCAGGCGAGCGTCTGTTCGGGTAGAGCTGGCCCTCAGGCGAGCGTGTGTTCGGGCAGAGCTGGCCTTCAGGCCAGCGTCCAGGTCGTTTATTCCCATATCTGAGTCGGCTTTACAGGTTGCTAAAAAACTGGTGCCGCGCGCGCTTTGTAACAGGGCACGACTTCAGTCGTGCCGATAGGCCGTTTATTTCCTGCTCTGAGTCGGCTTCAGCCGACGACACGCGGATCGCGCGACGACTTTTTCAGGAGCCTCTTTAGCCGACGCCACGGTCGTTGCATTGCCTACATCGGCATCGGCTCGGGCAGGGGATCAACTCCGGGCCGGATGTCGGGATCATTGCCCGGTTCCGGCTCCGGATCGGGTTTGGGCTCAGGCTTGGGGTCGGGTTCAAGGGGTGGGAGTTTCGCTGCCGGATCGCATTTCGTGGTTCTCATTAACTCTCCAGTCGTGCTGTTTGCTATGACGTTGGATGCGCGCAGCACAATTCGTTATGGCCGCCGGGAGATCGCTCCCTTGGTTTTGCTATTAGGGCTACAATTGCATTGAACTAATTAATTAATTCGCCATGAATAGCAAAAATGGTCGCAACGTTCCGCTAGTCGTCTCCGCATTGGCAGCGCGCACGCAATTCGGCCAGATCATGCGTCGTGCCTCTCAAAAGCAGGAGCGATTTGTCGTGGATAAGCGTGGTCAACCGCAGGTGGTCATCATGGGAGTACGGGATTTCCTGAAGACGATCGTTCCCGAGCCGGAAGTGATGGCGGCAATACGCTCAGAAGCCAGGCGCAGTGGTAAGGCAACGCTTACCATGCGGCAGATCGATCGGGAGATTGCCGCATATCGTCGCGAGAGAAAGCTGAGCAATGCCTCGTCCAAGCGTCGTCCTTGACACGAATGTCGTCGTTTCGGCACACCTCAAGCAGAACGGCCTGGAGCGATTCGTACTCGATCTTGCGCTTTCCCGCACCATCGCACTCTACTTGTCCGAAGAAATCTTCGAGGAGTACGAGGGGGTGCTACGCCGAACAAGATTCGCCCTCGCTCCTCAACTTGTTAAGGACTCCTTGAGGCTGATCAGGCGGGCGGCGACTTTTGTGCGACCGAAGCGGGTCGCTAATCTTCCTCGCGATCCTGATGACAACAAGTTTCTGGATTGCGCCGCCGAAGCGGGAGCAGATTACCTCGTGACAGGCAATAGGCGCCACTTCCCCAACGTCTGGAGCAGGACACGAGTGGTGAACGCGCGCGAGTTCTTGCAGGAGCTAATTCCGATCCTGAAGGGTCGAGGAGACTAGGTTCTAGGGACGATCGGGTCCGGATCTTCCTTCTCCACCCGCTCGCCGATGACGAGCAACAACGCGACCCAGGCTGAGATCAGCAGCAGATATGCGAGCGCAAAGCGAAATCCCGCGCTCCAAGCTTGTTTGCGGAGCGTGCTGAGATCGGGAATCCACCACACCAGCTTGTACGGCAGGTAAGCGCCGATCAGCAGAAGCACAATCACCCACACCCAATAAATGGACCGCTTCAACAGGCGCAGGGAGCGCCACATGCGCTTGGCCTTGAGCCCCGCGGCAGCGACGGTGCTGCCGACCGGCAGCCAGAGGAACGGCAGCAGCCAGATCACGAACCACAGCAGCCAGTTGCTGACGCGATAGACCTGGCGCGGGCCGCCGAGTCCGAAGTGAAGCGGCGATTTCTGCCAGAACCACACCCCGAACTGCGGAACGTAAATCCGCAGCGAAATCAGGCACCACTCGATGACCGCCAGCGGAATCACCCACACGACCAGTGCGATGAGGTGCCGCAGCGCGTGACGAAACGCCCGCCACACGACATCGTGCTCGCGGAATTCTCCAACCCGGAAGTAGGCAAACGATCCCGCGCGCAGCCAGACTCCGAAGAAGATGACCACCAGCGCGAGCATGCCAGACGCTGCGACTTGCCAGCCATGAGCATCCGGCAGCAGCAGCCAGAAGTAGACGCACGCCACCAGCGCGGCATTGCCGACGATGTTCAGCAACCACAACTTTGCCGCGCCTTTGTGCTTCGCGTTCATTTCACCGTCACCGTAATGGCATCGCTGGTCGAGAGATATTCCGGCTGATACATGGGCTGCACGCTGGTCGGGCTCACCCGGAAGACGCCCGGGTTGACCACCTTCAGCAGGTAAACGTACTCGTGCTGTCCCTGCGGGAAATACAGGTTGAAGAACGTGGTGCGGTCGTCGCGCAGTTCGCGATCGCTGAACCAACGTCCCCACCATGTCGGCTGCTCGTCGAGCTCGTACAGGTCGTCGCGCGCGATCGATTCCGTGCCTGACGGAATCGGGTCCTCGATCATCAGGTAGCTCCATGCATTGCCGCCGACGGTGATGCGGACCGCGAGCGTGTCGCCAACCTGCACCGATCCAGAGAGCGGATCGAGGTGATAAACGATCTTTCCGTTCTTCTGCATCGAAGTCAGCTTGTAATATTGGCGCGCCGTGCTCAGCTGGAAAGTGCCGGCGTTCACAACCTTCTTCTCGTTCGAGTAATACTCGCCGCGCGTCGACCAATAGAGCCGCCCATCTCCCTTCTTCACGACGCGTACTTGATTCTCGCCTTGTGCGGTCAATTGTGATTCGTTCAGCGTGACCGTTGTTGCCGCTGCGAGCGCATCGTCAGCGGTGAACTTCTTGGACGCAACACTCTTGCCATTGACCTCGATATCGACACTGTAGTTCGGCTTCAGCTCCTGGGTGCGCTCGAGATAATCGGTGAGGCCGTAAATCACCATTGCGGTCTGCTCGGTCGAATCCCAGTAATAGGCATCGCTGCGATGGCTAACGAGGTAAACCGCGGCTTTCGGAATTAGCGGGCTCGTCGGGTCGGTGTGGTTGATGAGCTTGAGCGCGTAGGCCGTCGATTGCGGCGTGGTGTCGCCGGCGTAGTCCATCAGATAGTTTTGATCGCTCGGCCACCATGCCTGCGAATCATCCTGCTTGGCTTCGCCTTCGAGTTGCGTTGTCAGATCTTTCGCGCGGCTGTCGTTGACCGCAAGCATCGCGAGGCCGAGAACCGCTTTGCCATAAGCCGTGAGCGTCGAGCGCTGCGACCAAACCGAATCGACGACCTGAGCATTGCTGTCGCTGCCGCTGAGCACCAGCGCATACGCCATGTAGGCGCGCAGGTCGGTGCGAACCTTCGTCGACTTGTTGAACTCGGGCAGCAGCCACGCGCGGCCCTTGTCGATCGCATCCTGCTTCACGTCGAAGCCCGCAGCCTTGGCCTGGCTCAATCCGGCGAGCACGTATGTGGTCATGAACGGATGACTGTCGTCGGTCTGCCACCAGCCCCATCCGCCGTCGTCGTGCTGATAGTTGTAGAGGCGGTCGAGGCCGGCCTGCACCTGCTTGTTCAAGGTCGCGGGATCGATGTTCGACTTCACGCCCAGCTTCTTGAGCGCGTCGGCGACCAGCACATCTGGCAGGAAGCTCGACATCGTCTGCTCGGTGCAGCCGTAGGGATACGAAGTGAGATAGTCGAGCGCGGCGAAGACCGAGCCCGCGATCGACGGCATCACGCTGATGGTGAGCTTGCGCGTGCCCGGTTCGGCTGTGGTCGGGAAGGTCACCGGCTGCGATGTGTCGCTGGTTCCAGCGCCGGCGATCGAGCCCGACTTCGACATCGCCAGCTTCACGCCGAACGGCACGACGGGCAGCGTCAGCTCCATCGCATCGCTTTCGACATCGGTCAACGCTTTGCCCAGCACCTTCGCCGAATCGACGTCCAGCACCTTCACGCGATAATCGACCTTCACCAGCCCGCGCGTTGGGACGTTGATGCTCTGCTGCGAACCATCGAGCACCTGCAGCCCTTCGAACTGCATCGACACCTGCGCGGTCTTATCCGTTGGCAAATAGTTTTGCACGATGGTCGAAAGCGTGATCTCGTCGCCGCGGCGGAAGAAGCGCGGCACCACCAGCCGCACCATGATGTTCTTGCGCACGATGGTGTTCTCGACCGCGCTGCCGACCTTGGTGTCCTGCGTGACGCCGCGCGTGGTGGCGCGCCACGACGTAATCGCGTCGGGATAATCGAACTTCACCGTCGCCTGGCCGTTGCCGGCGGTGCGCACATCGGCGACCCAGAACGCAGTATCGGGAAAGGCCTTGCGAATCTTCGGTTGGACCAGGCGCCCCGGCTTCAGTTGCGCCAGCGACTTCGACCGGTGGACGGCGGCGAGCTGCATCTTGCGATGGCCCGCCTGCCCGCTGAAGTAGTAGCTGAGCGAGCTCTCGGTCGAGACCTGCGAATACACCTTGCCGTAGAACGCGTTCAAGATGGTGCCGACGGTCTCCGGCTTGATCGCGTAGATGGCTTCATCGACCACGCCGAGGCTGAACTCGGCGACCACCGGCTTGCCGCTGGAGTCACTCGCCTTGATGGTGTAGCTGGCGCTTTCGCCCGGCTGATATTGCGGCTTCGAGGGCACCAGCTGCACGTTGAGCTGGTGTTGCGTCGGCGGCACGCTGAGGCTCTTCGATCCTTCGTAGAATTTGTTGCCGCGAATGAAGACTGCGCCGACGTAGAAGTTGGGCGCGTACTCCGGCCGGATCGGAACATCGACCGTAACGCTGCCGCCATTGCTCTTGATGACTTGTCCGGTGTAGAGGCCGTTGCCCTCGGCGGTCACCAGCACCGACGCCGGCTCTTTGCCGGTGACGATCAGCACATGCGCGGTGTCGCCCGGCTGGTAGCTCTTCTTGTCGGCGACGATCTGCACGCGCTCCTGCTCGGTGCCGCTCAACCAGGAACCGCCGCCCGGCGCCCATAGATAGGCGTCTGCCTGGACATCGCGCTTCTCGGGTGTGGTTGCGGTGATGAGGACGCGGAACTCGCCGGAGTCAGGAATCGTCAGCTTGACCTGCGCTTTGCCGTTGGCGTCGGTCTGGCCTTGCGTGGTCGTGATGATCGCGCCCGCGCCCTTGCGCCAATTCCAGCTATTCATCTCCACGCGGAAGGAAGTCTGCACCGGCTTCTTGTCGTAATTCTGCGCGGTGACAGCGATGGTCGCGGTGTCGCCTTTACCGTAGACGTAGGAGGTCGGCTCGGCCGTCAGATAGAAGCTGCCGTAGGTGGCCAGCGCGTAGCCGTGGCCGGCGATCTCGCGATTGCCCGCGTCGGTGACGCGCGCCTCGATGCGATAGACCAGATCCTGATGCTTGCTGTCGACGCGCGTCGGAATCGTGATCTGAAGTTTGCCATCGGCGTCGAGCGTGCCGCTGGTTTCCTGCTCCTGATCGCCGCCATAATCGTTGTCGTCGCTATCGGCGTTTTCGTCGCCGCCTCCGCCCTCACCGCCGTTGTCCTGCGCCTGATCTTCGTCTTCGCTGCGTCCCAATCGCCCAATACGGTCGAAGTGTGGACCACCCACTTCACCTTGGCGTTGGCGACCGGCTCGCCGAAGTAATAGCGCGCGTCGATGGTCGCCTTGATCGGCTGCCCCTCGAGCACGCGCGGCGTTTGCGCGGTGACCTTCACCGAGTACTCCGGCTTCTTGTAATCCTCGACGGAGAAATTCGTGCCATCGACGTAGCTGTCGCCCAGCTGCATGGTGACGGTGTACGAGCCGAGCTTGGCATCGGCTGGGATCGCGTAGTTCCAGTACGCCGTGCCCATGTCGGAGAGCTTCACCGTCTGCGTCCACATCACATCGTAGTTCTGCGGATCGCGCATTTGCACGCTGAGTTCCTGGCCTTGCGGAATCGTGTAACCGCTCGCGGTCTGCGCTCGCACGATGGTCTTGAAGTGCACCGTGTCGCCGGGCCGATAAACCGGACGATCGGTGTAGGTGTAGCCCTTCATCGTGCGATTGGGATCGCTGCCGATGTTCCACGCGCCCGGCGTGTTGATGGCAAATTGCTCGGCGTTGACCGCCAGCACCGCAACGTTCTCCGGCTTGGCCGCGGTGATGGGCGTGTCGACCAGGCCTTGCTGATCGGTGGGCTTCGAGGCAACTTCCTTCTGATCGACCCAAACCTTGACCGGAATGCCGGCGATAGGATCGCCGCTGCGGCGATCGACGACGAAGCTCATCAGGCGGCCGGTTCCGGCTTTGGTGATGACAGCGATGTCGGTGATGATGACGATGGTGTAGGCGCGCAGCTTGCCGTCGGTGGCTTCGACCAGGTAGACGCCCTTGTCGCTGACGGGCACGGTCGTCGTAACGCTCTCCCATTGCTCATGCGCAGGAACGGTCCACTTCCACACGGAGACGACCTGCTGCTGGTTGAGCACCGGAATTTGCGCGAAGCCCTCGACATGCGGTCCCTTGGGCTGCTCGGTTTCACCCATTTGCCAGAGGCGAATTGTGTGGCGCGAGTCCGGCGAGAATTGCGCGCGGACGAAGTCGCGAATCCACGCCCAGATGCGATGCTTCCACGCGTGGAATTTCTCCAGCCAGGTGTGCGCCTGTTTCGGCATCGTCGGACCTTGTCCGCCGAAGTTGTGCAGCTCCTGCATCTGGCTGAAGAACTTCACCGGATTGTTCACGCGATAGACGCGGAACTCGAGCTCCTTCACGTTGTGCGCGTTGACGGCGATCTCCGGCTTCTCGCCGGGAAGGAAGGTCTTCTGGCTGGAGAGCGAGAACCAGGATTCGGTATCGGCGTCCTGGGCAAACAGCGGCAGGACCAAGAGGTGGAAGAGAAGCAAAATGACGATGGCGCAGTGAAAACCGCCCGGGTAGTGCGGACCTTCAGGTCCGCGTACGCGCGCGCTCCCATTATTACGAGCCGGCTTCAGCCGGCGACACGATAGGGTATCGATGCTTATATCGCCGGCTAAAGCCGGCTCACAAAAATCAGAATAAGACGTGAGAACGCGGCGCTGAAGCACCGCACTACCCGAACGAATGCCAACGCGGGCCTGAAGGCCCGCTCTACCGGTTTGCTGTTCGCGCTTGCCCGGCATCATTCCGCGCCTCGCAGGATGTTCCAGCGATAGACGCCGAGGAACGCGGGATTCGACGCGACCGGCCGCCAGCGCGCGTCAGGATAGTTCAGCAGCTCGGCAATCGACAGCCGCTTGATCTGGCCGGGCGACTTGCCGTTCGGTCCTGTGTGGTAGACGACAAACTGTTCGCTGCCCGGTTCAACCTGGCTGCGGCCGAGAAAGATCATCGCGTGAAACGGCATTCGCTCAGCGGGATCCTGGCGAAAGAAGATCAGATCGCCGGGCCGCGCGCGAGCAATGTTGCGTCCAACCGCGAAGGTGTTGTGCCGCCACAACGTCTCCGCATCGGCAAACTGCGCGAACGCGCCGTTGCGAATATCGCCCGCTGCAAATCGCCCATCGCGAACACGGAACAGCTCCGCTCCCAGCGGAGTGAAGGGATACTGATACTGCTGCACATCACCGGACGCGGCTGGAGCCGGCAATGCCATCGCGTGCGACCAGGTCGCATCGTGTTCGCGCAGGGCTTCGCGATAAGCAAAACGCAGCAGCGCAGCACAGTCGTCGATCTCCGGTAGAGGTTTGCCGCGATAGTATTGCGACTCGGCCAGCAGCGTGAACCAGTGGCGGAAACTGAGCCGATCGGCAGGATCGTGCAGCCGCAGAAAGTCGGGTGTTCCATCGCCGACAACATCCGCGTCGTCCGGAGTCGTTCGCAGCGCGATCTCCTGCGGAGCAAATCCGGGATCCACGATTCTCAGCTTCGCATAGCCCGGAATCACGCCGGATCGCAGCGACACTGTGGCCGAATTGCCGGTGATGCTGAACGACTCGACAGCGATTCCGTGCGGCGTTTCGATCTCGACCTGCAAGCCGCGCAAGTCTCGGCCGTTGGGCGAATGAATGGTCAGCTCGGCAGAAGAGAAGCCGTCGGCGGGAATTGTGGTCTCGGAGAGTTGTGCGATCAGTACAGCGGGAGCCAGCGCACGATGTACCGTGAAAGCGCACACCACGGCGACAACTGCCAGCACAGCCACCACCGCGAACCAGCGAGGCACGCCGCGCACTCCGCTCTCTCCTTACTTAACGGGACGCGCGGATTATAAGAGCAGCGATTAGCAACTAGCAACTAGCAATTAGCATTTAGCCTTTGCCCTTTAGCGTTGGCCACATCACCGAGACAAAACGTTGACCTAATAGCCAAGAGCTAACTACCGCCTTCTGCATTATCATGATCCTATGAATCTCGGCATGCCGGAGATGATCTTCATCCTGCTTCTGGCCCTCGTGATCGTGGGCCCGAAGAAGCTGCCCGAAGTCGCCCGTCAGCTAGGCAAATTCCTTGCCGAGTTCAAGCGTGCCAGCAACGAATTCAAGCATCAGATCGAAGCCGAGATGCTCAACATCGAACTGCAGGAGCGCGCCAAGAAGCAGCCGGAAGGCCCGCAAGTCTTGCCGCCGGAGGAGCCATGGGAGCGCCTGATGCGCCCGCTTACCGATACCGTCAGTCGCACGCGGCAGGAACTGGTCTCCGTCGCGACCTCCGACCCCGAGCCGCCGATTCCGTCTGCACCCGGGGAGCAGTCCTCCGCATCTGCTAAGCCAGCCAATCACAGCTAACATGCCCAGCCCCGTCCTCGAATCCGCCCAGCAACGCGCCTCGGAAGAGATGACCGGCATGAGCTTCCTGGAGCATCTCGAGGAGCTGCGCCGCCGCATCATCTTTAGTGCGCTCTACATGGTGGGCGGCTTCGCCATCTGCTGGTGGTTTCACGAGCAGATCTTCGGCTTCATGCAGAAGCCCATCACCTCGGCGCTGGCCAATCACCACCTCGACCAGAAGCTGGTCTACCTGAATCCCACCGATCCCTTCAACATGTACCTGAAGATCTCGTTTCTGGCCGGGATCTTCGTGGCCTCGCCGTTCATTCTCTATCAGGTCTGGGCCTTCATCGCGCCGGGGCTTTATCGCAACGAGCGGCGTTACGTTCTGCCGTTCATGTTCTCGACGGTTGGGCTCTTCCTCGCCGGCGGCTGGTTCGGCTACAGGATGGTCTATCCGGCGGCGCTGGACTTCCTCATCAGCTTCAGCGGGCAGTTCACGCCGATGATCACGGTTCAGGAGTACACCAATCTCTTTCTGACCATCATCGCCGGCCTGGGCATCGTCTTCGAGATGCCGGTCCTGGTCTTCTTCCTGGCGCTGATGGGCATCGTCAGCGCAGGCTGGATGTGGCGCAATTTCCGTTACGCCATCCTGGTGATCTTCATCATCGCCGCCATCATCACGCCCACCACCGACATCATGAACATGTGCATCTTCGCGGCGCCCATGATCGTCCTCTACGTGCTCAGCATCTTCATCGCCTGGTTGGTCCATCCCACCCAGCGCAAGAAGCGCGCTGCGAAATCCGCCAGCGACTAATTCGCGCCCTCTTTTGGACACTAACCCGCGCGAATGCTACCATCCCGCGGAGGAGAAGTTCCCATGGGATTTGTGGATGTCACTTCACTTCGCGTGACCGAGCGGCTTCCCGGTTGGTACGGCCGCTACTTCCACTCGCCCAACATGACATTCGCGCATTACGACTTCGTGCGCGGCGCGACCATTCACCAGCACTTCCATCCGCAAGAAGAAGTGTACGAAGTGATCGAGGGCGAACTCGAGGTCACCATCGGCGGAGTCGCCCAGATCGCAAGGCCGGGGTTAGTGGCCGTTATACCGTCCGGAGTTCCGCACTCGGTGAAAGCGCTGACTGACGGCCGCGTCATTATCGTTGATCACCCAGCCCGGCCTGAGTTCAATTGACCAGCAAAGTTCCTAATCTTACCGACCACTGATAACCGACAACTGGCCACGGGCTACTGACTACCGATTTTCCCCAACTCCTCCGTCTCAAACTCCTTCCAATTCTCAATCACCGTGGTGGTCGTCTCGTGCAGCTTCGGTACGGCTTCTGCCGCTTGCGTCGTTGGCGCCGCGTCGACCTCCTGCAGCATCGTCAGAAGTTGCAGCAGAGAATCGCGCGTCCCGGTCAGGCTCTCGGTGTGTGGGCCGCGTCGCCGTCGGCGTTCACCGCCGGCAACTGCGTCCAGTTTCTTGCTCAGCTCATCCAGCTTGGTCGCCTCGGCGCCGGTCGCCTTCTCGCGCATCGCTTTCAGCTGCGCGCGAGCCGCATCCGCTTTTTCCACCACTGGCTGCAGAGCCAGCAAGTCCTGATACGCCGTCCACGACGCATCAAACTGCTTCTGCAAATCCTCCAGCGAAGTCTTCACCCGCGGATCCATCTCGATCCTGAAGGGCACGCCGTACTTCCGTCCGTCCACCATCAAGACCAGGCTGTATCGTCCCGGCATGATCCACGGCGACGTCGCTTGCGGCGCAGTGTTTCCCGGCACCGCGGAAATCGGATACTCCGGCTTGATGCCCGGCACCGGCGCCCAATGCAGGTCCATGACGTAGCGATGGAATCCCGCCTCCGCCGACAACTGCTGTGGCGGCCGCACCCAATACAACGGAATCGCCAGCTCGGGATCGGGAGGTGGTATCGGATCGGCGCTGGAGATCTTCCGCTGTAGCGCTCCTTTGCTGGTAATGATCGCCAGCGTCACCGGCCCCGATGCCGGCGTCTTCAGGTAGTAGTCGACGATCGCACCGTCCGGTGGATTCTGTCCTGCCGGAGTGTCCGGCGGCAGCGGCGTATCGCTGTTGCTGTTCCAATGAATGCGCAGCGCCCGCTCGGGAGCAAACAGAAACGCCCGCTGGGTCAACACTCGCTCATCCAACTGGCGCAGCGCCGTGATGTCGTCCAGAATCCAGAATCCGCGCCCGTGCGTCGCCACCGCAAGATCGTCGTCCTTGATCAACAGGTCGCGAATCGATGTCGCCGGCATGTTGAGCCGCAGCGACTGCCAGTGATCTCCGTCGTCGAACGAGACATAAACTGCCCGCTCCGTTCCGGCAAACAGCAGCCCAATGCGGCGAGTGTCCTCGCGCACCGAGTTCACATTCTCATCCGCTGGAATGCCGTTGGTAATTTCGGTCCACGTTTTTCCACCATCGCGCGTGCGATAGATGTGCGGATGCAGATCATCCAGCCGCAGCGTATTGACGGCCGCGTATGCGGTCTTGGCGTCAGTATGGCTGGCCTCGATTACCGATACTTTCTGCCACGCTGAAAGCTGCGGCGGCGTGACGTTGTTCCAGTTCGCGCCGCCGTCCGTCGTGACCCAGATCAGCCCGTCGTCGGTTCCCGCCCACATGAGCTTCGGATCGACCATCGAAAGCGCCAGCGCATAGATGACGCCGCGCTGCCTGGGTTGGGCCGTCGGTTCGGAGCGATAGATCCCGACCGACGCAGGAATATCGAACGTCTTGCGCGTCAGGTCAGGGCTGACCTGCTTCCAGCTTTTCCCGCCGTCGGAGGTCGCCCATAGCGTGTTGGCGGCGAAGTACATCAGCTGCGTGTCGTACGGCGAGAAGGCAATTGGCTCGGTGCGGATTACGCGGAAATCCGGCGAGCCCAACGGCACCGGCAGGATGTTCTGTGCCTGCGCGGTGCGGCGGTCGTAGCGCGTTAGCTTGCCGCCGACGACGATGTCCGGATCAATCGGGTCCGGCACCACATAGCCGTATTCTTCCGCGCCGACGGGATGCCAATCGCGAAACGTAATCTCGCCGTCATTGCCGCGGCTGGCGATGCACACCGAACCGCTCTCCTGCTGCCCGCTGCACAGCCGGTAGGGAAACGCATTGTCGGCGTTGACGTGATACAGCTGCGCCGTGGGCTGGTTGTACCAGGAGCTCCACGTCTGTCCGCCGTTCACGCTGATAATCGCGCCCTGGTCGCTGGCCAGCGCAATAATGCTGGGATCGTTGGGATTGATCCAGATGTTCTGGTAATCGTCGCCGCCCGGCGCGCCTCGGAATCCTGTCCACGTCTTGCCGCCGTCCGTCGACTTCCACGTCACCGTGCTGGTGATGTAAATCACGTCGGGATTTTTCGGATCGATCGCCGGAACCGGCAGGTCTCCGCCGCCGATGCGATTCTTCGGACTTGAGCCGGTCGTCACCGTCGACCACGTCGCGCCGCTGTCTTCAGAGCGATAAAGGTCAATACCCCCCTTGGTGGCGACCGAAGCAAACAGCCGCTTGTGGTTGCTGTAAGAGATCGTCACATAAGCTTGCACGATTCCCGTCGGCAATCCCCCAGCAAGCGGCTTCCACTCCTTGCCGCCATCGGTTGACTTGAAGATTCCGCCGCCCGCGCCGCTGAACTCGCCGTTCTCCCACGGCCCTTCACGCGCCTGCCACAATGTGGCATAGACGACTTTGGGATCAGCGGGATCGATCTCCACGTCGTTGCCGCCGATGTTCTCGTCTTTGTAGAGAACCTTCTCGAAGGTCTGCCCGCCGTCAGTCGAGCGATAAATTCCACGCTCCGGATTGGGACCATAGGGATGTCCGGCCACGGCAACAAACAGCCGATTAGGATTTTTCGGATCGACCTCGATCTTCGGAATCTGCTGGCCATCGCGCAGCCCCAGGTGGGTCCACGTCACGCCTGCATCGGTCGACTTGTAGATTCCATCGCCGACGGAGAGATCCGGCCGGTGCAAACCTTCGCCGCTGCCGACATAAACAATGTTCGGATCCGACGGCGCAACCGCAACCGCGCCAATCGATCCTGTCGGCTGCTGATCAAACAGCGGCTGCCACGTGCGGCCGTAGTCGGTGGTCTTCCACACTCCACCATTCACTACGCCGATGTAGAAAACATTCGGCTGGCTGGGAACGCCGCACACCGCGCGCGTGCGCCCGCCGCGAAACGGCCCGACGTTGCGCCACTTCATCTCCTTCAGGATCGAAGTGTCGAGTTGTTGTGCAGGAAAGAGGCGTGAGGTTCGTGACAACGAAAATCGCAAAGCTGAGCGCAATCAAGACTTGCTTCTTCAACATCAATCAATCACCTGTTGTTTTTCGCAGATGGATCGCTTGCAGCAAAGGCCGGATAGCTCAACGGCTCATGCCGCAAGGCGACAGTGTAATGTAATCTATTTCCACCGATCTTTGCAGAGTAGAGGATCTCCGATTTGAGCCATCGCGTAAGACGTAATTCCTCGTCTGTCGTTGTTATTTTCGTTGCGCTTTTTCTGAACATCTTCGCTGCCGCCCAGACCGTCCCTCCAGCATTGTTGAGCGGATTGCAATGGCGCCTCATCGGCCCGTTTCGCGGCGGCCGTGTGGCTGCCGTCACCGGCGTGACTGGCGGTGGAAGCGTATTTTATTTCGGCGGAGTTGACGGCGGCGTCTGGAAGACTACCGATGCTGGCGTCACCTGGACGCCCATCTTCGACGGCCAGCCAATCGCCTCGATCGGCGCTCTCGCAGTCGCGCCATCGAATCCGAACGTCCTCTATGCCGGCACCGGCGAATCCGATATCCGCTCTGCGCTCAGCTCCGGCGACGGCGTCTACAAGTCCACCGACAGCGGACAAACCTGGAAGAATATCGGATTACGAGATTCTCGTCAGATCAGCCGCATCGTCGTCGATCCGAAAAATCCTGACATCGTGTACGTCGGCGCCCTCGGTCACGCCTACGCTCCCAACGCGGAGCGCGGCGTCTTCAAGTCCACCGACGGCGGCACCACCTGGACGCATGTCCTCGACAAGGGCCCGAACATCGGCGTCTCCGATCTCGCCATCGCCATCGCCAGTCCGAACATTCTCTTCGCCGGAACCTGGAATGCTCATCGTCCGCCCTGGAGCACGTACCCTCCGATCAACGGTCCCGGCGGCGGCATCTATCGCTCCACCGACAGTGGCGCGACCTGGAGTCAACTAACCGGCAACGGCCTTCCTGAAGGCGATTGGGGCCGCGTTGGTGTTGCCGTGTCGCCTGATGGCAATCGCGTCTACGCATTGCTCGACGTGGGCAAGAAGTCGGGCCTCTACCGTTCCAACGACGGCGGCAACACCTGGACGCTCGCCAACAGCGACTCGCGCATAACCAGCCGCGCCTGGTACTTCATGGGCATCACCATCGATCCCAACAAACCCGACGTCATCTATATGCCCAACATCGCGCTCTACAAGTCGGAGGACGGCGGCAAGACCGTCTCGATTGTGCGCGGCGCTCCCGGCGGCGACGACTACCATCAGCTCTGGGTCGATCCCAAAGATTCGTCGCACCTCATCCTCGGCACCGATCAGGGCACGACCATCAGCGTCAATCGCGGCCAGACGTGGTCCACGTGGTTCAACCAGCCGACCGCGCAGTTCTACCACGTCGTCACCGACAATCAATTTCCCTATCACGTCTACGGCGCGCAGCAGGATACCGGCTCCCTCGGCGTGCCCAATCGCACCGACCACGGCATGATCACCGGTCGCGACTGGTTCATGGTCGGCGGCGGCGAGAGCGGTTGGCTCGCGCCCGATCCCAGCGACTCCAACATTCTTTACGCCAGCGGCGTCTATGGCAGCGTCGTGCGCTTCGACATGCGCACCTCGCTCAGCCAGGACATCACGCCCTGGCCGATGCCGAACTTCACCAGCGAAATCAATCAGCGCAAGTATCGCGATCCCTGGACACCGGTGCTGGTGCTCTCACCAGTCGAGAAGAACTCGCTTTACCTCGGCACGCAGTACGTGATGAAGACGACCGACGGCGGCTTGCATTGGACCGAGATCAGCCCCGATCTCACGGGAGGTGAGCCGAATGCAGCTATCGAACGGCAATCCGGACCGATCACCGTCCAGAACGCCAAGCAACGCGGCTTCGGCGTTGTCTTCAGCATCGCGCCTTCGCCCTTAAAGGCAGACGAAATCTGGGCGGGCAGCGACACTGGTCTGCTGCATCTCACGCGCGATGGCGGCAAGAATTGGCAGGATGTCACGCCTCCCGGTCTCAGCGACTGGAGCAAGATCGCGATGGTCGAGGCTTCGCGCTTCGATCCCGCGGTCGCTTATGTCGCCGTCGATCGTCATCGTCTCGACGACCAGAAGCCCTACATCTATCGCACGCGCGACTACGGCAAAACCTGGCAGCCTATAGTCACCGGCATCGCGGCCAACTCCTACGTCAACGCAATTCGCGAAGACACGCAGAACAAGGGACTGCTCCTCGCCGGCACCGAGCTTGGAATCTACATCTCGTTCGACGACGGCGATCACTGGCAGCCGCTGCAGTTGAATCTGCCGGTCACGTCCGTCCGCGACATCACGATTCATGGCGACGATCTCATCATCGCCACTTATGGACGTTCGTTCTGGATTCTCGACGACATCACGCCGCTGCGTCAGGTGACGACCGCGACCCAGGGCGCACGACTCTACAAGCCCACAACCGCCGTTCGCGTCGACAACGATGTCTTCCTCGGCACGCCGCTGCCGCCGGAAGAGCCGACCGCCAAGAATCCTCCCGATTGCGCGATCATCGACTACTACCTGCCGAACGCCGCGAAATCTCTGACGCTCGAGATCTCCGACTCCAGCGGCAAACTCGTGCGTCGCTACGTAGCCGGACCCCGCAAAGAACAGCCTCACCCGCCAATGCCAATTGCCGAGCGCTGGATTCCCAAGCCAGTTGTGTTGGAGAACACCGCCGGCGCACATCGCTTCGTTTGGGATCTGCGCTGGGGAAGCTCCGGTTCAAATCCTGAAACCGAAGAGGAAGAGGGATTCACGGCGCCGCGCGGTCCGCGCGCCATCCCCGGAACTTATCAGCTGAAGCTCACCGCCGACGGCGCAACCCTGACCCAGCCGTTGAAGGTCGAGATGGATCCGCGCTCGCAAATCACCTCCGCCGAGCTCAATGAGCAACTTCGCGTCGCGCTGCAGATCTTCGCCGAGGTGCGAGCAAGCCGCAAGGCGCTAACCGAAATCGCCGCAGTCAAAAAACATCTGACCGAGATCGAAACCCAGAGCCTGAAGCACCACGCCGAGTTGCTCACTCAAGTGACCGAGGTGGATTCAATGATCAAGCGCATCGAGCGGTCGGAGAAGCCGCAGCTTCCGGGCGCGATCGCGGGCCTCGAATCCGCCGGCACCGGATTAGGAGCGGCCTTGCGCGTGGTCGAAGGCGGTGATCGCACCATACCGTCGCAGGCGATGGAGCTGTACCGCGAATCCAGCAAAGCCGCTAGCGCTGGCATCGATCAGTGGACCCAGCTGAAGAAGGCGCAACTGGCGAAGCTGAACGAAGCGTTGCAAAAGGCCGGCATCGCGCCGATCCAGATCTCGCAGGTCGAGCGCGAAGCGGAAGATGAGGTGACAGAATAGGAGTATGAGGTGCCGGATAAATGATCAGAGCGGGTTTCGCTAGAGCGCGCTTTTGGTAGAGCTGGCCTTCAGGCCAGCGTCTCAGGCTACTTCCTTTTTTCTGTCATCCCGACCGAGGGCTTTAGCCCGAGCGGAGGGATCTGCGGTTCGAGCCGCGTAGCGGCGGCACGGCCCGCGACACAGTCTACTTAAGCCGGCGTGTCAGCCGCTATTCACCGTTCCACCAGCTTCTCCAGATCCTCAAAAAATCCCGGATACGAGATCGCAACGCAATCGGCATTGTGAATAACGCTATCGCCTTCGGCTCGCAGCGCGGCAATCGCGAATGCCATCGCGATGCGATGATCATCGTAACTTTCGATCTCTGCGCCGTGCAGCCGCTGTCCGCCGGGAATGCGCCAACCGTTCTCCGTCTGTTCTACCTGCGCGCCCATCGCCTCAAGATTGCGGGTGACCGCGCTGAGCCGGTCGGATTCCTTAACGCGCAACTCGCCCGCGTCGCGTACCTCCAACCCTCCTGCGGTAAACGGCGCAATTGCGGCGAGCACCGGCAGCTCGTCAATCAGCAGCGCCGTCAAAGCTCCTTCAATCGTCACATGCCGTCCTTGGCCGGGGATCAGGGCGATTGTCCCTACCAGCTCGCCGTGACTCTCCTCCACTCGCACCATCGAGATGCGACTGCCCATCGCCGTCAGCACATCTAGCAGCGCCGAACGAGTCGGATTCAGCAGCACGCCATCGATGACGAGATTCGATTCTGGAAAAATCGCAGCCGCGCACAAAAAGAACGCCGCGGAGGAAATATCGCCGGGAACGAACGCCTCCAGCGGATGCAGCGTTTGCCCGCCTTGGATCGATACCGAATGCTGCGTCCGCTCCACCTCCGCCCCGAACGCTCGCAGAGCCAACTCTCCGTGATCCCGTGTGCGCGCCGGCTCGTGCACCGTCGTTCTGCCCTCGGCAAGTAGTCCCGCGAATAGGACCGAGGTCTTCACCTGCGCGCTCGCCACCGCCGGTCGATATTCGACGCCGTGCAGCTGCCCACCCTCAATGCGCAGTGGTGCGCGGTCTCCATTCGCTGCACCGATCTTCGCGCCCATCTGTGTCAACGGCTCGATAATGCGCTTCATCGGCCGGCGGGAAAGCGATTCGTCGCCGGTCAGTTCGCTGGTGAACGGCTGCGCCGCCAGAATGCCCGCCAGCATTCGCATCGTCGAGCCGGAGTTGCCGCAATCCAATGGCTTGCTCGGCGCCTGTAGCTGCGCACCGAGTCCATCAATCGTCACAACTCCGTTCTCATCGCGCTCGACCGTGCAGCCAAGGTTGCGCACACATCCCAGCGTGCTCGCGCAATCAGCGCCGGGCGCGAAATTGTCGAAACGCGAGCGCCCCGGCGCCAACGCCGCCAGCATCGCGTAACGATGCGAGATCGACTTGTCTCCCGGCACGCGCAGGCTTCCCAGAATGTTGCGCGCGGGTCGAATCGAAACGGAATCGTTTTTTTGCATGTGAGTTTTGTCAGAACTTTAGTTGCCCAGGCGATCGACAAAATATTTCGTTCGTCGTGAGAAGTAGTCAGCCAACTATTTTCGCAAAGACTCATCTCACGTTGCAGTGCGGCGCGAAAAAATGCTCGCACTCGAGCGCGGCGCTCTTCAGACCAACCGCAAGGGAGGTCGAAAGGGAACTACACCTCGCGGAACTCAGCGAATAGGTGGGTGTCATGGTTTCCCGGGCCTCTGTTGTAACGTTGACCCTCGCACTTTGTTTGACCAGCTTTAGCCGAGCGCAAATCAATCAAGATTCGGAATCTCAATCCGCCAGCTCCATAATCGCCGCGGTTGAAGGCAAAGTACTGGCGCCGGATGGCCGGCCGCTGCCCGGAATTCGCGTCGAAGTGGACGAAGCCAGCACCGCCGTTCCCATAACGTCCACTTATACGCAGGCGGACGGCACCTTTGCACTCTACAACATTCCCAAGGGAACCTACGAAGTGGTGGCCGAGTCAGGTGACGCTCGCGTGAGCGATGATGTCATCCTACAGCCCGAGCGACCGTCCCTCGAACTGCGCTTCGCTGGCGAGACAACAAACTATTACTCCGATCCGACCATTTCCGTGGCTCACATACTCGTGCCTGAGAGTGCGAAGAAGCTCTACAACAAGGCCTATGCCGCCTTCACGGAAGGCAAGAATGACGAGGCGGGGTGGCTCGTTGACCAGGCTTTGCAGATCGAGCCGCACTTTGCCGATGCACTGAGTTTGCGCGGCCTGCTCGATATGCAGAAGCCGGACCTGCAGGAAGCGCAGGAGTACTTGGAAGCGGCGATCCACGTCGATCCGGCTTACAGTCCCGCCTATATCGCGCTGGGAGCGGTCTATAACCATGAAGGCCGCTTCGACGATGCGATCCGCGCCTCGGAGCGAGGCATCTCGCTCTCTCCACGCTCGTGGCAGGCTTACTTTGAGATGGCGAAGGCGGCGGTCTCCAAGGGCATGTATCAAAAGGCGCTGCAATTTGCCCGGCAAGCTCAGCGACTGGGCGGCAACAGCTTCGCCAGCCTGCACCTGGTGAAGGCCTGCGCGCTTTATCCCATGAAGCTCTACAAGGACGCGCGCTACGAAATCCAGGCAGTGATGACGCGTGAGCCAAAGGGCACCAGCGCCAAACAGGCGCAGGCCTTGCTCGCCGAGATCGATGCCGCGGAGACGCCCCATCGCACTCGCTGACGCCCACTGATCTCGCTCAATCAGATAACACCTCGAAATCCTGACTTGTGTCCGACGCGCGCCTCGCTGTTTATAATCCTGCTTTCAACAGGAGGCACTCATGGCAGGCGTGGAAGGGCGCGTCGCGTTGGTTACTGGAGCATCGCAAGGTATCGGCCGCGCCGTCGCGCTGGTTCTGGCCGAGTCGGGCGCAAAGGTGGCATTGTGTGCGCGCAATCAGGATAAGCTCGATCAACTTGCCGCCGAGATCAATGGCAAGGGCAGAGAAGCGACAGCATTCAAACTCGACGTCGGCAGTGAAGACGAAATCAAAGCCGTCGCGAAAGCCGTCATCGCGCGTTTCGGCAAGATCGACATTCTCGTCAACAACGCCGGCATCACACGCGATCAACTGGTCATGCGCATGAAGCGTGCCGACTGGGACGACGTCATCGCGACCAACCTCACCGCACCATTCCTCCTGATCCAGGCCGTGATCAGCTCCATGCTGAAACAGCGCTGGGGGAGAATCATCAACGTCACCAGCATCTTCGGGCAGATCGGCCAGGTCGGTCAGGCCAACTATTCATCGTCGAAGGCGGGCCTGATCGGCTTGACCATGTCGGTCGCGCGCGAGGTCGGCTCGCGCAATATCACCGTCAACGCCGTCGCTCCGGGCTTCATTGAGACCGCGATGACCGAGGTCCTTCCCGCCGAGCTGAAAGAAAATATTCTGAAGAACATTCCGCTGGGACGCGCGGGCAGTGACCTCGATGTGGCGCACGCGGTGAAATTCCTGGCGTCCGAAGAAGCGGCGTATGTCACTGGTCACGTCCTGAATGTGAATGGCGGCATTCTGATGGGCTAGTCGGCCTTGGCGATTTATCTTTGAGTGGAGCACGCCTTCATCGGCTGCTGAAAAAATCGGCCGGAGCGTGGTTTTGGTAGAGCTCGCCTTTGGTAGAGCTGGCCTTCAGGCCAGCATCCAGCGCCTCGATTTCTTTATCTGAGTCGGCTTAGCCGACGGCACAGGACGCTTCTCCCATGCGCTTGGCATCGACAACCATGAATACACACAAGCTTGTGCGACTTCCCCTGACAGAGCACTTGGCTGATAACTTTCGAACGGTGCGATGTGTCTGAAATCGTCGAAGCGACAACTCCTGAACAGATTGAACAGGTTCGCTACCTCTTTGGCGAATACCGCGCCCAACTGCCGGTCGATTACTGCTTCCGTTCCTTCGATGACGAAGTCGCCGGGCTGCCGGGCGAATACTCACCTCCGAAGGGCCTGATCTTGCTCGCGACAGTCGTAGGTCAGCCGGTCGGCTGCATTGGCCTCCGTCCTTTTCCGCGTGAGGGGACGTGCGAGATGAAGCGGCTCTACGTGCGCCCTGCATTTCGCGGCGGCAAGCTGGGCCGGGAACTCGCCGAGCGGCTGCTGGATGAGGCTCGTCGTCTTGGCTATTCCTCGATGCGGCTCGATTCCTATGCATCGCTGATGCAGGCGGCCATCGGGCTCTACCGTAAGCTCGGCTTCCGCGAAGTCGGTCCGGAACCGCTGGAAGCAGTGGAAGGTCTGATCTACATGGAGCGGTCGTTGGTTCGTCAGTAGTCGGTGATCAACGGGTGACGCCGACGAGCTCGCGACGATGCAACTGTCTCGATTTCACACTAACTTAGCTTGTGGATATCGATACGCGAGAATTCACTTGCCAGTCTTCCCGGCAATGGTTACTATGCAGTCACCCCCATGGCCACCTACTTCCAGGACGCGAATCATCCATGAACATCGGCGAGACCATTCGCAACTTCCGCTTGCAAAAAGGCATGTCGCAGGGTGACATCGAAAAACGCACCGGCTTGCTGCGCTGTTATCTGTCGCGAGTGGAAAATGGTCACACCATTCCATCGCTGGATACGCTGGCGCGCATTGCCACGGCCATGGATCTTCCATTGTCGAGATTCTTCAGCGAGGGCAGCAGCGACAACGGCAGTAAGGTCGGTCCGCAACTCGCCGAGGACGAAGTTCGCTTCCTCACCCAGATTCGCCGCTATTCACCCAATCTCAACGACAGTGACCGCAAGCTGGTCATTGCGATGGTGAAGAAGATGGCGGCAACAGCGGGGAAGTGATAGCGAATAGCGAACGGCGCGAACCTCACGCCGCCGCTTTGTCGATCTCGCCCAGCGCCAGCACAGCCAGCTCCAGCCGATCACGCGAACCCGTCTTTGAGAAGATGCTCTGCAGGTGCCGTTTCACGGTGTTTTCGCTGATGGTGAGCTCCGACGCGATGTCGCGGTTCTTCATCCCTCGCGCCACCATGTAGGAGATCTGACGTTCGCGTTCAGACAAGCGCGTCATCGAACTCGGCGCCGTCGGTTGGTTCGAGACCATGGCGTCCAGAACGGTGCGCGCAATCTCGTCGGAAAATGCAAGCTCACCGTCGGCAACCGCGCGAATGGCGGCGAAAAGGTTTTGCGGATTGTCTGCCTTCAACACCAAGCCGCGTGCCCCCAGTCGCACCACCTGGACGTAGTCATCGCGACTCTCGGAGCCAGTCAGCACAACGGAAGCTACTCGGCTACCCGCGCGTTCCAGCGTGCGCAACACCTCGAAGCCGTCACTCTCCGGCATGAAGAGATCCAGTACCAGGACCTGCGGCTTGTGCTCCTGCACCAGTTGTAGCGCCTCTTCACCGTTGGCGGCGGCGCCGACCACGTCAAAGTCGGGCTGCGATTGCAGCAATGCGGTCAGCGACTCACGCAAGACGGCGTGATCATCGGCAAGCACGATCGCGATGCGATTCGGTTCCATCCGTTGAACTTAGATGCAAGACAGGGTGGTCGCGGGATGCGTTATTCTGAATATTCAGGCATTTTCTCGACTACGTGGAAAGGCATTCATGGCAAGAATTCAGCGGGCAATCTTAAGCGTAACCGACAAGGCAGGACTGGCCGACTTCGCGCGCAGGCTGGCAAAAATGGGCGTCGAACTGGTCTCCACCGGCGGCACGGCCAAACTGCTGCGCGACGCCGGCATCAAGGTCAGCGACATCTCCGATCTCACCGGCTTCCCCGAAATGTTGGATGGCCGCGTGAAAACCCTTCATCCCAAAGTTCACGGCGGCATCCTTCACATGCGCGGCAAGCCGGAGCACGTCGCTGCAGTGACCGAGCATGGCATCCAGCCCATCGACATGGTGGTAGTAAACCTCTACGCCTTCGAGAAAACTGCGGAGAAGGCTGGCGTGGAGTTCGAAGAGATCATCGAGAACATCGACATCGGCGGGCCGTCGATGGTGCGCTCGGCGGCAAAGAACTTTCAGGACGTTGCCATCGTTACCTCGCCGTCGGACTACGACGTGATCGCAAGCGAAATGGAGGGCAGCGGCGGATCGCTCTCGCTTGCTACCAAGTGGCGACTGGCGAAAAAAGCCTTTGCGACTACTGCTGCGTATGATTCGGCGATCGCGTCAACGCTGGATACGATTAGCGCGCCTGACGATCACGGAAAGTTCGGGTTCGGCGGCGGCGATGATTTTCCCGAGACGCTTCGGCTCAGCTTCCGCAAGGCATTCGACCTGCGCTACGGCGAGAATCCGCATCAGAAGGCGGCGTTGTACTCTGACGGCTCAGGGAAGGGCATTGCGAATGGCAAGCAGCTGCAGGGCAAGGAACTCAGCTACAACAACATCGTTGATCTGCAAGCCGCATGGGACCTGGCGCAGGAGTTCGAGGAGCCCGTCTGCGCGATCATCAAGCACACCAATCCTTGCGGCACGGCGGTCGCCACGACGCTGGTCGAAGCCTACAAGCGCGCGCTGGAGTGCGATCCGGTGTCGGCCTTCGGAGGAGTGATCGGCGTCAATCGCCCGATCGATCGCGATACCGCGACGGAGATGGCAAAGCTCTTCGTCGAAGCGATCGCAGCGCCCAAGTTTGACGATGCGGCGCGCGAGATCTTCGCGGCGAAGAAGAATCTGCGCTTGCTGGAAGTTGCTCCCATGGAGCAGAAGTGGGTGCTGAAGAATGTCTCCGGCGGCGTGCTGCTGCAGGACAACGACATGCGCCCGCTCACTGAAGCCGATCTGAAGGTCGTCAGCGAGCGCAAGCCGACCGAGCAGGAGATGCGCGATCTGCTCTTCGCCTGGAAGGTCTGCAAGCACGTCAAGTCCAATGCGATTCTCTACGCACGTAACGGTCAGAGCACCGGGGTTGGTGCGGGCCAGATGAGTCGCGTCGATTCAGCGAAGATCGGAGCCATGAAATCCGTGCTTGGCATCAAGGGCTCGGTTGCAGCCTCCGATGCGTTCTTCCCGTTTCCCGACGGCGTCGAGGAGATCGCCAAGGCAGGCGCGACGGCGATCATTCAGCCCGGAGGTTCGGTACGCGATCAGGAAGTAATCGACACCGCTAATCGGCTGGGCCTGGCGATGGTGTTAACCGGCGTACGCCATTTCCGGCACTAGAAGACAGCTGTCGGCGGTCGGTGGTGCCGGCCTTCACGCCGGCGTCCAGAGGCGAGCAGCAAAATTGGGGTTTGCGACTACGATCGTAGATCGCAGTCGCGAACCCGCAGGAGAGAAGGGCTCCGAAACACGGGCCTGAAGGCCCGCACTACCGATCAGAGCCACCGAATTCTTGTGCTACGATTCAGCACCGAGCCGGGCATGACCTCCTCCGTTGCCGTCCCAGGCATTGAGCAACAACAGCTTTCGGCGCACGAATCACCCTTCGCGCGGCGGCTGTTTCTCGCTTTGTCTGCGATAGTCCTTATCTACGCATTTTTGGCCGGGTTGCGCACGGTTCAGGACTTCGATCTTGGCTGGCAGCTGGCGACCGCGCGGTGGGTGATCCAACACCACCACGTCCCGACGACGGATGTCCTGTCGTACACCATGCAGGGACAGCCGTGGACGTATCCTGTTGGCTCCGGAATCATCTTCTACGTAGCGTTTCTGCTGGGAGGCTACGGGCTCATCTCCTGGATTGGCGCGGCCGCCTGCGTTGGCACAATTGCGTTGCTGTTGCGGCGCGGCTCAGTTGCTGGAGCAGCGATTGCGATCGTCGCCGTCCCCCTGATCGCGGCGCGTACTACCCCGCGCGCTGACATGTTCACCATTGTCTTATTCGCGGCATTCCTTTCGCTGCTGTGGGAAAACTACCGGACTGGCAAGGCTCGCCTCTGGCTGTTGCCGCTGCTGATGCTGGCGTGGGTGAATCTGCACTTCGGCTTTGTCTCCGGACTGGGGTTGGTGGTGGCGTATGTCGCTGCCGAATTATTCGAAGCGGCATTCGGGCCTGAGCGCCGCCGTGCCGCTCTACAGCGGCTGCGCAGTGCGTGGGTATGGTTGGTCTGCACGTTTCTGGTGACGCTGATCAACCCTTGGGGTTGGGGGATCTATCGGCAGATCATGCTGCAACAGCGAGCCAACGCTCAACAGCAGCTCTGGATCAACGAATGGGCCCCCGTCCCGCTGAACTGGGTCACCCTCGGCCGGTCACTCTTGCTGCGTCAAACCGGAGGCGCAATTTACCTGTTGTTGGCTGTGGCTGCGATCGCAGGGGTGATCGCGCTGTGGCGCGGGCGCTGGGCGTCAGCGATATTGCTCCTCGGGGCGATGTATCCCGCGGTGCAGGCGGTCCGGATGGGGGCGGTGTTCGCGTGCGTCGTAGTCGTAGTCGGCGGAGCGGAGTTATGGCCGGTGCTGGTGGCGCTGGGTCAGCGCATTCGACTACCGCAAGCGCGCCGCCTGATCGCCGGTATTGCAGCTGCGGGTTTTGTTGTGCTCGCCGGATTGCGCTCCTTCGATCTCGTAACCGATCGCCACTACTTCGCGACCGCCGATGAAGCCGTATTCGGCGCAGGACTGTGCTCGTGGTTCCCGGAGCGCGCCGCCGAATTCATCCAGCGCGAAAACCTGCCGCCGGAGATCCTGAACACCTACGCCGCCGGCGGCTTCCTGACTTGGACGCTCGGGCCGCAGCGTCGCGTTTACATCGACGGCCGTGACACGCTCTACGGACCTGCGCGTCTGTCGCGCCATAGCGAGCTGATGTTCAGCGCGCCGGATTCGCAGCCGTGGCTCGAGGAGACCAGCCGCTACAACATCAACACTGTGATTCTCGCGCTCGCGCGGGCCGACGGTCTTCAGCCCGCGCTGTTGCGCGGCCTCTGTAATAGTCCGATCTGGCAGCCCGTGTACCTTGACGAGCGCTCTGCCGTCTTCGTACGCCAGTCACCGGAGAATGAAGCGCTGATCCAGCGATTCCCGGTGAATTGCGCGACCGCGCCAATACCAGCGAGTTCAGCTGCGAGCACTGGCGCCGAGGCCTTCAACACCTGGACGAATGCCGCGATAACGCTGGCAGCGCTGGGACGCAATTCGGAGGCGCTCACCGCCTACCAGAAGGCGTTCTCTATTTTTCCGGATGCGGCGTTTCTGCATCGCTACTACGCCGACCTGCTGTTCGCGATGGGCCGAATGGACGACTCCGAGCAGGAGTATCTCACCGCGATCAAATTGGATCCGAGTGCGGACACCTGGGGCGCTCTGGCGCACAGCTATCTTCGTCGCAGCCGAATGCTCGCGGCTGCCGACGCGATGGAGCACGAGGCGCAATTCGCGCCGCGTCCCTATCTGACGCTCAACGACCTGGGTTATCTCTATCTCAGCCTGAATGAACCCGAGCAGGCGTTGAAGGCTTTCGACCGCGCGGAACGCAAGACGCCCAGCGCGTTGAAGGCTGCCGACAAAGGCTTCTTTGAGTTCAAAGTTGCGCAGGGACAGTCAGCGGCGTGGGACGCGCTGGGAAATTTGGACAAGGCGACAGCCTACCAGGAAAAAGCAGCCAACCTGCAACCCAACGTTCCGCAACCGTGGCGACGTTTGGCGCAGCTCTATGAGAAGACCGGCCGCGGCGCCGATGCCGCTCGCGCCCGCGAACACGCCGCAGAGGTAGCACAAGGCGGAAAGTGAGTTCTATTGCGGAGCGGATCAGGTAGAGCTGGCCTTCAGGCCAGCGTCAACGCTGGTCCTTGAGTTAAACGGGATCGATCATCTACGATGATTGATCCGGCCACTCTGGAAAATAAAGTGCGGTGACGCGCCGCTCTACCTCACTGCCTGCTGCGAATCTTCGACAGCAGCCGCAGAATCTCGAAGTACAGCCAGACCAGCGTGATCATTAGCGCGAAGGCGCTGTACCACTCCATATATTTCGGAGCGCCAGCGCGCGCGCCGTTCTCGATCAGATCGAAATCGAGTACGAGATTCAGCGCCGCGATGCCTACTACCAGCAGGCTGAAGCCGATGCCGATCGGCGTTGCGCCGTTGATCGACGTGAAGTGCACGCCGAAGAACCCGAGGATAAACTGCAGGAAATAGAAGATGGCAATGCCGCCCGTCGCGGCTACGATGCCGAGGCGCAGCTTGTCCGTGACTTTGATCAGGCCGGAGCGATACGCCAGCAGCATGACCACCAGCACACCGAGCGTCAGCCCGACCGCCTGGATGGCGATACCCTTGAAGCGGAATTCCAGCAGCGCCGAAACGCCGCCCAGCACCAGGCCCTCCAACAGCGCATACAGCGGCGCCGTGATGCCTGCCCACTCCTTCTTGAAGATGGTCACCATGGCGACAATGAACCCGCCAATGCCGCCCACCATCGCTGGCAACGCGACGGTCGCCATCGCGTCTTCAGGGGACGTCTGCAGCGCGCCAAAGAAACGGTTCCACGTCCACGCCGCCGTCAGCACGCACAGGATGACCAGGATGCCGGTCTTGTTGACCGCACCCGATATGGTCATACTCTCGCCGCCGTAAGCGACGCCCTCGCCGCGGAAGGCGTCACCACTCAAGGCAGGGTTCGACGTTCTCATCAGTTGAGGCATTCTTTCTCCTTGGGGATAGCGTATCAATGATAGCGTACCGATTAGACGCGGCAACGCGTTAGTCGGATGCGGCGGGCGCTATTCGCCTTTCGCTCTTCGCTTTTCGCCAGAACTGTCTTGTTGGAAGATTGTCATCCCGAGCGGAGCGAAGCGCAGCCGAGGGAGCTGCGGCTCTTAGCAGGCGAATAGCGAAAAGCGAACGGCGAATAGCGTCCTCTAGAACAGCGTCTCCTGTCCGCTGCGGTCCACGCGCGGCCGTTTGATTTTGAAGTGCTCGTAAGCCAGATGCGTGGCAACCCGCCCTCTTGGCGTACGGTCCAGGAATCCAATCTGGATGAGAAACGGCTCGTAGATCTCTTCGATCGCATCCGCTTCCTCGGCTAGTGACGCCGCCAGCGTATTCACGCCTACCGGGCCACCTTGATACTTCTCGATAATCGTCAACAGCAGCTTGCGATCAATCTCGTCGAAGCCATGCTGGTCGACCTCCAACATCTCCAGCGCCTTTTGCGCAATTTCTCTATCGATTCGGCCTTGAGCCTTCACCTGCGCATAATCCCGAACGCGCCGCAACAGACGATTGGCAATACGCGGTGTCCCCCGGCAGCGCATCGCGATCTCCATCGCACCTTCCTCGTCGATCTCGACACCAAGAATCTCCGCCGACCGCTGAATGATGACCTTGAGATCTGCGTGCGTGTAGAACTCCAGCCGCAGCACGATGCCGAAGCGCGAGCGCAGCGGCGCAGAGAGCAGGCCCGCGCGCGTAGTCGCGCCAATGAAGGTGAACGGCCGGACCTCGATGGTATGCGTCCGTGCCGACGGCCCCTGACCGATGATGATGTCGAGCTTGTAGTCTTCGAGCGCCGAGTAGAGCAGCTCTTCCAGCGCCGGCTGCAGGCGATGTACCTCGTCGATGAACAGCACCTGGCGGTCTCGCAGGTTGGTGAGGATCGCCGTCAGGTCACCCTTGATCTGCAACGTCGGCCCCGAGGTCTGCTGGAACGGCACGCCTAGCTCATTCGCGATGATGTTGGCCAGCGTCGTTTTGCCCAATCCCGGAGGTCCGTACAGCAAGACGTGATCGAGCGCCTCGCCACGTGATTTGGCTGCCTGAATCGCAACCTCGAGATTGTCTTTGACCTTCTTCTGTCCGATGAACTCACGCAGTCGCTGCGGACGGAGCTTCAGCTCGAAGGACGAGTCATCGTCGAGCGGGACTGCCGAGACGATGCGATCACCCGCCCCAGAAGACGCGAAATCGGCATCGTCCGGGGATCCCGCACGCTTGGAACGAGTATTGTCGTTGGGCAAAGGCACGCAGGGCGATAGTAAAGCGAGGGAGCGCAAGGCGCAACCACCGCCCCCGCTACCATGCCGTTGCGTCTACAAACTGTGAGAGATACGATCTCGATATGGCGAAGGCTAAGAAGTTCGACCTTGAGGAACCCGTCCCGATCGTCGACGACGAGGACGAGAAAACTCTCGCGGCGATTGATGAAGGCTTGCGGGACGCCGACGCTGGCCGAACAACCTCAAGTGAAGACGTGCGAAAGCTCATGCCGCAGTGGATCTCGCGTTCCATTACGACCACGATCATTAACCAATCTCGCTCTTAGCTCGAAAAAACCACAGATTCGCCTTTCCGTCCAAGAATTATCCTCCGCGCCGCCCTGGTTACCGAACAGGCGTTCAGTTACTAAAGTACAATTACTCCCTATTGTACTTTCGTTATCTTGCGGGAATTACCCACTCATCCCATACTGGGTTCACCTACCACAGAACCTGGGAGACAGGGTTGGAAGAGGTTACGAGGGTCTCCTCTTCCAACCCTCTTAGTTTTTGCAGAGTCTCCCGAGGGTTTCGCAGAATTTTCCTAAATTGGAACTCAATCCCCTGCATTTGAGCTTCTCCGACGCCCGAAAAGACGACCTCGGGTGGCAGAGTCTGTCCCATCGAGGCCCTGCGCTCCGTCTAAAGGTCACTAGAGAGTAACCAGTCAATCGCTTTCTTCCGGCGTAAACCGCCCATCAAACGCTCTAAGATGAACTCGGCTGGCAAGAGCCGGCCTGAGGGTATATCCCTCCTCGGAGTCGCGCGATGAAACGAACCGTCACCGCCTCGCTAGTCGTTCTTTCCTTGGTCGCCTGCGCCGCCGCATCGGAGCGGCGTGACGCTGACCTGGATCGCATTCAGACGGCCAGCACCGTTCTGAGCCAGATCATGACGGCGCCCGACCGAGGCATCCCCGACAGCATTATGTCCGGCGCCAAGTGCATCGCCGTCATGCCGTCGATGCTGAAGGCCAGCTTCCTCATCGGCGCCAATTACGGCAAAGGCATCGCGACCTGCCGCACCGCGACCGGCTGGAGCGCTCCGGCATTCTTCAAGCTGACGGGCGGCAGCTTCGGCTTCCAGGCGGGCGGCCAGGCTTCTGACTTGGTGCTCATCGTGCGCACCGACGACGGCATGCAGCACCTGTTGCAGAGCAAGTTCAAGCTGGGCGCGGACGCTTCCGCAGCAGCCGGCCCCGTCGGCCGCGACGCTCAGGCGATGACCGATCTGACCCTGCGCGCGCAGGTGCTGACGTATTCGCGCTCGCGCGGACTGTTTCTTGGCGTTTCGCTGAGCGGCGGAGTTATCAAGCAGGATCAGGCTGACACGACAGCCTTCTATGGCAAGGACTGGACCTACTACTCGGTGCTCAATGGGCAAGTGCCTGCGCCCGTGGAAGCTGATGCTTTTCTGAAGACCGTCGAGAGATATGCTCCCACGCCCAAGACGGTAGTCGCGCCGGCAGCAGCAGCATCGCCGGCCGCTCAGATGACGCCGCAAGCAGCGTCGACGGCCGACTCCACGGTCTCGACTGCATCGAACACAACCGCTCCAATTGCGACAGGGACTATGAACGTACCAGCACCGGAAGCGGATTCCGCGGCAACGCCAGCTTCTAGTCCAGCTGCCAGTAGTTCACCTGCTGCGACTGCCGTGCCGGCAACGCCTGCTCCTGCTGCTGCAACGAGCCAGGCTCAACCCGCGACTCCTGCGACTGATCCAGCGCAGATCGCACCGCCAGCCTCCGCGCCAGATTCAGTTTCGCCTAGCGGACGCTAGCTGATACATCATTTGCAATCAGAGCGGCGGCTTCGGCTGCCGCTTTTCTTTGCCCGCAGTCGTGGTGACTCCAGGCCCAAAAGCAAAAGCCCCATCCGCAGATGGGGCTCGATAGTCTTACCAAGGAGAACTACACGACCTTGGCGAAGATGATAACCAGCGTGAACAGCACCAGAGACTCGATAAACGCGAGGCCGAGAATCAAGGCCAGCTGAATTGCCGGACGAGCGGCAGGGTTACGGGCCATGGCTTCGCAAGCCGCAGCACCGACGCGGCCCTGTCCCAGACCAGCCAGGCCGGCCGCGATCGCGATACTGAATCCTGAAGCAATTGCGACCCAGTTGGTGCCTCCTGCAGAGCTACCGCCGCCCTGCGCGTACGCTGGCATGGCCACCATCATCAGGGCCATCAGCGCAAAGAAAATCATCATCACTTTCCGCATTTGTGTTTCTCCTTATGAATTGCTGCCAGGAGGTGGTTGACGTTCACCGAGCTGACGCCCTCACGCTGAAGCAGCTTCTGGCTTTTAGCAACTAGCAACTAGCAACTAGCCTTGATCTTCCGCCTTCTGGCGGTTTTGCTACTCTATCGAGCCAACGTGCTAACCGACTTTGTTTTTCTATTGCCGGCAAGAACTCACTTCCCAGTCATAGGAGCCGTTGCTGTTGCATCAGCTAATCGCTAATTGCTAATTGCTAATTGCTTCTTTTCTAATGCTCATGCGCGACTGCTTCGCCGATATACACCGTCGCCAGCAGCACGAAGACGTACGTCTGAATCAGGGCAACACCGATGTGCAGCAGTATGAAAACGATTGGTATGAAGACCGGGATCAGCGTAAAGAACACCAGGATCACCATGTCGCTGGCGAACATGTTGGCGAAAAGACGAATGGTGAGCGACAGCACGCGCGCCAGATGGCTGAACACTTCAATGGGAAACATCAGAATTGCCAGCCACCACACCGGTCCCATGAAGTTCTTGACGTAGCCGAATCCGTTTACGCGCATGCCCTGGAAGTGATAGTAGAACCAGGTAACCAGCGCGCATCCCAGCGGCACGGACGGAATTGCCGTCGGCGTTTCGAAACCCGGTATCACACCAATCAGGCAGTTAATCAGAATGAACAGGAACAGCGCGGTGAGATAGCCGACGTATCGCTCGTATCCATGTCCGATTACTTCATGCGCCTGATCGCCGATAAACGAATTTAAGACCTCGGCGATATGCTGCATGGCGCCCGGACTGTCGACCGACAAGCGCATCCTCACGTAGAGGAAGAAAAGCAGCAGCAGCACGAATACCAGCAACTGCATCGCGATGTAGTTCGTGATCGGCGCCTGTGGGTTGGCCGGCTGCACGTGGACCGCGCTCAGAATGGCGTTGGCCACGCCCGCAAAATGCTTGTTGAGTAACGCTGTTATCCAAAGTTGCTCAGGCATGAATCCTAGCTCGTATGATCGGACCTGCTGCTATGGTTATTTTCGGCACCAGCTGGGCCTGGTGTGCCGCGCTTGCAAATAGTGATTAGGAAAATCAGAATCCGCGTCGCAGGCTAACGAACAGTTCCACTGCGACTTCGCAGGCGACCGCGGCAATTGGGAGACAGACGCCCCCCAGAAATCCGTATAGCCCAGCGCGAGAAACATTAAATATAACATATGCGCCGGCGGCGATGAACACGTAACGCAGCAGAGCGCGAAAGACAATCACGCCTCCGCGCTCGCGGCTTTGCTGGTTGGTGATTCGCTCGCCTAGCGCTTCGATGGCCCGCTCCAGCCAACGCTGATTGAGATACGATATGGCCGCACCGACGACGAAGCCGACGGTTGCCGGCCAGCGGAAGAATGCCAGGCAAACCAGAATCCCGATACCGCTCAGTGCCAGCAGGAACTTGCGGATCCTCGCCAAAGCGCGGTCAAGAAAGGCTTCCGCGAAGACGGACGAGGGCTGGGGCGTCGGCGTGGACACCAGATCACTGTACCGCAGATCAATTCTTCTGCCGCGTGATCATGCGGATCATCTCGACGAAGCCGGAGATGGATCCCAGAATGATGCCGACGAGAAACAGCCAGCGAGTATGCAACCAGTGATCAAACAGCTTTCCGACCAGCAACCCAACAATCACTGCGGCGGGAATGATGAACGCGATCTGCGAGTAGCGCGCCCATACAACGGCTGCATTATCATTGCGCGGATTCTCGTCGCCGGCCATGGTCAAAGCCTACCACGTTGCTTGAATTGACCTCGTGGTCGTGCTGGGTGGAGCACGCCTTTTACAGGCTGCGGAAAAACGCATGATACGACTTGTGTGCCGTCGGCTGAAGCCGACTATGAAAAGGAAACAAAGGGCTTGGACGCTGGCCTGAAGGCCAGCTCTACCCGAAACCACACGTCGGTCGACTTTTTCCGCAACCTGTTTTAGGCGTGCAGAAACCACCGAATTTCGGAACGCGCTTTAGCGCCTGAGGTGATCCGGAGCCATTACCTTAGCGGCTGAAGCCGGATCGCGAGGAAGTATCTTAGCTGCACGCCTGAAGGCGTGCTCCACCCTAAGTTCACACGGCCTCTGCCATGCTCTGTTGCGCGCAGGGCAGCAGGATCGTGAAGACCGTACCATGTGAGGCACCAACGCGGGATTGAACCTCAATGGTGCCTCCGTGGCGCTCGGCGATCTTCTTCGACACCCACAAGCCCAGCCCGGTGCCGACATCTTTCTTGGTCGTGTAGAACGGTTCGAAGATGCGCTGCAAATCCTCGGAAGCGATTCCATGCCCATCGTCTTCAATCCTGATCTGAATGTCCCCGCCTTCCGATCGCTGGACGCAGGACACGTGAACCTTCAAAGTGCCGCCCATTTCCACGGCGTCAGCAGCGTTGGAGATCAGGTTCGATACAAGTTGTTTTAGCTCGCCCGACCAGCCCTGTACGGGCGGACACTGTTGCAACACGCATTCCACAGTTATGTTCTTAGATTTGAGCTTGCTGGAAAACAACTTCAACATAGAATCGACGAGCGCGGGTATGTCGAGCACATCTGGCGATTTGGACTCGCGATAGAAGCCCAAGGTCTGCCGCGTAATGTGGGAAACGCGCTCCAATTCGTGCTCCGCAAGCGTCAAATCATGAGCTACATCGGGCGTCACGCCGATCCTGTTTTTCGCGAGGTAAATCAGGTTGCAGACCGCTTCCAAAGGATTGTTGATCTCGTGAGCAACCGTCGCCGCCAGGCGCGCGGCTGCAGCCAACTTCTCTGTCTTGCGCATTAGTTCCTGCGACTGGCGCTCCGAAGTTGCGTCGCGAAACACGAGTACCACTCCAACCAGCCGCCCTTTGTCGTCGTGTATCGGAGCAGCACTGTCTTCGATTGGAACCAGCGACCCATCGGCGTGTTGCAAGACCGTGTGGTTCGCCAGTCCCACAATGTGCCCGAGTTCCATGACCTTCTTCACCGGATTTTCCACAGGCTGACGGGTTGTTTCATTGAAGATAGGAAACACATCGGTGATCGGCCTGCCCTTGGCTTGCCCCGAAGCTCTGCCGGTCAGCCGCTCGGCCACCGGATTTACAAAAGTCACATTACCTTGCTGGTCGGTGGCGATCACTCCGTCGCCAAGGCTAGTCAGCGTCACCCGGAACCATTCTTCGCGTTCTCTGATTTGCGCGCCATGCCGTTCCCGCAGATTGATCTCGCGCAGAATGAAGTAAGCCAAGAGCACCAATCCGACGCCCGCGAGAACGCTTGCCAGGTAGACGCAGGCGACGGTCACTCGAACGCTGTGCCAGTAATCGGCCGTTCGCGCGGCGTTCAGAGCATGTTCCATCCGTTGCATTTCGTCGATCAACGCGCGGATCTTCTCCATGGTGAAGAAGCCGCGGTTGGTAAGCACGAATGCGCGCGCAGCATCGGGATGGCCGGACTGATCGAGCGCGATGGTCTTCGACAACTCGGCCAGCTTCTGCCTGGCCAGGAAACCCAGTCGCACCGCGTTTGCCAACTCGTCAGGATTGTCGGCGACCAGCTGCGACAGCTTCTGGATGTGATTATCAATCTGGGTTACGGCCAGATTGTAAGGTTCCAAATATCTCGACTCGTGCGTGTAGAGGTAGCCGCGCTGGCCGGTCTCCGCGTCTTTCAGCAAGGACTCTGTTTGCGAGAGCTCCAACAACACCTGCTGGGTGTGATAAACCCATACCTGGTTGGTTATCTGCACGGCCAACTGCCGCCGGATGACGACGCCGTTGGCGACCAGGAGCAGGAGTAAAAGAGAGAAGCCTGTTACAACACTGAACCGTTTGTAGAAAGGCTGCACGAGGAATTGTCCCCACAGCTTAGGTGAACACTGATTGTAAAAGGATTCTACCCGAAAGTGATCTCGCTAGGCACGCCAAGTCGAGCCAACGCACGCAGCAGGACATCGTCGATGCCTTTGGCACCAACGATGTCAAGCGATGCGCGAGATGTCTAATTCTGGGGAGTCTGGTCTGCCTTCTCGTTCGTTTCTTTCTCTACGGCTTGAGCACCGGGCATGATGTTCTTTAGCGGCGCCTTCAGCTGATCTTCCAACTCCGGATGCGGCATTGGCTTGCGCGGCAGCATCTGATCGCGCATCGCCGTGTTGTAGACGAAGGTCGCTTCCACCACGGCGGCCTGTGCCAAATCTTCGGGCGACAGCTCTTCGTAAACATCCATGTTGGAGTGATGCGTTCGCGAGCTGTAGTCGAGTGGATCCTGAATGAACTGGAATCCAGGGATGCCGATCGAGTCAAAGGCTTCGTGATCGGTACCGCCGGTGTTGCGCAGCGTGATCGTGGTGACCCCGAGATCCTTCAGCGGCGCGATCCACTGTGCGAAGATCGGCGCCATGGCAGCATTCTCCTGCAAATAGATGCCGCGGATTTTGCCGCTGCCGTTGTCGACGTTGAAGTAGCCGGAAATCTTTTCGTACTCGGGCTGCTTCAGCTGGATTGGCCCGCCCGGCTTGCGCACCCATTCTGGCAGTTTCACTTGATCAGGAGCGGTGGACAGCGGCACATAGCCGAAGTGCTGCTTCACATAACCGTATGATCCGTACTCGCCTTGTTCCTCACCAGTCCATAGCGCAGCGCGGATGGTGCGACGCGGCTTCACGCCCAGCGTCGTGAGGATGCGCATGACTTCCAGCGTGACGACCGTTCCTGCTCCGTTGTCGGTCGCACCTGTGCCCGAAGCCCAGGAATCGAGATGCGAGCCGACCATGACGACTTCATCTTTCAGCTTGGGATCGGTGCCGGGGATCTCGGCAATGGTGTCGTAGCCGTGTTCGTGATCGCCGGTGAACTTGGTATCGACGTTCATCTCAATCGAGACGGGCACGTTGGCTTTCAGCAAACGATAGACGCGTCCATAATTTTCAATCGCCATCACGACGACGGGCAGGGGATTGGCCTTTTCGCGCTTATAGGCCTCCCAGTTGAAGGCGGCGTTGCTGTCGTCGAAGATCGTGCCGCCCGAGCCGCCGCCATCGCGGCCGTCACGGCTGGGCGTAACAACCGCCAGCGCGTGTTCGTCAGCGAGAAACTTCCCAACCTTCTGGCGCAGTTCCAGCCGCTTCATGTATTGCTGCAGGAAGTCGCCACGATCGCGTGGCTTCAGCGGCCACTCGGTTAGCTTCTCAAGCTCCTTGTCGTCATAGCGGATCCACAGTGGCTTCTCGACCGGAGGCACGTCGCGCATTGGACCATACAGAACAATTTTTCCCGTGAGCTTGCCCTTGAACTTGTCGAGATCTTTCTCGTCCTTGATATCCATCCAGATGGCTTGACCCGTCACCGCACCATTCGTCGCGGGCGACCACGGAACTGCCTGCGCAATGAAAACCGCAGGGTCGGGCGAGGCCATCCGCACCCAGGTGTTGAGCTGCTGCCAGCCCATGCCGAACTCGCCCCAATCTTCGAGATGCGCATTTGCGCAGCCCATCGCGGTGAACTGATCGCGCGTCCACTCGTTGGCGTGCTTCAGGTTTTGCGAACCCGTCAGGCGCGGTCCGATGTCGTCAAAGAGAGCCGAGGCATATTCCATCGCGTGCGAATGATTCAGCCCTTCGATCCTAATACGCTGGTACATGTTGAGGTCGAGCGCCTCACGCTCAGGCTGCGGCTGGTCGTACGAAGGTTCGCTTGCAGAGGCAGGTTTCGATTTGTCGGCCGCTAGAATCGGCAGTGTGCAGGCGAACAGGAAAGCAAGAGAAACGCACAGGCGTCGTTGTGCCATCAGGATGTTGGTCTCCAGGGGAAGAAATCAAACTCGCAAGAGTACCAGAAATTGGCAAGGCGAGAGCTTGTGACAGACTGCAGGCCGCGGCAGGGCACTGTCCGGCAGCGAACCGAGGCGTCCAACTGCGAACAAACCCGCAGTGGACGTTCGCATCTAACCGAGAGACAATATGCAGAAAGCACTGGACTTAGACGCCGAGTTAAGCAGGACCTTCGTTTGCATAGCTAATCCTGATGCGCACCTTGCTCCATGATCTTCGCTATGGCTTTCGGCAAGTCGTGAAGTCGCCGGGATTCGCCATCATTGCTATTCTCACCCTCGCGCTGGGAATCGGAGCCAACACGACGATTTTCTCCGTTGTGAACGGCGTGCTGTTGAATCCTTTGCCCTATCCCCAGGCCAACCGCCTAGTGGTTCTGTTTCATCACAAGCCGAACTTCGTGAACGGCTCGATCTCGTATCTGAATTTTCTCGACTGGCAGCGCGACAACCGCAGTTTCGAAGCCATGGCCGCCTATCGCTACGGCAGTGCAAAGCTCACCGGATCAGGTGAGCCTGAGAACCTGACTGGGCGAATGGTGTCGGCGGGCTTCTTCGAGATTCTAGGCGTGAACCCGCTGCTGGGGCGGACCTTCAGTGCGGGCGAAGACCAACTGGGCGCCAATCCCACGGTCATGATCTCCGAGGGCCTGTGGAAGCGCAAGTTCGCCTCTAATCCCAACGTTATCGGACAGGCAATCATCCTGGATGGAATACCGCGCACCATCGTCGGCATCATTCCTTCCAGCTTTCAATTGAGCCAACAGAATTTTCATCCGAGTGATATCTACACCCCGGTAGGCAATTACAGCGATCCGCATTTTCGTGAACGCCAGGCCGCCTGGGGCCTGGATGCTATCGCGCGGCTTAAGCCCGGAGTGACGCTGGCGCAAGCGGCGCAGGATATGGAGCGGGTTAACCGAGGCTTGGCTGCGGCATATCCTGACGTTGACGCCGGGATCAAGACCACGATTGTTCCGATGAAGCAGCAGATTGTCGGCGATGTGCAGCCGGTGCTCTGGGTGCTGATGGGCGCCGTGCTGTTCGTACTGCTGATTGCTTGCGTCAACGTTGCCAACTTGCAGCTGGCGCGAGCGACGGCGCGCGAAAGAGAATTTGCGGTGCGCGTCGCGTTGGGAGCGGGGCAGTCGCGTCTCCTCCGACAGATGCTCACCGAGAGCCTGGCGCTCTCGACGATTGGCGGCGCCCTTGGGTTGCTCCTCGCCTACTGGGGCGCGAAAGCCGCGGTGGCGGCAATTCCAGACATGCTTCCGCGGGCGGAGAATGTGGGAATTGATGTCCGCGTATTGTTGTTCACACTTCTGGTCTCGCTGCTGGCGGGAATTGTTTTCGGCTTAGCGCCCGCGCTTCGCATCTCGCGTACCGATGTGAACTCCACCCTCAATCAAAGCGGACGCTCGCTGGTCGGAGCACGTGCGCGCGCGCAATCGGTCTTTGTCACGCTGGAGATGGCGATGGCACTTGTTCTGCTGGTCGGCGCAGGACTTACCATTCGCACGCTAATGCAGTTGTGGAACGTTAGTCCCGGTTTCAATCCAAGCGGCGTCATCTTTTTCAACGTAGCGCCTTCGAAGTCGCTCTCCCGCCAGTCACCCGATGCGATTCGAGCGGCCTTCCGGCAAATGGAGGCGACCATCCGCGCGGTTCCCGGCGTAGAGAATGCCTCGTTCGACTGGGGCGCTGTCCCGATGTTCGGAGACGACGAGGAGCCGTTCTGGGCCGGTGGCATGACGCGGTCACCGCGTGTGGCAGATGCTCCCTCCGCGCTGCGCTACGCGGTGAATCCGAATTACCTGAAGCTGATGCACATCCCGCTGCTCGAAGGGCGCTTTTTCAGCGACGCCGATAACGAACACGCGTCACGCGTCATCGTCGTCGACGAAAGCTTCGCGCAGCACTACTTCCCCGGACAAAATCCCATCGGCAAACATATTTACTTCCCGCCGGAGAGCACCGATGGCGAGCGCACCGACGAGATTGTGGGCGTAGTGGGACATGTGAAACAGTTCGGCTTGGCGCCCGACAAGTCCAACATTGTTGAAGGCGAGTACTACGAGCCCTTCGCGCAATTGCAGGACAAGATGCTGCCCATGGTCGGTGATGGGGTGAGCGCGTTTGTCCGTGTGCACGAGGGAGTCAGCCCCGAGTCGGTGTTCCCCGGCATTCAACGCGCCCTGCGGCAATTCGACAGTGAGATGGTAGTTGCCGATATGCAACCGATGCAGCAGGTGGTCGCTGATTCGATCTCCCGGCAGCGGTTTGCCATGATGCTGTTCTCCATCTTCGCTGCCGGCGCGTTGCTATTGGCTGCCATCGGCATCTATGGCGTGCTGTCCTACATTGTGGGACAGCGCACACGGGAGGTTGGCATCCGCATGGCTCTGGGCGCGCAGAAGGGTGACGTGGTTCGTACGGTGCTGCGCGACGGGGCTGGTATGACCCTGCCTGGTGTGGGGATTGGTTTGCTGGCCGCGCTAGGGCTCACCCGGCTCATGTCGGCCATGCTGTTCGGCGTCCAGCCGACGGATGTCATCACGTTCGCTTCCGTCGCGGTGCTGCTGTGCGTCGTCGCGCTGTTGGCATGTTATGTGCCGGCGCGCCGCGCCGCCGCGCTCGATCCCATGCAGGCGTTGAGGGCGGACTAGCGATTTTGACGGACGATCAACTCCGTGCGCCTTGTGTCTCCGGGGTAAGTTGCTTGTCAGACGCCGCACGCGGGCTTGTTCCGTGCACGAATGCCTCGGTTTCCTTCAGGATTTGCGACACCAAATCCGGCGTGGCCGCTTCGCAGTAAATACGTAGCAGCGGTTCGGTGCCGGAGGCGCGAACCAGTACCCAAGCTTCGGCGCCGTTGCCGTTGGTTGGCGCGTCCAGGAAGAACTTCACTCCGTCCAGCGTCTCGATCTTCTGCACGCGGAAGCTGCCCATCTGCGCGGGCTTGGCTTGAGCGCGGCGCATCGCCTCATCCTTCACTTCGTTGTTGAGATGAAGGTCCACGCGCCCGTAGTGATGCTCGCCATATTCCTTTTGCAAATCGCTCACCAGCTGTCCCAGCGGCTTGCCTTCTTCGGCCATGATGTTCGCCAGCAACAGGGAGTTCAGAAGGCCGTCGCGTTCGGGCAGGTGGCGGCGGATGCCGATGCCGCCCGATTCCTCGCCTCCAATGAGAATGTCGCGCTCCAGCATCAGGTCACAGATGTACTTGAAGCCGATGCCGCACTCGTGCAGCTTGCGCCCATACTTGGCCGCAATGCGATCGAGCATGCGCGTGGTGTTGAACGCGCGGACGATCTCGCCTGGCCACTGCTTGCGTTTCAGCAGCCACTCCAGAATCACGCAAAAGATCTTGTGCGAGTCGACGAAGCTGCCGTTCTCCGCGACTGCGCCCAGGCGATCAGCGTCGCCGTCCGTCGCCATGCCGGCCTGGCAGTGGGCGTGAACTACGGCCTCCTGCAGTGCGGCAATGTGCGGCGGGATCGGTTCAGGGTTGATGCCGGGAAACAGCGGGTTTAACTCGCCGCGAATTTCAAAATGATTGATTCCGCTGTCTGCGAAGATGCCTTTGAGCACACCGCGGCCCGCGCCATACATGACGTCGATGGCAAACTTGAATCCTGCTTCCTTAATGAGCTTCAGGTCGACGAAATTCTTGATGGCCGCGATGTAGGGCGTCTTGAAGTCAGTCAGCGAGACGCTGCCGCCCTTGCGCTCCACGCGCGGCGAATCCAACTCGCCTTCAATCGCGCGCATGATCGCCGGAGTACCTGAGCCCCCATAGTTGGCCTTGAACTTCACGCCATTCCAGTTGTAAGGATTGTGGCTGGAGGTGATCATGACGCCGCCGGCCGCGCCCAGGTTCTTCACGGCATAAGAGAGCGCGGGAGTCGGCGTGTAGTCGTTCGATAGCCGCACCGCGATGCCGGAAGCCGCCAGCACCTCCGAGATAATCTCCGCCGCACGCTGGGAGGCGAAGCGCGTGTCGTAGCCAACGACCAAACCTTTGCTGGCGTCTTCATGGTGGTGAACGTAATGCGCCATTGCGTTGCCCACGCGGCGCACGTTGTCAAAGGTGAAGTCGTCGGCGATGATGCCGCGCCAACCGTCCGTGCCGAACTTGATTTGTGTGGTCATGATTGATTCGAGTGTGCGCCCGGTGGCGCTTAGCTGCTATCAGACAGATAGGCAGCGTCTGCATTGCAAGGTTATAGCCCAAGGCGGATAGTTACCTCATCCAACCCGGAAGGTTCGCTCCCGGCCAGATCGCACGCGACGCAAGATGCGTTCGGCCTCATAAACGTCCTCCGCGTCCTCGACATATTCCATCACCGCGTGAAGTGCAATATCGGTCGCACTCGTCCGCGACGGTTTGCGACCTTTTCGAGACACTCTTCCATTGCCGGAATCTCAATCGTTATCCTCATCGTCGCTTTGTGTGCCGCCCCTGAAGGGGCTCAAACATCATATTCCAGCCAGTCCCAGCGCTGAAGCGCTGGGCTATCCTCTTCCGTCCCGCGCGCGGGACTCGTTTTCCCGCCCTCCGCACCAACAGCCGAGCTTACATCCGACCACTAGCTACTCTTGCGTTGAGCTAATTGCTAAGTGCTAGTTGCTGTTTTCACACCAGTCGTTTCAGTTTCTGCTCGTCCAGATACTTCACCACTTTGCCGACGTCCTGCGAATTCTCGCGCGTGGTGATCAGGAGCGCATCATCCGTTTCAACAACCACGAGGTCTTTGACGCCCACCACCGCAACGAACTTTCCGTTCGAGTGGATGAAGTTTCCTTGCGCGTCCAGCGTGAAACTTTGTTCCGCCTGAATGACATTCGCGCCGTCGTTTGCCGGATTGCGATGCTCATACAGCGCTGTCCAAGATCCCAAGTCATTCCATCCGAAGCTCGCAGGAATGCAGTAGATTCCCGACTTGCCTTCGCCCTTCGCCGAGCGCGGTTCCAGCACAGCGTAATCTACGCTGATGTTCTCGCACTGCGGATACAGCTTGGCAAACGTCTTCTCGAACTTTCGGGTGCCATAGCTCGCCGCAATCTCTTCCAGCAGAGGCGCGGTTTTGGGCAGGTGCTCGCGCAATGCGTCGGCCAGGGTACGCGCTCCCCATACAAACATGCCGCTGTTCCAGAAGAAGTTGCCTGCCTTCACGAATCGCTCGGCAACATCGGCTGACGGTTTTTCCCTGAACCGGCGCACGGGAACGGCACTTGGCATTTGACCTTTGGCAATTGGCCCCTTGCTTTGCGCTGCGCTGCCGTCGGTGCTCACCTCGATATAGCCGTAGCCGGTCTCGGCACGCGTTGGTTTGATTCCAATCACGACGATGTTCGGACCGCTGGCAGCGATTTCGGCGGCGCGCTTGATGTCGTTGCGAAAACGCTTCTCGTCGGCGATGACGTGGTCGGAAGGAAACATGCCGATTACCGCGCTGGGATCGCGCCGCGCCAGGAGGAACGCTGCCAGACCAATCGCCGGGGCGGTGTTTCTGCCCAACGGTTCGGCGATGATCTTCTTCTTGTCGAGCTTCTTCAGCTGACGAACGATCGGATCGCGTAGATCGTCGTTGGTGATGACCCAGAATTGCTTCGCCTTGGCCAGCGGTAGCAGACGCTCCACCGTTTCCTGGATCATGCTCTTCTTGCTGTTGAGAGGAAGGAGCTGTTTTGCCATGCGCTTGCGGCTCAGCGGCCAGAAGCGCGTGCCGCGTCCGCCGGCGAGGATTACGGGATAGAAGTTATTCGCCAAATCGTTTCACCACGGAGACACAGAGGACACGGAGAGTTTTGAATCTTTGATTCTACTGAAGAACGACATGGGATGCGAAGCGGGAGGTGGCGGATTGTGGAGCACGCGTCGTCGAGGTGGGAGATAGGGCGGACGTGCAGCAGCTTGAAGCCGCCTGCCCGCCGCCCCGATGACAGTTCTCTAGTCAGCAGGTGTCACGTAATAACTTTTCCAGCTTGACGACTACTGCGTGAGCTTCCAAACGGTACCGTAACCGTCTGCGCAGGAAGTGGTGGCGCCGTAGATATTGCCTTGGCTGTCGAGCACGACGCCCCCATTCGGCTCACAGCCATCCGCACCGGCGCTGAAGTCATAGAGATCGCTATAGACCCAGTCGTTGCCGGAATGCGTTAGCTTGAACACCGTTCCGAGGCTGTTTGCGCCGCCGCCCAAGGTTGTGCCGTAGAGGTTCGCGGCTGAATCCATCGTCAACGAGTCCTGCGGCCCAAACTCATAAGTGCCGGCGAGGTTGTACAGCACAGAAAACTGCCAGCTGCCACCAGAGGGACTGAGTTCGAAGACTGTGCCTCCATTGCCGCTTCCACCGCTGCTGGTCGCGCCATAAAGATTGCCTGCCGAGTCGAAAATCAGGCCCCCATAGGGTTTGTTCCCGTCAGTATTAGTGAAAGAGTGGAGAATCGTTTCTGTCCAGCCGGACTCTGTCGGACTCAGCTCAAACACAACGCCGTATCCGTTGGCTCCTCCGCCCACTGCGGTGCCGTAAAGATTTCCCGAGCTATCCAGTACCAGCGTGTCATAGGGTTCTCCGCCGTTGGACCCGGTGAAGCTGACGAGCGTCGACGCTGCCCAACCGCCGCTGGAGTGCGTCAACTCATAAACCGTTCCCAGTCCACTGCCGAGGTTCGTCGTGCCATAGATATCGCCCGCGTGATCGAAGGCCACAGCGCCGAAAGGATAGATACCGCCCGGACCGTTCACCATCTGGAGCAGTTGGGTTTCATGCCAGGGGCAGCTGACAGATTTGCAAACCGATTGCGGCGGCTGCAGGTTGTAAACCGTGCCGCATCCGAAATAGCCGTAGTCGGCGCAGTTACCGTTCGGGTCGCCGCCTCCGGCGACGGTCGTCCCGTAGAGGCTGCCGTTCGGGCCGATCACCACCTTGGCAATGGGACCAGCGCCGTCATTGTTACCGCTGTCTCCCTGGAAGTTGTAGATGTTGGTGAACAGCCAAGATCCGTGTTCGTCGGTCATCTTGTAGACCGTGCCGTAGCCGTCGGCGCCCTTGAGGGCCGTTCCATAAAGATGTCCGCCCGAATCCATGGTCAAGGCAGACTCGGGTGAGCCGCCGTCAGTGCCACCGGAGAAGGTATGCAATACGGTTAACGTTTGGGCACTTGCTGTCCAGACTGGAAAAGCGATCAGGACGAGGGTGATGACGAGACGGGCGGCGATGTACCTCATGTTCACTCCTTGTAGTGTCTCGAGCTGGGCTGAGCGCATGGAAAAGTTGTCAGAGCATTACTTCTATTTCGCCGCTAGCATTGCAAGGTCAGCTGGCACTAACGTTACTGACCCAGTGCGACCAACGTACCAAGCTAACGTCCGCTGCGTTTGCATGCGGCAATTCGCCGGGCGAGCGTTATTTCGAGCAGTTGTATAATCGGCCAACCGCGCGAGCAAGCGACGAAGTACGACAAAGCACGACATCACCCGACCTGACCCCTGGCCATGGCAGTCACGCCACAAGTTTCGACCGGTAAACGGCGCAAGCTGGATTCCTGGAAGGCGATTGCCGATTACCTTGATCGCGATGTGCGCTCGGTCCAGCGCTGGGAGCACGTGCGAGGATTGCCGGTCTATCGCGTGCCCGGCGCCAAGAGCGGCGGAGTCTTTGCCTACACGGACGAGCTGGACGAGTGGCTGCATCGGGGCCGCAGCGAGAGCGAGCCCGAAAGCTTGCCAGCTGATGTGAACGGCGTTGAGCCTTCATCGATACCTGAGACGCCAGGCAACGGGCCTATCGATCCTTCAGAGCGGCAAATCGCCAAAACATCCCGCACCCAATACCGAATCATCGCGGTAATCGCAGCGGTGATCGTTCTTGGTGCGGGCGTAGCGCTGATGGTGCGGCAGCGCTGGAAGCAGTCGACCAAGCCTCACAACGAGCGTGTGATGCTCGCCGTCCTGCCGTTTCTCAATCTCAGTGGCGACCCGGCGCAGGAGTACTTCGCCGATGGCCTCACCGAGGAAATGATCACCGACCTGGGCAAGCTGAATCCGCCGGCGCTGGGCGTGATCGCCCGCACCTCGGCAATGAAGTACAAAGACACGAAAGAAGACATTGCTCAGATCGGACACGATCTGGGCGTCAAGTACGTTCTGGAAGGCAGTGTGCGGCGCGAAGGAAACATGACACGCATCTCTGCCCAGCTGATTCAGGTTAGCGACCAGACGCACCTTTGGGCGCAGAACTACGAGCGCGACGTGAAGGACATCCTCAGCGTCCAGCGCGATGTGGCCCAGGCCATCGCCGACAAGATCCAAATCAAACTGAGTCCGCAAAGACAGACCGAATTGGCGGAGCCGCGGCCGACGAACCCGCAGGCTTACGACGACTACCTGAAGGGCCTGTATCTGCTCAACCAGCGCAGTGTCGCGAGCATGACCAAGGCGGTGAACTTCTTCCAACAGGCAGCGGACGGAGATCCCAATTACGCCGACGCCTATGCCGGGATGGCGCAATGCTATGGGCTGCTGAGCATGGAAGGAACGCCGGATTCGCGCGACTTGCTGGCCAAGTCAAAAGCCTCCGCGCAGCGCGCCGTGGAGTTGGATGACACATCTTCAGAGGCGCATGTCGCGCTCGGCGGTGCAAAGGTTTTCTCCGACTACGATTGGACGGGAGCCGAAGCGGAGTTCAAGCGCGCATTGGAACTGAATCCGAATAATGCGCTGGCTCACCACTGGTACGCCAACCTCTATCTCGATCCCCAGGGCCGGTACGAAGATGCTATCGCCGAGATGAAACGGGCGCAGGAACTCGATCCCTTATCGCTGATTATCAACACTGATCTCGGGTATGCGTACCTTGTCGCGGGTTCGGACGATGCGGCGTTAAAACAGTTCCAACAAGTTCTGGAGATGGATTCCAGCTTTGCGCCGGCTCGGTACGACCTGACGATGCTTGATCTCACGAGAAAACGTTCGAATGCCTCGCTGAGTGAGAGGATCTCGTATCTGCGCAACTCCGGAGTTCCATCCTTCGCCATTCTGATGGAAAACCTCTACCTGAACCAGAAGCAATCGGGAACTGGCCGGGAACAGCCAGCCTCTCAAGCGCCTCCAGGTTTGCAAAGCAATATCAAGCTGGTGTGGGGCACCGCACAGGCCTATGCCTATCTGGACGACAAGCAGCGCGCGATTACTCTTCTGGAGGCAGCCTACGAGATGCGGACTCCAGCAATCATCTACATCAAGTGCGATCCATTCTGGAGTACTTTGCGCGGAGAAGCCCGCTTCCAGCAACTGGAGCGGAAAGTGGGGTTATCTCCGTAAGGCGGCCGGCAAAGTCCAATTGCGACGCCTGGGATGTCGAGTTCGACCAGAGATTGCAGATTACAGCCATCGCGTCGGTTGCGGATTCAACTTCCAGCAACGCGGCAGATTCCAGACTAGCGGCCTCTCTCTAAAGCCCGGGTCCCATGGCGCGGGACTGTCGATCGCCGCGCCCGCGTTTCTGTCCTCGCCAGCCTTAGAACCATTCCATGGAAGTAGGGCTTAATTCGCCTGAGATTCCCTGGCACTGTCGAAAGCCTGTGTGTCGAAACTGCCGAAATGTCGGCAAGTGACGACGACTGTCGACAGCGAAGCAATGCTACTCAAACCTAACAAGTTCCATGTTTTCTGATGAGTGGCGCTCGCGGCGACATATTCCGATGTTGGCCGATGGCGTGCTCTATTCACAACTAGAGAGATTGCTTCAGACGCAAGCAGCGCTGACGCAACCTGGTTGTCATGCCCACATTGATATGGAGAAAGAGGCCTCATGGAACCGCGTAGAAAATTGCGTTCAGCATTCTTGTCGGCAGCTTGCATTTGTTTTGTGACGGTTATGGCAACGTTCTCGATGGCAGCAACCGGGACCCCCGCAAAAGGCCATAAGGTGAAGATCACGGGCCCCATCGTTGTGCACGACGGCGACGTGGTGCAGATCATGAACTCGAGGGACGGCTCGGTCCATGGCTTTCAACTAACAGACAGGACCGCAATCAGATGCGACAAAGGCTTCCTGCATGGTAAGGGAACTATGGATGCCTCAGCATTAGTGCCGGCCTTGAACGTTCAGGTAGAAGCGGTAAGCAATCCTGAAGGTATGGCGCAAGCCCGAACGATTAGCTTCAACCCCGACCCATTCGCCCTCACGGCAGCACACGAGAAGCAGACTCGGGATTCGTGCGCTTACCGGCCGGATCGTTTCGTTTTGTCGTGGCTAGTACCCTGGTAAGCTGCACATGGAGTCCGCGATCACCCACTACACACCTGCCCTGTGCTAATGCAAAGTAGCGGCGACCGTGCCGTCAACCCAGATGCAGAGTCACAGACTGCAGCAATTCCCCGATGCCGTTCCAGCCAATTTGCACGCCAGTGCAAACCAGAAGAAATGACGACAATCTCGTGATTCCCATCGTCGCGTTTCGCCCCAGCGTTCGTGCCAGGCGGTCGGCAAATCCATAGCAATACACAGCGAAGTCTTCGTCGGCCACGTCCCTCGATTTGACAACGGCCTTAACGGCAGTTCCCCACATCTAACCTTACCTAAGCTCGCCGCATCCCAATGAATATCCAGTGTGCCCCTGTATCATGGATGTGCCCGATCACTGAAATCGTTTCACTGCTCTCAGACGGACCAGTAAATAACGTGGATCTTCCATCGGAATGCCAAGCTTGAAGACTGGCCAAGATGCCGCTCGCCGCCGATTCTGGTTGGCGATGTCGGGGTTTGTGATGGCGCTTGCGCTGCTGCCCTTTTCCTACAAGGTCGAACGCCGCCTGGAGACTGCGGTTCACATCAAGGGCGGAGAATCCGAAAAAGTTGACCGGGAACTGGCGCAGCGTTTCCACTCTGCATACGCCAACCGCGTGGTTCTGGTGATCAGCGGTATTCCCGATCCGGATTCAGCAAAAGGCGCGGATGCATTGGGCTTCTTAACCAGTTCATTGCGTAGTCTGCCTGGAGTTTCGGGTGTCGTCTCGAGTCTGGATTGGCCAGATGCTCTGTTCACTGGGGACAATGGCGGGGCCTTGATCATCATCGGGTTGGACCCGCACGATGAAACGGTCGAGGCGTTGGTCCCCAAACTGAGGGCAAGAGCCGACTGGATGGAAGGTCAGCTTAGGTCGCAATATCCCAACATCAAACTGGAGATTACGGGTGAAAGCCCGCTGACCTTCGATCTTCGCAAGGTCAGTGCAGATGAAGTCAACCATGCCGAGGAACGAGCGATGCCGGTAACTCTCTTGTTGCTGGTGCTGGCTTTCGGCAGTCTGGTGGCCGCGCCATTGCCGCTGGGAGTTGGACTGCTCTCAACCTCGATGGCGCTGGGTGCGGCTGCGCTACTCGCGCATTATCTGCAGCTGTCGATTCTGGTGCAGAATCTGGCGACGATGCTCGGCCTTGGCTTGGGCATCGACTATGCATTGCTGATGGTGAGCCGGTTTCGCGAAGCATTGGCCGAGGGATATGATCCCGGTCAGGCTGCCGATATTGCTGCCGGACAAGCGGGGCGGACGCTGATAATCTCGGCCACGACAGTTGCCATCGGATTTTCAACGCTGCTGCTTGTGCCCATCAACGAACTGCGCTCCATCGGGATAGCCGGCCTGCTGGTAACCGCTTTTAGTGTCATGCTGTGTACATTCACTCTGCCTTGGGTGCTTGGTCTGCTGGGGCATCGCATCAATGCCGCCAGAGTGCGCCTGCCAGGCAGACGATCCAGAACGCAGGAGAGCCTGTGCGCGGTGAACAAGCGGTGGGAGCGGTGGGGCAGCATAATAACCCGCCGCCCCTGGACAGCTCTGCTGGTCGCCGGGATTCCGCTACTGATCCTTGCATCCGAGGCACGGAGAATCTCTCCCGGGCTTCCCGACCACTCGCTCCCGGACGCAGCCGAGTCGGTGCAAGCATTGCACACGCTTCAAGGCATGGGGCGCTCGGGTATTGTGCAGTCGCTGCGAGTGATCCTGGAGTTGCCGCCGCAGTCTCCGCCGCTCTCGCCGGCTGGCTGGCTGGCTGTCAGTCGCTTGACGAAGCACTTCCAGAGCGATCCTAGAGCGCAAGAGGTCTTATCTCTTCCAACCCTCACGGGAATGGCTGACACCCCGGATGCTGTCAACGATGTGCCCGAGGCAATCCGCAAGAGTTTCCTGCGCAGCGATGGCCAAGCTACCTTGCTTGAGTTGCTGCCCATCGCCAAGCTTTCGCCCAACGAACAGATACGGTGGGTACGACAGGTGCGTTCCTCCGATGTCGCGGCGCTGACCGGCGTGCCCGGTGCTGTGCTGCGCGTCGGCGGCATTCCTGCACTCGACGCAGATTATGACGCGGTAGTAAAAGAGTGGTTGCCGAGGGTGATCCTGGGCGTCGTTTTGGGGAGCTTGCTGGCGCTCCTGATCGGGTTACGTTCTTTATTTGCGGCTGTCAAAGCAATTCTGCTCAATCTACTCTCGGTTGGCGCTTCATTCGGTGCGTTAGTTGTCGTTTTTCAGGAAGGCCACGGTAGCAAACTCTTTGGGCTCGACGGACCGACCGGCACGGTATACCCGATCGTGCTGATTCTCTCGTTTGCCATCGTCTTCGGATTGAGCATGGACTATGAGGTCTTCCTGGTCTCCCGAGTCCTGGAAGAACGGCGGCGCGGTCTATCCGAGAGATCAGCGGTGATCGAGGGCCTGGCGCGGACGGCCGGGCTCATCACAAGCGCCGCGGCAATTATGATTGCCGTCTTCGTCGCATTCACCGTGGGCAGCTTTCTAGTCGTCCAAATGCTGGGCTTTACGCTCGCCGTGGCGGTGTTCATTGATGCTACCGCGGTGCGGATCGTGGTCGGGCCGGCACTATTGCAACTTGCCGGCGACTGGAATTGGTGGCCCTTTGGCTTACGTGGGGCTCCGGCAGCGGCTGAGAAGGAGCTGGTCCGATGATGGCGAACACCGCGGATGCTTCAGCGACCGCACAATGCGTCGCAACAGCTAAGTAACGAATCCAATTTATTTCGCCTTCTCTCCTTGAGCGTTGGACGGGCTGATATCAAAATCCTTGCGGGTAAGATTGGCCTTCGCTGAGCCCGCTTCGAATACAAGAATCGAGGAGCCGGACTTGCCCAGCAGCTTTGCCTCCACTTGCGTCGCAGACCAAACACCGCTGACCTGCCGCAGCCCATAGTAGATGAATTCCTTTTGCTGTTTTGTCCCGCGAAGTGTCTTCATCGCATGCACGGGGAACAAAATTTTGCGGTCAATCCACGAGGTTACCGAATCATAGTAAGTCCGGTCCTGAGGGCCGGGCGTGCTCTTAAGGACAAAGCAATCCCGTTCGCCGTATTTCTCGGGCGCCAGGAGTTCCTGATTCTTCCAGAAGAACTGGCTCTCCACCATGTCTTCGTAGGAAAAGTCTGTTCCCACAAGCGAGTCGTTCCAACGTTCGAATGGCAACACGGTGGCAGCCTTCTCGCCAGGAAGTAGCGCCTCGATAGTTACGTGCCCACTCGCGGTCATATGCAATAGAAGAGTCGTCTTCTGTGAGCCAGGACCCGAGATCTCGCATAGCAGACGCAGACCATCGGGGAACCAGTGGGCCTTGGCGGCAAACTTGTAGGTTGTGCGCTTGTCATTAGCTCCCAACTGTGTGAGTCGCCCGGTAGCGCGGTAGTCCAATTTCTCAATACGCTGGCGCGAGCCAGTCAGCACAGTTTCCAGGTCAGAATTCGCCGCGACGGCTCGCGATGGATGCACCAGCGACAACAGCACTAGCAAAGCGCAGAAGATGGACGCTGGAATCGTCCCCAAGGCGCAACTCGCCCACCTGGCCTCCGGATTCCGGCCAAACTTGCGGCTGCGAGAGAGCATTACGATGCCGCGCAGAAAGGTCATGGCTATGTTATACAGCCAAAGTCCGTATAGGGTTCATCCGGGGCGACGGGAGTGATTCTCCACAATTGCTCACAAATATGGGTGCCGCGCCCGAGGCATTCCCTTGGCGTTTTGCAGCCCCTGGAACGAAGTACCGCCTCTATGGTAGGCCCTTCAGCCGGTCGTCGAAATTAGACCCTGTGCTCATGGCGCACAAGGTACTCCAGTGAGCCTGGTCTTCCCGATTTTCCGACCCTCCTGCGAAAAAACGGCTTCTCTACGTCTCGAGCGGCTGGCGGGTCGGTGGAGTCGTGGTATGCAGCCCATCTTTCCGCGATTCGGCCTGTTACACTTGACGGTACCTCCGAGCAAACATCAAGTATCATGGTCCGAGCCTGTTCGGGGTTCATTTGGTTGCTTTCACTTCAACTGGTGGGAGGAAATTCGATGTCTGAAAGACGTGCCCGCGGTACCATGCGATTTGCCGTTTTCTTCTTCTTAGCATCCGCTGTGTTTCCGTCGCTAAGCCAAGCACAGGGTCCTGTCTTCAAGATTACGAGGGAGGACAGCTCGGTTAAATTCTCGGTGAAGGCATCGGTGGCCATCGACGGTACTTTCGACAAGTGGGATGCTGCTCTAACCTTTACGTCTACGGATCCGGAGTCGGGCGCTTTGGACATCAAGATTCAGGCAGCCAGCGTCGATACCGGAAGCGGTATGAAGGACAGCAAGCTGAAGGGGGACGACTTTTTCGACGTCAAGGACAATCCTTTGATCACATTCAAGTCAAAGAAGATTGTCCAGACCGGCCCCAATACCTACGATGTGCAGGGCGACTTCTCGATTCGGGGAGCGACCAAACCCGAGACGCTGACGCTAACCGTTTCCGGTCAGGGCACAGGCACGGGCGAGATTCATGGAACCATGGCGTTCAACCGTAAGGACTACGGGATGACCAAAGGTATTCCCTTCGTTAAGATCGCCGACACCGTCGAAGTGACTGTCAACCTCAAGGGGAAGCGAGTCAGCGGGCCTGCGTTGGTGTTTAAGAAATAGGCAGCCTGCCGCGCTGCGACGGGATGATGGAGTGTGGTGAACAAGGGGTCTGTGAACGCGGCAACCGAAACCACAGGCCTCGTTGGTCTGCTGTAGGCCCTTTTGCGGCCCCTTTGACGATGGAGATCCAGTGAGCGGTCGCTTTGATTTGAAAATCGGCGATCATCTCGAGAGTGCCGAGACCAAGAGATACTATACCGAAAGGAATTTTTCCGAGGTCGCGCCGCGGTACGATTTCATCACCAGAGCACTTTCTTTCGGACAGGACGCGGCATGGAAACGCACTCTGATTTCATTGCTGCCCACTCACGAGTCTCCGGTTTGCGTTGATCTCGCCTGCGGCACCGGCGACATCGCGTTTCTGCTTGCCGGCAAATACCCGCGTGGCCGCATCACCGGAGTGGACATCACCGAGCCGATGCTGGATATCGCCCGTCACCGCAATACTCATCCGAATGTCAGTTTCGCCAACCAGGATATGGGTTCGCTTGACATCGTTTCCGAATCCGTGGACATCGTCACCGGTGGCTACGCCCTGCGGAATGCAGCCGACCTCGGAATAGCGATTGACGAAATCAGCCGCGTTCTAAAACCCGGCGGCGTGGCGGCCTTTCTCGATTTCTCCAAACCGGCCGGAAAGATCCCACAGAAGATGGAATATTGGGGTCTGAAGACATGGACCGGACTGTGGGGTACGCTTCTGCACCGCAATCACGAAGTCTATGGCTACATAGCCGAAAGCCTCCAGCGCTTTCCCGACCGCCCTCACTTACGGGATATTTTCCGGGACAAAGGACTTTCCGTGATCGAATCCCGCCTATTTTTTGGGGGGGTCACCGAACTGCTAATGGTCCAAAAACTGCGGCATGGCGAAGCGCCATAACGGATGCCTATCAGAATCGTAACGTCACCTGCTTCGATGTGTGATTCGGGTCTGCCGAATTAAACAACCGCGTACCTTACCATTGCAGAAGTAGAAGCTCGGAACAAAAACCGGGCCCCATGGCGGCAAGCAGACCCAACGCGCCCGGCTCAGGACGGCGGTGCTTCATTACATCTTCGAGCACAACCAGCACTGAAGCCGAAGAAAGATTTCCTACCTTGCGCAGGCTGTCCCAGGAGGCATCCAGCTGTCCATTGTGCAGCCCGAGTGCTGTAGCGCAGGCCTCGAGCACCTTCGGTCCTCCGGTGTGTAGAACCCAGCTCTGAAGATCGCTTCGCTGGTATCCGTTGTCCGCCAGAAACGCGTCCACGTCCCGTCCCAGGTTTTGCCGAATCAGATTCGGAACCTCGGTCGACAGCACGATGCGGAAGCCTTTCTCGGAAATATTCCAGCCCATCATTTCCTCTGTATCGGGATAGAAAACCGACCGGGTCGCGAGAATTCTAGGCCCAGAAATCTCAGGGCCCGAGGACTCAAATTCCGCTCCTGTCACAATGACGGCGGCTGAGCCATCGGCGAAAAGGCCCGACGAGATCAGGTTCGCCACCGACAGATCTTCGCGCTGCAGGGTGAGCGAACAGAGCTCCACCGATACCACCGCCGCCGCCTGCGCAGGATAGGCGCGAACGTAATCTGCAGCGCGCGCAATTCCGGCGGCGCCGGCCACGCATCCCAAGCCAAAAATCGGAGTGCGGCGAATGTTGGCTGGAAGTCCCATCCGATTGATCAGCAGCGCATCGATGGACGGGCTTGCGATTCCGGTGACTGACGTGAACAACAAGGCTCCCAAATCGTGTGGCTCCAGACCGGCATTGTGCAATGCGAGACAGAGCGCCCGTTCCCCCAATTCCAGTGCGACCTTGATCCAGATGTCATTGGCCTGGCCCCAGGTCTTGATGTCCAGGTACTGCTCTGCGGGGACGGCGAGGTAACGGCCATCCACGGTCACGTTGCGGTGGAGCCGTGCCAGCAGCAGAGGATTCTTAAGTTCAACTCCCCAATAGTCCTGGAGGCGTTCCAGAAGAACCTTCTGGGAGTAGTAATGCTTCGGGAATGCACTCGCCGCGCTTGCGATCCTCATGGTTTGGAAGTCCATGAGGATGATATCGTACATCGATCGGATTTGATTGTCGGTATGTAATCCTGCAAAAAAGTCTTCAATGCCCCGCTCCTGTGGGTTCTGGGGGAGTGGAAACCTTGTCTCTGCTGAACGAGCGTGACAACCGGCCGTAATCCGCCCTGGACGAAGGGACGAAAGACCGGCCGCCTGAGATTTTCTGATCAAGTGGCGAAGTCACGCTGATTCAAGCCTCAGGTTGCGGGTTCGAGCGCCTTGCGCCAGGCGATGACATGCGCGCGCGTTACAGTGCGCAGGTCGGCTGGAACTCGGAGCCCTGTGAACCTGACGAATTCCTCAACGTTTCCAGAAGTCTCGATTGTTGCACGGCTCGTAATCCTACAGCCCAGGAGTAGGGAGTCTGTTAGAGAATCGATCAGGCCCGACCAGCGAAGTCCCGCGTTTCTGTATTGATCTTGATCTTTTCACCTTCTTTGATGAACGCGGGAACGCGGACCTCAATGCCAGTTTCGACTACCGCCATTTTGTTAGCGTTGCCGCCTGCCAGTTCCGTCGATGTGACTGTCAGCTCCACTTGAGCCGGCAACTCCAGGCCAATTGGAGTGCCGTTGAACTTGTCGATCCGGACGATGGTTCCCTCCAGAAGGAAATCCAACGCCTCCCCGACTAAATCGCCGTTGAGTGAAAGCGTTTCGAAACTCTCCTGGTCCAGGAAGTAGGAACCATCCGCGTCGCTGTAGAGGTACGAGGCATCGACCGTCTGTAGATCAGGCTCCTTGAACTTGTCGCTGGCTTTGAACGTCTTGTCGAATACCGCACGAGTCAGCATGTTCCTCATCTTGAGGCGGACGAGAGTTTGGCCGCCGCGAGCGGTCGGCGTGGAAGTTTCCGATTCCAAACAATAGAACGGAACACCTTCAATTTCGATAAACATCTTGCGCTTTACGTCGATGGCATCGATCAATGCAGCCATGGTTTCCCTCGAACGCTGATTCGTAAATCCAACTTGCCTTACATGATCACTCTGAAGATATCAGCGCCGGCATCCGGCACTGCCAACACGGTCTGCGGTCACAACAGTCTGCCGATCACACGGCCCGCCCCGCTGCTGCGCCTGAGGCCCATGCCCATTGGAAGTTGAATCCACCCAGTTGGCCGGTTACGTCAACAACCTCACCAATGAAATACAGCCCCGGCACATCACGACATTCCATGGTCTTCGCTGAGAGCGCATCCGTGCTGACGCCTCCCGCCGTAACTTCGGCCTTCTCGTAGCCTTCGGTCCCGACGGGCGCGAATGTCCACGCATGTAATCGACGCTCCAACTGCTCCAGCGCGTGGTTGCTCCAAGTCAGCGGCTGGATGGAGTCGAGCAACCGTTCCGACAGCCGGGCAGGTAGCTTTTCTCGCAGCGCCGCCTTCGCGGCGGCCAGATCGCGGCGGCTACCCGGCCTCCGCAATTCCGGGAGAAGGTCGTGCCCCGGAGCCCAATCCACCACCACTGGCTCGACGCCGTTCCAGTACGACGATATCTGAAGTACAGCCGGTCCGCTCAATCCGCGATGCGTGATTAATAGCTTCTCCCGGAAACTGCGCTTGCCTAGCTGACACCACCACGTCGGCGGAAACGCCGGCCAACTCACAGAAGTTCACTCGCTCCTCACCGTCCAGAACGAGCGGCACAAGCGCGGGACGACACTGGCAGACAGGCAGACCAAATTGCCGAGCCACCTCGTATCCAAAGCCGCTAGCACCGATTTTCGGGATGGACAAGCCACCGCTGGCAACAACCAACGACCCGGCGGCAAACGTGGAGTTATCGGCCAGCACAATAAATTCGCTCGCGTTGCGGCTGCGGCTGTCGAGTCGATCCTCATGTTTTATTTCCCGGATGTTGGCTCGCAGGAAGATCCTGACATTCGTGGCGGCACATTCACGCAGCAGCATGGCCGTGATCTGCTCCGCCGAGCCATCGCAAAACAGCTGCCCCAGGGTCTTTTCGTGGTAAGCGATACCATGTCGTTCGACCAGTGCGATGAAATCAGCAGGGGTGTAACGCGCCAGTGCCGATCGGGCAAAGTGAGGATTGGCAGAGATAAAGTTTTCTGGACCGCAATGCAGGTTGGTGAAGTTGCAGCGCCCACCGCCGGAAATCAGAATTTTCTTGCCCACCCGCTCGGCGCGCTCCAGCAACGCCACACGCCGCCCCCGACGGCCTGCCTCTATCGCGCACATGAGTCCGGCCGCCCCCGCGCCCACCACCACTACGTCGAAGCATTGCTGTTGGGAATTTCCAATCACGCGCGCAGCCGTCCCGACTAATTAAAACACTGCTGTCTCGCTAAAGCCGTTCGCGAGTTCACCCAACGCGCCCGCCCTAATCGAGATTCGCTATCCGCGCGTGGAGAGTTACTCACAAGGGATCAGGAACAAGACCGAACAAGACCGGTGGATACCGTACCTGTCGGCTACGCGGATGGATTAGCTACTCGGTGCGCAGCGCGTCCATCGGTTCAATGCTGGCTGCGCGCCGCGCTGGGATGAATCCCGCCAGAGCCGCCGCCAGCGCCAGCACGGCGACCGCGATCGCAAGCTTGCCGGCAACGTCACCGAGTTGATATAAGAGCGAGCTGCCCTCAGCCATTGCCGCGTCGAAGGAAACCCTATGCATGACATCCGCCTCGCTCTCCGCCAGCTTCGCAAGTCGCCAGGGTTTGCCATCACAATCGTCCTCACCATCGCCCTCGGGATTGGCGCCAATACCGCCATCTTCACGCGCAGTAGCTCGTCGATGCCATTTACGCGAACCGGGGCGGAGAAGTTCAATGCGACAGCGAATATGGCTGATGGCCCACTAACGGTCGATGTCGGCGTGGTGACATCGCCGGGCTTGGGACAATAGCCGTCCCGAATTCACACCGCCAAACACCTGTATGTGATCTACGTCACAGGGTTGTTAGTGCCCTCGTCACAGCCCCTCCGCCCACCACGGCCTATCGTGGACAGTACTGATACTTGGGTTCATAGCGGGCCGCGCCAATCGCCGGCCTTTGGGGGATATACAACGTGAAAACAACTGAATACTCTGCTTCGTCGGCTGCCACCCTTAATTCCCATTCATCGGCGGCCGGCGAGGTAACTCTGCAAAGCTCGCCTGCCGACGAGTCGCGCGCTGGGGGTACCATGCCAAGAATCAAAGTGACACTCGACGGCAACGAAGCAGTCGCCTACGTCGCTTACCACGTCAGCGAAATTGCCGCCATTTATCCCATCACGCCGTCGTCGCCAATGGGCGAATCGTCCGACGCCTGGGCGGCGGTGGGCGACAAGAACATCTGGGGCACGGTGCCCAAAGTTATCGAGATGCAGAGTGAAGCCGGAGCTGCCGGCGCTTTGCATGGAGCGTTGCAGGCTGGAGCGCTGGGCACGACCTTCACGTCGTCGCAGGGCCTGCTGCTGATGATCCCCAACATGTACAAGATCGCCGGCGAGCTGACGCCCACCGTGATTCACGTTGCGGCCCGCGCGATTGCAGCTCAAGCGCTGTCGATTTTCGGCGATCACCAGGATGCCATGGCCGTCCGTCCGACCGGGTTTGCCCTGCTGTCGTCCAATTCAGTCCAGGAAGCGATGGATCTGGCGTTGATTGCGCACGCTGCGACGCTGGAGTCGCGCATTCCGTTCCTGCATTTCTTCGACGGCTTTCGCACCTCGCACGAAGTTTCCAAGATCGAGCAGCTCTCGCTCGACGATATGCGGGCGATGATCGACGACGATCTGGTTCGCGCGCATCGCGAGCGCGCTCTCTCGCCCGATCATCCTGTGCTGCGTGGCTCGGCGCAGAATCCCGATGTTTACTTCCAGGGCCGCGAGTCGGTGAATCCGTATTACCTGGCCTGTCCCGACGATCGTGCAGAACGTGATGGACAAGTTCGCGAGTATCGTTGGCCGCGAATACAAACTCTTCCAATACGAAGGCGCGCCCGATGCGGAGAGCGTCATCATCGTTATGGGCTCCGGCGCCGAGGCGGTCCACGAGACCGTCGACTACCTCAACGCGCAGGGCAAGAAAGTCGGCATGCTGAAAGTGCGGCTTGATGCGGCCGTTCTCACTCGAGCACTTCCTGACTGCATTGCCGAAGACGGTCAAGAACATTGCCGTGCTGGACCGCACCAAGGAACCGGGCGCAATCGGCGAGCCGCTGTACCAGGATGTCATCATTGCGCTGACCGAAGGATTCACAGCCGGCAAGGCCCCGATGGCAACGTTCCCCAAGGTCATCGGCGGACGCTACGGCCTGTCCTCGAAGGAATTCACGCCGGCGATGGTCAATCGCGTTTTCGAAGAGCTGACCAAGCCGAAGCCGCAGAATCACTTCACCATCGGCATCAATGACGATGTCACGCACACCAGCTTGCCGTTCGATCCGGAGTTCTCGACCGAGCCGGAGGGAACGGTTCGCGCGATGTTCTTCGGACTGGGCGCTGACGGCACGGTGGGCGCGAACAAGAACACCATCAAGATCATCGGCGAGGAAACCGACCTCAATGTGCAAGGCTACTTCGTCTACGACTCGAAGAAGTCGGGCGCGGTGACGACCTCGCACCTGCGCTTCAGCAAAACCCCGATTCGCTCGACCTATCTCATCTCTCGCGCGAACTTCGTTGCCTGTCATCAGTTCAACTTCATGGAGCGACTGGATGTGCTGAAGACTGCCGATCCCGGCGCGGTCTTCTTGCTCAACAGTCCCTTCGGGCCGGACGAGGTTTGGGACAACCTGCCGCGCACCGCTCAGGAAACAATCATCAAGAAGAAGCTGCGCTTCTACGTGATCGATGCAGTCGATGTCGCGCGCAGTGCCGGCATGGGCGGGCGCATCAACACCGTAATGCAGACCTGCTTCTTCGCCATCAGTGGCGTGCTGCCACGCGAGGATGCGATCGCGGCCATCAAGCATTCCATCGAGAAGACCTACGGCAAGCGCGGCGAGTCGGTGGTGCGGAAGAACTTCGCCGCCGTCGACGCGTCGCTGGCTAACCTGCATCAAGTGAAGGTCCCGGAGACGATCAGCTCGAAGTTCGACATTCGTCCTGCGGTTTCGGCGTGCGCGCCCGACTTCGTGCGCAACGTCGAAGCGCTGATGATGATCGGCGAGGGCGACCAGGTTCCAGTCAGCGCGATGCCGATCGACGGAACCTTCCCCACGGGTACCACCAAGTGGGAAAAGCGCAACATCGCACTGGAAATTCCCGTCTGGGATGAGCAGCTTTGCATTCAATGCGGCAAATGCGTCATGGTTTGCCCGCACGCTGTGATTCGCGCGAAGGTTTACGACCCCAGCTTCAATCACGCCCCTCAGGGCTTCCAGACTGCGGTGCCGAAGTGGCGTGAATTCAGCGAGTTAAAGTACACACTGCAAGTTGCTCCTGAAGATTGCACCGGCTGCAGCCTTTGCGTCGAGATTTGCCCGGTGAAGAGCAAGAGCGAAGCCAAACATCGCGCCATCAACATGCAGCCGCAACCTCCGCTGCGCGAGAAGTACAACGAGTACTGGGACTACTTCCTGTCGATTCCGGAACTGTCGCGCGAGAAGCTGTCGCACGGTCAAGTTAAAGACGCGCAGCTGCTGGAGCCGCTATTCGAGTTCTCCGGAGCGTGTTCCGGTTGCGGCGAGACGCCGTACATCTCAACCATGACGCGACTGTTCGGTGATCGCGCGCTGATCGCAAACGCGACTGGCTGCTCGTCAATCTACGGCGGCAACCTGCCGACGACGCCTTACACGAGCAATGCGGAAGGACGCGGGCCGGCCTGGAACAACTCACTGTTCGAGGATACGGCTGAGTTTGGCATGGGCATGCGGCTGGCGGTTGACCGGCAAAACCAGTACGCGAAGGAGTTGGTGCAACGACTGGTGGCGAAGATCGGTGATGATCTTGCGGTCGCGATCCTCGATGCCGACCAATCAACTGAAGAAGGCATCTTCGCGCAGCGCGAGCGCGTGAAGATCCTGAAAGACAAGTTGGCGAATGACAAATCTTCTGTCGCCCGCGATCTGCTGGCGGTAGCGGACGAACTGGTTCGCAAGAGCGTGTGGATCATCGGCGGCGACGGCTGGGGCTACGACATTGGTTACGGCGGTCTCGATCACGTGCTGGCATCGGATGCGAACGTCAACATCCTGCTGCTCGATACCGAGGTGTACTCGAATACGGGCGGCCAGATGTCGAAGTCAACACCGATTGGCGCGGTGGCGAAGTTTGCCGCCGGCGGCAAACACATGCCGAAGAAAGATATCGCGATGATGGCCATTAACTACGGCCGCGCCTACGTTGCGCACATCGCCATGGGCAGCAACGATGGCCAAACGATGAAAGCGTTCCTGGAAGCCGAAGCGTACGACGGGCCATCGCTGATCATTGCGTACAGCCACTGCATCGCGCACGGCTATGATCTGGTGCATGGCATCGATCAGCAAAAGCTGGCGGTGACCTCCGGACACTGGCCGCTGTTCCGCTACAACCCCGTGCTGACCAAAGAAGGCAAGAACCCCTTCGTGCTGGATTCGAAGGCGCCCAGCATTCCGCTGGAGCAGTACATCTACAACGAGACGCGCTACACCATGCTGGTCAACAGCAATCCAGAAGAGGCAAAGAAGCTGCTGGTGGCGGCGCAGGACAACGTCAACGAGCGCTGGAAGCTGTACGCGCATATGGCGGCGATGAGCTTTGAGAAGAAATAACGGGTGCCTGGGTCCACTGGGTAGTGCGGCCCTTCTGGCCCGCGAGATCGGGTAGTGCGGCCCTTCAGGGCCGCGTACAGGCGATTTTATAAAGGTGAGCCGGCTTCAGCCGGCGGCACATGACGAAGACATACTTCATCACCGCTTCGGCTTACATGCACCAAAACCTGTTCCAACGAACAGAGATTACCGATCTCTTGTTGGCCACCTTGTTTCGATACCGCGATGCAGGAGAATTCACCGTCCACGAATTTGTGGTCATGCCGAACCACATTCATCTGCTGATCTCGGTAGACGACGATCATGCGGTGGGACGCGCCATACAGATGGTGAAGGGCGGTTTTTCACACGCTGTCGGGCAGGCAGGATTGAAACTGAAGGCGGTTTGGCAGCCGAGCTATTACGAACATCGCGTGCGCGACGAGGACGAATATGAGCGTATGCGGAATTACATTCACCAGAATCCAGTACGGCGGGGCCTGTCGGATAGGGCAATCGATTATCCCTATTCGTCAGCGAGGTCCTCGTGGCATTTGGACGAGGTACCCGAGAGGCTGAAGCCTGATTTCCAGGAGCTAGGGCGACGCGGCCCTGAAGGGCCGCACTACCCGATCAAGTTCAGGATTTGACGCGAGCCGAATAGGCCGCACCACCCAGAAGCGAGGAGAGATCATGATCGACCTGTCAACCAATTATCTTGGACTGAAATTACGAAACCCGGTCGTGGTATCGGCCTCGCCGCTGACGGAGAAGCTGGAAAACTTCGCGCGGCTCGAAGATGCGGGCGCGTCGGCGATCGTCATGTACTCGCTGATGGAAGAGCAGATTGAAGCCGAGAGCGAGAACATCGACAACGCGCTGGAGTATGGCGCGAACAGCTATGCCGAGTCGACGTCCTACTTCCCTGATATGCAGAAGTACCATGTCGGCCCGGACCGTTATCTGGAGCTGCTGCACAAGGGCAAGCAGTCGGTCAGCATTCCGGTGATCGGCAGTTTGAACGGCCGCTCGCCCGGCGGTTGGGTGCGTTACGCCGAGCTGATGGAGCAGGCCGGCGCCGATGCGCTCGAGCTGAACATCTTCGACATTCCCGACCGATCCGGCGCTCACGGCCGAGGATCTCGAAACACGCTACTGCAACCTGGTGCGGACGATTCGTAAGAGCATCCGCATCCCCATCGCTGTGAAACTGGGGCCCTACTTCACCTCATTCACGAATTTTGCCAAGCGTCTGGCGGAGTCCGGCGCCGACGGCGTGGTGATCTTCAATCGTTTCTACCAGCCCGACTTCGATCTCGAAGAGATGGAGGTAATACCGAACCTGGTGCTCAGCAGCCCACACGAGCTGCGTCTCCGTCTGCACTGGGCCGCGATTCTGTATCACCAGGTTGAAACCTACATCGCCGTTACCGGCGGCGTGCACGACTCGACCGACGTGTTGAAGTGCATGATGGCGGGCGCGCACGTTACCATGATGACTTCGGCGCTGCTGAAATACGGCATCGAGCACATCGGAGTGGTGCTGGCTGGGATCGAAAGCTGGATGGAAGAGCATGAGTACGTTTCGATCCGGCAGATGCGCGGCAGCATGAGCATGGTCAACATCGAGAACCCGACAGCGTTCCTGCGCGGCAATTATCTGAAGATGTTGGGATCGTATAGCTGGCGCGAGCCGGGAACCGCGCTGACGACTTTCTAGAAACTCCCCTTAGTGAATCCAAAGGTCGGGCTCCGCTGGGAACCGGCCTTTGCTATTGGCCCATTTCGCGAGATAGTGTACTATGGTCGTGGATACCATATGGCATATAAAGCCATATCGGTGTTAGCCAATGAAAGCCGAGCTGCTTTTTCGGCAACGCATCGAATATGACGACGACGCGATCGCGGAGATGGTTCTATGGCGGGTTATATCGCCCGTTCCACCGTCGACCCATCGTCTCAAATACAGGCTGTTCTACGGGCGTGCGGGCCTGCGGGAGGTTGGATATGACAATGAGCGCGGCAAAGGCGATCATCGTCATTTCCAGGGTATCGAAACGCCTTATAGATTTACGACGGTCGAGAAGTTAATGTCCGATTTCTGGGCCGATGTGAGGTCGGTGCGAGGTAAGGAATGAGCAACGTGAAGATCACCGTGGGCGGGGCCATGGAAAAACAAGCTTCGCGCCGCTTCATAGAAGCGTGGCACCGCGCGGAGCGAAGAGAGCGGTTCCACGAGCGCCATCTCGCGTTCGAGAGCTGGGATGCCTTAGCGCGCGTGCTCACCAAGAGACGTATGGAGCTATTGCGCTACGTGCGGCGGAACAAAGTCGCAAGCGTCAGAGCACTGGCGAAAGCCTTGGGACGCGATTACAGCAATGTTCATGCGGATGTTCAGATGCTGGCGGCGGCGGGACTGCTGGATGTGGCAAATGGCGCCCTACGAGCAGATTATGACGAAATCGAGACTAGGATCACGGTTTAACTGCAAAGGTGGGGAGCCGGTTTGTCGGTGAGCCTCAATGACCAAAGACAAGACCAATGCCGGGTTCTGGCTGAACCTGCAAAATTTCTTCGACTTGGAAGAACTCCGGCGGTCCGACGCTGCGCGAGAAATCGAACGGCGAGTGCAACCCTCTGCGAAGTTGGCGTCGTAAGTCTGGCATCATTCCAGTTTGCTTCCAACCGAGGGTTACATGGCGAATCGCCCACTGTCCCCATGCTAAGCTTTAGCGATGGCGCTATTTCTGGTTACGGGTGCGGCGGGATTCATTGGATCGGCGCTGGTGCGGGCATTGCTCGAACGCGGCGACCAGGTGCGCGGTCTGGACAACTTTGAGACCGGACGCCGCGAGAACCTTCAGGAAGTTTTCTCCCAAATCGATTTTCGCGAGGCTGATCTGCTGGACGCCGCTGCAGTTCAGTCGGCATGCAGCGGAGTCGATTACGTCTTGCACCAGGCTGCGGTTCCGTCGGTCCCGAAGTCGATTGCCGATCCGGCCCGCAGCAATCGCGTTAACGTGGAAGGCACGGTGAATGTGCTGATCGCGGCGCGCGACGCACGCGTGAAGCGCGTGGTCTATGCCGCATCGTCATCGGCCTACGGCGACACGCCGACGTTGCCCAAGCGCGAGGATATGACGCCGCTTCCGCTCTCGCCCTATGCGGTTGCGAAGCTGGCCGGCGAAATGTACATGAAGGTGTTTCATGGCGTGTATGGGCTGCAGACGGTGAGTCTGCGTTACTTCAATATATTTGGTCCGCGGCAGGATCCGACTTCGCAATATTCGGCAGTGCTGGCGAAGTTCATCACCCAGATGCTGCGCGGCGAACGGCCGACGATCTATGGCGACGGCGAGCAGTCGCGCGATTTCAATTACATCGATAACGCGGTATCGGCGAACCTGCTGGCGGCAACGGCGCCTGCAGCCGATGTTGCCGGCAAGACGTTCAACATCGCGACCGGACATCGCTTCAATCTGAATGAGACGGTTGAGTTGCTCAAGCCGCTGACTGGTTTCACGGGAGAACCGATCTACGCGGCCGAGCGCGCCGGCGATATCAAGCATTCGCTCGCCGATATCTCGCAGGCGCAGGAGAAGTTGAAGTACCAGCCGCTGGTGGACTTCAACGAAGGCTTGCGGCGGACGGTGGAGTGGTATCGCACCAGCGAGACTGCGAAGCAAGGGGAGCTGGCCGCGAGCCGGTGAGGCTTTGGAAGCAATTGACCCGAACTGGCGCGGTTCAATATATAGGTTGCGGGTGGAGCACGCCTTCAGGCGTGCATGGAGTTCTGTTATCAGCACGTGGCTTTAGCCGCTGAGATAAGGTTCCGACGAGAGTCACCTCAGGGGCTAAAGCCGATCGACGTTCGCACTTTGACTGCACCGCTGAAGCGGTGCTCCACCCATGTTCTCAGCGCGATCTTCGCGAATCCTTATGTCGGCCGGAGAGGTCGACGCTATTTAACCGAAAGGAATCTTATGTCACGTCAGCCCGGCGTTTATGCCACGTTTGATACCAGCGAAGGAACCATAGTCTGCCGTCTGTTTGAGCAGGAGGCGCCCGTCACGGTGAAGAACTTCATCGAGCTTGCCGAAGGCTCGCGCGAGTGGACGCATCCGCAGACCCGCGCCAAGAGCAAGACGCCGCTATACAACGGAACCATCTTCCATCGCGTGATTCCCGACTTCATGGTGCAGGGCGGCGATCCAGCCGGCACGGGCATGGGTGGTCCGGGTTATCAGTTTCAGGACGAGACCAAGGGGTCGCCGCACAAGTTCGACAAGCCCGGCAAGCTGGCCATGGCAAACTCCGGACCAAACACCAACGGCTCGCAGTTCTTCATCACGGTCGCGGCGACGCAGTGGCTCACCGGCAATCACACCATCTTCGGAGAGGTGGTCGAAGGGCAGGACGTCGCTGACAAGATCACGAAGCTCCCGCGCAATCGTCAGGACAAGCCGAACAAAGATGTGGTGCTGAACGCGGTGACCATCGAAAGAGTGTAGATACAGTTTCGAGTTTTAAGTTTGCAGTGGACGGGTTCGTCTTAGTGCCGCTCGTTCAGTAGGCGCCGCACGAACCGCAGATCCCTCCGCTCCGCTTCGCTACGGTCGGGATGACAAAGGCTGGAAGTGGCTGATTGCCGACAACTGACAACCGACAACTAACTCGGCTTCACGGTATCCATCACATATACTCTATTAGGATTGCCGGGCTCAATCTTGTTCTTCTCGAAGCAGGACTTGATGCGGCGGCGCAGTTCGCGGCGCACGAGGTCCTGTGCGCCGGGCTTGGTCTTCACCAGCATCAGGTACTCGATCTCATTGCCGCCGACCTTCTCAATGCCGGGGACCTCCGGCTTGGCGACGATCCTGTTGGAATAATCAGGATCGCTCGCCAGTTCCTCGCCAACCTCCTGCAACAGCTTAATCACTTTATCGCTATCGACGTTGTAAGCGACGGAGATGGTCATCGATAGCTGCGTCCAGTCGCGCGTGAAATTGCCGACTACCGCGATCTGGCTGCTGGGCACGCTGTAGACCGTTCCGTCGGCATCGCGCAGCACCGTGCGGCGCAGCGTCATCGACTCCACTTTGCCCGATACCCCTGCAATCTTGACGACGTCGCCGATGTCGTATTGATTTTCGACCAGAATAAAGAAGCCGTTGATGAAGTCGCGAACCAGTGTCTGCGCGCCGAAACCAATAGCGACGCCGGCGATGCCGGCGCTGGCCAGCAGCGGTCCCATGTTGATGCCGAGCAGCGGCAGAATCTGCAGCGACGCCACGAATGCTATGACGAACAGACCGACGCCGTGAATGACGCTCGACAATGTGCGCAGTTGCTGCGAGCGAACCGCCGAGGGCAATCCCTGACTGGTGCTGAGCTCGGTGAGATGGCGCGATACCACCTTCAGCAATCGCGTCAGGATAAAGGCGATGATCACGACCGCGACGATGCGCGGCACCTGATGTCGCGCGAAGTCGAAGGTGTCGTCGCTCCAGTTGTTGAGGATTTGAAGCAAGTTATCTTTGGCGTGACGCGGGCCGAGCAGGGAGGCTGCTAGTCGCTGGCAGGTGAGAGATAGCATCGTGGCGGATTATAGCAATTGAAATGAATTCAGGCGGATGGCACGATGCAGGCATGATCTGAAACAATCTTGTGTATTCATTACGAACGCGGGCGACAGCCCGCAACAGACAACCGACAACTGACAACTGGCCGTTGACAACCGGCAACTAACTCGCAAGGAGCAGATATGGCTTCCAGAAAATATTCAAAAGTCGCGGGCAGTGAACGCCAGCCGATGCAGGGTGCGACGCGGACCGGATCGGCTGATCCCAGTGAAGTAATGCAGATAACGTTGGTGCTGCGGCCGCAAGCATCCGGGCAGAAAAGGTCTGCGTTGGCGGACTTGGTTGCGCGTGGGCAGCGCATCTCTCGCGAAGAATACGCCGCGCAGTACGGTGCCGATCCTGCTGATGTGCAAAAAGTCGCAGCATTCGCCAGCGAATTCGGCCTGACGATGGCAAGTGTCAACCTGCCGGCACGTACCGTTCAGTTGAACGGTACCTGTGCTGGATTCTCCAAGGCGTTTCAGGTGGAGCTGGCGACTTACAAGTACCCTGGTGGCTCGTATCGCGGACGCACCGGCGCGGTCAATGTGCCGCAGGAGCTTGGCGCCGTCATCGTCAGCGTGCATGGACTCGATAACCGTCCCCAGGCGAAGCCGCATTTTCGACTAGCGACCAAGAGGCGTTCCAAGGCTGCCGCCGCGGCCGTGTCGTACACAGCTCTGCAGGTTGCGCAGGCCTACAGCTACCCGACCGGCGTGAATGGAAGCGGTGAGACGATTGGCATCATCGAGTTGGGTGGTGGCTACAATCAGTCCGATCTCACCACCTACTTTCAAAATCTCAACATCTCGCCGGCTCCGACCGTCATCGCGGTCTCGGTCGATGGAGCGCAGAACCAACCCACCGGTGACACAAATGGTCCGGACACGGAGGTCGGACTCGACATCGAGGTTGCCGGCGCGATCGCGCCCGGCGCAAACATCGCGGTCTACTTCGCTCCCAACACCGATGCTGGATTTCTGGATGCGATCAATCAGGCTGTGACCGACACGGTCAACAAACCGTCGGTGCTGTCGATCAGCTGGGGAGGACCGGAGTCGACCTGGACGGCGCAGTCGCTGCAGTCGTACAACAGCGCTTTGCAATCGGCGGCTGCGGTGGGCGTCACGGTGTGCTTCGCCGCCGGCGATAACGGATCGTCGGACGGCGAGACCGATGGCCTCGACCACGTGGACTTTCCGGCGTCGAGTCCGTACTCGCTGGCGTGCGGCGGAACAACACTTGAGATCAGCGGCAGTTCGATCTCGAGCGAGGTTGTTTGGAACGATCTTTCCAGCGGCGAAGGCGCAACGGGAGGGGGAGTCAGCGGAACGTTTCCGATTCCAACCTGGCAAGCGAATGCGGGCGTGCCGCCAGGAACAAATCCTAGTGGCTACGCTGGCCGCGGAGTGCCCGATGTCGCGGGCGATGCCGATCCGAATACCGGCTACAACGTGCAGGTTGATGGTTCGAGCTTCCCGGTTGGAGGAACGAGCGCGGTGGCTCCGCTGTGGGCGGGATTGATCGCGCTGATCAATCAGTCGCTGGGGAAGTCGGTTGGATACTTGAATCCGACGCTGTATCAGAATGTCGAGGAGAATGAGGGAGCGTTTAACGACATCACGTCCGGAAACAACGGTGATTTCAGCGCCGGGCCGGGATGGGACGCCTGCACCGGATGGGGCAGTCCCGAGGGCGCGAGTTTATTGCAGGCCTTGTCGGGAACAAGCACAGGTTCTGGTCCGTCGCCGACGCCTACTCCAACTCCGACCCCAACTCCGACCCCGCCATCAAAACACAAACACAAGCACAAACCGGAGCCGACAAAGCGTGCCCGAAGATGACGTTGGTAAGAGCATGGTAGAGAATGTCCGCATCCCGACTCCGGCAGGACTTATCCGAGACGCGGCAGGAACTCGTCGCGGCTGTTTCTGAGGTGATCTTGGATTTCCAGCTAGCGTCCTTCTTGTCCTTTTGCGCAATAAGAAGCGTGCTCCGATAGCGTTTCTTTATAATTGTCTTACCGCGCGTGCGAAAGTGGCGGAATTGGCAGACGCACCAGACTTAGGATCTGGCGGGTAAAACCGTGGGGGTTCGAGTCCCCCCTTTCGCACCAAATAACTTATTGTTTTTTCAGTGATTTAGAACCGGCAAAACTGAATTGTACTGAATTTGTTCGGCCGTTCTTGGTTGTATTGCCTCCATGCCGGCGGAGGTCTATACCCGCCACTCTTCTGATTGCCCCTACCGCGCCGACCGTTATTACAAAAGATGCCGTTGCAAGAAGTGGATTGCCTTTGTCGGTGAGGACCAGCGAGTATCGGCTGGGACGCGCTCATGGGAAGAGGCCGAACGGGTTGCACATCAATTAGCCGGCGATTCCGCAGTTCATGTCCAGCTTGTCTCGGACGCCGTCAACCTCTTCATTGAAGACCAGAAGCAACAGAATCACTCCAAGAACTGGCTGTACAAGCACACTTGGTCACTCCGTCTGTGGCTGGTCGCTCCGCCTCGGAGTGCGGCCAATTCTTCTGACGTAACACAATTGGTTTGAGGCATGAAAAAACCCTCTCCCGGTTATCTGGGAGAGGGCCATTGGTCGAAAGGTGTTTAGTCTTTATCAACGTTAGCGGGAGCAGAGTTGTTGAAGTCGCTCGGGGGCCGAACGGCTTTCTCACCGGGATAGGGCCGCGTAAACCCGGTGGCCTCGTACCAGTTGTAATGGCGGACGGTGTCCGGGTCTTCAACGTCAGGCTTGGTGTAGTTGCCAGCGAAGAGCTGCGCCTTCTTCTGGAGCCAAGCAGCCCTCATCGCGGCGACCTTGGGGCTGTCCTTGGTTTCAGGTTTCTTAAGGGATGTTAGAGAGGTACAGGTCGTGCCCGAAGTCAGCGGGTATTCTGCCGGCACGTGCGTCCAAGGCTGGAAGTTATCCTGGGGCGGGTTGTCGGTGAAGATGGTCCTCATCGGCGAGGCCCACAGATCGAACTGGTTCATGGGCGTGATACCGAGAATCTGCTCGATCGTGCGGGTCATGTTGACCTGGGTGTAGAAGGTGTGGTCGGTGGGGCCGTTCTGGTTGACGTAGGGGCTGATGACATAGCCGGGGCTGCGGTGGCCGTCGACGTGGTCAACGCCGTTCTGGGCGTCATCTTCCTCGACGAAGATCGCCGAAGTCGGCCAAATGGAGCTATGGGTGATGGCGTCGACGTAACGGCCAAGCGCCAGATCGTTATCGGCCTGCATGGCCATGGCGTTCGGTGGTCCGCCGGTGTGGTCGGAACTGATCCACATGAACTCCAACTTCGGCACCGTACCGTTAGTCACGTCGTTGGCGAAGTCCTGCGACCAGATATCGAAGCGGAACTGGTCAGGGATGCCCAAGTCGAACTGCGGATAGTTCTGAACCGTGTTATTCAGCAGGGTCGGGAGCGGGGTGTACGAGGAGACGGTGTTGTAGTAATACAGCTGCTGTTCCTGGCCACTTTCGTAGGCCTGGGTGTCGTCATAGAACTGGCACCAGCTCGGCTCCTGGTGTCCACCGCCCGGAGGGCTGAACAGGTTGAACTCGACGTACTCGCCGTAGTTCTTAAAGGAGACCCCGGCCTGTTGGGCTGCGTCCCACAGATGTCCCTTGGTCTGGTAAGCGATGGAATCGCCGCCATTGGAGGGATAGTCGCGGACCCAGTCGGGCGACTGAATGTCGTCGGAGTAGGGTGCCATGGCCTGAACGATCCAGTTGTGGCCGTCGGCCGACTGGCGGCTCGGATCGTAGAAGTTGTCCAGAAGCGGGAAGCGCTGGACCAGCGTGTGAGCGTTGGGCGTGTAGATGCCGCCGAAGACCGCCAGGGTGGGGTCGCCATTGCCGGCGGACACGTCGCCCAGGATCTGATCGTAGGTGCGGTTTTCACGGATGATCACAAACACGTGCTTGATAAACGAGGGGGAGCCGATCTTCACCGGGATTGCAACCGGCGCGAGATTCGGGTTACCGCCTGAGGCCCCCGAGATATTCGTCGTCAAATCCCAGTGATTGTTCTGGTAGACCTGTACCGTATCCTGCGCCAGCATTGAGCTGCCGGGAACGGGAACGATGCTGACGGTGCCCATGTCCTGGTGGCTGTTGAAGCCGCACACGCTGTAGTAGCTGGTGCAATTATCGGTCAGATCAACGTTGGTGGTGCCGATGCCCTTGTCATTGGCAACCAGCAGCAGAGCGTCTGGCACGTCCAGCACAACCGAAGCCGGCGCATAGCCGACCGGGATCATGCCTTTGACGGGCTTCGATGCGCCGGCGCTTAGGTCGACGACGGCGATCGCATTGGCGTTGTAATCGGCGACGTAGGCGATGTTATTCACGGAGTCCACGGCGATCGAATTTGGTGCCGCGCCATAAGCCGGAGCGCCTGGCTGCCCGAAGCTCGGGCCAACGGCGTTGGTGCCGAGCACTCCGATCGGCAGCCCAAGGTTGATCTTCCGCACCTCGGTGTTGCTGGTCGTGTCGATCACGGAGATGACGTCACTATAGGTGTCTGCGGCTAACAGGTACTGGCCCCAGAGAGCCATACCAGTCGGGTGCAGACCGGTCAGAGTGATGGTGTTGGTGAGCGTAAAGGTGTCCAGATTCACCACGGAAATGGTAGCGGTGGCGATGCCGCCCTGCGGGTTTAATCCGACCACATTGGTACCGTTGGAATATTCCTGGAAGTCGTCCACGGTAGCAATCCGACCGGCCTCATTGGAGACGTAGGCGGTGCTGCCATTGCTCGAGAGCACGACGCTGTTGGGGACGTTACCCACGCGAATTTCCGCAACCTGCGTCGGGGGGTTCGTGGTCAGGTTGATCTTGGTCAGCGTATCGTTCGTGTCCAGCACGGAGTAGGCGGTCGTGCTATCCGGCGAGATCGCTAGGCCGAGGGGATAAGCCGTATTCGAAGAGACGGTCTGTCCGCACGGGATGGGCGCGCTGCCCGTGGTTCCCGGAGGGCTGTTCGGAAAGCAGGTGATGAAGTTAAGGTTCACCGGAAGATTGACCTGACTCACGTAGGTCAGCGTACCGTCAGCCGCGACACTGGCGACGGTGACGTAGCTGTTGTCCTGGCTGAATAACAGGTGGCTGCCGTCAGCCGTATAGGCGAGGCCGGCGGTGCTGCCGTTGGCATGGCCGTTCGGGACAAACGCCTGCAGAATAGCGCCGGTAGTTACGTCGAAGATCTGGACGGCGCCGGACACCGTTTTGGAGCCCAAGGTAAGGACGGCGGCGGTGCGATGGCCATTCGAAGCCGGGTTGGGGTTGAGTGCGATGGCTTTGGCGCGAACCCCGGTGCCGCTGCTTTCCGTGACAGCGAGGTCGACTTGGGTTCCGGCAGGGGTGATGATCTGCCCATCAGCTACAACCCAACCGCTTCCCAGCGGGCCAGGGGTGTAGGTTGGGAAGTACTGGGACTGCGCGAACGCCGAAGCGCTCAGCCCCATCCACAGCAGGCCAGCGATTAGGCCCCACAGGATCCGAGAACTGTTGCGAAACGAATTCATCTGCATAAATGTTTCTCCACAAAGGAACTGGCTCAGGTTTGCACTGCCTAGGGTTTTCAGTTGATCGGTGGCAAAGGGAAGACAACGAGGCTAGCGTAGTGGGGAGATCCGGACAGCCAGATGACGCGAACATTGCGTTTTTGTCATGTGGTGATTGGGCACTGCCGACGCGTGGCCTTGCTAGGCTATTGGCATATGGAGTGTGACCCTCGTGCCCTGTCCAAGTTGACTGGCAATCTCAACTTTCCCGCCGTGCAGCAGCATGATGCTCTGCACGATCGCCAGACCCAAGCCAGTACCGCCCGAAGACTGGGATCGTGAGGAATCAAGCCGAAAAAACCGATCAAACACTTTGGGAAGCGCCTCCGATGGGATGCCAACGCCCGAATCGCTAACTTCGATGTGAACCGCCGAATCTTCCCAGCTGGCAGCCAACAGAACTGATCCCCCCGGTGGCGTGTGCGCTACGGCGTTCGAGACCAGATTGCTCACTGCGCGCTGCAGCAGTGTGCGGTCCAGTTGGGCGATTACCGGCGCCCGGTTCGGACTGGTCGTGAGTGAGACACCAGCCTCCGCTGCCGAAGCTTCGTAATACTCACGCATGCCATCGAGCAACTCGACGATATTGACTGATTCGCGGCGCACATGCGCTAGCGGACTCTCTGCGCGGGCCAGAAACAGAAGGTCGCCGATGAGGTCTGAAAGGCGCACGGCTTCTTCCAGGCAGGACTCAATCACTTCGCGGTATTCAGCGATCGTTCGCCCTCGCGCCAAACCAACTTCAGCTTCGCCGCGAATATTGTTGACCGGCGTGCGCAGGTCATGCGCGATGTCGGCGGAAAATCGGGAGATCCGTTCGAACGAATCCTCCAGACGGTCCAGCATTTGATTGAAGGTGCCGGCCAGGGATGCCAGTTCGAATGGATAGCCGTCGGGGAGAATCCGCTCTCGTAGGTTCGTCGAACTGATGCGGCGAGCGGTCGCCGCCATGTCTTCTACCGGCCGGATACCTCGTCGCGCGATTTGATACCCGATGAGCGGCAGGGCGACGAACGTTCCCAGCAGAATGCTGAAGAACCAAAGCCGGTAGCGCTGCAGGAATTCTTCCTGCTGCGAGACGTCGATCGCAATCTGAATCGTGTCGGTCTGAGTAGGAGGGGAGCCGACCGGCGCGGTCGCGGTGGCAACACGAAAAATTTGGCCGTTTCTTCCCTTCATACGAAGGGTGCGGCCAGGATCGGTTCGTGACTGCCTGGTGAGTTGCCCCAGGTCCAGCCGCTCCTCCATCCCGGGCGTCACCAATAGTGGCCGGTTTCGTTCGTCCAGCAGGCGAATGTAAAACTGTTCGTATCGTCGCGAGGCAGTTTCCAGGTCGACTTCCTCATGCAGAGCCTCCCAGTCGTTCGGGCGCTCACGCAGCAGGGTACGTAGGACGTTGAACTTATCGGCGATAAATAACCCCGTGCCTCTCTCCATTTCAGTGACTGTCAGCAGATAAAGGCTGGCGGTGGCGAGAAGTACCAGAAGCAGGCCTGCAAGGGCGTACGCAGCGGTCAATCGGAACGCTAACGTCCGCCAGAGCCGCGAGATCGGGGCGAAGCCGTCAGTCGGCTTCCAGGACATACCCTGCGCCCCGAACCGTATGGATCAGCTTCTGCGGAAACGGATCGTCCACCTTGCTGCGCAGCCTTCGCACATTGACGTCGACCACATTCGTGTCACTGTCGAAGTTCATGTCCCACACGGCTTCAGCGATCAGCGTTCGCGAGAGTACCTCGCCGGCATGCTGCGCCAGCAGCGACAGCAGAAGAAATTCCTTGAAGGTCAACTCCAGACGTTGTCCCGAGCGTGAGACACGTTGGCGCCGTAGATCGATCTCCAGATCGGCCATGCGTATGACTTCTTGCAGCCGTTGCGGCCCGCGGCGCAGCAGTGACCGCACCCGCGCCAACAGTTCGGAGAAGGCAAACGGCTTCACCAGATAGTCGTCGGCGCCTAGCTCCAAGCCTCGTACCCGCTCGTGGATCGCGTCGCGCGCCGTGAGAAAGAGCACAGGCGTCTGTCGTCCTGCTTGACGCAAGCGCATAAGGACTCCCCAGCCATCCAGACTGGGGATCATCACGTCAAGTATCACCAGATCGAATTCCACCTCCAGCGCCAGGTGCAGTCCGTCCAAACCATCTCCTGACACTTCGACGCTAAAGCCCGACTCACTAAGCCCCTTCTTCAGGAACTTTGCGGTTTTCACTTCGTCTTCAATAACTAAAGTTCTCATACGCACGCTTTTGGCCGCGAGCGCGGCGGCTGGAATTCGGTCAATGACAGACCTCAGCTTCCTTGGGCGACGCTCGGGTGCTGAGTCGCACTTTGACTGCTTATGCAAGTCAATCCGGAGCGATCAACAGGAAACAGAACACTGCCCTGACGCGTGGAAAACTCAACATTCAAGACAGAAGAGGAGACTGTACCTTCCATGTCGATTGCACTGAATTACGAATTTGTCATCTATATAAGAAGCCAGGAATATGGCTACAAGATGAAGGAACAGGGAAGGTTCTGTTAAATGTGCGCGAAGAGCCCGATTTGATCGAGCTTGCAAAACAGAATCGTCAGCCCCCGTAAATCAGGAATCCGTTCAGAGGGGCACGCAGGCCGTCATCTGGGGAATGCCAGCAGTGAGTATGATGGGACTGCGGAAGAGCGCAGAACTTCAGCTTGGCACAACCTTCAACGACATCATCTACTTTTCGAAGCCCATGGTCTCGCGACATGGATTCCTGACCGCCAATAACAATGTTCCCTACGTGATGACGGTTTCAGGTCTGCTTGTTGCCCTGATCTCCGCGAAGCCGGTTCCCGGCCAACGTCCAGTTTGCCTCCCGGAATTTCGCCCGATTGCCCAATGCTAGCGAATTCATCGTTCCTGATCGATCCGATCTCCCAGGGGCTGACCTTGTGGCTAGCATCTTTTCCCATTTGTTGCTACCTAAAGTCGAACTGCGGAATCTAACAGCAGCCGGGGGGCAATTCATGGAGAGAACAATCGAAACTCCCGAAAACGTCCAGCCGCGGCGCGGACAGCCGGAACACGAGTCGGGGCTGTTTTCGACCACGTCTGTCCTCAACCTGCAGAAATTGATTTTTGCTGGTTCTCCTCTGGCCGATATTCTGACAAACATTGCGCAGTTGGTGGAATTGCAGGCCAACGGCATGTTCTGTACGATTTGGCTTCCCGATCAACACGGAAAGGAACTCTATTGTGCAGCCGCGCCAAGTCTTGCTGGGTTTAGCGCCAGTGTAGGGACAATGGCCGTCTGTCCGAAAGGAGCGTCCTGCGGCACAGCAGTTTATCGAAGAGAGTCGGTGTATGTGACCGACATCCTGACCAACCCTCTCTGGGATAACTATCGTGATCGCCTGTTGCCTTATGGAATTCGTTCGGTTTGGTCTCGCCCGCTGTTCACAAGCGATGGTATGACCCTCGGTACTTTCTCCATCAATTATCGTGAACCACGAAGTCCTTCTGCCAACGACCTCCAGTTGATCGAGGACGCGAGCCATATCACCGGTATTGCCATTGAGCGGCACATGAAGGAAGAGGCCTTGCGGCGTGAACGCGACAGGCTTCGCCTGCTTCTAGAAATTACGAATAGCATGACATCGAAGCTCGACCTTCACGGCCTGGTAGAAGTGCTCTCAACGAATATGCTGCGGGTTACGCATGCCGATTTTTGCGCTTTACTTCTGCCGGATGTCGACAGCGGGGAGTTGCGCCTGACCATCCTCTATAACCCCGAGCCACGCGGATCCATTGGCGACGGTGCGATTATCCCCATTCATGGCTCGATCTGTGGCAACGTTTTTCGCACCGGCAAGAGCCGGCACTTTAATACGTTGGAAGAGTTACGCGACGACCCTGAAACTTTCGCTGATGAGGTAGGCAAAAACTTCTTCGAGAGGGTTAAAGCGGAAGGCTTGAAGTCTGGTTGCGATCTTCCACTCATCGGTAGAAGCGGAGTTTTGGGTGTGTTGGGTGCGCTTAAGCGGTCCGAAGAGGGGTTCGCGAAAGAAGACGTCGAGTTTCTCCAGCAGGTGTCGCGCCAGGTAGCAATCGCCGTCGAGAACGCATTTGACTATGAAACTGCGATTAAGGACAGAGATAAGGAAACAAGACAGAGACGCTATCTGGAGGAGGAAATCCGCGCCGAATTGGGAGAGATTGTTGGGGAGAGCGCGGCACTGAAGACAGCATTGAGCATGGTGTCGGTCGTTGCTCCTACGGATTCCAGCGTGCTGATTCTGGGAGAGACCGGCACCGGCAAAGAACTGGTTGCGCGTGCGATTCATAAACTGAGCAGTCGCAGTGAAAAGGCATTTGTGAAACTGAACTGCGCCGCGATACCTCTCGGCCTTCTTGAGAGTGAGCTTTTCGGGCACGAAAAGGGAGCATTTACGGGCGCGATCAGCCAAAAGAGCGGGCGCTTTGAACTCGCCGACAAAGGCACGTTATTTCTAGACGAGGTCGGCGATATACCGCTTGAACTTCAAGCAAAGCTGCTCCGCGTTCTGCAGGAACAGGAATTCGAAAGGCTCGGCAGCAATCGTACGCACAAGGTTGACGTTCGCCTGATCGCAGCCACGCATCGAGACTTGCCAGCCATGGTCAAACGAGGAACGTTTCGCGAGGATCTTTACTATCGTCTGAAAGTGTTTCCGATCCATGTTCCGGCACTGCGGAACCGCGCACAGGACATTCCGAGATTGGTGCGGCACTTCACGGAAATCTACTCTCAGCGCATGAACAAACGAATTGACGTAATCCCTCCGGAGACGATGGATGCATTGGGCCGATATCAGTGGCCCGGGAACGTTCGGGAATTGCAGAACTTCATTGAACGCGCGGTAATACTCTCGCCACATTCGGTATTGAGCGCACCCATCTCCGAGCTGGAGCCATTCCAACCCAACAGTGAACTCAATGTCCCGATGAACGGTCTTGCCGAGGTGGAGCGGGATCATATCCTTCGTGCGCTGGAGGCGAGCAACTGGGTCATCAGTGGCGCGGCTATGCGTTTAGGAATGAAGCGAACATCGCTGCTTTACAGAATGAAGAAGCTTCGGATTCATCGGCCTGACCAAGTCCTCCAGAAACGACGTACCGGCGCCGCCTAGCGACCGACGATCGCGCCTTTGCAACAAGCCCGAAACATCCCCACTTGAAGTGACGAAAACTCGTCAATGGCGGATATCCGCCGGATATTCGTCAGAGTCGGCTTTGGCGTTCGTTGCGCTTCTTTCTTGCAAATCGCTCCGTCACAATGGTTTGCGCGCGTCGTCTTGTCTGCGAATTGGTTGTGTTGGTTTTGGCATCACACCTGCGCTAGAGACCAAATAAATCACGAGAGGACCTTATGAGTGCCACGACATCATTAACAGCAAAGAGGCCAATTCCAGATCAGGAAGGTGTGGGATTGAGAGTGCCACCTGCCACGGTCCACAAAATCGAAGCCGACGGCGTGCAGGTGTTTTATCGCGCCGCAGGGGAAGTCAATGCTCCTGTCGTTCTCTTACTTCACGGATTTCCCACGTCATCTTTCATGTTTCGTGAGCTTATTCCGCGCCTGGCCGATCAATATCGTGTAATCGCGCCTGATCTGCCAGGTTTTGGATTCACCGAGGTGCCGCCAGAACGAAAATATCCCTACACCTTTGATCAACTGGCGCTCACGATCGACGCTTTCACGCAGGCTCTCAAGATCGAGAGCTACGCGATCTATGTGTTCGACTACGGTGCGCCCACCGGCTTCCGTTTGGCGATGATGCACCCTGAACGAGTAACAGCCATTGTTTCGCAGAACGGGAACGCATATGAAGAAGGCCTGGGTGATGCTTGGGGTCCGATACAGAAATACTGGGCTGCACCCTCCGCCGAGAACCGGGCCATACTCCGCCAGAGCATTTTGACGGCAGGCGGAACGCGCTGGCAGTACACCGAAGGGGTAGCCAATCCCGAGAGTGTCACGCCTGAGTCCTACACGCTGGACACGGCGCTGCTCGAGCGCCCAGGCAACAAAGAAATTCAGCTCGACTTGTTTCTCGACTACGCCTCAAACATAAAGCTCTATCCGAAATTTCAGGAATATTTCCGCAAATCGAAGCCTCCTTTGCTTGCGATTTGGGGCAAGAACGATCCTTTCTTCATACCTGCAGGAGCAGAGGCATTTAAGAAAGATCTGCCGCATGCTCAGGTGCAATTTCTGGATACCGGGCACTTCGCGTTAGAAACACACGTCGTGGAGATCGCAGCGGCCATGAAAGACTTCCTCGCTACGAACTAATCGATATGAGTGAATATCCCGACAACCCGGCAGTCGTTCTCGTGCACGGGGCTTGGGCCGACGGTTCATGCTGGAGAAACGTCATTACGCTGTTGCAGCAGCGCGGAGTTCACGTCATCTGCGCGCCGATTCCGTTGACGTCATTGACCGACGACGCTGCCGCTTTGAGCCGGGCACTGGAACGTACTAACGGTCCCGTGGCCCTCGTGGGACACGCCTATTCGGGGGCGGTGATCGCCGCGGTGCGGGAGGAGCGAATCAAGTCGTTGGTATATATCGCGGCGCTGGCGCCGGATGAAGGTGAAACAGTAGCGCAAGTCTTCTATCGTGATCCGCCGCATCCGGAAGCCCCGAAGCTCATGCCCGATTCGCACGGCTTCATTTGGATGTCGGACGACGGATTCCGCAAGGCCGTTGCCCACAACGCTTCTGCCGATCAAACGAGCCTTGCGGCTGCCGTGCAAAGGCCAATCGCAGTTCAGTGTATTCAGGAACCCGCTCCTGCGCCCAGCTGGAAAACGAAACCGTCCTGGTATCTATTGGCCGAACAAGACCGCATGATTAATCCCAAGACACAGCGCTTTATGGCCGGACGCATGGGCGCCCACGTCCATTCCTGCGCTGTCGACCACTCGCCGATGTACAGCGAGCCTAATCGGGTAATCGACGTGATCCTGGAGTCCATGCGCGAAACCTCTTCCCTGAATGACGGGTACATCAGTTCGCATGGGCGTGGCGGCGTTAAGGGAATTTAGAGAAGAGGATGAGGAGATGACATTGCAGCGTCGCATGTTTCTTGGTGGTATGACCGCCACATCCCTCGGTTTCCTGATGGAGAACTCTCTCCCTGCGCCCGCACTAGCACAGGACCAAGGAAAAACTGGAGTAAATCTGGCTGGTCTGAGTTCTTTCGAGTCGTCGGTTATAGAGGTTTCGGGGAATGCAATCTTCGTGCGCCGCTATGGAAAGGGGCCTCCCATTCTGCTGGTTCACGGCTTTCCACGCACAAGCCTCATGTGGAAATTCGTCGCTCCTCAGCTCGCCGAGAATCACACTGTGATTTGCGTAGACCTGCGCGCCTACGGCCGAAGTGGGATACCTGCCTCCGCGGATGACCATTTCCCGTATTCAAAGCGGGCAATGGCACAGGAATTAGTTGAGGTGATGGACAAACTTGGGTTTTCCAGCTTCGTGTTGATCGGTCACGACCGCGGAGGACGCGTCAGTTACCGGATGGCACTGGATCATCCTAAGAATGTCGAGCGTCTCGCGGTATTCGACGTGATTCCGATTCTCGAGGCCTGGAATCGCTCCGATGCGCGCTTCGCACGGACCTATTGGCCTTGGATATTACTGTCGCAGAAGCAGTCGCTCCCAGAGAGCTACCTGCTTGGCGCACCCGAGGCTGTCTTCCACAACCCCTTCGGCCAAGGATCCTTTGGATCCGAGACTCTCGATGAATATGTTTCAATGTATCGCGATCCGGCCCGCGTGCATGGTGTTTGCGAGGAATATCGAGCTGCGGCAACCATCGATGTCGAACACGATCGTGCGGACAAGGAAGCATCGAAGAAAATCGAATGCCCCATGCTGCACCTGTGGGCTGAGGGTGGTCCGCTCGATACTTTCTATGCGCAAGACGGAGGGCCGCTGGGAATTTGGAGGCAGTGGGCTCCGCAGGCGCAAGGACAAGCAATGAAGGGTGGCCATTTCTTCCCCGAAGAAAATCCTGACGAGACCGTGGTCCTCATCAAGCGGTTTCTTTCTACATAGCTGCGACTGATTCATCTTCGTTTACCGCCTTAGTCTGGGTCTTCTGCTAGGCGACGACGAGGCCGATTGGCCGCGACATCGGATATCTCCGGTTAACCGACTTCACTACTTCAAATGGCCCAGACGTTCACGTCGTCCTTGCCGAAAGCGGCGACCAGGGCCTCACCAAAGACTTTGTAAAGGGCGAGTTGCCCAGCGTCGAACTAGGTCCTCTCAAAGCGAATCAGGGAGATCAAAACTACGATCTTCCTGATTCCGTCGACTTGAAGAAATTCGATGCCGTTGTCATCTATTGTGAGCGGTTCCATGCGGTGTTTGGGCTAGCCAGGCTGGAGCAATTCTGAGTTGTTCGTCAGGCTGTTTTTACGCGAGGCCAAAGAATTTGAAACGTGACTACGATGACGCAAATCACATTTGATGGTCGCGCATTCAAAAGGAGGCACTATGAGGCTCACAGGGAAGAAAGCTCTTATTACCGGCGGTAACAGCGGCATCGGCTTAGCCACAGCCCGACTTTTCATCGCCGAGGGCGCACAGGTCGCCATTACCGGCCGCGACCAGAAGACGCTCGATGAGGCGATTGCAGAGCTCGGACCAAATGCGCGTGGCTATCGCGCTGACATCACTGTCGCGGAAGATCGCGAACGGCTCTTCGCAGCCCTGACCAAAGATTTCGGGAAACTCGACATCGTTTTCGCCAATGCCGGTATCTCCGGTCGGACGCCTACCGGCGCAACCGATGAAGCGGTTTTTGAGAATGTGATCCGCACCAACCTTAGTGGTGCGTTCTTTACCGTCAATTCAGCTGTCTCTTTGCTGAACGACAACGGCAGCATCATCCTTAACGGATCGGTGCACAATTATCTGGGCCAAGCCGGTGTCGCCGCATACGCGGCCGCGAAGGGAGGCCTTGTCTCCATGGCGCGTTCTATCGCCGCCGATCTTGCACCGCGCAACATTCGCGTGAACGTCGTCGCACCCGGCGCCATAAAGACTCCCATTTGGAACCGTGGAGCACGTGCTTCTATATCTGCAGATGAGTCCGCTAAGCTGGAAAAGTCTGTCTCCTCTGCGATTCCATTGGGTCGCTGGGGTGAGCCGGAAGAAATCGCCAATGCCGTGCTCTTCTTTGCCTCAGACGATTCCTCGTATGTCAACGCGGTTGAGCTGATGGTCGATGGAGGCGCGACGGGTGCCCCGTGGGGGGCTCCCATTCTTCAGCACTGATCTATGCGCAAGAACGGCGTGGTCAAGGGACTAAGGTGCAAGCCCGCGTAATTCCAGCCGATCACGCGGTGAAGTCTGCCTGAGTGGGGTTTTGTCCGCATTGAGAAAAGTCGAGATCACCTCGTCTTGCGGCCGACATCACTGACAAATCACTAGCTAGCGGTGTGCAATCCTAGCGGGTGTCTCGGGAGAAGACTCCCTGGCCTTTTTCCCACCCGTCGTATTCGCGCCCACGCGGCGAGAAACAAGACTCTCGACCTGCTTCTCCCAGGATGTCCAACGACGCCTATAGGACGCTCACGCTCAACCTGATTTGGAATACGGGCGAGGAGGACAAGCCGATGCACTGCAAAGGGCAATTTCCAACCCCACTCTTCCGCGCAATTTTTCTTGTAGCGATCGTGGTCTTGATAGTCGTGGCTGCCGCGATTCCGGCTTTCGCACAGAATTCCGTTCCGCCCACTGCGGTGCAAGCGGCGAAGATGCCGCAGTATGCGTCGCGACTCGCCCATCCCGTCACGCGACTGTTGCCGCAGGAGACTCCCGCGATGCGACGCGCACAGGCTCGTCGCGGTCCGCTCGACAGCAGCGACATTTACGATAACGGGCCCATCAACGGCAACACCGACGCCTGGACGATTAACTTAGGCTACATCACGAGCGACAGCTTCAACGTGACGTACAACAGCACCATCATCACTGGCATGAGTTTCGGCGCGTGGCTGTTTTCTGGCGACACGCTGACCTCGGTCGAGGTGTCGATTACCTCTGGCGAGAATAGCGGCACCAGCTATTTCGATCAGACGGTGAACTTCACCCAAGGGAGCTGCACCGGCAACCAGTACGGCTATAACGTCTGCACCGAGACAGGCACCTTCAACGGGCCCACGCTGAATGCAGGGACGTACTGGGTGAATCTGCAGAACGCCAGCGTTCCCAGCGGCGATCCGGTTTATTGGGACGAGAATTCGGGCGTGGGATGTCAGGGGTCGGGCTGTCCATCCCAGGCGTCAGAGAATTCGATCGGCTCGATTCCGTCGGAGGCGTTCACCATTCTCGGCAACGCGACGACCACCAGCACCAGCACCACCTACAGTGATTACGCCTGTCCAAGTCCCCAACCCGGCTTTCATGACCTCCATGATTTCAGTCCTAATGCTGGACCGTCCGGACTTGCGATCGACACAGCCGGGAAGCTCTACGGCACATTTGCTAACGGCGGCAGCTATGGCGCGGGCCTGGTGTATGACTTCGCACAAAGAGCCGGCCATTGGTTTGTCAGCTCGCTGTATAGCTTCCTGGGAGCAAGCAATGGCAGCAGCCCGAACGGAGTCATCGTCGGCCCGGGAGGAAATCTTTATGGCGCGGCCGATGGAGGCATCCTAAACTGTAACAACTACAGCGGGCAGACTTATTGCGGGCTGATCTATGAGGCGCGGCCGCCGGCCAGCGTCTGCCCTAATGCGCTTTGCAGTTGGAACGAGACGACGATCTATCAGTTCACCGGCAGTACGGACGCATGGGGCGGTACGGTCACCGCCTTCGATTCCGCCGGCAACCTGTATGGCATCGGCAACGGCGGAGCCAACGGCCAAGGTGCTGTGTTCGAGCTTTCGCCCGCGCAGGGCGGCTGGACGGAAACGATTCTCCATAGCTTCAGTTGGGGAAGCGACGGCGCGTACCCTAGTAGTCTGCTGGTGGGCCATGACGGAAATCTGTACGGAACAGCGGGAGCGGGTGGCGTGTATGGCGGGGGAGTAGTGTTCCAGCTAGTACCCTCGGCCGGCGGGTGGACGGAAAACGTTCTCTATAGCTTCACGGGGCTTGCAGACGGGTATGGACCTGGTGGCCTGATCCAAGATAGCCAGGGCAATCTGTATGGCTTCAGCACTTGTTACACTCCTGAGCAGAATTACTGCGGCTTCCCCCTCGATTTTGTCCTGCGCGGTCTGATTTTCGCGATGTCACCGTCGGGGAGTGGCTGGAGCTTCAGTGTGATCTACAACTCTGGCTTCGGGTTTAATTCTGATGCTTGCACATTCGATACGAACCCCGCCTCGGTCGTTATCCATGGCTTGGCGCTGGATGGGGCGGACAACCTCTACGCTACGGAAGGCGGGAGTTTGTTCTTCTGCAGCCCCGGTACCACATATTGCTTTGCGTTATACTGCGGCCAAATCGTCAAAGCTTCCGGCGAAGTTCTGGTTACGGGTGACGCGGACATCTTTGGGAACATAGCCTCGGATGCCAACGGCAACCTCTACGGCACTACCTCAACGTGTGGCTTCGGAACACTGCAGAGGAATACGGGCATGATCTGGCAGTACTCGCCATAAACAGATTGTCAGCAGCCCGCTGGAATTGGCCCCACTCAAGCGCACCTTCTGAGTGGGGCGCTTTGTTTGCACTGAGAGGAATATCGAGGCCACGTCGTCCTGAGCCGGTTTGCTTGACTACAATCGAACGGTGAAGACCTGGGACGTTGTCATCATTGGTGGAGGGGTAATCGGGTTGTCGCTGGCGTGGCGCTTGCGTCAGAGCGGGGCTGAAGTTCTTGTCGTCGAAAAGGGTGAGCCTGCCCGCGAAGCGACGCACGCCGCGGGAGGCATGATCGCGCACTGCGATCCCGGCAACCCTCCGCAGCTGGCGAAGATGATCGCAGCCAGCGCCCGGCTCTATCCTGAGTTCGTCACCCAACTGCGCGCCGAGGCGTTTGCATCACCTGATCTGCGCACGGATGGCGCCATCGCATTCTTCGAAAATGGTGAGCAGCCTGTCTGCGAAGGTTCGCAGTCTCTCGACGATGAAGAGCTCGCGCGACTGGAGCCGCTGATCGCACACCGCGGTCGAGCGTATTTGCTGCCGGAGTCGAGTATCGATCCGCGCAAGCTGGGCAAGATGCTGGAGAAGGCTGCGCACACGCTTGGCGTCGATTTCGTTACCGGTGTGCCGGTTACGGAAGTTGCTGTGATGGCAGGCCGCACCGCCGGCGTGCGAACCGCGAAGTCTTTCTATGGCGCATCGGCGGTAGTGAATTGCGCAGGCGCGTGGGCGTCGCAAATCAAGCCCATCAAGCTTCCGACGCGTCCGGTGAAAGGACAGATGGTCTGCGTGGTGCCAGCGAAAAGCGCGCACAATTCCGGTCCGCTGATTCAGCACGTCGTGCGCACGGCTGACGTGTACATGGTCCCGCGCAGCGATGGGCGCATCTTGCTGGGAGCTACGGTGGAAGAAGCCGGCTTCGACAAAAGCGTCGACCCCGCCACGGTCCAGCGGCTGCATGAAGCCGCAACCAAGGCTGTTCCGGAGATTGCCAAGATGCGGATTCACGACGCCTGGGCGGGGCTGCGTCCGGGATCACCGGATGGTTTGCCGATCCTCGGTGCGACGTCGCTGCCGGGATATTACGCCGCGACGGGGCATTATCGCGATGGCATCATGCTGGCTCCGGCGACGGCTCTGGTGATGACGCAGTTGCTCACCGGACATCGGCCGGACATCGAGTTGGAGGCGTTTTCGCCGCAACGATTCGGGTGAAGCTGTGTCGCCCCTGAAGGGGCTCGCTCTCACAAGGGTTGTCTACCCAGCGCTGAAGCGCTGGGCTATCTTGTCGCCGTCCCGCTTCGCGGGACTCGGTCCCCAGCAGTCGAATTAACTCGCCTCGTCCTGCATTTACGCGGGTCGGAGGGTGTCAACGGCAGGATAGGTTCCAGTTCCTACTGATTGGCTTGGGTGCACACGACATTCATTTGCTTGCACACCTTCATCACACCCTCCACCACGATGGGCGTGGCATCGGGAGCTGCCGGCGTCAAGTTGGACGCGATGACGAGTTGCGTTAGCTTGTCTCCAAGAGGGGTCGCCTGCAAACTTGCGATCTGGTCGCCCTTGGAAAACTTGATCTCGCGCTTCTTAGCATCACTGCTGTTGATCGTTATCTCGGGATGGTTGGTCTTCAGTGAGGTGAGCGCAGTCTCATAAACCTTGTCCGCGTTAGCCATGAGAACAACGGTTGCAACGTCGTAACCGGCGCCATTTGACGACTGATTGCTCATGCGCTCGACCCGTCCCGCAACCGCGCGCGCTACCATCACCCATTGCGCCTGCGCACCGACCGCGGCGAATAATGTCACCACCGCGACTGAAGCTAGCAAACATTTCCGTGTTTTCATAGCGCACTCCTGGAGATGACGTCATTCGGACGGTGCGACCGTTTTGTGCCGCCGGCTGAAGCCGGCTCAGATAAAAGTAGACAGCTTATCGGCACGACTGAAGTCGTGCCCTGACACAAAGCGCGTGAAACCGCCTTTTTCCGCAGCCTGTGAAGCTTGCCCTTTTCAAGACCTAAACTTAATCAAAGTCGCCTTAACTATTTTCGCCAAGGCTCTACTTCTTTTCCTTTGGCGGATAGTTCTGGAACAGCTTGGTGACAGCTTTATTCAGATTGTTGATGTTCTTGTTGCTGTTATCGGAGATAGTATCGGTCGCCGAACCGCGCCACAACAAGTTCTTGTTCTTTGCGTCCGCCAGTTCCACTACCAGCGTCCCCGTCTTGGTGACGTAAGTGTTGTAGGTCACCTGGTCAGGACCTCCCCAGCCGCCCCAATACCAGCCCGGCCCCATGTTATAGCCGGTACCGACGACCTGCTTCTGGTCCTTAATGCTGTTGCTGTAGACGACCCACATGTCGGGATTGGAATCGACTTTGGTCAGCCCTTTGGCCTGCAGTTCCTTGTTGACGGCATCGATGATGCGATCGTTCCAAAAACCTTTGGCGGCATGCGGACTCGGCTCCCAGGCATAGGTGTGGAAGTTGGCGAAGTTGGCGGAGCGATCCCAGTCAATATCGGTCTTTTGCGCAAGGGCCAGCGTGGTAAATAAACAGCAGAGAACTGCAACCGAAAACAGGCGCTTATACATGGACAACGGCTCCCTTTTGAATTGATTGCGATGACGCGTAACACAGCGTCGCACCGTCAAGATACTATGGTGGGCCGCTGCCGTCCAGCAGGACACGACCGTGGCTGTGGCTCTCACGCGCAAATCGCGATCGGGAACCATTTACGTTAGGCTAACGTAATTGGATGGGGAGATGCCGATGTCGCCTGGCGCCATTTGCGGTTACATCTGGATGGTTTTCGTCGTGGTCTGGCTGGTGATGGCGTTCGGGACCAAGACGACCCAGCAGCGCGAGAGTGTATCCTCGCGACTCTCCTACACGGTGCTGGTCATGGCTGCCTTCTATCTTGTTTTCGGCAAGGAGATCATCCAGCCCTGGCTGCGCATTCGGCTTTTCCAGCCTAGCCCCATTACCGACTGGCTGGGAGTCGCGCTCACCGCCGCTGGAATCGGGTTTGCTATTTGGGCCAGGCTTTATCTGGGCGGCAACTGGAGCGGCGCGGTTACGGTGAAGGTCGGTCATGAGCTGGTGCGGACCGGCCCGTACCGGTTTGTGCGCCATCCGATCTATACAGGATTGATCACGGCACTGCTGGGCACAGGCCTGCTGCGCGCGCAGGTACGCGGGCTGATCGCACTCGTACTGATCTATGCAGGCTTCAAGATGAAGAGCAAGATCGAAGAGCGGGCGATGATCTCGACCTTCGGTACGGCTTACGAGGAGTACAGACGAAGCACGGGCGCGATTGTTCCAAAGCTATACTCGTAATTGGACAAGGCAACGGTTTGTGCCAAGATTGCAACAGAAGGTTAGTGCCCCTTGCGCCGTCGCCACGTGCGTTGCTTGATTGTGAGTTGCAAGCGCAGTATGAGGAGAATTGTCCCGCCGGTCGGGTGTTCTATCCACAAGCACTGTGAACGGGTTCTGCTGCTGATTTCGTCGCTGCTGGTCTTGATCTGCGCTCCCGCCGCTTTCGCTTCGAACTCCGACGTTGAACAAACCTGCCCGCGTCCGGCGCTGGGTTCAACGGTCCAGAATCCTCCCGAGCTACGCAGCCGAAACGGCCTCCTGGAAGTGACGCTGCACTTCAAGTATCAGGCGACCGCTGTGGGACAGGGACCACCCCGCTACTGCTACGTCACCGACGATGGAGTGGAGTCTCCCACGCTGCGCCTGTATCCCGGCGATCAGTTGATCCTTCATCTGCACAACGATCTTCCTGCGGCGATACTTTCACAGGCTCACATGTCTGAAAGCCACGCCCAGCGCGCCGAACACACAGGCTGCGACGCGACCATGATGGACGGCGCGATGACCAACCTGCACTTTCACGGATTGTCGGTCCCGCCCACATGTCATCAGGATGACGTGATCAACACCACCGTGATGCCGGGAGACGACTTCGATTACCGCGTCACGATTCCGAAGGACGAGCCGCCTGGTCTGTACTGGTACCATCCCCATCCTCACGGCTTCAGTGAGCGGCAGGTGCAGGGCGGCGCTTCTGGAGCGCTGATTGTGGAAGGGCTGGAGAAGGTTTATCCGTCGCTGGCGAAGTTGCCGGAGCGCGTGATTGTGCTGCGCGATCAGTCGCTGAGCCGGGTGCAGCAGCTGAATACTCTTCCTCCTGCGTGGGATATTTCGATCAACTATGTGCCGGTGCTGTATCCCGATTTCCAGCCAGCAAAGATTGTGACGCGAGCCTCGCAGAAGGAGCTGTGGCGCGTGCTGAATGCTGGAGCCGACACGCTCTTCAATCTGCAGCTTGTGGCTGATGGCGTTCCGCAGCCGGTGAGAATTGTTGCCATCGATGGAGTGCCGGTCAGCGGAGGTTCTTCGTCGCAAAAGGAAACCAGCATTCCTTTGCCGACGGGAGCGCGAGCGGAGTTCGTGGTCGATACGCCGGCGGCCGGACAACGAATGCAATTGGTCACGACGAAGTGGGACACAGGTCCGCAGGGCGACAATGACCCGGCGCGGCCGATCGCCGACATCGTCAGCGGCGACACTAAGAACAACGAAGTTGCCCAGCGGACAAGCGCCGTTGCATCAAGGAATCCGAACTGGCGTCCGCACGACGATGCGGCGATCGTGCAGCGCGGGCTCTACTTCTCGCAGCTTTTGCCGGACCCCAGAGAACCCGATGCTTCCGTTTTTTACTTCATCACCGTCTTCGGGCAGACGCCGGAGATGTATCACATGGGTCAGCCGCCGAACATCGTAGTGCATCAGGGCGCGGTGGAGGATTGGACCATCGAAAATCGCGCTGAGGAAGACCACGTCTTCCACATTCACCAGATCCACTTCCGCGTACTCGAGGTCGACGGCAAACCGGTGAATGACGGCACATTGCGCGACACGATCGATTTGCCCTATTGGGATGGTTCTGGTCCGTATCCCAGCGTGAAGTTGCGCATGGACTTTCGCGATCCCAACATCGTGGGGACATTCCTTTATCACTGCCACATCCTCAAGCATGAGGACATGGGAATGATGGGCGTGATCCAGGTGTTGCCGCCCGGCGTGGCGACGATAACGACATTGCATGGGCCAGCGACAGTTGGAACGGCTACGCTGGTTTCGGTTGTGGCGACCGTCTCCGCCAGAGACGCAAGGTCAGGCGCTCCCGGCGGCGCAGTGCAGTTCATGATTGACGGCATCACGGCGGGCAAGCCGGTTCCAGTGGTTGATGGTAAGGCCACGCTTGCGACATCTTTCGACGCAGCCGCAACGCACGTCATTACAGCAACGTACGGCGGGGACAAAACCTACGCCGCGTCGGCGGCTCGCTCGCTGAAGTTGAAGGTCACGGAGTAGAACAGCTGAGCAACTGCAATCATTACCTGCTCCTGTGCTAGACTCACTGCCGCTCGTTTCAAGTCCTAAAGGGGATTCTGATTAAGTCAATGCTGACGCCCTCAGCGGCTGAAGAGGCTGCTGAAAAACTCGAAGCGCGACTTCGTGTCGTCGGCTAAAGCCGACTCGGAAAAGGAAATAAACGGCCTAGACGCTGGCCTGAAGGCCAGCTCTACCCGCAAACCGCGCTCCGGTCGGCTTTTTCAGCGGCCTGTAAAGCCGGCTTTACTTGCTAGCTTTAGCGGACGGCCTGAAGGCCGTTTCTTTCAAAGCAGCACTTAATCAGACTCTCCCTAAACTATCCAGAGGAGCACGTCCGATGCTTCTACGTGTGTGCGGTGTCCTTCTTTTCCTGATCGCGCTTGCCGCTTCGCCTGCGAGCGCTCAAAATTCCGGCCAGAGTGCGTTGCAGAACGCCTTCGTCGGCAAGCAGGTGACCCTGCAGATCGATATGCCGGGAACGCAGCAGGGCGTGGATCTGCGGCCGGAGCGCGACGATCCGATGGACTGGAAGCAGTACTCGGGACGCCTGAAGCAATATGGCCCGGCGCTGCGCAGTGGCGACCGCGCGACGGTCACGACACTCGGTTGTGAAGAAGAACCTGATCGAGTTTCAGCTCGACGGCGGCGGCTTCGGGACGTTCTGGGACGACACGAATACCAACGTCACTCCCTATCACGTCGAGAAGAGCAGCTACGAGAAGCAGCTGGAACGCGACATCAACAACACCACCGATCCGCAGCGGCGGCGCGATCTGCAGCGCGAACTGGACCGAGCGCGCGATCGGCGCGAACGTGACCAGAGAGCCGATGACCGCGCCGCCGCCATCGCCAGCCAACTCAAGGTGCAGCAGGTTGCGGAGAAGCGACTGCGCGGCGGATCGCGCTTCAACCTGCGCTGGAACGGCAGCATTCCTCAGGAGCAGCTCACGCCGGATGCGCTGATAAAACTGCTCGACGGTTATGTCGACTTCGCCGATCTGCAGGCGGAGAAGGCAATCCTGGAACCGGTTGCGCAAACACCGCGGAGAATGCGAATGTTTCCGCCAAAGGCGCGCCGTCGTCTCCAATTACACAGCTCAAGCGCGGCATGCAAATTGGCGAGATCAGCGAACTGCTGGGCCTGGGCCGGCAGCTTTCGCAGTCCACTTCGGAAGAAGGATTGAAGACGCAGATCTTCGAGTATCTTCCCAACGACTATCGCGTGGAGGTGACGTACGTGGATGGCGTGGTGGTACGGTACTCGATCAACTCGCGGTGAGAAAGAAGAGTGAGGGCCGAGCAGGCTGGTGCCGCTTCTTTCGTTTCACCCTTCCGTCCTTAGGCGCCTAGGAAATAGCGGTTGCTAGCTTCCTGGAATTTTCAGCCTCGGGTCCTTGTGATTTCATGTTCAATACCTAATTCCGCTGTGCACTTGGCACGTTTTCCATACTCGGTTCTGTTCCATTATCGGCGACATTAGCCAAAAACAAGACTCAGTTAGATGCTGACCGAGATCGTCTTTAAACGAGACAAGGGCAAAGGAAATGACTGTGCCTCGACGTTCCCTCAGAAGTTCCACCGCCCTGTCTGGGAGTATGACCTGTCCGATTCCGTATTGCGCTTCGGGTGGAAATATAGTTGGACCTTCACCCTTCTTAGGGCGTATTGTGTCTAGACTTTTTTCAAAGTCACTAAAGCCTTCTTCTTGGTCTTTAACGCTTACATCCCCATTGCTGTCTGTGACAACTACCGCAAACCGACTAGCGCAAAATACCTCTCGAGCTGGAATATTCACGCTCGTAATATTGCGGCAATATACGCTGGATGATAGTTTAGCTCCGACTTTTAGTTCAGAAAGATCGAGTTTTGGTTCCTCTATTCTGATGTGCGCCCGCTCTTTCATTGGTCGATCTAAAGGTTGGTACGGATGCGAGTTGGTACTGCTGTCGTTAGATGCGGCAGCGCCGCTGGATGCAGATGCAGGCGCTGTCCCCGGTCGATCTTTTGCCCATTCGTCGTGGACAATCTGCTTAATTAGGGCAACTGCGATGACGGGCTGCGACCTTTCTCCCGCGAATACCTGATAGTGAACGAATGCGGCAACGGTAGACAACGCAAGAATCGCGATGGCGACTAATGCCCAGCTACCCCAACGTGTTCTTGGTGGAGACTGATATTTCGTTAGGACATTGGAAGAATCAATACGAACTTTTTCCGAACTGGCGACTAAGAACCAGTTAGCCTTTAACGCTCGCAGAACAAACGCAATTCCCAGTAAGAAGAAAAACGTTCCAACCAGGACTCGAATCCAAGTCAGGTCGGCGAAGATTAATCCTGAAATGCCTAGCGGAGCCAGTGCAAGACCCAGCGTAAGGTAGCGTTCGCGATGGTCTATCGGCTGAGCGGATGTGCTAGGCATTGAGTGTCATTTCTGTCATCATAATTATCCTCGTCGCTCTCTTCACCTTTCTTTTCTCCACACTCGAAGTGTGGCATCTCACGTACATTGCGTCAGGCGTTTTCGTCCCTCATCAGCACGACTGACCAGGCCACTGAAAACCCTTGCAGCGAGTCTTGTGCCGTCGGCTGAAGCCGACTCCTGATGGAGAATAAAGGGCTCATCGGCACGACTAAACTCGTGCCCTGACACAAAAGCGGTCCAACCCCGATTCCTTCGTCAGCTACGAGGAGTTCAGCTTTGGCGAGAAAAATCGGGCGCTACGACCTTTGTAGGATGACTCCATTTTAGTGTTGCCATACAATGGCACTGTTAGGGCGGGGCGCGGCTTGCAGCCGATGCTTTCGCCCTTTTGTGTTTGGAGAAAGGTTAAGGTATGACGGCCATTGAGGAGAGTATGAGTGAGGGGAGATGCGGTCCCTCGGCGGCTGAACAGGCCACTGAAAAACCCGAGAAGCAGATCCCTCGTCGGCCTGAAGGCCTCCTCGTGATGACAAGAATGCCTGAAGGCCTCCTCGTGATGACAAATATAGGAAACTCGCACGGCGCAGCTAAACCCGCGCCCCTTCAAAACGCCCCAAGACTGAACTTTTCAGCGGTCTGTAAAGGCCAGCTCTACCCAGGTGCCCGGCGAGTTTGCGGAGCTAAGCTACCTGCATACAGCCATTTACAGGGATGTGCAGGATTTTCAATACTTTACGGTGATTTTCGTAAGTTAAAGAAAATAGGAAGCTTACCTTTATATCCAAGTCCAATTAAATCAATACTTTGCGATAAAGTCTTTGGATTCAATACTCGAATTTTTTTGAGGTGTCATCATGAGTGTTCCGATTTGCGAATACATTCGAACCGGCGGGAAGCGGTGCGGCTCGCCGGCCCTCCGCGATCAGCGGTTCTGCTATTACCACACCGGCCAGTATGAAGCCATGCCCATGACGACCATGTTCGTGGAGGAAAACCCGCACCCGCGGCCGGGCGACTATCCCATTGCTGGGTTTCAGGTGCCGTTCCTGGATGACGCTTCGGCGATCCAGATCGGCTACATGCAGCTGATCCATGGAGTGTCGCACTTGCGGCTGGATCCGAGACGGGCGCGACTGATCCTGCTGGCGCTGCAAGGAGCCGCTGCCAACTTGAAGCACGTGGAGACGGCGCTGGCGGCGATGCCTGCGCCTGCGCCAGCCGAGGCCGAGGGTGCCAAGAAGCCGCCGATGAGCGTGGGCAAGGCGGGAGATCGGGGCAAGGAGAAGACGGCTTGAGTTGTGCGTCGGCGACGCCAGGGCTGCAGAAGAGCCCGCGTGCCGTCGGCTGAAAGCCGACTCAGGACGACAAACATAAACGGCTGATCGGCACGACTGAAAGTCGTGCCCTGACACAAAGCGTTCGGAAAGGATTTCTTAGCAGCCTGTGAACCGTGCCCTGATACAGAGCGTTCGAACCGCGATCTTTCCAGCGCCGGAAGAAGGTTTCGGCCCTGACACGAAGCGCTCGCAAAGAAGGACTATTTCAGCAGCCGGTGAAGCCATGCCCCTTCAAACCGTGATGACGGATGGATTGATATGATGAGCCCGGTGAGCAGAGCGGCCGAACGCGGGAAGTTCATCACCTTCGAAGGGCTCGACGGCTGCGGCAAGAGCACGCAGCTGGAGAAGCTCGCGATCGCCCTGCGCGAACGAGGAATCGATGTCGTGACCACACGCGAGCCGGGCGGAACAGAGACTGGCGAGCGCGTTCGCGAAGTGCTGCTGAGTTCGCGTACCGCCGGACTGGACGCTCACGCGGAGATGGCGCTGATGTTTGCCTCGCGCGCGCAACTGATCGCTGAAGTTATCCTGCCTGCGCTTAATTCCGGCAAGTGGGTGTTGTGCGATCGCTTCACGGATTCCACCGAGGCCTATCAGGGAGGCGGGCGGCAGTTGGGAAGTGAGACCGTCCTGCGATTACACGACCTTGTTTGCGGCGGCCTGTGGCCGGAGCTGACCATCCTGATGGATTCCGATGTGGGCTCGAGCGTGCGCCGAGCGCGGCGTCGCAACAAAGACACGGAGAACGATGAGAACCGCTTCGAGAAAGAGAGCCAGGCATTTTTCACGCGGGTGCGCGATGGGTTTCTCCAGATCGCTCGTCGCGAAGCGCAACGCGTGGTTGTGATCGACGCGCGGCCGCCGATCGAGGTGGTGCATGAGGAGATAGTTCGAGTGGTGAGGGAGAGATTGAAGTTGGGATTAGGGATCAGGGGCTAGGGGTCAGCGAGGAGTCGACCGACTACTAACCCCTAACCCCTAGTCCCTCGCGTAAGGAATTTGCTGTTATGCCTTTTTCAGACTTTCATGGCAATGCCGAGACGGTGCACACGCTGCGCGAGATGCTGGCGCGTGATCACTTTCCTCATGCGGTGATCCTGTCTGGACCCGCAGGTTCGGGCAAGTTCACGCTCGTCCAGATGGTTGCGAAGACCATGAACTGTCTGGAGCGGCCGACGACCGACGGCCTGCCGGACTTCTGCGGCCGGTGCGCCAACTGCACTCGCATTGCGGAAGCCGACGCGCTGGAAGATCGCTTCGCCGAAGCAGTCGAGGCGCGCGAGAATCTTCGCGAAGCCGATAAGCGCGAGACGCGCCTCTTCGTGCAGACGCATCCTGACGTGCTGATCATTCCTCCCGATCCGCCGCAGATGCTGGTGAAGGTCGATCAGGTGCGCCACGTCATCCACGAGATCTACTACAAGCCGGTGGAAGGCCGCGAGCGCGTCTACATCTTCAGCGATGCCGACTTCATGAAGGAGGCGGCGAACTCGCTGCTGAAGGTGCTGGAAGAGCCGCCGGAGTTCGCGACCATCTTCCTGCTCAGCGACAATCCCAGTGCGCTGCTGCCGACGATTCGCTCGCGCTGCATGCATCTGCGGCTGGCGCCACTTTCGTCATCGGAGGTGGAGCAATATCTGGCGAGGCATCGTCCCGAATGGACGCCGCGCGAGCGTGCGCTGGTGGCGAGGGTCTGTGGGGGCGGGCTGGGACGGGCTCGCGGCTTCGATCTGGCGGGTTATCTCGCGGCAAGGCAGGATGCATTGACGATGCTGGCTCCGGCGCTGCGGGCTGGTGATCACAGCGACCTGTTTCGCGTGACCGATACTTATCGATCCGGCGCCGAGGGCAAAGCGAAGACCGAGCACCTCATTCGCACGCTGTATTCGCTGTTGGAGGACATGCTGTTGCTGAAATCGGGTACTGCGGAGCTGGTTCGCAATCAGGACATTCAGGCGGAGCTGGCGCGCATGGCCGAAGGCGTGGACTTTGCCTGGATCGTGGCCGCCGTGCAGCGGCTGGGAGAAGTGGAGAGCGGCATGCGTCGCAACCTGCTGCGCTCGTTGTCGCTGGACAGTTTCGCCACTTCACTCGAACGCTAGTACGAAAGTAGCACCGGTTATGGATTGTCTTGGCGATTCTCCTGTGTTAGGGTATCGCTAAGTTCACACCTGACGAAAACCTCGGGTCGACACACACCAAAGCTTGCCGCACAACCGTGTCGGTTGGAACCGGGTTCACGATTGCCGAAAGGCTGGTGTGCAGACCGCAGGAGCCAAGCCCATGAAAGATTCCATGGATGCTACCGCAGTAGGGCGAGCTGTTGATCCGGAAGCCTTCGCGAACCGCAAGCTGATTCGTCCCGCACTCAATCGCAACGACCATCCGCGCACCGAGAATCACCGGCCGGAGCGCGCCGATCGCGGCGAACGTGCCGATCGCACCAACGGCAAGAAGACTCCTCCGCCGGAGCAGACCCATGCCGAGAACTTCTATTACCAGAAGCAAATGCAGACCAAGACGCCGATGGTCCTGGTGCTGCAGGACGGCGAAGAGGTCCACGGCATCATCGAGTGGTACGACAAATACTGCCTGAAGGTGAATCGGATCGGCGCATCCAACCTGCTGATCTACAAGCCCAGCATCAAGTACATGTACAAGGAAAGCGAAGCTGTAGGGAAGTAGAAGCTGTCGGCCGTCAGCTGTCAGCTAAACGTCGACGTGTCCCGGTGCTGGTTGTCTGCTCCGGTTGAGTTCCGCGAATGCGGTTGGTCTTGGCCGACAGCGAATCCCCTGACTACTGACAACCGGCGACTGACAACTGCTTCTCACAGCTTCGGCAGTACGATTCCTTTCTGCCCCTGATACTTCCCGTGCTTGTCTTTGTAGCTCGTCTCGCACATCTCGTCCGACTGGAAGAACAGGATCTGGCACAAGCCCTCGTTGGCGTAGATGCGCGCCGGCAGCGGCGTCGTGTTCGAGATCTCGAGCGTGACGAAGCCTTCCCACTCCGGCTCAAACGGCGTGACGTTGACGATGATGCCGCAACGCGCGTAGGTCGACTTGCCGACACAGATGGTCAGCACGTCGCGCGGAATCTTGAAGTACTCCACCGAGCGGGCCAGCGCGAAGGAGTTGGGTGGCACGATGCAGACATCGGTTTGCAGGCTGACGAAGGAGCGCTCGTCGAACTTCTTGGGATCGACGATGGTGCTGTTGACGTTGGTGAAGATCTTGAACTCGTCGGCGACCCGCAGATCGTAGCCATAGGAAGACAGACCGAAGGAGATCACGCCTTCGCGGACCTGCTTCTCCGAGAAGGGATTGATCATATCGTGCTCAGTGGCCATCTTGCGGATCCAGCGGTCACTCTTAATGGACATGAAGCTCCTTGGGCGGGCAGAGCCAGCCTTCAGGCTGGCGTCCGAGCCGCCTCGCTTTCATTAGCCGTCGTTAAGTATTGCCAACTAAACGCAGCGCTGAAGCGCCGCTCTACCCAACCTCAACACAACGCAGAGTCTTTAGCAGCGCTCAAGTCGTGCACTGATACAAATCTGCTCGCACACCGAAACGTCATCTTACGGAATGCGGCTCTGGTTGACAATGGCCGCCGGCTTCACTAGGATTCGCCCATCCGTCGGAAAGCCGAAGCGCGAAAAGAACTTACGCCGACTGGCGAAGTCGGCTAGAATCACAGCAGTACCGGCGGTGCGGGCCATCGCGCCCAGTGAGCGTCAATCTGCGGAGCCACTCGTGATCAAACTAGACCTGATTAACGAAGTTGTCACCAAGACCGGCGTCACCAAGACCAAGGCGGAGATGGCGGTCGAAACCGTGTTCGAAAGCATGAAGAAGTCGCTGGCCAAGGGCGATCGCATTGAGCTACGCGGCTTCGGCGTCTTCACCGTGCGGCCGCGCAAGACGGGCATCGGTCGCAACCCGCGCACCGGCGCTGAGGTCAACATTCCGCCCGGCAAAGCCGTCCGCTTCAAGCCCGGCAAGGAGCTGCAGTCGATCGAGTAGCCGCGCCGTGGCGATGCGCACCGTCGGCGCCACTGGCGCTGCGTTTGCTTCCGCGTGCGACGGCCGATCATCTAACAAGCAACGATGTCTGATCCCACGCGGCCGGTCTCCTACACCTTCGAAGTATCTTCCTATCCACAGGTCTTTGTTGCGGCGCCGGCACGCCGTCGTCCTTATTGGCTGAATGTTCTTCTGCTGCTGTTGACGCTGTTCACCACCCTGGTCGTTGGCGCGCGGCTGCAATTCAACTTCATCCATGGCCTACCGGCCTTCACTACCGACAATTACACGCTGCCGTTGTTCCCTATACGCTGGATCTGGCAGAATCCTTCGCGCCTGCTGATGGGCACGCCATTCTCGCTGACCCTGCTTGGCATATTGCTCGCGCACGAGTTCGGGCATTTCATCGTGGCCGAGCGCAATGGCGTATACGCGACGCTCCCCTACTTTGTCCCTGCGCCCACGCTGATCGGCACCTTCGGCGCGCTGATCCGAATCAAGTCGCCTATCCGCTCGCGCAAGGCGCTCTTCGATATCGGAATCGCTGGTCCAATCGCCGGCTTCCTGGTTGCGCTGCCCGTGCTCTTGTGGGGATTGGCGCTCTCGAAGCCGATGCCTCCGGATGCATCAGCTACGGGACTGGAGTTTGGCTATCCGCTGATCTTCAGCCTCTTCCATCGCGCTTTGGCATCCTACACACACAGCAGCGCGCCGCTGGATGCGCTCTATCTGCATCCTGTCGGCATCGCCGCCTGGGTGGGAATGTTTGCGACCGCTCTGAATCTGTTGCCTGGCGGTCAGTTTGATGGCGGACACATCATCTATGCAGTGTCACCGCGATCGCACAAGTGGGTCACGAGAACAACCATCGGCATTCTGATTCCGCTGGGAATCTTCTTCTGGATGGGCTGGCTGGTGTGGGCGCTGATCCTCACCTTCACCGGCATGAGGCATCCGAACGTCCCGCAGTGGCCCGACATCGGTCGCGAACGTCGCTTGCTCGCCTTAGCCGCCGCAGTCATGCTGGCGTTGACGCTGGTTCTCGCACCGTTCCACGGAGCCGCGTTGTTCGGCAGCTAGCGCAGTGGGCCAACATCACCAACACTGATCGAGATCAACCGCTGCTCTTCTGATGGCACTCGGCGCACTTTACCGGCGCTGCTTTTCCGCTGGCGTTCTGCTCCTTGTGGCAATCGATGCACAGACCGCTTGTGGCCGTAGCGTTGTGAAACGCCGCGCGCAAGCCAGTGGTCATCGGCTGAGTAGTCGGATTGGTGTGGCAATCGGTGCAGGCTTCCTGTGAAGACTTAAGCGGCTTCAGCGGTTTGGACGCATGATGGCAGACAACGCACTTGGCCGCGACTTCGAGGTGCGAGATGTGCTCGAACTTGACCGCGCCGATCGTTCCGTCCTTCAAGATGATGGGATGTTGCGGCGGTTGCTGCGCGATCAGGTTAGCGCAAGCGATGACAGTGGAAAGAGCACCAGCGCATTCCTGTCAGTGCTTTCATGACAGCTCCGAAGACGGCGATGCTTCCGGATAGGGTCTCAACGACAGCTCACCTGGGACGCCCTGATTCTAGAGTCGGCGGGATTCGCTTTCAGTGATGGCCGCGCCAGTGTCCTGTGATGCGCGGGCGCGCGAGCCGCGAGGCTCAGAAGCTGTATCCCACCTCGAGAACTACGGTAGGAGTCGGTAATTCCGGATCGAAGACGTAGGTCGTAAATTCCATTTGCTTGATCGACACGCCAACCAGGAAGCCACGTTGCGTGTTGAGCGGCGTCTCAAAGGCTCTGGTGTGTTGCGCTACGCCGCCAACGCGAAGCCAGCTCAGCGGCGAGAAGGTCAGTTCCGGCCAGCTATAGAAGAAGCTGCCTGACTTTCTCGGTGGTGTCGAACACGTATTCATTCGAACTCGAAAACGAAAGCTTCTTGTAGGTCAGCGAAAACTCACAGCCCGGAGCTATGCCGGTGGTCCGCCCGAAAACTCCGCCGATCATGGGCGTGACTGCAAGCTGCAGCGTCTTTCCGGCGGTGAAGTTGTAGCCGGCCCACAGCGATCCCGTGTGCAGATTCTCGTAGTTGTAGCGCGCTTCCAGGTGCAGCCACTGATGGTCGGCGGTGATGATACGGGTCTGCGTAAGAGTCGCCATCCGGCACGATGTAGCCGTCGACAGTAAGCGAATACTTCCATGCGTTGGCATTGGCCTGGTCAGCGTCGCTTGGAGTCTTCGCGGGCGGCGGTGCCGGTGCCGGCGGCTCCTGGGCCAGCAAATGACAGCTCCACAAAGTCAGCAGCATCACGCCTGCGAGTTTGAGGATGGCTTTCATCCGCCCAGTGCAATGCACAGCCCGATCATAATGCCGCCGATCGCGACCATCGAAAGCCCCCAACCCCAGGGACTATGCCCGGCATAGCGCCCGTAGGCGTGTCCGGCAGCAAACAGCATGGCCAGGCCGATCACATCCGAGACGCGGCCGGCCACCTTGATATCGTGCGTCAGCACAAATGGAATCACGATGGGAAACGTCGACAGAAACACCAGCAGAAAAACTCCCAACGCGCCGCGCCAATCGTCCTTGGTCAGCTTCGGTCGCGGAGGCAGATCGGTCAGCTTGCTCAGGTTCTGTCGCATTCCGTCGAGCGCGCCTGCCGGCAGTGCGGCAACCACAACCGGCGGCAATTCGTCCGCGATGATCTGGTTAGCCTGCTCGGCTGCTGGAGCGCGGTGCAGCTTTCTGAGAATCGCGAAGTTATGCCCCCGCACACTGACGCACGACATCAGGTACATGATTCCGTCGATCAGTCCCCAGGCCAGATTGCAGCCCAGCGCGCCAATCAACATCTCGCGCACCTGTGTGCGGTCGGCTCTCGCCACACGCAGCGAGACCGTGAAGGTGAGCACCATGATGACGCCGAACAGAATCTCCGAGAGTCGCTCCAGCGGATCGAGCACCCGCTTGGAACTCTTGTTCTCTGCCTTCGTGACTTTGGCTGGTGCAACCGCCGTTTCCGTCATGGTCGTGTTAACTTTGGAACCGCCTGTATTACGCGCGCAATATCTATTTTGCCTTGGACATGCAAGTCCGGTCTGTGATGCACGGCCCTTTGCTCTCAATCCGAGGTTTTGAAACTTGAAACTCGAAACTCCGAAACTGCTCTTAAGACCTGAAACTCGAAACTGCCTTCAAGGGGTTACGTTTCCGGCTTCCGCCCGTATATGTTGTTGACAGTGGTTTTGGGCTCTCGGAGAATTGAGCCTGGCAGGAAAGGATCTGTAATGCTCCTAGAAGAAGCGACCCCTGCGCCTGAACCTCGATCGAGTGGCTTCGATAAAAGCTCCATCCTGATGTACGTCTTGCTGGCAGCCGCGGTGATTTACGTGGCTGCGTCGCTGTACCTCATCTACGGGCTGAAGACGAAGCTCGTAGCAATGGAGCAGAAGCAGCAGGATCTGGAAGCTTCCCAGGCGGACTTGGGCGAGCGGCTCAACGCGACCTCAGCGGCGTTCAAGCAGGAGCTAGCCTCGGTAACCGGCCAAACCGAACAGCAGATCGCCGCGCGCACCGAGGAGTTTGAGAAAGCTCAGAAGGCCGCTGCTGCCGCGGCTGCCAGGCTGGCTGCCGAACAGCGTCAGCAGGGACAGCAAATCGCCGCCGTCAACGGTGAGGTCAGCAGCGTCAAGACCGATGTCGGCGCAGCCAAGACCGATATCCAGAAGACGCAGACCGATTTGGCCGCGACCAATCAGAAGCTGGAAAAAACCATTGGCGACCTCGGCCTGCAAAGTGGCCTCATCGCGCACAATTCGTCGGAGTTGGCCGAGCTGAAGCGAAAGGGCGAGCGCAACTATTTCGACTTCACCCTGCAGAAGGGCGCTCGCACGCCCGTTTCCACCGTGAGCCTTCAGTTGAAGAAGGTTGACCCCAAGAAGAGCCGCTTCACAGTGAATGTCATTGCCGACGATCGCACTATTGAGAAGAAGGACCGCACGGTGGGCGAGCCGCTGCAGTTCTACACCGGGCGCGATCACATGCTGTACGAAGTCGTGGTCTTCAACGCCAACAAGAACTCCATCACCGGCTATCTCTCGACACCAAAGAACGCCCCAACCCCGGTGTCGCAGTAACAAGGCGCAGCTCGCCCCAGACTGCCTCGATAGAGCTGGCCTTCAGTGTCTGCGTGAGAAGCGTGTTGCGAGCGCGGAATTCGAACAGCGAGGATTGAGCGCTTTGTAACAGGGCACGACTTTTAGTCGTGCCGATACGCGGCCTATTTCTTATCCGAGCCGGCTTCAGCCGGCGGCACCGAGCACCTCCTTCATTGCCTTTTCCTCCGGCACAACCTCCCTATATCCCAACTCTGTGCGAATTCGCGTCGTATCGTACGCAATGTCCTGATCGAAATTGAACTTCGGATCCGCGTTGACCGGCAGCTCCGACGGCGGCAGCTGCGCGAGTCGTTCTGCAATCGTCGGCGTGCATTCCTCGCCGACGTTGTAGGTCCGGCCGGCAGCCGCCGGATGCACTGCTGCCAGCACAATCGCCGCGGCCACGTTCTCTACATAACCATGCGTCCATCGCCACTGTGGATGGTCGCGAAACGCATAAACCGTCGCCAGATCGTAATTACTCTCGCGGCCATAGACTTTCGGCAAGCGCAGAATCGTCGCCGGCAATTCGCGCTCGCTCGCCGCGATCCGCTCTACCAGAACTTTGTCATAGGTGTTGGCGATGTCGTCCGCAGGTTTCGCGGCGTCGCGATACGGATACAGCACCGTTCGCAGCGGCGAATCCTCCGTCAACAAGCCGGTGAGAGCCGGCCCTGGCTCTGTTCCCGTGAATCGTCCATAAGCGAGATAAACATCGCCGCTGCTGATCCAAACTATCCAGCCCGTGTTCCCACGAAAGAACTCGACAGCGGCCTGCGTATCGGCTTCGCCCATCGCGATCATGTGGATCACGACATCCGGCCGCGGCGTCAGCAACTCCGCCGAAAAGCTGCGAACCAGCATCGATTCGTCGGTTCGCAGAACATGCCGCACACCTACGGCAAGCTTGCTCTCGTATTTTCCGCGATGATAGACAGTGACCGAGTGTCCGCTCTCGATGAGCTGGCGCACGACGCAGATGCCGATAAACCGCGTCCCGCCAATGACCAGAATGTTCATGCGTGATGGTTATCTGCGATCACAAAGTCGGGTGGAGCACCGCTTCAGCGGTGCAGTACGACACTACGTTTGTGTCCGGCTTTAGCCGTTGCCGAAAGGCCGATTCGGGCTATTTTGCGGCTGCTGCCTTCTCGTGCAGCACGATCGGCCCCTGATCGTATGGCTGGATGGTCACCGTCAGGTCTTTGCGCGCGTCGAACTGCGGCTGGGTCACTGGCAGCGAAATCATCACCGCGCCTTTCTGTGTCGCGCCCGGCGCAATCTTCATCTCCACCCTGAGCGGCGCCGCGTGGCCGGACAGCGCCGGATAGGCCATGAGGTAGCGATCGTAATCCGACGCCGCAGCCGCTTCATCGGACTGATCACCCTGGTCGGTTATCACATCAGCTTTGATGTCTTTGATGTAAAGCGTCTTCTCGCTGACATTGTGCAGCGTGACTTCAACCAGGATCATCGGGTTCGGCAGATTAGCCGGCAGGCTGAACCACACGCCATCGATGCTGCCCTGCGCCGCCGGCTTCGCGCGATTGGTGTAGGCGATGATCGCGATCACAATGGCCACCAGCACGATCGCAATCGCAACCGGCATCGCAGGTGGCAGGTTACGCTTGGCTGTCCCGAACTCGTCGTAAGCCGCCGCGGACGGCGCAGCCTTTGACGATGCATCTGTGGCGGCTATTTTCGAGGCCGCTGCTGGCGGAACGGCGTCCGCAGCCTGTGGTGGAGGTTGATCGCCAGCTTTCGGCGGAACTTCATTCTCAGCCATAAATCATTCCTAAGCGAAACTATTTGAGACTGACCACTAGCCACTAGCCACTGGCCACTGTTTTCTCATCGCTTTGCGAAATTCCTTCTCCGGCAAAGTGTTCAGTACATCGGCCGGCGTCAGCCAGGCTCGCCTTGCCTGGAGAATTCCATACTTTATCTTCTCGAAGTGCGACGTATGGTGCGCATCCGTGTTGATAACAATCTTCACTCCACGCTCGCGCGCCATGCGAAGATGCACATCGTTCAAGTCCAGCCGGTCGGGATACGCATTCAGCTCCATCGCAACTCGATTCTTCAGCGCCAACTTCAGCACTGCATCCATGTCGAAGCGATAAGCGTCGCGCCGCAACAGTAACCTTCCCGTCGGATGCCCCAGGATCGACACATTCTTGTTGTCCAGCGCGCGCAGCAGGCGATCCGTCATCTCCTGCGGCTCCTGGTTGAATGCCGAATGCACACTGGCGACGACTACATCCAGCTGCTCCAGCACCGAATCCGACAGGTCAAGCTCGCCATCGGCCAGGATGTCGACCTCAACTCCAGCCATGATGGTGATGCCGTCGATTTGCTTGTCTGCCTCATGAATGCGCGCCATGTGCTCGACCGCGCGCTTGTCGTCCAGTCCATTGGCGAAGGCCAGATTCTTCGAGTGATCCGTAATCGCGATGTACTTGTAGCCGCGCTCCTTCGCCGCCTCCGCCATTTCGGCGATAGTGCATTTGCCGTCGGTCTCGACGGTATGCATGTGAACTTCGCCGCGAAGATCCTTCAGCGTAATCAGCCGGGGAAGCTTGTGTTCAGCGGCAAGATCGATCTCGCCGCAGTTCTCGCGCATCTCGGGAGGAATGCAATCAAGCTTGAGCGCGCCGTAAATCTCGTCTTCGGTGGCTCCAGCTATGCGCTTTTCATTGTCGAGCCGAAACAGCCCGTACTCGCTGAGCGTGTATCCCATCTTCAGCGCGCGCTGTCGTAGCGTCACGTTGTGGTTCTTAGAGCCGGTAAAGTACTGCATCGCCGCGCCGTAGGATTCCGGCGGCAACAGTCGCACGTCGACTTGCATGCCGCTGCGCAACTTAAAGCTCACCTTGTTATCGCCTTTTGCCAGGACTTGCGTAATCCCCGGGAAACGCAAAATCTCCTCGATCAGCTCAGCCCTTTTCTGATCGTCGACGCAACACGGCCCGGTGATCAGTACATCGAGATCGCCAACGGTTTCGCGGCCGCGGCGTAGCGACCCGGCCGGCGTGATCTTCTCGATGCCCTTGATGTGCTTCAGATGTTCGGTCAGCTTCTCCGCCGTGCGATCGGCTTCGTCCAGCAGGAAGCGGCCAGAGATGCGGCGATAGTCCTCGATCGCCTTCAGGATCTTCTGCTCGCTCTTTTCGCTCAGGCGCGGCAGCTCGCGCAGCTTGCCTTCGCGCGCCAACTGCTCGACGCCGGCGAGGTCGCTTACCTGAAAGGCGCTCCAGATGAGCGCGATAGTCTTCGGCCCCAGCCCCTGAATCTTCAGCAGCTCCAACATGCTCGGTCGATATTTCTGCAGCAGTTCCTGATGCAGCCCCAGCTTTCCCTCGCGGCATAGCTCCAGGATGTTGGCAGCCATTCCTTTCCCGATGCCGGGAATTTCCAGCAGCTTCTTGGGCTCGTCGGCGAGTCCGCAAACCTGTTCGTGATGCGCTTCCAGCGCCTCGGCGGCGCGACGATAGGAGCGAATGCGAAAAGAGTCGTCGCCGTTGACCTCCATCAGGTCGGCGGTTTCGTAGAGGATTTGCGCGATGGCCTTATTTTCCAAGCGAAATACCCGAACGAAATTGTATCGCGATCCGATAAGGCAAGAATCTTAAGGTAAGAATCTGAGGACTGATGTGTGTCCGCGTGGAGTATTCGATTTGAAGATTTACGGTGGGAGAAGACCGCCTGGGATTGGCCCTAATCCAGCCGCGCAGCGGCGGCATGAATTTAGCCCGGCGCGTAAGCGCCGGGTAGAGTGGGAAAATCGAGCCGAGCCGCGGAGCGGCGACACGCTTCTCACGCAAACTCTGTTGCCCTCAGGGCATTCCTACAGCAATCGCTCCGGTGCCCAGAAAAGTACCTTCAACTCGCGCGCGAAAAGGGCAACGTCGGGTTCGTGAGGAAGCTCGATACCCGCTGTCTGCGCCATGGTATTTTCCCGCACATCAACCACGGCATCCTGCAACTCCCACGGCAGGTGGTGAATCTCCCCGCGATAAAGCCGCTTTCGGCTGGCGGTGTAGAGGCAGTATCGCTCGGTCAGAAAGTGTTCGAGCGACCCCGGCCGCGCCTGGAATGACTCCCGGCTCGCCGGACCATACGAACACTTCAGCTCCGCCGGCTTGGGGCCGTGCTGCCGCTTCGACACGTAATCGATCTTCGCCTCGCCCTTGCCTTTCACCTTCATCGACGCCTGCCAGTAGGGCAGCCGGTAGAACACGCGCGCGCCCCACACCGCCGACAAATTGCTGGCATCGAGGCTGAAGAAATAGATGCCCGGCTTGCCGTCGTAGCTGACGTAGGTGCGCACGTTGACCTCGGAGAAATGCGAGAACCACGGCAGCGAAGGCACGCCCGGCGGGCGCAGATGATTAATCCAGAACGGCGCAACCGTGATCCATGCGCGCTGTTCATAGGTGTCGAGCGTCAGCACCTCGGGAACCACCGCTCGTACCGCCTCTGGCGCCATCGCATAGTGCAGGAACAGCAGATCGTTCCAGCGTTGCGTCATGATCCACGGCGCCATGGGCGCGGGCCATGGTCGATGAGCTGTAGCAAACAGAATGGAATCGGCGCCCACCCACTGCGTGCGGACGTCATGATAAGACGACGACGCGGGCTCGGGCGGCAATCGGCGCAAGGCTAGTGTCCGGAGTTGGAAGCACGCTGCATAAGATCAATGCTTCGTGTCAGGGCAGATCGGGTAGTGCTGGCCTTCAAGCCAGCGTTTAGCCGCTTGCTTCCTGTTTAAGTCGGCTTCAGCCGACGACATAAATCTGCCGCAATCACTAAGGCTGCCCGCTAACAGCGTCGCTGGTCTCGAGCGATGCGGTAATTGGTTGCGGTTCGTATTGCCGGTGGAAGATATCGACGACCACCCTCCCCACGAAGTTGGCTCGGGCTGTCGTGTGCAGTTGCACCGGCAACGTGTAGCCGCCAACGTCCGTGTAATCCTGCACAAACTCGATGTGCCGAAGAAAGAACGACGGCGACTTGGCGATCGCCCCTTCGGATCGCACCAGCGTTCCCGTGCTCGAGTCGATGTAGACGTGGCCCTTGAACAGCCCGGCGCGCTTGTGATGTGGCTTTACCTGGTAGACGTGGACATTGCGGCCGTTCAGTTCCTCATCTCCTTTGTAAGAGAACTTGTAATTCGCCGCGGTCAAGGCGGTGCGGGTTACATCGTCCTTGCTCACATAATCCACTTCCGATTGCAGAATCCGCGTGATCACGGTGCTCTTGACGAACGGATCGCCCGTATAGCGCATGGGCTTGAAGGTGAGCGAGTGCGGCGCCACGTAGGAGCTTTCCAGCTCGAAGGCTCCGCGCTGCGAGCTGTCCAGCAACTCGGCCATCACCAGCGTTTGGTCGGTGTAGGACTGCAGCTCAGTCTTCTGCCACGGGCCTCGGCTCTCAAACGTCTGCAGCGCCAGCTCGGGAGCCATGATCAGCCTGACATTGTGCGACAGCGGCAGGGATCCGACACCAGAATTGCCGGGGACGTCCGACTCCGACGTCAGTCCCATCCGGGAAGGCAGCCCGCCAAATCCCGGCTGGGTTTGCTGACCGCTGGTTATAGCAGGAATGCAGAGCAGCAGAGCTGCCAGCAGATAATTCCGTATCGTTCGCAATATCGTCTCGTTATGAACTCTGGGAATAAGTACAAGCTACCATCAATTTCAAGTCAGATTTTTCCGAGATTCCCACAGCCCGGTCGGTTGCCCACCGGTGCCATACCGCATATGATTCACCGCAATGTCATCCGGATACAAGCCTGGGACAAATAACGGCGAACCTCCTTCCCAAAATGACCTGAGCACCGACGTTTACGCCGTCCACGGGGCCGATCCCGAGGTGCAGGCCTATGGCATGGCCAAATATTCGCGCTCGGCACTGTCCATGCGCGAGTCTTTGTCGGAAATCAATGACCAGAAAGCCGAAAAGTTCCTCAACACCTTCTACTTCCAGTACGGCCATCGCAGCATCGCGGATCTCGCGCACATCGCCTTTGCCATCGAGCGCCTGTCGATCCTGGCAGCGACCGTCGCCGTCGACGAGCCGCGCTGGGACGGACAGGAGCGATCGACCCGCTATCAGGATTTCCAGAAGAGTGGCTACTACGTTCCAGATTTTGGCGATAATGCGGCGGCGCGCGCTCTATATCGGGAAACAATCGACCATCTTTTCTCCGAGTATCGCCACTTCTCCGAAGAGATGTTTGGCTATCTTCGCGACCGCACGCCCAAGCCTGCGGAGATGAAGCAGGAAGCCTACGAGCGCACCCTGCGCGCCCGGGCCTTCGACATCTCGCGTTACCTTCTGCCGTTGGCGGCGAACACCTCTCTTGGTCAGATCGTCAGCGCACGCACGTTGGAGAACCAGGTCTCGCGGCTGCTGTCGCATACCCATGCCGAAGTTCGCCGCCTGGGCGAGCTGCTGCGGACGGCCGCTCAAGAGCCGGCGTATAACGTCACTGAGGCGAAGGCTCGCGAACTGCTCGCCCAGATCGAACGCGAGTCTCCCGCCCTGACGGAACAGGCACGGGAGTTCTTGCTGCGCCCTGTGCGCGTCGCTCCCACACTGATGAAGTATGCCGAACTGAATGCTTATGAGATCGAGACTCGGCGCGATCTCAGGGCGGCAGCTGCGGAATTACTCGCGCCGGTTGCGATTAAAGACGCGCCGACGGTGGATCTGCTGGACGATGATCCGCTGGAGATTGAGCTTGCGGCAACCTTGCTCTATCAGTACGCGCACCACTCCTATCGTCAGATTCGCGATGTCGTGAACGCACTTTCCGGGACGCAGCGTGCCGAGATCATCGACCTTGGCCTTCGTCACCGCGGTCGCCACGACGAAGTCGCGCGACCCTTCTACGCCGGACAGCATTTCCGCTTCGACATCCTGATGGACATCGGCGGCTTCCGCGATATGCACCGCCATCGCCGCTGCGTGCAAATCGTTCAGGACTACACCACGGCGCACGGATACGACATGCCAGTGGAGATCGAATCCGCCGGCCTCGCCGATCGCTATCAGTCTGCGATGGCGCGCGCCCGAGAGACCGCGGCTAAGCTTGCTGGTCGCCCGACAAGCGAATCCCTCGCCGGTCAGCCGTCGACTGAAACGGAATCTCAGTCGCAATACGTCATCCCGCTGGCCTTCCGCAAACGCACCCTCTTCAAGATGGACTTTGCCGAGGCGCTTTATATCGGCGAACTGCGGACGGGAGCAGCCGGACACTTCTCGTATCGCAATGTGGCATTCGCGATGTACGAAGCTGTGGCCCAGCGATATCCGGCGCTGGCGAAATACTTCCGCGTGACGGACGTTCGCGAGCCGGTGGACCTGCTGAAGCGGTAGCCGGCAATGGAGCAATTCTCATAATGAGATCTCGGAATAAAAGCGTGGTTGTGGTTGTAGCGCTGTTCTTTAGCCTGACATGTATTGCAATTGCGCAGGCATCCTCTCCGGCTCAAGCACCGAACAGCAAGGGGGCGATGGTGACGGGTCATGCAACTGGAACGTTCGACGTGAAGTTAGTTCCGCAGCCAGCAGACGAGCAGGCCAAGGCCGCAGGCATAGGACGGATGTCTGGCGACAAACAGTGGCATGGCGATCTTTCGGGTGTCAGCAAGGTCGAGATGTTGAGCTTTGGCACCGGCGCTAAGGGTTCGTCAGGAGGCTACGTCGCCCTGGAGCAATTCACGGGTACGCTGGCCGGCCGCACCGGCAGCTTCGTTCTTCAACACAGCGGGACAATGGCTCAGGGTGTACCAAGACTGGCGATCTCGGTTGTTCCCGACTCGGGTACCGGCCAACTGGTGGGCCTAACCGGCACGATGAATATCACCATCGCCGACGGAAAGCATTCCTACGACTTTGAGTACACGCTGCCTGAAAGCCACTGAAAAGCTATTTGGCACGATCATGAATTTACTGAAGGGTTAATATTCTTGAAGGAACTGCCAAAGAGTGGCGTTCGGCGAAGATCGCGCCAAACGCCAGTGAAACACGGCATCCGTAACCGGCGTCACAAGCCAATGTGAGACACGAAAGTACATGTACTTTCGTTCCTGTATATTTCGCTATTTCTTCGCTTTTTGACGATAACTGGATGTATAATAGGCCGTCAGTATTCAAGCGCTCTTCGCCGCGAATCGCCCATTCCGAACCGCCAACTGCACGCGAAGTCAGCGTGTAATCGGCCCCGAACGGCGCCTGCCTCACTGACACCCATTGCAATTTACTTTTGCCTGTCCTGACCGCGCCAAGCGGCCGGGATGGAGCCAAGGAGCAGCACTCATGGCGGACGAGAAAACTGAAAAAAGCCGGGCGATCGACCTGGCTCTGTCGCAAATCGAAAAGCAGTTTGGCAAGGGCTCCATCATGAAGTTGGGCAGCAAGGGAGCCGTGGTTCCCATCTCCGTGATCTCCACCGGCGCCATCTCGTTCGACGCGGCGCTCGGTGTCGGCGGCTTCCCGCGCGGCCGTGTGGTCGAGGTCTTCGGCCCGGAGTCGTCCGGCAAGACCACCATCGCGCTGCAGGTGATTGGTGAGGCGCAAAAACAGGGCGGAATGGCCGCCTTCGTCGATGCCGAGCACGCGCTCGACCCCATCTACGCTGCCAAGCTGGGCGTGGATGTCGACAACCTGCTGGTCTCGCAGCCCGATTATGGCGAGCAGGCGCTGGAGATTGCCGAAGCTTTGGTCCGCTCAGGTGCAATCGACGTGCTGGTGGTGGACTCGGTCGCCGCTTTGGTCCCCAAGGCCGAACTCGACGGCGAGATGGGCGACAGCCACGTCGGCCTGCAGGCGCGCCTGATGTCGCAGGCCTTGCGCAAGCTCACCGGCATCGTTGCCAAGTCAAATACCTGCCTGGTCTTCATCAATCAGATCCGCGAAAAGATCGGCGTCATGTTCGGCAATCCCGAGACCACGACCGGCGGCCGCGCGCTGAAGTTCTATTCGTCGGTCCGCATCGACATCCGCCGCATTGGTGCCATCAAGGATGGCGACCAGGTGGTCGGCTCGCGCACCCGCGTGAAGATCGTGAAGAACAAGGTCGCCGCTCCCTTCCGCGAGGCCGAGTTCGACATGATGTACGGCGAAGGCATCTCGCGCGAGGGCGACCTGATCGATCTGGCAGTGAACGCGAATCTGCTGGAGAAGTCCGGCTCCTGGTTCAGCTACAAGGGCGAGCGCGTTGGCCAGGGACGCGAGAATGCCAAGACATTCCTGAAGGAGAATAAAGACATCGCCGCGAAGCTCGAAGCCGAAGTGCGCAAAGCGCTGGGCTTAGTATCAGCGGCCGACAAAGCACAAGCCGCGGCTGCAAATGCCGAGGCCGCGCCGGCTGCGCAACCCAAAGGACCCGCTGGGCGGAAATAGGCATTCTTCGAGATCGAGTCGGGGGTCGCTTCGAAGCGGAGCTTCGCTTTAGGCCGTTTGCTGAAAAGCTCTGTGCAGTGCTTTGCTCGGGTAGTGCGGCGCTTCAGCGCCGCGTTCAACTTTATTTTTGCCATCCCGACGAGGACTTTAGTCCGAGGAGGGATCTGCGGTTCTGATTTTTCAGCAGACTGTTCCCTCTGCGCGACGAATTGCGGCCCTGATTTCCACAACACTGTTCCGCCGGAGCATCTTTTCAGCCGCATTCCGATTGCTTGCTAAACCTCTGCCAGAATAAAATCATCGCTTAAATTCCCGCTCCGAGGGCCCTTGAAGAATATCGTCGCCATTTACCCCGGGTCGTTCGATCCGGTCACGAACGGCCATCTTGACCTCATCCATCGGGGAGCGAAACTCTTCGATAAACTGATCGTGGCCATTGCGCGGAATCTCGACAAGGGAGAACCGCTCTTCACGTTACCGGAGCGCAAAGAGATGCTGATGGCCATGACCGCGGACATCGACAACGTTTCCATCGATACCTTCGAGGGCCTGCTGGTCAGCTATTGCGTCCAGCACAACGCCAACGCCGTGTTGCGCGGCATCCGCGCCATCAGCGATTACGAATTCGAGCTGCAGATGGCGCTCATGAATCGCAAGATGGAGCCGCGCGTGGAAACCATCTTCATGATGCCGGCGGAACAATATTCTTACCTCAGCTCACGCATTGTGCGTGAGATTGCAAAACTCGGTGGGCCGTTAACCGGCCTGGTGCCGGAAATGGTCGAACAGAAAGTGCGCCAGCGAATTGCCCAGAGACATATTTCAGCGACAGGCAAACATCTTTTATGAAGGGAAAACCATGACGACTGCCGGAACCCAGCTTTCCTCGTTCCTGACCAATCGCATTCAACGCATCGAAGTTTCCGCCACCATGGCGGTAGCCGGCGAAGCTGAAAAGCTGCGTGCCACGGGCGCTGACTTGGTCGATCTGGGCGCGGGTGAGCCGCATTACCCCACGCCGGAGCACATCAAGGAAGCGGGAATCGCAGCCATTCGCGCCGATTTCACCAAATACACGGCGGTGAGCCGGCACGGCGGAATTGCGCGATGCGATCGTCAAGCGGCATGCGACCGACTTCGGCTCCGACTACAAACGCGAGGACTGCATCGCCTCCGTCGGCGGCAAGCACGCGCTGTTCAACGCCATCCAGGTGCTGGTCGATCATGGCGACGAAGTCATCATTCCCGTGCCCTACTGGGTGTCGTTCAAGGACATCGTGCGCTATGCCGGCGGCGAGCCGGTTTACATCGCCACCGACGAGCGGCACGACTTCGCGTTGACCGCCGACATGGTGGAGCGCGCGATCACTCCGCACACGAAGCTGATCATTCTGAACTCGCCCAACAATCCTTCCGGCGCGGTGATGAATCCCAACGATATGGCGGAGGTGCTCCGACTGGCGCATGATCGCGGCATCTATGTGATCTCGGATGAGTGCTACGTCTACTTGAACCACACCGGCAAGAAGTTTTCGGCAGGCTGCGTTCACGAGGTGCGCGAGCGGCTGATCATCATCGGCTCGCTGTCGAAGACCTATGCCATGACCGGATGGCGGCTGGGCTACGCGCTCGGACCGGCGCCCATCATCAGCGCAATGAACAAGCTCCAGAGCCAGAGCACTTCGAATCCCACGTCGATCGTTCAAAAGGCGGCCGTGGCAGCGTTGAACGGCTCGCAGGATTGCGTTCAGCAGATGCTGACCGGCTACATCGCACTGCGCGATCAGATCGTAAACGGCTTACGTTCGATTCCCGGCATCACCTGCGCGGCCCCGAACGGCGCGTTCTACGCGTATCCCAACGTTAGCCATTACTTCGAGCGCGGCGGACTGAACTCCGCATCCGATGTTGCGCGCAAGCTGTTGCATCAGGCTCACGTGGTCGTGGTTCCGGGTGAAGGCTTCGGTACGCAAGACCACGTTCGCATCTCGTACGCAACCTCGCCGGAAAACTTGCAGCGTGGCATCGAACGGATGGGCCGATTCTTCGCCAGCGTGGAAGGTCGTGCGGCGCTCTAGCGCCGTGAGTGGCGCTGCTTCGGTAGAGTCAGCCTTTAGGCTGGCGTCTCACGCTGCTGTTTTGGTAGTGCGGGCCTTCAGGCTCGCGTTTCCGCCAGCAGAGATTCTTATCGCAGGAGCGGTCGTCGCCAGATGACCGCTCCTGCGATACATTAGATTCATCGCGCGCAACGCTGGCCTGAAAGGCCAGCTCTACCGTGCGACATCACGTGACGCAGACCTCATGTCCCAACTTTATCCATTCCTGATGATCCCCATCTTCGACGAGCGGCCATGGGGCGTACGTGATCTGCGCCCCATTTACACCCGCGCCGTCGCCGAACCGATTGGCGAAAGCTGGCTCACGTGGGAAGACAATCGTGTCGCCAATGGACCGCTCGCCGGCCGCAGCCTCGCGGATCTCAGCAAGGAATTTCGACGCGAGATGGTCGGGCGTTTGTCCTGCTACGAAGACCGCTTTCCTCTGCTGGTGAAGTTTCTGTTTCCCGGCTCCAAGTTGTCCGTGCAGGTCCACCCTGATGACGAGCAGGCACAGAAGAACGGTTATCCCTGCGGCAAAACCGAATGCTGGTATGTGCTGCGGGCGCAGCCGGGAGCGCAGGTCGGGCTGGGATTTAAGCCCGGAGTTACGCTCGACGAATTTCGGCGAGCCATCGAAGAAACGCGCGCGGAAGATCTGCTGAACTGGGTCGACGTCTTCGCTGGCGACATGCTGTACGTTGCCGCGGGCACGGTCCATACCATCGGCGGTGGAATGATTCTGGTCGAGACGCAGCAGACCTCCGACGTCACCTATCGCCTGTACGATTACGGCCGTCCGCGCGAGCTCCACATCAAAGAAGGGCTAGCGGCAACCAAGCTGCATACCAACGCCGGCAGGGTCGTGAGTAGAGCGGACCTTCAGGTCCGCGTCAACGCCGACAAATATATTTTACAGCCGGCTTCATCCGGCGCCGATTCAAACGTGCGGGTACGCTCGCCGTATTTCGAAGTTGAGAAGATGAAGCTGCGCGAGGATCTGCAAGCCGAGCTGTCCGGCGACTCACCGCATATCCTTGTCGCGATCAGTGGAGCGGGAGTCGTTGAGTCAGAAGGCATGGAGCCGATCAGCTTCGCCACGGGCGATGCGGTGGTGATTCCAGCTTGCGTGCGCGAATACCGAGTGCGGCCGCAGTGGGAACTTGAACTGATGCGGATGTCGCTGCCTGCAGGCCCAGTCGAGGAGCCACAGACCGAGCTGCCACAATCCGTCAGCGCAAAGTAGCGGTCTCATCACAGAGGCACTCACGACGCTGAGAAATCCTGAAGAAATTCCAATTAATTTGTCGAGTCGTTAGCCCCTCCGGTTTCATCTTTCTTCCCAGCCTCCCTGGACGGTGTATAGTTCCGTGTCGCCGGACTGGACATGAATAGCTACAAGATCACTGCGAGAAAGCTATCGTGATGCCACCAACAGCAGATTCCGACCATCACAATCCTGCCTCCTGCGGACTGGCCTTGGTTCGCGTGACTATTGGCGCCATGTTTGTCTGGGTGTTCTTCGAGAACCTGGGCAAGGGACTCTATACGCCGGGCGGCTACGCAGGATTGATCCACTATTACATTGAGAAGGGTCACTCGCCGGCTGCATGGAAAGCCGTTATGGCGCTGGCGGCAAGCCATGCCGCCATGGCAGCTCCGATGCAGGGGATACTCGAGCTCTCGCTCGGCGTGCTGCTCGTCATCGGTCTGTTCACGCGCCCCGTGGCGTTTGTTGCATTCCTCTACCTGGGCAGCCTTTGGATGTCGGAGTGGGGCACAGCATGGATCTGGGAGCTGCTGAACCCTGTCCTGGCGTCGCTCGCGCTGGCGATAGGACGCGCAGGCCGAGCGTGGGGTGTCGACGCGTGGCTGGCACAGCGTTGGCCGAACGCTCCATGGTGGTTGCTCTGAGCTGGGACCAGTGCGCGTCTCTGTCATCATTCCCACGCATAATGAAGCGCAGGCCATTGGTCGCGTCCTCGCCGATCTTCCCGCGGGTCTTGTCACGGAAGTCCTGGTGGTCGACAGCAATTCCACCGATGGGACTGCCTCGATTGCCGAAGCGATGGGAGCACGCGTCCTGCGAGAACCACGCCGCGGATACGGGCGCGCCTGTTTGACCGGGCTTGCCGCGACCAATGCTCCCGACGTCGTTGTTTTCCTCGACGGAGACTACAGCGATCGGCCCGATGAATTGCCGCTTCTCCTTGCTCCCATCATCGAAGGCCGAGCGGACATCACACTGGGCTCGCGGCTTGCAAAACAGAACCAACCTGACGCGCTGCCGTGGCACTCCGTATTTGGTAATCGGCTGGCAGCCGGCATGATCCGGGTTTTATATGGCCAGCGAATCAGCGATCTGGGTCCGTTTCGCGCAGCGCGTGCCGACGTCCTGCGGCAACTCGCTCTGGAAGAGGCCACCTACGGCTGGGCAGTTGAGATGATCCTGAAGGGCGCGCTCGGCGGCTTCCGGATTGTCGAGGTGCCGGTCAGCTACTATCCGCGCATTGGGAAATCGAAGATCAGCGGTACGCTGCGGGGCACGGTCGGTGCGGCGTGGTTTATCCTCACTCTGATCGTGCGCTACCGTTTCCGGCGTCGACAGCGACAAGATTGACCCTTGGAACGCGGGCCTGAAGGCCCGCTCTACCCGGACACAGCGACGCGGAAACGGCCATAGGCAAAGCGCTCTCGTATGGAATCTACGGAGACTCCCCACCACTCGCGCACGCTCGTCATCATGGCCAAGGCGCCGCGGCCCGGATTGGTCAAAACCCGTTTAACCCGGAGCCTGCCCGTCGAAGCCGTCACTGAGCTTTATCGGTGCCTGCTGGACGATACCTTGGCACTCGCACATTCGCTGGCCGGAGTGAAGGTTGCCATCATGTGTCCGGCGTCGGATGTCGGAGAGTTGGTGCAGTTCGCAGGAACTTCGGCAACTGTCGTGGCACAGCAAGGGGAGGGTCTGGCGGCAGGGTTGACGTCGGTGTTTGCGCACTTTGCAGCAGACGGGCAACACGTAATCGCCTTCAATAGCGATAGCCCGCATTTGCCGGCTGCGGCTCTCGCGAGCGCATTTGAGATGCTCACCGCTCACGATGTGGTGGTTGGACCGACCTATGACGGCGGCTATTATCTGGTTGGGGCGAAGGCTGCCCATGCGCAGCTTTTCCATGGTGACGGGATGGGAACCGACAGCGCGCTTGACGCCCTGCTGGCGCGCGCTCGCAGGCTGGAGCTTTCCGTTGGACTTACAGATCCCTTTTACGACATTGACGTGGAGAGCGACTTAACCCGCTTGGTCGCGGAGCTCCAGCTTGCTCCGGCGCGAGCGCCACGAACCGCGGGTTGGCTGAAACAGTGGCAGCACGTGATGGCACTACTGCGCGCCGGCGCCGGGGACTTGTGAAGCTCACTTCGTCTCACCGGCTGTACGCGCTCGGCGTGATTCTGTTGGTGGCGCTTGTCACTTGCGCGCGCCGGTTCGGCGGCCAGGGCGAAGCTTTTCCCATCATTCCGCTGGCGGTAGGCGGCATCGCTTATCTTCTTGCCATCCGCGAGTTATTCGGCACACCAAACTTTCCTAAGCGTGTGATTGTCATCGGTCTCGGGTTGGCCGCAATGTGGCACGTTGCATTTCTCGCGATACCGACCGGCTCCGATGACGACGTTCGCCGCTATGTCTGGGACGGCCGCCTGCAGCGGCTCGGCTATAACCCCTACATTGTGGTACCCAACGACCCGGCGGTCGCTGCGTTGCACACAGCTGAGACGCGCACGATGAACCATCCGGATCTTCCCAGCCCGTATCCGCCCGGCGCTCAGCTGTTCTTTCGCGCCGTCACCGCGATTCACGAGTCTGCCTTTGCGATGCGACTCGCGTTTGTGATTTGCGACTTGTTCATCGTTGTGGTTTTGTTCGATGTCTTGCGTGGTACCGGCCGGGGAGCGCATTGGATTCTGGCTTATGCTTGGAATCCGCTGCTAGCGACGGAAGTGGCGGGCAGTGGTCACATCGACATTCTCGGCGTGCTTCTGCTGCTGATATCCTTCGCCGCGCTCCTGCGCCGCTGGCGTGCGATTGCAGCCGTTGCGTTCGCGTTGGCGATCGCCGTAAAGTTTCTTCCGATTGTGCTGCTGCCACTCTACTGGCGGCGGGTTCGCATGCGCGACGCGACCCTGGCCGCAGCCGTGTTCGCACTCCTGTATCTGCCATTTCTCAACCATGGGCGAATCCCAACCGGCTCGCTCGGCAGTTACATTCAGAGCTTTCGTTTTAACGATCCGGTGTTCACGTTGCTCGAGCGAGTGGCCACTCCGCAGGTCATAGCGGGACTCGCAGCTCTTATCGGAATTCTGGTCGCAGTCTGGTTGAGAACCAAATCCCAGACACCGTCCGAGGACGCATTTGCATGGCCGATAGCTGCGTCGCTTCTGTGTGCGCCGGTGGTGTATCCATGGTATTTGCTCTGGCTGCTGCCCTTCGTGCGCTCGAAGTCGACCTTGCCGCTCATCATCTGGACGGTGAGCATTATCCCGACGTACATCGTTTGGCATTTGCGCGCACTGGGACGTCCGTGGGTGCTTCCTGGCTGGGTTCTGGGGCTGGAATTCGGATCGGTTGCAATGACCGCGGCCATCATTCTGTTGCCCCGGATCATTCGAGCGGCCGCCGCGCATCGCCCAAGCGAGTAGAATCTGTTGATTTCGCTGTGATCGGGTAGTGCGGGCCTTCAGGCCCGCGTTTCGGCCGCCGTCATTTGGGTGAGTCGGCTTCCAGCCGACGGCATAGTATCGCCCGCTAAAGCGGGCTCTCCAAGAAAGAGGTTTCGGCCTGACGCGGTGCTAAAGCACCGCTCTACCCGTATAGTTCTTCGTATCCTGAAGCACCTGCCCATCATCCAACATCCGTCGTCAAACTCACCAAGGAGAGCATCCATGGCAAACTCACGCTGCAATACAGCAATGCGTCTTCTACTGGTCCTTGGGGTAATGCTTCTTGCTGCGACTTCCTGGGCGCAGCAGCACTCGCCAATCGCTGAAAAACTCGCCAAGACTTATGGTCTCGATTCATTTGGGCAGATCGACGCGATCCGCTACACCTGGAACGTAACCTTCCCGGGCGTCAATCTTTCCCAGACCTGGACTTGGGAGCCCAAGACCGGCCAGATCACCTATGAGGGAAAAGATAAAGACGGCAAGCCGGTGAAGGTCACATACCTGCGCTCCCAGCTCAGCAGTCAATCTGCCGAGGTCAAGGACGACGTCGATCCGGCCTTCCAGAATGGCAACTATTGGCTGATCTTTCCGTTTCATGTTTACTGGGACACCAGCGCCACGGTGACCGATGAAGGTCAGCAGAAGATGCCGCTGGGCAAGGGTTCGGCCGACAAGATCGTGGTGAAGTATCCTTCCGGCGGCGGCTATACGCCGGGCGACACCTGGACCCTCTATGTCGGAACCGACGGGCGAGTGGAAGAATTCCGATATGACCGCGGCGGCGCCAAGAAGCCAAAGGTGGTCATTGCGACGTGGACTGGCTACAAGATGGCAGGTCCGCTGCTGATCTCAACCGAGCACCGCGGCACCGCCGATGGCGGTCCGTTGCATCTCTGGTTCACGAATGTCGCCGTCAAGCTGGCGGGTTCGAACACCTGGATAGACGCAAAATAGAGCGGTGTGCTTCTTTGTGCGTTGGTAGAGCGGGCCTTCAGGCCCGCGTCATCGCCATCATTATTGCCTGAGTCTGGAAAGAGGGGCAGCATTACGCGGCGCAGCGCGGCTCTACCCGGATGCAAGAAAGGCAAGATAGCAGGAAGCGGCGAGTTTCTATCGGGCCATCACTACCGTCGTACAGCAACTGCTCAGCTTGGGCAGGTCGCGGCTGGCGGCCATGCGAACGTCGAGCCGCGGCCGCTCTCCGCGAATGATCGGGCAGTAACAATCGGGCTGAAGCAACGCATCCTGCAAGCGCCGTCGTCCGGCACAGCCGCCGTGGCAAGAGTCCCGGAACTCGCACGGTTGGCATGCTTCGGGAATGGTCCGCGCTTGCTCGAAGGGCGCCGAGTTTAGAACGCCGAGGCCGGCCGAGATCAACTCCGACAGCGGCTCACCCGCTCCCGGCCAATACACGCAAGGCTGCGTCGTGGCGCGGGGCGTCACCCGCACTGTGCTCACGCCACATCCCCCTTGCAGCGGAGGCAGCCCTGCTATGGCTCGCACCAGCGGCTCGCCAATGGCGATCACATCCGTTTCTGCAAATAGCCGCCGGAATCCATCCCAGTACTCTTCGTAGGACAACGCATAGATATCGGATCGCACGGCCTGGTAGACGTTCACGCGCAGAGGAGCGTCGAATTGTTTGGCCACCTGCGCCACGTCCGCCAGGCGCAAGTAATTCGACTTCATCATAACCGCAATGATCGTCACGGGCACGCCCAGCTTCACGCAGCGCGCTGCCTGCTGATGAATGAGAGCCCAATTTCCCAGTCCGCGCTGCGCATCCTGCTCCGCTTGCGTGGGGTAATCGAGGGAGAATTCGATGTCATGAAAAGCACGCAGCTCGCTGTCTTCCAAAACCGCGATGCTGTGACCGTTGGAGGTGATAGTGAGCTTGACCGGTTGGGTGAGAAGGTACGCAAGCATCGCCTTGAAGTCGGGATGCATTCCGTTCTCGCCCGTTCCCAGATTTACCGAGCGGATGGGCAGCCGTTCCATCACCGACTTGACCTGCTCGAGGGTAAGACGATCCGTTCGCGCCGGATCGCGATAACAGAAAGCGCAGGCGAGATTGCATTCGTTTGTCAGTCCGAGCCCGAGCGCAATCCCGTCAGTCGTGTTAGCGACGGATGCAATCGGCGATTCGCTGGCGAGATTCTTCATGCGCGATTCTCCATGCGCCGCGCCAGGCATTGCGTATAGCGGGCCACTCTCGCAAACTCTGGCCGGCTGCCCAGCTTCCGCTCCAGTTCCAAAATCCGCGCGTATTCCGAGCTGCGAGAAACCTGAGGCGGCAAGTAATCCGCAAGGACACGGATACCTCGCTCGGCGACTAACTCCAACGACGCCGCTTGCAGCATCTCTTGCAGGCTGTGCGAGGTAAAGAGCCGCACTCGGCCACCGTACAGAGACTCAAAACCCCACTCAGCGGTGAGATTGGCTTCGGCCGCCGCGAGGTCGCCCGCCTGAAGCGCAGCCTTCACGACTTCGCCCGCCTGATTGCGCGCAACGATTGACAGTATCGCCGATGAGTCTCGCAGAGCGCGAGCCGCACCGCGCAATACGATGGTTGGGTCCTCGACGTATTCAAGTATGTTGTGGCAGAGAATGACATCGAACGACGCAGCCGGAAACGGGCCCGTCAATTTGGCAGCGTCGCCGCGCCGGAGAGTGACTTTGCTCAATACTCCTGCTTCCTCTGCGGCGCGTCTCGCTATATCGAGCATCGCCTGGGACGAATCGAGTCCAGTGACGGGAAAGCCAAGCTGTGCCAGGCGAACTGCCGTAGCTCCCGTGCCACAGCCTACGTCCAGCGCATGCATCGGCTGGTTCGCCTGCAGTGGAGAAAGAAAATCCTGCAGGTTGGCAAACGCGAGGTCTGCGCGCAATCGGCCCTCGAAGGTCTCGAGGTACGCAGCGTAATCCTGCGCGCCGTTCTGGAATCGGTCGTTACTTCTGGTAATCATCTTTCCTCGCCTCGAACAAGCAAGCAAGAACCCTTGTTTGCTATCAACTGGATGCCGGGCAGAGACGGCATTCTAAGAAAATACCCTGTAAAGTCGGCTTTGAGAAACGATCCTGCAGAGGGCCGGAGGAGTCCTATCGGTGATTCGCTGGTCGGTGCCAGAGAATGAGACCGCTGTTCGTCCGCGCGTTTGTTCCCAAATTGGGAAAATGTGCGCGTTTCGGGTCGAGAGTCCTAGTGTCCGCGCCCGCGTCGGCATAGCATTTGAGTCGGAGATACTCCATGCTGGCACTGTCGAAGATCTTGCTGGTAACCGCGATGGCGGCTGCCTTTTTTTCGCTTTCTGGCTGCTCGCAGCCCCCGGGTACCGATGTAACCACTGTGAAAGCGAGCGAGCCCGCTGCACCTGAACCAGTCACAGCCAAGACGGCTTATTTGGCGATGTACAAGTCCGCCTATAAGTGGTCCCCCGACGTAGTCTTGCTGGGGCTTAACTCCGACGAAAAATCCGGCTTCACGTTTAATGCCGGTAAAGCCGGACTCTGGGAGGCAACGTTTGCTTCACTGAGCAAACACGAACGCCGGACCTTCACCTACGCGATCGCCGCACATTCGCCGGACATTTACAAAGGTGTCACCGTCGGCAATGGAATTCAGTGGGTCGGAGCGACGCGCGATGTCATGCCGATCGCATCGGCTGACTTCACGGTCGATTCCGACGCGGCCTACAACACGGCAGCAGCGGACGCCGCCGCGTGGATCAAGAAGAATCCGGACAAGAAGGTCACCACCTTCCAGCTTGGGAATGGCTACAGCTTTCCAAGCCCGGTCTGGTACGTGGTGTGGGGCGACAAGAAATCAGGCTATGTCGCTTATGTGAATGCCACCACCGGCAAGGTGATGAAGAAGTAGTCCTCAAGCGAACTCGATGGACAAAGCTGCGTACCTAGCGCGGCTATGGGGAGCGGTGCACTGTGCCAGCGACGCAGTGCCCGGCCCGTACGCCGGCGCTTACCACACCTTGCATACCTTGTCGGCGGGCTTCAACATTGCCGAGCCGGGCTTGCAACTGAACGCTGCGCCGAACTCCGGCATGTTTACCACCACGCCGTTGATGCGGTACTTTGCCGGCGAATGCGGATCGGTAATGGAGCGCGCCCGCAGGTCCTCGGGGCGGTCGTTCTCACAGGCCCACTGTGCGAAGCCGACGAAGTAGCGCTGATCGGGAGTAAGCCCATCGCGATCAGTCAGCTGCATGCTCTTGTCGGCATCCTTCCAGGCGATGTAGGCGAGGATGGTCCCACCCAGGTCGGCTATGTCTTCGCCCTCGGTCAGCTTCGAATTAATACGGATGTCGTCGACGACAACGTACTTCCCGTACTGATCGACTACGCAGTTGGCATGTTTGTTGAACTGCACCGCATCCTGTGTCGTCCACCAATCCTTCAGGTTGCCCTTGGCGTCGTATTGCCGGCCCTCATCGTCGAAGCCGTGGGTCAGCTCATGACCGATGGTCGAACCAGTATTGCCGTAGTTGGGAGCGTCGTCCATTTTGGCGTCGTACAGCGGCGGCTGGAGAACACCGGCAGGGAAGTTGATGTCGTTCATCTGGCCGTTGTAGTAGGCGTTGACGGTCGGCGGCGTCATGCCCCATTCGGTGCGATCGGTGGGCTTTCCCACTTTGTTGAACTCGCGGTGACTCTCAAAGACGGTGGCGCGCTCGACATTGCCGAAGAAGTCATCACGCACAATCTCGACTGAGCTATAGTCGCGCCACTTGTCCGGATAACCGATCTTGTTGCGGATGGAATGGAGCTTGTTCAGCGCCTGCTGCTTGGTCGCCGGGCTCATCCAATCCAATTGCTGGACGCGCAGGGCCATCGCATCTTCGATCTCCTGCGTCATCTTCAACGTCGCAGCCTTTAGCTCGGGCGGAAAGGTTTTGCGGACGTACTCCTGTCCCAGGGCTTCGCCCAGCTGATCGTCAACGTACTCAACGCAGCGCTTCCAGCGTGGCTGCAGCTCTGCAGCGCCGCGCAGATATTTGCGATAGAAGTCGAAATTCTGGTTGACGAAGGCGGCGGAAAGATATGGCGCTCGCGAGTTAACCAGATGGAAGCGCAGGTAGACCTTCCAGTCGTCCAGCGGAACCGAGGAGAGCTGGGCACTCATGGTCTTAAAGAAGTCGGGGGATTCGACGTTGAGGATGTCGAACGGTGGAACCTGACTGGCAGAGAAGTACGCCGCCCAATCAAGATTGGGCGACAGCTTCTCCAGTTCAGCAACCTTCATTTTGTGGGTGACCTTGTACGGGTCACGAAGGTCGACACGGGTGAGGGAAGCCTTCGCCAGCGCGGTCTCAATGCGCATTACCGTGGCAGCTTCTTTCTGAGCGACAGCAGGCGAATCGCCAAGCAGCTCGAACATCTTCTGCACGTGTTGCAGATAGTGCTGGCGGATTTCCTTCGACTTGGGATCGTCCTTGGTGTAGTAATCGCGATCCGGCAGCCCCAAACCGCCCTGGTTGAGGCCGACGATCATGGCATCGGAGTTGTCGGAGTCCTGTTGCGAGCCGCTATCGAACAGCATGGAGTCGCCGGCAAGGTGCAGGCGGGCAACCAGGGGAGCCATCTGGTTGACGTTCTGTAATCCCTGGATTTCTACGATGTCCGGCAGCAGGGGCTTGGCGCCGCGCTTGTCGACAGCGTCCTCATTCATGCAAGCGGCGTAATAGTCACCGATCTTCTGGGTGACGGCGTCGCGGTCCTTGGCCGCGGCCGCCTGCTCAAGGATGGCGCGGAGATAGGCGAGATTGTCTTCAAACAGCTTGCCGTAAACGCTCCACGAGGTCTGGTCGGGCGGGATAGGGTTATTCTTTAGCCAACCGCCGCAGGAGTACGTATAAAAATCGGCGCAAGGGTCCACAGAGCGATCCATGGACTTAACGTCCAGACTGGGTGTGTAGGGCAGAACCGGTTCGACGTACATCTCCGTTTTCGGCGGAGTCGACCCCGGACTGGAGGTTTGAGGGCTGGACTGCTGGGCAACAGCCACAATAGCGAGCAGCAAGGAAGCGGTGCAGACAAGCGATCGAAAGGCCATGATTGCCCTCCAAGGGAAGGATGAGGATAGCAGAGGCAGGTGTAGCACGGGAAAACAGCTGGGACGAACGGCGGAACTTCCGAAAACGGGAAGGGTTCTTCCCGAAGTCAGCCGGGGGCTGGAGCCCAGCAAAAAAGAACTTGCATTTAGTAATGATTCAGTTACTCTGCTACCCTATACGCGCTATGCGGTCGCCCAAGGTACGTCGCCTGACGAGCTGTCGGACACAGCGAAGGCTTCTGTCAGTTTGGCCGCCCGATCCCCGGAGTAGCGTCTAAACCAGCTTCTGTCGAATCAACAAGGAGATCCATGCGAGGGGTAAAGCCTTTCCTGTATTTGTTTTTGGGATGCTTGGTGTGTGCAATCTTAAGCGGCTGCGCCGGCAGCGTGCCGCAGAATGGTCCTAGCGGGCTGGTTATCTCGCAGATTGGCCTGGCCGAGGGGGTTCCCGGCTTAGCTTACAAGCAGTTACTGATTGCTTCAGGGGGTCTGACGCCTTACACGTGGACCGTGAGCGCTGGATCTTTACCACCGGGTTTGAGCCTGACTACCGACGGAATTATTAGCGGTACGCCTACGACGACAGGAGCCTTTAGCTTCACCGTACAGTGCGTGGATTCGCAAACCCCAACCAAGGCCGGGGCCACGCAAGGTTTCATGATTACGATTAATCCGCCGCTGTCGCTGGCTTCGGTGACGTTGGCCAGCGGCCAAGTGGGAGGCTCTTATGGGCAGTCGATCGTTGCCGCCAACGGCGTCCAGCCCTACGCCTATGAAGTGGCTTACGGTAGCTTGCCTCCTTGTGCGCCGAATCCACCTTGTACAAACGGCTTGATGACTTTGACCACCAATCCCCAGCCGATGGGTGGAGGGGCGAACAATGCCACGATTGCCACGCCGGTTGGCGGAGCGCTCAGCAACGCGGGCGTCTTTAATTTCACCATACAGGCAACCGATGCGCTTGGAGAGGTTGCCACTGCTACGTTCAGCATTACGGTTACTGGCAGGTTGCAAGGTAATTACGCGTTCAGCTTCAACGGCTTCGAGGAGAATCCTCCAAAAAGCGGACAGTATCAACCGGTATATCTGGTCGGCAGCTTTGTGGCTGACGGCAACGGCAACATCACCAGCGGCGTAATGGATCAAGCAGGCCCGGGGTCGCAGTCGTTCACCGATGTCCCGCTTAAGGCGTCGACTTACAACGTTCCCACCGGCAGCAATATCGCCACCATCAATCTGGCCTCCGGGCTGGGCACGTATGGGCTTGCCGCGGCGCTCTCCACCAACAACGATTCCTCGTTCATCATGACCAACTCGACCATCTGGGGCTCCGGGCTGTTGAAGAAGCAGACGACCTTCTCGTTACCGACGAACGCATCCAGCTACGCGTTTGGTCTCTTCGGTAGCGACGCGAGCGGGATCCGCTACGCCGGAGCGGGCATGTTCACGCTAAGCTCACTGAACATCACAGCTGGTGCGGAGGACACGAATGACGGCGGAACTCCGTCAGGGGAACTTCCGATAGCCAGCGGCACTATGGGGAGTCCAAATGGCAACACCGGCCGTGGAACGCTGACTCTGAACATCAATGGTCAGGCTTACAACTACGCCTACTACACCACGGTCTCGACAACGAATGAGTTAATCGCAGTCGAGACCGATGACGGCGGCCCACAGACGATCGTTACGCTGTTGCCGCAGGAAGCGGGCGGTATCACGGGGAGTTTCTCGAATACCAGTCTGACCTGCAAGGGCCCTGGGGCATGCGTGGTAATCCAACAGGACGGGCTCAATTCATCTGGCCCGGATGCTTCGATTGGTGTGGCGACGTTCGATGGCAATGGAAATATCACACGGACGGGCATCGACAGCCTGCCCGGCTACTTTACGGATGAAAACAACGCCGGGACAGCTTCGCAGAACAGCTACGACGGCACCTACAGTGTGGATTCGACCTGCGGAAGCATCACCACCGCCTGTGGCCGAGTCACGGTTACACTGACCTCAAACGGCCAACCAATCCAGTATCAACCGATCTGGTACCTGGTCACCAAAAACCAGGCGTTCACTGTGGGTACTGATCCGGCGGTTAGCTCGGGACAGTTCTCTCCGCAGTCGGGAGCTCCCTATCAGCTTTTGTCGTTGCTTGGCTCGTTCTTGGGCGGGACGGTCGATCCGACGTCGGTAAGCGTGACCAACGAAACCGACGTGGCTGGAACTCCGCCGCCAGGTGGAGTCTGGGCCGTTATTTATGACTCAAATGGGCCAGGCAAATTGCAGACGAACCAGACCTTCAATGGTCCGTATGTGTTCGATCCCACATATGGAAAGGCCTTCGGCAGGTTTGAAGTTACGACCACCTCCGGTCAACTGGTGAGCGTGCTGTATGTCGTAAGTACAGGGTCGGCGGGCGTCACCGGCGCCCCGGCGGGCCTTATTGGCTTGAACGTAGGGCAGTACAACGGCAAGCCGGATCCGAATCCGCGGGTCTCGCAATACTCGCGCTAGGACGGAACTCACGGCGTTTCAACCAGGCCGGTACCATTCAGGTACCGGCCCGTTTTCATGCGGCATGGTCTCGCGGGGACGCAGCCGGGCTTCATGGGAATCTGGTTAATCTACGGGACAGGTTGAGCGGGAGCGCCAAATAACGTCAGATACCACTAATTAGGGGTGCTTTTTAGTCCCCATGTTGTACAATAAACCTGCGTATGTTCGAACGGCGTGTATAGCAGCCATCCCTCCTATGTTTCGAGCGATTTCTGCCTGTAACCTTCCGATTCAAAAACGCAACATCAATTAAGGACATTCAAGACACAAATGGAACAAGGAACAGTAAAGTGGTTCAATGATGCCAAAGGCTTTGGTTTTATCTCACGTCAGAACGGCGAAGACGTCTTCGTGCACTTTTCGGCGATTCAGTCGAACGGTTTCCGCACGCTGCAGGAAGGCCAGGCCGTTAGCTTCGACGTAAAGCGTGGCGCCAAGGGTTGGCAGGCTGAGAACGTGCAGGTTCTGTAACTGAAGTAGCAAAGCGAGGGCGGCAGTAGTCGCCCTCCGCTATTTCCGGCGATGAGAAGTCTGTTGAGTCTTCGGTCGTAAACACCCCAATTTCGCGCCGCCCTGGGCCGCCAATGGATCGGCGGCAAACGGCCCAATCTGAAAGTGAGGAACCAATGAAGAATATCTACGTGGGGAACCTGAGTTTCAACGCGACTGAAGACCAGGTGCGCGGGCTTTTCGAAGCGTATGGCCCAGTCGACAGGGTTAGCATTGTGACAGATCGCGATACCGGGCAGTCCCGCGGCTTCGCCTTTGTCGAAATGTCGGACGACGACGCGGCCCAGAAAGCGATGGAAGCGCTGAACGGCAGCCCCATGGGTGGTCGCAATCTGACCGTAAACGAAGCGCGGCCGAAAGCGGATCGTCCCCGCCACGAGGGCGGAGGCGGCGGACGCGGTGGTCGCGGCGGCCGCGGTGGTGGAGGCGGTGGCGGCGGCTGGGGACGCTACTAGTTCGACAAGCGAAATCTAAGATCATGCCGGGGCAGCAGTTTGTGAAAGCTGCTCCGGCATTTATGTTTGCGGGATCAAAGCCACCCCAATCGCAACTCTGATACGCTGGTGCGGCATTCTTCCTGCGACCAATGCCTGGCGACTCCGACATTGCCATCGAATTTGCCGGCGCCGGCTTTCGCTTGCCGGATGGCAACACGCTGCTGTCCGATCTGAATCTCGCCGTGCAACGTGGCGAGACCCTGACGCTGGTGGGTCGCAGCGGATCGGGAAAGACCACCTCACTCAAACTCATTAACCGTCTGCTGACGGCTACTGCAGGCCAAGTCCGCGTTGACGGTAAACCCGTCAGCGAATGGGACACGATTACACTCCGTCGCGGCATCGGCTACGCCATCCAGGATGTCGGCCTCTTTCCCCATTACACGGTTTTCGAAAACGTGGCGCTCGTGCCGAAGCTTGAGCGATGGGATCCGCATAGAATCGCGGCGCGCGTCGAAGAAGTATTGGCGCTGGTAGGACTGCCGGTCACCGAGTTCGCATCGCGATATCCCAATGAGCTATCTGGTGGCCAACGGCAGCGCGTTGGACTGGCCCGCGCTCTTGCGGCTGATCCGCCGATCCTTCTCATGGACGAACCTTTTGGCGCGCTCGATCCCATCACTCGAGCCGACCTTCGCACCGAATTCAAGCACCTCCAGCAAAAGCTCGGCAAGACCGTCGTCTTTGTAACCCACGATGTGGGTGAGGCGTTGCAATTGGGCAATCGCATTGCGCTGATGGAACAGGGCAAACTGCGCGGAGTGTATCGCCCCGAAGAATTCCTGGCGACGACGGACCCGTCGGCGAAGGCGTATGTAGACGTCTTCCGCGCCGGACAGCAGCTGTTTCTGAGCTAGTTTTGTACTAGACGTTATCTTGTAAATTGCTTTGTAACAGGGCACGACTTCAGTCGTGCCGGACGATTCAAACAAGAACTTGGGCTTTAGCCCCTGCACCAAATAATGCTCAGGGGATAAAGCCCGCAGTCCCTTGCGGCACGACTGAAGTGTCTGCGTGAGAACTGTATTTGGAGCGCGGCAGTGGAGTATGAACAGCGGAAATCGAGTGCCGAAGGCACGGAATATCTCAGCCCAGCACGGAGCCGAAGGCGGAGTGCTGGGTTGAGTGGGGAAGGAACCGAGTCCCTTCAGGGACGGCACAGTTCTCACGCGGACTCTGAAGTCGTGCCCTGTTACAGGCTGCCCGAGTTCTAGCGAGTTAGGTCTTGAATTTTCTTTTCACTCATCCTCGCGAAGTCGCAACGCTCACGGCGGAACACCTGTGGCTGGTCGGGGTGTCGATGCTGCTGGCCATCGTCATCGGCGTGCCACTGGGGATTCTGCTGACGCGGCGGCCAAAATGGAAAGCCGTGGTCTTAGGCAGCACAAATGTCATCCAGACGATTCCCAGCCTGGCGCTGTTCGGGTTGCTGCTGCCACTGCCGTGGCTGGGCGCGCGGGCAGATCGCCTGGCCATCGTGGCCCTGGCCTTGTACGCGCTTCTGCCGATCGTTCGCAATACGTATGTCGGCATCGCCGGCATCAGCCCGCCGGTTCGTGAGGCAGCGGTTGCGATGGGACTGACCTCGGGACAGCTTCTCTGGAAGGTCGAGCTTCCGCTGGCGCTGCCGGTCATGCTCGCGGGAATTCGCGTCGCGGCTGTGATCACTATCGGCGTGGCGACGATTGCGGCTGCGATCGGAGCGGGAGGTCTCGGCGAGTTCATCTTTCGCGGCATCGCCATGGTGGATAACGGAGTGATTCTGGCCGGAGCGATTCCCGCAGCGCTGATGGCGCTTGCTGCCGACCTGCTGCTCAGCGGCGTCGAGAAACTGTTGGTCCGGCGCCGCGGATAATTAGGGTTGCGAATGGGTAGTGCGGCGCTTCAGCGCCGCATGGCGGGCCGGTACAAATGTCTTGCGGGTGACGATCATCATCGATGATCGTCACCGGCAACCGCAGCGCCTGGAATGCCGGCCTGAAGGCCGGCGCTACCCGAATTTGCTTCGCGCACGCACAGAATATGGACCGCCGCACATTTCTCTCCGGATTGGCGTTGGCCTGTTGCGCGGGCTGCGTGTCGCATGAATCCGAACTGACCGTCGGCTCCAAGAACTTCACCGAACAGCTGATCCTGGGCGAACTCCTCAAGCAATATCTCGGCAACGTTTGCCGGATGCGGGTCGATGGCCGTTTCTATCTTGCCGGAACCTACATCTGCCAACAGGCAATCCTTGCCGGGCGCATTGACGCTTATGTCGAATACACGGGCACGGCTTTGGCGGCGATTCTCAAAGAGCAATACTCCGGAAATCCAGCTGCTGTTTATCAGCGCGTGAAGGACGAGTACAAACGCCGCTTTGATCTTCACGTGATGCCGCCGTTGGGATTCAACAACAGCTTCGCGATGGTGATGGGAGGGGATGAGGCGCGACGGCTGGGAGTAACGAGACTGTCGCAACTGGCCAAATTCGCTCGGCAGATGCGGCTGGGAGTTGGTTACGAATTCCTCGAGCGACAGGATGGATACAAAGGCCTGGTCAAGACCTACGACCTGCATTTCGCCGATGACCCACGCGTGATGGATCTCGGCCTTCTGTATCGCGCGCTGCAGAATAAGTCAGTCGACATTGTCGCCGGGAATAATACGGACGGGCTGATTGCTGCGATGGGGCTGGTCGTGCTCGAAGACGACAAACACTATTTTCCTCCGTACGATGCGGTACCGATCGTGCGACCGGCGATGTTGCAGAAATGTCCGCAGTCGCAAGCGGCATTCGATCGCCTCGCCGGCCGCATCACCGCCGACGACATGCGTGCGATGAACTACGCTGTTGATGGAGAGAAAAAGGATGCGGGTGCGGTGGCCAGAGAGTTCCTGGTGAGCCATCAACTGTTGTCACCGCAAACCGCATCAGCTAGGTCGTCTGCGGAACCGGCGACGCGACACCTGTGATCCGATCCACTTCCGCCAACTCTTCCGAACTCAGCTCCCAATCACCCGCCTTAGCATTGGCGTCGATCTGCTCCGGCTTGGTCGCTCCGGCGATCACGCTGGCGACGACTTTGTGCGACAGCAGCCAGCCGAATGCCAGCTCCAGCAATGTGTGGCCGTGTTCCTTGGCGAACTTCTCCAACTGCTCTACTTTGGCGTGATTGGCTTCATTCAAGTACTTCTCGGCGAGAGAGGCCTTGTCTGCCAGCCGCGTTCCTTTCACAACCTGTCCACGCTTATGCTTGCCGGTCAGCATGCCACTGGCCAGTGGGAAATAGGGTAGTTCGCTCATTCCGAACTTTTCGATCAGCGGCAGGCGATCGCCTTCGAGATCGCGCACCAGCAGGCTAAACTCATCCTGGCTGGAAACCAGCTTCGTCCGGTGATGTGCTTGGGTCAGCCTGCTCCGCCTCTTGCAACTGCGCGGCGGAGAAAGTTCGAGCATCCGATGTAACGCACCTTGCCGCTCTTCACCAGATCGTCGAGCGCGCGCAATGTTTCCTCGATCGGAGTTTTCGGATCGGGATAATGGATTTGATAGAGATCGATCCAATCGGTGCGGAGACGCTTCAGGCTCTCCTCGGCTTCGGCCAGGATGTAGCCGCGCGAGTTGCCGCTCTTCTCGCCGAGTGCGTTCAGCTTGGAGCCGAACTTGGTCGCCAGAACAATCTTCTTGCGCCGCTCGCCCAGCACTTCGCCCAGAATGTTCTCCGAGGTGCCATAGCTGTCGGAGGTATCGAAAAAATTGACTCCGGAATCGATGGCCTGGTCGATGACCTGGCGCGAGGCTTCAACATCCATGTTGGCGACGAAGCCGAAGTTGTTGCAGCCAAGTCCAATGACGGAAACGTTAAGATCGGATGAGCCAATTTTTCTGTGTTTCAAGCGAGATCTCCTCGCAAGTTAGATTGCGCCGGCTGGGCGGCGGGTTCAGCTGCTCTTTGCAGAAAACTGCGCAATGCGCATAATCATCTTATCGGCTGACCGTCACGGCCGACTGGAACGATGCGGATTCGAGCTTATTTACTTTTCATCATCGCACTCTGTGCGCTTCCGATATGGGCGCAGAACCCCAGCATGGAAACGATCACGATTGACGCCAACGCCCCTGCTCGTCCCTTTCCGCATTACTGGGAGCAGATGTTCGGCTCGGGACGCGCGATCCTGAGCTTGCGTGACTCGTATCGCCGCGACCTCAAAGCGGTGCGTCAGATCACGGATTTCCAGTACATCCGCTTTCACGGGATACTGCTGGACGACGTCGGAGTGTACGACGAAGACAAGCACGGGCAGCCGGTCTACAACTTTTCTTATGTCGATCAGATCTACGACGGGCTGCTCGCCGCGGGCGTCAAGCCGTTCGTCGAACTGAGCTTCATGCCGTACAAGCTGGCGGCGCAACAACATCTGCAGTCATTCTGGTATCACCCTAACGTTTCGCCACCGAAGGATTACGCGATCTGGGACGAGCTGATCACGAAGCTGGTCAAGCACCTGGTCGAGCGGTACGGCATTGAGGAAGTCTCGAAGTGGTACTTCGAGGTGTGGAACGAACCGAACCTCGATTTCTGGACGGGAGCGCCGCGCCAGAAAACTTATTTCGAGCTGTATGACCACACGGCGCGGGACATCAAAGCGGTGAGTCCTAAGCTGCGCGTGGGCGGGCCGGCGACGGCGCAGGCGGCATGGGTCGTTGACTTCATCAAGCATTGCGACCAGGCACGTGTGCCGCTCGACTTTATTTCCACACACGTCTATGGCAACGACTCGGCCAGCGACGTTTTCGGCACTGACGAAAAGATTCCGCGAGACCAGATGGTCTGCCGCGCGGTGAAGAAGGTTCACGACGAGATCAAGTCGTCGTCGCGTCCCGACATGCCGCTGATCTGGAGCGAGTACAACGCGGCTTACGACAACGAGGTTGCAGTCACGGATTCGATCTACATGGGGCCGTGGCTGGCGACGACGATCGCGCAGTGCGATGGCCTGACCGAGATGATGTCCCTATGGACCTTCTCCGACGTCTTCGAGGAGCAGGGCGTGGTGAAGACTCCGTTCTACGGCGGCTTTGGATTGATCGCCGCCGGCAATATTCCTAAGCCGTCGTTTTACGCGATGCAATTGCTGCATGGGCTTGGCGATCAGCGCATCGAAAACGGCAATTCGAATGTCCTCGTGACCAAGGCGAGCGACGGGTCGCTGGTGGTTGCCGTCTGGAACCTGGTCAATCCCGGCTCAACCGGCGAAGCGAAGACCGTGAAACTGCAATTCAAAGGGATGCGGCCCAATGCCAAGGTTTCCGTTCGCTATGTCGATGACGAGCACGGCAACACTCTTGGAGCCTGGGAAAGGATGGGCAGGCCGCGGTATCCGACGCAGACCCAGGCGGAAGAGCTTCGAGAGCAATCACGAACCGTTGCTCCTCAGAACGAGACCCTAACCGACGGCACTGTAACGCTGCGGCTGTCAGTGAACAGTCTGGCAGCGTTGGAAGTGCGATAAGCCCTGAGTTCGGAGGCTCCGTCAGCCGAGATTCTCCGAGCGGAAAAAATTCCTCAAGCCCCTCGCGATATCCCCGCTTTGCCACCAAACCGTTAAGAGGCAAGGAATCAATAGGCCAGACAATCATTTGTAATTCACCTCGAAATCACCCGCTGGGCATTGAGCTGACACTCAAATCGAGGCATTGTTGTCGACATGCGAAGGGCGAAATCAAAGCATATGCCTTTGAACAGCCCTGACGGTCCGGATGAGCGAGAGAAGCAGACCCCATCCTGGCCGTGACAAGGGCGGCGGTGTCTCGGGAGCAGGCACTGCCGCCCGGCGAAGCGAGAAGGCAGGAGGACGCCATGAAAACGTCGGCAATCATGCGCACGGATCAACTGGAGAGATTCGCCCGCTTTCTGAAGGAGCATCCCGGCTTTTCGCCGTTACTGCAGGGCGAAGATGCGGCGATCTTCGGTTTCCAGACCGGCCACTGCGTCCTGACCCTTGGCGAGATGGAACGGCTGGTTGCTGCAGAGCCACACTTTGACGCAGAGCAGGCAGCTCTGCTGCTATCCACGGTCGCGAGGCGCGGATAAGGAGGCAGGCCATGAGATCGAACTACGATTTGGATGACACCTCTACTGGCGTCCATAGCGCGGTGATCCGGAGCGCAGCGCAGGCCGCGCGCGTGCAACGCAGCCACCCGGTGATGCTGCGGCGGGGACCACTGTTCCTGTTGTGGCTGATGCTCTGTCGGCGGGAGCCGCGGTGTGGCGATCGTTCCTGCGAGTCGCACATGCCGTCGGGATGCGCTCTGGTTGTGCGCTACCACTCGCGCTGAGAATCGAGCTGAGCGCGTTGCTCTGCCGGCACGCGCTCGTGCTCGTAACGCCTCGTTGGTGACTCTGCGTCAGGGTTTGCGAATCGACTTTACAGCACGTTCCGCACCGTTGAGCTCTCTCTCCAACATCCTGCGATTTCTCACGGGCAGAAAGTTGAGTGAAGCGCGGGCCAGCGCAACGTAAACGGCCCTGGCTTCGGGCAGGTTGAGGAGCTCGGCCAGATGCTTGCGCACGGTTGCCACGTCTCCGCGGACGAGCGGGCCGCTGAAGGCCGAAGCGGCTTCCTGCTGCAAGTAGTTGCGAAGCGTCTGCGACAGCAGCGGCTCCATCACGCGTTTGATTTCGGATTGACGAATGCCGGCCGCCCGAGCCACCTCCTCCAGCGATGCCATCAGCGCAATGACCATTGGTGAAGCGAAGCTGCCGAAGACGTGATACAGCACCTTGTTCTGCTTCTTGATGACGAACGGTCTGCCGCCGAGATCTTCAACGATGGATCTTGCAGTCCGCACTGCCGCTGCGTCGCCTTCGACCGCGAAGGAGATGCCCGCCATTTCCGGTACTACGCCGCGCACAAAAGTCATCATGGGATGCACCGAGGCGACACGCGCACCCTTAGCCCGCAGCGGCGACAGTTCGTCGCTGGTGAGGGCGCCGCTGGAGTGGAAGACGATCTTGCCTTTCCAGTCCTGTGAGGACGCCAGGAGGCGCGCCACGGCGGCGATTGCGTCGTCGGGGACTGTGATCCAGACCACGTCGGTTGGCAGAGGCTTGCCTACGTCAATGACCTGCGCGTGCAGCTTGCGCGCCAGGGCTTTGACATGAGCCACCTTGTGGCGCGCAGCCAGGAGTTTCACTTGATAGCCCGCGCTAGGCAAAGTCAACGCCAGGGCGGTGCCGAGATTTCCCGGACCGACGATGCTGATCGACGAACGAGCTTTGGATGGCGATGGCTTGGCCACGGCGGGCAGAATAGCAGATCGAAGAAGTCTGCGGGCGGCATAACGCCGCCCGCATCAGGGACAACCTATTTGGGTTTGGCGCCGAAGGTGATGCCGAGGCCAGTCGTCAAAACGAGATCATTGTCCTTCTTGCCGGTGAGCGGTTTGCTGTTGTAGATATCGCCGAAGGTCAGGTTCCAGGTCAGCGCCTTGTAGAATTTGCTGGCCAAGGTGAAGCTACCCACGCCGCGATAGTTCCCCGAATCATTCAGGTAAGGATAGAAATAAAGATTCTGCGTAATGGTGGTGGTGGCGTTGAAGGCGTGCGTCAAAATCTCGCCGATGTTGGCGTTGACGTAGTTATTGGTTACGCCGCCGACGTAGTTCTCATAGGTGTAGCCGAAACCGCCCTGGAGGTCGAGGGTGGTCGTTTTGCTGGCAATCACGTGATAGCCCAGACCGCCGTCGGGGCTGAGACGTTCATTCAAACCCTGGAGGTCGTCGTAGAGTCCGGTAAACATTCCAAAGCCATAAAGACGCGGAGTCAGGTTGTGGCTGTAGGTGAGCGCGCCTCCGAATGTGTTGGCGGTCGTGCTGGTGACATTGCTGGCCGTGCTGGTGCTGTACAACGACGCCGCGACGATGTTCCACTCGTCGGTCGTGGTCTTGCGATCAGCATTGAAGCCGAGAGCGAGGTTGGTGGTGTCGGAGTTGCCGCGCGCCAGGGCGAAACCGAAGTTGCCGCCGCCCGTCCAGTCCTCGAGAAAACCGGGATGAAGCGAATGCTCATATGCAGCCTGATCAGCCTGCGAGCGGATAACGGCAACGTCAGACTGTGGAATGGTCTGTGTGCCGGAGGTGGTAGCGACCACCACGGAAGAATCCTGCGCGTTGACCGTGCCGGAAACGACCTGCTTGTCTGTCTTGGTTACCACCATCGGCTGATCGGAGGTGAACTGCGTAACTGCAGCCCAATCAATCGTGACATCGCCGGCGTAGTCCGTATGAACGGTCAGCTTCTTGTCGGTAAGGCTGACGATCGCGCCGGTAAGGCGATCACCGTTCTTGAGTGTGACTTGAGCGGCCTGCAGGGCCACGCAGCAACAACAAACCAGGGTGATACAGACAAAGGTCTTCATGGCGAACATTCTCCATTGGCGATGTAGTAACGACGCGAGACGAGGGCGCTATGAGGGGCCCGCGTGAATCGCAGTAGGAAGCTGGCTGCGACTCGGACTAGTCAGATACTGTAGACCGATTGACTCATTCTAAATGCAAAGTAGCCGGCTGAGTGCACAATTAAGAGGTAGAAAGCGATGGACTGGTGCTGCTGCTGCTCCCGTCTGAAGTGCAGTTACAATGTTCTACAAGATGAAGTTCCGCCCGCGATTCTCATCCTGGTGCATTTCCGTCCTCCTTAGCTTGGCCGCTTGCAGCCTCGGTTGCAGCAAGCAACAGCAACCGCCAGCGGAGGCTTCCGCTGCAAGCGCTCCTTTGTCTGCCAGTGGTACTGCGGAAACGCCCCAACCTGTTTCGACGACGGCCGTTACTGGTCGCAATACTTCGAAGCCGCAATTCAACGGCAAGCGCGCCATGCAGTATGTAAAGGAAATTGTCGCCATGGGCGCGCGTCCGCCGGGAAGCGCAGCCCACGCGAAGCTGGAGGAATACATCCTCGCAAAGTTGAACGGAGTGGAGGTGGAGCAGGACAAGTTCACAGCGCAAACGCCGGTGGGGAAATTTCCTATCAATAACATCATCGCGAAATTTCCTGGCACGAAGGACGGAGTCATCGTCGTCGCCGGACACTACGACACCGCGTATCCGTTAGGGAAGTCGTTTGTGGGCGCGAACGACGGCGGCTCGTCGACGGCGTTGCTGCTCGAATTAGCAGATGAACTTCGCGGCAAACAGCTGGAGGGCTACAGTATTTGGCTGGTGTGGACCGACGGCGAAGAGGCGTTTGTACGATGGACCGATACCGACAGCGTGTACGGTGCGCGCCAGCTCGCGCAGACGTGGCAGGCGGACGGCACGGCGAAAAAGATCAAGGCGTTCATTCTGGTCGACATGATCGGCGATGCCGATCTCGACATTCTGAAGGACACCAACTCTACGCCGTGGCTTAGAGATCTTGTGTATCAGGCGGCGAGCAATCTTGGCTACCAGTCGCATTTCTATGATTGGCAGACTCCCATGGAGGACGACCACAAACCATTCGTGAAGATTGGCATCCCTTCGGTCGACGTGATCGACTTCACCTACGGATACAACAATGTCTTCTGGCACACGCCGGATGACACGGTCGACAAGCTGAGTGCGCAATCGTTGGCGATCACCGGTGACGTGGTGCTGGAGACGATACGCTTGCTGAATGCCAGATAGACGCGCGAGAGAAGTACCTTTTCACCACGGAGACACGGAGACCACGGAGTTTGAAAAGGATCTTTTCCGTGTTCTCAGTGCCTCCGTGGTGCGATTGAATTCCTTCGAGTGCCCGGAGTCTAGATTTCCGCTTGTGCAGTGTTATGCTGATAGCAATTTAGATGCAACAGTAATCGAAGGCCGGGGAGCAGCTGCCTATGCTCCAGAAACGCATTGACGATCAGCCAACGATTTCGCGCCAGATGGTGCGCGAGGCGGAAGGTGTGTTTCACAGCCACCTGAAGCGCGTCGGGTTGAAGCGCACTGGGCAGCGCGATATCATCCTGCGCACCTTTCTCGACACTCGTGACCATCTTTCCACCGACGAGCTCTACCGGCTGGTCAAGAAGCAGGACGACTCGATCGGATTCACCACCGTCTATCGCACGTTGAAGCTGTTGGCCGATTGCGGGCTGGCAAGCGAGGTCGCCTTTCACGATGGCATCGCGCGTTACGAGCATCAGTATCAGCGGCGTAATCACCATCACATGGTTTGCACCGAATGCGGCAGCTCGGTGGAGTTCTTCTCGCCCGACATCGAGCGCATCGAACAGGAAATCGGCCGCAAGAATAAGTACCTGACGACCCGCCATACCTTTCAAATCTACGGCGTGTGTACGAAGTGCCAGAAGAAGCAGAAACGGGCCTGACTGACGACTCCTAGACTGGGTAGTGCTGGCCTTTAGGCCAGCGTCAAGGCGTCCGCTTTTGTCCTGAGTCGGCTGTAAGCCGACGGCATAAGCGGTCGCATGACTCTTTCAGTAGCCCGTCCAAGCCGTACACCCGACGCGGCTTCCGGGTTGGAATCATTTCTGCAACAATCTCGATATCATGCGCACTCTGACCGAAGCAGCGGAACAGATTCGCGCCCGCAGTTTGTCTCCTGTCGAGCTGACGCGCGAGTGCCTGGCGCGCATTGAGCGGCTCAATCCCGATCTCAACGCGTTTATCACGGTCACTGCCGAGCCAGCTCTGGAAGCGGCGTGTCAAGCCGAGTCCGAGGTCAGCGCCGGCAATTATCGCGGACCACTGCATGGCATTCCTATTGGTCTGAAGGATCTTTTCGATACTGCGGGTGTGCGAACCACGGCCGCGAGCAATCAGGTTCGTGAGCGCGTGCCAACGCAAGATGCCGAGGTGGTCCGACGCTTGAAACAGGCAGGTGCCGTGATCATTGGCAAACTCAACATGCACGAATTTGCATTTGGAATGAGCGGCGTGGTCAGTGCTTTTGGGCCGGTGCGGAACCCCTGGAATCGGGAACGCATTACTGGTGGATCGTCATCCGGATCAGCTGCTGCGGTTGCGGCGGGACTTTGCCTGGCGGCGTTGGGAAGCGACACATCGGGTTCGATTCGCTGCCCACCTGCGCTGTGCGGAATTGTTGGACACCGTCCGAGCGCGGGTTTGATCAGTACAAAAGGAGTCGTGCCGCTCTCGACGTCGTTTGATACCGTCGGTCCGATGACGAGTACGGTGCGCGACGCGGCAATCTTGTTCGATGTTCTGGTAGGTCAGCCGACCTACGCGTCAATTCTGGAAGAGGATGTGTCGCGGCTCAGGGTTGGAGTTGCTCGTAACAACTTCTTTGACGACCTTGATGCGGATGTCGCGTCGTGCGTCGAATCAGCGTTGCAGGTGGTTAAGAAGTTGTGTGCCGAGGTTCGTGAGGTGGAAGTGCCGGTGGAGGGCTTCCGTACGATCTTCGATGCGGAGATTTACGAATATCACGAGGCGATGATCCGTGAGCATCCAGAGCTGTACGATCCGCGGACGCTGTTCCGTTTGCAAAAGTGCGCCGGCATCAGCGCAACGGATTACCTTCGGGAGCGGCATCGGCTGGATGCCCATCGCGTCCAGGCGGGAAAAACCTTCGAACAGGTTGACGTGGTGATCACGCCAACGACGCCGTCGCCCGCGCCAAGGATCGCCGATCTGGAGACGCTGCCTATCGCGGACGTGCGACCATTCGAAATGAACCATCTCATGAGAAATACTCTGCCCTTCAGCGCGTTGTATTGGCCGAGCATATCGGTGCCATGCGGATTCACCCGCGATGGACTGCCGGTGGGAATGCAGATTTCAAGCCGACCGGGCGGGGATTCGATTTGCTTTCGCGTCGCGCATGCGTATGAGCGCGAGACAGATTGGCGCAAGCGAAAAGCACCGGTAGATTGACCATGGCCGGCAATAAGGGTCCTTCGACTCCGCGCGAGCAACCCCGGCTCGCGCTGCGCTCAGGATGACACACATTAGTAGTTGGCGCGCTTTGCGAATTGACAGTAGCGTCCTCCAGCGAAGAGCGAAGAGCGAAGAGCGATCCGCGAGAGGCAAGCCTTCAAAATCCCACAAATACGGGCTCGGGCTCGAGAGCAATGCCGAATTTCTCCATTACGCGAGCCTGGATTTCGTCTTTCAGCGCAATGATCTCGGCAGCGGTGGCACCGCCGCGGTTGATGATTGCCAAGGTGTGTCGGCGTGAGATACCTGCGTGGCCCTCAACGTGGCCCTTAGTAAATCCGGCGTGTTCGACGAGGCACGCTGCGGAAAGCTTGCGCAAACCGTCGCCGGCTGGGTAGTTTGGCAACTCCACTCCGCGCGAGGCGAGATCTGCCGACAACTGTTGGAAGCGCGACTGCGCAACGATCGGATTCTTGAAGAACGATCCCACGCTGTGGGAGTCGTCATCGCCGGGAATGATGAGCATTGCCTTCCGGCGGCGAATTTCGCGCACGGCATCCCGTACCTCGGGCAGTGTCGGTTCTGTAGAGCGGCCGACGAAGAATTGTTGTAGATCGGCGTAACGCAGTGTTGGTGTCCGCCCTGCCGAAGCGCAAACGAGACGCGCAGAATGATGTATCGTCCGCGCTCGCTGGTATTGAAGATGGTGGAGCGATAGGCGAAGCCGCAATCTGCCTTCGACAAGGTTTTCAACTCCATCGATTGCAGATCGAGCACACGCACTTCCTGGATTGTCTCGGAGACTTCCTGACCATAAGCGCCGACGTTCTGGACCGGCGTGCCGCCAACGGTGCCGGGAATTCCACTCAGGCATTCCAGCCCGGCGCAATCCGCCTCGACCGTCTTCTTTACGAGCGCGTCCCATTCGTACCCCGCGCCGGTGACGAAGGTCACCATGCCATGTGGCGCCGTAGAAACTGCGAAGTCACTGATCGCGATCTTCAGCGCCAGTCCGGCGAATCCTGCGTCCGCGATTACGACATTGCTTCCACCACCGAGCACGAAGAGCGGCAGGTCGCGCGAGCGGGCAAACTCGACAGCTTCCGTCACCTCCTCTTCGGTTCGGGCTTCGGCGAAATACCGCGCCGGGCCACCGACGCCGAGGGTCGTGAGAGGAGCCAATGGGACGTGTTCACGGATGAGCATTGCGATGGAGACACTATAAACAAATCAGTGAGCGGCGTGTCCTCTTTACAAGAGCTCCAGGGCTAAAGCCCTGCTTCCTCATGATCGTTGGAACGCGGGCCTTTAAGGCCCGCTCTTCCACCGAACTGCCAGTCTCCGGGTGTACGGCCACTCGGGCTGCCGGTCACATTGTCATGTGATGCTGTGACGGAAATCACAAACACTTGGCCCGTGCGGCGGCTATGCTAAATCTCGCTTGATCGCCAGAGAAAGCCTACCTCGTGGCGGTTGGTCAGAGCAGCGATGCGATCCCGGTTTCTTGACTTGCTCTGTTGGCGAACTCGATAATCAAAGGTTATCTATACGCTCCCGCGTTCATAAGGAGTCGGCCTCGTGGCTTCATCGGCCAGTTCCATCGAAACCAGTACGACCAGGATTCCGAAAGGAGTAGCTCCGCTGCGTGCCGGCGAAGGCTACTCTTTTGTTTTGCGGCGACTGCATTCGCTCTCCGGCATCGTGCCCATCGGCGCATTTCTGATCGAGCACTTCATCTCCAACTCGGAATCCGCCAACGGGGTGCAGGCCTATAACGACCAGGTGAAGTTTCTAACCAGCCTGCCTTTTGTGCACGTGCTGGAGTGGGTCTTCATCTTCCTGCCGCTGCTCTACCACGGTCTGTACGGAATCTATATCTGGTATCGCGGCGATGCCAATGTCGGCGAATATCCGTGGAGCGGCAATTGGCTGTATACGGCGCAGCGCTGGACGGGAATTATTGCCTTCGCCTACATCCTGTATCACGTGATCGACATGCGCTTCATGGGCGTGCATCTGATGGGCGGGGGATATAACAGCGCCTTCTCGAAGGTTTGGTTCGATTTTCAAAACCCCTGGGTAGTGGCAATCTATGTCATCGGGATTGTGGCGGCCTCATGGCACTTTTCGTATGGTGTATGGCTCTTCGCGGCCAAGTGGGGGTTGACGGTCGGCGAGCAGGCGCGGCGCAAGTTTGGATATGTCTGTTTCGTGCTGGCGATTGTGCTGGTCGGTATCGGCATGTATAGCGTGCGGGGCTTTGTGACCACGCCGGCTGATCAGGTTCCTTATGTCGAGCACGATTAGGTTTGAAAGGTTAGGGCTTTAAGAGGCTGCTGAAAAACTCTGACCTGCCCGGTTTGTGCCGCCGGCTGAAGCCGGCTCGGGCGAGAAATAAACGGCTGGTCGGCACGACTAAAGTCGTGCCCCTTCAAAAATTATGGCTCATCCTAAGATCATCGTTGTGGGTGGCGGACTGGCGGGACTCGCCGCGACCATCAAGATTGCCGAGATGGGAGGTCAGGTCGACCTCTTCTCCATCGTTCCGGTCAAGCGTTCTCACTCGGTGTGCGCGCAGGGCGGTATCAACGCGGCCAAGAACCTGAAGGGTGAAGGCGACTCCACCTGGATCCATTTCGACGACACCGTCTACGGCGGTGATTTCCTGGCGAACCAGCCGCCGGTGAAGGCAATGTGCGACATGGCACCCGGCGTCATCGATCTTCTCGATCGCATGGGCGTTCCTTTCAATCGCACGCCGGAAGGGCTGCTGGATTTCCGCCGTTTCGGCGGCACGCTCTACAACCGCACAGCCTTTGCCGGCGCGACCACGGGCCAACAACTGTTGTACGCGCTGGACGAGCAAGTGCGACGCTACGAATCAGAAGGCAAGGTTAAGAAGTACGAAGCGTGGGAGTTCCTCTCGGCGGTCATCGACGAGAATCGTGTGTGCCACGGCATCTGCGCGCTGGACCTGCGCGGCATGGGAGTTCACACCTTTCCGGCGGAAGCCGTCATTATGGCGACCGGCGGTAACGGCGCCATCTTCGGCAAGTCGACGAACTCGGTGGTGTGTACGGGATCGGCGCAATCGGCGCTGTACCAGCAGGGAGCGTTTTACGCCAACGGCGAATTCATCCAGGTGCACCCGACGTGCATTCCCGGCGAAGACAAGCTGCGCCTGATGTCGGAGTCGGCGCGCGGTGAGGGCGGACGCGTCTGGGTGCCGAGGCAGCCCGGAGATAAGCGCGATCCCAAGAGCATTCCTGAGAGTGAGCGTTGGTACTTCCTGGAAGAGTGGTATCCCAAATACGGTAACCTGGTGCCGCGCGACATTGCCACCCGCGCCATTCACAAAGTTGTTTACGAGCACCATCTCGGCATCGATGGCCAGCCGATGGTCTATCTCGACCTGACGCACATCGATCGCAAGACTCTTGATCGCAAGCTGGAAGGCATCCTGGAGATCTACGAGAAATTTGTCGGCGACGATCCGCGCGATGTCCCGATGAAGATCTTCCCCGGCATGCACTACACCATGGGCGGACTGTGGGTGGATTTCGAGCAGCGCACCAACATCGAAGGGCTATACGCCGCCGGCGAGTGCGACTACTCAATTCACGGCGCCAACCGGTTGGGCGCGAACTCGCTGTTGTCGTGCATCTATGGCGGATTTATCGCTGGGCCACACTCGGTGAAGTATGCGCACGGCGTGATCAAGAGCGGAAAACATCCCGGCCAGCACGTCTTCGACTCGGAACGGAAGCGGCAGGAAGAAATTAACGCTCGCCTGATGAAGAACGATGGCACGGAGAATCCGTTTCTGCTGTGGCGCGAGCTCGGTGACACCATGACCAAGAACGTCACGGTGATTCGCTACAACAAGAACATTCAGGAGACGGACGCCAAGCTGGTCGAGCTGCTGGAGCGCTATCGCCACGTGAATCTCAGCGATCGCTCGATGTGGGCGAACACATCGTTTGTGTTTGCGCGGCAGCTGTATAACATGCTGCAACTGGCGCGGGTGATCGCGCAGGGAGCGGCGATGCGCGACGAGTCGCGCGGCGCGCACTACAAGCCGGATTTTCCGGAGCGTGATGATGCGAACTGGTTGAAGACGACGAAGGCGTACTTCGCGGCCGACGCGGATGAGCCGCGCTTCGAGTTCGAGCCGGTGGACACGTCGCTGATCAAGCCGCGGCCGAGAAGGTATGACGCGGCGACGTAGAGGCAGTTTCGAGTTTCAAGTTTCGAGTTTCGAGCGGCGCGAGTGAGGGACAGTGTGGTAGGCCGAGCGTCACGCGGACGGAACAGCAGGTCCCTCCGCTCGGACTTAAGTCCTCGGTCGGGATGACACTTTTTACTTTGGTGAGAGCTGAAGGCTAAGAGCCAAAAGCTAAGAGCCAAGAGCGAAGAGCGATAAGCGAAAATGGCAAATTCTAAAACCGTACTTATAAAGATCAAGCGGCAGGACACTCCCGAGTCGAAACCGTACTGGGAGGAGTTTGAACTACAGTTTCGTCCGGGGATGAATGTGACCTCGGCGCTGATGGACGTCGCCGCCAATCCGGTGACCAAGCAGGGCAAGCCGACGACGCCGGTCACCTACGATTCCAACTGCCTGGAAGAGGTGTGCGGCTCGTGCGCCATGATCATCAACGGGCAGGCGAAGATGGCGTGTTCGACGCTGATCCATCAACTGAAACAGCCGATCACGCTGGAGCCGTTCTCCAAATTTCCGGTAGTGCGCGATCTGGCGGTCGACCGCAGCGTACTGTTCGAGAACCTGAAGAAGGTGAAAGCGTGGGTTCCGGTGGACGGCACCTACGATCTGGGCTCGGGCTTGCGGCAGATGTCGCAGGAGCAGGAAGAGGCCTATCCGCTGTCGCGTTGCATCTCGTGCTGTTGCTGCATGGAAGCTTGTCCGCAGTTCAACGAGAAGACCGGATTCGTCGGCGCGGCCACCATCTCGCAGGTGCGGCTGTTTAATTCGCATCCCACGGGCAAAGGATTGAAGATCGAGCGCCTGCAAGCGTTGATGGGCGAAGGCGGCATCCAGGAATGCGGTTACGCGCAGAACTGCGTCGAAGTCTGCCCGAAGGAAATTCCGCTGACCAAGTCCATCGCCGATGTGGGCGGGCAGGTGATGTGGCAAGCGGTGAAGGACTTCTTCCGGTCGTGAGGAAGCCGTCAGCCGTGGGCTCTGAGCTGTGAGCTAAAGCAAAATCAATTGATGAAAGCCCGGATTCGCGTCCGGGCTTTTTATTTGCTTCTGGAGCGCATGGCTTAGCTTGTCGCCATGCTCTACTTCAGGATCTTGCGGATCTGCTCCAGGTGGTTGAGGTCGTGGCCGGCGATGAGCTGCGCCAGCTCGCGGACGGTCAGGCGGCCGCGTTCTGCGTGCATGCCGTGGTTCTCCCACTGCTCGGGAGTGAGCCGATCGAACATGCGGACGTTGTTCTCGCGCAGCAGGCGAAATATGGTGAGCGAATCGGACGGTGGACGCGAACGGTAATCGCCCAGCGTATTCCAGAGATCCTGATTGTAGGGCAACAGTGGGCAGCCATCGTGCTCGATCATCTGGCGATAGCGCCAGGTGTTGACGATCTCGGCGTCGGCGAAGTGCGCGAGGACTTCGCCGATCGACCACTTTGCGGGATCGGGCCGCTGGTAGAGTTTGGCCGCGGAAATGCCAGCGAGTAGTTGCGTTAGTGCGGCCGGGGTCTGGCGCTGGACTTCGAGCGGATCCCTGCCTTCCACGAAGGACAGAATGCGAGCTTTGTATACGTCGGCGGTTGCCACAAAAGCCTCCAGAAATTGCAGATTAAGTTCCGTTAGGACCCTCAGCGGCTTATAAAGCCGCAAGGATTTTGCTGAGCTTACGGACGGCCTGAAGGCCGTCCCCTTCAACCCCGAAGGCCGTCCCCATTTAATCCCGGACTTTATTCACGGTCTCATTGGCAGGTCCGTCCGAGCAGCGCGAAATGGCCGGCATGGGCGTTCGACGTGGAGCGGCGATAGTCGTGAGCGCCGTCCGCTTCATTTACAATCCAGACGCAGCCAATTTTCTGCTGGAGCCGGCGATCCGCCTGATGAGACGTACTTATCGATTCGTTCTGTTCGCTCTGTGTTCCGCCGCGATAGCTTTCACACAAACTGCGCCTTCGGCGCAATCAACGGGGACGGCCAAGGGTGGCGCCCCGCTCACCCCGGAACAGGCTCTCGCGGTCCACAACTCGGCCATCATCATCGACACCCACGCCGACACGCCGGGACGATTCGTCGATGAAAACTTCGATCTGGCGCAGGATGCCGGCACAGGATATCTCGACTTCAACAAGATCAAAGCCGGAAATCTGGGTGCGGAGTTTTTCTCCATCTGGGTTGAGCCGAAGGCGTTCAAAGGCAACGAGGCCAAGCGCGCGCTGGACATGATCGATTCGGTGTACGAGCAGGCGCGGCGGCATCCCGACAAGATGATGATGGCGTACGGCACCCACGACATCGTCGTCGCGCATCGCGAGCACAAGCTGGCGGCGCTGCTGGGCGTGGAAGGCGGGCACGCGATCGAGGGCGACATTCGCATCCTGCGCGACTATTACCGGCTGGGCGTGCGCTACATGACGCTGACATGGTCGAACACCAACGATATTGGCGACTCCAGCGGCGACATGACCGACAAGAACATTCAGCATCATGGCGGGCTGACGCCGTTTGGCCGCGAAGTGGTGACGGAGATGAACCGGATGGGGATGATGGTCGACATCTCGCACGTTGCCGACTCGACGTTTTATCAGGCGCTGGAGCTGAGCAAGGCGCCGGTGATTGCGTCGCACTCGTCGTCGCGCGCGCTGACTAACGCGCCGCGCAATATGACCGACGACATGCTGAAGGCGCTGGCGGCGAAGAACGGCGTGGCGCAGGTGAATTACTATTGCGCGTTCGTTTCGCAGAAGTATCTGGATACGGCGAAGCAGTTGGCGGCGCAGCATGATCCGGATTACGAGGCGGTGCAGGCGCTGTTTATCAAGCCGCAGACGCCGGAAGTTGTGAAGCAGTTGGCCGAGGCCAAGGCGAAGCTGGCGCCGAAGTTGCCGCGGCCGCCGTTCAGCGACCTGATCGATCACATCGACCACATGGTGAAAGTTGCGGGCGTGGATCATGTTGGGCTGGGATCGGATTTCGACGGCATCGATTGCTCGCCGCAGGGGCTGGATTCGGCGGCCGATCTGCCGAAGATCACGGAAGCGCTCGCCCAGCGCGGTTATTCGGCGGCCGATCTTGATAAAATTCTTGGCGGAAATTTGCTGAGAGTGTTTGGAGAAGTGGAGAAGGTGTCGAGGGAAATGCAGAAAAGCAGTGACTAGTGGTCAGTGGCTAGTGGCTAGCAACAGCAGACGGGAGCGAACAAGTTGAGGGAAAGCCGGGTGATTCAGTCGCACTCGAGGCTGTCTCAGGATGAACCGACATACGTCACCAGGGTTCCCTCAGGGGCTAAAGCCCGGTGTCTTACCGCCAGTAACGGCACGGCTAAAGCCGTGCCCTTTCAAAGCATTTACTAGCCCCTAACCACTAGTAACTAGCCGCTGTCTTTGGAGGAATTATGAATCGAATCTTTATCGCAATTCTTTGTCTGGCGAGCCTTGCGACGGCGCAGACGACTTCGCAGCAACATTCAACAACCGAGAAGAGCAATCAGAAGACGGCCGAGCCGACGGCGGTGATCGAGACGACGGCCGGCAACATCACGTGCACATTGTTTCCCAACCAGGCACCGCTGTCAGTGGCCAACTTTATTGGCTTGGCGACGGGCACGAAGGACTGGAAGGATCCCAAGACCGGGAAGACGATGCACGGCGTGCCGCTGTATGACGGCACCATCTTTCATCGCGTGATTCCGAATTTCATGATTCAGGGTGGCGATCCGATCGGGACCGGGACCGGCGATCCCGGCTACCAGATCAAGGACGAGGTCAGCTCGAGTCTGACGTTCAATCAGCCGGGACGGCTCGCCTACGCCAACAGCGGGCCTAACACGAATGGCTCGCAGTTCTTCATCACGGAGGTTCCGTATGAATCGCTGAACGGCCATTACAGCATTTTTGGCCAGTGCCAGGATCTCGACGTGGTGAAGAAGATCGCACGGATGGCGCGAGATCCCCGGAATGATAAGCCGTACGATCCGCCGAAGATTATCAAGATCAAGATTAGCAACGCGCCGGCGGGGAAGAAGTAGGAAGGTTGTCCAGGTTGGCGTTCCGCTCAGATGACGGTGCGGTTGTGGGACGGGCGCTCCTGTGACTATGGGGGTCCTTCGGCTGCGTTCGGCTGACGCCTCACTGCGCTCAGGATGACACGTCGGTTGTTGGTTGCTGTCCGAAGACCCAGGTTAGCCCAAAGGATGGGCGAACCTGGGGCACCGAATTCGTCCCACTGCGGGCAAACCGCAGATCCCTCCGCTCGGGCTAGAGCCCTCGGTCGGGATGACGGTTCCCGATAACAATTCCCTTTGTGGGATGGCGTTCGCGACGGGCATGCGTCACCTTAGGACGTGAGGCGCGTCACAGCCCGACTGTGCGGCTTGGGCAACAATGGGCACAGGGATGGGTAGCCGAAGGGGGAAATCTACCCGCCAGGTCCAAACCGGGACTTGCCGGGGCCCCGAACTTACCTGCCGGGGGTGTCGATATGTCCGACGACAAGCGCGATGTGCTGGAAGTCCTTCGTTATGAACTAAATTTCCTGGAACAGGGCGGATATGGGAATTGGTATAGCACGCCGTGGGGTCCGGCCTCGATCTTCCAGGATTCGCTGACCTGCCCCAACCACGGCGACCCAACGCGCCCTCATGCCTGCCACGAGTGCCTGCTCTACGACTTTGTGCCGGAGGAGTACCGCACTGACGACATTCCGTGCCATCACATCCCATTGAATCGGAATGGGGTTACAGTCGAAACGCCGAAGCAGACGGAAGAGGAGCTGCGGGAGAACGTCAAGCACTGGCTGAAGCGGACGATCGCGAGGATCGAAGCCGACCGCGCCAAGAAGGCCAAGGATGGCGCAGAAGTCCAGCAGCCGGCGTAACATGTTGGGTTAGGCGCACCCATCTTGAATTTCCCAATTTGGAACAGAGGAAAATTTCTCCGGACGGTTCTGCGTCCGATTGCTCCCGTTCGCAGGTAGAATGGCCGCCTGACTGACCATTTGTCTGGTTTTGTGGAAAGGTGTGCCATGCAACGAACGTTTGCCTCATTGACCGCTAAGGAGGCGCTAGGAATCGCCATTTCCATCGAAGAGCGCAACGCCGAGATTTATCATCGCTTCGCAGAGATGTTTACCGAATTTGCAGACGAGGAGTCGTTGGAGATTGCCTCCGTCTTCTGGGAGATGGCCGTGGAGGAACGCGGTCATCATGCCATGCTGGAGGGGAAATACTGGGAGCAGTATGGGATTCCCGAGCGTCTCTCCACAGAGGATGAGTTGGTGGAGCTGATTGAGGTTCCCAAGCTGAATACAGCGGAGGTTTTTGCCGGGGGTAGCGAGCTCTCGGCGCGTCAGCGCGCGTTGCGGGTAGCGTTACGGGCGGAGGCGAACGCCCAACAGTTCTATAGCAGGCTGGTGGAGCAAACTCCCGAAAGCCCACTACGGCAGACGTATCAGGAACTGGCGGCGATGGAAGACGGGCACATCGCCTTCCTGGAAGCGAAGCTGATGCAGGATGAAACGGAGAAACCGACCGTTCAGTGACCGGCGCGGCGGGCATGGAGCGGCAACAAAACATCCGAAGAGCACGAAAAGAGGACGGGGCTCTTAGCCAGTACGCGACTTCTGTGCCGTCGGCTGAAGCCGACTCAGACCAAGAAATAACGCCTTGGACGCTGGCCTGAAGGCCAGCTCTACCCTCGAGTAACTCCGCTCTACCATTTGAGTAACTCAGGATCGGACGGTCGTTTCTTACCTTACCTTCAGCCCATGCTGTTGGGTGGCAGGCGGCACGATTCCGTTCATGCGCAGGTACTCGGCGATCTGTCCGTAATGATCGGAGATGTGCCACACCGCGGCGACGGCCACGCCGAGTTTTGTGTTCGGCGCAGCATAGCGCCCATTGACCCGGTCTAGAGCGTTCTGAGGGTTGATGGTCGCCACGACCTTTTCGCTGTTGGCGAACGAATCGCGCAGATATTGCAGCAACTCGGCTTTCGTATTGGCTTTCGATGGACCGCCCTTCTCGCACAGAGCAGGCGGAGTCTTGCCTTCGATCTCGTTGAAGAACGCTTCGTTGGCGCAAGCCACATGCTTCACCTGCTCGCCGAAAGAGCGCGCGTCTTTGAAGCTGCCAGCGGTCGGAATGAAGGAATATTTGTCGGCAGGCATGGCGTCGGCTGCGGCGAAGAACTGTTGCTGGGCGAATTGCAGCACGTCGCCAACGCTGGCGGAAATGCTCTTCGGGATGTCGTCGTTTTGAGCGAGAGCCGGCGCGATCATTAGCAACATCAACAACAAAGTACAGGCGAGTGTTTTCATGGGCGGTCCTGAGTTCGGAGCGCAATCATACCGTCTGAGCTGTGTTCGTGGGTAGGCCACAGGTGGCTTGATTGCCGCGCTTCATCACACGGTAGTGGCAGCCGGCGGAAGCGAATTTGCGCAACTAATCCGAGGGATGGGGTATCCTTAATAGAGGGAGTTGACATGCTTGATAACCTGTTTCAGCCGATGCACCTGCTGTTGATCCTGGGTATCGCCTTGCTGGTGTTTGGCCCCAAGAAGCTGCCTGAGCTTGGCAAAGGACTGGGTGAGGGAATTCGCAGCTTCAAAGAATCGCTGAACCCCAAGGACCAGACGCCCACCGACGGAGAGAAGAAACCATAACGGCTGACGTTGGCCCTCCGTTACAGTGAGCGATTCCTGAGCTAGGGCTGTTTCCAATGCCTGACATCCTTTTCATCCTGCTATTGGCCCTGATCATCTTCGGCCCCAAGCGGCTGCCGGAGATTATGCGTCAAGTGGCAAAGTTTCTGGCCCAGGCCCGCATGATGCGCGACGATCTGAAGCGGCAGCTGGAAAGCGAGATGATCAACATCGAGCTGGAAGAAAAACAGAAAGCCGCAGTTGTTGCTCCCAAACAACTCGAGGCCGCCCCGCAGCCTGCACCTACCGAGACGATGCAGCAGGGGTCAGTGACGTAGCAGGGTCCTTTCTTTCTTAATCCCGCAGACAAAATTTTGATAGATTTCTGGTCGCCGATGATAGAGTGACTGGAATCGCGTTGTGTCTTTGTGTCGCCGGCTGAAGCCGGCTCATGTAAAGAAGGCAAACTCGTGACGCGAGCCTAAAGGCTCGCTCTACCGGACGCTGGCGTGAAGGCCAGATCTACCTGAGGTGTGCATGTCACTGTCTCTGGATTGCCGCGCGTGCGGCAAGGTGTATGTGATCAAGAGCATGGGCCGCATCGTCACCGGCGAAGAGGCGACGATGCTGCAGGCTGCGCTGAGCCGCTCCATGCTGGAATTCCGACATGTGGTGCTCGACGTTTCGGAAACGACGCGTCTGGACAGTACCGGCATGGGCCTGCTGGTGCGATTCCTGACGCACGCGCGCAATCGCGGCGGCGACCTGCGGCTGGCCGCGCCGCAACCGTTCTTCCGTAGCCTGCTGGAGATGACGAAGCTGTCCAGCATCTTCCGCGTTTACGATTCCGATGAGCAAGCCATTGTTTCATTCCTCAAGGAGCCGCTGGAGTTGCATCCCGTGCCCAAGGGCGTGGGCCCGCTGGTGCTGTTCGTCGATCAATCGCCGGACCTGTGCGCGTTTGTGCGAACCCTGCTCGATCATCAAGGCTACGTGGTGGTTTCGACTTGCCGCATGCGGGACGCGAGGATTCTGCTGAGCGCCTCGGACGTGGCGTACATTGTGCTTGGTCCCGACTGCTGCGAGCTGCCGTCTGACAATGTGGTAGATTCGCTGAAACTGCTGGCTCCCAAGGCGGTGACGGTGAAGCTGGAGCGAGGCTTTGAGCTGGGCGATCCGGAACGCGCCAGCCAAGAGCTTTTGCGCAAGATGCAGCCGCAGGCTTGAGGGCCGTGCTAAGAAATTAGTTTGCTGAAAAGTCGGGAAAGCAGATCCCTCGCGGGCTGAAGCCCGCAAGGGATAACAAAAAAATGAGCGGCTTATCGGCACGACTGAAGTGTCTGCGTGAGAACGCTGTTGTCCCCGGGGGACTCGGGTCATTTTCCCATTTCACCCAGCATTCCGCTTCGCTCCATGCTGGGCTATCATGCCACGCGCCTGCGGCGCTCTGGTTTTTCAAGCCTCCTACTCCACAGCCTGGAAGAAAAGCCAGTTCTCACGCAGACACTGAAGTCGTGCCCTGTTACAAAGCACGTACGGAACGAGTTTTTCAGTGACGCAGTGTAGAAGCTGGCCTGAAGGCCAGCACTACCCGAACCGTCACGATCGTTCGACGCTTTTGGCAGCCTGTTACCCCAGCAGGGCGCTACTCCCGCAAGGCTGGATTCAAGGACTTGGCCCGCGGCAGCGGCTCTGACTTCGCGTAGAATCTCCGCTGAAAATAGAGTGCGACGTTGACCAACCCCATCATCGCTGGAACCTCGACCAGCGGGCCGATCACGGCGGTGAATGCCTCGCCGGAATTGATGCCGAAGACGGCCACGGCAACAGCGATTGCAAGCTCAAAATTGTTGCTCGCCGCGGTGAACGAGAGTGTTGCCGACTTGGAATAGTCGGCCCCAAGCTTGTAGCCGAGATAGAACGACACCAGAAACATCAGCACAAAATAAATCAGCAGCGGAATCGCGATGCGAACGACATCGAGCGGAAGACGCAGGATGTACTCGCCCTTCAGCGAAAACATGACAACGATGGTGAACAACAGAGCGACAAGCGTGAGCGGGCTGATGCGGGGAATGAAAATCTTTTCGTACCAGTCACGTCCCTTGAGCGTCACCAGAGAAAAGCGCGTGATGATTCCGGCGATGAACGGAATGCCGAGATAGATAAACACACTCTCAGCGATATCGCGGATGGAGACGTTGACTGCCATCCCGCGCAGACCAAACCACAGCGGCAGCTTGGTGACGAAGATCCAGGCATAGACGGAATAGAAGAGCACCTGGAAGACCGAGTTGAACGCCACCAGACCGGCCGCATATTGCGTGTCACCCTTGGCGAGTTCGTTCCACACGATGACCATGGCGATGCAGCGCGCGAGGCCGATCAGAATCAACCCAGCCATGTAGTGCGGATATCCACGCAGAAAAACAATTGCGAGAGCGAACATCAGCACGGGACCGATCAGCCAGTTCTGCAGCAGCGAAAGCGCGAGAATTTTTCGGTTGCGGAAGACCTCGCTCAACTCTTCGTAGCGCACCTTGGCGAGCGGAGGATACATCATCAGGATAAGGCCGACGGCGATGGGAACCGAGGTGGTGCCGAGACTGAAGCGGTTGAGGAAGGGAACGATGCCGGGAAGCGCCCATCCCGAGAGCACGCCGGCCAGCATGGCGACGAAGATCCACAGCGTGAGATAGCGATCGAGAAAGCTGAGGCGGGATGTCAGATGCTTTTCCATACGGGTGCTACTGCTGGCGGCCAATGTGGTCGATCTCCTTCTGGATGGCGAGCGAGCCGAGGCTGGCGAGCGGTAGAGACACAAAGAGTCCGATCCTGCGATCGAGCATGAAAAAAGCCTCGCGATACGCGCGCTCGATTTCGTTCTCCGCGCCGGTAACCGCAGCGGGATCAGGGATTCCCCAATGCGCCGTCATGGGCTGGCCGGGCCAGACAGGGCAGACTTCGTTGGCAGCGTTATCGCACACGGTAAAGACGAAGTTCATCTGCGGCGCGCCGGGCTTGGCGAACTCGTCCCAATTTTTGCTGCGCAGGCCGGCGCTCGGAAGGTGAGCGCGTTCGAGCTGGCGAAGGGTTTCGGGGCGCACGGTTCCCGAGGGATGACTGCCTGCGCTGTAGGCCGTAAAGGTAGGCCGTCCTTTGAAGTTGAGGATCGCCTCCGCCATGATGGAGCGTGCCGAGTTGCCGGTGCAGAGGAAGAGAACGTTGTAGTGCGCTGGCATAGTGATTATTCCTGTGCGGCGGCGGTGCGCGGCTTTCTGGCGCGGATGAAGGCGCTCCTGAATTTGCCGTCGACCTGCGGCGCGAGAGCGTCGACGTCGAGGCCTTGTCCGGTAAGAAACTCGCGCGCGTCCTCGACTTTGTAAACGCGCGTGGGTTCGATGTCGATGGACTCGAAGCCGGCGGCTGCCAGCTTAGCGGAGTAATCCGCGTCCTGCAACGCTCCTGCGATACAGCCCACCCACAGCAGCACGTTCTTGCGGACTTCATCCGGCACATCGCCATGTACCACAACGTCAGACACGGCTAATCGACCACCCGGCTTGAGCACGCGAAAGGCTTCGCGGAGAACGCGGTCTTTGTCGGCCGAGAGGTTGATGACACAGTTGGAGATGATGACGTCGACGGAGTTGTCGGGCAGGGGAATGCTTTCGATTTCGCCCTTGAGGAACTCGACATTCTCGACGCCGGATTTGCGCTGGTTCTCGCGCGCCAGAGCCAGCATCTCGTCCGTCATGTCGAGTCCGTAGGCTTTGCCGGTTGGACCGACGCGCTGCGCCGAGAGCAGGACATCGATGCCGCCGCCGGAGCCGAGGTCGAGAACAATCTCACCGGCGTTGAGCTGCGCCAGCGCGGTGGGATTGCCGCAACCGAGGGAAGCCTGCAACGCCGCTTCCGGAATTTGCAGCGCCTGGGCTGAATCGTAGAGATTGCTGGTGATGGGATCGCAGCATAATTCGCCTGCGGGAGAGGCGCCGCAGCAGGAACTCGCCGATCCGGCCTGCACACGCAATGCAGCCTGCCCGTATTTTTCTTTCACCGTTTGCTTGATGTCGGTCGTCATGATTTCTCCTGTCTTCATCTTGGGGTTCGCAGTACTTCTTCGGGGCGGACGACTTTGTTGCGGGTGCAGCATTCGCTGAAGAGAAACGTCAGCAGCTCGCGCAGCGCTTCGGTGTTCGCGGTGTACCAGAGGAAGGTGCCGTCGCGCCGGACCTTCACCAGGCCTTCGTTCTTCAGCTTGTCGAGATGATGCGAGAGGGTGGAGCTGGGAATGTCCAGCTCGCTGCCGATCTCGCCGACCACCATGCCGGCAGGGTGAGCGGAGAGGAGCAGTTGCATGATGCGGAGGCGGGGCTCGGTGCCCATAGCCGAGAACATGTCAGCGCAGCGGATGATGAACTCGGGATCGTGCTTGCCGGGCATACGGCCTCCTTCGATGTTTCCATGATTACGGAACTATCGAAGGATTGTCAAGAGGGAGATGGAAAAGTTTTGCATCGGTCTCGATTTGGGAATGGGGAGTGCCGCCCCTGAAGGGGCTCGGATCAACGGTGCGGGTTTCACCCAGCGCTTCCGCGCTGGGCTAATTACTCTCGACCTTCCGGTTCGCCCACTCATTCGAAAGGAGCGAATGAGTGGGGCACCCGAGCGACGGGACTCAGTTCCGTTGCAACGGAAAATCCGTCCGCGCTCAGGTTAACCCAACAGAAGGGCGAAACTGGGGCACCGAGTTGTTTCGCTTCCGGCGAACCACAGATCCCTCCGCTCCGGTCGGAGTGACAAATCAAATCGGGGATGGTTTGAGCTGGCGTCGATGGCTTGAGCTGGCGTCTCTGGTTTGAACGGCGGCGATGGTTTGAACTGGCGTCTCTAGAGACATCAAGGTATCGTAGTAGCGATTCAGAATAGCGCTATGGCAATACCTCTACGCTTTGTGGATGACGAATACACGCCCCGGCTCTGGGCCGAGTTGTATCCCGTGTTGCGCAACATCAAGACCGAGGATCTCGCCAAGAAAATGCTGGCCTACAAGAACAAGCCGGTGGCGAGCTGGAGGCCCGACGACTGGGGCCTGCTGGACGCTTTGAACCACATGCTCACGCTCAGGGCCAGCGCAAAGGGCCACCGCTTGCGCAACGACTCACCTGCAAACCAGGACGCAGCATTCTGGGCCAAACTGGACAAGGAGCTGAGCTTCTACTATGACGCTGAATATCCTGGCAAGGAGCTCGCCGAAGAGTAGTCTGCCAATCTCGTCCTGCTAAGGTCTGCAATGCGGTTCAAAGGACATCGTGCTCCTGACTTCAAGAATGCTTCACTACCTGCAGATCACTGCGTGCTACCTTTCTGTGAAAAAGATGTGAATTGACCTTGGACATTTTTCGGTCAGACTCGACGGCGCTTGTGGATACTGAGATTTAGCTGGGAAGATTCCCACACCAAAATAAGTGGCGTATGCACAAACCTTGGGCGTTGACAATTTTCAATCCTGGGATAGGATTAGCTTTCGTCGACGGCAGAAAAGGGCTGGCAACTAATAGCGGTCAACCCGAAGTATGCTGAGTGATTGGTTCCGCGGGGCGACCCGAGGGAATCGCCAGACCCGAAAAAACCGACTGCGCTGCGAGGTGTCAGCCGGGGTTTGGAACCGCAAAAGCGGTGATCGCTTCAAGGGCTGTGACGGTACATGCATCCACGCCGGTTAACTCCCTCGCAGGAGTTGGCGGCTAGAGCATAACCAAAGTCACGGCCCTTTCTATTTGTCTGAAGGTGATATTGCCTTCAGCCCCCGAAAGGAAATATTTTGCAGGGGCTAAAGCCCCCGCATTCACCCCGCGTCGTCGGGCACGACCAAGGTCGTGCCCTGATACAAACCAATCCTGATTTATGAGATGGAATCTAGCTTCTGCCGGGTGAGGCGACGGGAGCCGGCAAGTCTAATTTCTTGCCCTGTACCACCGTTGCTTGCGCGATCTCGGCCAGCCTCTCCTGAAGATTGCAGTGGGGGATCGGATCTCCCTCACCAGTCGACACCTTTCTCCACGCAAAGAAAACACCACTTGCTATTGCCACTATCGCTATGCCCGCCGCTGCGCATAGCAGTAGCACCCAAAGCTGAGTCATATTGCCGGCCATTAGTCACCCCGTTAACTACTTCCCTTGACGTTCACGAAGAGTTGGCTCTTCGTGTCAAAATACTGGCGCCTATCTAGAGAATAGGTGTCCATCAGTGCACTGTATAGACCACTGAGGTGAACCATTTCATGGCTGATGGGAGCCCTTTAGTGGTCAGGGTGGGGCTGTAGTGCTGACGCTTGACCTGGTGGCCTACACACCCGGCGCGTTGCTGTGGTGAATTATCATTGAGCGGTGGTTCGCCGTGCCGTCATCATCGCTTTCGCGTTTCTGTGCATCACTACGACTCTGTTCGGGCAGTACGCAGGCCGACACGGTGGCTCTAAGTCCGGCAACCCGGGCAGTTCAACGGCGCCAGCCGAGGATCCCGATTTAACCAACCTCAAACGCGCCGTTGCGGTGGAAGCGACCGACGCGCAAGCGGCGCAATTCAGGGTTCTGGCCAAGTGCACGGATGCGGCTCGCCGGAAGGCGCAAGTTCTCCAGCAAGCAGGCTCCGAGGTTGCGGTCTCGAACGCCACGGCTTTGCAGGACGCTCTCGACGAAGTCCAGCGCCAAGGTCGAGGCTTCCTCAACACTTTTTCCGATGCGCAAGCTTCCGGCCTGAAGAAGCAGACCAAGAAGCTAAACCAGTCGGATGAAACGGTGGTGAAGGGAGCCAAGAAACTCGCGGCCCAGCTGGATCAAATTCCACCAGACCCGCAGCGTTTGAAGGAAAGTGCGACGAGAGTGGAGCAGGCGTTGACGAAGTTGCAGTCGGATCAAAATGCGCTGAGCAAGGAAATGGGGATCGACGCACAGTGATTTAGTCTTCGGCGGCGAGCGCCGAAACGGGCGACAGGCAGTCAGGCGTGCTTTCCAGGTCCAGGCCCTTGGGAAGCGGCTCGCCGAAGGTCCGAGCTACATCGGATCGATCCGGCGTGATCAAATCCGTGAGCGGGCGCAATAGCGACTCGTCAGCCAGGCCCGCCGCTTCGAGGCGAGCGAGAGCAGACTGCCGCACATCTTCGCTGATGTCTCGCACTCGGTCCCCGGTGCGCCTGCCAAGCTGAACGATCGCGTTGGCGGTTTCGTGATCGACTTCGCGTAGATCGAGTAACGCCAGAATCCAGTCCTGCGCAGCTTCCGCCGGCACAATGCACGCAAGCGAACCGTACAGCGGAATGCGCGCACCGAATCGGCCGAGCGACCACAACCACGCGCTGTCGTCGGGCTCTTTCTTGAGTTTGCGTAGCAGCTCGCCACCGAGCGCGGCCCGGGTGGCGCCCGACAGGTTTTCGAGACTGGCCAACAGGCGCCAGCCGTCACGTTCCAGTTGCGGGTTCAGGCGCGGTCCGCGCGCCTTTCGTGCGATCCCAATTTCGCCGAGATATTTACGAATTTCATGCTGATGCGCCGCGCTCAGGCCGCCGGTGATTCGCCGCCAAAGCACCAGCCAGTTGATTTGATTCTGCAGATCGGAACCAAATGCCAGCCCCGATTGATAGATCTTGCGCAACATGGTCATGCGCTCGGTGTCCTGGTGGTTGCCGAAGCCCGGACGCAAGCAGAATCCGAGCAGGTTGAGCCAGCGGGCTTCATGCTGAGCACTCAACGTTCGCCCGCCGGCAACTTCCAGCAACATGTCCGAGAGCGCCCGTAGCAGCCCGATTGGCCATGACTCTTTTTTCGATCCGAGGCACGCTTCCAGGTCATTGGGCAGCGCTGCCGGGTCGCCAGGCTGCGCGTCGCCAGACTCAGTGAACACAGCTTGGATTGCCTGTCTGGCAGCGGCAAGCGAGTCCTGGGAAATCTCTGCGGATAACGCTCCGGCCGAGGCCTTCGGCCGACTCGCCCCGGCTTGCGTTTCCGCAGCCGCGTCGCCCCGCAATTCAAACTGAAGCCGCCAGCGATGCGGCGAGATCACCGATTCGCACCACAGCTCGAGCGTGCCGACTTCGGTGAAGCTCACCGACAAGCGCACGGCCAGATTCTTTTGCTCCAGCTTCTTGCCGTAGCGCAGCAATGTGACCAGCGGCGCGTGCTGATGCACCTCAGCGCGATCCAACTCAGCAATGGACCCATGCGCGTCGTGGCGTACCGTCGAGCTGTACAGGTTGAACGATACGGGCCGGTTCGCCAGCACCGAGAATTCGCGGGCCAGGGGCAGGGTTGTTCCCTCGTCGGTTCCAGCCGGCAACACGCAAACTGCGTTGCCCTCCGCACGCGTTCCAATGTAGTAGGTGCGCGCGCTGCCGGCTTTTACGCGCAAGCCGTCTCCGCGCCGCACCCGGCCGTAGTACGCCGCGCCGACGGCTACGGCGCTGCCCATCGCGTCACTAGAGAGAATCTTGGGGCGCCAGCCGTGTTCCTTGCCAAACCAATGGGAGATCGCTTCGACGATTCGCTCACGCGCGATTTGCGGAATGCAGAAGCCGCCGTTGAACAGAATTGCATCCGGCCTGACCATGCGCGGAGCGATGGACTTGCCGGCGGCGACGTGGGCTCGTTCGTTCATGGTGGCCGCCGCTTGCCTCAGGAAGGCGGCAAGATGCTTCGTAATTGCCGGATCGCTGACATAGGGAAGTCCGACTTCGCGCAGGCCCGAGTGGCGAGTATGCAACGGAGTTTCTTCTGGAGTTGTTAACGGCAGAAAGCCATTGGTGAGCAGGTCCGTGACTTCATCACGCGTCAGCTCGCTACTCAGCGTCTGACCGACGACTGCACGCCCACTACCCAGAATGCTGATGGGCAAGCGGTCGACATCAGGATCGCTGAGGAGCCGCTCCTTCGCGGCGCAACAGGCAATTTCGAGTGCGTGACGCTGTCGCAGGCCTAGTTTTGCATTGAGTTTTTGTTCGACGCGGCGTGCCAGGGCGAGGTCGAGGTTTTCGCCGCCAAGCAGCAGATGGTCTCCGATGGCCGTCCTTTCGAACTGCACCTTGCCGTCCGCAATATGCGTCCGTACCAGGCTGAAATCCGACGTGCCGCCGCCGATGTCGCAGATCAGCACGATGTCGCCGTCCTGCACCTGGGTCGCGATCGCTTGCTGGTGCACGGCAACCCATGCGTAGAAGGCGGCCAATGGCTCTTCCAGCAATGTCAGGTGTTCCAGGCCGGCCCGCCGCGCTGCTTCCACGGTCAATTCGCGCGCCTCTTCGTCGAAGGAAGCGGGGACGGTAAGAACGATCTCCTGGTTCTCGAATGCCAGCTCCGGAGCGCTGCCATCCGCCCCAGCGATCACGTGGTTCCACGCGTTGCGCAAATGCATGAGGTAACGTGCGGAAGCGTCGACCGGAGAAATCCTTGGCTCTTGCGGCTCCGCTTCGCGCGGCAGTATTTCAGCGGTTCGATTTACGGCATCCTGACATAGCCAGGATTTCGCCGACGAAACTTGCCGCCCCGGAACGAGTGCGCCTTGCTCGCGAGCCGCAGCTCCCGCGATTGCAGACGGCCGATCTTCCCAAGGCAAGTTGAACGCACCTGAGTCAATCTCATCTTTGGTGGGGAAGTAGAGAAACGAAGGAAGCGCGGGAACTGCCCGGACCTCATGTGCGGCTACAACCTGGGGAATGTCGAAAACATGAATGCCATGCGATTCCTCGCCGGGCACGACCGCGGTGTCGAGGTAGGCCACTACGGAGTTGGTCGTGCCCAGGTCGATGCCGATCAGGTAGCGGGAAGACATGACTGCGTGTCTATTGATCGCCCTTTTCGCGGATGTTCAATTCAAGCTTCCAGTGTTGCGCGCCGTCGCGGGAAACACACCAGACCTCGAGTGTGCCGATCTCCGTCACGCGCGATTCCAGGCGGACGGGAAGAACCGTGCCCTGCTGACCGTCGAGGTTCAGCGTTACCTTCAGCGGACTGAGCTCCTCTATCTCGCCAGCCCAGTTCTCCAGGAGGTCGCCAACGTGGTCTTGTTTGCGAACGGTAGAACTGAGGAAGCGGAACTCCGCGGGCTCGCCGACGACCAAACCGAATTCGCGACCCGGGATTTGCGCTTCCGTTCCTTCTTCCATTCCGAACGGCACGACGCAGAGCGCCTTCATCGGCGCTTCCATGCCAGGGACGGCCGGCATCGCGCTCTCGATTCCGATGTAATACGTGCGCGACGCTCCGCTGCGAATCCGTACCCCATGCCCGCGTCGCACCTTGCCATAGTAAGCTGCGCCACGCGCCACGGCATGCTCCAGGTCAGGAGCATCCAGCACCTGCGCCGTCGCGAGCGCCTCGAAACCCTCGTCGGTCAGCCAGCGATTCAACACACTGACCAGTCGCTCGCGCAGAACCGCGGCCTTCATTACACCGCCGTTGAAGAGAACATGCGTGGGACACGCCAGCCCGCTCTTGCCGCGCCGAATGTTGGCAGCCTCGGGACTGCTTTGCACCTGTTGCGACAGGAAGCGTGCCAGATGTTTGGTGATCGCGGCATCGGCAGCGTAGGGCAGGCCCAATTCCTGAAATCCGATTCGGCGCTGCAGCACCGGCATCTGATCGCCTGATACATTGGGAAAGAAGCCTTCGACTAATACCCGCTCCAAATCTTCACGCGTCAGTTCGCTCTTGATGGTGCCGCCGACCAGCTTGCGTCCCTTGCCCAGCAACGTCACATCCTGCTTCTGCGACTTAGGATGTTCGAACAGGTACTCTTTGGCTGACCTGCACTGATACCAGAGCGCCTGTAGTTGGTACGTATCGATACGCTGGCCGTCGGCCTCCAACTTCTGCTGCAGCAGGCGCGCCAGAGCAAGATCCATGTTGTCGCCGCCCAGCAGGATATGATCGCCCACGGCAACGCGCTTCAGCACCAGATCGCCATGCTCCTCGGTGACGGTGATCAAGCTGAAGTCGGTGGTGCCGCCGCCGATGTCGCAAACCAAAACCAGGTCGCCAACTTTGATTCTTTTCCGCCAGGCGTCACCCTGGCTTTCGAGCCAGGCATAGAAAGCCGCCTGCGGCTCTTCCAGAAGCGTCACCTGTTCAAGACCTGACTGCTTGGCTGCGCGCAACGTCAACTCGCGAGCCTCTTCATCGAACGACGCAGGAACCGTGAGCAGCACATCCTGCCGGCTGAGAGCTGAGCCGGATCCGCCGCTCGCGTGTTGCGAGTCCCACACCGAGCGCAGGTATTGCAGGTATTGTGCCGAAGCCTCAACCGGCGAGACCTTGATAACCTCCTCCGGCGACTGCCACGGCAGGATCGCTGCCGTGCGATCGATGGCGCGGTGCGACAACCACGACTTCGCGGATGCAACCAGCCGCATCGGATTCTCGGCGCCACGCTTGCGTGCCAGCTCTCCGATTACGAACTTCGGCGCGTCGTCCCACGGCAAACCCAGGCTGCCGGCCGGAAAATCGACTTCGCCCGGAACATAGAGAAACGAAGGCAGCAGGGTGCGGTTGGCAACCTCGTTCGGGTTTGCAAGCTGAGGAATATTCTCGACTGCAATCTGCCCCGATTCATCTGCCGCTGCACAGTACGACAGGGCGGAATTCGTGGTGCCCAAATCGATGCCCACGATGAATTCTGATTCCAATCAATCCTCCATCAACAGGTTATGTAGCCAAAGGGAACTCGATCACAAGGCGGGGCGGTATTACGGGATCTCAATCTCTGCCGGAGCGATGATCTCGCGCCCAGCGCCTGAGGGCAGGGAAGGCAGGCTCACCTGCGTCACGCGCCAGCCGCGATGACGCAACGTTCCCTTGATCGGAGATCCAGCAGTTACGTTCCCCAGCAGCTTTACGGTTGCGGGATCGAAGCCTGCAGGCACAGTCACCGGCTGGTCTTCTTCCGACGAAATGACCGGCTCGAGTTTAACGTAGCGATCAAGCACCTGCCGGCACGAGGCGTGAATGCTTCGAACCGCCGTTCCCAGCTGGCTGTCCGGATACGGTGCGACATCTTCGGCGAGGAAATCGATTAACCTTCCATCGCGCTGAAACAACATGAGCATCTGAACCGCGCGATCGAACGACTCGACCGCGGGTTTGGCTGGAGTCTGGGGAGTTATGGCCACGGATGCAACTGGCGCACTTCCACCGGAATCAACCGCAAGCGCTCGCGCGATATCTGCAGGGATAGTCCCACTGAACAATAGCGAGAAAAAACAGCGAAATGCGTAAGCGACGCGGCTCGACAATCCAATCATAATTTTTCCTGGCCCCAAAAGTGGACATCACGAATTGCGGCCGCGGTTAGCTCGCCAGGGCTATAAGCGAGCAACCTGGCCCTAATGGCTGTTGGTGGATCGTGTCATCTCAACGATGAAACGGATTCTCCAAGCTTGCAAAGGCGGGCCTGCCAAAGCGGATTCCCATCAACCTTCAATTTTATACGAGCTGGGATCATTCGACGTTGAGGCGCCGAGTGATCCCATGTCACTGGCAGGTGAGATTCGGATCACAGCGCAGTGCCACACCTCCCGTGAACACTTGATCCAGAAGATTGCTCCCATGCCCGAACGGCGCTGGCGCGGAAGGTTCGGTCGAAGTCGAACCAGCCAGACGATCATTCCAGACCGACGTGTTTGGCGGTGTGGTATTCGACGATGGTGTGAAGAGGTGGAACATGTTTGCACGCAGTGCGCATTTTCGCGTTAGGTCCCTCGACTTAGCTGCTGAATTTACACGAACCCTCGAAGACGAAATTGTTCCTCTACTGCGAAAAGAGGAGGGCTTCAAAGGCGAGATCACGTTGTCGAATCCCGGCAATCTGGAGCGGATTTCCATCAGCCTGTGGGAGAAAGAGAGTCAGGCAGACGTCTACGCTGCCAAAATTTATCCGCAAGTGCTGAAGATGCTCTCCAAGGTGATCGACGGCGCGCCCAGGATTTACACCTTTGAGGACATCGCCTTCAACCTCGCCGACACGTCCGTCGCGGAACGGCGGAGCTCGCGCTCTTCCTGGCAGGACAGCGCCGTTGCACCGTCGTTCGGCGCCGGTATCCCAAACTCAGTTGCTTGATCCTGTGGTTTTCAAGCGACGGCTGGCGAGGCTATCAACCGGCAGCGACCAATTCGCTTTCTTTCTTCGCTGACCGCGTGCCGCGCAGTTGATCACGAAAGTCGGGGTGGGCAATCGCAATGAGGGCGGCAGCCCGCTGCTGCAACGTCTTTCCACGCAAATCGGCGATGCCATATTCCGTCACCACATAATGCACATCATTGCGTGAAGTGGAAACGGCCGCGCCTGCGTCCAGTTGACGACAGATGCGCGAGACCTTGCCTTTGGCGGCGGTTGAGGGAAGAGCGATGATCGACTTTCCGCCGGCCGAGCGACCGGCGCCTCTCACAAAATCTACCTGTCCGCCGACCCCGGTGAACTGGACGTTGCCGATCATCTCAGCATTGACTTGGCCCATCAAATCCACCTGCAGCGCCGAGTTGATGGAGATCATGTTGTCATGCTGGCCGATCACGTAGGGATCGTTGACATAATCCACCGGGTGCATTTCGACGTCGGGATTGTTGTGGACAAACCGGTAGAGCTTGCTGGTGCCCATCAGGAAGGTGGCGACAAACTTCCCCCGGTGGATGGTCTTTTTCTGATTCGTAATGACGCCAGCTTCCGCCAGGGCTACCACTCCATCCGAGAACATCTCAGAGTGAATGCCGAGATCTTTCTTGTCGCGAAGAGAGAGCAGCGCCGCGTCAGGGATGGCGCCGATTCCCAGCTGGAGCGTGGCTCCATCCGGAACGAGGGTGGCAATGTGTTCGCCGATTCTGCGCTCGACCTCACCGAAGATTCGGCGGCGGTAATTCGACGATAGGCGAATCGTGTTCGACGATCCACGTCAGGGCGTCGAGATGGATCTTGCTGCCTCCGGTATGAGGCAGCTTCGTGTTCATCTGCGCGATAACGATTTTGGCTGACTCCGCTGCCGCCTGCGTGTAGTCGACGGAGAGACCGTAGCTACAGAAGCCCTGCTCATCCGGAGGCGTGACCTGCATCAGGAGCACATCGACGGGCAGGACGCCGCTCTTGAACAGACGGGGAACCTCGCCAAAGAAACATGGGGTGAAGGTTCCGCGATTCTGCTCCACCGCTTTGCGCGTCGGAGCGCCGAGAAAGAATCCGTTGAAGCGAAAACTCTGCTCCATGCCGGGCTGAGCAAAGACGGCCGGCCCCATGGCCACCATGTGCACGATTTCGACGTTGGAAAGTTCGGTGAATCGATTGACCAGAGCTTCCACCAATACCGGTGGTTCGCTGCAGGCGTGCCCCAGCACGACTCTGTCTCCGGACTTGACCGACTGAAGGGCGCGATCGGCTGAAACGAGCTTCTGCTTATACGTGGATCTCCACTGGCTCATGGGCGCTTCGTTCTCCTCGTACTTCAGCGCTTCGGCAGGTTGCGGCTCGCAACTGCCGTACTTACAGCCAACGGTAGCAAACCAGGACTATTGTTGCGAGATCATGAATCACATTTGCATGTGACCGGGGCCGGGTACGCTGCCCAATCCGGACGTCGGCCAAAATCGGAGCTCTTGTTCTATGATCTCTCTGCACAAGTGTTGCGTCTTTAACTTCTGAGTTCGTCGCACGGAGCGCAAGATGAGTCGAGTTCTACTCGTCGGAAGTGACAACCAAGTGAGCCAGGAGATAAGCAGCGCACTCTCTGCCACGGGTTTCCCCATGGAATGTGCAGCAGGGCACGCCGATGCGCTGCAGCGGTTGCGCAAGCGATCGTTCGGGGTCGTCATCACCAGTCCCGAAAGTACGGTCGAAGAGGATTTGGCGTTGCTGGAGGAGATGCGCGCCATCCGGCCCGGGGTAAAGAGCATCCTCCTGGCTCGCCACAGCACTCCGGACGAAGTCATTGCTGCCCTGCGTGCGCGAGCATTCGCCTGTTTCACTCCTCCCTTTGACCCACGCGAGATCGCCAACCTGGCCTGTCGCGCCGCCTCCGACAGCCAAGGGTTGGACGACATACAAATTCTGTCGGCTAAGCCAGGTTGGGTATCAATTCGCGCAAACTGTCGCCTCATTACAGCTGAGCGCGTCATCACGTTTGCCAACGAGTTGAGTAGCCGATTGCCGGAGGACACGCGGGAGGAAATGATGCACGCCTTTCGCGAGATTTTGCTGAACGCAATGGAACATGGAGCGGCGTTTAATCCCGAGCAGGTGGTTGAGTTCACCGCCGTTCGCACTCGCAGAGCCATGGTGTTTTACGTGCGCGACCCCGGGGCCGGCTTCCGCCGCGAATCGCTGACCCATGCGGCGATTGCAAATCCAGCTGACGATCCCGCCGCTCACATTGCGCAGCGCGAAGCGGAAGGAATGCGCCCCGGCGGATACGGTCTTCTTTTGGCCGCCGGAACTGTGGATGAGCTCATTTACAGCGATATCGGTAACGAGGTGCTGCTCATCAAGTACGTGGAACAAGGCAGTTCATAGGACCTCAATGACGACTAAGTCGATGGCCATTGGGCACGACGCGGCAATTGGTCAGCGATAGGCAAAGAGAGTCATGAAGCCAAAATCCATGTGGGTCTGCTGATGACAATGGAATAGCGTTGAGCCTGGGTTGTCTGCCGTGAAGTCAACCGTAGAAGTTGTACTGGGCTCGATGACCACGACGTCCTTTGTGAAGGCCCGACATCGGTTTGCCGCCGAGGCTGGTCACCTCAAAGGTGTGCCGATGCAAGTGAATCGGGTGCGCGTCCATACTGCGGTTGGTCATCACCAGGCGATAGCGTTGACCTTGCTTCAGCGGTATCGTGTCAGTCTGAGGAAATGACTTCCCATTGATCGTCCAGCGATCGAAGTCTCCGTGGCCGGCGAACTTCGATTCGAACACCATCGGAATCTCAGCAACCTCTGTCGGACTTCCGCCGGCTGCATTGGCAAACTGAAAATAGTCCCAGGTTGTCGGCGGAGGGTCGATCCATTTCGCAGCCCCCGTCTGCTTAGCGTATTCGAACACAATGCCCATGCCGGCCGAACGCAGCTGCTTGCGGGTTTCGCCCATGATCCACACGCCGGGATGGTTCATCACAATCATCAGATCGGCGCGCTCGGCCGGACCGAGACGAACCGCCGATACGTCTGTTGGGCGGGGAACGGGATTGCCGTCCATCGCGACAACCTGCATGGGATGGCCGGAGAGCGCGATCCAGTGCGTCACCGTCGCGCTGGCATTCAGCAGATGTACCAATATTCGCTGGCCTTCCGTCACCTTGATCGGGTCGGCATAACCCAGCATGCGATCGTTAATGGTGGCGTAGTCGTAGAGCGCGTCCATCGACGCATCTCCACCGCCGCCCATGTAGGCGTTCCAATCGTGCAGCGCCAGGAAAACCTCCTGATCGTAACTGCCGGGTTCGCTCGTTCTATCAATCTGGAAACAGCCGAACTGTCCGGTATAGAGACCGCGCTTCAGATTGCGTCCGGCAAAAGCATGCGTGTGATACCAGCGGAACCCAGCGGGCCGCGGCACGAAGTCATAGAGGAACGTCGCACCGGGAGCGATCATCGGCGAACCCTCTTCCATCGCTCCGTCCATGTACGGCTCAGTGAACAGTCCATGGCAATGCACAATCTCGGGAACGTTGCTGCGGTTCGTTACCTGAATTCGAATGGGTTTGTTCTCGCGCCAGCGGATCAGCGGTCCCGGCACCTTGCCGTTGTAAGCCACGGTTTCAACCATTTTCTTTGGCGCTATCTCCAGACGTAATGGCGCAATCTCCAGACGATAATCGGGCTGCTGCTCCCAAAGACTCCGCGCAGACGGGCTTAAGGCAGCGCAAGCAACTCCCGCGCCCATCGTGGTCAGGAACTCACGGCGGCTTACCATGTCTGTCATTGCGTGCTGTCCGACGTTCCCGGGTGCTGATGGCTCCAGTCAAAGCGGCGTCCCAGGATGCATTTGATGATGAGACGATCGGTCGACGCCGTCGGTCCCAAGCCTACGCCGAAGTTGATTTCCCAACGCGGGGATACGTTCAGATCGGCAACTGCGAAGAGCTGCTGTTGCTGATTGTGTAGCGTGGCCGGGTCGATGAACTCGCCGTAATCGGCGTAGTACTCGAAACCCGCAGAGACAACTCGTGTGAAGTCATAACTGACCTTCCCAGCCGGAGCGAAAGTCACTCCCATGTTGACGCTCTGGCCGTGAAAGGAGCGGTCTAAGGCGAGGTTCGTGGCCAAATACCACCGGCCAATCTGCTTGTCGATGATCGGCCGTATCTCCAGCGTCCAAGTGTCGAGGGCGAAGACGGGCCGCTGATATCCAAACTCAAATGAAATGCTGGCGCCGACCGGCCAGTGCCAGCGGTCAGGAGCGCGAACGCGAGGTCGAATGTGACTGCCAACCCACTGAATACCGTATCCGCTCTTCTCCGACGTAAAGATATAAAACCCCAACTCCGACCAGTCGTTCAGCCCAGTCGTGATTTCCACCGTCTCATGCTCGGCGTGGTTCGTCGGGTAGAGGCCGTCGGCGGTTTTGTTCGAGCCGGGAACCGGCTCTGAGCCGATCACAGTGAAGTTGCTGTGCAACTCCACCATCGTCGACTGTGGAGCTACCGTGTCCGATCCGTAGACTTGGATCTCGTAATTATCCTGAGCGCGTGCGCCAACGGCACCGAGCGCGATTACCAGCAACACCCAACCAATCGCTGTCGGCCGGCACAGAACGCATCTCTGACCATCTGGCAACAAGCTCGCGTCCTCGTCACGGTTGAACGCTCAAAGGCAATTGTAGGGCGGCGGAGAGCAATAGTCATGCTCCTCAGCGAGCAGGTTGCCGACGGCGACGAAGCGTCGTTTCCTCGTCATCAAACCGGGGTTCCTGAACAACACCTAATTGTCGGCTGCGGAGCTTGAGATAGCACAATCCGAATGGCGGGTTGTGGAATCTAATTAGCATGCGCGCACGGAACGCTTATTTATTTTCATTGCAATTGTTCAGTTTGTTCTTTTCTTGACCCATTTTTTCTTGTACGAGACCTGGGCATTCTCGCCCGCAGGACGCGACAGCCATGGAGCGCCTTGGATCAAGCTGCTTTTGGGCTTCTTGTCGGTGAGTTTTGTTTGCGCTTCGTTACTCGCCATGCGCTATACCAATCCTGCTGTGCGGACGTTTTACCGGGTAGCCGCGGTCTGGGTTGGTCTGCTGACTTTCCTCCTCCTGGCGGCGGTGGCCTCCTGGATTATTTTCGGGCTTGCGGAGCTGGCCGGGTGGAACATGAACTTCCATCGCCTGGTGGAATTACTGTTTGGTGCGGGACTGCTGGCCGGATTCTACGGAGTCTTTAACGCAAGCTGGACACGAATCACGCGGACGACAGTGCGGCTCGTCAACTTACCGGCAGCGTGGCGCGGGCGAAGAGCGGCGCTGATCAGCGATCTCCACCTGGGGCACGTGCGCAACGGCAGTTTTCTGCGGCGTATCGTAGCCAAAATATTGCGAGAAGAGCCGGACGCGATTTTCATTGCCGGCGATTTGTATGACGGCACGGCCATCGACGCGGGGCGAGCAGCGGAACCATTGAACGAGCTGACGGCGCCACAGGGCGTGTATTTTGTCGCGGGAAATCATGAGCAGTTTGGCGACGACACCAAATATCTACGCGCCATTGCGGCGGCTGGCGTGCGTGTGCTCAGCAATGAGAAAGTCGAAGTGGACGGTCTGCAGATTATTGGCGTGCCTTACCGGAACGCGACCCAGGGCGGACATCTTGCATCAGCGCTGCACGGCATTGACCTGGATCGCGACCGCGCGAGCATTCTGTTGACCCATGCCCCCGACCATCCTGAAGTGGCGGAGGCGGCGGGCGTTTCACTGCAGTTGTCCGGGCACACTCATGTCGGCCAGTTCATACCTTGGAGCTGGATGGCGCGGCGGGTCTACCGCCAGTTTGTATACGGCTTAAGCCAGATCGGCAAGATGCAGGTTTTCACTTCGAGCGGAGCAGGAACGTGGGGACCGCCGCTGCGCCTGGGCTCGAATCCCGAGATCGTAATGCTTGAGTTTGAATAAAGTTTGCAAGCGCGTTTCACGGTACCGATCGGTGAAAACTTCTCTGAAGCCGACGTAGCGGAATGAACAGCTGAGATTACTTCCCGATCGATTGAATCTGTACGAACTGCCAGCCGAACCGGCCTTTGATGCAAAGATTGCCGCGAGTCACGCTGTGGTCGAGCGGCGAGGTTACGCGAACGATCTGACCGTCCTGCTGGTGCACGGTGAGGTCGCAGCCTACTCCGCAGTAAGGGCAGATGGTGTCGGTCTTCGTCTGCCGGCTTTCGTTCCACGTGCCCGCTTGGCGCATGTCATATTCGCTCTTGAACATCAGTGCGCCGGTGGGGCAGACCCCGATGCAGTTGCCGCAATACACGCAGGCCGAGTCGGGCAGAGGTACGTCAAATTCCGTGGCAATGTGGGCGGAGAAGCCGCGGCCGGCCACGGCAATCGCGAAGGTATTCTGCGCGTCCACCCCACAGGCTTCCACGCACTTGTAGCACAGAACACACTTGGCGTAGTCGCGGACGTAAAGCTCGTTGTCAATTTTTACCGGCTGCGCGACCGTGGCTCGGGCTGGACCGAAGCGCTCAGGATTCGCGTTGTACCGTTCCATATAAGCCTGCACCGCCGGTGCAGTGGAAAGATCTACCGACGAAGCCAGAAACTCCAACACCAGGCGCCGGCTCAGCCGCACGCGCTCGGAATCCGTCCTGATGGACATGTTGGGTTCCACCTTGCGCGAGCAGGCAGGGACGAGTGCGCGCGATCCTTCCAACTCCACCACACACACGCGGCAGGCGTTGACCGGCGTGAGGCTCTCCAGGAAGCAGAGCGTAGGCGTGTCGATGCCAAGTTTTCTGGCCGCGTCCAGGATGGTAGAACCCTCGGGAACGGAAACCGATTCGCCATCGATCTTGATTTCGATCAAGCGAAGTTCGCGCTCCGGCGGCGCGTGCGGCACCGGGCCGCGCGGTATCGGAATGGTCGACACGGGTGCGTCCAGCGCTGGCAAAGTCTCTTCTGTCGATCGGCTCATCCGAATAGGCTCCATCGCTGCATCGCGGACTGCAGCGCGCTGGCTGCGGTCTGGCCCAGGCCGCAGATCGAGGCGTCGCGCATGGCCTGCGATATCTCACGCAGCATCGTGATTTCCTGCGCTACCGAGCCCAGCGGCCTGCCGCCGACCAGGCGCTGCAGCGCTTCGTGCTGGCGCACCACGCCCACGCGGCACGGAACGCATTGACCACAGGTTTCATCGCGAAAGAAACTGGCGATGCGCAGCAGGATGCGGCGAAGATCCACCGTGTCGTCAAACAACATGACCACGCCAGAGCCAAGACTGGCGCCGATCGCGCGCGTGTTTTCAAACGTGAGAGGATGATCGAGCTCGTGCGGCTCGACAAAAGTCCCGGCAGCGCCGCCCAGAAGAACGGCTTGCAATCTGCCTCCGCCGGCCACTCCGCCGGCAAGATCAATGAGCTGCCGCAACGTGGTTCCCATCGCGACTTCGTAGATACCCGGGCGCGCCACATGTCCGGAAAGACAAAAGAGCCGCGTGCCGGTTGAGTGACTCGTGCCGAGCGTCGCGTACATTATGCCGCCGTCGAAGACGATGCCAGGCACGTTGACTAGCGTCTCGACGTTGTTCACCGCAGTCGGTTGGCGGAAGAGTCCGGACTGCGTGGGGAACGGAGGTTTGTTTCGCGGCTCGCCGCGATAGCCTTCAATCGAGTTGAACAGCGCGGTCTCCTCGCCGCAGATGTAGGCGCCCGCGCCGCGGCGGAGTTCAACCGTAAATTGCAGGCCGGAGCCAAGAATGTTGTCGCCGAGCAATCCGTTTTCGGTAGCCGATTCGATGGCGTGTTGCATCCGTTGAGCAGCCAGAGGATATTCGCCGCGCAAGTAGATGTAGCCTTGATGGGCACCGGTGACAAAGCCGCCAATCGTGAGGCCTTCGAGCACAGCGAAGGGATCGCCTTCCATCAGAATGCGATCCTTGAACGTTCCCGGCTCGGATTCATCCGCATTGCAAACTACGTAATGCCGGCGGCCTGGTTCCTCCTGCAACCTTGGTCTCTGAAGAAAAAGCGCCTGCCATTTTGTGGCAGCAGGGAAGGCCGCGCCGCCCCGGCCCAGGAGCTTCGACTCGGACAGCTCACGCAGCGTCTCTTCGGGACCTAACTCAAGGGCCTTACGCAGACCGCGATATCCGCCGAGCCTCTGATAGGCCTCCAGAGTTGTAGCGCCACCTTGTGCAATGCGATGAAGCAGTCGCAATGGGACCGCTTCGTTGGACTGAGCTCGCTGCGGCACGCTGATCTCAACGTCGAGCACATCCGGCTCGTCGGGCAGGCGGTGCTGCACAGCATCGTTCAGCAGGGTTTGCACGGCTTCGGCCGACGCAGGGGCCAGCACTTGTTCCCTAGGCTTTTCTCCAGCCGAGCTGACGAGCACTGCCGGCGCGCGCTCGCACAGGCCCAGACACTGGCTGCGAAGCCAGATTGCTCGTCCTCCGGCGCAAGGCGAACCAGCCGCACCAAGCGTGCTTTCCAGTTCAGCGCAAAGCTTGTCCGCGCCGCGCGTGACACACGCAATGTCATCGCAAACGTGGACCACGACAGGTGGACGGGGCTGGAGCGAGAACATTCCATAGAAGGAAGCCACGCCATAGACTTCTGCCGGCGCAACGTCTAAACGGGAGGCAATGTAGTTGAGAGCGCCCGGACTGATCCAGCCCATGCGTTTCTGGATCGCGTGGAGCGTCGGCAGGAGAAGATGCCGGCTGCCAGCTTGGCCAGCGACGCGCGTGTCGGCGGTCTGTTGCCGGCAGTCTTGCGAGCCTGATTGGGGTACGCCCAGTTCCGAGTCCACCGCAGCGCGCTCCTCAGCGCTAGCTCGCGCGTCGGTTAGATGGAGATCCAATGAACTCCTTTCATGCTTTTTCAATCCGAATGGCGGTTGCCTTAAACTCCGAGGTCCCCGATTTTGGATCAACCGCGTCAATCGTCAGCTCGTTCGTGGCTATCTGATCATGCGCATGAACGGCCAGGAACGCGAGGCCACGACGCAACCCCGAATCGAAGCGCACCGGTGCGATGACCGATCCGCGGCGCGACGACACGCGGACCTTTTCACCTTCCCGCAACTGGTAGTGCTGACCGTCTTCGGGCGAAAGCTGCAGTGCTTCTTCACGCCGCAGCGGCGACGAGTAGTGCCTGGTCTGAACGCCGGTATTGTAGTCGTCGAGCCGGCGGCCGGTGGTCAGGCGAATGGGATATTCCTCGTCCAGTTGGTCCACTGGCGGCTCAAATTCCACCACGTGAAATGGCGCCCGCGGGCCAATCAGCGGCTCACTCCACAGCCTGCCGTGAAGAAACATCTCTCCCGGATGCGACTCGTCATAGCACGGCCACTGAATGCCGCCCATCTCTTCCAGACGACGATAACTCATTCCCCCGTGCATCGGGCTCAAAGTGCGAACTTCGTTCCAGATACTTTCAGCGTCGGGCGTGCCCCAGTCATGACCAAGGCGGCGCGCCAGATCAAAGATGATCTCCAGGTCGTCGCGAACTCCGGCAGGTGGCGGCACGGTGGGACGAACGCGCTGCACGCGGCGCTCGCTGGACGTTACTGTCCCTTCGCTTTCAAGCGCACCGGCTGCGGCGGGCAAGACGACGTCGGCGAGCTCCGCAGTATGGGTGTAGAAAAGATCCTGCACCACCAGGAATTCCAAACCGCCAAGCCGCTTCAGGGCACGATGCCGGTCGGCTTCAGAGTCGGCGGGATTCTCGCCCAGCACATAAAGCGTCGTGAGCTCGCCGTGCTCCATCGCCTCAAACATGTCGCTCAGGTGCCAGCCGCGCTTCGGCGGTATGGTCACGCCCCAGGCTTTCTCAAACTTGGCGCGCAATTCGTCGTTCTCAATATGCTGGAAGCCTGGCAGGTGGGCAGGAATCGCGCCCATGTCGCCGCCGCCCTGGACGTTGTTCTGCCCTCGCAGAGGATTGACTCCGCTGCCGTAGCGGCCGACGTGTCCGGTGAGCAGCGCCAGGTTGATGAGGGCGACTACGTTGTCCATCGCGTTGTGATGCTCGGTGATGCCCAATGTCCAGCACAACTCGGCACGCGGCGCGCTAGCGTAGGCATGGGCCAGTTTGCGAATTGATTCCGCAGGCACGCCGGTCTCGCGTTCGGCCCGTTCCAGCGTGTATTTCTCGACGTGCGTTTTATAGGCTTCAAATCCGCTGGTGGCGTGGCGAATGAATTTCTCGTTGGACAGGCCGGCGGCGATAATCTCACGGCCCATGGCGTTAGCGAGCGATATGTCGGAGCCCACGTCCAGTCCCAGCCACAAGTGCGCCCAACGCGCAGAACTGGTGCGCCGCGGGTCCACTACATAGAGTTCAGCCCCGTTCCGCACACCTCGCAGCACATGATGGAAGAAAATCGGATGCGTTTCCCGCGCGTTTGATCCCCATAAGAGGATCACGTTCGTCTCTTCCATTTCGCGATACGAACTCGTTCCGCCGCCCGCTCCAAACACTGCCGCCAGACCGGCGACACTGGGGGCGTGTCAAGTCCGGTTGCAGCTGTCGATGTTGTTCGTGCCCATGACGCAGCGCACAAATTTTTGCGCTGCGTAGTTCAGTTCGTTGGTGGCCTTGGAGCAACTGAACATGCCAAAGTTGCGCGGATCTTTTTTCGCAATTGAGTTGCGGAACGCCGTTACAACGCGTTCCATCGCTTCGTCCCAGGTAGCTGGGCGATGCGAGCCGTCCTCGCGCACCAATGGCTGGGTCAAACGACCTTGCTTCACGTTGGACATAGCCCGGAGTGATCCCCCCACAGGAAAATCGTAACACTCTTGACCTGGAGTCACCTGGCTCAGCGCTTCGGCGTATGCCGGATCTGGTAGAGGAGCTCGACGGAAACCGGCCGCTCCTCTTTGCGCCGATCTATATATTTCAGCGGGCAGGAAATAAGCATCATTTCCGTTTGGATGTGTCTGGTACCGGAGTAGTCGTCAGACCACATTGATTTGGGGGTCACCTGGTGATGTGAAACTGCTATTGCTCCCCTTGCGGTTTTCGCTACTTCCGATTTTCAAGTCAGCGGTCCAGGCCTGCGAATCGGCCGCCTTTCAAGGGAAATTGACCGGCACGCCCCTCGAGGTGAGCAGGTGCGGAACCGGTACAGTCACGCAATTTTCTTGGGGTTTGCCACGGCGTAGAGGATGAGCTCGGTGCGACTTGAGACGCCAAGTTTCTCAAAAATACGGAACAAGTAATTGCGGATCGTGTGTTCGCTGATGTTGAGTCGTTGCGCAATCTCTCGGTTGCGTAAACCCTCAACCACCAGGTACACAATCTCCTCTTGGCGGGGAGTCAGCAGAACTTTACCGCGGACATCAGTCAGCCGCCCGCTATGGCCGGTCGAGAGCGTTTCCAAGATGTAGTGCAACTGTTCACTGTTTGCCCAAACTTGTCCTCGATATACCCGGTCAATACACTTGCACAGGACCTCGCAGCTCTCATCGCGGCCGCAAACTCCCATCGCTCCCGACCGGAACGCCTCGACCACCTGCTCTCGACTGCACTGGTCAAGCAAAAGAATGCAGCGGAGGGACGGATTACTGTGGCGCAGTTTACGCACCAGCTTACCTTTGAGAGCAATGTCGTCAGCGGTGGCGGTGATCACGGCGACGTCGATATCGGAGACAACCACATCTGCGCAGGCCTTGGTATCTCCGCAGACGGCCGTTACGCGCAGCGGATAGGTAAAGGATTCCAACATGCGCGCCAGCAGTTCGCTGCCCATATAAGTCTTATCGAGAACCATCACACGTATGGTTGCTCGCAAATTGGTGGCGCTGGATTCGGAAAACACTTCTCCCGTTGATTCTCTATCGGCCATGGATTTAAGTGGCGCTTGCCGTTAGCTCCGAACAAAAGTACTAGTAAGACGGGATTATGTAAGAGACGATCAGCCCATGTGTACTGATACCGTCCGATTTCGAATGAGACTACCTCAGTTGCATGAATAAAGCTAGGTTATTTCTGGTAAATTAACGGCAACATCCCGCCAGGAGCACGATACGGGGGACCTGGATATAAACGTTGGTGCGGGAGACTACTACACTGTAGAGCTATGAGTAATGATTTTCGGCGCGAACTCAGCGGGTTTTGATTGGCTGATGCCCACGTAGAAGGAACGCCAGTTGCTCCCACAAACCTCGAATGAGGCAGCCGAGTATGAAGCGAGGTTTATTGAAAACTGTGAACGGGCTACTGCTCAGCGTCTTGTCGGCGCTGGCGACGGCCCAAGTGCCTGCGACGTCGTCGCCGAACGCGCTTCCTGGCGGATTTGGTTGGCATCGATTGCACAACACTCAGATGCGGAAATCGGTCTGTCTCGGCGAGGTGCCAGATGCGATGTTCACCGATGCCACGATGACTGCGACGACCTCCTACCCTTTCAGTTGCAACCAGATCACACCTTGGAGCGGCGGGGCAGCAGACGATCTGCATCATCGCTTGATCGTATGGGGCGGCGGGCACAGCGATTACGCGGGCAATGAGGTCTCGGTCTTGAACCTTGACGGCACTCCCGCCTGGGAGCGATTCACAAGCCCAACCATGCCGGTGCCATACGTCTGGGATGGTAAGAACTGGGAAGGACTCAAGCCCTACTTCGTTCGTCTGCACGACGGCGGCAAGTACCAGTTCGGGGCGGCGCCGTCGTCACGCCACACCTATAACACCCTGCAATACGTACCCTATCAGAACAAGCTGTATTCGTTTGGCGGGTCGCTGGCTAACGTCGGCTATCTCTCGCAGGAGGTGTGGACGCTCGACATGTCATCGAGGACTTGGACGATGCTCGGTCCGCCGTTCTCGCAATCGCCTACGTTCCCCACGACTGCCTACAATCCAGTGAACGGCCACATCGTGATGCACGACAAGAACTCGACATTGTTCGACTACGATCCACACACGAATAAGTGGAAGGCGCTGACGGGCGCATATCCAGTGAGCGACGGTACCACTGCCGCCATTGATCCAGTGAACAATCTGTTTGTTGTGGTGGGGTCCGGTGGGACGGTCGACAACACCAGCTATCCGGCGGCGCCGAGGTGGCACACGCTGCAAGTGTTCTCGCTCTCCTCGCATGGAATGGAGAATTGGAAGGACGCCGGCTGCGATCTCACCTACCGCAGCGGCGGACTTGCCTGGGATTCAGCACTGGGCTTGATGGTTGGTTATCCCGGCGGTGGTAATCAGATCTATCTTCTGAACACCGGACCGAAGGACGTCACTACGTCCTTCGGCATTGTGCACTCTCATCACTGTCTGGACGTGGCCATTAGCACCAAGCCATCCCCGGAGAAGGGCGTCGACTATCCCCCCGACCCCGAAGGGACCGGGCACAATACGAATCTCGGCATTTACGGACGATTCGCCTACTTTCCCTCGCTGGACATTTTCGTGGAGGTGAACAACCGTGATAGCGATGCCTGGATTTTGCGCCTGAGTGACAAGCCGTAATGCGGAAGTCCATGAGACGGCCGAGCCCCCGCCTGCAGCTCCGATAGACAGCCTCACGCCTCCGGCGATGTGGTGTAGTTGAGCAGTGCGTCCCGGTCGCTCCGAGCTGTGCCCTTGGACGAAGCGTAGCCGCGAAGCCCGGCATTGCGAATCTTGTAGAGCAACGCCCGATAGCTGATATTCAGCATCTCTGCGGTCTTCCTGCGGTTCCAGTTGTTGCGGTGCAGCACTCGGAGGATCACCTGCGCTTCGGCCTCACGGACTAACTGTTCGGTGCGGCTCTTGAACGACAAATCTGCAGTTTCGCGAACCTGTGCCGGCGGAAAAGTCAACGCGCGGCGCGCAATCTCTTCCGCAATCGTGTCCGCTTTCCCAAGCACGACGTAACGTCGGATTACATTCTCCAGCTCGCGGATGTTCCCCGGCCAGTGATATCGCCGGAAAACCCTGTACACCGCAGCAGACAAGGGTGCCGCTTTGGTTCCAAACAATTCATTGAAGGTCTTGATCAGGTAGTCAGATATGCTGGAGATGTCGTCGGCCCGTTCGCGAAGATTGGGGATCCGGAGACTGGTGGTATTAATGCGGTGGTAAAGGTCTTGGCGCAGTTTGCCTTCGGCAACCTCATCGCGAGGGTCGCGCGTCGTGATGCAGATCGCGCGCACATCGATCTTGAGTTCCTCCTCACCGCCGATTCGCATGAACGTGCCGTTTTGCAAGAGTTGCAAGAGCTTTGCCTGCACGCCAATATCGAGGTCTGAGATGTTGTCCAGGACGAGCGATCCCGTGTGGGCAGATTCGACCATGCCCCGACGCTTACGGTACGCCCCGGTAAAGGCCCCTTCCTCGTAACCGAACAGCTCCGACTCAATCAGCGGAGTTGGAATGGCACCGCAGCTGATCTTCACGTGCGGTGCTTGGCTGCGTAGAGAGTGGCGGTGAATGAACCCGGCAATGACTTCCTTACCGGTACCGGTCGAGCCATAAATCAGCACCGGGACTTCTGCTTTCGCGATCTGCTCGACGAGCGGGCGGAGCTCACACATTGCCGGTGAGCCACCAAAGATGATGTCGTCGGGAGGTGCAACCGTGTGCGCGCAGTGTGACTTGCCTTGCATGCTCTGTAGCCAGGATCCAGATGCCCAGCCACTTCTCAGCACGAATCACACCAAAGTAACGAAGCCACGGTGTTGGAAGGGATGCAAAAAGCCTGCGACTATCTGGCGTTTGGGGCCGGACGATTTTGAATCTTGCCCGCAGGTTGGGAATAATTATTTATTTCGGACAACTATGCTTCCACCTAGCGATTCTTCTTCCAAGAACTCTGTGGCTCGGTGGTCGCAAGATCCGTTTGCGAAAGAAACCCGGTGCGGCTGAGAAGTCGCAGACTACGGTGCAAACAAAAACCCCGTCCACTTGCTTAGGACGGGGTTTTCTGGCGGTTAAAAGAGGTGACTTGCCTGATGGCCTTCTAGAGCGCAGACCTATACACCTAGCAGCTTCTTCCGGAACGCCATGCCGAACCCGAGTAGTCCAGAACCCAGGAGCGAGAGCGCCGCCGGTTCGGGAATGTCAAATTCGTTGTCAAAGCTCGTCGTATCCGGGTTACCCTGGCTATTGATAGTGACCGCCAAAGTAATTGCAAACGGATTGTTCGGGAACGTCCCCGACCCGACCATCTTACCGCTATATATACCCCCAGTTTCCGTTAGCGCGCTTGTTAAGGCCACCGCTCCGCAGCTAGTGCTTGCACAGAACGGATTGTTAGCGGGCGACAACCACGCCTGGGTCGTTATGGTCGTCCCGGCGTAAGTGCTCGTGCCACCGATGCTATCGATAACGTTCAACAGCCCTTGGAACGACGTAATGCCGCTCACCGAAAGCAGCACGGTCAGAGGACCGGCACCTCCGCCCGTGGTTGCGTTGAAGGTGCTGATGTCCAGCAGCGGAACGAGGTTTTCATACGGCGGACCAAAGCCGCTGGTTACGTTATTACTCCAGCCGCCTACGCCCCCGATGAACGTAATCTGACCGAGCGCCGGATTCAGGTCCGAGGCGTTGCCTGTGCAGCCTGCATAGTTGACGTTGTTGTCGCAAAGCGTTACCGAGCCGGTGGGGCTGGTGGTGGACATCTGCATACCGAGATTGGTGCCGGCCCACATCGTGCCGGACATGACCAGCATGAGTATGCTCGCCAGAATCGCTACTTGCCATTTTGCACGCATCGTAATGTCACCCCTTTGTTGCGGTTTGGATACACCACTCACTAGGCCCGGTCGCCAACTGTACATGCACTTCTCCTTCCAAAAGTGCAATCTGGCGAAGTCATTGAAAAAACAAGTGATTGTGCGAATGCTTTGCGGAATGGCACTGTGTATGTGCAACGGCGTACCCAAGGAAAAGGCAAAGTTGTTGGTGGGCATGAAGGGTGACGGTTCGCCATCGGAAACGATGGAATGACCGCTGCTTGCGCAATATTGTGGGAAAGAGCCAGCCGGGCGCCGGGGCGGGAATGAGCGACGGCCCGGAACGGAATGACCTGCCAAAGAAACGTCACTCGGTTGGGCGCTTTTCGGAGCGCGTCAGCGAACCCTGCAGGACGTGGGCAATAAGCTCCGATCGGTTGCAGACACCAAGCCTCTTGAATAGCCGGAACAAGTGGTTCTTCACCGTGTGTACGCTGAGGTTGGCATGTTGCGCGATGTCGCGGTTGCTGCGTCCTTCCAACAGAAGACTGACGATCTGTTCCTCCCTTCGCGTCAAAGCAGTCGGCGACTGGGCTCGGCTTCGCGGCCGCGACTGCTCCTTTCCCAGTGCCTGTATGAGATAACTCACTTGCCGGTTATTGGCCCAGACTTGGCCTTCACCCACCCGCTGAATGCACTTGCAAAGCCGCTCGCAGGTATCGTTGCGCTCGAAGATGCCTGTCGCCCCACAGCGAAACGCCTCGAGTACAATCTCAGGATCGTCGCGGTCGAGCAACATGATGCAACGCAGGGAGTCCTTGAACCCCCGCAGCGTCCGCAGGACGCTGAACCCCGACATCGGACCGTCCTGTAGGCCGGAACTGATAAGCGCTACATCAGCTTTGAGTACCATCTCCGGATCCACACTTGGCGAGCGGCTTCGGTATCCAATCACTTGAAATCCATAGACGGACTTCTCCAACTCGTGGGCCAAGAGCTGACAACCCATCTCTGAGTCCTCGAAGATCAGGAGCTTTGTCGGTGCTGTTAAATCATCCTGCACTCGCTAGGGCCTCGTCATTACTATCTGAGCTATCTGAAGGCAAACCAGCCGCGGTGGTGTTCAAGGCAAGCGACGCCGCTAGACCAAGCCTCGCTAGTGTTCGCTCCCGCGGTAACCATCGTTGCGACCGAAAGTAACAGGGTACCCAAACTTTCTGATTGCAACTGTGCAACCAGAGGTTTCACCCGGTTGATGGGACGATCATCAGCAAGTCCCCTAAGCAGCCGAAACCCACTACAGGGAAACGGGATTCCTGGGCATTTCCTCATAGGTTCAGATCTTGTCCTCAAACGGTTCAGAGGAAAGCTTTTTCCGATTTCTTGCGTAAAGCACATCAGCATGCCAGTAATCTGCGACCAATTACCCCACACGGTCAGCATTGGGGAACAGTGGACCGGAATAACTTCAGTAATCTCAGCCTCACCCGCTTTGGAAACGCCTGTTCCACTCAGACTAGGAGTTCTGACGCCCATCAATCCCACATCACCCCAGGAGTGCATCTTGTACAGTCCTATCCCCGAGGCAAAGTGCTGATGGAACTTCGGTACGGGGTTGTTCCTTCGCCTCTGCAACTGCTATACCCGACGATGGTCCTTTCTACGGGCCAGGTGAAAGAGGCTGCGCAGCTAGACAAGCGGACGAAAGCTAACCGGACGGAATCGAGCGTTCTAATGGACCCAGCTTTGCTGGCCGGGTTCGTGCGCTACCAGCGGGGGAACTGCTCTTCAGAGTTTCGGGAGTCTGTGAACTACAACCTAGCTTGGTTCAGCAGGGGTGTCGCGGTTGCGAAGCAATCTGCTGCCCTGTTGTTGTTGTTGTTCACCAAGGGTAGATAAACCGTCTCATACAGAGTCCCGAACTTAAACTGCCGCAGCAGACGTTCCAGCTTTTCCTTCATCTTCGAGAGGCGCGTATATTGGCGCGTTCGTGAGATGAGAGAAACTTCCAGCCGCGGCTGTGCTTCGTCGATTTCCCAGGGGTGAAGGTAAAGTATGCCGGGCCTGGATTCTGTCCTATTGATACTGCTAAGACCACTCTTCACCAACCAGTAGGGCAGGATGCGCAAGTAGGCACCTCCGCCGACGGGAAGGTTTTGTCCGAGAATCCTCCAGGTAGCGATCGGTAGTTCATGGAGTCCTTTGGACAAAGGAAATGGCCGGCGACGGCCTCGATGGTCGCCATAGAACGCGTGACGAACCGGATTCGAACTCGAGTCATATTGAAATCCCAATTCCTCGAGGATTCCATGGGCCCAGCCAACAGAACTGTTAATGGAAAAGCAAGGTGCTCGATAGCCAACCACGGCAACCCCGGCTGCGTCTTCGATGACTTGTTTGGCGCGAGACGTATCTTCACGAAATTCCGTCGGGCTGAGGTGAAATACCGGGCGATGCCAATAGCTATGACAACCAATCTCATGGCCGAGCTGGCGGGCCTCGCTCACCAATCGCGGATAACGTTCCGCCGCCCAGCCGAGAAAGAAGAATGTGGCGCGGATGTCGTACTTGGCAAACAGCTCGAACAGGGCACGTGTGTTTCCCTCGACATGCGAGGGGAAAGAGTCCCAGCTGTTGCGAGGAGCGACCGCTGTCATCGCTTCCGTCTGGAAATAGTCCTCGACATCCACGGATAGCGCATTCGTTATAAACATTCAGATGCATCTAGCATCTGACTGACCAAACAGAAATGTGAATGAAACTCCGTATACAAATTGCCGATGCAGTTAGTAGAGTCGGAAATAAATTTCTGGATTGGCATTCTAGTGTTGCTCGCGGCAAGTAAAGTATCACCGGAAGATGCCGAAGATGTATGTCCGATTAAGCATGAGAGCCGTTTGTTCCTCATCACTAGTTACATTTGGACACTTGCGGTCCATAGTGAACTGTTTTACCTTCCAACTTCCAAATAATTGCAGGATGGTTGATGTTCTAACTGCAATTTGCGCCCGGTCATGCAGGATCTCGTAGGGTGGCGACTCCACCATGCATTTCCGGTCCGGGCGTGCTTGCTTCACTGGAGAACTCGCGACCGGAAGGGGTGAAAGTATTCCCCGTTGATTCGGCCGCGTGTTCTCAGACGCTGACATCACGAGGGGAATGTCAGCTCTCCTGACGACAGACCCGAGACTGAGCGCCACTTCAGTCCGTTACCGTCAGACAACAACGTCCCATCATGACTGCAGGTAGATACTATGGCCACTGCTGTTGTGAGATCGAACATCCTTCCGGTAATCCTTGTTGTCAACCATGAATCGGCGCGGCTGAACCAGTTGGCCTCGGCCATACCTGGCGACAGCTACTGCGTTGAAACCGCAACTTCGGTAAGCGACGCCCTCGAGCGACTGCAACGGTGCCCGCTGCCCCACTTGGTTCTGATGAATGTCGCCATGCCGGGCGGCGATGGCTTGGAGGGGCTTCGCAATGCACGCCAGCTGTACCCGGATCTGAAGGTGGTTGCGACCGGAAAAGTTGATGACACCCGGATCGCGACCCAGGCTGTCCGCCTCGGTGCCCTTGATTACCTGCCCGAGCCGTTCGCCGAAACGGAACTGGAGTCGCTGCTTCAGCAGTATGTGCTGGCTGTACCAGCCCCAGTTGAAGTGATGGAGCCGGCCGACTCGAGACCGTGCATTATCGACCTACCGGAGGGTCAGGCGTTCGTTTGCGGCAGCTCCCCGATGAGACATCTGTACGAACAGGCCGCCCTTATCGCCAAGTTCGACATGCCGGTCCTCATGTTGGGCGAAACCGGCACCGGCAAAGAGGTATTGTCGCTGCTCATTCACCACCTCTCAACGCGTTCGAAGGCGCCGTTCCTGAAAGTAAATTGTGCGGCAGTTCCCGCCGATCTGCTGGAAAGCGAATTGTTCGGCTACGAAGCTGGGGCCTTCACCGGCGCCACCAAGGCCAAGCCCGGTAAGTTCGAACTGTGCGAACAGGGCACGATCCTGCTGGACGAGGTTGGCGAAATGCCTCCGCCGCTACAGGCCAAGCTGCTGCACTTTCTGCAGGACCATCGCTTCTCGCGCCTGGGCAGCCGAACCAACACCAAAGCGGATGTGCGCGTACTGGCCGCAACCAACGTCGATATCGAACAGGCAATTGCGTCCAAGGCGCTGCGAGAAGACCTCTATTACCGGCTCAGCGGATTCACCATGTACATACCGCCGCTGCGCGAGCGCAAGAAAGAGATTCCGCTCTTGCTGGAACACTTCATGCAGCGAAATGCTGCCCAGTTCTCCAGCCCCATTCGCAGCTTTAGTCCCCGCTTGTTGCAGGCTTGTTTGAGCTATTCCTGGCCTGGCAATCTGCGGCAACTGGAGAATTTCGTGCGTCGCTATTTGATCTTGGGCGACGAACAGCTGGCCATCTCCGAGCTGCAGAACAACTCGCGGAGCAACGGCGATATGCGCACGCCGCTGGCCGCAGCCGCCGACGTCGCCGACCTCAGCGGACTGAAGTCGCTGGCGCGATCGGTCAAAAGCGAGGCCGAGGCGGCGGCGATCGCCCACGCCCTGGAGCAGACGAACTGGCATCGGCAGAAAGCCGCGACGTTGTTGCGGATCAGCTATAAGGCGCTGCTTTACAAGATCAAGCAATACAACCTGCACCCGCCGGACACCGACTGAGCGCACCCGGTTTTCTGCGGGCTTGCGAAATGGTCTTGCACGTGCAAGATCCAGTTGCGGCGACACGCCAATGCTTGCGCGAATGCTAAGTCCGTTCGAGGAATTCGGTCCGTCTGCGGGGGCCATCTATTGCGCCGATCGCGTTTTGCAGCGCCTGTCGCCGAAGCTGCGGCTGTACTTTTACGAGCTGCTCGAGCAGCCCATACCCGAAGAGCCGTTGCTTCCGCCCCGGCTGGCAAAATGGTTGGAACTCCGCGAGATTCACGCGGGCGCGCCCGAGTTGGCCCAGATGCCGGCGCGCCCTGACATCAAAGCCTCCCGCTTCCGGCAAGAGGCCATCTGCCTGGCGGCGTTCCTGAAGGATGAATTTGTCGGGCACATCTGGTTCTGCTTCCGTGCCTACCAGGAAGACGAGGTGCGCTGCACGTTCCTCTTGCCGGACGAAAAGCATTCGGTGTTCGATTTCGACCTTTACGTGTTCCCGGAACATCGTCTCGGGCTTGGATTCGTCGGCATCTGGAACGCAGCGAATGCGTTTCTGCAAAGTCGAGGTGTCCACCGCTCCTACAGCCGGCTGACACGCTTCAATCTAGCGTCCCGGCAGGCGCACCGGCGGCTGGGGGCGCGCTGCATCGGACGCATGCTGGTGTTGCAGTTGGGTAAGGCGGAATTCACGCTAGCCACACTTCCGCCGTACGTTCATGTTTCCTTGAGCGACAGTGATCGGGCGCAGTTGAAACTGCGCGCAAGTCGCAATGCGCCGGGCCAACCACGCGGTCATCTGGTCGGCCAGCATGCCGGTTCGGAGAACTAGCCAATTGGAAATGCCATGAGTGAGCTACAGATTCTTTCGGACTACATACGAAGCGAAACCGGTTACGAAGGCGAATTGTCTCCCGAGCTCGACCTGCTGGAGAAGCACATTCTGGACTCCTTCAATATCGTCCAGTGGGCAATGTTCATTCAGGAGCAGTTCAAGATCGACCTCGAGGCCGAGGAACTGGTACGCCAGAACCTCTCGAGCCTGTCACGCGTGATGGCATTGATCGACAGCAAGCGCGGCCCAGGCAAGCCGAACTGATTTCATCGCCTGTTCTACACAGCAGGAGAAGCCATGTTAGGTAGATCGATCCCGGAGTTTCTATGCGACATCGCCGACCGGCTGCCAGACAAGCTCGCGATTGTGTCCGATGAGCGATCGCTTACGTTTGCGCAGCTCTACGATGAGGCGCTCGCAACTGCCGAATGCCTGCGCGGGATCGGTGTCGAAGCCGGCGACCGCGTTGGCATCTGCATGGAGAAGACGCTGGACCAGGTCTCGGTCATCCTCGGCGTCCTCTGTGCGAACGCGGTGGTGGTTCCCATCCTGCCCCGGCTCAAGCAACCCAACATCCGCCACATCATTGAGAATTCCGCAATGGTCGCGCTGGTCACCGACTCCGAGCGCGTGGACGAAGTGGTGGAGTTCGGCGACCTGACGCGGCTCATCATTGGTCATGGCCAGTTGGAACACAGCTGGCCCAACCTGCCCTACATGCGCCGCTTTATCCGTCCGCAGATGTTTTACGACCGGATCAGCAAGGACAATGCGGCGATTATTTATTCCTCCGGCTCTACCGGCCGCCCCAAGGGGATCTTGATTTCGCACCGCAATCTGGCCGATGGCGCAGATATTGTCGCGCAGTATCTGGGTACGAATGAGGACGACAGGATCGGCTGTGTACTGTCCTTCAATTTCGATTACGGCATGAACCAGATTTGGCAGACGTTGCGCAAAGGCGCGACCCTCTATCTTCACAACCTCTCTCTACCCAACGATCTTTTCGCGATGCTTGCGGCGGAGGAAATTACGGCCCTGCCGGTCATGCCCGTCATCATCACCAAGATGTTCGATAAGCGGTTGAAGCTGGCGACCGGAATGCTCGACTTCTCCTCGCTGCGCTACGTATGTTCGACGGGTGGCCGGCTGTCCGACGATATGCTTCGCGACCTCAAGACTACATTTCCCGGCGCGAAGATTTATTCTATGTTCGGTTTGACGGAGGCTTTCCGCTCAACCTATCTCGATCCCTCCAAGATCGACTCCCACCCAACTTCCATCGGTAAGGCAATTCCGGATTGCCAGGTGTTCGTGATGGATGAGAATGGCGATGAGTGTCCGCCGAACACGGTGGGCGAACTGGTGCATCGCGGGGCAACCGTGACCAAAGGTTACTGGCGCGATCCGGAAAGCACCGCGAAAGTATTTCGCTCCCACCCCAGGTTTCCAGGTGAGACGCTGGTCTTCAGCGGCGACAAAGCCCGGAAAGACGAGGAAGGTTATCTCTACTTCGTTGCCCGCAGCGACGAGATGATCAAGACGAAAGGTTTTCGCGTCAGCCCCACCGAAGTAGAGTCGGAAGTTATTCGCCACCCCGAGGTCGTGGACGCTATAGCATTTGCCGTCCCGAACATTGCGATTGGCGAAGACGTAGCCTGCGCCTATACCACAGTAAGTCGTCAGCCTGTCGCGGAACAGATTCTGAAGCAATATCTGAAGGCGAATCTGCCCAGCCACATGGTTCCGGCTTACCTCATTCACTTCGACAGCTTCCCAATTACCGGAAATGCCGGCAAGCTGGATCGCAAGTCGATCAAGGAAGCAGCTTTTGAGCGGCTGCGAATGCAAGTCGCCGCGGTGAATGCGTGAGGGGGGCGAAGGTGGAAGCTTGCCGCGGCCGGGTGGTGATCGGGGTTATTGGGGACGACATCCACATCGTTGGCAATCGCATTATGCAGCTGGCGCTGGAGGAGTCCGGTTTCCAGGTTTTCAATCTGCGCGCCCGCAACCGTCCTGAGGAATTTTGCCAGGCAGCGCTAGAGGTAAATGCGGATGCGGTGTTTGTTTCCTCCCTGAATGGCGAAGGCGAGTATTGGTGCGCTGATCTTCGCGGCTTGTTTCGCCAGTACGGCTTGGAGCATGTGCTGCTGTATGTAGGCGGCAACATCGTGGTAGGCAATCGCCGCAAAGAAGAAGTGGTGAAGCTTTTCAAGCAGTTCGGATTCGACCGTGTCTATCACCAGGAACCCGATATTGGCGTGGCCATCAACCATCTACAGGGGGACCTAGAGCGTGGCGCTTCCCAGCACAGCAGCCAGACTTGCGGACATTGACCGTCACCGTGCTCAGGTCCTGGCAAGTCCGCTGGCACAGGGCATCTCGCCGGAGGAGGTGCGCCAGCATCTCGCCGAAGTTCCGCCCGAACGCTTTCCTCGCGTAGCGTACGCCAATCGCGGCCCCGATCCCTGCATTCAGCCCCGCGGCGGGTTTCCCTTGTTTGAATCGCAGTATCAGCTCACGCGACAACTGGACGAGGCAGGTGCGGACTTCATTCCTCTCACCATCGACAGCTACACGCGCCACAATCAATACGAAACGGCGACCCAGCTTCTGCACCGCAGCGAGGAGGAAGGCAAGAACTACCTGAACGGTTATCCCTTGATCAGCCATGGTTACCAGTTGACGCGGCAACTGTACTCTGGCCTGCAGAAGCCCGTCAGTCTGCGTCATGGCACGCCCGACGCCCGCCTGCTGGCCGAGGTGGCCATGGCTTCCGGTATTGCCGAGATTGAAGGGGGCGCCATCTGCTACTGCTTGCCGTATTCGGAAGGCTTCCCGATCGACCGCTCGCTGCTGTATTGGCAATATGTGGATCGCGTCTGTGCCGCGAATTCTACGAAGGACCGCCCCATCCATCGCGAAAGCTTCGGCCCTTTGACCGCGACACTGGTTCCTCCGGCGATAGTCGTGGCAATCGAGATATTGGAAGCTTTACTCGCTGCCGAACAGGGTGTGGCATCGTTCGCCGTCAGCTTCGGGCAGACTGGCTCTTTGATGCAGGACATCGCCACAGCCAGCGTGTTGAGAAAGTTGGCCCGATTCTATCTTGCGGAGATGGGATTCGGGTTCGTCCAGACGTACCTGGTTTATCACCAGTGGATGGGGCAATTCCCGGCGCAGCGTGAACGCGCAGCGGCGCTGATTGCGGGTTCGGCCATTGTCTCCAGCCTTGTGGCAGCTGACAAGGTCGTGGTGAAAACGGTCGATGAGGCGCTTGGCGTGCCTCGTGCCGAAATCAACGCTGAAGCGTGCGATACCGTTCGCTACGCGCTTCGTGCTTTCCGCTCCGCCGAGACGATTACTTCCCCGTTGGTTGAGCGCGAGGCTGCGCTGATTGAGTCGGAAAGCAAGAGTATTCTGGATGCAATCTTTGCCCTGCCCGGCACGGCTTTCTGGGAGAGCATCTATCGCGCCTTCCAGGTTGGCTATCTCGATTTGCCTTTTGCACCGCATGGTGATAACGCCAACCGCCTACTGTCTATGCGGGATGGCAATGGTTCCATCCGAATCGCTGCTCCGGCCGATGTGCCCATCTCCGGGGAAGACGCGGAACTTGAGGCCGAGTTATTGCATTCTCGCGACAGCCGTGGCGACAAGACATACCGGCAGATGCTGACCGATATCCGGGTGATGGTGTGAGCCGCGAGACACAAAATCTGCGGGTGGCGCTGGATATCGGGTCCACCGTGATCAAGGTCGCGATGGTCAACGAGGCTGGCAGCCTGGTTTCCCAGCGCTTCTACAGTCGCGATTTCGACGCGGGCATCGTCCGCCAGGTCGAGTCCGTGCTCGAGTCGCTTTCGCTCTCTCCCGATAGCGCCGACGTTCAAGTGTGCTCCTCCGCGAATGGCGGCTTGCGAGTCGGTATCGTCTGCCTCACGCGACGGTTCAGTGGCGCCGTGCTGCGGGACCAGGCACTGCTGGCGGGCGCAAATCCGATATTCCTGCACAGCTTTGACGAAGAGCCGAAACATCCAAGCTATGCCGACATATTGCTGGTCGGCGGCGGCATCGATTGCGAAGATGCCTGGCCTATGCGAGAGCGGCTGGATCACTTCGACCCGGAACGATATCGCTACACGACGTTGCTGTACGCTGGGAACAAGTACCTGGCCGGCGAGTTCTGCCGCCGCTTTCCGTCCGCGGTAGTTGTCTCGAATCCCTTAAGCCACTCTCTGGTCAGGTCCAACCATTCTGTCTTCGCGACCATTCGCCGCGCCTACCTGGACGACCTCGTCTACAAAGAAGGCGTGAGCGAGCTTCGCGGCAATCTATCCATTGGTATTCGTCCTACGCCCGAGGTGGTCAGCCTGGGATTCCAATGTGCGGTCCTAAACCGCAGCAGGATCGAGGTGATTGCTCCTTGTTTGCTGCTGGACATAGGGGGCGCGACCACGGACCTCCACTATACGGTTGAGATCCTCAAAGACAACAACGGCGCGCGGCCAGTTCCGATGGCTGGAACTTCGGTGGGACGTTACGTGTTCACCGACTTGGGCATCGTGGCTTCGCGGGATAGCTTGCTGCTGCAGATGAGGAGCCACCCGAGACTATTCGAGTTCCTTAGCACTGTATTGACCGACGAGGTTACGGAAACGTACCGCCTCTTTCGCGAGGGCGACTATCAGCCGAGCGCCGAGGTCCTCGCGGCGGCCTGTCTCTTTCTGGCGCTGGATCGCTTTGCCCTGGGCCACGGCCCGGGCCTTTCCGCCGGCGACTTGGCGCAATTGGCGCAACTCATTCTTACTGGGGGTGGCGCGCAAGTCCTCACGGAGGTGATGGCCGAGAGGATAGCGGGTCTGTTGCTTCCAAAGAGCAGCAAGCCCGCTATTTTGATCGACAGGAATTATCAGGTCTGGGTGGAAGGTATGACCTTTACCGGGCAGAAGCTTGCCCCGGCCGCAGTATAGGAACGGTCTTGGGCGTTCATGCAACCATCCATTAGCGAAGATTTCTACGGAGTTTCATCCGCCGGCTTACATGATCTGGCGGAGCGCCACGGTACGCCGTACTTTCTGTACAGCGCCGATGAAATCATCCGCCGCATCCATTTAGTTCGGGACGCATTGCAGGGACTGGTAGAGGTCTTCTATGCCGTGAAGGCAAATCCCAACCTGGAACTACTGCGCCGCTTGCGTGCGGTTGCCGATGGAGTGGACATTTCCTCGCTGGGCGAATTGGAGCAAGCATGCCTCGCCGGCTTTGATATGTCCGTAGTGAGCTTCGCGGGCCCGGCCAAAACCTCCACTGAGCTGCGTGTGGCGATCCAGCACGGCGTCGGTTGTATCAGCGTGGAATCTTCACGCGAGCTGACTGAGTGCGCAAGGCTGGCGTGTGAGCTCGGGCGCAAGGCGAACATTGTGGTTCGGGTTAATCCGCAATTCCTGAATCGCGCCTTCGGCATGAAAATGGGCGGCAAGGCCGTCCAGTTCGGGGTGGATGAAGAGTGCCTGGATCCGTTGCTAGCGGACATTCGTGCTAACCAGGACTCGATCGAGTTCCGCGGAATTCACATTTATGCCGGCAGCCAGTGTTTTGAGCCGGCCGGCATTGTCGCTGGCGTACAGGCCTGTTTTCAGATTGCACGCAGGATTAAATGCTCGTCGGGCATGGGATGCAGCATCATTAATTTTGGCGGCGGCTTTGGCGTATCTCACACGGAGGAGGGCCGCGAGCTGGACGTCCGTGCGCTAGCGAATGACTTGCTTCCGGTACTGCGTGAACTTCTGGACGCGTCGGAAGCCAAGCCAAAGCTTGTCTTCGAACTAGGCCGCTACCTTACCGCTGACGCAGGGATCTACGTTGCTCGGGTGATTGGCAAGAAAGAATCACGCGGCAAGCTGTTCTTCATGGTTGACGGCGGGCTGCACCATCACCTTGCCGCCGCTGGAAATTTTGGCGCCGCACTGCGGGTTAATTATCTATTGGCGAACCTTTCCCGCCCCAATGCAGAGAAGGTCCGCTGCTCGATTGCGGGCCCGTCCTGCAATCCTACGGATTTGCTGGGCTTGGATGTCGAGTTGCCACGGCTGGAGGTCGGAGACCTCATCGCGGTTTTGAAATCTGGCGCTTATGCATTTACTGCCAGCCCGCTATTGTTTCTCGGACGGCAGACCCCTGCTGAGCTGATTTCGCATCGCGGCGAAATCACCCTGGCACGGCGTCCGCGCACGATCGTTGATTTCAACTAGATGAGCTCTTATCAACCGGCTTGCTATTGCGGACGAGCCACACGCGCTAGTGGCGTAGTCCATCCATGCACTCCGCTAGTTGCCTGGCTTGCGAGCGTCGGCTGTAGGGGGTGATCGAATGTGGCAGGGGATGGCTGCCGGCTCGGGTGCGGTGCACAAACTCGGGCAGAGCCGAATAGATTGCATTCTCGTCGTCCAGATCGACGATAGTCGCTCCTCCCGTCTGCTTGAGCAGGGCGGCGGTATCTCCGGACTGTGTAGTCAGCGCAAAGATCGGTTTGTTCAGGCGCAGATACTCGTAGGCTTTGGCTGGAATCTGATGATTGCAGCAGGCCGCCTGCAGCAGCAACAGGCTATCCGCGTTGGCGGCATCCTGTAGCGACTCGCGATAGGGAAGCGCGGGTAAGAGCTGCACGATGTCGTCGATTCGGAGTTCCTTCAGCCGTTTGGCGTATTCCACTGAATGCCCACATGCCCGTAATTCGACAGAAAAGGTATCCGGCGAAATCTGGCCTTCGCCTTTGAGCCGCGCCAGCGCGCGGAACAATGCGCTCGGATCGCGCTCCCAGGGATAAACCAGTCCGGAATGTAACAGCCGCAGTCGCTTACTGTCGCGAGCCTGTGGTGACAAACATGCAAAATCCGGTTCATCGTATCCGTTGGGTACGAGCAGGCAGTGCTCGGGACGGAGCGCCGGGTATCGCGCCAGATACATGCGAATGGCGGCAGGTGCAGTGAACAGAAAGCGCGACCCGTGTTGAATCGCCTGGCGCTCGATCCACTGATAGATGCGGCGCGTGCTGGGATCTTCCGGATAGCCTTCCTCGGTCATCGTGTCCCGAAAGTCGACTAGCCAGGGCTTACCGGTCAGGATGTGAAGAAAGTATCCGATCAAGACTGCGCTGGCGATGGGATAGGTGGTGAAGATGACATCAATTTTATGTTTCCGGATCGCGTAGACTCCGGCGGGGATCGCACCCAGTGACCAGGTTATCCATCGGTCCGGAAGGGCCGTCGTACGCAGGTACCGGCCCCACGCTGAGAGATGACGGCGCGAGTCCAGGCCGAAAGCGCGTATCACCTTTACCGCCGCTGGGACCTCGGCGATCTGGGATGGGTCGGTGCTCTCATACGCGCGCGGGCTGATAGTCAGCACGGTTGGTAGCCAACCGAATTCCGGCAGGTAGCGGCAAAACTTCAGCGACCGTAGCAGTCCACTGCTGCCGGCCTGGGGAGGAAAATGGTAGGCAACGATGAGTGCGCGGCCGCGAATGGCGATCGGCTGGGCACTGATAAGTTCCGGCCTGGTCGGCTTGTTGACGTCAGGGCTTTGCATCACCGGCGCTGTTGGGTAGGTCGCCACAGGATTCAGTCGTAGCCCCGAACAGCTTCGGCCAAAGTTTCCGCACATTCGGCGTCGCGGAAGGAGTCCGCGGGCGCGCCGCGTTTTCGGAGGAGCCATGCGCGCTCTCCTGCGACCATGACTTCCGGCGGGGAGGGATGGCTCAGGAATCCGAGAGGGCTGGCCGTGCGTGCGTAGGCGCCCGATTGAAAGATGGCCAAGAGATCGCCGGGTTCAGGGCAGGGAAGTTCCACCGACCGGCCAAGCGTGTCGAGCGGTGTGCACAGGGGCCCTACCACCTCGACTAGCTCGTCATCAGGGCAGCGCCATTTGTTGGCAAGTGCCATCGGGAAATTCTTTTTAATAACCTGGCCCAGATTGCCGGATGCGGCGAGGTGATGGTTCATACCTCCGTCGAGAATCACGAACTTCTTTCCGCGCGATAGCTTCACATCGATCACGCTCGTCAGGTACACCCCTGCCTCGGCGACGAGATATCGTCCCGGCTCAATAATGAAGCGGGTCCCGGAGAAGCCCGGGTCATGGTTGATCTCCGTTTCCAGTTCGGCGATGCCCGAAGCCAGCCTGACAAGATCGAGTTTCTCCTCGCCGCTAAAGTAGGGAACCCCAAGCCCGCCGCCGAAATCCAGACTGCGGATTGGATGGCCGGTGATCGCCGCAGCCTGCCTGGCAACCCGGAACCCTTTGCGGTATTGTGCCAGCAGCACCTCGTCATCGAGAATCTGCGTCCCGGTGAACAGGTGGATTCCGCGGAAATCAATAGCAAACTGCGAGACAGCATACTGCAATGCCAATTCCATCTGCTCCTCGTCGATGCCGAAAGGGGCAGGCTTGCCTCCCATGCGCATGGCTCCGCCCTGGACATCGGCTCCAGGATTGACGCGGATGGCCACCGGTACGCGACGATTCAGCCTCGTGCCGATACTGGCAATTCGCTCTAGCTCGAGCAGGGACTCGGCATGGATTTCGCCCACGCCTTGCTGAATCGCGAGTTCAATTTCGGCTGGAGTCTTGCCCGGTCCTGCGAACAGAAGGCGATCGGCTGGACAGCCCGCTTCGCGAGCCAGGTGGAGTTCGCCGGCGGAGGCAATTTCCAGTCCCGCGCCTTGCGCCAGGAAGAAGGCGAGAATGTTGAGATTAGGATTGGCTTTGACCGAGTAATAGATGGCAAAATTTGGCACGGCAGCACGAAGCCGCTCCCATTGGCGACCCAAGATCGCCTGGTCATAGACGAACAGCGGCGTGCCGAATTCTTTCGCCAGGCGGCTAGCCGGAATATTGCCGATGAGTAGTTCGCTGCCGAAGGCTGCAAACGAGTCTTCGATGCCAGTTGCGAGCTTCATCTCACAAACCTTCGCGGCGGCGCAGCGCCGGGTAATCCACCTTACCGCTGGAGGTCTTGGGCAGCTCGTTCATGACTTCGAAGTGCTTGGGAACCATGTGGCGCGGCATCTTTTCCAAGCAGTAGGCCTGAATGTATTCACAATCCAGTTCGTCGCCGTCTTTGGCAACCACGAATGCCTTCACCGTCTGGCCAAGGACTTCATCGGGGATGCCTATGGCCGCAGCCTGGCGAATCTTGCCGGTCTGGAACAGGATCTCCTCAACTTCGGTAGGACTTATGCGATAGCCCGATGACTTGATCATGGTGTCGCGCCGACCCACATAGTACAGAAAGCCGTCCTTATCCATCTTCACCAGGTCCCCGGAGTAACAGACCTTTTCGCAATTTCCCAGCTCAGGCGGCAGAAGCGGATTCGGCTTCAGCACGCGGTTGGTTGCCTCCGGATTCCCCCAATAGCCCAGCGAAACGGTTGGCCCGCGATGCACGAGCTCACCAACTTCGCCGGGCCGGCAGCGCTCGCCCGCTTCGTTCACGACAAGAACTTCAGTATCCGGGATCGCTTTGCCCATTGATGTCGGACGCCGGTCCAGCTCTTCCGGGGGCAGATAGGTCGAGCGGAAGGCTTCGGTCAGACCGTACATCAGGAATATCCTGGTATGGGGCAATGCCTGCCGCAAAGTCTGCAGCACAGCTTGCGGCATCGCTCCCCCGGTATTGGTGATGTAACGCAAATCCGGGAAGCTGTGCTTGAGAATCCCGCCATTGGCCAGCAAGGACCATACGGTCGGCACGCCGGCCAATCCGGTAATGCCCTCTGCCAGCAGCGCCTCAATAATTTGGGTGGCGAAGACAAACTTGATCAGGACGATGGTCCCGCCCTGCTGAAAGGCGGTCATCAACTGATTCATGCCGGCGTCGAAGCTGAACGGCAGGACGGCAAGGATGCGCTCCCGCTCGGTAATGTCCAGATACGTGGAAACGATCGTGCTGCCTGCCATGACGTTGGCATGACTCAACATCACGCCCTTGGGCTTTCCCGTTGAACCGGAAGTGTAGAGGATGGCCGCGAGGTCCTGCGATATACCCCAGTCCTGCCAAACGCCATCGAAGGAGGCCGCCAGCATGTCTTCCATGCGATGTACCGGCAGATGACTCTCGGCTGCACCGTGCCCATTGCGATTGCCGGTGGCGACGAAGAATTGGAGAGGCGACGCATCGCGCAGCGCTGGCTCCAGCGCCTCGATTTTCTCCGGCGTAGTGATCAGCGCCTTCATTCCGCAGTCGCGTACGATATGCGCAACCTGGTCCGGAACCAGCACGGTGTTGATCGGGACATAGACGCCGCCGGCCTGCGAGGTGGAGAAAATCGAAAGCACCTGCTCGACCGAGGGATCGAGATAGATTCCTACGCGATCGCCGCGCGCGATGCCCGCCGTGCGCAATCCGAACGCAAACGAACTGCACGCGCTGACGACTTGGCTATAGGACAAACGTCGCGATCCATGGACCAGGGCTTCCTTGGCGGGATACCGTGCGGCGCTACTGCGCAACATGTGATGAATGAGAGAATCCATCAGGGCACCTGCCTTACGCCGATCGAGCCGTCCCGGATTGCAGCTCCAGCCTGCGCTCAAGGAATTGCGCCATGCAGGCGATGCTTTTGAAGTTTTCCGGTGTCAGATCGCCGTCCTCCACCGTAACCGCAAACTCCTGTTGCAGAAAGGCGACGATATCGAGAACACCAAGCGAATCGATGATGCCGGTCTCAAGCAGGTCGGTGCTTCCGGTGATGTTTCGCTTGCGCGCCGGAGGAAACGTCCGCAAGACAAATTCTTTTATGCGCGATTCGGAATCCCTGTTTTCTGTCACGTCAGTGCCCCTGCCTTAGCTTTCCCGGTCCCCATGCATCAAAAGCAGCTGCGAGCGGCGCTGGCTGATGACCAGTACCGGGACGACTTCGCGCGCCCGGAATCCCACGCGTCGCAGCAGACGATGGCGGGGGTCTCTACTCAGCAACGGTAAGCTCACTGTGGCCACGCCGCGTTTACGGGACAAGGTCGCGAGCTTCCGCAGGAGGCTGACCAGCACGCGGTCGTTCGGTTTGCCGAAGAACTCCGCAACCGTCGCGCCATCCTCTGACTGGGTGAACACGCAATAGGCCAGCAATTGCCCGCCGCGCCGCGCCGCCATGAATTCGTACGCGACATGCGGATGCCGCCGGTAGCGCCAGTTGAGATACTCCGCGCTGCGCACGGTACAAATACCCAACGACGACCCGACTTCCTCCGCCAATTCGGAGTATTCGGGACCGCACGGGCCATCTTGCAGGGTGAATTCAACGTTCGCTGGGCTGCCCGAGGCACGATCTTCCAGACCAATCACAAAGTTCGCACTGCCCATCACGGCTCGAGAAAGGCCCGGCACGGTCAGATTGCGGAAGATCCGGTCCGCCCTCAACACCTTTGCCATGCGGACGGACTGCTCGATCGGCTCTATTCCGAGGTGCTTGTAGATTGCCAGCATCGTTCTGCTGGGAAAGTCATAAACCGCGGCGAATTCTCCTGATTGCACCGATTGCAAGCAGGCGCGCTGGAGTTGGAGCGCCGGGCCCAGGGTGCGGTGTTCCGGGGCGACGCAGAAATCGCCCAATACACAGCCCGGAACAACCGCGCCTTGGCAGTACATCTGCCGCGGGAAGAGAGCGGCAATTCCGATAGCGTTGTCGAACTTATCGCATGCGATCCATGCCCGAGCCTTGCCAAAGGGGTTATCACAGTAGAGCCATTGATAACGCCTCTGATCGGCGTCGCTCTGGAGATAGCGGCTCGCCAAGGCCGTCAGAATAGGCCTGTCTTCGATGAGGTTCGCCTCGCGCACATATGTCGAGGTTGCCCGGACTCCGCACGTATCCTGTTGCATGGACATGCCTAGCCTGCGGTCAGGTGCAAGCGGATTGCCACATGGCCAACCACCACAGCAACCCCGTAGCAGGACTTGACTTCCGCGCCATTACTACAACTTTTTCCAGCACGCAGGGAAAAGAAGTTCCTATTCCTCCATGGGGGGAGTCTTGAGGAACGTCTTCGACCCGTTTGCAAGACGAAAATCTCCCAAGCTGATGAAAATCGTATCGCAATGGGCTGCAATCGCAGCACTCTCGTATGGCTTGCAACTCCTGGCGCTTTTGGACTCTGACTTGCGAGACTCTGCCCGAGGAGGCGGATAGCTCAGTTGGAGAGCGCCCCGACTACACCGGGGAGGTCGTAGGTTCGAATCCTGCTCCGCCTACCATTGAGAATTCATGAACATCGGCGGACAACGGATTCCCGGCAAGACCTTGATCCTTCTGCTGTCCGAGGGTGCGCTCATCGGGTGTGCGTTGCTGTTTGCCACCGCGCTGCGATTCCGGGATTTGACGGCGCTGCGCCAGCAGTTGAGCGAGCCGGACACGCTCGCCCGCTATCTCCTGGTCATTGCGGCCTGCGATCTTTCGCTGTACTACTGCGACCTGTACGATCTGCGCACGGTTCGCAGGCGGCCCATGTTGTTTGCCCGCCTCTTGCAGGCCCTCGGCGCAGCCTGCCTGCTGCTGGCCGTGATCTACTACATTGATCCGGACTTGAGCCTGGGCCGTGGCGTCGCGGCCATTGCTGCGCCCATCATCATCTCGTTTGTGGTCGGCTGGCGATTGCTGGTCGATGTGGGGCTGCCTTTTTTGCGAACTCCGCAAACCCTGCTCATCATGGGAAGCGGCGGTCCGGGTAAGTCGCTGGCTTGGGAAATTGCGCAGCGTCCCGAACTCAACGTCAAGGTGCTCGGGTTTCTCGAGGAAGACGTAACTGCTCCGAAGCGCGTGCCGGTCTCGGCCGCTATCGCAGAGAACAATCGCTATGACGACCACGCAGCCGAATACGGCATAAGCCGCGCAAGACACGCTCGCTTCGCTGCAAGCGGCAAGTTGCTGCAATTGAATTTTGCTTCTCCTGCCGGGGTCATGGCAAGCGGCGCTGTCGTTGCAGCTGCGCTTGAGTCGCCGCCTGAACCGGCGGAGGTCGCCTTTCCAGTGCTCGGTCGTGTGAAAGACGTCGAGCGGCTGGCGGTGGCCAAGCAAGCTGACACTGTGGTGCTCTCGTTGGCTGAACGCCGGGCGCAGATGCCGCTGAAAGAGCTTCTCAACCTGAAGTTCCTCGGTGTTCAGGTGGAAGAAGCGCACAAAACTTACGAGCGCGTCACCGGACGAATTTTGCTCGACGAGCTTTCGCCAAGCTGGCTGATCCTCTCCGAAGGCTTCCGCAAGTCGCGGGCGGTGCTGGCAGCAAAGCGGTCTGTCGACATGGTCCTTGCCCTTCTCGGTCTTGTAATTGTCGGGCCTCTCGCGATGCCGGTGGCCGCCGCCATCTTCCTGGAGAGCGGCTTCCCTATTTTGTTCCGCCAGGACCGCGTTGGATTGAACGGGAAAGTCTTCCGGATTTTGAAGTTCCGTTCCATGTGGCATAACCCGCGTCCCACCAAGCAGGCGTGGACCGCGGACAGCGATCCGCGGATCACCCGCGTGGGGCGCTTTATTCGCAGGTTTCGGCTCGACGAGATTCCGCAACTGATCAACGTTCTGCTCGGCCACATGAGTCTGGTAGGCCCGCGTCCAGAGCAGCCGGCCCTGGTCCGCATGCTCGAAGAAGAGATTCCGTATTACCGCCAACGACACTCACTGCGTCCAGGCATCACCGGCTGGGCGCAAGTGAAATGCGGATACGGCGCGAGCGTAGAAGAATCGCGCTCCAAGCTCGAGCACGACCTGTTTTACATCAAACACCTCTCCCCAATGCTGGACTGGGTCATCCTGTTCGAGACGGGGAAGGTGATGTTATCGGGAAAGGGCGCGAAATAAGCCCTCCGAGGCAATGCTATGCGAAATACGCCACACTTCGCCGGCGGTAGTCATACCGCAACGCGCGGGTTCCAAGCCTGTTGTGCCACAGCCGTCGCTGGGGCAGTGCTGTTATTGCTGATCACCTCCGGATGTATTCGCGACCCCAAGGTCCGGGCGGAGAAGGCATACGAACGCGCTGAGAAATATCTGCGCGAGGACAAAACCGATGCCGCTGCCATCGAGCTGAAGCGTGCGTTGCAGTTGGACCCGCAGCTTGCAAAGGCGCAGTTTGCGCTGGGCAAAATCGAACTGCAACGTGGCGACACGGTGGAAGCATTCCATCGCTTCGTAGACGCCAGCGCGGCCGATCCCGACAACTACGACGCCCAGCTGATGGTCGGCGAACTGCTGGCGCGCGCGCGAAACTTCACCCAGGCGCGACGCCAGGCGGGGGAGATCCTTAACCACTGGACCGATGACAAAGCCGCAACGCTTCTGCTGGCAGAAGCTGAATTCGGCCTGCAGGATTTCCATCGCGCGCAGACCCTGGTGAACCAGGTGCTGGCAAGCGATCCGAATAATGTTCGCGGTTTACAGGACGCCGCCCTGTTGCAGATGCAGCGCAACGAAGTACAACCGGCGCAGGCCACGTTGCGCCGCGCCTGGAAACTAGGTCCCAATTCTCCGCTGGCGCCGGGAATCCTCAGTGCCAGCTACGAAACCCAAGGCGATCTGCAAAACGCTGAATCGGTGTTGAAACAGGCCTATCAGCAGAACTCCAACACGGTGGATTTCATCACCATGCTGGCAGCGTTTTATATGCGGCACCAACGCTACTCGGATGCCGAGCCGCTCTACCGGCAGCTACAGCAAACATCGAAGACGAAATCGCAATACCGCGACGTGCTGGCAATGTTCTATCTGCAGTCCAAGCGCCCCAAAGAGGCGCAAGCGGAGTATCAGCGCCTGGTCAATGCCGACGACAAAGATTGGCGCAGTTGGCATGGGCTTGCCATCACCTACGCCATACAGAATCGGCTGGAAGATGCCGCCAACATTCTGGAAAAGGTGGTGAAGCACAACCCACGCGACTGGCAGGCGTTAGCGCTGGAGGGCCGGGTGATGCTCGATCGTGGCATGCCGGCGCAGGCCATCCCGCTGCTGCAGCAGAGTCACAAAGTGCGGCCCGACTCTCCCGAACCAGCGTTCGAATTGGGGCGCGCCTACATCGCCAGCGGAGACCTGAAAGACGCCCAATCGGCCTTGCAGGACGTCATCAAGGTCAACGCGAATTATCCCGGAGCGCTGCTGCTGCTGGCCTCCATCGATCTGCAGCGCGGGCGCGTCGATCAGGCCATGCAGGAACTGAGTCAAGACCAGTCGCGGCCTCCCAACATGATCGATCACTCCTTCCTGATGGGGGAAGCACTGGCCGCGAAGGGGGATTTCGAGTCGGCCGATTCGCAGATGGAAAGCCTTCTGACGAACCCGGGATTGGCGCAAAGGAAAATTCTGGTCCTGGAATCTCTGTCATCAATCAAGCTGGCGCAAAAGCAATATGCGCAGGCGGGCACGATTGCTTCCAGCGCGCTGGAGCTTTCGCCGCAGTCCTCAGTGGCACTGTTTTCCCTCGGCATGAGCTATGTCAGCCAGAAGCAGCCCGATAAGGCGCTTGAGGTAGTCAAGGCGCACCTGCAAAAGACACCCAATTGGGCACTTGGATATCAGGTGCTGGGACAATTGGCCGACCAGGGGGCAAAGTTTCCTGAGGCGCTTGATGCCTTCAATCACGCCTTACAGATCGACCCCAATCTGACAAGTTCGGTTGTGGGCCTGGGCGACACCTATTTCCTGATGAAGCAGTTGGATCTTGCGCGGCAGCAGTACGAGAAAGCTGCGCAGCAGAAGAGCTCACGGTCGTATTGCATGGCACGCCTCGGGCAGATCTACGAGCTGCAGAAAAACTACGACAAGGCCCATGTGGCCTATGAGAACGCGCTGGCCGCCGATCCCGACAACGTGCTGGCCAAGAATAATCTCGCTTGGGTCTATGCCGAGCACGGCGGCAATATCGATACCGCCCTGAAGCTGGCGGAGGAGGCCAAGGAGAAAGCTCCCGATGACCCGAGCATCGCCGATACGCTGGGTTGGATCTATCTGAAAAAAGGCTCGTATGAAGCGGCCATCGAGAACCTGAAAAACTCGGTCGCGAAAAATCCTAACGATCCTAACGGCCTCTATCACTTAGGCACTGCGTATTTCAAGGCCGGCAAGGACGCCGATGCCAGGCGCGAGCTGCAGGCAGCGCTCAAGATGCCGGACTTCCCCGAAGCTGCCGAAGCCAAGCGAATGCTCGCCGAAATGGGGTCAAAGTAATCTGCCAACGTTACCGTCGTTATCAAACCTAGCTGCGATTTGGGTTATGGAAGGTCTTCTGCTACGGTGACTGCTTTTGGTCCCTCAGCCTCCTGACGAGGATTCCAGTGTCGCACCTTGATCCCTCCGGTTAGCGGCGCTGAAGATGCCGGGACTTCTCCGAAGCGCCCGAGGCGAAGCGGATGCTTGCCGAAATGGCATCAAAGTAAGCCTACTACTCGAGTTACCTTCGACTGTTTGGCCGCGGAATTCACTTTTTTGGGAGATTCCGCGGCTTTTTCCTCAGCTTATCTTCTCCCGACAAGGCGCGCATAACCCCATGAATCTATTCGCATGAAATAGGGTGTTTCCTCCAGGTAATATCAGACGGTGAGAAATTTATCCCTAGAACGTTATCGTAGTCTTAGGTTACCTCGTAATTAAACTTGGCTGCGATTAAGGTTACGGAAGTTTTCTGCTACGGTGACTATCTCTGTACTCCCAATGGGCCATGTCGATAGTGTTTAGGCATGAGTACTCTGTTCCCCATCAGCCCTATTCGCTGCCGCGCAACAGGCGGAGCACTCGCAATCAAACTGCTAATTGTCCCCGCGATATTGCTTTTCATCTCGGCGGGGTTTGCGCAGGCCCCGGATTTTACGGTGAGCAGCACGCCTGCCGCGGTACGCGTTGCCCAGCAGTCGAAGGTGAGTACGATCGTGCTCACCAACATCCTCTCCGGTTTCCGTAACCCAATCGAGCTAGGCGTGGTCGGCATGCCGGCAGGAATGACGGCGTCGCTCGCCAGAACGACCATTCCCGCTCCCGGAATCGGCACCGCCGTCATGACCATTGCGGTCGGCGACAGTACGCCGATTGGCAGCTACCCGGTGGCCGTAACGGCGAAGTCGGGGGGAACAGGTCATCAGACAATCGTCCTGGTGCAGGTAACGCCCGCGCATTTGGCGCCCACCGGATTTGGCTGGCACCAGTTGGCGAACACGGTCATGGAGTCGATTTGCCTGGGCAATGTGCCCAACGGCATGTACAGCGACCCGACCATGACCACCACAACCAACTACGACTTCAACTGTTATCAGACGGTACCGTGGAGCGGAGCCGTAGCCGACGATAATCACCAGCGGCTGATCGTTTGGGGCGGCGGGCACAGCGACTATGCCGGCAATGAAGTGTCGGCACTGAACCTGGACGGGACTCCGTCGTGGACTTCGATCACCAGTCCGACCATTCCGATTCCCTATATCTGGGACGGCAATGCGTGGGAAGGACTGGACCCTTACTTTGTTCGCTCCGTGGATGGCGGTGTGTATCAGCCGGGCGCCAGCCCGGCCTCACGTCATACCTACAATAACCTGCAATATGTGCCGTACCAGAACAAGCTGTATTCTTTCGGCGGCTCGGTCTCCAACATTGGATATCTGTCGCAGGAGGCGTGGACGCTGGATCTCAGCGCGGTGACCTGGAACCTGCTCCAGCCTTATTCGCAATCGCCGGGCTTCCCGACGACTGCGTACAATCCGAACACCGGCCACATCATCATGCACGACAAGAGCTGGACGCTGTCGGACTTCAATCCCAGCACCGGCACTTATACCATCCTGACGCAGCAGTATCACATCGAGGACGGCACGACTGCGGCCATCGATCCGGTCAACAATCTCTTCGTGGTGGTTGGTGCAGCCGGAACGACCAACAATACGGGATATTCGTCGGTCCCGACCTCGCAGACCTTGCAGGTGTTTTCGCTGAATCCACCGTACACCATGACGAGCTGGGCGAATCCTACCTGCGACCTGACGTATCGCAGCGGCGGCCTGGCGTGGGACGGCAAACTGGGATTGATGGTCGGCTACCCGGGGGGCGGCAACCAGGTTTATTTGCTGAATACCAACCCTCAGCCGGTGGTTACTCCCTTTGGCACCGTTCCGCCGCAGCAGTGCCTGGACGTGCCGATCAGCACGAATCCCTCGCCTGTACAAGGCGTGGACTATCCGCAACCTCCGGAAGGATTGTCCCAGGGTAAGAATTACGGCATCTATGGCCGCTTCCAGTATTTTCCCTCGATTGACACCTTCGCCATCGTGAACGACCGCACGATGAACGCCTGGACAATGCAGTTGACCGGCGGCGGCGCTACTCCGAACTTTGCCATCACCGAGTCACCGGGAACTGTGACCATCCCGGAGGGTGGCCAGGGATCGACGCAGATTACAACCACGGTTTCGAATGGATTCGATAATCCAATCGCATTGACCGCCGTCGGTATGCCGGCGAATACCACCGTCACTTTCTCGCCAGCAACGATTGCGGCGCCCGGCGCAGGCACCTCGACCATGACGATCAATGTGGGTGCGACGACGCCAGCGGGAAGCTACCCAATAACGGTAAACGCCTACGGCGGCGGCGATACCCGCAATCCCATAGTCATGCTGAACGTCACCGCGGCCGGCCCGCCAAGTTTCACATTAACGGCGATGCCGACCGCTCTGAACATCCAGCAGGGAAATCAGAGCACAGTAACGCTGTCGACCACGGTCAGCGGAGGCTTCAATAACCCGATCAGCTTTTCCGTGACCGGGGTTCCGACGGGCACGACCGCAACTTTCAATCCGCCGACCATACCCGCACCGGGAACGGGCTCCACGACGATGACTGTCAACGTCGGCGCCAATACTCCGGTCGGAAACTACACGATGACTGTAACCGGCAGCGGCGGCGGCGTGCAGCAGAACGTGTCCATCACGCTGACAGTGAGCGCAGCGGGGGCGAATTTCACGCTCTCAGCTTCGCCAGCCTCGCTCAGCATTCAGCAAGGAAATCAGGGAAGCTCGACCATTACGTCGGCCATCACTGGCGGCTTCAATGGCGCGATCAGCTTGTCCGCGTCGGGCATGCCATCCGGCACCACGGTCAGCTTCAATCCGGCGACGATTCCTGCGCCCGGGTCGGGCAATTCGACCATGACGATCACCGTCGGGGCGAGCACGCCGGCGGGCACGTATCCCATCACCGTGACCGGCAACGGGGGCGGCGATCAGCAGAACACGACGGTGACGCTCACGGTCACGGCGCAAGTGCAGCCCAACTTCGCGCTGTCTGCCTCGCCGGCTTCATTGAGCGTGCAGCAAGGCAACCAGGGCAGCTCGACCATCACCTCAGCCATCAGCGGCGGCTTTGACGCGGCGATCAGCTTGTCCGCCTCGGGCAATCCTTCGGGTGTGACCGTAAGCTTCAACCCGCAGACCATACCGGCTCCTGGTTCGGGCAACTCGACGATGACCATCACGGTCGCAGCCAGCGCGCCAACGTGGGACCTATCCCATCACCGTGACCGGCAACGGCGGCGGAGTGCAGCAAAACACGACCGTGACGCTTACCGTGACTTCCTCGGGCGGGGGAGGCGGCTGGCAGCAAGGCTTCGACTTCCGCAGCACCTTGAATTTTGTGACCGATCCTCCCGGCGACATTGGTGTCTTGGCAACGAATCTGTATCCCACGCAAGGAAATGGCGTGACCTATGGCTGGGTGAACACCAGTGTGATATATGGCCGGAACCGCATCGCGACCCAGGATCCGCGGCTGGCCGGAATCAATTACGCGATGAACGGCACACCCGCGACCTTCAAAGTCGAACTGCCGGCGGCGGGCACCTACAACCTGTCGCTCGCGCTGGGTGACGCGGGCTACCAGTCCTGCTGGGTACAGTGCCAGATCCAGTTCTTCGACGGCACCACGCTATTGGCCACCGTCGCCAGGGGATCCGACAGTCAGAACTACTTCGACGATGCCAAGGCGAATAACTGGTTCGCGGCCGCCTGGCCGGGCAGCAATCTGCAGCAGCAGGTAACGCTGGCCGGTAACCTCCTGACCGTGGTGGTGGGGACAACCCAAAACACCGGCGACGACACGCCGCTTGCCTTCCTGGGAGTAGCGCAAGTCGGCAGCGGTTCGCCGAATTTCGCGCTTTCCGCCTCGCCGTCCTCGCTGACCGTGCAACAGGGCAATCAGGGCACATCGACGATTACGAGCACGATCAGCGGCGGCTTCAACGGCGCCATCAGCCTGTCGGCATCGGGAATGCCATCCGGCACAACCGTGAGCTTCAATCCCTCCACGCTTGCCGCGCCCGGTTCGGGCACCTCAGCTATGACCATCACCGTTGGCGCGAGCACGCCGGTGGGGACATATCCCATCACCGTAACGGGTAACGGCGGCGGCTTGCAGCGCACCACGACGGTGACGCTCACGGTCACGGCGCAAGCGCAGCCCAACTTCGCGCTGTCCGCATCACCCTCCTCGCTAACCACAGCTCAAGGTACGCAGGCGAGCTCGACCATCACGTCAACCATCAGCGGCGGCTTTAACGCGGCGATCAGTCTATCCGCGTCGGGAATGCCATCCGGCACGACCGTGAGCTTCAATCCGGCGACGATTCCTGCGCCCGGGTCAGGCAATTCGACCATGACGGTCACCGTCGGGGCGAGCACGCCAACGGGCACGTATCCCATCACCGTAACCGGCAACGGCGGCGGCTTGCAGCGCACCGCGACGGTAACCCTGACGGTGACGGCTGCTGCCAGCTTCGCGCTGTCGGCCTCGCCGGCTTCATTGAGCGTGCAGCAAGGCAACCAGGGCAGCTCGACCATCACCTCTGCCATCAGCGGCGGTTTTGACGCGGCGATCAGCTTGTCCGCCTCGGGCAATCCTTCGGGTGTGACCGTAAGCTTCAACCCGCAGACCATACCGGCTCCTGGTTCGGGCAACTCGACGATGACCATCACGGTCGCAGCCAGCGCGCCCGTTGGGACCTATCCAATTACTGTGACCGGCAACGGCGGCGGACTGCAGCGCAATACCACCGTGACCCTGACGGTCACGGCTGCCGGTAACGGCTGGCAGCAGGGCTTCGACTTCCGCAACACCTTGAATTTTGTGACCGATCCTCCCGGCGACCTTGGTGTCTTGCCAACGAATCTGTATCCCACGCAAGGAAACGGCGTGACCTATGGCTGGGTGAACACCAGTGTGATATATGGCCGGAACCGCATCGCGACCCAGGATCCGCGGCTGGCCGGAATCAATTACGCGATGAACGGCACCCCCGCGACCTTCAAGGTCGAACTGCCGGCGGCGGGCACCTACAACCTGTCGCTCGCGCTGGGTGACGCGGGCTACCAGTCCTGCTGGGTACAGTGCCAGATCCAGTTCTTCGACGGCACCACGCTATTGGCCACCGTCGCCAGGGGATCCGACAGTCAGAACTACTTCGACGATGCCAAGGCGAATAACTGGTCCGCGGCCGCCTGGCCGGGCAGCAATCTGCAGCAGCAGGTAACGCTGGCCGGTAACCTCCTGACCGTGGTGGTGGGGACAGCTAAAAACACCGGCGACGACACGCCGCTCGCCTTCCTGGGAGTAGCGCAAGTCGGCAGCGGTTCGCCGAATTTCGCGCTTTCCGCCTCGCCGTCCTCGCTGACCGTGCAACAGGGCAATCAGGGCACATCGACGATCACGAGCACGATCAGCGGCGGCTTCAACGGCGCCATCAGCTTGTCGGCATCGGGAATGCCATCCGGCACAACCGTGAGCTTCAATCCCTCCACGCTTGCCGCGCCCGGATCGGGCACCTCGAGCATGACCATCACGGTGGGGGCGAGCACGGTAGCGGGCACGTATCCCATCACCGTAACCGGCAACGGCGGCGGCTTGCAGCGCACCGCGACGGTAACGCTGACGGTGACGGCTGCTGCCAGCTTCGCGCTGTCGGCCTCGCCCTCGTCGCTGACGGTGCAGCAAGGTAATCAGGGAAGCTCGACCATTACTTCCACCATCAGCGGCGGCTTCAACGGGGCCATCAGCCTGTCCGCGTCGGGCATGCCGTCGGGCACGACGGTCAGCTTCAACCCGTCTATGATTCCTGCACCCGGATCGGGTAGCTCGAGCATGACCATCACGGTGGGGGCGAGCACGGTAGCGGGCACGTATCCCATCACCGTAACCGGCAACGGCGGCGGCTTGCAGCGCACCGCGACGGTAACGCTGACGGTGACGGCTGCTGCCAGCTTCGCGCTGTCGGCCTCGCCATCGTCGCTGACGGTGCAGCAAGGCAATCAGGGAAGCTCGACCATCACTTCTACAGTTAGCAGCGGCTTCAACGGCGCGATCAGCCTGTCAGCCTCAGGCATTCCTTCGGGCACGACCGTGACCTTTAATCCGCAAACCATACCTGCGCCGGGGTCGGGCAACTCCGCCATGACCATAACGGTTGGCGGAAGCACGCCAACCGGCAATTACACGATTACGGTCACCGGAACGAGTGGTAGCACGCAAGAAACAACGACTGTGACATTGACGGTCACAAGCAGCGGCGGCGGAGGCGGAGGAGATTCGATTATCGTCTACTCGACTTCCGGATCGCCGCAGACCAACCGCATCCTCTCCATTGGCCGGTTCTTCAAAGACGGCGACATACCGAGCTTTGCGCAGGCAGTGATCGGGAGCACGCCCATCCTGACACAGTGTGACGTGAAGAATCGCTGGCCGGACGGCTCGCTCAAGTTTGCAATCGTGAGCTTCGTGATACCGAATCTCTCCACCAGCGGCACTCAGGTGAGCTTCCAGAACCAAAGCTCCGGAAACAATACTGGGTACCTGCAGCAGTCCGACATGCTGGGCCAGGGTTACAACTTCGACGGCCAGATGCAGCTCACGGGCACCAACAGTCCCACAATCAGCGCCCACAGCATCCTGGAGGCGGGAGACTTCACCTACTGGCTGCAAGGTCCGATCGTCACCGCGGTCATCCTGGAAGACCGCAACAACCGAACTTTCGACGTCAACACCGATGGCGGAGTGGGCAATCCGCTGCATCCCATCTACGAGGCCTGGTTCTATCCGCAGGGCAATCAGGTGGAGCTGGGATTTACGCTTGAGAATTCCTGGGCATCATCGACCGCGGCCAACTCCGCGCGGAACCAGACGTTCGCGCTCACGCTGACCACGGGCTTCAACAATCCGACTACCCAACTCACTCAAACCACCTTCACGCAAGACATCTTTACGCGCTGGCGCCGCGACTTCTGGGTAAGCGCCGCGCCTGCGCCGATCCAGATCAATTACAACTGGCCATACCTGGCATCCACCACGGCATACGCAAACTTCAACCCGGCGTTTACTGCGAACGAGCAGGACCTGGAGGCGATGTATGCGGTCTACACCAACGAACCCGCGGGCCGGCTGACGATTCCCGGCATCGACAACATTGACGGCAACGGGGGTATCGTCAATTACGACGAATCCATCAACGCTGCGGGGTATGCACCATGGATCGGACCGTATTCGCAATGGGACGTCGATTACCTGATGACGGGCGACAATCGCATGCAGAAGATGATGACCGACAACGCCGATCTTGCGGGCCGTTTCCCCATCTTCTTCCGTGAGGCCGACCACTACGCCGGCACCGGCCACTACTTCGACGAGCCGGGCACGGGAAGCGTGGATCCTTACGGCCACGTCGTCTCGATCAACTCTCGCCAGTATGCAACCCTGAACCTGACGAATTGGAATGTGAGCTGCAACAACAACAGCGCGGACCTGATCGCGACGAGCCTGCCCGGCGACGGCAGCAACTGGTACACCGTCCCGGCAGATACCAGTCACCTGCCGGACTTCGCCTATGTTCCGTACACGCTGACCGGCAAGTACTTTTATCTCGAGAACGAAATGCTGGAGGCGGGCTACGCGGCCGGTCACGGGCAAGGCTGCTACTCCGCAACCCAAAGCTGGGGCCGCCAGGGTCACTACGGAATGCTGTTCAGCCAGACGCGCGAGATGGCGTGGGCGCTACGCACGATGGCTTATGCCGCATTCATCGCGGTTGACAGTACGCCGGAAGGACCGTACTTCGCCAGCAAGGTGATCAACAACGTGTCCTTGTCCGAGGGTGCGACCAACCTGCCGCAGACCACCACCGGAAGCGATGCGACGTGGAGCTACAACTGGGGCCTGAATTACTTCCAGTATGGGCAGTCGGCGAATCCTTCGACGCTACACTTCTGGCGCATGGGCGATTGCCAGGATGGAACCACCACCTGCTACGTCGCGAACGGCAACGGGGCCAACAACAACATCAATGTCAACATCGTGCAGTCGGCCATGCCGGGGTTCATGTCGAGCTTTATCGACATCGTGTTCGGCATGACCAGGCAGTTGGGCATCGTCGATACGACGCCGCTGCTGCAGCACAACGCACGGCGGTACTTCAACGTTCTGTTGAATCCCGCGGTCAACCACTTCCTCATCGAGCAGTACGTCTACCCGACGACGCTGGTCGGCTACGTATGCCAGAACCCGGCCAACCCGGGCTGCGTGTGGATCACCGACTGGAATACCTTCCAGTCAGGCTACACAACGTTGCCCGCGGGCTGGAGCATGAGCGGCGTGGATTACGCGGCGGAGGCAGCCAGCGCCATCAGCTTCATGACCAACCTCACCGTCGATGGCTACACCGGCCAGAACGCCTGGAACTACTTGACGACGAGCGATGCCGCGGGGCTGTCGCTGGTGTACAACGACGAACCACAGTGGACGATTCAGCCGATGCAGTAGCAAGACCTGCATCCGGAACCCGCTGGTTAATGCAAGGGCACGGGGGAAACCAACCCTGTGCCCTTAGACTCTTTCGCAGAGTGGTAGCATAGGTGCTCTCAACAAGCCATATGGCAACGAGCGCCTGGAAATCCTGCTATTGCGCCTTTCTCCTTGTTCTCATCATTGCTTTCGCGCCCCACATGGAAGGATCGCCCGCGGTTTCCAGCGAGAATATCATCCGCATCTCAGACCGCAGCGGCTCGACACAAACGAATGCCCCGTATTCTCTGCCTCGCTTTTTCCGCAAGGGCGAGATCGCGCGCTACGCGCAGCCGACCATCAATGGCAAGCCTGCGCCGTCGTGGCAGTGCGACGACAAGAACCGCTGGCCTGACGGTTCGCTGAAATTTGCCATCGTTTCGCTGGTCGTGCCCGAGATCCCCGGCCATCGTGCCGTGGAGGTGGGATTCATCAACTCGGCGAGTCGCGATAGCGAGTCGAAGAACAGTACTCCTGCGGGCTATCTTAGCAAGGCCGCAATGCTCGAACCCGCGTACGACTTCGAAGCCGCCGAGCGTCTGAGCGGCGCCGCATCGCACAACATCAGCGCGCGCGCCATGCTGGATGCGGGCAAGTTTCGTTACTGGCTGCGCGGCCCGGTCGTGACCGCCGTCATCATCGAAGACCGCGAAGGACGCACCTACGACGTCAGTATGGATGGCGGGAAGAGCACCCCGCTGCATCCGATTTTCGAAGCGTGGTTCTATCCCCAGAACCACAAAGTCGAGGTCGGTTTTACCATCGAAAATTCCTGGGCCTCCAGCGATCCCGCCAGGAGCGCGCGCAATCAGGATTATTCGCTGACGTTGACCACCGGCTTCGCATCTCCCGTCACCAGGCTGAATCAGCCGACCTTCACCCACTATGCCTTCACCCGCTGGCGACGCTCGTATTGGATAGGGTCGGACCCTCCTGCGGCGAGATATGACTGGAACGCCCGATACCTGCTGTCGACCGGAATGTATCCCAACTTCGACACCAGCTCCACTGGCGACGCGAACGCCATTGCCGGATCGTTTGAAAAATACGAACACTCGCATCCCGCGCGTTTCAGTATTCCCGGCGGGGCAGATGCGCCTGGGCAGGAGGTGGGCATAGGCAACTTCGATCGTGCCATCGACGCTGGCGGCGATGCCGAATGGATTGGACTGGCGGACACCTGGGACATCCTGAACCTACTGACCGGCGAGCCTCGCAAAGCCATGATCGACAATGCGGACTTGGTAGGGCGCTTTCCAATGTGGTTTCGGGAGGCAGACGAAAAGGCCGGCTCAGGGAAGTTCTTCGATGCGCCGAATGGGCATGCAACGACACAAGGGCGAGTGGTTTCGGTCAATGCGCGTCCGCAGGGCACGCTGCAAGTCGGCAACTTTCGTCCCGATTGCATCACGCAGCCGGCCGACCTGATCCATGCCCCGGGGCCCCCGAATACAGGCGGCTGGCCTGCGCTCGACACCAGTCACATGGGTGACGTCGGCTACCTGCCGTACACCTTGACCGGCAAGTACTACTACCTTGAACAGCTGCAGATGCAGGCGGCCTATACAGTGGCCTTCTATACCGGATGCTTCGACCTTAGCAACGACTACTACCGGCAAGGCTCGCTGGCTCTATTCACGCGCTGGACGCGCGATCAGGCATGGGCGCTGCGGACAGTGGCTTATGCCGCGGTCGCGTCGCCCGACGAAGGACCCGAGGCGCCCTACTTCCGGGACAAGCTGCTCAACACACTAGCCATGTTTGAAGGCGCACATGCGCTGCCCAACGATTATCCCGATCGTCGCGTTGCCTACAATTGGGGCAAGACCACGTGGCAGTCCAGCCAGGCCCGGGATCCTTCGCCGCTGGGAGCATGGCAGGTGGACAGCGCCTCGCTTGCCTATGCGGAAAACGGCAAAATCAACAACGTGAACCCGGCGATGCTTCGTGCGGCGGGGTCAAACTTCCAGGAGCCGTTTCTGATCTGCACGCTGGGGATGATTCGCCAGCTCGGACTGGCGGATACGAAGCCGCTGCTGACCTTTCTCGCCAAACGCTACTTCCACACGCTACTCGATCCGAGCGTGAACCACTATCTCATCGAAGAGTACGTTTATCCGCAGCGGCTCAAGAGCCCCGATCGCTGGGTGCCTGACTGGAAGGTCTTTCAGAGCGCATACCTCGTACTGCCGAGCGGATGGTCGGGCGCCGACAAGTCCGGAAATGTGCGCGGCTTTTACAATCTGGCCGCCGTTAGCTACCTGACCGACATTACAGTGGATGGCTATTCGGGCCGCGATGCCTGGAATTGGTTCAAGCGTAACAAGCCCTACCGGGTTTACAACCCGCGTTGGAATATCGTTCCATTCCAGCCCTAGCATCATGGTGCCAGATAAGGCCAAACGGTGCCTGATCGCAGTTTGTGAAAGCGTTTTCAGGTCGGGAAGAAATTTTTTGTCAAATATGTCCCGCCGCCCGCTAATGCCCGCCAATTTCTGCATTTGATACCCCTGCGCCAGTGCACGCAAACGGCAGTATACGTGCTTCCTGGAGAGTAGTAATTGCTTCGGAACGGAACAGCCCAATATGATTTTGCGACTTCAAGTGTGGGTAATCTCCGCAGGGCTATTTTGCGGTTACTGTTCAGCGGTGCTGGCACAAAATGCTCCCGAGCCGGCGAAGCAGGCAATCGGAACAGCCCTGACATCGGCGCCAGCCGAAACCAAGGCGATGGCCTCGAACTCGAGCGCACCTACGGCCGCGGCTAACACGGGTCCAAACAGCGCTGCTGCAGGTAAAACCGCTTCGCCTGCTGGTGCTGCCGCGCCGTCTGCTTCACCAGCATCGTCCGCCTCGGAAGCCGATCCGGATACGAAGACTCCACCGCCCGACCCGAGCGTGCTGAACGGTATCAAGGTCGATCCCTCCTACATCGTAGGAGTTGCGGATAGCTTGTTCATCTCGGTTTGGAAGGAGCCTGACCTGTCCGGGCCGGCCGTCGTTCGGCCGGATGGAATCATCACGTTGCCGGTGGTTGGGGACGTTCACGTGGCCGGCCTGACTACGCCGCAAGTTCAGGACTTGCTGACCACAAAGCTGAAGGACGTGGTGGCCGAACCGCAAGTCACGGTCGTGGTGCGTGACATTCGCAGCCGCAAAGCCTATCTCGTCGGTAAAGTGTCTCGTCCCGGCGCCGTTCTGTTGACCAGCCCGGAGACCGTGCTGCAACTACTGACCGAGGCCGGCGGTCCCAACCAGTTCGCGAAGCCGCAGAACATGTATTTGCTGCGCACGGTGGATGGCCACCAGAAGCGGATTCCCTTCAACTATCGCAAGGTTGTTGAGGGTAAGCAGCCCGATATTCCCATTGTAGTGGGCGACATCATCGTTGTGCCCTAATCGATCCTTCAGAGGCGGCTATGAGCAAGACGCGTGCGTTTCGAAGGTTCTGTGCGACCACTGCGTTTCTGATCTGGGTTGGGGTTTGCTCTGCGCAGCAGATTCCACAATCGTTGCCCCAGGATGAGCAAGCAGCCAATCCCCCTGCGGCCGCCGACGGCGAGTCCAGCAGCAATGGGCAGCGCCCGGAGGATTCCGGCACAGCAATTGACCCTAGCGGATCGCAGGCCCAGCAGGCCCCGCAAGCCCAGCAGGACACCACTGTGCAATACGGCGCTGGCGGCGATGCGGACCGCTTTTACCCAAACTTCGCCACCGACGATCCGTTTACCCAATTGGGTGCCCCAACGCAAGGCCGGGCTACTGCTGGAGTAAAACTTGGACCATTCGTGCTGGCCAATGTCGGCGATAACTTCTTTTATGTGGTGGACTCCGCCCCAGGGGAGCCTAAGCAGACTTTGGCTGGAGATAGCTTGTTCGCCACGATAGGAGCGAACAAACAAATCGGCAACGGTAGCCTGAATTTCCTCGCGAAGGAACAGTTTTCGGTTTCCGGTACGACGCCGCTCTTCAATCAGGTGGCGGTGCTGGGCTACAGCGATCAGCTAACTCCGCGATGGTCGCTTAGCGCCGGCATTAGCTACATTTTCTTCCAGAACTATATCCTCGCCAACCCGCAATACCTTTTCCAGCCTTCCAGCAACGGTTTTGTGCAGCAAAGTGTCCTGGCACAACAGCTCGGTAATACAAGCTACATCGCGAATAACTTCTCTCTGAGTTACACGCTGAGTGGGACAACGCAAATCAGCTTTACTCCCGTATTGGGGATGAATGCGCTTGATCAGCAGGGCGGATGGAGCTACGTGGCCAGCGTTGGTGGCGGTGTTGCGGTCAACCACCAATTCAATGAGTCCCTAAGCGGGGGCATTTACTACACCTTAGCGCACTCGTTTACCGGCGGAGCAGCCAACACCGAGCCCGGATTCAACAGCCAGAGCCTGGGCGTAAGCTTCCGCAAGACGTTCAACTCCTGGTCGGTGGGAGGAGCCTTGGGGGTCAGCTTCCAGAGCGTGGACCTATCTGCGTGGACGCCTACCGGCAACCTATATGGTTCGAAGTCGTTCCGGTGGAACGGCGTGGTAAGCGCCGCGTATAGCCGCACAGAGGCAGCCCAGGTTTACGCCTCCGCGGGGTATTTTGACCAGGGCGATATTGCGTATCGCCAGCGTTTCGGTAAGAAAGCCGGGCTGAGCATCGCCGCCGGTGTATTTCGCACCATCGACGGCAGCAGCCATGTCCATGGCAAGCGTGCCGGACCGGCATTTCAATATCTGCTGTCGCCGCGCGTGAGCCTGAATGCAGCCTACAACTATTCGCACCAGTCAGGCACGTCAGCCAATTTCTTCCTGGGAACGGCAAACTATTTCACCGTAGGTGTGAATTTTCAGCTGGGAAGCCAGGCCGGGCCGTAGTCGGGCATTACCGCGCTGCCATAGGAAACGGATGTAACTGTCGGTGATGTGCACTGGAAGCGGACATTCAGTGGAAATAGTTCTAGCAAGGGGAGCTTTTGGCAGCCAATCTGCTGATTAGGGTGGAAGACAATTCGTATATAGCGCGAGAAGCTAGCAATGAGTGAAATCCAAAAGTCGACACCGCAGGTGACGCAGGGCCTCGGCGAAATGGGCCTGCAGGACTACATTGCCTTATTCAAGCGGCGGAAGTATTGGTTTGTTTTTCCCGCTTTGGCGACTGCGATTGCCATCTGTGTTACTGGCTGGCGAATGCCCAATATGTATCGCTGCCAGGCCGTCATTCTGGTGCAGCCGCAGAAGGTGCCGGACAGTTACGTCAAAGCCATGCCGATCAATAGCTGGCCGGAGCGCCTCTCTACGATCTATCAAGAGGTCACATCGCCGGCTCGCCTGAAGCCGCTCGTCGATAGCATGAACTTATTTCCTGAGATGAGGAAGCAGCCGGGAGGAGAACAGGATGCGGTTGCGGCTATGGAGAAGGCAATCAATGTAGAACAGGTCAGTGCGTTGGGCACGATTGCGGCGGCATTCCGCATTACCTATAAGGGAAACAATGCCGCCCAGGTAGCACAGGTAACCAATCAGCTTGCTGCCATGTTCATCGAGGAGAACCTGAAGGTCCGCGAAGAGCAGTCGTACGGCACTGCCGACTTCATTCAGACTGAGCTGGAGAAAACCGAAAAAGAGTTGCAGGACAAAGGAAAAGAACTGGCGGAGGTTCACAGCCGTTACAGCGGAGACATGCCGCAAGCGGCGCAGTTCCATATTCAAGAAGCGGAGACGCTGCGGCAACAGCTACAAATCGCGCAGCAACAGCTCCATCATGACCAGCAGCAAAAAGCGGACCTGCAGACGCTGGTATCCACCACTGCACCAACCGTCGATCTCGATTTAGGGGCAAGCAGCTCGCCGCAAGATGTAGAAGCGCAGGACCTGGAGACGAGGTTGAACAGCCTGCGCAGCCGCTATGGACCGAACTATCCCGACGTGAAGAAGCTGCAAGCCGAGCTTGATCAGGCCAAGGCGAAGCACGCCGACCAGCCCGCGCAGCCAGCGGCGGCGCCCGCTGTTCGCAAGATGCACAACCCGGTGATCGAAGCGCAGATGGAACAACTGGACCAGGACATTCAAAAGCAGACCCAGTTGGTTACGCAGATCCAAAGCCAGATCGAGGCCCACCTTGCCAAGATCCAGGCTTCGCCTGAAGCGTCCCAGAATATCGAATCCGTCCAGCGTGACTACGATGCATTGCAGCACCGCTATGAAGCCTTGGTCGAGAAGAAGATGTCGGCCGAGACGGCCACCGCGATGGAGAGCCGCGAGAAGAGCGAAAGATTCGTCCTGTTGGACACGGCGCAGGTGCCGAAGAAGCCGTACTCTCCCAACCGTCCCCTGGTCGTGTGCATCGCCATCGTGATGGCGTTGCTGCTTGGCACGGGCGCGGCTTTGGTGCGAGAAGTGATTGACGACGCTGTGCGTAATGAGCGCGAAGCCGAGCACATTTTGAGTGCGCCCGTGCTGAGCGGAGTGCCGGAAATTCTCACCTCCAACCAGATGTTGCATAACGCCGTGCGGCTGTCTGCTCTGGCCGTGGTGACGATCGTGGTTGCAGTGGGAATGGGAATCGGCATCGCGAACTTAAGCCAGTCCTTGCTCTGACTATGTATCTAAACTATTACCACTTGCGGGAAGAACCTTTTCGGCTGACGCCCGATCCGAAGTTCCTTCAGCTAGCCGGGGCGCACCGCGAAGCGCTTACGACGCTTGCGCGCGGCGTGCTGGAGCGGCGGGGGCTGATGCTGTTGACCGGCCCCATCGGCACCGGCAAGACAACCATCCTCAATGGACTGTTGAGCGTGGTTGCGCGCCGCGATCCTGCTAAGCCTTTTCCTACGGCACTCATCGTTAATCCACGGCTCACCAGCGATGAGCTGTTGGAGACGCTCCTGCTTGAATTCGCAGTGCCGTATGTCTCCACTTCCCGGCCGGCGCGGCTGGCCGCACTGCAGCGGCTTTTGTTCCACACCTCGGCGAACGGCGCGACCTGCCTGCTCGTCGTGGATGAGGCCCATCTGCTGTCGCGGGACCTGCTGGAAGAAATTCGTGTCCTGATGAATACAGAAAGCTACAAGGAGAAGCTGTTGCAAGTGATTCTCTGCGGCCAGCCGGAGCTCGGCGATCACTTGAACGATCCCGCGGTCAGGGCCTTGCAGCAGCGTATTGCGGCCAGGGCGTATTTGCGGCCACTGAGCTTGAGCGAAACGCGCATGTATGTCAGCGAGCGGCTGCAGACGGCGGGGCTGGACCAGCTGAATCCGTTTATGGTCCCAGCCTTGGACAGGATCTACGAATTCACCGGTGGAGTGCCGCGGCTGATCAACATTATTTGCGACACCTGCTTAACTATCGGCAGTGAAACTTCTCGTGCCTACATTAGCGAAGACATCGTAGAGGAAGCTGCGGTTCGACATGAAATGAACAACCTTGCCGGTGCGGGGCAGCGCCCGGCGCTGGCTATCGATCCGCTTGCGAGCCCAAAAACGGGGCCGGGCGCCGGGCATTGGGTCGGCAACTCGATCACAACGGCCAAAGTTACTAGTCAAGGAGAGTTGTGAGCAAACTGTTTGACGCAATGCAAAACGCAAACACCCGCTCCGCCGAACTGCTGACGGGGAGCGAGGCGCTGGTTCAGCTGTTGGACTCGGTCGATGGCGCGAAGGCGGTTGGCGAGACCGGCGCAACTCCACAGAATGGCTATCGTCATCTCGAACTGCGTGTCATGCAACGGCCCTTTCTTCTGGCCGGCGATGAAACGAATGCGACGCATGGCGCCTTCGAAGCCTATCGGGCGCTGCGCACCAAGCTGGTTCGTTTCCAGTCCAGGCAGGGTGTTCGATCGGTGGTCATTAGCAGCGCCGAGGCCGGCGAAGGCAAGACCGTTTCGGTCGTCAATCTCGGCTTATGCATGGCACAGCTTTCCGGGCAACGCGTGCTGCTCGTCGATGCCGACTTGCGTAGTTCTGGCCTCAGTAAGGCAACCGGAGCCACGGAAACGCCAGGATTGGCGGAAGTACTCAGCGGGCAGGCCTCGTTTGACAAGGCCGTGGTTGCTACAAATATTCCTAATCTGTACATCGTTGGCGCCGGGGAGGCCAAGCGGCCGGCCGGAGACCTTTTTGCCGGTCCCGCCTTTAGGGAGTTCATGGGATGGTGTAACGAAGTCTTCAGCATGGTCCTGGTGGATTGCCCACCCATGATGGGTTTGGCCGACTTCGAGGTACTCAGCACATCGTGCGATGGTGTATTGCTCGTCATCCGGGCGCAAAAGACCAAGCGCCGGAGTCTGACCGACGTGGTCCCTCTTCTCCGCGACAAGAAACTGCTCGGACTGGTCCTGAATGGTCAGGAACGCCAACGTCACAAGTCACGTTCTTATTACTACGGAGGAAATGGTGGCAGTTCGCATACGAAGCGCTCGTAAATCGATTTGTTCAGGTTGCTGGAGTTAACCGGGTTCAGGAAAAGTGAAAATGTACCCTAATCTGAAGCTGCACATATTTAGGCTTGGCATCCGACAGAATCAAATAGCCAAAGACTTGAAGCTCTGCGAAAGTCAGCTGAGCAAGATCATCCATGGTTACCGGGATCCCTCTGCCGGCGAACGCAAGCTGCTTGCGGACTACCTCAAGGTGGATGAGTCTTGGCTTTTTGAACGGCACGAGAATGTCCTGACGCCTCAGTCGGCCCTATTTACAGGCTTGCGCGGAGACAAGAATGGCAGCGGCTAGCAGCCAGTCCATGTCATCCTATCTCGAGTCGCCATCCGTTGTGGTCAGCGGCTTCCATCCCAGCATTGCGGCGCAGTGGGACCTCTTTGTAGCCACCGACCCGCACGCCACCCCTTTCCATTCCACTGCATGGATGCGTGCGGTTGGATCGGTATTTAATTATGAAAACCGGTCCCTCTACGCGCAAATCTCGGGCAAGATGACCGGGGTTCTGCCGTTGTTTCTGGTATCCAACTGGATCGTGGGGCGCTGCCTGATCTCCAGTCCATTTGCGGACTATGGAGGCATAATGGCGGCCGACGAGGCATCCTGGCGCGCTCTCATAGGGCGAGCCATGGAGATTGCTTCGGAGGAGAAAGCTGATTTCCTCGAATTACGCCAAAAGATGACTATCCCCCAACCGGGCTTCTACCAGCGTGACCTCTATGTGGGCTTTGACACGGAGTTGGCAGCCGATACAGACGCCCAGCTTCGAAAGCTGCCCCGGGACACGCGTTACATGATCCGCAAGGGACAGAAGGCCGGACTGGAAATTCGTGAGGGCCTCGATCAGTTGCCGGAGTTTTACCGATTGTTCAGCTTGAATTGGCGGCGGCTTGGCACCCCCGTACTTCCATGCCAGTGGCTGGAAGCTTTAACCCATGAATTTCAGACCGAGGCTGATCTGGTTACAGCACGCCTGCAAGGTCGTCCGGTGGCCGGTGTTTTCTCATTTGTTTTTGCGAATACCTTGTTCCCGCATTATTGCGGGGCATCGCCCGAAGCCAACGCTGTAGCGGCAAACAACTATATCTACTGGGAGTTAATGAGCAGGTCGATCGAGCAGGGAGTTAAACGTTTTGATTTTGGTCGCAGCAAGAGAAATACGGGGGCTTATCAATTCAAGAGCTCCTGGAACATGGAGATCAAAACCCTCCCATACCAAATCGCCACCTTGAAAATGAAAGCGCCTCCAAACTTCTCGCCGGCGAACCCGAAGTTTGCGATCGCCAGCAAACTTTGGAGCCATATGCCGTTACAAGCCAGTGTATGGCTGGGACCTCACGTCGTACGCTGGTTCCCATAATGCTGGAAATGGTCACTGAGCGACTATGCAGATACTCTTCCTCGCACACCGTCTTCCCTATCCGCCCGACAAGGGCGAGCGGATTCGTGCGTTTGAGGAACTCCGGTATCTCGGTGAGCGCCACCGGGTCGATCTTTTCTGTTTTGCGGATTCCGTGCAAGCTGCCGAGCAGCAGAAGTTTCTGGCGGCAATGTGCCGCTCCGTCCACGTTGAAGTCCTAAACCGGCGCTCGCGGCTTTTGCGCGCTGCAACCAATCTTGTGAGTAGACGGCCAATTTCCTTTGGCTTCTTCTATTCCCCTGCTTTCGAGAGAAAGGTGCACCAGGCACTGTACAGCCATAAATACGACGCTGCTTTCGTCTACAGCTCGTCCATGGGGCAGTATATTCCACGACCTGCACCCGTGCCGGTCGTCGTAGATTTTGTAGATGCGGACTCTCACAAGTTTCAGCAATATGCGGCGAGTTCCCACGGAGTTCATGCATGGTTCTATCGCCGCGAGGCCACCCGGGTGGAGCGCGAGGAGCGCTCACTGGGTCGGCTGGCTGCACTCTCGCTCGCCGTGACCGAACACGACGCGCGGGGACTGCAGAACAGCATCGGGTCCGGGGTCCGGGTTGAGGTTGTGCCCAATGGCGTGTATGTGCCCGAAGATCGCGACACCCAGCCGCAGGACCTGTCCCGACTGCGTCCATTCTTGCTGTTTGTTGGCACCATGAGCTATCCGCCCAACGAGGATGCGGTGCTGTATTTTGCCGATTGCATTCTTCCTCTCGTCCGCAAGACTTTTCCGGAGATGAGTTTGGTTGTCGTGGGACGCGAACCCGGCCGTCGAGTTCGGGCATTGGCGTCGAGGCCGGGAATCGTGGTTACGGGCAGCGTGCCTGATCCATTTCTTTATTTCCGCAATGCAGAAGCATCGGTTGCCCCGTTCAGGATTTCGCAGGGCTTCCACAACAAGATTGCCGAATCCTTGGCCGTCGGAACGCCCGTAATAGCCAGCAGCCGAGCCAAGGCCGGAATTGGGTTGTCGGAAGGCGAAGGTCTTTTTGCCGCCGACACTCCTGACGAATTTGCTACGACGATAGCTCGCGCCGTCAATCCGGAGCTTCGGCGGAAGCTTCGTCAAAACGTAGCGGCTGTGCGCGAAACGCTTAACTGGAATGGACGTCTGGACAGCATGGATCGCCTGCTTGTACAGGCGGTAATTGACGGCAAAGAAGCCACATGTGAGTTAGTGCAGGCACTAGAGTCATGAGCATGGTATCCACGCCGTCGATTCGGTGCACCGATTCAGGGGGTGAGCTCGGGGATACACCGGTCACCGTCTCTGCCTCAAATTCTAAGCGCTTGCGAGTTATGCATGTGCTGGATCGGTTAAACATAGGCGGCACGGAAAAGGCTGTCCTAAAGCTGATCGAGGGGATGAACGAGGACCTGTTCGAACACTACCTATGTACGTTGCGCGGGAGCTCTGTTCTGCCCGGCAAGTGGAACTCGGGTCTTACGCTTTTGAACCTGGGCGGTCAAAGAAGTAATTTCCAATTCAATGTTCCGCGGTTAGTTAAGGTAATGCGCGCTACCCGGCCTGCCATTGTGCATTCCCGCAATTGGGGTGCTATTGAGGCGGTTACCGCCGCGCGTCTCGCCGGCGTACCTGCCGTAGTCCATAGCGAACATGGCTACGAACTGGATATGCAACCAGGTCTGCCTTTGCGGCGACGCCTGCTGCGGCACCTTGTCTATCGCATGGCTAGCCGCGTGGCTACTGTGACGCATGATCTAAAGGCCTACCATGCAGCGCAAGCCTGGTGGCGGCCTGAACGTATACGGGTTCTCTACAACGGCGTGAACCTTGATGAGTTCAAAAGTCAGCCACAGTCGCGCGAAGTCATGCGGCAACAGCTCGGGATCCCCCAACATGCCTTGGTACTGGGCTCCGTTGGCCGAATGGTGCGACTGAAGGATTTTGTCACATTGCTGAAAGCGGCCAGTCTGTTGGCGACGCAGATTCCGAATTTATACGTCGTGCTGGTTGGCTCCGGTCCGGAACTTTCGAAGCTGCAGCAGTTCGCAGCAAGTTCGCCTGAATTATCCGGGCGAGTCATCTTCCCCGGGATGCTGGACCGGGTTGCGGACGCGCTGAACGCGATGGACATATTCGTGCTGCCCTCACTGATGGAAGGTATGTCGAACACTCTGCTGGAAGCGATGGCGGTTGGGCTGCCCCTCGTCGCGACCCGCGTAGGTGGAAACGTGGAAGTCGTGGCGGAAGGACGTTGCGGATATCTTTTCACGCCCGAGGACGTCCCTGGGCTGGCCGGACTACTTAGAACCTTGTTGCGGGATGCGCATTTGCGAGCTGAGTTTGCGAAGGCTGCGCGGGAACGTGCTGTAACGGACTTCAGCTTGCAGGCAATGGTGCGGCGCTATCGTGATCTGTACGTCGAATTGGCGCTGCGTCAACCCGCCGGGGCTGGGCGGACGAGCTATGTGCGGAATTAGCGGCATCTTCGAATTCGACCAGGCGCGCACAGTGCCTCGCGAAACCGTGCACCGGATGAATGAGTCCTTGCGGCACCGTGGTCCGGATGACGAGGGCATTTTTGTCGGTCCAGGCATCGGCCTCGGTCATCGCCGCTTAAGCATCATTGACGTGGCCGGCGGACATCAGCCGATCAGTAACGAAGATGGCTCCATTTGGGTGTTGTTAAATGGCGAGATCTATAACTACCCCGAAATCTCCGCCGAACTTCGCGCGCGCGGTCACAAGTTTACGACCCGGTCGGATACGGAGGCGATCGTTCATCTTTATGAGGAAGTCGGCGAAGAGTGTTTCAGCAAGCTCCGCGGAATGTTCGCTATTGCGATCTGGGATAGCAACGAACGACGTCTGCTGCTGGCGCGCGATCGCGTAGGGAAGAAGCCCTTATATTATTTCATGGACAGCCGGCACGTCCTCTTTGGCTCGGAATTGAAAGCGATACTGGCAGCCAATGCAGGGCCACACACCATTGATCCGTTCGCTCTTTCAGACTACTTTTCGCTCGCGTATATTCCAGCTCCCAAGACCATCTATAAAAACATCAAGAAGCTCCCTGCCGCACATTACATGGTGGTAAGCGCGGCCGGCGTGCGGGAACAGGAGTATTGGAAGCTATCGTTCGCCAAGGTGCAGGACCGCGGCGAGGCAGAGTGGTGCGATATGATTCGCCAACAGCTCTGCCAGGCTACCCGGATCCGCCTCATGAGCGAGGTTCCGCTAGGAGCATTTCTTAGCGGAGGCGTGGATTCCTCTTCTGTAGTCGCGATGATGAGCGGGCTAATGGATCGCCCAGTAACGACCTGTTCCATTGGTTTCAGCGCGCAGAAGTATGACGAATCCGAATTCGCCCGTCAGATCGCCGCGCAGTTTAGGTCCCATCATCATGAGCATCGTGTAGAAGTCAACGCGCTGGATGTTGTCGACAAGCTGGCCTGGCACTATGACGAACCCTTTGCCGACTCCAGCGCCGTGCCCACTTACTATGTCTCGAAGGTTGCGCGCGAGCGGGTTACGGTAGCGCTCGGTGGCGATGGTGGCGATGAAAACTTCGCCGGCTACCGCCGCTATAAGTTCGACCGCCTGGAAAACCGGATGCGGAGTTTTGTCCCGGCAGTGTTGCGGCGCTCTGTCTTCGGTCCTTTGGGCCGGATCTATCCCGGTCTGGCATGGGCTCCGCGACCACTGCGCGCCAAAGCGACCTTGCAGTCTCTGTCGCGTTCCCCGCTGGAAGGATACTTCAATTCCGTGTCCGTATTCCGGCCGGATGAGAAGCGACGGCTGTTTACACCCGAATTTGCCGGTGAAACCAGAGGCTACGACTCCATTGATGTACTGAAGCTATATTACGATGCCGCCGATACCATAGATCCGCTCTCCCGAATTCAATATGTAGACATCAAAACCTATCTTCCCGACGACATTCTGACCAAGGTCGACCGGGCAAGTATGGCGGTATCGCTCGAATTGCGGGCGCCGATCCTGGACCATTGCTTCATGGAACTAGTCGCCGCGATACCTTCTGACCTGAAGCTGCGCGGCCAAACCGGAAAGTACATTTTCAAGAAGGCGATGGAGCCTCTATTACCCAGCGACATCTTGTATCGCCCCAAGCAGGGCTTCGCCGTTCCGTTAGACCAATGGTTTCGGCACGAGTTAAAGGATCTCGGATATGAGCTCATCGTTGCGGGTAATCATGACAGCATTTTGGATACAAAGTATTTGAAGAAGATTTGGAACCAGCATCAGTCGGGCACGTTCGACCGGTCGGCGTACCTATGGGCCGTACTGATGTTCCGGAAGTGGCAACAGGTATTTCGAGCTTAGGAGCCCCATGCAGGCGATCTACGGAATTTGTGAGCCCGGCGCTGTTCTCCAGGATTGGGAGGTCAGTCCGATGTCTGCATCTTTGGAGGCGAACCATGGCACGCCGGCGCTCATAACCGGATCGGATGGTGCATTGCTGGCGACCACAGGTGTAACTGGAACCTCGCTCGGCGCCAGTTGCGGCTTATATCTTGCTTTGGACGCCGATCTTACGAATTGTGCCGAGCTGGTATCCCTGTGCGAAGCCCAGCATGGCATCCGTCCAACGTCGCTGATCGAGATGGTAGCAGGGCTGTACTTGCAAGCTGGAGAGGACTGTATAGAAAAACTCGAGGGTGCCTTTGCTTTAGCTATCTGGGATCCCCGAGAAAGACGGCTCCTGCTTGCGGTGGATCGTCATAGCTTCAAGATAGTTTACTGGTCGCTGGAAGACGGGAGGTTGTTATTCGCGTCGCGCCTAAGCGCAGTTCGGGCGCTGCGAAAACGAACCGAGGTGAACCCTGTCGCTGTCATGCAGTATCTCGTTCACACCGTTGTGCCGGCGCCCCTCACGATCTACAAGGACATGCAGCGCCTGGAACCGGGGACGCGGCTGAGCTACGAACGAGGCCAGCTTCACAGCAAGCGCTATTGGGACATGCGGTATCACGAGGATCCCAGTAGCAGCGTCGGTGATTTTAGCCAGGAGTTGCGGGAGCAAGTGCGACGAGCTGTGCATACTCATCTGGAAGGATACCCTTCGGACCGGACTGGTTCTTACCTCAGCGGTGGAACGGATAGCAGCAGCGTTCTGGCATTTGCCAGCGAACGGTATTCGCCCTTTAATACATTCTCTATCTACTTCGAGAATCGTCGCTATGATGAGATAGGCTTCGCTCGGTTTGCAGCTGCTCACTTCAATGCCCGGCATCACGAGAGATGCCTGCGGCCTGGGGACGCAGTAGAAGCGACATTGAAGATCGCCGACCACTTCGAGGAGCCCTTCGCAAATTCCTCGGCCATCGGTGCCTACTACTGTGCTCGGCTGGCACGCGACAACGGAGTCGACACCTTGCTGGCTGGTGACGGCGGCGATGAGCTACTGGCGGGAAATGAGCGTTATGCCACCGATAAAAAATTCGGTATGTATAGTTCCGTTCCTGCAATTCTACGTAAGGGCATAATCAAAAGAGCTCTCGAATGGCTCCCAGTAAGCGGACCCCTGTCGTTTCCCACTCGGTATATTCGGCGAGCGGAGGTTCCTAATCCCCTCCGTATGTTGTCGTACAACTTCTTCCTGACGCAGGATGGGACCGATGCCCTCGATGCCGAATTCGCTGTGCACGCACACTCCACGAATGCACTGCACTTAGCGCAAGCACATTATGATGCGGCGCCGAACGCGACGTCTGAGCTCAATCGACTGCTGTATCTGGACGTCAAGATGACCCTGTCGGACAACGATCTGCGAAAGGTAATCGGTACCGCCGAGCTGGCGGGGGTGCGGGTGAGATTTCCCTTGTTGGATCGCCGGCTTGCGGAGCTTTCCGGCCGGATACCAACCCATTTGAAGCTGAAGGGCTTCACGAAACGCTACATCTTTAAACAAGCGATGAAAGGTATTTTGCCAGACCGAATTCTTTATAAGAAGAAGCATGGGTTTGGCGTACCCGTAGGCTACTGGGTGATGAGCAGTCCTGAAATGCGGGATGTCTGTGGGGTACTCGATGATGCTGAAACCAGACATCGAGGGTACTTCCGCCCGGAGTTTGTTTCGCGTCTGAAAGAGCTGAATAAGGAGCACCCCGCTTATTTTGGCGAAGTGCTGTGGCTGGTCCTTATGCTGGAGCTCTGGCATCGCCGAAGCTCGACCTGCGCTGCCAGTACAAAAGCCTTGCGGGTTGGAGTTGAGTGTGCACGCTGAAGAGGTGAACGCGACAGCGCCAAATTGGCGTCATAGGCTCGCCGCCGGTCTATATCGGTCGGGTCTGTTGACCACCTTTCGTGTGGCCTCTCAGCACTGCGAGCTGAGCTGTGACAGCAGCAATCAAAGTCGGCTGCGGCGTGTACGCAAAGCCAAGTATGTTGTCTTGGGATATCACAATGTAGGACTGGCTGGGCTTCCTCTGTATTGTAGATTGCCGCAAGCGACGTTTGCCGAACAGATGAAGTTTATCAAGTCTCATTATCGAGTGATCTCATTGCCACAGATGCTAGACGAGCTGGCAGGGTCGCGGCAATCCGGCCAAAGTATTGTCGTCACCTTTGACGATGGCTACGTGGGCACATATACCGACGCCTTTCCTGTTCTGAAACAGTATGCGATTCCGGCAACTGTGTATCTGACAGCGGGCTTGATCGAGAGCGAAGAAACGTCATGGTATGACCGGATTTTTCTGCAATTTCAGCAAGCGACTAGCGACCTGACTATCGCGTCGGATAGTACAACGCCACCTCTGCTAAATGGATTCCACAGCCGGGTGGCAGCTGCTGCCGCCGCAGTAATGTATCTGCGAAGCGTGCCCGACGAAGCTCGGCGCCAATGGTGCGAGTCGCTGGACAGCAAAATACCTATGCCCGCGCGAGAAACACGGAAAGCAATGATGAGTTGGGAGCAGGTTCGTGAGATGTCGCGTGCAGGAATCTCCTTCGGATGTCACACGATGACTCATCCGGTGATGAGTCGAGTCTCGCCGGAAACTCTCGACTATGAGGTTGCGGCTTCCAAGGCGCTGGTTGAGGCCCGACTGGGCTGCGATGTTCGCGACTTTGCCTTCCCATTTGGAAAACCGAAGGACTGTGGACAGATTGACGCGAATACGCTTACGCGACTGGGGCTGAGAAGCGCGATGACGACTATTGTCGGTGTTAATCAGCCGGGAACGGACTGTTTTCGGCTGCGGCGCATGGTACAGGGGGAGGAATCGTCGCTGGCCATGTTCGCCTATCGCTTGCAGCGGCTGTTCTTTCATCCCGTGGACGAGGAACTGAACGGCAACCCAAGCATGGCGGCAGAGCCTATAAGTTGATGTAACGACACTATGTCATACCGAGACGCCATTGTAGTTGCGATCTTCATGCTGGCCGCGCCGGTCGCGGTGTTCAACGCCTATTTCGGCCTGCTCATGTGGGCATGGATTGCGTATTTCAATCCGCACCGTTATGCCTGGGGAGTCGCTAAGATCATCTTGCCGGTAGGCTGGATCATGGCCGTCCCCACGCTGGTAGGCACACTGTTTGCTCCCAAGAACACGCAAATCTTTACGCGCGAAACCTACTTGTTGGGCGGTTTGTGGCTGTGGTTTTGCTTTACTACATTCTACATATCAAATGTTCCCGACTTTTCCGGACATGTGACTGACGCAACTTGGCATCTGGAGGTGGTCAGCAAAATCCTACTCATGACCTTCCTGTCGATACTCCTGGTGACGTCCCAGGCGAAGCTTCGCGGGTTAGTCATGGTTATCCTGCTCAGCTTTGGATTTCGTGCCTTGTTCGCTTCGATCTTTTATCTGAAGACGGGTGGCGAGTACCGCATTTTTGGACCGGATGGAACATTTGTGGCGGATAACAACGACTTTGCCCTGGCTCTGAACATGACCATCCCGATGTTTTACTACATGGCATCGGCCGAGCGAAAGATGTGGGTACGCGTAGGCCTGCGCATCCTGATGGCGTGCGTCGTCGTGTCTGTGATCGGAACCTATTCGCGTGGCGGCTTGGTGGGTCTTGCAATCATCACCCTGGCTCTTATGGCTAAGTCAAAGCAAAAGTTCTTAAGCATGCTATTTGTTTCTATAGCGCTGGTATTTATTTTGGTCGGCACCACGACAGTGTGGAAAGACCGCATGACCAACTTCCTGCAGGGCAACCTGGACGAATCGGCATATGCCAGGCTTATCGCCTGGAGCGGTGGGTGGCATCTGGCCATGGACTATCCGGTCACGGGTGGTGGATTCGACGTCTTTACCGATCAGCAGATATTTCCACAGTACGTAGGGGTCAGTCTGCGTGCTGCACTCTATGGGAAACTCCATACGCTGCATAGCGCCCATAGCATCTACATTCAGATGCTCGGTGAGCAGGGCTTTGTCGGTCTGGGTATGTTTCTGCTACTGCTGTTCACGAGCCTTATGAGCCTACGTGGCCTGCGCAAACAAGCGCGTGGCCAGCCGGAGGCAGAGTGGGTCGTGCCCTATGCGCACATGTTCGAAGTGTCGTTGCTCGTATATATGGCAAACGGAGCAACTCTCGGTAGAGCCTACTTCGACTTCTTCTACCAGATTATCGCTTGCATCATCATTGTGAAGATCTTGTTACGGCGGCAGCTGGAAAGTATCGCTATGGTTGAGCAACAGGCCGGCGGACTGAAGGAAGAGGAGTTGGTGCTAGCCGAGGTGTGACTAGGCAATTATGCGACGCGGCAAGAAAGTTCTGCTGTTGTTGGGGTCGGTGAGCTTCATGCTCTTGATGGCCGAGGGGATACTTCGCCTGTTTCCTCTGCTCCGCCCGCTGCCGCAAACTTACGTGGGAGAGTACGAAAACCGGCCTTTAGGAAATGGATACCTGGTTGCTGATTCCGTACTAGGGTGGAGGATGCCTGCAGGCGCCCAACTCGGCAACTATAGGGCAAACTCGCAAGGCTTTCGGGCAGCTGTAGACTTCAGCTCTAATCCGGGATGCCGGATTATCGCCTTTGCCGGCGATTCCTTCACCTTCGGACCCGGAGTGAGGGTAGAGCAAACTTTCGCTTCTGTGGTGCAAACCAATCTGGCTGCCTCCTGCGCCTACAACATGGGAGTACCTGGCTTTGGTCTCGATCAGATATGGCAGACCGTGCGCACCCAAGCGCTGCCGCTCCATCCTGCGCTGGTCGTGGTGTCCTTTATCAGTGGAGATTTCACGAGGAGCCAGGATGCTTATCGTCCCATGGAAGGATTTAACAAGCCGACCTTCAAGTTGGTGGATGGACGGCTGCTGGCGCGGACTGCTGCGGATCGTCCTGGCTGGCTGGCGCAGTTTCTGGAAAGCCATTCCAGCGTTTGGCGTGTCTTGTGTCTTGCGGACCGAGCCATTGCGCACCATTATCCACACGGGGAATGGTGGAACTTGAATGCGGCCATTCTGGAGGCGATCCGTGCTGACTGTCGCGCAGCCGGCGTGCCGATCATCTTCATCTATATTCCGTCGCGTGAGTGGGGAACTTTTCCGGCATTGCGGGACTACATGGACCGGAGGGGCGCAAACTTTATTGACCTGTCGCGGGGGCCCTATGCTCTTACCCCAGATATGTACATTAGCGCGGCCAACGGGCATCTTAATCCGAAGGGTCACCAGCAGGTCGCCGCTGCGGTTGTGCAGTGGATGGAGAACCATCCATCCACCGTAGTGAATGCATCGGTGCAGTGACGCGACAAGTTTGAAAGGTAGAAGAATAGCAAAAATACGGGAGTAGACACACCGTGGAACACCAACCAGGAGACTTAGTGAAGCGCGTTGCGATGTTGCAGACTATCCTGCTGGCCCTGCTGGCAAGTCAAGCGATGGCCCAGGACCGCACTTGGACGACAGACAAGGTTGAGCGAGGGTTAACTACCTCGATCGCGGTCGATCGTGGTCAGAACCTTCACCTTGTGTATCTCACAATGGAAGCGAGCGTCTATTATGCCATCCGGCCGGAGGGCGCCTCGCGATGGCTGCCTATCAAGCTGGTCGACTCCACTCATTCCATTGTGCACATTTACCCGCAGGTTGCAGTCGATAACAGTGGCCTGCCTCACGTGTGCGTGGGCACCGGCAAGCTGCTGTACGTCTCCTTGCACGACGACAAATGGGTGACACAGGAGATCGACCCTGGATCCGGCACGCTGTCCTACCACTGTTCGATTGCATTGGGTCCGGATGGGAGCCCGCATTTGAGTTGGTATCACGAGTTCTTGCCAAATGGCAAACAGTACTCTCATTTTCGCCATGCCGGTTTGGAGGATGGCGTGTGGGTAGTGCGCTCGGTAGATGGTGGGATTTCAGGCAAGTGGAATTCTATGGTGGTCGATTCCAAAGGATTCCCGCATGCCAGCTATAGCCAGTGGGTCCATGGCGGCGACCTGGATTATGCCGTATGGAATGGCTCAAACTGGGACATCACCGACGTGGATTCGTCGCACAATTCCAGCACCTATCGTGGATTCAACAACAGTCTTGCGTTGGGAGCGGATGGAAGCGCCCACATCAGCTACCTGGACTATCGGACATTGAAGTATGCACATCAGGACCACGGGAAATGGATGATTGAAAAGGTAGATACCGTGGCACCGGGATACGATCCGTATGTCGGCGGCACAGCCATGCTGCTCGACTCCCGTGGAGATCCGCACATTATCTACAGCGATTTCGGCGCCATCAAGCATGCGTACCGCGAGGGCAAGGAATGGAAGATAGAAACAGTGGTTTCCGGTGCATTGCAGCAGTATGAAAATGTTGATGCGGCGATCGGCACGGATGACACGCTGTATGTAAGCTATCCGGATCCTGACGACGGGTACATAAAAGTCCGTACCGGGAAGCTATCGCCGACGATGAAGGCAAGCAAATAGCAAGACAGGTGCAAGAACGTTGACGAACTTGTCCACAAACAATGTCACTGGTGAAGGATTTGTCCTCCACGTGCTGGACCACTCGTGGCCTATCGTCAGCGGCTATAGTGTCCGCAGCCGCAATCTTATCGCGGCGCAGCATAGAGCAGGGCAGCCGATCATAGCCCTGACGGGGCCGCTGCACGAACTCGACGATCGGCAAAGCTGCGACGTTGAGGTCGACGGCGTATCGTACCTGCGAGTTCCGATAACCGGCACCTTCGGCCGTCTGGCCGTGACTGGACGATGGCCCATTGCACGCGAGATCGAGAGCGTACGCCTGCTCCGGCGCCGCATTCTCGAAGTGATCGACCGCTATCCTATATCGCTGGTGTACGCTCACTCCCCGGCACTGTGCGGCCTTGCCGGCCTCCAGGCCGCACGCAGGAAACGCATACCTTTCGTGTATGAGATCCGCGCCTTCTGGGAGGATGCGGCGGTCGATCAGAATCGGACGACCGCGCGGTCCATACGGTATCGGCTCACGCGGGGACTGGAGTCGTACGTCGCTCGTCAGGCGGACGCTGTCTCGGCTATTGCGCAACCTATGCTGCGCGACCTTCGCGACCGTGGTTTGCCGCCAGAGAAGCTGTTCCATGTACCTAATGGGGTAGATGCCAACCAATTTGTTCCGCGGGAGTGCGATAGGGAGCTTGCCAGAAAGCTGAATCCCGAGAACGATGTGGTGTTCGGTTTCTTCGGGTCCTTGTATCGCTATGAAGGAATCGCCTGGCTGGTCGGCGCCGTTTCGCAATTGCGAGCGCGGCAACAGCGTGTCAAATTGCTAGTCGTGGGCGCGGGCGAAGAGGAGGCCGCCATTCGCGCGGCGATCTGCAGGCATGAGGCCAGCGATTATGTTTCCGTACTTCCGCGGGTCTCGCATAGCGAGATCATGAAGTACTACTCCATTGTCGACGTGATGGTCTTTCCGCGTTTGCGCGTCCGCTTGACGGAACTCGTGACACCCTTGAAACCTCTGGAAGCGATGTCGATGGCGAAGCCCGTGTTAGCAAGCGATGTGGGCGGGCATCGGGAACTGGTACAGGATGAAGTGGCAGGTTTGCTGTTCCAATCGGAAAACATCGTGGACTTCTGCGACCGGGCCACGCGGCTCGTCGCATCGCCTGAGCTTCGCAGGCAACTCGGAGAACGGGGCCGTGACATCGTGCTGCGGGAGTGGGACTGGAAAATGATCGCGGAGCGTTACCAGCGGGTGTACGAGTTCGCCTTGCGCCGTCAACAACGGCGACTGAGCGCGTTTCGCACCGTTGGCTGGGCGTTATCAGCGGGCCGGAGAAAGGATCCGTAGTGGCTATGGCGCCGATACGCGGTGTTCTCACCGGCTTGTACAACTGGCTTGCCTGCGCTGAGATGCCGGAACAATGTGATGCGATTTTCGTGCTAGCAGGGCGAGAACACCGGAAATGGTTTGGCCTTCGCCTACTGGAAGAAGGCTGGGCTGAGAGGCTTATCCTCAGCGTAGGCCGTTACGAAGTACGAGGTTTCTCCAAGCTTGCATTACCAGTCACAGTCGATCTGATCGGGGCAGTAGCTCACATCGCGCCGCAAGAGCGCCACTTCTTTGTAACGATCCTTGCTGGACAGGCAGAGGTGCGAAAAATCGAGTTGGCGGCGCTGGGAACCATGAGCGAAATTCGCGGTTTGGCAGATTGGCTCAATGCTAATCCACAAGTGCGATCGGTAATGGTGGTCAGCAGCGGGTTCCATCTTCGTCGGGTTCGCTTGTGCTGTCGAGCGCTAGTGAAGCGAAATGTGAGACTTATGTTCGTAGCAGCACCTGGTCCGGATCAGGGGAATGGTCGCTGGTGGCGCAATCCGCTGACCCTGAGGTTGGTTATGGCTGAGTTTCCTAAGCTTGTTGTGTATCGTCTGTTCCCTAAGCACCGCGCCAGCTACCAGAATGTTCACACGGGTACAGCAGCATTCATCCATAAGATGAGTGACTGTGCAGATACAAGACGGGTGTCAAGCACAGCCACTTCAATTTAAGGGAAAAGCGGGTCCAGGTTGGCCATAATTCGCATGTCATGGAGTTAGATTTACGAGTTTAAGTATCGCAAACGCGAGATCGGAAGCGCACACTAGCCTATGGCGTGTATTGCGCATACCGCAGCTATGGATCCAGCCACTCGTCTGTTTGGCAGTGACGGCTATTATCGTCGCGTGCCTGCTGCATTCCACGCTCGGGCTAATGGTAAGCACCTGGTACGGAAGTCGTAGCTACTCCTATGGATTTGTCGTAGCCCCTATTTGCGCGCTGTTGATCTGGCGCCAGCGCGTCCAACTGTCTGCATTACGTCCGGTGATCTCTTATGCGGGAATGGCACTGGCGTTGGTATTCGGCATCATTTGGCTTCTGGGCAACTTGGGCGATGTCCAGGTCGTTCAACAGTTCGCATTCATCGGACTCCTGGAATCGGTGGCATGGTCCTTTCTGGGGGCGGACATTGTCCGGACACTTGCCTTTCCGTTTTTGTTCCTGTTCTTTGCTGTTCCCGCCGGCGAAAGCCTGATCGCGCCGCTACAGCGCGTGACCGCTGCTTTCACCGTTAATGCGGTCAGGTTAACTGGGGTTCCTGCGGTGCAGGAAGGGATGTTGCTATCGACGCCTTCGGGGAATTGGCGAATCGCTGAGGCGTGCAGCGGGATACGATACCTCACCTCGTCGGTGGTTGTGGGCGGCCTGGTGGCCGGCGTAGTGCTTCATCGTTGGAAGCGGCGCCTCCTGTTTATCTTGCTCTCAATTGCTGTGCCGATTATCGCCAATGCATTGCGAGCCTACCTCATCGTTATGCTGGCCTACATCAGCGATAACCGTATAGCTTCGGGTATTGACCACATTGTATACGGCTGGGTGTTCTTTTCGCTTATCACCGCGAGCCTGGTGGCGCTGGGTCTTGCGTGGCGGGAGCCCGAGCCGTCGTCGCAAACTACGCATCGCGAGCGGGAGGTTCTGCCTACGGCAAACACCAGCACCGCGCGACTGGTATCGATTGCTGCCTCGCTGGTTCTAGGGGTTGCGTGCCTTAGTGCAGTCGCGAATCTGCTCTGGTCTTCCAGTTCGATGGACCCTCACCCGCATCAGTTACTTCCACCTAATGGCTGGGTTGAAACCGATGTCTCCGGGAATGCCTGGGATCCTGAAATTCCTGACGGCCAGGCGCGCAGCTTCGTGCAAGAGCCGTATGAGGTTTCGCTGTTTAGCGCCAGGTATCCGATGACTCGAGGTGGAATAGAACTGATTAATTCCCTGAATGCGACACGCAGCTCGGGGGAGTGGGAAGTCGTGGGCAGTAGCCATCATGGCGCGAACGTCGCAGGCCAGATCGCGACCGTAGATGAATATGTAATTGCAGCTGGGAGGCACTTGCGGCTGATGTGGATCTGGTATTTGAGCGATGACCGCGTGATGACGACCGGATACCAGGTAAAGCTTAACCAGTTGAGATACCGGCTCCGAGGCCGTCCCCAGAGCGTGTCAGTTTGGGCGATTTCTACAGATATTCAAAATGGACGGGCCGATGCTGCGTCTGCTCTAGAGAAGTTTGCCGCAAGAATGTCTATCGCAGGACTGCAATTGTGAGCGTGGGAGTATCACTGCTGCAATTGAACGCATAGTCCATTGCAGCAATTTTCCTGCAGCACATGGCTAGCGGCTGAGAGCGATACGGGTGACTGACTGATAATGACTCGCGTGTCACATATACGACGGCAGTTTCTACGGGCATACTACATGGCCGCAAAGGTGGTTTGTCCGGGGTTGCGCAACTCGCAATTCGCGTATCGCGACGCCTTGGAGGAAGTGGTTCGGCCCACCGTCTCTTGGCTCGATCTCGGCTGCGGTCATCAGCTGTTTCCTGACTGGATGCCGGACTCGCTAGCATCGCAGACCGCACTGGTACGCCGTGCGGCACGGGCGGTTGGTGTTGATGCAGTGGACTTGCGTCCTCACGTGGCTGGGCTGCCAAAGATAGCTGCCAATATCGAACGGCTGCCATTTCGGAGTGAAAGCTTTTCTCTCATCACCGCGAACATGGTCGTGGAACATGTCCTGAATCCGAGCCGACTTCTTTCTGAGATCAACCGTGTCCTGGTACCGGGCGGCTTGTTCCTGTTTCATACCCCGAATGCAAATTATTTTGAGGTGGCAATCGCGCGCCGCATACCGTCGGCTGTAATGAAAGTTGTAGCACGCTTTCTGGACGGCCGCGGAGAAGACGATATTTTTCCTACGCATTACCGGCTAAACAAGGCATCCGACATTCGGGACCTTGCGAGTGCGGCAGGCTTGAGCCAAAGCTACATACGGTATGTCGAGTGTACGGCACAAGGCGTCATGCTGGGTCCGCTGGTCCTGTTAGAGCTTTTGGTCATTCGCATGCTGCGATCTCCGAGATTTCAGCCTTACCGTAGTGACTTGGTGGTGGCGTTGCAGAAGCCTCAGGTTGCCACCCTGCCTTTGGCCGAGGTGGCGATTATGACAGGATCCGCGAGCGGCGGAGGATAAGCTTGCGCGCGTTGCCATCGAGACCTTGAGGAGCAGCTTGGGTGGGGCATCCCTGCGCCCCCGACTTTGTTGTGAGTTACGACTGTGATGAAGTTGGATGAATCCACAGTGCCGCCGGCCGTCGAGGTCCATCAACAGGGCGCCGAGTCGCGGCCAATTGCGTCCAAACTGGCTGGACATCGCCATTGTCCTTCTGCTGGTGTGTGCGACTGGCCTGCTATTTGTAACCGCGCCGCACGAAGGCGATTTTTGGTGGAGCGACGCTCCCAGGCACGCCATGGACGGCGTATTTTATCGCGACCTCGCCTCCAGCTTGCCACTGACCCATTTGAGGCACTGGGCAACAGATTACTATCTACAGTACCCCGCGATCACCATACTGTTCTATCCACCAGGTTTCGCATTAGTCGAGGCTATATTTTTTGGTTTTTTTGGCGTTTCACAGGCCGCGGCACAATTGACGGTAGCTGCTTTTCTTTTGACTATGGCCTGCGGAGCCTATTTTCTAAGCAGGCGCTGGCTTGACCGCCTGGGTGCATTCGCGGTTGCTCTTCTCTTCATCGGAACGCCCGGAATTGCGTTCTGGGGCCGGCAGGTAATGCTTGAGATTCCCGCCATTACATTTCTTATCTGGAGCGCGTATTGGTTTGTCCGCTACCTTGACTCAGAACGCGCGCGCGACCTGTATCTGACTGCGGCATTGCTCGTGGCGGGTGTGTACACGAAGCAAACCATAATCTTCATTCTGCCCGTCTATGCTTTGACCTTGTGTTACGTGTATGGCAAGACGATCCTACAGCGCTCGGAAGTATGGTGGTCAGCAGCGTGGTTCACGGCTGCCATCGTGCCCTTGATGATATTCACATGGTTATGGGGCCAGACCAACATACAGCAATCGCGGGGCGGCGACTGGGTGGAATATTCGCGCCATAGCATCGGCGGCTGGGTTTACGTTGCGCGGCAGCTCCCCCACCAACTCGGCTGGATCGTGCTGACGCTGGCTGTGCTTTATGTTGCGGGTAGCTTCTTCTCCACCCACTGGCGTCTGCCGGGCCCGGCGCTATTTTTCCTGCTGGGATGGGCGGGCGCAGGCTACTTGTTCTTCACGGTTATCGCTCTTAAGGAACCCCGCCACTCGATACTGCTCATCTTCCCCTTTGTGCTGTTTGCGGTGATTGCCGTCATCCGAGCATTGCCGAACAAGGCAGGCGGCGTTGTGGCGCTTATGCTGGCCGCCGGTATTTTCGTGCATACGGTACTGACCGACGCCGTGCCTTATGTGTCCGGATACCGTGCGGCTGCGCAATACCTCTGCTCTGCCGCTCCTCCGGACAGCATTGTATTGTTCTCTGGGATGCGCGATGGATCGTTCATCTTCAATGTAAGGAGCCTGCCGGAGTGCAAGAACATCACCGTGATTCGCTCGGACAAGCTCCTGCTGCGCGTAGCGGTTGACCGGGAAAAATTCGGCGTCAAGGAATTAGGGGTCAGTGAAGATAGCTTCAAGGACATGTTGCGCGACTATGGAGTCCGGTATGTGGTGTTAGAGCCGAACTTCTGGAGCGATCTCCAGTCTATGCAAATGCTGGTCCGCGTCCTTCACCAGGACCAATTCAAGCTTCTGACCATCATTAAGGTGAACAGCAACCGTCCACATACTGATCGACAGCTGGAGATCTACCAAAACACAGGAGGAGTCAGTACGAACAAAAACCTGTTGCGGATAGAGCTGCCGGTTTCCGGCATTACACTCGAGGGGAAAGTGGGCAAAACGAAGTAACGGGATCACGAGGCTATGAGCGAACTGCGCCACACGAAGTCGCTAAGAACCCGCTGGAAGGACATGGTCTGCCTTCTGGCGCTGGTGCTTGCTGTAGCCGCCTTCTTCGTGACGTCGCCCACAGCAGGAGATTTTTGGTGGAGTGACGCGCCTCGGCATGCCATGGATGGCGTTTTTTATCATGACATGGCGCGCGCCTTACCCTTTACGCACCTTAAGCAGTGGGCCATCGACTACTATCTCCAGTATCCGGCAGTTACCGCACTAACCTATCCTCCGCTATTCGCGCTGGTAGAAGCCATTTTCTTTGGAATTTTTGGGATATCCCATAGCACTGCCCAGCTTACGGTTACCTTCTTTCTTCTGCTTGCGGCCTGGGGAGCATACGTTATCGCCCGTCGCTGGCTGAACGAAGTTGCTGCGCTCGCCACAGCTTTAGTGTTCATCGGCACGCCGGTAATGGCGCTGTGGAGCAGGCAGGTGATGCTGGAGATTCCTACCTTCGCCTTGCTGTTGTGGGGCGCGTACTTCTTCTTCAAGTACCTGGATTCAGGCAAGCCATACTATCTGTATCTTACTTTCTTGCTGGTCTTGGCAGCAGCATACACGAAACAGCCTGCCATATTCATTGTACCCGCTTACGTGCTGACTCTATGTGCGGTCCACAAGAAGAACGCGGTGCGACGCGCGGAGCTATGGTGGTCTGCGCTATTGCTGCTCGTGGGGATTATTCCTCTGGCCTTTTACACGTGGATGTGGGGCCGAACGAATATGCAGCAGGCGGTTGGAGGTGGATGGGTCAAGCACTCGCGCTTGAGTGCGGCCACGTGGTCGTATGTTGCCTCGTATGAATGGCCGCGTCAAGTGGGATGGATGGTGCTAGCGCTGGCGGTCGTATACTGTGTCGGCTGCTTGATCCGGCAAAGGTGGAGACTGCCGCACCCTGCTTTGCTGTTCTTCTTGTTGTGGCTTACTACCGGGTATATATTTTTCACGCTAATCGCAGTCTCGTCGCAGCGGTATACCATCTTTCTGATTTTCCCTTTGGCACTTTTTGCAGTGCTCGGAGTCATGCGCCTGGTTCCCGGTCGGGCGGCTTCCTATCTGTGTTTGACATTCGGCATCGCGACTGTGTGCTATACCCTGGCAAAATACCCTGCGCCGTACGTGTCCGGTTATCGCACAGCAGCAGAGCTCACTTGCTCGGTTGCGCCTGCCGATAGTGTGGTTATGTTCTCCGGCCTTCGGGATGGCTCGTTCATCTTCAATGTGAGGAGCTTGCCGCAATGCAAGAACCTGACCGTGATCCGTGCCGACAAGCTTCTGCTGAAGGTCGCGGTGGATCGGCAGCTTTTTGGTGTCCAGGAGTTCGGGATTACAGAGGCGCATTTCAAAGAGATGCTAGAACGGTACGGCATACGCTACATCGTAATCGAACCGGACTTCTGGTCCGACCTGAAATCGATGCAGATGCTCGTCGGTCTGGTTCGTCAGGACCAGTTCAAGTTGCTGGCTCGGATACCGATTCAGAGCAATCGTGACAAGAGCCATTCGCAGATCGAAATCTACGAGAACCTCGGTCCGCTGTCGCAGGGGAGGAATCTGTTGCGAGTTGAGCTGCCCGTCTCCGGGATTAGCGTCGAGGGTTCGGTGGGCCAGCAGGAGAATCGCTAGCTGGGGTTACTGCCCAGCTTCACGCCCCCAACCTGTCGGGTCGCGGGAAAGTACCTATGCCTGTTATGCAGCAAGTTGGGGACACAAAGAACGACGCGACCGCAGGCGTGGTTGCTGGGGGCTTCGTCGTGCTCGCATCAGCCGAGGACCGGATGGTGAGCGAGCGTAGATGGGACCGCGCGATTCGGGCAGTTGCCGGTGATGCGCAGTATCGAGTTACCGATGCTCCTTCCACAACATGGTCAATGGCGGCGTGTTTTACTCGCCGGAACGGATCAGCCGTACCGATCGTAGCCGACCCTGAGACAGGAAGTTGGCTCGCGATTGCAGGCACATGGTTTCATAACTCCGGAACCAAGCAGGCCGACTACATTCTACAGCGATATCTTCAGCTAGGTCCGGAGCGTCTCGCGCTCGAAATGGACGGTTTCTTCGGAATCATCGTCGCCGATGGCCGCACCCGGCAAGTCGTGGCCATAACCGACGTGGTCGGAAGCTTGCATATGTACTACCGCCGATGGCCTGCTGCCGTGGCACTTTCGACGTCGTCACTTTTTCTTGCAAGCCTTGAACCCGTGACATTGGATGCGGTCGGCTGCCAGGAGTTCATTCAAACCGGCGTCATCTATGAAGACAGGACTTTCTATAACGAAGTTCGAAAGCTGCCGCCGGCCACTATCAGCGTCTTTGCCAACGGCGGCCTGAACTCGCAGCGCCGCTATTGGCGGCCCAGCGACCTTGTCCCGGAGTCACTGCGCGCGGAAGAGGCCACAGACCGCGTCTGGGAGCAGCTGAGTAGTGCGGTTCGCCGAGTCAGCCGGGAATTTTCGTCGATAGCGTGTGACCTGACGGGCGGATATGATTCTCGCGTAATTACCGCAGCGCTACTTGCCCATAATAAGGCGTTTACCACCGTAGTCTCAGGCGTCGCGGACAGTGGTGATGTAGGCGTCTCCTCGAAGCTATCAGCGAAGCTAGGAGTAGCTCATCTCCACTATCCTCCAACCGTGGGCCGAGTGGCGTTCGATAATTTAGAGCCACTCCTAGAGTTGACCGACGGAGAGTGCGATCTGGTCGCCTATTACGATGTGGCTCGTATACATAGTGACCTAAGTGGGCGATTCGATATCAGTCTCAACGGCTCGTTCGGCGAAGTCGCGCGAGGCTATTGGTGGGAATTGCTATGTCCGCATACGGGCGCGCGCCGCAAGATCGATTCGGAGAAGCTTGCGATTCGGAGATACGCCGCCACGAGCTGTGGTGAGTTGTTTCGGCATTCATGCCGAATCGATTTGGCCAGGCACATCCGAGAAGTCATTGAGCGTACGATCATAGGCTTGGAGCACCATCCCAACACGTTCCAGATGGACACCGTTTATCTTGACATGCGGATGCAACGGTGGCAGGGAAGACTGGCCAGCTCAACCAATCGAATCTGGCCTTGTCTATCTCCGTTCATCTTTCGACCCGTACTTGAGACGATGCTGCAGAGCTGTTCCGAGGTCCGGAAGCGTAGTCTGCTGGTCCGAATGATGCTAGCAAAGTACGCCGAGCCCATTGGCGCATTCCCGCTGGAAACCGGCCATCCGGCATTGCCGGCGACCTGGAGGACTATTCCGAAATTCCGTGGGATCCTCCCGTATCTTGCAGGAAGGGCGGTCGGCAAGATTGGATCGCGGTTCGTCCAGCCCCATCCCGACATACAGCAGAAAATACGAGCCGAACTCGCGCAGAGCGAGGCAGTGCGGGAGATTCTGACTCCGAAGCACATGCGATCCATGGCGATGCTGGATGAAGCGGCGGTAACGAAGTTCCTGCGACGGGCACAAGATCTCCCCTTTACAGCCGGGCCGGAGTGGAGCCGCCTACTGACACTCGAGCTCGCCCTCGCGCGCTCTGCAGCGGGCATCAGCGTTCACTCTGGCGGGGTTTTGCCGGAGCGCGCTGCCGCGGTTTCCTCCAAATGAAATGGCCTCACCCTTTTTCTGATGAGGCCATCGCAGAACCATTTATTTCAGCTAATCGCAGCGCCTTATTCTAAATCTCTCCCCTGCGCAGACGCGTGTAAATCTCGCGTACATGCTGGCGATCCACGAACCACAATGTCGCTGCGTAGGCCACTATGCCGGTAGCAATCAACACCAGCAGCCGGAGTACAGGTGGAAGCGTGGGCGAAGTTAGCGCACGCGTCCCGGCTATCGCTATAACCATACAGAGCGAGGCGCGAATGGCGGGAAACATGGAACGGAAATATTCCCATACAGGTAGTTCGATCGCGGTTAGTGTGCGCCACACGTAAGGAGTCGTAATTACGGGATACAGGACAAGCCATGTCAGGGCGATCGCAGTGATTCCCCACCTGCTGCTGAAATAGAAGCCGGTGCAGAACACAATCGCGGAAATCACAGTATTCCACATCACGAAGCGCGAGTCCCGCATGGCAAACAGCATGTTCGGAAAGACTGTCGTGATGGAGCGCATGGCGGCGCACAAGGCAAGCAGCCGCAATGGCATGACCACCGCCAGCCACTTGGGCCCGAGGAATACCAGCACAAACTGGTCAGCAACCAACGCCATACCGATGCTTGCGGGAAACGTAAGCATGGATAAGCCCTCAGTGATTCCTAATAGATAGCGGCGCATGCGCTGCTTGTCGTGTCGTACGGCAGAGAAAAAGGCTGGCGTCACTCGCGACAGCATGTTTGTGATCTTTTCCACCGGCGTGGCCGCCACTGTCCAGGCGATGGTGTAGTTCCCCAGCGGTGCCGGTCCCAGCATGCGCCCGGCGACCAGAAAATCAGAGTTGGAATAGGCATACCATGCCACTCGCGATCCGAGTACATCGCTACTGAACCGCAGGGCGTGTTTTATCTGGCTGAATCGCGGCCACGCCAGCGCATGCGGCCGTGCGATGAGCGCGGCCGCCGCGGCGACAAACGCCCCGGCGACGGTGCCGAAACCGAGGCTCCAATAGCCAAATCCCAGCAGCGCCAGTGCAACCGTTGTCAGCGACTGAGTTAGCGCTCGCACTATATCGAAGGAAGCAAGAAGCTTGAACCGGAGATTACTTTGCAACAAAGCATCGGGCACTACCTGCATGCCGGACATGAGAAAAGCTACGCTCATCACCACAATTAATGATGGAAGCTTCGGACTATTGAAGAACCTTCCGAGAGGATGCGCTGCAGCGCAGGACAACCCAAATAGAAGGCAACCGGCGGTAATGGACAAGGCATTGATCTGCGCGACCTGGGCACCGGACATTTCGCGGATGGTTACGATTGCCTGTCCAAGACCAAACTCACTGATCACTGCGACCAGACCGGTATAAATGGTCGCCATCCCAAACAGACCATAGTCCGAGGGTGCAAGGATCCTCGCAACAACGATGGTCGAAGCCCAGGTCAACAGCTGAGTGGTCCATCGGCCGATGCCGGTCCATGCTACAGCGTGACTGAGCGTTCGGGTCTGGCCTGTCGCCTCTTGTGCTACAGGAGCAGGGCCGGCAATGACGACTGCGGTCCCCAGCGTATTGGATGCTTCAGAACTCATAGTAAGCCCGGAACGCCGGCAACGGACGGGGCCGTCCGGGTCAGCCTCACCTGGGCTGGTTCCGCAATTCGATCTATTGACTTGCCAATCCCCAGGTACTCAAATCCCATGGCGACCATAGTCGGACCATCCAGTAGATTGCGGCCATCCAGAATAAGAGGTCTCGACATGGACTTCTCGATTCGGCGCCAATCCAGTGTCCGGTAAGCGCTCCACTCGGTTACGATCATGAGGGCATCGGCCGCCTCGGCTGCCTGGTACGGGTCGTCGCAGTACGTCAGCGAGGGGAATACCGTTCGAGTTCTTATCATCGCTTGCGGATCGTGTACCTGAACTCGAGCCTGAGCCAGGAGTAGCCGGCGAATCAAGTCGATCGAGGGCGCAAAGCGAATGTCGTCCGTCCCGGGCTTAAATGCCAGTCCGAGGATCCCAATGCGCTTATCTTTCAAGATCCATAGCGCCTGTCTTGCCTTTGCGAGGAACTGGTCGATGCGCCTCTTGTTAATGCCATCGGCATCCCGGAGCAAATCCATATCGACACCGGCCTTCTCGCCCAACTTGATGAAGGCCTGTACATCCTTAGGCAAGCAGAAGCCTCCAAAGCCAAGCCCGGGGCGCAGGAAATGAGGGCCAATGCGAGGATCGAGGCCCATCGCCTCGACCACCTCATTCACATCGGCGCCCATACGTTCGCAAATGTCGGAGATGAGGTTCGCGTAGGATATTTTGACGGCAAGAAAGGAATTGCATGCATGCTTGATGAGTTCGGCGCTGTTGATGCTGGTCACCACCAGCCTGGGTGCCGGCTTCGCCGGGCATTCTCCTTTGTGTACTGGACAAGTAACATTCTTCTCGACCAGCGGCCGGTAGATCTGGCGTAATTGCGCTTCGCTAAATTCGTCCCCGACACCGATAACGATGCGATCGGGATGCAGAAAATCGGAAACTGCGGTGCCTTCGCACAGGAACTCAGGATTGGATGCTACCGAGAAATTGCAGCCTGAGTTTCGGCCATAGATGGCCAGCGCGCGTTTTAGCTCCTGGCCAGTTTGCATGGGCACCGTACTTTTCTCAATCACTAGCTTGGAGCTGCGCGCCTCGGATGCTATGAGCCGCGCGGCGCTGTCGATGGAGCTCAGGTCGGCGTCCCCGTCCTCCATCGGCGGAGTACCAACGCAGATGAAGATTGCGTCGCCAAAACGTACGGCTGCGGCAAGATCGGCGGTGAAGGAGAGCCGGCGCAGCTGTCTGTTATGGGCAACAATATCGTCCAGATGCGGCTCATAAATCGGCAGGTCGCCACGGTTGAGAATGTCAATCTTGTCGGCGTCGTTGTCCGAGCAGACTACCTCGTGCCCCATTTCCGCCAAGCATGCCCCCGTCACTAAACCCACATAACCACAACCCAGGATGGAGACTCTCACGACACGACCTCCTATTGAAGAACCGTAAGCAGAGCTTTCTTGATAGCCAACAAGGTATAAATCTGCGAGACCACCATTGGGGCAACCAGTGCTGCCGTGAGCCTTCGCGAAAGATGACGCGCACCTAGAATAACCAGAGCCATCAACGCCCAGGACCAGTGGGGTGCGTAGAGCTGAAGCTCGTCTCCCCATATGTTGTGGAACAAAATACTGAACAGTAGCCACCCCATGGGGAGCCACACATAAGCCCGGACACGGGTATCCTTCATCGCGTGATATACACACAGCAGCAGCAGAATGCACCAGGCGATCGCACCCACGGCCTGTATGCCAAAGTAATAGCTAAGCTGCAAAGGTCGGTAAGCCGGCTCATAACACACCATGTCCCAACCGGGATAGCGAAGAATCAGCGGAGAAGGACCGACCGCCGGCGCGACCAGGGTATAAACGGCGTAGACAAATGCGCTCAGCGGATGCTGAACTAACCGGAAATTCGAATAACCGCTGACGTACGCGTGAATAGTGAAGCTGTGCCGGAAAAGAAACCATCCCATTCCCAAACCGACAGGAATAGCGCTAAGCAGGACTACCATGCGGGCGCGTGTCGAACGCAAGCCATACTGCAAGAATGCGGCCGCCGGATACAACACATTCGTAATGGTCGTCCCACCACAAAGCACCGTCATGATTCCCAGGAGTCCAAGCCTGACTCCAGGATCGGTAAAGATGATTGGACCGACGAAGGCGATCGAAAGCAACCCATTCGAGATCCCAAAATGTTCCGGCAGAGCGATCGTAGTGCTGGAAGTGAATAGGAAGTAAGTAAGGAACAACAGACTGCACTGCAGGCGATCGATGCCGAGTTTCAAGGCAAGAAACGCCAGCAATCCGACCCCTATTCCGGCTATGGACGCAACCAACAATCGTGCCGCGAGGATCCCCGCATACTCGGCTGGGAAGCATGTTGCGAGTACATGGGAGAGGGCTTGCACTGGCGGGCGCCACAACCATACTTCCAGTGGGTGGATTGCCTTCGTTGGCGGCTTCTCGTGACCGACGATTTTGCCCAGCCAGATGCTCGTATCGGAGTTGAATAGAACATTCTGACGCTTCACAAAGACGGCGCCGGGCTGGACGCCAAGCCATCCTGACAGCCACACAAACCAGAGCAGGGCGGCGAAGCCCACGGCCGCGGCGATCGCTCGATCGCGGGCGAGGACTACTGGTCTCGCGACGATTTCAGTTGCTACAGCGGTACTCATTTGCTAAACAACGACAGCAATCTATAGGCCAAGCTTAGGAGTAAGCCGGATCCGAATCAGGGTTCGGTTGGATAGGCAGATTTAGTGGGGTGTAGCGACGTTACGGAATTCGCCGGGGCCGTCAACCCCGCCAGGAAGTGGGACAACTGATCTGCCAATAATAGGTTGTATTGGCGATTGGGATGGCTGCCGACGGTGAACCGGCGAGGGTCGATGCGGCCGTCGGGAAACCGGGGAATGTCCAGCAACAATGTCGGAATTCCTGCAGCACGCAGGTGACTGACCACGACATCCCGATCGGCGGTGGATTGAGGTCCTTGGTCGGAAAGGTACGGCATCACGACAATCACCAATTGCGCCCCTTGTTGCGCAAAACGCCGGCCAAACTCGATCATCAAGTCCGCCGTCAACTGACGGGCCGCCTCATGCGATTCGATCCGGTGCACCAGCCGGTCGGACCACAGGTTTGCCACAGCCGACAAAAACAGCGAGTGGTCCAAGAAAAAATCCAGGAAGCTTCCCATGGAGCGGAACTTTACTTGACCCTTGTATTCCACTTGCTCGTTGGCAGTTCGCACAAACATGGGCTTGCCGAACGGGCAGGTGGTCGCAAGCCAGCTCTGAGGGCAGCGATTGCGATCGATCTGGAATACCCCGAACCCCAGGACCACGCTCCGGACCTGGCCGGGATAGCGAGCCAGCGCTCGCTCCGCGGCGAGCAGCGCCTGGTCAGTTCCATAGCCCATTGCGGCAACGTTGATCACGTGGTAGTCAGGCATCTGCTCCTGAAGCAACCAGGGCCAGGTATCGGCGTCATTGATGCCTTGTCCGAAGGTAAAAGAGCAGCCCGCGGCGATAACAATTGATCCCGAGTGTGGCTGGTCTGAGGTAAGTCTTTCGCCGTTAGAGACGGAATAGACTACGTCTGAGTGCCCGGTGTCGTGTGCCTTGACAGGCTGCTGTGACAATGCCCAGCCAAGCTCCGAGTCATACAAGTTCACCGGTGGCGAGCTGCCGAATCCATTGTGTGCCTGATGGCTTTGCGTGTGCGGATACCATGCCGGTGATGCCCATCGAATTGCAGCTTCGGCCAACACGAGCGTGCCGAGGACTGACAATATTAATAGAAGCAGTTTCTTCGTAAGTGAGCTTTCCATGTTGCCGCTTGCGATAGCTCTCTACACTTCGAAGGTGTCCATCAGGGAGTAATTAGTGTCAAAAGCGCTTACGATCCGAAGCAACATTGCGCGCCGCAATTCTCCCGAAAGTGCCTTCAGGCGGTCAGGTCTGCGGGAAAGAAGCATTATGACCTGCTGTCCTTGGAGAAGACTACGTGTATCCAATTGCCATGCGGCTGCGTGAACGCCATCTGCAGCTGAACCAATCGCGCAGCGATTCCGGAATATACCTTGGACAGGAACGATGTCCGTTCCGGCGCGACTAGCACCGCACCGCAATGAACACACGGCTCGTCCTGCTCATAGCTTCCCCAGGGATTGCCGGCCATGTTCATCAGCATCGCCGCGAGGGCATTCGTTCTCTTTTTCGTCGAGCCAACGAAGGTCGTGCTCTTGATCGTGAGTCCGGGAAACAGCTGTGCGAGACGCTGTTCGTCGAAGGTATTCACATGCCCCCAGGGGGGATTGGTCTTGCCGCAGTTCTGACATCGCGTGCAGTCGAAGCGGGTGTCCTGGCGGTAAGGAACGCCGACGATCAGCTCATGCCGCGAGACGCGCGCCAGCTCACGAGCAGACTGCTCGACAGCCGGGATATGCTCCAGCACTTCGGCGCAGAGAACGCAGTCGAAGGAATTGTCCGCGAATTGCAGTTTCGTGGCATCGCCGGCGACCGTGGTCACGCGAGGATGCGTAAATGTCGGCTTCTCAAGGTCGAGCGCTGTGACCTCGGGGAAACGCTCCGCCAACAGACGCGAGATGTAGCCATCGCGTGCGCCAATCTCCAGCACCGAGGTGCGGCCCTGCGGCATGATGCGAAACAAATCGCCTATGCGGGCCTTTTCCGATTCGCTGGCACGATATCTTTCGAAGTCGATGGCCATATGTGGGATGAGGACCGCAGAAACGAACTCTACCTGCGCAACTCAGTGGTTTCCGGAGCTCTTGGCCAGGCTGCGCACAGGCTGAGGCTGGGTTTGCGGCTGCGGGAAAGCCGGGATGCGTGCCACAGGTGCAAAGCGATAGCGAATAATCATGGCAATCATGCGTAGCCCGAGACAAAATGCTTTCCAGGTGCTGCCCGTAATTTTCGAGGTACCCGTCCGCGGTTGGTAATGAACAGGTATCTCGACACACTTGAGTTTCGCGCGAATGGCCAGGATCATCAACTCGGGCGAGAAGTGGCTGCGCCCGACCGTAAACATCGGCGCCAGGTGCTCGACGGCGCGTCGGCGCAGTAGTTTGTAAGTACATCCCACATCTGTCAAGCAGGGACCATTGTGCAGATACTCCAGTAGCTTAGCGACAGCGCAATTGCCATATCGCAGGAACGGACCCATATTTGATCCTTCCCAGATACAGGACTTCGAGGTTCGCGTTCCGAAGATTACATCGAACTCTCCAGCATAAGCCAAGAATTTATAGATGTCGTCGGCCCGAAAGGTACAGTCAGATTCGACAATAATCACATAGTCTGAAGTGGCTGCGAGCAAAGCCGCCTGTGAGGCGTAACCATAACCTTGCCGCGGCTCATGGACAACCATGGCGCCGGCCTGCGCCGCGAGACGAGCAGTATCGTCCGTGCTGTTGTTGTCGGCCACAATGACTTGGTCTACTTCCGCGAGGCTCAGGAAGGAGCGCACGACGGTCGCGACCCCTTTGGCCTCATTGTAGGCCGGCAAGACGATGCTCACTGTTTTGCTGTTGTGCATAGCTCGCTCCACGACGGCGGCAGCTCCCGCTCGATCTCGAGCTCCTCGAAAGGATTGCCACGCCGTGCTCCGACGGTCTTTACCCAGTCGGCCATGCGGCGCAGTCCTTCACGCAAGCCGATGGTTGCCGGTGCGCCAAACGCTTCGATCGACTTGCTATGGTCACTAAACGCCTCGAAGACCTCTTTGCGCGCAGGCAGATGAACAACTCCCGTGTCACGTCCCATAGCGGTCTGGACTTCGTGCGCCAGCTGGTTGACGGAGTACGGAATGTCGGCGCCGATGTTGAAGACTTGGTTATAGGTGGCGGGATACTCTATGGACGTTGCGATGACGGGCGCGACGTCGGCGATATGGGTGAATGCGCGCGACTGCATCCCGTCACCGAAAATCGTGCAAGGGAGGCCTTGCAGGATCTGGTTCATAAAGATGCCGATGACATTGCGGTAAGGATCGCCTATGTTCTGGCGCTCGCCATAGACGTTGTGGGGGCGAAAAATAATGTAGTCGAGTCCGAACATATGGTGTGCGGCTTTCAGGTCGAGCTCGACCGCATACTTCGAGATGCCATACGGATCTTCGGGCTGCGGTAGTGTCGATTCCAACATAGGCGTCTGGCCGGCGCCATAGACGGCTATGCTGGAGGTGAACACAAAACATCGGCAGCGATTCCGGACGGCGTTGTTGATGAGGTTCACGCTGCCCAGCAGGTTGTTGGTGTAGTTGTAGTTTCGGATGAAGTGACTTAGTCCCTCTGCGGCATAGGCAGCGACATGGTAAACATAGTCGATCGAGTCGGCCGCGAAAATGTCATTGACCACGTCCGCATCGGTCACCGATCCCACGACCAAGGTAGCCGATGGATTTACATTTTCGCGGAGGCCTCCGGAGAGATCATCCAGAACAATCACCCGATGACCCATCCTCACAAGGCAGTCAACCACATGGCTTCCGATGAAGCCGGCGCCGCCGGTCACCAGAGAAGTGGCCCCATTGGATCCTGCAAGCGATTGCTCTCGGTCAGGCTGGTTTTGGCTCATGGCACTGTAGGGATTTCCTTGCGGCGGAATTTACATTTGGGACGAAGTTTGAGCGCCAGCCGCCTTGGCTGCGCGTGACTGAACTGGAACCGGAACAGGCTCCGTCTTACGCGCATAGATGGGCTGGGACACCAGCGGTGGCTCGGCATAAGCGGGACGCTGGGGCTTGGTTGGAGCGGCTGCCGTCTTCTCCGTTTCCTCTTCGTGATACTCGGCTTCTGTATTGATGGCCCAGAGATCATAGTTCGCGCCAAGAATATTGCGCGCGGCGCACATAGCCGTCATCATGGAGTGGTCCTGGTTGTTGTACTTATGCATGCCATTGCGGCCTACAAGCTGAAGATTGGGTAGAGTTGTCTCGAGATAATTGCGGACAACGGCAACTTGCCGCACCCAGTCCTGGCTATACATGGGATAGGCTTTGGGCATGCGAACGACTGCACCATCCTCGATTTCCTCGGGCTGCGCCAGGCCAAGCTCCGCAATCTCGCGCTTCGCCAGCGCAATCAGCTTGTCATCCGAACTAGACCACAGATCATCATTTTCGAAGACAAAGTATTCCATGCCCAGGCAGGTTTTCTCCGGGTCGGGTACCATGGCCGGCGACCAATTCTTGAAATTCTGGATACGCCCAACCCGTACGCCAGGTTCATGGATGTAAATCCAATTGTCAGGCATGACGTGCTTGCGGTTGACGATAAGACTGACAATGAGGAAATCGCGATAGCGGAGGCAATTTGCTGCCGCCACTACTGGCGGCGGCGGCGGCGGATCGAGCGCGTTGATCAGGTCGCGTATCGGCATCGAGCTGATGAAGTCAGTGCCCGGATAGCGCTCCGTCCCGTTCGCGCCGCGGGTTTCGACGTAGAGCAGCCGGCCAAGGTCGTGAACAATGCGAGTGACCGGACGCTCCAGTAGTACCGGATAACCTTCCTGGCGAAGGCGGGACGTCAATGTCTCCCACATCTGTCCCGGGCCGCGCTCGGGGTAGTGAAAGCTGTTAATCAGCGTCTTGACCGAGGTGGTGCGCTGCTTAAAGAGCGCGTTGCGGATGGCGGTTGTCAACGACAGACCCTGAATGCGCTGAGCTGCCCATTCGGCGCGAATTTCGGTACAAGGTACTCCCCATACCTTTTCGGTATAAGTCTTGAAGAAGATTTCAAAGAGGCGCTTGCCGAAGCGATTGCTGACCCATTGCTCCAGATTCTGCTCGTTGTGGTAGTACGCCAACCGCGAGCGAAGATAGCTGAAGACAATGCGAATAGTCTCGATCGGACCTAGTCCAAATAAGGCATTCTTCGCTTTCAAGGGGTAATAGAAGAATTTCTTGCGATAGAAGATGCGGGACAGGCGCGGCCGGGCAAGAAGCTTGCCGCCGAGGATCTCATTCCAGATCTGGTTGACTTCTTCCCACTTGGTAAAAAAGCGATGGCCGCCGATGTCGAACAGATAGCCTTTGTAGTTTACGGTGCGGGAGATGCCACCGACGATGTTATCCGCCTCAAGGACGGTGGCAGGAACGCCGTGCTTCGACAGTTCGTAAGCAGCGGTCAGGCCAGCCGGACCGGCTCCAATAATCACAACTTTGCGTTGCTCGGATGATGCGAGCGCCATGCTTACTCTTTCAAACAGCCAGCAATGTTTAGCTGTCCAGGTGGGTTGGTCGGATCGGACTATCGGCCCTGCAGGCGGGCGGGGTTCAATCAGCCACAAGCTGTAACCGTTGGCCGCATAGAGTTGGTTGGCGGCTGGGTGTTGCTTGAGCCATGCAAACAGACCATTGTCCGTAGGCTGGGCTATAACGGCTACGGGCCTCCGTAGCGCCAGAACCCGCTGTAGCGCGTCGTCGGTCTGAACGGGATCTTCGGCTCGGAAGAACTGAGCCAGAGTCGCGCGGCGCTCTTCGAGGATGCGCGTTCCATAGCCGCGGACATCGCCGTCCAGTCCGTTGGCGCCGTGATTCACTCCGGCATAGTTCTCATCCGTGGGAGGCACATATAAGCTGCGCTCGGTAAATCCGGGGAAATAAAAGGAGCCATCATCGACCAGGAGAACCGCATCGGGAGGAGTCATGGTTCGCGTGGCGGCACAGATCCCCGACCAGGGATGTTGCCGGTTCAAGCTGACCTGGAAGCTCCCTGTCTCCACGGGAGGACGAAATTTCAGGGGATAGGTCTCATAGAACTGGGCCGAGGTCCAACTCGTACTTGTCCAGTATCCATAGGTGCCGAATAGAAACAAGCCGGTGAGAGTGACGCTGGTAATCGCAGCCGGCCGCGGCAACTGCCGCCAGACGCGCTCCAGAGCGAGCGCTGGAAAGACCGCCAGACACATCGCAATCGGAAAGACAAACTTGTATTCATTTTCGTAGTAGGGTATGCGGAAAGCTGCATAGAGCAGGCAACTGGCCGCCGCACCGAGCAACAGATAAACCGTTGCCTGCGGTCGTGCTCGCCAGCAATTCCGAATGGTGAACAGCAGGCCAACAATCAGTAGCGCGGTGGCGATGACTGTGGCAACCAGCTTGCGTGCGGCGCTCGGAATCGTAGAAAGCAAGACTTCTCGCGTGGCGATCTGACGGTCTGCCGTGATGAGTCGAACTTCCAGGTAGGTCAGCAACCCGGCAAGCAGCACCGAGGCCATCAGGATCAGCCACTCTCTGCGAACTGCGGCCAAGTTCCAAGCCTTGCGCTCAGCCAGCGAGGAAAGCACGCGCGCCCCAACCATGGCGCAGGCCGGCGGAAGTAGAAGCGGGTACAAAATGCCGATACTCGCCAGCAGCAGGAAAATTACCCACAAGGTAGCGTTCTGCAGCCGAGCGCTGCGCAGCATCAGGTAAATGAGCGCCATGAGCATGGCCAGTGCCATGGCCATCGGGCTGAAGATCAGAAATTTCACGACCCACGGGGAATAGCGTGGATCGCCCCAGAATTGCCGGTAAGTATGCAGCGGTGCCAGCTTCATCAACAGATAGCCAACCGGATTCGTCCCCAGTAGGAGCATGACACCGCACGCCACCTGCGCCAGCTTGCCCCCACCCATCTCCTTGGTCACGGCGATCGCGAACCCATAGGTTGCAATCAGCCACAGCAGGTTGCTCCAGATGTAGTTGCATACCGGCGGACAATTGGCGAGATAGCTTTGCAGACCCTGCAGTACCAGCGCCGGCCAAACCGGGTAGGACAGCCGGAGGCCCGCAAGGTTGGGGTCCTCAGGAAACAGATAGCCGCGCGCGAACATGTAGATGGCGTCAGCATGAAGCCAGCTGTGGCCGGAATAGATTCGCGCATCGGTATTGCCCAGCAGTGAAGAAACACAGAGGAGCGGAATGACGATCGCCGAAGCGCCAACCAGCCACTCCTGTGCCGAACATTGCGGAATCTCCGCCCGACGCTTCCATACCAGCCAGATTGCCGGAAGATTGAGGAGTGTCAAGAAAACGGCCGCGGCGCCGAACGGCATTCCCAGCCAACGAACGAGATAGAACTGGGCGGTGACGACCAGCGGTGATAGAACCACGGCGAGGCCGAGCTTGACCCAGAACGACACTTCTTCCAGCTTCAGTCGGAAGGCAATCCATATTCCCGGAGCGACCGCCAGAATTACGAAAGCTACGGCGGCAAAGCAGGAATGCAGGGTCGCAGGCATGGGTACTAGCAGTACGAAGTTGCGAGATCACACGGGCTGGCGTGCGTAAATTCCTTCCGGCTGGCGGCGTATCCGGCGGATGAGTCGCCGCATAGCGATGTAGGCCAGGAAGGGTGCGGTGAACAGCATGCGCCACGCCGCCGGGGTCCGCAGGTAATGCGCATCGATGCGCGGCAAAGCGAACGGATCGCATTCCGGCTGCACCACACCCGCGCCCGTGGCGCACGCTGCCCGATATTGCCGGCGCACCAGTTCGCGCACCGAACTGCTCCAGCGTCCGTAGGGGTAGGCGAAGTAATCAACGGTTTGCCCGATGTGGCGTTCCAGATCCAACTTGCCGCCAGCGATCTCGTGGTTCGCCTGCTCGTGTTCCAGTTCCGGAAGCGGCGCATGAGTGATGGTGTGCGCGCCGAACTGAAAGCCCGCATGGGCGAGTTCCGTAACTTCCGTCCAGTCCAGCATCGGACCCTTGGGTCGCCAGCCGTGCGTCACCGGGCGAGTCGCGGATCCGCAAAAGCCAGTTGCAAGGAAGATGGTAGCCGGCAGTTGCAGGCGCCGCAGCACGGGCGCAGCTTGGGAATAGAAATCGCGATAGCCATCGTCGAAGGTCAGCACCACCGTGCGCTCGGGCAGCCGGCTGTGCTCGAACAACGCGGTCACCAACTCGTCCAGCGTAGTCACACGCGCATGATCATGCAGCCACTGCATCTGATCGGCAAATAGCGCCGGCGAGATGTGCAGAGGTGGCGCGCCCTCCGCGATCGAGTGATAGGTGAGAATGACCGGGAAGCAGGCAGGATCCATGGCTCGATGTTCAGGCGCGTGCAACCTTGTTGTAAACCATGCCGAGAACAACTCCCATGATCAGCCCGACGGCAAACATGTAAAAGAAGCCGACGATGCTGCCCCAGAAGCTGACGCGATAGCCGGGAAAGAACTGTCCCAGCAGGCCAAGGTGCGCCCCGACATGCGGCCCTCCCTTCAGTACCAGGAAGTTGGTCGCCAGAAACAAGCCAGCCCCGAACAGAAAGCCAAGGACGATGCCCAGCAGCTTTCCATTCAGCAGGATGACCGCGCGTTCCAGTTGCTCTTCGGGATACATTGGCGCTCCTCAGGATTCCGGGAACGAGCGATGAAAGGTCGAGACAGGACGTCGAGTTCGCCGGAAGCGGTTACAGATGATCGAGGAAATCTGAGTACTGCTCCATCTCGGCGCGCGAGCGGATCAAGGTGAGCCACAGCCACAGGGCTGCATTGCGCGCCAGAGCGAAGCCGTAGCCCATGACGAAGCCCACGACAAATCCCCAAACCAGGCCGATGAGAATTCCGGCCACAGATACCGAGTAGCCCCAAAGGAATTGCCCGAGTAAGGAACCGGCGGTAATGGCCTCATCCGTCCTGCGTAGCAGCAGGACGATGGTAATGATGGCGAGCAGGCCGCTCATCACCACGCCGGCGGCGATGCCCATCGCCACGCGATGGAGCGGCGCAAACGTGCGCAGGAGAACACGAGATTGATCCATGTCTTGCAAAGGCTGCACGCGGTCGCTGGTGCCCGCTATCCTGATTTCCGAAACCAAACTCATTGTAATCTCTGCCGGCAATGGCGATCGCGATAGCGAAGCAATCTAAACTGCGCCCCCAGCCACGGCGGCAGCAGCGGGGAATTGCAGGGAAGTTCGCATCGGCTGCTGCCAGGGAACATGGCCTAATTTCCGCTGCGCGGTTTCCTCGAGTAATTGGAAGTACGCGCGCAAGTGTGCTTCCTCGGTCCAGCGCCAGGTGTACGCCTCCCAGCCCAACTCACCCATGCGGCGACGCAGCTCGGCATCGTTCTGCAAGCGCTGCATCGCAGCCAGCAGCCCCTGCCGGTCGCGATACAGCAGGCCGCCCTGGCTTTGCTCGATGACCTCCGTCAGCGCGCCCAGATCGTGAGCGATCACCGGGGTGCGATGCCGCAGCGCCTCCAGAACGATGAGGCCCAAAACCTCGTATCCCGCGGAAGGGACCAGCACGGCGATTGCGCCGCGGTAATAGTCGCCCAGTGTCTGCTGCGAGAGCGCACCCAGGAACCTGACATTGGTCATGTCCTGTGCTTTTTGGCGGAGCTCCGCTTCCATGGTGCCGATGCCCGCGATGAGCAAGTCGGCATGGGGATACTGGCGAAACGCGTCGAGCAATGTTTCCACGCCCTTGATCTTCTCCAGCCGGCCTACATACAGAAAATACGGGCGGCGGACAGAAGGCTCTCGATACTGCGAACTATTGCCGGGTTCAGGAACAAAGTGCGGCAACACGATCATCGGCGGCGCAAAGCGGCGTTCGTGGTGCATCCGACGGCTGAAGGAACTGGGCGAGATAAAAGCGTCCACCGCTCTCTCACAGTCTTGCAGCAGCGGGGTATATCTCCACAATTGCGGCGGCCGCCGGAACTTCACGGTGCAGCGCAGGCACTCGGGTTTATCGCAAACCCGCTGGTTGTTCTTCCACAGCACGTGCATGGGGCAGACCAACCAATGCTCATGGGCCGTGTATAGCTTGATGTAATCGCGGTAATCGGGCTGCAGCCGCAACACGCCCGGACCGAACAGCGAGATGTTGTGATAGTGAATGACGTCGAACTTCTTGCGGTAGAAAACCTCGAGGATTTTCCCTGTCTTGGGCCACGGGCTGCCGGTCTGCTGCGCGATCAGCGGCGAGAGAACTCCCATCGGGCTGCGCAGGCTGTGCACGGTGACGTTGGGAGGGTTGACGAACCTGGTTTCGGGCTCGCTTTTCGCCAGCGTTTTGTAACTGTCGACGCAGTGGATGACATCAACTTCGTGTCCCCGTGCCGCCAGCGCGTTCGCCAGGCGCGAAACAAAGATCGCATCCCCGCCAAAGCTATACGGCGGATAGAAAATCGACAGAAAGCAGAACTTAAGCGGCCGCTGCATTCGGATGGACCTCGTCGAACACCGCAAGCAACTGGCGCGCGGAATTTTTCCACGATAACTGGCTGGCCGCCGCCAGCGCGGCCTGACCCATGCGACGGCGTAGTCCGTCGTCGGTGAGCACACGCTCAATGCTGTTCAGCCAGCCCGCGCGATCGGCGGGATCGACGGCCAGCATCCCTTCGCCCAGCAACTGCGGCAGTGGACTCTGGGTGGTGGCCAACACCGGCCTACCGCACGCGGCCGCCTCCACCGCCGGCAGCCCAAAGCCCTCGCAGAACGAAGGCAGCACCAGCGCATGGCAGCGGTTCAGGAGCACGACCAAGTCCTCGTCTTCCACGCGGCCAGTGAAGATGACATGCTCTTGCAGCTTGTCGCGCTGCACTTGCCTGGCAAGCTCCCCGTAACAGGAGTAGAACGAGTCGCCGGTGTAGTCTCCCACCAGTACCAGCTTCAGGTCGCCAAAACCATCGCGCTCGAGCAACCCACGAACCACGTCGAGCAGCATCGAGAGGTTCTTGTGTGGGCTGAAACCGCCGACATACACCAGGCACCGCGCATCCCCCGGTATTCCCCATTGCCGCATGAGCTGGTTCGCCCGGGGGGATTCGATCGGGCGGAATGTTGGATCAGCGGCTTCGCTTACCAGCCGCAAGCGCGACCCTGGAATGCGAAGCCGCTTCACCAACTGCCGATGGGAAAACTCGGATACCGTGATCAGCAGCCGCGCCTGCCGAATGCCCGACCGGACCTTGGCGTGATAGAAGATTTTCGACCGCAGGCTGGGGAATACCAGGTGCGGAAATTGGTCGAAGATGGTGTCGTGGATGGTCACCAGCCGGGGCACGCCGACATAAAACGGGACGTAGGTGTAGTCGGTCGGAAAATAGATGAGATCAACGCGCGCCCGCCGTATGGCCGCGGAGACCTCCCACAGGTCCGCCAGCGAGCGATGGCTGTGCGCGCCCGCTGCCTCGGTACTGGGCACGCCGGTAGCAATTCGGCAAACCTCGACTCCCGTGGGCAAAGGGAACTGCGGAGTTTCCCGGTCGACGAAGAACGTGTACTGGTTGGTGCGATCAAGTTCCACCGCGGCCGTCAGCAGTGCCCGGGTGTAACGGCCATAGCCCCGGCTGTTGCCCCACGAAGTTGCATCCACCCCGACTTTCACGATCAGGTACGACCAACACTAGGCTTGCGCGCCGGCGAAGGCTGCGCCGAGAACACATGCGTCGCCATGCAAAAAGCAAACGTCAGGCCGCTGTACAGGTAGTACGCCCAATGTACCGGCACGACGCGAATCACAAACCACAGCCCACGCTTTCGCCAGAAGAAGCGGTAGACGTCGAAATTCAGCGCCAGGAGCGCGACCGCACAGAGGGCCGCGGCTGCGAGGCAAATTGCGGGCGCGAGCGGCAAGACGGACGCCACACTGAACGGCAGCAGCAAGAGGCTTAGCGTCAACCAGCTCACCAGCACCGAGCTGACACGCGAGGCGTAGTTCAGATTCAGGTCGCGCGGCATCTCGCGCGCGTTCAGGATGAGCTTGGTCCAAGGCACCGCCCGATACAGAATGTCGGCGCGCAGCAGGTTGCGCACTGTCCAGCGCTTCAGGTGCTTCACCTGAAGTTGCTTGTCGAGCCGAATGGCGCGCCCCTGCCGGGCCAGTTCTACGCCTAGCGCGATGTCTTCGATCGAGGGCGCCTTGTAGGTCGCGGCGTCGAAGCCGCCGATCTCCTCGAAGACGGAGCGGCGGATCGCTCCGCAGCCGGCCCAGAAGGTCGTGGCCGACTCGCTCGCCGTCTGGTGAACATAATGGTGCATCAGGTTCTTGTACTGCGAGATGAAGGTTTTCCAAGCAGGCTGGTCATCGTAGGAGCCGAACACGGCGGCAAGTTCAGCATCGTGCTCAAAGTCATTGGCGATGCGCGACAGTGCTCCGGGCGGGACAACCACATCGGCATCGACGAACACGAGGATGTCACCGGTCGTCTCGCTCGCGCCCAGGTTACGCGCTCCCGCCGGACCCAGTGTCTGCGGCGTGCGGACGCAGCGCGCCCCGTAACCCGCCGCGATGGTGGCGCTGTCGTCGGAGGAGCAGTCGTCGACAACGATCACTTCGAACTCGGCGTAATCCGAGTGAGCCAGCCCGTCCAGGCAGCGCCCCAGGCTCATGCGGCCATTGCGGACCGGCACGACGACAGAAAGTCGTGGCGTGCCTGTGATTATGCCGGGTTCAGCTGCGGTTACTCTTATGGTTGAACTCAAGTTCTGCTCGAGTTTCAGCATGGATGCCCCGTGAGGTAGCCCAGGAATTCGCCCCTCGACCACGCCGTGTTCAGCAGCATCGTCAACGGCGCTGAGCGCAGGAATGCGCCGCGGTTGCGTCCGCTCTGGAATACCTTTTTCGCCTGGCGCACAAACAACACAAACGGCAGCAACGGCGTCATTGCCGCGAGCACCAATCGCCGGGAAACCGGCGCGCCGGCGAGGCGCGTGGCCGCGAACGAACGCCCCCAGACGTAGCGTTCGGTGAGCACCGGCCCAAGCCGCAGGTTCAGCCGCTGCTGCCGCACCACCACATCCGGCGACAAGGCCAGCACTTCGCTGCGGCCGGCTAGCGCGCGGTGCACCCGCGCCTCGTTGTAGGACTCGGACCAGGCATCCGCCACGCGCTCCAGCGCCGCTCGCTTATAACAGACATTGGCATCGCTCACGAAAGCGCTCGGCCCGCGCGGCACCGGATTCTGATAGCGCCCGAAGTCGCCGAAGTACACCGCCCAATTCAGTGCCCGGTTAATGCCATTCTCCATGGCCCCGCCTACCGCGGCCCACGGCTGGACGTGCTCCTTCACCAGTTGCGCCGCCCAATGCGGATCGGGAATGCCGACGTCTTCGATTAGCGCAACCAGCGGCGCACGGGCGGCGCGGATGCCGATGCCGCGCAGTTCGTCATGATGCTCGCGGCTGGGGCCGGAGCGGTGGGTGCGAAGCTTATCCACCGCGATGAAGTTGACGCCGGGATAGCGCTGGCGCAGCTGCTCGACCCCCGACAAGCGCCCGTTGCAGGTGACCAACAGCTCCATCGGCGGGGGATCGACCTGCTGCCGGAAGGCGTCGAGGCACCTTTCCAACTGCAGCGTGTCGGCCGCCTCCGAGGTATCGCTGACTACGGTGATAACGACACTAAGCGCGGGAATCTCAGGCATGACAGGGTGAGGGTTCAGGCTCGCGTCCAAGGTGTCGATTCAAACTTCGAGTCGGCGTTAGCGGACGGCATTGTCGTCGGCTGAAAGCCAGCTCGTTTGGAAGAAGCCGGCTCGTTTGGAAGAAGGCAGCTTGTTTGGAAAAAGCCTGTGTCGTTTGGAAAAAGCCGGGTCGTTTGGAAAAAGCCTGCGCGGGGCGCCGGCTTAAAGGCCAGATCCACTACCTATTCCACTTCTATCAATGCATTGCCGGGACCGAAGGCATAGCCCATCCACTCCCCGCAGACGTAGCTGGTCATGGCCGGCACCAGCAGAGGCAAGCTCAACAGGAATTTGTCGGGATGGCAGCGCTTGGCGAAGACGCGCGACGCCATCCGCGCCAGGAGGACAAATGGCACCGCCGGCGCGGCCAGAAGATAGGCCGCACGCTTCGCTGCAGAGATCGTGCTTCGCCGCGCTCCGGCGAAGGCCCGGCTGAACAGGTAACGCTGGCGCACGTAGTACAGGTAGTCGAAGGGGCCCCGATGATAGGCAATCATGCCGGGCACGCTGCGGAAGCGCGCGCCTTCGGCCAGCAGCTTGGGGTGCAGCGCCGCCTCCCAGTATCCCTCCGTCAGCAACTCGCGGTTGGCTTCCAGCGTCTGCCTGCGATAGGCGGCGTTGGCGCTTCCCACATTGTAGGAGTCGCCATCGCTCCACGGTGGCAGGTAGGAGTTGTACTCGATGAAGTATGTGATCCAGTCGCGCAGCCGGCCATCGGAGCGGAAGTCTACCGGTCCACCGACCGCGACATACTCCGGCGAGAAGGCCGCGGCGACTGTGGCCAGCCACTGCTCGGCCGCCAAGCAATGCTCTTCGATGATGGCGACGATCTCGCCTTGCGCATGCTGGACCCCCAGGGCGCGAAGCTGCGGCACCGACTCGCGCTGTGGCACCTCGACAAACTGTGCCTGGGGAAACCGCGCCCGCAGCCGCGCGACGTTCTCCGGCCCGCGGCAATCCACCACGATGACCTCGAACGGGGGCGCATTCTTCTGCGCCAACACCGACGCGATGCAATCATCGATAAATGGCGGCCCGACGATCGAAGCGATGACAACGGAAATGGCAGGAAAGCGGGTCATTGTGGAGGAAGTGAGCGGCTGTCGGTTAGGGCACTTGGCATTTAGCATTTGGCCAAACACGCATTTCGGTTTTAGACCGGAAGGTCACCTCCCGGCCAGGAGGAAGGCCAAGCGCTTGCCGGCTAGCAGGCACACTTTTATCCTCTGAGTCACATTGGCTGCGTGCCCAAGTACGGTTAGAGCTTTGCTGGGGAGTATTGCACGGGGATGGCCAGTGTCGGGTGACAGCCGCAGCGGCCTGAGAAGTTCCGGCAGGCGGCGGATTGTTGTTCAATCCGCTGATTTTGTGAGACTTGTATCACCAAGGCAGGCCCTCGCGGAAACCGCTTGCAGGAGGAATATTCCGAAATTCTGGGAAAAACATTTCACTGAGCGAAAGCCGGCTTTCGCTAGTCGTTGTCGGCAATTGGGATCGTACTCGAGCTTCCACAGCGTCTCACCAAAAGCCAAGAGGCCTCAGCGGAAATACATCACCTGGACGGGCTTGGGAAACCGCACCGTGGGCGCGAAGCCGGCCCGCTTCATCGCCTCCACTAGTTCCGGGTCGGGATCGATGACCGCCGTCTCTTGCGCATGCTGCTTCAGATCGTCCAGTTTCCAGAACTGCAATGGTGAGTAGCGCGACAGGTTTACCTGCACGCGCGCCGTCGGCGTTTCCGGCCCGCTGGGCCCGAGCAGCAGGTAGACCTCGCCGGCGTGTCGCGAGTAGTGCTTCGCCTCCAGGTGCAGCAGCGAATCGTGGAACAGGATGTAGCGCTTGCCGTCCGAGTCGATGGCGCTTTCCAGCTTCAGGTACTCGCGGGTTGCGGTCTGCTGCCCGAAGGGGTCGACCGACTCGGGATGGCGCACCACCATCATCTGGTTGGCCGCACCCCACAGCGCCAACAACGCCACCGCGCCTGCCGAGATGCGCCGCGCGCTCTGAAAGTGGCGCCACATCCAGCAGGCGAACGCTAACGCAATTCCGGGCAGTGCGCCGATGAAGTAGCGCGCCAGAAACGCATTCGTCTTCAGCTCGGCGACTGCGAATCCGGCCAGCGGGATGCACAGGAAGAGCCAGCCCAGCAGCTCGGCATCCTGCAGCGCCTCAGTGGACTCTGCACCCCGCGCCGGCAACGCCAGGCATACCCAGACGACGAGGAGCGCCAGCAGAAAGAAGCCGTCGGGAAACATCTCGGGGAAGACCTGCTTGAGCTCATAGAACGAGGGATGCGCCCAGAAGCCGCGCGAGAACTGATGCGAATAGGCCATGCCCAGCGGACCCAGCCCGACCGCAGGCACCACCACACCGATGATGCCGGCGATCAGCTTGGGGGAGGGACGACGGCCGCGATGCCACCGCAATAACTCGAACAGCGCGTACGGCACGATATTCAGCACCGCGTAATAGTGCATGGTCACGGCGACGCCGAGGGTCACGCCGAAGGCAATTGCCGCCCTAAGGCTGTCGCGGCGTGTCGTTGTCCAGATCCAGAGCGCCAGCGCCGACAACAGGAAAAACAGCGCATAGGGCCGCGCTTCGTAGCCGTAGTAGGGCAGCAGGGAGCAGCTCAGCAGGGCCAAGGCCAGCAAGCCGTGCAGCGCATCGGTGAGGCGGCGCACGCACTGAAAGACGATGAGCAGGCCTGCGATCATGGCCAGCGCCGACGGCAGCCGCGTCGCAACTTCGCTGTAGCCGAGTGCCCGCGTCACCCCGCGCATCACCAGGTGATAGCCGGGCGGCATCGTGTCCGAGGCATGGGCTAGCGCGTCCCACATGGTAGCCAGATTCGGCATTTGGGCGAAGCGCACAATGAACAGCTCGTCGAACCAGTACAGCCGGTGGGCCGCGATGTAGATGCTGGTCGCCAGATAGAATGCAGCCAGCGCGCCCGCGGCAAAAGTCGATATCTCAGCCCGGCTCGACGGCGCGGGCGAGGGTCGGCTCACCTGGGTGACTTCGCGTTCTGCGGTACCTAACGTCATTGCGGTGATCCAATGTCGGCGTTGCTGTCTTCGACCTTGTCCTTCAGCAGGCGGGGCTCCAATCCACCGCTTCCGGCCAAACCGCGATACAGTGCGCCGGCGACCACGCGGTGGCCGTATTGATTAAAGTGCACGTCGCCCGGGAAGTAGGCTGGTTTCACGGCGTGTGCTGCCGCCAGGGTATCCGTCAGATCGAGGACGGGCACCTGGTGATCGGCTGCCGCGCTTTCCATCAGCTTCTGCATCGGCAATGGACCCTTCTGCGCTGGGTATGGCAGGTACACAAACATCACCCGGATGTCGTTCTGCCTGCACAGCTCGGCCACGCTGGCAAACATGCGCTGGAAGACTTTGATCCGGGTTTGCGGATCCAGCACCATGCCCTGGCGGTGATGGCGCTTGCGATATGCCTGCGACACCTTCATCAGCCCCATGTCCGCCAGTCCAAGCAGATAACTGTGCTGCGACAGCAGGTAGAAGGTCGAGAACGACGGCGGATGAAAGACCAGATCGTCGCCCTGTAACGAAAAGTATCCCTTGGGCCGACCGTTCCAGGCATTGATCGGCTCGAAGCTCTCGTTGAAATCGTTGAAGAATACGCAGAACAGCACAAGGTCGGGATGATACTTCAGGCCCTCGGTCTTCAGGTACAGCAACTCCTGATCGGTGCCATATCCGGGCACGCCCATGTTGATCACTTCCACATGCTGGGTGGCTTGTTCCAGCAGCTCGGTGAATCGCTGCGGCATCTCTACCCCGCCGGAGCCGAAGACGACCGAGTCACCGATGACGACGATGCGGAACGTTCCCGGGGGCTTATCGTACGGCCGCTCCCGATCGCGCAGGCCCTTGGCATTGACCACGACGTGATACGGCTGGCTGTCGCGCCGGTGGAAGGTCAAGGCATTGGGCAACAGCTTCCAGCCGAGCACCGCATCCGGCGTCATGACGCGGTCTTCGGAGGTCAGCCGGGCCAGCAGCCTGACCGCCAGCTCCAACACGCATAGGGTCAGCAGCAGGCTGGCGATCAGCAGCAGGATTCGCGTTATGGGTCGACTGCGCGGCGGCGCCGGAGAGGTGCCGTGCAACCCCGGCGAAAAGCAGGGCTCTTGCTCTCCCGATCCGGCGAGTACAGAGCCCTCGCTCGTTGGGAACCCCGGGTTCGCTTGTGTTGACGATGCTGGTGGTTTGGTTAGCATGGTGAGCGCACTTCAAGGCGTCGTGCCCTCATTTTCGGAAAACCGAATTCTTCAGCGGCGGCCTGCTCTATGGCTGGGCTCCGCGCCCGTCCCGATCCGGCTTCGGCAGCCAAATCCGTTGGTCGCCGATCTGGGTTGCGAGATAGTAGTTGTCGACGAGAGCCTCGCCGAAGCCTGGGCCGAAGGAGCCTGCGCGGTCGTACCACCAGTGGCCCTCTGGTCTCCTGGGATCACCCGTGATACACAAAACCACCGCGCTGAAGTCGCGAGCGCGTATTTGCTGCAGCAGCGGAACGGCGTAACCGGGAATCTTCTCGCGCACCATCGCCAGCATATAGGGATCGATCACGTAGGCTCGCTGTCCGGCAAGCACCGGCAGCAGGGCATTTTCTGCCAGGATCGGCTGGCGCCGGTCGCCGATGAAGGCCAGCGTTCTTTCAAAGCGGCGTGGCACCGCGGCCCGGTCTTCGTGGCGGAGGAAACGCACGGTAGGAATCGCCGCGACAAAAACTGCCAACGCGAAAACGGCGATTCCCGCTTCCCTATGCTGTGGGAGCGCGCGGACGAGCCATGCAGCGATGAGTATCACGGCAGCCACTTGCGCATCGAGGCAGTGGTTGATGACCGTTCCCCGATACCCGAGGATCACGGCCGTCATGGTAAGCGTGAAGAGAAAGAACAGTACCGGCAAATTCGCTGTCCAGTTCCTCGCGCGAACTAGAAACGCCAGCACAAGGAAAGCGAGAGCCAGGAAGACGAGCAGCGGCGGATCGGTTGATCTCGCCATTTCGAAGAGATGCCACGGCGCAAGCAGCACTTGCCGGGGACTGAGGTGCGACGCGTTCGCCCGCACGAAAATGTCCAGCACCCGGCCCCGGCTGCCGGCGATCATCGCGACGATCACCAGCAGGTAGCCGAGCGCCGTCTCTGCCGCCAGGGCGACGGCTGCTGGCAGGAAACCGCTGCTCGCCAGCCAAACCGACGCCGCGGCAACCCCGAACACCGCCGTGATCTTGGCTGACCAGGCCAGTGTGAACAGGAGCGCAGCTGGAAACATCGCGCGCCAGCGGCCGCGTGCTTGAACAACCGCCGCCAAGCCGCAAACATTGAGCGCGCAGGCCAATCCATCCGGATGCGGACTCAAGAGAGCTCCCTGCACGCACATCGCCGCCAGCGTCGCCCCGGCTGCGCACAGGGCCAGCCAAGGCTCACTGCCGAGCCCTCGCAGAAGCCAGAAGACACCAAACAGCAGCAGGCCTATCGCCGCAGCAGAAAGCAGATATGCACTCGCCAAAACCGGAAGACCCAGTTTCAGCAAAAGGGCATGCAGGACGAAATACAACGGGAAATAACGCGTTGCGCCATAACCATCGGGCCCGAACAGCGGACGATAGAACACGCCGTCCCTAAGATCGAAAGCGAGCGCGATACTGGGACCGTCGGCGGCGTACACCTGGGCGTCATTCCTCCACGACACCCAAGCCCGCATCAGGACAAGGCCTAAGACCAGCGTCACCGCAGCAACCAGCAGGATCTTCGGCGGTGGCCAGGCACGTGTGCGCTTCAGCGCCCGGGCAGAGATGAATTTGGACGGGGTTTCGGTGAGCACGGTTTCCATGCTTCTTGGTTCTCCGACACTCACACCTTGGCGGCTGAGGCAAGCGGGGCAGGAATGGAGACTGCAGGAGCCCACGCCGATTTTCGCAGCACCGTGCCCGTCCAGTCGCGGCGGCCAGAGGCGGTCAGGCAGTCGACCGACATGCCCAGGAACGTCGCCAGCAAGACGATGTTCGTGAAAAACGTGAAGTAAATGACCGTGCTGCCAAACCAGCGAATGCAGGTCAATTCGAAAAAGAGGATCAGGAAGCTGATCAAGAACAAGCCGAGGTAGACACGATCACGCCCGCTTGGCATTTGGTTGCAACCTGGCGGTGGGGTAGGCAAGGCTCTCATCCTTTATTATTAGTGTCCCGATTTGGGAATCAGCTCGACTTGCAAATGTCTGGATTTCCTGAACGGGAAAACCAACGCTAGCGGCCCTGGCGGGCCACTACAGCGATTCAAGGCTCGGGATGGTTATAGCCACTGTCCTGGTGCTCTGAAATCGTTCTACGGCCTTCCTGTGCGCTTGTAGGGGCATCCTGTGTACTGGGGGAGATTGGCAATATCGTGCTAGAAGTTTGAGATACTTTGTAGCACTTAAGTGTTTATAGCTGGTTGAAGTGTCTCGATCAGATGAGTGGAGTCGGTCCCGGCCCAGGGGTTTTCGAAAACGGTGGCACCCATCCTGCGACTTGCAGAATTGACCGGGACAGTGGCCCGTACAGCAGATTCAGACCCAGCACGGCGGCGAGAAACTTCCTCGAGGCCTCGCGATCCCCTTGCAGAAAATAGAGCGAAATCAAGAAGGCGACGAGGACGTAGCCCAGACTACGGCTGAAGTCCCAAACCAGAAATGCGGGCCCCAGAGCCATACCGAAGGCGGCGAGCAGGGTAAGCAGCGAGATCCAGTTGCGCCGGGTGAACAAGCTGAGCAAAGCCACGGGGAACAGGATCCACGAGCTCCGGAAGACTCCCAGAAACGGCTCGGGAAAGCCCGACAGTGTACCGCGGAGTATGGCGGGGGTCGCAATGTCCGTCATGCCGGTGGCGAGATGGAATTTTCTGGCCAGAATCAGGCGCAGGACGGCCCAAAGCACGACGCCGGCGACAATGGCGAGTGAGAGTAGCCGGCCCTGGGATTGCTTTTGTTCCTGCGCATAACGCACGAGTAGATAAAAAATCAGCAACGGAGCCGCCAGGATCACACGCTCATCACAGAAGGCTGCGGCAACATACGTCAGGCAGGCAAGTACCGGCCGCCGCCATGCGACCGACAGCAACATCAGGAAGAAGGCGACGCCGTCGCCGAAGAAGTAGTCGCTGAAAAACGAGGCACCGAACGCGGTTGGTCCCAGACCCACGACAAACAGAGCTGCCGACACCTGATCCTGGAGAGCGCGCAAGGCGAGCGCCGCCAGCAGGTAGAAGAATGCGAAACCGGCAAGGTGGTTCCATACCACAATCGTCCAGATGCCCGTATGGCTTATCCAGCCCAGCACCGGAATGGTAAGCCGCAGTTCCATCTTGTTCACATGGCTAGAGGCGCGGCGCTTGGCGATAGTAGGATCCTTCAGCTCCGCCGGAATCTGCGCCAACGGATGCTGCACCTTTAACTGCATGGCGCGAAGTGTGGGACTGCGCCCCTCACGCAAGGCTGGAACCATCCACCGGTACGGGGGGAAGTTCATCAGCATGGAGAGCACAATGGCTGCGATCGCCACTTTCAGGCAAAAATGCCTGCCGGTCAGGTAGGTTTCGGTCAGGCGAATCATGGCCGAAAGCACTCGATCGATCAGCCCAAGGATCCGCGGCCGCGATACCTCGAGCGACGGCACACTGCCGATCGAGTTCTCCAGTTCCGCGTAGAACCCGCCCGCTGCTTTTTCGGTTTTCGCGATGGTGATGCTGTAATGCACGACTCGCCCTGTCAGGTCACCATGATTTTGAGCGCTCGAGCGATGGCCGAGAGCTCATTTTCTGCACATCTGCAACGAACTGGTCCCTCCTGTGGGACCAACTCGCCAATAAGTGCTGTTTGTCGCTGTCCGGGAGATTTCGAACGATGCTGAGATCCAGGCCGGCGTAGGGTAGAAGTCCCGCAACGACGGTCGTGCTCGACGAAAGAAGTTCAAACGGTGTGTGATATTCCAGATATGCATTGTCGTCAGTATTCAGGGTCTCTGACGGGTTGGCGGCCAGATAAGCTGAAATCTGATTGGGCCCCATGAGCATATAGCTGAGAAAATCATCCGGCCCTGAGATATGAATAGACGCTAAGTCGGATTTCACGACGGGATCTTCGAGCCGTTTTGCCAGCGCTTCGTAGTCGATCGAGAAGGGACCGTTGGTTGCCACAAAAAGGCCGACCCAAGGTACATACCAGAAGGAAGCATTGGGGAATGCCTCGGCGAATGTGCGAAACGAGACGTCAAAAGATGCCTTTGACATCTCATGCATCGGCATCCATTGGCACACTATGCCTCCGGGGCGCAGGCGACGTTTGAGCGCCTCGTAGTATTCCCGCGTGTATAGGTAACCGACGCCGGAGTTGCGCGGATGAACTGGATCGGCCGTGATCATGTCGAACGACTCGTCCGTCATGGCGAGAAAATTTCGTCCGTCGTCGATTCGCACCCGGACCTTGGCATTGTGCAGAACTCCTCCAGTTACATCCTCCACATGCGACTGTGCCTTTACCATTTCCGGGCTCAACTCGATGACTTGGACCTTCTCAATACCGGGATAGCGAGCCGTGGCCGATAAGGTGATACCCAAGCCGAGCCCGATGACCGCCACATCGCGTGGATGTTCTTGCAGCAGGAGGGGTAAGTCAGCCTTAAGGATGAAATGCCGTCGATTGCCATAGGAGGTCGTCGCCTCTACGGCACCACCGATACTCATCGCTGTCACATGGTCGGGCGACCGCAAGATGTCAACCGTGTGCGCGATTCCCTCGCCATGATAGATAGTTGTAGTGCCCTTTTTCCAATTACCTTTATCGAAATTAAGCACAATCTGCTGAGGCATCAACCCGGCAGTCATTGCGAAAATGATAAACAGCCCTATAAGCAGAGCAGGCTGTACAGAGCTCAGATTTTTCCACCCCCTGCTGTCCGCCCTATAAATGAGAAACATTCCCGTAGCCACAAACACCGCTGCCGTAGCTAGAAGACTCACCCTGGTACCGAAGGCGGGAATCAATACCAGGCCGCCTAATAGTGCGCCGGTTACGGCGCCGGCTGTGTTCGCGGCGTAGACTCGTGCGGTGGCCCGACCAATGGTATCCACATTCCGCGTACAGATTTTCACTGCAACCGGAAAAGTCGCACCGAGAAGAATTGTAGGGACGGCGATCAGGATCCCGGAAACAAGGATCATGGCCAGACTGGATGCCAAGCCAAACCTGCCGCCCAAGACTGCTGACAATACGCGAAGCGAACCGTTGAACAAGATAGGCACGAAATAAGTCAGAATCGCAAGCAGGCCCACTGTGACCCCAATCGTCAGTTCCAGGGAGCCGAAAAGCCGGAAGGGCTCAGGCTGCTTGTCCACAAATCCTGCAAGCTTCTTGCTGCCATAAAATATGCCGAACAGGAAACACGCGAGCATGGCCGAGAACGAATAGACGGCGCTGCTAAACGATTGGACCAGCACCCGCATCCAGATGACTTCCAGAGCCAGCGCCGCGAAGCCCGATAATGCGATCGCGGCCAGACAATCCCGCTCGCGCCTTGCCTCGAAAGCTCGCTCGGAGGGGAGTGGACTGGCCGAGAAAGGCACGTGCTCAAACCCAACCTCTCCAGGTTCACCGCGACCGGCAACTCCCAATCCGATTGCCGTTGCACCGATTAGGACGTTGATGGCAACGCCGACCCATGTGCTCCTGGTCAGCCCGAATGCAGGCATGAGAACAAAGCCCACGCACAAAACCCCCGCCAGTGCTCCCAACGTATTGATCGCGTAGAAAAAGCCGCTGTACTGGCCAATCCTCCCCTTTACCGCGAAGCGCTTAACGATCAATGGCAGGGTCGCTCCCATCATTGTTGTGGGAACCAGGAGAATTGCCGCGGCAACCAGGCTGCGGAACCCGTTGTAACGCCAGGGTGCTACCTCAAAAAATGTTTGGTAGACATATCGATACTGATTAGAGAACAGGTTCAGCAAGGCGGAAAAACAGAGCGCATAGATTCCAATTGAGATCTCGAGCGCTCCGTAGAAAATCAGTGGGTTAGTGAGGTCGTCGACATAGCGCGCGGCAAGCAAGCTGCCAATCGTGAGTCCACCCATAAAGGCGGCCAGGGTCAGCGCCGCCGAATAGACATCACTGCCGAAAAACAGCGACAGTCGGCGCATCCAGACGACTTCGTACAGCAATGACGAAAATCCCGAAAAGAAAAATACTACCGAGATCCATCGAATGCTGGCGATGCGACTGTGTGGCCTTTCGACGATTTCAACCGCCGCCGCTAGCGAACTCATATCACGCTCTCTCCCGTCGAGCCGGACCTCTAAGCCGGTCCGAATCTGCCGGTATAAACTACTGCGAACTAATGCGTGCCCGACTGTAAGGGACTTGGAGCCCTATCTTCAGTGGCGGATCGCTTTGCAAGCTCCCCATCACCTTGTCCGCGACCAGCGCGTTGCCAGCGCGGTTGTAGTGGTAATCGCCAAAGGTGAAGTAGCGCGCGTACCAGCATCCGGGTTGAAGCGTGGGGCACTGCACCTTCGCCGCCAGGAATTCCGGAAACACAGATACAAACCGCTTGCAGCGGCCGGCGCACCACTCGCGCCAGAGGCGTACCTGCCAGGAATCAGCCGTGTCGTGCAACACCTGCTGCGGCCAGGGATAAACCACCACGCTGAGGGGGATATTGCGGGCGTGCAGCTCCTGCCACAGTAAATCCATCTTGGCTTTTTCTTTCGCGATGCCGCCTTCGACGCCCAGCGGAGCGTAGCCGGCACCCCAGGGATCCGCCTCATTGACTTTCCGATAGGTCCAGGCGCCGTGCTCCATGTCGAAGAGGTTGTCGTCTTCGGGCTTGGGCAGGTGGTAGTAGCCCAACGCGACCAGTCGCTGCTCGGCCTGCTCGAAGAGGTAGTTGGTCAGCAAAAGATACTTGACCACCTTCATACGCAGCCGGGTGTACCAGGAGTGCTTCCACTTTTCTTCGGCGCGCCCGCCCACCGCACCCGAGGCGTCGATGTCGTGGTAGAAGGCGGCTTCGTCACTCACGTCCGAGATGTCGATGAAGACGATAACCTCATCGGGTTCGACTCCGGCCTTCAGCGCCAGGCGCGTGGTGTTGAGGTAATTCGAGGGCGAGTAGCTGGCCACGCCGCCGTTCAGGAAATCGTATTGCGGCAGGCGGGCGGCGATCATGCCGGCATAGGTGTCGGGCCAGGGGTTCTTGCCTTCGGTAAAGGAATCGCCCAGCAGCAGGATCCGCGGCTTAGTGTCGGCCGGAGGCACCTGGCGCACGCGGTCGTCGCGCATTCCGAGATTGTTGGTGAAGAACGGATACGAATCCTTGCCCCAGCGATCGACGGCAACACAATTGGGCCGGAAGGCATGATGGCGGACCGGATCGGCAACGCGGCACGAATCCACCGCCGCAGCGGGCTTGTGCCGGTTGCGTACGACGGCGCTGTAGACGAAGTCCAGCGCCAGAAAGCCGGTGATGCACAGCGCGACCGACAGCGCCAGCAGGAGGAACTTTCCGAGCCCGCTGTGCTGTCGCACTGCTGGTGCGGACATCGTTTGCGAAGCCGCTGCTGTGTCGAGTATCAGGGGCAAGAGTCCGGTTGGTGAATTCCGAAGCGCTGCTCTCAGGGTTTAACCGGCTTCTGGGGCGCTTCTACCTCATAAAGCACAGGAAAAGGCGGGCCGGCAACGGACGAATCGACAGGAACCACCCGGTATCCTGCCTTGATCAAATCCCAAGGCATGGGGTTCACTGGCATAGCCACCAGGAAGAATCGGGGGTTGTCCGTCAAGACCTTGTCATAGGCAACGATATGGAGATTGCTATGAAGGCTCCAACCGCTGGCCATGAGCGAGGAGGTGTCCTTACCGGAGTCGCGTAGCTCGCGGTCACGGCTGAGGGGATAGACGAGACGGTCGCGAATTCGGCGGTTCGCATAGTACGACAGTTCCATGAAGATATGAGGGTCGGCAACGATAATGGGCTCCGCATTGTCCGGCAAAGTTGCCAGCGCCTGGCGCGCGAGCTCAGCCTCGATCAATGGCGGCCGGACCCGCACATGCTGCAAATAGCTCATCTCGCCCGACGCCGACAAGACGAGCAGCAGAGACAAAAGAATGACCCCGACCGCGGCCAGCCCCCGCGCAGCTCTGCACAACAAGGCCGTCAGCAGGATAGCGAAACCGGGCACAGCCCATAAAACATACCTGGACAAAAACACATGGGTCGTGTGTAGCGACAACACGAGAACGCAGAACGGCATTAGTGCCAAGCCGCCACAGACCACCCACTCCGGCCAAAATAGAGTAGGCGGCGGATCCTGGTCATGCGAGGTGCTCGAGAAGATCGCCAGAACCACGAATGGCAGCAGGCACCTGCCTAACATCTTTAGAAAGTATCCGCCGTAAAACTCCGGAATTTTGCCCCACCCGGCCGGCGACCAGGGATGCTTCTGGAACGGCGCGCTGGCCGCGATCAGCGGGTAATGCAGGGCCAGCACGAACACGACGGGCATCATGGCCGCCAGCATCGGCAGATCAGGCCTTCCTGATTTCCTCCAGCGCAGCATCTCGGCTACAAACAGGGGAACCAGGAAGAAGATGGAGTAGTAATGCGCCGCAGTCATCACCGCTACGCAGAGGGCAAACAGCGGGATAACAAGTTTCCTGCGCCGGCCCGCGATGGCGGATTGCCAGCACAGCAGCGCGGCAGCAGCGCAGCCCAGCACCAGCCCATAGCTGCGGCCTTCGGTGGAGTACTCGAGGCAGGCATCGCAGGCCAGCAGCGCGGCCGCCATCGCATAGCTGGCGGGCAATCGTCGCCGGCAGAAGGCGAGCACGCACAGCACCATCCCGTAGTAACCCAGGGTGGAAGGTAGTCGAACCGCCAGTGCCTCGCTGCCTGCCAGCGGCCGAATCGCGCGAACCACTAGGGCGTAGAGCGGGGGTGCTCCATCGGCACCATCCATGGTCGCCTTGACGATCTCACCGGTACTTGCCTGCTGCACCATGTGCAGCGTTACCAGTTCGTCATTCCACATGGGGGTGCGCACATCCTTTACGATGGCGACACCCAGAGACAGCAACACAAACAGCAGCGACCAGAACCAGAAATGCCTTTCCAGGCCGGCATCGATCCGGTCCGATACAGAAAGAAACGCAGAGCGCCTCGAGGAGGTCCTTGCCAGCGCTACCTGGCCGGTGCATACAGTGGCGCTCATAGAACCTGCCGTCTCGGACTTCCGCCGGATGGCGCAGAGGCTGCCGCAAAGGGCACGGCTGCAACGCTGCGGATGCAAAGCTGGGAAATCATGATGAGTTGCGCTCAAGCCGGTTGCCGGCGAGCTTTCGCTGAGTGCGGAAATCGTCGAGCCGAAGAGGTCAGGGTACAGCGGTTTTCTCCTGCAGGCGGTCAGCACGATCCAGCAAACCCTCCGGCGCGCGCTTCGACACCATGGCTCGTATCCACTCCAGAGCATGCACGGCCCCGTAGCCCGCCAGCACGACCAGGATCGGCTCGATCGCAAACCGAAAGCGAACCGCTGGCCGCGTGACATAGTGCACCAGGGGAAAGAACACCAGCACGGCCAGATAAAGGGGGGATGCCGGATTGCGGACGTGCAGCGCCAGGAAGATTCCCAGCAGGCAACAGAAAACAACAATGGCGTTGCAAGTCAGATCGACGCTGGCAAGCTGCCGGCCGCGCCATGGATTCGCCAGATGGTTGGTGACATCAAACCAGAATGTCCATACATTGCGCAGCGTCGACTTAAGCGCGGTGGCCGGATGCGACTTCATGAACGCGATCGCCTCGCGCTTCTTCTCCTTCATGTAGGCGACTTCACCCATCTTTTGATAGAGCTTTGCTTCGTCGAGATTCCAATAGGGCGAAAGGGAAGCGTCAAATCCGAAGGTACCCTCGTGGTTTCCCATCCACAACACCAGGCCCAGATTTGATCGGATAGGGATGAACTTGCCGAACACCAGGTAGTTGCGGATGCTCCACGGCGCCACGCCGAGCGCAAACGTAAGCGCAGCCGTGGCCACAAATTTAAAGTAGGCAGGCGACTGTTTTCGCAGTTGCCACAGCAGCCAGGCAAACACAAAAGGAGATAACGAAAGGATGGACGCGTTAATCAGTACTCCCATCGCCCACAACAAGCCATAAAGCAGCCAGCACCAGAGCCGGCGCTGGGCCAGAACCGCGAGCGTTGCCCAGAAGAGCACAGCAAACGAGAAGGCATTCAGGGTTGAGTCCCAGACGAACCTCGTCGGTATGTTCCAGGCCGACGGAATCAACACCCAGATCCAGCAGGCGATCACAGCTGCCCTCACGCCGAAGGTGCGTCTGGCGATTGCATGAATGGGGAATATGGTGAGCCCGACGAAAACGCAGTTCAGCGCCACCAGAATTAAGGTGGACTTCACGGTGTGGATCCCCGTCAGGCGGGAGACTCCGGCGACGATGTAGGGATAAACCGGGCAGAGCCATGCCGTCGGTCCGGTGTCGCTGGGCAAGATATGCATGGGATTGCCAAATCCTTTGCCGGACAGGATCGATCGGGCCACTTGGATGACTTCTCCGCCGGTGCTGGACATGTTCGCAACCAGCCAGGGCTTCCACTTGTAAGCGACCAAAACCCCTGCCATACGCAGGGCAAGAGTGGTGATGGCTATAAAGGTCGGGGAGGAGCAAAGTCGCTTGAGCGTGGTTCGCATATCAGGGATTGATGAGCGCTCTGGGAGTCGTTGAAACGCCGGAGGAGCAACGGCCACTGCCATGGTTCTGCCTACTGGCCCTCCCTGGCTCGCACTGCCGTGTTCTTCGTCGCCAGGTATTCGTTCAGAAACTGCGCGACCACCCGGTTGCCTTCCGGCGACCAATGGTCGTCATCCGCGTAATAGGTGAGCACGCCTTGGGAGGCGGCCTTGCGCAACACGGGCGTCAGGTCGACATACTCGATCTCCGCCGCCTCGGCAGCGAGCACTTTCTGCAGCCGCTCGGCGAGATCGTTGCTTCCCCACTTGCTGCACAGCGAGGCAGCCGGAAAATCGCAATAGGGCTGATACACCCGGAACTTCATCGGCACAAAGACAAACACCAGGCGGATGCCATCGGCGGCCGCAAGGTCTTGCGCGGCAGAAAGGATGTTCACCGTCTCATGCAGCGCGCCCAGTTCTTCTTGGTTTAGCGGCCTGGTCTCGGTGTTGAAGTAGAGCGTCCGGCGCTGGCCGTCGGCGGCGGGGAAAATGCCGGAGTATTTGGCGCCATCCGGCTTTTGGCTCGGATTGAAGGAGTGCTTGATCATGTAGTACACGCGGCGAGTGAACGAACGCCGCCAGGCGTCGTGCCAGAAGCCGGGCGGATTGTTGATGGTGCGGTCGTAATAGAGCACGTCGCCCAGGTCGCTGGCTTCGGAAAACAGCCAGAGAATGGTATGCGGATGCAGGGGCAGCGCATAGCGCTTAAGGACCACGAACTCCTGCTGTGGGCCGTACGTCGCTTGCCCGAGATTGGCGACGGGCTCGCCCTGAAGCGCCGCCAGGCGCGAGGTCATCAGCTCCGGGCCGGGCACAGTCAGGTCTTCCACGAAGGAATCGCCGATCACGGCGATGCCGGCCCGCTGCATTGCGTCGGGATTGCGAAAGCCGTGGCGGTCGTAGCGCACGTCCCACTGGTAGAGCGCGAGGTCCGAGGCCGGCACGCGGTAGGCAATGGCCGCACTGCCGCCGCGTGACGAGCCGGTCTGTTGCGCATGCGGACGGTGCACAGTCAGCAGCTCGGGATCGGAGACGTTCGGTGCCCACCAGGCGTGAAACGGTCCCATGATAGAGCGGTAATCGAGCAGACCGGTGATCGCGGGCAGTTCGACCATGAACCAGGTGAAGCTGCAGGCGAAAACCACCAGCACAATCCGGCGGAGAATTTTCAATGTCATCGGGGTCATGGGGTCATCAAGATTGGTTAACCGGACACGGCGCTGAACTGCCGTTCTACCGAATCACTGGTTCGTGTGCTTGCTGCTCTGAGCGGCCGTAGCGCTGTTGGTTGCGCCGAGCTCCTTCAGCACCACATCGCGCAGTTGCGCCGCGATCAGCGCTTGCGCCTTGGCGCTGGGATGGTCATCCAGCGGCGTCACCCACAGCGTCTCCTCGGGGCCGTGGTTGCGCAGGCCGTCGATGAGTTCGATCGCCGGCATGTTCTCAGCCTCGACAATGCCTTTGATCTTCTGGTGAGCGGCGGTGAAGGGATAGTCGTGGTTGATCTGGTGCAGTTCGGGCAGCAGCGCCACGATCACTTTGGCGTGGTCGCGGCGAGTGGCCTCTGCTAATTCGCGGAGCGCGGCCTTGCAGGCCTGAAAGCCGGGCTGGCTGTCGTCGTACAGCGAAGCGTAGTAGGCGCGCCAGTCGGGGCGCGTGCCAGTGCGCCGCAGCAGGCCGTCCCAGCGGTTGTAGACATACGCAACCAGGTAGGACCGGTCCATGAACGGGATTCTGGACTGCATCGGCACCGGCTCGGGATCGTTGATGAAGTAAACCAGCACCACCAGGTCGGGATGGAACTTCCGTCCCCGGGTTTCGTAGTAGGTCACTTCCTGCACCGTGTCGTAGTTGCCGACACCGGTGTTCAGCACCTCGAAGCGGTTGTAGCCGGGCACCTTCGCCGTGTTCAGCTCTCGTTCCAGCACCTTCGACGCGGTCTCGTTCGCCCCCACCCCCCAGCCAAAGGTCGTGGAGTCGCCCAGCATCATGATGCGATAGGTGCCAGGCGGCTTCGCCAATGAGAATTCGCGGTCACGCAGGCCCTGGCTGCTGATCTGCACATCCTGGCCCATCAGGAAGCCGTGCCCGTTAGGCAGGTTGGTGAAGCTCAGGTTGGGATTGGGATCGGGCTGCTTCAGTTGCACCGCGTACTTCCACATCTCCATGGAGAAATCGAGACTGTGATAGAAGGCGACGCGCAGCGCGGCCTCCAGCAGCAACGCTGCTATCAACAGAGACAACAAGATCGAAATTGATGCCTTCAGCCAGGTCGGCAGCCGTGATGTCGCCGTACTGGGCGGCGTTTCCTGCACCTTGGCCGGCGTCGCGTCGATTTCCAGTGATGCTCGGTAGCTAGAACTCATCCTGTTGCCTATGGATTGCAGTTGAGGTGTTTGCGGTGGCGGTTGTGTCCGCGCTCTCCGGAATGTAGTACAGCAACATCGACCGGCCGACGCGCGCGACGGGCTGGTAGGCCTCGAGCCAGGAGTAGCTATCGACGGAAGAGCCTAGCTCGCCGACTTTCAGGCAGACAAAGCTGATGGCGATCCATCCCGTCGCGCGCTGATGCGGCGGCAGCACGCGATAGCTGGGAAGGCCGAAGTACTTCAGGTCGAGATTCTTGCTCCCGGAGTAGGCGATGGAAACCTGCTCAATATGCCGCTCGTGCAGCGTGCGGGAGAGGCGCAGCAGGTCCTGACCCCAGTCAAGGTCGCTGGCGATGAGGATTCTCTCCGGATGCGAGCCCGCGAATTCGTTAAAGTACGCCAGGTAGTCGGGATGACTGCGGACGGACGCGACCAGCTGCCAGGCGAGGAGAACGACGACAGCAACCCGGGCAAGATATCTGCCACGTTCAATCTGCCATAAGCGGCAGACAGCTACCGCTGCGGCGATAGCAAGCAACGGGTAGATTGGCAGGATGTGCCGGACCCCAATATTAATCCGGCTCTGCAAGCAAGTCAGGAAGACCGCAAGCGAAGCTATGACTGGCGCCGATGCTATCCAGTTTGCTTGTACCCAGGATGAGCGGCATAGGTACAAAGCCCCGATCGCCGCCAGGATCAGAAAAGGTATTGTCGTTTTCACCGCGATGGCGACGGGGAAGAAATACCACCAGCCGGTTTGCCGCACTTCGCCCAGCAGATAGCTTTTGTGTCCGACGGAATTCTTGTAGCGAATCTTGCCCAGGCCTTGGAAGAACGCGGGGGCGGGCACAAATGGAAGCTCCGCGACCTTGTACGCCAGATTGTGCAGAGTGCCTTGGCTCCCGATCATCTGGTCGATGGTGTAATGCGGCCGGTCCGCGGCAGTGGTGGCCGCGCTTAGGGCAAATCGATAGCCCGCCCAGATGACCAGGCAGGCTAATATCGCCGCCACCACGGCCCATCGCAGCCAAGGCATCGCGCCAAGGGAAGGGACGGCATCTTTGGATTTTCGTGCCAGCAGCCATCGCCAGGACACAAGCGCAACGAATGACGCCAGCACGAAGACCAGGCCGCTGAACTTGGTGATGATGGCCAGTGCCGTTGCCGCGCCCACCAGCGCCGCCCATCCGGATGACGGCTTCTCGAGAAATCGCACCAAGGCGAAGACCGCCAGCGTGCACATCGCGACCTCGGGCATGTCGGTCGTGGCCATGCCGGCGTGCCCGAGGATAACGGGAGAAGTGGTGAACAGAAATACCGCGATCAGCGCTGGGGCTTCACCGTATCGAACGCGCGCCCACTGCCACACGAGCAAAACGGTGAGCAGGAAGAAGGGAAGTATCCCTGCACGCGCCAGCGCGAGGTTATGGAGATAACGTCCTCGCGACTGCAAGAGTTCGTTGCCTTCGGTCCAGAGATTGCCGTGGTCCTTCAGTCGCAGTCCGGCAAGATAAGGTCCCAGTGCGACGGCCACGCGCGCCAGCGGCGGATGCAGCGGCTCGAAGGTATAGGTGCCGTATTGCAACCACTCCATGCCGGGGGCCACGTGGTCGGGCTCGTCGGTGGTTTGGCTGAACACGTGATAGGTCGATACAATGCGCCCGACGGCAACGAGCGCGAGCAGCAAGGCCAGGCCGGCGAGCCAGCGTTTCTGCATCAGCTGCGGCGCAGAAGCGGCGGGCTGCGGTCTCACCAACTCCAGCGCCGTCAGAGTCTGAACCTCGCTGCTCATGGTCTGAGTCGATACGGAATCTTGCATTACAGGCGTTCGGCTAAGTTACGCGTTAGGGCGGCAGCAGTTAATTGTGGTTTGGCACATAGAGGATTGCCTGCCCGCCTTCCGCGCGGAGCCTCTGCGTAACCTGATATCCAACGAGAGACTTTTGCATAGCCACTGGGAGCTGTGGTTCATAGTGGTCGAACCACAGCGCCCAGACTCTCGCCTTGGGATTGGCATGACAGGCTGCTTCATAATTTCGCGCCACGGCGCGGTCCCAGTCGGAATGCAGGTAGAAGAACAGCGGCGTGGAATAAAACTCGGGATAGAGGAAGATGAGGTCGGTGGGTTGAATCTGCGGCGCCAATTGCGTGGCGAAGGACTGGTAGTCGGCGCGCCCCGCCGTCAGGCTACGATACGCGCGCAAGCCGGAAAGGTGCGCGACCGTGACCACAGCGAGAATCGCGGTGAGCACCACGGGATGCCGGCCCAGGCGCACGATTCCTGCGGCCAGCACCAGCAGGGTGTACGGGGTCAGCACCACCAGCCCGCGAGCGTTGAAAATGGGCTTGAACAGCGAAATCAACGCCAGCAGCAGAAAGGGCAGGACCGCCAGCAGCAACACCAGCGCCTGCTCGCCGGTGAGGAAAAGATTATCGGCCAGCCGCGAAGAGATCGATGAGAGCTTTGCCCAGTACCTCTGCACAAGAATGGCCGCCAAAGCCAGCAACAAGGGCAGCACACTCATGCGCTGGGTGGTGCCTAACGTGGCATTCGGTTGTGCGAAAGCTCGCGCCACCCAGAGGAACGCTATGATTGCCAGCGTGCCCAGCGCGCCTGCTCGCAGCCACACCTTTTCCGATGGCCCTTCGCAATCGCGGAGCAGCGCCGGCTGCGATCGGCGCGCTGCGATACATCCCGCGAGGAAGAGTACAGCTGAGAGGCCAAAGAACAACCAGCGCGCCGGCGATAGGTGCGCATCGCCGACATCCGGAACTCGTCCGTAGTCCCCGAACAATCCCGAGGAGTAGCCGAGCAGGGGAAATGCGAAGGCGAACTGCACCAATTCGCGCGCATAGATTGCGGTATTGCTGCTCAACGTTGCCAGCGTGTTGCCGTTCTGGTAGGCGGAGAAGGCCAAAAGGGGCGAGCCCAGGATCAGTGCTACGAACTGGAGCCGTAGCGCGCCGGGCATAGGCTGCTTGTCGCGCCAGGCATTTGCTGCCGTCCAGGTCATGTGCGACGCCAGAATGAGCCAGAAGAAAACATGCGTGCAGACGCCCGCCAGAAGCACCGCCACATACGTCGCTTGCAGCCACCGCGAGGCGTGGTCCTGGCGCGCAATCCTCAGCAGCAGGATGGTCGACAGCAGGCCCAGAAAGCACGCGAGGGTGAACATGCGCGCCTCCTGGCTCCAGAAAATGTGTTGCCCGTTAATGGCCAGTAGCCCGGCGGCGATCCATGCCGCCTTTGTCTGCCCGGTAAGGCTGCCAAGCCACCACACCAACGGAATGCAAGCCGTGCCGAACAGCACTGACGGCAAGCGAATCGACCAGACACTGGTGCCGAACAGGCGCGTCCAGGCCCACATCACCATGTAGTAACCCGGCGGATGCGTGTCCGAGTTGAGCGTACTGGTCACAGTCTTCAGTAATGTGAGCCGTTCTTCCGGCACGGAGATTCCATGCGGCAGCCGGATTCCGGGGACGTACATCTCAACGTGGCTTACGCTTTGCCCGGCAAGGTTGCGCAAACGGAGAACGCCGCCGACAGCGATGAGCAGGGCAAGTCCCGCTATGGTGAGCCAGCGGGGAGTCGCAGCACGGGATAACCTCACCTCCGCTGGTGGTGCAGTCGGGAGTTGCAGGCTGCTGGCATGCATCGGCGTTTTAGTAGCGGCAAGAACGCCAGCGAAGACGGACTACGGCCGGCCCCTCGATTCCCTTTTGGACTTGCTTGCAGTCCGTTCGGGATAACAAAGCAGAATGATGGCCAGCCGACGCTGACCTGAAGCTCAGCTCTACCGGCTACGGCAGGATCTTCAGCTGAGGATGAGAAGGCGGACTTCCCGCGTGGGGCGTCCCTGGCTCCGAGTCAAGTCGCGGCGCTTTCGCCCAGGGCCGCGACGCCACCAGCGCCTTCGCCAGCTGCATCGGCTGGTAGGTGATGCTGGGCCACATGAAAACTTCGTTGGTGCACCAGCACTCTTTGGCGTGAACGCTGCGCCGGAGCGCCTCGGCTTCCGGCGAAAACCACAGCTCTCGAAAACTCTTTTGCCGCAGGTTGCCAAGCTTCGGCAGCGTCTCGCAGAAGCTGACATCGCCGTTGGCGTAGACCACGCCGCTCAGCACCCCGGCGCGGCAGGGGATGACCTGGGTTTGTCGCTCGGCTGTTTTCGTTTTGGCCCATTGCAACATGGGCTCGACCAGCGAGCCATAGCGGGCTTCCTCGCGCGGTGCCCACAGCCGCCGGGCGTAACCGTACAGTTCGCGATAGGCGGCGAGGTCGGGCAGCACCAGCGAGGGATTCTTGCGTTCGCCCCGGATGAGCGCCAGGTTGTGATGATCCATCTTCGGGCAGCGCTCGTACAGATACGTTGTCAGCCGCTTGATCTCGTCCAGGTTCTCCGAGGTGACGGTTGAGATGGAATGAATGCGGATGCGTGGATCGCGGCTTTGCAACTCAGCCAGCGCCTCGTAGGTCTCCAGCAGCTTGGCAAACGACTTGGAATTGCCGCGGAAGCGGTCGTGATACTCGGGTGTGCCATCGATGGAGAGCTCGCAGGCAAACAGCTTCAGCGTCGGCTCCTCCAGAATGCTGGTCAACGCTTTGATCGTGCGTTCCGTGAAATAGCCGTTGCTGGGAACATAAATCTGCTCGACGCCATTGTTGCGGATGAAAAAGCGGCAGATGTCGGCAAACTCGTGGCGCAGGAAGGGCTCGCCGCCGGAGAGATTCAGGTTCTCGATCGGGCCCAGTTCACGAGCCAGCGCCAGGATCTCGTCGAGCGTGAGGTCGTCGCGCTGGTTGAGATTGCGCCAGTAAAAGCAGTGCTCGCAGGTCAGGTTGCAGATCGAGTTGATAAACAGGATCAGGAAGGGCGGCGTGGAGAGCCGTGGAAAACCGAAGTTTTTCCAAGTAAGCTTGCCGTGCCGTACGATGCGTTCGAGGGTATTCACGCAGTGCCTCGGGTGCCGGAGGAAGCGCGGCGGTGTCCAGTCCGTTCAAAAACGTGGTGCGCCTGGCGGCGGGCGATCTGGTGGCCAAGGCCACCAGCTTCTTCGCCTTCGTATACCTGGCGCGGGTACTTGGCGTCGCCAACTTTGGCGTGCTGGAGTTCGCCGGCTCCCTGTTGGCGTATCTGCTGCTGGTGGCCGACGCCGGGCTGGAAATGTGGAGCACGCGCGAGGCCGCCAATGCCGCCGACGTATCCGCGCTCGCCGGCCGTGTCCTGCCTCTGCGCCTGCTGCTCGCCTCGGTCAGCTTTCTGATTTGGCTGGCCGTGCTGCCCCTGTTTCCCGCCTATCCCTATCTGCGAACTGTTTTGCTGATCTACGGCTTGAGCGTCTTCGCGGCGGCCGTGAACCTGAAGTGGGTCTTCACCGGCCAGCAGAAGATGACCGGCGCGGCACGCGGGCTGGTCCTCGCGCAAGCGCTCTTTGCTGGACTGGTGGTGATCTTCGTTCATACGCCGGGAGCGTTGCTGTGGGTGCCGGTGTTTCGCCTGGTGAGCGACGCGGCCAGTGCGGTTTACTTCGCCGTATGGTTTCGCCGCGAGTATGGCAGCGCTGGACTGAAGCTGACTTTCCGCGCAGCCGGAGGCGTGCTTAGGCCGGCGATAACTATCGGCGGCTCGCTGGCCATGGGCTTGCTCAACTACAACTTCGATTCCGTTCTCCTGGGCTTTCTGCGTGGGCCGAAGATCGTCGGCTGGTACAACGCTGCCTACAAGCTGCAACTGGTTGGGATCAGCGTGGCGCTCAGCTATTTTGCCGGACTCTTTCCGGTGCTCTCCCGGACCTATGCCGCCAACCGCGAGGAATTCCGCCAGGTCGTGCGCGGCACCGTAGAGCTGTGGCTGGGCTCGGTGGTTCCGCTGGTGGTCGTGGGAACGTTCCTGGCCACGCCCATAGTCCGATTTCTGTTCGGACCGGCGTATGACAGCTCGGCTGCGCCCTTCCGGATCCTGGTTTGGTCGGCAGCGCTGGTCGTGCTGCGTTGGGTGTATATGGATTCCCTGCGCGCCACCGGACACCAAAATCTCGATCTGCGTTGCGCCATCACCTCCGCCGCACTCAATGTCGGCCTCAACATTCTTCTCATCCCGCGCTTCGGGATGCTCGGCGCAGCTTCGGCGACGGTGTTCGCTGATCTGGTGTGGTTCGTGATGTCCTATCACTACTTCCGCCGGGCCGTACTATCGGATGAACCGCCGCAGCGCCTCGCGGGCCCGCTATTGGGCGGAAGCGCGATGTGCGTGGTGCTGTGGTTCGCCCGGCCGCTGAATTGGCCGCTGCAGCTGGTGCTCAGTTTGACCGCATATCTGCTGGTTCAGGCGCAGTTCGGCGCCGTGAGCCGCGTCAGGACGTTTTTTCGACAATGAAGTTCCCCATCACCAGGGCATCCATCTCGCTCTTCGAAAAGGTATTGAATGCGTTGGCCGGCGTATTCACGATCGGCTCGCCTTTCAGGTTGAACGACGTATTGAGCAACGCCGGAACGCCGGTCGCCTGTCCGAAACGTTCGATCAGCTGATAGTAGCGGGGGTTCGCGTCGCGAAATACGGTTTGCAGACGCCCGGTTCCATCGACATGGGTAATGGCAGGAAGAGTGTCGCGCCGGTTGGGCCTCACCGGAACCACGTACAGCATGTAGCGCGCCGGATAATGCTGCATAGCGTTGGGCAGTTCGAAGTAGCTTTCCGCACATTCTGCCAGCACCGACGGCGCAAACGGACGGTAGGGCTCGCGGAACTTGATCTTGGTGTTGACGATGTCCTTCATCTGCGGATTGCGGGCGTCGGCAAGGATGCTGCGATTGCCCAGGGCGCGCGGTCCCCACTCGAAGCCGCCCTGGAACCATCCGATGACTTTGCCCTGTTGCAGCTTGTCGACCACCATGTCCATTAGGCGATCGTCATTCCCAACCTGCTGGTAAGGGATGTGGTTGCTGTCTAGAAAATCGCGCACCTCGCAGGGACAGTAGGCCTTGCCCCAGTAAGCGTGGTCCATACGGAAATTTCGCGGATTGCCGAGCAGCATGTTGTCGGCCCAGAGCGCAGCTCCTAAGGCGCCGCCGCCGTCGCCGGCTGATGGCTGGATGAACAGCTCTTCAAAGCCGGTTTCACGCAGAATGCGCTGGTTGGCGACGCTGTTGAGGCCGACGCCGCCGGCGATGCACAAAGCTCGCTTGCCCGTCTGCTTGCGCAGGTGCCGTGCCATCCCGATCAGGATCTCCTCCGTCACCTGCTGGATGCTGGAAGCGATGTCGGCATAATGCTGGTTCAGCTTGCATAGGTCGTTGTAGTTTGCGGGAGGTTTGCCAAAGTAAGTCGGGAAGCCGGATGCAGCGGTGAAGAAAAGCATCTTGGGCGGACGCGGATCGCCGAATAGCTGGACAAACTTGCGGTTGAACGTCTTCTTGGTGGAATGCTGGAAGCAGAAATAATCCATATCCAGCGAAAACGAGCCGTCGGCTTCCTGGCGGATGAGCTTCCAAACTTTGTCCACATAGCGTGGCTGGCCATAGGGCGCCATGCCCATCACTTTGTATTCACCTTCATTGACTTCAAAGCCCAGGAAGGCAGTAAATGCGCTGTAGAGCAAGCCGATGGAATGCGGGAACAGGATTTGCTTCTGCAACTCGATCTGACTGCCGTGGCCTACACCCGTCGTGCCCGTCACCCATTCGCCAACTCCGTCTACCGTCATGATCGCAGCGTCTTCGAACGGCGAACATAGGAAGGCGCTCGCCGCATGCGACAGGTGATGCTCGCAGAAGAGAACGCGCTCCTTGGGAATGCCAAGGTCGGCAGAAAGCTTTGCTGCTATCCACAGCTTGTCTACCATCCAGGTGATCATGGCTTCCCGGAATACTTTGTAGGAGCGCGGATAGGTTTGCAGCACCGTCATCAGAATGCGATCGAACTTGCGGAATGGCTTCTCGAAGAAGGCTACATAGTCCAGATCACCGCCTTTGATGCCGCCGGCCTGTAAGCAGAATTGGATAGCGTGCTCTGGGTAGTTGTAGTCGTGCTTGATGCGGGTGAAGCGCTCCTCTTCAGCCGCGGCAACCAGCTGGCCGTCGCGCAATAGCGCCGCGGCAGCATCGTGGTAGTAGCAGGAAATTCCCAGGATATTCACAACAGGTGCCTCGTGATTTGGGTGTTCAATCGACCGCGGCTAGTGCCGTGTTGCCGGACCGCCGCTGGCGGTCAGTCTCTCCGCCTGCGCCGCCGCAACTATGCCGTGCTGCTTCAGATAGTTCGCTAAATCATCCGCTGCCATCCGGTGCATCTCGGGGGTCCAGTGGAAGCGCGCCTCAAGCTTCACCCCGTGCGCGGCAGCGCTGCGAAAATGTTGCCGCACGAACACACAATCGATGCCGCGCGACTGGCAGTAGTCCTGGAGAAATGCCTCGTGCGCATTCATCGCAGTGCTGCTGTCTTGGACTTCGTGATATACCGGCATGTATAAGAAGACGGGAACTGCGCCGATACCACGGACCTTCGCGATCACTTCATCCAGGATCGCCCGGCTCAGCACTTGCGCCCGGCGCTCGTTCACACCGGCAACCCACAAAAACCTGTCTTGCACGATCGTCGCCACATCCAAGGCCTTGGAATGATAGGGTTCGCGCGCGAGTATCTGTTCCGGAGTAGGCACGGGAACGTTAGTAAGCTTCAATCCATTCGGAATCAGTGTGAATTTCGGCTTGGCAAAGGCAAAGAACGTCCATAGATTGCGGTAAATGTCGGGATAGACAAAGCCCAGAAGTACAACGTCAGGGTGATACCGTAATCCGGCCTGCTCAAGGTACAGCAGCATCTGATCATGACCATAACCCTGTACTCCCAGGTTCAATACTTGTGTGTCCGCAAGCTCCGTTTCCAGATAATGCGAATAGGTCTCATCGTCGGAGACTTCGGTGCCGAAGCTGAAGGAGTCGCCCAGGACGAGAATGCGGTGTGTGCCGGGCGGGCGCACATCGTCATACTCTGTGGTACCTCTAATACCTTTCGAGTTCGAGTTCAGCACCTTGCCCTTCTGGAATGGGGCCAGGTTTCTGACGTTCGGCTTCAGGGCCCAGCCGCGAATGGCGTCATAGATGGCAAATTGGCCCGTCCACTCGGCATGCCGCTTGTGCAGCGCCTCCCAGAAGAGCCGCCACGATGCGTCATTGTCGCCCAGGATCTGCTCCTTCACTGGCCTGCGCAAGATCAGCCCCGTGGTGGCTAGCAGAACTCTAGGCAGCACCTCCAGCAGGAGAACGAGCATGAGCAGGGAAATGCCTAACTTACCCAGCCATGCCTTGCTTTCTGGGCTTTGGACCGCGGGTTCAACCGGAGTAGTTGCAGCCATAGGCATAGGTAAGTTCGAGCGCGGCAACTAGGCTGAGACTATCCTTGTTGTCGGGCCTGCGCCATATCCTTGGGGACGCCGGGATGGTCCAGCCATCGACTCGGGCGCTTCTTGGTATGCAGCGCGTCGGAAAAGCACCGCACTACAAGCCCGAAGGGGAGGATTAGCACCGCATAGATAATCGTGAGAAGTATCCTGGCCTGGAAGTTGCCTATGATATGGGCGACTTTCTTCCAGCCTTCCCACAGCCGCTTGAGCTGGTTCCACATAGTAGCTCCTAGAAGAATGAGTAGATGAATGGTGCGATGGCGGAGCTCTGTGCCAGGATCAGCAGAATGCCAAATAGGCACAGCGTAACCAGGATCGGCGTGATCCACCATCTCTTGTTATTCCAGAAGAACGAGAACAGCTCTCCGGCGATGCCAAAGCGATGCCCCGTGGTTTTCAGAAAGCCCATAGCGATCTCCTTCTTTCGACTTTGTGTAACCGAGGTAAACGGCGTTGCGACGTTCAGGATAGAGAGTGAACCTATTGCAGGTAAGCGACCTTCCATGGCTCCGTGACCGGAACATCCAGTCGGAAGCCTGCCTGCTCCATCGATTGCAAGGTATTTGGAGTAGGTCCTACGAGAACGGTGTCGCGGGCGTGGTTCTTCAGGTCGTCCAGTGTCCAGAACTGCATGGGGTAGTATGCCGCCAGGTTAAAGAGTACGCGAGTCGCGTGCGCATCCACTTCCTCGTCGGGAGGCAGCAAGAACAGAACACATTGCTGTGGATACCGCGAGTAATAACGCGCCTCAAGATAAGGTAGGGCGTCGAAGAATACGATGTGTTGAGTGTCTGCGCGGTGAACACGATTTTCCAGGGCTAAGTAGCGGCGGGTTGCACCCTGCGAACCGGCACGGTCGACGGACTCGGGATGCCGGACCACTTGCAATTGGTTCGACACCGCCCAGACCATCAGGATGACAACGATGGCCGCGGAGGCGGCGTAGGCGCGACGCAGAACTCTTGCCAGGCAACAAGAGAATGCAACCGCAACCCCAGGCAGTGCGCCAATGAAGTACCGTGGGAAGAAGGCGTTGGTTTTCCACTCGGCCAGGAGAAATCCGGCAATAGGAATAAGCAGGAACAACCAGCCCACCACCTCGGCCGCCTGAATCGGCTCACTTTCGGCCGGAGCCTCGGGTCGCGCCAAGGCGATTATGACCATGATGAACGCCAGCAGCATCAGGCCGTTGGGGAAAAAGTCAGCGAATGTCTTTCCCAGGACCCAGAAGGTCGGGTGACCTATAAAGCTGTGGCCGAACTGCCGGCTGAAGGACAGTATGACAGGGGCCTGAATGATGGCAGGAAGAATTACTCCTACCGCTCCCGCAATTAATTTTCGTGTTGGCCATTTCCCGCGACGCCAATTTGTGGCTTCCCATGCCGCGTACGGTATCAAGGAGAGGACGAAGTAGTAATGGATTGCGACTCCGAGAAACATTACGGCGCCGAAGGCAATCGCCGGCCGAATTGCATCGTTGCTGTCGCGGAGCCAGATCCAGAACGCCAGTGCCGCCAGCATTACGCAAAGAGCGTAGGGCCGGGCTTCATAACCGTAATACGGCAGCATAGAGCAGGCCAGGACGGCGAGAGCCAGCAGACCATGAAGCCCGCCAACCAGCCGGCGTGCGCAGTCGAAGGTAATCAGCATCGCGGCAGCCATGGACAGGATCGAAGGCAGCCTTCCGGCGATCTCGCTATGTCCGAACAAAGTTTCCGCAGCACGAACGATCAGGTAGTAGAACGGCGGTTGTGAATCAACAGCGCGGGACAGGGCGGTCCAGACATCGGTCCAGCGCGGCAGTCGGGCAACAACCACGGTGAGAATTTCATCGTTCCAGTAGAGACGGTGAGCGGCCAGGTAAAAAGCAGTGGCAACATAGAATGCAGTGATAGCAAGCGCCGCGATCGTGTAAGCAGAATCTCTGCGTTTGGCCTTAGGGCCAGCGAGCAGATTGTCAACCTGCGGGACTGGATGTTCCAGGGTCGTCACCTAAACCTCGCCTACCGTATCGTTTGCCGACCGCGCTTGCCGGGCGGAGCCTGTGAAAGGCTCTGAACTACCGCGTCCGCGACCACAGCGTTTCCTGCCGCGTTGTAGTGGTTATCGCCAAAAATGAAATACGTCAGATACCAGCAACCCGGCTCACCAGCGGGGCATTTCTGCTTCAGCGCAAGGAATTGCGGGAAGAGCGAGACGAAGCGCTTGCATTTTCCTTCACACCAGTCGCGCCAGATGAGGACTTGGCGTGAATCTACGGAGTCATGCAGGATCTGCGCCGGCCAGGGATAGACAACAACGCTGATGGGAATGTTGCGCGCCTGAAGTTCCTGCCATAGGCGCGTCATCTTGGCCTTTTCCTTCGCGATGCCGCCTTCCGCGCCCAGCGGAGCGTATCCGGCCGGGCACGCCAGCTTCTCGTTTACCTTTCGATACGTCCAAGCCGATAGCTCCATGTCGAATTCGTCGCCGTAGCGGCTGTCGTTGAGATGAAAAAAACCGTGGTCGACCAGTTTCTTCTCGAAGAACTGAATTATGGCGTTCGTGAGCAGGACGTGACGGGCAGTAAACTGGCGCAGCTTTGAATAGGTTGTGTCCGCGGGATGTTGCGAGAGCGGTCCTGTGACGGCGCCGGAGTTGTCGACATCACGATAGAAAGCGGCTTCGTCGGAGACATCGGAGATGTCGATGAACACGATGACTTCGTCTATGTCATAGCCGGCGTTCAGCACCATGCGCGCTACATTAAAGTAGTTCGAAGGAGAGTAGCTGGCGATGCCACCATTCAGAAAATCGTATTGAGGGAAACGCGCGGCAATTTGTCCGACATAACTATCGTTCCAGGGTACTTTGCCTTCGGTGAAGGAATCGCCGAGCACCAGAATGCGCGGCTTGCTATCGGTGAGGGGAACGGTGCGGATGTGGTCATCACGGAAGCCGAGATTGTTGGTATAGAACTGATAGGGGTCGCTGCCCCAGCGGTCCGTAGAAGCGCAGTTGGGCCGGAAAGCATGATGGCGAATGGAATCAGGCACCCGGCAGTTGACGGACTTCGGACCGGAATTGGCCGTCAGGTAGATGTGCGTAGTGCGCGCATAATCGAGCGCGAGAAAGGCCGCCGCACTCAGTGCTAGTGAGCACAAGACCAGCAGAAGCTTGGCTTTGTACCCGGCAGGGGCAGCCGGGGTAGTGCGAAGCTCATCCTGGGTGATCGTCGGCGTGGATTCCTCCTTAGTCGTTGAGCTTTCCCGAAGCGGCTAGCGCCATAGCTCGCTCGTAGCGAGCCGCTAAGTAACTGGACGATCCATAAGCGGGCGAACTCTGGATTGTCGCCACACGAATAGGAGCAGGCTAAAGGCAGTCCCGATGGAGATCAGGAGTCCAAGCTTTCGGTCGGTCGTCATGCCGAACCAGATGTCTACCTTACTTGAGCCTGCCGGCAAGGCGAGAAGCATTTGTCCCGTCTCGGACGTCGTCGATAGGGGAGCAGGCACTGCATTTACCCTCGCTTGCCAGCCAGGATAGTTCAGGAGCTTAATCGCAACCAGCACGGGGCTGGCAGACTGGACAGAAAACGACTTCTTGTTCGCCGACCATTGTTCAACGTTGATTTGAGATGGGCTGGAATGTTCTCCTTCCTGGTTCACGAGAGCAACAGCAGGTGCAGCTTCGTCCAGCTTCGAAGGCTCGCTTCCAAGGGGAGATGACCAGGTGGCGCCGTTGTTTTCCAGGTGCTGCGGCATGGCCGCAAGTAGCTCGTATAAACGATGGTTGCCTGAGTCCCACCACGTCGTTCGTACGATGATCCCTGCCATCGCCAATATGATCAGCGCCATCGATGACCATAGCAGCACCTTGTGGCGGGCGTTCGCCATAGCTGCTGCGGTCAACAATGCATAAACCACGCACACCGGCGACAACCATCGCCACGGAAATTGTATGTAGTGCAGCTCGGGAAGGGTGTTGTACAGGAAAAGAGTGGGTGGAAACATCATCAGTGCCGCGAGGCCGCCGAAGAGAGTCAACGATCGCCAGTCCTGCGGACTTTGCCGGCGGAACTCACGGGTAAACATTACTGCCAGGACCATGATGGTCAGTATGATCACGGCGAAGAACGAAAGGCCGCGATTGAAGGTGACATACTGAGGAAGATTCGTATGGTCAAAGAGGAAATTATGCTCTGGCATCCATGCGAACTTAACCGCCTGGGCAATATTCACCCACTGTCTTTCCCATGCGGCGGGAAGCAGGAAGAATGCGATCAGCCCAAAGCCGGCGATAATGGCGAGGGCTCCCCACGCCAGCGGCCGGATGGAGCGACATCGAATCGCGCTCAACACCAGGAAGCCAGCTAAGCTGTAGCTCGCCACGACGGCAGCCGGCAGGTCGGTTATCCACAAGGCAGCAAATATGATGGCCAGCGGGAATATTCCATCGTGTCCAGCGCGGACCACTCTGATCGCGCCCCAGATCACCAAAGGGAACAAAGCGCTGCCCAGTAGTTCGGCATAGTCGGAGCGCTTGTAGATAGTCAACAACAAGTAAGGATTGAGCATGTAAAGCATAGCCGCACATACGGCGTCGCGGCGCTCTAGCCACTCGCTGGCCAGCTTGTACATGCCCAACCCAGCTACGGCCAAAGCCACCCAGGCATAACATTTCGGCGCAAGATTCCAAGGCAGCAACAGACCAAGGATGGCGCCGAGAGTGCGGGACAGGGGTGGATAGAAAATGAAGAAGGGCGCGCCAAAACCGTGGTTTGCGCCCGCGGCCCATACCGGAAAAACGACACCGTGCGATAGCTGCTGCTCCGCCTCAAGCCAGCCTGGAATCTGCAGGTCGAAGTCGTGGCCGCGTGGGTTGCCGATGACCAGCATCGGCATCACGGCAAGCAGGGCTACGAACACGATCAGCGCGCTAGCATTGCGTGTGAGCGGCTGCTTCGTGATGGTTACGGTAGACATGCAATGAGGAATGAATCGAGCACATCGGCCGTGAGCGAGCCGTCTTGGCGGAGAACCGCGTCGATGTTACGGCACAGCTGCAAGGCCGCCTGCCAGTCTTCGTACACGGGCATGAGGATGACGATGTGCATGGCGGTGAACTGCCGGACCTGATGTATTACTGGTGCAAGGGTTGGCTGGCTGCAGTTTGCGGCAAAGAGTTTGGCGCGCCGGTGGTGCACTTCCAGATATCGAAGTACCTGCTGGAGCCTTGTTTTGTATAGCGGCGAAAAAATATGTCCCGGAAGTCGTCGCTAAAAACTTCCCTCTTGGGAAAGTGCTGAGGATCCATCAGCGAGTAGACGTTGACCATGGCAAAGGGCAGATCACCTTTGGGAACAAGCCAAATGCGTGTCCGGCACTGGTCAAGGTATTCCAGCGTGCTCGGCGGGATCGTTACCCCGGCGAACTGCATGTCGCCGAGGGCGACGGCATCTACCGTAAGTGGATTTCCGGCAAACACCAGGGCTGGACGCGAATAGGTCAGGCGATATCTTTCATTCCATCCACCATAGCCCATCTCTATGGCGTCACCGGCGTAGGTCTGCATTACATATCGCAGGTCGTTGGCTACAGTGGCCATGTGCTGGCGCGACCCAAACAACGTTGCGAACAGGTTGATGCTGGGAATAAGTGCAAGTACGGCGATGGCCATGCCGAGCCAGGTCCATAGTAAAGGAGAAATGTTCCATGCTACTGGCTGCCTGGCGCCGGCAATCATCGTGGAAACGTGAAAAATGTCGGCACCAAGATAGCCGAGGAGTGGATAAAACGGCATGAAGTGATGAGGTCCGGCGCCCAGCTTGCAGGAAGAGATTCCGATGGCTGCTATGGATACCGCCAGCGCCAGCACGAAATGGTAGTTCCTGCGCAGATAGCTTGACAGACAAGCCGTGCTTTTTCGACCGAGGTTCCATAGCAGCAACGCTAATGGTGCCAGCACCAGAGAAAGCAGCTTGACTTCGCGCACAAACTCCATGGAGCTGAGAGATTGTCGCGACATGAGGCGCAGCCAATCGAAATACGCCACCAACGATATCGAAGGGCTCAAGAAAGGCAGCAAGGCCAGACCGCTGACGCTCACAACCACCAGTGCCGTCACCTGCCATCCCACTTGCTCGCACAGCAGCACCAGCAGCGGCACAAAATAGAGCACAGCTGTAATCTTGATATCCACTGCAGCGGCACAAGCCATCGCAAGCAGAAGGGCGGCCATCTTTGCCGGCAGCCTAAGGACGGCGTAGAGTCCCAGCGCTACTAGAAAGACTACAAGTACGTCGCCGCGCACCTGGAAAAGATAGTCATAGTACAAAAAGAAAACCGCGACGACGGCTGTGACCAGGACTGCGCCCGCGCGATCCAGTATCTTGGCATAAGCGCCGAACATGAGGGCAAGTAGCGCAACATTGGCCAGGAGCACCACAAACTTGAGCGAAGCTACGGTCGCACCGAACGCCTGCAGCGCCCAGGCATAAGGCAGATACGCCATCGGTCCATACGGGAAGGAATAGCGCTGTGCTGACGAAACGTCATGATAGAGCGGAGCGCCTTTTGCCAGGAGATAAGAGACGGAGGCGATGTTCGGCTCTATGTGTTCGAGATAGCCGGGATAAGTCGTGTTCAGGAGCAGCAGGACAAGGTAGCCGCTCAGGACCAGAAGGCTGATCGGCAGCCAACAACCGCGTGATGCGGCCAGGCGCTCGAGTTTTTGCAGACTGGAGGGTGACCAAAGTCTCAGGAGGACGAAGACTACTCCGATCAGCGCCGCAGCGAGCAGCAGAAACCGGCCGGTATCGCGCATGATGAAGGATGTCAGCCAGCTTGCCACGAGATCAGATCCTCAGTCTTCCACCACGTGGGTCTGGAAAATCTCGCGATATCGCGCCCAGCGGTCTTGATCGAAGCTGCCATCGCTGCCCAGGCACTCGGATGCGGCCTTCGCCATGTAGAGCGCATGGTGGGTGTTGTCATGGACGAACAACCCCTGGCGACCAAAGGTTAGCAGTCCATGGATGCCGCCCAGCCAGCGGTCGGCGACCGCAAAGTCGTCCTCATATCCGCGCACATACATCGGATAGGCTTGCCGCAACTTTCGTGTCGTCGCACGCAGGACGCTGGAGCGAACCGGCAACCCCGCCTGCTCCAGCCAGCCGCACAAGAGTTCACCGAGTTGCCCATCGGTCATCTCCCAGTAGGGCGACCCAGGGTCGGACGGAAGTTCGGCGCAGAGTACCGTTCTGCCGCGTGGATCGCGTGCACCGCTGTAGTTCTTAGGCTCCGACAGACGCGAGATGGGAATCAACTCCTCAGGGAAGTAATGCGCGTCATACTCGGTGAACTGTTCCTGCTCGAGCGTGATATAGATCAAAATCATGCCACGGAACTGAATGCGGCTGGCCGATGCCAATGCCTCAGGCGGAGCTTCTGGGCGCAGCATGCGCAACAGCAGGGAAATCGGCAGGGTAGACCAGACGTTGCGAGTGGCAAGCGTTTGGCTACGGCCATCGCATTCATAGGTGACGGCGCACACCGTGTTTGCCTGGTACTCCACCGAGTTCACCTTGGCTTGCATCACGAAGCTCGCGCCGCGCTCCTGGGCCGATTCGCCCAGTCTCCGCGTGATCTCGCCATAGCCATGCCGCGGATAGAAGAACCGGCCCGCACCCGGCCGCTTGAATCCGGGGACGCTGTTGGCAACTTTGCGTAGGATCTTTCCCACCGAATTGCCGGATACGCGCCGGTGCGCCTGCGTGGCAGCAATCTCCTCGGGAGGCAGTCCCCAAAGTTTGCGCGCATAGGGGAAGTAGAACTCGCGACAGATGGTGCGTCCCAGGCTGTGCTCCAGAACTGACGCAAACGATTCCTGATGGCCGTTCATCTTGGGTTTGTGCAGCATGTCGCGCGCGACGCCGAAGGCGAACCTCTTGGGCATGCGCAAAGCCAGGTCGGCGGGTTTTAGCGGGAAGTGAATCCATCGGCCTTGCAGGCGAATACGACCGTGACGCGGACGATCGAGCAGTTCCTCGCCCAGGAGTTCGCGCAGGTTGCCCAGGATCTCCGGGTCGCAGGCGGGATGCAGGCGATGGCTGCCGTAATCCACCCATATGCCATCCAACTGGAAGCTACCGGCATTTCCGCCTACGGTATCGCGCTGCTCCAGAACCGTGACTCGCGCCCGGCCGCTTCGCATCAGTTCACAGGCTGCGCCGACGCCGGCAGGACCTGCGCCCAATACAACCACATGCGGAAGGTCGACAACGGCCATTTGAGTATCTGGCGCAGCTTCAGGCAGCGTCGGTCAGCTCCTGCGAAGAGCGCAGGCGATCGAAGTGAAGCACGGTGCGGGCAAATTTGCTGCCGCCGATGACGAACGAGATCAGGCCGGAGCACAATCCGCCGGCGAGGATGATCGATTCCCACGCCAGGCCCGCGGCCAGTGCTAGCGCGGGGGAAACGCCGAAGGGCGCCAGCATGGCGACCATACCGGCTTCGCGGACACCCAAACCTCCCAGTGTGACCGGCGCCAGTGCCAACAACTTCGCCAGCGGCCAAACCAGCAGCCAGACGCGAAAATCCAGATGAATGCCGCAGGCCTTTGCCAGGCTGACACCGAGAGTGAGCAGTGCGATCTGGATAATGATGCTCAGCGCCAGCGGTACCAGAACGTATTGCGGTCGCGCGCCCATGCAGCGCGCCGCTCGACGCAGCTTCACCGCAAGCCTGCGAAGCTTGAACGGTAGTTGCCGCCAGGGCATGAATCTCAGGGCTATGAGGAAGGCTGCGAACACGATGGTGAAAAAGATCGCGAGTGCCATGAAGGCGCGGCGATGACGCTCGTTCAGCGCTCCCGGAAGAAACAGGACGCCAGCGGCAGCCACCGCGCCGAGCGCGACAATATCGAGCAGGCGATCGACTACGCTTCCCAGAAGCACGCCCGCACGGTTGCGCTCGATTCGAAACGCGAGCCCCATGCGGACTATGTCGCCACCGACGACGGAGGGCAGGAAGATCGTTCCGAAAACGCCTGCTAAATAGCAGCGGGCGGCTTGCGCGAAGGTCAGCCTGGCATTGCTCAGACGCAGCGTGAATCGCCACTTCGCCGCGCCGACCAGATGCGTCGCCACGAACGCGGTCACCACTCCGAGCCACAGCGAGACGGGAATGATGCGCAGCGCCGCTCCCACCTTGTGCAGCGGCAGAAACGACAGCAGCGCTCCCAGGATGATGAGGCTGGCGGCGATGCGCACCCAGGGGTGTCGAACGAATAGGTTGGCTTTGGTGGTCATTTCGATCTTGGCAGCAGGGCGATGCGGGAGAGCTGATCCGAAAGCAGGCCGACAGCCCAGACAATCATGGCGGCAACAATGAGCAGGCCGCCGTTAGGCGAGAACTTCCAGCGCCAGACGTCGTAGGCCAGTTTTCCGATGCCGACGGCGAAAAACATCATGCCCATAGGGAGGAAAAAACGCAGGGGGTTGAAGTAAATCGCGGTTCGCAAAATGACCAGCAGAAAGTCGTAAACATGCAGTGCGCGGACCTTCGATAATCCCACCCGCTTGTGATAATCAATCGGGATATAGAGGACGCGATAGTCGTTCAACAGCAGCGACATGGTGATGGTGGAGGTGAAGGAGAAACCGGAGGGCAGCAGCTGCTCGAAGCGCTGGGCCAGCGATTTGCGAAAGACACGCAAGCCGGAATTCAGGTCGGGGATGGGATGCCCGGCCAGGTAGTTCGCCAGCCTGCCCAAGACCCACTTCATCGGCCGTCGAATCAACGGAATGTGCACGTGCTTGCCGGTGCGGGCGGCCACCACCATGTCGAAGTCGGGAAGCGACTGCAACAACTGCGGGATGCTCTCCACAGGATAGGTGCCATCGGCGTCGATAATCAGGATCCAGTCATATTTCGCCGCCGCGATTCCGGTCTTGAGCGCCGCGCCGTAACCGCGGTTGTACTTCTTCGAAACGAGAATGGCGTCATGCTGGCGGACGATGTTGCCGGTTTCGTCCTGCGAGCCATCGTCGACGACGATCAACTCGTAGGGATAACCCGCCCCGTCCATGACCTCGCGCACCGATTCGATCTGCGCGCCAACCATGCCGGCCTCGTTGTAAGCCGGGATCACGACCGAGATAGCGACCGCCGCATCCGATTCGGGCGCTTCGATCCACTCGGTTGCCGATGACGCGCGCAATGCGAGATTGCCTATGCTCATCTGTCCTCCGTGTTCGCCAGGTTGTCGTTGGAGTGGGCAACGTAAATGTCGCCTCCGCCCAGCGTCCCGCCGAACCTGCGAACCAGGCTGAATTTGCTTGCGATTTCGTGCCACAACTCCGGCTCGCTGGTGCGGATGGAATCCGGCATGGCATACAGCAGCCAAGTGCCGTGTTCGCCGGCCAGCACGTTGTCAACTTGCGCGCTAGTCTCGAGCCTCGGCCAGGGCTGACCGTAATAGCGTTGATAAGGTATTGCGACTACTCCTGCGGTTGCGATCAGTTCGCCCGGTTGCCTACGGTGCTGCACGAACCGCATCGCGCCGAGGTAGTCCTGCTTGGGATAGACATAGGCAGCGCGTAGGGGCACAAGCGAGGCGAGCGCCAGCAGGGCAATCAACGTGGTGCCTGCTGCTGAGGCAGCGCTTTCGGACGCGCCCAAGCTTCGCGCTACGAAGCTCGCCATGACCATGGCCCCGCGCGCCACAATTAACAGCGCAAAGCCGATTTCGAAGAAGAAGAAGCGCGGCCAGAAGTTGTGGCTGGTAGCCAGGATTCCGGCTGCCGTCATCACCCCGGGCAGAATCATCAAGCCGACGAGGAAACGGTTTTGCCGCCAGTAACTAACCAGTCCGCAAAGCGCGATGAAGCCGCCGAACGCCAGTGCCAGCCAGCCTCCCGCGGTAGCGGTTCGCAGTCCGCGGCCGAGCTCGGCCAGCGCCCACAGCGGGCTCGCCCACTGATAGTGCACGTGCTCACGCGCAGGTCCTACAGTGTGGGATAAGATGCCGGGGATTACCGGCGCATAGAGCAAGAACGAAATCACGATGGCCAGTCCGAATCCATACGCCAGCCCGAAGCCGCGGCGCGGCCGGCGACCATCGGATCGTGCGGGCGCGAATAGCATCCACAGATAGACCACCGCCTGCGCGGCCACAACGAACATCATCATCAGGTGGGTGTAGATTCCGAGCGCCGCCGTAATGCCATACAGCACCCAATCGCGGCGAGCGCCTCTGCTGACGAAGCGGATGAAGAAGATGCTGGTCAACAGTGCCCAGAACGCCATGGCGGTATAGCCGCGGGCATTCTGCGAAAACCAGATGTGCTGGTAGTTCACGGTCATCAGGGCACAGGCGGCGAGCGCCTCGGCATTACTCGTGACCAGACGCGCAAGAAAGTAAAGCGCCGGAACACAGGCGACGCCAAAGAGTACCGCCGGCAGCCGCAGCGTCCAGGAATGCTCCCCCAGCAGGCAAATCGAACCATGCGCCAGGATGGAGTACAGCGTGTGCTGGTTCTGCCCGTTGTAGTGCGTAACGATCTCGCGAAGCGGAAAGCGCACTGAGTCCAGCAGCGTAATGATTTCGTCGAACCATAGTTGCTGATTCAGCGCTAACGTGCGAAGTATCAATGCCAGGATGCTCAAGCCGGACAGCCAGCCCCAGGCAACCGGTGAATTCGCGGGTGAGGACCACAGCTCCGTTGGCAACGGAGGGGCGCTCTGCGTTTGCAAGATCGTTTGCGGCTCAGAAAATACAGGCACAGAAGGAACCAAGGCGAGGACGACTGATTACCGCTGAACTCCGGCAGCGCTCGCAACAGTTGCTGGGGGCTGCAGCCGCGCCGCTTGACCATTCGGTCGCGATGTCCTGGATAGATGAAGCCCCATGCTCGTGCTCGACCACTACGTCGCCGGTGTCAGATCCACAGGTTCCGCTTCATCGTGTTCTCTTCATTTCCAAACGTGCATGCTCGCCGGCTTCTACGAGACCAAGTCCGTGCGCACAATCTTGCCGGCGGCATTGCGCGGAAGTGCGTCTACGAACTCCACCAGGCGGGGAACCTTAAAGTCCGTCAGCCGGTCGCGGCAGAAATCAACGATCTCCTGCTCCTGGCAGGACTCGCGAGTAGCAATCACGGCCTTGACTACATGCTCGCCAAGATATCCGGGTACGCCGACCACCGCGACCTCGCGAACTTTGGGATGGGTCGCAATGACGGCCTCCACTTCCATTGGATCAACCTTCCTGCCCGCGCTGGAAACCAGCCAAGCTGCGCGACCCTGTACGTAGACATATCCGCGCGAGTCCTTGCGGCCCTTGTCTCCCGGCCAGAAGTAGCCGTCATGGAATTTCTCGGCCGTCAGTTCGGGCTGGCGGAAGTATCCGTCGGGGGCAGCCGCACTCCGGATCGCGATCTCTCCCGTCTCGCCCGGCGGGATGGGGAGCCGCTCTTCGCTAAGAATCTCGATGGCAACGTTCTTCAAAGGCAAGCCGACTGAGTCGAGCGAATCCTGGAGGTTGAGGTCCAGGTTAATGGCTGCGGCGCCGGTCTCGGTTGTTCCATAGAGCTGGCGGATATAGACTCCGAATGCCTCGCGGAATTCGCGCGCCACGGCAGCGGCCAGAGGAGCTCCTGCGGAGAACGCCAGACGCAAGGAATTTCCCGGACGAGATTGTCCCATCACGCGCCGTGCCAGCAGATCGAAGATGAGCGGCACAGCAGGGAAGACGGTGATGCGCTCGCGCGCAAACAACTCCACCACGGCAGCACGGCTGAATTCCTCCATGAGCACTAGTGTTGCCCCAGCGTAAAGCGCAGCGAGAAAGCCATTGGCAAAGCCGTGCGCATGGTACATCGGAATGGTGCAGAGCACGCGGTCGTCCGCAGCGACGCCGGTAGTCCGATTGAAGTTCGTTGCCTCATGGGCCAGGTTAGCGTGCGTGCGAGCCGTGCATTTGGGAATGCCGGTCGTTCCCGAGGTGTACTGGACCGTGGCAATTTCCGCCTCGTAGGTTCGGGAGAGCGGTGGCTCGGTCCGGTGCGCGAGCCAGCGCTCGAAGCTGCCGCCGCGGGTATAGGTCGCGAAACGCTGGCCCGTTTCGTCCCTCAGCTGCTCAATGGCCGGTAGCTGTTCCGGCTCAGCTACAACGGCAGCAATCTGGTTTTCGGTGAACACACGGCGAAGCTCGCTGAGCTTGGAGCCTGCATCCACCAGGTAGGCGGGGACACCGAGGCGTGCGGCCGCCAAGAAGGTGTACACGAACTCAGGGCTGGTCCTCAGCACCAGGGCGACACCGCGCTCGGGTACAGCGCCCGCGCTCTTCAAACTTGCGGCGCAACGGGCTACCTGCTCTTCCAATTGCGCAAAACTGTACCTCTGATTGTCGAATACCAGAGCAGTACGCGACCCGCCGGAGCGGCAAGCTTCCTGGAAGATATGGTTCAGCATGGCTTCAGATTGAGGACTCTACGGGCATTCTCGCCCAATACTTTCTCGATGGATTCAGGACGGAGGGGCAGGCGCTCGATAGTTTCGATCAGTGTGTGCAGCGGCTTTGGTTGCGCCGGAAAGTCTGTGCCAAACAGGATGCGGTCGGCATTGCTCTCGAACTTAGGAAAGTAGTTCATCAGGTTTTGGGGCGGGACTCCCGCAAGGTCCATGTACAGATTTTCGTGCAGCCGTGAAAGATAAAACGCCTTCTCGTACCAGAAAGGCCTTCCACTGTGTGCCATCACGACCTTGAGCTGCGGGAAATCCACTGCGACTTCCTCGATATAGATGGGGTCTCCATAGAGTGTCTTGGCGCCTGGAAAATTCGAAGTTCCGGTGTGAAACATAACTGGTTTTCCGGCACTCTGGAGAAACTCATAAAACGAGTAAAGCCGGCGATCATTGGGGTAAAAATATTGATACGTCGGGAAAAACTTGAATCCCCCAATGCGATATCGCTGGACATAGGGAACCATCACTTCCGTTATGTCGGGATCGTGTGGGTTGACCGAGCAAAACGGGATCAGTTCCGGATGGCCCTCGCAAAACTTCAGCAGGAAGTCGTTCGGCACGCATCCGGTAATGGCGGAATTGTCGGCGATACAGACGGCATAGTCGATACCCTGACCCTTGAAGAACCGGATAAGGTTCTCGGGCGTCATCAGGGTCTCCATGGAGCCGGCAATCTCCGGACTCAGGCGCGCAAACTCCTCGACAATCTTAGGGTTCCAGAATTGCCGATTGCCAACGTGGGTGTGGAAGTCAACGATCATGCTGGTGTCCGATTGGGGATTTACGCTCCACTGCCTCGCCCGACTCTGGCGGATAGCTTTCGCTCGACATAGGCGGCCATATCGTCGACGCGATCGAAATTGTCGATACCAGCTTCGTAGGCGGAGACTTCAATGTCAAACTTCTCCTCCACCATGCTGACCAGGCGCAGTACTGCCATGGAATCAAGGATGCCGCTCGACCGCAGCGGTGTGTCATCCTGAAGGCTCGACCTTCTGCCGTTCGGGATGAGTTCGGCGACCATCTGACGAATTTGCTGTTTGGTGTCGTCCATCATTGCCTCTCGGGTAGTTTGGAAGCCTGCTGCACGCCGGCTTCGCTGCCTACTATGTCCGCCCAGGCTTGCGGCTGGGCGTGCAGCCGGGGGTAGAGATTCTCGTAGATCATTTCGTGACCGCGAACGTTGGGATGGATATCTTTCACCTTGTCCACATGCACCGCGTCGAGATCCACGCCACGGAAGGTATCGCGGAGATCGATGATTGGGATTCCCAGTGGATCAATGATTTTGTGCAGGCGATTGAAGTCGGACTCAGTGAAGGACGGATCGATAGGCGCAGGAACCAGCACGATCATCATGGGCGCGCCTTGGGACTCAGCCTGATGCTGAATCTGCTGCAGCGCCCAGGCCACAACTGGCGCGAAGTAAGGCGTCAGCTTGATGCGGACGCTGGGCAGGTGATCGGTTGGGGCAACGCCTGCCTCAGTAACTACATGCTTGAGGTAATCGTATTTCAGATCCGTGTGACTGACAATGAGGCGCCCGACATGGGTGCGCCATCCCGCTTTGCGGTCGAGTTCTAATCCCGAGAGTGCCACCACGTACACGTCAGGGTGGAACTGTGGAGCGGTATTCAGCGCTGTGTCCATCATCTGCAGAACGCTATAACCGTAGACGGCGAAGTTCAGGATTTCGAAGTGCCGAACCGAGGGAGAAAGATCATCCTGATTCAACCGGCGCTCCAGCAAGGTCAGGAAGTCCTGTCCATAGGGGCCGACGGAAATCGAATCTCCAAACCACGCAATGCGCCGTGTGCCGGCAGGTTTTGCATAGAGATATTCCGGGTTAGGCATCCCCAAGCTATTCGTAATGCGCATGCCCGCCGCATAGGAACGCCGCACATTCGGCCGAAATTCATAGCGACGGAAGTCATCGCGGAAACGGACATCGTCGCGCTCGCCGGGAAGACCACCCGGTCCAGCATTCTGTTGCAGACCTTCATAGTATCCGCCAGCGAGCGTGTCAAAGTCCTCGCGGTTCAAACCATTGTTCCGCATTTCGGCAATGACTTTCTTGAACAGGCGCTCGCCGTGCGACTGGCCAGCCATCCCCTGAAGCTGGTTCAACCCGAGCAGTGCCAGGATGATGCCTATGGTGGCGCAACCGGTCTTGGCGAAGGAAGACGACATCACCAAATTTCGCAATACTATTTCTTAGAGAATCGCAGCCAGACTCGGTCCGCTAGATATTCCCGGTCTTCAGGAAGTACAGCCATTCCGTCAAGCTGTCGGCACTCCACATAGACCAGAGTACCGCCATGAAGCAGAAGGTCGCGACCACCTGCACCGCATTCTGCAGCCGGGCGCCCCAAACCGTTGGCTGAGGACGCTGCCTGTTTCTGTTTTCGATCAGGACATTGCCCAGCATCGCCGATCCCAGAACAACCCAGAATAGGGCGTCGCTGACCGAGAGCCGAAACTGCCCGCGAATCCAGAAAAACTGGTAGGCATGGAGGATGTAGGTTACAACCACAACCAGTGCGGTGCCCACAAGCTCGGCTCGCAGTACGCCTTTGCGCCGCAGCTTGAAATAGGTGGGGAAATAGACCATCTTCACCATGAAATCTTTCCAATAAATATTGATCCGCCGCCACATATCGTTGATGCTGTGAGCCAGGAAATAGCGATGGTTGGTCTCCGGCAGATCATAGCCAAAGAGGCACAGCATACCGGCAATGATGTGGAACTGACCGGATACTCGCAGATACAGCAGGTAGCAGGAAACAATCTTCACCGCGACTGCCAGAGGCACGGACACCCCGGGAGGGGAGAAGTTGTCCGCAAGCTGATAAATCACTCGATAGAGGAGAAGATGAGTAGTTCCGCGGAGGATCCACCAGGTCCCCTGCTGGGCGACAACGTTGATGTCGCGCTTGCAATAACTATTGCGGAAGACCTGATGGTCGACCACCGGAAAAAGCAAAAAATAGTAATTGGGCAGGAGGAAAAAATAGCTGAGATAGTCCTTGAAGTTTGCCGGGCCGGGCGTGTGTTTCAGATCATACAGGTAGATCATCATCCGAAACATGAAGATGGCGCCGAGGACGGGCCAGAAGTCGCCGGGAACAGGGAAACGGCCGGTCGCGCGCCCATAGATGCAGGCAGCCAAAATGGCGAGCAGAATGGTTACGCGTGCCCCGAATCCAAGCGGGCTTCGAATTACGGCGAACATGACCAACCCGGCAGCGATGACCAGGGTCGCAACCACCGCGGTCAACAAAAAGTAAGCGCCCCCAAGTGATAGTGCTATCAAGAATGGCTGTTTGAGGTGAAAGGGAAGCCAGTAGGAAACGGCGAAGCCGCCGAAAACGATGCAGGCAAGCGTGAAGAAAGGGGGCTGTTCGAGGTTGTAAACCTTGAAGACAACCAGCAACAGTGACAGTGGCGTCACCAGCATGGCGAATCGCCGCAAGTCGGGCTTGCTGCGGTCGGCAATGGCGTCGCGAGGCGGCGCCTGAGCGGCAAGGACTGGAGCTGCTACTGCGGCCATGGAAGAGAAAGTCGTTGCGAAGAACTAAGCGAAGCTACGGAGTGTGATCAGCGGTAACCATAGGATAGGCTCAAATCCATCCTTTGAGCTTGTAGAGAACGAGTGCAGCATACTCGTAGCTGGCATGGTAGAAAGCGCGCCAGCCGGAGTGGTAATACAACCCCGTAGGCGGACCGAACTCAGGAACCTGTTCAAACGACAGATTCGAAAGCCCGAGCCGCTGAAATACAGCCTGGACTCTGGGAACATCAAGCTCGGAAGTAACGATGACTGCACTGCGCCAACCGCTTACCTTGAGTATGTTCGTTACCTGGACGGCCGAAGTAAAGGTGCGAGCCGAGTTGTCTTCCACGATGATGGCGTCCTTGGGGACGCCGGCAAGCATTAGCCAGTTCGCTTGTATTGCTGCCTGCTCAAACCCATGATGACTGCTGCCTGAGCTTATGATCATCGGCGCGAAACCGGCTTTGTAGAGCTTAAGCGCTGCCCAGGTACGCTGGGCGCCTTCGGGCGAGAGCCACTGATCGCCGACTTGGCCATGCGATAGCAGTACGATGACGTCGCTACGGCGTGGCTCAGTGTTGCGGCGCAGCGGTGCGCCATAGTAGTAAGCCAGCGGCGTCAGCGTTAGCATCGCAAAAGCGACTGCGGCCGCCAGGATGATCCGAACCGCAACCTGCCAGTGGGCTCGTCGCGAGAGCGGTTGTGGTGGTCTGCGCATCTGTCTGCATTCGATTGGCACGGGATGAAAAGGACGAGGGACGCTGGATGGCCGCGGCTGTCGTGGAGCCGGCTTCAGCCGGCTTGATCGCTGCCTGCAGACGCCAGCCAGGATTTGCGCCCATGCCGGCATAAGCGCCGCGGAAGACTATAGCGCCTTTCGGCTTGTCCTTACGGACGCCGTTGAAATCGAGATTGTAATCGACATCCCCGCGAAACGAACCAAGATCGATCGGCGCCCCTTCACATTTCCGGGAGTGCGGATAGAAATCCATCGCGCCAAGTTCCACAGATGGATCGGCTACATAGGCGTCAGCGGCCGCTACTGGACTGGACACGTTATCGGACGACCGCGAGATCGGCCCGCTGATAGGCAGCGCAGCAAAAACCAGGTTGCCGATTACAGCATCGCCGGTGAGAGCGGCGGATCCGAAGTAGATGCCCTTTCCGGCCGTGAAAATTGTGTTGTTATAGACGTACGCCAGCTGCAGAGGAAAGTTCTGCCGGCGCAAGACAACGGCTGCGTAGTCGGCAGGCGCATCCACGAAGATGTTGTCATGCAGCGAAATGCGGCCAGAAGCCTGAAAGAGAGCTTCGCGATGATTGTGATAGAAGTAATTGCCGTAAATCTCGTATCGATTGAGCGAACCTATGCCGGAGCTCGGAAATGCACCTACCAGCACATTCGGCCGGTCGCCGTCAGGACTTGGTCTGTCGTCTTTAATAAAAACATTGTTCCGGATAATGGTAGAGGTAGGTTCGATCGGCAGGCCGGCAATCGCCGGAATAGAGATTTGGTCCTTAATCTCCATGTCGTAGCCGGTTGTGTCCTGAATCAGGTTGTTCTCGATCAGGCCATGAACGAACGGCTGGGTCCCGTCGGAATTACCCAGATAAATCCCGGTGCCTGCTTGCAGGATTTGGTTATTGCAGATAATCCATCCCCAGGTTGGAATCTTGGTTGAGATACCATCAGTTTGTTGGTTTCCACCTTGTCCGACCAGGACATTTCCCTGGATCCGGATGTCGTGGGTGTGGTTCTGCAAGCCGCCTTTTGCACTGATACCGAACGCACCGGGGATGTTGCGGCTGTTGATCCGCAGACTCTCGATTGCGACATAGCTACTGTTCACGATTTCGACAGTATTGCTACCAGCTTCCCCGGCGATCAGTGCAGGCGGGCCCGAGGATGGGCCGGTAATGGTGATCCATGCGTCGCGCCGGCCATTCAGGTTGGTAATCGCTAGAGGCGGATACTGTCCGGGGGCAAGAATCATGGTATCGCCTGGTTGAAGCGTGCGCATAAGCTGACGGTAATTCGAAGGGTTGGCGCTGAGAGCACTGGCCAATGCTGAGGCTGCCAGGCTGAGTAAAGCTAGTCCAACGAAAAACGCCCGCCACATCGACCGCTTAGTCATTTCGGAGCTTCTGCTGGGTAGTAGACAGCTAGTGATTCTCCGCGACCGTTTGCGGAACCATCCTCTCCAGACGCGACAGGCGTTGCTCCAGATCGTCGATCTTTTGCTGTTGCGCGCTGATGACTGCCGCTTCCGCCTGCGCACGATGGTACTGCCGCTGTACCTCATTCAGCAGCATGCTGGTCAGATACTGGTAGCGGACCGCGTAAGGTTTGCCATCTGTGTCGTTGGCTACTAATTCCGGATAGACTGCTGCGACCTCCTCGGCGATCAGTCCAAATTGCAGCGTGTGGTCGCCTTTGGCATAGTCAGGTTTGTAGTAGAAGGTTACGGGCCGCAGCTTCATCAGATTTTCGGTACTATCGCCCATATCGCGTACCTGCTCTTTGAAGCGCAGCGAGGAAGTTTGCGTCCCTAGCAGGCCAAAGTCGTTCACATAGACGGGCAGGCCGCCGGCAGAAATTCCGTTGTAGATGGCGGGAATGTAGGCGGCGCTCTGCTGCCCGCTTCCGATGCGGATGGTGTTGCTCTCATCCGAACCCGAGCCGGAGAATGCGCCGATATAGATGTTGAACATTCCGGAGGCGAGGTGGCCGCCTGCAGCGGTGCCTATCACAACATTGGCATTACCGTTTGTATTGTTATGCCCCGCTCCGTTCCCCAGGAATACATTGCCTCCGCCGCTAGTATTGGCATAACCGGTTTGGTTGCCGACGAAGATGTTCTCTATTCCCGTGGTATTGTTCAAACCAGCCGACGACCCGACCATGACATTTTGGTTGCCGCTGGTATTGCTCATCCCGGCGCCGTAACCGGCAAAAACGTTGTACTGTCCCTGTCCGTCCACATTATCAGCTCCCGCGCCAAGTCCCACGAATAGGTTTTGGTCGCCTGAGCTACCCGGATTCAGAATGCTCTGCCCATCGATCTGGTACGTCTGGCTGACATTCATCGACCCGCTCACGTCCAGCTTCGCGGCCGGATTCGTGGTCCCTACACCAACCATTCCGCTGCTGTTCTGATAAAGGGTCGAATTCACTATGAACACAGAGTCCGCCCATACCGGAATGTAATTCGCTGTGCCCATTCCGCCGATGATCGGTCCGGGAGGAGGAATGGGTGAGGTCGCTGATTCGGTGGAAGCGGAGTTCTTTTGCTGGGCCGTGGTGAGACAGCATAACGCGAGAATCGTAACGATGGGCGCGAAGCGGATGTGACGCATTAGAAACTCCCGAGAGAGATGGATTGCTGTAGTCGTGATTGGGCGGAACAGGGCCCGATTAGCTTGGTTCGACCTTGTAGTCATCCAGGCGAACGGAAATCGACCGTTGTATCGGCTCGACCGAGATAATGAGCACACGATCGCCATTCCGCGCGGTGAGGATACCTTCGAGACCATGTAGCGCGCCACCGGAGATGCGGACGCGCTGTCCAACTTCAAGAAACGGGCAAATCTGGTAAGGAAGCTTGCTGGCCAGCAACACCTCGACGGAGCGAATTTGACTGTCGGGGATGGGCACGGCCTCGTGCCGCGCGCCAACGAACCGTATCACCCCGGTGGTATTCATGACGCGCGCCCACGTTTCCGGCAGCAGTCGCATATGAAGGAAGGCATAGCAGCTAAACAGCGGCAGTTGCACCACCTTATTGCGGTCGCTCCAGCGATGCACCTCGCTGACGAGGGGAAGAAAGGTGGTTAAGCCTTGTCGCTGGAGGTGAGAGACCACGGACTTTTCGTGCTGTGGCTTGGTGTGGATGGCGTACCACTGCGCCCCCGGAGTGTCGAGCGGAGCCTGCTGCAGATTCATGTTCGGCAAGCACTCTGATACACACATAGGTACACCTCTATCCTCTGAGTCACATTTGCCACGTGCCCAGGTACGCTTTCTTTCCTTGCAGGGGGGAGTTGCAAGAAGATGGCCAGATTGCCGACCAGGGCTTTCGGCCAGGGGTTTCGGCTAGCTGGCCGGCCAAGTCAAGCTCATCTCGGCCGTCGTACGTACGGCGTGGCAGATCGCACTTGGGTTCTGACCAAGGGTAGTAAAGCGTATGTGCTGGGCAACCATTCTCGTAGAAGAAATGGCCCCGTGCAGCAAGCCTTTGGCGGCGCCGAAGGAAAGCAGGAACCCAAACGTCCGGCTCTCTGGGAAAAAAATTTCCTGTGTTTGAGGCGCGACAAGAGCGCTCCCCCTTAGGCGTTTGCTGATCGCAGAAAGCGGGGGGATGTGAGCGTTCTCTCTATGAGCACTTAACCTGACTCCCTGCAGCGAGATACAACCACCAACGGACGCACCTACCGGCCGGCTGGATGGATTGGAACGCAATCTGCCTTTCACCAATACTCCTAGTAGCCGTTGGGCGAGGACGGAAACATAGGCTGGCTGGCACGCGCCGCGCGCCGTTTCTTTCAGACTTGCGGCCTCATTGGATACTTGCCGCCGGTCAAGAATTCATCGGTAGCCGAAAGGGCGACTGGGCAACTAGCAGGGAGCTTCCGGTAGACACAACCGTCGTCAGAGTGACGCAACGGCAGCGGTGATCCGTCCGGCTCGCGCCGCCGACGGGCCCTGTGATGGGCCGCAGTATCCCGTTAGCTTCGCAACGACCCAAAAGATTGGGAAAAGTGTTTCACAGAATTAGACGGTTCCAGCTAAGTCGCGGGGTCTTATGGCCGAGGTGAACGTGCTCAGCGTCTCGACGGTTTTCCCAAATCCCGCTGAGGAAAACCTTGGGTTGTTCGTTCGAAACCGCCTGCAGCACCTGGCGGCGCTGCTTCCGGTGCGGGTGGTGGCGCCCGTTGCGGTGATCGACTACGCTGCCCGCAAACTGACGAACGGAACCATTCCGGCGCACCGCCGCGATGACGCCCTGGAAGTGGATTATCCCCGATGGTTTTACCCGCCGCTCGGCAACGCCGCTAACGCCATCTTTCTTGCGGTGCGGCTACTGCCGTACCTTGGCCGCTTGCGCCGGGAATATCCCTTTCAATTGATTGACGCTCACTTTGGCTACCCCGAGGGAATTGCCGCTGCAGTCGTGGGTGCGGCTGTCGGCTGCCCGTTCACCATCACATTGCGCGGCAACGAAACCATGCACGCGGCCTCGTCGCTTAAGCGGCGGCTGATGAGCTGGTCGGTGCGCCGCGCTGCGCGCGTGATCGCGGTCTCGGAAAGCTTGCGTGACTTCGCTCTGGAATTGGGCGCCGACGCCGCTCGCCTGCGAACCATACCCAACGGTATCGACTCATCCATCTTCTTTCCGCGCCCTCAGCGTGAGGCCCGGCAGCGGCTGGGTATTCCAGCCGACGTCCCGGTAATCCTCTCGGCCGGTTACCTCATCGAGCGCAAAGGCCATCATCGTGTCATCGAGGCGCTGGCCGAGTTGCGGCATTCGGGCTGCAAAGCGGAACTGTGGATCATGGGCGGGCCAGGGCGGGAAGGCTCCTTCGCCCAAGAGATCGAGGCCGCGGTCCAGCGACATGGCCTGGAGAGTGCTGTGCATTTTGCCGGAGTGGTCAAGCCGCCCCTTCTGGCCGATTACATGGCGGCGGCGGATGTCTTTTGCCTGGCCAGCTCTCGCGAGGGCTGGCCGAATGTGGTTCATGAAGCCCTGGGTTGCGGAGTTCCGGTGGTGGTGACTAATGTCGGCGGCGCCCGCGACATGGTGCCGTCGGATGACTACGGGTTGGTGGTGCCGGTCGGCGATCCGGCGGTTTTGAGGGCCGCGCTGGCTAAAGCGCTCCACGCCGGCTGGGACCATGCCCGGATTGCGGCCTGGGGCCAGCAGCGGTCGTGGACGAAGGTCGCGGCCGAAACCGCCTCCGTATTGCGCGAAGCGGCGGCCGAAGGGAAGGGAAATTAGATGCGAATCCTGGTGACTGGCGGCGCCGGATTTATCGGCTCGCACCTAAGCGAGCGCCTGCTGCGCGATCGACACCTGGTAGCTATTGTGGATGAGCTGAACGATTTCTACTCGCCCGCGGTGAAGCGCGCGAACCTGCGCAGCGTGCTCAGCGCAGGGCCGGCAACCTTCCATCAAGCCGACATCTGCGATTCCGCATCCATGCTAGCCATTGCGCGCCAGGAGAAGCCGGACGCCATCGTTCACCTGGCAGCGCGCGCCGGAGTCCGCCCTTCCTTGGAAGACCCGCTGCTTTACGAGCACGTGAATGTTCGCGGGACGATGGTGCTGCTGGAGGTAGCGCGGCAACTGGGCATACCGAAATTCATCTTCGCTTCTTCCAGCTCCATCTATGGCATTGCCAACCGCGTGCCGTTCAGCGAAGAGGACGCGCTCAACCTTCCTATTTCCCCCTATGCAGCGACCAAGATCGGGGGCGAGAAAATCTGTTTCACCTATTCTCATTTGTACGATATTGGCGTCGTCTGTCTGCGCTTTTTTACGGTTTACGGACCGCGGCAGCGGCCGGATCTTGCGATTCATAAGTTCGCCAGGCTGATAAGCCAGGGCAAGCCGATACCATTCTTTGGCGACGGCACGGCGGGACGCGACTACACGTTCTACACCGATACCATTGAAGGCATCGTCGCGGCGCTTCACTACGACTGCCAATTTGATGTGTTCAACCTTGGTAACTCCCATCCGGTCGAACTGAACCGGTTAATTGGGACACTTGAGGCCAGCCTGGGCAAGAAGGCAATGATCAACCGTCTGCCGGACCAGCCCGGCGATGTGCCGATTACCTACGCGGACATTTCGAAGGCGAAACAGTTATTGGGCTATTCGCCCCGGGTACCGTTCGAGCAAGGTATCGATGAATTCGTGACGTGGTTCCAGGAATCGACTCTACAAACCGCGGCTGTGGCGGCTTCCAGTTGAACACTGCACAGAGATGTATCGCATAAGGCTCGTATAGACATGAGCACTACCTTGCAGTCTCCGGCCTATGAGGCCGTCGCGCAACCTGCGGTCCCGCGGAGCAACTTCTACGCTATCGGACTGATGAGTTTCGCAGCGCTGCTGCTGGAGTTGTCCCTGACGCGACTGTTTTCCGTGGTGCTCTATTACCACTTCGCATTCCTGGCCATCTCCATTGCGCTGCTGGGATTGGGAGCGGGCGCGCTGTTTGCGTACTTGCGGCGACGCTGGCTGGAACGCTGGACCCTCAGCGATCTCGGCGCCGTGCTATGCAGCGCCAACGCCTTGGTCATTATTGCTGTGGTGGAAGTAGTCTTGCACAGCGCCATCTCCATGCATCCGGACTGGGCCAACTTCCGGCGCCTGACTGTCTTGTATTTCGCGTCGGCGATACCGTTCTTTATTACCGGACTGTTGTTCTCGATTACATTCGCGCGGCAGGCCGCCCGCACGGGCCAGCTCTACAGCGCCGACCTCGTGGGCGGCTCGCTGGCGTGCCTCGCCCTGGTGCCTCTACTGAACGTGATCGGTGCGCCGAATGCGATCCTGGCGGCAGGTTTAGCCAACGCGCTGGCCGGCATCACGTGGGCGACCGGTCGTCGTCGCGCCCTGCCGGTGTTCACCGCTGCAGTGCTGCTCGCGCTCATCGTCGCCAACCATCGCGACCAGCTCTTCGACATCGTGTACGCCAAGGGCTATCGCCGGCCGCACCCGCTCTACGCCAAGTGGAATGCTCTCTCGCGTGTCGAGGTCGATAACTGGGACGATGCCAAAGCCGTAGTTATCGATGCCGACGCGATCACCTTCATCATGAACCGCGACGCCCATCGCTTGGACAGCGATTACTATCGCAAGCTGATGACGACGGCGCCGGCGATTGCCAATGTGCTGCGTCCGCATGGCTCGTTCGCCATCATCGGCCCGGGCGGCGGCATCGATGTGCTGCGCGCCGTCGCCAGCGGCAGCCCTAGCGTGACCGGCATCGAGATCAACCCCATCATTGTCGACGACATCATGCGCCAGCGCTTCGCCGACTACTCGCATCGCCTCTATGAGCTTCCCGAGGTGCGGGTGCATGTTAACGACGGCCGCTCCTTCATCCGCAGCAGTCACGACTTGTACGACGTAGTGCAGATGACATTGGTGGATACCTGGGCGGCGACCGCTGCGGGCGCCTTCGCGCTCAGCGAGAACAATCTCTACACAGTAGAAGCGTTTCGCGAATACTTTGAACATCTGAAGCCGAATGGCATGGTCGCCGTAACCCGCTGGGAGTTTGCCGAGCCGCGCGAAGCACTGCGTGTGGTCTCGCAGGCGATCGCGGCCCTGCATCAACTTGGGGTACAGCAGACGGCGGACAACTTCATCGTGGTAAGCCGCGGCAAGCTGGACGTCGATGGCCAACCCGTCGCCGTTCTGGCCAAGAAGTCTCCGTTCACCGAAGAAGAACAGCGGGCGGTGTTACAGCACGTGCGGGACACAAGCACAGGCGATGCGAACACCGACTTGCACGTGCTCTATCTTCCGATGACGGCGAAGGATGCCGCGCTAACGCATCCCGTATTCGGCAAGCTCATTGAAAGTAATGATCCGCGTAGTTTTTCAGAACATTACGCGTTTAACGTCGCACCAGTTGACGACAACAATCCGTTCTTCTTCTTCACTCTCAAGCTGGGACACGGGCTCAGGAACCTCGAGCATGGCATGGACCGGAAGATGAACGTCGGTGTAGTCGTGCTTGGCTTGCTGGCTTTGATCTCTGCCGGCGCGGTTGTAATCTTCCTGCTGCTGCCCATCGCGTTATCACCGCAGGCGCGCTCCGGACGCAGCGTTCGCGTACTGTACTTCGTCGCCATCGGACTGGGCTACATCCTCGCCGAGATCGCCTTTATCCAGCGCTTTGTGCTGTTCCTGGGGCACCCCACCTATGCTCTTACCGTAGTCGTGTTTCTTATGCTGCTCTCCAGTGGGCTGGGCAGTCTGTGGTCGCGTCGCTGGTTCGCCGACCCAAGGCGACTGGGCATGGCTCTTGGGTTCATTGTGATGGTGCTAATGATCTATGTTTTCAGCCTTCCCGAGATTCTGAGTGCTCTGGTAGGGCTGCCCTTCACATTGAAGTTGTTGATTAGCGGCCTGTTGATTGTGCCGTTAGGTACGGCGATGGGTATGCCGTTTCCTGGTGGGTTGCGCGCGCTGTCGGCGCAGAGCGATGAAGACAGCGAATCAACTTCGTCCGGCGAAGGCACCATCGAGTGGGCATGGGCGATGAATGCCGCATCGAGCGTGCTGGGCTCGGTGCTCGCGATGGTCATCGCCATTGCGTTTGGACTCAACGTCGCCCTGGGGTGTGCGGCGGCGGCATATTTGGCAGCGGTTTTATTCGTTTCGACCTTTCGCGTCAAAGGCAAATGCTCGGCCAGGCTTGCTGGTTAGCACCGGCGAGCGCTCGTGTGCGCGGCACCTAGGAGCCATTCCGCGCAACGCGTTACCCAACATTAACCATTCGCTGTTCGTTCGCGGCTGTAATCTCGATCGTAAAGCCCGCTAAAAATCCCCATCTGCTTCGTGGATATATATAAACAAGAGGACTGTGCAAAGGTTTTCCTTAGGAACTTTTGTGCATATCGAAATGTGGTCGAAAAGAGGAAAAGGACTGTAGTTAAGTGAATAAGTCCTTGACCGATCCGCTTAGCTTGCCCCACAATTAGGCGATTTATTGCGTTTTTCAGCAGCAAATAAGTGCTACAAGCCAATCATCACAGAAGGCGAATATCATGTCGTCTATCGCAAGTATCCGGATACGGTTGTTGGTGCTGAGTGTAGTTTTCATCGCGACAATACCTAGTGCGAGCGCTCAGTCTGGGTGGTCTATCGGCTTCGACTTTCGCGATACTACCGGTTTCGTCACCGATCCTCCGGGAGACACCGCGGTTCTTCCTACCACGTCTTACCCGACGAACTATAACGGGACGAATTTCGGTTGGACCAACATAAATCTGGTGCAGGGCCGCAATCGAAGTGCAACCGTGGATCCACGCCTGGCAGGGATCAACTTCGCGACCAATGGAGCGCCTGCCACGTTCTACGTGGACCTGCCCGCGGCCGGAACCTACGATATTTCGCTCGCTATGGGCGATGAGTCGTATCCGCAATGCTGGGACCAGTGCGAAATTCAGTTCTTCGACGGCAATACGCTGCTGGCAACGATAACCAAAGGCGAGACCAACCAAGGCTTCTTCTACGACGCTCGAGGAAATAACTGGTCGGCCATGCAATGGCCCGGCAGCAATATGATCCAGCAGGTGACGCTCGCCGGCACTCGCCTGACGATGGTTGTGGGCACGAGCCACATCGAGGGAGCTGTCACGATTATCGCGTTCCTGGGAATTGCACAATCCAGCTTCACGCTGTCGGCGAACCCTGCGGCACTCACGATTCAGCAAGGCAACCAGGGCACATCGACCATTACCTCCACGATCAGCGGTGGATTCAATAGCTCCATTGCATTGTCGGCGACGGGCGCGCCTTCGGGCACGACGGTGAGCTTCAGCCCCAATCCGCTGCCCGCGCCCGGAGGCGGTAACTCAACCATGACCATCATGGTTGGAGCCAATACGACGCCAGGAAGCTATCCCATCACGGTGACAGGTAGCGGCGGCGGTATCCAGCAGAACACCACGGTTACGCTTACGGTGACTGCGCCAGCGAGCTTCTCACTGTCGGCCTCGCCCTCGTCGCTCACCCTGCAGCAGGGTCATCAAGGTACCTCTACCATTACCAGCACCATTGTTGATGGCTTCAACAGCGCGATTAGTTTGTCGGCCACAGGCACGCCCACCGGGGCAAGCGTGAGCTTCAATCCGAATCCCATCCCGGCGCCCGGCTCCGGTAGCTCTACGATGAGCATCACGGTCGGTGCGAGCACTCCTCTTGGCACCTATCCCATAACTGTGACCGGCAACGGTGGCGGTGTCCAGCAAAACACCACCGTGACGCTGACAGTGACCTCGGCCACCTTCGGGATCGGCTTCGATTTCCGCAACAGTCAGAACTACGTAACCGATCCCCCCGGCGACACCTACGTACTGGCGACGACCGCATATCCCACCGACTACAACGGCACTAACTACGGCTGGACGAACCTGAATCTGGTGCAGGCGCGCGATCGCAGCACATCAGTCGATCCGCGCCTCGCGGGCATTAATTTCGCCACTAACGGGTCGCCCGCAACCTTCTATGTGGACCTGCCCTCGGCCGGTACCTATAACCTGTCGCTCGCTCTCGGCGATGACGGATACATGGAGTGCTGGGAGCAATGCCAGATCCAGTTTTATGACGGAAGCACGCTGCTGGCTGGGCTGACTGTTGGCCTGACGAACCAGGGCTTCTTCTATGACGCGCTGGGCAACAACTGGTCGGCAGCGCAGTGGCCGAGCCACAATCTTACCCAGCAAGTGACGCTTGCCGGCACACGATTGACGACGGTGGTTGGAACCACCCACGCGACTGGCGACGTCACGCCCATTGCATTTCTGGGTATTGGCGGAGTCGTCCTCAACCCGAACTTCTCATTGTCGGCATCCCCGTCTTCGGTGACGATTCAGCAGGGCAACCAGGGTGCTTCGACGATCACGTCGACCATCAGCGGCGGATTCAACAGCGCGATCACGTTGTCGGCGACTGGAATGCCTTCGGGCACGACCGTGTCCTTCAATCCGAATCCGCTACCCGCTCCGGGCTCAGGCAATTCGACGATGACCATCACGGTGGGCGCGAGCACGCCGACGGGGACCTACCCGATCACGGTGACCGGTAATGGTGGAGGCGTGCAGCAGACAACTACGGTCACCCTTACTGTCACATCCCAATCGCCGCCGACGTTCACTCTGTCCGCGTCGCCGTCTTCGCTGACCATTCAGCAAGGCAACCAGAACACCTCGACGATCACTTCCACGATCGCTAACGGGTTCAACAGCGCGATCACGTTGTCCGCGAGCGGAATGCCCACGGGTACAACGGTGAGCTTCAATCCGAATCCGATCCCAGCTCCGGGCTCAGGCAATTCGACGATGACCATCACGGTGGGCGCGAGCACGGCGCCGGGAACCTACCCGATCACGGTGACCGGCAACGGGGGAGGCGTCCAACAAAACACCACCGTCACCCTGACCGTGACACTCGCGGCGAGCTTCACGCTTTCCGCGTCGCCGGGCTCGGTAACGATCGCGCAAGGCAGTCAAGGTGGATCGACCATCACGTCCACTATCAGCGGTGGATTCAACGCAGCCATTACGCTGTCCGCAACCGGAGCGCCGCCAGGCACAACGGTCGCCTTCAACCCCAACCCCATCCCAGCACCAGGCTCGGGCAGTTCGACGATGACGATCATGGTAGGTGCGAGCACGCCGCCAGGGACGTACCCGATCACGGTGACCGGCAACGGGGGAGGCGTCCAACAAAACACCACCGTTACGCTGACTGTGACGCTCGCGGCGAGCTTTACGCTTTCAGCGTCGCCGGGCTCGGTAACGATCGCGCAAGGCAGTCAAGGTGGATCGACCATCACCTCCATCATCAGCGGTGGATTCAACGCAGCCATTACGCTGTCCGCAACCGGAGCGCCGTCAGGCACAACCGTCTCCTTCAACCCGAACCCCATTCCGGCACCAGGCTCGGGCAGTTCGGCGATGACGATCATGGTAGGTGCGAGCACGCCGATTGGTACGTACCCGATCACCGTGACCGGCAATGGCGGAGGCGTTCAGCAGAACACGACGGTCACGCTGAACGTAACCTCATCCACTTGGCGAATTGGTTTCGACTTCCGCAACACGCAAAATTACGTCACCGATCCTGCAGGCGACACCTACGTCCTGGCCAGCACCGCGTATCCCACCAACTTCAATGGCACAAACTTCGGTTGGCAGAACGTGGCTCTTGTGCAGGCACGCGACCGCAGCACCACGGTCGATCCGCGGCTAGCAGGAATCAACTATGCGTTCAATGGCACTCCGGCGACGTTCTCCGTCGATCTGCCGGCCTCTGGCACCTACAACCTGTCGCTGGCCATGGGCGACGCGGGTTACCAGCAGTGCAGCATTCAATGTGAGATCCAGTTCTTCGACGGCAACACCCTGGTAGCGACCGTCAACGGCGGGCTGACGCGCCTGGGTTACTTCTACGATGCGCAGGGGCACAACTGGTCGGCGGCGCAGTGGCCGACGATGAACCTCAGCGCCGAGGTTGCGATCTCGGGCTCGCGGCTGACGATGATTGTCGGCACCAACAACGACAGCGGTGACCTGACGCCGATCGCGTTCCTGGGAATCTCCGAAGTCAGCATCACGCCGAATTTCCTGGTGTCGGCGATGCCTACCAGGATGAGCGTCGTGCAGGGGAACCAGGGGACGTCGACCATCACCACCACCATCGCCGGGGGATTCGACAGCTCCATCAGCCTCTCGGCCTCAGGCGCGCCTTCTGGCACGACGGTGAGCTTCAACCCGAATCCGATTGCAGCCCCGGGCGCGGGTAGCTCCACCATGACGGTCAGCGTGGGATCCAGCACGCCGGTCGGTAACTATCCCATCACCGTATCCGCGAACGGCGGTGGAGTACAGCAAACCGTGGCCGTAACGCTAACCGTGACAGCAGCCCCGCAGCCCAACTACATATTGACCGTGTCGCCTCCCGCGCTGGCGGTGGCCCAGGGCAGAGCCGGCAATACGACGGCCACTACCACGCTGCTTGGCGGATTCAACAGCTCCATCAGCCTGTCGGCCAGCGGAATGCCCGCGGGCACGACGGTTAGCTTCAACCCGCAGACCATTCCGGCTCCCGGCGGCGGCAGCTCGATGATCACCGTCATGGTGAGCGCCAGCACTCCCCTGGGCACGTATCCCATCACCATCACCGGCAATGGCGGCGGCGTTCAGCAGACGGCCACTCTGCAGCTCACGGTGTTGTCATCGGTGTGGCAGCAAGGCTTCGATTTCCGCGGCACGACCAACTTCGTCACCGACCCGCCGGGGGACACCCCGGTCATTCAGACCACCTCGTATCCCACAACGGGGGACCTGACAACCTATGGCTGGTCCTACACCGCGAATATCTCGGCCCTGAACCGCAGCAGCCAGGTTGATCCGCGTCTGGCCGGCATCAACTACATCACCAACGGCATACCGGTGCCCTTCTACGTCGATCTTCCGGCGCCGGGGACCTACAACCTATCGCTGGCGATGGGCGATGATGCCTATCAGCAATGCTTCAACCAGTGCCTGATTCAGTTCTGGGATGGCGATAACTTGCTGGCCAGCGTGAGCGGCGGCGAGACGAACCAGGGTTACTTCTACGACGCACAGGGGAACAACTGGTCGGCGGCGCAGTGGCCCACCAACAACGTCAGCCGGCAGGTGACGCTCGCGGGAACCCAGCTCACGATGACGATCGGAACAATTCTGCACGATGGCTACATCACCCCGGTTGCCTACCTCGGGGTGACGCAGGTTTCTACCGGGCCGACGTTTGTAGTCCAGGCGCCGAGCTCCCTCAATGTCGGACAAGGTGAATACTCGACCGCCGATGTCTTCACCGTGCTGGTCGGCAGTTTCAATAGCCCGATCAGTCTTTCTGCTTCGGGAGCACCGCAAGGCGTGACCGTCACGTTCAATCCCAGTACGATTCCGGCTCCGGGCGCGGGCACCTCGATTATGACCATCACCGTTCCTAGCGGAACGCCAACGGGGAGTTATCCCCTGATCGTAACCGGACAAGGTGGTGGGGTCATACAGCCCACGACCCTAATGCTTAATGTCACGGTCACCGACCCTCCCGCGCTCAGCCTCAACACAAGTCCTGCTGTGAGCGCGCCGGGAACGGGTGGGCAGGTCATGAGCACGCTGTTCACTACCGTCTCCAACGGCTTCAACAGCGCCGTGACCTTGTCGGCCAGCGGTGTTCCCAACGGCGGCACCGTCAGCTTCAACCCAAGCACGATTGCCGCACCCGGTTCCGGCAGCTCGACCATGACCATTGCCGTTCCGTCGGGCACACGTTATGGCAGCTATCCCATCACCGTTATGGGCAGTAGCCCGCAAGGCAAGCAGACAACGATGGTCACACTCACGGTGTCGGCTTCCGGTCAGGTCAATCTTCCGTCCGGCACGGGCTGGGTGCCGCTCAACAACGATACGAGCTTCTGCAACGAAAGCCCTGGGTACACCTACTACAACCCGCAAGTCGGGGAAGTTGATGCTTTCGACTTCCTGGGAAGCTGCGAAGGCGGTTATCTGGTGTACTGGGGCGGCGGCGCGGCCGACACCGCTAACGATCGCTACTTCCTCTGGACTTCCGGCCACAATTTGTACCAGGGGAATGAGATGTACGAGCTGCAGATGCAAGGCCCTACCGGCCCAACCCTCTCACGCATCACGGATCCCGGCTGGTCGGTTGACAACACCGATGTCCCGCCCGATTGTGTCTGCAAAGGTACGCTGAACTGCGGGCAAGGCATGTGGCACGACGGGGCGGGCAATCTGGTTAGCAATCCATTTTCGGAGTCGGCCAACAGCGGCCCGCTGTTCGAGTCGATCCCCGCTCCGGACGGTAGTTTCGGGCAGCCCTCGTGTGGTTACGGATCGCGCTTCGAGCCCAACGCACGCGAGATTTATGCCGGGATGGTCTACAACACTCCGCTGAACAAGCTTTTTGCCTGGGGCGGAGCCGCGGCTGCCGATCCCACTGGTCTGATGTACAGTAATTGGACTCTGAACCTGAACCAGAACCCACCGCAGTGGACCCGGCTTCAGAACAATCCGTATGGGTGGTACACGGCTGCCGTATACGACTACACCACCGGCCATCAGACCAGCGGCTATGATCTGGTCTTCGATGAGAATCGCAGCCTGTATCAATACAGTCCTGCGAATGATACTTACACTACGCTGGCCAACTCATTGCCATACATCGGCTACAACGCCGACATGGAACTCGACCCGCTCCATCACTACTTGGTGATGGAAAATGGCGACGCTTTCGGCGGCTATCATTTAAGACTTCTCAATATCGATAGCTGCAACGGTACCAGTTGCAAGACCACGAGCCTGGATCAAACCGCGTCCTGTGCCGGCGCGCTGGGCTATTGGGCCGGCATTTCCTGGGACTCCAGGCGCAACGTGATGGCAATCTTCCCATCCTCCACCAACTGTAGCGGCGCGGGATGCACGGCGCCCTTCAACACCGCTTACCTGCTGAACCCTGACCCGAATAATCCCGTCACCATCACCTATCAGGGCCAGCAGCAAACGATACCGCCGCAACAATGTTTCGCCGCGAGCTATGGACCCGTGCCAACAGAGTCACTTGGTCCTGGAGTTTATACGCGCTTCAAATACTATCCCAACGAGGATGTCTATCTCTATATTCCCACGCCCTATAGTCTCTGGATTTTGCGCCTGGAATAGGAGAGTGTTGTCGCCGATTCCTTACGTATTACGCACCGTGCCCAGCCACTTGCGACTACCGAGCAAGCGAACGCATACGGCGATCGCTCTGCGCTCGAAGCACTAGCTTCCGACACCGCTTACGGGGCGAAGTACCCGGAGATGTCCAAGATCAACTGCGTGGTTCCCTGAGCATAGGCATCGATGGAGCCGTCAAGGGTCGGCACAATGGCCATGTTTGATGCGGCGAAGCCGTCGTAGGCGTTCAGAGTCGAGACGGTAGGCATTTGCTCAGAATCCGGCCACAATGTCAGAAAACCCAAGATCCCTGCAGGAACTACGGTTGCATTGAAGACATACGCCTGCGCAGCCACAGGGGGTGCACACACGCTGTCCACGACATCCACAATCAAGGTTCCGCTGAAAGGCTCTCCATCCCCCACGCCGCGCGTATCGAGCACGCGACATGGGGCCGCCGTATACAGTGATAAGCCGGATTGGCCCGGCGCGGCGAAATAGCCATTGACATCAACCAACAGGTCGGTGTTGTTGCTATGGGGGTAGAACGCTGTGGTGCCCGTGCCCGCCGGCACAATCGCCGCATTGGCAACCACAGTTCCGGTGTTGTCGTTCAAGGTGGATACATTGGGCAGCAGCTGACCCTTCGGCCAAACCGTCAGATAATCCAAGCCGCCGGCTGCCGGTAGAACCGTGACATTCAATGAGTATGCGGTGGCATTACTGGGAACGCCACAACTGCCGGGAATCAGGTAGTCACGCTCCATTCCGGCCGGCAAGGTGCCTTGGTCCTGCCCGCCACGGGTGTCTACGATGCGGCAGGGGGTCAGCGGATAGAACTGATTTCCAGAGCCGGGGAGCGCAAAATAGCCGTTGATGTCCAGGATGACGTCGGTGGTATCGCTGGCAAACACACTCACGGCGCCTTGATAGCCGGCCGGCACAATGGCGGCGTTGGCTTTGGCGCGACCATCCGGCGAATTCATGGTAGAGACCAGCGGCTGGTCCTCGCCGGTGGGCCAAATGGTTAGATAGCCCAGCTGCCGATGCGGAACCACGGTGACATTCAACGAGTATGCCGCCGCTCCCACTCCCGGCGGAATGCAATTGTTGAGCTGGGGCAACAGGAAGCTTTGTGAGGTTCCTCCCATAATCGGCATGTCGTTCTGGCGAGTGTCAACCAGCCGGCAGGGCGGGAGAGCATAAAACTGCAGCGCTGCCGAGTCGGCGCCGGCAACAACCGACGCGTTGTTGAGTCCAAGGTTGGCCGTGAACGCGAGGTTGTTAACCGAGTTCACGTCGAGTGCCATTGGTACAGAGCCGTGCGGCAGCCCGATGAGAGTCCTTGCACCAGTTGAGCCATCAATCATCGTCATAACACTCGTGACCCTGCTGATGACGTAGATCTTGTTGGTCGCCGCATCTACGGCGACGGCCACTGGGGAGCTGCCGGCTGTGCCCGCGAGGATGGTATTGGTGACTTGGTTGGAACCACCGTCGATTTGGCTTACGGTGCTGTCGAGATTGTTGACTACATAAATCTGGTTAGTTACCGCATCTACGGCGACCGCATCGGGGCCGTTTCCCACCGCGATTTCCGCCGTCTGATTACCCTGTGCAGCATCGATGTCCGTAACCGAACCAGCGCTGCTGCAGGTGGGATCGTCTCCGCAGTTGTTTACGGCATAGATTTGGTTGGTCAGCGAATTAATCGCGAGCGCTACGGGAAACGCCCCGACATTCACTGCCGTGGTGTTCAGCGTACCGCCGTCGATCGCCGTAACCGTGCCGTCGCTCTGGCACGTAGGATCGGTGCCGCAGAAATTGGCTACGTATATCTGGTTGGTGACCGAGTTCACGGCAATTGCCAACGGCTGGATATTGACATTGACTGTTCCGGTGACCTGAAAGCTGGAGCCGTCGATGACAGTCACCGTTCCGGAGCTGCTTGAGGCGCAGGTCGGATCTGTGCCGCAGTAGTTTTCAACATACACTTGATTGGTCGTAGGGTTCACCGCAATGGCATTTGGATCAATACCGACATTGACACTGGTGGTTTGCAGGGTCGAGCCGTCGATTACGGTTACGCTGCCGGCATTGGGGCAGTTGGGGTAGTTGTTACCGCAGGCGGAATTCGCTACGTAGATCTTGTTCGTCGTCGAGTTCACTGCAATGGCGACCGGCTGCATGCCGACGGTAACGGTGTCCGTTTGCAGACTTACTCCACGAATGATCGTGACCGTGCCAGGACTGAGGCACTGCGGATCATCGCCGCATTCATTCACCACATAGGTCCTGCTGGTAGCAGCGTTTGTAGCAATCGCCATGGGCACCTGCCCGGCGGATATAGTGCCCAGGAACATCTGTGATTCCGCAGGAGTGACAAACAACAGCACAGCGATAATGACGACGGTATATCCGGACAATTTGCTCATCTCTTCACCTAGAGTGCCATCGGGCAGCAGCTCTGGCCTTCGCCTTTCTAGAGAGCGGCGGTTATCTCCAGCTTTTCGGCCGCATAGCAGTGCTGTCAGCAGGTACTATTCCAAACCACCTGGATTGTGCTGCCTGGGCTTTAATTCTTACCGAAACAAGGGTCTTCGCCTGAGATGAAGCACTCAATGGTCTAGCTCGTGAGCTGGCAACCGGATGTGTCGGGGACGTCCTTGCAGCACGTGCTGCTTAGATCGCAGGGTAGGCAGGCAAAAATAAAAACTCATCCGAGCCAGGCGGCTCGGATGAGGAGAAGCTAGTTGGTTTTCGATGCGGCTCTGGCGACCAGCCGAGGAGCTAGTACGCCATAACCAGGTTGTAAGCGTTGACGCTGCCGATACCCGAGGAGAAATCCCAACCCCGCGGGTACGAGCCGAAAGGCGCGTCCGGTCCGGTGGGATAAGCCGGGTCGTACGCACTGTTATTTGTCGAGAGCACGCCGTAGGTTCCCGACGGCTTATAGCAGTTGTGCAGGGTGCCGCTAAGGGCGGTGCAATCTGTGTCAATGTCACCCAAGGTTACGTCGTAGAAGACGCACGCGCTGCCCACGCCATTGCCCAGAGTCGAGTCGCAACTTGCGCTGCCGCTCGGACCGTACTCCGTCGCTGCCAGAGCGTAGTAGCGAGTGTTGGGATTTCCCTGACGGCTACCCTTGTGCTGCACCACCAGAGCCTGAATGGAAGCCATGATGGGCGAGGAAATCGACGTGCCGCCATAGCCTGGCCAATCGATCGGCTGCACGGCGCTGCAAGAGGCAATTCCGCCTTGTTCTAAGCCGGAAGTGGTCGTGTCCGTATAGCAGAGCACGTAGTAGTGACCCCACAGGCCGTTGGCGGCCATCAGCGCGACGTCCGGCGTATCGCGAACGCCGTCGTTTTGCAGGCCGGAGAGCAGGCCGATGTTACTGCTCTGATAAGCGGGTTTCGGCCATCCGGCACAGGTACCGCCGACAACGCCTCTCGTCGCCGGTGTTCCCGTCGCACAATTGCTGGGGCCGCCGCTGCCGCCCACAACCTCGAGGAACTCGGATCCCGTGCTGGTGTTGCAGAAGCCGGTCGAACCGTAGGTGATGTAGGAGCCTGTCAAGTAGTGTGCCAGCAGTGTGCCGGCGCAGTCGTCATTCCACGGCTGCTCCATAATGTAAGACTTGGCGGAGCCATAGAAGACATTGTTACTGGGATTCCAGTATTCGTTGTTCTCGCCTAGATAAGTATCAGCGAAGTCCAGACCGCCGACGGAAACGTCATACGGCGAAGACATCCAGCCACTGATTTGGATGCCATGCGTGGCTGATGCCCTGTTCCGATCGTTGGCGGCCGCAAGTGAGTCGCCAGAGGACACGAAGATACCCAGACCTGCGGTTACGGCTTGCTGGAAGGTGGTGTTAAATGCGGCGTTGAGAGTGGCGCCGCTGGTTGTCTCGGGCTCGCCATAGCTCATGCTGATGACGTCGACGCCGTCCTCATTGGGACGGTTAAGGGTGTTCTGGATCGCCGTCAAACCGCCGAATCCACCGCTGGGGTCAGCGCAGGCCGCGTTCACGATGGTAGCGTTCGGAGCCCCCGCGCTTGCCCATTGCACGTCAATCGAGGCTTCCACGTCGTCAGAGTTGATGCCAGAATTGTGGGGATAGCCGCTGCCCGTCGAAGGAGCGGTGCAGTTGGTGCTTTCGGTCGATCCTGGGTTGTTCTCCTTGAAGACGGGATTGCCGTAACGAGGCAGTCCGAGGGTGTTCCGGAACACGGCCCAGTCGCTGGTCGCAGCGCAAACGTTGTATCCACCATTCGCCGGAACGGCCGGGTTGCCGGGGAGGCAGTTCCACTGGTTGGTGTCTTCCACCAGCATGATGGTTGTACCCGTCCCGGTGATGGGGGTGCTCTGACTATACAGCGGCGCGATGTTATAGATCTTCTCCAAATCCCAAGGAACCAGCGGAAGCTCGCCACCGGCCGTGTAGTCCGGCTGGAAGCTTCCCCCGGCGGTGGGGCTGATGTGCGCGCCATGCAGCCTCTGGTGCATCGCCTGCGGATGGAAGTTGTTCAGATACAGCGGTCCGACAATAGCCTTGGCCAGCGCCGTCGGGATCTGCGGATCGCTGGTGTTGGCCATTCGCAACTCGCCGTTGATCAGGTAGTTGTGCAACTGGATATGGAAGGCATTCTCAATCTGGCTCGCCGTGCCGGAGTAGTCGATCAGAATTTGGTTCGGATAGACATGCTCGACCTTCAAGCCATAGCTCTCCAGCCATTCCGTGATCTTGTCGGTGTCCGACTGCGCCAGACCGAACCTCTGGCCGAATTCGGCGGCCTGGATCCAGTGCTGGAATAGCGGCGAGTTGGGATTGTGCTGCTCCTCGATAAACTGCTCCAGCGCCTTTTCCTGCTCCGGCGAGCGCTGCAGCAGCAGCAGCATGTGATTCAGCTGCAGATCGGGGTTGACCTCGCCGCGATCGTTCAGCGCATTAATTTCCGGACGCGTATTGCCGGCCAGCGTTGTGAGCCGGGAATTGTCAATCTGCTGCGTGATAACGCCACGCCGGTCTCCTGCACTGGAAACCAGATTGAAGGTTAGAACGAGTGCAACCAGACTAAGGAGGGTCAGAACAGTACGAAATCTGCCAGTCATCGGCTCACCTTCCGCGATCGCTCGCCCAGCGTCCTCGCTGAGGCAGTCTCACTCTCTACATCGCTCATTACTGCGACTGATGGGGACGACACAACCCTGCTAGGTCTTTGCCATGAGAGGCTTTCGCCTTAACATGACCAACGTTCCCATAAGCCCGGGGATAATCAGGGACAGCACGCCAGGCTCAGGAACATCGAAAGATAGGTCATCGATGATGAAACTGTCCGGTTGGCCGCCGTTGTCGGTAATGGTGATATAGGAGATATACCCACCACTATTAGTGTTGTTGACCGCGAACTGCAGATCGGAGCCAACGACTCCAGTACCGACAAAGCTGGAAATCAGGGTACCCTTACTGTTGTAAGCATCCACGGTAATGCCGCTTGGATCGGCGTACCAGCCGGAAACCGATTCCATCGCCGTGGTGAAGTTGACCATGAGGGTACTGCCAGGATCATTTGTGATTACGCCACTGCCGGAGTGTGGCGGGAAGTCGAAGTAGTCGTATCCAGGAGCGACCAACTGCAGAGCGTTCTCGAAGGTTACCATGTCAGAGGCATACTGGTTGGTGATCTGCGTGTAACCCGGATATTGCTCAAAGTTGATCGTGTACTGGGAGCCAGCGAAGGCAAAGGTCGACAACCCCAGAAGAAGACAAAGCACGAGTGCTTTCTTCATTGCGGTCCTTTCGTGCGAAGAGTCCTCGCCGACCAGACGAGGGCCGTTCGGGTTGTAATCGTTCTTTGAACCTCGAAGTGACCCTCGCAATTTTCATTCCACGGTGGCATCCTCATCGCACCGAAGTTATAGGGATTGTGAAAAGCCAATATCTGTCGCCGTTTGTTACAGAACCGCAGCTGCTCACCCGCTGGGTTACCTTTCACGGCTTTCGATCCAGTGCCGCGGTCAAAGACAGGTTTGCAACTGCTTACCGGAAACTGCTGTAGAAAGGGAAAAAACATTCCGGAATACCGCCCGACTGGTCTACCCGCACCGGTTCCAAAAGATCGCCGGGCTCGGCGTTTGTGTCGCCTGGACCAATGCAGAAAGGACTACCCAAAAAACAACGATATCGAAACTGAGATCAGTGGGACCTTGGCGAATTTCACAGTCTTGGCTGCCGTCAGATCAGCGGTCGCAAAATTCGACATTTCCAGGCGCTGGCCAAATCCGGCGCTGGGCGGAGCGTCATTTCGCGGATCACTCGACGTCCAAGCGCTGAGAACGCCGATTTCCCGCCGGCTGGCGCCAGGGTTGGCTAGCCATCGTCTGAGAGTCAAGTCATATGCAAGGAGCTCTGCACCAGATACTGAGTCCATACTGCGTTCTCTACCATCTTTCGGCGCAACAATTGTGACTGACAACAGGGGACTTATTGGCTTCGTTTCGCACAAACGCTCGTTTCGACGGTGTCTTCTGTTTGGCCATAAGGCGCTGCATGGAATCTGGTCCCTTCCTTCTTGCCTACTGCCGCACTAGCTCGGCTGATAGTATCTCGAAGCATTCGGATGCTTGTGCGAAACTGGTGTAAATGCCCCTTAGGTGATTGAGTAATTTAAGATTGTAGTTTATATTTATCACATGCGCTTCATCCCAAGAACCTTGGCCCGAGTTCTGCGGCAGGCAACGCAACATTTCCCCGCAGTTGTGGTCACCGGGCCACGGCGTGCCGGGAAAACTACCCTCCTGCGCAAATTGTTCCCCAACGCCCGCTACGTGCTGCTGGAGGACCCGGATATTCGAGCCCGGGTACGTGCTGATCCGCGTGGTTTTCTTGACGAGTTGCGCCCCCCAGTCGTGTTTGACGAGATCCAAAATACACCGGAGTTACTCGACTACGTCCGCACCCGCGTCGACCTGGGACCGCGCCGCATGGGTCAGTGGCTGTTCACCGGTTCGCAGGAAACGCCGCTCATGCGCGGTATCACGGAATCGATGGCCGGCCGCGCCGCCATCCTCCAGCTCTTGCCCTTCAGCCTCGCCGAGACCCCGAAAGTGGATCTCCTCCACGGAGGTTTTCCTGAAGTTCTCGCCCGTCCGAAACATCGCAACCTTTGGTTCGCCTCTTACCTGCAGACCTATCTCGAACGCGACGTGCGGGCTATCACCAACGTACGTGATCTGGTAACCTTTCGCCGTTTCCTTGCGCTGGTGGCCAGTCGCCATGGCCAAGTCCTGAACAAGACCGACCTGGCCGCTCCCCTGGGCGTCTCCGTTCCCACCATTGGCGAGTGGCTACAAGTCCTGGAAGCAACTGGCCAAATCATTCTGGTGGCTCCCTATTTCGAAAACTTCGGAAAGCGACTCATCAAGTCGCCGAAAGTCTACTGGGGCGACTCCGGCCTTGCCTGCTACCTGCTCGGCTTAAGCTCAGCCGCTGAACTGGAGCGCTCCCCCTTCCTGGGCGCCGTGTTTGAGGGCTTCGTCGCGGCGGAGATCCTCAAGAGTCAGAGCAATCGGGGAATGCGCAAAGAGCTTTACTATTTCCGAGATCAGCAGGGACTCGAAGTAGACTTCCTCGTGCCCGGGCCCCAGGGCAGGCTGTGGTTGGTGGAAGCCAAAGCCACGAAGACCGTGCGGCCCGCCATGGCATCTCCGCTGCTCTCCCTGCGGCGATCCTTGCCCGATCAGTCGGCGCGGCTAATCGTGGTTCATAGAAAGTCTCGATCCGAGGTGACCACTGCCGCCCTTGCGCCCGGGGTCGAGGCGCTCGACGTGGAGAACTTTGTGGCAGACCTCAATCCTGCCAAGTGACCCTGCGCGATGTCGAATCGGGTCGCCTTGGCGTGGGCATTTCTTCGGCAGGCGTCGATCCTCATCCTCGACGAGCCGACCAGCGCGATGGATCCTTGGGCGGAAGCCGATTGGCTCAGCCGCTTTCGCTCGCTGGCTCAGGGCCGGACCGTGATCATGATCACGCATCGTTTCGCCGCCGCCCGCCTCGCCGACCAAATCCACGTCATGGCAAATGGACGAATCGTCGAATCTGGAACACATGACCAGCTGATCCGTCTACGAGGCGGGGATGAATGAGTAGTCAATTCCTGCGTGGGCGGTGGACTCGCCGAGCGAGAGGATAATTTCACTCGGCTTCCCACCTTGATCAGACTGGTAAGTCCTGACGTTGTCATCTGACCGCATTCGTGCCTAGTTTGGTTTCGCCCCGGGCATGAATGTCACCTCACTTTCTGTGTTTGTTGATAACGAAGTAGTTGTTGCTTCGTTTTGTAAAATCGTCTAATCCGATCGGCTCTTGTCGCTCTCAGCTTGGGGATCAGACTCGACGGGCACCTGCATGGGCTGTCCCTCGGATGATTCAGGGTTCTTGATGCGTCTGCGTTGCAGGCGTTCCAGCTGATCCAGCACAAAGCGAATCTGGGACTGGATTGTGGTCTGGTAACGGATGAGGAGATCGAACTTTGGTCCGGCCGGTAGAGGAAGGTCATTCTCGACCTCTCCTAAGCCCAGTGCCTTTTGCAATTCGGCGCCAATCACATTGGGCTGAACGAAGAACTGGTCGCGAATAATCCGACGCTCCCACTGCAACGCCCGCCGCTGTTGCCACAAAAGAATAGCTAACCTGTCAACGTGGATCTCCTCCATGCGACCAATCGGCTTCCAATTTCGATGCAAGTCGTTCACCAGTTTCCTATAGGCGCAGGAATCTTCCGCTCCCTCAACCAACACGACACCGGCGAAAATTTCATGTTTCAACGCGTTTCTCCGGGAGTTCGTCTTGCCGGTCGCGGTCCGCGGACCCGTCGAGTTCCCTGCGTTGCGCTGGTTGGCTTCGATTTTCTTCTGGGAAACGGTAGGAGTGGTGTCTTTCTGATCTTCAGGCATGTTGTATGCCTCCTTTCTTAATCGGTGCTTTTCGGCTTTGAATTAGGACCTGCTATTTACTTATAGGTGAACAAACTAACCATGCGTTGAGTACTACTATATAAACAACAATGCCTGTGGAAATCAATCCGTCTGGACTAAGATTTTGTTTTCTGTGTCATTTTTCGGTCTCCGACATACCTCGCCGGGAGCGGAGTCCGCACAAAGGATGCTGCACGGGTTGCTGCAGCTAAGCGCAAAGGGATGGTTAGCGACAGCTTCGCAACCAGTAATCGCAGATTACAGGTCTGTGGATGGGTCTTAGCGTGCGTAAATATGTGTTACACCTGTAACCCGTGTAACACTCTAGCCGGGCGGCAATTTCTGCCTTAAGTCTCGCGCGATCAAGCAAATCGGGGCAGTTCTAATTGTGTTTGACGGGTGTCGTCTGACGACAGTCGCAGCGTCGTTGAGTGTTACACACTGTTGCCGAAAATGTAGGACTCTGTCGCGGCCGTTAGCCGCAGTTAGGTGGCCCTTGCCTGGGCTTGGCGCTTGTTCGATGGGTTTCGGGCCCCGATCAGATCGTCACAGATGGCTTTGGGTCGCGCCGACGTAACGCCCATCCGCCGAGACGCGAACGATTCAAACTGTTCGTTGTCCAGCATGTTCATTCGGCAAACAGCCTGAGATAGCTGCTTGGCGCGTGTTTCCGGCAGAACGAGCGCATCCGGTCGATCGTTTCGGCGCTGGGCGCAGCGTCATTTCGCGGATCATTCGACGTCCAGGCGCTGAGAACACCGATTTCCCGTCGGCTGGCGCCGGGGTTGGCTAGCCATCGTCTGAG
>CAVSFL010000009.1:0-305897 GCA_963727295.1 uncultured Acidobacteriaceae bacterium
ATGCCGTAATGCTTTGCAATCCCACCATGAACGCTGAACATCACGGGCTGCGGTTCGCCCGGCAGATAGGCTCGGCGTAGTGGGCCCTTGATGCGCTCAATGCGCACATTGGATGTGTAGACAACTTCAGACATGGGTGCCTCCGGTATGCAAGGCCATTCTACGCGGCCTACCAGAGGGATATCAGGCGGAGTGTTACCTGACAATTACAGGGGCTTCACGTTTTCAGCCTGCAAGCCCTTGGGACCCTTGACGACATCAAACTGCACTTGCTGACCCTTTTGCAGGCTGCGGAAACCGCCTGCCTCAACGGGTTGGATGTACATTAGTGACAGCACCCGTGTAACACTTGAGTGGGTGAAGACGCGGTGTTACGGTGATTTACAGCCATGGGTGCCTCCTCTGTAGGCGTCCTGGTTAGCGTCGTGTCGGTGTTACTAGCACTGGCACGGCGCGCTCTAAGGTTTGGTTGTGTTCTGCTCCTTGCGGGGTCGCCCGCCCTTCTTCCCATTCTGACGGGCTATTTCTCGTATCCTTTCAATGCCGAAACGCTGCACTCGGGTCGCATAGCTACGTTTCCCTAGCCATGACATCACTTTGGTAAGTTGCAACTCCTTCACGCTACATAACCTAAACAGTTTAGGTTAATTTGTCAAGCAATTCCGCCGTACTTTTCCTCTGAATCCACAGCAATCCACATTGCCGTTCCCGAAACAGGTATTGCGTCGCGAACTAGATTCAATCAGCATTGGAAGCAGATAGCCAGCGGGTGGGTAACTTAGTCGCGGATAGCCCTTGACGACTATTGCGGCGGTCAAAGGAGTTGCCTCCCCGTCTCGCTTTACTCGTCGTTCCGCAAACGCGGGAGGACCACGGAAGGGTACCAGATGGCTGATGGCACATTCTCATGGGGCCTGATCGACCATGTCTTAGTGGGGTTGAAATTGTCGGAGCTGGCCCAGGAGATGGGTGACAGCATTAAGGCCGAGGAGCGTCAAATCCGGTTCGACAATCGGCAGAACCAGAACAGCCAAGCAGTCCCAACACTGCTTGTTCAAATGCACCTGCGTCGCACGGATGAGTACATTGAAAAAACGTACAAAATCTATTGCGACGTTTGGGAGAAACAGGGCTACCTAAAAACGGCTGCATTTATACGGGCAGTTTCTAAGCATACAATCCCGCTTGTCATTTCAGTACGCACCGGCGCAGTTATCAGTCAGTTATCAGCTCAACGCTCGCGGACAGGTGCACATATCGAGCCGCACGATGCCCGAGTTACGAGTTTTAAGCAGGCGATGGAGCGTCTCGCCGGTCGTTGGGTCAAGAGGCTTCGGATTGAAGCAAGAGAGTGCGAACACGCAGAGCGCGTGATGCGAAGAGCGGAGCGCCCGCTCATTCCACTTCCACCGGAGATCAACAAGCCAGGAGTGGCAAGCACATCGAACGGGCAGAACGATCCAACCCAGGGATCCCAGCCCGCAGCACATGCTCGGCCAGTAGCACCGGGAGTTGCTCAAGTTTCACTGGCTGACCTAAACGTACCGGTCGGCACAAGTCTGAAGGAGGCTAAACGTGCTTTGCTGAAGCTTGGTGCTCCGGCTCGCAGGTTAAGGGACCCTCGCATCTTGGAAGCTGCCGACTACAAGATCGAAAACCCAAAATCCACGTATAAAGAAGTGTCGATTAGGTTCTTCCGGACACCTAGTCGGGCAGACAGTATTCGGTCCTGGGTCAACAAACGTAAGTTGGCGGACGGCCGAGGGTGAGCCGCTACACCAAGGCTGCTCCCGGTGGCCATCCTATCGTCCTAGATGACGGTTATCATCTCTGTGCGCGCTGCGGCGCTATTCTCTGCAGCGACAGCAGGGTCATGGCGGTCTTTCGAGCTCCGTGGTGGGGAATCTATGCACACCCCCAAGGTTCAGGCTGCCCTGCCAAGGCCGTTTCAGGATGGCGAGCGGTAGAGCTTGCCTTGGATATGCGGGAATCGAACATCCCCACGCCGAGAGAAGCCTATCCTGTCAGCATCAGCGGGTTCACTTTGCCCTTTGTTTCTTTGCTCGATAACGAGCACTTCCGATCAGAGATGGCTGCCGTAACCCTCTCGAGTAAAGAGTTCTTGCCATCCGAGTCAACTCTTTCCGAGGGAAACAACGATGGTGATAATCTTCGAACTAATGTCGTCGAAAAGCGGGGCGGCCAGCAGGATTGGGGGCCGTGGCAACACTGGGAAGTAGGCATTGCTGCCGTAGCAACCGTGCGCAGCAGGTTGGCAGAGATAACTCGCAATGTATTGCGGGAAGAGCGGTCCTCTCTACAGGTCAAACACACTGATTCGTGGTTGGTTGTGACCTTATCCGAAAAGGATGAGCGGCCGATGCGCACAATAGCTTACCTGGCCGGGGTCGAGACCCGACAGCGCAGGTCTGGGAGTCACAAACTACCGTCGCGAGGTGCGTTCAGCCATGCCTCGACTAGAGATGCGATTGGCAAATCAGGTGAATTTGCCTTGTATTCCCAGCAAAAGCTCACCGACGGCAGGCGACTTCTCAGCTTCGGAGGCCCAGCTCTGGACGAGTTCAGCTTTTATCGGCTTAGCGGCCCTAAGCCTCGACCTACCTCGCTATCCTTTGACTGCGTGCGGTGCCCGGAAATGTTCGACTGGTCCGATGACGGGGTACCCAAGGCGCTCGTGGAGCATTGGAGGGGTAATCCCAAAACCCCGCCCTACGGGCCAGTGGCCCGATTGAAACCTGCTTTTTTGGACGCCCTGCGAAACACACCTCGTTAATTCCGCTTTCGGAAGCGGAACGAAACGCCGTTTTATTTCCGCTGAGTAACTAAATGCCCCCTTTTGTACCGCTTCCCATAAGTGTGAGCAGCACCAACGCGACTCCCCGTGTCGAGTGGGATTATCGAGATCGAGTTCGACTCTGGGCTTCGATAGCACTAACCCCTGGCTCATTGCTAAGTGTTCCAAAAACCCGTCGCATGCGTCAGTCGTAAGTGGTTGAAGCGGCAAGGGCGGCACAGGTTGGTGCGGATGTACAGAAATCAGATGATTTAGGAACACGAGTAACTATCTGTGCAGCATGAAACAAGCCGTATCCAATTCGCAGAGCGTCGCCGGAAGAGAGTGGTTCGATCTTCGCGGATTGACGATGTATGCTGCAGTGTCCGAGCGTACCATTCGCGAGTGGCTCCATCGATCGCTGCACCCGTTGCCGGCGGTGCGGGTGGGAACGAAGATTCTGGTTCGGCGTAGCACATTCGATGCGTGGCTGGAAAGGCATCCGCTTATCCCTGCGGATAGCATTAACGTGAACGAGACGGTGAACGAAATCCTCGCAGATATGGCGGCCAAATAATGAGCGTGAAGATTCGCAAGAAGGGCGGTAAATGGTACGTTTTCGTCCACTACCAGGGCAGGCGAAAGGCGAAGTGTGTCGGTACGCGTGCCGCCGCCGAGCAGGTTAAGCGAACTCTGGAAGCGAAGCTCGCTCTCGGGGACCTGAGCTTTCTGAACACCGAGAAGCCCGCGACGTTTGCCGATTATGCCACGGGCTGGGAGAAGCAGTACGTTGACATCAAGCCTTCGACGGCCTCGCGCTATAAGGGACTTCTGAGCCTGCACATCCTGCCATTCTTCGGCTCGAAGCCGATCAATGACATCACGCGGGACGACGTGAAGCGGTTCTTTTCTGAGCTGGCGCTGAAACAGGTACAGCCCAAGAGCAAGAAGCCCGAAAAGATTGACCCCGAGCGCAAGACGCTCGCCGCCAACTCGCTGCAGAATGCGCTCATTTGCCTCAGGGTCATCTTCCAGAGTGCGGTCGAGGACGGAGTGATCACGCAGAATCCGGCTTCAAAAGTCGGCCGCTTCCTGCCGAAAGAAACGGAGAAGTTTGAGGCGGTGTTCCTGTCGCGCGATGAGCTGGAGCGGTTCCTCGCGTCCGTCCGGGCGTTGAGCCCCAAATACGGTCCGCTGTTCCTGACGTTCGCTCGCACCGGACTGCGGCTCGGAGAAGCGCTCGCGCTGCGATGGGGAGACATTCAATTCGGCCAAGATGCAGCAGATCCGAACCGCTATTTGTGGGTCCGGCGGAACTATACCGCGGGCCGGTTCGTCACGCCGAAGAGCGGCAAGTCGCGTCGCGTCGATATGTCACAGCAGCTTCGCGCGGCGCTCCTCGAACTCAGAGACGAACGGCTCCTGGAAGGGATGCTGAAAGGCGAATCCCCGATTTCAGAAGACCTAGTGTTCCCCTCGCCTACTGGAGAACCACTGGACCCCGCGAACCTACACAAGCGTGTGCTCTTGCCGGCGATCCAGCACGCTGGCCTTCGTCGATTCCGGATTCACGACCTGCGGCATACGTTCGCCAGCCTGCTGATTCAGGACGGCGCCAGCCTCGCTTACGTGAAGGAACAGCTCGGGCACTCGACGATCGCTGTGACGGTGGACCTATACGGCCATCTGGTCCCCAGCGCGAACATCGCCTTTGTCGATCGGCTTGATGCGCAAACAAGTCCGCAACAAAACACAACCCAGGCGCAACCGAAGGAACGTAGCGAAGAGATGGGATACTCGGAAGTATCTGAAAACTATGGAGGCCCTGGGCAGAGTCGAACTGCCGACCAACGGTTTAGGAAACCGCTGCTCTATCCATCTGAGCTACAGGGCCATAAGGACTTACGAGCTGCTGGCTCTTATCGTCTACAAAATCGTCCATAAAACCGATTCTTACTGGATTTTAGCATCCGGATCGGCCTCGATCCCCAGCAGGACGAGCAGTTGAGGATTGGCCGATTCGATGTCCTTGACCGCCTGCACCTTCTGGTTATCTCGAATCGAGGTGTAATACTCGCTCATTTTCGCGTCCATGTGCCCTGCAAGACTCTTCATGACAGCCAGTGGCACGTTCTGTTCTCCGCCAGCCGTAATGCTGGTGTGCCGTAACTGGTAGAACTCCGATGAGGCTGTAGTTCTCAAGCTCACCGCGGTTGTGGACGGTCGCCGGAAAATTAAGGACAATCCCCCGGGTGCTCTTCCATTTCCAGGAAAGTGTCCGGGATTTCGAGAAGGACAGCCGGTACCATCTTGAGCATATCGGAAATCGTTGCAGGCCGATCGACTCAAATTGCTCGACTACTATGCCTTCCAGGATTCTGCGGTGAAAGTTGTTGGTGTCGGCAGCGTCGGGACGCGCTGCTATGTCCAGCTGTTTCTCGCGGACGAAGGTGATCCTCTCTTTCTTCAAACAAAGGAAACGCGCAGGTCGGTGCTAGAATCGCCACGCGGCAGGAGCCGCTTTGAGCACCAGGGTTTCCGGGTTGTTGCAGGTCAACGTCTGATGCCGGCTTGCAAGCGACATCTTTTTAGGTTGGTTCCGCTCGGACGCACGGGCACCAGGCCGAACGCGATTTTGAGACTTTTCAGGCGGCCATTCGCTCCGGACGCCTGTCGACGGAACCTGCAAAGGGAGCAGGGCTGGACTTCTTGCAATAGGAGAAATGCGGATTACGGATCATGAAAACGAGGTCCTGCATCGAGGGTGCGACATTTCCTCAAGCCCGCGATATCGGCAGCCCCGGCACTCTGCTCGCCGCAGGTGGTCCGCAGCCAAGGCCTCGCTCCGTGCGCCTGATCCTTCGTCACCCTGAGCTATATCCATCAGTCTTCTCTCGTTAGAGTCACCGCTGTTTCCACCACACAAAGACCACTACAATGAAAACTACGAACAAAGTCGCACTTCTTGCGGGCGTCATCCTGTGGTTCGTTCTCGGTCTGCTCACCGTTTGGGCCGAGGCAGCCCTTTACGTTGATTTCCGGGTGGAATCACTGCGCATCCCGGTGACCCTGATCTACGCTCTTGTGGTGATCACCATTCTCCTGACGGTCAAACGACGGCTCTGGGCCGCCGTGTTCTGTCTTGCAGCCTTTTGCGTTGTGCTAACGTGGTGGCTCAGTCTCAAACCGTCCAATGATGGTGATTGGCAAGCCGATACTGCCCGGACCGCCTGGGTCGAGATCGATGGAGATCGAGTTACAATCCACAACCTGCGGAACTGTGATTACCGCACCAAGACCGAGTACTCAAATTGCTGGAGTGATAGAACAGTCTATCTATCGCAACTCCGTTACGCAGACCTCTTCTTTACTACCTGGGGACCGAAGTATATTGGTCATCCGATTCTCAGCTTTCAATTCGGCGACAACGATCACATCGCCTTTTCGATTGAGGCACGCTATAAAGCCGGCCAGTCGTATTCGGCGGTCCTCGGATTCTTCCGGCAATACGAGTTGATCTTCATCACTGCCGATGAGCGCGACGTCATCCGCTTGCGCACCAATTACCGCAAGGACGAGCAAGTCTTCCTGTATCGCACCACTATCTCGGCGGATGAGGCACGAAAGATATTCCTCATCTACGCCGATTACCTGAACAAGTTACGGGACCATCCTGAGTGGTACAACGCGGTGACACGAAACTGTACGACCACGCTCGACACCAAGATCGCCGAGGACATGAAGAATCCCCAGCCCTGGAATTATCAGCTTTTGCTGAACGGCACGCTGGATGAACTGCTGTATAACCGGGGACGTCTGGTCACGGGCGGACTTCCGTTTCCGGAGTTGAAGCAGCGAGAGCACATCAATGCGGCTGGCCAGGCGGCCGACGGATCTCCGGAGTGGTCTGCACTCATTCGAGCGGGGCGAGTTGGTTTCTAAAGAGTAAGCAAGTGAGAAAGGCTGGCTTTATATGAAACATCCAAAGGCAAGTTTCCTGATACTTATCTTCGTATGTATCACCTCAAGCGTTGGCCTGACCCAAAACACTACAACGGCCGGGACTGGAAAGCGTCCTACTATCGGCCTGGTCCTCCAAGGCGGAGGCGCCTTGGGACTTGCTCATGTTGGCGTCATTACTTGGTTGGAGGAACATCACATTCCGGTGGACTACGTCGCCGGCACCAGCATGGGTGGTCTGGTCGGCGGGGTTTACGCCACTGGACATAATGCCGCTGAGATGCGCAAGATCGTGAACGGAATCCCTTGGGACGAGGTAATAGGAGGGCAAACGCCCTTCGACGACCTCGCGTTCCGCCGCAAGGAGGACGCTCGCGATTATCCCAACAGCCTGCAGTTTGGATTGCACAAAGGCCTGCAGTTCCCCGCAGGCCTCAACTCCGGCCAGCAGGTCTCTCTGGTTCTGGATAAGATCGCGCTCCCCTACTCGGAGATCAAGAGCTTCAACGACCTTCCCACTCCCTTCGCTTGCGTAGCCACCGATCTGGTCAGCGGCAAACCCAAGGTCTTCCACGACGGCTCCCTGGCCCTGGCCTTACGGTCGACCATGTCTCTCCCCGGAATCTTCACGCCGGTGCGGACCAAGGATGCCATCTATGCCGATGGCGGATTGCTGCAAAACATTCCCGTCGAGGTAGCGAAACAGATGGGAGCCGACCTGACACTGGCGATTCACCTGCAGGAGGCGCCCGTGCCTGCGAACGCAAACCTCTCCTCGTTCGCCGTTCTCGGGCAGTCGATCTCGGTCATGATCTCGGCCAACGAACTGCTCAGCATGGAAAAGGCGGACATTCTCGTTTCAGTTCCGGTGCAGAAATGGAGCGCCTTAAGTTTCAACGACGCGGACGCGATCATCAAGGCCGGATACGATGCCGCTGAGGCGAAATCAAGAATCTTGTTGACGCTCGCGGTGGATGATGCCACTTGGCAGAAGTACCTTGCCGATCGCCAATCCCGTGTCCGCACCAATCCCGTTCCAGAGTTTGTCGCGGTCGAAGGCGTAAACGGAAATCTTTCGCAGCGGATCGAAGAGAAAACCGCCAATTTAACAGGAAAGCCTATCGATTTCGCCCAACTGGACCAGGAAATCATGCGCCTGAAGGGAACAGAGCGTTATTCGGCGCTGAGCTACCAAATGGTGGAGCGCAATGGTCAGCAGGGCCTCCTGATAAAGACCGAGGAGACTGAGATTGGCCCACCGGTGGTTCAGCCCCTCATCCTCATCGACGGATCAAGTTTGAAAAACGTTACGCTCGACATGGGAGCGAGAGTAACCTGGTTCAATATTGGAGGCTTCCGCTCGGAATGGCGCAATGACATCGTACTTTTCTCCGATTACGGGCTGAACTCGGAGTATTACCATCCCTTTACGCCGCAGACCCATTGGTTCATCGCGCCACGAGCTCTAGCCGATAATAACCCGCTTTACCTTTACGACAACAACCAACTGATCTCCACCTATCGGCGTAGCACCCTCGGCGGAGGCGTCGATGTCGGATACCAGTTTGCAAATACTGGTGAACTGCGCGCCGGATACGAAGGTGGATGGCAAGACTTTGTGCGGGGGGTCGGAAACCCAAACGAACTGCCATCCTTTTCCGGCGGTTACGGTGTCAGCAGAATTCAATACAGGCTGGATCGCCTGGACGACGCTGTGATTCCTTTTGCAGGACAAAGCTTCACGGGAGACGCTCTCTGGTACAACGCCAGTCCGGCCGCGCCCCAAGCCTATCCGGTGCTGGAAGGCGCTGGGCAGCTTCACTTCCGGCTGAACGAAACATCCTCGGTTTTCCTCGACGGATCTGCCGGCTCCACGTTCAACCATGCAACTGGTATCCCGCAGTTCTCCCTGGGAGGCTCGCGGCAGTTGGTGGCGTACGGAACCAACGAACTGCTGATGGATAAGTACTTCCTATTCCAGCTGGGATACATCCGGGAAATGCTGAAACTGCCACCACTGCTAGGTAGCGGCGTCTATTTCCTGGGCATCTATGAGGCGGCGCAGGTTTACGGCCCGCCTAGCTCGATGGTGAACAAAGCATCGGGCTTCCCAACCGATGGAGCGTTGGGTGTGGTCGTCAATACAATTTTCGGACCGGTAGAAGCTGCATATGCCTACGGCGATACCGGGCATCACAAATTCTTCTTCCGCGTCGGGCGGCTGTTCTAGGAGGAAGTGGCTCGGCGGTTGTTTGGAATGAAGAGTTAGATGGCGCGCCCTGAGAGATTCGAACTCCCGACCTTCTGGTTCGTAGTTGCCCGTCGGGAAATCCAAATGCCTGATTGCTCGTGACTTAAGGGCGCTCCATCGACTCGGTAGCCTCAATTAAATGGGCCACTGATTGGGCCACGAAGAACTAGGCCCACGGTCGCTCCGTGGCTTTGGAACGGAGGTATCGGGGACGCTGGGCTTCAACCTTCTCAGCATGCTCCAGGTGAAGATCGATTACCGCGATGGGCTGGTGGATTTCGTCTACGACGCCAGTCGGTTCGGGACAGGCCATCCCTGAGCCGAGGTCGGCACGCTCTCAATTCATTACACGCCGTGGGTGAGCATTGGACAGAATGCCCTTGAGGTAGCAACGAAGCGAATTGGCCTGCGTTGTCTCCGCACTCGATCATTGCGACGACTCCACCACGTGCGACAACGTCAGCATGTAACGTCGTGTCTTTATTCCGAATCCGTAAAGAAGCTGAACGTGTGCGCCAGACTTACAGGCAGTTACTTCGACTAATCCGCACGATCGGCGGCCGCGCACGGTTCACTGGAGTTCACTACTAGGTAAATCCCTAGGTGCGGCAGGGGATGGCGGTTGCTAGCATTTCAATCTGGATCTGATTAGAAAGACTTACGATCATCGTCGGAGGCGAGCCGTGACCCGGAGCTCCAAGGCCCAGCCTTTCATCGCGGAGTGGCTTTTCAGCTACCAGAAAGACTGGTTGCGCCCCGACATTCTCGCGGGCTTAACTGCTGCAGCTGTCGTCATTCCCAAGGCGATGGCGTATGCCACGATTGCCGGGCTGCCGGTGCAGGTGGGACTCTACACGGCCTTCCTGCCGATGGTGATCTACGCCGTGCTCGGGACCTCGCGGCCGCTCAGCGTAAGCACGACCACTACGCTCGCGATCCTGAGCGCTGCTGAGCTTGGCGAAGTCGTGCCGAGTGGTGATCCTACGTCATTGCTTCGGGCTGCGGCGATGTTGACTCTTCTGGTCGGCGGCATGCTCGTCCTGGCTTCCTTGTTGCGGCTCGGCTTCATCGCGAATTTCATCTCAGAGCCAGTGCTGATTGGATTCAAAGCCGGAATCGGCCTGGTCATCGTGCTGGATCAAGTCCCAAAGATCCTTGGTATCCACTTCGCCCGAGGTACCTTCGTTCAAAATCTGTTGGCGACCGTTCGCAGCATCCCGCACACTTCTTTGCCCACGCTCGCGGTTGGAGTCGTGATGATCGTGCTTCTGGTGGGGACTGAACGTCTGCTGCCGAAAGCTCCCGCTCCTCTCATCGCGGTGGCCGCTGGAATCGCCGCGGCATTCCTGCTGGGACTTAAGGCTCACGGTGTGGAACTGGTCGGGCTGGTTCCTCGCGGCCTGCCGTCGTTCAGGCTTCCCGATCTTTCGCTAGCGGCGCAACTCTGGCCCGGGGCTTTGGGCATCGCGCTGATGAGTTTCACTGAAACGGTTGCGGCCGGCAGAGCATTCGTCAGCCATCAAGAGACACCGCCTAAAGCGAATCAGGAACTGCTTGCGACAGGATTGGCCAATGCTGGCGGCGCGTTTCTCGGAGCCATGCCAGCCGGAGGTGGAACCTCGCAAACGGCCGTAAACCGCTTGGCTGGGGCGCGCACACAACTAGCGGAGCTGGTCACCGCCGGCGTGGCCCTCGTGACCATGCTGTTCCTGGCTCCTCTCATTGCACTGATGCCGCAAGCCACACTAGCCGCCGTCGTCATCGTTTATTCCCTGGGACTGATTCAGCCGCAGGAGTTCAAGGAAATTCTCAAGATCAGGCGAACGGAATTCGTCTGGGCCCTCACCGCCTTTGCCGGCGTAATGCTGCTGGGGACCTTGCGAGGAATCATCGTCGCCATCGTAGTATCGCTTTTCATGCTCGCTTATCAGGGAGCCGATCCGCCAGTTTATGTGCTCGGACGTAAGCCCGGAACGAATGTCTTTCGGCCGCTCTCCGACGAACATCCCGAGGACGAGATCTTCCCCGGTCTTCTGCTGTTGCGGCTGGATGGCCGCCTGTTCTTTGGCAATGCAGAACAGATCGGACACAAGATGCAGCCGCTGGTGGCAGAGGCGAAGCCGAAGATCATCGCACTCGATCTCAGTGGCGTCCCCGATTTGGAATACACCGCCCTCAGAATGCTCACCGAAGCGGAAGAGAGACAACGCGAAAGCGGTGTGCTGCTATGGCTGGTCGGCCTCAATCCTGAAGTGCTGGGAACGGTCCAGCGCTCTCCGTTGGGAAGGACTCTTGGACGTGATGCGATGCACTTCAACGTGGAAACTGCCGTGGCCAAATACTCCGAAGAGTTTGGTAGCGCGGCTACGACGCGATCTTAGCTTCTGATCCGAGATTACCTACCGTATGCTGTCGGCAATATTGTCTTGACTGCCTGGGGTCTGGTCATTGTGATGCTAACGAAATAGTCGCTCGCCCCTATGGGACCATCAGGCCCCGGCCACACGTGCTGCTAGAGCTACGGTTCCGGCGCGGACCGCTATCGCTATGATGATGCCGCTCAGCAGCAATCCCAGAAATGCGATCAGGATGGCGACGATCTTTGAGGGAGTCTTCGTTGGCCGAAAGTCGCCATAACCCACCGTAGTTGCGGTGACAAAGGACCAGTAGAAGCTGTCGATATGCGACCAGCCTTCTTTCTTCCCGATGAGCTGGCCCAGCACGATGATCACGGCCACAAGGCAAAACAGCAGAGGAAAGGTAAGCCACAAGCCGTTGCCGAACTCTTTCAGGAATGTAATAGTCAAGCCAGTAAACATTGAGGTTGGTCCTTCCTTCAATAATGATTGCCGAAAATGCTGAGGCTCACAGGCCAACCAAAGGCTTAAGTGCGAGAGCGATAAGGATCGCGCTGACGACGGTGACCATCCCCGGCAACATGGTTGACGTGTCTCGATGGTTCATGAGCGCCTGCTCCTTGTGATGACCTGTTCGACGAGCAGTCGGGTTGTGCCGCAGATTGCGAGGAGGAGTCAAAAATCAGAAGCTGCGCTCGCATTTCTTAGGCGAAAGAGGGCAATTTTTCTTTTGGAGGTTTGGCCCCCTCGCATCCCTTCTTAAGCCAACAATTCATGCTCGACAACTAGGGAAAACCCTAGGCAAGGTTTAGAAAGCAGAGCTATCGCGGACGTGACACGGTGTACGACGTGCCTTCGCAGAAGCCGCCTCGCGCACAAGTTATAAGCCGCTGACTAGCATTTAAAATGCTATAAAACTAGGGATATCCCTAGTTGTTGCTAAAGATTGGCGCAAGTAGCATCGGGACGAACACCGCTCTCTGTCTTGTTCGTTTGAACTGGAGTGCAATACCATATGAAACGAATCAGCGTTTTATTAGCGATTGCTAAGTGCGCTTCTGCTCGTCTTCTTCTTGCCAAGTTGCAATGCGGTCAATCCCCTCTGCGGAAGTGCTCGTCCAGCGCCAAGTATTTCGTCGCTTTCTCCCTCCACGGTTACGTTCGCTCAAGTACAGCAGGGTGTTCTTCTCACTGTGAATGGTAGCCAGTTTGTCACGGCTTCGGTCGTGGTCATCAACGGGACGGGACTAGCCACTACGTTCGTGAGCAGTACAGAGTTGCAAGCCACGATCACGACCGCCCAGATCTCCGGTCCTGGCACAGCCAATGTGACAGTCAATACTCCGGGCGGGACGACAGGCACCCTTGCCTGCTCGAGCGGTGGAACCAGCAGCGCGCTCGTCCTGACTATCACTTCCTGACTATCACTGGGAAACAGGAGATTAGACGCCAGTGTGGAATCCATCTTTGGCGAACGTGAGACAGATAGACGACGACAACCGTTCATCTTAGTTGTCGGTACACACCTGCCATTCGGAATGGGAACGTAGAAAATTTCCCTGCCTGCAGATACTGGGACCGAACCGGTTTCTCGCGGCAAGCTTCGTCTGATCCTTTGCTAGCAAAATGGAAGTACGCGTCGACGCTTACGAAGTTGACCAGCGCGGCGCAGCACTGTTGAAGGTTGTGCTTGTCTGCGTCAGGTTCTATGATTGGAAGCGCCGCCCAGGCCAACATACTGAAACTAGCGCTGCTTAGCGTTATATGCGCCCGCAACCGGACCTGTTTGCCAGAAGGCGTTAGCCCCATGCGAGGGTTTCTTGATCGACGCTATTCGGTTCTGCGCTGGTGTGCCGCTCCCGTCGTTTTGGTAACGCTTCTGCTTCCCTCGGCGGCAACTGGAAGCTCAAGCGCTCCTGTCAGCAAGAGCGTCCTCGTCATCACGGAGGTGGGAGTTACCCACCGCGCAGCCGCATCAATCACCGAGTCGTTGTTGTCGGCCCTTTCCGCCAATCAGGAGTACCAAGTTGAGTTCTATAGCGAGAACCTCGACACGCCGGCCTTTGCCGACGAAGCCTCGCAACTGAAATTAGAGAACCTGCTGGTTGAGAAATACCAGGGGCGCAAGATCGATGTCATCGTGGCCATGGGACCGAGGCCGATCATGTTCATGTCCCATTTCGCCAAGACGTTCTTTCCCGATGTCCCAGTTGTGTTTGGCGGAAGTTCCGAGGTGCAGGCTGGAAATCCCACTCTTGGCCCTCGCTTTACCGGCTCATGGATGAAGCTGGAGCCGGCAAAAACTCTGGATGCCATACTCAAGCTGCTTCCCCATACTCAGCACGTGGTGGTTGTGGGCGGGACCTCAGCCTTCGATAAAGGTATCGAAGCCCCGGTGAGGACAGCCCTTAGTTCCCATCCAGCGGCGGTGGACTTTACTTATCTGACAGATCTGACGATGAGCGACTTGCTCGAGAGGGTACGGCATCTGCCGAGCGGAACGGTCATTCTGTACACGACATTCTTCCGTGATGCGGCAGGCAATCAGTTCGTTAATGCGACCACTGCCCTTCCCATGATTTCTGAAGCCGCGAACGCTCCTGTGTTTGGCATCTCCGACACCTATCTGGGACACGGGAGCGTGGGTGGGTATGTTCTGAGTTTTGCGGAGCAGGGGAGGATCGCTTCTCAGGTGGTTCTCGAGATCTTCCACGGCAAGAGCCCGCGCGATATCCCCATCCAGACCAGCCCAAGTGTTTACATGTTCGATTGGAAGCAGCTGAAGCGCTGGGGCCTGTCGGAGCGCAATCTTCCGCCTGGCAGCATCGTTCTCTTTCGTGAGCCCAGCGGGTGGGAGCGAGCCAAGTGGATCATACTCACGACTGTTTTCATCATCCTGGGGCTTGCTTGTTTGACTACCTACCTCCTGTTTAACCGCAGGCAACTCAGGCGGGCGAGGGACGAGCAGATCAGGCTCAGCGGCATGCTGATCAACGCTCAGGAAGACGAACGCAAGCGGCTTGCATCGGAGTTGCACGACGATTTCAGCCAGAGATTAGCGCTGTTGTCACTGGGTCTGGAAACCGCTGCCGAACTGGTGCCGGATTCTCCCAAGGAGGCGAACGAGCAGTTGCATGAGCTCATCAACTCGGCGAGTGAGTTGGGCGCGGATCTTCACACCGTTTCCCATCGCTTGCACTCTTCAACCCTGGAAAGACTAGGGCTTGTTCCCGGGATCGGTGCGTTCTGCAAGGAATTTTCGGCGCAGCAGTCTGTCCAAGTGGTCTTCACTCACGATGACGGGCGTGCCCGCGTTCCTCCGGCTGTCGCCTTGTGCCTGTTTCGGATCGTGCAGGAGGGTCTTCGTAACGTTAAGAAGCACAGTGGCGCAACAAAAGCGCAGGTAGCACTGGAGCATCTCGATGGCAATCTACACCTGTCGCATCTCCGACGACGGCGCCGGCTTTGATGTGAACGATGCTACGAAAAAGCCAGGTCTCGGCCTCTTCAGCATGGAGGAGCGGGCGCGACTGATCGGAGCTCGTTTCGAGATCCACTCCGAAACACACAAAGGAACGCGCATCGATATCTGGGTGTCGCGGCAACAACAGGTAAAGTCAGAATCACGTGCTGTCGTAGGACAGCCGGTTGTGCACGAAACGTAAAGCAATTCTCGGAGAACGGTTGATGTCAGACCTCCGGCCACAAGTCCTGATCGCCGACGATCACGCCATCTTCGCGGAGGCTCTTCGGCTTCTCTTGGAGAAAAGCTACAGAGTTGTCGGAACCGTCGCTGACGGCCGCGCGCTGCTGTCCGCGACCACCAGGCTGGCTCCCGACGTCATCGTAGTGGATATCGGTATGCCGCTGCTGAATGGTCTGGACGCGGCACTACGAATCCGAGAGCGGATGCCGAAGGTGAAGCTGGTTTTCTTGACCATGCAGGACGATCCCAATCTCGCAGCCGCTGCGATGGAGATGGGGGCGGCAGCATTTGTTCTCAAGCATTCGGCAGGCTCTGAGCTCTTGACCGCGATTGAGCACGTGCTTCATGGCGGAAGTTACCTGACGCCTAAATTGCGTTCCGATGATTGGGTGACCATGAAGCAGCGGGCGAAACAGTTCTCAAAGGAGTTGACCCCTCGCCAGCGCGAGATCGTGCAGTTGTGGGCCGAGGGCCACTCGCTGAAGCAGATTGGTGCGGAGCTGAACCTGAGTGAGAAGACGGTTGAGTTCCACAAACACCACATCATGGAGGTCTACAATTTGAAGAGCAACGCCGATCTGGTGCTCTTCGCCTTAAAGCGGGGCCTCATCTTGCTCGATGCCCCAATCCAGAAATCCAAGTCTCCCAAATCTGATTAGTCTGCCCCGAGTCATCTCCACAGGCTCCTGCCTTTAACTAGGGTTTTTCCCAGTTGCGACTCTCCATGCGTCGTACCTAAGCTAAGGCTGCAAAAACATGCGGACCGGTCGACACCGTTCGCTTTGCGAGGAGCAATCGCTGTGGCTCTTGACCAGGCTGCAACCGCGAGGGCGAGTGTGAACCGCGCTGTCGAGGTGTCGATCCATGTGGGCCTGCTTATTCTGCTGGTTACCGCATGCCTCTTCATCCTCTACCCATTTATCCCGCTGGTCGCGTGGGGGATCATCATTGCGGTCGCTGCTTACCCAGGATTTCAGAAGTTACAGCGATGGCTCGGCGACCGCGCAACCTTAGCGGCGGTCGTGTTTACGCTTGTTCTTCTCGCTGTGGTGATTGTTCCCGCGATCCTGCTTGGCCAGAGTCTGGTGGAAGGCGCCCAGGCTGCGGCAGTCAAGTTCAAGGCCGGCGCCGCAATCATTCCACCGCCGCCCGCGAGTATCGAGACCTGGCCCATCATCGGTCCTCCCTTGAAAGGTCTGTGGACTCTGGCTTCCAAGGACCTGAGCGAGGCAATCAGAAAGTTCGGCCCGCAGATCAAGGCGGCCCTGCCCGGAGTGCTGTCGGCTTCTGCGGGTTTTGGGCTTACGGTGCTGCAGTTGCTGCTCTCCATCATCGTATCGGGAGCTTTGCTGGCGAATGCAAAAGGCGCTTATGAAGTGACCCGCTCGCTGTTCAATCGCCTTTTTGGACAGAAGGGTCCCGAGTTCCAGCAACTGGTCGGCAAGACCATTCGCAGCATCACCTTCGGAATCCTCGGCGTTGCCCTCATTCAGTCTGTGTTCGCGGCGCTCGGCTTCTTCGTGGCCGGACTGCCTGCGGCAAGCCTGTGGTCAGTGATTTTCGTGTTTGCTGCGGTGCTACAGGCGGGAGGACTGATACTCATTCCGGCGGTGATTTACATGTTTGCCGTCGCCAGCACTACCAAGGCCGTGATCTTCCTGATCTGGTGCATTGTTGTCGGATTGCTCGACAACATACTGAAGCCTTTGCTACTGGGGCGGGGAGTCGCTGTTCCAATGGCGGTCATTTTTCTCGGCGCGTTCGGCGGATTCTTCGCTATGGGTATCATCGGCCTCTTCATCGGCGCGGTGGTCTTGTCCGTAGGCTACAAGCTGTTCCTCGCCTGGCTGGAAGAGGACGCAGCCGATCAGAGCGCGGCACAGGTTTCTTGATCTTCGAGAGATCGGCGCTTTTGTGCACTAGGGATTTCCCCAGTTGTTGCGCTTCCGCTCATACCCTAACATCCAACCGTGTCTGGAACGGATAGACGGTGAGGGCTCAATGAATCGTCCACGCATTTTGTTGGCGGATGATCATCAAGCTGTGCTGGAGCGAGTAAGAAACCTGCTGCAATCCATGTTCGATGTAGTCGGCGCTGCCCGTACTGGCCGGGAGATGATCTCCGAGGCAATGCGTTTAAGTCCGGATGTGATCGTCGCCGACATTTCCATGCCGGATCTGAGCGGGATCGAAGCAGCCCAGGAGCTGCGCAAGAAGGGCTCGGCGGCAAAAGTGGTTTTCCTGACGATTCACGCCAGCGATGAATTCAGGGATGCTTGCCGGGCTGAGGGGGCCCTAGGATACGTTGTTAAGGCGCACATGAAAACCGACTTGATCCCGGCGATTAACGCAGCCCTTTCCGGCCGGTCGTTTGTTTCTCAGACGAATTGACGGGGTTAGGGATTTCCCTAGTTGTTCTCCTTCCCCGCCCGACGTACAAGAAACCTGTATTTCACCAATACCCGTAGTGTCCCAATGTGTCGGCTCGACCGGCAGAGGATTTGTGCGATGAGGTCAAAATCGGTTTTCACCTGTAGTCCGCTTCAGCTACTTCGCGAGTTGGCGGCCGTCGTCTGCATCGGAGTGATTGCGCCGGGAACGGCGGCCTGGGCAAGCGACGTTCAAACGACCAGTCCCGCGCCGCAAACCGCTTCCACCGATCAAGCCTCTGCCAAGCTTCCCCCGGACCAACTTGATTCGCTGGTCGCGCCGATTGCGCTCTATCCCGACCCGATGCTGAGTCAGGTCCTGATTGCTTCGACGTACCCCCTGGAGGTCATTCAGCTGAAGCAGTGGCTGGACCAGAACAAGAACTTGAAGGACAAGGCTCTGGCTGATGCAGTGGAGAAACAGGATTGGGACCCGACCATTCAGTCTCTGGCCGGGCTACCCGAGGTTGTCAAACTGCTGTCAGAGAACATCAAGTGGACAACGGACCTGGGAAACGCCTTCCTCGCGCAGCAGGATGACGTGATGGCTGCGGTGCAACGTATGCGCCAGAAGGCCCAGAGCAACGGCAACCTGAAATCGACCGAACAGCAAAAGGTCGAAGTCAAGACAGTCGAAAGCAAGCAGGTTATCGTCATCGAGCAGGCCAGTCCAGAGGTGGTCTACGTCCCCAGCTACAACCCGACCGTGGTTTACGGCGCTCCAGTGTATGCCTATCCTCCCATCGCGTATCCTCCTCCCGGCTACTACGCCGCGGGGATGGCGATCTCGTTCGGGGTCGGCGTGGCTATGGGAGCCTTCTGGGGCGGTGGAGGTTGGTGCTGTGGTAGCAGTTGGGGCGGCGGTAATAACAACATCAACATCAACAACAACAATAACTTCGTCAGGAATTCCAACCGGCAAAACGTCGGCAACGGCAATCGTCAGAACATAGGCAATGGCAACCGGGCGAGCCAGCAGCCGGCGGGCGGCAGAAGCAATTGGCAACACAATCCGCAGCACCGTGGCGGCGCGCCGTATTCCGATCGCTCACTGGCTAATAAGTACGGCGGCACGGCTCGTGGGGATAGCCTGTCGAATCGCCAGAACAATGCGCGGCAAAACATCGGCAGGCAGCAAGGCGGTGGAAATCTTGGTGCAGGAAATCGGCAACAAGGCGCCGGAGTAGCGAACCGTCAACAAGGTGGAATGGGTGATCGCGGTAGTGCCGGAACTCGCGACGTGTCCAATCGCACGGGCGGCGGCAACTCCGGCGGAGGCCGAGGCGGCGGGGACCGCGTAGGGAACCAGCGGGTCCCGAATAGTCCCAGCGGGACGAACCGAAGCGCATTCGGTGGCAGCGGTACGAGCGGAAGGGATGCTCGAGCCAGCCAATCGCGCGGCTCCTCCAGCGTCGGAGGCTCGCGCGGTGGCGGTGGAGGCCGGCGCGGTGGTGGCGGTGGCGGCCGCCGGAGATAGGCACAGCAAGTCATGAGGAGAATAAAAATGAAAACGAGAACGAAATTCTTTAGCTCTGGCGTGCTGACTGCCTTGGCCGTGCTGTTTGCCGTGTTAATCGCTTCCCCGCTCTTAGGGCAGCAATCGCAGCCCGCTGCGCAGGCGCCCCCGCAAGGGATGGCCTTCGACACTCCACAGCAAGCCGCCGACGCTGTTATTGCAGCGGCAGCGGACTACGATGTCCCGAAATTGATGGCCATCTTCGGTCCAGATGGCGAGGACTTCGTCTCGGGTGGCGACCAGGTACAGGCCAAAAACAGTGCTGTTGACTTTGCCCAGCAGGCCAAGGCGAGTCACTCCATCTCGACGGATCCGGCAAAGCCGACTCGGGCGACGATTATCGTGGGCGAAGAACAATGGCCGTTCCCAGTACCGCTGGTGCAGAAGGCTGGCAAGTGGTACTTCGATGCCAAGGCTGGCCGGAAAGCGATTCTCTTCCGCCGGATCGGAGCAAACGAGCTGGACGCCATCACGGTGTGCCGCGGCTATGGAGAGGCGCAGCGAGAATATTCATTGACGATCCACGATGATTCCGGCGTGAATCAGTACGCGCAGAAGATCTTCAGCACCCCTGGCAAGCAGGACGGCCTGTACTGGACGAATGCGGACGGAACTTCTGCGGGGCCGATCGGAGATACTGTCGCGAAAGCGCTGGAAGAAGGCTATTCGATCGGCAAGGGGGGCTTCCATGGCTATTACTTCAAAATCCTGAAGGGTCAGGGTCCCGCGGCGCCGATGGGCAAGCTGGACTATGTGATCGAGGGGATCATGATCGGCGGATTTGCGCTCGTCGCCGTCCCCGCCGAATACCAAGTCACCGGCGTCAAGACCTTCATCGTCAGCAACGATGGAGTGGTGTACCAGAAAGACTTGGGTCCTAACTCATTGGATATCGTGAAGAACATGGAGTTGTACAATCCGGATGCAACATGGCGTGCAACCTACGATAGCGTGGCCATCGACCGACACGGAGGTTGCATCGACACAAGCCTCGCAGTAGCTAGGCCCGGGGTACTAAGCAACTGACTCGCGAGCAGGAGTTGTGCAGGTCCGAGCCCCTTCACGGGCAGCACATCGGGATGCAACCAAGCTAGAGAGATTTGACCTGTATTAAAGCTAGGTCTCGTCTTGGCCTTTGCCTACTCAGCTACGGAAAGGAACAGCATGGGCAAGAAATCCAGGAAAGTCCATAACAACAAAGAAGGTCAGTCTGCTGCGAATGGGAAGCACAAACAAGACCCCGAATCTACTGGAGACGCCAAACTCGCTAAGAAAGAGTATGAGGCCGAGCTATTCAACCTGCAGGTCGAACTAGTAAAGCTGCAGGATTGGGTCAAGCACAGTGGAGCACGGATCGTCATCATCTTCGAAGGACGGGACGCTGCCGGAAAAGGCGGCATTATCAAGCGCATCATGGAGCGCGTAAGTCCCCGTGTCTTTCGTCTGGTTGCCTTACCTGCTCCCAGCGAGAGACAAAAGACTCAGATGTACGTGCAACGTTACATTGAACAACTACCCGCCGGCGGTGAAATAGTCATCTTCGATCGGAGCTGGTACAACCGGGCTGGCGTCGAGCACGTGATGGGATTTTGCACCGAGGACCAATACAAGAAGTTCCTGAAAGACTGTCCAGCTTTCGAAAATGTTCTTATCGCCAATGGCGTCATTCTGCTCAAGTATTGGCTGGAGGTTTCGGAGAAGGAACAGCATAAGCGCTTCCTGGCTCGCATTCAGGACCCGTCAAAACGGTGGAAGCTCAGCCCGATGGACCTGGAATCTCATCGTCGCTGGTATGACTACTCACGAGCCAGGGACGCAATGCTATCCGCGACTGACACGCCGACATCCCCGTGGCGCATTGTGCCTTCGGATGACAAGAAGCGAGCCCGGCTTAACTGCATCGCAGACATTCTCTCTCGCATTCCGTACGAAGAAGTGCCCTATGCCCCTCCGAAGCTGCCCGGACGGCAGAAGCCCAAGGGATATAAAGAGCCCAAGCTAAAACACCAGGTCGTCTCACAGCGTTGGTAAGTTAGCAAAAGGAATACAGATGATTGCTTGCATTGCCTGACGCTGCAACGAGGCGATTCCACAGCAAGCGGCAGGCGACGCGCAAGCCAAACGGTCTGGTTGACGCGCACTCATGACGACTAAACCCAGTATGCTCGAAGAGCCGGTAGATTTCTCGCTGGTTCTAGGCGGTCCGCTTTACCAGCTCTTTCGCAAGGCGCATCTCGAAGGCTATGATCTGGAACTCTTCTACCGCCGCCTGTTTGTTATTCCGTTGCTCGCTTGGTTGCCGCTACTGCTCCTTGCCCTATTCGGCTCGCTGGGTGAAAGCTCGACTCGCGTTTCCTTATTCCGTGATGTTGAGGTCCACGTACGAAAAGGCGGCGTCCTTTACACGGGTGCTAAGGACCAGCAAATGCTCACTGGATACCGGCAAGCGCATCCCGAATTACTGTTATCCACAGCGGTGGATTGTCTGCGGGACAATTGAAATCAGCCCTGCTGAAGGCCTTGTCGCGGCGGCGCAAGAGCGCCACGATGGGAACCCCAGGCAGAATTTCCCGAAACTGCGCGATAAGCTTGACTCGTTCTTGCCAAGGAGCTCCGTGTCCGATCATGACGACTCCCACTGCACGATCAGAGAGGTCGAGGTTTCGCGCGGCCCGCGAACCCAAGACAGACACCACCGGATGCCCTAGCGATTGAAGAATATCTTCACGGATCGACAAGAGACTGGGTCGATATTCGACTTGCACAATGGCAGTCATGGTTTTGCTTGTTGTAGGAGGCATTCTTTACCTCCGGATCAGCACCGCCGACGTTAAGTCGATGAGCCCACAAACCACTGATCGGCGGAACCGTCGCGAGCAGTTCTTCTCGGCAGAAGTTGACTGGCTGACGGACGAGCTCGGCTCGCTAGTGTTTTCGCGTCGAGACTCGACGCCGCGTCGGACCCTTCAAGTGGGAATGCCGAGCTCGCGAGAAAGCACTGCGCCAGCCCCAGGTAGACAACAACGAACGCGACAAGCAGTAACCAACCGGGCATCTGCCCTTACACAGCGCCGGCAGGCTTCAGTCCAAGCTTCGCCAGCATCCACATTCCCGGACACCAGTTGGTGAATGCCGACTGCAACAAGTTCAGTCCTACGAATGCAGTAAACAGATACCAATAAGGATTGATCCAATAACCCAGCGCCAGCGAGAGCAAAACGAAGACTCCCGCCATCAGTCGCAAACCACGTTCGATATTCATGCGTGCATCTCCTGAGTGCCCACCGGGACCGAGCTGCTACTGCCCGGCTCCGATCGCTTATGCTTTTCAACCATGTAATAGAGGACTGGCACTGCCATGCGCGACAACAGCGTGGAAGCCAACTCGCCCGCCATCAGAGAGATTGCGAGCCCCTGAAAAATCGGATCGAACAGAATTACGCTTGCGCCTACTACTACCGCCGCGGCCGTCAACAGCATCGGCCGGAAGCGCACCGCACCGGCATCGACAACGGCATGCTCCAAACTCATGCCCTGCTCGCGGCGCAGCCCGATGAAGTCCACCAGGATGATCGAATTCCTCACGATAATTCCGGCGCCGGCGATGAAGCCGATCATCGACGTCGCGGTGAAGAACGCGCCCATCAGCGCATGCGCCGGCAGAATGCCGACCAGCGTCAGCGGAATCGGCGCCATGATCACCAACGGGACAATGAAGGATCGGAACCACCCCACGACAAGCACGTAGATCAGCACCAGCACCGCGGCAAAAGCCAATCCCAGATCGCGAAAGACCTCGACCGTGATGTGCCACTCCCCGTCCCACTTCATCGCCAGTCGGTCGGTCTCGGTGGGCATGGCAACGTTGTACTGATTGATGCGATAGCCCTCGGCGGTTTTGAGGCGGTCGATGGCTTTGCCCATCTTCTGGATGGCGTATACAGGGCTCTCTTCTTCTCCGGCAACATCGCCCAGCACATATACCACTGGCCGCAGGTTCTTGCCGTAGAGACTCGTGTCGATGGTTTTCTTCTCCACGTTGGTCAACTCGCCCACTGAGACCTGTCCGCCGCCTGCGCCCACCCCAACAGGCCCAACACTGGAACTTGTCGGAGACCCAGCAGCGCTCGGCAAACGCAACGCGGTGAGCGCGTCAATGCCGGAACGGTCGGCCCTCGCCAACTGCACACGAATGGGTATGTCTTCCCGTGACTCCGGCGAATGCAGCAAGCCGGCTGTCGCACCATTTAGTCCAATCTGCAACGTGCGGGTTACATCCGCCGCAGAAATTCCATGAAGCGCAGCCTTGTCGAGGTCTACTTTCACGTCGTACTTCACCTGCGGGTCTTCGACATACCAGTCGACGTCGACCACCCCAGGCGTGGTCTGGAAGATCTGTTTGATCTGCTTCGCCAGTTCGATCTGCCGCTGGTAGTCTGGGCCGTAAACCTCGGCGACGAGAGTTTCCAGCACCGGCGGCCCGGGCGGAACTTCGGCGACCTTGAGCCGCGCGCCATACTGGTTGCCAATCTCGACCAGGTGAGGCCGCAAGCGCTTGGCGACGGCATGACTTTGCGTGCTGCGCTCGTGCTGGTTCAGCAGGTTTACCTGGATATCCGCTTGATTGGCGCCGCGCCGCAGGAAGTAATGGCGCACCAGACCGTTGAAGTTGTAAGGGCCGGAAGTGCCCGAGTAAATCTGATAATTCGCAACTTCGGGCTGCCGTCCGAGATATTGTCCCAATTCCTGCGCAACGCGTGTTGTCTGCTCCAGCGTGGTGCCGTTCGGCATGTCCAGAATGACCTGAAACTCGCTCTTGTTATCGAAAGGCAGCATCTTCACCTTTACCAGCTTGAACGCCACCAGCGAACAGGCAAGCATCAGGAGCACCACCATGCCGCCGAGAAATATCCAGCGCCTTCCCGCGCTCTGAATAAGCGGGTTCATAATCCGACGGTAGAGCCGGGTCGTCCAACCCTCGGTTTCGTGTTGAAAGCCAGTTCCCGTCGCATAGTGACGCAACAGGCGCAGCGCAGCCCAGGGCGAAACGACGAATGCGACGATCAGTGAAAACAGCATCGCAGCCGATGCGCCCACCGGAATCGGTCGCATGTAAGGCCCCATCAACCCACGCACGAATGCCATCGGAAGGATCGCTGCGATTACAGCAAAGGTCGCGAGGATCGTCGGATTACCGACTTCATCCACTGCTTCGACGGCGACCTCCGCTAACGGACGGCCTGCGCTGTCCGGCAGCCGAAAGTGACGTACGACGTTCTCGACGACGACAATTGCGTCATCGACCAGAATGCCGATGGAGAAAATCAGTGCAAACAGGGTGACGCGGTTGAGCGTGTAACCGTAGAGATAGAAAACGACGAGCGTGAGCGCCAGCGTGACGGGCACGGCCAGCAGTACAACTCCCGACTCGCGCCATCCCAGCGCCAGGGCAACCAGCAAGGTTACCGAAAGAGTGGCCAGGAACAGGTGCTTGAGCAGTTCGTCGGACTTGTCCTTGGCGGTCTCGCCATAGTTTCGCGTGACCGTTACATTCAGATCTGCCGGCAGCAGGTAGCCTCGCAACTGATCGATCTTCTTTTCGGCTTTTTCGGTGATGACCGTCGCGTTGGTGCCCTTGCGCTTGGCGAGCGTAATCGTCACCGCCGGATACTCGCCGCGCAACGCATCTTTCGCTGCTCCAGCAGCGTTGGCAAATAGTACGTAGTCTTGTGCTTCGGCGGGTCCGTCCACGATTTCAGCGGCCACGTCGCGCAGGTACACTGGCTTGCCCTCATAAACCCCGACAACCACTTGCTTCAGGTCGTCGGCCTTACCCAGAAATCGCCCGGCTTCGACTTCGAATTCCTGGTTGTCGTGCGCGAAACTTCCAGCGCCGCTGCGCGTATTGGATTGCTGCAGCTGTGCTGTGACCGCGCCCGCCGTGATTCCATAAGCGGCGAGCCGCTGGGTATCGAGCACCACGCGCACCTGCCGTGGCAGCCCGCCGATAATCTTCGTCTCTGAGACGTTGTCGATCTGCTTGAGTTGATTCTCCAGTTCTCCCGCGATCTGCCGTAGCTTATAGCTGTCGTAGGTCTTGCCCCACAGCGTCAGCGCCATGATGGGCACATCATCAATGGAACGCACCTTGATAAGAGGCTGCGAAACACCCGTTGGAATACGATCGAAATTGGAGTACAGCTTGTTGTAGGTCTTGACGATAGCGTCTTCTTCTTTAGTGCCCACGTAGAAGCGCACAACCAGCATGCTTAGCTCGGGGCGGCTGATGGAGTACACGTACTCAACGCCGGGAACCTCGCGCAGCAGGCGCTCCATGGGGACGGTCGCCCGCTGCTGCACCTCTTGCGGCGACGCCCCGGGCATCTGTACGAATACATCGAGCATGGGCACGACGATCTGGGGCTCTTCCTCACGGGGAGTCATCACAATCGCGAAGGCTCCCGCCAGCAGTGCACCGGCGATGAACAGCGGCGTCAGCTTCGAATTGATGAAGGTGCGAGCGATCAGCCCGGCGATTCGAAGCGGACTTTTTCCTTCAGCCGCCATCGTCATTTCGCTCCGATTTGCTTGCCGCTTAATTCTCGCTCTCTGGGTTGCTCGACGATGCGCTCACCGTTGCCAAGTCCCGAGAGCACCTCAACATCACTACCGGAAGGTCTGCCCAGTGTGATGTAGCGCAGACTGGCGATCTGGTCTTTGTCCACCACGTACACGGCGTCCAACTGTCCGCGATGCACCAGTGCGCTTTGTGGAACGAGGATTGATTCGCGTTCTCCGCGCGGGAAGCGTGCGCGGCCGAACAGACCCGATCGAATTTGCGGATTCGCCGGCAGATCGATCTTCACCGTGAATGTCCGGCTCGCCGGATCGGCCATAGGCATAATCTGCACTACCTTCCCCGCAATCGTCTGATCTCCAAGCGAGTCCAGCACAACCGGAACTGCCTCACCCAGGCGGACCGTGCCGATCTGGCCTTCGTCCAGGAGTGCCTCGAGCCGGAAGCGGCTGGGATCTTCGATCGTCAGCAGAGGAACTCCCGGAGCCGCCATGGCGCCGGCGTCCGCAAGCTTCGCGACCACCAGACCGTCAAACGGCGCGCGAATCTTTGTGAACCCGATCGCGGTACTTGCCTCGGCAACCCCGGCTTCGGCTTGAGTCTGGCCGGCGCGGGCGGCGTCGCGCCGCGCCTTGGCGGCCGCCAGCCGTGTTTTCACCTCGTCATACTCCTGTGGGCTCACCGATTTCTTGTCGAATAGCATCTGATAGCGATTCATCGTCGCTTCTGCCAGTGCGTAGTCAGCATCAGCGGCTGCGATGGACTGCTGCGATGCACTCAGTCCGGCATTCGCGCTGTCGTAGGCAGATCGCTGCTGCGCTGCATCGATCGTGATCAGCACTTCGCCGCGCCGGACCTGATCGCCTTCACGTACGTTCAGCCGCGTAATGGCGCCCATGACCTGGCTGGAAAGTTGCGCCGACTGCGCCGCGCGTACCGTTCCAGTCGCTTCGGTGTAGTCCGGAACGGTGGTGCGTTGCGCGGTGAACAGGGTGATGCCAGCGACGGTTTCAGGAGGGATAAGAGTTGCAGGCTTCTCGCCCGAGCAGGCGGTGAGGGTAGTCAACGAAAGAAAAAGAAGGATTGTTAGTAGCGTAGGGGACGTTCGACTCGGACTGAAGCCCTCGCTCAGGATGGCAGGGGAACAAGTAAGTGGTTGCTTCATTGCGTCACCACCGGAGAGCCTGGAGTCAGTGTCCCGGTCGCCAGTTCAACGCCGGCATAGCTGGTTTGTACGCGATACACCGCTTGCCAGTAATCGGCCTTGGCGCGATGCGCGGCCTCTTCTATGCTCAGCAGGTCGCTGACGGTGGTCAGGCCGCCTTCGTAACGGTTCTGGTTGATGCGCAGGCTTTCATCCGCCTGAGCGATGGCGCCGCGGGCAACTTCGACCTGCTGGCGGGCAGCGTCGTATTCGTAGTAGGCCTTACGTACTTCCAGCCGGATCTCGTCGCGAAAAACATCACGCATAGATGCCGCTTTCTCTTGTCTGGCTTTTTCCATTGCGAGGTGCGCGCGCTTGCTGTCGCCGTCGAACAGGTCGAACTGCAACTCCGCGCCGGCGATCCAGTTGTTGCCGCCGTTCCATCCCGGAGAAGGGCTATCCGTCTCCCACGAGCCGAAGACGTTCAGCCGCGGAGCCAGCGCACCCTTGGCCATCGATACCGTCTTGGCTTGCGCGCCGCGCTCCGCTTCCACGCGCTTCAGATCGGAACGTTTTTCGAGAGCCGTCGCTTCCAGCTCCGCGGGTGTCGCAGTCGGGAATTGGCGCTCGGTCAGCGCCTCCTGCGGTTCGTAGGCCGTATCCGCAGGCATCCCGAGAGCAAGCGCCAGTTGCGTCCGCGCCAATGCCAATCCGTCCTGCAGCTGGATCAGTTCCTGTTTGCGTCTGGAGGTTACGACCTGTGCGCTCAATAGGTCCGAGTCCACCACCGTGCCGCTCTCGACCCGCACCCGGCTGCTCTCTTCAACGGCCTGGGCTGTTCTCAATGCGTCTTCAGCGACCTGTTCTTGCTTCTGTGCGAGCAGCACTCCGAAGTAGGCCTGCACAGCCTGGTACACAAGTTCCTGGTCAGTGCGATCCAGTTGCTGGTTGACCGCCTGTTGCATGTATTTCGCGCGACTCACGCCGAACCAGCTCTGGAGCCCGTCGAACAGGCTCCACTGCCCGGAGAAGCGGCTGGAGAAATTACCGATCGGGGTTGGCGTGTTCAGTTTGTTCAGGGCGAAGTCGGCAGCGGTGAAGCTCTGCTGCCGCAGTTCGGTACCGAAAACGAAGACCGGATCATTTCCGCGAACGGCGCTCTCGGTAAATATGATTTTTGGCAAGAGCGGCGAGCGGGCCTCGCGGAGGCCAGCTGCCGAAATGCGAATGTCCGCCATTGCGGCCTTGTGCAGAGGGTTTTTTCCCAGCGCCATACTGACGGCTTCGGGCAAAGTCAGCGGAGTGCCGGTTTGCGCTACCATCGGCATAGCAAACAGGACAGCCAGCGCTGCGACTCGCACGGCGTGGGCCAACAAAATTCTTAGCGATCGTGACGAGTGGCTTCTCCGGATAGCTGGCATCGGTGTGCGGGAGACCGCCAACATCCCTATGCCCCAACCAACGCAGCTTCCAGCGCGGGCACGATTTCAAACGTGGTGCGCAGTGCGGCACTCTGCTTCACCATGGCGCCGACCGAGCAGTACTTCTCTTCTGAAAGGCGGATGGCATCTTCCACCGCTCGCGCCGAGATGTCGACCCCGTTCACGATGTGGTGAATGTGAACCTGGGTGAAGACCTGCGGCGGATCCGGCGTCTGATCGGCTTCCACCCTCACTTCGTAGCCGGTAACCTGTTGGCGCTTCTTGCGCAGGATATTGATGACGTCGAACGCCGTACAACCGGCGAGGGCAATGGCGACGAGCTCGATTGGCTTAGCTCCGGTGTTGCCGGCTGCGTCATCGATGAGCAGGTGATGTGCTGTTCCACTGGTAGCTACGAATTGGCGGCGAGTGCCGTGGGGCTGAGTAAGAGTAACGCTGGCAGTAATCATTCCTTCTCCGTACTCCGAGCTCTGGTCGAGGACTCGGTAAGCCCATTACATCAGGCTCACACGGATAAACGCTGTGCTCGCGGAGATCGTTACAGAGAAATTTGTGGCTGGCGATGACGAGTACCGGAATAGGAAACTGCGCATCCCCGCGACACAATAGGCACCAGCGGCGGTGATATAAAGTATCGGGCGCTGACTCGCAGCCGCCTGCAAACCCACCGCGCGAGTTTTCACACTCGAGCGGGCCGTGCCGACCGGAGGCTAGTCATGAGATTAGTGAGCTCAGATCCGGGCTCACGATGGGATGACGCGCCGCTGTCGGTTAGCTGCCAAGTGAATTGCGCGCGCCCTTGACCGGGTTCGTCCCCGCCAGGGCCGTTACCGCTTGCTGATACTTGAGTAGCAAGTCCCGTCGGAGTTGTTGGGCGCGCTTCGAATCACACCTGGGCGCATATGATCGGCACTGCGCCACAGCATTTTTCAAGCTGGATAGGAATGCCTGGCATGGCTCGCAGTCATGCAGATGCAGGTCGATCTCCTCGCACATCGCATCATCGGCGATACCGTCCATGTAATCGGAGAGGGCCGCAAACAAGCGCCGGCAACGCTGTGATCTTGCAGCTTCGGCGCTCGCGTGTAGTTGCAAGCCAGGTCTGCGACCGGCCTTCGAAAGCTTCGCCAGATGCTGGCGGACAAGTAAACGAGCGCGATGCAGCCGAACTCGTACTGTTCCCTCGCGCAAGCCCATGATCTGGGCGACTTCTGTCGTCGTCAAGTCCTCCATGTCGTGCAGAACCAGTACCATCCTGTACTGCGAGGGTATATTGAGGACGGCCAGCCTCAAATGCTCGGCGGTTTCGCTATTCAGCAGAGCCGCTTCCGGATTGGGTCCCGCGCTCTGCAGAAGGTCCTGTAGCTCGCGGCTGTTGGGCATCAACTCGTCCAGGGACAGGTTCCTGGTCCGGGAGACATTACTCCGTCGGTGGCTGCTGATGCAGCGGTTGCGCGCAACCTTGTACAGCCATACTGTTAGCGCCTGGGGAGTGTCAAACTTGGCAAGATACGGGATCGATTTCAGCAGCACGTCTTGCATGGTGTCTTCCGCGTCCTGAGGATGGCCGCAGACTTTCATGCTGAAGGAGTAGACGGTGTTCTGTAGAAGCGCCAGCGCCCGCTCAAGTGAGTCCGGCCGGTTCTTTCGAATCAACTCCAGAGCCTGCTCTAACGCCTGGGACATGATTTCAGGGTAGCCGATGACAAGGCGCTCAGCCAATATCAGGAAGCAGATCGGCCTCGGCTCGTCCCAAGCTTGCATCGTAAGTGCACATGGCGACGTCTCCTGAGCGGGCGGTTCGGGGTGTTCCACACGTTCGCAAATATCGCCGACGGGATGCAGCCTGACCGCCCCCTTGCGCCGCCGCAAGCGGGCCCATGGGAACAACGCCAGGCACAGATCGATGACGGTCGAATCCAGCGCATACAAGCTCTCGCCCAGATCGACGCCGATGGCATCGTGGGCATACAGCTGGCGCGCAGTCGCAAAGCAGCTTATCGCGAAACGAACAAAAAGCGAACATCCGCAGGATGAAGAGCGGCTGGTCCTGTAAGCAGACAGTTCGCTCGCCATCGCGTAGCTCTCCCGCCCGAAGATCGACTTCGAAAACGCCGAGGCGCACGCGATCTGGCAGCGTGTCTCTCATGGGAAATGGTTGTGGGAGCGGTTCGCGAGAGTCTACTACAGCCGAATGCGTCATTCAAAGTAGCATCTGCAACACCGCCCAAACTTCAGAACCCCCGTACCGGTTCGTTTCGATTCAACGGCTTACGTCGAATTACCCGCAGATGATCGACAGATGACCGCCAGTGCATTGTCCGCTTTAGCCTTCCGCGGCACACTCGGCGCAACGTTCAGCGCTCCCAAAAGCTAATCGGCTGACAAGTTCCGCCGACCCGCTGCATCGCCCAAACAAATTGAAAGAGAGGAAGAATCTATGCCGCAGAAACTGATGCAACCTCGAGGTTTGTTGGGAGCGGCCACTCGTCCCTGCGGTCGTAACACCGAGATCCTCAGAAAGACATTCCTGGTGCTGTTGGTGAGTTTGCTGCTTGCAACCCCCGGCTTCGCCCAGCAGAGCGTCTCGATCCAAACCGGTCTGCCCGTCAACTTTGCGACTCTGACGTTGCATGTGCATGGTCCCAATGGGACAATGGTACGGCTATCGGTCCGCGGGTCTGGAAGGCCGGACTCATTGATGGACACGGTCCATTTCAGGCTCCCACTGGCCTTTATGCGGATACGATCGAAGAAGCAGAGGCGGAAGTAAACCGCTACGCCGACCTGGGATACATTCAGATCAAGATCTATAGCTCACTTAAACCTGAATTTGTTCCCGGGATTGTGAAGACTGCTCATGCACGCGGCCTGCGCGTGAGTGGCCATATTCCAAATGGCATGATCGCGAGCCAATTTGTGGAAGACGGCGCCGACGAAGTGCAACACATCAATTTTATTTTTCTCAACTTCCTCGCATCGCAAGTGAAAGACACACGCACTCCAGAGCGCTTTACGGCAGTGGGAGCCAATGCTGCGAAGCTGGATCTGCAGTCGAAAGAGGTAAATGATTTTATTGCACTGCTCCAGGATCATCACACGACCGTCGATGTAACGTTGGCTACCTTTGAGGGAATGTTCACGGCGCGCCTGGGAAAGGTGTCTCCCGATTTAGCGCCTGTGCTCAATCGGCTACCCGCACAAGTGCAGCGTGGCACCTACGCGGGTGGACTTCCTGTGACGGAGCAAAACGACCAGTTGTATAGAGATTCCTATGACGCCATGTTGCGAATGACGAAACGAATGTACGATGCCGGCATCCCCATTCTTGCCGGAACAGACGCGACGGCTGGGATCATGTTGCATCGTGAACTAGAACTCGAGGTCAGGGCCGGAATCCCACCCCCAAAGGCGTTGCAGATAGCAACTTTCAATGCCGCCCGGCTTCTGAAGCAGGAGAATGAACTCGGTTCGATTGCACCTGGCAAGCGCGCGGATTTCATACTTGTGGAAGGTAATCCAGCCGAACATATCAGTGACATCCGACGCTGCCGGCTAGTGATGAAAAATGGCGTGCTCTACAAGAGTGCCGAGGTTTATGGTGCCGTTGGCATCAAACCAGCTGACTAGTCGTATTCTTCTCTCGAATTCCGGACGAGTGGTCGGCGATCCCGCTGCCTAGTAGTCGACTACTCGAACCGCTACTCGACGCCGTTGCCGCCGGGCACACGGGTGTCGTTTCTGAGGGGCGATTGGGCAAGTAGTAGAACGCTCGCTGAGCTTACATTATTAGTCTGCCCACAGCTCACGTAAACGCGATAATGCATTTTATCGAGTTCGCGCGATGTACAAGAGCCCAGGCCATTCGCACCCATGCGATCTCCGAAGAACCGGGCAGCTTCTATCACGTCTACAGCCTGATAGCGCGTTATCTGGAGGAGAATGTTCCGCCTGGAGGAGTGCGGCTTAGCGACGCTAGGCGTCGTCGCCCTGATCTCGATAGCCATCACAAAAATAAAGCCGAAACTCGGCCAACACCATTTTTATCCGTGATAATTAACGAACGCATTCCTTACGCGCCTTTGGCAAAAGCGTTTCAAGGCCTGATCCGGCCCGCCATTGAGTAAGACCGATAACGAGGAACTGGATTTGTTTTCGATACTCAGATAAAACATCAAGGCAAGGTTCTTATGAGGAATCCTGTTCATCGGTGTCAGCGGATCATCGTTCTAACGACCGTCCTCGTTGCCGGAATGTCCATTGCCAGCGGCGAGACCTTCCCTGCGTTCTTCGCGGAGCAGCAGCCTGCTCTTGCAGGCCAGACGTTGTCTGCCCCGGGGGCCGCCGCGCTCCACGGCATTGTGGATTCGGGTCGTAACGCCGATCTTCGCTGGCCCGACTTTACTCCCTACAAAACCGAGGTCGCCAAACTTTACGAGACGAACGGCTATTCTTTGGTTTGGGTCCAGAACGGCCGCGTCCGCTCTCAGGCACTCGCCGTGATCGGGCTCTTACAGAACGCCGACGCTAAAGGACTCGACCCCGAAGATTACGACGGCTCGCGATGGCAGGGCCGCCTCCTCAAGCTGGGGCAACAGCCGTCTGAACAAGACTTGGTTTCGTTCGATACGGCGCTCACGGTGTCGGCAATGCGCTACATCCGTGCCATCCACTGCGGCCGCGCAAATCCTGCGGAGTTCAAGTTTCAGCTCGATACGGAGGATGGCCAATTTTCGCTGGCCGACTTCATCCAGACCCAGGTTGTGAATACAGGCGATCCCGCCGCCGCAATCCAGAAGCTCGAGCCGCCTTTCCCGGGCTACCGTAAGCTGCTCGCGCTCTTGCCGGTTTATGAGGGATACGCAAAGCAAGATGATGGACAGAAGCTACCAATGGTCACGAAGACCGTGCGGCCCGGCCAACCCTACGCTGGCGTAGTCCGCTTAGGGCAGTTTCTTCAAATCATCGGCGACATTCCTCCAGGCCAGCAACTAAATCCGAATGCAACGATCTACGACGGTGTCCTCGTCGAGGGAGTGAAGCATTTTCAGGGCAGACACGGAGAAGCTCCCACCGGCAACCTGGACGTTCGCACCATCAACGAACTCAACACACCTGCACAGGCCCGCATTCGCCAGATCAAGTTGACGCTGGAACGTTGGCGCTGGCTTCCGCATTCCTTCGCACAACCGCCGGTAGTTGTAAATCTTCCCGAGTATCGTCTACGCGCCTATAACCCGGATGGCACCGTCGCCTTCCACAAGAACGTCATCATTGGAAAGGCCTACGGGCACAAGTCTCCGGTCTTTGAGAAAGAGATCCAATACGTGGTCTTCCGGCCCTATTGGGACGTGACTCCCACCATTCAGCGGAGCGAGATCGTGCCTCACATCCAGAAAGACCCGACCTACATCGCCAAGCATAACTTTGAAGTGGTCACGCCGCAGGGCGTGGTGGTAACCGACAATCAAGTGAGCCCGGAGGTTTTAGAGGGCATAAAATCGCTTCATCTGATGGTGCGGCAAAAGCCTGGCACGACGAATTCTCTGGGCCTGGTAAAGATCATCTTCCCCAACTCGGACAACGTGTACTTGCATGGCACAGATGTTCCGGAGCTGTTCTCGCAGGATGTCCGCGACTTCAGCCACGGATGCATTCGGGTAGAGAAGCCTGCGGAGCTGGCTGCCTGGGTGTTGCGAAACAATCCTGGCTGGGACTTGCAGCGGGTGAGGGCCACAATGCACGGCGACAAAGACAATCTTCAGGTGAACCTAACCACGCGAATTCCGGTTCTGATTGTCTACGGCACGGCCGCGGTGAACGAGGAAAATCAAGTTCGTTTTTTCGACGACATCTATGGTTATGACGCAGAACTCGAGAAAGCGTTGGCCGCTGGCTATCCCTATGCCTGGTAGGCGCCTTGAGCCAGGCGCCGAGCGAACCGCATCTAACGTAAAATGGATTTAATGCGGCAATACATCTTGGATGGGACTGAAGCAACATCGGTGTCATCGCCAGGGAAAAAAAGCAAATCCGGTCTCTGCCTTTGTTCCGTGATCCTCATGTTCCTGCTGGTGACGCTGCCCGGGCACGGCAGCACAGAATCTGTAACCCCCGCGGCACCCGAGTACCGGCTGCGCTTCTATCACACTCACACCGGTGAGCGGCTGGATGTCGTCTATCGCCGCGGTGATCGATACATCCCCGAAGCGCTCGACGAGCTCGACCATTTCCTGCGCGACCACCGTACCGGAGATGTGCGCCATTTCGATCCTCGCCTCTTCGACCTTCTCTACGACTTGACCTCGTCGCTCGACGATTCCGGTGGTGAAATTGATGTCATTTGTGGCTACCGTACACCGTGGAGCAACGAATTCCTGCGCACGCGCAGCGCGCACTCCGGGGTGGCGGAGCACAGCCTGCATATGCAGGCCGAAGCGATCGACATTCGCTTGCCTGGGATTCCGACATCGGAACTACGCGACGCGGCCCTGCGCCTGCAACGCGGAGGAGTGGGATATTATCGCGACTCGGACTTTGTGCACGTCGACGTTGGGCGTGTGCGCCAGTGGTAGTCGCTACTTAATGCGATCTTCGAAATTTGCGTGCATGGCGACGATCGCCTGCTGGCTCCCTCGCCGCGTGATCCCGTTTATCACTTGCTCTCTTTGCTTGACGAATTTTCTCTTAATATTCGCGCTCGCCGGCTACGCGATCCCTGCTGGCACAAGCTAAAGGTGAAAAATGATCGACCATATCATCTTGGCTGTAAGCGACGTCGAACGCTCACTGGCGTTTTATGAAGCATGCCTGGCGCCTCTCAACATTAAGTTTTTCCTTCCCTACAAGGGGGAGAATGGCCATCCCGATTTATGGGGATTCGGTGATGGCAAGAGAGCGTTCCTTTGGCTCAAACAAGGAAAGCCTGATCCAGAGGCAATTCATTGGGGGTTCAAGGCCGAGAGCAACGCCCAGGTCGATGACTTCTATCAAGCCGCGATGGCGGCTGGAGCGAGGGCCAATATTTCGCCGCGGGCGCGAGTGGAATACTATCCAGGATATTACGCAGCCGACGTATTCGATCCAGACGGATATTCGTTCGAAGTAGTCCACAAGAGTTGACCGATTCCCCAATCTTTGCAGATCGCGGGATTGGTAACGCCAAGCCTTGATGGTGAGGCGCCTACTTCACTCCCAACCCATCCTTCTCGTGATAATTCGGGTACGGCGGACGTTTGATGCTCGGCTGCGGGTTCTCCTTCATCTCCTGCATTACCACTTCGATTGCTTTTTCGAGCTGCGCATCGCGGCCCTGGCGCCACGCGGCCGGGTCAAGTTCGACATCGATGTCGGGCGGGACGCCGATATTTTCCACTTCCCACTGGCCCTTCAGTCCATAGATCGCCGCGCGGGGCGCGGTGACGCGGCCGCCATCGATCAACTCGGGATAGCCGCCAATACCGACGAGGCCGCCCCACGTACGCTTTCCAATTAAAGGCCCGATGCCTGCTTTGCGGAAATACCACGGCAGAGCATCGCCGCCCGAGCCGGACATTTGATTGATGATCATCACCTTGGGCCCATAAATCGCCTCAGTTGGGCTGGCCCAGTCGTGGCCTTCGCGGGTGACCACCATACTCATCAGCGGGCGATGCAGATAGTCGATGATGTAGTCGGCAAGCTGCCCGCCTTCATTAAATCGTTCGTCGACAATTGCGCCCTGCTTTTCGGTCTGCGCAAAGAAGTAGCGATTGAAGCTGGTGTAACCGGACCCGCCTGTATTCGGAACGTAGACATAAGCGACGCGGCCACCGGTGGCTTCGTCGACGCGACGGCGATTGCTTTCAATCCAGTCAAGATGGCGCAGGGCCTCTTCGCTTTGGACCGGAACGACCGTGACTTCGCGCGAATCTTTGCCATCGGCATTCGAGCCGACTTTCAAGACGACCTGCTTGCCTGCGGTCTCTTCGAAAAAGCTGAATATATTGTCGGAAGCGTGCAGCTCTCGATCATTAACGGCCAGAATGTAATCTCCGGCTTTGACGTTCACTCCCGGCTGGGTGAGCGGCGCCTGCATGCCTGGATTCCAATTCTCCCCGTTGTAGACTTTGGCGATGCGATAGCGGCCGTTTTCAAGCGTGTAGTCAGCACCGAGTAGGCCCCCTTTGACCTTCTTCGGTTCCGGCTTTTCGCCATCGTCTATAAACATATGGCCCACTGTCATCTCGCCAAGGCATTCCTCAAACAGATAAGTAAGTTCAGCACGCGATGCGATGCTATCGAGATACGGCTCGTACTTCTTTCTTACCTTAGCGAGATCGAGGCCGTGATAGTTCGGGTCATAGAAGAAGTCGCGCTCGATGCGCCAAGTTTCGTTGTAAATCTGCTTCCACATGGGGCGCGGCTCGACGTAGACTTGCCAGCCGTCGAGTTTGAGGGGACCGATCCCGGGTTTGGGCGGTGCGTTGGGACTCGGAGCTTCCTCGGTGGCGGCGATGATCCAGGCATCTTCTTTACGATAGAGAAGTTTTTCCCCATCGAACGAAACCGTGAAGTCGTTGACGCTATCGATAAACTTGTCAGCTTTTCGTTTGCTCAGATCCCACTTCTGGATGGTTAGGTTAGGCTTTTGCTGGTCGTCTTCGGTATAGACCATTGGTCCTTCGCCGATGAACAGGATCCCGGTCTTGCCGGAGCGGAGGCTTACAAAATTTTTCGCCGGAATCGGCAACGAAACCGTGCGTTGCAGGATGCCATCAATATCGATCTTGACGACAACAGGTTTATCCTTATCATCCTTGCCTTTGTCGCCGTCAGTTTTCTTCGAGTCGACCGTCGCATCAGCGTTCGATTTCGTGTCCGCTTCGTTGCCCTGGTTCTTGTCTTTCTCTTGATCAGTCTTCTTTTCGTTTCTTGGTTTTTCCTCATCGCTCTCGGGTGCGAGCGGAGATTTGTCTTCTTTGTTCAGAACGACGACGTATACGCTGCGGGTGACGCGGTGCTCATCGCTCGACATGTCGAGTCCAGCTAGCGAAAGCGCAACATCGGTCGAGGCGGCGAAGTACAGATATTTGCCATTCTTATCGAAGACGGGATTGATGGCGTCGCTCATGCCATCGGTGATTTGAAAGCTCTTTCCCTGCTCAAGCGAATACAGAAAAATGGCGTGCTGAGAGTTCGGGAGCTGGCGGTTGTAAGCGATCCATTTACTATCGGGCGACCAAGCCTGGCTGAATTGCGTGATGTCGAACCCGCCATAGTAATCGGTGTCGATCAGCATGGGCTTGGGATTGTCGAGGTCGACAAACCACAGATTCAGACGCTTATCGCTGTAGGCGATTTTCTTGCTGTCGGGTGACCACGCAGGCGTGTAGAAAAATGACGGTGGATTGCCCAAATTGATGTGCTTGACTGCGCCGAGACCACTCTGGTCGCGAATAGAAAGATCGTATTCTCCAGATTCGTCAGAGAAGTAAGCAATTGATTTCCCATCAGGCGACCACGCCGGATCGCGGTCAGCCACGGTCGGGCTGTGGGTGAGGTTGCGAATGTCGCCCTTGTCGGTTGGAACCGTGAAAATTTCTCCCCAAGCTTCAAAAACCGCACGCGCGCCGGTTGGTGAAATTCCGAAATTCTGAATGCGTTTTGGCTCGACCTTGGCGAAGTGAGGACGGACAGATTCGAGGTCGCCGGCGACGCGAATCGAAATATTGTTCGCCTGATGGGTTTCAAGGTTATAGAGCTTGATCGCACCAAACTGCTCGATGACGATCGCCCCTGGGCCCGCCGAGGCGGTTTTGAAATCGAAGCCGTCACTATGCAGGGCTTCGGTCACCTGCCGCGTCTTGGTGTCATAGGCGAAGAGGCTGACCGGGCCATTACGATCAGAAAGGAAATAAACTGTGTCGCCCACCCACATTGGATGGTGGTCGTCGGAATTTTCGCGCGGTACCTGGATGATGCTGGAATCCTTGAGATCGGCAATCCAGATAGGAGTAGTCTGTCCGCCGCGATAGCGCTTCCATGCGGCCTCCCACTGGACGTGAGGGACATAGGCGAGATGGGTGCCATCGGGCGAGTAAGAAGCTTCATGGGCAACGGGAAGTGGAAGCCGGGTGGGAAAGCCGCCTTCGACGGGCACGGTGTAAAGCTGGAATTCGAAATGGCGAAAGCTATTGGCCCAGGACTCAAACAGGACATTCTTGCCATCCGGAGTCCAGCCGACGACGTATTCGTCTGCCGGGTGGTATGTCAGTCGCTTAGGTACGCCGCCTGCCGCCGGCACGACAAATACATCTTTGTTGCCGTCGTATTCGCCTGTGAAAGCGACCATAGTGCCGTCGGGGGAAAATGCAGGATTCGTCTCTTCACCCCCACCCGAGGTCAAACGTTGGGCGCTACCGCCATCGCGGCTCACGATCCACAGGTGATTACCGTAGTTGAAGACGATCCGGGTCTTGCTGACTGTAGGAAAGCGAAGGAGCAATGGAGGATCATTTTCAGCAAAGCTAATGCATGCAAGTGAGAGGAGCAAGGCGAACAAAACGAGGCTTGATCGAACGATTTTCCTCATGTGGAGCTCCATAGATGGAAGTGCCATTGCGCTGGCAGCAGTGGGGAGCGGCTGTGACCGAGGCTCACGGGAGCCGCGGTTTAGGATCACTGTTGTAATCAAGGCGATAGCGTAAACAACGCTTCAGCAGCGGTCAATGACAATATGGTGAAGTTATGCCAACAATGAGGCCGTAGCTTCCGGTTGGCCGACGATGAGTGCAGAACTGCCCTAGTTTCATATAAGCCCGCTTCTGGCCAGCTTCCAGAAGCAGAGACACGTCTTCCAGCGAGGCGCCGGCATTCAGCTCCGCGATCGCGAAATGTGGGCCTCAGCATGTGCCTGTGGCCTTATCGACGCCAACCGGAGCGTAAAGGCCCGTCGCCTTTTTGGACTTCGCTAAGAGGCTTACGGCGGCGCGTCTCAACCGTGCTTTGTCGACGTGGCTGCGCTTTGGTCCGTTCCAAAAGCGCGTTGATGCTGCGAAGCGCGGCTAATTGTTTTTCGTGCTCATATCGGGCCAGGGCTTCGGAATAAAACTCCGCCAGGCGGGAAGGCCAGGGGAGTGCGCGGAGGCTCCACCGAGGCTTTCGGCCTGCAGTGGTGTGACATCGACTTCGACAAGGGTACGGCGTCGGTGTTGAAGACCGTTTCTAAAGGACACGTCGGCGAAACCAAGACTGAGGTCTCGAAGAAGCTGGTACCGCTGCATCGGTACCAGCTCGAGGACCTGAAAGCCTGGCGCGCCGTCGCTCCCTATCCCGAAGACGATGCCTGGATGTTCGCCTCGCATCGGTCGAAGGGAGAAAAGCCGTATTACCCGGACACCATGCTGAAGCGTCATGTTCAGCAGACGGCAAAGCGTCTGGGGATCGAGAAGAACATCGGCTGGCGTACGTTCCGGAGGACCTTCGCTTCCCTGCTGAAACGAACGGGGAGGACGTGAAGGTGGTGCAGGAGCTGATGCGTCACGCCAATCCCAACACCACGCTCGGGCTCTACGTGCAGGCGTTCAGCGAAGATGCCCGGCAAGCACAGGGGAAAATTGTCGAAATGGTGCGGCGGGCGCCGCTTCCACCCCGCAAACCCGCGCAAAAAGAGGCAGTTGGAGCTTAATGTGCGTTAATGTGCATGGACGGGGAAGGCGGTTCGACTATAAGTGCTTGAGAAATATGGTAGGCACGAGGAGACTCGAACTCCTGACCTCTACCGTGTCAAGGTAGCGCTCTAACCAACTGAGCTACGCGCCTATCTCTAGCCGTTTCAATAGCCTACCAAGCTTTTGCTGGCTGCCAGAAAACGGAAATCACCTGTAAAACGTCACCTGTAAAACTCAGTTTACCGCGTTCGAGCCGTTTCGCAAAATCGCTTTCAGCATCGATTCCTGCGCCTCCACCATCGACGAATTCACGCTCTGGGCGTAAAGCTGGAGCGTCGTGTGCGCATCCGCGTGCCGTAGCAACCCCTGAACCGTCTTAGTGTCCATCTCCCTATTTACTAGGAAAGTGGCGAGGCTGTGCCGAAGATTGTGAAATCCGAACCTCTGCCCCCGCTTCAGCAGAACGCCAGCTGCAGCGGCAGCGGGATGAAGATGGTCTGCTGCCAGAATGCTGGCCGTTCGGGGTTGACGTCCCTTCAGCCTGGAGGAGGCAAAGATCCAGTCGCTCTCCTGAGCGTACGGGGTCTGCTGGTGCCAACTCTTCAAGACCTCCGCCAACGTGGGACTCATCGTCGCCGGAGCTGCGGACTGCTCCGTCTTCATCTGCTCCACAACTTTGTTGTCCACCCATACGCGTCGGAGATTGATTCGCTGATTCGCGTAGTCCACGTCTTGCCATTGCAGCCCCAACGCTTCACTAATTCGCAGACCACTGGCGGCAATCAGGAGCGTGAGCACTCGTTCCAACTCCGGTAGGGCCATCAGGATTTTGAAAGCTTGCTACGGCGTGACGATCACAGCTTTGTAGGAACTCTTGCAGCACTGCTCCACCCACCGCACCGGATTCGTCTCTTCTTTGCACGGGATCAGTCCATGCTTCTGGGCCTTGAAGTACACCCGAAACATTACTCGCGGATCTTGTCCTTCGTAGGGTTCGCCAGCGAGAGTGAGCCAAGCCAGGTCTCAATCTCAATATCCAGAGCGCGAATGTCGAGGGCAGCTTCCCTGCCCCACCGCGGAATCAGGTAGCGGTCGATGATGTGGCGAGCTGTTTGCTGCGTCGTGGCGGCGAGTTTCGGCAATGCGTGTTGCTCGTAGCTCCGAGCCAAATCGCCAAAAGTGATACGCCCCGTCAGGGAGTTTGCCCCGTCGATATTGTGGTTGAGGCCGCGCCGAGATACGGGTGACTAGGCCAAAGCATGGCCAAAAGGTTACGGCCGGGATCGTCTCCCCTGTCGAGTCTCGAAGTCGCAATCTCAAATGTGAACGGATCGTACTGGAGCAAGTAGTGCTTCGAGCTGCTGCGTTATTTCGATGACATCTCGCCTGGTTAGTGGCACACATCCCCCGCGCTACCAAGTGGCAGCACGTAGCTCCATAACTTCGGTGAGGCGAACAACTGTCCAGCCGATGACCCACCACAAGGGTTAAGGACAGTCTCTCTCTGCCGCTCAGCGGAATCCAACAGCACTGAGTTCGGCTGAAAAGACTTCCCGCTCATGTGCTGTTCACCGGAACGGAGCAAGATTCCCGAACTGTAGGAATCGCTGTTTCAGTTCTTACGGCGTTCCTGATTGCGCTGCCGCAGCCGCGGGTACGGGAGAGGGCGTCTTCAGAGCCGTTATGATACCACCCGCCACTGCAGTTACCCCTTGGATCGTGGTGGTATCGTTCGGATCGACAGACTGCGCAACGGTCGACGCCTGTACCAGCGCCTGGGTTGCTAGCTGCGTTTTCGTCTGATTGCTCGCATTGGCGTTGTCCGTCTCAACGTCTTGCACCACCGAGGGCGCCAAACTCACCAACTCTTGAACCAGAGACTTCCAATTAAATGACATGTCATCCTCCTGTATGTCATCGACATGTGATAGGCAACGCAGGTAGGCGCCCAATACAGAAGCAGTCGATTTTCCGCCAGCCTGGCACCTATTTCTTAAGTTTGAGCAATGATTGTTTCCGGAGCAGTTGTTAGCGCAACAGTGCTCCTTATTCGCTGGACTGTCAAGTGCCCAAAGATGCCATGTCGGTAGCACATGATATGTCCGGTTGAGTTAGCAAGTGATCTGTCCGCTTTGCGGGCGGCGAGAGTAGGCGACCATGCGAAGCATGGTTGCTTACTCGAAGGCCGCGATGGAGCGGGCGATGAAAATACAGGAAGTGATTTTGCGAGCGATCGCCAGGAAGATTACCTGGTGGCAGGCAGCGGAGATTATCGGCATCAGCGCTCGGTCGATGCGGCGCTGGCGGGAGCGACTGGAAGAGTTCGGCTATGACGGGTTGTTCGATCGGCGCCGGGGGCGTCCTTCTCCCAAGCGAGTTGCTCTGGCTAGGGTGGAGCAGGTGCTGGGACTGTACCGCGACCGGTACTTCGATCTGAACGTGCGACATTTCCACGAGAAGCTAAGCCAGCAGCACGGGATTCACCTGAGCTACAGCTGGGTGAAACAAACGCTGCAAGGAGCCGGACTGGTAGCGCGCGGACGCAAACGCGGGGTGCATCGCAAACGGCGGGAGCGGCGGCCGCTGCCCGGCATGCTGCTGCACATCGACGGCAGTCATCACCGCTGGTTCCAGGACGAGCGCTGGTATGACCTGATCGTCATTCTGGATGACGCCAGCAGCGAGATCTACTATGCGCAATTGGTGGAGGAGGAATCGACAGTGACGGTGATGGCCGGGCTGCGGGAGGTGGTCGAGCGTAAAGGTCTGTTCTGCGCCCTGTACAGTGACCGTGGCAGCCATTTCTGGCTCACGCCCAAAGGGGGCGGCAAGGTCGATCCGCACCGGTTGACGCAGGTGGGACGTGCGCTGCGCGAGCTGGGAGTGCAGATGATCCCGGCCTACTCGCCGCAGGCGCGGGGCCGCAGCGAGCGTAGCTTCGGCACCTGGCAAGGACGACTGCCACAGGAGTTGCGGCTGCACGGCATTACCACCCTGGAGGCGGCCAACCAGTTTCTACGGGAGCATTACATCGCCGAATTCAATGGCCGCTTTCAGGTGCCGCCGACGCAACCGGGCAGCGCGTTTCTGCCGTGTCCGCACAAAAATCTGGACCTGATCTTTTCGCTGCAGTTTGAGCGCACGGTGAACCGGGACAATACCGTCAGCTTTCAGAACCTGCAGTTGCAGATTGAACCCGTGCCCTGGAGAGGGACGCTGGCCGGTTGCAACGTCATGGTTCACCAGCACCTGGACGGCAGCCTCAGCCTGACCCACGGGCCGCATCGGCTGGGACGTTACAGCGCCCAGGGGGTCGCCATCCACTCAACGGGAAACGCGGACCACGCGGTGGAAAAGACGCGCCGTGGAAAAGTCAGAAAAACGACTTTTCCACCGCGCTTGGAAATCCCGCCCAAGGCGCGGGATTTCCACTTTCCCACCGCCACGACGGCGACTGGTTTATGAGTCAACCCAAAACCAAAACCGGACATTTCACTTGCTACGAAAAGCGGACATTTTCACTTGCTACGAACAGTGCCCAAAGATGCCATATCGCTAGGAACAAATTGGCAGTCGCAAGCTACAGGTCGAGGAGTGAGACGAGCCATAATGTTCGAATTGGATTGATGTTCATCGCACCTAGCTGAGCCGACAACTTTCATGCAAAGTATCGGACCAATTTACCTGTGCAACAAATAGCGGCCCGCCATCCACTCCCTTCGTCCCAGTTCTGAAGGCGTACGCAAAATTGTTTTGCATCTGGACCGATTCACCACTTATATGGCCTTGACATCTGTTCGATAAGCTATAGACTGCCAGTCACCGCTGTCAGCACTTCTTCACTTGCTCCCGGTTTGAAGAGCTCCGATTCAGGCGCCACTACCCTGCACTGCGACTAGTGCTGGAACGGATTGGGTCGTTTTGTATCCGACATCCCACACAGGAGAAGGGGATGAACCGCATAGCCTGCGTGACGTACACCTGATAGCACGCGCAAATGGTGGTGTCCGATGGGAGTCAAACGAATCCTGGTGCTCGATCTGGCTCCGGAGAATGGTTGCGCCGGCCAGCTTTCGAGCATCCTGCAGCCGGAATCCGAGCTGCTGGTCGAGTTCTCCGCGGCCGACTCGCATCTTGGCGATCGGCTTTCCCGCGCGCAGCCGCACGCCATCGTGCTCGCCGCCTCACGCGCCTGTCTCCCGCAAGTCAAGTCACAGCTTTCCTTAATTCGCAGGTGCTCGCCGTCAACTCCGGTCATCGTCGCACTCGAGTTCGCCAATAGCCGTACGATTTTCGAATTGCTGGAACTGGGCGCCTGGGATTTCATCGCTCCCCCCTGCTCCGCCGACGAAGTGCGAATCCGGATAAGGAAACTCGTAGGATGCAGCGCCGGCTCAATCTCGCTTTTGATGGAAGAGATACGCGAAAGCCTGTTCCTTCAACAGTTGATAGGTGACAGCGCCGGTTTCCGGGCGGAAGTCAACAAGATTTCTTTCGTTGCCCGCTCCGACGCCACGGTGTTGATCACGGGAGAGACCGGCGCCGGCAAAGATCTGGTAGCGCGCGGCATTCACTATCTCAGCCGCAGGGCGCGCCATCCTTTTGTGCCGGTCAACTGCGGCGCCATTCCCGGTGAGCTGTTCGAGAATGAGCTTTTCGGTCACGAGCCCGGCGCCTTCACGGGAGCCTCGGCCGCGCAGTCTGGGCTCATTGAAGAGGCTGACGGTGGAACTCTATTCCTCGACGAAATCGATTCGCTGCCGCCGGCAACTCAGGTAAAGCTACTACGCTTTCTGCAGGAAAAAGAGTACCGCCGGTTGGGCTCGACCAAGATCCGCAGCAGCGACGTGCGCATTGTTGCGGCGATGAACACCTGTCCCGCGGACGCGGTTCGCGCCGGCCGCTTGCGTCCCGATCTTTATTACCGCTTGAATGTCGTCACCCTTCGGCTTCCTCCCTTGCGTGAGCGCAGCGACGACATTCCGCGTCTGGCGCATCATTTCCTGGCTCGCTATTCGAGCGAAATGCAGAAGCAACTGACTGGATTCTCGCCCCATGCCATCAGCCGCCTCATGGGTTACGCCTGGCCCGGGAATGTGCGCGAGTTAGAGCACGTGGTCGAGCGCGCCGTGATCTTCGCGCAGCACTCCACCGTCCAGCCTGAAGATGTAGTTCTGCCTGAACCCGAGACCGATGAAGCGGAATCCTTTCGCACCCTCAAGGCCCGCACCATCGAACGCTTCGAGCGCAACTACATCATCGGACTGTTGGCCGCCAATCAAGGCAACATCAGCATCGCGGCTCGCGAAGCCAAGAAGAACCGTCGCGCCTTCTTTCAGTTGATGCGCAAGTACGGTATTCGCGGCGAGACCTTCCGAGTTAATCCCACCTAGACAACTTCGTTACGCCATCGCCCTCACCAAGGCATGCGAACAACACGTGGACATGTGCGTGTCCGCGGCAGGACAAATCTGTCCTGCCACCCATGTCTTTGCGCACAACAGTTTACTTCGCGCGACACGTCAAGGAGACGGACTCTCTCATCCCAGCTCGTCGCTTCCGGCCTTGAAAATCAAGCTGTTGCCTTAGGCCATTGAGTTGCAGCAACTTCGGCAACATGACTCAGGTGGAAGAAGACATCGTGAATTATCTTCTGGACCACCCTGAGGCTAAAGACACGCTCGAGGGCATCGTGCGCTGGTGGGTCATGGAGCAGCGTATGCGGCGGGAGATGCTGCAAGTTCAGCAGGCCATCGGTGAGTTAGTGCAACGTGAATGGCTGCTCGAACGCCAGGGTGCGGACGCGCAGTTGCATTACCGGTTGAATCCCGCGAAGACCGAAGAGATCGCAGCCGCGTTGGGCAAGAAAGCGGAGCCATGATCGAACAATGGGTGCAAACCGCCGCGCTGGCCGGGCTTGCGATCGAAGACCTGGTGTACGAGCCTCTCGACCCCGGTTCCTATACCGCCGAGATTGTGAACAGCACCGCCGCTGCGTACTACAAGCCCGGAGGATTATTCGTTTTCGCCAAGGTTCCCGCTGGATCGGCGAGCTTGCAGCTGGGCGGCGGCAACTTCCAGGACCAGCAATATACGGTCACCGTTCCCGCGATTGCGCCGCCGTTCTCCGAAGCCGGCGCCAACGACCTCATCGTGATCGTCACCGCATTGAACGGCGGGGGCAATAACATCTCGTTTAATCCCGTAATTATGACCTCGGGCATTTCCTCCGGCGCCGCCGTCCTGGCTTCCGGTGTAAGCACAACCTTGAGCTCCACGCTGGAGCCTGGACAAGTCTCGCAGGCGAAGCTCGCCAGTCTGGGAACGCTGGCGGTCGGATCCATCGTGCGCATCGTGCGCAATCCCGGCTTACGTCTGAAATATAGCCCGTACTATACCTTCCCTAATCCAGTTACGCAGATCATCGGGGGCGTGACCGCGGGCAACTCGGGCATTGGGCTCACAGGCGTGCAGATGACGCTGGTCTCGGTCGCAGGCAATCCGGTGACCTTGACGAACGTGGCTGGAGCTAATGTCGCAACTCTCGCGACCGCTAGCGGGACTATCGTGCTGGGCACGGCGCGCGATGTCACCAGCCTTACCAACAGCAACGGTGACTACCACTTCTACTTTGACCTGGATCAACCGGCAGGAAGCACCGTGGTACAGGCTGCTCTCGCCGGTTTTACGACGCAGACGCAAACCGTGAACGCCAGCGCAAGAGGCCGCACCCGGGCCGACTTCCACCTTGCAAAGGCGTAAGGAGAATGGAAATGGGGATGATCAAGAACGCCACCTATAGTTCACTAACGGTGGAATTGCTGAACGGCAAAATGATTATGCTAGGTCCGCGGAAAACGCAGACCATCAGCGATGACGAATTCCAAGCCGCAGGCGTGCAACGCCTTCTTCATGCCGGCAAGATCTACGTTGCCGCGCCAACGCCGGCCGTCAAGAAAACACCCGTAGCCCCCAGCAAACCCCCAACCAAGGAAGGAGCGAAGAATGCCTGAATACCTATCGCCCGGAGTCTACATTGAAGAGATTGAAGGCCCCCAGCCGATTCAGGCAGTGGGCACTTCTACTGGCGCCTTTGTTGGGCTCGCGCAGAGCGGTCCGGTTAATTCGGCGCAGCTGATTACCAACTACACGCAGTTTGGCAATACCTTCGGCGGCTACATACCGAACGCCTTTCTGGCCTATGCGGTGCAGAACTTTTTCAACGAGGGCGGCACGCGCTGCTATGTCGTGCGAGCCTTCAAGAACAAATCGGCGCCTACTCTGGCCACACCCTATCCGGACGTGGCCACCGCCAATGTGACCTCGACCGGCGACTCCACCGGCCAGACCCTCATTACGATCTGCGCCCTCGATCCGGGCAGTTGGGGAAACGCGCTCTCGGTTCAGATTCTGGCCGATACCTTCGACGCCAACAACACGCCGACTGCCACTTTGAATGCCGCGGGGTCGGGCTACCAAAAGAACGATGTCCTGACTCTGGTCCAGTACGCCCCGACGGTCACTTTAAATGCCAGCGGGAAGGGCTACAAAGCGGCCGACGTTCTGACCTTGATCCAGTATGTCCCGACGGTCACTTTGGATGCTGGCGGGACGGGCTACAAGGCGAATGATGTCCTGACCTTGGTCCAGGCAGGCGGAAGCGGCGCGACACTTACGGTGAATTCTGTATCGGCGGCCGGTGCGGTGACCCAATTCACCCTTACTACGCCAGGAACGGGATACACCACGGCGAACGGTCTGGCCGTTACCGGTGGTGCCGGAACCGGCGCTACCTTCAATCTCAACGCCGGCGGAAGCGGCTTGACGATTACCGTGAACTCCGTATCTCCGACCGGTGCCGTGGTGCAATATACCCTGACTACTCCGGGAACGGGATACACCACGGCGACGGCTCTAAGCGTTACCGGCGGCAGCGGAACTAACGCCACCTTCGACCTCAATGTCGGCGGAAGCAGCGGGACGGTTACCGTGAATTCCGTATCGACAACCGGCGCAATCGTGCAGTCGACTCTGACCGCCCCCGGAACCGGGTACAACACCGGAAAGGCTTTGACGGTCACCGGCGGCAGCGGCAGCGGCGCCACCTTCGACTACAACGCGAACCCGAACCAGCAGTTCCAGCTCCAGGTCTTCGAAACTCCGACTGGTTCCACGTTGCCGGTGTTGGTGGAGACGTACGCCCACGTCTCCCTGGTTGAGTCGGATTCAAACGGCATCCCCAACCCCAATCACGTAGAGCAACGGGTCAATGGCGTTTCCAAGTACATCACCGCCATAGATCCAAGCCCGGAACCGTCCAGCACGGCTCCGCCGCCTCTGCAGACGGCGACGCTTACCGGCGGTACCGACGGTTTGCCTCCAGGTCCGACGTCGGACCCGACCGCCATGCACGCTACCGACTTGATCGGCCAGGTGGCCCAGGGATTGAACCCGGGTACCGGCCTGTTTTCCTTCGATCCGGTGGACGACATCAACATCGTCGCCATTCCGGACTTGCAGCAATTTGACGGACTACAGGCCCGCGATGCGACGCTGTCGGCCATCACTTACTGTCAGAATCGCGGCGACTGCTTCTACGTGGCGGATACGCCCAGCGGTCTGCTTCCGCAGCAGGCGCTCGACTACAAACAGGGACAGAACACCTTCAGCGGCAACGCCTTCAACTCCAAATATGCCGCGATCTATTACCCGTGGATACAGATTACCGATCCGCTTACCGGCGGCCTGAAGCTGGCTCCGCCCTCCGGCGCGATGGTGGGCCGCTACTCGGCGACCGATGTTGCGCGCGGCGTGTTCAAGGCGCCTGCCGGCACCGTGGATGGCTATGTGAACTCGGCGATGGACATCGAGCGCATCACCACCCAGGGCGAGCAGGATCTGCTCAATCCTGCGGGCGTCAACGTGATCCGCAAGTTCGCCGACGCCGGCATCGTCATCTGGGGTGCACGAACCGTCTCTTCTGACTCGGAGTGGACCTACGTTCCGGTTCGTCGCCTGGTCATCGAGATCGAGCAGTCCATCCTGCTAGGAACCCAGGGCGTGGTTTTCGAACCCAATGATCCGTCCTTGTGGAAGCGCATTATCCGCGACGTGGGCGCGTTCCTTCGCCTGCAGTGGATGGGCGGCGCGTTGTTCGGCGATAAGGCCGAGCAGGCCTACTTCGTCAAGTGCGACTCGGAAACCAATCCTCCGGAATCGATAGCCGTCGGTCGCGTGGTGACCGTAGTTGGCATCGCACCCGTAAAGCCCGCTGAGTTTGTCATCTTCCAGATTCAGTTGACTAGCGGTGGTGGAAGCGTCAGCGAATAGCAAAGCGTGTTGGAAGGAGAAATAGCATGGCAAGAAGGCCACCCGATCCATTTGCATCCCAGAATTTCCTGCTGGAGATTCAGGGCATCACCAAAGCCGGTTTCTCCGAATGCACCGGCATCAACGCCGAGACCAACGTCATCGAGTACCGCGAAGGCGGCGACGACATCGTGCCTCGCAAGCTTCCCGGCCTGAGCAAATTCGGAAACGTCACTCTGAAAACCGGCTTGACCACCGACAATTCCCTGTTCACCTGGCACAAGACGGTGATGGATGGCGATATCACGCGCCAGAACGTCTCCATCGTTGTGCTCGACGAGGGCCGCAACGAACAGGTGCGCTACAACCTGGTCAATGCATGGCCCTCCAAGTACACGGCCCCGGACCTGAAAGCCAACGCCAATGAGATCGCCATCGAGGCGATTGAGATGACGCACGAGGGTATGGTGAGGCAATAATGCTGCAGACCGAATTCGATTTCACCTTGCCGATGGGTTTTGTCGACAAGGACGGCAACCTACATCGCAATGGGGTCATGCGCCTGGCTAACGCCAGGGACGAAATCGCCCCGCTGCAAGACCCGCGTGTGCAACGAAACCAGGCCTATCTGGCGGTGATTTTGTTGTCGCGCGTGGTCACCCGGCTCGGCGATCTGCGCGATATCAACCCAGCAGTTGTGGAGAGTCTGTTCTCCGCCGACCTCGCCTATCTGCAGGACCTATACCGGCGCATCAACTCCGCCGGGCATTCTCGAGCTAAGGTTCTGTGCCCGTCCTGCGAACACGAATTTGAGGTGTCGGACTCCGTCCTGAACGGAGGAAACGGCCTGGAGGGGTAGTTCGCTACCCCCTGGAACAGCTCGCCAGGGAGGTAGCGTTTGTCGCCTATCACTTTCATTGGCCACGGGAGGAGATTTTCGAGATGTCGCACTTGGAACGGGTTCGTTGGGTGAAGGAGATCTCCCGCATCAACACCGAAATCAACGACGCTCAGTCCAGGTTGTAACCAATCGCTTATGGCCACCAGTCTCAGCACGCCGGGCGTCTACATCCGCATTCAAGAGCCGGCCCCTGTCCTGCCGCTGAGCCTTAGCATCACCGGTTTCGTCGGCCAAGCCACATCAGGACCCATCAACTATCCTCAAGCCCTTGCCAATTGGGGACAATTTCAGGACATTTTCGGAAGCTTCACCGGATTCAGTTATCTGTCTTACGCGGTTTATGGATTCTTCCAGAACGGTGGCATTCGTTGTCACGTGGTGCGGGTCGCGGATGAGTCGGCTGTCGCGGCCACGGGCGTTCTCGACACTCCAGCCCCAGACAATACTCCAGACCCAAACCATCCGGTGATCGGAATCGACGCCGCGAATCCCGGCAGTTGGGGAAACGACGTTACCGTCACGGTCGGGCTTTCCAGCGGTATCTTCACGCTGGCGCAGCTCACCCAACCGCTGCTGGATAAAACCGGCGCCACCATCACGGTAAGCACCGTCGCCGGCATACAGGCCGGCGACTCCCTCACCCTCATCGATCCCAGCAATCCGCTGAGCCGGGCCACGGCCACGGTCAAGACAGTCGATAATGCCGGCCTCACGATTACCTTTCAGCCGCCACTCGGACAGACCTATATGGCGGGCACCAAGGTCGTCGGATTCGGATTCAAGTTGACTGTGCAATACTCGCCAGGCGGCGTGCTCGCCCGCCAGGAGGTCTTCGACAACCTCTCTATGGATCCCAACAATCCGCAGTATTTTCTGCGGATCGTCAACGGAATACCGGAGGATCCCGACTACGTCAACAAGGGGCTCAATGGCCAGTCGATTCTGATTCATCTCGTCGACCCCGTGGCTGCGCAGGCGCAGCAACAGGGCAAGCCCGCGTTGGGACAGCCTCGGCCCGCGTCCGGAACCGTTACTCTGCAAAACGGTCTGGATTGGCCGTCAAATCAGCCGGTCGGTTTGGACACGCCCCACTACACCGGCTACATCTCTGGCGGATACCTTTCCACGACGCAGTTCAGCAAGTGGGGACTAGCGGTACTGGAGGACGTTCCGGAAATCGGGCTCATCGCCGTTCCCGATCTGTCTCTACCGGATCTCTACAGCGCGGTAAGTGCCGCTGCCATTCAGGTATCGCCGGATGGGATTGTGTTCACGCCCATTCCGCCCGACGGCGTGCCGTCCGACAATCTGAAACAGGGTCAATCGGACATGCTCGCGCATTGCGCGCTGCTGCAGGACCGCTTCGCGATTCTCGATTCGCCTCGGGGCGCGCAAATTGGAGTCGGCGCCAGTCCGATTGACGACTGGGTTTCCAACTTCCGCCTCGCTCCGTCCTCCAAGAACGCAGCGCTTTACTATCCCTGGATTCGCGAGCAGGCATCGGATTTTGGCGGCTACGATCTGCTCATTCCTCCCTGCGGTCACCTAGCCGGCATTTATGCCGCGGTCGAGTCGCAGCGCGGCATCGGTAAGGCGCCGGCCAATCAAGTCGTTCAGGGCATCATCGATCTCGAATTCTGCGTTAGCGACGATCAGCAGGCCGTGCTCAATCCGCTCTCGGTCAATTGTCTGCGCGCCTTGCCGGGTCGCGGATTGATGGTTTGGGGAGCGCGCACCCTGAGTCTCGATCCCAATTGGCGCTACCTCAACTTGCGGCGGATCTATCACGCCATCGTGATGAACATTCTGCTGAACCTGCGGTGGAGCGTCTTCGAGCCCAACACCCCCAAGCTCTGGGCGCAGGTGAAGGCGACGCTGACCTTGTTTCTCACCGGCTTGTTTCGGCAGGGCGCGCTGGCCGGCAACACCGTGGCGGATGCGTTTTTCGTGGAGTGTGACGCCCAGACCAATACCCCGGACGTCATTGCCGCCGGCCAGATGCTGGCCAGAATCGGTTTCGCTCCCGCGTATCCGGCGGAGTTTGTCGTCGTGAACATTCTGCGTACGGCGGAAGCATTGGCGGTAAGCGAACAGACATAGAAGCGAAGGCTACGGCATGGCAGCCAGATCAACCGATCCCTACGCGGGTTTTCGATTCGTCGTCGAACTGGGCAGCATCCAGGTGGCGGGATTCTCCGAGTGTACCGGCCTGTCGGCGGAGAACAAGGTCTTCGAATACAAAGAGGGCGGCAACAATTCCACCACCCTGAAGTTTCCCGATACCTCCACCTACAACAACGTCACCCTCAAGCACGGCATTAGTCAAGCCACCGACCTGTTCGATTGGCAGCAGGACGTGGCCAATGGTCTGTTCAGCATCAATGCGCGTGCCTCCAATCCCAACATCGCCATCATTCTCAACGACGAATCCGGAGCCCCTGCGCTCCGTTGGAACCTGGTTCGCGCCTTTCCCGTGAAGTGGGTTGGCCCGGATATGAAAGCCACCGGCAACGAGATCGCCATCGAGTCGCTGGAGCTGGCGCACGAAGGGATACAGAAAGGGTAAGCGGGAGGATGAGCGTTTCCACGGCCATCGGCGATGTGACCCTGACGCTGCAGAGTATGCTGACCAATCAGCAGAATCCCACTGGTCTCTTCGATGTGACGTTGATTTCTCCCGCGGATGAGACCGTCGATTCCAGCTCTACCACGCCCAAGATCAATCTGTTTCTCTTTCGCGTGACCGAGAATGTCTTCCTCCGCAATGAGGACTGGATCGCCGACGGCCCCGGCAACCTGCTCTTCCCGCCGCTGGCGCTGAATCTGTTTTACGTTCTCACTCCCTTCGCCGAGAACAAGCTGGACGAGCATCGCGTGCTGGGCGAAGCGATGCGCATCTTTCACGACGCCGGCATCGTGCAGGGGGCTGAACTCCAGGGATCGCTGGAAGACACGGCCGAACAATACCGCATCGATCTGGTGCAGCTCGCCATTGAAGATCTGACGCGCGTCTGGACAGCGCTGGCCAAGCCCTATCGCCTCTCGGTTGGATACGAGGTCCGCACCGTGCTGATCGATTCCTCCATCAGCTTGCCGGTTTCACGTGTCACTCAGGTGGTGACGCAGTTTACCCAGGGAGGAGGCTGAGTCGCGTGGCGGTGTGCTGTGAAAGCCATCTCTTCTCCGAGCTGAAACGGCTGGACCTGTTGCTGGGTGCTCGTGCCGAACGGCTGCGTCTGGATCCCGTAGCCGCCGGATACAACCAGTTTCGCGGCTTGTTTCTTTCCGAGGAAGAGATTGACGCCATTCTGCCCGGCCGCTCCAGTGCGCAACCGCCGGAGTGTCCGAAAGCGGAGGCCCTGGAGGCTCGGGCTGCCGAGCAGCGTGGCGCGGCTGCCGAGGACATTGCAGGCTCGCCACTGCGTGCTCTGCGCAGATTGTTCGGGCTGGAGGACTTCGACCTCAGCGTTCTCCTGCTTTGTCTGGCTCCCGAGATCGATCGCAAATACGAAAAGCTGTACGCCTACCTGCAGAACGATGTGATGCGCAAGTGGCCCACCCTGGACCTGGCGCTCGACTTGAATTGCCATTCGCTGGAGGAGCGCCTGGCCTGCCGCGCGCGGCTGCTGCCCAGCATGCCCCTGCTGCGCCATCAACTGGTGATACCGGTCAACGAATCGAACGATGGACAGTTCTCTCTGCTCTCGCGCCCGCTACGGCTCGACGACCGCATTACGGCCTACCTGCTGGACAACGACGTTCTAGATGAGGCGATTGCCGGCTTCACCCGAAGCGTCGCTCCGAATGCAGCGATGGAAGATCTGCTGTTCTCCGAGGAGCTTCGCGGCCGCCTCCATCAGATACACGACATCGGCGTAAAGCTGAGCCTCTTTGTAGGCCCGCGCGGGGCGGGGCGGAAACTGGCCGCCGAGGCGCTTTGCGCTCTTTCCGGCCGCACTCTGCTGGTCGCCAATATTCCCAAAGCACTGGCGGCCGGCGCGATCGCCTCCCGGATTGCGGCCAAGCTGACGCGTGAAGCCATCTTGCGGAATGCGGTGCTCTACCTGGATAGCGCCGAAGTTCTTCTTGCGGAGGACAAGCTGCCGTCGCGTCTGGCGCTGTTGCAGGCCCTTGAAGAGAGTCCGGGACATGCCATCCTCGGCAGCAGCCAGAATTGGAACGAAGTAGTGAGTGACCTTCCCGAACCAATTCCTGCGGTCTCGTTCTCTATGCCGGATCACACCATGCGCCTGGCAATGTGGTGGCGCTTTGCGCCGGAGTTGGAGCGCCAGGAAGCCAGCGCTCTGGCCGGCAAGTTTCAGTTTACTGGCGGCCGCATCCGCAGCGCTGTGGAACAAGCCCGCCGGCTGAGTAACTCGGAAGGTCTCTCTCTAGACCACCTCTACGAGGCGTGCCGTGCACAGTCCGCCTCGCGGCTCACTTCTACCGCCCGTCGCGTTGTGCCGTTGTATCGCTGGGAGGACATCTGTCTTCCTGCGGAAGGACTGGTACACCTTCGCGAAATCTGCTCCCACCTCAACTTCCGCCGCCACGTCTTTGGCGAGTGGCGCTTCGATCATAAGATGTCGCTGGGCAAGGGGGTCAGCGCCCTTTTTGTCGGAGCTCCCGGTACGGGTAAGACCATGGCGGCCGAGGTGATCGCCCAGGAGCTTCGGCTGGATCTATTTAAGGTCGATCTCTCCTGCGTCGTCAGCAAGTACATCGGGGAGACGGAGAAGAACCTCAGCCGGGTTTTCGATGAAGCCGACCAGAGCAATGGCATTCTGTTTTTCGACGAAGCTGACGCGCTCTTTGGCCGGCGGTCGGAGGTCAAGGATTCTCACGACCGTTATGCCAACATCGAAATCGACTACCTGCTCCAGCGCATGGAGGAGTATGAAGGCATCGTCATTCTGGCGACCAACTTCCAGAAGAACATCGATGAAGCCTTCCGGCGTCGCCTGCGCTTCCTGGTAGAGTTTCCGCTGCCTGACGAGAAGCAGCGCTCGCGTATCTGGCGATCTGTTTTCCCCCGCGAGACGCCACTCTCGGATGACATCGACTTCGCCTTCCTGGCGCACAAGTTCAAACTTACGGGCGGAAGCATTCGCAACATCGCTCTCTCCGCCGCTTTCCTGGCGGCACAGGAACAGCAGGAGGTGCGCATGTATCACGTGATTCGCGCCACCCGTCGCGAGTTGCGCAAGCTGGGGCGGCTCTGCATCAAAGCCGATTTCGACCATTACTTCGAGTTCGTCGAGCCGGAGGAGGCTACCGCATGAAGGAGCACGCGCAAAGACCCGACCCCATACTGCGATCCGTCGAACCGCCGGCGAAAGAATCGCCGAAGCGCTCCATCATCGATGCGAAAAACGCAACCACCACGGACCTGGCTTCAGCCGACCTCACCAATTCTGTCAATGCCCCGCGCATCGCGGGCATCCTCGGCGAGTTGCAGCAAAGTTTCGGAAATCGCCACGTGCAGCGGATGCTGGACAAATCGGACAGTCGCACCTTCCCGCTGGAAGCGCAATCGCGCGCAAACATAGAGCCTGCCCTCAAGACAGATCTATCTGACGTGCGCTTGCATACCGGCGAACAAGCCGCCTCCCTCGCCGATTCTCAGCAAGCCCTAGCAGTCACTCGCGGCAAGGACGTGTACTTCGCTGCCGGCGAATACGATCCCGCCACGCCTCGCGGTCGCGAAATCCTGGCCCACGAGTTAGCGCACGTAGCGCAGCAGGAAGGTGCAGGGTCCCACGGTGGTGCTGTGGAATCGGAAGCTCGCGCGGCGGGACGATCTGTGGCCGCCGGGCGTCCCGCTATCATCCACGAGCGCGCTGATCAGAGTGCATTGCACCCAATCAAGAAAGAGGACCTCGCCGAAAAAACCGAGAAGCCCAAGGAAGACAAGGAAGTCGGAACCCCGAAGCCTCCGGTGAAACCAGAAATGGCCGCCGCGTCCTTTCATCTGACGCCCGCCATTGTTGCCGCAGTCAGCATAATCTCCGCCGCCGTCGACTACGAGGATCGCGCCATAGAAATCTACGCCGCGGGCGACTCCGAGCGTCCTCGCCTGCTGTTGAATCTGGTCCTGCTATTTCCCGCCGCCGCTGACGAGATGGCCAAGCAACAGCCCCAAGGCATCGAGCGCTCGGCGTTCCTGCAGCTCTTCGGAAAATTTCTCTGGGCTGAGGTGGGCAAGGACTTCGTGAATACCATCGACCGCCGCGCCATTTCGGACAAGCCGTTCAAGAAGAAAGTAGACCGCGCCAAAGGCAAGATTGAAACGCCTCAGCCGGCCGGTGAATCCCCGGCCAAGTGAGTGCGAGAGGAGGAACATCGTGATGCGGACGGAAGGAAGTGCCAACGAAACCCTGCGCGAAGAGGTGGCCGAAGGCCTGTTGTACGCCCACAGCCGCGCCAACGCCAACACCGGCAAGCTGCTGGAAGTCGCTTCTTTCTCCTATGCCCTGATGGAGCTCCTGATGGAGCGCGGCATCATCACGGTGGAGGAGCTCGACGCACGCAAGAGCGCTATGAACGAGCGCCTGGTCGCCAAGTTCAGTGAAAAAGGCATGGGTGTCGCTCTCACCACCATCAATGGCGATAAGTATGCCTTCCAGTCCACCGTTCAAATCGACTGCGAGAACCGCATTCCCCTGTGCCGCGCCGCTTGCTGCCGTCTGGGTTTCGCGCTCTCCCGTCAGGATGTCGAAGAGGGTCATGTGAAATGGGAACTCGGCCATCCCTATATGATCCGCCGCGGCGCCGACGGTTATTGCCATCATCTTGATCGCGGACGCATGGGCTGCGGCATCTACGATCACCGTCCTGTGGTCTGTCGCGGCTACGACTGTCGCAAAGATGCCCGCATCTGGGCCGACTTCGAACATCAAGTGGTGAGTCCCGATCTGGAAAAGCTATTTCCCGTGCAGGAAGAAGTGTCGCCGCAGGCGCTGGTGCAGATAACGACCGTGCCCGAGCCGGTGATGGCGAACGTGTAATCGCGGAACTCTATGCCCGAGCAGCTTACAGCCCCGACCGATACCAAGCAGACGGCTGAGCCGGTGCGCACCCAGCAACCGGCCGCCGCCCAGCCGAAGGCGCCTGAGTCGGATCTGAGTGAGCATAACGGGGCGTACTCCTATTTCCGCAGCATCGCGCAGTCCTCCGCTGGTCGTGAGCCGCCGCCCGAGCGCTTCTCGCCAATCTTTACTTCTTCCGATTACGCCAATCCGGTGAACGACTCGCAGCGCGAGCGTGTGCTGGGCTCGATGCAGCAGCAATATGGCAATCGCTACGTGCAGCGCATGCTTACCTCCATCGGGCGCAGCGGAGGGAAACCGGAAGCCGGGGCCTCAACCGCCGGCAGCGCAAAGCACGGAAACTCGCCGGATCCCCATCAATCGGCGCACGGTACTGGCCCTGTTGCCGGCAACGCCGGCGATACCCACGGGGCTGCGCCCGTGCAGCGGCAGCTTGCGGGAACTCCTATCGCTTCCGATGCGAATAGCCACGGCAAGCAGAGCAGCGAACCTTTCGTGGAGAAGCAAGTCGCCGCATTTGCGCCGTCAGCTCCTGCGGCTCCTCCCGCCAATGGTAACGGCGCACACGGTACCAACTCTGGATTGACCGCCGGTGCGGCGGGAAATGGAAATGGAAATGGAGCGCACCCCGCCGAGCTTCCCATGCAGCGGCAAGCCGCCGGATTCGCGCCGTCAGCGCCAGCGGCTCCTCCCGCAAATGGAAACGGAGCACCGCCTCCGCTACAGCGGCAGGCAGCTGACTCGCACGCACCCGCTGCCGCTCCAAATCTCGAGGGCAGCACCGGCCATCCACTCGACTCCGGAACGCGCGCCTTCATGGAACCGGTGGCCGGTCAGGATCTCGGCCAGGTCCGCATTCATACCGATGCGCCAGCCGGGCAGGCCGCGCAGGAGCTCAACGCCAACGCCTTCACCACCGGCAACGACATTTACTTTGCGCCCGGCCAATACAATCCCTCGGACACGGCTGGCCGTGGACTGGTAGCTCACGAGCTGACCCACGTCGTGCAGCAGAGTCAGGGCACCGTGAGCTCCGGCATCAGTCAGCCCGGCGACGCGCACGAGCTCCAGGCCGAGGCCGTGCAGAGTGCGGTCGTTTCCGGCGGTGCGGCTCAGATGCAGGCGGTGCCTGCTGCGCCGGCGGTTATGCCGTCGGTACAGCGCGACGACGCGGACGATTCCGCTCCCTCCGGCATTCTCGGCAAGTTCCTCAACTTCATCTCCGACAAAGTTAGTCTCATCCCCGGCTTCCGCCTGTTCACGCTGATCATAGGCGTCAATCCGATCACTATGAGCTCGGTGGATCGCAGTCCCGCCAACCTCATTCGTGCCCTGGTGGAGATTGCTCCCGGCGGCGCGCTTATTACTCAGGCGCTGGATAACTATGGCGTGATCGACAAGGTCGGCGCCTTTGTGACGCAGCAGCTGCAAACCCTCGGTCTGGCGGCTGACTCCATACTTCAAGCCATCAAGAAGTTCGGCAGTTCGCTTGGCCTCAGCGACCTGTTACACCTGGGAGCCCTGTGGGACCGCGCCAAGGCGATCTTCACCGAGCCCGTCGACCGCATCAAGAACTTTGTCGTCGGATTGGTGACCGGCATCCTCGGCCTCATCAAGGATGCCATCCTTATGCCGCTAGCCAAGCTGGCGGAGGGTACGCGCGGTTGGGATTTGCTGATCGCCGTCCTGGGCAAAAATCCTATCACCGGCGATCCCGTGCCCCGCACCGCCGAGACTCTGATCGGCGGCTTCATGAAGCTGATCGGGGAAGAAGAGACCTGGAACAACATCAAGAAGGCGAATGCCCTGCCGCGCGCCTGGGCCTGGTTCCAAGGCGCCCTTGCCGGGCTGCTCGGCTTTGTCACTCAGATTCCTACTCTGTTCATCAATACGTTGAAGTCGCTGACCCTGGAGGACGTGGTCATCATCACCAACGCCTTCGCCAAGGTGGCGACCGTCTTCGGCAACTTTATCGGCAGTTTCATAAAGTGGGCGGGCGACGCGCTCTGGCAACTGCTGCAGATCATCTTTGAGGTACTGGCGCCGGCGGCCATTCCGTATCTCAAGAAGGTCGGCGGAGCCTTCAAGACCATTCTCAAGAACCCGATCGCCTTTGTCGGCAATCTGGTCGCCGCCGGCAAACTCGGCTTCCAGCAGTTCGCCAGCAACATTGGCACCCACCTGAAAGACAGCTTCATCCAGTGGCTCACCGGCAACCTCGAGGGCGTCTACATTCCCAAGTCGCTCGACATCAGCGAGATCGTGAAATTCGTCTTGTCGGTGCTGGGCATCAGCTGGCAGAACATCCGCCAGAAGCTGGTCAAGGTGGTCGGCGAGCCCGCCGTCAAGGCGATGGAGACGGGCTTTGAGCTCGTCGTCACTCTCGTCACCAAGGGCCCGGCAGCCGCCTGGGAGCAGATCAAGGAACAGCTCAGCAACCTGAAGGACATGGTCATGCAGGGAATCATCTCCTTCCTGACCGAGACCGTCGTGAAGAAGGCGGTGGAAAAGGTGATCGGGATGCTGATTCCCGGAGCCGCTTTCATCGAAGCCATCATCTCGATCTACAACACCGTCGAGGTCTTCCTCCAGAAACTGCAGAAGATCATTCAGGTCGCCGTGGCCTTCCTCGACTCCATGATGGAGATCGCCAGCGGCGCCATCGGCAACGCCGCCATCGGCAACGCGCCAACAAAGTCGAAAACACTTTGGCCGGACTGCTTACCCTTGCCATCAGCTTCCTGGCTGGCTTCCTCGGGCTGGGCGATCTCGCCGCCAAGGTGATGGACATTATTAATACCAAGGTCCGTCAGCCCATCGATAAGGCGCTGGACAAGGTGATCGACTGGATCGTCACCATGGCGAAAAAGCTCTTCGCCAAGGCGTTCGGGAAAGAGGACAAGAAGGACGAAAAAGACGAGCGGACAAATGAGGAGAAGGACCGAGACGTACATGCAGCGGTAGCAAGGGCAGACGAAATTGCAAGCGCCTCCAATCACGACCGCAAGACCGTCGAGAAGGCTTTGCCCGGCATACAGACCGAATTCAAGCTGACAACGATCACCCTGACGACTGGCGACGACGGGAAAGTCGACGTCCGAGCTGAGATAAATCCATTCTTCAGCAAACCGCTCGACGTCGCCGATGAACCGGCGCTACGGGCCCTCATGATCGGCACCGGTTATTTCGGCTCTTCGCCAGCTGATATAGACAAAATTGTCGCCGGCGTCAAAGCTGACGGAAATGGCGACGCTGTGTTCCAGTTCATACGGACGGGTCGTTTCGCCGCCGTCCCGGGATACGAACAGGTTTTGAGGAATTTGAAAAACCCTGGAATGGTTCATTCGACTTACATGGCACTAGATCAGGCTAGCAAATTCCCACCCGCATTCACCTCCAGAATGAGGTTTGAGGAAACGCCGCCGGGGGGTGGAGACGTTGACCTGCTGGTGGTGTCCATCACCGGAGCATGGACTGCTGCTTACCAGTTCAAGGGCGTCAAAGGATTGGGAAATATCAAGAGTCAAGCGGACAGTGCTGCGGGTCAACTTGCAAATGCCCCTGCCATGCAAAAGATCGTCTCAATTGATGTGCAAAATGGCACATACGCCGACTTCGTTGCCAGTGCAAATCCGGCGTTGGGCCACGCTGGTTACATGGGTGGTATCGATGCCTTTAAGGCTGCGAATCCGTCAGTGATGTTAAAGATAAGTTTCTCTGATGGTGTTGTTAAGACGTTCTAGGAGGAACGAGTGAAGCTTGAACGCAGTCGTGGGCCAGTTGCCGCGTGGCATTTCCACGGCCCACCGGTCACGGAGCTCAGCTATCAGGCCCTGCAGCGGTTGCTGGCGACATGCCGCACCGTCGGCTCTATCCTTGCCGGGAAGGATCTGCTCCTGCCGCACAGAATCCAGCTGTCCAGATGGATGCGAGCTGGTCAACACGGGGTCGCGGCGGGTCAGCGAGTGGAGAGGCCCAACATAGAGCTCACAGCAGGAGCTGAGCTGCTCTCGGAAGTAGGTTCCGCAGCCCAAGCAGCGATGCGCGACGATTCTGTGTACCCGTTGACCATCGAAGTCTCTGGTGCGGGCGTTGTGCGCACTCCAGCTGGAGAGATTGCCGTCGACGATTTGATCTGGCTTCGCGCGATCACTCTAGACACCTTTCTATTTTCTATTAACACCCAGTCCGATGTTTGGCTTCCTTTCTCTTTACAGGGGAAGGACCAACGTGAGATCTGGGAGCTGAATGCGGATCGGCTCGCGGAAGCGCTACGGGCAATTCAGCGCGAAACAGGTTTCCAGGTTGAGCAAGGGGCGGATGGCCCCTACTCAGTCATCAACGGTTTCTATGCGACCAATGTCCGCTACGCAAATGGTGCGGTCGTTGATGTGAGTTGAAGCTATGCCATGGGCAAGTCGGAAACGCCAAAAGTAGCCTTATGAACGCGCCCACCCACTTCGCACGGAACGTCGCCTCCAGCCGGCGGCACTTTGCCGTGGGGCGAGCGCCGCAGTTCGCGAAGTGGTTCTTGCGGCATCGCGGCCCGGTGCCTGCCGCCTCTACGTCGCGGTATCAGTTTGTCTATCACCTTGCGCGGCATCTCCGCGAAAGCTCCACGCTCAGGATCATGTCGCCGCTGCATGTTTCGCAGGTCACGTACGCTCCTGTCAGCCGCACCGTCGAGCGCTGGATGCAGGTCGCGCCCGCTACCGCTCGAGATGTTCCCGTATCGCCGAGTAGCATCTTCTATGGCCCAGCCAGTCTTTGGCGCGCAGGCCGTGCTCAGTCCGAATTCGATCAGCCGCCACGACTGCGCAGAGCCGAGCCGATTCACCGCTTGTTCCCATCGGCGGCCGCACAAACGACGATGCGCGCCGCGCCGCGTTGGCTCACGCCCGCCAGCGACTCCCGAAGCGCGTTGCAATCAGAACCTGTCCAGCAACACAGGGGCATACATCGCGGCATGGGACAGAGCACGCTGGTGCTTCGCTCGCAAACCCTGACATCAGTCTTGCCTTCGGAAATGCGCTCGGCTCATCAGCCAACAACCTCTACGCGCTGGGAAACGCATCCGCAGGAACGGGTCTTCGACAGGGTTTCCGCACTGGCTCCGGTGAGAGGCTCGTTTGTCCCGCAGCCGGGTGTGGTGAATTCAACCCAGTCGTTCTTCAGCTCATGGGTGACCACGCCGTTCACCTTGCTGAACAACTATTTTGCCGGCACCAGCCTTCCCGGCCGTCCGCAGCCAAGTCGACACTCGAATCTTCGAGGGCGCTGCGGTTCCGTTCGGGTTGGCGACCACTGTCCCCTCCGCCGGGCCAGAAGCTCGATTCACGCACCTGCCCGCTGTGCAGGATCGCACTCCGTCTCTGTCGTTCGCGGCCCGATTACCCGGCGCGCGCACAACCCGAGAGCTTGAATCCAGCCCAGGAATGACTCTCTCCGTTCGGCCGGAGCAAGTTTTGGCGACCGCCAACACCAGCTACGTCTACGCGCAACAGCCGCGCCCGGTTGCCGCCGATCCGGGAAGCAGTCTCGCCGGCGGCCGCCGGGAAATTGTTGATCTCGTGCAGAAAGAAGTTCGCCACGCGATGTCATCCGGTGCGGTAGTACAGCACTTCACCCGGCATGACTACGCGAGCATCACCGACCAGGTTGAGAGCCTGCTGCGGCGGCGTCTGGTCGTGGAAAAGGAAAGGCTGGGATTTCCTGGTTAGAGGATGGTTATGGCGCTGGAGAAACTCAACATCACCAATACCGATTCGGGCATGCAGTTCGAGGTGCTGTTCAATCCCTCGGAGTACACCTTTGAGAGCTCCAGCAAGTGGGAGGAGCAAAAGGGAAATCGGCGTCCCCCCGAACTGCAATACACCGGAAGCGAGCGGAAAAAGCTCTCGATGGATTTGTTCTTTGATACGTATGAAACGCTACAGGACGTCCGCCAGTACACTGCCCAGTTCGCGCAGTTGCTGGTAGTCACTACGGACAACGGCAACAATGGCAAGCGGCCTCCGGTCGTGCAATTGAGTTGGGGACCTGCGAATCCCGACAGCGGATTCCCATTTACCTGTGTGCTCGCCAGCCTGAAGCAACAGTTCGTACTGTTCGCCTCTGACGGCACGCCGGTGCGGGCGAAGCTGAGCGTGCAATTCACCGAGTTCAGTCTGCCGGTCACCGACGAGCAGCAAAATCCGCGCCGCGGTTCCTCGCCGGCGCAAACCTACACAGCGCGAGCGGGCGACACCCTCGCCGGGATCACCAACGCAGTCTGGCAGGATCCCACGAACTGGCGACTCATCGCAGAACAGAACAACATCGATAATCCGCGGGTGCTGACGGCGGGAACCGTGCTGGTGATCCCGGCAGTGCAGTGAAGGAGTGAGACAACAAAACTATGGGCGATCCTGGCTTCCAAGTCGTTCGTGATTCACCGAACCTCAAAGTGCTGGCTAACGGGAACGTGCTACCGGAGGCCACGATGCTGGCGATTCTCTCCATCAACGCGAGCGACTACGTGGAGGGCGCGTCGGTTTTCACCATGACTATCAACGACTGGGATTCCAAGCTGCAGACCTTCAAAGGCACGGATACGCAGCTCGACGTCGGCACGCAAGTGGAGATTCGGGTGGGATATGTCGATACCATGACGAGCCTGTTCACCGGCGAGGTCACCGCGATCGAGCCTGATTTTCCCGATGACGGCTCGCCCGTACTGAAGATCCACGGCTACGACTTGCTGCAGCGCTTCCGTCGCGGTCGCAACACGCGGACCTTCACCAATATGACCGATAGCCAGGTTGCCGAGCAGATCGCGCGCACTCTGCAACTGAGCGCGCAAACCGACGATACCCAGGTAGTGCATGAATACCTGCTGCAGAACAACCAGACCGACATCGATTTCCTGCTGGATCGCGCGCGCCGCATTCGCTACGAGGTGGTGGTGCAGGACCGCACCTTGTACTTCCGCAAAGCGGCTAATGACAAGAGCCAGGTGACCACGCTCACCTACGGGCTTACGCTGAAATCGTTCTATCCCCGCTTGAACACCCTCAATCAGGTCAGCGAGGTCGTGGTGCAGGGCTGGGATCCAAAGAGCAAGCAAATCGTTACCGCAACCGCGCAGAAGGGCGACGAGACCACCATGATGGGTGGGTCGACTCTGGGAGTGACCGCAACCCAGAACGCTTTCTTCGACACCCAGACCCTGATGGTGAATCATGCCCTGTTTTCCAACGGGGAGGCGCTGCAGATCGCCAAGGGGAAGTTCAATGACATGACGCTGGAATACATCAAGGGCGAAGGCGTGGCAGTCGGCGACACCTCCATTCGCTCCGGCTCGGTGATTGCGTTGCAGGGACTGGGCACGCGCTTCAGCGGCTTGTATTACATCACCTCGACAACCCATGTAATTGCCAAGACGGGTTACACAACAAAATTCACCGCAGTGAGGAACGCCACATGAATCTGGTGGAACTGCTGGAAGTTCCGGAACAGCGTCAGGTACGCCACGGCCAGGTGCACGGGGTGGTGATCGGTCTGGTCACCAACAATCAGGATCCGGAGGGTATGGGCCGCGTGAAGGTGACATTTCCCTGGCTGTCGTCCGATGACGAGAGCAATTGGGCGCGCGTGGCCGCGCCTATGGCGGGCAACAATCGCGGTACGTATTTCCTGCCGGAAGTGGGCGACGAGGTGCTGGTGGCCTTTGACCACGGCGATGTACGTCTTCCCTATGTACTGGGAGCGCTTTGGAATGGCCAGGATGCGCCACCACGCGACAACTCCGACGGCAAGAACACGGAGCGCGTGATTCGCTCCCGCGCCGGCCACGAACTGGTGTTTAACGACGACAGCCAGGGCGCGCACGTGCAAATCACGACCAACGCCGGTCACCAGTTCATTCTCGACGACACCTCGGGCCAGGAAAACATCACCATTAAGGACAAGACGGGCAACAACACCATCGTCATCGACTCGGTGCAAAACGCCATCAGCATCACGGCGCAAATGAAATTGACGCTGCAGGCGCAGACCATCGAGATCGACGCCGACACCATGTTGACGACGAAAGCGGGCGCCACCCTGACGATTCAGGGCACGCTGGTGAAGATCAACTGAAAGGACACCTATGCCTCCAGCAGCGCGATTAATGGATCCATCGGGACATCCCGGAGTAATCACCGGTCCAGGTACGCCGACGGTGTTGATCGGAGGAATGCCCGCGGCAACAGTAGGCGACCTGCATACCTGCTCGTTCCCCGGTCTGCCGGTGCATCCGCCAACCCCCATTGTGATGGGCAGCACCACGGTGTTGATCGGCGGCAAGCCCGCCGCGCGCGTGGGCGATACCGCCGGTTGTGGCGCTCCCATCGTTGCCGGCGCATTCACGGTGATGATCGGAGGATAGACGTGGCCAACGACTTTCTAGGACGAGGATGGAAGTTTCCCGTGGGGGTTGACGCCACCGGCAAGATCGCACTTTCCGAGTACGAGGTCGACGTGCGCGAGGCGATTCAAGTGATTCTCGGGACATGCGTAGGCGAGCGCGTGATGCGCCCCACCTTTGGCGGCGGGCTGCACGACTATGTTTTCGAGAGCATGAGCGTCACCGTGCTGGGCCGCATTCAGGCCACCGTCTTCGCCTCGCTGGTAGCCAACGAGCAAAGGATCCAGGTGTTGAACGTAAACGTATCGCAGAGCGCCGGCGATCCTGGCACGCTGCTGATCGGTGTGGATTACAAGGTGCGGGCCAGCAACACCAAATTCAATCTGGTCTTCCCCTTCTATTTGCAGCAGCAGAGTTGATATGAGCCTACAGTCGCCATTGATCGATAGCCGCACGCAGGACGACATCCTGGCCAACATTCAGGCCTTGGCCCTGGCGTACACGCCGGAGTGGGATGCCACCCAGACCAGCGGAGCGGGCGCGGCCCTGATGGAGATCTTCGCCGATTTTGTTGACGGCCTGATCCAGCGACTGAACGAGGCCCCCAACAATAATCTGATCGCATTCCTCAACATGCTCGGCGTGCAATTGCTGCCGGCGCAGCCCGCTCTGGTTCCGCTGACGTTTGTTCTGAGCAGCGGCGCCAATCAGTCGGTCACCATCCCGGAACGTTCGCAGGCGGCGGCCAACCCTCCAGGTGGAAGTCCCATCGTCTTCGAGACGCAAGCCGCCATTCTGGCTACGCCCGCGAGCCTGGAGGCGATACTCAGCGTCGTTCCTGAAACTGTCGTTCCGCTTCTTCTGCGCGAACTCGTTCTGTTCCGTGGCATTCTGGGCGGCCTCATTCCACGCGAACGCGTTGAAGGCGATCTCATTCTGAATGACCTTGCTGCTTTGCAATCTGGGCCAACACGCTTGTTCGATCCCACCGTCGAGAACCTGCAAAGCCACGTGCTCTATTTAGGTGATTCGAACCTGTTCAACTTGAGCGCGAACGGCGCAAGCATCAGCCTGCAACTTACCGGCTCGGCCAATGCGGCCACCGTACTGAATGAAGTCGACTGGAGTTGGACCGACCTCAATGGTAATTGGACATCATTCTCGCGCAAGCTCGACGACCAGACATTGACGCTAACGAAGAGTGGAACTGATCAGATCCAGCAGGTAACGGTGAATGGCATTCAGAGCCGCTGGATTCGTGCCGTGGCTTTCGGGCCTAAGACGAATGATCTGGCCCAGCTCTCGTTGACGAATATCACGGTTCAGTTTCCGCAGAGTTCGGTCCCCCCGGACGCCGCCTTTGCCAACGATGTGCCGCTGCCGACATCGCCATCGCTGCCCTCGACTACCGGCCCGTGGCTCCCGTTCGCCACCTTGCCCCGGCAAGGCGACGCCTTCTACATCGCAAGCCAGGATGCATTCTCCAAGGCCGGCGCGAAAGTAACCTTGTCGTTCAGCCTGGTGGCTTGGCCTCCCGCGCCCACTCCGGCCCCGCCGACGGGCTTATCGGCCGAGGTGCTGGTTGTGCCAGATGCTTCGATTGCTTCGCCAGCGCCTGCTCTGCCGCCTTTGACGCTCGCCCCCGCCTCCGGCGCTGCCCAGGCTGGAGTACCGTATAGCTCCGCAGTGGTGGCGAGCGGCGGTTCTTCGCCGTTCTTCTACTCGATTGTGAACGGGTCGCTGCCTCCCGGGCTGACCCTGGATTCCTCCAGCGGCGCCATTACGGGCACGCCGACGACTCCGGGCACGTTCAACTTCACTGCCCGAGTCACGGATGCAAGAAGGCAGAGTGCCGAAGCAGACTGCAGCATCATGCTGCCTCCGCCGAACCTTTCATGGGAATACTGGAATGGCAGCGGATGGACAGCGCTGCAAGTGACCGACGACACGTCCAGCCTGCTGAATCGCGGCGATGTTAGCTTTACCGTTCCTTCCGACCTTGCGCAAACCACGACCGGCGGCAAGTCTGCTTTTTGGATTCGAGTGCGGCTCGCCAGTGGCGACTATGGTCAGGTCATCTACACGCCGGGTAACCCTCCCAATGCTAGCGGCGTGCAGTATCCGAGGATTGCCAATCTCACGATCGGGTACTCCGTTGCCGCGCAGACGCCGGCCAACGTGATGTCGTTCAACAACGGCAGTTATCAGATCTACGCGCCGAATGCCTCCGGTAGCTTCACCCCATTTCAACCATTCATCCCGCTCGATGATGTCTCGCAGGCGTTGTATCTCGGCTTCGATGAGGCCCCATTGAGCGGGCCCATCAGCATTTTCTTCGATCTGGCTGCGCAAGCTTACCCGCCGGTGCCGCCTCGACTGGAATGGCAGTATTACGCCCAGTCCGCGGGTCAGCCGGCCGGACAATGGAATCGGCTGACCATCGTCGATGGTACCCAGGGCCTGACCCAGCCCGGCACGGTGCAATTCCTGGGACCGAGCGACTTCGCTCAGCTGTCGCGATACGGCTACAACCTGTTTTGGATTCGCGCGCAGGATGTAAGCAATGGCTTCCAGCAGCCCACGTCCCAGTCTTCGGTCACGTCCGGCCCGGTCTTAAGGCTGCTGGCCACGCCCATTATCGAAGCTTCTCAAATTGCCGCTGCGTCGCGTAGCGCTGCTCAGGTGCTGCCGCTTCCGCTGGGAACAGGCATCGATCCGGCTCTGGCGAGAATTGACGCCGAGACACCCTGTGGCCAGCTGGGTAGCTTCTCCGCGCCCTTCGCCGGAGGCACGCCAAGCACATCGCTGGCCCCGGTGGTCAACAACATTTACCTGAACACCGCCTGGGCGATTCAAGCCGAAACCATAACCGGCGAGACCCTTGGCTCCAGCGACGCCTCGCAGAACCAGCAATATCAGCTGACGAAGTTTCCGGTCGTGAGCCAGCAGATCGAGGTCGACGAATTCGCCTCGTTATTCGCCAGTGAGCGCACCGCCCTGGCGGCCGACAAATCTGTGACCACCGAGCAGGTCACGGATGCCAATGGCGATGTCACTCAGTTCTGGGTCGAATGGACGCCGATTGACGATCTCAGCACCGCCGGTCCCAATGATCGCGTCTACGCGATCGACCCGACGTTCGGCACCATCCAGTTTGGCGACGGGGTTACCGGGATGGTCCCGCCAGTCGGTTTCAACAATGTGCAAGCCACGTATCAGTACGGCGGCGGATCGGACGGCAACGTCGCCGCCGCCACCATTACTACCCTGCGCACCACCATCCCGCTGGTCGATCACGTGAACAATCCCTTGTCGGCGGGGGGCGGGTCGGACACCGAGCAGCTGAACTCGGCGGTGCAGCGCGGCAGCGAGGGCGTCAAGAACCGCGGCCGTGCCGTCAGCGTGGAGGACTATCAATGGCTCGCCACTGCGGCATCGCGAGATGTGGCGCGGGTGTTAGTGCTGCCCGATTTCAACGATGCGGGAGAATCTGCGACCAACTGGGTGACGGTGCTGATCGTGCCCGGCACTTCCGATCCGCGGCCTTATCCCTCGTTTGAATTGCAGCAGATCGTGCAAAACTCTCTGCTGGCCTGTGCGCCATGCGTAACCACGGCCGCCAGCCAGGGCGAGGGCCAGATTAGGGTGTCCGGCCCAACCTACGTTGATGTCGATGTCTCCGCCGATGTTTACCCGGTTTCCATCAGCCAAGCCCCGCAACTCGAAACCGCTGCGGTTACCGCGTTGCAGAGCTTCCTGCATCCGTTAACCGGAGGCCCGAACGGCCAGGGATGGGACTTCGGTACGCTACCTTGCCTCTCCGATTTCTACGGGCTGCTGGGCGCACTCTCCGGTGTCGATCACATCGAGAACCTTTCGATGAACATTTACGTGGTCAATCCGGACGGCAGTGGCGCCGGCGCGCCGACGACCATCGACCAGAGCCATCCGTTCAACAGCAGTCTGCCGCCCTATGTGCTGATCGCCAGCGGCAATCACTCGATCACAATACAACTTTCTAACTCGGGGAGTTCGTCCTAGCCATGCCGCTGCCGATTACCAATCTCGACGACACCACGTTCCAGACGATGGTGACGAACGCGCAGAGCGCGATTCCACAGCGCGCGCCGGAGTGGACCGACTACAACCTGCACGATCCCGGAATTACCTTCATCGACCTGTTCGCCTGGCTCACGGAGATGCAGCAGTACTACCTCAACCGCATCCGTGACGACAACTACTTGCGCTTTCTGCAACTGCTGGGTGTGCGGCCGGCCGACCCAACACCGGCACGGGCCGACATTGTCTTCACGCCGAAGTCTGGGCCGGTGACGGTTCCTCACGGCACGAAACTTTCCACCGCGAACGGCAGCGTTGTCTTTGAAACCTTGGAGCCATTGCCGGTCGTGGCCGCGACCTTGCAGAAGGTCATCTCGATTTCCAGCTCGGGCACGCGCGACAACAGCGCCGCCAATTCCAGCCCGGGCATCTCGTATATGGCATTCGGCGACAATGCCGAGGCCGGCAGCGCACTCTATCTCGGGTTTACTTCTTCCGAAAGCGGCCAGCCATTCCCGGCCAACTCATCGGTCGCTCTCACGATATTCCTCTCTGAGAATTACCCGGTCCCACGCGGCTCGCACGGCAATGAGGCGGTAGCGATCATTCCGTCGGCGCGCATCGTGTGGGAGTACTGCAACGGCCCCAACTCGTGGCAGCCGCTGAGCCTGGCCGCGGTGCTGGAGCCGCTTCTGGCTTCATTGCCCTCCGGGTCCAGCGGTTTGTGTAATAACCTGCAAAGCCAGCTTCTGCAGTCTGTGCAGGCGTCGCTGCCCTTCCAACCGCCGCTTCCTGCGGCGGCGCAGAGCGCCATCACCGCTGCCATCCAAAACGCGAATTCCACCTGCGATCTGCGGGCGCTGGCGACCGATCCGTCGCTTATCGCGTTGTGCCGCGATGAGACCGACATGTTCTCGCTGAGCGGGCGATTCTTCTTTACCGCGCCCAGCGATATGAGTTCGACGACGCTAACCTCCTCAGACACTCAAACTTGCTATTGGATTCGTGCGCGTGTGGCCGCAGCCGGCTTCGAGCTGCCACCCCGCATCAATCAGATTCTGCTGAATACGGTTGCCGCGGCGCAGACCAATACCTACAGCGAAGTGAATGTTTTTTCCAGCGACGGTACGGCCATGCAGAGCTTTCCAGCCAGCACCTACCTGTCGCAACAGGGCGCGGTAGAGGTCCAGGTGCAGGTGAGCCCGGGATTGTGGCAGCAATGGTCGCCGCAGTCCGTGCTTGACGATTCCAGCAGCCTTAACTACGTCGTCAGCAACAACACACTGACCTTTGGTGACGGTGGAAACGTTCCTCCCCAAGGCACCGGCAACATCCGCCTCATCGCCTACCCGTCGACTTTGCAGAAGGGACAATTCATCGGCCAGGGCAACGGCTTGCCGAACCAGCAATTTGCCCTTGGTCAGACAGGTGTAGTACCCGGAACGCTGCTTCTCCAGACCACGGTCAACTCGTCGGACAACAATCCGATTTGGCAGGACTGGGTTCGAGTAGACAACTTCGATGCTGCGGGCCCCACGGACCATCAATTCGTCTACGATGCTGTCAACACTGTAGTTCTTTTCGGCGATGGCGTGAACGGAGCCGTGCCTCCGGTGAACCAAGCCGTGTCTGCGGCGTCCGCCAGCGGCCGCAATCTGCGCTGGATTGCATTGCAACTGACGCAAGGCTCGCAGGGCAATGTCACCAGTATCAGTTCCACGCCGCCGCCGTTTACGGGTCCGGCGAACGTCACGTGGCACAACGTTGCCGCTGCCACCGGCGGAGCCGATGCGGAAACTCTGGCCGCGGCCGAGTTGCGGGCACGCCGCGACCTCTATGTACCGTACCGGGCGGTGACTACCGGCGACTTCGAGTATGACGCCATCCAGACGCCCGGACTGCGGGTTTCACGAGCACACGCGATTCCCCTCTACGATGGCAGCTCGGGCGAGAGGGGCGGCAATGTCGTGACCGTGGTCGTGGTCCCGTACAGCACCGCGCTGCAGCCGACGCCGAGCAAAGGTTTTCTGCAGACCGTCTGCCGCCACCTGATGATGCATCGCCTCATTACGACGAAGGTTGTGGCGATTGCTCCGCAATACATCACCGTCACCGTGTCGGCGACGATCACGCTGCAGGCTGGTGCCCTCTCGACCACCGTGCAGCAGGCTGCCATTACCGCGCTGCAGCAATTCCTGAATCCGCTCACCGGCGGCACGAGTGGGCAGGGCTGGCCATTCGGGCGATCCGTGTACTTCTCCGACATCGAACAGCTGCTGGATGGAGTTGCCGGCGTCAATTGCGTGCAAACCTTGACGCTGTCCGCAAGTGGGACGGGCGCGGCAGTCACCTCCGGCGGAGATGTCACCATCCCACTCGAGAGCCTGGTCGTTTCCGGCAACCACTCCATTACGGTCTCCACCAACAGCGGCGTCTGCCCGTCCTCGGGAGGCTGCCAATGAGCGGATGCAGCAACGGCCAGGTGAATTTCTTCGTGCTCGATACGGCGGTCGCGTGGACTGGCTCGCAAGCCGAAGGCAGCGTCAGCATCGGCGACGGCGGCCTGGCGCTGCCGGTCTCAACCGATTACGCCACCGCACAAGTGGTGCCGTCGACGCAGTTCCCAGCCGGAGTGAACATCGGCTCCATCGCTCCTGCTGCCTGCGGCATTGTGTATCTGCTCGATGCGGCCTCGCATACGGTGTGGACTTACGATTCCAATCAATCGCTGTTCAACCGCGTTCCGGCTGTTGCAGGATTGCTCAAAACGCCCGTTGCGATTGCTCACCAGAACGGCACACTCTTCGTAGCTGACACGGAGGGCAACGTTCGCATCTTTGCTCTGGCCCTCCTGACCGGCCAGATTCGCTGGACGGCCGGCGGGGATGTGGCCTCAGCCGACGGCAGTGTGAAGCTGAGCGGATTTGCGCCGGTCGCGCTCGTGCCGGGTCCACACGGGGATCTCTACGCCCTCGATAGCAAGAACTCGGCGGTTCTTCACTTCGACGCCCATGGTCAACTGCTCGAGAGCCTGGTTATTACTACACAAGGCGCGGACTTGACGGCCATTGCCCGGGCGCGCGATGCCACGCTCTACGTTCTGGTGGGAACACAGCAAATTCTGAAGCGGGCGCCGCGGGGAACCTTCGCCGATTTTCTGCCGGCATCCGGCGCTACTTCGCCGACGCTTAACGCGGCCAGCCTGGCAGTGGATTCCAACGGCACTATCTACATCGGAGAGCCAAGCTCGTCCGGCTCGTCTTCCGGCGGATCAACCGGGCTCAATACCGGCATCATCAGCCGCTTCGATCCATCGGGCAAGTCGCTGGGATCTTTACCAGCCTATAGCGGCTGGGCCGATCTGCTGGCAGCCGATTGCGCTGACAATCTCTATGCTCTGCAGTCGGGTCCCACGCTGTCGCTGCTGGAGTCGGCGTCGTCGTATCTGGTCCCTTCGAATACACCGCCGCTGCAGGCCAACTACAGATCGACTGCCTTTGACAGCGGGTCGAGCGGAACGGTCTGGCATCGTTTGGTGATTGACGCCGACCTGCCCGCCAACACCCAGCTGTTGGTGTACTTCTACGCCTCCGACAACAGCGCCGATGATCCGACCAACAAATGGCTGCCCCCGCTGCTGAACGCTACGGATGCGTTGCTGATCAACGCGAGGGGAGGCCAAAACAGTCCGGTCGTCGGACGATACCTATGGCTGATGGTAACCCTCGTCGGCACCGAGGACGCGACACCGCTGGTACGGGCGATACGAATCTACTTCCCACGAGTTTCGTACCTGCGCTATTTGCCGGCGATCTATTCGCAGGATCCGACGTCGCGCGACTTCCTGCAGCGGTTCCTGTCGATCTTCGAATCGATTTTCAGCGGCCTTGAGACCACGACCACCAACCTGGTGCGCTACTTCGATCCGCGCGTGGTCACGGGCGAATTTCTGCAATGGCTGGCGCAGTGGCTGGCCATCTCCGTCGACAACACCTGGACCGACGACCAGCTTCGCACTCTGCTGCTGGAAGCGCCCGACCTTTTCCGCGAGCGCGGAACCCCGTCCCAGATCGCCGAGGTGGTTCGCATCTACCTCGGCATCGCGCCTTTCATCATCGAACAGTTTCAGTTGGCTTGCGCGCAAAGCAGCGATATCCAGCAGGTGTACGACAACCTTTATGGGAGCGGGGAGTTTTGCTTCTGTCTGCTCGTGCCGCCGTATCAGCAACTCGGCACGGCGGCCAAAGGGACCACGACCACTTATCCGGATACGGACAAGACTGCGGCGATCAGCGCGAACTCGATTGAGCTGGTGTTAGGATCGCATACCTACGAAATCCCGCTGAAGGGGCCCAATACACTCGACGTTCTGCGCAATGCCATCAATTGCCTGGGCGTGGGCGTGGTGGCCGAGGTACTGAGCGGGCCGCCGCGCACGTCATACTCACAGGACAGCAGCGGCCAATGGATCGGTCCGGGCGGCGTCACCGACGAGACAACTACGCTCACTGCCGGCGCCACGACAGGCAACACGCCGCCGGCCTACTATCTGGAGCTTCGCGCCAAGCGCATCGGGCCGCGTGATCTGGAGTTGCGGACCACGGCGGGCGTCAAGTCCACCAACATTCTGCAGAGCAACGATTCCGGCTCGTACACCGTAGTTTCGCCCTGGAGCCAGGAGAACCGCGACGCTTTGCAGCGAATTCTCGATCAGGAAAAGCCGGCGCACACCTGCGGCGGAATCCAGGTGCTGCAACCTCGAATTTTGCTCGATATGCACTCCTACCTTGAGGTGAATTCCTGGCTGGTGAAGCCCTCGCCCATGCTGGACACCGGGGCTGCCATGCCGCTGGATTCGGTGGTGGACGACGCCACGCCAATCGGCCAGGCGGGAGTGCGCGCGCGAATAGGACTGGACACTGTGCTCGGTTGATTTCGCATCGACGGGCGCACCAAAAGGAGACGATATGAACGCGACTACTACCACCACCAACGGCACTACCAACGGCACCGGCGCGACCCTCGCGCCGTTTCAGAGGAATCGCTACTTTTACGGCAAGCTGATGATGGTCCGCGATTTTCTGGCCGAGCAGGTCTACATGAATGGCAAGCGGCAACTGGTTAACCGCCTGGTGGACGGTTGGGGCATTGTATGCGGCCTCGGCGTTACCGGTTCGGGCGGCAGCCTCATCGTCAGCCCAGGAGTGGCAGTGGATTGTTGCGGCAAGGAGATTGTCGTTGACCAGCAAGTCACTGTGACGATCGCCAGTCTACTGAATAACACAGCGCCCACGACTACCAGCCCCTACGATCTTTGCCTGAGCTACTCCGAGTGCCTGCAGGAGCCGGTCACGGCTCTGGCCAATGCCTCCAGTTGCGAAGAGTCGTGCGAATACAACCGCGTGCAGGAGACCTACCAGCTCTCCCTGCAGCCATCGACTTTAACCTCGCGCGCCGCCAGCGAAGCTGCAAACGAGGCCGCATTCGGGAAGACTCAACAAACCATCTATCAGGATGCCAATGTACTGGTCCAGCGTCTGGCTCCGGTATGCGTGAACCCCGGCCAGGTGTTTGCAATCACATTCCTGGCAACTCCCGCGCCGCAAAATGCCGGCGGAACTTTCAGCGTGACACTCACTATCACTGAGACCCTTAGTAGCGGGTTGAAGATGATTCAGGGGCTCAATGCACCGAGTCAGTTCACCAATAACAATCCCAGCGTGGGTTACTGGGTGCAGGCGCCGCAGACGGTAGGATCTTCGACCGTCTCCGCTTCCGTCACTCCATCTAGCGGAACCAATCAGGTGACGTCCCAGCCCACGACTACCATCGATGTCATTGCCGGCTCCGTCAGCGATCAGCTGGTTGCCAACTACTTTGCCAACACGCTGAATAGTTGTCCCACCTGCGCGCAGAGCGACGTGATCGTGTTGGCTTCGTTCAGCGTCGACTCCAAGTTCAACGTCTCGAACCTCACACCGCCGACCCAGTTTGTCTATGACAATCTGCTGCTCTACTACCTTATCTCCGGCCTGGTGCAGCAGAGCGGCCAGACGCCCAGCCTCTCCAACGCCTCCAACCTTCTCTCGGCGAGTGAAAACGGGACGCTGGTGCAGAGTGGAGTCACGAATCTCAACTTCCAGAGTGGTTTGGACGTGACCGCGCCGTCCAACGGCGAGGCTAATGTAACTCTCGACCCCAATCTCACCGTACAAAGCCTGACCCTAGAGAACTCCGGGGCTGCGACGGCCTATCCTAAGTTGAGTAGCAGCGCGGCGAACGTCGCCACTCTCGAGACCAACAGCTTCGGGATAGGAACGACCACGCCCCGATCGAGCGTCGAGGTGGTGGAAACGCCTGGCGGGGCCGGAATAGGACCGATTCTGACCCTAACCAACAACAGCGGAAGCGAGGGCGCGAGGGTGGCTTTGGATTTCAATACATTTGCGCCTCTCACGACCGGCACCTACAATCCCTCCTCGCGCATTGAGGCCATCGACGATGGGGGATGGGTTAACGACATCGCTTTCTATAGCAACAGCACGAAGGGTGCCAACGGCGGCTTAGTTGAAACTATGCGCATCAAATCCTCCGGCAACGTCGGAATAGGAACGGTCACCCCCACCCACTTGCTGGAGGTCAGCAGCCCTAACGCCAGCTTCGCGCAGATGGCCATGGTCAGTGCCGGACCCGATGCCGCGATCTCCCTCAACAACACTGCCAGCGGGGGCAGAGAATACTGGATCGACTCCGGCAGCGGGACGGCTGGAGTCGGTGCTGGAAACTTCGCCATCTGGGATAACACTGCCAGGAGCGCTCGCTTCGTGGTGAACTCCTCCGGCAATGTCGGTATCGGGACGACTGCGCCCACCCACTTGCTGGAGGTCAGTAGCCCCAACGCCAACGTCGCGCAGATGGCCATGGTCAGTGCCGGACCCGATGCCGCGATCTCCCTGAAGAACACTGCCAGCGGCGGCAGAGAATACTGGATCGACTCCGGCAGCGGAACTGCTGGAGTGGGTGCTGGAAATTTCGCCATCTGGGATGCTAGCGGCGGCGGCGCTCGGTTGGTGGTGGACTCCTCTGGCAATGTCGGTATCGGGACGACTAAGCCCACCCAAAAGCTGGACGTCATCGGTAACATTATCGCTACCGGTACCATTACCCCGTCCGATGAACGCTTCAAGACGAACATGACACCGCTTACTGGCGTGCTGGAAAGAGTAGAAAGGATTCGTGGGGTGTCGTTTGACTGGAACCAGTTGTGTGATTCTCTAGGTCGCTCCTCGGGTCGCCGCGAGATAGGTCTTCTGGCCCAGGATGTCGAGGCCGTATTCCCCGAACTGGTCAGCACGTGGGGAGAAGCCGATTATAAGGCTCTTGATTATGGTCGGCTTACCGCCGTTCTGTTGGAGGCGATCAAAGAGCTCAGTGCCAAGCTCCAATCGATCAGCGAAAGACTGGCTACGTTAGAGCCGCCTGCTTAGAAAAGGTGGATGCGACAGCCGCGATCCACCGCCGCAACCAGGCACGACAAGTGTGGCTCGCGGCGACATCGTCTCTGTCGCAACACAAATTGGGGGATGTGACTAATGACCAGACTGGGGACTATCTCAGCGGCTTGCTAATACTATCCGATCGGCTAGCTCGCACCAGGGACCGATACGTGGGAGCTGGAAAGGTTTGCCGTCTATGTTGTGGCATCCGTTGCAATATAGACATCGGTTCGTGAAGGTGGCTTGATGGCCTCAAAGTTGCTCCACTATCAGAAGACCATTTCCTAAGTAAGAAGGCCGTCTGCGAGCACGAGGCGTGGCTTGCCTGATATCTGCTGCTCGAATCTGTTGGCGCGCTTAACAGCTTGTTCTTGCGTATTGAGCCATGACCAACACGATGGTCCATCTCTTCTTCCCTGCAGGACGGAGGCAACATGGAACGAGCAACGATGCCGGTGGCGATTGGAGGGGCCGTCGCGATCGCGATGCTGCTGTCCGTGTTGGGGTCAAGAAGTCCGTCGTCGACCAGGCCGACGGCGAAGAACAGCTTAAAGGATGCGAGTGCAGCCGAGTCGGTATCGCCCTCCGCGGCGGAAAGCATGGTCGACACTCTCGCTCGCGACAGCAGCGGACCATGGTATGCGTTTTGCCAGGAGTTCAACGGCGATAGCATCGCCCGCGGCACCAAGCCCTTAAGCGATGACCTGGACGAAGTCGAGAGAACAGTCACCGACCAGGCCGGAGTCCACAAGTTTGCGGTCCATAAGGCGGTCATAGGAGACCTGAAAAGTTGTAATAGCCATAATGCCGATCTGACGTTCCTGATAACCACCCTGCCCGACCCTATCGCGTCGCACCTCGATATCGAATTCGATCGTGCGCTGGAATCACTGACACGTGCCGCAGCGATCAGAGGCTACAGCTTTGAGCGCTATTGGCTTCCCTGGAGGCCGGAGCAATCGGGCGCAACCGAGGACGCCAGTTCCAAGAACTCGAATCATTACCAGGAAAGCCTGCGGCGAGAACAGCCCGGCCTGCTGATCTTCCGGAAGCTTCCCGATGCATCCGATACGTCTACAGCGGGCTCGAGCCAAAAAGATCAGCTGCTGTTGATCTTCCTCGTCGGAGAGACGCCCACGGGTGGGCTGAATCGGCCTGCATTTCTTAAGTCCGTTCGCTATATCGAGGAATTGACCGCCGCTTCGGGGACGGCATCGGTTGGCGGCGGACAAGCCCTCTCCGCAACCGCTGCCGGCTCATCTGGCCAGAAACTGGAGATCCCGATCGCCGGCCCGATCTTCTCGGGCACCTTGCCATCGCTGGGAGAAACCATCGCCGAGGCGGCCGCGGAGTTTCGACCTTCCGGCGAGCTGATCTTCCACGTTTTGAACTATGGCGCTCGGAGCGGCGACCTGATCGACCGCTTTAAGGCCCAAGTGTCCCCGTCAACCGTGGCATCGCTCGATCTCAAAGCCTTGGAGGCGGAGAGCGAGTGGGTCGATTATCTCTGCAATAATCTTGGCTACGAAGCGAAAGAGATGGCTGTCTTGGCCGAGGAAGGCAGCGCTTACGGCGCAGCCGTCTCAGACAAACCGCCTTCGACGAATGGCACGGGAGACGTAGCGGCAGCCGTCTCGGGCAATCCGACTTCAACAGGCGGCAAGGGTTGCGACCTTAACGCGTTTCACAAAGATGGACTGGCCCTGACCTTTCCTCGCGACTTGTCTGCCATGCGCAATCTCACAGCTGACGAAAGTTCTAATCCCCCAGCGCAACCGATCGCGGGCGTCGATCTACCTTCGATCGGCGTACCCCTGACCTTGCGTCAGGATCAAACTAACGAGCACGATGCTCCTCCCGATTTTGCGCAAGCGCAGAGTTCGGCGCGTATCGGTCGGGCGCTGCAAGGGATGGTGAAGACGCTGCACACGCGACGCATTCAGGCCGTGCTGATAACCGCGACCAATCCCTTGGATCGCGTTTTCCTGCTGGAGTATCTGCATTTGACGGTGCCGGATGTGAGACTCGCGACCGTGGGTGCGGATGATTTCATGCTGGCACGGCCGGCGCACATTGATTTGTCCGGCACGATTGCGGTGACCAGTCTTCCGTTGACTGAAAATACTGTGGTGGTCGACGGTCAGCCTCTGCAGGGTTCGATCAATTTTCCCAGCAATGCCGCCGAGGGCGTCTTCCTGGCGGCAGCCAACCTGCTAGGCAAGACGCCTGACTTGATCTACAACCCTGATCCCAAACTGGACAAACCGCAATGCGTGAACGTCAGCATTGTCGGTAAAACCGGCTTTCGGCCGGCCGTCATTGACGGCAAGGAGCAGCGGGCCTATCCATGTTTCGCGGCAAAGTCAGGGGCTCAGGGACAGCTGCACAGCGTAGTCATTGGCCGGCCAAACAATCAGGCTGTAGCGGCTACGGATCACCCCATTCCCATCATCTGGATTATGGCATTGTTAGGCGCGCTGGTCGCCGGTATCGCCCACATCATGCTGGTGTGCTCGTCGAATGAATTTCTGGGTTTGGGACGTCTGCCGAAAGTCAGGCGGTTCGCTCTCTCGTCATCCAGTGTTCGTGAGGTTCAGTTATTCTTCCTGTTCTTTGCCACCGGCCAGGTTTTACTTCTGGAGTGGATTGCTCTAACGACAACATTCGCTCTGTACAACTCAGATCCAAGAGCGATGGTATCCTTCAGCAGCTCACAGGCCCTTCTGCACCAACTGCTGTTCATTGCTCATATTCTCCTGTTCGCCGGTAGCTTATGGTTGTGTAGCTGGTTACTTATCCGGACCATCTCCGACGCAGGTCGCAGACGGAGGCGCGCCGTAAAGATCGGGGTTGGCGCGGCGTTAATATTCGTCCTTTTCACGGCAGCTTGCTGGCTGTTGCTCCTGTACCGATTGTCCTTCAGTTCAGCGTTGGCCAAACTCGTGGCCACCCGAAACGTGTACTTTTTCGAGGGCCTGTCACCTTTATTGCCGGTGTTCTTTGTCCTTCTGGCTTATTACCTATGGTCGCTGAACAGCTTGCAACAGCTTCATCTGGTGGCAGTGCGAGTGTCGCTTGATATCCCCAGGGATAGCGGCGCCGATGCAGAGTTGGCTGGCAGGATCGCCGATCTCCAAGCCTCCATCAAACCCCACATCGATCTCAATCCCTCCGTCCTGGTGTTGCTGGGATTGACGGTGGTAGGCGGTTGTCTGGTTCGGCTTTGGCCGGCATTGCGCGGATTCGAGTATGGGCCCTTTCGGGCATGGCTGGCCAGCGCCGGCTTCGGGTTGCTGCTGTTCATCATCGTCATCGTGTTCTACCGCGCCTGGAGCATCTGGCTGCAACTGAAAAAGGTACTGCACATTCTGGATGCGGCCTTGCTTGGCCGCGCGTTCTCGCATGTGCCCAAGGATCTTTCCTCAGTCAGGATATGGTCGTTAGGTAGCGCCCGGACCTCGCTTATGGTGCAGATTCGCACCGCAGAACTTCTGCAGCGGATGGAGGAGAAATATCCGATGGCGCGAGCCCAGGCTGCAGCGGCGGGGCATGCCGCGAGCACGGCCGGAGCCTCCACGGATCCCGTCAGCGTCACGCAACCGGCTGAAGACGAGTCGGCTTTCATGGTGTTGCGCGAGATAGCTCACATCATGGATTCCGGCGGCATTGTGGACAGACCACTGGCGAAAAAACTCAGCTTCCTGCTGAATGCCAGGATGCCGCAAACCGGATTCTTGTTTAGCCCCGAGCTTGCCACCAGCAACCCTTTGCCGGAGGCAGAGAGGAATCTCCTGGGGTTGTATGTGGCCTACCGCTTTGTCGCGTTTTTCCACTATGTGGTGCAACAACTAAGAAATAAGCTGACCTTCGTCGTCTATGGATTTGCCTGCCTGGTAGTTGGGGCTTCGGTGTATCCGTTTCAGGGTCGCGAGTCGTTGGGGACGCTGATGACGTTGCTGTTCGTGCTGCTGCTGGGAGGAGTGGCAGCGATGATTATCCAGATGTATCGTGATCCGATACTCAAGCGACTGGAGGAGCCATCGAAGGGCATCACCGAAACCTTCGAAATCGCCATGAAGCTGATCGGGGTGGTCGGCGTTCCGTTGTTCGCCGTTCTGGCTTCGCAGTACCCGTCTCTTGCCGAGGTGTTGCTGAATTGGTTGCAGCCACTCTTGGAGACGTCGCACTAGGTCATCATGTCGCAACTCAACAATGATCTCAACAACCTGCTGAACAACAAGTGACACCAACCCACTTCGAATTACTCAATTTCACCCGATGTCACCCAAGGACTGGCACCTGGTTCGGGACCAGGGGTCGCGGCCATAAAGTAGTAGAAGCAAATCCTTTGGTTTCAATGAGTGGTGTTGAGGAGCTTGTTGAGGTCTGGACTTGGGGAATTTGTGGCGGCGGCTAGCCCTGCCCAAGCGAATCGAGAACTGGTCGCTGACAAGCCTGCAGCACATCGACACAGACCTGCACTATCGCTGTTCTGTTTGCCTGGGAAGATTCCGAGAAACGGAGCCGTAGCCAGCATTGTTCAGTGGCGAACGAGGTGGGAGTGATAGGATTGACGGCTTGAGTTGCTGGGACGTCATAACGCACATAACGAAAGGACAAGATGGACATACAAGGGATAGTGGCACAACTGAGGCAGGAAGCTAACCGTATCGAAAATGCAATTGCAGCGCTTGTGGGACTAGGCTCCCAACCAGTGCGGCGAGGCCGTCCACCAAAATCGGGCCACGCTAAGCCAGCAGGCAATCGGAAACGTTTCACGATGAGCGCAGCAGCTCGAGCCAAGATAGCGGCTGCTCAACGAGCTCGGTGGGCGAAGCAGAAGGGGAAACCTGCGGGCAAAAAGGCAACTCCCGTCTCCAAGAAATCCACCGCTCGCAAACCGATGAGTGCAGCCATGCGGAAGAAATTGTCGGCGATGATGAAGGCGCGTTGGGCGGCGAGGAAAAAGTCGAAAGCATAGTCCGAGGTCTGAACGTCACCGTTCGGAGGCTGGGTTACTCCCAGCTTCCTTTCCTACCAGTGCTGGTACACACTGTCCCATAGTCCCACCGAGAGAGCGATCAGCAATGTCTTCCCCGCCCTTCGGAAAACACGCGAGTGGTGCGACGAGTAGCCAGTCTGCAGTTCCCGAGCCTTCATTCGCCGAGAGAGCGCGCACGTTGATGCACTCGGGTCGCATCGGGAGTCTCTCGACCATGTCGCGAAAACAGCCTGGCTTCCCCTTCGGATCCTTGATGCCTTACGGGCTGGACAGCCGGGGCCGTCCTATTTTCCTGATCAGCACGATGGCCATGCATACCCAGAATCTGCAAGCGGAGCCGCGGGCCAGTCTGTTTGTGACAGAACCTGACGCCACCGGCGACCCACTCGGTGCGTCCAGGGTCACGTTAGTAGGAACGGTTAGCAGAATCCCAGAGCCAGAGCTGGCTGCCGCGCGTACGGTCTACCTGACGCGTTACCCAGATAGCAAGTACTGGGTCGATTTTGACGATTTCTTCTTTTACCGAATGGACGTGTTGGACGTTTATTACGTGGGCGGCTTCGGAGTGATGGGATGGGTGGCCGCCCCGGACTACTCCGAAGCAAAACCCGATCCGTTGGCGGAGCACAAGTGCGAGATCATGCAGCACATGAATGCCGACCATAAGGATGCTCTCATCCTGCTCGCAAAACGGTTTGCCGGCATTGCGGCGCGGGAGGCGGAGATGACCTCGATCGATCGCCTCGGCTTTCACGTTCGCCTTAAGGCCCAGGATGGTATGCATGGAGCCCGCATTGCATTCTTGCGGGAAGTGAGCGATCCCGCGCAGACCAGAGAGGTGTTTGTCGAGATGGTACAGCAGGCGCGTCTCGAATAGGTGAGCTCAATACGGTGTAATCTGCACCTCGGGTGTGGGGAAAATGGTGATGACGGTGGCAGCGATTGTTTTGCAGGGCGTTGATGTCTACGAAGGTGTTCCGCCGGCTGGGATCGTTGCCCAGCAAACGCAGATGCTCTGCGGTCGTTTCGAGGTCGACTTTGGCTTTGTCTTCGGTGTCCTCGGCGACCTCAAGATCGGCCTTCGCCATGGCGCCGTGCTCATACAAATCTTTCGCGCGCTCGAGTTGGCCATGTGCAAGTGCCTCGTCGGCGACAGCCTTGCGGTAATCAGAAAAACCTGGAATGGGCATCGCGCTGCCAAGCCCGTGATTTCAGCGAAGACAGTGAAAACAACCACGAACGCTGCAGCGCGCCAAGCGATGGACACTTCGCAGCCTCCAATTAAGCCGTTGTGTTGTACGGGAATAATCGAAGAGCGTTTGCGGAGGATAAAATGTGCGGCGTAAGGAATCTATAAGGAGTGTTATGAATAATTTGATTAGCAGCGATAGGAGTTTTCAAGCGAACACTAGAATGAGGCTTAGGTTGAATCTAGTCAGCGGTATTCACATATAGAAAATCCATTTCTCCGGCGCGAGATTTTATGAATTCCTTACGAACGGTTACTAACCTCGTTGTGACTCAATCAATTCTCTGAGACTGCCAACGCGACTCCACTAGATTGCTTCGGAAGGCCGCCGCGAGATCGTTGCGGTCCGCGGAGACGAAGCCCCTGCCAAATCCTCGACTCCCGCTTCTAGGAGGTGTCGAAGATTTGCTTTCCCACCTCGCCCGCTGCGTCGTGAACTCAGGCTGCGCGCCGTCATTTTCTCTGGATCTGTCGACAAGAGTCATTTCCAGCATCGACAGCGGCGTTTGCAGAGCATAGAAGGGCATGGTGAAGCACTGGGCTGACCTTGCGCTCGCGTGCGTGGCTTGGGCACTACTGACTTCTTTTCTGTGGTCATCGAGGGACTTCAATACAGACACGACTCCGCGACCAGGTGTGTTGGTCAAACGCTTACACAACAATGGTGCGGTGCGGAGCCACAACGGTAGCGGTCATTCCAAGGCAGCGGCTTCTGCCTGACGTGCAATGGCTACGGGTCACGCGGGTGATGAACGTACCCCTCTCCCTACCGACCGCGGCTTGAGGCAAGTCCTCAGCTGCAGTGGCGCGGCGGCCGCCTCGGTGAGCAAGGCTCCGGTAGTCCAGACGACGCATCCCCTAACTATGGCGACTATCGCTTCAGCAAATCCACCGGCTCGCGGATGTCGTCCGTCCAAAAAACACACAAATTCGAAATGCGTTGACCTACGCGTGTCAATTGCATCATTCACTGCGGACGATCACTGGTGCGCAGCGTGCGGCGTCGAGCCCTCCGGGCCACCAGTTCCAATCGCCTGCAACGCGAAGCAGCGCGGGTCCGATCACCATGCGAACGAGTGTTGCGTCAATTAACACGGCTACGGCCAGCGTAAATCCCAGCATTTTAACTACCAGGAAGTTCCCGAAGGTGAATGCGGCGAATACCGCAATCATGATCGCGGCGGCGCTCGTAATCAGTCCAGCGGTTCTGGCCAGCCCCTCGGGGATTGCCTCCAATTCGCTTAGCCCGCTCCGCCTGGCTTCGAGGACGCGCGCGACCAAGAACACTTCGTAATCCATGCTCAGTCCGAAGACGATAGCAAAGGCGATGATTGGCACAATAGGAAATATGCTGCCCGTCCCCCCCTGAACTCCCAGGAAGCTACTTCCGTGTCCCTGCTGAAATACCAAAACCAATGCTCCGAAGGAGGCTGCAACCGACAGCAAGTTCAGAACAACGGCTTTCACCGCGGCGAAAACCGATCGGAACCCGGCAAGAAGCGCGATGAGCGTCCCTCCCACCACCAGCGCCATTACCGGAACGAACCGGTCCCCGACTATCGTTTGATAGTCGGCATGTAGCGCCGGGACACCTCCAATGCGCAACCTGGCGCCAGGTATTCCTGTGAGGGCTGCCACGTCGGCCTTGCGCAGCTCCCGCACCCACTTGACCTGTTGGTTCAGTGAAACGGAAGCCGCGGGTAATACTTCAAGCAGCGCCGCTCGCCCGTCCCGACTCAGGAAGGTTCGTCGTGTTTCACGCGAGATGCTGCTGAGGCCCGACCGGTCACTATCTGCGATCGATGTGATGGAAATCACCCGGTCGGCACGGGGGTCGCTCGCGAGCCGCTTGGTGAGGCGATCGACTGCATTCCACCCCGCGTCGGTTTGCGCGATGGAGTCCGCCGGAAGGTCGAGGATCACGCGCAACGAGTAGATAATGCCAGGCCGATCCATTTGCTCAAGGGTGTGAAGCGCGCGAACCGATTCCGCCGCCGGCGGAAGCCAATTCCCTCTGGGGATGTTGGTATCGATCCGCGCGGCCTGCGAAGCGAGTAGAAGCAAGGGGGTGCCTGCCAGAACGATGGCAAGCCAGGGATGGGCGACAATCACCTTCCCCCACCGCCTCCAGCGTTCTCCCATGCGTGACGCGGTATGCGCATCCAACCTTGCAATAAACGGAACCCGGCCAGCATTAATTCGCGGACCGAGAGCTGCCAGCAGTGCCGGCACAAGCGTACTTGTCAGCAACACACTCATTCCCGCCACCAGGAATCCAGCTACACCGATGGAACGAACTTCGCTGATGGGGACGGTCAAGAGGGCGAGAAATCCGATAGCCACAGTTGAGGCTGAAATCAGGAGTGTATGACCTGCCTGCCGTGCCGCGATGGCCGAGGCTTTGAGTCCGTTGTGCTCGGCGGCAATCGCTTCCCGGAAGCGGCTCACCATGAGGAGCGCGTAATCGATTCCCAGGCCCAGCCCAAGCATCGTGGCTAAATTCTGAACCAGAATGGACAAGTGCCAATGCCGGGCCAGGAGTCCTGCAATCGCCAGTGTGGTCGCGATGGCAAGCTGACCAATGACTACTGGAATCACCGCCGCCACCAAGCTTCCAAAGGCCACCAGCAGAAGCACCAGCGTGACAGGAATCACCACGATTTCGCCGTGTCGCACGTCGTCGGCGCTAGCTTTCCGAATGTCGAAGTTAAGTGGCGTCTCTCCTGTCAGTTCGATCTTCACTGCCGGATAACGGTTCCGCAATTGTTCTTGCAGAGACTTCGCCCGCTGGTGAAGGGCAGGGACCAGCGACTCCACGGAACCGTCGGTGGAGGCGAGTCCTACCAGAACAAAAGTTCCACCGCCTCTTCCCAGGAAAATCGGATCGCGAAAATCAAGATGGGAGACGACTCCGGAGACGCCGGGTTCCTGTCGCAGGCTCTCTTCAATTGTTGCTAACGCTTGCTCGCCCGCCTCCGAATCGGCCGGGGGGAGTCCCTGAATCACCAGGACCACGCGGTCAACGAATGGCGAACGAAAGCGAGTGGCCAACTCCTGCGTGACCGCTTCCGCTTGGCTGCCTTCGATGCGGGTGGCAGTCTCCAGATGGTGCTCGGCGTGAAAGGAAAATGGAAGGAGCGCAACGACTGCAGCAAGCACTACCCCGGCCAGCCAGAAACGGCGCACATGCCCGAAATTCATAATGTCATGCAAAATCTTACCAGCTAAGGCGATTCGCATCACGAGCGGAGGCCGGTTTCGGACTTCCGAATCAATTTTTATTTTTCGGGGCTCTGTTGAGGACTCACCCGGGGCGCGGGGTCGCATTGCGGACAGGGTGGGTATTATGGTGTGGTAAGGACACAAGGTTCTTCGAGGGACGAATGCTACAAACTCGTGTTGCTCGTGCTTGCTTGCCGCCTTTCAACTTGGTACCGCAGACCCCCGCATCGGCTCCTGGGTGCTGACCTCTGCGCAGTCTACCCTGGATCCCCCCAACAAACTCACCATCACTGCTCTACACGATGCTGTGCATGTTGTGAGTTCAGGCGAGACCCATCTCGACTTCACGGCGAAGTTGGACGGCCATGAATCGTCCGTACAAGGCAATCCGGCATTTAATCAAATCGAGCTACGGAGAATTGGTAAGACTCAAGTCGAAGTCAAAGAGGAAAAGGATGGGGCGGTAGTGGCGATGATTCATGACAAGCTTTCCAGCGATGGTAATGAATTAACCAGTAGGACTTCGCAGACAGGCCGTGCCGACCAGGTCACCGTGTGGACGCGGAGCGGGGGAACGAAGGTTGCCAATAACCTATTCGCCGGTGAGTGGACCGAGGATCTGAGCAAAAGTCGACTGCGACAAGGGTTGGTGCTCAAGATCGAGGCGGACGGAACGAATGGGGTCCGCTTCTCAGGTGGGTTCAGCTACACCGCCCGCTTTGACGGCAAGGAATACGATCTAAGAAACTCCAACAACGATACCGTGGCCCTACAACTTGTCGACGCTCACACGGTCGATTCGGTTTACCGGCGAGATGATCAGATCACTCAAAAGGATCGGTGGGTGGTTTCCACTGACGGAACACAGATGACGCTAACCACCACCGGCACATTGGAGACCGGTCAAAAAATAAAAGAGACACTGGTATTTCGGAAACAGTAACGTTCGCTGTACCATGCGCGATGCATCCGCGCGGGTGAACCGCCTATCGGCAGTTACCCACGGCGTTGAGTTCACGAGACCCAACCGAGATGATTCCTTTTCGCTGCATGAATCGCAGGATGCCATTGACTGTATCTTCGAGAGACGGATCGGCTTTGCCCCAAGCGGAAGCATCCCGAGCCGCTTGATAGCAGGAGCTGTCGTAGCGTTTGAATTCCATCGACGAGATGTTATCCACGGAGTTCACCAGAAAGTCCAGCAGCGGGAAGAGCAGATCTTCTTTCCGGCATCTCCTGATCAGCTCGGGAACGAAGTCGGAAAGACTGAACACTTCGAATTGCCGGCCCGTCGCCTTCGTAATCAGTCCGGTAATGTCCAGCATGTTCGCGTATTCGTCCCTCGTCACGTGATACGTCTTATTCTCCGTGCCGGGGGTTGTGGAAATGGCAACTATATTGTTAGCCGTGATGTCGGCGGGAACGAAACTAACCTGGTTCAGAGCGTCGACTCCAATGCCGTGGTTCACCATGAACGCAACCAGTCGGACGGCGATGTCGAAGTTGTTGCCGCCGCCGGTAACGGAGGGACTCACTAGAGCGGGCCGGAAGATCCGTGTAACCAGCCCCCGGCGGCGCGCATCCATCACCACTTGTTCTGACACCCACTTCGACTGGCTGTATCCAAAATCGAGAAGCTCCATATTCTCGTTGAAGTCGGTTTCGTAGAGAACTTTCTTAACCGCCCAGCCAAATATGAAGGTCGTCGAGACGTAATTGAAGCTCTTGGCGCCGTCCTTCGAACCCCAGTCTCAAGACTTCATTCGTGCCCAACACGTTCGCGTCACGCATCCGGTCGTAGTTGAGCAGGTAATTTACGGTTGCGCCGTTGTGGAACACCGTATCGATTTCGTTCGCGAGGAAATCCCAGTCCTTCCGCGTCAATCCCAGTTCCTTCTGGCCAAGATCTCCGCAAACGGGAATCACGCGAGTATCGAACATCTGCATCAGCTCTGCTGGACACGGCCCCATCGATTCCATCGCCGCTCGCAGTCTTTGCCTACCCTGCTGCTGGTTGGAAGCTCTGACCAGAACGTGGATCTTCGCAGGCGTTTGTTCCAACAGACTCTTCACGAGGAACGGTCCGATGAAGCCAGTGCCGCCGGTTAGCAGAACATGATTTAGGATCGGGGTATCGGGTAATGGCCCAGGCACCGGAGGCTCAAAGATGAGCTTCCTGTCGTTCCTCATCATCTGCTCTTCCGCCGCGCGCTGCTCTTCACGGAAAGCCGCCAGGGAATGCCGCAGCGGAACCAGTGCTTCTTCGGGAGCGCGCTCCAACTGTTCGACCATTTGGAACAACTCGGCTACGCTCACACGCTGAATAAGACCGACATCCACCTGCCTGGCCAGCACATCGGCGCCTGTATCCTTTAAAAGCTCCTTAATCTCGTGCATGAACACCACAAGATCCAGGGAATCCAACCCGGCTTCGATGAGGTTGTACGATTCCGTGCCCGTCAGGTTGTAACGGGTTTTCAATATGTCGAAAGGCGACTGGCTTACAGAACCGGAGGTTGCGGCTCCAGCATCTTTTTCCCGCGAAAACTCCGAGAGCACAGTAAATTGACCCTGCAGCCACATGTGCTTGGTTTTGTGGCGCATGATCTTGCCGGAACTGGTTCTCGGTATCGCACGGGGTGCGATGAAAGAAATCAGCGCCACTTCCACGTTGAGGTAATTGCGGACGGCGGCGGCAATCTTCAGCGGATCCGGAAGCGCTTTCGGATTTTTCACTTCAGCGACGATCGCCAGCGCCGGCTCGCTGTCTTCGTGAATCTGGAAAGCGACAACGCAATTCGTCCGGATCAGGCTGGATGCTTTCTCCGCGACTGCTTCGACATCCTGCGGGTAATGGTTTTGCCCGCGGAGAATGATCATGTCCTTGATACGGCCGCAGACGAAGAGTTCGCCGTCGTGGAAAAACCCCATGTCGCCGGTCCGAAGGTAGCCATCGTCATAGGGGCTGTCGTCCACCAGTCGGGCGTGAAACAGCTTAAGCGTCAGTTCCGGGTTATTCCAGCAACCCAGGCACTTACTGCCTCCGGCGATCCAAATTTCGCCGACTCGACCCGGCTCCAGAGCAACGTGCTTCTCCGGATCCACGATCTTTACCGTGAGGCCCGGCAGGGGAGTTCCGCAACTGACAATCTGAGTGGCCGCGCCGATTTCGGAAACCTCCCTGGTTATGCGCGCATTCCCCAGCGCGATGGCCGCCTTGTTGACTGAAATGATATTGCGGCCACCGAGCGAAACCGCCAGCGTATTCTCCGCCAGTCCATACGCGACAAAAAAACTTGACGACTTAAGTCCGTAGGGCTCAAAGGTCTGCAAAAACCGGGTATAAGTGTCCGGTTTGACGGGCTCCGCCGCAACCATCAGCAACCTGAGCGAGCTAAGATCGCAAGTCTCCAAACTCTCCTTCGAAAGTCGCCCGTCGCGCAAGCAATAGTCGTAAGCGAAGTTGGGCGCCGCTGAGGCGCTGGCCTCATAAGTCTTAATCGCGTCGAACCACAGGGTCGGGCGCTGAATGAAATCCGTGGGAGCGAAGCCATAGGTCGTACCGCCTGTAAGCGCGGGATAGAGGTAGCACCCAATGAGTCCCATGTCGTGATACTGCGGCAGCCAGGATACGACTACGGGCGCGGGATGGTCGATCACGAGCGGGCAGTTATGCAGTATGTTCTCGTGCGTGACCATCACGCCTTTTGGATCTCGCGTCGACCCCGATGTGTACTGCAGAAACAGAATCTTGGACGCACCGTTGAACGTCTCGTCAGAAATCTTTTCGACGAAGTCTTCCGTGTCAACCCAACGAAGACCGGAAATGTAGTCGACGTCGACTCCGGATTCCGAGACTCCGCGTCTGGCAAGATTTGTCTTCAGGGATCCGAGGTAGTCTTTGCTGGTTAGAATGCCCGTCGACTGACAATCCTTGGCGATATGGACCATTTTGTAGAGGGCGCCCTGGAAACCATGGGAACTGGGGGGATAGACGGGCACGGGGATCAATCCGGCGCGCACGCAGCCAAAAAACGCGCAAATCATTTCGAGCCCCGGCGGGTAGGCAAGCAGAACACGGTCCTTCGATGCGAACCCATGCTCCTTCCGCAAATGTCCGGCGATCACCTTCGTCCGGTTGAGAAACGACTCGTAGGAGTAGCTCTCAATCTGATTGCCGTTCAGGTCAATGTACGAATAGAGAACTCGGTCCGGGTGCTGATCCCCTAGACTATCCAGCTTGGCTAAAATCGAATCAATCATAGATCGGATGTGTACTCATGGCGGCAGTACCGCCTTTTCCTAATCTCCTGCGTTGAATGGGAAAGACTCCGTATGAGAACAGAAAAAACGGGGCTGCTCATCTATTCATCGTGGGAAGACCAAGTCCAAAACAATGGGTGTAACCATTCTAAGGCGTCAGCGCCGGATTCGGTCAAGATTTTGACGCGAGCCTCACCCTAATCATAATATGAATTGCCGCGTAGGCTCGCCGGGTGTCGGGTCGCCCGCTGCTTACGCCGGCTTCGGACGATCCGAATTTCCTTGATCCGCCTTAAATTTTCGAGCTAACATGAATATTTGACGCTTGCCCAAGAGGTGATGTCTGGGCAATAAAATCCGCCGCTGGCCTGTTCGACCTTCCGTTGGCCGGGATGCATCAAACCAACCTGATATCATTTGTGCCGGTGACATCCGCGACGAGGTGGTTATTAGTCTGAATCCGGGCATTGATGAGCTTATACCATCGGAGGCGGCGTCGCCTGGCTCCGTTGGTGACTCGGCTCGCGTGTCTTCGTTCCCGAAAGTCTTACGCCGCCGCCTCGACGATTTCTTTTCCGAAAACAACATTTCTCCCAAAGCCGATCGCACGATGTGGGTCAAAATCGCGGTGGGGTTGGCAGTGCTGGCGGGCAGTTGGGCGGTTCTTTACTGGCTCAAGCCCGATTCATGGAGGTTTGTCGGCCTCTACGTTTTAAATGGCCTCGCCCAGACATTCCTTCTGCTGAACATCGCGCACGACAGCAACCATAACGCGATCTCGCCGGTGCGGTCGGTAAACAAAGCCCTGAACTATGTTTTCGATGTTTGTGGAATCAACTCCTACATGTGGCGTATTCTCCATCATCGAGGCCACCACTCCTGCGTCAATGTCCACGGTGAAGACGACGCGCTTACGGGGCGCCGCATCTTCCGGTTTACGCCCTACGAACCCAGAACCCGCCTGCAACGGTTCCAGCACATCTATGCAATCTTCTTTTACGCGCTATTTTCGCTCGATTACGTGTTCCTGAGGGACTTTCAGTGTTTTTTCTTTCCTTCCCACGGATATCTGAAAGACATGAAGCATCCGGTGCGGGAATATGTCATTCTCTTTGCGGGTAAGGGATTCTACCTCACCTACATGCTGATTTTGCCGGTCGTTTTGCTGGGGAAATCGCCTCTCCTGGTCGCTTCGGCTTTCGTGCTTGTGCATTTGATCATTGGTTTGACCGTGTCCCTCGTGTTCCAAACCACACACACGATCGACAGCACTTACTTTCCTTCCAGCCGCAGCGAGTTTGACAACTGGGTCTATCACATCTTCGCCACCACGGCTGACTATGCGACGACTAGCCCACTCGTCGGTTGGCTGGTTGGAGGGCTCAACCATCATATCGCCCATCATCTGTGCCCTTTTGTCTGCCACACTCATTACGCTCCACTGACCCGGATTGTGAAGGAGACCGCCGAAGAGTATGGCATTCCCTATCGGCAACATCCCACCATGACGGGCGCGATCAAACATCATCTGATACTTTTGAAGCTGTTGGGAAACGAGGACATGCCTACGCTATCGATTCAGGCAGAGAACGCGGGATTGCCCACCGTTCTGCACAAGCGGCAGGATGGCACGACGGCTGCACAGCGTGTTTCTCTTCTAGCGCGCCCGGGTAGCGAGGCGTGACTTTGCCGCAAACCCTGCCCGCCGTCTCCCGATTCCGATCTTTCCTCGATTCGCGCGCTATGGCGAGCAATCCTGTACAGGTTCTCTCAAAGTACACCGAACTTCATGGCGAAACCTTCCGGTTCTATTTTGGCGGAGTCAAGGAAGCTATCGTAACGACCAATCCCGCCGTCATTCAGCACGTCCTGAAGACGAATGCGGAGAACTACCACAAGTCCCATATTCAAGCGAAGCGGATGGGCCATTTTCTGGGCAAGGGTCTTCTCACCACTGAGGGGGAAGCCTGGCGCACACAGCGGCGCCTCATCCAGACGGGTTTTGAACGCAAGCAACTCGAAGTTCTGTCTTCGATCATGCAGGACTCCCTCGCCGACTCACTGCGGGACTTCGACAGACAAGTCCGTGTCGGCCCCGTCGATATCTACCCCCAGTTGATGAAGATTACCTTCGGGATGGTAGGCAGATCTCTGTTTGGCGCCCGGTTGAAAGACGAAGACATCGACCTCATCAGCTTGACCATCTCGACCGTCCAGGAATTTATGGTTCGCCAAACCATTCAGCCCTACCTGAATCCCTGGTTTGCCGTCTCGGGCGAGTTGCGCAGACACGAGGAAATGCGAGCCCGCGCCTTCGGCGTTCTGCTCGACTACATCCAGCGGCGGCGCGGGGAGGCCCCCGGCCACGATTTACTGCAGACCATGATGGATGCTCGCTACAGCGACGGCGAAGGCATGAGCGATGAGTTGCTCCTTAGCGAGAGCATGCAACTGCTGGTCGCCGGCCATGAAACCTCGTCGAATGGCTTATCGTGGCTCTTCTACCTGCTAAGCTTGCATCCGGATTGTCTGGACAGGGTACGGCAGGAGTTCGATTCGGTGCTGGGCGAAAAGCCGCTGAGTTACTCCGACGTTCCGAAGTTCGAGTTCACAACTCAGGTTATACAGGAGGCGCTGCGCCTTTATCCGCCGTTTTGGATGGTCGACCGAATGGCTCGTCGCCGACGACAGAGTAGGGGATCTCGCGATACCCCGGGGGTCGACAGTCGTTGTGTTCGTTTACGGCGTGCACCATTCGCCGCAGTACTGGGAGAACCCGGAAAGCTTCGACCAGGAACGTTTCGCCAAGGCGAAGCAGAAGCTTCACACGCCCTTCTCCCATTTGCCCTTCGGGGCTGGGCCGCGGACCTGTATCGGTGCCAACTACGCCATGTTGCAGATGCTCATGATTCTGGGTGGTCTGCTCAGAAAATATGATTTCCATCTGGTTCCGGGCCAGACAATCGAAGCACGCCCGGTGGTCATCTTGCGACCGGAGCACGGAATCCGTATGACCTTCACCGAGGCCAACGCGCTGCAGGTTCCGCCTTTACGCGATCAAGCACACACGTTTTCTTCTTGCGAGATCCCTTCGGAAAGGTGAACTGATTCAGGTGCGGCGAGTATCCGCTCGTAGATCCAACCGAACTTTTGTACTTCGCTACCGCTTCTTCCTCGAACCGATATCCCCATGACAAGTGAGCGACGATCTGTACCCGATTTCCTGTACGGCACCGCCTGGAAAGAAGACCGCACTCCGGGCCTCACCGAACTAGCTCTGCGAGCGGGCTTTCGAGGAATCGACACAGCGAACCAGCGCCGGCATTACTTCGAAGCTGGAGTGGGCCAGGGGCTGGCCGCGTGTTATCGCGCTGGAGTGGTGGCGCGCAGCGATGTTTTTCTGCAGACGAAATTCACTTACCAGGGAGGCCAGGATCACCGGCTGCCCTACGATCCTGCGGCAAGCCTTTCCGCTCAGGTGACTCAGTCGTTGACCAGTTCGCTCGAACATCTTGGGACCGACTACGTGGACAGCTATGTACTGCATGGCCCCTCGTCGGCAAACGGTTGGAGCAATGCTGACGCCGAGGTCTGGGAGGCGATGTGCAAAGAACGTCAGGCTGGACGGACCCGTTTTCTCGGGGTGAGCAATGCTTCCTTAAGGCATCTCGAGCAGATGGCGGCCGCTCACGGCGACCTTCCTGCATTTGTGCAAAACCGCTGCTTCGCGCAGCTCGGCTGGGACCGCGATATTCGCTCGTTCTGTCGGGAGCGGAAGATCCTCTATCAGGGATTTTCTCTTCTTACCGCGAATGCAGAAGTGCTGCACCATCCTCTGGTACTCGCGCTCGCCGCGAATCAGAATGCGACTCCCGCTCAGGTTATTTTCAGCTTCGCACGCGCGGTCGGGATGCTGCCTTTGACTGGCACCTCTAACGCGGAGCACATGAAACAGGACTTGTGCAGTCGCGACATAACGCTTTCTCCGGAGGCAGTGCAGGCGATCGAGTCTCTGGCTGGCTGACGAAAGCCAAGCCGATTGTCAAAACTTTGTGTCTAAGTCCGTCTCTCCGGATGGGCGCGAGAGGTCTAGTGATACAATTTCTGCCGCTTGGGGCAAGAAGGGGAGCTCCCAAAAAACTAGCAGGAAAATCCAGCATCCCTAACGATGCCGGCGGGCCATCACGCTTTCCTTCACATACGACCTCAATCACGAGGAGGAACATGAAGCCTTTGCGAATGCTCGCAATTGCCACGATCGCGTTGACCGCGTTGTGTGCGGCCAATGCGCAAACCTGGACACCTGTACAGAACGTCCCGAACATCGGCGCCGGTGCGATGGCGCTGCTAACTGACGGCCGGGTGCTGGTTCACGATGAGAGCGGCAACAGCACGCCCAACTGGTATACCTTAACGCCGGACATCAACGGCAACTATGCGACGGGCACGTGGACGCAAGTGGCATCCACTCCGTCCAGCTATGCGCCGCTGTACTTCGGCTCGGCGGTCTTACCGGACGGCCGCTATATCACGGAAGGCGGCGAATACAACAATGGCCGTCCGAATCGCGGAACCGTCGGCTACATTTACGACCCGGTAGCGAATACCTGGACCAACGTAGCTCCGCCCAGCGGATGGAGCAACATTGGCGACAGTCCCAGCGTCATTCTGGTCAATGGAAGCTACATCCAGAGCAGTTGCTGCGACAACCCGCCCACGGCTGCCATACTTAACCCGTCGACATTGACCTGGACCTCGACCGGTACGGGCAAGTTCGATGTCTACGACGAAGAAGGAATGACCTTGCTGCCCGGCGGCATGGTGCTGGATGTGGATGCCTACGTGGAGAAGTACCAGGCGAACGGCATGAACTATGAGCTCTACAACCCGAGCACCGGTGCCTGGACTAGTGGCGGCAATACGCCGGAGCAGTATTGGGATTCGGCAGCCGACTGCGGAGGGTCGGGCAAGGCAACGTATGAGCTAGGTCCCGCTGTGCTGATGCCGAATGGAACAGTCTTCCAGACCGGCGCCAACACCTGCGCTGCCGGACATACCGGCACGTACACTCCCGGCACTAACTCGTGGGTCGCCGGCCCCGACTTCCCCGGCAGCTTCGACATCGCCGATGGTCCAGCCGCGCTGGAAGTTAACGGCAACGTGATGATGTTTGCCAGCCCGGGTTTCGGAGGCACCGGCGGCCAGATGTTCGAGTGGAACGGCAGCGCGCTGAGCATGCTTCCCAATCCGCCGAACGGCCCGGGTGACTCGTCCTATTACGGCCACATGCTGATGCTGCCCAGCGGGCAGGTTCTCTTCACCGATTTCAGCAGCGATGTTGAGCTGTTCACTTCCACCGGCAGCCAGTACACCGGCTGGGCACCGACTCTGTTGCTGCCGAACATCACCATGAAGCACGGCACGACGGTTCTGCTGAACGGAACCAACTTCAATGGCGCCTCGCAGAACAACGCCTACGGGGACGACTTCCAGGACGCCAGCAACTACCCGATCGTCCGCTTCACCAACGTTTCGACCGGGCATGTGTTTTACGGCAAAACGCACGACCACAACACGATGGCGGTGGGATATCACGGTCCCAGCTTTACGCATGTGGACATTCCGTCGGACATCGAACTGGGCCAGACGCACCTGCAGGTGATCGCGAACGGCATCGCCTCGCAGAACTACACGGTGGTGATCAACTAACGGCGCCGTCAGGGCACGGTTCAGCCTTGCCGTCCAAACGGGCTTTAGCCTCTGCAATTCTGGTACAGGGGCTAAAGCCCAAGTTTTCTTGGGTCGCTTTTCGGCACGACCAAAGGCAGGCTGCTGAAAAACTCATAGCGCGCGTCGCATGTCGTCGGCTGAAGCCGACTCAGAACAGTAATAAACGGCTTAGACGCCGGCTTGAAGGCCAGCTCTACCCGATTACTGTGGAGCATGGATCGGCCACGCTGAATTCTTCTCAGGGAGTTACGTTGAAGCTGTCCCGCAGCGCGTCCTCAATCGTGTACTGGATCACGCGCGTGTAATCGGAACCGAGAAACTGTTGCAGCCGCGTGGTGTCCATGGTGTAGGAGCCGATGAGATAAGGAGCGGCTTCGGGCGGAATCGCCGAGATGCCGAATCGCCATAAGAGCTGCAATATCGTGCGGAAGACGGCGCGGCCGGGAACGCGCTTGATCGTGGCATGGGCTATTTCGGCGCAACGCTGCAAGGTGAGCGACTCACCGCGTCCGGCTACATTCATGATGGTGATAGGCGGATCAGTAACGGGACGGTGAAGTAGGACGGCCAGCAGCCGCGCGACGTCGTCCACATGCACGAACTGGAAACGCTTCTCGAGATACTTTGCTCCGCTTGGAAGCATCAGCGGGAGCCGGCGTCCTTCGGCGCGCATTCGCGCCGCGCGCTTGCTTGGGCCCAGAGGCGTTCCGCGCAGGACTCCGACCATGTAATTCTGCATGCTGGCGCCGGTGAAGATGTGCGGACGTAGAACATAGGTCCGGCAATCGCCGAGACTCTCGGTGCGATAGCGGACGACCTCGTCGCATTCGCGCTTGTGAATCGCATAGGGCAAGGTGTGAGCGCGAAGTGGTGCGTCTTCCTTTACGGCGCCTGCAGTCTCCGGACCGTACGCAGATACACTGCTGGGAAAGACAAAGCGGCGAACCTCGCCGCCGGTGCGGTTGACGACGCTGATTGCTTCCATCACGCGCGCTGTGCCGGCAACATTGATCTGCCACATGCGCTCCACATCGAGAACGCCGGTTCGTTGCGGATCAAGAACAAATGCGAGATGAACGACGGACTCGGCGCGGGTGTCGCGCAGCAGCTCGATGAGCTGGCGGCAACAGGCCTCGCGGCCCAGATCCATTTGTTGGAATTGCAGAGGCGAGGAAGTTTCGGGTGGGCGCATATCGACGCCCACCACACGAAACTCCGAGAGTAGCGGAAGCAGCCTGATTCCCAGATTGCCTGAAATCCCCGTAACCAGGACAGTCCGGTCTGGCGGCATGGTTACTGGGGTGGTGCTCCTGCGTTAGGCGGAGGCGCGTTGCTGGCAGGCGGGGCAGGCGGTTGCGGCGGCATGGGGCGCGGACCTCCCGGACCACCGGGCCGCATCCCACCAGGCATTCCCGGCCGCATCCCTTGCATTGGCTGCTCGGGAATGTCAGGACCGAAATAGGCCACATTGAGCTCCGGTGTTACCGAGCTCTTGATCTGCTGAATCTTGTCCTGATACATCTGCCGCTGGAGAGTCGTCTCAATCGTCGACTTCACTTCGCTCAAAGGCACTTGGCGAACCGTCAGCGCCTTGTAGATGTAATATGCAGCGGCATCGTTAAACGGCTGCGAGACCTCAGTAGCCTTCAATTCGAAGACCACCTCGTGCGTTGGAGGCAGTGAGCCCGGCCGGCGAGCGCCCAGATTCACGTCAGGCGACGTTGTGGAATAGCCGGCGTGTTCGTAGACTTCTTTTTCCAGCTTGGCCGGATCTTCGCCCGCGACCCAGCGCTCGCGGATCTTCACCGCATAGGCCTTCTGCTCGTCGTCGCTGGGCTTAGGCTTGTCGGCGGTTGCCTGTGGGATCGGGATACTGATCCGTTGCAGAGTTACTTCCGTGTACTTCTTAATGTTCTGGTCGTAGTAGGCCTGGATTTGCTGGTCGCTGGGATGTGCGTACTCTTCCATGTAATGCTGGTCGAGGCTTTGAGCCAGGATCTGGGTCTTGGCAAAGGTCAAAATCTCCAGCACCCTGGGATCGTTTTCCATGCCCAACTGGCGGGCCGCATCAGCAAGGACGAGCAGGTCGGCGTAGCGTTTAGCAAATCTCTGCTTCACGTCCGGCGGGACAGGCTTGTCGTTCTGCTGAAGAGCAGTGGTGAGCTTCTCGAATTGCTCGCGCGTCAGGCTGCTGACACAACCAGTCGGCGGCGTGCCGCCGGTCTTGGTCTGGCAGGCACCTTTTAAAGTGATAACGGGTTCCGACATGGGGACATTGGTCGTCGCGGGGGCAGGAGCAGCGGTCTGCCCCGCCGGTGCGGCCGCAGGTGCTGGCGGCTGTGCCGGAGTGGCCGGCTGCTGGCCATAGGCAATTGGCGTGATGGCACACGCGAGCGCGAGTACCAATCTTGTGAAACGTGACATGAAGTGGTTTTCCTCCAGATAATGCCGCCTGAAGGCGGTGCAGATGGATGCAGAAAATCGTATCACATTGTGGGTAGGATACGGCGCGTCACCCGTTTCGCGCGGTGGCTCAGGATGAACTTCAATTGGGTGGAGCACGCCTTTTAGGCGTGCATACGAGGATCGAACTTAAACACGCGCTTTAGCGCCTGAGGTAATGATTAACGTTACCTCAGCGGCTGAAGCCGGGAGGCACAGAAAGATCCAACTGCACGCCTGAAAGGCGTGCTCCACCCTAAGAATTCCTACGGCACATCATGAAAATCGCGAACTGACTCCGCTACGCATTGGCAGATCGCGAGCGGAACGTGAATAATCTAAGCGTATGACCGAGGCCGTCCGCACCGCCGAGATGCAGCGTGAGAAGAAGGCCGTCGCGTTGAATTCCATCGTTGCGGCAATCGCCATCACGGTGATGAAGGTGATCGTCGGTGTAACGACGGGCAGCCTGGGCATCTTGTCCGAGGCGGCGCACTCGGGACTCGATCTCGTTGCCGCGGCAATGACCTACTTCTCCGTTCGAGTCTCCGACAAGCCTGCCGATGCCGATCACCAGTATGGTCACGGCAAAATCGAGAGCTTTTCCGCATTCGTTGAGACCGCTCTTCTGCTCCTGACCTGCGTCTGGATCGTCTACGAGGCGAGTAAGCGGCTGTTCTTTCACTCGGTGGAAATCGAGCCGACGGTGTGGGCATTCGTCGTTATGGGAATCTCGATCGTGGTCGACGTTTGGCGCTCGCGGCGGCTGCGCCGCATTGCAGACAAATACGAGAGTCAGGCCCTGCAAGCTGATGCCCTGCACTTCAGCACCGACATCTGGTCCAGCTCGGTCGTCATTCTGGGGTTGGCGCTGGTGCTGGTGGGACGGCAATTTTCGCAGGCGTGGCTTTTCAAAGCCGATCCAGTCGCTGCGCTGTTCGTGGCCTGCATCGTCGTATACGTCAGCTCGCGGCTGGCTCGGCAGACCATCGATACCTTGCTCGACGCCGCTCCCAAAGGCATTCGCAGTCGCATCATCGAAGAGGTCTACCGCGTCGATGGCGTCTTGCAGGTGGACCGCGTGCGCATTCGGCGCGTCGGCAGCCGATACTTTGCCGACGTCCTGGTTGCGATGTCGCGCAACGTTACGTTTCAGAAGTCGGAGCAGGTTTCCAACGACGTTGCGACGCGCATTCGGGGCCTGCTGCCTGACGCCGATGTCGTGGTAAATACCGTGGCCCGGGCCAGCCATCAGGAGAGCCTCTTCGATCGCATTCGCGCCGTGGCTACGCGCAACAATCTCAATGTTCACGACATCAGCGTGCAAGACCTCGGCGGCAGCCTGCACGTGGAGCAGCATGTCGAACTCGACGAGCGGCTGAGCCTGAAGGAAGCGCACGATCGCGTGACGCGCCTGGAAGGCGAGATGAAGCTGGATGTGCCCGAGATCTCCAACATCCTGACCCATATCGAAAGCGAGCCGGCCACCATCGAGACCAGCGACGGCCTGCTGCGCGTGCCCAGCTTTGAGCAGAAACTGCAGACTGTCGCCGAGGGCTTTCCCGAAGTAGTGGACATGCACGACTTGATGTTCAAGCGCGTCGGTGGACGGCTCTATCTCTCCGCCCACCTCACCATGCAGGATGATCTGCCGCTGTCGCGCGTGCACGATATTCAGACCGCAGTGGAGGGACGATTCCGGCAGGAAGTACCGGAGCTGTTCCGCGTGCTGATCCATCCGGAACCGCAAACGGATAACCGGCGGTGATGCACTCCCTTGGCGTTTGCAGCCCGCTGGAACGAAGTACGGCCTCTATGGTTGGCTCTTCGCCGGTCGTCGAAATTAGACCCTGTGCTCATGGCGCACAAGGCACTCTAGTGACCTAGCCTTCCCCATTTTCCCACCCTCCTGCGAAAAACGGCTTCTCTACGCTTCTAGCGTGTAGCGGTTGGCGGCGAGGCGATACATTCGACGCCAGACAAGGCGGTTCACGGTGACGACGACCATCGCCATCACGATGGTCGAGCCCAGCAGCAGTGCGAAGTTGCCGGAGTCGGTTGCGCGCGAGATGGTCGCGCCCAGGCCGACGGTCGTGTAGGTTACATCCTTCAGGCGGAAGTACTCGGCGATGATGCTGGCGTTCCACGCGCCGCCGGAAGCGGTGACCAGCCCGGTGACGAGATAGGGGAAGATTCCCGGCATGATCACCTTCTTCCAGCGCTCCGAGGTGGAAAATTTGAACAGCGCCGCGCACTCTTTCAGGTCGGTGGGAATCGCCATCGCGCCGGCGATCACGTTGAAGAGGATGTACCACTGCGTTCCCAGCAGGAGCAGCAGGATCGATCCCAATCCCAGCCCGCCGCCGATGCGGATGAGCACCAGCAGCACAATAGGAAACAGCGCGGTCGCCGGAACCGAAGCTGCAATCTGCGCCAGCGGCTGAGCGATGCGCGCCAGTCGCGGATTGAAGCCGATAGCGACGCCCACGGGAATCGTCCACAGCGAGCCGATGACCAGTGCGGCCAGAACGCGACCGAAGGTTGCGGCTGTGCCGATCAGGATCTGGTGCAGGTCGCTTCCGTTGATTTGCGTCAGCATTCCCACGGCGCGCACGACCGCGTAGAGGACGCCCAGCATGGCGAGCGCTGCAATGACTCGACCGACCCACACTTTCCACGGCGCCGCAGGAGCTTCTTCCTGGTCGGTGTCAAAGTCGCGCGAGTAATGCATCATCACTCGCTCGCGCAGCGGATTGACGACGCGCTTGCGCAGCCTGACCAGCAGCCGCGATCCCTGCAGCAGATCGCGAAACCAGGATTGCGGCGCGTCGGTGCTCTCAACTTGCTCGACCTTGAACTTCTCCGCCCACGCAATCACCGGCCGCCAGACGATCTGGTCGAGCAGCACAATGACCGCGATCATCGTTCCGACGCCCCAAAGGATCGCTTGGGTATCGCCGGCGCTGGCTGCGGTTTGGAGATACGAGCCGAGCCCCGGCAAGCGGAAGTCGTCGTTTCCGAGCACGAACATTTCGCAGGCCATGAGGAAGAACCAGCCGCCCGCGACCGACATCATCGAGTTCCACACCAGGCCGATGGCCGCGTAGGGCAGCTCGAATTGCGTGAAGCGCTGATACCAGTTGAAGCGATAGATCTTGGCGGCTTCGCGCATGTCGCGCGGAATGCTCTTCAGCGACGAATAGAAGCTGAAGGCCATGTTCCAGACCTGGCCGGTGAAGATGAGCAGGATCGCTCCCATCTCCACGCCGACTTGATGCCGCGGAAAGAGCGCGACCATCGCCAGCATGACGCCCGGCAGAAAGCTGAGCACGGGAATCGATTGCAGGATGTCGAGCAGCGGAATCATGATGCGCTCGGCGCGCGGGTTGTACGCGGCAACGTAACCGTAGACCAGCGTGAAGGCCAGCGACAGGATGTAGGCGATCGTAATGCGCAGCAGCGAATATGCGGCGTACAGCGGCAAGTGCGAAGGATCGCGGGAGATCTCGACGTGAGGATTGAACGGCCCAAACCAGGTGCGCGCCAATACAAGAATGAGGTAGAAGACCGACAGGCCGGCAGCGAAGATGAAGAAATCCGTGAGCACCGACCAGGTCTGCGCCGGCAGCAGCGACCACGGACCCTTGCCCAGAATCTTTACGGGTTGCCAAGTCGACTTGGAGCGCGTCATCAGGGCTCCGTCGCGCTCGGCAACACGTCAGCGTCTTCGCGATGGAAAAGCCGACCGTTCTCTGAGTCGTAGTCAAAGATCTCGGCGTAGCGACCCCAGTTCAGTGCCGTCTGAAACTGGCGCTCTACTTCATCGGTGCTAAAGTGCTCGTCGAGAATGTCGCGGAAGAATTCTTCGCCGATCGCATGGTCGCGCTTGGCGTGCAGCGTGTTCTCGATCAAGCCGCAGAATCGCGATGTTCTTCAACGCGGCTTCGCGGAAGAGTTGCTTCTGAAGCTGGATATCGGCTTCGCCGAACTTGCGGCCTTCGGGCGTGATCTCGACGTCGCCCTCGCGCAGCACGGCAAAGCCGAGCATCACCGCGGCATCAACGATGGGCAGCAGATCGTCTACATCCATCGCTAATTCGTCGGCCAGCTTGTAGAGATCGTCTCGGCCGCCGCGATCGGTCAGCAGCTCCAGGAATCCGGCGATGCCGCCCGGACGAGCGTGCGGCAACATCTGGAACTTGGTCCTCTCGCGCCCTTGGCCGTTGGTCGCAGCAACAGCGGCCTTGCCCGGAGCAGCCTGTTCGTGCTCCGGCTGCGTCAGCGTCTTGTAGATGTAATCGACGTAGGCGAGAAAGCGCGGCGACTTGCGATCGCGAAATTGCGGAATATCGATCTCGAAATCGGAACGAATCCGCCCCGGATTGCGGCCCAGCACAATCACACGATCGGCCAGCAGAACCGCTTCCTCGATGTTGTGGGTCACGATGAAGATGGACTTGGTCGGCATCTTCTTGTTCAGCCACAATTCCAGCAGCTCGGAGCGCAGGTTCTCCGCCGTGAGGACGTCGAGCGCGGAGAACGGCTCGTCCATGAACAGCACCTCAGGCTCGACAACCAGCGCGCGCGCGAAACCTACGCGCTGCTTCATGCCACCGGAAAGCTCCTTCGGATACGCCGTCTCAAAGCCGTCGAGGCCGACGGTGTCGATCATCTTCAACGCGCGCTTGTGCCGCTCGATCGCGCCGATGGCACGCGCAACCAGTGGCGCTTCTACGTTCTCCAGCACGGTGAGCCAGGGAAACAGGGCGAAGCTCTGGAAGACGATGGCGACGTTGGGAATCTGCCCATCCATCTGTTTGCCGTGCCACAGGACGTGCCCCGAGGAAGGTTTCGACAGGCCGGTCAGCATGCGCAAAAGGGTTGATTTACCTGAGCCCGACGGTCCCAGCAGGCCGACAATCTTGCCCGGACACACCTCCAGATCCGTCGGGGCAATGACTTCAATACGATTGCCATCCGGCTGCGGATAGTACTTTTCGACCGCTTGGGCCTGAATGATCGCCTCGCCCAATGTGCTCTCCTGTTTAGTGCCTTCCTAGTCTAGGTGGACTTGGGGAAGCGCACAACGTGCAAGGCAGCGCGGAATGTGAAAGGACGGTGAATTCTGGGGGCGAGATCAGCGTGCGCGGCTTTTACAATCGCTCATCACTTCTTCTTGCTACTGCTTGTGTCGTTACTTTTCGTATTGTTATTGCTGGTTGGCGGCACAACCGCCAGATTATTGGTCACCGACAGCACAGAAAAGATCTGGTTAACCCGCTGGGTGCACAGATTCTTGTCCGTCTCGTTGTCCACCACTCCATACAAGGTCACGCGCGCATTCTTCACGATGATCCGGATTGGCGGATTGGGCATGTTGGCGTACTTGAACAGCGGACCGAAGCCGCCGTAAATCTTCTGCCGAACCTGCTCCCGAATCTCGGCATCCATCGGACTTGGCGGCAACACCTCAATCTTGTTGACGACCTTGTCCACGCCCTCAACTTTCTTGACCGCGCTCTGCACATCCTTCGGCAGCGTCGGATTCAGCACCTGGCCGGTAAGGGTCACGGTTCGGCCCTCCAGCGTATAGCCAAGATTGTCAAAGACGGTGTAATACGGCTGCATCAGGATCGCGCGGCGAATCCCTTGCACCAGCTTCGCCTGGACCTCGGGCGACACGGACTGATCGGAGGCCGGCGCCGCTCCCGTCGTCAGGGTGGAATTCGCCGCCGGAGGCTGCGCCGTTTGCGCGCCCGCCGCGATCGGCGACACCATGCCTAACATTACCGCTATAGCAGCCGAATGCCCCCTCGTCATTGCTTGCCTCCCGTAGTCATCACATCCTACTCTCCCCTGCGAGCAAGCGCCAAGACGACCGCCAGCGGCGACTTCTCTGCCCGCCGCAAGAACTACTTCCCATTTTCCATCCGAAAATGATCTAATGCTTTCCCGAAGAACAGTACAAACTTACCGCCTTCTGAAGGGAAATTGTCCTGCGCGCCCAGGGTATTCTCGTGCGGAGATTTGCCGGTACAGTCATAGGGATTCTTCTGCTCGTATGCAGCATGGCTCCCGCAGCTGCCGCACGCCCGGCAACCCAGGACGACAGCGCGGAGCCGGACCTGCTCACCATTGATCAGGCTGTCAAGCTTGCCCTGGCCGACAATCGCGACCTCAAGATCGTTGCCCTCAACCTGGACATTTCCAAAGACAAAGTTCAGCAAGCCAAGACCAAGCGCTATCCGGCGTTCAACGTTTACACCTTCGCGTCGCAGTTGCTTTCGCCCATCGCTTTTGAAGTCCCCGCCGGTCAGTTCGGCACCTACCCGGGCATTGGTCCCATTCCCGCTACCAACACCAACATCTCTACTCCCGCTCAGCCGACCGCCTACATCTTCGGCACGGTTTCTCAGCCCCTGCTGACGCTCTACAAGATCAACCTGCATGTCCATGGCGAGGAGCTCTCCGTCCAGCAATCGGTGCAGGAGCTGCGCGAGCAACGCGACACAGTTGTCGACAACGTCCGCGAGGCTTACTACTCGATCGTCGAGATCCAGAATGTGATCGAGGCGACGAAGGCCAGTATCAAACAGTACGAAGAGTTGGATCGAATCACGCAGGAGCGCGTCCAGGAAAAGGTCGTCCTCGAGTCCGAACTTCTGGAAGTGAAGGCAAAGCTTGCCGACGAACGATTGCAGCTCCTGCAGGCGCAGGACAAGCTGGCGACCGCAAAGGAGAGCCTCAACAACCTGCTCGGGCGCGATCTCAACATCGACTTTCGCGCCGAAGAAGACAAGGAACTATCGCCGGTGGAGCAGGACCTGAAAGCCGCGCAAGCCACCGCGCTGGCGCAGAATCCCAAGATCAAGGAAGCGGAAATCAAGATCCAGCAGGCCGACACGGTGAAGCGTCTGGCCAAGTCGGAATACATACCCGATATCGGCGCCTCCTTCCACTACCTCTCGCCGTTCGGAGTTAACTTTGTTCCGACCAACGTCATGGGTGCCGGCATTGAGTTCAGCTGGGAGCCTTTCGACTGGGGCCGGCGGCGCGACGTGGTCAACGAAAAGACCATGCAGGTCGAGCAAAGTAAGCTGAACCTGGGCCAGACGACAGCCAACGTCCTGGTCAACCTCGACAAGGAGTTCCGTTCCCTGCAGGAGGCGCGCATGGCCGTCGATGTAGCCGCCGCCCAGCAGGACGCCACGCGCGTGAAGCTGCGTGAAGTCACTGACAAGTACGGACAGAAGACCGTCCTGCTGCGCGACGTTCTGCAACAGGAGGCCGCGGTAGAAAAGGCCAACGCCGACTACAACGAAGCCATTGCCTCGTTCTGGACGGCCAAGGCAAACTTCGAGAAAGCGTTGGGTGCGGACTAGTCATGATGATCTATAAACATCGTCGGGTTTCTCTGCGGACGCCCACGATCTCGGTAGTGCGGCGCTTCAGCGCCGCGTTCGCGCTATCCCTCCGCACTGGGATGGCAGCCCGTTGCGACGCAACGGGCTGGCATCCCGAATCTCGCTGGCCCAGGCTGAACGCGGGCCTAAAGGCCCGCTCTACCCGTTTCGCGCTGGCGGGCTTGATCGCCGTCGCCCTGCTCCAATCGGCCTGCAGCAAGTCGGAATCGGCGGACACCCAGATCACACCCGTGCGCACGGCGATTGTGAAGACCATCGACACCGGCAGCACGAATACCTACTCTGCCAACATCCAGCCCTACCAGCAGGTCGACCTGGCCTTCAAGTCGAGCGGCTATCTGGTCAGCATCAAGCAGGTGCGCGATGCCGATGGCCACATCCGCAACATCGATCAGGGCGACTATGTCTCGGAAGGAACTGTGCTCGCCGTCGTTCAGAAGGACGACTATCAGCAGAAGCTCGACCAGGCCAAAGCTTCGCTCGCCAAAGCCCAGGCTGATCACGAGCGTGCCAAGTTGTCGTTCGGGCGCGTGTCCATACTGTATAAAGCCGGCGCAGCAACGCAACCGGACTACGACGACACCCGCGCGCAGGATCAGGCCACGCAGGCTGCTGTCGACAACGCTAACGCACAAATTGCCGAAGCGCAGCTGGCGCTAGGCTATTGCGATCTGCGAGCCCCGTTCGACTCCTGGGTCCTCAAGCGCAATGTCGATGTCGGAACACTGGTCAGCGCAGCCACGAGCGGCTTCTCCCTGGCGGACACACGAACGGTGAAAGCAGTCTTCGGTGTCCCCGACACAGCCGTCGGCCGCATCCAGCCAGGCAGCCCGCAGACCGTGACCACCGAAGCCTATAAGAAGACATTCTCCGGTCACGTCACTGCGATCTCCGCGGGAGCCGATCCCAAGAGTCGCGTCTATTCGGTCGAGGTTCGCATCGACAATCCGGAAAACCTGCTGAAGGCGGGAATGATTGCCTCGATCACTGTGGGCACGCCCGGCCCTCCCGGCGGCGTGATGGTTGTTCCCATCTCGTCGGTGGTGCGCAGTACAACCAACCAGAATGGATTTGCCGTGTTCGTCACCGAAGGCACGGGTGACATCGTGAAGGTGCGTACGCAGGACGTTACGTTGGGCAATACCTACGGCAACGTCATCGCCGTCACCAGCGGCTTGAACCTGAATCAACGTGTCGTAACCGAAGGCAGCAACAACATCCGGAATGGAGAAGAAATAAGGATCATTCCGTAGTTCGGCGCACGGGTAGTGCGGCGCTTTAGCGTCGCGTTTCAGCGGTGGAAGGGCCGGGCTGTAGCCGGGCCGCCGAAAAAGTCGATGCAAGTAGGGTTTCGGGTAGAGCTGACCTTCAGGTCAGCGCCTAAGCCATTTATTTCCTCGTCTGAGTCGGCTTCAGCCGACGACACGCGAGTCACGCTACGAGTTTTTGAGAGCCCTGTCTAGCCGGGCGCAAAGAGATCATTGCAAAGCGGGCTTTATAGCCCTGGGTGAAGACGCAAACAGATTTAATGTCCATCCACCACAAATCCGACGCCGAGATCATCGCGACCACGCACAACACGGCGCGGTTCTTCACCGAGCATCGTCAGGTCGCCACCATCTTGTTGCTCGCGACCTTCGCCTGGGGCTTGTACGGCTATCACAACATGCCCAAGCGCAAGGATCCGGACATTCCCGTGCGCGTCGCCATGGCTCAATGTCAGTGGCCGGGCGCCACGGCGGAACAGGTGGAGCAACTGGTCACACGGCCGATGGAGACGGCCGCTACCCAAAACACCACCATCAAGCCCCACAGCCCGTCCAACTTCGGCATTCGCTCGATGAGTTTTCCCGGACTCGCGGTCGTCTACATCCAGCTTGACGACAACGTCAAAGACAAGCAGAAAGAATTCAGCGACATCAACCTGAAGATGAATCAGGTGAATCTGCCGCGCGGCGCCGGGCCCATCCAGTTCAACAGTAACTTCGGCAACACGGCTGCGCTGATGCTGACCGTCGCCAGCCCGATCGCCAATCCAACCGAGATCGCGTTGCGCGACAAGTCCAATTCGCAAGGCCATTGAAGAGACCCGCTCCCATTTGGCCAGGAACGCGCCGCAACCACGCGTCAGTGTCATCTACGCATTTCCGCTGACGGTAGCTGCCGGCCCGGTGCGCACCAATTTCGAAATGATTGCCAACATCGGCGAACGCAACGGTACCCTCAGAGACCTGCATTTCTTCGACGGTCCGGGCTACGTCGGCCTCGACGCCAGCACCTCGTTCGACGATGAGACCATCCGTCAGCGCGGCCGACAGCTCATCCGGAACAATCTGCAGGCCTCGGAACTCTATCCTGACGCGTGGCAGCCGGCCATCATTCGCAATCCCGCCGATACCGAAGCCGAGCTGGCTAAGGTCGCCGGCGCAAAATACTCCTATCGCCAGCTCGACAACTACACGAATCTGATTCAGCGCACCTTGCAAGGCGTGCCGGAAACGTCGACCGTCTCGCGCTCCGGTGTGCTGCCGGAGCAGATTTATCTCGACTACTCCCAGCAGCGTCTGGCGCAATACGGATACGATCCTTCCAAGCTCAAAGACATCCTCAACGCGCAAAACATCACGCTGCCGGCCGGCTCGCTGGAGGTCGGGCCGCAGGATCTGGTCATCAATCCCTCCGGCCTGTTCACCAACGCTCCGCAGATCGGCGACGTCATCATCGGCGTTTCGTCCTCGAACAGTCCGGTCTACCTGCGCGACCTGGTCGACATCTCGCGCACCTATCAAAGCCCGCCGACATTTCTGAATTACCTCACCTGGCAGGATAAAGACGGAACCTGGAACCGCAGCCGCGCCATCTCCGTCGCTATCAACATGCGCTCCGGACAGCAGATCGATCTCTTCGGGCAGCATGTAAAGGAGAAGCTAGCCGCTCTCGCGCCCTATTTCCCGGGCGATCTCGTCATCGTGCCCACCTCGAGCCAGCCGGTGCAGGTGAAAGAGCAGATCGAGCTCTTCATGGACGCGCTCTACGAAGCGATCGGCCTGGTCGTTATCGTTTCCCTGCTCGGCTTCTGGGAGTGGCGCTCCGCGGTGCTGATGGCATTGTCCATCCCGATCACGCTGGCGATGACTTTCGGCGTCATCTACGTTCTCGGCATCGACATCCAGCAGGTATCGGTGGCTTCGCTCATCATCGCGCTGGGCTTGCTGGTCGACGATCCCGTCGTTGCGGGCGACTCCATCAAGCGCATGCTCGCCGAAGGTCATCCGCGAATCGTCGCGCCCTGGCTCGGCCCCACCAAGATCGCGGTCGCCATCATGTACGCGACGATCACCAACATCGTCGCCTACCTGCCGTTCCTGATGATCACCGGTACCACCGGCGAGTTCATCTACAGCTTGCCGGTGGTGATGACGGTAGCGCTGGTCTGCTCGCGCCTCGCGTCGATGACCTTCATTCCCTTGCTGGGCTATTACCTGCTCCGGCCCGGCAAACCAGAACCGGCGATCGAAGAGCGTCGCAGCAAGGGCTTCACCGGCAAATATGCCGCCGTGGCCAAGTTCGCGATTGAACATCGCTGGAAGTTCACCATCGGTTCGCTAGCGTTCCTGGTGCTCGGCGCATTTATGTTCTCGCAGTTGAAGACATCGTTCTTCCCTGACGACGTGCAGTACTGGTCCTACATCGATGTCTGGCTGCCCAACGACGCCAACTTCGACGCCACTAATCGCGCCGCACAACAAGTCGAGCAGATCGTCCGCGAGCAAGCGGATGTCTACGGTAAACAACACCCGGAGAAAGATGGCTCGCCCTCGCATATCCTGCGCTACGTCACCACCTGGGTCGGCGGTGGAAGTCCTCGCTTCTGGTTCTCGGTCTCGCCGCAACCTAAGCAGCTAAATTATGCGCAGGTGCTGGTACAGCTGAGCAACAAAGAGATCACGCCGGACTTCGTCAACCAGGTGCAGCCTGTCCTGACCGCCAAAGTGCCCGGCGTGCGTTGCGATTATCGCCAGCTGCAGACCAATCCCATCAACTATCCAGTCGAGATTCGCGTGGTCAGCGAAGCCGATGTCAGCTCGAATCCCGAGCGCAGTGCGGCCGATATCGCCGAGTTGCGCAAGATCACTTCGAAGGTGGAAGAGATTGTCCGCTCCGCTGCCGAGGCTCGCCGTGTACGCAACGAGTGGATGAAGGACAGCTTCCAGGTGACGCTGCAGGTCGATCCCGATCGCGCCAATCTGGCGGGAATTACCAATCTGGATGTGGCGAACTCCGCCACCGGCGCCATGAGCGGCACCACCGTCACTACGCTTCAGGACGGAGATCAGAATATTCCAGTCGTCGCGCGCTTGAAGATGAATGAGCGGGCGCGGCTCTCCGACATTCAGAACCTTTATGTCTACTCGTCTTCGTCCGGCGACAACACCAAGATCCCGCTGGTCCAGATCTCCGACATCGATAAGAGCATGATGACCCAGCGCATCATTCGTATCGATCAGTTCCGCGAGATGTCAATTTTCGCCTTCCCTGCCGGCAACCACCTCGCATCGGAAATCACCAGCGTCGTTCTGCCCAAGCTCAAGGAATTTGAAAAGACGATGCCGCCGGGATACAAGATCGAAATCGGCGGCGAGTACAACAAGCAGATCGACGGCTTCCGCAATCTCACGTTAGTCCTGGCCATCTCAGTGGCGATGATTTACCTGGCGCTGATGTTCCAGTTCAACAATGCGGTCAAGCCATTCCTGGTCTTCGCCGCCGCGCCTTATGGCGTCGCCGGAGCCATCTACGGGCTGTGGGTGATGCACACTTCGTTCGGCTTTATGGCATTCCTCGGCATCGTCAGCCTCATCGGCGTGATCGTCAGCCACGTCATCGTGCTCTTCGATTTCATCGAGGAGATGCACGCCAAGGGCGAACCGTTCGAAGAAGCTGTGATCGATGCCGGCATCATCCGCTTGCGCCCGGTGATGATCACCGTCAGCGCAACGGTGCTGGCTCTATTCCCGCTCGCGATGCACGGTGGCCCGCTCTGGCAACCCCTCTGCTACGCGCAGATCGGCGGGTTGACGGTCGCAACCTTCATTACTCTGCTGATGGTTCCGGTGCTGTACTCGATCTTCGTTCTGGATCTAAAAATCCTCACATGGGACACGAAGGAAGAGTCGCAAATCACTGAAACGCAGCAGGTTACTTTAACCACCCCAGCAGCGTCGCATGATTAAGTCTGACTCCCTTGGGTCAGCTGTTTTGGAAGGGAAGCTTTGCACTAATCGGCTGTTCTTCCCAGCTGAAGCGGCTTTTTGATATAAGCTGCTCCCAATGAAACACTTGCTTGCTCTCGCACTTCTGTTTTTGTCCCTGAAAGCCGTTGCGCAGAACGAAGCCGAAACCAAGGCGATGTACCCTCGCATGGCGAAGGCTCAGGCATATGAGGCCAAAGGTTTCCACCCTCTCGACTGTTTCGCTGGTCAGGTCAGGATTCGTGGGAAGCGGCTCTCGCGGCAATCGTTTATTGTATTCCGACCCGACGGGGACATGAAATGCTGCGGTGAGAAGGCGGGTGTCGGGCGCACCGACACGCACGGGCACTTCCTCTTAGAGCCGCTCCGTGAAGGCGAATATTTCGCGGTGTTCGATAGCAATGGCACCCAGTACACAGCCAGTTTTGCTGTCATTGACAGCTACCAACGATGCGACGGGACGCACGTGGAATTGAACTTTACGGCAGCCAATCAATGTTCGTTACAAACGTACGCCGACGTTGACTACAACGAGAGCGACTGCTCAGAGGACGATGCTGCTTGCTATCGCAAGTAGGGCTGAACCTGTTGATTGCTGTTGCTAAATCCCTATTGCACGCAATCGACACCTTGACGACACAGCGCGTTCATCCCAGTCCGCCTTCCGTCGCTTCCGATGCCACGAACAACGTCTATGGCCCCGGACACATTACTCCGTGGGTTATACTGCGGCTAAGCGGAAACTTCCCCCGGATCATCGCATCCACATAAGTCAGTTCCGTTGTTTCTAGAAGCGAATGGGCGATACGCTCCAATTCGTGGTTCACTACGGCTATGCCTTGCTCTTTGGCTGGGTACTGCTGGAGCAGGGCGGCTTGCCCATCCCCGCAACACCTCTGTTGCTGGCCGCCGGAGCTCTCGCCGGACAGGGCCGCATGCACCTGGCGCTGGTGATTCTTGTCGGTACCGCGGGCTGCATGGGCGCTGATATCTTCTGGTATTCGTTTGGCAAGCGCCGCGGAGCAGTCGTACTGAACCTTCTCTGCCGCATCGCGTTGGAGCCCGATTCCTGCGTCCGCCGCACCGAAACCCGCTTCAGCAATTGGGGCGAGCGCACGCTCCTCATCTGCAAGTTCGTTCCTGGATTGAATACTGCCGCTCCTGCGTTGGCGGGAATGGTGAATCTCCCGTACGGGCGCTTCCTGCTTTTCGACCTGATTGGCGGATTGCTGTGGACAACCGGTTATTCCCTGCTCGGCTTCCTCTTCAGCAAGCAACTCGACATTATCGCCCGCGACGCTCACCTGCTCGGCGGCTGGCTGCTGGTCTTGTTCCTGACCGGAGTCGTCGCTTATGTGCTCCATCGCTGGCGCGAGCGGGAGCGCTTCATCAGGCAGGTGAAGGGCGACCGTATCACTCCCGATGAATTGAAGCATCAGCTGGAGTCGGGTGAGCGTCCGGTGATCATTGACCTGCGCCATCCCTTGGACGTGCTGACCGATCCGCGGACCTTGCCGGGCGCATTGCAGATCGCGCCTGAAGATCTCACCGCGCGTCGCGGCGAGATCACGCGGGATGGCGAAATCGTTCTCTTCTGTACTTGACCGAACGAAGCCACCAGCGCCCGTGTGGCGCTGCAACTCCGGAAGATCGGAATTCGTCGCGTGCGCCCGCTGCTGGGTGGCTTCCACGAGTGGAAGAGTCTCGGATTTCCGCTGGTGGAGATTAGTCCTGCGGAGATCGATTCCGGAATCTCGACTCGGCACCTTCCCGCCGAAGGCCGCGCGTAAAGTCATCCAGGGCATTCGGTAGAGCTGGCGTTTGGTAGAGCTGGCCTTCGGTAGAGCTGGCCTTTAGGCCAGCGTCCAGCCGTTGTTCCTTATCCGAGTCGGCTTCAGCCGACGGCACCACAGTCTTGTCGATTCTTAGACGCTTCCAAAGGCATGCCCAATCCAGCGATGGGTGGAGCACGCCTTCAGGCGTGCATAAAAACTCTTGATCTAATGAGCGGCTTTAGCCGCTGCGGTAATCACGGCTTCCTCTTCCGTATCAGCAGGTCAAAGCTGACCACGCCATTCTCGTCGCGCAGCCCTTGCAGCGTGTATTCGCTGTTGATGTTGTATTCGAATTGAATGATCTCCTGCGCCGAGCGCGCCAGGTCGGTAACGATGGTAAACGTAACATTGCTCGTCACCTGCTGCTCGATGGTAAGACGCGCATTGGGATCATTTTCCGGCCCGCCAAATGCCGGGTTGATGCGGATCGTGCTACCGCCAAACAGCTTCGAGACGCGGTTGTTTACCGCCTGACTCAGCGCCGCGCCCAGCAGCGCTCCGGAAGCGTTCTCCCCAAGTCCAGATGACGGTGCCGCCCCAATCGCGTTTTCCGTCTGCGTCGAGCCGAAGGCCAACAGGGAGATGATGTCATCGCTGGAGAGCGGCGGGTCGGAGCGATACGTGGTATTCAGTCGCTCCATCGTTCCGTGCAAGCCAATCGTGATGTCGTAGTCACGCACGCGCGTCGTCGCTTCCACATCCAGCACCGGATCGATGCGCACAGGATTGGTGAAGGTAATGTCGCCGCGCTCCAGGTGATACTTCGCGCCACCCACCTTGAGATCGCCTTCCGCGATGCTCACGCGTCCCAGCAACACCGGCCGCACCGCCGTTCCCCGCAAGCGCAGATCGATATCGCCGGAAAGTTTGGCCAGCGAGGTCTGCACCGTTAGCTGCGGAGTGGACAGGATTCTCACTTCGAGGTGCAGATTGTTCAGCGGCGACGTCGGGTTTGGGATGCTGGGCGGGCCTGAAGCCTCGGCCAGGAGAAATTGCAGATCGGCAGAAGGAATCTGTGCGAAACGCGTAACCGTGATGTTGCCGGTGAGCGAGGCATTCTGCAGCGTTCCCGTCACGCGCAGCGACTGATCCGCGGTAACGCTGATGCCCGAATAGCGGAAGCGAATGTCGGTCCCATCGGCCGTCAGGTTGAAGCCGATCGTACGCCCGAACGTGATGAAGCCTCCGAACTTCACATGTCCGCCGCCCACGCGGCCGGTAAGATTCTCCACCTCCAGCCGGTCCTGATTGAAGACGAGGCTGCCACTCACGTCGCCCAATCCCGCCGGCAAGTCGATCATCGAGAATCCGGCATGCTGCACCTCCGCTCGGCCCGACATGATCGGATTCGGAACGGTGCCCTTGATCGTCACATTGATATTCGTTACACCGTACGCAGTGAGATCAGGATAGATTGTTGATGCCAACTTCAAGCTAAGCGAGCCCTCGACACGCAGGTTCAGAGGGCGATCGTCGGTCAGACTCGCAGTGCCCGTCAGCGTGAAATGCGTGTCCTCGCTGACAATCGTGCAGTGCTGCACACTGACGGTTTGATTCGCCAGGCTCAACTCCACCGGACCGTCTGTCTTGATCGGAATGCGGTCGACCTCGACAGAAAATTGCTGCACCATGAGATTTCCATGTAACAAGTGAGGGTGCTTCAGCGGCCCGGTCACCTTGGCCTGACCGTCCAGTGATGCTGTGCCCGTGACCTGTTGCCGCATCTCTGCGGGCAGGAAAGGATCGACATCGAGGTTCGCAAACTGCAGCGTCGCGGTCATCGGCATGTCGCCATCTAAATCGGCACTGCCGTCGAGGGTGAATGTCGCCTTCGGGAAGGCTGATCGCGCGGTCAGCGTGAGCTTCCGGCCGTGCGTAACGGCATCAGCCCTCAGCGCTCCCAGCGTATCGCCGTTGAGCACCAGATTGTCGATCTGCAGGTGTGCATTGATGACCGGCTCATCCGCTGTTCCCGATCCCCTCACCGTGAAGTTGGCGATGCCGGCGGTTTGCAGGTGCGGAGTTTGCGCTTCAGGAATGTCGGCCAGGTCGATGCTCTGTCCCGTCAGGTCCAGCTTCACTTCCTTGCTGCGGAAGTTGTAAGCTGCCGAGCCAAGAACGGTCCCGCGCTTGGCCTGCAGATGAATCTCGTCCAACTCCGCAGCGTGATTTGCGAATTGAATCTTGGAAGTAAGCGCGATGATCGGCCGGCCGTGCGCCAGACCGTCAGTCAGCGAGAGCTGTCCGTGCCCGTGTGGATCAGCCTCGGTGCCCGCCGCTTGTAGCGTCACATTGAGGTTTCCGCTGATCCGATACTCTGTACCGAAGGCATGCTGCAGCTGGGTGATATCCCCATCGTGAATCGCGGCTTGAACCTGAAACTGCGAGTTCTCCGTGAAGTTTCCTTTGTCCAAAGCGGTTGAACCATCAAGGGTGATCCGCGCGCTGCCTTCCTGAACTATGGCGTGGTGCAAGGCCACGCTCGCTGGCGAGTACTCCACGTCCGCAACAAACTGATCGACGTGAATTCGTCTGGGCGGCGCAGTTGGTGGTGCAGGAGGCGGAGGCTCAGGCGTCGAACTCAGATCGAACCAGGGTTTGTGTTTCGCGGGAGGCGCTGGCGCCTTCTGGGTCGGAGTAGTCGGGGTCGACGTGTAGATATAGGTGAAGTTCGTAGCCTGCAAATGTCCGGCCACTTGTGGGGCGCGGAAGCGGCCATTCACTGTTCCGTCGAAGCTCGCAGCGCCGTTCAACTCGATCGGCAGAGGCGCGTTGCCCATCGCCTTCAGCATGGGCTCAAATTCGGCAAGGCCCGTCGTGCTGGCGTTCAACTTCAGCGCGGCTGATGTCGCGCTTAGCGCGCCTGACGCTTCCAGATGCGAGCGGGGCGTGGTCAACTTCAGCGCCGATAGGTCAATGCGTCCCGAGCGGGCGCCGTATCGGCCCTGAATGCTGCCGCTCACCGGCAGTGCGGCGTTCGTAGACTGCGCCGGCGCGACGATGTCGAGTGACAGGTCGGCGAAAGCATCGGCCAGCACATGCTTCCAAGACAGGTTGACCGATCCGGTCACGCTGCCGACGGGATTCAGCTTATCCAGCGGCGCTGATCTGGTCGAAGCCATGCGGGCCAACTCGCTCAACGACAATCCACTCACGCGCAGCCGCGCCGAGCCCAGTTCCGGCTCCGCACTCACGCTCTTCACCGCTGCCGAAGTACCGTGCACCTTGCTGGAGTTCCGGCCCACTTGCTTGCCGTTGAGCCCGACCTGTTCCGGCGGAGGGGGCGCAGCGGGCGTCAGATTGTTGGGCAGCAGGCTTTTCACCTCGGCATCGCCGGTCACCTGCCCTCCCAGCAAACGGGCCGTAATGTTGGTCAACGAGAGGTTATTGTTGGCGAGTGAAAAATTCGAGTTCAGGCTCACCCTTCGCAGTGCGATTCCATTGTCCAGGTAGTCGAGATCACGAGCAACGATCCGCCCGGTCGATGCGTAGCCGGCGGTGTCGGCGTACGTTCCCGAGCCGTCGAGCTGTACGGTTCCACCGCGCAACTGGTAGACGCGCGTCACCGCTCCCAGCTGCATAACATCGAGGCTGCTGCTGTACGTAAGCTGTATCTGCGGCCGCTCAAAATCCGTAATCTTGCCGCTCCCGTGCAGCCACGACTTTTCCGAGGTCAGCTTGAAAGCCGTGATCTCGGCCTGGTTGTGCCAAAGGCTGAACTGCAAATCGGCTTGCGCAGCAACTTCGCGAAGATCCTGATATTTCCCGTCCATCTTTCCCACCCGAACGCTGCCGTCATATCGCTGGGCCAGGCGATCGTAGGTCATCGCCGCCAACACTTCGTTGACGCTGAAGTCGAGTGCCAGCTTGTGTTGATTCAGCAACAACATGCCATCGTGCACATCGACGCGGGCGATGGCGAGATCGAATAACTGCTGCACCGGAGACTTAGGATTGGCCAGCTTCACCCTGGGCTCCGGCGCATTGGTGCTGCCGTCCGGGTTGACGATGATGTGAATGGTGGGAGCATAAAGCTCCACGTGCTCCAGACTAATTTGTCTCCCCAGGAATGAGACGACGTGCAGCCGCACCAGAGCGCGATCTATGTGGGCATACGGCGATTCGCCGGGAGGCTCAAGCCCGTGGATGGTGAGATTGTCGGCTTCGAAGGCCCATTCCGACAGGTTCCAATGAAACGCTGCCATCTCCACGCGCCCGCCGGTCGCTTCTTCGATCGACGCAATCACCTTGCGGCGGACGAAATCCGCGAAGCTCGCGCTGCGCAGATACCACGCCAGCGAAACAAATCCAGCGAGCAATACGACGACTATGGTCAGGCTGACCCATAGCCATCGACGCGAACGCCGTTTTTTGACCTCTTCCGCCATCTTTAGTTCTTAGTTCAGACCGGCAGCTCGTCCATCTTCCGCCGGCGCGTTAATCCCGGGAATTGTCACATTGCTGCGAATGTCCGCCTGCTGCCGCAAGTTGTGCAGCCACGCGTCAAGCAACTCGTCGATGTGCTGCTCGGTCAGGAGCTCGCGAATCCGGGAATCAACTTCCGCCAGCGGAATCGCCTTCGAGCCGTTCTGCTGCAAGTCAGGCAGCAGCCGATTCTTGTAATACGACTCGATGTCTTCCGGTTCGATGTGCACATTGGGACGCAGGCGAACCTCTACGAAATTCATCACCTGCACTTCCGTCTGCAAATGTTCTTTCAGAATCTCCTCGCTCAGCCCGTAACTTGCCAGCAGCCGTTTCCACGCAGCATCATCTTTGCCGTTTGGAACCTGCGCGCGCAGCTTAGCGACGTCCTGTTGCAGCTGCTCCTCCGATGGCTGCATGTAGCTCGCATCGCCCATCTGCGCTTTCAGCAGCTGCCGGTCGATGAGGTGCTGCAACGCCAGAACGCGGTCCGCTGAGGTCACATGGTCGAGAGGCTTCTGCTGCATGAAAGCTTCGAAAGCAGTGGCTTCATTCCAATCGCTACGCAGAATCGGCTGGCGATTGACGCTGGCCACTACGCCGTCGATCACTTCACCGGCAAACACCGGCACAACTGCTGTCAGTGCCAGCAACACAGAGCAAATCGTGAAATACAAAACTCGTTTCATTTAGAAAGTTTGTCCAATACTGAAATAAACGTTGATGCGTCGTAGCGAATACGTCTGATTCAATTCCTGAACCGGATAGCGCGTCGGATTGAGCGCGTATCCCAGATCGAAGCGCACCGGCCCGACCGGAGTCTTATAGCGAATGCCCATGCCGAGGGCTTGCGAGTTGTAGCTGAAGTTGCATAGTGTCTTGCTGCCCTGCGGCGCGCATTCTGCAATGGACGGCTGATTGAAGGTCACCATTCCACTGATGATGTGATTGGCCGTGTCGAAGACGTTGCCCATGTCATGAAAGAACACGAAGCCGAGATTATTGCCAACGTACGGCAGCATCACCGGAGGCGTGCGGATCTCCAGGTTGTTGACGAACAGCCCCTGCCCGCCGATCGGGTAGCCGGTTTGCTGGTCACGCGGGCCGGCCTGATTGATCGAGAAGCTGCGCAGCGAGTTGCTGCCGCCAGCGAAGAACAACTCGGGCAAAGGAATCTGCGTAGCCTCTTCCGGAATGGAATTGGGCGGCAGCTTGCTCAGATCGAGGAAATCATTCGTGCCATAGGGCTTCTCGATGCCGATCTGGGTTCTCCGCGCAAAAACCCACCTGCGTGCAAAGGTGTAGTAGGTCGAGTTGTCGAGCAGTATGCGTCCGAAGTTCGTCTGCGATCCCAGAGCGCTGGTCGCGATCCCGAGGTTGAGCGCACCGTACGAGCCTTTTGTCGGGTTGATGGGATCATCGCGTCGATCCCGCACCGCAGTAAAAGTAGGCATCGCAATAAAAACGGGGCTTGAATAGAGAGCAATGAGCGTGGGATCGATGATCAGGCTGTTGGGGTCGATGGCGACGCGCTGAAACGTCAGGCCATAGAGGAAGGTGGTGTAGCGATTCAAACGCTGCTCAACTTGTACCGCTCCTTCCAGGCGTTCCGAAGCAAAGGTATTGACGTCGGCAGTATTGTCATACAAACCGCTGACGATGATCCGCCAGTTTTCGCGATGGAAGAGACGCGGCGCGTCATACGTTATCAGCCCACGGCGTGTGAGCAAACCAATCCGGCCACGAATGCTGAACGTCTGATCGCGGCCGAACATGTTCAGACGCGTAATCTCAAGCACGCCATTCGGGCTCACGCCGGTTGCCCCTTGCGGATTGTTGGTGGTCGGAATGTTGCCAGTGGCGAACTCGATGCCTCCGCCGTAACGGAACGTCCACCGCTTGGCCTCGGTAAGGTTGAAGAGCACATCTTTCGACGGCTCTTGCCCTTCAGGGTTCTGCACCGCCATATTGACTTCGTTAAACAAGCCGAGCGAGTAGAGCCGGCGTTGCGATGCAACCATGCGGTTCTGGCTCAACGGATCGCCATCCTGAATCCTCATCTGGCGATTCACGATGTACGGGCGCGTGTGGTTCAGTCCGGTAATGAGTACGCGGTTCACGAAAACCCGCTGCCCTTCGGTGATCTTGTAGACCACATCCATCCGCGGAGGATTGCCGGGGACTGGCACAGTAGACGAGTCAAACTGCACGTTGGGGAAGCCGCGGTCGTAATAGAAGTAGGTCAAGGAATCGCGATCGCTCACCACATTGGCTTCGCTGAAGGGCTGGCCCGCCACGTTGCTCAGGTTCTGCTCCAGCGCTGCTGCGGTGTAGGTAGCAGCGCCTTCGACCTTGAGCGCGTTCACCAATGTTTGGGGGCCTTCGTCGACCTTGATGACGACCTGCATTTCATTTTTCTTTCCCTGGTAGTTATCCACCAGGTCGCCATTCACTTGGACGTTGAGAAATCCGTTCGCCTGATAGAGGATCTTGATCGCGCTGACGTCGTCGGTAAGCACGCGCTGGCTAAAGCGGCCGTTAGGCAGGAGCACAGTGGACGGCTCAATCTGCATCCGTTCGCGGATTGTAGCGGTGTTGAAATACTTGTTGCCTTGGACGACCACTGAAACCAGCTTGTGCCGAATACCAGGATCGATGACGTAGACGATGTTCAGGTGGTTCTGTTCTTCGATCGGATGGCGCTCCACATCGACCGTTGCGTCAAAATAGCCGCGCGTCTGCAGGTAATCGCGCAGGTTGCGGCGACCCTCGTTCAGCAGGTCGTCGTCAACGGAATTTTCCTGATATACGGGGACGAGTTTCTGCAACTGGCTCTTGCTGATTCCTTGGCCCTCCGTCGTGATGCTGACCGTTGGGCCTTGATCGACCTCGAAGACGTAATCGAGCCGGTTCGTCTCGGGATGGTATTGCCGGCCGACCAGTGAGACCTGCGCCTCCAGATGCGCGTTCTTCTGGTAGTGTTTGCGCATTCTCTCCAGCGCTCGAGTGACACGCGGCGAGCTCACCTTAGCGCCTGCCTTGAGCTTGGTGAGACTGCGAACCTGTTCCGGCGCAATCCCCGCGTCTCCGCGGATGGTGACATCGCCCACCAGCGCCAGCGGCCCGGGAGTGGCGTGGAAATGGATCGCCATCTGGCTGTCTTTTGGGTTGGGATCCAGCGTGTAGGTGATCGTCGCCTCGTAGTAGCCGTTGTCGGCGAAGATCTTCTTCATGCGGTCAATGGAACTGACCACTTTGTCTTCGCTGAAGACGTCGCCGAGATCGATCTGGCTGGAAGCGATCAGTTGATTCGGCTTGGGATCGGTCTTCTGCGGAGTGCCGTCGGCGCTGATCGCGCCATTAAAATAGTTCTCCGTCACGTTAAAGATCAGAGTCAGCTCTCCGCGCGCGTTGCGATCCGCCTCAACATTCAGCGTGGCGAAGCGTCCGGTAGCATACAGCGCCTTGATGCTGGCACGCAGTTTTTCAGGATCGAGCGGCTCACCGGTCTTCTGCACGAGCAGCGTTCGCAGTATCGCCGTGTCGGCGCTGGTCACGCCTCGAAAATCGATGTTGCTGACGGTCTGGCCTTCGTACTTGGCTAAGGGACTGCTCTCGCTGGTCTGGGGCGCGGTGGAAGCCGGCGGTTGAGCCTGCGTCTGCGCCGGTGAAGCGGCGAGAGCGCAGAAAACAACAAACATGCACAACGATGGCGTGATCGGCGTCCTCAAACTCTGCCCTTCAGCACACCCACTGCCTGCCGGATGTCCTTTACGGCGATTCTGGCAGGTCGAGCCTGCGCACTAGCGTCCAATGCGTCGTGCAACCGCGGAAAACCGTTCCGTTGATTCGGCCTGGGAAGGCTTATCTGCTGTGGAATACCTATAATAAACGTTGCAGGGCTTTCACTGAATAAGGTACGTGCCCGATCGGTTTACTGAGGTTAAGACGTTGGAATTCAAGGAACGCTACTCCCGCCAGGTTCTTTTCCAGCCCATTGGCGAGGAGGGACAGCAGAAATTAGCCAAAGCTCGTATCGCCGTGGTTGGTTGCGGCGCTACCGGCTCGGCTCTGCTCTCGCTGCTGGCGCGGGCAGGCGTCGGATATCTGCGCGTCATCGATCGTGACTACGTTGAGCCCAGCAATCTGCAGCGGCAGGTGCTCTTTGATGAAGCCGACGCCGCCGAATCGCTGCCCAAGGCGATCGCCGCAGCTCGTAAGGTCCAGTCCTTCAATTCGGAGATCACGGTTGAGCCGCACGCCGCCGATCTCACGCCGGACAACATCGAAGAACTGCTCAGCGATGTCGAGATCGTCCTCGACGGAACAGACAATTTCGAGACGCGATACCTGATCAATGATTTTGCCGTGAGCCGGAAGCTGCCCTGGATCTACTCTGCCGGCGTCGCCAGTTATGCGGTCACCATGACGATCCTGCCGGGCGAGACGGCTTGCCTGGCTTGCATCTTTCCGGACTCGCCGCGCGGCATTGTCGAGACCTGCGACACATCTGGCATTCTGAACTCAGCGGTAAACTTTGTGGCTTCGATCGCAGCGACTGAGGCGATCAAACTTGCTATCGGCGCACGCGACAAGATTCGCCGTACCCTGTTGTCGTATGACGTGTGGACGAACGACTATGCCTCAGTCAACGCAGATAAGCCTCGTCCTGGCTGCCGCGCCTGCCAGGAGCAGGATTTCATTCATCTCGCCGGCGAGGGACGCCCTCATATTTCGCTGTGCGGGCGCAATTCGGTGCAGATTCACGAGCGTGAAAGGCCAATCGATTTCGCCGAGATCACACGGAGATTGTCGCCGCACGGCTCTGTTCGGCACAACGAGTTCATTCTGAAGTTCTGGCGCGACCCGTATGAGATGACGCTGTTTCCCGACGGCCGCGCGATTATCAAAGGCACAACCGACACAGCCATCGCGCGAAGCCTATATGCGCGCTACGTGGGATCTTGAAAGGAGTCCCTAGTGGACTCCGAACCGGCGCAAAAGGTCATATTTTTCCTGTCAGGCAAGTGCTACTTTTGAATACGAAACGTCAAACCAGCGGGAAGCTTTGTCGAAAACCCGCATCGGAGATCGTTGTCTAAGCCGCTACTATAGAGGCTGACCGCCGGGATGGCCACCATATGACACATCGTTCTCGCATGAAGTGGATGTTGCGCGGGCTGTTCACTGTCCTTGTTATTACTGGTTGTGCCGCCGCCCAGTCGGTCACCAATACCGACCCTTGGACTGGTGGTTCGGCGTCAGGCGCAACCGGCATGCAGCCCATGTCGGCTCCGCCTCCCGACACCGGACACGGCGCCGATCAGGGTAAGCTGCTCCAGTTCAAGTCAGAGACTACGCTGATACAGGTTCCGGTCGTGGTCACCGATAAGTCGGGCAACCACATTCACGGACTGACCAAGGCTGACTTCACCATCCTGGAAAATGGCAAGACGCAGAAGATTTCCACGTTGGAAGAGATCATTCCGGCAGCCACCAGCAACACCACCATCTCCGGCAATCCCGGTGGCGTCTTCTCGAACATGACTCCCGACGAGAGCAAGCCGCGCTCGCTGACCGTCGTTTTGCTGGATGAGGTGAACACTCCGTTCCTCGATCAGTCTTATGGGCGTCAGCAGCTGATCAAATACCTGGCGAACCATCTCGACTCTTCGCAACCGACAGGATTGATGGCTCTCACCAATAAGGGATTGTCGGTGCTGAGCCCGCTCGATTCCGATCCGGCAACGCTGATCACGATTCTGAAGAAGGCCTCGGGCAAGGTCTCCGAGATGGAAACCTTCAGCAACGACGCGAAAGCGGTCGCAGCCGGTCAAGCGCAGGCCAGCGCCCTTGGCGGAATTCACATGGGGGACTCGCCCGAGAATCGAATCCGCGCTTTTATGCTGGCCGCAGATTCGACGAATGCCACCAACATTCAGTCGCGCGCCATCGAAACTACGCTGCGGGGGTTACTGTCGATCGCTCTGTCGGTGACGGGAATACCAGGCCGGAAGTCGTTGGTCTGGGTCACGGGCAGCTTCCCGTTCGATCTTGACTCGTTCGGCTCCGTGCCCGGTGATGCCAATCTGCGAGCGCTGTACGAGCGAACGCTCAACGCCCTCAACGACGCGCAGGTCTCCATGTATCCCGTGGACGCGCGCGGCCTGCTGACTGATCCGACCTTTGCCGGCGACAGTATGCCCTCAATGCTCGGTCCCGGCGTTCCCGAGGGACTTCGCCAGTCCACCCTCACCAGCCTGAAGAATATTGCCGCGATGACAGGCGGCGTCGCCTACTACAACAGCAACGATCTGGCGGGTGCGTTTGGCCGCGCAGCGCAAGATTCGTCTTCCTACTACGCTCTCACCTACTACCAGGATCACCGTAACAGCAAACCCGGCTGGCGGAAGCTGCAGGTCGCGGTGGTCTCGCGCAAAGATGTCGACGTCCGCGCCCGCGCCGGATATCTGGTTACCGAGGTAGCCGTCAATCCCGAGCTGACGCACAAGGCTGATGTTGAGTTTGCGCTCATCTCTCCGTTTGAAAGCACGGGCATTCCTATCACGGAACAGTGGCAAGGGTTATTGGCCGACGGAAGCAAGCGGAAGATCGGATTTGTCTTGCATGTCCCCGCCGCGAACGTCGTCGATGAAGCCGACCGCAATCGCGTGGACGTCGAGTTCGTCGCTCAAGCCACAAACAACGGCGTGCCGGCCGGTACCGTGTCGCAGACGGTAAAGGGAATGATCGTGCCCGACACGTTGGCAAAGCTGAAGGCTGACGGAATCATCTACAACAACTTCCTCAGTCTCTCGCCCGGCGATTACCAGGTAAGGTTCGTCGTCCGTGACAACTTGAATGGGAAGATCGGCAGCGTAATCGTGCCGCTCACGGTGAATTGATTCTCTGTGCGATAGACAAGCTGCTAATAAGGGCCTCGATGGAACCGGTAGAGCTGGCCTTCAGGCCAGCGTTCAGACACTTTGTTTCATTCCCTGAGCCGGCTTCAGCCGGCGGCACAATATCAATCAGCTTTGTTGCGCCGCCGGGGATCCGGAATCGCCTCCGGATTGGGATACTTCGCTCCACGCAGCCAAACCGAGAAAATCACGCCCCAAATAGCCAGCAAGGCCAGGGTGAAGATGCTGGCCTCCGGACCAAAACCACCGCCGGTCAGCAATAGGTTACCGTGAAAGCTGGCGTTGAACAGATGGCCGTTGGCCGGGTAACCGCTGTCTGGCACGCCGTAAAAGTAAACTTCGCACCAGGCCCATGCCGAGTGGATTCCCAGCGGCATCCAGAGATCGCCGGTTCGGCACAAAACTAAAACGGTCACCAGGCAGTACATCGTCGCCGACACCGGTCCCAGCCCATGACCGCTGGGATTGAAGTAGTGCATTCCGCCCATGAACAACGATGTGACGATCGCCGCCGGCCAGAAACCGATCCCCGTCGTCAGCGTGAATAGCAGGTATCCGCGATAGAAGAAGTCCTCGAGTAATGCGCCCATGAATAGTAGAACAGCCCACGCGGCGGCGTACTTCCACACATCCCATCCGTGCAGTGCAGTGGCGCCGAATGAGAAGACGCCGGCAAGCCGCATCGCGGCGAGCAGAACAGTGAACGACGCGAAGCTGAAGGCCGCTCCTTGCCAGAACCGGCGTCCGAAGGCTCGCCGCCACGGCAACCCATAATCGGCGAAGGTGCGGCGTTCGATCCGTCCCATAATCCAGGTTGCGATCAGCAGGGGAAGGACAAGCAACTCCAGCGTAAAGACCTGGCCCAACGGGGTGGAGAAATCGGCATGCGTGCTGCGGATCAGAGAATCGACACTGCGACTCACACCGTAAGAGAGCGGCACGAGGATGGAGACAAAGATTAGAAGCCGCCACCCGGCGCGAATACCGTTAGGACCGCGCCAGATGTTGAACGGAACCGAGGCAGCGGGGTAAAGAACTTCCGAAGGAGTGCTCATTGAAAATCAACGTCCGCAGACCGGCAAATTGACGACCGGAAGTTACGCTAACACCGACACCAACGGCAAGGTATGATCTTTTGCGCCAAATCTGGACGAGAGACAAAAATACCGGGACAAGATGCTACGCGATCTTCAGTGTCAGCGCCGGTAGCGGCAGGCCTTCGACCTCAACCGTCCAGACATCGCCTTTGGTAGCCAAATGGCCTGCAGTGAGCGTTCCGGAGCTTACAACTTCGCCCGCGCTAAGCGGCTCGTTAGGAAAGCGGCGCAGGATCGCCGTACCAAGTTCTGCCAGGCACGCAGCCGGGCTTCCGAGACAATTCTTGCCGGAGCCTTCTTCCACAAACTCTCCGTGCTTAGAGACGCGCACCTTGAATCGCGGAAGGTTCTCAAGAAGAGTGGGAAGGATCTCCGACGTTATCGACACTCTTTCGCCGACTACCAGCCCCACATGCAGCCCAAAGTACGCGACAAAATCGCTGGGCGTAAACTTCCAGTCGGGAAACGGGCAGTCGATGATTTCGAAACCGATCGCCAACCAGTCGCAGGATTGCAGCGCCGCGGCAGCATCGAGACCTTCGACGGTGATCGCCTTTTTCATACCGAACATAATTTCGGGCTCAACCTTGAGGGAGTGGGGGTGGGCGATGCTCTGCGACGCCGTGTTGCCCTCGCTGTAATGCACGGTATCGTCATACATGTGTCCCCAGAGCAGTGTTTGAAGCTTGAACACCCGCCACACCGCTTTATTGGCATATCCGACCTTGCGGCCGACAGCTCTAGCCCCGCCCGCTTCGCGTGATTGCTTCAGCATGGATTCCACCGCGTAGGCGGCGTCCAGATCGAAGCCGGGTCGGGCGGACGGCAGCGTGGCTATTCCCTGTCCAGTTTCATACGCCAACATCAGTTCGCGCGCTAACGCGTCAATCTGGCTTTGCTCCATAAGATCGTTCCCCTTCATTTGTAATCGCAACGATTGCGAGGTGATAGTTTGAACTTCACTCGAATGCCGCACATCGGGTGGAGCGCGCCTTGACAGGCTGCTGAAAAACTCATAGCGCGACCCGCGTGTCGTCGGCTGAAGCCGACTCAGAAAAGGAAAATAAACAGCTTGGACGCTGGCCTGAAGGCCAGCTCTACCCGAAAGCACGCGCCGGTCGACTTTTTCCGCAGCCTGTGAAGGCGTGCTCCACCCATGTAACCGGAATTTCAACCTGAGCCATTACCGACTTCCCCAGAGCGTGTTGGAACAGGGAGATGGTAATTTACAATCATCAACCACACCAAATTGCTTGATCACGTTGGAATGTGATCGCATTCTTCGACTCTCGTATGGAGGAATGATGCGTCGTTATTGTGTCCTGATGAGCGTAGTGGCGTTGATTGCAACTGCTTTTGCCCAGGTGCCGGCAGCACCGTCAAAGTCAGGCGAGAGCGCGCCGATTGGCAGCGTCTCGACGGATCCGGCAGTTAAGACCATGTTTGAAGCGAAGGTCAAAGCTGAGTGGGAAGCGGTGAAGAACAAAGACAAGAAGGCCTACGGCGCTTTGCTGGCCGACGACTACCAGGGCGTAGGGGTTGACGGTAGAGGCGAGCGCAACAAGATACAGAGCATCAATGACCTCGCCGACCAGAATCCCTTCAACTACACCTTGGAGCGAGTTAAAGTGCTGCCGTTGGGCGAGAATGCTGCGTTCGTCATCTATGACGTGACGATACTGTTTCCGCCCAAGGCACAGCTGCGCTTTTCACGTGTATATATTGGCGAGGTATGGGTAAAAAGATCGGGAGAATGGCAACTGCTGCACTACCAGGAAACTCACGTCAAGTGAGCCTTGGCTGAATTCTTAATTAGAACCTGACGAAGACCGGTCTATCCCTGCCTCCGCTACTTGCTGACTTGATGCGTAGAGCAGCTCTTGTCCAGCGTCTTAATCGAGGTGACCCTGATCGTCAGAGGAGATGGAGCACCGCCAGTTGCTAAGGAATCCGAGCTGGTAGGCAGTGACGTCAGCTTGGCGCCGGTAACTTCCACCCTCTGCCCGAAATACTTATTGACCTTGATCTTGTTGGTGCCCTGAAGCTCGTAGGTCATGCCTGGGTCCTGCTGGATCAAGACGTAATCACCTGCACGCCGATCGACGCAGCCCTGGACCGTGATCTGTCCTTTGGAATCTTTGGAATTATCCTGGCCTGCAGCGCCCGCCACTAAACAGCTGCTCGAAAGCAAGAGAACTAAGATCACCCTTCTCATTGGATTTTCCTTTCGACAGTGGATTTCCAATTCACAACAGCGGTTGTACTTAGCCGCAATCCGGCGGCATAGCCTGAATCTCCGATTCGGAGGTGCAGGGCTTCTTGTGCTTCACAGGCTCGAAGGCCGGCCCGCGGTCATATTTCAAAACCCAAAGGCCTTCGTTATTGGTGAGAAAAATCAATCCGTGATTGCCATCCGGCAGCACGCTGGTAACGCCGGTAAACTCCTCCAGGACCTGCGGCTTCTGCGGATTGCTGAGATCCAATATACGAATCGTCTGCGCAGGATGACTGGTGTTGGTGAGCGTGTTTGGTTTCTTCTCAGGAGCGGAAGCGATGCCGACATCCGGGCCGACCATCTCCAGATTGCCGGACATAGCCTGGCTTCCCTCAGCTTTGCTTTTCAAAAGCCTTGGCATATCCGCCTTGCTCACATCCACAATCATGAAACCTTGTTTGGTAGCCTGCTGCACATACAGGTAGCTCTTGCCTTCGTCCCTCTGCAGAAACATCTGGCTGCCGGTCGCCTGTGGAAGCGGCAGATGAGCAATCACTGTTGCCGGCACGTCCGTGGACTTTTTGGCGGAGTCCTCCGCGGCAGGACAAGTCGCAGCCAGAATTACTGCGAATGTCAGAAGTCGCAACTCCACTAACTCCGAATTTTCGCTTAGGGTTTGTCATCACCATACCAACTTCAGGTCTGACTATCGCGTGAACTATACCACAGGGTTTCCCTGCCAAGTTCGGCCGAAAACCCTGTGGGTTGCTGATGCATGGTTGCTATCGCTCACTGCTCGGAGTAAACCCCTACACAGCCGTTGCCGCTCTGTGTGCCACACGGGCCACCGGCCTGCATGGGCACAAACGCGTGATTCGTAACCGGATCAACCGTGATGCTATGCGAGTTCGAGTTGGTGGAAACATTCTGCAACCACACCATGTTGATCGCATCAATCACGCCCATCACCGGTCCGTTAGGCATATCGCGCGCGGCCACGTAGTAGCGGTTATCACCGGGGTTGAACCAGACTTCGTCCACACCGCCGACGTTGGTGATGGTGGTGAGAATCGAGCCGGAGGTCCCGTCAATGATGTATTCGTTAGGCGGGAATGCCTGGCCATCGTGGTCCGCGCAACCTACCAGGAAATTGTTTCCTGGGCCTTGCACGAGACTGGTCGGCATACAATCCGTCATCACAAATGTATTGACGACTACCGGACCGTTCGGGTTTCCAAGCCGGGGATCGATTTCATCCACGGCACCAACGCTGGTGATACCGATGGAGTTGGGATTGGTCAGCAGCAGGTGACCGGTGTTGGGGTTCCAAACCATACCGCCTAAACCGGCTGGCGATATGGCGCCACTACAGGTCCCTCCTGGAGACGCCTGGCTACAAAACGTTCCCAGCGCCGTGTCAAGAATGGGTCCGTGATGGCAGGGGATGGTGTAGTTGGCACCGCTGGGAGTTACGCCGACGCCGGGAATACCGGAGTTAACCGACCCCGATACGCCGCCGAAAATCGTCGGATTGGATGGATCCGGGCAGGGGAACGAACCGCCCACGGTGTCCACAGGAACGTTCGGATTCAGTCCCATCCCGCCCGACGCCGTACCGCCTGCGCCGTCATAGTAAATCTGGCCAATGATGCAGGTGGGCGGGTTAAAGGAAGCTCCGGTAGCTGGATTGACCGGGGTGGTCGACAAGCCTTGTGAAGGATAAGAACTGGGCAGCGGCGGCGCCGGATAGGGGCCGTAAGGAGACGTCTGATCAACCGGCAGACAGTGCTGCTGCTGCGGCGTGCCGCTCTTGTTCACGATGTGTGACACGTCGATCAAGGTTACGAAGGGCAAGCCCGGATCGCCGTTGATGACCGCGAGTACCTGATGCACCGGATCATAGGCCATTTCGTCGGCGCGATCATCGCCGCAGTCGGCACTGGAGCCGGCCTCTCCGTTCCACGACGCAACGCAGGGAGCTATACCCAGCGGACCGTCATAATCGGCCGACACGCCAGTCGGAATGACGGCCAGGACGTTAGGCGGCGTCGGAGGACTCTTGCTCAGGTCCATGGTGCTCAAATCCCAGACCACGACTGACGAGCTGCCACTTCCACTAAACAGCACTTGGCCGTTTGGGGTTACCTCTTCTCCATCGGGCCCGGACATCGGGTTTACGCCGTTGCCGCGTGAAGCGCAACACTGCGCGCCCGGAAATCCGCCGAAGTTGCCGTTGGCACCGAAGCCCGAGGCCAGGTGGAACGGTGCGTTTCGACATCCGAAGCGCGTGAAGTTGCCGTAGGCGGAGATGAGAGGAGGAATACTGGGATCGCAGGGGCTGGCCTGGTTTCCCGCACCGGTAACCGCGTTGGAGCCCTGCAGTGCGAACACTGCCAGATTCTGGCTGGTGTCGAGCACCACCACCGCCAGGCCAATGCGATCGGAGATGTAATCCAACCGCGTGGCGGCGTTCTCCCAGCTGATGTCGAACGAGTTGAAGGGACCGCCAGGTTCACCGGTCGGGTTGTGCTCCGGCACTGGGATATTCAGGATGTCGGTATAACCCTGACCGTCATTGGTGCTACCGCACGTAGGGCAATTGGGTGTCCCCCCGCAGCCGCTCAGAATCAGCAATAAGACAGCGAAAGGAATCGTCAGCAAAAATTTCGATCTCATCGAATCTCCTCCACATTCGCCTTGCACGCCATGGCGCACGTTTAGAAGCGGAACTGAAGTTCTTGCAAAAAGACGACGATATTCTGCGGCTCTTGCCCTGTGACGCTAGGCTCCTTCAGCCGGTCGACGTTGATATTGAACTGGTACTTCACCCAATAATTCAGGTACCAGTTGAGACCGATCGTAAATTGGTCGGTGTGGTAGTTGTAGGTTGGTACAAATCCCGGAGTAAACAGATTCTCCTGATCGGCACCGGGCGCGATGCCTTGAATCGCAGAATAACGGAATCCCACGCCCCAGGCGCCCCAACCATGTTCCTTCCCGCCTTCGGGTGTGTCCGGACCGAACAACGGACGTTTCACGCGCGGCGTGCCGTTTTCCGGCTGCTTCTCGCCCGTCAGCAGGTAGGTGCTGCTGAGATTCCAGGCCTTGGCGCCCACACCGGGATAGGTGAAGAAGGCCAAGCCGCCCGGAGTCGAGGAGCCAACGCCGTAGCGCTGATCCTGCAGCTGCACATACTCGCCGCGGAAGGCGAATCCGCTCTTGAGGTAGGTCGTCTCAGCTTCGTAACGGGTGATGGGTCCGTTGATGGGAAGCTGCGGGAAGAACGCGTACGCCTGATCGGGAATGACACCGCTGAAGCTCACGTCCTTGGACAGGCCGCGCGACTCGGCACGAGCCGCCGACCCGCCAAAGGCCCACTCGCGGAACCACTTGCTAGTCGTGTTTCGCCACGGATACACGCGAACTCGGCCCACCACCTCAGGCTCATTCACCACTGCCGTGGCAACGCCGCCTCTGCCGTTGAACGCGCCGACGAAGTACTGGAGAGCGCCATGCTTGAAGTCACCGTGGAAGGTGATGCCAGGACTGCGGAAGGCCGTGACGACCGACGGATAGAGCAGCGCCTGCAAGCCGCGCTCGACGAAGTCGAGGTTGGTGGCGCCGGTCGCCAACTCCTGCGCGAAGGGCTCCTTAAATTGACCTGCCTGAAATTGGAATTCGGGAAAAATCCTGGTGTTGAGGTAGACGTCGCGGACAATCGCGCCGGATGTGGCGTTGGCGTCAGTCAGAATCGCGAAGTCAAACTTCTTTCCGTAATTGCCCTGGAAGCCGAATCGCGCGCGCCGCAGGACAAACGTATTCGCGGGCACGGAGTCGCCGGTGTACGCGCGATAATCAACGTCGACGTACCCGTACGGGTTCAGGTTGAATTGTCCGTCGGGACTGCGGATGAAGAAGTGTTCACCATTCCATCCGGCAGTAAGCGCCGCGTCTTTCTTGCCCGAGCCGGCCGGTTGCGCCTGCTCGACGATCACCGATTCGCCGGAAGGATAAGGCTGGACGAGGACGGCGTTGACCAACTGCGGAGTGGCTGCCATCGAAGAGGAGTCGGCCACCAAATGAGTTGTAGCCGCGGCATTTTCGGGCTGGCCATTCGCATCCACCAGTTTCCCGACCATAGCCTTGAGCTCTTCGATGGTTTTTTGCTGGGCGGCCACCTGATTCCGCAATTCGTTAACTTCAGATTCGGTGGCGCTTGCGGAAGTCGATCCGCCGGTTTTGCTCGGGGAACTCTGGGCATAAACGAGCAAACCTGACATTACAAAACTGACCAGAAGTGCGAAACACGCTCTTAGTAACCGCATGTCGTTCCTCTCCCGGGATGATTTGCAAAAACGCCGCTTTTTGTCCCTTTTTCAAGGCAGGCCTGTCCGCCTTGACCTTCCGAACCGAACTGGTCTGAAGAGTTGACCAGTTGCGGTTTACCACTTCGAAATATCTGTTGTCAAGAAAACTTTGTTCCCGTTACCGGAAAAGGCATCCTAGTGACGTGATTAGGGCCAGGACGTAATACTGCTACTCCCAAGACGAGAATCGTTAAGTTGCACAATTGCAGAAAATTGTGGGGATGCTACAAAAAGGCTGTCCTGGAGGGATTTAGGTGGTTCGCCAGCCAGACAGGTCATCCATACCAATGGCAATACGACCCATTTTGGAACGAACCACGGCGGCGGGCCAAAGGAAGTTGACTCCACATACTCGCCCTGCAATTATGTTTTGTTCTCAAGACAGGCGGTGGAAAACTGGCTCGAATTCGTCAGCGCAACTCGAAAAACTGCCATCGCATTGCAACACCTTCTGAAATGGCGGTTCCAGAACCGAGGCCAGCCATACACCTCGGCAGCAGAGCACGTAGCGATCGCCATAAGGACAGCGAATGACCCTGAAGTCAGTAGATACGCTACTGGACGTATTACATTTTGCGGATCGGGCCAAAGCGGCTCACACCGCAGTTGTCATTCCCGAGATTGGAATCAACGTAAGCTACGATTCGCTGCGTGACCAGGTTTTCGGTCTGGCCGGCGCATTGGCCTCGATTGGTATTGGGCGTGGCGATGCGGTCGGTATCGCCTTACCGAACGGCCTGCCTGCCATCGTGACCTTTCTGGCTGCCTCGACCGTCGGAACCGCGGCTCCGCTAAACCCTGCGTATCCCTATGAGGAGTTCCTGTTCTTCCTGCGCGATACCAACGCCAAAATCCTGCTCTGTCCTCCGGTGGGCTTGGAATTCGCGCGCAGCGCGGCAGCCGACTGCAAAATCCCGGTGTATTCCGTCGAAATGGACGACAAGGGCCACGTTCACTTGCATGGGGTGTCCGCTGGAGTTGCTGTCACCGAGCCTACGGCCGACGATATTGCCCTCATCCTGCATACCAGCGGAAGCACTGGCCGGCCCAAGCGCGTTCCCTTGCGGCACTTCAATCTCGCCGTCTCGTCGGCCAACATCGCCAATACCTACGCTCTCTCACCGGACGACATTTCGCTGTGCATCATGCCGCTCTTCCATGTCCATGGCTTGATGGCTTCCACGATGGCGACGCTGGTTTCGGGCGGAACGGTCATCGTCCCAACAAAGTTCAATGCGCTTTCGTTCTGGCGCACGGTGCGGGATCATCGTGTCACATGGTTCTCGGGCGTGCCTACGATGCATCAGCTTCTGCTCGCGCGCGCTCACCAGAAGCCCATCGAGGCGGAAACTCTGCGCTTTATTCGCTCCTGCAGCGCGCCATTGTCGCCGGAACTCATCCAGAAGATCGAAGGACTCTTTGGCGTGCCGTTCGTTGAAGCGTATGGCATGACCGAAGCTGCTCATCAGATGACCTCGAATCCCTTGCCGCCGCGGCATCGCAAGGCCGGCTCGGTTGGAGTGGGAGCCGGACTACGCGTCCGCATCATCGACAAGGAAGGGCACGATCTCGGCAATGATCGGCGCGGCGAAGTTGCCATCATGGGCGCCAGTGTTTTTCGCGGCTACGCTGGCAATCCCGATGCCAACGCTCGCGCCTTCACCAACAGCTGGTTCCGTACCGGCGACGAGGGCTGGCTCGATTCGGATTGCTATCTGCATCTGAGCGGACGAATCAAGGACATCATCATCCGCGGCGGTGAGAACATCGCACCGCATGAGGTCGACGAGCTTCTATTGAAGCATCCCGCCGTTGCCGCTGCCGTGACCTTCGGCTTTGCTCATCCCACTCTCGGCGAAGAAGTCGCTGCGGCTATTGTGCTGCATGAGCCGCACGGCGCCAGCGAAGTGACTCTCATCAAGTATTGCCGCGAACACCTGGCGGAGTTCAAGTGCCCCAAGAAGATCTACCTGGTGAAGAGCATTCCCACCACCGCAACCGGAAAGATCCGCCGCCGCGCCGTCGCCAGTGCCCTGATGGATAACGAGCAATGAAATTCCTGATCGCGGGTGCGGGCGCAATCGGAGCCTACATCGGCGCACGCATGGCGCAAGCGGGCTTCGATGTCACGCTGTTTGCGCGCGGGCCGCATCTTCGCGCCATGCAGGAGCACGGCGTGCTGGTCAAAACCGCGGAGGGCGATTTCGTCGCGCGGCCCGTTATCGCCGGCTCACTGGAAGAAGTCGGTCCGGTGGATGTTGTTTTTCTCGGCGTGAAGGCGCATGGCCTGCCGCAGCTCGCGCCTCACCTCAAGCCGGTGTTGGGTCCCGACACGACCGTCGTCAGCACGCAGAATGGAATTCCCTGGTGGTACTTCCAAGGCTTCGGCGGCGAGTGGGATGGATTGCGGCTGGAGCGCGTCGATCCCGGCGGCGTGATTTCATCGGCCATCGAAGCGCGTCGTGTTGTTGGCTCGATCGTTTACTTCTCTACCGAAATCACTGCGCCCGGCGTGGTTCAGCACATCGAAGGCAACCGGATTTCTCTGGGCGAGCCTGATGGCTCGCGCTCCGATCGCTGCCGGCGAATCGCCGAGGCGCTCATTGCCTCCGGCTTGCGCGCGCCGATCTCCGCTCGACTGCGGCACGAGATCTGGGTCAAGGTCATGGGGAATGCTTCCTTCAATCCCGTCAGCGCACTCACCCGCGCAACGCTGGTGCAGATGGTCCGTGATCCTGACGTTTGTGCCGTGATCCGCAACATCATGCGGGAAGTCGAGGCGGTTTCAAACAAGTTGGGCATGGAACTGCCCATCTCGATTGACCAGCGAATCGCCGGCGCGGAAAAGGTCGGCGAGCATAAGACCTCAATGTTGCAGGATCTGGAAGCGGGCCGGCCGATGGAACTGGAAGCGCTGGTGGGAGCCGTTGTCGAACTCGGCGAGCGCGTCGGCCTGCCGATGTCCTATACGAAAACGGTGTACGCCTGCACCAAGCTGCTGGCGAAGAGTTCCACGTCGCAACAAACCAAATAAGACCATGAATTGCGGTCGTGTGGCGGACGTAAGCTGCAAAGCCACCCGCAGAAAGCTGTACTGGTGGATTTATTTTCTCGGGAGGTTTCCTGCTGCCTCATAGCATTGGCGGGCGCGCTCTGAATCTCCTAGATTGCTGTAAATATGTCCCATATTCACGAGCGCCTGCCGCTTGTCTGCGAGAGCCAGGCGCGGCGAGCGCACCGCCTGATGATAGTAAACGAGCGCCCGTTGCAGATCGCCCTGTTCATGCTCGTAGAAGGCAAGTGCTAGATCGCCGTACGCGCCTCCAGGATCGAGGCTCACTGCCCTGGCCAAGTGTTCCGTCGCTTCCGCCCTTCTTCCGTTAGCCATGAGGTCGCCTATGATGCGCAGTTCGATGGCGACGTTGTCAGGCACCGCTTCTAGAGCGTGAGACCATAACGTGAGGTCGTCGCGCCAGTAATTCGCCTGGCGATAGGTCAACGCGGCAAGTACGGTGAGAATTGCAACGCTTATGCCTGCGAGCAGCGCGACCGGAAACCGCCTCCTCTCGCTAAACTCCGCTGCGCTCCAGCAGACCAGGAGAAATATCCCACAGAGCGGCTGGTAGGCATAGCGGTCCGCCATGGCCTGATCGCCAAAATGGACAACACCGCTCATGGGGAACAGGCTGATCAGAAACCAGAACCATCCCACGAGCAGGTACCTCTGACTCTTCGCCCACAGCACTAGCATAGTGATTGCAAGCAGCAGTACTGCAGCTCCGGCGATCTGCCACACCGGCAGAGTGTTACCCGGATGCGGATAGGTGATACTCAACCACTGCGGCCAAAAAGCCTTCCCGATATATCGCACGTAGGCGACTATCGCATTCTCCAGGCGAACGGCGTGGGAATAGGGCCAATGTTCCGGATGGGCTGATCCTTGAACCTTAAGTGTCACGGCAGCGTCCAGAATCGCCAATACGAACAGCGGAATCTTCTCCGTCACCAACCCAACGAAGTTTTTCGCCGGCGTTGGCGCCAATTCGTTGGTTCCCTCGACGACTCCCGATTTGGCAGGAAACATCCGCTGCAAAGGCCAGTAATCCCACAGGAGCAGAACGAGCGGCAGCATGATGATCTGCGACTTCGCCATCAACCCGAGCGCATACAGCAGGGCCACCAGGCAGTAACGGCCGCGGCCCGGCTTCACGGAATACCAGCGATAGCAGTCCAGCGTCAGCAGAAAGAAAATCATGCTGAGCATGGTCTTGAGTTCCGCAACCCAGGCCACGGGCTCAACGTTGAGAGGATGGAGCGCAAATAGCGCTGCCACCATGTAGCTGCGGCCCAGGAAACCCGTGGCGCGCTTCAGTGTCCAGAACAGGAGCCACGCAGCGAGCGCATGCAGCAATACGTTGACGACGTGATGACCGGCGGGATTGATGCCAAACAACTGATAATCCGCCGCATGGGCTAGCCAGGTCAGCGGGATCCAGTTCACCATGTTCATCGCGGTAAACGCCCATATCACGGTTGACCAATGCAGGCCTTCGTGGATGTGAACATTGTCGACGACATAGAAGTTGTCGTCCGCGGGCATGTACGGATGAGTGTGTACCGGCCAATATACTGCGAGCGTCGCCACGATCAACGCAAGACTCAGAAGGAGGAAGCGTGCGGGTAAATCCGCCAGTGCGGTGCGGCTATTGGATGAGCCCGTTAACTTCCGCTGAGGGGCAGCGGTTGCCATGAGGATCACCGGCTCGTGAACGCGGTCGAACCGAATCGGTCGCGCATCCGACTGCTCGCCACGTCTTGGCAATTGTACCGCCGTCGACTGTCGTAAAAGCGCACAGCTGTCGAAAAAGTTTCGCTAGCGCTCATTTCTCCGCTGGGATCAGGCGAGCAGTGGCTTATCTCGCCTCGATTTGACGCATCGCGACAATATTCCTGTAGGTGGATGGGCGGTTCTTGGGTTCTAATTCTTGTCGTAATAAAAAATTCCCGAAATGGGTTGCCGAGGAACAATGAACGCGTTATAGTGGCTGGCAAGACTGGTCCACTAACCGGACCACATTCCATGGCCGAACCGATTCAATCCGATTTTGAGATCGTTCGACGACAAAAGGTCTACGAAGCTGTGGCGGAGCAGATCGAACGCCTGATTCTACGAAAGCTGAAACCCGGTGACAAACTGCCCTCGGAGCGCGAGCTAGCGGAAATGCTTCAGGTCAGCCGCAGCTCCATTCGCGATGCGATTCGCAGCCTCGAGTTGCTGGGCCTGGTGGAACCACGGCAGGGCGCAGGCACCATCGTTTGCGAACCGGTGGATGCGTCCATGAAGCCGTTTACCGAAGCGCTCAGGCATCGCCGGGCGCTCGTCGGCGAGCTTCTCGATTTTCGCAAGATGCTGGAGCCGGGACTGGCATCGCGCGCCGCGACCCATGCTTTGCCCGAGCAGATTGCGGTCTTGGAAGAGATTCTGGAGCGGCAGGAAGTCAAATTGTCTACCGGCGAACCGGCGATTGCCGAGGATGCGGAGTTCCATTACAACATCGCACTGGCGTCGGGCAACACCGTGCTGCTGAAGATTCTCGACTTAATTATCGACTTGCTACGCGACACGCGGCAGCGCGCTCTGCAGGTGCCTGGCCGGCCGCAGAAATCGCTCGCCGGGCATCGGCGAATTCTCGCGGCCATCAAGAAGCATGACGGCGAAGCGGCAATGGCAGCAATGCGCCGGCACATTGAAGATATTGAAGAGATCGTTCTGAACGAGTTTTGACCGAGGCTGTCGGTTGTGGGGCCGACAGTTCGTTGATTTGCAATTCTCTCTGCTGAAGCTACCGTAATCGCGCCAGACATGGCGTAGCGACTCGAGCGCTAACCAGGCGATCGAGCCGACGGTGCGGGGACCATAAGAATTGACTGAGCTGCGCAATCAGACGGAGTTGCGAGACGACACCTGCGACATCACATCGCTGTCGGCTCCGCTGAATTCTGTCTCCACGGTCACCCTTACGCTGCGGGTTTCCGAAGCCTGCGTCGAAGACATTGGACATGCGGTCGCGCGGGTTGCGCCCGCCGATCTCGCGCGCATGGGAGCACAAGCTGGAGATGTGCTGAAGATTACTGGCTCGACTGTAGCCGTTGCGCGCGCGGAGCTCGCTCACGAGCGCATGGCGGGCATGATCCAGATCGACGGCACCACTCGCAGCAATTGCGGCGCCGGATTACAGGAGCAGGTAACGGTCGCGCGCACCGCGCACGAGCAGGCGGTCGCGGTTCGCTTCACGCCGTTGTGGGTAGGAGCCGCACCAGCGACGGTCGCTCCCGATCGCATACTCGAAGATCTGGTCGGCGTTCCGGTGACTACCGGCTCCGCAGTTCGCGTGCCGACGTTCGCCAAGGCAGTCAACTTCCAGGTTGTTCGCACGATCCCTTCCGGACCGGTGGTGATCGGAAAGCGCACCGACATCCGAATCGTGGAAGGCGAGTCAGCGCCCGGACGCGCTCCATCAGTGTCGTATGAAGATATCGGAGGCCTGGAGCGTGCGGTAACGCGCGTACGTGAGATCGTGGAGCTGCCGCTGCGGCACTCTCGGCTGTTCGAGCGTCTGGGAGTTCTCGCACCCAAGGGCGTGCTGCTATATGGCCCTCCCGGCACAGGCAAAACTCTGTTGGCACGCGCTGTGGCAGCGGAAAGTCGCGCGCACTTCATTCATCTCAACGGCCCCGAGATCATGCGGAAATTCTATGGCGAGAGTGAAGCCAAGCTCCGTGAGGTCTTTGAGGAAGCCGCGCGCCATGCGCCCGCCATCCTCTTCATCGATGAGATCGACGCTGTCGCTCCCAAGCGCACGGAAGTAATCGGCGAGGTTGAGAAGCGGGTTGTGGCGCAGCTTCTGAGCTTGCTGGACGGCTTTGTCGCGCGCGGGCAGGTCATCGTCATCGGCGCGACGAATATTCCTGAGGTGCTGGATCCGGCGCTGCGCCGTCCCGGTCGCTTCGATCGCGAAATCGAGATTGGCGTTCCCAACACCGAAGCGCGGTTAAAGATCCTGCGAATCCACACGCGTGCCATGCCGCTCGCGCCAGATGTTGAGCTGCACGAGATCGCTGACCACTCGCACGGCTTCGTAGGCGCTGATCTGGAGGCGTTGTGTCAGGAAGTCGGCATGATTGCTCTGCGCCGCTTCCTCGCTACCGCTCCCGTCGACGCTGATGGAGTCTCGTCGCTGGACGCCACTTCCCTGCACGTTACCCGCGACGATTTTCTGACCGGCTTAAAAGAAGTCGAACCCAGCGCGACGCGCGAGTTCTTCATTGAAAAGAGCACGACGACATTCGCCTCGCTGGGAGGGCTCGATCGCGCAAAACGGCTGCTGGATGCGGTGATCGAGCACTCGCACGTTCACGACGAGCTTTACGAAAAAGTTGGGCTCACTCCGCCGCGCGGTATTCTCCTCTCCGGGCCATCGGGTACAGGAAAGACCGCGCTGGCACGTGCGCTCTCCGGCGAGAAGGACCTTCCGCTGATCGCAATCGATGGGCCGCAGCTGTACTCGAAGTGGCTGGGCGAATCGGAGCGAGCACTGCGCGAAGTCTTCAAGAAGGCCAGACGGGCGGCGCCCTGCATTCTGTTCTTCGACACGATCGACGCTATCGCGCCCCGGTTTGGCGGCGATCAGTTCGGCAGCGATGTCTATCAGCGAATTCTCAGCCAGCTATTGCGCGAAATCGACAACCTGCGCGATGTGAAGGGCGTGATCCTCGTGGCAGCCAGCAATCGTCCCGATCGAATTGAGCCTGCGCTCCTGCGCAGCGGCCGCTTCGATTACGTCGTCAGCTTCGCCAATCCTGACGTCGCCGAGCGCGCCGCCATTATGCGGCTGTGTTGCCGGCAGGTTCCGCTGGCGTCTGACGTCGACTTTGATGAATTCGCCGTAAGAACCGAAGGATTCACCGGCGCCGATCTCGAGAGCTGGTGCAAGAAGGCGACGCTTCAGGCGATCGCCGACTTTAAGGACACTGATGAAACCAAGTTGTTCGTGGTCTCGCGCGGCGATTTCCTGAAGGCGCTCGAAGTCGATTACGGCAGTTTCACCCAGTTCGACAAAGCTCCAGCACGACGCAACGTTACCGAGATTCACGCCTCCACGTATTTCGGAGGCACTTACGAGGGTCGATCATGAGCTACACAGAACTCACGGTTTGGACACGCGGCATCATTATGGACAAAGAAGGCCGCGACATCGTCAACTCCGTCGCCGCTGCCGCCCGCAAGGAGGGCAAGCAGTCGCAGGCGATGGAGAACTACGTCGACAATCCCGATCGCACCAACGCGCCGACGCGCAAGTATTGCCGCGTCAGCGACGGGGTGATCGAGAACGCGCTCACCTACGAAAACGAGAATCCCAACATCGTCGTGCTGGTCGAAGGAACGATGGTGAAGGGTTGGGATTACATGCGCGGCATGCCTCCGGGCGGCACGCTGATTATCAACACACACTACACGCCGGATTACGTGCTGCGTTTCGTTCCCGGTCCGGAGCGACTGGCGCAGCTGGTGTGCGTCGATGCCGCCAAGCTGGCCGATCACAAATGGCTTTACTACCGGCTGGGCGAATTGGGCCTGGACCGGCTGTCGACGGAAGGCGCGGCTGAGCGCAGCAAGCTGGTCGCGCCTGACATTGCGGCTCCGCTGATTGCGGCGGTCGTGAAGACCACCGGCATTGTGAAGCGCGAGACCATCGAGCCCATGATCGCCAACAAGAAAGCATTCGAGATGGCAATGAACGAGTTGCACATCATGCCGCTGAACGCGGAAGTTCAGGTAGGAGCTTAGACACATGTCGACCAAAGGCACTCACATCCCCGACCGGCTCAAGATCACGTTCGCCGGCATTACTCCCGCACCAACACAGGAGAAAGGTCAGGACCTGTTTCCCACCGGCAACTGGCGCTCGATTCGGCCGGTTTACCGCGACAAGCTTCCACCGTGCAACAACGCTTGCGGCACCAACGAAAAGATTCAGGGCTATCTCGATCTGGTGAAGCGCGGCAAATATCTCGATGCCTATGCGCTGATCAAGGAGGACATGCCCTTCCCTTCCGTCACTGGGCGTGTGTGTTATCACCCGTGCGAGCAGGCCTGCAATCGCGGCAAATATGACGAAGCGATTTCGATTCGCGCGGTCGAGCGCTTCCTCGGCGATCTCGGTCAGGCGCTGACCAACGATGTGGTGAAGGCGGGCAAGCCGAACGGCAAGAAGGTCGCGATCGTTGGCTCGGGTCCGGCGGGGCATAGTGCGGCGTATCAACTCGCGCGGCTCGGCTACAAAGTGACGATCCTGGAGAAGTCGCCCAAGCCCGGCGGACTGAATCGCGGCGGCATTCCGGTGTGGGTGCTTCCTCCGGACATTCTGGATCGTGAGATCGAGCGCCTGGTACAGATGGGCGTCGAGATCAAGTGCAACGTCGAAGTCGGCAAGGACGTCAGCTGGGACGATCTGAAGAAGAATTACGATGCCTGCGTGCTGGCGGTTGGGCTGATCAACTCGAACAGCGTCCGCGCTGAAGGCGAAGACAAGCAAGGCGTGATCTACGGCCTGCCTTACCTGCGCGACATCGGCATGGGCACGTCGAAGGTGAAGCTTGGTCCTCGTGTGGCCGTCATCGGCGGTGGCAACACGGCGATCGATTGCGCTCGCGAAGCGTTGCGGCAAGGCGCGGTCGAAGTCACGATGATTACGGTCGAGTCCAACAAAGAAGAGCTGCCGTGCGTGGCTGAAGACCTTCACGACATGATGCAAGAAGGCGTGGAAATCTTGCACTCCCGCGCCATGACGGCGGTGCTGGGCAACGGCAAGGTGGAAGCGCTGCAGCTGCATCCGGCGCGGTTCTCCGGCGCGATCAATGCTTCGCCCATCGACATTGACCGCGATTCGCCGGCGGACAAGTTCGGCGTGGATAACGTCATCATCGCCGTCGGGCAGCATGCCTCGCTGAACTGGGTGCCTGCCGAGTTCAAGAACGAGCGCGGCAACCTCAAGACGGATCGCTTCGGCCGTCTTGGCGACTCTAACTTTTTCGCGGCCGGTGACGTGGTGCAGCTGGGCACCGGGATTCAGTTGATGGTGGTGAACGCTGTCGGCGACGGCAAGCGGGTCGCGTTCAATATGGACAAGGTCCTGCGCGGCGAAGAGCTGCAGCCGCGCTCGATTCCGGTCGATGTCATCTTCGATCTGAATCGCATGAACATGACCTACTTCCCGCACTTCCCGCGCGTGCAGCAGGAGATGCTAGCCCCGAACAGCCGCAAGAAGACATCGCAGGAAGTGATTCTGGGATACAGCGAAGAGCAGGCAGTCGAAGAGGCGGCGCGCTGTTTCAGCTGCGGAACGTGTAATGCTTGTGACAACTGTTACCTGGTTTGTCCCGAGCCTTGCATTGCGCGGCCGGAGCGCTCGAACGGCCTGTACAAGATTCTGATCGACTACTGCAAAGGCTGTCGCGTGTGCATCGAGGAGTGTCCAACGGGATGCCTGGAAGGCGTTCCCGAGCTCGACTTCGACACCGGCGTGGTGAGAATGGATACGGCGTTCGCAATCTCACCCGGACTGCACGGACGGCAGGCGGAACAGTTAAGGCAGCTGGCCGAGCAACCGGCGAAAAACATTTAGGAGGTTTTCACCACGGAAGCACAGAAGACACGGAAGAAAACCAATAAGAATGAAGTAGAGAATGAAATAAGAAATCTTGTTCCGTGTATGCCGAGCTTCCGTGGTGATACCCAGACCCGAATCGTTGTAATGGAGAAATCATGGCAACGGCACCAACCTTGAGCAAGAAGACAGTTCGCATCAACGGCTGCGTCGCATCGGCGCAGGCCGCAAAGTATGCGGACGTCGATGTGATTACGGCTTATCCGATCCGGCCTTACACGGCGACCATGATGGCGCTGGCGCAGATGGTGGCGAACGGCGAACTCGACGCCGAATACATCGTTGCTGACAGCGAGCACTCGCAACTCAGCATTGCTCATGGCGCTTCGTCGAGCGGTGCGCGCGTCTTTACCGGGAGCTCCGGCGTCGGCGTGCAGTATGCGTACGAGCTGTATTCGCCCATCTCCGGCAGCCGCATGCCGGTGCAGATGATGATTGCCGATCGCACGCTCGATCCGCCCGGCGACTTCGGCTCCGAGCACACGGACGCGCTGTCGACACGCGACATGGGCTGGCTGATGGGCTGGTCGTGCGACGCGCAGGAGGCGTTCGACAATCACTTGATGGCGTATCGCATCGGCGAGGATCGGCGGGTGTTGCTGCCGCAGATGGTGTGCCAGGATGGCTTCTTCGTCTCGCACATCACGAGCGATGTCGAGCTGCCGGATTCCGGGCAGGTGAAGGAATTTCTGCCGCCGTACAAGCATCCCTATCCGCTGGATCCGCGGCATCCGGTATCGCACGGCCCGCAGATCATGCCGGAGCAAGGTCCGCCGCTCCAGTTGGAGCGCGCACGTGCGATGGAAGAGTCGATGGCGGTGATCGAAGAAGTGCATGAGGAATTCGCGCGCATCTTCGGCCGCCGTTACGATCCCTGGGTCGAGGAGTACATGACCGATGGCGCTGACGTGGTCTTCTATCTGCAGGGCGGCCATGGGGTGACGGCGCGTTATGCCATCCAGCACATGCGCAACGAAGGCCTGAAGGTTGGCATGGTTCGGCTGCGGACGATCCGGCCCTACCCCACCGATCGCGTGAACGAAGTGCTGAGCAAGTTCAAAGTGGTTGGCGTGATCGAGACGAACCTCGGATTGGGCAGCGTCGCCAGTGGTGGTTCGCTCTACGCTGAAGTGTGCGCAGCGCTGTATGAGAGCCCGAAGCGGCCGCTGGTGATGTCGTTCATGGCCGGCCTGGGAGGCGAAGCGATCGTGCTGAAAGAGTTTTATTGGATGACCAAGAAGATGAGCGAAGCGATGAAGCGCGGCAAGATTGAGAAGCGCACGCATTGGGTGGGATTCGAGGAGTAGAAGGTTTATATAGAGGTGTCATCCTGAGCGGAGGCGCGCTTCCGTTGCGCGCCGCAGTCGAAGGACCGCTACAGTCAAGCCGATATAGGGGTCCCTCGACTCCGGCGGCCAAACGAGGGCCGCCTGCGCTCGGGATGACACCACATTAAAGAGTTTGTGCAGTCGGCTGAAGCCGACTCAAGGCAAAATGATAGCGGGAACGCGGCGCTAAAGCGCCGCACTACCGAACAAGATCGGGAGGAACGATCATGGCGACCATTGAAGTGCAACGGCAGCTGCTGCCGATTCTGGACAGTCCGAATCAGGGAGCGCGTTTCTACAACCCTGAATTACCGTCGAGCGAACCGTTTGTTCCCGGTCATCGCACCTGTGCCGGCTGCGGCCCGTCGATTCAGTACCGCATGACGAGCAAGGCCGCGGGCGACAACACCATCCTGATCGGACCGACGGGATGCATGTACGTGGCGAACAGCTCGTACTTGTGTACGCCCTACAACGTGCCGTGGGCGCACACGCAGATCGGCAGCGCGGGCAGCTTCACCGCCGGCGTGGCGGCCGCGTACGAAGCCATGATTCGCAAAGGAAAGTGGCAGGGGAAATTTCCCAACATCATCTGCGAAGCGGGCGATGGCAGCGCGTCTGACATCGGCATCGGATCGGTGTCAGGCGCGCTCTATCGCGATCACGATTGCCTGATCATCTGCTACGACAACGAGCAGTATGCGAACACGGGCATTCAGGCATCGTCGCGCACGCCATACGGCGGCATGACGACGTTCTCGCCTCCGGGGCCAAACATTCCGCAGGCCAAGAAGCTGTTCCCCAAGGAACTGGCGCGCATGATGGCGGCCGGCCATCCGCACTGTTACGTCGCGACGGCCAGCGTAGGCTATCCCATCGACCTGATGAACAAGGTGCGCAAGGGCCTCAACCACAAGGGCGCAGCGTTCCTGATGGTCTACACGCCGTGCCAGAAGGGCTTTGTGTACGAGACGCCGCGGTCGATCGATCTGGGCAGGCTCGTCGTCGAGTGCGGACTATATCCGATGTGGGAGTGGAATCCGGAGAAGCGCGAGTTCGACTACAGCTTCCGTCCGCAGAGCATGCGGCCGGTGTCGGAATACCTGAAGCTGCAAGGACGCTTCGGTCACTTGCACGCTGAGCACATTGCAACCCTGCAGCAGTTCGCCAATCAGCAGTGGCGCATGCTGGGCATCGCGTTGCCCGAGGCATTGATCAAGGCAGCGGATGCCAAGAACGTAGTAGACATGGCGGCGGCGCAAGAGGCCGCGGTGGTAGCGGAGACCGTATGAACAAAGAAGCAACCGAACCCGGAAATGAACCCGAAGTTGAACCAGAAGGCCAGGAAAGTTACATCGTCACCGAAGGCAAGAAGCGCGGATCCACGCGCGATGTGCGTCCCGAGGCAGCGTACGACCGTTACTTCACGGTGATGCGCGTGCATCCCGGCGATGCCATCCTGACCGACAACTGGCACACCAACGAAGTGCTGAACCACGCGCGCAAGAACTTCGAAGGGGTGACCTTCGCCATGCGGACGCTGGAAGCCTGGGGGGCGATGGTGGAGAACGATCATCGCGCCTATTACACCGCGGGTGGGCGCATCTGGGTGATGGATCTGGAACCCGCGGAAGGCAAGAAGCCGCGAATGGCGGACACGGGATCAAGCAAGAATTAAGATTCTCACCACGGAAGCACGGAAGACACGGAAGAAAATGAAGACAAAATTCCATTCCGTGCATTCCGTGCTTCCGTGGTGACTCCTCTGGTTTCACTTGTCGCGCATCCTGCTCATCGACGACACGCCGGAAACGGCGGAACTGCTCGCGTTCGCGTTGCGCGATCGCGGCTACGAAGTTTTTGTCGATGGCTATACCACAACGCTCAATGAAGTGATCCGTGAGCAACGCGCCGACGCGGTGGTGCTTAACCTGACTACCTGGGACATGAGCGAGTCGCTCTTCGACAGCGTGCGCGACGACGGCGGGCACAACGAATTCCCGGTCGTCATTATCAGCGACACGCCGGAGAAGGCGGAGCCAAGCCTGCGCTCGCGGAAGGCGCGCAAAGTCTTGCTCGTCCAGAAACCATTTACCGGTGGGCAGGTTGCGGCGGCGCTTGCCCAACTGCTGGAGTAACGATGTCGACGTGGAGCATGGACGAGTGGCAGTACCTGGAGCGTGAGGTCGTCACCGATCCCAAAGGCAGAAAGTGGACGGTGGCGCTCATGGACGTCCTTGGGCAGCAGGGCGATCCCGAGATGCCCAGCAAGCTGCTCGAACTCCAGTATTCCTCGGGACGCTATTTCACGCTGGTCTACGCACCCGGCGGCGGCTTGCAGCGCGAGCGCGGTTACACAACGTTAGAGGATGCGAACGAAGCTTACCAGGTGCTGCTGATGGGAGTCATCGACGGCAGCGTCGATCCGGCGCAGCCGGTGTTTCGGCAGGATCTGGAAGACTGATCACGGCTCGGTTTTCGATTGCGAATCGACAATCGCATCGATGATTGCGCGCTCGATGCAGGTGCTCGCATGCTCGGAGAAGTCCCGCTCCGGATCCGTCGGAAAGGTACTCACGGCGGCCAGCAGCCCAATGTTACCCTCCTGAATTAAATCCAAGATAGACAGACCTGATGATGAGTGTCGTTCCGCAATCTCTACGACCAGAGAGAGCCGGCTTTCAATGAGTCGTCTTTTCGCAAGCTCTGCCTGTTTTGCATTTGGGCTTTGTGTCTGTAACCAGAGCACCTTCTCTTCTTCTTTCGTTAGAGGCGCAATATTGGCGGCCTCCCTCAGATACATGCTCACAGGATCGTTACCGTCAGATTGTCTCGTTTCCATCGATCTGTCCGTTTACGGCAACTTTGATTAGGTGCTGTCCCTACAAGACTCGGATTCTTTTTGCATCTACCCAGCACCCCGCCTGCGGCTGCGTGCCGGGCTAAGTTATGCCGTGCCTCCGCACTCGATTTTCCTTGTCCGGTCCGCTGCCGCGCTCGTAAAACAACTTCTCGGAATGCCTGCGGGCGCTTCTCCGCTCTAATCCCGAACTTTCGGCACGAAGTCTACATACAGTCTTCGCGAGACTCCGTCCAATATATGAAATCGTGACGAGGATGGCCATGTCGTGCGCGGCGCGGCCTGACGCGTCATGGTATTCTCTCGCGGGGATCAGTGCCTATGACGTCTTCTTTTCATCCCAAGACAATTTTGTTGGCCACTGATTTTCTGGAAAGCTCCAGGCTCGCGCTGGACTTCGCGGTAGGCTTCGCCCACCATTACAAGTCGGAATTGATCCTGCTGCACGTCTTCCATTTGCCACCGGCGGCTGCCGAAGCCGAGGTGCTGCACGGCGGACCGAGCATGTCGCGGCTCAGCCGGGAAAAGCGTCTGGAGATTTTTGCTGCCGGTGTACGCCGGCTGGGCATTGACGTCAAATGGCGTCTGGAAGAAGGTTGGATGCCCGAAAGCCTGCTGGAACGGACCAGGGAAATCGCTCCTGATCTTCTTGTGCTTGGAACGCACGGAGTAAGCGCCGGACTGCAGCACATGCTCATCGGCTCCAACGCGGAAGAGGTGCTGCTATCGGCGCCGTGCCCGACGCTCACGGTCGGACGCCACGTGCCGGCCGGTGTCAGTCCGGACATTTCCTTTGACCACATTCTCTACATCACCGATCTGACGCCGGAATCGGCTGCGGCGGCGCCCTATGCGGTTGCGCTGAGCGAGGAATTCCATGCGCGCATCGAGGTATGCCACTTGCTGGACGGCGATGGCGACGATGACACGGAGACGCAACGCCGTCAGGCCGACAAATACTGTGAGGCGGTGGGCCGCATGCTCCCCAATGGCGAGCCCTCCTGGTGCTCGTCCCGAGCGCAACTGGAGCACGGCGCGACGGCTGACGAGATCCTGAAGCGCACGATCAACGACACCGCTGGCCTGGTGGTGTTAGGCGTCCGAGCCGAGTCGCAGTTCGGCAGGCGGCTACATACCAGCATGGCGTATCGACTGGTCGCCAGCGCGGCGTCCCCGGTGTTCACAGTTTGCGGGTAGAAGAACACGATAGCCACCACGCTAGCGTGGTGAATCGGAAATTCGTTTACGAATGGACGAGGCCTTCGACTTTTGCCTCAGGGCCTAAAGGCCGACATTTTTCTTATGCGGCGGTTCGGCACGACTGAAGTCGTGCCCTGATACAAACCGCGCTTTATGTAATGAACTTCCGATTCAGGACACTAGAGCCCGGCTGCGAGTAGCATGGCTCTCCTGACAGCAACTGCGGTGCGATCTTCTTTGTCGCGCCCGTTCTTACCTACTACACTTAATTGAAACCCTGTGACCAGACGCCTGCCATTATTGCTTCGCCAAGCCATGTACAACCTGCGTGGCGGCTTCCTGGTTCGCCCGCTCGCGATTGTGGTGGTGCTGGGCGGAGCAGGGGCGCTGTTCTCGTGGCTGGAAGAAGAATTTCCGGTAGTCAGCACCTGGGTGCCAAAGGTCCTCTTCCCTTCCCACTCCGACCCGCAGATTGCCCAGGCGATCCTCAGCGACATTGCCACCTCTACCATGACGGTGGTGTCGATCGTCTTCGCCATCCTGCTCATGACGCTAACGCTGGCGTCGATGCAGTTTTCTCCGCGCATCATTGTCAGCTTCTCGCGCGATCGCGTGACGCAATGGACACTGGGAATCTTTCTGGGCACGTTCTCTTACTGCATGGCGGCGCTGCCCACGGCGCGGAGTCTGCCGCATCCCTTCGCGCCGGTAGGGACGGTGCTGGGTGCCATGGTGCTGGCGCTGTGCTGCGTCGGCTTACTGCTGTTCTTTATTCACCACATCTCGCAGGCGATCAGCGTCAATAACATCGTCGACCGGATCGCAGCGGAAACGGATGCGATGATCGACGAGGTGATGCCGTGGCCGCATCATCCGGAACGGCCCGACCGGGTTGAGCCGCTGCGGCCGAATCCAACAGAAGCGCCGATCCTGAGCTCGACATCCGGCTATATCCGGTTTGTCGACAAGAACCAGCTGGTGGCAGTGGCCAAGCACTCTCACGTCACCGTGCGGGTGTTACGGCGCGTCGGTCACTTCGTTCCGGCGGGAGTGCCGCTGATGATGGTCTCCAAGGCGAACCGGCTCTCAGAGACGGCAACGGAGGAGTTGCTGGCCGCTTTCGACCTGGGCCCGACGCGGACGCTGCAGCAGGACATCGAGTTCGGTGTGTTGCAGATTGTCGATGTTGCGCTGCGCGCCATCTCGCCGGCGGTCAACGATCCCACCACGGCCATCAACTGCGTCGACCAGCTAAGCCGCATCCTGATTCGTTTCGCCTCGCGCCAGGCGCCGGACGATCTGCTCTACGATCCTCCCGGGATCGTTCGCGCCAGCATAGAGCTCGATGCACTTCGACCGCCTGCTGGAGGCGGCCTTCGAGCAGATCCGCATTTATTCCAGAAGCGACATGGCCGTGAGTTTGCGGCTGCTGCGCGCGTTGAACGACATTGCCGTCACGACCGCCGATCCGGAATACCGCCGCACCCTTGCGGAACAGGGCTGGCGAACGGTCGCCGGCTGCGCCGAACGCTTCAGCGAAGAAGAGATGCGGGAGCTGGGGGCGCGTCAGGCGGCGCTGCAGAGTTTGAGCACGGTGTTGCAATCAGGCGTGGCCGCCCCTCAGCCGTGAGTAGCCGCATTGTCACAGGCTGCCTCACAAAGTCACCGCGCGACGTTCGCGCTCAGTGGTCCCCGTCATCTACCATACCGAGACCGACGGTTCGCCGGGCAGCATCCGGCTGACAACTGACAACCGGCAACTGACAACTGTTTCTCATGGCTGAGCACACTGCGATCTTCAAGGAACTGTCCTACATCTTCATCGCCGCCATTCTTGGCGGAGCGGTGGCATGGCGGCTGCGGCAACCGCTGATTCTTGGCTACGTGCTGGCGGGAATCGCGATCAGCCCGTTCACGCCTGGACCGGCGGTTCGCGCGGCGCACACGTTTCAGATCGTCGCCGAGGTCGGCGTGGTGCTGCTGATGTTCTCCATCGGCCTGGAATTCTCGCTGGACGAACTGGCCGAGGTGAAGTGGGTGGCGCTGGCCGGCGGACCGCTGGGCGTGGTGCTGCTCTCGGCGCTGGGTGCGGGCGTGGGCGCCATTGTTGGGCTGGGGCGCGCGGTGCGGCATGGTGGTCGGGATGATCATCTCGGTCGCCAGTACGATGGTGCTGTCGCGGCTGCTGATGGACAGCGGCGAGCTGCAATCACCGCACGGCAAGGTGATGATCGGCATCACGCTGGTGGAGGACCTGGTTGTGGTGGTGCTGACCATCCTGATGCCGGTGCTGGCCAGCCTGTCGCCGCATCATCTGCTGGGCGTCGCGATGGCGCTGGGCAAGGCCGCGCTGATCCTGGCGCCCATTGGATTTCTCGCCGTGTACCTCGTGCCACGGTGGCTGGCGCAGGTGGCACGCGCGGAGAACAAAGAGCTGTTCCTGCTGGTGATCCTGGCGATCTGCCTGGGCACGGCGGCGCTAACCGAAGCGGTTGGGTTGTCGCTGGCGTTGGGAGCGTTTGCGGCCGGGCTGATCGTGAGCGCGTCCGATTATGCGCATCGGGCGCTCGATCAGATGCTGCCGCTGCGCGATGCGTTCGTGGCGCTGTTCTTCGTGACGGTGGGAACGCTGATGAATCCGCGAGCCGTGTTTCTCCGGCCGGGCCTGCTGTTGACGGTTCTGCTGCTGGTGATCGTGGGCAAATTCGTCGTGTGGACTGGGGTAGTGCGGCTGTTTCGCTACCGGCTGCGGACAGCGGCGCTGGTTGGGACCGGGCTGACGCAGATCGGAGAATTCTCGTTCATCCTGGTGCAGGTGGCGCACGCCAACGCGCTGGTGGGCGATGAGCTCTACCACGCGACGCTGGCGGCGTCGCTGATCTCAATCCTGATCAATGCCACGCTGGTGCGCACGATGCCAGCCTGGCTGAATGCGGCGCAAGGTGGGGTAATCGGGCGGGTACTCCCCGGGGATTTGCGGTTGCAGGCGGGCGGGTCGGAGGTCTAGAATTGCACTACTCTGGTGCATTCTCCCGCCTCGCGAAGGTGGTTCCTCACAGCAATCGGTCGATCTGCCAACATGACGGTGCAACATACTGGGTTTTCCACAGAATAGCCCCAACATATTGCGGTTTGTATCTTGACCGCCATTGCCCAGAGAAGTAAAGTTGGGGTTAATTTCTGGGGATTTTCCGGTTCGGCCTGCCGTTCTTCGAGATTTTCCGGCCGCCCGCACCGCTGACGTTTTGGCTCAGCTTGACCGCGTAAGGAGTGCGTTTTGCTCAAGTTAAAGAAGCTCCAAATCCTCGGCTTCAAGTCGTTCTGCGACCGCACCGACCTCCGCTTCCAGGGCGAGGGCATCACCGCCATCGTCGGCCCCAACGGCTGCGGCAAGTCGAATATCTCCGACGCCATCTCCTGGGTGCTGGGCGAGCAGTCGGCGCGGCTGCTGCGCGGCGTCCACATGCAGGACGTCATCTTCGCCGGCACGCGCGAGCGCAAGCCCACCGGCATGGCTGAGGTGTCGCTGACGCTGGTTGACCCGGAAGTCTACGGCGATGTCGCCGAGCCGGAGATCGACATTCAGGACGAGATGACGGAGGACGATTGGGACGAGGCGGCCCAGCGTGCCACTCGCGCCGCCGATGTCGAGAGCTACTCCGAGGAAGTGCGGCCGGGACAGACGGATGAAGAAGGTGCGACGGCAGTTTCGGGTGCAGCCCCTGATACAGGCGAGTCTGCGGACGCTCAGGATACGGTGCCTGAATCAGAAAGTTGTCATCACGAGCGAAGCGAGGGATCTGCTGTTAGCCCCGCGGCAGAAGCCGAGTCGGCGACCGCCAGTACACCCCAAGTCGTCCTGAAGATTCGCCGCCGCAAGTTCAAGCGGACCTTCAAGGCCGGCGAAATCCAGATCACGCGGCGTCTCTTCCGCTCCGGCGAAAGCGAATACCTGCTGAACGGCAAGCTCTGCCGCCTGCGCGACATTCAAGACATCTTCATGGGCACCGGCCTTGGCCCCGAGTCGTACGCCATCATCGAGCAGGGTCGCATCGGGCAGATCCTGAGCAGCAAGCCGACCGATCGTCGCGCCATCATTGAAGAGGCTGCCGGCATCACCAAGTACAAAGCGCGCAAGCGGCTGGCCGAAGCGCGCCTGGAAGACGCCAAGCTCAACCTGAACCGCATCAACGACATCTTCGACGAAGTGACGCGGCAGATGAATTCGCTGAAGCGGCAGGCGTCGAAGGCTGAGCGCTACGCCAAACTGCGCGACGAGATGCGCGTCAAGCTGCGCGTCGTATTGGCGAGCAAGTTTGCCCAGCTTGATGTGGAAGCTGCGACGCTGGAGCAGCAACTCAGCGAAGTTGCCAATGAGATTCATGCGCAGAGTGAGGCCGTGCAGCAGATGGAAGGCGAGCACGGCGAGCGCACCCAGCGCGGCTATGCCATCGAGCGCGAGTCGCAGGAGAATCGCGAGAAGCTGAACTCGTTGGCACTCGATCTGGATCGCGCGGCGGCTCGCCGCCGCACCAATGAAGAGCGCTGTGCGGAACTCGATGCCCGTTCCGCCGGTGCGCAGGCGGAGATCGCCAACACCGAAGAGCATTCTGGGCGCCTGCAGCAAGAGCTGGAAACCGATCGCGCGACGCTGGAGTCGGCAAATGGCGATGTTGCGAACGCGCAGCAGGAGTTGCAACAGCGACAGCAGGAAGCCTCCTCGGCTTCCGCATTGCTGATCGAAGTCGAGCGCAAGCAGGAAGAGCGGCGCGATGCAATTCTGCAGGCGGTGTCAGGAGCTTCCGCGGTTCGCAATCGCATCACGCAAGCGGAAGAACGCATGGCCGCGCTCAACCGCGAGTCGCAGCGACTGGACAGCGAACGGAACACGGCCAATCAGCAACTGGAGAGCTTCGGCGGGCAGCGCGGACAACTTGGGCTGGAGTTCGAGACGGTTTCGCAACGAGTGATCATGATCTCGGCGCAGATTGTCGACACGCGTTCCAAGCTGGAAGCGAAGCGCACCGCTGAGACCGAAGCCAAGCGCCAGCTCGATTCCATGCGCGGCGAATATGCGTCGCTGATGGGCAAGCGCGCCTCGCTGGAAGGCGCCATCACCGAGCATGGCTACGCGACCGATTCCGTGCGCAAGCTGTTCACTTCGGGAGCGCTGCAAGGTGGGACGCGCGCCCGCAGGCGTGCTGGCAGACTTTCTCGAGGTTGAAGATCGTTACGAGCACGTGGTCGACGACTTTCTGCGCGATGAGTTGAACTACATCGTGGTGAAGTCGTGGGATGCGGCGGACGAAGGTCTGCGGCTGTTGCGGACCGATGTCGATGGCCGGGCGACATTCCTGGTTCATCCCGAAGATTCGCAGGCGAAGTTCTCGTTTGACTTCAACGAGTCGATGCATCACGTCTCGCACGCCGATACGGTTGTTCCCCTCAAGAACTGCATTCGCGTACTCGACGGCTTTGGCAAGTCGCTGGAAGTGATTCTGCCCAAGCTGGGCAACGGGTACATCGTGCCCGATCCCGAAGTCGGACGCACGCTCGCGCTGGAAAATCCTGATGCGTTCTTCCTCTCGCGATCGGGCGAGTGCTTCCATAACGTGACCGTCACCGGCGGCAAACAGCGCAGCCAGGGCCCGCTCTCGATGAAGCGCGAACTGCGCGATGTGCTGCTGCAGATGGGCGAACTGGAGCGCGCCATCGGCGAGAAGGAGACCTTCATCGCTGCGGTCGCACGCGAAATCGCTGACCTGACGGAGTTGGTCGAGCGGTTGGAAGACGAGAAGCGCGAATCGGAACGCGAAGCTATGACCTCCGAGCACACGCTGCGCCAGCTGGAAGGCGAGATGACACGCGTGCGCGAGCGGCTCTCAACGTACGAGCGCGAGCTGCAACGAATCGACGAAGAGCACAGCGATCGGGAGAATTTCATTACCTCGCAGCTGGTCGAACTGTTCCAGCACGAGGAGAAGCAGCGCGGGCTGGAAGCCGAGATGCAGGAGGCGCAGAGCAATCTGGAGGTTCTGCGACAGCATCGCGATGATGCGGCGCAGATCGCTGCCGACGTTCGCGCCAATGTTGCGATGCTGGAAGAACGCCGCCGCGGAGCCATGCTCACCGTGCAGCGCATTGAGGCGATGTTGTCGGAGGTTTCGGCGCATCTGGCGAAGTTGAAGGCGCAGCTTGAGGCGGCGATCGCCGAGAAGCAGCAGCGCGAGGCGGAGAACGTTCATCTTGCGGAGCAGGTCATTGCGTGGACGGCTGAGCGCGAAGCGCGCGCAGCAGCGCGATCGCGAGTTGCAGGAAGAATTGCAGGCCGTGCGTCTGCGCATCGTCGAGCTGGAAGAAGTGTTGAAGTCGGCGCGCGAGGCGCTGGATGCGGCGCGCGATCGCCGCGGGGAACTCTCAGCCGCGCAGGCGCGAGTGCAGTCCGACGTTCAGCACATGGCCGAGACCTGCATTCAGGAACTCAGCCAGCAGCGCGACGAATTGATGGCCGACACTTCCCTGCCCCGCGTCGCGGGCGAGGAGCTGATCAGCGAAGACAACGCCTATCGCGAGATGCGCACGCGGCTCGACAACATGGGCCCGGTGAACATGATGGCGCTGGAGGAGTACAAGGAGACGGCCGAGCGGCATCAGTTCCTGGAGACGCAGCGGCAGGATTTGCTGCAATCGATCGAGAACACACAGAATACGATCAAAGAGATCGACGTCATCTCGCGGCAGAAGTTCGAAGAGGCGTTCAACATCATCAACGAGAACTTCGGCAAGACGTTCAGCAAGCTCTTCGGCGGCGGCCAGGGCTTCATGCGGCTGACCGATCTGGAAAACTCGATGGAAAGCGGGATCGACGTGGTGGCGTCGCCTCCGGGCAAGAAGCTGCAGAATGTGCTGCTGCTTTCCGGCGGCGAGAAGGCGCTGACCGCGCTGGCGCTGCTGGTGGGCATCTTCCAGTATCAGCCCAGCCCGTTCTGCATTCTCGACGAGGTTGACGCGCCGCTGGACGAAGCCAACGTCGGCCGCTTCACCGAACTGGTGCGCGACATGAGCGTGCAGACGCAGTTCATCATCATCACCCACAGCAAGAAGACGATGAACATGGCGCCGGTGCTCTACGGTGTGACCATGCAGGAGCCAGGCGTGTCGAAGCTGGTGTCGGTACGCTTCGGCGAGGAGAAGGCGGCGCTGGTGGTGGCGAGGGCGTAGTCGGCGTTTCGCACGGCTACCAGATCTCCAATTCGAATTTTCGGTAGCGATGGACCATTTCGAAGTCCGCGCGATTGCTGGTGATGACGCGTGCCCCGTGAGACCGGGCGCTGAGGGCGATCAACACGTCAAAGTGCAGGTCACGGAGCTGAGCAGGCGTCAGCCTTCTATCCAGGTAGATCTTGCCCAGTAATTGCCCTGACTCCAACCAATTCTTCTCGGTCGGAGTCAGGATAGGATGGTTTCTCTCTAGGCTCTGAAGAAATGCGCGCTCGGCAGCATTGGTCGCACCGCGCCACAATTCCGCCAGCACGACGGCGGATGTCCTGATCAGGCCATGGATAGCGTCGATGCGCTGCTGGTGCCGCCCGGTGCGCAGCTGATCGACGATCACCGAGGTGTCAAAGATTAGGATGCTACTCATCGAGGCCGGCAAAGGTGAGCTTGCCGGCGTTCCTGGTCATCAGCTTCTGGAAGTTCTTGCGAGCGAGAACTTCTCTCAGCGCTGCATGGATGGCCTCCGTTCGCGTCTTCACGCCCAGGGCCTCGGCCGCCTCATCTGCCAACTTCGTGTCGAGTCGTATTGATGTCAATGTCGCCGCCATGATTATTCCCCGTATATATAACGTACATAAGATGTATATATGAGTCAAACCGTTGCGCGATCGTGATTGAACAATCGCATCAATCCCTTCGCCGCTAAGTCGGGGACGAGGAACCTCTTTCCGCTGAGGGCCTCGGCTGCTCCATAGCCGCTGCGGACGGCTCCTTCCATGGTCGCGGGCCAGCCGGTCGCGGTCCAGTCGCCGGCGAGAAACAGACGAGGCCAGGGACTGGTGTGCGGTGGACGAAAGGCATCGCTGCCGGGCGAGGGCGAGAAGGTCGCGTGGATTTCTTTCACCACGGTAGCTTTGGTGAGCTTGGCTTCGCGAGCGATTGGGAAAAATTCGGCCAGCTCGCGAACCGCGAGATCGATGATCTCCTGGCGCGGCTTGTCGACGAGCGTCTTGGACGAGCTGACCACCAGCTCAAGATAGCTTCCCTGCTGGGCTGAATCGCGGCGCGTGGCGAGGATCTTTGACTTGTGGAACATCCACTGGATGGTGCGCTCAAGCAGGACGGCGTGTTCCAGCGGCGTGATCTCGCGATCGAACCAGAGATGAATGCCGGTAATCGGCGAGCTTTCGAAGCTGCGCGCCTGTTCGCGTAATGACTGCAATTCGCGAACGTCGGGAAGCAGCTTCTCGATGCCGTTGAAGGGCGTCGCCAGCACAGCGTAGTCGGCGGTGATCTCCTCCCCACCGATGCACAGGCGAACCTGATCGCCGTCAGCGCGAAACGAATCGACCGGCGCTCGCAGATGAACCTTGCCGCCGCGAGCTTCGATGTATTGCGCGGCCGTCCCGTAGAGCTGCGAGAGCGGAACGGCGGGAACGCCCATGCGGCCAGCCTCGGCCGATTTCAGGAACGAATCGCGAAAGACCAGCGCGGCATAGCGGACGGAGATGCGATCGAGATCCTCATTCAGCGCACTGACCAGAACTGGCGCCCAGAAGCGATCGAACACCGACTTCGGTTGGCCATGACGCTTGAGCCACGCTTCGAAATTCTCGCCGTCATCACTCGGCAGCCCGGGCACGAGCGCCAGCATCGCGCGCGCGATGGCCATCTTGTCCTTCAGATCAAGAACGGTGGAATCGAGGAACGACGGCGCGGCGTGAAACGGGGCGGGCAGCGCGCCGGGCCTCAGCGTCGAGGACTTGCCGCCGGGAAGGATGAAGGTGATCTCGTCGTACCAGCGAATCTGCTGCTCAACGCCGAGACGGCGATAGAAATCAATGAGGTTGGTGCAGCAGCCGAGAAGAACGTGCTGGCAGTTGTCGACCACCTCGCCGGTGCCGGGAAGCTCGTACGACGACGCGCGGCCACCGAGGTAGGGGCGGCGCTCGAAGAGCTCGACGTGATAACCAGCGTCAGCCAGCGCGCTCGCCGCCGACAATCCGGCAAGGCCCCCGCCGATGACGGCGACCGAACGACCGCGCGAATTGTCGCCAGCAGCCGTCATCGGTATCGCCAGTTGCCGCGGAATCGCAGGTAGCCAGTCGCCAGGACTTTCAGCTTCTCTGTTGTACTTAGCCGGACTCGGTCGGAGAAGACATCGTAGTTGCGCTCGATGATGCGCTCGAGCAGGCGGCGATAAATTTCGACCAATGTCCACAGCGCGCCGCGGCTATCATCGTCGATCAGCGGCACGAGTTCTTGCGCGGAAAAATAGTATGCGCGCGCGCGGGCTGCCTCAAACTCCATCAGTGGCTGCAACGATTGCGGCGCCGAGCCGTTGGTCATCGCATGCACATCGATGTTGAAGCGGGCAAAATCCTCGCGCGGCAGATACACGCGGCCCAACGCCGCGTCTTCCTTCACGTCGCGCAGAATGTTGGTTAGTTGAAAGGCGACGCCCACCTCTTCGGCAAGCTTCTCAGCACGCGGATCGCGATAACCAAAGATGCGAATGCAGACCAGCCCGACCACGGACGCAACGTGATAGCAGTAATCGTAGAGCTGACTGAAGGTCTCGTATTGCAGCTGCGGATCTTCGCCGGCAGACTTCGCAGCACGCGATGGAACATCCATCTCCGTTCCGTGCACCAGCTTCTCCAGCAGATCGAGCGAGATGTTGTAGCGCTTCTGCGCGTCGGCGAGAGCGAAGAGCACTGGATCGTCGGTACGCTCGCCGTCGACCACGCGACGCAGCGCATTCATCCATTCGTCGAGCTTTTCGCGGCGCTGCTCGGGAGGAATCGCGGGATCGTCGGAGATATCGTCGGCGTGGCGCATGAAGGCGTAAACCGCCGACAGCGCATTGCGCTTGCGGTGCGGCAGCAGCAGAAAGCCGTAGTAGAAGTTCTTGGCAGCGGAGCGGGCGATGTGCCGGCAAACACTATAGGCCGCCCGCAACTGCAGCGGGTGCTCGCTCACAGCACCTCGCTCGGAACGGCTCTTTCACCACTGAGGCACGGAGAGCACGGAGGAAGAAAATAGGAAATCATTTCCGTGACCTCCGTGTCTCCGTGGTGAATTCATTTTTTTTTCTCACTACCTTTAGGACAAGCGCTCGTGCGAGCAGCCACAGCTTCGTCGGCTTGGAGATGGCGGGGCGGCGCGTGAGTACGTCGTAGTTCTGGCGTTCAATGGCGTCGAGGACGGCGATGCCGCCGCGGCTGAAGAGTTCGATGTCGATGGCGAGATGCTTGTCGACCTTGCCGGCCAGCGGCAGCCCCTTGGCAAACCAGTCGCGAGCGCGCTCGACTTCAAACTTCAGCATCTCGCGGAACTGCGGCGTAGCGCGGCGCTGAGCGATGTCGTCTTCGCTCACGCCGAACTTCGCCAGGCTGTCCAGCGGCAGATAGATCCGGCCCTTGTCGTAGTCGCGCGAGACATCCTGCCAGAAGTTCGCAATCTGCAGCGCAGTGCAAGTGTAGTCGGAGAGCTGCTGGCGCTCGGCATCGCGATAGCCGCAGAGATACAGAACGAGATGACCGACGGGGTTCGCGGAGTTCTTGCAGTAGCCGAGCACGTCGTCGAACGTGGGATAGCGCGTGGTGGTCTGATCCTGACGAAAGGCCGTGAGCAGATCGGCGAAAGGCGCGCGCGGGATATCGAACTGGCGAATGGTTTCGCGCAGGGCGATAAAGACGGGATGACGCGGCGCGCTCGGATTGCGCCCAGAAAATTCCGCCTGCAGCTTTTCGACATCGCGGCGGACGTCAACCGGCGGAGACTCGACCAGGCTGAGGTACGTCGCGTTCAGCTCGGATTCCCAGGCATCGAGCAGGGCCAGCGACTGCTGCGGATTGCCGACCTCATCGCCGAGATCGTCGGAGATGCGGCAGTAGGCGTAAACATTGTAAAAATGCTGATGAAGATGCTTCGGCAAGAACCAGGTGACGACCGAAAAGTTCTCGTAATGCGAAGTCGCCAGGCGAGCGCAGTACTGCTGGGCGTCTGCCAGCGAAGCAGCGCGGTCGGGAATGGCGTACTCCGGCGGTAGAGCTTGCCAGCCGGCAGCGGCGTGATCCTGCTGTCCCGCCCTAGCCAAAGGGGCGGACAAAAGCAGGTCCCTCGACTCCGCTTCGCTCCGCTCGGGATGACAGGACGAGGCACCCCGATTCACCTGGTTGTCGGTTGGTACAGAGGACATCTAGAAGATTGTATCGAGGATGGGGCAGTCGTGTCGTTGACGGAGGTCAAGGAGAGCAGGAGCCAGGTTGACATCCGCAGGAAGATGAGGAGCCCAGGTTAACGTCCAAACGAAGGACGTGAACCTCGGGCACCGGCACCGGAACTTTCCCAGGTTAGGCCGAGCGAAGGCCGAACCCTTCGGCAAGCTCAGGGCAGGCTCTGGGGCACGAGATCATCTAACGAAGTCAATACCCCTCATCCTGGTCACTGACCACTGACCACTAGCCACTTTCTTACGGCGTGAGCTCCCACACTGTGCCACAGCCGTAATTCCCGCAGACATCGCCGCCGGTGATGCCGCCGAACTCGGTTGTGCCGTAGAGATTGCCGCTAGCGTCCATCACGATCTGACCCGAGGGAGCGCCGCCGTCGGAAGCACCGGTGAAGTCGTAGAGGTCGGTATAGGTGTAGCCGGAGCCGGAGGGCGTCATCTTGAACACGTTGCCCCAGCCATACTTGCCGGCGTAGCTAGAGGTGGCGTAGAGATTGCCTGCGGAGTCGATGAGTACAGGACCGTCCGGGCCGGCTGCCTCGCCGTGGAACGAATGCAGCACGGAGAGATTCCAGCCGCCGCTGTCCGGAGACAGTTCAAAGATTCCACCTTCTCCGCCTGGGCCGCCGAAGCGATTGGTGCCAAACAAATTGCCGGCAGAATCGAAAATCAGGTTACCCAGTGGGTCGGAGCCGTCGCTGCTGTCGACGAACTGATGCAGCGGTGTCAATGACCAACTCTGGCCGGAGGGGGACAATTCGAATGCGGCACCGTATTCATTCGCGCCACCTTCCGTGGTGGTGCCATACAGATTGCCCGCCGGGTCGAAGATGACGCCGCTCAACGGCGAGCAGCCGCTGGGATATTCGGTAAAGGTCCAGAGGAGGTTGAATGTCCACTGGTTGACCTTGTGCGCCAGCTCAAAGACCGTGCCGCAACTCTGCGCGCCTTTGAAGGGAGTGGTGCCGTAGAGATTGCCGGCAGGATCGAACGTCAGCGCGCCGGAATCGGGTTGCGCGCCGTCGTCGCCCCCGGAGAACTGGTACAGAACGGTTTGGTCCCATGAGCAAAGCACGCTCGAACAAAACGTAGCCGGAGGTTGCAAACGGAAGACATTTCCGCAGCCGTAGGAACAGCCGACACCGCCGTCGAAGGTGGTGCCGTAGAGCGCGCCATCGGGGCCGAACACCAACGGCGCCTCCGGATTGGCGCCATCTGGTCCGTGAAAAGAATAGAGTATGTTGAAAGTCCAGCTCAAGCTGTGGCGGCTTAGCTTGAAGATGGTGCCGCAGGTGAGCGATTCGTAACACTGCGATCCCTGCAAGCCACCGAAGCCCACGGCGCCATACAAATTACCGGCGCGATCGATCGTCACTCCGGCGCCAACGGGATTATCGCCATCCGTCCCGCCCGTAAAAGCGTGCAAGACGGTCAAGGTTTGCGCTTGCGCGATCATCGACAGAAAAAACAATGTGCCGACGATTGCCACCGATCGGCAGAATGCCTTAGTTCGCTCCATGATTGATCCTCCTTGCGGTGCAATTAGGAATCGCGGGTCACCCGACTCGACCCAGGTTAACGTCCAAAAGAAGGACGTGAACCCTTCGGCAAGCTCGGGGCAGGCTCTGGGGCACCGGAATCCAACCCGCCCAGGTTAGGCCCAACGAAGGCCGAACCTGGGGCACCGAGCCACTGACCACTGTCTTACGGCGTGATCTCCCACACCACGCCGCAATCGAAATAACACCCTTCGATACCGCCGCCGGATGTCGTGCCGAAGAGGGTGCCATTGCTGTCGCGCACGACCGCGCCGACGGGAGTCGCGCCGTCGTCATAGTCGAACGCGTGCAGGTAGTTGATGTTCCAGGTGCCGTTGCCCGGCGACAACTCGAAGACCTCGCCATAGATGCTGGGAGGAGAGTTGCTATAGGAAGTGCCATAGAGGTTGCCGCTGGAATCGAGTACCAGTGAGTCTTCGGGGCCTTGGCTGTAGTTAAAGCTGAAAAGGAGGTTATAGCTCCAGCCGTTGCTGCCCGGCGTCAACTGATAGACCGAGCCGCTGCCGTTCTCTCCGCCGAACTGGTCTCCGCCAAAGAGATTTCCCGCAGAATCGAAGACAACACCGCCATACGGTGCAACGATGCCCGCATAAACGTTCTGTTCGGACCAGCCGGATTGTGATGGCGTTAGCTCATAGACCACGCCGTCGTAGTTAGTGCCATAGAGATTTCCCGCGCTGTCGAAGATCAACCCACTATAAGGAGCCAGGCCGTCCTTACCGGCGGTGAAGCTGTGAAGAACCTTTTCCGTCCAGCCTTGTGCCGGAACGCGCCAGCTCGTAAACAACTCCGCATCCCAGGCTTAGGCAGTCCCCGCCTTTCACGCCGCCGTAGGTGGCAGCGTCGTAGAGATTGCCGGTGGAATCGAACAGCAGATTCCCGAAGCCGGGAGTTGCCCCATCGCTGCCGCCGGTAAAGCGATAAAGAACCGTTTCGATCCACGGACACTCAAAGGCAGCGCAGGCGTGCGACTGCGGCTGCAGCCGAAAAACGGTTCCGCAACCGTTTCCGCCGTAGAAGTAAGATGGGCAACCGCTGCTGCCGCCGGCGCCGGTCGTGCCATACAGAGTTCCGTCAGAGGCAATGACGACTGCGGCGAACGGGTTGGCGCCGTCATCGCCGCCCTGGAAGGTATAGATCGGATTCAGGATCCATCCCGCGCCACTATGGGTCAGTTTGAAAACCACCCCGCAACCGGCGGGACATGTGCTTGAAACGCGGCCGCCGTACGTTGTGGTGCCGTAGAAATTACCGGCGGAGTCCTGCGTCAGGCCGGCAAACGGACTGCCTCCGTCGGCATAGCCGGTGAAGGTGTGCAGGATGGTGTAGGTCTGCGCGTGCGCGATCACGGACAAGAAAATCAATGTGATGACGATTCCCGCCGGCCGGTAGACTTTCTTTGTAGGCTGCACAGTTGATCCTCCTCACTAAAACGATTCGCTCATGCTCAACTCGAAGCGCCCCCAGGTTAGGCCGACAGAACGCCGAACCCTTCGACAAGCTCAGGGCAGGCTCTGGGGCACCGAGATTACGGAGTGATCTCCCAGACGAGGCCGTCGCCGCGACTTCCGCCACCGAGAGTGGTGCCGTAGAGATTGCCGGCGGCGTCCAAGGTCACGCCGCCGATCGGTATATAGCCGTTGTTGATGAAAGCGTAAGATGTGTAGCTCCAGCCACTACCCGAGGGCATCAAGGTGAACACTTCGCCGTCTCCTTCGCCTGTGAAGCTCGAGGTTCCATAGACGTTCCCGGCGGCATCGAGCGTCGGCGTATCGAACGGGCCCTGGTATCCGGAGAACGAATGCAGCCGGGTGAAGGTCCAGCTGCCATTGGAGGGAGTCAGCTTCCAAACCGTTCCGGCATCGCCTGGTCCGCCAATATTGGTTGTGCCGTACAGATTGGTGTGAGAATCCAGGGCAACGCTTCCGATCGGATTGCTGCCATCGTCGCCGTCGGTAAAGCTGTAGAGAGTACTTTCGGTCCAGCCCGAGCCCGAGGGCGAGAGCTCATAGACCATGCCGTAGTAGTATTCACCCCCTGCGATCGTCGTCCCGTAAAGATTGCCCGCACTATCGAAGACGACGCCGTTCTCCGGAAGGTCGCCATCTCGCCCGCCGCTGAAGCTGTAAAGCACACTCTCTGTCCAGCTGTTGCCGGAGCGAGTCAGCTTGAAGACCGTCCCAAAATCATCAGTGCCCCCCGACTCAGTGGTGCCGTAGATGTTGCCCGCCGCGTCAAAGATCAGATTGCCGAGATAAGGGTTCTTGCCGTCACTGCCGCCGGTGAAGCTGTAGATATTCGTCAGCGTCCACGGGCAAGATACGCTTTTGCAAACTGTGGCGGGCGGCCGCAGGTTGAACACCGCCCCGTTGTTGCTGGTTCCACCGTAATATCCCGTACCGTATAAAGTGCCGTCAGGACCGAAGACGACTCCGGCCGCGACAAAACCCGGGTCATCCGGATGGTCAAAGGTATAGAGCGTGCTCAAGGTCCAACCGCTGCCCACGTGCGAAAGCTTGTAGACTGTTCCGACGTTGCCGTTGCCGCCAGCGGTTGTGGTGCCATACAAATCCCCCGCCCGATCCAGCGTCACGCCCGCATAGGGCACCGATCCGTCAGCACCGTTGGTAAACGAGTGCAGCTCGATCAGGGTCTGCGCCTGCGCGGCGCTCGCTCCTGCCAGAAAAAGCAACGCCAGCGCGCCGGCGATGACAGCACGTTGCCTCAGCGAATGATTGCTTGCAAGCTGCTCACGACGATTCACGGAACACCTCCTAGACGTCGCATTCTCAACTGACAAAGGCTTTTACTGCGTGATCTCCCAAATCACTCCGAGGTTATGAGTCCCGCCGCTTTCGGTAGTGCCGTACAAATTGCCCTGGCTGTCGAGGACCAGTTGGCCGTTGGGACTCGCGCCATCGGAGCCGTTGAAGGTGTGCAGAGTGGTGAAGTTCCAGCCGCTGCCCGAGGGAGTCAATTTGAAAACGTAGCCGTCGCTGAATAGCGAATAATTCACTCCGTACAAATTGCCAGCAGAGTCCTTTAGCAGCCCGGAAGCGTAATCCTCAAAGCCAAAGTCATAAACCAGGCTGTAGGTCCAGCCGCCGTTCGATGGACTGAGCTCATAGACGGTTCCGCTGTCATTGCCGGCCGCGCCGGTGGTGATGCCGAAGAGATTCCCCGAGGCATCGCGCCACACGCTGATGGGTGCGTAGCCGTTATTTCCGTTGAACTCATAAAGCTGGGTTAAGCTCCAGCCGGACTGCGAGGGTTGCAACTGGAATACGGCGCCATAACAACACCCCATGGTCTGGTTGGCATAAGCCGCGCCGTAGAGATTGCCGGCCGAGTCGATGGCGATGTTCCCTTCCGGCAAAGCTACGCCCAAGCCCTGATTCGTCCTGCTAAAGGAATAGACGACGCTCTCCGTCCAGCCGCCGTTGCCGGGAGAAAGCTTAAAGGCAGCACCCACATTGTTAACGCCGCCCTCGAAGCTCGCACCATACATATTTCCTGCGCTGTCGAAGACGACGCGGCCGGATCCCGCTGCGTCCGGCTGGCCAGTAAAGGTATGAAGCACGGTCTCTTGCCATTTGCAGGTGAAGCTGCCGCAAACCGTTGGTGGCGGCGCCAGCCGATAGATGTCACCACAGCAGCTGCCACCGTTGGTCGGGCCGTAGAGGGCACCGTCAGGTCCGAATACCGCGCCCCATGCGGGATTGCCATTGCTGCTGCTTGGGAAGTCATACAGAGGCTTTAAAATCCAGCCGGAGCCGGAGTGCGCCAGCTCGAACACCGCGCCGCAACCCGTGGTATTGAGAAAATTGATACAGCCGGAGACCTGGTTGCCGCCGGCTGACGCTGTGCCGTAGAGATTGCCATTGCGATCGATGGTCAACCCGTCCAACGGATTGGCGCCATCGCTGCCGCCAGCGAAGTTATGCAGCACCTGAAAAGTCTGCGCGTGCGCGCTCACTGACAGGCAGAGAAATAACGATGCGCCAGCCAAGACCGCGCAGCTTTTCCGCGAGAAGCTGCAAGACGAATGCTGTTTGTGATGCATCACAGAACGCCTCCTAAGGCATCGAGCCACAACTGACAACCGGCAACTGACAACGGCCTTTACGGTGTGATTTCGAAGACGACGCCCTGTCCGGTGCCATGCCGTTTCCGCCGACGCTGGCCGTACCGTAGATGTTGCGGTTCGGGTCGAGAACGACACCGCCGATCGGCTCGGCACCGTTGTCTTCATCGAGAAATTCATGCAGCGAGGAGAAATCCCAGCTGCCGCCAGAGGGACTCAGTTCAAAGACATTGCCCAGACCCTCGCTGTCGATGCCGACCGTGCCGTAAAGATTGCCGACTTGATCCAAAGCCAGATTGTCGGAGGGCCCGGCCAACGAGTTGAGATTGTCGATGATGCTGTAGCTCCACCCGCCGCCGGAAGGTTGCAGTTCGTAAACCGTACCTGCGAGTGTGCCGCCGTTATAGGTCGCGCCGTACATGTTGCCGTGGGTGTCGAAGATGACTCCGCCGAAAGCGGTGTAGCCATCGCCCGCAGCGCCGAAGGCGTGCAGCGTGGTTTCGGTCCAGCCGGATTGAGAAGGCGTTAGTTCATAGACGGTACCTTGGCTATTCGCGCCGCCGTAGAGCGTGGTGCCGTAGAGATTGCCGGCGATATTGAAGGTGACGCCGGCATTCGGGGTTTGCCCATCATCGCCGCCGGTGAAGGAGTACAGCACGCTCTCGGTCCAACTTCCACCGGAGCGAGTGAGCTTGTAGACCACTCCGCACCCGCCCTCATGGCAGCTCAGTCCGCCGCCGGCTGCGGCGCCATAAATATTGCCGGCTGAGTCGAAGATTAGAGCGCCCGTGCCGGGATAGCCGCCGTCACTTCCGCCAGTGAAGTTATAGATCACGGTTTCCTGCCAGGGACACAGCGCGGTGGTGCAGGCGTTGGGTTGCGGACGGAGGTTATACACCAAGCCGGGTCCAGATCCTCCGCCAGTGCTGGCGGTGCCGTACAGAGTTCCGTCGGGGCCGAAGACCAGCCGCGACCCCGGATAAGCGCCATCGGATCCATTCTTGAAGGTGTAGATGGTGTTCAGAATCCAGCCCGATCCCTTTTGCGAGAGCTTGAAGACGGTGCCATAACCGGCCCCGCCAAAGTGGGTTGTGCCGTAGAGGTTTCCGGCGCGATCCAGCGTCAAAGCTGTTTCGGGATCGCCCCCGTCGCCGTGACCGGTAAAGACATGAAGAACAGTGTAGGTCTGGGCCTGTGCCGCGAGGGCGGCGACCAGCAGGATGAAGAGGCTTACGGTTGCGACTCGACGGGACATTTTGAAAGCTCCTTGTTTGCGCTTGTCATGACTGTTTTTCACCTAACAAATCTGCTGTGCGAGGTGTTGAAGTTACGGCGTGAACTCCCACACCGCTCCGGCATCGGGAAACGGATATGGGCCTTGCGTACAAATGCCGTAGATGTTTCCCTGCGAATCGAATACAACCTTGCCCTCGGGAGAAAAGGCCTGAGAACCCTCCCCGGAGCCGAAGCTATACAGCGCAGTGAAGGTCCAGTCACCAGCGGAATTCGTTAAGCTGTAGAGCACTCCACCACCAAATTGTCCGCCGCCGGCACCGCCGTATAGGTTGCCGGCCGCGTCGATTGTCAGTTCGCCCGGAGCCTCCGCCTGGCTGGTAAAGGTGTAGGGCACGGAAAAGTTCCAGCCTCCACCTTGTTGAGGCGTCAGTTCAAAAAGCGTGCCGTAACCAAATTCGCCGGGACCATAGCTGGCAGCGCCGTACAGGTTGCCGCTGGCGTCGAAGATGAGGCCGCCATACGGATAGCCTCCATCCGAGTTGCCGGTGAAGATGTGGAGGACGGTCTCGGTCCATCCAGAGCCGGAGGGTGACAGCTCGAAAACAGTTCCGCACCCCCAGCCGTAAATGCAGCCCGTACCGGCGCCGTACGGCGTGGTGCCGTATAGGTTGCCGGCGCGATCCATCACCAGCGGCGACTGCGGCTCCAGGCCGTCATTGTTGCCGCCTTGGAAGGAATAGATTGTGCTCTTGCTCCAGCTTCCGTTGCTGTTCGGGGTCAGCTTAAATATGGTGCCGCACGAATACTCCCCACGACTACAGTTCTGGCTTCCGCCATACTGCGTGGTGCCATACAGGTTACCGGAGCTATCGAAGGTGACGTCGCCGACGGGGTAGAGTCCGTCGGGCGGCGAAGTGAAGTTGTAAAGGATGGTCTCGCGCCACGGGCACTCAAAACTGGCGCAGAAATTTGGCGGCGGCTGTAGTTTGAACACCGTTCCACAGCCGTACGGGGAGCAGGAACCTGAGCCTCCTTGTTGGGTGGTGCCGTAGAGCGCGCCGTCGGGGCCGATGATCACTCGCGCGTCGGGATTCTGGCCATCGGGTTGGCCTTGGAATTTATAGATCGGCGTCTCCACTCCATGGGACGACACTTTGTAGACAACGCCACATCCCACCTCGCCGCAGTGCCCCGTGGTAATGCCTCCGGCATTTGTGGTGCCGTAGAGGTTTCCTCCAGAATCGCGCGTGATTCCTCCGCTTGGGGCCGGGGCGAGAAAACCACCATCCGGACCAAGGGTGAAGGTGTGTAAGACGGTCAGGGTCTGCGCCTGCGCCGCGATGGCGGCGATCAGCAGCATGAAGAGGCTTAGGCTTGCGACTCGACGAGACATTTTGAAAGCTCCTTGTGAAACCTTTACTTGCATTGACTCCCACATTGTGGGACGTATAGCCTTATGCTCCCACATTGTGAGACCTACGGCGTAATCTCCCACACCGTCCCGCAGCCGTTACCGTAGTACATGCTTGTGCAGGGGCCGGCGCCACCGTAAGAAGTGGTGCCGTAGAGATTGCCCTGAGCGTCGATCACCACGTTGCTCACCGGATATCTCCCGTCGCTGCCACCGGTGAAGTCGTAAAGGTCCGTATAGGCCCAACCATTAGCAGAGGGTGTTAACTTGAAGACGTTCCCATAACTGTGTGCGCCGTCTCCCCAAGTTGTGCCGTAGAGATTGCCAGCTGAATCCATGCTGAGGCTCTCCTTCGGCCCTGTGCTCCCGCTGAAGCCATATAGCAGGTTAAAGTTCCACGTCCCGGCAGACAGCTCGAAGACGGTGCCGCCGCCGTTGGGTCCCTCGCTCACCATGCTGCCGTAGAGGTTGCCGGAGTTATCGAAGATCAGGCCTCCTTCGGGAGGTCCGCCAGTGTCTTCGGTGAGCACGGTTAAGATTGGATTCATGGTCCAGCCTGAGCCGGAGTGGACCAGCTGGTAAATTCCGCCGTAGCCGACACCCTGGTTAGCGCCGTAGAGGTTGCCGGCGGTGTCGAAGATCACGCCGCTGAAGGGGTTGTCGCCACCGGAGAGATCATCTTCCGACCACGTTCCTCCGGAGGACGTCAGCTCATAAATAACCCCGTTACCCCCCGGTCCCTCGATCGCCGTGCCGTAGAGATTGCCGGCCTGGTCGAAAACCAACGGGCCATTGACAGGAAGGCCGGCATGGGGAGTCCCCGTGAAGCGATACACGATGGTCTCGTCCCATCCGCAAAGCGCACTCTTGCAAGCCGTGGCCGGTGGGCTCAGCTTGAACACCGTGCCGCAGGTACTGGTGTTGCAGGAATTGCCGCCGCCATCGGAGGTGGTGCCATAGAGGGTGCCGTCGGCGGCAAAGACCATGCGCGCTTCAGGATTGGCGCCGTCGAGCCCGGATTCCTGTCCTCCTTGAAAAACGTAAAGCGGCGTCAAAATCCAGCCTGAGTTGGAATGCTTCAGCCGGAAAGCGACGCCGCAGCCGTAGGTCACACAACCGTCGTTGGTCTTGCCGCCGCCGCTGGCTGTTCCGTAAAGATTGCCGGCGCGGTCGATGGTCAGGCCAGCCAGGGGAATTGCGCCGTCGTCTCCGTTGGTAAAGCTGTGCAGAACCTGAAAGTTCTGCGCCTGCGCCACGCTGACTGCTGCCAGGAAAAGCAGCGCCAGCACTCCCGCAATAACGGCACATTGCTTCGAAGAAAAGTTGCGATTCGGCTGCTGCTCGCAATGCTTCACAGAACACCTCCTGGAAAATTGACACCTTACAAACTGCCGGCTACTGGCTACTGACTACTGGATACCGGAGACTGACCATTGCTTTACGGCGTGATCTCCCACACCGTGCCCCGGCCGTAGGATCCACAACCTCCGGCAGTCCCGTAGAGATTGCCTCGTGCGTCCAGCACCAGATTGCCGCTGGGGTAACATCCGCCATTCCCGGCTGAGAATTCGTGAAGCAGAGTGTACGTCCAGCCGCCACTGGAGGGTGTCAGCTTGAAGGCGATCCCCGCATTGTCCGATCCGAGCTGGAAGCCGGTGCCATACAGGTTGCCGGCGCTGTCGCGAACCACACCGCCATAGGGACCAGACTGCAGAAGGCCGGGAAGGTCGTACCCTCCCGTACGAAGCCATCCACTGCCCGAGGGACTCAATTCGAAAACCGTGCCGCCTTCGTTGGGATACACTCCCCCGAAATCGGTGGTGCCATAAAGATTGCCGGCTGAATCGAAGAACAGTTGGCCTCGGGGAAAATATCCGCCACCGCCGGTCGCGAACGAGAGCACCGTATTCTCGGTCCAGCCAGAGCCAGAGGGTGACAGTTCAAAGATGGTGCCGCCGCCACCCACGCCGTTGGCTTCGGCTGCTCCGTAGAAATTCCCCGCTCCGTCGGGGGTCAGTCCGGCGATGGGATTGGCGCCGTCACTGCCGCCGGTAAAGATATAGGGCACAGTTTCCGTCCAGCCGCCATCGGAACGGGTGAGCTCAAAGATGGCGCCGCACCAGTCGTAGCCGTAGTAGCAATTGGTGGTGTAAACGCCGCCGGAGAAGGTCGTTCCGAGAATGTTTCCTGCTGAGTCGAAAGCTACCTGACCGTAAGGAAACGCCCCGTCGTTGGCGCCGCCGGTAAAGCGGTAGAGCACGGTTTCCGTCCACCCGCAAAGGGCTGCCTTGCAAGCGGAGGCTGGCGGCGCCACCCGGAAGACGGTTCCACATCCGGTGTGGTCCTGCCCGTCGCTCGGGCAGTTCGATCCGCCATAAGCGGTTGTGCCATAGAGCGCACCGTCGGGTCCGAAGACGACGGTGGCAGCCGGACTGATGCCATCGCTGCCGCCGGCGAATGTGTAGAGAGAAGATAAAATCCAGCCTTGCCCTGCGGGTTTCAGCTTGAAGACCGTGCCGCATTGGCTGTCGCAGGGTGACACGTAGTCGGCGGTGGTTCCATAAAGATTTCCAGCCGCATCCATAGTCAATCCACCTTCCGGACCCCCGCCGTCGGCTCCGCCGGTGAAAGCGTGGATGACCTGGTAGGTTTGAGCTTGGACAGCAGGCGCGGCTATCACCGTCAATGCAAATGCTCCAATGAAAACGGCAATGGCTAACCGAAACATCGCGGCGAAAAATCGATAGTCCTCAGAGCGTGTCATAAACTCTCCTGTGTGAACTGATCTCCTGACTGACAACTGACCGCGGGCCACTGACCACTGCTTTACGGCGTGATCTCGAAGACGCAATCTTCTGAGGCTGTGGCATAGAGATTCCCGCTGGTGTCGAAGATCACGTTGCCGTAAGGGTCGGCTCCGGCACTGCCGCTGAAACCGGTCATGGTCCATTGCCCGCCGGAGGGAGTTAAACGAAAAACCTCGGTGTCTGAGATGACGATGGTGCCGTACAAATTGCCGGCGGCATCCATGGTGAGTTGCGACGTAGAGAAGTAGCCGCCGAGGGTGTACAGCACGTTGTAGGTCCAGCTGCCGTTGGATGGCGACAACTCATAGACGGCGGGGTCGAATGCCGTGATGCCGTAGAGGTTTCCCGCCGAGTCACGAACCAATCCGCCGTATGCTCCCCCGGGAAAGGGAAAGTTGTAGATCACGCTCAGCGACCAGCCGGATGCGCTATGGGTCATTTCAAAAGCATTGCCATTACCACCTTCGCCACCGCTGGTGGTGCCATACAGATTGCCCGCGTTGTCGAAGATGACGCCGGCATAAGGCTCGTAACCGTCCGAGCCATTGAAGGCATGAATGACGGTCTCGGTCCAGGTCGAACCCGAAGGGCTCAACTCGAAGACCGTGCCGCTCTGGTTGTCCCCACCGTTGGGAGTTGTGCCATAGATGTTTCCTGCCTGATCAAAGGCCAGGTCGCCGTAGGTGGGGTTCGCGCCATCGCTGCCGCCTTTGAAGGAATGCAGGACAGTCTCAGTCCAGGGGCAGGTGAACGCTTTGCAGAAGCTCGGCGGGGGCTGCAGGCGGAAGACCGTGCCTCCACCGGTTTCACCTCCGGCCGTGGTTGTGCCGTACAGGTTCCCGTCGGGGCCGATGATGACTCGCGCTTCCGGCGTCTGTCCGTCAGGCCCGCTGAATTCATAGAGCGTGTAGAAAATCCAGCCCGAGCCCTTGCGCTTCATTTCGAAGACGGTGCCGCAGGTGGAGTACTGCGTGCACGCTCCGCCCTGGCGTCCGCCGTAGGCGGTCGTGCCGTAGAGATTCCCGCCCCGGTCCATGCTCAGACCGGCAAACGGCGAATCGCCATCTGCTCCACCGGTGAAGTTGTGGAGAATGGTGAAGGTCTGCGCCTGCGCCGCTGTTGTGAACAAGGCGAGCGTGAACAGGGCGAGCAGAAGTGGACGATAGGTAGTTGAGCTGAATCCTGATTGCTGCGAGCGAGCCATCGAGCTCCTCCTTGCCAGAGTCCTTCGCTTGAATTGACTCCTACATTGTGGGAGCTATTAGCGTGCAGCCTCCCACATTGTGGGAGTTACGGCGTAAGTTCCCACACCGTGCCATAGCCGTTTTCGAAGCACCCTTCCCCACCGATGGACGCTGTGCCATAGAGATTGCCGTTGCTGTCCATAATGGGCGTGCTGAACGGGTCGCCGCCGTCGGCGCCGCAGGTGAAGGTATGCAGGTTGATGTAGTTCCAGCCGCCGTTCGACGGCGTCATCATGAAGATATTGCCGAAGTATTGTTGTGACTCCGGCAAGCCGCCCTCGCCTGGCGAGGTGCCGTAGAGATTCCCCGAGGCATCCATAATCAGGCTGCCGATTGTCGGATTTCCATCGCCATAGATGTAGTCGAAGGAGTACAGCAGGCTCTCCGTCCAGCTGCCGTTCGACGGAGCGAGCGAGAAGAGGGTGCCGATATTGAAACTGCCACCCATGTTCGTTGCGCCGTAGAGATTGCCGGCGCTGTCGCGAAGCAGGCCACCGAAAGAATATTTGCCGTCCCCGCCGTACGCGCCGAAGCTGTAGAGGATGGTTTCCGTCCAGCCTGAAGCGGAGGGGCTCAGCTCATATACCGCGCCGTCATCATGGGCTCCGCCGGCATAGGTCGCGCCATACAGATTTCCCGCAGGATCGAAAATTACTCCGGCATAGGGCCAGAAGGCATCCGGATTGGAGTCGAAATTGTAGAGCACGGTCTCCGTCCAGCCGCCCTGCGAAGGGCTCAGCTCGTATACCGTGCCGCAGCCATGGCCGGTCGCACACTGATTATGCCCGCCTAGCTGAGTCGCCCCATACAGGCTGCCGTTCCGCTCAACCAGCTGTCCTCTCGGCCCGCCGCCGTCCGCTCCGCCGGTGAAGTCATAGAGCTTGGTGAACGACCATCGGCAGGTCGCGCTCTTGCACGCCGTTGCCGGGGGAGTGAGCTTGTACACCGTTCCGGCTTCTCCATGTCCACCACCGGAGTTCGTACCGTAGAGGCTGCCATCCGAACCCATCATCAAACCCGATGGGTTCGAGCCATCGCCGCCGGCGAAAACATACAGCGTGTAGAGCACCCAGGACGATCCGTGTTTGACCAGCTCAAACACCTCGCCGAATCCAAGCGGATTATTCTGCGTCGTGCCATAGACATTTCCGCGACTGTCCATGACGAGGTTGGTGCCAGGAGTTGATCCGTCTGCGCCGCCGGTGAAGGTGTGCAGGACGGTGAGGGTCTGCGCCTGCGCCGCGGTGGTGGCGATCAGCAGGATGAAGAGGCTTACGCTTGCGAAGCGACGGAACATACAAAAGCTCCTTTAGTGGTCGTGCTCATCTGCAGACAAGAAACTCTTCCGCAAGGTGCCTGAGCTACGGTGTGACCTCCCAGATCACGCCGCAGCCTGGACCGCATTTTCCCGGGCCGCCGAGGTCGGTGGTGCCGTAGATATTTCCCGCAGTATCGAGAACTACACTGCCGACGGGACACTCACCATTGCTGTAATCAAAGCTGACTGAGTTGTAGATCCATCCCCCGTTCGAGGGCGTCAGCTTGAAGACGGAGCCGTTGTCAGTACCTTCGCCGCACGACGTGCCGTAGACATTGCCGGCTGCGTCCAGCGTCGGTGTGTCGTAGGGGCCTGCGTTGTCCAGGAAGGTGTGCATCACACTAAACGTCCAACCACCATTAGAAGGTGTCAGCTCAAATGCCCCGCCCGGCTCGTCGCCACCCGACGTGCCGAACAGATTTCCCTGGCCATCCATGGCCAAGCCACCGTAAGTGAGGTCGAATGGCGCGATGGTTACGGAAGCCAGGGTTTGCTCGGTCCAGCCCAAACCGGAAGGCGACAGTTCGTACACCACTCCGCTGTTTTCCGTACCGCCCTGGGCGGTTGTGCCGTAGAGGTTGCCAGCACTGTCGAAGATCGGGGTACCTTCTGGAACGCAGCCGTTGTCGCAAGAGGAGGGGAAGCTGTAAATCACGGTTTCTGTCCAGCCGCCGCCGGAAGGTGTGAGTTTGAAAACTACGCCCATGCCGCCATCGCCGCCGCTAGCCGTGGTGCCGTAGAGGTTTCCTGCCTTGTCGAAGACGAGATTGCCAAAGCCCGGACCAGCCCCGTCAACGCAGGGTCTTTGTGGGCAAAAACTGTACAGCACGGTTTCCTGCCAAGGGCAGATGAATGACCCGCAGGCCGTAGGCGAGGGGCGCAGGCGATAAACCGTGCCTCCGTCATTCTGACCGCCCGCGTTTGTCATGCCGTAGAGACTTCCGTCGGGGCCGATGATGACGCCACCAAACGGTGCAGCGCCGTCATTCGGTTCTCCTGCGAAGCTGTACAGCGGCGTCAGGACCCAACCTGATCCGGCGCGCGAAAGGCGGAAGACCACTCCCATCTTGTTATAGCCGCCTCCCGCCGAGGCCGTGCCGTAGAAGTCTCCCGCTTTATCCATGGTTAGGCCGGCATAGGGAAATGCTCCGTCCGCGCCGCCGGTAAAGTTGTGCAGCACGTTGATGGTCTGCGCCTGTGCCATTGCTGTGAACAAGGCCAGGGTGAATAAGCCGGCGAGAAGTAGAGGATAGGTTGAGCTAATTCGTGATTGCTGCGAGCGAGCCATTGAGTTCCTCCTTGTTAAAACCTTGCGATTGAACTGACTCCCACATTGGGGTAGATAACGGCGTAAGCTCCCACATTGTGGGATAACCACCGATCCTGGCGCTGTCTTATGGCGTAATCTCCCACACCGTGCCGCAGCCGAACGAGCACGAATCATTGACCTGACCTCCGTAGGGTGCTGTGCCGTAAAGATTGCCGCTGGAATCCATGACCACAGTGCCGTGGGGGCCAGCGCCGTCCGGGCCTTCGGTAAAGCTGTGCAGCGAGGTGTAGTTCCATCCGCTTCCCGATGGCGTCAATTCGAAGACGTTGCCGTACGGCGGATCGTCACTTCGACCCGGCGTGGTGCCGTAGAGGTTGCCGGCTGAATCCATGAACAAACTTCCGAAAAACGGGTACTCGTCGCCGTATGTGCCGGTGAACGAGTAGAGTATGTTTTCGGTCCAGCCACCGCTGGACGGCGACAAGGAAAACACGGTGCCCCAGCCGCTGGCTCCGCCGTCAACCGCAGTGCTATAGAGGTTGCCGAGGCTGTCGAAGATCACGCCGCCGCCCGGAGAGTTGCTGTCTGGCGATTTGCGAAAGTTGTAGAGGATGGTTTCAGTCCAGCCCGATGCCGACGGGCTCAGCTCATAAACCACGCCGCAGCCGAGGAAGCAATCGCCCGAGTTGCCGCCCCCCTCGGTCGTGCCGTAGAGATTTCCGGAGGCGTCCAAGGCCGGTTTGCTTACGGGATAGCCGCCGTCGTCGCTATCAGTAAAGGCGTGGAGCACCGTCTCGGTCCAGGAGCCGCTGGAACGGCTTAACTCAAAGACAACTCCGCAGTCTCCAAAGCATGGTGATTTCAGATCGCCGCCGCGCGACGTCGTGCCGTACAGGTTGCCGGACTGATCGACTATGAGGCCGATGGGAGTCCCTCCGTCGGACTGGCCGAGAAAGTGGTAAAGGATGGTCGCGGACCAGAGGCAGGAAGCGCTTTCACAAACCGTAGCAGGAGGCGTCAGCTCGAAAACCGTTCCGAATCCGTCTCCGCCGCTGCGGTTCGTACCGTAGAGGTGACCCTCAGGTCCCATCACCAGATCATCGGGCACAGAACCTTCTTCTCCGGAAAACGTGTACAGCGGCGCCACTACCCAGCCGGATCCGTGATGCACCAGCTTCCAGACAACTCCCTGGTTGGCGCGCCCACCAAATTGCGAGGTTCCGTAGAAGTTTCCGGCTCGATCCATCAGCAAAGCCGGTCCGGGAGTGTCTCCGTCTCCTCCACCCGTGAACGAGTGAAGTACGGTGAATGTCTGCGCATGGGCGGTTGGTATGAACAAGGCGAGCGTGAACAAGACGAGCAAAAGCAGACGGCAGGTTGAGCGAATTCGTGATTGCTGCGGGCAAGTCATGGAATTTCTCCTGGTTAGAGCTCTGCGATTGAATCCACTCCCACATTGTGGGATATTTCGCCAGCCACTTGTCTGGCAACTGGCAACTGTCTTACGGCGTGATCTCCCACACCACACCGCAATCGCAACCCGTCGTCCCTCCAATGGGAGCGGTGCCATAGAGATTGCCGCTTGCATCCAGGGCTACGCTGCTGCCCGGCTCATTGCCGTTGCTACCGTCGAAATCGTATGCGGTGTAGTTCCAGCCACCACCTGAGGGCGTCAGCTCGAATGCCAGACCGAAGCCTTTGCCGTTGGTCTCGGACGTCCCATAGATGTTTCCGGCCGCATCGAGCGTCGGGGTAGCTAATGGTCCCGGATTTGTCCCTCCTACGAATGAGTGCACGAGGGTGAAGGCCCAACCGCCGCTGGAGGGCGAAAGCTCCCACGCCGTTCCGACCCCGTCGGCTCCGCCTCGCCCCGCCGTGCCGTAAAGATTGCCCTGCGCATCGATGGCCACGCCGCCAAACGGGTTTGCGCCATCGTCGCCGCCGGTAAAGCTGTAGAGCGTGGTTTCCGTCCATCCGCCGGCAGAGGGCGAAAGCTTGTATACGGTTCCGAAGCCGGCGCTGCCTCCAACGTTGGTCGTGCCGTAAAGATTGCCGGTGCTATCGAAGGCGACGCCACTATACGGAGATCCGCCGTCGCCGCCGCCGGTAAAGCTGTAGAGCACACTCTCCGCCCAGCCGTTGCTGCGCGCCAGCTTGAATACTGTTCCCCGCACATGGGCTCCGCCGGCGTAGGTTGTGCCGTAGATATTACCGGCCGCGTCGAAGACGAGATTGCCGTAACCCGGATGAGTGCCATCGCTACCGTCAAAATTGTGGAGGATAGTCAATGTCCACGGGCAAGAGACGCTCTTGCAGGCCGTAGCCGGCGGCTGAAGGGAGAACACGGCCCCCAGATTGAACTGCCCGCCTTCGTACGAAGTGCCGTAAAGCAGGCCGTCAGGACCAAAGACCACGCCCGCGACGACCTGGGTCGGGTCATTGGGATGATTGAAGGTGTAGAGAGTGTTCAAGATCCAGCCGCTTCCGGCGTGCGACATCTTATAAACGGTACTGGGGCCTCCGTTGGTTGTGCCGTAGAGATTCCCTGCTCGATCCAGGGTCACACCGGCGGCGGGCATCGATCCGTCGCCCTGGCCACTGAACGAGTGCAAGACGTTGATGGTTTGCGCCTGTGCCGCTGCTGTGAACACGGCGAGCGTAAATAGGGCGGCCAGAAGTGGACGATAGGTTGAGCCAGTTCGTGATTGCTGCGAGCGAGCCATGGAATTTCTCCTTTGCCAAACCTTGCGGTTGAAATCGACTCCCACATTGTGGGATATTCCGCCGGCCACTTGTCTGACCACTGACAATTGGCTACTGGCAACTGTCTTACGGCGTGATCTCCCATACCGTGCCGTAGCCGTCCGTGCCTCCGTCGGACGTGGTGCCGTACATATTTCCGCTGGCGTCAAAGGTGACGGCGCCGGGGAAGCATCCGTCCATACAGCTAACAAATTGGTAGAACGGGCTATAGGTCCATTGATCACCCGAGTGCGTCAGCTTGAAAATCTCGCCAACGTGGTCGTCACCGCCAGTAGGCAGCGGGCCGTAAAGATTGCCCTGGGAGTCGAGGGTTGGTCCAACGAAGGGCGTGGCCTCCTGTTCCGCGAAGGTTTGCAACACGCTGAAGGACCAACTGCCGTTCTGCGGCGTGAGCTCAAAGGCGACGTTGGTGCTGTCATCAACACCACCCGTCATTCCGAGCAGGTCGCCCTGCGCGTCCATGACAAGACCTCCGGCTCCCGGGCCGGTGTCGCTGGTGAAGGAATAGAGGGTGGTCTCGCTCCAACCCGATTGCGTGGGTGACAACTCGTACACCGTGCCTAAGCCGTTCCCGCCGCCTGAACTGGTAGTGCCATAGAGATTGCCGGCGCTGTCGAAGATGACGCCGCTGAGAGGAAACCCGCCGTCGCTGCCTGTGAAATTCCACAGCACGCTCTCGGTCCAGCCGCCGCCGGATCGAGTCAATTTGAAAACGACGCCATCGCCAGAGTTCCCGCTGTTGGCAGTTGTGCCGTAAATGTTGCCGAGCTGGTCGAAGGTCAAGTCGCCAAAGAACGGGTCTCCGCCGTCCGCGCCGCCGGTAAAGCTGTAGAGCACAGTTTCGACCCAAGGGCACAGAGCGGATTTACAGGCGGTTGGCGGAGGTTGCAGACTGAAAACGGTTCCCTTGTTCTGAATTCCGCCGAGGGAGGTTGTTCCGTAAAGCAGGCCATTGGGACCAAAAAGCACCCTGGCAATCGGATCGTTTCCATCATCTTGCTGTGAACCAAAGCTATAGATGGGCGAGAAGACCCAACCTTCGCCCTCGCGGGCGAGACGGTAGACCATGCCGTTTTGGTGGCTGCCGCCGAATTCCGTGGTGCCGTAGATCCGGCCTTGCTGATCGAGCGTCACGCCCGCAAGAGGTGTGTCGCCGCCGATGCCCCCGGTCAGGTTGTGCAGGACGGTGTAGGTTTGCGCTTGCGCAGTGGAGGCAAGCAATAGGAGAAAAGCGGCCGTCAGGAAACTGGCTGCCAGTCGGCAACGAATTCCTTCTCCTGTTTGAGGACCTTGGTTCGATCGCATGATTTCCCCCTGCCCGTGGTCTGGTTGTCGAATTGTGGCGAGCTAGGTTGCGGGCTCCACAGGCGTGCTTGCGCCACAGCTTCGCCGAGCGGGGGAGCAAGGTCAAATTAATTAAACCTTACGGTGTAAGTTGTTGGATTTAAGTATGTTGATTGGGGCGAGCCAAGTGGGATTGAAGCCGCTCGACTCAGGGTCGGATGACAGGAACAGGGTATTTGCGAATCGCATCGATCCCTCGTCGGACTGAAGTCCTCCTCGGGATGACAAATCAATGGCAGCCGGTTTCGGCACGACTGAAAGTCGTTACGAAGCTGTCGATGGGCGGGATTAGGTCCAGCTGGTTCGCCCGCTGACGCGCGCTCACTTTGGGCAGGATGACACATCTAGCGGATAAGGACAGAGTTGATAGCTGGCGCCTGATAGCTGAGAGGTTATAGGGGTCCTTCGACTCTTGTTCGCACGCTGCGCGTGCTCACTTCGCTCAGGATGACACATCTAGCGCGTAAGGACAGAGCTGACAGCTGAAGGTCGACAGCTCATAGCTGATAGCTGACGGCCGATAGCTGACGCCCGATAGCTCACAGCGAACTAGCCACTGATCACTAGCCACTAGCCACTGGTTCTACGTCCCGGGAATGATTGCCGTCTTGATATCGCCGTTGCGGTTGAGCATGTGGCGCAGGACATGTTGCAGGCGCGACAGCGGAGCTTCGCCGGTGATGTAGTCGGCGCCCTTGATCTTGCGCTCGCAGATCAGCGAGAAGGCTTTGCGGACGGTTTCGGGCGTGTGGTGGAAGGTAGCTTTCAGCGTCAGCTCGTTGTAGTGCAGGCGTTGAGTGTCGAGCGCGACGGTGGTGCCGTTGGCGCAGCCGCCGAAGAAGTTCACCGTGCCGCCTTTGCGAACCATGTCGATGGTCCACTCCCATGCCTGGGGACGGCCAACCGCTTCGACCACGACATCGCAGCCGCGGCCTTCGGGGGTGAGATTGCGAACGGCTTTCACCGGATCGTCAACCGCGGTGATCTGGACCGCGTGGGCGGCGCCGACGCGGCGCGCGGCAGCAACCTGCGACTCGCGCTTGACCACCGAGATCACATTGCAGCCCGCCAGCTTGGCAACCTGGACGAACATCAGGCCGATCGGGCCGGCGCCGATGACGGCAACGGTATCGCCGATTTCCATCTTGGTTTCGTGCAGACCGCGCAGCACGCAGGCCAGCGGCTCGACCATGGCGGCTTCTTCGAAGCTCACATGCTTCGGGATAGCCAGCATGTTGGTTTCAACGATGCGGCGCGGAATGCGAATGTATTCGGCGTAAGCGCCGTTGTTGAAGAGCAGATCTTCGCAAAGATTTTCCTGATGCTTGGAGCAGTAGAAGCAGGCGCCGCAGGGCGCGGAGTTCAGCGCTACCACGCGCATTCCCTTGCGGAATCCCCGGACGTTGGGCCCAACTTCCTCGACCACACCGGCCAGCTCATGCCCGAACAGCGCCGGAGGCACGATCATGCGCGCGTGATATCCCCGCTGATAGACCTTGAGGTCGGTGCCGCAGGTCAACGCGACCTGCACCTTGACCAAGACCTCACCTTCCTCGAGTTTGGGGATCGGCACCTGCTCGATTTTGACGTCCTCTTTGCCATAGAGGACGGCGGCGGTCATTTGTCTGCTCACTCTACTGGTCCTTCCATTGACTGCCCGGTTGGATGACGACCTTCATGGAGTCGGGTTGGGGGTGGGCAGCAAAACGCAACGCCTCCACGGATTCGGTCAGCGGAAAACGATGGCTGATCAGACGCTCCAGGTCCATCTCCCGACCCAGAACAAATCGCGCCGACTCTTCCTGCAAATCCACAGAAGCGCTGTAAGACCCCAACAAACTCTTCTCATCAACGCAAACCGCGGCGGGGTCGATGGTCGCCTCGCCATGCTGGGTTTGCGCAAAAAGCAATACCCTGCCGCCGGGACGCGTCGCGTCCATGGCAGTGCGAATCAAGCTATTGCCCGCAACTGCCACAATGACGGCGTCGGCGCCCCGTCCCTCCGTAATTTCTTTGATGGCTCGAACGGTATCGGAGGTGGAAGCGTCAATGCTTTCGTCTAAACCAAACGCCTTAGCTATTGTATGCCTCTGCGAAAGCAAATCGGAAGTAATTACCCGGACGCCATGACGCCGCGCCAACACCGCCAGGATGATGCCGATCGGCCCCTGGCCCATGACCAGAACAACTTCTCCCGGCTTAAGTCCAAGCGTCTCAATACCTTTCATGCAGGTGTTCACCGGCTCGATGAAGGATGCCTGCTCAAAGGAAACACCATCCGGAATGCGCACGACGCCGCCGCGGGCGACGATCCACTCCATTACGCGAACGTATTGGGAAAAGCCGCCGCCGCTGGCCTCGTAGCCGGCGGTTGCGCCAACTTTCTTGTAGGTGGGGCACTGGGCGAAGACCTTATGCCGGCAGTAATAACAATCGCCGCAGGGGATGTGGTGGAAGACCATCACCCGGTCGCCGATTCGATAATCCGTAACATTGTCACCGACCTGCGCGATGACGCCGGTGGTCTCGTGTCCGAAGATGCGCGGCGCAGAATGGGAACCGGTGGAGATCTTCTTCAGGTCGGTGCCGCAGATGCCGCAGGTGTGGACGCGGATGAGGAGCTCGCCCGCGCCGATCTGCGGAACGGGAACGGTTTCCATGCGAACATCATTGACGCCGCGATAGACGGCAGCCTGCATGGTCGCCGGGATGGGCGGGGACTGGATGGGCACTCGGATCTGGGTAGCTATGGACATTTTGTTCAAGTGGTCAGTGATCAGTGACTAGAATCCGCTCAACCTCGATTTGTAACAGGGCACGACTTCAGTCGTGCCGAAAACCGCTGCCAAGGTTTGGGTTTAGCCCCTGCAAAATCCCCGTCAGGGGCTAAAGCCCGGGTTCGTTATCAACTCTTGCGGCACGGCTGAAGCCGTGCCCTGATACGAAACAGCGGGTCCAATGTTTCCCGAACCACCAGCAACCGCAATTAGCCCCTTCTTTTCCGTTCTGGCCACTAGTCACTAGCCACTGCTATTAGATGTTTCACTTCCTCGCATAGCTTCTCTGTCGCAATTTCGCTATTTTTCTTGATCTTACCTAATACGCGCCACCACCTTGGATGAAGCGCAACGTAAATCAGAAAGCGCCGCGTGTCGAACTTGCCGTTGTCGATGAAGCGATTCAACGGCGGCATATCGAATTCCGCGTCGTCGGATATCGACTTGATCGCTGCGAACTCCAGACCCCGCTCTTTGGCGACCTGCGCGACCGCTGCGGCTTCCATGTCGACCGCATCGGCGCCAAACTTCGTCAGCAACTCGTGCTTCTCGGCTGCGTCGCTGACGTCCTGCGACGTGGCCAGTACCCAATTGCCGCCGCCGCTCGCCGGATAAATCTCGCCAGTCGCAACGTCGACGACTTGCCGAATCTTTCCTACGTCGCCGACCTTCAGCTTCGGCGAGATCGCGCCGACGATTCCCGCCGAGAGCAGCAACTTCGGCCGCGCGTGGTCGATGGCAACCTCAGCCGCACGCCGCGCAAAGTTCTCGCCGATACCGCCGACGGCAATCACCGCATTTGGCAGCTCGAAAAGATCGACGCCGTTGATCTGCTCGGGCTTCACGCCGTTGAGCAGCGGCGCAACTTCCACCGGCATGGCGACAATCACCGCGACGGGTTTGGAGTTGCTCGCCAAATTAGTCTGTTACAAAACTCCATCGACGGTTTTGTGCCGCCGGCTGAAGCCGACTCAAGAAAAATAAATAAAGCCTTACCCGGGGCTAACGCCCCAGGCTCACTGCGCTGCCGCCGCTGCGCGGCTGGTTTCGTCGCAATTCGGGATGTTTATCCCACCCAGAAATTGCTCGCCAGTCGCGACACAGTCTCTAAAGGCCAGCTCCTACCCGAGCCACGGCTGTTTAACAGCCGCACTGACCACTAGCCACTGGTCACTGGCCACTGTCTTTAGACGTATCCGTTCGCACGGAACCACTCCACTGCGCGCCGCAAACTCTCGTCGACTGGCCGCGGCTTCCATCCCAACTCGCGCTCGGCCTTGGCACTGGTCACGAACATTTTCTTGCGGCCCATGCGCACCGCGTCGATGGTGACGCGCGGCTCGCGCTTGCGAATCTTCCCGGTGACCAGCGTATCGACCACACCTGTCGCAAAAGCAACAGCGTACGGCAGCTTAATCTTCGGCGACGGTAGCCCCGTGATCGCAGCCAGCTTGTCGAGGATCTGCTTCAGCGTCAGGTTCTCGCCGCCGAGGATGTAGCGCTCGCCGGGTAGCGCTTTCTCCATTGCCAGCAGATGGCCCTCGGCACAATCGACCACGTCTACGAGATTCAAACCCGTATCGACATAGGCCGGAAACTTGCGGCGCAGGAAATCCAGAATGATCTGCCCGCTGGGCGTCGGCTTGATGTCGCGCTCACCGACTGGCGTCGTGGGATTCACCATCACGACGTTCTGCCCGCTGCGTCCCGCCTCCAACACCCACTGCTCGGCCATGAACTTGCTGCGCTTGTAGTCGCCGATCATGTTGGCCAACGTTACCGGCGACTTCTCGTCGGTAAGGCGGCCGTTGTTACCGAAGCCCATGGTGGCAACGCTGCTGGTGTAGATAACCCGGCGCACACCGCAATCTCTCGCCGTGCGCAGGATGTTGCGCGTGCCTTCGACGTTGGAGTCGTACAGCTCCTGATGATTCAGCGACCATAGGCGATAGTCGGCGGCAACGTGGAAGACGAATTCGCAACCTTCCATGCCCTGTTTCAGCGAATCAGGATCGCGCAGGTCGCCAGTGATGTGATCGGCCGCGAGGTCAGCAATGTTGTCCAGGCGGCTGGTCGTGCGCACCAGCAAGCGCAGCTCAGCACCACGCCCCAGCAGTTGCCGGGCAACATGGCTGCCAAGAAATCCGGTCGCGCCTGTGACGAAACATTTCATGAAGCAGTGGTCAGTGGCTAGTGGTCAGTGGCCAGTGAAGACTACGAGGTCCACGGATTAACAACCGTGCTTCCCCACATGCGGAAATCCTTTTCGTTCCGGGTTGCGATCATAAGTTGGTGTTGTTTCGCCGTAGCCGCAATAAGCCCATCGATAATCGGCATTGCGATGCCCTTGAGCTGAGCCTCTGCCGCCATCGCTCCCCAGATCTCGGCAATCTCTGCGTTCACCGGCAAGAGACGCTCGGCGAATTGAGCGGGCAGATCTTGCTCAAGCCATCGTTCCAGCTCGATTCGTTTTCGTCCGGTGGACAACAGATTCACACCCTTACGTATTTCACCTAAGCTGAGCACGCTGAGATGGAGTAGTTTTTCGTCGGTAGATCGTACCCACGCAAAAACGAGAGGATCGGGCTTGACGCGAACAAGTTCACTGATGCAATTGGTATCGAGCAGAAAACCGCTCATAACTCGATATCTCGACCTGTATCCTTGTCCCGCTCTAAATTGAGTTCGAGTCCGACCAGCGGCGACTCGCGCAGAAATTCCACCAGGCTCTTCTTTGGCTTGGGCGGCTCATTCGGCTGCGCCGCTTGCTCCAGCAACGACGCCGCGTAGGCCGACACGTCCATACCCTTCGCCGCGGCCTGCGCCGCCAACTCGGCTTCCAACTCGGGCTTGATTTCGATCGTGATGGTCATGGTCGCAGCGCCCTCCTCACCGAGTATAGCGAGCGGTATGTGCCGTCCCTACGGGACTCTTCACCAATAAAATCGCCTACCCAGCGCTGAAGCGCTGGGCTATGATATTCCGCGCCTACGGCGCTGGATCCTTCCCACTCGCTGTACCTCGCCGGATTCAACAGATCGACCGGCCATTCACCCAGCGCCTCGAGCACAACTGGCCACTGGCCGCTGATTTCTGGCTACTGCTTTTTGCGCACGATGCGCAGCCGCTCTTCTTCCGACTCGGTGGTTGCTTTGGTATAGGCGGTCAGCGCGAGCAGCGGGAAATACTGCCGGTACATGGTGTACTCCAGGTAGAACACGCGCGGAAATCCCGTGCCGGTGTAATGCCGCTCGTCCCACGCGCCGTCGCGACGCTGCGTCCGCAGCAGGTACGCGATGCCGTTCTGCAGCGAGTCGCTGCGCGTATCGTTGGCGGCGAGCATTCCCATCACTGCCCACGCGGTTTGCGACGCGGTGCTCGGGCCGACGCCTTTGGTGTTCGCATCGTCATACGAGCCGCAGCTCTCGCCCCAGCCGCCATCGGGATTCTGCATCATGCGCAGCCACTCGACCGCCTGCTGCACGCACGGCTCGTGATAATCCACGCCGATGGCTTCGAGTCCGCGCAGCACCAGCATCGTCCCGTAGACGTAGTTCACGCCCCAGCGCCCGAACCACGAGCCATCGGGCTCCTGCTCGCGCTTGATGAACTCCACCGCGCGGCGCACCGGCTCGTCCTTCAGCGAGTAGCCATACGACGCCAGGCACTCCAGCACGCGGCCGGTGATGTCGACCGTCGCCGGATCGAGCATGGCGTTGTGATCGGCGAACGGAATGTGCTGGAAGACCATGCGGTCGTTGTCCTTGTCGAACGAGGCCCAGCCGCCGTTCTTGCACTGCATCGACAGGATCCAGTCGATGGCGCGCTGCACCGAGCGCGAGTGATAACTCTCGTTCGAGGTCTTCACCCGGCTCAGCGCCAGCAGCACCTGCGCGCTGTCGTCGACATCGGGATAGAACTCGTTGTTGAACTCGAAGTACCAGCCCGCTGGCGGAACTCTTGCGGTTCTTTACGCACCAGTCGCCGCGGCGCGTGACCTGCTTCTTCAGCATCCACTCGCAAGGCTGAACCAGGCGCTTGTCGGTCGCGGGAACGCCGCTTTCCGCCAGCGCATACACCGCGTACGCCGTGTCCCATACCGGCGACATGCAAGGCTGCATGCGGAAGGTCTGCTCTTCCTCGATGCCGAGCTTTTCGAACTCATCCATTGCGCGGATGACCTGCGGATCGTCAAGCGAATAGCCCAGGCAGCGCAGCGCAATGATGGAATTCATGATGCCGGGATAGATCGCACCCAGGCCGTCGCTCATCTCCAGGCGCTCGAGCATCCACTTCTCGGCGCTCTTCAGCGCCTGCGAGCGCAGCGGGCGGATGTGCACCAGCTCGAAGAAATGCACCACGCGATCGAGCACCAGGAAGAAATTGCGCCACGAGATCAGCTTGTCGGCCCAGCGCAACCGTAGTTGCGATTTGGCGCGGCCGCCGACGAAGAGCTCGTCGATGCCCTGCTCGTCGGGAATTTTCTTGAACGGCTTTTTCGCGTACGCGATCGACAACGGCACCAGAATGGCGCGCGACCACGACGAAATTTCGTAGATGTTGAACCAGAACCATTTGGGAAACAGCACGATCTCCGGCGGAATCGCCGGCACCGCGTCGTAGTCGTACTGGCCGAGGAAGCAGAGATAAATCTTGGTGAAGGTGTTGACCTCAGTCACGCCGCCCAGCGCCAGAATGCACTCGCGCGCTTTCTTGAGCTGCGGATGATCAGCCGTGTAGCCGGCCATTTTCAGCGCGAAATACGCTTTCACCGAGGCGCTGATATTCGACGGGCCGTCGTTGTAGATCGGCCAGCCGCCGTCGAGATTCTGGCGGTTCAGGATCTCGTTGGCGCACTTCTGCGTGCGGGCTTCATCTTCGGTGCCCAGCAAGCGGTGCAGCAGAATGTAGTCGGAAACCAGCGTGGTATCGGCGCCGAGTTCGCCGCACCAGAAACCTTCTTCGCGGTCCTGAATGGTGAACAGATAACGCCGGGAAGCATCAATCGCCGCCGCCACGCGGCTCTTGATGTCATCGATTTTGCCGAAACGCATTTCGGCCGGATTCAGGGGGTCTGCCATTTTACTTACTTCTATGTGTGTCTCGCGACGCTATTCGCTATTCGCCCTTCGCTCTTCGCTCTTCGCCAGAAAACACCGGCAACTGCTGCTCTGGCGAAAAGCGAAAGGCGAAGAGCGACCTACTCTGCTACGGCAGGCGCAGCGCCGATTGCCTCCACGATTTCGGGCGGTAAGCCGAAGCGAACGTTCTCCGGCATCACTTCTATTTCACGCATATCGGTAAAACCCTGCTCCTCGAGGAAAGTCACGGTTTCCTGCACCAGAATCTCGGGAGCCGACGCGCCGGCGGTCAGTCCGACGGTCTTCACGCCCTCCAGCCACTCCGGCCGGATGGAGCGATAGTTTTCGATGAGGTGCGAGTTGGATCCGAGATTGCGCGCGACCTCGACCAGACGATTCGAATTCGAGCTGTTGTCCGAGCCGACCACCAGCAGCAGATCGCACTCCGCCGCGACGTCCTTCACCGCGGTCTGGCGATTCTCCGTGGCATAACAGATGTCCTGCGCGTGCGGCCCTTTGATGTTGGGAAAACGCTGGCGCAGCGCCTCGATCACGTGCTTGGTCTCGTCGAGGCTCAGCGTGGTCTGCGTGAGATACGCCACGCGATCCGGATCGGGCACGTGCAGGTCGTTAACGTCAGCCGGCGAATCGACCACCTGCGTCACCAGCGGAGCCTCGCCCAGCGTGCCGATCACTTCATCGTGATCGCGATGCCCAATGAGAATCAGCGAATAACCTTCACGGGCAAACTTCACCGCTTCCACGTGAACTTTGGTCACCAGCGGGCAGGTCGCGTCGATGACGCGCAGTTCGCGCAGCTTGCTGTGCTGGCGAACTTCCGGCGCAACACCGTGCGCGCTGTAGATCACGCGCTCGCCGGCGGGAACTTCGTCGACGCTGTCGACAAAAATGGCGCCTTTGGAGCTGAGCTCGTCCACGACATAGCGATTGTGTACGATCTCTTTTCGGACATAGATGGGAGCGCCGAATGTTTCCAGCGCGATGCGGACAATGTCGATGGCGCGCACCACTCCGGCGCAAAAGCCCCGCGGCTTCAGCAACAGTAGGGTCTTCGTTTCAGATTGGCTCATGCCTTCCTGCATTCAGTATACGGATTCGAACCTGTGTTTCCCCACAATTACTTTATTGTACTAGTCCGGTAACCACCAATCTAACGGGGCGCAGCAGCGGGATTCTGCAGTCGACGGCGCAAAACGGGCGTTTAGCGGCGCGATGGTTTGGCGCTTGGCGAGTCGCGGTTTCGCTATTCGCTACTCGCTTTGCGATTTTCGCCATTCGCTTTCCGCTTTTCGCAAGAAGTTCGAATTGAATCCCGCCCAACGCCAGCGAAAGGCAACAAGCGAGTCGCGGCTGTTTAATCTGATGCCCGATGCCGGGCGGGCGTGGCATTAGTTGTTCGGGCAGAGCTGGCCTTCAGGCCAGCGTCCCGGCGATTTTCCAAGATCTGGAGTCGGCTTTCAGCCGACGGCATATGTCGTCCCTACGGGACTCACCAACTTTCACAACGCTTTCCTCATTCGCGGCCGATGACAGCCAAGGACGGTTTAGACCACATCGGTTCGTATCAGGGCACGAGTTTACTCGTGCCGATAGAGCCGAATAATGGAGTGGGGCTTCAGCCCCTGCGTTTTCTGTTGCAGGGGCTTAAAGCCCATTTCTTGAGAGCCTGGTCGCGGTACGGCTGAAAGCCGTGCCCTGTTACGAACCGATCTTGTAAACAATAGCTGTACAATTCCAACGACTTCTCACGAAAGCGAGCGCAATCATGACCGGCAGCGATCTTGCCAAGATGTACGAGTTCAGCTACCTCGCGATCAAACGCAATCTCGAAGACCTGAGCCACGCCGACAGCATCGTCACGCCGGCCAACGGCGGCAACTGCCTGAATTGGGTGTTGGGACACGTAGTCGTCACCCGCAACCTGATGCTGCAGCTTACCGGAGGAAGCCCGGTGCTGACCGGCGAGTCCGTCGCCGTGTATCAGCGCGGCAGCTCTCCCTGCGGCTCGGAAGGCTTTCTTGATCTCGCGACCCTGCGCGGCCTGCTCGACGATTCCCAGCAACAGCTGTTGCCCAACGTGGCAGCACTGTCGGATAACGCACTGACGTCGCCCGTCCCCGGACCCTACAACCGTCCGCCGCTGACCGGCTCGCTTGGCGACGCGCTGGTCCGCCTGCATTATCACGAGGGTTACCACAACGGCCAGATCGGATTGCTGCGCCGGATTGCGGGCAAAGAGGGGGCGATCAAGTAGGCCGCGACCTTCATCCCAGGTTAGCCAAAAGAAGGCCGAACCTGGGCAGCGTTCGATTAAGAATTGGTTCGTAACAGGGCACGGCTTTAGCCGTGCCGATCACAGCCACTTTAAATTCAGCCGCGCGAGGGAGCGAAGCGACTGAGCGCGGCCACTACTTCACTTGCACGCGATCTTCTTCATCACCGGCATGCCCTCGATCGTCTGTTGCGGATCGTAGGTGACCACGCATGTGGTGATCGTCGCCGGCAGCGCCTTGGTCAACTGAATCGAAGTTCCCGCATAACTACACGCCAGCCAGATCGGCCGAGCCTTCTGCGGCGCGAAGGTCCATGTCGCGACCTGCTCCGTCTTGCCGTGTGTGATCCGGTCGTAGACCAGCGACGCTTTCTCCGACGGCGAGCCATCGTAGAAGGTAATGCCGGCGAGATTGTGTGGGCTGTCGTCCTCCATCGCCGTCCAACCGGCGACCGGCGCGGCCAGCTGCTGGCGCGCGGAGATCGTCGCGGGACAGCTGACGGCGTCGGCAGCCGAGCCGAAGGTGCTGACGAGGGCGACAAAGATCGAGACGAAGAAGAGGCGCCGAAGAGTCACGAGTTCAGGACCTGTTGGCCAGATTTTGGACGTTCGAAAGCAAGAAATTTTGCTGTACGACTAGCATCTAAGTGTTGCATATACCACGGGGCGACCAATTTCTGTACTTTGCCGAGCGTCCTCCTGAACTGGAATGCCCCGCAATCGAGCCTGCGAGCCACTACGTCGATCCTAAGAACTTAGATGACCCTCAGGCATCTCCAAATCTCTTTTCGAGGCTATACCGGCTCGCTACGCGATTTTCCAAATTTTGGCAAGCGAACGCCCTGGGAATATAACACACTAAAGTGCTGAACATTTGTCGGTCGTACAAGACCGAGACGCCCGGCTCAGCTTAACGTCCAAAAGCTGTTCGCAACCCGGGCCCCCAAGCTAGTTGCTAATTGCTAATCGCTAATGCTGCTTCTCATACCCCCACCGGAAACGGCTTGGGGCTGCGCTCTTCGCCGCGCTCGCGCACCAGGCTGTCGAAGCGGCCCTGCAGCAGCGACATCAGTCCGGTGTACCAGTATCCGAAGACAAACAGCACGAGAAACGGCACGGTGATGTAGTTCTCGTTGGCGATGGCGTACCACACGGTCAGCGCGAAGTATCCTCCGACCAGCATCTCGATCCACGGCACCCAGCCCAGCCGCTTGCGATACTTCTTCGCGGCGACGTTCTTGTCCTCTTTGGTCACCACGCGATACTTCGGCGTACGCGCAAACGCCGACTGATGTCCGATGAGGGCTTCGATCACGGCTTTGCTGTTGGTGAGCGTCAGCCCGATGCCCAGTGCCATCAATGCCGGCAAAAAAATAAACGTGCGATACCACTTCCCCGGAAACAGCTCCTTCTGCGAAACGAGATAGAAGCTGGAGATGGAGAACGTCGACGCCAGGAACAGCGGGATGTCGATGTACAGCATCTGGAACCATCCCTGGTAGAAGCGGATGACCATCGCCGGCAGCAGCAGCACGCTGAGCACGATCATCAGCGGATAGCTGAGGTTCGCGGTCAGGTGATACCAGGCCTCACGCTTCTCGCGGCCTGAGACCTTGGCGCGAAACAGCTTCGGCAGATCTTTCTTGGCGCACTGGATCAGCCCTTGGCCCAGCGCGCCTGCTGCGTCTTGAACGCGGTCATCTCGATGGGCAGCTCTGCCGGACACTCGACATCCTGCAGATAGCGGAACTTCCAGCCCGCCAGCTGCGAGCGATAGCTCAGGTCGGTGTCCTCGGTGAGCGTGTCGTGCTCCCAGCCGCCGGCGTCGTCGATGGCCTTGCGCCGCCACATGCCCGCCGTGCCGTTGAAGTTGAAGAAAACTCCGGCGCGCGAGCGGCCGCCGTGCTCCAGCACGAAGTGCCCGTCGAGCAGAATCGCTTCGACCTCGGTGAGGAACGAGTAGTTGCGGTTGAGGTGCGCCCAGCGCGTCTGCACCATGCCGATCGCGGGGTTGGCAAAGTGGTGGATCACCTTCATCAGCCAATCCGGCTGCGGCGTGAAGTCGGCGTCGAAGATGGCGACGAACTCGCCGGTCGCGGTATGCAGGCCGTTGTCGAGCGCGCCCGCCTTGTAGCCCTCGCGATTGGTGCGGTGGATATAAACGATGTTGTGGCCCAGCGCCGCATAGCGTTCAACCACGCCGCGTGCCACGTCGACCGTCTCGTCAGTCGAATCGTCGAGCACCTGGATCTGCAGCCTCTCGCGCGGGTACTCCATCTTGCAGACGCAATCGACCAGGCGGTCGATGACGTATTGCTCGTTGAAGATCGGCAGCTGGATCGTGATCTGCGGCAGCTCCTCGAAACGCGATTCCGGATCGGTGACTTTATTCTTGCGATGCTTGTAATAGAGATAGACGAGCTGATAGCGGTGCATTCCATACGCGGCCAGGAGGATCAGGACAATGAAGTACGGAATGAGCAACGCCGTATCGAAGGCGTTGGCCTGATACAGCCCCTTGAAGGTCGGATCGAGAAAATGCGCCTTCAGGTAATGGCGCAGGCCATGAGGCTCGGCCACAACATAAGCCAGCAGGCTGAGGGCAGGGTTCAGAAGAATGCTCCTTGAACAGCGTCGAAGAGTGCTGGGTGCCCCGTTCTGTCATCCCGAGCAGAGCGAAGCGACGTCGAGGGACCCCGCTTTTCTCCACTCTAACGGCCAGGGCGGGAACGCTACAGTTCGGCGGGGCCGCACGGCCCAGGGAACACTCAATTCTACTTGACCAGCCGGGATAAGTGCCGAGTCTTGCTACCAAAGAGGTATCCGCCGTGGCACTGCGGCGAAACAGCCGGTGCCCCAGGTTCGCGTCCTCCCTTTGGACGCTAACCTGGGTCCCGTTAGTTCAGCTCCGCGTGCTCCAGCTCGTGGATGTACTCGATCACGCTGTCGCTCCAGCCATCGATGTGCGTCCACTTACGGTAGCCCACGCCGTTGCGGTATCCGGCCACATTGATCATGTAGCCCTTGCCCTTCGGCGCGGGAACCGCGTCGTTCACCTGCTCGTCGGTGATGACGATCAAGCGATCGTACGATTCGCTGAGCTCGCCCAGCGCCTTTCCGAGAAACGTTCCGGAGTGCGCCTGGCTGACCGCGATGGCATCGCGCAGCGCGAAGCCACGACGCGGCGGCACCATCTCCAGCTCGTCCGAGAAGCTGTAGACCTTCACCTGCTCGCAGGTCTCGCGCAACAGAACCGCGAGTCCGTCGGCTGCGTCGGTCCGCAGCATCTCCGAACGGCGCGAAAGCCGATGCACCATGCTGCCCGACACGTCGACCAGCAACACGGTCTTCCCCTTCAGCTTCTCGCGACCCGCAACGCAGGCGAACATCGCCTTCTCCAGCGCCTCTTCCCACTGCGGCGCATGACGAGCCGCAGCGATGAAGCGGAACGGCAGCACGCGATCGGTCTTCATCGCCGCAATGCTTTCGACGATGAGCTCCTCGCGCACCTGCGCCTCCTGCATGTTGCGCAGGTTGCGCAGCAGCGCCAGCGCCCCCAGCTTGCGCTCGCGTGAGCAGACGCTCCCACGCCTCGCGCTTGTCGGCGCCGGACGACAGTGCCACCTCCCACGTGTCAGGCGCGACCAGCTCGCCGGCGATCAGCCGCTTCCACAGCGCGGCCTGCGCCTCGTCGCGCGGCTTGGCGTGCGACAGGAACAGAACATCGCGCAGCTTCACGGCTCCGGCGCGGTCGTACTTCGCCAGTCCGTACTCGTCGAACTTGGCGAACGCCGCGGCCAGTCCCTTCTTCACCTGCGCCGACAGCGGCGTGCGCCCGCTGGCCCAGTAGATGGCGACGAACTCGGCGAGCTCGTCGGCACGCTGAATGACCGTCGCCAACGTCTCGGCCACCAGCGCGCGATGCGTCTTGTGCCGCGCCATCTCGCGGACCAGCAGCAGCGGCGCGTGACGCAGCTTCATCTTCTCGCGCGCCTCGACCGCCAGAGCCGCAACCTTCTCCGCCTCGACCTGCGGCACCAGCTCAGCGATGCGGCCGGCGATAGCGACACCGTCCTCATAGAACTGGTCCTCCCACAGCAAGCAGCCCGCAAGCGAGCGCCGCAGCTGCAGCTCCGCGCTGATGTGGCGCGCGGGTCCGCCCTCGTGCGTGCGAGGGATGAGGTTGAGATTCATCTTGTTCAGTCGGGCCATCGTTGGCCTCCTTTCATGGTTCGGGTAGAGCTAGCCTTCAGGCCAGAGTCCGATCCGCTAATTTCCTTCTCTGAGCCCGGCTAGCCGGCAGCACGCGAAATGACGTTGAGCAAAATTGCGCGGTTGCGAGGGCCGCATTTCACGGGCTGCGAAAAATCGGCTCTCGATGGCCACCGGTGATCGCAGCGCGCAGAACCGAGTCCCGCCCGGCGGGACGGCCACAAGATAGCCCAGCACGCAGCGCCCGCTTTTGGCGCGGAGTGCTGGGTAGCTCACCCCAAGACACCAGAGCCGGCTTCGGCCGGCGACACAGGTAGAGCTGGCCTTCAGGCCAGCGTCCAGGCCGCTTACTTTCCCCGGAGTCGGCTTCAGCCGACGGCACCGGCAGCTCTAACCGCCGGGGAATATGCGACACGGAAGGCACTGCCCTGAGCTACATGCTTGCGCACGGCTGGGCTTGAACCAGCGACCTTCACCGTTTCCGGTGCTGCTCTATCCGAAGTATCCGTAGTCTTCGCCACCGGCGAATGGTTAGTTGTCTTCAGAGGCTACTTCCACCGCCGATAGCTTCGGCAATTTGAAGCCTGTGGTCTTGCCGGACGTGGCTGCCCTGATCGGCAGCGCCAGGTCTTCCATCTGTTCCCACGTCGGTTTGTTCTTGTCGGAGTAGCTCGAGCAATCGCGCACCTTGAACGGCACCGGTATCGCCTGCTCCCAGACAAACGTGCAGTAGACAATCGTCTCCGACTCGCGGTAGCCGACGATGACGTGCGCGTGCTGGCACGTGTCGCAGCGCGATCCCTGCATTGGGCTCTCGTTTCTAACATTGGCCGGCATAACTATCCCTTCTAAGCCGTTTCTCCGGCGAGATGTAACGGTCGGGGAACAAGCGACACGGCACAAACGGCGCTCTACCGCTGAGCTACATGAACTCGCATCCATGGCAGGATTCGAACCTGCGACCTCCGGCTCCTAAGGCGAAGTATCCGATGTCTTCACCACCGACCGTGAATTGTTAGTAAAGCGACGCCAAGTTTCTTTGCGATCCGGGAATATTCACATGCGGCTTTGAGGATTTGAACCCTCACCCTTGCGGGCCTTTGTCAATGAAGTATCCGCATATTTCGCCACGGATCACACTTCACTGGGGGAATAAGCGAAAACAGTTTGCCTGATCGATTTACAGTCGAAGTAACTGTTCTCTTCGCCACCCAGTAAAAAGCTGTATTGGCGTATTAGCGCGTAGGAGTAAGTCGCCGAAGATTAGCTATTAAGGAAATATCGCGCCCGGCGACAGACGGTGCCTTGGATCGGCAACGACTGCCTACGCATTGAGATTTGCGTTCTTAGTTTCATCGGGCGTTCTCCTACGCTTTGTTACCATGCCACGACTCGCACGAAAATTGCAAGCACTTTGTGTGTTAAATGAGTTTGAATTTTTCGTGCTGTAGCGCCGGCCTCCGGGCCGGCTGTCGGGCAGGCGTCCTCGCCTGCCAACCCCTCCGCAGGCCAGCGGCCTGCGATCCAGCCGCCCAGAGGGCGGCGCTACTCTGAACTGGGGGTCGCCGCCAAGGCTTCTCGCCAGCGCACGAACCCGGGTACGGTTTGACTCCCACTCCATTACGTCGAACAATAGAACCAAGCAGTTGGCGATGCGAAATCCGGCAAAATTTCTTACGGCATTTCTCGCGATTCTTCTCGGCAGCGCCCTGTCGCTCGGCGCTCAGAACTCCCCTGCTGCACCGCCCGCAGCCAAGACGCCGGCAAGCACTCCGCCCGCGACCGCCGCTCCCAAAGACGCGCAGGACGAACCCTATCCCGAGCAGGCCTATCTTTCCCCAACCCGCTACACCAACCAGTACTTCGATTTCAGCTTCGAACTCCCGCCCGAGGCGCAGCTCCGCGCGGTGCCCGAGCCCGGAGCGCGCGACGGCAGCATTCAGTTGCTGGAGCTCGGCGGACCGCCTCCGCTTGACGCTGAGATCTCGATCTCGGCGATTCCCACCGCGGGCAACAGCAACAAGCAGGACGCCAAGGCGTTCCTGCGCTACGCGCTCGATCAGGAACTCTACCGCGGCGTGGAAGAGCTGCGCGGCCTGTCGAAGGCGAGCATCGCCGGCCATCAGTTTTTTCTCTTCGAGACCCGCCGCGGCATCGAGCAGCACGTCGTGCTGGCGACCACGCTCGGCGACTACATCCTGCGCGTCGCGCTGGCCGCGCATGACGAGAAGATGGTCCACCGCCTGGAGGCATCGTTCGACCGCGTGGTCTTCTTCGCGCCGCCCGAGCTGAAGCAGCTTGTCGCAGCGACGCGCGCGCCTATGACGGGCCGTCGGTCTCTTCGCATCAGCTGGAGACGCTGGAGTTCGATCCGCCCGCCGCTCACATCGATCCCGGCGCGATTCGCGGCGACTTCTACGAGAACCCGAGCATCGGCTTCAGCTATCGCATTCCGCAGGGCTGGACGCTGGAGGCCAACGGCGCGGTGCAACCCGCGGTGGAGCGTTATCGCGAGCGCCAGGATTTCGGCCGCCCCCGCGTCGGCCGCGCCGAGCATCGCCTGATGGACGCGTGCAGCCGCACGCTCTTCTCGGTGTGGGCGAAACGCCCCGACGCCAGCGGCCAGATCTCCTACGACGACTTCGGCGAGGTCACAGTGTCGGCGATCTCGCTGGCGTGCTTTCCGCGCATGAAGTTTCCTGCCGACTCCTCCGACCAGAAATCGGCGAAGGATTTCCTGCTGCAGTTCGGGCTCACTCATCCCATCATCGACGACATGCGCGATGCCAAGGAGTTCACCGCCGGTGGCAACGTGTTTGTGTATTTGCACGGCACCGTGGGATTTCTGCTTCCCAACGACGCCCTCGCGCGCCGCTTGTCGATTGCCATGGCGGTCACGCAACGCCGCGGATATCTGCTGACCTGGTTCTTCGCCGCGCCGCACGATCACGAACTGCAGGCGCTCACCGATGAGCGCGTGCTCTTCGACAACGCCCCACCGGTGACGGTCGTGAGTGCCACCAAGCCCGGCGGCGAAGCGGCGAATCCCGCTGCAGTAGCAACGGCGAATACTCCGACGGGCGCGACTTCGGGAGCTGCCGCGGCTTCTGTACCGAGTTCCGCAAACTCCGGTGCTAGTGCGATTCCGAGCGCTGCGGCAAACGCGGCGAATGGACCGACCGCCAATCCTCCGGCAACTGCAGCCAACTCACCGGTTACGCGCGCGCCGGATTCAGCAGCGTCGCAAACGCCATCCGCCGGCGCCACCAACGTAGCAGCTGCCACAGATTCTGCTGGCGCCTCATCGTCAGCCGATGCCGGCTCCGCGTCGTCATCGAATTCCGGCGCCGATCCATCGGCCTCCACCGAGCAGACGCCGGGCGACCATCCTTCCCTGCTCCGTCCCGGCGAGACCGTCCAGCAAAGCAAAGGCGCGCCAATTCCGAAGAAAAATTAATCGCAATAGATTAGCTAAGCGGATTAGCATCCGATCCGCGTCGCACGAGTCTCGCGCAGCCGGGGTCGCCAATGCGCGACGACCCGTTCCAGGGATTTATCCGGGCCTTCGAATCAAATCCGACGTTCACGCCAAGCCGTACATGAAGGAGAACGACGTTGTAAATTACCGCGTGGGTGTCGGAGTCACATTGCACCAGTCTCGCAAAGCCGGATTCCCCAGTGCGCGACGACCGTTCCAGGAATTATCCGGACCTTCGAATCAAATCCGATGTTCACGCCAAGCCGTACATTGAAGAGAACGATGTTGTACATTACCGCGTGAGTACCGGAGTCGCGTCGCACGAGTCTCGCAAAGCCGGATTCCCCAGTACGCGACGACCGTTCCAGGGATTTATCCGGACCTTCGAATCAAATCCGATGTTCACGCCAAGCCGTACATGAAAGAGAACGACGTTGTACATTACCGCGTAGGTGCCGGAGTCGCATTGCACGAGTCTCGCAAAGCGAGACGGAAGAGGATAGCCCAGCGCTTCAGCGCTGGGTAAACATGCCTTATTAAAATTGAGCCCCTTTTAGGGGCGACACATGGGGATCGTGCAGCCGCTCCGCGGCTCAGCCACCTTTTTCTCGACGTATCCGCGGGCTTACGCCCACGGCTAAAACAAATGTCGCCCTTCGGCTGCCGGAGTCGGCCGGATCGCTGTAACTTTCCCCGGCTTTCGTGATCTCATCCATTAGAGAAAATTGACGTGACGTACATGTCTGACGAACCTCAATCCCGAGACGATCCACCCGCAGAGTCGGAACTGCAGGAAGGCGCAACTCCGCGCGACACTCCGGAGATTCAACACGCCTCCACTGAGGACGATCCGGCTTCTCATGCAGAATCAAGTGCCCACGAGAAGCCGCATATCGAAGTTCGCGAAGAAATCCCGTGTCCCCGCCCCGTCCCCGCATCCCGCACAAATGGAACGCAGTTTGGGAACCCCGGTCGCCTCGGTCCCGCCGGCGAAGAAATCCGCGACATCACCCCTCGCGACCGCCGTCGCATCAATCGCCGCGAACTCTGAAGCTCGCTCCCATCGTCGTTCTCGGCGCATTCGCCATTCCGAAATTTCAGCAGCCCTTACTCAACACCGGCCTTCACTTCAGCGACTGGACTGCGGCAAAGCTCTTCGGCCCGCGCCGTCTCGAGCCGACCTACAGCAACAGCGAAGTCGCACCCTTCGACAAGTTTCCCTACAACTTCTACGACGTGGTCGATCCCGGCGTCGATCTCGCGAGCTGGACGCTGACCGTCGAGGGCCTCGTCAAGCGCCCGGGCAATTACACGCTGCAGCAAATTCAGGCGTTGCCCAAGCAAGTGCAGAACACGCGTCACGTCTGCGTCGAAGGCTGGGAGGTAGTCGGCAACTTCGGCGGCGTGCGCGCGCTCGGACTTTCTGCGCTGGGTCGGCGCCGATCTTACCGCGCGCTTTCTCGAAGTGGAGTGCGCCGACGAGTATTACGAGTCGATCGACATGGCGACGATGCTGCATCCGCAAACGATCTTCTGCTACGAGATGTACGGCCGGCCGCTCGACCGCGGTCACGGCGCGCCACTGGGTCTGCGGATGCCCACCAAGCTCGGCTACAAGCAGGCCAAGTATCTCAACACGGTTCGCGTGACCAACGTCCTCAAGCCGGGCATGACGGGCTACTGGGAAGACCAGGGCTACGACTGGTATGGAGGACTGTGATGGCGACCAACGCAACCGTTGTCGACAGCGCCAAGCCGCAAACCATCACCGTCTCTTATGAGCATCCGTTCGTCGTGCGCCTGGCGCACTGGCTGAATGCGGTGGCGCTCTTCGTCATGATCACCAGCGGACTGCGTATCTTCCGCGCCTTCCCCAGCTTTGGCCCGAAAATTCCGCAGCAGAATTTCTGGATCCCGCCGCCGGGCATCACGCTCGGCGGCTGGCTCGCCGGCGCAATTCAATGGCACTTCACCTTCATGTGGATCTTCGTCGGCAGCGGCCTGATGTATCTCGTTTATCAGATCGTCACGGGCCACTGGCGCCAGGTGCTGTTCATGCCGCGCGACATCCCCGGCGTGTGGCCGATGGTGCGGCATTACTTCCTCTTCGGCAAGAAGCCGCCGGTCGTCGCCGCTTACAATCCGCTGCAGAAGCTCGCCTACACGTCGACCGTCTTCTTCGGTACGGTGTCGTTCCTCAGCGGGCTGGTGATGTACAAGCCGGTGCAGTTCTGGTGGCTGACGTTGCTGCTGGGCGGCTTTCGCCTGGCGCGCATCTGGCATTTCATGGCGATGTGCGGTTTCGTGGCCTTTATCCCGGGCCACCTGATCATGGTCGCGCTGCACGGCTGGAATAATTTTTATTCGATGATCACCGGATGGAAGCGCGATCCCGAGTACATCGACTGAAAGGCGTGTTCACCACAGAGAACACTGAGAGCACAGAGATCTATTCCTAGCCGGCCCGGCGCGATGCAGTCGGACGCTTTTGTGACTTTCCTTGCCGATCCGCGCTCTCTAACGCTTGCCGCACCAGGAAGGCCGAGCGCGTGAGTCCCGCCCTATCGGCTAAGTCGTCGATTTTGCGGATTTGGCTGGCGCGCGCGGTGATGTTCACCCGTACCGCCTTATCCTCTACCGGATTGGCACTGACCAAAAAGCAAACCGCTCCCCGCCGCGCGGGATCGCTCGCCAGCTCATCCAGCGTTGACGGCTCGGGGATCGCCTCGCCATCTTCGATCATGCCCTGAATATGGAGGGTGAGCGCCTCAGGAGCCAGACGGCGCGCCTCTTCCAGCGTCCTGCCCGCCGTAATGCAGCCGGGAAAATCGGGGAAACTCACCCCGAAGTCCGACTTGCCGTCCTTATGCAAGTATGCAATGTATTCCACGGCTTCTCTCCTCATCTCAGCTTAATGCCTGCCTGCTTTCCGATGCTTCGCAGCGTTCCTGTGGGAACATCCCTCTTCGGGTGCGGCACTGTAACCCGACCGGCCTTCTTGGGATGTTTGAACTGCTTGTGACTGCCAACTTGATTCACTTCGTACCAGCCGTCCTTCTTCAATTCCCGAATGATGTCGCGGCTGTTCATCGGGAGCTGCCCGCCTCGCTTCTATTCTACACACCAAATACACATCGACAACTCGCGCCCTCCCAGATCTGCGTCTCTGTGCCTCAGTGGTGAAATCTCTCCCGAAACACGAAGGGCAGCGCTTGTCTGCGCTGCCCTGCCGATTTCCCAAACGAGCCCGCTATCAGCGGACGTTACGCGCTCATCGATTCACTTTGAGAGCCTGCGCGTCTCGTTTCGATCTCGCGAATCTTTCGGCTGCCGTCATGCGGACGTGCCTTGCGGTTTGCCGCCTGCTCCGGAGGCTCATAGAACGGGTTCTCCAGCAGGATTCCACCCTCCATGCGAATGTAAGGATGCGTAGCAATACTGTGATCCACGGCCTCGTCCGGCAGTTTGTTCCGGTTGTACTGACAGAGGCCGAGCGCGCGATGTGTCTTGTAGAACTGATTCAGACGCGCTTCGTACTCCGCCAATCTTTCCGAACCCGGCGCCTCATCCAGCAGCCATGACATATCGCCGGCGGCACAAAGTCCGGCAAATCCGGCAGCCAGCGCATTTTCTACCGCCGCGCCGAGCGTGGAAATCATGGCGTCCGGATCGAAGCTGCCGCCCTTCAGGTGAGCCGCATGCTTGTTCAGCAACACCAGCGCGCCGCGTTGTTCTTCCGAATCGACGTCGATTCCAGCCTTCTTCAGCGCCTCACGAAATTCCGGAATCTCGTGTTCACCGCAAATGTACAGGCAGCGCTCGCCGCGGCTCAGGCCGCCGCTGATGTATTCCACGGCTGCCTGCAGTTGCTCTTCCGGTGTCGTGAAAAGCGTGCAGACGTGATCGCCCTGCTGGTAGACAATCCGAGGTGAAGAGGACATAACTTCTTTGGCCTCCAGAAACTTAGATTCTGTTAGATGCGAGAGGGCTCATGCCGAGCCTGACCCCATACCGTTGAACTAATCATAACTCCGAATGCAATCGTTACCAATCAATAAGGTAGAGCCGGCCTTCAGGCCGGCGTCTAAGCGGTTTATCTCCTCGTCCGAGTCGGCTTCACAGGCCGCTGAAAAAATCGATTGTGGGATGTTTTGAAGGGGCGCAGTCTCAGCAGGTCTTTTGTTTTTGTCATCACGAGGAGGCCTTCAGGCCGACGAGGGATCTGCTTCTCGACTTTTTCAGCAGCCTCTTCAGCCGGCGGCACACACGTGCAGTTCTCTTGCCCAACTCTGGCTGCTTGAAATCCAATGCCTCCTCCCGTGCGTACCTCTTATGCCACTTGATCCCATAGCGTCGCCCGGCTGCGCGGATGCCTTTGTAACCTTCCCGCAACTTGCGACTCTAATGGCTTGAATGTGGATTGGAAGAGGAAAGTCATGAAGTCAATGCTTCGTTACGTTTTTCTGGCCTCGCTGATCGCGGCGCTGACGATCGCCTGCACGGTGAACAACGTCGCCGCCAGCGACACCGCGACCGCGCTGCCTAAGCCGGCAGTGAACGAATCGCTCGCGTCATCGCCCGGCCAGGAGACCGCCGTCATCGCGGGCGGCTGCTTCTGGGGAATTCAGGCTGTCTTTCAGCATGTGAAGGGCGTGATCAGCGCGACGTCGGGCTACTCCGGCGGCGCGAAGGCTACGGCGGAATACGAGGTCGTCAGCACCGGCACGACTAATCATGCCGAGTCGGTGAAGATCGTCTTCGATCCGTCCAAGATTACCTATGGCCAGCTGTTGCAGGTGTTCTTCTCGGTGGCGCACGATCCCACGCAGTTGAACCAGCAGTATCCCGACGAGGGCACGCAATATCGCTCGGTCATTTTCTACGCCAACGACGAGCAGAAGAAGATTGCAACGGATTACATCGCGCAGCTCGACCAGGCGAAGGCTTTCAAGAGCAAGATCGTGACGCAGGTGGTGCCGCTGAAGGCGTTTTATCCGGCCGAGGGCTATCACCAGAACTACGCCACGCTGCATCCGGATAATCCGTACATCGCGCACTACGATCTGCCCAAGGTGGCGAACCTGCAGCAGATGTTTCCCCAGCTGTACCGCAATCAGTAGGGTAGTGCAGCGAGTTTGATCATTGCAAAGACTTGGCAAGGTAACGCGCGAAAACGGTGGAAGGGCACGGCTTTAGCCGTGCCGCAATCGCGGCTACAGCATGGGCTTTAGCCCCGGCTTACCGCGGCTGAAGCCGGTTTGAGAATGCATTAGTTCGCCGGGCTGAAGCCCGGCGCTTCCACCGGGAAGGCTTTACATTCACTGTTTCGACAACGCCGGCCTGAACGGCCGGCTCTACAAAATTTGGATACACTATGACCAACCGCAGAAACTTTCTCAAAACTTCGTTTTCGTTTCTCTCAGGAGCCGCAATTATGAGTCTGCTCAACCGCACCGATGCCGAGGCCGCGTCGACCTCCGCCCAAACCGTTGAGATCGTCGAGTTCAAGGACAACGGCGAGAAGATCGGCGCCAAGCGCGTCCCGATGGTCGTCAAGACCGAAGCCGAGTGGCGCGCCCAGCTCACGCCCGAGCAGTTCAACGTCACCCGCCAGGCGGGCACCGAGCGCGCCTTCACTGGCCAGTATTGGGATCTGCACGCCAAGGGAATCTTCCGCTGCGTCTGCTGCCAGAATGCGCTGTTCAGTTCGGCGACCAAGTTCGACTCCGGCACTGGCTGGCCCAGCTTCTGGGAACCGATCGCCAAGCAGAACGTCAAGACCGACCGCGACACCAGCATAGGCATGGTCCGCGACGAGGTGAAGTGCACCGAGTGCGATGCCCACCTCGGCCACGTCTTCGACGACGGCCCGCGTCCCACCGGCCTGCGCTATTGCATGAACTCCGCCTCGCTGAAGTTTGTCAAATCGTAACGGCACATTTCCGGTAATGCGGCGCTTCAGCCCGGTGCCCCAGGTTCACGTCCATCGTTTGGACGTTAACCTGGGCTGATGCCGCAGGTAGTGTGGCGCTTCATCGCCGCGTTCGCCGCCCGCAACAACAAGGGTCAACGATGATCATTGCCAATGATCATCGTTGGCCCATCTTTCTTTCCACCTGCCCCGGGACGCCGGCCTGAAGGCCGGCACTACCAAACAGTCCTTACTCCACCGTCACAACCTCGCCATCAGCGAAGTTACGGTCGACAGCCTGGCCAATGGTGAATTATCGTGAGTGAGTTCCGCAAATTTCAAAGCTGCCACTCTGAGCCGGCTGCAATCATCGCCGGCGACGCGTGTAGCTCATTCGTTCAACCGTAGACAAAGGGATCCCGTCTGATGCGCCTGTCCGCTCTCGTACCGCTGCCCGCAAAGCTGTTCTTGTGGGAGAGATTCACCCGGCTCAAGCGAAAGATGGTGGGCAACCACGTGGAGGCGCTACTGGCCAACGGTCGCAATGGGCGTCTTCTGATTGATCTGGAAGACCAGAACGTTGGCCGCAAGCTCTCCTTCAGCCGGCGAATACGGCTGGGACGAGATGGAACGCCTGCGCGGTTATGTGACACCGGCCTCCGATGTGCTGTTCGTCGGCAGCCACGTGGGTGCAATCGTCGTCCCCATCGCCAAGTCCTGCCGCTCGGTGGTCGCGGTGGAAGCGAACCCGCGAACCTTCCGCCTCTTGCAGCTCAATGTGGTTCTGAACGACTGCATGAACGTCGAACCCATCAACTGCGCCGCTTCCGATAAAGAAGAGGAGCTGCAGTTCCTGATGAATCGCGTGAATCCTGGGGGATCGAAGCGCATGCCCAAGGTTCACAAATACATGTACTTCTCCGACTCGCCGGACGTCATCACGGTAAAGGGCAGCCGTTTGGATGATGTGCTCGCCGGGCGCAGCTTCGACGTGATCTTCATGGACATCGAAGGCTCCGAGTATTTCGCCTTAGGAGGCATGCCCAGGCTGCTGGCCGCCGCTCACGTCTTGTGTATGGAGTTTGTACCCCATCATCTGAAGAACGTCAGCGGCGTGTCGGTGGCGCAACTGCTCGCCCTCATAGAACCTTATTTCTCCAGCCTCTTCATTCCCACCAAAAACCTCAACCTGACCAGAGAGCAGTTTCAGCCGGTGCTGCAGGAGATGTACGACAAAGAGCAGCTCGACGACGGCATCGTTTTCACGCGCTAGCCATTAACTTCCCGGTACTGGGCTGTTTTGAGAATCTGCCATAAAATCGGGATGTCAATCGGAGGAAATCTATGAAGCGGGAAATCATTCGCGTCGAGCCGCTGGCGACCTACCTGGAAAAATACAAGGCCCCAGCTTCAACCGTGACGAAGCACGGCGACACAATCTACGTCTCAGGTTCTCCGCCGTTCGACCCCAAAACCGGAGAAATCTTCAAGGGACCGATTGAGCGTCAGACGGAGATCGTATTGGATCAGCTCAAGCTCTGTGTCGAAACGGCAGGCTCTTCCCTGGAAAACATTCTGAAGCTGAATGTCTACGTCACCTCAGTAGACATGTTCCCTGCGGTGAATACCGTCTACAGGCGTTACTTCCCGGAAAATCCGCCCGCGCGCATTTTTATTAACGTTCCTGCTTGGAACGGCGGGTTTGATATTGAAGTGGATTGTATCGCCGCCGTTTTATAAGACTGTTCCTTAGTTCGGTATCTATCTCCGCTCGTTGGCGAGCGGCCACGAGGTGCGCCCTGTGCGACGGCACGCCGCGCCTTTTCGTATTGCGCTTAATCTGCCAGAGACAGATGCGGTAGTTGTGGATTGCCTCGGCATCGCTGCCAGGGCTTTATATCCCCAGAAATTCAAAACGGCCCACTACCAACTGCCCCGGAGAGACTCGATGCATCCAACCTCATGTTAGAATTCGGCGCAGCAACTGATCAGCCGCGAGCCAGGTTCCCTTCCGAACGATCGCCACATGGAGAACGTCATGATGAATCAACTGCGGCGCACCAGCATCATCGCGCTTGCGCTTCTCGTTTCCTGCACCTGCATCGTTCATGCGCAAACGGCAACGGGGCCTGGACCTACCCCGGCGACGGGCGTCCTCAATGTCATGAACTTTGGCGCTAAGTGCGACGGCCAAACGGACGATACCAAGGCGATTCAGTCGGTCATCAACCTGGCCAGGAACTCCAAGAACGGCAATACCATTATGATTCCTGGCACCAAAGCCTGTGTCGTCACCCAGCTTGATTTCACCAACATCGAGCACCGCCTGCGGCTGGTTGGCGAGAGCTCCATCGCTGGCTGGCATTCGACGATCTTGTGTCATGAAGCCTCGAGCAATAACCAGGTTTGTGTGGATTTCAGCGGCGCCGGCCACCTCGATGTGGAGAATCTTCGCATTAATGGCGGTACCAGCGTGGCAGACGCACCGCGGGTAGCAGTGCTGATGGGAAAAACCGTGGTGAACGGGCCCATAGGAAATGGTTCCGTAATCAGTTGGCATGAGGTGACGGTTGAGGGCTACGGTGATTATCAGGTCTACGATTACGGCTCCGAGGCCTTTGGCTGCACGGATTGTTATCTCTCCAATTTCAGTCCCTCGCGTAATACCGGCGTGGCAGTCCTCGTGCTTTCAGGGAACAACACGGCCGGTATCGTTTCGCCGTTTGCCAAGCTGCGCCCTCCGCCCGTTAGCATGACCGGCGTGCATTTCAGTGGGGGAGCTACGACCTTCGGAGTACAAGGCACTGCCGTCGGGATCTTGTTTGATCCTTCCCGCGCGGCCATCGCCGATGTCGGGTTTGCCGACGGCTACGCTCACGTAAGTGGTCCGGCTTTTATCTCCGAGGAACCTTCCGCTCCGGGTATGATTCAAGGGCTTCGCATTACCGGCTGGCGAACCGAGGCCTATACTCCCAGCACTGTGTTTGCCGCGTTCTCTAACGTGCTGCAACAGGTTTATATCGACGCCGGCTACTCCAATCCCACCAAGCCAACCGTGCCGCCCCTGCAGTTCAACCGGAAAACTCCGTCGGCTCTGGCTACGGCAGATATCACCTTGCGCCCAGCCGATTCTCTGACGACCTTTCCAGATGTGGTCGTGTACTGCGCATCTGACACGGTCGGGGTTACCATCCATGACTTCGTGTCCCGCGGTGGGGTGGCGCAAACGAACGACTGTCCGGGAGCGTCCGAGATTTTCCATGGCACGTACAACGGCTGCGCCGGTACCATCGACCTTTCCGGCGGCCGGGCTTCCGTGCAGAACCGCTGCATCGTCGGCTCGCGACCGATTATCTGTACCGACAACTCTTCGACCTCCGGGGCAGCCTGCAGCGCAGTTCCGGTTCGCGGTGGAGTCGCGCTCTACGGCAATGGCTCCGATAAGGTTTCCTGGGCGCAACAGTAAAGCCCGCTATCGATCCGTATTCCACGATTGCCGCACGAATCGCTGCGGCGACGATCGCTGTCTGTCGGTTCATCGATACATCCGCATGTGAAACGAACGTAAGGATTTAGTTCTGCGATAGCAGGGGCTTGCTGCCTTCTTCCCACCCCACCTTTGGGCATTTTTCTGTTGCTTTCTGGTAACGAGGTTCATATCCTATTGCATACTTATTCAGCGCAATGCGGCCGCTTAGACCGTAAGCTTTGTACCCGAACAACCAGTGCCTGAGTGAACCAGAAATTTCAACCGCTCGGCTGGTTCGCTCCCCGTTCCACACAGGGTTCTGTGCCCTCATCTGCGCGAGGCTGGCTGAGCGGTCTACGAAGACTGACGGCCGACGGCGCCTCGGAAAGTAGCTATGACACGGGTCAATGATTTGGAGTTAGAGGCGGAACAGCGACTGGAAGCCCAGTTGTCGGTTCAGCCGCCTCCTCGAGCCTTGGTATTGCTGGACTTGGTGGCGCGCGAGCGCCGAAGGATCCTGCAGTTCGTAGTTGCTGGACTGATCATCTCGGCCGCGATTGCGTTTCTCATTCCCAGCCGCTACGAGGCGACCGCCCGCCTGATGCCGCCCGATCAATCCGGAGGGATGACCGCGAGCATGTTGGGCGCGCTTGCCGCCAAAGCCGGTGATGGCATCGGCTCCTTCGCCACCGATCTGCTGGGCATGCGCACCAGTGGCGCAACGCTGGTCGGTATCCTTGGCAGCCGCACCGTCCAGGACGATCTGATCAACAAGTTCGATCTGCGCAAGGTCTATTCCAAGAGTAAGTATGAGAGCGCGCGCAAAGTGCTGCAGGAGCGCACCGCCATCGGCGAGGATCGCAAGAGCGGCATCATCACCATCCAGGTGCAGGATAGAAGTCCGGAGCGCGCAGCCCTGATTGCCGGCGGATATGTGAGTGAGTTGAACTGGCGTGTCTCGCAACTGACGACGTCATCGGCGCATCGCGAGCGCGTCTTCCTCGAGGATCGCCTGGTCGCGGTGAAGCAGCGACTCGACGAGGCTACGTTGCAACTGAGCCGCTTCTCCAGCAAGAACAAGACGCTCGATCCGCAGATCGAGGGCAAAACCATGATGGAGGCCGCGGCCAATCTGCAAGGTCAGTTGATCGCTGCTCAGGCCGAATTAAGCGGGTTGGAACAAATCTACGGGCCGGATAATTCTCGCGTGCGCGCAGCTGCCGCCAAAGTTGGAGAACTGAAATCCAAGCTGCTCACCCTCAGCGGCAACAAGCCACTGAGCGACAACGCAGACGCGCAGAATTCGCAACTGTACCCCTCGCTGGCGCAGCTGCCGATGTTGGGCAATACTTACTACGATCTGTCGCGGCAGGCGAAGATCGACGAAGCGGTTTACGAAGCGCTGACCAAGCAATACGAGCTGGCCAAGGTCGAAGAAGCGAAGGAAATTCCGACCATCAAGGTTCTGGACGAGCCGGTGGTTCCGGAAAAAAAAGTCTGGCCGCCGCGCACCTTGATCATCGCCCTGGGAACGCTGCTGGCATTTTGCCTGGGAATCGCATGGCTGGCGCTGCGCGACACCTGGAGCGCCCTCGACGACACCAATCCTTATAAACTGGCTATTGGCAAGATCAGGGTCATCTTTTCCAACCGTCAAAGTGACCCGCGTCAACGCCTTGCTTCCTGAGATGGGATGAACGCATCCGTCGCCACCGCACCTGATACGCAAGAAACCACCAAAGCCGGTATGACCAACTCGGCTTTCGGTGTAGCCACTCGCGCGACCAGTGGATTCTGTCGCGCCGGCATCTTGCTTTTGATTGCGAGCAGGTACGGCCCAGCGGTCTTCGGCAAGCTGGCATTGGCCATCTCGATGACGGAGATCTTCCGCATCTTCTCCGAGTTCGGCATCGACACGATTGCGATTCGCCGCTTTGCGCGCAGCACGGCTGTCCAGCGACCAAATTTGCTGGCGCAGATCATGACTTCGAAGCTGCTGGCAGCCAGCGTCTGTTACGCCGTTTCCCTGCTGGTGATGCTCGGCCATTACCCGTGATCGAACCACGCTGCTGCTGGGCGCAACCGCAGGCCTGTCGCTGTTTTCGGCGAATCTGGTGGGAGCGTTCTCCAGCTACTACCAGAGCCAGTTGCGCATGCGCGAAGCCTTTCCGGCGACGCTTACGGCCTTCAGCTTTTATGTAGTGATTGCCGGTCTGGCGGCCTTCACCCACAGTCCGTTGATCTTGGTCGTGATTCTGCTTCCGCTGTGCGAGTTCTTCATCTTCGCGCTCCTGAAGCACAAAGTGCGCAACATTCCAGCGATTCACTTCGACTGGGCTGCAACCGTCAGCCTCTTCCGCGAAAGCCTGCCCATCGGCCTGATGGCGGCGATGGTCATGCTCTACTTCCGGCTCGACAACATTCTCATTTACAAGTTCGTCGGCAGCGCGGCGCTCGGACTCTATGCCGCGGGCTTCCGCATCGTCGAGCCGGCACTGATGGTGCCGCACGCTTTCTCCATCAGCTTGTTTACGATTCTGTCGAGCCGCTTCGAGGCTGGATCTCCGCGCCGTCACATCGTGCAATCGATCTTTCATGCCATGTGGCCTGCGTATGTCTTCATCATCTGCGCCGCCGCCACGCTCACTTTCGGAGGGCAGATCCTGCTTCGTCACTTTGGAGCCGCGTATCTTGCCGCGTATCCGGTACTTCGCGTTCTCTCTGTCGTGCTGTTCTTCCGCACCGTTAACATCACACTTACTTCCGTCCTCAACTCGCAAGGCAGATATGCCGCCGTGGCTAAGATCACGGCCACCACCTTGTTGTTCAACATCATTGCTGCGTTATTGCTGATTCCACCGTTTGGAATTCAGGGCGCAGCCTGGGCTGCGTTCGGGACAGAGTTGTGGAACATGATCGCGCAGATCTTCTGCGTCGCTTACGAGAGACGAATGAAACCCGAAGAGCCGGTCTACGGCCTGGTCTGCGTGGAGCCGGAATGCGACTAGCCATCGACGCGACGCTTGCCTCGGAGCGGCACAACGGCCTCACCACGTTTCTTGATGGCATAGTGCAATGCCTCGGCAGCCACGGCCACGAATTGTTCGTGTACGCATCGGCCGAGCGCTATGCGAAGTTCGAAGGCGTGACGTTGCGCCGAACTCCCGTTGGACTTGCGTTTGACGGCAGCGCCCTCAATAATTTTCGCCGCTTTGCCTGGACCCAGGCATCTTTGCCGGCAAAGTTAAAGCGCGACCGGGTCGATGTGTTGTTTTCTCCCATCGAAGGCCTGTTGCGATCGCCCGTGCCACAAGTTGTTGCGGTGCACGATCTCATTCCGCTCTTTTATCCGGCGGAATGTCCACGCCTGCATCATTACTACAAGCGTATCCTGCCTTGCATCCTGAAGCGCAGCGCGCGAACCGTCGCGCCGTCGCAACATACCAAGAGCGATCTCATCGCTCGCTTCAACCTTTCGCCGGACAAGGTGTCGGTTGTCTACAACGGATTGCGTCCGGAGCTGTTCGATACCGACGCTGACAGCAGACCCGCTTGTCCGGATGCCGATCGCTACTTTCTGTTCGTCGGAACATTTGCTCCGCGCAAGAATCTGGAGACGGTGGTTCGAGCTTTCGCCAAGATCCACGCTGATGTCCCTGAGAAGCTAGTGGTCGTCGCTTATCCCCATGAACGGCAGGCTACGATTCGCGACCTGGCGCGATCTCTGAAGGTGCTGGACAAGATGGCTTTTTGTTCCGGCCTGACCAACTCCGAACTTGCCTATCTGTATCGCCACGCCACTGGATTGCTATTGCTGAGCGAATACGAAGGCTTTGGCTATCCGCCGCTGGAGGCTATGGCAACCAGGACGCCGGCCATCGTAAGTGACTCCACCTCGCTGGCAGAGGTGGTTGGTGATGCCGGGATTACTAGCGGATGTCGCGACTTCGATGCGGCCGCGGCAGCCATGCGGCGATTGAGTCTCGAGAAGCTGTATCGCGAGCTGCTGGGGAAGGCCGGCGAAGCGAGGGCCAGGCAGTTCACTTGGCCGAACAGCACAAAGCAGCTTAACGACGCGCTGGTAGGAGCGTGTTCGTGATTCCAGCAGGCGGCTGAAAAGTCGACCTGAGCGTGGTTTTTGGGACCATGGTTTTGGCACCGTGGTTGTTGGAACCGTGGCTTTCCGGAGCGTGGCTTTCCGGAGCGTGGTTTTTGGGTAGAGCTGGCCTTCAGGCCAGCGTCTAAGCCATCTATTTCCTTTTCAGAGTCGGCTTCAGCCGACGACACAAGAGTCGCGGTACGAATTTTTCAGGGCGCATAACTGGAGCACGGATGACAACGGCGTACTATCCAACCGAGACACTGCTTAAGCCGGCCGTTGGCTTTAGTCTCGCCCTGCTCGTTGCCCTGCTCGTCGCAATGGGCAACTTGCCGTTTGTCGTCTTCGCAATCACGTTGCTCGCCGTACTCATCATCCAGGTTGCGGACAATTCGCTCGGCAGTTGGTTTCTGATTCTGGCATCGCTGCATTCGGTCTGGAGCTACCTATCCGTCGGTATGCCCGGTAGTGATAGTTCCACCCCTAACAATGCTTCTTACTTCGCTCTGAAAGCGTTCAAGATCTACTTCGTCGGCATAAGCGCGATGTTGATCGCCTATGGCTTGAGCAACAAGCCTACTCTCCGCTGGCGGCCAATCAACCTTCAGACCAAACGATTTGATCAATGGACACTCGGCCTTGCCATTGTCGGGTCTTTACTTATCGCCTATGTTTTGTACGGAATCGGCTTCGTGCAGATGATCCTGACCGGAACATTCACCCGCTACTTCGGAGAAGAACAGGTTGGATCGGAGTATTCGCTCTACCAATCCTTGTTGCGGCGAGGCCTGGCCATATTAATCATCGTCGCCCCTCTGCTATGGCTTCGTTGGCAGCAAACTAAATCAAAGCTGCTTCTGCTGGCAGGAATCGTAAGCCTGATCTTTATGATCTCCACCGTGCGCCGCGGGCCGATCCTGATGGCTCTCGTGGCCCTCGTTCTGAGCAATGCAGTCGCCGGCAAACACCGCCGCCTGATTGCTATTCTCCTGATCTCGTTCGTCGTCGCCTTTTTCGTACTGCAGGCATTTCTGATCACGATTGACACCAATGCCGACACCGCGGTTGCAAGTACCGCATTTGTGTTGCGCAGTGCCACCAGCGAGGTCAATGATCTCGCCTGGGTCTTATCCGAATGGAATCACCGTTGGTACATGGGGGCCACTTGGCTGGCTGCCGTGTGGCCGTTGCCCGCCACGATGAGCAACTTTAAGAATACTTATGTCCTGACTTTGGTCACCAAGGACACGGTGGGAATATCGAGAGAGTTTGAAATGGGCGGCCTTAGAATTTCGATGTTCGGCGAGGCTTACCTGAATTTCGGCTACGCTGCAGTCGTAGGCTTGGGACTGTTGTTTGGCTTTTTTGTTCGCAAGTTCAATGGGTTGGCCGATTGGGCAAAGAGTCAAGGTCCGTTGATTCTCTTCCCTATTATGTTTTTCTATCTGGCGGGACTTTATCAGTTCTATCTCAGCGGAACCGCCACGCTGATGGATTCTCTGTCGAGCTTTTTGCTCCTGGCAATTATCTACCGTATCTCTATGTGCAAGGGACAGACGTTTTATGGTTAGTGCTGCAGCGTTCGCCGGCTCTTCTCCTCCGGTACAGGCGGTCAGCGTCCTGATGGAGAAGCATCGCTCCATCCTGAATCGTCCAGCTATGGTCGATAATTTTCTCCTGCAGATAGGCCAAGCGACAGAATCGCACCGATTCCTCGCTAACAGCGCACAAGCGGTTTGTAGCCGCCATGTGGCATTTCTCGCTGCGCTTCTTCAGGAGTATATGGGTACTTCCGCGAGTCAAATAAAGGTCTTGGATTGGGGATGCGGTAAAGGGCATATTACCTATCTTCTGAAGGCTCGCGGTTTTGACGTAGTCAGCTGCGACATTGCCGTGACAAAGGACGATTCGTCCTTCGGACAGGAAGTTCCTATCGTTCAAGCCAAGCAAATCGCGGTTGTTCCGCTCCATCATCCTAGCGCGCTTCCCTTTGGCGACGCATCATTTGACTGCGTTGTAAGCTCTGGCGTGTTGGAGCACGTTCAGTCGGACGTAGCTTCCTTGCATGAAATCCGCCGCGTATTGAGACCCGGCGGAGTATTTTTTGTAACATATCTTCCTTATTTCTTGTCGTGGACTCAGGCAGCCTGCCACCTGCGGGGCATTGACTATCATGATCGCCTCTACCGGGTGCGTCGGCTTCGATTATCGGGTGCCACGGCGGGATTCCAACTTGCCGGCTACTCGCATGGTCAGCTCTTTCCGAAAAATTCCGTGCCGATATCCTGGGACCCATTCTTGGAACCATTGGACCGCCTGCTCTGCAGACATACGCCGCTCAAATACCTTGCAACCAACCTGGAGGCGCTCTTTGTTGCGGTGTAAGCCTTTTAAGCCAGAAACCGGTGATGGTGGACAAGGTGGCGCTGCACAAAGCCTTCCCGCGTGAATTGTTGCGCCATTGCTGGTTCTGCGTCGGCAACAGACCAGGTCGAAGGCTCTTTTATTTTTGCCGCTCTCCGTCTGCTGTTTATGTTTTCCACTGTGCGGTGCGGTTCCATCTTTACGGCGATGGTCGCGCTCGTGCTAAGCAATGCCTTCGCCGGCAAACGCCGCCCTGGCGAGTGTCACGTTCATCCTGCGCAGTGCCACAAGCGAAGTAAATGACCTGGCATGGGTTCTTTCCGAGTGGAACCACCATTGGTATAAGGGCGCGACCTGGCTCGCCGCCGTCTGGCCGTTGCCTGCCACCGTCAGCAGCTTGAAGAATACTTACGTCCTGACCTCCGTCACCAAGGACATCGTAGGTATATCGCGGGAATTCGAAAGCGGCGGTTTGCGAATTTCCATGTTCGGGGAAGCTTACTTGAACTTCGGCTACGTTGCGGTCATTGGCTTGGGTTTGCTCTTTGGATTCCTGGTGCGAAAGTTCAACGGGTTGGTCGACTGGGCGAAGAGTCAGGGGCCGCTAATTCTGTTCCCCTGCATGTGTCTCGATCTGGCGGGACTCTATCAGGGACCCTGCACAGCTATCCCGGTGAGGAATATACGAGCCGCAGTTATGATTTCGACTTCTTACACAGCAGTGAGCTCTGATGTGAAGGCAGAAGAACGTCGGCAGTGAAAAACCCTAGCGACTTGGCTAACTCTACAATAGTAGCCTTTTCGTAAGCCACGGCGGCTTCGGGAAACTCCAGGTTCTCCACATATGCCCGTCCAACCTGGTGGCGGAACTTCCAGCGATTTCCCAGTAGTCCCTGAGCTGCCAGGTCTTCCAGGCAAAAGAAGGTCATGCACATCGCTCCTCCCGGCTTCAATACGCGAAGTGACTCGGCTATATAGTTAGCCAAGTCCTCTTCCAGGAGATGAGAAAAGAGCGACTGCGAAAAAACCAGATCAATCGAGTTGTCAGCGCAGGCGGCAAGACTCCTTTTTTCCTGGGGCTGCCCCGAGGATGGATACACCTTACTCTTTCCGTGGACCAGCGCGAACGTAAAACGGTCGGCAGGAAAGTGGTTGGCGCACCACTCTACCAGGGCGGGATCTATATCGAATCCATAGTAATGTCCGGAAAAATGAGCATCAGCATAAGAAAAATCCCGCAGAATCACCGCTGACTTGCCACAACCACAACCGATGTCGACGATGTTGGAATTCAGATTGGCCAAGCCTGCGGAAAAGAAGTATTCCCACTGTTTGTGTCCGGCCGTTGCATAGTAGAAGTGCGGGAACAGAATGTTATTACCAACACCAGTGCGTACGATGTAGCGAAGCGGCGGCATCTTCACCCCGGTGCGCCATTCGGCATACCGACCATAGGTCCCATCGATCACATGGCTCCCTAATGAGAAGAGTGGGTTTCTCGCCACCAAGACCGTCGATGGAATCAACTTCCGTATTAACGCATTGACTGCCATCACTCGCCCCTTGAACCTTGACAACCCAAAACGTGCAATCCGCCAGCTCCCTTGGCGAGCGCCGCGGCTGCGTGGATACAGGATTAGCTGGCTCAGTAAGGCGCCAGCCGATCATCTGGTGTATACAGATCAATGCACTGGCGGCCAGGAAAGAGCCGGCGTTTCCTGTTGTTGATTATTGCGTGCGCGAATTTTACCCTAATTACTTGCGGACTGCCAAGCAAACCCCGCAAGACCTGAACCCGGTGTTAGTCGAGGAAACGGCGATAAACTGCCACGTGACGTGCGGCAAACTCCTCCCGAGTAAAACGACCGGCACGCTGCAAACCGCGACTTTGTAATTCCCGCCAACGGTCGCTCGAACCCAGGACCTTCTCGACCGCCGCGGCGATCGAACCGGGATCGTGCGGATCGAAATACTCCGCAGCGTCTCCACCAATCTCCGGCAATGACGCCGAGCGCGAACACGCGACCGGTGTGCCGCAAGCCATCGACTCCACCACCGGCAATCCAAATCCTTCCTCGAAAGACGGCAGTACTGTCAAATCAGCGCCAGAGTAGACGCAGCGAATGCGCTCGTGGCCGACGTGCGGTACACGAACAACCTTGTCCGCCAGTTTGAGCTTGCGAATCAACTCTATCGTCGACTGCCGTCCAGCCGCATCGTCTCCGACAATCAGCAGGTGATGTGGAACTTTCGAACGCTCCTGCGCAACTGCAAACGCCTTCAACAGGCCCTGGACATTCTTGTTGGCTTTCAGATTTCCTACGAACAGAATGTAGGGGCCGCTAAAGCCGAACTCGCGATTGGTATTGGCTCGCGCCACATCGCGATCTTCGGGAAAGATGTGCGCGCCAATGCCGTTATACACAACGCTGATGTGCTCCGCCCCGATGCCAAGATGTTCGACAATCCGGCGCTTGGAATATTCCGACACCGTGAAGATGTGATCTGCTCGCCGCGCTACCAGGCGCAACATAGGCTGGGCGTAAAGCATGCTCTTGATGGTCCGGCGGTAGGTACGATCCAGAATGTGGTTTAGGTCGTGAATGGTTACGAGTAGTGTCCCTCTTCGAAGTAGAGGAGCATTGTAGTGCGGGACATGTAAGACATCAGAACTTCCTACCGCTCGGGGAACCTGCAACTGTTCGCTCAAGGAATAAATAGGAGCATCGATGACCTTGATTTCGCGATTAAATTGCCTTAAGACTTCTCGACCTTGCGGTGAAGTCAAAAGCTGTAATGGAAAACTCTCCTGCTTAACTAGCTCGCTAATCAGATTGAGCGTATAGGTTCCAATGCCAGTGCTGAGCATCCGGGCGTCCAGCACCAGAGATCGCGTCTCACATCTTTCTGCGGCTGAGGCCGAGGAGCGCTGCTGCGAGGAGGTCGAGATCACGGAGGGTAAGGTTGGACTTAGTTCGACAATCGGGATCAATCTGTTTAAGTAGAAACGTGTTCCATCACTCCGACCGGCAATCGGTCACGCCAGTTATAGATGGCTCGGGCAAGAATCTCGTCAAAGCCACGAAGAAAGCGCTCTGGCGCAAAGGCCGCGGCTCGACGTCGCAGTTCGTTCTCAGAAAATGTACGGCCTTCAAACCGAACAATCGCTTCCTGCAATCCTTCCACAGTTTCGGTGGAGTACAGTTCAGCGGTCTGCGGAGTCATGGAATCCAAAATTCCGCCTTCGGCGAAAGCCACAACCGGACATCCGGCTGCAATCGCCTCCACCGGAACGATGCCGAAATCCTCGACGCCAGGAAATAGCAAACCGCGAGCCTTCCTATAGTATTCACCCAGGCTGGCGTCATCAACAAAGCCCAGGAACTCCACCTTGGCGCGCAGATCTCGAACCAGCGCCCGCAGCTTTTTCTCTTCCGGTCCGGCGCCAATGATCTTTAGTTCCCTTCCAAGTCGAGAGCAAGCGGTGATCGCCTGATCCACGCGCTTGTAGGGCGCCAGCGCTGAAACCACGAGATACCAGTCTTCGGGCGCGCGGCTCAGCGCGATATAGCGATGCACATCCACCGGCGGAGCCAGGATTTCCGCATCGCTGCCATAATGCCGCTTCACTCTGTCAGCGACGAAGTGCGAGTTCGCAATGAAGACATCGACTCGGTCGACCGTTCTGCGATCGTAAGCCTGAAGCATCGTGGCTACGGGTTTAAACAGGCAATTTGAGGCGAACGCCCCAACCTTATCCGGACCGAAGTAATCATCAAAGCGATCCCAGATATAGCGCATTGGGGTGTGGATGTAACAGATATGGAGCGGCCGCGAATCTCTTCCCTTCCTGACCATGCCTTTCGCCACAGCGTGCGAGGAGGAGATCACAACATCGCAATCTTCCACTTTGGACAGCTCAGCGAACAACGGAAAGAGTGGCAAATATTGTCGATATTTAGTACGGGAAAATGGCAGGGCTTGCAGCAGACTCGTCTTGATCTGCCGATTCGCGATGGTGTTGCTGACCGACCCTGGAATATACAACAGCGTCGAGAGCGGGGCTTTGGGAAATCTGCTGCAGATAAGTTCCAACACCTTCTCGCCGCCGCGCATACTCACCAGCCAGTCGTGAATGAGAGCGATTCGCAGAGATGCAAGATCCAACTGAGCAGACAACTTGTTCTCTTCGCCGGCATAGGCGATGTCGGCTGGTATGTATTGCGAAAGCCCTGGATTACTCGGGGTCATTGGCCGGCATTATCGCAGTTGCAGACAAATTTGATCCATCAACTCTGGTCGTAGTCTACAGCAGCTGGCTCAGCTTCTCTATAAGAGAAGCCGAGCCAGCTACCTTGTCTTAAGTTGAATTAGTAGGTGGCGCGCAGGATGTCGTTATCAGCCTGCGTGTTGGTGATACTGCCATAGGTTCCCGGCCGTGCATTGCTGGTAAACCCTACGTAGACACGGCTGCTACCCGAGGCGCTTCCGCCATGCGCAGCCACGCCCGCGAAATCCCCCAGCCCAAACTCGAAGCCGTAGTCGGTTCCATCTCCCTGCAACGAGTCATAGGTGGTGTTGAGGACGACGGTACTGCCGGGCGTAGTGGATCCGGGTGCGAATTGATTCACTGCCATTTGCTTCCTGTTCTTGTAGGCATCGCCCACGGTGTCGTAATAGGCGACGGTGACGATACCCTGACCGGGATCATAGGCGAGGTTTGGCGAGAACCGATCCTCCGCTCCGTAAATGTGATGCAGCGTCCAGGCAGGACTGGTAAGACTGGTGTCTGTCGCCACTACGATCTCTGCCTGTGGACAACCGAAGAGACCCGTTCCGAAGGTTTTGCAATCTGACCAAGTGACGAACAGCGTCTGACCGCCGCTGTCGGTGCGCGCCACAATCTGGGGCCAGGTTGTAATCTCCAGACCCGGATTGTCGGTCAGTTCAGCGAAAAAGTTTGTGTCGGTCGTGATCGTGTGGGAGGTGGCACAGGTTGGAGGATTGGGTGCGCCGTTAGGGGTGCAGGAAATGAACTTGCCTTCATACTCAGAGGTGACGTAGGTGATGGCGACCGCTCCTGCGTTGGGTCCACCACCGACAACAGTAACGCTGGGCAGTGCGCCGCTGGTAGAACCACTGAGAATGGCGGGGCTGGAACAATCGGAAATGCTGGCGAACGTGGCTTTGCAGGCAGAAATCAGAAGGACCGTTCGCAGCGCGCGAACCGAAGGCGAGATCACGTAGATGTCTCCGGCACCGGTTCCGCTGGTACGCGGATCCTGAGCGATGGCCGGCGAATCGGAAGCGTTATCTTCACTGGCGAAGACGATGATCCCGTTGGTGCCGGCACAGGTTGCTTCCTGGGCCAAGGTCAGGGTTCCGGCCGGGCAGGTGGTAGTCGACTCCAGGTTGGTGGCTGATATGCGGCGCAGAGCTATACCGGAGGTCTGCCCGTCGTAGCGCATATCGGCCAGAATAAATTGCTTGTGCGCTGGGTTCGGGTCGGCCAGGATGCGCCCGCCACCTGCTCCGGTCATCTCCAGGCCCCCGCCAAAGGGGTCGGCGATAGGAGGATTACCCATCTCGAAATCCGTGCCACCATAACAAGGTTGAGTGGCATCGCGATGGACATACATGGCGTCGTACGAATCGAAAATACCGTATTCCCCGCGGACATCAAAGCCGAACTCGGCTACCAGATCCTCTCCCGAGCCAAGCTCGCTCAAAATGAAATCCACCAGCGGTCCGTATTGCCCCACCGCGTTGACGGGAGACTCCAGATTCATCACTGTGCCGGTGGTGGTGCCGCAACCCGTGGTCGTGACCGGTGGCTTGTAGGCAACATGAGCCGCCGGACCGGCAGGAGCTTTGCGCAGCGGTTCCTGCGGATACTGGCTCACGGCCTCGGGATGAAACCAGTGCAGCAGCCCCAAGGCCCCGGGATTGGAGGAGCGCAGCAAGACCTCCTTGCCTCGGTCCGAAGCCCAAAACCTCATTGTGGGCGAGAGGGGCGCTTGGACATCTTTAAAGACCCCAGTATTGGATGGATAGTGTTTCAACTCTTGCGCGATCGCTTGTGTTGCACATACGGCCAGTAAGGTCAGAACAACTAGTGTTAGCAACGTCGGTTTTGCTCTCATGCTTCCTCCTGCTGAGTTGGCGCTGTAGGCGCTAAGGTCGTAAATTTTCGTGAAAGGGCCAATCCGGGGAGCGAGGCCTAAACTACTGGCGAGCAAATCCAGGACCGCTCGCACGAGGGCAGTGATTTAGGTCAACGAGATTCCCGTGTGGTTGGAGCTTGCGGGATTATACTGCGGTTTTGATTTTCGGCGAACGTTTTTTTGCTATCCGGGCAAAGCCGTTGCGGGGAAACCGTTTAGCGTCGCAGGGCTTCCCCACCTGACCGGTTCGGCGTCCCCGCGCGCAGCATTTTGTTAGACTCGATGTTTCATGCCAGGCCTCCGCATTTCTGCCATTTCCTTCCTCAACACCGCGCCCCTGATGTGGGACTTCGAACATGGTGACGCGGGACGCGATTTCCAGATCGAGTACACCATTCCCTCCGCGTGTGCGGCGGCACTGGCCGCAAACCAGGCTGACATAGGAATCATCCCGGCATTCACCTACGCGCAGATTCCGGACCTGGTGATCCTGCCCAACATCGCGATCGCAGCCAAAGGCCCTGTCCGCTCAATTCTGCTGGTCGGCAAGAAGCCCATCGAGGAGATGCGAACGGTGGCAGTTGATACCTCGTCGCGAACCTCGGTTGCGCTGTTGCAGGTTCTGTTCACGAAATTTCTTGGCGGCGCGCGTGAGCTAAAACCTCATCCTCCCAAGCTTGATGAGATGTTGCGCGATCACGATGCGGCCCTGCTGATCGGCGACGCCGCGCTCCAGGTCCCGCTCGATGCCGGCTACCATCTCTACGACTTGGCGCAGATCTGGCGAGAACGGACCGGACAGCCGTTTGTCTTCGCCTTCTGGGCGGTGCGGCTCGACGCCCTTAATCGTCAAGCCAAGGACGCTTGTTTGACCAAGGTGTTTCAGCAGTCCCGCGACCACGGTCTGGAACCTCAGAATCTGGATGTCATTGCCAAAGAGTGGTCGCCGAAGCTGGATCTGAGTGAGGACGACATTCGCAGTTACCTCACCGAAAATATTCATTACTACCTTGATCGCGAGAACCACGCCGGGCTGAAGCTCTTCCTGCAATATTCACAGGAGATCGGATTGATTCCGACGGTCCCAGATCTGCGATTTCTCGGCCCCGTGGCGTTCAGTCGCCCGAAGGCGTAGGTAGTGCGGCGCTTCAGCGCCGCGTTAAGCTCAGCCCTTTTGTTGTTTGTGCCGGCTTCAGCCGGCGACAGACATCTGCCGTCGGCTCAAAGCCGACTCTGTACGGAAAAATAAACGGCTTACGCTGGCCTGAAGGCCAGCACTACCTTAAGACCATGCGCCACGGAATTTTTCCGCAGCCTGTTCAGCCGACCACACAAGAACACCAAGTTATTCGCTTGACCCGATCCAATTGCCTCTGTTTTGCTTCTAACGAACTAGAAGCCGTTCGTAACCTGATCTGGAAGAAGCCATGCAGCTCCTCGCCGCCGCCGTGTTTAAGAGAACGCTGATGCATGTGGTCACGCGCCTCGGCGGTCCGGGACTGATCGCTCTTGGACTGGTTGACAACTCGGTGATCCCGCTTCCCGGTGGCATGGATGCAGCCACGATTCTGCTGGCGGCTGCCCACCACGAGCCATGGTGGTATTACGCCATCATGGCGACCGTCGGCTCGTTGATCGGCGGCTACCTCACCTATCGCCTGGGCGTCAAAGGCGGCAAAGAAACACTACACAGGAAGTTTTCCAAGCGGCGCGCCGATCAGGTTTCGCGCATCTTTCAACGCTTCGGCTTCTGGTCGATCGTGGTCAATGCCGTGATCCCGCCACCGATGCCGATCGTGCCCATCCTGGTTGCGGCGGGAGCTTTGCGGTACCCTCGCAACAAGTTTCTGTGCGCGCTGGCAGTGGGCCGAGGCGCTCGCTACATCCTGCTTGCTTATCTGGGACTTATCTACGGGCGAAGCATTCTGCATTGGCTGGGCAAGTACTATCAGCCGCTGCTCTACAGCTTGATCGGATTGGCCGTGCTGGGGAGCTTGGTCGGACTCTATTTCTGGTGGCGAAGTAAACAGAAACGACAATCGGGTCGCGGCGCGCGACCGGTCCACAAAGCCGCCTGACCAGCGGCTTGCTGATCGTCCACGAATCGACAAAACCGATGGCGCCGACCCCACCGGAGCTTCTTATCCAGGCTGCCGACGGCAATTTCTACGGCACGACTCAAATGGGCGGGCCCCCTAACCAAGGCACTATCTTCAAAATGACGCCCAGTGGGACGGTGACCACGCTGTACAGCTTCTGTCACCAAATCCATTGCCCCGACGGAGCCAATCCCTATGGCGGCCTGATCCTAGGAAGCGATGGAATGTTCTACGGCACAACCTTCAACGGCGGGGGTAGCAACGATGGCACTGTGTTCAGCCTGTCCGTGAGCGGCCGGTAACTCTGCGGGGACAGCAGTTCTCCCCAAAATGCGGCAGCGGCCATTAGCGGCCGCTGTCTTCATTTGGACTGCCAGACCCGCTCACTCTGCGCCGTGCGCCTCGACGTGATGCTTGGCAGCTTCCTCGGAGTGATGCGTCGCGTGCACGTGGTGACCATGCGCCAGATGGGCATGATGCGCCGCCGCCTCGTGATCGCCGTCCTCGTGATGCTTGGCAGCTTCCCGGTGATGGTTGGCCGCATGCTCATGGTGCTCGGCGGCTTGGGAGTGATGATGCGCAGCTTCCTTCGACATGAGTGATTTCCTTTCGGTTGAAGGATTCCAAATGGCGAGCTGGAATCTGCGTGCATTTTCGGAAGTCAAGGTTGCAGGCGAATTGCGAACTGGTGAATTAATGGTGAATCGCGCGGAGGGACGCTAGCTGATCAATTCCCGCTGATTTATTACTCGAATTTCCAGCGCGTCACGCCCTGGGGGAATTGTTTCTCCGGCGTCGTGAAGACGACCTTGACGGGTAGTGCGGCGCTTCAGCGCCGCGTGCAAGCGATTCCCCTCCTCCAGGCGTTTCGACCATTGCATTGCAATGGTCGAAACGCCACCACAACAGAGCGCGGCTTGAAACGCGGGCCTAAAGGCCCGCACTACGCCGTCAGAAGTCCCTCGCGATAAAAGAGAAAGCGGGGCCAAGGAAAGCCCCGCTCACCCACCGCGCTTCGCTGTCACTGCTCGCTCGGCAATTCAGCTCAAATCAGCGGTGGAACCCTCCGCCACTGAAGCCGCCACCGCCGTGGAATCCTCCGCTCATCACGCCGAAGTGAGAGGCTCCAACCCCAGAGCTCGTCGGTCCGCGAAATTCACCGGTCGGATGGCCAACATATCCGTGCGCCCCGTATGCCGGAACGCCGGCGTGGTAAGGCCGCGCCGTTCCATAACCGTGGTACGGATAACCGCGATATGGGTAGCCGTAGTACGGCCCGTAGTATCCGATCCACAATGGCGAATAGAAGCCCCAGCCGAACGGGCTATAGAACATGCCGTCGCCCGGCAGCCACGTGTAACCGTAGAACCCCGGATCCCAATACCAGCCTGCTCCGAACCATCCTGCCGCGCCCGGATTGTACAAGCCCGCGGCGTCAACGTTAGCCTCAGCCAGATACTGCGAACGCAGATTGCTGAAGCGGTACAGGTCGGTTTCCTGATACTCAGCCTTGTCGAACTTCGCGGTCTTCAGGTTCGCGTTGTTCAATGCAAGCTCATGGCCGGCCTTCACTTTGACTTGCCGATCGCCGTCCTGCACCAGCGCTTCGCCCTGGAAGACGCGAACATTATCGTTATTGGCATCGAAGCCGTAGATGCCGGTCTTCAGCAGTTGCGTCGCGGCACCGTTCTCCTGCACGCGAAGCACGTTGTCTTTGTGGATGTCGTCCACTTCGACCATCGCCTGTCCCTTTGACAGAGCGATCTCCGTGTTCGTCAGGCTGGGAGAAACGAGCGTTGCCGCACTGTCGTCGCCGAGGCGGAAGAACACGCCCGGCGTCATCAGAATTTCAGCTTTACCGGTTCCGGTGGCGAGGCTCTGACCGGCTTCCAGAGTGGTGGCTCCGACCGACTTGGCGTTGAGCGCTTGCGATCCGATGGAGGCCTGCCCTTCCACATAATTCACCGTTCCGGGCAGCGCTGGAGTTGCGCCCCACGCGGGCGCAGACAGAATCGCTGCCAGGAAGAGACTTGCGATGAAGTTCAACCTTGACAGCCTCATATCTTCTTTCCTTTCGACCTACAGGTAATTAGATGCCGAAAAGGCGAGCTGGTCGCGGGGGAATGACACAGGGTTGTGCTTAGTTAAATCCCGCTTCTTAACCGCAGCTAAGATATTTGCACGATTACGGTAGTTCGAAAGGTTCGGGTAGTGCGGACCTTCAGGTTCGCGTCTTAGCCCGCCCCGTCCGCCGAAGTCGGCTTCTAGCCGACGACACACCCTGATGCCGCCGAGGTGACGCCCGGCTCTGAATTAGCAAGGGCGCGGAGACGCGGCGCTGAAGCGCCGCACTACCCGGACTTGGCGGGCCATACCAGCTGTGAAACCGGTGTAGGCAAAAGAAAGCCGCCGGGCATCAAGGATGGCTCCGGCGGCTAAGAAAAACGGTTCAGAAGTGGCGCCGGACGCGGGCCTGAAGGCCCGCTCTACCGGCCGGATTCTATTCAGAAGGCGTAATACGGACCGCTCCCTATGGGAGTGGTTGCTCCCTCAATTGCTGTGAACATGTTCTTTCCATAGAAGAACGAAAGTCCGAAATCGAAGTTTCCGGTTTGTGGACCGCCGAGGGTGCTGAACGCCGTGTTGCTGGTGCTAAACAACGTGTTGGCATTTTCGATACTGAAGTTCGCCTGGACCGGATTCCCTACTGGTCCGAAATCGCTCTGCCCCTGATTGGTCACAGTGAAGGGGTCCGGTGAAGTGGTCGGACAGTACCAATCGGAAGCGCCCATAAATCCGGTGCAGACCGGAATTCCGGTAACGCTGTTAGAAAGGAAGAACAGCCCATTAGATCCGCTATCGACGAATCCCGGATATTGTTTCCCGCTGAAAGTAGTGATCATGTCTCCAAAGTTCATGTTGCCCGTGAAGATGTCAGGAACCTGGTAAACCGTCGCTGAGCCCAGCGCGTTGTTGGACTGCGTGCCGATGCCGAAGATCAGTGAGCCATTCAGCGGAGGAGCTGAGCCGCCGTCTGGTACGGACGGCAGTTGAATCAGCACGCCATTGTCGTCGCCTGTCGAAGTGAATAGAGCCACGGGATTCGGCACTTGCTGGGCCGTCGAGACCAACGTGGGATTGCATCCGGACGAAGGGCAATCGTAATAAACGTCCGGCGGAGGACTGTTGCTGGTGCAGGCTGGGCCACAATCCTGAGGCAGCAATCCAACCCCGATGATGCCATTGGCCCCGAATGCGCTCACGCTGTTGCCCTCATTCCCAGTTCCGCCAGAAGGATTCTGATTCGAGCAGCTAGTTGGCACCGCCGGTAGGCCCGACGGGGGAGGCGAAGGAATGACGAGCTGCACCGGCACATTGCTGGCCGACTCACCGGCAATGGTGATGTTTGCGGTCTGGATTGGACCCCAGATGTAGCCGTCCAGGAAGACCAGACATTCCGCGAGAGGGTTGCCGGAGGAGTCGTTCTCCTGCGGCAAGGTGAGGCTGAATTCCCCGCCGCTGGCGGCCGACAGCAGTCTCAGTCCGGACGAACCGGTATCGACCAGAACGTGATCGATGTTCTGACACTTCGAGCTAGGCGGGGTGTTACCCGGCACACAGACCGTCACAGTAACAAACGCTTCATTGGTGGAAATAAACGTTTGCGGTTCTGGCCCTGCATCGACGACGATGGGGGCAACGTTGCTTCCCGCGGTGGTGGGATTAACAGTAACGGTCGCCGTTCCTTGCACGCTGCTGTTCTGCACCGAGATCGCGGTGACCGTATCCACCAGGCTGGTGGTGACTGTGGGCGCGCTCAGCAGACCGGCGGCAGAGATTTGTCCCGCGGTCGCGCTCCAGTTAACGGCGCTGTTGAAGTTGCCGGTTCCATTCACCGTTGCGGTGCATTGACTGGTCCCGCCCGATGTAATCGTGCTGGGCGAACAACTCACGCTTACCGATGTGACCGTCGAGGAGCTCGAACCGCCGCCGCCGCCGCAGGCCGCCATTCCAATAATGCTTGCTACTGCGAGCAATAGTCCAAATCTGCGAATCATCACGACATTTCTCCTTCAGCGGATATCGCTGGTTTGAACGCCCTGCGGGACGAGTTGGGGAATGTAGGCTTGCCCGTGGAAGCTGTGCTGATGCCCGCTTTGCGAGAACACGATGCCCGTGGTTGCGACGTAAACCGGGCCGCGGCGCCGGCGTGACTGCTGCTGGTCACCGGACTGCGCGCTCTTCTGTTGCTCGATGGCTTGCTGGACTTGCTGATAATAAGGTCCCAGCAGCTGCTGAAAGTCGGGCGGGAATTGGCCTTCCCACGTCACGGCAAAAACTGCACCGGCGGGCGACACATACTCGCGCACCTTGGCGCCGGATGGGGCGGTGATTTCGTGCAGGACGTAGGTGCGATTGTCGACGCTGGTCACGGTGCCTTTCATCTGCGCCTGGTCGGCGAGCACCGAAGCCGCGTTGTCGCCCAGGGTCGCCCAGCAACTGAGGGGCGCCAGCAGGGCCAGGGTTGCGATCGCTCCCTGGATCAATGTAGTGCATCTCCCAAAAGCGAGAAGCCTCATGTGTTCCGCCCTCCTGATGGCGGCTCGTCCTCTTATCTTACGAGTTAACATTTCCTCACATTTTCCTACCAGTAAGAAAATTGAAAAAATCTTACTGGCAAGAAAATCTGGTAGAAAGGGACAGGGGCCGACTCCTTCGGCTTCCCTAACTGATTGCCTTCATGGCGCTTATAAGTTCCGCAAAGTTGTGGCGACTGCACAAATGGCGCGTATTCCAGAAATTTGAATTGGCCGGCTGGAGCGGGGCTGGCCGCTCTCGATTGGCCACTATTATCCGCCTGCCCTATGCCGGCGGCAAGTTGCTAACGCTGCTGCTTATAAACGCTTCAGCTGCAGCATTGTTGCGTTATGGCCATGGATTTCACATGGCGGACGGTTGACGAATCGGACGCCGGCTTCCCTCCTCACCTTCAGAACGTTAGAATGCATAGAAGGGTTGCACATCGCCCATACACCTGATGTCTCTAACCAAAGCGCAAGCGCTGGAGATGTACCGCTCCGATGACCTGATCGGCATCGGCATGGAAGCCGATGCGGTGCGCCGCAAGCTGCATCCCGAGGGCGTCGTCACCTACATCATCGACCGCAACATCAACTACACGAATTTCTGTACCGAATACTGCACCTTCTGCGCTTTTTATCGTCCGCTCAAGGGCAAGCTGGCCAAGGAAGGCTACATCCTCGATTTCGAGACCATCTACGACAAAGTCCGCGAGACGGTGGAACTCGGCGGCACGGGCGTGTTGCTGCAAGGCGGCTTGCATCCCGACCTGAAGATCGAGTGGTACGAGGAAATGCTGCGCGGAATGAAGCAGCGCTTCCCGCAAGTGCACATGCATTGCTTCTCGGCGTCGGAGATCATCTGCATCGCCGAAGTCAGCTCGCTTAGCATTGAAGATACGATTTGCCGCTTGCGCGATGCCGGCCTCGATTCCATTCCTGGTGGCGGCGCCGAGATCCTCGACGACGAAGTGCGCTACAAGATCGCGCGCCTGAAATGCCTGACCAACGACTGGCTCAATGTTCATCGCACCGCGCACAAACTCGGCATGAGGACGACGGCGACCATGATGTTCGGCGTCGGCGAGACCTACGAGCACCGCATCAATCATTTCCAGGCGATTTACGATTTGCAGGAAGAAACCGGCGGATTCACCGCGTTCATTCCTTGGTCCTTCCAGCCGCAAAATACCGCCCTGGGCGGGCGCGGCTGGGATGAAGCGACTGCAGTCGAGTACTTGAAGACGCTGGCCATTGCGCGCATCTTCCTCAGTAACTTCAAGAACGTGCAGTCAAGCTGGGTGACGCAGGGACTGAAGGTCTGCCAGACCGGCTTGCGCTTCGGCGGCAACGACGTCGGCTCAGTGATGATCGAAGAGAATGTCGTGCGCGCCGCCGGCGTGCGCAACTGCACCACCGAAGAAGAGCTGCGTCGCATCATTCGCGACGCCGGTTTCCGTCCCGCACAACGCGATACGCTGTACACTAAATTCTTCCTCAACTGATCTGCTGTTATAATCAGGTCGTGATGTGCGCTTGCGTGCGTCATGCCTCATCGCAATTTCCTCTCTTGTCGGGGAGTGGCTCAGCCTGGTAGAGCACCTGGTTCGGGACCAGGGGGTCGGAGGTTCAAATCCTCTCTCCCCGACCAATTAATCCCACACAATCGCTCGTCCTCAAAACGTGGCCCGCTCAGGCGGTTCTGCGTCGGCGGAAAGTGTATTCGCAGGCGTGGCGAGATGCAATTCAGATCTCCCGCAGGCTTTGCACCCAAGTCCCTACTTCGGCGACAGAAAAACGTAGATATTTGCCCAATTTCACATGTGGAATCCGCTCCCTTCCACGCCGTCGTGCGCGTTCGTAAACCCAGGAAGGAGGCACCTTCAAGAGCGCGGCAATCTCGTTCACTGTCATCAATTCTTCGATTTGGGTTGCCATGCAAGGACTTTCTTTTTGAGAATGGCTTTGGGTGGATGCGAAGGAGGTTGGAAGTTCACGCTTGGGTTGAGACAAAACTCATTCAGCATGGTTTCCCATTTACACTAGAGATAGCACGTCGGGAGGACACCTCATGCGAAACCCGTTCTCCTCCGACCGTCTTCTGGTGTCTGGCCCATGAACTTTCTTTTCGTGAAACGTCTTCGAATTTGTCCACTCATCCTCCTGCTGCTCTGCGTATTGCAGCCGACCGCAAACGCAGATTCCGTCCCCGTGCGCTCTGTGCAAGGCACGCTTCACGCTTTCCTGGAGGTGCGCTCTGAGGATGGACAAGTGATAGCTTCAGGAGACACCTTCCAGGTCATGCAGGGAAACCGCGTCAAATTGCGAACGCTCTTCCAGTTCAAAGACGGCTCGATTGACGATGAGACGACAGTCTTCTCGCAACGCCGCACCTTCCAACTGATCAGCGACCACCGCATCCAGAAAGGGCCTTTCTTTCCTCATCCGATGGATGTGCTGATTGACGTCCCTACCGGAAAGGTCACGGTGCGCTTCACGGGAAAAGATGGGAAGGACGAGGTCAAGACTGATCATCTTGCTCTGCCGCCAGATCTGGCAAATGGAATGGTGGCCGTCCTGCTCGAAAACCTGCGTCCGAACTCCCCGGTGACAATCGTCTCCATGGTGATAGCCACACCGAAGCCGAGGCTGGTGAAACTCGTCATCGCCAACGTGGGTGACGACAAATGCTTTGTCGCCGGCTCTCCACGGAAGGCGATCCACTATGACATCAAGATCGACCTTGGTGGAGTCGCGGGCGTGGTGGCCCCGCTCATCGGCAAGGCGCCTCCTGACATTCAAATATGGACTATTGGCGGCGAGGCCACGACCTTTGCCAGAGAACGAGGTCCTCTCTACCCGGAGGGCCCCATGATGACGATCCAGCTGGTCAGCCCCACCTGGCCGGATACACCCCAGCCCGGCCGTTAGCGGCTCGGTTATCGCTTCCAGAATCAGTACCGGGAAACGCGCCAGGGTTCAACAGTCCACGTGAGCGTGTAGTCGCTAGCCTTGATCGGAAACGGCTCGGGGACGAGATCTTGCGAGGGATGAGAGTGGGGCCGCAGGCGTTTTCGATAAGGAGACTAGGAGGAAGGCGCTGGCGCTGAAAAGGCTCACCATGAAGTCCAAATCAGCTATATGCCGAACGGCAGTACCGGAGGACCTGCGCGTTTCGATCTCGAACTCACCTGCCGTGGGCAGTTATCCTATAGCAAGTTTTTCATGGATATTGGTGCCTGCAGGTCTGCACGGTACGACAAACAGTAAAGCGCTCGCCGACTTTCTGACGTGGGTGGTCGGGGACGGCCAGAGATTCGCGGCTGATCTTTTCTACGCCCCTCTGCCAAATGATGTGGTCCGGCAAGCGCGGACAGCTATAAGCCAAACTCGGTAATCACGTTTGAATGAGTTGCTCATTTGGGAATTCAAGGAGCTTTCACCTTGTACAGGCATCGCTCGTTTCTCAATGCTGCCGTACTGTCGGCCACGATCCTTTTGGCGATGACCGTTGGCTGCGACCTTGCGGAAGAGGGTCACCGTTTGGGGGAAACTACCGAGCAAAAGTGAATTTCATCTGTTGAGATTTGTTGAACAGTTTGGCAGCACCTATTCATAGCTGACGTGCCAGTCATCTTGTTGCGATCAACCGATTGAAGTGTGAGCGGCGATTCAGTCCGGACTTTTCTGATGAACACACATACGGCGCTGTCCTTCCGGCAGAGCGAGCACCAGCTTGGCCTGCGCTTTCGCATCGAGAGCGAGAAAGAAATCATCCATGTACTCGCGTGGAAGACTTTCAAATGCCTGCACCCGCTCCGATCCGCGGAGATGAGGCCATTGATCCAGCAGTTCGTCGGCGGGGGTCTGAGCGGGTTCAATCATGGGAATCTCCGATTCAGATTCTAGAAAGCTGTACTTCGTTATTTCTTCCGAAACCCCGGCAAGGCCTTTGGCTATTCACGCCACCCTGCCATGAAACTTCTGAACTGGTCCTTGTCTGGAGTCACCCGCCGGCTACGGGCTACCACGCATCTGGCATCGCGGCCTTAACGCCGGGTCTGGGACTGTTCGGAACCGTTATGACCGGTCGCAAAAGGAAACTGCTTAACCGGAAGAGCATAGTGCGGATGAGCCTACTGGGCTTGCTACTCGTTATCTCACTGTTCGCTCTTGGATGCGGTGGAAGTACCAGCTCAAACAAATCGACAACGCCCGTATCTCAACAGGCCACCGTGATGGTGACGGGCACATCCAATTCACTGAGCCAAACCGCCGCGGTAACCGTCTCCATCAACTGAAACAAGCCAAGACCCAGCCAGGGCGCACGAGAGTGCGCCCTCCCTTAGGGCGCAGTCCACATCCCTATTAAGAATGAATTGGGTTTATCGCGCCGAAGAACCCAAACGGTATTGGTTGGAAGTCGCAATGTACTATTCGTCCTCGATCAAATTGACGGGAAACGGCCGTTCCGCTCTCTTGCCTAAACGCGTCCCGAGAGGCTGAACACAGGGAAGCGTAGCCGACAACCCGTCAAGCTGGATTAGTTCCGAGTGACCGACCACTCGTGAACTCAAAACTCAGTTCTTCGCGAAACAAGAGAGGCGCGCCGTTTCACACTGCCGTAGTCGATGACCTTGCCTGCCTCCGCTTCCTATTGTCAGCGCAGCGCCCTCACGGAGGTCGAGCTATTCGGGGTGTAAGATTGGCCATTGTCTGGAGGGCCCCTCATTGTCTTTGGGAGAATCCATGAAGAAAAGCTGCCTCCTGCTGATCGTTATCGTGTTGTGCGCCTGCTGCTGTGCCCAGGAAGCGATTGTCGCGCCGAATCAGAATCTCATCCTCGAGAATATTCCGCCGGTGCCGGCGTCTATTGCCGAGCGCGCTGATCGCTACACCCAATACCGCATGGCCGAAATGTTCGGCTGGCAACCACAGCGGCGCGAGATTCTCATCGGCACCCGTTTCGGGGACACGCAACAAGTGCACAGCGTGGCCATGCCGATGGGCGCCCGCACCCAGATGACGTTCTTCGCCGATCGCGTGCAGGACGCCAGCTATCCTCGCCATAAAGGCGACTATTTCCTGTTCCGAAAGGATGTAGGCGGCGGCGAGTGGTACCAGATCTACCGCTTCGATGTGGCCAGCGGCGACACCACCATCCTCACCGACGGCAAGTCACGGAACACCGAATTCGTCTGGTCGAATCGTGATGACCGTATCGCTTATGCCAGCACGCGGCGCAACGGAGCCGACCTCGATTTCTACGTAATGAATCCCGTCGACAAAAGCAGCGACAAGCTGCTCACGCAGAATCAAGGTGGAGGCTGGCAGGTGTTCGACTGGTCTCCTGATGACCGGAGCCTGCTGACAGTTGAATTCGTGTCGATCAATGAGAGTCACTTGTGGCTGGTGGATGTCGCCAGCGGCGCGAAGAGCGAGCTAACACCGTCCTCCGGCGAGAAGGTTTTCTACGCGCCGGTCGGGTTCAGCCGCGATGGCAAGGGCATTTACGTCGTTACCGACAAGGACAGCGAGTTCCAGCGACTGGCCTACATGGACCTCGCCAGCAGGCAGCTCAAATTCCTCACGAACTATTCATGGGACATTGAAGATGGGGCCCAGATTGCGCCGAACCGGCAAATGATCGCCTTCGCTCTCAACGAAAACGGCCTCAGCAGTCTGCACGTGCTCGAGTTGAGCACCGGCAAAGAACGTAAGATGCCCAAGATCCCCGTTGGTGTCATCGATCATTTGAGCTGGCATGAGAACAATCAGGATCTGGCATTCGACCTGGATTCGGCACAGTCACCGGTCGACGTGTATTCCGTTGACGTGCAGACCGCGAAACTGGAGCGCTGGACGGCGAACGAGACCGGTGGCCTGAACCCAAAGAGCTTTGTCGATCCAGCACTGGTGAAGTGGAAGAGCTTCGACGGTCGCGAGATTTCCGGCTGGCTGTATTTGCCGAAGACAAAGCCTGCATCGGGCAAGTATCCGCTGGCTATCGTGATTCACGGTGGACCGGAGGGCCAGTCGCGTCCGGTCTTCCTTGGCCGCCTCAACTACTACCTCAACGAGATGGGCGTGGCGCTGATCTTTCCTAACGTGCGCGGCTCGACCGGCTACGGCAAGAGCTTTACCGAACTCGACAATGGCTTCCTGCGCGAGGGTACATATAAAGATGTCGGCGCGCTCTTCGACTGGATTGCCGCGCAGCCTGAGCTTGACGCTCATCGCGTGATGGTGACGGGCGGCAGCTACGGCGGGCACATGACCCTGGCCGTAGCCACGCGCTACAACGACAAGCTGGCCTGCTCGGTGGACGTGGTTGGCATGTCGAACCTGGTGACGTTTCTGGAGCACACTGAGGCCTACCGGCGAGATCTGCGGCGGGTGGAGTACGGCGACGAGCGCGATCCGAAGATGCGTGCGTTTCTGGAGAGCATCGCACCTATGAACCATGTGAACGCGATTACGAAGCCGATGATGGTCGTGGCCGGAGCTAATGATCCGCGCGTGCCTAAGAGCGAGGCTGACCAGATGGTCGCCGCGATCGAGAAGCAAGGAACGACGGTGTGGTACCTCGCCGCCAAGGATGAAGGTCACGGCTTCGTTAAGAAGAAGAATGCCGATTTTCAGTTCTATACGACCGTGCTGTTCGTAGAGAAATATCTACTGGGCCAGTGAAGCTGATCGACTCTGGCGTATCGGAACTTCACTGCCAGATGGAGAAGCCAGCGGTCGGACACTACCGTTGCAGAACATAGACTGCTCTAATTCCAAGCATGCTTCCCAGCAGCCAGCCTGTTTCTGGACAACTTCCGGATTGCCGACTACTCAGGAGTTGACGCGATATCTGTAAACACTGCTGCTTCTTGTAGGAACCCTGTTAGCTTACCGATTAGGTAAGGGTTGCCGACTATTCGCTCAGGTGGATTTCCGCCGCGAAATGCGCCCAAAAGCATTCGTAGACCCTGGCCGCGTTTATCGTTACGGTAACCAGGGCGGCGCGGTTATTTGGCCTTGTCGCGCAACAATTCTTCGATATCGCCGATGCGTTCGCCAATGTTGTTCAGTTTCTGAGCGACGCCCTGTAGTTCGACGCGGGCGTGGCGGTTCACGTCGAAGTCCATTTCGCTGCGAATTCTGTCTTTCTTGTCCTGACGGTTCTGGCTCATCATGATGACCGGCGCCTGAATGGCTGCCAGCGCCGACAGGAAGAGGTTCAGGAGAATAAAGGGGTAAGGGTCCCACGCCCTTCCGGCCAGCACAATGTTGATGATCGTGTACACGATCATGACAACAAGAAACAGAATGATGAAGCTCCAAGAGCCTCCAAACGCTGCAACCATGTCGGCGATGTGCTCGCCAAACGTGTATTGCTCTTCGATGACTTCATCGGGCGGGCGCAGAGAGCGGGCCCGTACAAGCTGGTGGGCGTTGTGAAGCTGGCGGCCGAGGAAGGCCATGATGTCGAGCATGGCATGGGGCCGTTGCTCGAAGAGCTTCTGGAAGTCTTGGCGGTCCATCTCTATGCAGGACACTTCGGTGACAGCGGTCGCTTCCGCCTGGTGAGGCGTCTGTTCGAGCATGGATGCGAACCCAAAGTAATCGCCGGGTAGGGGCTCCTGCAAGACGATCTCCTGTTGATCCTCATCGAGGACAGTCACGCGCACTTCGCCTGACACCACAATGTAGGCGCGTTCGCCAGGGTCGCTGATACGAAAGATGCGCTGGCGCGCGGCGAACTGCCGAAGTTCGACCTGGCCGGCTAGCACATGCAGTTCGTCGTCGTCCAGATTGGAAAACAAGGGCACACCGCGCAGTACCTCGGGTGAACAAGCCATGGGACTTTCTCCTCAAATGGAATTATCAGCAGTCTAAAGGCAAGGGGCGTTTCTGAGCAGTCAGACGTGGAGGCGTGAGGCTCATCCATGGAAATTTCATGCGGTAGGTGTGGTCTGGAAAAACCAAGACAGCCGCGGATTACGCGGAGGGCGCGGATATTTCTCGGGCAGCATCCGGCAACTGCATTGGCACCGCCACTTGAACGTAAAACGGCTATTCCGCTGAAGTGCACGTCCAACTCCCAAGAAGTCTTCTTGTGGGAAATGTAGCTTTACAGAGCAGGGCTTGCGGTCCAATGTTGTCGAAGCCGGTGTCGGACCAAGTTCTGTTTAGCCAACTACGGGTGGCCATTAGCCAGCTGAGGTGTTCCCCGCCATAGCAGAACGGTCACCAGTCCAAGCGGTCAAACCTACACCAATGACCACCGCGGCCGCCGCATGCTTTTGCATTATGTCCCGGTCCACAATCCAAACAGGAAAAAAACCCACCCTCTGTTACCAGAGGATGGGCTTGCAAATGTGGGGAGAACCGTGGGCTAGTTTACGTCGAATGAATTGCGACGTTCCGTTTCCGCAGATTCTCCCGCAGCTATCATTTGCACTTTCCCGCCGGGCCGGCATTAAACAGGGCCTGCACTTCGCTCGCGTTCAGTGCCCGGTTGAACATTTCCAGTTCATCCAAACCACCCTTGAAGAATTCTCCACCTCCCAACCCTGACTCTTGCGAGCCGATAAGAAGCGGGACGCCGGTGGAGCTCAATGAAAGATTGTCGTAGCTGGAGGGATCGAACGTCCCAACGGCTTTCCCGTCCAGGTACCAGGTTCCACACGCGGTGCCGCACGAGGACGAACTTCTATCGGCCGTGACTGCTACCAGGTGCCATTTATTGTCGGCCGGAACGGCGGTGGTCGACACGTAATTGGTGTAGTTGTCGTTATTACCCAACTGCAGCCCCAACAGGTCCTTGTACAGGAAGAACTGATATCCCTGAATCGGACTGCTCTCCCGCTTATCAACCAGCGACACTACGCCCTGGTTCAGGCTGCTGATTTTCACCCAGACGTCGAAGGACAAGTCCTGCTTCGCGGGGATATTCAAGTAGGTTTGGTCTGGAGCTTCCAGGTAGCTAGTGCTCCCATTGAAGGACAACGCACCCGATACTTCTCCGGCAATGCTCAAAGGTTTGCCGTAAGCCGTGGCAGTGTTGTTGTTGACCAGATCCGGCTGCGAAGTGTTGGTAGCAGTACTGGCAACATCCAAGGGATACCATGCAATCATGTTGCTGGGCGGGGCAAGACAAGCCGAAACGAAAGCGAAGCCGCCCGCACCATAGGTTCCATTCCCGCAACAACCGTTGAAATCGATCTGAAAGTTAAGTCCTCCTACTTCCGTTGCCGTGCCGGAGGTGAAATCAAATTTCGCGAACCCTGCGCCGTTGTTGGGGGCACCGTGGTCAAAAACAACATAAAGGTTTCCTGACGGATCGAAACCGATTTCCTGAAAGTTATTGACGCCGCCGGTGTAGTTATACGGGAAGCTGACACTTCCGTCTTGGGTGCTGAGAATCACGACATTATCGATACCGCGGTCGCTTCCATAAAGAACACCGCTCGCAGAATACGCCACACCCAGAATCTGTTGTGGGTACTGCTGGCCGCCGGAATTGAAAGTGGTATGGCCTACGAGCGTCTGCGTGGGCATCGTAGGGTTGGAGACGTTGATGAGGATCAGCTCGTTGTTTCCATATGCGTTTACGGCGTAGAAGTTGTTCTGTCCATCGGGAGCCAGGCCGCTCCATTCGTTTTGGATCGAGCCCTGGGGCCAGTATGGTAGCGTGAGCAGCGGAGTAAATGCGCCAGTATTCACATTCACGCTCCCGAAGATACCTTGCGCCGTAATCCCGTACAGCGTGTCGTTGTAATTATCAAACGCCAGTCCGCGGATTTCGGCATCGGATTCGGGCACTCCCACCGGTGTCGCGGTGAATTGGCCGCCGACAGCGGGGAATGAGAAAGACATCAGTGTGTTGGTGTCGCATGCTGGGCTTGTTTCGCAGATATTGTCTTGCCTCATCATGTAAACCGTCTGTGCGCCCGCCGACAGGGCGACGATGATAACCATCGCGGCTACCGTTGCCAGCCTGAGTATGGCGGAGCTCTGCCTTTTCATGCGGTCCTTTTTCTGCAACATGGGTTCGGGTTGAACTGCGACTGCGCTGGTGGCGTGTTTGCTAATCTGTGTTTTCACGGTGACCTCCTTGTGGTCAGTAGGTTGTGGCGGCGATGTTTGGTTGAAAACGGGAGCAACTTCACCGCGCAGTTGTTCCTTACTTAAGGTGCCTTGCTTTCCTAAATCCTCACTGCCAGCGCCATCAGGTTCTCCCGCCGGCGGCGTCTGAGGGTCAGGATCAGCGTCAGGAACGGCCCCAGCATCAGTGGCGTACGGAAAGCGGGCTCGGTCGCGTGGAGTGTTTCGTCACTCGTGGCGGAGGGGCGGTAGTGTGAGGTCGAACTCCCGACCGATTCCGGCTGGAAGGCCGTACTCGCAACTTCGCCCCGCTTCGTCGAGGACAAAATCAGCGTCAGGAATGGCCCTAGCATCTTTGCCCTGCTGTTAGTCGTTTGCGATTGCATGGTGACCTCCTTTTCTTGGAAACCTTGGCGATGTGCCTGTCCGATCGCTCTCCGTGGGGGCCGGGTGTCACGCGCCCTCGGGATTCCCCTGTGAAAATGGCCCGCCTGTTTTGGCCTTTTTCCGCTCCGGCGAACGCGTTGCGGCGCCGCCGGGGTGCCTTCGTTCAACGAACCACCGATTCGAGCTGCTGCCCGATCTGTTGCAGCGGTGGCGAAATCAAGATCATGTAGACCGCGAAGATCAACGTGCCGGCGATGGCTGCGAGTGATACCTTCATGGCGTCTGCTCCTGTGAGCCCCCAGGAGGCGGGATGTTTTCCCCACCTCCGGAAGCCTCCCCCTGAAAGCAGGTCGATCGAGCTCGGCTCAATTTCCCGCTTTCGTGAGGCACAATGCGCCCAATCGAACCGGCGATCAATACTTGGGAGGTCAGTTGGAGATCAGTTACGTATAAGTTCGAGGTAATCGTCTAGGCAGTTGATAAATAGATGGTTAGTGCCAGATATCAGCAAAAGAAAAGCAGGTTTTTAGGCAGCATCGATATATAATCCGGCCTAACTTGGCAAGGAGTCGTGCTTGGGCACCACGCAGAAGCTTCTCCGCTTCGGAGTTTTCGAGCTAAATCTCGATTCGGAAGAGATCCGCAAGGACGGGACCGCGATCAGACTTGCGCCTCAGCCGTTTCGATTGTTGGCCCTGCTTGCCAGCGAATGCCGGCCAAGTCGTAACCCGGGAGGAAATTCAGAAGCAAATCTGGGGCGATGACACATTCGTGGATTTTGAGCACGGGATGAACCAGTGCATCAAGCAGATCAGAGGCGTCCTCAACGACAGTGCCGACCGGCCGGTTTACGTGGAGACAATTCCGCGCCGTGGCTATCGTTTTCTCGCACCAGTGGTTTCAAAAACCATCTCCATGTCGCCGACTGTAGTGGAATCACCTTCCAGCATAAGACCAACACCGGTGGTCGCCACCGCCAAATCGGCCCCAGGTTCCGGATCGGAGGCCGCACTTGCGACCGCTCCACAAAGCGTGGCCACTACACCTTCAAGCGCTGCCGCAGCAGCCGTCGCGCCGGCGCCGGAAAGTGCTCCCAGCCGTCAGGTTGGCCGCCGCACGCAGTTGCGCCGTGCGCTCCTGGTCGCAGCAGTTTGCATTCCTATCATCGTGATCGGCATGTACTGGAGCACACGCAAGGTATCGGCGCTCAATGAGAAGGACACGATCGTAGTCGCCGACTTCCGTAACCACACCGGCGATAAGGTATTCGACGACACCTTGAAGACGGCCTTGTCCTTCCAGCTCGAACAATCTCCATTCCTGAACGTCCTCTCTGATCAGCGCGCAGCCGGTGCCCTACGGTTGATGGATCGTCCGGTAGATCAGCCCGTCATCGGGGAGGTCGCACGTGAGCTTTGCCTGCGCACCAATGGCAAGGCGGTGGTGGCGGGGTCGATTGCAGCCGTGGGTGAGCATTATCTGATCGAATTGCAAGCCACAAACTGCCAGACAGGAGATACGCTAGCCAGTGCCGAGGCGGAGGCCGAGAACCTGAACAAGGTACTTACGGCACTTCAGCAGGCCAGCAATCGCTTGCGGACGAGTTTAGGGGAGTCACTGGCGTCGGTCAGGAAATTCGATCAGCCTCTGGAAGAGGCGACGACGTCGTCCCTGGATGCGCTGCAATCGTTCACTCAAGGACGAAGGATACAGGTGCAGGGCGGCGGGCAGGCTGCTATTCCCTACTTTGAGCGTGCTATAGAGCTCGATCCCAGTTTTGCCATGGCGTACCTCGATCTCGGGCTCGCCTATTCCAACCTGAACGAAACCAAGTTGGCGTTTCAAAACCTTCAGAAGGCCTACGAGCTACGAAATCGGCTGACCCAACGGGAGCGGTTGGGGATTGAAGCACACTACTACGGCCTGGCTACCGGTGATTTGGGAAAGGCAATCCAGGTTGCGACAGAATGGTCGCAGAGCTACCCCGGAGATTATGTGCCTCGCGCGGACCTGGGCTCCTTCAATATCCCGCTCGGCCAATACGAAAAGGCGGCGGCTGAGATGCGGGAATCCCTTCGCCTAGCGCCCGCTGATGCTGATTTCTCCAACCTCATCGGCATCTACGTCGCGCTAAACCAACTGGACACGGCCGAGGCTGTCCTCAAGGAATTGCGCGCCCGCAAACGAGACGGCCCCTATATGCCGTATGAGTACTGGTACTGTCTCGCATTCTTGAAACATGACAATACGACTATGGCGCAGCTGTTGGCGGCAGCGATCGGCACTGGGTTCGAGGGTACGATGTTGTCCGTCCAGTCTGACACCGATGCCTATCGGGGACGCTTCGTAGCAGGCCGCGAGTTTTCTCAGCGTGCCGTGGAGTCATTGAAACGGGCTGGCGCGGCGGAAATGGCTGGCGCATGGAGAGCGAATGAAGCTCTACGCGAAGCCGAGGTCGGCAATTTCGCCAGAGCGCGGCAGCGGGCGGCGGAAGCGTTGGCTTTGAGCGACGGGCAATCCGTCAGAATTCTGGCCGCCCTTGCTTTGGCACGAGCCGGAGACACCGCTCAGGCACAGAAGCTGGCCGCACAACTGGATCAGGAGGCGCCGGAGAACTCTATCGTGCAAGGTTATTGGTTGCCATCGATCGCAGCTGCAACCGAACTGAGCAACCATAATCCTGACCGCGCTATCACAGCGTTGGAGTCAGCTGCGCCCTATGAACTGGGAAGTCAGTCGCCGTTTGAACTCGGACCGATGTATCCCATCTATCTGCGCGGGGTAGCTTTCCTGCAGGTGGGAAACGCGCAGGCGGCCGCAGCAGAATTTCAAAAGATGATCGATCAGCCAGGGATCGCCGGTAACTTCGTACTGGCTGCACTGGCCCATCTGCAGTTAGCCCGCGCTGAGGCGACGATGGGCAACAAAGCAGCCGCCAGCCAGGCGTACCACAACTTCCTTACCCTCTGGAAGGATGCTGACCCCGACCTCCCCATTTTCCAGCAAGCCAAAGCCGAGCAGGCGAAGCTGCAATGGAACTGATCCGCCTCAAAACGCGGTGTCGCCCCCATTTGATCGAGCGGCCGTAACGGCGGTCCGTCAGAAGGGGGCCCTCAAACCATCAACTTCTCGATTCGAATTGGCAACTCACGCACCCGCACTCCGGTCGCATGATAGGTCGCCATCGTCAGAGCCGAGGCACATCCGGTCAGCCCGATTTCGCCCACTCCGCGCGCGCCGTATTCGCTCATTACCTTATCCGGGTAATCGAGGAAAATGACGTCGATCTCGGGAATATCCGCGTTCACCGGCACAAGGTAGTCCGCGTAATTGTTGTTGACCGGCTTGCCGTTGCGCATATCGTAGACCGTCTCTTCGAACAGTCCCATGGAAATTCCCATCACGACGCCGCCCATAATCTGGTTGCGCGCCGTCTTCAGGTTGATCATGCGGCCGCCGTCCATCACCGTGAGCCACCTGGTTACGCGTAGGCGGAAGACTTCGGGGTCGTAGCTGACCTCGCAAAAGTGTGCGCCGAACGAATGCGTCGAATATTTCTTCTGCTCCTCCGTCTCGTTTGTCTTTGCCTGTCCGTCGAGCCCGACGAGTTTGTTGGCTTGCAGAATCTCTTCAAAACGAACGCCGTTCTCCGGGGATGTGTCGCTCGCATAGACCCGCCCTTGGCCGAACTTCAGAGTTTTCGGATCGGCTTTCGCAAACGGCGAATCTTCGGCCTTGGAAGCGGCCTTTAGTACCGCCTGAACTGCCTTGTCTGTGGCCTCGGCAATGGCGGGGATAACGCTCGCGGTTGCCGAAGAGCCGCCGGATGTAGGCCCCGGCGGCAGAGAGCTGTCGCCGAGCACTACGTCGATTTTGTCCACTGGAATGCCGGTTCGGTCGGAAACAATCTCCGCAAAAACCGTGTAGGTACCTGTACCGATGTCTTGTGTCGCGCAGGAAGCGCGCGCTCTTCCATCAGCAAGCAGACGCACCCGCACCTCGGCGCCACGCTGGTGTGCGGGCCATGTACAGGTCGCCATTCCCCAGCCCAGAACCTCACTCCCGTTGCGCATAGACCCGACGGCTGGATTGCGCTTACTCCAGCCAAACTTCTCCGCACCAGTTTGGTAGGCTTCACGCAAATGCTTGCTGGACCATGGCTTGTTGGCGCCCTCATCCTTTTCTGCATAGTTCCGGAGCCTGATCTCGAGCGGATCGATGTTCAACTTAATAGCGAGATCGTCGAGTGCCGATTCGATTCCGAACAACGCCGGGGTCCGGCCAGGGCCACGCATAGGTGTGGGCGTGCCCACGTTGAGCTTCACCTCGCGCTGTCTGGCGATAACATTTGGGCAGCTATAAAGCATTGAAGTGGGATCTACACAGTCCTCCAGAAAATCATCCACAAACGACGTGTCGTTTTGTATGTCATTGAGGAAGGCCGTGAGCTTGCCATCCTGCGTTGCGCCGATACGGATGTGCTGTTCGACAGAAGGACGGTGACCTACGGTGGTGAACATCAGAGAGCGTGGAATCGCGAATTGTACAGGCCGGTTCACCTGCTTTGCTGCCACTGCTGCCAGCCACGAATGCGGCCAGGGAAAGAGCTTGCAGCCGAATCCTGAGCCGATGAAACGCGAGATTACGTCGATATTTTCCAGCCGCATTCCGAGGACTTGCGAGGCGACATTATGGTGGTTCACTACGCCCTGAGACGACTCGTACAGGGTCAGCCGGTCGCCTTCCCAAACGGCGATTGTGCCGTGCATCTCCATAGGGTTGTGGGTCTCGACCGGGGTGACGTAGGTGTAATCGATTTTGACCGCAGCCTGCCGATAAGACGATTCCGCGTCACCGCGCGAGTAATTCGAACCACGAGGAGGGCTGTACACTCCCTCATCGGTGATCGACTGTTCTCGCACCTGGTCCATGCGAACCAAAGGCTTATTCGATTGGTACGAAACCTTCACATGGAACGCCGCGTCTTGAGCTTGCTCGAAGGTGTCGGCCACGACAAGCGCGACGTACTGGCCGTAGTAATACACGTTGTCGTCTTCAAACGGCGGACGACTTTCACCCGGCCGGCTCATCTCTTCCAGCGAACCCGCAGGCCGATAAAGCGGCCCGAGATTGCCGTGATGCAGAATGGTCAGAACTCCCGGCATCGTCTCAGCACGGGAAGTGTCGATCGCGGCGATGCGCCCGTTCGCGATCGTACTGGTAACAGCGACTGCGAACGCGAGGTTCGACATTCGATGCTCGATGGCGTATGGCGCTTGTCCACTGACTTTCTTAGGGCCATCGATGCGGCTGACCGGCGTCCCGACGGTTGATGTACTCATGTCAACTTCCTATGCTGGCTTGGTAACTGTTTGCAGGCTGCGCATGAGGGTGCGCTTGGCTAATTCGACCTTGAATTTGTTGTCGTGCATTGGCCTCGCGCCGCGCAGAGCTGCCTCTCCTGCGGCGCGGAAATTAGCCTCGGTGGGCTGTTTTCCCTGCAACTCGCGCTCGGCCTCCGTCGACCGCCATGGCTTCGTGCCGACTCCACCGAGCGCAATCCGAATGTACTGAAATGTCCCGCCTTGTACGTTGGCTACGACAGCTGCGGAGGCAAGTGCAAATTCGTACGCGGCCCGGTCGCGTCGCTTCAAGTAATACGATCGCGTACCGGTGGGTAGCTTTGGGAGTGTGACGTAGGTAATGAGCTCCCCCGGCACCAGTACGTTTTCACGTTGCGGCGTGTTGCCAGGAACCAGGTAAAACTCATTCAGGGGAACCGTGCGTTCACCTTTCGGGCCGCTGGTGTGGACCACCGCCTCGAGTGCCATCATGGCCACTGCCATGTCCGACGGATGTGTCGCAATGCAGTGTTCGCTGGTGCCGAGGATGGCGTGAATGCGATTGAAACCGTCGAGAGCCGAGCATCCCGAACCCGGCTCGCGCTTGTTGCACGCGTAGTTGGTATCGCGAAAGTAATAACAGCGAGTACGTTGAAGCAGGTTTCCACCCGTCGTCGCCATATTGCGCAGTTGCGGCGAGGCGCCCGAAAGCAGCGCCTGCGAAAGTACCGCATACTGCTGCATTACAGTCTTGTCGTGCGCCAGATCGCTGTTACGAACCATGGCCCCAATGCGCAACCCGCCATCCTCCGTAGGCTCGATCTTGGTCAGCGGCAGGGTGTTAATGTCGATCACAGTTTGCGGATTCTCGACATTCAGCTTCATCAGATCCACCAGCGTAGTGCCGCCGGCAACAAACCGTGCGTTGGGTACCACTCCGGTGCTTAAGGCATCAGCTACGTTGTCGACCTTGCGGTAATTAAAGCCTTGCATCGAGTTCTCCAGTCCGCCGATGGCTAGCCACGCTTGCGTACTTGCTGCACAGCAGCAACGATATTGGGATAAGCGCCGCATCGGCAGATGTTGCCGCTCATGCATTCCCGCACGGAGTTGTCGTCATCGCCACAGGGTTCGTTGAGCAGCGCGACCGCGGACATTATCTGGCCGGATGTGCAGTAGCCGCATTGGAAGCCGTCATGTTCAACGAACGCGGCCTGCATCGGGTGCAGCTCGCCATTCCGCGCGAGTCCCTCGATGGTCGTAATCTCGTCGCCCTGGTGCATGATCGCGAACGTCAGACACGAATTGACCCGGCGTCCGTTTACGTGAACCGTGCATGCGCCGCACTGCCCGTGATCGCAGCCCTTCTTGGTGCCGAACATCTGTAAATTGTTACGGAGTGCATCGAGCAGCGTCACTCGCGGCTCCAGTTTCAGGTGATATTCCTTGCCATTGATCGTCAGAGTGACGGGCACCACGCCCGGCGCCGAAGTTGGTGGCGCAACGGGTGTGGGAATCTCAACTTGCCCAGTGGAAGCGTGAGCCAGCAATGGGTGTGTCGTAGCCACGATGCCAGCCGCGCCCACTTGACCCAGAAATGAACGCCGCGTTACGCCGCGGCCCTTCTGAGCCTTCTCTCCAGGTTGGCTGGGCTGACTAGCTTGCTCAGCGTAATGGGTCGATAGGGGATCTTTCGCCATCAGCGGCTCCGCACTGCAGATAGGTTTCCCAAACGCTGATGCTCGATCCCGAAGCGAGGTTGTATCTGGGGATCTGACGCCGTGCCTACGCGGCCGAACGTTACTACATCCCCTGTTCGGCAGCGGCGACGTAGAGCCGTTGAGAAGTCGCTGGATCAGTCAACCATAGGTAATGACCCAGAACTGACCTTTTTGGAAGATTACTCTCGACAAGTCGGCCAAAGAACGTGATTTCTGGATAGCTTCTGGTGGTCGGCAAATCGGAAGTAACACATGGGAGGGTACCTTGAGGGCGACTCTGTAGGTACCTTCCTTTACAGCTATGAAACCAGCACAGCATCACCGCAACGCACCTGAGGGCGCGAACTGAAGTGGGCTGTTTTTCGGTTATTCGTCAATCGCCTAAGCTACTTGCTCGTTTGTAACGGGAAAAGGAGTATCTTCATTGGCCATGAGGGATAGTCAAAGAGGCCTACGGCGAGGCCCACGGCGGATTACTTGCGCTATGGCGATGTTCCGCTAAGTGAGCTGAAGTCTATCAATCAGGCTTGATCTCCCAGACGACTCCATAGCCGTACAAGCCGCCCTTGATGGTCGTGCCGTACAGGTTGCCGTTCTTGTCGATGACGATCGGCCCCTGAGGAAACTCGCCGTCAGACTGGCTAAAGGTGTGGAGGGTTGTGAATATCCAGCCACCCCCAGAGTTCGAGAGCTTGAAGATGTAACCATAGCCGTACTCGAAATCGCCGCCATAGAGATTTCCGGCAGAATCCATCACCAACCCGTTGGCAAGGTCCCCGAGCTGGTAGCCGTAGAGCTGGGTGTAGTTCCAGCCTCCGTTCGAAGGGCTGAGCTCGTAGATTGCTCCGGGGATGTCGCTGCCGCCGTCACCAAAGTCGGTACCGTACAGATTCCCGGACGGAATCGCTGATGACGCCGACAGGCTGATAACCGGTACCCAAGGCCCATTGGTAGAGGTTGGTCAGGTTCCAGCCGGATTGCGAGGGCTGCAGCTCCCAGACCGCGCCCCAGAAACAGCCGAGCGTCGCGCTGCAGTCAGTCGTTCCGTAAAGATCGCCGGAGTGATCGATGGCGAGCGAGCCTTCCGGTAATCCTTGGCTCTCTCCGCCCTCTGAGTCGAACGAGTGGATGACGCTCTCTGTCCAACCGCTGCCGGGGTGGCTGACTTGAAAGATTGCACCGTCGTTATAAGCGCCGCCGAAATAACTTACTCCGTACATGTTTCCCGTGCTGTCGAAGATTACGCGGCTCGATGGATATGACGCATCCGGCTGGCCCTGGAAGGTGTAGAGCAGGTTTTCCTGCCAGCTACATAGGAAAGCGGCGCAGCGCGTTGGACCGGGCGCCAAACGGTATAACCCGGTGCCGGCCACGCCGTAGAGCGCGCCGTCCGGCCCGAACACAACGCCAAGTGAGGGATTGCTGTTATTGGTGCCGCCCGGAAATTCGTAAAGAGGCGTCAACACCCAGCCTGAACCGGAGGGCTTCATTTCGAAGACAGTACCGCAGCCGTAAGTTCCCTCGTAGTTTTCGCAGCCTGAGACCCGCTGTCCGCCCGCCGAGGCTGTGCCATAAAGATTGCCTGCGGCATCGATCGTCAAGCCATTCAGAGGGTTGGCGCCGTCAGACCCGCCGGTGAAATTGTGAAGCACGGTGAAGGTCTGCGCGTGAGCAGCTGGGACAGTCGCAAAAGCTAACGCCAGAATGGTGAGCGAGATGAGCACTATTGTTTTCTGTCGCAAGTTGACGTCGAAAATCGAAACTGCGATTGGCTGCAGGACCATGACGATTCCCTCCTGCGCTCGTTTTAACGGATGAAACTATCACACGCTGTCGGCGGCGCAACCTTAATTTTGGATTACGGTGTAAGGGACTGACGAGAAAAGACTTAATCCTCAAGAAGGGGATGGCACGGTCGCTTCTCGCGCTGTGGTTCTTCCCTAACGCAAAGACATCTCCGGCGAGTATCCCGTGAAAGTGCACCTTTCAGTCGCATGCGCCAGAACATCGTCCTTTGGCAAGCGACTGAAGCACTGCCGATAATCCTTGGTGAACTGCGATGGGCTCTGATAACCGACGCGATAGCTCGCTTCACCAACGCCGAGCGAATCCACCAGCAGCAACTTTCGCGCTTCGTGAAGTCGAATCCGGCGCTGATATTGAATCGGCGTCATTCCCGTCATCGCCTTGAAGTGCTGATGAAACGACGATGGACTCATGCCAACGTGACGGGCGAGGTCGTCAACCATGAACCCCTTCGTGAACTGCTTCTGCAGCCAGGTGAGCGCTCGGCTAATGCGGTGGGATGGACTGTTGTGCCTGGAAATCTCCAATAGCCGCGAGCCGGATGGCCCTGAAAGCAGTCGATACAGAATTTCTTGCCTGATCAGCGGCGTTAGGGCGGCTGCGTGCTCCGGTGTGTCCAGCAATCGTAATAGACGAATCACTGCCGCCAGTAAATCCGGGTCGGCATCAAACACGTCGATGGCAGACTGCGGCCTCGAAGCCGGCAACGTGTCGCATCGACCGATCACCTGTTTCAACTCTTCGAAATCAATCTCCACTGCGAGCGCCAGTAGCGGGCTTCGTCCGGTTGCGTTCAAAATTCTGGAGGTCGACGGCATATCGATCGATGAGAGGAGGAACTGTCCCGCTCCGTACTCAAGATGAGTTGTGCCAAAGTCGAGGGTTTTTACCCCTTGAAGCACCAGCGCCATGCAGCGCATCGACTGCACAGTCACCAACGGTCTGCTCGCCCACCCAAACCGCATCAGGTGCAGGCCAGGAAGAGCGTTCCTTGTGAGTTGATCCTCCTCAGCGTGCCGCAAAAGGATCGACCGCGCTTCTTTCCGAAGTGAGGAGACGGCAGCCATCTCCTCCATAGTATCGATTTCAATCTGCATCGCAATCGGTCGCAAGATTTTTGAAGGCTTCAAGCTGACCCAGCCGCGCATCAAGCGCCGTCTTGATATACCCGTAGACGTCGGCTCCCAACGCGAGCCGCGGCGGTGCAACCTCCGCTTCAAACGTGTCCACGATTGCGTTCGCCATCTTCACCGGATCGCCCGGCGCCACGTAGCCGCTCTTCGCCATCTGCCGCAGCATTCCTACCGGCCCATCCTTGTAAGCCTCCAGCTCCGGGCTAAGAATGCCTGCGCCTCCGAAGTCTGTCCTAATCGTCCCCGGCTCTACCAACGTCGTCCCGATGCCGAAGCCGGCAACTTCCTGCGATAGACTCTCAAAGAACCCTTCTATGCCCCATTTCGTCGCGCAATAGAGCGACAATCCTGGAAACGACGATTGTCCTGCACCGCTTGAAATCTGGAGGATGCGACCTCCACCAAGAGGGCGCATATGCGCCACGGCCGCGCGCGCAAGCTGAATCGAGCCCAACAGATTTGTGTCGACGATATGCCGCATCGCGTCGAGTTCTAATTCTTCAGCCGCACCCAACAGACTGTAGCCCGCGTTGCTGACAACTGCATGGATTCGACCGAGTGCCTTCACCGCTGCGTCGAACACCTTTGGGATATTGGCCAAATCCGACACATCCAACTCTGCCACCCAAAGCTGGCTGGGGAACCGCTGCTCAAGCTCCGCCGCATCGGAGCGTCTGCGAACCGTGCCGGCCACCTTGCCGCCTCGGTTGAGAATAGCTTCGGCGATGCTACGGCCGAGGCCACGATTGATCCCCGTGACAAACCACGTGGAAGCGTTAACGGGAACCATAGAAGTTGTTTGCGAATGTATAGCGCTCATGGAGCCAAGATATCCGCGCGAACACTCTGACCGTGACTCAAATCGTGCAGGAAATTAGCGAAATCCTACAAGACCAATCGGTCCTCATAAATCGGCCAGTGTTCACGAATGCTTTCCTTTCATCTGGCCGTATGACGCCCCCTGCGCCGATGTGATGCGGCGAAGTCGCGACCACATTTCATTTCCGCGCCTAGCCGACTATTCATCTGGCAGCGAGCGATCGTTTCCGAGTGTCCGCCGATTCGCGCAGTAATTGGCTCGGGATTCTGATATGAAGGAATGCCATTGAAGGGCTTGAGCTTCCGAGGACCGCCTAAACGGAGAAGATGGTGGCGTTGTTCCTGCGGTTCGGAATGTGACGCGGCCCTTTGCCGCTGTAAACGGTCTCTTACCCAACTTATTTCGCATTCTGCTTTCTGGTACTCGGCTTTCTCGATCTAGTCGGCACACTAGGACTTCACGGCTGTGGCGGCTGGTTCGTTAATTGCGAGTAGGCGCTACCGGCCCGGCCGGTCCACTCGGCAAGTGTCGGAATATTATCCCTATCTCACAAGTATCAGTCTTAATCAGATTGCGGATTCATCTCTGACTGCCCTACGCGGTCGTTAACTCTTTGAGCTTTCCCTTCAACTTTGCGACGCTTTCCTTAGCGTGGCCTATGCGCTGTTCAACCTTGCCTGCGTTCTTTTCGGCCTTTCCTTCGGCTCTCAAGTTGCGGTCATTGGTGGCCTTTCCGACCTGCTCTTTGATGCTTCCTTTCACCTCGTGGAAGCTGCCCTTGATTCTGTCTTTCGTGCTGCTTTTCATGTTTCTCCTTACTCCCTCGTAAAACTCAGATTCTGGTTCTTCCGAGCCACTTGGAGGGCTATCACTTTTGTAATTTCGGGGCGTCCTGAGGTCTGAGCAGAATTGACCACATCTGGAGTTGGCCACGGCTTTCATCCCAAAGCGGGCCAAAACACACTCAGAGATCAGTTGGGATTCAGGACATCAGTTCGGAAATGCCCACGAGGCCAGCGCGGACCGGCGCCGTTCGACGGATAGAAACAACGAGTCAGGATTTGCTGGTCCGACGGATCACCCTTCAATGCGACCGGAGATGTGTACTTCATCGATTTGAATCAGCACACGCTCGTCACAAGCAATGAGAACGCTCGTCGCTTCCTGGCAGGACCAACGGAAGCTGCTCTTCTGGCGGACTCCACCGTGCGAGGCTTTGCCATTTCTTTTTTCACTTCGCGGAGAGTCGCGTCGCTGAACGCTCTCTTTTTCTTGTTGGGCGGCATAACACCTGATCATGTCACGCGCAGACAGACGAGAACGGTCAATTTAGACCAAGGCGGCAAATTCTGAAGATACATCGCAGGCGGAATGATCGGTGGTCTTATGTGGCAGACACATCCACACCACACCTGCAAGCTTCATTCCTTCAGAAAAATATTAAGGAGAGTGTTGTGGACCCGGATCTCCCCGTTATATTCAATGAATCCCAATTTCCTGAAGCGATTCATGAAAAAACTCACGCGTGATCGGGTTGTGCCAATCATCTCAGCCAATATCTCCTGGCTGATCTTTGGAACCACCGTCTCGGGTCTACTTTCCTTGCCGAACTGCGCGAGCAGTAACAGAATCCTCGCAAGCCGCTTTTCGCTGGAGTTGAAAAGCTGATCAACCAGGTCGGCCTGCATCCGGGCATTTCGTGCGAGAAGAAAAGCTACGAACATCTCGGATAATTCTTTTTCCTGGTGAAGTACGCGCACCATTTCCGGCTTGCTAATCCTGAGCAAGACACACTCGGTCATTGCCGTAGCGCTCGCGAGTCGAAGAGGGTGAGCTGAGAGCATGCAGTTCTCTCCCAAGAATTCCCCCGCCCCTACCAGGGCAAGCGTCGCTTCTTTTCCGTTCGCGGAGGCGATTGTTACTCGCAGTTGGCCCTTCCGCACGTAGAAGATCGCATCGGCTGGGTCGCCTTGCGCGTAGGCCGTCTCGGTTCTTTTCAGACGGACAACTTTTTTGCTCAAGCCAACTCTTTCGAGGAAGATCTCGGGATCGAAAACTGTAGCGCCGTTTATTGGTTGCGGCTTGGGGGTTCGGGACCGCTTTGGCATTTCGCCTGTGGTAAGCGGCAGTGATCCTATCGAATCAGCTGTCGCCGCTCGCTTCGCTGGAAGGACTCGGCTGCGGGCTGGCATCACGCTGGAGCTCATGTCACACCTCCGGAGGGGCCGCCCTCACTTAGCATCATACGCTTTTAAGAACCGGAGATGTGAGAGTGCCTGTTCAATACTGCACACAGTCGCGGATTGTAGATTTCAGCCGATTTGAGCGATTTTGCTCAGTCTGCCGCCGCTCCTAAGCGGTAGGCTCAATCTGTCGAAGGCCTTGCTACGCCAGAACCTCCGAGGAGGTGATTCCAATGAGTCGCCAGAGACTCTCTCAGGTGCATGTTCTCCTCATTGTGTCCCTCACTCCATTGATGTTTTATGCGCGGTTAGCATGGACACAAGAAGGGCCATCTGCAAGCAAAACTCCAACCCAAGTGTCAATTCTCGCCGCACCATTTGCGGAGGCTCCAGAAGGCGGAGTACGGTTTCCGCCCGGCCTACGAAAATTTGTCCTCGCCATTTGCGCCAAACCTGGAACAGACCCCTTCACCGCCGAAATTCCACATACTTAACCTTGCTTGCCCCTTTTCGCTCACCAGGAACGACGCGCTGCCTGATCTTTGGCAGCTCGCAAAGATAGATGAGCCGCAGGTTAAAGCGAACTACTTCGTCGGCAACCCTCCTACCGAATGGCTCACAAATGAAATCCCTCACAATATGTTGCATTATCGTGCGCCCGATCTCGACGACGAGCTGCAGTATTACGGCCATCGCATCCCATGGGCTGGCCGTATCATTCTAGGGATAGGTAAGCAAGCTAAATCTCATCCGCGAGCCTTTAGTTTACTTGAGGTAATAGATCCAGGATTAAGCCTGGACAAACCGCACACACGGTGGATTGGCAAGTAAGATCCATAACATCGGGCAAGGCAACGGAGCTAACTGTCGCGTCACTCTACTTGGCGATTCCAGCGATCCGGCGCCATCAACACGTTCTTATTCCCACCTCGAACGACACTCGGTTGTGATCCGTGGGGCGTGCTCCGTTGAATGGTACCCCGCACCCAATTCAGCCGCTTGAGCGCTTTTGACCAGTTTCCCCAAACGCGCGGTTAGTAGTCTTAGACAGGAAGGCTCATGCGAATGCCTAAATCCGAGGACGCGTCCCAAGGGTCCCCCTTGCGAAGCTCACCCGAGATGGAGATAAGTTGCGCCTTGATTGACCAGACTGAGGTACCACCAGGTCATGTATTGACCAACTACGCAGCAGGAAAGATCGACTCTTTTGGGAGGTATCGATGCCAAGCAAACGCGCGCTAGTCTTTAAGCCGGCGACATTTCTCAAGAGAATCGGCAGCGAGCGGACCACCCGGGAATACCGAAACAAACAATCCATTTTTTCTCAGGGCGAAGCCGCGAATGCGATGTTCTACGTCGAGGCCGGCAACGTGAAACAGACTGTTCTCTCCAGACGAGGCAAGAAGGCAGTGATCGCTATTTTTCGAAAAGGCGACTTCTTCGGCGAAGGCTGTTTAGGAGTGCCGTCACGGCGGATGTCTACGGCAACAGCGGTACATTTGTCCACAATTATGCGAGTGGAGAAAGCGACTATCGTTCGCATCATCCATGACGACCCTGTGTTCGCCAGGCTATTAATCGCTCACTTGCTCTCTCGCATTGTTCGGATCGAAGAAGATTTCCTCGACCAACTCTTCAATTCCAGCGAAAAGCGGCTGGCCCGAACTCTTCTGCTGCTCGCAAGTTTTGGGGCACAATCCAAGCCTGATCCCGCCATTCTGAAGGTGAGCCAGGCTACCTTGGCCGAGATGATTGGCACCACTCGGTCGCGGGTAAGCTTCTTCATGAACCGATTTCGTAAGATGGGCTTCATCGAGTACAACGGCAGCTTGCGGGTGCACCGAGCACTGCTCACTTTCCTTCTCCGCGAATAGACGCCCCCAACCTAGATCGCCGATTCTGTAGCCGCATTTGAACAAAATGAAAAAGTGAGCAATTTTGATCAGTTTTTAAAAAGACGGCCAGGTATCCTCTGGCGATCTAGATCTTATCTGCAGTTCGGTCGAACCGGGAGGGACGGTCTTGATCGATGTTATTTTCGCTGACCATCAGGAGCTTTTTCACGTTGGGGTGGCCGAAATAGTGGCGGATGCCGACGATATTTGCCTCATGGCCCAGCCGCGGTCTGCCGCACAGTTGCTGAACATCCTGGAAACCTTCATACCTCACGTGCTGGTTCTGTCAACGAATTTTCTGCCGGTCTTTTCGAAGATCCAGCCGGTGTTGAAGCAGCGCCGGACTGCACTGCTGCTACTCGCCGAGGACAACGAGCTTACCGCTTATATGCGCTGGTTGGGAGCACAGGGTGTGGTCTATCGTTCGATGGACGGACCCGCTCTTGTCGATGCGATGCGCCGAGTGGCGCGAGGTGAGTTATTCCTTCAGGACCGCAGCTCCGATATCAGGAAGACCGCCTCCGGCGAAGCCGGGGCTGCTCACTGAGCAATGTTGAACAGCTTTCCCCGGCCATCCAGCCCATGATCGTCTTTACGAACTCGCGATAGAGCACGGGCCGCGTTGGAGCCTGAATAAGGGCTCCGGGCGATTTAAGTCCTTCATCAACACACCTAGCCATGAATACTAACCCGCTGTTCGGTACCGGGAACAGTGTCACGCCCGAAGAATGCACTTATTGTCGGCGCACTGCCGTGTGTGTAAGGGAGATCAGTTCAGAGCTGAGCCTCCCGAGGGTTGGGTTGAAAGAGTGCTTTTGCCTCGTGTCTTCCTGTGTCCGGGGCGTTGCATTGTCTGTCACAAGCGACGGCTTCTACCGACTTTTCAACAATGGACGGTCGTCCCAAACTCGTGGCGATAACATCCGAAAGACCAGAGTATCGCCGACGAGGCAATGGTCGGATCGCATCCCTTTCCATCTCCGTCACATTTTGCCGATGTGAATGCTCGAGAGGGAATGAAGGAGCCCAAAGATATTCAGCAGCCATAACACTACGGCTATGACAACCACCGCGTTTAGGATCGACTTAATGGAACTCGCCATAGGGATAAAGCGATCCACCAGCCACAGGAGGACGCCAACGACGATCAGGACCAGGACAACTTGAAGTAACGGCATACCTACCTTTTCTGTATTTCGATTGAATTGTTCTTTGTTGTGCTGCTGTTGTTTCAGGCCAGCTCTCGCTAATAAACAGCGGGTTGCGCGGGAGAGGTAAGCATTACCTTCGCCTTATCATCCAGCCGATAAATATTCCTGCGGCAACGCCAATCGTGAATGTTGCTACAACAGTTTCAATAGGGTGCCGCTGCAGGCGCTTGGTTGTGTCGTCAAGAAACTCTTCGGCAGCGTCGCCACCTTGTTTTGCGGCACGACTCGCGGCTCCCACGCCATCCTCAATTGCATCAGCGATGGCGGATGTCGCACGAGATGCCTTGCGTGCTGATTCGGTGATGCGTTCGGTCGTGTGTTCCAGGACTGATTGTGCCATTTATTTCTATGACCTCCTGTCTCTTTGGAAAGTTACAGGTTCTGGGGTTACGCCACTCTTTGGTCGCCAACCGTTTGCACCTGCACCAGTTCGTCGAAGAGCGAGCGATAGTGGATCATCGCGGTGCGCAACTCTTCGGTGCTAGCCTCGCCTCTGCCAAGGCGCAATGCGATCGTGTGTGCCGACCGGTAGTTCTCCACTACTTGTGGGTGATCGACAGAAATGTCCGCCGCACGCTGATCAAAGTCAGCCACTGGATAGCCACGAGTGCGCATGAGCGAGCACACCAGTTCGTCGGCTTCCGTCACTGCGCCCTTCGGATAATCGACAAAGCGGGCTTGCACCTCCTGCCACTCGCGTAAGTAGCGCTCGCGCTCCATTGGGTCAAGATTACGGATCTTCAGCATCTCAACCCGGGTTTCACGATCCGCCAGTTGTGCTTCGGCTTTACGTTCGGAGCCATGTTGTTGCTGGACAGCAAACTGGTACTCCGGTCCAAAACGTTCGCGCAGCCCTGCCGAGGTCTTCCTGCGTTGTCGGACATACAGCGCAACGGCAACGGCGATTAGCAGAAGCACCACGACTGCTGGAATAATCAGTTTGGGATCCAATAGATTGAGATTCATCGAGAGCTCCTTACCACTTGAGTATCTGCGACCAGCTAAGGTCTGGGTTGGGAAGTGTTGTTATCTGAAATAGAGTATTCACCGATCGGGTTGCCGAAAGCTGATCACAATTGCTCGCTTCACCGCAGCTCAGGAGTTCCGGAGGTCCATTCGAAGGGAGCGATGTGACGGACAGCGCGTGAAGTGGGCAGCGAACCATATGTTCTCCTGCACGATAAGCAAATAGAACCGACCTGCCTGATGTCGGTCTCTCGCTGTATCTCATTTTCTCGAGTTGCAACGGCTCCGGAGATAACCGGCCCACTGCACTCAACACAGGTAAATGCGGATAGGTGAAGATAGTTCGTTTTCATAATGAGTTCTGATGTATTCCCAACGAAGAATTAAGCGAATCATATCCTCTTCCAAAAGCAAGTGTCTGTCCAAAATAGCTCAGTGTGCGTGCAGCCGGCCAAAGTGCAGATGTCAGTATGGGAAAGGTCAATAGTGACCGGACGCGCTTCTCGTTCTCCGCCATAATCATTCTTGAACTTCGGTTCACTAGTTGCCCTTACTGCAACAAATCTGCCGTTCTGCGCTACTGTAGGCAGCAGGTGATAAGCAAGCGAAGGCAACTGCAGGAAAGGTTGAAATGAAGACTATTCGCTCAGTTCGTGCGTTAGTTGTCCTCGCGGTCGCAATATTGGCCATGTCGGCCTCCTCGTTAGCACAGTTGGTAGTGTCGATCGGGATCGCTCCGCCCGCACTGCCTGTGTACACGCAACCCATGGCTCCGGCCGCCGGCTACTTATGGACGCCCGGCTACTGGGCTTATGGTGGTGAAGGCTACTTCTGGGTACCAGGCACGTGGGTGATGGCTCCTGCAGTTGGCCTGCTTTGGACGCCCGGTTACTGGGGGTGGGGCGGTAACGCCTACGCCTGGAATGGCGGCTACTGGGGTCGCAGTGTCGGCTTCTACGGTGGCGTCAACTATGGCTTCGGCTATGGTGGTTCCGGCTACCAGGGCGGACGTTGGCAGAACGGACAGTTTTACTACAATCGTTCGGCGAACAACGTGAACGCCACCAACATTCACAACGTCTACAACAGCACCGTAATTAACAACACCACGGTAAACCACGTCAGCTATAACGGCGGCAGCGGTGGAATTACCGCCCGCCCGACCGCTGCAGAAGAAACAGCGGCACATGAGCAACACACGCCGCCGACGGCTCTGCAGACCCAGCATGTGCAGGCTGCCAGCACCAATCACGCACTCCTGGCATCTGTGAACCACGGCAAGCCGGCAGTTGCTGCAACCGCGAAGCCCGCGGAGTTTAGCGGTAAGGGGGTCGTAGCGGCCAAGCAGGCCGGAGCACCTTACAAGGCTGCTGCAAACACCTCAGCCGAGAATAAGGCAGCTGCGACCAAGGCTACCGAAAACAAGGCAGCCGAGAATAAGGCAGCTGCGACCAAGGCCACCGAAGACAAGGCAGCCGAGAATAAGGCAGCTGCGACCAAGGCTACCGAAAACAAGACGGCCGAGAATAAGGCAGCTGCGACCAAGGCTACCGAAAACAAGACGGCTGAGAATAAGGCAGCTGCTACCAAGACCACCGAAAACAAGACGGCTGAGAATAAGGCAGCTGCTACCAAGACCACCGAAAACAAGACGGCCCAGAATAAGGCAGCTGCAACTCGTACAAATGAGAACAAAGCAGCAACGCCTAAGGCGGCTCGTCCGCCTGCGGAGTCCAAGAAGGAGCCTACGGCTCATGCGCAGCCCGCTGCCCGTCCGGCAACTGCAGCTCATGCGCAGCCTGCTGCTCGTCCGGCGCCAGCTCATACCCAGCCTGCCGCTCATCCGGCGCCAGCGGCTCATGCGCAACCTGCCCCTCGTCCGGCGACTGAGAAGGCAACCCATGCCTCTGGAGGGTAAAGAACATCTCGTCAGCAGCGAATTGACCGCAACTTATCGCATCAGGCTGCTGCAGATATAAGGGAGCTTGTAATTCTTAATTCGGCACGAGTTCACTGCGTGGGCTCGTGCCAAGTTTATGTTGGAAGGCAGAGGTCGAAGGTCGAAGGTGTAACGTCGAAGGTGTAACGCTCTTGTATCCCTCAAGGACAGCATCCCGGTTTTTCATACGGGAGGCCCCGCTCTAGGATTTGCGTCTCCAATATCCCTGCGTAATGTCGCCCATGCGCAGTCCTGAACTGTGTGTTCCGTATTGATCAGACCCCAGGTTAGTGAACATGTCATCGTAGTGAATGAAATCCCCTTCGATCTGCCACGTCTGGAGGATGTATGCCGAATAGCTCGAAGCCCCAGATCCTTTTTGTGGATGACGAACCTGGTGTTCGGGCGACCATGGGAACCCTGCTCGTCTCTGCCGGATATGACGTGGCCATGGCGGACAACGGTGTCAGTGCCGTGCCGCAATTGAATAGAACAGTTCCCGATCTGATCGTCACCGATCTGAACGAGGAAGAGGATGAAGAGGAAGACGATAGCGATGACAAAGAGGAAGACAATGAGGTTGAGGGATATGACGGCTACTCCGAGTGACGGCTTCCTTTTCATTTCGGGGAACTAAGTGAAACGCGAAACGGCTCGTCAAGTAGTCAGGTTCGACTCGCTCCCCGCAATAAGTACCTGGCCAGATTGTGAGCGTGAGATGCTACAGCCATCCGATCGTGACAAACGAAAGATTGCTATTTGGGAACAGATGCGAGAGATCGCAGGTGAACTCTTTCTTCTGTCGGCGAGATCGGTGAAGTTTAAGCTTCGAGAGTGGCCCCCGGTTCGAGCGTCTATGCGGAGAACAGACCAAGCTAGCAGGTGAGTTGCTAATTAATGGGCTTACGAAGCTCCTGGATGCGTTACGAGCCTATGAGGGCGACGAACTGGACGCGCTAATCCTGGCCACTCGCTTCCGCTGAGGGGGAAAACGTGGAGCATCTCAGGTTCCGCTGTCCGAGCGGACTTAACGATACGAGGTTTCGCCATTTCTCTCTTGATCTCGCTGAGGACGGCGGTTTCAGATGCTTTCTTCGAACTCTTGTTGGCCATGCCTGATGATTGCACTTTCCTGTGAGCTGCGAACGGTCAATTCAGACCACCTGCGACATTCAACATGAGCCCAAAGAAGAAAGCTCAGAACCTGCGCAACAAATTGCTTTGAGAGGATCGCATGCCAAGGGCCAAGAGGCCCGAAGGCAAATGAAGTTCATTCCAAGACGGTTCACGAACCGCGCTGGGGCGAGCAACAGTGCAGCATGCTTGGGTGCCTTTGCAACTTTCGGGTTATGGAGATTATGTGCTATTGCGAGTAATAATAGTGCTAGGCGGGTCATAAGTAGTAGTGCAATGAAACAAACTCCTAGTCCATATGTCATATCGTTTCAGGCGGAGCATGCTTACAAGGGCAGGCGCCATCATTGGATGATTTGCCGGACGCAGAACCTTGAGGAATTAGTATCCTGGGGCCATGAGCCTACGCGTGCACTTGCTGAAGCTGCGGCGGGGAAAGAGCTTGAAGACTTGTCTACCGGGGTGACTCAAGGAGGCCACGTGACGACCACCATCAAGCCGTTCACGCGTCATGCTGTTGATGGTTGCCACTAAGCAACTCCATCGGTTACCAAGGCCGAACCAGGTCCACCTCTTCACAGCTAGCCATTGAATGGATACTGCACGCCAGCGCAGCCTCTGACGACGAAGTACCTTTCTTCTCTGAAAACTCAGCCGGTTCTCATTCCCCCGGGTGGGACTTGCCATCATGCATAACTACGATTCTGCGTTCACCATCTACTCCTGGGAGGGTAGGGCTCCTCAGTTCGCTGACACAGCAGGATCATTCAAGAGCGGCGGCAATGTAGCTACCCATGCAGCTGAGCTGTTCCCTTGCTCACGTTCAGCCGCCCACAGACCTGCGACCATGGGCAGTCCTTCGGAGCGTAACGTAGTCACTTGCTGTGCATCGACCTGAGCGCGCGGCCTTGCTCGCGGATCAGGCACCTCTCAAGTTGCGCGACCGCCGAGACTCCCAACGCTATCAGCTACCGAGCCGGACGACGGACGAGCCACACTTTCGACATAAGCCAGCTCACCAACATACCCACAACGCAGCCGAAGATCACCTCAGCGACCTTGTGTAAGCCGCGTCCGATCCCAACCTTTGCGGAGTGGCTAACAATGCCGGCGGCGATTACCACGGCTGCCGTTATTGGAGCCTGGCGCCACATCGTCTTGATTCGCACCAGATATGAGGAGACCAGCACGGTGACGGCGAGCGCGAGAGGAACCATCCATTCGCTTTCGTGGCCCAACATGAGAAAACACAAGCCAACGACGCAGCCAACCATCACGTTGATCAGCCGGTGCAGGAACACTCTGCGGGCCTCCTCCGGCTGTGGGTCGGAAGCCGCCACCATTGAGGCGAGCGCCCAAGCGGGACTGCTGTCGCCGATTTGTCGCAGCGTGAACCAGACGATCGCGCCTGCAATAAAGACGTTCACCGCGAAGCGGAATCCAAGAAGACGCTCATAGGAGAGGCCGAACCGCTCCATGAGCATCTCAGCTTTAGCCGACAATGACGGCGATACGGTCACTCGGGTGCCTTCGTGAGTCTTGCGTCTCTGTTGCGGACCAGAGCTGCGGCGGTGTTGCTCAGCATAGTGGTCCCCCGTGAATCGAGCGTCTAGATTTTAACAGCCGACTACAGGGGCGACCTTCGTAGGTCCTGATTTCATGGATCGTGCAGATGTTGGCAAGGTTCAGTGCCGACGCGGCTCGCGCTTCGCGCCGAAATCGCTCCAGCGCGTACGAAGCGTGCGAGACATCGTCGGGTAAGAACTTGAGGGCGACGAAGCGGCCAAGGTCGGTGTCCTCGGCCTTTTACACAACTCCTATGCCGCCACCGTCCAGCTTGGCAAGGATGTGGTAATGGGAAATCGTACGGTCGATTACTGGCGCCGAATGTAGCGTGACTGGGGCAGGTAAGTCAACGAAATCCGGGAGCATTGCGGCGTGACGGACTCATCGTTGGCGATCGCGGTAGGGACACCAGTTGCCTGGTGCCCCCCGCACAGACCCGGACGTGCGCTCATTAGCGCATCCGGTTCTTATCTCGGATGAATCGCGGCCAAGCATACGGCTTGTCCGCACACCCGCCCACCCGTGGGACACGCTCAGTCCCGCTCTGTATCGGGTGCGTGCCGGATGAGAGAGTGTTCTCCTTGATCCGCAGCCTTCCCTCCTCACTCTCCGCCGACGAGGTTCCGTCTTTGTTCGAATGATTCATCGGTACTATGCCGCAGTGTGACTCCTCGGAGACGTACACGCGGGCCGTGTGGCCTGAGCCTTCTCCCGCCGTCCTGCGGCTGACCTTCGCCGCAGGCATCTCCGAGGTCTCCCGGTTCTCGTGCATGAAGTTTCTAGGCGTGCCTGGGGTCTTCGACTACGCCGGACCGAACAGGAACTCGCGCTGGCGCTCCTGTCCATGTTGCCTTCCGCGCATATTAACCGCGTCCGCGTCCGGGTTGTATGTTTTCGCAGCTCAATAGCCCACCCCGCCTATACCCCTGTCTACGCTTCACTGTGTCCCTCGCGGTAGCAGCGCAAGACTCGGGGCCGAGCGGATCGCTAGTCCTTTCTCGTAAGAATTTTGCATTCTCTGCTTCATGCCGGTTTATCCCGGCGCACTAACATCCCCATTGCACAAGCGATCAGGTGGAGTAATATGTCGGCGCTATGAAAAAAGCATGCGCACTGGTCTTCACCCTTCTGACATTGTCTTCCTGCCTGGGCTTTGGACAAACTCAGCAGCCATCCATCCCCGCGGCGGCTCCTCAGCCGGCAGAGCGGCTTGCGGCCGACACTCCGGAAACGACCACTAACGGAAACACGTTCATCGCGCCGAAGGACTGGCTCTTGAGTGTCAAAGGCACGGCCACCATCCTGGAGGCTCCGGAGTCTGGCTCATGGATTGCGCTGGTGGATGTTGCTGCCAAGGGCGCGGACGAGGCACTTGCCGAAGCATGGAAGGTATACAAGCCCGAGGCAAAGTGGCCGGTAAAGGTCAGCAACGATCTTCCGGACCGCGATGGCTGGAGCAAGCGGCGCAACTATGACTATCTGACTTCTCCGAACGAGAAGCGAGACGTGGGAGCGCTGGTGATGTACTCCGGCACAAGCTGGACGGTGGTGATTTTTGATATGGATGAGGGAGTGGGCGAGAAGCGCGGCGGACAAATCGGCGTGGCGCTGAGTCGGTTGCTGCCGAAGGGCTATTCGCGTGAGTCATTCGCGGGAAAGCAGGCGAACAGCCTGAACCAGCAGCGTATCGCGGAACTCAGCCGCTTCATTCAGCAAGGGCAAAAGGAAACCCAGGTTCCGGGAGTTGCGCTGGGACTGGTGCAGAACGGTAAGGTCATCTTCGCGGATGGCTTCGGGGTGAAAGAGTTGGACGGAACGAGGAAGCCAGACGGCGACACGCTGTTCATGATCGCGTCCAACACGAAAGCGCTTACCACGCTCATGCTGGCCAAGCTCGTCGAAGAGCACAAGATGAAGTGGGACACGCAGGTCATTACCTTGTACCCGGCCTTTAAGCTGGGTGACGCGGCGACAACCAAAAGTGTGCTGGTGAAGCACCTGATCTGCGCGTGCACGGGAATGCCGCGGCAAGACATGGAGTGGCTCTTCGAGTATGGCAACCTAACGCCCGAAAGAGCAATGCAGATGCTGGGAACGATGCAGCCTACGTCGAAGTTTGGCGAGCTGTTCCAATACTCGAACCTGATGGCGGCCGCTGCAGGATATACGGGCGGACACGTCCTCTACCCTAATCTGGAAGTAGGCGCGGCCTACGACAAGGCGATGCAGACGCTGGTGTTTGATCCTTTGGGAATGACGGAAACAACATTTGACTACGACAAAGCGCAGAAAGGAGACCACGCTGGGCCATCGGCTCCCGATATCGACGGCAAAATGGCCCATGCACTCATGGCGGCGAACTATTCGATTATCCCAGCGCGTCCGGCGGGCGCTGCGTGGAGCAGCGTAGGTGACATGCTGAAGTATGTGTCGATGGAACTAGCCGACGGCAAGCTCCCGGATGGCGCGACCTATATCGACAAGGAGCCTCTGCTGGAGCGCCGCAAGCCGCAGGTGTACATGAGCAAGGACGACTCCTACGGCATGGGACTGATGGTGGATAAGACATATGGAGTTCCGGTGGTGCACCACGGCGGAGACATGATCGGTTATCACAGCGATATGATCTGGCTGCCGGAGCAGAATGTCGGAGCGGTCATTCTGACGAACGGAGATCCCGGATGGCTGATCCGCTCTCGCTTCCGCCGCAAGCTGCTGGAGGTCCTTTTCGATGGACGCCAGGAGGCCGACAATCTGCTGGCTGCGGATGCCAAGAGCTACTACACGGAACTCGCGGCGGAGCGGAAGCTGCTGATCGTACCGGCTGACGCCTCAACCAGCGCAAAGCTGGCAAAACACTACTCCAACTCGGCCTTGGGAAACATCGATGTGAGCATGTCCGACGAAAAGACGTACTTTGACTTCGGCGAGTGGAAGAGCGAAGTTGCGACCAAGAAAAACCCTGATGGCACGATTTCATTCGTGACTATCGTTCCGGGAATGGAGGGATTTGAGTTCGTGGTCGGCAGTGGCCCGAAAAAAACACTGATCCTGCGGGATGCTCAGCATGAGTACATCTTCGAGCAGAGCTAGCCTGTTCGCAGCAGTTATCATCATTTGACTCGTAGGGATTTCTCTATGCTCTGATTTCCGATACCCTCGTACAACCTGAGTCACTGCCTGGGCAGGTGCGGATTCGCATCGCTCAATCGAACTCTACGTTAATGCCTAAACGCTTCCACTTAAAAGAAGCGTAATACCCAACACACCATGGTAGACTTCCCCTTCATCCCATATTGAAAGCACAGCGCGTGATCAGACATCGAGTTTGCTCACTCCTTCTTTGCCACTACTTCCGCTGGCCATTCGCCTCGCTCGTCCACTCTTGCATCCTTCTTTGCGGGATTACCTGCACACTTCCGGCGCACGCCGTTTCACCCGGCAAGGCGACGGAAATCTATGGGCAATTGAAGACATTCCCTTTAGGATCCCGCAGCGTGCGTGCGGAGAATCTGGTGCTCAAGAAAGATCGAGTCACGCTCACGTTTCACGACGGCATGCTCTACTTTCCGCCGCCGGTGGAGGGGAAGGTGCGGGGTGCGGTATTCGTGGGCACGGGCACCTTCGAAGCAGCCGTTCCTCCGATCCCGTTCGAGCGGGACAACGTGCGTCGGCTGCTGAAGGCCGACAAAGTCGAGTCGGATTTCCTCACCGCGGTACTGCGCTTTACGGACGACAGCTACTCGGTCCTTGGCGAAGGGGCCAAACAGGACTTGACTCCGCCTCCGGCCGGCGCAGTTAAGCTTGCAGCGGATTTGCAGCCGGAGGTGCTGGAGGAAACTGGAGCCAATCTGTCGGCGCGGCAGATGATCTCTATCCTCAATCACGAGTCGCCAGGCTTTTTCTTTGTGGAAGTGGCGGGCGGACGCTTGGGTCGTTTTGCCTATGTACTCGATCCGCAGCAGCGCATTCCAGTCGCCAACTTTGACATCAATGCGGGAGAGAGCGGTCTCATCTACGCTTTCGACAAGACCCTCAAGGTGCCCGACGTGTGGATGGCCTTCCACACCGAGGACGAATATCGGCAAGGGAAGGCTCGCTACGCGGAAGCTAACGACGTAATGACCGTCCCGAAATACGGGATGGACGTGGATCTCAGCGATCCGAAGAAAATGCTGAAGCTCACCGCACAGATGGAGTGCGTATCGCGAACCGACCAACTCAGCGCCATTCCTCTGGTGATCGGTGAGGATCTCGGCAGCTACGACGATCAGCGCAGGAAGAAACAGATGCATGTGATTGCGGCAACCACCGGCAATGGTACCGCGCTGCAGTGGATGCAGGAACCGTGGGAGGGAGGGTTCACGGTCGTTCTGCCAGCAGCGGTGGACAAAGGGCAGCAGTTCACGCTGAAGATTACACTCGCGGGCGAATTTATGTTCGAGTCGGAGACGACGACGAGGACCTATTTCCCCCTGCGTACCACGACCTGGTATCCGCGCCACGGCTACTTGCAACGCTCGGTTTTTGACATGCGATTTCAGCATCGCAAAAAAGATGTCGTTGCCAGTATCGGAACCGTGGTTCGCGACGAGGATATTCCCGACGGCAAAGACATGCGGGTAACCGAGTTCCGGCTGGACGATCCGGTGGCACTTACCTCATTCAGCGCTGGAGCCTATGAGATCCACAAAGACGTGGCGAAGATGAGCGATAACCGAAGCTTGCCGCTCCAGTTCTATTCGGTACCGGGAAGCCAGGCGGTGGTCAAGGAAGATTTCATTCTCGCTGAGCTCGGCAACGCGGTCCGCTACTTCAGCAGCATATTCGGAACTTACCCGTACTCACTCTTCCGCGGTGTGTACCATCCCTTTAACTACGGACAAGGCTTTCCGACCACCGTCATGATTCCCGCAGCCGACAAAGCGACCAAGTCCACTTTCCAGTTCATCGCGCACGAAACCGCCCACCAGTGGTGGGGAGACTACGTCTTGTGGCGATCCTATCGCGATCAGTGGCTCAGCGAAGGTTTCGCCGAGTATTCGGGGCTTTTGTACACGGCCTACCGGGACAAGGCATCTTCCGAGAAAGAGTTAATCGAACGGGAGCGAACGGAACTGCTGATGTCGCCAAGGACGCTTACCGGGATTGGAAAAGGCCATCTGGCGGACGTCGGACCGCTGGTCATGGGCGCGCGCTTGAGCACCCGCGAAACTGCCGGCGCTTACCAGGCATTGGTCTACGCCAAGGGTGCGCTGGTGCTTCGCATGCTTCATTTTCTGTTCACCGACCCGCAGACCGGTAATGGACAACCCTTTTTCGATCTGATGGCGGATTTTGTGCGGCAGCACGCGAATGGGGTTGCTTCTACCGATGACTTCTTCGCAGTCGCGAACGCGCGCGTCGGGCAGACGGCTCTTGCCCAAAAGTTCGGATATAAGGACCTCAACTGGTTCTATCGTCAGTGGGTCCTCGAAGCTTACCTGCCTTCCTACCACCTGAGTTATGAACTCAAAGATCAGCCCGACGGCAGCGTAATGCTGGAAGGCACGCTGACTCAGGAAGGAACTCCCGACAGTGAGCAATGGTTTATGCCGCTGCCGCTGTGGGTGACGTTATCGAAAGGTCAGAAAGCGGTCGTTACTATCGCCGTCCAGGACAAGGAATCGCCAGTACGAGTCAAGCTGCCCAGCCGGCCACAAAAAGTGGAGCTTGATCCGCAGTTGTGGGTGTTGTCCGAGAAGACCTCAGTCAGCGCAAAGCACTAGCGCGAGTTTGGCCAATAGTCGGCCAACTGGGAAGTGTAATGGCGCACTTTAGGTAATGATAATCCCCAGATTGCAAGCCACCTGCCATGGAGTCGTCGTTACAATAGTCCTGTTGATCGCCAATCATCCTGAAGCGACCAAGCTAAGCCTCTTCCTGTCAATCTCTTGAACCGTAATCCAAAATTAAGTTGCCCTGCTGGCAGCGCGTGCTACTCTCTCACGGCAGACGAGCCTGAAACAGGGAGATGACCATGGTCCAGCAGCCGATCGCAGCTTCGATTTTCGACATCAACTTACCAATGAGAAGAGTAGCCTTCGCCTTCTTGACCGTTCTGGCGACACTTCTTACGATTGTCCCCTCAGCGCGCGCCCAGACCTTCACCGTCCTGCACACCTTCACCGGTGGGGGCGACGGAGCCGATCCGCTGGCGGGCCTGACCTTTGATCGCGCCGGAAACCTGTACGGCACGGCCCACACCGGCGGTAACAGCTCTGTCGGCACCGTGTTCAAGCTGAAACCAACCGGTTCAGGCTGGCTGATAACCCCGCTGTATGAGTTCTCCAGCCAGGGCAGCGGCGGCGCGAATCCTTCCAGCGGAGTTATCTTCGGACCCGATGGCAGCCTGTACGGCACAGCGTCGACCGGCGGCTCCGGCTTCGGCACCGTCTACAAGCTGCAGCCGCCTGCGAACGCGTGCAAGACTTCCGTCTGCTACTGGACGGAGACGTGCTCTATCGCTTCGCCGCGGGCTCGGACGGCCACCAGCCGACCGGCAACCTCATATTCGACCCGGCCGGCAACCTTTACGGCACCACGCAAGCCGGAGGCGCATTTGGTTATGGCACGGTCTTCGAGCTGACAAAGTCCGGCGGTAACTGGACCGAGAGTGTCCTGTATAGCTTTGCCAGCGGGCAGGATGGCAATCAGCCAACCGATGGCGTAGTGATCGACAGCGCCGGCAACCTCTTCGGCACCACTCCGTATGGAGGAATCAACAACTGCCAGGGAGGCTGCGGAATTGTTTTCGAGTTGACCCCGTCGGGATCCGGCTGGAGCGAGCAGATCCTCTACCGCTTCGCGGGAGTGCCCGACGCGCAGCGGCCGTACGCTGGACTGATTATCGATTCCGCGCGAAATCTCTACGGCGCCAGCTTCGAAGGCGGAGTAAACGGCGGCGGAGCAGTTTTCGAACTCAGCCCCGCAGGCGGCTCTTGGAACTACAGCGTGCTCTACAATCTGTCCGGCAGCAATAACGGGCCGGATGCGAGATTGACTATGGACTCGTCGGGAAATCTCTATGACACCACCATCGACCCCAGTACAGTTTTCGAATTAAGTCCTTCAGGCGGCGGCTGGACTTATACCGATCTGCACGATTTCAGCGGCAATGATGGAATCTATCCGCGCGGCAGTCTGATACTCGACGGCGACGGGAACCTGTACGGCACCACCTCCATGGGCGGAGCAGACGGACAAGGCACCGCCTGGGAACTCACGCCCACCAGTGGCTTCTTACATTCCAATCCCGGCTCCTTCCCGTTTCTACAGAATTTCTGAATCGTGAACCTGCTCCGATCTAACCGTGCCGGCGCCAGGCCACAGGCTGAACACAGCGGCGGTCGCCCCAATTCCAATGGCCAGCGACAATACCGCGGCAACCGTAAAGGTAGGGGTCTTCAACAGCGTGCGCAGCGAATATCGAAGATCGAGCAGGATAGTGTTCATGCGAGCCGCAGTCCAGTCCCGTCGCAGCCGCGATTGATAGTCGGTAGCGTCACCGACGCACGATACAGCAATCGGGCAGCAGGAAAAACATCACTTGGTTTGAGCCGCATCAGGACGGGATGAACGACGGCTCGCATGGCTCCCACTTCCGTTGCTGCCTCCCGCACGGCCACGGCAGCTCCCCCACTGACAGATACATGCTAAGAGAGAGCAGGAGGTATCCTGCTCTCTCAACCGCACCATGTTTCTATCACTTCTCGGTCATCAGACACCGGCGATAAGCCAACGTCACTATCGCAGCCTCATGAACCGGGCTCGGAATCGCCCGCAGCGGTTGCAAATCGGCCGATGCGAACCCACTTGTGAAGCTGCTTCCGGGCACCTTCAGGAATAGCGATCTTCGCCGCCCCTGCTCCGCTACTCGAGGCGTAGCCTGCAGAAGTGCCCTCGCCGGTTACTGGCGTCGCCAGATACGCATGAAGTTCGCCGGTGCTGATCTGCAAGGCAAAGCCCACGATTTGCCCTCGAGAATTGATGCCGCACCCGTGCATCAGGTACAAAGGCGAGTTCGGCGGAATAAGAGTGTTGAGGTCGGTCATTACTCCGTCTTGCCAGAGGAATGCTCTGAGGTTTCCGGCGGCATCAATCGAAACGCCAGTCGCCTGAGCTCTGTTGTTTACCCCAATTGCGGCGCTGGCAACATCTCCCGGCAAGGTTCCCAAATCGCGGATGACATTGTGCTGCCACAGAAAGGCGTGCTGGAACTGATCACCGGCGATGTCGGAGGCGCCAACCACCTGTTCCATGTCGTTGATCGCGAAACCGGCGTTATTTATCCTTCCGCCAAGATTGCCGAGATCAATCGGCTTCACGCTGCCTTTCCGCCAAAGTAAGGCGTGCTGCGGCTGGAGAGCAACACCGTATCTGAGATCGTAGGCGGCGCAAATACCCGACGCGCCCACTGAGTCGCCCCTATCGTTGATCCCGAAGGCAGCTCCCTCAGGATCGCCAAGGTACACAGGGAGGGCCTGGATTTTGCCCTCAGTCCAGAGAGCAGGCCGGAATTGCAGTACCTGGGGTGCCGGGCAGTTGGGGTCAGCAATACTGTTCTCGGCCATTCCCGCTATCTGTCCCTGGGCATTGATATCGCTGCCTTGTGCATTATTGCCGCCCAGCGTAGAAAGCGGCGTCATCACTCCGTTCTGCCAAACAAAGTTGAGGCATACAAGGTTCGTGCCCAAACCGCAAAAGTCCTCTCCGTTGGGATCGGGAATCCCGTTCTCGGCAAAACCCGTAGCCTGAGCTTCGCCGGGACCAAAAAGTGCCTGGCTATTTGGTCCGCCAAGCGTCCCCATGTCCGTCATGACTCCGTTCTCCAGGAAAAAGCCATGCGTGACCTGGTCGCCAGGCGTGGTGGACAATCCGTCTATCTGTCCCTTGTCATTGATTCCGAAAGCGATGCTGAAAGTCCCGCCCAACGTGCCAAGGTCGGTAACGACATAGTGGGACAGGTGTTGTGCTTGCTGCTGGTGCTCCTGCGCAAATGCCTGGTGCAGCATTGCCGGCACGGTGCATACGCTTATCACCGCGATCCACGCTAACATTCTCGATTTCATAGTCTCCTCCGTTCGTGCGTCCCAGCATTTGCCTGCTGGGTTCTCCGCTCTCATATAGGTAGGCGCAAACGGGGGTATGGAACTATCATGCAGGCATAACTTTCTGCAGACTCACGGAGCTACTAAGAACTCCAAGGTGTTCCTGATGAGGAATTCCTCACAGCCGCAGGGCGACGGGACCGGAGAGCCACCTGGTGGCCAGGTAACCGAGTTTCTCCGGGCCTGGAGTGATGGAGATCGGGCTGCTCTCGACAGTCTGACCCCGATCGTCTATGACGAACTCCACCGTCTGGCGCGACGCTACATGAGAGGTGAGCGTCCCGGTCACAGCCTGCAAACCACGGCTTTGGTCAACGAAGCCTACGTGCGTCTGGTGGATTACAAGCGAATGAATTGGCAGAACCGCGCACATTTTTTTGCGGTTTCGGCCCAACTGATGAGGCGCATTCTGGTTGAACACGCGCGCCGACATAACCTGAAACGCGGCGGCGATAGGGTGCATGTTTCTCTCGACGAGACGGCCATGGTGGGCAGTGGCGAGGATGCGGATCTGGTCGCACTCGACGATGCGATGAGCGCCTTGGCACAACTCGATCCGCGTAAAGTTCAGGTTGTCGAGATGCGTTTCTTCGGTGGACTCAGTGTGGAAGAGACAGCTGACGTCCTCAAGGTTTCGGCCGTGACTGTCATGCGCGACTGGAGCACGGCGAAGGCCTGGCTCTATCGCGAACTTAGCCGCGAAAAACCCGATGGATAGCGAACGCTGGAAACAAGTCGACAGCTTATTGCAGGCCGCGCTGGAACGTCCTGCCAAAGAGCGCGATGCGTTTCTGCGTCAATCGTGCGTCGGCGACCAGGCGTTGGAGCGCGAAGTGCGGTCGCTGCTAACCGCGCAACAAAAGGCTGACGGGTTTCTGGATCGTCCAGCTATCGAGGTGGCAGCGCGCGTGCTCGCTGCGAATGAGAACAAAGTTATGGACGAGCGTTCCCGCTCCTTCATCGGCCAGAGAGTCTCGCATTATCAGGTGATCGAGAAGCTGGGTGGCGGCGGCATGGGGGTGGTCTACAAGGCGGAAGATACCGACCTTGGCCGGTTCGTTGCTCTGAAATTTCTTCCCGACGATCTAGCGCAAGACCAGCAAGCGTTAGAACGCTTCCGCCTTGAAGCCCGGGCTGCGTCTGCGCTCAACCATCCCAGCATTTGCACCATCTATGAAATCGGCAAACATAATGAACAGTCGTTCATCGCCATGGAGTTTCTGGACGGGACGACGCTGAAGCACTACATAGCGGGCCGTCCCCTCGAAACGGAGACTCTGCTCGCGCTTGCTATCGAAATCGCGGATGCACTGGATGCGGCACATGCCGCCGGCATTGTCCATCGTGACATCAAGCCGGCGAACATCTTCGTCACCCAGCGCGGACGTGCGAAGGTCCTCGATTTCGGACTGGCCAAGATTCTCAGGAGCAAAAGCACGGGTGTCGACGCCCCCACCATTGAAAAATCTCTGACCACTCCCGGAACAGCAATGGGCACCGTGAACTACATGTCGCCGGAACAAGTTCGCGCCAAGGAGTTGGACGCACGTACCGATCTGTTCTCCTTCGGCGCAGTCATGTACGAGATGTCGACCGGGGTATTGCCCTTTCGCGGGGAAAGCACGGGCGTAATTTTCGAGGCCATACTGAGCCGGACGCCGGTGCCGCCGATCCGTCTTAATCCCGATGCGCCGGCTGAACTGGAGCGAATCGTTTTTAAGTGTTTGGAAAAAGACCGCAACTTGCGCTACCAGCATGCCTCGGAAATCCGAGCTGACCTGCAACGAATGAAGCGGGATACGGAGTCGGGGAGGGCGACAGCCAGCGCGAAGTCCGGGGTCGCAACTGGCATCGCAAAACGCTGGAAGGCAATTGTTCCCGCCGCTGCGGCTATCCCGGCGTTGCTCGTGGCAGGTTATTTCTACTTTCTGGGCGCACCAAGAGTCAGTGCCGCGAAACTTACCGACAAGGACACGATTGTCCTCGCCGACTTCATCAACACGACAGGTGACGCCGTGTTTGACGGCACCCTGCGGCAGGGGCTTTCCGTACAATTGGAACAATCGCCTTTCCTGAACATCATCTCCGATCAGCAGATCCGGCAGACCCTGCAGATGATGGGGGAGAAGGCGGATGCCAAGCTCACCCCCGAGATTGCCCAGGAACTCTGCCAGCGGGCAGGCAGCACCGCTGTTCTCGACGGCTCCATAACGCAGATCGGCACGCCGTATCTTGTGACCGTCAAGGCGGTCAACTGCGCAACCGGCCAGTCTCTGGCAAGCGCGGAAGCCCAGGCGAGCGACAAAAACCATGTGCTCGATGCGCTGGGCAAAACCGCTTCGGAAATTCGTAACAAACTGGGCGAGTCGCTGAGCACAGTGCAGAAATTCGATACTCCTCTCGAACAAGCGACCACCCCGTCGCTTGAGGCCCTGAAATCCTTCAGTTCGGGTTTTCAAATTCACATGACTGCCGGGGATGCTGCGGCTATTCCGTTTTATGAACAGGCCATTGAACTCGACCCGAATTTCGCACTCGCTTACGTGTGGATGGGCCTCTCGTACAACGATATGGGTGAACTCAGTATGGATGTTGAGTGTACCCGAAAAGCTTACGAACTCCGCGACCGAACCAGCGAGCCTGAGAAGTACTTCATTACGGCCCGGTACCATAAGGTAGTGACGGGGAACCTGATGAAGGCCGAAGAAGCCCTCCTCCTCTGGACACAAGCTTATCCCCGCGCTGCGCTCCCATATGTTTACTTAGCGGGAGCAATCTACCCGAATATAGGACAGTATGAGAAAGGGGTTGCCGCAGGCAGAGAGGCAATCCGCTTGAGTCCGAACTTTTCCCCCGCCTACGCACTCACGATTCCTAACTACGAGGCGATGAATCGCATCGATGAGGCGAAGGCCACGTATGAGCAGGCTCTCCGTCGCAAGCTGAAAAACCATTTCTTCTCTCTTGCGCTGTATGAGATTGCTTTTTTGCACGATGATGCTGCGGGGATGGCGCAGCAAGTACCAGCATCGGCGGGAACACCGGGCCTGGAAGCTATCTTGATCGCGGACGAGGCCGATACCGCTGCCTATTCCGGACGCCTTAGGAGCGCCCGAGAGTTTTCCCGTCAGGCAGTGGATTCAGCCGAACAGGCTGGACACAAGGAAGCGGCTGAAGTGTACTCCGCCCTTGCAACTCTCCGAGAGGCCCTGTTCGGCAACGCGGGCGGGGCAAAGCGGCGTGGCACTTCGGCAATGAGGCATCCGGCAAGCCACGATTTGCAGTATGCTACCGCGCTGGCGTCGGCCTATGCCGGGGACGATGAGCAAGCGCAAAAACTTGCCGATGATTTGGGCCAGAGATACCCGGAAGCCACAGTCGTGCAGTTCAATTACTTGCCAACCCTCCGCGCAAAGCTTGCGGTCAGCAGGGGAAATGCTTCTGAAGCCCTGGAGACTCTGAGAGCCGCGCAGCCGTATGAGCTGGGACGGACGACTTACAGCACCCTCGGGTGGACGGCCCTGTATCCTGTCTATGTTCGCGGAGAAGCCTATCTCGCCGCCCATCAGGGCAAAGAGGCCGCCGCTGAATTCCAGAAAGTCCTCGACCATCGCGGAATCGTGCTGAACGGACCGATTGGCGCTCTCGCGCGACTACAGCTTGGTCGCGCCTACGCCATGCAGGGCGACACGGCAAAGGCAAAGACTGCATACCAGGACTTCCTCACGCTCTGGAAAGACGCTGACCCCGACATCCCCATCTTGCAGGCAGCCAAGGCTGAATACGCGAAGCTGCGATAAGTGGGTTACCACCAAAGAAGACCCGTTCTACGGAGATCTAACTGGATCGGTACTGGGAAGCGCGCTTGTATGGACTGAGCGGGAAAGCTCATGGTGATCGGCAAACCGGGAGTAACACATGGGAGGTCATAGCACCACAAAGCGGCGCCGGCGGTGACCACCCACTCGAACACAATGTCATTCATGCCGCACGTCCTATCGGAATCTCTCCCAGCGCGCGGCACACCGCCCGGCTTTCGGAAAACCTGTTCCATCTGAAGTCGATAATGCTAAGCTTTTAAACGCCATAAAAAGTACGCACACGTGAACGCATCGGATTTCCATAAATCAGTCTCCGAGGATGCTGTTAGTCCGACCACGAGGCCAGCGCGGTTGTTGCTGACCTGGGGATCGCTAGCTCTGGCTGCAGCGGAAAGTATCTGTGTGGCCGCGGTCGGCCTTAGCGGCATACGGGTGGCTCTGGGGTTGACCTCTCTGCTGGCTGCGGGAGCCAGCGGTCCGGCCCACGGCTGGCATCGCGAAGGCATTCGCGTTCCGCTGCTGACGATCGGCGCCGTGGGCGCCTTGATCAGCCTGCTATTGTTGTGGAACGAAGAGCGCATGCGGCGCAACCCGTCTGCCGCGTGGCGCATCAAGCCGCTAACGGTTAAGCAGCGGCGGGCGCGGCGGTGGCAGCTGGTATTGGCGATCCTGACGCTGCTGCTGGTAGCGGCGGAGGTGATTACCCATCCCTGGTTTCATCATGAGCTTTAATCGGCGGAGTACGTCTTGCGACTCCCCGGCTCTATAGATTTGCCATCCCGAGTGACGAGCCCGCGTTCGGTTGGGGAGTCGAGATCCCTCGGCTCATTAGGTCCGATCGCTTCGCGCTTGGACTCAGTTCACTCGGGATGACAAATCTATAGGCGCCTCCAGCGTTGTTACTAACACTCAAAAACAAAAGCTTGCACAACAGCAGCTAGCCGGTAGCTGCAATTTCCTGCTGCACACGAGCGTGCAAACGCGTGCTGTAGCCCAAGGGCAGATCAAAGGTACGATCGTCGGCAATCAACACCAGGATGTTTCGGGTAGAATCCAAAACAGCGGCGCAATGACGGCAATGGGCCAGGTGGGCTTCGATCGCTTCGCGCAATTCGGGCGGGACTTCGCCTTCGATGTAGTTCGAAATCTGATCCCACACGTGCTTGCAATCTAGAACCATGATCCCCCTGCCTTACTGCGGAACAACCCAAACAATCCGCCGCTGCTCCCCTTGGACTTCAGCTGCGGCGCCAGAATCTTTTGCAACATGAGGCGCGCTCGCAGCAGGCGCGTCTTCACCACTCCTTCACTGACTCCAAGCGTCGCGGCAGTGTCGGCGATATTCATCTCTTCCACATCGCGCAATAGCAGCACCTCACGATAGATCTCAGGCAAGCCGGCGATGGCGCTTTGCAGCATCTCGCGCAGTTCCTTGCGCTCCAGCGCCTGCGACGGTACCTCGCGCCAGTCGCGGATGAGAGCCGGGGTGAAGCTGCCGTCTTCGTCTTCGGTAGGCTGATCGACCGACTCGAACTTGAGCACGCGCTCGTGTCGCAGCCGGGCGCGCGCCTCATTGATCGCGATGGAGATCAGCCAGGTGCTGAACTTCGATTCGGCGCGAAAGCTACCCAGATTCTTCAGCGCCTTCAACACTGCGTCCTGCGCGGCATCCTCGGCCTCCTGCTGGTTTTGCAGGATGGAGAAACAGGCCAGGTAGACGCTCTTCTCGTAAGGGCGTATCAGCTCGTGAAACAGCTCGCGTTCGCCCGCCAACACGCGCGCTATCAGTTCGGCGTCGCGCGATACGGGATCCGGCCCCGTTTCGGATTGCGTATCTACCGTCACGTCGTCCTGAACGTCCGCTCTCGGGTCGGAACTCTACTCGTATTAGTTCTTGGATACGTGGAGAAAAGGAAAGTTACAGCCGCGAGGTGAAACAGCTTTAATAAGAGGTGACGAAGTAAGTTGTGTAGCCTGTGAGAACGATCTCGGCGTAGGGCTGTTCGAAGACCTGCAACTGGCCGCCAGGAAGCAAGTCCGCATCAACAAAAATGCTCCGACCATGGGGTAAGCCTGGCCGGAGCATTGTTTACGAACGTTAAGCCCGTTGTTGCAGGTTCACTACGGAAGGGTGATCTCCCAGACGGTACCAGCATTGTGCTGGCCGTCCAGAGCGGCAGTTCCGTACACGTTTCCCGACTTATCGAAGATCGGCCTGGAGTAAGGCTGCGCCCCGTCGTTGCCGCCGGTGAAGTCGTAGACCGAGCTGTAGGTCCAATTGCCGCCTGAGGGTGTCAACTCAAAGACGTTACCGTCGCTGCTTGCACCATCGCACAAGGACGTACCCCACAGGTTGCCGCTGCTATCGAAGTTGAGCGATCCCCATGGTCCGCACTGAGAGGTGCCGCTGAAGCTATAAAGCAGGTTGAACTTCCAGCTGCTGCCGTTGGGCGAGAGCTGGAATACTGTGCCGCCGCCCCCGCTGCCGCCGCTGGCAGTAGCGCCATAGAGGTTGCCCTGACCGTCGAAGATCAGCCCGGAGACCGGGAACCCGCCGTCGCTGCCGCCGGTGAAGGTGTACAGGATGGTCTCGGTCCAGCTGCCGCCGGAGGGAGTCAGTTCGAAGACTATGCCGTTGCCCGAGCCTCCCGCTGTGGTGGTGCCGTAAAGGTTGCCGCTGTTATCGAAGATCACGCCGTTGTAGGGGTGTGAGCCGTCAGGAGCGCCGCCAAAGGTGTAGATCGGCTCTTGAGTCCAGTTGTTACCCGAACGCGTGGCTTCATAGACAACGCCATCACCGTTGCTGTCGCCACCCAGAGAGGTGGTGCCGTACATGTTGCCCGAGGCGTCGAAGATGAGATCTCCGTAGCGGGGAGTCCCACCATCAGAGCCGCCGGTGAAGCCATAAATCGTGGTTTCGTTCCAGGAGCAGAGGGCAACGGTACAAGCGTTAATTCCGGGTGCCAAGGTGTAAATGTAGCCATAGGGAAGGCCAGCGATGTTGTTTGGGCTGGTGCCGTAGAGCAGACCTTGGGGGCCGAAGACGACTCGAGACGAAGTCTGTCCGTCGAAGATGTGAAGGGTGTTGAAGATCCAACTGCCGTTAACTTCGCGCATCTGAAACGCTCCGCCCCAGTTACTGCCGGAGTGGCCGGTGCGCACCGTGCCATAGAGTTTGCCGCCTCCATCGATGCTCAGGCCGGCCGCGGGTCTGGCGCCGTCCGGTCCGACGAAGGTGTGGATGACCTGAAAAGCTTGCGCGTGTGCTGCACCGGATGAGACCAGGGTCCAGAGTAAGACCGCTAGTGCCAGCGAACCAAGATTCGCCGTCCGGCTGAGCCCGCGCGTTAGACTCAGAAAGTGTGCAAGTTTCAACATGAACATCCTCCCGTGAATGTTTAAAGCCTGGTTCTTGACATAGCGTGCTGAAGTTCTCGGCAATATACACCAATGGCGTGCGCTCGTCCTCTTTAATTTTTTGGCAATTCTTGGCGATAGCCGGAAGCAGCCCGGACAGAGCGCTTGGGGCGACCCAGGTCTGCTGGAAATCCACTGAGGCGTTGTCCTAAATAGACCACCGGCCGAGGCGGCGGCACATTACGTCTGCCGGTAGTAAGTTTCAGGAGATTTTTCTCAGGAGATTTTTCTTGACATGACTCTCCTTTACTCGCACAATACGCGGCATCTTTGCGGTCGATCGCGAAGTAGAAGCCTGCCGGACATTGCTTAGGCTTGCCTCACACTCCTAAGTCTTCTTAAGAGTCTTTAATTTCGGCTTGATTAGCAGTCAGGTATCGCCTACTTCGCGGGCTGTCGCAGCTTTCTCAAAGTTTCTGTCAGCAGGAGGATCGCGGGCCCACAACACTTTTCCACTTAAATCGATAGTCTCCCCGGCGTCCTTAGTCGCGCAGGGAAATGAAGGGAGCACTTCCAATGGATCGTTCTCAGGAACGAAACGACGCTACCACGCGTCCTGAAGGCGACGAAGCTTGCCCTCAGGCAAAGAACAACCCGCCACAGCCGTCGGACACGAGCCGGCGCTGTTTCTTTAAGACCATGGGAGTCGGCGGCGCCGCTGCCGTCGCACTCGCAGCTGTACCGCTGGTCAGCGGCAAGCAGGGTGAGGCCGAGGCCTCGGTCGTGCATTATGCCTCCCGCTCCCGAGCCAACTCCAGCTACCAGTACCGCCAAGGCACCGCCCAGAACGAGTTCATCGACATCGGCGAACTGCCGGACAACGGCGACGCGGAGCGATTCACCGACTACAGCGGCAGTTGGAGCAAGTGCCTTCCGCATACCGCTCTCGGCATCGTGAGTCCTGCTGCCTGGCAGAGCCTCACGCGCGCTTTGCAGACGGGTCGCTATCAGGACTTCCAAAACATCATTGTCGGAAATCCCGGTGGGGCGGGTTTCACCGGCACGCTGAATGGCCCAATGGGAGCGTTGGCATATGACCTGGAAGGCCTGGACTCCCACGCGACCAACATTCCGCCCGCACCGTCCGTTACCACTGCGCAAGCTGCTGCCGAACTGGTGGAGCACTACTGGGCCTCGCAGATGCGCGACGTTAACTTTACCGACTATTCGACGAGTCCGGTAGCCGTTCAGGCGTGCGCCGACCTGAACAACATGTCGTACGTTCGGAGCCGGGGCAGCATCTTTCCCTACCCGGTCACGCCACAGAACCTGTTCCGCGGCATGATCAACTCCAATGACGGATCGCTGCAAGGTCCATACATCTCCCAGTTCCTCCTGCAGCCGACCATGCTGGGCGTGCAACCGCTGTCGCAGATGTTCCAGCGATTCCTCTCGGTCAGTGAAGGCGGGGCTGACTACCTGTCGAACCCGACGGAATATCTGGCCGTGGAAAGCGGCTTTCCGCCGTCGGCCAGCCTGCAGTTCGATTCAACCTACCGTTACGTGCGCATGGGCCGGGACATGGCGGCTTACACCCACGTGGACGTGCTCCATCAGGAATACTTCGTCGCCGGACTGGTGCTGGCGGGTCTGGGATGCCCGGTCAACCCGGGCAACCCATATGTCAACTCGCTAAGCGAACACGGCTTCGGCACCTTTGGCAGCGCAAGCTCTCAAGCCGGTCCTGTAGACGCTGTCGGAACCATCCCCGAGATGGCCACGCGGGCGTTGAAAGCGGCGTGGTTCCACAAGTGGATCGTGAATTTGCGGCCGCGCCCGGAGGAAGTGGCCGCATTGGTGCAAGCCCTCATGACCAACCAGCGCCCGATGCCGCAGGCCGCCCTGGCGCTGAATCGCGACCTATTCAACTCGGCCGCGCTTCCTCTCGTTTACGGGAAGTATGGCAGCTACCTGCTACCCCAGGCATTCCCCGAGGGTGCGCCGACACATCCCTGCTACCCGACAGGACACGGCACCGTGGCCGGCGCCTGCATTTCCGCGATCAAGTTCTTCTTCGACGGCACGCAGAGGATCAGACCGCTGCTGCAAGCCGCCGGGCGCGACGTGTATGTGCCCAGCGAAGATGGTCTCTCGCTCGAGGTCTACACCGGATCGGATCGTGACGAGTTAACCGTAAACGGTGAACTCTCCAAGCTCGCCTGGAACGTTAGCTTTGGCCATGGTATCCACGCCGGTATTCACTTCCGCAGCTCCACCTATTGGTCGATAGTGCTGGGCGAGCAGGTCGGCATCAGCATTTTGACCGATCGCGCCAACTCCTACGCTGAGCCGTTCAACATCCAGATCACGAAGTTCGATGGGACGACGGCAACGATCAGCAACCAGGGAGGCGGTCGACACTAAGAACAACCATCGCCTCACCCTGTCGCCAAACCTGGCAGTCAGGGTGAGGCATTCTTTTGTCCAGGTGCCCCTGCTCAGTGACTTCAATCCCAACCACTAACTTCGCCGAAGCTCAACTCCGGGGAGCATCGGTGCGGAATCCGCGCCCCATCAAGCCTGCTATTCTCAAATCTTTGGAGGAACCGTCATGGCGCAGGTGAAGACCAAGGGCTTCTCAAGCGGTGATATTGCTTCGACGATCACGCAATTGGAGGAGCAGTGGGCTGCGGCCGAGAAAGCGAACGACCCCGCCAAGATCGCGTTGTTACTGGCTGAAGCGTTCGTCGGAATGGATGCCGATGGCAGCACGCAAAGCAAGTCCACCATCGTCGCCAGAGCAAAGAGCGACAAGTGGGAGATCAACGAGGTCAGCGGGGTGAAGGTGGTGGTGCATGGGGGCATGGCCATCGCCACCGGCGCATGGCACGGCAAAGGTACCATGGCCGACGGAAAGATGGTCGATCAGCACGAGCGCTGGCTCGATACCTGGCTGAGAAACGGCAAATGGGCGTGCGTCGCGAGCGCCAGCACGCCGGTGAAGGCGTAGCCGGGCTTCGAAGCGATACTCCTTGTGATCGCCGATTCAACATCAACAACTACAGCTCACATCAGCTTGCGGCGTACCAGGGCGCCCAATCCCAGAACGCCCGAGGCGAACAGTATCAGGCTGCTGGGTTCGGGAACGCTGGTGGTGCTGCTGGTGCTGCTAGCCGAGCCCAGAATCGTGAACGCTTCCGACTCAATGGAGCCTACGGCGTTGTCCGACGCCGACGAAGGACAACCCGGCGAGGTGCAGCCGACGCCGCTGTTCTGATCCCAATAAATAGGATCGCCGCCGGGAACATCGGCATTCTGCAAATTCAACCAATACGTTCCGTTGGTGAAATTGCCGGCGTTGAAGCTGCCGCTCTCGGTGCAGATTTCAAAGCCGTACTCGTTGTTGACACAGTTGGAGGCGGTGAAGTTAACCATCTGGTCGAAGTAAGTGGTGCCACCATTCTCCAGCGAGGTGATACTTACCTCGGCCGAGGTCAGGGTGTCGCCGGGAGACAACCAGGCGCCGAACGACAGGCCGGTCACGTTGGCGGCACCATTCGAAATCGTGAACGTATCGCTGACCGCAAACGTGAGGTTGATGGTCCAGGCATCGTTGTTCCCGTTGATTGGACCGTTGTTGTAGACCACCTGGGCGGCGGCGGGCACACTCAGCATCATCGCAATGGTGATGGCGATGATCGGGGTGAGCGATTTCATTGGCAGGATCTCCCTGGGTCGTAGATTTTCAGCGTTGTCTGCTGCAACAGAATGCCGGCAAATTTGAACGATGATACCCGAAGATCGGCTGTACGGCGACAGAATTAGAAAGCGTGCGGCGCACCAGTGCGCCCAATCCCAGAACGCCTGTAGCGAATAGCATCAGGCTGCTGGGCTCGGGGGAATGCTGGTGGTGGTGCTGGAAGTCGTGGGAGTTCTCAGAACCGTGAACGATTCCGACTCGATGCTGGCGCCTGCGTTCTGCCGATGTTGATTCGTCCAGAAATGTGCACACGACTTTTCTGTGTTCGTAGCAAGTGAAAATGTCCGCTTTTCGTAGCAAGTGAAATGTCCGGTTTTGGTTTTGGGTTGACTCATAAACCAGTCGCCGTCGTGGCGGTGGGAAAGTGGAAATCCCGCGCCTTGGGCGGGATTTCCAAGCGCGGTGGAAAAGTCGTTTTTCTGACTTTTCCACGGCGCGTCTTTTCCACCGCGTGGTCCGCGTTTCCCGTTGAGTGGATGGCGACCCCCTGGGCGCTGTAACGTCCCAGCCGATGCGGCCCGTGGGTCAGGCTGAGGCTGCCGTCCAGGTGCTGGTGAACCATGACGTTGCAACCGGCCAGCGTCCCTCTCCAGGGCACGGGTTCAATCTGCAACTGCAGGTTCTGAAAGCTGACGGTATTGTCCCGGTTCACCGTGCGCTCAAACTGCAGCGAAAAGATCAGGTCCAGATTTTTGTGCGGACACGGCAGAAACGCGCTGCCCGGTTGCGCCGGCGGCACCTGAAAGCGGCCATTGAATTCGGCGATGTAATGCTCCCGTAGAAACTGGTTGGCCGCCTCCAGGGTGGTAATGCCGTGCAGCCGCAACTCCTGTGGCAGTCGTCCTTGCCAGGTGCCGAAGCTACGCTCGCTGCGGCCCCGCGCCTGCGGCGAGTAGGCCGGGATCATCTGCACTCCCAGCTCGCGCAGCGCACGTCCCACCTGCGTCACCCGGTGCGGATCGACCTTGCCGCCCCCTTTGGGCGTGAGCCAGAAATGGCTGCCACGGTCGCTGTACAGGGCGCAGAACAGACCTTTACGCTCGACCACTTCTCGCAGCCCGGCCATCACCGTCACTGTCGATTCCTCCTCCACCAACTGGGCATAGTAGATCTCGCTGCTGGCGTCATCCAGAATGACGATCAGGTCATACCAGCGCTCGTCCTGGAACCAGCGGTGATGACTGCCGTCGATGTGCAGCAGCATGCCGGGCAGCGGCCGCCGCTCCCGCCGTTTGCGATGCACCCCGCGTTTGCGTCCGCGCGCTACCAGTCCGGCTCCTTGCAGCGTTTGTTTCACCCAGCTGTAGCTCAGGTGAATCCCGTGCTGCTGGCTTAGCTTCTCGTGGAAATGTCGCACGTTCAGATCGAAGTACCGGTCGCGGTACAGTCCCAGCACCTGCTCCACCCTAGCCAGAGCAACTCGCTTGGGAGAAGGACGCCCCCGGCGCCGATCGAACAACCCGTCATAGCCGAACTCTTCCAGTCGCTCCCGCCAGCGCCGCATCGACCGATCGCTGATGCCGATAATCTCCGCCGCCTGCCACCAGGTAATCTTCCTGGCGATCGCTCGCAAAATCACTTCCTGTATTTTCATCGCCCGCTCCATCGCGGCCTTCGAGTAAGCAACCATGCTTCGCATGGTCGCCTACTCTCGCCGCCCGCAAAGCGGACAGATCACTTGCTAACTCAACCGGACATATCATGTGCTACCGACAGCACACGACTTTTCTGTTGCCGAGATCGGGCACTTCATGCAAAATGTTTTTCCCATGAAACATTCAAGGCTGGTGCCTGCACTCGTCCTGCTCGCCGTGACGTGTCTCTTTGGCCCGGGTTTGTGGAGTTATCTCGACGCCCAATTTGTCGCCCGCGACCCTGGACCACGGGGCGCGCCCGTCGGCGCCGGAAGGCCAATTGCCGGGCTCACCGACTCCCAGACCGGTTTCTTTGAAGACGGCATGTTGCGCTTTGGGGAAATCGCTTCCGTCAGCGGAAATCTTTTAGGAGAGGTTGGCGTGGGCCTTGGTCCGGGCTTCAACGGCAATTCGTGCGGCAGCTGTCACTCGCAGCCGGCGACCGGTGGAACCAGCCCGAACCGGAATGCCTATCCGAACATCGGACCGAATCCGCAGGTCGCGCTGGCCACGCTGGACGGTGCGACCAATACCGTGCCGTTTTTCATTACCGAGGATGGTCCGGTACGCGAGGCGCACCTCAAGTACTATCTCGCCTCCAATGGAACGCTCAGCAGCGAGCGCGATGGCGGCGTACATAACGTGTTTACGATCAAGGGGCGTGCCGACGCTACCAACGTCCCGGGCATTACCGGTGTCAGGCAGAGCTGTGAGATGTCGCAGCCCAACTTCGAGCAGATGCAGACGCTGAACAATCTGAGCCTCCGTATTCCCACGCCGCTGTTCGGCACGGGATTCATCGAGAACATTCCCGAGGCCACGCTAGTCGCCAATCTGCAGTCCAATGGTACGTCGAAGATCGCGCTCGGCATCAGCGGTCATTTCAATCGCAATCCCAATGATGGCACCATCTCGCGCTTCGGCTGGAAGGCGCAGAACAAGTCGCTGCAGATGTTTTCCTCCGAAGCCGAGAGCGTGGAAATGGGCGTCAGCAACGAGGTGTTCCCCGACGAGCGCGGCTATCCTCCGGTACAGCCGCCGGCCAATTGCATGTTCAATGCGACGCCCGAGGACCACACCGAAATGGAGGCCGGCAACGAAGGGCCGGCGGTGGTGAGCAACGCGGTGGAGTTCGCCAACTTCATGCGCTTCCTCGACCAGCCTAGGCCCGCCTGCTCGGGCTCGGGGTGTCCGCAAACCGTACAGAACGGGCAGCAACTGTTCTCCAGCATCGGCTGCGCGCTCTGCCATACGCCCAGCATGAGGACCACCGTCTCCTACTTCAGCAGTCAATTGACCAACAAGGAAGCGAATCTCTATTCCGACCTCGCCGTGCATCACATGGGGTCGGGATTGGCGGACGACATCATTCAGGGCACCGCCGGGCCGGACGAGTTTCGTACGGCGCCGCTGTGGGGATTGGGGCAGCGCGTGTTTTTCCTGCACGATGGGCGGACCCAGGATCTGGTGGAGGCCATCCGGCAGCATGCCAGTCCGGGATCCGAGGCAAGTGGCGTGGTGAATCGCTACAACCATCTCAACGAGTCGCAGAAACAGGACCTGCTGGACTTCCTTCGGTCGTTGTGAGATGTCCCACAGAGTGGGATATCTTACGTTGTAAGATACCTGCGACGCCCGTCCTGGAGTCACGTAATCGTGCCCAAAAGCCCCTCTGTCCCGCCCCCGCCGCCGGGCATAAATAGTGTGACACATCAAGCCGGCAACGGGCAGCGGCGGACAATACACCGTGCTCTACAACTTCTCAGGTTCCGGCGGCTCGTGTGGGCCGGACGCACGCCTGATCATGGACTCCACAGGAAATCTATATGGCACGACCATCAGGACTGGCGCCTACAACTACGGCGTGGTGTTTAAATTGACTCCGGCCGGCGGCGGTATGTGGACCTACACGTCCCTGCACGACTTCACCGGCGGAAGCGATGGCTACTGGCCGACCTCTTTGACCATGGATGCGAATGGCAATTTGTTCGGCACTTCCGGATTCGGCGGTATTGTGGGCTGCTACGCCGGCTGCGGTGTGGTGTGGGAGATCACGCCGTAGCTGAGCCTACAAGGCACTCTTCACGGCTGCTCAATTGACGAGAAATCGCCATTTCACTCATCGAGGATCAACGAGTTATATCCCGGTCAACAGCAGTTACTTCCATCAGTCCTCGGCAATCCGGAAGAACGAACTTCAGGGAAGAACTTTAATCGTGGACTCGGATTTGAATTGGTGATAGTTGCGGAAGTCGATAATGTTGTGGCTGCAGTCGCTGGTGCCCCGTTCACAACCCAAGGTCTCGGCATGTACGGGAAGCAGAGCCGAGGTCTCACCAATCCTCACATACGAATAATCGACCGCGGTTTCGACCTGATCCATCCGGAAATCCGACGGTAGGCCGCGGGCCTGCATCTCGATTCGCAGCACGCGGGCCGTGTTCGGATCGATCCACACAGTACCTTGATAAGCCGCAACCACATCCTGGGAACCGTCGTGCAGCATCCAGTGCGAATTCTCGCGCTGCACCTGAAAGTCGTAACTGTGGGCATCGAAACCCGAAATCGTGGTTGTGCCAGTGGATCGGAACTGCGCATGCGAACCGGGGTGCAAAAGATCCAGCAGAATGGACGCGAATTCTCCGGTAGACCAAGAGCCATCGATTTCCTGCAGGGGCTTGTCCGTGGGATGGTTGTTGAGCTTCACGTTCCGGTAGGTCTCCTGCCGGTCCTCGTAAATGATTTCCGCCGAAACCAGGTCCAGAGGCCTTTTCTCCCCGCGGCCGCGCTGGATGTACCGCGACATGAACTCCTGGCAAACAAAGTTGGGAAGCTTCTGTGCAAACTGGAATGCCGCCACCCTGGCCCTTTCGATCAAGGCTTCGCTTGGAGTCAGCGAACGGGTAGGCGCCTCCTCCGCCGGATCAGGGCACGGAGGCGGAGCTGGCTGTGCACCTCGCTTCAACGTCGGAGGAGCGTCGGAGCAAGGAGCCGTATTACTCTGGGCTGGTTGGGATTGGGCGGTGGCCGGAGTGGTCAAAGCAAGCGCCAAGGCCATTGCAGCGGCAGGCAAGCTAAGCCAGAAGCACGTATGTTGAAAGCTGCATCCCTTCACCGACTCACTTCCTCTTCAGGGTGCGATTCCAACCTCCCCAACACAACTTCGAAGTAGGAAGCAGGTTTCACGTTGGTGTAACATCCCGCGTTTCACAAGCCATCCGGTCAGGCGCACCCTTTCGGGGATTACCTGCGATGGAGTGTTACGCTCCCGTGGCAATCGCCGATTTTCTTCCAAACAGCAGGATTCGCATCTCCGTGTGGCCCATAACGCGCGCAATCTCTCGAAATCCGAAGAACGGCAGCAGTAGGATAAAGCAGGTGAAGCCAACAGCCAGCAGCCCCCTTGGATTCCAGCCGAACATGGGTGGAATGCTGTCCGCGATGCTGTGTCCGTGCCATAACCCCACCGCGGCGCTCTCCACAACATGAAAGCAGATGAGCACCACACTGAAGACGAACGATTTGTGCAGAATCGGGTAGATGAGCGGCTTGTCTTGAAACCGCCTGCCCAGGTGGAGTTGCTCGCCTACGAGCAAAACCTTGGCGAAGACGAACGCGTTGATGATCGCGAAGGTGTGCTCCTGGTAATTCAAATGACGCTGTGAAAGAACCAGGCTAGTGTGGATGGAAAGCAGCCCAAAGACAAGCCAAAGGTAGAGGAAGATTGCCACAAAGCGTTTGAATTCTTCGAAGGCCTTGTCCTTCAGGTTGCGCGGCTGCGCGCTTGCAACGCTCTGATCGGCCATGTGAATGTCCCTCGACTCTTAGCACGAGTGTATACCTACGGTCGCTTCACGCCGGAGTATTTCTGTTAGCTGCCCAATGGAGAACCCAACGGCACCAGCAGAGATCGAGCGTAAGTGTCGTTATATCCCCATATCACTCATTGAGGGTCAATGAGCGCTATGGGGTGTCGTGCCCTGGCCACCCTCACAATTCATTTCTTGTTCAGGGCTTTAATTTGCCGGACTAGGGTGTCGATCTCATTCGTTGTTAGTTTGCCGGCGTATTTGGGCATGCGGCCCTTGCCGTTTGTGATGATGGCGCGCAGGTCGTCGTCGGCGGTGGCTGCGATTTTGTCGGAGATGAGAGACGGCCCGGCGAAGTGGCGGCCCTCAGCGGTTTTGCCGTGACACTTGGCGCAGTGTTCCTGAAAGACGGAATTCGCAATGAGGCTTCCATCAACTGTGGGATTCTGAGCGGAGACGTCGAGCATCCGAGCCTGCTGGGCGGAGACAGCGCAAACCAGCAACAAAGGGACAGTGAGCGGCCTAGCTGCTCGGAAAGACACTTGAAGTTTGTTTGACATTTCCCCCAAGGGCACCTTGCATTGACTGTAGCAGGGAACGTTTGGCGTTGCGTTACTTTAAGATGAGGATCTTGTCATCTACTCCGGCGGGGGCGAGATGAACGGAATGTCATCTGGATGCTACGGTAATTCCACCTTGCCTGCCTAAGCTGTAAACAATGTCTCATTCATCAATTCGAGGACGTCATTGAAGCCAGCCGTTGTTTCGACCGGTTCGAAATATGCTGAGCGTGTGAACCCTCAGTGGGTCCGGCTGCTGGACCTGCTGGACATGAATGTGCACTACAAGCGCTGCCTGGGAGCGGAACTCTGGACCGAAGAGGGGGACCGCTATCTCGACTTCCTTTCGGGCTACTGCGTTCACAACGTGGGTCACAATCATCCTCGTGTTATCGAGGCGTTGAAGGAAGAGCTGGACCGCTCCGGCCCTGCGATGCTGCAAAGCCATATCCCAGAGCTTGCGGGTGAACTCGCCGAGCGCCTGTGCAACCTGGCCGGGGGCAAGCTGAGCAAGGTTTTCTTCGCCAGCTCTGGAAGCGAAGGCGTGGAAACTGCGATCAAGTTTTCCCGTGCGGTCACCGGGCGAGACGCGCTGCTGTACGCTGCGGGCGCGTTTCACGGCCTCACGTGCGGTGCGCTTTCGCTCATGGACAATGAGTTCTGGCGCGCGGGATTCGGTCCACTGCTTCCTAAGACTGAAGCTGTCCCTTTCAACGATATCGACGCAGTGGAGCAGAAGCTGCAAACCAGGCAATTCGCTGCCTTCTTTCTGGAGCCCATCCAGTCGGAGGGCGGAATCAAGCTGCCGGCGGGAGACTATCTCCGCCAAGTGCAGGCGTTATGTAAGCGCTATGGCACTTTGTTTGTCCTCGACGAAGTGCAGACAGGGATGTTTAGAACGGGAAGGTTTCTGGCGGCGCAGCACTACGATGTGCAGCCCGACATGGTGATTTTGGCAAAAGCGCTTAGCGGAGGCTTGATTCCGGTTGCCGCTGTGTTAATGACCGACGAGATAAACGAGGGAGTTTACAGCACGCTGAAGCGAGCCATCGTGCACACCTCAACCTTCAGCGAAAATGGCCTCGCGATGCGGGCGGGCCTGGCGACCCTTGACGTGTTGCAGGAGGAACAGCTCGGCGACCGTGCCCAAAGCCTGGGCGAGCTTCTCCGGCATCGTCTGACCGAAGCCCTGTCCCCATACGAGATGTTCAAAGCCGCACCGGGACTGGGCCTGCTTTCCGGCATCGAGTTCCAACCTCCATCGCGACTGACGCTGCGCCTCTCATTTGAGGCATTTCGTGCCATTCATCCGGGAATGTTTGGGCAGATGCTGGTGATGCGGCTGTTCCAGAGTGAAGAAATCCTCACGCAGGTCTGTGGTAACAACTTCATGGTGTTGAAGTCGGCTCCTCCGCTGATGGTGAGCGAAGAGCAACTGCAGGAGTTCGTGGTCGCAGCGGAGCGGGTCATCGCCGATGTCCACGAGTCAACCGCCTTTTGGACGGATGCTCTTGCCCTTGGACGCCGCGCGATGGATATTTGACATACTGTGAAAACCACGTCGGCGCTGTTCTTCTATTCCGCCGAAGCTGCTGCACGAGGCGATTGTGCGACTACTGGTAGTTGAAGATGACCAGGCAATTCGAGAGTTTGTGCACCGCGGCTTGAGCGAAGCGAGCTATCAGGTCGACACCGCCAAGGATGCACAATCGGCGCTGGCCTTGGCGGGCGAAGAACTCTACGACGGCTTTATCATCGATTTAGGCTTGCCGGATATGGATGGCCTGGACCTGATCAGCCGTTGCCGGTCGCAGGGGCATACCGCACCAGTGTTGATCCTTTCGGCCCGTCGCTCGGTTGACGAGCGTGTGCGCGGGTTGGAGCAAGGCGGCGACGATTACCTCACCAAGCCCTTTGCATTAGCTGAACTGCTCGCTCGCGTGCGCAACCTGCTTCGACGCAGCCCGCCCGGACAACCGGAGGCAGTGCGCCTGCGGGTCGCCGACCTGGAGCTTGACCTGGTGAGGCGCGAGGCGCGCAGGGGTAGCGAACTGCTGCAACTTACGACGCAAGAGTTTACTCTTCTGGAGTATCTGGTCCGCAACGCGGGACGGGTGGTAACACGCACCATGATCCTCGATCGCGTGTGGCGGATGCGCATCGATCCCGCCACCAACGTTGTCGATGTACAGATTTACCGCTTGCGCAACAAGGTAGACGAAGGTAACCGCCCCCTCATCCATACTATTCGGGGCGTCGGTTATGTTCTCAAGGAAACATAAATCGCACGGCATTTCGGCGGCGTGGCGTATTGCCATCTGGCCGACTGCGGCGTTTGCCCTGGGCAGTGCGGTGGCCATTGCGGTCATGTACCTGCTGATCGCACGCGATGTCCACGAGCGCAGCGACGCGTGGCTGAGCGGCGAAGCAGAAACCTTGGCCGACGTCTCCGCTAATACGCCGCGGGATGCGCTCTACGATCGCCTCGTCGGGGAAGTCGCCGAGCTTGCGTCGCGCGAGGTGCCTGACGCCGACGACTCTACTGGTCAACATCCGAGCTCAGTTTTCTTTCTGCAAACACAACCCGGTCAAGCCCCTATCTGGGTAGGGCCCAGCCCCATGGAGCGATTCATCGCGGCCATTCAGCAGGCGCGACTTAGCCCCGGAGCGCCGGCCGATGTGCAAGTCCCCGGCTGGAAGAAAACGTTCCGCGTTGTCTATAAGAGCCGCGGCGATGCCGGCGGCCTCTACCTAGGCTTTGCCGATGTCAGGGGCGCCAGCATGGTCGATCGCCTTACCGAGCGTTGCCTGCTGGTGTGGGGCATCACCGTCGCGCTTGGATTTCTGATCACCTGGCTGGCAGCTTACCGCACGCTGTCGCGGGTTGACCGCATCAGCGATACCGTCTCTCGCATGGACAGCGATGACTTGAGCAGCCGCCTGCCTGAGGGCCGGTATTCGGATGAGATCACGCGATTGTCACGCACCTTTAATCACATGCTCGACCGTATCCAGGCATCGGTGCACCAGATGCGGATTCTCACTGACTCAGTCGCCCATGACTTGAAGAGCCCAGTCACCTCAATCCGAGGCAGCCTTGAAGTTGCGCTCTCCGCTGAAGCTCAGGGGCAGTGGCATGAACGCGTCGCCGAAGCGATCGAGGGCCTGGATCGGCTCTCACAATTGCTGAATACGACCCTCGATCTGGCGGAGGCGGACGCCGGAGCTCTGCAAACACAGAAAGAACCGGTGGAGCTTTCCGAGGTGGTGCGACAGCTGGTGGATCTCTACAAGCCAGCGATGGCGGAGCACGGGCATGAAGTCGCAATCAACCTCGAACCGGTGCTGATCGAGGCGGACGTGTCGCTACTGAATCGCACCATCGCCAACCTCCTCGACAATGAAATCGCCCATCTTCCCGCTGGCTGTCGGATCAACATCTCTGTGTGCGCGAAGCAAGGGGAAGCTACACTCATGATCGAGGACAATGGTCCTGGGTTTCCGCCGGAACTTCGCAGCCGCGCCTTCGAGCGTTTTGTGAAAGGACCTCATTCCGCTGGGCACGGCCTGGGACTGGCATTCGTTGACGCCGTGGCCAAGGCGCACGGCGGACGAGTCAAGATAGCGGACCGCAACGGCGGGGGCGCCCTGCTTACTATCACCTTCAACACGGCTGTGGCCGAAAAGGTCAGTCGCTAGTGGTCAACAATTTAGTGCGATGCTGTGGCTGTACCCCCCGCCGCGATGTGGCCCACGGCCGAGACGTCGATCTTCACCTTGTTCTCCACCTTCAGCAGAAACGTGCTTGGGTTCTTCATGCCCCAATCCTGATAGGGCACATCGAAAGTCGTCCTTGCCCTAACCTGATCGCCGCTCTTCTCGACCGGCAGAGATAAAGTTACCTCATGACCGGCGCCGTGAATGTGAAAGAGACCCTGTACTTGTATGTTGGAGGTGCCTTGCTCTGCGACATTCCCCGTTACGTGTCTGGGGGAGAACGTGATTTCCGGATAGCGTTTGCTCTCGAGAATCTCCTTGTGCATCTTCTGGTCGCGAGAGTTATTGCCGCTCTCGCCGCTGGTCGCATCCACAATGATTTCGCCGCCGGCGTCGCCCGTCCTTGGGTCGAATGTGACGCTGCCACTTTTCAGTTTGAAAGTGCCGTGAACTGTGTGCAGAACATCCCCCAGTGTCCACTCGATGTGGGTTTGAGCGGGATCAAGATTGACCGTGATCTGCTGTGCCGTTACTAGTGAAGGCGACAGCGCCAACCACGCCAATAGTGCGATAGGAACGGCGGGGAACGTGCGGCCGGAATGAATTGCAGACTTGCGCTTCAAATTTTAGCTCCGCGATTCGCTTGCAGGTTAAGCCGCCAGCAAATGCCATCCCAGGGACACCGTCTCTCGCAACCCGAAGTTCATGGGAGAAATCGCTCCCGTGTGCAGCGCCAGCAAGCGGCGAAAGTATTCCGGCTCCGATGCGAGTGCGCGAAAGACGCGGCGGCGAAAACCCGGATGTTTGTCCATGGCCAGCATAAGAGTGCTCATCATACGCGGAAGGCGCATAATGCGGCGGTGCGCGCTTTCGTATTGCTGGAGACGGCCGGCTCGCATTGCTTCCGCAAGTGCGATTGCCTGACGGAATGCAATCGACAACCCTTCGCCCGTAACCGCATCAACGGAGCCCGATGCTTCTCCCACCAGCGCGAGGTTGCCGAGTTGAACCGCCGGCAGGCGGCGGCTAATGGTGAGCGAGCCCAGCTGACGGTCGCTTTTCGCACCCTTCAAGCGCGACCGCAACCCGGGAAAGTGCGGCAGGGCCTCATCGAATCGAATCGAACTGCTGCGCGTAATCAGCGCGATGCAGATCTCGTTGCCCGATACCGGAGTGATGTACATCTGACCGCAATCGCTCCAGTGCACTTCCACAAAGTCTGACCAGGGTGCCACTCTGTAGTGCCGACGAAATCCGAAGCGCCGTTGTGCGGAATGACCGGGGTCGAGACCTGCTTGTCTGCGCAGCAGAGAATTTTGCCCATCCGCACATAGCAACCAACGACAGCGCACGAACTGCTCATCGATGGCAATTCCTTCCTCGGATAATCTGTTGACCCGCGCGCCCCATCGCAAGGAAACGCCAATCTCTGTCGCTCGGTCGATTAGCAGTTGATGCAAAACCGTCCTCCGGATTCCGTAGCCGTTTCCCTGAGGGAAATCCGCCTCTACCAGACCGTCCTCGTTTACGAAGCGAATGCCGCGAAATGGCATTGCCTCCCCCGAGCCTATACGGACACCGAGTTGCCGAAGCGCTGCCAGCCCATCCGGCATGATGCCCTCACCGCACGCTTTATCGAAAGGAGGTTGTGCGCAGTCAGCAACGATGACGGCGAATCCCGCTTGCCGAGCTGCAATCGCAGCCGCCAGTCCGGCTGGACCACCACCGGCAACGAGCACCTCGGTTTCGTCAGTGAATTTGCCCATCGCTATTACCAGCGCACCAGCACGATCTGCGAGTAGAGCCCCAGGGTCAGTGAGCGGTCGTTGACTTTCGGATTTTCCAATCCTTCATTCCAATGTCGCTTGAGAGCATTTGCGATTTCGTAATGGCGATAGTAGTGGCGCGGAGATGCACTGGCCACGCCTGCGATTTGCGTCATCTGCGCGATGCCTTCTTCCTTAGATCAAGCTGTTTGTCGGGGAGAGAGATGCCTCACTGCTGCCAGATTAACGGCTGCACATGAAACGCCTATTTCCCTTGCATGACAAGTGGTTCATGTGCAAGCCAGGGCCATCGGCGAATTCAAATCGTGCGGCAGCGTCGACGCCAATAGCTGGTATCTACTAAGGTGGGCCGTTGTACCCATTGGCTAACTCTCGGTCCTTTGTTAGTGTCGCGCAAAGCGCACACAATCCGTGAAGCCCCAGGGACGATTCAGGCTGGACTTTTCTGGTGAGACTCTTGAATCGTTCCAGGTCCCCGGAGAACTCTGTCGCTTCCGACTTATCTGCGTCGGACGAGGAACCGACTGCGATACGAGCTGATACGGCTGCGGGAGCATAACGAGGGTTTTATTTTGTCTCGCTGATACGCGCATGGCTGACTTGCGAAAACCGATCCGACTCATTAAACAGCAGCGCCGCGATCCGAATCTGCGATAAGCGCGTCTCGGAAACCACTGGGCGGTATTGTTTGAATGCTAAGTCCAAGAGGGGCGCGAGGTGTTACAAGAAGCTGAACTCAGCACCCAAGCTGATTCAGAAAACACCTCGGAGGCTCCTCAGAGACTATGTACTTCATCGGACTCGATTTATGCAAGAAGACGATCAGCTATTGCGTGAAGGACGCGGCTGGTTGTGTGTATCAGGAAGGCAAGATCGGATCGACCCGCTGGGAGCTGGATGAGTGGATCCGAACGATGCCTCAACCCCGTAACAAAGGCGTGGGGTTGCCGAGAATAGGCAAGTCGGCAGGTAGTGGATCGAAATCCGAAATTCCGAGAACCAATTGCCCGCTTCTTCAGTACGTCATAATCCCGTTTATCACGTCGACTGGTCCGGCGCGCAGCCATGCGTTTATCTAGGATGGGTCGCCCAAGAGACATTCTAATAACCCAAGCACCGGGACGCCATCTCTGCGGTCCGCTTGAGTTCCGCCTTTGTTGAACCATTCGCTGCCTGGATGGATAGACCGGTCGGACAATATGACGTGACTGACCGCTTAACATTCATCACGGCTGGAAATGCAGTTATTGGCCAGGGCTTCAAGAATATAACGGACAGTTTTAACGAAAAGCGACAGCAAAGAGCGTTTCCTGGATCGTGAAGTTTCACGTCTCAATCCAATATATCTTCGGCAACTCAAGGCCCTGATTCACGAGGCCCAGAATGAACCACACGAGAGCGTCGCAGAGGTCATCGTGTGATTCGACAGATTAAAAATCTGTCCCATCAATTCTTCACAGCCTGTCCTTGGGAATAAGACTGTGCCATTCTTGATGTGGAGGGCCACTCCCTGCAACCGGCTTCGCTTGTCCGTCGTTGGCTTCATAGGCACGACGGGGTAGCATCGCGCGCTCGATCTCCTGAATCGTGGGCCTTCTGGTACGCCACGTCTTCTACTGCGCAGATGCCGCTTCGGCACGTACAGCTTTCTCAGGCCATGGCGGCAGGAGCTTGACTAAGACCCAAAGAAATATGAATGGAAGAATCGTCAGTATGATTGCCGTCAGTAAGCCTTCCCTGGTGGCGAAGCCCATCTTGTAGGTCGTATATCCGAGAAAGCTTTTCGAGAAGAGCTGGCCGCCGATGACCACGTTCCAACGCATGGCGAAGATTCCGATCAGCGTTAGGCAGCCAGATAGTACGTAAATACGTTTGCGAGCGAGAACGGTCAGCTTCGCGACCTGCGTTATCCCCAGTAGAACAATCGGGGTTACCGTGCCCAGCAGAATCTGCACCACGATATGAGAGAAATAGAGCTTGGTGTGGACCATGAAATCCAGGCTGTGGAATGATTCATCGGCTTCGTAAATGCGGTGAATCAAGTCCAGCATCTCCAGACTGAAATCGATAATGAAGGTGTAGAACAGATACTTTGCCACGGTATCGACGCAGCGCATGTCAATTGACTCCCGCCGTATCCAGTTCAACACCATGTACAGCAGCATGACGACCGCTATGCCCGAGACCATCGCGGAGAACAGGAACACCACCGGCATCAGCGGCGATGACCACCACGGGTTAGCTTTCACCGAGCCAAAGATGAAACCCACATACCCATGCAGCAGGAAAGCCGAAGGAATGCCGATCAGGGTGATCAGCCATCCGGCGCGTTCGTCGATGTGCAAGGCGTGCGGGCTGACATTAGTCGAGCCCAGTGTCAGCAGGCGATAAATCAAGCGCCGCCAGCCGGTAGTGGTCTGCGACAGCACTACGATGTCGTGCCGGTAATCCAGCCAGATTTCCAGCACTAGCACCGCCAGCAGGTACCAGAGATAGACGAAGCCGAACATCGCCATGGCGGACGAGACATGCGGCGTCAGATACATTTCGAAGGAGCGCTCCGGATGGCCCAAATGCAATTGCAGCGGCATGGGCGCAACCAGCAGGAACGCCAGCGCCGTTAGCAGCGCTAAACGGTACGTAGGCTTCACCGCCTGCACCTGAAAGACGCGCTCCAGCGAAGCCAGGATGAACGCCCCGGCCACCAACCCGGTAATAAACGGATAAAGCACGATCAGCACGCTCCATTGCAGTTCCACTTCGTTCGGGTACATAAATCCTTCCACTGGAATCTGCACAAGGAGTCTCCTTATCGCACCGAGCCATCCAGGCCGTTATAAAAGCACTTCGAATGCGTTGCCATTTGTGGTTTCAAAACCTGCACGCTATGCGTGCGCAGGAATTCATGGATCGGGTCCTTCGGGTCCTTAAGATTGGCAAGCTGTCGCGTACCGGTGGGACAGACCTCGCAGCATGCCGTGGTCAGGCCCTTGGTGATCCGGTGATAGCAGAGCGTGCACTTGTTTGCCGTCTTGGTCTGCGGATTGATAAATCGGCAGCCGTAGGGACAAGCCTGCACGCAGTAGCGGCAGCCGAGGCAGTATTTCTGATCGACCAGCACTACTCCATCAGGAGAAATAAAGGTCGCACCCACGGGACAGACCTGGGTGCAGGGTGAATCTGCACAGTGATTGCAGAGCTTGGGAACAAAGAAGTTCTTGCCGCCAGCTTCCTTGGCCGGAGGAAATCCGTTCTTGCCGCCATCAGGCGAATCGACTTGGGGATATTCCATCTCCCAATCCGCGATGTGGTAGCGCTCCACCCAGGTGCGGTAGTAGCCGTCGGGAACTTGGTTCTCCAGTTGGCAGGCGCGCACGCAACTGCCGCAGCCGATGCACTTGGTGATGTCGATTAGCATCGCCCACCAGTGTTCCGTCATTTCGTAGTTCGGTGGTGCCTCCGGCGTACCGGCCAGAATGGAATCCCAGGCAATAGCGGCGGCGGGCAGCAGAATGAGGAGTTGCCGGCGGGTCATGGTCATTGCGCAACTCCAACATTCATCGCCGGACTGTGCGGCTGATGACAGGTGTCGCAGGCTGCCCCGCCGGAGTGTTCAGCCGCATCTACCTGGGGAAAGTCCTTCGGCTTGGCGAGGTTTTCCTGATGACAACGGGCGCAAAGGATTCTCGTATCCAGTTTCGCCGGCGTCACCGCTGCCGGATCGTCGGCATGCGCTGCCAGCGGGCCGTGACAGGACTCGCATGCTACCCCCTTGTGTACGCCCTTGCTCTTCACATCCAGTACATCGGTGTGACAGCCTTCGCAAACCTGATGCCCGGCATAGTGAACCGGCAGGGCCGCGATCTCAGTTATGGCGTTAGCGCGGTAATGACCGTAGCGCCCAAAGCTGCGCGGTACCAACAAACTGCGCAGTACCATGAACGCGACGAACCCAACCAGAAAGACCGCCGCCACGCGAAAAAGATGTCCTGTATCTTGGAAGATCTTCATGCCTGTGTTCCACCAGAACCGACTTAAGCGGGCGCTACCGGGCTTGCCTGCCACCCAGCCTTCGAATAATTCACACAATGTTCCATTTTGGGATTGATATAAGACGGGGTCTCACGCCGCCGTGTTCCAGGTCACGGCTTCACGTGACATCCATCACGTACTCAAAGGATCATGGGCAGCGGGCCGCTCACGAATTGCCTCGCCAGCCTTGTAGTCGTTGCAAGCGCGTGAAAGTGGGAATGTGAGTCCCGGTTCCTTGCAGTATGTTGGGCTACTTCGAGTATGCCCGTCGAAATTCCCAGACAAATCCGGCCCCAAATATCACGGCGGTGATAGTCCAAATCAGTGGCTGTTTCACAAATGAAGTTGGGTCCCATCCAGTCGTCTCATCCGCGCCCCGACTAAGCGCTATGACCGCGAAGCCCCATCCATTTGTTGCGGCAGCCTGGTTTCTCATGCTCGGAGGATTGCTGGCCGCCGATGCGAAAGTCTCATTGCGCGTGACTACCGCCCTTGCGGCGCTACTGGGCCTCTATCACGGATACTTGAACGGAATTGGTATGGGCCAGTTCGACACTGCCGCAGTCGCCCTACTCGGACTGGTGTTCGCCGTCTTTGTCCTGATCGCCCTCGCTGCAGCGTTCGTGGTTCGGCTACGCGCGCACTGGGCTCGAATTGCCGTCCGCGTCGCAGGAAGCTGGATCGCAGCCAGTGGTCTGTTGATGCTCGGCTGGGCAGTTCGAACCCGTTAGGTACATCCCACCCGCCGAGCATCTCCGTTAGAGCCTAACGACAACACGAAGAGAGGCCCTCACTCCATGTCATCAAGAAACAGGACTGTCGAAGGCGATCGCAGATTGTGGGCGTGGGGTCGACAACATTGAAGTAATCCGGGACCCGCCGACGAGTTCTATGGCATCCCCCCGGATACTTCCTGGGATTCGTCGACCTACGTTTCGACAGTGGAGCTTACACATTCCGTACCAGCTCCTCCAGCGGTGCTACTGGCCAAAGGGCCACAAATCGTCGAGGCTACGGCTGGGGGGCCGCTACGAACAGTAAAACCGTTTACACCGGAGGTCAGAGCTGAAATCGACTACGAGCTGACGAACAAGTCGATCGATTTTATAAAGCGGCAGAAGGCTGCCGGTAAGCCTTTCTTTCTATACCTGCCTTTTTCGATGGGGCATGTCCCGAATCTTCCGGCCACGACGTTCGCGGGCAAATCCAGAATCGGTAATTACGGCGACAAGTTGATGGAAGGTGATTTCCACTTCGGTCAAGTTCTCCATCCGTGGTTTCGAAGTTGTCAGGTCTACTGGGTCGCTTTCGCGGCCAATGTTCCAAGCGTGCAGCGCCCACTTACCGGCACATAAGTCATCTGGTCTCGGTTAGTCCCTGTCAGGATTCTCCCCGCGACATCGATGCTGCCCGAGCCGCTGAGTGTCCCATCGGGTTGAAGTACCAGGGTAAAGGGTCCGGCCGCGTTCTTCACCTGGATCGCGATTCGGCCCGGGTTATTCTCCACCACATAGGGCTCGGCGGAGCGAGCGCGTCCGCATTCGAGAGTCGCCAGATCACTTTCGAAGTCGATGTTCAGACCGCCCTTCGACTCATACCTTCCAACCATGCGCAGCCCCACCGGAATCGTATCTCCCTTGTGGGCAGAGGAGCCGGTCAGTTGATTGATAGCCGCGGACATTTTGGTCACCGGAGTACCCGTCAGCGTTGCAACATTGCAGCGCTCGGTTTTAGCAGCCACGGGGCGGGCGGCATGCGGTTTCGCCCAACTTGTATCCGAACTCGAATTGGCCGTCTGTGTGGTTACGGAATAATCTGCGCCGTTGCGATGTACCTGGTCGGGGCTGTACTGCCAGGCCTCGCCCGCGCTGATCTGTTTTTCCTGCGTTGTTGTCGGCGAGTGAACCTCATACGCTGATGCGCTTGGGCCAGTACTGCCACCGCCGCCACCGCCGGCCGGCACCACTCCGGCGACTTGAACCGGCCCGGGCCCAACCAGCTGCCCGTCGGCCTTTAGCGTGGCGATGATTGGTTTTGGGCTAACGCCTACCTTGACGCTGATCTGGGTACCGCGTTCAACGTTGTAGGCCGCAGATACCGGGTCCAGCCCGCCACAAAAAACGGTTGCGATCTTGTCATCGAAAGAGATGCTGAACCCAGGGCTGGAAAAGTTTCCGCTCATACGCAGTCCCGGGGAAGGCTCCGTGGCTTTGTCCAAGTCACCCACCAATCCGCCCGTAAGCTCATTCATGCCTACCTTCATGCCCTGGCCAAGACATTCCATCTCGCTGCGGCCTGCCTCCAGACAGCGACGGATTGCAACCCGGCCAGCGTCTTTCGGCATGTTCGCCTCGGCCTGTTCGGCTTGCGCAGCCTGGACGTCAGCTTGAACCTGCCGTAAGGCCTTCTGCTTCTCCTGCTGTATGGCTGCCTGGTACTGTGGATTGTTGCCGCCGACTACCTGAGCAAACTGCGCTTGCACGCTGGGCGAAAGGAAAGTCGTCCAAACGGGAATGCCTTCGAATCCAAACTTCGGATCGGAAGGGTTGTAGCGATACGGATTCGCGGCCAAGTCGAAATGCTCACCCGGAAGTTTCTGCGTGGCACCTTGGGCCAGCACAGTTGAAATTCTGCTGTAGTCGTTTAGCAGCTTCTGTTCGTCAGGCGTAGGACTGCGCTGCCCGGCCAGCACCTTGATGATCTCGCTGAGTTGATAAAAGGCTCCTATCGCACGGCGCACATTCTCAGCCGGCTTGCCCACGTTCATTCCTAGCACCACGCGGTACGGACTGGGAAATTCGGCGATGTAGGGTGGACTGAAAGGAGTGCCCGCCTTGCATGCCTTTACCTGGCTTGCGATCTCGGCCCGCGGCTTCGGAACCTGGGCGATGAACTTGCCATTCTGCTCAGCCCTTACAAAGCAAGCCTCCTGGTTGCCTTGCCTTTGACACTGAAACACCGTTAGGGTCAATCCGCCCGGACACTGATAAGGCGTGTTGACCTGCAGGTCAGACGATGTCTGAGTAGTTGAAGTTCCAGCGGTGGTTGCACCGCCAGCCGAAGCCTTTACTTTGCACGTCTGCGTCATCTGATTAGCGACCGCGACGCGGGTGTTGTATCGCTCCGATTGTCCTTCGGCCTGGTAGTAACAAAACTCGCCCTTCGGTCCCGTCGCGCAGCGATGGACGACATAGGTCTGCCCGTTAGGACACACGTACGGAACATTGAACTGAAGGCCATCATTTGCCTGTTGCGCAATTGCGTTGGCGGCAATGAGCAGCAGAACACTCAAGAGGATCGTGTCGGCTTTTTTCAACTTTCATCCACCCCATGTGGGCAAACACTATATACTCAGCCGCCCGCTTCCGTAGCTTTTTTTACATCTTTTGCTGCAGGATCTGTGATGGTCATAGACCGGCTTGGACGAATGGGGAGATACTGCCCTTGGTGAGTAACCCAAAGTTCTATAGAGCCGTCGATGATATAAAGCACCTTTGGCAGCAGCCCTGAGGTGGACAAAAATCAGAGAATCTAGCAGTTTGTCTTTCCTGTTGTAATCAGGCAAGCTCGCACCCTGTCCGCACCGGATGGAATATGTTCCTCGGGAGTCGGCCGGCATCCGGCAACCGCATTGGCATCGCCACTTGGTCGTAAAACGGCTATTCCGCTGAAGTGCACGTCCAACTCCCAAGAAGTCTTCTTGTGGGAAATGTAGCTTTACAGAGCAGGGCTTGCGGTCCAATGTTGTCGAAGCCCGTGTCGGACCAAGTTCTGTTTAGCCAACTACGGGTGGCCATTAGCCAGCTGAGGTGTTCCGTACCTGGCGGCGTACCCCGGCTGTTTGTTATGGGTTGGCAGTGGCCAGCGGAATGAAATGCTAACACCCCAGTCGGCGTTCTTGATCCGATCCGGGAGCCCGTGACGGTCCGGGGAGTGAGGGCCCCGGGAGCGGGAAGGCGGCGGGGCGGGATAGAAAAGATCTTGCTCTTCGATCCTTGCTTCTTCTTCTCTCTTCTCCCATCTCCTCTCCCTACCTGGCTATTTCCCCCCGGGCTCTACCTAAGATCCTTCCCACCGTCACTTGCAAACGAATCGTCTGTTTCCTTCGCCCTGTAGTCCCCGACAGCCCATCCGTATCGGTACCGGCAAGATTTCCCGACCAGTCAACCGGAACACGACTCGGGAACGCAAAGCTGACGGTTACCAGCTTGTCCCCGTCAGCCGCCGCCAGGCACACGGAGCCGGCTACGGGCGGTTGGTCTGGCGGCGGAGGAGACGCGCGCGCGCGGCGATTACTTCTCTCATAGAGAAAGACCCCTGGTATGGAGCCGGACGAGTGTAGCCGAGCCGGTAGCGGTAACCTGTTTGCCCATGAGGGCGCCGATGAGGTAGCCGGGAGAAACGAAGTTAATGGCCAACTGGCCCTGGATGAGGCTCTTGCCCCAGGCTACGTCGTCGAATTTCTCCGAGCAGTAGCCGAACTTGGGGATGAGGTTGGCCTGCAGCTCCCAGTGGATGAAGGTGAACTCGTCGATAAAGACGTCGTTGATGTAAAGGCGTTGACGGGAAGAGGCGGTCTGGTATAATGAGTATATGAGTACACATCCAAACAGCCATTCCGGATGGGTGGCTGTTCATCACCAATCGAGCCGGTCTTCAGCTCAGTAATTCTCACGCTGTAGGAAACATCAGCTTTGTTCGCTTCGAGCAGAGGTTCGTAGATTTCGAAGTAGACGGAAAGCGGGTTGTCTTTCCGGAGTTGCGCATCGGCAATCGGCAGGAACTCGACTTTCTTGCTGACCAGCGGTGCAGGAACAAGTAAATCGGGCGTGACCCAGGCTAGGTCCAAAGGCGCGTGAGCTTTGCGGCAAGTTCAGGAAGGCCTTGGAATACAGGACATCAATCACGCTGCGAGGAACAGCCGGTCCGGCCCGTCGCCCTGCCTGCTTTTGGAACAGGCAGGGTCTCGTCGGGATGAAGAGTTGATTGGCTATCTACGGCGCAAAGTAGCCGGAGATGTCCAGAATCAGCTGGGTCAACGCATACGCATACGCGTCGATCGAGCCATTTATGTTGGGCACGATGGCCATGTTCGAGGTAACGAAGCCGTCGTAGGCGTTCAGGGTCGACACGTTCGGCAGATTCTCGCTATCCGGCCATAGGGTCAAGTACGGCATGGAGCCCGGCGGCACAACCGTCGCGTTGAAGACATAGGCCGTGGCGTTGCTCGGCGGAGCACACGCACTGCCCACTACGTTGACGACGATCATATCCGAGAACGGCTTCCCGTGGTTGTTGCGCGTGTCCAGCACGCGGCACGGCGCTACCGCGTACAACGAATAGCCTCCACTTCCCGCCGGCGCGAAGTAGCCATTGACGTCCACGATCAGATGGGTAGGGTTGTCATGCGCGTAGAAGGCAGTCGCGCCGAACTTGCCCGCCGGTACGATGGCCGCGTTGGCCACGACCGTGCCGGTGACATCATTCAACGTGGAGACCACCGGCAGGGTTTGGCCGTACGGCCAGACCGTCAGAAAGTCCAGTTCCTTATTGGTCGGCATCACGGTAACGTTGAAGGAATAGGCGGTCGCCGTCGTGGGAATGCCACATTGTCCCGCCATGGTGTAATCGCGCTCCAGGCCTTTCTGCAGCGGTCCGTCATCGCCGCCGCGGGTGTCGATGATGCGGCAGGGCGTCAGCGGATAGAACTGGTAGGTCGCGGAGCTGGGCGCCGCGAAGTAGCCGTTGATGTCGAGGATGAGGTCGGAGGTGTCGGTGACGAACACACTGACCGCGCCTTGTGCGCCGGCAGGCACGATGGCAGCATTCGCCTTGACGCGACCATCGGGTGAGTTCATGAGGGAGACGATCGGCTGCGCTTCGCCAGCGGGCCAGATGGTCAGAAAGTTCAACGTCTTGCGCGGGATCACCGTGACGTTGAGAGAGTAAGCGGCGGAGCTGGCAGGAATGCCGCAATCGCCGAGTTGGGGCACGATGAAGTTCTGCGACGTGCCGCCCTGAATGGGCTGTCCTTGGCGCGTGTCGATCAGGCGGCAGGGCGTGACCGGTGTGAGCTGAATCCCGGCGCCCGGCTCAACGAAGACACCGGTTACGAAGAGATTCTGCGTCATGGTTATGTTGCACGAGCCGACCCCCATACAGGCCCCGGTCCAGCCGCTAAAGCTCCAGCCCGACGCGGGCGTGGCATTCAAGGTGATCACGGTCAGAGAAATATATGTGTGCGAACACGCGCCCGGACAGTTGATGTAGCCATCTGTGCTGGTCACGGTACCGCTGCCGACGACCGAGACCGTCAGCGTGTAATAGTTTTGCGTGAAGGTGGCAGACGCAGAGAGATTTTGCGTCATGGTCACCTTGCAGGAGCCCGTGCCACTGCAGGCGCCACCCCATGCGGTAAAGCTCCAACCCAGAGCCGGCGTCGCGTTCAGCGTTACTTGCGTGTTGGACAGATAGGTGTGGGAACACGTGCCGGGGCAATTGATGAATCCGTCGGTGCTGGTCACGGCTCCGCTACCGGAGGTCGTGACGGATAGCTGGTAGGTGTTCTGGGTGAAGGTCGCGCCCACCGATTGGTTTTGCGACATGGTGAGATTACAGGAGCCGTTGCCGCTGCAAGCGCCACTCCAGCCGGCGAAGCTCCAGCCTCCTGCCGCCGCGGCGTTCAGCGTGACGGGAGCGTTATGCGAATACAAATGACTGCACGTGCCGGGACAGTTGATATAGCCATCGGTGCTGGTGACAGTTCCCGAGCCGGAGACCGAGACGGTCAGCGTGTCCTCGTTGACTTGCAGCTTGAAGACCGTGCCCTCGTTGTTCGCCCCGCCTTGATAGGTCGTCCCGTAAAAGTTGCCGTCGCTGGCTTGGATCACCCCTGCAGTGGGATTGGCTCCATCAGCGCAGCCAGATTTAGGACAAAAACTGTACAGCGTGCTCAGCGAGCCGCTGGGGGTCATAACGAAAACCGTGCCTTGGTCGTATGCCCCGCCTTGAAAGGTTGTCCCGTAGAAGTTCCCATCTTTGGCTTGTATCAGCCCTGCTCTAGGGTAGTCGCCGTCAGTGCAGCCGGTTCGAGAGCAAAAGCTGTAAAGCACGGTCAACGTGCCGCTGAGAGTGATTTTGTAGACTACGCCAACGTTCTGAGCACCACCATTGACGGTCGTCCCGTAGAGATTCCCGTCGGTGCCTTCCACCAGCCCGACCGCAACGTTGTAGCCGTCAGTGCCGCTGAAGCTATGCAGGGTGGTCAGTGAGCCGCTGGGTGTCATCTTGAAGACCGTGCCACAGCCCCCGCTACAGTACTTGCTAGTTCCTCCACTGTACGTTGTTCCGTAGAAGTTCCCGTCGGTGGCTTTTATCAAGCCCGCCTGAGGGTTATGACCGTCCGTGCCGTCGAAGTTGTGCAGAGTGGTCAACGTGCCGCTGGGGGTGATTTTGAAGACTGTGCCATTGCCGCCGCTGGGGGTTGTCCCGTAGAAGTTGCCGTCGCTGCCTTGCACCAGCCCGGCCGGCGAGCTGGTGAAGGACAGCACCGTCAACGTGCCGCTGGAGGTCATTTTGAAGATGGCGCCAGCGCCGCCGCTGTCCCCCTCACCCTGGTTTGTCCCGTAGAAGTTTCCGTCGGTGCCTTGCACTACGGGGGAGACAGGAAACGCGCCGTCGCTGTAGACGAAGGTGTGTAGCGTGGTCAGCTTGCCGCCGGTGGTAATTTTAAAAACGGTGCCACAGGGATCAAAGCCGCCCTCGCAGCCGCTAATGGGCCCGCCATACTCGGTTGTCCCGTAGAGGTTCCCGTCTTTGGCCTGGATGAGGGACGCAGCGGGAGCGCTACCGTTGGTACCGTCGAAACTTACCAGAGTGGTGAGGGTTTGTGCAGGCGAGATGATTGTCATCGCGGCGCAAAACAAAACGAGTACGCCGACTAGCTTGTAAGAATTGTGGGCTTTCACGGGACCTCCCCGGGTCGCATGCCAGATCGGAACTGGCTGTTCCTGGTTAGCGATTCTGGTGGTGCGCCGGCCGCAGGCAGAACGACGCTCCGCATCTCATGCAATGCGGACGCGGCGACAGGCGCAAGGTGCAGAAAAAAGGGAGGCATAACACACACAGCTGCCTCCCCCACAAACCTTCTTCCTATTTTTCGACTAGGCGTATAATGAGCGCTGTTGTTCCCCCGATACAAATGCCGTCTTAGGCTAAGGCGGGCCATTTCATGCCACTGGCTCCCAACGGCACAGCAAGTCCTCCGATCTCCGCGAGGCGCGTTCGCCTGGACTCCTGGAAGGAAATTGCTGACTATTTAGGCAAGGGTGAGAGGACCGTCAAACGGTGGGAGAATGAGCGCTCCCTGCCGGTTCGTCACGTGCCTGGCCACGGACACGGCAGTGTCTACGCGTTCACGGCGGAACTAGACGAGTGGTTGCTTTCGCAGAGACCCAAAGGACAAGTCTCATCGCAGGAAAATGCTGCTGCCGGCGAAAGTGGAATCGGCGCAGAGGAATTTCGGATAGAACCTTTAGCCCAAGGCCCCGCTGCGCTGCCGCGGTGGCGTCTGAGGGTGCGACCCGCGCGCTTCTGGCGCACCCTTGCCTTGGCTGTTCTGTCACTCGGCGGCGTTTTAGTTTTTGCTTACTTTCTCAATCACCACAACACCGGCACATCATTTCTTCGTTCCTTGCCCGTTAAGACGACTTCCGCAGCGGGCATTTCCGCTCCGGAGAGAAAGCTCGCCCACGACCTCTACCTCAGAGGGCGCTTCGAATGGAGCCGGAGAACACCCGAAAGCCTGAACCGCGCATTGGACTACTTCACGCAGGCCATCGTGCATGACCCCGGCAACGCCCAGGCCTATGTCGGACTGGCAGAGACCTACGATCTGCTGCGCGAGTACACGACGATGCCGGAGAACGAAGCCTACGACCGGGCCATTGCAGCGGCGAAGAAAGCGATTGAATTGGACGATTCGCTTGCCGAGGCCCATCGCTCCCTCGCTTTCGACGAGGTCTGGGGGAACTGGGATTTTGCAGCTGCTGAGCGGGAGTTTCAGCGCGCTATCGAGCTGAATCCGCGCGACCCTCTCGCGCGCCTCTGGTTCGCCAACGCCTTTGCTGCCCCGGGTTGGTTTCCCAAGTGTCTACGGGAAATCGACCGCGCGCAGGAATTGGATCCCGCGTCTCTTGCCATTCTGGCCGACAAAGGCTTGATGTTGTTCCATGCGGGACAAACTCGGCAAGGACTCGAACTGGTCAGGCAAGTAGAAATGACTGACCCGAAGTTCCTCTCACCCCACCGATACCTGGCGGAAATGTATATGACTCTTCGGGACTATCCGAACTTTGTCCGGGAAAGTGAAAGGGCGGCGGAATTGAGCCACGATGAAGTGCTGAAGGCAACCACCGCGGCTGCCAAAGCCGGTTTTCGCCAGGATGGAGAGCGCGGGCTGCTTCGGAAACTGTATCTAAGCCAGAAGAACTTCTACACCGAAGGGAAACTTGCTGGAACTTTTCTTGCCATCACCTGCGCACAGCTTGGCAAGAAAGACGAAGCCCTTCACTTGCTTCGCGAGGACTACGAGCGGCACGATGCGGTATTTCTCATGATCCGCCAGAGCCTGATCTTGCTCACTTTGCAGCAAGAGCCCAGCTATCAGCAACTTTTGCGCAAGATCCATTCCCCACCTCCTGCGACCACCGACGAACCTACGAATTAAACGCCATCGAGTCTCTACCCTTGCCGCCTTTTGGATGCCCAACCCAAGCTGCGGCTTTCACTCAGAAGCACAAGGACGACCCTCAGCCCACTGGCCGAAAACGCAGGACGTTGCCGGGTTACTTCGGACTATGGCCTATTTATCACGTTGACAGGTTTGTTCAGACGTTATGAAGGTCCCCCACTAGGAGGGGCTCTATGTAGGCCTGACAGAGGGCCCTTTTCACGGTATCCCTTATCAACGCATTGGCAGTGGCTGCATTTTTGAGAAGTGCTAGCTGAGATTTGAAATCGGGTTTTCTTCCATGGGCGATTGAGCTTCTGTGGGCATACATCTTCGTCCAGATTTTTTCGTGACTAGCTCCCCCTAACAGACTGTAATCTAGTGCAGGTTGCCACCTTCTGTTTAGCAGGGCCAGTTCCTGAGTGATCTGCCGGGTTATGGACTCATATCGGTCGTCTGGATTGGGCTGATGCGTTAGCACCGATTCCAAAATAGCAAAATAGCCGAGAATCTGTAGCGGAGAAAATCTTGGAAGATCCTTCAGTTCTAGCAACAACTCTACGACTCAGGCGAGGTCCAGGAGTGTAGGGTCTTGTCGAGACATTCGCTGGAAGAGATTGTGAAGCTCGTCGCCCTTCCGCTTTCCCAAGCGACTGCATAAACTCGTCGCGATCCGCACCGGAAAGATTCAAGGCGGAGAGTGATTGAAACAGACTTGGGGCACGGTAGAGGCAGGCAGGCCTGACGACGCCCTTCAGGTCCATCCTGATCTTGGCGAATCCTATATCAAGGCCGACGGGGGCCACCGTAAGTGCGGACTCGAGCAGATCGAGATTCGGATCGTCGTTGCCGAATTCGATTACAAAGTAACGCCAGAGTCTCTTCGGGAGCTTGGGCTGCTTGCCGGATTTGGTCGGTCGGGTCTCCCAAATCTCCGTGCTGGATACTGTGCCAAATCTCTCTTTTAGGAATTCTTTGATATAGTCGATTCCCGATTTCTGCGCCCGTCGCAGCCGATTCCAGATACATTCGGTAACGTACGACGACGATGCGGTTGAAAGCCAACCGGGGTTCCGAACAGTACCAGGCGGTAAACTGCTCGATCGCATATTCGTATACCCGGCGCGAGGCAGGCGAGCTGAGACTGTTGAGGACCGCCAGCTTACAATGGTCCAGATCTGGTATCCGGAGGATCCGGCGACGATAATTTGGCTTGATTCTCTTTTTGGCCATGGCGACGGCCTCCTGGGTGCCGTGGCATTGGAACTACGGCAGGCCGCCTGGCACTGGCAAGGGATCGGCTTCCGGTCGGGCTCGGTATTTTGAGCGCTATCGCCTGTTCTCGGAAGCTATCGTAATTCAGGCTCGAAGTAGCCGCGAAACGACTACGAGGAGGTCTTTCTCCGCAAAGCCCACTGCCCACAGAAATGACTTCGATCTGTTCTCCCTTCGGCATTCCGGCCATCACGTCCCGGAGCGGCAGCGGTCACTGACAGAGTACCTATCAGCGGCGTGAAATTCTGGTGGGTGTTTCGGGAGATGTTCCTCCGGCCCTCTTTCATGTACCTCGAATCGCGCGCCCAGAAGTAAGAAGCGCCGACTTTTCTTCTCCCCGGCATCCGCGTGCGCCCATCCTTTGGTCAGTTTCAGTTCCTCCACATGGCGAGGAGGTAAAGCCCATGCACAACGAACAGCAGTCCTTCGATTCACCGTCCCGCACAATCTGGGGTGCAGTAACGACTGCGCTGGCGAAGGTGGTTGTGTTTGCGTTAACGGTTATGTTTACTCAGTCGACGCAGGCCCAGACTTTCCAAGTCATTTACACCTTCCCCGCCAGCGCCCAGGACGGGGTCGGCCCCAACAGCTTGACTATCGACAATGCCGGAAATCTATATGGAACGACCTACATCGGTGGCTATACCGGAGGCTCTTGCAATCAAATTGGTTATCCGGGATGCGGCACAATATTCAACTTATCGGAACAAGGTTCAGGCTGGTTGTTCACCTTGCTCCACAGTTTTACGGGCGTCCCTAGCGACGGAGCCAATCCGACAGCCGCACCGACTATTGCCCCACCGGCAAGTGCCCCGACCGGCGGTCTTTATGGCACTACCCCGTCTGGGGCAAGCTGCCAGTACTGCGGCACAGTTTACAACTTCGTGCATTCCCCTATTTCTACGCCACTCGTGTCGTGGACAGAGGTCCTGCTGTATCAGTTCGCAGGCTCGCCGGATGGGCAACTACCAAATTCCGGCAAACTTATTTTCGACCATAACGGCAATTTCTACGGCATGACCCAAGCAGGAGGTCAAGGCGAAGGCTGGGGTACGATCTACAAAATGACGCACTCCGGTGGTGCATGGACGGAGTCCGTGCTTTACAGCTTTGCCGGAGGAAGCGATGGCTGGGGTCCCATGGGCGGATTGATTTTCGACAATGCTGGCAACCTGTACGGCACGACGGAGTTCGGTGGCAGTCCGGAATGGCCTGGTGATGGAACGATTTTTCAATTGGTGCCGTCAGGAAACGGGTGGAGCAAGAACATACTTTATCGTTTCCAAGGCCGTCTAGACGGAGCACTTCCTGAAGGAAGCCTCATCCTTGATGCATCCGGTAACCTGTATGGCACAACAACATTACGCTCGTCGGGTTTTGCAGCAAACGCATCTGTTTTTATGCTGTCGCCTCAAGGCAGCAGTTGGTCGTTCAAGTCGATTCGCAGCTTCTTTCA
>CAVSFL010000010.1:0-595062 GCA_963727295.1 uncultured Acidobacteriaceae bacterium
CAATGGCTGAGCATGAACTCCGCGGTGTGGAGCATTTTCGATCCCAGTGCGCCATGCGATAGGACATGCCAAAATTGGATAAGTGCAACCCAGGGTGCCGTAAAGCTCCTTCCGCAAAGCTATTACGACGACGTATACATTGTGACCCCAGTCAATCAACACGATCCGGATCCGAAGTCCATGCAGGAATTCATGTACATACATCGGGGAAGGCGGAACAAGTTTCGATCTACCGTTTAAAAAACCTCAGCCTCGACCGCCGATTTATCCATTGAAAAGCGAGAACTTCCGAATCGACGCAAGCCGGGCAAGAAATATCAGTTTTTCGCTCGCCAAAACTGGCCTTATATAACATCCAAAACGCTTGCTCGATCGGGGCTGAGCGACGGAGAGGCACAACCACAACGTTATCATGCACTGAACGACTCTAGACTGATAGAAACGACACGGCGGAGCCTAGCTGAAATGATCGCGTTAGAAACCAACTAGAGCGATGCAGCACCAGAAAGGCGAATCAGCCCTCGGCGGCAAGGAGTTCGAGGAAGCGCCGGAGCACTACCGGAAGAAGTGGTGGAGCACTGCGCGCGGGTAACAGGGGCAACGGGATACGAACTCCGCAGGAATCCCGCGCTGACACGCCCCACCCAAGCAAAGGCAAGCCTGGCATGACCCCGACAATCAGCAATAGGGAGGGCTGTAGGCGCAAGCCGGTGGGGGCTGAAGGGCGTAAAGGTAGCCATCTGTCAACCCTACGTAGACAAGCCCGCCGGACACCGCTGGCGAAGATTGTCCCCTGTCATCGGTATAAAACGTTGAGATCGGGTTGCACACCTTTGGCATACCGGAGCAGCCTTGGATGCCAGCTGCGTCAAAGGCGTAGGGATAGCCATCACTCGATCCGACGTAGACCACACCGTTGGCGATCGCGGGCGACGGAAATCATCCCACCCGTTGTTCCATCCAGAGCGGCTGACATGTCTGGGTTCCGTTGACGATTGTGCAGTTTATGACTACATTCGCGTCGAAGGCGACAAGATTGTTGCCGCCGCCTCCCACGTAGACCACGCCATTCGTGGCGGCTCCGGCCGGCGGGGCAACCGCGGGGGAGGAAACCTCTCCAGCACCATTTCCGATCCAGAGCGGCTGACATATATGGTTTGTGCAGTTTATGATACCGTTCGCATCGAAGGCGTAGAGATAGCCATCGTAAGACCCGATATAGACCACGGGATTTTGGTTCCCGTTAACTACCGCATTGGCCACGGCTGGGGATTCCTGCAAATAAGTCCCCCCGGCATGACCAGTCCAGAGAGGACTGCAAGATAATTGGTTGCAGCCGTTAGCGTCAAAGGCGCTTAAGACGCCGCGATCACTCGGGTGTATACATCACCGTTAGCCACGGCAGGGGACGGGTAGGGAGTGACTATCGGTGGTCCTGTCCAAAGCAGGTTGCCGTTTGTAGCGTCGATGGCGAGGACGCCTTGACTAAAGACTCCGCCCAGCACATAAACCACGGCGCCGACGACATTAGGCGAAGAGTCCGCCTCCTGGGGGCCGACATCCGTGTGCCAGATCGCACTCCCATTGGCCGCGTTGATGGCGTAGAGTTGGGTATAAAATTGGGTACCGCTGCAACAGGGATCCCCTAGCACATAAACGACCAATGTTGGACTCCGTTGATTACCTCATCGGCAACCGCAGGCGACGAGGCTGTGATGGTGCCTAGGTACGCTGATTGCCAAACCGGCCCGCACTGCAGGTTTCCTGCGCAGCCGAGCGCGTTGAAAGCGTAAAGGTAACCGTCCGTCGAGCCAATAAATACATATTCAACTGAGGCGGACCTGTTGAGCACAGCGGCGACCGCCGGCGAAGAATAGACAGGCCCCATCGGAACCCCCGCAGCACTCCCCCCCGTCCAGGAGTTTACCAATCCGTGTTCCACGTTCGTAACGCTTAAGATGTGTTCATTGGGGTTGTATCCGGTGTGGGCGGAATTGCCACGGAATTGAGACCGCAACCCGGAAGAATGATAAGAAGCAGAATGACGAAGGTGAGGGCAACCATCTTGCAGACGGGCATTGCTTCCTCGCTGGTGTTCCAGAATTTGCCTTCTGACCCCGAACCTGGATTGAGAACGAGGGCTAACGGCCAAGCCGCATAATTCGGCTCTCCTTGTGGAACATTCATGACAAACATTCGTGCTTCAACCTACGCCTTGTGACCCGGGCTGCTGGCCGAGCAACGTGCAGCCGTCAGGGACAAATAGAGGAGGGATCTCCAAACTACGGAGTCCCTCCTTTAACCGAGGACCTTACCGCAATCCTCCGGCGGTGGCAGTGGTTGCTGCCGTTTGTACTTCCGATGCAGTCTTGATCTGAGTGGCGACATAGGATTCCAACTTCTGCAGACGCTCCTGCATGGACGCGTTCTGCAGCACCAGCTCGTGCTTCAGGCTATCGATCTCCTGTCGCTGCGAGTTGATTTGCTGAAGCTGGGTTTGTAGTTCATCTTGCTGAGACATGACTACCGCGTGCTCCTTCTGCAGCTCGTTCAGGAGCATGGGAGCGAGTAACTGATACTTGACTCCCGAAGGCTGTCCGTCTTTGTCATAGACCGCCATTTCGGGATAGACCTTAGCTACTTCTTCGGCGATCAGGCCATACTGCACAGCATGAGTTCCATCGTCGTACCGCGGTTTGTAGAAGAAGCTGACCGGACGCAATTGGAAGAGCTTACTGCTGCTGTCACCCATGTCGGCGATCTGGTCTTTGAAGCGGCGCGAGGAGGCATTGCAGGTGCCGGCTGTTCCCCACAGCTTTCCCGAGCCGTCGACACAAACCGTTTGGATGGGAGCAGTTGTTCCGGCTGCCGAGCTGTTAATGCCCTGGATGTAAGTGTTACTGATATTGCCCGGTGCCCCGATGCGGATGGTGTTGCTCTCGGAACTATTTGCCTGGCCCGTGCTCAAGCCGACAAAGATATTGTAGGCCCCGGTGTTTTGGTAGCCTGCATCTCCGCCGATGAAGACGTTGGCGGAGCCGGTGGCAATTGCCCGGCCCCTGCCCCAACATAAACGTCCGCTTGAGCTGCTGTGCTGGATCGTCCAGCGACTTCTCCCACAAAGGTGTTGGAAAACCCGGTTGTGTTACTCGCGCCAGCCTGGCCTCCGACAAAGGTATTGTAGTACCCAGTGCCGTTGGCCATTCCGGCTTGGCCGCCGACGCAAGTGTTTGTTCCTCCGGTGCTATTGGGGCACGCGCCAACCCCGACCGCGAGGTTACCAGGGCCAACCACCTGCAGGACCGGGTTGTAACCGATCATGTAGGCGCTCGTCGTGTCAGTCGTGTTGACATTGCCAAGGCCGCCAACGACATCCAGCTGGGCCTTCGCATTGGGTACTCCGTCGATGCCAACGTTGAAGGTGCCTTGAACTTCATTAATGTGGCTGCAGTCAACGGTCGTCGTAGACGTCCAACGGGTAATCCAGTTTGCTCCCATCGAACACGGACCTATGCCGCCACCGCCGCCGCCACCGGTCGTGGCGAAAAGCTGTCCTGTTGTCGTGTTGTAGTAGACGTTCGGCGGCTGTGTGCTCGCAGCGAAGCCCGCGATGTAAGTGTTATTCACCTGGGCGCCCATAGTGCCGATGCGGATGTAGGCGCGTCCGTACTCGCGCCAACATTCCCGATCTCGATGTTGTTTCCACCGTTGGCAGTGGCACTCCCAGCCTGGTATCCGACGTGGATGTTATTGTTTCCGGCGTTGCTGCCGCTGTCGGCTTGGTAGCCCAGGTAAGTGTTCTCCATCCCCGTCGTGTTGTTCGTACCGGAGTAGGTTCCATAGAAAGCGTTGTAATCGCCGGTAGTGGTCGTCAGCCCGGACTGGTAGCCGTAGGCGGAGTTCCCGGCTCCACTGCTGACAGCCTCGCAAGCGCGATGACCAGTACAAGTATTGCCTGCTCCAGTAATCCCGCCTGCAGTCCTTCCGAGACCTGCACCATTGCCGACGAAGGTATTACAGCAAGTACCTGTTCCCGGTGCACCGTGGAAGCCGGCTTCCCATCCAACGTAGGTGTTGCCCGCCCCGGTGGTATTGTCGCTGCCGGCGCTGATGCCGACGAACGTGTTCTGATTGCCGGAAGTATTGTTCAAGCCGGCGTCATATCCAAAGAAGCTGTTGCCAGTAGCGGTGTTGGCATTGCCAGCATTGAATCCGGCGAAAGTGTTGTTGGAAGTTCCTCCACTGGCAGTGCCGGCGCCGACGCCGACAAAGAGGTTATCCGTTCCGGAGATCTGGAGCACCGTCTTCTCGGCAATCTGATATGAGGTCTGGTCCAGCTTGGCGCTGATGTCACCGTTCACATCTAGTGCGGCCGAAGGATTCAGGGTCCCGATACCAATATAGTTGGTGCTGGCCTGCTGATAGATCACACTGCACTCAAGTGCGGTGGGATTCAACCACTCAGCTATGGAACCTGGGGTATTGCAAGTGCCGCCAAGGCCGCTGCCGGCCGGCCCCTGCCAGAGCCTGCCATTGGTATCGACCAAGACACTGGGAAGCATCGGTGGTGGATTTGGCGTAATGCCAGCGAGGTAAGCGGCGGTCTGGAGACCTTGCACGCCAATGATGATATTGGGGCCGTTGGGAGTCTCGATGGCTGGCCCGGCATTGCCGATGTCGATTTCGTTGCTGACAGCGTTCTCGGCGTTGCCAGCCGCGAAGCCGACGAAGATGTTGTTGCTTCCGGCACCGAGGTTGGCGCTGCTGCCGGCTCCGTTGCCCAGGTAGGTGTTCTGGGAACCCGTGGCGGGAGGCGAGCCGACGCCATTGAAACCAGCGTTACCGCCGAAGTAGGCATTGAGTGTTCCAGTGGTGTTAGCGCGGCCCGCGTCGTAACCTACGGCCGTGATGCCGTAGCCAGTGTTGCTATTAGTGTTGGAGCCGGCCGAGTAACCGATGAGTGTGTTCCCACCCGCGTTCGAACTGAAGCCAGCGTTGGCGCCAACGAAGGTGTTGTAACTCTGGTCGACGTTAGCCTGGCCTGCCTGGTAGCCCATGAAGACGTTGGAGAATCCGCTGCTGTTGACCAGACCAGTTTGCCAGCCCATGAAGACGTTCTGGATACCGGTGTTGTTAACAGGGCCGGAGTTGTAGCCGTAAAAGCTGTTGCCATTGGCGGTATTGGCAGCGCCGGCATTCTGGCCGGTAAAGGTGTTGTTGTTGCCCGCCGTATTCGCGGCGCCCGCGCTATCACCTAAAAAGGTGTTGCCGTTGCCCGTCAGGTTCGCGGTGCCGGCAAGGTTTCCCAGGAAGGTGTCGGAGCTGCCGCTGTTGTTCGCCGTACCGGCGCTATAGCCGTAAAAGCTGTTGCCATTCGCAGTGTTGGCGGCCCCAGCTTTGTAGCCGTAGAAGGCTACGTTGCTGGCGGTGTTGTGGAAACCAGCCTCGAAGCCCGTGATGGTATTGTTGTTTCCGTTTTCGTCGTTGGCGGCAACGCCGAAAGCAGCATCGTAGCCGAGGTAGGTGTTGTTATTTCCGTTGTTGCGTAAGCCAGCCCCGCTGCCGAAGAAGGCATTGGCAGTTCCGTTGCTGTTTTCCAGACCAGCTGCGAAGCCATAAAAGGAATTGTTGCTTGCGGTGTTGGCGTTGCCCGCCTGGGCGCCAGTGAAGGTGTTTTCGACACCGCTGACGTTGGCGACACCGGCCAGGGAACCGGTAAAGGTGTTGTTGATCCCCGTCGTGGCAGTTCCAGCAGAGTAGCCGATGAAGGTGTTGTCGGTCTCGGCGGTGGGAGTGGGAGGTGGGACAGCGGGGTTAGCGGTGCCAGCACGCACTCCTACGAACGTGTCCCTCTTGGTAGGATCGGGTCCATCCAAAGGGGGAGCTGCCTGAAAGCCGACACCTGCGAAGGCCCATTCATACTTGGCGATGTCATACCATTTCCGTGTATTGGTTATGCCATTTACATCGAGTGCCGTGGAGGGTGCCAGTGTCCCGATGCCTATGTAACCATTGGTTGGCCCACCGATAACCTGGAAGAGCATCGAGGGACAAAGCGCCCCATTGACGTCCCAATAAGTGATGTAGCCAGACACCTCCAGGCATCCATTCGGCGGAAGCTTACCGTCCTTACCTCTTGCACCGGGTGGGGTTCCGGTAGTGCTTAACGCGTTGACCGAGGTCCCATTGGTCGATGTGATGCCAGCAGCCCCTAAAGTTGCGGCCTGGATGAACGTCGACGCGGGCATCCCACCCAAGGTGTCCGCTTCGTGAGCTTTCAAGGCGTAAGGCACGCTCACCAGCAACACCCGCGCCTGCTCCTCTTGTCCCTGCACCTGTACGCCCAGCCAGCGCTGCTCCTGTGGTGAGAAGAGATCATCTGGCAGCCCGGTGGCTGTAGTGCTGCCCAGAATTACGCTGTACTGACCGTTGGCACTAAGCGTTACGTTCTGCGTCTCCTGCCAGACGGGAGCGCCGCCATCTTCTTGGTTGTAGATGGCAAAAGTGACTCCAACCGGCGCGGTGGATGCAAGGGCCGCGCCCGGCGCGTCCTTTAGAGTTCCGCTATAGCGGATGAGATTGGGAACAGATGCGCTTGCCGTGGATTGAGCTGAGGCTGTCGCAGTCAGCAACACTATAGCCAGAGCAGAAAGAATTGTGAGTCTGAAACGGCGCATAGGGTCTCCTTATGGGCTATCGCCCGACTGTGTAACCAGACTGCATAAATTGTTGTGGACCTTCCCCTGGGATCCGCACCTTGGCGCAGGGAAAACGTCGGTACTCGGCGTCGACCGTGGTCAAGGTCGGTAAGAGCCGCGCAATTCTGTCTGCTTTTTGCTGCGCCCCACTCTGGTCGAGCACGTTAGAACGGATTGGCTTTCAACTCAATGTTCTGGCGATGGATTGCCGATGGATTGCGGATGTATTCGGCCTAGTTGTACGGCAGTCGTAAGACTACTGCTAAATGGACTAGTTATTCGATCGCACGAGAAGTTGGTCGGAGGTGGTTTAGTGAGTTGCTAAGAAAGAAACTAATAGTTTGAGCGCTACTGTATGGTAGTAGACTTTGTTGCAATCAGATAAATGACTCAGGAATTGCCCTCTCATGTCCGTTGCGGGGACGTCGAGGTCGATCTAGAGGCCGGCGAGTTGTACGCGTTCGGCCAGAGAATCCGTATTCAGCAGCAGCCGCTGCAACTGCTGCGAATCCTGATCGGGCGTGCAGGCAAAATCGTCACTCGCGACGAGATCAAGACGATCCTTTGGCCAAATGACACGGTGGTAGAGTTCGACAACGCCATCAACACAGGCATTCGCAAGCTCCGCATCGCCCTCGGCGATTCCAACGAGCACCCCAAGTACATCGAGACCATAGCCCGGCGCGGGTACCGGTTTATCGCCCCGGTTGAATATCTAGGGTCCAGCGCCGGCGGTGTTCCTGGAAATATCATGGCTGCAAGCAAGTCGCTCGCCGCGGAGTCCGCCGCTTTGTCCGGCAAAACTGTCTCCCACTACCACGTTCTGGAGCTCATAGGCGGCGGTGGGATGGGTGTGGTTTACAAGGCGCAGGACTTGAGGCTGGATCGCGCGGTGGCGCTGAAGTTTCTTCCTGAGGAAATGGGCACCGATAAGCGGGCGCTAGAGCGCTTCGAGCGCGAGGCTCGCGCAGCCTCTACTTTGGACCACCCCAACATTTGCTCAATCTACGAATTTGGCGAGCATCAGGATCAGCCATTCATCGTAATGCCTTTGCTGCAAGGCCAGACGCTGCGTGACCGGCTGGCCACGGCCGAGCCGGGTAATAGTGGCCTGCCTCTTACGCAACTGGTCGACCTGTCAATCCACATTGCCCGCGGGCTGGCTGCCGCGCACGAGAAGGGCATTATTCATCGCGATATGAAGCCGGCCAACATCTTTATCACGACCAGCGGAATGGCGAAGATTCTGGATTTTGGCCTGGCGAAGATACTTGAGGGAACGGAGAATGCAGCGGCGGCTGGCGCCGTCGCGCGACCTATTTCCGGCTTTGATATGGCAGCTCTACCGGTGAGTATGACCCTAACTCACACCGGCATTGCCACCGGCACTGCGGGCTATATGTCGCCCGAGCAGGTGCGGGGAGAGGCCTTAGATGCCCGCACGGATCTGTTCTCCTTTGGTCTCGTGCTGTATGAGATGGCGACCGGGCGCCGCACCTTCAGCGGGGAATCGGCGGCGGATGTCCGCGAAGCCATCCTTCATCAGACGCCAGTACCGGTCCGCAAGCTGAATCCTGCCGTTCCGGCGAAGCTCGAGGCGATCATCAATAAAGCTATAACCAAGGATCGCGAACAGCGATATCAGAGCGCCGCAGAGATCGTCGTGGATCTGAAAGAGATCGATGGTGCAACCCGCACGGAAAGCGCTTGGCGGCGCAGACGCAGCTACATTAAGCCGCTGGTTGCGTCTGCGATTGGCATCGGGATCATCGCTGCCGCAGCGGCCTACTGGAGTTCGCGAAAGGCTCCCACACTTTCCAATAAGGATAAGGTTGTCCTTGCGGACTTCACCAATACCACAGGCGACGCGGTGTTCGACGACACCCTCCGCCAGGCGTTGGCTTACCAGTTGGACCAGTCGCCTTACCTGAATGTGCTCTCCGACCGCAAAATGATCGCTGCACTTCGACAGATGGAGCACTCCCCGGAACAGCCCGTGACACCGGAAATTGCAACTGAGATTTGCCTGCGCACGCACAGCAGCGCGGTGCTGGCGGGTTCGATTGCGCCGGTCGGGAGCGCTTACCAGGTTGCGCTAAAGGCTCTGAGCTGCCAAACCGGAAACACCCTGACGACGGTCGCGGTGGAGGCGCCCACACGTGATGCGGTGCTCAAGGCGGTGGGCACAGCCGGCGATCAGATGCGCCAGAGGCTGGGGGAATCCATAACTTCCCTGCGGAATTTCGATCAGCCTCTTTTGGAGGCAACTACCTCCTCGCTGGAAGCTTTGCAGGCATTTTCTAAGTCGAAGAAGTTTGGCACTCCTACGGAAAGCATTCCCTATCTCAAGCGCGCTTTGGAGCTGGATCCCAATTTTGCTCTGGCCTACGCCAACCTTGGGGCGGCATACATCAACGTCAACGAGCCAACGCTGGGAGCGCAGAATCTTACGAAAGCTTACGAGCTGCGGGATCGCGTGAGCCAACGTGAACGCTTCTACATCGAAGCGTCCTACTATTCGCTGGTCACACGTGACCTGGACAAAGGCAAGGAGTCCGCCAAGGAATGGTCTCAAAGCTACCCGACAGACTGGCGTCCGCATAAGGATCTTGCCATCATCTACGCTCAGTTGGGTGAGGCCGATGAAGCCGTACGCGAAACACAGGCGAGTCTCCGGATTGCTCCCGACAATCCCGGTACGTATGCCAACCTGATTGGCATGCTTACCGCGGCGAACCGGCTGACAGAGGCCGAAGCTGCCTCGGAGGAAGCACACTCACGCAATCTAAGCGGCCCTTATCTCTGTCAGTATGACTACCTTCTGGCTTTCCTGCGCAGCGATGCTGCCGGCATGCAGAAGCAGCTGCAACAGGCGGCGGGAATGCCAAGGACGGAGGATGTATTACTCTCGGCCCAGGCCGATACCGAGGCTTATTACGGCCAGCTCGACCGGGCACGCATGTACTCGCAAAGCGCGACGGAGTCCGCTCAGCGTGCCGATGCCACCGAGGCTGCGGCCGACTGGAAGGCGCAGCAGGCGCTGCGGGAGGTGGAAACCGCAAATTTGCCCAAGGCAAAGCGCGCTATCCAGAAGGCTCTGGCACTGAATAGCGGACGCGACGTGAGAATTTTCGCGGCCCTTGCTCTGGCTCGCGCGGGTGAGGTTGCTCAAGCTCAGCAATTGGCCAATGACCTCAATCATGAGTTTCCCCTGGACACCATGCTGCAGAACTACGCGCTGCCAACAATTCGCGCCGCAATCCAGCTGCAGCAAAACAAGCCACTGATAGCGATTGAAACGCTGGAAGTAAGCCGCCCTTATGACCTCGGTCAGGGTTCGCTAACCTATATGTACCCAACCTATCTGCGCGGCGAAGCATACCTGAAGACGGGACAGGCTGAGAAAGCCTCGATCGAGTTTCGGAAGATGATTGACCATCCGGGCGTCATGGCAAATTTTGTCACCGCGGCTCTCGCACATTTACAGTTGGCTCGGGCACAAGCAGCCCTGGGAGACAAGCAAATCGCGCGGGGCGCATATGACCAGTTTTTCGCGCTGTGGAAGAGCGCCGATCCGGACGTCCTTACTCTCATTGAAGCCAGGAATGAATACGCACGACTGCAATAAGCGGAACCGCTTGACTGAAGACTTTCGTCACCATTTGTCGTTGTGCCGTTTGCTCGCCAACAGAGCCGTAGACGATTTTGTGATGGTCGCGCCTCCAAAGTTCACCGTTCAATAGAATTCAAGAAGATGCTAGCAGCCGGCGCAGCAGGGAATTCTCCCGCCCGTGATTCCAGCCCGCATTTGGCTCGTCTTACGCGTATTTAGAGGGGCTTGGCTGTAGGGCCAAGAACATAGAAGTCGTTGTAAGTGTGGGTCAAGCGAACCTTGACACGGTAGAGGTCAGGAGTTCGAGTCTCCTCGTGCCTACCATTCTTTCAATCACTTGCAAGCACCGACCTCCGCCGATTGGTAGCATTCGGTAGCAAATCTCACGCAACTTTGGCGTCCTGTGGCTCCGCCATCAGTTCCGCGTACACAGAATCGACCATCTGCTTCACGCTCTCCGGCAGCTCCTGCATATACTCGTTCGCCGTAAGGTCTGGCTTCGCATGACGCAGGTGAGCCTGGATGTCCTTCACCGATCCCTTCTCTTGCGCCAGCGTCGCCATCGCGCGGCGCAGCACTTGGAAGGTCAGCTTCGGTAATCCTAGCTTTTCCGCCAACGGGAGCCAGGACGCGGCGCCGGTAATTGCCGGTGTCCATGAATCCACCTTCGCTGTTGGGAAAGATGAACGCTGCCGGCGATGGATCGGGACATTCCTGTTTCCACAGCCACAGATCGTCAGCTAATCCCTTCGGAAGGTGCACGTCCCCGAGGCTCTTCTTGGTTTTGCCCCAGGGACGTATCCGGCCTTTGTAGACGGTTTCGGTGATGGTGAGCTTGCCGCCATCGAATGACGTCCAGCGCAGGGCGAACAATTCGCTCGGCCGAAGCGCGTCGGTCATCTCCAGGGTCAGCAACACCCGGTCTTTGGCGAAGAGATTCGCCAGCACCAGGCGTAACTGGTCCCAGGTTAGCACCGTCCTGTCTTTGGTCCGGAGATTCAGCGGAGGCGTGACATTGCGGGATGGGTCTTTGACGAGTAAGTCCTGTTCCACGGCTTCAGCGAAGATCGACTTCAAATAGGCACGAGCCTGCAGCACCCGGTCCTTGGAGCGGAAGGTGGCGAGATGATTGATGTGCGTCTGCAACATGAACTTGTCGATCACGTCCAGAGGCACGGCGGCAAACTTCTCGACCAAGTCCTTCATGATCTGGATCTTCTTCACATCTGCCGTGTCGGGCTTCCAGTTGGCTTCGCGCAGCGGAAGATAGCGGTTGCGAACGAACCAGCCAAAGCTGACCGAGCCGTCATTCATAGGCTGGCCACCAGTGTTCTGGCCCGTCCGTCTGGCGATCTGCTGCTGCAGTTCGTCTCGTGCTTCAAACTTCGTCATGCGCGACTTGAAGCCGAGAACAATGCATACGATTTTGGTTTTGATTTCGTTGGTAATGGGATCACCCGCGATGTACTTGAGCTCCTGCCGCAGCAAGGGACTTGGCGCCCGCATCTGAACGAGCAAGACCAATAACCTGATGTCACCCATCGATCAGCTCTCGGACGACCGCGGAACCAACGAATCCTGTTGCGCCGGTGACGAATACTCGCAATCAAAACTCCGTTTCTTCTTTACCGATTTTGTTGAGATTCGCAAGCGCTTCGGCGGGAATATGGAGCTGCGAAGCTTGAAGGTTTTCGCGAAGGTGCTTGAGAGAAGACGTTCCCGGTATCAGCAGAATGTTGGGTGAGCGTTGCAGAAGCCAAACCAGCGCAAGCTGCATCGATGTCACGCCGAGTGACGCTGCCGCTGTATCGAGCTCCGACGACTGCAGGGGGGTGAATCCTCCGAGCGGGAAAAACGGAACGTACGCGATTCCCTGTGCGGCGAGCTCATCGATAAAGGCATCGTCGTTTCTGTGTGCGACGTTGTAAAAGTTCTGCGCACAAACGATTTCCGTAACGTTCTGGGCCTCAGCCAACTGCCTACGAGTCACGTTACTTAATCCGATATGACGAATCAGCCCTTGACGTTTGAGTTCGGCCAGTACGGTCAGTGGCTCTTCGATCGCTCGCTCCGATGGTTCCATAATTCCGCCAACTCGAAGGTTCACGACGTCCAGGGCATCGAGACCGAGGTTTCGTAGATTGCCATGAACTCCGTCGATTAACTCCTGACGGGAGTGAGCCGGAATCCAGGACGCGTCGTCCCCTCGACGGGCGCCAAGTTTCGTAACGATCACAAGCCCGTCGGGGTAAGGATGTAGCGCGCGCTTTATGATCTGATTGGTCACGTGTGGGCCGTAGTAGTCGCTGGTGTCAATGTGATTCACACTGGCCTCGACCGCCTCGCGCAGAACAGCGATAGCTTGATCAATATCGCGCGGCGGTCCAAAGACTCCCGGGCCCGCAAGTTGCATGGCGCCGTAGCCCATGCGGTTCATGGTCATCTCTGTGCCATGCAATGTGAAGCTGCCGGCGAGATCAGCCTGTTCAATCATTTCGTTCCTCCAGCCTTCCTGGTTCATCTAAGCATTGGATGAAGGATCCTTCAGGTTCGGAGTTCGCATTATGCCCACACCCGCTGTCCCTGCATTTGAGCCAAGAAAACTGCCCCTTCAGGCGAGGGCAACGGTCACCGTACAAGCAATTTCTGAGGCCACTATTCAGGTTTTGCTGCGCCTCGGTGGCGAGCGATTGACTACAACTCGGGTTGCGAACCGCGCGGGCGTCTCAGTGGGTACGCTCTACCAGTACTATCCCAATAAGCAGTCGCTGCTATTTGCGCTTTTCGAAGATCATCTGGCGAAGGTGTCGGAGGTGGTAGAGGCTGCGTGCGAGGACGCCCGCGGCAAGCCGATGTCCGAGATGATCCGATACCTGGTGGAAGCGTACGTCGACGCTAAGATGAACCGCGCCGATATTTCCGTGGCCTTGTACAAAATTGCGCCGGATATAGGTGGACCCTCGTTGGTAAAGCAGACGGGAGAGCGCCTGCGCAAGGCCATCGAGATGATGCTGCGGACAGCGCCTGGAGTGGAGGCGCCACCGGACAGCTTCGCGATCGACATGATGTTGTCAGCGATGTCGGGAGCGATGCGATCCGCGCTGGAGGCGGGAGCCTCGCCAGTGATGTTTCGCAAGCTACGACAGCACCTCGTGGTGCTTTGCCAAAGCTACATGGCGGCCGTCACGGCCGGAGGCTCTTGAGCGTGCGAGAGCTTCGAAACATTCAGGTGAACGTTCTTAAATCAGTCACAAGTCCCGGAAAATCTGAGTGGTGATGCACACTGCTCGTCACCGGTTGTGAAGAATGGCTCAGCACGCACCAGCGTCTCCAGCACGTGCAACAAGGACGCTTGGTCTACGTCTGCATGGAAAACGCGACGAGCGTTTGTCAATTCCGAATCGTTTTGGTTTCCCAGAAGCGTCGCAAACCCTCGCCCTCACATCCGACACCAGCATCTGCTTTATTAAGCATATCTCGCTTCAGTGCGTCCGTTGGTGTTGTCGATTTTGGGCTTACCGTTTTTGAAGAATCCTCCCCAGAACTGGCGGCATCATCCCAGCCGAGCGTCCACCTGGCGCCGCATCTTCGACGAATCGCCGTAGCCCTGCTTAGCACCCGGGGAGGTCATTCGTGCCGCAGGGCGGTCTGGTTGTGGCCACCTGAGTGCAACGTGCCGACTTCGCGTTGTTGGATTTCCATATCTAACCGACCCCATAACGGTTGGGAGGCACGCAATTGCAGCAAACCGCGAAGCGAGCAGTAAGGTCCGTTGCCGATCTCGCCGTGCGACGCGGGCGAATGCCGCTTCGACCAGGATGAAAATACGCATGGACGCTTTCCCGGCGGAGGATCGACCGTCCGGTTCCCGCGGGAAGTAGGCTGGGGGAATGCCATGCGTTACATGCTAACGGGGGACCACTGGAGTGCTGAAGAAGCGTATCGGATCGGAGAAGTGCAGCAAGTTGCACCGACTCCAGAAAAGGCGCTGGAGGCAGGAATTCAGATGGCAAACAAGGTCGCCGGGTGTGCGCCGCTCGGAATTAAAACAACACTGCTTTCTGCCCATCTTGCGATTGATCCCGCTGAGGAAGCGGCATTGTCAAAACTCGACGCGCAATTTGGAGCCCTTTTCCACACGCAGGACTTTCTAGAAGGCGTGAAGGCAGAGGCGGAAGGCCGAAAGCCGGTTTATCAAGGAAAATAAGCAGCACGTGCTAAGGGGTTGCAACTCATACATGGAGGTGGATGATGCCCGAGGTCGATCACTACGACATTCTCGTTATTGGCAGTGGAGAGTCCGGAAAGCAACTGACGTGGACCCTAGCGCAAGCGGGCCACCGCACAGCGGTGGTGGAGCGTAAGTACATCGGCGGATCGTGTCCGAACATTGCCTGCTTACCCAGCAAGAACGTGATTCGCAGCGCCAAGGCCAACTGGTTCGCCCGGCATGGCGCGGAATATGGGATTCAAACAGGGGCCGTATCGACGGACATGAAAGGCGTACTCGCCCGCAAGCGGAAGATGGTGGAAGGCCAGGTTCAGTTTCATCTCGATCGCTTCAAAGCTACAGGAGCGGAATTAATCAAGGGGTTAGCCCGGTTCGTGGCTGCGAAGACGGTTGAGGTGCAACTGAACGAGGGTGGCCGACGGACGATCGCAGGCGACCGGGTCTTTCTCGACCTGGGATCGCGCTCGGCAATTCCGGATATTACAGGCCTCGCTGCGGCAAAACCCATGACTCACGTGGATGCTCTCGATCTCGACCGTTTGCCGGGACACGTGATCGTCCTCGGTGGAGGATACGTGGGTCTTGAACTGGCGCAGGCTCTGCGCCGCTTCGGGTCCGCGGTGACGGTGGTCGAGCGTGGTCCCCAGGTCGCCGCAGCGGAAGATACCGACATTGCGCAGGCGGTTTTGGAGAGCTTCCAAAACGAAGGAATCGAAGTGTTGCTCGAGACACAAGTGCGCGAAGTGGAGGGTCTCTCTGGGCAGAAGGTTCGAGTCCGTGCTGAAAACGGCCACGGCGACCTGACCATCGAGGGAACCGATCTGCTGGTCGCCACCGGGCGAACGCCGAACACGCAGGGGATCGGGCTGGAAACGGCCGGAGTCGAACTGGATGGGCGCGGCTACATCAAGGTGAACGAGCGCTTGGAAACCACCGCGGCGGGCGTTTGGGCCATGGGCGATTGCGCCGGAAGCCCGCAGTTCACGCACGTCGCCTACGACGATTTCCGTGTGGTCCGCGACAACCTGAACGGAGGCAGCCGCACGACCCGAGACCGCCTCATCCCGTTCTGCATGTTCACCGATCCCGAGCTTGCGCGAGTTGGTTTGAACGAGTCCGAGGCGAAGAAGCGCGGCATCGCCTATCGGCTGGCCAAGATACCCATGGCGGACGTCCTGCGAGCCGTTGCGCTTGTCGAAACTCGCGGTTTTGTGAAGATGCTGATCGACGCACGTAGCGACCGCATCCTGGGAATCACCGCGTTTGGCGTTGAGGCCAGTGAGCTGGTCGCGGCGGTTCAGACGGCAATGTTGGGTGGGTTGCCGTATACGGTGCTGCGCGATGCGATTTTCACGCATCCCACCGTCGCGGAGGGGTTGGTCTTTTTGTTGGCGAGCGTTCCCTCAAGAGCTGTGCAATACGCGCGGGTCTCTTAGAGCTTGCACTGAAGCGCTACGATGCCGTTTCTCGTGCCTCATGTAATGAAACTTCGATGTATTGGAAGCGAAGCGACGGTCTTGTCACGCTTTGCTTAGGCGCTGGCCATCGAAGTGCTGCTTCGCTCGGGGTTTTCCGTCGCATAGCAAATTCAACACTGAAGGAGACCTATCATGCCACTCGCTCGAATCGATCTTGCAGAGGGTAGGAGCGCCGACTACCGCAAGACCATCGGAGAGGTGGTCTATGACGCACAGGTTGAAGTCTTGAAGGCCCCGAAGAACGATCGCTTCCAGGTCATCACCGAGCATCCAGCCCAAAATTTCATCTTTGATCCCAGCTACTTGGGGATTCAGAGATCTAAAGATTGTGTGTTTATCCAAGTCAAGCTCAATGCTGGGAGAACCGTGGATCAGAAACGTGCTTTTTACAAAGCAATCGCAGACGGATTGCACGAGCGTCTCAGCCTGCGCCGGGAAGACGTGATGATTCGTCTGGTTGAAGTCAGCAAAGAGAACTGGTCGTATGGCAACGGTGAGGCGCAATACGCGAAATAGGTTCACGGAGCACCGAACAGCGGCGTACGCCGGTTAGCAAAGACACTTCAGTCCGAACATCCACTTCGGATACCGCCACACGGCCCGAGTCTGATGCGGAGGCGCATTCATCCGCTTGGCCACCGCATCTAGATTCTCGGGTAGCGGCCGGCTATCCCTTAAGGAATGCGAGAAGCGCTTCGTTGACGACGTCGGCATGAGTCGTGCAGAGGCCGTGCGGCGCGCCCGGAACAACCTTCAAGGTTCCATTCTTCACCAGCTTCACACTCAGTCGGCCCGAATCATCAATAGGCACGATCTGGTCAGCGTCTCCCTGAATCACCAGTGTCGGCACGTCGATCTTCTTGAGATCTTCCGTCTGGTCGGTTTCGGAAAAAGCCTTGATGCAGTCATAGGCGGCAATGATCGAGGATTGCACTCCCTGAAGCCAAAAGGATTCGCGAACGCCTTCGGAAATTTGCGCGCCGGGTTTGTTGTAGCTGTAGAAGGGTAGGCTGAGGTCCTTGAAAAACTGAGCGCGGTCCTTGCGAATCCCGTCACGGATTTCGTCGAAGACGGACAACGGCAATCCGCCCGGGTTCCTGTCAGTCTTCAGCATGAGCGGAGGAACGGCGGAAATCAGGACGACTTTAGAGACCCGCTTCTGTCCATGCCGCGCGATATAGCGAACGACTTCGCCCCCGCCCGTAGAATGGCCGACCATCGAGCGGGAACGGTGGCACCATCTACTTTGACCAGACAGTAGGTTTTACGCAGAGCGACTGCAAGGGATTGGTGTGCATTGAGAACACCACGTTCAATGGTCCGACGCTAACTCTGGTACCTACTGGATTAACCTCCAGAACGCCAGTGTTCCTAGCGGTGACACCGTTTACTGGGACGAAAACTCCGGCCCCTCGTAGGCTTCCTCGAACATGTATGGTTCGATCCCTTCGGAATCATTCACGATTCTGGGCCATTCTAATAGCACTGTTCCCGAACCCAGCAGCATCATGCTGTTCGGTTCTGGCATTCTGGGTCTGGCTGGATTGCTGCGTCGCAGGTTGTTCTGACCTCAACGTCGGACATTTGCTCTAACGCCAACTGGCAACACCCTTCCGAGTATCCGACGATCGATCCGCTGCGCGGACTAAAGCCGCTGAAGATATAATCTTCCGGCACTCTCATGGCTCTTGCTGCCGGAACGATTCTCGGGCAGTGCGAAATCCGCTCCTCCCTGGGTGCAGGCGGAATGGGCGAAGTTTACCACGCGCATGACACCCGGCTGAATCGCGAAGTCGCAATCAAAGTGCTGCCCGCGTCCGTCAGTTCCGATCCGGAAAGATTGCGCCGGTTTGAGCAGGAAGCGCGGGCGGCCGCGGCGCTGAATCATCCCAACATTCTTGCGGTTTACCAGATGGCGACGCATGAGGGTGTGTCGTACATGGTCACGGAACTGCTCGAGGGCGAGACGCTGCGCGAGCGGCTCTTGCGCGGGACCATACCGCTGCGCAATGCGATTGACTACGGAGTGCAGATCTCCCACGGGCTGGCAGCAGCGCACGAAAAAGGCATCGTCCATCGCGACCTGAAGCCGGAAAACCTGTTTCTGACCAAAGACGGACGGGTCAAGATTCTCGACTTCGGGCTGGCCAAGCTCACGATGCCTCCAACCGCATCCGGCGATGAGCAGACCGCCGCGGTTCACCAAACCGAGCCCGGCGTGGTGATGGGAACGGTGGGCTACATGTCTCCCGAGCAGGTACGAGGGCAAGCGGCTGATCATCGCTCGGACATCTTTGCGTTCGGCACGATTCTCTACGAGATGGTGACGGGCAAACAGCCATTCCGCAAGCCGACGTCAGCGGAAACCATGACCGCGATATTGAACGAGGACCCGCCGCCGATCTCGCAGTTGGTGACGAATACGCCTCCGGCGCTGCAGCGTGTGGTGCATCGCTGCCTGGAGAAAAACCCGGAGCAGCGTTTCCATTCGGCGCACGATTTGGCGTTCGCGCTGGAAACGATGTCGGATTCGCACATCTCCTCGCCGGTCGCAGCTCAGCCGGAGGGCAAGAAGCCGGGTCGCCGAATAACTGTAATCGTGGGAGCGTTGGCGGCAGCGGTCGTGTGCGCTGCTGTATTGGCTTATTTTGCAATGCGGCCCGACGCCGAGCCTAAGGTCTCCGATTATGTGCAGCTAACACGTGATGGCCGGCCGAAACAATTAGTCGCAACCGACGGTGCGAGGCTTTACTTGCTATTGGGCACAGATTTTTCCCCCGCTGTCGGCGAGCTCTCGGTTTCTGGTGGTGAACCGAAACCGATCCCGACGCCCTCGCCCAACATGTTGCCCGCAGCCTTGTCGCAGGATGGCTCGGAGCTTCTCTTGATAGATGGAAAGGGCGAGCCACCTTCCGGACCACTCTGGAGCATGCCCGTTCTAGGCAATTCCCCGCGCAGGTTGGGAGATACGGTGGGGAGTTCTGCGGCGTGGTCGCCCGACGGCAAGATGCTCGCCTACAGCAACCGCGGCGACTTTTTGCTGGCCAGCGCCGACGGCAGCGAATCCCATAAGATCGTTACGATGAAGGAGCCAACCAACATCTCCGATCCTGTCTGGTCGCCAGACAACAGTCACTTGCGATTCGAGGCCTGGGATACGGTTAGCTCTGCGCGCGTGTTTTGGGAAAGTTCAGTGGATGGGAGTGGCTTGCATCGCTTACTCCCCAATTGGAGCAAGCCGACCGAGAAGCAATGCTGTGGCAAGTGGACGGCAGATGGAAAATACTTCGTCTTCGAGTCACGGGGGCAAATCTGGGCTCTCCGGCGCAACGACAAGTTCTTTGGCTCCCGGCCAAATCCAGTTCAACTGACCTTCAGTCCCATGTCTTTGCATACTCCGCTGCCCAGCAAGGACGGCAAGAAACTGTTCGTGGTCGGTCGAACTTTTCGTGGCCAGCTAATGCGATACGACGCGAAATCCGCCCAGCTTTCACCTTTTCTCGGGGGCATGTCAGCTGAATTCGTTGACTTCTCCAGAGACGGCCAGTGGGTATCCTACGTCACGTATCCCGAAGGCACCCTGTGGCGAAGCAAAGCGGATGGCAGCGAAGCTTTGCAGCTGACCTACCCGCCCGGCTATGCCGTCAATCCTCGCTGGTCGCTGGATGGCAAGACGATCGTCTTCTATGAAATGTTCGCAGACAAGCCTTCCGAAATCTTCGAGATTTCTCCCGATGGGGGCAGCCCTCGCCGGCTGCTGCCGGATGATGCCAATCCGCAATGGGACCCGAACTGGTCGCCGGATGGGGGCAAGATCGTCTTTGGCGGTAGTGCCGTGAATTCTGCATCGGTCATTTCCATTCTCGATTTGGCCAGTCACAAGGTGTCGGTCTTGCCAGGATCACAAGGGTTGTATTCTCCCCGCTGGTCCCCGAACGGGCGCTACATCGCGGCGTTCTCTGCTGACGAATCCATACTTCTTCTGTTCGATTTCCAGTCGCAGAGATGGACTGAGCTTGCCAAAGGCGCTCTGGCCTGGGAAAACTTTTCTAAAGACGGACAATACCTCTACGTCCTGTCCAACCGAGGCGCGGGCGGTGCGCTCAAGATTAGCGTTAGCGACGGTAAGACGGAAAAAGTTGGGGAGCTGACGAACTTTGTGGGCACCGGCTACTTTTCCGATTCTTCGCTGTCCCTCACACCCGACGACTCCCTGTTGCTGTTCCGCGATGCCGGGGCCTCCGACGTGTACGCCCTCGGCTGGGAAGAGCCGTAAACAGCATCCGCTGATGCGCTGCTCGCCGCTCACGAGGTTTCCTTACCCGGTAGAAAAAATGCCGCATCCGAGATCGCTTATTTCTGAAGCGGGGCGAAAGCGGAGTACTGCGAAGCTGCCGTAGTCGACTGACGCTATGGCGCAATCCAAACGAGAGCAGGCTTATCCGGTGATGCTGGCCTTCGCGCCGCACTCCGTCTGCAGTGTTAGAATCCCAGGCCATTCCTTGTTTATTGTTCGACGAAGTTTTCGCCGCCTCCTCCTGGTTGGGAATACTCCGTCAGTGTCAAGAGCACGGGTTTCGCTGGCGGTTCTCTGGCGCCTACCTATATTGTTTACGCCGCTGGCGCGGCGGACGCGTTCAGGTAAGAACACGGCATGGGGCGTTAATCGGGCACTGGTCTCACTACACTTGATATATACTCCGCTGCGATCCAAGCAGGAGTTCACCGTGAAATTCCTCTCGCACGCCAGGGCAGCCTTTCTAGCCGGAATCTGCTTATTTGGCCCCGTAGCGATGTTCGTCTCCATTGAGGCGCAAGAAAACTATGACGTTGTAATCGCAGACGGCCGCGTGATGGACCCGGAATCAGGACTCAATGCTGTGCGAAACGTCGGGATCACTGCGGGGAAAATTCGAGCGATTTCGACGTCTCACCTGAATGGCAAGAACACCATTGATGCAAAGGGCTTAGTGGTGGCACCCGGTTTTATCGATTTGCACGAACATGGGCAGACACCTGAGAAATATAGATACCAGGCACACGACGGAGTGACGACATCTCTGGAACTCGAGCGAGGGACCGACGACATCGACGGCTGGTACGCGGCGCGGGAACGGAAATCGCTGATTAATTTTGGCGCGAGCATCGGCCACATTCCCGTGCGCATGAAAGTGATGCACGATCCGGGGGCTTTTCTTCCGGTTGCAGACGCGGCGCACCGCGAGGCAACACCTGAGGAACTCGCCGAGATTGATCGCAGAATCGAAGTAGGCTTGCAGCGTGGCGCTCTGGCGGTGGGAATGGGAATCGCCTACACACCGGCGGCGACGCGCTGGGAAATCCTGCAAGTCTTCGGCGTGGCTGCAAAACACCAGGCTCCTGTTCACGTTCATCTGCGTTATTCAGGGCTCAAGGAACCAGAGACGGGCCTAGTGGCGATTCAGGAGGTGATTGCGGACGCCGCCGTGACGGGAGCGCCGTTGCATGTCGTGCACGTGACCAGCATGGGTTTGAAATACACGCCGCAGTTGATCGCAATGGTGGCGGACGCACAAAAGCAAGGGTTGGACGTGACCACCGAATGCTATCCGTACACTGCGGCCAGCACTCAGCTGGAATCCGCCGTCTTCGATGAAGGGTGGCAACAGAGAATGGGAATCACGTACAGCGACCTGGAGTGGTCCGCGACTGGGGAGCGACTGACGCCCGAGACCTTTGCTCAATATCGCAGGCAGGGCGGGAACGTAGTGATATTTGAGATTCCGGATGAGGCGGCGCGGACGGCGGTGGCAAATCCCATGGTGATGATCGCGAGTGACGGTTCCTCGGACAACGGGTCACATATTCACCCGCGCGGGCAGGGGACGTACTCGCGCGTGCTCGGCTACTACGTGAGAGAAGAAAAGGTTCTCGATCTAATGACGGCATTGCGGAAGATGACTCTGATGCCTGCGCAAAGGCTGGAGAAACACGCACCCGCGTTCCACGATAAGGGACGCATTCGGGTTGGAGCTGATGCGGATATCACAGTGTTTGACCCTGATACGGTGATTGACAAGGCCACCTACGAACAACCGCTGCAATACTCGCAGGGGATTCGATTCGTGTTGGTGAATGCGACGCTCATTTTGAAAGATGGCAAGTTAGTGGAAGGAGTATTCCCGGGACGGGCCGTTCGAGCTCCCATAGTGCAAGCGAAGTGAGGCTCGTTTCAGCTATTGAACGAGATAAAGGCGCAATCACGCCGTCCACGGAAAACACATGAGCGTATCGTCGGCAATCCATCGACTGAGATGGAGACCCCTTCGGCATCGGGACGGGGAGCAACGGGCGTCTTACGTCACATTGACGTAAGTGGACTTCACGAGCGGCCCGGCGAAGCTTCCGCGAACCTCGTTTGGACAATTAAGACAAGCGGAGGATTCTCTGATCATTTTGTGCGGAACGGATAGGGTGTGAGATGGCCTGTTATCAACAACTACGCCGTTTTTCAGAGTAGGAGGATGTCTCCGATCGTCTGCAGCACGGCAATTGACCAGAGTGTACCGTCTGGCACGGCACCAGCATGACTCAGGACAATAATCACCTGATGCTTAGCCGGATAAGAGTAAATCAACCCGTTAGTCCCCATCGAATCGCTGCCGCGTGTGTAGACAACCGCGTTGCCCCTAGTGCTGACGGATGTGAACCATCCAAGCCCTGACGACCCTTCTGGCGTTTTCACGGATGTGGAGAAAAGCCTCTCGATACTCTTAGCTGTGAGCAGTTTGCTTAAACGGAGTGTCTTGTACCATGCGAATAGGTCCTGGGTGGTGGAGAACATTCCCCCCGCCCCGATCTCGCCCCAATTTCGACTACGCATTCGGCCAGGCAAGATCGCCGGGACGGGAACAACATCGCTGGCTTCTGAGGTTGCAGCGAAACCGGTGCGCGACAATCCGGCTGGGTACAGTAACATCCGCGAGACGAAGTCCTCAAACTTCTCCGCCGTGAGGGTCTCTAGGATGGCGGCCGCCAGTTGATAGTTCGCGTCTGAGTAGACGAACAGCGTGCTCGGTTTATGTGCCAGTGGTTGCGCCAAGATGCTGGCAACAGCCTCCTCGCGATCAACGACGTTTTCGGCCACGTCGGCTGGCGAAAAACCACTTCGATGAACCAGTAGCTGCCGCACTTTGATTTGCCGTTTTTCCTTCGGAACATGTGCTAAGTACTTCGATATAGGATCCGAGAGGCTGAGTAGCCCCTGCTCTTCGCACTTCAGGACTGCGGCACCGGTGAACTGTTTAGCGATCGAGGCAATCCAGAATTTCGATGTTGCCGAGATACGCGTGCCACCTACCTCTCCTAAGCCCGTATTGACGATGTAACTTTCATCGTCAGCCAGAAGTACAGCCCCGGAGAATCCATTTTCCTCGGCGCAGCGAAGTCGGGTCTCGATCTCCCCTAACAGGAAATTCATCATGCTGCGATATTATGAGACGTTTCGTAACCGTTTGTGAAATCGCCATCTCGCACGTAATCCCGGATGAGCGGCCCGTTCGGTTTAGGTCGCAAGTTGGCGTGCTCACGACAGCGTATCGACGCGGGTCAGAGGTCTGCTTCGGGAAGTCACTTTGATCGAATACCTCATCCGGAGTACGACCGCTCATGCCTCGTCCGCCATGCCCGTGCTGCGAGTTGTATTCTTCTATCCATTGCCGGGCCGTGGCGATAAACTCACTGGCCAGGGGTAAGGGCGAGCTTTTCCGTTTGCCCTTCAGAAAGGCCTAATGTTCCTTCAGCGCATCCGTGCATGGCTCGGGCCGATCCCCTGATGCGCTTGAGTAGCACGATGGGAGGCGTCAACGGTTTGGAGAGGCCGGTTCAATCCTTCTTACGATATTGATCTCGAACGGCTCTCTTACCAACTCCTTAACGGTTTGTTCCAAGCGCTTAAAGTGGGGCGTTGCCATATGTTGATCGAGCGCAGCTTGATTTTCCCATGTTTCGTTGAGATAGAAACGTTCGCTCGAGTCTGACTCATAAAGTTCGTACCGTTTACATCCTGGTTCGGCATGCGTAGGAGCTAACATCCCCTGCAGCAGTGCTCGGAGTTGGTCTTCCTTTTGTGCACGGGCGACAAATCTGCAAATCAAGAGCACTTCAGCCATAGTTGTTCCACCTCATATTCCGTTGCGACGCAATGTGCCACGTGCCATCACATCCACTAGACTTGGATCAACGCTAATCCTGATTCAGGGTCGACTTTTTTCTGAAGATGAATCGGGCTCTCGGTCAAAATCAATTCGCATGTCGGACGAACGCGAGCCTCAAGGAGGTGCCCACCGTGAGCGGGTTCCGTCAGAGCGTCCTACTACGGCGTGGGCATGCACCTGTGGCTCTCCGTCCCTGAGGGCGACGTCGCCTATTAACGAAAGCAGCTCCACTTGTTCGTCGAGAACGCAGGCTGGATCGTACTTTTTTGTCTCCAGGTTGAACCAACCCAGCTTCGCGTAAGAAAGAGCGCCGATCGCTTTGAAGCTACTTCCGGCTAAGCTCTGGCCCTTCGCGAACTCTTGCAGGACGCTTGCAATCTCGTCACCAGTCTCAAAGATTAGAGCAAAAGTTTTTGGCGCACTTTCAATTTGTTTCCATCGCATGACGCCACCCTTCTCGGAACAATCTCAAACTCGCAGTTGGTGTTCTGCGGGAGTAAAAGCAAGTGCCTTGCCATTCGGGCTTGCATCCACAACGAGATGCTCATTTGTCCCTTTCGATCTCGCAAGACCTGCCGGACGGCGTCGTCGGTGACGATGCAGGCGAACAGCGTGCCGGCAGGGTGCAAAGCGGACCTGAACGTCGTGCTCAGAAGCCGATTGTGCGCCCGCAATACGGGCGAGGTATGTTGCCTCGTTAAGTCCGAGACCGTGTCCAAATACTGACACGCTGTTGTTGCCAAGACGTCCGCCATTTGACGCTTACCTGATTCCTATAGGGCGGCGTGGTCGAAGTGCCGCTGAAATACGCATTTAAGCCATTGGAACCTCCCGTGCCTTAATGCTGTCTTTAATAGGTGGGTGGCTCACTGTTTGAGTAGGCGTTGCAATTGCCCGCATTCGGGGACGGTTATGGCAAGCCCGGCAACTCCGCGGGGTTCAGTTGTAGTCTGATTAGACATTGCATTCAGGCAGCCTGGCAGGGGCGCAGTGATGAATAGTCGACGGGACTTTCTTAAAGTCGGTGCGGGTGCCGTGGCAGCCACATCCGGTCTCTCGGCAACGTCGCACGCAGGCTTCTCCTCTATAGCATCAGGGAAATCGGCAGCAGCGCCGATGGAGGACGGGGGCAACATGATCTATCGGAGATTTGGACACACGGACGTGCACATTTCCGCTATCGGGGTGGGTGGTCATCATCTCGGCGATGTGCCGACGTTGGACGAGGCGGTGCAACTCGTCCATGAGGCAGTAGACGCCGGCGTTACTTTTTTCGACAACGCTTGGGAGTACTACAACGGCAAGACTGAGACCATCCTGGGCAGAGCGCTCCGGGACGGGCGCCGCGAAAAGGTCTTCCTGATGACCAAGGTCTGCACCCATGGCCGAAGCGGGCAATTAGCCATGAAGATGCTCGAAGACTCGCTGCGGCGATATCAGACCGATCATCTGGACCTGTGGCAGATCCACGGCATCGTTTACGACAACGACCCCGAGTTGGCCTACGCCAAAGGCGGCGTGCTGGAAGCATTTGATCAAGCCAAGAAAGAAGGGAAGGTCAGATTCGTCGGCTTCACCGGTCACAAGGATCCTGCATTTCATCTGAAGATGCTCGAACTCGGTTATCCATTCGACTCAGTGCAAATGCCGCTTAATCCCTTCGACGCCAGCTTCCACAGCTTTGAGAAGCAGGTCCTGCCGGAGGTCAATCGGCGAGGCATGGCGGCGCTGGGCATGAAGAGCATGGGCGGGACCGCGTGGGGGATAAAAGCCGGGGTTGTTCAGGCTGAGGAAATGCTGCGATACGCGATGAGCCTTCCCGTCACAACCACCATTTGCGGCATGGACTCGCTGGACGTGTTGCACCAGAACTTGCGCGTGGTGCGCGGCTTTCAGCCGATGACTCAGAGCGAGATGGAGGCTTTGCGCGCTCGTTGCGCTCCGACAGCGGCCGACGGTCGCTTCGAGCCATACAAAGTATCGCTGCGGTATGACAACCCGATGACTAGGATGCCGCATGGATTTCCCTTCGATCACACGCAAAGAGAGGTCACCGAGATGTTGGAAAAGGCGGATGGCCCCTGGTTGGTGCCCGAGACAACACCAGAGACGTCGAGGAGATGAACCATGGCAGATCAACATCGACAAAATGAGCGATTACAAGTAGCTCCCGAAATCGAGCGGAGATCTTTCATTCAAGCAGGCCTGGCCTCCGCTGGGACAATACTTGCGAGTTCAGTTTTGCCCAGCCAAATCCTGTCGGCTGCAGTTCCGCCGCAAATGACGAACAGCGGCGCAGACCAGATTCCTCGCAGGCCGCTCGGAAAAACGGGCGAACAAGTATCGATCATTGGCCTTGGCGGATATCACCTCGGGACGGTGCAATCGAGCGATCTAGCCGTACGCCTGGTTCAAGAGGCGGTGGATGCGGGAGTGACTTTCTTCGACAACGCATGGGAGTACAACGACCATCGCAGCGAAGAATGGATGGGGCTGGGTTTGAAGGGAAGACGCGATAAAGTCTTCTTGATGACCAAGGTTTGCACTCATGGCCGGGATAAGGAGGTCGCCATGCAGCAATTGGAAGAGTCCCTGCAGCGGTTGGGCACCGACCATTTGGACTTATGGCAGATTCACGAGGTCATCTACGAGAACGACCCAGAGCTGCATTTCGCAAAGGGTGGCGTGGTCGAAGCCCTGGATGAAGCGAAGAAGCAGGGCAAGGTACGTTTTGTTGGTTTCACCGGACATAAGAGTCCGGCGATACATCTCAAAATGCTGGCGCACGATTACCCGTTCGACACTGTCCAAATGCCGCTCAACTGCTTTGATGCAACCTATCGTAGCTTCGAGCAGCAGGTGCTCCCTGAACTTCAGCGGCGGGAGATTGCAGCACTCGGCATGAAGAGCCTAGGGGGCGACGGCCAGCCGATCCAGTATGGCGTCGTGAGGGCGGAAGAAGCGCTGCGTTACGCAATGAGTCTGCCGGTCGCGACCACAATTTGCGGTATCGACTCGCTGGACGTGCTGCACCAGAACGTGGGAATTGCGCGCGGCTTCAAACCGATGTCACCGCAAGAGATGCAGGCGCTCCGTGAGCGATGCAGACCTTCTTCGGGTGATGGCCACCTGGAGCTGTTCAAAACAACAAAGAGATACGACGGAAAAGTTGGGCGAGAGCAGCATGGTTATCCTTCGAGCGCTGAACTTCCATTCTGAGAATCGAAAATGACCGGCGTTCTGCCGGGCACGATGCTAGCGCTAGATAGCCCCAGCAGTTCGCAGCTATGTCGGTAGCAAGGCGGTTCGCACATGCGAATTGAGTTCCTCGACCCCTCGACCGTGTTTGATCCCGTGGCCTACGACGATCTATTCATTCACCCCGACAGATTGAAGGAAACCCTCCGATAAATACTCAGCGATCAGGGTGAAACGGCATGCCGGGATGTCCCGCACTCGCGGGTTCTGGAGTGCGCAGATCCAGATTGACGACAATCGGATCCTGTCCGTCTCTTACGACTACGGCCTCGCAAATCTCGTCCGGGCTTGCATTGATCTCCTGGTGCGGCACATAAGGCGGAACGTAGATAAAATCGCCCGGCCTCGCTTCCTCGCTGAATTCCAGTTGATCACCCCACCGCATTCGAACTCGGCCCTTAACGATGTACAGAACAGTCTCCAGCTCCCCATGGTGATGCGGTCCAGTCTTGGCATCGGGTTGAACCAGCATCGTGCCGGCCCATAGCTTGCTTGCTCCAGCTTTCGCATGTGTGATTGCGGCAGTCAATACCACTTGCAACCCTCTCGCCCTGACTCCGCTCCAACTAATGAAAGCGAAGGAGGCGGAATATGAAGCGTGTGCTTTTAGCGCTCGCATTTGCCACGTTGGCGGCAACATTCGCGCTGGCCCAGGACATGGGCAGCAAGACCGACTCGCAGAGCAACAGCACGGCTGGAAGTGCGCAATACCAGAATCCGGATGTAACGGCCAAGTCCGCGCCGACCTCGCAGAACGTGATCCGCGGCTGCCTGAGCGGTTCGCCAGGAAACTACACGCTCACCGATCAGAACGGGATGCAGTACCAGATCGCGGGTGACGACGCTACGCTGCGCTCGATGGTCGGCCGCGAAGTCGAGATCACTGGCATTCAGAATCAGACGAGCCAGGCTGGGGACTCGACAAGCCGATTAGCCAATGGCGTGCAGGCCTCGGATGTCCGTGCTGTTTCCGCGACCTGCAAGAAGGGAAGTGCGGTGAGCGCGCCGCCGGTCGAGAACGACGGCGCGAACCCGAAAGGAACTCCGGAGAGCGGCGAACCTCCCAAGCAGTAGATGTAAATCCTTGCTACTCGAAGATCAGGATCGCGGCGGCGATGACCGTGGTCCACAAGCCGCGCTTGTCGCCGACGGCGCTTTGCGTGACGTTCGCCGTACGCACGATCTTGTTTGACATTCGGTAGACTTCCTTCTTCTCGTCCCACGATTTGTCGGCGTCGAACTCCACGTCTAGCGTGGTGGCCAGCATCTCGGCGGCGAGTTCTTCCGCGTAATCGCCGGCGACATTGTCCGTCTCGCCGAACGAGTGGTGCTCGCTCAAATAACCGTAGGTGCTGCGGTCGGAAGGAATCGCCACCCCGATACTGGACGCGACCAGACGATGTGGCTCGCGTGTGGAATTCTCCGCGACCACGGCAAAGGTCACTTCTCCTGCGGAGAGATACTTCAGGCCGTCCTTGCGAGGGATGAGCTTGCAGTTGGGCGGAAAAATGGAAGAAACGCGAACCAGATTCTGTGCGGCAATTCCGGCATCGCGCAGCGCCAGCTCAAATGAGGTGAGCCGTTCCTTGTGTTTCCCTACGCCTTTCGTGAGAAAGATGCGTTTGGGGACCATGTCTTTGGACAAGTTGTGAGTGCCTCCGAAAAGGAGAAGTCGTTTATCGAATTTTCAAAATAACACATCCGGAGGAAAGTAAAAGGTCAAATCGAAAATTAATATCCGATAACGGTTCGGTTTCCCATGTTGTCACGGTCATGACTGATGTACCACAACGTGGGAGCACATGCAGTTCATGCGCGAGGACATAACTAGCCAATTCTCCGGTCGCGTGATATGCCACATTGTGGGACATCGGAAAAGGGCAACAAGCGAGAACCGACGCAATACTATCCGACACTAACCGCAGAACCGGCTGTCTTCAGCTTGACTGCGATGTCAATGAACGCCAGTGCAGCGCGGCTGAGGGCCTTGTCTTTGCGGAAAACCAGCGCCAGATTGCGCTGAATGCTGGCATCAGCCAAGGCCACAGCAGCCAATACCTTGGCCTGCAGGTCCTCCACGACATTGGACCGTGCGATAAAGCCTACTCCCACACCGACGGCGACAAAACGCTTCAGCAGTTCGCTGGAGTCCAGCTCCATGGAAATTGTGGGCTTGAGTCGTTTTTCGTGGAAGAGGTTTTCGAGCGAATCGCGCGTGCGTCCAACCTTGGGCAGCAAGAGAGGAAATTCGACGATTTCTGCGATCGTCGCTGTATCGCACTTGGCCAGCGGATGATCGGGCGGAGTAATGACAATGAGTTCATCGCGATGAATGGGAACGACGGTCAGGCGCTTGTCGGTCACCGGCATGGAGACAATGCCGAAATCACAGGAGTTGTCCATGATGGCCTCAAGCGTTTTGTTGTGTTCCATGCGCTTGATGCCGACTCCCACATTGGGGTACTGCCGTTTGAACTCGGCAAAGACCTCCGGCAGGATGTGCAGGCAGGTGCCTTCGTTGGCGGCGACTACGATTTCGCCGCGCGGAACGCGTTCCATCTCCGCCAGCGAGATGAGGGCGACGCGGCGCTGTTCCAGCGTATCCTCAGCGTATTGCTGGAAGACCTTGCCGGCGGCGGTGAGCGATACTTTGCCGCCGCTGCGATCGAGCAGGCGAGCGCCAACTTCCTCTTCCAGCGCGCGGATTTGCGCCGAGATCGCCGGCTGTGTGCGGAAACGCCGCTCGGCTGCGCGCGAGAAACTGCTCAATCGCGCGACTTCCAGAAACGTCTCCAGTTGATCGAAGTCCATAAGGAAGCGATTAGCAATTAGCGATTAGCAAAAAACTCACTCGCACTGCTTGTCGCGACTGACAACGCAACTTGAACCATGTTCGCCACAGGAATCTGGAATCCACGTGAGGCGAATAGCCATTTGCCCTTACTGCAGGATGTTCCATATCGATTGTCGTCCTCAGGGGGCTAGAATTCAATTCAGAACTGATTCATGGGAGCGACCTTGGCCCTCGTCCTCACAGCTCGGCAACTGCTGACCCCGCTGGAGCGGATTGAGGATGCTGCGCTCGTCATCGAAGACGGAATCATCGCATCCGTCGGGAAACGGCAAGACCTGACTGCTCCTGCAAACGCGCAGGTGATCGATTTTGGCGATGCGATTCTCGCTCCGGGCCTGATCGACATCCACATCCACGGCGGCGCCGGGCACGACGTGATGGACGCGTCCGAGGAAGGCCTGGCTGCGATCGAGCGACTCATGGCGCGGCACGGAGTGACCAGCTATTGCCCCACGACGGTGACGGCGCCAATCGATGTAACGTTGCACGCCCTGGAAGCGTTGGCACGTGCTATGAAAATCGGCCGTGAAGCGCGCGATCGTGCGCGCCCGCTGGGAATTCACTTGGAAGGACCATTTCTCAGTCATGCCCGTCGCGGCGTGCATTCGTCGCTTTATCTGCAGCGGGCCTCGCAGCATATCTTCGATCAGATGTGGGAGGCAGCCGGTGGGCAGGTCTCTATTCTGACCATCGCGCCCGAGCTGGACGGTGCATTGGAGCTGATTCGCGATGCGACGGCCCGTGGCATTTGCGTCAGCATCGGACACTCCAATGCCAGCCTGGAGCACGCAGTTGCCGGATTCCGCGCCGGCGCGCGCCACGCCACGCATACGTTCAATGCCATGCGCCGCATGGATCATCGCGATCCGGGATTGGTGGGCGCGATCCTGACTGACGACAGCTTGACTGCGGACATCATCGCCGATGGGCTGCACGTGCGGCCCGAAATCGTCGATCTTTTCCTTCGCGCGAAGGGTCTTGACCAGGCCGTACTCGTTACGGATGGCATCAGCGCCACCGGCATGCCCGACGGGACGTATCATCTCGGCCTATATCAGGTGACGGTCAGCAAAGGACGTTGTGAGTCGCACGGAAAGCTGGCTGGCAGTGTGCTGACCATGGATCGCGCAGTTCGCAACATCATGAAATTTGCCGGCATCAGTTTTCAGGATGCGATTCGATTGGCGACGTTGAACCCCGCGCGCGTGCTGCGAGTCGACAACCGCAAAGGCCGTTTACGAGTGGGGGCCGATGCGGACATTGCCGTGTTTTCTCCCGCAGGAGAAGTTCGGCAGACCATTGTCGGCGGAATTGTAAACTGACGAATCAAGCGCTGCCGAAAGCACTTAAGGCCCACCCATCACGTCCGCAAGTGATATTCATCACTGCCCCTTTGTTCGTAGTGCGCGAAGGTCATAGAGGAGAGGTACATGGTCCTCTCAACCTTCTTCAATCGCCGGGTGCGGACGGCGCGCACAAATGCGCCAGGCGTCCTGCATATGCATTTTCTGCTTCCATTCTTCGCGTGTTGGCCAGTGACAGCCGCGAGCGCAACCGATGGCTCGACTGCCACAACGAGCAGCGGAGTCTGGAGCGGCGTTGCCTTCGGCCTCGTTCTCAGCATCGTGATCGCGGTGTTTTCGCGGACGAGGGTCAAGTCGGCGGAAAAGGAGATTGCCGGGCTCAAGGAGCTGGCGAACCATTGCGAATACGAGCGCAATGTCGCGCAGCAGGAGTTGGTACGCCGCCTGGAGGAAGAGCGCGAACTGGCCAAAGAGAAGATGCAGTTCGAGTCGCAGCTCTCCGATTACGAGAAATACGCGTCGCTGGCGCAGCTTGCGCTGGGCGCGGCGCACGAGATCAACAATCCTCTGCTGGGCATACTGTCGCACTTGGAACTGGAATGGCGCGATGCCAGCGACGAGCGACGCGAGGAGATCGAACAGTGCATCGAAGGCGCCAAGCGCATCTCGTCGGCGGTGCGCGGCCTGCTGGATTACGCGCGCCCCGGACCGCTGACGCTGAGCAAGGTCAATCTCTGGCGGCTGACGGACGAGACGTTGAAGTTTGTGGCGCATCAGCCGATGTTCCGCCAGATCGAGTTGCACAACTGCGTTCCGCCCGATTTGCCCAGCATCAGTGCCGACTCCAATCAGCTTTCGCAGATCCTGATGAACCTGCTGCTGAACGCAGCCCAGGCGACGGCGCCCGGTGGAAGCATCACCATCCTCGCCGACCGAGCGAGGTTCGCCGACGTGATTGAGCTGCGGGTGCGCGACACCGGCAGCGGAATTCCGGCGGACATTCTGCCGCACGTCTTCGAACCGTTCTTCACCACCAAGCGCGGGAAGGGAACTGGTCTGGGGCTGAGCATCTCGCAGGCCTACGTGCGCAGCCACGGAGGCGATATTCAGGTGGAGAGCGTTCCCGAGTGCGGTACGACGGTTCGAGTAACGCTTCCCGTGCGACAGGCGGGAAAGGTCATGCAGCATAGCGAGGAGGTAATTGCCTAGACATGCCGCATTCCATACTCATTGTCGATGATGAAGCGCTCACACTGAAAACTATGGGCCGCGCCCTGCGGTCGGAAGGCTACGAAGTGCTGACGGTGGGCAGTGGCGAAGAGGCGCTGAAGGTGATCGCGGAAGACAAGCCGGACCTGGCGCTGCTGGATGTCGTGCTGCCGGGGATCAACGGAATTGAGGTGTTGCGGCAGGCGAAGAAGATTTCGCCGGCGATGATCGTGGTGATGATGAGCGCGTATCACATGGTCGATCGCGCGGTGGAAGCGATGAAGCTGGGCGCGTACGACTATCTGATCAAGCCGTTTCATCTGGCCGACATGGTGAACACGATTCAGCGCGCCGAAGAGATGCTGGCGTTGCGGGTGCGGGTGCGCGACACGGTCGAGACTGCCAAGGGGCGTTACGATTTCGGACGAGTGGTGACGCAAAGTCCCGCCATGTGCGAGGTGCTGGACATGGCGCGACGCGCAGCCGAGAGTAATCACACCACGATTCTGATTCAGGGCGAGAGCGGAACCGGCAAGGAAGTTCTGGCCAAGGCCATCCACTACAACAGCTCACGCGCGCAGGCGCCGATGATCGCCCTGAACTGCGCGGCGCTACCCGACACGCTGCTGGAGAGCGAGCTGTTCGGCTACGAGCAAGGTGCGTTTACCGACGCGCGCCGGCGTAAGGAGGGTCTGATCGAGAAGGCCTCGACGGGCACGCTGTTCCTCGACGAGATTGGCAACACGTCGGCCAGCCTGCAAGCCAAGCTGTTGCGCGTGCTGGAAGAGGGCAACTTCACTCGACTGGGAGGCACGAAGCCGGTCCAGGTGGACGTGCGGATCATCGCGGCGACCAACAAGATCTTGAAAGAAGCGGTGACCAAAGGCGAGTTTCGCGAGGATCTGTATTACCGGCTGAACGTTGTGCCGCTGTTTATTCCGCCGCTGCGCGAGCGGCGCGAGGATATTCTGCCGCTGGCACTAGACATCATGCAGTTCTTTAATAAGGAGCTGAAGAAGAACTTTTGTCGGCTTCACGCCGGCGGCTGCGGAATTGCTGCAGAGATACCCGTGGCCAGGAAACATTCGCGAGCTGCGCAACGTGATCGAACGCACCATGATCCTGTCCACGGAAAACGAGATCGACGAAGACGCCTTGCCGGAAGAGATTCGTGACTACCATGAGGAGCCGGTTCTCGATGAAAAGTTCTCATCCTTCGATGTGTCTCCTACCGGCGATCAGTTCGTACCGCTGAAGGAATTAGAAGACCGCTACATCCAGGACGTGCTGAACGCGACCGGGCAGAACAAGACCCACGCGGCGCGCATCCTCGGTATCCATCCCACCTCGCTGCTGAGACGGCTGAAAAAGACTGAGGCGATAACCTAGACGGGTGTCACTGGCTTGGTTTCACATCCTTGGCATTCACGTGAATGTCGGTGAATTGGACCGAGGCGAGGAGTTTTTCCAACTCGGCCGCGTAGCGGTCAAAGGCGTCCAGTGGAGCTGACACTGCCAATTCATAATGCAGGTCGCCGGCGCTGAACGTTTCAATCATCATGTGATAGGCCACACCCTGGTGGGTGAAGTTGGCGATCGTGCGGGTGCCGGAAATGCCGTCTCTGACCACGCTTGCGGCCGAGAGCACGTGAAGTGACTCGTTGCTCTTCAAATTGGACTCGATGATTTTGTTAAAGGTATCCTCCGACGCCTCCAGGCGGTATCGCATAACCAACAGCGAGCAAAGAGTATTTTTCTTGGTGAAAGCCAGAGAACTCGGGTGCCCATCGGTGGCTGTTTTCTCGGCGGACTTCGTCCAGCCCTGAGGCAAGTTCAGCGAGATCCCGAACGACTCAGACGAGTAAACGCTGGGGTTGCTGACGGACGCGCTGGCTACATTCTTGAGCTTGCTTCGAGCCTCATCGTAGACAGCCTGGCGAGCGGTTAGCAGTTTGAGGCTGCATTCCGCCTGAGCTTGAGGACAGGTCAGAACGACCCACCGCGCGACATCTACACCATCGTTGGCCGGAACAGATAGGTGAGGCGTGGCAGACGCGATGGTGGTGCCGAAGCTCTTCAGGTTGTCGTCGCCGGCCATCAGGCGAGCCTGAAGAGTAGAGTCACCCTGTTTTTGCAGGAGGGCGAACTGCGCGGTTCCAGCCTGTTTGGCGGAATTGGGGATGCTAATCGTGCTCTGATTGTGGAACTGTTGCGCAGTTTCCTGAAGGAACTTCTTTGAGCCGCCCGGGGGATCGAGCCGGGCGATTCGTTCGCGCGAAGCGGACGCAGCGTCGGTGTCTGACTGCTGCGGGGAGTCTATGAGCTGCAAGGCAGCTATCGTATAGCCGGAGTACTTGAGCGCATCTTCCTTGCGGCCGGCCTTTTCGTAGAGTTGCGCCAGATGATCGCTTATCGTCGGATCCTGATTCATTGTCCACCCGGCAAGCAGATACTGCTCAGCATTAGCGGTATCGCCGCGGAGGAAGCAGATCCAGCCTAAGGTGTCCCAGGTTGCTGACAGCGAACTAAGTTTTCCGAAGATATCAGGCGTCAGTGGATCAAGCGTGACCGACATCAGAGTCGCTGACTCCATGGAGATAGCCAGCTTGGCATAGCGTTCGGCGTGATCGAGCTGAACATTGCGCTCGGCCAATACCCACGCGAGACTGTTCCAGCCGGAGGGGGAAGTGCTGAGGGCAGCTGCTTTATCCACCGCCTGCAAGGCCTCATCCCGCATGCCAAGTTCAAAGTAGCAGTCGGCGAGCTCGCGGTAATTGGAGCCGATCTTGGGGGAAGCTTGTATCGCTTCTTGGTAGGCGGCGATAGCTTCTCGGTATTTTTTTTGATCTTTCAGCGTGCGGCCAATGTTATCGAGGGAGTAGTGATCCTTAGGATTGATCTCCAGTTGCTTGCGAAACTCTACTAGCGCCTTGTCATACTCGTGGCGATGCAGGTAAACACGTCCCAGATTGTTATAGGCATAGACGTGTTGAGGAGAGACCTCAATCTGGCGCTTAAAGGCATTCTCGGCGGCATCCCAGTCGTTCAAGTGCTCATAGCACAGGCCGAGAAGGTTCCATGCCTCCCAGTGTTGAGGGTTAACCTGCGTCGCGCGAGTTGCCAGTGCGATCGCGTTCGCGTAATCGCCCGCCGTCTCAGCATTGTATGCCTCGCTGAACAGCCTGCTGGCATCTTCAACGGAAACGGGTCCGGGAAAAGCACCGTTGTCGTTATTGCCGTGCAAGCGGAAGTTTACTTCTACATTGACGCTAACGGGTACAGGCTTTCCATCGATGGTTGCCGGGTCGAATTTCCAGCGCTGAACGGCAGCGATGGCATTCTCGTCCAGTCCGTGGCCTAAGCCTCGGTCTACCCTGATGTTGTGCGCTGAACCATCGGGACCTACGATTAGCCAGAGGACGACGGTTCCCTCGACCTTGCTCTGCCGCGCGTCTTTGGGGTATTCGGGGTTCGGGGCAGAAATAGTGCGCGGTGGGGTGGCGCAGGAACCGTCCGACGGGGACTTCTTTCCGCAGATCGGATACACCTTGTCAAAGTCATTTTGAGCGGCGAGAGCGGTCGTCATTAGAAAGACGAGTGTGGCAAGCGTAAAGGCGCGAGTGATCATCAGAAAACTCTTCTGGAAAGATGACGCTAGAGTACTCCAACCACCGCAATCCTCATAACGAACGCGGCTTGACCGGAATGCAGCTCGCACCGACGCATTCCGCACTACTGCAAAATGCGACGGTTACCCTGCAAAACGCAGTGGTTTCCGCTTCCGCGATTGGCACTGATTCGCTAACTCCTTCATAAGGCACAGCCTCTTTCGGGACGCGCTATTGCCCTCCACGTGCACGTGTACAGGTGGAGCGCGATGCCATGGCGATCTACCCACCAACGCCAGCCAAACCAGGTGGCAGTTCCCGGCCCGCGCTCCTCTCCGCGCCACGATCGTTCGTCGAGACCTCGAGCGGAGCATGCAAGGAGGCCTTATGTCGATCCTGTTTGTACTGCTGACGTTCCTACTGATTCTTACCGTGATGTACTTCCGCCGTCCGGAAACGGCGGCCAACACGCTGCAGACTGCTCCGGTGAAGAAGGTCGCGGCACCGCTGATGGCGAAGGTGGCCGGCTTCGAAGTGCCGGAGGAGTATTGCTTCCATCCCGGACACACTTGGGTTGTGGATGAAGGGCGGCAGAATGCGCGCGTCGGTATCGATGCGTTTGCCGGCAACCTGATTGGGAAAATCGACTCCATCGAAATCGCCGATCTGAATCGCTGGGTGCGACAAGGGCAGCCCCTGTGCACGATCACCCGTGAGGGCCGCAGCGTAGAGATGCTGTGCCCTATCGAAGGTGTGCTGGTGTCGGTGAATCACGAAGTCCTCAAGAACCCGAATCTGATTGTGGACGACCCATACAGGAACGGGTGGCTGTGCCAGATCAAGGCTCCGGAGATGGCGACCAATGTGAAGAATCTGCTGCGCGGCGCGATTGTGCCGGCGTGGATGCAGAACAGTCTGGCCCGCATCGGTGCGATGGTACAGCAGATGAATCCTGCCTTGGCGCAAGACGGTGGCCTGCCGGTCAAAGGGCTGCTCTTCCAGGTAGACGCGAATGCGCAACAGCAACTGGCGAGAGAGTTCTTCCTGACATAGAGGGATACGGCAAAGGAGCCCGGAGGAAGTTATGGCACGAGAAAAAGCACTACTGATCGACATCAAGCGCTGCATCGGCTGCCTGAGCTGCGAAACGGCGTGCAAACAGCTGCACGGCTTCGGCACCGATCCAGAGCCGGTTCTTTCTGACACCGCTTTTACGGTGGTCGAGACGCGCGGCGACAAGTTCGTACGCAAGCTCTGTATGCATTGCGAGGATCCGGCGTGCGCGTCGGCGTGCCCGGTGGGCGCGATCGGCAAGACCCCGCTGGGGCCGGTGGTCTATGACGCCGACAAATGCATTGGCTGCCGTTATTGCATGCTGGCCTGCCCTTATCAGGTGCCCCGTTATCAGTGGACGAAGTTGGCGCCTTTTGTGAAGAAGTGCGACTTGTGTAGCGAACGCGTCAAGGCCGGCAAGCCCACCGCGTGCGCGGAAGCGTGCCCGGTGCAGGCAACGGTGTTCGGCAATCGCGATGAGCTGATCGACGAAGCCTGGAAACGGATTCGTAGCGATTCGTCGTATGTTACGCATATTTGGGGCGTCGAGGAGCTGGGCGGCGGAAGTGTGCTGTTCGTCTCCGATGTGCCGTTCGAGAAGCTGGGATTCAAGCCGGCGCCGAGCGGCAATCAGCCGATGCCGACGCTCACCGCGAGCGCGCTGGGCGATTCTCCCAAGGTCGTCATCATGGGCGGAACGATTCTCTCGGCACTGTACTGGGTGACGCAGCGGCGGCGCGAAGTTGCGCTGGCGGAAGCGGAAGAAAAAGCAGCCATCAACAAGATCAAAGAAGAAAGGAGCTAGCCATGATTGCGCGAATCAAGAACGAAATTACCCTGTGGCGCGCCATTGTAGCGGTTATTTTTGTAACCGGTCTGTATGCGACTTATATTCGATTCTTTGAGGGATTCCGCGCTAGCACCAATCTGAGCGACAAGATGCCGTGGGGCCTGTGGGTTGGGCTGGGCACGCTGTGCGGCGTGGGACTGTCGGCGGCGGGCTTCGGCATCAGTGCGGCGGTTGAGCTGCTGGGGATGGAGCGGTATCGGCCAATCCTGCGCGCGGCGATTCTGATCTCGTTCCTCGGCTACCTGACGGTTTGCGTCGGCTATTTGTACGAGATCGGCTTGCCATGGCGCTTCTGGCATCCTATCGTGATGTGGAATCACCGCTCGGTGCTGTTCGATGTGTGTATCTGCATCATGACCTACACCACCGTGCTGACGTTCGAGTTCGCGCCGGCGCTGATCGAGAAGCTACCAGGGAAGCGGCTGCGCGAAACCATTCTGCACTTTCACCATAAGATTTTGATTGCGGTGGTTCTGGCGGGCGTGCTGCTGTCGTCGATGCACCAGTCGTATCTGGGCGGGCTGTTCCTGATCGCGATGGGCAAGATTCATCCACTGTGGTACTCGCCGTACATGCACGCGATGTTCTATCTGTCGGCGATACCCGCGGGGCTGGCGCTTACCGTCATGGCAATTTACCTGTGCATGCGCTCGCTGAACGTGCGCATCGATCCCAGCATCCTGAGCGATTGCGGGCGGATGATACAGATGCTGCTGATTGTCTACGCCTTCTTCAAAGTGCTGGACCTGATCTCCAATCAGGCGGTGCGCTATGCGTTTCAGTGGACGACCGAGGCGGGATACTTCTGGCTGGAGATGCTGCTGTTCCTGGTGATTCCGATCACGCTGCTGAGCTTTGAGAGCGTGCGCAACAACCTGGAGAAGCTGTACGGGAGCTGCGCGATTGTGGTCGCGGGCTTCATGGTCGATCGGCTGAACGTGTCGATCAACTCGCTGCAGACGGCGATGGGCACGCACTACGTGCCCAAGTGGACTGAGTTCGCATCGAGCATTCTGGTGATTGCCGCCGGCGTGATCGCGTTCCGGTATGCAGTGATCTACCTGGACGTGCTGCCGAAGGCGCCGCCGAAGCGGGAGCAGCGCTGGATGGCGAATGGAGGATTAGCGGCCCAAGCGTGAGATCAAGGTCAACCGGCGAGTCACCCAGGTCTCGAAAACGCGAGACCTGGGGCACCCGCTTTTGCAGCCGCTGCGGTCATGATTGACTTCGGCGGCTGATTTCTTTGCGGCGATCAGAATGCCCGAGCGGGATCAGAGATCATCCAGAGCGGCCCCTGCCGGGCCTTCTCAAAGTGTGTAAGATTTCCACTTAACCATCAACCCATCTGAGTGCTAACTCCCTTTGCTTTCTGTGGGAAAGCTTTGGCACCTGTGTTGCACCATCCACAACGCGACCCTAATACAGGAATGACTGTTTGCCGGTTTAGCGACATGCACAATCTCGAATTCGCGCCAGAGGAACCATAGATGATTACTGCGATCAATCCGGGAGCGTACATGCAGACCCATCGTAAAGCGATTCTCTGTTTGTGTTACGACACGAATATGTTGCAGGTTCGGCAGATGTTGCTGGAACACTTTGGCTACAAGGTATTTCCCAGCAGTTCCGTGGAGGACGCTAAGGCGGTTGCCGAGCGTCAGTGTCCCGACATGCTCCTGATGGACAATACGCATCCGGAGATGGATCTGGAAGAGGTGGCGACGGCAGTTAAGCGTGCCTGCCCTGGCGTGATAGCAGTAGTTTTGTCCCCCTACTACTACGGACCGCGCAACGGAACTGCGCGAGCTGTCGACCGTTTTGTGGTGAAGGATGATGGCCCGGACGCGCTGATCTCGCAGATCGAGGAATTATTCGGCGAGTATGAGCGCGGCTGCGGCGGCCAAACTCTTCCCATGTAGGGCTCGCAGCGCGACGCTGGCACAAACTTAAAGATAGGGCGGGCAGAACATTCGCCCGCTTTTGCTTTTTCCATCGGGCGCACTGCGCTCGCCTGAGGGTTCCGAAGTGGGGCCCCAATACAGGAACGCTTCCCGATGTGAAGGCAGCCATCCCGACTTTTGTTTTCGCCTTTGTTTCGTATCTCCCTTTGACGTCTAAGCTTAGCTTGATGAACCTCTGCCAATGGTGATTGGCGCGGTGGTTGCATTGCCTGTAGGCGTGATCGCAGATTCCAGGACACAGGACATGAATACAGTGGTGATGAAATCCAGCTCGAGGACAACGAATCCGCCAGTCATCTTGTTGGTGGAAGATGAATCGATGGTGCGCGAAGTGACGCGCGAGGTGTTGCTCCACGCCGGTTATCAGGTACTGGAGTCCAGCAATGCCAGAGAGGCGCTGCAGTTGGCCAGGGCGCATGTGGAGCAGATCGATTTGCTGCTGACCGATGTCATCATGCCGGAGATGAACGGTGCCGACCTGGCCGGCCAGCTGCAAAACATGCTGCCGGACTTGGTGACGGTCTTCATGTCGGGATATGCGGAGAGCGATATTGCGCGGAGACTCCAGCGGACATCGGGGAGCCATATTCAGAAGCCGTTCACCGTGCAGACGCTGCTGTCGCGAGTAGCGGAGGCGTTGCGGGCGGGATCGCCGCGCAGCGCAAAGACCGCTGCGTGCGACGATCAGAGTGAATTAGCGCGGAGTTATGCCTTGGAGCCGAGCAGGAACTAGCGCCCAATCGGCATTGTGAGTCCGATGCAAGTAGCTAAGGATTGACGTGGGCAGACTGGCTTGGAGCCGGCTGCTTGGTGGTGGTCAGGATCACGACGTCGACACGGCGGTTGAGCTGGCGTCCTTTCGCGGTGTCGTTGCTGGCAGAGGGATGGAACTCGGCGTAGCCCGCTGCGGATAGCCGATCGGCGGAAATGCCGTGCTGCTCGACCAGCGTTCGTACCAGCGCGGTGGCGCGCGCGGTGGAGAGCTCCCAGTTGGAAGCGAATTGCGAGGTGTGGATGGGAACGTTGTCGGTGTGGCCTTCGATGCGCACCGAGCAGGCGTGCTCTTGCAGGATGTTGGCGATGCGGGCGAGCGCGGCTTCCGCTCCCGGCTTGATCGCGGCAGATCCGCTGTCGAAGAAACCGATCTCGCGCAAGCTTACGACCAGGCCGTCGGCTTCCATGTGCAGGGCAACTTCGTTGCGCTTGATCTCGTTCGCCAGGGCGCGTTCCAGCTCCGTCCGCATGGCGTTGAAGTCTTCTTTCTTCTGGTCGGCTCCCAGTTGCTCCTTGCCAAGTTGTGCCCAATGCGACAGATCCTGACCGGCATTCATTGCGCTGGGCAGGCTGATCTTCGTCTCGACATTGCCCGGCTTGTGATTGTCCTTCTCGAAGATGCCGAGCTGTTGAAACGCCGAGTCAATGGCATCGGACAGTCGCGTGGCGCGCTGCTTGTCGATCTGCGCCGAAGCATAGAGCACGACGAAGAAGGCGAACAGCAGCGTGACGAAGTCAGCGTAGGAGACCAGCCAGCGCTCGTGATTCACCTGGGCCTCGGGTCTGCGGCGGCGTTCCCTCATGACGATTCAACCTCGGCGGGTTCGGCTTCTTCTTTTGCTTTCGGCGGCTCGCGGAGAAATCCGATCAACTTGGTTTCGAGCATTCGCGGATTCATTCCCTCCAGAATCGAGATCACACCTTCCAAAGTCATCTCGTGGAGGACCTGCTCCTCGCGAATGCGTATGCGCAACTTGCCGGAGCTGGGCAGAAAGAAGAGATTGGCGGAGCCGACGCCGTAAACCGTCGCGACAAAAGCCACTGCAATGCCTTTGCCGACTTCGTTGATGTTGTCGAGATGCTGCATCACCTGGATGAGTCCGAGCACCGCGCCGATGATGCCGATGGTGGGCGCGAATCCGCCCGCCGACTCGAAGACCTTGGGGATGTTTTCTTCGTATTCGGCCTGATTGTCTAACTCCAGCTGCATCATCTTGCGCAGCTCTTGCGGCTCGGTGCCGTCGACCGCCAGCATGAGCGACTTGCGCAGGAAAGGATCGGCGATGCCGGGCAGGTCGGCGTCGAGCGAGATCATGCCATGGCGCCGCGCCTTGTTGGCGAAGACCACCAGTTGCTGCACGGTAAGTTGCGGATCGAGTTTGGGCTCAAAGAAAACCTGAACCAGACGGCGGAAGGCGGAAGCGACAACCGGCATGGGATATTGCAGCAGCACGGCGCCAAGCGTGCCGCCGAAGACGATGATCGCCGCCGTCGGCTGGACGACCTGAGAGAGCTTGCCGCCTTCCAGCAGCAGGCCGGCTACGATGCCGCCCAACCCGAGGAACAGTCCGGCGAAGCTGCTTTTATCCACGCTCGGGCCCTTCTGCGTCGGCTACAGGTGTCAGTGCTTTTCCGGCGAGCGTATTCGAGGCACTCTCCTCCGCATGTGACGTCCCGGCAACGGTACTGCGTAGCACGGAGCGGCGAAAGTCGCGCACCCGCTCGATGACTTGCTCGGTGGTTTCGCGCACAACTAGTTTTTCTCCGTTTAACAGAGTGATAACGGTATCGGGCGCGGCTTCGACGTACTTGATGAGGTCGCAGTTGACGGCCAGTCGGGCGTTGTTGAGACGCGTGAGCTGGATCATGACGACTCCTTCGCCGGGGGAAGGAATCAGGTGAGTGATCGGCAAGAATTGGCGGGGAAGTTAGGAACCAGCAACTAGCGACTAGCAACTAGCACTTAGCACTTAGCACTTGGCAATTGGTAATTCGAACTGTCGTCATGGCCCGCAGTCGTCCGGTGACAGTCCGATCGTTGCTAATTGCCAAATGCCAATTGCTAATCGCTAATCGCTAATTGCCGATTGCCAGTCGCTAGTTGCTAGTTGCTAGTTGCTTCTTAACTCCTTCTAATCCGTGATGGCTGCCGACCTGCGCAGCAAGCTTCAGGGAGGGAAATGTCTGGTTTGGATTAAAGCTGATTTCTGCACGGGCCGATAGTGTGGGTGAACACGCAAAGGTTCCGCCGGTCACAAAAAACCCGGCAGTACACCTGCGGGAACGAACTCCGATCGAGCTCGGGCAAGGTGGAACCATGAGAGGAGCTGTCCCATGGCAATCAGTATTCTGAATAACATTCCAGCCCTTGCCGCGGAGAACCAGTTATCGATCACCCAAACCAACTTGAATCAGACCCTGGAGCAACTGGCTTCGGGTTCGCGTATCAATACCGGTGCGGACGACGCTGCTGGTCTGGCCATTGCGGATGGGTTGCAAGCCAATGTCACGGCGCTGACCCAGTCATCGCTGAACGCCACCGAAGGCGTCGGAAAGCTGCAAGTCGCCGACGGCGCTCTGTCCCAGGTCACCAGCCTGCTGAACCGCGCGGTCACCCTGGCGACCGAGTCGGCCAACGGAACCGTAAACGACGGGTCGCAACGCCAGGCGCTGGACGCCGAATTCCAGTCGATCGCGGCGGAAATTAACCGTATCGGCACCAACACCACCTACAACGGCTCGCAGATCTTCACCGGCGGGCAGACCAACTACAACCAGATTGACGCTAATCTGGGCACCGCTGCCGGCCTGCAGACTGCGGCCAGCGGCACGCTCACGATTGAGACGGCGGGCACGACGCCGACCACAATTTACACCACCAAGGCCGGCGACAACACGGTGGGCGCGGTAATCAACGACATCAACAATTCCGGGACAGGGCTGGTAGCGGCTTTGGATAGCACCGGCCACATGATGATCACCGACGCGGAAAACCGCGGCACCACCGCGGCCACGGCGCTGGAAGCGAACACCACAACCGGCAGTTTCTATGTTGGCGCTAACCATCAGTTCCAGTACAACCAGATCACGAGCGGAACCACGAGCGCGACCCTGGCTTCCACCATTGCCGGCACGTTAACCATTACCCCGCACACCGGTGCGGCCTTTACTACCAGCGCCAGCGATACGACCATGGCCGCTCTCATCAACGACATCAACACCAATACCACCAATCCCGGACTCAAGGCGGCGCTCGATGGCGGGGCGCTGGTCATCACCGATACCGGCATGGGCAGCACCAGCACCAACCCGATTGCGGAGACCCTCACCGGCTTCAAGATCGATGGCGCCGCTCCCACGTTCGCCGCGGCCGACACTCAGCCGATGGGCAACACCACCAACTCCAGCACCATGAATGTGTTCCTGAGCGACTCGACGACGGCCGGCAGCAGCACCATCGGCGTGACGCTGGGCACCTTCGATGCCAGCAATATGAATGGCATCTCGATCGCCAACGACAACCTGCAGACGGCGAGTTCCGCGCAGACGGCTCTCACCGACGTGAACAATGCCATCGCACAGGTGGCGGCGTTGCGCGGCTCCATCGGCGCGGGCATTAACCGGCTGAATGCGGCCACCAACGTCATGAACAACCAGACACAGAACCTGTCGTCCGCCGAGGACGGCATCCGCGCCGCCGACATTACGCAGACGGTAGCGAACTTGACCAAGTATCAGATTCTGAGCCAGACCGGTATTTCCGCCCTGGCGCAGGCGAACCAGATGCAACAGAGCGTACTCAAGCTGCTGCAGTAATCGGCACCGGATGCCGGCGGCGGAGAACCTGCCGCTCCCGGCGCCGCCAAGTTGCACGGGGGAGAAGGTGGGGCCTTCGGGCTCCCCTTCTCTCGATTTAGCAACTAGCAATTAGCAATTAGCGACTAGCAACCAGTCTTTAGCTGCAGACGATCGTGCTGGCACACGCTCCCCGATATCGAGCTAATCGCTAATTGCTAATCGCTCGTTGCTAACCAGGAAAGGAGTCGTTCGAATTATGGGCGCATTCAGCAGTGGATACAGCGCCGCCTTGGGCGACATTCTCAGTCAGGTCAATGATGCGTTCAGCGGTAAGAGTGCGGGCATCGATGTCAGCAGCGTAGTCACCGAGTTGATGCAGGTACAAGAACAGCCGATGACGCAGATGCAGACGGAGCAGACCACCATCAACTCGCAGATCAGCGCGCTCACCAACATCAACACCGAGTTGACCGCGCTGCAGACCAGCGTACAGTCCCTGGAGGACCCGGTTAACGGCGCGCTGAGCCAGATGACCACCGGCTCCAGCGACTCGTCGGTCGTCTCCGCCTCGGCCGACAGCACGGCTACAGCGGGTACGCACAGCGTCACGGTGACGAACCTGGCGACCATCTCCAGCAGCTATTCGGGTTATATTGCTTCCGGAAGTTCGCTGGCCGGCGCCACCATCAGCGTGGCATACGGTCCCGATCCCAACAATCCCCTCAGCACCGATACCATCAACATTCCTACCAGCGATACCACGCTGCAGGAAGCGGCCAGCTCGATTAACTCGGGCAGCTACGGGGTGACTGCCAATGTGGTGACGGACTCCGTGGGCTCGCGGCTGGTTCTCACCAGCAAGACCTCCGGTGCCGCCGGCAACCTCACGGTAACTAGCTCCGCCACCAGCTTTACCAGCGCCGCCGGAGTGGACGCGCAACTGACGGTTGACGGTGTCCCCGTCGACAGCAGCACCAACACCATCACCAGCGCGATTCCAGGAGTGACGCTCAGCCTGGGTGCGGCCGATCCGAATACGCCGGTGTTGATCAGCGTGGAGCCGGATACCAGCGGAGCCGCGACGGCACTGCAGAACTTCATCAGTGCCTACAACACCGTAGTCGGCTCGATCAACAGCCAGTACACACTCGATTCCAACGGTAATGAAGGCGTGCTGGCCGGCGACAGCATGCTGGAGACGCTGCAAAGCGACCTGCTGAACATGGTTTCCACCGCGGTCACGGGCGTGGGGCAGTACACGAACCTGCAGTCGATGGGCATCGAGATGCAGGATGACGGCACGCTGCAGGTCAACAGCTCCGTCCTGAGTAACGCCCTCAGCAGCGACTACTCCGACGTGCAGAACTTCTTCCAGTCAACCTCGCCGCAAGGCTGGGGACAAATCGCTAACACCGAGATGACGCAGCTGACCGATCCCACGCAGGGGCCGGTGGCGCTCGACATCAATGGCTTGACGCAGACCAACGACGATCTCAGCAACCAGATCAGTGACTTTCAGGCCAACATGACCAACGTGCAGCAGCAGCTGACCACGCAATACGACAACCTGGATGCTTTGTTGATCCAATACCCCCTTCAAATGCAGGAGGCCGCGGCGCAGCTGGGAAGCTTGCCCGACTCGACCACCAGCACCAGCAACAGCAGCGGCTTGTAGCCCAGGTAAGGGGAGAATGAAAACCATCGTTGATGCCCGGCAGATTTATCAGGACAGCGCAGTACGCGGAGCCACTCCACTCGAATTAGTCGTCCTGCTCTACGATTCGGCGATCGAAGACATGCGCCGTGCTCTGACGGCGATGAAGAAGAGCGATATCGAAGCACGAGCCAGCGAGGTCGGCCATGCCTTAATGGTGTTGCAGCAACTGCAGGGCACGCTGGACTTTGAGCGCGGCGGCAGCGCGGCCAAACAGTTCGAGCAGTTCTACAACCTGGTGCGGGCCAAGCTGCTGGAGGCGCAGATGCGCGGCTCGGCTGACCTGATGCAGCAGCAGATCCGCTACATGTCGGAGGTACGCGACTGCTGGGCGCAGGCCAGGCGCATGCTGGAGCCGCGGCCGGGAGCGGTGACGCCGGCGGGCAGTGCCTCACCCGCGGAGGGAGGATCGAACAAATGGAGCGCATAGACCAGTACGACAGTCTGCAACTCTTGCGGCGGGCCAACGAACGCTTTGGCCGTTTCTTTGCGCGCTTCTCGGGAGCGCCGGTGCTGGGCACCGATGAAGAAGTCGAGGCGCTGCTGCAGGTGGAAGATACGCTGCAATCGATTCGAGGCTACCTCGACGGCCGTCTGCAGGGAAATCGAACGGTTGAGGTCCGCGATGAACTGGCGCGCTATCGTGCGAATCTAATTCGGCTGCATCACGAGCTGGCGGTCATGCAGAACGCGGCTATGGGATGCCGGGCTCGGCTCTCCGAGCGAAACAAACATCTGCATGCTGCTCAGGCGTGGTGCGCAGCGTCGCGGGCCACGACGTAGACGCGCACGCAAGCCACGTCTTATCGTCCGCGAGGTTTAGTCTGTTTCGCAGTTCCTTCCTGACAATGGTGTTGCGCGGCGGAATAATCCGCCGCCTTTCTTGTTGTAAGCTACAAGCGACCCATGAAGCAGAGCCTCCGCATTTATCGCAGCCACGGCGAAATGAAAGCCGACGAATATCGGTATTGGCAGAGCCGTCCACCTCATGAGCGGATGGATGCGGTCGAGGAGATTACTCTGGCGACCTACCGCATGAAGGGCGTGGAGGAATCGGGTGTTTCAAGACTACAAGGACCTCCTGTCTGCCTTCAACGCAAACGGCGTGATGCCGCCGACAGTCATTAGTTTGTCCGCCGATGGACAACGCGTCCTGAATCCGGACGCGCCCGCCGATTCACGGTGCCTTAACATTTCGTAACTGCCTGCAAAACCAATCGCTTAGAAATCTTCGGAATGGCCTTCAACGTGTATTCTCCATGTTGGCCCCCGCGTTCGTGCACTTAACCCCAAATGCTCTAACGCTTTGCCGGTTCTTACGTCTGAAAGGGGTAGGAGGCAGTATGGAACGCAGATACCTGGTCGCAGTCCTGGCGATCATTGCAACCTTCGCGATCACGTCCCGCGGCTTCCGCGCCCTCCAGCACGTTTCGCTGGTGCGTCCTGCGCACGCGCAGACCATGGACCATCCGCAGTGCCCATCCAGCATTGCGGCGCGCGCGCTGGCGAAGATCCACACTCATCTGCGTCCGCGTATTCCCGAAGAAGCGGCCCTGCTGGCGGAGATGAATGTTCCGCTCGCCAACATGCAGTCGACCATCGCCGAGCAGATGTCACGCCAGAATGAGGCTATTACGCAGTGTGCGCGCGAGCGGGCGATGCGCGATGCCGAGCGCGCTTATCGCGACGCCATGCGGCTGCAGCAGCAGATGACGCATTCGGTCAGCTACATCAGCATTCCGTCGGTTCCGATGACGGGACTGTCTCCCGATGTGGAAGCGCGCATTCAGGCCAAGACCGCTGCCATCGCCGCCAAACTCGCCGCGAACAATATCAAGCTGCAGATCGATGCCAGCCAATTCGGCCCGTCGGCGATGCAAATCGAAAACATGGAAGTACCGGTGGTTGATGTGACCGATGATGGTGGACACGTTACCACCCACGTTCACGTGCACACCCACGTAAATTGCAAGACCAGCCGCACCACGTCCGATCAGCGGCAGCCGGAGTGAGGTTGTTCGCGTTTTAACTCCCTCCGCTCGGGATGTAGAAATGCGAATACAAGAGGTACAGCCGAGGTGGCTGTACCGTTTTTCTTTATCCCGTGAGCGGTTGCGGGTGCCCCAGGTCTCGGGTTGTTCGAGACCCGGAAAGGCTTTCAACCCTCTACGCCAACAACCTCCGCTTAATGATGAACCATAGTCACCCAGGTCTCGAAAGTCGCCGGTGCCCCAGAGCCTGCCCTGAGCTTGCCGAAGGGTCTCGCGATTTCGAGACCTGGGTGGGTGCAACACCGAAACCTGGAGCGATCTGCTGCATCCAACTCGCTTGCACCACCAAATCAACGGGAAAGGTACGCAGCAATGTCATCCCTGAGAGAACGTCTGGATCAATTCAAGGCCGCGTTTGAGTCCGGCGCTCCTCCGTACAATGCGCCGCACGAGGCAGTCGAGACCATGCATCGCGCGACGGCGGAGCTGGAAGCCTCGGGCCTGGCGAAGAAAGCGCTGAAGGTCGGAGACCGCGCTCCGGAGTTCACCTTGTTCAGCCAGGACCACGTCGAGGTCGATTCGAGCAAGCTTCTTAAGCAAGGCCCGCTGGTGGTCGACTTCTTCCGCGGACACTGGTGACCCTACTGCAATATGGAGCTGGAGGCTCTACAGGAAGTTCATTCCGAAATTCGGGCGCTGGGCGCGCAGATCGTTGCCATAACACCGGAGCTCGAAAGGTACGCCCGTGTCGTCCATCGAAAGTCGAATTTGGCGTTCGACATTCTCACTGATTTGCACCTCAAGACGGCTGAACAATTCGGGCTAATTTACGTGCTTCCGGATTATCTGCGCGAGCTCTACAAAGGCATTGCACTCACGCTGGATAAGTTCAACGACGAATCCGAATACCGGTTGCCGATGCCGGCGCGCTACATCATCGATACGGGCGGGATCATTCGCTCCGCCGATGTGAATGCCGACTACACGATTCGGCCCGAGCCCGCGGAAACGGTGAGGAAGTTGGTGGAGCTGCAAAAGTCAAAGTGAAAATCGAATCGTAACGTTTGTTGAAAGAGTACGAAACTCCGCCCGTGACGGATGCGGTGGAACGTTATGATCCAGATTGGACGTCAAACCAGCCGCAAAGCGGCGAGATGATGTTAGACAGGGGCGTAAGCCCCCGGTTAAATGGGAAAAGATGCGAGCCGCGTGAGCGGCGGCACGGGTTTCGTAACAGCCTTGCAAGCCCCGGTGGCCGTGAAAAAGTTGGAGCCGCGTCAGAGGCGACACCACTCGCGACCCAGTCTCTTCTCTTCAGGCCAGCTCTACCCGAAAGCACGCGTCGGTCTGCTTTTTCAGCAGCACCAAGCGGATCAAAGCTGAATTTCCGGCGCTATACTGGGTAACAATGCGGTCGCGTCCACTCCTCTGTGCGTTTGTCTGGATTGCCCTTTTGCTCCCGCTCATCGCAAACGCGCAAACCCCGAGCAACGATCAGGCGCCACAAACTACGAACTCCACGCCTGGAATTCCCACATTCTACGCTCACGCACGCCAGGTCATTATTGAAGCCGACGTATGGGACAAGGCCGTGAAAAAGGGCGATCAATCCTGGATCAGCGACGAGCCCCTGGATACGGTGCTGAAAGATACCCTGAGGAAGCTACCACCAGCAGCGCGGGGCCTAACGGCAAAAGACTTTCACGTCTTCGACAATGGCGCTGAGCAGACCATTAATTATCTTAAAGAGGCTGATTTCCCTGCAGTTAATATGACGAATCAGTGGGTCTTTTCACCGACGGTGGTCGGCACCTGGGGCCATTTCCAGCCTAACCACAGCGTCGATCCCCCCTCTGCGAAGTACCTGATTGGCTATGTTCCTGCCTCTATCCAACCAGGACAGTGCCGAAACGTGAAGGTGGTTGTCGAAGACCGTACAACGGAGACTAGCCGGTCTGAGTATTGCTATTCCTCTCGGAATGACATCGATGTGATTGCGGGAACGAAATTGGGTGAGAAAATGCGTGACTTCGCATCTTCTCCCTCTCGCGGATCGTTCAGGATGTCCGTCCTGGCGTTTACCTTTTGGTCATCGGGAGTCTTAGGTCTTACGACGGTAGGCCCAAGCGGTGAGACCGTAACCACGCCAGGAAATGACTTCACATATGTCGTCGAGGTACACGATTCTAAGGCGCCGGCAACTGTGCAGATTAGCCTGGGCTTCGATCTCCCCGAAAGGGATTGGTTTCCTTGCCAAGAAAGCGATGCCATCTACGTCCTGGGAATCGTGAAGAAAACGAATGGCCAGGCTGCGGGCCAGTTTGCCGACACGTACAGTTGCCTAGGTTCGCAAAAGTTTTACCCGGGATCGGAGAAGCTCGGCCCTCACGGCATTCTGGTTCCTAGCAGGTTCGACACTCAGCTCGACTTGGCGCCTGGGGACTACAACTTGTCGGTCGTCGTGAGCGATGGACATCACTTCGGGCGGGCACAGCTACCTCTGCGAGTAGGATCGCTCGATCCTCAGCGGCTTCTGATCAGCGACCTGATAGTGGCCAACGTGATTCGCGGGCTTTCATGGGTTCTCCGTGATGCGGCCTCGGTCTCCCCGTCACCAGTCATTCCGGCGCCGCTGGTCAGCAAGGATCTTCAGTACTTCCCAGACTTGGGTAACCCCAGCCGTCTGCCAAGAAACGCGCCGCTGTATCTCTACTTCGAGGTTTATCAGCCTACGCCCGATACGCAGGCGGCCGCAGTCTTTTACCAGCTGAGGATCACAAATCTCAAGACTGGCTCTCTGGTGATGAATACAGGACCGGTGAGCACAGCCGACTGGATAGTGCCGCGCAATCTGGTCATCCCTATTGGACTGAAGGTCGCCACGGAAAAGTTACACAAAGGTTCTTACCGGCTCGAAATCCAAGCCACCGACTCGGCAGGACGCCAGACCGAGTGGCGCCAAGCTAACTTCACGATCCAGTAAGCACCGATGGATCGGCTGAGACTTTACCTTAGGTGCCCAGCTTCGCCAGGCGCGCGCGGCGCTGTTGCCACTCTTGCGTCGCGAAAATCCGCGGGCCGACTTCGATCAGCCGCGGCAGCATCTGGAAGACGGAGATCGGCGTCCACTTCATGCCCTGGCGCGTGCGATAGCCGCGATGGTTGAGTTCCTCGGCAATCACGGAGTAGGGGCCATCCTGAATCGTGAGCTCCATGATGAGGAAGAGGATTTCCTGCTCGGTGGAATTGGGTTCGAGGCGGCCGCCATCTGGCACGACCTGCAAGCCGAAGGGAACTGCTTCCGGAGCTGGCGCTGCGCCTTCGGATTCGGGCAGCTCGCGCTCCCATTCCACGGCGACCAGCTTCCATCCCTGCTCGGCCTGGCGCGCGATCTCTTCCGGCCCGAACGATGCGGGCGCTTCCTGGCGAATGCGTTCCGTCTTGGCCATGCCATCCCCCCTAAAACAGTTGTCAGTTGCCGATTGCCGGTTGTCAGTGTCAGCACGTGGCTCTTAGCCATTAGCTCTTAGCTTCAGGTAGAGCTGACCTTCAGGTCAGCGTCTCAGCCACTTCCTTTTACTCCCAGCCGGGCGGCACGCAGGGGCTAAGCCCAATTCATTTAACGCCGCTGGACGCTGGCCTGAAGGCCAGCTCTATCGTTTTCCATTGCAGCCGCCGGGGCTAAAGCCCCTTCATGTGGACATTCTTTACGGCGCGGCTAAAGCCGCGCCCTTCCACCTACTGCTCCCGTAGCGTCTGCATCGGATCCAGCCGCGCGGCGCGATAGGCCGGCACGCTACTCGCTGCCAGCGACACCAGCAGCAACACCGCGCTCACCGCGACGAACGTCAGCGGATCGAACGGCTTCACCCCGTACAATAGCTCCTGCATAAATCGCGTCAGCAGCAGCGATGCGACGATGCCGATCGCCAGCCCCGCTACGGCCAGCACCATCCCGCGACGCAGAATCAATCCCAACACGCTGTCACGTTGCGCGCCCAGCGCCAGGCGCAGTCCGATCTCCAACGTGCGCTGCGCCACCATATACGACAGCACGGCGTATAGGCCGACCGCCGCGAGTATCAGCGCAATCACCGCGAATGACGTGATCAGCACCGTCTGGAAGCGCGGCTGCGATGCCGACAGCGAGAAGTAATCGTCCAGCGTGCGGATGCGATAGAGCGGAATGTTGCTGTCGACCTGACCCAGTTGCTCGCGCAGCGGTCCGACCAGGCTGAGCGGATCGCCGTCGGTGCGAATGATGATGCTGGGATCGAGAATCAGCGCCTGCTTCAGCGGCAGATAGAACTGCGCCGGCATCTCGGCGGTCAGGCCTTTGCGCTTCACGTCGCCAACTATGCCAATGATCTCGCGCGGCGGATGGTTGGTGACGCCATCACCCAGGCCCGGCTGGACGTGCTTGCCGATGGGATTTTCATGAGGGAAAAACTTGCGCGCGAACGCCTGATTGATGATCGCCACGGCCGGCGATTTGGAGTCGTCGGTCGGCAGAAACGTGCGGCCGGCGATCACGGGGATGTCGAGCGTGCGGAAGAAGTCGGGCGTAACGATGCTGGTCGGCGCGTCAAACTCCTCGCCTTTGGCGGCGGGACGGCCTTCGATCGTGAATCCGAGCGTGATATTGCCGCGCGAGAGCGGCAGGGGATATCCGCCCGAGACCGATTTCACTCCCGGCAGCGCAGCCAGGCGCGGCAACAGTTCATCGTAGAACAGCCCTTTCTTCAGATCAGGATACTGGCTCTCCGGTAAATTGATGCTGGCGGTCAGCACATTGTGCGGTGTTGAATCCGGGTTCGACATTCAACACGCGCACCAGGCTGCGAACCAGCAGTCCGGCTCCCACCAGCAGTACCAGGCCGATGGCTGTTTCCGCGACCACCAGCGCACTGTTCAGGCGGTTTTGCTTGCGTCCGCTGGTCATGCTGCGCGTGCCTTCGCGCAGACGCGAATGCCGGATCGAGCCGCGACATGCGCCACGCGGGCAGCACTCCAAAGAGCACACCGGTGAGGATGGAAACTGCAGCGGCAAACACCAGCACCATGCCGTCGACGGAAACCTGATCGAGCCGCGGCAGGTTTTGCGGCACGAAGCGCAGCATGGTCTTGAGCAGGAGCACCGCCAGCACAACGCCCAGAGTCCCACCACAAATTCCCAGGACGACCGACTCCACCAGCACCTGGCGCATGATCTCCCAGCGCGTGGCGCCCATCGCCGAACGCACCGCGATTTCGGGGCGGCGACGCGACGCGCGCGTCAGTATCAGCCCGGCGACGTTGGCGCAAGCGATCAGCAGCACGAAGACGACCGCCGCGAATAGCACATTCAGCGCCGAGCGCGTGCTTCCCACCAGATCTTCCAGTTGCGAAACCACCGCGGCAGCTGCGAATTGCTTGTTGGACGCGGGATACTGCGTCGCCAGATTTTGCGCGATGACATTCAGGTCCGCGTTGGCCTGCGCGATGCTGACGCCGGGCCTGAGCCGCCCGACCAGATTCACCATGTGCGCGCCACGCTGCGCGGTGATGGGATCCTTGTCGGTGGCGTCATCGGCCAGCGAGGTCCACAACTGCGGCGCGGGAGTCTGGATGGGAAATTCGAATCCCTTGGGCATGACGCCCACAACGGTGTAGGTGTTGCGATCGAGCGTGATGTTGCGGCCGACGATGCTGGGATCGCCGCCGAAAACCGATTGCCAGGTTTCGTGACTGAGAACCGCGACATGCGTGCCGAGCTTCTCGTCATCGGCAACAAAGCCGCGTCCGAGGAGCGGATTGATTCCCAGCAAGCGGAAGAACTCGGACGAAACCGTCTCGGCCTCCAGCTGCCGCGGAGTTCCGTTGCCGGTCAGCGTGTGGTTGTCGCCGTGATAGGAGGCGAGCGACTCGAACGTACGATTGCGAGTGCGCCAGTCGAAGAAGTCGGGGTAGCTCAGCGATTCGGGAGGACCGGATTTTGTTACCGAGGTGTGGATCTCGCCGACCGACATCAGCCGCTGGGGCTCGGGAAAGGGCAGCGGTCGCAGCAGGACTGCGTTGATCAAACTGAAGATCGCGGTGGTCGCGCCGATGCCGAGCGCCAGCGTCAGAATCGTCGTAAGCGCAAAGCCGGGACTCTTACGCAATTGGCGAATCGCGAAGCGCAGATCCTGCAGCAGGTTCGACATCGTCTCTCCGATAAAGACAAGATTGCGGAGAGGGAACTTACACGTTGATTACCAACCCATGGGTAACAGAAGTGCTTGGAAACAGCAGGGATATGCCTGACCACGATTCTTCAGACGCCGCCGGGTCGTCCGCATTCGACAAGGCTTGTCCGCAAGCGGACAAGACCACCGAACTCACTCGCCCCATTTGCCGCCCCTCTTTTGTGGCTGATACACTCGAATGTTTCTACTGACGTTGTTCTTCCATCTATATACACATGCCAAACGGAACGGATATCGCAATTGTCAACGGCGCCCGTACGCCCATGGGGCGGTACTGCGGGAAGCTAAAGGATTTCACGGCCCAGGAACTCGGCGCCATCGCGGCGGTCGAGGCCATGAAACGCTCCGGCGTCGAGCCCGGAGAGATCGAGCACGCGATCTTCGGCAACGCCCAGCAGACTTCGGGCGACGCCATCTACGGCGCGCGTCACGTCATGCTGAAAGCCGGCGTCCCGATCGAAGTGCCTGCGCTCACCGTGAATCGCCTGTGTGGGTCGGGAATGCAGTCGGTAGTCAGTGCGGCCCAGCTGATTCAACTCGGCGAGGCCAAGACGGTGCTGGCCGGCGGCATGGAATCGATGTCGCAGGCGCCGCACGTGATTCGCGGCATGCGCTGGGGAGTCGGCCTGGGCGAGGGCAAGCTGGAAGACTCGCTGATGGTCGCGCTGCTCGACAGCTACTGCAATCTCTACATGGCCAACACCGCCGAGCTCTACGGCGAGCAGCAGGGCATCACGCGCGAGATGCAGGACGAGTTCGCGCTGCGCTCGCAGCAGTTGGCAGATGCCGCGTACAAGGCCGGCCGCCTGCAGGAGGAGCTGACGCCGGTTGCGCTGCGCAATCGCAAAGGCGAGCCGACGGGCGAGATGTTTACCGAGGACGATCATCGCCGTCCGGAGACGACGATCGAGGCGCTGCGTAAGCTGAAAGCGTCGTTCGGCAAAAACGGCACCGTGACTCCCGGCAACGCCAGCGGCATCGTCGACGGCGGCGCGGCAGTTGTGGTCATGCCGCTCGCCGACGCCGAGAAGCGCGATCTGAAGCCGCTGGGCCGCATCGTGAGCTGGGGCATCGCGGGAGTCGATCCTAAGATCATGGGATCGGGGCCAGTGCCCGCGACGCGCATCGCGCTGAAGAAAGCCGGGCTGAAGCTGGATGACATCGACCTGATCGAGCTGAACGAAGCTTTCGCGGCGCAGGCGCTGGCCGTCGAGAAGGAACTCGGCCTCGATCCCAACAAGGTGAACGTGAACGGCGGAGCGATTGCGCTCGGACATCCGCTGGGCGCGACCGGCACGCGTTTGCTGATCACGCTGCTGTACGAGCTGCGCCGCCGCAAAGCGAAGTACGGATTGTCGACCGCGTGCATCGGCGGCGGACAGGGCATTGCGGTGATTGTGGAGAATCTGCAGCGGTAGGTGAAAAGCCGCTGTTCGCGGTTCGCTTTTCGCCATGCATCGTTTGCCGGAGGGCCGAGGGAACAAGAAGCGGGTTGCCTTCATCGGGTACTTAGGAAACGCCGAACGCTCTGGCGAAGAGCGAATGGCGAACAGCGTATTTATGCGCGTCTTCAGCGGCATCATTCTCGGATATCTGTTCTTCGAGCTGTTGTGGTGGACGCTGTTTCAGGTGACCAACACCGATCCGCACGCGCCCGCCAGCATCAGCTTCCAGGCCGGGGCGGTGATTTTCGGACTGCTGTTCGCAGTGACAGCGGGCTTCCTGGCGAGCTTCATTGGCGGACGTCCGCACTTCATCGCCGCGTGGATCGCCGGGGCGCTGGTTGCGGTGACGGCAATTGTGATCATGATCCGCAAGGGCCCGGCGTGGCCGCAGGTCACGGCGCTGCTGTTCATGTCGCCCGGTATCGTGGTTGGCGGTTATACGTATGTGCTGCGCCGCCAGACGCAGACGGATAGCGAAACCAAATGACGAACGACGAACGCGCGCTGCACCAATTGGTCTATCAGCTGGAGTCGTCGTGGAACGCGGGCGATGGCGACGCCTTCGCCAGCTTGTTCGCCGAGGACGCCGACGTGATCCACATCCTCGGCGGCACTTACAACGGACGCGAAGCGTTTCGCGCCAGCCTTCACATGCTCTTTGGGACGATCTATAAAGGCAGCACCTCGCATTACCGTGTGCAGAAGATCAAGTTTCTGCGGCCGGATATCGCGATGGTTTTTATGCGGCAGCATTTGGAATTGGCCGAAGGCGCGCAGGTGAATGAAGTTGACGCACGGCCAACGATCGTCGCGGAAAAGATCGATGACAAATGGCGCATCGTCGCGCTGCAGGTTACGAGGATCAGTGAAGTGGGAGCGCGGAAGGGGTAGCGCCGTAGGCGCGACACAGGTTAGCCCAGCGCTTCAGCGCTGGGTAGGCAGCAATTTTGTTTCGAGCCGCTTTAGCGGCGACATTGTGTTAGCCGAGGGCGTGAGCCCGCGGCCAGCAGGGAATTAGACCCGAGCCGCGGAGCGGCGGCACGGGTCCGTCGGTGGTTATAGGGGTCCTTCGACTCCGCGCCCGCCGACTCGCGAAAGACGCGAGTCGAGAAGCACCGCGGGCGCTTCGCTCAGGATGACAATTCAATAAATAATTCCAATCGGCGCAGCTGAAGCTACGCCCCTTCAAAGGAAAACACGCACACATGAATATCAAGAAAGTCGGAGTACTGGGTTGTGGGTTGATGGGCTCGGGCATCGCGCAGGTTGCGGCCACCGCTGGTCTCGACGTGGTCGTGCTCGAGCAGGAGCAGAAATTCCTCGACAAAGGTTTTGCCGGCATCGAGAAGTCGCTCGCGCGGCTGGTCGAGCGCGGCCCGCAGAAGGGCGGCCTCACGCCCGAGCAGAAAACCGAAGCCCAGTCGCACCTGAAGGGCACGCTCAACATGCAGGAGCTCGCCGCCTGCGACATCGTCATCGAGGCCATCATCGAGAACGTCGAACTCAAGCGCAAGACCTACGCCGAGCTCGACGCCATCGTTAAGAAGGACGCAATCTTCGCCACCAACACCTCGTCCATCTCGGTCACCGAGCTGATGACCGCGACCAAGCGCCCCGAGCGGTTCATCGGCCTGCACTTCTTCAATCCCGTGCCGATGATGAAGTTGGTGGAAGTGGTGAAGACCATCGCCACCGCGCCCGAGGTTTACGATGCCGCAGTCGACTTCGGCACCAAGCTAGGCAAAGTTCCCGTGCGCACCAGCGACAAGACCGGCTTCATCGTGAATCGCCTACTCGTCCCGTACCTGCTCGATGCGATCCGCGCGTATGAAGAAGGCGTCGGCTCCATCACCGACATCGACGAAGCCATGAAGCTGGGCTGCGGCTACCCGATGGGACCGTTCACGCTGCTCGACTTCGTCGGCCTCGACACCACGTACTACATCACGCACGTAATGTACGACGAGTTCAAGGAGCGCCGATTCGCCTCGCCGCCGCTGCTCAAGCGGCTGGTGCTGGCCGGATGGTATGGCCGCAAGTCGGGCAAGGGATTTTACGATTACGCCGACCCGAACAAGCCGGTGCCGGGAAAGTTTGTGTAGGAAAGGCAGCGATTAGCAACTAGCGATTAGCAATTAGCTACGAGCCGCGAGCCACGAGCCGCGAGCGGTTTGCTGCCCTTCCGGGCTCTGTGCGATCAGTCGGTATCGCTCAAGGGATGGAAGGGCCCGAGTCTCGCGCAGCGAGACGCAACAAGATAGCCCACCGCTTCAGCGGTGGGTAAGCTGATGTTTAATAGAAAGCCCCTTCAGGGGCGGCACACGGTTTGTGCCGGCTGAACAGGCTGCTGAAAAAGGAACCAAGCTAGTAATTTCAAGCGTTCCGGGGAACGAAGATTCAATCACTTACGGCCGAATTTTCGCTCGAAATGCCACGAAAAAGACTTTTCAGCAGCCTGTGAAGCCGGCTCGCGTTTCATTAATACGCTGGGACGCTGGCCTGAAGGCCAGCTCTACCGAAAGGGAACTCATGTCCGACTTCCAGAACATTAAGCTCGAAACCAAAAACCACATCGCCTACGTCACCATTGACCGTCCCAAGGTTCTCAACGCGCTCAACATGGCGACCATGCAGGAGCTGAAGCAGGCATTCGCCTCCATCAAGGATGACGCCGACGCGCGCGTCGTTATCCTCACCGGTGCGGGCGAGAAGTCGTTCGTCGCCGGCGCCGACATCGGCGAGCTCTCGCAGCACACTCCGGTCTCGGCCAAGGAGTACACGCACCAGGGCCAAGCCATCATCGACGCCATTGAGAACCTGGGCAAGCCGGTGATCGCCTGCATCAACGGCTTCGCGCTGGGCGGCGGCTGCGAGCTGGCGATGGCCTGCACCATGCGCCTGGCCAGCGACAACGCCAAGCTCGGCCAGCCCGAGGTCAAGCTCGGCCTCATGCCTGGCTACGGCGGTACGCAGCGGCTGCCGCGCCTGGTGGGGAAGGGAATTGCCATGCAGCTGGTGCTCACCGGCGAGATGATCTCGGCGCAGGAGGCGCATCGCATCGGCCTGGTGAACGAAGTGGTCGCCGCGGCCGAGCTGATTCCGCGCGCCGAAGCCATCGCCGCCAAGATCATCGCCAATGCGCCGCTGGCGGTGCAGTACACGATGGAAGCCGTCAATCGGGGCTACGATCTGACGCTTGCCGACGGCCTGTATCTCGAGGCAACGCTCTTCGGCGTCTGCTGCTCGACTGAGGACAAGAACGAAGGCACCAAAGCGTTTCTGGAGAAGCGGCCGGCGCGGTTTAAAGGGAAGTAGTGTCCGTTGCTACTCCGCTGCGATGTGCTACTGCTGTGGAGGTGCTTAAGGCGTTATCTCCCAGACGACACCGTAACCGGAAGCTCCTCCTTGGCTGGCCGTGCCGTAGAGATTGCCATTCGCGTCGAAGGACACATTCCCGTAAGGTCGTCCCCCATCGCTACCGCCGGTGAAGTCGTGCAATGAGGTGTGGGACCAGCTGCCGTTGCCAGCAGGTGTCAGCTTGAAAACACTTCCGGCGCTATCGAGGCCGGATATGAGTGTCGTACCGTAGAGATTTCCCGCATGGTCGAATGCCAGGCTGCCGGTGGGACCCCAAGTCCCCAATCCGGTGAAGCCATAGAGCAAGCTGAAGATCCGACTTCCGGCTGTTAGCTCAAATACCGTGCCTCCGCCGTTCGGGCCGTCGGCGCTAGTCGTGCCATAAAGATTACCCGACCCGTCAAGGATGACGCCACCGCGCGGGGAGTCCCCGCTTGCGCCCGCAAACTCGTAGAGTGAGGTCTCTGTCCAGCGGCCGCCTGAGGGCGTCAATTGGAACGCCGTACCGTAAAGGTCTGTGCCTCCGAAAAAGGTGCTGCCGAGAAGGTTGCCAGCTGTGTCGAATATCACCCCACCAAACGGCTCCGCACCGTCCGAGCCTCCGCTGAAAGCGTAGAGGACGCTCTCCGCCCAGCTTCCGTGCAAAGGCCTTAACTCATAGACCACGCCGCAGCCGATGGTCCCCGGCAAAAATAAACATTGAGATGTACTGCCGCCCTGTTGCGTCGTGCCGTAAATGTCACCAGCTTGGTCGAACACGAGGTCACCGTAGCCCGGCCCGCTTCCATCGGTGCCCCCCATGAATTGATAAAGCACTGTCTCGTTCCAGCCGCAGAGTGCGGTCTTGCAAGATGTCGCCGAAGGTCTCAGGTTGAAAACCGTGCCGCAGCCAGCAATACAGTTTCCGTTGGTTACTCCTCCGTAGACAACCGTGCCGTAGAGACTCCCATCCGGACCAAAGATCACTCTGGCTTCGGGGCCTGCACCATCGCTACCTCCCTGGAAGTTGTAGAGGGGGGTTAAGATCCAATCAGCCTCTGTGTGGGTTAGTTTGAAGACCGCGCCAGCCTGGCTACCTCCGTTCACGTAGCCTCCGGAGGTGGTGCCGTACAGATTTCCTCCCCGGTCAATGGTCAATCCAGCCTGCGGGATTCCCCCGTCCTGGCCGCCAGTGAAGTTGTAAAGCACTTTGTAGGTTTGGGCATGCACCGACTGAGCTGGTATGGCGGCCATGGCAAACAGGCATAGTGTGGAGAGAACAAAGCGAAGACACGTGGGCCATTGCATGAGAGGTCTCCTTTTTTCAGGAAAGGTGTTAGCGGGCCGGGGAGCGGACTAATTGGTGCCGTTATGCGGATTGTTGCTCCCGTGGCGGGTCGCTGTCAATCCGTTACCAACTGGCTAAAAGTCAGCAGTATTTACGCCACGACTAACCAACCATGCTCGCTGGCGCCCGCTGCGGCGTGGGCCGCACGCACGATACGCCGGAAAGCAAGCTGAGAACACGCCCTCACCGCCCCTGTCGTTTGTCGCTTTGCGGATTACTGTCGTTAAATCCCCACAGCACTCATTGAGGGTCAATGAGCGCTATGGCCTGTTAGCGGCAATGACCTGGAGGTATTCAGGCTAAGTCTCTTCGTCCCAGCTCGTTAGGCCGTAATGCAAAATTAAGTTGCGCTGCTGACGGCTGGTGCTACTCTAGGCGCCAAACGAGCCGTAAGGAGTAACACCATGGCCCAACAGCAGACTGGCGGCACCAACCTGCGAGCGAAGATAGTAGCGCTCGTCTCGCTAACCGTGATAGCAACATTTCTCGCAGCGGTCCCAGCCGCACAGGCGCAGACCTACCAAGTGCTATATAACTTCACCGGCGGCAGTGATGGAGCAAATCCCTATGACGGGCTGACTATGGATGGGGCCGGCAATCTTTATGGCACGGCCATTTCCGGCGGATACACCGGAGGCGCCTGCGCCTCGGACCTGGGATGTGGAACGGTTTTCAGGTTGAGCCGCCACGGCTCCGGCTGGATATTCACGCGCCTGTACGCCTTCCTGGGCGACACCGGGAGCCACAATGACGCCGCCACCCCCGGTGCGGGAGTGACGTTTGGGCCAGATGGCAGCCTCTACGGTGCAACGGAAGCAGGCGGAGGTGGCAACTGTTATTACTTTGGCGACGGCTGCGGGGCGGTTTTCAAGCTCAGCCCTCCGCCTACTGTCTGCAAGACTGCCCTGTGTCCGTGGGACGAAACCGTCATTTACCGCCTTGCCTACAATAGCGGAGAAGAATCTGAAGGCAACGTGATCTTTGATTCGGCCGGTAACCTGTACGGCACCGTGGCCCTCGGCGGCCAATACGATGGCGGCTACGTTTTCGAGTTGACGCCTTCCAACGGCGGATGGACAGAGCAGACTCTGTACTCGTTCAACTCAGTTTCGGGGGACTGCGGCTTGCCCACGTCCGAGTTGGTCTTCGACAAATCCGGCAATCTGTACGGAACCACGTTCGACGGATGCTCCAACAATTACGGTGGTGTCTTTCAGCTAGTGCCATCGGGCGGCTCAGGCTGGAGCGAAAATATTCTCCTTAACTTCACCGGCTATAACGGAGACTATCCCGACGGTTTGATGATCGACAGCCGGGGCAATCTTTACGGTACGGCCTCTGGCGAGGGGCCCAATGGCGGGGGAACCGTTTTCGAATTAAGCCCCTCCAATGGGGGCTGGGCTTATTCGCTGGTCTACGCCTTTGGCAAGACCGGCGGAGCGTTCCCTGGACCCGTAACGATGGATGGGAACGGGAACCTCTACGGCACGACCGGCCACGATAACCCTTTGCTCTCCGGGGACGGCGTCGTTTACAAACTGACCCCCTCCAACGGCACTTGGACGGAGACCGTCTTGCACTACTTCGAGGGAAGTGACGGACAATTCCCCAGCGGCAGTGTCCTCATCGACGCGAATGGCAACCTTTACGGCACCACCAGCTATGGCGGAGCTTACGACAACGGTGTCGTCTGGGAGATCACGCCATAGGCGAGACTCAATGTTGGGCACTGAGCTGGTTCGCGACAGCTGGCGAAACATCGCCTTAGCACTCATTGAGGGTCAATGAGTGAACGCCTGTTATCGTCAGTCATGGCCGATCGACTCTTACAATCCGGAACCATTGCTCTGTAAAACATGGTCCTCGAAATCGCGATTTCTCCAGTCCATCGAGGCTTAATGAGGGTCAACGATAAGGCTCACCTTCTCGTTCTTCAGGACAAACTGAGATTCGTCCATGCGATGCAACCTGGCGCTGACAGTCACGCCATTCACGATGCCGGTAAGATTGAGAAGGTTCGGCTGCGGCTGCTGTAGGGTCAGTTTCCCCTTCCAATCCGGATCGCCACCGTCGGAAAGCTCCGCCGTCGTAGCCGCATTGTCAAGATTGAATGCGATGTAATCGACTTCACCATTCCGGAGTTGGATCGCAGCTTCGCCGGGGGCGTCAACAACCAGCCTAACCCAGCGGTCATCGCCTGGCGCGATATGCATGTCGTCGGCGAGGCGTTTGGTAAAGAGGGCAGGTTGCTGGTCTCCTGAAGGCGAGAATTCGTCGACCGCCCAAATGCCCTGCAGCGGAACCGCAACCGCGGATGCCTTGGTGATCCGGGCGTATCGCGAGGCATTGTCGGCGAAGCAGACCACAAAGAGACATACGCCGAGCGCGGCCTGCAGAATGCGAGCTCCCTTATCGATCCACTTGCGTTCGGACAGGGGCACAGGCCGCAGTGGAGAGGCGGACCGATTCAAAACCAAGAGCCTCGCCAACCGAGGAATTTCCGGCGCAGCCAGAAAAATCGCCATCAGCAGCAGATTGAAGGAGAAAAGTTTGACGTTCACGTTATAGGCAATGTTGAGAGCGAATACGTTGCTCAACACAAGGGCACAGAGGATGGCCCCCAGATTAGACAAGCGAGGGATGAGCAATAGAATGCCGCCCAGAACCTCAAGAGAGCCGCTGAAAATCGTATAGCCTTTCGAGGCGGCCATGAAGCGCCACATCAGATTGTAGTGATTCAGATATCCAAGTGGCTGCACCAGGTCCATTCTGGTGATGGAGTGGAATTGAAGGGGAAAAACCTTATCGAATCCATACAGGAACATGATGGCTGCCAGCGTAAGCCGCAGCAAAAGGCTGAGCCATGCGCGCAGTCTCCTATAATCCGTTCGCTTGCTGTCAATGATCGACCAGAGCAGCGCGCCCATCAGTGCGGCGGCAACAAAACAGAAGTGTTCGACCCAGTCAAACAGACTGTCGGCCGAGCCGTCTCCAAATTCAATCGGCTGCCGGATACCCAGCACATGTCTCCCCACCCAGGGGATGAAGCCGTGTAGACCCGCTTCGAGTGGAAAGAAAGGCGGCTTTCCCTGTTGACTGGTAACAAGCGCCGTCAAGATGGAAAATGCATACGCGGCGTAAATGGCGAAGTAGCAGAAGGAGATTCGGAAAAGGATGCGCGTCGCGGGATTCCACTCAGCGAGCCCGTCGCTGTCATCTGGTTCCAGAGATAGCCGTCCGGGATCGGACTGAGGATCGCCTTTCAATTTCCACCTCCCTTTTCGGCACGCAAACGTGAAGTGGGAGCTGGCACACTTTACATCGTCGGAGACTGATCCACAAGCCAACTGCCGGCCGTAATGCGAACTCCGTCAGAATGGTCGGTTATTCGAAAGTTTCGGCTATGCCGGAAGCGATCTGGACGATCTCCGATTGGTTGCTCTCACCAACTCTGGTTCTTCAGCCTGTCGCCGGATGGACAGAGTCTCGCCGAAGGCGTGTCGGACATCGTTTCGTAACAGGGCACGACTTCAAGTCGTGCCGATACGCCACCCATTTTTGTCACCCCGAGCGGACTTTAGTCCGGGAGGGATCTGCCGCCATCAAATTCTTCAGCAGCCTAAACTGGATCGACGCACCACTGCGGCGTGTAAAACTTCCCGCGCGATTTGGGGTTTGAATTAGGGACCGGACTTGCGTGCAGCGCTCCGGTCCAAGAGCAGCTGACGTCAATCAGTCGTAAATGGTGCTTACGCGTTATTCTTGTACTTGGAGAACCTAATGTTTCGGAATTCAACAGCGGAGACGCTGCTTCCTCTCGCAATACTTATGTCAGCGGTGCTGACGGTATCAGCCGCCGCACAATATGGGGCGCCACCTCCTGGACGCGCTCCGCAGCGCCCGGCCTTCCTGCAGTACATTTCGGGTGAGGTGTCGTTCGCGCCCAGTGCTACCAACGAGTGGAAAGCAGCGCAGCTGAACCAGCCGCTGCGGTCATCGGAGTTCGTATGGACGGCGACGAACTCGCGTGCGGAAATCAGTTTTGGCGATGGCTTCCTCCGCATGAATTCTGAAGCGAGCCTGACGCTGACAGCCCTTAGCCCCAGCAACGTGCAAGTGAGCGTTAATCAAGGCGAAGTTAGTTTGACGGTTATGCGGCTGTTTCCGGGAGAGATTTACGAGATCGACACGCCGAACGCCACATTGACGATAACCAAGTCCGGTGCGTACAGCGTCGTGGTCAAACCATCTGAGGAGAAGACGTTGGTCACCACGCGCAAAGGCTCTGTGGTGGCGACCGGTAGAGGACCGTCAGTCACGGTGAATTCGGGCCAGCAGGTTACTTTTTTAGGCGGAAACTCGTTGCAGCATACGGCGGAGAAAGCGCCGCCGCCGGACGGCTTCGAAGAGTGGGCCTATGTTCGCGACAAACGGCTGGGAGCCAACCGTCCGCCGTTTGTGGTTGGATTTGGACCGTATCCCTACGGAGCGGTAGCAGTGCCCGGTCCACCCCCACCGCCTCCCGCGCCATACTAGAGGCTAGCTTGGGTAGAGCTGGCCTTCAGGCCGGCGTCCAGACCGGGTAGTGCTGGCCTTTAGGCCAGCGTCCATGCCGGTTATTTCCTATTCTCAGTCGGCTTCAGCCGACGACACACGAGTCGCGCTACGAGTCTTTTAGCAGGTCCCGTCGCGCTAGAAATTCCCAACCGGCATATCCGCAGCAGCTCTCACCACCTTCATTTCCTGCGGCGAGAGATTGCTGTATCGGCCCGACTCTAGCTGCCGTTGCCGCGCCTGTGGCGGCATCGCGCGCAGAGCGCGGACCACGTTCTGCACCTCAGGACGCATGGTCGAAAGCTGCCGCTCACTCGAAGCCGGACGATAGCTCACGGTCGCCGCCGTTCCCAAACTTGCCGTCGGATGGCGATACACCGCTTCATGCAGGGTCACGCTGTTCGCAGAAGCTGTCGGTGGACGAACCGGTGTACTGCTCTGATACGCAGGAGGGGCGTAATTCTGATAACCGCCGCTGGCCTGCGCTGGAGGAGCGGGATCCGAATAGCCTGATGGATCGCCACTCGGAGCATAGGAGCTCGGAGCGTAGTAGCCCGGAGCATAGTAAGAATACGGATAGTAATACGGATAAGAATAACCGTAGGGATATCCGTAATATCCTCCGTAATAGGGCCAGCCGAAATTGAAGCTCACGCCCCAGCCCCAGGGCCATCCCCAGCCCCAACCGCCGTAGCCACCACCCCAGCCGTAGCCGCCGCGATAACCGTAACCCCAGCCGCCGCGATAACCATAACCACCCCAGCCGCCGTGGTAGCCGTAACCGCCGGCATAGGCACCACGGTAGCCACCATAGCCACCGCGGTAACCGCCGCCATAGCCGCCTCGGTAACCGCCTCCGGCATAGCCGCCGCGATAACCGCCGCCGTAGCCGCCTCCCCCATGGAATCCACCTCCACCTCCGCCGCCGTGGAATCCACCGCCTCCACCACCACCGTGGAATCCGCCTCCACCTCCGCCACGAGCGCCGGCAAAGGCCGACTCACCGGAGCATGCGAACATTGCGAAAACGATGCTGAGGAAAAGAACCCGCAGAACACCAGGCCGATTCATGTTGTCCCTCCACAGTGGCGCGACGGCGCCAGCAACCATATTGTAGGCCGAATCTCCCTCTTTTTGACCTCGAAAAAAGTCAGCGCCGATCGGAGTCAAAGATCCAAAACCGGCTAGGGCTTCGCGTCCACTTCTGCTCCGTTAGATGATCTGTCACCTGCGTTCGACCCATGGATGAAGAACCTGTGGCACAGGAGCATTTCTCGATGCCTTACCTTCAAGATCCTAGTGCAGGCGGCCAATTACGGCGCAACAGTCTAACAGTGCATTTACATTAATGATCGTTTGTCGGGATGATGACCGTCAGCATGCTGAGAGCCGCCCGCACTCCGACCCCATCAGTGCCGCCACCGTAGGTGGTGCCGTAGAGATTTCCGGCGGCGTCGAATATCAGACCCGCGTAGGACCAACACCGTCGGTGCCGCCGAAGCGCAAATGTGGATCGGTGCTTATTCCCCGATGGCACTCCAGGTTTTGTCGGGATTGTATTCGGTCATGGCTTTCGCCAACTGGGACGTATCCTTGCCCAGGTTCTTCTCGTATACGACCCCGCTCTGGTCGACGATCAACGTCATGATGCCCGTGTCACCATACTTCTCCGGATAGGCGACGAAGGCGAAGCCCCCGGTCATCTTGCCGTTCACGATGTAATTCTTAGCGCCGCCCTTGGCATCCGCACCCTGCTTGGTGAGGATGCGATAAAAATACCCGTGAAATGGCTGTTGCTTGTTTGCCTCCGGATTGAATCCTTCTGTGGCGGCCGCATATGCCGCCAGAGGTCCAAGCGGACTCTTAGGCTGTCCCTCGGGCGACTTCCAATACAAACCGTCCTGTTTTCCTTCATCGCTGATGAACTTCTGCGCGTACTGCTTGACGCCGTCGTGATCTTGCGAGAAGTACTCGGCTTGCGCGTCCGCCATTGCAGCAACCACTTCCATCGCTGCCAGTTCGTTATCACCGATTCGCCGGGAGAGAATCTCATCTTTTCCCGCTGCGGTATCGAAATACCATTGCCCTGCGCCGTTCTTCTTAAGCGGGATTGGAAAAGGGTTGTTGTCGGCTCCGAGGTAGAGCACTTCGCTTCCATCGGTCTGCTTGCGCCAGCGATTCATCGTCGCATAGGCGGCGGTGAACTGTTCGAGCGATCTCTTGTCCTGGGCTGCATCGCCGGAGAAGATGACGTCCTGTGATCCCGGACCGAAGATCGCGATCAAGGCGTCGTGATTACCTGCTTTCGCCGCTTCAGCCAGCGACTTGGCGGCATCGTCCGGAGACGCAAATGTCTTCTGCACAGCTTCGGTAGGGGCCGGCTTCTCTGATTTGTTGCATGAGACTAAGCACAGCACCAGGGCGACGAGTATAAAGACCGCGCAACACCGCACATTCATGACCTTGAAGCGCGACATTTCCATCCTCCAAAGGTTTGTTTCACGTTAATGGCTATAGGGTCCGCTGCATAATAAGCAGAGATATCGGTTGCAGAACGCATTTCGGACTCACCTCCGGAAGCCACCACCTCGGAATCCGCCGCCGCCGAAGCTGCGACCACCGCCTCCCCAGCCTCCGCCGCCGCCGCGACTTGCCCAACCGCGAGAGCTTGCCGACCGCTCGCCCCAGCCTCCACTGGAGTGATCTCCAAAGCCACTGAAGGCCGTCGCACCGCGACCGCTTCCGCTGCCTCCCCATCCGCGTGAAGAAGCGGATGCGGTGCTACGATCCGCGCTTAGGTTCTGACGGTTCGCATTGTTCACGTTCATCGTGTTACCGCTCACGTTCGTGTTGTGGCTGTAATTGTTGGCGTGATAGCCGCTGCTGTTGTAACCGTGGTTATAGTTGTTCGCGTGGTAGCCGTTGCTGTTGTACCCGTTGTTGTAGCGGTTGGCGTTGTCGTAGCCATTGCCGTAATAGCCGCCATGCCACGCGTTGTTTCCGTAGTATGCGTGGCCACCGTAGTACACGCCCCCGCCGTGATACCAGTTGCAGTTCCAACTGCTGTATCCCCAGCCGCAGCAACCTCCGCCCATCATCGCCCCTACCGCCATTCCGGCCCCGAACGAGAGCAGGCCTGTCGCCACCAGGGCCCCCGTGCTGTATCCGGGCGTGACATACGGCGTGCCGTAGATGACCGCGGGGTTATATTCCGGAACATACACAACCTGGGGATTCGCCGGTTGAATGACGATGACTTGCTGCCCACCTTGTGATTCAGCGTTTACGGTCTGCTGGGGAGTGCTCTTCAGATTGCCAGCCGCCTTAGCCTGAGCGCGTAAGGTCTGGACGGCGGCCATTACGTCGGAACCCTGGTTGTGGTAAGCCTCACCCAACTGCGAGGTCCACGTGAGATTTTGCGCCATGTTGTTCAGCACTGACGGGAATTGCGTGAGCGCCTTGACGCTGGGATCCCACGACTGCCCGTTCACAGCTTGCCCCAGCGCAGTGCCCGTCAGATTCTTGTTTTGCTGTAACCAGTAATTGGCGACCGCGATCTGGTCAGGAAACGTGGCGGCGCTGAGAATCTGGGCCACCAACGAGTCCGGGTAAAGCGCAATCGGGGCTACCAGACTTTGCAGCTCCTGCGCGGTCATCGGCGCGCCTTGTCCTGGATAGCTAGACGAGGACGGACTAGATCCGGTCGCAGGTTGCTGGTCCTGGTAGAACGCGACAGCGCCCGACTCGAGCGGCATGGTAATCGCAACAAGAGCGAGGCAGAGTCCAACTGACAAAACCTTCTTGCCGCCTGTCATACTCATTTACAAACCCCCTTTACCCGGAATTTACACCAATCCAGGTCTTACCGCGATGCTCGGTAGGCGCGCATTGCTGGTGTTGGAACAGAGTTCTCTTGCACATTCGGCCCCTGGACCACTGCTTACGGTTGGAGCCACTTTATTCGCCCTGGTGACAGAACTCCGCATTCAGAATGGGCGCGATCGAGAAAGGTGTCCATAGGTAATTCTGACGGTGCAGCCGGAAAAAATTGCCGGGGCACCTTCTTCTCATTTGGTCCGGCCATAGCCCATGGCTACCGACTTCACGGGCTTGAGGAAATGTCCATCCTCGAGCCGCGAGTCTCGGAGCTTCTCAGAATCACATAGCCAGTGACGGTCGTGGCCTTTTTGCACAGCGCCAGCAATTTAGAGTCGTATTGTGGGTCAGCTGTGACCTTGTCGTTGCCGAAGTACACCGTGACCTCATCCCAGATGTTGTAGTCACCCTGCTCGCCGAGGCGTTTGTTGACCGCTGCGATAGCTGCCTTGTCGGCGGCGATCTTGGCCGCGTCAGCTGCCTGCTCCTGCTGTTCCTTCGTCAAGGCAGCCCGCTGCTGTTTGAGCTGGGCTGCTGCTGCGCCAGCTTCTGCTGCTGCGCCTGCTCCTGTCTTCCCGTTATGCAGTGGGCGAGGGCCAATCTTTCGAGGCCGGGTCTTTTTCATACGACGCCCGATTTTCGATGGTCGCCCTGGGGTTCACATTCTGGGCGCCTGATGCGGACGGGTCGCAAAGGGAAGCCGCAAACGGGCTGATCCGGACTCGCTCGCTACGTCATCCATTTTCTTGTCTGGTACCAGACCTTTTATGCCGTTTGGCGCACAGCCTTTTGTGATCCCCGTCACCAACGTTGACATTATTGTGAAGGAGCGAGCAGGCAAAAGTTCTCCTCTCCGACTATGAAGGGAGAACAACCGCTGTTCAGCTTGTCTTAGGGAACGAGAAAGCACTGGCCTAAGTGGACCATATTGGACGAGAAGCGCTTTCGGCCACTTCCTTGTAAGTGCTTGGAAGGAAATGGCGGGGTCGACGGGACTCGAACCCGCGGCCTCTGCCGTGACAGGGCAGCGTTCTAACCAACTGAACTACGACCCCGCTATTGGGTTGATCGGGTTAGCGGAAACCCTTGTCAACACTGGCGATTTCACACCTGCAATGACTTCGCCAGCGTCGTCCGTTTCAAGCAAGGCTCATGCACCGGACGTGAACGATTGTAGCAGATAAAGCCGTTATTCGTCCGGCGCCTGTCCGCAGGTTGCGGTCTCCACTAATGATTGGCGCACGCGACCTCCCCGCGAGCGCTTCGCTCCAATTCGCTGCGCCGCATGCGCTAGAACGCCGACCGTACGTGCTGCTCGCCCAGAGCCTTGCCCTCATGGTCAAACCAGATGACCTCGTACTGCGGCTGAAAGAGGGTGTACCAGTAGCGATAGACATACTCATCGGTGCACCCCTTGGGGATCGGCGTGAGCGAGCCGCACGGGCCTTCGGAGGTTGGATCACCCAGCAGCTGCCGCACCACCTCGTTAGGATCGCCGACGTTCACCAGAGATACGTTCTCGCGCAGTTTCTCGTCGTGGTGATAGGCCCAGAAACCGGCGCCTATGAGCGCGAGTGCAATCACGATGAAGACTATGCGAGTAGCCATGATCAGTGGTCAGTTGTCGGTTGTCAGCTATCCGTTTCTCAGCGCCGACACGCTAATTGCAGGCATGCCGCAGAAGCGCAGGATTTCCGATTTGCATCCGTTACACAGAATCAGAGGTCGAGACTGGCGACCGGCGATTGTCAACCGATAACCGACAACCGCTTCTTCACTCCTCCTCCACCGCCAGCGTTGCTCTTTGCGGCAGATAGCTCTTGCGCCGGAACCAGTCCTCCATCGACGAGCGCAGCCGCTCCAGCGGCACACGCGTGCCAATCTCCATTGCTCCATCGCCAGTGGGGATGGTGTCGTCGAAGACCTGATCGTTGGTGAAGTTTCTCATGCTGAAGCTGTCGAGCCACTTCAGCGGACACGCCACACGCTGGCCGTCCTGTTCGTATTGCACTCGGATCTTGCGTGCGAACATCTTTCGATTGTGCCGGAAAAGGCAGCTGTAGGAAAGCGCCGCGGAGGAACCCGGCTCGAAAAACGAAAGCAAACTTTGACGATCGCTGGAAGACCGCGCCCAGCCAGCGGTTACGCGGGTGCCTTTTACGCGGCGAGTTCCTGCGGGCGAAAGATCCTGGGCGCCACGACCAGGAAAATGGCGACCAGTATGGCATAGCAGGCGATCACCGGCAGCGCGTCGTGCATGCGCTTGAACCTTCCCATGAGCAGCAGAGCCATGCCGACATGACGATTGGCATTGCTGACTGCAAGGGTGCGCACGACAATCCGGTCGGCGCGCAACAGCAGATGCATCGCGACAATTGAAGCCACCATGAGAATGAACGTCGCCAGCACAATCCAAGGGGTGACGGCCTCCAGATCCGCGCGCATCTTCCACAGCAGAAGCACGAAGACCAGCGTAAGCACGAGATTGCCGAGCATGTTCATGCCGCGCTGCGCCTTGTTGGAGAATACGGGCGCAAGGCGCATCAGCATCATCCCCACCAGCAGCGGCAGGAATTCCTTCTCGACGATTTGCAGCAGCAGAACGCGTGGTGGAATCCAGATGCTGCGACTGTAGAGCTTGGCCGCAGCCCACAGCATGACGGGAATGAAGATGGGCGTGAGCGCGCCGCACCAGACCTGATAGCTCGCCGCCAGTTGCATATCGAAGCCGCGCCGCGCGAGATTGCGCGTGAGCAGCGGTGCGCCCGGCGTAGCTCCCACCATGAAGAGAGCGCCGGTTTCCGGAAGCGTGAGGAAGAAGACGCGCGCCAGGATCAGCGCGACCAGCGCGGGCAGAATAAACGTGGCCAGCACGAGACGCGCCCATGTCGCCCAGGTAAGCTGTCGCCAGTTGGAAATCAGTTCCGTCAGCTTAAGGCTCATGCCGACCGAGACCATGAGAATGAATATCGAAGCGGGAAGAAGCAGTTTCATCGCGAGTGTGTTGGGATTCGTTAGTGTAACGCCATTCCAGCATACGTGGCGTGTCAACGCCGTAGCGATTAGCAATTAGCGATTAGCAATTAGCGTAGGGCCAAAAGCATCGTACACAGTGTCCCTTGCACAGCGTGCCAACTCCCTGATGAATTGTCATCACGAGGAGGGCTTCAGCCCGACGAAGGATCTGCTGTTTGTTGTTGTCAGAAGGAACTCAGATCAGGTTTGAAACTCGAAACTCGAAACCCGAAACTGGAAACTCGAAACCTGAAACTGGAAACTCTTATAATCAATGTTTATGCCCTCATTCCCCGAGGTTGACGAGCAGCTCGCCTACCTGCGCAAGGGCGCGGCGGAGATCATTCGCGAGAGCGATCTGCGCGAGCGGCTGGAGAAGTCGCGCGCGTCGGGCAAGCCCATGCGCGTGAAGGCGGGCTTCGATCCCACGGCGCCCGATCTGCATCTGGGCCACACTGTGCTCATGCGCAAGCTGAAACACTTTCAGGACATGGGCCACACGGTCATCTTTCTGATCGGCGATTTTACCGGGCTGATCGGCGATCCCTCGGGGCGCTCGGTCACCCGGCCGCCGCTCTCGCGCGAGCAGATCGACCAGAACGCCGAGACCTACAAGGCGCAGGTCTTCCGCATCCTTGACCGCGAGAAGACCGAGGTGCGCTTCAACAGCGAGTGGCTCGACAAGCTGGGCTACGAAGGCTTCATCCGCCTGGCCGCGAAGTTCACCGTCTCGCAGATGCTGGAGCGCGAAGACTTCCACAAGCGCTTCATGGAAGAGAAGCCGATTGCGATGCACGAGCTGCTGTATCCCATCGCGCAGGGTTACGACTCGGTGGCGTTGGAGGCCGACGTTGAGCTCGGCGGCACCGATCAGAAATTCAATCTGCTGATGGGGCGCGAGCTGCAGCGGCATTATGGCCAGCTGCCGCAGATCGTACTGACCACACCGCTGCTCGAAGGCACCGACGGCGTGCAGAAGATGTCGAAGTCCTACGGTAATTACATTGGCATTACCGAGCCGCCGCAGGAGATGTTCGGCAAGGTCATGTCGATCTCCGACGATCTCATGTGGCGTTACTACGAGCTGGTGACCGACGTCAGCATGGCCGACATCGAGCAGATGAAGCGCGACGTGGCCGGCGGCGCGGCGCATCCGATGAAACTAAAGCAGGAACTGGGCAAGCGCATCGTCGCCGACTTTCATTCGCGCGAGGCAGTCGAGCAGGCGGCGCAGGATTGGTCACGGATGTTCCAGAAGGACGAGGTGCCCGAAGATCTGCCGCTGATCACGGTGCCGTTTGTCGAGGTCGCCGCACCGCACGCGTCGACCACTCACGATGATGTTCAGGTGAAGCTCGATAAGCTCCTGGCGCGAACTGGACTGGCGACGTCCGTCACCGATGGCCTGCGCAAGGTGAAGCAGAACGCGGTGAAAGTTGATGGCGAGCTGAAGAGCGAAGTCGTCGTCACGGTGAAGATGGGCGCCGAGTTCACGCTGCGAGCAGGGAAGAAGATGATCAGAGTAGCGATCAGCGGATAACAATTGGCATTGGGAGAGAGTGGTGAGATGAGTCCAGCGGCTCTGTCGGTTGATCGATTTAGCTTCCTGCTGAAGGAAGCGCTGCAGTTGTTTTATGAAGACTTGGCGAAAACGCGACCTCCCGATCTGAGAACGTCGTGGTACAAACGCGAACAGGAGATAGTGAGTCTATTCTCTTTTAGGTATTTGGTGCCGCTTCTCCAGCGAGAGGGAGTAGACCCGGGCGTCCTGAGGATCGAGGGCCGCGTTCGTCAGCATCCAACCACTGGCGACGGGAGGGAGCGCGGGCGAAAGGACCTTGTCGTCTGGCCAGATTGTTTGGATACAGTTTGGCGACCCGACGTTAAACATCCACTAGCAGTGCTTGAATGGAAATTGAGTACATCCGAGATTACCCCGAAGCAAATTCTAGACGGTGCGGAAACAGATCTCTGCTGGTTAAAGGCGAATGCGGACTTGATGGGAGCGGGTTACGGTATTCTGGTCGAGTGGCCTCAAAGGAAGCTCAGAATCATTTGCAGGCAGGTCACCAATCAACGAGGCTCTTGCATTGAAGAAGTGCTGATCAGCTTTCCGCGGGCTATCGCGGCCACAGCCTGAGCCATCGACACCGACGGTCGTTTCAATGGATAGACAATTCACAAGCGTCACCCTCCACGGCTTTCCCGTCCGCATCGAGCTGGACTGGCCGTTTCATCGCTCCGAAGGCGGCAGCGACTACTACGTCGTGCACGGCAAACTTCAACTTGACGACGGCAGCGGTCTCCACGCCGACGTCGCGCTCAACCTGGCGCAGACGGTGCGAGAGGCGCTAGGGTCCGTCGACAGTGATCTCGCGTTCTCGGTCGCGGTCAACAGCGCACGCAAGGCGCTCGACGACAGGCAACTGGAGCTGCTGAAGTCGGGCAAGCGCCAGCCAGTCCCCGTGTCGAGCCGCTGTTACAGCATTCGCAACAAGCACTTCAGGTTCGCTGAGGCCACGCCGCCGCAGTTGGAAGAGTTCGTCGCGCGAAAGGTCTTTTGGGGAAGTGGTGAAGAGCGAAAGCCGGTCCTGATTGCCGATCCCTGCGATGCGCAATATCTCGGCGCCGCCGATCCCAACATGATCGACAAGCTGACAGCCGCGGCGAAAGACCTGGCCGCGCGCGGCATGATCGAGCTGGCCGGGGATCACGCGCGCGCCACCGATGGTCTGCTCGCCCAACGCGAAGCCATCATCGCCGCGAAAGATCACGCCCTGGAAGAACTGTACCTGAAGCACGCCTTCGAGCGCGCCTGATTGGTAGAGCGGGCCTTCAGGGCCGCGTCCAGCAAATACAAAACGAGAATAGCCGCCGCGATCATCGCCCGATGATCATGGCGGCTATAGGATGTCCGGACGCCGGCCTGAAGGCCGGCTCTACCCAACCGTCACTTTCCTTCGCGCTTCCATCCCGTCCAGCACGTGCCACAGCGACTGCGCTGCACGCTCGGCGGCATCCAGTGCTGCCTCGGCTTGCTGAGGATCGCTCGCGATCTCCGCGCTCAGCAACTCGCGCCAAACTTCGGCATGCTCGACATCGGCAAACTGATGCAGCTGGAAGTAGCCGCAGGTCTTCGCGTCGGCGCCATAGCGTTGCGCCAGGCCGTCGGCTTTTTCTTTCGCCACACGCGGCACCTGCGATTCGTATGCGTAAAACGCCGCCAGCGCCTCGGCCGTCGAACCCTCGCGCGCCACGCGACGAAACTCCGCGACTGCCTCATGCACTTCGGCAATCGGTTCGCGCTGGCGTACGGCCTCGCGATCGGCGCCCATGCCCTCGGCAAAATCCAGCCACAGCTCGCTGTGTGCGCGGCCGTCAATCTCCTCTTCGCACAGGTTGCGCAGCACGGCGCGGCGCGCCTCGCCATCGTCCAGCCGCGAGTGCAGCGCGCTCAGGTACGTCGGAAACGCCGCAACGTGATGATAGTAGTCGCCGGCATATTCGCGCAGATCATCGCGCGTCAGCTCACCGGCGGTCCACGCCTTGTAATACGGATGGCACAGCAGGTCGTAGCGGGCAATGCGCTCCTCGAGCGCAGTCAAGAAAGCTTGCAATTCCATCAATCACCCCAGCTAAGAATTCGGAAGTGACAACACTATATCGGAGATGGGTGAAGCGTCACAAGCGAGCGTCACCATTGGCGATTGGCTCAGTTCGAAATTGCGCTCGCTAGAGTGGAGCGCGCCTTCAGGCGTGCAGTTGAGATCCGCAGCATGGCTTTCGGGTAGTGCTGGCCTTCAGGCCAGCGTCTAAGCCGTTTCCTTCCTCTTCTGAGTCGGCTTCAGCCGACGACAGGCGGGTCGCGCTACGGTTTTTCAGCAGCCTCTCAAGGCGTGCTCCACCGACCTACAGTAAGAACTGACCCACTGCGTCATTGCTCCCTCAACGCCATGATGGGATCGACCTTGGCCGCGCGCGCGGCCGGCACATAGATCGCCAGCATGCCAACGCAGAGCAACAGAAACGCGGTGGCAACAAATGTCACCGCATCGAATGGCCTGACGCCAAACAGCATCGTGCTGAGCGCCCGCGTCGCGACCAAAGCTCCGGCGCTGCCACACAGCGAACCGATGACGATCAGCTTCAACCCCTGTCCCGCCACCATTCGCACAACGTCCGCGCGGTCGGCTCCCATCGCCATGCGAATCCCAATCTCCTGTGTACGCTGTCCCACAACGTAGGAGATGACGCCATAGATCCCGATGCTGGCCAGCGACAGCGCCAGCACCGCAAACGCATTCAACAGAATCATCGACAGCCGTCGCGTCGCCAGTGTAGCCGCGATGATTTCGTTCATCGTCTGCGGCCCATAAACCGCCTGCTCAGCATTGTTTGCTTGCAGCTGGTGGCGAATCGCCTCGAAGCTGGTGTGCGCCGTCGGACTGAGCCGCACCGCGTAATTCACGCCCGTCGGCGTCAACTTCATCGCGCTTTCCGGCAACTGCATAAATGGCCGATACAGCTGTGCCTGCAGTTCCTCGGTCCCATCATCATCCAGCCCCCATTGCTGCACATGCCGCACGACGCCAACAATCTCGGCATTCACTTCATCCGGACTGACCAGATTCAGCCGCTTTCCAATTGGGTCTTCATGCGGAAAGAACGTCCGCGCGAACACCTCGTCAATCACCACCGCTGCAGGAGCATGCTCATCATCACGCTGGTTGAGGAAACGCCCCCGCAACAACTGCGTGCCCATCACCTGCAAGTATTGCGGGCCGACAACGTAATTCAGCGACCAGTTCATCTGGTTTTGACTGGCAGGCCGCGGCTGCCCTTCGCGCCAGAAGAGAATCTCGTCATCGGTCGACATGGGAAACGCGCCCCACCACACCGACGACGCCTGCACGCCGGGAATCGCATTCAGCTGAACATCGAGATTGTGGAATCCGCTGCGGATGGCATCGGGCGGCGCATTCACCATCGCGGGCGGCATGGTTAGCCCGAAGGTGAGCAGGTTGTCCGCGCGAAATCCGGCGTCGACGCTCCACAGCGCTGCCAGGCTGCGGATCATCAGTCCGGCGCCGATCATCAGAACCAGCGCCATCGCCATCTCCACCACAACGAAGATGCGCTGCGTGTTTGCTCTGCCGGTGCTGGTTCCGCGGCTACGGTCTGCCAGCGCCGAATTCAGGTCGGGCCGCGACGCTCTCAGGGCTGGCAACAATCCAAACAGAATGCCGGCCACCAGCGAGATGCCTGCGGTAAACAGCAACACGCCCGCGTCGAGCCCAATGTTCTCGCTGCGTGGCAGCGTCGCCGGCAGTGCCTTCAGCGCCGCCTGCGTACCCCAATACGCTAGCGCCGCGCCCAGAGCGCCGCCCGCAAGCGCCAGCGTGAGACTCTCCGTCAGCAGTTGCCGCAAGAGCCGCCCGCGTCCCGCACCCAACGCCACGCGAACTGCAAACTCATGATTGCGACTGGTGGCGCGAGCCAGCAGGAGATTGCCAACGTTGCCGCAGGCGATCAGCAACACTACGCCTACAGCGCCCAATAGCACCAGCAGTATCGGTTTCACACCGTGCACCACCGCCTGCTTCAGCGGCACAATATGCGCGCCCAGGCCGCGATCCTTGGTGGGATACGCCACCGCGAGATTCTGGGTCACGCGATCCATGTCCGCGCGTGCCTGCTCCAGCGTCACCCCGGGCTTGAGCCGTCCCAGGCCGTGAATGCCAAGCCCAGCGCCGCGATCAGTGAGTAGATTGTTCGCCCACAAACCGATCGGCACATAAACATCAGCCGGCGAAAGGCTTGGGATGTTGAGGTTGAAGCTGGCTGGAATCACGCCAACGATGGTGTAAGCGTGGCCGTCGAGCGTGATGCCTTTTCCGAGGACGCCCGGCGACGAGCCGAATTTGCGCTCCCACAAGCCGGTCGTGATGATCGCAATCGGCGCCGTGCCGACCTCATCCTCACCGGTCGCGAATGTCCGCCCCAGCACCGGCTTGATATTCAGCATCGGGAACAGCTCGGCCGAGACCAACTCGCCGGGAATCTCCTCCGCAGCGCCGACACCCGTCAAGCTGTAAGTCGTGTTGCGGAAGATCGCCATCGCCTCGAAGGTCTGATTGTCCTTCTGCCAGTCGCGAAAGTTGGGATACGAGATCGCGCCGTTCTGGAAATTTGGCTTGCTGGCGCCGAGTGTGACCATTCGGTCGGCGTGCGGATAGGGAAGCGGGCTGAGCAGAACTCCGTTGAAGATCGAGAAGATGGCGGTGTTTGCGCCGATTCCCAGCGCCAGCGTTAGCACGGCCACCAGCGTGAAGACCGGGCTCTTGCGGAGCACGCGGAAGCCGTAACGGATGTCCTGCAGCAGTCCTTCCATGGCAGTCCTCGGCGAGATCTAGGATCGGCAGCCAATCAGGAGTACGCAGCAACTGCCAGGCCAGTTCGCAAGCAGGGGAAGTGATTGGATGGGAGGAAATTAGGCGGTTTGTTCTGACGCGACCACGCGCCAACGTGTCCGGAGACGCAACCGCTTGTCCATCAGTGGACGCGCCGCGTCCTCTACAATAGAGGTATTCGGTCGCCGCTGGCGGCTTCGGGGTAGCTTGCCTTTGCTTCAATTTACGGAAAGCTTTGACGTCGTGGTGGTCGGCGCCGGTCATGCCGGATGCGAGGCCGCGATGGCCGCTGCCCGTATGGGGCTGAGGACCGCGCTCTTCACCCTCAACGTCGATCTCATCGCGCAGATGTCGTGCAATCCCGCCGTGGGCGGCATCGCCAAGGGACATCTCGTTCGCGAAGTCGACGCGCTGGGCGGCATCATGGGCGAAGTGACCGACGCCGTCGGCATCCAGTTCCGCCTGCTGAATACCTCACGCGGGCCGGCCGTCTGGTCTCCGCGCGCCCAATGCGACAAGCAGCAGTACCGCCTCAAGATGCGCGAGGTGCTGGAGTCCGAGCCGAACCTGCACATCAAGCAGGCGGAAGTGGCTGAGTTGGTGGTCAGTGGTCGGTGGCCAGTGACCAGTGAAAACGAGATCCGTGTCATCCCGAGCGAAGTCGAGGGACCTCTACCCCCGGCTACCAGCTTCTCTTGCGGCAATGGGGGTCCTTCGACTCGGACTGAAGTCCTCGCTCAGGATGACACTTGTTTTGGATCCGCATCTGGCGAAGGGCGAAGAGCGAACGGCGAAGAGCGCGTCGTGACCGGCGTGAAGCTCCGCGATGGTAGAACCGTCGGCGCGAAAGCCGTCATCATCACCACTGGCACCTTCCTCAATGGCCTCATCCATTGTGGCGAGCAGCAATATCCCGCCGGCCGCAGCGGCGAGCCGCCGGCCGTTCTATTGGGCGAAGCTCTGAAGAAACTCGGCCTGCGCGGTTGCCGATTGAAGACGGGAACGCCGCCGCGTCTCGACGGCCGCTCGATCGACTGGTCAAAGTTCACCGTGCAGCCGGGCGACGACGATCCCACGCCCTTCAGCTTCCGAACGCGCCGCGTGGCGCATCACGACAAACAGGTGCCGTGCTACATCGCCTTCACCACGCCGGAGACGCATCGCATCATCCGCGAAAACGTGCATCGCTCGCCGATGTACAGCGGCCAGATTCAGTCCATCGGCCCGCGCTACTGCCCGTCAATCGAAGACAAGATCGTCAAGTTCCCCGACAAGGAGACGCATCAGCTCTTCCTCGAGCCCGAAGGTCTGAACACGCACGAAATCTACGTCAACGGCATGAGCACGTCGCTGCCCATCGAGGTGCAGCTCGCCATCATCAAGTCGATTCCGGGCCTCGAAAACGCCGAGATGCTGCGCCCCGGCTACGCCATCGAATACGACTCCATCGATCCGACCGAGCTGCAGCGCACGCTGGAGACGAAGAAGATCGAGCATCTGTATCTCGCCGGACAGATCAACGGGACGTCCGGTTATGAAGAGGCGGCGTGCCAGGGCCTGATGGCCGGCATCAACGCCGCGCTCAAAGTTAAAGGCGAACCGCCGCTGATCCTCGATCGCACTGAAGCCTACACGGCGATCCTGATCGACGACCTCATCAGCAAGGGGACCAACGAGCCCTATCGCATGTTCACCTCGCGCGCGGAGTTTCGTTTGCATCTGCGCATCGACAACGCCGACCGCCGGCTCACGCCGCACGGCCGTCGCGTTGGTCTGATCAGCGATGGCGCGTGGGCCGACTTCCTCGCCAAGCAGCAGCGCATGAAGGCAATGCGCGAGCTGCTGGAGCGGACGCGGGTCGACGCTGCGATGCTCCGAGACCACGTTTCGAGTTTCGAGTTTCAAGTTTCGAGCAGCGACCCGGATAGCTCTGCGCCCGAAACCAGAAACTCGAAGCTCGAGACTGTCTTGGGCGTGACACTTGCACAGCTTCTCAAACGGCCAGAAGTGCGGATCGAGCAGCTCGTTCCTATCCTGACGAAGCTGATGCCAGCGTTCTTCGGGCGTGGTGACAGTGCTCAGTGGACAGTGGATAGAAAAAAGGGCGTCATCCTGAGCGCAGCGACCGAAGGGAGCGCAGTCGAAGGACCCCTACTTTGCGAGGATGATAGGGGTCCTTCGACTCCGCACTCGCGCGAAGCGCACGAATGCTCCGTTCAGGATGACACCTTCAAACTGACCACTGACCACTGGCCACTGGCCACTGCCGTCCGCAACGAGCTGAAATCGGTAGAAACCGAAATCAAGTATTCCGGCTATCTCGATCAGCAGACGAAGGCCATTGAGCGTCTTAAGAGGTCCGAGCAGCGCACCATTCCGGCCTGGTTCGATTACGGCAAGGTCTCCGGTCTCTCGCGCGAGATGAACGAGAAGCTCAGCCGCGTACGCCCCCAGACGCTCGGTCAGGCCAGCCGTATCCCCGGCGTCACGCCCGCAGCCGTCTCGCTCATCAACGTCTACATCGAGATTCAGGCGCGTCAGCATGCCGGCCAGACATCCCGCCTCTGAGCAAAACAGCAGCCCCTGTGTTCAAGCAATCCTTGGGGTGGAGTACGCCTTCACAGGCTGCTGAAAAACTCGTTCCGCGCGCTTTGTAACAGGGCACGACTTCAGTCGTGCCGATAATCTCATTTTTGTTATCCTCGCGGACTTCAGTCCGCGAGGGATCCGCATTCTTGACTTTTTCAGCAGGCGGTAAAGCCGACTGCTGGTCGCCAACTTACGGCGCTCCTGAAGGCGCGTCCCTTCAAAGCGGGACGTCAACAGAGCCAGATCACTCTGCGTCTAGTTTGAACTCGAACTGAAGTGCTGTTTGATCATCGGGATCAACTGCTCCCACCAGGAGCCCTGCCAATTCACCGCAGGCTTGGGCAGCGCCTGCACCTTGGTCACGCAGGCTTCGGCTTTCGCTGGATCGCCGAGCTGCTGATAAATCATTGACATATTTTTCAGAATCTTTGTACTCTGCTCGGCGTTCCAGGATTCCCCCAGCGCCTTGTTGTAATAGTCCAGAGCCACCTGGAAATTGCCGTGAATCTGCGCGTACGCCGCGATACTTACGTTGACGAAGGGATCGCCAGGCTCAATCTCGGCCGCGCGCCGGAAATGCGGAATCGAATCCTCCACACGCCCCGCCTGGACCAGCGCTCCACCCAGCAGATATTCCGCCTTCCAGTTTCCGGTAGTGACCTCGGCGGAGTGAGCCCATAGCGTGACATTGTCCTGCCAATAGCTGATTTGGCGATGAGTAACCAGCGTCAACGCTGCCAGAACTAATACGCTGACTGCCGGCAGCACGGCTTGGGGCAGACGCTGCTCGCGAGCCCAGTCGGCCACCCCCCAGCAGACCATGATGAAGAGACCGACAAATGACACATAGGCGTAGCGGTCGGCCATGCCCTGTACGTCGGCCTGCACCAGCCCGATGCACGGCACCAGCATGATCAGGAACCACAGCCATCCCACAATGTAGTACCTGTGCTGACGCGCGCGGGCCGCCAAGACGGTAATGACGGCCAGCACCAGGATCGACGTCCACACCTGCCACCAGTGCAGGTATTTGCCGGGATGCGGATAATAGAGCGCGAGGTTCGTCGGCCAGAACGCCTTGCGAATGTAACGGGTGTAGGAGACCAGCGCATTCTCGATCCGAACCCACAGCGTGAAAGGCTGCTTCTCGCCGGCGACGTGTTGCGCGATCATGGTCACGCCCGCATCGACGATGCAGATGAAGAAGAGGGGAATCTTTTCCTTGACCAGCCAGCCCAGGCTCTTCGGCGGAATTTCTCGGGTTGACGAGGTGCGCGAAGTGTCGTCGGCAAACATACGCCCCAGCGGCCAGTAATCCCACAGCAGCAACACCAGCGGCAGCATGATGATCTGCGGTTTACTCATCAATCCCAGGACGAACAAACCTGCCATCACGATGTAGCGCAACACGCCCGGCTTGCTGGCGTACCAGCGGTACGCACCCAATGCCAGTAGGCAAAACAGGGTGCTCAGCATCGTCTTGCGTTCGGCGATCCACGCTACCGACTCAACGTTGACGGGATGCAGCGCAAACAGTGCTGCGACCATGAAGCTTCGCCCGGCATAACCCGTCGCCCGCTTCAGCACCCAGAAGAGCAGCACCGCATCCAGGGCGTGCAGGACTACGTTCTCATCATGTTGCGGTGCGGGATCGAGTCCAAACAGCCGGATGTCGGCGGCGTGCGACACCCACGTCAGTGGATGCCAGTTGCCGGCATAGCCATGGGTGAATGCCCAGAAGACCACGCCCGGCGTTAGCCCATCGGAGATGTGCGGATTCTGCGTGACGTACTTGGGATCGTCGAGGTTGAGAAAGGGATGTTCGTGTACGGGCCAATACACGGCTAGCGTCATCAGGGCCAGGAGCAGGCTCAAAACAACGGTGCGAATCTGCGAATCCCGCCAGAGGAAGTTCGCTCTTGCATCCGTTACCTCCGGTTTGACCCCGGCCGAAGCCACATCTCCCCCTTCGATTCGCGAAAGTAAACTCGGCGACCTCTTTCAATGCGTTGTTGCCATCACCTCATCCTGCACCGGTTGACGGTGAGGCAGGAAGCGCATTGCCAGTGCCCAGAACAAATACATTGAGAGTATTAGGAGCTGCGGTTCGATGGCATGCCGGTAGCGCGGTTCCGTGACGCTGATGTAGTAAGCCAAAGGATAGAACAGCAATAGCGTCGCGAACAGGAAAGTTCCGTGAACACGCTTCTTAATAGCCAAAACCAGCCCAGCTATGGCCAGGAGCGAGGACGCCAGGAAGAGCAGGTTCTTTAAGTGCTTTAACGAGGCAAACGGGTCGGTATCGTACTTCCTGGGAATGCCACCCCAGAAGTAATAAAACCTAAGGAGGCATAGCTCCAGAAATCTCTGGGGATGCTGCGACACCCATGCTTTTCCTTCGTCCGCCTGTTTCTTATTGATCGCTATTTCTCCCATGCGCTCATACAAGGCGAAGATATTCCCGTTGGCAGCCATGTCGTAGTTGGCGACCTTTACACCTTGGGAGAGTGGGTTGTTGCCGGAGCGGAATTCATTGCCGAAATTGTCGCGGATGAAAACCATTTGCCCGAACGCGAGATAATTGCGCGCCAACCAGGGACTGAGAGTCACCCAGAAAACTGCCGCACTAAGCAACACGGGGACCAGAAAGCGCTTGCCACGGCGGTGCAATTGATAAGCGAGCCAGCAGCCGGAGAAGGGAAGCCACGACAGTTCAGCAGTGTTGGTCAGTCCGGCGATCCCCCACAGCAAGGCGTAAACAACCCACGACGTGAGGCGAGCGTCGCCTTCCATCTCCAGCGTGAGCAGGAACAGAAGGCTCAGCAAAAACGCGGACAGCGTCGATTCCCAAATCCAGCCGACGGAGTAGTAGATGGCGAAAGGCGACGCAGCCCAAAGCCACCCCGACCACACAGCAACTGTCTCGTTGAAGACGCGGCGGGCGATGCGATAGACGGTCCAACAGGTGAGCGCAGAGAAGACGCTGTTGAACACCACCATTGCGAAGCCGGCGCCATGCGAGAAAACGCCGAAGGCACGAAACGCCAACGAAGCTATCCAGGGATAGATTGGCGGGATCAAGGCGGAAGGACCGGTCGCGGCCACATAGGGATCGCTATATCCATGGCCAATCGCCAGGGAGCGCGCCAGATTGGCCGGCTCGAACATGTCCCACAGCCCGACGAAATAGTAGGAACGGCTGATTAGCGTGTAGACAACCCGCACCAGAAACGCGACCAGCATCATGTAGACCGGAGAGCGAATGATTTTGACGAGCGTACCCTTCATAGCGACCAACTACTCCTGGATGAATGAACCGCGAGAGGGGTGGGTGCAGAAAAAGCCGCGAGTATCCTCCGCTGCCTGAGGTTTTTCACCGACAGAAGTCCCTTGTTCGCGACGAGTATATCCGATCCCTTCTTGGGTGGGGCGGGAGAAATTGTCTTGGGCAGCCGTTGACCCACTATGGATCCTGAATCCAGCGGAAGCCTGGTTTCAGAAGGAACTTCGCTTCATCTTCTCGGTGTAGCTTGATGGCGATGAGACGTCCATCTATCTTGCCGGTAAGAGAAAGCGAGCCAGGACTCGAGTCGTCATAAGTGAATTCGGCGATCCAGCTCGGGTCGTCGTACCGTGTCAAAGTGAACGCGCTCCGCAGAGAATTGGGATGCAAGTGCAAATACAGCAGTGAGCCGTTCATTTCCTGGATCGCGACACCTTCACTCGACTCGACAACAAATCGTTGCCAGCGCAGCGGGTCGTTGACCAGGGGAGGTCTCGGCTGGGCGTCGACGCTAAAATCGTCCACCGACCAGACGCCGTAGAGAGGCGTATTCTTGCCGGCATCTCGCAGAGCTACGATGTTGCGGGCACTACGGAGGTCGTGGACCACCAGCAAAAGTCCAAATGCTATCTGCAACGCCACGAACGTCCGGTTCAGCCAGACCCGCTGAGCCAATGGCCGTGCCGGCGCGAGCCGAACGGTGCGATTCAGGACAAAGAAATCAAAGAGACGCAGCGCATCCGGAAGGAAAATCACAATTGCCATTAGCAGCAGGTGGATGCTGACCAGCTTGACGAAAAAGTCGTAACCGAGATTCAACATCAGGACATTGGACATCGCGGCAGCGCAGACGAGCGCGCCGAGCGTGGCCAGCCGCGGGACAACGAGCAGCATCCCTGCCAACAACTCCAACGCTCCGCCGAACACGCTGTAGCTGTGGGATGCTCCCATGAATGTCCACATCAACTCCGACGGCGAAGAATTTCCGTAGGTGCCCAGCATCTTCGAAAGTGTCGGCGGGGGAAACTGATAGGGAAAAATCTTGATCGCCCCATAAGGAATCATGGCGGCCGCCAAAGACAGCCGCATGTAGACGATGAACCACTTATACAGCCATTGGTAATTCCGCCGTCGGCGGTCGACCAACGACCACACCACCGTTGCAACCACAGCCACGACCAAAAAACACAGCACCTGGACGTAGTCGAAAGTTGTATCTTTGCTTCCCGCTGAAGTATTTAAGTAGTCCTTCGCGAAGTCATGGCTTAAGTGCAGCACCTGCCGGCTTACCCAGTGGACGATCGTATTGCTTGCCGAGTCGTACAGCGCGTTAATCTGCGAGAAGGGAGGAAACGCGAGCAGGTGCAGGGGAACGTAGAGGTTATACAGCGAGAAGTATACGAATGCGAAGCGAAAGGCGATCTTGGTGCCCAGCTTCCAGCGGGGCGACTGAGTTGTCCACGTCTCTTCGACAGCGCTGGCATTGGAAGGATCGACTGCGGGCACTTCAGGCTGCATGGAAGCCACTCACCCCTCGGCTAAGGTCAGGATCGCTTATTCTCGTTTTCCCCGGATCGGCTGGCAAGTGATTTCTCCGGAGGTCCTACCATACTAAGACATTTTTCCTGCGGCTAGGTGATACGTTGTGCGATTGTGACCACCCGTCCCGTGCTCATGGGAATGGGAACCGGATTGCTCCAAGTCCATTTGTCGCCCATCAACTCCCGCGCCAAGTCCATCTGGGTGTTGCCGATAAGCAGGCACAAAGCGCCACCTTCGGTGATCAGTTTCGACGCAATGGGTAAGGCATGCTCAAACTGTTCGACAGCGCGCAACGTCACAACCTGGGCAGTTTGGCCCCACGCCTCTGCACGGCCTCCAAAGACATGGGCGCTGTCGAGCTCGAGAGTTCGTAAAACCTCGCGCAAAAACGTGGCCTTCTTGTTCTGTGATTCGATCAGAGTCAATTCGATGTGCGGCGCCCAAAGCTTGATGGGGACGCCGGGAAATCCGGCACCGGAGCCGACATCAGCCAGCGTGCAGGTTTCTGTGACTCGACCTGGAGGAAAGAGAATTCCCGCCGCAAACAGCGACTCGCCAAAATGTCTGGTAACGATCTGTTCCGGAGCGCGCACGGCCGTGAGATTGATCCGCGCATTCCAGCGCAATAGCAGATCAAGGTAGAGTCGCAACTGCTCCAGGATTGCCGGCGGAACTACGGTATCTCCGATAAACGGCCGCAGCAGTTCGGCGATGCGAGCGGGATCCATTCGACCTCGATTATCAGTCAGAGCGCACACGCTTTGAAATCGCCATTGTCCATGTTCGGTCGTTTCGAGTAAAGTAGTTAAAATAACTACATCGGGGGATCAATGGACAAATCTGTCTCCGCCACCGACGCGAATCGTACCTTCTCGCAGATCCTGCAAGCGGTTCGCCGAGGGCGCAGTTACGTCGTGACCAGCCACGGCAAGCCGGTGGCGAAGATCGTGCCCGTCACTGAGACTGACGCCGTAGCGTCGAGCGCCTGGAACGCCCTGCTGTCCAGGCTCCGCTCCCAGCCGGTCACAGACTTTGGCCGCTGGACACGCGACGAGCTCTACGAGGAAGAAAAATGAGAGTGGCCCTGGACACCAACATGCTGGTTTACGTGGAAGGGGTTAATGGGGCCGCAAAGAAGAAGGCGGCTCTGCAAGTCCTGCAGCAGTTACCGCAAAGTGCTGTCATCGTTCCGGTCCAGGCGCTCGGCGAACTGTTTCATGTCCTGGTTCGCAAGGCCGGGCGGTCGCCATCCAAAGCTCGGTCAGCGGTGCTGGCCTGGCACGATGCCTGCGCCACAGTCGAGACATCGACCGCAGTCATGCTGAATGCCGCAGATCTGGCTGCGCAGCACCATCTCAGTATCTGGGATGCGGTCATCCTTTCCTCTGCGGCGGAGGCAGGTTGTCGTCTGCTCCTGTCCGAGGACATGCACGACGGATTCACCTGGCAGGGCCTCACCGTGGCGAATCCGTTTGCCAGCTCGCCCAACAAACTCCTCCAAACCTTGCTGGCCAGCGAGCCGCGGGACAACAGTTGAACCTGCTTAAAGAACCTAGCCGCCGCTTCGTCATTGCGTGAGCCTAAGCGCGGGCTTCAACACCATTGAAGTAGCTCATCGATTTACGTCGTGGGCGGTTTTGCCGCATGCTGCCTCACCGGATTGTAGTGTCCGGGCTCGCTGCGGAAGGAAATCGCGAAGCGATTCCAGCCATTAATGGTAACGATTGCCAAAGTCAATTTCGCCAGCTCCTCGGGGCTGAAATGTTGTCGCGCGCGAGCGAATACCGCATCCGGCACGTGCGTTTCGCTGACCTTGGTTACAGACTCGGCCCAGGCAAAGGCCGCGCGTTCGCGGTCGGTGTAGATATCGACCTCGTCCCAGACGCTGACCAGATCGATGCGAATCTCGGTCTCGCCGTCGGCACGCAGATCAATGCTGTGCAGGTCGATGCAATAGGCACAGCCATTAATCCGCGACACCAGCAAGTACACCAGGTGAAGCAGTCGCGTCTCCATGCCGCTGTTGCTGACGCGTTTTTGCAGGTCCACCATGGCCTCAAAAACATCGCGCGATGCTGTCAGGTAATTCAGTCTTGCCGGCATCATTACGCTCCAGAAATGAAGGTTATAGCCCGCGAGAGTTTGTAACCGATAACCGACAACCAGCTAACGGCTGCTGGCCTTGTGCTTCTTTTCGAACTTGCTCTTACTGACGAAGGCGCGGCTGATGGTGCCGTAGCCAATCACCTCGCTGCCGTTATGGGCGTTGACGCGGAAGGTCAGGAAGCGCCCGTTGACCGATTCCAGTACCGCCTCGCACTTCACCATTGAATCGATGCCGGTAGGGGCGCGATGGGTTACATTGATTGCCGTGCCGACGCTGACTTCGTCGCCTTCGCAGAAGGGAAGCAGTGCTTCAAAGCCAGCGGCTTCCATCCAGCCGATCATGTGGGGCGTTGACAGCACTGGAGGCAGCTCTGGCTTCCACGCGCTCAAGGTATGTCGAAATTCAACTCGCCGTTCCACTTCGCCGCGCGTACCCAGGGGAACCGTTTTTGCCATAGAGTCAGGGTAATTTGGCAGTCGTGAGCTTGTCACCAGCTGCAGCTTGGTGATCTTCGCCACAGTTGGTAGCAGTGCCAATATGGCAGTTTTCGACGTTCCGACGTGACAAATACTTGCTGCGGCGGGCCCAAAGTCGTTGTACCATACGGCTGTTCCAATTACAGGCGCAAGTCGGGACAGCTCCGACCCGGTAGCGCGCCAGGGCTGCGTCTCGGCGGAACTGCTGTCTGCAATTCCGGAGAAAGTGGATGCTCGTCCGGGTGGAGCACGCCGTCCAGCCGCGGGCCCGCTTGTATCTACCGATTTCAAATAGAGGGAGAATTGTATGCACCGGGTCCTGTTTGCCTTACTGGTTGTCGCATCTCTCTTCGTTACCGTACCCGCAAGCGCTCAGACTTCACCGGCGCCAGCCGCTTCTGCTGCCCCTTCCACTACACCGCCGCCGGGTGGCCGCAAGAAACGTGTCGCCGTTTTCGACTTCGACTATGCCACGGTGCAGTCCTCTAGCGCGGCGCTGTTTGGGACCAACGTCGATGTTGGCAAAGGCATCTCCGATCTGTTGGTGCGGCATTTAGTGCAGGACGGCACCTATTCCGTGATCGAGCGCAAGGCCATGGACAAAATCCTTGGCGAGCAGAATTTTTCCAACAGCGATCGTGCTGATGCCAACTCAGCCGCCAAGATCGGCAGGATCCTCGGCGTCGATGCCATCATCGTGGGCAGTATCACCCAGTTCGGCAACGATAACAAACACACCAATGTTGGCGGTGGAGGTTATGGTTTGGGAAGGTTCGGTGTGGGCGGCGTGGGCCACAGCAAGAGCAAAGCGGTCGTGCAGGTGGACGCCCGGTTGGTGAACATCGATACCGCTGAGATCATGGGCGTGGCCAGCGGCAAGGGCGAGTCATCGCGTGAGAGCACCTCCCTGCTGGGCGCCGGCGGCGGCTGGTCTGGCGGGGGTGGCGGCGCGGTCGACTTCGGCAGCAGCGACTTCCAGCAGACCATCCTGGGTGAAGCGGTGAACCAGGCCGTTGTCCAAATGACCAGCGAGTTGGTGGCCGATGCTCCCAAGCTCGTGGCCCGCACCATCAGCGTGGAGGGTCTGGTGGCTGCCGTTGACGGCGGCCAGATCGTCCTGAACGTCGGCTCCAAGGCCGGCCTGAAGGTTGGCGATCAGCTCACCGTGAAGCGCGTGACCAAGGAGATCAAAGATCCAACAACGGGAGCAGTGATCCGCAAAATGACCTCCGACGTTGGCGTCATCAAGCTCACCGATGTGGATGCCATCTCGGCCGTGGGTGCGCCGGTTTCCGGCAGCGGTTTCAAAGTCGGCGACGAGGTGAAGACCGTCACCCAGTAGGATTCCGCTTTTGCATTCCCACCGGAGGCTCTCACTTGTCACCCGCGATGTCGGAGACGGAGAGCCCCGGTGGCAATCAGTCAGCTGTACTACTAGACAGGCTGCTGAAGAACTCGTGGCGCGACCCGTGTGTCGTCGGCTGAAGCCGACTCAGAAAAAGGAAAAAAACGGCTGAGGCGCTGGCCTGAAGGCCAGTCTATTTCTACCTGAAAACCAGCTCTACCTGAAAACCAGCTCTACCTGAAAACCAGCTCTACCTGAAAACCAGCTCTACCCGAAAACCAGCTTTACCCGAAAAGCAAGCTCCGGTCGACTTTTGCAGCAAGGCGCTGGTCCTTTTCCGTGACAGCGTTTATCGGCTGCATACATTGATGTGCGGGCGTGGCAATCGCACGGCTGAAGTTATGTTAGACTCCGCAACATCCGGACGCCGCTTGCGTTTAAGAGTGGGTCTGTCTTATTCCTCCGTTGCCGATTTCCAAGCACAATCTGCGGCGGTATCACGGTCCTAGATGAGGTTGTTATGAGAAGAGCGATCCTGTCCGCAGTAACTGCATTGGTGGTCATTACTCTTTCGGCATGTGGCGGCGGTGGTGGTACACCTCCGAGCGGCCCTTCGGTTACGGTTTCGCCCGCGACGGCCAACGTCCAGGAAGGTGCGAATCAGCAGTTCACAGCCGCGGTGACCGGCACCACTAGCACGGCGGTAACCTGGCAGGTCAACGGGGTCGCCGGGGGCACCGCAGCCACCGGACTCATCAACAGCAACGGCTTGTACACGGCTCCAGTGGTCATTCCCAGTCCGGCCAGCATCACCATCACGGCGGTGTCGCAATCCAACAGCGGCGTATCCGGCAATTCCATCGTCACTATTACAGCGGTGCAATTCAGCAATTCGTCGATCAAAGGGAACTACGTCTTTAGCCTAAGCGGTGTCGGCACGAGTGGCTTGCCCTTCTATCTGGTAGGAGCGGTTACCGCCGACGGCAACGGCAACATCACCGCCGGCGAAGCTGACTGGAATTCGGTCGCATTGGGATACATTCGAGTGCCGGCTTCCACCATTACCGGGACCTATAGCGTGGGCTCGGATGGGCGAGGCGTTTTAAATTTGAACATGCCGGCCCTGAACACCCAATTTAGCTACGCGTTGGCTTTGAAAGCCCTCGACAATGCGGTGTTAAACGAAATCGATGGCCAGGTAATTGCCGGCACGGGTAACCTCGAGACGCAATCGGGTCCATTGCTGACGCCGGCGAACTTTGCCTTTGGCTTTAGCGGCATCACCACCTGCGGAGCGATCAATTCTGCCGGCATCTTCAATCTCAGCGGAGGAACACTTGGCGGCGTTCAAGATGTGAACTCTTGCGGGAGCATAACCCAGGCGCAGGCGCTCAGTGGAACCTACACCAGTGTCGACAGCTTCGGACGCGGCACCGGAAACTTCTCAGGTAACAGCGGATCTTCCAACTTCGTCTACTACGTTGTCACCACCGGCAGCTATCGCTTTATGTCCCCGAATTCCGCAACATTGTTCCTGGGTGGCGCGAATATCCAGGTGCAGCCGTCGTTCGCGAACACTGACTTCAGCGGTGGCTATGTAGTCAGCACCTCGGCGAATACGAAGTCCGTTGCAGGGGGCGGCGTCTCCTACACGCTGATCCAAATGAACGCGTCGAATGGAAATGTCTCCAGCGGCTACTACGACGTCAACGACACGGGTGTGGTTGGACAGGCGAACTTGACCGGAGCTTACACACTGAACTCCAACGGTCGCATCAACGGCTCATTCAGCGTTAATGGCGTGGGACTGCCCTTCGCGATGTACCTGTACTCGCCCAGCCAAGGCTACTACCTCGATGAGAGAACCAGCATATATGGCGGCGGTGGCAGCATCTACGGCCAGAATTCCGCGGTCAACACGAACTCCGCCTGGGCGGGAAGCTACGCCACCAAACAGTTCGGATATTTCATTTCGAGCGCCGGAACGATCGTGCCCAGCAACGCGACCGCAATCACGGGGCAGATATCCTCTAACGGCAGTGGAACTTTGGCCGGCACGCTGGACATCATCGATCCTGTTTCTATATACCTGCCGCCTCAGACGTTGCAGGGAACTTACAACATCACCAACGTAGCGCCCGGGCGCATGACGGTCGCGATCACGACGCCCACCGACGGCACGCGCAACTACGTCGGCTACATTGTCGATCAGACGCGCGTGGTCCTGCTGGACGTCGACTCCGGTGCAATCACTGCAGGAGGCGATGCCGTTCGCCAGTTCTGATCGTCTGCGGTCTACTTCTTTTCGGCTCGAGTGTCTGGCGCAGGTCGCAAGGCACTCGAGCTTAGTTTTTTCGCTGTGAATCCTGTCGCAAAACCACGACCGCTTATCGCCATGCATTCGTGTTGATACTCTTCCTGCATCGGCGAAACATCATTTCGCGCCGCGATAACTACTAGCATCAATAGTAACTACTTACTAGCAATGGTAGTAACTCCGTCGGCGAGATAGCCTGTGATGCTTCATGCATCACCTGTCTGGCTGAACTGCTCCCCTTATATCGCGCCAGCTTGGAGTCGCTCCCATGCCGTTGTTTTCCTGCTGTACGCGCTGGGGCAGATCCTTTGTTCTGCTCCTGTTCTGTCTTTCCCTCATTCCCATTGCAACTCACGCGCAAAATTCCACCAGCACACTGCGAGGTGTGGTCGAGGACCAAAGCGGCCGGCGAGTAGTGGGTGCCCAGGTCGTCGTCCGGTTAAGAGGATCAGGATCCTCGATTGCCCGCGAGGCAACGGCAAACGATCGCGGGGAATTTCGCATTGACGGCCTTCTACCCGGTCCTTATCAGGTAGGCGTTACGGCCAAAGGTTTCGCGGAGGCCTCGGCCGATGTAGACACGGCAGTCAGTGTGGTGCGCGATATCACCATTTCGCTCAAGCCCGCAGCCGCGCATGAGACGGTGAATGTTCAGGGGACTTCGTCTTCGATTACGACGGAAACGCTGGATACGTCGAGCGCTGTACGTGGCGGCGTAGTGGACAGCCAGGATCTCGAATCGTTTCCGCTCCCGGCCCGCAGCTTTGCCAACATCGCTTATCTGGTGCCCGGAACCGAGCCGGTCGAGCCTTCCGATCCTACCAAGGCGCGTATAACCGCCGTCTCCACCGGCGGAAGCTCCGGCTTGAATAACGAGCTGTCGGTTGACGGCGCCGACAACTCCGACGACTGGATCGGCGGCTTTCTGCAAAATTTCTCGCCCGACGGCTTGCAGGAATTTGCCGTACGCACCTCGAATGAAGAAGCGGATACCGGGTGGACAACTGCCGGCTCCGTGGTCATCACCACCAAGCACGGCACTAACGATTGGCACGGCGACATGGCTGTCTACGAGCGCGCGGCAGCGCTAAACGCCCGCTTCCCCATTGAGAATCCCGCGGAAACTTGCACCAACGGGGTTTGTGTCTACAATCCCAAGGCGCCGTTCTCGCGCCAGAACTATGTTGGCACCATCGGCGGTCCCATCGTAAAGGACAAGTTGTGGATCTTCAGTTCATTCGAGACCGTGCAGGAGGATGCGAGCGTCGCCTACAGTCCCGCCAGTCAGGCGCAATTTAACGCGCTCTCGCAATTGGCGGCACAAGGATTGATCACTGGCTCTCCTTATATCGCCGCCCCCAACTTTGTTCCGATTCCGTTTCGCGACTACATCGGTACGGTTCGCTTTGACTGGTCGCAATCGCCAAAATCAAGTTGGTTCCTGCGCACATCGGAAGACAGCTACGTGACCAACAACAACCTGGTGGAGCAGGGCACATTGCCGTCGACCGGTCTGCTTACGCACGACAACTACTGGAACACGGCGATCAGCAATACCTACTCTTTCAATAACAATACGGTTGGCACCCTGGTTCTCGATTTCAGCTTGTTGCATCTCACCCAGACTCGGAACTCCAATCTGGGATATGCGCTGGCCTTTCCCTTCAGTTCCACAGCGCTGACCATCTCCGGTTTTGAAACTTATGGCGACAACCAATTCGCCACTCCTATTACGTTTTTCCCCGACCTGCGCAATCAGCAGAAATACCAGTTCCGCTACGACCTGAGTCACATTGTGAACACTCATTCGCTCAAGTTCGGAGTCGACTTTATTCACGAACCGGTACTGAGCGGGTCGTTTCCTGGCACCGCCGAAACTCTTGCCCAGTACGTCAATAACCCCACCTATTACATACAGAACCCCGGTGCGTTTGGAACCTTCACCCCACAGTGCATCAACTTCAACCCAACGGACGGCTCCACTTGCACGTTCACCCCTGCCGGCGACGGCAGCTTTTCGCAGAACGTCCAGCGCATGGCGCTCTACGCCGAGGATTCCTGGCGAGTCACGCCCAAACTCACGGTCAACTACGGCCTGCGCTGGCAGTCGACTTGGGGACTGTTCACCGCTTCGGGGCGGAGCCAAGCGGATAATTCCGCCTACATAACGATGAAGGCGTTGGGCATCCCGATTGTGCCCGCCCTGCCGCAGGATGACCACCACCAGTTCGCGCCGCGTCTTGGGTTCGCCTACCAAGTCGGCAACAGCGGGAACACCGTAATCCGCGCGGGCTTTGGCATGTTCTACGACGATCTGGCACAGAACGGATGGGCCACCGCATTCCAGGCTGTCAACAATTCGAATTACACCACCGGACCGTGCAGCCTTACTGGAGGCCCGGGCAATTATGCGCTGACCGGCTCTGGCTGCTTGCAGGGCGGCAATGGGGCGACGGGCAATGTGATTGGATCGCCTTACAAAACGCCTTACGCCATTCATATCACCGGCGGCATACAGCATGCTTTCAACAATCAATGGTTGATGAGCGCCGATTATGTTTACGAGGACGGCGTTCATGGATACCGCGCCTTCCCCTATACCGGCGGCACCAACTTAACCACCCCACTCATTCCAACCTCAGACCCAAACTACGCCCAGGACCAGGCGAATGTGGTGCCCAATGTCAATGTTTTTGAGTCTGACAATCGTTCGAAGTACAACGCGATGATGCTGCATCTGGCAGGCAATACGAAGCGCTTCAATCTGGTCGCGAACTACACGCTTTCCCGGGCGGACACATGGGGCTGCCTGCTGGGCGAACTGTTCGATTATGTTGATGGCGTTTGCCAACAGGCGAACGGGCAGCTGAATGCTTTCGGACCCGGAGACTACGGACCATCCGGCGAAAACGTCACCAGCCGCTTCATGCTGGCCTTCACGCTGAACATTCCTGGTGGATTTCAGATAAGCAGCATCAATCAATTCGAGAGCGCCCGCCCCATCACCATCACGAACGCGGACAACACTGGCCGCATCTACGTAAATGGGGTGTACACAAGCCTCGACGAGTTCCGCGGTACGCCTTACATTCAATCAGACCTGCGCGTCACGCGTCCTTTCAAAGTCAACGAGCGTTGGACGATCCTGCCATTCGTCGAGTTCTTCAATCTCTTCAACCGCAACAATCCCGGGGCGAACTACGCGGTCAATGTCGTGCAGCTTCCAGTCCCGGCGAACCAGATGATGCCCAATCCGGTGACAGGTATCACCAATGTCACCAGCGTTTGCACCAACCCAGCCTGCACTCAAACCGCGCCCATCACGAACCTGAACCAGCTTGAGATACCTGAGGGCGCGCTGGGCGATTTCTTCGGACCGGGAACGACGGTGGGAATTCCGTTCGCGGCGCAAATAGGGTTGCGGGTGACGTTCTGAAGTTTGGCTGATTCGGGGGAACGCAGCCAAAAGCCGGCCCTGTGAGGGGCCGGCTTCTTGTTTGGCCGTTAGTCTAACTCTACTTCTTCAGGGAAGCGACGTAGGTCGCGATGGCCGTGGCCTGGTCAGCACTCAAACCAGCGACTCCCTTGCTATGCGGCGCCTTCTTGCCCGCCGCGCCATTGGTGATCAGATCGGCAATCTGCTTCTCCGACAGTGACGTCTTCTGCAACGATGGTCCTACTTTGCCTTCACCCATCGCACCGTGGCACATGGCACACTTCGTTTTATAAAGGGCAGCCCCGTCTTCCGCCCACACCATGGTTGACAGCACGGCGAACGCGGCCAGGATCATCATGAAACGCTTCATCTAAGTCTCCTTGAAAAATAAGTTGATGTTGTAGGCTCGGCAGTCGGGAATAAGGTATCGAGAGACGACGTCTACAACTTTGGTGGGAACGTGGGCGACATTCCGCACGCCAGAGTTATTGTAGAGGCTATCGCGCAAGTTGCAATGAAATTTGCATGGACCTGATTTTCTGCTGTTGATCGCGCAGTCACCTGGTGCCAGAAAAGCTGTGACTCTCGTCATAGGCAAGCGGTCATCCAACCATTAGGTCTAAGAGTCGAGAAAGGTGTAACGCTGGCGGAGGTCACGAAACATTAGGGAAGTCATTCCGCCGGCTTCATGCGAGCGCGCTGGTAGAAGAACGACACAGCGAGGAGAATTCCGCCGAGCACGATGAACGCGACGATGCGATAACCGCGCTCCAGAGCGGAGATGTCGTAGAAAAATACTTTCGCCGCCGTGAGTGTGAGCAGAGCGATCGACTGCCAGCGCAGAAACGCCGACTTCTTCCAGAAGCCCACCAGCATCAGCGCGCTGCCATAGACCATCCACACGGCGGAATAAGTGAAATCGCGGGCCGTATGCAAGCTGCGCCAGTCCGCGCGTGTGACGAACTGTCCCGCGGTAGGGCGGAAGTAGTCCATAACTTCGCAATGCAGCGCGATCAACGCAAGCAGATTCAGGCAGAGAATTGCGCCCGCTGCCCATTGCCGGTTTTCCTCGCCGCCCTCTGACTGAGCGAAGTAGGCCAGCAGAGCCAACGAAGCAATCGCCACCAGGTACAAGCCGAAGCGCGGATTGAAGATCAGCGGCTGATACGCCTCCGAGTCAACACCTACCAGCCGTGTAACGCCTAACCCGAGCGCCACAGCACCAAGGAATCGCAGCAGCCAGTTTTTGCTGCGATGCGCCGCCCAGAAGAGCGCGCCTGCTTCGACGAGCCATCCCAGGTCAATCCAATACCGATCCAGCTTCAGAGGAATGGCGACGGTCAGAAAGCCAACTCCCAATGCCAGCGTCAAAGGAGCGTGCAATCTGGCCGCAGTCCCGCCTCGGCGTTGCAGCACGCGCGTCAGGACGAAATAGAAGATCGCGACCGCGACCATCAACCACGCCAGATTCGTGCGGTAATGCTCGTCCAGCATCGAGTAGCAGGCCGCGAAATACGCGCCGGCATTCAGCAGCGTGAGCAGCATCGTTACATCGCGATCGGATTCCGCTGATTTGCCGGTGAGAGGAGCCAGCGCAAACAGCAGAAAGAAGAATGTGGCGAACGCGAAAGTAGTGGCGAGTTGTGAATCGGTGTAGTAGGTGTTCGCCCATTCCGCAAACAGCGCCGTGGTGCCGAGGAAGCTGCCGAGCAGCAGACGTCGCCACGACTTGATGGCGGCGAGCCAGAGGGTGCCGAGAGCAAGCAATCCCAGATAACTGAAGAGTGCGATCTCGTGGTTCTCGCCGGTCGAAACGAGGATGGGCGTGAGGAGTCCACCAACGAGGGCGAAGGCGGCGAGCAGTTCGGAATTCTGCCGCAGCGACAGCGCGGCCGAGGTCAGGGTGACGAGGCACATGCCGAAGAACGCGACCGTCGGCGGAATGAGGTGGTAGTACTGCGATGCAGCCCACAGCGAGAGATATAGAGCTCCGAAGCCGATGGCTTTCAGGGAGTAGGCAAAGGCGGCGTAGTTTTTGGCGCGGAAGCGCTCGCTCCAGAACAGAAGGCCGACGCCGGCGAGCAGGCCGATGATCACCTGAGCTGGCGGCCCGATCCAGCCGTTGTCAAACGCCAGCTTGAGGAAGTACGACAAGCCGACGAGAACGGCAATGATGCCGACGCGGTTCAACAATTGGCCGCCAACGCGCGATTCGAGCGAAGGGGCTGGTGCTGCCGGTTTTGCCGGCGGAGTCAGAGTGGTCGGAGCGGGAGGCCACGGTCCTTGCGAGAGCGAAGACACAACTTCGCCAACCGGCGGTGACGACTGGACCGCTAGCGGAGGAGCAGTTTGTGGACCGGAAACTGAAGCTGGCTCGACCTGCGACGCTAGTACGTCGGCCGCAGCTGGCGGCTGAGCTGTGCGTCCATGCGTTTCCAGTTGGTAGACGCGACGTGTGAGTGCTGCCAGCTGCTCGCGCAGCTGCTGCAGCTCAGCGGATTGGCTGAGATCGGTCACGCAGGTTCTTCGGTAAGCGCTTACAATACGCGAAAGTCAAAAATGCAGCAATTAGCAATTAGCGATTAGCAGTTAGCCTTGAAACGTGCGCAGTGAATTGCGAAGGCAGGAAACATATTGAAATTTCACACGGAATATTTGACCTTCAATACGAAGAAGCATCGCGAGTACATTCACATCACGCCGGAGGTTGAAGATGCGCTGCGAAAGAGCGGCATCCAAGAGGGCATGGTACTGGTGTCGGCGATGCATATCACCGCCGGCGTTTATGTGAACGACAACGAGAGCGGGCTCATTCACGACATCGACAAGTGGCTGGAAGAGCTGGCGCCATTCCGCGAGGAGTACGAACATCACCAGACCGGCGAAACCAACGGCGACTCGCACCTGAAGTCGCTGCTTGTACACCATGAAGTCATTGTGCCGGTAACGGCCGGCAAGCTCGACCTGGGTCCGTGGCAAAGAATCTTCTACGCCGAGTTCGACGGACAAAGAAGAAAGCGGCTGGTGATCAAAGTGATGGGAGAATAGCTGCGGCGAGCCACGCATCTGCCCACTTCGAGCTGTGGCTAGTGTCGCCGCTCCGCGGCTGGGAACTTTCCTATCCGGACCTACCGCGGGCTCACGCCCACGGCTAAAACAAATGTCGCCGCTCGGCGGCTGTTTGCATCGCGCCAGCCTTCGCTAAATGCTAAGTGCCAAATGCTAAGTGCTCTTAGAACGTAAACGCTAATCCGCCGCGGACGCTGCGCGCTGATTGCACCAGATACACGGTGCTGCCATCGGGGCCGATCACCGGCACATAGCCTTGCGCCAGCAGATTGCGGACATCGATCAGCGCCTCCATACTTCCCGGCATGCCGTGGAAGTGGGGCAGCGGCTGGCGAATGAAGAGATTGAAGAAAGGATCGGTTTGTCCGGCCGAGGCGTTGAACAGATCGACCGGAACCAGCGTCTGGCCGCTGGTCCAGCGATACGAGGCAATCCACTTGGTCTTGTATCGAGGTATGGAGCCGTTCAGCTTGAGCGCAGCCGAATGACGCCACGCATGGTCCAATTCGCCCGGCACGGCGCTCCAGTTGACCCCGGGCTGCTGCAGTTCCAGCACGCCACCGTACGCGTAATCCAGGCTTGCGGTGAGGTTGTTCGACAGCTTGCGTTGATAAACGAAACGCACGCCCTGCGCCTTTAACTCGCCACCGTTGTAGCTGAACGTGCCGGAGTAAATGTCCGGCAGAATGTCGCCGTTGATTGCGTCGACGTCGCCAACACCAAGCAGGGCAGGGTCCTTTACGCGATCGTTGTAATACGCCAGTTGAAACTTATTGGCGCCCATGCGCTGCGAAAGCGAGATCTCATGGTGATGAGCATTCTCCAGCAGAGGATTGCCGTCGACCATGCTCATCCGCGGACCGGTCTCCGAGAGGTCGGCCGGGGCGGAGTCAAAGCCTTTGCTGGCGCGCGAATCGGGCTCGGAGGTCGCGTAGCGATATTCCAGAATCGTGTTGGCGCCCAGATGCAGGTCACCGGTTGCCGAGGGCCGGAAGGCATTAACCTCGCGCCCCAGGAACTGGATCGCCTGGCCTTCGGTGTCGACCTTAAAATCCATCAGATTGCCTACGGAGAAGCCGTCGGAGTAGGACATCGCGATGGCTTGCAGTGCTCCGCCGCGGGGCACGGTATCGGGAGCTGCGAAACGACGGACGATCAGAGCGACAGATGGAGACCATCCGTCATTGGTGTTGCGCGTGTACGACGTGCGAACTACGCCGTCGGGAACGCCGTTGCCGTAACCCAGATCTCCCGTGATACCGAGCGTACCGGTGTGGAACAGCGACTGCTCAATATTGAAGGCGGTGCCGAGGTCGGTGCCGCTGGCATAGCCCTCGCTGGCCGCGCCGGCCATCATGGCTAGCGTTGCCTTCAGGGGCTTACCGTCCTCAGCCTTTTCCACGACGATGGCCGTGTCGCCATCGAAGCGCAGGACGGGACGATTCGCGTTGGAACGCAGCGTCCACTTCCAGCTATCGTCATCGCTGTCACTTTTCTTGGCGGGAGGCAGCATGCTGACAGCTTCGAACAAGGTCTTCAAGGTGACATTGAGGACTTTGCTGCCGCCGGCCGCAAGCACGACATCCTGGCGCAGCGTACTGAGGAAAGATGGAGCAGAGGCGTATACGTCGTAGTTGCCGGGAGTCAGGCCGGCCAGGTTAAAGAATCCCTTCGCGTCGGTGTAAGTAACCTGAGGCTGGCCATTCGAGCACAGGAGCTCGATGGTCACGCCCATCTGCGGCACACCGGCTGTATTCCTGACGTATCCTGAAATTGAGCCCGGATTAACCCCAGCCGCTGCGGTAGCACACAGCGAGGCCATCACTACACACCATCCCAAGATTCGGGTCATTGTGTCAGCCCCCTGTCAGAGGTTCCAGGATCAAAATACTGCGAACCAAACCAGGGCTCGCAGCTCCCAATTTGCAAACTACTGGACAGCAAAGCGCACCGAAGGCGCAATCTGCTGCTTGGAGACGTTGTCGTCCACCTTCACCGTCAGCTTGTAGAGACCCGGCGGAAAGGTATTCAACGACAAACTCTTCTCCAGCGTGATTTGCTCTCCTACCTTGCCGCCCATGGTGTCGGTCGACTCGGACGAGTGCAACACCGCCTGATTATTGGCCAGGTTCACAATCTCGTAGTCGATGTTGGCCGACTGTTTCTTCGTCTTATCGTCTGCCTGAAGATTATAGACCTGCATCCACAGGCTCATGCGCTGATCTTTCTTGAAGGTCGCGGGCTTGCCGTCAGCGCCATCCAGATGCGGATAAGCCAGCTTGGTTTCCCCGATCACGAAGTTACCCGAGCCCACATCCTTGGTAGCGACCTTTTCCATCTTGTCGGCGAGAATCAGCGACGAAGCCGACAGCTTGTCGTCGGTGTATTCGGGGACCATGATCCCGCGAGTCCAGGTGCCCACGCGATCGCCGTTGACGTCCTTCACCACGATGTCCAGGCGGTAGCGGCCGGGACGCAGGGGAATTGCCTTCCAGTAGAGCTTGGAATAATTCATCTCCTGCTCCAGCAACTCCTGCGGCACGTCCACCTGTACGGTGTCCTCAAAGGTCTGCGCGACCTTTCCTGTAATGCCGGTTACACGCCCAAAGATGTTGACCGTCCCGCGCTGAATGCCGTCTTTCGAAGCGAAAGTGATGTCCTTGTTCTGCACTTTCAACGTCACTGGAACCAGCACGGTATCATCCGTGATCTTCACGAAATCGGTACGGACTTCGAACGGCATCAAGTTAACGTTGATCTTGTGGCTGACGACTTCCTCGAGGTCCTTGAATTTGACGGGAGGAGGCGATTGCACCTTGGCCAGCATCTCCATCTTGTCAAATTCCTTCGTATTCTGCAGCCCCTGCAGCGGGCTGGCGTTTGCGGCATAGGGATCCATGCGATCCGTCTTGCTGCCCAGGCCCATTTGCTCGTAAAGGGTGGAACCTCCCGGGGTATGGAGCAATGCGTCCTTCTCGTTCGGACTCTGAGCCAGGTGGTAGTTGCCGCACATGCATTCGTCGACGAACTCGAGTTCAACATTTTCGCCGACGCCTTCCAGATAGCGATAGCGCCAGTCCTCGAAGGGGTAAGTGCTGGTTGTGCCGCCGCCTTCTTGCATTGAGCGATCATAGGTGCCACCGCTGGGATGGGATGTGACCTGGTCGGCCGGGCCCCACGTGATGTAAATACGGCCGCGGTCCGTCCTCCATCCGGGGATGCCGGCGGAGAAGTGCTCATTAGCGTAGGCGATACGGCGGTAGTGCTCTTCCTTGTACTCGTTTTCGGGTGTGTCTGGCGTGGGATCGCGGCGCAGCCAGAATTGCTCGATGAACTGGTCGCGCTCCTCGTCGTTGGAGAGCTGCTTGAATGCCGATTTCTCTTCCGGCGTGATGATGTACACCACGTCCTGGTTGAGCCACTTCTTGTAGGTGCTGCTCAACTCCTGTTTCAGGGCTTTGGAGCTTTTCTTCTTTTCCTGCTCGGTTAGCGGACGCTTGAGCGGATCGGTCGCTTGGTTATTGGCTGGGGTCTGGGAGGTCGCGTTCTGCCCCGACGCCGCTTGGCCGTTGGCCGGAGCCGGAGATGTCGTGTTCTGGCCTGACGCCGCCGGAGCACTGGCTTGGCCTGACGCCCCGTTGGCAGCAGCCGGCGCGCTCTGCGCCGCGGCAAAAGTCGTAGACAAAGCGAAGACAAAGGATAATGCAAAACAGTACAGCAGGCCGCGCAACTTCATTGGTACCAACTATTCCTCGCAGACACTTAGCGCTTTTAAAATTGTATGTTCTGGCCAGCCCTGAAAGCAAGGATCGCGGGGCGAAATTCCGTGCCGATGGGACGAAATACACCTCTTCAATTGCCAACCCTGCTTCGCGATTTAAGTTCCTCAAGAATACGGGTTTATTGTCACTTTTTGTGCCGCCCGGCAAAGCGCGCTGTTGACGCTGGAAGTTCCTCCTTCGGCAACGGATCGCGTACCCGCCGTTCGGGATTAACGGCTATAATCTGAGTATCCGGAAAGTATGCGAGGAAGCGCTGTCTTCGTCCGGACCGCAGCTTCTGAAACTCGCCAGAAAACTGCCCGCGCCAAGACCGCTCCGCAAATGCCCGAGAATGGGATGGGAGCGGGAAGACGGCGAAAGTTGCTCTCGCAAGGAACCTTAGACCGTCTCACTACGTAACATAAACAGTTTCGATCTGCGCAATAACTTGTAATCCGGGTTGAGGTCTGATGAAAGGCTGGAAGAAGTTCGCACTCATCGGTGGCGGAGTTGTGGTCTTGCTGGCCATCGTGGGCTTCACGGTGCAGCAGAGCCGCAAAGGAGTCGTCGCGGTACAGACCGGTAAGGTCATTCGCGAGAATCTGTCGTCGGTCGTGACCGCCTCAGGCGAAATCAAACCCAAGGTCTATGTGAATATCGGCGCCATTCTGCAGGCGAAGATCACGCGTTTGTATGTGAAGGAAGGCGACCACGTTAAGCAGGGACAACTGCTGGCCTCGCTGGACAATATTCAGCCGGCCGCCGATGTTGCTATGACCGATGCCATGCTGAACGCCTCGCGCATGGATGCGGATGCGGCTAAGGCAGCCGTCAACACCGCTGCGGCGGATTTGAAGCAGGCGCAGGCAGAGAACGAGCGTGCCACGCTCGACTACAACCGCAACAAAGCTCTATACGACGCCCAGCTGATTTCCAAAGCCGACTACGATACCAAGAAAGCAGCCTACGACACCGCCGCGGCCCAGTTGAACCAGTCCAAGGCCAAGCTGGCGCAGGCCAAGGCCAACCTCGATTCGGCCGAGGGACACATCGGACAGAATGCCGCCAGCCTTCGGCATGCGGACGATGTGCTCAGCAAGACCGAGTACCGGGCGCCGTTCGATGGTGTCGTAACCAATCTTCCCGTCCGCGAAGGTGAGACGGTGGTTCCCGGTATCCAGAACTCACCCGGCAGTACGCTGATGACGGTAGCCGATACCTCGCTGATTACGGCCGAGGTAAAGGTGGATGAGAGCGACATCGTCAATGTGCAGATCGGCCAACCGGCGGAGATCACAATCGACGCCATCCCAAAGGAGAAGTTCAAAGGAACAGTGACGGAGATCGGCGGCAACGCTGTGCTGCGCTCCACCGGCGTATCCACGTCGCAGACAACCTCCAGCGGACAGGAAGCCAAGGACTTCAAGGTGGTAATCGCTATCCAGGATCCCCCGTCTAACATCCATCCGGGCTTGTCGGCGACCGCGCGCATCACGACCGCCAAGAAAGCTGACGTTCTTGCCATTCCGATTCAGGCTTTGACCATTCGCGAGCGGGGCGACCTCACGCCTGAGAAGGACAAGAAGAACGTGCAGGCAGCGGCGCCATCGGGCGTGGATCCCAAGGAAGAATTGCAAGGCGTCTTCATTCTGAGAAACAAGAAAGATGCGGTTTTCGTGCCGGTAACGACTGGCATCAGCGGCACGACTGACATCGAAGTGCTGAGCGGGCTGAAGGAAGGCGATGAGATCGTTACCGGCAGCTACAAGGTGCTGCGGACGCTGCGCAACGGCGCCAGCGTCAAAGTGGACAACACGGTCAAGCCGAAGGAAGAAGAATCGTAGGTACGCTTTTCGCCGTTCGCTATTCGCTTTTCGCCAGAACGGTTTCGGCGTTTCGGGAGGTCGATCTTTCTGGCGAATAGCGAACAGCGAGAAGCGAACAGCGAAATCGAGCTTTGCGAATGATCAATCCAGATCAGCAAGCGTTGGAAGGGAAGAAAGCGATGGCAACGGAATTGGCGAGCTTGATCGAGCCGCAGAAGGTTACGGTTCCCGATAGCTGCATCATCTGCACCGACGACCTGTGGAAGACCTACGACATGGGCTCGGAGCAGCAGGTGCACGCGCTGCGCGGCGTCAACATCCGGATTCAGCGCAACGAGTACGTCGCCATCATGGGTCCGTCCGGCTCCGGCAAGTCGACGCTGATGAACCTGATCGGCTGCCTCGATACGCCCAGTAAAGGCAATTACTGGCTGAACGGACAGCTGGTCAGCGAACTGGACGACGATGAACTGGCCCGCATCCGCAACAAGGAAATCGGATTCGTCTTCCAGACCTTCAATCTCTTGGCGCGTGCCACGTCGCTGCACAATGTCGAGTTGCCGCTGATTTACGCCGGCATGCCCGCCGACGAGCGCATTGAGCGGGCCAAGAAAACTTTGTCATCCGTGGGCATGGAATCGCGCATGAATCACAAGCCCAACGAGCTCTCGGGCGGCCAGCGGCAGCGCGTCGCCATTGCACGCGCGCTGGTGAACGATCCATCGATCATCCTCGCTGACGAGCCTACTGGCAACCTCGATTCCCAGACCGGCATTGAGATCATGGCGCTCTTCGACAAGCTGCACGAGGCGGGCAACACCATCGTTCTCGTGACCCACGAACACGATATCGCCGAGTACGCGCACCGCGTCATCCACATCCGCGACGGCCAGGTCTTCAGCGACCAGAAGACCGCGCGGGGGTAGAATCAGGGCGGAAGGGCACGGCTTTAGCCGTGCCGCAGCGAGCGACGTGAAACCGGGCTTTAGCCCTGGTCCCCCGCGACTAAAGTCGTTTCGATATTGTTCGGTTCGCCGGGCTGAAGCCCGGCGCTTCCACCGCGGTTTGATATAGATCGTGGTATGCATCCGCACACCCCACCACTCATCTCTCGCGCCAGGGAACACCGCGCTCGCACGGCAATTGTCGATTGCGAGGGAACCTACTCCTACGCCGACCTGCTCGACGCCTCCGCGCGAATTGCTGCAGCGCTGCTGGCCGGCCGCGAAGATCTGAACGAAGAGCGTATTGCGTTTCTCGTTGTGCCGGGATTTCCATGGGCTGCGGTGCAGTGGGGAATCTGGCGAGCGGGCGGCATTGCCGTACCGCTGCCGCTCAACACTCCCGCGGCAGAACTCGAGTACTACGTCAACGACACCCAGACTTCGGCGCTCATCCACGAATCGAGCAATGAATCGGTTGCTGTTGCAGTCTCGGCTGCGTGCGGCGTTCACCCTTACGCATATCGCGACATGCTCGAGTGGAAGTCAGGCGTTGCGCTTCCTGAGATCACCGGCGAACGCCGCGCGATGATTCTCTATACCAGCGGTACGACCAGCCGGCCCAAAGGCGTGGTGACGACGCACGCCAACATCACGGCGCAGATCGAAAGCCTGATTGAAGCGTGGGAGTGGTCAGCCGACGATCGCATCGTGCTCTGCCTGCCATTGCATCATGTTCACGGCATCATCAACGTGGTCTCCTGCGCGCTGTGGTCGGGCGCTGTATGCGAGATGCTGCCGCGCTTCGACGCCAATGCCGTCTGGGAGCTGATTGCCAGCGAACGCCTGACACTCTTCATGGCGGTGCCGACGATCTACGTGAAACTCATCGCAGGGTGGGAAGCTTCATCGCCAGAACGTCGTGCCGCGTTGAGCAAATCCGCTGCAAGGTTGCGGCTCATGGTCTCAGGTTCGGCGGCGCTGCCCGTCAGTACGCTGGAGCGTTGGAAGGAGATCACCGGCCACACGCTGCTGGAGCGATACGGGATGACGGAGATCGGCATGGCGATTTCGAATCCCTACCGCGGCATTCGCGTGCCGGGAAGCGTCGGTCGGCCACTACCTGACGTGGAAGTGCGGTTGACCGACGAAAGTGGTCAGGACGTTCCGGCAGGCGCGCCGGGCGAGATTGAAGTGCGCGGGCCGAATGTCTTTCTCGAATACTGGCGCAAGCCCGAGGCGACGCGTGAGGCGTTTCGCAATGGCTGGTTTCGAACTGGCGACACGGCGATCGTCGAGAACGGTGTCTATCGCATTCTGGGGCGCACCAACATCGACATTCTCAAGACCGGTGGGCACAAGGTTTCCGCGCTGGAGATTGAAGAGACTTTGCGCGAACACATTGCCATTGCCGAATGCGCCGTCGTCGGACTTCCGGATGCGGAGTGGGGCGAGCGTGTTGCTGTCGCCGTCGTGCTGTGCGATGGGAACGTGATTGAGCTTGACGAGCTGCGCGCGTGGTGCAAGCAGCGATTGGCCGCGCACAAGGTGCCATCGCGGCTGCTTGTGCTGGAAGCGCTCCCACGCAATGCAATGGGCAAAGTCACCAAGCCGGCTGTGGTGACGCTCTTCCGAAGCGAAAGCTCTGCTTAACAGTCCCAATTGGACCGCGGCTAAGGCCTCCCGATTTGGGAAATCCCCATCGCTTACGCGACAAAACCAGTCCAGAGAGCATTTCCAGCGTTCCATCACACCAGCCGCGTGGTTACCGGTCACAGACAATCTACAAACGCTGAGCAATCATTGAGTTCGTAGGCAGCCCCTCAAGGCTATGCGGAATTGGGAAATCTGCTTCCGGGTCTGGGCCCCAAAGATTGGGCTGTCGATCGGGACATTCTGGTGAGGAGGTTTCCGGATATGAAACGAGCAATCATTCTCCTCGTGCTCGCGGCATGCGTCCAATTGGTGGCGCAGGACAGATCAACCATCACGGTTAAGAAAAGTGACGTCAGCAAAGAAACCGTGATCGTGACGGCTATTGAGCAAGGAGCTCAGGCGAAAGCTTCGTTTGAGCTGAACTGCAACAAGGATGCGAGCAGTTGTAAGGCTCCGGGAGCAGGAACCTACATCATGGTTCGTCTGCCCAAGAATTGGGGCATGTACGACTGCGCGAATGTGGATCTTTATGCAGCCACGGCCGATCCCGACAAGGATCAGAAAATCGGCGAATATTGCCTGGTCGAGAAGTAGACGGGCACAGGCCGGATAACCAGCGGGCAAGGTTGGATTTGGGCTGGTACGCACATGCTCGGCGAGGTGTTCCCAGACGAGATTAGGGCGTTCCTGTGGACATAAAGCTGCCGGAAATGGGCACCCAACGGCAATATCGCCGAAGGCGTATCATGTATTTACAGGGGAGAAGTACCAACGGCTGACCGCGTTTATGGCAAGGGAGTTGTCGATAGGGCTAGAGAAACTGAGATGATGGATGTTCTTCTTCCATGACGAATGTGACTTTGCTGATGACGATCAGTACGATTTCTTCACCCTTGCAATTCAAATAGAGCGACGACACAACCGGTCGCCCAAGCCTAATCGAGCCGCATGTCGGCGGGCCGCGCCAGTCGAATCCGAGAGCCGGAATCCGCCAGGGAACCGTGCCGTATGTGGGACACCTCGGAACGCTACCATACGACGGCACAACACAAATTAATATGTCCGCAATCGGCATCGGGCGTCCTATGATGTAGGGTATTTCGGGAACGGAGACGTCGATGAGCGGTGACGACATTCCGGAATGCAGGCGTAGCAAAAGCTCCCGGCTCTTGTTCGTTCTTGCGGCGTTGATCTTCTTCGCTCTGCCAGTGCAGCTTGGCAGCCAATCGCTCACTCTAGTTTCCGAGACGGTGACCACCGGCACGTTAGGAAATCTGCATGCGGATCAGCGGGTAGTCCAGAGCGGACGGTGGTTGATTGTGCGGGAGTTCAGCATCGATTTTGCAGTGAAGAACACCGCCGTTTTTTGCGGGGAACTGGTCACAACGAATGCGACCGAGGCTCATGATCTGATCGACAGCAAAGGCCAGCCGGTTGAGTTCAGCGAAAACGGCAAAGACCTCTATCTGACGCTCAAGAACGGCCGCAAAATCCACGCGCGCCGCCTGAGCACCGAGAAATGCCCCGTGTGATTGTTGCCCCCCTGCCTCGGGGCGCGATTACTTGCACCGCACCGGCCCTCGGACAAGCGAAATCTGACAAGCCCCTTGATTCAGCCCATGCGTTAGTGATGGCCGTCCTTGACGGTAACCATCCCAAAGGTTACCCTGCGCTCGTCTGGTACCCAGCCGGGCTCTGGAGTCACCATGGAAACCGAATCGTTGTCGCGGGCGGAAGATTTCGCCCTGGCGCGCAAGCTGCAGTGGCTGGCGCTTTCTTTGACCCCAGGCATAGGAGCGGGACGTGGCCGCAAACTGGTCGAGCGCTTTGGAGCAATCGATCGACTCTTCGCCGCATCGCTAACCGAGCTTGAGGCGTCAGGATTACCCGCCGCCGCGGCCCAGAGCATCGCCTCAGGCAAGTCGCTGGAACTCGCGGCAACCGAATATGACCACGTACGCGAAGCGGGGGCGACGATCATCTCGCCCGAGGATGCGGAATTCCCCACACAGCTACGGGAGATCTACGATCCTCCGCTCGTCCTTTATCTGCTGGGGAATGCCGAGGTCATCAACAAGCGGGGAATTGCGGTAGTCGGTACGCGACACCCAACGCCCTACGGAGTCGGCATGGCGGAGCGCCTGGCGTGCGATCTTGCGGCTCATGGGCTGGTTATCTTCAGCGGCATGGCGCGCGGCATCGACAGCGCCGCCCATCGCGGTGCGCTCAACGCACGGGGGCAAACGGTAGCGATCTGGGGAACTGGAATCGACGTTGTTTATCCCAAGGAAAACCAGAAAATCACGGATCAGATTCTCGCGGCCGGCGGAGCCGTCATCACGGAATTTCCGCTGGGCACGTTTCCCGCGCCGCAGAATTTTCCTATTCGCAACCGCCTCATTAGCGGCATCTCCATCGGGGTGCTTGTGATTGAGGCGGGCGAATACAGTGGCACCCGGGTAACGGCGCGCTGTGCCTTGGAGCAAGGCAGGGAAGTCTACGCTGTTCCTGGCAATGTGACCAACAAGATGTCCTGGGGCCCTAACACATTGATAAAGCAGGGTGCTGCGCTGGTGGCGACGTGGGAAGACGTGTGGGAAGAGCTGCCCGCGGATACGCGTCTCGCGCTGACGCCGGTGGAGCAGCCTGCATCGACCGAGCCCGGTTCCGCATCATTGTTTCAGGGCGCGGAGCTGTCGCCCCACGAAAAAAGGGTGCTGGGGCTGCTGAAATCGGATGAATCCACCCACCTTGATCAGCTGGTAGAGCGCCTGTGCGCGCACTTGTCCTCATCAGAGATATTCGCCGCATTGTTCGAGCTGGAGCTGAGCGGCCGGATTAAGGCGCTGCCCGGGAAGTACTACGTGAAGGCAATGTAGGGCGACGCAAAGCGACGCTTTTTGCCATTCGCTCTTCGCTTTTCGCCAGAAAACGGCCGAGGTGCAATGTGAGAAATCACGAGGAACTGGAAGTTTGGCAGAAGGCACATCAGCTCACGTTGAATGTTTATCGTGCAACGGAGGGTTTTCCGCGTTCTGAGGTGTTTGGGCTCAGCGGTCAGCTGAGGCGAGCGGCTGCATCCATTGGAGCAAATCTGGCTGAGGGCTGTGGGCGTTGGAGCGACGGAGAACTTGGTCGGTACGTTCAGATCGCCATGGGTTCGGCGAGTGAACTCCAGAATCATCTACGTTTGGCGAAGGACTTGGGGTTCGTGGAGGCAGCTAGATACGCCAGTCTGCTGACGGACTTAACGAGTGTTCGGCAGATGTTGACAGCCTTTCTCCAGAGGGTGCGAGGAGTTCGCGTAAGTAATCGTAACGGTGTGTCTTAGCGAATAGCGAAGAGCGAAAAGCGAAGAGCGCGCCCGCAAGCGGTTTTGCCGCGAGCGGCGGCCCGTGCTAGCTTCATAAACGTAATTCGCAAAGATTGAGGTTCCATTGGCAAAAGGTTTAGTCATCGTCGAATCGCCTGCCAAGGCGAAGACGATCCAAAAATATCTCGGCTCGGGCTATGAGGTCGAAGCCTCGCTCGGGCACATCAAAGACTTGCCCAAGAAGTCGCTGGGTGTCGATCTCGACAACGACTTCGAGACCGAATACGTCGTCATTCCGGGCAAGGAAAAGGTTGTCGCCAAGCTGAAGAAGCTGGCGAAGTCGGCGGATACCATCTATCTGGCGCCTGACCCGGATCGCGAGGGCGAAGCGATCGCCGCTCACCTGGCCGAAGAACTGGGCGGAGACAGCGTCGACGGCAAGAAGAAAAAGAAGAACCCGATCTCCATCCGGCGCGTGACCTTCAACGAGATCACCAAACGGGCAGTGCAGGAAGCGTTCAAACATCCGCGCGACATCGATGCCAACCTGGTCGACGCGCAGCAGACGCGCCGCGTGTTGGACCGGCTGGTCGGTTATCAGGTTTCTCCACTGCTCTGGGACAAGGTCCGTCGTGGTCTGTCAGCTGGACGTGTGCAGACCGTCGCGCTGCGTCTGATCGTTGAGCGCGACCGCGAAATCAAGGCATTCAACAAGGAAGAGTATTGGACGATCGACGCGCACCTGCAGGGGCAGAAGCCGCCTGCTTTCGACGCGCGCTTTGTCGGCATTGGCGACGAGAAGACGCCAATTCCCAACGGCGAAGAAGCCGAGAAGATCAAGGCCGCGCTGGAAGAAGCCGACTGGGCGGTTCGATCGGTTGAGACGCGGGAGCGCCGTCGCAGTGCAGCCGCACCTTTCACCACCAGCAAGTTCCAACAGGACGCCTCGCGCAAGCTGCGCTTCAGTGTGAAGCGCGCGATGATGATCGCGCAGCGCCTGTATGAAGGTATCGATCTGGGCGGTGAAGAAGGCACGGTCGGACTGATCACCTACATGCGTACCGATTCGCCGCAGGTGTCGAATGACGCGCTGGCCGAGGTGCGCGAGTTGATCGGCAAAGACTTCGGCAAGGAATTCCTGCCTGAGTCGCCGAATACCTACAAATCAAAGAAGACCGCTCAGGAGGCACACGAGGCGATTCGTCCGACATCGGTTGCCCGCCATCCTGACGAGATGAAGCAATATCTGCAGGAAGACGAGTACAAGGTCTACAAGCTCATCTGGCAGCGCTTCGTCGCATCGCAGATGAATCCCGCGGTCTTCGATCAGACCACGGTCGACATCGATGCTATTCCAAAGACCGGCGAGACCCGTTATCGCTTCCGTGTGACCGGATCAGTGTTGAAGTTCGAAGGCTTCCTGAAGGTCTACGAGGAGTCGAAGGACACCAAGGACGAAGAGGACGAAGCACTGAAGCACAAGCTGCCGCTGCTGACCGAGGGCCAGAAGCTGACGCTGAAGGGTCTGAACCCGGAGCAGCACTTCACCGAGCCTCCACCGCGCTTCAACGAGGCGTCGCTGGTAAAAGAACTGGAAGAGCGGGGAATTGGCCGGCCTTCGACGTATTCGGCGATCATCAGCACCATTCAGGAGCGGCAATACGTGCAGAAGTCGGGTGGGAAGTTCATTCCCACCGAAATCGGCATGGTCGTCACCGATCTGCTGGTGGAGAATTTCAAAGATATCTTCGATCCCATGTACACGGCGCGGCTGGAAGAGGAGCTCGACGAGATCGAGGACGGCAAAGAGCGCTGGACCGATGCGCTGAAGGACTTCTACAAGAAGTTCGAGAAAGATCTCCATTACGCCGAAAAGCACATGGAGAACGTAAAGCGGATGGAAAAGCCGACCGACGAGAAGTGCGAACGGTGCGGCTCGCCGCTGGTCATCAAGTGGGGTAAGCACGGGTCTTTCTATGCGTGCAGCGCGTATGACAAGACCGATCCCAACAGCTGCACCTTCACCAAAGAAAATCCCATTGACCTGCCCGACCTGGATTCGGCCGATGTGCAGGAGACGACGCAGGAGGAATACTGCGAAAACTGCGGCCGTCCCATGGTGCTGAAGCGCGGACGGTTTGGGCAGTTCATGGCTTGCACCGGATATCCCGATTGCAAGACCACGCGCCGGCTCGATCAGGGCAAAAAGGTTCCCGACATCCCGCTCGACGAGAAGTGTCCACAGTGCGGACGGAGTCTGCTGCTGCGGCACGGCCGTTTCGGCGAGTTCATCTCGTGCAGTGGTTATCCCGACTGCAAATGGGTGAAGCAGAACTACATCGGCGTGAAGTGTCCGGATTGCAAGACCGGCGATCTGGCGGAGAAGAAGGCGCGTCGCGGCAACCTCTTCTACGGCTGTTCGAACTATCCCAAGTGTAAGTTCACTTCCGCCTACAAGTTGATAGACGAACCTTGTCCGGAGTGCGGCAGCCCGTACCTGCTGGAAAAGAACCTGAAGTCTGGCAGCTTCGTTGTCTGCCCGAACAACAAGCGGGCTGACACCGCCGATGCCGAACCGAAACGCCGCGGGAAGAAGAAAGCCGAGGATGAAAGCAATGTTAAATGTGACTACTCGCGCGAACTGAAGCCCGAGGCCGTTGCATAATAGAAGGATTATCAATCCAACCCGCCCGGCCTGACGCCGGGCATTTATCTGAAGAGGGGTGAAAATATGGCAGGACAGTTGAAGGATGCGACCATCATTGCTCACCTGGTCGTCGATGACGGCGTGAAAGCTTGTGAATTTTACAAGAACGCATTCGGAGCAGAGATTCTCGGGGTCCACAAAACGCCTGACGGCAAGGTGATGCACGCGGAATTGAACGTTGGCGGCGCAAGGTTGATGCTGGCCGATGTATTTCCTGGTTTTGGCTGCGGCTCGCCCAACACGCTTGGCGGCAGCCCGGTCGTGCTGAATCTTTACGTGAAGGACGATGTTGACAGCCTGTTCAATCAGGCCGTAGCTGCAGGGGCGAAGGTGGACATGCCGTTGGCGAACCAGTTCTGGGGCGATCGCTACGGCCAGATCACCGATCCTTTTGGTCATCGCTGGGCGCTTGGGCAGCACGTTGAAGACGTTACGCCGGCCGAGATGGAACGTCGCGCGAAGGAAGCCTTCTCCAAGATGGCAGAGATGGCGAATAAGTAATTCCCTGAAGCCGGTTTCGCTTTTCCACATCCAAACACACGAGAAGCCGTCGTCGATCGACGGCTTTTCCCATCCCATTCATCCGGAGGACTCATGAGCAATACGCAAGCCACGCATCACGATGCCGAACTGGTTTTGAAGCTTTACGATCTTCGCCGCGAAGCAGTCATGCGGCAGGCACGGGACTTTGTCGCCCAATTTTCACCGTCTTCATTTGAAGAATTAATGTCCGTCGTTGGTGCATTCGGCACCAAGGAAAACGCCTACGTGCGGCAGGTGCTGGGTTATTGGGAAATGGTTGCGTCCCTGATTGTCCATGGCACGCTCAATGCCGCCCTGGCACAGGACACCCTCGGCGAGATGAACTTTGTGTATGCCAAGGTTCAGCCCTTCATCAAAGAGATGCGCGAGAAGATGGTGTCTCCCGAGTTCCTGCAGAACGTGGAGAAGGTAGTGGAAGGTACACCGGAAGGACGCGAACGGTTGAAGCGTATGCAGGTGCGTATGGCAGAGTTCGCCAAGATGCGCGTAGCTGCTGCCAGTAAAGGCGCTGCTTAGCGTCGTGGCATTTGGAGGGCAGGGTAGAGCCGGCCTTTAGGCCGGCGTCCATCGCGCTTCTCCTGGATATTGGATTGCTGCCGCTGCCTCGCAGCGGCCGCAATCCAACCACAGAAAGCCTGGCTGAAGCGCCGCTCTACCCACCTTAGCTCAAATACTCACGAATGTAGGGATCATCGCAACGCAAGAGCTCAGCAGCGTTGCCTTCAAAGATAATCTTGCCATCACGAAGAATCAGGAACCTGGTATTCAGATCACCGCAGTCCACTCCATCTCCAACCGGCACCATCTTGTTCTGCTGGCGATCGAAATAATGACTGGCCATGGTGAAGGCGTCCTGCAGGCGATGCGTCACCATAAGGGAGCTGGTGTGATAAACATCGCGCTGCTTCACGATCAGTTCGATAATCGTGTTGGATGTGACCGGATCAAGACCGCCGGTAGGTGAGTCGTACAACAAGACCTCCGGTTGCGTGATGATGGCGCGGGCTATGGCCACGCGCCGCCGCATGCCGCCGGAAAGCTCACCAGGAGAGAGCGCGACCGTGTGCTCCAGTTCGACGAATCGCAGCGCTTCCAGCACGCGCTGGTGGATCTCTTCGGTAACCCTCCCCGTCTCTTCGATCAAGCGATAGGCGACGTTCTCTTCCACCGTCATCGAATCGAAGAGCGCGCTCTCCTGAAAGACCATTCCGATGTTACGGCGCAAGGCGAAGAGGTCCTGCTCCCGCATGGCCGTGACCTCGTTATCCAGCACGTTGATGTGTCCGGAATCCGGTTTCAGCAGCCCCAGTGCCAGCTTCAGGATCAGCGTCTTGCCGGTGCCGGCCACGCCCATGAGGATCTTGGTCTCGCCGCGCGGAAGCTGAAATGAGATGCCTTCGAGCACAGGATGGTCGAAGGCAATGGCGACATCTTCGAAGCTCATCACGCATCCGGCAGCAGGTGGCGGAGGCGACGACAGGGAACTTTCTTCTGGTGGAGCGAGGATTGGCATGGTCAGTATTGAAAGAATCCCATGAGCAGCCGGGTCAGGAAGAAATCGCTGACCAGGATCAGGACGGACGCGGCAACGACAGCCTGCGTGGTGGCGCGTCCCACGCCTTGCGTGCCTCCTTTGGCCGACAAGCCGTAATAGCAGCCGATGCTGGCGATGATGAAGCCGAAGATGACCGGCTTGCTCAATCCCATCAGCACATCGCCGAAGCGCAGACCCTGGTACGCCGTGGTCCAGTACTGGTTGGCATCGAGCCCCAGCAGCAGATAGGAAATCATGAAGCCGCCGGTGAGTCCGACCAGGTCGGAGATGATGCTGAGGAAAAACAGCATGACGACCGTCGCGACTACGCGGGGGGTTACCAGTTTTTTCGAGGGATCGACGCCCATGGCGCGCATGGCGTCAATCTGCTCGGTGACCTTCATGGAGCCGAGTTCGCTGGCCATGCCGCTGGAATTGCGGCCTGCCACCATCAAACCGGTCAGCACCGGGCCGAGCTCGCGAACCATCGAGAACGCCACCAGTTTGCCGGTCAACGAAAGCGATCCGAATTGTTGCAGCGTGCCGGAGGTCTGCAACGCCAGCACGGCGCCGGTGAAGAAGCCCGTGAGGACGACGATTGGCAACGAACCTACGCCGATCAGGTCGGCTTGCTGCAGTGTGTCGTCTACGTAGCGCGGTCGCGCGAAGACATTAGAGAGCGAGCGACCGGCCAGCAGGGAGTACTCCTGCACTGCCAGCACTTGGTCCTTCGCAAACTCTGTGGGCGAAAACAGTGGCATGCTTGGGTCAAAACGGCTATCACCGCAATATACCAGAGCGGGCGTCTGCAACAGGCTTCGGCTCGATTTTGTTCGGCGGCTTGAATGGAACCTTTGTGATATTGCAGGGGGCACTCATGTGATTTAGTATGCTTGTCCAAGCCGTGCGCGAGCAGGGAGGCGCACTCATGGCATTTCAGGTGGATCGAAGCCCATTCGATCCCGAGTCCGGGTTCGAGTATTACATCTGCTTCAAGCCCCAGGTTGAAGTGGAAGGTGATGAGGTCACGTCGCGCATCTCGATCGAGGTCGCGGTGTCCGTCACCGAGACGGGCGATGTCGCCGACCTGAGTTTCATGCTGCCCAAGATGTGCCGCAATGATCACGCACTGTCCTTCCTCAAGCGCGACCCGACGGCAACTTACGTCGAGAATCGCGTGTTCATCTCGCTGCCCGGACTAAACGGCGATGCGGTCCTCAACGCGCCCGCAACTCTGGAACTGGATCATGCTGGACGCATCGTCGCCGTCGAGATCAACGGGTGCATTCCCAAGACCAGCACGTTTAAACCTGCGCACGCGTAGCATCGCTGTTCGGCTTTCGCTCTTCGCTTTTCGCCAGATGGAAGAGCAAGAGGGGCAATTCCGACGCATGCTTACAAAGCCTGTTGCGACAGGTCCGTACGGGCCGCCCAAATTCATTAGTTTGGTTTCGAACTCTCTGGCGAAAAGCGAAGAGCGAAAAGCGAATTGCGACCGACCGCTTATGTCAATATCATGTGGTCGTGGATGGCGTGACTGCATTTGTGCTCGCCGGCGGTCGCAGCTCGCGTATGGGCTCCGACAAGGCTCTGCTGCAGCTGGGTGGGCTGACTTTGCTGGAGCGTGCGCTGCAGACAGCTCGAGCCGTGGCTGACAGGGCATACATCGTTGGTCCCAGGCAGCGATACGAGCCATTCGGCGTTGTTATTGAGGATGTCTATCCGGATTGCGGGCCCTTGGGCGGAATTCACGCCGCATTGAGCACGACCGAGACCGATTTGAATCTGATGCTTTCGGTCGACATGCCGTTGATGACGCCAGGCTTTCTGCAGTGGCTGTTACAGCAAGCGCAAGCGACGCAGGATCTGGTCGTGGTTCCGGATGCGCTGGGCGGTCTGCAGCCGCTATGCGCGATTTATCGCCCGCAGGTGCGAACAGTCGCTGAGGATGCTCTGAAACGAGGCGACTATAAAATCAGTCATCTGTTCGCAGCGGTTCCAACGCGTCAGGTTCCGTTGCAGGAGATCGTAGCGGCGGGATTCTCTGCCGACTTGTTCCATAACGTCAACACCTCCGAAGAGTATGGAGAGCTGGTAAACCAGAACGCACCGGCAGCCGAGCCGCAACCCAGGGAGGAAGAAAAGAAATCAGCGATGCCTGAGCAAAAGCCCTACATCGAGTTCCAGAACGTACACAAGGCATTCGGCAGCAACGTGGTGCTGGACGGCGTGAGCTTTGATGTGATGCCCGGCGAGACGGTCTGCATCCTGGGCCGAAGCGGCGTCGGCAAGTCAGTCTCCCTGCACCAAATCATGGGCTTTCTCAAGCCCGACAGTGGACGAATCTGGGTGGCCTACGAAGACGTCACTGATTACCCCGAAGCGGAGATGGAGCGCATTCGCAAGAAGGTCACGATGGTGTTTCAGAACGGCGCGCTGTTCGACTCGCTGACCGTCGGCGAGAACGTGGCATTTCCCCTGCGCGAACGCGGAGGGCTGGAGGAAGACCAGATCTATCAGATCATCGACGGCCTGCTCGATATGGTGGGAGTGCGCGAGTTTCGCGATATGCTTCCGTCGGATCTGTCGACCGGGATGAAGCGTTCGGTGGCGATTGCGCGCGCCCTGGCCGCCCAGCCGGACGCGGTTTTGTACGACGAACCTACGACGATGGTCGATCCGCTAATGGCTCACCTGTTAGGGGATTTGATCCAAAAGTTAAAGAAACAGTTGAAGCTGACCAGCATCGTCGTCACCCACGACATGGCGCTCGCCAAGAAGCTGGCCGATCGCCTCTTGTTTCTGCACGAGGCCAAGGCGATCTTCTTCGGAACGTTCAAAGAAATGGCCGCCTGCCAGGAGCCGATTGTGCAGGAGTTCCTCGAACTCGACTCCATGGATTTCGAACACTACTTCGGGGCGCAACGGCCGGCTCACCAGCCGCATTTTGGGTCACTGTAAACCTGCGTGTCGCGAACAGTCCTCCCGTGAATCAGCGCTTGATCCAGGCGCTGTTTTCTGTTGCCTTGCTCAGGCTATCAGCGCACAATCTCGAACCAGAGCAAGCGCCACAGGAGGAATCGTGTACTGGTACCTGGAGGTAATGAGGAAATACGCCGACTTCAGCGGACGGGCCAGGCGCAAAGAATACTGGATGTTTCAGCTGATCAACATCGTCATCCTCGGTGCCCTGCTTGCGGCGCTCATTCCCCCTCTGATCGCCCATACCCAGACTTTTCTCCCACTGTTTCTCGGTGTTTTCCTGTGCGTCTATGCGCTAGCGACGATCGTTCCCGGCCTGGCGGTATCCGTGCGGCGGCTCCACGACGCGGACCTCAGCGGTTGGTGGGTGCTGGTTGGGTTCGTTCCGGCGGGCGGCATCGTGTTACTGGTCTTCCATGTGCTGGACAGCACCCCGGGTCCGAATCGATATGGACCGAATCCGAAAGGCGGCGGCCGCGCTGGATATGCAAGCCCGTATTCTCCTTATGGGAGTCAGCCGATGACGCCCTATGGAACGCAATCAATGACGCGTGCCGCTGGCGCAGGCGCTGCACTACCTGGCGGCCAGAGTTCCCTGGGCTTTTGTAGCGTTTGTGGTACGTCGATGCCGGCGGGCAGCAGGTTTTGTCCCGACTGCGGGAGAGCTGCTTACTAAGGCAAATCAACCACTGAGAACACCGAGCACACGGAGTTTTTCACATTCCTATCTCCGTGTTCTCTGTGGCCTCCGTGGTGGGCTTTTTCTAGAATCCCTGCGCGACCAGCCGATCTACTGTCAGCGATCCGCTTTGCTGATCGCGATGGGTCCATTTCTCGAGATACTTCGCGACGATGTCGGTCTCGATGTTGACCGGGTCGCCGGCCTTCAGCGAACCCAGGTTCGTCATCTTCACAGTGTGAGGAATGATGGCGATGGTGAGCCGCAGGCCTTCCAGCTTCGCAACTGTCAGGCTGATGCCTTCGATTGCGATCGATCCCTTGAAGACGACGTACTTCTCGAGATCCTCGGGGATGTCGAGATGCAACCAGAAGTCGTCGGCGTTGGGGATAGGATCGAGGGCGACGAAGCGCGCCACGCCGTCCACATGCCCCTGCACCATGTGCCCGCCCATGCGCCCATCGGCTTTCAGCGGCAGTTCGAGATTGACCTGCGCGCCTTGCGTGATGCGCGAAAGGGAAGTGCGCGCCCAGGTTTCGGCGGCAAGATCAGCGCAGAAAGACGTAGGCGTAATGTCGAGAGCGGTCAGACAGACTCCGCTGACGGCGACGCTATTGCCGGTTTTCAGCTCCTTCGCGGTGCTTGGAGCGTTGATGGTGATGCGGTGATTGCCGCCGCGTTCCACAGTGCTGGCAATGGTTCCAACTTCTTCAATGAGTCCGGTGAACATGGGAAGCCTCGAGCAATTAGCGATTAGCAATTGGCTCCGGTCGCCGTTGGTTGCAGTTCAGAGCTAGTTGCTAATTGCTAGTCGCTAGTTGCTTCTTCTCCGTACACATCGCGCAGATATCCTTCCACCGCGAAATCCTCTCCGAAGCGATGCAGCGTGAGTGACTTCACCGACGCGGCTTCGCTGATGCGACGGTAGCCTGCGCCCAGTGCAAAGGGAATCGAGCCAGTTCCCGCCAGAATCTTCGGCGCATAGTAAAAGAAAATCTTGTCCACGATGCCGGCAGCAAGCGCCGCCCAATTCACCATGGCGCCACCTTCGATGATAAGGCTGGTGATGTCACGCTCGCCAAGGTTATGCATCACACGGTCGAGGTCGGGACGGCCTTCCACCGCGGGCGAGCCGCTGGGGAAGACAATGGTGCCATCAGGCGCAGAGCGTTGCATGGGAACCTGCTCGACGATCACGCCGCGCGATTCCAACTCACGCCGCTTGTTCTCCTCGGCGAAGCAGCAGAAAACGATAAGATCCTGCCGCGCCGTCTTCACTACGCGGGAATCCAGCGGCAGGCGCAGGCGCGAATCGAGGATGACGCGCAGAAGCGGACGGCGGCGCGGCAGGCCGGTGCGGTCGGTAAGCAGCGGATCATCGGCGATCACCGTGCCCACTCCGACCATGATGGCGTCGCTGGCGTGACGCATCTGGTGAACATGGGCCCGGGCGGTCTCGCTCGTGATCCAGCCGCCGCTGGGCGCAGCTGAGGTCGCATCGATATCCGCCTCGTTGGGTGGCGGCGCGATCTTGCCGTCCAGCGTCATCGCCGTCTTCAGCGTCACGAAGGGAACCTTGTGGCGAATATACTTCGCGAAAGCCTCGTTGAGCTTCTTCGCTTCAGATTCGCAGAGCCCTTCACGGACCTCGATGCCAGCGCTGCTAAGCTTGGCAAAGCCCCGGCCGCTCACGGCAGGATTCGGATCACGCATGGCGGCAAAGACGCGCTTGATTCCCGCGGCGATGACGGCGTCGGCACAGGGGCCGGTGCGACCCACATGAGAGCAGGGTTCGAGACTGAGGTAGAGTGTCGCACCGCGCGCGCGTTTGCCGGCTTGCTCAATGGCAAGGATCTCGGCGTGCTTCTTGCCTGCATAAGTGTGCGATCCACGGCCAACGATCTCGCCATTCGGTGCGACGAGTATCGCGCCCACGCAAGGATTGGGCGAAGCCTGCCCGACGCCTTGCCGGGCGAGCTCCATGGCTTGCTGCATGAACTGCTCGTCGGTTGGCGGGGCGCTCATTTAGTCGAAAAGTGAGTTCACGAAATCCTGCGGGTTGAAGGGGAGCAGGTCGCCGACTTTCTCGCCAACGCCGACGTAGCGGACGGGAAGGCCCAGCTCCTTGCAGATGGCAACGACGACTCCGCCCTTGGCCGTTCCGTCGAGCTTGGTCAGCACGATGCCGGTGACGCCCGCCGACTGCGTGAACAACCGTGCCTGCTGCAGGCCGTTCTGGCCGGTTGTTCCATCCATCACCAGCAACGTCTCGTGAGGAGCATTGGCGCTGAAGCGCTGCGCCGTGCGTCGCATCTTGGCCAGCTCTTCCATCAGGCTGCTCTTGGTGTGCAGGCGGCCAGCCGTATCGACAATGACGTAGTCGGTGTTGCGCGCCTTAGCGGCTTGCAGCGCGTCAAAGAGCACTGCTGCGGGATCGCCACCGGGCTTGTTCTTGATGACTTCGGTTCCGGTGCGATCGCCCCAGATTTCCAACTGCTCGATGGCGGCGGCGCGAAAGGTGTCAGCCGCGGCCAGCAAGACTGTCTTGCCCTGCGAGCGCAGCAGGTGAGTGAGCTTGCCGATGGAAGTCGTTTTGCCGGTGCCGTTCACGCCGACGACGAGAATCACTTCAGGCTCACCTTCGACTTTTTGCACTGGCCGGTTATCGGCAGCATTAAGAATAGCCAGCAGTTCGTCCTTCAAGACACGCTTAAGCTCGTCGACGTTGGCGACCTGCCGGCGATCGACTTTCTCACGCAGCGCAGCGAGAACAGCGGTGGTCGTTGCGGTACCGAGATCGGCTGAGATGAGTGTGGCTTCGAGATCGTCGAGCGTCTCGCGATCGATTTCTTTGCGGAAAGCGACGGCGTCGTCGATACGCTCGCTGAGGCTTTCACGCGTGCGCGTGACCGCCTCCTTCATGCGTTGCAGAAAGCTGGGTTTTTCTTCGGTGCTGCCGAACAGGGTCTGGATCATAGATAGCTGTTAGCCCTGAGCTCTTAGCAGGCGCGGCTTGAAGTTTGCCCGCTAGGAGCTAAGAGCTAGAAGCCCACGGCGAAAGTGAACAACGAATCGCTCACCTCACATGCACTGTCGTAAACAACAATTATAGACAAGCGGCGACAGTCGAACCTGTGCAACGTTGATCGGAATCCCTCCCAAGCGACAAGTCATCCAAACAACTTGTTCCCACGGAGGTCTGATGGCGAAATGTGAGCACGTGAAAGATGCGAATTTGAGCGTTGCTCCTAGTCACGATGGTTGCGCGGAGTGCCTGCAGACGGGCGAGCGCTGGGTGCAATTGCGCAAATGCCTAACCTGCGGACACGTCGGTTGCTGCGATTCGTCGCCGGGCCAGCATGCGAACAAGCACTTCCGAGAGACCGGACATGCGGTGATGCAGGCATTCAAGTCGGGAGAATGGAAGTGGTGTTACGTGCATGAGGCGTATGTGTAGATCGCTTTTCGCTCTTCGCCATTCGCTCTTCGCTTTGGGCTCTTAGCTTTTAGCAAACAAGGCTGGGGCTGACGCCGACTAAGAGCTAAGAAAGATCTGAGGGCCAAGATCTAGGAGCCAGGACCTGAGAGCTCAGCGCCTCTGGCGAACAGCGAGGAACGAAAAGCGAGCCGCTGCTGCCAATCGCGATTCGCGGTTCTTTTGTGTACTCTGTAGGGGCTGTTAGTAACCTTCGATAACCGATGATCTTTTCGAATCGCACCATACGCCGAAGACTGCAGATCGGCGTGGTCTCCGCTGTTTTGCTGGCGCTGTGCCGGACATCGGCGCTGGCACAAGTTCCATCGCCGTGGGTCGACACCAAACCACTCTCCGTCGACACCGGAACCACCGGGCTGAAGCTGATGTTGCGCCGCCTGCACACGACGGCACGGCTGATGCACACGGTCGCGCATCCCGACGACGAGGACGGCGGCATGCTGACGCTGGAGTCGCGCGGGCACGGCGACACGGTGCTGCAGCTCACGCTGAACCGCGGCGAGGGCGGACAGAATAAGCTCGGCAGCAATCTCTTCGATGAGCTGGGAATCATTCGCACGCTGGAGCTGCTAGCGGCCGATCGCTACTACGGAGTGGAGCAGCGCTTCACGCGGGTCGCGGATTTCGGATTCTCCAAGACGTCCGATGAGACGTTCGAGAAATGGGGCGGTCACGATATCGCGCTGGGCGACATGGTGCGCGTGATTCGCACCTTCCGTCCGGACGTGATCTGCACGCGGTTCCAGGGGAACTCGCGCGATGGACACGGCCATCATCAGGCGTCGGGAATTCTGACGCGCGAAGCATTTCGAGCCGCCGCCGATCCGACGCGCTTTCCCGATCAGATTCGCGAAGGCCTGCAACCTTGGCAGGCGAAGAAGCTGTACATGGACAACGTTGGCGCCGACGAGCAATGGACGATCAAGCTGGAAACCTCGCAGAACGATCCATTGCTGGGCGAAAGCTATGTGCAGTTTGCCTGGAAGGGACTGAAGCATCAGCTATCGCAAGGCGCGGGGGGATGGACCCTTCGCGAGGGCCAACGCTTCAGCTATTACAAGCTGATCGATTCCGCAATACCCAATCCGCCGTCTGCGGGAGCGCACGAGTCGGATTTCTTCGATGGCATCGAGACCTCGCTGCCCGCCTTGGCAACGCGACTGGGCGCGGATCAAGCGAAGGTTCCATGGCTGCGTTCGGAGTTACAGGCGATCGCGAAGACGGTTGATGAAGCAACAGAGGCGGCGGACAAAGATCAGCAGGCAGCGGGCGGCGCGCTGCTGCAGGGATTGGATCGTACACGCGCGCTGATTAAGCGTGTCGAAGCATCGCAATTGTCGGCCGCGGGAAAGGCTGATCTGCTTGCGAGCTTGCGCACCAAAGAACACCAGTTTGAGGAAGCAGCGAATCTGGCCTTAGGGACGGATCTGCAGCTCGGTCCCGGGACTCCCGACGGACGGCCGCTGGCTGCGAAGTTTCCCACCGACCAGGGCGATGTGCTAGCGGCGGTGATCACAGCGGGCAAGCCGTTTCTGCTGCGTGCGACGTTGCACAACGGCAGCGCCGCACCGATGGCGATCAGGCAGTTTGCAGTCGATGTGCCCGACGGCTGGAAGTCGGAGCTCTTCATGGACAATCTGCCGAAGACCATCGCAGCGGGCGACGGCTGCGCCCTGACTTTTCGCGTGACACCGCCGGTCGATGCGCAGCCGACGAAAGCTTACTTCCATCGCAACGATCCGGATATTGACGCGATCTACAAGATCGATAATCCGAAGTATCTGACGCTGGCCTTGCCGCCGCCGCCGGTTTCGGCGCGCGTGGAGTATACGATCAACGGCGCCGAAGGCGAGATTCGCAGCGTGGCGCGCACGCCAATGCACGACGACAAGGGCGAGAAGTGGTCGATGCCGCTGGCCGTTGTTCCACCGTTTTCGGTGGAGGCCCTGCCGGCGACTCAGATCATGCTGGCGGGAGCAAATCCGTCGGCGCAGTTGAGCGTGGGAGTTCGCACGACGGCAGATCGTGGCAAGGGTGTGATTCATCCCGAAGCGCCAAAGGGCTGGGCAACCGAACCGCAGTCGGCGGATGTGTCTTTCACAGGGCCTGGGCAGAAGAGTGTCGACTTTAAGGAGCTGCCGGACGGCGCGAAGGAAGGTCGTTACGAAGTACACGCTCTGTTGAATGCCGATGGCCGCGATTACGGCGACGGCTACGCGCTGGTCACGCGTCCTGACCTGGGCGGATTCTTTTACTATCAGCCGGCGCTGCAGCGCGCCAGCATTGTCAATGTCAAAGTCCCGCAGGGGCTGAAGATCGGCTACATCATGGGAGCAGGCGACGATATTCCCGACGTGCTGCGCGAGTTGGGACTGAATGTCACGATGCTCACGCCTGAAGACGTGGCGAGCGGTGATCTGAGTGGCTACGGGACGATCGTATTGGGCATTCGCGCGTACGATACGCGCGATGATGTGAAGAAGAACAATCAGCGGCTGCTCGATTATGCGAAGAACGGCGGCACGCTGCTGGTGCAGTACAACACGTCCCCCAGCGATTTCAACGAGGGACATTACACGCCGTATCCGGCTCAGCTCAGTCGTGAGCGCGTGACGGTAGAGCAGGCGCCGGTGACGATCCTCGATCCGCAGAATCCGGTCTTTCATTATCCCAATCCGATTACAGAGCATGATTTCGATGGCTGGGTGCAGGAGCGCGGCCTCTACTTCATGGATCAATGGGATTCGCACTTCACGCCGCTGCTGGCGTGTAATGATCCTGGCGAGCAGCCGCAGAAGGGCGGTCTGCTGCTGGCGCAATACGGCAAGGGCTATTACATCTATAACGGCTACGCATTTTTCCGGCAGCTGCCGTTTGGAGTTCCGGGAGCGATTCGTCTCTATGTGAATCTGCTGAGCGTAGGCCATGAGCCCAGGTAGTCCGGAGCAACCTCCGGAATCGTCACGCCGTGTCCCATCTGCAGGAACGGACGAAACCCAGCTAGTCCGCGGCATTGGCTTAACCGAAGCCACCACGCTGAACATGATCGACATGGTTGGCGTGGGGCCGTTCATCACGCTGCCGCTGGTGATCGCCGCGGCCGGTGGACCGCAGGCGTTGCTGGGCTGGATCTTCGGAGCGATCTTCGCGCTGTGCGATGGGCTGGTGTGGGCCGAACTGGGCGCAGCAATGCCTGAAGCCGGTGGCTCCTATCGCTACCTGAAAGAAATCTACGGGCCCAAGTCGCTGGGGCGGTTGCTGTCGTTCCTCTTCATCTGGCAGCTTTCGTTCAGCGCCCCTCTGTCGATTGCATCGGGCTGCATCGGCATGGCCAGTTATGCGGGATACTTGCGGCCGAGCCTTGGGCACATTCTTCTCGCGCACACGTTTCATTTCCCGATGCCGCTGATCGGCACGATGGAAGTGAATGTCCTTGTGATGCCGGCGACGTGGATTGCGATTGCGACTGCCGCATTCGTGACCGTTCTTCTCTATCGTCGCATCACTATACTGGGCGAGCTGGCGAAGCTGCTATGGGTCGGCGTGGCGATCACGATTGCCTGGGTGATTTTTGCCGGACTGACGCACTTCAGCGCAGCGCGCGCGTTCGATTTTCCCCCAGGCGCGTTCACGTTGTCGCCGGCGTTCTTCACTGGCATGGGGTCGGCGATACTGATCACTACCTACGACTATTGGGGCTACTACAACGTCTGCTTCCTCGGCGGGGAGGTGAAGGATCCGGGACGCACGATTCCGCGCGCGGTGATCATTTCCATCTGCGTCATAGCGGCGATTTATCTGACGATGAACGTCGCCGTGCTGGGCGTGATTCCGTGGCGAGAGATGGTGTCGCATTCGGGCGAGCAGACCAACTTCGTCATCTCGGTGTTCATGCAGCGGATCTACGGTGGATGGGCGGGACGAGTCATCACCGGCCTGATCATGTGGACAGCGTTTGCGTCTGTGTTTTCGACGTTGCTGGCCTATTCGCGCGTGCCCTATGCAGCCGCGCTGGACGGCAACTACTTTCGCGTCTTTGCGCGAGTCGACCCCAAGCGCCGTTTGCCGACCGTGTCGCTGCTGGCGCTGGGCTTTGTCGCGATGCTGTGCTGCTTCCTGCGGCTGGCGGACGTGATCGCCGCGATGGTAGTGATAAAGCTTCTTCTGCAGTTCATAGTGCAAGCCATTGGAGTGATGGTGCTGGGAAAGCGGCGTCCCGAGATGCCGCGGCCGTTCCGCATGTGGCTGTATCCGATTCCGGCGTTGATGGCGATTGCGGGATTCACCTTCATTCTGCTGGCCAGAAAGAATTACCTCCGCGAGATTCGTTATGCGGTGGCGATTCTGATACTGGGCCTGGCGATTTACCTGGTGCGATCGTGGAAGCGGCGCGAGTGGCCATTTGTGATGAGGCTCCCGAATGCTGGGGCGGCGGGATAGGCGAAGCCATTCACCGCAACTGGTCACGAATTCAAAGCCGCTCGGAACGTTGATGACAAAAGCCTCGCGCTGGCGGCTTACCTTTGTTCAGAATCCCAAGTCTGATGGACGATGGCCACGAGCGGAGCATGGCAAGGTCGGAGCGTTCCACCGCAGCCAGCCCAACAACCGCGTGCACTGAAGTTCGGCGGGCTCGAGAGATCTGATTCCATGGCCGAACTGAGCTCGCTGCCCCAGTTGCCCATCGCGCCGCCCCGTCGTCGTGGCGCTCTTGGTCCGCTGCACGAACCGCTCTTCCGATCGCTCTGGATCGCCTCCGTCATCAGCTACACCGGAACGTGGATGCAGAACGTCGGCGCGGCGTGGCTGATGACCTCGCTCACCATGTCGCCACTGATGGTCGGACTGGTGCAGGCGGCCGGCAGCATCGCGGTCTTTCTCGTCGTACTTCCAGCAGGCGCGATTGCCGACATGGTCGATCGCCGCAAGCTGCTGCTCTTCACGCAGAGTTGGATGGTGCTGGCCGCGGTCGCTCTCGGAGCTTTGACGCTCGCCGGCAAAACAACGCCAACGCTCCTTCTGTTGCTGACCCTGCTCATGGGTTTCGGCGCGGTGCTGAACGATCCTGCGTGGCAGGCCATTACTCCCGAGACGGTTTCGCAGCAGAACTTTGCCGCCGGCGTTGCGCTCAACTCTGCCGGATATAACGTGGCGCGCGCAATTGGTCCGGCCTTCGGAGGATTGCTGATCGCCGCCGCTGGTTCGGGCATTGCGTTTCTGCTCAATGCGGTCTCGTTCTTCGGCGTCATCTACTTCCTGTATCGATGGCGCGGAGCTGCCGGGCGCGTGTCCTTTCAAACGGGCCACATGATGCGCGCGATGTTTGAGGGCATTCGTCATACGCGGGACTCGCAACTGGTGAAGGCCGTGCTGGTTCGCACCGCGGTGTTCAGCATCGGCGCCAGCGCATTGCCGACGCTGCTGCCGCTGCTGGCGCACCCGTTCGGATCGCAAGGCTACGGCCTGCTGCTGGGGTTCTTCGGAACCGGCGCACTCGCCGGCGCGACGCTGATGCCGACTCTGCGCCATAGAGTTTCCGCCGACTCTCTGGTTTCCGTTTCTACTGCCGTGTTTGCCTTCACTACCTTTGCCGCGCCGCAATGGTGCACCTTTCCACTGCTCTCGATGACGATGTTCATCGCCGGTGTCGCGTGGATCCAGATCCTCGCCAGCCTGAACGTCTCGGCGCAGACCATGTGTCCCAGCCACATGCGCGCCCGTGCAATTTCTATGTACCTTCTTGTCCTGCAGGGCGGACTCGCCGGCGGCGCGACGTTGTGGGGAGCAATCGCCGAGCGCGTCGGCACGCCGCGCTCGTTATCGTTCGCGGCAATCGGGCTGCTGCTTGGCCTTCCTGCGGCAGCATGGTTCAGGTTGCATCCCGGCAATCTGCAACCGACAACGGCCGGAATGGACTAGAATTCTCCTACGCAATTTGGGGCCAGATTTCACGACAATTCTCTGTGGAGGATTTTGGATGAGGAAAGAAGTTGTCACCGCAATCTTGATGTTGGCTTTGGGCGCAGGCGGAACGGCTGTAGCCAATGCCCAAGCCAAGACCGATCAGAAGGTCACCTTCGCCGCAGTCTACGACCACTCGCTCACTGGCATTGAGAAGGAGTTGGTCTCTGGGGCCGAGGCGATGCCCGACGACAAATTCAACTTCGCTCCCACGCAGGGCGAATTCAAGGGCGTGCGCACCTTCGCGCAGCAGATCAAACACGTCGCCGCTGTCAATTACATGATGGGCGCAGCGATCATGTCGGAGAAGCCTCCGGTCAACGTCGGCAGCGAGAACGGTCCCGATAACCTGACCTCCAAGGCCGACATTGTGAAGTTCCTCAAGGATTCGTTTGCCTATCTGCACAAGGCGCTGGGGACGCTGGATGAGAACAACATTCTCGTTCAGGTGCAGAGTCCCTTCGGTCCCAACAAGGTCTCGCGCCTTGGACTGACCGTCATCGCGCTCGGCCATCCCTTCGACCACTACGGTCAGATGGCGGTCTACCTGCGCATGAACGGCATCGTTCCACCCGCCAGCCGCGGCCAGTAGTCGAATCCGGCAACTAATCTGCGATACGAGGTGCGAGAATCTCGCACCTCTGTCGCAGCCTTCCGCGCATCTCTACAATGAGTTCCAATATTTCTTTGCGCGCGGAAGCGAAAACTTCTCGTGCGCCGCGGGGTTTCAGCACTCGGACTTAAGCAAATACACACTCGATTGCGGGCCATGAATCCATCACGAATGTTCCGAAAGCTGCAAGCTGTAACCGTGCTGATGACCACGTCGAATTCACCCTTCTCGATGGCCGCGATGTTGATGGCCACCAGCGCCTGGCAGCGAGTGTCCAAGGAGCTATACCGAATGAAGAAAGTATTAATATGCGGGCTGCTTGCCATCGCCGTGGCTTGCTGTGGAACCGCGCTCTACGCACAAGACAATATGGGTCAAGGCCAGACGGGCCAGGGCCAGGGTCAGATGGGCCAAGGCCAGATGGGCCCCGGCGGCGGCCATCGTGGAATGATGTCACCCGACCAGCGCCTGCAGCACTTGACCAAGATGCTCAACCTCACGCCTGACCAGCAGGAGAAGATCAAACCGATGCTGGAGCAGGAACAGACCCAGATGCAGTCGTTGCATCAGGACACGTCCATGGCGCAGCAGGACAAATGGGCTAAGGCCAAGACCATTCGCGAGGGCACCAACGACCAGATCAAGTCCGTGCTCACTGCCGATCAGCAGACCAAGTTTATTCAGATGCAGGATCGCCAGATGGAGCACATGGGCCAACACGGCGGAATGGGTCAGGGCGGTGGAATGGGCCAGGGCCAACCGCAACAGGCGCCTCCGCAACAGTAGTCAACCGATGTAGTAACTGCGAACATATGGGACGACCATTCCTCCTTCGCCCCGGAGGGATGCTCGTCCCGATTCGCAGCGTAAGGCGCCCATGTGAGTCCTTCCGGGACGGCACAGCATCGCCTGTCGATTCGGCGGAAGAGGCCTACGCTGCTCAATACTCAATAGCATCCACTGGCTCGCGAACCTTGCCATTGGCTGCCGCCCGCTTTTCCAAACACGCGCAAAGCTGCGATACTGAATGACTAAAGCTGCGAGCTTTCCCCTCTCCTCTGCAAGCCATGTGAAGCGCAGGGCCGCCTGAATCGGGCGTCCGGAGAGGCTCATCAAATCTCGCACTCGACGGAATGAGTCAGATGTCCGGTGCCTGGGTGACAGAACACGAATGAGCGACTACCTCAAAGCCGTGCAGGAACGCGTTGTCATTTACGACGGCGCCATGGGCACCGCCGTCCAGGCCTACAACCTTCCGCTTGATGAGTTCTGGGGCAAGGACGGTTACAACGACATCCTCGTGCTCAGCCGTCCCGATGTCGTCAAGGAAATTCACGCCTCGTATCTGACCGCCGGTGCCGATGTCGTCGAGACCAACACCTTCAGCTCCACGCGAATCGTCATGGCCGAGTACGACATGGCCGACCAGGTTCACGAGATCAACGTGGCCGCGGCGAAGCTGGCGCGAGAAGTGGCATCGAGTTTCTCGTCGAACGGCCGCAAGCGCTTCGTTGCCGGATCAATGGGGCCGACCACGAAGTTGCCCTCGCTTGGCCACATCGGCTTCGACGACATGGCTGCCGCCTACACAGAACAGGCGATCGGGCTCATCGAAGGCGGCGTTGACGTTCTGCTGCTCGAAACCTGTCAGGACATCCTGCAAGCAAAAGCCGGACTGGTCGGCATCTTCGACGCGCTCAAGAAAACCGGCAAGAACGTTCCCGTACAGGTGCAGGTCACAATGGAAGCGACCGGTACGATGCTGCTCGGCACGGAGATGGGCGCGGCGCTCACCACGCTGGAAATGTTTGACGTTGCCGTCATCGGCATGAACTGCGCCACCGGGCCAAAAGAGATGAACGACGGCGTCCGCTATCTCGGCGCGAATTCGCCGCGTCCAGTCTCCGTCTTGCCGAACGCTGGGTTGCCGCAGAACGTCGGTGGTCGCGCAGTCTACGGTCTGCAACCGCAGGAGCTCGCCGACTATCACAAGCAGTTCATCACCGAATACGGTGTGCGCATCGTCGGCGGATGCTGCGGCACGACTTACGAGCACATCAAGGCCGTCGCCGAAACCTGCGCGAATCTCGAACCCGCCAAACGCGACGTGAAGACCGTCGCCGCGGCCGCTAGCGCGTATTCCATGGTGCCGCTCGATCTCGATCCCAAGCCACTGATCGTGGCCGAGGAGATGAACACGACCACGCGTGTCGAGCACTTCAAGAACATGGTCCGCGCGCAGGACTACGACGGCATCCTCACGCTCGCCAAGAAGCTGGTGAACGAAGGCTCGCACATGCTCGACTTGTGCTGCGCCATCGTCGGCGAGGACGAGAAGGGTTACATCTCGAACATCCTGGAGAAGATCGCCACGCGCGTGCCCGCGCCCATCACCGTCGACTCAACCGAAGCCGACGTGATCGAAGAGGCGCTGAAACGCATCCCCGGCAAGGCCATCATCAACTCCATCAATCTGGAGGACGGCGAGAAGCGCACGTCGAAAGTTCTGCCCATGGCCAAGCGTTACGGCGCGGCGGTCATCGCCCTCACCATCGACGAAGACGGCATGGCGCTCACCTGGCAGAAGAAGCTGGCCATCGCCAAGCGCATCTTCGACCTTGCGGTCAACAAGTACGGCATGCGGCCGTGCGATATCATCTTCGACGCGCTCACGCTGCCCATCTCGACCGGCCAGGATGACTACCGCACCGCCGGCATCGAGACGCTGAAGGCGGTGCGCGCCATCAAACAGGAGCTGCCCGAGGTGAAGACCATCCTCGGCGTCAGCAACATCTCGTTCGGGCTGAACGTCTATTCGCGGCGCATTCTGAACAGCGTTTTCATGCACGAGGCGGTCGATCATGGCCTCGACATGGCCATCGTTAACTACAGCAAAATCTATCCGTTATACAAGATTCCTGAAGCGGAAGTTGATCTCGCACGCAAGTTGATTTTCTACGACCAGTCCAATGGCGATCCGCTGCAGGTCTACATGGCGCACTTCGCCGGAACCAAGGGTAAGGAAGAGAAGACCACCGCGCACGTCGATACGCTCTCGGTCGAAGACAAACTGAAGTGGGCGATCATCAACGGCGAAAAATCCGTGGGCGACGGCGCCAGCAAGAAGTCCCTGGACGAGATTCTGGAAGAGGCGCTCGGTACCTACTCGCCGCTGGACCTCATCAACAACGTCCTGCTCGATGGCATGAGGACGGTCGGCGATCTTTTTGGCGCGCGCAAGATGCAGCTGCCTTCGGTGCTCGATTCGGCTGGCGTGATGAAGGCTGCCGTCGCCTATCTCGAGCCGAAGATGGAAAAGAAAGAAGGCTCGCAGAAGGGAACCATCGTTCTCGCAACCGTGAAGGGCGACGTCCACGATATCGGCAAGAATCTGGTCGACATCATCCTCAGCAATAACGGTTATCGCGTCGTGAACCTTGGCATCAAGCAGCCGTCGGACGCGATCATCAAAGCCGCACTCGAGCAGAAGGCCGACGCCATCGGGCTCAGCGGCTTGCTGGTCAAGTCGACGCTGGAGATGAAGTACGTCGTCCAGGACCTGCATCATCAGAAGCTCGACTTCCCGGTGATCTGCGGTGGTGCCGCGCTCACGCGCAAATATGTCGAAGACGATCTGCGCCGCGAGTACAACGGCGGCATCTTTTACGCCGACGACGCCTTCGCCGGTCTTCACCTGATGGAAGATCTGTCTTCGCCGAATGGCGCGCGCGAGAAGCGTATTGAGGAGGGCAAAGTGGTGAAGGAGTTTGCCCGCGCTACCGCGGCTGGTGTTCTCGACGCCGAGGCGCCGACGAGTCCGAGCATTGAAATTCCCGCTCCGCCGAACATTCCGCAGCCGCCGTTCTGGGGAGTGCGCGTGCTCAAGCCGCACGACTTCGATCTGAGGGAGATCTTCCAGTACATCAACCACACCGCGCTGTTCAAGAATCAGTGGCAGCTCAAGACCGCGTCGCAGGAAGATTACGGGCGTCTGGTCGAGACGAAGTATCGCCCCATCCTGAAGGATCTCGAGGAAGAAGTGATCGCCGCCGGTTGGTTCGAGCCGAAGATCGTCTACGGCTACTTCGGGGCGCAGGGCGACGGCAACGACACCGTCGTCTACAACCTGCCCGAAGGCTGGAAGCAGGGCGATGCGATTCCGCCCGAAGCCCTGCGCTTCACCTTTCCACGCCAGCGCGAGGGCCGCCACTTGTGCATTTCCGATTTCTTTCTGCCGAAATCCAGTGGCCGTATGGACGTCATCGGCATGTCCTGCGTGACTATTGGCGACAAAGCTTCGCACGAGACGCAGAAGCTGTTCGAAGGCGGCGAGTACACCAAGTATCTCTACCTGCACGGCCTGAGCGTGGAGTCAGCCGAAGCGCTGGCCGAGCTTGGGCACAAGCGCATCCGCGAAGAACTCGGTATCGCCGGCGACGATTCGCCGCACATCCGCGATCTCTTCCACCAGAAATATCGCGGCTCGCGCTACTCGTTCGGCTATCCGGCCTGCCCGAATCTCGAAGACCAGACCAAACTCTTCGCGATGATCCATCCAGACGAGAACATTGGCGTGCACCTGACCACCGGCTTCCTGCTGGATCCGGAGCAAAGCACCTCGGCCATCATCGTCCACCATCCCGCGGCCAAGTACTTCGTAGTGTAGGCGCGATGACGCGCACTCTTCTCTCCTGGAGTAGTGGCAAAGACAGCGCCTGGGCACTTCACGTTCTTCGCCAGCGTTCGGACTGCGAGATCGTCGGATTACTGACAACGCTAAATAGCGAGTTCGACCGTGTAGCCATGCATGGCACTCGGCGATCCGTGCTCGAAGCGCAGGCGAAGGCGGCAGGGCTGCCTCTGTGGGATGTTCCTCTGCCATGGCCCTGCTCCAATGCAGATTACGAGGCGCGAATGCGCGAGGTCTGCGCTCGTGCCGTCAATGAAAACGTCAATGCGGTTGCCTTCGGTGATCTGTTCCTCGAGGACGTGCGAGCCTATCGCGAAACGCAATTGCGAGACACTGGTCTGCAGCCTCTCTTCCCGCTGTGGCAGATGCCAACGGCGGTCCTCGCCAGAGAGATGATCGCCGGCGGCCTGCGGGCCAAGCTCACCTGCGTCGACATCCAGCAATTGTCCCAGGATTTTGCGGGTAGAGAATTCGATGATCGCCTTCTCGCCGAATTGCCCGGCGAAGTTGATCCGTGCGGCGAGCGCGGCGAGTTTCACACCTGCGTGTATTCCGGACCAATGTTTCATACGCGCCCATCGATCTTGAAGCCGGGAGAGATCGTCATCCGCGAACGATTCGCCTTTGCCGACTTTCGTGCCGAAAGCAGACTAACGGCAATCCGAAGCTGCCGCTTCCTTGCGAGACGGCGCATCTAATCCGCAGTGCCTCGCCGAAACTCATCGCAACTGCACAAAGCCAGCGAAGGAGCTGTCCCCGCGGAGAAACTCAAGCAGTCCTTTCCACGAATCGCTGTTCCCATCCGTCCTCCCTATCCGCCGATGGAGGCCAAGCTGGTCGACGAGATCCCGCGCGGCGACAACTGGCAATATGAGCCCAAGTGGGACGGCTTTCGCTGCCTGGCGTTTCGCAAGGGCGATACGGTGCTGCTGCAATCGAAGGCTGGCCAGCCGCTCGGGCGATACTTTCCTGAGCTGGTCGAAGCACTTGCTCAACCTCAAGCCCACACAGTTCGTACTCGATGGCGAAATCGTCATTCTGCGTGGCGGCCATCTGTCGTTTGACGATCTGTTGCTGCGCATCCATCCCGCCGCCAGCCGCATTCAGAAGCTGTCGCACGAAACGCCTGCGACGTATCTTCTCTTCGATCTTCTCGTCGACGAAGAAGGGAAGTCATTCGCCAACCGCCCCTGAGCGAGCGCCGCCAGCGTCTCGAACAATTCGTCAAGACAATCGGCAAGCAAGAACGGATCCGCCTCTCTCCCGCGACTCGTGACTACGCAACAGCGCAGCGCTGGATGAAGGAGCTCGCCGCCAGCGGTTTCGACGGCGTAGTCGCCAAGGAGCTGGATTGTGTTTATGCGTCAGGCGATCGCTCGGCCATGCGCAAGATCAAGCGCATTCGCACTGCCGACTGCGTGGTCGGAGGATTCCGTTATGCCAGCAAGGGCGGGGAAGTGGGCTCTCTGCTACTTGGTCTCTATGACAAAGACGGCAAACTCAATCACGTCGGATTCACCTCCAGCTTCGCCGCTGCCGAACGCAAGAAACTCAAAGCCGCGCTAAAGCCATACATGGGTGGATCGGGATTCACCGGCCACGCCCCCGGCGGGCCCAGCCGCTGGAGCACGGAGCGCAGCGGCGAGTGGGAGCCGCTTGCGCTGAAGCTGGTGTGCGAAGTCCGTTACGATCACTTCTCCGGAGGCCGGTTCCGTCACGGAACCAAGTTTCTGCGCTGGCGTCCGGACAAGGATCCGCATGGCTGCACCTACGACCAGGTGCAAGCCGGCCGCAGCAAAGGTGGATTGGAAAAAATCCTGGCGGAGTGAGACAGGCGGCAATTAGCACTTGGCATTTGGCACTTAGCCAAAGCCGAACCTCTGCACACAGCAGCCCTCTAACCTCTCCCCCGGCGGGGTCGAAGCTAAATGCTAAGTGCTAAATGCCAAGTGCTGCGGCTCACGCTGCTGCGCTGCGTCCACGGCTGATCACGACGTACCGTTCCGACGCCTGCAGAATACCGCGCAGATCATTGCAGTGGCAGCAATCAACCGCGCCACTGGCTAATGCCTGCGTCCACATCGGGTCGTCCGCCAGGCGATGAATGCAGACGAAAGCCGTGGCAGGGAAGTGCGTGCAGAGTTCTCTCAGCTCCGCCATTCCAATCAATTCCAAATCAACCACCGCGAAAGGCGCGCGAAACCGCGCGACGGCGGAACGAGTTTCGTCGGCTGACTTCGCAACCACCAGGTTGCGAAATTCCTTTCCCAGCGATGCAGCTAGGCGCTCGGCCGATACTGCGTCGTGGTGAGCGAGGACAACATTGATAGGCCGCATGACAAACCTCTTGGCTAGGAATGATGGCGCAACGCCATCCATGTGAATTTGATTACTTGGGTACGCGATATACCTGGCCAGACCGACAACTTGCCAACGCTATTTTGTGGCGTCGTTGGCGGATTCGAACGGTTCCGGCTGAAGTTTGCCATTACGCTTCAGCAGAATCTCTACTTTGCCCTCGGCTTCTTCCAATTCCTTCCGGCAAGAGCCTGAGAGTTTCATGCCCTCATCGAAGAGTTCCAAAGCGCGGTCGAGCGGCACATCGCCCTTTTCCAGTTCCGCTACGATTTTCTCCAGCCGCTCCAGACACTCTTCAAACTTCGGCAAGTTCGAACCCCTTCAGCCGATTCTAATCCAGATTTCCTCAATAGAAATGAAAATTTCACAGCCCTAACCATGGTGCAGACCGCCATCAGAACTTCACGCCGCCGGCGTGCCGCCTATACCGCAGCCCGCTTACTTGTCCCTAATGCCTCCAGGACATCCACGGCACACGAATATCGCCCAAACGGCGCACTGATCTGTGCACCCTGCACCATGTCCTTCACTGCGGCGAGCATGTCGCGTGCAATGGCCACTCCCTCGGCGCGCGCGGCGTCAGCGGTCGTGGCCTTGGCCATGCGAGCAAAGATCTCGTCGGGAATCGACACCCGCAACTCGTTCTTCATGAACTCTGCATTGCGCGTGCTGGTCAGCGGCCAGATGCCGGCGACCACAGGAACGCGGCAATGCTCGATGCGGCGAAGGAACTCCTCCAGCAGTCGGATGTCAAAGACCGGCTGCGTAACCGCCAGCTCGGCTCCCGCTTCGACCTTGTATTCGAAGCGGCGAATCTCTTCGTCAATATTGGGGCTGCCGGGATTCGCGCCCACTGCGATCACGAAGGCCGTCGAGCTTCCTGTCGGATTGCCGCCGATGTCGAGACCGCGATTGAGATTGCGAACGATGTTGACCAGCCCGATCGAATCGACATCGAAGACTGCTGTCGCGTCGGGGTAGTCACCCATCTTCGGCGGATCGCCGGTAATGCAGATCAGGTTGCGAATGCCGACCGCGCTCGCGCCCAGCAGGTCCGACTGAATGCCCAGCACGTTGCGGTCGCGACAGGTGTAGTGCAGAACCGGTTCGATGCCCACTTCCTGCTTCACCAGCAGGCACAGCGCCTGGTTGCTCAGGCGGGCTGAGGCGCGAGGACTGTCGGGAATGTTGATCGCGTCCACGCCCACTGACTTGAGAAACTTGGCGCCTTCGAGCTCCCGCCTGGCATCGATGCCGCGCGGCGGCACTATCTCGACCATGGTGATGAACTCGCCGTTGGCGACCTTGCGGCCCATGGCAGAGCGTTCGCTCAAGGGAGGGGGTTCGACCGGCTTGGTTTCGGTTGTCTTGGAGACCTTGTACGACGATGCCCGCGCCGCTCCCACCTTCAGGAACAGCTTCATGGTGTGGATGTGCTCCGGCGTCGTGCCGCAGCAGCCGCCGATCAGCCGGACCCCGACATTGACGAACGGCTCCATGTAGTTCGCCATGTACTCGGGCGAGCACAGATAGATGTTGCGGCCTTCAACCGAGCGCGGAATGCCTGCATTCGGCTGCGCCGACAACGGTGTGGTCGTCACGGCGCGAACTCGCTCCAGCGCGTCCAGCATTGCCACCGGTCCAACGCTGCAATTGCAACCAATAACCTCGGCTCCCCACGCCTCCAGCTGCGGTCCGTAATGCTCCGGACTCGACCCGTCCAGGCAATTGCCGTCTTCGTCGATCGTGACCTGTGCTACGACCGGCAGCGCGGGATTCACATCGCGTGCGGCGAGAATGGCCTGGTGCAGCTCCTCGAGATAGCCAAATGTTTCCAGGATCAACAGATCCACGCCTTCCTGATTCAGCGCGGCAATCTGCCGGCGAAAGGCATCTCGTGCTTCGGCCAGGGCGATCTTGCCCAGCGGCTCAATCCTGACTCCTAGTGGTCCCACTGCGCCGGCAACCAGCGCATCGAAGTTCTTCGTCGCCTCGCGGGCCAGCCGTGCTCCCTGGCGATTGATTTCGACCAGCTTGTCCACACATCCGTGCTTCGCCAACCGAAACGAATTCGCGCCGAAGGTGTTTGTTTCAATAACCTCGGCTCCGGCCTTCAGGTAGTCCTGATGAATGCCGCGGATGAGGTCGGGAGCGGAGAGATTCAGCTCGTCGTAACAGCGATTGATAAAGATACCTTTGGCGTAGAGCAAGGTACCCATGGCGCCATCACATAAGACAGCGCCCTTCTGCAACCGGGAGAGGAATCCTGTTGACATGGTGATCTCAAACGGCGATAGAGCGGAAAGCTTGGTTGGAACTCTATCGCAAATCGGAGCAAAGTGCCATCAGAGCGGTGCACAAAACGCGGTGTCATGCTCTGTTATAATCCAACCGTTCACAGTAGCTCATGTCAAATCATAGTGTGCTCACAGGCAGTCGCTGGACGCGGCTCGCCCTTCTCATTCCCTCGCTGATCGCCGCACTCACGATGGCAGCCTGCGGTGGTGGTGCACCCAACCCCAACGCGCCCTCGGTTGCCAATGTCCCTAATGCAGCTTTCATCAGTAACACCTTTTCGGGCGATCTGCAGATTGTCAATACGCAGAACGACACCACCACCTATACGCAAGAGAGCACGAACTCGGCAGGGCAGGTAGTTCAAGGGCAGCCGGTGGTCATCGACGTCTCGACTACTGTGTCTTACGAGGTACTCGCTCCGGGCAAGGCCAATACTCTGGTTTACGATCCCAGCTCCGACGCGCTGTACGTGGTCTCCAACTCTTCGCAGACCGTATCGGGCTCGCTGCCGCTGCTCGGTCCGGCGTCCATGGCCGCATTTTCGCCCGATGGCAGCACCGTCTACGCCCCCGTGCCAAGCGCGGGAGTGAGCGGCTCGCATCCTGGCATAGTGCAGGCCTGGACAGTTTCCTCTCTTGCGAATTCAGCCAACTACCCGGTACCAGGCGCAAGCGCGGTCGCTGTCAGCCCGAATGGAAACTACCTGCTGGTGTTCTCCAGCAATTCCGATGCGCTAACTGTGATCAACCTCAGCGCTAGCCCTGTAACGTACAGCAGCATTTCGGGTTTGGCGCGTCCGGTCAATGCATTCTTCAGCAGCGATGGCAACACTGCTTATGTCCTGAATTGCGGCCCGGAATGCGGTTCCAGCAATCCCGCATCGGTGGCGCAACTTAATATTCCTTCGCAAAAAATTGTGGCTACCGTTCCGGTTGGCGGCGCCAGCGTCGGTTTGCTGAATAATCAGACCCTTTACGTCGCGGGCAGCCCCGTTCCCCCGGGAACCAAGTCCACGTACGATGCGGTCAACATCAGCAACATGACCCGCATCACCACTACCTCGGTGCCTATCGGCGACGGCTTTCACACCACGATGGCACTGGCGCAGAACAACAAGCTCTATATCGGCGCCAACCAGTGCAACAACACCACGACGGGATGTCTCTCCGTTGTGAATGTCGCCAGCAACACCGCCGATCCTCCCTTGCCGCCACGCGGCCCCATCACCAGCCTGCTGGCTATCACCAATCGCAATGTGGTTTACGCGATTGAGGGCGGGTACCTGGTAATCTACGACACCAACACCGACACGCCTCAGTCCACTCAGATCATCTTCACGGGCGCGCTCTGCGGCATCGTGCAGGTGGATTAATCGCCGCTGAAGCGATGTGCGGTGTCGGCATCACTAGCCGCTGACCACTGTTCTTACGGCTCCAGCCGTAGATGATGCGCTCCCGCTCGCTGCACCGCACCGGCAGAGAACGGTAGCGTAAACGTTCGCCCGTGGTAGTATGCGTCCCACTGATCGTTGTAGTGTTCGTCAAAGATGTTGCCGGACTGCCCGTTGACGATGTCCAATGTGGTGGCGTTAAGATCCGCGAAGTCTACGGTTAGCCGCTCAGATGGTCCGAAGTGTGGGGCCACCTGCTTGATAGTCTCGGTATCGCCTGACAGCGGCAGGCTTCCCGGGCCAGCGCCTTTTTTCAGGACAGGGACGTGGCTCCAGAAGGGATGGGTGATGTTGGTGCGATGGACGCGCCCCCACTTCCATAAAGTGATCGCACTGGTTGCACTGGCGTCGTTGATCGCATCCTCGACAGCGGCTGCCAGCAGGCGATCGTAGCTGGAGTACCCAGGCGGCAGCCAGCGCTGCGGTTGGTGCGTCAGCACGTTCTCCAGCCACACCGGGCCCATAAACGACTTGTACTCTTTCCACTCATCGCCCAGCCGAGGCTCCAGCAGAAGCTCCTTCAGCTTCTCGCGCGAAAATACCGCGATGGTCGCCGCGGCCGAATCCGTAGCCATGGTGCCATCCCATTTGCGCATCAGCTCGGCGGCTTCTTTGGCGCGTTGCGATGCGTGCGGCGTGTGATCCACGGCATACACGAATCGCTCCGCGCAGAAGCGATCGAATGGGGAAACGATGTCGGTCTGAATGGTCAGCATGTCGGCTGGCGTGAACTTCTTCGCCGCAGTCAGCAGTTTGTACAGGCGCTGCGTGCGGTAAGGAGACATCCACTCTGTGCTGAGTTCGTAAGGATAACCGTCGGGCGTGACGCGCCCGTTGGCCGTGGCAAGAATTCCAGACGGTGGATCGTAGACACTGGGCAGCTGTTCGTAGGGGATGTAAGCGATCCACTCATGCGCGTCATCCTCGCCGGGCTCGGGAACGTCGCCATCGCCGCCGGCGCGAATCGGAATGAATCCCGTCGCCTGATAACCAATGTGGCCGTCGACGTCCGCGTAGACCACATTCTGTCCCGGCGCGCCGAAATGTGCGAACGCCGCCTGGAACTCCTGCCAATTCTTGGCTGACCCTACCGCGAAGAACGGAATGTTCAGAGTCGCAGGATCGAGGGCGGTCCACTTCAGCGCCAGCTTGCGCTTCTCGCCGGGGATGAGGTCAGTGATGATCGGGCCGTGCCGCGTGGTCTCAACGTCCAGCGTGACCTCGGCCTCGCCTTTCACGCGAATGATCTCCTGCCGATGCTCCGGCTTGACCCATCCCTGCGGCGTCAGGTACCCGCCGTTGTCATTGAACTTCTCAATGTAGACGTCTTCAACATTGGGTCCGAGATTTGTAAATCCCCACGCGATGCGCTGATTGTGCCCGACGATAACGTAAGGCATACCAGGCAGTGTGACGCCAGCCACATCGAAGTCGCCGGCGGTGAGATGGGCTTCGTACCAGACGTTGGGAAGTTCCAGATCAAGGTGCATATCGTTCGACAGCAGCGGCTTGCCGGAAGCGGTGTGCGCGCCGGAGACAACCCAGTTGTTCGAGCCGGGACGGAGGTGCGGACTAACGACATTCCCCCAAAGGGTGTCATCCTGAGCGCAGCACCCTGCCGACTCGCCTTGACGAGACGGCAGGGCGCGCAGTCGAAGGCCCCCTATAGCTTCGTCGAAATAGCGGTCCCTCGACTCCGGCGACCCAAAGAAGGTCGCCTCCGCTCGGGATGACACCTTTGGAGGCAGAACCCGTCGGAACTTCGCACTACCACCTCGTTCTTGATCCTCGTCCGGCGTGCTTTCCTGCGGAACCTCATTCTCAATATTGCTGCGGTCTGCGCCCGGCGGATGATCGCGCCACGATGTGTTGACGAACAGATCCGCCGTCAGCTCCGGTCCCAGCTTCGCCAGCACCTTCTCTTTTTCCAGCTTGTCCTTGTACAGCCCGTGATTCAGGAACTCGGTCATCGACAAGCCGACGAGCAGGGAATCCTCGACCGTCCAGACGTGTGGCGCATAACCCAGAAAACGAAACTCCAGCGGCAGCGTCTTGCGGTGCTGTTCGATGTAGGCATTGACGCCGGCGGCATAAGCGTCGAACTGTTCACGCTGTTGCGCATCCAGCATCGCCGCCGCTTTTTCAGCAACCTGGCGGAGACCAAGGATGCGCTGCTCGCGGTCATACTTCACATACTTCGGCCCAAGGATCACCGCCAAGTCGCCGGACGCAAAGCGGCGCGTCATGTCCATCTGCCACAGGCGGTCCTGCGCCGTGATGTAGCCTTGCGCAAAGAAGAGATCAGGCAAATTGGAAGCAGAAATGTTCGGCACGCCCAGCGAGTCGTAGGTCACGATCACCGGTGCTGAGAGTCCCGCGAGTTTAACCGTCCCATCACGTTGCGGCAGCGAGGCCCTTACCGCGCGATAGAACCACCAATCAAAGCCGAGAAACGCAATCAGCAGCAGGATCAGAACAGCGACGACTAACCGAAAAATGATTTTGGATTTCTTGCGACGAACCGGAGAAGCGACACGAGCCATGGGGAACTTCGATTATAGATGGAGCAGCAATGTCGAGCGGTGCTACTAACTCAGCATCGGCTGATAGGGCACAGTTTGGCCTTCCACGATCGCTTCGGGATTGTGCGTGACAAGTGCCTCGGCAACATCCGCACCCGCCATTTGCGCCACCGCATCGCGCGCCTCCGACAGCACCGGCTTGCGGCGGACAGGATCGTGCGCATCGCTGGCGATCACGTGAACGGCTTCGCGCTCCAGCATCCATTCCACCAGCTTCTTCGAGCGGCTGCCCCATGCGCCGGTTACAGCATTCGCCGTCACCTGCACCAGGCAGCCCTGCTCCACAAACTTCAGCACCATCTCCGGATTCTTCATCAGCGGCTGATTACGCTCCGGATGGGTGATGATCGGCACCAGTCCCCGGCTCGAGAAGGCAAACAAATCCTGCTCGACGCTGGGCGGAATGCCGTAGTCGCTGAACTCGATCAGCAGATATTGCGACTCGCCGATGGTGTAACGCCTCGGATTCGCCAACGCATCCTGAATATTGTCATACGAAAAATGGAAGTCGCAGCCCAGGCTGAACGCCAGCTTGCCTTCCGCCGCATCGCTCAGCTGCCCAAGCATCTCGGTGTAGCGCTCGCGATTGTATTCGTACATGTCGTTGCTGTGCGGCGTGGCGACGATGTGTGTGATGCCATCGGCGATGGCGACGCGGCACATCTCCGCGGTCATCTCCCACGACTTCGAGCCATCATCGATCCCCGGCAGTATGTGGCAATGAATATCAACCATTGAGTCAGTTTCGAGTTTCAAGTTTCAAGTCGCCGAATCAGTTTAGAGTTCCCAGTGGCACGAACAGGAACTCCAAAATACCGTCAGCTCAGTTTCGAGTTTCAAGTCGTCTGAGCGAAAACTTGAAACTCGAAACTTGAAACTGGTGTTAGTACCGCTCCCGCATGAACTCGGTTATCGCGTCATACGCCTCGCTCAACACCGGCTCAGGCGGCAGAAAAACGATGCGCATATGCTTCGTCCCCGGCTTCTGTCCGAAGCCCGATCCGTGCACCACCAGCACATGCTTCTGCTTCAGCAGATCGGTGACGAACGATAGGTCGTCGTCGGGAATCTCCAGCGTCGGGTAGGCATAAAACGCACCCTTCGGCGCAACCAGTTTCACCTTCGGAGTCCGCTTCGCCCAACTCGCCGTGAGATCGGCGCGGCGTTTCAGCTTGCGCAACACTTCTTGCAGATGATCCTGTGGACCCTCCAGCGCCGGCTTGATGGCATGCTGGAACGGATGCGGCGCTGACAAGCGCGCTCGCAACAGCCGGTGTACCGACTCCATATACGGACGCAGCACCTCGCGCGGACCGGTGCCGATCGCCCACCCAATGCGCCAGCCAGGAACGAGATACGCCTTCGATAACCCATTGAACGTCACGATGGGAACATCCGTGGCCAGCGTCGCAATTGAAACGTGCTTTTCGTTGGGATCGAAGATCAGCTTGTCGTAAATCTCGTCGGCAAACACGATGAGCCCGTGCTGCCTTGCCAGCTCCAGAATCTTCTCGAGCGTTCGCTTGGAATAAACCGCGCCGGTTGGATTGTTGGGCGTAATGAGCAGAATCGCGCGGGTACGCGAGTTGATCTTCCTCGCCATGTCTTCGACATCGGGCTCCCAGCCATGGTTCTCGTCGAGATCGTAGGCATTCACCGGGCAATCGAGCTTGGCCAGAATCGCACCGTACAGCGGATATTCCGGGCTCGGCGTCAGCACGTTGTCGCCGGGATTGAGCAGCGCGGTCAGGCAGCTGTCGATGACCTCGCCGCTGCCATAGCCGACGAAGATGCTCTGAATGTCGCGAAAGCCGTTGCGCTCTGCCTCATTGCGGATCGCCTCGATTGCGGGCCTGATTCCGAGCGACTCGGCATAGCCGTTGTGACCGTCGACCATCGCCTTCAACACTGCCTCGATCATGTGCGGCGGCGTGTTGAAGTCGAACTTGCAGGGGTCGCCGATGTTGAGGTAGAGGATCTGATGGCCCTCGCGCGCCACGTCCTCGGCGGTGACCACCAGATCGCGAATCGCATACCGCACATTGACCATGCGGCTCGCCGCTATCACTTCCGCAACAGCTCTTGTAGCCATAGAAGCGTCCTTAGATGAAATGGAGTCCCCACTCCTCTTCGCGCCGGTGCCCCACCCTTGCCCGCTGCTTTTGCGGACAGGGTGGGCTCACAACCGAACTACTCCGGTCGATCGATCTGCGCCTTCTGCAGCTTGTCGGAATAATCGACGTACACCGACTTCCACTCGGTATAGAAATCAATGGCGCCGATTCCGCCCTCGCGATGGCCGTTGCCTGTGGCCTTCACGCCGCCGAACGGCAGGTGCACCTCGGCGCCAATCGTCGGCGCATTGATGTAGGTGATGCCGGCGTACAGATCGCGCATGGCGGTGAACGCGTTGTTCACGTCCTTGGTGTAAATCGATGACGACAGACCGTACTCGATGTCGTTGGCGATCTCGATGGCGTTCTCCAGCCCATCGCACGGGATGATCGAAACCACCGGCCCGAAGATCTCTTCCTGCGCGATGCGCATCTTGGGATCGACATCGCTGAATACCGTCGGCGCTACGAACCAGCCGTGGTTGTACGCCTCGCCTTCGAGACGATGTCCGCCGCACAGCATCTTGGCGCCTTCATCTTTGCCGATCTTGATGTATTTCAGGTCGGTTTCCATCTGCGACGAGTTCACCGCTGGGCCCATGTCGACCGTTTCGTCGAGTCCGTTGCCGATCTTCAGCTTCTGCGCGCGAGCGACGAGTTCCTCGACAAACTTCTTGTAAACGCCCTTCTGCACGATGATGCGGCTGGTCGCGGTGCAGCGCTGACCGGTGGTACCGAATGCGCCCCACAGCGCGCCCTCGAGCGCAAGATCGAGATTCGCGTCGTCGAGTACGATCATCGGATTCTTGCCGCCCAGTTCGAGCGAGCAATGCTTGAAGGTCTTTGCCGCTTCCTGTCCTACGATGCGTCCCACGGCCGTCGAGCCAGTCAGCGAGACCGCGCGCACGTCGGGATGCTCGACCATTGGCGTGCCAACTTCGCCGCCAAAGCCGGTAACGATATTCACCACGCCGGCCGGAATCCCGCCGTCAGTCAAGGCTTGCACGAAGTTCAGGGTCGAGAGCGGCGTGTCCTGCGCCGGTTTGATGACCGCGGTATTGCCCGCGACCAGAGCAGGGAAGAGCTTCCACGAGGGAATTGCCATGGGAAAATTCCACGGCGTAATCATGCAGCAGACGCCCAGCGGCTGGCGCACCGCCATGGCAAATTTGTTGGGCAGCTCCGACGGCACCGTCGGACCGAACAGGCGTCGCCCTTCGCCGGCGGTGTAATAGCCGCAATCGATCGCCTCTTGCACATCGCCGCGCGTCTCTTTGATCACCTTGCCCATCTCGCGCGTCATCTGTTGCGAGTACTCTTCTTTGCGCGAGATCAGGATCTCCGCCGCCTTGTAGAGCATCTCCGCACGGCGCGGCGCCGGCACCAGGCGCCACTTCTTGTACGCCTGCTTGGCTGCATCGATCGCCATGTTGACGTCTTCGCGGTCGGACTTCTGGAAGATGCCAACGACATCGCGCGTGTCAGCCGGATTGAGATTCTCGAAGGTGCGGCCGGTGCGGCTCTCGACCCACTCGCCGCCAATAAAATTCTTGAATGTGTTCGGCTGAGCGCCGGTATGAATGCTCGGGGCCTTTTGTTCCATCGTCGCCATAAACGAATGCCTCCTGCGTAATAGTCCGAATCTTTAATGCTAGCGGGAACCGTGAAGGTTGTCACTTCGCGAGCCGTCAGCCGTCAGCTCTCAGGCGTCAGCCAAACGACGTTCTGCGCCATTCACCTTGTCATCCTGAGCGCCGGCAGATGGCATTTGGCCGCCGGAGTCGAAGGACGCCTATGGCAGGCGCCTACCAAATCTTGATGCCTCCGGCCTTGTGTAGCATCCAAAGGTAGTCGCAATAATGGGAGGAACTCTTTATGCGCAAAGTTCTTGGAATCGTGATCCTCATCGCGGCCGTCGCCCTGATTGCGCCTCGGCTGATGCGAGCTGCTAATGTCCCCGCGGTCGGCACCGCGGCGCCCGATTTCACCCTCAACTCGCAGGAAGGCAAGCCGGTCTCGCTGTCGCAGTATCGCGGCAAGTGGGTGGTACTGTATTTCTATCCCAAAGACATGACCTCCGGCTGCACCATTGAGGCGCACAACTTCCAGCGCGACCAGGCGAAGTACGGCGCGGCCAATGCGGTTGTTCTTGGGGTCAGTGTGCAGGACGTGCAATCGCACCAGGAGTTCTGCGCGAAAGACGGTCTCACCTTCAAGCTGCTGGCCGATACCAACCAGAAGGTCTCGGAGGAGTACGGATCGCTGAAGAATTATGGCGTGATGAAGCTCTCCGCGCGCAACACGTTCATCATCGATCCGCAGGGCAAGGTCGTGAAGGAATACATTGGCGTCGATCCCAACAAGCACAGCGACGAGGTGCTGACGGAGCTGGCTGCGCTGCAGAAGTAGGCTTAACTGCGATGCGCGCGGTGCCGTTTACTGCCCCGCGTAATATCCTTCGCGCGTCTGCACGATGTAGTCCTTGTTGGTCGGGGTCAGCGTGATTGAGTGGTAGCCCGGAGTCGCATCGGCTTTATCCGGTGTGTAGCCCAGGTTGTACTGATTGCGCAGCTCGTCTTCGATTTGCTTGTAGATTTGGTCGATTGGTTCTTTCTTCGACACCTCGAAGAAGCGCCCGCCAGTCTCTTTGGAAATCCGCTGCAGAACTTTCTTGCCGTCCGGATGCTGCTGCTGTTGCGGGTATCCACCGCCGCCGCCCGGATACCCTCCACCACCTCCGGGATAGCGTCCCATGCCGCCGCCCATGCCGCCGTGACGGCCCATTCCCGGGCCGCCGAAGCCCTGGTGCCCGTAGGCATCCGGATCGGCGTACAGAATCGAGTACACCAGCGTATTGGCGCGCTGTGCGGACTCGATCGCGCGATCCAGGCTGACCTTGCTGGCGTTATCCACCCCATCGGTCAGCAGAATGATCGCCTTGCGGCCTTCCTGCTTGTGCATCAGCTCGTCGGAGGCAAGGAAGATGGCGTCATACAATGTGGTACCGCCGCCGCGGTGTCCTCCGCCCGAAGAACCGCCTCCTCCGCTGGAACTCGTATCGTTAAACTGCGGCGTGTTGAGCTTGTCCAGCGCCGCCTCCAGCTTCTCGTGCGAAGTGGTCAAGTCCTGCAGCAGCTCAATCTCCCAATCAAAGTGAATGACGAAGGCTTTGTCCTTATCCACGCGCATGAGGTCGTTGAGAAATCCGTAGCTGGCAATGCGCTCCTGATCGATCAGTCGCCGCTGGCTCATGCTGGTGTCCACCAGCAGTCCGAGCGTAAGTGGCAAATCGGTGTCGCGCGAGAAGTAGCGGATGGTCTGCGGATGACCGTCCTGCGCCAGCTTGAAGTCGTCCTTGGTCAGGTTGTTGACGATCTGGCCGTGCTTGTCGCGCACGGTCGCCAGTACGTTGACGACTTTCACGTCGGACGAAAAGGTGGGCGGGGGAGTTTGCTCCTGGCAGCGCAGCAAGGGGCTTATGAGAAGCAGGAAAATCGCCGGAGCTGTCCAGCGCTGACGTGATGGTGACACGAGTCTCCTTGCGATGTCAGGGATCGGTTGTTCGGGCACACCTATCCTATAGTTTTCGCGAAGCCAGTAATAGGAACCCCGCGAAAACGGTGAAGTTGCCGAATACAGCCGGTGCGAAACTTTTGGAACTTTTGCCGGAAAAAATAGGAAGCGTCGCCTGCGAGCCGAGCGACGTCCGAGGTTCAGCCCAGCAAGCTTTCGAGGTCTCACCTCGCCTATCTGACGATTTGGGAAGCTTGGCTCAGCACGGTCGCAATGTTTGGTAACAGCTAGTAGCCAGTAGCCAAGGGCCAACGACGAGTTGGCTCGCACCCGCGGAACGCTCGCACAGCTACAATAAGTTCTTATGATCCGATCGATCGTTTTCCCCCGGCGAGTCGGGAAATCTCTGGACGACTTGCAGCCGGCGCTTGACCTCTTTCGGGCGCTTGGCTTTGCGCCGGGCAATGAGTGGCATGAATGCGGAAATCACGGCGTCGAGATGCTGGCGCCCAAGGGCGGAATCGAGTTCATCGCCGCCTCCGACGCTCCGAGCGTCGATGCGATGGTCGAGGTCTCTGATGCCGATGCTGCCTGGGCCATCACGAAGAAGCTGAACGTCAAGATACGAAAAGAGATCGGCGATACACCGTACGGCGCGCGGCTGTTCGAAGTCGAGGTCGGCGGCTTGCGAGTCGGATTTCTGACCTACGCCAAGAAGCCGGGCGACAGCCATGGGCTGGAAGGGAAGCTCGATGGGCGCGGGAAACGTTTTGCGCTGGTTGTCAGCCGCTTCAACTCCTTTATCACGGAACGCCTGCTGGACGGGGCATTGCAGGCACTCCGACAATGTGGGACTAACGAATCCGACATAACTATCGCGCACGTCCCGGGCGCATTCGAAATTCCATCGGCCGCGCGCCAGCTTGCCGAGACCGGAAAATATGACGCGATCATTTGCCTCGGCTGCCTGCTGCGCGGCGACACCTTGCACTACGAGGTGATCGCCAACGAAGTCACGCGTGGCGTTGGTCAGTCGGCGCAGGAGACTGGCGTGCCGCACGCCTTTGGCGTCCTCACCTGCGACACGCTGCAACAGGCGATCGACCGCGCTGGGCTCAAGGCCGGTAACAAGGGCTTCGAGGCCGGGCTGACGGCCGTCGAGATGGCCTGTCTGGGCGGGTTGGTGGCAAGCCCAGCTGCGAAGAAAACGGACGGTTCGCGATGAGCAAGTCGGGGACTCGCCGCAAGTCACGCGAACTGGCGCTGCAGATGCTTTTCCAACTGGAGATGGGCAAGCAGGAGCCGGACGATGTCCGGCGCACTTTCTGGAGCGAGCGCAAGGACCTGGACGAAAAGGTTCGCAGCTTCGCCGACACTCTTTTCAACATCGCCTGCGAGCGGCAGGAGGAAATCGGCGAGCTCATCGAGCGCAACGCCGAGCACTGGCGCATGGATCGCATGGCTGCTGTCGACCGCAACCTGTTACGCGCTGGCGTGGCAGAGTTTCTCGGCTATCCCAAGACGCCTCCGGCCGTGATCATCAACGAAGCGCTGGAAATCGCCCGCCGATTCTCCACGCCAGAGTCCGTTCAGTTCATCAATGGAGTGCTGGACAGCGTCGCCCGCGAACTGGGCGAGAAGAAATGACTGCTTTCATTCCTGCGGCCGACGCAGCTTTTTCAGCGTGAGCTCCGAACCGCCGTGCGAGTAACCGACTTCGTCCATCAAGCCGCGCATCAGGAAGATGCCGCGACCGTGGTTGGTCAGATTGATGCCGTCATCGCTGACGTCGGTTACCGCAGAAGTATCAAACCCTTCGCCGGGGTCGTTGATGACGATGGTGATGGCTTCGGCATCGACCTCAACCGAGCAGCGAATGACCTGGCTGGGATCGCTCTTGCAGCCGTGAAGTACGGCGTTGACCAGAGCTTCCTGCAGCGCTACCAGGATGTCGATCGCTTCCTCGTCGGCGACGCCCTGCTGCTCCAGGAAGTCCATGATGCGGTCGCGGGCAGCCGCCATGGCCATGGAATCACCCGTGAGCACGAGCCCCAAAGCTGAAGCTCGCGACTCTACGGTTTGCCCGGCGTCGTGCAATCTGCCTCCTAGGCGGTCATTGCGCGTTCATCACAGCAGGCCAGCTCGAAGCCGACGCTGTCGTCAAGCTGCAGGACGGACTCCAGGTTGGTCAGCGCCATCAGCCGGCGCACCCATGGCGACGGATTCGCCAGAGCGAAATCGCCGTCGTTTTCCAGGGCACGGCAATGTAGCTCGACGAGCAACCCGAGTCCGGCTGCGTCGATAGCATGTACCTGTCGCAGATCGACTACCATGCTTCGCTCCGGCCGTGATGTCGCCATGCAGCGCAACGTCTCGGCTTCCACTCCCAACACAATCCGCCCCGAGCAGTACAATTTCGCAATCGGTGGCACGCTTCGAATTTCAACTCTCAACATATCAATCCCCGTAAAGTCTGTCTTATCCTTGAGTACGTTTTCCCCTGACGAATTGTTTCCGAGGCAAGTTGTTGTCGGTCCCATTAGTATCGCTGAGCATTATTGCAGAATGATGAATATGCGGTTGAATGATGTGGTACGGGTCCGTTGACCGACGACAAAATAGCGCGTCTGCAAACAGGTGGAAGCGCCTGTTGTAGATGTTATGAATTTTCATTCCTATTGGACTTCGCTGGCAGAGGTTGGGGTGCAGGCAAGGTGATGGACAAGTGCGGAATGCAGCAAAAATGACATGAACTGCACGTCGCCTGGGTTTTTGCAAGGGAATACTTGAAAAGAGTTGCTTGAGGGGCGAGGAGCGGAGACTAATCGCTAATCGCTAATCGCTAATTGCTTCCGTTCTCTTTGCCGCGCTTCTTGATCTCGATGTTCAGGCGTTTGATCTTCTGATTCAGGGTCGAGAGAGGAATACGGAAGCAGTCAGCGGCTTCGGTCTGGTTCCAGGCACACTTCTCCAGCATTTCGCTGATGACGCGGCGCTCCAGTTCTTCGATGATCTCGAAGAGCGACGCGTCGGGTCGATGCTCCATCAGCGCGAATCGGCTACCGCGACCGGTGAGGTCCTCGGGAAGCAGCTCCGCCGTCAAGCTTGGGCCGGTCGCCAACACAACTGCGCGCTCCATCACATTTTCCAACTCGCGGACATTACCCGGCCAGTCGTAATCCATTAGCGGACGCAGCGCTTCCGGGGTGACATGCAGCGGCGGCTTGTCATTCTCCCGCGCGAACTTTGAGATGAAGTGTTCCGCCAACATAGGAATGTCATTCTTGCGCTGGCGCAGCGGCGGAAGATCAATGGTGATGACGTTCAGACGGTAGTAGAGATCTTCGCGAAACTTGCCTTCCTTCACTTGCTGCTTCAGGTCGACGTTGGTGGCGGCGATGATGCGCACATCGACTTGAATTTCGTTGACACCGCCCAGGTGCATGAACTTCTTGTCCTGCAACACGCGCAGGATTTTGGCCTGTGTCTCCAGGCTCATGGTGCCGATTTCGTCGAGGAAGATGGTGCCGCGATCAGCGACTTCGAAGAGGCCTTTCTTGCTGAGAACCGCGCTGGTGAAAGCGCCCTTGACGTGGCCAAACAGCGTTGACTCGAGCAGGTCCGCGGGCACCGAGCCGGTATTGACCGGCACAAACGCGCGCTCCTTGCGGGGCGAGTTCATGTGGACGGCTTTGGCGATCAGCTCCTTGCCGGTTCCGCTTTCACCTTGCAGCAGCACGGTCGATCGGCTGGGAGCGACCTGCGCCACCAGGTCAAAGATGCGCAGCATCGGCTCGCTCTTGCCAATGATGTGCTCGAAGTTGTAGCGCTGCTTGAGCGCGCGTTTGAGCTGGACAACTTCTTCTTCGGCGCGGCGGCGGCCAACTGCCGTGCGCACGTCGGCCAGCAGCTTCTCGTTGTCCCAGGGCTTCTGAATGAAGTTGGTAGCGCCGGCCTGCATCGCGTTGACCGCGTTCTCCACCGTGCCGTACGCGGTGATCATAATGACCGGCAACTCGGAGTCGCGCTCGCGAATCTCGCGCAGAATCTCGATGCCATTGCGCTCGGGCAGGGCGAAGTCCAGCAACACCAAATCGAAGGGACGCTCGGCGATGCGCGTCAGCCCTTCCTCGCCGTCATTGGCTACTTCGACGGAGTAGCCTTCGAACTCCAGCAGCGTTTGCAGCGACTCGCGAATCGCGGCCTCGTCGTCGATGATCAACACCGATCCGGCCGAGGCAAACTCATCGTGGCCAGTTGTATCTCGAATGAAGGTCGCTTCAGGCACTGACAGCCTTCCTGATCAGGGGGAACTCCATGATGAATGTCGTGCCGCGGCCGGGCGCGCTGTCAACGCGAATCTTACCAGCATGTTCCTGAATGATGCCGTAGGTGACCGACAGGCCAAGTCCAGTGCCGCCGCTGTGTCCGGTGGCAGGCTTGCTCTTGGTGGTGAAGAAGGGATCGTAGATGCGATGAATGTGCTCCTGCGCGATGCCTGTGCCCGTGTCTGCAACCTTCACCTGCACGTGATGGCCGTTGTTGGTGCTGATGGTCAGCGTGCCGCCGCCCGGCATCGCGTCTTTCGCGTTGAGGAACAGATTCAGGAAGACCTGCTGCAGCTTGCCGGTGTTGCCATGGATCGGCGGCAGATCGGAATGCAGGTCCTGATGCACGGTGACGCGCGCGGTCTTGAACTGGTGCTCCAACAAGGTCAACGTATCTTTGATGACGCGATTCAGATCAACGTCGGTGAATTCTGTTCCCGACGTGCGCGAGAAATTCAACAGGCTGTTCACGATCTCGGAGGCGCGGAAGGTCTGCTTGGTGATCTTGTCGAGCAGCACGGATTGCTTGTCATCGTGATGCAGTTGCTTGGTCAGCATCTGCGCGTACGACGAGATCACCGCCAGCGGAGTGTTGACCTCGTGCGCGACACCAGCAGCCAACAAGCCGATCGATGATAGCTTCTCCGCCTGCGATAGCTGCGATTCGAGCTCAATGCGCTCGGTGATGTCGTCGACGATAATCAGGCGGCCGATTACGCTGAAATCCTTGCTGACCAGGGGCGCGATGGCGACGTTGGTCACGCGCACTTCGCCTGTCGGCGTGCGCAGCCGGAACTTGTAGAGATTGTGAATGCCCTGCATCTGGCGCACGCGGTAGTGCTCTTCCATGAAGGCCGGAGGCAGGATCTCAGACATCGGACGTCCCACGGCATCGCGACGCGGCAGGGCGAACATGACTTCCATCTGCGAGTTCCACGACTCGACGCGGTCTTCGAGATCGACCGCCATCACGCCTACGCTGATGGATTCGACGATGTTCTCGCTGAATTCCTTCAGCCGTTCGTACTGGCCGGCTTTTTCTTCCAGGGATTTGTATAGGCGCGCGTTCTGCACGGCGATGCCGATATATCCGGCCAGCGTCTCCAGCAGCTGAACATCTTCGCTTGAGAGGAAGTCGCCTTCGACGGTTTTGCCCAGACCCAGCACGGCAATGATGCGGTTCATTACGGTGCAGGGGATGTAGTAGTTCAGTTCCAGCCGGCGAATCGCCTGCCGCGCTGACGGATTCTCGCGGACAGCCTGATTCGTGTTGTCGAAGAACAGGTGTCCGGCTTGCCATTCCGGCCGCTCTACGTGCAGGAAGTCGAAGCTGAGGCCGCTAGTGTTGGCGATGCCGTACGATTTGGCGAGATCGAACCGCTCCGGCTGATCGGGATCGGAAACGAAGATCGCAAGGCGATCGACCAGCAGCGTGCGCGACAAACGATCGACGATCGAACTCAGCATCTTGTCGAGATCGGTCTCGGAGTTCAGATCGCGGCCAAACTCGATCAGCGTGCGCCGGTAGTCATAGCGCTTGCGATAGAAAAACTTGTCGAGGCTCTCCTGAATCCAGTTCTTGAATGGATCGAACAGGATTGCGGTGACGGCGATGGCGATGACCAATCCGATTGGACCGACGTTGGGGAAGTTCTGGTGGAAGAGCACCGAAGCCATACCAACAGCGGCGAAATACGCTGCCGTGATCGCGCCCGCTGCAATCGTGTAAGCCATGCCGCGCTTGAAGATCAGGTCCACGTCCATCAGGCGATAGCGGAAGATGGCGTAACCGAAGGTCAGCGGCAGGAACACCAGCGACAGCACGGAGATCTTCATCCCGATTGCCGGGAGCGTTCCGAACAGGTACGGGATGATGTAGAAGATGGTGAACGGTGCGACGGAAAGAATCGTGCCGCGCGTGACCCACTTCATCTGCTGCCGCAGAATTGCGGTCTCGGCGTGACGATAGCTATGCCACAGCGTGACCGTCGCCATCACGAAGTACGCGGCAAGATATACCCATTCCAGGCGGTCCAGATTCCAGCGCAGCAACTCGCTGGGCTGGAGCAAATAAATCACGCAGATGTGGAGGGCCAAGAGAAGCGCGCCCGGAAGGTAGACGGTGGGTACGATCCAACGATGCCGGTTGACCAACCCTTTGCGCTCGGGGAAGGTCAGCGAGAAATGCAGGAACAACGCCGGCTGCAACAGCCACGCGACAACGTTGGACCAGTAGATGATCCAGTCGAAATCGTTCAGCTTGCCGGTGTAGTGGAACGAGTAAAAGATGAACGAGACCAGGCAGAAAACGTAGAAATGCGTGCTCTTCGGCGCCGTCCAGCGCCGGAGCAGCACATACATGCCAATGCCGAGGTACACCAGCGCGATCAGGCGCAGGCCGGCGTAGAGCGACCGGTCCGCCGGTACCAGAATCAGAGGAGCTTCCAGCGGCACGCCCTGGCGGAGCAGGGAATAGGTGGCTTTCGTCCAGATACCGGCTCCGTAGAGAGCGCGCTCCAGACTGCCGACGTTCGTGATCTTGTGATTCTCGACGGCGGTTACGATATCGCCGGGCTTGATGCCAGCCTTTTCGCCGGGACCGTCCGCGTCGACGCGCTCGGCACGAAGATGCTGCCCATCTTCTACCCACCAGACCCCGTCGTATGGGGAAGAATATTCACGGTCTTTCTGGAAGTTGATGCATGCGAAAACGACGGCCGCAACGCTGAGCAGCGCCAGGAAAACCGCGAAGAAGCGCGTCTGGAGGTCTCGATTCATCAAAGCCACCGGCTGGTGCTTTGGACGCACTAGTGGGACAACTCCCACGAGCCTCTTTTCCTTGAGCAAGTTCGATGCCAAGACGTCAGATCCTGCCGAGCCACTAAGCTCTTCCGTTTGTGTGGCTTCCATAATTATAGATTGCTAATCCGTCCCGAAATACAGGTTTTGGTATTTCCCTGTGAATTCTTGAAGATACTAAAGTTACCAAGGTACTCCTTCTACCAGTTTATGTAACCCGCAGTTCAATAAGTAGTTCCAAGCACATCTTCACAAATTGCCTCAGGAACTGCGCCGCCACTGCGATCGACGGTTGCTGTCCAAAACCGTGTAGCCTAGTCACGCATGATTTCCGGAACCGCGACGACCGCAGCGCTCAGTCTGGGAGCCGCAGGAATCTGGGGCGGCGGCGATTTCGCCGGCGGTATTGCCACCAAGCGCGTCAACGTGTTTCGTGTGGTTGCCGGCGCTCACGCCTGCGGCCTGATCCTGATGCTGGCTATGGCTTGGGCTACGGGCGAGCCGATGCCGCCTCGCTCGTCGTTGCTCTGGGGTGCCATCGCCGGCATCACCGGCGCCTTTGGCATCGCTGCCCTGTACAAAGGGCTGGCGATTGGCCGCATGGGAGTTGTCGCTCCGGTCGCCTCGGTGATCACCGCCGTTCTGCCGGTCCTGTTCGGCTTTCGGACGGAAGGCATGCCGGAGCGCCTGCAGCTTCTGGGCTTCGGTCTGGCGCTGGTCAGCATCTGGCTCATCGCACGGCCGGACGGCGAGATCGATTCGCATCGCGGCCTCGGCCTGGCCATTCTTGCCGGCGTGATGTTCGGGTTGTTCCTGGTCTCGGGCAAACAGGCCGGCCATCACGGAATCTTCTGGCCGCTCGTCTCCGCGCGCGCCGCCTCCACTGTGCTTATGCTGGCGATTGTGGCTTTTTCACCGCGCGATTCTCGACCGCTGCGTCCGGCCTTCGTTCCAATTTTGCTTTCGGGATTGTTCGATTCGGGCGCGAACGCGATGTTCATCGCGGCTACGCGTCATGGACGGCTGGACGTAGCCGCCGTGCTGTCGTCACTCTATCCGGCGAGCACGGTCATCCTCGCGCGAATGTTGCTGAAGGAGCGCATCTCGCGGATGCAAACGGTCGGCATCGCGGGAGCGCTGGTCGCGGTAGCTTTGATCTCGGCGCGATGAAGGGTAGAACTGGCTTTAGGCCAAAGTCAACGCAGCCAATTCAGTGCGAGCCAGCTTTACAGGCTGCTGAAAAACTCGTTGCGCGCGAGCTTTGTAACAGGGCACGACTTCAGTCGTGCCGATAAGCTTCATTTTTTGTCATCCCGAGCGGACTTTAGTCCGCGAGGGATCTGCTTTCCCGGCTTTTTCAGGGGCCTGTTTAGCCGGCGACACTACTGCGTCAGCACCGGCGCCGCCCATGCAAACTGAAAGATCGACAGCGGATCTTCGGAGTACTCCACATCCAGATCGATATACCCGTCGGTAACGATCCAGAAGTAGGTCTCCACGACAGCAATGATCAAGGTAAGAGCGGCATCCAGCTCGCGATGCGTGGAGGCCAGCGCCGACAGCGTGCGCTCGTGACGTCCAACATGCGACGCGCTGAAGCGCCGAAGTCTCGCGGCCGCACGTTCTAACCCGCCCCGATCCTCGGCGAACTCGCTTGCCGTGATGCGGTCGTGCAGCAGTTCCGGATAGTCTGTCAGCTGAACCAGTACTCGCGGGAGAGAGAGGCCAGCGTCGTCGCCATCCAGCAGACGAAGCACGCGCCCGATCATGGCATCGACGTAGCAGCCGCGCAGCATGTCGAGCAGCTCGCTGCGCGCCTCGGAAAGCTGCGGGTTATTTTGGATGATCTCGCGCTCCAGCTTCCAGTAGATGTCGCGATCGGTGGCCAGAGCCAGCACCTGGTCGCCGATCTGGCGAAGCTCGCTCTTTGCGCGCTCGCGGAATTGTTTTTCGCTTAGCATTGCCAACCTCACCCAAAGTCTAGCCGCGGCTACGCACACGCTTCTGTGATCTGGATCACCCGTCGGCGGGTCATCGCGCACTTCTGTCGCAGAGGCTACAATAAAAGTTTTGCGAGGTCATCATGTCTACCTATCAAGAGATCGTTGAGCGCGAACAGAAATACCTGCTGAACACCTATGCCCGATATCCGTTGGCGATCGCGCGTGGCAAGGGCGTCTACGTTTACGACGTCGACGGCAAGCGTTATCTCGACTTCCTCACCGGATTGGGAGTCAACGCGCTCGGCCACGCGCATCCGCGCATCGTGAAGGTCATTCGCGATCAGGCTGCAAAGGTTATTCACGTCTCGAATCTCTATTACAACGAGTACCAGGGACTGCTCGCCGAGAAACTTTGCACCGCGTCGGGACTGGATCGCGCCTTCTTCTCCAACAGCGGCACTGAAGCAATTGAAGGTGCGCTGAAGCTGGTGCGGGCTGCCGGGCACGCGACATCGCCGGAGAAGTCCATCGTGATTGCGCTCGACAATTCCTTCCACGGCCGTACCATGGGCGCACTGGCTCTCACCGGGCAGCCGAAATATCGCAAAGACTTTGACCCGATGCTGGAAGGTGTGCGCTTCGTTCCCCGCAATGACGTCGAAGCGCTGCGCAATGCGATGGACGAAAAGGTCTGCGCGATTGTGCTGGAGCCGATTCAGGGCGAAGGCGGCATTCAGGAGACGACGCCCGAATTCCTGCAGGCCTGTCGCGCCATGGCCGACCAGCATCAGGCCGCGCTGATCTACGACGAAATCCAATGCGGTCTCGGCCGTACTGGCCGACTGTTTGCGTTCGAGCACTTCGGCGTGAAGCCCGACGTGGTCTGCATCGCCAAGCCGCTCGCCGCCGGATTGCCCCTTGGAGCGTTTCTAGCCACCGAACAGTTCGCGCAACACATCACGCCCGGCAAGCACGGAACGACCTTCGGCGGAGGTCCGCTTACCTGCCGAGTGGCGCTGGAATATCTCGCGATCCTGGAAGACGAGAATCTGCTGGAACGCGTGCGCCGCGTCGGCGCCTACTTCTCGCAGAAGCTACGCGAATTCGTGGACAAGTTCGACATCGCGACCGAAGTCCGCGGCGTCGGCGCGATCCAGGCGCTGCAGCTAAACATTCCCGGCAAGCCGGTCATGGACGGCGCGCTCGCCAACGGCCTGCTGATCAATGTCACACAGGACAACGTGCTGCGCTTCCTCACGCCGTTCTTGCTGGAAGAGAAGCACGTCGACAGCGGAGTCCGCATCCTGAAGAAGCAGCTGGCGACCGCGCAAAAACAAGCCAAGGCGGAGAAGAAGGCGGCGGTTACGGCCTAGAGTGACCTTTGCGGCGATTGCCGTCAGAATGACCCTTGCGGCTCACAGATTTGTATCCTTGAGGTAGCTCATCACCCGGCTCTGGATGCCCACTGGTTGGTCGGTTCAAGATTTGAAGGGCTTTGCTTACCAGGGCTTGCGTCGGGTGCGCTCTCCTTGCGACCCACTCTTCATGCTGCAGATACGCCACCCTCTCCGCTACGGCCACATTGATGAACTGATTGAGAGAGACGCCCTCCTGCTGGGAAAGACGCTCGGCCACCTTTCGTACCGATGGCATTAGGCGAAGCGGAAACTTGTTCGTGCCAACCTTTTCTTGACTTCTGCGCATACCTATCTCTCCTCTTGAATCAGGCCAAGCAACTCAACCGGTCGCAGGACCGGTATGCGGAACCTGCTCGCAGCGGCGCGGAAGTGTCTAACGTTATGGGTTACGATCGCATCAGCAAGGCCGTTGATTGCGATGTCCAGTACCATGTCGTCGCCGGGATCTTCCGAGAGAGGTCGTATCTTCGCGCAAACCAGCACCGGCTCCGCAAGCGCTTCCAGCGCATCCAGAACCAGTCCGATCTCCCGCTGAGTCTTTTCTGACGCACGGAGATGCTCAGATCGAACCGCAACTTCTCGATACTCACACGCAAGCTTGTAATCCATTAGAAGGATCATCCGGCGGAGAAACACCAACCGAACGATTTCCGCGGCTGCGCCCGCGCTAGACCGTATCGCCGCGATAATGATCGATGTATCTAGGACGACTCTCAATTAAGCTATGATATCACCTGTGACATCACTAACAAACTTCAAATCGTGAGGCCAATCACGATTGCTTACTTCGCCATCTTTTTCGCGATCCACGCGGCGCACTCGCGCGTGCCCATCGATCCTCCGACATCCACGGTTGTCTTCTTCTCGCGAACGGCCTGCGTCACGGCGTCTTCGATCTTTTGTGCCTCCGTGGTCAGACCGATGTGCGCCAGCATCATCGCTGCGGTCAGGATCGCTCCCATCGGATTCGCCATGTTCTTTCCCGCGATGGGCGGCGCCGAGCCGTGCACGGGCTCAAACATCGAGGTCCGTCCAGGATGAATATTGCCGCTGGCCGCCATGCCCAGCCCGCCCTGCAGAGCAGCGGCGAGGTCGGTGACGATATCGCCAAACATGTTGTTGGTGACGACGACGTCCAGCGACTGCGGCTCGCGCACCATCTGCAGGCAGAGCGCGTCCACGTACATATGCTGCGTCTTGATGTCGGGATATTCCTTCGCCACTTCCTTGAAGACGCGCTGCCACAGGCCACCGGCGTAAGTCATCACGTTGGATTTATCGGACATCAGAACTTTCTTGCGGCCATTGCTGCGCGCGTAGTCGAAGGCAAAGCGAATGACGCGCTCCACGCCCTTGCGCGTGTTGATGTCCTCCTGCGTCGCAAGCTCGTCGGGTGTACCGAATTTGAAAACGCCGCCCATATCCATGTAAACACCTTCGGTGTTTTCGCGGATGACGGTGAAGTTGATGTCGGCAGTCGTCGCATTTTTCAACGGGCAGAGCGACGTATCGAGCAACCGCACCGGACGCACGTTGGCGTAGAGATCCATCTTGAAGCGCATGCCGAGCAGGATCTCTTTAGCGTGAATGTTACTGGGCACGCGCGGATCGCCGAGCGCGCCGACGAAGATCGCGTCGAAGTCGCGCGCCAGCATTTGAAAGCCATCGGGTGGAATCGTGGTGCCGTCGGCGAGATGACGATCGGCGCCCCAATCGAAATGGGTGAAGTCGACGGGCGCACCTGTTGCGCGAACGACTTCGATTGCGTTGGGAATCACTTCCTTGCCGATGCCGTCTCCGGCAACGACAGCGATGCGTTTCTTGTTGGTCACGGGAAATGAAGATAACAGAAAAACAGCACTTAGCAATTAGCAGTTAGCACTTGGCAAAGTCACCTGCTTCCATTTTTGTCGATCTCAACGGTAGTTGCGGCAGGTGATCGATGGTTCTAGTATTTGCCAACCGCCAAATGCTAAGTGCCAAATGCTAATCGCTAATTGCTGCCTTACCTCACCCACCATGCCAACGCGATGAACAGAATCTGCATCGGCGTGCGAATCCACAGCGGCGTCGCCGCTTTTCCTCGCATCTGAACATCTCGGCGCGCGGCACTGATGTTCGCCGGAAACATCGCCAGCATCAACAGAACCAGTCCCCACGCTGCCCATTTCCGGGTCGGAACTAAGAGCAGTCCAATCGCGCCCGCCGCCTCCAGGATGCCTGAGATCGTCACCAGCAGGCCCGGCTTCGGGAACGAGGGTGGCACCATCGCGATCATGTCTTTTCGCGTCGAAGTGAAGTGCGCGATCGCGGTAAAGAGGAACATGGTCGCCAGCGCGAAGCGCGCGCAGGCAAGCCAGGTTTCCAGGGCAGCTACGCCCAACGCGCCTATGCCGCGATAGATCAGCAGTGATCCAAACAATACAACCAGGATCGCCATATCGACCTCAGTGTCGCCCCAATGGTGCTCTGAAAGCATAGCGTTGAACCGTGCGTCGCCGGAGGCGCAATTGATTCTTCGCGTGGCGAACACGCTATTGGACGAAGCAGAATGCGCTTCGATACACCGTGCTTCTCCGGCGAGTCGTTTGCCCCTTCGCTATAATCAAAGATTCGGTATGACGGTTGCAACCTTACAAGACAAGCTGACGGCGTCGGGAGCGCGAATGGGAAGCTATCGCGGCGCCGAAACCGCGGCCAGCTTCGGCGATCCGGCGGCGGAATTCAAGGCATTGCTGCAAGGCGCCGCTGTCTTCGACATGAGTTGGCAGTCCAAGCTGATCTTCAGCGGCCGCGACCGTGTGCGCTGGATGAATGGCATGGTCACCAACAACATCCGTGACCTGGCCGTCGGGCGCGGCGTGTACTGCTTCATCCTGACTCCGCAAGGACATAATCAGGGCGACCTGGTTGCTTACAACCGCGGTGATTATCTGCTGGCGACGACCGACCGCGAGCAGGCCCCGAAGATTATCGCGACTTTGCAGCGTTACATCATCATGGATCAGGTTGAGATCGAGGACATCAGCGACAAGCTGAGCTCGGTTGGAGTGGCCGGCCCAAGGGCGAGCGAGGTGTTATCGAGCGCCGGCATTGACGTTGCGCAGCTCGAGATGGGGCAGGTAGTGGATTTGGAGTGGCGCGGCATCGGGATTTCGGTTGTGCGTAGTTCGCATCCGCAGATGGATGGCTACGAGATTTGGGTGGCCGGCGAGAATGCCGAGAAGGTTTGGGACGGCTTGATCGCGGCTGGGGCGATACCGGTTGGCAGCGATGCGCTGGAAATGTATCGCATCGCGCGCGGCGTTCCGCGATATGGAATCGATCTGCGCGAGCGCGATCTTCCGCAGGAAACGGGCCAGCAGCACGCGCTGAATTTCACCAAAGGCTGCTTCATCGGGCAGGAGATTGTGGAGCGCATTCGGGCGCGCGGCAATGTGCATCGAACGTTCATCGGCTTCGAGATAGAAGGTGAGCCGCCGCAGCCAGGAACGAAAATCCGCGCGAATGACAAGGACGTCGGCGAAATTACCAGCGCCGCGCAGATACCGCTTCCGAATGGCGAGCGAACTTTGGCGTTGGGATATCTGCGCCGCGAAGTCACGGCTCCCGATGCCGTCGTGCAAATCGGCGAGCAAAGCGCCAGAGTACGGACGATTCCATTTTGAGACAGTTTTTTCACCACGGAGGCACGGAGAACACGGAGTAGTCGAAAGCTCTGTAGGCGGAGCGTCTGGGCCTGGCTGATTGTGCAAGTGATCGTGCCGGGTGCTCGTGGTGGGGCTGAAACCGTTCGTGCGAGGTTGTGTAGCCCACTGTTTTGAAAAACTCCGTGCCCTCAGTGCTCCGTGGTGAAATAAACGCATCAACAAAACCTTATGGCAGAAAAAGAGAAAAAACCTGATTTTGTAGTGACCGATCGTCGTCTGTTCAGCAGCGAAGGTGAGCTGCGCCAGGATGTGGTGGAAGCCGAGGAGCGCCGCGAGGAGCGCGAGCAGGAGAGGAAGGAAGCGCAGCAGCGTGCGAATGAAGAGCGCGCCGCGCAGAACCACCAGGCGCAGTCTCCACCGGCTCAGGCCGCGACTTCGGTCACGGAGCCGGAGGTTCAGGCTCCCAGCGCGCAGGAGCAGCAGGCCTCGGCTGCCGCTTATCAGGAATCCACGCGCGAGATCGATGAGCAGATTGAAAAGGAGATGCGCAAGCAGGGCCGGCCGCATCGCGCGCAGGACTTCGAGATCACCTTCGAGAAGTTCGTCGCCTCGATCTATATGACCGCCCTGATGCAGCTGGGATTGGCGGCTCCGCAAGGCGCCAAGCCCGAGGTCGACCTGATCGGCGCGCGGCAGACCGTCGATACGCTGGCGCTGTTGCAGGAAAAGACGAAGGGCAATCTCACGCCGGCAGAAGACAACATGCTGCGCAACTGTCTCTACGAATTGCGCATGGCGTACCTGGAAGTCACCAACCTGATCACTCGTCCACCGCAAGGCGGTCCCGGCGTCGACGGCCAGGCCGGATGAAAGCCACGCTCACCGTGCTGGGCAGCGGGACCTCGATGGGGGTGCCCACCATTGGCTGCGACTGCGCGGTGTGCACGTCGGCTGATCCGCACGATCGCCGCACGCGTCCCTCGATCATGGTGCAATGGGAGGGCCACACAATTCTCGTTGACACCACGCCCGATTTCCGGGAGCAGGCCATTCGCGAACGTATTCGCAAGATCGACGCGGTGTTGTACACACACGGTCACGCCGATCACATTCTGGGGCTGGACGATGTTCGGCCGCTCAGCTTTCCCCGCATCACCGGTGGCAGCAAGATTCCGCTGTATGCCAGCGAGAACACGTCGCACGTCCTGCGCAGTGTCTTCCGCTACATCTTCGACGCGAACTACAAGTACGGAGGCCTGGCGCAGGTCGAGCTGCAGCCGATGAACGGGCCGGTCGAACTCTTTGGGGCAACGTTCACGCCGGTCGCCGTCTTGCATGGCGATGTGCCGATCGAGGGCTTCCGCTTTGGTGGAGCGGCCTATCTCACCGACTTCAGCAGCGTTCCGGAGGAGTCGCTGGCGCAGTTGGAAGGTCTGGACATTCTGTTCCTGGACGCGCTGCGCCATCATCCTCATCCCACGCACTCGACGGTGGAGAACTCGTTGAAGATTGTTGAGCGGCTGAAGCCGAAGAGAACCTACTTCACACATATTTCGCATGACCTGCCGCACGAGGCAACGAACGCCAAGCTTCCGGAAAATGTGCGTCTGTCGCACGATGGGTTGAAGTTGGAGTTTGAGATCTAGGGCCGCGGACAACGATGCAGATATTCCACCATCTCGAAGGAGTGCCGGCCGACTTCGGGCCCACTACGGTCAGCGTGGGGAACTTTGACGGAGTGCATCGCGCGCACCAGGAGGTGGTGTGCCACATGACCGCGAATGCTCGCTCCTTCGGAGGCAAAGCGGTCGTAGTGACCTTCGATCCGCATCCCTACCGCATCCTGCGTCCGGATGTTGCGCCCAAGCTGCTTACTCCCTTGCAGATCAGGCTCAAGATGCTGGAGCAGATTGGGGTCGACGCGGTGCTGGTGTTACCGTTTACGCGCGATCTCTCGCTGACCACGGCAGAGGACTTCGCGCGTCAGGTGTTCGTTGATGTGTTGCACGCGCGGGAAGTGCACGAGGGTTACAACTTCCACTTCGGACATAAGGCACAGGGCAACGTCAATACGCTCGCCGAGCTGGGCAAGCAGTGCGGGTTTGAAGCCAAGGTGTATTCGGAGATGCTACTTCGCGGCTACCACGTCTCCAGCAGCGAGATTCGCAAGCTGCTTCAAGCAGGCGATGTGAGCAAGGCCAGAGCGTTGCTCGGTCGGCCCTTCAGCATCATTTCGAATCCGGGGCGCGGTCGCGGATACGGACACAAGTACACGGTGCCTACGGTGAACCTGGCGCGTTACGACGAGCTTGTTCCCGCCGATGGTGTCTACGTCACCTGGCTGCGAGTGGGAGGCGAGTGTTTTGAAGCGGTGACGAACGTCGGCAAGCGCCCGACTTTCGGCGAAGAATCGTTCGCCATCGAGAGCCACCTGCTGAACTTTCATCCCATTGAGTTGCTGCCGGAGACGGAGCTGGAGCTGATATTCCTGAAGCGGCTGCGGCCGGAAATTAAATTCCCTTCGGTCGAAGCGCTGCGCGAGCAGATCGCAAAAGATGTGCACAAAGCGAGAACCTACTTTCGCTTGAAGAAAGCAATCAGTCATTAACGGCAGCAGCGGGCTGGAAGGCGAGCAGCGGCAGCTGCGACACCAGATTGCGAACGTCGGCGTCGGAACCGCGGTATTGCCACCGAGTAGCCTGCTCAGCACATAGCGAACGACGGGGTGGATCAGGTGATTTTTTCTTTCGTAATCGCGAAACACTTGCGCCGCCTCCTCTTCGCCGAGCAACCGATACTGTGCCTTGTATCTGTGCGCTCCGATGATCACCTCGAAGTCCGGCTTGGCCTGAATATTGAGCAGCCAGTCTGAGTTGCGCCCAAACCCGCTCATCACCACCGCTTCACGGAGGACCTTGCGATATTGGACCACCTCCAGGACAGTCTCGTGACGGCGTCCGGTGTAGCGACCAGTGTGAGTGAGAAGTAGGAAACGATATCCGAGCAGACGGCCTAGCTTCCAGTGGTACAGACAAACAGGGGCGCGAAGCAAATACCGCAGCACACCTTTGGGCTTGCTCCCAGACATTTGCTACTTTTGGCGAGTCTCCTTTCCTTCGCCGGTTTTGGTCCAGGTCTTACCGCTGTCGGTGGAAAATTCCGTCCACCAGTCCACTGCGTCGTTGCCGTGAAATTGATTTGTCGTGCGAAACTCAACGCTCTTGCCGCTGATTTCGCTGGTGCTGGTGTAGAGCCAGCGGTCGCCGTTGTCCGTGATATCCAAGGTGGTATGGCGAGGCGTCTCTTCGCCCAGAGAAATGCCGTAGAAGTAGAACTTGCCGGTCTTGGGCGTGAAGGTATAAATGGACAGCTCACGCATTGGCGTTCCACCGAAATTGATGTCCTGGTCGCAAGTCACAAAGACGTGATCGGGAGACCAGACACACTTGGTGGTCGCGCTGGCTTTGTTGGCTTTGCTGAAGTCGGAGTCGACAAACTGGCCGTCGCCAACCCATTTGCCTCCCACCCAGCGATTGAGGACATCGGCGTTAAGAGTCGTGTCGGCAGCCGCCATCGGCACGCAACAGGCAAGCAGGAGAAACGCCCGACTCAGCAGGTTCATATCAATCCTTTCGCACAAGCGCAGCCCGTCCGAGTATAGCCAACGTATCGAAAAGCCGACGCCGTTTGAGACTACCGCTTATCAGGCTGGACGAAACGCTGCCCATCCGGTTTGCGTGCTAGCCGCGAAACCTGATAACTTCTGCCATTACCCTGAAAACATGATGAAGAAAGCCATTCCTGTCGTCCTGCTCTGCAGTCTCGTCTGCTTGCCACTGTTGGCACAAGTTCCCACGGACAGTCCAGTCGATGTGCTGCGCCATCCCGGCAGCTGGGAAAAGATGGTATTCATCGGTGGCGGTACCACCGTCGATAGCACGCCCAGCGGGCAGAACCTTGTTCTGGGCTTCCGCCTGGGACGAGTGATGACCGAGGAACATGGTCCGGGAATCTTGCGAGGCACGTTCGAGTTCGCGGGCGATGTGGTCCCGCTCGACGAGTATTGGGTCAATGGCGGGCAATATTCCGGCGGCATCGACCCCGTTGTCTTCAAGTGGAACTTCACCAGCGGCTGCAAGATTGCTCCGTACTTCGCAGCCGTGGGCGGCGCGCTGTTCAGCAACCATAATCTGCCGCCGGGCGATACCTCGCAGATCAACTTCACCAGCGGCCCTGAGATCGGTGCGCAGATCTTCAGCAAGGGAAGGAACTCGTGGGACATCATGCTCAAGGCCTACCACTTGTCCAATGCGTCGATCGGCAACCACAACCCCGGATTGAATGCCAACCTGCAAGTCATGGTGGGATACACGTGGCACTAGCTTGTTGGAACGGGTAGCCAGTCGCGAAAGCCGAGTTTTCGGGCCCCAATTGCTCGCGGCGGGGGTATACTCCTCAGAACGATCCTCTTATGAATGCCTCTGTTCCCGAGCACCCGCTTGTGCTTTGTATTGATGATGCGGAGATTGCCTTGCGCGTTCGCAAGCTCCTGCTAACGAGCGCCGGGTATTCTGTGATCACGGCTGCTTCGGGCGAGGAGGGCTTCGAGCTGTTCAAGGAATATCCAGTCGATCTGGTGATCGCAGATCATTTCCTGACCGACAAAACCGGAGCGGAAATCGCCAGGGAAATGAAAGAAGTCAAACCTCAGGTGCCCATTCTCATCGTATCGGCCGCGGCCGAGGCGCCCGACGGACTGGAGTTTGCCGACGGATTCCTCTCCAAGGGTGAGGGTCCGGATGGTCTTCTAGCTGCAATCTCTGATCTGCTTCACCGCTAAGGCACAGCTAATCAACCGGAAGCCGCCTCGGCGGCTGGCTTGTCAGCGGCTTCCAACTCCTGCCTGTAACCCGATTCGCTGACCAGCAATATCAGCGGCAACCCGGAGTAGCGCTTGATCGTCTCCCAATAGCGCACCAAGATGGAATAGACCAGCAAACCGGTCTCGCCTTCGCCGAAAAACAGATATTCCAGCGACTGCCTCATGAGCGGGCGGTGCGTGAGCCCGAGCACGATGCTGATGGGGTCCAGCAGTTCGCTGATGTAGGCGATGGAATTAGCTAATGCAACCGCGCCTGTCGCGTTGATCACAACATCTTCACCTTCGCGAACCACACGTAACGACAGCGGCGAGAGAAAATCGCTGCGGTTGTCCATCAGCGTTACAAAAAGATATGCCAGCGGCCCATCCACCTTGTAATGTTCCCGCACCTTAGCGGATACGAACCGTCGGTGCACCGGCGAATCCATGCGGACCGGGATGAGATTTACCTTCTTTCCCTGGATCGATTGCCAGACTTCGGTCGAGGCCGCATCTGCGAGGGTCACCTTGGAGACGCGCATCTCGGTCGAGCGCATGATGCGGCTGAGGGCGCTGGCCGTCAGCAGTAGAAAGATGAAGATGCTGGCCACGATCGCGCCGTCCGGACGTTCAATGACATTGGTGACCGTGGTGTAGAGGAACATCACGCTGACCAGCAGGAAGTAGAACGACAGAAGGTAATTCTGCGGCTTGTGCAGGCTCGCCTCCTGCCACAGTGAGACGGTCACGGCTACCGCTGCCGAGAGCATCAGCACCAGAACGCCGGTGGCGTACGCGCCGCCCTGGGCTGTAACCGACGCGCGAAAGGCGAGCGTCACCAATATGTCAAGGACGAGCAATACCAGCACCAGCGGCCGTTGATAAGCGACCCACTCCGGCGCCATGCCATAGCGTGGCAGGTAGCGCGGGATCAGGTTCAGCAGGCCGGCCATCGCCGAGGCTCCCGCGAACCACAGGATCAGGATCGTGGAAATGTCATAGACCGTTCCAAAGACATTGCCCAGATACAGATGGGCCAGGTAGGCGATGGCTCTTCCGTCAGCCGGCCCGCCAAGCCGGTAAGCGCTTTCAGGAATAAGCACCGATGCCGCGAAGCTGGAGAGCAACAACATCACGCTCATGATGAGCGCGGCCGAGAGCAATAGCTTGCGCGTGGAGCGAACGCGACCGGGAATGGTCTCCTCGGTTTTGCCGGGCTCGGCACCGTTCACCAGCGGCATCACAGAAACGCCGGTTTCAAATCCGCTGAGGCCGAGAGCGAGCCTGGGAAAAATCAGTGCTGAGGCGATGAAAACCCCGGTCCAGTCCGGCTTGATGGCGTAAATCGCATGCCGCCAATTAGCCAGCAGTTCAAGGTGGAAGGCGATTTTTCCTCCACACCACAGCAGCACGACGAGATTCAGAAACAGATAGGGAAGTGCGATGAAGCTTGCGACGCGTATGGCCTCGCGGAATCCGGCAAGAAAGACAATCGCCAGCAGCAGCAGCAGGATGAGCGTGATTCTCATCTGCGAACTGCCGGCGAAGGGATGCAAGTACTGATTATTGATGGCGTGCTTGGCTGCGTCGGCCGCCGACAGCGTCATGGTGATGACGAAATCGGTTGCCGCGAAGCCGAGCAACACCAACACGAGGATTTTGCCTGTCCAGCCGGAGAACAGGTTCTCCATCAGGGCGATCGATCCCTGTCCGGCATAGGATCGCTGCGCTACCGCGGCATAGATCGGCACCGCGCCCAGCAACGTAACGGCGACGAGTACGACGGTTGCGGGCACGGCCAGCGCGCCGGCTGCCAGCAACGCAATTCCCGGCTGGTAACCGAGGGTCGAGAAGTAATCGACGCCCGTCAGCCACAGCACGATGTACCACGGATACGTCTTCTCGTGGTGGGACGAGACATGGGGTGAGCCATCGCGCGAAAAGAATCGCGTCAGCCATCCCCGACGCGCTGGCGCAGTCGGCAGGCGAAGTACGGTATCAGGTGGCGCTGGAGTGCTCATCGAATCCCAAGGGTACGTTTCCGCATTCTATACGGCCGGGCAAGTCAGCCCTTGGTCAGCTGTGCAGTTCTTCCAGGGAGGTTCGGGATCGTCCAAGAAAAATTGCCCCGCAGTAATCACAACCTGCGGGGCGGTTGCACCTTTGGCGCAAGGTGCAAAGGAGGGGAGCGTCAGTTATTCCGAGTTACTTCCCGCCTTCAATACCCAACGTGCAGTCGGAGTTGATGTTCTGGATAAAGATATCCGCATTACCGTTGCGGTAGTCCTGCCAGGCAACAGCAGTGAGACCTGAGGAAGCGAGGGCTTCCCACACCCTGGCCTTTGGCGACGCCGCGGTGGACACAGGGAATTCCGGGCAGACAAAGTTGCCGTTGGTGTCCAGCTTGACGGCCTCGAGCACGCCGTTGCCAGTGACCTGCTGATCCACCCAGACGCCCAGCGCGCCAGTGCCAATCTGCACGTTCTGCGGATTGATCTGTGCATCATTGCCGAGGGGAACAATGACGAGTCCGCTATTGCCCCATTCGAGCGAGCCAGTGGAATTGAACTTCTGCGCCGAGATACCTTGTACGCTCTGCTGCGAGTCCTCTTCGGTCCAGAACAGGAAGGTCTCCTGCGTCGCGGGATTATAGGAAACGCTTGGACTGACTCTTACATCAGAGCCGCCAATGGCGCCCTGTGAGCCATTATGTCCAAACGCTTCTGTGCCGTTGCTGAGGATGTGCTGGGCGAAGACCTGCAACGTAGGACTGTTCGTATACCACCCGAACACCGCGCCACCGTTGCTATCGGAGACGAAGTAGGGAAACTCGCCGAACTGCAGCGAACCGCCATCGTAAACGTGGACATTGTTCGCGCCCCACATCAGCTCGCCGCTGGGCGAGATCTTGTTGGCGTAGAGGTAACTGTTGCTACCGAAGCCTTGATTCGCGACCCAGGAGACAATGACGGAGCCATTGTCGGCGGCATGCAAATCAGCCAACGTGTAGTCGTATCCGGATTGCTGCAGGATGACGCCGTAATTGCCGACCGGCGTTCCTACCCAGACCGGACTGCCACTGGGCGTGAGCTTCTGCAGAACGGTCTGGTTGTTCGAAACCCAGCCCACCACGATGTAGCCGTCGCTGGTGACCGTGACCTTGGGAACGTTGTAACTGTTCTGGCCAAAGGTCATCGCGATGCCCAGAGGTCCCCAGAGCGGCTGGCCCGAGGAATTCATCTTCATAACCGTGATCTGCGGGTTGAAGGGGGAGCGACGAAGATCTTGAAAAGCCAAAATGGCGTTACCGTCACCGTCGACAGCGAAGCCGTAATCTTGGGTCGAGCTCAGGCCGGTCTCATTGGCGACTTGAATGCCGTTGTGCGGGAACTGTTCGACTCCAGTCGGACTGAGCAGTTGGTAGTAAACGTTATAGCCGGAGTTCGGGATAACGGGATTGTTGTTGAACCAGCTGACGTACCAGCTGTTGTTGGGAAGTGCGATCGCCTTGGGCTGCACCTGGTCTGCCTGAGGGAAGGTGGAGAGCCCCAGATTCTGGCTGGGATCGGATGACCACTGCGCCCAGGCACTTGAGCTGATTACCAGTGCCAGCGCCAGCGTCACCGCGCGTGTGCAATGTTTCAATTTCATCCTCCTGATCTCTGATCGGATTGGGATCTGCGACAACTTCTAATCTTCAAGACAGAGCAGTCTTTTACGTGAGAGGCGGCTTTGCGAATTAGAAAGACATGAGCGGCTCTTGGCAGCTCATCGCACGCCTAGACTACTCCATCTTGTACTGCTTGGCCCGTTGAGTTGATTGATAGCATCAGGCTTGCGAGCGATCTTGTCGTTGCTCTGGGACAAACTCGACTGCGTGGCAGAGCCGGTCTTCGTCGCCGGCTATTATCTACCTTGCGCGATAAAACCCGGGATGCCGGTATGCACCACCGAATTCAGCCGCTGCCGAGTCTGAATGCGATTGATTTCGTTAAACGCGTCTCCCGGAAGGGCTGAGATGTTGAAGTTCTCTCGCGCGCGAGCCGCAGTTCTGGGTGTGGTTAGCAAGGCCGTTCCGCGCTGCACCGCCCAAGCCAGCAGCACCTGCGCCGGCGTTTTCCCGACTCGTGCGGCGATTGCCGAAATCACTGGATCGTCGAGCAGCCCCGGTTTCATTCCGTGACCCAACGGCGCGAAAGCCAAAAAAACAATACCCTTCTCTTTGCAGAATTCCAGAAGCTCCATTTCCGGCAGATAAGGATGTGACTCTACTTGCACGACCGCCGGCTTGATTCTCGCGGACTCGTAGATTGGCAAGAGTCCGTTCAGGGTGATGTCAGACAATCCGATGGCCCGGCATCTGCCGCGGTCCACGAGATTTTCCATGGCCCTCCAGGTATCGAGCAACAGTCACTCCGTTGTCGTAAATGACATTGCCGTTTCGATCTCGTGGGTCATGTTCGTCCCCCGGTTGAAACGCAAATGGAGTGTGCATGAGATAGAGGTCAAGATACTGAAGCCTGAGTCTGTTCAGACTCGCTTCGAAAGCTGGTTCCACGCGCTCAGGCCGATGATTAGTGTTCCACAACTTCGTGGTGACAAAGATGTCCTCGCGCGCGATCCCAGCAGCGGCCGTTGCTGTCTGCAGCGCCTCGCCTACCTCGCGCTCGTTCCGGTATCGCTCCGCACAATCGAAGTGTCGAAACCCGGCTTCCAGTGCATTTCTGGTGGCAGTGATGGTTTCAGCGGGATCGGGAATCAGGGTGCCAAAGCCGAGTGCCGGCATACGTCCGGTCCCGTTGTTGAGCGGCAGTGTTGTCATCCGAATATCAGAAGATTCGGTCATGCTGAGTCGGCTTTGGCGACCATTCGGACAACCCGAATAGCTCGTTTTTTTGGGGCCGTACGCTGAAGCCTTGAGTATTAAGCGGGCGTTCGTGACCACGGCGCGATGTGCAGTTTTGCTGCTTTCTTTACCAGGTCGGCGACGGAGCCGGCCTTCATCTTTTCCATCATCTTGCCACGATGGGCCTTCACCGTAATTTCGCTGATGCCAAGTTCGTAACCAACTTGTTTGTTCAACAATCCGGCAACCACGAGTGCCATGACTTCGCGCTCCCGCGGCGTCAGCAGTGCGTAACATTCCCGAAGCGCCTGCAGTTCCAGTTCTGCCGCGAGAGCAGTCTGACTGCGAGCCAGCGCGGCTTCGATGGCGGTTAACAGCGCCTCGTCGTTGAAAGGCTTGGTCAGAAACTCGACGGCTCCTGCCTTCATTGCCTGCACCGACATGGGAATATTTCCGTAGCCGGTTATGAAGATGATGGGCATCTCCCTGCGTTCCGTGGCAATGCTCTTTTGGAGATCAAGCCCGTTGAGACCGGGAAGCGAGACATCCAGCAGGAGACAGCTTGGAACCATTGCCCGGGGACGCTCGAGAAACTCCTGGGCAGAAACGAAGGTCTCGACCTGCCAGCCCTTGGAGCCGATCAACAACTCCAAAGATTCACGCACGGAGATATCGTCATCGACGACGAATATGATCGGCTTAACCTGCGACATCGGAGAAAGTTGCATTCCATTACTCAGCGCGGGCGGCGACATCATCGTAATCCTCCGAGACAGCATGGGCCCATGAAAAGTCAGTCAATTACGCTGGAGCGACAGGTTTAGAGCCTCAAGCAGGGCGGTGTCGCTAAACGGTTTGAAGAGGCACTCCACCGCGCCGTGTGCCAACGCTTTGGGCCGAACGCTTTCATTCCCGCGGGAGGTTATGAAGATGATCGGAGTCCGATGACCCTGAATTCTCAATCTACTTTCAAGTTCCAGCCCCGTCATGCCTGGCATGGAAATGTCCAGGATCAAGCACTTGATCTGGTCGATGCAACCGGAGGCGAGGAACTCTTCCGCCGACGAGAACGCCCGGGCAGCAAAGCCCAGTTCCTTGAGCAAGTCCGGCAGCGACTCGCGCACCGACTCGTCGTCATCCACGACAGCTACGGCTGGACAATCAACCGTCTCTGATTTCCCATGTCCCCGTTTCGCGACTGTCGTCACAGTTTCTGCCACCCATCCCATCTCATAGATCATGCGCTCCTGCGAAGGGAGCGCGCTATTGTACTTTGGTATTGGGGGTATACGACGAAGCCGTGGGAGCGAACCACCTCCTTACTTATTGCCCTGGCTGGAATGCAGAGACGCTGAGTGTCGCGCAGGGAACGGTGAATGAGAAAGTGGCGCCGGGGCCGTCATTCGGCGCAGCCCAGAGGCGTCCGCGATGAGCCTCGATGATGGATCGGCTCACGGACAGCCCGATTCCCATGCCATCGTTTTTCGTGGTGTAGAACGCATCGAAAAGGTTGGCTGCAGCTTCCGGGGCAAAACCGATACCTGCGTCCCGTATCGTCAGACGCACTTGATTTTCGTCATCCCGCTGGGTACGGATCAGCACTTCTCGCGGCCGATTGTCGATCGTGCTCATCGCATCAGAAGCATTGCGCAGGAGGTTCAGGATGACCTGCTGCAACTGGATTCGGTCGCCGTCGATGAGCGGCAAATTATGGGCAAGGTCGGATCGCAGAACCACACGGTTTCTTTGCAGTTCCGTCAGCGACAGGGAAATCACCTCCCGGGCCGCTTCATTTAAATCCATCGCTTCGGGCAGGATATCCTTCCTGCCGTAAAGGGTGCGCAATCGTGTAACGACGTCCGAAGCACGATTGCCGTCGCGAATCGTGCGCCGCGCTGTCTCCCGCGCCCCCTCCAGATTCGGGGGATCGCCGGACAGCATTCGCAAACACGTGCTGGCGTTGGTGACAATACCAGATAGCGGTTGGTTGATTTCGTGCGCGATCGAGGCGGTCAATACTCCTAAACTTGTGATTCTTGCCACCTTCGACAGTTCCGACCTGGCATTCGCAAGAGCTTCCTCTGACAACTTATGTTCGGTGATGTCTTCGGAAAGTGCCATGAGGAACCGCGGCGCCAGTTCAGTTCCTGGAACCAGAGAAACATTGTTGCGCACCCATACGGTTTTGCCGTCCTTGCGCCGGTATGCTTTCTCAATTTGATATTGCTGCCGTTTCTCTTCCAGTAGCTCGGCGATGAGCGCCCGACTAGGTTCGACGAAACCTTCATGCGTAATATCGAGAATCGAGAGCTGCTGCAACTCTTCTTCGGTGTAACCCAACATCTTTTGATAAACCGGATTGGCGGCAATGAACCGGCCGTTCAGGTCAGTAAGCGCAACTCCGACCGCTGAATTTTCGAAGACCGAGCGCCACCGCTCTTCACTACGCAGGATCTGAGCATGGGCCCGGTGTAAGGCATCTTCATTTCTTTTCCGTTCGGTGATGTCGCGCAGGTAGCCGGTGAAAGCCGGAGGCCCGTCCTGCGGAATGCGCGTGATGGCTATTTCGACTGGGATCTCTCGTCCATCGGAGCACAGCGCTGTCATCTCCAGTCGGCGGCCGAGCACACGTGATTCCCCTGTAGCCAGGTAACGGCCGAATCCTTCACGGTGCTTCTCGCGTAGCGACGGTGGGACAATAAGGTCAACCAGCCTTTGACCGAGCACATCCGCCCGGCGATAACCAAGCGTTCGCTCCGCAGCGGGATTGAATTCGGTGATACACCCTTCATGGTCTATGGCGACAACGCAATCAAGTGCCGCGTTGAGAATGGCCGACTTATGTAGTTCGCTTTGCTTTAATCGACGCTCTTCCTGACGAAGGCGTTCTGCCATCAGCTCCCGTTCAATAATCTCCCTATTGAGTTCCTCGTTTCTTTCCGCAAGTTCTCGAGTTCGTTGCTCAACGCGTTGATCGAGTTCGCCGGCAATCCGCTTCTGCTCGCTCAGGAGCTTTGCTTCACGCAGCCCGATTGACGCCTCATTCGCGGCTACGCTCAGCAGAAGGCTGTCCCCCTGGCCAGGAAAGTCCGTTCGTTCAGACCCGACTACGATTATGCCGATCTCGCCCTGCACGCCTAGTGGCACGCGAAAGATCGAAATGCCTTCCTCCTCGAATCTGTGCTGCGCCGGCGGCAGCGACACATCCGTGTCGCGTTCAAGCCAGTTGCTGAGCATCCCAGCGATGTCCCGCGGTGGCAGCTTCAGTTTGCAGGAATCGGCAACGCGAAGGACTTCCATGGATGCTCGGGTGACAGGATCTTCCCAACGAGCGAAAACGAAGTCGAGCCTGAGCATGCGGAGGAGCGCGTCGAGCAAGGTATGAACAATCTGGGTTGGCTCATTGCCGCTCCAGACGGCAGGCAGAGCGAGCAAGCTGATCAGATCATTGATGCAGTGCTGAAGACGGGTGATCTCTCCAGCCGAGTCTCTTTCTTGCAGGTCCATGCTAGGCTGCCGTGGGTGAGCTACTCCGACGAGCCCGACGTTGACGAAACTCCCCCAGGAATTGCCCCGGTGGAATGTAGAAGGGATTGCGCTGGAGCATGCCGCCGATGACGACCATGGGGTGCGTCCGCATAATGTCAATCACGGCGTCACCGCCAAATTGCCCGAGATGGTAGGTGCAAATGACTGCGTCGTCGTGATGACGCCACACCTCGTTTACACGCGATTCAAACTCAATGACATCGTCGACACGCGAGCGATCCTCGATGGCCCAGTCCATACGACAACAAATGCGACTTAGCGGAAAGCCTCCCGTAGTGCTGCCACTGGCCAGCCCCTCAAACACCGCGATCATGCGATCGGGATCGAAGCGGCCATCGGGAAGGTAGACGTCGGTGTTTACGCGAAGCTCCAGTTGTCCGCTCTGCTGCGTGGCTACCGGGTCGATACCGGCGTCAGCCAAGCGTTGGGAATGTTTCTCACGCTGATCCGGGTTAACTACATGGATTGCCTTGTGCCCACAATGGAAACCGTCTTTTATGAATGGGAGCAAGGTCCGATATTCATCGTCGTCGCTGTGGAAGAAAGCGCAGACACGACGAGTCTCGTCCAGCAGCGAGCCGGCAAAGGGAATGGGGGGCAAGGCCTTGCTCATGTTGACATCCTCGCAATTGGTTCTGAGTCAACCGCGTATCTTACCCGCGTGCCACAGGCGTATCTGGCAGTTGATCACTTGCCGCAGTCTCGACGAAACGGTGAAACCGGGGGATTAAAGATGGAATCGAGGATACCATTCTGTTTTTCTGGGTAGTGTCCTAAACTACAACGCAACTTTAGGACACCACTCCCTTTTCTGCGGCACCAAATACCATCAAGCGATACCAAGGTACCGTCGATACCATCGTCCAATTGTTCGCCCACCAGCCTTCTGGTCAGATTGCGTCATGTCATCCGATTCAATCGGACTGCGAGGGGAGAAGGAAAATGAAAATACTGATGGTGCTAACATCGCACGACACACTTGGCAACACTGGGCGCAAGACCGGCTTCTGGCTTGAAGAATTTGCGGCTCCGTACTTCGTTTTCAGAGATGCGGGGGTCGATCTGACGCTGGCTTCTCCAAGAGGCGGACAGCCTCCGATCGATCCAAAGAGTGATCTACCGGAAAACCAAACCCCCGCGATGACTCGCTTCAAGCAGGATGTTGCAGCTCAGAAAGCCCTTGCTCAAACAGTCAAACTTGCGGATGTGAAGGCGGAACACTACGACACCGTGTTTTATCCTGGCGGCCACGGTCCGATGTGGGACCTTGCGGAAAGCGCCGATTCCATCGCGCTGCTCGAGTCCTTCTACAATTCCGGCAAGCCGATCGCTTTGGTCTGCCATTCGCCAGGCGTGCTTCGACACGTGACCTACAAGGGCGCGCCGCTGGTGAAAGGAAAACACGTGACCGGCTTTACCAACGGTGAGGAAGAAGCGGTGCAGCTTACCAAGGTTGTGCCATTTCTGGTTGAAGATGAACTGCTGCGGCTGGGTGCCGTGTTCGAGAAGCTCGCCAACTGGCAGCCTTTTTCCGTTACTGATGGCCGACTCATTACCGGACAGAATCCCGCATCCTCGACTGTTACGGCCCAGGCACTTCTGAAATTCATGGCTGCGGAAGTGGCGGCTTAGCTTTCAGCAAGTCCGCTGGTTCGCATCATCAATTTCCTGGCCAGGACGAAGAAACTGGTGCCCTGGCGATCTGGCACTGGTGGCTGAAGCAACTCTCGTTCGTTTCAGGATTCCTATGCTCTCTAAGTGCGCTAATCCCGCTTGCTCGAATGCATTTCGCTACTTCCACGAAGGAAAGCTGTTCTTGATCGAATGCGAAGCAGGAGCAACTAAAGGCAAGTCAGAGGCTGGGTTGCAGAATAACCGTAGGTCTCGCGCGATTGACCACGTCTGGTTGTGCTCCTCATGCTGTCGAGACATGACGGTTCACATTGACCACGAGCGTAAGATCCGGCTCGTTCGCAAACCTCTTGGAGAATGGACCCGAGTTGGAAACTCTTGAGCGTGCCCAATGAATGATCACGAATCGTCTTCCGATTTGATCTACGAGGACCAGACCCACTTGGCCGAACGTGAGCTATCTTCCTTCGTTTCTGCCGTGACGAAAGCTATATGGTTCACAGCAGGCCAGACTTTCGGCGCAGGACTGGCTCGACGAGTCCGAGTTAATAGACAACTCAGCCTGTTATCTACAGAGAGAAATTGGCGGGCTGTCACGATTGCAGCTTCGGCTCGATTGGCTTAGTCGATTGAACACTACCGCGAATCACTAAATCCCTTCCATCGCAAGCTATCAGTGCCAGGGTATCGACCGATACCATCGTCTAATTGCAGTAGGTGTATGCTTCTGCTGTGATTGATGCTGGTCTATGGAAGCCATCGAAAAGCTTGACACTCATCACAAGGCCCTAACTCTCAATCTGGATCAGTGTGCTTTTGGCTCCTTTGCCGAAATCGGCGCCGGCCAGGAGGTCGCGCGCTGGTTTCTTATTGTCGGAGGGGCCTCCGGAACTGTTGCCAAGACTATCTCTGCCTATGACAAAGAGGTCAGCGATGACCTGTATGGCACCGGCTCGCGCTACGTGTCCAGGCAACGACTCGAAGCCATGCTGGATCGCGAGTGGGCTCAACTCCTCAATCAACTGGATAAGTCTCGTGGATCACAGACTCGCTTCTTTTCTTTTGTCGATACCGTCTCCGCACGAAACTATGCTGGAACGAATGAAGCTCATGGTTGGCTGGGTCTGCGCTTTCAGCAACAGCCGGGTGGGCAGCCCAACGACATACTGCTGCATATCAATCTGCGGGACCCTGCTAATCTTCTCCAGCAGGAGGCTATTGGCATCCTGGGCGTGAACTTAATTTATGCAGCGTTTTATCAATTGGAGGCGGCTGAACACTTTCTTGAGAACCTGATGCAGGATGTCGAGAAGCGAATCGAAGTTGACTATGTGGAGCTGCGTGGGCCCGCTTTCGAGAGCTGGGACCAACGCGCGCTTTTGGTGCACCTGGTGTGCAGAGGCTTCGCTCAAGCAGTCTACTTTCCATCCAGCGGCTCGCCGGTTCCGCCGACGGAAGTCATCCACAGGAATCCTGTGGTACTCGCACCGGGATACTTCGTACATATGGATCCAAGTCACGCGGAACTACACACACGAATGCTGGCTTCGGGAGTTCGACAACTTCAAGGAGAGCTAGGTGAAGCGAAGGCCGCACCGAGGGGATTCTTCTGTCTCACACTCGCGCCGTCCGATGCGAAAGAGCCGCTTCCCGCAGTCACCGATCTACTCCACCGTATCGACGCGCTTCGCTCGCACGGCGGAGAGGTATTGCTATTCCGCGAACAGGAACTCTACACGATAATCGATTTCGTGAACCGCTACACCGAGGAACTGGTGCGGGTTGTTGTAGGTCTATCGGTTGTGATCCGGGCATTCGAAGATCGCTACAGCAAGCTGGAAGGCGGCTTTCTTGAGGCTCTGTCTCGCCTGCTCGCACAAAACGTCCGCATCTATGCGTATCCGATGACCACGGCGGACCTTAAGGAAGCGATCCAGAGGATTTCAACTACTGACTGGGAGTGGGACGATACGGATGGGTGGGTGTCCGCTCGCCAATTACGCCTCGCGCTGCCGCGGGGACACCTCTACGCTTATGTTCTGGACAGTAAGTTCCTCGTTCCAGTACAAGAGGCGTGAGCTACTCTGAAAGCTCGTGCATGAACCTGCTTACTAAGATCGCCACGGTAATTGCTATGTAGAGAACTCCGGTCATCCCCTCCAGTGCCGCCAGCATACGCGCTTCCCCGCCAACCGGCACTACATCTCCATAACCAACCGTTGAGAGCGTTATCAAGCTGAAATAAAGCAGTTCACTTTGATGGTCGGTTGGGTGACTTCCCAACTGGATTGAACCAGGATAAAAAGCATCCATCGCACAATAGATCGCCGCCCATAGCATGCCAAGCAACAGGTAAATGTTGACGGCGGTAAAGAGGTGCGCCAACGTGATTAACCGAGAATTCTTGAGATAGGAAAAAAGTCCCACGGCAGCGAGTGCAAAGAATGCAGCCAGAAATCCCCATCGAATTCCATTTAGTGCCTGGTTGCGAAGGATGTTACTCGCCAGCACGAGGATGAGACTGCCCAGCATCAACAGAACCGACGGCCACACCCACACTTTTATTTGCGACAGTCGGACCGTGGCCAAAATGACTGGAATGAAGGTGAGGGCTGCGAGCACCGTTCTGCGCCAGTCACCATGGTCCATCACCGGATTCAACAGGATGACCAGCAGCAAAGACAGGAGGAGCAACAAGTCAGGTCGTGCGTGAAGTTTCGTCTCCATGAGTTTGAAAACCTTCACGTCCGACTAGCAACCTGTTGGACGCAGCGAGCGAGCATTTCAGCAACAAAATCATCACCCCTCTCGGTATTAAACATTGCGTCAAACAAGTGGATCTCAGGCCAGTTCAACTTCAGGTATCGCTTGACGAAGTCGGCACGATCGGCGTCAAGCGTGTCGACATCAGTGATGGCCTTGTCCTGGGGTATGCCCGTGGTGATCAGCCGATGGATTTTAAAATCGCGAGAGGCATAGAGGAACACTCGAAACACATCTTTGCGATTGCGCAGAAAATATTGCGAGCCCCGGCCAACGATTACGCAGGGACCTCCGGAAAGAGCGTGATTGACTGCTTGTTCGGAGACGGCCGCGATGCGGCGCGCATCCAGCAACTCCAACCGATCCGTCGGCGGCAGTCCTCCCTCGAACGCTCCTCTGAGGAAAGACTTGAAGACACGATAAACGGCGGGATCGCTTCTCCATTCCCGCTTCTCGACCGCTTGCGGGGTACTGTGGGTCAGGCGTGCGATTTCCTGAGTTAGTTCGTGGTCCCACAACTTCCACCCCAGAAGTTGGGCCAGCCTGGCGGCAATCTCCGAACCGCCGCAGCCAAATTCACGTTCGATCGACACGGATTGAATCATCATGACAATCTCTAACCCGCCGCAACCTGGCCGCCCGCGCCGGGATCATTCTTCTCTAAGAAAAACGCAAGCACAAACATCAGGGAGCAGAGAGCGCCCAAAGTCCAAAAGATATCCATGTAGGACAGCGCGCCGCCCTGGCGATGAACCAGCTCGTAGAACCTTGCAACTGCCTGATCGTGAGCGTCCACGGCGCGAAGCCCATGGTGCGCGATTTTTCCGCTCAGCGCATGCAGTGCCGCACGATATTCCGGAGAACCGGGAATGAGGTGGCCGACAAGGATTTGCTGGTGATATTGAGCCCGCCGGACAATCATGGTGGTCACGACGGAAGTTCCAATACTGCCACCGATGTTGCGCATAAAGTTGATGATGCCGGAGACGCTGTTGCCCTTCTCCTCGGGAATGCCGATGTAACCGGCCGCCGTGATGGGGACAAACAGAAATCCAATTCCTACAATTTGCGTGACGCGCAACCACATGGCAAAGCGGAAGCTGACGTACAAATCGATCTTATGTGCGGAATAGAACAGTCCAATGGCCATACACAGCCATCCGGTCGCGATCAGCCATCGGGCTTGGATCTTTGAGGTAAGCCTTCCGACAATGGGCATCATCACCAGCAAAACAATTCCCCCGCCTGACAGGACCAGACCTGCAAGCTCGGCCGTATAGCCCATCAGGGTCTGCAGAAATTCCGGGATCAAGACCAGGGTGCTGAAGAGCATGAAGCCCATCATGAACATCATCAAGTTGGCTGCCGCGAAGTTGAAGCTCTTGAACATGCGGACATCGATGATCGGATCTTTGCGGTACCACTCCCAGATGACCAGCGAGATAAGGCAAATCGTTGCGGTCACGATCAGCGTCGTGATGAAGTGCGAGCCGAACCAATCGTCTTCCTGTCCCTTGTCCAACAGGATCTGTAGCGAGCCCACTCCCAGAACCAGGAAGGATATTCCGATGTAGTCCACCCGGATGCCCCCTCGCTTCAAGCGGCGGAGGAACGGCGGATCTTCGACCAGGACGTGGGTCAAATAGAGCGCGAGGAGCACCGGCGGCAGGGTGATGAAAAATATCCAGCGCCAGGAGTAGCTGTCGGTAATCCAGCCTCCGAGCATCGGCCCGACTGTCGGGGCGAGAACTGCAGTAACGCCATAGACGGCAAACGCCTGGCCGCGCTGCTCGGGAGGAAACGTATCGTTGAGAATCGCCTGCGCCATCGGTTGCAATCCACCGCCGCCGATGCCTTGCACAGCTCGAAACAACAACAATATTGGGAGATTAGGCGCCAGGCCGCAAAGCAGTGAACTCACCGTGAAAATACTGAGCGACAACATGAAATACCGCTTGCGGCCGATCATCTCCGCCAGCCATCCGCTGATGGGCAGCACGATCGCGTTGGCAGCAAGATACGAAGTGAGTACCCAGGTGCTGTCGTCGTAGCTGGCTCCCAGCCCTCCGGCGATGTAAGGCAAGGCAACGTTGGCAACGCTTGTGTCCAGAACTTCGACAAACGCAGCGATCGACACAGTGGCTGCGATCGCCCAAGGATTCACCCTGGGTCGCCAGACGACCTGCTCCGACGGAAGAGTGAGCGATGCGGTGCTCATCGCAAATAAACCGTGGCCTCTACGTTCATTCCGGGGCGAAGCTGATGGTCACCGTTCTCACCCGGCTCCAGAACAATCTTGACTGGAACACGCTGCACGATCTTCACGTAATTGCCCGTTGCATTTTCCGGTGGCAACAAGCTGAAGATGGGGCCGGTGCCTCCCGCAATGCTGTCCACATGACCGTGGTAGGTGCGGCCGTTCGAGTCGAGGACAACCTCTGCTTTCTGGCCCACACGCATGTGTTTGAGTTGAGTCTCTTTGAAGTTCGCGGTGATCCACACCTGATCGAGCGGAACCACCGTAAGCATCTGTTCGCCGGGGTCGACATTCAATCCCACCACTACCGTTTTGGTCACCTCACCAGTGACCGGGGCAGGTATTTTTGTGTATCCCAGATTGAGCTCAGCCTGGGCAAGATCGGCCCGTTTCTGCGCTACGTCGGCAACGGCTGAGAGAGCGCGAGCTTGCGTGGAGGCTACCCGTTGCGGTCCGGCCTGGGCGGATTCATTGCGCGCAATCGCTTCGACGAGCCGGCTGCGGGCCTCAGCAACATTCTGCTCCGCCGTCGCCTCGTCGGCCTTGGCGGCTGCAACGGCTGCTGTGTCCGTTTGGGCTGCGGCTACCGCATAGTCGTAAGTCTGCTTAGGTACTTCGTCTTTAACCAGCAGAAGGTGGTAACGCTGGACATCGTCCTGCGCCTTCACGTTTTGCGCCTCCGCCTCCAGAATGCGTGCCTGTGCGGCAGCCACTTGTTTTTCACCAGCGGCAATCGCGGCCTTGGCGTTTTCGATGTCGGAAGATGTGAACTTCAGTTGGCTGGCAGTGTCCACCGAGCTAACGGGTACATCGATGTTGAGGGCACGAGCGGACGCCTCCGCGGTTTCCAGGTTCGCCTGCGCCTTCGCCTGTGCGACTTGATAGTCTTTCGGGTCAATCTCTACGAGTGTGTCGCCTTGCTGCACCCATTGGTTGTCGCCCACGTGCACGGCTTGCACGTAGCCGGAAATTCGCGCACTCACCGGATAGAGGTGAACATCGACTTGCGCATCGTCGGTGCTCTCGAAGCCCGAGAGGTAGTGCCAGAAAAAGAGGCCGCCGACAACAACTACCACCAAAACGCCGAGGATAATCCAGCGCTTGCGGGAACGCCGTCTCGGATAGGAGACGGGCGGCGGCGTGGTTGGGCTCTCGGTTGCGCTATCGGGCGTTGAGGACGATGTACTTTCCGGACCTTTGGGCGTCTCCTGGTCGGGCATTTTATTGTCCTTTCAAATACAGTGCGTAGTTCGATTCGGCGAGACCGATGGCTCGCGCCAGGGAGACTTTTGCGGTGTTATAGCGGTAGAGGCTGGCGATATAGGCGTCGTTGGCGTCGGCGAGGGATTGCTGCGCCTGAACCACTTCGATGTTGTCGGTCACTCCCGAAGCGAAGCGATCACGCGATTGCTGCAGGGTCTCGGTAGCGAGCCGAATGGCATTCTTGGTAACGGACACTTCCTGGGCGGTATCTTGCAAGTCAAGGAAAGCGTCACGAACCTGTTGGTCGATGCTGGCGCGGAGGTCGTCCAGTCGTTGCCTGGCCCTGGCCAGCAGGGAATCGGCGACAAGGTTATCTCCGTGAACCCTGCCTCCCTGAAAGATGGGAACGCGAAGTATCCCGGCTCCGTTGACTGTGCCATGACTCGATGCTGGATTGGTGCCAGTGTCTCCGTAATCCACAACGGCCGACAGTTCCGGGTAACGCTCGGCAGCAGCGGCCTTCTTTTGCAGCTCGGCGGAATGGACTTGCTCGGTCAGGCTTTTATAGTCGGCGCGGGTGCTGTACGCCTGCTGCAACGCCTCGTCGAGGGTGGAAGTCGTAAGCGGCTGATAAGCGACGTCTGTGGTTATGTCGAACACCTGGCCCGACGGAAGTCCAATCGCCCGCGCCAGAACCAACTTCTGCTTCGACAGACTATTGCGCGCGACGATCAATCTCTGTTCGCGTGCCTGGAGCTCAACATCGGAGCGCAGTACGTCAACCGCAGCCGCAAGCCCGGCTTGCTTCTGGTCGGTGGTCTGATCAAAGAGTACTTTTGCAGTGTCGCGCTGAGCTAAAGCGGACTCGACTTGCGACTGGTCGGCAATGACCAGCAGATAATTGGACACCACCACAAGCACGATCAGTTCGCGGGCATTCTTGTAACTGTATTGCGCCGACTTCACCTGCGCAGCGGAAGAGCGCGCGCGCTGGATGGACTCCCAGTTGAAAAGCGATTGGTCGAGGTAAGCCCGTGTGTCGAAAACTCCAAAAGGTCCGAGGATGGCTGGGTGACCTGGGACAACAATCCCTATGAACGCCTTCGTATCAACTTCGCGAACGCCGAAACTAGTAGCGGTGGTCAGATTCGGCAGCAGTGCGCTGAGCGCCTGCCAGCGTTCGCCTTGCGCGCCGGAGACGGCGTCGCTGGAAAGCAGGCCTCCAAGATTTTGCCGCAGACCACGAGTTACGGCGTCTTCGAGTGAAAGTTGTAACGGCGTTGAGCTGGCTGTGCCGGTGGGGACACCGCCCAGGTAGGGACTCTGCTGCTGAACAGTATCCTGAGCAGCGAAGGTAGCGGCACCATAGGACACCGATTGCTGGCTGGTAGCACTCGAATCAGCCTGTCCGTAAAGGGAAACCCCTGCGAACAAAGCCAGGCAGAGTGCGACCAGCTTACTGCAGAACATTGCACGATCAGCAGGCAGTATCTTCAGAGCTACGAAATTCACAAGGCCCTTCTCAAATCGTGCGATCACATCAAGACAGCGGCCGCAGCAACAGGCATTCACGTCGACGAGAACCCCAACAGCTCCCGTGGTACTTGCAACGCGATGCTTGTCCGCCAGTTAGCGTGACATTGGCTTGACCTTATCTCCATTGGTGCGAATCGGCGCACGAGTGCGATTAGGCCAGAGGCAGTCGAGCAAAACAATTACACGATGGTATCGGCGATACCTTGGTATCGGTTGAGAAGGTGCCATCGCCGTCACGGCCACGGAACTGGCTGGATTGAGTGGCTTGTCCACGCACCGGAGTGGCAAAAGCTGATGCGGCATGCTCAATTCTCGACAACAATGAATCTCTACGGCACAACGCCGATGAACGAGAAGCGAAAGGCGAATGCCGGCGTTGTTAGAGTGGTGTTGAGGAGTCAGGCAGTGGGTTCAGATCGCAGACAAGCCTGGGTCTGGTGGGGATTGATGCTCACGTCGAACTGTGACGAGAGCCACAACTGATGACTGTTCCGCGGCTCACAAGTAGAGGTCCTGTAGCTCAGATGGATAGAGCACCGGTTTCCTGAACCACCCACTTACCTCGCCGCCTTTTATTCTCAAACAAGCAGCGTCGAATTTATCAAAGCTCTTTCCGTTGTACTGGATGGCGGGTACCGGCGAAGATTTCCATGGGCCGCCGCTTGCGAATGTCGTGCCAGCAACTGACACGGGGCTGGAATTCCCGGAAAGATACGCCTGACCACTTAATCGAAAGAATCTCATTGCGTGCTGAACCCAGGGTTGCCGATACTGGGTTCGACCCTTGGAGGCGAAGATGCCGAGCGATGCCCACTGCCATCAGAATCCGCAACCCCAAACTCATCATTACTGCGCCAATCTCTTCGGATGCGGCGAGGAGAACGGCACCGGCGTTGTTCGCGAAGACCTCAAGGATGCCGCCTTCAACAGCCGAGCGGCGGATCGGCTCCGAAACACGGACGAGATCAGTCAGGAGCGGCTTGACGGTTTCCTGAGCGCACGCGGCCAATCCCGGCGCCAGCTTCTGCGCAGCAGCAGCTTCTTCGGGGCGCTGGCGACCATTGGGCCATGGTTCAACAAGCTGGCGCGTGCGACCGATGGCCTGGGTGGCGCGAGCGGCGGTTCCGGCTCGCCGCCCCGCAAAGAGGACGAAGGCCACGTGCACGTGGTGGAGAGCAACGACAAGACAGTTCACCTCGGCGTATTCGACACTACACTGGAGCCGATTCTCAAGGTCGACTCCGGCGACACCATCAGCTACGTCAACACCTGGACCCACTTCCTTAACCAGATGCAGCCGGGCGTTCCCGTCGATTTCCTGGCCAAGCAGCGGCTGAGTAATCCGGGCAAAGGCCCGCACTCAATCATCGGTCCCATCCACGTCAACGGCGCCGAACCAGGCGACGTGCTGGAGATCCGTTATAAACGCATTCGCCCGCTCGATTGGGCTGCCGTCTTCAATAATCCCGGCACCATCGGCACCGGTTTGCTGGCCAAGGATTTCGCCGATGGCCAGGTGAAATACATGAAGCTGGATCTGGCGAAGAATACGGCGGAGTTCAATCCGAGCATTCACGTTCCGCTCAAGCCCTTTCAGGGCACGCTGGGCCTGGCGCCTCCCGATGGCTTCTATCCGCCTCTGTCCCCCGGCGTGACCAGCTCAGTTCCCCCCGGTCCGCACGGCGGCAATGTCGATCTGAGCGAAATGGGTGAGGGCTCGACCATGTTCCTCCCGGTATGGAAGCCGGGCGCGCTCATCTTCACCGGCGATTCGCACGCGGTGCAGGGCGACGGCGAAATCTGCCTCACCGCGCTGGAAACCGGCATGAAAGAGTTGCGCATCCAGGTGGTGCTCCATAAGCAGAAGAACTTTGCCTGGCCGGTGGCGGAAACTGAGACCCACTGGATCCCGATGGCCATGGATAAAGACCTCAACCTCGCCATGGCGACGGCGGCACGCAATGCTATCGACTTTCTGGCCGCGCGCGCCAATCTCACCAGGCTCGATGCGTATGCGTTGTGCAGTATCGCGGTCAGCTTCCGTGTGACGCAGGTGGTAGATATCACTCGCGGCGTGCACGCCATGATCCCGAAGAGTCTGTTCGCGGCTGATCTGCGCAAACAGATGGTGGTTGCCTGAGGCAAATTCGTTTCGTCCGGTAGAAAACTTCAGCGCCCACCATAGAGGCTAGCCGTTGCTTCCTCCTCCGCGCGCCTGAAGCTGCCAGGCTTCTGGGCAGATCTTTCAGAGCAAGCCGGATAAACAAAGGCATATCTGACAGCGTGGGAGCTCAGGCCTTCGAAGACTCGAATCACGCGGGTAAGGCGTGGCACGGTTGTTAGCGATTGTCGATGGACCATGTTCCCGGTCCACAGATCAGCAGGAACAACAGGCAGCAGAGCATGGCAAAGTCCGTACGCGCATCGCTCACCAGGTACCAGAACCCTTGATTGGCACGAAAGAGTTCAGGGATCTTCGTCGTGGCAATAGCGGTGCAGATGACGATCAACAGCGGGATTGACGCCAGCCGAGTCCACAGACCCACCAGCACGAGAACGCCGCATACTATCTCAAACGCGCCAACAAAATGTGCCGTGAACAGCGGGGCAGGGAAGCCGATTCGCGCAAAACGATGCACGCCCATGTTCGGGTCGACATACTTCAGGAATCCCTGCGTGGCGAAGATCAATCCAACAGCCAGTCGCAGCAGCACAAGGCTGCGCAGCGGTACGGGCGCGCGGTCGATAATCAGCTTCATGTTCTACACCTCACGAATGCTAACGACACTATAACCCTGACATCGACAATGACAGGGTCGGTTCTGCTGCGCGGCACGGTTGGGCTTGATGTAGAGTCGAATGTCGTACCCGGAGGACGGGTGATGAACAATATCGAATCGCGACGGCAGTTCTTGAAGACCACAGGATTAGCTGCTGGCGCTCTGTTACTTCCGTCATCCCACATTGTGGGACAAGAGGGTCAGATGGTCACGCCTCCGGCTAACGACTCGACTCCAGCCGATTACACGATCCGCATCGCGACTACCCCTATCGAGATAGCGCCGGGCCACATCATCTCCGCGACTACTTACAACGGCCAGTTTCCCGGGCCGCTGCTGCGCTTCAAAGAAGGCCAGCAAATCACCGTCGACATCAACAACGACAGCGATGTTCCCGAGCAACTGCATTGGCATGGCCAGATCGTGGGCACCGATGTCGACGGCGCTGCGGAAGAAGGCACGCCGTACATTCCGGCGAATGGCAAGCGGCGCATCGGGTTCACGCCGCGGCCGGCAGGCCTGCGCTTCTATCACACGCACAACCGCGCCGGTGCCGATCTCTACGCCGGACAGTACAGCGGCCAGGTTGGGCCCGTCTACGTCGAGGCGAAGTCAGAGCCGGGTCATTACGATCGCGAAGTCTTCCTGACTCTGAAAGAGTTCGAGCCGACCTTCAGCCGTGGTGGAGACATGGCGCAGGATTTTCTCTCGCCCGCAACCAAGGTCAAAGAGCTTGAGCAACAGGGCGAGTCGGCGATGAAGGCATCGCTGGCCAAAGGCATGCCGCATGGATACGAGGTCGGATACGCGTCCTTCACCATCAACGGCCGCATGTTGCATCACGGCGAACCGGTTCGTGTTAAGCAGGGCGAGCGGGTCATGTTTCATGTGCTGAACGGCAGCGCGACCGAGATTCGCAGCCTTGCTCTGCCGGGCCACAACTTCGAGGTGATTGCGATGGACGGAAACCCCGTCCCTACTCCGGCGCGCGTGCCGGTGCTTTGGCTAGGTACGGCGGAGCGCATCTCGGCCATCGTGCAGATGAATCATCCCGGCACGTGGATCATGGGCGACCTGGATAACGATGACAGACGCCACGGTATGGGGATCGTGGTGGAATATGCGAACGCTCACCCGTCTGTTTCGGCTTCCGCCGCGAAGGCGCAGTGGATCGCGCCGCCGCCTTTTCGCTGGAACTACGCTCGCTTCGCGAAGTCGGGAGCTAAGATCCCGATCGCCGACGAAGCCTTCGAGATGCTTTTCGCCAAGCAGAATGCGGCGGTCAACGGCTTCAATCGCTGGACCATCAACGGCGTGGCTTACCCCGACTCCAACGAGATGGCGCCGCCGGCCTTTCACCTTGAGGACGGCAAGCGCTATCGCATCCACCTACGCAATGCCAGCGACGACATTCATCCCATCCACCTGCATCGCCACACCTTCGAGTTGATCAGCTACGCCAGCCAGCCCATGTCTGGCTTGATGAAAGACGTGATTATGCTGGGCGGCTATCAGGAGGCGGAGATCGACTTCATCGCCAACAATCCCGGTCTGACGCTGTTCCACTGCCATCAGCAGCTGCACATGGACTTCGGATTCATGACGCTGTTTGACTACAAATGACGCGAAAGGTAGTGCGGCGCTTTAGCGCCGCGTGAGCCGCGAACGAAACAACGGCCTTTAGGCCCTGAGGTACGTACCGTCATGTGATGAAACCGCTGCCGTGGTGTTCAAAGATAAAGTCCCTCAGTGGCTAAAGCCAGATTATTCCCGGCCGCAACCGCGGCTGAAGGCCCGCACTACCCGAACACCTACGGACAAGATCGATTCCTTGCGGCCGAATCGCGTCCCTCCGCACGGAATCTAACCAAACAGCTAGAATAGAAAAACGATGCGACGGGTGTATTTCGACAACAATGCGACTACTCCGCTTCTGCCCGAGGTCTTCGAGGCGATGCGTCCTTACTTCGGCGAGAAGTTCGGCAACGCTTCTTCGATTCACCAGCAGGGTCAGCAGGCGCGCGCGGCGGTGGAACGAGCTCGTGAGCAGGTTGCGGAGCTGCTGAATTGCCGCGCGGCGGAGGTCGTCTTCACCAGCGGAGGCACCGAGGGCGACAACCTTGCGCTGTTTGGCATGACCGCGGCAGGCGATCACGTCATCACCTCGTCGATCGAGCACCACGCCGTGCTCAATTCGTGCAATCGGCTGGAGGCGATGGGATGCTCGGTTACGTATTTGCCGGTGGATGGGCGCGGGCTGGTCGATCCCGATGACCTTCGACGCGCGCTGCGGCCGGAGACGAAGCTCATCAGCATCATGTTCGCCAATAACGAGACTGGCGTGCTGCAGGCGATCAATGAGATCGGCAAGATCGCGGCGGAGGCTGATGTCTACTTCCACACCGACGCGGTACAGGCCGCAGGCAAGGTTACGATTGACGTGAAGGAGATTGGTTGCGATCTGCTGACGATTTCGGCGCACAAGTTTCATGGTCCGCAAGGCACCGGCGCGCTGTTCGTGCGCAAGGGAACGCTGTTGCAGCCGCTCTTTTATGGCGGACGCCACGAGCGCTCGCGCCGCGCGGGAACCGAGAACGTGCCGGGAATTGTAGGACTCGGCAAAGCGGCTGAGCTTGCGCGTAGCGGCCTTATAGATGGCAAGGTCGCAAAAATCGCAGCAATGCGCGACCGATTGGAGAACACGGTTCTCCAGAACATCGACCAGGTAGCCGTCAATGGCGGAGGTGCGCCGCGCACGCCCAATACCGCCAATCTCAGCTTCGACTGCATTGAAGGCGAAGCGATGGTGATCGCGCTGGACCTGAAGGGACTGTCGGTATCGACCGGTGCGGCATGTTCGTCGGGGGCAATCGAGCCCTCGCACGTGCTGACCGCGATGGGCTTGTCGGCCGATCGCGCGCGTGGCAGCATCCGCTTCAGCCTGGGCAAGCAGAACACGGATGAGGATGTGGACTTCGCGCTGGAGTTGGTGCCGGAGGTCTTGAGCCGGCTGCGCGAGATTAGCCCAGTGTATAAGAAGGCAGCTGTCAGCCCTCAGCCGTCGGCTCTCAGCTGAGATTCAGGCAATAGAGGCTTCAGCGGGTCTCGAGCGGCGGTTATATAGGGGTCCTTCGACTCCGCATTCGCAAAATCGGCGAATGCTTCGCTCAGGATGACACGGGTTTTTGTGGTTTGTTTTTACTAATTGCTAATGGCTAATTGCTAATTGCTTCCTTCCAACACCATCGCCGTAGCTATGTCGGGCGGTGTGGATTCTTCCACCGTTGCGGCGATGTTGTGTCAGCAGGGGTACCACGTTGTGGGACTGACGCTGCAGTTGTGGAATCAGCGTCGGCTGGCAGGGAAGAACGGCATGCCGGAGTCGGTGCAGGGGCGCTGCTGCTCGATCGACGATGTCTACGACGCGCGCCGTGTCGCCGAGACACTCGGCATTCCTTATTATGTCGTCAACCAGGAGGAGCGCTTCGAGCGCGACGTGGTGCGGCCGTTCGTCTCGGAGTATCTGAACGGACGCACACCCATTCCGTGCAGCCTGTGCAACAACCATCTCAAGTTTGATCAGCTGCTGACGACCGCGCGGCAGATCGGCGCTGATCTGCTGGCGACCGGGCACTATGCGCGCAACGAGTTCGACGAGACCAGCGCGCGGTGGCTGTTGAAGCGTCCCGCGGATCGCAGCAAGGATCAGACATATTTCCTCTTCGGTCTGACGCAGGAGCAGCTGAGCCGCACGCGCTTCCCGCTGGGCGAGATGCACAAGCCCGACGTCCGCGAGGAGGCGCGCCGCGCCGGGCTGTGCCTGTTCGAGAAGCCCGACTCGCAGGAGATCTGCTTCATTCCCGGCGGCGATTACAAGCAGTTCCTCGATGCCTATCTCGACGAGCAGGGCGAGGAGCTTCCCGATACCGCCGGCGAGCTGGTAACGACGACGGGCGAGGTCGTCGGCGCACACACCGGAATCCACAATTTCACTGTTGGACAGCGCAAGGGACTGGGCGTCGCGACCGGCTCGCCGCTTTATGTGCTGGAGATTCGCGGTGAGAAGCATGAGGTTGTGGTCGGCAGCGGCGACGAACTTTTCTCGCGAACCCTGCGGGCGAATCGATTGAACTGGATCTCGAGTGATGATCTGCGTGGGCCGATGCGGGTACAGGCAAAGATTCGGCATCGCCACGAGCCGGCTTCTAGGAACGATGGAGAAGGCTGGCGATGATGAGATTGTGCTGACCTTCGACGAGCCGCAGCGCGCCATCACGCCGGGGCAGGCCGTGGTGTTTTACGATGGGGATGTGGTTGTGGGCGGGGGATGGATTGCGTGAGGGATTAGGGGAATGGGGGCTTGGGATTAGGGGCTAGTGAAATACAGCATGGCACAGCGACCGGCCGACCAAGAGACGTTGTGATTCAAACCGTTCAGGAAGTCTCAGTGCCTAACCCCTAAAGAAAACTCTGATTAAGTTCCATCAAAGGCCCTCAGCGGCTAAAGCCGCAATAATTTTGCTGAGCTTACGGACGGCCTGAAGGCCGTCCCCTTCAAGCCCGGACTTCAGAGTCTCCCTAACCTCTCGTCCCTGATCCCTCAAATAAACATCTCGTCCGAGGGACCGCCGTTGCGGCGGCGCTTCTGCTGGAAGTAGCTGCCGAATCCGGTGCTAAGGGCCTGCACAATTCCCGACACCTGGCGCACCGGCGACATCACCGTGTGTTGCACCTTCTCGGAAGTTTCTTCGATGCGGTCCATGGTGCGGGTCAGCATCTCGTCGCCACGAATCACCTGCAGGCGCACGCGATCGATGGCGTCGTTGACGGTGGTCTCCATCCGCTCCACGCTGGCGCGCGTCGTGGTGCTGATGCGGCTCGCATTATCGAGAAAGGTCTCGATCTTGGGCCGCGCGACCTCAAGGAACGCTTTGATGTCCTGCTGCATGGCCTTAGCGTCGTCGAGGGCGGGAAGCACGCGCGTCTGAAGAATGCCTCTCGCTTCCTCCAAGCGCCCGGCCATTGCTTCCATGCGGCCGCGCAGCTTCAGCATCGCGATCGCTGCGGCGACAATCACAATCGTCTGCAGCACCAGGCAGGCAGTCAAGACAGCGATATAGACAGTCAACTTGTCATCCATAGCAAACCGTGACAACGGCACCGACGGACTGGTCAACTTGAATGAGATTCACACGCGATTGCGGGCGATGCCCAAGGCATTCGACAGCCTGCAAAGTTCCGGCTACGGTACGTTCGGCGTGGTGCCTTCGACGTCCGCGCTGGTGGCCTCGCGATACGCCTGGCGTCCAGCTTCGTACGCGGAGCGGATCTGCTCCTTCTGCTGGTTCAGATAATCGCGTCCCTTGTCCGCCCAGTTGCCGGCCTGCTCGCGTGCCTGACGGGCGCGCTGCTTCACGTTCTCGCGGCCTTCTTCCGCCACATCACGCAACTGCTGGCGCAACTCGTCGCCAGCCTTGGGAGCGTACAGAATTCCGACCGCCGCTCCGATGCCCAAACCCGCTAGAAACCAGAGAAAACCGCTACCATCACGATCCGACATGTGGCCTCCTTGCCGTCCCCGCAGGTGCCAAACGCAGCCAGTGCGGGGATGCGCGCTGAAAAGCTCGCGAGTCCGGATGTTAGCACCCACATTCCAGAATTACAAACGCGTGAAGGACGTGGGCCGTATCCCGGTAGATCAAACGTGGCTTCGTGTCAGGGCACGAGTTTACTCGTGCCGATAAGGCCGGATCATATGTGAGCTCTTAGCCCCTGCGGGAATTCAGAGGCTAAAAAGGGCAGCTCTACCGATACTGTCGCCCCTGAAGGGGCTCGGGATTTATTTCGTTCCGGTACCCAGCGCTTCCGCGCTGGGCTAATCACTTTTGTCCTGCGGGATCGTCGGTTGAAGCCGACTCGAGATGATGAATCGCTCGCTCTTGACGCTGGCGTGAAAGCCCAAACTGATTTTTGCCCCGCTTCGGCACGACCAAGAGCCTGAGCTTGCCGAAGGGTCGTGCCCTGACACGAATCGCACTGGGGACGGCAGGTTTGACGGGCCGGTTACTTCTTCAGCAAAGCGATCTGGCCCAGATGATAGACGTGGTGCTCGATGATTCCGTGCGCTTCGCCATAGTAGGTGCGCTTGCCGGCGGCGGTCAGTTCGTTCAGCTTGGCGGGATCGAGCTTCGCCAGTGCGTCGCGAAGGCTTTGATTGGAGGCGCGGAAGTCGTCGAGCGTCCTGCGCCAATTTTCCTCGGTGACGGCTGGCATGGCGGGGAAGTTGAGTTCTTCCACCAGTCCCGCGCGCTTGCCGGCCAGCCGTTGGGTGACGACATCTTCCCAGAAGATCATGTGCATCACGATCTCCCAGATCGTGTGCGCCGAGGGCAAAGGCCGCGCGGCGGCCTGCTGCGCAGAGATACCGTCCAGGATCTGCCAGACCGGATCACCGTGCCAAGCATTGCCGTTCAAGACGCCGTCATAATGTTTGAGAATGCGCTCCATGTCAGACACGATTCCTCCTAACCTTCAAAAACTATATCACAGGTTATACAATACGCCAGGTGGCAGGGCCGACAGTTCGTAACAGCGAGGTGCATCTTGCACGGCTTTTTCTGTCTTCAGCCACTGACTCCTGCCCCCTTCTCGTATAAGATTCTTGCCGCGGAGTTCTTATGGAGGTAACGATGAGGATGATAGGGAAGGGAATTGTTCTGACGATGTTGGCTGCATTCTTTTGCGCGACGCTGGTGGCGCAGGACAACGACATGCCTAAAAAGCCTCTGCCCAGCCGGTCGATAGCAAACGCCAAGATGCCGCCACCACCGCAGGCGTCGCCGGAAATGACGAAGCTCATCCAGATGATGTCGGGCAGCTGGACGGTGGCCGAGAAATACGAGCAGAGTCCGATGTTTCCCACGGGCGGTAGCGGTAAAGGCACGGCGAAGTTTTGGGCCGGGCCGGGTGCGATGTCATTGCTGGAGAGCTACCACTCCAGCGGCATGGTGGGCAACTTCAGCGGCTTCGGCACCACCTGGTGGGATGCAAAGGCGCAGAGCTATCGCGGAGTATGGTGCGACACCATGACACCCGGCGGATGCGACTCGAGCGGCACCAGTCGATGGGATGGAGAAACTCTGGCCGGGATGATGGAAAGTGATATGAACGGGCAGAAGATGGTTACGAAGATTACCTACACCAACTGGACGCCGACCTCGTTTGTCATGACCATGTCGACGGGACCGGATGCCAATTCGCTGAAGGACCTGATGACCGTGACCTATACCAAGGCAGCGAACACGGGGCAGTAGGAATCCCATCGGACGAAGACACCACGCGATCGATGAGGATTGTGCGGGGTGTGATGATTTCCCCGTAATACGAAGAAGTCGAAACGGCGATGATTGTGCCTCGGGCAAAGAGGGCTGCTGAAAGTCAGAAACGCTTGTCCCTCGCGGGCTGAAGCCCGCTCGGGGTAAGAGAAATAAACGCCTTATCGGCACGACTGAAGTCGTGCCCTGTTACAAAGCGCGCGCAGAACGAGTTTTTCGGCACCCTGTAAAGCCGGATCGGGTTGCGAAACAAAGCCATAAACGCTGGCCTAAAAGGCCAGCACTCCCCGATCTGAGCCCGGCTCTGTCGAGCTATCCTTCCCAGACGAAGGCGTCGAAGACGCTGTTTTCAGTGAAGCCGAGACGCCTGTAGAGATCGACGGCGCGGCGGTTGGCCTCGGTGACGGTCAGCGTCAGCAGGCTGCAGTGCTTGTGGCGTAACGCATTCGAGGTGCAGACGATGAGATTCTCGCCGATGCTGTGTCCGCGATAGTCCGGCAGCAGGCAAACCTGGGTGACGTGACCAACGTCCTGCCGCACGCGGGAACATAGAATCAGCCCAATCAGCGTATTGCTAGGACGATGAATAGCGGAAAACGACGACTCCGCGTCGAAGACCCCGCATCCGGGGAAGCGCACGATGTTGTTCAGGAAGCGGATCGAGCCGGCGTGGGTGCGGTACTGATCGTTGATCTCGGAATCGATGTGCGCGCGATACGAAGCGGTGATGATGCTGGCTGCTGGCTGGTAATCCTGCTCGAGCCAGGGACGGATCTGGATGTCGGGCGGGAGCGATATCGGAGGCAGCTGGTTGGGATCGTGATGCTGCAGTTCCAAAGCCAGAAACAGGCGACGATAGCGCTGGAATCCGGCCGCTGAAAACACTGCGGACAAACCGCCGGCCAGGTGCGTCAACAGTTGCGCTTCCACGCGATGAATTCCCGGCGACTGTTGTAATGTCTCGATAACGTGTTGCGCGATTTGCGCTTCGATGAGGCGACCATCGGGACGGCGCGGCGAAACGAACAGATCGCCGACCACGCCCTTACTGCCTTCATAAACGAAGAACGAGTAGCCGACGATATTGCCGCGCTCGACGGCAGCATAGCCGGGCAGGATCTTGGCATCGACGTAGCGCAGGATCATGTCGGCAGAGCTGCGGTAATCCCAGCAGAGCAGGCTGCCCCAGGCGCTGACCTCCTCGTCGAGCAGAGGACGCAGGTCGGGGGATGCGAAGTGCCTGAGGTCGAGAATCTCCACGGTAGTCTGATAATGCGACCGGCGGAAGACGGTGGCAGCCATAGGCGCGACGTGCAAGGGCGCTGAGTCAGTCTAGTGCGGCGCTAATCGATCAGGCAAACCACCAACCGGCCATAAGCGGGATCGGAGATTCCACATCCACATTAACCAGATGGTCAACACAGAAAAATTCCTGCTTGGTTAGTGCGGGCCTTCAGGCCGGATAGAGATATAAGGGCGGCTTTCACCGCTCAGGTGCCCTCTTCCAGGTATCACTATACGAGCGGCTCCTCGAGCACCAAAGAAAAGTACGCTGGGCCTAAAGGCCTCTCATTCGTTCAGCGTTACGCGGCGCTGAAGCGCCGCACTACCAAAAACTGGTTCTTACGGCAGCCGCTGCGCCAAGCCCGGCAAGGCCTTCATCAGGTCGTTGTAGATTACGACGACGAAGACCAGCACGATGAAGACGAATGCGGTCTGGTAGATCCGCTCTTTGATGCGCAGGCTGATATCGCGACGCATCAGCGACTCGACGAACAGCAGCATGATCACGCCGCCGTCAAGAATCGGGATCGGCAGAAGGTTCACGATGCCGAGGTTGAGGCTGATCATCGCCATCAGGCTGAGCAGCGGCGTCCAGCCGGGCTGTTGCGCCGCGTCGCCTGATGCGCGGGCGATGCCGATCGGACCATCCAGCTGCTTGATCGACGCTTTCTTCTCTACCAGCTTCTTGATGAGATCGACCATCAGCAGCGAGAACTTCTTGTTGTCTTTCAGCGACATCGCGAAAGCTTGCGGGAGGGAAAGCTTGGTAACGGTCATCGGTTCGGCGAGCAGGAAGCCGAGACGATATCCCTTTTGCCCGTTCTCTTCCATCTGCACCGGTGTCATGGTGTAGTGGAGCTCTTTGCCGTCGCGGAGGACGCTGACGTCCACGGGCTTGGCGCCGTTCTGTTGCAGGTAATGAATGATGGCGAAGACGGAGCGCATGGGCACGCCGTTGATCGCCATGATCTGGTCCTTGAGCTGGATGCCGGCCTGAACTGCGGGCATGTTCGCAACCAGTTCGGTGACGGCGACGGTCTGTTCAGGCTGCCAGCCGACGCTGCCGTATTCGTCGAATCCAGAGCCTTGCAGCTCAGGCTTGACCTGCTTCTCCACAATCTCGTTGCCGCGCTGGATGGCGACGTCGATCGGCTGTCTGGGGCTGATCATCACCTTGAGAATGACGTCTTCCCAGGCGGGATTCTGCGTGCCATCGATGCGGACGATGCGATCACCCTGCTCGATACCGGCCTTGGCAGCGGCGGAGTTGTCGAGCACCCAGCCGATAACGGCGGGCTGATCGAAGAACTGCGGGCGCTCGTAGTGCACCATGTAGACGCCAGTGAGCAGTGCGATGGCCAGCATGATGTTCATGGCCGGACCGGCGATGGCGATCACGAAGCGCTGCCAGCGCGGATGCGACATGAACTCGTCGGGCGCGCCAGAGCGCGATTCCAGCGGATTCTCCCCGGCCATCTTGACGTAACCGCCCAGCGGCAGGGCGCTGATGCGATAGTCGGTCTCGCCGCGGCGGAAACCGCACAGCCGCTTACCGAAGCCGATGGAGAAGACATCTACGCGGACGCCGAAGTACTTCGCGGCGGCATAATGGCCAAACTCGTGTATCAGGATCATGATCCCGAGCACGACTGCCATCGAAACCACTGCATAGAGGAACGATTGCATAGATCTTTCTTACCTTGGGGAGTCCGCTAGCTAAATTGCTCGAGCTTTGAAGGGGCACGCCTTTAGGCGTGCCGTAAAGCAATCAAAGAAACCGGCTTTAGCCGCTGAGGAATCGGCCTCAGTGCCTAAAGGCCCATGGTACTTCATCTCTGACGGCACGGCTAAAGTGTCTGCGTGAGAACGCTGTCGTCCCCGGGGGACTTGGGTCATTTTCCCATTTCACCCAGCATTCCGCTTCGCTCCATGCTGGGCTATCATGCCACGCGCCTGCGGCGCTCTGGTTTTTCAAGCCTCCTACTCCACAGTCTGGAAGAAAAGCCGGTTCTCACGCACACACTAAAGCCGTGCCCTTTCAAAACTGATTGCCGCCTGCGCCCGGCGGCGAGCATCCACATCCATTTCCAAAACCTGAGTTATAGATTCAGGCACCCGGGCAGGCGTTTCATCCACGACCATCTTTATTGTAGCGGGAATGTCCAGAAAACCAATAGTACCTTCGAGGAATGCCGCCACGGCCACTTCGTCGGCCGCGTTCAGGGCGATGGTTTTGGCTCCTCCCGCTTCGACTGCCTGGTAAGCCAAACGTAAGCAAGGAAATTTGTCCAAGTCGGGAGGAGCGAAGTCGAGCCGGCGCAACTCCTCGAGCGGGAAGCGTAGCTCCGACTCGACTCGATCGGGATACGTGAGCGCGTAAAGGATCGGCAACCGCATATCCGTGACCGAAAGTTGAGCAAGCAGACTGCCATCGGAGAACTCGACCAGCGAGTGAATGGTGCTTTGGGGATGAATCAGCACGCTGACCTGTTCAGGCGGCATGTCGAAGAGACGGACAGCTTCGATGACTTCGAAGCCTTTATTCATAAGCGTTGCGGAATCGATGGTAATGCGCCTTCCCATCTTCCAAGTGGGGTGATTGAGCGCTTGCTCCACCGTAATTTTGGAGAATTCACTTGCCGGGGTATGAAAAAATGGACCGCCAGACGCGGTCAGCCAGATGCGATGAACCTCATCGCGACGCCCGCCACGCATGCATTGGTGGACGGCGTTGTGCTCGCTGTCGATGGGCAGAAGAGGCTTGCCCTGGCGGTGCGCTTCGGCGGTGATGAGATCGCCCGCGGCGACCAGGCACTCCTTGTTGGCAAGGCCGACGGTCTTGCCGGCTTTGACGGCTTCGTAGGTGGCTTCGAGTCCGGCAACGCCGACGATGGCGGAGACGACGAAGTCGGCGTCGGGATGGGTGGAGACCTGAACAGTGCCCTTGGATCCGTAAGTGATGACGATGTCGCTGATTCCGGCCTTCGTGAGTTTGTGCTGGAGCTGGTCAGCGGATTCGGCGGTTGCCATCGAAAGAATCTGGGGACGCCAGCGGAGCGCCTGCTCGAAGGCGAGATCGACGTTGTTGCCGGCGGCCATCGAGACGACGGAGAAGCGATCAGGGAAGCTCTCGACGATGCTGAGCGTGCTGCGGCCGATGGAGCCGGTGGAACCGAGGATGGCGATGCGTTTCATTTTCGAGATTGGGGTGGAGCACGCCTTCAGACGTGCACAAAAATGATTGTATAGTTGCGCGGCTTTAGCCGCTGAGGTACTTCGTGAGAAATCCTTACCTCAGCGGCTAAAGCCGATTTCTGTGTGATGATTTCTTATGTACGCCTGAAGGCGTACTCCAACCCATTCGCATTCATCCGGTGACGAGCCCGAAGGGCGACACAATCGTAGCCCAGCACGTAGTGCTGGGACCACGTGCGATTTAAGATTTCGAGCCGCTTTAGCGGCGACAGGGTTATGTGCCGTCCCTGGAGGGACTCGCCGCATTCATTCGCGGTTAGCCCAGCATTCCGCTGCGCTGCGTGCTGAGCTAGGATTGTGCCGCGCTTCGCGCTGGCTAATTACTTTCGCCTGCGGGCTGCAAGTCAGAGCCAATGATGCAGTTGTCCCCAAGTCTGATTGCTATATCCTCAGATGACAGGTTGTACCGCCGCAGAGGAGTTTTGCAATGGGACTCCCTTACATTGAGGGCCTGCTCACTGGCCCAACGGGGAAACAGGCCAAGGTCAGTTTTCTGGTTGACAGCGGTGCGACCTATACGCTCGTTCCGGCGGACGAGTGTCGCCTCCTGGAATTGAAGCCGAAGCGTACGGCTGTGTTTAGCCTGGCTGACGGAACGCCGATCAAGCGCAGCGTTTCCGAATGCCATCTCTCGCTTCCGGAAGGCGACGGACATACGCCTGTCATTCTCGGCGAACCGGGCGACGAGGCGCTGCTCGGAGCCATCACCCTCGAAGAGCTTGGCCTGGTGTTGAATCCCTTCACACGCAAGTTGCAACCCATGCGCATGATGCTCGCCTGAGGTGGGCACAACGTTAAGCCCGCAGGGCGGCACAGGTGTCGCCCATGACGTGAGTCTCGGGTTGCCGTTTGATTCGATGGCGGAGTCCCGTTAAGGACGGCACGGCCTTGTGACGTCCCTGAAGGGACTCGGGAACGTGGTTGATTCGTTTTCCCAGCACTCACGTGCTGGGCTACGTTTGTGTCGCCCTGCGGACTGCATGGAAACGCAGGTTGTCAAGGTGTCCCGCGTATCCCGAAATACCTGCTCATGCCGAAGACGTAAACAATAGCCCCACCGGCAGCGCGAACAGTTGCGCATCGATGTAGGGCTCAGTTCATCCCGCGGTGATCGGCAGGAAGTATTTGCTCAACAGTCCAAAATAGAAAAACCAACCTACGACTGCTGCAAAGAGCAGGGCGTCGATCCGATCAAGAACGCCTCCATGTCCGGGGAGCAGCGCGCCCGAATCCTTAAGTCCCGCACCTCTCTTGAGCATGGATTCAACCAGATCGCCAACCTGTGCGGCCAGGTTAACGCACACGGCAAGCACGATAACCAAAGCGACCGGAGCGCGAGGAAACGCGGGATGCTGCATCATCACCGATAGAGTTTGCCCAGCCTGCGGCAGAAGCCGCAATGAGCTCAAGAACGTGTAGATGGGTTGAACGTAGCGGAACAGGAGCACAGCAATGATGCTCGCGCCAAGAACAGACGCGATTGATCCTTCCCACGTTTTACCGGGACTGATGTGCGGTGAGAGCTTGTGCCGTCCGAAAGCGCGCCCAACGTAATAGGCTGCGATATCCCCGCTCCACACCAACAACATCAGAAACAACAGAAACAGAGCGCCGTTCAGGGCCGATCGCACCACAATCATCGACGCCAATGAAATGCCGACATACGGTAACGATAAGAACGACACAGCGGCATCCGGCAGAGCATGCGATAACGGTTCCCGCGTCATCCCCGCAACCAGCAGAACAAAGGGTGAGAGTACAACCAGAACAAGAGCGACAACGAACGCAACATTAAGAGCGAGGTTCGGTTGGAAGCCTTGGAACGCAGCAAGAAATTGGCTGCAAACATAGCCGAGAACGAAGACAGCGGTCAGAAGCGGATAGGTCAGGCCGCGAAACGGTTTGTACCCCGTCTTCTCGGCAATGTCGAAGTACTCCCGCGCCGCCAGCAGTGCCACGCCCAGCACCAGCAGGGTGAACAGCCACAGTGGCGCCCGGAAGAGCGCCAGCACAACCAGAGGAATTAGGATGACCGCGGTGAGGACGCGCTTCACGAATAGTTTCCGTTATCGCTGACGAGGCCTCCGAAGCGGCGCTCGCGCTTCTGGAAGGCTTCGATGGCTTCCAGCAGTTGCGTGCCGCGGAAGTCGGGCCACAGCGTCTCAGTGACGTAGATCTCGGCGTAGGCGACCTGCCACAGAAGGAAGTTGCTCAGCCGCATCTCACCGCTGGTGCGGATGACGAGGTCGAGCTCGGGCAAGCCGTTGGTATAAAGATGACGCGCGATGGAGCGCTCGTCGACCTTGAGGTGCTCGATGCCGCCGTTGCGCGCAGCTTCCCGCACCAGTGCGTTGAAGCAATCGACCAGCTCGGTGCGCGAGCCGTAGTTGAGCGCCAAGGTCAGGACCATGCCGGTATTGCGCTCGGTCATCTCGCGCGCCCACGACATGCGCTCCTGCACTTCCTGCGGCAGCTCCTGCTGGCGGCCGATGTACTGCAGGCGGATGTTGTTCTCCATCAGCGTTGGCAGTTCCATCTTCAGGTAGCGGCGCAGCAGGTTCATCAGGAATTCAACTTCGCCTTTAGGACGCTTCCAGTTTTCGGCGGAAAAGGAATACAGCGTGAGCGCGGGGATGTCGAGGCGCGCAGCGGTCTCGACCGTGGAGCGGACGGAGGCGACCCCGGAGCGATGACCGGCGATGCGCGGCAGATGGCGGCGCTTGGCCCAGCGGCCATTTCCGTCCATGATGATGGCGATGTGGTGGGGCAACCGCTCCGGATCGAGGCGGGAGTAGATCTCAGCCTCTTTGCGGTTTAGCCCAGCGGGTACTTGAGCGCGCAAAGCGTACCTCGAATCATCTCTGAAAGTAGCACAGGGGGCAGACGCTTGCAAAGAAGGCGGGGAAGGATGAGAGGTCTTCGAGGGAGTGGGGTTGATCGCGACATCCAGGCTTTCAATGCCGGTTTGGGATGACATGATGTGACTTTATCATACAAAGTACTTTCTTCTAAGAAGAATTATAACGGCGGGATCAAGCAGCCGGCAGTGACGCGCAGCTGGAAGTCGAGCGAAAATAGAAGAGCGATGAAGTTGGAAGTGGAGTGCTATTCCGGACACAAGGCTGACGAGCGGCCGGTGCGCTTTCGTCTGGACGGAAGGCAGTACGCGGTAGAGGCGGTGCTGGATCAGTGGTATGAGCCGGAGAGCATCGCGTACAAAGTTCGCGCCGACGATGGCAACTTCTATATCCTTAGCCGCCAGACCTCCTCGCCGGACGGCGCTTGGGAGCTGGTGTCATTCCGGCAGGGAAGAGAGTAGCTCTCTACTCCACCGCGACCTTCGTCCCCTTCGGCGCCTGGCCGGAGAGGTGGTCGATGCGCTCGTCGATGACCTGGCGGATCGCCTTCAGGAACTCGACGCGCGAGTTCGACAGGTGCTGGCGCACCGCCGGCGAGACGCCAACAAATTCGCGCACCGTGTCGATCAGTTCGCGGCACAGGCAGCGCTCATAACCCACTTCATCATTTGCAGTCGATTGAACTTTGCGGGGCGTCATGCTGTCTCCTTCATCTCAACCGTGAGGACTTTGCTCTCCAGCCGCGCGCGCGACGGCGATAGCGACGCCATCGATCGCGGCAATCCAATGTGGCGGCGGAAGCTGCCGATCTGCACTACCAGCTCGTCGCCCTTCTTGAACAGCTCAACTTCGCCCTTCGTCGCGAAGGGCAGGAGCACGCGAATCTCGTACCGGCCGTCGACTTTGCCGAAGGTGTAAGGCTTCTCGGTGCGGGTCACGGCCGCCGGATCTTCGCCTTCAGCATACAGCACCCGCGCAAGCTCCTCCAGCCTCTGTTTACCCAGGACTTCGTGCGAGAAGAGCGGCACTTTCTTCACCGGCACCGGCGCAAAATATTCTTCGATCTCGCGCACCGTTCTGTCTTGCGAAGCGTGCCATTCGCTGAACCACGTGTCCCTCACTTCAGCGGGCAGCAGGCGGTTGATGATGACCTGATCGACCGTGAGCCCATGCAGCGAGAAGTAGACGAAAGCGCGCTGCGTTTCGCGCAGCACCATCTTCTCGGCGTTGGTGACCAGGCGCACGCTGGTGATCTTCGGATCTTCCATGATGTCGTCGATGCCTTCCAGCTTCTCGAAGAGATCGCGGATGTTGCCGAAGTAGGTGTCGGGCGGCAGCTCGAAGGGCGCAACGCGATTGGCGATGGGCCGCACCGCCTTCAGCAGATTTCGCTGGAAGGGAAAGATGTGCTTCATGTACCAGTCGAGCGTGGTCGGCATGCTGATGAAGCGCATGGATTCGGCCGTGGGCGCGGCGTCCAGCACGATGACGTCATAGCGCTTCTCGCGCCGGTACTGGTTGATGTACATCATCGCGCTCAGCTCTTCCATGCCGGGCAGGATGGCAAGCTCTTCGGCTTCAACGCCGCTGATGCCGGTGGTCCGCAGCACCGAGCTGACATACGACGAGATCTCCTGCCAGTGGCGCTTGATCTCTTTCTGGATGTTCAGCTCCTGGATGGAGAGCCGGTCGTTGATGGCGAGCGGGTCGGAGGTGGTGACGTGGAAGAGATCGGTGTCGAGATCGAAGGCGTCGCCCAGGCTGTGCGCCGGATCGATGCTCATCACCAGCGTGCGATATTTGAGCTCGGCAAGCCGCACGCCAGTCGCGGCCGCCAGACTGGTCTTGCCGACGCCGCCCTTTCCGCTGAACAACAGGATCCGCATAAGGTCATTCTAGAACGTAGGCGTTGCACGGTCGTGAATGCCCGTCTTATGTTTGTCATCCCGACCGGAGCGAAGCGGAGCGGAGGGATCTGCGGTTCCGGCTGCACGTGATGCTCCGGCCTGTTCCGCCGACTGCGCAACCCCACCGGTTCCGACGCTGGCCGCCGGCTTCTTGGGCGCGCGCGATATCCTCTCCCGTTCCATCGCCGATTTCTCCATCGCTCGCATGTTGGCCGCCGCGCCGTGCAGCGCCGACAACACCAGCCTGGCGCGCTCCACTTTCATCTCCTCTTGCGACACCACATGGATGAACTGCGAAAACGCGATCTGCAACGACTCCGGATCTTCCGGATACGGCATCTCGTACTCATAGCGCTCGCTCTTGTCCGCCTGCGGATTCCACAGGATTAAATGCAGATTGTTCCTGGGCACACGTTTGCGAACCGCACGGTGGTAGTAGCAGTAATCTTCGTCGCGCACGGCCGGAGAGCCGCAACGCTCGCCGGTTATTTTCACGTGCTGGCAAATGGGATAAAGACTGTTCTCGATTGATTCAACTTCTGTGATTTCGCTAAGTTTTTCAGGAAGACTCATGACTGGGCCCCCCTCCTTTCGTTAAGGTGCTTGGAATGACGACTTTGCCCGCAAAGTCCTGCGAACAAAGGACTTAATCGCAGATATAAGCTCCTTGTTTTCAGGTATTTGCGAAAACTCCGGCAAAGTCCTGAGCCGCTTCGATTTAGCGGCAAGGTCCTGCGCCGAAAGCAGTTGTACGTGATCAGCTGATTTCCCCCTTGCTTCCGACTTGAGAGAAAGAGTCGATTTTAGACAGCCGACGGCTGATACAGGCCGCTGAAAACAGTCTTCTTTGCGAGAGCTTTGTGTCAGGGCACGACTTTAGTCGTGCCGATAAAGCCCTTTATTTCTTTCCGGAGTCGGCTTCAGCCGACGACAGAGCACTGGCGCAATAGAGTTTTTTCAGCAGCCTCTGATAGCCGAGAGCCGATAGCTGACAGCGCTCCTCATAAACACAAATAGGGCAGGAGCGCCAGGAGTGAGGCGGATCCTACCCTAACCTTCCCAGTATTCGATTGCACCAAAATCAAGTCAAGATTACGAAGGTGCCAAACTGCATCCCGATTCCCAGAACGGGACTCTATCGGCCCCAGCGGTTGTCGCGAGTGCTCAAGGAGACCCTGATTAAGTCCGGGTTTGAAGGGGACGGCCTTCAGGCCGTCCGTAAGCTCAGCAAAATCATCGCGGCTTTAGCCGCTGAGGGCCTTTGATGGAACTTAATCAGAGTTCTCTTAACGCGCTATCGATGTCCCGGAGCGCGCCTTGGAGTTGTCTCTCTTAACCTTCACGTCGTGCTCACGAACTCGTACTGTCCTTTGCCCAAGAATTTCAGGAAATGTAAATCTCGTAGAACCTGAAGCTGCTGCCGGATTTTTGCCCGAACGTTATGATTTCCGGGATGTAGCGCATTGAGCTGCTGTTCGAAGGAATAGGCCTCGGCCAGAGAAAATCTCTCCCGCTTCAGTTGCCGCACCGCATTCAGAACGTCTAAGCTCCACCCTCGAGTCGAGACCGGTACGTTCCGGAGCGACTCCACTTCTCTATAACGGCGCCTCACCAGTTCTTTGGCCCTCTCAGCGCCGGCCGTAACGATGCCGATCTTTCCCTCCTCCGGGATTTGGCAGAGGAGGATGTTGCAACCCACCCACCCTGCCCGGCGGGCAGTGGTTGCCAGCGGCGAGCGCCGCTCGATCGCAGATTCGGTAAAAAAATATCTCGGAACAAAAAGAAGGTTCTCAATTCTCCAGAGCGCAGAGTACTGCAGAACTAAGAGGTTCGGAGTTCTATCCGAGCGAATACATGAGAGCATAGCTTCATATCCGGAGTCCACGATCCTCCTCTTATTCCAGCCCTTGCCGCTTTTCAGCTCATAGCGCTCATTACACCCCGGACAGCTAAAATCACAAGCACACGAGTTTGCGCTTTGTTGGCTCAAGTGATCGGATTCGCAAGCAGGGCAATACAGCTCGCGAGCGCACCAGTCTTCTGTGACCGCCCGGGCGGCTTGACTCGGCGAATTCCACCGGTAGCTGAGTTCAATATTTGCCTGGAGGTTCACGTCGAGTGAGTTTCAGATTCCTCTGCCTTCCAACGCGGTCATCATACAACCCGCTTGCTAAGTAAAAACTCCTCGCTTCTGCGGAAGGGAATACCCCGATCTCGTCAATCGTATCGAAGTCGACAATCTCGACCTCATATCCAGCGGGCACGGACGCATCAGCCGCCTGAGCAATGCCGCCGATTACCGTAACGAAGATTTTCTGCATGCCAAACCACCCTCCCTTCATTAAGGACGCTAACTTGGGCAGAAGAACGTAGATTCGGCCCGGTCTGCCGACACTATTAAATCACCCTTCAGCCGCCGCCTCCGATTCCGTATCTGGGCGGTCATCCCAGGTTAGTCCAACAGAAGGGCGAACCTCGGGCACGAAGTGCCGACCTGTAATCAGGAACGAAAAACCCCATCCAAGCGAAATCAGCTTGGATGGGGCACCCAAAAGAGGGAGGCGACGGTCGAGAAATCTGTTCTACGCTCCGCGGTGCGGATGCATTACCATGTCGCGCACCTGCGCGAGCACGCTGGACAGTTGCATGGTGTTCAGCTTGGAGGTGAACTCCACCAATTCGGCGATGAAGGGGTCGCTGAGAAGTTCGCGAATCTCGTCCTCGCGCGAGGGCCCGCACTCGGTGAGCAGGTCCGGCACGGTTACCTCCAAAGCCGCAGCGAGACGGGCGAGCGACGACAGGGTCGGCGTAGCCTTCTCGTTCTCGATCTTGGAGACGTAGGTGCGCGGAACGCCCATGCGAATGGCCAGTTGCCGCTGGCTCAGGCCGTTGCGATGGCGCAAGTTGCGAATCGCCTTCGCCACCTGGACTTGAGATCCACCAGACTCTTCCACTTCCACCAGCGGTTCAGCCGCTGCGAGGATTGGTTCGGGTTCGTCCTCATCCAGTGACGTCTTACAGCGACGGCAAAGATTGTTGTAGGTTCTAAATTGGACGAGATGGCAATCGTCGCATCTCACCACCTCCCGGGAATCCACGGGCGCGAGAGTCGTAGCCATGCAGGTTGTGGGAGTGCCAGAGCGGGCACCTAATTACTTATCGCGACACTGTGCACGATATTCTCGACTGGAGTCAAGTAAATTAAGAATCACGATCGCCAATACAGAAAAAGTTGCAGAACGAGTTGACAGAGGCGATGAAAGAATCGCAGCCAAAATCGAGGAGAAAGTGGAATGGATCGCGCCGATGCGTGGGGTTTACTAACTGAGTTCACCCAGTCGGAAAGTTTGCGCAAACATGCGCTGGCGGTGGAAGCGTGCATGCGCGCCTATGCCCGCAAGCTGGGCGGCGACGAGCAGCAATGGGCCATCGTCGGGCTCATCCACGACTTCGACTACGAGAAGTATCCCAGCGCGGAGGAGCATCCGTTCAAGGGCAGCGAGATCCTGAAGGAGCGCGGCTGGCCCGAGGACATGCGCCGCGCGATTCTGTCGCACGCCGATTATTCCGGCGTGAAGCGCGAGTCGGCGATGGAGAAGGCGCTGTTCGCCTGCGACGAGCTGGCGGGATTCATTACCGCGACTGCGTTGATCAAGCCGAATAAGTCGCTGGCCGAGGTTGATGCCAAGTCGGTGCGCAAGCGGATGAAGGACAAAGCCTTCGCACGATCGGTAAGCCGGGAGGACATCATTAATGGCGCGTCCGATCTCGGCGTGGATCTGGACGAGCACATCACGTTTTGCATTGAGGCGATGAAGAGCGTGGCGGGAGAGTTGGGATTGGCGGGTACAAACAGCGGAAGCTTGTGAGTGGGAAACCGAGCCAAGGCGTCTCGGCGGGTATGACTCAATGCGAGGTACATCGGAATGTTCGAGTCAACTAGGATCACAATTCGGCGCCGCCACGGTATCCCGCCTCGATCTCGGCAAGCATGCTGTCAATGTCTGCGACGGGAAATTCATGCTGGGCCGCTGCGCGCACGGTCGCCAGCTTGTTGCTGATGCTGCCCAGCGGCTCCTGCCTCCGCGCCGACACGAGCGCCTGCCGGACCCACTCCGCAATCGACATGTGACGCGATCGCGCCACGCGCTGGATCTCACGATAATCCGGGTCCTGCAAAATCACTTGTAGCCGTTTAGCCATACCATGAGTTTATTTGACTCATATGCATGAGTCGATTCTCAAACAAATCGGCAATACACTCTACCGGGTCTGGCTAATTCCCGCTCCCTAACCTGGAGAACGGCACATTCACGATCGGATACTTCCGCCAGTCCTTGTAGTCGAAATGCCACCATTCTTCGGGATAAACCGTGAATCCTTCCGCCTCCATCGCCGTCCGCAAGACCGCGCGATTGGCGCGTTCCTCGGCCGTGCCACCGGGATAATCCGCATGCGCTCGCTCCGACATCTCGTCGTAACCGCTCGGCATCGGCACGACCTCACCGGTCTTCAAGTTGTAGAGCGTAAGATCGACGGCGCATCCGCGATTGTGCCGCGAGCCCTGCGCCGGATCGGCGACATAGATGTGATCCTGCGGCGGAGTCGCATCCCAGAAGATCTTGGTCACGTACCACGGCCGATATCCATCGAAGATCAGCAGGCCGTATCCCTGCTGATGCAGCTTCCGATTCGCGCGCACCAGCGCCTCCGCCGCCGGCCGCTCGAGAAACGCCCGCGCCTCTTCGTACAGCGGCGTCCCCAGAAAGTTGTTGGACGAAGCGTAGTGAATATCCAGCTTGATGGTCGGATCGAGCTTCACCAGTTCGACCAAATCCGGCTTCAGAAACTCGCCCTGCTCGACCGGAGGCTGCGCCTTCAGCGCTTCGGCACGAAGCTCGGGCACCGGCCGCAGCGGTTGGATCTTGAAACTTTGCTGAGCTTCCTGAGCGGGCAGAACACAGCACAGAAGAACAACCAGCAGAATCCGACGACGGATCATGATGCCGACAATCATAATCCCGTGCGTCTTGGTTGAACCGCCAACCGCCAACCGACAGCTGCCTGCAAAACAAAAGCGGCCCATCTCAGATGGACCGCTTCGTCGTGAAGACGCCAGCCCCCGACCGGCATCTTCAATCTCTGATCGCTGGCTTACTGCGCCGGCGCCTCGGCAGGGGCGTTCTGCGACAGCTTCTCCAGATGCTGGTTGATGCGAGCGATCTGGTTCTGCCGCAGCTGATCGGCCTTGGCTTTCTGGTCGGCCGTCAGCACCGTGTTGTAGATCTGGCTATGCAACTGGGCCTTCTGCACCGAAAGCTGCGACATCAGTTGCGCCTGCTGATTGGCGATGGCCGTAACTTTGGCCTGATCGAACGCACCACTCGCCGTGGCATTCAGCATCGCCAGCCGGTTCTGCGCCATTTGCTGCATCAGCGGCCGCATCGTGGCGCGCTGCGCTTCCGCCATGGTTTTGATCTGTTGTTTCTGGGCATCCGTCAGGTTTAGCTCCTTAGCCAGATACGCCATATGTCCGTGCCGATGGCCCGCCCAGGCGGACGCGCCGCCGTTTTCGTCATTCTGCTGAGCGTAAGCCAGAATCGCAGTTCCGCAGAGCACCAGCGCCAGCAGCGCGACCGCAACGCCCCATACCTTCGTCTTCATTTTGTCTCTTCTCCTTGTCGACAGCTCATCTGTCTGTCAAATGTTGAAACCCCGATGCCAGCGATTCCACCGTTAAGTCTGGTAACGCGTCGGTTAAGTTTTGTGAAAACCTGCTGCTCCAAACCAACAGCCCAGGCAATGCCAAACTCCGCTAACTATTCCTATGCAGCCGGCAGGAAGTTCCCGCAAATGAGAAACGCCACGGCGCGAAACCGTGGCGTTCATATTAGGGCCTTCAGAATGAGCTTACCTGCTGGCGAGCAGGGTCTTGTCCGCAGCAGCTGCCTTCGCCGCATCAGACGCTCTTTCCTTCTCGCCCACCTCGTCCAGCTGCAGATGCTTAGTTTCCGGCGAGTAAAGCAGGCTGACGAAGGTCATGATGGCGCCGATGGTCAGGATTACCGCAGGCGAGAGCCACGTGTCCTTGCCCTCGATCGCATGGATGAATGGAATCTTATGCGCCCAGAGGGTATAGAGCGGGAACCACGCGCCAAGGATGGCGCCGGCGGAGTAACCAAATCCCACTCCTGCTGCGCGCCGCTTGGTGGGGAAGCGCTCGCAGAGATAGGCAGGAACGATGCCCCAAGCCAACTTCAGCATGCCCGCCATGCAGCAGCCGACGACGGCCTTCCAAATGTTGCGCTCAAGTGCTGCGTGATAGAGCACATAGTAAACCGGAACCCCGAAGACTACGAGAAATACGCAGTACCACTGCGTCAGAATCTTTCGTCCCGTCTTGTCAGACAGCCAGCCGTAGAAGTTGTATCCCAGGAAAGAGAGGAACAGCGCGAAACCATAGATCAGGGCGTATTGCGTGGTGCCAAAGCCGCGGCCGTCGAGCGTGAGAATCTTGGGCAGAAAGCCGTAAACCGAATAGTCGGTCAGGAACAGGCCTGCCATAAAGAAGAAGACCTGCAGGAAGTCCCACAACTGTGGCGGCATGAACAACGATAAGAAAGGCGCCTTGATGATTTTTCCCGCCGCCTTGGTCTTTTCGAACTCGGGCGACTCCTGGAGACTGTTCCGAATCCACAAGGCCACGAGAACGGGAAGCACACCGGTCATAAAAGCGATGCGCCAGCCAAAGTGACTCAGAATCTCCTTGCCGCAAATGTAAGAGATGGCGGCAAAGACCAGCGACGCCAGCACATAGCCCAGCGGGAAGCCGGACTGGATAAATCCCCCGATGGCGCCGCGCCTCTGTTGCGGAGCATATTCGATGGCGAAGGTGTGACCCACGGCATACTCGCCCCCAAAGAAGATGCCCATGAATAAGCGCAGAACACAATAAAGGACGTAGGAGAGGATACCGACCTGCGCGTAGGTGGGCAGGAAGCCGGAAAGCACCGACATCACGCCTACGCCGCCGATGGTAAACAGCAGCAGGAAGCGACGTCCGATCTTGTCGGCGTAGGCCCCAAAGAAGGCCGAACCGATGGGCCGCGCGGCCATAGTAATCGAATAGCCCAGCACGACCGCAATGTATTGCCACAGCACACTGCCCTTGGGTGAGATGAAAATCTTGCCAAGGATGGGAGCCATGACGATCACCATCGCCATGTCATAGGCATCGAGCCCGAATCCCAAAAACTGGGAAATCATGGCCATCTTGGTTTGCTTGGAAAGTTGTTGCTCCGCCATTAGGAAACTCCTGGAAGAGAGATAGGGGCCGCTATGAAAACCAGATTAAGCAGCGCAGGGCAAAAATGATGGCGACGTGCATCACAAATGGTTGTGACACACGACACACCAATCGCTTATCTCTTGGACTGTAGACGGAGGGGCTGCTGGCTCAGTGGCGTGATCAAATGATAACCCCGACGCCTCGCTGGCTGAAAGCTTTAAGTTGCCTCTTTTTAGGCGGGTCGGAAAGAGGCATTCCCCACCCATTTCCTGCGTCGGATGCCGGTCGGCTGCATCTAGGTTGTTGGAAGGCGCGATATGAAGCTTCGAACCTTATTATTCGCCCTCGCGCTGGCGCTGCCGTTCGCAGCCTCCTCAGCCCAAACCATCCCGGACGGAACCGTTCTTCCCGTGATGTTGAGTCCGACGCTCGACGCCCGGCACAGCAGGCCGGGGCAGAAGATCACTGGCCGGATCAAGCAGGATGTTCCACTGCCCGGCGGTTCGAGCATTCCAAGAAATTCCACGATCGTTGGTCAGGTGGTCAGCGCCACGCCCGCGGCTTCGGGGTCGCCGTCGCGGCTGGCGATCAAGTTCGACAGCATTTCGGTCAAAGGCCACCAGATCCCGATCACAGCGCATCTGCGGGCGCTGGCGTCGATGAGCGAGGTCTTCGAAGCCCGTATGCCGACCAATGCCTTGGATGACTATGGAACTTCGCCTAGCGACTGGAATACGGTGCAGGTTGGTGGAGCGGGAGTCTATCGCGGCAGCGGTCAGCTGATTGGCAACGGCCAGGTCATGGGACGCGCGACCGACGCCGGCGCCGTCACCGCGAAGCTGGTTGCCGCTTCCAACGGGGGATGCAGCGCCGACGGTGATCGCGAACAAGCGCTGTGGATCTTCTCGCCCTGGGCCTGCGGTGTCTACGGCGTGAATGATCTGAAGATCGCGCACACCGGAAGATCCGATCCCGTCGGCATCATCGAATTCGAATCTCCGCGCGACGTCCGCATCCAGGGCGGCAGCGGCTGGCTGCTGCGCGTTGACTCATCCGAAGCCCAAGCGGTAACGACGAATTAAGGTAGAGCCGGCCATTCTGACCCTGTTTGGCGAAGGTGGGGCGAGAGCACACCCTCCCACTACACTAGAGCGGGTTGTGCGCCATGAGCACAGGGTCTAATTTCGACGCTGGCGGAAGCCCCGACCTCAGACACGGCCAATTGCCTCTGCGGGCTCCAGGAGCCGAAATCCGGGGATATTCCCGTGGCGGCATTTCCGCAGCCACGTTTCCGCCTTGCCGGTGGCGCGGATACAGCCGCACTTCTGAACAGACGGCTGGAACTTTCGGAGGCCATGAGCAAGGGCACGACTCAAAGGCAAACGAAGGAGTCGATCGGACTGCGCTTTTCGGGTAGAGCCTTCAGGCCAGCGTCCAGGATCTCTATTTCGGCATCTGAGCCGGTTTGGTTTGTGTCAGGGCACGACTTCAGTCGTGCCGATAGGCCATTTATTTTCGCATCTGAGCCGGCTTTCAGCCAGCGGCACCGAGCCACCGATTTCAGCCTATAATGTCCCCAACTCGCCAAGGAGAGAACCTGTCATGACTCGGTTCGTCCTCGGGCTCGCCGTTCTCATTGCCTGCAATCCTGCGTTCGCGCAGAACGCACAGACTGTTACTGTCCGAAATCTCACTTTGGTGAATCTCACCCAGGTTCCCGTCGAGGACTACCAGCACATCGTCCAATTCGTCCTGGACAATAAAGACATTCCAGCAACGCCGGACGTTATTCCGAACCGCGTCCGCTATGCCCTTCAGGAGCGTGGCTATTTTCGCGCCGAGGTTGGCGACGCCGCGACCACCATCGTGAGCGAAAACCCGACGGAGAAAGTCGTCGACGTTGCCGTTCGCGTGAATCCAGGTTCGATCTACAAGCTGGAGATGCTTGGGTTCGGAGGCAATAAGGCGTTTGACGTGTTCTCTGCCGAGCAACTGCGCTCCCACTTTCCGATCTCTCCGGGAGAAGTGTTCAATACGGAGAAGGTTCGCGTCGGCCTGGACAATCTGCGGAAACTTTATGCCGACGAAGGCTACATTAATTTCACGCCCGCGCCCACGACAGAGGTAGTGGAAGAGTTGAAAGGCATTTTTCTGCAGATTAATCTCGATGTCGGCGTCAGGTATTACTTCGGTGAACTGGAGAATCTTCCGCTGAAACCCGAGGCGATGCAGGCTATGGTTACGGATTGGTCATCCCTCAAAGGCAAGCCCTACAGTCCTACCGAACTCGAAGAATTCATGAAACAGCATTCCGAGTTCTGGCCGACCGGATTCCAGTTCGACCGCAACGTCGGAATCCACGAGGACCTAAAGACCCATACGGTTAACGTCCAACCCGTCCTCTGACGCCGTCCTAGCAAAAAGTCGGCAAGTGCGCCGACTCGTCCCAACTTGTGCCCGCCGTCACAACCTCTTGTGACCTACCTCAGCGTCCTAAGCCCACCCCCTGCCTTAGATTGGCTCTAGGCGCGAAGCTCGCCATCCTGCAAGGTCATCTTGCGCCCGGCAATCTTCACCGCCATCGAAAGGAACACCAGTGGCTGCAACTCTTGTCGCTCCCAGCGAGCTGTCCTCCGAAGAAATCCAAAGCGCACTGAACGGCCTTATCCCTAGCAACCGCGTACTCGTCCGTCCCATCGATCTCATCGCCTGGGCCTCGGATGCCAGCTTCTATCGCCTCATCCCCAAGGCTGTCATCCAGACGAAGACCGTTGACGAGATTCGCGCGCTCTTTGCCTTCAGCCACCAGACGCGCATTCCGATGACGTTTCGCTCCGGCGGCACCAGCCTCTCGGGCCAGGCTGTCTCCGACGGCTTGCTGGTGGAAACGGCGCGCAACTGGCGCGACCTGCAAGTCGAAGACGGGGGCAAGACGATTCGCCTGCAGCCTGGAGTCATCGGCGCGCGCGCCAATCAAGCGCTGGTTCCATATCGCGCCAAGATCGGTCCCGATCCCGCTTCCATTTCCACCTGCACGCTGGGCGGAATTCTCTCCAACAACTCCAGCGGCATGTGCTGCGGCGTGGAGCAGAATGCCTATCACACCCTTGCCTCAATGAAGTTCCTGCTGCCCTCGGGCACGTTCATCGACACTGCGCAGCCCAACGCCGACGAGGAATTTCACGCTCGCGAGCCGCAACTCGCCCGCGGCGTCCTGGAGCTGAAAGCCCGGCTGGAAGCCGATCCTGCACTGCGCGATCGCGTCCGCAGCAAGTACCGGATGAAGAACACCACCGGCTACTCGCTGAACGCCTTCCTCGATTTCGACCGCGCCATCGATATCTTCCAGCATGTGCTGATCGGCGCCGAAGGCACGCTGGCTTTCATCGCCGAGGCCGTGCTCAACACCGTGCCCGATCTGCCGGTCAAGTACACCGGGCTGCTGCTGTTCCCGGATCTCCACGCCGCAGCGGCGTCCATCATTCCGCTGAAAGACGCGGGCGCCAAGGCGCTGGAGATCATGGATCGCGCCTCGCTGCGTTCTGTCGAAGACAAGGCCGGCATTCCGCCATCGATTCGCTCGCTGTCGCCATCCGCCGCCGGCTTGTTGGCGGAGTTTCAGTCCGCCGACGAGAGCGCGCGTCCTGAGTTGGAGAAGCTCGCAGCCGCAACCGTCGGTGGCTTGCAGCTCTGCGAGCCCGCGCAATTCACCCATCTCGCACGCGAGCAGGCGTTGCTCTGGCAAATTCGCGCCGGCATGTTCCCATCGGTCGGCTCAGTGCGCAAGAGCGGCACCACCGTCATCATCGAAGACGTGGCGTTCCCGGTCGAATCGCTCGCCAACGCCGCCGACGGCCTGAACAAGCTCTTTACGTTGCACGGCTACGACAACGCCATCATCTTCGGCCACGCCAAGGACGGCAATCTCCACTTCGTCATCACGCAAAGCTTCAACACGCAGGCCGCTATCGATCAGTATTCGTACTTCATCGACGATGTGGTGAAGCTTGTGGTCGATCGTTACGACGGCGCCCTCAAGGCTGAGCATGGCACCGGTCGCAACATGGCGCCGTTCGTCGAGACCGAGTGGGGCCACGACGGTTATGAAATCATGCGGCGGCTGAAGGAACTCGCCGATCCCGACAATCTGCTGAATCCCGGCGTCATCATTAATCCCGATCATCGCTCGCATCTTGCCAACCTCAAGCAGCTTCCTTCGGTCGAGCCCGAGATCGACAAGTGCATCGAGTGCGGATACTGCGAGCCGAAGTGCGCCAGCCGCGAACTGACACTCACGCCGCGCCAGCGCATCGTCGTCCGCCGCGAGATGACTCGCCTGCAGCAGACCAACGGCGACTCGCCACTCTATGCGAGCATCGACCGCGATTTTCCCTACATGGCCATTGACACCTGCGCCACCGACGGACTTTGTGCAACGGCTTGTCCCGTCAGCATCGATACCGGCCAGCTGATCAAGCGCTTCCGCAACATTCGCGCTTCGGCCAAGGCTCATCGCTGGGCGGCTCGCATCGCTCGCAACTTCGCACTCGACGGAGCGCAGCATCCGCCTGGCTTTGCGGCTCGGTCACATCACGCAGAACATCTTCGGCGTCGAGCGCATGCGCAGCCTCACCCGCGCGATGCAGAGCGTCTTCGGCGAGAACCTCAGCGAGTGGACGCCCGACACTCCTTATCCCGCCGGTCCGGTGCCGAGAACGCAGAAGTCGCGCGCCAAGGCAATCTATTTCCCGTCGTGCATCTCGCGCGTGATGGGGCGCCTGCCCGGCGAGCCCAGTGATCGCTCGCTGATGGAGGTGGTGGTCGACCTGGCGAGCCGTGCCGGATCACCCGTCTACATTCCGGGTGACGTGAAAGGCACCTGCTGCGGCACTCCGTTCTCATCCAAAGGATTCACGATCGCCCAGTCGATCGCCGTCAACCAGGCCGTCGAGCGCTTCTGGAGATGGTCGGAGCAGGGAAGACTTCCCATCGTCGTCGACACCAGCCCCTGCACCTACGCCTTCAAAGGCGCGCGTTTTTGTCTGACCGACCAAAATCAGGAGCGCTTCGACAAGCTGCAGTTTGTCGACGCCATCGAGTTCGTGCATGACGAGTTGCTTCCCAAGCTGGCCATCAAGTCGAAGTCTCATTCGGTCGCGCTGCATCCCGTCTGCTCGGTAACCAAGATGGGTATTGGCGCGAAGCTCGAAGCTATTGCCCACGCTTGCAGCGACGAGGTCACCATTCCCATCGACGCCGGCTGTTGTGGCTTCGCTGGCGATCGCGGCTTCCTGTTTCCTGAGCTCACCGAATCGGCGACGAAGCTGGAAGCTGCAGAGATCGCAGCCAAGCGCCCGGACGAGTGTTACTCGAGCAGTCGCACCTGCGAGATCGGCATGACTCGTGCGACGGGGCAGATTTATCGCTCCTACATGTATCTGTTGGAGAAAGCCACGCGCTGAAGGGGCACGGCGATATCGACAGGGTTGCGCAACCAGATGCTGTGGCTCGAAGCGCTTGATCTTGCTCTCTGTAACAGTATAGAAATACGACTGCGGAGTACGACTACTAAGTTCGCTTGATCTCCGCTTTCGCCGCCAAGTTAGCGTCGCTTCAAGTATCTTGGCGGCATTATCTATGTTGATTGGAAGCACCACTTCGGCGCCCGCAGAGCGCACGCACAGAAGGGACGAGGATGTCCAGATGGTCGGAGGATGCGGCGAAACGCTCCCGTGAACGCCGCGAAGCGAAATACCTAGCCGAGAGGAAAGCACAGCAGGACAAAGAATTACTAGCTTCGAAAGGACGCGCCCTGTGGATCTCGATGAAATCCCTTCTGGTGCGCAAATGCGAAGAATTCAACGCCGAGTCCGGCAACAATGGCGTGCTGTGGGTGGTTGCCAATCCCGCCGACATCACCCTTCATTGTGAACAGCACGCTGGCATCATCACCGGCACCTTCGCCGACAACGCGATCGTCTTCTCCGGCAAGAGTGGCGTCGCCTTTGCGGGTTCCCTCTATATGCGATTCACCAAAGATCAAATGGACGTGTGTATAACCGATGACGCAGGGCGTCCCGTTGACTTCGAAGACCTCGCGAACGAGATGATCGAAACCCTGCTCGAAACCAGCGGATGGTAAGCCAGGGTTTGAAGGGGACGGCCTTCAGAGACTGTGTCGCGACTGGAGAGCAAATTTCTGAGTGGGACAAACATCCCGAATTGCGAACGCAACCAGCCGCGCAGCGGCGGGATGAACTTAGCCCGGGACGTAAGTCCCGGGTAGCGGTGGGAAAAAGTTAGAGCCGCGTCAGCGGCGACACCACTCGCGACACAGTCTCTTCAGGCCGTCCGTAAGCTCAGCAAAATTATTGCGGCTTTACAGGCTTCTGAAAAACGCTTTATCGTGCCTTGGTCGGGTAGTGCGGCGCTTCAGCGCCGCGTTCAAGCACTTTGTTTTGTTTCCCGAGCCGGCTTCAGCCGGCGGCACAATGCTCTGTTGCCGACCTTTTCAGCGGCTTTTTTAGCCGTGAGAGCGATCCCTCCTGATATTCCCCTGCCGTTTAGCATCTCCAGCAATTGAGCAACCCAGCCGTTTCTACCGGAAACTGCGCCGCGAATCGTTTGCGACCGCGAGCAGCAGCCAATATGATTTGAAATGCAGCCGAGCATCGCGACGGCTGCTCCCTCAAGCCGGGATGGCGGAACTGGCAGACGCAGCGGACTTAAAATCCGCGGACCCGAAAGGGTTGTGGGGGTTCGAGTCCCCCTCTCGGCACCAATCAACTCGGGGATAAATTCATTTCCGCCTGGCCGATCCAGCGAGTTGGTCGACACGCATCAGCGCCGTATATATCCTAGGTCACACTTTCAGAAGCCTTCAGGCCTGACGTTGCATCACATGAGGCATAAATCGGGCTTTTGCCAGAATGAGCGACCCGAAGCGTGAAGTTACGCCCGCAAAAGCCAAACGCAAACGGGGTAATCCAACCATCTCTTATATGGGCACATATTCATGGTTTCGGCCTTATCGGTAGCTCCCAAAGTAGAAGAAGAGCGATATCTGGCATTACTGCGCGCAGCCAATGAAATCGCCACGTGCAACGATTGCGATACCGCCTCGAATTCATTAGTCAAGAAGTTGCGGGAAGTCACGCCCTTCGACTATATCCACATCGTGACGTTTGACAAGGAGACCAATGCAGCGTGCTGGTCTCTGCTGGACGTCAACGGCGAACGACTCGACCCTTCCGCGCAAGATGGTTATTCGCTGGCGGAATCGCCCTTTCCTTGGGTACATCAGTCGCGGCAGCCACTGGTAACACTCGACTGGAGCCAGTCGCCACGTTTTCAGAACCACGGGACTTTTCCTTGCGAAGTTTGGTATTGCCTCAACCTGCACCATGCCGCTGATTCGCGGCTGCCGGTGCCTGGGCGTACTCAGCCTGGGCAGGCGCTACCCAAATGCCTATGACGGCGAGGAGATCCAGTTCCTGGGCCTGGTGGCCGAACAAATCGGCCTCGCGATCGATGCTGCCGTTAACTTCTTCATCTCGCAGCGAGTACAGGATCAGCTCAAGCTCATCCTCGATCTGACCAACCAGGTCGTGTCCAATCTTGAGCTGAGCGATCTTCTGCACGCCGCTTCCGGAAGCGTGCGGCGTGTGATGGAGTGCGATGCTGCGGCCGTGATGCTCGCCGATGCTGAGGGCAAGCATTTGCGCGTGCACGCGCTCGACTACCCCGACAGCCGAGGCGTCTTCGGCGAGGGATCAATGGTGCCGATCGAAGGGACGATGCCGGGCGACGCCTTCAAGAATCGCAAGCCGATGGTTATCAATCGCCTCGATCCGGCCGAGATGTCGCCGGAGATGTATGACAAAGCTGTTCGCGAAGGGCTGCACTCATTCTGCGATCTTCCGCTGATCAGCCGCGACCGACTGCTTGGCGTGTTGGCCGTGGCGAAGCACGAGGAGAACGCGTTTGACGATGATGAGGTAGCGTTTCTCACCCAGGTGGCAAATCAAATTGCCATCGGCGTGGAAAACGCGCTCGCGTATAGCGAAATCGCGGAGCTGAAAGACCGGCTGGCGCAGGAAAAGCTGTATCTCGAAGACGAGCTGCGCGGCGAAATGGACTTTGAAGGAATCGTCGGGCAGAGCTCCGCGCTTCGTCACGTCCTCAATCTGGTGGAGACGGTTGCTCCCAGCGATTCAACGGTGCTGATGCTGGGCGAGACAGGTACGGGCAAAGAGTTGATCGCGCGTGCCATCCATGATCGCAGCCGTCGCAAGGATCGCACCTTCGTAAAGGTCAATTGCGCTGCGATTCCGACTGGCCTGCTGGAGAGCGAACTCTTTGGACACGAGCGCGGTGCTTTCACCGGCGCCATCTCGCAGAAGATCGGGCGTCTGGAACTGGCCGATCAGGGAACACTCTTCCTCGACGAGGTCGGCGATATTCCACTGGAGATTCAGCCGAAGCTGTTGCGAGCGCTGCAGGAGCGCGAGTTCGAGCGCCTCGGCAGCACACACACCAAGAAAGTGAATATCCGGCTGGTGGCAGCGACCAATCGCGATCTCGACAAGATGATCGAGAACCGCGAGTTTCGCAGCGATTTGTATTACCGCCTGAACGTTTTTCCTATTCGCATTCCTCCGCTACGCGAGCGGCCGGAAGACATTCCGCTGCTGGTTCGATACTTCGCCCAAAAATATGGGCGGCGCATGGAGAAGCAGATCGAATCGATTCCCGCGGCGACCATGAAGGCGCTGGCAAGCTGGCATTGGCCGGGAAATATTCGTGAGCTGGAAAACTTCATCGAGCGCTCCGTGATTCTGACCCACGGCTCTGCGCTGCAAGTGCCGGTCAGCGAACTGGGCAACAATGGCAACGGCAACGGCAATGGCGCCCATGTGGTCGAGACACGCGATACCGGCGAGCGAGACGAAATTCTCCGCGCGCTCAGAGAGACCAAGGGTCGCGTTGCCGGACCCGACGGCGCCGCTGCGCGCCTGGGGCTGAAGCGCACGACACTGATCTCGCGCATGAAGAAACTGGGCATCGATCCGCGCAAGGTCTCCTGATTCATTCCATCCGCAAGAAACAATGTTCTGTTGTGTTGGGTAGAGCACGCCTTCAGAGGCTGCGCTGCGACAAAACTCGGATTGCAAGCGCTTTGTGTCAGGGCACGACTTCAGTGTCTGCGTGGGAACTGAGTTTACAAAATCATGGTGGAACGTCGCGATCGTTGAGGAGTCACCCAACCAGCGCCACGGGCGCGAAATAGGAAAGCCCAGCCCTTCAGGGCTGGGTGAGTGGTAGAAGAACTTCGAGTCCCCCGGGGACGACAGGGTTTTCACGCAGGCACTGAAGCCGTGCCGATAAGGCGCTTGTTTTCTTACCTCCCGAGCGGGCTTCAGCCCGCGAGGGATCCGCCTTTCGACTTTTTCCGCAGCCTGTTCAGACGTGCAAAAGACCCAGGTCAACACCTTCGGTTCCAGCCGCTGAGGTTCGTTGGCATCCTGCTCGTGTGATGTCGTCAGCATCGACAATCGTCGACATTCGCTTCGACACCTCTCGACACTTTCTCCTCGACAGTTTTTCCTCCTTCATTGCCTTCAGTCACTTGACGCAGATGCGCGGCGAACTCACGTTGGCATGAATCTTGCCTCTACCCCTGGCGTGAGACGCAATGTTCAAGATCTCAGTTATTGAAACGTCAGTTCATCGAAAGTTGGTTCTGGAAGGCAAGCTGATCTTCCCGTGGACCGCAGAAGTCGAGAGCGCGTGGAGAAATGCGGCCGCCGACCTTGATGGACGAAAGCTGATCGTTGATCTGACCAACGTAACCGTCATCAGCACTGACGGCGAGAAAACTCTTTCCCAGCTAATGCGCGATGGCGCGAAATTCTCCGGCGCCGGCGTGCTTACCAGACACGTGCTGAAGCAGCTAGCCCGTAGATGCCGCTGCCAGTCGTAATCGCAAATACATCGACAACGTTTTGCTACTGCCACTTCAAACGTCATTGCAGTGAAAGGCGGAGGTAAAGATGCTCGGTAGAACGCGTGCAATCAAACACGAGTCCACGACCGACGCAGTGGCTGCGGACTTTTGCCGGATCTTCGACAAGGACATGGATCGGCTATACCTGCTGTCTTTCCTGCTGACGGCAGATCCACAGCTCGCCGAGGAATGTTTCGTTCGCGGCCTGGAAGATGCGATGAAGAGCAATCGGGTGTTCAAAGAGTGGGCGGATGCGTGGGCGCGGCGAATGATCATCCAGAATGCGATTCAGATGATTCATCCTGCGAATGTAGAAGAGGAAAGCTCCGATCGCAGCCTGAGTGACGGAGCGGCAACTCCGGCGCGGATCGCCGCGATCACTGCATTGCCGGCGTTTGAGCGATTCGCCTTCGTCATCTCGGTGCTCGAACGTTACTCCGATCAGGACTGCTCGCTGCTGCTCGGTAGCACTCGCGCCGAGGTGATCGCGGCTCGCACTCGCGCACTCCAGCACATTGCTGAATCCGTTGAATTGCAGCGGCAGCTCGGCATCGCCTCGGACAATCGCGCGCGACAGGGAAGGTCGGCGCGCAGAAATCCAGTACAAGCCTGTTTTGCAGTTGGCGGCTTCGGTCTGAGGCTCGTTTTCAAAATGAGGATGGCAATCATGAGTAAGGGATTGGTTGTTTTTGTTGGCGTACTTCTCGGGGGTCTCGCAGCTGCACTGCTTTTGCTGACCAACGTGGGCTGCAACCGCAGCGCTCAAGCTGCACCTGCCGCGATGCCGCCGCCCCTGGTAACGGTGGCCAAGGCGACGTCGCAGGATGTTCCGAAGTATCTCGACGAGATCGGACATAACACGGCATTTGAATCCGTCACGGTGACGCCGCAGGTCGGCGGCCGCATCACTGAGCGCCATTTCCGCGACGGCGAGAACCTGACCAAGGGCCAGCTCCTGTTCGTCATCGATCCGCGTCCTTTCCAGGCGCAGGTCGATGCAGCGAAAGCGGCGCTCGCGCAAGCCAAGGCCGCGCTCGATCTGGCGAACATCCAGTTTGCCCGCGATCAGCAAGTAATCGGCTCGCGCGCCATCTCCAAGCAGGACTACGACACCAAGAATAATACCGTCGATGTTGATCAGGCCCAGGTCGATTCGGCGCAGGCGGCGCTTGAAACAGCGCAGCTCAATCTAGAGTACTGCTTCATTCACTCGCCGATCGACGGCCGTGCGGGCGCGCGCCTGGTTGATGTGGGCAACGTTGTCATGGCGAATTCCACATCGCTGCTGTCGATCCAGCGCCTCGATCCCATCTACGCGAACTTCACCGTCACCGAGACCGATCTGCCAGAGGTTCAGAAGGAGATGTCGAGCGGTGTGCTGAAAGCTTCGGTGCGGATTCCCTCGGAGCCCGAAGACACCACGCGAGCCGGTAGGGTCGAGTTCCTTGACAACGCCGTGCAGAACGGCAGCGGCACGGTGAACCTGCGTGCCACGTTGAACAATCCCGATCACCATTTCTGGCCGGGCCAGTTCGTCGACGTGAAGCTCGTCCTCGCGACAGAGAAGTCTGCGGTGTTGATTCCGAATCAGGCTGCTCAGATCAGCCAGCGTGGGCCGTTCGTTTACGTGGTGAACTCCGACGACACCGCGGAACTCCGTCCGGTGCAGCTGGGACAGCGACAGGGCGATGACGTTGTTATCACCAAGGGCGTCGCGGCGAACGAACGCGTGGTCGTAACCGGTCAGATGTTAGTGCGGCCGGGCGGCAAAGTGCGCGTCGGCAATGGACCCGCCTCTGCCGCCGCACCGGCCTACCAACACCAACGGCAAGACCAGCCAGGCTCCAGGAGCGCAGTCGTGAATTTCTCCGAACTTTTCATTCGCCGTCCTGTGATGACGGTTGCGCTCAGCGTTTCCGTCATCCTGTTCGGACTGGTCGCCTACTCCCGGTTGCCGGTCAGCGATCTGCCGGCGGTCGACTACCCGGTGATCCAGGTGCAGGTGAACTACCCGGGCGCAACTCCGGAGACGATGGCCAATAACGTTGCCACGCCGCTGGAGCGTCAGTTCATGCAGATTCCCGGCCTCGAGCTGGTGACCTCGAACAACACGCAGGGCCACACCAACTTCGTACTGCAGTTCGATCTCTCCAAGAGTCTGGATGGGGCCGCGACGGATGTGCAGGCTGCGATTACGCGCGCCTCAGGTCAACTGCCGGTTGATCTGCCGAGCCCGCCGACCTTCACCAAGACCAACCCGAACGATCAGCCGATCATGTACCTGGTGCTGGTCAGCGACACGGTGACGGAAGGCCAGCTCTATGACTATGCCAACACGCAGGTCGGCGAGCGGCTCAGCATTCTGCCCGGCGTCAGCCAGGTTGCGGTGTACGGCACGCAGTCGGCGGTGCGCGTGAAGGCCGATCCCTCGGCGATGGCGATCCGCAACATCACGCTCGAGGACCTGACCAACGCCATCAAGAACGGCACCAGCTATACCGGCGCGGGCCAGTTTGACGGCCCGCATCGCACCTACCTGATTCAGCCGCAAGGCCAGCTGAGCAGTGCGAGCGAATACGACGACCTGATTGTTGGCCAGAGCAATGGCGCGCCGGTCTACCTGAAAGATGTCGCGACGGCCAAGCAAGGTGTGCAGGACGAGCGCATCGATATGCGCTTCTGGGCGCGCGGATATCCCAAGCCGGGCGCGACTGTTGTTGTCGCTGTGTTCCGTGCGGCGGGCGCCAACGCGGTTGCAGTGTCCAAGTCGGTTCGCGATGTATTGCCCAGCATTCAGTCGGAGCTTCCGAGTTCGGTGCTGCTGGTCTCGGCTTACGACCGCTCGCAGACCATTGTCGGCGGCCTGAAGGACGTTCAGACCACGCTGTACATCGCGTTCGTTCTGGTCGTCATCGTGATCTTTATCTTCCTCGGCCGCGCTACCGACACGCTGATTCCCGCCGTCGCGCTGCCGCTGTCGCTGCTGCTCACCTTCATCGCGATGAAGCTGCTGGGCTACAGCCTCGACAATCTCTCGCTCATGGCGCTGACGCTGGCCATCGGCTTCCTCGTCGACGACGCCATCGTGTTTCTGGAAAACACGGTGCGCCTGATGGAAGACGGCATGCCGGCATTCGAGGCGTCGCTGGAGTCGGCCAAGGAAATCAGCTTCACCATCATGGCGATGACGCTTTCGCTCGCCGCCGTATTCCTTCCTTTGGTGATGATGAGCGGCCTGATGGGGCGCATCTTCCGCGAGTTCTCCATCACCATCGTGATTTCGATTATCGCCAGCGGCCTGGTTTCGCTGACGCTTACTCCGCTGATGACTTCGCGGTTACTCGCCAGGCGCGGCAAAGGCACCAAGAAGACCTGGATGGAGCGCGGCTTCGGTGCCATCGAGCGGCGCGTGCTGAATGTCTACGGGCGCTCGCTGTGGTTCTTCCTGCGGAATCGCTGGATCTCCGCGGTCACGTGGGTCGTCTGTCTCGCTGGCACGGCTTACTTTTTCTACATCGTCCCCAAGGCCTTTCTGCCGGTGGGCGACAGTTCGTTCATCCGCGGCGTGATGGTGGCGCAGGAAGGATCGTCGCCGACGCAGATGCACAGCTATCAGAGCGAGGCGGAGAAGATCATCCAAGCGAATCCCGCCGTGCGCAGCACCTTCACCATGAGCGGCAATGCGACTTATCTCGGCGCGAACCAGATCATGCTGATCGTGTTTCTGAAGCCGCCGTCGCAGCGCCCGCCGATCAATGTCGTCGCCGGCCAGCTGATGGGTGGAATCATGGGCACGATTCCCGGAGCGCTGGCCTTCCTGCAGCCGAATCCTTCACTGGAAATCTCGACCGGCGCGACGGCGAATACGCAGGGGCAATTCGCCTATGCGATGTCCGGCATCGATGCCAACGAAGTCTACGACGTGGCCAACAAGATGATGGCCAAGATGCAGCAGTATCCCGGCTTCCTGTTCGTCAACTCGGATCTCTACAATCACACGCCCAACTTGCAGATCGACCTCCGGCGCGATCAGGCGAAGCTGTACGGCGTTTCGGAAACCCGCATTCTCACGCTTCTGCACGACGCCTATTCGCAGAACTACAGCTACCTGATCAAGAAGCCCACGGATCAGTATCAGGTGATCCTCGAAGTCGCCGACGATCAGCGGTCGGGTCCTGAAGACCTGAGCAAGCTCTACATCAAGAGCGACGATGGCCAGCGCATGATTCCGCTCAGCGCGGTCACCAGCTGGCATCCGGTGATTGGTCCACAGGCGGTCAATCACATCAACCAATTCACCAGCGTGACCATGTTCTTCAACCTCAAGCCGGGCTACTCGATTGGCCCGGCGACGCAGTTCGTCGAGCAGACCGCGAAAGAGATTCTGCCGCCCGGCGTGCAAGGCCAGCTGCAGGGCGAAGCTTTGACCTTCCGCAACACCGTCTCCGATCTCGCAGTGCTGATGCTGGTTGCCGTCTTCGTCATGTATGTGATTCTGGCGATTCTCTATGAAAGCTATCTGCATCCGCTCACCGTGCTGTCGTCGCTGCCGGTGGCGCTGCTGGGAGGGCTGCTGACGCTGTGGTTGTTCAACGCGGAAGCTTCGCTGTATGCCTACATCGGAATGTTCATGCTGATGGGCATCGTGAAGAAGAACGGCATCATGATCGTCGACTTCGCCGATCAACGGGTGCGACAGGGGATTCCTGACGATCAAGCGATTCACGACGCCAGCCTGGAGCGCTTCCGTCCCATCATGATGACCACCGCCGCGGCGTTGCTGGGTGCACTGCCCATCGCGCTGGGATATGGCGCGGATGGATCGTCGCGTCGCCCCCTCGGCCTCGTCGTTGTCGGCGGTCTCATCGTTTCGCAATTCATAACCTTGTTCATCACGCCGGCCATCTACCTCTACCTCGAGGAATTTCAGGAGAAGGTGCTGGACCGGTTCTCGTTCTTCCGCTCTACGCGCAAGCCGGTGCTGGTCGAGGAACCAGAGCTGGCGTTGCAGGAAGGGCACGGAGACTAGACGTTGCTGTCCGGTAGTGCGGGCCTTTAGGCCCGCGTATACGTGGCTTTCGTATACCGAAGTCGGCTTCAGCCGACGACAGTCCTTAGCGCCGGTTGAAGCCGGCTCGGAGTGAAGGGACCGGCTTGACGCGGCGGTAAAGCGCCGCACTACCGGGAGGAGTTCAATTATGAAACGGAGTTATAGCGTACTTCTGTTGGCGTTTGCGATTTTGGGCCTGGTCGGTTGCACCGTTGGTCCGAACTACAGTCGGCCGAGCGTCGATGTTCCCGGCTCTTATCGCGGCGTCGCGCCGGATGCCTCCGACAAGGGCTATCAGCAGCCAGAGCAGCAACCTGCACCACAACCCGCTGCGCAATCTTTGGGCGACGAGAAGTGGTGGAATGTCTTCCAGGATCCGACGCTGCAAGGCTTAATTCGCACGGCGCTGAAGAACAACTACGACGTCCGCATCGCCGCAACGCGTGTTCTACAAGCGCAGGCGCAACTCGGCATCACGCACGCGGATCAGCTTCCTTCGCTCTCTGCTGGCGGAAATATAACCAGCATCCAGAATCCCGCGATCGGCCCGATTCCTTCATACGAAGTTACGCAGGGCGCGCTAACCGCGACGGCCGGGTGGAATCCTGATTTCTGGGGAAAATATCGCCGCGCCACCGAATCCGCGCGTGCCACTCTGCTCGCCAACGAATGGGCCCAGAAGGCGGTCATCTCAAGTCTCGTCGGCAGTGTAGCCGCGGATTACTTCACGCTCCGCCAGCTCGACCTCCAACTGGAGATTACGAAGCGCACCTACGCCGATCGCGAGCAATCCCTGCAGCTGACGCAGCAATTGGAGCAGGCCGGAATCAACAACTTGCTCGATGTTCGCCAGTCGGAGCAACTGGTCTACACCGCGGCCACTGAGATCCCCGACTTGGAGCGGCAGATCGCGCAGGAAGAAAACGCCATCAGCATTCTTCTTGGCCACAATCCCGGCGATATTCCGCGTGGCCTCAAGCTGACGGAAGAGCCGCATGCGCCGGACGTGCCAGCGGGGCTACCGTCCGCGTTGTTGGAGCGCCGTCCCGACATCCGCGAAGCTGAGCAGAATCTGGTCTCCGCCAACGCGCAGATCGGCGTCGCTAAGGCGGCGTACTTTCCGCAGATATCGCTGACCGGGACTGCAGGTTACGAGAGCCCATCGCTGGTGAATCTTTTTACCGGCCCAGCAGGATTGTGGGACTTGGCCGGTTCCTTCACGCAGCCCATCTTCGAAGGCGGGCGGCTCAAGAACGGCGTTCGTCTGTCGCAGGCGCAGGAGCAACAGATGCTGCTCACCTATCAGCAGACCATCCAGGGTGCTTTCCGTGACGTCTCGAATGCGCTGGTCGCCTATCGCAAGGATCGCGAGTTCCGCATTCAGCAGCAGCACCTGCTCGCCTCCGCCCAGGACGCCGCCAATCTGTCGAATCAGCGCTTCAACGCCGGCACGACTGATTATCTGGAGGTGCTGACGAACGAAACCAATGCCTTCTCTGCGGAACTGGGTCTGGCGCAAGCGCAGGGGAACGAGCTGATCGCTCTGGTTCAGCTATATCAGGCGCTGGGAGGTGGCTGGCAAGAATAACTATGAGCCCTCCTAGAACTTTTGGTAGTAGCCGAAGCCCCAGTCTTTCATTAGTCTAGACCTTGAATTCATCTTCAAGGCGAGATATGGGACTTCGGTTGCTGCGGCTGGCTGCCCTGGCTGTCGTGTGGATCGGCTCGCTTGCGGCGCAGGACCTGGCGCCGCGAGCTTACGTCATCACGCCGGTGAATTCCAACGCTGTCAACCTGACCTATAGCTTTTACACTGGCGGCGTCGACTTTAACGGCACCATTCCCATCACCAACGCGCAGGGAACCTACAGCGTTCCCAGTGTCAGCCTGTATCATTCGTTCAAATTCTTCGGACGTTCGGCGAACATCACGGCCGGATTGCCCTACGGCGTGGGAACTTTCTCCGGGGAAGCGCTCGGAACAGACCGATCCATTTACCGCTCGGGATTGCTGGATCTCTCCGCCCGGCTATCGGTCAACCTGATGGGCGGCCCGGCGATGCAGGCGAAGGAGTTCGGCAAGTGGAAGCAGAAGAGAATCCTTGGCGCCAGCCTGAAGATGATCGCTCCCACCGGACAGTATTCCCCCACCAAGCTGATTAACTGGGGAATCAATCGCTGGGCCTTCAAACCCGAGCTGGGCTATTCGCAGCGGTGGGGAAACTGGATTCTCGACGCCTATGGTGGAGTATGGTTCTACACCACCAACTCAGCTTTCTACAATATTCCGCGGCCTGGCCCGCAAACCCAGGAACCCATTGGCAGTCTCGAGGGACACCTCAGCTACGACCTGAGCCGGAAGAAAACCACGAAGAAGCTGAAGCCCTGGGTTTCGCTGGACGGCAATTTCTGGTGGGGTGGTATTACTGCCCTGAGCGGTATCCAAAACACCAAGACTGAGCAGACCAGCTCGCGCATTGGCGGGACGTTCGCCTTGCCCTTTACCAGACATCAATCTTTGAAGGTTTCTTACAGTGATGGCACCTACGTGCGATTCGGCGGCAACTACCAGAATGTGCAGGTCGGCTGGCAGTATTCCTGGATAGGAACCCACATACGGTAGCCGTTCCATCGATCTCAAGAACCCGGCGGACTACCGGCTGCGAAGAAGACTCGTTGGTCAGGTTGCAACTACTATTGGGCATCGTAGAAGTTAGTCGAAAATTTGTTGTGGAAAACAGTCGACAAGTGTCCCTTGATCGGATAAAGTTGCTGCCGATCAGGAATTCCAGTCGATGATTAGCTTTGGCCTGAAGCTCTCATAGCTACTTGCCGTACCCCCAACTAGACGTCGACCATCTCCTGCACAGGTAGCGAGGACCGGTAGCGGTCATCGCTGCTCTTGTCTCAAACACTGAACTACAAAAAAGGATGGATACATGAAGAAGTCTGTTGTCTTCGCGATCGGCATGGCAGCCATGCTTGTCGTGGCACTGCCCATGCTAGCTCAAGCACCTGACGCCCCTGCGGGCTACGCTCACACCAATGTCATCGTCTTCAATGCGCAAAGTCCCAACAATCCTAGCGGCATTCTGCCGGTTACCTTCAAAGAGGCTTACGGCTTCAACCGAATTCCCAATCAGGGGAAGGGCATGACGATCGCACTGGTCGACGCTTTCGATGATCCCAACATCGAATCCGACCTGGCGTTCTATGCTAAGTATTTCCACCTCGCTCCCTGCAACTTCACCAAGGTGAAACTCGGCACCATCCAGGGGCAGGGTTGGGATCTCGAGGAATCGCTGGACGTCCAGCAGGCCTGCGCCCTCGCGCCCCAGGCTAATATCGTCCTGGTCGAGGCTGTCAGCAACAACAATTCCGATCTGTATAACGCAGTGGCCGTTGCTTCGGGAGCTCCTTATAACGCCAGCGTAGTATCCATGAGCTGGGGTGGGGGCAGCGGTTCGGGTGAGAACCAGGGCGACGTTTACTTCTGCAACATCGTCAACGGCGACGGCCAGCCTGTGACCAACGTAGCAGCCACCGGTGACGGCGGCCACGGAACCATCTATCCCTCGACCTCGCCTTGCGTGGTCGCGGCCGGCGGTACGACATTAGCTCCCAAGACCGCTGCCCCGCTAGCGAATCCACTTTCCCTGGACTACGGTAGTGAGAGCGCTTGGGTTGGAAGCGGCGGCGGAATTGACCCGTACGAATCGGAGCCGTCGTGGCAGGTTACCGCGTGTGCACCGTTTTCGCCGAACGGCCGTTGCGTTCCTGACATCGCCTCCGATGCCAATCCCGGCACCGGCGTTCCGGTGTATGACACCTATAGCTACGGCGGCTGGGTCCAGGTCGGCGGCACCAGCGTCGCCACTCCGGACTGGGCGGCCTTCTTCACTCTGGTCAACTCGCAGCGCGTGTTGAACGGATTGCCCACCCTCAGCATGGCGGATCCGGACATCTACAGCCTCGCCTACAACAGCGGCGACTATGCCACGGACTTCAACGACGTCACGACCGGGGACAATGGCAATTGCGGGCTGGATTGCAAAGCTGGAGTAGGCTACGATCTGACGACGGGCTGGGGTAGCTACCAGGCCCAGAATCTGTTCGCAGCCATGGTGGCTTTGCCCAATTAACCTAACCTTAGCAAATGCAAGGCGCGCTCTTGTGGCGCGCCTTTTTCTTTTGCTGACTGCGGTTGGCGGTGGTATGAACGTCCGGCGAAGGCCGGGCTCTCTAGCCGATCACGCAACCTCGGCCATGCCAGCCGATCTGCACAACTCTGCCGTCTTCTACCAGTACAGGAACCGTGCGTTGCCCGTTAACCAGCGCCAGCAGCCGCGTTCGCGCAACGGCATCAGCTTCAACATCGTGTTCGACGAAGTCGCAGCGCTTCCACTCCAGCCATTCGCGCATCTCCTGCGTGTACTGGCAGCTGGCCGATCCGAAGAGTTCATACCTGGGCACGAGCTCAGCACCTCCTGCATTTCGCGGACGATGTGATAGATGGAAGCCTGCACTTCCTGGATGCGCGGGATGTAGTCGCAGTGCACGACGATCGGCAAATCAACCAGACCGCGCCGCTTGATCTCGCCGCCGTCATAGCCAAGCAGAGCAACCGTCAGCAGGCCGCGCTTGCGAGCTTCCTCAAGCGCCATGATGATGTTGCGCGAGCCACCGCTGGTGGAGATACCGATAGCAACGTCTTCCGGTCGCGCCTGGGCGATCAACTGTCGCAGGAAGATGACCTCGGTACCGACGTCATTCGCGACAGCAGTAATGTTGGCGGGCTCCATCGACAGGGAAACAGCCGCGACGGGCTGATAACCGGCCGGCGGCGCAACGCAATCAATGGCCCAGTCGTTGGCGTCGGTAGCCGATCCGCCATTCCCAAAAAGAATCAGCTTGCCGCCCCGAGAGGCCCGTTCATGGATGGCCTGCGCTGTGGCGCTGATCTGCTCGGATTCTTCCTTAGCAACCTGGGTCCGAAGCTGGCTGTCGTTCTCGACCTTCATGACAATCGACGCAGCGACTTCTTCGATGATGGAGCTGGTTTCCTGCTTGGCCTGCCCGAGAAAAGGATAGAGAAATCCAGCATCGCCAACTTCATGTCCCAATTCGCGATGCTCGAAGAAGACATGCACCGTCTCCCACAATGTGTGATAGAGGATTTCAATGATTTCCTGGTGAATAAAGGGATCGGGAGTTGCAGCTCCCACAGAGTAGGACCCCTCGGAGCCGGGCAGGGAAAAGGTCATCGCGCCTTGGGTTTGCGCGTCCCGCAGCGTTTCAGTCACGTCGGCATCACCCTCGGGAGCACTAAAGCCCATCACCATATCATCGGCCCGAAGAATACTTCGCAGCCACGGCCGGTAGAGCAACGAAAGATCCAACGCCGGCAAGGCGCGCTTGCCCACGATCACGGGATGCACGAATTCGACGGAGACATGTTGCGCGTCAGTTGCGTAGGCACCGCGACCAAAAGCGAGCAGCCTGCCACCGCGAAGGAATCGCTCCGACATCTCGCGACAGGCCTCCGCAAGACGGTGCGCCTCACGCGAGAAGAAACTTTCACATAAACGATTTCTTTCGAGCAGCCGCTCTTCAACTTGAGTCGCGAGTTCCACACCGGCGGGCATAAAGAATCAGCTATTAGCGCTCAGCTCTTAGCTCTTAGCAAGCAGAAAAATTAGGCAACAGCTACCGAACGCACGCTCACCTTAGGGTAGATGCAATCTTTGATTGCTAAAAGCTAAACGCTAATAGCTAATTGCTAATCGCTGCCTTAGCAAATCCTCGGCAGAGGATCGCCTACAAGCATATCGACAATCCTACTGCCTCCGTAGCGCGTCGTCACCAGGACCGAACCGGCAGGCTGCTCGCGAACCTCGCCCAGGATTACCGCGCTCTCGCCGCCCGAACACTGGCAAAGCGCGTTGTAAGCGGCATCGGCGTACTCCGGCGCGACTACGGCAAGAAACTGCCCCTCATTAGCGATGTGCAGAGGATCAAGACCCAGCAACTCGCACGCTCCGCGAACGCTGTCGCGAACCGGAATCTCGTCCTCGAAAACGTGGATACCCAGGCCGCAATCGCGCGCCAGTTCATTGAGCGAAGTCGCGACCCCGCCGCGCGTGGGATCGCGCATCCAGCGAATACCGGGAGCAGCTTCGCGAGCGATGGCTTGCACGAGCGGAAATACCGAGCGCGTGTCGGAGCGCAAGTCGTCAGCTTCGAAATCAAGATCGCCGCGAGCCAGTAAAATCGTGATCCCGTGATCGCCAATTGGTCCCGACAGAAGCACTTTATCCCCGACCCTCACTGAGTGGGCGTCGATGTGAATTCCTGGCAAGTACGAGCCGACCCCAGTCGTCGTAATGTACATGTGATCGGCTTTGCCATGCTCGACGACCTTGGTGTCGCCGGCGACAACGGCAACGCCCGCCTCTTGAGCAGCATTGGCCATCGCCCGGACTTCCGCTTCCAGCATCTCGGTCGGCAAACCCGCCTCCAGAACAAAGCCGGCAACAATCGCTTCCGGCTTCGCTCCTGAGACAGCGAGATCGTTCACAGTGCCGTTGATGGCAAGTTCGCCAATCGATCCGCCGGGAAAGCGCAGAGGCTTCACCACGAAGCTGTCGGTAGTCATGGCAAGGCGAACACCGCCGATCTCCACGGAGGCAGCGTCGTTCAGCGCAGGGTTCGATGATCGGAATAAGAGAGGAGCGAACAGACCCTCGACCAGACGGCGACTGGCGATACCGCCGGCGCCGTGGGCCATTTCAATTTGAGGCTCGCGAAACCGGATCTTCGGAGTGGTGCTGTCGGTCGCAATCGCCATCTTTACGCCGGCCAGGCCAAGCTCGTCGCCATGGCCTTCCGGTGTTCGTAATTGTAGTACGCTGCGCACGATCCCTCCGATGAAACCATCAGCGCTCCCACGGGATGCTCGGGATTGCATTCCCGGCCAAACAACTTGCACTGCGCGGGCTTCAGCACACCTTTCAGCACCTCGCCGCATTGCGCGGCCTTCGGATCGGTGACTCGCACGCCGGGCACGCTGAAGCGCCGCTCTGCGTCAAATTCGGCGTAGTTATCGCGAATGCGAAGCGCCGACTGCGAGATGAAGCCCAAGCCACGCCATTCGAAATAGGGTCGAAGTTCGAAGACATTGCTCATCGCCTTGAGCGCGGCACGATTGCCTTCCCACGGCACCACACGTTTGTACTGATTCTCAACCTTGGCCTCGCCAGCCTTCAACTGGCGCAGCAGCATCACGATCGATTGCAGCATATCCAGCGGCTCGAAGCCGGAGACCACAATAGGCTTGTGTTCATTGGCGGCGATCCACTCGTAGGGACGGCATCCGATCACGGTTGAAACATGACCCGGCCCAATGAAGGCATCCAGCCGCATGTCGGGCGAATCGAGGATCGCGCGAATCGCCGGAATGATTGTGACGTGATTGCAGAAGACGGAGAAGTTGTGAATGCCCTCCGCCCGCGCGCGAATGATCGTAAGCGCCGTCGAAGGAGCGGTGGTCTCGAATCCGATGGCGAAAAACATCACATGCTTGTCGGGATTCGCCTTGGCAAGCTTGAGTGCGTCCGATGGCGAGTAAACGATGCGAACGTCCATGCCGCGAGCCTTATGCTCCAGAGGGCTGCCCTGAACGCCGGGCACGCGCATCATATCGCCAAAAGCGGTAAAGACAACGTTGGGATCTTTCGCCAGCGCCAGTCCATCGTCAATGCGGCCCATCGGCAAAACGCACACCGGACAGCCCGGACCGTGGATCAATTCGATATTGGCGGGAAGAATGTCTTTCAGCCCGAAGCGATAGATGGCATGCGTATGCCCGCCGCAGACCTCCATGAGGCGGTAATGCCTGGCGGGATCGACCAGACGGCGAATCTCTTCTGCCGTCTTGTTGATCACCTCGGGATCACGGAACTCATCGACGAATTTCATAACTGCCTCGCGATTGGCCGCCGGTTACGAAGGCTCAGGCTCGTCCGCGTCCTCCAGCCCGTAGCCGCGAACCTCCTGCATGGCTTGTTCGCTCTCGCCCAGCATGATCAGGGTTTGCATCTGCTCCAGCGCGTCCTGCTCGCTGATTTTGCTCATGGCGAAGCCGACATGGATCAACACCCAGTCGCCCGACTTCGGCATATCGTTTTCCAGCAAGCCAAGATCGACCTTGCGGCGCACGCCCGCCACTTCGACCGTCGCCAGATACGGCATTCCGGGAAACAGCTCAATCACCTTGCCGGGTATGGCTAAGCACATCGGGTTACCTCTTCAGACTGCTGATGTCGACAACACTAGCTCTGCTTACGCGCTCCAATGTCGAAGTTGAACTTCACTTCATCCTTCACCTTCAGGCCCCCGCCAATCGCGGTAACGGGTTTGATATTGTAATCCGACTGCCGCACGGAAAACTCACCAAAAGCGCGCAGCAGATCGCCAGTCAGCGCCAGCCTGGCCGGTATCCGCAGTGGGCGTATCACTCCATGCAGGCTGAGTCGGCCGATCAGCATAACGTCATTGGAGCCGTTGGTTGTGTTTTCGACTGAGACTTGGGTCGTGGCGTAAACAATCTCACCATACTTGGACGTCTCGAGTACCTGATCGCGCATTTGACCTTCCATCTCGCGGCGATCCTTGTCGCTGATGTTGTCGGCGACCGTCAGCGAGTCAGCGCCTACCACGAGGCGCAGGGAGGACTGCTCGATAGCCTGGGGATTGAATTCAATCTCGCCCTTGAAGTCGCGGATCTGAATCGTCGGACTGTGACCGAAGGCCGACAGCAACCCGGTGGCAGTGGCCTTGACCGTAAAGCGGCTGATCATCGGGTCGATCACATAGTGATCGGCAACTGCCGCTGCCGGTTGCGCGGCTTCTCTGGCCAGATGGGGTTCCGTATTTTCAGGCACGCGAAACAGCTCCTCTCCCGAAGGAGTGTGATGGTTCGTCGCTCAGAAAGAAGCTACATCGACCGAAGCCGTAAATAGCGCTCGAGATCGGGAAGCGCCTTTTCGGTCAGGTTGCTAACTCCAAAGCGGCTGAGGTAACCCTGCGCGACGGGATTGGACAAAATCAGTCCCGCGCCAAACACCATTAACGCGATGCCGCTCAGCATGAACAACGTATCTCGGTCGTGATCCTGCCGAGTATTGTGATCCTGCCTCGTTGCGTGAGATTCGCGCTGCATGACTGCCGTTGCCACTGTCGTATCCTCCTATAGGTATTCAGTTGTTCTTTCCCGGCCACTCTCCGGCCAGTACGCGTTGAATCACAGATTCGACCAGGCTCACCGCTTCGGTAACCGCCTGCGAAACGACTTCGCTCAATCCCATGGCTCCTTCCTCGGGTCCAAGGGTTGCCGGCTCGCAACCGACCAGCAGCACCCGCTTCATCGGCCAGCCCATCGACGCCGCCAGGCGAAGAATCTTCAGCGGATCCAGACTGTGCGCGTCGACATCAGCGCCCTGGTCTGCGCTGGCGTTGATCTCCGCCAAGTCGGGTTCGACCACGAACAACGTTCCCGGATTTTCACCGCGGGGACAGGCGTCAATGAGAATCGTTGTCTCGTAACCGTCCTGGAGCGCGTACGCCAAATCGAAGCCGCGAATTCCGAAATCGCTGACCCGCACCCCGGCGGGAAGCGTCCGTTGAGAAAGGCGCCGCGCCACCTCGACGCCAAAGGCATCGTCCCCCATAAAGATATTGCCGATGCCGGCAACCAGAATTCGCGGCGGCGCGGACCTTCGCGTTTGCGTCTGCTCCGTCGGCGGCAGAACCTCGATCTCTTCTATGCCGAAGAAAAACCGATGGCCCGGCTGACGCAGCAGGCCGAGATCCCGTCCCGGATCGTCGTCGAGCACAACGCAAACGTGAACCTTACCTTCGTAATCCTGTTCCAATGCTTCGATGGTGGCGATCTGACCAGCCAGCGCGAGATCGAAGACATCGCCACCCTGGCGCGGCCGCAGGCGGACGCGATCGCCTACGCGAACAGCTCTGCCGTCGATCTCAATTTGATCGATCAGCGACTTGTCTTCGAGCAATCGCCACTCCCACTCGTTCACGGAATCTCCTCATTCAGCGGCCGCAGGCCGCGCAGTGCGCCATGCAACTTCATGAACTGCTCGGCCGGCATGCTTTCTGTTCGTTCCAGCATCTGGCGCGCGCGCTCGTCCGACTCGCGCATCTCGCGCTTCTCCTCGTCGGTCATGGTCATGATCCGCAGGGAGAGGATCTCGTCAATCTCGGTTCCGTCGAAAAGGTCACCGGCGCTTTCCGGCGCGATCTGCGGATGATCGTACAGAATGATCGGCGAAGCGAGCATGGTGTCGCGCTGTTCAGGTTCTCCGACCAGCACAGGAAATACTCCCTGGTTGTGGCACTGTTCCGCGGCAGGGCGCAGCTGTTCCGGCGGATCGAGAAGAGAGATAAATTCACCCTCCTCGACTCCCAGGACGACGTGCGCAGAAACTCAGCGAGCGCATCAAGGCGAGCTCGCGGCTGGCTCCTTTTTCGATGGGCGTGAAATTCTTGACCTGCACGCTGATCTTGAAGATGTTTTCCGCGACAGGATGAGCCGCAACAGAAAGCGAGCCATCGATCGCCTGCTGAGCTTCGCACGATGCGGCCTGCCGGCTGGAGTTGATGGTCTCGCAGCGCTTCCTCGGCCGTTTGCGAAGACAGCTGGAACGGATGCAGGATGGGATGGCGATTTAACAGGTCAACGTCGGTCGCCGGCAAGCTCACCTCGCGCTCGATCGCCTCTTGCCAAGCGTAGAATGTGTCGCCGTCGACCCGCAGGCTCTTCACCGGGCGAAAGGCGCCATCGACCAGCTGGTGGACGGAACGCTCTACCAACTGAAGGAAACGCACGCGAACCTCGATCCGGCTCAATACACTTCCTTGAACCAGACATTCGCTGCGCATGATCCAGGGATCGGTTCCGTTCTGCTCGTCGCTGAAGATCTGCGGATACACCACTCCAAAATTGAAGCGCCGTTGATTCTTCAGAGCCGACGGCCGGTAGGGGTACAGCATGTAACCCTCGTAGAGGACGGCCTTGGCTATGCGATCGGCAGCGGCGGTGTTCATCGCTTCACTTCCGCTTCAACGCTGCGAAGCAGGCTATCCAGCGCCTGCTCCCATGTCGGAATACCGCGCTCCACTTTGTAGCGGTAGAGGCGCTCGAACGCATCGCGCTCCAGACAAAGCCACGCGATGCCGGGGTAATACGTGTCCATCAGCTCTTTCCAGAGCTTCACCGGCAAACGGAAGTGCGCTTCCTTGTCCCAGGAAATGGGCATGACTTGCAGAGGTCCATCGTCGTGGGCGTAGAAAACACTGCCGCTGAATTGCATGCACACCGGAACTTCACCGTCAGTGAGTCCGGCAAAATACTTAGTCGCTGCAACATTGAAGTCGAAAGAGCAGGGAACCAGAAGCTTGACCTCGGTACTGCCCTGGAATGCTGGAACGATGGTGCTGGTGTGCGTCCAGAGAAACGTGCGCAGCGTTTGTCCCCAGCGTTCGGGCACGTCGAATAGATCGCGGAGGCTACTCTGCTCGTGTGCAGTGTATTTGCGACGCGTACTCTCGATTTGTACTTGTGCGCGCAAGGCGACACTGTGGATGTGTTCGTCCGCGGCAGCGTTTGTCACTCGCAGCTTGAATGCCAGCTGCGGCGAGATCGCGAACGGCTCGACCTCGGCGCCTTCGATCTGAAACTGGAGGTCAGGCATTGCCGCCGCCTCCCATTACCGTCGCGCTGTTTCTCAACGAGCCGAAGAACGCCGCGATCTGCTGCCATGCCTCCGTGCCGCCGGAAAACCCTCGCCAGTGGCTGCGAATCAGGCCCACCAGCCTGAAGCATTGATCGATTGGCAGAAGGTAATACTCAGCGCCGGCAAAGCCGCGAGAGTGACCGATGCGGTTCACCAGCAGGGCTTCCACATCGGAGTCCATGTGCTGGAGCTCAGGATTGGCGTCGGAGATTTCGTTCCATGCCTCCAGCGAGAGCAGTGACTCAGTCGCGCCGGCGGGACTCGGATACATCGCCACCACTCTCGCCTCCGGGCTGCTGCGAAAAAAGAAAGCCATGTTGATGGGAATCATCAGGCTGTCCCATTGCGCATCGGTCATTTTGAAATCGGCGAGTAAGCGCACCAGCCTCGGAATTCGTTTGAAACGAGCACCAGCCTGCCCGCTGAACAACAGCGCACAGGCATCGCAGGAGCACACCATCTTCCGCACCTTGGGATCCAGCAGGTGCGGATGCTGCGACGCCAGTTCGGCACTGCACAGCTCGCAACGTTCGGCAGCGCGAGGACGTCGCGCAAACTGCCGCAACACTCCGAACGCCGCTTCGAGGCTGGGAGTTTCGTTAGTCGCCATAATTGACCACTGCAGCTCGGCCCGCGGATTCAGACATGGTCCCGGCATGCTGTTGGCCAGATAACTTGTCGAGTGAGACGAAACCCGTGGCGGGACGTCCATCCAAGCCTGCCACGGTCAGGCTGGCGAGGTCGGGAGCAGATTCATATATCGCGTCCTCTACGACTGATCGCAACGCACTGGTCGTTGAGCCGCACGCATGGTCGCCGGGCGTGACCTTTACACTGACCGCTCCATCCTTAATTCCCAACAGCTCAATCGCAGCCCCATCGCGCTGCAACCTCGGCTTCAGGCGCTCAACCGCCTTGCCAACGCGGGCCTGCAGCGTCTCGGGATGCAGTCCATACAACACAAGCAGGCTACTGACCATTGGATCGCGTCCCAACTGCTCGATGAACGCCATACCCGGCTCACCGCCGTTTGCCAGGATTTCGAGCATGCGGTCGATGGCCGCACCATGAAATTCCATGACCAGCTGCATGAGCTGACGGGCTGACGACCGTGCTGCAGGATCGGCGATGGTTTCGATTTCCTCGACCAGAGCGCCAATCCTGCGTACGCGTTCCTGAAAATCTTTCAGCTCCGACATGTTTGTCTCGATACCTCAAAAACGGAGTGAGCGGCAGTTGCAACGGCACGAACGCCACGTCGCGGGTTACAACGAAGCCGCCCACTCCTCACAAAACAGCAATTCGTTCTACTTCATCAGGCCGAACATCGGCGAATGCTTCGTCTCCAGCACCTTGCCGTTGCCGAGGTACATGTGCACCCCGCATGGCAGGCATGGATCGAAGCTGCGCACCGCGCGCATGATGTCGATACCCTTGAACTTATCCGGGCCGTTCTCTTCGAAGATCGGCGTGTTCTGTACCGCGTCTTCGTACGGTCCGGGAGTTCCGTAGACATCGCGCGGATTGGCGTTCCACGGCGTCGGCGGATACGGATGATAGTTTGCGATCTTACCCTCGCGAATAACCACGTGGTGCGACAACACGCCACGAACTGCCTCGTGGAAGCCGCATCCGATGGCCTCTTCCGGGACCTTGAAATCGGACCAGGTCTTGGTCCGGCCGGCGTGCAATTCGGCCAACGCCTTCTCCATGAAGTGCAGAGCAGCCGCCGCCGCATATGCCTGGAAATAAGTTCGGGCCCGATCGCGCTCGATGGCGTTGCTCCACTTGGGAACCTTCCATTCGAACTCGACCTCGGGCAGGGAAGTCGTCTTGGGCAGATAAATCTTGACGCTATTGCCGGTCGCCTTCAGATAACCAATGTCGACAAGACCGGCCTTGGCCGTTGCCCAGAACCGTGCGATCGGTCCGCCGCCGGTGTCGAGGGCCAGATGCTCGCCAGTTTTCTTGTGATACCAGCGCGGCGACATGACCCAGGTGTATTTACTGGAAAAGTCGCGCTTCTGCGGCTTCGGCCGAGTGGTCTGATTCCACGGGTGACGCTGATCGACAGGATTGCCTAGCGGATCCTCGCGAACAAATGTCTCGCTTTCCTCCCAGTCGTCGTAATAGGAGCTGCCGAGCAGGATGCGGATGTTCAGGTTGATATCGACCAGGTCGGTAGTCACGAGCTCGCCGTCGACAACCACGCCCGGCGTGACGAACATCTTGCGGCCCCAGTTCGTCATGTTCTTGTAGGTGTAGTCGCAATGCTCGGGATCGTTGAACGAGCCCCAGCAGCCGAGCAGAATCCGTCGCTGGCCGACTTTCTCATAGCCCGGCAGCGCCTCATAGAAGAAGTCGAAGAGGTCGTCATGCAGAGGCACGACCTTCTTCATGAACTCGACATACTTCATCAGGCGGACGAGATAATCCGTAAACAGCTGCACGGTCGGAACGGTACCAACTCCACCGGGGTACAGTGTCGACGGATGGACGTGACGGCCCTCCATCAGGCAGAACATCTCGCGCGTCATGCGGCTCATCTGCAGAGCCTCGCGATAGAACGCGCCAGTGAAGGGATTCAGCGCGGTCATGATGTCGGAGATCTTGCGATAGCCGTGCAGCTTGGCATTGGGCGCATCGGTGTGTTGCGCTTTCTCCCACACGCCGGGATTGGTCTCCTTCACCATCTGCTCGCAGAAGTCGACGCCGACCAGATTGTCCTGAAAGATGTTGTGGTCGAACATGTACTCGGCGGCTTCGCCGAGATTGACGATCCACTCGGCGAGATGCGGCGGCCGAACGCCGAACGCCATGTTCTGCGCATAGGTAGCGCACGTCGCGTGGTTATCGCCGCAGATTCCGCAGATGCGGCTGGTGATGAAGTGGGCATCGCGCGGATCTTTGCCCTTCATGAAAAGGCTGTAGCCGCGGAAGATCGAGGAGGTGCTGTGACACTCGACCACCTGGCGGTTAGCGAAATCGATTTTGGTGAAGATGCCGAGACTGCCGACGATTCTGGTTATCGGATCCCAATTCATCTCCACGATCTGCTTTTGCTTACTGGGAGCTTCCCGTTCGGTTAATGTAGTTGTGCCCATCGCGATCGCTCTCCTTCAAAAAAATTAGGATCTGGCGTAATAACCAGTGGTCAGTTCCGGCCGATTGTGCCGCCACTTCGGCTCTTTGTTGACGGTATTTTGCGTGATGCTGCGCAGCGCCCGGATGGCGCGGCCATACATGGCGGAGCTGCCGGTGGAAACATGCGCGCCGGGTGGCTCGTCCATGAAGGGCATGAATTTATCCGGGAAGCCGGGCATGGTGCAGCCGATGCAGATGCCGCCGACGTTGGGGCAGCCGCCGATGCCGGCCATCCACCCGCGTTTGGGCACGTTGCAGTTCACCACCGGACCCCAGCATCCGAGCTTCACAATGCACTTGGGCGAGCCGTACTGCTCGGCAAAATCGCCCTGCTCGTAATAGCCGGCGCGATCGCAGCCTTCGTGTACCGTCGAGCCGAACAACCACGTCGGGCGCAGTTGCTCGTCGAGAGGAATCATCGGCGCGAGGCCGGCGACCTGATAGAGGAGATAGAGAACGGTTTCCATGAAGTTATCGGGCTGGACGGGACATCCGGGAACGTTCACGATGGGCAGGCCGGCTTTCGATCGCCAATCCCATCCCAGATAGTCCGCCAGTCCCATGCATCCGGTTGGATTGCCCTGCATGGCATGAATACCGCCATAGGTGGCGCAGGTGCCGATGGCGACCGCTGCCAGCGCCTTCGGCGCGAGGCGGTCGATCCACTCGGTGGTCTTGATGGGCTGGTTGGTTGTGGTGTCGGTGCCCATCGCGGCCCAATAGCCATCGCGGCCGTGAATTTTCTCATTGGGAATCGATCCTTCGACTACCAGAACAAAGGGATCGAGCTTGCCCTCAGCTGCCTGGTAAAAAGGCTTGAGGAAGTCGTCGCCCACTTCATAAGCCAGTACTGGATTGTGGAGATGAACCTTAGGAAGGCCGGGAATCGCTCCCAGCAGAACGTCTTCGATGCTGGGCTGCATTGCTGCGGTGATGGAAACCGAGTCGCCGTCACAGCCCAATCCAGCTGTGATCCATACGATGTGTATTTCTGCGACCGCCGATTTTTTCTGGGTCATGCGACCGTGCGGAGCCGCTTGCGCTGTCATAGGCCGAACCTCCTCTTACCATCCAAAGAGAGTGCGCTAGAGAGTGAGAAGTTGAACGCCGGACCGACGCATCAATCCGACAACATGCCTGTCGATATCTGGTTAGTTGGCAAGACGAATGGTGCTGTTGCCCCACGCAACCGATTAGGATTAATCGCGGCAAAAGCCTACGCAACCTGATTTGCTGCTAGGGAAAGCTGCCGCACGGCGCATAGGGGATTCCCTTAGGGTGATAAGGCCGCGATTCAGGGGAAGGGAACTGCTGGGCGTTGGCCCTCGACTATGCCATGCCGCCGTGGATGCTCCACTGGATGGCGCGCTGCACAAGCTCACGACCGCTCTTCAGGGCCAGCTTGTCTTTGATGTGCGCCTGATAGGATTCCACCGTCTTCACGCTGAGGTGCAATTCATCGGCGATCTTTCGTGTGCTGTGACCTTCGCCAATGAGCCGGAAGACCTCCAGTTCGCGGTCGGAAAGCACCGCAATCGGAGAATTCGGTTCGGCGCTTGAGCCGTTGATGTAATGCTGCAACATGCGATTGGCGATGCGGTCGCTGACATAAACCTTGTCCTCAAGGATTTGCCGCACCGCGACCAGAACCTTCTCCGTCGCCTCCTGCTTCATGATGTAGCCGTGAGCGCCGGCGCGCAGCGCGCGTTCGGCATAGATCGCTTCGTCATGCATCGAGAGAATCAGCACAGGAAGAGTTGGAAAGCGCACCCGAATGCTCTTGAGCAAATCAAGGCCGTCTGGTCCGTTCAACGAGATGTCGATGATCAGGAAATCGGGCCGGGTAGCGGTGATCGCCTGCAACGCGCCGGCGGCTTCTTCCGCCTCACCGCAGATCATGAGGTCGGGCTCGCGGTTCATCATCAGCGACAGTCCTTCGCGCACGATGGGATGGTCGTCGACGATGAAGATCCTCTTTTTCTGCTGAGCTTGTTCTTTCGACCTGGTCAACATGGCGCTGTGATCCGTCTCCAAAATGTTTAGCCTATCGCCGAGGGCCGAGCGGAAATATACAACTCACGATCATGCCGTGAGGAAGAGAAGACTGAATATCCAGGGTTCCACCGATCATCTTGGCCCGATGGCTCATGATGTGATGTCCCATGCCTGTGCTGCCGGCCGGAATCTTCTTCACACCCGTCCCATCGTCGCGAATGGTGAGGATGCCGTGGCTGTCGCTGGCGCTGAGTCCGATCTCGACCTTTCGGGCCTTGCCATGCTTGATGGCGTTGCTGATTGCTTCCTGGCTGATGTGATACAGGTGCGTTGCCACATTGACATCGTGAATCAGCACCGGATTGTCGCACTGGAGCTGGCACGAGACACCAAAGACGTCTTCCACCTCGGCGCTCAACTGCTGCAGCGCGGTCATCAGGCCATGCGATTCCTGCACGACCGGGCTGAGGCCTCGTGCCAATTCGCGTGTCTTGTTGATCGCCTCGTTCACCAGCTTGACGATCTTCGCAGCATCTTCTGCATATGGCAGATGCTGCTCCTTCAACTTCTGTTCTTGAACCTTGCTCATGAAGGCGATGCCCGTCAGGTGCTGGCCCAGCCCGTCGTGCAAGTCTTGTCCGATGCGGCGTTGTTCGCGCGCGCTGATTTCGAGGATCGCCCTCTCAAGGTGCTTGCGCTCGGTAATGTCGATGCCGGTGGCGATCACATACGCTGGCGTTCCCTGACCTCCGGGCAATGAGACTCCCGACCACGCGATCTGCCGGCGGGAGCCGTCGTCTGCCAGCCAAGGACACTCGTAGTCAGTATGCAGCTGGTCTTCCCGCATCTTTTCAAACTGCTTTCTAAAGGCCTCTGCTTCCTCCTCAGGAATGAACAAGTCCCAAACAAAACGCCCCGCCACATCCGCGAGAGTCTTGCCCGTGCTGCGCTCGCAGGCGCGATTGAAGCGGACGATGCGCCCGTCGGGATCGAGCACGACGACCAGCGCGCCGACCGTATCGAGCATCGCCGTTACGACGTTGCGCTCTTCCTGCAGCGCTTCTTCGGAGCGTTTGAGATCGGTGATATCGAAACCGACTCCGTGAATGAACCATGGGCGGCCGTCTTCGCGGCGGATCATTTTCGCTTCGCAGTGCAGCCAGATCACGCGGTTATCGCGGGAGAGAATGCGATAGGCCGAGCGCAAGGGTTTGCCGGTCAAGAACAATTCGGCAGCCTCAATGCTCCAGCGCTGCTTGTCATCAGGATGAACCTGCGAATACCAGCGCACCGGGTCCTGCAGCCACTCTTCCTGCGTGAAGCCGAGCACGCGCTCGATGTGCGGGCTGACGTAGGCTTCGCCCACACATTCGTCGAGATAGGCCATGAAGACGACGGCGGGAATCTGCTCAACTAGGGCGCGATACTTGGCTTCCAGGTTAGGAAGTTGCGTGCTGATCTTGGATGGTGACAGTGCGGACGCTTCATGTCCGGCAAGGAGGCTGGTGTTCTCAAAGAAAACTTTGGCGAGATCCTGGAGGACGGCTTCAGCGGAGGCGTACGTGGTCGCGTCGGCAAGCGCAGCGCGAACGTCGACGCCGGGAATCGAAGTGCTTTCCAACCAGGAGGCCATGTTTATCTCGCGCTGGGCGCATCACGAACGAGCGGCCTAGGGTACTTGAGCGCTTACTCTATCACCTTTTGAGATATCGGACGGCGGCGCCAGGATGGCTCCTGGTTGAGCGATGCCTGGGTGAAGGCCCGCAGCGCATGAATCGCTTTGCCGTAGGTCTGGACGGCGCTGGCCGAGAGCAGTGATCCCGGCGGCTGGTTCATGAAGGGCATGAATTTGTCGGGAAATCCCGGCATGGTGCAGCCGATGCAGATGCCGCCGACATTGGGACAGCCGCCGATACCGTTCATCCAGCCGCGCTTGCCCACATTGCACTGCACCACCGGGCCCCAGCAGCCCAGCTTCACGATGCACAGCGGCGATCCGTATTCCTCTGCGAAGTCAGCCTGCTCGTAATATCCGCCGCGATCGCAACCTTCGTGAACGGTTGCGCTGAAGAGCCATGTGGGACGCAACTGCCGATCGAGAGAAATCATCGGCGCTCGTCCCGCAGCCATATACAGGAGGTAGAGTAGCGTCTCCATCATGTTGTCGGGCTGGGCCGGGCAGCCGGGAACACAGACAATGGGAATGCCGGCCGGCGACTTCCACTGCCAGCCCAGGTAATCGGGGAGTCCCATAGCTCCCGTTGGATTTCCGTGCATGGCGTGAATGCCGCCGTAGGTTGCGCAAGTGCCAACTGCTACGACAGCCCAGGCGTTGGGTGCGAGACGATCGATCCATTTGCACGTGGTAATGGGCTGGCCAGTTGCGGCGTCCGTACCAAGCGAAGCCCAATAGCCTTCAGCCTTGTTGGTTTCATCGGGGATGGAGCCTTCGACGACCAGGATGAAAGGCGCGAGTTTGCCATTCGCAGCCTGATGAAACGGTTGCAGGAACTCGTCTCCGTTGGTTTGGGCAAGAAACGGGTTGTGAAGGTTGACCTTGGGGATCCAGGGAATTCCGCCAAGCACGAAATCCTCGATGCTCGGCTGCATCGCGCCGGTCATGGCGATGGTTTCACCGTCGCAACCAAGTCCAGCAGTGATCCAGAGAATTTCCATCTGCTGAATCGGAGCTGCTGCCCGGTTGATCTCTGCTTGCGTCCCCATATCAGCGCTTTCTCGCGAAGCGATTCGATGATGCGGCAATGTAGGCGGTTTAGTTCTTACTGTGATCGGTAGAGCGGGCCTTCAGGCCCGCGTCCGGACTGCTTTTGCATCCAGAGTCGGCTTTACAGGCTGCTGAAAAACTCCCGATTGCGTTAGGTTCGGGTAGTGCTGGCCTTCAGGCCAGCGTCAAAGTTCTTATTTATGACCCGAGCCGGCTTTAGCCGGCGACACAAAACCGGCGCAAAAAAGTTTTTCAGTAGTCTCTTTAGCCGACGACAGCCGTGCCGCCGGCTGAAGCCGGCTCAATTCTAAGGATGGCCGGACGCGACGCTAAAGCGTCGCTCTACCCGTGCTCACCGGATCACAGTAATTCCTAAACCGGTCTAAGAATTGCAGTCCGAAGGCGGCTGTATTGTACTCCGGACCAGTCTCGCGTCCATTAAGAATCCAGGGGCACAAACGACAACCCGGGACCTCCGGCAGGACTGCCGATGACTATTTCTTTGTGGCTTCCTTCTCCAGCGATTCCAGTTCGCGCGTGAGCTGCTCGGCCTGATCGTGAAGCTGGCGCAGCCGCTCGGCGAGTGAGGGAGCGTTCTTCTCCGCTGCCGTCGCGGCCACGGTAGGAGCGGTCGCAGCGGCGGCCGGCGTTGGCGCCGAGATCAGGTCGGCGAGCGCCTCGTCGAAGGTATCGCGATAAATCAGGCGGTCGCCCATCGCCAGGACAACTTTCTTCAGCTGTGGCATTCGCGCTTCTGTAGCCTGAATGTAAATCGACTCGAGATAGAGAAATCCGCCGGTGACCGGCAGCGCGATGATGTTGCCGCGCAGCACGCGCGAGCCCTGCTGATTCCACAGCGTGAGATCTTTGGAGATGTTCTGATCCTGGTCGATGCGCGATTCAATCTGCATGGGGCCGTACATCAGCTGCTGCTTCGGCAACTGATAGAAGATGAGTTGGCCAAGCTTGTCGCCATCGCATCGCGCCGCCATCCATCCAATCAGGTTGTCTTTGCCGCGCGGCGTGAACGGCAGAATCATCAGGAACTCAGGATCTTTCTCTCCCGGCAGCGTGGCGATGACATAGGTTGGCGAAATCGGCTCCGGCTGTCCTGACTGGCTGAAGAGGTCGCGCGCGATCTCCCAGACGTCTTCCTTGTTGTAAAAGACCTGCGGATCGCGCATGTGGAAGATGCGGTACGCCTCGGCCTGCGTGCGAAACATGGCTTCCGGATACCGCGCATGGCGGCGAAGATCGGCCGGCATCTCCGACATCGAGTGGAAAAGCTGCGGAAACAGCTTCTGATAAGCCTGAATGATCGGATCAGCGGGGTCGAAGACGTACAAGTTCATCTGCCCGGTGTAGGCGTCGACCGTGGCTTTCACTGTGTTGCGAATGTAATTTGCGCCATCGTCCATACCAGCCACCGGCAGCGCCGCCGAGTATGGATGCGAGAGGGAAGTGGTGTAGGCGTCGGCCATCCACACCAGGCGTCCGTCGTCGGTGATCACGAGATACGGATCAGGGTCCCAGGTAAGGAAGCTGGCCAGATGCGCCAGCCGTGCCTTCACGTTGCGATAGATCATCATGCGGCTGTCGCCGGTGAGATATCCGGTGAAGACGATGTTGGTTTCGCCTTCGGAGATGGCAGCCGCGAGCTTCATGGGAAATGAGCCGACAGGAAAACCGCCGGTGCCGCGATAGGTCGAATATTTGTTCTGATCGCCGGAAGGATAATCGAACTCCTCACGCGCGGTGTGAACGAAGACCGGGTCCTGCGTCTTCTCGCCGTAATAAATCTCCGGCCGCGTCAGCTGAAAGCCGGGCGACTTGATCTCCGGCGGTGCGTTCTTGATCAGCAGCACTGGCAGCCCGTCAGGCGTGATCTTGTTGACCTCGGCGACCACGGCGCCAAAGCCGTGGGTGTAGATGAAGTGAGGATTGATCCAGCTTGCGCTGGCTTCGGCCGGCAACTGCGTAACGTCGATCTCACGCGGCGACAGCAGCACCTGCTTGATACGGCCATCGATGATGTAGCGATCGACATCGGTATCAGGGAAGGTGTAGTAGGGGCGCAGCGCCTGAATCTGCGTGATGGTCGCGTCGTAAGCGCGCAGATCCCACAGCCGTACATTCGCCAGCAGCGTCGCATCCTGTACGGGATCGACCACACCCTGGCCGGAGGGTGAGAAGGGACTCTCCTTGGCGTTGCGGTTGAGGCCGAAGGCTGCGGTGGTCGCTTCGATGTGACGCTCGATGTAGGGGCGCTCGATTGAGATTTCGTTGGGACGAACGTAGACGCTGCGCACAATCGCCGGCAGCGCCATCTGCAGAAGGTAACAGCCGACGACCAGGTAGATCGCCGGCTTGAATTTCGACAGCCAGACCAGCGGCACCGCAACCAGTGCGGCGATCATAACCAGCCAGCGCAGCGGAATCGTGACTTTTTCGTCCACGTAATCGGCGCCGGTCATGAAGGCATGAACCCTAAAGAGGAGCTCGAAGTTTCCCAGGTAAATCCAGGCAGCAAAGCCGACGAGCAGAATCACTGAGAGGATGCGGACGAACGGTGCCTTGGTAGCTCCGGGCAGCCGCAGATATTCCTGAATGCTAATCACCCTGCCGTGCGAGGGGTTCCCGAAGCGGTAGCGAACCCGCTCGAACAGCTGCCACCCTCGCGCGGTAACCCAGAAGAGCAGCGCGGAAATGATCGCGACTCCCAGCAAGAAACCGAGCAGATTCCAATAGAAGGGAAGATCGAACAGGTAGAACGGTAGCCCGCGCGAGAAGACGCGATCTTGCCACGCGCCCTGCGGCACCGTAATGCCACGCGAGCCGAAAAACCGCATGGCCGTCCAGTAGTCGATGGATGACGAAGCAAAGAAAATCGCGAAGAGGGCGAGGGCAATCGTGACTACGCCGGTGTACACGGAATAGTCTTGGCGACGGACTCCGGCGAAGTGCAGGCCGCGCTGGTGGGCGACAAAGAACGCGATAAACGCCAGCACTGCGCCGACCGCGGCCGGTGCGATGCTGTACCACAGCATCGAGAACCAGGTGCTGACCTGGGCGACCTCTTTCCACCAGCTGTATTCGATGACGAAGTTGGCGGCTGCTGGAATGGCCCAGAAGACAATCACCAGCGCCACGAACATGATGACCACAACCCGGAGACGTATTGGGCGCATAGAAAGACCAGGTGTCCAAAGGAAAACTGCGGATGTGAGGCCAAGAGGACACGTCTTGAGCCTGCGCGTTGTCGGTTGACGGTAGTCGAGCCGTATTATAGTCGCGCCGGGGCCGGAAGGCCCGAACTGCCCGCCAGCGCTACTGGCCATCGCTTCCTTACGTTTTCCCTCGAAAGATAAGCTATACTTCCTCGCCAAAGAGCCGCTCGTCCCAAATCCGCGCGCCGTTAACCACCTGGGTCAGGAAGCGCGCTACCATCTCGGCCCAATAACAAACCGCTCGCTCACAAGGAGGCCCCTGTGAAACGCACGTCTCTAGTTGTGATTGTTGCCGCCATAGCCACCACGCTAATCCAGCCAACCGGCGTAGCCCATGCCCAGGCCTTCTGGTCGCAATGGGGCCGGGACGCGCAGCACGACGGCATGGTCAACGTTCCCGGCCAGCCGTTGAACGAGAAGATCGCTGACATCATCTACGACCCATTCACCGAACAGGAGCAGCAAGAGAACCTGCTGCCGGAAGGCGAGGCAGTGCTGACGGCGCATTACATGTCGACGCTCATCGACGGCAACAGTTTTTACATGATGCAGAAAAGCGGCAGCTATCCGTCGTGCCATCCGACGGGCTGGTGGTTCTATGGTCTGCCGTGCGGACCGAACGCGTGGAATCAGCTGTACTGGAGTGTGGTGCGCTACAACTGGCAGGACAATACGCCGGTGACCGCGTGGACCTTCGGCACCGATTGGGTGCCGGAGCCGAACGGCACTGACCTGCTGATAGGCGCTGTAGGACTGATTGGATGGGAGCCGGTTTTCCATCCTGCACTGGCCAACGGATATCTCTATGTCCCCGGCGCTGCGGGCACGGTGTGGAAGGTGAATGAGGCGACCGGGCAGTCGCAGTCGCATATCAATCCATTCTCGGGTAACGGAGGAGTCAATGCCGCCAATACCTTCGTCTCCGGCCCTCTGACTGCCGACAGCAACGGCAACATTTACTACAACGTGATTGAGTTCAACACCAACGGCAATCTCTGGCTGAACGATGTCGTCAACTCATGGCTGGTGAAGATCAGCCCCAACGACTCATCCGCTACCGTGACCTTCGCCACGCTGGTGCCCAACGCGCCGCCAGGGACCTCGACTAACTGCGAAGGCACGTTTTTCGCGGAGTTTGGCGCGTCGACGCTGCCATGGCCGCCGCCGGGAGTTACCAGCCCGCCTACCCAGTGGTGCGGTTCACAACGGCCGGGAATCAACGTAGGTCCAGCGGTCACCGCTGATGGCACGATCTACACCGTCAGCAGGGCGCACTTCGACGAGCAGGTCGCGTACATGATTGCGGTGAATCCCGATCTCACCCCGAAGTGGGCTTCGTCGTTGCAGTATCGCCTGACCGACGGATGCGGCGTGCTGTTGCCGATCGCGCCGAAGGGCGTCAACAATATTCCTGATTCCTGCAGCTATGGCGCGCGCGTTGGCGTCGATCCCACGACTAATGCGTACGGCTCAGGCTCGGTTGAGGATGAAGCGTCCTCTACGCCTACCGTACTTCCCGACGGCTCCGTCGTCTTCGCCGCCACCGATAACTATAACTACGGACGCGGACATCTCTTCCATTTCGACACGCAAGGTAATTTCGTCAACTCTTACACCTTTGGTTGGGACACGACGGCGGGCGTCTATCAGCATGACGGCACTTGGTCACTGGTCGTCAAAGACAACCACTATCCCGTGACCGCGTATTGCTCTGGACTCGACAGTCCGGTGTGCGCGCCACCACCGCCGGGGCCGTACTACGTTTCGCAGCTCGACGCGGACCTGAATGTCGAATGGTCGTTCCAGAACACAACCATCGATCCTTTCCATCCCAACGGCTACGAGTGGTGCGTGAACGCTCCGGTGATCGACAGCAACGGCGTGGTCTACCTCACCAGCGAAGACGGGCACGTTTACTCGGCGGCGCAGGGACATCACGGGGTCTTCACTGGTTGGCAACAGCGGATCTTCCTGAAGGAAGCTCTGGGCGCGGCGTACACGCCGTTGTCGATCGGCGATGACGGCAAGGTCTACACCCAGAACGACGGGAATCTGTTTGTCGTCGCGCAGTAATTGGTAGAGCGGGCCTTCGGGCCCGCGTCCGGACGCCGATCCATAGTGGGAGTCGGCTCTACAGGCTGCTGAAAAAGTCGATGGGCTGGGTTTTCGGGTAGAGCTGACCTTCAGGTCAGCGTCCAGGCCCTTTGTTTATTTTTCTTGAGTCGGCTTCAGCCGACGACACGCGAGTCGCGTAAATGAATTTTTCAACTGCCGGCTGAAGCCGGCTCCGTCACGAAGGTGTTCTGACGCGGGGCTAATATCGCCGCTCTCCCTGTACGAGTGCTGGATCGCAGCGCCAAAGCTGTGCGGATTTTTCTGACCTTCGCATTGCAAGGCGGCCTTTGCGAATGAAGGTCAAAAGCAGATCCCTCGTCGGCTTGAAAGCCTCCTCGTGATGACAACGGACAAGAGTGAGAGCGCGCTGGCCGGGTACGCGCGCTGTGCTTGCTCGTGATGACAAAAACTCTGGGGCAGGAGACACGCTCGTAAGGCCGGGTCTCGGTCTCCTCCTGACGACAACGACCCCGGCCTAGTCACTGCCGCACGTGATCTGGGTCACATCCCGACGTGCCCCTCGCCAAAGACAATTAATCCATGTTGTACCCGCAGCCGTTGTCTGTCTGCCGTACCGCGCGATCATCGTCGCGCGATTTTTCTAGCTTTGAGGTCCCTGCATGGATAGCGCACTCCTGATCCACCGCCTGCATTTTGCCTTTACTGTTACGTTTCACTACCTGTTCCCGCAACTGACCATGGGCCTGGCGCCGCTGATCGTCATCCTGAAGACCATTGGCTGGCGGACGGGCGATGAGCGATACGACAGGGCAGCCCGCTTCTGGGCGAAGATTTTCGGCATCAATTTCGTGATCGGCGTGGTGACCGGCATTCCGATGGAATTTCAGTTCGGCACCAACTGGTCGCACTTCTCGCGCTTTGCCGGCGGGGTCATCGGACAGACGCTGGCGATGGAAGGCTGCTTCGCGTTCTTCCTGGAGTCGACCTTCCTCGGCCTGTTCCTCTACGGCGAGAAGCGGCTGAGTAAAGGCCTGCATTGGTTCTCGGCGCTGATGGTGTTCCTGGGATCGTGGATGTCGGGCTACTTCATCGTCGCTACCGACGCCTGGATGCAGCATCCGGTGGGCTACGAGCGCGTAGCCGACGGCTCGGTGCAGCTCAAGAGCTTTTGGCAGCTGGTGCTGAATCCGTGGGCGTGGTGGCAATACGCGCACAACATGAGCGGTGCGGTCATCACCGGAGCGTTTGTGATGGCAGCCGTCGGCGCGTTCTACGTGCTGAGCGAGAAACATGTTGAGCAGGGAAAGATCTTCGTCCGCGTCGGCGTGATTGCCGCGCTGTTCGTCACCCTCTTCCAGGTGGTGCCGACCGGCGATGCACAGGGTCGCATGATCGCGCAGAATCAGCCGGTGACGCTGGCCGCGATGGAAGCTTTGTTTGACACGCAGCCGGGAGCGCCGCTGGTCATCCTGGGCCAGCCCGATGTTGCCGCGCAGAAGATCGACAACCCCATCGTGATCCCCAAAATGCTGAGCGTCCTGACGTGGCGCAGCTACGGCGCGGAGGTCAAAGGCCTAAACTCGATACCGAAGCAAGACTGGCCGGACAACATTCCGCTGCTTTATTACACGTACCACATCATGGTGGGGCTGGGAACGTTCTTCATCGCGATCACCGCAGTGGCGTGCTTCTGATGTGGCGCAAGAAGCTGTTTGAGTCGCGCTGGATGTTGTGGATCCTGCTGATGAGCTTCCCGTTCCCCTACATTGCCAACACCGCAGGATGGATGACGGCAGAGTTCGGCCGCCAGCCGTGGCTGGTGTACGGGCTGCTGCGCACGGCCGATGGCTACTCCAAGATGGTTTCGGCGGGCAACGCCTGGTTCAGCTTCCTGGGATTCCTCGGCATGTACGCCGTGCTGGCGGTTCTATTCCTCTTCCTGGTGCGACGCGAGATCGAGCACGGTCCGGAGCCGCTTGTGCCCAAAGATCTGCGCGACTTGGTTGACTCGGCCCATATGACTCCCGCGGAGGTGCGATAGCCATGGCAACAATCTGGTTCATGATCGTGGCAGTAATGGTGGCAATTTATGTTGTGCTCGACGGCTTCGACCTGGGCGCGGGCGCGGTGCATCTGTTCATTGCGAAGGACAACGACGAGCGGCGCACGGTGATTCGCGCCATCGGTCCGGTGTGGGACGGCAATGAGGTCTGGCTACTGGCCGCGGGCGGCACGCTGTACTTCGCCTTCCCGCAGCTCTACGCGTCGGGCTTCAGCGGCTTCTACCTGCCGCTGATGATGGTGCTCTGGCTGCTGATGCTGCGCGCGGTTGGCATCGAGTTCCGCACGCACATTCAGGAGCGCGTCTGGCAAGGCTTCTTCGACACCATCTTTGGCGTCTCCAGCATTCTGCTGGCGATCTTCTTCGGCGCCGCGCTGGGCAACGTGGTGCGCGGTGTGCCGCTCAATCCCGATGGCTACTTCTTCGAGCCGTTGTGGACCAACTGGCGGGTCGGCGCGCAGAACGGCATCCTCGACTGGTACACGGTGATGTGCGGTGTGGTCGCGCTGGTCACGCTGGTGGTGCATGGGTCGCTGTATCTGGCGACCAAGACCGAAGGTCCGCTGAACTTCCGCGCGCGCAAAGTAGCGTCGTTCTTCTGGCCGGTGCAGGTGCTGCTTGACTATCTTCAGCCTGATCGCGACGGTCTACGCCGTGCCCGGCATTCTGACGAATTACACGCGCTGGCCGATCGGGTATCTGGTGCCGGCGGTCGTCATCGGCAGCCTGATCTACATGTACTTTGCGCACTCCCGGCGCAACGAGAAGGGCGCGTTCCTGGCGTCCTCGCTCTACATAATTGCGATGCTGGTGGGAGCGGTCTTCGCGCTCTATCCCAGGGTGCTGCCGGCCAGCACCGGCTCGCAATATGACCTGACCATCTACAACAGCGCTACCGGCGCGCACGGGATGGCTGTAGGATTCGTGTGGTGGACGTTTGGGATGATCCTGGCCGCCGTGTACTTTGTATTCGTCTATCGGATGTTCCGCGGCAAGGTGCGGCTGGAAGAGGGCAGCGACCACGGATACTAGCAGGACGTTCTAGAGCTCCATGCAGCCCCACTGACGCCTTCTTAGGGCGGCCAGACATCCAATTGCGCTGTACCCGAAGGGCCTCCTCGACTTTCAGAAGTGAACCCGCCTAAGGCTCACCCGCTTGGAGAAGGGGGAGAGGCCCCCGGGTGCTGACTATTTCATCATTGCTTGTCCAGAAAACAAAGCTGTATTTAGTGGCAATCGCTGGGTCACGTTCGTGGTGCCAGGAATTATGCTGATTTCTCAATACTTTGCGATAAGTTGTTTGACGTGCAACATTAGTTTGCATGGGTCCGGGGTCGTAACTGCCAAGAACTGGTTAGGACGAGAATCGCAGGAGGAGGGTGAGTTGCGGAGTTGCGATCCCCCGCGCCAGATATAAGATATTCGAACGCCAGATTGTCTTAATCGGCGGGAGAGAAGCAAGTATGGGCGAGGACGATAAGAACGCTCAAATCGGGGCCGCTGTCTCCGAGTTTCAGAAAGCAAAGGTCCATCTCGGACACATTGAAACGCGAATAACCGATGTGTTTCGCGCTTATCGCGAAGTTGGAGCAACGATGGACAGCGAGCAAGGGACTCCCAGCGAGCCGCAACTGGAGCACGGCAGGGTGAAGTTCGGAGGGTATGCCGCGAACATTAATGCCTCCGACATCTTGAACGAAAGAGACCTTGCTTTGCTTCTCGCAGAAAGGGATCGGGCGCGCGCACGACTGAAGGAGGCGGGACGAGTTATGCAAAGCTTGGGCGTCACCGACCTTTGCGTCTAGTTCACAAACACTCCGGATGCAATTCCAATTGTCTTGCCAAAGGTCCCATTCACGCCAGAGACAGAAAATTCCCCACACAAGAAAGAACCTTCCTTGTGTGGGGTGTCTGCGATAGTCACGCCATGAGTTGATCTTCTAACTTGTCGGCAGCCGAAAGTCTGGCAACTACCGGACTCCGGCCAACTCCTTCTCGTGCTCGGCTTCTTTGCTGACCGAGGCGGTTGCGAGTTGAGGTTGTTCGTGCGCGACCCGGCTGCGAATCAAGGGTCTCAAGAAAAGGATCGATAAAATTGCAGCGATAGCGCAGAACACAGCGGAAATGTAGAAAGGAACGGAGAACGATCCGCCGAAGTAGGCTGCCAGCGCTGCGGCACCGAATCCGGCAAACACCGAAGCCAAGCCTTTGGATGTATACACCAGGCCGTAATTCGCGGAAGCATTCTTTGGTCCGAAGATGTCGCCAGTCGTCGCCGAGAACAGGGAAAAGATCTCGCCCCAGAAGAGGAAGATGAACGAGAACAGGGCCACGAACGCCAGCGGCGCTCCCGCAACCTTAGTGACGGCAAAGACCAGGATCGCTTCGATGCCGAAGGTGAGGAACATAGTGTTTTCACGCCCTATGCGATCGGAGACCGTGCCCCACAGAATTCGCGACAGGGCGTTGCAGGCCGAGGTGAGCGTTGCGGTGAGCGGCACAATTGCCATGCCCCAGAACTTGGCGTCGCTGACCTTAAGCGCCTTCGCGATCTGCGAGAGGTTTGCGGTTGCGATAAGTCCGCCGGCGCAGGCGAAGAAGAACATCGCGTACAGCAGGTAGAACTCGGGCCTGCCCAGCGTCTGCATCCAGGTGAAGTTTACCTTCGACTGAACGACGGCGGGCTTCTTCGAGGGGATCCAGTTTGGAGGCGCCCAACCTGTGGGTGGGTGGCGCAAGATCATCGCTGCGATCAGCGCGATGATGCCTTGTCCAACGCCCCAGAAAGCCATCGCCTTGGCCCATCCTATCGAGTGGATGGTGGCAGCGATCGGCATGATGGCGAGAGCAGCGCCTCCGCCGAAGCCTGCGGCCGTCAAGCCGACGGCGAGTCCGCGGCGGTCCGGGAACCACTTCACGGCGTTAGCGACGCAGGAGATATAGATGATGCCTGCGCCGGTTCCAGCAATGATGCCGTAGTAGATGTACAAGTGAATCGGCGAGGTGGCGATGGTTCCACCCAGCACCCATCCCAGCGCGATGAGGATCGCGCCAATCGACATCAGCTTGCGGATGCCGAACTTGTCGACGAAGTAACCCGCCACCGGCATCGGCCAAGTCTCAAACAGAATGAAGGCCGAGAATATGGCGGCGATCTTCGCGTAAGGCACTCCGGTGAAGGTCAGTTTCATGCCTGGCGTAAAAAGCGTGAAGGCATATTGATAGTTGGAGATGACGATCATCGCGATGATTCCAAACACCAGCTGAACCCAGCGATTGCCGGAGAAGCCGCCATACAGTTCCTTGGCGGTGTCTCGCGGTTCCGCAACAACAGTTCCAGTACTCATGGCTGTTTTCCTCCTACTTGCTAGCGAGCAAGACGGACAGTGGACGCAGTGAAAGGTTGGTTCGCGCTCGCCGGATCCCGCAATGTTGTGGCGGGTATGAACGTAGGGATTCCAAGTCCGAGTAGGCGAGGTCGCAACACAGGTTTAATGAGGGGAGTTTGAGAAATGACCAGCGAGCACGCTGCAGACACGCGATGGCTGAGGTCGCGAATCGACAGATGTGCGCCCGAGCCGGAAATCTGGCGACTCGACGAAGCAGCGAGGTCACATGCGTGGCCATAGAGAGGCCGCCTCCTGGCGGTCACCCCAGTACATGGCGATTTCTCGTGCCCTGCGCAACAGCGGTGTGGTTCGATCTAAGGCGGTGGAAACGACGGGCTTTAGCCACGGCGAACCGAGTCTAAAGCCCGGCCTTATCGAGGGTCGTTTCAGCACGGCTGAGCCGTGCACTACCACCGCCAGAAACGAAACCCGCCCCGTTGCCAGGGCGGGTGCAAGTTATCCCTCGAGGTCCTTCTGGAGCGGGATGATTCCCGGCACCAGCCAGTTGTTCCACATCTCATCGATCTTGCCTTGGAAGTATTCGATGTCTTCCTCGATGAAGTGCGCGAACCTTCCCTGCTTGAGCAAGTAATCGCGTACCGGCAGCCGCTTGAACCTGCCACTGGCAATGTCCTTCGTCTTGCCGTACAGCTTCAGCTTGCCGTTCTCGACCTCGTACAACGGCCAGATGCCGGTGTTGACCGCCAGCTCGCCGAGTTCGAACGACAGCACGGGATCGAAGTCCCAGCCCTTCGGGCAGGGATTCAGGCAGTGAATGAACGTTGGTCCGCCCACGGACAGCGCTCTGCGAACGCTGTTCATCGCCTGCAGCGGATAGGAGGTCGAAATGGTTGCCACATATTTGCAAGTCGGATGGCCGACCATCATCAGCGGCGCCATGTTCTTCTTCCAGCGGTGATTCATGATCCGCTTCATCTTGCCCGGCGTACTGAACGAGGTATTGACGCCATAGGGCGACGTTCCAGAGATCTGGATGTCGGTATTGGCGTAGGACTCGTTGTCGTACATCAGGATCAGCAGGTTGTAGTCGGGATGGGTCATCGTCGCCGAGATGCCGTTCAGGCCCATGTCGGCGCCGCCGCCGTCACCGCAGAAGGCGATGACATTGATCGGCTCATCCTTCATCACGCCCTTACGCATCTGGACGCGAAAGGCAGCAGCCGCGCCCAATGCCGCCGAGCCCGAGCTGCCGAGCTGGGTGTGCATCCAGGGCACGCCCCAGGGCGTTGCATAGTACGAGGTGTTGGCCACGTACATGCAGCCGGTGCTGCCCAGAATGATCGTCCTTGGACCTGCGGCCTTCGCCATCAGTTTCATGATTTGCGCAGACTCGCAAGCCTGGCAGGTGCGGTGGCCGGACGTGTAGTACTCCTCATGTGGAACCTTCTTCACTCCGTGGAAGGCTTCCAGGTTTTGCGTCGGTTTCTCTTCTACAAATGTGCTCATGATTGTTGTCCTTTCCGGCTCTACGACCGCAGCCCGATCCACTGGGTCAGGGGTTGCGCCTTGCCATTGGCAGCTTGGAACGTGATCTCGGTCATCTCTTCCACGTCCGGCACGGTTACTTCACGTCCGCCCAGTCCGCAGATGAAGCCCAGTACCGGCGGCCGCGTGGCTGCGCCCGTATACATCGCCGAGCGAAGTTCCGTGGCTACGACGCCGCTGAGATTGGGTGAACCGAACGAGAAGTCGCGATCGATCACGCCGACTGCCTTGAAGCGCTCCAGGCACTTGGCGATCTCGGGACCGGGGAACGGCCGGAACCAGCGCAGCCGCACAAAGCCAACCTTCTTGCCTTGCTCGCGCAGCTTGCGGATGGCAACCTTCACCGGCGTGGACATTGTGCCCATGCCGAGCAGCACGACTTCCGCGTCTTCGGTCATGTACTCCTCGAAGAACGGGTTGCCGTACTTGCGGCCGAAATTCTTCTCGAACTCGGCATAGACTTCGCGAATCACGTCGCAGGTAATCTCGGTGACCGCGTAGTTTTGCCGGCGAATCTCCATCACCCAGTCCTCGTTGACCTGCGGTGCGATGGAGATGACGTTGTCGGGGTGCATGAGCAGAGCGCCGCGGTTGTAAGGAGGCAGGAACTTCTTGACCTGCTCCGCCGTGGGGATCTGGACCAGAGCTTGCGAGTGGGTGAGGAACGCGCCGTCGCAGCTGATGGCCAGCGGAACCATGATGCGAGGATCTTCCGCCAAGCGATAAGCAATCAGCGCGGTGTCCAGCGCTTCCTGGGCGGTATCGACCCAGGTAAGCAACCAGCCCAGATCGCGAACTGCCAGCGCGTCGTTGTGCTCCACGCCAAATGCGCCAGGATCGTCGAGCGCACGATTGCCGACCATGCAGACCATCGGCACACGCAGTGCCGGGCTGACGGTCAGCGCTTCCATGGCATACATCCAGCCAACACCGCTGGAGCCACAGAACACGCGCGCGCCGCAGACCGAGGCGTGCTTGACGATTTCGAATTGTGAATGCTCGCCCTCTGCCACGATGTACTCGCAGTCCATCTCGCCGTCGGCTACCAACTGGCTGATGTACTGCATGACCGTGTCATAAGGCCGGATGGGATACGCCGTGACCACGTCCACGTTGGCCAACTTGCATGCAATCGCAATGGCTTCGGCGCCGGTAATCAGGGCTTCCTGCTCCTGAACCTTCTTCTTTTCCTCGATAGGTACTGTTAATGTCGCCATCTTGCTATCTCCTTCTTCGGCTTGTCTTCAGACTTGCCGCCGATTTGCCATTAGGGTTTTGCAGCGATTTCCAGGGCCTTCGGTACCTCTTCCTGATACTGACCGCGATAACGGAATCCATGAGCGCGCTTCTCGATCGGCTCCGCCTTCTGAATGGTTGTCTCCAGCCACTTCAGATAAGCTTCCTGATCTTTCTTGAACGCCTCCCACTGGCTCTTGTTATCGCTGAACTCGGTCTCGTTCACCATCGAGATGCAATCGTTCACCGGGCAAACGGCTTCGCAAACGCCGCAGCCGCAGCAGGACTCCATGTTGGTGTCATAGGTGCCGTCCGGCGTGACGTCGAAGGACGCATCCGGGCAGTTGAGCCAGCACAGCGTGCACTTGGTGCAGGTCTTGAAGTTGATAACCGGCCGCATGGTCCGCGTCGAGTACTTCTTGAACAACTCGTTGCGGTGCGGACGGAATCCGCCCTTCTCGCCCGTCGTCGGATCGGCATACGGCCCGCCCTGTGGCTGTCCCGTAACCGAAACGCCGCCGCGCATGTTCTCCCAGCCTGGCAGTGTGAAGCTTGAACGGCTCCTCAGGATTGCCCTGTCCCGGCTTTACATCGACGGCGGTGAAGCGCTCATAAGCGCCGCGCGCCGAAGTCACCTTCAACGGGTTCTTCAGCTTCTCGTTGATGTACTGCTCAACCGACTTCAGGCTGAACAGACCCGGCAGCACCTTGGCGATGACGCCGAGGACGCGAACATCGGTGTGGTCGTCTTTGTAAACCCACATGCCGGAGAAGCTGGCTGCGCCCTTGATGACGCCCAGTTTGTACGGCTCTTCCCGGCGATGAATGTTCTTCAGCAGTGCCGGCGTGTCATCCAGCGAAACCACCGCAAGAGTGGCCCCGGCTTTCAGCGCATGATGCACAGGCTGCAGACCATACCAGGCCCACGACTCAGCGCCCTTGGTGAGGGTGTCGTCGATAACCACGGTCAGGTCGACCTGTTTGGGTTCATACTGCGCCATTCCGGCTTCCAGCGTCTGCTCGTCGTTGGCGACGATGGCGAAGCTCTTGGCGGGAATGCCATTGCGTTCGGGAGCATCACCATAACGTCCAAAGGAGATGCCCAGTTTGCCTTCGTTGTGCGCGGCCAAAACTATGCCGCGAGTTATGTTCTTAGCCAGGGTCTTCTGAAAGACCCCACGGTAGATGACTTCGACCGCGAATAGCTGGCCCATTGTTCCAACCTCCGTTCGTTTACAACTCTTTGAGTACAATGTTTTCGATCTCTTGCAAGTGACAATCCATGGCACGTTCCGCGGCTTTGGGATCCCGCCGCCTCAGTGCCGCTACAATTCGCCGATGACCGGCAAGCGATTTCTCCTGTCGGCCTTCTCCCAGAAACGAGTCTCTCCGGGCGTCCCGCAACAGCTCCATCAATACATCCACCACTTTCAGCACCGCGCTGTTGTTGCAAGCCAGCGCAATGCTGTAATGAAACTCGGAATCCTCCTCGACGGCGAGTTCGCCGCGGCGAACCTTGGCTTCCTGGCGATCGAGAATCTCGTCCATCTCCTTCAACTCATCGTCGGACGCGCGAAGCGCGGCGCGGGCCACCAGGTGAGGCTCGATCATCCTGCGCACGTCGATAAGTTCGGCTACCAGCTTGCGTTTGTCCCGAAGCGCATCGGCCAGCCGCTCGGTTGAGGCAGATTCCGGCTGACGGACCACGGTGCCGATGCCTTGCCGTGGCTCCAGCAGGCCCATGGCCTCCAGACTGCGAATGGCGTCGCGAACCGACCCACGACTGACTGCGAGCATTTCCGCTAGCTGCCGCTCAGACGGCAACAGTTCGCCGGGCTTGAGATTCTCCGCGATGTGCCTCTCGAGTTGCTTGGCAACTGTGTGGTAGACCTTGTTGCGGGGGATTGCCTCGAAGCCGATTTGTGCCGGTGCTTCCATGGCAGACAGGTAAGTGGTCTGATGACTGACCACTGCTCACTTTCAGCTTTTGCCGTGAAAGCGACAAGGACGAGGATCACGTGCAAGTGTGATAAGGAAAGAAAAAGGGCGCGCCGTTGGCGACGCGCCCAGATACTGCACCAACATCTGCGAACTACACACCCACCGCTGCCGCAGCTTCCGCTGCACGCGTTGCCGGAGTGAACGCCACATCTTGCGCATCCACCACCGCGATGGTCGTGATGTTGACGATCTCCTCCACTTCGACACCACGAGCCAGCAGATGAACTGGCTTCGCCATGCCGGTGAGGATTGGGCCCAGCGTCTCCGCCCCACCGATGCTGGTCAACAGCCGGCAGGCGATGTTGCTGGCTTCCAGGTTGGGGAAGATCAGCACATTCGCTCCGCCCTTCAGCGCCGAGAACGGGAAAGCCGCTTCCAGCTTCTTGCCATTGACCGCGATGTCGCCTTGGACTTCGCCGTCGACGATCAGCGTGGGATCGGCATAACGCGCCAGCTCGGCCGCGCGCTTCATCTTCTCGCACAGCGGGTGCTTGGTGCTGCCAAAGCTCGAGAATGACAGCATCGCCACGCGTGGCTCGATGCCGAAGCGGCGCGCTTCCTGCGCGGTGCACAGAGCGATCTCCGCCAGGTCCTCGGCCGTCGGTTCAATGTTGACCGTCGCATCAGCCAGGAAGTACAGATCGCCCTTGCGGGTGATGATCAGGTAGACGCCCGAGACCTTGTGGATCCCTTCGCGCACTCCGATCACCTGCAATGCCGGACGAATCGTATCGGGATAGTTCTGCGTGACACCCGAAACGAGCGCGTCAGCATCGCCCATGCGCACCATCATCGAGCCGAGCACATTGGGGTCATTCATCAGCTCATTGGCTGATCCCAGCGTCTCACCCCGCCGCTGCCGCAGGCGGTACAGCTCTTTGACGTACTCTGCGCGACGTGGCGCAGTTTCCGGTTCGACGATAGTGATCGCGTCAAGCGGCACGCCCAGCTGCGCCGCATTGCGCTCGATCTCCGACTTGCGCCCCAACAGCACAGGCGACGCAATCTTCTCTTCGACCAGCACATGGCAGGCGCGCAGGATCTTCTGATGTGCGCCTTCGGGGAAGACCACGCGCTTGGGGTTGGCTTGCGCCTTGTGAATCATGGCACGCATCAGCCCATGCGCCTTGCCCAGCCGATTCTCCAGTTGATCGCGATATTCGTCGAGGTTGACCGGCTGCTGCGCGACGCCGGTTTCCATGGCCGCCTTCGCCACAGCGGATGCTTCCCACACCAGCACGCGCGGATCGAACGGCGTAGGAATGATGTAGTCGCGGCCATAGGCCAAGCGCTCCACGCCATAAGCGCGGCAGACGGAGTCAGGAACGTCTTCCTTCGCCAGCGCGGCCAGCGCTTTCGTCGCCGCCAGCTTCATCTCTTCATTGATGGTCGTGGCGTGCACGTCGAGCGCACCGCGGAAGAGGGACGGGAAGCCGAGCACGTTGTTGATCTGGTTGGGATAATCGGAGCGGCCGGTCGCCATGATGAGATCTTCGCGAACCGCGCGCGCTTCTTCGTAGGTGATCTCAGGATCAGGATTCGCCATGGCAAAGACCAGCGGATTCGGCGCCATCGACGCGATCATCTCCGGCGTGAATGCGCCCTTGACCGAGAGACCCAGCAGCAAATCAGCGCCTTTTGCGGCCTCAGCCAGCGTCCGCTTCTTCGTGTCCTGCGCGAGCCGCTCCTTATAAGGATTCATTCCTTCCTTGCGGCCTTTGTAGACGATGCCCTTGGTGTCGACCATGGTGATGTTTTCGCGCTTCACGCCCATGCAGATGTAGTGCTCAGCCGTAGCGATGCCGGAAGCGCCGGCGCCATTGATGACCACCTTGATCTCTGCCAGTTTCTTGCCGGTCAACTCCACCGCATTCTGCAGTGCCGCGCCGGTGATGATCGCCGTGCCGTGCTGATCGTCATGGAAGACGGGAATCTTCATCGTCTTCTTCAACGTTTCTTCGATGTAGAAGCACTCCGGCGCCTTGATGTCTTCCAGGTTGATGCCACCGAAGGTTGGCTCCAGCAGTTGGCAGGCCTTGATGATCTCGTCAGGGTTCTTGGTGTTGAGCTCGATGTCGAAGACATCGATGCCGGCGAATCTTTTGAACAGGACACCTTTGCCTTCCATAACCGGCTTACCGGCCTGTGCGCCGATGTCGCCGAGTCCCAGAACGGCAGTGCCATTGGTGACGACCGCGACCAGGTTTCCCTTGTTGGTGTACTTGAATGCGTCCTGCGGATTCTTCTCGATTTCGAGACAGGGAACCGCAACGCCTGGGGTGTAGGCGAGGCTTAGATCGCGCTGCGTGAGGCACGCCTTCGTGGGCGTAACCTCGGTCTTTCCCGGTCGCGGCTGCGAGTGGTAGTCGAGTGCGTCCTGCTTAGTGATGGGCATTACAGCCTCCGATAAATGAACGTAGATTTCGTGTGGGCCATCCTGTTCCGGCGGTTACAACCGTGGCGAAGTATGAATTGAGCAATGACATGCGACGATGAGGACGTGAATTAGACCTTCCGCAGAAACGCGCACGGTGGTTGCCAGCCAGAAAATTCGTTCCCAGGAACCAAGTTAGGCTTTGCTCGTCACCGGGAGTAGTGCAGATGTCACAAGGGTTTGTGAGATCGCTCACTTTCGCCTGTCCAACGGCGTGTCACCACGTAAACACGGAATACACGGAATACACGAAACTGAGAAAACAAAGTCACTGCAGTGCCCTCCGTGCTTCCGTGGTAAATACGCTATCTGTGCCCACGGCGTCATATGTATTCGATATTCTGTCTGTAGTCATCCAATGAAGCCGCAAGAGGAGGAAAGCCCATCGGCGCGTCGCTAGCTTCGCCCCTGATTCACGGCCTCTTCCTGTTTGCAGCTGCTGCTATCGCCGGGACGCTCAACGCGGTAGCCGGCGGCGGCAGCTTCATTTCCTTTCCAGCGCTCTTATCGACCGGCGTCCCAGCGATTCAAGCGAATGCCACCAACACAGTCGCGCTGTGGCCAGGATTGGCCGCCAGCACCGGCGCGTATTTGAAGCGGCTGGACGTTCCTCGGGCGCTGTTGATTCCGCTAGTGGCGACCAGCGTGGTCGGAGGCTTCGCCGGCTCCTTGCTTCTCCTCAAGACGCCGCAACACGTATTCATGCGCCTCGTCCCTTGGCTGCTGTTGAGCGGAACGTTGCTGTTCGCCTTTGGCAATCAAATTCGCGCCATCGTTGGCAAAAACGCCGCGATGGAAGATTGGCGGGCGCTGACCTGGCAGGCCATCACCGTGTCGTCGTTCGTTGAGCTGCTGATTGGAATCTACGGCGGATATTTCGGCGCGGGAATCGGGTTTATCACCTTGGCCATGCTCGCAGCTTTGGGCATGCACGACATTCACGCCATGGGCGCAATCCGCACCTTGCTGGCAGTCGTGATCAACGCGGCGGCGGTGCTGATCTTCATCCTCGCGCGTGCCGTATTTTGGCCGCAGTGCCTGGTAATGGTTGCCGGCGCCACCGTCGGCGGATGGTTTGGCGCGCACTACGCGCAGAAAGCCGATCCGGTGAAGGTGCGGCGCGTCATCATCGGCATTGGCATGGTCATGACTGCGTACTACTTCATCACGGTTCGCTGAAATCACGGCGGTGACATTCGGTGGAAGGGCCCGGCTTCAGCCGGGCCGACGAGAGAGGGTGGGAATTGGGATTTTAGCCCCGGCTACCGCGGCTGAAAGCCGCCTCGGTCTTACATCTTCTATTTGCCGGACTAAAGTCCGGCACTTCCACCACGATAAAGGCCAGCGTCCGGATCAGACTTTCATTCCCGCCTTGCGATACAGCATGGCCATCGGATTGGCGGGGCCGTAACCTTTTCCGACTCGCAAACCGCTGCGGATGGCTTCGGTGATGAACTCTTTTGCAGCGGCCACGCTTTCCAGAACGGACCTCTTGTGCGCCAGGTTCGCGGCAATGGCCGAGGCGAAGCAACAGCCAGTGCCGTGCGTGTCTTTGCTCTCGATGCGTTCGGCGTTGAATACCGTGAACTCGCGACCGTCGTAGAGCAGGTCGGCGGCAACTTTGACCAGATGACCGCCCTTTATGACAACATTCTTCGGGCCAAAGTCGAGAATGACTCGCGCCGCGTCTTTCATCTCCGCCAGGGTTGTGATCTCGCGTCCGGTCAGGGCTCCGGCTTCGTGAAGGTTGGGTGTAACGACGGTCGCAAGCGGCATTAGTTTTCCCTTCAGAGCGGCGATGGCCTCGGGCTTGAGCAACGGCGCACCGTGCTTGGAGATCATCACTGGATCGACCACCAGCGGTGCTGACCTGTAGGGCGAGATTGCCGCGGCGATTGCCTCGATGATGGCGCTACTCGAAAGCATGCCTGTCTTGATCGCGTCGCAGCCGATGTCGCTGGCGCAGGCTTCGATCTGCTTCACTACAAACTCCGGCGCGATCTCCAGCACTCCGAAGACGCCGGTGGTGTTCTGCGCCGTCAGCGCGGTGATCGCCGTCATACCAAAGGCGCCCAGCGCGGAGACAGTCTTCAGGTCAGCCTGAATTCCGGCGCCACCGCCGGAGTCGGAACCCGCGATAATCAGAACGCGTGGAATCGTCATCGTTACCAACCTTCATCTTAACCAAAGCGACTTGGTTTGGTGTGTAGTGGTAGAGCGGGCCTTCAGGCCCGCCTCCAGCAGTCCAACAAAAGAGGGCTCAGACGCTGAGATCGGCGACCTCAGCGTCGGAGCCTCTACGTGGGGTCGGCGGCAACGCAGGCCTGAAGGCCTGCTCTACCTTTGCGGGCCACGTCACATCCGCTGGTGTGCAACATCACGGCTCGAGGTGCGGTACCGCGTTATCGTCGGAGTAGGTAGATCTATGTTTTCCGATCGCTACAGACTAGCTTGCGAAGAAGTTTCTGAATTTTCTCACATGCGTCCGGCGCCCCTGGATTCGCTGCGATCCATGGTGGCCCCCGATTTCGCACCCTTCTTGTGGAATGCAGAATTCGGTCGCGGTGGTGAGCTGGATCGCGCCATCCTCGCGGGTTCTGCCGAGGCCAAGACCGCTCTTTATGGCGGGAAGTTGTTCATCATCGTTCCGATCTACGTGACCAGTATTTGCCAGGAGCAATGCCTCTATTGCAACTTCCGCGGTGGTAACAAAGGCGTGGAAGTCCAGCGTCGGCGATTGACGGACTCCGAACTTGAGCGCGAGGCAACGTACCTGGTCGAAGAGAAGGGCCAGCGAGTTCTGGAGCTGGTGTATGCGTCCGATCCGCAGATGCAGGTTGACGCAATGTGTCGTCACGTCGAATTGTTGCGGTGCGTGCTGGAGCGTCACGGAGGCGGGCTGGTTGGAATCAGCGCCGAGGCGTTGGAAGAGAGCGAATATCGCCGTCTGATGAGTGCGGGGCTGTGCTGGTCGGTCGTGTGGCAGGAGACGTACGACCGCCATCGATATGCGGAGCTGCATCCTGGCAGAACCAAAAAGTCGAACTTGGAATATCGACTGAACGCCTATGAGCGCATGCTCGCGGCCGGAGTTGAGCACGTCGGGATCGGTGTGCTGACCGGCTTGTCGGACTGGCGACGCGACTGGGCCATGCTGATGCTGCATGAGCAGTATCTGCTGGAACAATGCGGACGCGGCGCCACCATTCTTGGAACGCCGCGCCTGAAGCTGGCTCCGGGAGCGCTGATGAAGGAGGCGCCGTACGCCGTGACGCGCCAGGAATTCCTGGCGACGGTAGCCTTGCACAATATCTTTGCGCCGACGACGGCGGCGTTCGTCAGCACGCGTGAGGACTGGGAGCTGTGCGTGGAGATGGCCCGAGGCGGCGGATGCCTGTTCACGCTGAATTGCTCCACTACACCCGGCGGCTACTCGCTGCCGCACTGCGGATGCCAGTTCACGTCAGGTTCGTACGACGCGTCGGTCTATTCCGCCAAGTTGAAAGCCGAGGGGCTCGAACCGGTCTTCAAATGGAGTGCCGAAGACCTGTCTGGATGCCGCCCAGAGGCCGTTTGTGAAGGAGCTTCGAAGGAAGTGATTGTATCGACATCGCTAGTGTAGGAGTTTGCGCTTCGGCCACAACGCGTGGAGTTGCGCGGCGACCTGCGAACCATTGGTGGCGCCACGCTACAACAGCGAAAATCCTTGCTACGGCGGTATTCTGGGTAGTGCTGGCATTGTCTTATCAGGTAAACTAATAGGTTGGCGACTACTGGCTCGTGGGGTCCAGCCGTGCCTATTACCCCGTGATTGCCTCTGGTCTGCCGGTTCCGGGGACTTCAAATCGGGCTGAGCTCAAGCTAGCCGCAGCCTTGAGTTCGCTGACGGCGAAACTTTCTTTATGCATCCCATCATGATGAGCGAGGGGTACTGAAATCCGGAGTACATTCTACGGAGAGACATTACTATGGCCACTACTACGATAGAAGTTGATGCAGCCGCGAGTCTTTGTCGAAATACCAAGCTGCAGCGCTGGGTCGAAGAGGTGGCCCAGATCTGCAAACCCGATCGCATTCACTGGTGCGACGGTTCGGCGGAAGAGTTCCGCGACGCCATACGTCTGCTGGTGCTCACCGGCACGGCCATTCCGCTTGATCCCGCAAAGCGTCCCAACAGCTACCTTGTCCGCTCCGATCCCGCCGATGTGGCGCGTGTGGAAGAGCTCACTTTTATCTGCGCGCGTACGAAAGAAGAAGCCGGCCCAACCAACAATTGGGAAGATCCGGCGAAGATGAAGCAGAAGCTGACAGGGCTGTTCACGGGCTCGATGGCGGGACGCACGATGTACGTCGTGCCCTACAATCTTGGCCCATTCGGCTCGCCCAGCTCCAAGATCGGGGTGGAGATCACCGATTCAGCGTACGTCGTCGTCAGCATGCACATCATGACGAGGGTAGGGAAGCGCGTGCTGGAAGAACTCGGCGAAGACGGCGAGTTCGTGCCCGGACTGCATTCGGTCGGCGCGCCGCTGGCTCCCAATCAGCCGGACTCAACCTGGCGCTGCAATGCCAAAGAGAAGTACATCTGCCATTTTCCGGAGACGCGCGAGATCTGGTCCTATGGTTCCGGCTACGGCGGCAACGCTCTGCTGGCGAAGAAGTGTCATGCGCTGCGTATCGCATCGGTGCAGGCGCGCGATGAAGGCTGGATGGCCGAGCACATGCTCATCCTCAAGCTCACCAGCCCAACTGGTCAGGCGAAGTACATCACCGGCGCGTTTCCGTCGGCGTGCGGCAAGACAAATCTGTCGATGCTGATCCCGACCATTCCGGGCTGGAAGGTGGAGACGGTCGGCGAAGACATCGCGTGGATGAAGATCGGCGATGACGGCCGGCTGTACGCGATCAATCCCGAGTACGGCTTCTTTGGTGTGGCGCCTGGAACAAGCATGAAGTCGAATCCTAACGCCATGGGGATGCTGCATGAGAACGCCGTCTACACCAACTGCGCCGAGACACTTGATGGCGACGTGTGGTGGGAGGGAATGACGGACCAGACTCCGCCGAAGCTGATCGATTGGCTGCGTCGGCCGTGGACACCAAATTCAGGACGCAAGGCTGCACACCCGAATGCGCGATTCACCGTGGCGGCCAAGCAGTGTCCGGTGATTGCGCCTGAGTGGGAAGATCCGAAGGGAGTTCCCATCGATGCGATCCTCTTCGGCGGACGGCGGGCGGGAATCGTTCCCCTGGTAACCGAGGCTTTCAGTTGGCAGCACGGGACGTTCCTGGGCTCCACGTTGAGCAGCGAAACCACGGCGGCGATCGCGGGAAAGGTCGGCCAACTGCGCCGCGATCCGATGGCCATGCTTGCGTTCTGCGGCTACCACATGGGCGATTACTTCGGCCACTGGTTGAAGATGGGAACTCTCACCGAGACGTCGAAGCTACCCAAGATTTTCTACGTCAATTGGTTTCGCCAGGATCAGAACCACAAGTTCCTGTGGCCTGGCTTCGGCGAGAACAGCCGCGTGCTGAAGTGGATCTTCGAACGCTGCGATGGCAAAGTACACGCCAAGGAGACCGCGATTGGACGCCTGCCGGAGATCGCCGACCTCGACACCAATGGATTGGATATGTCGCGCGACAAGCTGGAACAACTGCTAAGCGTGAATGTGGACCAGTGGCTGGCCGAGGTGCCATCCATCAGGGAGCATTTTGCGCATTTCGGTAGTCATCTGCCGGAAGGGCTGAATGCTGAGTTGAAGGCTCTGGAAGAGCGGCTGAAAGCGGCGAAGAAGTAGCGAGCTTTGTTGGGACATAAAAACCGCACTGGAAGGACGATGCAAGTTGTCCTCACAGTGCGGTTCTTTTTCAGCGGAGGAAAAGACTTTACACCGCCGTTCTGAGCCTTTCTGGCGCCGGCGCGTCCGGAAGCTTCAGTTTGCTCTCCGACTCCCTGGCTACACGCGCTGCCAGCGGCTTCAGCCACAGCAGAGCCATGAATGCGGCGACCACATCGCAAATGATCATCGCCCAAAAGACCTTGTTCCAGGAGCCGGTCTTGGTGAAGATCCAGGCAGCGCCGGGTGCGGCAAACGCCGCGGCTACACCTTTGGCGGTATAGACAACGCCGTAGTTCGTCGTCGCCCACTTGCTGCCATACAGATCGGCAGTGATCGATGGGAAGAGCGAAAAGATGTTGCCCCACGCGAAGAAACAGAGACCGGACAACACCACGAACCACACCGGATAGGCGATCAACTGGAGCAGAGCATAGACCGCGATTGCTTCCAGGATGAAAGCAATGAAGACCGCGTTCTCGCGGCCGATGTGATCCGAGACCCATCCCCAGAACGGACGTGTCAGCCCGTTCAGCAGGCGGTCAACGGTGATCGCCAGCACCACCGCAGTCATTCCGAAGGCGACGACGATCTTATCGACCTTGTACGAAGCGGCCATCGGATTGAGTTGCGCGGTAACGACCAGGCCGCCAAACGCCAGCATAGTCATCATCATATAAATGACGTAGAACGACGGCTGATGCAGCATCTCCCATGGCGTCAGGTCGTGGGCGGAAGTGTTGATCTTGGATTTGATCTTGGTTATCTTCTGCTGCCAGTTGGGTGGCGCCCATCCTTCCGGAGGCCGAGCTAGGAAGAGGGCGCAAATCAGTACTACCGCACCCTGAATCCATCCCCAGACGATGAACGTGTGCTGATAGCCGTAGGTTTTGAGCATGCCGGCGATAGGAGCGATAGTGGAAGCAGTGCCGATGCCGTAAGCTCCCGCCGTCAGGCCGACGCACAGGCCACGATGATCGGGAAACCATTTGAGGGCATTGCCGACGGTTCCACCATAGACGATGCCGGCGCCGATGCCGCCGATGGCATACCAGAAGTACAAGCCGCCAATCGTTTGGGCGTATCCCGAGCCAACCCAGCCGATGGCAACGAAAATCGATCCAAATCCCAGCATGAAGCGCGGTCCAATGCGATCGACGAGGTAGCCTTCAAACGGTACCAGCCAGGTTTCCAGCGCGATGAACAAGGTAAAGGTCCATTGAACAGCGACCAGCGAAACGTGCAGGTGAGCTTGTATGGGTTTGGTGAAAAGCGTCCAGGCGTATTGCAGGTTTGCGATGGCCATCATCGCGACGATGCCGGCGGTAAGCTGCACCCAACGATTGGGAATACGCGAGGGGTGGATCAACGAGGCGGGAGCTTCTGCCACAGTGCAATCCTCCGTTGTGAGACTTTGGAGACGTCAACAGCGCATTGAAAAATCACCGGCAACTACGGCAGCTTGATTCCAAGCCGGCAATGTCGACTAGATCTTCGCCATCCTGCTTGCAGTCGATCGCTGACATCTTTCGAGGCCAGTTCAAAGGGAACTGAGAGCGGAGACTATCAGCCGCTTTTCGACATGTCTATTGATTTTGAAAACCCCACCAACATCAAAACCACTGCCACACGCACTCCTCACAATGCGCGTCCGTGTGCTACATTGGTCCGGTCACCGAACCAGTTGGCCGGAAATGTAACACCCGTCGGTTCGAGTGTCAAGGTTTTATGAATATTATGAATATTAGCGGATCGCTCTGTGCCATTCTGCGACATGGGCGGATCCGGGGCATAGAAAAGCTCTGAATATTTATGAGTGAAGCTCTGCAATCGCAGATTGAGACCTACACCGGCCGGCTGGAAGCCCTGATTGGGCGCGGGCGCGAGATGCGCGCTGCACTGCAGCGTGACCAAGTGAATCCCAACGCAGTGGTCGGCTTTCGCTTGTGGCAGCAGGACTGCGGCGTCATCATCAACGAGCTGTCCGGAGGCAGCAAGGCTCACTGGCTGGCGCGCGCTTTCAGCGAAGCGTTTCTGGTGCGTGGATCGGGCGGCAGCGTGATCGAGGCGGTGTCGCCGGTCGACATCGTGACCCGACTGCTCGAGGTTCTACAGCGGGCATTGGCGTCGCTTTCACAAGACGATGCTGCTGCGCGAATGGCTTCGTCCGAATCGCCATCTCCGCACCGATTCGATTTCGTTCACAACGCTGAGCTGCGGCCAGTTCTGGAGCAGGCTTACGACGACGGCCTCCGCGCATTTGATCAGGGAAATTACGATCTGGCGCTCCTTACTTATTGCGGAATCCTGGAGGCGACGATCACCGACGCGCTGGAGAACAAAGGTTTCGACGAGCTGCGGAACACCGATGTGATTCAAGAAAAGATCGCCGATTGGTCCTTCGACAAGCGGATCAGCGTCGCAGAGAATCTGGGACTGATCCGTGGAGGCTGTGCGCGGTTACCAGCGATCGCGCGGAGCTATCGCGACCCCGGTTCGAGCGGCCAGCGGCCATCGGGCATCTCCGAACGCGATGCGCGCCTTGCAGGACAGGTGCTGCACGTCGTGATGCGAGATCTGAATCCCGGCAGATGAGCCGCACAAGAACACAATAACTAGCAACATCGTATGGTTTTTCGTATCGCTGTCGGGCTCTAATTTGCGTTTCTCATAGATCAGCGCGTGATCCTGTTCATAATCCGCAGACGCATTCGCGCACTTCAGATTCAAACCCCGTAACTCTGTTGCTAGCCTTTGTAACCTCGAACCTCGTTTCGGTTGTTTGGTAATTCTGCTGGAAATCAATACATCCTCTCAGCTTGCTGGCACGCCGGATGCACACCTTGCGCTCATCGCAGTGGGATCAATCTGTCGTAACCGACTCAACGCAACCTGATTCAACTTTGATTTCACATGAGAGGGTGTCATGAATCGAAAGCAAGTTTGGATGACAGTGGGTGTGCTGTTCCTGGCGGCGAGCATCGCGAGCGCCCAAAGGTACACCACCATTGACGTGCCGGGCGCCGGCACGGGCGCTGGCCAGGGAACCTTTCCGGAGAACATCACCGACTCGGGTCTGATCTTCGGCTATTACGTCGATTCGACCACCGTGGCGCATGGATTCATTCGAAGCAGGGAAGGATCGTATACCAAGTTTGACGTCTCGATCGCAGGCACGGGCGCAGGCCAAGGCACGTTTGCCTTCAGCATCAATCCAGAAACCACGATCACCGGATATTACGTTGACGCGAGCAATGCGACCCACGGTTTCATTCGCGCCGCAAACGGCCACATTACGACGTTCGACGCTCCAGGCGCAGGCAGCGGTGCAGGGCAGGGAACGCTGTCCTACAACATCAACCCATCAGGCGAGACTGCCGGATATTTTTGGGACTCTTCAAATGTCGCCCATGTATTTCTGCGCTACCCCGATGGTTCGTTCCTGACCTATGAGGCTCCGGGGGCGGGAACTGGCGCAGGCCAAGGGACCGGCACTTCGGCGGGAATCGGCCTGAATCCTGAGGGAGCGGTCGCAGGAGCAATCATTGATGACAACAACGTGCTGCACGGTTACTTCCGCAACCCCGATGGCAGCTTTGTCATATGGGAAGCTCCCGGTGCAGGAACTGGTCCCTTTCAGGGCACCGACACCGACGGCATAAGCGCGACGTACGTGGTTCCGGGGGTGTATTACGACTCTAACAGCGCCTCGCACGGCTTCATTCGCACACCGGATGGCACGATCACGGAGTTCGATGTCCCCGGCGCAGGCACAGGAGCGGGACAAGGAACTCTGCCTGAGGTCTTCAACTTGCTGGGCGTGGTCTCCGGTCCCTACACTGACTCGAACAACGTGGTGCACGGATTCATTCGCAATTGGAATGGATCGATCACGACCTTCGACGCACCCGGCGCGGGCACTGGCGCAGGGCAGGGAACCTTTCCGGACTGCCTCAACGATGAGGGAGTGGACGCCGGAACTTACATCGATGCGAACAACACCACGCACGGCTTCTTGCGAACGCCGTACTAGACGAAGCTAGCCTGCAAAGATCGGGGTGATCGGGAGCCCGCATTCAAGCGGGCTCCTGCTAATCCTCAGCGCCAGCACGATCGCCTATTGCAGCCGCGTTACAAAACCCTGCCCGGAGTCCCGAGTGAGAATCTTCAGGACAAAGTTCTAGCCGGAACACTACCTGGTAATTTCACGATTCTGGAACAAGCAAGAATCGAACGCCGGAATCAATTTCATGGAGTCCGCGACCGAGTCTGCTTCATCTTACGTCTTGTTTGCATTCCGCTGTCTCGGTGATTTCGCTCGAGCGAATTCGCCGCCGACGGCGGAAGGTGAGATTCGACTGATGCAGCAGTGATTACTTAATAGCGAATGTTCAGGAGGCTTTTATGGCTACGGCAGTCTCAGTAGGAACGATGAAGGTAGCGCAGATCGCGAAAGCTGGAGCAGATTTCAGCATTGTCGAGCGCGAAATTCCGAAGCCGGGTCCAGGTCAAGTGCGGATCAAAGTCAAAGCTTGTGGTGTATGCCACAGTGATGTGCTCACGAAAGAAGGCGGCTGGCCGGGGATTGAGTATCCGCGCATACCCGGACATGAGGTCGCCGGCGTCATCGATGACGTGGGTGCGGGTGTTACGACGTGGAAGAAGGGGCAGCGGGTTGGAGTCGGCTGGCATGGCGGCCAGGACAATACGTGTGTCCAATGCCGTCGTGGCGATTTTGCCAATTGTCAGAATGTGAAGGTCGCCGGCATCAGCTATGACGGAGGATACCAGGAGTACATGGTCGCTCCGATTGAAGCTCTGGCGGCGCTGCCCGATAATTTAAAGGACGCCGAAGCGGCGCCACTGCTCTGCGCTGGAATTACTACCTACAATGCACTGCGCCACAGCGGAGCGCTTCCTGGCGATCTTGTCGCTGTGCAAGGCATCGGCGGCCTGGGTCATCTCGGAGTTCAATACGCGAATAAGTTTGGGTACAAGGTAGCGGCCGTCGGGCGTGGCCCGGAAAACGCCGCCCTCGCCAAGAAACTCGGAGCGCACGTCTACATCGACAGCCAGGCAACGAACGCGGCCCAGGAGTTGCAGAAATTGGGCGGCGCACAAGTCATCATGGGGACAGCCCCAAGCTCGAAAGCCATGTCCGAACTGATCGACGGCCTGGGTCCACACGGCAAGTTCATGGTAGTCGGCGCGACGTTCGATCCCATCGAGGTCACGCCGTTACAGCTCATCAGCGGAAGCCGCACGATTCAGGGCTGGTGGTCGGGAATACCTACCGATTCCGAGGACACGCTCCGCTTCTCCGAGCTGACGGGCGTGCGTCCCATGATCGAAACCTATCCGCTGGAAAAAGCGGGGGAGGCCTACGAACGAATGATGAGCGGCAAGGCGGAGTTCCGCGTCGTTCTGACGATGTGAAGGGGGCGCGTGAACGGGGCCGTCTGACCCACAACGGCTGTGCCGGATGAGGACCACCCGCAGCCCGCTTGCAAACGAATAGCGCGCGTCACGCAAACAAAAGCCCCACTCAAGTTCTCGCTTGAGCGGGGCATAACTTTGTTCGCATTTCTTACTGGCCACTGACAACCGACCACTGCTTCTAGATGTCGTAATACATCTGGAACTCGTAGGGATGGGGACGCAGACGCATGGCGTTCACTTCCTTCTCCCGCTTGTAGTCGATGTAGGTATTCAGCATCTCTTCGGTGAAGACATCGCCCTTTAGCAGGAACTGGTAGTCGCGCGCCAGCGCGTCGAGAGCGTTCTCCAGCGAGCCCGGCATCGACGGAACCTTTGCCAGTTCCTCGGGACCGAGATCGTAGATGTCCTTGTCGAGCGGCTGACCGGGATCGATCTTGTTCTCGATGCCGTCGAGTCCTGCCATCAGCATCGCCGAGAACGCAAGATACGGATTGCAGCTCGGATCAGGCGGACGGAACTCCACCCGCTTCGCCTTAGGCGACGCCGAATACATCGGAATACGACATGCCGCGGAGCGATTGCGGCGTGAGTATGCCAGGTTCACCGGGGCCTCGAATCCGGGCACCAGGCGCTTATAAGAATTCGTTGTCGGAGCGATCAGCGCCGATAGTGCCGGGCCGTGCTTGATCAGCCCGCCTATATACCACAGCGCCATCTGCGACAGTCCCGCATAGCCATCGCCGGCGAAGAGCGGCTTGCCTTCCTTCCACAGCGACTGGTGGGTATGCATGCCGCTGCCGTTGTCCTGGAAGAGCGGCTTGGGCATGAAGGTCACGGTCTTGCCGTACTGATTGGCGACATTCTTCACGATGTACTTGTAAAGCATCATGGCGTCGGCCGACTTGATGAGCGAGTCGAACTTCAGATCGATCTCGGTCTGGCCGCCGGTGGCGACTTCGTGATGGTGGCACTCGACGACGAGGCCGCAGGTCTGCATGGTCATGGCCATCTCGGTGCGCAGGTCCTGATAGTGATCCGTGGGTGCAACCGGGAAGTAGCCTTCCTTGTAGCGCGGACGATAGCCGAGATTGTTCTCGACGCGTCCCGAGTTCCAGCGGCCTTCTTCAGCGTCGATGAAGTAGAAGCCCTCGTGCTCGTTCTGATCGAAGCGCACGTTGTCGAAGATGAAGAACTCGGCCTCGGCGCCGAAGTAAGCGGTGTCAGCCAGTCCGGTCGACATCAGATACATCTCGGCCTTCTTGGCGATGTAGCGCGGATCGCGGTCGTAGCGCTGCTTGGTCACCGGATCGATAACGTCGCAGACCATCACCATCGTCGGGACTTCGGTAAACGGATCGAGCATGTACTTGCTGGCATCGGGGATGAGCAGCATGTCGCTCTCGTGAATGGCGGCCCAGCCGCGAATGGACGAGCCGTCCATGCCGAAGCCTTCCTCGAAGGAAGACTCGCTCAGCTGATTGATCGGATAAGAAACGTGGTGCCAAAGTCCGGGAAGATCGGTGAAGCGCAGGTCGAGGACCTGGACATTATTCTCCTTCACGAATTCCAGGACTTTCTTCGGATCAGGCTTGGTATCAGCCATTCAGAACTCTCCTTTGCGCCTCGCCAGCGCGAGGGCGATGGTTATGTGGTGCGTGAAAGCTTGCGGAATGTCGGCCCGTGCTTCCGCCGTGCTTGGTGCGGAGCCCGAACGATTCCGCGGTAAGAAGTCGGAAACAACCCGCATGGATAAGGAAAATGTGTAGCGTTGGACGTGGTCTCAGGTTTCGCGTCCGTGGTTGAGGAGTTGGCCTGAGACAGAGCGCCTTGGCTCACATCTCAGAATACGAGCCGGGTCCGGCGGGTGGGAAATACATTGTTTTTATGGCGGCGATAAAGCGCAGTTATGGTACGGAAACGTGTGGATTTCCTGCGGAAAAGGCGGGGATTTCCCGATTTGGGCCGGCGCGTCCCGTTTGTAGATGCCGACGTTGAACTGCCCGCCCTAGCCAAAAGAAGGCTAGAACGGGACACCCGCGCCCTGCGTGAGTTGGTCCGAGTCTGCAACGGTATCGATCGAGTCTCGCGTAGCGAGACGGAAGATGATAGCCCAGCGCTCCAGCGCTGGGTAAAGAGCGGCGTCCGCATTCACGATGTCTATGGGAAGCTCGAGAATTAATTCATGTAATTCTCACGATTACCCATTTTGATTCCTCCCCGTATGATTCGCAGTCTTTTCAAGCTGCCGTAAACACTCCTTCACCACGCACGGTGCACCATGGAAGCATGAATCGTGTAGTGTCTCACGCACGAAACCGCGCCATACGGAGCGATGCAAAATCGTACTCGCTGCCTGCACTTTATACGGTAAAGCTGGCAGCCAGCACGCAGGAATTCCGGGCAGCGCTGCGCTTGCGGTACGAGGTCTTCAATGTGGAGTTGCGGGAAGGCCTGCAATCGTCGCACTCCACCGGACACGATTTTGATCGGTTCGATGCCGTGGTTGATCACATTATCGTTTCGTGCGCGTATACGAATCGCGTGGTGGGAACGTATCGGTTGCAGACCGGAGAGATGGCCGCGCGCAACCTCGGCTATTACGGTGAGCGCGAATTTGATTTCACGCCGTACGAAGCGTTGCGTTCGCAGGTGCTGGAGCTGGGGCGGGCCTGTATTCATCGGGGTCATCGCAACACGCAGGTACTGATGCTGCTGTGGAAGACGATTGTGAAGTACGGCATGCAGCGCGGCTGTCGCTACCTGATCGGTTGCAGCTCGCTGACGTCGCAGGACGGCGCGACGGGTGCAGCCGTTTATGACAAGCTGAAGAAGTTTCTGGTGCGGCCGGAATTGCAAACAACGCCGCAATCGGCGTTCGCGTGCGATCTCGACGCCCCTGCTCCTGATGTCTCAGATGCGAGCATACCGAAGCTTCTGCGCGCCTACCTTACGATTGGCGCCCAGATCTGCGGCCCGCCGGCGCTGGACGCGGAGTTTAAAACGATCGACTTCCTCACATTCCTCGACCTCGCCCAACTTCCCAACGGGCTTTTCTCGCGCGTGACGCAGCCACAGGCCGATCTTTCCTACCACGGGGCATAAAGTGCGACGGCCCGGGAAAGCAGATCCCTCGTCAGCCTGAAGAGCTCCTCGTGATGACAAAATAGAGGAGCTTGCGACGCTGGCCCTAAGGCCAGCTCTACCCGGTATCATTGACCGACGTTCCCAACATGAGACCTTTTCTCAGGCTGCTGCGCAGGATCGGGCGTATGACATCCTTCTTGTGGGTTGCGGCCTCTGGACTGTGGCGACATCGCAGATTGCCACCCGAGGCCACGCGCGTCGAGTGTGCACGCTGGCTGCACGAAGCCTGCCTGCGCGGCATACGTGCGATGGGGGTTGAGCTGACGGTGCAGGGAAGTCCCCCCACGGACGGCCTCATCGTCAGCAATCATCTGAGTTATCTCGACATCACCGTCTACAGCGCGGCCCTGCCGTGCGTGTTCGTCTCAAAGGCGGAAGTCGAGGAGTGGCCGATCTTCGGCCGCTATGCGCGCTGGGCGGGGACGGTCTTCGTGCGGCGCCATGATCGCAGCGATGCGGCGCGCGCCAATGTCAGCATTGGAGAGAGCCTGCACAATGGCGTGCCGGTGGTGTTGTTTCCCGAGGGGACGACGTCAGACGGACACCGCATTCTGCGTTTCCACTCGACAATGCTGCAGCCCGCGATTGATGCGGCTGCGCCTATCACCCCGTGCGCGATTCGCTATGAGCTTATCGACGGCGATGCGGCGCAGGAGGTCTGCTGGTGGGGCGACATGACGCTGGTGCCGCACATGTGGAATCTGTTGGGGAAAAAATCGATTCACGCCAGGATCATTTTCGGCGAGCCGGTGATTCCCAGAGAGCCGGAATTTCACAAGAACCCGGGATTGCGGCCGGAGGCGACGGTGGGAGCGCTCAGCGATCGGAAGGATCTCAGCCGATTGCTGCATGACAGAGTCGTGCGGTTGTATGGGCGGTTGATTGATGGAGTGGAGGGACGCGAGACACAGACTACAGAGCGAAGTTGACGTTGGGGCGAGTTGGGCACCCAGGTCTCGAAACCGCGAGACCTGGGGCACCCGTTGTCTGAGATCAACTACGCTTTGGCGCGGTCGGCTTTGTGTTCTTCGAAGGGTAGTTCGGCGGGTTTCATCTCCTGCCAGTCCTGCGCTTGCAGTTCGCGCGGGGTGCGCTCCAGCTGCTTGAGCTCCGGCAACGACTCGGCAGCGAGCGAGCGATCGAGGTCGGGAAATTTGCGTGCTTCCGGCAGGACGCGACGCTCCATGGAAGCCACGAGATCGTTGTAGGACTCGACCGCTCCGCCGAGGCGCTTGCCCATGCGCTCCAGATGCTCGGTCATCGTGCACAGGCGCTCGTAGAGCGTCTTGCCGGCGTCGCTGATCTTCTTCGCGCTCTCGGCGAGGTTCTTCTGATTCCAGCCGTAGGCGACAGCCTTCAAGAGCGCAATCAATGTCGTTGGCGAAGTGACGATGACTTTCTGGCTGACGCCGTATTCGATTAGCTCAGAGTCGGCGTCCATCGCGGCCCGGAAGAAAACTTCGCCGGGAAGAAACAGCACGACGAACTCCGGCGTGCAGGGAAGATGCGACCAATAAGCCTTGCTCGCCAGTGAATCGATGTGATTGCGCACCTGGCGCGCGTGCTCGGCCAGACAGATGTTGCGGCCGAGCTCGTCCGGCGCTTCCAGCGCGGAGAGATAAGCGCTCAGCGGAACTTTTGCGTCGACCACGACCTGCTTGCCGCCGGGCAGATCGACGATGACGTCGGGCCGGTAGCGGCGCTCGTCGTCGTTGAAGGAAAGCTGCTCCTTGAAATCGCAATACTCCAGCATGCCGGAGAGTTCGAGAACGCGATGCAGCTGCAGCTCACCCCAGCGGCCGCGGGCTTGCGGTTCGCGCAGGGCCTTCACAAGATTTCCGGTCTCGGCTTGCAGAGCTTTTTGTGTGTCGAGCAGCGACGCGACCTGCGAGGTGAGCGTGCCGTAGGCTTCGGCGCGCGCCTTCTCGAGATCCTGGATCTGTTGATTCATTCCGACGAGCGATTGTGCGATCGGCTCGACCAGATTTTTCACGGCGAGTTCTTTTTGCGCGAGGTCGCCGGCGGCCTCGGTTTGATAATTCTGCAGAACGCTCTTGGCGAGCTGGAGGAAGTTGGCGTTGTTGCTGTCGAGAGCCGTCGCCGCGAGAGACTTAAACTGGGCCTTTAACTGCTCCCCGGCATCCTGCAGTAGGCGCAGCTTTTCCTCGGTGGCGCGGCGTTCACTGGCAAGGGTGGCATCGAGTGCGGATCGCGCCTCCGTGAGGGCCCGAATCTCGGCGGCTTGGCGTTCGGCGGCGGCGCGGGCAGTGACGAGATCTTGTTCAAGCGAGCGTCTGCGTTCGGCGAGAGCAGCGCTCTGTATGCGGCAAAACAAAAGCGAAATTCCGCCGCCGATCAGTGCGCAACTGGCCGCCAGCAAGAGAATCAAAATGATGCTCATCGGGGACCCTTGCGGTCATTGTAGGACTGCTGCCTGTGGAAGGGAAAGCGAAAGTAGTTGGCGATGAAGGTTCGCAGTGTCGCCGCTCACGTGTCTTTATGGCGTGCCCGAGGCACTCAGGCCCGGTGTGCGAACTTACCCACCGCTGAAGCGGTGGGCTTTCTTATCCCGCGCCCGAGGCGCGCGGCCTCGCAGCCGGAGAACTCACAGCCGTATGCGTCGCTGGTTTTGAATATTCCGCGAAATTAACATTGCGTTAATCGGAAAATATTGACGCGCGATTCCGCAGGGTATAGTCTTCCGGTCCATTGGGGTGTTTTACCAAGCTGTAAGCTCCGAGCTGGTAACGATAATGCCCATTCTCGCCGTTGCAATTCGGCGTACGTTTCAATCTCCAACTGCATCCCTGCATACATATTGGCCCGATAGCGGGCGGGGCACGCCTCAACGGGAGCCTGAGGTGCGATCCCTCGCGGGCTGAAGCCCGCTCGGGATGAGGAAAAAGAAGGGCTTTTCGGCACGACTAAAGTCGTGCCCTGACACGAAACGCTCGGGAACGACTTTTTCAGAAGCCTGCAAGAGTCGTTGCCCTGACACGAAGTATTCGGAATGGAGGCTCGCGTAATGGAAGTATCGCGACGTACCTTCGTCAAGACTGGCGTGGCGGGTGCCGTCGGACTTTCCGTCTTCGGCTTCGATCTGACGCCGCTGCACGCGCAGGCGCAAGCGCTGAAAATCTCGCGCACCACTGAGACGCGCAGCACGTGTCCTTATTGCGCGGTGAGCTGCGGTGTCATCATCCACACCATCGGCGACAAAGCCAAGAACGTCACGCCGCAGGTGGTGCATGTCGAGGGCGATCCCGACCACCCGATCAATCGTGGCACGCTGTGTCCTAAAGGCTCATCTCTGCAGCAGGACATCCAGAACGACCGCCGCATCCTGTATCCGCGCGTGCGACGCCCGGGATCGGATCACTGGGAAAACATCACGTGGGAGCAGGCGATCGAGGAGATCGCGGTCTGGACCAAGAAGACGCGCGACGCCGGCTTCATGGAGACGGACGCGAAGGGCAATACGGTGAACCGCTGCGAATCCCTGTTCTTTACCGGCGGCTGCACCGATACCAATGAGTTCAATTACCTGGTCGTGAAAGCGATGCGGGCTATGGGGGTGGTGCGCCTGGAAAACCAGGCGCGGGTTTGACACGGCCCCACGGTCTCAAGTTTGGGACCAACTTTCGGGCGCGGGGCCATGACCAATGGCTGGGTCGACATGAAGAATACCGACATGATGCTGATCATGGGCGGGAATCCAGCCGAGAACCATCCCTGCGGATTCAAGTGGCCGGTCGAGGCCAAGCGCAATCGCGACGCCAAGATGATCGTGGTCGATCCGCGCTTTACGCGCACGGCGTCGCAAGCCGACATTTTCTGCCAGATTCGCGCCGGGGCCGATCTTGCGTTTCTCGGCGGCCTGATCTACTACGCCATCCAGAACGACCGCGTCGCGCATGAGTACCTGGTCAATTACACCAACGCTGCATTCGTCGTCAAAGACGGATTCAAGCTGCCCGACGACGGACTGTTCTCCGGCTTCGATCCTGCGACCAAGTCTTACAACAAGGCGACCTGGAATTATGAAGAGGGCGGCAACGAGACGTCGAAGGTCGCTGCCATGCCGCCAACGGGAACGGCAGGCGACATTCCTGGCGGCGCCACGCCGGGAGCGATCGGCTCGGCAAAACCGCACGAGGCGCAGAGCAGCGCTACTGCCGGACAACACAGCGGCAATCCTAACAATGCTGAAGGGCAGGGCCATCAGGCCGGAGGTCCGGTGGGCGCGAAGGCATCAGGTGGTGGGCCGATTCCGCCTCCATCGCTGCCGCCAAACGTCGCCTACGATCTCTCGCTGCAACATCCGCACTGCGTCTTTCAGCTATTGAAGCAGCAGTACTCGCGCTACACGCCGGAGATGGTAGCGAACATCACCGGCATTCCGCAGGAGCAGCTTCTCAAAGCCTGGGACCTATACACCTCCGTCCGCAAAGACGGAGACATGAAGAAGGTAGCGACCGTCATCTACGCGGTTGGCTGGACCCAGCACAGTAACGGCACGCAGGTCATCCGCGCCGCCTGTGTGTTGCAGCTGCTGATGGGCAACGTAGGACGCGCCGGCGGCGGCGTGAACGCGCTGCGCGGCCACTCCAACATTCAGGGCGCGACCGATATGGCCGGCATCTTCGACATCCTGCCTGGCTATCTGAAAGTACCGAACCCTGCGGACAAAGATCTGAAGACGTTTCTGGAGCGCGTCACCCCGAAGCCATCAAAACCGGGCGACTGGGAGTCGTTCAACTACTGGTCGAACACACCGAAGTTCATGGTTTCGTTTCTGAAGGCGATGTATGGGCCGGCGGCCACCAAGGAGAACGATTTCGCCTTCAACTGGCTGCCGAAGATCGACCGCAACTATTCCTGGGTCCAAAACTGGAACGACATGTACGAAGGCAAAGTGAAAGGCGTCTTCGCCTTCGGCATGAACGGGGTGATGATCGGTCCGGATTCGAAGAAGAACATCGATGCGCTGAAGAAGGCAGACTTCCTCGTGGTGTGCGAAATCTATCCCGACGAGACCAGCGCCTTTCTGGCAGGCGCCGGGCACCACACCGGAGGAGATGAAGCAGATCAACACCACGGTGTATCAGCTGCCGGGCGCGGGATTCGCGGAAAAGGATGGAACGTTCGTGAATTCGGCGCGCTGGCTGCAATGGAAGTACGCGGCGCTGCCCACTCCGGCCGAGTGCCGTCTGGATCAGGACATCCTGTCGCAAATCTTCCTGCGCGTCCGCGAGCTATACAAGAAAGACAGCGGCACCTTTCCCGATCCCATCGTGAACGCGACGTGGAGCTACACCATTCCTACCAGTCCGTCGCTGGCCGAGGTGGCGAAGGAGATCAACGGCAAGGCGCTGGCCGATATCAGCGACGAGAAGACCAATCTTTCGCTGAAAGCCGGACAGCAATTGCCGGGGTTCGCGGCGCTGCGCGACGACGGGACAACCTCGTCGGGCAATTGGCTGTATTGCGGATCGTGGACGGAAGCCGGCCCGATGATGCAACGCCGCGGCACCGACGATCCTTCCGGTCTGGGTATCTATCCGAATTGGGGTTGGTCGTGGCCAGCGAATCGGCGAGTACTGTACAACCGCGCCTCCTGCGATCTGACAGGCAAGCCCTGGGATCCCACGCGGCGGCAGGTATGGTGGAACGCTGCCACGGACAAATGGGTGGGCAACGACGTTCCCGACTTCAAGCCCGACTCTAAGCCGGAAGAGCACATGGGGCCGTTCATCATGAATCCGGAGGGCGTGGGACGCCTGTTTGTTCCGCTGGGTGCCATGGCCGATGGTCCGATTCCCGAGTTTTACGAGCCGATTGAAAGCCCGGTTGCGAATTTGCTTCATCCGCAACAATCGACCAATCCTCTGGCGAAGACGTTCAAGACGGATATGGACAAATATGCCAAGCCGGGCGAGGGCTACAACATCGTCTGCACAACCTACCGGCTGACCGAGCACTATCACTACTGGACCAAGAACAATCCGATGAACGTCGAGCTGGTGCCGGAGCCGTTCGTGGAGATACCGGCGGAACTGGCCGACCAGATGGGCATTCGCGGCGGCGAGAAGGTCAAAGTCAGCAGCATTCGCGCCGACTACATCGCCAAGGCGATGGTGACCAAGCGCATCAAGGCCATGATGGTGGATGGGAAGAAGACGTACCAGATCGGCATTCCGATTCATTGGGGCTATAAAGGGATTTCCGAGAGCGAAGGCAGGACTTCGCTGATGCCGACGAATCGGCTGACGCCGACGGCCATCGATCCGAACGCATATACGCCGGAGTTCAAGGGATTTCTGGTGAAGCTGGAGAAGGTGTGAGGGGTAGAGCGACGCTTTAGCGTCGCGTTAAGGGCCCCGTTATTTGTCATCACGAGAAGGCCTTTAGGCCGACGAGGGATCTGATTTTCGTGCGAATGTCACACTGCGGGCGAAAAGCAGATCCCTCCTCGGGCTGAAGCCCTCGTCGTGATGACAATTCAGGGGGTAACGCGCTTTCAGCACGCCTGAAGGCGTGCTCCACCCGAAGGAATTTTGGATTGCAACTGCCATAGGAAAGGCAGGACATGAGCGACCGCGGCACATTACGAATCCAGCGGGTCTCGGGCCATCCTGGACCGGTGGCGGGACAGGGAACGCAGCGCGAAGACACCGTCTGCAAGCTGATCGACACCACCACTTGCATCGGGTGCAAGGCGTGCGAAGTGGCGTGCGTGGAGTGGAACGACATGCCGTTCCGCGAAACCTACTTCGACAACACCTACCAGACGATGCCGGACACGCAGTGGAATTACTGGAACCTGATCAAGTTCAACGAAGATGAGCACTCCAATGGCAGCTTCGCGTGGCTGATGCGCAAGCATCAGTGCATGCACTGCGCCGACCCGGGCTGCCTGCATGCGTGTCCTGCCGACGGCGCCATCGTGCAATACGAAAACGGCATCGTCGATTTCCAGCAGGAGAACTGCATCGGCTGCCAGTTCTGCGTTTCCGGCTGCCCGTTCAACATTCCGAAATACGACGAAACCACCAAGAAGGTTTACAAGTGCACACTGTGCTCCGACAGAGTGGGAGCTGGTCTCGAACCCGCGTGCATCAAGGCGTGTCCGACGGGCTGTCTGCATTTCGGCACCAAGGACGACATGAAGTTTCTCGCCGAAAAACGCGCGACGCAGCTGCGCGAAGTTTCGGGCTTCAAAGAAGCGGGGGTGTACGATCCGCCGACGATCGGCGGCACCAGCGTCATCTACGTTCTGCACGACATCAATCATCCGGAGAAGTACGGCAACCTGCCCAAGGAGCCGCGCATTTCCGCTGCGTTCACCATCTGGAAGGAGTGGTTTAAGCCGATCGGGCTGTTCGGCGCGATGCTGGGCTTCGTCGGCGTCGTGATGCATTACGTCTTCGAAGGTCCGCGGCGCACGCAGCCGCTGCCGCCGATCAAGCAGATCGATCCACCAGATCATGCCGCAGGAAAGGAGAACTAGATGGCGACCTCTGCCGATCGTTTTATTCATCGTCCCAACGCCATCGACCGCCTGGGCAAGACCGTGGTCTACGTCGGGGAACTGCTGCGTCATCCGGTGTACACGCGCTTTCTGCATTGGATGGTCGGCATCTTCTTCTTTCTTGCGTTGCTGTCGGGATTCGCGATTTATCTGCCATGGATCTTCCGCTTCTTCGCGCCGCTGTTCGGCGGCGGAGCGATGACGCGCTTCCTGCATCCGTGGTTCGGCATCGGCTTCGTCTTCTTCTTCGCGCTGCAAGCCATCAACTGGTGGCAGGCGATGTCGTGGACGCCGGCCGATTCGCGCTGGATGAAGAACATCAAGGATTACGTCACGCGTGCTGATTCAGTTGAGTCGCCGGAAACCGGCTTCTTTAACGGCGGCCAGAAGATGATGTTCTGGGAAATCGTCTGCGGTTCCATTGCTTATGTCATTACCGGCGTGATGATGTGGTTTCCCACGACCTTCGGGCGCATCGCAGTGTCCATCGCATATGTCATTCACGATATCTCCGCATTAGTCATGCTGTTTGGCATCTTCTTCCACATTTACCTCAGCACCTTTGGCGAGCCGGGAACCATTCAGGCAATGACGCGCGGCACGGTCAGCGAAGGCTGGGCGTGGACGCATCATCCCCGGTGGTACAAGGACGTAACCGGCCGCGATCCGGAGGAAGCGATGGAGCAGGCGTCTCGGCCGACAGCCGGCGACGAGCGCACCCTGTAACGGTCACTGCAGCAAGTCCTCGAAATCCGCTATAACAGAAGAGTGAGTGCAAGCAATCCTTTCCTGGCTCCCCGAACGGCGTTGATCACTGGCGCCTCCAGCGGTATCGGGCTGGAGTTGGCGCATCTGTTTGCCCGTGACGGCTACCGGCTGGTGCTGGTCGCGCGCAATCGCAGCGTTCTGCGCGAGCTGGGCGACGAGCTGCAGTCGCGCCATTCCATCCAGGTGCGAATTTCGCCGAAGGACCTGGCGCATCCGGCGTCGCCCGGCGAGCTGTATCAGGAGCTGCAGGAAGCGGGCATCGTGCTCGACGTGCTGGTGAACAACGCGGGTTTCGGCGGCACCGGTTCGTTCCTCAACAGCGACTGGGACAACGAGGCCGAGATGATCCATGTCAACATCACGGCGCTGACGCACCTGACCAAGTTGTTTCTGCCACAGATTCGCGCCCGCGAAGGCAAGGTGATGAACGTGGCCAGCGTCGCGGCATTCCTGCCCGGACCGTTCATGTCGGTCTATTACGCCAGCAAGGCGTACGTGCTGAGCTTCAGTGAGGCGCTCGCCGAAGAGCTGAGCGGAACGGGAACGACGGTGACGTGTCTGTGTCCCGGACCGGTGATGACAAAATTTCAGGAACGGGCGGGAACGTCGACGACTGGCTTGGCGCGAGGTCCGCTGCTGCTGGATGTGCGCGACGTGGCGCTCGCCGGATACGAAGGCATGAAGCAAGGCAAACGCATTGTGATTCCCGGATGGAAGAACGCAGCGCTGGTGCAGGGATTGCGCGCCTCACCACGCAGCATGGTGACCAAGATCGTCCGCGGGATGAATGAGAAGGAAAAGTAAGCTGTCGGTGCCACACTTTCGTGGCCTAGCGCTTCACGCGGAAGGTGGTACATTAGCGCGACGGAGGCCACGTCATGACTCCTCTTCCTCGCGCTGTCACCGTTCTGTTCCTCGCATTGTGCGTGCCCAGCTGCTTGTTCGCTGCGGCTAACGAATCGAATCCTAAACCGCAGGACAACTCAGCTCCTTCCACGACGAACGTCAACGTCACGCTCGACGCCCTGACCAACCGGCATCCCATCAGTTCGTATGTCTATGGCGGTGCGTATCCCCAGGACACGTCCACCATCACCGATAGCGGCATGACCGTGGTGCGCTGGGGAGGGGATGCGACCTCGCGCTACAACTGGAAGCTATATACCTACAACGCGGCGAACGATTGGTACTTCGAGGATTTTGGCTACTCCGAGATCGGCGATGGCAGCTCTACCCAGTACATCAGTGACGTGAAGGCAGCGGGCAGCAATCCGCTGATCACAATGGTCATGCTGCCCTGGGTGGCGAAGAGTTCGGGATGGAGCTTCTCGGTCGCCAAATACGGTTCGCAGTGCGCTACTGATCCGTATAACGGTGACGCCGGAGATGGCGTGCTCACCGATTGCGCCACCGATATCACGGGGAATAATCCCAACGACGCCGACGTGCCGCTGCTCGATCAACCGAGCAGTGGCGATCCGCCGGGAAGCGTTTACCGCAACCAGTGGACGACGGCCCTGGCGAGTGCGTTTGGGACCGCACCACACTTCTACAACATGGACAACGAAGTGGACATCTGGGGCGAGTACCCACCGCGATGTTCACCCGAACCCCACGGCTTACAACGAGCTGCGCGACACCTACCTGGCGGAAGCCCGTAAGCTGAAGCTCTGGGACCCGCGTGCAATTCGCTTGGGCCCGGTAAGCTGCTGCTGGTGGTTTTACTGGAATGGCGCCAACAACAATGACAAAGGCGCTCACGCCGGCGTCGATCTCCTGCCCTGGTGGCTGAACGAGGTTTATTGGCAGGACAAACTGGCCGTTCCGCAGCAGCGCTCGGTGGATGTCTTTGACATTCACGCCTACCCGGATGGGCCGGACACTTCCAGTTGGACGCAGGCGCAAAAGCAGGCGCTCTCCTGTCGCATCTACCGCGATTATTGGGACCCGACGCTACGTGAGCGAGTCGGGCGATATCAACCAGTATTGGACGACTTTTCTCCAGCCCAACAAGACGATTCCTTTCCGCTTACCGCGCATGCGGGCGATTGCGAACATGATTTATCCGGCAACGCCGTTGAGCGTTACGGAATGGAGCGCCAACTTCGCAGGCGAAACAGATTTCTCCACTGCGTTGGCCGATGCCGATGCTTATGGAATTCTGGGCCGGGAGCGCGCTTATCTGGCATCGCGCTGGATAACGCCGGTTCCGGGCAATCCTAACTATCTCGCGCTGAAGCTGTACCGGAACTACGACGGCGCGCACGACGCATTTCAGCCCACATCGATTTCGGCTGTGAATAACGGCGATCCCGACCTGTTCAGCAGCTACGCCTCGCTGAATTCCACGGGAAACACTCTCACTGCAATGGTTCTGAACAAGGATCCGTCGAATATCGCACAAGTGCAGTTTGCGTTTAACGGATTCACTCCCTCGCAGGTAACGAGCTACACGCTTTCGTCGACGGATCCGACGCAAATCGTCGCTTCGGGTCCGAAGTCATGGACGTCGACCATCAACTTCGCTCCGTACTCGGCGACGTTGCTGGTGATAACCGGGTCGGCCCAGGTTCCGGGTGCGGAGTGGGACCTGAATCCCGACACAACGATGTTGGCTGCTGAAGGACGGGTAGTACTGAGTCCGACCATCACCTCCGGCACGGCCACCGTTACTTTGGGGACGCCACAATATGACAGCGGAATAACGGTTACGGTAAATCAGCCCATCCTCAGGCCGGGGCAGAACGGAACCATCACAGTGATTGGGGGCAGCACCCCCGGTTTCTATCACTATTCCGTTCCGAGCACTGACAGCGCAGGGGTGGCGCAGCGGCAGGGTGGATGGATCCTGGTGGGCAATCCGTCTGCGACGTTGACCAAGACGGGGGACGACCAGCAAGGCCGGAGGGGAACCCAGCTGAATCTTTCGGTCACGCTCAACGCCGGACAATCCGGGGGAAGCGCGGCAGGAGGAACGATCTTCTTTTCGACCAGCGGGGGAACGCTCTCGCAGCGTATCGTGGTCACCGATGCAAACGGCAAGGCGCCGGTGGTGCTGACTCTGCCTTCGATGCCGGGAATAGTCCACGTCACGGCGGAGGGGCAATACGGGCTGGGGCATCCACAGGTTACGTTTATGGAGTTCTCACAATAGCGGATCACCCGGCTCGGTCGGGATGACAATCTTATGGATTTGCCCGTGGATATTGGATAACGGCGATTCCGTGCCGGTGTTTAGCTAATTGCTAGTTGCTAATCGCTAGTCGCTTTCTTCACAGCCCGAACAATTCACGCAGCCGCTTCGTCTGCGCGCGGCTGACGGGGATCTCGGTCTGCTTCTTGTCTTCCATGCGGATTTGGTAGGAGCTCTTGAACCACGGCACCACTTCCTTGATGCGGTTGATGTTCACCAGATAGGAGCGGTGGGCGCGCCAGAACATGTTGGGATCGAGTGAGTCGAGCAGTTCCTCGAGAGTGCGGCAGTTCGACTGGCCCTCCATGTTGGTGGCGACGACGGTGATGATGCCATCTTCAATCGAGGCATAGCAGATGTCCTTCTGATCGACGAGAAAGAGACGCCCGGCGGCTTTCAGCAGGACCTTCGCGGCCGGCGGACGCTGCTGCTGCTCCAGCATTTTGACGATGGTGCCGATCTGATCGCTGGGCGAGGCCGCGTCTTCAAGCTTGCGGCGAACTTTATCGACCGCTTGGGAGACGCGCTTGCGGTCGAAGGGCTTCAGCAGATAATCGATAGCGTTGACCTCGAACGCCTTCACCGCATACTGATCGAAGGCAGTGGCAAACACGATCTGCGGCAGCGGGAGTTTGCGGTCGAGCAACTTCTTGATAACTCCGAAACCGTCGAGGCCGGGCATTTGCACGTCGAGGAAGACGAGGTCGGGCGAGAACTCTTTAACCAGGTTGACCGCCTCAACTCCGTTCTTGCCTTGCGCGACGATATCGACGTCGAGCTCGCGCAGCAGGTAGGCAAGCTCATCGCGCGCCAGCTGTTCGTCATCCACTATGACTGCCGACAGTGCCATTCGTTCTCCGGAAGCTGATATTCATGCACAACTATAAATGAGCCGCGAGGCGCGAGGCGCGAGCAACAAGCATCCGCCTAGTTGAGGTAGCCTTTGCGCACAGCATGAATGTAATCGACCGCCGCGGGAACAGCACCCGAATTCCGGATCTCCAGCGAAATCTGGCCACGGTGATGAGCGCCATGCACAAGCAACTGGGTAAGGATGTCGAGGACCGTGTTCGTCCACGGCTCGCCGCGGCTGTTGGTGTAACTGCAGGAGCGCAGGAGATCCGCGTCCGACAATCCGTCCAGATAGCTTTGCCAGGTGGCTTCCAATTCGCGTAGCTGCGCGTCGCAATCGTCAAGCGAAATCTCGGGCCAGACTGCGGTGCGCGGCGGTTTCTGCTGCAATCGGTCGCGCCACAGCCACTGTGCGGCAATGATGTGGTTGAGCAGCCCGATGGCTGTCTTGGGCGGCGACGGCAGCGTCGAAAGGACGCGCAGTTCTTCGCGATTGGCCCAGCTGTCGTGCTTGAACTGATGGCGTAGGTGGTTTAGAAGCGTCATGGCAGTTTGATTGCAAATTCGGCTTTGGGATTCCGACGTCCTGCCCGTTGCGGCGAACCGCAGATCCCTCGGCTTCGCTCGGGATGACAGTAATGGGGTTCGGGATGACAGTATCGGTAGGGGAAGAAGCCTGCCAAGTGGGAAACAGCGATGTGCCAACAGTCCGCAGCGAAAAGCGGCGAGCGAAAGGCGAATAGCGAAAGGAGCGACGAGCGAAAGCCTAGCCCGCACCTTCAGGCAATAGCTGAAAGCGACAGCTGCGTTTACACTATTCGCAAACATGGTTGTCATCTATGGGATTCATGCAGTCAGCGAGGCGCTGAAGTCGGGCGCGCGCAGCTTCGAGTATGTTGGCATTGCGCGCGAGCGGCATGATCAACGAGTGCAGCGCCTGATCGAGGATTGCCGCGCCAGCGGTGTGCAGGTGCGCTTCCTGAAGCGCGAGGAGCTCGATCGCGCCGCCAATACCAATACGCATCAGGGCGTCATCGCGGTCACCAGCAGCAAACAGTATGCGGATGTGGACACGCTGCTGGAGCAGCGGCACGGTGAGTACAGCTTCCTGGTGGTGCTCGACGGCGTGGAAGATCCGCATAACCTGGGCGCGTTGATTCGCTCCGCCGATGGCGCGGGCGCCGACGGCGTCATCATTCCCGAGCGGCGAGCTGTGGGCCTCACCGGAACCGCGGTGAAGGCTTCGGCAGGAGCGTCGGAGCATCTGCCGATCGCGCGCGTCACCAACATCTCGCGCACGCTCGACGAGCTGAAAGAACGCAACGTGTGGACCGTCGGGCTGGATGAGCGCGGCACGCAGAGTTATGACGAGCTGGACTACAAGATGCACTGCGCGATTGTGCTGGGTGCGGAGGGCAAGGGATTGCACGACCTGGTTCGCCGGCGTTGCGATTTTCTGGTGTCGATCCCCATGCTGGGGCATGTGCCGTCGCTGAATGTTTCCGTGGCAGGAGCGGTGGTGATGTACGAGGTCGCACGGCAGCGGAGAGCTGCAGGGAAGTAATCATCACGGTGGTTGGGAGGTTCCAAATAATGTTGGGTGCCGCGCTGCTGTTGGTGATCAATGTTTTGATGGCGGTGGTTGGCTGGCGCTACGTGTTTCGCACCGAGGCCGTGGTGGCGGATGCGCGATCCCGTCAGGAAAAGAAGAAGTGGTCGCAAGTGTCGCCAAGCGCCAGCATGGCGACTAAGAGCTGGTACCCTACCTACATACGCTGTTTAGGAGCCGGGCTCTGGGTTCTCGATCTGCTCATGATCTACTTTCTCTGGTTCCCGAAAGCTCTGCAGTGATGCGGTTCGTTCTTGGGTTGTTGCTGTTCGCGGGAGCTGCCGTCAGTAGTCTGGCGCTCGATCGCCAGGCCTTTACCGTGACACGCTATCAGCTGGAGGTGCAGATCGACCGCACGTCGCACGTGATCGCCGTTACCGGCAAGGTCACGGTGCGCAACGATTCCAACATCCCACAAAAGAACATTGCGCTGCAGGTGTCGTCCTCGCTGGCATGGAACAGCCTCACCCTGGACGACAAGCCATTGCAGTGGCTGGGTGAGAACTACACTTCGGACATTGACCATACCGGCAGCCTTTCGGAGGCAATTGTCACGCTGCCGAAAGCTGTGCCTCCGGCCAATTCGGTCACGCTCGACATTCAATATGGCGGCACCGTCACGCCGGACGGCACGCGGCTGACGCGCATGGGCGCGCCCGACGAGGTGGCCGCGCGCAACGATTGGGACCAGATCAGCGACAGCTTCACCGCCGTTCGCGGGCTGGGCTATGTGGTGTGGTACCCGGTGGCAATCGAAGCGGTCAGCATGAGCGACGGTAACGCGGTGTTCGATGCAATTGCCGCATGGAAAGAGCGGCAGGAGCACAGCGAGTTTAACGCGCGGATCATCGTGCTTGGGGCGAGCACCGAATCACTCTGCATCGCGATTAATACGGCCGTTTCCAGCTGCGGTGAGAGCCGGGAGAGCGCCGAGACACAAGCCGGCGCGAAGCTGAAGGAATTTACCAATACCATCACGCTGAACGGCATGCGGGAGACAACGCCGGCATTTGCGATCGCGAACTACCAATCGCTCGATCGTCCGACGGTTTCGCTGCTGCACTTGCCCGATGACACGCAACTGGCGCGGGATTACGCGCTGGCGGCCGAAGCTAACGATCCGCTGCTGAAAGACTGGCTGGGCGATCCGGGGCAGACGGCGCGGATTGTGGAGCTGACCGATCCCAACGCCAATCCTTACCAGAGCGGAGCGATTTTGTTTACGCCGCTGCGCGAGGCGCCGACTCCTTCGCTGCAGGTGCTGCTGATGCCGACGCAGGTCGCGGCGCGCTTTCATTCACCGCATGCCTGGATCGAGGAGGGAATGGAGCGCTTTCTGCAAACCGTGCTGATCGACCATCGGTCGGGACGCAAGGCAGCGCTGGATTTTTTGGATGAGTATCGTGAGCCGCTGGTGAGGGCCGAACAGGCGGCGCATCCGAAGTCTGAAGCGACATCGAAACAAGCAGCGGAGGCGAGTGCAGCGGACAACACGCTGCTCAATACGAACGATGAGCTGTACTTGCGCGGGAAGGGAAGCTTTGTGCTGTCGATGCTGCGCGACATGGTGGGCGATACAGCGATGCAGTCGGCGCTGGCGGCTTATCATCCGGGAGCGGATAAAAATCCGAGCTACTTGCAACGACTGCTGCAAACCAGTTCGAAGCGCGATCTGGAGTGGTTCTTCGACGATTGGGTCTATCGCGATCGCGGGCTGCCAGACTTCCATGTCGAGACGGTTTATGCCCGGACGCTGCTGAGCGAAGGGAAGAGTTTTCTGGTGACAGCCACGATCGAGAATCGCGGGCGCGCCGGAGCCGAAGTTTCGGTGCTGATGCAAACACCATCCGGCGAGAAGGTCATGCGCGTGGTGGTCAAGGCGGGTGAGAAGGGAACTGGCCGAATTGAAGTGCCGGTCGCGCCGGACAAGGTCGTGGTCAACGATGGCAGCGTGCCGGAGGCAAATGCTCCGGGGAGTAATGTGTTCGATGTGCCGCCGCCGGCAAAGGAGTGAAGTTTGGTAAGAGGTATTCACCACGGAAGCACGGAGGACACGGAGGATTTATGATCTTTCACTCTTGCTGTCGCGGTGGCGATGATGCTAAAGAGAAGTCTCGCCTATGCACGGGCCTTCTGATTTTTGCTTTTCCGCGTCCTCCGTGCTTCCGTGGTGAAAACACAATCCTATGAGCCACATTCAATTTCTTGGCGCGGCAGGAGTGGTTACGGGATCGAAGCATCTGATCCACGTCGACAACAATGGCGGCCGGCCACTGCAGGTGCTGGTCGATTGCGGACTCTTTCAGGGTCAGAAGGAGTGGCGCGAGCGCAACTGGCAGGATCTGCCGGTCCCAGCCAAAACGATTGACGCGGTGATCCTCACACACGCGCATCTGGACCACTGCGGCTGGATTCCGCGGCTGGTGAAAGAGGGCTTCCATGGCCCGATCTACGCCACGCCGCCGACCGTCGACCTGTGCGGCATTCTGCTGCCGGATTCCGGACATCTGCAAGAAGAAGACGCCGCGTATTACAACAAGACGCAGGCGTCGAAGCACCATCCCGCACTTCCGCTCTACACCGAGGAAGAAGCGCAGCAGTGCCTGACGCTCTTCCACCCGGTGAACTTCGGCGAGGTGAAACAACTCACGCCGCAATTCTCATTTCGCCTGGTGCGCGCGGCGCACATTCTCGGCTCGGGGATGGCGGAGATCACGTTGAACTCGGGAGCGAAGCCGGAGAAGCTGCTGTTTACCGGCGATATCGGGCGCGTGCGCGACAGCGAAGTCGCGCCGGGCAAGGTGGTGCACTCCGGCCCGACGGAAGGCGAAGACTGCGATCTCCTGGTAATGGAGAGTACGTACGGTAATCGTGAGCATCCGCACAGCGACCCGCGGCCGCAGATGGCGGCGCTGATTCGCACTGCGATTCAACGCGGCGGAACGGTGGTGGTGCCGTCATTTGCCGTGGAGCGCACGCAGAAGTTTCTCTTCCTGCTGAAAGAGCTGATGGAGAGCGGCCAGGTGCCGCGTGTTCCGGTGCACGCGGACAGCCCTATGGCGATCAAGGCGGTGCAGATCTTCCTGAAGTACAGTGAGGAGTTCACACCGCAAACCAAGGCGCTGATCGAGAAGTACGGCTCGCCACTGGAGTGGCCGGGTTTCCATTTCGACCAAACCCAGGAGGATTCGAAGAAGATCAACCAGATCGATTCGCCGACAATCATCGTCTCGTCCAGCGGGATGGTGACCGGCGGACGTGTCCTCCATCACCTGATGCAGCGGCTGCCGGACAAGAAGAACCTGGTGCTGTTCATCGGATTTCAGGCGCCTGGGACGCGCGGCTTCACCATCGAGAACGGCGCGGAGGCGGTGAAGATGTTCGGGCAGGAGCTGCCGATTCGCGCGCAGGTGGCGGCGCTGGAGCAGTTCAGCGATCATGCCGATACGTCGGAGCTGCTGGAGTGGCTGCACACCTTCAAGCGGCCGCCGAAGGAGGTTTTCCTGGTACACGGCGAGCCGGACGCGGCGGCAGAGTTGCGCGATGCGATGGTGAAGGAGTTGCGGTGGAATGTGCAGGTGGCGGGGTATCGGCAGAAGGTGGAAATCGAGTGAGTGCTTCACCACTGAGAACACTGAGCGCACTGAGAAAAAGCTCAAATTAGAAGGTTGTCATCACGAGCAGGCTTCAGCCTGCGAGGGATCTGCTTCTTGCCGCGAAACAGCACATCCCTCGCTGACTAAAGTCCACTCGTGATGACAGTCTTCTAGTTCGCCAGTTCTTTCCGTGCGCTCAGTGTCCTCTGTGGTGAAAAGGGGTTTCGAATGGCAACAAGACTGATCGAATACGCGGACGCCAGTTCCGAAGTGCGGGCGGTGTATGACGACATCATGGCTACGCGCAAGACCGACTGGATCAACAATTTCTGGAAGGTGCTGGCCAACGATCCGGCGACGCTAAAGCGGACGTGGGAAGACATCAAGCAGATCATGGCGCCGGGCGCGCTCGATCCGCTGATGAAGGAGATGATCTACGTCGCGGTCAGTGTGAGCAACGGCTGCGAGTATTGCATCGCGTCGCACACGGCGGCAGCGCGCAAGAAGGGTATGACGGACGCGATGTTTCATGAGCTGATGTCGGTAGTCGGCATGGCGAATGAGAGCAATCGCCTGGCGAACGGATATCGGATTGAGGTAGATGAGCAGTTTAAGTAAGCGTGGGCTCTTAGCCTTTAGCTCTTAGCTATTAGCAAGCGGGCTGTGCGCGCGAGAAGCATCGTTTTCTCTGTCGGGAGCGAGCGTCTTGACGGTGTTTGCTAAGAGCTAACAGCGAAAGGCTTAGAGCCTAACGCTCCACGCTATAATGAAGTGGTGCCGCACCTGAAAGCTGACGGCCCCCTTCCCATGAAAGCCTACGTATACGTCTCGCTCAAGAAAAGTGTGCTCGATCCGCAAGGCAAAACCATTCACGGCGCGTTGAAGAAGATGGGCTATCGCGGCATCGACGATCTGCGCCAGGGCAAGTACTTCGAGATTGCGCTGGACGACAGCGTCAGCCGCGAAGACGCGCAGGCCGAAGTGGAGCGCATTGCCCGCGAGGTGCTGACGAACCCCGTGATCGAGGAATACAGCTTCAAACTGGAAGGGTAGCGCGGGGCTCGCTGTTTTGCATGTGCAAGCCCTACCGCAGATCCCTCGGCTGTGGCGGCCAATATTCTGCCGTCTCCGTTCGGGGTGACAGGTTGAGATTTGTTCCTGCACACCGAGGCATTGCACGCCGCAGTCCCGCATCGGAACTCGCTCTGTAACATCCAATCAGCTACAGTTACAATTCAAGTGGCTAGTCTTAGACAGAGTCGTATCCCTCAAAACGTGCGTGGAATTTTGCTCGGCTGAGAGGAGCCATGGCAAACGAGAAACCGGTAACACGCGGAGATCTTGACATCGCGCTGAAGATGCAACGCGATGACATTTCGCAACGGATGGATAAGCAGCGGGATGAGATTGTCGAGCGCATCGACAAGATGGAGACGACTCTGCTGAAGGAGTTCCGTAGATGGGGAGTCAGATTTCGGTCGCGTTTCGTGGCCAACGAGGTGCTTGTTGCGGGATTCAGTGAACGGCTGGTGTCTCTGGAAGAGCGCGTCAGTGATTTGGAAAGTGGAAAATAGGGGCTGAGCTATGTGTGGCATTGTTGGGTATGTTGGGCAGAAGCGGGTAGTCCCGGTCATTATCGACGGGCTGCGGCGGCTGGAGTATCGCGGCTATGACTCGGCCGGCATTGCAGTGGCCGGCAACGGCGAGGGGCTGCAGGTGCGGCGCGCCGAGGGCAAGCTGCGCAATCTGGAAGAGGTCATCCGGCTGAAGCCGCTGGACGGAACCTACGGTATTGGCCACACGCGCTGGGCTACGCACGGACGTCCTACCGAAGAGAATGCCCATCCCCATCGCGATTGCACCGGACACGTCGTGGTGGTGCATAACGGCATCATCGAGAACTACGTCAGCCTGAAGCGCAAGCTGATCGACGAAGGCCACAAGTTCGTCACTGAGACCGACACGGAAGTCATCGCCCACCTGATCGAGAAGCATCTGAGCGCCGAGGGCAATGGACATCGGGTTGCCCTGGAAGAAGCGGTTCGCAAGACGGTGCGGATGCTGACCGGCGTGTTCGCGATCGCGGTCATCTCGTCGGATGAGCCGAACAAGATTGTTGCCGCGCGCAATGGCCCGCCGGCGGTGATCGGACTGGGCAAGAACGAGTACTTCGTGGCCAGCGACGTGCCGGCAATCCTGTATCACACGCGCGATCTGTTCTTCCTCGCCGACGGCGACCTTGCCGTCATCACGCCGAGCGGCGTGCAGCTTACCGACTTCGAAGGCCAGCCCATCAGCCGTGAGGTACAGCACATCACGTGGGATCCGATCATGGCGGAAAAAGGCGGCTTCAAGCATTTCATGCTGAAGGAAATCTATGAGCAGCCACGGGCGGTGCGCGATACCACGCTGGGGCGCGTCTCGCTCGATTCGGGCAAGGTCTTTCTCGACGAGATGGACATTACCGAAGACGATTTTCGCAATCTCAGCAAGGTTTACATTGCGGCGTGTGGTACGAGCTGGCATGCGGCACTGGCGGGGAAGTTCATGATCGAGCGGCTGGCCAAGCTGCCGGTCGAGGTTGATTACGCCAGCGAGTTTCGTTATCGCGATCCGCTGACGGGCGCGGGCGATCTTTGCATTCTGATTACGCAGTCGGGCGAGACCGCCGATACGATTGCTGCGATGCGCGAGTCGCGTGCGAAGGGCGCGAAAACGCTGGGGATTTGTAACGTCGTCGGCTCGATGATTGCGCGCGAGGCAAATGGAACGATTTACACGCACGCCGGGCCGGAGATTGGCGTCGCTTCGACGAAGGCGTTTACCGCGCAATTGACGGCGCTGTTCATATTCGCGGTGTATCTGGGGCAGGTTCGCGGGACGATCGACGCCGATCATTCGAAGAAGCTGCTGGAGGAGTTGACGAAGATTCCCGGCAAGCTGGAGTCGCTGCTGACGCGCGATGAGGAGACCGAAGATCTGGCCAAGGAATATCACCGCGCGCACGATTTCCTCTTCCTGGGACGCGGCGTGCATTATCCCATCGCGCTGGAAGGAGCGCTGAAGCTGAAGGAAATTTCGTACATCCACGCCGAAGGATATCCGGCAGGCGAGATGAAGCACGGGCCGAATGCGCTGATCGACGAAGACCTGCCGGTGGTGATTCTGGCGACGCGCGATGTGAACGATCCGGGATCGGTGCTGCGGTATGAGAAGACGCTGTCGAATTTGAAGGAAGTGAAGGCGCGGTCGGGCACGGTGATTGCGATCGCCACCGAAGGCGACGAGGAGATTCGCGAGGCTGCCGATCACGTGCTGTATGTTCCCGACGCGCCGGAGTTGCTAGCGCCGATCCTGGAGGTCGTGCCGTGCCAGCTGCTGGCCTATCACATCGCGGTGCGGCGCGGGTGCGATGTGGATCAACCGCGAAACCTTGCGAAGTCGGTTACGGTGGAGTAGAGGGTCGAGCGGGCTTCACAGGCTGCTGAAAAAGCCGAGAAGCAGATCCCTCGTCGGCCTGAAGGCCTCCTCGTGATGACAAAAACAAAAGACTTGCAACGGCGCAGCCGGAGCTGCGCCCCTTCAAAGCATTCCACAATCGATTTTTTCAGCATGCCTGTCCAGGCTGGCGTCCCGGAGTCGGGCAAGTAGTATACGGGGCAGCGATCATCATCGGCGATGACGATTGCTGCCTGTATTCATCGGCGCGGCACACGGCGCTGAAGCGCCGCTCCACCTAGCCAACATTCATACCGCCTACCTGACAATAAGTTGCATGCAGCAATCCCCCATTTGTGCCATTGTTAAGCTCTATGTGATCTTGTTAGACTCCGGCCCTACTTTCTTCCCAGTTTCATAGCCTGTGCCAGCCCGACAGTCGGAGGAGGTCCGCTTTGTTGACGGTAGTTCTCGGCGCTTACGCCGGACGTGTGTTTCCACGCAGAATAAGCTTGCTCAGATTGGCAGCAATCGTTGGAATTCTCCTGGCCATTCCGGCTGGTTTGGTTGGGCAGGTCACGGTCACGACTGAAAGGAATGACAACCTTCGGACGGGACAGAACGTAAGCGAGGCTGTACTGACGCCCGCGAATGTCGCCAGCGCGAACTTCCAGAAGCTCTTCTCGCGGGATGTGGATGGCTATGTATACGCTCAGCCGCTCTACGTTCCGAACGTCAACATTCCCGGCAAAGGCGTTCACAATGTGGTTTATATCGCGACCGAAAACGATAGCCTTTATGCCTTTGACGCCGACAGCAACACGGGAAACAATTTCAATCCGCTTTGGCAGGTTACTTTCATTAATCCTTATAACGGTATAACCCCCATCTCCGACAGCGACATCAACTGCTATGGGGCCGTCTACCCCCAGGTGGGCATCACCAGTACGCCGGTGATTGATCTCAGCAGTAACACCATCTATGTTCTGGTGGAAACCAAGGAGAACGGCAACTTTTTCCATCGTCTGCACGCCCTGGACATCACGACAGGGCAGGAGAGATCGGGGAGCCCGGTGGTGATCGCGGGATCGGTTCCAGGAACCGGCGCCGGCAGTTCCGGCGGCGTCCTCAAGTTTGATCCTCTCATGCAATTCAATCGCTCCGGATTGCTGCTTACCAGCGGAGGCAATCTCTTTCTCGCTTGGGCTTCCAACTGCGACAACCCCCCGTTTCATGGCTGGGTCATGTCGTTTAATAAGGCGACACTGCAGCGAAACGGCATTTGGGCGTCTACGGCCAACGGTAGCAACGGTGGTGTTTGGATGAGTGGCAGCGGTATTGCCACCGATGGACGGGGCAGCGTTTATTTTGCGACCGGCAATGGCACCTTCGATACTTCAGGAAGCCTTACCGACTTTGGCGACAGCACCATTCGCATGTTCTTGTCGTCCACTTCTGGTCTGACGGTGGCGGATTACTTCACACCATACGACCAGCTAAAATTGGACAATAACGACGAAGACGTGGGATCCGGCGGAACGCTTCTGCTGCCGGACCAGCCCGGGCCGTATCCGCACGAGTTGATACAAGTTGGGAAAGAGGGAAGCATCTATGTCGTCGATCGCGACAACATGGGCCACTACAACTCGCAGAACAACTCGCAGATCATACAAAACGTAGCCGGTCAGGTCGGCGGGGTGTTCAGCACGCCTACCTATTGGAATGGCAACGTCTATTTCGGCGGCTCTCAGGATTATCTGAAAGCGTTCAGCTTGACCAATGGTTTGCTGTCAACGACACCCACGTCGCAGTCGACGATCAAGTTTAAATATCCCGGCCCTAATCCCACCATTTCGGCAAATGGAAACACGAATGGCGTTGTCTGGGTCATCGAGTCGGATAATCAGAGTAACGGCAACGAAGTTCTGCGAGCTTACGACGCGAACAACCTGGCCACCGAGCTGTACGACACGAACCAGATTCCAGCCCGAGACAATCCCGGAGGGCAAGTAAAGTATGCGGTACCCACCATTGCCAATGGCATGGTATACGTGGGTTCCGCTGTCGCGCTGAACGTCTATGGCTTGACGGGCACCCCGCCGGCTGCAACGCCGGCATTTTCGCCCGCCAATGGGACCTACGTTGGGACGCAAACAGTCTCGATCTCTTCCAGTCCCTATGCCACCGTCTACTACACCACCGACGGATCGGATCCAACGACGTCGTCTCCCGTTTACAGCGAACCGATCACCGTCTCTACTACAACCATAGTCAAGGCCATGGCCACTGCGCCGGGATGTACCCCCAGCATCGTAAGCACGGCAGTCTTCACGATTCTCCCGACGCAAGGCGGCGGATCGGTGAATTACGGCAGCGGTCTTTCCTCGAAGGGATTGGGCGTGAACGGAAATGCTACGTTCGTCGGCACTCGCCTGCGGCTAACCGACGGCGGACAGGGCGAGCGATCCAGCGCGTGGTATGCGACGCTAGTGAACGTGCAGAACTTCACCGAGGACTTCAGCTTCCAGTTGACCAGCGCGGTGGGCGATGGAATTGCCTTCGTTATCCAGAATGCAGGTACGACGCAACTGGGACCTAGCGGCGCAGGCCTTGGCTACGGCGCTGTCAGTCCAGGTGGGACGCCCGGCATACCCACCAGCGTTGCCGTGAAGTTTGATCTGTACAACAACTTCGGCGAAGGCGTGGACTCGACCGGACTGTATACCGACGGCGCGTCGCCTACGATTCCTGCGATCGACATGACGTCGAGCGGTGTGAATCTGCACAGCGGCGACATCATGAACGTCCACATGACTTACGACGGTGTGACCCTGAGCATGACACTCACCGATACGGTGACCAATGCGGTGTTCACTACGTCGTGGCCCATCGACATTCCCGGCACGGTGGGTGCGCCGACGGCTTACATCGGCTTCACAGGAGCGTCGGGCGATGCAACAGCGGTTCAGGATATTCTCGACTGGACCTACGTTGCGCCATACACGATCAGCTACCTGAAAGGCTTCACCAGCACCGGTTTGGCGTTGAATGGAAGTGCCGCTCTGAACGGGACGAAGATTCGGTTGACGAATGGCCAGCCCAGCGAGCAATCCAGCGCCTGGTTCAGCACGCCGGTGAACATCACCAGCTTCGATAGTCAATTTTCCTTCCAGCCGACGCAGGCGACTGCCAACGGAATAACCTTTGCGATCCAGAGCGCCGGGCCGACGGCGCTTGGTCCGGCAGGCGCCGGCCTTGGTTATGGCGCCAGCAGCCCCGGTGGATCACCGGGGATTCCCAACAGCATCGCCATCAAGTTTGATCTCTACAACGGTTTTGGCGAGGGCTCAGATTCGACGGGGCTCTATACGGATGGCGCTTCGCCTACAATTCCGGCTATCGACATGACCGCCAGCGGTGTAAATTTGCATAGCGGTGATCCGTTCCGAGTACATGTAACCTACAACGGAACGACATTGGTCATGCGAATCACCGACAAGGTTACGCAGGCGACGTTCCTGACCTCGTGGCACATCAACATTCCGGCTACGCTCGGCGGAAATACCGGTTATGTCGGCTTTACGGGTGCAACGGGCGGTGCGACCGCGATTCAGGATGTGCTGACGCTGATCTACACGCATTGATTGCACATGGCCTGTCTGAGACTGAGACGATGAGAGCATCATGACTTTTGTGCGGTCTCTGCTTCTCTGCGCGTTGGCGATCTTGATGGTGGTTTCGCTGGCCACGGCGCAGGCCAAGGCTCCCAAATGCGTGGCGCGGCACTATGAGCTGGTCCCGGTGCCGCTGCGTCCCGCCGGTATAAACAACTCCCAGCTCATCGTTGGAACGAGCGAAGAAGGGCGTGCTGCGCTGTGGAGCAAGCACGACGGCTTGCGCGAAGCCGAAGTGCCGAGCGGCTTCACCAACAGCGAAGGCGTCGGGCTGAACGATCACGGCTTCGCCATCGGGGTCGCCATCAATCGTCCCACGACGCAGCGGCAGGGTTTCACTTTCTCGGATGGCAAGGTGACGCTGCTGTCGGGAGTGCATTCGCGGCCGTTCGCCGTCAACAACTCCGGGCAGATCGCGGGCGAGTCACAGGTCACAGGTGCGACGAAGAGTGCAGCCGTGATCTGGGATGGCGCGAAGGTCACTCCGCTGGGCGACTGCTGCGCCAGCGTTGCGCACGGGATCGACAACCGCGGCCTGGTGATCGGCAATATCTACGACAAGAACGGCAGATACCAGGCATTTGTCTGGGACGCGGCTCGTGGGCTGCGGCGCATCGGTCCGGCCGACGCCTTTAGTTCCGCGCTGGAGATGAATCCGGCCGGCGACATTGTCATGCAAGTTTTTCCCACCGACCTCGTGCTTTATCGCGATGGGGAGACGAAACGATTAGCTCTTTCTGACAAGAGACCCGCGGCCCATCCCAGAGCGATCAATAGCTGCGATGTGATTGTTGGCTCCTATGGACCGTTTGGAGACGCCGACCGCGCGTTTGTCTGGAGTGAGGCGCAGGATTTCCACGACTTGAATGATCTGATTGCGCCGCATCCGGGCTGGGTTTTGCAGGCAGCAACGGGAATTAATGAGGCGGGCGAGATTGTCGGCTGGGCCGAGCACAACCACGAGGACGCAGGATTTTTGTTGATACCGCAACCGTAGTTGAAGTTTTTCGGTAGTGCCGGCCTTCAGGCCGGCGAAAGCAGCATTGAGGTAGGAATTCGAAGCCGTGGTGATCATCTTGATGATCGCCACGGCGCCATCTATTTTTATCGACCTCGAACGCGGCGCTGTAGCGCCCCACTACCATCAGGGAGTATTGGAAACTGCGCTGTTGGTCGGCCGCTGCGACTTCTTGTGCACCGGCCAGAAGGTAATCTGCAGTGCAGCGGTGACGTTGGTTTTGGGTATTGAGCTGATCAGAGGAAAATCCCAGCGCTCGTACTGCACCATCGGCTGAACCTGGATTTCTTTCTTAAACAGCCAATTGACGGTTGCGGAGTAGTCATTCAATCCGCCTCCCTCGAGGAACACGGGATCGTTGTACTGTCGCCGGTAGCTGAGCTGAATCTTCTTTTCCGCCGAGAACCAATAGGTCGCCCACGCCTGAATGGCGTCGCCCTGGCGGCCAATCCAGCTGCCGATAATCACTCCGTCGTTGCGATAGCCATCGGCATAGTGAGCGTTGGCGTAGTAGCGGCCGACGCCGGGATAACCGGGGATGTTCGTGTAGAGGCCTTCGACGCGGAGGTCGAGATTGTGCAGCTTGGGAATCTGCGGGAAATACAGTCCGGGATTCCACGCCGACTCGTGCGCATAGGCAATGGGGTTGGGCTCGTCGTTGGCCATGCCATCGGCGTAGAGCGTGACCCAGTTGCGCAGTCCCGGAATCCGATAGGAAAAGTTGATGCCGTTGAAACGCTTGCCGGGATCGACTAGCTGATCGTTACCCGTGCTCGACCAGGTGTGGAACCAAGTGGACAAAGTAGCCGGCCGAGTATAGCCCGCCCACATCACCGTAATGGTGACGCCCATTTCGAAGTTGGGGGACATCTTCAGAGCCAGCTTGTCTCCCCACGTGTAAGGCTGCGGATTCAGGAGCGTGACGCCATTTCCGATCAGCGGAAATGTGGGATACGCTCCGCGGATGTAGGTCTGACCATCAACGCGGCCTACAAAGGCCGTATTGCGCAGCATGCCCAGCCAGGCGAGCGGACCGGGAAGCTGAAACGGTGAGACACGGGCTACGCGCAGCATGGTCATGGATTGCGCATTGTTGGAAAGCATGAGCGAACCACCGGCGTCGGGTCCCCAATCCAGCGCTTGCTGGCCGAAGGACATCTCCCAGTTGTTCATGTTGAGAGTCGCGTAGGCCTCAATCGTCTTGAACTGGTTTTCGCCGGGAAATGTCGGCACGGAATTCAGCGGCAGCTGATCAACATTCGCAATCGCCTGCGCGGCAGCCGGACTATACGGCGCGATCGAAGAGGAGTGCTGGTACTCTCCGCGAATGTAGAAGGCGATTGGCCCGGCCTCTGCGCGAGTCGAGGCGCCAACAATGCTATTGAAGCCCTGCCCATAGGGGCGACCGAAGTTGTTGTAGATCGTCTGGGCGAAGTGGAAGCTGTCGTCTAGCGGCATGCCCGCGATTTCCGTCACGCCAACATAGGCTGATTCCAACTGCACACCAATATTCGGAGCACCTTCCAGATTCGCCAGTTCATTCGCGAACTCGCGGCGTAGTTCCTCCACAACTTTTGTTTCTGCATTGTGAACGTCAGGATAGCCGGTGCCCTCTTGCGCCTGCAGTGTAAGCCTTGCGACCTCCAACCGCGCGAGCGGGCGAATTTCCTGAACGTATTCTGGCAAATACCCAAGCGCGGCGAGCCGATCCAGAGCAGGGTAGACCCAACTGTCCAGCGGGACATAGGTCGTGCCCATGAATTTGGGATCGGGAATCTTGTCGTCGGGATTCTTGACAAACGTTCCCCAGTTCCGCGGATCGATGTCATTGGCCGCACGCGCGCGAAATACCTGACGACCCATGTACCAGCCCAGAGCGCTGCCAAGAATCGCGTCTGCCATCCAATGCTTCTGGCCGACAACGCGCGCGGCGCTGACAGCACCCGCCGTGCCGTAGGCCATCACCTGCGTTGCCCAACCGGGATATTCGCGCGCGATCACGCTGGCTGCGGCCCAACTGATCGCTGAGGTATCGGAAGGGAAGGAATCGCCGCCGGAAAAGAAATTGCCTCGATTGTTGCCGGTGTCGGGGCGTTCGCGTCCGGCAATGTATTTGAAGGCGGTGACGTCGAGATACGAATCCAGTGCAGCTTCTCCGGCGAGAATGCCGGTTTCGCGCTCGTGATCGTCGTTGTGCACTTGGCCAAGAAGAAAAAGCCCGCCGCTTGCGCCGAGCAGCGCGGCAGCACCGGCATCGGAAAACGTCGCTGCATGATTGATCGTGCTGGTGCCCTTGGGGAGTTTGGTTTCCACCCATGTATCACTGCCTACCAGAAACGCGCTTGCGAAGGTAGCAGGAACGATGAAGAACAGATTCTCCGACTTCATACGAGCCGGAGTGGTAAAGAAAGCCTCCTGATCCTGCAGGATGTTCTTGGGCAGCGATTTCAGTGTGACCGTAGACTTCTCATCTTCGTTGACTGCGGGCGCGATGGTCTGATTCGCGGACGGAAGATTTGGCGGAGGAGGATCAGGCAGCGCGGACTGCGCGTGTGCGAGGGTCGCGAGCACGCAGCACAAAAGCGTGCTCGCCAATTTGGATGGGAGCCGAAACACCATTTAGAAATGCACAGCGACAGCAGCAGCAACAGCCAGGTTGGCGACCAGCTGCGCGGTTTCCAGGGCGCTCTTCCACGCGGTTGAGCCACCGAGCGCCTTCTCCGGAACAACGAGCACATCGCCGGGATGCAACTTGGTGCTGAGGACATTGCCCTTGAACCAGCCGCTGCCTTGCTGCGAAATTACCGATCCATTGGCGCGGATCACGTAGATCGCCTTCTTCAGCGCCAGCTCCGTGGGACCTCCTGCCTGCGCCAGATACCAGTCGGCCGTTTTGCCGGGAACGTAGGTGATCGCGGTGGGGTTATAGACCTGGCCATACGCGAGGACGAAGTTGGGTTTGCGCGGAATGGTGACGACATCACCGGCGCGGAGGTAGACATCCGCCGGCGTACCCTCCCAGTCCTTGATATTGGCGGAGATATCGATGACGAGCCTTCCGACAGCCGGCTCGGAACGCAGGCGGTTAAGAGTTTGCGTTTGCTGCTGCTGCACGGCTTGCAGAATGGCGGCCTGATCCTGCCCGGTACTGGCGGGCGAGAAGTGAACCGTCGACGTCGAAGCCTCGATGCGGCGAATCAGCTCCTGACGTCCTTTTTCTTCCAACTGCCGGACTTCGACGCGCTCCAGCACCGAGCCCGCAGGAAAGGCAGTGTTGCGGAAGCCGCCGGCGCGCTTGATCAGCGAACTCAGGCGCTCGCCTTCGTTAATGCCGTAGCTGCCGGGAAATTGGACTTCGCCTTTTAAAGTTGCGGAGCGGCCGATATCGCTCCATCCCGGAATTTGCAGAATGGTGAGAACGTCGCCTGGCTTGAGTGCCATATCCTGAGAAATGTCGCCGGAGACCGCCGCGCCGATCGAGATGGTCTGTTGGTTGGTGACGACCTGTTCGCCTTTCTCAACCTTGTAACTGGCCAGATCGGCGGATTGGAGATAGGCGCTGCGGCGGAAACCGCCTGCCATCCTGACGAGGTCGCCTGCGGTCATGCCGCCGCTCATCGGGTATTCGCCCGGCCGCAGCACGTCTCCGTAGATTCTCACCCTGGGAGGATCGATCTCATATCGGCCAAATACCCACACCGTGTCGAACTGCTGGAGGGTGATGCTCTCGTCGCCTGCGAGCGCGCCGGAGAGGTCGACTTGAATCGTCTGTGGGCGGAAATCCGGCGGCGCGAGACGAATGATCTCGACATGATTCGAAGGTTCCGGCAGGACCTCCTGATAGGAGTGGATCAGGTCGGTGACCTTCATGCCCTCCTTGAAGGCATATCGGCCCGGCCGATAGACGTGGCCTTGCAGGTACACCGCGCTATCGCTGTAGGGAAGGATGGGAGCGATCGTGATGCGATCTCCATCCTGCACGGCGAAGGGCTGCAGCGCGGCCACCTGCGACACGGTCGCCTGCGGCGCCTGGGGAGTAGTCGGCCCCAGCTTGGTGTCGAGTACGACGCGCTTCTCATGCGCTTCGATACGTTCGACCTTTACCTCGCCTAGCGCGGCGGCAACAGAGACACCGCCCGCCATCGTAATCACGTCGGAAAGTTGCGTGTCGCCCTTCAGTTCGTAGACCGCGGGCCGCCGCACCATGCCGGAAACTGCGACCAGAGGACCGACCGGCGGAACAAGGATGGTGTCGCCGGGCTCAAGATGCTCGATGGCCTTACGGACGCCACGCAGCAGGAGATCGTAGAGATCCATTTCGCTGATAAGCTGCTCGCCGCGATAGTGCTTGACGACGCGCAATGAGCCGGTCGAAGTCGGACCGCCGGCGGCGTAAAGAGCGTTCAGCGGCGTCGAAAGGGAACTGATGTCGTAGGCACCGGGCCGCTGTACATCGCCGACAACGTAAACACGGAGGGTATGCAGACGGGTCACCGAGAGATCGACGTGTGCGTCATGGTATTGCGGGGCAAGGACGCCCTGGACGACGCGCTGCGCCTGCACCAGAGTCAGGCCCGAAACGGCTACGGGACCGGTATCCGGCAACGCGAGACGGCCTTCGCGATCAACGGGACGGGTGAGCCGCTGGGTTACGCCTCCCCAGGTGTTGATGGTGACGCTGTCTCCGGGGCCGAGAACATAATCTGGACCGGCGGGCATATCCATCGGGAAGTTGCGCATGCCGACGACGTCCGCGCGGAAGATTTCAGAGCCGAAGCGCCTCAGCGTCTTCTGCTGCTCAGGGAATTGGGTGTAGAGATCGCGAACCGACGGCAAGCCGGGATAAGGGCTCTTTTGGGGCAGGGTCTTGGGATTCAGCGCGGAGTCGTCGTAGCGCGGCGGCTGCAAAGTTGAAACGCTGGGGGCGGTTCTTCCAGTCGTACCGGTTGTCGTTCGTCCCGATACGCCGCCGGCCGCTGCTTCTTCATTACCGACATTCCCTTGGTTGATATTGTCAGATGGTGCAGTGGGATACAGCTCAGAATTGATGTTCGGGTTGAGATTTTCGTATCCTTGCGCGTAAGCCGGATTGTTCTGAGCGCCCAGCAGCGCCTTGGCGTCGTCTTCGGAGATGTACCCCTGATCAATCAGGGAGTGAATTGCGTCCGCCCGGAACTCCGGATCGCTCTGCATGTGCTCATACACCATCTGATCGGTGACGGTCTGGTCGTCGACCAGGCTGCCGTCGTCACGCATGCGCTGGATCAACAGCAGCTTCAGCTGATCCATGACCTCGGGACGGTTCTGCAGGAAATTCCGCAGCGTGACACTGTAGGCTTGGGCGTTGGGCGCTCCCGGAACGTTGGCCACCTGGCCGGCGGAAGGCGAACCTTGGCCCTGCTGGCCTTGCTGATTGGGCACCAGGATATTGGGCGCGCTCACCGAGCCCTGGGAGCCCTGATCGGTGCTTTGGCCATAGGCTGCAGCGGCCGAAAAGCAGAATAAAACCGCAATGACAATGGCGGAATACGAGCGAACGACCGGATTTCTCATTCAGGTGCTTCCTCGCAGATCCCCCGTTCTAACTCATGCTCCGCAAAAAGAACGTGGTCGGATGGGAGCAGAAGCAGCAGGGACCGTGATGATCGATCAATTGCTGGGAGTGAAAGTGTGCCCAAAGATTATGGGAATCGACGGTTGGGGTCAAGAGAAACCTTCACCCTAGGGGACAACTAGCCTCGCATCAGGCAGATAGAGCGGGGATGTTAGCGAGCCTTTGGGATGCCGATGATCTGGGGGAATCGATGTCGGCAAGAGCGTTTTGCGCGATCTGGTTGAATATTTCTTGACATCCAATCAAAATGGCGGCACCATGCAATTAACCCCGCTCAGATTCTGCTGGCTCCGGGTGGAGCAGGTTGAGGAAGAGCAACCCCTTTCTGGGTAGTAGTTTGCAGTTATGTGGTTTGCGCCACTTCGTCTCCTAATCGCTCCCAAGAGCGCGTTTCCTTCCGGCAGAAAGCTCGTCCCTTTGACGGCATTTCGACTACTGCCCTGATTACCCACAAATCCTCGAGCCCTCCTGAACGTCGGATTAGCGTCCAAACGACAAACGAATGCCCCTGATTTTCGCCCTTCTTCCGGACGATAACCTGGGGCGATCAATAATTTCGTTAACTCAACTCAATCGACACAGCTTAGGGCTTCCCGCCTTTGGCCACGATCGCTGCGTCGACGTATTTATGCGCAGCATTAATGTGCCCCCAAATACGTTTTTGCAATTCGGCGGCCGCCGGATTGGTCTCCGGCCCCTTCAAATCGGCGTAAGCTTGCTGCAGGAGCTGCTTGGCGGTATTCAACCGGCCAGTTCTCTCCAGGTGAGCGTCGATGGGCGGATGATCATGAAGATCTTTGCCGTCATCGATCGACGCCTGCTTGATCCCGCTGATGGCAGAATCGATTTCGCGGATGGCAGCTGCCGTATCGCTGTCGACCGTCTCATTGGGAGTCACTTTGTCCAGATAGCCGCGCGCCGCGCGCAGATCCGACAGCGCGTGCAGAAACTCAGGATGCTTTCCAGGAACGACTTGGGCCGACACGGCGCTGGGTAAACACATCGCGCCAAATGCCAGAACCCCTACCAGATATCGAACCGCTAGCTTCATCGTAGGTACCCTCCTCATAAGTTTCGTTGTAATTACTGCAAACGCGGAACGCTCGCCGGCGCTCGGCTGCAAAATGGGGTCACAACTTGTGTGGTGGCGCATTGTGAGCGCAGTCATTCCAAGGTCACACAGGATACCTGAGGATGGCAAGGGAAATGTGAGTCGGGCAAAGGGTCAGGGTGAATACCCTCTTCACCACGTCCATGAGAATTCGAATAGCGCCGTATGCGCTTTGTTCACCACCGGTCCCAGGCGCTCGGTCCCGTAGCGAAACGAGAAACCTATATTCCTGTCGGGCAACGTGACCGTAGTCTCGAAGCCAACAGAAGACGCGGAGTATCCCAACAACACATCGGTCAGCGGGCCGTTCGCGAATGCGGGATAGGGGATCAGTTGCTCCTGATATCTGCCGGCAGCTGCTTCCATCGCGCCTAGCTTGCTGCGCACAACGTGGGTAGCTTCCCATTGCATGGTGAAGAGCTGACTTCCGGGGTCTCCGACCGCACCGGCCAGTCGTCGCTGACCAAAGGTTTCCAGATCGCCCGTCATGCGCACCGCAGTCGCGCTGTCCTGATTCAGGTAAACAGTGAATGCACTGGTCAGCGAACTGTTCCAATCCGCTGGACTGCCCGGGCTGTGATCGAGCGAGTAGAAGCCAGCAGGCGCGGTGAAGGCATACTCAGTCAAGGTGCTGGTGAACTTGCGATCCATCTGGAATAAGAGAGAGTCGGGAGACTCGTTGTCGTCGCCTGCCTTATGCGTGCTGCTTGACGGCCGCTCGAAAGGACTTGGCGACACCGGCTTCACCGCTTGTGCAAGCGCATTTGCGCCGGAAGCTAGCGTGTTTATTTCGTCGCTCGGGTCCTGAACGGATGAGGTGATCTGTTGCGCGCGAGCCGGGAGCGGACAGAGCAGCGCCGCCACTGCAAGAGCAGCAATGCCGATCGCGTAACGAGCTCCTTTTCTTCCGCTCATGATTGGACAACTCCCGGAATTCTGTTTCTATATACCGCCGCAAAATAACTGGCAGGATGGAAGTTGTTCCACCCTGCCAGGAAGAGTGACGAACGCCAGCTGGGTTGGGCCGGCGTACGCCGCTAAAAGTTATTCTTGGCACCAGGGAGAATGGTGTGCGAGGTCGGAGTAGCGGTCTTGGAGACGCTCTTCTTCGCCATCGCGGCCCGCGCACTCTTGCTGACCGAGACGGGCCCGCGAGCGTTGGGAAGCTTGGACCCGCTGGCTGCCATCGCGCTGGGAACGCTGGCGCCGAATGCCAGGGCTCCGATCGAAATCAACATTACGAATTTGCTTTTCATTGTCTTGTCCTCTTTTCTTTGTGATTTATCCGCTGGGAACTCGCATCTTGCGATTGCGAATTCGTTGCGTGATGGCGCGAGTGTGCGGCAGGTGCTGGTTTCAAACAATGCATTCGCGATAATTCGGGGGTGATTTCTGGATGATTCGGATATGAGTAGCTAACTTATTGATACTAAGCAGCAAAGTGAGTGAGGAATTGGGAAGATGCGTTGAGGAAGGGGAATTTCACGGAAAAACCGGAAGCGGCAATTATTCCGTCGGTATTTCGAAGACTTTTTGATTCACGGTGGTGTTCACCTCCATCGCGGTGAGCGTCATGGTCATCTCCGGCTGGCCCGGCTGAGTCATCTGATACCGGGTTGGATATTTGAGACCGCCAAAATTCTTCCAGTCGAGATAGATCATCGTCTGCATGGCCCCGCCGCCCTGCGCCATGTCGGAATAACGCTCCTGCAGGAGTTTGCCGTCGCCTGCGATCCACCAGCGCGTCGGAACGCCATCGGCCTCAACGTCGACTATCGTTGCCTCCTGGCCTCGCACCTTTTCCTGACCGAGTGCCACGAAAATGTATTTCGGGTCATTCAGGTGTTGCAGAACGTTGATGAAGTCATGCTTCAACGTCGCATCGAAGGCGGCTCGCTGATTGGGCGGAAAACCCTGCACCTGGTTTCCGCGTACGACGAATGCAGTCGTCGGGGTTACCACCATCGTCGTCTTTCCCTGCGGCAGGGTTACCGTTTGCGCTTGCTTGTTGGGATAAACGATGGTCTGTTCCGTGCCGATCTTCTGCCCCTGGCGCAGCGTAATCACGGTCTGGTGCAGACTCTTTACCCCATTGACCTCGGTCGCACCGCCGAGCGCTTGCAGAAGTTTCTCGGCTGCGGCTTTGCCTTCTGGATTGCTCTCGGTTGGGCCGAAGCTCAGAACCATTGTGCCGGTGGGGTGCTGATTTTGCGGGTTTGCGGATGTCTGCTGGGAGAATAGGGAAGAGAGCGACAGCGTGGCGAAGGCGAATACGGCGACGATGCGGGTAACGGTCGTCATCGGTTGTGCCTCAGCTTCCAGTCTCCTTCAAAAAGGTTCCCTGGCGCAATTCCGAGAATGCCTCTTGCAGCTCCTGCTGGGTGTTCATAACGATGGGGCCGTACCATGCCACCGGCTCTTCGAGCGGCTTACCTGAGACCAGCAGAAAGCGGATTCCATCCTCCCCAGCTTCGAGGCTGACCTCATCACCGCGGTCGAAGAGAAGCAGCGACCGATTGTCGGCTTCCGCCGGAGGAGGAGTTTCCTGGCACCAGGTGACTGGCTCAGTTGGCACAGCAAGCGGAGCGGAGGCGTTGCAGAACTTGCCGCTACCCGCGAACACATACGCGAACGCATGGCGCGTGGTCTCCACCGGCAGCGTTTTGCGATGATGCGGGGGAACGGTCACGTCGAGATAAATCGGATCGGCTGCGACCTGATCTACCGGCCCGTGCTTGCCCCAGAAGTCTCCGCTCACGATGCGAACCGCGGTGCCGTCGTCGTCGGTCACCACGGGAATCTCGCCAGACTTGATCTCCTGGTAGCGAGGCTTGGTCATCTTTAGCGAAGAGGGAAGATTGGCCCATAGCTGGAAGCCATGCATGCGGCCGGTGTTGTCGCCCTTCGGCATCTCCTGATGAATGATGCCGCTGCCGGCCGTCATCCACTGCACATCGCCGGCGCCGATGGTGCCGCTATTGCCGGTGCTGTCGCCATGATCGACCGTGCCTGCGAGAACGTAGGTGATGGTCTCGATGCCGCGATGCGGATGCCAGGGGAAGCCGGCGAGATAATCCGCAGGCACATCGTTGCGGAAATCGTCGAGCAGGAGGAATGGATCGAATTCACTGGTGTCGCCGAAGCCAAACGCCCGGCGCAGATGTACGCCCGCTCCTTCCAGTGTTGGCTTCGATTTGATGACGCGCTTGACCGGTCGAATCGACATGATGGCCCCAATCGTCCCGGTTAGTGAATTACGGCCTCGATCTCTCACCCCAGATTGAGAAGTGTACAGGAGTTATAACAGGCAAGCGAGATGGCCATGTCCGTTGCTCAGTTCGGAATCAGGCCCAATGCGTCAATGAGGCACGCCGCGCGAGCTCATGGGATTTCTTGCCGGACTTGGGGGGAATGCGGATCTGGGTTTGCGAAGAATCTTTTTCTCTCCGCTGGAATCTGGTTTACAGAGAATGGAGGAGACTGGCGATGTTTCTAACAGTGGCTGCTGTTTGCGTCGCGGTGCTGGGCACAGCAATCGTAATTTGGATCAAGCGCACGAGGGATCGCCATCTAGTGGAACAGCACTGCATCACTCCGGAGGAGCTCCATGCCTTGTTGGCCTCGAAGCAAGAGGTGCTGCTCTTCGATGTTCGCCTGCCGCTCGACTTGTTAGCCGATACGGAGATCATCCCGGGCGCCAAGAGGATTCCCCCAAGCGAAATACTCAAGAACCCCGCGATCATCCCGAAAGAGAAGGATGCGGTGGCTTACTGTACCTGTCCCGGCGACAAAACCAGTCGAGTCATCACCCATCGAGCGCTTGGTCTTCATATCTACCGGGTCAAGTTTCTCAAAGGTGGATTGGCGGCCTGGAAAGCGAAGGGTTATCCGGTCGAGCCATACCAGGAGTCCTTCCACCTCGACACTGCGACTTAGCAGCGACGTATGGGAAGACGCCCGTTTCAAGGACGGGACCGACTGCGTCCTTCGCCGCGCAGTCTTAACTGCAGAGAAAATCCGAGTCGTCTTGCAACCGGGTGGCAGGATCCTGTGACGATGATATGAGAGCCTGTCGCACCTTCGTGGGCTCGCACCTCATCTACACTAGATCGGTTCCCATTTTTGCCGCGGAGCTAAAATCAGCTTATGTCTGCTGTAACTCACATCTCCGTTGAACCCGGCTCTGAGGCCTTTCCTCTTCTCACGCCTGCGCAGATCGAGCGGCTGCGTCCACACGGCAAGCTGCGACACGCGGAAGCGGGCGAGGTGCTGTTCGAACCGGGGGACAGCAACGTTCCCGTCTATGTGGTTCTGTCAGGAGGCCTGGAGATTCTTCAGCCTTGTCCCCAGGGTGTGCGATCCCTGGTCAGGCACGTTCCCGGCAGCATCACCGGCGAGTTCTCCGTCATCTCCGGCCAGCGCGCATTGCTGCGCGGACAGGTCACCGCCTCCGGCGAATTTTTGCAAATCGCGTCCAGCGAGTTCCGCGCCATCGTCGCCAAAGATGCGGAGCTGGGCGATATCCTGATGAAGGCGTACATCCTGCGCCGGCTGCTTCTGATCAGCGAAGAGGCGAGCAATGTGCTGGTGTTGGGCTCGCTCAACTGCGCCAACACGCTAAGCCTGCGCAATTTCTTGGGCCGCAACGGTTATCCCTACAAGTTTATTGATCTGGACGCGGACGAGCGCTCGCAGTCGATCCTCGACCACTTCCACGTCAAGGTAGAGGAAGTTCCGGTCGTGGTCTGCAATGCGCGCAGCGTCCTGCGCAATCCCTCGATCCGCGAGCTGGCCGATTGCCTCGGGCTCAACCTGAACATCGACGAATCGCAGGTGCGCGATCTGATCGTCGTGGGCGCGGGGCCGTCGGGGCTGGCAGCCGCGGTCTATGCGGCATCCGAAGGCCTCAACGTGCTGGTGGTGGAAACAGCAAGCCCGGGCGGACAGGCAGGATCGAGCTCGCGCATCGAAAACTATCTCGGCTTCCCTATGGGTATTTCGGGCCAGGAGTTGGCCGGGCGCGCGCTGGCGCAGGCGCAGAAGTTCGGCGCGAACATGATGGTCGCGCGCACCGCCGTGCGCCTGCAATGTGATCGCCGTCCGTATCAGGTCATCCTCGACGAGGGCACGCTGCTGCCGACGCGCTCCATCGTGCTGGCCGCGGGCGCCCAATACAACATGCCACCCATTCCTAAGCTATCGCAGTTTGGGGGCAACGGCGTCTACTACGGTGCCACGGCGATGGAAGCGCAGTTGTGCGTGGGCGAAGACGTGGTGGTCATCGGAGGCGGAAATTCTGCGGGACAGGCGGCGATTTATCTGTCTGGCAAAGCGCGCAAGGTTTACATGCTGGTGCGCTCGGGCAAGCTGGCGGACACCATGTCGCGCTACCTGATTTGGCGCATCGAAGAAAACCCGGCGATTGAGCTGCATTACAACACGGAGGTCGCCGGTGTCGACGGCAACGGACACCTGGAGCGCATCAGCTGGAGCGATGGCGATAGCGGGCAGATTGTCCCCCACGACATACGCCATCTGTTCGTGATGACCGGCGCCTCGCCGCGCACGGAGTGGCTGGAGGGATGTCTGGCGCTCGACAACAAAGGCTTCGTGCTGACCGGCCACGATCTTGATCGTGCGACGCTGGAAGAGAGGGCGTGGCCGCTGTCGCGCCCGCCGCAGCTCCTCGAGACCAGCCTGCCGGGGGTATTTGCGGTGGGGGATATCCGGGCCGGCAATGTGAAGCGCGTGGCGTCGGCCGTCGGCGAAGGATCGATCGCGATTCACCTCGTGCATCAGGTGTTGGCGGAGATGTAGTGCGGAGTCTCGATGTTGATTGATTTGGTGGGCAGTGCAGGACTACTCGCACTCATACCATGAAGTGAGAGAGCTTTGTATCAGGGCACGACTTCAGTCGTGCCGCAGAGATCACGCACAAAGGCGGGCTTTAGCCCCTGCGACCGCTGGTACAAGGGCTAAAGCCCGAATTCTTGTTTGCGTTTTTCGGCACGACTGAAGTCGTGCCCTGTTACGAGGCGCTCGTGGGACGAGTTTTTTGGCGTTGACTTGTTCTTACTGAGCGGGAAATAGGAGCGGCTCCAAAGCGAACTTCGAGAATTCCTTCGCCGACATTACGCTATCGGTTGGTGCGGGCTGTCCCACGAAATCCCCTACCGAGCAAATGCCCTCAAGCTCTAGTTTGAATTGTCCCCGGCGCGGCGCTCCAGGGTGAGTGATGGGACACATCAATTCCACGATACCGTCCTTGTCCACCTGCACAAGCACTGTATCGATCGACGGCTGTTTCGGAATCACCTGCAATAGAGCGCCTTCACGCCTGACCATGAATTGGGTGCCGCGATCATCGTTGAATTCGGTAACGTCATTCGCAATAGCATCACAGAGTAGATTCCAACTCCGTTGGTACGGAGGAGATTCAGGCGCACGCGATCCCGGTTTGTGCTGATGCGCACCAACGTGGTCATTTTGCGTTTGCAGATGGTCCTTCACCCAACTCATGCGATTAGTGTAACCCGCTATTCACCGCGAAATTAATCAGCCTCACAATCCCCCGTAAAACCGTCCGAATGTGCGAGCCAGCATCAGCGACATAATTAAAGCGCCGGCTCCCAGACAAAGCACGTGTACAGTCTTGCGCAAGTTGAAACTTCCGACGCGACATATCAGCAAATAGCCAAGCGCAAGGTTGAAGAATCCCCAAAGGACATTGATCATCGCTGAAGACAAACCCTGTCCGGGTGGCGATGCAAAAGGACTTTGGAAAGGATGACCTGAGACTCCGTTAATGAGATGAGGCAGCGTGTTTGCCAAAAAGGCGCCTCCGAAAAAGTACGCCACATAGTGATACCAGCGCATTGCTGTTCCTTTATTTGCCCGACTGATCGTGCCAGCCCACTGCAGAATCCGCTATTCCACCGGTGGCCGCAGCAACAGCGTCCCTGTCCCAAAGTCGATCACGGCATCGTTCGCCAGCATGAAATCGCACCCCAGATATCCGCCGACCCACTTCGTTTCATCTGCCGGCGGCGTCCCACTGCTATACGCATACGTATCCTGCACCGTCGGCTGCATCCACGCCGTCTTCTGTCCGTCGATACTCAGGCGCACAGGCCGCTTGCTCAGCCAGTTGTCGACCCTCGCGCCCCGCGGTCCAGAATCTACGTACACCACAGGTCCCAAGGCAATTCCGGCGGTCCGTGCAAACCGCACATCCACGATGTCGCTGCTCACCGTGCTCACCACCATCCGTGACCGCTTGCCGTTCACCTCGACCGACACAACAAACCGCTTTAGATCCGGGTCCCACGTCATCGCATGCGCGACAAATCCATCGTGCACCAGCCGCGCATCTTCCTTGTGCCCGTCCTCCGGCGTCTTGGCGAGCCCCAGCCGCAGTCCGTCGTAATCGACGATCACATTGTTTGCGCGCAGCCACCCGATGCCCAGCATCCCATCCATGCCTGCGACCGGTACTTCGAACAGTGAGAACGGAACGTCGTGGTCTTCCTGATCGCCGACCTTCAGCGACTTCAGCGTCGTTCGCGTCAGCCCGGCCGAGCTAACATGTCCCGGCGCATCGATGCCAAAGTTCGCATCGTGCCGCGTGTCCGTTACGCCGGCCTTCGCGGCGTTGGCATGCGTTGTCATCACATAAAACGAAGCGTTGCCATGCACCATGAACACAAACGGCGCGCCGTTCAACTGCACCGACACAAACGGCCGAATCCCCTCCACCGTCCGGAACTCCAGCGGTACATAGCTCACCTGCGCCGACGCATACAGCGCCGCAAACGCCCACACCAGTCCCGCGAACAACGTCCGCCCAGCTCTCATTCCATGAGTCTACAGCGGTCCCATGGTCGCCGCCGGATACAGGGCTCATCAGCAACAACTATCCAAAGATTAAGGGAGCAGGGAACTTTTCGGTATATCCGAACGACCTGGCAGAAAGGTGCGGCACCCAATCCAGGATGCGACACGCTGTGAAACGGCAGAGTTTCAGTTACGGCGTGATCTCCCAGACGACACCACCACCGAAAGCTCCGTCGGTTGAGGCGGTGCCGTAGAGATTGCCATCCGTCCCGAAGACGACGTTGCTGAACGGCTTTCCGCCATCGGCGTTGCAAGTGAAGTCATGTAGGACTGTGAGATTCCAACTCCCGCCCGCAGGACTAAGTTTGAAGACCATGCCGCAGTCCATCGCCCCGCCGAAAAGAGTCGTGCCGTAGAGGTTGCCGGCGGCGTCCAGCGTGAGGTTCGCCTGCGGTCCGGGAAGTTGCTGAACTCCGGAATACGGGAAGTTGTACAGCAGACTGAAGCTCCAAGTATTCCCGGACTTAACCAACTCGAACACTGTGCCCCCTCCGCCGGTACCACCTCCAGCCGTCGTGCCGTAGACGTTGCCGGCAGCATCGAGGATGACTCCGCCCGCGGGATCGAACTGTGGCTGTGAAAGGAAGCTATACAGCGTATTGGACAGCCAGCTCCCGTCCTCTTGCGGAAGCAATTCGAACACTCCTCCTGAAGTGTTGGTGACGGTTCCATACAGATTCCCGGCAGGGTCGAAGGTGAGCCCAGCCATCGGCCAGAATCCCGGAAACGTGCAGCTGCCGAGCGGACAAATCACGTTTTCGTTCCACACTCCGTTGGTGCGTGACATTTCGTAGGCTGCGCCGCAGGACTCGTCGTCGCAATCAAGCCCGAACCCGCCGCCGTATATGGTCGTGCCGTAGAGATTGCCTGCGGTGTCGAAGACAAGGTTCCCCTGACCGGGGTATTCGGCGTCCGGCAGATCGCCGAACGCGTGCAACATGGTTTCATTCCAGGAACAACTGACGCTCTTACAAGCATTCGCAGGAGGCCTTAACTGAAACACCGTTCCGAAATTGTTCGTACCGCCGCGATAGGTTGTTCCATACAAAGTCCCGTCCGGCCCAAACACCACGCCCGCGGTCGGTGTCACGCCGTCATCTTGAGCCGGGCCCTTGAAGTTGTAGAGCGGATTTGCGACCCAGCCCTGTCCCACATGCGACAGCTTGTAGACCACCCCGCAGCCTTCACAGCCGTTGGCGATTCCGCCGTACGCCGTCGTTCCGTAAATGTTCCCGGCGCGGTCAAAGGTCACGCCCGATTGAGGGCCGCTGCCATCGGCCCCGCCCGTGAAGTTGTGCAGCACGGTGAAGGTCTGCGCGTGTGCCGACGGGTTCGTGAGCACGGTCAGAAGGCCGAAGAGCGCAAGCCCGAATAGCTTCTGTCGCCAGTTCCTGCGCAAAATCAATGCGGAGAATCGTACGAGGTTGGTCATAGTGGTCTCCCGTATCGATGCGACCGTTTACGGTTGCCGTTCTTGACGCTGACACTGTACACGGATCGATAGCGGATTTCAGCAGGAAGCAATAGCGGTTGATAACAGACAATAGCGGGTAATATCCGACCAACGGCAGCTCTTATCCGCCGGCATTCGGACTGAGTGGGTCGGGATGCCCCGGTTGCTTGTGATATGGGGATATCGCCAACTGAGGGTAGTCTCCGGGTTGCCGACAACGATCCCAGAATCGTCGCCTCTGAGTGCAACTTGATGCACCCGGCTATAATTACGCCCACAAATGGCACTTGCCGCTGGCACCAAACTCGGGCCATACGAAATCCTTGCTCCGCTGGGCGCGGGCGGCATGGGTGAGGTGTATCGGGCGCGTGATACGCGGCTCAATCGTGATGTCGCGATCAAAGTGCTGCCCGAGGCGCTGGCGAACGACGCCGACCGACTGGGACGTTTCGAACAGGAAGCACGCACGATTGCCGCGCTGAACCATCCGAACATCCTGGGAATCCATGACATCGGTACGCACCGGGGTGCGCCGTTTCTGGTCAGCGAATTTCTTGAAGGACAAACGCTGCGGGAGAAACTCGAATCAGGGCCGCTGCCGGTCCGGCGCGCGATCGAATACGGGCTCGGCATCGCCCAGGGACTCGCGGCGGCACACGAGAAGGGAATCGTGCATCGGGATCTGAAACCGGAGAACGTATTTGTCACTCGTGACGGACGAGTTAAAGTGCTGGATTTCGGGCTGGCGAAGCTGGTGACACCGGAGAAAAGCCACGAAACTGTAGTGACGCTGATGAGTCCGGCGACTTTGCCGGGTATGGTGATGGGTACCGTGGGCTACATGTCGCCCGAGCAGGTGCGTGGCGAACCGAGTGACGCGCGTTCCGACATTTTCAGTTTCGGTGCGGTGCTGTACGAGATGCTCACCGGCAAACGCGCCTTCAAACGCGCGACGTCCGCAGAAACCATGACAGCAATCTTGCGCGAAGAGCCACCGGAGCTGAGCGACACGGGTTGGCAAGGTCCGCTGGCACTGCAGCGGATCGTTGCGCGATGCCTGGAAAAAAGTGTCGAGCGGCGATTCCAGTCGGCCAGTGATCTGGCGTTTGCCATTGAATCGCTGAGCGGAATATCGACCACGAAGAGCGTGCCGCAGCCGAAGTCAAGCCGAGCCTGGCTCCCGTGGGTCGTGGCCGCCGCACTGGTGATGGGAACCGCGGTTTGGGAAATGTCCCGGCCGGCGGCTCCGCCCCCCAATCCGCTGGAAAAGGCGCGTTTCACCCGTGTGACCGACTTCGAGAGCGTGGAAGCGGCGATCTCGCCCGACGGCAGGTTCGTGGCTTTTGTCTCCGATCATGACGGCCCCTTCGATGTCTGGCTCACCCAGGTGGGTACCGGACGCATGATTAATCTGACCCAGGGAAACGCGGGCCCGTTACCTGGACCGTTACGCAACGTCGGTTTTTCGGGTGACGGCTCGGAAATTTGGATTGGCGGTGGTGATGTGGGGATGCGGCTGCGGCTGATGCCCCTGACCGGCGGCGCGCCGCGTAATTTCCTCGGCGAGAAGGCCGCTAACCCGGCTTGGTCACCGGACGGCGAGCGCATTGTCTATCATAACTTCACTAATGGCGACCCCATGTTCGTTGCGGACCGCACGGGCGCCAATGCGCTGAAGATATTCGGAGACCAGCCGGCATTGCACAACCATTTTCCAACTTGGTCGCCTGACGGCCGTTGGATCTATTTCGTGCATGGGACGCCGGCGACGAAGGAGATGGATTTATGGCGCATAGAGCCGGATGGCCGGAACCCAGAGCGCCTCACGCAACGCAATACGTACATCAAGTATCCCACGCCATCCGGCAATAACACGGTGTTCTATGTGGCGCCGGATGGCGACGGTTCAGGGCCGTGGCTGTGGGCGTTTGATCTGAAACGGAAGGAGTCGCGGCGTGTGAGCATCGGTCTCGAGCAATATACGTCCGTGCAAGCCAGCGCCGACGGCCGAAAGCTGGTGGCCACGATCAGCAATCCCGTGGCGGGACTTTGGACGGTTCCGATCCTTGATCGCGTCGCCGACGAACACGATGTGAAGCCGTTTACAGTGCCGACCGTGCGGGCGCTGGCGCCCCGTTTCGGCGGCTCGTCGCTGTTTTATTTATCTTCCCTCGGGACGGGCGACGGACTGTGGCGCCTTCGGGACGGGCAGGCCACTGAGGTCTGGAAGGGTGCCGATGGCGCTCTGCTGGAAACGCCCGCGGTTTCGCCGGATGGAGGCCGGGTGGCCATTGTGCTCCGCCGGAGCGGGAAAAAACAACTACACGTCCTCTCTTCAGACGGCGCCGAGCTCCAGCCCATCGGGGAGGGAATTGTCGCCCAGGGTTCGAGTTGCTGGTCGCCGGATGGCAAGTGGATCGTCACTGGTGGGAACGACTCCACCGGTCCCGGACTGTTCAAGATTCCGTTGGAGGGCGGCGCGCCAGTTCGCCTGGTCGCCGGGCAGGCACTCAATCCAGTCTGGTCGCCGGATGGAAACCTGATCGTATACGCGGGCACGAATGTGAGCACCTTCGCTCCGCTGCTTGCCGTACGTCCGGACGGAACCCGCGTCGAAATGCCCCATATCAGCTTGCGGCGCCTGGGCGAGCACGTGCGCTTCTCGCCTGATGGCAAGAGTCTGATCTACATGCAGGGACTGCTTGCGTCACAGGACTTCTGGCTGCTCGATCTCGCCACGATGAAGTCGCGCCCTCTCACCAAGCTGCAAAACCGAGCCGCCATGCGCACCTTCGACGTCACCAGCGACGGGAAACAAATCGTCTTTGACCGACTACGTGAAAACTCGCAAGTCGTCATGATCGATCTTCCCAAGGAATAGGCTTAATCCAACAGCTCGTCGGGCCCCGAGCCGCGTGAGGTATCTTGAAACGCCGAGTCACGGACTAACCGGAAGTCAACTGTCGCAATCGTTATCACAAGTAACTAGGCCCCTCGCACGCATCGCGGGACAAGATCTATTGGCATCTCCGCCTGATACGTTCACCCCTCTGAGGATGCCGTGCTTTCGGCCTTCTCGCGGCTGGTTGGGCACAATATCTGGGCACAGCGAGATTTCTGCGGGCGAGAACGAGGGAAGCAAGCTCTTGCTAACGGCTTGATGCAAGGATAGTTGAATGGTGGGCAGTGCAGGACTCGAACCTGCGACCTCCTGCTCGTAAGGTGTAATTCAGTGATTTCTGCGGTTATCTATTGACTGATGTAACTGCTACGAAATCATCGGATTACGCCTTAATTTTAGTAGGTTCGCGCTGTACCAATTTCTATGGTTTTGTACCCAGGGTCCCCGCAATTTTCACCACAGTAATTACTTAGCAATTTGACGTAACGGCAAGAGCTCGAGCAGGCAAGCTTCGCCTGCGCTGCCCGGGTCTTACTGCTTGACTGCGCCTTAACCGTACAGCATAATCTCCGCGCGCTCCCACCCATGCGGCCAGTGATCTACTGATTCCCACTCCCGGAGCAATCTATGCGTCGCAGTTCACCGCCGTTCCTTCTGCAACTGGCCGTTCTTAAGGCATTTGTCTTGCCGTGGCTCATGACCCCTGAGGAGTATCACACATCGACTAAGCGGTTTGCCAATAGGAAGGGTCGGGAGCTATGAGATACGAGAGCCGTTTCATGATGTTGATTGTGTTTCTGGCGGTGCTTGCCGTTCAGACACCGCTCCCGGCGCATCCTGGCTTTTGCAAGCTCACTATCATCGGGACACCTGTACTGACGGTCGACCCGACATGCCCAAATTGCGATGGTGGCGTGCTGGACATTTACTTGCGGAACGATAACTCCGGCTCGGTGCCGCTCCTGCTCACCGTGGGCAGCCTTACCGACAAGACTTCCAAAAAACCGGCGAGCGGCAACCTCACCCTGCAGCCCCTCAATCCCTGCACCAGAGCGGCTTTCACGTCCGACCATCTAACACATGGGCAGATTCTGCTGCTGCGGGTTACTGCTTCCAACATTCTTCAAGAAGGTGAATGGCAGTCCGAACTCTATAACCGTGGTGTTGATCTGGGCAGCTTCACGGTGACGCGCAACCATTTGCCTTTCAACGTGACATTGGTTACGGCCAAAGCGGACACTCCGGAAATCACCTTCAATCGGAATCAGCCAACCTCACTGACCCTCAGCAATGCCGACCAGGTCTCCTATCCCATCACGCTTTCCATGATTGTCAAAGGGTACACCAGCGAATCGAAAGACGTGACCGTCCCGCCCGGAAATTCTGTGACGGTAAGTCTTTTACCAAGCGATTCTTGGTTTGATCAGCCGTGGTTTGGCCACTTCAAGGACGAGACGGCCGATGGTCAATTGGTATTGACCTTGCGGGCGCCGCCCTGTCCTTCCAACCAATGCCCGGCCAAGCCCTCTTCCGCGAATATGGCGCAGGAGGCCGCATGTTTCGCAGGAACCGATACGAAGTCGGGCACCAAGTCCGATCCGCCGGACTCCACTCCGGAGAAATCCGCCTCCGATGCAAGCTTTGCTTCGCCCAGCGGCTCGCAGGTGAAGTCAGCCGCAACTGGCAGCACGGTCGGCGCGGCTATGGCAGCCACCAGCGCTGACGTACCCACCAAGATCATCAAAGTCAGCGTCCATTTATCCTACGATTCTCGACTGAGACAATTCTTCTGGATCTTAGCTGTGTTATTGGCCGGCGCTCTGTCCTCGCTCTTCTTGAGCTCCTATGTGCCGAATCAACTGCAGCGCATCAAGCTGAAAAAGCAGTTGGACCAGTTGGCCACCGGCGCACGTGACCTGCCCATGCCGCTCGCCTCGCGGCTGCGGGTTTCCGTAGGTCTCGAGGAAAAGCGCCTGGGTGCGCTGTTGGATTCCGCATGGGGTTTCGCTCCCGGCTTCTCTTCGGTGGTGGATGAAGTGAATACGCGAATCTCAGCGTTGGAGAAGCGTCTGCAGCTCGTCCAGCAGCTGGGTGACTTGCGGTCGCGGTTCGAACTGCAACGCCTGAAAATGCTTTTCCCCACTCCGATGAACAAGTTGTCGGACATCTTCGAACACTGCGTCGAGCTTCTGCGCAAGATCGACTTCAAGGACGACGACAAAGCTGCGGCGCAGAAGGTGCTGCAAGACCTGAGTGCGAAGCTAGACAACCTGGAGAACCTGGAACTCTTTTGCAAGCAGGAGCCGGACCAGGTGCAGATGATTTGTGACCGTCTGGGCACGCTCGACGTGAAAATTCCAGATGAAAACCCGGTCAGTCCCCGCGCAAGGGAGCTTTACCTCAACATGCGCCGTCGTGTGGTAGACATCAAAAAAAAGGCAGAGGAAAAGACCCCTTCGCCGGGCACCGCGACTGGGGCGCCGGCTCCCACCGCACCAGCCGGCGCGAAATTGGTCTGCGGGTTTCCGATGGAACTTCTGCCGGATGTGGATCGCCTGACGGTGAAGATGGGAATGCTGCTAGATAGCTCGCGACTGCTGACCTCGCAGCAGGATTACAAAGGACGCGAGGGTTCTTCCCACGAGGAGGCAAAGAGGATTTTTGACGCCATGGAGGATGCCTGTGACCTTCTGGCCGAACGGCTCGAGTCACAGAATTCAGAGGAATTCGCGGCGGCGCAGAGACTGCTGCAACAGATCAAAGAGCATATTTTTTCGAAAGATGTAGAGCAAGAAATCGCGCCATCCGCACCAGACGCGAACGACGCGAGAGAAGGGGCAGACTCTGCACCAGAAAACCAACCCTCGCGGCTGCCCATTTGGAAGAGGCGCGACTGGGGCAAGAACGCCAGATGGGTGCGACTTTTTCTGCTGTTGCTGCTGGTCTTGCTAGTGATAGCTGTCATTGCCGTTTGGCAGCTTTGGACGTGGTACGGCATGGAACTCCCACGGTGGATGTGCGTAGTGTCAGTGGTTTGGCCCTGGGTGCTCCTTTTGATCGTGGCGCCCAGCGTCTTGTTTCTACTTTCGCGCCACGTTATGGCGCTAGTTCTGAAGCGGCTTAGTGCCTGGCGAGATCGCAAGCGGCCGTTGTATGACCGCGACCCGCTCACTCGCAAAGAAGAGAAAACCATTCTGGTTGCAGACCGGCGGAACGTTCGCATTCAAAGCGAGGTGAGTGCAACTCGGGTTTATGAGCCCACGCAGCTTCGCGTGAGATTCTGCAAAGAACAACTAAACTACTCGGCGGCCCTTCAGGACATTACGCCTATCTGGAATTTTGGTCATGATGACCTGACACCGGAAGAAGGATGGGATGTAGTGCACTATTTCCCTCGTCCCCGAGAGTACACGGTAACGGTCAAGTTTCAGCGCCGCCTGGGTGGATTTCTGACCTATGCTGATCCTGAAACCGACTCTCCTGACGTTGTCTATGTGATGGACGTCATCAACGCAGCCCTGTCGGAACTGGGCGTCACCTTATTGGCGGCAGGTTTGAATATCGTCTGGCTGCTCGTGGCACTGGTACCAGCCTTGTTGGCTCTCTACACTGGCGCTATCGACCAGCTGAATAAACTGGATGCCATTCCAGCTTTGATTGCGGTATTCACAGCGGGCTTCACGTCCGACCAGGTGAAGAATGTCCTGACGCAAAAACCGAAGTAATCGTCGCTGGCTGTTGCGCACGGTAGCTCAGCCCTGGATTTATAGCGAGTCTGAGGCAGATTAAGGTAGTGGGATAATGCGCAAGTACCCGCGCGGCGATCTGCATCTAATATGCACCCGTTTGGGGGGCTGTAGCCAGGAACGCCCGCAGTTGGTGCGGATTGTCTTGCCTTCACATCCTTAGAATGACGGTTTACAAAACCGTCAACTCCAATGCTCTCCGACGAAGAGATCTGCCACCTGCTTGGTCTGGTGTCACGGCGTGAGTTCCCAAACGGTTGCTGCAGCCGTTATAGGATTGGCCTGATCCCCCGCCGGTCAAGGTGGTGCCGAGCAGGTTGCCGTTCGCGTCCATCAAGAGTTTGCCGATCGGATAGGCGCCATCAGTTGAGGCGCCCACGAAGTCATGGAGGTCGGTGTAGACCCAGCTTCCGTTCGACCGCGTCCAGCCTTGAAGACCGTGCCTAACCCATTCCTCTCCTGATGTGCGTGTTTACGTGAGGAAACAAATCCATGTCCCTCCGAATTATTCTGCGAGTAGAGACTGGTAGGGCTGAGTCATGCTCCGAGTCGAAAACAGCACCCCAATCCATTCCGACTGATTAAATCCATCGGATCGTACACGGTAGAGATTGTTGGTCCAAACAGGTGGGATGAGAAGCGGGTCAGCTACAAACTCTTTGCCGCGAGTTTCCGCGGTGGCACATTCTGATTCAGCCGGAAGAAGTTATTTGGATCATAGTGCGTCTTAACCGTGACCATGCGATCCCATCGTTCGTGATACGCCTCGACCACCCGATCCTGCTCATCGCCACTCATGAAATTTATGTAAACACCCGGCTTCATAGCTGGCCGCAGTGTGTGGAAGACTCCGCGAATCCAGGTAATATTGCCGGCATCAGCGGATGGCTCCGACCAGTTTGCCAGCAAATTTACAATGAACGGAGCGCTGCGATCGCCGAATGCAGTCTCGTTCGCGTCGATCCGCGCCGCCGCGCCACCCAGATAGGCAAGTTCAATCTGGGTTTCCGATGAAGGAATGGTAGCGACTGCTTCCACCAAGCGATCGATACTGTCGTCGTCGAGATAAGTGAAATAGCCCGACTTGGTGTAGTAGCGTCGGCCATGCGGGAAGTAAGAATCCGCCATGGTTTGCAGGTTCATAAACGGCATAGTCTTGCAGCTCACGGATTCCGGGCTGCACATGGAAAGCGCGCGCTCCAAATATGGACGTCCGACTTCGGGATCACCAGTCCAAACCAAAGTACTGCCAGCCACGGGCCGCCCGCGGAGCTTAACGGGCACCTTATTCGCATGCGGGGCGAGACGTAGATCAATGTTCCACTTCAAGTCGATGGGCGCTTCGGCCATGAAGTCTCTCCAGCATTCAAGGAGCTGGCCTATATCATCTTCGGCAGACAGTCCTTCAGCGAGCACCACAGCGACGAGGGGATGGAGTTTTACTTCGAACTCTGTCACTACTCCGAAGTTGCCGCCGCCTCCACGCAAGGCCCAAAATAGATCGGGGTTCTCGTTTGAGTTGCAGCGCACGACAGAACCGTCTGCCGTCACCAGAGTAAATCCCTCGACGTTATCGCATGACAATCCGAATCGCCGGGTTAGCCATCCGGTTCCTCCGCCCAAGATCAGTCCGGAAGCACCAGTATGAGAAACCACGCCGGAGGGAAAGACGAGCCCAGCTTTTTGCGTTGCGGCATCAATCGACCCCAACAGACAACCTCCGGCGATCGTAGCCCGGCGTGCCTCGGGATCGACAGTGACCCGCCGCATTCTCGATAGGTCGATTACCAGGCCGCCATCACAGGTGCTGAAACCTGGCAGGCTATGCCCTCCACAACGGACCGCGGTGAGAATTCCGGTCTCAGCGGCAGCTCGGATTGCGTTTTGCACGTCGCTTACATCTGCGCAACGCGCGATAAGGCCTGGTTTGCGAGCTACCATGCCATTCCAAATGGCACGCGCGTCTTCATACCCGCTCTGGCCGGAGCGCAGTAAGTCACCTTTGAATCGCCGGTGGAGCGAAGAATAAATCTCTTCGCTGGCTTCGACCATTTCGGACTCTCCTTCCAGAATGTTCTTCTTATCACAAATCAGGGACTCTGCTACAGCTCTTGCGCTGCCGGCCTCGCAGGGTCCCAGCTCAGTACCACCTCACGCCCCTCGCGTCATTCTCTCGCCAGGGTTAGTTGCAGGGTGTTCGTCCAGATGGCGTTAGGCGGACGACCGAAGCGCGATTAGGGTGACCGCGCAAGGGCCGAGCAGGAGTGCTTTGGGAGTGTTTCCAGATGGCTTCGAGCCTTCCGTTCTGCTCGCACTCGAAACCGGAGCGCGCTACAACACGATTCGTACCCTGCGGTGGAGCAACATCGATTTCGCGAATCGCTGCCAAGAAACGGGGTACCCGCAATTTTCACCGCAGTCGGAGGGCGAACAGAAGATGCGGCCCATGTAAGTTGTTAATTTGATTTGGTGGGCAGTGCAGGACTCGAACCTGCGACCTCCTGCTTGTAAGGCAGGCGCTCTAACCAGCTGAGCTAACCGCCCTTCTGACAACCTGCGGACTGAAGAGCGAGCGCGACTCTTCGAGTGTACATCGCGCGCGCGCGTGTGGTAAACGCGAGAGGTCATCAGGGCGCAGCTGCGGCACGGCTAAAAGCCATACCCGATACCAAGCGACTTGATGGGCGATTCGATTGCAAGTTCTAGTTTGAGCTAGCCCCTGGCTGTGAACTCCACCAGCAATTGCAGACGCTGGCGCGCGTGTCCGCTATCGATGGAATAGGCCGCGAGCGGCACCGCATCGCTGATGCGATCGGCGTGGCCAGCCGCCACTAGGGCAGCAGCGGCATTCAGCAGGACGACATCGCGGCGCGGAGAGCGCTCGCCATCGAGGACCGCGCGGATGATGGCGGCATTCTGCTCCGCATCACCACCCGCAATATCTTCCAGCGAACCACGCTGCAGTCCAAAATCCTCCGGCGCGACCTCGTAAACGCGCAACTGTCCATTGCGCACCTCGGCAATTTTGCTGGGACCGGTGATGGTGACCTCATCCAGACCATCACGTCCGTGGACCACGAGCGCGCGCCGTACGCCGAGCTGGCTGAGCGCCTCGGCCAGCTTTTCCACCAGATCGGCAGAATAGACCCCGACAACCTGCGCCGACGCATTCGCGGGATTGGTGAGCGGCCCAAGCAGATTGAAAACCGTGCGCAGCCGCAGATCGCGGCGCGCCGTCTGCACGTACTTCATCGCCGAATGCATGGCCGGAGCGTATAGAAATGCGATTCCGGTTTGCTGCAGACAGGCGACGATGCGGGCCGGTGGCAAGCCGATGTTCACGCCGAGCGCTTCCATCACGTCGGCCGAGCCGCATTTGGAGCTGATACTGCGATTGCCGTGCTTGGCCACGCGAACACCTGCGCCGGCAATGGCGAGGGCGGTCGCAGTCGAGATGTTGAAGGTGCCGCTGGTATCGCCGCCGGTGCCACAGGTGTCGACCAGCGCATCGCGTTCGGTGCCGCTCAGGTCGAGCGACTCGCCGTCCTCGGTCGTAAGCACGGTGGCCTCTCCGCGGATCGCCTGTGCGAAGCCGACGATCTCCTCCACCGTCTCGCCCTTCATATGCAACGCGACCAGCAGCGCGCCAATCTGGGCGTCGGTGCACTCGCCGCGGAGAATCTGCGCCATCACCTCGCGCGCCTCGTCGCGGGTGAGGGAAGAGCAGTGATTGGCGACCTTGTGCAGAGCGTCGAGGATCATGGGGCAATAGTTAGAGTAGCATTCAGCAGTCAGCAATTGGCAGTCAGCGCTTAGCAAGTAGGCTGACGTGGATGACACTCGGATCGCTTCTAACCGACGACCGTACCCTCATGTGTCATCCTGAGCGGAGGATCGCAGCTTTTGCGATCCCGAGTCGAAGGGCCCCCATTTGCCGGTAGAGCGACCGAGTACACATGTCGGCGTCGTGCGATATTGGTATGGTGAAGCCCGCCCGATCATTGTTGAGTCTCGTGCTTGCGCTGACGACATTCTGCATTTGCGCGCACGCGCAGCAAACCTATCTCGGCATGGATCGCAATGATTATCCCGGCGATGCCAACATGGCGACGCTGCACAAGACGTTCGCGTTTACGGGATATTGGCTGAACAATCCTCCGGGAGCCAATCGCAACAGCTGGCAGGGCAAGCGTGCCTCGTTGCAGGCGATGGGTTACGGCTTTCTGCTGCTCTTCAACGGACGCGAGTATGCGCAGCTGAAAGCATCCGGCAACGCAGCGGGCGTCGGCACCAATGATGCGGCTGTGGCAGTGCGCGCGGCGGAACACGACAGATTTCCCAAAGGTGCGATCATCTTTCTCGATCAGGAGCAGGGCGGACGCATGCTGCCCGAGCAGCGCGCCTACATTCATGCGTGGATCGACGGTGTGGCGCGCGCGGGATATCGCGGCGGCGTGTATTGCTCCGGGATCCCGTTTCGTGAGTCGGCGGGAGTTTCCGTGGTGACGGCCAACGACATTCGCGAGCACGCCGGCTCGCGCGAAATCCATTTCTTCATCAGCAACGATCAGTGTCCGCCTGCGCCGGGCTGCGTCTTTCCGCAGGAGGCGCCGAAGCCCGCAGATAGCGGTGTGGAGTTCGCCGATGCATGGCAGTTCGCGCAGAGTCCGCGGCGACCTGAGACAACGGCAGCTTGCCGGCAAACGTATGCGCAGGATGGCAACTGCTATCCGCCCGGTACTGCACCGGCCGCGGGGTTGTATGTGGATGTGGATAGCGCGAAGTCGGCCGATCCCTCGCAGGCTCGGAGTCGATAGCAGAAGACTGATCGCTTAGTGCGGACCTTCAGGTCCGCGGCACAGGGCCACATCTGATCCGGAGGCGGCTTTAGCCGCCGGCGAAATCTGTTGCGCCGGGTGGAGCACGCCTTTCAGGCGTACATAAACATCGGAGATAATTCGGGTGCGCTTTAGCGCCTGAGGTAATGCTGGGGTACCTCCACGACTGAAGCCGACTTACAGGCGAGCTTGCACCTGCACCGCTGAAGCGGTGCTCCACCCATAAAAAAATTGGGTTCTTTGTAAGAAGTGCAAACCGAACACATCCCGTCGCGCGCCGAGATTGAACACGCCGCATCGCTGCTGCGCGCGGGACGGCTGGTCGCATTTCCCACCGAAACCGTTTATGGCCTGGGCGCGAATGCGCTCGATGAGCAAGCCGTGCGCCGCATCTACGAAGCCAAAGGCCGTCCGAGTACCAGCCCGATCATCGTGCATGTCAGCAGCGTGGAAATGGCGCGCGTTGTTGTCGCCGAGTGGCCTCCGACGGCGCAGCTTCTCGCACAGAAATTCTGGCCCGGGCCGCTGACGCTTGTACTGAAGAAACAGCCTGCCATCTTCTCGATCGTCACGGCCGGACTGAATACAGTTGGTGTGCGTATGCCGTCGCATCCCGTCGCGCTGGCGCTCATCGAGGCCGCGCAACTTCCGATTGCCGCGCCCAGCGCGAATCGCTTCACGCAGCTGTCGCCGACAACTGCCGTGCACGTGCGCGAAGGGCTTGGTGATCGCGTCGATTACATCCTTGATGGAGGTCCTTGCACCGTCGGGATTGAGTCGACGGTGCTGTCGCTGGGCGAAGGTGTGCCAGTCGTCCTTCGGCCCGGCGGAGTGTCGCGTTCGCAAATCGAAGAGGTGATTGGGCCGGTTCGGCTGCTGACGGAAGCTGCAGGCGAAGCTCATCCTGCGCCCGGGATGCATCTGCGGCATTACAGCCCGCGCACCAAGCTGCTGCTGGTGCGCGATGGCGATGTGCCCCGCGAAGGAAGTGGAGCCTATCTGCAATTGCGTACTCCGCCGGGAAGAGAAGTGAGCGAGGTCGTTAAGATGCCGCGCGACCCAGCCGGTTACGCTGCTGACCTTTATCGAGTGCTGCACGATCTCGATACGCGCGGGTACGACTGGATCGCGGTTGAGGAGCCTAAGGACTCGCCGGAGTGGGAGGCAGTGCGGGATCGTCTTCAACGCGCTGCCGACCGGTGAAATTCGGGGCGATAAATACTGCCCGTGCTACAGTCGAGAACTCGGTTTCGCGACTGCCTTGACCGCTCTGCCCGCCAACTCGAACCACGAGGAATCCTCGCCCCACCTGCTTCGTCAGGTTGGCCTCTTCGACGCCACCATGATCGTGATGGGCGGCATCATCGGTGCCGGCATCTTCATCAACCCTTACGTCGTCGCGCAGCAGGTGCACACGCCGCTGTTGATTCTTGGAGTGTGGATCGCGGGCGGCGTGGTTGCGATGTTGGGCGCATTCGTCTATGCGGAGCTGGCGGCGCGACGCCCTGCCGTCGGCGGCCAGTATGCGTATCTGCGCGAGGCGTTTCATCCCGCTGTCGGCTTCCTCTACGGATGGGTGCTGCTGCTGGTGATACAGACCGGCGGCATGGCTGCTGTGACCGTGACATTCGCGCGTTATTTTCTAGAGCTCACTTCGTGGCACATATCGGAACGGCCGTTGGTCGTTCTCACGCTCGTTGTGCTCACGGTCGTCAATTGCCTGGGCGTGAAGCTGGGCAGCCGCATGCAAAGCGTGTTGATGGTGCTGAAGATCGCCGCCATTGCAGGATTGATCGCCGCGGGGTTGTTCGCGGTGCGCTCGCCGCATCCCTTGTTGCATCCGCTGCTGGATCGCGCGCCGTCGTTTGACCTGCTGACGGCGATTGGCGCGGCGATGGTACCTGTACTGTTCGCGTTCGGCGGATGGCAGACCACGAACTTCATCGCGGAAGAGATCAAGGATCCGCGTCGGAATCTGTCCCGTGCTCTCGTGCTGGGCGTGGCCGGGGTGATCGTGCTCTACGTCGGCGTCAATTTTGTTTGCGTGCGGACGCTGGGGCCGCAGGCTCTGTCGGAGACGCATGTACCCGCGACCGCTGTCATGCGAGTTGCAATGGGCGACACCGGAGCGCGCCTGATTGCGCTCGGGATCACGATCTCGACGCTGGGATTTCTCAGCCAGTCGGTGCTGACCGCGCCGCGGGTTTACTTCGCCATGGCACGTGATGGCCTGTTCTTTCAGAGCGTCGCCAGAGTGACGCGGCGCACGCATGTCCCGGCCGTGGCGATCGTCCTGCAGAGCGTGTGGACAATGGTGGTCGCGCTCTCCGGCCGCTATGAGCAGATCCTGAACTATGTGGTGTCGATGGATTTCATCTTCTTCGGATTGACGGGCGCGAGCCTGTTCGTCTTTCGCCGCAAAGAACGCGAAGCTGGAAACGGATACCGCGTTCCCGGCCATCCGTTGACCACTGCCGTCTTCGTGCTGGTATGTTGGGTGGTGGTGATCAATACGATTTACAGGTATCCGCGGAACACCCTGCTGGGCGTGGGGATTCTGCTGCTGGGCTTGCCGGTGTATGCGTTTTGGGCGGCCAAACAGAAGCGCGGATGATCCATGCGCAGCTGAAACATCCTAGCTTCGATCACACGTAAACTGAGCTCATGCCATCTCGCACGCACGCCGCTTCTTCCTACATGCAGTATGCCAAGTTGCGCTCCGAAGCCAGGTACAACCTGGCTGCCAGCGGAGTGATGAGTTATCCACTTGCGGAGCTGCCGGTCAAGATCGCCGACTTGGAAATCTGCGGCCCCACATTGTATGGGTACGAGCCTCTGCTGGAACGGCTGGCGAAACTGACCGGCGTCACACCCGATTACGTTGTGACTGCGCAGGGGACGTCGCTGGCCAACCATCTTGCGTTCGCAGCAACGCTGGAGCCGGGCGAGGAAGCTCTGGTGGAGTGGCCGACCTATGAGCTGCTGACCGCGACGCTGCAATATCTCGGCGCGCAGGTGCGTTTCTTCGATCGCGGCCTGGAGCGCGAGTTTCGCGTCGATCCGGAAGAGGTCGAGCGAAAGATTACGCCGCAGACTCGCCTGATTGTGCTGACGAATCTGCACAATCCTAGCGGAGCGCTGATTGACGATGCTACCCTGCGCGCGGTTGGTGAGATTGCGCAAAAGAACAATGCGCGAGTGCTGGTTGACGAGGTTTACCTGGAGTCGATGTTCGAGAAGCGGCCGAGTCCGGCAATCCATCTGGGCGATCATTTTGTCGTGACCAGCAGCCTGACCAAGGCTTATGGGCTGAGTGGCGTGCGTTGCGGATGGGTGCTGGCCAATCCGGAACTGGCGCAGCGCATGCGGCTGATTCACGATCTCTACGGCGTGAACGCGGCATTTCCGGCCGACCTGATCAGCGTGATTGCGCTGGCTAATCTCGATCGCGTGACGGCGCGCGCGAAGAAACTGCTCGACACAAATCGTCCTGTGCTGGATACGTTTCTGCGATCGCGCGACGACCTCGCCTATGTTCGTCCGGAGTTTGGGACGGTGGCGTTCCCAAGGTTGAAGAGCGGGAGCGTCGATCAGCTGGATCGGTTGCTGCGCGAGAAATATGAGACCGGGATTGTGCCGGGGAAGTACTTCGGTGAGGAGCAGCATTTTCGCATCGGCATCGGCGGCGATCCGGAGATGACACGCATTGGATTTGAACGGCTGGGCAAGGCGCTGGACGAGATGGCGCGGTGAAGCAGGAACTTATCGGCGCGGTGGGTAACGTCGCTCGGAGTAATCCCGATACTCCCGGCGGCGCGAAGAACCGGCGTCCCAGCCGAAGGCTCCCTTGCGCAGGGTGAATTGCGGCTCATCGCCGCTCTTCGACGGAACCACGCTGAGAATGTCGAAGCGGCAGGGTGGATGATCGCCCGGCAAACGCCGTAGATAGCGCTTGGCTACGGCAAGAATGTTGCGCTGCTTCTTGATGGTTACCGCGGTCGAGGGCGGCGCGAAGCTGTCGTCCATTCGCGTTTTGACTTCGACAAAGCACAGCACGCCGTTATCCCAACCGATCAGGTCGATCTCGCCGCGATTGTGCGGTGCGCGAAAGTTCGTGGCAACGAAGCTGTAGCCGAGGCGCTTGAGATAGAAGTAGGCCTCGGTCTCGCCGCGGCGGCCAAGGATGAGGTGTTTTGGCTGGTGCGAGCGTGGACTGATTGCCTGCAACGCGCGAACTACGAATTGGGTAAGCCCGATCATCGGCTCAGGCGAGGACTGACGGCTGCGGCTAACTGTAGCAGCAGTCCGTCTACCCGCTTGTGATGGGGATCACCTTATGATGGACGACGGGAGGAAGATCGTTCGAATCAAGGCACGTAGCGGAAGTCAGGCTAAGGATTCTGCAAATCCCCTTTCAGTCCATGAAAATTCTGATGAGCATCTAGCCAATACCCAACAAATTCGCCATTATCGTTGACTCCCCAGAAGGCGGTGTCGGCGCTGCCCCTATAATCGACCGATTCGAAGTTCCCCTTTTCGTAGATGAACGCGATTTCGTTGTTGTAGCCACCTACCAAAACTCCGTTGTTGTTTATGCCGAATAAAGCGGTTCCCTGAGAGCCCGGAAAGTCGATCTGCGTATAGTTGGATCCGTCCACCAGAAATCCGTGGCTGCTCCGGCAGCCAGGATTGCAGAATGCCCCAACCATTTCTCCAGCGCTATTGATTCCGTATAGCTGCGTCGTAGCCGCGCCCGGGTAGTCGACGCTGGTATAGGTTCCGTTGTTGTAGACGAATCCGTGCTGCTGCAGGGAATACTCCGAAACCTGATAACTCCCGACGATCACCCCGTTGTCGTTGATGCCGAACGCTACCGTCAGCCACGCCCCCGGATACTGAATGACCGTGTAGGTGCCGCTGTCATAAAGATACCCTTGATTGCCATTCCACCCCACGATCTGCCCAAGATTGTTGATGCCATTCGCGTACGAGCCCTCGAGGTAGGTCACAGCTCCATTCGAGTACAGAAAGGAAGCGCTATTACATTGCCCGACTAGTTGTCCGTGGTTATTGAGCCCTTGGATGATGGTTCGTGACAGAGCCCCGGCGCAATTGAAGGTTGAAATTCCGCCCTGCGCGTAAGCGGCTGTCGCGACAAACAGCAGCAATAGGGCTAACACAGGTCCAAGAGTCCATTTCTTCACAGCGCCCTCCGCGTCGAACACGGTCCGAACGCGCGAATGCTACCACAATTCATCCAGCGGCCACGACTTTTTTGTGCGAATATTGCGGGCTACCAGCGAAATAGTGCCTCTGCCGATTGCTTAGAATGTGAAAGTGGGGACTTCGGGGAAGAACGAGAAGGACATTCTGAAGCTACTGCCGGCTCCCAAGCGACCGCCCAAGCTGACGGCGCGGCGGATCGGCATTCACACCTCGACGGCCGGCGGAGTGGAGTTCGCAGCCGAGCGCGCCTATCGGTTGGGGTGCAATACGTTTCAGATTTTCTCCTCCAGCCCTCGCCAATGGAAGCCGTACGAGCTGGCGGGCGCACAGTGCGTCGAGATGAATCGCCTGCGCGGGCGCTATGACCTGAAGCCGCTGGTGATTCACGCCAATTACCTCGTCAATGTCGCCGGTGGCAATTCGGAGTTTCATGCCAAATCGATCGTCGCCTTTCGCGGCGAGGTCGAGCGCGCGCTGGCGTTGTGCGCGGAGTTTCTGGTGCTGCATCCTGGATCATTCCGCGGGAGCAGTCGCGAGGAGGGGTTGCAGCGTGCGGCGCTCGCGATTGAGCAGGCGGTCGATGGGCTTGATCTCAATGGCCGGCACTTGCGAATTCTCATCGAAAACACCGCCGGCTCGGAGTTTTCTCTGGGCGGCAACTTCGAGCAGGTTGCCGAGCTGCTTTATCTGCTGGGCAAGGTGGTGCCGTCAGGAGCTTGCATCGATACCTGTCACACGCACGTTTCCGGCTACGACATCGTGAGCGAGGAAGGTTTTGCCGATACGCTTGATCAACTCGATCGCACGGTCGAGTTGAAGAATGTCCACGTTTGGCACTGCAACGACGCCAAGGCGGCTCGCGGCTCGAAGCTGGATCGCCATCAGCACATCGGGAAGGGAAGTATCGGGTTGAAACCGTTCCGGCGATTGTTGAACGATCCGCGACTGACGCATGCGGCCTTCATTGCGGAGACGCCGATTGACGAACCGCTGGACGATCTAACGAATGTGAACGTGTTGAAACGGCTGGTGGGGAAGACGAAGTAGTCTGAACCGATCCGCCCTTGCCAAAGGATGGCTAGAACAGGTCACCCGGCCTGCAAGAATGACATCAGTCATCGCACGTCAAGAAACCGCAGATCCCTCCGCTCGGACTGAAGTCCTCGGTCGGGATGACAATTCATAAAGGGGGCGCTGTATGCACGCCTGAAGGTGTGCTCCACCCATCGCTAATACCCGCCGCTAATACCCTCCGGCGTCCTCCAGTAAGTGATATTCGCCCTCGATGACACCCGAAGCTTTTGCCGCCTTTGCAGCATCGGGATTACTAATGAACTCCTTGGCCTTCTCCGCACGTTCGACTTCGAAGAGGAAAAAAACGTTTTTCGGATCGGCAACGTCCCGCCAGAGTCTCACCAGTCGAAGCCCGGCGTTGCAATGCGCGTCTTTGTGAGAGGTAAAGACCGCCTTCCATTTGGAATAGTGCGCAACGCGATTACGGCAAAGCAGGTGCATGGCTAGCCCTCATCGATGGATTTACTGCGAGCGACGGTTGTCGACCTGAAACGATGCACGAACATTGTAGAATCAAGGTTTATCCCTGTACTACTGTGACGAAAATACATGCCGAATCCAAGAAAGACCGAGGCCGATATCAGCCACTCCGAAACGCAAGTTGCCAATGGCGAAGCTCCGGCGATCCGCGCGGATCGCTACGATCCGCAGGCGATCGAACAGAAGTGGGCGGAGCGTTGGGCGCAGAATCCCGATCTGTACAAAGCCCAGCCTTTCACGACACATCGCAAGAAGTATTACGTGCTGGAGATGCTGCCTTACCCGTCGGGCGCGCTGCACATGGGGCACGTGCGCAACTACGCCATTGGCGACGCTCTGGCGCGCTACATGTGGATGCAGGGCTACAACGTGCTGCATCCGATGGGCTGGGATTCGTTTGGCCTGCCGGCGGAGAACGCGGCCATCGCCAACCAGACGCCGCCGAGGGAGTGGACGCTGGGGAACATCGAGAAGATGAAGCGGCAGATGAACCGCATGGGCTTCTCGTACGACTGGTCGAAGGAAGTCACGACCTGCCTGCCCGAGTACTACCGCTGGAACCAGTGGTTCTTCCTGAAGCTGTTCGAGCGCGGCCTGGCGTATCGCAAGAAGAGCAAAGTGAACTGGTGTCCGAAGTGCGCCACCGTGCTGGCGAATGAGCAGGTGCTGCCGAACGGTTGCTGCTGGCGTCACGAAGACACGCTGGTGGAGCAGCGCGAGTTGGAGCAGTGGTTCCTGCGCATCACCGATTACGCCGACGAACTGGTGCGCGATCTGGACAAGCTGCCCGGCTGGCCGGAAAAAGTCCGCACCATGCAGCGTAACTGGATTGGTCGCAGTGAAGGTGCGCTGGTGGATTTCAAGCTGGACGGCGCGGCTGGACCAGCGGGCGACAAGATCACCGTCTTCACCACGCGTATCGACACGATCTTTGGCGCGACCTCGCTGCAGCTGGCGCCGGAGCACCCGATCGTGACCGACTTGATTGCCAACGATCCGTCGCTGCTGGCGAAGGTCGAGGATCTGATCGCCGAGCAACGCAAAGCGAAAGAAGCGGGCGACATTGGCGCGATTGAGAAACACGGCGTCGCGACGGATCGCTTCGCGCTGAATCCATTTAACGGCGAGAAGGTGCCGATCTGGGTTGCGAATTATGTGCTGCTGGACTACGGAACCGGCGCGATTATGTCGGTACCGGCACACGACGAGCGGGATTACGAATTCGCCAAGAAATACGGGCTCGACATTCGCGTCGTGATCCTGCCGCGCCGCGACGGAGACGAGCGTCGTGAGCCCGATGAGCCGGTCTTGCCCTTCACCGAGACCAACAGCCTGCTGATTAATTCGGGCGAATACAACGGTCTGCCATCGGATGAAGCGATTGAGAAGATGTCGAAGTATGCCGAGAAGAAAGGCTTCGGCAAGGCGACGGTGACTTATCGCCTGAAGGATTGGGGCATCAGCCGGCAGCGCTATTGGGGCACGCCGATCCCGATGATCTATTGCGAGGCCTGCGGCATCGTGCCGGTACCGGAGAAAGATCTGCCGGTACTGCTGCCGGAGAATGTTGAGATCACGCTGGCCGGCGGCTCGCCGCTGGGCAAGGTTCCCGAGTTCGCGAACGTTACGTGCCCCAAGTGCGGCGCGGCGGGACGTCGCGAGACCGACACCATGGACACCTTCGTCGATTCGTCCTGGTACTTCTATCGCTACACTGATCCCACATTGTCAGACAAGGCCCTGGACTCTGACACTGTGGGATATTGGTTCACGATCGACCAATACATCGGCGGCGTGGAACATGCCATTCTGCACCTGATCTATTCGCGCTTCTGGACGAAAGTCATGCGCGACATGGGGATGGTGAGCAATTCAGAGCCGGTGGAGCGGCTGTTCACGCAGGGCATGGTGATCAAGGGCGGGGCCAAGATGTCGAAGAGCCTGGGCAATGTGGTTTCGCCCGACGACATGGTGGCGCGCTACGGCGCCGATGCTACGCGCATGTATACGTTGTTCGGCGGCCCGCCGGACCAGGACCTGGATTGGCAGGACGCTGGCGTCAAAGGAATCAGCGGATTCCTGTCCCGCGTGTATCGATTCGTCACGCGCAATGCCAAGCCCGATCATCCGGATTGGACCGGCAGCGGCGACGTCGAACTGTCCGCCGCGGCACGCAAGATGCAGCGCCGGTTGCACCAGACCATCCAGCGCATAACGGAGGATTTCGCCGGGCGCTGGCACTTCAACACGTCGATCTCGTTCCTGATGAGCCTGGTCAACGAGCTCTACGCGTATGAAGACGCTGTGCAGCGTGGCGAGGCTGCCGCGCCGGTGTGGCTGATGGCCGACGTGCAGCGCAGACTGGTGCTGATGCTGGCGCCGTTTGCGCCGTATCTGGCGTATGAGCTGTGGGAGATGCTGGGCGAAACCTCCGACCTGCTGCGCGCCCCGTGGCCGACGTACGATCCGCAGTTGACGAAGGAGGAGGAAGTCGAGATTGCCCTCCAGGTGAATGGCAAGATTCGCAGCCGTGCGAACATTGCCGCGAATGCGACGGAGGAGCAGTACAAAGAGTTGGCGTTTAACGACGAGAAGATGAAAGCCGATCTCGAGGGGAAGAAGGTTCTACGAGTGGTCGTCGCCCCGGGACGGTTGGTGAACGTTGTAGCACAGGTGCCTCCGCCCGTATCTTCGAAGTCCTAATCGGAGGCGACGGATGTGCCGGTGCCCCAGGTTCGCGTCCTGAGTTTGGACGCTAACCTGGGTTTCGAAACAGACGCGAGGATCCCAGGTTAGCCCAACCGCAGGGCGAACCTGGGGCACAAGTCATACTGCAGTGGAGTTCATGCAATGGCAACTCTTGATCACGTAGCGCCGACGTTTCTTGTGCCGGACGTTGCGAGTGCGGCGCGCTGGTATGAAAGCAATCTCGGCTTCTCCTCGGCGTTCGCGCCGAAGACTGAGCCCTTTGTCTACGCGAGCCTGTGGCGAGATGGTGTCGAGATCATGCTGCTGCGGCAAGAGGGCTATCGCAAGCCGCAGATCGAGCGAGCGGGCGGACTATGGGACGCCTACGTCCGCATGAAGGGCCTGCGGGAGTTTTACGACGAGGTTCGCGGTCGCATCGCGCTGAAGAGCGAGCTGACCAAGCGCCCGTACGGGGACTCGGAGTTTGAGGTCGAGGATCCGAACGGGTACGTGCTGGTGTTCGGAGAAATCCTGCCAGAGTGAGAAGTGACTGGAAGGGTGCTCGCCCGGTTGAGAAGGAAATTCGCCGGTGGGTATCCGGCCCGCTCGCGAAGGCAACTAGTCGAGCGATTGGGCGCGGGGGTGTCACCCTATGCCGAGGTCCTCGGGGACTTCCAGTGGAGTTCCGCAGACGCGACAGATGACGGCGGAGCAGTCGCCACAGGTGAGCGGATCGTCGACCTCGCGCGCGCAGGTGGGGCAGTAGAGCATCGGATGGTTTTCGCCGTTGGTCGGTGGCTGGGGCGTTTGAGCCATGCGTTTCCGCGACTGTACCATAGAGCGTCATGGCTGCCAATAAGACTGATGCGCTATAGCTAACGGCTTTCACCACAGAGACACAGAGGACACAGAGAAGAGAAAAAATAGAATCAACCCTGCGTTGTCCGTGTGGTCGGATAGCGCGAAAGCAAGTCCATGCGACCCAAATAAACTGTTTCACAAAGACCACAGAGGTCACCGAAAGAAGAAATAAAAGCAACTCTGTGTTTTCTGTGTCTCTGTGGTGAAAACGAATTTACGTCATTGGGCAGAAAGCGATCGAGGAGAGGATGAGCGACAACAAGACAATTTCCACCGACGAGCAGATGCGGCGGGAGTTCAACCAGTGGGCCGAAGCCGGCCGCGGCGAGGAGATGGAGCATCACCACATCAGCATCACCGAGCAGACGCTGGCGCTGATGGGATTGAAGCCGGGCGAGCGCGTGCTCGACCTGGGCTGCGGTGCGGGATGGGCGAGCCGGCTGCTGGCGCAGGTTGTCGGCGGCGGCGAGCGGCCGGGGCAGGTAGTCGGCCTGGATGTGTCGGACGAGATGGTCCGGCGCGCGCGCGCGAATTCCACAGCGTACGACAATCTGCTGTTTGTTGTCGGCTCGGCGCAGCAGATTCCGTGGGAAGAAAATTTCTTCGACAAGGTGCTGTCGGTGGAATCGTTTTATTACTACGGCGACCAGGAGCGCGCGCTAGGCGAGCTGTTTCGCGTGCTCGCGCCCAAGGGCGAGCTCTATATCCTGATCAATCTTTATCGCGACAATCACTATTCGCTACGCTGGGTCGAGGAGCTGAAGGTTCCGGTGCAGGTGCGCTCGGAGCAGGAGTACGTTGAGCTGCTGAAGGAGAGCGGGTTTGAGGACGTGCGCGCGACGCGTATTCCGGATCTGACGCCGACGCCGGAGGAGTACAGCGGCAAGTGGTTCAAGAACGCCGAGGAGCTGCGTGACTTCAAGAAGATTGGGGCGCTGTTGTTGATAGGGAGCAAGCCGGATGTGGTGAGCTCGCCAAGGAGCTTCGAGTTGGAATAGCTGCGGGTTCGAGCCGCTGAAGTAATTAGCCCAGCGCGGAAGCGCTGGGAAAAATGGGACACAAAATCACAAAGCCCCTTTAGGGGCGACACGGCGTTCAAGCAATCGCAGGCCTGAACGGTCCGCTAGAATTCAGGTCTCCGGCTCCGAGAGATACTTTCCAATGAATATCGCCCCTGAAGGGGCTCGGGGTTTTATTCTTGACAGCGACCCAGCGCTTCCGCGCTGGGCTAATTACTCTTAGCGGCTCGCAGCTCAGGGCTCGAAGCTCGCGGGCTACAAGCTGCCTCGTCCCGGTCCGACGTGGATGCTGCCGTTCACATTGTTCAGTTCGATCTTGACGCCGCCGCTGCCAAGTGTTCCTGACATGTTCTTGCCGATCCAGCGGCCTTTGACTGTCAGCGGAAAGTCAGTTGAGATGCTGCCGTTGACGGTGCTGGCTTCCACCTCGGCGTTGGGCGATTGCGGCAGCTGCAGATCGACGCTGCCGTTCACCGACTGCAACTTGATCTGGTGGACATTGTTCAGCGAGGTATAGTTCGCCTCGACGGTGCCGTTGACCGTTGCCAGGTCGGCTGAGCCGGCCAGATCCGACGCGCGCAGCTTGCCATTGACGAGGTTGGCTTTGATCTCGCCGCTCAGCTTCTGCACGGTGAGCGCGCCGTTCACCAGATCGATCTTGTCGATGCGCGCGTTCTGCGGCACATGCAGCGTGTAGTGAACCGAGGCCGGATTGTTGTTGGCGAAGAGGTGCGAGGGGTAGTGAGTTTCGATCTCGACCGAGTTGCCGCTGCCATTGACGTCGATGCGCGCCTCGTCCAGGCGCTCCTGATCGCGCGCGGTCTTCACCGCGTCGATCTGGACTTCATTGCGGCTCCAGCCGGTGATCTCGACATCGCCATTGATGTTGTTGAGCGAAACCCGACCGTCGGCGTTGAGCGGAACTGTCTTGTGGAATTCCTGGGTGACCTCGGCTTGAGCCGGCATGGCCAGGAGCAGAGCGAGGGCGGCTGCTGCGATGGCGCCTGTCAGATTGCTGATCCTGCGAAGCTGAGACATGGTACCTCCTGTCGCGCGGGGCGCGGGGGAAAGAAGTTCGGCTGATGGGTGATACGAAAGGGAGTGACCGCCGGTTCGCAGAAAAGTAGCGCCGGGCTCCAGCCCGGCTGTCCGGGCGGCGTCCACGCCACCAGTCCTCTCACGTGGGCCGGAGGCCCGCATTACTGCCGGCCGGGGGCCGGCGCTACTCTCGAAACTGGGACACCACTTAAAATGGTTCCATCCATGTCTGCAGTCAGCGTAACCTCGACCGTCCTGAACGAAGTGGACGACATCGACGGGCTGGTCTCGACGCTCGCCGGGCAGAGCCCGCCGCCGAAGGAGGTCATCATCGTCGACGGCGGCTCGACTGACGGCACATGGGAGCGGCTGATAGCCGCGCGCGCAAAATACGCCAACTTGATTGCCATCCGCGACGAAAGCTGCAACCTGAAGGCGTCAGCCGGGCCGATCGCTCGCGGACGCAACGTTGGGGTTGCGGCAGCGACCTCGGAGGTCGTGGCGTGCGCCGATGCGGGCTGCATTTACGATCCGGGATGGCTCGCGCGGCTCACGGCGCCGATCGTCAACGGCGGCGCCGAATATGCGCTGGGAGGCTCGCGAATCGATCCGCAAGACCAGACCATCTGGGACGTGGCTGCCGCGCCGTTCTTCGGCATGAGAGAGCGGGCGGACGGGACAACGCGATCCTGCACTGGCCGCTCGATGGCATTTCGCAAAGAGCTGTGGCAGCGCGTCGGCGGATTTCCCGAGACCAGCTTTCTCGGCGAGGACACGAAGTTCGACCTGGCAGTGCGCAAGCTGGTGACGCCGGCCTTTGCGGAACGGGCGCAGGCGATCTATCGGCCGCGGCACACGCTGAAAAGCGCGCTCAGCATGATGGCGCGATACGGGGTCGCCGACGGCGTGCTCGGAACCCGGCGCTCAAGGCTGGCGCGAAATACTCTGCGATGTGTCGCGGAAGTCATCGCCGTCGCACTTATACCTCGAACCGTTATTCCGCTGATTGCGGTTCTGCTGCTGGAAATCTACTTCGCGTTCCGCCTGGACTGGAGCGCCTTTCGCAAGCATGCGAGCCTGCCGCGGCTTGGCGCGCGACTGTTGTACTCGCTGGCGGTGCCGTGGGTGGCAGCGTGGAATCAGGCTGTCGGGGAATTCACCAAGACCAACCAGCCAAACCGGCAGAATGCGTAAAAGCAGCGACTAGCAACTAGCAACTAGCGATTAGCTAAAAGCCAACCGGCTATGTGGGCTGGCCGAGGTTGGCCGCTTCCGCCGCCACGGGCGCGCCGCACTCCTCACAATATTTCGCGAGCGGCCCGAGCTGATGACCGTTCAAGCACCGTCGCACACGGTCCAAGTCCGCTACGTGAATCGCCGAATAGATGACGCACGCGGCTACTCCGTAGAAGGCGAGCATCATTCCGGATGCAGCTCTCGCGGTGGCGAGCGGCGAACTTGATCCGAGCAGCGCGGTATTGGCGAATACTCCTACCCAGGCATAGCCGAAAATAACGTATGCGGTGGTTCGCATCCAAGGAGGGCAACCGCGCAGGGCGGCTTTCCAGAGCTCTCTCCGCCGCACGTCCCGGGTGAGGCGGTTCATCAGGAAAATCGTTGCGATCCACACCACGAAAAGGACGGGAAACAGCCACACTGCAAACCGTTGGAAGAGCGCGCCGGACCCTGTAAGAGCGGCTATATGAAGGACGGCATCGGCGCAAAAACCGGCCGCTGCAACAGCGAGCAGGACATTGAGCAGAGTGTACACGACGCAGCTAGATGCTAGTCCCTGAACCGATACTTCACAAGATCATAGAACGCGAAGACGCCGTCCTTCCAGTTGATCTTCTTGCCTTCGGCGTAGGTGCGGCCGTGATAGACAACCGGCACCTCATAAATGCGAATGCTCATCTTCGCCAGCTTCACCGTCATCTCGGTTTCCACGCTGAAGCGGTCGGAATGCAGGTGCATACCCTCCAGCAGCTCGCGCCGAAACACCTTGTAACACGCGGTGACATCGTGAATCGTGATTCCGGTCAGAATATTACAGGTGATGGAAAAGATGCGGTTGAGGGTGAATCGCCAGAAGCGCGGTACGCGGTGCGATCCGGAATGGAAGCGATTGCCGAAGACCGCGTCGGCGTGGCCTTCGAGGATGGGCGCGATCAGCGCGGGATAATCGCGGGGATCGTATTCCAGATCGGCGTCCTGAATGATGACCAGTTCGCCGGTGGAATGCTGCAGCCCGGTGCGCACTCCGGCGCCCTTGCCCATGTTCTTCTCGTGCAGCACCAGCTTGACGATGTTGGCGCCGTTGCCGCCGAGCAGCGCCTGCAGGTCGGTGTCGCGCAGAAACTCGCGCGTGCCGTCGGTGGAGAAGTCGTCGACGATGACCAGCTCTTTTTGCAGGCTGAGCGGCTGCCGCGCCACCCGCCGCAACAGCTTCATGACCGTGGGACGCTCGTTGTAAACGGGAATGATGACCGACAGCGTATGGAACTGCTCCGGCGTGGGATCCTGATCCAGTTCCGTCAGCTCCTGTGCGATGCGGTTGTTGTCGGTGCGGCTTTTGGACTGGGTGACCAAATAAACTCCAAGGATGACAAGCTCAGGATCGATCGGATGCCGATATCGTGGTTCTGGGAAACAAATATAGTAAACCAGCGGAAAGAAGACCACGAGACTAGCGAAGAGAAAAGCACCGTGGACGCGCCGCTTCAACGCCAGCAGCAATCCCCAGATGCCGAGCACCGAGAGCAGCAGATAATGGGTGTTCTTGGTCTCGGCGAGCCAGGGAATGTTGGACAGCCTCGGTATTCCATTCCAGAAGTAATACACGCGCTTCAGGCTGATCACGGCGAAGCGTCCGGGGTTTTGCGCGATCCACTCGCGCGCCAGCCGCCCCTGGTCTCTGCAGAAGGCGAGCTCGCCCATGCGCTTGTACTTTGCCATCACGATGCCGTTTTGCGTGGGATGATAGGCGAGCACGTACTGGCCGTCGGCCAGCGGATTGTTGCCGATGCGCAGCTCGTTGCCGAAATTGTCGCGGATGAAGACGAGCTGGCCCATCACTCGCTCATTGCGCGCAATCCACGGCATGATCGTCATCCAGAAAACGGCCGCGCTCACAACGGCGGGAACGACGAAGCGCTTGCCGCGGCGATGCAGTTGATAGACGAGCCAGCTGCCGGCGAAGGGCAGAAAGCCCAACGCGGAAGGATTGTTGAGGGCGGCGATGCCCCACAACAGTCCGTAGCCGATCCACGATGAAGTGCGCTCGTCGCCTTCCATCTCGACCGTCAGCATGAACAGCAGGCTGAGCAGGAAGGCCGACAGGCTGGTCTCCCAAATCCAGCGCACCGACCAGAAAATCGCGTCGGGATAGAGCGCCCAAACCCAGCCAGACCAGATAGCAACCGTGCGGCCGAAGATGCGCAGCGCCGTGCGGTAAATCGTCCAGCAGGTGAGCGCGCCAAAGATGCTGTTGAAGGTCAGCATCGCGAAGGCCGACGCCGCTGAATAGCTGCCGAAGATCCGAAACGCGATGGAGACGATCCAGGGATAGATGGGCGCGGTCCAGGCGGAGGGCCCGGTGTCGCCGCCAAAGGGCGAGCTGAAGCCCATACCGTGGGCGAGCGAATACGCGATTCGGCCCGTCTCGAAGCCAAAGCCGAAGTTGTGCTCGTTGGTGCGGATGCGGTAGGTGTGCGCGATCAGGATCCACAGCAGGCGCGCCGCGAAGGCGATCAGGACCATGGCCCATGGCGATTGCAGAAACGACCTCAGCCGGGACGGCGATGCGTGCTCAGATGTGCCGGATGTGGCCGCCGCCTGCGGCAATGGGGTGGGCAGAGGCATTGCGGATAACGAAAATTGTAACGTAAAGAAGCTGGGAAGCCACGAGCCGCTAGCTTCGAGCCACTGGCTTCGAGCCACTGGCTTCGAGCTTATAGCCATGAGGCGCGAGCCCCGTCCAGCTAGCGTATGCGCTGCCCACCGTAGCGCCGGCGTCCTCGCCGGCTGTAGCGCGGGCCTCAGGCCCGTCGCACGCGCCTCCACTGGTTCCAATGGTGTGAGTCCGATTTGAAGGTCCGCCAACTTCATTCGGAAGATAAATCTCAACCGATGATATGCAGCATGCCGGCTCGTTGCTCGAAGCTCGTAGCTCGCGGCTCCTCGCTACCTTGCCGCGTGGCCCTTCACGCCGTTTGCGGTGCTGAAGTTACGATCCAGCTCAATGGGAGGCGCGGTACGCACCAGCCGGAAACGAACATTGGTGCCGCACTCGGAACACAGGGGGAAGTTGCCGCCGCGGCATATCGTCACCTCGTGGTAGAGCCGATGACGATAGTGCTGGACCTGATAGACGCCGGATTCCGGCACCGGATCGGCCGGTTGGAACACTTCATCAGGCATGTCGCCCCTTGCCCGAGAATTTGTGGGGAGCAGAGATCTCCACACGCCGCCAGCCCGCAGCGACGCGCCAAGCCCGTTAGGTAACTCGACGCGCCTTCAATCTGGCAGGTTGCCCAGTGGCCCGAGGTTTAGCTTGAGATCTTCCTGGGTCAGCCCGAATTGCTGCGCCAGTTCCTTGATCTTTTCTTCCAGCTTCATCAGCGCCAGGCCCATCTCTTCCACTTGTTGATCGCTGAGCGTGCCGCCTTCCATGCGGCGGATCGCCTGCCGCTCCAATAGCTGGCGCAACAATTCGATCAAACCGAGCACCAGCTTGGCCAATCCCTGCTCGATCGTCTCCTGCGAGCAGTCGATGCGCTCGGGCAACTGCTGCTCCAGACCTTGCAGCTGGCGCCGCAACTCCGCGACGGCGTGATCGACCTCTTCGGGCGTGAGTTGCTTCGGCTTATCCACGGCTGCCTCGCGGAGAGACGAATTCGCTGGGCGGCCACGGTCCGCTGAGCCGCAGACGAATTCCCTCCGACCCTCCGGCCGTTCGCAACGATGCGATGAAGCGCTCGCGATCGGCTCGCGGAACCAAGGCGAACCAGCGATGCTTCTTGTTCTGCTCGCGCCCGCGCCACTCACGGACGGTATCGGCCGTCACCGTCTTGAGCTTGCCCTCGACCGCAGTCACGCGGCCCAGCGCCTTCTGACGCCGCTTGAGATATTCGCGGCCGCTGACTGGAGTCGCCAGATCGGTCTGCTGTTCGTCGGCCCAGGTGCCAACGATTTCGTATTGCACCGCGCCATCAACCCGCGCCAGCGCGTCGTGGTAGAGATCCTGCTCGGGAATGAGATGCTGCTCCAGCACGTCGGCGCTCTCAAGCAGAGTGGGAAAGCGGAAGGGAATCGGTGTGGCAACGGCCAGGATCTCGCGCAGAACGCGATGGAATTCCAGCGCGGCTTTCTTCAACGACTCGGCCTCGGCCAGCGTTTGCGGATCGTCAATCTCGCTCCAGTAAACGCGAACGCCCAGCATTTCCCGCGACTGGACCACGGCGTCGGAGACGCCAGTCGCGACCTTTACCTCGGGATTGGGTTGAGTGACGCAGTAGAGCAGGGCTGGCATGAGGTAATACACAAGGGTAATTGAAATTGTGTGTGAGAGTGAACCGCGGCGGGAGAGGAGTCTCGGCCGCGCTCGGGTAGAGCTGGCCTTCAGGCCAGCGTCCAGCGAGTTTATCTTTCGTCCTGAGCCGGCTTTGGCCGGCGGCACATGAGCCGCACATCTCAGTCAGTAGTCGCAACGCACACGCGTTTGGAGCACCGCTTCAGCGGCGCAGTTTGCCGAGCGCTTTGTAACAGGGCACGACTTTCAGTCGTGCCGACAAGCCGTTTACCTTCTCTGAGCCGGTTTCAGCCGGCGGCACAAAAGGGGGGATCAGAGTTTTCTGACAGCCTCTTCAGCCGACTGAGGCAACCGAAACTTACGCCTGTCCCTCGTCGCGCCTGATGTTCCGCAGCGCCGTCTCCACCGACGTCAAAATCACATTCAGCCCGACGTACACCAGATCGACGCCGGCCAGCGAGATGACGATACTGCCGTGAATCACCGCGCCCGAGTTGAGCACGTGGTCGAGGATGTCGAGCAGCGAAATCTCGTCTTCGCCCTCGAGCGACAGCGTCGGTACGGCCTCGCCGTTATTGGACATGCTCCCCCACAAACGAATACGGCGGCCACGGCCCGGTGCAATCGATGCGGCGCGCGTCCTTCCATCGGGTGGCGAACTTGCTGAGCGCCGACTCCAGCTTCTTGCGATCCTTCCTGCGGACCAGAAACGATCCGTGCCACACCAGACCCGGCTGGCCGGTACTGGCTTTGCCACCCGGACTGGCCCCGACCGCGATCTTCGTAAGCGCAGCGATGAACTCCTGCACTTCGGCATCGAGCTTCTTGCCAACGCTTGGCCTGAGCAACTGCGCTTTTCGCTTTAGATAATCTGATCCGCTGGCGTCTTTCGCGACCGGAGATTGTTTGCGCGCAGCGATAACGAATATTTTGATGCCCCATTCGTCGGCATCGGCTACTCGCTCAAAGGCGGTTCGCAGGGCGCGCTTACGTTCTCTTACATGTTGTGCCAGTGAGTCCTCGCTCATGAAGACCGTGCCGAAGCGAGCCGGCAACACTGCGAGATGACTCGACAGCTCCCCGACAACGCGCTGATGCCGCAGCCCGGCAGTCGCCAGCCATTCCAGATCCTGCATGCGCTGGTTGAGTTGATCGGCGAAGTCGCGCTTCGAAACGCGGCTCACCCAGCAGAGATAGTCTCCACAGCGAATTGCCTCCACGTGTGCAGTGCCGTCAATGGCTTCGGCGGCGATAGCGGGCGCGGCGCCCTCCGGCATACGTGAGATCGCGTAGAGATACAGAACCTGTGTGTGAGCGGATGCCCTCACCTTCGTCAAAGCTTTTCGTGCGGACTTTGTTGAAGACGCCATTTGGAATGTTGCGTCGTCGAGTGCCAGTGTGATTGTGCGAGCCTGCTACTGCTAACTATTCCTTCATCGATCGCTTTGTATCAGGGCACGCTCAATGAATCCGGGCTTTAGCCCCTGGAGGAGCTGATCTTGCAGGGGCTGAAGCCCTCCTACTTGGTGCCGTCGTTCGGCACGACTAAAGTCGTGCCCTGATACAACCCACTATCTCTGGTGAGGCGAGAGATTACGGGTTGCTGAGCCTCCAAATCTCTCGCGTGAATTGCTGCAACTGCTTCGCTCCCGCAATCGCCTCGTCAAACTCGCGAGTGACAAAAATCTCGCCACCCTTGAGCTGCCGGTGTAAGCTCGCCAACGATGCCGATTGCCATTCTGTCGCCAGCTTGCAGCGGGCGCATCGACCAACATCGCCCATCAATACTCGATTGACTAACACCGCGCCCAGCGGCGCTTTCAAGTCTTCCAGTGCGCGCAGCAGGCGGTGCGTCTCGTAATCCGGCAGTGGCTCGGGCAAGGTCACCAGCACCAGCCGACATCGCTTTGCGTCCCGCAACATTGCTGCCAATTCGCGCACATTCTGCGACAGCGCCGCGATCTCGACCGCCGCATCCTGAGCGATGGCCAGTGTACGGTGAGCGGCCAGGGTTTTCAACAACACCCGCGCCCACGCCAGCAGGCGCTCCGGCGTTCGCAGCACCTCCAGCGCATGTCCCGTGGGAGCCATGTCGATGACGACGCGCCCGCCACTGCGCAGCAGGTCGACGATGCGGAAGATGGCGAAGATCTCGTCCACGCCCGGCGGCACCACATCGAGCAGTGCCAGCAGAAAGTTGCGATCGAGGCTGAGGTCGAGGTGAACGCCGCGCTCCTCGCCGGTCATCGCATCGTTCAACCGGGAGCGCAGCTGTGCCGACCACTGCCGGAATTGCGCCAAGGCATCGAATTCCGCAGCCAGAAGTTTGCGGTCGCGTAGGACAGGACGTGGCGTGTCGCCGATCTTCGTGGCAAAGACATCGTCGAGGGAGGGCGCGGGATCGATCGAGCAGATAGTGACGGTCTGGTTCTTGGCGATCTTGCGATGATGAAACGCGAGCGCGGCGGAGATCGTTGTCTTGCCCACGCCGCCCTTGCCGACGGTGAGGGTGAGCGGGGTCTCAAGCTGCGGCCAGTTTGCGGAAACAAGTTCAAATAGTTTCGCATTCTTCGCCGGTCGGGTAGAGCGGCGCTTTAGCGCCGGGTCCGTGCCGTGGAATGCGTGTGCGGCGCCGAGCTGTTGACGGTCGGGACGCCGGCCTGAAGGCCGGCTCTACCCGGTCGATACGGAGTCCACTTGGCTAGAACGGACAGCGGCAACTTTCTCGCTTCGAAGATGTGTGCGCCAAAGGCGCGCAAGGCGGGTACGGCGAGAATCGGGCAGCCGGGGTCTTCCGCTGTGAAGACCTTCGCTTGCGGAAACTCCCGGCGCAAGAACTGGCGCGCCTTGTCGATCTGCTTCACTCGCCGTCGACAGTGCGGACAACTTGTCTTGCCCTGCACCGCGCGATTCAGCACGATCTCCGCGATGCGAGTCTGTGCGGGGTCGTTTTGAAACGCAGCTGCCGAGCGGGCAGCCTCGTTCAGCGAAAACGGCTCGGGGGTTGTCACCAAAACCAGCTTCGAGCCAGCGACCGATAGCGCCTTCTCTACGCGCTCAACCATTCGCGCCCAGCGATCGAGCGCCGGCTCGCGCTGCACGTGTCCGCCGAAGTGCTGCGCCAGGACGACATCGCGCGATGCCGCCGCTTCCAGCACGTCAAGGAAGCGCGCAAAGTGATCCGGCATCTGGAAGAGGCGGATGGCATGGCCCATGGGCGCCGTGTCGACCACGACCTCGTCGTAATCGCTGTCGAGGAGTTCATGAATCGCCAGCAGCGCCGCGACCTCGGCCATGCCGGGAAGACTGGTATCGAGCAGCGGCGCGAGTTCGTCGCGCGTAAACAGGCTGCCTTTGTTCAGCAGCGCAAGAATGTCGTCGCGCTCGTGCGCCAGAAATTTGTGGATCTGGCGATCGGGATCGATTTGCCGCGCACAGACGTGGCCAGTGGCTGGCAGGCGTTTGACGCGGTCGGAGAGTTTGACCTGCAGCACATCGGCGAGGGAGTGCGCCGGGATCGGTGGAAAGCAGCAGCAGACGCTGTTGTTTGTGCCGAGCGGCCTGATGCAGCGCGTACGCCGACGAGACTGTCGTCTTGCCGACACCGCCTTTGCCGATGAAGAAGCTGAAGCGAGGCACGGCCCAATCTCGCACAGCGGATAGAAAAATTCAAAAGCAGATCCCTCGTCGGTCTGAAGACCTCCTCGGGGTGACAACCGGCGAGGGTCGAACGTCTTGGAGTTACCCCCGCACTCGCGTACCATGGGGATTCACTAGCCACTACGCCATGAAATTGTTTTTCGCCGCGGTTTTCCTACTTGTCTCATCGTTGGCAACGACGCTGGCGCAGCAAGCGGCTGCGCCCAGTACCACACCGTCGTCTCCGGCGAAAGACGCTGCGCAAGCGCCCTCGACCAATCCGACGACTCCACAGCCTTCGGTCACGCCTCCGACACCGGGCAAGCCGTCGACTCCACCCACCAGTCCGCAAGCGGGCGCGGTGCAGTCGGCCACTCCTCCGGATTACTCGCAGGAAGCCTACGTCGTCGAGCATTCCAGCCAGAAGATGCGCTTCGAGAACGACGGCACCGGCGGCATGGAGAACGAGGCGCAGATCAAGATCATCAGCGAGAGTGGCGTGCAGGCGCTGGGCCAGCTCAAAGTGGGATACAACGCGCTGAGCGAGAAGCTGGAGATCGCCTACGTGCGCGTACGCAAGCCCGACGGCAGCGTGGTCAACGCGCAGGAATCTGCTGTGCAGGATCTGACCTTTCCGGACGCGCCCGTCTACACCGATTACCACGAGAAGCACATCAGCGTGCCGTCGCTGCGGCCGGGCGATGTGCTGGAGTATCGCTTTGTTCACACCATCACGAGCCCGCTTGCTCCCGGGCAGTTCTGGACCAGCTACAACTTTGTGGAGAGAGGAATCGTTCTCGACGAGCAGTTGGAGATCAACGTTCCCAAAGGCCGCCAGATCAAGTTGAAGACCAAGCTCGGTTACGACGCGAAGATCACCGACGAGGGCGATCGCCGCATCTATCGCTGGACGCACTCGAACCTGAAGGACGAAGACGACAAGAAGAAGAAAAAGAAGAAGGCGGACGACGACAGCGCGACGGTCGAGCTGACGACCTTCAAGAGCTGGGATGAACTGGGTGCATGGTACGCCAGTCTGGAGCGCGATCGCCGCGTGCCCGACGCGAGCGTGAAAGCCGAAGCCGCCGCGCTGGTCAAAGGCAAGACCGACGACATGGCGAAGGTCAAGGCGCTCTACGATTACGTCTCACGCAATATCCGCTATGTGAGCCTGTCATTCGGCCTGGGCCGTATTCAGCCGCACGCTGCCAGCGAAGTGCTGGCCAATGGCTACGGCGATTGCAAAGACAAGAACACTCTGCTGGCCGCGCTGCTGGACGCCGAGGGCTTTCACTCGACGTCGGTGCTGATCGGCTCGCACATGAAGCTCGATCCCGACATTCCGTCGCCGTCACAGTTCGATCACGTCATCACGCGCGTGCCGGTTGGCGGCAAAGAGATCTGGCTCGACAGCACACCCGGCGTCGCACCGTTCCGCATGCTATCGGCACAGCTGCGCGACAAGCAGGCGCTGGCAATCCCTCCCGACGGCATCGCCGTCATCGTAACCACCCCGGCCGAGCTGCCGTTCCAGGCCTTCGATCGCACCAATCTCGTCGGCAGCGTCAACGACACCGGCACGATGACCGCGCACGTCAACACGGCGTCGCGCGGCGATACGGAGATGATCCTGCGCTACGGCATGCGCCGCATGCCCAGCAGCCATTGGAAGGACATCTTCGAGTACATGCTGACGCGCGCCAAGATGCAGCACACCGAGATCACGAATCTGAAGGCGAGCGATCCCAGCGACACCGATGATCCGTTGACCATCGAGTTCGACGTCACCGCCAGCAATTACTTCGACTGGGCGGCGGCGGAATCGAAGTTCGTGCTGCCGCTGGGCTCCATTCATTTGCCCAACGAGGATGAAGACGAAGACAGCGACAGCAGCGACAACGCCGCGAACGAGCCCATCAAGCTGGGCGCTATTCGGGACGATCAGGCGGATGTAAAGATCACCTTTCCCGCAAAGTTCAAGGTGCACGCGCCGCTCAACGTCGATCTGAAGCGCGATTATGCGGAGTATCACTCGGAATACAAGTTCGACGCCGGACAGCTGACCAGCCATCGCACGCTGAAGGTGGCGATGTCGGAGATTCCGGAGTCGCGCAAGGAAGACTACGCCGCCTTCCGCCGCGTGGTGGGCGCGGACGAAGCGCAACAGGTCACGCTGGAGAGCCAGTCTCCAGCAGCCTCGCAAGTTGCCGGTGGCGGCGATCAGTCGGCGGACGACCTCTTCAGCGCCGCCATTCAGGCGTATCAGAATCAGCATTTCCAGACGGCGGTTGATCTGTTGGAGCGGGTGGTCAAGCTGGATCCCAAGCACAAGGGCGCGTGGGACGATCTGGGCGATGCTTACATGAATCTCGGCCAGACCGACAAGGCCATCGCTGCTTTCAAGCAGCAGATTGAAAACAATCCCTACGACGCCTTTGCGTACAACTCGCTGGGACAGGCCTACGCGCGGCAGGGACGTTATCAGGATGCCATCGAGCAATATCACAAGCAGATCGAGGTGAATCCGCTCGATCCGTACGCGCACGCCAGCCTCGGCCAGCTGTATCTCGGACAGAAGAAGTTTTCCGAGGCGGTGCCGGAGCTGGAGAAGGCGGTCGACATCCAGACGAAGAATCCGCTGCTCGAGATTTCTCTGGGGCAGGCGTACATCGGCACCAACCAGACCGACAAGGGCATGGCTGCGTTTGAGAAGGCCATCAGCATCTCGGCCACGCCGCTGGTGTGGAACAACATTGCCTACTCGCTCTCCGAGCAGAATGTGCAGCTCGACCGCGCGCAGCAGTACGCGGATTCGGCCATCAATGCGCTGAACACGCAGCTGCGCGACGTGAATCTCGACAGTCTGCGCGTGCAGGATCTGGGCGTCGCCAATCTGCTGTTTGCGGTGTGGGACACGCGCGGCTGGGTCGACTTCAAGCGCAGCGATCTGGATGCCGCGGAGAAATACATCGTGCCTGCGTGGGAGGCCGGCGGCTCAGGCGACGAGGCCGAACATCTGGGCGACATCGCCGACAAGCGCGGCAAGCGCGACGATGCGATCAATTACTACGTGCTGTCGCTGCTCTCGGAGGAACCAAGCCTGACGGCTCGAGCGAAGCTGACTGCGCTCGGTGTCACCGACATTGATAAGCGCATGGACGCGGCGAAGTCGAAGGTGTCGCCGCGCAAAGTTTCTCTCAAGAAATCCGACAAAGGCACCGCGGACTTTTTCCTGCTGGTCTCGCCGGGCAAAGTCGAGCAAGCCAAGTTCATCAAGGGCGACGAGAATCTGAAAGCGTTTGCCGATGTTCTGCAAAAGACCGATGTGCAGATGAAGTTTCCACCCCAGTCGCAAACCCACGTTCTGCGGCGGGCCGTAGTTCGCTGCGGAACAACTTCTCCTGGGCCGTGCACGGTAGAGCTGGTGCCGTCGACGGAGGTCCGGTCGCTCGAATAGTGGCTAGTGGCCAGGTAGAATGCCCTCGCGTGCTCGTACTGTCTTGTTGAGTCGAGGCTCATGTCATCGATCAGACAGCTTTGTAACAGGGCACGACTTTCAGTCGTGCCGAAGAGTCAAACAAGAGCTTGGGCTTTAGCCCCTGTGCTAGCAATGGCAGGGCTTTTTTAGCAACGGGTGAAGGCATGTTCCGCCTGGCTGCGTCAAAATGAGATTCACTGACCACTGGCCACTAGCCACTTCCTCCATATTTCTGCTGTAGAATTTTCCGACGGAGGTTGTATGACCGATTTGCGCTATCCGATCGGTAAGTTTGAGTGGCTCCAGCCGGCCACTCCGGAAGAGAGCGTCAAAGCCCGCGAACGACACATCGACATACTTGCGAAAACGCCTCTGCAGATGCGCTCGGCGGTACAAGGGCCTGAGCACGCCACAACTCGACACCCCTTATCGCCCCGAAGGCTGGACCGTGCGGCAGGTTGTACATCACGTGCCCGACAGCCACATGAACGCGTACATCCGCTTCAAACTCGCGCTCACTGAACCCGAACCGAAGATCAGGCCGTACAAAGAAGCCGAATGGGCAAAGCTGCCTGACACCGCCGTCACGCCGATCGAAGTTTCGTTACAACTTCTTGCCGCATTGCATTCGCGGTGGGTCGACCTGCTGCAGAACATGCAACCGTCCGATTTCGAACGCACACTGTACCATCCTGAACGCGGTGTGCTCACTTTGGAACAAATGCTGGCCATGTATGCCTGGCATTCTGGCCATCATCTTGCACACATCAGCTCGCTGCGCGAGCGCATGAACTGGAATCAGCGCGCGGCCGTGCAGCCGTAATTCGCAAAAACTAAAATTGCGTCGCTGTGACGAGTGTGTCGTTCCCTGCGATGAAACGCGCACTTGTTCAATCTCCAGTGAATTTATGTAACGTGTTGATGAGCTGCGCTTACGTCGCTGTCAACGACTCGTCCAAGCCAAGTCGCGGAAAGTTTCCGACAATGTGAACTTTTCAGTGGCGCTCGGCGTATTAGCCGGGTAGGAGGAGTGCGTCAGCGTCGGCTGGCACTCCAGTTGCATCAATATTGCGGGGTCAAACAGAGTGTTTCGCCAGCGGTTTGGCGGCCCAGGCGAGACAAACTTGAGGGAAGGCTTGACGGCGTCCCTGTGCTGTTTAACCCCGGTTTCACATTGTAAGCTTAGCGGCGCGAATTGCAAGATACTCCGGATCCCGTCACTACGGCGAACTCCGGAATCCGTAACCAGTCCGGTTTTGGACTTGTCGGATGCAGGCCGCGTGGGCTGCCAGAACGAAGTCAAAACAGAAGGAGATTGGGAAATGACTCGTGTACTGGCTCGTCCTACGATGTTTCTGTTGGCACTGACACTCACCCTATCCATCGGCGCTTTTGCCGCCTCCAAATCGCAGAGCGTCACGCTCTACCACGACGCACAACTCAACGGCAAAACACTTCCCGCCGGCGATTACACGGTGAAGTGCGACACCACCGGCTCCACAACGCAGGTGCGCTTCATCCGCAATGGCAAGGAAGTCGCGTCCGCAACCGGACAGGTGAAGCAGTTGACCAGCGCACCCGAGAGCAATCAGGTAGTCACACTGGATGGCAACGGAGGCGCGGCGACCATCACCGAAATCGATTTCAGCAACAGCAAGAATGGCGTGAGCTTCGAAACTTCGACAGCTATGTCGCGCGGACAGTAATCGCAAACAACAGACTGCGGAAGGGAGTGATGAACTCCCTTCCGTGTTTGCCTGAACGCGCTTTCGCGATCTGCGCAAGCGGGCCCTTGCGGAATAACGGCTCAGGTAGAGCTGGCCCTCGTTCCGCGCCCGCTTTGTAACAGGGCACGACTTCAGTCGTGCCGACAAGCCGCCCATTATTTGTCATCCCGAGGAGGCCTTCAGGCCGACGAGGGATCTGCTTGTCGACTTTTTCAGCAGCCTTTTCACCCGGCGGCAAACGCTAGCGTCCGCTGTCACACCAGCTTCCGCAGCTCGCGCCGCAGGATCTTTCCCGACGCTGTCCGCGGCAGCTTCTGCACGAAATAAATCTCGCGCGGCATCTTGTAATGCGTCAACCGCTCGGCGACGAACGCCTGCAGCTTCTCCGCCGTTAGCTGACTCGACGGCTCGCCATAGCGTAGCACCACAAATGCACACGGAATCTCCTCACCCGCGCCGTCCACTCGCGACACCACGCCGCAGTCGGCGACCGCAGGATGCTCCAGCATCACGCTCTCGACTTCGGCCGGCGCGATGGAGAATCCTCTGTACTTGATCATCTCCTTGCGGCGATCGACCACGTAGTAGAAGCCGTCGTCATCGACGCGCACGATGTCGCCCGACCAATACCATCCGTCGCGCAGCACCGCAGCCGTCGCATCCGGCGACTTCCAATATCCCTGCATAAACTGCGGCCCGTGCATCACCAACTCGCCGATCTCGCCCGGCGCCACATCGTTGCCCTTCTCATCGACAATGCGGCAATCGGTCTGCGCCACCGGCATGCCCACCGACTCCGGCCGGTACAGCTCCGGCGTCAGAAATCCCAGATGGGTGACCGGCGAAGCTTCCGTCATGCCGTAGCCCTGTCGAATCGGTATGCCCGTCGCGGCGGTGAAGCGGCGCGCCAACTCCGGCGCCAGAGGCGCAGCACCGGACTTCACCCAGCGCAGCCGATGCTCGCGCGGAAACTTGCCTTGCTCGGCCGCCTGGCAATACGCCAGCAGCGTCGGCGGTACGCACAGCGTCTGCGTCACCGACTCTTCCTGCACGATCTGCAACGACCGCTCGCAATCGAAGCGTGGCATCAGCACCAGCGTGCAGCCGCGAATCAGCGCCAGGCTGAGCCCCACCGTCAGGCCGTAGATGTGGTACAGCGGCAGGAAGCACAGGATGACATCGTCTTCCGTGAACGCACCGTACTCACCCGGTGTCAGCGTCTGGTAGACATTCGCGACCAGGTTGTGGTGCGACAACATCACGCCCTTGGGCAGGCCGGTGGTGCCGCTGGAGAAGGGAAGTGTCGCCAGCGTCGATCGTGAATCATTCGCGGGAGTCGGCAGACTCACGCTTGCCGTGGTTCGAAGCAGGGAATCGAACGGCTGCGATCCGCTCGGTCCCGGCGCGCGCACCGTGTACACCTGGCGCAGTGCCGGCAGCCCGCCCAGATTGATGCCGGTTAGCAGCGTGCCGTCGCTGATCAGCGCAACCGCATCCGCGGCCTCGAGCTGATAGTGGACTTCGCGCTCGCGATACGTGGGGTTCAGCGTCGTCGGAATCGCGCCGGCTAGCGTCGCGGCGTGGTAGGCAACACCGAACTCCCAACAGTTGGGCAGGAAGATGCCGATCGTCTCGCCCGGACGAATCCCGGCTGCGACCAGGCCGCGTGCCACGCACTCCACCAGCCCGCCATAAGCGCCGTAGGTGACGCGACGCGCCGGAGTGCACGAGGTGTCGACGATGGCAATCTTCGACCCGCGCTTTCGGCAGGACTCCAGCACAACATCGTGTACGAACTTGCCCTCGGGATCGGCAAAAAACTGTGTCCGCAAGCTTGCTGCTGAACGTACCATAGCTGAATGCGCAAGAGTGTATCAGGTTAGAGTGTCACCGGAGCGGTAGCGTGTACTCGAGGCTCGGCAAGTGAGCACGCGCGCCAATAATCGAGCGCCGGAGGCGCGGAAGATGATAGCCCAGCGCGGAAGCGCTGGGAAAGGTGCATTTGTGAAACCCGAGCCCCTTCAGGGGCGGCACATAAAACAGCCGCTCGCTCTTTGCTATCTTTGGAACGGGCTCGATGTTCCGCTAGTGGGCTTCGTATCAGGGCACGGCTTCAGCCGTGCCGTACCGTGTTCCAATTGATCTGGGCTTTAGCCCCTGCTTGAACTATGCGAGGACTCCACAACAAACGTGTTCTCATCACCGGAGGCGCCAGCGGCATAGGCGCCGCAACTGCCGCGCGCTTCGTCGAAGAGGGTGCGCGTGTCGCCGTTCTCGATCGCGACGCCGAAGGCTGCACACGAATCCTTCGCGACCTACCGACCGTCGTCACCGCCCTCGCCGACGTCTCCGATCACGCCCAAGTCCGATCCGCCTTCGCCACCATCCTGCGCGATCTCGGCGCTCTCAACGTTGTCATCAACAACGCCGGTATCAGCATTCGCCACAACTTTATCGACATCACGCCGGAAGAGTGGAACCGCGTCCTGGCCGTGAATCTCACCGGCGTCTTCCACGTTGCGCAAACCGCGGCGCGCCACATGATGGAGCACACCGGCGGCGTCATTCTCAATATGGCATCGACCAACGGCATCGTCGGCCACCCCTACTACGCCGACTACAACGCCACCAAAGCTGGCGTCATTGAGTTGACCAAGTCAATGGCGCTGGAACTCGCGCCCAAGGTGCGCGTCAATGCCGTCGCGCCCGGCTACGTGCTCACCCCGATGCAGCGTGCCGAATACGCCGATGAGATGCTGGAGGCTGTGAACCAGAAGATCCCGCTCCGGCGTCACGCCCAGCCCGAAGAAATCGCCGCGCTCTTCGCTTTTCTCGCCTCCGACGATGCCGCCTATCTCACTGGCCAGGTCTATGTCATCGACGGCGGCGAGACTGCCGGCGGCCTGGCCAGCCGCTAGACCTTGCAGATCTTCTTACTAGCCACTGATCACTAGCCACTAGTCACTGCTCTAGATTCCCAGCCCCGTCACCCTCCACCCGGACCCATGCACCTTGTACCGGATGTTGAGCGTGATCAGCAGCGCGGTCATCGACTCGACGATCCGCGCGTTCTCCAGCTTGCCGCCATCAATCGCGCGCACGCCGGGAATCTTCACCGCCAGTTCCGATGCGACTTGCCGGGCGCGATCATCGTCACTGCACACGATCACGTCGCAATCGACGTCGCCTTCTCCAGCCAGCACCGTGGCCGACAGGCTATGAAATGCTGCGGCCACCGTGACGTTCTTGCCCACCATCTCCTGCGCCTGCTCCGCCGCCGAACCTTGCCATACGCCTAGCACCCGCGTCGGCCTTCCGCCGACGGCTGCGGCCAGCGGCACAGTCGCGTCGATCAGTACCGTCCCTTGCCGGAAGGATGGCTTCAATTGCTTCAGTAATTCGGCTTGTCCGGAGAAGGGAACCGTGAGTACCACAATGTCGCACATCTTCACGGCGACAGCATTTTCCACGCCTTCGACGCTGCCCAGAGCGCCGGCTTTTTCCGCAATCTGCGCCGCCGCAGCTTTGGCGCGCTCGCCATCGCGCGAGCCGATTACCACCGACTCACCTGCCCGTGCCCAGCGCAGCGCCAGACCCGAACCTTCGGGGCCAGTTCCGCCGATGATGGCGATCATGCGTTGCCACCTGTAGCAACTGGTGCGACGTCATGTCCCACAATGTGGTAGTCGTATTTTGTGTACAAGGTATTGCGCTGCGCGGGAATGCGGCCAAGCTCCAAAATGCGCTCCTGAAACTCTTTCGTAGAAATATACTGGCCGGCGGTCGCTCCTGCCAGCCGCGAAATGTTCTCTTCGAAGAGCGTTCCGCCGTAATCATCGGCGCCCGCCAGCAGCGCCAGTTGCGAAACCTCGCGGCCCAGCTTCACCCACGAAACTTGAATGTGATTGATCGATCCCGCCAGCACAACACGCGCCAGCGCATGGACTTTCATGTGCTCGGCCAGGGTGCCACCGCTGCGCGCCAGGCCCTGCGCGAACAGCAGCGTATTCTCATGAATAAATCCCAGCGGCACGAATTCCGTGAAGCCTCCTGTCCGCGCCTGAATCTCCCGCAACAGCAAAAACTGATCAACCCAATGTTCCGGCGTCTCGCGATGACCGTACATCATGGTGGATGTGCTGCGAATCCCGCACTCATGCGCCGTCTCGATCACTTCACGCCATTGCGCGGTGCTCAGCTTGTTGCGCGAGAGGACGTGCCGCACGCTGTCGTCCAGAATCTCCGCCGCCGTGCCCGGCAACGTGTCCAGCCCGCTCGCCTTCAGCATCAGCAGATACTCGCGAATCGGCATCCCCGTCAGCTCAACCCCGTACACCATCTCCATCGGCGAGAAGGCATGGCAGTGCATCCGCGGTGTCGCGGACTTCACTGCGCGCAGGATGTCGCGGTAATAAAACGGCGGCAAGCCGTGTGGCAGCCCACCCTGAATGCAAACTTCGGTCGCGCCCCACTCCTCGGCCTCGCGGCACTTGTGGCCGATTTCGTCCAGCGACAGGAAGTACGCCGTCTCGTCGCGCGGCCCCACACTGAACGCGCAAAACTTGCATCCCACAAAACAAACATTGGTGAAGTTGATATTGCGCGTGACCACGTAGCTGATCACGTCGCCGGCCAGATGTTGACGGATCTCATTGGCGGCGACCACCAAACCAAGCAGATCATTCCCGTCGCAGTTGGCGAGCGCAAGGCATTCTTCCCGGCTCAGTACGCCTCCGTCGAGCGACGCCAGCACCTTCTCGATCGACTTTCGCACCGGTGCCGACACACGCCCCGACACGTCGTCCCAAGCGGCTTTCTGAAGCGTCTGCCGATTACACCAAGTCATGTTCAGCATCGTTCCACCAGCTTGTCTTCCCAAGTGCAGAGGCGATTCGAATCAACTAAGAATGCGTCATCCCGAGCGCGCGCCCGACCATGGAATTGTCATCCTGAGCGAGGACTTCGGTCCGAGTGGAAGGACCTCTATATGGCACCTAATCTCTCAATCACCGAAACAAATCCTTCTCCGCCGGCCTCACCAGCTGTTGTGCACTCCCACTCCCGCGCCGATAGGAATAGCCGCGAATAATGCAGGCCGGAACATGCGCATCTTTGCCACAAAGCAGGCCCGCTACGCACGCCAACTCGTCGGCGACTGCCTCCTCCGTCGCATGCATCTTGTAACCGTAGGCATCGGCTTTGCCGCGATAATCGTGGATCACCTTCATCCCGGCAACGCCGATCGCGACTTCGCACAATCCCTCGCGCCACGGCCGGCCAAAGCTGTCGGAGATGATCACCGGCACATGCAGCCCAGTCCGCTTCTTCAACTTTCGATGTATTTGCGCCGCAGAACGATCCGGATCGACCGGCAATAAAACGGCCGTCCTGCCGCCGTCGACATTGGAAACGTCCACGCCGCTGTTGGCGCACACAAATCCGTGTCGCGTCTGGGTAATCAGCACATGCTTCTTGCGCACCACCCGCTTCGCCTCACGCAACGCTAATTCGACCACGCGTGCGTCTTGTCCGTTTCTCTCCGCAAACCGCCTCGCCTCGGCGGAGGGTTTCACCGAATCCAATGCGACCCTACGATCCTCAGCTTTAGAAACAATCTTGTGCTTGATCACAACCATGTCGCCATCGTGCAGCCGCAGCCCGCCCAACGCCAGCGCGTCGACCACCAGATCGGCGACACTATCGCCAGGGAAGACATCGCGAATGCCGAGCACCGGAATCGCGCGGATCTCCGCACTCGCTACGCCTGACTGCGAGACTTGCCGCAGGCTCGTTCCCGTCTGAATTGCACTGCGTCGAGCTCTGCTCACACCGCCGCTTCCCAGGCGTCGAGATCATGCTGGCCAAATCCCCACGACCGAAGCAGGCGCTGGGCGTGGGTTTCGCCGTCGCGCGCAATCAGCATCTCCAGCTCATGCGGATTGTCAATGTCCAACCCGATCCCCGCCATCTCCAGAATCACAAGTTCCTTGCCGGTCTTGTTCATGGCTTCGCAGTGCGGCAGAAAGCTGTCGTTGCCAAAGCGCAGCGGAATAATCGACGCCGGCCTGCGCAGTATGCAATTGCTGCCACGTCGATCGTAAGCCGGAACAAATACCGCACCTTCCTGCGGAGCCGCATCCAGCACGCGATCCAGTTCAGCGCTGGCGATGAGGGGAATGTCCGCCGGAACAACGATCGTCGTGTCATAGCCACGCTCTTCGCCCCACGCCGTCGCCATCTCAATCGCTGCTGTCTCGCTTTCATTGCGTGCGTCTTCGATCACTTGGAATCCGAACTCTCTCGCCAACGCCTGCGCACGCGCGTCGCCCGTCACCAGCGCTACGTCGATTCGATCGGCCACGCCCGTAGCCGCAGTCATCACGTCGAGCAGCATCGCCTCCGCCAGGTGCGAACGCTGTCGTTGATCCAAAGCCGCAGCCAGGCGCTGCTTTGCCGTGGCCAGACTCTTAAAAGGGATGAGAAGAATCGCTCGCATTTCAAGCCTTCGCGCTTTCCGAGGTCGCGCATGCGTCGAGAACGAACGCCGCCAAGTCGCGCTTGTCTTTCATCGAACGCATAATCGTATTCGTGTACAGAAATCGCGTGGATCGTGAATCGTGGTTCGTGACTGGGGAATCGGCCGCGCTACGTGATCCATCCTGGCCGACAGCTGATTGCTGACAGCTGATCGCTGACGGCTGACGGCTCATAGCTGACGGCTCGGTTTCATCCGCCACCAGCACGTCCAGAAAATCGTCATACGCTTTCGCAATGCCGGCAATCGTGCTCGGCCAGCCCATCATCTGCATCAATTCGCCGGCCGGTCCCGACACCGCCGCTCCGCCCACAATCGGGCTCACTGCAACTATCGGCGCCGATGCTCGCCGCAGGGCCTCGCGAATGCCTTGCACCGCCAGAATCGGTCCAATGCTCGTTACCGGATTGCTCGGCGCAAAAACAATCGCGTCGGCTCGTTCGATGCTCTCGATCACACCCGGCGCCGGTCGCGCTGCCTCCGCGCCTTCGAACCTGACCGCTCGCACCTCCACCTGATGCCGTTCGCGCACAAAGTACTCTTGAAAAGTGAGCGTGCCCTTTGCAGTGTCAAGCATCGTCGACACGCGATCATCCGACATCGGCAGCACGCGCGCGAGAACCTCGAACTTCGCCGCCAGTTCCGCCGTGGCCTCGCTAAGCGTCCTTCCCGCGCGCAGGATTGCCGTGCGAGTCAAGTGCGTTGCCAGATCCAGATCGCCAAGACTGAACCACGAAGGCTGCCCCAGTTGCTTCATGCGCTCCAGGCAGCGGAAGCTGTCGCCCTCGACGCCCCACCCGCGATCCTTGCTCAACAGATCGCCCAGCCCATACAGCACAGAATCAATGTCAGGCGAAACGTGCAGGCCCCACCACTCCACGTCGTCGCCGGTGTTGACGACGACCGTGAGTTCCTCCGGCGCAATGATCTGCTGCAAGCCCTGCACCAGCTTGGTGCCACCCGTTCCGCCGGTGAACACAACAATCATCTACGCGGCCCTCGCATATCCTTTGTGATCCATCGCCGCCACCAATCGCTCGCCCAGCAGCCCACCGCGCGCCATCACGGCCGTAGCGAACTTCGGATAAACCGGCAGCCGCTGCACCAGCTTCTGGCCCGCCGCTTCGGTGCGCCGCTGTAACTCCACCAGATGCGGCCACGGCGCTTCGGGATTGATGTAATCCGGCGTCAGCGGCGACACTCCGCCCCAGTCATTGATGCCGCCCTCCAGCAGCCGCTCGTAATTTGGGTCGGTGAGGTTCGGCGGCGCCTGAATATTCATGTCGCGCAGGATCAGCCGCGCGACCGCCAGCGTTCGCAGCATATCGTCGATATCAGGCTCGGGCCACGCCGCCATCGGAATCCGCGCCTTCGCACGAAAATTCTGGATGATCACTTCCTGCACATGTCCGTATTGCTCATGCAGCCGCCTGATCGCCAGCAGGGAATTGACGCGATCCTCCATCGTCTCGCCGATGCCGATCAGGATTCCCGTGGTGAACGGCACGCCGAGCTTACCCGCATCTTCGATGGTTCGCAGCCGCAGCGCGGGGACCTTGTCCGGCGTCGTCGCGGTAGGATGGGCCGTCGCCAGCTGCGTGCTGGTGCTCTCCAGCATCAAGCCTAGACTCGGATTACTCACGCGCAGCCGCTCGATCCAGTTCGCGCTGAGCAGGCCAGGATTCGCGTGCGGCAACAATTTCGTCTCTCGCAATACCAACTCGCACATCGCCTCGAGATAATGCAGTGTGCTGCGATAGCCCAGCCGGCGCAGCGTCTCGCGCATTTCAGGAAACAGCGCCTCCGGCCGATCACCCAGCGAGAACAGCGCCTCCGTACAACCCAATTTCTCGCCCTCCCGCGCGACCGCCAGAACTTCATCCGGCGTCATGGTATGCGCTCCCGGCTCGCCAGGATCGCGACGGAAGGTGCAGTATCCGCAGTAGTCGCGGCAAAGAGTGGTCAGCGGAAGAAAAACTTTGCGCGAATACGTGGTGACGCCGGGATGATGCGTTTCCTTCAGTTCACGAGCCGCGGCCAGCAGCTCCACAAGCAGTTCGTCGTCGCATTGCAGGAGTTTCACGGCGGCGACAGGATCAAGCGCCGCTCCGTGGCGCAACTCGCGCAGCTTCCCAGCGAGTTGCTGCGGCGATCTCGCGCCAACTCCCGCGTTGCGCCCACGGATTGTTGCGACTCTTTCTTGCATGACTTTCGTCAATTGACTCGGCACCAGGAGAACCGCAGCCTGCACTGCCTACCCATGCACCCCGTATCGCCCACGAAAATACAGCAGCGGGTCGCCCTCATCCAACCCGACCTCTCGCACCTCAGCGACAAAGATGGTGTGATCCCCCGCCTCGTGCGCGTCGACAATCCGGCAATCCAGGTTGGCCAGCGCGTTCTCCAGCACCGGCCGGCCGCTCTTCATCTTGCGATAGCCAATCCGCAGACGGCGCGCTGAGTCCGGATTGCGCTCCGGATCGGCAAAATATTCCGACAGCGCGTCCTGGTCCGCCTTCAACATGCTGACGCCGAACTCGCCGCATTCGCGCAAGTGCAGGTAGGTCTCGGCCAGATGATCGACGCAAACCAGCACCAGTGGCGGCCGCAGCGAGACCGAGCAGAACGCATTCGCGGTCATGCCGTGCACCTCGCCCTCCGCCGTCTCCACCGTGATCACGGTTACGCCGGTCACAAAGCGGCTCAGCGCGGCGCGAAATTCGTCCGGCGTGACCAACCCGTCGGTGCTCTCGTGCGGCAAGTCTTCACCCGGTTTGCGATATGCCTGCGCCATCTCTTGCCCGCAATCGCCCACTATACCTGATTAAGCAGGACGTGCTTCGGTTATAGCTTCGTGCGCCAGCAAAACGCCTCAATTTGCGATAATCTTTCACGGCAGAGAAATTCCGGACATCTCGCAACGTTGCGGGAGCCGGGCATGGGGTGGGGATGTATCCTGGGGCCTTCGCGTATCACCGCGCAGCATCCTATTCTGAAGCGATTTCGCAGCTGAGCGAGTTGGGCGACGACGCCAAGTTCCTCGCCGGCGGGCAGAGCCTCATCCCGCTGATGAAGCTTCGCTTGTCGACGCCTCGTCACCTTGTCGACCTCAACTTCATTCCCGAAACTTCGTACATTCGCAGCAACGGGGCTTTGCGCATCGGCGCCATGACGCGGCACTCGCAAATCGCGGCCTCGCCTGATGCCGCGCGAATTCCCATCCTCCGCGACTGCGCTGCCGGCATCGCCGATCCGCAGGTTCGCCACATGGGAACGATTGGCGGTTCACTCGCCGAAGCGGATCCCACCGGCGACTGGGCGCCGGTTTTGCTCGCGACGGGAGCAACTGTGAAGACGCTTGGCCCGAATGGCGAGCGCAGCATCGACATCGCCGACTTCATTCTCGACGCCTACCAGAGCGTCTTGCAACCGGCCGAACTGGTAACCGAGATCGAGGTTCCTCATCCGCCGAAGTACGGTGGTGGAGCATATATCGCTCTGAAACGTTGTGCTCCCGTATACGCCAGCGCCAGCGTCGCCGTACAAGTCGCTTTGCACGACGATTACAGATGTAGAGACGCACGCGTCTATCTGGGAGTTCTGGGCCTAACGTCAACCCGCGTGCCGGCCGCGGAAGAAGCGCTTCAAGGGCAGCAACTAAACGCAGAGATCCTGGCAAAGGTTCGTGCAGCGGTGATGGACACCGCGCAGCCCACTTCCGATATGCGCGGCTCAGCCGATTACAAACGTCAGGCTGCCGGCCGGCTGGCGACCCTGGCTGTCGAAGCTGCCATGAAGCGCGCTCGCGGCGAAGACGTGGAGGTGACGCATCTTTATGCCTGATGCCATCCCACCAGTGCGCGTCACTGTAAGGGTTAATGGCAAGCAGTACACGCGCGAGGTCGAGCCGCGCACACTGCTGGTGCAGTTTCTCCGCGAAGAGCTCAACCTGACCGGCACCCACATCGGCTGCGATACCAGCTATTGTGGCGCCTGCACTGTGATGCTCAACGGCCAGACGGTAAAATCCTGCACCGTATTTGCCTTTCAGGCCGACGGCGGCGAGGTGCTTACGGTCGAAGGCCTTGCCAAAGACGGCCAGCTTCATCCTGTGCAGCAAGCCTTTAGCGACTGTCACGGCTTTCAATGCGGATACTGCACTCCCGGCTTTCTCATGAGCACGCTGCAGCTGCTCGAAGAACATCCTCATCCCACAGAGTGGGACATTCGCAAAGGCATTGCCGGCAATACCTGCCGCTGTACCGGATATCAGAACATCTTCAAAGCCATTCGTACTGCGGCTACCGGAGGAGAGAACATTGGCCATTAATTTTTCTGGCGAGTTCACCACCCCGCGCGCTCCGGAAGAGGTCTTCGACTTCCTCTCCGATCCCAACAGGTTCGGCCCGCTGCTTCCCGACTTTCAAAGCATGACGATGCAGGACCCCACGCATTTCACCGTGAAGGTGAAGGTGGGCGTCGGCAATATTCGCGGATCGGCCGACCTCAAGATGGAGCTTAGCGAGGCCGTAAAGCCGCTGCGCGCGCACTACAAGGGGCAGGGAACTGCGGTCGGCAGCCAGGTTACAGTCAGCGCAGGTTTCGATCTGTCCGCATTGCCGGAAGGAACCAAAGTCGTCTGGCAAGGAGAAACCAGCATCTTCGGAAAGCTCGCTTCAATGGCTGGCGGAATGCTCGAGCCGCTCGGCCGGAAGAACATTCAGAAGTTGATCGAGGGATTGCAACAGGCGTTGTCGGTGCCGACAACTGTGCCCCCGATTCAGGCAGCCACTTCTCCTGTTACGAGGTCTGACAATGTAGGTGTACCACAGAGTAGGACGCCGATCGGGGCGGATGCTGCCGAGCCTGAAGCCGCACCAGCGTCCCCGGTAGAACCAGCGGCCTTCAGCTCGGCGAATGCCAATGCTTCAGACGATACGACTCCCAAACCAGTGGCAGCACAAGGCTATAGCCCGGCGAATACCAATCCCTCAGATGTTGCGACTCTCAAACCGGTGGAAGAACCCGGCTTTAGCCGGACGAATAACGATCCCTCAGACAAAGGGGCTTCAGCCCCGGCACAAGAGCATGGCGAAGACATCGCACACACAAACCGCTGACTGGGTTGGCCAATCCATCAAGCGCAAGGAAGACGCGCGCCTGGTCCGGGGCAAGGGCAAATTTGTCGATGACATCAAGCTGCTTGGCATGCTGCACCTGGTTTTCGTGCGCTCGCCCTACGCTCACGCCAATGTTCTTGCCGTCGACGTCAGCGAAGCCGAGAAAGTGCCCGGCGTGGTTTGCACTTTAACCGGCGAGGAAATCACCAAACTCATCGATCCCTTCTTCGAGATCGGTCCCGCTCCCAGCAATCGCATCCTCGACTACCCCATGGCTGTCGACCGCGCGCGCTATCAGGGCGAGCCGGTGGCCGCGGTCATCGCCGAGACTCCCGCCATCGCTGAAGATGCCGCCGAGCTTGTGCGCGTCGAATACGAGCCGCTCCCAGCGGTCGATCGATGGCGAGATTGCCGCCACCGACGAAACCATTCTCCACGCCGCAATGGGGACCAACATCGTCTGGAATGGCGTCTTCGAATACGGCGACATCGCCAAGGCATTCGCCGAAGCCGCGCACATCATCCACATCGACCATCTGCACATGCACCGCTTCTCCAGCACGCCGCTGGAGAACAACGCGGTCATCGCGCAGTGGGACGACAACGACCAGCGCCTCTACTTCTGGAGCAACAACTCGTTTCCAACCATTGGTATCCAGCTGCTCGCTCCGGCGCTGCACCTGCGCATGGATCAGGTGCGCGTGCAGACGCACGATATCGGCGGCAGCTTCGGAATCAAGATCACGAACTATCCGCAGATGGCCGTCTGCGCGCTGGCTTCGCGCAAAGCCAACGGCGCGCCCATCAAGTGGTCGGAGACGCGCACCGAGCACATGACCTCGAGCGCTCACGGCAACGAGCGCACCTTCCGCGATACGCGCGTGGCACTCGACAGGAACGGCGTGATTCTTGCGGTCGAGTCGCGCCACATCGACGACTGCGGCGCTTATCCTCGCTATGAGCCGCTGGGTTGCGTCATCTGGTCGCAAGTCACGCCTGCGACTTACCGGCTTCGCAATCTGCGAATCGACTTCACGCAGGCCGTGACCAACAAGTGTCCCGTCGGCCCCAATCGCGGCTATTCACGCATGCAGCATCTGTGGTTCCTGGAGCGCGTGCTCGACATCTGCGCCCACGAGCTCAACATTCCCGCCGACGAGATGCGCCTGCGCAATTACATTCAGCCCGACGAATTTCCGTACACAACTCCCAACGGCTGCATCTACGATTCCGGCGACTATCCGCGAATGTTGCAGGTCGCCAAGAATCTCATCGGATGGGAGAAGTGGCAGGCCGAGCGCGCGCGAGCCCACAAAGAAGGCCGCTGGTTCGGCATCGGCATCGGGACCACGCTCGATTCCGGCACCAACAATTTCGGCCAGTCGCAGATCGTCAATCCGCAGGCGCCGTTCTCCGGCAACTCGCAGGCGGCCGCCGCCAAGCTCGATATCTATGGCGAAGTCATCGTCGCCGTCGGCTCGGTGCCGCAAGGTCAGGGCCACGAGACTACGGTCTCACAGGTCGTCGCCGACATTTTGAAGATTCCTCCCGGGATGGTGAACGTGCGTGTCGGCTTCGATACCGAACGCAACGTCCACACCGGTCACAGCGGGACTTATGCCAGCCAGTTCGCGGTCTCGGGACTGTCGGCGGTCAATGGCGCCGCACGTTTGTTGAAGGCCGAGATGTCGAAGCTCGCAGCGTTCGTATTGCAGGCCAGCGAAGACGACTTGGAGTTCGGCGTCGGCAAACAGGGACCGGAGATCCGTGTCCGCAACACCGAGAAAGCGATTCCGTATATCGGCCTGGCCAATCTCGCCAACGTGAACACCGCTGTCGTTCCTGAGGAATTACGCTCGCTCACGTTGAATTGCCGTTATACCTGGCGCGCGCCGTTTCAAGTCCCGGACGTGCAGAAAAAATACGGCAACCTGACGCTGACTTACTCGTCGCAGCTGCACATCGCCGTCGTCGAGATCGACAAGGAAACGTACATCCCGAAGATTCTCGACTACGCGGCGGTCGACGATTGCGGCACGGTCATCAATCCCATGATCGTCGAAGGCCAGGTCCATGGCGCAACCGCCCACGGTATCGGCGCGGCGCTGATGGAGAATTGCGCCTACGATGACAATGGCAACATGCTGACCTCGACCTTCAGCGATTACACGCCGATCACCGCCATGAACATGCCCAACGTGAAGTACGGCAATATCGAGACGCCGTCGCCGCACAGCTACAGCGGCGCCAAAGGCATGGGTGAAGGGGGAGGCGCACCGTTGCACGCGATCAGCGCTGCGCTGCAAGATGCGCTGTGGCGCGACGGTATCATCATCGACGATTCGCACAACAACGCGAGCACGCTGTTCGAGATGATTCAGAAGAAGCGGCGTGGCGAGATGAAGGAGAACGTGAGGGTCGAGCGGTGATGAGATAGGAGTTTTGTGGATCGTGAGTAGTGAATCGTGGATCGACGAAGCGTTCTCATCAATGGATTAGCGAGCGACAATTCACGATCCACTAACCACCAGCAATGAAGCGCATTCTCATCGTCGGGGCGGGAGCCATCGGCAGCCTGTACGCGTCGCACCTGGCGCGTGTGGCCGACGTTTGGGTGCTTGTGCGTCGCGAAGATCACGCGCGCAGCATCAACGATCGCGGCATCCGCGTCACGGGCCGCAACGAATTTCATACTCACTTGAAAGCCAGCAAAGACTCGCGCGAATTGCCGCAATTCGACTTAGGCATCGTCGCCACAAAAGCCAACCAGACGCATGAGGCCTTCGCGCCGGTCGCTCATCTCTTTGAGCACGGCGCAGTGTTATCGGCGCAGAACGGACTGGGTAGCGAAGAGATCATCGCTGAACTGATGCATTCCGGATATGTGATCCGCGGCACCACCTTCATGAGCGGCACGCGCTTTGCCGACGATCACGTGCACTACGAACTCAACACCTCGACTTGGATGGGACCGTTCGAGCCGACGAACACTCCTTTCGAGCTAGTCGCAGAATTGGCCGTACTGATCAATGCATCGGGACTAAAGGCCGAAGCTCTGCGCGATGCTCGCCCGGCGCAGTGGTCGAAGCTGATCTTCAACGCATCCGTGAACGCGGTCTCCGCGTTGACCGAGTTGCCGCACTCGCCGCACTTCGCTGCTGAGGCTGAATTCAGCGATCTCGGCCACCTCCTCCATCAGCTGATCGAGGAGGGAAAAACAGTTGCCGCGGCGTCGGGAATCGAGCTGCACGAAGATCCTTGGGCAATGAACTGCATTGGCGCGCAGACGAACCATCCGCCATCGATGCTGTACGATATCCGACATCGTCAGACCACCGAGGTCGACTTTCTCGGCGGCGCGATCGCCCGTGAGGCTCAGCGCGTCGGCGTACCTGCGCCGCTGCACACCGCCCTCTATCGCTTGATTAAAGCCAAAGAGGCAAGCTGGTCGTGGAAGAAGGAAAATGTGCCGGAGGCGGTAAAAGGGTGAATAGTGGTTAGTGGATGGTGGATAGTTTTACCAGCAATCTGCTCACGCGTAAACTAAGCTTGTATTGTTAGACCCGAGGCGCAAATGCAGAGTTACAAGGAATTGGTAGTCTGGCAGAAATCAATGAATCTCGTGAGCGAGATATATGAAGTCACCAGGAGTTTTCCTCGGGAAGAGATATATGGGCTAACAAGTCAAATGAGGCGATCGGCTGTATCGGTTCCGAGCAACATTGCGGAAGGACAAGGCCGAGCAAGTAAAGGCGAGTTTATTCAGTTTCTCTGCCATGCGCGTGGATCGCTTTTTGAACTGGAAACGCAGATTATCCTCGCCGCAAAGTTCGATTACGTATCGCGGGAAGGGTCAGAACGACTGCTCGCTCAACTGACAGAAGTCGCAAGGATACTGAACGGGTTGTTAACTTCGTTGCGGCCGCCGAATCGTAAACTGTCCACTATCCACTGACCACTATTCACTGCACCATGCCCTACCCACTCGACACCCTCAAGCTTTCCCGCGTGCGCGAACTGATGCACCGTGACAATCTCGACGCCCTCGTGGTGCGCGCGCCCGACAACATTGTCTATCTGACGAACTACTGGTGCATGAAGGGCTACGACATCGCGATCTTTCCGCGCGAGGGCGAACCGACGCTCATCGCCATCGAGCCGCAGGAAGAGGACGCGCGCCGCACCGCGTGGACACAGGACATCCGGCTCTTCAAGAGCTACGACGATCGCGATCCGCGGCCGCCGACATTTCGGTCGCTCGATGCTGCGCTGAAAGTCTTGAAGGAGCGCGATCTTACTGGCCGCATCGGATTGGAGCTGTCGCAGGGAACGCAGTCCGCCGATCGCATGGTGGGCGAGCCGACCACCTGGACGCAGCCTTGGTTCGACGCGTTCAAGCCGGCCGCACGTGATGTCGTTGACGCGTCCGGCTTGCTGGCTGAAGCTCGCGCGATCAAGACGGATCAGGAGATCGAGCGCATGAAGCTGGCCAATGAACTGGCTGCGCTCGCCATGGAGCACACCGCCGAACGTCTGCGTCCAGGCATGAAGGAAAGCGAGGTCGCGGCGATATTCGAAGGCTTCGTGCACGCGACGGGCATCGGCTTCAAAGGCAAAGTCGAAATGGCTCGCGCCTTCACGCTGGTGTGGTCGGGGAAGGGAATTCGAACGTTTACCGCGACCGGCGACCGGCCCGTGCAGGAGCATGAGCCAACGTTGTTCGAGATTTGGGTTTGCGTTGATGGCTATTGGAATGATCTGACCAAGAATCTTTGTCCCGGCGAATTGTCGCCCGAGTATCACAAGCTGCTCGATCTGCTGCTGGGCGTGTTCAACGAGGCTGCGGCGTTTGCGAAAGATGGCGCAAGCCTGCCGGAACTTGATCGATTGATCCGGGCGCGCATTGCAAAGGGTGGTTATCCCGGACAGCCGTCGCATGCCGTATGCCACGGTGTGGGAGCTCGCGCGCATGAGCCGCCGTATGCTCACCAGGCAGGAACGGGCACAATCCGGAAAGGCATGGTGTTGGCGATCGAGCCTGGCATTTACTGGCCGGGCGGCGGGGGATTGCGGCTGGAAGATAATTTCTGGATCACCGGCAACGGCAACGAGAAATTGTGTGCTTTTCCGGATGATTTCCGCCTTGTGCATGCCACGCACGCCGGAGGAACTGCACGCTAATGGCAACCGCCGGCAAAACCACTGTGTCTGACAATGTGAGAGATGCCATTCTCAGCCGCATCTGTGAGGACGATATCGTCGCGATGTGCTGCGAGGTGATCAACATCCCAAGTCCTACAGGGTCGGAGCTGGCCATGGCGGAGTACATGCGCTCGGTCTTTCAACACCTGGGACTCACGATTTCGTGGCAGCAAGTGGAAGATACACGCGCCAACGTCGTCGGACGGCTCGAGGGTCGCGGCAGCGGCAAGTGCCTGATGTTCAACGGCCACATGGATACGTCTAACACCGGCGACGAGGATTTTCTTACCGGTATCGGCTATAAGCCGCATGCGGTGGTCAAGGACGGGATGATCTACGGCCTTGGCATTTACAACATGAAGGGCGCGCTGGTTTGCTATGTTCATGCCGTGAAAGCTTTGCTGGAAACGGGACTTAAGCTGGAGGGCGACGTCATCCTGGGCGCGGTCTGCGGCGAGATCGAGAAGACACAGTGGGGCGAATTTCAAGGCAAGGAGTATCGCGGCTACGGCGCTGGTACGCATTATCTTGTCAGCCATGGCGTCCTTCCTGATATGTGCATCCTTGGCGAACCAACGGACATGCAGCTCGTACTGGAACACGCCGGCTCGATGTGGGTGCGGTTCGGCCTGACTGGCAACTACGTACATTCCGCATTTGCCCCGGGGAAGGAAGATCAGAACGCCATTCGCCGTATGTACCACGTTGTGGGAGATGTGATGAAGTGGATTCCGGAGTGGCAGGAACAGGCGCGATGGGCTGGGCGTCCAGGATTCGTGAATATCGGATGCCTGCAAGCTGGACATCCCTGGCGTGCGAGCCGCACTCCGGAGCGGGCCGACCTGTTTCTCGACGTGCGCGTACCGCCCACGATTAGCATGACCGATGCCCGCCGCGCGGCTAAGAAGCTATATCTGACAATGAGGGACAAGTATCCCGAGTACGGTTTGGAATTCGAGACGTTCGTGTCCGTGCCGGGCGCCAGCATCGATGAGGATCATGCGATGGTGAAGGCCATCGAGCGCAATCATCAGCAGGTAACCGGCAAGCCGGCGGTTCGCGATACGGTCCTCTGGTGCTCAGATGCGTCGGTGCTATCGCGCTTCGGCTGTCCGACGGTGAACTATGGGCCGTCGAGCGGCCCGCGCGATCACGTCGGCGAGAAGGTCGCGATTAAGACGCTGGTCGACATAACCAAGGTTTACGCGCTGACGGCAGCGGAGATTTGTGGGTGAAGCAGCACTTAGCACTTGGCATTTAGCACTTGGCTGGTCTCATGGCAGGTGGCGGCCTCTGATATCAAACGGCAGGAACCGACTGCCAAGTGCCAACTGCCAAATGCAGGTTTTCAAGGAACTTCTTTTGCCAAGTCCATCTGAAATCCAGCGCCGCTATGACAACATTCGCGCCGTCATGCGCGAGCAGGATGTCGATGCGCTGATCGTCTGCGGCAATCAATACGCCGGCTTTGAGGGTGCGGTTCTCTACACTTCCGGTTTCGAGATTGTCCATCGCTACGTCTACGTGCTGATCCCGCTCAAAGGCGAACCGACGCTGGTATTTCCTCAAGAGGCCCGCTGGATCGGCGACAAGAAGAAGCCGTTCGTCCAGGACAAAGTCTGGGCCGACATTCCCGGCCGCTGGCTGCGCGAGCGCGCGCAGGACGGAGGCTGGAAGCGGGTCGCGGTTTACGGACTCGACTACATCATGGCCGTGCGCGATTATCGCGAGCTGCAGCAGGGGTCGTTTGAACTCGTTCCGTTCGATTTTCATTTCGACATGGCGCGCGCGGTCAAGAGCGAAGAGGAGCTGGTCGAAATCCGCGACTCGATGGACATCATCCACGAAGGCTTCTTGGCACTGCTGGACGGCTTCGCACCAGGCAAGACCGAGGCGGAAATCATGGCGCCGGCCGTCGAGGTGTTCTTCGCGCGCGGCGCCGGACCGCGGATGATGAATATCGTCCTCTCGGGCGAGAACGGTGAGGCTGAGGCACACTTCAAAGTTCCGGGACATCGCCGTGTCGGTGAGCGCGATCTGATGCTGTACTCGCTGGAGATTGCCGGTGCGGGCGGATATTGGGTCGAGTTCTCGCGTGCGCTGATCGCGGGCGAACCCAGCAAGCGCACGCTGCAAATGGCCGAGGTTTATCCCGAGGCGATGGAAGCCGCGCGCAAGCTGCTGCGTGAAGGCGTGCTCGCCAGTGAAGTCCACAAAATCGTGGCCGACACATTTGCCCGCAAGGGATTCGCGCTGGGACATCTCTCCGGACACTCGATCGGGACGACGATGATCGAGCATCCGGCGATCGGCGCGAAGAGCCAGATCGAGCTAAAGCAGAACATGATATTTTCGCTGCATCCGCAAGTTGTTGATCAAGATGGAAAAGTCTGCCTCTACACTCAAGATACCTTCCGAGTTGGGGAGACTGAGGGCGAAAACCTGAGCAGCATTCCCTGGAAGTTCTACTCCAAGGCAGATGTGCCTTCGACGGCGAAGGCAACGCCCGAGCGATGGATTGACGCATGAAGAAGGTTCTGGTCGTAGGATGCGGTGCCATCGGCAGCCTGTTCGCGGCGCATCTGGCTCATGGCGGTGAGGTCGAAGTCTACGCCTTCGACGTAGCGCAGCCGCATATCGACGCTATCAATCGCAACGGCTCTGCGGCTTTCAGGAGCTGCGGATCTGCACGTCCGCATCGCGAAGGCCAGCACCGACGCTGCCGCGCTCCCTATCTGCGACTACGGCGTTGTAGCTACGAAGGCGATTCACACCGCGAGCGCTATTAAAGCCGCGGCGCGCTGCTTCGATAGCAACAGCGCTGTGTGCTCGGTGCAAAACGGCGTGGGCAATGAGGAGATCATCGCCGAGCACGTGAAGTACGTGATTCGCGGCACGACGTTTCCTGCCGGTCACGTGATCGAGCCGGGCCACGTTGGATTCGATATCAAGGGCGATACCTGGTTGGGGCCGTTCGAGCCGACGAAGACCCCAATGGAGCGCGTCGAAGAGCTGGCGGGCTACATGACGCGCGGCGGCATGAACACGATCGCGATGCCGGACGCGCGCGGTGCGCAGTGGACCAAGTTGATCTTCAACGCCGCGACCAATCCTGTGGGCGCGCTGACGCGATTGCACCACGGCGCGGCGACGCGTTATCCGCCGACAGGCGAGTTGTTCGAGGCGCTGATTCAGGAGGGCGAGGCCGTCGCCAAAGCCATGGGGGTTGAGCTGCACGGCGATCCCCGGCATCTGGTTGCCAAAGGCGCGAATGCTCCCGGCAAGCACAAAGCCAGCATGTTACAGGATGCGCTCGCGTCGCGGACGACGGAAGTGGATTTCATGAATGGAGCGATCATGAAGTGGGGTGAGAAGTACGGTGTGCCGACTCCGCTGAATCGCGCCATGTGGGCACTGATGAAGGGGCTGGAGCAGTCGTGGAGCGAGCCGTAGGGAGCGCTCTTCGCCTTTCGCTATTCGCTTTTCGCCAGAGGATTAGTTCAGGCATGCACTCTCAGTTTCTGGTTCACCCTCACAGGTCTAGCCTTGCTAGGAGCTGAGAACTAAGAGCCATTGGGCCTCTGGCGAAGAGCGAATAGCGAAAGGCGAAAAGCGAAGAACCAACAAGTAACGAAAAGGGATCTACCGAATCATGTCCGTTCCATTCCGCATTGGCGTATTGCAATTGAGTATGGAGCCGCTCGAGCAAACGGTTCGCATGGCGCAAGCCTGCGACCGCGCCGGCTTCGACATTTTCTGGCTGGCTGAGGCTTACCCCTGGTGGCGCAAGCATGGCTTCGAGGCGCGCTCCTCAACCGCCATAACAGCCGTGATCGCCGCGCAGACGCAGCGCATCATCATCGGCTGGGGAATTATTTCGCCGTACACGCGGCATCCGGTGCAGATCGCTATGGAAGCGCGTGTGATGCAGGATGCCGCGGGCGACGGCCGCTTTCTGCTCGGACTGGGCGCGTCGAAGATTTTCATGAAAGAAATCGGCGAAGGCGAGAAGGGAAAAGACGTCGGACCGGGGGTGGTTATGCGCGAGAGCATCGATATCATCACCGCGATGCTCGCCGGGGAAGCCGTCGACTATCACGGCGCGGCGTTCCAGGCCTCGGCGCCGGCGCTGAAGGACGAAGCCCACGTGTCGCGAGCGCGCGTGCCCATCTATATCGGAGCCACCGGTCCGGTGCTGCAACGGCTCGCCGGCTCACATTCGGATGGCCTGCTGACTGCCAGCATCACCACGCCGGAATTTGTGCGCTACGCGCGCGGCAATATGGAAGAAGGCGCGCGCAGGGCCAGCAAAGATCCAGCCCAACTTGATCTGGGCGGGGTGATCGTCGGCAGCATCAACCGCGATTCCAAGAAAGGTAAAGAGGGAGCGCGCGAGATGGCGGCGATGTATCTGGCCAACAAGGTGCAGAATATTCGCGGCTCGGCGGACGTGTTACTGGAAAAGGCTGGCCTCAAGTTCGAGGAGATTGCCCCTATCGCTGACGCGATGGAAAAGGGCGGTCGCAAAGCCGCTGCTCAGGCCGTCACCGATGACATTCTGAAAAAAGTTCGCGCTATTGCGGGAACTCCCGACGAGTGCTGCGAACGCATTGCCGAATACCGCGACGCCGGTTGCACCAACATCATGCTGGAGATCTGGGGTGACGATCGTGAGGAGCAGGCGAAGCTCTTCGGCGAAGCGGTGCTGCCACACTTCCGATAAACGTCCCTCGCAACCTACGTCGCGTCGGCCGCTAGCGGGACCCTGGCTTTTCGTGAACGGTAGCCTTCAGGCCCGCGGCCACCTCGCCGTTTACGATCAGAGTCGGCTTTAAAGCACAGATATCGTCAAGGCGCGTTTGCGGCACGGCTGAACAGGCTGCGGAAAAACGCATGAGACGACTTGTGTTCCGTCGGCTGAAGCCGACTCAGAAAATGAAGTAAACCGGCTTGGACGCTGGCCTGAAGGCCAGCTCTACCCGAAAGCACGCATCGATCGACTTTTTCCGCAGCCTGTGTAGCCGACGTGAGCCGTACCGCCGGCTGAAGCCGGCTTGGTTTTAGAAAGGATGGCTTGACGCGGCGCTGAAGCGCCGTTCTACCCGTGCTTGACTGGATCGCAGCAGATTCTAATCGCTATAAAGAGAGAACTCGCCCGCAAGGCGCACGGGCGAGTTCGAGTTGTTATGGCAGAAGTCCGTACACCGCAACCTGGTTTTGCCCACCCACAAAGACATGTCCGTCAGCCACGGTGGGAACCGTGAATTTGACGGCCAGCGGAGCTTGATCGCGACTGGGATTCTGTTGCGAGTTGTACAACTCTGTTGCCAGGTTGGTTGCGTTGTATGCGTGCAAGACAGCGGTTGAGGGATAGTTGTCAGCTTCGATGGTCCAGACAATTCCGTTGGTCGTGCCATTGGCGGACACTGACGGCGTGGACGCAGGGTAACCATACTGTTGCTGCGACTTGGAGGTAGCTGCCGTCGAAAGCTGTTCTGTCTGGGGGTTGAAAGTGAACGCTTCGAGTGCAGTGTAGGATCCACCGAAATATGCGTTGTTGTTCCAAAACGCCGGACCGCCCCATACGCCGCCAATAACGTATGGCAGCGTCTGCACGATCTGATCGTCATTGCCGGAGTGCCAATGGCCCATGTTGTCGCGATTGATGAGATCGATCGTCCCTTCCTTGCCCACCTGCATTAGCAGATGGGGATAGGGTCCGCTCTGATTCGGGAGCAGCACCACCCCACCGGAACCCAGGTCGCCATCGGTGGTGTCGAGATAGGACTGATCCCAGGGCGTGAAATAGTCAGCGACCGAAATTCCCAGGGAAGACCACGTCAAGCGAATCACGCTGTCGCCGTAATCGATTCCTCCACCGGTGACGTCGAAAAGTCCGTTGCCGGTACCCGCATAGATCGAGCCATTGGCATCAGCCGCCGGCCCCGAACCGCCGCCCCAGAAGCCGCCGTCGTAACCGTTCGGGGTGTCGGCAAAAATACCCGAGGGAGCCAGACTGCTTTGGTTGAACGACATCATCCATCCGTGATATTCGCCGAGATCGCAATGCGAGGACCAGGAAACGAACACCTGTCCATCGGCGAGAAGCAGACTCGGGCGTTGGTTGGCGAGCAGCGGGTCGAAGGTGATAATACCGTTCACCGAACCCGAACCCGTCCCTTTCGCGCTCCCCGTGATGATGTGCGGAGAAACCACATCGCGCCCGGTTCGGATATCGAGGGCGTGCAGCCGATGATAGAAGCTGGTGAGGTGCGTCAGGGCATTGATCTCCTTGGTCTCCACCACTACGTACATAGTGTTGTTCGCAGTATCGATAACGGGAGTGCCCGTGATGCCAATTTCCGGCACGAGGTCGCCGCAATCCACATCGCTGCTGGAGACCGTGCTGACCGTTATCAGGGGTCCGGTGCCGGCGAGAAAATTGGTTTCCCAGAGCTCGTGTCCGCTGTTTACGTCAAAGGCATAGATTTGATCGTGCTCGGTGGCTACGAACAGCACGTTATGCGATGTGCCGTTGATGCTGAGGTTGGGCACATACAAGGGCTGCGCGTACACGTAGCCCTCGACGAGGAAAACGATTCCGCGGCCGAACGTCGACACGCTGACGTTGCTGGGGGTGAGGATGGTTTCGTGCGTGTTTGCACCTGAGCGGTTGTTGTCGTTCTGATACGTTGTCACGGCGGTTTGTGCCATCATCAGCGAACCGCACAGCAGAACAAAAAGGGGAACAAAGCTCCTGCGAGTCTCCTTCATTGAGACTTAATGCTCCTTTGGGGTTAAGTTGCCAAGAGACCTGGGACACGGTTCCTTGGCGCAAAAATGGCCCGGCCTGTAAAGAAGTGACGCTTGCAGCTTAGTAAAAAGGGGTTAAGGGATTATCCGGATAAATCAGAATTCGCACAATATGTTTCTTGGCCAAACGGACGATCGCTGCAGGTTTTGGACACGACTGGTGACTATGCCCCACATTGCGGGGGTATGACATCCGACGTTTGGGGGATAAAAGTATTCGGCAAGTGTCCTTTCAAGCTAAATGAGGGCGGCAATCGTCGTCGCACGGGTCAGGATTTTACGCGGAGTTTACCTTGGTTTCTGGTGATCGCAATGTAACAATATCGACAACGACGGGCTGAGTCCCGGAACCCTCGAATCTCCTACCCAAAACGAGAAAGGGACGATAGTTGGCCGCTTAGGAGGGTGAGCGGCCAGTTTGTTTTTTGGGCGAGCAATCGGAACCTCAGGCCGAGATCTTGCCGAGCAGTTAAGCATTCCTTCAGCTTAGGTCGAGTACATTGATCGTCAGGTTATCCCTTTGCATCCCGGCACGGGGAACCTTTTGGCCCAGTTTTCGTCTTAAGCTGCGAGGAGAAAAATGCCCGATCCAGAATTGACCCCTGCTCCATCCGGCAACAGCCAGCTCCGGATCATCTTCATCGGTCCCCACGGCGTGCGCGCCGGCTGGCGATTGCTCGTCTTTTTCGCGCTATTGGTGGCCGTTCGCTTCGCCGTAGTTTTTCCGCTCGGCAAGATCATCGGAAACTTGGGAACCGATTTCTCGGCGCGTAAAGTCATCATCGGCGAGTTGTTTGGTTTCGGTATCGTGCTGGCGGCTACCGCCATCATGGGTCGTTTCGAGCATCGCAGCCTTGCCGACTACGGCCTTCCATTTCGTTTCGTTCTAGGCAAGCAGTTCTGGGCCGGCGCGCTGTGGGGTTTTGTCATGCTGTCGGTGATTGTCGGCATGATGGCTGCCAGCGGAGCGTATTCGTTCGGCAGCTTGGCGCTGTCGCCAGCGGACGTTCTCAAGTATGCGTTGCTGTGGGCGCTGGCTTTTCTGCTGGTCGGCTTCTTTGAGGAATTCAGCTTTCGCGGCTACCTGCAGTACACACTCACCTCGGGGATGGGTTTCTGGCCGGCGGCCGGGATCACCTGCGTCATCTTTGCGGGACTGCATCTCAGCAATCCGGGAGAAAACTGGATGGGAGCGGTTGAGATCGTCCTGATCGCGCTCTTCCTTTGCCTTGCGTTGCGCCGCACTGGCAATCTGTGGTTTGCGATTGGCTGGCACATGGCCTTCGACTGGGGCGAGAGCTTCTTCTACTCCACGCCCAACAGCGGCATTCACGCCACGGGACACATGTTGAAGGCGAGCCTGATGGGATCGAAGTGGCTGAGCGGCGGCACCGTCGGACCGGAAGCCAGCGTCTTCGATCTGGTGGTCACCGTTGCCGGCATCCTGCTGCTGGCCAAAATCTATCCGGAAGCAAGATATCCCGTCGTTGCTGCGGCTGAATCGAGTCCGGAACCGGCTGCGAATGTGCTGCCGCAAGCCAGCCCGAGCCATCTCATGCCGTGAGACGCTTCTTGGCAGCGAGTTCAGTCGGCTGAACACGATATCGATATGTGGACCTCAGAAGCAAAGATTGATTGCTTTCGCACAGGCGCGGGCACATAATTCGCTTACTGAGGGAACCGTATGAGGCCACTTCTTAAGGTTGCCCTGTGCTGTGCAGGGTTGCTGTCTTCGTCCACAGCGCTTGCCGCCGCCGATAACAACATGTCGCCTGAAGAGCGCACGGTCAGGATGGCCTACGCCAAGATCATCTTCGCCGTCCAGGTGCAAACTGTCGAGCAGGCCGTCCACCAGAAGCACCGCAAGCTGGACACTCCCGCGCTGAACAGCGCTCTGGACAAGAACGACCTGCGCATCACGCTGAGCAATTTCACCGTCGGCGATGTCTCGGAGATCGCGCAACGCAATATTCAGGATTTGGTCACGCTCCCAAACGGCGAAGGTCTGCTGATCATTAGCGACGCCCCTAACAGTTACAAGGAACACGGGAAGGTGACCGACGAGACGAGTGTGGCCATACCCGAATGGCAGCCAGGATCGGGCGGCGGCGGGCAATCAACCGTGAACACCACGCTGGCCGAGGTGATGGCCGTCAATCAGCCCACCGACGTCTATCAGCGCTACGCCTCGTTCAACGTTGCGGTTTCGTTCCAGGGACACAATCGCAAATACCGGGCGCTGGTTCTATTCGGCAAAGACGCCAATGGCGCCGCGAAAGTTCTGGTCACGGATACCGTACTGGGGTCGGTTCCGCAGGACATGATGACCCAGTCGGTATACCCGGCGATCCTGCTCAACACGTCCCAGGGTGAAGTGCCGGCGGTGATGAGTTGGTTGGAGGCAAAGCAGATGCCTGCCACTTCCTGCACCCGCACCACACACGATGTATGTTGCGATCTCAGCTCTCTGAAGTGCGGCATCTCGGCCGACGATCTGAGGCGCTCGGCCGCGTACGCGCAAGCTGCAACCCCGTCTGCCGAATAGTGAGGCTTGCGGAGTCCTCAGGTGATCGGTGCTTCGGAGCCGCGCGCGGCCTCAGTGTTCATGCTTGGAATGTGAGTGAATGTGCGGGTGGGAGTGAACTACCCCATTGTGGGAGTGCCGGTGCGCGTGCACCAGATTCGCTCGCAGCAACAATTCGTGATTCGGCAAGATTTCCGCCGGAGTTCCAGCCGCTGCTGCTTTGCCGTCTTCTAGAACGAGCACCCGATCGGCAATGTCTTCCACGATCTCCAATTGATGCGTCGCTGAGACCACGGTCTTCGACGAGCCCTTCCACTGCTGAATGAGATCGATGATCTGGCTCTGGCTGCGCGGATCGAGCGTTGCCGTTGGCTCATCCAGCAATAACACCTCGGGATCGAGTACCAGGACGGAAGCCAGCGCGACCCGTTTCTTCTCGCCGCCGGAGAGGCGATAGGGCGGCCGGTCGCGGAGCGACGCCAGCCGCATGTATTCGATCGTTTGCTCCACTCGCGAAAGTACCTGTTCTCTCGACCACCCCAGTTGCAGAGGCGCAAAGGCGACTTCGTCGAACACGGTAGGATTGAACAGCTGCACGTCGGGATTCTGGAAGACCAGCGCTACGCGCCGCCGAAAGGGAAGTGCAAAATCGTCGCGCTGAAGAAGCTCGGCGGTCAATGGCTGCTCCTCGAAGTGGAGTGAACCTTGCGATGGAGAGCACAGCCCATCCAGCATGCGCAGCAGCGTCGATTTGCCGGATCCGTTTGCGCCGAGCAAAGCCAGCCGTTCGCCGCGACCAATTTGCAGCGAGAGTCCCCGCAGCGCGGGAATGCCGTCGTAGTCGTAGGAGACGTCGCGCAGCTCGAACAGGGGCGTCATCGGTTATCTTCCCATCCAGACTGCAAAGCTGCCGGCCAGCAAGAAACCGGCCAAGCCGACGAAGTCCCACATTGTCAGATGCCAGTCGGAAAGAACCTGTACATCGCCGCGGAATCCTCGCGACTGCATCGCGAGATAAACATCGTTGCTCAGGGCCAAACTCTTACTCAGTAGGACGCCGGCGGTTCGCGCGGCCATTCGCCGCTGATCTTGCGGCTTCAGGACGCCGACGGTGCGGCTGCGCCGCGACTCGAACATCTGGCTCGCCGTCTCCACCAGCAGGAAGACATAGCGATAGGTCATCGCCAGCATAACAATGGCTTCCTTGGGCAGCCGCAGCGCCCGCAGCGCCTTTAACACATGCGACCACGGCGTGCACAATACCAGCAGCGTCGTGAAGGTGACCGCAGTTTCTACGCGCAGGATGAGCAAAGCGGCCGTGCGCAGGCCTTGTTCGGTGATTACGACCGTTCCAACAGCCGCGATTGGCCGCCCCGGCGTGACGAATAAAGCGGGAAGCGCGATGACTCCGGTAAACCCCAGCGCGATGAGCCAAACGCGCTTGGCCAGCGTCAGCACGCTGACGCGGGAAAGAACTGCGACGACAACGGCTACGACGAGGAGTGCAGCAACGACGGCGATCTTGCGCGAAAGCGTTACCGCCAAAACGAGCGCGAACAAGCCCACCACGCGCACTCGTGGATCGAGCGATTGCAGCAAGCCGCGCTGCTGCGCGGTCGCTTCGGAGAGCATCGCTCGCGTGAACGCCCGACCGAACCCGACGGTTGTCGACTCCAGAAAGCTGCGGCTCATGCGGAGGATTCCTTGCGGCGAGATCTGGTGGCCCACGAACGCGCGACTAGTGAGAAGATCAAGAGGATGCCGACGCCGAACATCGCCGACAGCAGGTAGCCGAAGCCGCGGCTGTGGACGAATGCGGGCGCGTAAGCAGGGAAGGGCGCTGTCCAGAAACTCGCCAGCCGCTGCAGACCTGCGGGCACGCTTGAGGCTGTCGAGTTCGCGACCGATGCTGAGGATGCGGCGTGGGCGAGTTCCGCCGGCGACCATTCGCCCCACGCCGTTCCTGCTGCCAGAATGCCAAGCGGCGTCAGCAGCATGAAGATGGAGATGATGATCCACAGCCGGCGAAATGATGGCGCGGTCGAACGCGCGTCGTCTCCATCGGCGATAACTCCGGAAGTCGCGCGCAGCAGCGCTGGATCGGCGACCTGCAGATAAGCCACCAGCCCGGCGGAGATGACCGCTTCCGCCATGCCGGCGAAGGTCAGATGGCCGATCATCATCGCCGGGACCGCGATGCTCAATGGATAGGGCGCGTAGAGCGGGGTTCCGCTGGCGTCGTGGAACAACATTGGCTGAATGCCGAATTCGACAGCCGCGATCAAGGCCGCAGCATTCACTGCGAGATACCCGGCGACGGCGGCTGCGACGACGCGCCGTCTGGAGGTCAGCGCTGCACCGGCTGCAATCAGTCGATAGCTTGCATAAGCAACCAGCGACGCGACGATGGCCATGTTGAAACAGTTGGCGCCCAGAGTGGTGATGCCTCCGTCGCCAAAAAACAGAGCCTGAATGGAAAGCGCAATTGACAGCGCGAGAATCGCACCCGAGGGACCGAGCACGATGGCGGCGATGGTCACGCCCAGTGCGTGGCCGGTTGTGCCACCTGGCAGCGGCAGGTTGAACATCATCACCACGAACGAAAACGCCGCAAAGACGGAGATGAGCGGAATCACGCGGCTGAGCAGCGCGCGCTTCAGCCGTTTGAGCGCGGCATACCAACCTGCGCCGGCTCCCACATAGAGCACGCCACAGGTAGAGGGACTCAGATAGCCGTCAGGAATGTGCATTGCGAAAGTCTTGAGTTTGTGTCAGGGCACGACTTCAGTCGGGCCGAAAACGCGCAATTACAAATACTAAGGCTTTAGCCTCTGTCACAGCACCAGGGGCTAAAGCCCATGTTATCTGCCAAAGCTGTCGGCACGACTAAAAGTCGTGCCCTGACACAAAGCAGATGCGCCGGGCCTGATTTGGAATGGCCGCGGTCTAACCGGCGGCCTTATCGCTTATCCATCGGCACGTAGTGATTGGGATAGGCCGGGCCGTGGTAATCCGCGCGCGGGCGGATGAGGCGGTTGTCGTTGAGCTGCTCGATGACGTGCGCCGTCCAGCCGGAGACGCGCGACACCGCGAACACCGGCGTGAAGAGATCGATGTCGATGCCCAGCGTGTGATAGGTCGACGCCGAATAGAAATCGACGTTGGCGTTGAGCTTGCGATCGCTGACGATGAACTCCTCGATCTTGTGCGAAATGTCGAACCACTTGGTATTGCCGCTGGAGTGTCCCAGATCCTGCGACATCTTGCGCAAATGCGTCGCGCGCGGATCTTCGGTGTGATACACGCGATGCCCGAAGCCGGGAATCTTCTTCTTCTGCGCCAGCATGCCTTTGATGTAATCGACGGGATCGGCGCCCGAGGCGTCGACCGCTTCCAGAATGCGAAACACCGCTTCATTGGCGCCGCCATGCAACGGTCCCTTCAGCGCCCCGATCGCCGCCGTGACAGCCGAATGCATGTCACTGAGCGTCGCCGCAACAACACGCGCTGCAAAAGTCGATGCGTTCAACTCGTGATCGGCGTGAAGGATGAGGGCGATGTCGAGGGCGCGCTCGGCGGTTTCGCTGGGCACTTCGCCGTTCAACAGATAGAGGAAATTGCCGGCGTGCGACAGCGAGCGATCCGGCTCGAGCAGCGGCTTGCCCTTGCGAATGCGATCATACGCGGCGACGACGTAGGCCATCTGCGCGGTCAGGCGAACCGCCTTGCGCACGTTGGCTTCGTGATCGTTGACCTTCTCTTCCGGATCGTAATACGACAGCGCCGAGATGATGGTGCGCAGCACATCCATGGGCAGCGCGTGCGCGGGCGCCTGGCGCAGCAGGCTGATAATGGAGGCATCCAGCTTGCGCTCGCGGGCCATGTGCAGCTTCAGTTCGTTGAGCTCGGCGCGATTGGGAAGCCGTCCGAACCATAGCAGGTAGCAAACTTCCTCGAAGGTCGAGTTGTCGGCCAGCTCGTGAATGTCGATGCCGCGATAGGCGAGCACGCCGGCATCGCCATCGATGTAGCAGACCCCGGAATTCGCCGCGGTAATGCCTTCCAGACCCTTTGGACCCTGCGCAGTGGTAGACATGGATACCCCAGTTAAGACTTGTGGTTAACGTCGAATCGCAACCTACTTTTATACTCCGTAGATTTCGCGCTCGTCTATGACACGATGGCGTGAGGGAGTGGCTGTTGTCCGGCGTCATTCAACGGGCGGAACGCGTGTTCAGGCGCTGCGGAGATCCGCCCCGCTTGTCCAAGGTGTACAATCGTGCATACATGAATTATGAGTGGGATCCAGCGAAAGCAAATCTCAATTTTGCTAAGCATGGAGTTCGTTTCGCCGACGCAGTCTTCGCTCGGGAAGATGATTTCGCGCTAACGATGCGCGATCCTTTCTCCGAGAATGAAGAGCGCTGGATCACACTGGGGATGGACGCACAAGCCAGACTTCTGGTCGTCATTTATACCTGGCGGGGTCGAAACATTCGAGTCATTTCGGCACGTCCGGCTAGCCGCCGCGAGAAACGGCAATATGAGGATCAACGATGAAACGGGAATACGATTTCAGCAAGGCCAAGAGAGGGACCGTGGTACCGGTGCCGCGGGGCAAAACAAGGATCACCATTCGGCTCGACGACGACATTCTCGAGTGGTTTCGCCGGCAGGTGGAGCGGGCGGGCGGCGGCAATTACCAGAGCCTGATCAATGATGCTCTTCGCCAACACGTCCGGCGCGTGCGGGAGCCGTTGGAAGCCACGCTTCGTCGTGTGATTCGGGAAGAGCTGAAAGACGCCGGCTGAGACCGAGTCCCACTCATTCGAAAACCGCGAATGAGTGGGGCACCCGACCCGGTGAGACTCGGTCGACGGTATTGTGATTCGGAACCACGTCCCTCCTGGGTCTCGAAAACTGCGAGACCCGGGGACCCGTTCCATCCCCGCAAACTGCACATCCGTGCCTGTTCCTACCACGTTCGTCACTCTGCTGCTATCGGTGCTACATTGTCGCAGTCCAAGTTCCCCGAAAGAATCCGTGGGGCGAGCCACGTTTCTGCGGGGGCGATCTGCCGCCGGAATCCTTTCCTACGAGAGAGACGAGAGAGGTGCCTACCATGAGCAAACTTCGCTTCCTAGTGCTTCCTTGCCTGTTGCTGATTGCCGCCCTTTGCAGCGCGCAATCCACGCAGATGAACCTCCCGCTGCAAAGCCAAGCCGCGAAGGTAACGCAGACCATCGGCATCACCAACATCACCATCGACTATCACCGGCCGCTGGTGAATGGGCGCAAGGTGTGGGGCGGACTAGTGCCCTACGGACAAGTGTGGCGCGCGGGCGCCAATCTCAACACGACTATCACCTTCGCCAACGACGTGACGGTCGAAGGCAAGCCGCTGCCCGCCGGAACCTATGGCCTGCACATGATCCCTAACGAAAACGACTGGACGGTAATCTTCTCCAACATGCATACCGCGTGGGGCAGCTTCAGCTATAAGGAGTCGGAGGACGCACTGCGAGTGACCGTGAAGCCGCAGCCGACCGAGATGCATAACGCCCTGACCTACGACTTCGACCAACTCCAGCCCGACTCGGCCGTTGTAGTTATGAGTTGGGACAAAGTGGCCGTGCCGTTCAAGGTGTCGGTCGACGTGAATAAGATTGTCAACGCGAGCCTGCAGAATCAGCTGCGCGGCCTGTCGCAATACACGTGGGACGGCTGGGACGATGCTGCAACCTATCTGGTCGACAGCAAGTACGACCTGCCCGAAGCGCTGAAGTGGGAGGACAACTCGATAGGACAGGAAGACCGCTTCGAGAACGAGATGACCAAGTCGCGCATTCTGGATGCGATGGGACAAAAGACAGAAGCGCAGCAGGCCAAGGACAAGGCTCTGGCGCTGGGCAATGCCCAGCAGCTTTACGGCTATGGCCGGCAGCTGCAGCGGGAAGGCAAACAGCAGGATGCTTTCGCGGTCTTCAAGCAGGCGGCGCAGAAGGATCCCAACAACTGGCTATCGCATGCCGGGTTGGCGCGCGTAGCCGTCGGAGCAGGGAACTACTCCGAGGCGACCAAGCAACTGCAGATGGCGCTGGCTGTCGCGCCTGACTCCGGCAAGCCCAGCGTGCAAGGTTTGCTGACCAAGGTCCAGGATAAGCAGGACATTAACAAGTAGCATGTGGTGCCCCAGGTTCGCCCGTGTTTTGGGCTAACCTGGGGCACCGGGCGCCAGTTCGCTTGTGCAGTAAACTCATTCCGCACCGAAGCCCACTTACTACTGGGAGACCATACCTTATGCATCGGGCCTGCTTACTAGCGATTCTCATTCTGGTTGCCTTCCCCCCAAACCTTCCGGCGCAGGCCAGTAACGCGCAGCAATCCGTCCAACAGCGCGACGGCTCGCACGACTTCGACCCCTTGCTGGGAACGTGGAAGTATCACTTGAAGCGGCGTCTGCATCCGCTGACCGGTTCGAACGAGTGGGTGGAATTTGAAGGCAGAGGCTCGTGCCGCAAGCTTTTCGACGGCGCGCAAATCGACGAGGGCGAATGGAACGGACCCAGCGGCAAGATTGTTGGGCTGACCCTGCGCGTCTACAATCCGCAATCGCATCAATGGCGGCTGTATTGGGACAATCAGAAGGTCGGCGTCCTCGACCCGCCGCAGGTCGGCGAGTTCAAAGACGGTGTCGGCGAGTTCTTCGCGCAAGACACCATCAACGGCAAGACCATCCTGATCAGATTTCACTGGACCAACCTCAACACCAGCACGCCGCACTTTGAGCAGTCGTTCTCGGACGATGGCGGCAAAACCTGGGAGGTGAACTGGATCACCGACCAGACGCGGGTCGCTGACAAGCCGGAGGGTGGATCGTGAATGGTGGATCGTAAATCGTTTCCAAGATGTGATTCGGCACCCACTCATTCGAACCCCGCGAATGAGTGGGGCACCCGAACTATAGAGCAAAGCCGGAGAGGTGAAGTATGAATCGCGTAGTAACCGTTTGACGTTCCGGAGCGGCAGACCGATGTGCTGGTGTGGAAGGATGGCGGATGGAAGTCGGTTCTGACGCACGAGACGCAGATCCGCGAGCGTTGAGGGGCGAGGTCGACCATGCGCAAGATCACTAGACGCGAAGCGGTTCGATTGCTGAGCGCGGGGGCGGCGGCAGCGTGGATTGCGGCGACGCCAGGAAGCCTCATCTTCGCCAAGCCGCCGAAGCCTACGCTGGACCCGACTCCCCCGCTGGCGCCAGGGACTCCCATGTCGCCCGAGCGCATGGCGTTGATCGATACGTTCAAGGAAAAATCCGCAGGGCTGGAGAAGAGCTACGAAGCGCGTGTGTACAAGAGCGACAAGAATATGCCCTATCGCTTGTTCCGGCCGGCGGCGAGCGGAAAGCTGCCGCTGGTTGTGTATCTGCACGGCAGCGGCGGTTTGGGCGACGACAACGAGAAGCAACTCGGCTTAGGCAATGTCTTCGGAACTCGCGTCTGGCTTTTGCCGGAAAACCAGAAAAATTTTCCTTGCTACGTTATGGTGCCGCAGACCGACAGCGGATGGGTTAACTATGATCTCTCGTACGAGGCGGAAGGGAAGATCGGGTTGCTGCCCGGCCTCGGCGAAGGAGCGCGGCTGGCGCTGGAGATCATCGCTTCGCTCTGTCGCGAATTCAGCGTCGACGAACATCGAATTTATGTAACCGGACAGTCCATGGGCGGCGCGGGAACCTGGCACATGACCGCGCAGCGTCCTAAGCTTTTCGCCGCAGCGGTGGCCTTGTGTGCAAGCGATACGCACGAGTCGCCGGTCGACTCGCTCGCCACGCCGCTGTGGAACTTCCATGGCGCTGCCGACCAGAGCGTTCCCGTGAGCTTGTCACGGCAGCGCATCGCGGCGCTGCGCAAAGCCGGCGGACATCCCCTCTACACCGAATATCCCGGCGTCGATCACGATGTCTGGCATTGGGCCTACACCGAGCCGGAGCTGGTGAAGTGGGTGTTTGCGCAACGGCGAGCGAGCTAGGACTCGCCCACCCTATCGGCGAGCAGGTGTCCCAGCAATCCGAATCCAAAGTTGCCCCAACGAGCGTCAAAGAGAATATCGCCGGATTCGGCATCACGAGGCCGCTGGGACGAAATGCCGTGTCTGTGGACGGTGCCTCCGCCGATCGTCGAAATTAGACCCTGTGCTCATGGCGCACAAGCCGCTCTCGCAAGCCGCAATGGTGCGGCGTGGCGATTTCGAGAAGCAGGTGGCGATCGCTACAGGATCGTGACATTACCGCGGCGGGTGCTAGTGTTTCGCTGTAACGCCACTTCAACCGAGTTGTGCAACGGGAGCCTTTATGAAAAGGTTGCTCCTGCTTGTCGTGCTGATCTCGTGCTGCGCCTCCGACGTCCCCAGCAGAACAGATCAAAAGGGGAGACACTAGCCAACGCAAGATCGCCGGGTGCCCCACTCATCCTTTCCTTTGGGAAGAGTGGTCTTCGTCGAATGGTCACGCGCGCATCGCAGCTCAAGGCTCATGGCTCGAGGCTCAAAGCTCTCCATCCCGCGCTATACTGATTCTTAACGGGGATGGGTGTGAGCTCGCAGCAAAAGACGTTTTACATCGAGACCTTCGGGTGCCAGATGAACTTCCACGACTCAGAAAAGGTCGTAGGGACGCTCATCTCCGAGGGCTACCAGCAGGTCGGGCGCGAGGAAGATGCCGACCTCATCTTCTACAACACCTGCTCGATTCGCGATAAGGCCGAGCAGAAGGTCTTCCACCGCCTCAACGATTACAAGAAGCTCTACAAGGAAGGGAAGCGCTTTGCCGTTCTCGGCTGCGTGGCGCAGCAGGAAGGCGAGAAGATTTTCGAGCGCGCGCCGTTCGTGTCGCTGGTGGCCGGCTCGGCGTCGTACCGCAACCTGCCCGAGATGCTGGTGCAGATCAAGGCGGGCGCCGATCGCGTGACCGGCCTCGACGATCGCGAGACCGATCAGACCTTCGAAACCGAATTCACCGCTCGCACCAATCCGCATCGCGGCTACATTACCATCATCGAAGGCTGCGATAAGTTTTGCGCCTACTGCGTGGTGCCGTATACGCGCGGCAAGGAGCGCAGCCGCACATCGGAGTCGGTGATGCGCGAGGCGCGGCGCATGGCCGACGCCGGTTATACCGACATTCAACTGCTCGGGCAGAACGTGAACTCCTATCGCGATCCGGCAGGGAAGGTGAGCTTCGCGGAATTGCTGGCCGCGGTGGGCGAGCTCCCGGGCATTCGCCGCGTGCGCTTCACCACGTCGCATCCGCGCGACTTCACCAAAGACATCATCGACGCGATCGACGCCGTTCCGTCGCTTTGCGATCACGTGCACTTGCCGGTGCAGAGCGGCTCGTCGCGCGTGCTGGCCTCGATGTTCCGCGAGTACACGCGCGAGCAGTACCTGGAGCGCATCGCGTGGATGAAGTCGGCGCGCCATAAAGAGATCAGCATCACGACCGATGTGATTGTTGGATTCCCGGGCGAGACCGAGGCGGAGTTTGGCGAAACGCTCACCCTGCTGGATGAGGTCGGCTACGACGGCGTCTTCTCGTTCAAGTATTCGCCGCGGCCGAACACGCCGTCGCTGCAGTACATCGACTCGATTGCGGACGAGGAGAAGTCACGCCGCTTGCAGATTCTGCAGGAACGCCAACGGGAGATTCAGCGCGCCAGCTATCGCAGGCACTTAGGGCAAACACTTGAAGTGATGGTTGAAGGTAAGAATGAAGCGCGGGGACAGGTCATCGGCCGCACTTCGCAGAACAAGACGCTGAACTTCACGACCAATGGCGGACAGGAGCCGAGCGTCGGCGAGTACGTGAACGTGAAGGTGACGCAGATATTTCCCAACAGCCTGGTAGGCGTCGCCGTATGAAAGGCGTTTTCACCACGGAAGCACGGAACTCACGGAATCTTGAGAATATTCTTTTAGTCGAAGGTCCGGGAACTGGAAGTTAAAGAGCAAGAAATTCCGTGTCTTCCGTGCTTCCGTGGTGAAAATTCGTCGGCAGTAGTAGGGTCTAGGAGGGACCACGATGGAAGTTGAAATGAAAATTCGCGGGCTGATGATGGACCCGGTAACCAACATGCCCATCGTGGTGCTCAAGGACCAGGAAAGCGAGACCGTGCTGCCGATATGGGTGGGCGTTTACGAGGCCAATGCGATCGCGCTGGAGATCGAGAAGATCACCACGCCGCGGCCGATGACGCACGACCTGCTGAAGAATCTGCTGATTGGGCTGGAGACCATGGTGCGCAAGGTCGTCGTGACGGAACTCAAAGACGACACGTTCTTCGCCGTGATCTGGCTGGAGCGCGATGGGCAGAGCATCAGCATCGATTCGCGACCGTCGGATGCACTGGCGCTGGCGCTGCGGATGGATTGCCCCATCTTCGTCGAGGACGAAGTGCTGAAGAACAGCAAAGTCGCCAGCAACGTGAATGATCGCGTCTCCGCCGAGGAGCTGCGCAAGTGGCTTGAGAACCTGGGCGAGGACGATTTGGGAAGATACAAGATGTGAGAAAGGCAGCAATTATCAACTAGCGATTAGCAATTAGCTAAAGCTTGCCAGTTGAGTTTTTTCGGGCTCCGCAATGTCGTCGCGGTAACGCAAGAAGTAGCGCCTCGCAGGTTTTGGCTAGTTGCTAATCGCTAGTTGCTAATTGCTAGTTGCTAATCGCTAGTTGCTAATCGCTAGTTGCTAGTTGCTAATCGCTGCTTTATGGATTCCGCCGAACAGCTGCAACGCATCTACCTCGCCGGGTTTGAACTGCAGACCTTCGATCGTTATCCCAACGCAGTCGGCGTGATTCGGGATGGCTGCATCGCGTTGTTGCGGGCCACTCCCAGCGGTCTGCAGATGATCGGCGCTCCGGGCTGGCGTATGGGCGAAGTCCTCGGCGTGCTGATCGAAAAGGACGGCGGGGAAGTCTTCCAGGCAAAATCGGAGATCGTGGAAGCTACGCCCAAGCGGCTGGCAGCGCTCGAAAAATTCAAAGCTGATCTAGAGCAGCTGCTGACGGCAACGGCGTAACAAGGGCGGCACGGCTCCGCTAAACCCTCACATTAAGCAATTGTTGAGCTAGCTTTAGCGAATCGTCCTCACTCTATAGCGCCGAAGCTGGGAGTCAACTGTGATGAGAGTGGCGTCTTCGTCGATGGCCTGTGCCACCAGCAGCCGATCGAACGGGTCGCGATGATGCAGCGGAAGCTTCTCCAACGCCTGCAGATGGGAAAACCGAATGGGCAAGAGGGTAAATCCATGTCGGGCCAGTAGGCGCTGCAGGTAGGGAGCAAGCGGAGTGGGCATTTTGAACTTGCCAATGCTCACCTTAATGGCAATTTCCCACGCGCTGGCTATGCTGACGAGCACTTCGTTGGCAGGATTCTGAACCGCTGTCACCGCAGTTGGAGAAAGCCGCTCGACATCGTTGGTTGCCCAAAGAAATACGTGCGTGTCGAGCAGCACCCTCAACGATAAAAGTCCTCTTCAATCTCGGGAGGCAGCGGAGCGTCGAAATCGTCTGGGACAGTGAACTCCCCTTTGGCCAGACCCAGCGGGCGTTTGCGCTTGCGATCTTTAAGAGCCACCAGGCGCGCCACGGGCTTTCCGGCTTTGGCGATGATGACCTCCTCGCCCAGCGCCACCCGCTCCAGCAACTTGGACAAATGGGTCTTAGCCTCGTGGATATTCACTTCCATGACCGCCAGATTAGACTAAGCGGTGGACTAAGTCAATTCATTAGCTAAGTGCGTCAGGTTGTCGGGTCGCCGCGGGCAGGTTGCCCCTACGGCATAATGTGCGCAATCGCCCGGAATTTGTGGCAGTTGTGAAACTCCAGGACGTTGCGATTGATCCGGCCACCGCGGGCCGAGACGTTAACCACGGTTTTCAGCGGCAACAGGAAGCTGGTGCCGTCGCCAAACGAAACGTTGCCGTAGTCGATCAGCAGATCGGCGCTGCGCAGCGGAAAGTCTTCCGGCAGGACGGTGGTCTCTACTTGCAATTGCCGCAGCTCGCCCGTCTTTTTGTCGATGCGCAGTTCGCCGTGATATGGCGGCGCGGCAACCTGGTGGTGAATATGCAGCCGCCAGAAGGGAACGTCCTGCTGTGCGATCTCATAATGGAAAGCCAGGGTCCCACGATCGCTGCTGGCCTTGTCCCACTCGAAACTGACCTCGTTGCTGCTATCGAAGATGCCTCGGATATCGGCGCCAAACTGGCCCGTCGACCAGGTGTGCGAACTCAGCCAACCGACATCCGCTACCGGTTGTCCGTCCAACTTGATATTTCGGTAGGACTCTTTTCCGTCCAAATAGGTGACCTCTGCGGTAACCACGTCAGCAGCTTGGCCATCCACGTAGCGGGCGGTGCGTTGCTCACAGGTGAAATTGGGTATCCGCCTGGGAAGCGATACCGCATACTCACAGACCTTGCGCAGCGCATCGGCGTGTGGCGTGTCCGGGGCGAGTGAATCGCATGGATTTGAGGACGAGGCGGTGTCGGCAGCTTCGACGGAAGCGGTGCTCTGCGCCCAGAGAGTGCCAATCAGCAGCAGCCCAATCGCGAGCCCGCTGCGCACCAAACGACATGTGGCCGGGATCAGAATGTCCCGAGCGCAGAGGGAGCCTGCACTCATCGGAATCACCCCAAGAGTGGGAATATTCTAGACCGAAAAACCGCGAGACGGTGTCAAATTCGGGATGGCCCGCAGAATTATGAGAGGACCGCCGGAAGGGCGATTGCCAGTTGTTTGCCTGCCGGCTGAGGGAAGCTTGAACTCGCGGTTGAGGTTTGCGGCCCTTGAATTCAAATCGACATGGCGTCGGCGTCCCGAACCATGTTTAAGCGCGTTTCAGATGACTTAACATAATATCTGTTATCGGACACAATGGTACTTTTGCTACTGTTGCATTGAAGTACCCATAAGGACCATTTCTCCCGCAACACCATACTCCCCAACAGCACCCGGAACCCGCCCGGTGGTAAACCCACCTGAAGGCGCTGGGTGTCCCCAGGGCCGGAATTCCACCCGGCGTCCAAAGGCGCCGGCGGAACGCCTACTGGTTTGCCAACAATGTCCTTATGGTGAGCGAGGGCTAGAAAAGTAATGTGCCCATCAATCCAGAGCTCCTGGGTAACCTGCATGGATCGCCCTGATCTTGACCGGGATCGTGCTTGACCAGGTCTCGCTCCGCAATGTCCACGGCCGTATTTCCCGGCTAAGATATGACCTCCGCACCCAGCTCGGCTGAATATGGTCCCGGCTTCGTTAAGGGATTGACCTTCAGAATCCCCCTCACAGCAACAGACTAGCCGTGCATCCCTGACTGCCGCCGACCCCGGCGGCTGCATGGGAGACAGCAATTGCTACAACCTTTGTGACGGCTCGCCATCTTTGTTTCCATTCGGATCCTGCCAGCGTCTGGTATGAGGCCACGAAGAATGTGTCTGTGTCCGGCACAAAGAAATCGCTTGACATGCTCATATAGTTGTGACATGGTTATAACTATGAAGACCGAAGCGAACAACTCGAAAGCAATACCCAGCGGCATCAGCCCGATGGAGTTTTTCATCCTCGCATCCATCGACCGAGCTGGCGCGGATTCGCTCTATGCGTTGAATCAGCGCGCAGGTCTCCAGCCAGGCAGCATCCGGCCCGCCCTCAACCGCCTTCAGAAGAAGGCCCTGCTACACCGGACAGCCGCCGGTGCACGGGGGCGACGTCAATTCCGGCTCAGCGCAGCGGGTAAACAGTTCCTTGAGGCCAATTGGCGTAATGTGCTCCAAGACCATAGCGACATCGAATCCATCCTTCGTTCAGCCTGCGTCGCCGATCTAATGCGGGAGCCATCGATGGCAACGGATTATCTGAGGTCAATGGCCGCTCGCCGTTTTAGCGATCTTGATCGCAAGGAACCGTACTGGCCTACTTATTCCCAGGACATCAATCCACTCTCGACGTACAAGTTCACAAAATCTATCTGGGAGGGTCACAGATTCGGCGCCGAGGCTTCTGCATTTAGCACGATGGTCAAGATGCGCGAGGGGCAACAACCGTCATCGACGGAGGAGGTTGGTTAAAACAAAGCGATGCTGACAAGACTTAGAAGTTCGGATGTTCCAGAGCCGCTCCGAGGCGCCGCCCTGGTTGATTCTCAAGGGTTGCCCAGGTACTGGGCGTCGGTTTGGGATTCTTTGCAGCCTGCAGACAGGGCGGCAGGCACAGCAATTGCGAAGCTGCGCCGGCTGGAACAGTTCTACTGCTACACCGATGAAGCAATAGGCTACGGTCTACTCGATGATGCGCTGGCCGACTTGGACGTGGCGCTACTCAGCCAGACATTGGAGGGGTATTACTCTGCCCTTCGTAATCACCAGCCGGCAACTGCGGCATCGCAGGAGCGCTGGCACACAGCGGTGCAATTTGTGACCGAGATGACCGAACGTTTTGCGCTGGGGTCTGACTCAAGAGGCATCAACGAACTAAGGGATCGCCTGATGAGGTTGCAGGTAATCAATTCGCAGCTGCACGTGAGTGGGAAGAAGCGCCCTGAACGCGTGTCTTCCCTGCCCTCATCCGTCGTCGAGTTCCTCTACGAGTTGCTGGATCCGGACTCCACCAGCAATCCATTTCGCCGGGGAGTTTCACGGTGGCGCGTGTACACCGTCTTCATATTGCTGCTCCACCAAGGGCTGCGACGCGGCGAGCTCCTTATTTCACCTGCTGACCTGATCAAGAGCAGCATCGATTCCAGGTCGAACGAGGAGCGTTACTGGATGACGGTGCGCTACAACGAATACGAAGACGATACCCGGTACTCGGAGCCTAGCATCAAGACGGCACATTCGATACGGCAGATACCAGTTACCAAAACCACTGCTCTTATTGTCGATGAGTATCTCGCGAACTATCGCGGCCGCCCCAACCACTCCTTCCTCATCAACTCGCAGAAGAAGTCCGCTCTCTCGACGGAAGGTCTGACCAAGATGTTTCACAAGATCTCAAAGTCTTTGCCGCAACACATTCGAAAGGAGCTCCGCGACCATACGGGCGAAGACTGCGTTAAGCCTCATTTCTTGCGCCACACCGCCGCGGTGGTTCGGCTGAATCAGATTCTCTCCCAAGGCGTCCCAATGCCGGAGGCCCTCCAACAATTGCGCTCGTTTTTCGGCTGGTCCCGTGCCTCGGACATGCCTCTCCGCTATGCACGAGCTGTATTCGAGGATCGACTTGCAACGGTGTGGCGCGACGACTTTGACGCTAGGGTAACGATCCTCAGAAACATACCTGCGAGGTCGCGATGAACCTCCAACCTAAACTCGTGGTACCAGTTGCGCCGCTCACCGAACTTCCTCTACTGCCCGAAGTCATCAGCTACTACGATGATTTCCGTGATTGCTATAGGCAGGTCGTGGGGCCAAGTTCATCAAATGAATGGACGATCTCATTCGACGGGCGAAGAGCGGGCTTGGATTTTAGCGGTTTTGATGGGATCTGCGCGAGTTGGCAAAAAGCTGGTGCGCTGATGTGCTCGCTTGCCTCAGTCCCGTTACCGCAACCAAGTACCTGCTGGGTCTGAGACGTGTTTCAGCAGAGCGCCTCATGCAGCTTGTTACTTCTGAGCCGCACAATATGCGTTCTTTTTGGAAAGTCGTTCAGGGCAATTCTCTCCCGTACGAGTCGTTAGTATCCCTGAAAAGCCTTATGTCATTTCTCTGCAGATTGCGAATCGGAGCTTGGAGCCAGATTGGATCGAGCTGGTGTCTCAGTTACCGCTACCGAAGCTTGACAAATATGCGGGTGTCCGAACAGGCGAAGTTTTCCTCGACGTCGACAGGAAGCCGGCATTGTCCAACACATCGACCAGGTGTGCCGTTTGGTAAGCCGTGACGGGGTCTGTAGGAGATCAGTTGCTTGAGGAAACTGCATCTTGTTTGTTCTTATCAATTTGCATTTCGCCGAAACAGATCGCTATGCTGGAGATGCGCATATCGCATTGGAACGACAGTGAAGATAAAGCTCCTGCGATGCACCACATTCACGATGATCAAGCAACGCTCGGCTAAGCGTGTTCTCCAATGGTCCGGCGAGTGAAATCTGACTGGGCCCTCTTTTCGTTGAGCTGTATCTGCGCGAAGCAAAAGGCCTGTGCGCACGACGTGTTCTGTCGAACCACATGACATTGAAGGGATAATCGCGACGCCACGAGAGAATCGTCGGCCAGCGCGATATGCACGGAATTGCGCCACACTGCGGCCAGCGGATGGCGATGCTGGGGCGAGCGAAGAAGAGCTTGCGAGTTTCTGGGAACACGATCTCGACACCTTGATCTATTTCCGCACGTCACATCCAGGCGCAGAGGGTTAACGGGCGTTGGGCATTCTGAAACGTACCAGCGCGTGGCTAAGATCGCGCGGGAGGGATTCATTCATCACAGCAACTGGCCACATTGAAAGGGGATCAGCAGATTGCGGGCGTGCGCATGGCATTCCGATCGCGGCATAGGCGGCTGCGCTGTTGGGCAACGAGTTGTCCACACAACCAATCATGTCCTGCTATGGATGTCGGAAGTTCCTGCCGGTTACAGAAGTCGCGATTCACAAGCAGGTACTAGCTGACCTAAGGGGAATCGTTAAGTTTTATTATTCGGCATCGCGCGGGGAGCCGCCTTACTGGCCTTCAATTGGAACGCACCATATCCGATGTTCAAACGGTCATTGACGAACTGGGAGGCCAGAATCTTGAACGCAAATTTGAGGCATTCGTGCAAGACGCCAGGAGATTGCTGCGGAGCACGCGTCAACTGGAGTGTGCGGCTTGATCCGGATGGAACAGCTGTCGGCGGCACGCCTGGAACCTGACGAGATGGTACACGTCTCGCCTCCACCAACGTATTGGCTTAGGGTTGGAACGGACAGGAGAACTGTCGAAGAATTACCTCTTCCCTCCCCCAGGCCCGCAACGGATTTACCGCAAAAAGCAGCTCTCGCCGTACTGGCAGGATCTGATCAAAGCTTGCGTCATCGACCAGCTTTTCGTGCGACGTAATAGTTGCGTACATATTCTAGGCAACGTCGTGCGGCCGCTGCGAGTATTGGCCACTTGTGCTCAAAAGCCTGAGCCTTGGAAGATCAGTGTCGATGATGTTGCATTTGCTATTCAAACCGCAAGGAAAGTGCAGGCATCAGGCAAGCTGGCGGACTTGATCTACGGCGTAGTCATCTCGATTCTGGATCCGAATCACTTGACCGACAATTGCCTCTATCTCCGGCGCTGACACGGGACAAGATCAAGCATGGCAGACGCTCCGCTTCACCAAATCCGTGGAAGAACTGCGATCTGACCTTGAGGAAAGGAAACATGCGGAGAAACTTCCCGAGCGTCGGGCTTTCTGGGAACTGGTTCGAATCGCCTTTACGGAAACTCCACGAAGCTTTCTCGACCTGCTGCGCTTTGCACAAACCAGACCTTCGTCATGACGGGCCTTCGGGAGGGAGAAGTGCCTCCTGCCCGCCGACTGGAAAAGGTATCGCGAATACATTGACGTTTCCGGTAAGCCTGCGGCCGATGCCGGCGGCATCTCCCGCTCCTAATACTGCGGCACTTTGCAGAGAAACAACGGGTGATCTACAAAGATAGCACGGCTCTGTTTGAGACGGCCCAGCACGTTCCTCTGATCTTCGAAGAAAATCTCACGAAGACACTGGATCAAGTCGTATTCGCTACGAGCCTGCGTAGAACGCTGCGCGCTAAATCGAGACCGGCTGAGCTCTGCCAGATTTCGAGGCGGCAACTCGTTCGAGCAATCGAACTCTACACATATCTGACTGGTAATCCTTTCATTGCGGAAACACCAGTCGGAAAAGCAGCGCTACATAGATATTTATCATCGTGATTTTTGAGTAGTGTTAAGAAACTTAGTTTGTATTATAGATATGTATTAGTTATTCATGCTTAGTGCTGCTCCGGGAGATCTTTGGAATGCATACTTCTGCTTGCGAAGTGAGGAATATTCGCTAGAGAGCTTCTGATAAACGGTCGTACGTCATCGAAAACTACCGCTCCATCCAGCCAGAATGGTTGCAGGACGTGACGACCATAGGTCTGACCGCCGGCGCGTCAGCCCGGAAATCTTAGTGCAGGAAGTGCTCGACTTTCTCGCTCAAAAGGGTTTTACCGACAAGAGTGAGCTGGAAGTGATGCCCGAGCACATTGCTTTGGTTTAGATCCGAATGTCGTGAGAACAATTGCCAGCGCCCCCGCAGGAGTGACTGCCGAGCATCGCGATCAAGAAGAAAGCTTCCTCCCGGCGGACGAGTTTGCGGGGCCAAGGACCTACGATGTGCATTGATGTACATTACTCATTGGCTCGCACTCGAAATATGCGGCCGGCTGGGTTAGCACATTATTGTCCCGGAGGTAAGGCGCGACAGGTGGGAACCAGCCGCATTTCACCGCATCATATTAAAAATACACCAGATAGAAGTGCGATGCGGCCGCCCATGCAGTTCGGTGCGTCGGCGCGCGCGCTGTGGTACTTCCTTTCGGTGAAAAGAAGACGGGTCGCTGTTTGCGATACTGCTTTGTTTTCGGGGACAACTTGGCATGGCGCTAAGTGGTGGTTTCTTTCGCTTCACCACCGGGCTGAAAGTATGCAACGTTAGGAAAGTCCGACAGACTGGGGCTCCTATGTACTTCACGAGGCCGTTCAAATTGCCGAAACCCCAGAGGCTACATCAGAAACAGGATCGAGACTGCGGTGTCTCCGTGTTCGCCGCACTCGCGGGCGTCTCCGAAGAGGAGCTTCTTGCCGAAGTTCCCGGCGCTGATCGCGGCACGGTGACGGTGAACGGATGGTGTGCCTGGCTTGAGAGAAAAGGCTTCACCGTTACGAAGCGAAAAGGATGTCCGGCCGAAATTTTTCCGTGTGCCCATCTCGTCGCAAAACGTGCTACAGGAGGCGGATGATCCGCATTGGGTATTAGGGATGAGGACGGGGACGTGCATGACCCGTCGCCGGTGGCGATGTATATGCCTGCGGATGACGAACGGATGAGGAACTGGCGACGTATGCAATAAAAATACTTACGCCCTCGGTGTCTCGCTGATCGTGATGACCTATCGGCGTTCGGTTCCACGTGAACTCGTACGTCTCTTGGCCGTCTTCCTACCTGTCCTCCGTGAAGAGGGTCGCCGCCCGCTGGGGCGGCTGGTTGATGGTGACGATGTTTGCATCGTCAGCATAAGGGAATCGCATTCCGGACACCTCACGCGGTCGTTCTTCGCGCCATAGCCGAGCAGTTTACCGACGGCGACGGACTTTTCTATTCCGTGCGCTGGGCATCCCGGACGACGGACAAACCAGATGGTTCGACCATTCACCCACATGGGCCTGGGTCAAGTCATGCTCGGGCCAAGCGTTTTCGGAGCCAGTAAACGACGACTTGGCAAAAGGGTCGAAGTTGGCCGGTGTCAGTTTCTCCATTCCATTCACGCAACCATCTTTCCAGGGTTGGTCGTTGCAAATTCCCACGCTTGATGAGCATGGCTTTGAACGCTTCCAGCGTCTCCTTGCGGTTGTTGAGCAGAAATGCTTCGTTGAGGTTCAACACATCGTTAAGCTCATTACTGAAACCTGGGTCGTCCGATAGAATTCGACCGTCGCCGGTGAACCTGACGCGGTCCTCCACTCGATCCATCGGATTTGCCGGATTGCGCGACAGATCGCGCTCCCCTTTTCGCTTGTCGCACGTCTCGCGATCCCAAGATTGCCCCTCATTTCCCATACATGCGGCGAGCAAATTTGAGTAATCAAGCTGCTCGCCAGGGTAGCTATGCTGAGAATGCCAGTGCTCGACTCTCATCCCCCCGATTTCTGGCCGGATCCGCGAAAGGCAGTAGCAGCAAAGCCCCCTTTGTTCGCCCACCAAGTAATCTCTCAAGGTCTGCTTGTCTCGGTAGTCATCATATGTCGCATCGGACGTGAAACGGTATTCGATCAGGCTGTTTGGCTCAGCTCGCTTTCTAATTGTTCTCATGCCTTGGATTCCAGAAAGGCCATTAGCGTGCGAGCCCGTGTGATTTCCGGATCATCCGGCCCGAGCTCCGCCTCCACCTGGGGCAACAGATCTCGGGCAGCGTTGAAATCCTCCCTGTCAATTGCATCGAACAATCGCGACAAAACGACGCCGACGGATTCATCCCGAGGTTTGGCGTTCATTAACTCTTCAAGGATACGGCTAGAATCAATGCCAAACGAACGTTTAGGCGTTGTCACCTCGTTGCTATCTAGCAGCCGGATTTCTTCTGGCCGTACTTCCCCGATCACTTGGGGAGAATGGGATGTGCACCCGAATTGGATTGCCGGAAAAGTTTTCTTCAAGTCTGATGCCACCCGCCGTTGCCATTTCGGGTGCAAATGCACATCCAGCTCGTCGATCAGAACTACGCCGGGCGTTTTCTTCAACACCGTTGGCAATTGCTCGGCCTCCGGACCCAGTTCATCCTCCGGCAGAAGGAATGCATTTTGGGTAACCGCCTTAATGGCAAGGTCTGCTACCAATGCAACCATCATCCGTTGGCCCGCGCTTAAGTTATCAAACGGTTGGGAACTCCCAGAGATCGACAGCACAATTTGGTCGCGGTCAACGTCGAACCAAATGTCATCCGAACCGGGGACGCACCTCAAAATCGCGCGCCGCACCACCTCAAAACCGGGGCGCCAACGTCCGCTTCTGTTCCCGCGTTCGGTCGTTTCCCGACTGAACCACCGCTGAAGCTCTGGAAAGCGAATACGCTCACTGAAGCAATCGTAGAAAGCCGACCAACGCCGGGCAGGGCCATTTTCCTTTGCTTTGGGGACTCGCTCGTTTGAAGCTAGCCACGCTCGGCCGGCACCGTAGTAAACGAGGACCGGGATAAGGAGATCCTCGCCTGCATTTGCACGCGCGTAGATATTCTTGATCTGCCCCAGTGCCTGCTTCGCGTCAGCGTTGCTCGTCCTCCTGCCGTCCGCGCGAATTTGCCGGGTCCAGGAGACATTCTCCGTCTCTCCAATCCGTCCCGTTGCCTTGATTTTGACCGGACGCTTTTCCAAGAACTGAACGCGATCGCCTCTTTTTTCGGGCTCAAGCCGAATCTCGGAAGAGAGAATGTTGCGACCGCTGTTATAGAGCGCCGAATCAGGAGCATCGACTAGCCAAACGGCTGCCGCCACTGCTAGTGCGTCCAGCATAGTCGTCTTGCCGGAACCGTTCTCGCCCACGAACAGCGTGAACTGCGGGTGCAATTCGACAGTTTGCTGGGTGAACTTCTTGAAGTTCTCGATTTCCAGCCGGTCGATTCTCATGGCAAAATCTGAATCTACTAGAATCCGTTGTTCTTTGCACGGCGGCCACGCTGAGGAACATGCTACATAACTGATAAAACGAGGCTATCGGGCAGCTCCAACTTCTGATTGTCCACCGATCCGTCCGGAAGCTTGACTGGTCGTTCCGAGAAACTCGGCCTGGACAATAATGACACTCGGAGCGTAAACCCAGTTACGCTGTCGTTTCTCTGGGACTCGAAGCCACGGGCTGGGAAGTCCGGGGACGCCCATGCATGCTGCTGAAAACAGATGCGTTAGAGATAACGTGGAGGCGGCAGGAGTTGAACTGCCTCCATCGAGTGTTGCGTTCCCCCTTAACAGTGCAAGCAACAAAACCATCCACAACTGACGTGCAACAGGATTTCCTTCGCCATACGCTAAGAACCGCGAGAATTGCGCGCCCTCATCGAGGCAACGGGTTCCCTAAGTACCAAGAATCGGACATTACGCCTGCCGTGAATATACCACCAGTCTAGCGATCTCTTACTCCGATTTCCGGTGCAGCACCGTCATGAAGCCATTAAAGCTAGCCGTCCCATTCTTCCCGTTCGCGATGCTCAGGGCGCTGACCACCCGAACCTGGCGCTGCGGCGTTGCGAGTCGGCCGCTCGCACTGACTCTCTTCTCTGGTCCGGCATTCAGCACGACCTGCAGCTTCAGCGATCCGTCGGCGCACCGGTCTGAGCCCTCGACAGGCGCGCAAATCTGCGTGACGACTCGCGCCTCTCCGGTGCCCGTGATCTGCCCGAATTGCATTTCGAGCGTGCCGCCGTTGATCGGCTTGCCGCGCTGGATTTCGACGGTATAGGAAATCGACGATCCCTGGCCGGATGGGTTGGTCCAGGAGGCTTCGACGAGCAGCCCCGGATCGCTGCTGTCGGGCGCGGTTCCCGGAGTGAGGTTGATCGAAGCGGCGGGCAGCCCGTCCGCCTGCTGGTACTTGAAGTTCGAGAACTTCGCATCGCCGACCACGCAGCCCTGAGCTCCCAGCGCTTGGTAGAAGGCCAGGCTGCCGGGGACGCATTCCGGGGCCTGCGCCTCGGCCGCTGCACCGAAAACCACGCTCAGCGCAATCGCGAGCAGAACCACCTTGACCAGTCCGGCTCCCTTTGAGACCCGCGTCTGAACCGTCACACGCCCTTTATAGCAGCATTACATCTGCGTGAAACAGGGTTCCCGCGACTCGAAGGTCTGAGCTTCATCGCAACACCATGACGTGTTGTGCAAACTCTCTGCCAGCCAGCATCTCGATGCCGCTATCCAACGTGACTAGACGGCCTTTGTTCCTGATCGCGAGCCCGAGCAGATACGCATCGGTCACTTGCTGATGACCGAACAGTCGCTCACGGAATGCCTGTACTGCCTCCGTGAAGCTGATGTCCATCGGCCAGAAGCGATGACTCGGGCGTTGGGTGATATCCGCCAGCAAGGCCAATGCTTCAGCGACTTCTACTCGATTGGGGTGGAAACTAGGATTAGAGATAATCCTGACGAAGCCGGATTGAGTTAATGGGCACGTGGCCCACAGCTTATTACTGGAGTCGCGGAACCAGCTGTGCACTTTCGTATAGGCCACGTGGCCTTGATCGCTCGATGCAACCAGGACGTTAACGTCGAGTAATGAGACGCTCACCACCCTTCGTTCTCCAGTTCCTTTACCCGCTCCGTTGTAAGCGGCTCCTTACGTTTTGGAAGGTCCAAAACTGGCCATCCGTCGACGTACTTGATGCGCGGACGGGTGCGCGTACCGCGCTGAATCAGTTCCGTGATGGCTTTGCTCAGCGACACGCCCCGGCCGCGCGCATACTGGGTCGCGATCTTGGCCGTTTCATCGTCTAAGGTGATTGTGGTTCGCATGGCATTATTGTACATCATTCTCAACAATGTGATGCATAGTTAGTCAAGATACATCACATTCTCAGAGAAGCACCACTTTGGGATGGAACAGCGTTCCGGCTACCCGGCTGGCCAGGCAGATCAGCTCCGACTGCCCAACGAAGACCTTCACCCACCGCGACCGCGACATCTCCGGCAGATTCACGCTCCGCCCGTGCCGGATCTTGCCAACGTCTTCTTCGGTTGCGGTCACCGACGGTATGTCCGGCAGGACGCGCCGCGGATGCACGCACAGCTCCTCAAGTCTTCCCTGCACGACGGCTTCGGCGATCTGCTCCAAGGTGTGACTGTGTTCGATGTTGAATTCGCCGACGGCCATTCGCCGCAAACTGGCCAGATGTGCGCCAACTCCCAACCTCTGCCCCAGCTCATGAGCTACGCTTCGCACATACGTTCCTGACGAAACGCGGCAGGCAAACTCTGCGACATCTCCATTCAGTGAAGAAACCGTGAATTCCTTGATGTCAACCTCGACTGGCTTTAGTTCCACCCCTTTTTTGCGACGAGCCAGTTTGTAGGCAGGCACTCCTTGAATCTTCTTGGCCGAAAACGGTGGAGGAACCTGCTGAATCCGGCCCAGAAAGCAGCCGACGCCCTGGCGGATTTCTTCAAGTGTTACATGAACTTCTTGCGCGGCGCCGGCCGGCTCGCCGTCGCAGTCATAGGTATCGGTCGCAAAGCCCAGCCGAATTTTCCCTTCGTAAGCCTTTTCCGACGCGGTATAGAACTGTGCCAGCCGCGTCATTCGTCCGGTGACAAGCGGCAATACGCCGGTCGCCATCGGGTCCAGCGTGCCCAGATGGCCGATCGAGCGCTCGCCCAGGATGCGTCGCGCCTTGCCGACCACATCGTGCGAGGTCCATCCCGCCGGTTTGTCCACAACCATCACAGCGTTGAGCGGCATGCTTCTGCTATCGTGGAGGGTGAAAGGCTAGTCGGTCAAATTCTAGCCGTTAGCTCTAGCTCTTGGCCTTTAGCAAACCAGTCCCAAACGAGACATTAGCGCCCCAGCCCTCGTATTTGCTAATAGCTGATTGCTAGCTGCTAATTGCTACGCGGGCCAGCCCCGCGCTTCCAGGCCGCTCCGCTATGATTCCGCTGAAGGACGACGCACCTCGGATCGGCACTCCCTTCATCAATTACGTCCTGATTTTGTTGAATACCGTCGCCTTCCTGTTCGAGGTTTCGCTCAACTCCACCGGACGCCAGCAGGTGATCTACGCCTTCGGCGTCGTGCCGGCGCGCTTCACCGTCGTTCTCTTCAACCACGGCTACGTCCCATGGAATCTCATCTCCGATCTGGGGACGCGCTATGTGCCGACTGCGGCAGCCATCATTCCCGTCTTCACCTCCATGTTTCTGCATGGCTCATGGTTGCACCTGATCTTCAACATGTGGGCGCTATGGATCTTCGGCGATAACGTGGAGGACTATCTCGGGCACACGCTGTATCTGGCGTTCTATCTGATCAGCGGAGTTGCGGCGGCGCTGCTGCACACGCTCTTCAACATCGGATCGACCATCCCCAGCGTCGGCGCCAGCGGAGCGATCGCCGGCGTCATGGGCGCGTATTTCGTGCTGTATCCGCGCGCCCGCGTGCTCACTCTGGTGCCGTTCTTCTTCATCTTCTTCATGTGGCTGCCGGCGTGGATCGTGCTCGGCTACTGGTTCATCGCGCAGTTTCTCAGCGGTGCTGCGACCTCCATCAATGCCCACGGAAGTAGCTCCAGCGGCATCGCCTTCTGGGCGCACGTGGGAGGGTTCATCGCCGGAGTTTTTCTCATCAAGCTCTTCCCTGCTCGCACCCGGCGTTATCACTACGGGATGTGAGAAAAGAGCAATTAGCGAATTAGCAATTAGCAATTAGCTCCACCGTTCTAGCGCGTCATCCTGAGCGAGCATCCCTATGATTTGTCATCCTGAGCGGAGCATCGTTGTGATTTGTCCAGAGCCGGGCGTCCCTATGACTTGTCATCCTGAGCGGAGCGTCCGCCTTGCTTCTTCGACCCACATCCTTTGTGGGTCGAGCGGACGCGCAGTCGAAGGATCTGCTTTTCCTTTGAGCAACAGAAATCCTCTGGCCGAGTGCCGGGTGCCCCAGGTCTCGCGCCTTTCGAGACCTGGGTCTTTCGCTAATTGCTAATTGCTAATTGCTGCTCTTACAGCACCCCGCTGGTCGGATCCAGGTTGATCTCCGAGGGATTGACATTTGGCGGGAGCAGCACGGCATACAGCACCGCCTGCGCGATGCTCTCCACATCCATCATGCGGTCGCGCGGCATATCAGGAGCGATCTGCTGCCAGATGTCGGTCGAAGTCGCTCCGGGCATCAGCGCCATGACGCGAATGCCGCGCGGGGCAAGCTCCTCACGCAGCGACTGTGTGAATCCCAGCGCGCCCATCTTGGCCGCGGTGTACGCGTAGTACTGCGGAAACAGCTGTCTCGCCGCCGCGGAAAGATTGTTGATGATCGTCGCACCGGCTTTCAATTGCGGCAGCGCAGCGCGCGTGCAAAGGAAGATGCCGGTCAGATTGGTTTCGATGTTCTCTTTCCAGATTTCCAGGGAGGTTTCCAGCAGCGATCGTGGTGGCTGGCTGATGCCGGCGTTATTCACCAGGATGTCGATTTGCTGAAAGCGCCGCCTCACCACAGCGAACAGTCTGGCGACCGACTCCGGCACGCGCACATCGCAAGTCATCGCCAGAATCTTTGCAGGACCGAGTACTTCCTTGCGCAGCTCCGCCGCGCTCTTCGTCAGCGTGTTCAGGTCGCGTCCGGTGATGACGACGTTCGCGCCTTCCAGGGCGAGCGCCCGCGCGATGGCGTAGCCGATTCCCTTGCTTCCGCCGGTGACGACAGCGAGCTTTCCTGCCAGGCGCGTTGGCCCGGTGGGTGGCCGTAACGGAACTACCTTCGGTTTGCCTGATGACTGCGGCGGTCTCGCAGTCATCGGTTAGGCTCCATTGGTACTCTTGGCATGGATGAGCGACAGGAATTCCTGCCGCGTTTGCTGCGCCCGAAATGCGCCCAACATCGAAGACGTGACCGTCGCCGAGTGTTGCTTCTCGACGCCGCGCATCATCATGCAAAGGTGGCGCGCTTCAACCACGACGCCGACGCCCAGCGGCTCGGCCGCCTTCTGAATGGTCTCGGCGATCTGCACCGTCAGTCGCTCCTGCACCTGCAGGCGGCGCGCGAAGATCTCCACCAGCCGCGCCACTTTGCTGAGGCCGATCACGCGGCCTTTCGGGATATAAGCGATGTGCACCTTGCCGAAAAATGGCAGCATGTGGTGCTCGCACAGGCTGAACATCTCAATGTCTTTCACGATGACCATCTCGTCGTAATCGACATTGAAGAGCGCGCCGCGGAGCACCTCCTCAGGATCCTCGTGGTATCCCTTGGTAAGGAACTGCAGCGCCTTGGCGTAGCGCTCAGGCGTCTGCAGCAGGCCTTCGCGCTCGGTATCTTCGCCCACGCGCACCAACATCTCGCGCACGAGCTCTTCGAACGTGGCACTGGTAAGGGTCGGGGTTTCGATGGATTGCTTCATAATGATCTGACTGGAGACTTGGCTATTGGCACTTAGCACTTGGCACTTAGCCAAACAATTGCGGTTCAAGCTAAGTGCCAAATGCTAATGCCAAATGCTAAGTGCCGCTGTATTCAAAACTATTCATCAGCGTCTCTTCCAGCCGTACCTTTTCCAGATGAGCAGCCTTAAAGTTTTGCTTCAAAATCTGGAAGATGACCTCGCTCAGATTTTCCGTCGTTGGAACTGCTGATTCGAACTCCGCGCACTGATTCAGATTCACATGATCGAAGCGCTCCAGGATCTCGCGCCGCACCGCTTCGTCCAGATCAACCAGATTGCAGACCATTCCCGTCTTCGCATCGACCTGCCCGCTGACCGTCACTTCCAGCGCATAATTGTGCCCGTGTCCATGCGGGTTATTGCACTTGCCGTAGACCTCGCGATTCTGCGCCTCCGTCAGCTCATCGCAATGAAGCCGGTGCGATGCCGAGAAGATGTACCGGCGCGTGAGATGGGCCTTCATGGCTCTCCGTAGAAGTCGACGAACAGGTCCGGTAGTTCGTACACGCGCACGCGATGCAACTTCGCGACCTTCAACTTGCTTTCCAGCCGCTGCCAGATGGCGATCGCGAGATTCTCGGTCGTCGGAATCTGGTCGCGAAACTCCGGCACCTCCTTGTTTAGATGCCGATGGTCCATCGCATCGAGCACTTCGCGGTTCAAGATTTCCTTTAAGTCTTTGAGATCGACGACGAAGCCCGTCTTGGCATCGACCTCGCCCTTCACCGTGACCTCCAGCGTGTAGTTGTGGCCGTGTCCGTTGAGGTTGGCGCACTTGCCGAAGATGCGCTGGTTCTCCTCTTCGGTGAACTCCGGATTGTGGTAATAGTGCGACGCGGAAAACTCGCACTTGCGGGTTAGATAGATCATAGCGTTCGATAAGTACTATAGGTAGAACTGGCGCTCAGGCAAGCGTCTCAGCTGCTGCAACCTTGCCTGAGCCGCCTTTCAGACGACGTCAGCGGCTAAAGCCGAACTCGTTTCACTTCTCCAACGCGGGCCTGAAGGCCCGCACTACCTGTGCCGCCGTACTCCCTGCCCTTCCACCTCACCGAGCCTCGTTTATGTGAGATGTCGGAGTTCAGCAAAAGAATCGCGAACAGCGGCAATCCAAAGATCGCCAATGCACTCGACAGCCAATTGAAATGCGCTCGACGGATGCGACTCCAGAACAACGCCAAGAACACGATCCCCAGGGCCGCCGCAATTCCGCCGGTCAATCTATCGCCGCTCCAATTCATGATCGCCACAACACCGCACAGGACGATGAGCGCAAACTCGCTCATCCGCGCAAACGCCAGCCGCGCCGGATGCGCAAATAGCAGCGCCAGATTCTTCGTCCAGCCCTCCCACATGTCGGGAAAGCTGCGATACATGCGCGCGCTGACCACGTCCGCCAGGCGAAATTGCAGTTTGTACCCGGCCTGCTTCACTCGCCGTGCCAGCTCGACATCTTCCAGAATAGCTCCGGCTACCGCGGCGTGTCCTCCAACCGCGTCGTAAACCTCCCGCCGGATGAGCAGATACTGCCCATTCGCCGCCGCCGCCGGCGACGCCGGATCGCTGACGTCCTTCGGCCTGTACGTCTTCGCCAGCTCGGCAAAGACAACTGGCATCAGCGCACGTTCGGCAAAGCTGTGAACTTCCTGCTTCGGCGAATACGACAGCAGCCCCGCATCTTGTTCCGTCGCTTCTCGCACGCCGGTTGCGACGGAGTTCGGCGCGTGCTTCGTATCGGCGTCGGTGAACAGCAGCCACTTCCCTTTCGCGATCTTGGCGCCGCTCCACGCCGCATTGCACTTGCCGCTCCAGCCCGCCGGGAGCGGATCCGCCGCGATGACCTGTGCCGGAAAACTCGCCGCGATCTCGCGAGTCGCATCGGTGGAGTGATCATCGACCACGATGATCTCGTAGCTCACGCCCTCCTGCTTAACCAGCGACCGCAAGCATTCGCCCAGGCACGCCGCCTCGTTGCGCGCGGGAACGATGACAGAAACTTCGGGATGAAATAAGTCGTTCACAGTTCGTCGAGAGTCATGCAGAGCTGGCCTTCAGGCAGCGTCTCAGCCTCTCTCATCACCAGCGAAATCAGTTTCAGAGTGCTTCGTGTCAGGACACGACTTTCACAGGCTACTGAAAAACTCACGGTGTGACCTACGTGTCGTCGGCTGAAGCCGACTCAGAGCAGCAAATAAACGGCTTAGACGCTGGCCTAAAGGCCAGCACTACCCGAAAATTTGCAACGGCGCAGCTGAAGTTGCGCCCCTTCAAAACATTCGATAAACGACTTCTCGGGGATTGCTCAGCCGGCGGCATATGCGCTCACATCTCCAAAAGTTGTAGATCCCCGCGCCTCAACGCCAATTCACGGGCTCTTCCGTCAATTATTATATGAGTGTGAAGCGCTCCGCCTTACTTGCCTGCATCGCTTGCCTGCTAACGACCGCCTGCAATCCTGGAGGCCATCCTCCGCGCATCGGCAATGAAGCGCCGGATTTCACCGTCACGGATTCGCAACATACCGTCCAACTCAGCAAGCTGCGCGGCAAGCCTGTGCTGGTGAACTTCTGGGCCACCTGGTGTCCGCCTTGCATCGAGGAGATGCCGTCGCTGCTGCAACTGCAGAAGCAGATGGGCGATAAGGTGACCATCCTGGCTGTCAGCGAGGATGCGGACGACGCGGCCTACAAACAATTCATCCGCGACCACGGCGTGGACCTGCTCACCGTCCGCGAGGGATCGCAGAAAACCAGCGACGTTTATGGCACCTTCAAGTATCCCGAGACCTACGTGATCGACCGCAACGGCAAGATCGTGCGCAAATTCATCGGCGCCACCGATTGGACCTCGCCCGACATCGTGCAATATCTGAACCAGCTGTAGACGATCGCCCGCCAGAACTTCCGGCAAGCCCGGGGAGCTTCCCAGGTTGCTGGAGCCTTTTCGATTTGCAATCAAAAACAATTCAGTTTCTTGGCTGGCCGTTGTAAAATCCCCGCCGGGTATTTCGCGAGAGGATCTCCGGCTTTTTTCCTGCCCGTTCTGATTCGCGGCCGGCCGGCTAGAAGTACACCCCCTTTCCCTCTCCCGCGTGCCCCATCGCACTCATACTCCCGGGCCCACCAACGTTTACAGCCATTGCGAGGAGCACAAGCCGATGTCAAGCCCAACGCAACCTCCCATCTCCCTCATTCGCACCGTCGTTCTGTCAGCAGTCACTGCGTTGCTGATAACGTCGGCCGCGCTTCCCATCGCTGCACAGAATTCCGTTCCTCCAACGGCGGTTCAGGCAGCCAGAATGCCGCAGTTCGCGTCGCGACTTGCGCATCCGACCCCTCAGCCGATATCACGGCCGAAGCCAGCTCCGGCGCGCCTAGGGCCTCGCACTGGCCCGCCGCAAGGCGGCGACGATCTCTACGACAACGGTCCCATCAACGGCAACGTCTCGGCCTGGACCATTAACTCCGGATATATCGTCAGCGATACGATCAGCGTAGCTGGCGGCAGCAGCGTCACCGGGATGAGTTTTGGCGCCTGGTTGTTTGCGGGCGACACCTTGACCTCAGTCGAGATTTCCATCACCTCGGAGCCGAACGGCGGCACCTCGTACTTTGATCAGACCGTAAATTTCACGCAGGGCGCCTGCACTGCCAATCAGTACGGCTACAACGTCTGCACCGAGAACACCACCTTTAATGGTCCGACGCTGAACGGCGGCACCTACTGGGTGAACCTGCAAAACGCCAACGTTCCTAGCGGTGATCCGGTTTACTGGGACGAGAACAGCGGGGTCGGCTGCACGGGCGGCAACTGTCCGTCGCAGGCTTCCGACAATCAGGTGGGCACGATTCCTTCGGAATCGTTCACGCTCGAAGGTAGCTGCTACCCGAACTGTCAGCCCGTGTGCTTTGAGCCGGGAGGAAATCTACAGGTCCTCTATAACTTCACCCAGCAGCAAAGCGGAACATCCGGCCCTAGCGGAGTAACCATCGACAGAGCGGGAAATCTCTACGGCACAACCGGAGGAGGTAACAACGGCGCCGGTTTTGCCTACAAGCTGGCTCGTTTTGCCGGGTGGCTGCTTGATCCTCTGTTCAGCTTCTTCGGAGGTAACAATGGAGGCGAGCCGACCGGCGTGATCGTGGGTCCGAACGGAAGTCTTTACGGCGGCGCGCAGGGCGGCATCCAGAACTGCGGTAGCGGTGGCAGCCAAGACTGCGGACTTGTCTTCAACCTGACACCTCAGCCGACGGCCTGTGCCACCGCTCCGTGTAGCTGGAACGAAAACGTGCCCTATCGCTTCAGCAGTGACAGTGACGGCTCCGGAACCATCAATGTCTCCGCGTCCGACCAGAAAGGTAACCTGTATGGCACAACTTCCTCGGGCGGAGCTTTTGATGCAGGAACTGTATTCGAGCTCACGCCATCAGGCGGAAGCTGGACGAAATCCACCCTGTACAGCTTCACCGGAGGTGACGACGGTGACGCTCCAGGCCAGGTGCTGGTAGGCAATGACGGCAATCTTTACGGAGTTGCCAATGGCGGTATGTACCAGAACGGAGTTGTCTTCCAGTTGACGCCTTCAGGTGGTCGATGGGCGGAGAGCGTACTCCACGCATTTCAATCTAAAGAGGGCGTGGACCCTGCTTATCTGGTCCAGGATAGCGCAGGCAATCTGTACGGCATCATAAGTACAAATCTGATTGACACTGCCTTCGGCGCAATTTTCGTGCTGGAAAAAACTTCCGGCTGGACCTTCAGTGACTATTTCGTCGAGCATTTCTGCAGCGAGATCGGTGATACCGGGAACCTGAGCAATCTTGCGATCGATGCTGCCGGCAACCTATATGGCACGGGAGAAGGCTATGGGACGGACCGCGCCAGCGCTTTTCATCGAAGTCCCGCCGGGGTTGTGTGCACCTTCAGTTTCATCTTCAAAGCCTCGTATGACAGCAATGGCTGGCACTACGAAGACCTCGACGGTTTCAGCAATATTACCTTCCCAGAGGGTGGTAGTTTGGCGCTCGACCCAAGTGGCAACCTGTATGGGACTACCAACGGGTGCGGAACCAATGGCTATGGCACCGTGTGGCAGCTTTCGCCTTAGCCGGACGGACCTAGCCCAGGAGCCACACTCGAGTGTTGCAAAGGTCGGGTAGAGCAGGCCTTCAGGCCAGCGCCCAACCGCTTCTCTCCTCACCCGAGCCCGGTTTCAGCCGGCGGCACATGCTCCCCCCAAAACGAAAAGGAGAGGTGCCATGCCTCTCCTTGTTCCTTCCTGCTATCCCCACATCAGTACAGCCGGAAGTTCACCTCAACGTTGATCATCACCGGAACGGGATGGCCGTCCTTCATCGCCGGCTGGAAGCGCCAGTTACGAACGGCTTCGATCGCTTTCTCATCCAGGCCCATTCCCAGCGCGCGAGCCACCTTCACATCGCGTGGCTTGCCATCGGAACCAACAATCAGCCACAGCACGCATGTTCCCTGATACTTCGCCTTGCGCGCCTCTTCGGAATATTCAGGATCAGGCGTATCCAGCGCGCGCGGAGCCGAAACGCCTCCGCCTACTCGGAAGAGGCCGCCGCCAATACCACCTCCACGTCCCGGTCCAACTCCGGGACCCGTACCCGAACCAACTCCGCCACCTGCGCCCGATCCAATTCCACCACCGCTGCCGGTTCCGTTCGACGGAGGACCAGAAGGAACGGCCGACATCGGATTGCCCAGGTTCGGCATATTGGAAGCCAGCTTGATCTGCGGCGGAAGAACCACCGTCGGCTCAACCGGCAGCTTGGGATGGTCGTTGCGAATCACCATTGCTGGAGGCGTGATCTGCTCCATGGCCGTCTTCGGCAGCTTGCCTTTCGGCGCCTGCAGCTTGTCGCGGTCGCCACCGCCGCCACCACCACCCGCGCTATGCTCGGATTTCTTCGTCATCGGCAGTTGCGGCGTCAGGTCGGGCGCGATCAACACGATCGACTCGTGCTGCACGGCATTCTTCACCGCACGCGCGCCCAGGATGGAAATGTAGATCAGCCCGCCGATCATCAGAAGGTGCACTACCAGCGATACGCCGGCGCTCTGCTTCTTGTAGTCGTACTCGCCCCAGATGTCGCGAACCTTTACCGGACGAGAGGTCAAAACCAGTGGCGGCAATTTTTCGGGGAATAGCGCAGCGCGGATGTTGCTCCGCAACGACGCCCACAGAGATTCCTCCATGGTGGTCTGCGGCAGAAGATGCAATTCATCCTGCTCAGAGGGGGGAACTAGGGTCTGTTGAGCCATACTCCTCTTGTCCTTTGGCCTGGGTGGCGCCTGGCTGCCGGTCGGGTAGAGCTAGCCTTCAGGCCAGCGCCTAAGCGGTTTCCGTATCTGAGTCGGCTTGAGCCGACGGCACAAAACCTGCTTTCCTCGGGCTGGGCAGGTCCCAGCCTTGCTCAAATCCTTAGATGCAAAGATGCCTGCTTTGTTGTGTGGCTTAATTCACATTACTTAGAGACGACTCTGCGCGGTAAAGGCGAGCCTGGCGGGAATCTGAGTCTGGTTAGTTTCTTGATTAGTCCAGCAAAGGCAAAATCTTGTTCTATTCCTAGGAGGCTGCTGAAAAACTCTGACGCGCCGGTTTTGTGCCGCCGGCTGAAGCCGGCTTGGGCGAGAAATAAACGGCTTTCGGCACGACTGAAGTCGTGCCCTGTTACAAAGCGCTCGAGGGATGACTTTTTCAGCAGCAGCCTACTGCGCTGGCCGCAGTAGCAGACGAAACGCCAGCACATGCGAGACCAGCAGCAGCGGCACGATAGCGGTTGGAAGGTAGAACGCGGCTCCCAGCGCCCCTGGATGAAGCTGAAAGCGCGGTCCGTTGTAAAACGCCAGCAACAAATCCGCCGCGCCCCACACGCTAAACACCCAGACGGCGGCAATGGCCCAGGAAGCGCGCCGCGACAGGCCGATCGTCGCAATAATGGCCAATATTCCGGCGATGAAATCTCCCCACGCGGTGGGAACGGCGAAACCGGCAGGCAGCGATGGCGCGACTACTCCGGTAACCAGGAAACTCAGTCCAAGAAAACGAAGAAACATGTGCGGCGCGACGAGCGCCGTCAAAGCCTGATCGCGTTGCTTCGCCTTAAGCCATGGCCATACATAAAGCTTGGCGATCACCGTCGAGCTCACAAGGCTCATCAAGATGCTGATGCCAAATATCGCGCGCGGATCCATCGATACCTCCTGCCGGATCGGGTGTCGAGCCGACGCTCTATTGATGTTTCCCGCGGCCAGGAAGTTCTGCGCTTCGGCCCGTTCTGCCAGCACCAACGGCTCGAGAATTATGAACCCGTATGCGCGTGCGGGCAGTGGGCCAGTGGAAATGTGCCTTGGGAACCCACAGGTAGAGCGAACCTTCAGGTTCGCGTCCCAGACCGTCCCTTTGGAACCGCCCGCAGGCGGGCATCTCGATATCTCGGCTTGTTGAGGCGGGCCTGAAGGCCCGCTCTACCGCCGCTCGTTCTCGCATAAGTCCAAAATGACCCACAACCCGCGTGCAGCTCGATAGACTGCGCTTTTCCGGCTCCCTATAATGAAGAGATAGTCTGCACAGCTTTGACATTCCTGTAATCGCAGCCGGGAGAATTGCTGAGTGCCGCTCGACCTGAAATCGACGTTGAACCTGCCCAAGACCGACTTCCCGATGAAGGCGAATCTGCCGAAAAACGAGCCCAAAATGCTCGAGCGTTGGGAGAAGATGCGGATCTACGACCGCATCCGCGAGGCGCACAAGGGGCAGCCAATCTACGTTCTGCACGATGGGCCGCCGTATGCCAACGGCCCCATACATCTGGGAACGGCGCTCAACAAAACCTTGAAGGATTTCGTGGTGAAGTCGCGCAACATGAGCGGCTTCGACGCGCCGTATGTCCCCGGCTGGGATTGCCACGGGCTGCCGATCGAAATTAAGGTTGACGACCAGCTTGGCCGCAAGAAGCTGGACATGGATCCGCTTGCCGTGCGCGAGGAATGCCGGAAGTACGCGACAAAATTCCTCAACTTGCAGCGCTCGCAGTTCATTCGCTTGGGCGGACTCGGCCGCTGGGAGCGCCCGTACTCCACCATGGATCCGCAGTACGAGAGCGTGATCCTCGAGACCTTCTACAAATGTTATGAGCAGGGCCTGGTCTACAAGGGCTTGAAATCCGTCTACTGGTGCATTTTCGACAAGACCGCGCTGGCCGAGGCCGAGGTCGAATACGAGATGCACACCAGCCCCAGCATCTGGGTACGGTACGCCCTCACCAGCGATCCGGCGAAGATCGACGCGAGCCTTGCGGGCAAGAAGGCTGCCACGATCATCTGGACAACCACTCCCTGGACGCTCCCTGCCTCGATGGCAGTCACCTTCGCTGCCGATGCCGAGTATGTCGCCCTCGATACTGGCGAATGGGTTTACATCGTCGCCAAGGCGCTGGCGCAGCAGACCATCGAGAAGTGCAATCTCGGCGAAGCGAAAGAGATCGCGTCATTCCCCGGCGCAAAGCTGGAGTACGCGACCTTCGCGCATCCGTTTCTGGATCGCAGCATCCTCGGCGTGCTCGGCGATTACGTTACGCTCGACACCGGAACCGGCGCGGTCCACACCGCTCCCGCCCACGGCGCTGACGACTTCAACACCGGCGTGAAGTACGGACTCGATCTGCACTCCAATGTCGATGACGCCGGCATCCTGCGCAACGGCCTGCCGGAATACGACGGCCAGCAGGTCTTCAAGGCGAATCCGCTGATCGTCGATCTGCTGAAGTCGCGCGGCGTGCTGCTTGGCCTGGAGAAAATCGAGCACTCCTATCCGCATTGCTGGCGTTGCCACAATCCCATCATCTTCCGTGCCACTGAGCAGTGGTTCATCACCATGGAGGGCAAACTTCCCGCAGGTGGAACTCTCCGCACGCGTGCGCTGGACGAGATCAAGAAGGTGAAGTGGGACCCGGCATGGGGCGAGGAGCGCATCGCCAACATGGTCGCGGGCCGTCCCGACTGGTGCATCTCGCGCCAGCGCGTGTGGGGCGTGCCCATCGCAATGTTCCAGTGCGAGGACTGCAAGGAGTTCTTGAATGATCCTGCTGTAAATCAGTTCAGTCGTAGAGCTTTTTGCGCGCGAAGGCGCGGACGCCTGGTACCGCTATTCGCCCGAACAGCTCCTGCCTTCCGGGACAAAATGTTCGAAATGCGGCTCGACGAAATTCCGCAAGGAAATGGACATCGTCGACGTCTGGTTCGAGTCGGGATCGAGCCACGCTGCCGTGCTCGGCCGCGAGCCCGGACTTCCCTGGCCTGCCGATCTTTATCTCGAAGGCGGCGATCAGCATCGCGGCTGGTTCCAGTCTTCCCTGCTCTGCGGCGTCGCGACGCGCGGTGAAGCGCCCTATCGCACCTGCGCCACCGTCGGCTGGGTGCTCGACCCGCAAGGCCGCGCGCAGTCCAAATCGCTGGGTAACGTCGTCGATCCCGTCGAGATCGCCGACAAGCTTGGCGCGGAGATCATCCGTCTCTGGGTCGCTTCCGTCGACTTTCGCGAAGACGTGATGTCCTCCGACGAGCTGATGCAGCGCATCGCCGACAGCTATCGCAAAATCCGCAACACGTTTCGCTACATCCTGGGCAATCTCGAGGGCTTCGATCCCGCGCGCGACGTCATGCCCTTCGCCGAGATGCATCCGCTGGATCAGTACATCCTGCTGCAAGCGGCCGAGGTCACTAAGGACGTTCGCTCGCATTACGACAGCTTCACCTTCCACCGACTCTATCAGCGGCTGAAGGACTTCTGCATCGTCGATCTCAGCGCGATCTACTTCGATGTGTTGAAGGACCGGCTTTATACCTCGGCTCCAAAATCGCCGGCGCGGCGTTCGGCGCAGACCGCGCTCTGGCGGCTGGGCGAGGCGCTCGTACGCCTGCTCGCACCGGTCATGAGCTTTACCGCCGATGAGGTGTGGGGATTTCTGCCGCCAATGCCGACCCGCTCCGAGAGCGTTCACCTCGAACACTTCCCTGCTCCCGGGGATTTAACCGGCGTGCTGCCGGCGGGCTTCGACGCCGCCGCGATCAAGAGCGAGTGGCAGACTCTGCTTTCCGTTCGCGACGAAGCGTTGAAAGTTCTGGAGGCTGCGCGCGCCGAGAAGCGCATCGGCAGCGGCCTGGAGGCGCAGCTTCATCTGGCCGCGCCGGACAGCATCTATCCCGTGCTCGAGCGCTATCGCGATCAGCTGCGATATCTGTTCATCGTCTCCGATGTCGTGCTGGACAAAGCAACGGCGAGTAACGGCGATGCAGGCCTCGTGATCACGATCAACCAGGCACCCGGGCAGAAGTGCGAGCGCTGCTGGAACTACTCGACCCAGGTCGGCGAAGATCCGAACTATCCCACGGTCTGCGAGCGCTGCAGCGCCGTCCTGGCCGAAATCGAGGCCACCGCTGGTGCCTGCTAAGGGTGGTAGCGCCAGGCTCGAGCTCGCCGATGGTAGAGCGGGCCTTTAGGCCCGCGTCCCGGCGCTCTATTACTGTTTCCGGAGCCGGGCTTGAACCCGGCGGCACAGAACCCGCCGACGGGCCCACCTCCCCGCTTCCTTCGCCGCCCAAGAGCGTCTAACATAGAAGCAAAGGGGAGCCGGTAAACTCGAACTAGCCCATGCGCAAGTATTTTCTTTTCATCGCAGTCATTGTTCTACTGCTGGATCGCCTCGCGAAATGGGCCGTCGCCAGCAACATCGCTCTGCACGACTCCGTCGTCGTAATCCCCGGTTTCTTCCGCCTCACGCACGTGCAGAACACCGGCGCGGCCTTTGGATTGTTCGCCGAGTCCTCCGCCCAGTGGAAGGTCGGTGCGCTGGTCAGCTTCTCCATCCTGGCGCTGATTGTCGTCTCCGCCCTGCTCTGGAAGAACGGCCACGCGCTCAGCACGACCAGCATCGGCCTGTCGCTCATCCTCGGCGGCGCGATGGGCAACCTGTGGGACCGCATGGTCAGCGGTCATGTGGTGGATTTTCTGGATTTTTATGTGGGCAATTATCACTGGCCGGCATTCAACGTCGCCGACAGCGCCATCGTGATTGGCGCAATTCTGCTGGTGTCCGAGATTGTCTTCGCCAAATCCGCCGGCGAGACCGTCAAGAGCAGTTCCTGATCAGTCGTGCACCGGCACGTCCGCCACCGGCAAGCGCACCTGAAATCTGGTGTCGCCCGGACGCGAATTCACCGTAATCGAGCCGCGATGTTTGCGCACGATACGTAGAACCGTATCCAATCCCAAGCCGGTGCCGTCTCCCACTCCTTTTGTCGTAAAGAACGGTTCGAAGATGTGCGACTGAACATCGGGCGGAATGCCAGGCCCGGAGTCGCCAATCTCCACGACCGCACAATCTGCATCGAGGAAGGTTTTGATCCGCAGCTCGCCCTTGCCCTTCATGGCGTCGACGGCGTTGTCGATGATGTTGGTCCACACTTGATTCAACTCGCTGCCATATGAATTCACCAGCAGCGGCGTCGAATGATATTCGCGCTTGACCGTGACGCCTTTCTTCAGCTTGTACCCCATGATGGTCAGCGTGTTCTCCAGACCGGTCTTGAGATCGACATCCTGAACCGGCGCCTGGTCCATGTAGGAATACTCCTTGATCGCGCGCACCAGGTCGGAGATCTTCCCCGCACCGTTCTCCAACTCATCCAGCAGATCGTCGACTTCGACCTTAGAGGAAACACGCCGCAACGCCGGACCGGCGATTTCGGTTCGCACGTCGTCCAGCATCGACTTGAGTGGCTCGGTCATCACACCGCATTCCACCAACGACGCCGCATATTGCCAGCCGTCAGCGATGCCATGCTGGCGCAACATGTCTTCGATCTCGTCCTGAATCTGACTTGCCTTCAATACGTCGGTCTCCGGCTCCGCGGCGCAACAGTTGCTCTCAAAGGTCTCAATCGCAGCGCGCTCGCCATCCGTCAGCTGCTGTCTCTCCAGCTGGCTCACAGAATTTCGGAAATCTCCAACCACCTCGCGCAAACGCTCGGCCGTGCGACGCACCGCTGCTGCAGGATTGTTTAACTCGTGCGCCAATCCCGCGGAAAGCTTGCCCAGCGCAGCAAGGCGATCGCGTTGCTGCTCCATGCGCGTGACTTCGCGCGTGCGATCGACCATGGTGCTGACCAGATGCTGAGCCAATGCCGGCATCCGAGCGATCAGCTCCTCGAAGAGCGCTGCCGGAAAAATCAGCACGTGCGACGGAGCAACCGCTCGTCCAGTCCCAGGAAAGACCTTCATCCGCGAAAACGGCAGGACCCCCGAAACTGTTTTGGCGGGAATGTTGAAGACGGCGTCCGGAGCATCTTCCCGCCGTGCCTGCAGCTCACCTTCCAGCACCACCATCATCTTGTCCGCCGGATCTCCGGCGTGTACGTAGACGTCTCCGGGCGCAAATCGCGCCTCGCTGGCGTGGGCCAGAAACCAGTCCAGCTGATCGTCCGGCAGATCGTGAAAGACCGCTACGGTTCGAAGTTCTTCTCGAGTGACGCCCATCCTTATACCTTCGCCATGTAACGATGAATGAACTGCACCGCGATTGCGCCCTCACCCACGGCCGACGCAACCCGCTTGATCGAGCCGTGCCGCACATCGCCGACAACGAAGACTCCCGGCAGACTGCTCTCCAGCAGGAACGGCGGCCGATTCACATTCCAGCTGGCAGGCAGCTTGCCATCCCTGATCAAGTCGGGCCCGGCGACCACGAATCCGCGATCGTCCCGAACCAATGTGCCTTCCAGCCAATCGGTGCGCGGCATCGCGCCAATATAGATGAACATGGAAGTAGCCGGCACGCGCTCCACCTTGCCGGTATCCGTGCACGACACCGAAACCTCTTCCAGGTGCGTCTCGCCGTGCACCTCGACTACCTCGGCGTGCGTCCACAGCTGTATCTTCGGCGTCTTCTCGATCTGGTCGATCAGGTAGCGCGACATCGTTGCCGAGAGCGATTCGCCCCGCAGCAGCATCACAACCTTGTCTGCAAATAGCGCGAAGTTCAACGCTGCCTGTCCGGCAGAGTTCGCGCCGCCCACGATGTACACCGTCTCATCTTTGCAGGAGATTGCTTCCTGGCTGCCGCCGCCGTAATACACACCAGCGCCTTGCAGCCGATCCATTCCCGGCACGTCCAGCCGCTTCCACTGAACTCCTGTCGCGATGAGCGCGGTGTGACAGGAGATCTCGCTGCCGTTGGCGAGCTTCACGATGCGATACGGTCCCTCAGCGCGCAGGCTGACGGCCTCCTGTGGCGCGATGATCTCCACTCCGAAGCGCTGCGCCTGCATCACCGCACGCCGCGTCAAATCCAGGCCGCTCAAGCCCGCCGGGAAGCCGAGATAGTTTTCAATTCGCGAGCTCAGCCCAGCCTGTCCGCCGGGCGCTTCGCGATCGATCATCACCGTCTTCAGCCCTTCCGACGCTCCATAGACCGCAGCCGCCAATCCGCCTGGGCCCCCGCCGATGATTGCGAAGTCGTAAAACTGCGTCTCGGCGCGGGTTCGCAAGCCAATCTTGTCGGCAAGTTCGGCAGGGGTCGACTCAAACAGTCGCGTGCCATCGGGAAACAGCGTCATCGGCAGATGACCGGCATCGTCTCCCACTGAGGCGATCAGTTGCTTGACCTCGGGATCTTCCGACGCAAGCTCTACATCGATCCACTGATACGGAACGTGATTGCGCGCCAGAAAATCGCGCACCTCATACGCCCGCGGAGACCATCGCGTTCCGAGCACACGAATCCCCTCATACGGCGGCTTATACGACGCGTTCCAATCCTCCAGCAGATCATCCAGAACCGGATACAGATGCTGACTCGGCGGGTCCCACGGCTTCAGAAAGAAGTAGTCGACGTTGACTTCATTAATCGCATTGATGGCCGCGCTCGTGTCGGCGTACGCGGTCAGCAGCGCGCGCTTGGAGTCGGGGTAAAGTTTCTTGGCCTCGGCGAGGAATCCGATGCCGTCCATCGCCGGCATGCGTTGATCCGCCAGCAGCAGCGCGACCGCATCGTTGCGCACCTTCAATTCACGCAGCAAATCCAGCCCTGCGTCGCCAGAGTTGGCACGCAGCACACGATAGCGATCGCCATACCGGGATCGCAGATCGCGCTCAATCGCCCGCAAGACATTAGGGTCATCGTCAACAGTCAACAGCGTCGGCTTTAGCATTTCGGATCAGCCTCTCCCCATGACTTCAGTCTAGCTTTCTTTTTAGATACAAAACGGTCTTGCTGGACTCGCGCGAAGCAAAAGTTTTGCAGTGATCTGGAATATGATGCGACTCGGTACTTTGAGCCGTATTCCGTATAGAGTATTTAGCAGTCATTTCTGGGTTTGTATCAGGGCCCGACTTTCAGTCGTGCCGACATCGGCATCCGAAGATCAGGGCTTTAGCCCCTGCATAATCCGGGCGTTCGGGGGCTAAAGCCCAATTCATTCATTCTGCTTGCGGCACGGCTGAAGCCGTGCCCTGATACACAGCATTTATGAGATGAGTTGATGAGTTCTAGCAGTTTTCGCGGAGCTGAGTTTTGGAAATCTATCTCGTCGACGGCACCTACGAGTTGTTCCGGCACTATTACGCCTTGCCGTCGGCGCGCGATGAGAACGGGCAGGAAGTCGCTGCTGTCCGCGGTGTTCTCGCGTCGGTACTGGGAATGATGAAAGCCGGCGCGACGCACATTGCGGTTGCGACCGATCACGTCATCGAGTCGTTTCGCAACGGGTTGTGGCCGGGATACAAGACCAGCGCAGGTGTCGAGCGCGAGCTACTCTCGCAGTTTCCTCTTCTGGAGCACGTTCTCTCAGCTGCGGGGATCGTCGTCTGGCCGATGGTTGAGTTCGAGGCCGACGATGCTCTCGCAGCCGGAGCTGTGGCGGCTGCGCGCGATAAGCGTGTCGACCGCGTCATCATCTGCACGCCCGACAAAGACCTTGCCCAGTGTGTATCAGGCGAGCGCATCGTGCAGTTGAATCGCCGCACACAGGTGACTCTGGATGAGGCAGGCGTGGTCGGCAAGTTCGGCGTCACGCCGGAATCGATTCCTGACTATCTCGCCTTAGTAGGCGATGCTGCCGATGGCTACCCGGGCCTGCGCGGGTGGGGTGCGAAATCGTCAGCGGCGGTCTTAGCCAAGTTCCTTCATCTGGAAGCGATTCCTAAAGACTATCGCGACTGGCGCGTGAACGCCGCCAATGCGGGCGTCCTCGCGATCACTCTAGCCAGCGAGTGGGAGCGCGCCGTGCTCTTTCGGACTCTCGCCACACTGCGTACAGACATCGCACTCTTTGATGACGTGGAGCAGTTACGCTGGACCGGGCCCACTGCCGCATTCGACGCCTTCGCCGCGCGCCTTGACAAAGCGCGCACCGGAACACAGCCGCGCGCCACGCCTACTTCGAGACGTCGTACCGCCGCCGATGCAGGCAAAGATGCCACAGCGAATGTCGCGATCCCTGCAAAGCGCGGCCGGAAAACGCGTTCGTAGTTCCTGTTGATACGCTCTCGCCGGGCGCGGCCGGGGAGCATTTTCCACCTGCACCAACGAAAATTTAGGGATGAACAGCGGCGGAATCGTGGCGAAGCCATAATCGCTCCAAGCCAATCTTCGATATAGTTTTGAGTCCGCGTTTGGAAACTCTGATTGAGTTCCATCAAAGACCCCTCAGCGGCTAAAGCCGCAATGGTTTTGCTGAGCTTACGGACGGCCTGAAGGCCGTCCCCTTCAAACCCGGACTTAATCAGAGTCTCCTTAGGAGTTGACCCCGCGTTCGGAGGCGATTCTCCTTTGCGGGATTCGGCGATTTGGGGTGTTCGTGAGCGCTGTGCTGCAAGATGTTCGCTTCGCTTTCCGCATGCTGCTGAAGTCGCCGGCGTTCTCGGCGACGGTCATCATCACGCTGGCTCTCGGCATTGGCGCGAATACTGCGCTCTTTTCGGTTGTGAACAGCGTGCTCCTGAACCCGTTGCCGTATCCGCGCTCGAACCAATTGGTCGCCCTCTACGAAGAAAAACCTGGTCTGGGACAGGGGCCTATCAGCTATCCCAACTTTCTTGACTGGCAGCGAAGCGCGCAGACTTTTTCGTCGATGGCGATTTACCGTCACGAAGATTACAACCTGATGGGCAGCGGTCAGGCGGAGCGGGTGAATGGCTTCATGGTTTCAGCCGCGTTTTTCACGACGCTCGGAATCCATCCGATTCTGGGCCGGGATTTTGTTTCCGAGGATGATCACATCGGAGCCGCTCCGGTGGTTCTGTTGAGCGATGCCTTCTGGCATCGCCATTTTGGCGGCTCGCCAGCGGTTGTCGGCGGCTCCATTGACCTGGGAGGCACCAACTACACCGTCATCGGAATTCTTCCTCCGGGCTTCTCTTTTCATGATGTGCAGCGTGACGTGTTCACTCCGATCGGGCAGCTGAATGATGCCTCGTTTCTCGACCGCAGAGTCGACCTGAGCGCCTACGCTATCGGCAGGCTCAAACCAGGCGTGACGCTGGCACAAGGCCGCGCGGAGATGGACTCGATCGCGCACCATCTCGCCCTTGCTTATCCGGAAGCGAACAAGAATGTTGCAATCAGCGTCGTGCCGATGAAGCAGGATGTGGTTGGACCAGTGCAGCCAATTCTGCTGGTGTTGCTGGCAGCGGTCGCTTTCCTGCTGTTGATTGCCTGCGCCAATGTTGCCAGCCTGATGCTGGTGCGATCGATGCGCCGCTCGGGCGAGTTTGCCGTGCGCAGAGCGCTAGGCGCCGGAAGCGGTCGCGTGATTCGGCAACTGCTGACGGAAAGCCTCATGCTCGCCGGGATCGGCGGCGTGGCAGGACTGGTGATTGCCTTCTTCGGAACCAGAGCCGCGCTGCGATTTCTGCCCGAAACATTGCCGCGTTCCGGCGAGGTCTCGCTGGACGCCAGCGTGCTGCTGTTCACCGTGGGAGTATCGCTGCTCAGCGGAGTTGGTTTTGGACTTGCTCCAGCGCTGAAGTTTTCGCGCGTGAGTCTGCAGCAAGTCCTCCGGCAGAACACGCAAGGTGCAGGCGGCGCGCGGCGAAATCTGCACGCGTTCTTTGTCGTTGCTGAAGTAGCTTTGTCGATTGTGCTTCTCGTCGGCGCCGGGCTCATGTTGCGCTCGCTCTCGGCGCTCTTGAAGGTCAATCCCGGATACGACCCCGAACACGCCATCACGTTTTCGCTGTCTCTGCCGCCGCATCCGAAGGCTACGCCAGCTCAGGCGCGGGAGCGGCTGCGCCGATTCGAAGCTCAGATGCGCAACATTCCCGGTGTCGAAGCGGTTTCCATCACCCTGGGCTCGCGTCCGCTGATCCACGATTCCGAATTGCCGTTCTGGATTGAAGGACGACCCAAGCCGGCTTCGGACAACGAGATGAATCAAGCTATGTTCTACCTCGTGCAGCCGGGCTTCCAGCCGGCAATGGGAATCACGCTGAAACGCGGCCGCTTCATCACCACGCAGGACGACGAAAACGAGCCTGTCGTTGTGGATATCGATGAAGTTTTTGCACGGCAATACTTTGCGAAGGAAAATCCCATCGGGCAGCACATTCACATCGAGGAGTTCGATGTGGAAGCGGAGATTGTCGGCGTGGTCGCACACATTCGGCAGTGGGGCCCGGGAACCGACGCGAGAGGTTCCGTCGCTGCGGAGTTCTACTACCCCTTCATGCAGATTCCTCCCAAGATGCTTCCGCTGGTCGCCGATGGGGTAGCCGTGGTGCTGCGCACGCCAGACGATCCGGCGGCGGTGATGGTCTCGGTCCGGCGCGCGGTCTCGGAACTCGATCCGGGAGCTGTGGTTTATGCCGTGGAAACCATGGACGAGGTTCTGTCGAAATCGCTGGCGCCGCGCCGGCTTTCCATGCTGCTGCTGGGCGCCTTTGCCCTGCTCGCGCTGGCGCTCGCGGCCATAGGTTTGTATGGAGTCCTGTCGTACCTGGTGGGCGAACGCACGCGAGAGATCGGTGTGCGGATGGCGCTGGGCGCGCAACGAGGTGATGTCTTGCGCTTGATCTTGAGTCAGGGAGCGCGAATGGTCGTCGCCGGAGTCGTGCTGGGTATCGTCCTCTCGCTCGCTCTTACGCGGCTTATGAGCAGCCAGCTATTTGGAGTTACGCCGCATGATCCGTTGACACTTGTGGGCGTTGGTGCGCTGCTGGTCGCGGTATCACTTTTCGCTTGCGCCGTCCCAGCACTGCGGGCCGCGCGCGTCGATCCTATGATCGCGCTTCGCTACGAGTGAGTTGAGCGGCTGCTGAAGAAGTCGAGAAAGCAGATCCCTCGCGGACTAAAGTCCGCTCGGGATGACAAAAGATGGACGGCTTATTGGCACGACTGAAAGTCGTGCCCTGTTACAAAACGCACGCAAATAATTTGTTAGCGGCCTGTTGAGCCGTCGCGCTGCTGCCGAAACGACGTCCTGCGCCAAACCGTCAGGACTAAGGAGTCTTAGGAAGAAGTTGGGTCGGAGACCGGGGAGTTTCAGCCGCACAAGGCGCGAGTCGCACCTGAGTAGCTAAGAAGGCAGTCAAGCCGCAGCGTTAAGCATGACGCGTGAACGGTCTGATGGTGGTCGTCACCTGGCCACCACTGGTCACGCCGGCAGACAAGTCCTGAAGCTCTCGTCCCGCGGCAGCTTCAGCCAGTTCACGCGTGGGCTCATGGCCCCAGGACACTAATTCATCGGGGTTCTGCGCCCGGCAAATCATCCAATGATGGCGCCTGCCCTTGTAAGAAGGCTCGGCCTGAAACGATATGACATATTGAGCGGGAGTCTGTTTCATTGCACCTACTTTAGGAAGATGAGTCCCATCCGCCGTCGCGTGCCCGCGCATCAATTTTGCTGCTCTTTCGCTTGCGAAGAAGTCTCCATCTCTCTCCGTAGGGTTGCCCACTGAAGCGTAGGGTTGGAGGTAGAAGAAGCATTCATTACAACCATGTTACCACTTTGCGGCTCGATTCCCCGCGTTACCTTACTGGTTACCTCGTCGACGAAAACTGCGAAAGCGCCGCAATCTCCGGAGGTTCAATCCTGGTTCGCGGAGAGACAGTCGGCGGACGTCGAATCGTCTGATGCATCTCCATGTAGACAATCTACCGCCGTCGGAGCGATGGGAACTAAATGGCTGAGAGATTTGGTGGACCTGGTCGGGATCGAACCGACGACCTCTTCCATGCCATGGAAGCGCGCTCCCAGCTGCGCCACAGGCCCACTTTGCGGAAGGACGACGCGGTGATCAGCGTCTCCAGTATTCTCTCCCACTGACATCGCGTAGTCAAACTCCGCACCTGATCTGCTCAATCGCGCCATCGGAATCAGCATCAAGCTGCCAGCTCTCCGCTATAATTCCGGCGAGTCCGCTATGGCTGTCGCAGCCGGGGTAAAATTCGGGCCCTACGAAGTAGTTGCGCCAGTCGGCGAAGGCGGCATGGGCGAGGTGTATCGCGCCCGCGACACGCGGCTCAATCGCTCCGTCGCCATCAAGATTCTCCCCGAAGCCCTCGCCTCCGATCCCATGCGCATGCAGCGCTTCGAGCAGGAAGCGCGCACCGTCGCCGCGCTTAATCATCCCAACATTCTTTCCGTGTTCGACGTCGGCGTGCAGGCCGAGACGCCGTATCTCGTCATGGAGCTGCTGGAGGGCGAGACGTTGCGCGAGCGCCTCAATCGCGGTCCGCTCGGGGTTCGCAAGGCGGTCGAGGTCGGTCTGCAGATCGCGCACGGTCTGGCGGCAGCGCACGAGCGCGGCATCGTACATCGCGACCTCAAGCCGGAAAACATCTTCCTCACCAAAGATGGTCACACCAAGCTCCTCGACTTCGGACTCGCCAAGGCCAATGTCGGCGCGGCAATGGCGAAAGCATCGGCCAGTCTGTCCGATCTCACCATGGCCACGGTGCAAACTCTGCAGACCGAGCCCGGCATGGTGATGGGCACTGCGCCATACATGGCGCCTGAGCAGGTGCGCGGCGAGCCGGTCGACCATCGCGCCGACATCTTCAGCTTCGGCGCCGTGCTCTACGAGATGCTCTCCGGCAAGCAGGCCTTCTGCGGCGACACCGCAGTCGAAGTTATGAACGCAGTGCTGAAGAGCGATCCTGCGGAATTCGACCCTGAGCAGGTCAAAGTCCCGCCGGCTCTGGATCGCATCGTGCGCCACTGCCTGGAGAAGGATGCTGCGGACCGTTTCCAGTCGGCGCGCGATCTCACCTTCGCGCTGGCAGCGCTGTCGGGATCGGAGTCGACTCAAGCACTGCGTACGCAGGTCACGCCGCATCGCTGGGGACTTTGGGCGATTGCAATTGCCGTCCTCGCCGTCGGAGCACTGGTCGCAGGCGCCGTGCTGTTCTCGCGGCACACGACTCCGAAAGTCCGCATGGAGTTCGCGATTCCCGTCCCCGGCGAAGTCGGACACATTGCGATCTCGCCCGATGGAAGCATGCTGGCCTACGTCGCCATCGACGAAGACACCGGCGAGGGCGTGCTCTACGTGCAGCCTGTCGGCTCGGTCGCACGCCAGCCGATTGGAAGGAACCGAAGGCGCCGCTTATCCCTTCTGGTCGCCGCGCGATGATTTCGTAGGCTTCTTCGCGCAAGGCAAATTGAAGAAGGTTCCAGCGACAGGCGGTACGCCGCAGGTGCTGGCCTCGGCGATTCAGGCTCGCGGCGGGAGCTGGGGCAAGAAAGACGTCATCATCTACGCTCCCGATGCCGGTGGTCCGCTGTGGCGCGTCGACGCCGATGGAACTGATGGCGAGGCGCTGACCGACAAGGTCTTCACTCCAGCCACCGACTCCTCGCATCGTTGGCCGGTTTTCCTGCCCGATGGCGATCACTTTCTCTTCTGGGCCGGCGATTTCAACGAGCGTCCCGACGACCACAGCAGCGGAATCTACATGGGATCGCTGAGCAACCGTGAGCAAAAGCATCTGCTGATGTTGGCCTGGTCTAATCCTGGTTACGCCAGGAATCGGCTCCTCTACGTCGACTTCAAAGGCATGCTGGTCCAGGTCGCTCTCGATCCCGACGCGGCCAAGGTGGAAGGCAAGCCGCAGATCGTCACCAGCCAGGTAGGACGTCATCCGTCTACCTACTGGGGCGCGTTCGCCGTGGCACTGAACGATACGGTCGTCTTTCATCAAGGCACTGGCTCCGCGCTTTCGCAGCTCACCTGGTACGACCGCTCCGGTAAGGAACTGGGACGGATTGGCGAAGTCGGCATCCTTGCCAATCCCAGCCTTTCGCCTGACGGACATCGAGTGGCGTTCGATGTCGCGGATCCCAAGGCCAGGAACATCGACGTCTGGATCCACGATTTTCCCCACGATTCCTCGACGCGCTTCACCTTTGATCCGGCGGAGGAAACCACCGGAGTGTGGTCGCGTGACGGCAAGCTGATCGCCTATCGTTCCGCCGCCAAGGATGAGGTCTTGCGGCTGAAGAATTCCAACGGCTACGAAGCTGATCGCGGTCTGGCCGCGCCGCCGCCCAACATCATCGACATCATGCCCAACTCCTTCACCGTCGGCGACCAGGACTTGATCGCCACGGGCACGGTCACAACCGGCGGCAGCGCTCTGGAGATTGCTTCCTTGAAGGATAAAAAGGTCTCGCTGCTCCAGCTTCCCGGTCGCGGCAACAAGGCCGACGGCCAGATCTCACCCGACGGCAAGTGGCTGGCCTACGAGTCGGACGAAACCGGAGAGTGGGAGGTGTACATCGCGCCCTATCCCGGCACCGGCGGTAAGCTCCAGGTTTCGCGCGGCGGCGGCAAAGAGCCGCGCTGGCGCGGCGATGGCAAAGAGATCTTTTGCCTCGATCCCGAAGGAAACATTGTCGCCGTCGAGGTCAATGGCGAAGGCACACTGGCGACCGGCGCTCCGGAAAAGCTCTTCCAGGCACACGCGCGACCGTCTGTCTCCTCCAGCGACATGTTCAATTACGATGTCACGCCCGATGGCCAGCGCTTCATCGTCGACCGTTACGTGAAGCCGGCGCAGACGCCGCCGCTCAGCATCATCCTGAACGCCACCAGTCCCGCGGAATAACGGCCGATCGGAAACATCATCGCGCGGCACAGTTCTGAAAAACTCGCTCCGCGCACGCTTTGTAACAGGGCACGACTTTCAGTCGTGCCGATAAGCCCCTTATTCTTGTCATCCCGAGCGGGCTTTAGTCCGCGAGGGATCTGCGGTTCGCGGGTGCCCCAGGTCTCGCGCTTTTCGAGACCTGGGAGGTTGTGCGGCTGCAAATCCGTTCTTCACTTTCGCATCCAACCATTATTGATACACTGGAATCCCACCTCGTCTTCTGTATCCGCGTCTAAGAATCTTGGGTAGAAACTCGATGAGAATTGCTCAGTACTTTCTGCTCTATTGCTGCATTAACGTCGCTCTTTTCGCGCAATCGCCGACGCCGGTGCCCTCGTCCCAAGGACCTCCCGCCGCCGGTAGTGTCTCGATGACATCGATCCTGCCGCAGCTGGACAGCCTGCAATCGGCGGCCTCGCAGGCCAACTCCGCGATCGCCTACATGCGCATCGAAAAATGGAAGGCCGACCCCAACTCCAAGCAGCAGGCGCAATCCAACGCCGATTCCATTCAGCGCAACCTGACCCAGGCCCTGCCGGCATTAATCGCCGCAGTCCGCAGTGCGCCTCAGGACGTGAACGCGGAGTTCAAGCTCTATCGCAATCTCAATGCGCTATTCGACGTCTTCGCGTCGCTGACCGAGTCCGCCGGCGCCTTCGGTCCGCGCAGCGACTACGACGCCCTGGTTCGCCAGCTTGCCGTCATCGATTCCGTCCGCCGTAATCTCGCCGATAGCCTGGAGAACCTCACCTCTGCGACCCAATCGGAGATCATCCAGCTGCGTACGCAGGTGCAGACGCTGCAACAGAAAGCCGCCGCGACCCCGCCGGCTCCTCCCAAGAAGGTGATCGTTGACGACACCGAGCCGACAAAGAAGACGACCACCCACAAGAAGAAGCCCGCTCAGACGTCAACCGACACCTCTGGCAGCTCGAGTTCGACATCGACCTCCGGCTCCAGCACCAACCCATCGCCGCCGGCGAAGCAGCAGTAAGTATTAGCCCTGATCGCACGCTCCCCGGTGACGCCGGTTACAGTTTTCAAGGCCGGAACGGACTAGGGTGTCGCCGCTCCGCGGCTCGGGATGGTAAAGAATTCGTTTCACCGCGGGCTTACGCCCACGGCTAACTCAAATGTCGCCCCGACGGGCTAACGAAGCATGCCGAGGGACCTGCGGTTCGCCCCTGCTGGCTATGACTTGGCGTTGCATCCGCTGTTATCTATCCCGCAATTCCTGGAACATTCCGGACGCGCCTGGGGTCTAATTCATTAGTCCTGCCTCGGGTCAAGGCATTGGTCTATGCTTTGCCGACTGGGACCAATTGCGCTGACAACGCGTCGAGCGCCCTTTTTCTATGGTTGTTGCGGGTCGCGAAAGAATTTATTATTGAGGTGCCTGCCTGTGGCGGGAGTAACAACATTGAGTGACCTCGCAAGTGCGCTGAGCGTCCGCACGGAAGAAGCGTCGATCGTGGCCGAGCTGAAGGCCGGATCGGAAGCTGCTTTCTCGTGGCTCATCGCACATTACAACCAGCCCGTTTATAACCTGGTCTACCGCACCCTGGACGATCCGTCCGACGCCGCCGATACCACCCAGGAAGTCTTCATCAAGGTGTTTCGCGGCATCAAGAGCTTCAACGCCGATTCCAGCCTGAAAACCTGGATCTACCGTATTGCCCTGCATGAAGCTTCGAACCGCCGCCGCTGGTGGTTTCGCCACAAAAGCCGCGAAACCTCCATCGAGCCGGATTTTGAGCGCGACGACAGCGGCCAATTTTTCGCCATGAAGGACACCCTGGTCGACGATGGCAAGTCGCCGCTCGAGAACGTCTCCGATGACGAACTGCGCGAGCGGGTCGAGACCGAGCTTAAGGAGCTGGTCGAGCCGTATCGCACCACGGTGATCCTGCGCGATATTGAAGAGCTGTCCTACGAACAGATCGCGGAAGTCATGCAGACTTCGCTGGGAACGGTGAAATCGCGCCTGGTGCGTGGCCGTGAGGCATTACGCAAGCGTTTGCAACGGCATCTTGCAGCATTTGGCATGGAAACGGGCGAGGGAGACGGGAATCGGCGGCGTCGCGGTGCTTCGATCAGCGGTCATAAAGTTGAGGTCACACCATGACTTGCTCAGTTGCGAAGGGGCTCATGTCGTCTTACCTGGATGGTGCGGTCACGCGCAGCCAGATGGCCCAGATGGACGAACACCTGCGCGCCTGCGTCGAATGTGCCGCCCGCTTTGTCTCGGTGCAGCGGACTCAGTCGCTGGTTGGCTCGCTGGGCCGTAAGCCCGCGCCAGCCGATCTGTCCCTGAAGTTGCGCGTCGCGCTCTCGCAGGAGCTTGCCAACTCGCGCCGCTCGCGCTGGGAGCGGTTGAAGGTGCGCTGGGACAATGCCTTCAACGCAGTTATGGTTCCGGCCACCGCCGGCACTCTCACCACGTTGCTGGTCTTCGGCGTCTTGATGAGCGTTCTCTGGCCGGCGCATGTGCGCGCCTCCAATGACGTGCCCACCATGCTCTACACTCCGGCCGAGCTGAAGTCCACTCCGTTCGAGTTGACCATGGGTATCGCCAATGCGGATTCCCTGGTGGTGGAAGCTTATGTCGGAGCGGACGGCCGCGTGCTCGATTACCGCATCCTCTCTGCACCGGAAGACGTGGCTCCCATTCTTCCTCAGCTGAAGAACATGCTGATCTTCACCACGTTCAATCCCGCGACCGCCTTTGGCCAGCCGACCTCCAGCCACGTCATCCTAACCTTCTCCAAGGTGCAGGTGCGGGGCTAGATAATTCCTTCGGCGGCTAGAATGTCATAACTTGCTGGTTAAGCGGCCTGGCGCGACACCTCCGGGATTCATCCATGGGTGATCGCCGGTCGGAGTCGCTGGCCTGCTGCTATTTGCCGAGGTCGAGGAGGCATGGAATGGATAAGCGGATACGAAAGAACGAGCTCTGTATCATCGGCCTTCCGCGATGCGATTTTGTGTTCTCCTCAACGCGTAGCTGCTTCATTGGTTATGGCTTTGCGGAGAGTGCTTTGGAGATGACCATTCTCAAACACCTCCTATCCGAGCGAGGTATTGAGCCCTTTGAAGCCGCCGGCAGCCTCGCGGCAGGACAAAACGCATTCTGCGCAAAGATCTGTTCCAAGGTAATAACGTCACAATTCTGTGCGATCCTGCTGAACGATGACACGACGCGAGGAGTTCCGACGCCGAGCGCAAACGTTTGTATGGAATACGGGCTCATGCTCGGTTTCAACAAATACATCATTCCTTTTCAGCGCCAATCCCAGGAACTGCCTTTCAATGTGGCCAGCCTCGATACCGTCAAGTACACCGCACAAGATTTCGAGACGAAAGCTGCTGCCGCTATCGACCAGGCCATCGGGGTAACCACTCAAGACAGCGCCCCGTTGGTAACACCGGACCAAATCCTTGAGGCATTCCTGCTGTCACAGCAGGTCTTAGTCGTTCCGATCAATACCGACGGTGATCGCAATCTGTACGAACTCGGCAGACCTTTGGGATTCAACATGCTTATGACTTTTGATGGCATGCAGTATCGGTACTTTGGCAACTTTACTGCTCTTCGGCCCGAAGTCGTCCTATGGCGCCTCGCAACCTTGAACAACATCCTGCAAGCGCGATTCGGCTCCATTCCTGAGCGCGTTAAGCTCGGTCTGGCAACACAAGCCCAGTTGGCGGTAGTACAGAGTCTATTGAGTTCTCTTCAGATATGGCTACTCGTTAATAGCGACGACCAGAAGTCCACGATCGAGAGGGAGCTGAGCAACCGAAAGATACCGCTGCCGGTACGACTGTTCTCGATGTCGGATATAAAGTCTACTCTTGAAGGCATTAAGGCGTAACCGTTGCTCCTTGTTTGCGCGACCCATTCCTAGCTCGTAAACTGGAGCCATCGCTTTCCCTTAGCCTCATGCACTCGTCCGCACACGATTGCTAAGTGCTAATTGCTAAGTGCTAATTGCTGATCCTTGGAGCTGCTTCTGCGTTTTGCCCGCATTGTTGTCTGGCTCGTCGCGCTCGCCTCGCTGAGCCTCTCCGCCGCCGCTCAGTCCAAGGCCAGGCTCGACGACAGCGAAACCCTGTTCAGCGTGGTTGCCGGGATGAACGTCTGTGGCTACGACCAGGAGCTGCAAACTTCATCTCCCATTCGCACGGAAGTTCGCGCCGATCTTGTCGAGGCCAGCAAGTCTCCCGCAGCCGCCACCGCAGCCGCGGAAATGTGCCGCTTCTACAACGACCATCGCATGGGCGGCGCCGCGCACGATCTCGCGGAATATGTCTCACTGGCGCTCAACCTCGGCCCGCCTCCTGACTTCGCGCCCAAGATGAAGGAATCAGACCTGCCGCCGGACGCCACTTATATTCTCGGATTTATCCCGCTGCTGCAGATCTACTACAAAGCCGCCAACCTACACGCGATCTGGCTCAAACATCAGCCCGAATACATGGCTCTCATCGACCAATATCACGCGCCGGTCTCGCAGATGATCACCTCCACCGACAACTACCTGCGCATGCCGCTGTCCGGCTACGCCGGCCGCAGCTTTACCGTCTACCTTGAGCCGATGAGCGCGCCCGGCCAGGTAAACTCGCGCAATTATCTTCAGGATTATTACTACCTGGTGGTTTCTCCCGCGGGCGACAACATCCACATGGACGCTGTGCGGCACACCTATCTGCATTTTGTGCTGGACCCGCTGATCGCCAAGCGCGCTACTTCGCTCGAGCGTCTGCAACCGATCCTGAAATCGGTGCAGACCGCGCCCATGGCCGAGGAGTACAAGACCGACATCGGCCTGCTGGTGATGGAGTGCCTGATCCGCGCCATCGAAGCCCGCACTCCGGCCGATCCCAAACTCCCGGAAAAGGATCGTTTCGCGCTGGTGCAGCGCGATGACGCGGAAGGCTTCGTCCTCACCGGCTACTTTTACAATCAGCTGCGCGACTTCGAGAAAGCCAACATCGGCCTGCAGGACGCCTTCCCCAACTGGCTGCACACCATGGATGTGCCGCACGAGAAGAAGCGCGCCAGCGAGATTGCTTTCGCCGCCCAAGCCGAGCCAGAAGTAGTGCAGGCCTCGCGCCGGCCGCCGCAGAAGAAGATCGATTTGGCGGAGCAAGCCTTAGCCAGCGGTAACCCGACGGAAGCCGGCAAGCTGGCGCAGCAAAGTCTGCAGGCGAATGAAGATCCGGCGCGCGCCTACTTCGTGCTGGCCAAAGTCGCCAGCTTCGGCGGCGACATGCCAGCGGCGCAGACCGATTTCCAGAAGGCCATTGACGCGCAGAAAGATCCCGCCAAGGATCCCCACGTAGCTGCCTGGTCGCGCATTTATCTCGGACGTATTCTGGATTTGCAGGGGGAGCGTGACGATGCCGTCGCGCAATACAAAGCCGCGCTCGCCATTTCCGACGTGCCCGCTGATGCCAAAACTGCTGCCGAACATGGCCTGCAGCAGCCGTATGAACCGCCGACTGCCAAGCATCAGGATAAGGACTAATAGCATCGCATCGCCTAGCAGTCGGCGGCTTGTTACAGAAAGGAACGAAATCATGAAAGCAACCGCAATCATCACAGCTGTGCTCCTAACCGCCCTCGCGTCATTCGCGCAAACCGCGACTCCCCAATCCCAGACGCCGTCTCAGAGCGCCCCGCCGGCGTCGCAAAATGGCGCAGCCGGCCAGGCTCCCGGCGCTCCGCAGGCTACGCCAGCACCACCGCCAGCCGGTCAAAAGGTTCTGCAAGCAGGATCGCAGGAGGAGTTGAAGGCCTATCAGGACGACTTCGCCCTGACCGATCCTGCCAAGTTGGAGGCCGCGGCCAACGACTTTTCCACCAAGTATCCGAACAGCCAGTTGCGCGCCTCGCTCTACATTCGCGCGATGAATCTCTACGCCCAATCCAACAACACCGATAAGGTTATCGACTGCGGGCGCCAGGCCATCGCCGCCGATCCAACCAATCCGATCCCGCTGGTGCAAGTGGCCTCCGCACTCGCCGAATCCACCCGCGAGACCGACCTCGATCGTGAGCAGCGTCTGGCGGAAGCAGCCAAGGACGCTCAGGCCGCGATCGACAACATCGATACCGGTCTGGTACTTCCCGCCAATGCCGATCCGGCGCGAGTTGAAGGCGCCAAGCGCAGCATCCTCACCATGGCTTATGACACCCTGGGCATGGTCGATTTGAGCAAGAAAAATTACAGCGCGGCGGTTACCAACCTGCAGCAGGCGATCTCTAAGAGCTCCGCCAATCCTGAGGCGGTACTCTACCTGCGGCTTTCTGTTGCCCAGGACAATTTGAAGCAATATCCACAAGCACTGGACTCCGCGAACAAAGCGGTGCAATATGCCAAGGACGGAACTCAGGCACAGAATTTGGCGAAGATGCAGCAGGCGCGTCTGCAGAAGCTGATGAGCGCCCAATCGCCAGCTGGAGGTGCAGCCCAGCCGTCGGCTGCCCCGGCGCCAGGTGCGCAGCCGAATTCGTCACCGGCCCCGACATCGCCCAGCAACCCGCATTGAGACCAGCTGGTCGCGATGCACTAAACCAACAAGATGAGATCCCCTGCTCACGACATCACTGCGCTGGAGGAAGTGCTCGGACATACTTTTCGCGATCGTAACCTTCTTTGTCAGGCCCTCACCCACGCCTCGTATGCTCGCGAATTAGAGGCGCAAAACGCCTCCGGCGGGCTGCCCGCGGTCGAATTCGATAACGAGCAGATGGAGTTTCTTGGCGATGCCGTGCTCTCCTTCGTAGTCAGCCAGGAACTCTTTCGCCGTTTTCCGGAATACCAGGAGGGCGAACTCTCCAAGCTGCGCGCCCACATCGTGAGCGCGCGTCGCCTGCTGCAGCCGGCTCATGAGCTCAAGATTGGCCACTACCTGCGTCTGGGCCGCGGCGAGGAGCGCAGTGGTGGTCGAAACAAGAGCGCGCTGCTAGTCAACGCTCTCGAGGCCATCATCGCTGCCCTGTTTCTCGATGCCGGTCTCGAGGTCGCTCATCGATTCATCCTGCAGAACATTCTCGATCCGGAGCTTGCCGAGGTCCAAAAACAAGGCGGCGAGAAGCTTCCCGTCATGGATTACAAATCGGCTCTGCAGGAAGTCATTCACGCCACCGGACGAGCTCAGGCTCGCTACGTCATGGTCAAAGAAGAAGGCCCGGACCACCGCAAGACGTTCACCATGGAAGCCCACATCCCCGCATCTCCCGTCGGTGTCGACGCTTTCGTCTGCCGCAGTGAAGGCAGCACCAAGAAGGCCGCCGAGCAGGGTGCAGCACGCCTGGCCTGGGAACGTCTACAATCGTTAGAAACAAGTTCCGCAGCGGATGGCCCGGCTGCGGACCCCGAGCATGCCGAGCCGTCATGAGTGAAGTTGGTACCCCGGAGCAACTTAGAACACCTTCCCAAGCGCAGCCTGTCGCCCCAGCGCCGCCGCCTGCGCGCGAGCGGAGCGTGATGTTTTCTCTGCAATCGCTCGTCGGCACCATCGTAATCGCAATTTTCGTTATTAGCTTCACGGTGCAGGCGTTCCAGATTCCATCCGAATCCATGGAGAAAACCCTCCTCATCGGCGATTACCTGCTGGTGGACAAGGCGCATTACGGGCACTCAGGCATCTGGAGCTGGCTCATGCCCTACCGGCCCATTCGGAACCAGGACATCATCGTCTTTCGCTATCCGGTGAATCCCCAGCAGCACTTTGTAAAACGCGTGGTGGCGATTCCCGGCGACCGCGTACGTCTCATCAACAAGCACGTCTATGTCAATGGAGTTCGCCAGGACGACGCCTATGCGACGTTCAATTGGGCTTGGCGCGATCGCTTCCGTGACAACTTTCCCGACGGCGGCGTTTACGGCGAAAGGATTTCGGCCAAGTGGTATTCGCAAATGCACAAGTTGACGGAAGACGGCGAGCTGATCGTGCCCGAAGGCTATTATTTCGCTCTCGGCGACAATCGGGACGACAGCTATGACTCGCGCTACTGGGGTTTCGTGCCGGCGGAGAACGTCGTCGGACGGCCGCTGGTGATCTATTGGTCAATGGACCGGGCGGAGGCGGCCGTGGCGGGCGGTCTTCCGTCTGATAAACTTTCCAATCTGACGCTGAATATGACGCAGATGTTCAACAGCTTGCGCTGGCATCGCATGTTGCACATCCCGCAATAGGCAGATTGGTGGAGCACGCCGCCGCAGGCTGCGGAAAAGTCTTTCGAACGCTTTGCCTCAGGGCACGACGTTAGAGGTTGCTGAGAGGTCAGTTCTCGAACGCTTTGTAACAGGGCACGACCTTTAGTCGTGCCGAAAAGCCGTTCAATATTTGTTCTGAGCGGACTTCAGTCCGCGAGGGATTTGGGCACCTCGTTGGCTGACTCAATCCCGGCGTCAGGCAGGATGAAAGTAATTAGCCCAGCGCGGAAGCGCTGGGAATGAACGTTAAATCAACCAGAGTCCCGTAGGGACGGCACTTTTATAGATTCGAAGGACCGCACTCTTGCCAACGACCAAGAAACCCGTGAAGGCCGCACCGGATAAGCCCAAGGACGCCAAAGCGCCACAGGCCGAGCAGCCTGAGCAGCCGGAGAAGCACAAGGAAACCACCGCCGAATTTATCGCCTCCATCGCCGTGGTGCTGGTGACCGGCCTCTTCATCATCACCTTTACTCTGCAAGCCTTCACCATTCCCTCCAGCTCGATGGAGAACACGCTACTCATCGGCGATCACGTCTTCGTCGACCGCATACTGCTCGCGCCGGCTACCAAGTGGATCGGCAAACTGATTCCCTATCGCACCCCACGTCACGGCGACGTTTTTGTGTTCCTCTCTCCGGGTGAACCCGGCCTGTACGTTGTAAAGCGCGTCATGGGCCTTCCCGGCGATCGCATTCATCTGCAGGAGGGCGTCGTCTATCGCAACGGCGAAAAGCTAAATGAGCCTTACGTGCTCACCAGTGGCGAATACGATTCCTATCGCGACGACTTCCCCAACGGCACGCCCGAATATACCGACTGCCATGGCTGCGCCGAGTGGCGGCTGCAGATGCCGTCATTTATTAAGAATGGCGATCTCGTCGTCCCACCCGACAGCGTCTTCGCCATGGGCGATCATCGCGATGTCAGCCTCGACAGCCGCTATTGGGGCTTCGTACCCTACGAGAATGTCATCGGGCGGCCGATGTTCATCTACTGGTCGTTCGTGACCCCGCGCGATGAGTATGAGCGCCAAACCATCGGCGACCGCATTGCCTGGCTCTTTAATATCATCATTCACTTCTTCGACCACACCCGCTGGTCCCGGATGTTCCACGTGGTGCGCTGATGCTGCGCCGCAGGTCACGGCGGTTGATTTGGGCAGTCGTGCTGGTCGTCGTGCTGGCGCTGTTTCTGCCGCCGTTCATTAATGTGAATCGTTATCGCAACCGAGCTGCCGGCGCGATCGGCCGCGCCCTCGGCCGCGACGTGACCGTCTCCAATCTCGAGCTCAAGCTGCTGCCGCGCCCCGGAGTCGTGCTCTACAACTTCGTTGTTGCCGACGATCCCAGCTACGGCGCAGAGCCAATGCTGCGCGCCGACAGCGTCACCGCCTATCTGCGCCTGTCATCGCTGTGGCGCGGCCGCCTGGAGATTGGCACCCTCGACCTCGACAACCCAAGTTTGAATCTTGTTCGCCGCCCGGATGGCCATTGGAATCTCGAAGAACTTGTCGAGCGCGCGTCGCAAACCAATCCCGCTCCCACCGCGAAAGTGCGGCCGGAAGCGCGTCCACGATTTCCCTATGTCGAGGCCTCAAGCGGACGCATCAACTTCAAGCTCGGCGCCGTGAAGAAAGCCTTCGCCTTCACTGACGCCGACTTCGCGCTCTGGCTCGAGTCCGAAAGCCTGTGGGGATTCCGGCTGAAAGCTCGCCCGGTGCGCACCGACATCAACATCAGCGACACCGGGACACTCAAGCTGGATGGCCGTTTTCAGCGTGCCTCCAATCTGCGCGACACTCCGCTCTACCTCAAGCTTAGCTTCAGCGACGGTCCGCTCGGCCAACTCACCAAGCTCTTCTATGCTCGCGATCGCGGATGGCGCGGCGATGTTCGGGCCAGCGCCGTGCTCACCGGCACTCCCGCCGCACTGGGCGTAACTGCCGACGCTCAGGTCGATGACTTCCGCCGCTACGACATCGCGCTCGGCCAGGCCTTGCGCCTGCGGACTCATTGCACCGGAACCTATTCCTCGACCAACGACGCGCTCTTCGACGTGCGCTGCGAGTCGCCTGTCGGTCCGGGCACACTCCGCGTTCGTGGAGACGCCGAAGGCTGGGGCGTCGGCGGATACGACTGGGACATCTCCGGCGAGCACATTCCGGCCGATCGAGCCGTCGCCTTCGCGCGTCACGCCAAGAAAGATCTACCCGCCGATCTCACCGCGACCGGCGAGGTGGAAGCAACGTTCTCCGTCCGCAAGTCGCCCGGCAGTACAGCGCAATGGTCAGGCGGAGGCCAAACCACGTCGTTCGCCTTGCAGGCGGACGTGCTGAAGAATCCCTTGCAGTTGGGAGAAGTAGAATTCGCGGTCGCTCCCACTGCCTCCGAATACACCGAAGAAACGGGCGCCCCATTTAAGCCCGACCTTGACGGGAGCAGGAAAACAAACCCGGCTGCCCCGTTCTGTCATCCCGAGCGAGCATCGCGAGTCGAGGGACCTGCTTTCTTCCAAACCGTTGGCTGGGGCGGGGCAGTTGACTCAAACCACTTCCGGCTTCCAACTCATCGTCAAACCCTTTCCCATCTCTCTAGGTGCGACTTCGCCGGCAACCGCCAGCGCCTCTTTCGACCCTGAGCATTACAGCCTGCATCTGGCCGGCAACGCAGAGTTGGGCCGCCTGTTCAACGTGGCGCAGGCCCTTGGCGTGGGCACACCGGGTATCGGTCTGGCCGGCACGGCGCAGCTCGACATCGAGGTCGCTGGCCCCTGGATGGGCTTCACACCGCCAGCGCCTTCCGGCAAGGTTCAACTGCGCACGGCCACCGCCGAGCTCCAAGGCGTCTCCGAGCCGCTCCAGATCGACTCCGCCTCCATCGTCCTCGAGAACCAGCAGGTCAAGATTGCCTCCTTCATCGCAGCATTCAAGCAAGGCACGCATCTCAGCGGGTCAGCCAGCTTTCCCGTGCACTGCACCGGCCCGGAAAACTGCGTCGTAAACTTCGACGTTCGCACCGACGACGCTTCCCTCGCCCGCCTCAACCAGCTGCTGAATCCCAGCCTGCACCAGCCTTGGTATCACTTGCTGGCGATCGGCAAGCGCAACGAAGACGCTTTGATGAAGCTCCGCGCCAGCGGGCATTTTGCCGCCGCGCGTTTCGAGCTCGGCCCCATCGTCGCCAACAACGTTAACGGATCTCTGGAACTCTCGTCCGGCAAACTGCGAATTCATGAGCTGCGTGGCGATTTCCTCGGCGGTCACCAGGACGGCTCCTGGCTCGCCGACTTCACCGTCTCGCCGCCGCGCTTCATGGGCAACGGCGTCGTCAGCAAAGTATCGATGACTCAGCTCGCGACCCTCATGCACGACAACTGGGCCACCGGCACAGTCGACGCCGAGTACAGCCTGACGCTCTCCGGCATCTCCGCCGCCAAACTGCGCAGCTCCGCCAGCGGCACCGCCGACTTCAACTGGACCGCGGGCGCTCTTCGCCACCTGTCGCTCGACAGTCATAGCACGCCCATCGCTTTCTCCAAGTTCTCCGGCAAGATCGCGCTGCAGGACGGCACCTTCACCCTCACCGACAGCAAGATGCAGTCGGGCGGCAGCGTCTACGCCGTGAAAGGCACAGCCTCTTACGACCGCTCGCTGTCCATGAAGCTGGAGCGCTCCGGCGGCCAGTCCTATGTTATCTCCGGCACGCTCGACAAGCCAGCAGTCCAAGCCGTGAATACGCCCGCGGCCGAGGCCTCGTTGCGATGACAAGCTGGCTTTCCCTTGTTCTGGCGCTGGCCCTCACCGCCGCGAGCGATCCGTCCGCATTGGGTGCCTCGTTCTGGCCGTCTTTTGGCTACGGTGGGACAGCGGCATTGGGTGCCCCATTCTGGCCGTCTGTTGGCCAGGGTGGGGCAGTGGACCACAGCGCTAACTACCGGTCCATGCAGCAGAAGCTTGCCTGGCTGAAGACGAACGGCGCGAAGGCCCATCCCGATACCAAACCAACCGATCTAACGGGACCGGAAATCAACGCCTACTTCGCCGAGGGCGGAGTCAAGATGCCCAAAGGCGTCAGCCAGCTCCGGCTCAGCTCGCATGACACCACGGTCGACGCCCACGCCGACGTCGACTTCGAGCAGATCATGCAAGGCCGCGGCTCCAGCAACCCGCTCTACAGCCTCTTCAGCGGCACCCACGACGTCCACGCTGTGGCGCAGGCCACCGGCGCCAACGGCATCGGCACCATCCGCGTCGAATCTATCGACTTCGACGGCATCACCATTCCGCAGTTCGCGCTGGAGTGGTTCGTCCAGCACTACCTTACGCCGAAGTACCCCAACGTCGGCCTCACCAGCACCTTCAAGCTGCCGCTGCGTATCGACAGCGCCACGGTCGAGACCGGCAAGGTCCGGTTGGCGCAACGATAGTGCGGGGCGCCGATCCCGCCTCCCAACTCCTTGCAACTTCAGCCCTCCTATCACATCTAAGCCTTGACAATGATTCACTCAAGTTCTATATTCGATCTGTTGTAAGCGCTGATCATCACGCTCTAGTACCGTAATTTTTCAGTAACTTACAGATCTAACAGGAAGGTGCAGCAATGGCAAAGATTATCGGAATTGACTTGGGCACGACCAACTCCGTCGTCGCCGTCATGGAAGGCGGCGAGCCCAAAGTCATCCCAAATGAGGAAGGTGGGCGCACGACGCCCTCAGTCGTCGGCTTTACCAGGAACGGAGAGCGTCTGGTCGGCCAGGTCGCCAAGCGCCAGGCCATCACCAATCCCGAAAACACCATTTACTCCATCAAGCGCTTCATGGGCCGTCGCTTCGACGAGGTCAATGAAGAGATGAAGATGGTGCCCTACAAGGTCGTCCAGTCGGGCGATCACGTCGCGGTTATCGCGCAGGCCAAGGAATACACGCCGCCGCAGATTTCCGCGTTCATTCTTCAGAAACTGAAGAAGGCCGCCGAGGACTATCTTGGCGAGCCGGTCAAGGACGCCGTCATTACCGTCCCGGCGTATTTCAATGACGCACAGCGCCAGGCGACCAAGGACGCGGGCCAGATTGCCGGCCTCGAGGTGAAGCGCATCATCAACGAGCCGACGGCCGCCGCGCTGGCCTACGGGCTCGACAAGAAGAAAGACGAGACCATCGCCGTGTACGACTTCGGCGGCGGTACGTTCGACATCTCGATTTTGGAAGTCGGTGAAGGCGTCGTCGAGGTGAAGTCCACCAACGGCGACACGCACCTGGGCGGCGACAACATCGACCAGCGCATCGTCGACTGGTTGATCGACGAGTTCAAGAAGGACGAAGGTCTCAACCTGCGCGACAAGGGCAACGAGATGGCGCTGCAGCGTCTGCGTGACGCGGCCGAGCGCGCCAAGATCGAGCTCTCCACCACGATGCAGACCGAAATCAATCTGCCGTTCATCACGGCGGATGCCAGCGGTCCGAAGCATCTGGTGAAGACGCTGACCCGCTCCAAGCTGGAAGAGATGGTGAAGGACATCATCGATCGCTCCATCGGACCCTGCAAAGCTGCGTTGAAGGACGCCGGCATCGGACCGGAGAAGATCAATGAGGTCGTCCTGGTCGGCGGACAGACGCGCATGCCGCGTATTCAGCAGCTGGTGAAGGAACTGTTCGGCAAGGAGCCTCACAAGGGCGTCAATCCTGACGAAGTAGTTGCGATCGGCGCGGCCATTCAGGGTGGCGTGCTCGGCGGCGAGGTGAAAGACCTGCTGCTGCTCGACGTGACTCCGCTGACGCTGTCGATCGAGACCATGGGCGGCGTAGCAACGCAGATGATTCCGCGCAACACCACCATCCCGACCAAGAAGTCGGAGATGTTCTCGACCGCAGCCGACAACCAGACCTCGGTTGAAGTTCACGTGATGCAGGGCGAGCGTCCTATGGCGCGCGACAATCGCACGCTGGGCAAGTTCCACCTGACCGGCCTTCCGCCGGCTCCGCGCGGCATTCCGCAAATCGAAGTCACCTTCGACATCGACGCCAACGGCATCCTCAACGTTCTCGCCAAGGACATGGCCACCGGCAAAGACCAGAAGATAACCATTACGTCGTCTTCGGGTCTAAGCAAGGAAGAGGTCGAGCGCATGGCGAAGGACGCCGATGCGCACGCGGCCGAGGACAAGGCCAGGCGCGAAGAGGTCGAAGCTCGCAACCAACTCGATGGCATGGTCTACAACATCGAGAAGATGCTGCGCGAGCATGGCGACAAGATCTCCGGCCAGGAGCGCTCGGATGTTGAGAACGCTCTCGCCGACTCCAAGAAGGCGCTGGAAGGCACCGACGCCGGCGCGATGAACAAGGCTCGCGAGCAGCTGACCGCAGCTTCGCACAAGCTGGCCGAGGCTATGTACAAGGCGAGCTCCGCGCAAACACCTCCGCCGGCCGGCGGACCGACTCCCGGAGCTAACGGGGCGGCCAGCGGCGGCCCCGAGCAGAAGAAAGACGAAGGCGTCATCGACGCCGAGTACGTGGACGTGGAAGACAAGAAGTAAGCTCTCAGCTTTCAGCCGTCGGCTATCAGCTAACGCAGGGGCGTGACAAACGCCCCTTCTTGGCGAGAGCGGATGGCAAACAGCGAAGGGCGACTCAGTCGCGGCTGCTGAGGCGCAGAGCGGTGGAGGCGAGGAGGCGGAGGCGAGGCGCAGAGCGGTGGGAGAGCGAGCCTTCAGGCTCGCGTCCACAGGCGCTTTCTTGATTTGTCATCCCGAGCGAAGTGAGGCGTAGCCGAACGAAGCCGAGGGATCTGCGGTTCGTGTGAGTCGGTGCGATGCATGTGTTAACCCATAGAGCTCGCAGCACGCAGAACCGAGTGCCGCTTGCGGCACGGCGACAAGATAGCCCAGCACGCAGCGCCTTCTTTTGGCGCGGAGTGCTGGGTAGGGCTAGTTAAGAAACCCGAGTCCCTTTAGGGACGGCACAAGGCGCGCGGGCTTCAGCCCGCATTAACAACATGGAACTCCCCAGACTGAAGGAACCAATTGCGATTCGAAGTAAACAACCAATCGTACGCGCTGCATTTCAACCGCGACGACAGCCGTTGGTACTTGATCACCACCGAAGCCACCGGCCGAATGCGGGCAATTCCGGTGATCAATGATGATGAAGTGGGGTTCATCCCGAACATGGTGATCCCCGTCGGCGACGGCGGCCAGGCAAACACGAACTGATCGCCGCGTTGCCGATTCCTGGCTGAAAGCTGATAGCTGACGGCTGATAACAACCATGGCCACAACGACCCAGAAAGACTACTACGCCGCCCTCGGCGTGAAGAAGACGGCCTCGGCGGAGGACATCCGCAAGGCTTTCCGCAAACTTGCGCGCAAATATCATCCCGACGTAAATCCCGGCGACAAGTCTGCCGAAGAGAAATTCAAGACCATCTCCGAAGCTAACGACGTCCTCAGCGATCCCAAGAAGCGCAAGGTCTACGATCAGCTCGGCTTCTATTCCGACAACATCGATCCCGCCGCAGCCGAAGCCTATGCCCGCGGAGGCGGCTTTGGCGCAGGCGGATTCGGTGGTCCCGCACAGGACGCGGGCGGCGCTCGCACCTACACCCAGGAAGTCCCGTTCGATTTCAGCGGCTTCGACTTCAACGATTTCTCGGAAGGCGCGGGTGCGGCGGGCCGCCGCGCGGGCACAGGCGGCGGATTTCGCGACATCTTCTCCAACATCTTCGGGCGCGGCGGTGGTGTCGAGACCGCGCAGCATCCCGAACCTGGCACCGATCTCGAGTACCAGATGAACGTCGGCTTCTGGCAGGCCATCCGCGGCGCGGAGCTGGAGCTCACGATTCCGCGACTCGAAGAGTGCGGTAACTGTCACGGGAACGGCTACGTGGAGGGCACGGGAAAGTGTCTGGGATGCGAAGGTAAAGGGCAAATCACGCAGAAGAGCGGCAGCATGAAGTTCAACGTGCCCTGCCCGCACTGCGGCGGTAGCGGCAAGATTCGTGTTCGTTGCCGTGTGTGCCACGAGCAGGGCCGCATCGAGCGCAGCGAGTCGCTGAAGGTTCGCATCAAGCCCGGAACGCGCGACGGCCAGCGCATTCGCCTGCCCGGCCGCGGCAATGCCGGAACCATGGGCGCGCCTGCCGGCGATCTGTACATCATCGTGCGCGCCGGCGATCATCCCATCTTCAAGCGCGACGGCGATGACATTCACCTGACCGTCCCGATCTCGCTCATGGAAGCCGCGTTAGGCGCGAAGGTCGAAGTCCCGACCATCGATGGCCGCGCGTTGTTGCGCATTCCACCGGGCACACAATGTGGGCAGAAGCTGCGCCTGCGCGAGAAAGGCGTGCCGTCGGCCGTCAATGAGGGTCAGCGCGGCGATGAGATCGTCGAGATCCAAACCGCTACCCCGAAGGTCGCTGACGAGCGCTCGAAAGAAATTCTCCGCGAACTGGCAAAGCTGAATTCGGAGGATCCGCGAGCAGAATTGTGGACCAAGATCGGCAATTAGCATTTGGCACTTAGCACTTGGGATGGTGCGTGCCGACTCTAGTTTGGCTACATGCTAATTGCTAACTGCTAATTGCTGCCCCGGAGGGGCAATGGCGAAGAGGAAAAAACAAGGCGCGTACATGATCAGTGCCGTGGCGGAGATGTACGGCATTCATCCGCAGACGCTGCGCCTCTACGAGCGTGAAGGGCTGCTCAAGCCGTCGCGCACCGAGGGCAACACGCGCCTCTACACTGACGGCGATCTGGAACGGCTGGAGCTGATCCTCTCGCTGGCGCGCGATCTCGGCGTCAACATCTCCGGCATTGCCATCATTCTGCAAATGCGCGAGCGCATGGACGAAATGCAGCGCCAGATGGGCGAATTCGTCAACTATGTCCGCAACGAAGTCATGACTCGTGCTCAGAACGCCACCGTCGACGCCAGTCGCGGCGCCATCGTCCCCGTACGCCACTCCATGGTGATCAAGTCTAAGAAGTCCATGCCTTGAAAGGGCACGGCTTCAGAGTCTGCGTGAGAACTGGCTTTTCTTTCAGACTGTGGAGTAGGAGGCTTGAAAAACGAGAGCGCCGCAGGCGCGTGGCATGATAGCCCAGCATGGAGCGAAGCGGAATGCTGGGTGAAATGGGAAAATGATCCAAGTCCCCCGGGGACGACAGCGTTCTCACGCACACACTTCAGCCGTGCCGCAAGCGTCGCAGAAATCAAGGGCTTTAGCCCCTGAGGCGGCCACGGCTCCGCGGCTCGCACACTTCCACATAGGACGAGTCCAGCTCCTTCACGTCGGCGCAACCCAGCAATCGCATCGTCCGCTCCAGGTCTTCGCGCAGGATCTCCAGTGCTCTTCTGACGCCTGCCTCACCGGCAGCGGCCATTCCGTACGCATAGGCGCGGCCAATCAGCACTGCTCGCGCGCCCAGGCAAAGCGCCTTGACGATATCGCTTCCCCGGCGGATGCCGCCATCCATCAGCAACTCGATCTGCCCGCCGACAGCTGCAACAATCTCCGGCAGCGCTCGAATCGTCGCCGACACGCCATCCAACTGGCGACCGCCATGATTGGAGACGACGATCGCCGCCGCTCCATGATCCACGGCGCGGCGAGCATCATCGCCGGTCAAAATGCCTTTGATCACAATCGGCCCAGTCCAGTGCTCGCGAATCCACGTCAGATCGTTCCACGTGACCACCGACCGCTTCAACGCCGCCGACACATCGGTAAGCGGCATATGACCTTTGCCCGGAATGATGACGTTCTCCAGCTTGGGCAGTCCGCCATCGCGAAGAAAATCACTCAGCCAGCCAGGATGAGATAGCAGATCGGGGACATAGGGCAGCTTGGAAAGGAGGTTCTCTCCCAACAGCTCCGTCATGCCGTTGCGCCAGTCGCGCTCCCGCATTCCAGACACAGCAGTGTCGACCGTCAGCACCAGTGCGGAGAATCCTGCCACACGCGCGCGCTCCAGCGCCGCTTCAGCCGGCTCTCGCCCACCCAGCAGATACAGCTGATACCATGCCGGCCCAGCCGTCGCGGCTTTTACGTTTTCCAGCTTATGTCCCGAAATAGTGGACAGAATGTAGCCTGTGCCGAAGGCTCCCGCAGCAGCCGCAGCCGCGACTTCACCTCCGGGATGCATCATCCGGCTGTAGCCAACAGGCGCGAGCAGTAACGGCAATGCGATGTCCGCACTCAGCACTCGCGTCCCGAGATTGCACTGCTCAAACGCAACCGCCATTCGCGGCCGGAATGTCAGGTCGCGAAACGCATGGCAGTTCTCTTGCAGTGTGAGTTCATCTTCTGCGCCGCCGTCCAGATAATCGAACACCACCTTCGGCAGGCGCAGCTTTGCCAAGCGGCGCAGATCTGCGATATTCACAACACGCGGAGGGTAGAGATGGCGGGACATGCTGATCGTTCATTCTACGCGCCCGTCGGAACGATCGAGTTCGATTTATTGTTTGGCGGCGCTCTGCGCCGGCTTGTCCTTCAGCTTCGCCAGCGCTTCCCTGGCCTTCTTGGCGTACGGCCCATTCGGCAGGATCTTCAGATAGGCTTCGTAATTCTCTTTGGCGCCGGCATAGTCGCCGGTCTTGTTCAGTACCTCAGCTAATTTATAAGTTGCTTCCGCATCCCGCGGCTTCCACTCCAGCGCCTCGCGATATCGGCTGATCGCCGCCTTGTAGTTCTCCTGCTTGAAGTACCAGTCGCCCACCTCGATGGCCTTCAGCGCCTTCATGGGATTGTAGGGCGTGAATTCGCTCACATCGCTGTCGCCCAATCCCGCCTCGGGATGCGCCTTCTCGTCATTGGCCGGCGGCGACACGTCGATCGCCGTCTGCTTGCTGGAACTCTCGCCTGCGGGAACATGATCGGAGCGAGGAGGATTGGCGCGATTGTCCTTCGGAGGCGGAGCCGACTTGTCGACCGGCACTTGCTCAACCGGCGGCGCATTCTGCTGCGGCGAATCCTGCGCTGATGGCTCCTGAGATTGATCAGGTGGCGCCGATGTATCCTGTGCCGCAACTACGCGAATCAGCCCAAGACAGAGTATTGCGAGAAAAAGATAACGCAACCGCACCTTCCTATTGTATGTGAACTCCGAAGCCGCAGTCAGCCCTGGGCTGCTGAGATGTTGCGAGAAACGAATACGGTCGCAGAAAATCGCTGGCATTGCAGCGCCATCACCAGTAGTATGGTCACAATCTCCTCTTCGTCTCGATGTAAAAGCCCTTCGTTACAGCAAGAACTCACAAGTCAGACCGTGCCGCCTTCGTCACTCTAAATCTCTCCTGATGTCGTACCGGCATCACGAGTATTGCTGCGGGGGCTACCAATGACCAATCCACGTGACGTGACCATCGGACAGGCTTTTCAGTTTGAAGTGGAGAAAGAAGCGCGCAAGCGGGAAATCATCTTTGAATACGTGGAGCGCTCGAATGAGCAGCTCCGTGTCGAATTCAAGGACGGCATCCCTTACATCGTAGCCAATCGTGCCGGCATGCTCGCTTTGGCGAAGCTGCTGGTCACGATCGGGGCGAGCCGGCGGCTGGAGGATCTTCACTTCCATCTGCGGCAGGACTTCGACGGCGATCGCGAAGAGGTCTTGCGCATCCAACTGGCCGAGGAGAAATCCGAAAGCGGCCAGCCCACAGATGCGCCGGACGTTGCCGCGGCCTGAGCGCGCTGTCCACAGCTATCTCCCGCCGTCGCGGGCACTCTGCTTGCGCCGAATGTGCAGCACCTTCTGCACCTCGGCGACAACATCTCCGGCCTCGTCCTTTACCTGAACCGTGAACGTCGGCTCGTACTTTTCCTGGGTTTCGAGTTTTGTGCGGATGTCGTCGAGCTGCTCCTCCAACAGGCGAAACTCCGCCTTGACTCTTCCCTTCCCGGGCTTGCGAAATCGAATCGACGCGGCTTTGTCCCACACGATGTAGTCCGGACCAAGATTGTCCATCAGCATCAGCATGTAGAAGGGATCGGTCATCGAGTAAAGCGAGCCGCCATAATGCGTGCCGACATAATTGCGGTTCCAGAAGCGCAGCTTCATCTCGACATCGACCGCCTTGTGATCCGGACTCCATTTCACGCGAATCCCCGCCCCAAGAAACGGCGGCCAGACATTGATGGAGCGCAGCATCAGCCGTTGCAGCTTCGTGCTCATGATGTCGATGATATTTGAGAACGTACGGGTAGTGCGGCGCTTCAGCGCTGCGTCCAGCGATCGTATACGTTTCCCGGTCTGCTGCGGTCAAGCATGACCGCAGCAGGCCCCGAATCTATCAACAGGCATAACGCCGGCCTGAAGGCCGCCTCTACCAAACAGAAAAGCCGCCCACGAGGGTGAGCGGCTTTTCATCCAATGGGCCTGTTGGCCATTGGCTCCGGGCTGAGGGAGCTTGGTAATCGCGCGACCGCTGGCGCGGTCGCGCTCTCATCATTGCTGTTGCTGTTTCCCCCGCTGAGAGAGCTGGTTTGCGCCGACTCGGTCAGGCTGTTTTCCATCAGCCGAATGTCGACGCGGCGATTCTTGGCACGTCCAGATACGCTTGTGTTCTGCGCCACCGGATTGTCTTTACCCAATCCGATCAGGAAGATTTTGTAGGCGGGCACGTTGTACTTCTGCGCCAGGTACTGGATTACGGCATCGGCGCGCTTCTGACTAAGCTGATAGTTGTAGTCCGCGGGTCCGGTTGAATCGGTGTAGCCTTCCACCTGAATGATGTAGTGCTTCTGGTTTTGCAGCTGACTGCCTAGCTGGTCGAGCGTTCCCTTGTCTTTCTGCGTCAGCTGCGACTTATCGAAACCGAAAAGCACCGTCGTCGCGGAGACCGGCTTGTAGTTATCCAGATTCTCTACCGTTCCGGCAAGGCTGGTCACGCGATTGGAGGCCTGCGTGGCGTTCTGATTCGCCTGATCCGCCGCCTGTCCGGCGGAGAGCGCCTTCTGATCGGCGGCGTCAGCCTTGGTGTTTACCTGCGCGATGCCCTGTTGCGCGCGCGCATCAACGTCCTTGATGTCGCGAGTATTTTTCGCGGTTTCGTCATCTAATTCATTAACGTTGTTGATGACCGGCGTCGTCTGGCTTTTCACATAGTTCTTGGTGGCACATCCCACGGTCAGGGGCAGGCTGCCGGCCACCAGCACTGCGATCAGCGAAAATCGACTCATTGGAAATGGCTCCTTCAACCTCGGCCTCGGCGAAGCAATCAGCGTTCGGCCTGTAATTGGATGTGCAAGCCTCATGCCAACGAGCGCACATAAAGAATGCGAAACTGATGCCGCATTTTCAATGAATTACAGATGACGGCTTTACTTGAAGATCGCTCAGGTTGGTCTCGCCAGATAATCCTGACGTGGGGAGTAGAATTTTTACCACGTAGAGTCATGGCGAGCCGACTTCCATTGGCGAGTTTCCAGAAGGAGAAAAGTAGAGCCCCTGCGCCAACTAAAAGGGCTCGACAACTTGCCCAGCTAATTGCTAATCGCTAGTTGCTAGTTGCTGCTTCTCCATGGACCTTCACCAGAAAATTCGCACCCTGCCGACCTCGCCCGGCGTGTATCTCTACAAGAACGCCGACGGACAAATCATCTATGTCGGCAAGGCCAACAACCTGCGCTCGCGGGTGCGTTCGTATTTTCTGGAAGGCAAGCTTGCCGATGCCAAGACAGGATCGCTGCTACGCGAGGCGGTCGACATCGACTACGTCGTCGTTGACAACGAGAAGGAAGCGCTGGCGCTCGAGAACAATCTCATCAAGCAAAAGAAGCCGCGCTACAACATCCTTCTGCGCGATGACAAGACCTATCCCTACATCAAGCTGACCGTCAGCGAACGCTATCCGCGCGTTTTCCCCACGCGCCGCCTGCGTAAAGACGGCTCACTCTACTTCGGTCCGTATTTCCCCACCAGCCTGGCGTATCGGCTCGTCGATCTCATTCATCGGTACTTCCTGATCCCGTCCTGCAAGCTCGACCTGAATCGTTACTATCCGCGTCCGTGTCTGCAGTACTACATCGGGCGGTGCCTCGGTCCATGTGTCGAGGGGCTCACCACGCCGGAGCGCTACGCCGAAGCGGTGCAGGATGTGAAGCTCTTTCTCGAAGGTCGCGGCGCGGACCTGACGCGATCGCTTAACCAGCGCATGACGGCTGCCGCCGAGCGTGAGCAGTATGAGCTCGCTGCGAAGTATCGCGACCTGATCTCCACCGTCGATTTGCTGGAGCAGAAGCAGCGCATCGCCGCCGTCGAAGGCGATGATGCCGACGTCTTCGGCTATCACTACGAAAACGAAATGCTCGCTGTGAACCTCTTTCACATGCGTGGCGGCAAGATCGTCGACAAGCGCGAGTTCTTCTGGGAAGATCTAAGCGAAGCGGTCGGCGCGGGCGGCTTCGAGCCGGGCGAGTTTTTCTCTTCCCTGCTGAAGCAGGTGTACCTCGATCAGCAATACGTGCCGCACACGATCTACGTGCCCGTCGATTTTGAAGATCGTCCAACGCTGGAGGAAGTGCTGTCCGAAGGCCAGAAGCGACACGTGCAGATTCACATCCCGCAGCGAGGCGAGAAGCGCTCGCTCGTCGACCTTGTCGGCCAGAATGCCAAGCAGGCCTTCGATCAGCGCTTCCGCGTGATGAAGCCCGCGGCCAAGGCAATTCAGGAGTCGCTGCAGGACGCTCTGATGCTCCCCGAGCTGCCGAAGCGCATCGAGTGCTTCGACATCTCGCACATCCAGGGAGCGGAAACGGTCGCGTCCATGGTTGTCTGGGAAGACGGGCAAATGAAAAAGTCCGACTACCGCAAGTTCATCATCAAAGGGGTGAACGGCGTCGACGACTTTGCCTCGATGCGCGAGGTGGTCACGCGCCGCTACAAGCGGGTTCAGGAAGACAAGCAGAAGATGCCCAGCGTAGTCCTGATCGACGGTGGCATCGGCCAGCTGCACGCCGCAGCCGAGGCCCTGGCGGCGCTGGGCATCGTAAATCAGCCGCTGGCTTCCATCGCCAAACGCGAAGAGATCATCTATGTACAGGGGCAGGAAGATGAGCCGGTCGTGCTTGACCGGCATTCTCCCGTGCTGCATCTGGTGCAGTTGGTGCGCGACGAAGCCCATCGTTTTGCAGTGACGTTCCACCGCAAGCGGCGCCAGATGCGCGATCGCAAGACCGAACTGCTGGAGATTCCTGGCATCGGCGAGCGCACGACCAAACGCCTGCTGCAGCACTTCGGCAGCCTGCAGGCGGTGCGAGAAGCCGATGCTGCGGCTTTGGCTTCGGTCGTCAGCCGTTCGCAGGCAGATGCGATTCTGCGTTATTTTCGCAGAGACGAAATGCCCGCTGAAGCGTCTTAAGAATCAGGGGCAGAACAGGTTGCGTTTAGCCATGGATCTGGGTAGAGACTCGAGAGTACGTCTGATTGTGCTGTGCGCTGGCGTTGTGCTGCTGGTCTGGATGGTCGGTTTTGGCTTCGACCGCCTGTTGGCCAGGGACGGCGTTACCCGCAATGACATTCTCCTCACCTCCAACGCTCTTACCGGCATCGTCGCCGGATTCCTCTTCTACAGCCTCACCAATAGCCAGCGCCTGCGGCGCAAGCTGGTGCGCGAACGCCTGCGTACCATCGCCGAGATGAACCACCACATCCGCAATTCTCTGCAGGTCATCACCTACGCCACTGCGGCCGACACCGAGCAGTCAGTGGAGCTGATCCGCGAGTCGGTGGAGCGCATTGAATGGGCGCTGCGCGAGGTGCTCCCGGGACACGTCACCACTCCGGCGGCGCCGCCAGAACCGCAGCATCACAGCGAGACTCTGCGCGCCGGCTAGCGCGGCTATTCGAAACAGCATACGACCTGTGCGCCGTCCGCTTGTGGACAGATCATCTTTGCCGTTTCGTGTTCCCGCATCTGATGCCGCTAATCTGCAACCGGCCCCGCTTTCACAATTTGTTGACGGAACCTTTCTCTGCCTCGCCCGTATATAGCAGCAGAAGTTGATCCGGTGAACCATAACGCCAGAGCAACTTCGAAATTCCCAGGTAACACCGTGTCGCGGTGGTCGGGGAAAGCCACTTCTAAAGGAGAAACATCATGGACGCGAAATTCAACTGGCTAATCGACAACGCAGCGATCCGCGTCACCTTGAACACGGTGGCCCTTGCCCTGTGGATCGCCATGGCTGTGGGACTACTTGAGCTGGCTGCCAAGGTGTAGCGCAGAGATCTAAACAGCGCGAATGCAGATCGCGCCAAACGAGGCCCCGGCCAGTTCGCATCCACTGCAACTGGCCGGGTGAAACGCGAAACCCCGCTGTCCCCTCCGCGGGGTTTCGTATTTTCGGTAGTGTCTCAATTTGAAGTTCACTTACTTCCCGCCATGTCGGATGGAGCACGCCTTGAGGCGTGCATATTGCAGCCCCAATCCGGCGCGCGCTTTAGCGCCTGAGGTAACTCGGCCCTTACCTCAGCGACTGAAGCCGAGACATTCAGTGGATCTTGGCTGCACGCATCAAGGCGTGCTCCACCCAAGATCGCTTGAACAAAATTTCAAACTGAGACACTACCGTTTTCGCGGAATGCTTGACTGTAGCCGCCGGTTGAACGATTCTGCTGCCAGTGTCCGGAGGAGCGATGGGGCGCGAACTCGTCTGCAACATTCGAACCGGCGGTAAAACAACTTCAGGCAAGGCGCTGTTAGAGACCAACGAGATCATCGTACGCGGCGAGCTGCGCCTTAAAATACCTCTCGCCTCGCTAAAGTCGGTTTCGGCGCGCGACGGCGAACTCCATCTCAAATGGGCGGAAGGTTCGGCCGTCTTCGAGCTCGGCGAACATGCCGACAAATGGGCCTACAAGATTCTCCATCCCAAGAGCACCGCCGAGAAACTTGGCATCAAGCCCGGCCTGATCATCTCAGCCATCGCGTTATCTGACGACAAGTTTGTCGGCGACCTTCGCGCTGTCGCCAAGAAATTCTCGGATTCCAAGCCGCTGAAGGATTCCGATCTCATATTTGTTGGAGTGGAGTCGTTGGGCAGTCTTGCACGGGTCGCGAAGTTAGCCGAGTCGCTCGCCAGCGCGGGCGCGTTATGGATCGTCTATCCGAAGGGCATGCAGGAGATCAAAGAGCAGCACGTGCTCGATGCCGGCAAGCAAGCTGGACTGGTGGATGTGAAGGTGGTGAGCTTTTCCGCAACCCACACCGCGCTGAAGTTCGTGCGGCCGAAAGTGAAGCGTGGCTAATGAAGCCTAGCCGCGTGTCAGGGCACGACTTCAGAGGCTCCTGAAAAAGTCGACCGGGACGCGGCTTTCGGGTAGTGCTGGCCTTCAGGCCAGCGTTTAAGCCGTTTATTTCCTTTTCTGAGTCGGCTTCAGCCGACGACACGCGGCTCCCACTACGAGTCTTCGGCAACCTGTTCAGGCCCGCCGATAACTCGACATTTCTCTCTTGAGCGGGCTTTAGCCCCACTCAAGGCCGCCGACCTCAACGAGCGCCTAAGTTGCGCTCGTTGAGGTGGAAGCCGCCTTCGCCTGGGTTGGGAGATTCCCCAAACACTATCCGCGTGCGGTCTCAACTTCCCGCAGACGCGCAGCCTTGCCGCGCAGAGCGCGCAGGTAATAGAGCTTGGCGCGCCGGACGTGCGCCGAACGCAGCACTTCGATCTTGTCGATCACTTTGGAATTGAGCGGGAAGATACGTTCCACGCCCTGGCCGAAGCTCATCTTGCGCACCGTGAAACTTGGCTGTGCGCCCTTGCTCTTGGCGATGACGACTCCCTCGAACGCCTGCAAGCGCTCCTTGTCGCCTTCCTTGATCCTCACGTGGACGCGTACGGTGTCACCCGGCTTGAAGTCAGGAAGATCGGTGCGCCGTGTCTTGGCGAGCAATCGGTCAATAATTTGAGAATTGGACATTGTGTTCCTTTCGGAACTAGCAACTAGCAATTAGCAACTAGCAGCTAGCTTTAGAATCCTATTTCTTAAATTTGAGAATTGTCATCCCGAGCGAGGACTTTAGTCCGAGCCGAGGGATCTGCGGTTCGCCCGCGCCACATCAGTCTTTTCCGCGTTCAATCTCCGCCAGCAGCTTGCGATCTTCCGCGTTCAGCACCGCCGGCTCCAACAAATCCGGGCGATTGCGCAGCGTCTTCCGCAGCGCATTGCGACGCCGCCATTTGCGAATCTCGTCGTGGTTGCCGTTCACCAGCACCTCCGGAACCGGCATTCCGCGAAAATCCGCCGGCCGCGTGTAATGCGGATAATCCAGCAATCCGCCCGATCCGCAGGTCGAACTCGGCGGCTCACCTTCTGCCCTCGGCTGCACCTCCGCCGTCGACGTAAACGACTCCTGCTGCGACGAAGCCGCGTTTCCCAGAGCGCCCGGTACCAGCCGCGTCATCGTATCGATGATGATCGCTGCTCCCAGCTCGCCACCGCTCAGCACGAAATCGCCAACCGAGATCTCGCGATCGGCAAGGTGCTCGCTCACCCGCTCGTCAACACCCTCATAACGGCCGCAGATCAGCACAATCCGCTCGTACCGCAGCAACTGTTGCGCCAGCGTCTGCGTAAACATCTGCCCCTGCGGCGACAACAACACCACCGACTCGCGCGCGTCTTCCCTGACTCGCTCCTCGCGCGGCGGAACTCCCAACGACCCCAGGCACTCAAAAATCGGCTCCGGCTTCAGCACCATGCCTTCGCCGCCGCCGAACGGCCTGTCGTCTACCGTACGATGCCGGTCGTGCGTGAACTCCCGCAGATCGTGAATCGCAATATCAATGAGCTCGGCTTCACGCGCCTTGCGCACAATGCCATAATCCAGCGGCCCGCGAAAAAAGTCCGGAAAAATCGTGACGATATCGAACTTCATTCCGGCCGTCCTGTCGTGGCCTTTACTTTTCTCCCGCGGCTCGTGTTTCGTCAGCCTCTGCCTTCTGCTGCTGCTTCTCTTCCTGGCTCAGCGGCGCATCCACATCCAGCAGCCCTTCCGGCAACTGCATGTCGATACGCTGATTGGCCAGGTCAACCTTCGTCACAAACTCTGCCGCATACGGCACCAGCAGTTCTGTCGACAGCTCGCAACTTCCTGCCACCCGCCGTGCCGCACACACCGGCAGCTTCACCACCAGCAGTGGAGCTTCTCCCGCTCCAAACTGCACATCACTCACTCGCCCCAGGAAACGCTGCCCATCCCACACATCGCAGCCAACCAGATCGCTAACGTATGCCGCGCCGCTTTCCAACTCAGCACGATTCTCTACCGGCACCTGCAATTCCATTCCGGCAAGCTTTTCGGCGTCGCTGATCGTATCCACCCCGGCAAACTTCAGCACCACACCGCCCTTGTGGAACCAGTGTTCTTCCAGCTTCAGTTCACGCCGACTGCCGTCTTGCGCCAGTCCTGACAATTCCCGACGCTCGTCGAAGCGCTCAGGAAAATCCGTATGCAAGGCAGCCAGCACTTCGCCGCGCCGCCCCTGCGGCTTCAGTACGCGGGCAATCGTAATGAACTCGCCGGCTATTCCACAATCTCCAACTGATAGCGTTTGCGCGTCCGTAAGGCAGCCGCGTTCATGATCGTCCGCAGGCTGCGCGCGGTTCGCCCGTGGCGTCCGATCACGCGGCCCACGTCGCTTTCCGCGACCTCCAGTTCCACCACGGTTTGCCCGTTCTCCTCGAAGGGCTCGACGAAAACCTCATCCGGCGCTTCGACGATCACCTTTGCCAACTGCGACATCAGCGCCACGATATCCGGCTTGCTGTCCGACATTGTGGGATTCTCCTTAACTCCGTCGAGTACACAATAGGCGCTCGTCGGGCTCCAGGGAAACACTCGATCCTGGCGGCGAGCTTACGCTACTGGCGTCGCTTCCGGCGCGCTGGCTGCCGGAGCCTTCTCCACCAGCTTGCGCACGCGATCCGACAGCTGCGCGCCCTTCGACGTCCAGTAGTCGATGCGCTCGCGCTTCAGCTCAACGCTGGCGGGGTTGGTCCGCGGGTTATAGGTGCCTACCACTTCCACCGAGCGGCCATCGCGCGCCCGATCCTTTTCGATCACCACGATGCGGTAGTACGGTTGTTTACGCGCGCCACGGCGCGACAGACGAATCATCAACACAGAGAATGGTTTCCTTTCCTGCTAATGAGCGGTCGTGCGGACAGGCGCTTTTCCTCAAAGCCAATTCAAGGCTGAACGCTTGATTCCGGCGACAACTTTTCCTCAGGCGAGATGACCGGTAACGGGTGCTCCAGCGATCAAGTCGCTACCACACCCCAATGAACGCAGCTTAGGCGCCCATCGGACCTCACATACCTGGAGGCAACAACCCTTCAATTATTGCGGATTGGTCGCGGTTTTGGCAAGCCGCGCGTTCGATCGGTAGTGGGTCAGTTTGATTTCCACAGGTCAAGTTTGAAGTCCGCACTTCAGTTCCTTGCTTCTCGGGTCTCGCTTCCAGTGAATACCGTCTTTGTGTTTTGACAGGCAAAAGCAGCAGATTTCCCAAACTCGGAGCTTCTCGGGAAGTTGCCATGATGAGTACTTTCCTTGGGGGCGGCGTTTACGAAAGCAATCGAGGCACATGCTATGACGCCACTTGCCAGCCGACATTAGCTTGCCTTCTCTCCGAGTGCTTTCAGGATAATCCCCTTGTCAATCCGCTTGGCAGCAGATTCGGCTTCTGGCAGCAGCGAGCACATCTCCTCTATGCCCACGCGTGATCGCCGATCCCGGCTTCCATCGCGGGCGTAACTCGCAAGGTCTGATGCACGCGGACGAAGGTGTGATACATGAACCAAATCGCTACTGATGCCGCGTGATTCTCGACTTTCTTGGAGTTGCGACTCCTGTGGAAATCAAACTGACCCACTACCGATCGATCGCCTCTCTCTGAAGCCCACATTCGTTCTGATTCATCCAATGTCACTTATGCGCAAGCTTCTCTGCATCACCGCCCATCCCGACGACGAGGCCGGCGCCTTCGGCGGCACACTGCTCCTCTATCACGAGCGTGGAGTCGAGACCTTCGTCGTCTGCATGACCGCCGGAACTGCCGCTCGCAATCGCGGCACAGCGCAAACGTCCGAAGAACTCGCCGCGCTGCGTCGGGTGGAGTTCGCTGCGTCCTGCAAGCTCCTTGGCGTTACTCGCGGCGAAGTTCTCGACTATCCTGACAGCAAGCTCGACGGCGTGAACCTGCTTCATGCTGTCCGTGATCTCGTACTGCGCATCCGTCAGATTCGTCCGCAGGTCATCCTCACCTTCGGACCCGATGGCGGCCTCACCGGCCACGTCGATCATGCAATGGCAGGAACCTTCGCTAGCCTGGCATTCGAATGGGCTGGACGTCCCGATCGTTATCCGGAGCAACTGGAGCAGGGCCTCACGCCGCATCGCGCCCAGAAGCTTTACTACCACACTGCAGATTTTGACCTGCCTGACCGGCAGCCGATCTCGCAGCCGACAGTCACCGCCCGCATCGAGATCGGCAAGGAGCGCTTCGAGAAAAAGCATCTGGCCTTCCAGCAGCACACCACTCAGAAGCCGCTGTTTGAAAGGGTGCGCAAGAACCTCGGTCAGCGACTGGAAGGTACGGTCGAGATGTTTCATCTGGCCGCAACCAGCAGTCCGCGAGATGCGAGAGCGGAGACTGACCTGTTTGAAGATGTGGTGGATGACTAAGCTGGGCTGAAAAACCTGTCGTGACTAGCGGCCCGGTTCCGGGTGAGGGTCAATTGACTCGGAGATCTGGTCCAGCGCCGCCTGTATGCGATCCAGCTCGCTCTGCAAGGTGTCATTCATCTCCTGCAGCTTGTCAGGAGCCTGCTGGAATCGTTCAAAAAGTGTGCGCAAGGTCGTCCGGCCTCGCTCCGTTAACAGGAGCGCGCCAATGCCTCCAAGTCCCAAGACTGTCAGTGGCACGTACCAGCGGCGCATCGGAGTCCTTTCGGTCCAACGCCAGTGTTCCCAAGCAGCGCTTAGTGGCAAGCTAACCTCCTGCACTTCCCGTTACAAGAATTAGATGAGGGAGGACGCTGAAAAGTACATACCACTCTTGATTCGCGCCCCGGCGCATTATGGCGCGCCGGGCTTTCACCGTCAGTCCGCTTCCAGGGCCTCCACAATCGCATCATGGACCATTGGCCGCACCTCGCGAATGAGCTGCGAACTGCGGTCGGGCCACGTGCGGTTGGTCAGCAGCGTAACCGACAGCTTGCGGCCAGGATCGATCCATAGTGAAGTGCCGGTGAAGCCGAGATGCCCGAATGAGGCTAGTGAAAACAGGCGCCCAGCCGACGACTCCGGCCGCGACGGCGTATCCCATCCCAGCGCCCGCGTGGTTCCTGCAGGTGACGCCTCGCGACGAGTAAACAACTTCACCGTCTCCCGTTCTATAATCGGCCCGCCGCCGCGCAACATGCATTCGGCGAAGCGTGCGATGTCGATGGCAGTCGCGAAAACGCCCGCATGTCCCGCAACGCCGCCCATGACATAGGCGTTCTCGTCGTTCACTTCCCCTTGCACGACTCGGTGACGAATCTTCTGATCATCTTCTTCCGTCGGAGGAATTTCGAGGACCCACTCCGGCGGCGGCTTGAAGCGAGTCTGCTTCATCCCCAGGGGCATGAAAATCTCCTGCCGCGCAAACAGATTCAGCGCCAGATCCGCCTTCTTCGCCAGGAGCTCTCCCAGCAGGATGAATCCGATATCGCTATACATTGCACGCTCGCCAGGCGCGGCAACCAGGCGCGTGGTCATCGCGGCATGGATCAGGTCGTCACGCGTCGTGGCGAACTCAAACAGCTTCTCGTACGCGGGCAGTCCGCTGGAATGCGCCAGCAACATCCGAACCGTCACCGCCTCACGCCACGCCTTCTGGTGCTTGGGAGCAAGTGATACGAACTCCGGTAGCGTCGCCGCCGCTGGCTCCTCGAGCGACAACTTACCGCTATCGTAGAGCACCATGGCAACGGCAGTCGTCGCAATGACCTTCGTGATGGAAGCGAGATCGAAGACCGTGTCCGCCTGCACCTCGGGCGCGTTCTCGTCGTAGGTAAATCGCCCCAAGCCTTTCGACGCGACCAGCGCTCCGCGATGTGTGACAGCTAGCGCAGCCCCTGGAAACGCGCGCTGCGCGATGCCGTCGCGGATCAGAGCAAACGCGCGTGCAAATTGCTTCTCCTGATAGGCGAAGTCAGGACGAGGCGACACGAGTTCTTGAGGCGAAGGATCCAGAACCACCTGCCGTCGGCAGAAGCCTCTTTCGATAATAAAGCCCCGCCAGGAAACGGCCGCTGAAAAGAGCCATCGCCTCCTCAAGAACACCACTGGCTCAAACCAACACGCCCGCCGGCAATTCGATCACAGCGGATATTCTTTTAGACTTTCTTCATGGCAACGCCACAGGAAGTCGAAATCAAGTTTCTCGTTTCTGACTTGAGGGCCCTGGAGCAAAAGCTACGCCAGCATGGCTTTCGCTGCGAAACACCTTCGACCCACGAAATCAACACACTCTATGATCTGCCAGGTCAGAAGCTGCGCTGGAGAGGCGAGCTGCTACGGCTGCGATGCTACGGCGACAAGTGGAAGCTCACGCACAAAGCCAAAGGCAAGCTGGGACGCCACAAATCGCGGGGCGAACTTGAGACCGGCGTCTCCGATGGTAAGGCGATGGATGCTATGCTGCGCGCGCTCGGCTATATGCCGTCATTCATCTATGAAAAGTTCCGCGCCGAGTGGAAGGATAACGAGGGGAAGGTTGTTCTCGATCACACGCCCATCGGCGACATCGCCGAGATCGAAGGCAAGGCGCGCTGGATCGATCGCACGGCACGCTCGCTGGGAATCACCTCCGGCGACTACATCACGAAATCGTATGCTGAACTTTTCTTCGACTGGAAACGTAAGACTAAATGCAAGGCAGAGAACATGACATTTCGCGAGTGCGAAGAATGCAGGAAGAGAAAAGGAGCGCAAACACGCTCCCCGCAAGGCCGCCAGCGCGCTTCCTCGACCCGACATGGGTCGCTCGCGCGCACTCGCTAGAGTTCCGCGGACGCTTGCGCCGGCTCCGGGGTTTAGACCTCGCCGGGCCTGAACCGGAGCCGGGAGCAGCGATGCCTCCGCCAATGAACTTTAGTCCGCTTGCTCTGAAAGTACTCTTCGCAATTGGCTCAACGTTGCGACTAGCAGCGCAAGGGCCGCAATCCAAAGCATGAGCGTGACATGTACCACCCATCTGGGCGCTGCGCCCACTCGCTTCAACAGGAACGGCAGGAAATTCCACGTCGTGATGTGAACATAGTCCCATGGGTCCCAGTGCATGGCGAAGTTGTCCATCATCGTTCCGGACGCGAAGCCGACAATGTTCTTCATGCGCTGCAGAACGACGAACGTCGGATGGCCCAGCGTCTCCATCTGATAGATCTCAAGCGGTAACCAGAAGGTGAGCGATGCGATCTGGATCAGGCCGCTGATTGCCCAGATGACGACTCCAACCCTCCAGACTGCTTTGCCGAGAACATCGCGATATCGCAGCAGCAATGGCACGGCGAGCAGCACGGCCAACTGGACGCTGGTCGAGACGTAGCGATCGCCCCACGCGAAGTCTCCGCTCCAAACCGTGTAGCGTGCGTAGAAGCTAATGTAAGCCAGCAGCAGCACAAATCCCATTACGACATATGCCTTGACGGCGGGCGCGAACCTCTTCCATCCCACCACGGCAATCAGAATCATCACCATCAGCAACGGATCGAAGAGGAACACCGATTTCTCCGGCGAGAACAGAGCTCCGAAGAAGCCCACATGAAACGGCGTTTCCCAGGGATAGCCGGCGGGCAGCGATGGATCACGCAGCCGCGCCTCCATGGCGACGACGCTCATGTAGGTGTTGAAGAACGATCCGAAGCGGTAATACTGATACACACGATCGAGCAACCCAAAAAACAAATACACCGGAAAAGCTACGGCAATATAACTCCGGCAGCGGTCCCACATTGCCCTGCCGCGCTCACCATCGAACCACATGACGAGCAGCAGAAATAACGCGCCGGCCACCAGATCCATTGCGGTTGTAATCCGCGTAAGCAGATTGAGCCCGAAGGCCGCCGAGCCAACCAGGAGAGCTTTTCGATTGCCTGTGCAAAGCCACTCGTACTGCAAAGAGATCCCTGTCAGCGTCAACAGAAAGATGTAGTTGTTCTCCATCATGTTCTGCGTGTAATGGAGATGAGTGGTCAGCAGCAGCAGGGCTAATACCCCGGCAACAGCCTGCCTCATATCAAATTTCAATTGGCGGAGGAATCGGAAGCAGACCAGCGCGGTCAGAACATTGATGAGGATGTTGATGCAGTAGCTGACGAAAATATTGCGGACGCTGGGATCGTTGCCGTTGTAGCTGGCGAAGATTGGAAGCCGCTCCAGGTAGGTGCCAATCACGTCGAACGGAAACAGGAGCAATGACTGACCAATGCCATACCAACCCTGAATCTTGCCGCCGCGACCATGTACACCAAATTCGGGATATTCATTGGGAAAAACCGGAGGTTCGGCGGTCCACCAGGAGTGAGCGGACTGCAAACGATGTTGCGTGTCGGCGGTGCCCAGTTCGCCCGACTGCACAACGAACGCAATCAGGCCCGCGGCAAGCGCCAAAAGGAAGAGTGGATCTCGTAGCCAGCGGCGAGGTTGTTGAATCACCATCAGTCAGTGGAAGAGACAGTGTAACGCGAAGTGACTCCCGCTCGGGGGCAACCCACAAACTCCTGCCAGCGACTCACGTTCTTTCGACTTGACTAAGAAACTCACGCCGTACGTTTGCCGATCGACGAAACTTCTTGCCGTTCATCCGCAGGCAGGTCAAGCGACGTCCTGGCTCGTTCGGCGTATTCCATCGACGGCACTGATATCACGCGCGACTCTCCCGTGATCAGCCGGGCTGCGCGTTCATACGTGAGATAACTCCAGAACCACTGGAACATGACGATGAGGCGATTGCGAAATCCAATCAGGAAGAAGACATGGATAAACAACCACGACAGCCAGGCGATAAGCCCGGAGAGATGAATCTTGCCAAACTGAGCGATGGCCGCAGCACGTCCGATGGTCGCCAGCGAACCTCTGTCGAGATAGTGAAACGTCTCGCGCGGTTCCCCGGCCAGATCCGCCGCAATCTGCCGTCCCACGCACTTGCCTTGCTGCATTGCGACTGGAGCGACTCCAGGCAGAGGCCGGCCATGCTTGTCCTTCATGCTGGCGAGATCACCGATGACGAAAACCTCGCGATGTCCGGGAATGCTCAGGTCCGGCTCAACCAGAACCCGGCCGGCACGATCAACCGGCACTCCCAGCGCGCGGCCGAGCGGCGAAGCTGAAACTCCCGCGGCCCACAGAACAACCTCGGCCGAGATCATGTCATTGCCGACGCGCACCTGTCCGTCACGCACTTCGTTGACAGCCGAGTTCGTCCGCACCTCCACGCCGAGATGCTCCAACTGCCTCACCGCACTGCGGCGCAGGTCTTCGGGGTATGCGCTAAGAATCGATGGACCAGCTTCCACCAGCAGCACACGCGTCTTCGTCGGATCGATGTTGCGGAAATTCTCCGCCAGCGACTTGCGTGCAATCTCCGCCAGCGTTCCAGCCAGCTCTACCCCAGTCGGTCCCGCGCCGACGACAATAAAGTTCAGCGGACGATGACTTCCCTGGAGAGCGGCCTCGCGCTCGGCCAGCTCATACGCAAGCAGGATGCGGCGCCGTATCTCCAATGCGTCCTCAACTGTTTTGAGTCCCGGAGCCATCGGTTCCCATTCATCGTGGCCGAAATAAGCATGCATCGCTCCGGCGGCAACAATCAGGTAGTCATACGTAAGCTCGCAGTTGTGCAGCTTAATGCGCCGCTGCGCAAGATCGAAGCCCAGGACTTCGCCCAGCAGCACCTCAATATTTTCATGCTTGCGCAGGATGTCGCGAATGGGAGCGGCGATTTCCGCCGGCGAAATCCCGGCGGTCGCCACCTGATAAAGCAGCGGTTGAAAGGTGTGGTGATTCTTGCGATCCAGCACCGTGATTTCGACGGGAAGCTTGGCCAGCGATTCAGCGGCCTTCAGGCCACCAAATCCAGCACCGATAATGACGATATGCGGACGGGCTTTTGCATTCATGGCCGTAACATCATGTGATGCTGGCGAGAGGCAATCGGCGGCAATTTCACGATATGGATCGGATCGCGAGCGTTACTGGCTTTGCGTTTGGGTGAGGCTTGCAGCTCGTGCTTTGGCGCGATCGGCATCGGCCGAGCGGCCAGCGGATTCGTAGATCTCCGCCAGATTGAGCCAGGGCTGAGGAGAATTCGGAGCAAGCTGAACCGCCTGCTCCTGGAATTGCGCCGCCCGCTTGGAATCGCCGATCTTGTTCCACGCCTCGGCCCGGCCGGTCGCGACCTGATAAGAGAACGAATCTTTGCCGGTCGATTTCTTTTCATCCGAAGAGGCATCTCGCTCGGCTTCATCGAACGCCTGGAGAGCGTCATCGGGGTGACCAGCAGCGAGTGCGTAATAGCCAAGTTGAATCAGCGTTGCTTGCGGAGCGGCTTGCAGATCGATCGCCTTTCGCATGGCTGCAATCGCATCGCTCGGACGCGCCTCCCGCCGATAGAGGTTCGCCAAGTCCGACCACGTGTACTCGCTCGGACTCAGCGCGATCGCGGTCAATAATTCCTTCTCGGCCTCCTGCGGCCGATTCATCGCGGTGAGGGCACCGGCTCGCGCCAGATGCGCGCTAGTGCTGCCAGGAAAGATCGCCAGAGCTTTCTCGCTGGCATCCAGCGCATCCAAATTGCGCCCCAGGGCCTGCAGCACCACCGCGGCATTCACCCACGCAGCAAACTCCTCGGAGCGGCTGCTGAACTCGGTTTCGGCGGGCAAGGGCGCGGTCGCACAATCTACCGGAAAACGCTGGATCAACGCCTCCGTCTGGGGAGTGCGCCGTACAAACACAGCGGATACTTCATCCAAATAAACCGGCCGCCAGGTGCTGCTGGCGCAGAAATCCCTAAGGTGGCCGTGTTCGATTCCATCGCCGCGAGAAAACAGAATGGTGTTGATGTTGTAGCGGCGCGTCTCCTCGTCCCACAAAGCTGAATCCGGTGGACTCTGGAGCAACTCGCGATGCCGTTGCACGCGCTGCAAGCCGAAAAGCGTATCCCGTCCGTCGATGTAATCGCGGCGCTGCGGTCCGAGGGTCCACGTGACAAAACCGCCCTCGTCGTAGGTATTGAAAATTTCTCCCGGAAGGTTTTCGCGTTGGATGAACTCAACTGCGCGTTGCGGAAACCACCAGCTCAACCCTGGGCCGAAGGTCGCGAGATCGACACTGGGGCCAAAATAATGCCGGTTGCTGATGAGGTCAGCCGAGCGCGAATACGTGAGCATCGCCAGCAGCATGACGACAACCCCAGCAAGCGCGGCGCGCAAACGCGGAGCACGAACCCACTCTCCCAGTCGCTCCAGTCCCGCAGACAAGTTCCTTCCGCCGATCACAACCACCACGCAGGCGAAGACCGCTACCATGCGAATGTGCTGCACCGGAGCATAGGCCGCGGCAAATAGCAGGATTGCGGCGCCGAATTGCCTGCGCAGCAAAGCAATGACCCCGGCGACAACCGCAACAATCAGCAATGAGAACAGAGCGCTTCTTAGGCCGCCCGTCGACCATGCGGCAGTGGCTGTTTGCCAATTAAGACGCACCCCTTGCCACTCGGCAATCCATGTTTGTTGCTCGGAGGTAGCGCGCTGCTGCAAGAGAAGGGCGCGGTACAGATTCCAGCCCCATGGATTCAGCAGGGTGACGGCGCCTGTTCCCACGAGCCAAGGCCACGCACGTCGCAGCCTCTGCAGTGCCGCTCTACGGCGGTCAGTACCGCAAACCGTTTCCAACAGCTCAGTGCCCGCGTAGGCCACCATCAATCCAAGACCGCCGGCGAAGCCAAAGTGCACATTGACCCAGAACACCATCAACAGTGGCAGTAGCCAAAGTCGCGCGCGGCCAGTTTCGTAGTTTTCCCATAGGATCGAGAGAAAAGCCGCAAACAAAATGACGGTGAACATGTCGGCGCGCGGTGGAGTCCGCTCGGCGATAAGAGGCACTGCCAGAATTGCGATGGCAGCGCTGGCTGCCGTGCCTCGCCGCAGCAGCAGGGCGACCGTCCCTACGCAGGCAGCCGCGGTTAGCCACGACAGCATCGCGTACCCGCCGATCAGAAAGGCGAGATAAAACAATACGCCGGCGCCAACCGGATAGATCCAGTGCTCACCTTGCGCGGTAAACGACAGGACATCCTCAGAAGGAACATGGTGATGCTGAACCACCCAACGTCCCGTGGCCATTTGCCAGCCCGTGTCGAGCTCCGCCACAGTCCGCAGGCCGGCCAGACACGCATAGATCAGCGCCAGAGCGGCGAGAATCCAGAATACGCGGCGTTCCAGAGAAAGATCTTCCCGCGCTGCAGAGAGTGGAGTCGGCTGGGTCACCGCCTACGAGTATAGCGAGTCCGATGCAGGGCGGGAACGCAGCTAACGCTCAACTTCCTGTGGTAGATTAAATTCACGTGGGCCCGTAGCTCAGTTGGTAGAGCAACGCACTTTTAATGCGTGGGTCGCAGGTTCGATTCCTGCCGGGCTCACCATTACAGCCGTTAGCAGTTAGCTCTTAGCAGTTAGCCAAAGCAACGAATCGAGATTCCTCCCAACCGCACTTTGCTGCCTTTGCTAAGCGCTGCTTCTCTCGACATAAACCGCCGTACCGTACGCCAGCACTTCGGTTACGCCCTGCATGACTTCCGTTGCGTCGTAGCGCATGCCGACGACCGCATTCCCGCCGAGTTCCGCTGCATGTTGCCGCATCAGGTCGAAGGCGTGCTCGCGCGTCTCTTCACAGAGGTTCGTCAGCAGCGTGATGTTGCCGCCAACCAGCGTCTGCAAACTAGCGCCAATAGTGCCCACGATCGAGCGCGATCGCACGATGATGCCGCGCACCAATCCGAGGGTCCGCACAATGCGATAGCCATCGAGCGTGAAAGCGGTGGTCACCATGTTATGGGGAACGGTCGGTGAATAATTGCTGCCCGCGGGCGCAGAAGCACTGCTCATAAAAGTCCTCCTAGAAAAGACGCGGCGGCAGGATATCACGAGACGCGCCAGTAGGCTGTGCGCGCCGGGCTTCGCGAACTACACTGGTAGCAGGACCAAGGCGTGACGCAGCGGCCAGCAAACAAGGAAAAGTATCTTGTAACTGTGCTGTCCCTCAGCTTCGTGCTGGGGATGGCTGTTGCTATCGCTGTTTATGCCGCCTGGCGATCCGGAGTCATCCCGCCCAGCTTTCCCAATTTTCTCAGCGCTCTTAGCCTCTTTGTTTGTCCGCCATTTGTGTTGTCGTTCGCGGTTGGCCCCGCGCCAGATTCGGGTTTGGCTTTGTCGCTGATTGTTGGCACGATCGTCTTCGCGAATGCCTTCCTCTACGCCGGCGTCGCGGCGGGAGGATACTTCGTGGTGAGCATCATGATGAAGAACAAGCGGCGCTCGTGATGCCTATCAGACCGCAGGCTGTTGCTGCGTCATGCAGTGCAAAGCGCCCAGTCCCCAGATGAAGTCGCGGCAGTAGACGCCAACAATCTCGCGTTCGGGAAATGCTTCCGCCAGAACATCCAGCGCAACGCGATCATTCGCATCGCCAAAGACAGGCACAAGAACCAGCTTGTTGGCGATGTAGAAGTTGGCGTAGCTGGCCGGCAGCCGCTGCCCCTCGAACAAGACTGGCTTGGGCATGGGCAGCTTCAGAACCTTCAGCGGCTTGCCGGACTGATCCGTGCTCTTCTTCAGCCAGCGGAAATTCTCCCGAAGTGGCTCATAATTGGGATCGTCTGGATCAGGCTCATAGGCCGTAACCACCGTTCGCGGGCCGACAAAGCGAGCGATGTCGTCGACATGTCCGTGTGTGTCATCGCCAACGATGCCGCGCTCCAGCCAGATGACTTTCTCGATGCCGAGATAATCGGCGAAAAGCTCTTCCATATGCTCGCGCGACAATCCGGGATTACGCTGCTGCACGTCGCTCAGCAGACACTCTTCCGTCGTGATCAACGTGCCGCGGCCGTTCACGTCAATGCTGCCGCCCTCCAGCACAACCCGGTGCTCGCCATTGTGTCTCATCTCCGGCTGCCACGCTGGAACTTTCAGAGCGGTCGTGATCTCGGCGCCTGCAAGCGTGTCAAACTTCCAGTCGCTGTACTTCGCCCAGGCATTGAAGCGCCAGACCGTCGCGGCGACTGGCGGAAGTTCGCCCTTGCGCGAGTCGCGACGCACGAAGATCGGCCCATAGTCGCGCGTCCAGCCACGATTCGTCGATATGCGAAAAAAGCGAAGATTGCCGGATGGTTTTCCTGGAGCGCCGGCCTTTTCGGGCAACACGTGCGAGCGAACCAGCACCTGACGTGCCTTCACTTCTGCTGCTTCATCGTTCACCAGGATGTTCACACGCTCGACGCGTGCGAGGTGACGAACGATCTCGGCGTAAATCCAGGGGACCGCTTCGAACTTGCCCGGCCAATCCGAACGATTGTGCGGCCAGGCGATCCAAGTAGCCTCATGTGGCTCCCACTCGGCCGGCATGCGATAACCCAGCGCCGCCGGCGGTTGCGAGAGATCGATCTTGCTCTTCTTTGACATGGGCATGGACTAGACCATGAACCGCTGCGTGATGGGCGCGTAGGCATCGACGCGACGGTCGCGCCAGAACGGCCAGTTGCGACGCACGTCCTCGATATGGCGAAGGTCGACCTCGACTACCAGCACGTCCTCTTTGTCATGAGGCGCCTTCGCGATGACGCGGCCGAACGGATCGGCGATGAACGACCCGCCCCAGAACTCCAGGCCTTTACCCGGCGCCTCATTGCCGCGAATGTTGCCGGTTTCGAAGCCGACGCGATTGGGCACCGCAACGTACACGCCGTTGGCGATGGCGTGTGCCCGCTGGATGGTTTGCCACGCGTCGTACTGGGCCTCGCCGTACTTCGCCTTCTCGTCCGGATGCCAGCCGATCGCCGTGGGATAGAACAACACATTCGCACCCTGCAGCGCCGTCAAACGCGCCCCCTCTGGATACCACTGATCCCAGCAAACCAGCGTGCCAAACTTCCCAAAGTCGGTTTCGAATGCTTTGAATCCGAGATCACCGGGCGTGAAGTAAAACTTTTCGTAATAGAGCGGGTCGTCCGGAATATGCATCTTGCGATAGATGCCGGCGAGCTTGCCGCCTGTGTCGAGTATCGCGGCGGTGTTGTGATAGAGACCCGGCGCGCGCCGCTCAAATAGCGAAGCGACGATCGTGACTTTCAGTTCGCGAGCCAGATCGCCCAGCCGCTTCGTGGCCGGCCCGGGAATCGGCTCGGCAAGATCAAACAGCGCGGTGTCTTCCCGCTGACAGAAATATTGCGTCTGAAAAAGTTCAGGCAGGCAGATGATCTCAGCACCTTTGCCGGCAGCGGCGCGAACGTGTTCGATTGCACGCTCCAGATTCTGCTCCGGCTCTGGTGTACACGACATCTGCACCACGCCGATATGAAAATTGCGTTCCTGCAAAACTGCTCCGGTGGAAATGAAAAATGTATTGCTAGCATAGCATCCGCGACCACGCGAAATTAGGCGTGTCCGCAATTGTTAATGCAGAGTTACATCGGCTGGCGGCACGCGTTGACTGCAATCGCAACAACCTGTAGCTTCGATTGTTCCGATCATAGATTGCAGCTTTGATGGATAGACGAGGTGAAATCTTGAACGACGAGCAGCACAATAGTCACGGCGAAGGCATCGATCGCGTTCTTCACGACCCGGTGTCCGACAAACTGGTACCGCTGGAGCCGCTCGATCTGCCGGCAATCCACAGCATTGACGATCTGGTGCGCGGCATGGGGAGCACGGCGTTCACCGGGCGGCAGGTCGGCGAAGGAGCTGATGTTCTGGAAGCAATGGCGCGCGACAAAGACTGTTTCATCGTGATGACGCTTGCCGGCGCCATGACAGTCGCCAAGCAAGGGCTGATCGTTACTGAACTGATCGATCGCGGTGTGGTAAATGCCGTCGTCTCCACTGGCGCACTGATGGCGCATGGTCTGGTGGAAGGCGTGGGTCGCTCGCACTTCAAGTACGACCCGCGGATGGACGACTTGGAGCTGTACGAAGCCGGTTACAACCGCGTTTACGACACGCTCGAGCCGGAAACAAATCTTGACTTCGTAGAGACGATTGTCGCCCGCATTCTAAGAGGTTGGGATCACAATGAGGTGCTCTGCTCCTACAAGCTCAACCGCGAGATTGGGCGCTACCTCAGCGAGCACATCCAAGAACGCGGGATTCTGAAGTCGGCTTTCGAGAAGAACGTACCGGTGTTCGTTCCCGCCTTCAGCGATTCGGAGATCGGGCTCGATGTCGCGCTACACAATCGCGCGCGGCGCAAGAACAACCTTCCGCCGCTCCACTTCGATCCATTTGAAGACTTGGAGTTCTACGCCGAGACACTGCTGAAGCAGGAGCGACTGGGCATCTTCACGATTGGTGGCGGCGTGCCGCGCAACTGGGCGCAACAGTTCGGGCCGTACATCGAGTTGCGCCATCGCCGTGGCGGCGAAGATCTCCCGCTCAAGCGCTTCCATTATGGGGTTCGCATCTGCCCCGAGCCAGTGAACTGGGGCGGGCTGTCAGGCTGCACCTATAGCGAAGCCGTCTCGTGGGGCAAGTTCGTTCCGCCTGAAGAAGGCGGGCGATTTGCCGAGGTACTGCTGGATGCAACGGTAGGGATTGCCGCTGATTGCGGGAGCAGTATTAGAGAGAACCAAGACCAGGTGATTTTGTGGCCGGGTCGAAATACCGCGGGATTCGGCATCAGGAGGCCGCTGGGGCGAAGTGCCGTATCTGTGGCCGGTCGCTTCCGCCGTCGTCGGAATTAGACCCTGTGCTCATGGAGCACAAGCCATTCTAGGGCAGCGGCTCTCCCGATCTTGACAGTCGCTAGAGAACTCTACGTTCCGGCCTTCTCAGACGGTCCATTATCTTGGCAGCCAAATTCTGCACGATCGCGCGGAACTTCATCGTCGCTTACCAATCCCGCCATTCGCGATGGCTTTGCGCTTCACTGCGTCCAGCACGACCGCACGTCGCGCCTCAGGCACATCAAGGTGCAACTCCTCGGCTTTCAGACGAATGCTGTCGAGGCCGCTTTTCTTGCCGAGAACGATGCCACGCTTCGCTCCAACCAGATCGGCGGCGTAGGGCTCGATCGCTTCGGGAATGTGGAACTGGCTGGCGACCGCGCCACTCTCGCGCAGGAAGAGATTGTCGCCAATCAGCGGCTTCCATCCTTCCAGCTCGTACTTCCCTGCCCTTCGCACAAGTTTCGACACCTCGCGGATGCGCTCCAGCTTGAGTTCGACAGGCACGTCGTACAGACATTGCAAAGCAAGCGCGACCTCTGCGATGTCGGCATTGCCTGCACGCTCGCCCATTCCGTTGATGGTGCCTTGAATCCAGGTTGCGCCGCCTCGCACGGCGGCGACGGCAATTGCGGTCGCAAGCCCAAAATCGTTGTGACCGTGCCAATGGATTGGAATGTCGCTCCCGGCCCATTCCTTCGCCCAGCGCACCAGAAATTCGGCCGCTTCCGGCGTGCAGACTCCGATGGTGTCGACCAGAACGATTTCCTTTGCACCGGCATCGATGGCAGCCGAATAAATCTGCCTTAAGAAATCTAGATCCGCGCGGCTGCCATCAACACCAAAGAACGCGACGCGAATTCCATTTTTAGCGGCGAAGCGAATCGCTTCAGTCGCGCGACGTAACGCTTCCTCACGCGAAATACCGTATGCCTTGAGCTTCAGATCGCTGACTGGCAATTCAATCACCGACGATTGCAATCCCAAACGCACCAACTCTTCGACATCACTCCGAGTCGCCCGCGAAAATCCCCAAACTTCAGAGTGCTTCAGCCCAGCGCGCAGGATCAGCGAAATCGCCTCGGCATCTTCGGCAGAAACCTTCGGGAAGCCCGCTTCGATACGACCAACGCCGAGCTCGTCGAGCTTCTTTGCGATCTCCAGCTTCTGTTGAGGACTGAAGACGACTCCGACCGTCTGCTCGCCGTCGCGAAGTGTCGTGTCGTAGAAGCGAATGGTTCGCGAGCGATCGAAAACAGGACAGCACATCCGGCCGCGAATTGAGATCGCTGGTCCAGACCTTTCCCGCAAGCGCGCTCATCGGGCAACTCCCTGCGTCTGGTTGCGGAGCGCGGGCGGCTTCTCGCCGTAGGCCTGCTCCCACGAGATGACCGGATTGCGCAAGACGCCGATTTGCTCGATCTCGCATTCCATTACATCGCCTGGCTTCAGAAACCAGGCCTTGGGATCGGCGCTGAATGCGGCAACACCCGAAACCGTGCCGGTCGATACCACGTCGCCGGCGCTGTAGCCCATCGGCGAATAGTGGGCGAGGATCTCCGGAATCGTGACTGACATCTTGCTGCTGTGTGAGCGCTGCCGAGCTTCGCCGTTCACGCGCAGTTCCATCGCGAGGTTGTGCGGATCTTTAATTTCGTCCGCGGTTACGATATGCGGACCCAGCGGGCAGAACGAATCAATCCCTTTGCAGAAGCTGAAGACGCCGGACTTCATTTCTTCCCGTTGAATGTCGCGAGCCGTAATGTCGTTGAAGATAACGTAGCCGCCGACGTACGAATCGGCGTCCTTCGCGGTGAAATGCTTTCCGGCCTTCTTCAGCACCACCGCAAGTTCGAGCTCGTAATCGAGCTCGTTGGTGAGATGCGGCGGGAAGATAACCGGCTCGTCCGGTCCGATGATCGCATCAACGTTCTGAAAAAAGACAATCCAGGGCAGCACGGGATGCGAGAATCCGGCCTTCTCAGCCTCATGATGATGTTCACGGAAATTGCCAGCGGTGTGAAAGAACTTCTTCGGAATGATAGGCGCCTTGATGTGAACCTCTTCACGCCTGTAGAAGATCGGCTCACCATTCACGCCGGTTTCGGGCCGCTGCTCGCCAACGTACTCCAGTGCGGCGCGCGCTGCATCGAGACTGCGATCTCCGCCCTCAAACAGCAATCGCATGTCGGAAGGAACGACAGTATCCGCAGCGCTGGTATCGTGGTTCTTATCGCGGACGAACAGATTGTAAGCAGAATTCAAATCGACGATCCGGCCATCGGGCGCAACCGCTCCGATGCGCTGACGAGAGTGATTGTCCAGAAAGGTGACAAGTCTCATGTGATTATTGTGCTTCCGACTAGCTGTCTCCGCCGGATTGCAGACTCCGGCTGGAACGTGCCATCCGCGAATCGAGTCTATTAATGAATGCTGTAGTTTGGCAAACCTACTGCGGCTGGTTCTGATCGGGCGGGTAGTTGTTCCCCGGCTGTATCGATTGCGGCGCCCGGTACTGCTGCGGCGTATTCTGCTGCTGACCAAATCCACCCGGCTGCTGACCGAACGAGTTCTGCTGGCCAAACGCGCCTTGCTGTCCATTCTGTTGCTGGCCATTCAGCTGGCTAGCCGGCGTTCCAACCTGCGCTCCTCCGATAGTCGTGGGCTGGTAGGGGCCACGCAATAGCACGTTCGCCACATCCATCATCGGGTTGTAGATGAACACCCACTCGTTGTAGGTCTTCTTCTTGTTGTAAATGCGGATCGTCTTTTCCTTGTCCAGACTGGCAACGCCGACAATCGCGCCGCCGCCAAATTGCTGATTGCCGCCGGTCGTGTTCTGGCCGAAGGGCGAACTGCCCGACTGGTTGCTGGCTCCCGGCTGGCTGCTACTAAAGCCGCTCTGCGTGCTGTTGCCGAAACTCGAGCCCGGATTGCTGCTGGACTGGTCGGATCCGGAGGTGAATCCGGAATCACCCTGATCGCTGCCGCCAGAAGATCCGTAGTTATTGCCCGGATTGCTTTGCGAACCGAAGCCCTGACCGGTATTCGTCGAGAATCCAGAGTTTGACCCGGGCTGTTGCTGCTGCTGTTGCACGAGCTGTTGCTGCAATTGCTGCAACGAAGAGCCCAGGTTACCCGAAGAGCCGAGATTACCGGACCCGGCCGATGGCACGCCGTTGATAAGCGCGCCGCCAGGAGTCAATGTTCCACCTTGCGAGCCCAAAGCAGCGGCCGGTGTGCCCGGCGCAGCAGCGTTCAGCATTGTCGCGATGTCGCCGTAGTTCAGCAGCTTCCATTTGCCGTCTTTGGTCAGCGGATCTTTGTAACGCTTGCGCAGAAAACGAATCTGACCTTTGTCGAGATCATCCAGCGTCGCGGGATAACGCCCGTTTTTCTTGTAGAACTTTTTAATAGCGCGCGCGTACTCGGTGCCGCGGTGGATCATCTCCTCTTCGCGATCGCGCTTGATCTGCTGCACCATCCGCGGGGCCACGTAGTAGGTTGCGACAATGATCATCAGCGCCATCATCAGCAGGATGGCGAGCAGCATGTATCCGCCCTCGCGCTGGCGGCGCGCGGAGCGAATCTGATCCGTATTCTGACGATTCTGCTGCACGTCTAGGTCATCCCGCGGTGAGCGGCTTCGTTTCTGTGTGGTTGGTCAGCACGTCCTGGATTTCGACCGAGTTCGTGCCGATGTGCAAAATCTTGTAGCGGCGGTCGATGATCTGCCCTTCCTTCGCCAGGAAGATGTCCTCACCCCGTAAAAGAAAGACCTGCCGATTGTCGCCCTTCGGACCGGCATAGCCGTAGAACTTCAAATCGATCGGCGGCGGAGGTGGTGGAGGCGGCGGGCCTGGATCCGGTTGTTTATCAGCCGCCAGCGGTGTAGGAATGTCCGGCGGCGGAGCTTGAGGGATGAAGATATTGCGGCCGGTGCCGTTGTAGGTCACGTCCTCGCTCGCCTTCAGCAAATCGAAGCGCAAGCTGGGATCGAGCGAGTGAGCGAGCAATGCGTGAGTGGGCTTGTGCCACGTCTTCACGCTGCCATGCGCAACGGGCGCCGGAGCAGACGTATCTTCCCCTCCCTTGAACGCACGGACAACGAGCACGACGGCGATCACCGCGAGGCCAACGGCCAGGAGCGTCTTGGTCTTGTTCTCGGTGCCGATCTTCACGACTTGGCTGCTCCCGCTCGAAGATACGTTTCCAGTTTCAGCTGCAGACGGACATTCCCCTGTTGCTCGCCGAGAGCGACCCCGTCAATCAGGAAAAACATCTTGTCGCGTTCGAGGCCGTTGATGAACTTCACTTCCTGCAAGTAATTTCCGGAGAGTGTGATCTCAATGTTCAGTTTGCGAAGATCCTCAATGGGCGCGGCTTTCTCCTCATACTTGATGTTGGACAGGCGCACCCCGGTGTCCGTCGCTACTTTTCCTAACTCGGAGGAGATCTGCGAGTACTCTGCCGGAAAACGTCCGTCGTAGAAGCCGGTGATGTCGTGCGACGCCTGCTTCAACTTCTGATCCATGCCGCGAGTAGGCAGGACCTCCTGCTGCTTGGCGACCAACTGCTGCCGCATGTTGTCGTAGTCGTGCTGCCGGGCTTGCCGCGAGCGTCCCGCAGGCGACAAAAGATAGCCCACACAAGCCAGATCGAGCACGGCCAGCGCGATCACTGCCGGCATCAGCTTCTTGCGCGTCTCGCGAATGCTGGCCATCAGTGTCTCCTCATCGCTGTGGTTGGAGGAACAGGCTGGTTTTGCGCCGCATTGACGTTGGGCTGGACGGAGCCGGCACGAGCATTCGGCGCGGACGGCGCCGCGGGATTGTGCGACGCGCTCGCTCCCGGCGTGGCAGCAGGAGTCTTAGGCGAAGCGGTCGCGGCGCCAGTGGTCTTATCGGCGGCCGGGGACTCATCAGCTTCCATCGTGCCCGGAACATATATGGCGGCAATGTCGAACTGAATTCCGCCAGCTTGCCCTTGCTCACTGGTGTTGGCGACTACATTTTCAGCTACCACTTGCGGCTGATGGAAGTGCGTGGACTTCTCCATGTTTCGTACCATCTCGACCGCGCGGTCGCGCGAATCGGTCGCCACGACGACATGCAGCACGAGATCGCCAGACTTGCTGTACTCCGGCTTCATGGAGGTGACATGCAACTCCGGCGGCACGATCTTCTCCATCACTGTGAAGATATGCGTCCAGGACATCGACTTGCGGGCAAACAACTCGTTGAGGAATTCGGATTGGTCAGCAATCTCTTTGTTGGCCGGGCGGTTGAGAGTGGCGCGCGCCTGCGATTCTTCATGATTGAGCGCGTCCATCTGGCGCTGCAGCTCAGCCAATTGCCGGTTGATGATGCGCGAGTGAGCGCGCTGATAGAGAATGTAGCCTACCAGGACAACCGCAACCACGGCCAGGCCGGCGATCAGCATCGTCATGCGCCGCTTGTACTCGCGTGCAACTTCGTACGGCTGACTGGCGAGATTGATATTGATTCGCATTCAGGAAACCAGTGCTCCTACCACTCCCGCCAAGGCCGAGCGCGGTACATTGCCGGTGATGGTTCCCGCCGCCGTTGCGGAAACCAACTCCTCCACGCGAATGCCCGAGCCGGCGAACGCCTGCTGCAACGACTCCGCCGATTGCACGCCGGTAACCAGCACGCGATCGACACCTACTCCATAGCGATCTTCAAAGTACACCAGAGAGGTGTTGACGTCGTCGAAGAGCGACGCTCCGGTGACGGCAGAGCCGCCGTTGTCGAGCGCGCGATACAGCAAGATTTGATCCTGATCGACGATGGCAAAGGTAGTGGTGCCGTGCTCAACCTTGATGACCATGGTCGGATGCGAGGCATCGGTCAGTCCCAGTGCGGCAAGCGTTGACGGCAGAACGGAGCCGGGGTTGTAGCCGGCTTCGCTCACCAGAGACTCGTACTCCTCCAGAATGCTGCGCGGAGTTACAGCAGCAACTACCCGAACCGGAATTGCCGTTCCCTGTCGCTCGAACGATACCGACGAATGTTCCACATCGAAGGGCAACGACTTCTTCAAGCGAAAACGGACGACTGCGTCCGCATCCTGCTGTTTTTCCGGAAAGCTTTCGAAATCGAGAAGCATCACGCGGGTGGTCGCGTCGGGAATGACCAGGCAGATGTCACGCGCACGTCCTGCGACCGCGGCTAGCGCATCGCGCAGCGCCGGCACGAGTTTGGTGCGGTCGGGGATGTTTGCCTGCTGCAGCCCAGGCGTGAGCAAGCCCTCCGGCAACGCCGCTGCTGCAGCGGCTTCGAGCGTAGTCCCGCCCTCGCCGGCACGCACCGCGATAATGCGGTCGGCGCTGATTTCACAGGCGACGCGGGGGCGTGCGATGTAGGCTTGGGGCATGATCTTGTTTCGTATCGTTTGGCACTTAGCACTTAGCAATTGGCACTTAGTAAAAGCTGTGGTTCGGCATCGCTGCCGGAAGCGCGAGCCAGTTTCCACAAGCTAACAGCTAAATGCCAAGTGCCAAATGCTGCCTTATCTTGTCGTCTCGATGAACGTGACCTTGTTGATCTCTTTCAACGTGGTCAGGCCACGTCTCACTCTATCAATTGCCGACTCGCGGAGGAAATGCATCCCCTCTTCTTTCGCGGTGCGGCGGATCTCGCTGCTGGGCTTCTTGGACAGAATCATTTCGCGCACGTTATCGGTCAACTCCAGCAGCTCGTGAATTGCAGTTCGGCCTCGGAAACCGGTGCCCGCGCATTCAATACAGCCTTCGCCCTCGTAGAACGGGAACGCAGCCCATTCTTTGGGATCCAGGCCGCTGGCTTCCAATTCTTCCGGAGAATAACGAACTTCTTTCTTGCAAAACTCGCAGATCAGTCGCACCAGCCGTTGCGCCAGAATGCAGTTCAGTGCGGAAACAAAGTTATAAGCCTCGACGCCCATGTTCAGGAAGCGGCCGAGCACGTCGACCACGTTGTTGGCGTGAACGGTTGTGAAAACCAGGTGTCCGGTGAGCGCGGAGTTGATTGCGATTTGCGCGGTTTCAGTATCGCGGATTTCGCCCACCATGATCTTATCGGGATCGTGTCGCAGAATCGAGCGCAGTCCGCGAGCGAACGTGAGACCTTTCTTCTCGTTAACCGGAATCTGCGTGATGCCGCGAATCTGATATTCGACCGGGTCTTCGATCGTGATCAGCTTATCTTCGTCGGTCTTGATCTCGTTGAGCGCGGCGTACAGCGTTGTCGTCTTACCGGAACCGGTTGGACCGGTAACCAGCACCATGCCGTAGGGCTCCTTGATGTAGCGGCGGAACTTGCGCAGGTCCTCATCGCTGAAGCCGACCACATCAAGCGTCAGCTTGTGGAACTTCTCGCTCATCGATTCCTTGTCGAGCACGCGGAGCACAGCGTCCTCGCCGTGAATCGACGGCATGACGGAGACGCGGAAGTCGATGGAGCGGGCGTTGTAGCGCACACGGAAGCGGCCGTCCTGAGGCACGCGGCGCTCGGAGATGTCGAGCTCGCTCATGACCTTGATGCGCGAGATGATGGTCGAGTGATGCTCCTTGGCGATGGGCTGCATGGCCTGTTGCAGCACGCCGTCGATGCGGTACTTGATGACGACGGAGTCGTCGCGCGTCTCAATGTGAATATCACTGGCGCGCCGCTGTAAGGCGGTGAAGATCGTGGTGTCGACCAGGCGGATGATCGGGCTAATGTCAGCCTCGTTCGTCAGCTTCTCGATGGAGATGGTCTCGTCGGAGTTCTCGTCTTCCGCGATGACATCGAGGGCGAAACCTTCGCTGGCTTCTTCCAGCACGCGCTGCGACTGCTCGGTCTTCTTGAGGATGTCGTTGATCTGGGTGAGCGTGGCGACCTTGGTCGAGATGCGGCGGCCCAGCAGCAGGCCGATCTCGTCGATCATCATCAGCTGGCTGGGATCGGCGATGGCGATCAGCAGACGGCCGTCAGCCTTGTCCTCGAGCGGAACGAAGTTGTAGCGGAACATCAGGTCTACCGGGATCTTGCGGAACAGTTCGTGCTGGATGTGAAAGTTCTTCAGATCCACGAATTCGCAGCGATAGCGCCGCGCCAGATCTTGACCGCGTTCGATCTCGTCGCCGGAGGCGATTCCGCCGTTGCCGCCTACGAAGATTGCTTTCGGTGGTGTTGCCATAAATTCCGCCCTTCGCTATTCGCCTTTCGCTCTTAGCTTTCAGCCAACAACGTCCGCGCAACCCGCCTTAGCTAGTTGCTAATTGCTAGTTGCTAATTGCTTCCTCAATGCATACCTCCTGCGCCCAGGCTGAAGATCGGCAAGTAGAGCGAGATCAGCACAAAGGCTACAACCACGCCCATGACAATCAGGATGACCGGTTCGATCAGCGACATCGCCGTCGCCAGCGCGTTCTGCACGTCTTCTTCATAGAACTCGGAAATCGAGTTCAGCATTGCCGGCAGCGCACCCGTTGACTCGCCGACTTCGATCATCTCCACCGACATCTCCGGAAAGACCTTGGTCTCTTCCAGGCTCTTGGCCAATCCCTGACCTTCACGAACGCCGCGCGTTGCGGTGTTGATACCGTGGCTCATCAAGCGGCTCTGCATGGACTCTGCCGCGGTTTCCAGCGAGGGTACCAGCGACAATCCGCCCGACAGCAAGGTGGAGAGCATGCGGGAAAAAACTGCTACCTGATATTTCAACCAAATGTCGCCCAGCATGGGAGTTCCCAGTTTGATGCGGTCCATTTGGGTCGAGCCTGTATCGCTCTTCATCCAGCGCCACAGAAGAAAGCCGCCGCCAATTACCACCGCCAGCACGTAGACAAAATAGCTTTTCGCATTGACGCCGATCGCCAGCATTAGCGAAGTCATTGGCGGCAAATCGCCGCCCAGCGTGTGATACAGGTCGGCGAACTTGGGAACGACAAAGGTGATGAGGAAGGTCAGCATCACGACCAGCACCGTAACCAGCAACGCCGGATACACCAGGGATGCAATCAGCTTCTTGCGGAAGCTTACGGACAGACGCTGGAACGAGATGTAGCGGCCCAGGACTTCTTCCAGGTTGCCGCTCTTTTCGCCAGCCAGCAGCGTGGTGGTGTAGACCTTGGGAAACACCTTCTGGGCTTCGAACGCTTCCGACAGGAGCTCGCCGCCGCGGACGCGGTCGCGCACATTCTGCAGGACCGAGCGGAAGAACAGATTCCGCTGGCGCTTGATCAGCAATTCCAGCGACTGAATGATCGGCAGTCCGGCGTGAATCAGGGTAACAAACTGCTGGTTGAAGATGACAAACTGGTCCTGCCTGACCTTGCGGCGGCGGGGCAAGTTGAACTCGGTGGAGAGCAGCCCCTTGGTTTTAATCGAATAGACAAGATAGCCTTGCTGGGCGAAGCGGTCGCGGATCTCCGCCGCTGAGGCGCCGTTCTCGACCTGCTCCAGAACGTGCCCCCGCTCGTCGGCCATTTTGATGGTGTATTCGGCCATAGAATCAGAAAGTTCCCGCGGAGAGGGTGTTGACTGTAGTTTAACAGCTTCCGCTGGTAGCTCTTCGCTTTTCGCCTTTCGCTATTCGCTCATGCAGCCGCCTGTAATGCTGCACCGCTGATAGCTTCGATCGCGCCGGGGCGAACATTGCCGAACCGCCTGGTCTCTGGCGAAAAGCGAAGAGCGAATAGCGGTTCTCCCGGCTACTCCGTTAACTCCGTTCCGGCCACGATTTCGACGCCAGGGGGCGGGACGAAGCGAAATTGTGTGTCTGGTATTTCGACGTTTTCCTTCTGCTGAAGAAAGCGGAATTCGGTGGTGGAACCGTCGATCTCTTGCACGACGATTCGGGTAATCAGACCATCGGGAGAGATTTCCAGAAGCGTTTGCTCCACGCGCTCCCGCATTCCCTTAGGAATGCCTCGCAGCACGACATCACCGGCGAAGGCCGGCTTCTGATCGGTGGCAACGGAAAGGCCTTCGAGCTCCTTGTCCAGCTTGGTTTTGCCTAGAAGGTAGCGCAAAGGCGAGCGCAGGTCATCCAACTGCTTAACCGGGGTGCGACGCGCCTGGTGCTCGCCGGGAACATAAAACCATGCCATCTGGCCGTCGGTGAGGAACATTTTGGGACGCGGCTGGTCATAGTCCCAGCGCATGCGGCCGGGCTTCTTGAGCAATAGCGTGCCGCTCTCGGTGCGAGACATGCCGGCGCCGGTGTAGGTTTCCGTGAATCGCGCCTCCAGCGAACGCATGTGGTCGTAGCGCTGGTCGACTTTCGCGGCCAGGGCGTGAGCGTCGGTCTGGGCACGGAGAGATAGAGTGCAGAGGAGTAGTAGGTTGATTCCGATAAATGCGCGAAAGCTCCCGCTCATCGCACGGGAGCCTGGTTGAGAGCACGACAATCGTGAGACCTTAATCGCCGAGCGGAATTCCCTGAACATCAATTGCTGATGGTGGGACTGGTGGCGTCCGCCGTTCCATCGGCGTTGTAGTGGATGTCTCCGGATTCGTCGGAGAAGAAGCGGCGCTGCCCGGTCGTGCCCACCTGATCCGGCACCGCGGTAATCGTGTACGAACGAACAGCATTGTTCACCTTCTCACCCGGAGTATAGGTAAACGTGTAGCCGCTCTTGCGCCCGTTGGCCAAGGGATTATCGATGGTCTGCTCACCGCCGCTCTGCGCCGTGCCGCCCAGCATCTGCAAATCCGGCGTGAATCCTACGTCGGGATGGCTGCTGGCGTAGATCATCTCCGCCTCATTGATCGCCTTAATACTGGCAATCGCGGACGCCTCGTGGGCCGGGATCGTCGACTTGGTCAGCTTCGGAATCGTGAACGCCGCAATAATCAGAATGATGGTGACGACGATCAGCAGTTCGATGAGGGTGAAACCACGCTGTCGCTTACGTGTGCGCATTTGGAACCTCTTTTGCCAGCTCGCTATACGCTGGAAACTCGCAAGCTGTCCGCAGGATTCGCAATCTGGTATCAACACAGGGGAGTGAACTGCGGCAAAGCCAGAGCTGACAAGCAGATTATTCTTCAGTCGCAAGGCGATGTCAAAGGGACAACCTCAGTTTGGACGCGTCAGCGGGGAAAAGGTACGGATTGGATGGTTTTGGTATTCGGCGTGGGATCGCTTTTCGCTATTCGCGGTAGTGTCGTAACCTGGCCCGGACCGCTTGCCGACTCGACACTGGTTATGCGGCATGGTTAGTCATGGTGGAAATAGAAGAGGTTTCCGTCCAGATCCTTTACGGTGAATTGCCTTAATCCCCAAGGCTTCTTTTCCAGAGGATCGACGATGTTGGCACCTAACGACTTCAGTTCCTGGTACGACGCATCGATATCTTCAGCAAACACCCAGTGAATGGCAGGTTCGAATGGTGGCTTCCTCTTGCGAAAAAATATGGCCACGCGACCGCGTGACACGGCCCCAATTTCTTTGCCTGGATAAAGCCAGCCGATCTCAAAGCCGAGTGCATCCCGGTAATGCTGTTGTGCGCGTTCGACATCCGCGACCGGCAACTCCGGCACCGGCGGGCCAAGTGAGCTCAATTTCTCTTTTGTGACCACGAGATCTCCTTTTCGGTAGTGTCCTAAAGTTGCGCTGCTGCTCGTCTAGCAAGCCGAAAAATGGCAATCGCGAAACCGAATACGATCAGCAGGTCGATGTACCCAATTGCGAAAAGAACTGTCCACATCAAGGTGGGATAGGCCGTTAGTCGCGTCATCAAAAGCGGCACTGCGGGATAGTGGATGACGATTGCCGCCATTCCACTCCAGAGTTCTAGCAGGCCTGGTTTTACTGCCGGTTCATAGTCGAATGGGATGTGCGAAAACGCTATCAGAGAGCCGATCTCCACAGGAACGGCGAGAATCAAGGCAAAGAGCACTAGCCGCCGATCATTTGGCGTAAAGTCCATATGTGATCTGTGATTCCCGCTTCCATTGCTGGCACCACACGAAGGCTCTTGTGTATCCGGCAGAAATTGTAATACGCGAAATGCAAAGCGCAAGCGGCTTTGTGATTGTCTAGCTTCTTTGAGAATGCATTCGTTAGGCGCGTTGATTCTGGCTGCGTCGCGGAGCGATTGCAACCGCTTGCTGTTTAGCAGCAACGCAACTTTAGGACACTACCCATCTTCGCTCTTGCTCTTGGTGCACGCGGCTTGCCGTAAACTGATTGGATGCCCGAACTCCCCGAGGTAGAAACCGTCGCACGCGGTCTGGATAAGCATATCGCGGGCGATACCATCGAGTCGGTCTGGCTGGGGTCAAAGCCCGAGCCGCTGAAGTCTCCAGCAGCGGAGATTGCTTCCGTTCTTGAGCATTCGCGGATTGCGCGCGTGCGCCGTGTCGGCAAGCATGTTGTCTTCGATCTTGAGGCGGACAAGCGCGGTGGAAAGAACGGATCGCCTGCTCGCGCCCAGTGGATCGTACATCTGGGAATGACCGGACAGTTGCTGATTGCGTCACCGGCGATAGAGACGGCAAAGCACACTCATGCTGTTTTGAAGCTGGCTTCTGGACGCGAGCTGCGGTTTGTCGATCCTCGACGCTTTGGGCGGCTTGCCGTGGTGCGGATCGAATCCGGCGATGGTCCCGGCTTCGCGGCTCCCGGAGACGAACCGCTGGAAGCCAAGATCGATGACTTCATCAGCCTGTTTCGTCATCGCAAGACGCCAATCAAGAGCGCGCTGCTGAATCAGAAGCTGCTAAGCGGAGTCGGCAACATCTATGCCGATGAGGCGCTGTTTCGCGCCAAGGTCAGACCGCGAAGAAGAGCGTCGTCGCTGACGCATGCCGAGTTGCAGAAGCTGCACACGGGCTTGCTGGCGGTGCTGCGCCAGGCGATCAAGCTGGGCGGGTCGTCGATCAACGACTATGTCGATGCCGAAGGCCGCGCCGGATTCTTCCAATTGAAACATAGGGTTTACGGACGCGAAGGAAAGCCGTGTTTCGTCTGTAAAACTCCCATCAAGCGAGTTATCATCGCAGGACGCAGCAGTCATTACTGTCCGCAGTGTCAGAAGTGATTTGGGGTTTGGGATTAGGGATTGGGGATCTGAGGAACTCTTCCGCCCCCAATCCCTAACCCTAATCCCTAACCCCTAATCCCAATGAGTGACCTCCGTGGCGAAGAAAAAACTTGAGGGCCTTACATGAGCATGTACTCCATTGCAGTCGATCTTGGCGGAACGAACCTGCGCATCGCGGCGGTCAGCGGTGAAGGCAAGATGCTGGAGAAGGTCACAACCGGAACCGAAGTGCAGCTGGGCCGCGATCACGTCATCCGCGAGATGTGCGACGCGATTCAGGCGCTGATGGTGAAGCATCGCAGCTCGGGCGATCTTTGCGGCATCGGCATTGGCGTGCCGGGATTCATCAATATGGACACGGGAATCATCGAGCGCTCGCCGAACCTTCAGGACTGGGCGGGGTTTCCGGTGCGTCAGGAGATCGAGAAGCGCCTGGCGACGAAGGTCGTGCTGGAGAACGACGCCAACGCAGCGGCGATGGGCGAGAAGTGGCTGGGCGCAGGCCGCAACACCGATCATATGGTGATGTACACACTGGGCACGGGAGTCGGCGGTGGCATCGTGATGAACGGCCGGCTTTGGCACGGTGTGAACGGCATGGCAGGCGAGTTGGGCCATTTCAATATCGAATCCGAGGGCCATCCGTGCGGCTGCGGCAGTCGCGGATGTCTGGAGCAGTACGCGTCGGCAACGGCCATTGTGCGCATGGGGCGCGAGGCGATTGAGAGCGGCGAAGCGCCGGACCTGGCTGATTCGGCGCGCGGCAATGTTGAGTTCTCTTCGCGTGGCATCTATCAGCTCGCGATTCAAGGTCATGCGTCGGCGCAGAAGATCTATCAGCGGGTCGGACGCGCGCTTGCCATCGGTGTCGGCTCGATGATCAACGCGCTGAATCTTCCCATGTACGTGATCGGCGGCGGAGTCTCGAGCGCGTGGGATGCCTTCGCACCGACCATGTTCCAGGAGCTGAAGGTGCGATCGTTCATCTACTCCATTACCGCGCCAGACAAAGTGGAGAAAGGCGAGAAGCACACGGTGGTGACGATTGCGCTGATGGGAAGCGATGCCGGACTGTATGGCGCGGCGCGACTACCGATGCTGGCTCCGACTGCACAAACGGAATCGATGCGCAGTTCGGTACAAGCCTCCTGAAGACTACGGCAAGTTGCACATGCGCCAGAGCGCCGGCCTTGGAGGGATTGCAGACTGGGAGCGCTGTGCGGTCAGAATGTGGCACGCGCCAGCGCTCCCGTTTAGCCTTATTTGCGATCAGTCAGGCCGGTAATCTCCCAAACCGTGCCGCAGCCGTTGCCGCAAGACGTGTTGCCGCCCTGGTAGGTTGTGCCATACATGTTACCGTCGGCGTCGAAGGTCACGTTGCCTTCTGGAAGCGCGCCATCACTGCCGCCAGTGAAGTCGTGGAGATCGCTGAGCGTCCACATGCCATTGCTATTGCTCAGCTCAAATACCTCGCCCTGGCCGTAGGCGCCGCCTGCGTTGCAAGTACCGTACAAGTTGCCGTTGTACAGTGTGACTCCGGCAAAGGGGTCTGCACAACCCTGACTGGTGAAGTCCCAGAGCAGGGAAAAGTTCCAGCCACTCCCGCTTCGCATGAGCTCGTACACGGTGCCGTAGCCACCCCCGGGTCCGCCACTCGCGAGCGCGCCGTAGAGGTTGCCCTGCGAATCCATGACCAGACTGTTGGCATCGCCCAAGCTCCCGTCCTGGCTGGAGAGGAAATCGACAAGGGTGTTGCCCGTCCATCCCCCGTTGGAAGGCGACAGCTCAACGATGGCTCCGCCCGCGCTGGTACCTCCGCTCGAAGTCGTGTAAAGGTTGCCGCTATTGTCGAGAACCACACTTGTGTTAGGGCAATACCCGTCATTACCGTTGGTGAAGTCGTAGATGATGCTCTCAGTGTATCCGCCATTTGACGGTGTGAGCTCCCACACCGCGCCGCAACCTCCGTCACAGTTCGAGTAGGTGCCGCCGGCCCAGGTCGTCCCGTACATGTTTCCGCTCTTATCGAAGATGGGATTCATGTAATAGGGGAGTTCGCCATCCGGGGGCCCCTGAAAGCTCCAGAGGATGGTCTCGTCGTCATAGCAGATGGCGCTCACGCACGCGGAGGGCGGTGGCTTGAGTGCAAAGACCGTGCCAAGTCCGTGCGCGCCTCCGCTACTCGTCGTGCCATACAGAATGCCGTTCTGAACGGTTAATCCGCCAAAGGGGTATTGCCCATCCCCGGGGGCGCCGAATGGATATAACGGGGCCAAGATCCAACCCTTCCCTCTTTGCCTCAACTCAAACGCTACGCCACCACCGTGCGTTCCGCCGACTTCCGCGGTGCCGTAGAGAATTCCGGCCGCGCCGACGGTAACACCGTCGCGCGGATTTGCCCCATCTGACCCGTTAGTGAAGCTGTGGAGGACGCTGAAGCTTTGCCCGTGAGCAGCCTGCGCCGTGAACAACATCAGCGCCAGCACGATTGCCGACGACGCTGTAGCCGTTCTGGTGGCGAGTCGGGAAAAGGTGAAGCAGCTCAGAAGATCCATTCGCTTTCGCATAGCCTCTCCTTATCGAGAATGGTCAGATGCGGCGAAACTTTATCCCCAATTAGTAACCCCGTCAACTCAAACCACTCGTGCTCGACGCTTTCCGGCGCGTTCTAAACCACGTCCCCCTACGAGCCGAATCCTCATTTCTTCGCGGCCAATATTCCCAAAGCCGCGGGGAGCAGCCCTAGCAGCAGAATTCCGGCCAGCACCAGCCAGCACATCTTGTTGGCGAAGTTCACCGTGTAGCCAATGCCAACGCGCTTGGCCACGAAGATCGCAGGATCGTTCGGGTTGTAATAGAACATGCCTGCCTTCCAGTAGGAATCACTTTGTGGATCGGGCACGGCGTCAGCGAGCGCCGGCGCGACGATCTGCCGATACGACCAGAAAATCAATCCGGCGACGCAGGTCATCATGATCGCCGGTATCAACCACACCGGCACGACCAGGCCGAACGGCAGCAATGCGACGATGATGAACGTAAGCGTCAGCGGATAGAGCAGAACCTCCAACAGACGAACCGTGACGCGGCGCATAATCGTGTTGCGCGACAGTTGCGAGAAGAGCCAAGCCAGAGCGAGCATAACCAGGTTCATGCCGGCTCCGATCACAACTGGAGCGAAGACCGTAAGCGGTTCGCGCGATGACCAGCGATTGGGCTGGCCATCTGCGCCCCAATGAACCGGAAAGCGCTCCGGCAGCTGGTTCCAATGCGATTGCAGGTACGCGGCTGTCAGCGCCAGCGCCGCAAAGGGTGGAACCCACAGCCACGCGTTGAATCGTGCCCCGGTTGGGGGAACTGACAGCTCGGCTTGGCGAATCTCGGGACGCCGCTGTCCATAGCGAGTGTGCACCTCGCGAAACTTCAGCCAGTAGCTCAGCGCAGAGCCGACGATTATCAGCAGCAGAGGCACAAGAACGGCCAACGGCAGCGCGTGCGGCAATAACGCCGCGGCCAATCCAAGAGCGATGATCGCCCACAAGGCCGCGTGCCAGCGATAGGAGCACAGCACGCGCCGGCCATCGGCGCTCCGCGGAAAGTCGGGATCGACCGTGGCGCCGAAGAAAATGCCGCGTCGGGTGAGGAGTGGGGTGAACTGAAAGATCACTGCCACAAACGCCAGCGGCAAGATCAGCATGGCAACCTCGGCTTTCATGACTCTAACTCCTCGGCCGCGACACGCATATCATCCTGTAGCTTCGCAGCGGGGATTCCCTTGGCCAGCATCTCGGCGATGAGCGCCCGCAGACGATGGCCGAATTCGTCCATCTGATCCATGGTGGGATTGGGAGCATCGCGACACACCACCCTGGCTGCGCGTCCGTGATGCAAACGCAGCCAGCCTTCGTCAGCCAGCGTGCGATAAGCTTCGGCGACGGTATTGAAATGTACGCCGAGATCGCGCGCCATTCTCCGCACCGACGGCAACTCCGATCCCTGCGACAACTTGCCGCTCACCAGCAGAATCCGCAATCCGTCGACAATTTGCCGGCCTGCCGGAATGGAGGAATCGAGGTCGATACGCAATGTAAGAGCGTCTGTCACTGTCTACTGTACATATACAGTATACAGTATAGCGCCCGAATGTCAAAGGGGATTACTTGAGTTGCGGCACTCGTGCTCTGGCGCGCTTTAATGCGCCCAGGAACCGCTCATTATGCTCTGGCGTGCCGATGGTCACGCGAAAGGCGTCGGGCGCGCGCCAAGGGCCGGTCATCGGACGGACGATCACGCCGTCCTCCTGCAGCAGTTGGCACAGCTGAGGGGCATCTTCTCCGACATGACAGAACAGGAAGTTCGCCCATGTCGGCACCACTCGAATGCCCATCGCGGCGATTGCAGGGATCAGCAGCTTCGCGCCGGCGGCATTGTTCTCGACGGCCCGCTTCAAGTGATCCTCATCGGCCAGCGCGGCCAGTGCCGCGGTCTCGGCGAGCGATGACACCATGAACGCGGATTTCATGCGCGCAAAATATCCCATCAACTCCGCCGGTCCCATCCCATAACCCACGCGCAGCCCGGCCAATCCATGCGCCTTGGAAAACGTTCGCAGCACGATCACCGGTCGCCCGGCTCGCACGTAATCCAGCGAGTGCGAATAATCCAGACCGCGCTGCGCCGCGAAGTAGTTGGCAAAGTCGTAGTAGGCTTCGTCCAGCACCGTGATCACGTGCGCCGGCAAGCGATCGAGGAACCGGTCGATCGCCTTGGCGTCGAGCACGGTTCCTGTGGGGTTGTTGGGATTGGCGATGTAAACCACGCGAGTGTTGCCCTCGATCGCGCCGAGAATGCCTTCGAGATCGTATCCATCATTCAGTGTCGGCACTTCGATCAGGTGCGCCCCCGCGGCTTGCGTGACAATGGGATAGACGATGAACGACAGCTTGCTGGTCACCGCATTCAGGCCCGGGCCAAGCAGCGTGCGCGCAACCAGGTCGAGCAGGGTTGTGCCGCCGGCCGTCACCAGGATCTGGCTGGGGTCGACTTCATGAATCTCGGCCAGCCGCGCGGTCAGCTCGACGACGCCGTTGTCGGGATAGAAATGGCTCTCGGCAGTTGCCGCCCGGATCGCCTCGATCGCCAATGGCGACGGGCCAAAAGGATTTTCGTTCGAGGCCAGTTTGATACAACGCACGCCGGTCTCCCATTCCGCCTGCCGCAGCGGCTTGCCAGGCTTGTAACTGTCCAGCTTCTTCAGATGATCTGGAATCAGCTTACCGAAATTCGTCATTGTATCTCCAAGGCGGCACTTAGCAATTAGTAGTTAGCAATTAGTAGTTAGCACTTAGCAGTTAGCAATTGGCACTTGGCAATCAGCAGTTGGCAATTAGCCATTGGCTGTTCGCAAGTCGTATTCGTGTTGTGCGCATCGCTTAAGTTGTCCAGCTTTGGCCAAATGCTAAGTGCTAACTGCTAACTGCTGCCTTTTTCAGTTGTCCCACTTCCCTGCTGCTTAGATGCCGGAACTTTCCCGGTTCCACATCCAGCTCCAGCGGCCCATAGCGCACGCGCTTGATCTTTTCGACGTGATGACCAATCTCCTCGAACATGCGGCGGATTTGCCGATTGCGGCCTTCCGTCAGCATCACTTCATACCACGGATTGGCAGCCTCGCGGAGCAATCGAATTCGCGCCGGAGCCGTTTTCACCGCCGCCGAACGCCTGCGTTGCTTCGGCTTCGCATCCAGATCGGCGCGAGCCTTCAAGCGCGAACGCTCCGCCGGCAGCGCAATGCCGCGCCGCAGCTTCTCGATCTGATCCTCCGCCGCCTGGCCGCTGATCTTCACCAGATACGTCTTCGGCACGTGCGACGAGGCGTGCGTCAGCTTCTGTGCCAGCTCGCCGTCGTTGGTCAGCAGCAGCAATCCTTCGCTCAGGTAATCGAGCCGCCCCACCGGATACACCCGCGCCCCCAAGCCGCGCACCAGATCCAACACCGTAGGCCGGCCTTCCGGATCGGTCACCGTGGTTACGTAACCCTTGGGTTTGTGGAGCAGAAGATAGACCTGACGCTGCGGCCCGCTCAGCAGCTTGCCGTTGACCTTGATGTGATCCTTTTCAGGGTCGGCCTTGCTGCCGAGTTCAGTAACGATTTGGCCGTTGACCGAAACCAGCCCGCCGGCGATGAGTTCTTCCGCCTTTCGCCGCGAGGCAATCCCGGCAGCGGCCATGATCTTCTGCAGACGCTCAGCCGGCATAAGCCTCCTGGCAACAGGGCCGGTACATCAAGCTTTGCGTGAGAATGGAAGGCTTAAAGCGTTGCAGCGGCAGGTGATGCGGGCTTCGGTCGAAACAACGCGGTCGACAATTCACTTAGTCACGTTTCCGGAGAATTCGGCGCCATCGCGCCCGGACACAACTTTACCGCACCCTCGTACTGCAGATTCTAGCCTGTGACTTGTGCCGAAGGCTTAGGACGCTTGTCACATTTGCCCGTGATAAAAAGCCGCATATTTCTCCCGGCCCAGTGGGAGCTTTCCCATCTTGCCGAACGCTACTTCTCACGGGACTCCTCCGGCTGCGCTTCGGTGGCATAGCTGCCATCAGCGGGCACAGTGCTGTCGCCGACCAGATGATGACTCGAATCAGGCAAGGCTTCGGTCACCGGCTCTTCCTCGTCCGATGGCGCTTGGGAACTTGATTCGGCTGCCGGCGCGTCGAAAAGCTCAGTCTGTGGCTCGCCCAGCTTCTCGAACTCTTCCATGCTGGGCAGCTCCGAGATTTCGTTCAGCCCGAAGCGCATCAGAAATTCTTTCGTCGTCTTGTACAGAATCGGCCGCCCGATGACCTGCTTGCGGCCGGCGGTCGTGATCAGTTTGCGATCCAGCAACGTCGCGATGACGCCGGCAGAATCGACGCCGCGAATCTCGCTGATCTCCGGCACCGTCACCGGCTGCTTGTAGGCGATCACCGACAGCGTCTCCAGCGCCTGCAGCGACAAACGCACCGGCGGCTTAAGGCTCTTGGCGAAGCTGACGACGACGTCGTGGTGCTCAGGCTTGGTCGCCATGCGATAGCCGCCCGCCACCTGGCGAATTTCCATGCCGCGATCGGCAGCGGCGTAGTCGGAAATGAGCTCGTCTATCAACGCGCTCAATTTTGCCTTCACGGCCTTCAGTTGCTCTTTCTCTTCGAGCTTCTTTTCGTCCTTGCTTGGGACGGCAGCTGGTTCGGGCTTATCGCGGTCAGGAAGGGCAATTGTCATCGCCGGCTCACCGGCGACTTCGGCCGCAGCTTCCTCGATGGCGAACTCTTCCTCCGCGTCGCTCTCGGCGGCAGGCTGGCCATCGAAGATGGTCTCGTTCAGCGCCAGCCGCGCCTCTTCCTCGGCGCGTATTTCCGCCAGCACCGAATCCTTTAGCAATAAGGCGAGTTCGTTCAGCGTAACCGGCTCTTCGGTCGCGTAGATAATGGCTTCAAGTTTGGCTTTCAGGCTCATGATTAGCAATTAGCAATTAGCGATTAGCAATTAGTGATTGCCGATCAACAACCGTGCCCGGCCCGGGGTGCTCTACACTCAGCACCAATAAGAACGGCGCACAACTGACAACTGGCAACCGACAACTACTTACTTCCAATCATCCTTCACCGTTCCGCTCTCGGCCATCAGCGAATCGAAGGTCGTGTGCTTCTTCAGGACGATCTCTCCGAAGACATTGTCCTGCCGCGCTAGCACTGCTTGTAAGCGTATCAGCTCCAGAATCGCGAGGAAGGCGCAAATCAGCGCGGACCGCGAGCGCAAGCTGCGCAACAGCTGCTTTAATCGCACCGGCCGCTCTTCCAGCGACAGCCGGCGCCGCACGAACTCGATCATCTGCGAAACGGTCACCGACTCTTCATCTACATCGAACGATGGCCGTTTGCGCGCGCGGTCCAGAATCTGCTGAAAGGTCTTGACCAGGTCGATGACGTCGGCGGCCAGCTCCGGATCGGTGCCTTCGGCATCGCGAAATTCCTTAAGCGCCGGATTCGACCACACCGCCTCTTCGATCTGCTGCTTCTGCAGCAGCATCTGCGCCGCGGTCTTGAAGCGCTCGTGCTCGAGCAGCCGATTGACCAGCTCCATCCGCGGATCTTCTTCCTCGGCTGGGCCAGCCGGATCGCGCGGCAGGAGCATCTTCGACTTGATATGGATCAGCAGCGACGCCGTGTAGATGAATTCCGCCGCAACGTCGACATCGAACTGCTTTATCGTCTCGACATACTTCAGATACTGCTCGGTAATCTTGGCGATCGGAATGTCGTAGATGTCGATGTCCTGCTTGCGAATCAGGTCGAGCAGCAGGTCCAGCGGCCCATCGTAAACCTGTCCCACAATGACAGAGAACGCGGATTCGTCCGCGTTCTTGCGCGGTGCAGTCTGCGCCGCTTGCGGGGCGCCGTTTACGGCGAGGGGTTGTCGGTTCTCAGTCATTGAAACGCTAACGGCATTATAGGGACAATTACTCGTGTTCCTCGAAAATACGACGGCGGAGCTGTCGTTCGACATCTGCATGAAAACGAAAACTGGTGGCACGCAGACGTCCCAGCGCCTCATTCAGGCTTAGTCGCCCAGCGAGGTGCGCATCCGCTAGCACACCGAGGAGGCCTGTTGCGGGCAGGTGACGCCGCTCCGCCTCGACCCGGCCGGCTCGTTCGTCAATGAGCAGCTTATCCGCCGCCAAAACCTGTGCCAGGGGCAGGGCCGCACTTTCGCCCTTGCCTAAGTATGCCAGTGTAGGATCATCTGGTGGATCGGGATGCATCCTCAGCCAAGCGGGAGGATCAGAAATCCACTCTCGCACCGCGATGGGCGCGCGAGCGTCTAATAGCTCCTGCACTACAGCGTTAGGAACGATGACGCTGCCATATAGGCTCTGCAGGACATCCGCCGCTTCAATCAGTATCAACCCCTAACATTCATTCAGGGACCACCAGCCAACATTGAATGAAGCTGTTTCAGAAAGGGTACAACCCGCGTGCGCGAATTTCTTCACCACGTCCGACTAAGCAGGCTTAGGCGCTCCCCCCACTCCCGCAGGCGCTTTCGCATCGGGCGCTTGATCGGCTTCCAGCGGCGTCTTTTCAATCGCGGTAGTTATGGGAAACAAGTACCTAGCCACTACCAGCAGTGTGCCGATCAGATTAGCTGTGGTCGTCGTCGCAATGGCAATCAACACCGGGTCCGAAAGGTGGAAGCCCCTTATTGCAGAAAACCGACGGCGAACATCCGTTCGTAACGCCACCGTCGCTGACCGGTTCACTTGCTTTGCTCGGGCGGCGGTGTCTGCTTCATAGCACTCTTAGAACCTGGTTTGTTTAGTTCGGCCTTGACTGCCGCCGCATGAGCGGCTCTCCGGGCTTGTACCTTCCCCATCACTTCCTTGATGTAGGCGTCAGCGTCCCCACGGGTCTGGAGGGCCGAGACCCTGGCGTGGATAGCAGCACGTTCCGCCGGAGTTCCCGACGAGAGGTCGATATCGGTCTTCCGCGCCACCGCGAGGGTTCCTCGCAGATTGCCCTTTTCCGGAAGGGGTTCCAGCGCGCGGGCTGCCAGGTCTTCGGGTGTCATAGCCGGTTGCGACGAAGGCGGCTGTCCCACACTTAGATGCAGAACGTCCCCACTCGGCATCTCGCCGGCGCCGGAGAGCAGATGCGTTAAGTTGTTCGCGGATCCGTCCCTGGCGGTCAGGAATCGCAGGCCGAACAAGTCCGTGATCGTGCTCAGCACCGAGCTGTGATCGTAAACCGTGTGATCGACCTGACCTGGATTTGCGAGCAGTGGAGAGACGATCACGGCCGGCACGCGCACGCCTAGTTGATTGAAGACGAAGCCGTTTTCGCCAGGCCGGTCAGCAGTGTTCGGTGCAACCGTAGGGCCGGGCACCACGGAATCATAGAAGCCGCCGTGCTCATCGTAGGTGATGATCAGCAGGCTATGCTGCCAGAGCGGGGATTGGGAGATCGAGGTAAAGACGTTGGCGATGAGATTTTCTCCGCCGGAAACATCATCCTTCGGGTGCTGGGAGCTGCCGCCGACATAACTATCGCTCACGACATCTCCGTAGTTGGGCTCTATAAACGTGTAACGGTAGGGATAAGCACTTTTCAGGTCGGCTTGCATATCAGAGAGACTCTTGACGCTCAACACATCAACCAACGAGATATTCTTGAGGGAGGTCACCTGCGGAACGGAGCCGGATACTGCGCCGCTGGTGTCGTGGTAGATCCTCCATGGGATGCTTGCTTGGTTCAAGCGATCGAAGATGGATCCGTTTTGGTAAGCGAATCCGTCCGCAGCCTCCCATATCGCCATCTCTGGGTCCGAAGGGCTGTCGTCAAGGCTCCAGTAGTATGGCCCTAAAGGGTTCCAAAAGGCAGACGAAGCACCATGGACGTAAAAACGGTTCGGCCAGGTCGGACCAGGGAGAGATGAGAACCAGTGGTCACATAGTACGTACTTCTTAGCCAAAGTACAAATGTTAGGCAACTGACTCTGTGTGTTGAAGCAGGCCATGACGTCGCCGATATGGTTAACAGCCGGCTTCCCGGTGTGCTCGTCTGCGCTGTTGGCGTAAGTGGCTGCGAATCCCGACAGGTCGATCTTAGGATAGTTGGGTGACCAGTATTTCGTGTTGGGGCCGTAGCCGCACAACTGCTGGAGAACGTCACTAAACTCGTGGCCTGGATCCGTAGTCATACTTGTTGGCGTCGCGGCGTCGCTTACCTTGTAAGTGGTGCCATCGCATACATTGGAGTTTGCGGTAGTGGCAGCGGTAATCCCGCTAATTCCCGAAAACGCAAATATGTTGTCAAACGAGTGGTTTTCCAGCATGAGCACAAATACGTTCCACACCGGCGAGTGGTTGCCGACGTTCAGCATGCTGGCACTACAGGCGCCTGATTTGAGATTAATGGAGAAGGTATTCCAATCCACTGTGAACGTAGGATGCGACCCGTCATCATCCTTGCTGTCGTCAAAGTAATCGTGGATCAACAGGCATTCCTTCCAGTACGGGAGAAGTGGATCATCCGGATTGTGGCTCACGTACATGGCCGGGTGCGAACCGCCGGGAACCACGATTGACGCATACCAGTAGTCTCCCGGAGTTTCAGTGTCCCAGGTAACCTTCAACGGACCGATCTTGTCGCCAGGAGCGATGTTGTTGCCGGAGACCCATACCGTGCCATAGTTCTGGCTCCAGTGATAGAGCATAAGATCCGCATTGGAATCGGTGTTGTTCTGAAGATAAATATTGGCGCTGCTCATGGTCGTCCTCCCTAACATCAAGTAGTTGATTGGGCTGGTGTCGGGCGACAACGATCATGCCGACTTGTCGACCTTAGTCTTTTGTCGCGAGCTTAGATTGGCGAGGTCGTGGTCAAAATCCTCCACGGTGTACTTCTCAACCTGGTGTTCCTTCAAAAACGCATCCAGCTCAAAACGCGTTGGGATTCCCAACAGCGTGCGCAGCTGGTACCCACTGATTCGCCGCTGCCGATAGGCTTCCAGACCAATGGCCTCAAGCGCGGCGCGAGACAGATCTTGACCGGAGCCGGCGAGAACAGTGGCCAACTCTTCCGGAATGTCGAGTGTGATCTGCATAATCAGAGCCTAGCACGATCGCGGAAGTTCAGAACAGATTTTGCGGAAGTCATACGCTTTGCCAACGCAGGGTGCCCCGTTCTACTCTGGGTGCCCCGTTCTAGCCGTCCTTTTAGCTAGGGTGGGGCAGTTCCCAATCAAAGGGCTAACCCTACTTCCCTTCTCCCGCCGTCCTTTCCGGCGCCTCGTACTCATGCGACAGGTTCGCGGCGTCCCGCGCTTCCACCATCGTCGCCTCGGCCACTTCGCGCGCTTTCTTCGATCCTGCCTCCAGAACATCCCACGCCAGCCTGGGATTGGCTTCGTACTTCTGACGACGCTCCTGCATCGGGCCAAGCACCTGCCACAAGCTGTCCGCCGCCCAGCCTTTGCACTCGATGCAACCGATGCCAGCCGACCGGCAACCTTCGTACACCTTCGCCATCGTTTCTTTCGTGCTGAAGATCTTGTGCAGATCGCCGACCGGACACTTGTCGGGATCGCCGGGATCGCTGCGCCGGATGCGCGCCGGATCGGTCACCATGGTCTTCAGCTTCTGCCGCAATGACGGCTCGGGCTCGCTCATCAGGATGGTGTTGCCGTACGACTTCGACATCTTGCGGCCATCGGTGCCGGGCAGCTTGGGAGTGGGAGTGAGCAGCGGTTGCGGCTCAGGAAAGACTTCTTCCCGTCGCGGATCGCGGTCTCCAGCCTTAATTTTGCGCGGATAGAACTGATGGAACCGCCGCGCGACTTCACGTGTCAGCTCCACGTGCGGCACCTGATCCTCGCCGACGGGCACAAAGTTCGCCTGATAGATCAGAATGTCCGCCGACTGCAGCAGCGGATATCCGAGAAACCCATAGGTCCCGAGATCTTTGTCCTTGAGGTTTTCCTTCTGCTCTTTATAGCTCGGCACGCGCTCCAGCCAGCCCAGCGGCGTGATCATGCTGAACAGCAAGTGCAACTCGGCATGCTGCGGCACATGGGACTGGATGAACAGCGTGCTGCGCTCCGGATCGAATCCGGCTGCGAGATAGTCGAGAATCACTTCGAGCGAGTTCTGCTTCACCGCGCTGGTGTCGGCGTAATCGGTGGTCAGCGCGTGCCAGTCGGCGATGAAGAAGAAGCACTCGTAGTCATCCTGCAAACCAACCCAATTGCGCAGCGCGCCAACATAGTTGCCCAAGTGCAGCTTGCCCGTAGGTCGCATGCCGCTCAGGATGCGGCCCTTTTTCGTTTTCGGAGTATCGGTCATCGGAAGCCCAGGAATAACGCCAGCAGAGCCTGAAAGATTGCCATGAATGGCGTGATCAGCCAACCAATGATGTTGATGCCGATCATCGGCAGAATGAACACCAGCAACACCAGTCCGAAGTAGCCAATGCGGTCATAAACTTTCAGCGCGTTGTATGAAAGAAAATGACGAATAACGTGGCTGCCGTCCAGCGGCGGCAACGGAATCAGATTAAACACCGCCAGAATCACATTGATCCACATCGCATCGTAGAACAACGTGGCCAGCGCCTCGGCCGTGCTCTCCGTACGCGCAAAGCGGCTGATCGGCGTGGTCGAGCCATGAACGATGATCGCCAGAATCACCACCGCAACAAACGCGGTAATGAAATTGCTGACCGGCCCGGCTACCGCGGTGAGAATGTCATCCCGCACCGGATTCTTGAAATTGCGATTATCCACCGGCGTCGGCTTGGCCCAGCCGAACGGGGGGAAGCCCAGCACAATCAGGATCAGCGGCATCAGGATGGTGCCGAAGGGATCGATGTGGACCAGCGGATTCAGCGAGACGCGGCCCAGCATCTTCGCTGTAGGATCGCCCAACCGATTGGCCACCCAGGCGTGCGCCGACTCGTGAACACAAATGGCAAACAGCAGCACAATGACCTGAAAAAAAATGTCAACCGGATTCGCGTGCGAGAACATTGGGTTTTGCCTTCGATACTAACATGGCAAAACCGGGGCCTTCCGCTGGATGGTCCAGCCCGAAGTCGGATGATTTTTCACCACGGAGGCACGGAGGGCACGGAAAACCACCGTCTAGAAGATTGTCATCGCGAACGCCTTCCGTCGGGATCTGCTGTTTCGCGGCTAACAGCAGATGCCTCACCGCCGCAAGACTGCGGTCGACGACAATTTCTAACGTGGGATGAGCTCATCGCGCTGAGCTGCTTGTCTGGCTCTCATTCTCGTTCATGATGCGCGTGAATTCGGTGCTTAGCGCTTGCTCAATCTGATGCGAGCGCCGTTCGCCGCGCGCAACCCGGCTGACGTAGGAACGGTCGACCTGCAGCTGGCGGGCAATGCGGCTGTAAAGTCCACACAACGATTGCACGTAGCGGTTCAGCGCCGATACTTTCTTCTTAAGCTGATCGTCGTCCTTCTTTGGTCGTTCGTCATTTTGGAGCAACTGGTCTTCGTTCATGTCACCTTCCGAATCGGGTTCGGCAATGTTCCTATCATCGGATGCGGGTGCGGCGACCGAGCGTTGCGCGATACGCGAAGTTGAACTGCGATCTCGATTGGCAACCCTTTAACCCCGGACCCATGAACCAAATCCTGTCGCAGCCGATCAGCCGCTCGGTCCGGACTTCTGTTCAAAATCATTCGTCAGCAATGATGACAACTCGCCGCCAGCTCGCCGCATCACAGATTTAGTGGGCACACTGTTGCTCAATCGAATCTTGATTCCACAAGTCCCGTTCAGTGGCATCGGCCGTTCGACCAGTCCGAGTCCGCTCGTGTTCCTCCGCAAGCTTGGCGCCAGCTTCGGAAAACGTCGCCAAAGACATCGCAGGCGGCGAGCAGTCTGCAACAAGTCAGTCAATTCTGAGTTGACGTCCGGCAACGAACCGGGCGCAAGAAGGTGCAGATGGGTCCGTTGGTCGATCGAACCGAGTTCCGCGCGGTGTTGAAGGAAGTGGTCAAGTGCGTACGCCAGAATCTGGACGTTCCTGGGCTGACGCCACTGGCTCCCGAACAGCTAATGTCGTGGTTCCAGAACATCACGCTGGAGGATCTCCAGACGGTCGTACGTGAACTGGCCGCCGAAGGCTGAACGACCGGTGAGACATCTCAGACAAACTTGGATAGCAAGTCAGGCCCAGGAGGCAATCGGGACCAGCAAGACCACCGTTGAAGTTCAGTGATGATGCCGTACTCAGCAGTTCGTGACGTTCGAGCCTACAAGCCGGGACAGTTAGTTCCCATCTCCGGCCTGTACGCCGTCGTTCATCAGAACCACCGGGCGGAACACGAAGTCCTGGCGATTCGCGGCGATGAGTTCCCTGCCTGCCGGATCTGCAAAGGAGCCGTGCGGTTCTACGTCGCGAAGATAATTCCCTACATCACGCATGATTTCGATTTGGCCGGCCCGCGACTCTCAGTTCGCAAGAAAGCGAAGGCCGCTGATGGTACGGCTTAACAGACTGGTGAAAAACTCGGTTTGGGCGCGTTTTGAAGGGGCGCAGCTTTAGCTGCGCCGTGCAAGTCCCTTATTCTTGTCATCAAGAGGAGGCCTTCAGGCCGACGAGGGATCTGCTTTGGGGTTTTTCAGCAGCCTGTTTAATCCCGCGTGTCCCCGCGTCTACTCGCGGGTCAGTTGCACCAGTTCCACGGTGCGCTTGAGCTGGCCGCACGCGGCATAGATGTCGCGGCCACGCGGGCGCCGGATGAATGCCGGAATTCCGGCGCGCGCGAGGATCTCCTGAAATGCCAGCACGCGCTCGTCGGATGGCATGGAAAATGGAATCTCCGGGCCAGGATTCAGCGCGATCAGATTGACCTTGGCGCGAAGCCCGCGCAGTAAATCTACAACTTGACGAGCGTGCTGAATCTCGTCGTTCACTCCGCCGAGCAGAACGTATTCAAACGTCAGTCGCTCGCGATTGCGCAGCGGAAACTCGCGCAACGCGGCCATCAGCTTCTCGATTGTCCACTTCTTCGTGATCGGCATAATTTGCGTGCGCAGTTCTTCGCTGGGCGCATTGAGCGAGACCGCAAGCTTCGGGCGAACCGGCTCGGCGCCGAAGTCGGCGATGCGTGGCAGAATGCCCGAGGTCGAAACCGTCATGCGCGACTCGGGAATGCCGACGCCTTCCACCAGCAATCGCACCGCCTGCATGAAGTTGTCGTAATTGAGGAAGGGCTCGCCTTGTCCCATGAAAACCAGGTTCACGCGATCGCGCGCGATGTCGGCCTGCTGGTCGGCGAGCACGGCGAGAACCTGCCCAACGATCTCACCGGTAGTGAGATTGCGCTTCAGCCCCAGAAGCGCGGTCATGCAGAACGCGCAATCGACAGCGCAGCCGACCTGGCTGGAGATACAGATGGTGGCGCGGTGCCAATCTCTCCTGTCCGCCAGCTCTTCGTCTCCGCTAGTTGAACCATCGCCAGCTTCGCCGCCATCGCCTTCCGGCATCCAGACAGTCTCGACGCTCTGGCCATCACTGAAGCCCAAGAGATAACGAACCGTGCCGTCAGTTGACGCGAAGCTTTTCTCAACCCGCGGCAAACTTGGCGTGTAACCGAGGTCGTTCAGCTTCTGGCGAAGTCCCAAAGGCAACGTCGTGAATTGCTCCAGGCTCGACCACCTTTGCCGGTATAAACCGTCAAACAGCTGGCGAGCGCGGTAGGGAGCTTCTCCTAGCGTCTCGACGAGGTCCGTAAGCTCTTGAAGAGAAAGGCCTAAAAGTTCGGTATTTTGCGATTGCTCCATGCATCCAATATGCTATCTGTTAGATTCCGTGTGCCCGACGTCGCTTCGGGTTATTTCGTCCAGTTTTGAAACGGCGCGTCTTTTATCCGGCGGTTCGCCAGCCGCAAGACGCGAAACAGGCTCAAGCAATTGTCTCTCACGAGCTGAGCGGAGACTGTTATATCGCTCGGAACGGTAATTATGGTTGAAGAACTGCGCAACATCCAACGCGAGATCCTGCCCAACGGCCTGACCATCCTGACCGAACAGATGGATCACATCCGCTCTGTCTCGATGGGCATCTGGATCAAGTCCGGATCGCGGCATGAGGATCCGTTGGTCAACGGCATCTCCCATTTTGTTGAGCACATGGTGTTCAAAGGCACCAGCAACCGCACTGCGGAGGACATCGCGCGCCAGGTGGATTCCATCGGCGGCAACATGGACGCCTTCACGGGCAAGGAAACCATCTGCTTCAACGTTAAAGTTTTGGATGAACATTTGCCGGTAGCCGTCGATATTCTCAGCGACATGGTCTTGCACCCAATCTTCGACGGCAAAGAGATTACGCGCGAGCGTGGGGTGATTCTGGAAGAGATCAAGATGGACGAGGACAACCCCGATTACCTCGTGCACGAGATTTTCACGCAGAATTTCTTTAAGGGCCATCCGCTGGGCAAGCCGATCCTGGGCACCAAGGACACGGTACGCCGCTTCGATCAGGAGGCCATCCTGGCGTATTACGGCGGCAAGTTCCGGCCGGGAAACATGATCATCTCCGCGGCCGGCAATCTTAATCACCACGAGCTCGTGGAACTGCTGCGGGAGCGTTTTGCCAGCCTTCCGGCAGGTGCGAACGGCTGGCACGACACACCTCCGAAGATCAACTCGCGTATCAACCTGCGCAACAAGAAATCCTTGGAGCAGGTGCAGATTTGCGTGGGCGTGCCGTCGTATCCCATCAGCCACAATCGCCGTTACGTTACGTACATTCTCAACACGCTGCTGGGCGGCGGCATGAGTTCGCGTCTCTTCCAGAACGTGCGCGAAAAGCAAGGGCTGGTGTATTCCATCTTCTCCGAGCTGAATCCCTTCCGCGATGCGGGAATGCTCTCGGTTTACGCGGGTACTTCTCGCGAGTCGGCGCCGAAAGTGGTGCAGTCGATTGTGAATGAGTTCCGCGCGCTGAAGAAGGAACCGATCTCCGACGAAGAGCTGAAGCGAGCCAAGGATCAGCTGAAGGGCAGTCTGATGCTGAGCCTGGAATCGAGCACGGCGCGCATGTCGAACCTGGCGCGGCAGGAGATGTATTACGACCACTTCATCAGCATGGACGAGATCATCAATCGCATTCAGGCGGTAACGGTCGAAGACCTTCTGCGCACGGCCAATGAGCTGTTTCAGCCGGAGCTGATCGCGGTCACCGTACTGGGCAACCTCAATGGCCTGAAAGTCACGCGCGACTCGCTGGCCTGCTGATAAAATAATCTGTAACAACAACCGGGTAATTGGCCGCTCCTGGCACTTAGAATTTCCCTGACTTAAAGGAACTGTTTCGCAAGAACACGCGATTTGTGTGCAGGAATCTGCGCGGCTGCCGGGCAGAGATTTAGCAATTGAAAGCGGAGTGGAATGTTGAAAACTGGCAAAACTGCGGTGATTGTCGGCGCGCAGTGGGGCGACGAGGGCAAAGGCAAGATCGTTGACGTGCTCTCGGAGCGCTTCAAAGTGGTGGCCCGCTATTCCGGGGGTCACAACGCCGGACATACCGTCACCATTCATGGTAAGAAATTTATCCTTCAACTGATTCCCTGTGGCGTGCTGCGCGAGGGCTGCCGCGGCGTCATCGGCAACGGCGTCGTGCTCGATCCGTTCGCGTTTATGAAGGAAGTGGATGCGCTACGCGCAACCGGCGTGCACGTTGACGGCAACCTGTTCGTCAGCAATCGCGCACACGTGATACTTCCCTATCACCGGCTGATCGAACTGGCTGCGGAGAACGCGCCGGGACGGGTGAAGATTGGCACGACCTCACGTGGCATCGGTCCAACCTATGAGGACAAAATGGCGCGCAGCGGCCTGCGCGTGCAGGACCTGCTCGACAAGAAGCTGCTGCAGAAACACATCGACAACGCCTGCCGCGAGAAGAACACCATCGCGCACGCGCTGTTCAACAGCGAGCCGCTGGATGCCGACAAGATCTTCTCCGAGTACTGTGCCATCGGCGATCGCGTGGCGCCGTTCGTTACCGATACTGCCCTTCTGCTGAACCAGGCCATCGCGAAGGGCGAGCCGGTAATGTTTGAAGGCGCGCAGGGCACGATGCTCGACATCGATCACGGGACCTATCCGTTCGTCACGTCGTCGAGTGCGACTTCCGGCGGTGCGTCGACTGGAACGGGAGTTCCGCCGACCTCGATCAGCGTGGTCATCGGCGTGACTAAGGCATATTGCACGCGCGTCGGCGAAGGACCGTTCCCCACTGAATCGAAGGACGCGACGGGCGAGGCGCTGCGCAAGAAAGGCAACGAGTTCGGCGCCGTCACGGGACGTCCGCGGCGGACAGGCTGGCTGGACCTGCCGTTGCTGCGCTACTCCAACATGATCAACGGCACAAGCTGGCTGGTGGTGACCAAGCTCGACGTGCTGGACGAACAGGCGGAGATTCCGGTCTGCGTCGGCTACAAGATCGACGGCAATGAGACGCAGCAAATTCCGGCGCAGAGCTCCGGCTTCGAGAAGATCGAACCTGTCTACGCCAAGCTTCCGGGTTGGCAGACGAGCACCTTCGGCATCGACAGCTACGATCAGCTGCCGGAGAAGGCGAAGCGCTATCTGGAGTTCGTGGAGAAGGAATCGGGTGCGAAGGTCGGCATCATCTCCACCGGGCCGGATCGCGAGCAGACGATGTTCGTGCCGGAGTTTATGGCCATGCTAGATGGGATGGGCAAGTCCGCGAAAAGCTAACCGGCCAAAGGAAAGGCCGGGTAGAGCTGGCCTTCAGGCCAGCGTCTAGGCTGTTTGTTTCCTTTTCCGAGTCGGTTTCACAGGCTGCTGAAAAGTCGGCCGGAGCGTGGTTTTCGGGTAGTGCTGGCCTTCAGGCCAGCGTTTAAGCCGTTTATTCCCTATTCTGAGTCGGCTTCAGCCGACGGCAGGCGAGTCGCGCTACGAGTTTTTTCAGCAGCCTCTTTAGCCGACGACACAGTGCCGCCCGCGGGCTCTTGAATCGGGCGCTTCTGACGCGGCGCTGAAGCGCCGCTCTACCCAAGCACGGAGGATGCAATGCTGGTGCTGGCGGTGAACTGGTTGGCGCATGAGGGACACGAGAACGAGGTCGCGGTCATCTTTTCCAAGCTGCAGGCAGCCTCACGCCAGGAGCCGGGATGCCTCATGTACGTGGTTCATCGGCACACCGAAGATCCGCGCCGCTTCTTCATCTACGAGCAGTATCGCGATGCCGCGGCGCTGACGGCGCATCGCAACTCGCCGCACTTCCAGGAATACGCCGTCAAGGCACTGCGTAACATCGGAGAGCGCCAGCAGGGCGATCTGTATAGGCCGCTAAGCGACGAGTGATCAAGTCCTCGCTGACTACGCGCCCGCTGCACCGCTCCTGCTAGTCTTCCCTTATGCAGCGGTTCGTATCAGGGCACGACTTCAGTCGTGCCGATAGAGCTGCACTTAAATTGAAGCGTCAGCCCCTGAGCGGACGCTCAGGGGCTGACGCTGGGTTTCTTAGATACCTTTGCGGCACGACTGAAGTCGTGCCCTGACACGAAGCAAGCTCAAACGTCTGCGAGTATCAGTTACGGAGGGAAATCCGCGAACTCAGGAGCTCCGGTGTCGCCGAGCTCTTCGCGCAACATCGCCCACAGTGCGGCCAGCACCGATGCCACTACTGGCCCGAGGAACAATCCGATAAATCCAAACGCCTCCACGCCGCCGAGGATGAAGAACAGCAGCACAAACGGGTGCAGTTCGACGCGCCCGGAAATCACCCACGGGCGAATGACATTATCGATCGAACTGACCACGACTGTGCCCCAGATCAGCAGGAAAATACCCTTCCAAATCGCGGCCTCAGCCAGTAGATAGAGCGCCACTGGAACCCACACCATCGCTGAGCCAACCACCGGGATGATGGAACAGAGTCCCGCACCCAATCCCAACAGCAGCGCTGAAGGCATACCCACAATCTTCATGGCGATGCCGGTCAGCAGACCTTGCGCGAATCCGACGCTGAGAATGCCGTAAACGTTGGCGATGATGGTGTCGGAGATATTCTGGTACAGGCGCGCTACCTGCACGTCGGAGAGCGGAGTCAGTTTGCCGGCGCGATAGGCCCATTCTTTGCCCTCGCGAAACAGGAAAAACAGGATGACGAAGGTGATCAGCGCGTCAATAGCGAAGCGCGCAAGATTGCTCAACACCGCCGCGCCCACACCGACCAGGCCGACGCTCACCTTCTGCGCGTTGGAGTTGATGATGCCATGGACATCGTACTTGGACAGATCGACCCAGCGCCCGATGAAGTGCAGCGGCCCGGCCGCAAGATTCAGCAGGAAGAGAGTGAAGCCGCCCTCTTCGGCGCTGCGCCGGGTGAGATAGTGTGCCGCACTCAAGGCTTCGTTGGCCCCCAGGGTCACGATAATGAAGGCGGGAACTCCAAACAGGAGCATGACGGCCAAGGTAGAGATCAGTGAGGCAAGCCCGCGGCGCTTTTTGAAAGCACGCAGGACCCGTTCGTGAACCGGGAAGAAAACCACCGCCAGGATCACAGCGAAAGCGAATGGTTGCAGAAAAGGCCGAGTGATTATGATCGCGAGGCCCAGGACGAGAATGACCAGGGTCGCGAGAAAGATGATCGTGGTGCGCTTCGTGTTCATAGCGCGAGTTCGCACTCAGTTGTAACACGAAGGATTGACGAGGAATAGCATCGCTAGCGAATTCCTGGCGAATGGAGAGAGGCTGGCGAGTTATCGCTTCGGTCGTCACAATCGTTGCGGTCCCGAATCGTTTAACATACCTGCGTTCGTCATTCCTAAACGAAGTGGCGGCTCCGACGCCGGAAGCTAATCTGTGGCTCACCGCCGGATGCCTTGGAGACTACTAACTTGAATCCGCTATTCAGCCGTCCGCTGGTAGTGTTTGTGTTTTCCCTGGTCGTGCTTTGGCTATCGGTGCAAATCGGCGCCAAGGTCGGCACGAGGTTGCGTCCTCCGCGCGAGGAGGAGCGCGACGACCTCGGCCTGGTGATCAGTTCCAGCTTGACATTGTTAGCGCTGATCATCGGATTCAGCTTTTCCATGGCCGTCAGCCGTTACGATCAGCGCAAGAACTACGAAGAAGAGGAAGCCAACGCCATCGGGACCGAGTACGTCCGAGCTGACCTGTTACCGGCAGCTGATCGTGCGAAGGTGAAAGAGCTGCTGACTGAGTATCTCGATCATCGGCTGGTGTTCTTCACCACGCGTGATTCGCAGGAGCTGGAGCGAATTAATGGTGAGACAACGAGGCTACAGGATGAGATGTGGTCGGTCGTGCAGCGCGATGCAGCGGCGCAGCCAACGCCGATTATCGGCCTCGTCGTGTCGGGCATGAATGACGTTTTGAACCGGCAGGGATACACGCAAGCCGCCTGGTGGAACCGAATCCCCATCGGCGCCTGGAGCCTGATGATCATCCTGGCTATTTGCTGCAGCTTGCTGGTTGGCTATGGCGCGCACCAGAAGAAGGGAGTGCTGTTCAGCGTTCTACCGTTTCTGTTGGCGATCGCGTTCTTCCTCATCGCCGACATCGACAGCCCGCGCAGGGGCGTCATTCGCGTACGTCCGCAAAACCTGATCAGTCTGTCGGAGTCGCTGCACAAATGATGGAAGATAACTTCTTTGGACGTTTGTGCGGCCGGTTCGCCCGGACGCTCGCCTGATGTGCCCTCGTGAGAACTGACTCCCCACTCTGGCAGTGCAGTGAGAGCCATGAAAATCCGAGCGCCGTAGGCGCGCCGACAAGATAGCCCAGCACGGAGCGGAGCGTAGTGCTGGGTAGAGTGGGAAAAAGATCTACCGCCCCAGGGGACGGCACGGTTCTTTCGCAGACACTGAAGGCCAGCTCTCCCCCAAACGTCGCCAATTATTTGGACGTGACTTCGCCGATATAGACCGAGAACGGCGCCAGCGTCATTCCCGACACACTCGCGCTGTCCTTTATCTCCGGCATTGTGGTCAGGAGCGTTTTAGCTTGGCTCGCGGAGAATCCCTGCGGCGCAAGAGCGAAGCTCGCCTTCTGTGTTTCGTCGGACATGTTGAGCACGACCAAGACTGCCTGATCTTTATACCTGCGCAAGTACGACATTACGTTGGGATCGTTCTCGTTCAGCGCGACATAATCACCGTCGAGCAGCGCCTGGTTCGTATGCCGCAGCGCCAGTAACTGCTCATAGAAGCGCAGAATCGAGTTGGGATCCTTCTGTTCGCTGGCGACGTTGTGGGTGCGATAGTTGTCGGAAACCGGTAGCCATGGCCGAGTTTTGCTGAAGCCGGCGTTCACCTTGTCGCCCTGCCACTGCATAGGAGTGCGCTCACCGTCGCGACCTTTGTCGTTAGGCCAGCCCAGTTTCCCGATGGGATCCTTCACCTCGGCTTTGGACTTCGGATCGTTCTGCTCAATCCCGATCTCTTCGCCGTAATACATGATCGGCGTGCCGCGTAGCGTGAGATAAAGTCCCGCCATCACCTTGGCGATTGCGTCGTTATGCTTGCCATCACCGTAGCGGTTATACGAGCGCGGCAGGTCGTGATTGCCGATCAGGTAGACCGGCCAGCCCGGAGCGGAGTTGACAGCCGCGATCTGTTGGCGAAACTCAGGCGGCGAGAGTTCGTCGACCTTTGCGAACATCAGGTCCATCGGCATCTGCAACTCATTGCCACCTTGCCCGTAATACTTGTCTAGCTGCTCGATGGTCTTGGTCGCGGTCTCGCCGATCAGCACCGCGTCGTATTTATCGGCGATCTTACGCAGTCCCTTCAGCACGTCGTGCAGCTCAGGCAAGTTGGTGTTGTACTTGTTCTCCTCGTTGGGATCGCCGTAGGCGTTTTTCCCAGGCAGGACGGGATTGTCGTGCAGCTTGGGGTCCTCGAAAATCGTGTCCACTGCATCAAGGCGAAAGCCGGCAACGCCCCGGTCATACCACCAGCGCGTCACATCGAACATGGCATCCTTCACCTCAGGATTGCGCCAGTTCAAGTCCGGCTGCTGCGGATAGAAAAAGTGGTAATAGAACTGTTTGGTCTTCGAATCGAACTGCCACGCCGAGCCGCCGAATAACGCGATCCAGTTGTTGGGCGGCGGCGGTTGTTTTGGCGCACCGGGGCCCGAAGCAGTTGCGCTTGTTGGGTTGGATTTGCCATCGCGCCAGATGTACCAGTCGCGATGTTTGGCGTTGCGCGAAGAGCGCGAGTCGATGAACCACTTGTGCTGGTCAGAGGTGTGGTTCAACACCAGGTCCATGATGATGCGAATGCCGTGCTGCTCCGCGTCCTGCTTCATCTTGTCGAAGTCGGAGAGCGAGCCGTAGACCGGGTCGATGTCCTCGTAGTCGGAGACGTCGTATCCGAAATCGACTTGTGGCGAGGGATAGCAAGGCGTAATCCAGATCGCATCGACTCCGAGCTGTTTCAGGTAGTCGAGCTTCGAGGTGATGCCGGGCAGATCGCCGATGCCGTCATTGTTGCTGTCGGCAAAGCTGCGCGGATAGATCTCGTAGAAGACCGCATGCTGCCACCACTGATGACCTTCGGCGGCGATGGCGGTGGATTTGGCTTGAGTCGGCTTAGGTTGCTTCGATTGCGGAGCGGATGCGTTGGCTTGCGCGAAGATCAGCGACGAGCAACAAAATAGAGCGAAGAAGAATAAGGGGATGAAAGATTTGCGCATCGAAGAATGTTCCCAACAAGAGTCTAGAACATTCAGGATTCTTCCTGGGTGGTAGTCCCTTCGACAACCTCAGCGTAGTTCTTAGGCTGGGGCAGCAGCGTAGCGACGTACTTCGGCGACTGCAGAAACGCCGGCGAGAGCGGCGTGCTCCCGCCGGCAACTGAGTTTTAGTAAAAGACAATCATTGTTGCGGCGCCGTAGCCGCCTTCTTGTGATGCACCGGTTCTGCCGTCGCTGGCTTCGGATAAGCATTCTCGCTTGGCTTCACCACGCTCTCGTCCACCGGCGTAGTGTTCTGGAGGTCGGCGCACGTGTTCTCATCGGCACCCTGCGGTACCCAGATGATATCCGCCACCTTCTCCTGGCCGGTTCCCGTACGGACTTCGACTCGGCTCGGATCGATGCCTTGCTGCTGTTGCAGGTAGGCCTTCGCGTTCACCGCGCGCTGCGCCGCGAGATTCATCGGATGACGGTTCTTGCCCGTCCCGACCATCGGCGCCTTCTCACCATCGGCGTAACCGATGATCACGATCTTAGCGTTCGGGTCCGACTTCAGACGGCTGGCTACGTCGTCCAGGATTGCCTTTGCTGTGTTGTCCACACGCCACGGTCTCTTCAGATCCGGGAACTGGATCGCATTCGCCTTGCTGCAAGTCGGCGGTGGCGGCGGTACTTCGACGCCCACCGAGCAGGTTGCACTGCTCGACAGGTTGCGCGCATCGGTCGCTGTAACGGTGACGGTAACCTGTCCAGCACCTGCGCCAGCGGTATCCAGAGTTGCGCTAGTGCCGGTGCCGCTGATCCTGCCGGCGGAAGAGCTATAAGAATAACCCGTGATCTGCGCACCGTCGGGACTGGTGGCTGTCGCCGTAATCGTCGCCGGGTTACCGCTCTGCACTGTGGTCGGATTCACCGAGCAGCTCACCTGCGGCGGATTCATCGGCCTCGCCTTCACGGTGAAGTTGGCCGCGCAGGTCGCCGATCCGGCCTTCTTCACCTGCGGATCGGTGATCGTGGCATTCGCGGTATAGCTGCCCGCGGCCACCCCCGTGGTGTCGATCCGTCCAGACTGCGCATCGGCCTTGTCCAGCTTGCCGCCATTGGTGGTCCAAGCGTACGTGACCGTGTGATTGGGCTTGAAATTGCTGCCCGTCGCGGTCACAGTCACCGGATCGCCTTCCATCACCTCGGTTGGCGAAGCCGTGCAACTGGCGCTTGGGGGTATCGGCGGTTTCCCGCCAAGTGCAAAATTCAATCCACCAACGTACTTGAAGTTGTTCCAATGCGTCGAATAGCTCTTAACGAGGTCGGCGCTGACCGAAGTGAATAGGTAGTCCACTTCCACCGGACGGAGCTCTACATGTTGGGAGAGAGCAATGTCCAAGCCGCCGCCGAACTCCATGTTGAAGTTGTTCTTACTACCGTTCACGCTCTTAGAGCTGCAGGGGTTATTGCCTTCAATGCAGCTGATCACCGTGGCGTAGGCGTTGGAGTGGTATGCCCCGACCAAGGCCTCGGCAAATGGCTGGAACCTGCCCGAATGCTTCTTGATCTGCGGGCCAAACATGTAAGTGAAAAGATTACCGCTGGCTGATCCGGTTATGGGGTATCCATGGTTTCTCAGGTAGTTGCCCCACCCCGTGCCGCCGGTATACCCCATGAAATCGGCTTTGATACCGACAACCGAGTTGAAGTCAAAGACAAAAGCACCACCACCGCCGTTAAAATTCTGGCTTGTAATGATTTGTGGATTGACGTTGAGGTAGGAATAACCGCCCGCCAGCTCTACTCTTGGTGGATAGTCACTCTGTGCCGTCGCCAGCAGGGTGACGAGCGCGATAAAACCGAAAAGGCAGATTAATCTTTTCACCGCCATGCCTCCTTGAACGCAAGTGAATTGGCGATACGGAAACCGAGCTGCTCCGTTAAGTTCCCAGCCGGAACTAGCGCTGTGTAAGTCGCTGCAACGGCAATAATTACTAGGCCTAGCCCTGGGATCGGCATGTCCTTCGCCACACTCGGGTAGTGTCGAATGAAACGTGGCTGAATCGACTTAGGCTGCTCGGTGAGCAGGGCGCCCGCGAATCAGCTTTAAGCGGTGGTGACTCAGGAAGCACTAACCCAACGATTCTGTCACCACCTGCAGGTTATCTCGCGGAATAGAAGCAAATCTAGTGCAGGAGAGACAAAATATCGCGTAGTGGTCCCGTTTCGGGAAGAAATAGCTGACCGCTGACTTCCTCGAGTTCCGCCGGAAGCGCTTGCTCAGTGCATCATCGCTTCACCGGGCTTGACCGCCTTGGGCTTGCGCAGCAGGAAGAGCAACGGAATCATGGCGGCGAAGATGATCGCCAGAAACAGAAACGTATCGTTGTAGGCGAGCATGGCCGCCTGCCGCTGCACCAGTCCCCACACTGAGTCATACGCCTGCTGCGTCGCCATCGCCGCGCTCGATCCCTGGCTCATGAAGTAATGCTTCATGCTCTCGATCATCTGTTGCGCGCTAAGACTCTCCGGATTGACGTGCTCGCCCAGAATGTTGATGTGCCTCTGCTGCGCGCGGAATTGGACGTTCTCGACCATGGCGATCCCGATGCTGGCGCCGATATTGCGCATCAGGTTGAAGATGCTGGTGGCGTTGCCCATGCGCTCGTTGGGGATGCCGCCGTTGGTGATCGTAGTCAGCGGCACAAAGACAAAGCCCAGCGCCGCGCCCTGCACCAGCAGCGGCCACCAGAAATCGCGCGAGGCAACGTCGAGGCTGAAGCGCGAGAGCTCCCACATGGCGTACGCCGAGGCGACGAGCCCGATGCCGAGCAGCTTGCGATTGTCGAATTTCGCAATCATCCGGCCAACGATCGGCATGATGAGGAACGATGCCAGACCGCGCGGCAGGTTGGTGATGCCGGCATGGGTCGCTGTGTAGCCCAGGATCACCTGCATCAGCAACGGCAACAGAACCGTGCTGCCGTAGAGCACGAAGCCGATGAACGTCATCAGGAACGTGCCAATGGCAAATGCACTGTATTTGAAGACGGTGAGATCGAGAATCGGGTGCTCGGCGGTGAGCTCACGGATGATGAGTCCGGTCAGGCCGACGACGGCGAGCACGCACAACGTCACGATAAAGTGCGAACCGAACCAGTCGTCCTCCTGACCCTTGTCGAGCATAACTTGCAAGCTGCCGATGCCGACGGTCAGCAGGCCGATGCCCCAGTAGTCGATGCCTCGCTTTTCTTTGTGCCGAAGGTACGACGGGTCGAAAATGAAAATCTCCGTGAGAATCAGCGCGATGACACCGATGGGAACGTTGATGTAGAAGACCCAGCGCCAGCTGTAGTTGTCGGTGAGCCAGCCGCCGGCGACCGGACCGAGCATTGGCGCGACGACGATGCCAAGCGCCCAGAAAGCCATTGCCTGCCCACGCTTCTCTGCTGGGAAGGATTCCAGCAAGATCGCCTGCGAGAGCGGCTGCAATCCTCCGCCGCACGCGCCTTGAATCACGCGACAAAGAATGAGGAATGGCAAGCTGGGCGCGAGTCCGCAGAGAAACGATGCGACGGTGAAGCCGGTGACTGACATCATCAGCAGGCGCTTGCGTCCGAAGCGGCTCGCGAGCCAGCCGGTCATAGGAAGAATGATGGCGTTGGCGACGAGGTAGGACGTCAGCGTCCACGTCGCTTCGTCGTTGGTCGCCGAGAGGCTGCCGGCGATGTGTGGCAGCGAGACGTTGACCACGGTCGTATCCAGCACCTCCATGAAGGTGCTCGACATGACGGCGATGGCGATCAGCCAGGGATTGACCTCGCGACGTTCGCGGTTACCGAAGAATGGCATGTACGATGTGTAGCTCTAGCCTTGTATCGGTGATTTTTCACCACTGAGGACACGGAGAGCACTGAGTAGAGTTAAGAAAAAACTAAAATCCTTTTGAACTCTCAGTGAGCTCTGTGTGCTCAGTGGTGAAAACCAACATCGACGTGGAGCAGGCCATCCCAAATCAGGCGGCAATGTAATAGTTCTGTCATTTCGCGCAAAACGTACCCCACATCACGGAACGCCGCGTCCGCACTTCCTATCATGGCTACATGATTTCGACATCAGGCTTAGATGCAGTCTCCCCACATCCGAAAGGCACCCAGGCGCGCGTGCTGTTGAGCTCGGTCTTCGGGCCGTACGCGCGCGACGACGAATTCGGCAGCCGCGCCATCAATCCCATGGAGCTCTATCACAACCAGGTCACGCGGGAGCAAGGCAGTTTTTCGCTGCGCATGTTTCACCGCTCATGGGGTTTGATGATGATTCAGCGTAACATTTCCGCGCCCAGCACGCTGCTTGACTTCCCTACCCTGGAGCGCTTCGAGCGCGAGCTTACGTCGACCGAATACGACATCGTCGGCATCTCCGGCATCATTCCCAACTTCGGCAAGGTCCGCGAGATGTGCCGCCGCGTGCGGCAGTCTGTCGCCGAAATCGAAGATCCTCGTCGGCGGACACGTGGCCGCGATTCCTGGAATCGATAAGTTGATCGATGCCGATTGCGTAGTGCGCGGCGAAGGCATTGCGTGGATGCGCCGTTATCTCGGCGAGGACCCGTCGGCGCCGATTGTTCATCCTGAAATTCTGTCCGGCTTCGGCATGCGCGTGCTCGGCATGAGGATTCCTGACAACACGCACGACACAGCGGCGACGATCATTCCGTCCGTCGGATGTCCGATGGGATGCAACTTTTGCACCACGTCGTCTTTCTTTGGCGGCAAAGGAAAGAGCGTCAACTTCTATCAATCGGGAGACGAGCTTTTCGATGTCATGGAGCACATGGAGAGCAAGTTGAACGTCAGTTCGTTCTTCATGATGGATGAGAATTTCCTGCTGAATCGGCAGCGCGCCATGCAATTGCTGGCGCGAATGAAGCAGGCGGGCAAGAGCTGGTCGATGTATGTGTTCTCGTCGGCGAATGCGATCCGCAGATACAGCATGGAAGAGCTGGTACAGCTGGGTGTGTCATGGATCTGGCTGGGACTGGAATCGCCAAAGTCGTCGTATGCGAAGTTGCGCGATACCGACACGCAGGCGCTGGCGTCTGAGCTGCGCCAACATGGAATCAAGCTGCTGGGATCGACCATTGTCGGGTTGGAGCATCACACGCCGCAGAACATCCGTCAGGAGATCGAGCACGCGGTCGCGCATGAAACGGACTTTCATCAGTTCATGCTGTACACGCCGGTTCCGGGAACGCCGCTGTACCAGCAAATGCAGGATGAAGGCCGAATGCTGGATGAGATCGACCTCGCCGACATTCACGGCCAATACAAATTCAACTTCGAGCACGCTGCCATCTCGCGCGACGAATCCAAGCGGCTGCTCGATTGGGCGTTTCGCTTCGACTTCGAGCGCAACGGGCCAAGCCTGTTCCGCATCTGCGAGACGACCTTTCAGGGCTGGAAGCGCTATCACGATCACCCCGATCTACGCGTGCGGCAGCGCATCGCGAATGAAGCGGCGAAGCTGCGCACGACCTATGACGCTGCACTGTGGGCAATGGAGAAACGGCTGAAGCGAACGAACGCCGCGGTCTCAGGCAGAATTCGCGAACTGCGGCGCGAGATCGAGCACGAGTTCGGCGCGGCCACTCGCCTGGTCCGCAGCGTTGCCGGACCGATTCTGCTGTGGACGTCGAAGCGCGAAGATCGGCAACTGGCGCGGGGCAAGACCTACGAGCCGCGGACGTTTGTCGACCGCAGGAATTGGGCGGTGTAACAAATCAATGTGTCATCCAAGTTCGCGCTACTCTACGATGTGTGATTAATTGTCATCCTGAGCGGAGTGAGGTGCAGCAGTTTAACTGGTGTCATCCTGAGCGAAGTGAGGCGCAGCCGAACGTAGTCGGAGGACCCCTATAGCGGACTTTGCCAGCTTAACTAGTGTCATCCTGGGCGGAGTGAGGCGCAGCAGTTTAACTAGTGTCATCCTGAGCGAAGTGAGGCGTAGCCGAACGGAGTCGAAGGACCCCTATAGTCGCGATCACCCGTTGAACGTGGTCCTCACCGGCTTGTCGTACCAACCTCTGCTCAGGTCCTTCCACTGTGGATTTGTCGTTTCAATAAGCGAGATTTTCTTTTCCCTTCTCCACCCTTTCAACTGCTTCTCCCGGTGGATCGCAGCCAAAACCTCTCCATACGTCTCGAAATAATGGAGGCGATCGACCTCGTACTTTGCGGTGAAACCCCGGAAGGCATGCTCTTTGTGCTGGCTGACTCGAAACTGCAGATTGCTGGTGATTCCAACGTAGAGTGTGCCGCTACTGCTGCCGAGTATGTAGACCGTGTAACGATGTTCACGTCGACTGGGCATCGATTCCTGCCTGAGTAGGGGTCCTTCGACTCCGTTCGGCTGCGCCTCACTCCGCTCAGGATGACACCTTAAATGGATGGGATACTGAAACGACAATCGTCGTCGTCAAGCATGCAGCGCTCGGAGAGCGCCGCGCTGTGAGGCGTGAAACTAAAGCGTGTGACAAGGCAGGCCGGGAGCTGCACCTTCGAGTTATCTCGCGGCTATAGAGGTCCTTCGACTCCGTTCGGCTGCGCCTCACTCCGCTCAGGATGACACATCTTAGAGCGGCGGACGTCCCGCTCAAGGCGACACATCTTAGAACGGCGATCTTGCGGTCTGGACGACACATCGACGACACATCCTAGAGCGGCACTCCGCTCAGGATGACAGCCCTGAAGTAGCGAGCGCACTCAAGGTGACAGCGTCAACGTCCACCCGCTATCATCGACTTCCCTGCTAATTTCTCCGAGGAAGGTGCAATGATTCGACTTCGCCGCCGCTGGCTGGCGCCCATCGCTGTAATTCTGCTTGGCGGAGTGCTGCTGGCACAGACGCCGAAAACCACTCCGAAACATTCTCCGTCCGCGCAAACATCGTCACGCTCGCAGGAACAACGCGACAGCTATCGCAAGGCGATGGAAGAAGCTGACCAGAAGATCGCCGATGAGGTGAAAGCGCACTCCGAGCTGATGAAGAATCTGGAGTATCTGACCACCCAGATCGGGCCGCGCCTGACTGGCTCCCCGCAAATGCAGGCGGCCAGCGACTGGACGCTCAAGCGCTTTCAGGAGTACGGCGTCGACGCGCATCTGGAGACGGCGGAGATCGATCACGGCTGGACGCGCGGCCTGGAGACCGCCGAGATCACCAGCCCCGTCCGGAAGCGCATCGGCATTCGTGCCTTCGGCTGGAGCAAGGGCACGGACGGCGACGTCAGCGGAGACGTCATCGTGCTCAATATCGAGAAGGTGGCTGACTTCGATCAGTACAAGGGAAAGCTGAAGGGCAAGATCGTCATGCTGCGCAAGCCCGTGGACCTGTCGAAGCAGGATCCGAACCCGGAGAACGCTTACGACGCAGTAATTGCGCCGCCCAAGGGCGTGCCCAAAGAGGGGATGGGCTACCGGCAGTATTTTCAACTGATAAAGCTCTTGTATGCCGAACAGCCGGCACTGGTGGTGTTCGACAGTGGCAAAACCGACAGTTTGTACAACATGACTGGCGGATTTCCGCGATACACCCCGACGGAGATTCCGCTGGCGTTCCTGACGCACGAAGATTACGACCTGCTTTATCGATTGTTGAAGAGCGGGCCGGTGAACATGAAATTCAATTTGCACGACACCTTGACTGCGGACTCGGTGCCGGCGGCGATCACGGTTGCCGAGATCAAAGGAAGCGAGCATCCGGAACAGCGAGTGATCATTGGCGGCCATCTGGATTCGTGGGACCTGGGGCAAGGCGCTTTGGATAACGGCACGGGCGCGATGGCCACACTGGAAGCGGCGCGCACGCTGAAGGCGCTGGGCTGGAAGCCGAAGCGCACGATCACGTTCATTCTGTTTACGGGCGAAGAGCAAGGCGGCATCGGCGCCGAGACCTACCTGAAGAACCATGACGCTGAGGTGGGGCAGATGGACGCTGTGCTGATTCACGACACCGGAACCGGCAAAGTTTTCAGCATCGCGCTGGAGAATCTGTGGGAGACTGCGCCGCTGATGTCCGAGATTTATCAGCCGCTGGAAGAGGTCTTCGAGATGGAGCCGCTGAGCACGCGTTACTTCGGCGCTTCCGATCACGTCGGCTTTCTGGATCAGGGCGTGCCGGCGTACTTCTGCATTCAGTCGCCGGCGCATTATCGCGAAGCACATCACAGCCAGACGGACACGTTCGACAAAGTAATTCCCGACGAGATCAACGAAGGCGCAGCGCTGCTGGCGGCCTGGGCGTGGAATGTTTCGGAGATGCCGGATTCGCTGCCGCATCACGCGCCAAAGGCGGAGTCGGCAGGCGATTAGTGGCGTGGAATGGCGTGTCGCGAAGTAGTATAGATTTTCCGGCACGTCATCAGTTTTTACATAACTTTTCGTTCACGGGTAATTGAATTCCTGTAGATTATCTACGTCTCTGTGGTGGCAACATCACAGGCGCTTATGCCCCGCGGTGAATAGCGAGCCCGCGGGGCTATAGTTTTTGGTAAGGCGTTTTCACCGCGGAGGCACGGAGAGCACGGAAGAAACTTCTTGTATTGATCTTCCCGTGCCTCGGTGCGCTCCGTGGTAAGAGAGTCTGACGCGGAAACACGATTGGCGATCTCGCAATCCACAGTCCGATCCTTCTTCATCCACGGCCCCGCGGGGCGGTTGGAAGCGCTGCTAAACGCCGGCGCTCCTGACGCGACGTACGCGGGCCTGGTGTGTCATCCGCATCCGCTGGGCGGCGGCACCATGCACAACAAAGTTGTTTTCCATGCGATGAAGGCGCTGAACTCATTTGGATTTCCGGTGCTGCGCTTCAACTTTCGCGGCACGGGATTGAGCGCCGGACAGCACGATGAAGGACGCGGCGAGATCGCCGACGTGCAAGCCGCACTCGCGTGGCTGAAGCGCGAGTTTCCCTTGCCGATCATCTTTGCCGGATTTTCGTTTGGTTCGGCGACAGGATTGCGCGCCGCGTGTCCCGACCCTGACGTGAAGGCGCTGATCTCGATCGGCACGCCGGTCGAAGCGGAGGGACGGCTGTACTCGTTTTCATTCCTGCGGGAGTGCCGCAAGCCCAAGCTATTTGTCAGCGGCGATCGTGATCAGTATGGTCCGCATGACGCATTGGAGGAGGTGGTGGCGCAGGCAGCCGAACCGAAGGAGTTGGTGTTTGTCCCCGGCGATCACTTCTTTGCCGGACATCTCACCGAGATGCGAATGACGGTGGAGAGCTGGGTGGAGGAACTGCTAGCAATTAGCGATTAGCAGTCAGCCATCAGCAGTCAGCCATCAAGCTGGAGTCAGCCATCCAGCAGTAAGCCTGCTCGGGTCATTGCCTTGCCAAAGGCGGCAACTACGAATTCGAGATCTTGAGCAGGCACGTAGCTAATCGCTAGTTGCTAATCGCTAATTCGCTTCCATCTATAATCCCCGCATGTCCGACTCGGTTCCGGCCCCGCCAGACGCAAGTTCCGACGCGCTCTATCGCGAGATGCGCGCGCGGGTGCGTGAGATCTTCGATCACGCGCTCAGCCGAGTGCAGCATTCCGCGTGCGCTTGGCCGGAAGCTGGAGCGTAATGAACGGTATCTGCAGGTCGATGAGACGGTGTATGACCTGGGAGCCTTCACGCGCGTGCTGGCGATTTCCATCGGCAAAGCAGGTTACAGCCTGGCGGAGAACTTTGCGGGTCTGCTCGATACGGAACTAACTGGGATCATCGCGGCACCCGGTGAGGCGCCGGCTGAACTTCCCGGATTCCAATATTTCAGTGGTGGTCATCCGCTGCCCAACGAAGATTCTCTGCGTGCGGGAGAGGCGATTCTGCAGCTTGTCACGGGGCTTTCGCCGGAGACGCTGGTGGTTTTCCTGATCAGCGGCGGAGCATCGGCGATTGCGGAGAAGCCGATCCGCTCGCAGATTTCACTCGCAGACGTGGTGCTGACCTACCGGGCGCTGGTGCATTCGGGCGCCCCGATCGCCGAGATCAATGCGATTCGCAAGCATCTGTCGGCACTCAAAGGCGGGCGCCTGGCGCGAGCGGCGTCGCCGGCGTATCAGTTATCAGTGCTGGTGTCTGATGTGCCGGAGGGTGCGCTGGACGCGCTGGCCTCGGGACCGACGATTCCCGATAGCACGACGGTGAAAGATTGCTACAAGATTGCCCAACGCTACCAGTTGCTGGATCAGCTTCCGCAATCGGTGCGTTCGATCTTCGAGAGCGGTCGGCTGGAAGAGACGCCGAAGGCCAGCGATCCCGCCTTCCAGCGATCGCACTACGTGACCGTGCTGTCCAACGTAACGGCGGTTAATGCGGCGGTGGAGCAAGCGGCGCTTGCCGGCTTTGCCGTCGATGTCGAGAACGCGTGCGACGACTGGGATTACGAGCAGGCCGCAGACTTCCTTCTCGCGCGCCTGCGGGATCTGCGCAAAGGAGTGTCGCGCGCCTGCCTGATCTCGGGCGGCGAGGTGACGGTGAAGGTTGGCGCGGAGCCGGGAGTGGGAGGACGCAATCAACAATTCGCGCTGTATTGCGCGCAGAAGATTGCAGGCGAAAATGTCACGGTGCTTAGCGCCGGAACTGACGGTATCGATGGCAACAGTGAGGCCGCCGGGGCGATTGTTGATGGATCGACGCTGGAACGGGCTCGGCGGCAAGGATTCGATGCGGCGAATGCGCTGGCGATGTTTGACAGCTATCCGTTGTTTCACGCCATCGGCGATGCGATTATGACCGGACCAACCGGCAACAACGTGCGCGACCTGCGGATCATGCTGGCGTATTAAGTGTCATTCGCACAAAAACTGCAAAGGCACGGAGGGCATTCCGTGCCTTGAAGCAGTCCGCCAGGAAGCGGAGCGGGCGAGCGACGAGTGGCGATTCCGCGAACCTCCGATCACACTTGCAGGGGAAACTGCGCGCTGCCCGGCGTTCGGTGATGCATTTCGAACGCTGGGCGGAATTCACAGATCGGCGGATGAGCACTGCCTTAGGAGTCACTCGTCCAGTTCGACCTAAACCCCATCCGCCGATCGAGCGCCAATAGCCAACAGGTTACGGGTAGTGGTTCTGGGAGTTGTCAACAAATTGTCAACGGCGTGTCCAATTTTCGTGAAACCTATGGAGTTGGACCGGGTTAGATAATGCGAGATGGAGCTGCTACTTCTGGGCCACTTGGGTCCACGATCAGTTAATCCACAGATTCGGCTTCTGACGGTATTATGGATCAAGGAGGGTCGTCTCCTGGGCGATCTTCTCTCCAACAAACAACGTCTAATCCATGGTCCGCAGGTGCGTGAAAGCCGAGCGGGCTGACAGGCACATGCGGCTTTATAAGACAATCCTCGCACTTTGCGTTCTGGCAGTAGTGCACCTACAGGCACGGGCCGATGTAGGCTTGTTGCTGAACGCGAAACCCAATGTTCATCCTGAGCTGGTGAAGGCCGAGATCATCGGCGAGGGCCATTCGGCGGTTTACCTGTCGAATGTCTGTCCGGAGACGCCGGTGAAGATGCGCCTCTGCCGCCCGGACGAGCAGGGTTCCGTCCTGCAGAACTACGAGGATTACAAGGAAGATCAGCCTTACGAATGGAATCTGGTTCCACTGAGCGTCTACCTTTACGGCGTGGACAGCATGGACGAGCGGCCGCTGTTCGGGTATCCCGAGTTGCGCAGCCTGCTGCAGCAGCAGTATCAGCGAACCTATCTCCGCGATATCTGCACCACTGCGCGATGCATCTCCGATCCCGACGCGAACTGGCGCGACTCGGTGGCAGCGTCGTTCGTGCGCGAGATCTATATCTTCGAAGTTCACACCTCGCGCGAGCAGGACGAGGCGTTCATCCGCGAATTCAATGCGCGGCCGAATGTGAATCATTACCGCGCCATATCGCGCAACTGCGCCGATTTTGCCAAGATGGTTGTCGACACGTATTTCCCGCACTCGGCGCATCGCGACGTGATCAACGATTTCGGCATGACCGGGCCGAAGGCGATTGCGCGCAGCTTTACGCATTACGCCGAGCATCATCCGGAACTGCAACTGCGCATTATCCGCATCGAGCAGGTGCCAGGGACCTACAAGCGCAGCTCCGACTGCCGGGAAGGCACGGAGCAGACAGTTCGCTCGACCAAGTGGCTGATCCCGATTGCGGTGCTTGAGGCGCAAGCGATTCCCGCGCTGGCGGGATCGTACTTGTTGACCGGACACTTCAATCCGGATCACGCTCTTAGAAACCATCCATCCGAGGATGTGGCCCAGCTCTACGAACAGCTTGGCGCCGCCAAGCAGGATGGGGACACCGATCGGGAGAAGCAACTGAAGCACGAGATCAAAGCCGACAGCGAGCGCGAGGTGGGTACGGATGAGCAGTGGGGCCAATACCGCTCGCGGTTTGAGGAAGTTCTACGCAGTGCGATCGACGACAAGGTGATCGCCGACCGGCGCAAGATGGAAACCATGTTTCGCACGCTGCAGGCGCGCGGACACGCCTATCTGGACGAAAACGGCCAGCCCTGGCTGGAGATCGCCACCGGCGGCGAAGTGCGGCGCGTAGGACTGAGCGTCGATAACGTCTTCAGCGACGGATCGGACCGCAAGCTTGCGATGCAGGTGCTGCTGGCGCGAACCAACGCGCTGCTGACAGCCCAGTCCAATCACCGCGAGCTAATGCCACAATTCCAATCGGATTGGAGTCTGCTGCAGCGAGCAGAAGATGAGGTGCGGGCGCACGGCTCGAATCCGGTAATTGCGGCGAAGACGACAAGGCAGTAAAACCCAGCCAACTACCACTATCAGAGAACTGCGGTAAGCCGGTACTCGCGGGCCACGGGTTCGACGACCTTGGCGCGACCGTGTCCGGGATTAATCCGCTCGCGCGTGCGCAGAACCCCGGCACGCTCCAGCTTCTGCACGTCCCTGCGGACAGATTTGGGATCCCGTCCCAGGCAAGCCGCTAGGGCTGTGATCGAGGCGGACTGCGTCCTCACTTGTTGAAGAAGCCGAAGACGCTCGGCCGTGAGCACTTCTACCATGGCAAGCGGGTTGTCGAAGGTGATCGTAATCTCCGGCTTGACCGATTCTCGCCGATCGAGCTTCCGTGCCCGAGCAGAGGCGCGCCTCGCGTATCCCTCAAAACCATCGGCATGGATTTTCAACTTCATATCGGATCCTTTTCTTGGCGAAGCGTTCGCACCTCGGTTAGAAAGCGGTTCATCAGCTTCTCGTAGGTAATGAAAGAGAATTTCTCTTGCTTACCGGCGTAATGGCGATGATGGTGACCGTGGCTGTTGTCGTATCCCAGCACCCTGCCTCGGTCCTTAGCGCACAGTGAGTGATTGATAAATGTCAGGTTGTACCTGACGATCATCTCGCGGGCGTCCAGCCAGACCTCTTCCCTAATGATTCCCTTCCCAAGAGCGCAACGAACTTCAGTCGTCTCGTCCACAACCTTGCGTGGCCGGTCGCTCCTGCTCACGGTTTATGGTAGCACAGATAGGGCACAGAATGACCTATCTGCAGATTCCCTGCAGGGGCGGATACGACGTCGCTATCGTTCGCCCGTGGGCGCGGTAGCTGGCGCGCAGCTCTTCCACGATTTCGTGCGCGGCCTGCCTAGCCTGGTCGAACATATTCGGCGCGAAGGAAATGGCTCCGACGCGGGCGTGACCGCCTCCGCCATAGCGCTCGCAGATCTTGGCCAGGTTCTCCATGTGGGTCGCGGTGGTCCAGGGATTGGAGCCGACCGAGACTTTGGTTCGGAAGCTGCTCTTGCTGAGGCCGACGCTGTATACGCAGTCGGGGTGAAGGTAGTAGGGGACGAACTTGTTGTAGCCCTCGAGATCGTGGTCAGTGACGTCGAAGAAGATGGTGCCGTCCTTGCACTCGGAGCGCTCGCGCATGATCTCGATCGAGCGGCGATGGCGTTCCATCAGCTCCGGTAGCCGTTCGGCAATCTCGGGTTGTGCGAGGATCTCCGTCAGCGGTTTGTAGGCCAGTTGCGGAATCAGGTTGGGAATGAACTGGGGATCCTGATTCGATTCGATCAGCATGGTCAGCCGCGTGGCGGGAGCTTTCATCTCGACGGCTTCCTCCGGTCCGTCATAAAGTGCGCCGTCGATGATGTCGGCCCACTCGATGACCTCGGCCACCGGCGCGGGGTTGAAGCCGAAGCGCTGCTGCGTGACTACAGCGATGAACTTGGTGCAGGAGCGGAAATCGGGATCGTAGAATTTCTTGTTGCTCTGCTGCTGCTCAAAGTGCGAGGCGTCTTCAGGTGTGAGAAAGGCGCTCTGGTGATGATCGAACCACCAGGTGATACGCGGCGACGAGGAATACTTGAAGTCGACGATGGCGTTCTCGTCACCGGTGAAGTCGGCTTCGTTGAAGAGCGCGCCCGCGCGATGCACCAGTCCCTGGTATTCGCAGTCCACGTGCTCGCGAATGCGCTCGCGGTAAAACCGCATGAACAGCGCCGCCGAGCAGGCGCCGTCGAAACACTTATCGTGATAGAAGATCTTGAGCCTCACAAAGCCTTTCCGCAGCGATGAAGTTGTTCAGTATAAAAGACAGCACGCCGTCACATCATTGTCGGTGAATGAAAAGTAAATAGAAATGACACTTCAGGGTGGGGGATGTCAAGCGGGAAACCCAGCAATTAGCGATTAGCAATTAGCAAACTGCTTCCGGAGCTGTCACCACTCAGAAATTGGAAGGTACTGCGCTGCGAAGGAAACTCTTGACGGGCGGCGAGCCGAACGAATACATTGCGCGCAACGCGATGACAGACAGTTACATCGGCCCGAAGCAGCATTTGCTGGTGATGGGCGGCCTGGTGTTCGGCGGATTGGTGCTCGCGTGGCTGCCCAACGCTGTCCTTGGATTGCAGTATCAGTGCATGCTGCACCGGATGACCGGACTGCGCTGTCCATTTTGCGGTATGACCCGCGATTTCATCCTGATGGCGCACGGATCGCTGCCGCGAAATAACCCCGGCTCGCTGGTTGTGGCGCTGGCGTTGTATGTTGCTTATCCGCTATGGCTGGTGAAAGCCGCGCTGGGCGGGCAATTCCGGCTGTTGATCCGGCGCAAGCGGCTGATGCATGCCCTGCTCATCGCGATGCTCCTGCTTTTCGTTGCTAATAACCTTGTTGCTTAGGAGGAACAAGTGCTCGCTCATGGGTTCTTTGGCGGTTTTGGATTTGGCTTCCTCATTGCCCTGCTGATCGCCATCTGGGTGGCGAGCGATGCCAACAAACGCGGCATGAACGGCGTTGCATGGGCGATTGGCGTGTTCTTCTTGTGCATCGTCTTCCTGCCGATTTACCTGATCGTGCGCAAGCCGCTGCTGGCGCAGCAGCCTTATGGCTATCCGCCGCCCCCGGGTTCGCAGCCTCCGTATAATCCTCCGCCGCCAATGCCAGGACAGCATTTCTGCGCGAATTGTGGATCGCCAGTGCAGCCGGGAGTGAAGTTCTGCGCCACCTGCGGCAAGCCGGTGTGAGGGCGAGTGTGCCGCCGGCTGAAGCCGGCTCGGACAAGAAATAGAGGCTCTTATCGGCACGACTAAAGTCGTGCCCTGACACATGTCCTACGGATACGGAGTGTCCGGGCGTCGGCTCAGAAGCTAAATGAAGCGCTTGGGACGCTGGCCTGAGGGCCAGTTCTACCCGCTGCTCGCGTCGGGCGGGCGCAGGATTACCAGCATGCGCAGGTCGAGCGTGGCGTGGAGGATCATCGGCAGCAGAAGACTGCCGGTGAGGATGAAGAGCAAGCCGAAGATAAAACCGGCAACCGCGCTGCCGATGACTCCTCCGATGCCGCCGTACAGATGGGCAAGTCCAAAGATCACGGACGAAATCATCAGTGCCAACGTGAGGTTCAGGGTCCACGGAAAGACATGCAGGTAGTGCAGCAGGAAGCCGCGATAGACAGTCTCTTCGCACACGCCTGCGGTGATGCAGAGAAACACCCACCAGCGGCGCTCGGTCCAGGTTGCGGGGAAGAAGTAGGCGAGCGATTTGAAGGCTTCAGCCGAGGAATACTTGCGCGGCAGTTTCTTTACCTTCTTCCAGAAGACGATGGCCAACGGCAGCAGCATGAGCGCGACGAAGAGCGCGATCACGACCTCGACCAGATAGAAAACCCAGGCGTGCTGCAACAGCCAGGGAATCTCTTGCGGCGCTGGTTCGATGGTGAGCAGCGGACGTGGGCCTACGACAAGCAGAGCGACGACACTCGCGATCCACAGCCAGGCGCACAGCGTCTTGTAGTAGCGAAGCTTCCCGGCTGAACTGGGATTGCGCTTCAGCCGCTGCGTGTCCCAGAAGTCCCAGACGGGCACGATGGCCAGCAGAAAGATGAAGAGCAGATGCTGGACGAGGGTGGACACGATTGTCAGTGTAATGGATGGAGTGAGTGAAAGGGCGGCAAGACCAAGGAGTTGAGGTTGACCAGTAAAGACCAATCCCCGGAGGTGTCGCAGGCCTGGAGGCCTGCTCGACGGAGTATCGCCCCTTAAAAGGGGCTCAATCCAAGATTGCTAGCAACCCAGCGCTGAAGCGCTGGGCTATCATCTTCCGTCTCGCTGCGCGAGACTCCGTAGGATCGGCACTCACAAACCCTGCGGCTCGCACCCCAGAGGCAACCCGGTTTGCACGGCGGGCTTCTCGCTCGCGCGGCTTACACCTCAAACAGATCAGACGGCTATGTGTACCCTATGCGCCGGCCTGCTTCTCCGCCATGTCGCCGACGATCGGCAGCTTGAACATCACGTGCTGATACGCCTTGATGACCAGCAGGATCCACAGCGCAAATTCAGCAAGCCCCAGCAGTCCCCAGATGGGGAACACCAGCAGCGGCAACATATAGCCGATGATCGAGAGGCCGATGTGAATCACCACCAATGCGCCGACCGTGAACAGGCACTGGAACGAGTGGAAGCGCACGAACCGATTGCGGTTGTAGGGCTCGATCAGCAGAAAGATGATGGCCGGAATGATGGTGAAATACGCCAGCATGCCGGCAATGTTCTCTTCCAGAGGTGCAGCCGGAGCCGAAGGCGCAGCGGTCTGGTAACTTGCCGCCGGAGGGGGCGGAGCAATAGCTTGTTGTACGGGTTGAGGCGCGGGTTGCGGTGCTGCCGCTGCTGCGCCGACTGCGGGCGCCTGTCCGGTCGCTTTGCCGCAGCTGGGACAGAAGGCCACGTTGTCGGCTACTTGACTGCCACAATTCGCACAGAATGCCATTCGGAATCTCCCTGAGTCGGTTTGAACGGATGCCCCATCGCGTGTTTCACAGAAATGCCATCGCGATCACCCCGGGCTGTTGCCGCGGACAATAACAGAAGTGCCGCGACAAAGGCAAAGCAAAAATCGGCCGGTCCCGAATTGAATAATCCGCCAAACACCCGGCGCGCCTCGACGCCTAGAATGTTCTTATGGACACCAATTCCGGCGTTCCGTTCCGGCAACCGACAGCCATCGAGCGAGTCTTCAATCGCTGCTTCGGCTTCCTGGTCGGGCTCGGTCTGGGCATGAAGCACAACTATCTGCTTCAGGTTCGCGGTCGCAAGTCGGGCAAGCTCTACTCCAATCCGATTGACTTGCTGGAGATGAACGGGCACCGCTTTCTGGTTGCTCCACGAGGCCGCACGCAATGGGTGCGCAACGCCGAAGCTGCCGGCGAGGTCGCCCTCAAGCGAGGAAGCTGGCAACAGAGCTTCTCTCTGCGCGCGATTCCAGATGCCGACAAGCCGGAATTGCTGAAGGCCTATCTCGACAGCTTCAAGACCGCGGTTCAGCGATACTTCCCTGTTCGCGTGGGTTCGGACGCGCAGGCGTTCGCGGAGATCGCGCCGAACTATCCGGTATTCGAGTTGATCGCGAAGTCGTGATCATGCATCCATGAGCCCAGGTTAGCGTCCAAACGAAGGCCGCGAACCTGGGGCACCAACGCCATACCAAAACGAAACCGGCGGCACGCGGCCGCCGGCGGAAGACCTTCAATTAGGCTGCTCAGAACGACCGCGCCAGATTGGTCACCGACGCATAATCGTCATCGCGCTTCTGCAACGTTGGACGATCATCGCCTGGCTGAGTTTGCGTGTTGTTGCCGCCATTGCCGTTGTCGGCGGTCTGCGTGCGCCGCAGCGTAGGCTGGTTGTCCTTCTTGTCGGGGATTATCTTCTTGCGGTTCTCAAGCTCCGCCAGCCGCCCCTTCACCGATTCGAACTCCGAAGTATCGACGATGTATTCCGGCCGCGGCGGCAGCACCTCGCGAATCTCTTCCTGGCTCTTCTGGATGCGATCCGGTGTCTGCGGATGCGAGGCAAACGCCTTGGCCAGCGTTCCCGGCTTCTCCTTCTCCAGCGCCTTGATCTTCTCGAAGAAAGCAATGAACGACTGCGGATCGTATCCGGCCTTATACATGTACTGCAGACCGAGGTAGTCGGCTTCCGACTCGAAGTCGCGTGAGAACTTCATGAATGTGACCGGCAACGCCAGGCTCATCGCCATATTGGCTGCTTCGTACAGGCCCCAGCTGTTGATGAAGATCAGCGGAATGGTCGCCGCGGTTTGAATGTAACCCGCGCGAGTCATCCCGCGCGTGGCGTGGCGAGCGGCCACGTGTGCGATCTCGTGCGCCATCACACCGGCAAGTTCAGCTTCATTATCAGCAGCCAGGATCAGGCCAGTGTTGACGTAGAAGAATCCGCCGGGCAGAGCGAACGCATTGATGTCGTCGGAATCCACGACCTTGATCGTGAACGGCACCTTCGCATCGGAATTGCGCACCAGGTTCTGGCCCACGCGATTGACGTACTCAGTGATCACCGGGTCCTGAACCATCTTCGCGCTGGACTCGACCATCATCGCGTACTGCTTGCCCATCTTGACGTCGGTGTCGATCGAGTACCAGTCGCCCAGACTCTTGCCGGTCTGACCCACTTTGCGATCGCCGATATCGTCGATATCGTTCTTGTCCTTGTTGTGGGTTTCCTTCGGAGCGTTTGCCGTAGCCGCTGTCTCGGACGCACTGTCCACCGGATTACCGGTTCCAGTCGCACTCGTTGCGGACGGCGCCGCCGGTGCGCTTCCCGACTGCGCTGCCGGAGTGCTGTCATTCGCGGTGGTGCTCGCTGGTTGTGATTGTTCGGGAGAACTGCTGGAAACTTGAGTTGACGTTTGCGACTGTGTGTTGTCTTGTGCCAGCGCAGGCAGGGAAACGCCGACAACCAGCAGCACCGCAATCATCGCTGCGAACGCACGCGATTTCATGGGAAACTCCAGTGCCCAACTCTGGACCGCACCTCTTGCCGGAAGGTGCTTCTTGCGGACATTATATGCTTGGAATCGCAAAGTGGCGCAAATGGATTTCCGCGTCCATCGCGGGAAACAAAGATTTTCGCTGAACCGCGGAGCGCCGCCCTGCAATTCGCGGGCAGAATCTGCCACATTTGGTCTAGAATGAGCGTTTTGTCCCAGGAGGATGGCTCTTATGGCAGCACCAACTTCATCGCAAAAAATATTGCAATCGGTTTCGATTGAGGACTTCATTGCCGGCTTGCGCAAGCTCCAAGAGAAAGATTTCACCGGCATCGAGGGCGCTCTCGAGTACATGCGCGCTAATCCTGTCGACCCCGAAACCTTGAAGCCCTATCTCTTCTGGAGCGCGCAGCATTACACGCGCAACCTCATCGACAAGACCGATCTCTACGAACTGCTCTCGCTCTGCTGGGAGCCGGGCATGAAGAGCTCCATCCACAACCACAAGGGCCAGAACTGCTGGATGGCTGCGCCCGTCGGCCGCTTCCTGGTGCAGAACTACCGCGTGCTCGAGGAGAACCTCGTCGGCGCATCACTGCAACATCGTTCCCACGGACGAAGTCGCCATCACGTGGGAGAATCCCGTCGCCGTCGATCCGCTGAATCCCGTGCACGACGTTCGCAACCCGCGCGAGTGGAACGAACGCGCCGTCAGCCTGCACATCTACTCGCGGCCGTTCGACTCCTGCGTCGTCTACTCGGTCGAGCAGTGCTCCTGCGGCGAGATCGGCCTGCAGTACACCTCGATGTACGGAAAGCTGTGTGAGAAAGGCGGCAATTAGCAGTTAGCAGTTAGCACTTGGCACTCGTCATAAGTGATCCTGAATGGCGCTGCCCGTCTTCGGCGCCTTAAGCCTTCCGGAGCAGGAATGTCGTGGAAACGTACTCTATCGTTCCGGTCAAGTTATCGGGATTCACCTCGACCGCCTCGCACCGGTGTCGGGCAGCTATTTCGAAGACATATCGCTGAGGCAGAACGTGCATCTCCATCTCGGTTGTTGCGGCAGCCAAATACTCCTGCAGCATGAAACGGTAGTCTCGATTAAACGTCACTACCTGGAAATAGGCGAACCCTCCAGGGCGAAGACGGGCCAGAAGCTTGTCGAGGATGTAAGCCATTACGGGTGGCGGATTGTGCTGCAAAACCAGGATCGAGAACAGGAGATCGAAGGACGGAAGCTCGTCCAGTGTTCGAAGCTGGTCGGTGCGGAGGAATGTAACTTTATCGGACACCTCGGCAGGAATCGCCTGCCGCGCCCTCTGCAAGTGCGCTTCAGAAATGTCGCAGGCCAGAACATGGTCAAAGCGTTGGCATAGAGAACGCGTGATCCGGCCCACACCGCACCCGAACTCGAGGCAGGTAAGACTGGCGGGAAGCGGCATGCGGTTGCGCTCCATCCATCGCTCCAGCCGAACGACTTCCTGCTCGCCGGAATTCCAGAATTGCTCCTGATTCCTCTCGAAATTGTCGAGGCGACAGTTGTCGTGCGTGATGACCGACCAATACGGGTCCTCCTTGCCTAGGCGGCTCCAGGTTTCCTCCACGTGGGCCAACAACCTGGCTACAGCTTCGGCATCGCCATGCACCTCGATTGGCTGTGGATTTACGTCGAGATCGAGGGGAAAGCGGCGCGCGAATACGTGCGATGAAATCCCGCGGACAAATTCTTCACCTTCGCGGAGTGCTTGGCGCAATTCGTTCTGGTTCTTATAGTTCTCCAGCGCGTAGCGGACAATGTCTTCACTCTCCGGCTCGCGACCTAGGAGCCAGCAATAGGCGGCAACGACCTCCGCCCTCGTGAGCCCTGCATTAGCGGGTGGACTTGTCTTGCTGGTCAAGAATGTCATTGTGGAATGTCTTAGCGAAATGCACTCCTGGAGTGCTTTTACGCTGCAAACACGATAACACTCGCGGCTCGTAGCTCGAAGCTAGTTGCTGGCTGCTAATTGCTTCTTAAGAATCTCCACCTGACTCGCCCGCCATTCGCCATCGCTTCCCTGCTCCGCGGTCACTCGCACCTCGGCGCCGGGGGTCAGTGCATCTTCCGGCTTGGCCAGACGAGTCGCCGTCGGCACGCTCTCGTCATAGCTCACACGCGCGCGTGAAATGTCGACCCGGCGCGCCATTCCGTTTCGTCCCTGTACGTAAATCCAGTTCTTGCCGGCATCGTGGGGCCCGTCGACAATCGTCCCGCGAAACGATCCCGGCGTCCCAGCGCTCGCCACGACCGCAAGCCCAATAATCAGCGAAAGAATCCACCAGCCCTTGCGCAGGCCTCGCATGCTGCTTTCGATGCACAATCCGCCCTCGGCAGCAACGCCGAACCTCGTCACACCTCAATTCCCTAAACCACCTTTGTCACTGACATTCCTACCGCCTTTTGCCTACAATATGCCCGCCTTCTGGAGGGACCTATGAAAATCTGCGCCCGGGTCTGCCTTCCACTCATAGTCGTCTCGGTCCTGCTCAGGTGCTCCCCTGCCCAGGACCCCAACGTCAAAGCCGCAACCTATGCCGCCCAGGACTGGCTTGCTCTTGTGGATTCCGGCCACTACGGAGGAAGCTGGGACAACGCCTCCGCCCTCTTTCAGCGGAAAATCTCCAGGGAGCAATGGGAAAACACCATGGGCGGCGGCCGCAGCGGGCATGGCAGTGTGGTCTCGCGACAGCTCAAGAGCGCCACTCCCGATAACAACATTCCCGCCGCACCTGGCGGCAAGTTCGTTGTCATCCAATTTCGCACCAAGTTTGCCAACTCCCCCACGCTGCTCGAAACCATCACGCCGATGCAGGAACCGAACGGCCAGTGGCGTGTGGCTGGTTATTTCGTCAAACCGCTCGAATAAGCGGGCGCTGAAGCCTCCAATCTTCGCTTTTTCTGTGAAGAATTGTTACGAATTGCGCTGCAAGAATTGCGCCGCAACTCGTTCATAGATTTCGGGTTCACAATATCGACACCACGTTACCGAGTCGCGCGTGATGTCAGGGCATCATAGATCGCCTCCTGTACCACGATCATCTGTAAGAGGCGAGAGGAGCAGGAAACATGAAACCACGGCGGCGGTTTGAATGGTTATTTACCGCGCTGCTGTTCGTCGCGCTAGGCACTGGCGCGGCATTTGCCCAGAACGAGGGCCAGAGTCAGGATCAGGGCGCTTACCCGCCTCCGCCTCCCGACGCGCAGGCGCAACAGAACTATCCCGATCAGGGCGCCCAACAGAATTACCCCGACCAGGGTGCGGCGCAGGGTCCTTATCAGCAAGGCGCTCCGCAGCAGGAGCCTTCCGGTCGCGTGGCGCGCGTCCAGTACATGTCGGGCGAGGTCTCGACACAGCCCGGCGGCGTAAATGACTGGGTTGCAGCCAACACGAACCGCCCGCTGACCACCTCGGATCGCATCTGGACCGACAAGAATTCCAAGGCCGAGCTCAACGTCGGCGACGGCTTCCTCCGCATGAATTCGGAGACCTCGCTCACGCTGACCAACGTCAGCGACAACACCGTGCAACTGGAACTCGATCAGGGCACCCTGAGCGTGACAGTGCGTCACCTCGAGGCCGGTGAGATCTACGAAGTCGACACCCCGAACTACGCTTTCACCATCACCAAGTCGGGCTCGTATCGCTTCGACGTTTACCCCAACGAAGATCAGAGTTGGGTGACGGTGCGCAGCGGCCAGGGGGAAGCTACCGGTAAAGGCGCGGCCGTGAAGGTTACCTCCGGTCAGCAGGTTCGTTTTAGCAGTGGCAACTCGCTCACCCACATGGCCTACGCTGCGCCTCAGCGCGACGGCTTTGACGACTGGGTGCAGGTCCGCGACAAGCGGCTCGACGATTCGCTTTCCGCGCGCTATGTCTCCCCCGGCGTAATTGGCTATCAGGATCTCGACGCCAACGGCCAGTGGGCTCCTGACTCGCCCTACGGCCCGGTTTGGACGCCGACCTCTGTGCCGGCCGGCTGGGCGCCGTATCGCTACGGACAATGGCAATGGATCGCGCCCTGGGGCTGGACGTGGGTTGATTCCGCGTCCTGGGGATTCGCTCCCTTCCACTATGGCCGCTGGGTCTATTGGAATAACGCCTGGGCGTGGTCGCCTGGACCGCTGGGCTACTGGAATCCTTACTACGCTCCCGCGCTCGTCGGCTGGGTCGGCGGACCCGGTTTCGGTATCGGCTTTGGCTGGGGTGGCGGCTGGGGCTGGGGCGGTGGATTCGGTATCGGCATCGGCTTTGGCTGGTTCCCGCTGGGTTGGGGTCAGCCCTACTATCCGCACTACTGTGGATGGGGCCATGGTGGCTGGTATCACGGCGGTGGCTACGTTACCGGAAATTACTTCCGCAACGTGAACATCACCAACACGCACATCAACAACATCAACAACATTAGCCACAACTACTACAACAACAACGCGGCGGCGTTGCGTAACACCAACGCGATCGCGCGTAATGGCGTGACCTCGGCTTCCAAGTCGGCGTTCACTTCAGGCGCGCTGGTCAACAAGGTCGGCGGAGCAGTGCCGTCCTCGGCGCTCAATAACGCGCACCTAATGAACACGGCGAACGCCAACCCGACGCATTCTTCCGTCACCGGTGGACAGCCGGCTCGCACCACGGGCGTCCCTTCGAAGTCCGTCGGCAGCCGCTCGGTGGTAACTCGCGCTACGCCTCCATCAACGCGGCCGGCCACTGTTGAGTCGGCAGCCGCGCACAACAACGCGAACTCCTTCGGCCGCGGCAACACGACGTCCGCGAACAACACCGCGCACGAGACTGGCGCCAACAACGCTCCTCGCACTGCGATGAACGGCGCGAACAACGCCGCTCGTCCTAACACCGGCACTGAAGCTGCGCGTGGAACCACGTCGGCTAACGGATCCCAGGCTCGCACGCCTGCGAGTTCCGCTGCCGGCAACAACGTTCCGCGTCCGCCTTCGGCTGGAGGATCAACCTACAACTCCGCAAATGCGGCGCAGTCGCGCAACAACGTGCCTCGTCCGCCGGCCAGCAACGATAGCTTTGCCCGGCCCAGCGGCAACACGGCCAACTCGGCTGCTAATCGTGGATCAACGACGGCGAACAACGAGCACTACGGCACCAGCAACTCGGCCGCGAACTCCGCCAGCCGCGTAGGTGGCTCGCAGTACTCAGCCTCACGCGCCGGATCGGCGTCCTCGGTACCGCGTCCGCCTTCGAGCTATCAGTACCACGCGGCTCCGTCGTACTCGGCCTCGTCGAACTACGGCCGTCCGTCAACCGGCAGCAACGGCTACGGCGCAAGCAACCGCGGCTACACCAACAGCTATGGCGCAGGCCGCAGTTCGTACGGCTCAACGCCGGGCTATTCCGCTGGCCGCAGCTATAGCTCCAACCCCGGTTATTCCGCGGGCCGTAGCTATGGCTCAACGCCGAACTATTCGGCTCGCAGCTACGGATCGAGCCCGTCCTATAGCGCGCGCAGTTACTCCGCTCCGCACAACTCCGGCGGTAGCAGCTACCACAGCAGCGGTGGCGGCAGCTCCCACGGCGGAGGCGGTGGTGGATCGCACGGTGGTGGAGGAGGCGGTCACGGCGGCGGTGGCCACAGATAACGCTTAACGGATACGCATAGACGTAAATCGAACCTTCAACTCCGGGCGGCCTCAAACGGCCGCCCGTTCTTGTTTTCCATCCGTTCGCTCAAGACCGCCGCGCTCATCCACAGCGTGTCATCCTGAGCGAGGACTTCAGTCCGAGTCGAAGGACCCCTATAACCACTAGAGCGGCCGTTCGGCTAAACCGCCCGCGCAATCAAACCTGGCGTGCCGTTCTGTCTGTGCCCTCCGTACACTCGCCCTGTGATCTCTGAACATTTCTCCTGTGTCCGCGCATCTTATAATCAAACTGTGACTTACTCTGTGATCAAGAAGGTAGCCGAGGCCAACTTCCCCACCCGTTGGGGACAGTTCCGCATCTTCGGCTTCGAGGGAGAATTCGAGGTTCCGCCCGCCGTCGGTAACTCCAACGGCAACGGTCATGCCCCGCGCGTCAAAGAAGAAGCCGTCGCGCTCGTCATGGGCGACATCCACGCCGCGCCGCCCGTCGTCCGCATCCACTCCCAGTGCCTCACCGGCGACGTCTTCCACTCCATGCGCTGCGATTGCCGCCAGCAGCTGGAGCTGGCGCTCTCAACCATCGTCAAAGCCGGCGCCGGCATTCTCATCTACGAGCAGCAGGAAGGCCGCGGCATCGGCCTGATGGCCAAGCTTCAGGCCTACGAGCTGCAGGACAAAGGCCTCGACACCGTCGAAGCCAATGTCGAGCTCGGCTACGACAACGACTATCGCGAGTACAAGCTCCCCGCCGAAATGCTGCGCCAGCTGGGCGTCAGCGAGGTTCGCCTCATCTCCAACAATCCCGACAAGGTCGCGGCCCTGGAGCGTGCCGGAATCACCGTGGTCGAGCGCATCTCCGCCGAAGTCGAACCCTACGAGACGTCCGAAAACTATCTGCGCACCAAGAAAGAAAAGATGGGCCACCTGTTTAGCGGGTGGTAAGCAGGGCTGACTCTTGGGGACCGATCAGATCGGTCGACGGCCTCCCCGAGCTACAGCGAGCCGATGCGTCACCTCCCTCGATACGACTTTGCGTCCGATACCTGCAGGAACCGGTTAGATGCCGCTGCCTGATCGGGATCTGTCGACTGGCTTTCGTGTTGGCAGCAGGACTCCCAGGTGAATAGTGGGCTGTCGTTGCTCGGCAGATACTGATAGTTGCAACTGTCGTACAGAAAGAATCCTGTACAACCATCGGTGTAGATTCTTCGCGACTGTTCAATGCAGTCTTCGCCCGTGTCCACGGTTTGGTAATTGTACGGTCCCGAGTGGTCCGACGCGACGCACTTTTCGGGACATGCGGCATTCGAATTCTCGTAGGTCGTTTGTTGCCCTTGGACCTGAACAAAACCTCCGGCCAAGCACTGGGATAGCACGAACAAATACAAAACAAAGCCCAAGTTCCTGGACATTAGGCATGCCTCCTCATAACGGCGGTAGTTTGTCTACTAGATCGCTGATATCCTTTGTCAAACTGACTCCCTTCCCGCTCGGATTTTCCTTCTTCCAGTCTCGCGCTGCGCGAACGGGCTTATATGTCTCGGCGCGCAGAAAGTATAGAAGATTTACGATTCGCTTCAGGTTGTCCTGCTCATGAAGCGCCGCCCCCTGCCCGGACTCGGTAAGCAGATAGATCGCCTGATTTACCAGAAGCGATCCCCACATTGGACGGTATTGACTCCAGCCGGAGTCACGATAGCGCGATTCGATGTAGGCAATCCCTATGCTTCTGGGCTGCGAACCCCCTTCAAACCATTTCAGCGATTGCACAACCTCGTTGGCGACTTGACTCGCCCGTGCTTCGTCTAGCTCGACCTGTTTTGTCGCCCTTGTCTCGCGAAGCTCAACCCTCTTCGTGAGATATCCTGCGAACCAGCCGCCAGCGGCCCCCATCAGGACGAAAAGGCCAGGCAGCCAAAAAGCTGGGCTTCCCCAGCCCCGCTGCTCCTGGAGTTTATCCAACTTCGTATCGATTGCGCTAAGTCGCTGCAGGGTCGGATCAGAGCCGGACGTGCTCTGAGCGAGCATCGGAGTGGCAAGCCAGAGACAGCCAACGGCCGCAAATTGTATAAAAGTTCGGGCCGCCTTGTTCATACCCGACTCCGCGGCAGAGGATGATGGACCGGTTAATTGCCGAAGTTTAGCACGCCCATCATTTCTTCTACAGGCTAATTGACGGCTCCCTTTTAGTCCCTCGGCTCCAACTCCGTCGCCGCTTTGTCCTCCCTCCGGCGCCATCTCATCCCGCTGGATCTGCCGCATGACATCAATCAACCGCTCGTATACCTGTCGCAACTGCCGTTCCGACAGCGGTCCAGGATTGTACCGCGCAATATTTTCGAAGATGATCTTCTCGCGATCGGGCTCATATATGGGCATCGACGAATTGCGCTTTAGCCTGCCAATCTCGTGCGCACATTGCGCGCGCTCGCTGATTAGTTCGACCAGCTTCCGATCCAGCTCGTCAATCTTCTTCCGCCAGTCCGCGATATCCATGGCCCTATAGGTGCGACGTGTCTGGTAGAGCTGGCCTTCAGGCCAGCGTTAACACGCTCGATTGTTTTCTCCGAGCCGCCTTCACAGGTAGCCGAGAAACTCGTTCTGCGCGCGCGTTGTAACAGGGCACGACTTCAGTCGTGCCGATAAGCCGCTCAATTTCCTTATCCGCGCGGACTTTAGTCCGCAAGGAATCTGCTTTCGCGACTCTTTCAGCAGCCTCTTCCGGTCAACGTTGCCACGAACTCCGCCACAGCCGCGGCTTCCCGCCCGGGGTTCTGTTCGATGCATTGCACAATCGCGCTGCCCACCACGGCTGCATCCGCAAAACTCCCTACCTCCGCAAACTGCTCCGAGGTGGACACTCCAAAGCCCACCGCAATGGGCAACTTGGTATGCACGCGCAACCGCTCCACCAGCGAGCGAGCGTCGCCCGCCAGTTCCTGCCGTGCTCCGGTAATCCCCGTCCGCGAGATCGCGTACACAAATCCCCGCGAGCACTTGGCAATCGCCCGCAACCGTTCATCGGTGCTGGTCGGAGCCGCCAGAAATACCGGCGCAAGTTTGTGCGCTTTCATCGCCCGCAGATAATCGCCTGCTTCTTCCACCGGCAGATCGGTCACCAGCGCTCCGTCGACTCCAGCCGCAACCGCCGCCGCACAGAACCTATCCAATCCGAATTGCAGGATCGGATTCAGATACGAAAAGAGGATGACCCCGGCATCCGACTGCTCGCGAATCTGCTTCGCCACTCCCAGAACGCCTTCCAGAGTCGTGCCGTGCTTCAGCGCCCGCTCGCTGGCCCGCTGAATCACCGGACCATCCGCCACCGGATCGCTGAACGGCACCCCGAGTTCGATCACATCCGCGCCCGCGCGAATTGCCGCCAGTGCCACATCGCGCGAGGTGTCGAGATCCGGATCACCGCACGTGATGTACACTACCAGCCCCGGCCGCTTTTTGAATCGAATCGCCATCTTCAATGAACGCCCATCTGGCGGCGCTGGTTTCCTGACTGTGTCATCCTGAGCGCAGTGAGGCGCAGCCGAACGCAGTCGAAGGACCCCTATAACCGCAAAGTCCACCTAGAACTGCAGCTTCTCCCTTAATATCCCGATGTCCTTATCCCCGCGCCCCGACACATTCACTACCACAATGTCAGACTCCGACATTGTAGGAGCCCGCTTGATACACTCTGCTACCGCATGCGCGGACTCCAACGCCGGAATGATCCCTTCCAGCCGCGCCAGTGTCCGGCAGGCATCCAGCGCCTCGTCGTCGCTAGCCGAGACATACTCCGCCCTGCCTTCATCGTGCAGCCGAGCATGCTCTGGGCCGATCGCGGGATAGTCCAGGCCTGCCGATACCGAGTGCGTCGCGGCAATCTGCCCCTCTTTGTCCTGCAGGACATAAGAATACGTCCCCTGCAGCACACCCGGAGCCCCGCCATCGAAGCGCGCCGCATGTTCGCCTAACGCATGCCCGCGTCCAGCGGCTTCTACGCCAATCAGCCTTACATCGTGATCTTTGATGAAGTCATAAAACAGGCCAATCGCATTCGATCCGCCGCCAACACAGGCAATCAACGCCGATGGCAGCCGTCCTTCCGCCTTCAGAATCTGCTTGCGTGCCTCCTGCCCGATCACGCGATGAAAGTCGCGCACCATGGTCGGATAAGGATGTGCCCCGAGCACGCTGCCTAGCAGATAATGGGTGGTGCGCACATTCGTCACCCAATCTCGCATCGCCTCATTGATCGCGTCCTTCAGCGTGCGCGAACCCGACTCCACACCGCGCACCTCAGCCCCCAGCAATCGCATACGGAAGACGTTCAGCTCCTGCCGCCGCATATCTTCCGTGCCCATGTAGACGACGCACTCCATGCCGAACAGCGCACACACCGTCGCCGTCGCCACCCCGTGTTGACCCGCACCGGTCTCGGCGATGATGCGATGCTTCCCCATCCGCCGCGCCAGCAGCGCCTGTCCAATGCAGTTGTTGATCTTGTGCGCGCCGGTGTGCAGCAGGTCTTCGCGCTTCAGGTAGATCTTCGCACCGCCCAGCTGTTTCGTCAGCCGCTGCGCGAAGAACAGTGGCGTCGGTCTGCCGGCGTATTCCGCTAGCAGACGCTGGAACTCGTCGCGAAAGGATTTATCTCTGCGCGCCGCGGCATATGCCTTGTCCAGCTCTTGCAGAGCCGCCATCAGCGTCTCGGGAACGTAGCGTCCGCCATATGCGCCAAATCTTCCTGGCGTGTTACGAACGTGTGCTCGCTTGCCGCCTGCGGGCGGCGTTGCTGAAGGCATCTCCGTGTTGCTGGTCGTCTCTTCCATCACCCAGTCTGCTTTCCAGAGCTTTCCGCCTGCCGTACCGCCGCGACGAAACTGCGCAGCTTCGACGTACTCTTTTTCCCCGGCTCGAACTCTACTCCGGAAACGACGTCCACGCCCCACGGCTCCAATACCGCGATCGCCTCCGCGACATTTTCCGCATTCAATCCGCCGGCGATGATCAGCGGCATCGCCTCGCGAATCTTCGCCGCCAACGGTTTCACTTGCTCCCAGGCAAATGGCTTTCCCGTTCCGCCAGGCTGATCGGCTGAACCCGAATCCAGCAGAATCGCGTCAAGGTAGCCGCCCTTCGCCAAATAGCTCTCAAGCTTCACCCCGCCCGACGCAATTAAATCCGCAGCCTGCAACGTCTTGATAATCTGTCGCCCACCCAGCACCTGCCGGAATTCCTTCATGAGCTCTGGCGGCTCGTTGCCGTGAAGCTGCACTCCGGTAAAAGGAATTTGGGACACGATTTCGCCCAAGCGCCGCGGATGTTCATCGACAAAAACACCGACGGTTTCAACGTCGACCCCCAGCGCCTTGACAATGTCGAATGCTGTGGGGATGTCGACTCGCCGCGGGCTGGGAGCCAAGATGAATCCCAGCGCACTAGCTCCTGCAGCCAGACTCGCCCGCGCATCGGCCAGGTTTGTCGTACCGCAAATCTTGATCCACATAAGCAATCACCTCGCGGAGACTGTTTGTCCCAGTAATCCCCGAAGCTCGTTACCCGGATGCGCCGCCCGCATCAGCGACTCGCCGATGAGGAACGCATCGAATCTCGCTTGTCGCAACCGCGCGATATCCTGAGCACTCTCGATCCCGCTTTCCGCGACCTTGACCACACCCGAAGGAATGCGCTCGACCAGTTGCAATGACGTGTTCAGATCCACTCGAAATGTATGCAGATCGCGATTGTTGATCCCGATCGTCTCGAAACCTGCGTCCAGCGCCCGTTGCAGCTCAGCGGAATCGTGGACCTCGCATAAGACATCAAGGCCAGTCTCTCGTGCGCATGCTCCCAGGCTGATCAACTCCGGCTGGCTCAATGCCGCAACGATCAGCAGAATCGCATCGGCTCCATGCGCGCGTGCCTCAATGATTTGCACTTCGTCGACGATGAAATCCTTTCGCAGGCAAGGCAGCTTGGTCTTTTCTGACGCTGTCACAAGATTCTGCAATGATCCCTGGAAGTACTCCTCATCCGTAAGAACAGAAAGCGCTGTTGCCCCAGCCCGTTCCAACTCGCACGCGAGGTCAGCCACGCGAAAATCTTCCCGGATCACGCCCTTCGAGGGCGACGCCTTTTTCAGCTCCGCGATCACTGCGACCCCGCTTGCCGCTCGCTCCTGAAGCGCTCTGCGAAAGCCTCGTGGCTGATGACGCTCTGCCCCAATGTTCAGCGCTCGTACATCAGCCGTCGCCTTGGCAGCAGCGACTCTGCTACGAGCGGCAGCGACAATTTCTTCCAGCTTGGTGGCCATGGGGATGGAAAAAGTATACCTGCTGGCGATGCTCGTTGCTTCCCTGAACTGGAGCCGCAAGTGGCGCTTATCGCGCGAAAATACCACTCTGCACAACGATCTTCGTGCCAGCGTCAAGCACCCGAAAGTTGTAGACATCAGGTAAAAACAGTATTTCCAGAATTGCTTGGCTCAGCTACTCTTCTGCCATTCCCCAGTGATGACAAGCTGTGCCTCGCAGCCGGCCCGACGCAAACTGTGGAACACAGAATATGAACCGCCGCTTCGGATTTCTTTTGGCCACGGCTCTTCTCGCAGTTGCTCTGCCGGCGACGATGCAGGCCCAAACCCTCGCGCGACTGGCCCACGACACCACACCGGATATCTCTCGCTCTACGACCACGGTGCGAACCAGCCCGCCAACAACGCCCGCCGCACATTTCGTAGTTTTGCGCGAATCGCCACTCGCCCGCCTCGCCGCCCGTGCCTTGTTTGCCGAATCAAACCTCGATCGTGCCCGCCTGCTTTCCGGGCGCGCGTTGGCTCGCGATCCCCAGGACGCCGAAGCGTTCTTCGTCCGGATGGAGGTAGCTGCCATGCAGGTCGACGACGCGTCGATGCTGCAAGCAGCGATCGCGTTATGTGAAATCGGCAGCGGCGCGCGTGGAGATCCGCGGGTCCAGCTCGCCGCTGCTCGTCTTCGAGAGGCGGCGGCTAATACTTCCAACTTCCGCAATGTGATCCCCCGCCTGCAAGCCTTGCTCGCGAACTCACCTGAGCCCTGGCCTGATCTGCTGGAAGCATTGCTGAAGGCCGCGATGGATGGCGCTCCGGCGCTGGATCCTTACTCCCTCTCGCGTGGCGCCGGGATCCTTACCGACTGGCGCATCGTTGGCCCGCTGGGGCTCCATCCTTTGCTCGATCAGCAGCCGATATCGCCCAACGACGACCTGGCGAAAGAGTCTTATCAGAACCGGCGCGTGGAGAACTTCGCGTTCCCAGATGGCCGCGTCGTTCTGCCAGATTACTTGTCGCGTCGCGGCATCTTCTATGCCGCCGCTGCGTTTTCTTCGCTGATTTCGAGCAGCTGGACGGTTCACGTTGAGAGCGCCGGACCACTGGAAGTATTCGCTGACGGCCAACGCGTCCTGCGAACCAATGCCCGTGGCAACAACTCTGCCGCCTTTGACGTCATCCCCGGTCCGCACCGCGTTCTGCTGAAGTTCGCCGGTTCCGCAGCGCCTCTGCGGATTTCCATCGCTCGAACGGCTGAGCCATCTCTTACAACGCTGCCCCGCAAAGCCTCGCTGCAGGAGATGGCATATCTGCTCGCTGCCAGCGACTATGCCGCGGGACAATTTGCCACCGCTGCCACGCAGATCGAAAGTGTCCCGTCCAGCGCGACTTCGGCTTCACTCCAGTTTCTTTCGGCACAGTCTCGAATGAGATCCGCTCCCACAATGTCAGATAGTCCCACAACGTGGGACGTAGCTCATCCTTTCTTCTTGCAAAGCGCTGCTGAGCGAGATTGACTCTTATCGTGCACGCGGTCAGCTGAACGAAGCCCGCGCCGCGCAGAAGAGGCTGGACGGCTGCGCGCCCGAATCCCTGGACTACGCGCAATCGCTATCTGATGACGGCAACCACGCCGAGGCAGTGCGCTCGCTGCAGCTCCTGTTAGCTGCGGCGCCGTTAAACCGTGCCGCCAGACAGATGCTGGTGCGCGAGCTGCAACTTGCCGGGGACGACGAAGGCGCGCAGCAGGCCGCGGCCGAGTGGTTGCGCATTGCGCCCAATGCCGAGGACTATCACCGCCTCGCCGTCGAATGGGCCCAGGACGCCGCGCGAGTAGAAGGCACAGCCAGTTTGTCTCCGTCGAACAATTTCTATCTGCCCTACCGGCGCGACGCAGCCACGATCGCTCTTCAAAGTGCAGCTCTGCCTGCGCTTGGCGATACCGTAATGCTGTTGGACGATCACGTAGCGATCGTACGTCCTGACGGCAGTGTCTCGCTTTACGTTCACCGCACCACGCGCGCGCTAACGGAGGTGGCAGCCGCGCAGCTCCTCGCGGTAAAGCTGCCGCGTGACGCGCAGATACTCGCCTTGCGTATCGTTCATCCCGACGGCTCGACCGCAACTCTGAACAACGCTGCAGGAGCCGCTCAGATTGCGCTCACATCCGGGGATGCGATCGATGAAGAATACATCCTCAACTACAACGGCGACGGCGGCATTCCGGAGCATGCCGAGGCATTCCAGTTTGTCTTCGGCAGTTTTGATGAGCAGGTATTGTATTCGCGATTCGTGGTTCTGACACCGGCAGGACGCGCGGACCGCGGCGCGGTGATTTCTACCGGTGAAACTCCGGCGATGACTACGACGATCCACAACGGTATGGTGGAGCGAGTCTGGGAGAAGAAGCGGTCAGCGGATGCATCCGGCGCTTCTGCGCTCAACTCAGTCGCGGGGCCCGGAATTGTGCGCGTGGTAGAAGACGAGCACGGCTGGACTGAGCCCAGCAGCGCTGAACATCGGCACAAGATCGAGACGATTCATCCCGGACCGCGCCCGTCGGACTCCTGATTTACGATCCGAACTCAGAGCGGACATTGCGCCAGGCATCCACACTGCGCCGCTCGGCTTCTTCGGCGAAGCCTTCGCCCAGTTTCTGCAGCGTCCCAAAGATCTGCATTCCCTTCCGCAGATAATCCGGAGCGCTTTCCCATACGGCTTCGAACTTCTCCGGATACTCCGACGCGAGCACCGCCAGCCCAGCCGCAGCCAGAGCCATTCCCGCAGGACGCCGCCGAGCCATCAGCAGCACTGCGCCCGCGCCGATTGATCCAAATATGACTGCCTTCTTCCAGTTCTGCATGCTTCACCTCGATCTTGCGCTGAAATAGATTAGAGCAACTCCAGCCGATTCCCGTTGTATGGCGAATCTATTTGCTGCCGGTGTTGGCAGGCGCGGAATTGACAATCAGCAGCCAGCCGCTGCCTCCATGAATCTCGACATTCTTCGTCGATTGCAGCGTCACTTGTCCCAGCGGCGGTGTGTTTCCCGCATGAGCCAAGGTCGTATCCGGAAGATCGTGGGCGCCGCAGGCTGTTGTGGAGAAGATCCACAAGGCCTGAATGTCGCCGTTGATCTGCGAATCCTCGCAATTCTCCGCCGGCTGCAGCTTTCCCCACACGCCTCTGCCATCCCACACGCCAACCTTTCCCCGGTCGGACTCGACATAACCGCGGGCGCGAAACACGTACTCGCCACCGACTTGCCGCGTAACCCACATGTCGGAAGGGTCCTGATCTGTATTGTTACCGGACGGCAGCCCCGCATTGAAAACGCTGTTCGAACCGGCAACCGCACGCACGCTCACATTCAGAGGAATGGACTGGTGTTCGTTCCGAAGCTGGTCGAACTGCACCACGATATTGGAGCCGCCCGCGCCCGGCTTCTTCACGCTGACCACGTGTCCGGTCACATGCGCTCCGGATTTGATGACAGCTCCGGATGGCAACCGCAGGTCTTGCATCAGTTTGCCATCAAACTTCTGCCCGGCTTTGCTGCCCTTGGCTGAAAGCGTCGAGCCAACCACGACCGGCAGCGCCGTTCCGGCAGGAAGATTCTGCGCTCGCAGCAGCGCCGAGCAGAGCAACACGAAGATTGCGAGTTTCGATCGGAGCATGGGGAAATAGAAAGAAAGAAACTAGAAGATTGTATCGCCTCGCGAGCCGGACTGGGGCATTTTGCGGTGGGGATAGTCCGGTAGAGCCAGCCTTCAGGCTGGCGTCCTGCATGATTGCAAAATGATTAGGCTTTCCGCTGACTGCTTTTCGCAGTCCGCGGAAAGCCTGAACCATAGTCGCGGCTGTGACGCGGCGCGGAAAGCCTGCCCTGAGCGCCAGCCGAAGGGCGCCGCTCGACCCGTTCCGAAAAAGCTACGCCTTCACCGTCTCCGCATGTTTGGCGCGGCGCGTCGCGTATAGCGGGAACGCCTCGGCCAGCCCTAGCACCTCGCGGCGAACGCGCGCCAGCACGTTCTTGTCGGTGCGGTTGTGCAGCACCTCGGAGATCCACTTGCCCACCTGCCGCATCTCGCCTTCCTTCATGCCGCGCGTGGTCAGCGCCGGCGAGCCGATGCGGATGCCGCTCGGCTTCAGCGGAGGATTGGTGTCGAACGGGATCGCGTTCTTGTTGACCGTGATGCCGGCTTCGTGCAGCGCGTTCTCGGCTTCCGATCCCAACATGCCTTTCGCGAAGACGTTGATCAGCATCAGGTGCGTATCGGTACCGCCGGAGACAATGTGGAAGCCTTCGTCGGCCAGCGTCTGCGCCAGCACTTTGGCGTTGGCGACGACCTGTCGCGCGTAGTCCTTGAAGCTCGGCTGCATCGCCTCGCGGAAGCAGACGGCTTTCGCCGCCATAATGTGAACCAGCGGACCGCCCTGCATTCCGGGGAAGACAACTTTGTCGATGGGCGCGGCGTACTCCTGCTTCGAGAGAATCATTCCCGCGCGCGGGCCACGCAGTGTCTTGTGCGTGGTGGTGGTCACGATCTGCGCGTGCGGCACCGGCGAAGGATGCGCGCCGCCGGCCACAAGTCCCGCAAAGTGCGCCATGTCGACCAGGTAGATCGCGCCCACTTTGTCGGCAATCTGCCGCATGCGGGCGAAGTCGATGATGCGCGGATAAGCGCTGCCGCCGCCGATAATCAGCTTCGGCCGCTCGCGCTCGGCAATCTGCTCCAGCTCGTCGTAATCGATGGTCTCGGTTTCTTTGGTAACGCCGTAGGGAACGATCTTGTAGGTCTTGCCGGAGAAGTTCAGCGGATGTCCGTGCGTAAGGTGACCGCCGTGCGCGAGATTCAATCCCAGCACCGTATCGCCCGGCTGAATCACCGCAGCGTACGCCGCCATGTTGGCGGTCGAGCCGGAGTGCGGCTGCACGTTGGCATGCTCGGCGCCGAAGAGCTGTTTGGCGCGATCGCGCGCCAGATTCTCCACCACGTCGGTGAACTCGCATCCGCCGTAGTAACGCTTACCGGGATATCCCTCGGCATACTTGTTGGTGAAGACCGAGCCCATCGCCTCCAGCACGGCCTCGCTCACGAAATTCTCCGAGGCGATCAGCTCCAGCCCTTCATGCTGCCGCCGCTCTTCGTTTTCGATGGCTTCGGCAATTTGCGGATCGACTTCCGCCAGCGGGCGCTCCATAGGATTGCTATTCATGATTCCGTCCTTGGATACGGTTCGCTTGGCCTGCGGTGACGCCGAGGCCAATCCGTATCGTCCGATAATTGTAGCGCGCGGGCGGGGCGAGGAATGTGAGACATGACCGGGGAGCATGTGTCGAGACGCGCTTGACGGACATGATTACCGGCTGGATGGGATCGCTCTGCCCTGCCCCCAAGTCTACCGGTACTTTTGCGCTTCCGTGCGTTCCTCCGGCGTCATCTGCTGCCAGATCAGATTCTTGTTTTGCTCTGCCCAGTCGCTATGGGGATTGGCCGCCAGTGCGGAGCTCAGCCAGCGATAGGCTTCCACGCGATTGCGCTGCACACAATTGCCGGTCGCGTACATCGAGGCCAGCCGATTGCGTGCGCGTGCGTTCTCCTTCTCAGCTGCGGTTTTCAGCAGCACCACGGCCTGCTCGCAGCTGCGCGGAACGCCGTCGCCCTTCATGTACATGTCAGCCAGCAAAACTGGCGCGTCGGGATTGCCTTTCGCCGTCGACTTCCACAACCATGCCGCCTCCGCCGCCGAGTCGCTGGCGTTCTTGGCTCTGTTCAGTTCGTCCCCACCCGTCGTAGCGGATTTAGCTGCTGCCGTGTCGTCACTGCTTTCCCTATCTTGCGGCGGCGCCTTTGGCTTGATTGCTGCTGCTTGGGTTGTGGTTTGCGTTTTCGAAGACGCTGCCGGCGAGTTTGGTCCCGGCTTTGAAGTGCCCGTGGCCGATGCATTCTGTGCGACCGGCGCCTTCGGAGGCGCAACTGTCGCGCTCTGCGCCGGCTTCGGCGGAGGAGTCGTTGATGTGGCGGGTGTCACCCTTGTGACCGCTGGCTGCACTGCACCTGGCGATGCAGCGGCAGAGCTACTCGTTGGCGCGTTCGAACTTGCGCTCGGATTCTGTGCCGAATTCGCAGCCTGATTTTGTTGCTGCGGCTTTGGCTGCTCCTGCACCTGCATGTCGGGCTTCGTGTTGTTGTTGGTCGAGGCGCTGTCTGCTGGCTGGTCCGCAAGCTGCGATTGCCCGCCATTCTTCCAGTTGCGAACCTTTGCCTTGATGACTTCGACCGGCCCGTTGTCGGTTTGATTCGACTGCGCTCGCCACTCCATCGCTCCCAGCACGACAAAAACCAGGACCACGGCCGTCGCCAGCCACGCTCTCCAATGGCTCTTGCGCGGCGCTGCTTCCTCGAAATCCTCGACCGGACCATAATCCGCCTCTACTTGCGGAGCATCACTCAATCCAAGAAACGACGGCCCAACAATCGTCGACGTTCCCGACGAGGCTGGCCTGGTTTCCGCGGGAGGTTCGTTGATGTCCAGAAAGCGCGGACGCTCGGCCACGACTTCTGCCGGTGATTCGGGCTCCAACCCGAGGCGGCTCTCTACCGAGCTGTCAGAAGCTACGGCGCTCGTGTCGACCACCTCGCCATCGGTTGGAGCGAGCTCCACAATCGCATCCTGCTCGCTCGCGTCGGCTGCAATTGAATCCACAACTACCGCTTCGTCGGCAGACGCTCGCTGCTCTTCAACCGAAGCGTCGCCGCGCATCGTGATCTCCGTCGGCTCACTCGGTGGCTCGTAATGGAAGCTCTGCACGTACTCGTCGAGAGGGACATCCGGCACGAGTTCGTGCGCCGGTGGCTCAACTGCTGCTTCGGACGCAGGCTCAATCGTTCCCATCTCGGCGTGCTCGACCGGTTCGACCGGCTCCTCGACAGCGGCGGGAGCGGTCGCTTGCGGTGCGAGCGTTGAGCCGCCATTTCTGCCCATCGTCTCGGCTGTACCCGCATTCCGACCAGTCGAAGTCGTCGCGCTCCGTTCTCTCGACGGCGCACTCGCTTCCACCGGCACGCGCGTGAAGTTGAGCGTGCTGGTTGCGCCGGGCGCGGTCATCGGCGGGTGTGGCAGCGGCGTTCCGCACATGCCGCAGAACCGCATTCTTCCTTGGTTCTCGAATCCGCACGAGCTACAAACCACAACTCCTCCTACCACTCGAGACCGTCCTTGAGCCGGACGGCAGCTGGGAGATATTGCACTATTATGCCTTAGAGTTGAGATGACGGAGTGAGCGCGAGGTTTGCATCCGTGGTGCTAGCCGGAAAGGCTAAGTTTTCTCAGTCCCCGCTCATGATTGCCGATTGCGGCATGGCTAAAAGCCGGGCCCTGATACGAAGCAGTTGTGTGATGGCTCTCGTACGACTCGCTTGGCCTGTATTAGTTACCGCGCCGCCGCCGTCTGCGCTGCCTGCTCGTGGACCGACACGGTGGTCGCTTCTTTCAGGCGTTCGGGGCGCGCCGGCTTGGCGCAGGCTTCGGGAGGGATTGGTCATCTCTTTCGCGAACACGCGATAGCTCACCGTTCCCGGCTGCAAGGTCGACCAGTACGATGACTTCGATATCAGCGGCTTGTGCTGGGTGACGATCTGGTTCTCGAGAATCTTGATGCCGCATTCCAGATTGTTCTTTGGCTGCAGAATGGTCTTCGCCGGATCGTTGCTCTTCAGCTCGCGGTCTTTCGCCCAGTCGAAATCGCAGTCATAGCGCTTCTGGTCTTCGTAGGTGAGCTGCAGCAAGCCTTCACTGCGAACCATCTTCTTGCTGACACTGTCGACCTTGGCAACCTCCGGTTGCGTGTGGCGCACGCGCGTCGTGGGATTCAGGCCAGCTTCGGCACCCGCCAGCGCCTGAAAGAAATACGCCCAGAAGACGCGCTTGTCGGTGTCGCTCATGCTAAAGAAGCGCGGGCAGAAGCGGTGTACGTCACGCGGTACCTGCGAGGAGAGCATGTCGGCGGGAACGGCTTTTTCCACGATCTGGTCCCACTCGGGATTCCAGGTCTTGCCACCGAGTTCGGCCTTCTTCGCGTCGATCGGGGTCGGCGGGGCGGGTTTGGTCTGTTGCGCCTGCAACGAAGCGACGCACAGGATCGCGCAGGCCGATCGCCATTCGCGCGACCGTACTCATGTGCAACACACTTGGGGCAGGCACCGGCATTGCAGGTTTGACGCCGGACCTGCGGCGAACTGTTGCCTGAGCAGGGGCTGCGGCCGGAGCTACGGAGTCCCGTCGACACCCAGGTTAGCGTCCAAACGAAGGACGCGAACCTGGGGCACCGCCGCGTCTGGCCGGCATTGTTCGGGTAGAGCTGGCCTTCAGGCCAGCGTCTAAGCTGTTTCTTTCCTTTTCTGAGTCGGCTTCAGCCGACGAAACAGGACTTCTGCACTACACTCATGGTCATGCCGCCCGACTTCGATCGCTTGCGGGTTGTTCTCGTCGAAACGCGCAATCCGCTCAATATCGGCGCGGCGGCGCGCGCCATGAGCAACTTCGAATTCCTGCGGCTGCGCGTCGTCAATCCCTACGATGTCGCGTTTCGCGAGGCGCGTTCCGCAGTCGGAGCAGCACCGCTACTAAAGGCAGCCGAAGAATTCTCCAGCGTGGCTGAAGCGGTCGCCGACTGCACGCTGGTGGTCGGCACCACCGCGGTTCAGCATCGCGAGTTACAACACCCATTGCGGCCTCTAGCGCGCGGGGCGCCGCTCATTCGCAAGGCGCTCGCGAGCGGTCGCGTGGCGCTGCTGTTCGGATCGGAGAAAACCGGTCTCTCCAACGAAGATCTCAGCCACTGCCATTGGCTGATGCACATTCCCACGCGCCAACAGCATCTGTCGATGAACCTTGGTCAGGCGGTTGCCGTTTGTCTATATGAGATCTCGCGGGACGTGAAGAAGACCGCAGCGAAAAAAGCGAAGTCGGAGAAACGCGCGACCGCCGGCGACGTCGAACGCATCTCGACCGTGCTCCTAGAAGCGTTGCATCGTAGCGGCTATGTCAAAGCTAATGCCGTCGCATCAACCGAGGAGCGCGTGCGCCGCATGGTGCGGCGGATGGAGCTCTCATCGGAGGACGCAGAGTTGTGGCTCGGCATGTTTCGGCAGATGTTGTGGAAGATCAAGGACGGAAAACAGCGATGAGCAAGGTGCCGGAGCCAGTTCAATTCGCCTCCTAATCGACCCGGATCCAGTCGCCTTAATCATGAAGGTTCATTTGGTCACATCAGAGAATTCTCTGGCAGGACAATTTCGTACAGGCGACAGAGCGGGCATCTCTAGACCCGAGCCTCCGCAGGAGGCGAAAGCTGATAGCCCCGCCCTTTAGGGCGGGGTAAGTTAGAAAGGAAACGCGAGTGCCCCGGGCACGACAGGCCTTCAGGCGAAAAGGTATTTCGCATCAAATTCAATCTTGGAATTTCGTAAAAGCGTCAAAAACTCCTGCTCAAAACTCCATTTCCGATGATGTTCCTCTTGCGCGGCGATGTAATCGATCACAGCCTGCCGTCGCGACTCACTAACGCTGAACGCGCCATAGCCGCTTTGCCATGCGAACCCATGTGAAGTCTCATTAAGCCACTTGGAAGAATTGCCCTTCAGATCCTGTATGACCTTGGCCAGTGGCAATGCTGGTGGAACCGCCAGGAGCAGATGAACATGGTTGGTCGTGCCGCCGATGGCGAGTACTGGAATCTTCTTTGTCCGGGCGATCCCTGCTACGTATTGCCAAGTACGTTCCGGTTCGCGAATGAGATTGGCGCGGCCTCTCGTACTAAAGACGCAGTGAACAAGGTTCGCCGCCAGTGTGTGCATGGAATCGAGACTAGTTTGTGTGGTTCTGCGACGCGGTGATCATCCGCACATTCGGATGTGTCGTGCCCGGGGCACTCGAATCTCTGTCCTCGCCTACCCCGCCCTGAAGGGCGGGGCTATCAGCTTCCGCCTCCTGCGGAGGCTCGAACAAATCGCTGCAAGCACGATGCGAGGAAATAGCCATATGTCCTGGCTGAGCGTCTGTGCCCTGAATGATCCTTAGCCGCGAAATAGCAAAAGGGTCATCCCTTAGATGGCCCTCCTCTAGGCATTCGCGCAAACACCACGTTCGATATGCGCGCTCTACCCCACCGGTACCGTCTGCAATACCTGCTCGCGGATCTCCTCGTCGTGCCTGACCTCGGCACGCGAGGTGGGCAAAGCGATCTCGAGCAGCTCCTCGATGGTCTTTACGTAATGCATGGTGAGGCCTTGCAGCTGCTCCTGCGTCAGGTCTTCCTCGACGTTCTGCCTGTTCTCCCCCGGCAGAATGATGTCGGTTACGCCGGAGCGTTTAGCCGCCAGCGCCTTCTCTTTTATTCCGCCGATCGGCAGAACGTTGCCGCTCAGCGTGATCTCACCGGTCATCGCCGTCAGCGGCCGAACCGGCCGATCCGACAGCAGCGACACCAGCGCCGTCACCATGGTCACGCCCGCCGACGGTCCATCCTTCGGAATTGCTCCCGCCGGGACGTGGATGTGGACATCATGATCGGCGAAGAAACTTTCATCGATGCCAAGCTCTCTGGCATGCGACCTCACCCACGTCATCGCGGCCTGCATCGATTCCTGCATCACCTGGCCGAGTTGTCCGGTCATGGTGAAGCCGCCCTTGCCCTTCATCTTGCTGGCTTCGACGAAGAGCACGTCGCCGCCGGTCGGCGTCCAGGCCAGACCCACGGCCACACCGGCGCGCTTGGTGCGCTCGGCAATTTCGCCTTCGGTGCGGATCTTCATGCCGCCCAGCATGTCGTGCTGCTGCACCAGCTCAGGCGTCACGCGCAGCTTGTCGGTCTTGCCTTCGGCGATGCGGCGCGCCTGCTTGCGGCAGATCGTCCCGATCGTCCGCTCCAGGTTGCGCACGCCAGCTTCGCGCGTGTAGTGGCGAATCAGAAACCCGATCGTCTCCTCCGGAAATTCGATTTGATCGCCGGTAATGCCGTTCTCTTCGATCTGCCGCGGGATCAGGTACTGGAAGGCGATGTGTACTTTTTCTTCTTCCGTGTAGCCTTGCAGCTCGATGATCTCCATGCGGTCGCGCAGCGGCTCGGCAATTGGATCGAGCATGTTCGCCGTAGTGATGAACAGCACCTTCGACAGATCGAACGGCACGTCGAGGTAGTTATCGCGGAAGCTGAAATTCTGCTCCGGATCAAGCGCTTCCAGCAGCGCCGAACCGGGATCGCCGCGGAAGTCGCGTCCCACCTTGTCGATTTCGTCGAGCATGAAGACCGGGTCGTTGGTCTCCGCCCGGCGAATGCCCTGCATGATCTGCCCCGGCAATGCGCCGATGTAGGTGCGGCGATGTCCGCGAATCTCGGCTTCGTCATGCACGCCGCCCAGCGACAGCCGCACGAACTTGCGTCCCAGCGCACGCGCGATCGATTTGCCCAGCGAAGTCTTGCCCACGCCCGGAGGTCCGACGAAGCACAAGATCGGGCCTTTCATCGACGGCTTCAGCCGGCGCACGGAAAGGTAATCCAGAATGCGGTTCTTCACCTTCTCCAGATCGTAGTGATCGGAGTCGAGAATCTCCTTCGCCTTCGGGATGTCGACTTCGACGCCTGACGATTTCTGCCACGGCAGCACTGCCAGCCACTCGATGTAGTTGCGCGTCAGGCCGTAATCGGCGGCCATGGGCGACATGCGCGCCAGCCGGCCGAGTTCCTTCAGCGCTTCCTTCTTCACGTCGTCGGGCATGCCGGCCGCTTCGATCTTCTGCCGCAGCTCTTCGGCGTCGCGCGTGGTCTCGTCCTGCTCACCCAGTTCCTTCTGGATGGCCTTCATCTGCTCGCGCAGGTAGTACTCGCGCTGCGTCTGCTGCACCCGATCCTGCACTTCGCTCTGAATCTTGTTGCGCAGCTGCTGGACTTCCAGCTCTTTCGCGAGATGCTGGTTGATCTTCTCCAGCCGGATGCGAACGTCGGGCGTCTCCAGCACGTCTTGCTTGTCGCGCGTCGAGAGCGACGGCAGCGATGACGCAATGAAGTCGACCATGCGACCGGCATCTTCGATATTGGCGGCGACCGTCGACAGCTCGTCCGACAATGTGGGAGATCCCGCCACGATCTGCTGGAACAGCGTCAGCACATTGCGCTGCAACGCTTCAATTTCGGAATTCTTGGGAGCTGGAACTTCGGGAATCGACTCGACCGTCGCGCACATGAACGGCGTGAGCTGCGTGTATTCGGTCACCTTCACGCGCTCCAGGCCTTCGGCAAAGACGAACAGACTCTGGTTCGGCATGCGCACGACCTTGTGCACCACCGCCAGGCTGCCGACTGCGAACAGGTCCGTCGGCTGCGGGTTATCGACCCGCGCCTCGCGCTGCGCCACCACCACGATGGTCTTGTCGTCGCCCAGCGAATTGATCAACTGCACTGAACTTTCGCGCCCGACCGTCAACGGCAACACCGCATGCGGAAACAAAACCGTATCGCGAACAGGCAGCACGGGGAGGGTTCGGGCGGCTTCCGAATCATCCCGAAGTTCGGGATCAGGTGTTACTAACTCTTTATTATCCTGTGACATATGACTCCTTGAGTCGATGACACTCAACTCTTAGATGCCCACCCGCATTAAAGGATGCAGCCGACTTCCGAATCCGCGGAGTGCTGAAGGCGCCATCGAGGGAGCTGTGCAAGCCTGTCCTGCCTTCTCTTGCTGTCTTATCGGCAGGCGGTCTGGCGTTCTGCAGCCCCTGTGAGCAAAAACCACCGCAGTTTCAGGAGCGACAGGATTCTACTCATCCGCGGTGCGGCCAACAACCGGAAATCGGGTTGTTACAAACTTTTTGCAAAAGGATCTCCCAAATGCGGACCGGGAAAGTACATTGGTATGAAGCCCATGGTATCGGCAAAAAAGAGTTCAAGATCAAACGGCTCACCTCGGACGAAGACTAGGTTCGTTCTTTGCGTTCGAAACACGGGCTATCCGGCTTCTCTGGAAACGCGGAAGCTCTACTCCACCGTGCCGGACGCGCCCGCGGCCAGGCATAACTTGATCCGGGTTTTCGACGAGAGCGGCGGGGACTATCTGTATCCAGCCGATTATTTTGTCGCGCTGCGACTGCCGGCCAACGTCAAGTCGGCCTTGTTGCAGGCCTCGTAGACACCATTCACATCGCCGGAGCCGGCGCCGGCCGCGAGTCGGCAGTCTTCTCCTCGCTGCTGATCTCCACAAAGCTGAACTGCTTACTCATGGCGTCGTGAGCCTTGCCGTCAATTTCGATGTACGGATAGACGAAGTAGTTGAGCGGCGGACCGTCTTGTTTCGGTGACAGCGTGATATCGCGCCCGGTTGAAAACTGCACACGATTGGCGTCGACGGTGCCAAAGAAATAGTCGTTCTTCTCTTTGGCCTTCCATGCCTCGGAGATGTCGACCGGAACCCAACCGGTATTGCGCGCGAAGAACTCCGCCCAGCAGTGGTAACCGGGGATATCACCCTGCTCCTTGTTCTCGGGCAGCGGAAAGCCGATGTCGAAGCGCGCGGGGATATCGTCGGCGCGCATCATGCCGATGAAGACCGAATGGAAGTCGGTGCAGTTGCCGTGCTTGGCATCGCAGGCCCAGACCGCATCGCCGCGTCCCCAGCCCGTGCCGGTCTTGTCGTAACGCATGGTCGTGAAGAGATAGTCGTACGCGGCTTTTGCTTTCGCAACGGTTCCGGCCTGGCTGCCGGTCACCTGCTCGGCCAGTTCTTTGATCTTGCCGTCGGTGGGGATCAGCTTGTCCGGCTTGGTGTAGCGTTCCATCGAAGCCGGAACGACGCCGGGTTTTGTGTCTTTGACTTCCAGTTGCGCGTAGTCGCCGCGCGAGTACTCGCGCCGCGTCACTTCATATTCCAAAGAAAAATCGATTGTCGTCTGTGCCGGATTATGAATCTCGGCATACAGAATCTGATTGCCGTATTCCGACTCTTCGCCCATCGCGGTTTGCACCGGAGACTTGACCTTGAGCAGCCGCACCGTCTGATGCTCATCCGTGTGCGCCACCGGAACCCATACCCGCACCAGCTTGGTTCCCGCAGGAATGTCCTTCACGGTGAAGGAATAGGTAAAACGAAACTTGCGCGACGGCGGGCTGAACTTCTGCTTGTCGGCGGAGGTTTGCGCCAGAGAGAGGGATACACTGGCGAGCAACAATAAGGCGAGGACGCGCAGCTTCATGCAGAACCCCTGCGACGATTGGATGTGCCAAAGCGCCAAATGGCCTGAATTATTTTACCTGCGATGGCAAGACCTGGTTGCCGTTTCTCAAGAGACGGCCGGGTGCGCAGCCGCGGGAGCTGCTTTTCGTCTGAGGCGGAGCGACGATCCAGGATTCACGATTTGCGCGCGATCCTCCCGCCAACGAAGAATCCCGCCCCTAGCACCACGAAACCCAATCCCACTCCCGCCGTGATCAGCGGCACGGCAAAGAACCGCCGATTCCATCCCGCGCCGATGCGCGCCTGGGTTGGATTGTCGGGATCGTAGCGAATGGCGTGCCGGCTGCCTACCGGAAATTCGGCTGAACGTCTCGCGGTCTCTTCATAATTGCCGCTCTGGAAGCTGGTCAGGTCGGCTGTGACCGGCCGGCCATCGACGGCGTAAACGATCTCCAGCTTGGCTGAATAGAGCTGATCGTGCTTCGACGTGGGCTCGACGACGACTCGGCTGCTCAGAACCTCCGCCTGCCGCACCGGCCACGAGCGCAGCACCTGAATCTGTCCCCAGAAAAACGGCAGGCTGAAGATGAGGAACAGCGCGCCCACGATCAGACACGCCACGCCGAGAAATTGCAGAACACCGCGCCGCTCAGAGGTCACAGGCTATTGAACCACAGAGACACTGAGGCACAGAGGATAAGTGATCTGAATTGATTGCCGTCGGCGAGATGCGGCTGAGGATCTGCGGATAGGTTGTGATATGGCGATGTTGCGCCGTTGCCGCGAAACGCTCAGCGCGGAAGACTCTCGGCTTACGGTGTGATTTCCCAGACGATGCCGCAGGGGCTTTGTGTGCACTTCCCAGTGCCTCCGATGGAGGCTGTGCCATAGAGATTGCCGCTTCGGTCCATCGCCACATTTCCAGCGGACATGCATCCGGCAGTGCCTCCGCTAAAATCGTGCAGTGAGGTGTACGTCCAGCCGCCTCCTGAGGGCGTCAGCTTGAAAATAGAACCACATCCGTAGGGCCCGTCCGAAAAAGTCGTTCCATACAGGTTGCCCGCCGCATCCATAAGGAGGTTCGCTTGGGGTCCGGGAGAACCCGAGAACCCAGGGGGCAAAAAGCCCCTTGCCCTGCCTCCACGGTCTAAAGAGTCGTTACACCAATCTCCGCTGCAGGTGAGGCCATAAAGCGTCGTAAACATCCAATTGCCGCCCGAAGGCGAAAGTTCAAAAACCGTGCCGCCGTTGTTCGGCCCCGCCCCTGACGCTGAATCGTACAGATTACCTGCCGAATCGAAGATCAGACCGCCGACGGGATAGGCTCCGTCGCTTTCCCCAGTAAAGCCGTAAAGGGTTTGCTCCGTCCAGCCCGATCCTGAAGGCGTCAACTCAAAAACGGTGCCATCGTCATTGGGGCCGCCGTAGATAGCCGTGCCGTAAAGATTGCCTGCGCTATCAAAGATCACGCCGCTTTGGGGAAGTTCGCCGTCGGATTGCGCATCGAAGCTGTGAAGAACCGATTCCGTCCAGCCACTGCCCGAATGTGCCAGCTTGAAAACCGTACCCTTACTGTTAGACCCGCCGCCTTCAGTAGTGCCGTAAATATTTCCTGCTGCGTCAAATAAGACGTCACCCGTAGGATTGGCGCCGTCGCCACCGCCAGTGAATCGATAAAGTACGCTTTCGCTCCAAGGACAGTTTGCGGCTTCGCAGACCCTCGCCGGAAATGTCAACTTGAAAACTGTACCGCAGCCAAGCTCGCAACCATTGTTGCCCCCGTTGAAAGTTATTCCGTAGAGATTCCCATCGGGGCCAATGGTCACTGGGGCGGCCGGGAATTGCCCGTCACTGCCACCAGTGAAGCTATAGAGTGGGGACAATATCCAACCCGAACCTTTTGGTGCCAGCCTGAAGACCGTACCAACATCGAAAGCACCTCGGGTCGAAGTCGTACCGTAAAGGTTTCCCGCCCGGTCGATTACCACGCCAGCCTCGGGAGCGGCCCCATCGCTTCCACCGGTGAAGTTGTAGATCACCTTGTAGGTTTGCGCCTGCGCCGCTTGCACGGCAACCATGGTCAGGGCACAAAACACTGCCAGCGCGAAGGCAATCCTCGGCGCAGGTTCCTATCCCAAACCGACGTGGAAATGTTATGCGAGTTCGTCATGATGATCTCCTTACACGGAATGCGATCGCTGACGGCCTTGACGGGGAACTTTACACCCGAACGTGGCGAAACTTCCAATCTGAATGAAAATAGTAGTTGTTGTATCAGGCCTTAGGGCAAGCAATCCTACAACATCTGCCGGGCCAGATTGCTCGTGATATGGAGATATAACGTCACCTATTAGATCTCCACCTCTCTTCGGCCAAGGATGCGAGTTGAGCCGCGCTCTTAGGTGCATGAGAAATGTTGCCGGCATTTTGAACAATCTTTTGACCACACCGTGACAATTTCTTGACAAGTCCCGATACGCCTTGAGCTAAGCTTCGCTCGCGATCCTCGATTGTTGCTGCGGAGGCAACCACGTCGATTGGAGGAAACTACATGTACCGCACGACATTGAACTGCGCTTCGTTATTGATTGTCTCGGTTCTGCTCATCGCTTCTCAGCAGGCAAACGCACAGGCGGGCCAGCTCGATCCGACATTCGGCAACGGAGGCATTGTAACCACGGACTTCGGCATTCAAACCGGTTCTTCCAACCTGGCTTCTGCGAACGCTGCCGTCATCCAGCCCAACGGACAAATCCTGGTTTGCGGCGGAATCCCCGGCCCCGAGGGCTTTCCAATGCCTGCGGTAGTCCGCTACAACAGCAACGGCAGCCTGGACACAAGCTTTGGAACTTCCGGCATCGTGTCCATACCGAGCATAGAGGACGTTCCATTCACCGCAATCGCCCTGCAGAGCGATGGCAAGATCGTAGCGGTCGGCGAGAATTTCGTGGCGCGCTTCCTCTCCACCGGAGTTCTTGACTCCGCGTTTGGAAGCGGCGGAATTATGTCACTCGGTACTGACTTCATTGGCACATCGCCGCAGGGGGTCGCTATCCAGCCCAACGGCAGCATTTTGGTCGCGGACCGTTACCTGATACGGCTTCTCTCCGATGGGCAATTTGACAGCAGCTTTGGTACCGGCGGCACGGCGAGGACTGCTGGCTTTCCGGCCACTGGGCTGGCTCTTCTTCCCAGCGGAAAGATCCTGGTCTCGTCCTCGTTTTCAGGGGCAAGCGGCTTCATCTCGCAATATGACTCGAACGGCAGTCTCGACACCACCTTCGGAATTAGCGGCCAATTAGCCAGCCCCGGGACTGCAGCCGGTCTGGTGCTTCTGTCGAGTGGAGAATTTCTCGCCGGCGGGACCCTGACCAACAACTCTACCCTACCGGTCGGCGGGGTTGGGAGTTCTGGCTTTGCTGTATCTCGTTACCTGGGAGCCGGGGTCACGGACGCGAGCTTCGGTACCAACGGTGGGACGTTCACGACAATTCCCGTCTACCAGAGCGTCGCAACTTCGGGTTTAGCAGTTGATCCGAGCAGTAACATCGTGCTGTTGGGTACAGCTACCCACTATCCACAGACGGCGTTTGCGCTGGCTCGATACACGCCGGCCGGCGCGCTGGACACTACATTTGGAAGCAACGGTACGGTTATTACCGTATTCGGGAACGGGATCCAAGCTCCGTCTGTCACTGCCAACGGCCTGACGACCCAATCAGACGGCAAGATCGTCGCCGTCGGAGGTTACTCCGTGTTCGTGCCCTACCACGGTATCGACACTGCGTTCAAGGTAATCCGGTATTTGGGTCACTGATGGCATACTGGGTTTTGCGTATCCCACTCATTCGAAACCCGCGAATGAGTGGGGCACCCAGCACCCATAATCTGGGCCCAAAAAAAAGGCGGACTGAAAATGAGAAACAGCCCGCCCACTATCAGGCAGACCACACCGAGAAATTGCAGAGAGCCGCGTTTTTCGCTGGTCACTGAGGCGCCGACTAAGGCGTGGAGATCACCGCCCCAATCCGCTCCAATCGAGGGGCTTCACTTCATGATTCTGGAGGTTGAGCAGATACATCTTGCTTTGATTTCCGAAAATTGCTGTTTTGCCGTCCGGACTGGCTTGCACGCCGACGCTCATTCCCGTCAAGCTGGTTAGCTTCGCATCGATACTTCCGGTCACAGTGCTTACCAGATAGACGTTGTAATCATAGTTGCCACCGGCTTTATTACTCGCCGCCAGCACGAGCATTCCTAGACCGTCGGGCATATAGCATGCACTCCCTAATGCAGGTCCCATAGGCTTCGGCTCATCGGGCACGTGAGGCTGAAACACCATCCACGCCCCCTGAGGCTGCTCGATCTTGTAAATCTCAATGAGCGCACCGATGGGATATCGGGCAGTGCTGATCATCAGAGCCTTTCCATCGGGCGAAACCGACAGGGACTGCAGGTCGTAAAGCTTTTGCTGCGTGAGCTGTGATATTCCACCGCTGGCTATATCGACGGAAAAAAGATCGAAATCATGTTGTCTTGAGGCGGCAATGGGAGAGCTGTGGCCGAACCTACCCGACCGGGCGAAATAAACGATCTTGCCATCCAGCGAGAAGACCGGATACACGTCGTCGGTCCCGCTGGGAGTGATCTGCCGGGGGTTCGATCCATCTTTTTGGGTAATGAACAGTGAGGTTTTGCGGTCATTGTTTGGGACATACGAGTAGACGACGAGTTGGCCATCAGGCGAAAAGCTGGGATTGTTTTCGCATCCTGATCGGTTTTTTGTGAGCCGCTTCGCAGCACCGTTGCTGAGGTCGCCGACATAGAGGAAACATCCGCCGTTCTCCTCGTGCGCGAAGACCACAGACTTGCCGTCGGGAGAAAAACTCGCCTTGCTGAATGACGGATTATCGGCCGCACTTCGGCAACTCGTGGCCAGAAGCATCCCAAAGAGCGCAATAGCTAAAGTCGAGAATTTTTTCATCGGTGCTCAGAATCGACGCCACCAGCAAAACCGATTCCTGCCAGCGGTGCCCCAGGTTCGCGTCCGTCTTTGATATCACTTGCCCCGCTCCAGTTCTTTGGTCTCGTCTTCCACCTTTTTCATGCGCAGAAGAATTCGTACGAGGTATCCCAGATAGGTGATCCACGCCACCGCGTATGCCACTTTCAGAAACGCAATCGAACTCATTATGCTGCTCCTTTCAGCGCGGCCTGCGCGTGGGCCGACTCCAACGCTTGCTCGGCCATCTCCAGCTTGTAGCGCAGCCAGATGTACAGGATGCCAATGATGGTAAAGATCGCGAGATTGGCGAGAAAGACATGCGCAATTCCCGGCGCCATGCCCGAGCCTTCGCCGCCGCCGATCACCGGGGAAGGATGCTGCGTCCGGAACCAGCGGATCGACATATAGACAATGGGCACATCGGCGAAACCGAAGACCGCGAACGCCGCGGCCAGCACCTGCGTTTGACCTCCAGCGGAGAAGCGTCGCAGCACCAGATAGCTGAAGTAGATCAGCCAGAGCACCAGCGTGGTCGTCAGGCGCGCGTCCCACGTCCACCAGATGCCCCACACCGGCTTCGCCCATAGCGTGCCCATGATGAGCAGGATGGCGCAAAAGACCACGCCTACTTCAGCCGACGCCGCTGCCAGCGCGTCGCTTGCCGGGCTGCGTTTCCACAGGTACCAGATGGATGCGACGAAGTTGATGAAGAAGCAGAACATCCCCACCCAGCCCGACGGCACGTGATAGTAGAAGATGCGCTGCACATCGCCCATCGTGGCTTCGGTGGGAGCAACAGCTAGCGCAAGATAACTGCTGACGGCCAGCAGCACCAGCACCAGAGGAACCGTAATGATTGCGACTTTTTTCATGTTGCGTTCCGCAACGCCATTCGCTTTTCGCTCGTCGCTTTTCGCTTTTCGCTCGTCGCTATTCGCCAGAGCTTGTGTTAATGCTCGACGGGTAGAGCGGGCCTTCAGGCCCGCGTCCCGGTCGCTCTTAAAACCTGAGTCGGCTTTACAGGCTGCTGAAAAAGGAACCAAGCTAGTAATTTCAAGCGTTCCGGGGAACGAAGATTCAATCACTTACGGCCGAATTTTCGCTCGAAATGCCACGAAAAAGACTTTTTCAGCAGCCTGTTTAGCCGACGACACCTGCTGCCGCCGGGCTGAAGCCCGGCTCCAACACAACAATTGTGCGCGGACGCGGCGCTAAAGCGCCGCTCTACCGTTATTCCCGTGCACTGACGACGCGGCGCACTACCCTTATTCCCGCGCTCTCATGACGCGGTGCTGACGCGCCGCACTACCCCGAACCGCGGCTCAAAAGGCATCCAATCGAGCCCCACCCGCCGACCACCGCCTGCTTCGCACGTCGACGAACAGAAAAGTCGCCTACTGCCAGACACCCAATCTGAAATCGCAACAACCAGTCGCCTCTGGCGAAGAGCGAACAGCGAGAAGCGAAAAGCGTCCTATTCCGCATTCAACACCGTTTCAAACAACATCAGGCAAATTGCCGTGAACACGATATCGTAAACCGACAGCAGCTTGATCCAGAACACGGGTGAGGCTTCGCCGGTCAGGATCGAAGTGGTCGCATCCACCATGCCCAGCAACGCCGGAATCGAAATCGGAAAAAGAATCAGCGGCAGCATGATCTCGCGGCTGCGGGTGCGGATGGAGAGCGCGGCAAAGAACGTTCCATTCACCACCAGCGCCCACGTTCCCAGCAGCGCCACCACGATCAACTGCCACACCGGCCCGACCGAGCGCAGCTCGTAGAAAATCACGAACAGCGGCGTCATCAGGCATTCCAGAATGACGACGAACAGAAAGTTGCCAATCGCCTTGGCCATGAATAACGCATTCGGCGGCGCGGGCGACACGCGATAAGCGTCCAGCACCTGATTACGCAGCTCGCGCGCCCAGGTCTGATTCAGCGCCACCACAGCCGCGAACAGGAACGCGACCCAGATCAGCCCTCCGGCGATGTGTCGCGACTCTTCCGCCGTGGGATTGAAGGCGAAGCTGAAGATCACCACTACCAGCAGCGCAAAGAACAGCATGGAGTTGATGGCGTCTTTGGAGCGCCACTCCATGCGCAAATCTTTCGTCAGCGTGGTCTGGGTGATCGCGACCGTTGCGACGCGCGTGGTGGACGCGGAGGTGGGCAGCGTACTCATGGCGCGACACCAACCGATTCCGGGCGCCCCGTTCCATCTGTCTTTTGGCTGGGGCGGGACTGGCGATCGACAATCTGCCCCGCCGCCATGTGCACAAACTCGTCGGCAACGCCTTCCATCAGCGCCGCCTGGTGTGTCACCACAAAAATCGTCTTACCCCGATCGCGAACCTGTCCCAGCACCGCAGCCATGTCGCGCGCCGAACGGACATCGACATTAGAAAACGGCTCGTCCAGCAGAATTAATTCCGGATCGTGCAAGACCGCGCGGGCCAGCGACAGCCGCTGCCGCATTCCTTGCGAATACTGTCCGACGCGCCGCACAAGATCGGGATCGAGCCCGACCATGCGCATCGCATTGCGGCTGACCTCGTCGTCATGAATGCCGTAGAGCCCGGCGAAGTAGCGCAGATTCTCCATGCCGCTGAGCTCGTCGTAAAGCAACGGCGCGTGGCCCATATAGCCGACGCGATGCGCGACCTCGCGAACTTTGTTCGCGCCCAGCAGAGTGCAACTGCCTTGGCTCGGCTCCATCAGCCCGGCGACGACGCGCAACAGCGTGCTCTTCCCTGCTCCGTTGTCGCCCAGCACGACGTACAAGCGCCCGGGCGCAAAGCTGTCCGAGATGCCGCGCAGCGCGGCAAACCTGCCAAAAAATTTCACCAGATTTTCGAGGACGATGACAGGCGGAGAGTGAGGGTCGCTGCGACTCATTCGGAAATTTGATTTGTATCAGGCACGACTTCAGAGTGCGTGAGAACGTGCCGTCCCTGAAGGGACTCAGGTTCTTTTACCACCCAACCCAGCACTCCGCCTTCGGCTCCGTGCTGGGCTAAGTTATGCCGTGCCTTCGGCACTTGATTTTCGCGACTCGTATTCCAGCGCCCCGCTCGCAACACGGTTCTTACGCAGACTCTCAAGACGTGCCCTGATACGAAGCTGTGATCGAACATGAAACTGGATGCCTCGATCCCGCGTTTTCGAGACCTGGGCTATGTCTTTCCCTGCGTGGCCGGAGCGGCTCCGGGCTGGCCGGGCTGTTTGGGCGCGTACTTCGAGGCGCACTTGGCCTGGATATTTGTCGCGTGGAAGACGCCGTCGCGCCCGAAGTGGCCCTCCGCCAGCGCTTGCGCATTGTCCTTGAAGGTGTCAGGCAGCGTTTCCGTTCCGGTGTAAACCACCGGCAAGGTGCGGTCCTGCTCAATCAGGTCGAACTCGGCGTGGGTTCCCTGCCGCTTGATGGAGCCGGGCGCCACATTGCCAGCCACCCGCAGGCGCTTGCTGTAGGCGCTGTTGCCCATCCCGTTCAGCTCTTTGATGGTGACGTAATAGCTCTTGCTATCCTGCACGCCGGTATACGCGAGATAGCCCAGCGCAATCACGATCACGGCCATCACCGCGCCAAAACGAACGTACCTGCGTCCCTGCTCAGACATCGTAGGATTCCCTTCCATCTTGCGGCTGACAGCCGCGCCGAATGCATCAAGGATAAACCTGTTGTTACGGCAACGCTATGTAACTTTAGTCACATACTGGATAACGGCGTGGTCCGGGCCGGATGACAGCCGTTGGGCCGGACTTGCGCCAGAAGATCAGAACGATTGCGTTCTCAGGCTGCGCCACGTTGCTGGCTGGTTTGATCCAAGCTAGCCCGCACAAGTTCAATCAATTCGGGAGGAGGGATAGGCTTGTGGCGAAAGACGACTCCCAGACCAGCGTATTCCGTCTCGGCCTCGGCCAGGCCACTGAGCACAATCACCGGCAGCCATGGGTTAAAGGTTCGGATCTGCCTCACCAGCTCGGATCCGCTACAGCCCGGCATGAGGTGATCGGTTATGAGCACGCCGATGCGGTCCGACAACACGCGCAGCGTCGCCAGGGCACTTTCCGCGGTGGTGGCAACCGAAACCTGGAAGCCCGCGGTTCGCAAGACAGCTTCGCGAACGCTTAGTTGCAGTGGATTGTCGTCAACAAGAAGCACCTGACTCAAGGTTCGGTCCAATCGGTTGTCGTGCGCCGCGCGGTAAAGCTGAACAGAACCGGTCGGGCTCAACGGCCTCTATAGTAGCTGATCTAGGTCCGCGCGTGCAAAGAGCTGAGCGCAGACAGCCCCGGCCTGCCGCCATTAGAGAGCCGGAGCCATAGCACTAACTCCATATAACGCAGACGCTTATCCTGAGCCGGAGAGTTGCCGGCTGATGAAAACCACCTGAATCGATGTCAGATCTGACTAGGCGGTTGCGGTGCGGCCGCAGATCTCTTCCTTGGCGCGCAGCCAGTCCTGCTCCGGAGAGCCGCCATCGCCGCCGCGCTCCAGGTAAATCTCATAGGCACGTGCGCGGATCCGCTCCTCCAGACTGCCCAAAACTGATGTTTCGCTGGAAACTTCCGGGGCGGCGGTTACGGATGCGGTAGCGCCGTTTCCGTTGGCCGCATGTACGCCATTCCCAGCTTCTGGCGTGGCTTTGCGGTTGCGTTTCTTTGGCGTTGCGCTGTCCTTGTCCCGTGGTGCTTTCGGCATCTGTCTCTACTCCCTGATCCCTGAAAAATTTACACCCTGAGCAATCTCTTGATCGCGGCTGGTGTAACTCTAATATAACCAATTCCTCGCGATTTTGGGCCGGAATCGTGTGGATCTTCACCATTTTCATCGCGCTTTAAAGCGCCGGGCGGCAAGTCATCCCATTCCTCGCTAAGTCGCTACCTTTTCGAGAGTTAATGGAGTCCAATAGAAGGTTGCAGTGTCGATTGCCGGAACCAAACTAAGCACATTCTCGTAAATCAGATTGGATCGATTTCTGTATCAGCTGGAGCCCTGCCTTCCATGATGTTCTTCGAGACTCTCCGCCAGATGTTGCGCACCCTATGGGCGCACAAGCTGCGCTCGTTCCTGACGATGTTCGGCATCGCCTGGGGCGTGGGATCGCTGCTGCTTCTGGTGGGGCTGGGCGAGGGCTTCCGCTCCGGCAATCGCCGCGAACTGAACTCGCTGGGCGAAGACATCATGTTCGTCTTTCCCGGCCGCGCCCCGGCGGTCGCCGGCAACATGAGTTCCGGCCGCAGCTACAACCTTACCGACCAGGACTATCGCGACATCCTGAACGAGGCTCCGCATGTCCGGGCCGCGGCGCCGGTGCTGTCGCGCGAGGATCTCCGCGAGGTCAGCGAATACGCCAACACCAACGGCGAAGTCAGCGGAGTCCCGCCGCATTACAACCAGATCCGTTACCTGCCGCTGGCTGCCGGCCGCTGGTTCAATCAGGACGACGAAAACCAGAAGCGGCTGGTCGCCGTTGTCGGCGACGAGATGCTGAAGAACCTCTTCCCCGGCCGCCCGGCGGTTGGCAATGCCATTCTGCTGGACGGCATTCGCTTTGAAGTGATCGGCGTGGTGGAGCGCGTGGGTCACGGCGACAACAATTCCACCAACAATCGCGTCTTCATGCCCTTCAGCACCATGCGCGAATATTTCCCGCTGATCAAGGACGGCCAGCAGGATGCGGTGTCCTTCATCAATTATCGGCCGCGCGTTCGCCAGGAGCACGCACAGGCGCGCGAAGAGGTTCGCAGGATCATCGCCCGCAATCACGGTTTCGACTGGCACGACGAGGACGCGTTTGAGGATTGGGATACCATCAAGGCCTCCGAGACGGTCGCCAAAATTTTCGACGCTATGGACCTATTCCTTGGCGGAGTCGGTCTTGTGACCCTGACGCTGGGCGCCATCGGCATCATCAACATCATGCTGGTCGCGGTCAGCGAGCGCACGCGCGAGATCGGATTACGAAAGGCCCTGGGTGCGACCAATCGCAGCATTCTGCTGCAGTTTTTTCTGGAAGGCGCGTTTCTCACGCTGATGAGTGGCGCTATCGGTATGGCCGGCGCCGCACTGTTGATGTTCATGATGAGAGGTATGGGCGAGGTGCCGGGCTTCGATCCGCCCACCATGTCGTTCATGTCGGCGACGCTGGCGATTGGAACCCTGGCCGTCGCCGGAATTGTCGCGGGAATTTACCCAGCTCGCAAAGCTGCCATGCTGCAGCCGGTTGATGCGCTGAGGCAGGAGTAGGAAACGCTATTCGCTGTTCGCCTTTCGCTTTTCGCCAGAACACAGGCCCCGCGATTTCTGGCTAAGAGCGAATAACGAAAAGCATTTTCTGGCGAAAAGCGAAGAGCGAAAGGCGAAAAGCGAAACCATGATGCGCGATCTTGCAACCCAAGCTTACGAAGCGATGCGCTTCAACCGCCGCCGCACCGCGCTGACCATGCTCGGTATGGCATGGGGCATCGCCACGGTGGTTCTCCTGCTCGCCTACGGCGCCGGCTTTGGCCGTGCCATCGAAGTCATCTTCGCCAACTGGGGCACGCGCATCATCGGCGTCTTCCCCGGCCGCACCTCGCAACAGGCCGGCGGGCAGAAAGCCGGCACGCAGATCAGGTTCACCATTGAGGACCTCGACCGCATTCAAGCTGCCGCGCCGCTCGTCAATCGCATCACGCCAGAAGTCGACAAGACCTTGAGCGTGCAGCACGACGTTCGCACCTACGATTTGCCGATCCAGGGCGACCGCCCCAGCGTATTTCATATCCTGGCACTGAATCTCTCCGAGGGCCGGCTGTTCAACGAAGACGATGAAGCCTCGCGCTCGCGCGTCGCGGTGATCAGCTCAGACGCCAAGCTCAAGCTCTTCTCCGGCGAATACGCTCTGGGCCAATACATCCGAATCGGTGGCATCAGCTATCGCGTTGTGGGTGTGCTTGCGCCGCACATGCAGGAGAGCGACGACAGCGTCAACAAAACCATCTACATCCCGTTCAGCACCATGAGCGACTTCAAGGACACGCACTACCTCGACGGTATCTGGATGTCCTATGAAGGCAACGACTTCGAACTGGTCGAGAAGCAGGTGCGGGGCGCGCTGGCACAGCAATACAACTTCAAGCCCGACGACAAACGCGCGGTCTTCGTCTTCAACATGATGAAGCAGCTGAAGCAGTTCCAGATCATCACCGCCGGCCTCAAAGTTCTGCTCGGCTTCATCGGCACGCTGACCCTTGGCATCGGTGGCGTCGGGTTGATGAACATCATGCTGGTGTCGGTCACGCAGCGCACGCGCGAGATCGGCGTGGAGAAGGCGCTGGGCGGGCGACGTCGCGACATCCTCTTCCAGTTCCTGGCTGAGGCGCTGACCATAACGTTCATCGGCGGCATCGCCGGAATCATGCTGGCCTACGCGGTATCGATCGGCGTCGGCAGGATTACCTTCTACAGCGCCGTCGCCAAGAATGCCGAAGCCGCCGACATCCGCCTCATCATCAATCCCTCGACGGTCGTAGTGGCGACCATCATTCTGGCGGTCGTAGGACTGGTGAGCGGAATGCTGCCCGCAATCAAAGCTTCACGCCTGGATCCCATCGAAGCCTTGCGCTACGAGTAACACCTCGGGTGCCCCAGGTCTCGCGTTTTTCGAGACCTGGGTGATAACCTCTGACATAAGCCGCTACTTGTTCTGAACCTTGATGACAACATTCTCATCTGAAGTTCACAGAAGGCAAAACTGTAGCTGCTACAGTCGATATGAGGGCTCTGTTGGGGATGGCAAACAAAGTTCAGGCGCTCGCCAGGTTGATTCCACTCCTTTTGATTGCATTCGTCCCAGCTTTGTGCGCGCAGACTCTGCAACCGGTCAACGCGGCGCTGCCAGACGCGCCCGGCACGATCCAAGAGCAGCAGCAGTCCGGCAGCACGACAGGTAACACTCAATCCGCGACGGGGGATTCCCAATCGCAAACACCCGGACCGGATGTGAAGCTGCCAGAATCCTCGAAGGTGGAGCAGAGTTCAAAGAGCACTCCCACTTCTCTCGAGCAGCCGAAGCGCATCCTGTACATCATTCCGAACTATCGAGCGGTCAGCGCCGATGCGAACGTCCCTGCGTTGGATCCCAAGGGCAAGTTCAAGCTGTTCTTCGACGACAGCTTCGACTATTCCACGTTCCTCTATATCGGCATTCTTTCCGGAATTGCGCAGGCAGACCGCAACGTTCCGGAGTTTGGCGACGGCGCCGACGCCTACGGCCGCTATTACTACCACTTCTTCACTGATCAAGCGGTGGGCAACTTCTTCACCGAGTTCGCTCTTGCCTCGGCGTTCAAGGAAGACCCGCGGTACTTCACTCTCGGCCACGGTGGCTTCTTCCATCGCACCGGATATGCCCTCAGTCGCGAGGTGGTTACACGTACTGACGACGGCGGATCGTCCTTCAACTTTTCTGAAGTGATCGGCAACGGCGCGGCCGCGGGAATCTCCGGCCTGTACTACCCCTCGGGCTACAACACCTGGACCAAGACCGGCCAGCGTTGGGCAGACCAGCTCGCGCTCGACGCCGTCTTCAATGTACTGAAGGAATTCTGGCCCGACATCCGGCACTCTGTTCTGCATCAGAAATAACGCCGACAGTCCTCGGTTACGATTTGTTAAGTCCTGCGCCCGCAGCGCGTCGCCGCTGAAGCTCGCGTGTTCCTACTTACATCCAACGAAGTAAGCATCGGAGGTAGGAAAATCATGAAACGCATGCTGCTGATGACCTCGCTGCTGGCATTGGGCTTGGGAGCGGCGGCGCAAACAGCGCCGGTACTCTCGGCCGCCCTGCCAGCAACCAATATGGACACGCCGCCCGTGACCAGCAATGGTCCGGTGACGCTCGACGTCAAGAGTTTGCCCGTCGCCTCAGCCGATCCGACCGAGGCGAAGATCGCCCAACAGGTTCGCCACCAAGTGCTCACCCTCCTGCATTACGGTATGTACGATGAGATCGAGTACAGCGTGCAGGGGCGCACGGTAACGCTGAATGGCGCAGTTATAAATTCTCACTCGCAGACGCGCCAGGACGCCGAGAGAGCCGTCAAGCGCATCGAAGGCGTGGACAAGGTCGTCAACAACATTCGCGTGTTGCCGCCCAATCTGCTGGACGACGAAGCGCGCGAGCGCGTCTTTCGCGCTCTTTCGCGAACGGGTGGCCTGTCGCAATACTTCTACCCAGCCTCGCCTGATATCCGCATCATCGTCGACAACCAGCGCCTCACGCTGAAGGGCTATGTGAATAACGAAGGCGACAAGAACATGGCCAACGTCGCCGCCAATCAGGTGCGCGACCTGTTTCAGGTGACCAATAATCTGCAGGTGGTGAAGTAGCTTCAGCATTCAGCATTCATCCATCGCAGTGACAGCGAAGCGGCGGGATCGTCCCCGCCGCTTTTTTTGCGCTAGCGGACCGCTCCGCTTTTTGACCAGTCATCCTGAGCGGAGCGTCCGCAAGGTTTTTCCGAGCCGCGCTGTTTGCGGCTCGGGCGGACGCGCAGTCGAAGGACCTGCTGTTCGCTTGCAGTCCCAGGATGATTGAGGCCAGTGAGCTATTTTTCACGCCCGAGTCCCGCGTACGACACGGTTCGTCACCGCTGAACCACGCCGGGCCTGCTACACTATCCAGTTTTTCAACGCGCAGCAGTTACGGTTTGCTATCTGCGCTGGGTGCCCGTTCTAGCCCTTCTTTTGGGCTAGGGCGGGATTCGGAGGCTTCATGCTTCGTCGTCTGTTCTTTCTCCTGATCTGCTCTTCCCTTCTCGGCTTCGCTCAGACCAAACGCCCCTTCACCTTCGAAGACATGATGCAGCTGAAGCGCATCGGCGAGCCCGTCGTTTCGCCCGACGGCAAGTGGGTCACCTTCAGCGCCGTCGATGTCGACCTGGAGAAGAACACCAAGACGCCGCATCTATGGATCGTCCCGATTGCGGTGGAGATGCGCGCCGTCTCACGCCCGCAGACGGCAAAGGCGAAGATCGCATCCGCTTCTCACCCGATGGAAAGCGCGTTCTTTTCGAGGCGACGCGTGATGGCGCGACGCAGATTTGGTTTCAGGAGTTCGATACCGTTCGCGGAGTCCTCACCGGCGAGCCGTGGCAAGTGACGTACATCTCGACCGAAGCCTCCGGCGCAATCTGGTCGCCCGATGGAGTCTCCATTTTGTTTGTTTCCTCGGTTTGGCCCGACTGCAAGAATGAGCCGACCCGCACGGCCGAGCAATGCAACAAGGAAAAGGATGAAGAGCAGGCGAAGTCGAAGGTCAAGGCGAAGATTTTCACCCAGCTCATGTTCCGCCACTGGACGAGCTACTTCGATGGCAAGTACAGCCACCTGTTCATCATGATAGTGGGAGGGGCCTGCGCCGGCGGGTCGACGGAGCCCGCAAAATCAGGGAAGGCGGTTACTGCTCCTCCCGGCAGTTGCACGCCTGTCGACCTGACTCCCGGCGCGCACGATGTTCCACCGTTCTCGCTCGGCGGGCAGGATCAGTATTCGTTTTCACCCGACGGCAAAGAGATCGCCTACACCAGCAACATCGACGAGGTGCAGGCGACCAGCACGAATAGCGACATCTTCATCGTCCCTGTTGCAGGCGGCGCCCCGAAGAAGATCACCACCAATCCCGGCAGCGACTCGACGCCGCTGTATTCGCCCGATGGCAAGTACATCGCCTATCGCTCGCAGCTGCGCGGTGGCTACGAGAGCGACCGCTTCCGCCTGATGCTCTACGAGCGCGCCACCGGCAAGATCACCGACATGACGCCGAACTTCGATCGCTGGGTCGATTCGATGGCGTGGTCGCCGGACTCGAAGACGATTTACTTCACCGCGGAGAACGAAGGCGAAGCGCCCATCTACGCTCTCAACATCACGCAGCCAAATTCGTGGCCGATGGAACTGGTGTCCGGATTCAATGACAGTCCAACGCCCACGGCCGACGGCAAAACGCTGGTGTTCGATCGCATGTCGGTCGAGTTTCCGAACGAGATCTACAGCGCACCGCTGCAATACCCACAATGTAGGATGGCGGTTCCTCCCAACTCCTACAGTGTGGGAGATTGCCTGCTTTCGAAAGCGGAGCCGCTTACCAAACTCAACGATCCCGTCCTCTCGCAAATCCAAATGCAGCCTCTCGAGCCCTACTGGTTCACCGGCGGACTGAAAGAGAAAGTCCAGGGCTTCGTCGTCAAGCCGCCCAACTTCGATCCCAACAAGAAGTATCCGGTGAAGTACCTTATCCACGGCGGCCCGCAAGGCGCGTGGGGCGATGACTGGTCGTATCGCTGGAATCCCGAGCTCTTCGCCGCCAAGGGCTACGTCGTGGTGATGGTAAATTTCCACGGTTCAACCGGTTACGGCCAGAAGTTCATCGATGCCATCAACGGCAACTGGGGCGGGCCACCGTACGACGACTTGATGCTCGGCCTCGATTACGCCGAGAAGAATTACCCCTACATCGACAAAGACCGCGAGTGCGCGCTCGGCGCCAGCTACGGCGGCTACGCGATCAACTGGATTGAGGGCCACACCACGCGCTTCAAGTGCCTGGTTTCGCACGATGGCATGTTCAACACGCAGTCGGCGTACGGGACGACTGAAGAACTCTGGTTCAACGAGTGGGAGTTCAAAGGCACGCCGTGGACGAATCGCGAGCTCTACAACAAGTGGTCGCCGCACATGTTCGCGACGAACTTCAAGACGCCGATGCTGGTCGTTCACGGCCAGCTCGACTATCGCCTCGACGTCTCCGAAGGCTTCCAGCTCTTCACCACCTTGCAGCGGCTGAAGGTTCCGTCCAAGATGCTGTACTTCCCCGACGAAGGCCACTGGGTACTGAAGCCGCAAAATAGCCGGCTCTGGTGGAAGACGGTGGATGATTGGGTGGATGAGTGGACGAAAACCAAGTGATGTCTGGCGGATCGATTTGTTATGCCAGCTTGACTAGCTGAGTCCGGCGAAGATCACCGAAAGATCCACCGCAATAGGCGAGTTCTCAACTGCGAACGACATGGTCTCGATCCAGCTTCCGGTGGAGCAGTCATATCCTCGACGATGCAGCGGGTCGATGACCCATACGTTGCGCACGCCCATCTTGCGGTAGTCCTCCAGCCGGTCTTGGTAGCGCGCGACCCGGTCTTCGGGAGAGAGCACTTCAACTACCGCAAGCGGCGGGTGCTGCGGCACCTGCTCAACCGGCGCATCGCGTGAGATCAGGCAAACATCGGCGATGCGAAAGCGCGTGGAACTCACCCGGATGCGCAGTTCCGGCACGGTCCGAATATTCCATTCTCTGTCGTGACTGCGGAACCATACAAGAAGAGCGGCGGTTACTTCTGCATGATCTAACTCGCCCAAGTTACGCTCCTGTAGCTCGCCGTCGACGTAGTCGCAATCCGGCCTATAGCTGTTGTGCAGATACTCATCGACCGTTACGGTTGGGCGCGTTGCGGTTGCCATAAAGGTTCCTGCTGATGCATATTGTAGCGCAGCGGGCAGAGTAAACGGTTCGCTTGCATCGCACCGTCGGACATAGCATAAGCAGATGATTGGCAACTGACCAGCCCTATTCAGCCATCCAAGTTCCTTGGTCCAAGTCAGTCCCATGTCCCCATCCAGAACGAATCTGCCCCTGCTCCCGCTGCCGGCGCTAGTGATACTCCTTCTCTTCGTCTCGGCCTGCCACCGCACAGACTTGCGGGCGTCGCTTGCGCAAAACAGCTTTATCGGCGAGTCGGGCGAGCCCGCGATGATCGCTGTCTACCTGCCATGGTTCGGTCGTTCCGGCCACATCGATGTCGGATACTCGTCGCAGGACCGCGTCGTCCTGGGTAAGCAGGTCGAGCAGGCCAAGCAACTCGGCATCGCGGCGTTCGTCGTCAACTGGTATGGCCAGCATCATGACTTTGAGGACAAAGCGTATTCGCTGATGCAAGAGGTCGCGGCGGAGAACAGCTTCAAAGTCGCGCTGATGTACGACGAGGACGACGCTGATCCGGCCAGCGAAACCGATGCCGTCATCTCCGATCTGCAGTATGCCTACGATCACTACATCGGGCCGCGAGCCACGGTTCCGCGCAGCGCGTATTTGGACTTCCAGGGCCGGCCGCTGATCTTCATCTTCCCCAAAGGCGGGCACACGGACTGGAGCCGCGTGCGCCAGACCGTCAACTCGTGGGAGGATCCGCCGCTGCTGATCATGAAGGACATTCGTCCTGATGTCGCCAACGACTTTGACGGCTTCTATGCGTGGGTCAATCCCGGCAAAGACGGCTGGCAGGCGAACGGTAGCAACTGGGGCGAAGACTACCTCGACAACTTCTACAAGACGATGATCGCCGACTATCCCAACAAGATTGCGGTGGGCGCGGCGTGGCCGGGCTTCAACGACTCCAAAGCCAGCTGGAGCCAGAATCGCAAGATGGATTACCGCTGCGGCCGCACCTTCAATGACACGCTGCGGCTCTTCCGCCGCTATTACGATCAGCAGCGCCCGCTGCCATTTCTCATGATCGAAACGTGGAACGATTACGAGGAAGGAACGGCCATCGAGCACGGCGTGCCGACGTGTAAGTAGCTGCGATCTTTTCGCCGCCGCGGTGTGGATTGCTGATCAGAACGGAGTTCATGCGATTTCCGGCGCTTTTTCAACCGGGGACAACCCTCCATCATGCGCGAGCAAACATTCGCATCAGCGGTTGATGTGGGTTATGGCTGCGGGAATCCGAACATCAACCACGACTGATTGGCTACCCAATGCGGGTATAGCTGATTGGCCGGACGTGCCAGACGAGTACTATGCCTTATCGTCGGCTGATTGATGGGGAGACTGCTGAGGAATCACCTTCCGAGCCTTTCTAGGCCCGGTCTTTACTTCGGTGCGTTTTACCTGGGGTTGCTTAAGCAGGTTCCTAACAACCGACTCAAACTCGCCACGATCTATATGTGTCACGGGCATATTTGTCTTGAAAGTCTTTACAACGTCTATGAGATTTCATCGGCGAACCCTCCTATGGATCATCGCCCCGATAATTATCAATATCGCGATCACCGCGAGTGCCACTTTGGGCAGAATCGAAAGTGACGTAACAGCCATGTGTAGAATCTCGCCACAAGACTAATTCTGTGTCAAGCGGATGATCATCCTTATTGGCACGAGTGCCGAATCTGCGTGAGAACCATGCCGTTCCCCGGGGTTCCATCGAGATCGAACAGGATGGCCGGGTTCGTGGGCTGTGGAAGTGTTGCCATTGCCAAGTGCTCAGGAAGGACTTCCAGGACGATCGCTCGTGCCTACGTTCATGCAGCCTTCCGCACAGAAGTTTTCCGCAAACGCGGCAAAACCTCTTTGCCATAGAACTCGATCACTCGTTCCTGATCTCGTTGGCCGGAGTGGATGTGTACGCCGGTGGCTCCGCTTTCGTATAGGTCAGCGATAACTTTCACGTGGACCTCGGGATCGGTTCCGATTGCCCAGCCATCCACTACTTTGTCGAGCGGGACCTCGGCGTCGGCGCGTTGCTGAATCGTCTTCGGATCGCGAATGTTGAAATAAGGTTTCCACGCCTTGGGACCGAATCGCCACATTTCCGCCGCCTCATTCACCTGTTTCTTGTCGCCCACAACGACGTATTGCTCAATGAAAACCGGCATACGAGCCACATCCTTGCCGCCATCCGACGCGCCCTTCTGGAATTCGGCTTTGTGTTCCTTCCACGTTTTAGGATCGGTGATCAAGCCGTCCGCATATTGTCCGCAACGGTGCATCGCCTTCGGACCGTTCCCTGCCATCATGAGAGGAACGGGGCCCGATGGCGGATCGTAGAGGCGAGCATTCACCTTGTAGTACTTGCCCGCGTGATCGATTTGCTGACCACCCCAAAGTTCGCGGATGATCTCCGTGGCTTCGATCAGACGTTCTGAACGCTCCGGCCACGGCGGCCAGAAACCGACAGCAGCTTCTTCGTTCAGCGCCTCGCCTGAGCCAACGCCGAGGAAAATGCGATCGGGATAAAGAAGGTTTAAGGATGCAAAACCTTCCGCCACCACCGCAGGGTTATAGCGAAATGTTGGACAAGTCACGGTCGTTCCCATACGAATGTGTTTGGTACGTTGACCGATGGCGCTCATGGTGATCCACGCCTGGCCGGAGTGTGCCTCGTTCGCTTGCCAAGGCTGGAGATGGTCGCTGAGCGCAAGCAGATCAAATCCCGCCAGCTCGGCGGCGATCCCGAGATCCACCAATTCCGGGACGGCAAATTGCTCATGAGCCAGCTGAAATCCTACTTGTTGTGCCAACCACGGTTCGGGGAGCGATTGCTGGGTATTCGCCTTCATAGTTTGAGGATCCTTTGGCTGTAGCGCCTGCTGCGATTTCGCCGGCCAATCCATGCCCGTTGCCGGCTGGAACATTCCCTCCAACCCCGCCATAGCCAGCGCAGCCATCGACTTCAATAAAGTGCGACGATCGAAGAGCATGGTTCAGGACGCTGGAAACGGGCAACGGAACTCTGCCTGTTTCATTCGGGCTACTGCGGTTACGTCCTCAGCTTAGATTCAAAGTAGCGCTTGCCGCGTTCGCTCACTCCAACATTTGGCCGATTGAAATCGTCTCGTCATCGAAGTCATTAGCAGGATGCAGTCGAACCGTTCTGTAACTGGAAAGGGTTGCCCACATCCCCGTGTAGAGATCCTTCGCAGAAGCTTCTTCCGGGAGATTAGAGCGATGGTGCGGGCTAGCGGCAGAGACGTCGTACTCCGGGGAGGTCAAAGGTCAAAAGATTAAGTGCACACACATGCGGACGTGATTCTGGATCACTCGAGAGACGATTCATGCAAGGGGAGACCGGGGGGCGGCGTGCTACGGCGGGAGCGGGTAACGGCTGGCGCTAAGGAATCTAGAGTTAGACTGACAAACACTAAGATGCTATATTGATGCAACTTTAGCGCCATAGTAAAGTTTACGAAGACCGGGAAAGTTCTACACCGCTGGGGTTTCAAGGGGATCGGTAACAGCCTAATTCTAATAGGGCAGCGGTTTGGCCAGCGGGGTGCAATTGAAACAGCAGACGAAGTGGCGCATAGGGTCACTCGGATGCGAATTTCGGCCAGAGTTCGCCTCCCAGAGTGACCCTTTATTTTTGTGTAAATTTTCCCGCCCGGTGCGTAGAACTTCCCCTGCCCCAGACACCATCTCTCTCAGCGCCAAAACGGCGTAGGCCGAGCGACCTCGCGCCTAGCCGAACGAATCCCCAGGTATCGACCTGCTGAACCCTACACCATCGCCAACCGCTCGCGCACATCGAACCCCGCCTGGCGCAGCAACCCCTCGACCGTCGCCTCGTTCAGCCGCGTCGCGTCGTACTCGACGCGAATCGTCCGCTCGCTCTCGTTGAACTGCACGCGCCGAATCCCATACACGTCGCTGATCGACCCCAGCGCATTCATCTCGCTCTCGCCGGGAGGCATCCCGTAACGAAACATGATTTCCACCGCCGTCATCCGCTCACCTCGCGCAAACGTGCCATGATAGAAAAGTACTGAACCCGCGAGCCTCGCTTCACCGCCACGGCTCCGGTTCAATATAGATGATGACCGCGCCTGTGAACAGCGCCACTTTCGCAACGCGGCTGCGACCACGTGAAACAGCGCACTTCCAGACCGCACGAGCACCAAGATGAGTGAACCGGAGACTTCGGCCGACAATCTTACCCTCGACTTCACCACCAAAGATCCCGTATGCGGCATGGTCGTCGAGCCGCCGCAAGCGCGCGGCAAGGCCAGGTATCAGGGCGACACCTACTACTTCTGCTCTCCCGATTGCATGCACAAGTTCATGGCGTCGCCGCTGAAGTACGCCGTGGCCGCCGGCATGATGCCGGCCTCTTCCCTGCCCGCGCTGATGACTACTGCTAAGAAGCTGGATCGCGATCCTGTCTGCGGCATGAATGTCGATCCTGCGAAAGCCGCGTCCACGGCGGAATACGAAGGAAGGCTCTACCACTTCTGCTCGCGTGGATGTGCGGAGAAGTTTCGCCGCAGTCCTGACAAATATCTCGACGCGATACAAAAGCCCGCGCCCATGCCGGTGATGAGGCAGGCATCGAGTGCGATGGTGCAGATCGGAACTGCCGGCAAGGGTGACAAAGACTCGGCGACATCGAGTCGGGCGGCATCGGCTCGAGCGGCAGTAGTCGATCCGGTCTGCGGCATGAACATCGATCCCGCGAAAGCCGCGAGCGCCGTCACCGTCGGCGTCAATACCTATTATTTCTGCTGCCGCGCCTGCGGCGAGAAGTTCACTGCCGATCCGGCAAAGTATCTCAACCCTGCCGCCGCGGCTCCGACTACGACTGTGCCCCAGGTTCACGTCCCTCGTTTGGACGTTAACCTGAGTCGCTCGAACGTTAACCTGGGTTCTAACTACGTCTGCCCGATGGATCCTGAGATTCGTCAGGATCATCCCGGCGCATGCCCGAAGTGCGGCATGGCTCTTGAGCGCGAGCTTCCGGTCGCCACGACCAAAACGCAATGGACCTGCCCGATGCATCCCGAAATCGTGCGTGATGCGCCGGGCGCGTGCCCCATCTGCGGCATGGCACTCGAACCGAAGACCGTCACCGCCGCGAGCGAAGAAAATTCCGAACTCCGCGACATGACGCGACGCTTCTGGACCAGCGTCATCATTGGCATTCCGCTCATCGCCTTCGCCATGTTACGGATGATGCCGAGGATGATGCCGCGCCTGATGGCGCTGACGATGTCCCTGATTCCCGCAGCGCACGCCCTCACGCCGCGCCTGGGCAACTGGATCGAGTTCGCGCTCGCCACGCCCATCGTCCTCTGGTGCGGATGGCCGTTCTTCGTGCGTGGCTGGGCCTCGATAAAATTCCGCAGCCCGAACATGTTCACGCTGATCGCGATGGGCGTCGGCGTCGCCTACATCTACAGCGCAGCCGCAACCATCGCGCCACAACTGTTTCCCGCACACGAAATGGGGATGTCCCACGTTGTGGGTCTTGGAGGGTTATCTCACACGAGCAACCTGCCAGCGCCCTCGGGCGCGGGACAAGAAAGCCCACCGCTTCAGCGGTGGGAAGGGCAAAACGAAACCGGAGTGCCCCGGGCACGACACGATGGTATTCCTTCGTCGGGAGGTTCGGCTCCCGATGTCTACTTCGAAGCCGCCGCCGCCATCATCGCCCTTGTCCTCCTCGGCCAAGTCCTGGAGCTGCGCGCGCGCAGCCGCACCAGTAGCGCCATTCGCGCGCTGCTCGATCTCTCGCCCAAGATGGCGCGCATCATGCTCGACGATGGCACCGAACACGACGTCCCACTCGATCAGGTCAACCCCGGCGACAAACTGCGCGTCCGCCCCGGCGAAAAGATTCCGGTCGACGGCACCGTCCTCGACGGTCTCAGCTCGGTCGACGAATCCATGGTCACCGGCGAATCCATCCCCGTCGAAAAGCACGCCAGCGACAAAGTCATCGGCGCTACCGTCAACGGTACCGGCTGGCTGCTGATGCGCGCCGAACGCGTCGGCAGCGAAACCATGCTGGCGCAGATCGTGAAGATGGTGAGCGAAGCGCAGCGCAGCCGCGCGCCCATTCAGCGTCTCGCCGACAAAGTTGCAGCGTGGTTCGTGCCCATCGTGTTGCTTGTCGCCTTTGCAACCTTCGTCGTGTGGCTCTTCTATGGTCCCGAGCCGGCCCTGGCCAATGCCATCGTCAACGCCGTCGCTGTCTTGATCATCGCCTGCCCTTGCGCGCTTGGCCTGGCAACGCCGGTCGCCATCATGGTCGGCACCGGACGCGGCGCTCGAGCCGGCGTCCTCATCAAGAATGCAGAAGCGCTGGAGACACTGCAGAAGGTCGACACGCTAGCGGTCGACAAAACCGGCACGCTCACGCAAGGCAAGCCCGAGCTGATGTCAGTCATCGTTGTCGAGGGCGAATCCGAAGAGCAAATCGTACGCCTGGTCGCCAGCCTGGAGCGCGGAAGCGAGCATCCATTGGCCGCCGCGGTTATCCAAGCAGCCGAAAGTAATAAGCTCTCGTTGATGCCCGTTGAAGAATTTCGCTCACTCACCGGCCGCGGAGTCGTGGGCCGCGTCGGCGGTCACGAAGTCGCCGTCGGCAACGAAGCCCTGCTGGAAGCGCTCAACCGCTCGGCACTATCCCCGACTGATCCGTACCTGGGCTCGAACACGCCCCCTCCACAACCTGTCATCCCGAGCGACGAGCGCAGCGAGGAGCCGAGGGACCTGCGGTCCTCTCGTACGCCATCAAACTCTGACCTTAACCCGAACTCAAACGAAGACGCCATCACCTCCAACAAAGACGCTATCAACTCCAGCGAGCGCCTTGTAACAGGGCACGACTTTAGTCGTGCCGATCAGCCGTCTAATTTTCCTAATTCCGAGCGGGCTTCAGCCCGCGAGACTCTACTGGACCCCACGCTCGCCGCGCAAGCCGAAGCCCTCCGCAAGGACGGCCAGACCGTCGTCTTCGCCATCATCGACGGCCGTCCCGCCGGCATTCTCGGCATCGCCGATCCCATCAAGCCCGAAGCCGCTCAAGCCCTCCGCGATCTGCAAAACGAAGGCCTCCGCGTCGTCATGCTTACCGGCGACAACGCAACCACGGCCGCGGCCGTCGCGCGCAAGATCGGCATCACCGACTTCGAGGCCGGCGTCCTTCCCGAAACCAAGGCCGACGCGGTGAAGAAGTTGCAACAACAAGGCCGCACCGTCGCCATGGCCGGTGACGGCATCAACGACGCGCCCGCCCTCGCGCAAGCCCAAGTCGGCATCGCCATGGGCACCGGAACCGACGTGGCGATGGAGAGCGCCGGCATTACGCTCATCAAAGGCGATCTCGCGGCCCTGGTTCGCGCCCGCCGCCTCAGCCGCGCCGTCATGCGCAATATCAAGGAGAATCTGTTCTTCGCGTTCGTCTACAACTCGGTAGGAATTCCGATTGCTGCCGGCATTCTCTATCCCAAGTTCGGCATTCTCCTGAGCCCCATCCTAGCCGCCGCCGCCATGAGCTTCAGCTCCGTCTCGGTGATCACAAACGCGCTGCGGTTGCGCAACACCAAGCTTTAATCGGTTAGTTATGTGTCATCCTGAGCGAAGGTTCGCGCCGCCGTTGCGCGAACCGGAGTCGAAGGACCCCTATTCCTTCCAATAGCCCGGCAGAGCCTTCAGGCCCGCGTTCGGAACTTTTGATTCGTATCAGGGCACAGCTTCAGCCGTGGCACCACTCGCGCCTTTTGTGTCTTGCTATCCCCTGGGCAGCCTTCAAATCGGTTAGTGTGTGCCGGGTGCCCCACACATTCGCGCCTTTCGAATGTGTGGGACCGACCGATCGCCGCACTCGAACCCCCTCCCGCTTCGGTGGGATTTTCCTTCGCCACCCTTCGGCTTACCATCGCCTTGGCTAATCGCTAATCGCTAATTGCTAATTGCTTCTTTATGCCCATCGTCCGCCCACGCCTTACCGACTTCCACAACATCCTCCTGCCCCAGGCCCAAACCGACTTCGCCATTCCCTTCCTCGACGAAGACATCCCGCTCTACGTCGATCCATTCCTTCTCTGGCGCTCGCCCTCGCAACAGGACCAGGCCCTTCATACCTCGCTCATCAACTCCTTCAACCATCTCGGCTACCTCGTCAAACAAGGCCGCCAAAAGGATGCCATCGACCTGCTCATCGCGCTCAGCGAATGCGACGAGGTTGGCCTCGGCCTCTCGCGCACCCGCGAAGGTCACCGCATCGGCGCGCAAACCGCGGAGAAAATCCTCAGCCTCTTCCACGACATCCCGCAGTACTACAACTCCGGCTTCGTCCACTTCGAGGAAATTCAATTCTTCGTCGACCACATCGCCAAAGACCGCATCAGCGATTTCACTTGTAGCTTCCTCAAATCCTTCCTCATCGACTACACCATCCAGGAATGCCAAACCATCGGCATCCCGATGTCCAAGGTCCACGTTCAGATCTACAGCTACAGCGAAAACCGGCTGAAGTCCGAAGACGTCACCCTGCCCGTCAATCCGGAAAACGAGAAGCCCATCCTCTTCGTTCCCAAGCGCTGGCTGCGTTGCAATCCTTGGATCAACTTTGACGAATACTTTGCCCAGGCCTATCCCAGTGAGAACCTTCAGCCGCGAGCCGCAACGACTGAGCGGATAAAGCTGCTCACCTTTAACCGCGAGAACTACGGCGCGGTCTTTGACTACGTCGCTAAGAAAGAGCGCGCGGCCGGAGATTGCAGGAACGATCCGCTTTTCGCCCAGCTCCCCATCGGCTCGGCGAAAGCCAGTTTCGACACGCTCCGCAATCTTCCTTTATCCAACAGCCCGTCCGATCGCAATAACAAGATCTACGAGCGCGAGATGGCCAGGCTGCTCGCATCTGCCTTCTATCCCCAACTGGATTTCGCCGCGCAGCAAAGCCGCACCGAATCCGGCGTCCTCATCCGCGACCTCATCTTCTACAACAATCGCTCTCATCCTCTACTCGACGAACTGATCGCCAGCTACGATTGCCACCAGATCGTCATGGAAATGAAAAACGTCAGGGAAATCGAGCGCGAGCACATCAACCAGCTCAACCGTTACATGAAGGATCAGTTCGGGCGTTTTGGCGTGCTGCTCACTCGTCAACCGATGTCCACCGCCATGTTCAAGAACACCATCGATCTATGGTCCGGCCAGCGCCGCTGCATTATTGCCTTGACGGACAGCGATCTCGACCTCATCGTAAACCTGTTCGAGAGCAAGCAGCGCGACCCCATCGACGTCCTGCAAAAGAAATACGTCGAGTTCACCCGCGCCTGTCCGGGGTAGAGATTCTACTGCGGACGGCGGCGGGCGCCGCGAGCCGAAGCCGCATCGGGTAGTGCGGCGCTTCAGCGCCGCGTTAGGCGGATCCCTTGGGAACCAAGCCGGCTTCAGCCGGCGGCACTCCAGGCCATTTTTATGTAAGGAGAGCTTTGTGAAGAATGCAGAGGAAGTTCAGGATTTTGAGCGTCTGGAGCAGCAACTCCATTCGATGCTGGCCGAGATTTCGGAGCTGTCTAAGAAGAGGCCGAATGACGGCCTGAATAAGTTCAAGTTGAAGCTAGTTAATGTCCTTTTAGAAGGGACCAACAAGTTCCTAGGCGATCAAAGGCCATTTAAGGAATTCGAAACCTTCGACGAGAACGATCTTCCCACGAACAGCGACGTGGTCGTAATGCTTTCACAATACGCAACTGCCGTTTATCAATTTCGCCTGGACAATACGGAATCGGACCGTATCGGACACGACTGGTATTGGCCACTTTCCGGTAACAAGGAAGCCGTTCCGACGAAACGACCGGAACTGTTCAAATTCGGCAACAAGTGAGTTTAGCTAATCGCTAAATTGCTAGCCGCAAATTCCTGCCATGCCGAGATGGAATGCTTCGCCCTGCGCGGTCACGCCTCGACCCCAGGCTAACTCGCCACCTATTAAGGGACAAACCAGAACAGCGCGCAGAGGTATACAACGAAAGCTGTTGCATCTGGAGGCCCTGGGCAGAGTCGAACTGCCGACAAACGGTTCAGTATCCACCGATGCCGATGGACGCGATGTGCATGGATGATCCTTCTAAGTTAGCCTCGTTCGATCATGCCACTTAGCGGCGGGCCATCTCATTATGAAGATTTTCGACAGCTACTACTGGTTCTGTATCGGCTGCCCGGTCTCAACGATCTGCGATTTGCGCACTCGGCCTTTGCTGTCACGGATGAACAGGTAGCCGTTATTTACGCGACAACGTATCTGCTCTCCTGAATTCATTTCCACCGCAGGCCCAGGCCGCGCAATCTCATAGCTCATTCGTCCAACCCGAACAAAGTAGAAAATGTCCTTAGGGGTCGCAGGCGAGCTTCGCGAATACGTCTCGTTAGCCCACATCGTCACGTCGCACGTTTTGTAGGACTGGGCAAAACCGGATGCAGCGGTCAGCAACACAAACCAGACCCAGATGTGTTTCATAGCCGTAAGTCCTCCGCTAGCGGAACTGCACAACAGCCAAATCCTTGCTTGGCGACCCTTCTGCAGCGACAATCTTAGCCTCGGGAGGCAGCGTTATTGTTGCCGAATCTCTTGGGAGTCTCTGAGTAGTTACCGCCGCCTTTCTTCATCGAGTCGCGGCTTCCGCTGGAGTGGTGTTATTGGGACCAGGATATAACTACGAGGGTGGCTCGGAAGAACGAAGTCATGGGATGATATGGAATCAAGGTATCCGATGGCGTCAGCGATCAACCCGCAAAACGATGCCAGCGCGCCGCCGACGCTGGTTTACGATGGCTCCTGCGGCTTCTGTAGCCGTTCGGTTCGGTTCATTTTGCGGCACGAGCAAAGGCACGACCTGTTGTTCGTGACTCGTGACTCGGAGATGGGCAAGCAATTGCGTCGCACCCATGGAATGGAATCGATAGAATCGATGTTGTGGATCGAAGATGGTCGCGCATTCGCCGAATCTAGCGCTGTAATGAAAGCTGCGAGGTATGTCGGCGGCGGGTGGTCTCAGCTGGCAGCTCTTGCCTCGCTTTTTCCGCCAAACATCCTAAATAGACTTTACAAAATCATTGCTAGATACCGTCGCCGTCTCTCAACCAATCCGGCCGTCTGTCCGCTTCCCAGCCCTGAACAGCGCGGTCGTTTCCTGGCCTGACAACGGCAACTAGTCGATGTTCCGTGCCCGGCTACTGTTGCGGCCCACGGTCTCTGGTTGTTGGCGAGAACGGAGGCGTCATCGTAAGGAAGCCTGAAGCCAGGTTTAGCTCTCCAACCTCTCTTGGCTGCGCTTCAGCTGCTCTTTTTCCCGCTCCAATCGAGCCTGCGCCTTTTTCAGTTGTGCCTTAGCCTTGTCCCGCTCCTGCTCTGCCTTCTCCACGCGTTTCTGGGCAGACTTGATGGCAGCGACTGCTTCTTTATGTGCTCGCAACATTAGTCCAGTGTAGACCCAATGTTACCCCGACAGGTTGTCCGGCTTGTGTGGGAGCGTTGCAGAACGTAGTCCTCAACGAATGTGACCTCGGTCTGCAACGTTACGGCGTGATCTCCCACACCACGCCACAGCCGATTCCATCGCAACCTGTCCCGCCGCGCGATGCAGTCCCGAAAAGATTGCCATTGGCGTCGATGGACACGGTGCTTGACGGATAGCCGCCATCGCTGCCGCCGGTGAAGTCGTGCAAGGAAGTATAGCTCCAGCCATCTTGGCCAGGGCTTAGTTTGAAGATGCTGCCCGGACATGAGTCGCAGGAACTGTTAATGGTGCCGTACAAGTTGCCGGCGGCGTCCATGGTGAGCGGCGCTGTGGGCTCGCCGTCGTAATGCGACGGCAGGTTGTAGAGCACCGTGTACGTCCATCCGCCATTGCTCGGACTCAATTCGAAGATGACTCCGCCGCCCCTGGAGGTATAGCTGGTGCTGCCGTAGAAATTACCGGCGGCATCCTCGATCAGGCCGGCTTCAGGATTAGTTCCGCCGTTTCCCGTGAAGCTGAATGCATACAGCGAGGTTTCCTGCCAGCCGCCGGAGGACGGTGTTAGTTCGAAGACCGTACCCGCGCCATACTGGCCATTTTGGTTTGTCGTCCCAACAATGTTGCCGGCGCGGTCAAGAAGAACTCCTTGGGGATCTGCCCCGTCATCGCCGCCCTGGAACTCGTAGGCGACGCTTTCCGTCCATCCGCCGCCTGACGGCGTAAGCTCGTAGATTAAGCCGCAGCCCTCATAACAATTCGTAAAAGATCCGCCGAGCTGCACCCCCACATAGAGGTTTCCGGATTGATCGAAAATCACGTCGTCGCCCGCAGGGATGCACCCTTCCGGTAAACCCGGGATTGTATACAGCGTTTTCACGGTCCAGTTGGCCAGCGCACTGCTCTGGCGGGTGGCAGCGGGACGAAGGTTGTAAACGGTGCCGCAGCCAGTGGTCTCTTCGCTGGTCGTGCCGTAGAGGCTGCCATCCGGGCCAAAGATAACTCGGGCTTGGGGCTCGCCTCCATCGGCGCCTTCGGTGAAGCTATAAAGCGGCGAAACGATCCAGCTCGATCCGTGCGGCGACATCTTGAAGACTGTGCCGCGGTTGTGCGTGCCACCGAACAAGGTAGTGCCATAGAAGTTCCCGTGGCCATCCGGGGTCAACCCGGCAGCGGGTGTTTCTCCATCCCCGCCGGTAAAGGTGTGAATGACTTGATAGGTCTGGGCGAGCGCTGGTGTTCCAACAGCGATCACCAAGCTTCCAATCATCAACGCCATTGCCACCCAAGCACCCGTCCAATTTCGCTGTTGCTCTGGGCGAGTCATAAATCCTCCTACTGATCAAAACCTGTTTTTCTTGAAGTCCCACAAAGTGGGACTGATCCCTTCTAAGTGCAATCTCAGCAACTGTTGTAATCAGGCCTAAGCGCTCATTGACCTTAAGGAGTGAAATGACGACTTACCGCCAATTGAAAGCTACGGCGTGATCTCCCATACATTCCCAGCGCTCTGGGTACTGAGGTAGGCCGTGCCGTAGATATTTCCCGCATCGTCCAGGATTACGCTGCCAACGAGATCTTCTCCGTTGCTGCCATCAAAGCTGACCGACGTGTAAATCCAGCCGCCGCTCGACGGCGTCAGCTGAAAGACTTCACCGTCGTTGTACAAGCCGGTCCAGCTTGACGTGCCGCGGAGATTGCCGGCCGCATCCAGCGTCAGCGTGGAACAGGGGCCTTCATTGGTGGGCGCCCAAGTGTGCAGCACATTGAAGGTCCAATTGCCATTGGAGGGCGACAGCTCAAAGACCCCGCCCGCTTCACTATTGCCGCAGCCCGAAGCACCGAACAGATTTCCCTGTCCGTCCATAACTAAGCCGGCGTACGTGTATGCCCGATCGAAGTTGATGGAAGCCAGTGTCTGCTCGGTCCAGCCTGAGGCGGAGGGCGACAGCTCGTAAACCGTCCCGGATGCGTTTGCCCCATCGTAGCCGGTCGTGCCGTAGAGGTTACCGGCATTATCGAAGATCACGCTGCCGTAAGGACCCGATCCCTGGGAGCTTTCGGTGAAGCTCCAGAGGACACTGTGCGTCCAGCCGCCATTCGACGGTGTGAGTTCGAAAACCGTACCATCCCCAGGATTCGTAGGGCTCGCGGCGGAGCCGCCGAAGACGGTTGTGCCGTAGAGATTGCCGGCCTGGTCGAAGACCAGAGCGCCAGGAGCCGGTATTTTGCCGTCGGTGCAATATAGCTGAGAGCAAAAACTGTACAGAATGGTTTCTTCCCATGGGCAACTGAATGACGCACAGGCTCTGGCCTGAGGCCGCAGTCGATAAACGGTGCCTTCACCATACTGGCCACCTGAAACAGTTGTGCCATAGAGGCTTCCGTCTGGGCCAATGATGACGCGGCTCGACGGGTTGGAGCCGTCACTCGGTTCTCCCAGGAATTCGTGCAGCGGCGTTAAGACCCAGCCTGATCCTTCGCGCGACAGGCGGAATACCACGCCAAATTCTCCCCTGCCAATCCCACCTTCCCATGTCGTGCCGTACAAGTTTCCAGCCCGGTCCATGGTTAGTCCCGTGGGATATGCTCCGTCTTCCCCAGCAGTGAAGCCGTGCAGCACGGTGATGGTCTGCGCCAGGGCTATGTTGGAGAGAACTGCAAGGGAAAGCGTGAAGCAGAAGAAAAGAGCGATCCGGCGATTGGTTGGGCACATGGCAAGCTCCTTATTCTCAGCGAACAGGCGATTACACTCACAATCCTTTGACGGTTGCCGGGCCACTTGTGCGGCAAGAGGCGAGCATACGCATTTTGGCTCGCAAGTTAGTGTCGACAATCGAAGCCGCGATTTGCAGCCCGGCCATGCTGGATCCTCCTTAAGTTGGCGCAACGCAACTCGGCGCCATTCTCTACTCGGTTACCGAGGGACTATACCGCAAACTCTACTCGGTAAGCAAGAGGAAAGGATTCGCAGGAAGAACTCTTCTATTCGCGCTGCAGGACTTTTTCGACACCCACAGACGATAGCACTTATTGACCCTCAATAAGTGCTATGGGGATTTCTCAACAGTAAGCCGCCGCATCGAGGGGAACCCGCTACGGCGTGAGCTCCCACACCACGCCGCAGCCGTGCGGACAGGCAGCGCTTTGAAAGCCTCCATATAGAGTAGTGCCGTAGAGGTCGCCCTTGGTGTCAAAAGCCGGACCTCCGACCGGATAGTCACCGTCTCCTTTACCGGTGAAGCTGTAAAGATCCGTGAAGCTCCATCCGCTTCCGCCAGGTGTGAGCTTCCACACGCAACCATCCTTGTAGCTGCCGCAGCCGCCGCCCACACCATAGAGACTGCCGGCGGAATCCATAAGAAGGTTGCCCTGGGGTTGGCCGTCCGCGGGAAAGCTGTACAGAACGGTATACGTCCATCCTCCTCCCGAGGGGGAAAGCTCGAAGACCGTGCCGAATCCAGCCGGACCGTCGGCGCTCGCGGTGCCATACAGGTTTCCGGCGGAATCGAGCAGCAGCGGACTAATCGGATTCGCGCCGTCGCTCGAAGCATTCGGGAAGTCGTAGAGCGTCGTCAAAGTCCATCCGCCGCCGGAGGGAGTGAGCTTGTACACGCTCCCGTTTTCGTGCGCCCCGCCGCTCTCGGTTGTGCCGTAGGCGTTGCCGGCGGCATCGAGAATCACGCCGCTCTCTGGGTACTGACCATCGCTGCCGGCGAAGTTGTACAGAATGTTTTCCGTCCATTGGCCGCCGGAGTTGGTGAGTTGGAAGACAGTCCCTCCGCCGTGCAAGCCGCCCTGATACGTTGTGCCGTACAGATTGCCCGCCGGGTCGAATACCGGATCGACGTAGTACGGGGATTCTCCGTCGGGAGTGCCCAGAAAGTCGTGAATCACGGTTTCATTCCATTGGCACCAGAAGCTGCGGCAAAAGGAAGCCGGCACGTTCAGCGTGAAAACAACACCGCACCCGTATCCCTGGCACGTACCGCCTCCAAAATTGCTCGTCGTACCGTACAGGGTTCCATGAGGCCCGAAGACGACCCTGCCGGAAGGCAGGCCGCCGTCGGGTCCAGTGAAGGTAAAAAGCGGGTTCAGGACCCAACTGCCATTGACGTTGCCCATGCGGAAAACGACGCCGTCATACGCAATGGTTCCCAGAGTGGTGCCGTAGAGATTGCCAGCAGCATCAAGGGTGACTCCGGCCTCCGGAAGGCCGCCATCGTCAAAGTTGGTGAACGCGTGCAGCACCTTGAAGGTCTGCCCGTAGGCGGAGGACGCAAGAAGCGATCCCCATGCCATCACGCAAAGCATGCCGAGGACAAATCGGCCAAGAAGATTTCGCAACATAGTTGAGCCTCCCGCTTACCGAGCTTTAGCCAGGCCAAGAAGTATGTCTCAGACCGTGAGGGCGCCGAACCGGCGTTCCCGTACCGCCTCCTTGATTCTTGCCATGCCCACTCTCACGCTGGCTGCGCGACGAGTCAACTTAATTTTGCATTACGATCTAATACGCTGGAAGTAAATGGCTTAGCTCGCCTGCCTCAAGGTGACGGGCGAAATCGGACGATAGCGTAAGCTGGGCCACAACGGCATCGCTGAGGGTTAGATCTCGCAAAACCGGACATGCGGACCAACTCGATTCTCGGCACATCCACTGGCGCATTTTTCAGCACGGCGAGCCAATCGGAATGTACGATGAGTAGACTGATGGGTCCAACCAGCGGTAGCGATTGTCCCAACAGAACGAAGACTTCATGACTATCTTCGTCCGCTTAGAGCACTGGAGGGAGCAAGGCGCGATATCGGCGGAGCAGCACGCGCACTTGGCCAGCCTCTCCCGTAGAGAACCTTTTTCGCTTTTTCTTGAGCTGAACATTCTCTTCTACGCTGGTGTACTGGCATTCGTTGCCGGGCTTGGCTGGACTGTCACCACCTATTCGCAACAACTCGGTGACGTTCTCGTCCTCGTCATTCTCTCCGCCATTTTCGCCGCCTGTTTTTGGTACTGCTTTTCCCGCGCGCCCGCTTGGGCACTCGCACAAACGTCTGCACCCAATGCGGTTTTCGACTACGTGCTTTACCTGGGCAGCCTGGTCTGGTGCATAGAACTCGCTTACCTGGAGAATCGACTCCACCTGCTCTCCGGACAATGGGATCTCTATCTCCTGGCGACCGCCGTCTTCTTTTTCTTCCTCGCTTATCGTTTCGACAATCGCTTCGTCTTGTCGCTGGCTTTGTCTTCGCTCGCCGGATGGTTCGGGCTCGCCATCTCGCACTGGCCATCGCATCAGGACGCGGCTTACCGGCAATATGCGCTGGTCTACTGTCTGCTGATCGCCGGCGGCGGAGCGCTTTTGCAGCATCGCGGTGTGAAACCGCACTTCTTCGGCACCTACCTCAATATTGCGGCCAACGTTGGCTTTTGGGCATTGCTCTCGGGTGTGTTCAATCGCGAAGGATACGGCCTATGGTTTCTCGCCCTGCTTATCGCCTGTGGACTGTCTCTCGCCTGGGGCCTGAAGCGCCGGCAGTTTGCCTTCGTCGCGTATTCCGCTGTCTACGGCTACGTGGGCGTCAGCGCGATGCTCCTCCGCAATATCAATAACTTTACTTCTATCCTGACCTACTTCGTCTTTACCGGTGTTGCCATGGTTGTGGGGCTGGTCGTGATCGCGCGCCGCTTCGGGAGGCAGGCGTGAGACTGTACTCTGAGTCCAGCGAAGAGACTCTGCGCGCCCGCAAACTGATCGCGGACTGGGCCAGCGACGGCATCCTGACCAAGGAGCAGTCTCAGCGTCTGGAACAGGAAACGGTTTCCGAGCTGCGCACCACCAACATTTTCCTGCGGCTGATCCTGTTCCTCTTCACCCTGATCAGCGTATGTGCCGCTGCAGCGCTGTTCTCCGTGGTCTTTCTTCAGCATTCATCGGACCAAACCGAACGGCATTTTCCTGCTGATCTGCGCTCCTCTCAGCTATGCGGCCGCCGAGCTTGTCGTTTCCCGGGGCCGTTTGTATCGCTATGGGATCGAGGAAGCGCTCGCCGCCGGCTCGGTTGGATTTCTTTGCGTGGGAATGCAGCTCGCTTTATTCAGCGGCTATTCTTTGTCGCCAGTCCGCTCCCTGGTTCCCGCCGTCGGCGCTGTCTTGTCGCTCTGGATCTGGCGCCGTTTCGGACTGTGGTATGCATTTCTCGCCGCAATGATTTTTGCCGTCTGGCTGTCGGGCTACTGGACCTCGTCCGACGCGGCGCAGCGTGTGATCATTGCCGTGTTTTATCTAGTCGGGCTGATCTGTGTAGCCGCGCTGCGGATCGGCCACCGCTTCGATTACCTCGAGGATGCCTATTCGCTCGCCGAAGCGCTTCTCTGGCTCGGCATCTACCTGGCCATCAACCTCATGCTTTCGCCGTCGAACCTGCCCAGAGGGTTGCGGGACTTGGCAGGCAGCGCTGGGCCGAGCTATGAATATGCGCAGTCCTTCTACTGGACAACGTGGGTGCTGACCTGGCTCCTGCCGCCGGTCGTACTCGCGCGCGGGGTTCGGCAGAAGGATCGCTTCGTCATCGCGGTGGGTGCGACTGCCGCCGTCCTGACCGCGGTCTCCAATAAACCCTACCTCGGCTGGCCACGGCATACTTGGGACCCGATGCTTCTGGGCATACTGTTAACCGCTGTTGCGTTGTTCGTTCGACGCTGGCTAGCTCGGGGCCCAGCCGGAGTTCGCGGCGGCTTTACCGCTGCGCGCCTGTCGGGAAAGGACAAACGGTGGATGAGCGCCACCTCCGCCGTATTGGGCCTGGTAACACCTCAGTCAATAACACCAAGCCCGCAAGAAACGAGTGCAGAGGTTCGCTTCGGTGGGGGAGCTTCGGGAGGAGGAGGTGCCAGTGGAGATTTTTGAAGACTTAACTGCCGATTATTCCTGGTAACGGACAACTCTGAAGCAGCCCGCAAGCTGCCTGCTTCTACCGCAAGGACCCTCCCCGAGACGGCGCGGAAAAGCCATGCAAAAACTTAAATTGCATCTTATAAAGGGACAAACAAGGATAAAGGGACAAACAAGGACAGCGTAAGGGGCATACAGCGTAAGTTGTTGAATCTGGAGGCCCTGGGCAGAGTCGAACTGCCGACCAACGGTTTAGG
>CAVSFL010000011.1:0-311626 GCA_963727295.1 uncultured Acidobacteriaceae bacterium
TGCGAAACGTTCTCGACATCATGCAGCGCAACAAGAACTTCCGTGAACAACTCGATCGCACCTACAAAAAACGGGCGCTCGATTCCCACCTGCGCAGCGTGCCGGTGCTGGCGTCGCTGTCTCCGGAGTTCATCGATCACTTGCGCGATCGCGTGGAACTGATTCGATATCTGCCGGGACAGGTGATCTGCACCCAGGGCGAGGCCGCCGACAGCTTCTATCTCGTCCGCCTGGGCTTCGTGAAGGTTTCCGAGCGGCGTCCCGGCGGCGAAATTGTGCTGGCTTACCTGCCGCGCGGCTCGTACTTCGGCGAGATGGCGTTGCTGACCGGGACCACGCGCACGGCGACCTGCACCGCCATCGATCATGTCGAGGTCGTGCGTGTCTCCGGTGAAGATTTCCAGCAGATGCTCGATCAGTTTCCGGACGTGCGCGCCAAGCTGGAGGTGACGGCCGCGGAGCATGTCGCCGCCAATCTGGCGCGCGTCACCCAACTGGAGAGTGTCCCCGTCGACCAGTTTCTGGCCCAGGGTCTGGTGGAAGCGCAGAGCCTGCTCATCCTCGATCTCGACCGTTGTACGCGCTGCGATCAGTGCGTGCGCGCCTGCGCCGATGCCCATGACGGCGTAAGCCGCCTGATCCGCGAAGGCCTGCGGTTCGACAAATACCTGGTGGCGACCTCCTGCCGTCAGTGCCGCGATCCGTTATGCATGGTCGGCTGTCCGGTTGGTTCCATCCGCCGGAGGAATTCGCTGGAGGTGATCATCGAGGACTGGTGCATCGGCTGCGGCCAGTGCGCCAACAACTGTCCGTACGGCAACATCAACATGCATCCATTTTCGGCGCACGTGGACGACCCTGCGCACCCGGGCCGCAAGATCGCCGGGGTACGGGTCAAGGCCACGTCTTGCGATCTCTGTCTGGACCACGAAGAGCCCAGTTGTGTCTACGCCTGTCCGCATGACGCCGCACATCGCGTCAATCCTCCGGAATTTTTTGCCGGGTTGCTGAAGCAACCGATGCCCGCCAAGAAGGAGCAATGACGCTTGCGCATTGACCGCACCCATCGCAAGTGGTTCATCGGCAGCCTGGCAGGACTGGTCGTCGCAACTGTGGTGTACGTCATCTACAGCCGCGACTCGCTGCAAGGCGCCACCGGCGGAAGCGCGATGGGGCTTACCTACGGTAGCATCGGTTCGGCATTCATGCTGTTCGCCGGAGCGCTAGGCGCACGGAAGAAAGTGCCCATCTGGCGCTTAGGCCGAACTCAATCCTGGATGCGCGGACATCTCTGGCTCGGCACTCTCAGCTTCCCGATCATCCTGTTTCATGCGGGTTTTCACTTCGGTATTGGCTTGACCCGCGTGATCATGTGGATGTTCGTAGTGGTTTTCGTCAGCGGAATTTTTGGAGCGGTGCTGCAGCACTACATGCCGCGCTTCACGACCGAACACATTCCCATGGAAACCATCTACGAGCAGATCGGCCGCGTGCGTCTCCAGCTTGTCGATGAGGCGGAGAAGATCGTTGAGGAAACCTGCGCCACGTTAAACGGCGGCCTGTCGCGTGCAACTGAAGAACAGCGAGCGGCTGCAGCGGGCGCAGGTACGATGGGCGGGCTAACCGTGGCCTCAGGATTGCAGGTCGATGAAGAGGCAAGTACGCAGCTGCAGCAGTTCTTTGGCAATCGCATGCGACCGTTTCTTGAGCATGGCGGATCGCGGAATTTGGCTCTAGGCGATCTTGCGCGTTCGCAGGCAATGTTTCAGCAGCTGAGAGCGCTGCTTCCGCAGAACTTGCAGGAGAGGGTCGACGATCTGGAAGGCATCTGCGAGGAGAAGCGAGAATTGGACCAGCAGGCACGCTACCACCGCGTCTTGCATGGCTGGCTGCTGGTTCACATCCCGGTATCCTATGCGTTGTTGCTGCTGGGAGCGGTGCACGCAGTAGTCGCATTGCGTTATTAAGACAGGACCATGGCGCGAAAGATACGCACAACCAAGACGCTGGCCAGGCGCATGGACTTGCAGTACTTCACGCGCAAGCATCCCCTGCGCAGCTGGCGATTCTATCTGTCGGTGCTGGTGCCGGTGATCGCTGTGGTCTGGTTCTTGTCGTCGCGAGCGACCGGGCAGAAGGTCTATAGCAGCGGACCGCTCTCGTCCGCGCACGCCGTTTTTGGCAAGCAGTGCGAGTCTGCCATGTTACCGAGCGCGGCGTGTTTCGCACCGAGGTCAAGGACACTGCCTGTCTCAGTTGTCACGATGCTCCGGCGCATCATCCCAGCAAAGTCGAGTTCACGCCGACCTGTGGTTCCTGTCACGTCGAGCATAAAGGGCCGCTGAAGTTGGCCCACACTGCGAGTTCCACCTGTACGCAATGCCACACCAACCTGCGCGTGAAGACGGGACAGCTGCGCTACTTCGAGAGTGTTCGCGGCTTCGATGGCACGCGCCATCCCGAGTTCGTCGAGGTGCGTCCGGGTTCCGATCCCGGCACGATCAAGCTGAATCACTATGCTCATCTCAAGGAGAACCTCGCCGGCCCGAACGGTCCCGTGCAGCTTACCTGCCAGGATTGTCATCGGCTGACTGGGGAAGAGGGAACGTGGCCGTACGCGTTGGGTGGGATGAAAACGGTCTCGGCATCGGAAAAAGACGCGATGCCAACGACCGAGGGAAGTATCAGCAGGGAAGTGCTGCCGCACGCTTACATGTCGCCAATCCGCTACGCGACGCAATGCGCAGCTTGCCACACGAAGGATCTGCAATTTGACAAGCGCTTCGACCAGGCGGTTCCGCATGACAAGCCGGAGGTCGTGCAGGCTTTCCTGATCAAGAAGTACACCGACTACTTCGCGACTCATCCCAATGCGCTCTCGGAGCCGCTGCCGCCTAGCCGCATTCTGAGCGGCAACATTCTGCCGCCCATGCCGCCGCCTCCGCACACGCGCGAAGAGTGGATCAATTGGCAGGTCACCTATGCCGATCGCCTGCTCTTCGACAAGGGCTGCAAGCTGTGCCACACGATGATCGAGCGCGAAGGCGCGGTTCCAGCGTTGCAACGTATTCGATCCCACCGATTCCGGCGGTTGCGAAGTCGGCGATTCCGGTGCGCTGGATGAAGCATGCCGACTTCGATCACGATGCGCACCGCATGCTGACCTGCACCGCTTGTCATAGCGATGCGCCGACAAGCAAGCTGACATCGGACATTTTGTTGCCGAAGATCAAGGCCTGCCAGGCCTGCCATCGCGAAGGCGGAGCCGAACACGATGCCGCCAACGCTCGCTGCTCGGATTGCCACCAATATCATGACTGGCGCAAAGAGCAGTTTCCGAAGAACAACTACACGATTCAGCAGCTGCGGGGAACCGTTGGAGGGATGTAGCGACTGAGACAAGTACGTGCTCAGTCGAACCGCAGATTCTTCAGCTTCCGCGCACAAAAGCAGCGCGGCTCCGTTCAGGCGACAAAGAGGATTACTTTGTAGACGGAATGCTGCCCGCCGCTGCCCGCTGTGGCTCCATCGGCGAGAGCGCCGGGCCTGGCGGATTGTCGGTTACCGTGTAGACTTGCCCATCCCTCAGATACATTCTCTGCATTTCTTGCAGGTTGAATGGCCGCGCTCCACGGCGTCCAAACACCGCCAGCTGATTGCCGCTTTCGTCTACCGCCCGGTCGCGATCGATGCCCTTGGAAATGGCCAATGCTGGGCCGGCTGTGCGACGGCTGGCAATCAACCGTGGCATGGGACGCGGGCTGAATCCCTCGAATAGCGGATCGTCCATTGGCGATAGCAACTGCACCACGCGCAAGCCATTCTTTCCATCGGCGACGAAAGCAAAGGCTTCCGAGGAGACCATGCCAATCTTCAGATCGTTGACGTCGTTCATCGCGCCATCGGCGTTGAAGACCTGATCGAATTTGGGATGCTCAGGCTGTTCCACATCGACGATGACGATGCCCTGCTTGCCGGCGGAGACATAGGCGTAGGTGCGAGCGACATAAACGTTGCGCGCGTCTGCGATCGGCACCAGCGCGCCACTGACCGGCGCGGATGATCGAGCTGAGTTACGTCGAGCACCTTCAGTCCTTCGTGATCGACAACAAACGCGTAGCGGAACTGGATCGCGATCCCCGTAGGTTCGACCAGAATGGCGCACCGACTTCCGCCGCAACCTTGGGGTCGAGCGGATTGGAGATGTCCACAACCACCAGTCCGTGATCGCACAGGATGTAGGCGTAGGTTCCCGCGATGGTGATACGGCGCGCGCCCGTTAAGGCTCCATTGGGATTGAAGGTCTTGGCGCGACCAATGAAGTTGTTCGAGGGATTGCCATCCAGCAACGTCACCACGCCATGCCCCCCTTGCTCTTCGTGCTGGGATTGCCGATGACGACCAGGCCTTCCTCTTTGTCGGCGACATAGAGGAAGCCGTAGATCAGGGCGATCTTCTGCTCTTCATTCTCCGGAATCTGCGTGCGCAAGGGATCGACGCCGAGCGTTGTGGGGGTGGCGACGGCCATCGCGTATTTTGTCTGCACATAAAAGCGCTGGCCCAACGGCGAGACCGGCGCGGTTATCGTTCGTTCGGAAAAGTCCTTGTCGTCGAGGTTGGCGACGTCGTAGATGCGGAAGCCGCCGTGCCCATGGCGGCATAGAGATATTCGCCGCGCGCCTGGACATCCAGAATTTCGTCGCTGTGATGAAGAATATCCGATCCGGCATGGCCATAAGTTTCTGTAAGTTCCAGCTTGTTCTTAATGTGTTCGTTATAGTCGTCGGGATAGGCCAGCTTCTGCAGATCGCTGCCGAAAACCGCCGGCGGCTCGTCGTGTTCGGCGACGGCAACGGCTTCGTAGCCTTTGCTCCCTGGCGACGTAAACGTACCGGCCCATGAAGTTCATGAAGTTGGTGCCCTGCATCAGCAGCTGCGCCATCCACGCGTTGTTGTCGCCCTCCCGGGAGACGTGGCAATCCGTGCATTGCTTGGTTTCCTTCGCGCGCACGGTGTGCGGAACGAAGGTACTGAACGCCTGCCCGCTGAAGCCTTCGGCGGAAATCGTCTGCTGCTGGTAGTAGATCCAGTCGCGATCGGCGTTCTGCGAGCTGACCACGACCGCGCAGGCCGAGCGCACCGGCGCGATGCGATGGCCGGTGACGGTGCCGTCGATGCCGAGCAGGTAGATGTCGTCGCGCAGCACCTGGAAGTTGTACGAGGTCCAGTTGCGCGTGGTCAGGCCTTCGTTGTGCAGCATCGGCATGCTTTGGTTGGCGGTCATCGGGAGATGGCAGCCGAAGCAACTCGGCGCCCACGAGCTGTGGCAGGCGTAGCAGGTCATGCGGCTGTTGTCGTGCGCCAGCTTGGCCGGTTCGACCCGCGCATCGCCCCAGGAGATGCCGTCTTTCTGGATGGTCTTGGCCAGCCGCGATTTCTCGCTGTAGTGCTCATTGCCGGGCGTGATGGTGTCGAGCACCTGCACGACTTCCCACTGCTGATCTTTGTCGACCATCGACCGCTGGTAGAGCTTGCCGCTTTCCCAGTAGAACCGGCGCTCGCCCCAGGGCGTGCGCAGCAGATCAAGATCGGTGCCGCCTGCCGGAGCGGCGATGCCGGAGGTTCTCAGCGTCGCGCTTTGCTCGATGGTGCCGTGGCAATCGACGCAATCGACTTCAACGGCGTTGCGCGTCTCGCCGTACAGATTGCCGTTGCCGTGATTGTCCTGCTCGAAATGGCAGTCGATGCAGTGCATGCCCTTTTCCAGATGAATGTCTTCCAGCTGCACGGCCTTCCGAACTTGTCCTGTCGTCCGGGGCAATGACGTTGCCCTCGGCGTCCAGAAGTTGCCCTTGCGGTCGTGTTTGTAGACGCGCGCGGAAGACCCAGCCGTGGCCGTGAAAATCGGCGAACTGCGTGTGCTTCAGCTTCTTGTTGAATTCCGGAGTGCCGGTCTTTTCGAGGAAATCGACGGATGCCCAATTCCCGCGAATGGCCGCGCGCTCCGGATTCGCGTCTGTACCTGCTGCTGGTCCTCAGCGCTGGGATTGTGCTGCTTGGCCGGATACATGTCTTGTCGCCGTCGGTCTCGTTGTCCCACCAGATGTAGCCGAAATAGGTCGCCACCATGTTGGTGCCGGGATGGATGTGGCACACGATGCACTGGCTCGATGGGAATGGAGCGCGTGAACTCGTGCTTGATCGGATGGCCGGGCTCGGCCTTCTGAATGGTGGGATCGAGGTGGCGCTGTGCCCCATGTTGCCGTACTGCGCGTAGCCGGCGGAGTGCTCCGGCGAGCGATCGTTGGCATAGATCACGTGGCAGGCGCGTGCAGCCGCTTGCCGATAGTCGCCGGGCTGATCGTTGGTGCCGGGAAAAGAGAGAATCGGATCGAGCAGGCGCGTTTTCTGCAGTCCCAGGAAGGCGGGGTCGGTGCGCAGCAGGGTGCCAAAGCCGCGAAGCTCAGCTTGACGTCGGGACGGCCATGGTCTTCTTCGAGGTTCGGATTGCCGATCTCGCCTTTCTTCTCGCCGCCGCGTTCGAAGACGCGCAGAACGTTGCCGGGCTGCGAAATCTCCCAACGCTCCAGCGGCTCCAGGTAGGGAAGCACGCCTTTCTTCTCGATCTCTTCCTCGACTTGGCGGCGGATAGGTCTGCAAGCGCTGCGGCATCCCATCGCGGCCATAGCTTTCGCCGAAGCGCGGATTCTTCAGCGGGAACGCGCCGTTGTTGTACAGCGCGGCGCCCCACAGCATTGCGCCGTGGGTCATCATGCTGGTCTGCACCGCGTACTTCGGCCATGTGGCAGCCGGAGCGACCGCAGGTTTCTTCGGCTACGCGCAGATCGCCAGGATTGACGAACTGGATGTATTCGGCATCTTCCTTCAGCCACTTGGTGTAGGCGCGAACCGGATTGGCAGAGTTCCAGGCATTCTCGGGAATGCGCGGCTTGGGGTGCGCCTGCTTCGTAAGCGAGATGTACTCCGGCGAGTTCGGCTGCACGCCGGCTGGGCGGAAGATTTGCGCATTGCCGCCGTGGCAATCGGTGCAGCCGATCCTGACTGTGCCCGTGGTGTGCATCGTGGGGCTGTCGGTGGGAGCGTGACAGCTATTGCAGCCGTCGGACTTCTGGTTCATCTGCTCCTGTGACTGCTCCAGCAGAATGTTCGACCCGCTTTGCTGATCGGAAGGTGATTGCGCAAGACATGCGGCGGGACCGCCCGCCGGCGCGGTTCGTGCTCGCGAACTGAAGAGCGCGACCGAGGCGCAGACCAAGACCATCATGGCTACGATTCGTGCGCTGCGAGTTTTGAAAAGCCGTCGCATCATCAATTAAGTTCAGAACGTCAGTGCCACGGAGGCAAAGCCCGAGAGCAGGACCTTGCTGTTGTAAAGGTTCTGCAAGCCGGCTCCAGGAAACAGATTGGACTCACCAGCCGTGACCACAATGTTTTCCGAAAGCGGAGGACGGTACCTAATGCCGAATCCCAGATCTTCGCCGATGCTATGCCGGATCGGATTCTGAAACAGCAGGATCTCCAGCGGCTCGGTGCGGTCGAAGCGCAGGTAGCTGCCGTTGGCGAAGGCGGTCAGCTTAGTCGTCATGTCGAAATCTGCACCAGCATTGAAGATGTAAATGCCCGGATTGACGAAGTTTGCCTGACCTTCCTCCTTGTTGCTGCGAAGACTTGGCAAGAGGCTGGCAGGGTTCGTGAGATTGACGCCCGTGCTGGTCAGCATAATGCCCTTGGAATCCAAAAGCTGAACGGCCCGCCGGCGAAATTCGTGTCATCGACGATGGTGTCGAAGCCGTGCGCGGTGCCGCTGCGCGTGGGGCCGAAGCGATAGGCGCCATCGCCCGAAGCAAAGAAGAACGAAGTGTAATAGCGAACCCAATCCTTGGTGACCGACAGCTCGAGCGCAGCCATCTGCGCGTCGATGTTGACCGGCCGTCCGGCAATCGGATTGAAGGTGTCGTGGCCGAGCGCCTGGTAGAACGCATGGCTACATTGATGCGCTTGATGTGGCCGTTGCCGGTCCAGCCCAGATAGTAGGCGCGAATGGTGCTCGATGAGTTTCCGTTAACGACGTCGCCGATAGGCGCGGGCCGCACCAGGAAGCCGTTATCGTCGTAGTGCAGACTGGGATCGTCGCGGTTGTAGTGGAAGCTGAATTCGGTCGTGTAGCCCTTGGTCAGGAAATCCTGAATATAAAGATTGGCGACGTATACCTGCTGATGGCGCTGGTTAAAGGTGTTCAGCCCGCTGTTGGTGTTCTTCTCGAGGAAGTAGAAGTAGGCAAGGTTGTAGTTGAGGCGGTTGGAGCGCAGGTTGCCGAAAAGCCGGATGCCCGGCTGCTCCTCAGAGAAGAGAAAGCCGCGGAAGTCGCTGACGAACTGCTGAATTCCGGCGCGGACCGAGACAAAGTCGAAGTTCGGGCTCAGGTCGTGGATCTTTGCCTCGACAAACGCTTCCTGAATTCCGGTATGGTCGTCGAAGCGATCAATACCTTCTGCCGGATCGACATTGACCAGGCCGCGTTCCCGCGTCTGAAGGAAGTTCAGGTTGACGACCGGGAAGCGAAATTGCCAATCACCGGTCGAAAGCTGGTATCGCCCTGAAACAGGTCCGCCTGAAACAGAAAAGTCTGGGACCCAAAGAACTGTTCGCCTTTACCAAAGAAGTCTTCGCTATTGGGCGAAAGGGTTGTGAGCCCGCTCGGGACCGGCAGCCGCCGAATGTCGAAACCGCTAATGCTGCTCGCGGTCATATCCAGAAACCAGGTTGGCCGAAGATGGGTTCGTCGCCCTTGATGCGGTTGCGATTGAACGGATCGTACCAGTGGGACTTGACATATGGATAGTCACCCGGCTCCGGGTACCTCTGCCAGTTCGGCATGTAGGCCCACCAGCGATACTGTGCGGCAGAAAAGTTCGCCGATTCGGGTGGCACTAGGTCGGATTGATCGGCCTGCGGCCAGAAAGCGGGCGGCTCTAGCGTCTCCAGCGGATTCCAGTACATCGAGGCAAACGATTCCGGAGAGGCCAGTCCGGTTGAGCCCGGCAGACCGCCGGGAACGCGATTCGATACGAAGGGCGGCGCCAACGGTGGCAGCAACAACTGGACGGTGAGCAGTTCGCCGTTTGTCACTTGCGTGTTGGGAAGATCAATCGACGAGAAGCTCTCCTTTTCGGCGCGCAGCTGATAGGTTCCTGGCGGCACGCTCAGCAAGCGGAAGATGCCTTCACCATCGGTCAGCACGGATGGTGTTGTGGAGCGGAGTAGCGAGATCTTTACACCTGGCAGCGTGTGTCCTTCCACGTCGCAGACGATGCCCTCGATTGCGCCTGTGGGGTCGGAGTATGGCCGGGAATGCGTTGCCACATTACGACCGAAGAACCCGTGGATGTGGAAGCGCAGGGAGACGGCGATTGTTGCGCAAGCATATCGTCCGCGGTGGCGAGGGTACACGCCAGCACGGCGGAGACGAATCCAGTACTCCACAACAGCGAGGTCTTAGCAGATTGCATCCTCACCGCCAGAAGTCAACTCGTTGCCTGCGATTGGAAAACTTAGATGGGCTTAGTAGGTATCACAACCCGGCCTCGGGAGCAAGCATTGCTTGCGCGCGGCAAGGACTGGCGATGATTATCTTACTTGGGCCCAAATAACGTCATAATTGCGGCTCTAACCAAACCAGTAGAAATTGTGGTGATCGTTCGCCCCGATGGATAGCAAGCGCCGCATCGGAGTCCTTTCGCTGACGACGGCTACTCTGGCCGTGTTCCTCCTGATCTCGTGCGGGGGCGGTGGCTCGAGCAGTGGAAGTGCCGGAAGCGATCCTCCTCCCGCAGCACCGCCGGCATCACAGTCGCTCACTTCAAATCAGGTGAACGCGGTTGTTCAAGCGGCGGTCCAGGCAGTCAACGTCCCGATTGTGGTTGGCGTTACCGATCGTCTCGGAAACGTTCTCGCGGTCTTCAATACGAATAATGCTCCTGCCACCGGCGTAGGCAACTTCGGAATTAACCAGAACGCTCAGAATCTGGCGGTAGCGCTGGCGCGGACTGCGGCCTTCTTCAGCAACGATCAGGCGCCGCTGTCGTCGCGAACCGTTCGCTATATCAGCGGCATTCATTTCCCGCCGGGCGTGAACGGTGCTCCGAATGCACCGCTCTACGGAATTGAGAACACGAATCGCGGCTGCTCGTTCAACACAACCTTTCTGCCTGGGCAGGCGATTCCGCCGGCAACATTGATTAACGGCACAAGCCCAGGATTCGGCATCATCACTGGCAAAGCGAATGTGTACGATAGCGATCCGACGGCGGTCAATCCCGGTGGCGTGCCGTTGTTTGAGGGGGGCACGCTAGTGGGCGGAGTTGGAGTGGTGGCGTCGAATCCCGATCCCTCGGTTGCCGGAAGCATTGCCGAGTACGCTGCCTACGTTGCCGCTACCACGGCTCCTTTTGGACCGAACCCCGCGCCTCCAGGCGTCGTAGTTATCAACGGCATTTCCGTGCCGTTCGTCGATCAGACGACCCCGCCACGTGGTGTCACTGCGGGTACTTTCAACGGGTCCTATGTCGTGGGCCCGTCAGCCAGTCCGGGGCCCCCGCCTAACGGATACCTGGTTGGGCCTATGGCGAGCGCCTATTCCGGCGGCCTTAGCAGTTCCGACGTTGCCAGTATCGTCAGCAGCGCTGTTGCAACGGCGAATCAGACGCGCGCGGTCATCCGGCTTCCTATCGGTTCGCGGGCGAAAATGATGATCGCTGTCTCCGATCTGGACGGCAACCTGCTCGCCGTCTATCGCATGCCCGACGCCACCATCTTTAGCATCGATGTCGCTGTCGCCAAGGCAAGGAACGTGATCTACTTCAGCAACGGAGGCGTACTGCCGGGCGTTTATGCCACCAGCCAACCGGGAGCGATTGACCTTCCGGGCATTCCTCAGGGGACAGCTGTTACCAACCGTACCATCGGCTTTGGAGCGCAACCCGAATTTCCGCCGGGAATTGATGGCAGCGCCGATGGACCATTCTTCAATCTGTACCTGAACGACACCGCGAATGCCTGCACGCAAGGCTCGCAGCCACAGAATCCGAATCAGAATGGGATCGTCTTCTTCCCTGGTAGCTTGCCTCTGTACCGAAACGGCGTGCTGATAGGCGGATTGGGAGTTAGCGGCGACGGTGTCGATCAGGACGATTTTGTTACCGCCGCGGGAGCGGCATTGATGACGGTCACGGACCCTTCAGATTCTGGCCATGGATTTGAGGCTCCTACCGCGATTCGCGCTGATCAGGTTGTCATCGACAATATACGGATGCCGTATCTGAAGTTTCCGCGCAATCCCACGCAGTAGCTAATTAAAAATGAAGGCCTTGAGTCTGTGTGTTCGTGGATCTCATGCCAATAGCAGTGACGCAGACGCTGGAGGAGGCGCCATTCGAGCTGGCATGTTTAGGTAATGCGATGAAATATGGATATTTGCGTGGCCTTATAACTCGGTTGTTTAAGGAGTCGGCTCATGCTTGATGACAACGTTCTTGCTGGTACCGGATTATCTGAGGATGTTCAACATCTCGTGCTTGACCAAATTTCTTCAGGAGTTCAGGACCTGCAGCTGGTAGTAAAACAGCTCGGAGGCAAGGGCGGCGATATTGCAATTCGGGATTCGGACTTTCCTGTTTTGCGTGACGTAGCGACTAGCGTGGCGCACATAGTAGGCTCCTGGCCGGGCACGAAACCACGGCGTTGACGGTTTCCTGGGCAATCTACCTGCTCGGTAAGAATGTCGAAGCCGAAGGTAGACTTCACGAAGAGGTCGACTGTGTGCTGGCGGCCAGGATACCGGCGATGGAGGACATTCCCTCTCTAACCTTTACCGAAAAAGTCATTAAGGAGACGTTGCGACTCTATCCCCCTGCCTGGAGCGTGGCTCGTACTGCCATCAATGAGTTCGAACTGGACGGATACAAAATACCCGGCGGTTCCAACATCGTGATGAGCCAGTGGATCATGCATCGGGATTCAAGTTTCTTCCCCGATCCGGATAAGTTCGACCCAGATCGTTGGGGCACGCCAGCCTGCCAGAACCTGCCTCGCTTCGCCTACTTCCCGTTTGGTGGCGGCCCGAGGCAATGCGTTGGCGCTTCGTTTGCGCTGACCGAAGCCCTGCTGGTACTAGCGACGGTGGTCCGGAGATTTCGGCTCGTACCGGTCGACCAGCAACCCGTAGCACCAGTACCAAGTCTCACGTTGCGTCCAAAGGATCCAATCCTGATGCGAATCGAGGCAAGATGCTAGCGACAATCGTTCCAGGAAACTTCTAAAGAGCCCCAGCGTCACCGGATGAGCAGCTTTTTCCTAAAGCAAGTTCCCTCACCGGTCCCCTCGTCGCGCTAGTCATCGCAAAACTGCGAGAAAGCGCGGTATCGGCGCTGTTTCAGCCGCGGCTAAGTTTTCATCAAACGCGGAATCACGGGCTGATCACGGGCTAGAGAATTTTGGGGGTTCTCTGTATCCCTATGAAGAAGATGGTAGGCACGAGGAGACTCGAACTCCTGACCTCTACCGTGTCAATTTTGAGGTCATACCTGTAAAACCCTTTCCTCATCTGGTTTTTCCGCATTCCAGAGCCCCGAAAACAGATCGAAAACTGCCTGGTTTTGATGGCGAATTGATGGCGACTTTTCCTTTCCTGACTCCATCCTCGCACCAACCCGGCCGGATTGTGCATGGCAGATATTTCACGGGGGGCCGAAAGCTCTCCGTCACGTGCTCTCGCAGTTGCGGGAACGAGCCCGTGGCAGCGACGAGCTGGCCTTCCCTACCGGCAATGGCGCACCCCACAGCGATTCCAAGCTGCTTCACGGGCAGCTCAAACCGGTAGGTCGCAGACTGGGCATGCCCTGGCTGAACTACCCCGCCACCCATCCGCGCGTGGATCGTGACTTTAGCTTGGAGATTCGCTCGTAAGATGCACGCTACCATTGAGGCATTGCGCTCTTATCTGCCATGTGATACTGTTCGCGGTTTGTCACAATCAGGTTAAAGTTTTTTGAAAACTTCACCACATCCCAATCACACCGTCCTTGTTGTGGGCGACTGGCTCGTCGATCAGCATTGGATAATGGGGATCCATCGCTCCCGTACGAGCAGCCGAGTCGGGCAGACACATTATCGAACACTGCAGGACTTGAATAGCACGGTCACTTCATTCTGTGGTGCTGGTCGGACCGCAGCCATTCTTCATCGCGCTCAGATCGGGGGCAACGACAACCTGTTTGGCATTGTCGGTCTAGGCGTGTGGCACCCAAGGGATATCACGGCTCTCGAAGCGTTGTTGGATCCGGCTGCGCTGAAGGGGCATACGCCTCATCAATTGCTGTTATCGTACAAGAGAGGCCCCAAGCTGAGGCAACTCATAAACCTAGTACACAGCAACAGCCAAGCAATTCGCAATGGCTCTGAGGTCGGGACAACATCGATCATCCGTCTCTACAAACAAACGGGTTCCAAGATAGAGCTTCTTCAACGTATGGATTGGGAGGTAACGCAGCCCAGTAGCAGTTGGGTTACAGCTAAAGACCTACGCTCAAATAGTCAACTTAATCAAGCCTTGAAACAACGAATCGATGCCATCGTCGTTAAGGACCTCTGTAAGGGTTGCATCAACCGCGACGTGATCGGCTACCTGGCGCGAAAACTCCCACGCGTCCCGTGGTTCGTATCTTCAAAACGCTTCTTGCCGGACTGGTTGACAAAGGACGTAGATCGCCGGATGGTCTACTTGCTCGAAATCCCCCAAGCGGCAGTCCAGGATGCAATTGATAATACGGTGATAGATGCTTGGATGACGCGATCCGGTTCAATATCAAAAGACGCCTTGGAGCTCTTAAATAGCCTAGGCCGTCGATTTCCTGAGGCTGCTATCGTTGCGATACCGAGCGATGATATCGTGCTCGCACACGGCTACGATTTCGTTTCTGCGAAGCCAGCATCTCACAAGGTGGGCGTGACGTGGTCCGCCCCACAAGCCAATCCTTCGTCGGTTGGTCTTCCGATGGCAAGCGTGTGTTTCGCTGCGCTCACTGCACATCTCTTGCATGAACCCAATATTAAGTTAGACGAATTGGTCGAACTGAGTGTCGCATTTACTCAGGAGTGGCGATCCTTTGAAGCTGAAAGACTCACCAAACCAATCACATGGGATCCGAGGCGTGAACCTCCGCTAAAGGTAGCAACTAAGCCTCCTGCCATTCGGTTTCGCTCATTCCGCTGGTCTACGGCTCTAGAAAAGTGGCGAGCGGCTTACAGGGACCAAGGAATAATTCGAGACGGTGGCACTCCGTACATTGATCTGAGCCGAGCAATGACTGAAGTAAGAAACTATATTTGTATTTCCTCGTCAAAGCGTAGGGTTCTAAGACAGGTTGTTCACGAAATTCAACTATTTAAAAGAGAACGCGGCTCTCGCAGCTGCATGATTATCGCTGCGCCCGGTTCCGGCAAAAGCCTTCTAGCCCAACTCTTTGCCGAGGATCAGGCGCTTCATTTCTTAGAATTCAATATCACACAGCTCATGTCCAAGTCTGACATTCTTGACTGTTTTGACCTTATTCTTACAACACAGTTCGAGAATCGAGGCAGACGGCTCTTAGTCTTTGTTGATGAGATTGATGCCCACCTCAGTAATGAATCTGTATACGACGTTTTCTTGGCTCCGCTGGAGCAAGGTGTTTACAGGCGGGCTGGAAAGACCTTCCCCATCGCCCCGTGCTTCTGGCTGTTTGCGGGAACAAAGAATCCGTCACTATCGGGTGGAAGGAAAGCCAGTGACTTCGTTTCCCGACTAACCCTCAAGCCTTTGAGCTTAAGAGCAGCGGGAGGCGATGATTTCCGCTTAGAATATGTTTATCTTGGTGCCGCAATCCTACGAACTGAATTTCCGGATGTTCGGGAAATATCTGCCGCGGTGCTCAACATTTTTCGATCAATTCGCAAAGATATTTCTATTAGAGAGCTGCGTCAATTTGTTAGGGACTTTGCGGATATCCGCTCCGGTCAAGTAATTTTTGACAATGCTCCTAAAGACTGGTTCAAGCGTCTTGGAATCGCTAAGCTTGGACGAGGGGTGGGCCAGGAAGAGATGGTAGAGGTTAGAGGCGAAGCTCTAAGCCCTGATGTCTTAGCTAGGTTCACACCCGGTTCACTAAAGACAAACCGTCGCCCTTGATTGACATGATGGGAACATGCAGGGGATTCCATGAGAAGCTGGCAAAAAGATCTGGAGAGTAACGCGGAAGACGCACAGCGCGCCGTGAGGTTCTCTGATTGGAGATTTTTCTAAATAAAGTCGCTGACGTCATCGTTCGCTGCTGGAATCAAGCGGAGGCTGAGCTTATAAAGGAGATCGCAGGCAGCCAGCCAAGGCCGAGAGAGGAGCTAATAACCGATCTTCTGACCGGGAAACTTAGGGACGCAGTTAGAAATGCAAGCGTACGGCGGGAAGTGGAACGTGCGCTATTGGCCGACATAAGGTCCCAAGTTGCGAATATCAGCGACTTTGATCTCGGACCGTTTCATGGCTTGGTGGCGTCCGTCACCGAACACAACAAGCAACATGAGGGCGCGGTTATCCAATCACGCTCATCATGGATGTGTCCGGCAATTTCTACGGAACGACCGATAATGGCGGTGACCTGGACTGCCAACCGCCCTCGGGCTGCGGCACGATTTTCGAACTCACTCCCACCAATGGTGGTTGGACCCTCAAGACGCTTTATAACTTCTCCGTGTGTGGTGGGTGGTGCGCTCCGCAGGACAAGCTGGTAATGGATGCCGCTGGCAATCTCTACGGCGCAACCGCCGGGGACGGTGCCTACGGATACGGCAACGTTTTCAAGTTGACACGCTCGAATGGCGGGTGGACATACACCTCACTGCACGACTTCACAGGCCAGGGCGGAAGCGACGGAGCCTTCCCGCAGGGCGGCCTGGTTCTCGGTGCTAACGGCAGCATCTATGGCACGGCATCCCAGGGGGGCATCAACAATAACGGTACCGTCTTTGAGATCACGCCGTAACTGCAATCTTGTTCTGATGAACGACAAAGCACAAGACGTCCGCTGCCCAACCTGTGGCGCTCTGCCGGGAAAACCGTGCTGCCGGGAGAGCGGAGTCTTGCTGTCGGAGTCACACCTGGCACGAAAGACTCTGGCCAGCGTTGAGATCGCCAAGGCAAAGAAGAAGGCGGGACAAACCGAGCCGTTGGATGAGCAGTAAGAAACCAACCAAAGCTGTTGGCTAGTGGAATTTCCCAATGACTAGGTTATCCCCAGGATCCACCCTTCGATCTCAGCGGCCTTTCGCTCGGCTGGCTGCAGCTCGGGAGTGAAGAACTGTATTAGTGTGCCTTGTGCATCCTCCCGTCGCATCCATTCGCATATCACAAAAGCATCGTGCTGGTCTGGAGTTCTTCCTACGACCGGGAACGCCCTACTCCATAGGGATGGATAAACCTCCGCAATCACGCAAGAGTCCGGCGGGACCTTCCATCCATCGAACGGCCAAAAATGAACCCGCCCGCCGAGATGCTCCCGAAGATATCGCAACCATGGAAGCCCCGAGTGAGTGGACTTAGCGACCGATCCCTGCACGTCAAAGTGAAACACTGACTTGGCTGTTCTCGCTCGCAATTCCGTAATCCTTCGCCAGCGACTATTCCCAGCACGAGCGGAAGCGTTTCCGGAGATACCCTCACGAACAAAATCAACGTAGGTGTGATCCTCGTCGGTTGGCCAATGCCGCTGGAAGTCGTCAAGAAAAGATGGCCAGTCGAGCGGCAAACCGTGCTGTTCGAAGTATTGCAAGGGAAATGAAAAGGCGTGGTCAATGCCGACCAGAGTTGGCACTCCCGCTGAGAGTTGTGCCACCAGCCACTCTGCAATGCCCCGCCGAGTCCAATACTTCCGCTGGCTCAGCGGTGGCGTTACCTCATGCGGTGTGGTCGTTCGGTCTGCCTGGTAAATGCGCAAGCCCTTCAGGCTGGAGGTGGGGGTTTGAGCGCCAGAATAGTCGATGCCGATGTAGCGCCTGAAAGCAGGAATCATGTCATTCGCAAGCGTTTTGTTGTCATGGATGATCCGCAAAACTCTAACACAAGTGGCGATTGACGTACTCTTATCTTAGAGAGCACACCGGTGGATGGCGGGCTAGCTGTCGCCATCACCGGTTGCCATTTGATCTGCCCTCGACCGCCCGCGACCAATTGTGTCCCGGTCCAGCTTTTTTCGGCCCTCTTACTTCCTTCTCCTGAACGTTAGCCCCGGATCCCGTTCCGAGCTGATCTTGTTCCCCCTCACCTCATAAGTTCCGTTCGCCCGTACCTTCCCGAGCGGCTGCCCCTTGTTGTCGTAAGTGTTAAGGACTTCGGCTCCCGACTTCCGGACCGAGCCGATTAGCCGTCCAAACCGATCCCAGACGTTTGCCATAACCACCTCCCGTCCGAACAGCAACCCCACCCCTGCCAGGTATCCCGATACCACTCCCAGTCACCCTTCGCTGCACCCGCCAGGAGGCGTATATGTCTGATTTGACATTGATGGAACGGGTGGAAGCTATCCTGGCCAATCATGGCATCGTTCCCCAAGCTGAAGGTGACGACCTTACCAGTTACATCAGTTGTGGCGTTGTCGCCTGTAAGCTCCGAATTTCCCCAATCGACCGGATGCTTCGGTGCCTGATTAGCTTTCCCGTGTTCGTGCCAGAGCACTACCGGCCCGCAATGGCCGAAACGTTGTGCCGTATCAACTTCAGCCTTTTCTCCGGTGCCATGGAACTGGACTGGGCCGATGGTGAGCTTCGGTTTCGAAACGCTTTGCCCCTGATCGATTCCGTGCCGACCGAGGAACAGTTGGAATGGCTCGTGTTTTGGTCCTGGAGCTTCGCCAAACGGTATTGCATGGCGTTACTCGAGGTTGCGGTGGGAGCCTGCGAGCCGGAGTCGGCGGTGGCCAAGGTGGAGGCGGTGGGGGTGCAGTTGTTGTTGGACGTACCCAGAGGTAACGCCTAACTGCCAGATTCTCACGTGACCAGGTGATCAGGGTCCTTGAACGCTTCGAGATTGCGCACTTAGCCTATTACTTTGCACTTCTTGTCAGGGGGCTTCCATGGAACTTCACGCCTCAGACATTGTTGCGCTTTATCGTCCTTCCCTTTGTGAAAACCGAATACTTCGCCGGGAACGTGGTGAACCTGAGTCCGAGCCAAGCGCATTCGATGAGGTGCTGCGTAGACTAGGCATCCGGCACGAACGAGAGCATCTGGCAAGGCTCGGTCCTCACTTGGACTTGAGTCCCGTCCCTTTCCCGGAACGTTTTCAGCGAACAGCCGAGGCCATCTTCAATCGAGAGCCGGTCTTGTATCAGCCAGCCTTTGAGGTGGCCGTCACGTTGGATGGGCTGCAAACAGCCATCGTTGGAGTGCCGGATTTTCTGATTTGGAGTAATGACGGCTACCTCATCCGGGACTCTAAACTGTCCCGGCACATCGACCAGGAGAATCATCCCGAGATTTTGCTGCAGGTGCAGGCATACGGTTGGCTGTACGAGCAATCCACTCACACCGCTGTCAAAAGCCTTCAGGTTCACTGCGGCACCAACGACATTGTTGAAGTTCCTTACGATGGGGGAATAGCCGCACTTACGGAGCTGAAAAGGATACTGGCCATCAAACGGCGATCTGGCCAACCGTATGAGCCCGTTGGTTGGTCGAAGTGCACTGGCTGCGGCTTCGGCGAACCATGCCTGGATAGAGCCGAACAGGAACACGATGTTGCTCTCCTCGTAGGCGTCGATCAGAACCTGGCAAAGACGCTACACGCACGAGGGGTTCACACCTGGCAAGAACTGCTGGCTACCTTCGACGTGCAAACTCTTAGCGACCTCAAGCGCCCTTGGGGTGCCGGGACTCAGCGAGTGGGCAAGAAGGCCGAGGGGATTCTTCGTTCAGCGAAGGCAATGGAGAACAAGCAGGAGCGTGTAATCGCAGGTCCGGGCCTTCCTCAAGCCGCCAACTACGTGATGTTCGACCTGGAAGGAATGCCTCCTCACCTGACCGAACTCGACAAAATTTACTTGTGGGGTATGCAGGTGTATGGCAAGAATCCCAACGGGTTTATGCCTGCAGTGGCCGGGTTTGGGCCTGATGGTGACCGGGAGGGCTGGCTCGCATTCTTGGAAACTGCCCGCCAGGTCTTTGGCCAATATGGTGACGTTCCGTTCGTGCATTGGGCACCATACGAGAAAACGTACCTTAGCAAGTACATTGACCGGTATGGTGACGTGGATGGTACTGCGGGGAGGGTAAAGGCCAACCTGCTTGATCTGCTTCCGATTACTCAAGCTTCCGTCGTCTTGCCCTTACCCAGCTACAGTCTGAAGGTTGTCGAGGAGTACGTGGGTTACAAGCGCACGCAGAGCGAATATGGTGGCGATTGGGCTATGGCAATGTTCATCGAGGCCACCGAAACCAGCGATGAAAGCAAACGGCAACAACTGATGGGGCAAATTTTGCAATACAACCGAGAAGACCTTGAGGCCACCTGGGTGGTGCTTGAATGGCTGAGGAAGAAGACTCCTTAATCCAAGAGACTTTAGCGAGGAGGATCTTATGCAACGGCGCAGACGATCTCAGATTGCAATCGAGAGCACAAGCTGGAGTTCAGCGATATACGGGATGGCGCTCACACTGCTGTTCGTTATCGTTGTATGCGAATTCATAACTCTCGCCGCAGAACCGGTACAGGCTCAGGCTTACACAGTGATTCACTCGTTTACAGATCAAGACGATGGAGCCCTTCCATACGCCGGGGTGACGCTTGATACTGCAGGCAATCTCTACGGCACGACGCTAGAGGGTGCTGCAGGGTTTGGCGAAGTCTTCAAGATGAGCTTCGTGAATTCTAAGTGGGTCTTCACCACGCTCCATCTCTTCGGGAATCAGCATGATGGAGAGTACCCTTTTGCTGGTGTAATCCGAGATGCGAATGGCGCTATCTACGGAACTGACAGCATGGGAGGTCGGTATAATTGGGGGACTGTATTCCAGTTACGACCCCCACCCACAATACCGTCTCCCTGGAATGAGAATATTATTCATAGCTTCACTGGCGGAAGCGACGGAAGCATCCCCACGTCCCAGCTCGTGTTTGACGAATCGGGAAATCTTTATGGCACGACAACCGGCGGAGGTACTGGCTTCGGCGACGTTTTCGAATTAACGCCTTCTAATGGAGGATGGACGGAGACTGTCCTATATACCTTCACTGGAAGGGGCGATGGAGATAATCCCTGGTCTAATGTCGTGCTGGATAGCGCTAGCAATATATACGGCACGACCGTCAACGGAGGCGCACTTGTTTGCGGTACAGTATTCCAGTTGACGCCATCCGGCTCAAGCTGGGTCGAGACTGTTCTCCACAATTTTACGGGATTCGGCGATGGATGCCATCCGTATGCTGGCGTGATTCTCGACCACGCCGGTAATCTCTACGGAACCACCGTCGATACAACGTTGAGCGGAGGCGTAGGTACAGTTTTTGAACTGTCCGCTGGAAATGGACAGTGGAGTTATCGCTCATTGTACAGTTTCACGACCGTTCCGAGTGGTTTCGGCAGTCAATGCACTGATGGTGGAGCCGGCACCGGCCCAACTGGCAATCTGATTATGGACAGCGCTGGCAATCTCTATGGGACAACGTCGGGGGACGGCGCTTTTGGATGGGGCAACGTTTTCAAGCTAACACCTTCCAATGGTGAGTGGATATACACGTCATTGTACGATTTTACGGGTGGCAGTGATGGAGGTGCTCCATGCGGAGCAGCAGCGCTAGATGCCCGGGGCAATCTGTACGGAAGCACGATTCTTGGCGGAACAAACTTTGGGGTCGTCTGGGAAATCACACCGTAGCTGACACGGTGTAGTCTACTGCGTCGCAGCAGGCTAGAAGGCAGGGAGAGTTCCAATCGATTCGTGGCATGAACGTCCGTGCGGTCTCTGACCACTCTTAGAAAGCGTGCTGGGGATGGCTCGAGGGGACCTCTGTTCACAAGAACCCCCTCGAAGTTATTTGTTAGCGCTGATACCAACCTCCACCCTGACCTGCTGGTGATCCTATGAACAACACCCTCCTTACCGCCGCCATCAATCTCCTTGGAAGCCAGGGCCAACCAGATGCTAACCGAGACTGAATGGGAAGCTCTGGCGCAAGCCGTATGGGAAGAAACTGGCAGGTATGTGCAATGGCGAACTTGGGATGAACTGAAGGGTGAGTGATACCATTGCAAGCGTTGGTCGCTGGGCACCAGGGAAGCATCACATGCAAATTGAACTGGATAATCTCACGGCCCAAGAACGCATCGATTGGGAAGCATTCCTCAAGTGGTACAACGATAACGGGTGGGTTGGTGATGAGGCTCGCCGACTCGCTTGGGCTGACTTACAGAAGAAGTACCAGCGGCTGCAGGAGTTTTCTGACGTCACATAACTGCTGGCTTTAGCTAAATCGAAAGGACAAACATGGACATTCAAGGAATCGTAGAACAGCTCCGACAGGAAGCCAGCCGTATTGAAAATGCAATTGCAGCTCTTGTGGGACTAGGTCAACCAGCGCCTCGCCGTGGCCGTCCACCGAAGGCTGCACGAGCAGCCGGCTCTGGACGCCGTCAGATGAGCGCTGCGGCTCGTGCCAGAATCGCTGCAGCCAAGAAGGCCTGGTGGGCAAAGCAGAAGGGTAAAGGTGGGGCAAAGAAGGCTGCACCGGCTAAGAAGAAGGCCAGTCGCAAGCCGATGAGTCCTGCTATGAGGAAGAAGCTTTCGGCGATGATGAAAGCCAGGTGGGCAGCGAGGAAGAGTGCGTCCAGCAAAGTCAAAGCCGCCTGAGAAGATCCAGGCACATTGACGAAAGGCTGACATGTTCAGTGGGATTAAGCCCATCAAGGCAAGAGTCAGAGCCTTGTAACTTGGATAGCAGGGAGGAAGGGAACTGAATCTCTGAAGCCTATCGACAAACCCATCTTTAGGATGGGGAGTGAGTCCCCGGGCCGCAACATAAGTGAACCCAATCATGGCCTCGAAAGCTGCTCATAACCGGAGGCCGAGCTCTCTTTTCCTTGGGCAAAGGCAGCATGGATCGTCGCAGACTGACTGATGAGGCGAGCCACTCCGGCGGGGTATTAGGGGTAGCACGGTGACAAGGGCATGTCGAGCAACTGGAGAAGCCCTCCTCGTCCCGTCGAGAAATCGGCGGAGCGCGAAGCCGTATAACCGGAAACACCGGGAAGTCGGTAGAAGACGAGAGGGTGGCGGAGGGGCTTGTAGTAGCGATGAAGCGGAGTAATGTCCGTCGAGCGAAGAGGCCCTGCTGTTTGTAACGACTCCGACGAAATGGAAGGCAAGGGTGAATGACAAAAGCGCCCATTCGTTTGCAGGACCTGAGAAGGAGTCTATACGTCAAGGCGAAGGCTGAACCAGCCCATCGCTTCTGGGGACTGTACGTTCACATCTGCAAAGCGGAAACCCTCCACGAAGCTTATTTACTGGCCAAGAAGAATGACGGGGCCCCAGGAGTAGATGGGGTCACGTTCAAAGCCATTGAAGAGGGCGGAGTAGAGAGTTTTCTGCAACAGATTCGAAGCGAACTGACGAGCAACACGTATCGGCCCATGCGACTGCGGAAAAAAGGAGATTCCGAAGGACGGCGGTAAGGTTCGCCTTCTCTCGATTCCTACGATTCGTGACCGCGTGGTTCAGGGTGCGCTTAAGCTCATCCTGGAGCCGATCTTTGAAGCCGATTTTCAACCGGGATCGTATGGATATCGACCGAAGCGAACTGCGCATCAGGCGATAGCCCGAGTCGACCTAGCGGTCGCCCAAGGCAAAACCAGAGTCATCGATCTTGATCTACGGGCCTACTTCGACAACGTTCAGCATTGCCTACTATTGTCGAAGGCGGGCAAGCGGATTCAAGATGCAGCGGTGATGAGGTTGCTCAGGATGATCTTAAAGGCGACGGGGAAAAAGGGAGTCCCGCAAGGCGGAGTGATCTCACCTTTACTCAGCAATCTCTACCTTAATGAGGTCGATCGGATGCTGGAGAAGGCAATCATCACGACGCGTTTCGGCAAGTACACCAACATCCAATATGCACGCTTCGCGGATGATCTGGTGATACTGGTTGACTCTCATGCTGAATATCTCTGGCTGGTGCGGGCAGCAGAGAAGCGAGTCCGGGAGGAAATGGCTAAGCTACTGGTTGAGATTAACGAAGAGAAAACGTCGAATCGTGGATTTAGCCAAGGCTGGGAGCTTCTCCTTTCTAGGCTTCGATTTTCGCCGCTTGAAAAGTCGTAACAACAAGTGGCGAACCCGATACACGCCCAAGCTGAAGAAGCGGACAGCGCTGTTGGCGAAGCTGAAGGAGATCTTCCGGCGTTATGTCAGCCATCCCGTGGGGCGGATTATCGAGCAGATCAACCCGATTCTGCGCGGCTGGGTGAATTACTTTGGGATCGGCGATTCGGCGGACTGCTTTTCGTACGTCAAGGACTGGGTAGAAAAGAAGATACGGCGACATCTGATGCGTGCCCGGCAACGAAGAGGTTTCGGTTGGAAACGGTGGAGTAGGGAGTGGCTATACGGAACTCTGGGACTGTACAACGGGTACGGGATTCGGCGACCGTCAGCATTTCTGAAAGCCGCGCCAATGCGATAGGCTCATAACCTTGCCATAAAGCAAGCAGGCAAGCCCATTGCTAGAAATCGGCACGATGGGTTTGAGGCGGCGGGGGCTGGAACTCAGCTCACGGTTCGGCTAATGAGGCACTCCCAGAGGAAACGGGGAGAAACAGATAGGCAGAACCTACGGAGTCTGGCGCCAGTCCTCGACCCGACAGGCGGCTTAAATATCTTCTTACCTGCAGGGGGCATCCACCGATACGCTCCTCGGAATAGCAGGCTCGTCGCGAGGCTCTTGCTAGCCTTTCCACGATGCGGCTTTGGCTTGTTCTGCTGCGAGCATACGGGCTTCGATGAGGTTTATTCTCGCTTTGTGACCGTGCTTTTGTAATAAGTACAGGAGCTCGTTGCCGTTCAGCAGCGTAATGGGCTTCCCCTTTGCGAATTCATAAGCGTCTGGACCGTAATCAGCTGTGCTGACAAGAATGCCCTTGTTAGCCCCCTCATTCATGATAGTACCGTACAAATCGCGGACCGCTGATACGCTGACCGTGTTGGTATAGCGCTTCGCCTGAATGACAATCTTGCCCCCACGAATCGGATCGGGGTCAAAGACAACGGCGTCTACTCCGCCATCACGACTGGCTTGAGTTATTTTGACCTCGCTCCCATCTGTACTGAATTCCTTCTCAAACACTTCTCGGATCAAATGCTCGAAGTCCTCCCAATCCATCGCAGCAAGGTTTGCGGATTCGTCTAGGGTGTCGACAACATTGTGTGACGGTATGAATCTGCTGTCCTGTCGATTGAGCTGCAATATAGGCCGTATCGGAGAAAGGTTAATAAGCTTCGACGCTGATACTCCCTTAAGCTTCTTGAAACACACCTTAGCGTCGACCTGCTCCATGTTGATGTCTAAAATCTCTACCTTCTTGGCCTGGATCGACATAATACAGGCAGTAGTTTCTTTCCCAACCGCCTTGTCCACAGATGTTATCCAGCCGTTGAATACAATCAAGTCGATTGCATCAGCGACGTCCGCACAGGCCAGCTCGTAGAGTGTACGAAGGGTGATCTGGAACAGAACAGAGTCAAAGGTCTTGTTTCGCCATGACTCCGCGACCGGTAATGCTACAATCTCATCTTTGGTAGATACAAATTTGTACCCTCTGACACATGGAAGCGCATCTACATCGGGCAATGCATAGTCCACGATGATTGTGAAAGTGTCAGGCAGATATGCGAGCTGAAAATTGGACGGAAAGCTGTCAGGGTATTGGGAGCGTTCAAGAATCAGTTGACAAAAGTCCACGATTGCATCCGGCTGCTTGGCAAAATATAGACTCCGCTGCGACCCGATATTCTCGTTGTGAGTACCTGCCTGCTGCTCGTACAGTTGCTTGTCAGCTTGGTATTTCCGCAGTGCAGCTTGATACTCTGCATGCAGCTTCTTGTTACTTTCCTCGATTCCGACTTTCTGAGTACGCCATAGGGCGTGAGCCCTTTGGTAGCGATCTTCCTCGCGAGCTACTGCTCCGGAGAGTTTCTTTGCGCGGTACCCAGGAATGAGGCCAAGGAAAAACGGGATCCTCACATCTACGCGACTTCGCACGGGTTCATCGAGAAAGGCAAGCAATTGAGGCGAAACGGGGGGTGGCAATCCGTACCGCACCGATTGTTTGAGCGTTTCCCAATCCAACGGTCGTGCTGCCCTGACTCCGTCGACGAGGATCTTGTCCATCGCAGCAACGGCTGCTTCTGCCTCCTCGTTCTGGGCCTCGGCCATCATTTTCGCCTGATCCTTCAGGGTGGCAGCATGTAGTTTGCTCTGTTGCACAGTTCTCTGACGGATGACGCGTTGCCACTGGTCTTCCCATTTCGCCAGTTGTAGTTTCGCTTTTAGATCAGCTTCCGCCGGAGTGTGACCTTTAACCACACGATATGCGTGAAGACCGGGGTGTTGGATTGTGATCTCGTACATGGTTGTGCCCTGACCTAATGGTTGCAAGAACGAACAGTAGCACAGTCGAGCGCGGGGTTGATACGATTTTGTGCGGTCTGCTGGCCGTAACTACTGGTTGCTCCGCGTGAAGCTATAACGCACACAGGTCGCCATCTCCAAGTACCGGCAAAACGCATTCGCCAGTTCGATCTGCCTGGGTGTCTTGCATTGCACATTGAACAAGGCAGGGCTGGCGACCAGAACCGCTACACAGCGAGCACGAGATGATCGCAACGTTAAAGCGGTGCAGGCTGTAGAGGAATTCCATTCCCCTCGGGGCATCTTCAGGTGTGGAGGTGGTCATGGAATAGAAAACCAGAGGAGCCTGTTGCCCTTGGAACTTGTCCACTGTGCCGATCCTCGTTCCTGCCGGAAGGCACTCGGTCAACAGTGCCACCTGTGCGTTGTAGGGAGCCACAACCAAAATATCTTCAAGCTCAAGTGACTCGGTCTGGCCATTCTTGTCCGTCCAGGTCGGCTTGCGAGCCATCAACTCGGTTATCAAGTTTCCAATGGCTGCCGCTTCCTCTGTCGACTCGCTCTGATTGCCCGTATGCTCAACCGGAACAAATCGCAAACCAGTTCCATCGAGCGGCCCCTCAACATTGAGCCGTTGCTTTGAGTTTTCAGGCCGGGCCACAAGCCTGCCGTCGTAGAACACTTCCGACGTGAAAGCACAAACATCTGGATGCAGGCGACGAGTCTCGGCCAAGAACACTCCCTGTTCATCACTAATCGTGGCCCGCCCGTTCAGAAGGTGGCTTAGAGCTGATACCTCGGCTCCCGGTGGATGGACACCTTTCTGTGGTTGATCCAACTGCTGCGGATCACCCAAGAGCACAACGCTGGTAGCAGCCTGGGAGATTGCCAAAACGTTCGCCAACGACATCTGCCCGGCCTCATCCACGAAAAGCACATCCACCGAATTGGCCATGTCGGGACGAGACCAGAGCCAAGATGTTCCGGCTGCGACCGTGGCGGCCCCGGTAGTTAGAGCCGCAAGCACATCCTCGTTCGTTTCCGCTTGGATGACCAGGGCATCTTCACATCCGTCGTCGTCGTTCGGCTTCTGTATACAACGAAGCTTAACGCCCGTTTGCCTCGGCCGCTTCGCACAGCTCACTAAGCAAGTGGCTGATAACCTTGTGGCTGACGGCAGTTACTCCCACCTTTCGACCCGACCGCACCAGCTCAAGAATCATTCGAGCACCGGTAAACGTCTTGCCCGAACCGGGCGGCCCCTGGATCGGTAGCACTGAAGGTGTCGTGGCGAGCGAATGCAACAGATCTCTTGCTGGCCCGGTTAACTGGTCATCCTCTCCAACAAGCGTTTCCATCTTCGCCTTCAATGCTGTAGGTGGGCACCGAAGCAGAAGGTCTCGTGCGGCCTTGAATGGCCCGTCACCGGCTATCCCGTTATCGGCCACCCAGGAAGCCAAGCGGTAGAGGCTTTCCCGCAAAACATTTGATTAACGATGTCATAGGGAATCAGTGCTGTGGGATGGGGATCTTGATTTTTCGCACTCCGCTTGATGTCTATCGTGTGAGCCAATTCATCAATGGCCACGATTTCGCCAACCCGCTTCTGCAGTTCTGGGATCGTGTGCTTCCAAAGCTCGGTCGATAGCGTGATCCTGAGGCGGGAACTTGTAGCGATGAACGATGGAACGCTTGACTTGCTCCACGGGCCCAACATATTCGAGCCCACCGAGTGCGTTCTTATCCTCGTGGAGTTCCTCATCGGAAAGTTCGCACAGGTGAAAATACTCCCACCAGGACGATTTCTCTTCCCGACGGTGATACTCCAGCATCTGGATCAAAAGCCAGCAAGCACGGTTCTGATCGTTCCAAGTGACCTCGTCGGCGGGGAGTGAATCCAGTAGTCGTTTCTTCAGCTGAGCAACCCTGTCGAGTTCAGCTGCCAGGTTCTCACCCGGCTCACCGGTCTTCGGCTCAGGGCGGGACAGCGGCTGGCCACTCCGTTGTTCTAGTTCTGTCCTGCGCTGTTCGAGCCATTCCCTCAGACGGAACGCTGAAACGCAATCATCCTGGTTGTAGCCCTCCACCATCTTCAAAAGTTCGGTGAGTTCGTCTTGATTCGAAGCCAACGCCATCGCAGCCTCGAAGGCCGCTAGTGCTCCGTTGGCATCCCTAAGCGGTACGGTGCGGGTGAACCCATACAGCGGTTCCAACCGTTTGATGGAGTAACTCTCTACAGAGGCACGTAGTCCTTGGCGCACTGTTCGGTAAAGGTCGACGAAAACCTCTGCCCTCAGCAATTGATCAAGTTCCTCGATGCAGGTGTCGTGTCGTCCTACCAGCCGCTTGATGGCGGTTGGCTCATACGGAGCATAGTGATAAATGTGCATCCCAGGGTTGCTGCGCCAACGCTCCATCACCATCCCGATAAACGACTCAAATGCTTTCTTCTCCTCGGCGCGATCCAGTGCCCAAAGCGCCTGGTACTGGGGCTGGCCATTGTTATCCAAAGTAACGAAACCAGTCAGGTATTCGAGGCCGTCCCCGAACACATACGGATTGGCTTCGAAATCCAGGAAGATGTCGGCTGGATCATGGTGATGGAAGCGAGGCTAGCCCTCTGCCTGACTCTGAATTCATCCAGCAACTCATAGAGCAGACGCCCTTCCTCACGGCCCTGAACCTGGATACGGGCTTGTTCATGTATGCGCCGAAGGGCTGCATCGCCGATTCGCTCGAATTTTGGTTTCACCGGTAAGGTGAGCCGGGCCAGATCCGCAACTGTAACGATGCCATGTTCCATGAGCACCTTACGCTGGTTACGGGTGATACCAGCGACTAGGCTGAGGTGATCATCGGCTCGGCGGCGTTCATCGCACAGAGGGAACCAGGCACAGACCTCACAGTGCTCAACCGGTTCGGGATAGGTGTTCGGCTCAATCCGCCAGGCCTCTTCGAAATCGGCTCGGATCTTGCGGAAGTAAGCTGAATACTTGTGAACCGCGAACTGTTCGGGCTCAGCCAAGCCTCCCAGCACGACATGCATCCAACGAGGGTCGATGCCCTGAAGCCGTGCCAGCATGTCCGAGTAGAAGCAGAGCTGTACCACCGCACCGGCTTTGGTTGAACGAGCCAGCTTGGTTTCCGTAACCTCGTAGGCCCAGTCACCCAAACTGCTCGGCGTGTTGACCTTCATCAGAAAATCAGGACGGCCACCCCATTTGTGTATCGAGGAAAACAGCCTTGGTAGATGACCTCTGCTCCTTGGTGCATGACCTTGGCGGTTTCGGCGGCACCATCTGCCCAGGGAACGTTGAGGTCTATTTGAACGACCTGAAGGCCATTCGCTTTGAGCTTATCGAGATGCCGTTGTTCGTGCTCTTGGCCGAGTCTACGGAGGAGGTCAACGACGGATCTTTAAAGAAAGGGTTTTTCAGATCTCCCTTCGCTTCAGCTTGCTTTAGGGCGGCGGTGTGCGGGCAGGCCAGGAAGGTCGATATGTCAGTGGCGGAAAACATATGCCGGATACTGCGCTAAAAGTCGACCAACTCGAAGCAGGTGAGCGCCTCAATCATACGGGACCGTATCTTGTGAGCAAATAACTTTGGGTCAGGCAACTTCGATGTGAGCGACCATTGGTATTGAAGCCTTATGCCAGGGCGAATCTGGAGAGATTTTCTTTTGGTATGCGTGAACGCCCTCTCCAAACTTGAGATGTCCTCCGATGCAATCAGCTTCAATTTGAGCAATTTGCGAAAAAATGGATTGAAATTTGCCTCTCGCTGGACAGCCCCAATCCTCAATTCTTGCTGCTTCCAGAAACGAATATATTCTCCGACCGTGAGGTGAGTTTTCACCGAACACATGCCCGAAACTGCAAAACCGAAATGGAGATTGGACGCAACCTCCCAGCCTTTCGCTCTGAGTTGCAATAGTTTTTTGTAGTCAACCGTGGAATAGAAAGCCCTCGCTTGTGTTCCAGTATCACCCGGATACATAGATAGCAGAATCTCGACGAGACCTTCAGAATTGTAGTCTACATTGACATATGCTCTCTTGATTGAATCTGCCGGAAGCGAAATATAGTGGTGATTCCGGCCGTCATGTGTCACGTTTGCGGGGGATATCGACCGCATTACCTCCAGGCACCAACGTTCCGGGTCCACAGAACGCGTGCCCGGTCCAAATAGTGGTTTCTTATAGATATGCGCACATTTCTTCAGCCATTTGGGGGTCACTGGATACGACTCAAGAGAGTCGATGAACTTCTGAGCAGCAGCATGTACCTTTGGATCTTTCGTTTCTACAACTGCTTCCTGTAGCTTTTGCTCCGATGATGTTGAGACATTAGTGCTTCCGACGATTACTGACTTGCCAAGCACGAACACCTTGGCATGTAGGTCGGGGACAGTGAACACGTTCACGCCCTGTCGTTGATAGTGACGAAGCGCCTCCGGATTTACCTGGCACGACATGATATTGACCTTCAGGATGTCGCCTCGCCTAAGAGGCAGTAACCGGCTTGCATCGCCATGCATGAACGGCACGGCGACCAAATTGCGGCGGCCTCGTCGAGTCAGTGTAGTTATTCGGCTCCATGGCTCATCGCTAATAAACTTGATCATTCCTGAGTTCCTCATCAATCTGGAGAGAAATTTTGTGGGAATCCACTAAGCACGTGCCGCCATTACGACGGGCCGCTTGCTTGTGATGATCGACCTCAGCTGGGCATCAATTTCCCGATGGTTCTGATCGATTCGGTCGTGCAGCGATGAGCGTTCTTCCCAGCTGTTTTCGTGCCATCTCTTTTCCTTGCTCTGTTGCCCCTTCAGGGAGGTAAGACACTCGGCAAGGCCATTGAATCTGGTGGCAAATTTGTCGCTAACTAGATAGTCGAGGAGTTCTTGTCCCTTCTCACCTCTGCCCGATCCTGTTAATCGCAGGCGAGCAATCTCAATGATCCCGTCTCGGATTACCGATGCAAGGGACACGGCCATTCGTGGCGTCACCACCGGAATGCCCTCGGCCACACAAAAATCCTTTTCTTTCTTGGGGAACACACGACTAACAATCATTACGTAGGGAGTCTCGTACAGTCTGCGATATTTCCCTGCCTGGCGTAGGAACCCGTTCTGCCAGTTGGCCACATTCTTACTTTCGTAGATGATTCGCCCAGCTATCTGGGTTCCGTCCATGACTTCGTGAACGATATCGGCACCCTTAACTCCACGTCCGACCCGGTTGATTCTGTCGCCAAGAAAAGCTTGCCGCAATTGAGCAAGAAGATCGAGTTCTGCTTCCTCACCCTTCTGTTCTCCCGTTTGTTTTTCGAGCTTGCGGGATAGGTTTTCCAGTTGTGCCCTAAGCCGTGCCGATTCACCTTCGAATCTGATCCGTTCCCTTTTACGTTCCGCCTGTTCCTTGTCCAATTCTCGTTCGGTGTCAATGGTTGCCGCCCGTATCGTTCTCGCCATCTCTCGGCGGAGCCGCCCTTCTACCCGCTCCTCCACACCCTTCTCAGCGGCTTCCCGCATCCGGGCTCGTTCTGTGGCGAGACGGGAATCGAATTCTCTTTGCATTCGCTTCTGCTCCTTCGCGAGCACACCGGAAGCGATCTGGTCCATACGGGAGGTGATTTGAGTCTGAGTGACGGATTCAGGCAAGAGTTGATTACAGAGGGGGCAACGACGAAGCGGCATAGCGTACTCCAGAGCTTTCGAGGTGGGCAGCACAGAACATTAGCATTGGTATCAGCTGCACGAAAGTGATCTTCATCACCTGTCCAAGTCCAATCTTGACACTTCGCTTTTTATTCGCCTACAATGCGAGCCGTGCCTGACGACGAGAAACAGCGTGGAGCCTGGGAGGAGGTCGTCGCTGAATTGAGGTTATTGGATTCCTAGGTCTCGAACATCCAACATAAAGTTCGCCCGGTCGTCCGAGGCATTCTGCCAACCGTCTCCGGCTATCCTCATTCTGAGAACGGTGCATCCTTCTCGCCACGGAAGCAAACTATTCTGCCGCGCCTTTGGTGGCACCGGCAGTGCAGAGTAGACACAGGGTTGAAGCAGGAGCTTAGGGGTCAACGGCCCTTCCAATACGAACACTTTGGGTTCGCCGCCGAAGTCGAATACAAGTAGTGCGTCTGATTTTGGCAGCCACTTGCCGACAAGCATTTGCACGGTTGTACGTCTCCCTCCGAAGCTTCTTCGGAACTAAATAGTCAGAGGTCATGCCCGGACATCGTGCAAGGCAAAGTATCATGCTGGTTGTGGTGTCCCGATTTGGAAGTTGTTTGATAGCCTGTCTACAGTCCGGTTCTCTTCCCCCGCTCAAATGTGCTCGTAAGCAACAGGTATATAAGGATTTTTCCTTTTTCTGTCGTTTCATAGAGAAAGACTGTGCCGGGTCCGAGCAGCCGCATCAGCAATATCTTTCGGCTCAGAGACGGAAATCACTTACGTGAATACGCAAATGCGACTATACTGCTCGCGCCAAAAGGAAGGATAGAAATGATACAAAAGGGCAAGAATCACCGCCTTGCCTCACCAAGCGTAGTCCTGGACGACAAGGCAACTTCCCCTAAGTCGAAACCAGTCGCGCTGACTGTGAAGGTCGACGATAACACTTACATCCGCCTTTGCACTCTCGGGGCAACCCAGCGACGAACCAATCAGGACATTCTTCGCGAAGCTTTGCACGATTATCTCGAACGGATGACGAGATAACACTTTTCAAGCAGGTGTTTCGAATGAATCATTTCATCGAATCGAGACAGTTCTTTGGGATAAATGCTCCAGTGTTCGCTTGGGTTGCGGCTGGCCTCCTGCTCTTCTTTGCGGTCTCCGCCATCGTCAGCCTATTTATAGGGGTTCGAAGACTCTGCGCCTCCGGCAATCGGCTTTCAGGCTCGTTAGCTGGGCTGCCAAAGCCGATTCTGGGCAGCGGACTCTCACTTTCCGATGTCGAGGTGATCAGGAAATACTTCAGCAATCATGCACTGTTTGTACGTAGTTGGACTCACATAGAGCACAAGCTAATTAGACGGCGAGGAGCTTCCGAAGACGAATATTGGTTGGCCGTGCCAGTATCCGACATTTTGCAAACCTCGACGGTGACTGACGCACACCTAAATCGTGAGTGGTACGAGGCAATCCCCGGAATCCTGACGGGAACAGGCTTGTTGGTGACGTTCATAGCAATCCTTGTAGCACTCTTGCACGTGCGACTTGTTGAACATCGGGTCGAGGGTATGGCCCTCCTCATTGAAGGATTGTCCGGGAAGTTCGTATCCTCGATAGCCGCGCTCTTTGCCGCGACCTTGTTCGTGATGTTCGAGAAGCGACAGTTTCATTCGCTGGATCGGTCGATTTCCAAACTAGCTGATGCCGTCGCGGACGTTATGCCAGTTCTCACACCAACTCATCTCCTCGTCGAGCTTCAGAGGGACATGGGGGAGCAATCGGTAGCTTTCAGAGCATTCAACGCAGACCTGTCAGGAAGATTAAGGCAGTCTTTCAGCGAAAGCATGGGCCCTACGCTGGAGAGGATGGTTGCGGCCGTCGAGGACTTGAACCAGCTTCTTCGGGCGGCGGAAGCCGCGAAGAGCGACACCATATCGGAAAGTTTAGCCGGAATGATATCGCGGCTGGAAGGGTCACTGACAGAATCCCTCGGCAAGATGGGAGAACAGTTCACATCTTCGCTGTCGGGCAGCACCATGACGCAATTCTCGCGACTCTCAGAGTCACTCGCGGGGGCGGCGTCAGTGCTTGAGCAGATGAATAGCCAGAATGAGGCTACCCAGGCAGCCTTAACCGAGTTAGTTAGTTTTGCCAAGAATTCAGCGGCAGAGCAGATGGCACTTGGACGAACCCAGGTCGAAGACCTCACAAATGTCCTCCGCTCGATGCTCGTGCAGATCGAGCAAGCGACGGGCTCATCTGTGAACAACATGGGAGCTGCATTAACCGCCTTGATGGCGGATTTGTCATCGAAGGTTGCGGAGCTATCAGAACAGACACGTACCTCGATGGTGCAGACGTCTCAAGCCAGTGCTGACGCGGCGAACTCTGTGTTAAGGAGTGCCAGCTGAGTGGACGGCTACGAGCCAGGAACATCTCGCTGCGCTCATCGAGAAGCATACGAATCAGCTCAGCACTGCCGACCGCCTGAGGGCTTCGCTGGACGACTCTGCCACACGGTTTACGTGCGGCAGCATCGCAGTTCAATTCGATTCTCACGAAACTTCAGCAAGTCGCAACCGATGCTGGGACGTGCACTACTGCGATGAGCGGTGCTGCAAAAGCCGTAAGGGATTCGCAAGAAGGTCTTCAGCGGGTGGCTGGCCTCTCCTCCTCGCAGATAGAGAAGTTGTCGCTTGGCAGGAACAGAGCAACAGCAATTGCTCGGGCGGATTTCGCAGGCGATGACACAATATCAGCAGACATTTGCGAAGGTCGAATCATCCGCTTCTGCGCTGCTCCAGACGCTGGAGCGCAATCTCACTCAGCACTTAGAACTTTGTAAGCGCGGCTACGAGTCCCTCGCTAAGGTGTCAGACGAACACTTTGCATCTGCCACTCAGCGGCTAGGGGCTTCCGTAGACGAGCTTTCCGAATACTTGCAGGACTTGAGCGACGTAATGGCGGCACGCTCGTCGGGAAAGGCGGCGAAATGGCGATTGAGACGAAGAACAGTGGCGGCGATTTGGCAAGTTCGCTGACGGATTTGATGACATCACTAATGGTAATTTTCGTCTTGCTCCTGGTCGCAACTCTGAATAATGCTTCAGCTGAAGGGGAGAACACCCGTAACCTCATACTGGATAAGCTAAGGCTCGATCTACAGGACTTTGCGCGGCAAGGTGTGCGAGTTGAAAAAGATCCTACTGACCCGCTCGGGTTGCTTGTCCTCGTTCCGGAAGGATTGCTAAATTTTGCGGTAGACCGATTTGACATTCCGGCTGGCGGAGTTAGGTTTCTCTCTGATTTCTCACCTCGTCTTGCGAGAACTGCATGTAGCGAACGCTACAGAAAGGAAATTAGTTCGATAGTAGTTGAGGGACACACCGATTCACGTGGCACTGACGAACACAACCTGCAGTTGAGTCAAGAACGTTCGCTCGCAGTCGTTCAACAAACGCTTGACATATTGGGCCACGATGACTTTGAAGACAGAGCCTGCTTCTTAGATTTCCTCTCAGCTAACGGTCGCGGAAGCAAAGAACCGATACGCGACTCTAACGGTAACGAGGACAAGGACCGAAGCCGTCGTGTCGTGTTCAAAATCAGAGTTCGCTCTCTCGAACAGCGCGAATTCCGCTCCATTCTGGGAATGTGATATGTCAGAGCCCCGGTCATGCCTCGATATCCTCGCGGAATTGGAGAGGATTTCTAGCGGCATGCATCAGGATGCACCTCCGGCAATACCATCCGACCGCATAATCGGAAGGCTCCGAGTGACAGTCGCCAGACTTTCCCAGCCGAAAAAAGCACGGCCCGTCAGGTGTCCTCCAAACTATATTGAGCTGTGGAATACCGTAGGGGCTTCTCGCGCTGCCGAACTTCCCAGCAGGGCCATTCGATACCTGAGTTGGGAAACCGATATTGCAATTAGACCGGCGTTTCAGACCGTCGCCTTAGCGCCGGACAGGATCAGTGTCAGGTCGCTTCAGGGTCTTGTCCGCAGCGTGCATCGTCGCTGGGATACGACGGTGAACACTTCTTCCGTTGGACAACTCGCCGTTGCATTGACGACCTACGCAAGTAAGAACCCGCTGCTTGACAAGTGGAAGCAGAACCTTGGCTATGTTCTAAATAAAGAAGGCCCATCTCGATTCGCATTTAATGTCCTTCGTGGAGAAACAACTTGGGACAAGGTGTCCGAGGAATGGGGGCTCGAACCTGACACCGAATTCGGCAATGAGGTGCTGATGCAATGCGTCGCTCTGTCGCTTAGTGGGCGGGATCGAGACGCGCTTCAAGATACAACGATTCGCTTCGTGCTTCCGAGCAAGCATTGGAGGCCGAATACATTCAAGGCCTCGGTTCAACAGATGATACTTGCGTCCCCAAGATTCTCCCCGCACCGAGCGGATGCGCTGAAAGACTTTATTTTGTACGACCCTCGCCTTCTCGACCCGCGGTTACCAGCAAACTGTCCCAATTGGTTTGGCATCAGCGATTTGGCACGAGACACAGTTATTCAATGGCTTTCTGCCGAAGACATTCAATTGTTCTTCGACCACGTTCTCCAAACGCGTAACGACCCTCACGGCAGAAAGCCTTTTTGGCTTCGATACAAGGGGAAGATAAAGAGGTCCAGGCCGATCCTCTCGGCATTCGATGAGGGCCGCTGGCAGGCGAACACCGCGACAAGAGAAAAGCGCAATTTTGGAAGAATGGAATATAACTGCAACACGAGCGCGTTCCTGCTCGACTTCGGACAGGTGCTGGTTGCCGAATTTAGTCAAGTTGGCAACGCCGTTTACGTGTATGCACATCGGGATGTACCGGAGTTGAGCGATGGTTTTTGGTCACAGGCTCGATTCTCCCTGAGCACATTGAAGCAGAGGGAGTACTGCGTCGAGAGAATGACGCACACACCTCTTTGGGAAAGCAAGATGAGGACCTTATTAGCTCAATTCGGGATCCACCCCGGAGCTTAAATGGACTGGATTCTTTTCGACGGAGCGACTGCCAGTGTAAGGGTAGAACCGCAAGGCGTAGTCATCACTCGCCGTGATATCGCTCGACCCCTATCTCCGTCGAGGCTGGAGCGAGTTCTCCCGGCTCTGATGCTCCAGTTTGAGGACATGGAGATTGGGGCAGCGGAATCCGAGTCCTCATGGGTCATTCCGTACTCGCAGTTCGTTCAACTCGAAACCAGCGGAATCGATGCCTTTGAGAATCTCTGCCAGTGGTCGCCACTGACGTTGGAATTAGAGTCAACCCGATGGCTTGGTTCTCCAGATTTTCGATATAGCTATCGGTTTCACAAAGGAAGTTCCCCCGTTTCGTTCGAACGCCGTGGTTGTTTCTTGGCGGTACAGGGTGAGGTTTTCAGGCTAGATTCAGACACCTTCACCCTGATTGAGGCAATAGATAGATTTAACGATTCCTCTGTTGAAAGCAAGCCTGACAATGCCCTGCTTCGGTTCCATGAGATAAAGGGTCTTGCCGGTTCAATTGGGGCCAAGCTTGACAGGTATCTCGGAGCGGAACGCGTTTTGTTGCCGTCGAAGCTGGGTGTCGATATCGTGCCAGAGCACGGAGGGCGAATCTCCTTCGTTCCAAAGGTCGAGGGCGTGCCACAGGATGGGCTGACGCGTGCATTCTTCGCCGCGGATGACATTGAAAATGTCTACGCCGTAGAAGACGAAGGAGGTGGTCGCATCCGGGTCATTTTCGACGAGGAACAGCAAGAGGTCCTCCGCCGTATTCAGAAGGTCAGGCATTTAAGTGGACAGGCAAAGTCGACTGTCATGCGTGATCCTTCCGCTGTATTCGACGGCGTGTCGGGGTCGGTAGAGTTTGCGTTTGGACCTCGTGTTGTTGGAGTGGGCGACTTCCCATTCACCGTTCGCCCTTATCTTGACTCACGCGCCGGAATCTTCGACGGCCTTGGCCCCGCTGGTCAAGGCGCTCCAGAATATGGTCTCGAGTGCAGATACTCCGATGGCACCTCTGAACGCATTCAGTTCTCGTCTCAACACCAGATTGTTCAATTCAAGAATGACGTGGTGGACGCCCGGATCCGAGGCGTTGGAACAGTGGAATTTGATGGTAGGACAATTTCCGTCACGCCGGAGCTGGAGGATTCTCTGGAGCAGTTGTTAGGAGCCGAACAGCGTAAACCAGCACGTCCGCAGGAACGAAAGACGGCGGGACAGTATGTACTGATTTATACCAACGAGACAGAACTGGAGTATCAAGGCGAGACGACTGGAGTTGACGCTCATTTCAAGCCAGAGCTTCCGGCTGCTTTCAACGCGAACGCAAAGGCGCACCAATGTATCGGTTATCAGTGGCTGAGGGCAAATTACGAGCGAAGCCGCAGCGGTTGCCTATTGGCTGACGATATGGGCCTCGGTAAGACCCTTCAGGTGCTGCTGTTTCTCGCGGCATTGATAGAGGCAGGTGACCTGTCCGAGGATAAACTCGCCTCACACTTGCCGCCCTGGAACCCGATTCTGATCATCGCTCCGATCATTCTCATCGAAAATGCTACGTGGCAAACAGATATGAAGTCGTTCTTCAATGAGGAAGGGGCAGTTTTTGAGCCGCTTCTCGTCCTTCACGGGGCAACGATTAAGCGGTATAGGAACCAAGAAGTTCAGGGAAGGGAGACCTTTATCGGGCAACCCGCGCTTAGCCTTGACGAACTCAGGAAGTTCAAAGTCGTTCTCACCAACTACGAGACGGTCGTCAATTATCAGCACTCTTTTGCAAAAATTCGTTGGTCGGCGGTCGTAACTGACGAGGCACAAGAATACAAGACCCCGAGCACAAAAGTGTCACACGCCATGAAGGCTCTAAACTCCCGATTCCGCATTGCGTGTACCGGTACTCCCGTCGAAACGAGACTGTTCGACATGTGGAATCTATTCGACTTTCTTCAGCCGGGACCTCTTCTTGGAAGCGCAACCGACTTCCGTCGTAATTACGAATCTGATACGGACGAAGGCCGTGGATTGCCAAAGCTGAAAGAAAGATTGAAGTTAGGATCACCGGATGCTTTCCTCCTGAGGCGCAATAAAGATGATGTCTTAGACCTCCCCCCAAAGGCCGAGCATTACCTTACGAGCGAACTCTCGAAGTCGCAGGTTGACTGGCACATCGATTTGCTCAATAGGCGGTCTGGGAATACTCCGGACAGCCACCCTTTTTCGATTCTCCACCACCTCATGAGACTTTCTCAACATCCGGCACTCGTGCCACGCTTTGAGCCGACGACAGCCGAGGAAGCAATACGCTCCTGCCCTAAGCTTCAAAGTGTGATTGAATGCCTGAAACAGATAAGGAACAAGTCGGAAAAAGTCCTTATCTTCACTCGCAGCATCGACATGCAGCAGTTGCTTGCTCTTACGCTGGAGCATGTCTTTGGCTGTCAGGTTCATATAGTAAACGGGACGACTGGCAAGGACGGACGGCAGGGGATTGGCAAGTCTCGACGGAATATCGTGGATTGTTTTCGTAAGTCTCCTGGTTTCAACATGCTAATTTTGTCGCCGGATGTCGCTGGTATCGGATTGACGATTGTTGAAGCAAACCACGTCATTCATTATGGCCGATGGTGGAATCCGGCGAAAGAATCGCAAGCGACAGACCGAGTGTATCGGATTGGGCAAACAAAGCCCGTCCATGTTTACTACCCCGTGGCTAGACATCCGCAACGAGCCTTCCCGACTTTCGACGAGAAGCTGGACGAGTTGCTCAGACAGCGCAAACAATTAGCTGCGGATTTCTTGACCCCGATGCCGAGCGAAGACGACCTTCAGCGGCAGCTTCTGAATTCAATGGGTGTGACAGACGAGAACGTACCTCCTCAGCAGATACTGAGTGTAGACGATCTGAGTGGCCTGACGTGGGACAGGTTTGAATCGTTTGTAGCATTGGTAGAAGCCAAGTACGGCAGGAACGTCTGGCTGTCTCCAAAATGTGGAGATGGTGGAATTGATGTTATCTCCCAGCTTGGATCGGAAATTCGACTCATCCAGTGTAAGCATAGCCAATGGACGAACGCGGTCGATAAAGAAGTGCTCGGCGAGTTGATTTCTTCCTGCGATGCCTTCCGTGCCAGTGTTCAGGTCGGTGGATTTACGTTCAAGCCTGTACTAATTACCAATTCCTCGTTACCACGCTCAGCGAAGGAGTTTGGGCTTGTGAGAGATATTGAGCTAATAGCAATCGACTCATTCAGGGCGTACCTTGGCGATATGAAGTGCACGAGGGCGGACGTGGAGGCCATGGAACGCCAACGTTATCCAACTCTTCCGCGCATGAAGCACGACCTCGTTGTTGACCTGAGTAGAAGAGTTAGCTAAGTGGGTGATGATCAAGTCCTGCCTGTCTTGCCGTATGCCAACGGGTGGTCGGCAGGAACAGACTTGGGTGGCCTTCCTGCCGATTGAAGAATTGGCACGACTAGGTGGAGCTGAGTTCCGGCTGGGGATTGGTGATGGGACGGGGGCCGGAGTGTTCCTTGCGGGCCGGCTCTGTCGTCGGCTTGCCAGCCTTCTTCTCAATATTCGGCTTCTTCACCCGATTGCTGCCATTATGTGTACCCTTCTTCACCCCTTTGCTCAACTTGCCCTTCTTGGCCCCTTCTTTGGCCTTTCCCCGAGCCCCGAACTTGACCAGCTTGCCGTCGATGGTCACCCCGATGTTCCGTGCCTTCCAGATCTTGGCCCGGGTAGGCTTCGTGGGGTCGGGCTTTTGGGGGTCGTAATGGGCATCGGTGGCCTTGGCCATGGCTTCGTAGGTGGCCCCGGCTTCCCAAAGCTGCTTGAGCTTGCCCCAGGGGGTGGGGACATGGGTGGACTTGGTGGATTTGGCGGGCGTAGCAGGGCGGGGCTTGGCCGATTTCTTCGATTTTGTTGCTTTGGCGGTCATGTGCGTCCTTTCTGCCGCTGGTGGCAGGTAGCTTGCCAGCGCGGAGGACAGCAACGAAGAGACGAAGTGGTATCGAAGGGTGGGCTGGAATCACCAAAAACAAGATCCTGCCGTAGGATAGGCGTTAGGATACAGGAATGAGGGTCGGCGGCATATCTCAACAGCCAGCACGGGGCGCAGTAACAATCGGAGCGTTGGTGCGAAACACTGTTTTGCTGGCCTTTGGCAAGGGACGTGACAGGGCACCTCAAGCAGCAGCGCTTTCACACGCGGCCGTTGCGCAAAGGAATGCCTGTCGATGTTTATATCTACGAATCACATGGAAACGGGCAGTTCGATTTTATGGCTGCCTGGCACGCTCGATATATAGGGCACGTGGACAGCCATTTAGGAGCGCATCCGGCTGCCATGAAGTTTCGCCCAGCGTCCACAGGAAAGTACCCGAACGACAATATCGGGCACTGGGCAGTGTTCTGGGAGGTGAACTCGCTGGGGAGAATCGACAAACAAGATCAACTTCACGTCGGGGAGTTCACCGGATTCGGGAAGAAGAAGTCCTATGGACATTCATTTGCTCCGGAAGGGCCGTTGCTTGTTGAGCATCCGTGAGGGAGACAAAGAACCTTAACAGTTCTAGATGGACATTATCGTAGAAGTCCCAAACGCCCGCATTAACTTCTACCATTGCAAGACGAGCCCCGCTACCTGTTTTCCTAAACGCACGCCGGTACGCCGATATAACCGGCCGGATCGAATGCCCTCAGCAAATCGCATGGCAGCCCGACGCCCGAGAACGGATTCGTGCAACCGGCTTGTACGAAGCGATGCGTGACTCTTTTTTCAGGGCAGCGATCAGTTGCCGACGCCATTCCGTGGCTAATTCGGTGGGCATCTTGAAATGAATTTGCCGATGAGGACGGCCACCGTTGCCTGTGCGAAGGTAATCTCGGCCAGTTTTCAGGTACTGGGCGGCAGCCTCAACCGTGAGGTGTCGGAGCACTTGGTTACTCCATTTCTCATGCTTGCCTCTGCCCGCCGTCGCAACAGTGGGTGGACGGGGGCAGATGTAGGTCTCGCCAGGAGATCGGGAGAAGAGGATGTAGTTGTGAGCGAACTGCAGCCCGTTCGTCAGCCGAGAGCTTGCCATCCGACCGGTCCGATAAACTCCGCTATACAAATCGTTGAATTCTGCTTGAGTCAGCCCATCGTGGTCAGCTAGACGCCAGAGCCAATCGTGGTGTCGGGCCCATTCGGGGCGGTCAGTTTCGTCGTGCTTCCAACCTCCGTTCACCGGCCTGACAAGCGTGTTGATGTAGGGTCTGCCTCGGAGCTGCGGGTGCGTGTACGGGGCACCACGCTCCAGCTTCTGCTCAACCGTTGCTACGGCAGAAAGCCGGTAAGGAATCGGTTGAAGCGAAGGGTCAAACGAGAAGAACACGACAATGCTTGCCGGGCGTATGGCATTCCTCAGGTCTTGCCTACACACGCCCCAAGTAAGACGGCCCCCGCACTTCCGAGCAACATAGAACGATGGGTCGTCACCATTGTCGTAGGGCCATTCTCCTCGCTGAATAGCTGCTTCGACTGTGGCACACTGGCCGTTCGAGCCTTTCATGTGTCCTGGTTCGGAGTGGTAACAAGCGAGGTAAATGGATGTCGTTGGCACTCGCATCAGATGGCGTTCCTGCTTTTCCCTATCACGCCCTTTCCCCGACTTTGGGCGTTCGGACCGAGACAGCCGTTATGCGTCGCAGCGTACTTGACACTCGACCCAAACCTGTCAGACTTGCAGCTTACAGGAGGAACATGCGACATGAGCTTTCCATACACCGATCAGTTGCAGCAGCAGTATAACGATCTGTTCAGCACTTGCGTGGTGAATGCAAATCACATTGCTGCGGTTAACGGCACCATCTCGCATATCCTGCCCAACCAGCCACGATACCAGGCGGTCGGTGCTCCACTTGGAATTCCGTGGTACTTCGTGGCGGTCATACACAACATGGAGTGCAGTCTGAACTTCCACTGTCATCTGCACAATGGCGACCCTTTGACAGCACGCACCGTCCACGTGCCTGCAGGCCATCCAGTGAATGGGCAGCCGCCGTTTACCTGGGAGCAAAGTGCGACAGATGCCCTAACTATCGAAGGCTTCGCCAACCAGAAAGATTGGAGTCTGCCACGAATCCTGTATCGCCTGGAGGCCTACAACGGTTTCGGATACCGGAGGCAGGCACCGCCAATCAACACGCCCTATTTATGGAGTTTTTCGAACCACTATACCAGCGGAAAGTTCGTTGCAGACGGCAGTTACGACCCCAATGCTGTTTCCAGTCAGTGCGGCGCAGCCGTAATTCTGTTTCAAATACAACAGAACGGTGTCGTGACGTTATCTCCAACGACGGTTGCAGCCGCTGGAAGTCCTGGAAGCTCTGGTGGCTAATGACGTTCAAATCTTCTGCACTCGGTAACAGTCGCTGAGGCTGACTTGCCGAGGAGCTGCACCTGTTTGGGTTGCCAACACGCACCCGAGGGACCCTAAACTGCCTGTACCATCCACAGGGCGAGGATGACGGCCTCGTTCGCTACTGATTGCGTACACATATCGCCTCCCGGTGCGTTCCAAATCAGGAAGAGAGCAAAAGTTTTCTTGCGTTTCTTTGCTCGAACTCAAAGCGAAACTGTATAAGCCTGTATGGACATACATGCAATCGTCGCTGAAACAATCTTGCCCTTCAACAACCCACCTAGTACTCATGTGCTCTTAACTGGACCGGAATGCGGCGGTAACAATCGTGTGCCCCTATTCTGCTTTGGTCAAAAAAGTCGAGCTACCCAGCTTTGCTGTGTCGATATCGGGATTGTCCATCATGGAATATTGAAAGTCGTGATCGAGATCGAAGACCGAGGCAATATCGGCCCTTTCAAAATCGGGGGGAAGTTGCTGCCGGTCGCACTCAGCGAGTTTGTCTGCCACCCAGCCTGCCCAAAGGCGGCTGTAGCTCCCGAAGGTGTCCTGCTAATTCAAGTTGTAAACACCGCCTCGCTCAAACCGGCAACCCGCAAGTATGCGCAGTACGCGAACTTGAAACATAGCATATCCAACTTACTTCCAATCGGCGTTGTTAGCAGATATGAGCTGCTGGCCGGTGCCGTGTCGGATTTTAGTCACTCAGGCGACAAGGCTCGGTATATTGAGCAGATTATTAGTGAGGCTCTCGGGCATCCGAAGACTAACCATGCAGCTGCAAAGATCTGAGACAACTACGAGCTGCTTGTGACATTACACAGCGAAAACAGGCACTCCATCCACGCAACGATCACGCAACCCTAAAGCCTATGGCGGAAGGCCACTTGACGACCTAGCACAGTGCAAGCTTGGGCAAAGAATCGGGTTGGGTTGGGGCAAAAATGCCCAATTCTGTGGGCTAACGGAAGCCGATGTTTTCGCACCGCCTCCCAAAACAAACTCTGAACAGGAGGAACAGGACTTTGCCTTGTGGCGATTGAAATCAACGTGATAACGTGCTTGTATGCCCTCTTTTTCTGCTCGCCAAGGCTATGTTCAGCCTAAAGCGATAAAGTTCCGCGGCGAATTGCCCACCAAACTTCGTATACCGCTCTTTGAGATATTACGAAGCTCGGTCCGGTCGAAGTTCTTATGGGACAGGATCAAACATCTCTTCAACCCGTATGGCACTGACGAATGGCCGAAGATGACGGAGCCTCTCCCAGTACTGCGGGGAGAGGATGACGATTCTGTCGCCGCCAAGCGTTTCCTCTTGAGTTGCCCCTGGTTTCAGGTCTACGACGTAGTTGAAGATATTTTTGGCTGCTTGTATTTCCTGGCAAGGGAATCAAGCGATCCTGCCGATGAAGGACGAGCATCCCAGTTTCAGGCAGAAATCAATGAGTACTTCGCTCACACCGGAATCGGCTGGCAGTTGCTCAACGGCAAGGTTATAGCTCGCGGGGATGAAGGCTTTGAGAAAACTGTCGGCACGAGCATTACCAAATTAAGAACTAGCGGCAAGCCAACGGCTGCGAGCCATTTGGAGTTCGCAATCAATGCCTTGTCCGCAAGGCCTAACGCCAATACCAGCGGAGCGGTGGCTCATGCCACAAATGCCGTCGAGTGCGTCCTCGGTGAGATCACTGGGCAATCGATGACGCTTGGAAAGTATCTGGACAGGTACCCTCACCTTTTTCATCCTGCGCTGAAAAAAGCGTTGGATGGGATCTACGGCTACGCCTCAGATGAAGGGGCGCGGCATGGCAAAGAGGGCACCCAACCCGGTCGGGAAGAATCTGAGTTTGTGCTGGCTGCCTGTGCTGCTGTCTGCAGTCTGTTGGCTCGGAAGCATTTAGAATAGCCCTGCAATTGCCGTGGATACCTGAAATCACGCACGACGACTGGCAATGCACCCGTTGCCTGTAGGTGAGCAGACCTAAGCCCTAGGGGAACGCTGCCAGGTGCGTGTGACGGCCTCGGTGTCGCTCACACCGATTTAGGTACCTCGAAAAACGGCCAAACCATCCACGCCTCTCAAATGCACGCCAGTGTGCCCTACAACGTGCGCCTCTTCCTAACTTGGCTCAATCCGCATCCGAATAGGATCCTTTGGACGCAACGTAAGGCTTGGTACTGGTGGTACAGGTTGCTGGTCGACCGGTACGAGCCGAAATCTCCGGACCACCGTCGCTAGTACCAGAAGGGCTTCGGTCAGCGCAAACGAAGCGCCAACGCATTGCCTCGGCCCGCCACCAAACGGGAAGTAGGCGAAGCGAGGCAGGTTCTGGCAGGCTGGCGTGCCCCAACGATCTGGATCGAACGTATCTGGATCTCGGAAGAACCTTGAATCCCGATGCATGATCCACTGGCTCATCACGATGTTGGAACCGTCGGGTATTTGGTATCCGTCCAGTTCGAACTCATGGATGGCAGTACGAGCCACGCTCCAGGCAGGGGGATAGAGTCGCAACGTCTCCTTAATGACTTTTTCGGTAAAGATTAGAGAGGGAATGTCCTCCATCGCCGGTATCCTGGCCGCCAGCACACGGTCGACCTCTTCGTGAAGTCTACCTTCGGCTTCGACATTCTTACCGAGCAGGTAGATTGCCCAGGAAACCGTCAACGCCGTGGTTTCGTGCCCGGCCAGGAGGAAGGTTAGTACTTCGTCATGCAGCTGTTCATCCGTCATTTGTCTGCCTTCGTCGTCCCGAGCATCCATCAGCATTGATACGAGGTCGCTTGAGGCCTCTGCGTGCTTGCTACGACGGTCTCGAAGGATCTGATATACGGCGGCGTTCATCACTGTCACGGCGGAGCGAACCTTCTGCATCCCGGGCAGCGGCAGGAATCGGGAGCTGGGAGGCAGGAGTAATCTCCCGCCGACGCTGTTAAGCATCACCGTGTTTAGGGCATGTGAAATCGTTTTCGTCTCCACTGTTTCCAGCCCGAACAATGCCCGCACCACCACATGTAGCGTCACATGCATCATTTCTCGATGGATATTGACAACTGAGCCAGTCTCCCAACTCGCTAGCATTTGCTCAGCAGAGTCGGTCATGAAGCGAGCATAGGAGGCGATGCGTTCACGAGCGAAGGCGGGCTGGATGATCCGGCGCTGCCGTTTCCAGTGGTCGCCTTCAGCAGTAAGCAGGCCATTGCCCAACAGCCAACGACTGTTTTGAATGACTCGGTCCTTGAGGAAGTTCTGAGGATTGCGGACCAGCACGTATTCGATCAGATCAGGTCGGTTCAAGAAGTAGACATGGAGCCATGCCGCCCGGTAGTAGAAAATGTCGCCGTATTCAGCAGCCCACCTGGCAAAAGTGCCCAGCGGATCACGGCCTGCCAGCGGGATGTTGCCGATGACGAAATGCGGCTTTGGGCCAGGAGGACGCAACATATGGTGCAACTAGTTTATTCGCTAAGCAAGCAGACTCTGGCACTTCGACCATCCGCTCGCTTCCAACGCTGCCGTGGAGGTCAGACTGGTCGGGCGTTATGCCTCAAGTGTTCCCGACACGCGATTAGGTACCTCGAAAGGCGGCTTAACATCCACGGCGCTCAAATGCACGCCAGTGTGCTCATATAGCCGCCCGAATCGAATGCCCTCAGCAAATCGCACGGCAGCCCAACGCTCGAGAACGGATTCTTGCAACCGGTTTGTATGAAGCTGATCGTGACTGTTTTTTCAAGGCGGCGAATCAGTTCCCGACGCCATGCCGTGGCTAATTCGGTGGGCATCCTGAAATGAATATGCCGATGAGGACGGCCACCGTTGCCTGTACGAAGGTAATCTCGGCCAGTTTTCAGGTACTGGGCGGCAGTGTCAACCGTAAGGCCTCGGAGCACTCGGTTGGTCCATTTCTCATGTTTCCCACTTATTGCCGTTGCAACAATGGGCGGTCGAGGACAGATGTAGGTCTAGGGTACTGTCACAAAAAGATCTTTCCCAGAAATCGTGGCCTGGATTTTTGAGTCGGCTGGCGGCGGGGAAGCAATCCACACTTGGTCCTTCTCGTCGACTCGCAATCCCAAAGTCAGGGAACCAAGCAAATTGGTGCTCGTACTTGTTACTCTAATCTCACAAGATTGCAATATTGCTCCCTGAGCAACCGGAATCGCAAATTTGGCTCTTCCACCTTCGGGCACTGTGTCCTGCAAGGTTCCGATAACTACTCGTTCGTCAGAAGCATCCTGATCAATAACGTAAGTTCCGCTTAGGACCAATTCTCCATGACCTCCACCTGGACAGTTGCCAGTCCATTGGCGGTCCTGGCCCGAGATAGTGCCCGTTGCCGTGGCGACGTTACCATTCACCGACACCTGTTGGTTCTGGTTTTTTATATTGTCCGTGCGCTCCCAAGACGCTTGGGGGTGAATATCCCTGGCTCCGGTGGGTACATTCCACGAGACTGAGGTCGTCGCCGAATCGCTGCATCCAACATTTAGCTGGCCAGAGCTAGTGCGAAATGGCACCGTCACAGGCTGTTTGTGCTTGGTAATCGCGACAAAGGTCGCTTGGACGATGTACTTGTTGGCAATGGTGGTTACCGTGCCAGGTCGTTGCAAAGAGGTAACCCTGATCACGTTGAACGCGAGTGCCAAAAATGAAATTGCGACTATAGCTAGCGTAACCAATGGCGGCCACGAGGAAGGACGCGGCGAGGATCTCTGGCTCGACTTCACCGTGGAGTGCGCCACCCATCCCAAGACCAATACGATCAAAGCCAAAAGGGAAAAGGGATCTGTAACAGCTCTTAGAACATCAGGTAAGCTTTTGAAAATGTCATTCACGAGAACTCCCTTCGCTAACCACGCGGAGCGAAGTCACTGGATAGCTTTTCCGCCAATCAAACCAAAAACTGCGCCGCAGCCGAGAGTGAATCCATAGCGCAGTACCTCGTCAAGCTTTTCTACCTCGGCCAACGACGTGCCGAGGTCTATTTTGTTCATTGCGGCCACCTGCTTCTGTTTGGCGATCCAGAACGAGCTGTAATAGCAGCCTCCTAGGATGACGAGGGTCAAGGCCAAAATGCAAACAAAGACGAAATTGAAGGCTGATGAAGGAATTTCAACCGCTTTATCATTCATGCCATTGTCCAATTCAGCGCGGAGGCATATTTGCCGAGAAGGGCTGGACGATTGTATACCAACGGTGCGTGGCAGGTTGCCGGGTGGAAAATCTTGGGCAAAACTTGGGCAAAGAATCGGGTTGGATTGGGGCCAGAATGCCCAATTCTATGGGCTAAGGGCAGCCGAATCAAACGATTTAGAACCTGAGGAGCGAACGGAAAGTTCCCACCATCCAACATATCGGCACCTCCTCGTGACCCAGCGCCGAAACGGAGACGGCGGCAGTGTTTCTCGGTGCCCTTTGTAAGCCGGTTTCCATCGTCACCAAGCCTTGCGGAGTTGGAAGGTTCCGTCCTTTTCGATTTCCTCGAATTTGTAGCGCTTCCCTCTGAAGGCAACTTCTACTCCCGGGCCAAATTTGAAACGAAGGAGCTGCTCTTGTGTAACGCCGACGAGCTTTCCACTGAACGAATCTGGCCACCCGAATTCTGAATTCTGGCCGAGGTCCGCTTCTGCCTTAACCGGAGTGATTGCGCTCCTATGTTGGCTCCCCTGAGAGTCAGTATCGATGAGGGTGGTGATCGAAAGATCATATTCCATGGCACCGACCCTACGCGGCACCGCCTTTCCCGTCAACCACTCTAGTACAATATAAAGTCCTTTATGTTCGACTATCCGTCGTTCGCCGAGCTCATTACTTTGCGTAATGGGGATTTTCCGCACGTTACGGCAAAGTGCACGGTGCCCATCTGCTCTAGGGCGTGATCTCCCAGACAACGCCAACGTGGCCGGTGCCACCAATGCTTGCTGTGCCGTAAAGATTGCCCTGGCCGTCAAGTACTACGTTGCTTCTTGGATATCCTCCGTCGTTGCCGTCGGTAAAATCGTAGAGGTCGATGTACGTCCAGCCGCTGGCTCCCGGTATCAGCTTGAAGACGGAACCGGCTCCGTGAGTGCCGTCGCAGTAGGTCGTACCGTAAAGGTTACCAGCCTGATCCATTAAGAGGCGGTCATTAGGGCCGCAGCTGTCACCACCCCCGGCAAGGCTATAGACTAAGTTAAAGCTCCAGCTCCCAAAAGAAGGGATTAGCTCGAAAACTACCCCGCCCCCGCCACTGCCGCCGTCCCAACTCGATCCATACAAATCGCCGGCCCCATCTATGATCACGCTGCCGTCTGGGCCGTTTCCATCGCTTCCGTTAGTAAACCTATAGAGGGTCTGCTCGGTCCAACCCGATCCCGAGGGCGATAACTCGTAAACCGTACCGTAACAGTGTAGAAAGCAGCCCTGGAATGCGCCGTAAAGGTTGCCAGATGTATCGAAGACAACACCACCATGGGGCAGGGCTCCGTCCTCGCCATCTTGGGCAGAATAAAGAACAGTTTCTGCCCAGCCGCCGCCCGAGCGCGTCAAGTTATAGATGACACCACAGCCGTAAAGACACGATGGGGAGCCCCCACCGCTTGTAGTGCCGTAGATACTCCCTGATTGGTCGAAGGTGATGTCCCCATCAGGAGCTCCTCCATCGCTTCCTCCAGTGAAGCGATAAAGCACTGTTTCATTCCAGGGGGCCAGTACTGATCTTGGGGCTGTCGATGGCGGTCTCAAGTGGAAAATTGTGCCGCAGCCGTTGCCGCCGCTGCCGGGGCATGTTCCTTCGCCTCCTTGGTACGTAGCGCCGTAGAGAGTGCCATCCTGGGCAATGGCTACCCTGGTCTGGGGGCCAATCCCGTCACTGCCGCCCTCAAAGTTGTAGAGTGGGGTTAAGATCCAGCCAGAGCCGGACTGCTTAAGTTTAAAGACTGAGCCATAACCTAAGCTGCCGATAGACGTAGTGCCATACAAACTTCCTCCAGCACCAAGCGTCAAGCCAGTCGACGGCAGTCCTCCATCACCCTGACCGGTGAAGGTGTGGATTACCGTGTAGGTCTGCCCATGCGCTGGTTGTGTTGCAATTATGCCCAGTGCACAAACCAGCGCCCATGCGAAGGCTGTCCACGAGCTGCCGCCCAAAATCGATGTGGAATGTTTCGCCGCGCTCCTCATGATGGCCTCCTTTACTGAATCCGACTACTGAGCTCGACCCTTGACGTTTGGAAATTCCACCCATTTTACTCGTATACACTCAAGTCTAGCCGACTCGAGTCAGAAAGAGAGAACCGTTGCAAACGGGCGTCGCTATTGAAGCATTTATTCTCGGACGGTTTTGCGCGCGCAACTCGGGTCCAAGTGCTGACAAACACCGTCTAAAACCGTGCACTGTGACGCAGAGAAAAGCTAGACGGGCCAATGAGATATATTTCTGTTCACTGCCTTGGGCTCAGCGGTGCCCTGCCAGCTTCTGATACTTGAATCCCCGCGCTTGCCCGAAGTCGTGCGCTTCCTTATCAGACCGGGCAGTGAACTCCATCTCGCCCTTCGTTAGCCTCTCCGTGAAATACTCCCCATCCAGCTTGTGAATCGGGGTCCCCCGCACGTACAGCAGGAAGCCGCCATGGCCTATAGGGCTCCGGTCCCGTATCAATGACCGAGGCGTATTCCTGTAGGTACAAGCGAGGCTAAAAAGGCCCTCGCCATCCACGACCAGGTTGGCCGACAAACTCACAGAGCCCGATTCCTCCGAGAAATACCTCACGTCGATTTTCGAGTAGGTCTGCCGGATGACGAGGTAGCTCTCGATACTGCGCCGCTGCTCGCCCGTCTGCAGGTTTACATAGTTGCTGTGCAGCAGCCCCTTCCATGTGCCGCGCAGATCCGGCCTCCGGTCCAAGTAACAGAAGGGCTTCCATCCCCAAAGATACTTCTCCCATAACACCATGAACACGGCCCCGGCAGTCGCCGCGGTGGTGAACGCGCTGTAGTAGCTCTGATGCAGCGCGCACCCGATGATGAACGCCAGCACGATGACACCGGCAAGCACCTTGAGTAGCCGGTCGGGAATCATGAAAACTCCCCATACTGCCAAACGCGCAGGAGAAAAGTATTAGCCTGCTCGCGCGTCCATGCGTGAATGCCGCGAAACAGATATTTAAGGTCATTCACTTCCGCCCACTCATCCCACCCGCCATCTAGCTTTGTTTCCCGATGGGCATAGACGATTGCATTGCGCACATAGTCGCGCGGTGAATTTCCAATGAAGTTAGGGACATTGAACATGAGGCATTCGCAGAGATATGACGGGGCTTCCTTTGCCGCCTTTTTCTGATCAGCGTTTCCGTTCGCCTCCATGTCGTATTTGAAATTCTTAAGCACGCGCGTCGCCCACTTGAAGCGATTGCCGGTGGCTGTATTCTTGGCGACGCCATTGCGGTAATGCTGCTCCGGCCAATTGACGATAGCGGCCCCACCACTATCGGCATAGAACTGCGTTCCCTCTGGTTTTATCCAGTCCCGTATGAACATTCCCGGCAACGGTCCAGACACCACCTCTTCATAGCGCCGATGAGCAAATGCAGCCACCACGTCCGCATCGACCCGATAGGTGTTGGCATGCACGTCGAATGCTTTGTCCCCACGATGAACACCAAGCGCACCGAATTTGTTTATCAGGGCCGCCCCAACCTCATTTTTGAATTGAGCATAAGGGTAGTAAGAGGCATCCACCACCCCGGACTCAGCCCTGCCATAGCCAGCCATCGAGTAGTCATCGAAGAACGGCTCCATGCAGCACACACAAATGTCCACGTCGCTTTCCTGTCGGACGTTCGTGTTGTTGCGGTAAGACCCTTGCGGGATGATTTCGATGTCGCGACAGGCCAGAGGAGCATAGGCATTAATTGCATCTCGAATCATTCGCTCTGCGTTCTCTTGCTTATCACACTCCGTGTCGCTGGATGCTTTGGTCCAGGTACGGCACACTGATTCCCAATCCCGTGGCATGTGGCGCATGTCTCCTCCTTCAAGTTTAGGGTAGGAACTCTGCTCTTTGCCAGACCGCTTCGTTCAGGCGAGTGAATGAAAAGAGCAGTGGGTAAGATAGGGATTCTTAGTCCACAATCCAACCCACAAACGTCGATGCCTCGCAGGACTTGTGCGTACTTAGGCAGTCTCCGCGCACTTGTAAGTCGTTGTAAAACCAAATAGGCTCAGATTCACACGGTGGAAGTCACAGATCGAATCCTGCCAGCGATTGGCGGCTTGATGTAACCAAAGGATGCTAGGGGGGACTGCACCTCACCGGGCGCTGTGGTCGGTGTCCTTCATACCCAATCAGGCAGACACTTTAACGGCAATGCGGTGCTTTTACTGGTAAAACTCTCTTTGTCGTGGGAGCCTGTGGAGCAGCGCCAGCCGCTGGTGTTCTTCACACCGATTTAGGTACCTCGAAACCGCCCTTAACTTCCATCGGGCGGAAACGGGCATCCCGGTCAACTCTGCGGCTAGGGACATGAGGCTGCTAATCGAGAGGTCCCCAGCATCTCCCAGTGAGAAACTTGGGCAAAACTTGGGCAAAGAATCGGATCGGATTGGGGCAAAAATGCCCGATTCTGTGGGCTAAGGTTGATCTTGTGATGAGTCAACGGCCTACGTGCCAAGCTGGGATGCCAATCCGCCCGCGTTGGTTAGTTGTTGTTGCTGTGCCGAAAATCCGAGGGAACAATAGGGGAACAATAACCATTTCTCCCTGTTCCTGGCCGTTCCTGTTGTGTCTCCGTGATTCCTTGCAAGTCCTTGAAATCACGTTTCTTCGTTGATTCGAATCCTGTAGCGCCCACCATCTTTCCCTTGCAACCTTCACTCGAGAGGTCCTTCGCCTGCGCTCAGGATTTCGGCAGCAGGCTCACGCTACGCTCACGCCTGCTAAGCGCCTCGAGTTCGAAGCCTGTTAGCGCCCACCATTTCTCGTCTTCGACTTCCCGCGAAATGGCGCACAATTCCTTTTCTTCGACTTGCAGCGAAATCGCAACCCGCGCTTTATGCAAGTGATAACACCTGCGGTCATAGCCGAAAAGTGGCTGGCGACCACCACGAATATTGTGCTTTCCTAGATGGAAGACGCTTGGTACAATCCAGCCACAAGCGCTACATGGTGAGCCTATGAAAAAGGTCGCTACCTCCGTTCTAGCCGTTTCTCTTGGGCTGATGCTGTCCTGGCCGATGGTCGCCCGCGCCGGCTCGTCTAGCCATGAGCTGACTCAACAACAGAAGGAAGCGCAGAAGACCTATAAGAAATACAACAAGAACCAGTCCAAGCAACAAAAGCAGCAGATGAAAGCGCAAAAGAAGCAGATGAAGCAGTGGAAGAAGACTCACAACTCCACGACCACGGTGACCTAACCCAAGCTTCCGTAGCCTTGCCCGGACACCGGCCTCCGGATTTCATTCCTGCTAGGTCTCTCGTAAACAACGACACCGGTCCCTGACGCCGAACTGTTCACACTCCCGTGAGATGTGTCTTGGAACTGGCGCAGAATCTCGAGCCGAGGGCTGCCGGAACTCAAGTTCGGGCTGATCTGGGCCGAAGGTATGCGATGAGCCACCTTTAGAAATTGAGGTGTTTCTCAGGGCGAGCGGTTGGCAGTAGAATGGGCCGAGCGAGCAAGCCGTTTGGGAACAGTGGAGGAATACCGGCAACGTTGAGGTTCGGAAGCGGCTGCATGCTCTGCGCAGGCTATCGCCCTGCAGTTGATGCCCCAATAGCGAAGGGAAGCTCAGTGGGAGGCGTTTAGTTCGGATCGGACAGGCCACCATTACCTATGTCATCCCCTGAATTTCTTTCGCAGGCCAGGCCCGCTGAAGTGCTGCGCGAAGCCATACTGCGCCACGTCCGCTACACGTTGGTCCGGCCCACCTCCGAACTGAAGCCCGCCGATTATCTCAAGCCCGTCTCGTTGGCTATACGCGACCGCATCGTCGATCGCATGCTGGAAACCGAGTCCCGCTATCGCCACAAGGATTCCAAGCGGCTCTACTACCTCTCGATGGAATTTCTGATGGGCCGCTCGCTGGGCGATAACCTGTCGAATCTGCGCGTCGAAGACATGTGCCGCGAGGTGCTGGCCAGCTTCGGAGTCAGTCTGGATGAGGTGCTCGACAGCGAAAATGACGCCGGCCTTGGCAACGGCGGCTTGGGGCGACTTGCGGCCTGCTTTCTGGAATCTTTGGCAACGCTCGGCATGCCCGGCTTTGGTTACGGCATCGATTACGAATACGGTCTCTTCAAGCAGGAGATCTTCAACGGCTTTCAGCGTGAGAAGCCGGACCGCTGGAAGGCTAACGGAACTCCATTCCAGATCGAGCATCCGGAAGAAGCCGTCAACATCCCGCTGTATGGCAAGGTCGAGGGGCCGCGCGAAGTTGAGCACAGTCTGGAACAGGTTTGGAACCCGCAGAAGGTCGTGGTCGGCATACCGACCGACATGCCGGTGGTTGGCTATCTCGGCCAGACCGTGAACTGGCTGCGGCTATTCACGGCGCGCGCCTCGGAAGACTTCGACATCGAGATCTTCAACCGCGGCGATTACATTCGTGCGGTTGAACAGAAAATCCAATCGGAAAACATCTCACGCGTGCTGTATCCCTCGGACTCGGTCATGAGCGGCAAGGAGCTGCGGCTGGTGCAGGAGTATTTCCTGGTGGCCTGCGCGCTGGGCGACATCTTCCGGCGCTTCCGCCAGCAGCACAAGCAATTTGACCTGCTGCCCTCAAAGATTGCGATTCAGATGAATGACACGCATCCCAGCCTGGCGGTCGCCGAGCTGATGCGAATTCTGTTGGATGAGGAACGGCTGCCCTGGGAGCAAGCCTGGGAAATCACGCAGCAGACGCTGGCGTATACCAATCACACGCTGCTGCCCGAGGCGCTCGAAAAATGGTCGGTGCCGCTGCTGGAAAAAGTCCTGCCGCGGCACATGCTGATCATCTTTAACATCAACCACGAATTTCTGCGGCAGATGCAGCAGTACTCATTCCTCGACGACGAAAAGCGGCGCCGCATGTCGATCATCGAGGAGGGCTACGAGAAGCAGGTGCGGATGGCGAACCTGTGCATTGTCGGCGGCCATTCGGTGAACGGCGTCTCCAAGCTGCATACCGATCTGCTGGTGAGTTCGCTGGCGCCCGAGTTCGCGCAAGTCTGGCCGGAGAAGTTTAACAACAAGACCAACGGCGTGGCCCCGCGTCGCTGGCTGATGAAGGCGAACGAGGGACTGACCGATCTGATCAGCCGCACCCTCGATGAAAACAAGTGGATCACCGATCTGCACAAGTTGCGCGATCTGGAGCCGTTTGCTGATGACGAGGAATTTCGGGAGGCCTTCAGGCAGGTCAAGCGGCAGAACAAGCTGCGGTTGGCGGGGATCATTCAGGACCTGAGCGGAGTGTCGGTCGATCCCGATTCCATGTTCGACGCCCAGATCAAGCGTATTCACGAGTACAAGCGGCAGACGTTGAACGTGATGGGCATCATCCACGATTATCTGGGGATCGTGGAGCGCGGCGAGATGCCGCTGGTGCCACGCACCTACATCTTTGCCGGCAAGGCCGCACCCGGATACTGGGCTGCCAAGCAGATCATCAAGCTGATTCACAGCGTGGCGGAGGTGGTGAACAGCGACGAGCGAACTCGCGACATGATGAAGGTGGCATTCCTGCCCGACTATCGCGTCTCGCTGGCGCAGCTGATTATGCCCGCCGCCGACTTGAGCGAGCAGATTTCCATGGCGGGCATGGAAGCATCAGGCACGGGCAACATGAAGCTCGCGATGAATGGCGCGCTGACCATTGGCACCTACGATGGCGCCAACATCGAGATCGCCGAGGAGGTTGGTGAGGACAACGTCTTCATCTTCGGGCTGCGGTCAGAAGAAATCCGCGAGATGCAGCAGAAGGGTTCGTACAACGCACAGGCCCGGTACGAGAGCGATCCTGCCGTTCGCGAGGTGATGGATGCGCTGGCATCGGACCGCTTCTGCCCCAACGAACATGGACTCTTTCGCTGGCTCTTCGACGAACTGGTGCATCGCGGCGATCGATACTTCCACATTGCCGATTTTCCGGCTTACGTCGAGACGCAACAGCTGATCGATACGGAGTATCTCAACGAAGAGGTCTGGTGGCGCAAGGCGATCTTGAACGTGGCTCGCATCGGCAAGTTCTCCAGCGACCGCACTATTCTGGAATATGCTCGCGACATTTGGCACATCGGACAGTTTGAGAAGCACGGCCGTCCAGCCAAGCCTGCCGCGCGCAGCGTTGCTCCAGCTTCCAAGGCCAATGTTCAGGCGATGCCGGCACCTGAGGCAGCCCCAGAAATCGAAACCAAGCAGGTGGCAGACTAGATCAGCTGCTTGAAGGTCAACTACTGCACCAACACATCCTGCATTTGTGATTCACGCGGAGCATTCGTGTTCGGTCGTCTCTTCCACACTAGCGCTGAATCCCTGCACCAAAAGCGTGCCCGCATGGTGGAGGAGCAGCTACGCGCGCGCGGTATCCGCGATGAGCGCGTCATGGCGACGATGGGCAGGGTTCCCCGCGAAGAGTTCATCTCCGGCGAAGATGCAGATAACGCCTACGGCGACTACCCGCTGCCCATCGGTGCGGGACAAACCATCTCACAGCCCTACATTGTTGCTTCGATGATCGAGGCGCTGGATCTGCGGCCTCAGGATCGCGTGCTCGAAGTCGGCACAGGCACGGGGTATCAGGCTGCGATTCTCGGCGAGTTGGCGGGGGAAGTCTGGACCATCGAGCGCCATGCTGAGTTAGCAGACAGGGCGCGGGAGATTCTGCAGAGGCTCGGCTACTCCAATGTTCACGTCGTCACCGGCGATGGAAGCCTTGGTCTGGCGGAGCATGCGCCATACGACAAGATCCTGGTCGCGGCCGCCGCGCCTCGCGTGCCGGAGACTCTGGTCGCACAGCTGGCTGATGATGGAAAGCTGGTTGTGCCGGTGGGAAGTCGCGCGGAACAGCAGGTGCTAGTCGTGCGAAAGATGAGAGACGAGACTGTGATCACGCCTCGCGAAGCGTGCAGGTTTGTGCCGCTGGTGGGCGAGCAGGGCTGGGAACCGTAGCGGCCTCAGCGAAGAAGCAATCCGCTGCCGGCGCAGAGAATGCCGATGGTAGCTAGCACAAATCCGAAGTACCAATACGCGCGCCTCTCCGTGAGCAGAGTGATAGACGTGACGACCAACGCGATTTCCAGGAAAACCTCGCCAAGATCGAAGCGGTCGGCGCGCCGGCTGGCCTTGTCGCGCTCGGCTTCGAAATCCTTGGCCTCCGTCTGAATGTCGTTCTGCTGATCGCGATACTTGTCGATCTCCTCGTGAAAGTGCTTGCGGACTTCTTCAGCACGCTCGGCCTTGGTGTTCTCAAGCGCAGTCAAAACGTCATCGAGCGCCTCGAGATTGTTGCGGCGCATGTTCTTCGCCTGGTAATAACTCCATTCGTCGGTAGCCTTGGTTTGCAACAGCAGTTCTTCGGTGTGGGCGCGGTGTCCGAGCAGCGTTACGGTGGCGACCAGAACAGCCAGGATCGCCATGGTAAGGCTGACCGGTGCCAATTCGCGGACCTCTTTTGCACGTTCGGCTGCTTCTTTCAGTTCATCGGCTTCGTCGCTCATGAGTTCCGCCTGCTATGAATTTGAAAACGATAGTACGGACTACCGGGGCGCCACGCAAGCGCGAAGCGCGGCGTCACAGATTTTCGAAGCTGGCCTGTGGTTCCTGGTCAGACGACGTAGCCGGCTCCGCAATCTCGCCCAACTCCCAATAGTGCTTCAGCAAGGTCGGCGGTACGCGCACCGGCCTTCCGCTGATCATGTTCTTTAACTGCAGGGCGTTCACCGCAGCCTTGCCTTCGAAGTGATTGTTGGCGATAACGAACGTCTTCTGCGCTTTCTGCGCGATGGCATCGACTCGCGTCTTCCACCCGCGCAACTCAGGATCGGTGTACAGGTAGTTGTAGCGATCGTTGCGCGAATCGCTGTCGAACCACTGATCGTAGTTGCGGCCGTGCAAACGAACATAAGCCACCGGCGCGGTCACGTGCTCGCTGGGCGCGACAGCCTTACCCAGCATCGGCTGGTCGATGTTGCAGAAGGCGACGCCTTTTTCTGCGAAGTAGCGCAGCGTGCCTTCGTTGGTCCAGCTGTTGTGGCGCACCTCGACAACGAGCGGAAATGACTTGAACTTTTCGATCACGCTCTGCAGATGGTTGCGGTTGGTGTTGGTGTTCTTGAAGGAGATTGGGAACTGCGCGAGGACCGCGCCCAGCATATTTTCGGTGGCAATCGATTCCAGACCTTCCTTGGTGAGCTGTTCGTCTTCTACTGTGGCGCGAATGGTCTCGGCTGAGGTGCTCTCCAGAACCGCGATCGGCGAATGGGTAAAGGCGCGGTTGAGCTTGGCCGTGAACAGGAAGTGCGGATTCACGCGCTCGCGCCATGCGGCACCACAGCTTGCCCCACTCCGGCTTGATGTGTCCGTAGAACGAGGTGTTGATCTCCAGCACGTCAACGAAGCGCGCCATGTATTCCACAGGGTGCTCGGACTTCTTGATCTGCGCCGGATAGACGATTCCCTCCCAGTCTTTGTAGGACCATCCTGCGGTGCCGACGTAGATTTGGGAGTTTTCGGGCATCCGAAAACCGAGGGTAGCACAGGTTGACGGAACGGCGTTTTCACCACGGAGGCACGGAGAACACGGAAAAGAGGAAGAGATTAGAAAAAAGGAAATAGAACGGAAAAGAAAAACAGAAAAGAAAAACAGAAAAGAAAAACAGAAAAGAAAAACAGAAAAGAAAAAACGCAGTTCCGTGTTCTCCGTGCTTCCGTGGTGAATTTGTCTTTTCCAACGCCAAGGAAAGGCCTGGTCCGCAAGCGAACATTCGCCTGTGACCGCCGTCACACGGGGCCGTGATGCTCGACATGGTCGCTCGTCACCTTGGCGGGTATTTTCATTGCAGTGGGGACAAATCCATTCTGTCGGGAAGCAGAAATGATTGACCTGAAAAAGAAGTGTTGGCGCGAAAAGGTTACTGCCGAGATCACCCTGGCCCACGTCCTGCAATTTGCAAAAGAGGCTGGGACCATCATGAACGCGACTGAAGTAGCGGCGTTCCTAAACGAGCACGGCCGGGCGCAAGCTGTCTGGACACACATGATGCAGGCTGGCGAGGAGTACATCAAGTCCAACCTGGCCGGCAAGACAACACGGATTCATAACATAACGCCGCCCGCGGCGCGCGCGGGAACGATTCATTAGCAACGCAGCCTGAGCAAGGACGCGGGAGCCAGTGTCTATTCATATCAGTACGTCACCATTACTAACCAGTAAACGCCTCCGGGATGGCTCACGCTGGGAGCAAAACAAGCTCCCAGCGAATACCCGGAGATCTGCGGTTTGAGCACCTGCCCAATTCCTTTCGGCAGCTTGGCAGGATCGGCAGCGGTCCAAGCCAGAACCCCGTGCACCTCTGGCAGCCCCATCGCAGCGCTGCTGTCCAGAGCATCGTTGAGCGCCATCTGACAGGCAATATGCCGCAGCTGCGGCTGAGGCCGTCGCCCAGGAGCGGGAAATCCGCTCGACAGTGCGTATCGCTGGATCGACTTTTGCACCGCAGCTTCCGCTTCCTGCTCCGACATTTCCGGCAGCTTGCGAGCGAAGTCCTCGGTGACGAAAAAGCCCTCATCGGTTTGAAGAACACCCACGCCGACGACGTTATAGTTCGGATCGAGAATAGCCGCGCGGTGGGGCGGCGAATGCATCAGCGCATCGTGCGCCCCAGGAATGTTCTGGTTGAGCGCGACATTCTCGCTGGAGCTGTCCGACGGTAGGCCCTCGTTGGAGAAGCGGGTTTGCGGAGGCGGCTCACCATCGAACTGGTGCGATAGCGCCAGGTGCTGCACCATCAATTGCGTGTGCTTACGGGCAGCACGGGTCAAACGCTCGTCGACGGTCAGGGGTGCGAGACCCTGCTGACTGCGGGTTTGATTAATCAACTGAACCAGCTGCGCCTCGGCGGCAGCGTCGAATTGTGCGGCGGGCGCAGGTGATGTTTGCGAGCTCGATGTCGCCAGCATCAAGAGGACGACGGTGAGGACCTGGTAAGCCTCCGATACCCGACTCATGGTTAATTCCTACTAACACTGTGTCGCGAGGAGTGTCGCGCAAGGTTGCGACGCGTTCTGAAGCCCGACGTCACCTGTCGTCCTTACGGGACTCGGTTCGTGGCCCTGAAACACATCGCGCGACTACTGTCCGCTCGAGCCAAAGCCCTTCGAGCCGCGGCTTGCGTCACTTAATTCTCCTTCCGCCACTTCGCCGGCCAGGAACGGATGCTCCAGCAACTGCGCGATCTTGTCGCCTTTGCGAATGGTGTATGGCTCGTCTCCGAGATTCTCCATCAGCACGATGATCTCTCCGCGATAGCCGGCGTCGATGACGCCCGCGTTGCACATCAGCCGCTTCTTGGCCAAGCCGGAGCGGGTCTTCACGATTCCACCGGCGGTGGGAACGAACTCGATCGCAGTGCCGGTATGAACGCCGGCTGCGCCGTGGGCGGCGATCGTGAGCTCCTCAGAGGAGTACAGGTCATAGCCGATGTCCTCGCCGGGATGAGCGACGGTTGGAAGAGTGGCGTCGGGCGAGAGCTTCTTGATCTTGAGCATGATTTATTTCAGCCTACTCTACATTAAAATTGGCGGGCTATGGTTGAGCTCCGCAAGTCCGCTCCATCGATTCGATTCTTAGACGAAGAGACGATCCGTCCGTTGCTGCGCCTGGAAGATTTGATTCCAGCGATGGAGCGCGCCCTGATCGACTTCTCTGCCGGGCGCGTGGTGCATCCGGTTCGCAGCGTCATCCCGGTGGTGCAGCATCGTGGGTTTATGGGCCTCATGCCGGCGGTTTATGGCGATGTCATGGGCGCGAAGCTGGTCAATCTCTATCCCGAAAACGTCTCGCGTGGGATCCCTACGCACCAGGCGGTTATCGCGCTGTTCAACGCTCGGACGGGCGAGCCGCTGGCGATGATGGATGGCCGGCTCATCACTGAGTTGCGGACGGCAGCGGTATCGGCGGTGGCGACGAAGCTGCTATCGGCGCCGACGGCGAGAAGACTGGCGATCCTGGGCAGCGGCGTGCAAGCGCGGTCGCATTTCCGGGCGCTCTCGCTGGTGCGGAAATTCGATGACGTTCGGGTCTGGAGCCGCAATCAGGAAAATGCGCAAGCACTGGCTGAGGAGATTGGTGCACGGTCAACGTCTGCGGAGGAAGCTGTACGTGGCGCCGATGTGGTAGTGACGGTTACGGGATCGTCGGCTCCAGTCCTGAGCGGCGCGTGGCTGAAGCCGGGAGCGCTGGTGAATGCTGTCGGAGCAGTGGGAACGAAGAATCGCGAATTGGACGACGATGCCATGCGTGGCGCCGTGATCGTAGATTCGCGTGAGGCTGCGATGAAGGAGTCCGGCGACATTTTGCTGGCCAACGCGGAGATCTATGCCGAACTGGGCGAGTTGCTTGCCGGAACGAAGCCGAAACCGCAGGCGGAGATTACTGTGTTCAAATCGCTGGGATTGGCAGTGGAAGATCTGGCATCTGCGAAACTGGTGCTGGAAGCATTGGAGAAGTGTGGTGGTATTAGTGACAACCCATCGCAATCCTGATCTTGTCCGCTAATTCGCAGACTCGAGTATGCGTGAGTTTTCGGAGCTTGGTTCGCGGTTCGATCAAGCTTGTCTTCAAGACGACTGTGACATCCTCCGCCTTAAGAATTGAGGCTTCGAGGCCCGATTCCCCGGGCGACAGGTAAATGTGGGTGGGAACGTCTTTCAGGGTTGAGGTAGAAAGCGGCACGACCAGCACGGTGGTGGCTCGGGGATGGGTATTTCGCTGATCGATTGAGACGACGACAACGGGCCGGGGCGGTTTGTCGGCGGGATCCGTAGGAAGCTTGATGAACCAGATCTCGCCTCGCATCGGTGATCGGGGGACGGTAGCGATGACAGTTAATCCTCTGCAAGCTGCGATTCAGCAAACTGTCCCCAGGCCCGATCTTCTTCCACATCCTTGTCGCTCAAGGAATCGTAGTAATTGGCGATGCCAGCTGCGATGTGACCTCGCTCCGATTCGCGCTTCTTTTGTCGAATCAGCGCATCCAGCGCTTCCGACTGTGAATCGTAGTTCACAGAGACCGCCGCTAAGTATGCTAGAGCCTCCTCGGACAATGAGAAGCTCTTCTTCTGATGCCTGGCGCGGCTGGTTGTTGAGCGTACGACCGTTCTTCTTACCATAGGTAGTAAGGGACATCCTACCACAATCCGGTTCAGGTCAGATATTATTCGCCGACGAGGAAGTAGGCTCCGTAGCGCCGGCCCATGCGGTAGGCCAGACGGGCATGGCAACGGTAGGCGGCTTCGCCTTTCTGGTGGAATTCGAGGATCACGATATCGCCCACGTTGAGCTCCGATTCCGAATCGAAGGCGACACCACCTTCGCTTAAGTCGGTGCAAACTGCGTCATTTGCCTTATCGACTAACACGCCGTAGGTGAGGATTCGCAGAGGGATTCTGAGGGTTACGCGTTCCCGCCGTCGGCGGTCGAATGCTGGCGGCAGATCGGGAAAACTACTGGCGTGTTCGCTGGGCAGGTTCTTCATGCGGCGCTGGTCACCAAGAGCGTTGCAAGAAAGTTATCGGCGGGCAACGGCAAAGACTTGATAAGCAGTTGAGGCTCGACTCCGCCGTACCCGTTTTCGGAAAGTTCCGTAGTGGCAGCAATGACCTACAATGCCAAAGCATGAGTCCAAAGTCGGAAGAGCTGTTACGTCCGCGCGATGCCGCGGTGGTTTTGGGCATTAGCTACGCCAGCCTGAAGCAGTGGATCTACAAGGGGAAGCTGCGCACGGTGAAGACAGCTGGCGGGCATCATCGCATTCCTCAGAGCGAGATCGACGCCTTCCTCTACAAGTCGCTGGGCAAGCAGCCGGCGGAGAGCCGCGCGAACTTCCGCTCCATTAGCGGTCGCAATCAGCTGGTGGGACGAATCGTGGAAGTACGGATTGAAGGCCTGATGGCGCAGATCAGGCTTTCGATCGGCGGGCAGCACATCACTTCCATCATTACCGCCGACGCCGCACGGGAGATGCGTTTGAAGCGCGGGGACAAAGCCGCAGCGCTGGTCAAGTCGACGGAAGTCATGATTGTCAGAGTGTAGAAAACGTTGTCTGTTGTTAGTTGTCACAAGTGAAATGCCCCGTCCATGCTGAAACGGGGCATTTATGTTTACTTCACAGAAGGTCTGCTCGGTAGGTGATGGGGTGGCCGGCCGAGCACCAGCCACCCCTCCAGCCGCTTACGGTAGGTAGTAGCGGAAGGATGTGAAGAACATGTTGTCGATCGCGCTAGGCGTGGAAAAGGCACTGGGGTAAGGAGCCTTGGTGCCAACGCCGGCCCAGGCGGTCTTGGTCACGTAGGAGTACTGCAGACCAAACTGCAGTCTGCCCTTCGGACCGTTGTAGGGTTTGTACCAGAAGCCGAGCGTGCCTTCCCAGATGTCCTTGGTATCGGCGGTGCAATTGGACAAGCCGCCGGGATCGAATCCGGCGCCGTAGGCGGTGCTAGGCAGCGTCTCGACTGCCGCAGCCATAGCTGGACAGATTGAGGCCGCCGTAGCCGATCGTCTGCAGACCCTTGGAGTTCAGGTAGGCGTTCCGGCCGGCATACTCGACGCCGCCGTTGGTGTACCAATCCCACTTGGGAGAGTGATACTCCAGCGTGGCCAAACCCTGGTAGCTCCGGATGGGAGCTACGTAGCCGTTAGGAGTAATGGTTATATCGGAAAGGCCGGCGGTTCCGTAGCGTCCCGCACCTCTGCCTCCTAAACCATGCAATCCGAAGTCGACATGCTTCTGGGCAAACGACCAGCGAGCATTGGCGCCGCCGGCACCGGTCCAGGTGGAGCTGTTAAAGGCTCCTGCTGCGGTCGGCGTGGTGGCTCCGGCGTTGGGGAAGATGCGATCGCGGAACTGCGTGCCGATGCCGAAGATCTCATAGTGTCCGAAGCCGGGTTGGAAGGCCAGCTTGGCGATGAAGTCCGGCGAGGGATTAAAGGAGTAGTTGGCGAGCGCGGAGCAAGTGGTGACCGGCGCCCCACTAGAGCTGACTGCCGTCGTGCAACCGCTGATCGCTCCATTGTAGAGACCACCGGAGAGGCCGGGGCCACCGAGCAAGAACGAGCCGGCGGTGTTGCCGTGCGCGGTAAGCGTGGCTTCCGAGTCCTCAACCGAGAATCCGAACCAGACCTTGTTGTTAAAGTTCTTGGTTACGCGGAAGGCGTACTGACGGGCCCAGCTGAAACCCACGGTGTATTGCGGGTCGATGGTCATCGGGGTAGCTTCGGTGCGATTGTCTTCGCCTTGCTTCGTTTCGGTCACCAAGCTCCACATCTGGCCGCCGGTGAAGCTCCAGCCGCTGTTGAGAGCAGCCTGACCCCACGCCTGCCGCTGACGGAGGACGTAAGAGTTACTTTCGTTGTTATTGGAAGTGGTGCCGGCGCCGAGGAAGTCGGTCTCGACGTAACCCGTCATGGTCATGTTGTCGAGCTTGCCTTGCGCGAGCATGGAGATGCGCGACTGACGTCCAGATCCGTAGAACTCAGACAAGCGAGCCTGCGAGGATCCGAAGTAGGGAATCGAATTGAATGGCGTATTGATATCGGCGCCGAGCGCACGCTGACGCCACACGGTTTCTGCCGCCAGGAAGCCGCCCGGCGTAATGGTGATTCCCTTGTAGTGAATCGCCAGCGGGCTCTCCAGGGCGGCCACGCGCTTCTGCGTTTCCTGGAGTTCATTTACGGTGTTGCCGGAAACCGTCTTCAGGTCGGCAACATCGTGCTGCAACGCGCCAACCTGATCGCAGCAGCCGGGCGCCGGGGGCGGCGGCGGCTGAGGCGCCGGCATATTAGCAATCTGCGACTGAAGTTGCTGGATAGCCTGATCGCGAGCAGAGATCTGCTGTTGCAGCTGCTGAATCTGCTGCTGCTGGGCCGAGATGGCATCCTTCATATCCTCCAGCTGCTTGGAAACCGGAGCGGAACTGCTGCGGGCTTTGGGTTTCGAAGTCTGAGGATCGGTCTGCGCAAATACGGTTGTGGTGATTAAAAATGTGAGGGCCAGAACGAGTAGTCGTTTCATTTTCTCTCCTGAAAAGCAACAGCTACGCGAAACCATCTACCACCGGGCGGCAAAGCCGCAGACGAATACACCTTCACCAAAACTTGATTGAAATGGACAGCGAAATCGTAAGGGTGGGAAGTTAAAGATTCGTGAATAGGACGTGAATGTTCCGCGAATAAGGCTGTTGCTCAATAAGTTGCGGAGGATCGTTTGTGGGCAGTTTTTGGGCGCCAATGAGCCGATTTTTCTGATTCTTGCGAATTTAGAGTGGTGTCCTAAACATAACGAAATTAAAGACAGAATCGGTCGACGGGTAGTGTCCTAATCTGCGCCACTCAGTCAGCGGATATGGAAATCAAATTGCCCTAATTCGTTTGGTTCTGCTGATTAACTTGTGAAAATCGAAATTAGGACACTACCGGTCGACGGGTTTCATCATCCTGTAATATTCCTCATCTATGCTTCCGCAGAATACGTGTCGGCACGAAGTGGTCGAAATCGGTTCAACCCTCGTTCGGCATTTTGCAGAGCCATCGAACGTGAGATACAAATCTACCGTCGGAGGAGTTATGCGTAACTTCGTACCCAGCCAGCGCTATTGGGTTTTGCTCGCTGCTTTTCTGATTGCCGTTACGGTTTTCATGCCGGCCACAAAGGTTATGGCCCAGGACAACGCAGCTTCTATGCAGGCCCACTTCCCGCCGCTGTCTCCACAGGCGCAGGACCTGATCCAGAATGTGAAGGAGATCTATTTTCCTTTTGACATTTACAGCCGCGTGGTGAATCCGGCGGTGCTAGCCTCGGACGGAACGTGGCTGAGCCAGAACACCGGTTCGCAGATGTGGATTCAGGGTTACGCCGACATTCGTGGCGATATCTTCTACAACCTGGTGCTGTCGTACCGCCGGGCGCAGCACGTCAAGGCGGCGTTGATCAAGGCCGGGGTCGACGAATCGCGCATTGGCTTTGCGACGGGATGGGGCAAGCTCTATCCGGCGTGCAACGGTAGCGATGAGGCCTGCTATCAGCAGCAGCGCCGCGTCGATATCGTGCCGCCCGACACCATGTAAAGACGGCGCACGTCCAGTTACTTAATCTCGACTGAGGCTTGATAGCCGGGATATAATCAAGCCTGCCCGTATCTCCTCGAAGCGCTGGAGGCGGAGGCATTCTTGTGTCTTCGCTCAGCGGGCAGGATATCGGTACTCGTCATAACGTCATCGTAAATCTGAGGTTTTCCCCATGTCAGGCCATTCAAAATGGGCAACAATTAAGCACAAGAAGGGCGCGCTGGATGCCAAGCGCGGCAAGATCTTCACTCGGCTAATTAAGGAAATCACCATCGCGGCAAAGAGCGGTGGTGATCCGGAAAAGAATCCGCGGTTGCGCGGAGCTGTGGCCGCCGCCAAGGCGGAGAACATGCCGGCCGACAACATCAAGCGCGCGATCCAGCGCGGCACCGGCGAACTGCCGGGGGTCTCGTACGAAGAGGTCACGTTCGAGGGCTACGGGCCGGGCGGCGTCGCGATTCTGGTGCAGGTTTCTACCGACAACCGCAACCGGATCGTGAGCGAGTTGCGGCACACGTTCAGCAAGAACGGCGGGAACATGGGTGAGGCCGGCTCGGTGGGATGGATGTTCCACAAGAAGGGCGACATCATCATCGCGAAGTCGGCGGCGAAGGAAGACGACTTGATGAACCTGGTGCTGGAAGCCGGCGCCGAGGATCTGAAAGACGACGGCGAGAACTGGGAGATCCTGACCGATCCCTCCGTGTATGAAGCGGTGCTGGAAGCGGTGAAGAATGCGGGAATCAAGACCGAGGTCGCCGAGGTCGCGATGGTGCCGCAGAACTACACCAAGCTCGAAGGCCAGCAGGCCAACACCATGATCCGGCTGCTGGAAGCTCTGGAAGACAACGACGACGTCGAGCACGTGTACTCGAACTTCGACATCGACCAGAAGCAGCTGGAAGAAGTGGCTGGATAAGAAGCTGTGAGCTTTCGGCTGTCAGCCGTCTGTTTAAGCCAGGAGCGGCTCTTGTAAGAGCCGCTTTTTAGTTTGGTCAGACCGCTCGGCGACCGGTCACCAGGTTGATGATCAGCACGATCACGGCTAAGACCAACAGTATGTGAATCAGGCTTCCTGCGACGTGGAAACCAAACCCCAACAGCCACAAAACCAGCAGGATCGCAAAAATCGTCCAAAGCATTGAATGCCCCCTCCGAGCCAGGAATCTGGCGCTGCAAGTAGGAGTCTGATTTCCTACACGGGAGTTGTACGCGGACTGGAAGTCTTCAGGAAACGGGCAAATACCTCGTTCGAGAGCAGGCGGCCTTGCGGCGTGAGACGCAGGCCCGCGGCGGTCTTTTCCAGCAGTCCGGCGTCGACCAGCTCCGCAAAGATTGGCGCGCAGGTTTCGACAACGTTGTTGCCAAACTGCTGCCGAAGCGCGGAAAGCGAGATGCCGCGATTCAAACGCAGGCCGAGGAAGAACGATTCTTCCAGAGCGGCTTCCCGATCGACTAAGCTGCGCGAGGCCAGAAGCTGTTGGACGCGAGCAGCATGATTCGCCGCGGAAGAATATGCTTCGAGGGAATCGGGAGTTGCGAAGCGAACGGCTTCGATGCCGCGGGCGTTGAGTTCGGCCGATGCAGGAAGCATGGAGTGAGCGTCAACGCCAAAGCCGATGTATGGCTGGCGGGTCCAGTATTTCAGGTTATGGCGTGAATCGCGCAGTCCGATACCGTGGGTGACCGGCCGCGCAAAGTTTGAGATTTCGTATTGCTGCACTCCGCCCTGTTCCAAGCGCTCGCACGCGGCGAGATAAAGATCGGCGGTAAGATCATCGTCGGGAACGAAGTGAGCGTGATAGCGGCTGCCTCCGGCAAGCAGCTCGTTGCCGAGGCGCGAATCCTCATCCACTTCCAGCATGTACACACTGACATGTGGCACGCCGGTGGCAACGGTTTCGCGTAGGGAGAACTCCCAGCTGTCAGCGGTTTGGTGAGGCAGTCCGGCGATGAGATCAATGCTGAGGTTGCCGATGCTGGCGGCGCGGAGCCGAGTGATGTCGGCCAGACGTGACGGCTCGAGTGTGCAGCCGGCCGACCGACGAGGATTCCTTGTCGACAAAGGATTGCACGCCGAGGCTGACGCGATTGACGCCGCAACTGACCAGCGCTTGCAGAATTTCGTCGGTGATCGTGCCCGGCGCGCACTCGACGGTGATTTCGGCTGAAGGCTCGACATCGAAGGTATTGCGGACTGTTTCGAAGATTCGCGCCAGTTGCTCGGGTGCGAGGACTGAGGGTGTGCCGCCGCCGAGGTAGATGGAGTTCACTTGGCGATCGAGGACGCCCCCGGTTTCGCGTGCAGTCGCATCCGACGATTCAATATCGGTGCAGACCCGCTGCACATAGCGATCGAATAGCGCGCGCGAAAACACTCCTGAAGCAAAGTTGCAGAAGCTGCATTTGCTGCGGCAAAAGGGTACGGAGATGTAAAGTCCTAAAGACAAGCGATTAGCAATCAGCAACTAGCAATTAGCAACTAGCGAAAGCACCCCGAAGCGGTGCATCGGCAAAATGAGGGCAGATCGCGCCGAATCAAATTCCATAATATCTGTTTATCAATTTTCGGCGCAGAAGCATCCGGCAATGTAGGATTTAAGTAGCTCTAATGCCAATTGCTTGTTGCTATTGCTAGTTTCTAATCGCTTACTGCTAAATGCCAACGGCTCCCTTCAAAAAACGCGTGGTCATTACCGGGATGGGCGTGGTCAGCCCGAACGGCATCGGGAACGAAGCCTTTTGCCGTGCTGTGCTCGCGGGCACCAGCGGCGTACGGCGCGTGACCAGCTTTGATCCCAGCGAGCTGCCGGTACAGATCGCCGGCGAGGTACAAGGCTTCGACGAACTTGCCTGGGTTGAGGCGCATGAGCGTAAACACGTCTCCCGCGTGGTGCCGCTGGCGCTGGCTGCGTCGACGGAAGCTTTGCGCGATGCTGGCATCGAAACATCGCAGCTCTCTCTGGCCCAGCAGCGCGAGATCGGTGTGGTGCTCGGCTCGGGCGGCGGAGCGCAGGAATTCTCCGAAGAGCAGGTGAGATTGTGGCTCACGGGGAAGATCAAACAAGTGAGCCTGTTCTGCATTCCCAGCGGCACCATGGGTACGCTGTCGAGCGAGATCAGCATGCGCTTTGGACTGCGCGGGATGAGCCACGTGATCACCACCGGCTGCACCTCATCGACCGATGCCTTCGGTTACGCGCTGCGGCAGATTCAGTTCGGCTTTCTGCCGATGATGCTGGTGGGCGGCGTGGATGCGCCGATCGCGCCCGGCATCATGAAGGGTTTCACACTGATGAAGATCATGACCACGTCGTGGAATGCTGAGCCGGAGCGCGCGTCGCGGCCGTTTTCCGCTGATCGCGACGGGTTCGTGGTGGCTGAGGGCTCATGGATGTTCTTCCTCGAAGAGTATGAGCACGCACGCGCCCGGGGAGCCAAGATCCTGGGCGAAGTGGCGGGATACGGTTCGACCTGCGAGGCCTTCCATCGCGTGCGGCTGCAGGAGTGTGGCGAGGAGCCGGCGCGCGCCATCCAGATGGCGATGGAAGAGGCTGGGATCGCGGCCGCGGACGTTGATTATGTGAACCTGCACGGCACGTCGACGCAGCTCAACGATCGCATCGAGACGCGTGCTCTCAAACTGGCTCTGGGCGACAAGGCGCATGCGACGCCGATGTCGAGCCTGAAGTCGCAGATCGGGCATCCGCAGGGAGCGTGCGGCGCAGCCGGGATTGCGGCGACGCTCATCGCCATGCATCACGGGCAGATTCCGCCGACCATCAATCTGGAAGTTCCCGATCCGGAGTGCGATTTGGACTACGTTCCTGAAGCCGGCCGGGTTGCGGAGATCGAGCACGCGGTGTGCAATTGCATCGCGTTCGGATCGAAGAACTCAGCGCTGGTGTTGCGCAAGGTCGACTAAGCCCAAGTGCGAGTCTTGCGTCTTCTTTCTTATGCCACGGACAATTGGCAGGAAATTCATGACCGTCAGAGTAGAAGCGCGGTAACATCTCCCAATCTTTCAAACAACCGGTGAGGGCACACCCATGAAGATCAACCTTGATCCCGTCCTCTCCAGCCGCATCAAAGCCGCCTGGAATCTGCTTCCCGCAGCTAAACAGGCGAAGCTTGCGCCTCTTATCCTGGCGGCGAACGAACAGGCGGTGCAATTGGTGCAGACCGGAAAAGCGCCCGCAGCCGCGGCTCCGCATCAGTTGATGCTGGCCAATACGGCCCTTTCGGACGACTCCGATGCGGTCGCATACAGCCTGCAAGCTGGAGTCGTGATTGATGTAGGCCCGGACGGCGTGATCTGGGGAACGGGCAAGTGGGAGCAACTGGACCCCGGTTGGGTAGAGGCGTTCGCCGTTCTTCTTGGAGAGTCTCCTACCAATCATTGGCGGCAAACATGCTTTTGTTGACCGGCCGCAAACCATTCAAATTCCTGACGAAGTCAGCCTCGGCATCGCCGGTGATTGGGGCACGGGAGACTGGCGTAACCCGCGCAATCCGGCGGCCAGTACGGATGTGCGCAACCATCTTGCCCTGCTCAAGCCTGAGATTACCATCCACCTGGGAGACGTCTACTACGCGGGGACCTCCGACGAGGAAATACATTCGCTCAGTAAGTTGTGGACCCCTGGCACGATCGGGTCATTCTCATTGAACTCCAATCACGAGATGTACTCCGGCTCGAAGCCATACTTTAAGGCCATCGCGAATGCGCCCTTCGAAAAGCAAGGTGGCTGCAGCTATTTCTCGCTTGAGAACAAGAATTGGATGATCATCGGGCTGGACTCAGCGTACTTCTCCGATGAGGACAGCCTTTACCTGAATGGAGTGCTTTTCGCGGGTGGACAGCAAAACCCGCAGAATGACTTTCTTCTGCAGAAAACCGCGCAGGCCGCCCTCAATGGTCAAAAGGTAATCATCCTCACCCATCACAATGGGCTGGACGAGACTGGTGCGACGACGAACATCCTATTTGAGCAGGTAATGAGCGGCTTTCCTGGTGGAGGCGGTCCGGCGTACTGGTATTGGGGACACGTGCACGCCGCAGTGGTATACAAGCCTCAGGGTCCGGCTCAGACGCTTTGCCGTTGCTGCGGCCACGGCGCTCTGCCGTGGGGGCAGGCATCGGAGCTGGCCGCCAGCGCAACTGTTGAGTGGTACGAGCATCGGTCAGCGAACGACCCCGATATTCCACAACGTGTGTTTAATGGATTCGCCGTGCTCCGCCTCGACGGTACCAGTATTCAAGAGACCTTCTACGACGAGAACGGCGGCGTGGCTTGGTCTCGGCCGTAGGACCGACGGTGTCGCACCCGAGTCTCGCTTCGTCCATGGACGAGAACGGCACGCGCTTTGAATCCTCATATCCCCCGAAAGTACATGTACTTTCGTAATCTTGACGAAATGGTACTGATCGGAAACCGTGTTGCGGCGAGCTGTTGAACATTGACAGGAAAACCGAGCAGTACCGACGAAATCATATTCTGGGCTACGCTGCTAAGTTGGGCTCAGTGTGTCCAATGACCGGCGGGCGAGACTGCAGCCGGTTTACGAGGTCTTTGAAAACTTAAGAATCTCGACGCGAAAGTTATGAGAATAGGCTGAGCATAACGGGTTAAGTCCCTTGGGATATAACACTTCGATCTTAAGTCTTTAGGGATCAGGACTTTACGAGATGTTTTTTGCTTAAAGTCCTCCCGCTCAAGACTTTGAAAAGTATGGGGGCCCCTCTGACCGCAACGATTTTCCGGTTCGAGAAGCCGGACTTCCACCACGCTGGCGCATGCCTCGCGGGCTAAAAGCCCGCTCGGGTAAGGGAATAAGTGGCTTCGGCACGACTTGAAGTGTCTGCGTGAGAACGCTGTCGTCCCCGGGGGACTTGGGTCATTTTCCCATTTCACCCAGCATTCCGCTTCGCTCCATGCTGGGCTATCATGCCACGCGCCTGCGGCGCTCTGGTTTTTCAAGCCTCCCACTCCACAGCCTGGAAGAAAAGCCAGTTCTTACGCAGACTCTTGAAGTCGTGCCCTGACACAAAGCGTTGGAGATGGTCAAACTTTCTCCATCGCCGACGGGTCGGTTCTCGTCTATATGACTTACTACCTTCCGCTTACAATCACTTAAGGGCCCATGGCGATTCAGGAAGAAGAAGTATTAGGCAAGGCATACGATGCCAGGCTGATGAAGCGCCTGCTCAGGTATCTGCACTCGTATCGCTGGCAGGTCGCAGTAGCACTGGTCGCGATCGTGCTGAAGGCGGGCGCGGACGTTCTCGGGCCGTATCTCACCAAAGTTGCCATCGATAAATACCTTGCCAGCCACCGCGAGGCCCATTCGCTGCTGGATCGCTGGCTGAGCCCGCGGCCGCTGACCGGCATCGCGCAGATCACGGGGATGTACGTCGGTCTGCTGCTGGCCAGCTTCCTGTTTGAGTTCACCCAGACCTACATCATGCAGTGGGCCGGGCAGAAAGTGATGTTCGATCTGCGCAGCCAGATCTTCCGCCATCTGCAGCGCCTGCACATATCGTTCTACGACAGAAATCCGGTGGGGCGTTTGGTCACGCGGGTGACCAGCGACGTTGACGCGCTGAACGAGATGTTCACCGCCGGCGTGGTCTCGATCTTCGAAGACATCTTCGTTCTGGCCGGGATTCTGATCATCATGCTCAACATGAGCTGGCGGCTGGCGCTGATCACCTTCGCCGTGCTGCCGTTCATCTTCTACGCGACATCGATTTTCAGGCGCAAGGTACGCGACAGCTATCGACGAATTCGCGTTGCGATTGCCAGAATTAACGCGTATCTGCAGGAGCACGTGACCGGCATCGTGGTGCTGCAGCTCTTCAACCGCGAAAAGCGCGCGTACGAACGGTTCGAGAAGATCAATCGCACGCACATGGACGCGTTCAAGGATGCGATCATGGCACACGCCGTGTACTACCCCATAGTCGAGGTCTTGTCGGCGGTAGCGATCGCGTGCGTGGTGTGGTTCGGCGGCAACGAGGTGCTGCGCGGTTTCGTAACCCTCGGCGTGCTGGTCGCGTTCATGCAATATGCGCAGCGCTTTTTCCGGCCGATTCAGGACTTGAGCGAGAAGTACAACATCCTGCAATCGGCGATGGCGTCGAGTGAACGGATCTTCAAATTGCTGGACACGCCGGCGGAGATTGTTTCTCCGGCAAAGCCGAAGGCGCCGCAAGGAGCGGGCCGCATCGAGTTCGATCATGTCTGGTTCGCTTATCGCACGCTGGCGCAGGCTGCTGCTGAAGCTGCCAGCAAAGGCGAGAAGCTGAAGGTCAGCGTGGTTCCTGGAGATGGCAAAGCCAGCGCGTCCAAGCCGGCAGCGGAAGCCGAGTACGACTGGGTGCTGCGCGACGTATCGTTCACCATCGAGCCAGGCGAAACGGTGGCCATCGTCGGGCACACGGGCGCGGGCAAGACGACGATCATCTCGCTGCTGCTGCGCTTCTACGACGTGCAGAAGGGCGCGATTCGTATCGACGGCGTCGACATTCGCGACATGGAGTTGAGCGAGCTGCGCCGGCGCTATGGCGTTGTGTTGCAGGATCCGTTCCTGTTCTCGGGAACGATTGGCGGCAACATTCGCCTGGGCACGCGCTGGATCGAAGACGAGTCGGTGGAGAACGCGGCGGAGCAGGTGAACGTCGCTGATTTCATCCGATCGCTCCCGGCCGGCTTCGACGAGGAGGTGAAGGAACGCGGCAGCACATTGTCGACTGGACAGAAGCAGCTGATCTCGTTTGCGCGCGCGCTGGCGCACAATCCGAAGATACTGATCCTCGATGAAGCGACTTCCAGCGTGGATACGGAGACTGAGTTCCGTGTGCGCGAGGCGCTCACCCGCATGGTCGAAGGACGCACGTCGATCATCATTGCGCACCGGCTCAGCACGATTCAGCGCGCTAACAAGATCATCGTGATGCACAAAGGCCAGGTGCGAGAGATCGGTTCGCACCAGCAGCTGCTGGCACGGCGCGGAATCTACTGGAAGCTGTACCAGTTGCAGTACAAAGACCAGGAGATTCCCGCACCCGAGACTTTGCCGGTCGAGTATTCGACGCCCGGCGTGCACGCGTCAGCCGACGACTGATTCGCCGCTTAGTTGTGTGCCTTGGCAGTTGAGTGCTGCGCAGGCGCTAGCGCAGGCACAAGCACATTCGGAACGGCAGCGCTGGACCGCAGCTTCGGAACCGTGCTGGATGACTGAATGATCTTCGCCACTGGCGGCGCGGGGCGGTGCGGCAGTTGGTCATGCGCCTTCACGGCAGAGAAGACCTTCGTCTTATCGGCCATGCGAATCCGCTCGTAGCCCTTGCGACGCGCGATGATGCGATAGTCGAATCCAATGCTGGCTTTTCCGCCGCCCAACTCCCGCACCTCAAAGCTGCTTGCGGATTTGTTGGCGACGTAGAGTCCCTTGCAGTCGCCGTTGGGAGTGAGGAAGACGTGATACTCAACCCCGCTGTTGACGGTTTGGGCAAAGGTCGGTTCGAGTTGCACGACCGCGGAACCGTTCGCCAACTGACCCGAGCCGATGTCCTCGAACCAGTTGTCCGGAGCTTCCACCGCGTAGAGCGCCACCATTCGCGAACCGGCGTCGACGGGAACAACAGCGGACTTGGAGCCAGTGCAGTCCAGGTTGCCGCTCACATCCATCAGGCAGGTCCCGTCGTAGCCGGTGCCGTGCGCGATCAACACCGGGCCCTGGAAGTCGGTGGTCTCATTGTTCTCAAACAACCCGGTTGCGATGTTGTCTGCATTGTTGGCGCCTTCGACGGCGATGCCGTTGTCGTTGGTTCCTACCACGCCGACGCCGCTGTTTTGATTAGTCGCTCCCCAAAGACCGACGGGGCTTTCGCTCACAGTGGTCTTGCTGCCATTGATTCCGACTGCAAGCACCGCGTAACCATCGGAGCTTTGGGTCGCGATCGCGGTGCCCACAGCGTTTCCCGTGGTACTGGCGTTATTAGCAAAAATGGCCGCTCCATCCGGACTGTTCTCGACGGTCTCCAGCGCATAGTTGGTTCCACTGGTGGCATTGGAGACAGCGTAGACTCCGACGCCGCCGGTGCTGACGGTAGCTCCCTTAACTCCGAAGTTGGCGCCCGTCTCGGCAAAAGCATTGCCCAGCACACCAATGCCTGATGTGCTGTCACTTTCCCCCGAGACACCAATCGCGTTGCCGGTTGTACCGGAGTTGCTACCCCCAACAGCCACGCCGTCGGGACTGGCGGTCTCGCCCTCGACGCCAAAGTTCGCCCCCGTGGTGCTGTTGCCCTTGCCATAGACGCCGACGCCGGTTGGACTATCGGTTGTACCCAACACGCCAACTCCGCTTCCGGCATGGGAGATGTCAGCTCCGTAGACTCCGAAACCAACCGAGGAGTCGCTGACACCCTGCACGCCGATGCCGCCGGTGCCGGTGGCGTTACCGCCGATGGCCACGCCCTGTCTGCTTGCCTCCTGCCCGACAATTGCCGACTCATTGACGCTATCTTTGACGCTCAAAGAATAAGGAGGACTGGTGGTTCCAATCCCGATATTGTCTCCGGATTGGTAGATCACCGAACTGCCCAGGTTGGAGCTGCTTGTCCAAACCGGAATGTAGTTCGTGGTTCCACCACCGCCGACCGCGGGCGACGACTTGCCATTCGTGGTTTGCACCGAGCCGATACCACTGACGCCGGCCGCGACTCCTGCAGCACTGGCCGGCGCGGACATGTAGGCCGAAGGCGGCTTCCCGCCGAAGGTCTCGGCATCGGCAGCCTTCAGCGCATACGGCACGCTCAGCATCATGACGCGCGGCTGCTCCGTCTGACCCTCCTGCCGCACACCAAGCCACTGTGCCTGCGCCGAGGCGAACAGCTCCACCGGCAAGCCTTCCGGTTGGGTTGCACCCAGCTGAACCGTGTAGTGTCCCGCCTGATCCACTTGGACGTTCTGTACCTCCGACCACAGCGGCACACCGCCCGTCTGTTCGGAGTAGAGAGAGAACGTCATGCCAACAACTTTGCTCGGCACGCTGGCGACTGCGCCCGTGGGAGCGCCGCTTCCCGCGCTGACCCCATCCCGCGCTGCGGCTTCCGCCCGGGCCTCATTCGCGTTGAAGCCCGGGATCGTGCTGCTGAACTTCACCAGCCTGGGCACTTGGGCCGCCGCGGCATTCGTGGCGACGGCAGTGGATCGGCTGGTGGCTTGCGATGCAGAGTTACTCATGGTTTGGGCCGCCATCGAGGCCAGCAACGAAAGAACGGCAACAACGGTGCAGACGGAGCGGTGCTTCATGGGATCTCCTGTGACGCAATGTGTAGGGAATTCAGGTCCGGGCCGGAGAAATCTGCTGCGAACAAATCACCCGCGGAGAGTCACACGGCCAGATGAGCTCTCGTGTCGCTTTATAGTCCGACCCCTGCCTTTGGAGAGCAAGGGACATTAAGGGACATTTCGGGGCATTAAGTATTTAGTAGCCTGATCAGAAGGGCAATAGGGAAAAGGTGGGCGTGACTCAACCACCAGAGTGTGATGGCTGGAGAAAGATCTAGTACGGACATCACATCCGAGCCGCTGGCGTCTTATATAGTCTGCAGACAAGCCCAGTACTCCGTTCGAGACGAGGTGGCGACGTGCGCCGTTCGATTTATTGCTGTGCTCTCCTGCTGTGTCTGGCGATCCTGAGGCCAATGTCGGGCTTCGCCCAGCAGCTGGACGTTTGGTCGAACGGGGGCAAGCATCCAGTTACGCTCAAGGCCGGCACCGCCGACAATCAATGCACGGAATGTCACACCGACATCGCCAAAGGCAAGTACGTGCACACAGCCATGATCACGGGTTGCACCACCTGCCATCAGATCCAGAACAAAGGCGGCGTTACTCACGTGAATCTCGTTTCCCCGGTGACTCAGCTTTGCCTGACCTGTCATCCGTTATCGAAAGAAAAGGTTCTGCATTTTCCGTACCAGACGGGCGAGTGCATTGTCTGCCATTCACCGCACGCCAGCGATTCTCCCAACCACACCTGGGCCTCGACCCAAGACACTTGCCTGGGATGTCATGCCGCCGCGCGGCTGAAGGTCGACGCCAAACAGAAGACCGCAGTCGTGCCATGGGGCGTCACTCTGACCTTCGCCCAGGTACAGGGATTGCAGTACCTGGGCTTGAACCTAACTCTCACGGCCAACCATCCGGTGGCGGGTCATCCTGTCTCGGGACCGAACACGGCATTGGGGCCGAATGCCCCAGCGGTCACTTGCCTTTCCTGTCATCACGCGCATTCTTCGAACTTCGCTCATCTGCTGCCCAAGACGCCCCCAGATCCGGAGATGCCGCTTTGCAAGAGCTGTTCGCTCTGTGTCGACTGTCATCACAACATGTGAGCACCTGTCATAATCAAGTGTGCTAATCCTGATCTCCGCCGGCGAGGCTTCTGGCGAGTTCTACGGCGCTGAGCTGATGAAAGCGATGCGCCGCCAAGTGGCTCCCGGCACCGCAATCGAGTTCTTCGGCGTCGGCGGCGAGCAGATGCGCAATGCCGGATGCGACTTGCTGGTCGACGCGCGAGAGATCGCCGAGGTCGGCATCGTCGAGGTCGTCAAGCACATTCCCAACATCTATCGCCGCTTTCGCCAGGTCGTGCGCGAAGCGGAAAGGCGCCGTCCCGATGCGGCCGTGCTGATCGACTTTCCTGACTTCAACCTGCGCCTGGCCCGCGAGCTTCGCGCGCAGGAAGTGCCGGTCATCTATTACGTCAGCCCGCAATTGTGGGCTTGGAAGCAGCGCCGCATCGAGCGCGTTCGCAAATATGTCAACGAGATGCTAGTGATCTTTCCCTTCGAGGAGAAGTTCTATCGCGAGCGCGGCGTCGCGGCGAACTTCGTCGGACATCCGCTGGCCGACTTACCGGCGCCCTCCATCACCCGCGAGCAGTTCGCACGCGAATACAAGCTGGATCCGGCGAAGCAGTGGATTGCTCTGCTCCCAGGCAGCCGGCGCGCCGAAGTCGGTCGGATCCTTCCGCTGTTATTGCAGGCGGTGCAACTTCTCGGACCGGACTACGTTTATACAGTGCCGGTTGCTTCCACGCTCAGTGAGGGGTGGATAGCTTCATTCCTGCGCGAATATCATGGGCCGCCGATTACCTTCACTCGTGATGCGCGCGCCACTTTGCTGCACGCGCGTGCGGCTGCCGTCGCCAGCGGGACCTCGACGCTCGAAGCATCGCTGATTGGCACGCCTTTCGTGATGGTCTATTGCGTCGCGCCGCTCACCTGGAGGCTAGGCCGCCGTCTAGTCAAGGTAGACCGTTTTGCCATGGTGAACCTCATCGCCGGGTGGGACGTCGTGCCCGAGCTGGTTCAGGCCGACTTCACGCCGCAAAGGCTTTGCGACGAATTGCGAAAGATTCTCCCTGAAGGGGAGGTGCGGACGGCGATGATCGACGGTTTTCGCGATGTCTGGAAACGTTTGGAACCTGCTGAAACGGGAAGTAATGCATCCGAAGGGGCGGCTCGTGCCGTACTCAAGTTTGTGGAACACTCGCGCCCGACTTAGCTGGCCTTTGGTAGAGCTGGCCTTTAAGGCCAGCATCCGAGCGCGATTCGCTATTCCGCAGCCAGCTTTAGCCGGGTGGTAGAGCTGGCCTTTAGGCCGGCGTCCAGGCCACGATTGATTATCCCGAGCCGGCTTTAGCCGGCGGCACAAGGCGCTTCCACCGCGGATTTTCTATAATTGTGCTTAGTAGCAGAGCTGGAGTTCTCTTCTCAATGCGTAATGCGGCAAGGTCCCTGGGACGCCTATTACTCGGCGTGTCTCTCTTCGTCTCAATCTGCTTCGCGGCCGAGAAGCCGCGCCTCCAGGTCAACGACTACATCATCCACGTGGCCGTGACGCCGCAGAATCACCAGCTCAAGGCCCAGGCTCGCGTGAAATTCACCGCGCTCGAAGACATCAACATCGCCACATTTGAGCTGCACAACGCGCTTCGGCCAACCCGCGTGATCGACACTAACGGGCAATCGCTTCCCGTCGAGCGCGTCAGCTCCGATTCCACCGTCCGCATCTCGCTTCCGGCCACGCTGACCAAGGGTTCATCCGACACCCTAATCTTCGAGTACGAAGGCGCAATTGAATCGGGTGACGATAGTCCGGTACCGGGGCTGAAGCTGGCCTACGTCGGCGATCCGATTACCTACCTTCTCTACGCTGGTCGCTGGTTTCCCATGGTCGGCTACGGCACCAATCGCTTCACGGCGACCATCAGCGTAAGCGTGCCTCCCGGGTACACCGTGATCGCCAGCGGCAAGCAGAGCGCCGCCCCAGGCGAAGTGCAGGAGAAGGTACCTGCATCACGCAAAGGACAGCCGGCAGATACTCTCACTCGCTTGGCGACGCCGGCCGGTGGCCAGACTTTGACCTTCACCTATGAAGACCGGCCGAGCTTCCCCGGAACTGTCATCATCGGCAAGTTTGTGCAGACCAAGAGCACCGAAGGCGGCCTGAACATCAACGTCTACACAACGCCGGAGCATAAGGCCGCTGCCACTAATTACGCCGATCTCGCCACCAAAGAGTTCTTCTTCTTCACCACGCTGTATGGTCCGCCCTACGACCAGAACCTCAGTGTGGTTGAGTTGCCGGACGATACCGTTCCTTCCGCTTGGGCGCCTGAGATCGCCGCATTGGCTGGACATCATTTCACCGAGAAAGGCAACTACCGCCTGCTGGCAAACACGATTTCGCATCAATGGTTCGGCACCATGATCAGCCCGGCCACGAAGAACGATTGGTGGATCACCGACGGCGGCGCGCGCTACTCCGAAGCGCTCTACGTCGAGCACGTCGCAGGCGAAGCTGGATTTCAGGAAGTCACCAAGGATATGTCCGTCGGCGCGCTGGCGTACGTGTCAGTGCCGCTGGCTGACATCGGAAGGCTGGACTCTTTCTCGCCTGAGTTTCAGTCGCTGGTCACCGACAAAGGCGGCATGATCCTGGCGATGCTCGGCTGGGTCATCGGCGAGCAGGCCTTCGACAAGACCATGCGGACATTCTTCGAGCAGTACTCGGGGAAAACGGTTACGGTCGACGACTTCCGCAAGGTCGCCGAAGCAGCCTCTGGCCAGCAGCTCAACTGGTTCTTCACCCAGTGGCTCGATTCCACCGGCGCACCCGAGTTCAAAAATAAATACACGGTCTATCGCACCCAGAAGGGCTTCCGCGTGGTCGGCGAGATTTCGCAGGACATGGATCTGTTCCGCATGCCGGTGTTACTGAGAATCGACACTGACGGCAAGACCGAGAGCAAGCGTATTGAAGTGGAAGGAACAAATTCGGCTTATTCGGTCGATACCTTCGGACGGCCGCGCCGCATCACCATCGATCCCAACAATCAGGTGCTGCAAAATTCTCAGGATCTCCAGGTGCGGACCTCGATCATGCGCGGGCAGCAGGACGTCGAGCAGGGCGACCTGACCGAAGCGCTGAAGGAATATCAGAAGGCGCTCGACATCAACCGCAACAGTTCGCTGGCGCATTATCGCATTGCTGAGGTCTTCTTCCAGCAGCACAACTACCAATCCTCGGCCAATGCCTACCGCGAGGCCCTGAACGGCGACGGCATTCCGCGCTGGACTGAAGTCTGGAGCCACATTCAGCTGGGTATGATTTTTGACTTGACCGGTCAGCGCGAGCGCGCGACTAACGAGTACCGCCAGGCTCTGCAGACCAACGACAACACGCAGAACGCTCTGGACACCGCGCGTAAGTATCTTCAGGCCCCGTATAACCCGCAAAGTAGCAGCGACAAGCCAGGGATGTAGGGGGGGCAGGCGGGTAGTGCGGCGCTTCAATTTTAGTTTGTCATTCCGAGCGGAGTGAGGCTGCGTAGCGGCCGAACGCAGTCGAGGGATCTGCGGTCCTCGGGCGGGGCAGAATCTGCATTGGAGTCCCATAGAGCGCGCCGAGACTGGGGCCGGCGTATGAGTAATGAGCCGCCCCTTCAACCGGCGACACGCCCCAGCTTTAGCCCGCTCAACCGCGCCTCTCCCACGTTGTGGGACATGACTAGCACCTGAAACGTTTCTCCCATTCCCGCCGGCGAAATCAGATGCTTGAGCTGCAGCGCAACCTTGGCGCGCTCTTGTGGGAGTTTGCAATCCTGGAAAGCATCGGCAAATTCCGTCTCTTCGCCGATCCCGATCAGAAATTGCGATTGCGTAACTAACCCCAGCGCATCCAAGCCACACTTCTCGCCGCGCCCACGTAACGCTGTGAAGTTGACATGCGCCGTAATGTCCTGTTCGCCCGGAGCTTCGTACGGCGAGCTGCTCGCCGTGTGCTGCCGATAGCACATAATCGTGTCGCGATGACGCCCGGCAAGTTGTTCCTCGCGCGTGTAGCCGTAATCGATAAGGATAAGGAACCCGCGCCGGCCGCGGAACGCGCTTGCGATCCGCTCCATCCAGTTCAGCGATAGCAGCGGAGCCTCAATACGCTCGCCTCCTTCCGGATGGACACCATATCGATCAAGGAACTCGTCCTCCGCAGCGGATGCAGCAACAAACGCTTCAACGAATCGTCCGTTCTCATATCCAACTCGCACCGACCCGCGATGGTCGATGACCTCGACTGGCAGCGCATCGAAGAACTCGTTGCCAAAAATAATGATGTTCTCGCCAGCCGTCACCATCGCCGCTTCGAGCGAATCGAAGACGCCGCACGTTCCCGTCTCGAGATGTTGCTGCAGCCGTTCACGCAACTTCTCACGCAGGTGTGGTGACTGCTCAACCAGCTTATAACGCAGCGCACGAGAGAAATTCGGAAACTGCTTCGCCGACCAGTCCAGCACATCGCGCGCAAACAATCCGCGTCCCGGTCCGAGTTCAATCACTTCAACTTGCGCGGGACTATCCATCGCCCGCCACATTTCTTTAAATTGTCGCGCCAGCAGCCTGCCGAACACCGCATGTACGTCGCTGGAGGTGTAGAAATCCCCTGCCTTACCGAACTGCTCCCGCGCGCGCGAGTAGTAGCCGAGCTCCGGCTCGTAGAGGCACAGCTCCATGTAGCGTGAGAACGGAATCGGGCCACTGCGCGCAATCTCATCCGCGATGCGCTTTCGCAGGCTGCCTTCTGGGCTGGGGGTCACAGCTTGCCCTCACGCTCCATCTGCTGATTTTCCTTGCGATGCTGCGGCGTGCGGACGAACATCTCGACCAGATAGTCATGCAGGCAGTCGAAGACTTGGCGCTGGAAAGTCCACTCGAATTGCGGATCGTCCAGGTCGCGTGGATGCAGATCGAAGTAGTAGGTGTGTACCGGCGGATCGCTGAAGCGCGGGCGAATGATGAACTCGACGCCGTCGCCCTTAGCGCGCGCGTCGAATTCTACCAGCGGATGCTCGTAAAGCCGCAGCTGTTGTTGCACGCGCTCCAGACGGGAAGAAGTCACCGGGCGATTGTAGCAACTCAGCCTTGAAGGGGCACGGCTTCAGCCGTGTCGTCATGGTGCGTAAGGAAGTGGCCTTTAGGCCCTGCGGGCTGGCTTCCTCTGCGGTTAAAGTCGGACTCCCTGGCAGCCAAGAAACGGAGTGCATCACTCCTGATTGACCAGGTTCCGCTTGCGATGCTCTTTCAGGATGCAGCAATCCATCACCACGAAGACGCCTGCCTGGCGTGCCTTCTCAGCTGCCTCTTCGTGAACGACGCCCTCCTGCATCCAGATGACCGGGGCTTTGATGGCGAGCGCGTGGTCAACGATCTCGGGAACAGCTTCGGAGCGGCGGAACACATTCACAATGTCGACCTTCTCCGGAATGTCGAGCAGCGTAGCGTAAGCCTTCTCGCCTTCCCAGTGCGCGATGTTGGGATTGACGGGAATGATGCGGTATCCCTGCGAACGCATGTAGTGCGACACACCGTAGCTCGGGCGCAAGGGCGAATCGGTGAGACCCACGACCGCAATCGTCTTCGCGGTCTTCAGCACTTCGGTAATGCGATCGGATCCGGTGGACATTCGCGTTCCTAAGTTGAGCGAATCGATCGTACCTTCAGATTATAGGAGTCTTCGACTTCGCCCGCCCTGCGGCTCGCTGCGCTCAGGATGACACCTCATTGGAGTCTGGCGAAAAGCAAAGAGCGCATGGCGATTTAGCTGACAAGCGACAACTGACAACTGCTTCACCCCAACGCTTGCTCCAAATCCGCAATCAAATCCTCCACATCCTCTATGCCGACAGATATCCGCACCATGCCATCGGTCAGGCCGATGGCTTTGCGACCTTTCTCGCCTATGGCAGCATGCGTCATCGTTGCAGGATGCGAGATCAGCGTCTCGACCCCGCCCAGCGACTCGCCCATTGTGCACAGGCGCACGCGTTTCAGCAGCCGCTTGGCGTTCGACAGTGATCCGGTCTCGAAGGTAATCATTGAGCCGAAGCCCCACATCTGCCGGCACGCCAGCTCGTATTGCGGATGGCTCTTCAATCCCGGATAGAAGACCTGCTTCACGTTGCGATGACCGCTGAGGAAGTCGGCCATGACGCGGCCGTTCTCGTCGTGTTGCTTCATGCGGACGGCAAGCGTCTTGGTGCCGCGCAGCACCAGCCAGCACTCGAAAGGCGACATAATCGCCCCGGCCGCCTTCTGCACAAACGCCAACTTCTCCGCCTGGTCTTTGGTTGTGCACACCAGCACGCCGCCGAGACCGTCGCTGTGGCCGTTGAGGAACTTCGTGGTCGAGTGCATGACAATGTCGGCGCCAAACTGGATCGGCTGCTGGAAGTACGGCGACATGAAGGTGTTGTCGACCACGACCTCGCAGCCGCGCTTTTGCGCGATCGCGCTGACGGCGGCGATGTCGGTGAGCCCCATCAGCGGATTGGTAGGCGTCTCGATGTAGACGTAGCGCGTGTTCTTGCGGATGGCGCGCTCCACGTTGCGCGGATCGCTCGAGTCGACGTAGGTGAACTCGAGGCCGAAGTTCGTCATGATCTGGTCGAACAGCCGCGGCACGCCACCGTAGAGATTGTTGGAGGCGACCATGTGATCGCCGGCCTTCATCAGATGGCAAATCGCGCCGACCGCGGCCATGCCGCTGGCGAAAACCCGCGACGCGATCCCGCCCTCGAGCGACGCGAGATTTTCTTCCAGGCGAGTACGCGTGGGATTGCCAGCGCGCGAGTAGTCGTAGCCTTTGGTCTTGCCAAGCTCTTCCTGCGCGTAGGTCGAGGTAGCGAAGATCGGCGGAGCAACGGCTCCGGTGGACGGGTCGGCTTCATTGCCGGCATGTATGGCGCGAGTAGAGAACCCAGGAACAGCCTTCTTAGTCATAAACCCTATTCACCACGGAGGACACAGAGAACACGAACGTCAGGAAATCAGATCAAGCCCGCATAGCACAAGTAATTAGCCCAGCGCGGAAGCGCTAGGAAGCGGGTCTCAAATCCCATTAGCCCCTGAAGGGGCTCGGCTCAATTTCTTCGTTGCTCACCCAGCGCTTCCGCGCTGGGCTAATTACTTTCGCCCACCGGCTCTACGTCAGCCTTGGTGAACGTTTCTTACTTGCTCCGTGTTTTCCGTGCTTCCGTGGTGAATCAATGTTTTTCGTTGAAGTGGAAGATGTCCTTCGACAAATACCTTTCCGCTGAATCGGGGATGATAGTTGCCACTCGCTTGCCCGGCCCCAATTTCTTCGCGATCCCAATCGCCGCGAACACATTCGCTCCCGCACTCGATCCCGCCAGGACACCTTCAATTGCGGCCAGCTTCTTCACCATATCGAACGCATCGTGATCGTTGACGGCGATGATCTCGTCGGCGAGCGAGCCATCGAACGTTTTGGGGATGAAGCTGGCGCCGATGCCTTCCACCTCGTGCTCGCCTTTCTCGCCGCCGCCCAGCACCGAGCCTTGCGTCTCGACGGCAATCGCCAGCGTCTGCGGATTGCGTTCTTTCAGATAGCGAGCCACTCCGGTAAACGTGCCGCCCGTGCCGCAGCCGATGACGATGGCATCCACCTGTCCGCCGAGCTGGTCGTAGAATTCGCGACCGGTGGTCTCGTAGTGGAAGTCGGGATTGTCGAGATTTTCGAATTGGCCGGCGATGAAGGAGTTGGGGGTGCGGGCGGCGCGTTGCTTGACGTAATCGATGGCGGCCGACATGCCGCCGTCGCGAGGTGTGCGAATCACCTCAGCGCCGAGCGCCTCCATCAGCGTGCATTTTTCTTGCGAGAACCCTTCGGGGACGGCCAGCACCGTCTTGTAGCCGCGGCCGCCGGCCATCAACGCCAAGCCGACACCGGTGTTGCCGGCGGTGGCTTCGAAAATGGTCGCGCCCGGCTTCAACCTGCCATCGCGCTCCGCTTTCGTAATCATGCCCAGGGCGGCGCGGTCCTTGATGCTGCCGCCGGGGTTCAAATATTCGAGCTTGGCAAAAACGTCGGCGCCTCCTGGCGGCGACAGTTTGCGCAGGTGAAGGATTGGAGTATTGCCGACTAGCTCCGTGATCTCTTCGGCGACGTGGACAGAGGTCATTTCAGCAGTCTTCATGAGGGCTGTAAGAAGTAACCGACAAGGTTACGTGAAGGGGAATCAGGCGGTCAAACGTTCGTACGATGACGCGCAAAAAGGGGCAGCGGTTGCGATCCGACCCTGCCCCCAAATGCTAGTTATTACGCCTTCGCCACTTCCGGCTTGCTCTGCAGCTGTCGCAGAACGTACTGCAGAATCCCGCCGTGTTTGTAGTACAGAACTTCCTGCGGCGTATCGATGCGCACGGTCGCGTGGAGTTCGATCACCACTCCATCCGGCTTGGTCGCGCGAACTTTCACCGTTTTGCCAGGCCCGAAGTTCTTCAGCACATCAACCAGGCCCACGACGTCGAACGACTCTTCGCCGGTCAGGCCGTGCACTTCTGCGCTTTCTTCCGCCAGGAACTGGAGCGGCAGAATGCCCATGCCCACCAGGTTGGAGCGATGGATGCGCTCAAAGCTTTCGGCCAGCACGGCGCGCACACCGAGCAGTCTCGGCCCCTTGGCTGCCCAGTCGCGTGACGAGCCCGATCCGTACTCCTTGCCGGCAAGCACGATCAGAGGCGTTCCTGCGGCGCGATACTTTTCCGACGCGTCGAAGATCGTCATCTCTTCGTCGCTCGGCATGAAGCACGTGAACGCCCCTTCGCGATGCGGCGTGAGCTTGTTGCGCAGACGAACGTTGGCAAACGTCCCGCGCATCATCACCTCGTGATTGCCGCGGCGCGAGCCATACGAGTTGAAGTCCACCGGCTTCACGCCATTTGCAACCAGGTATTGTCCTGCGGGGCTGCTCGGCTTGATGGAGCCGGCCGGCGAGATGTGATCGGTGGTGACGCTGTTGCCGAGATAGCAGAGCACACGCGCGCCAGCAATATCCTTCACTGGAGCGGGCGTTGCCGGCATGTTCTCAAAATACGGCGGATTCTTCACATAGGTGGATTGCTCGTCCCACGCGAACGTCTCGCCCCCGGGAACCTTCAAGCCGCGCCAGCGCTCATCGCCTTTGAAAACGTCGTTGTAACTCTTCTGGAAAAGATCGCTGGTGATGTATTTGCGTACAACCTCGTCGATTTCTTCCGATGTGGGCCAAATGTCTTTGAGGTAGACCGGCTGCCGCTTGCCATTGTGAGCGTAGCCAAGCGGCTCTGCGTAGACATCAAGATCGATGCGTCCGGCCAGCGCATACGCAACCACCAACGGTGGCGACATCAGATAGTTCGCGCGCACCTCGGAGTTAATGCGGCCCTCAAAGTTACGATTGCCGCTCAGCACCGAAGCGACCACGAGGTCTTTCTGGGTGACCACATCGGAGACTTCCTGCGGCAACGGGCCCGAGTTGCCGATGCAGGTCGTGCACCCGTAACCAACCAGGTGGAACTTCAGCTTCTCGAGATAGGGCATCAATCCCGAGCGAGTCAGGTACTCGGTAACAACCATCGATCCCGGCGCAAGCGAAGTCTTCACCCAGGCTGGTACAGTCAATCCTTTCTCGACAGCTTTCTTCGCCAGCAAACCGGCGGCAACCAGCACATAAGGATTCGAGGTGTTGGTACAACTAGTGATCGCCGCGATTACTACACTTCCATGTTTCAACGCCTTGTCGAGCTTGACGTGCTCCTGCACAGCATCCTGCTGCGAATCCATTCCCGCCGGATGACCGCCTTCAGCCTCCCAACGTTCCTCCTGTTTGGGTGGGACGTGCTGGCCAGGCTTCAACAGACTCGGCAGCGCGTCTTCGAATGACTTTGCCGCAGCCGAGAGTGCGATCCGATCCTGCGGACGCTTTGGCCCGGCGATGCTGGGCTCAACGGTTGCGAGATCCAGTTCCAGCACGTGTGAGTATTCGGCTTCTGGTGTCGCGGCGGTGTGGAACAGCCCCTGCTCTTTGCAATAGGCCTCGACCAGCGCGATCTGCTCTTCGCTGCGGCCGCTGAGGCGGAGATAGTGCAGCGTCTCCTGATCGACCGGGAAGATGCCGCAGGTTGCGCCGTACTCTGGTCCCATGTTGGCGATGGTGGCGCGATCGGCGAGTGGAAGATTCTGCAGCCCTGGCCCAAAGAACTCGACGAACTTCCCGACAACGCCGTGCTTGCGCAACATCTCGGTCACCGTCAGCACGAGATCGGTTGCGGTCGCGCCGGCGGCGAGTTTGTTCTTCAGCCGAACTCCAACCACCTGCGGAATGAGCATCGATACTGGCTGCCCGAGCATGGCCGCCTCAGCTTCAATTCCGCCCACGCCCCAACCGAGCACGCCGAGGCCGTTGATCATCGTGGTATGAGAATCCGTACCGACGAGCGTGTCAGGATAGGCAATCGGCTTACCCGTCTCGCCGTTTCCGCCGACGAAGACAACTCGCGCCAGATATTCCAGATTGATTTGGTGAACGATGCCCGTATCTGGCGGAACGATGGCGAAGTTCTTGAATGCGGTCTGCCCCCATCGCAGAAACGCATAGCGCTCTTTGTTGCGCTGGAATTCCAACTCGGCGTTCAGCTGGAACGCCTGCGGCGTGCCGAACTCATCTACCTGCACCGAGTGGTCGATGACCAACTCGGCCGGTTGCAGGGGGTTGATCAGCTTCGGATCTCCGCCCAGAGCCTTCATCGCATCACGCATGGCAGCCAGATCGACGACAGCCGGCACACCGGTGAAGTCCTGCAGAAGCACGCGGCTGGGCATGAAGGCGATCTCCTGCATCGGGACGGTCTTGCCGGTCCACGAGGTAAGCGCGCGGACGTCATCGGCCTTCACCGACTTGCCATCTTCGCGGCGCAGCAGGTTCTCCAGCAGAATGCGCAGCGAATAGGGCAAGTGCTTGATGCTGCAGCCGTGCTTTTCCACGGCATCAAGACGGTAGATCTCAAACTCCCGATTTCCCACGCGAAGGACGGAACGACTGCCAAAACTGTTCATGGATGAGTCCCTTCTTAACCCTACTTATATTGAGGATGGAATGGAGGGCGCAGATTCCAGCAAATGCGGAACTTCCTATCTTAAATGCAGAAGGGCGAAATCCGATAGCTTGCCGGATCACCCATAGGTCGCAGATTCGCTGAGAAAGAGCTTCTTGCACGCGAGAAGAAGCTGGGGATCCTTACCGTGCTTTCTTCTGCAACTCCAGGCACTCGTCGTGCAGCTTGGCGTCTTGGGTCAGCCCGTCCGCAATGACGCACTCGTCCAAAGCGGCTTTTGGATCTGATTCCTTCAGCAGGTTAGTCAGCATGATGTGGGGCGTCGGCCAGTCCGGAGAGTACTTCGCCGCCTGTCGCAGCTCGGCGATCGCCATCGTCATGTCCTTCTTCTTCTGATAGACGATGGAAAGGTTGTAGTGAGCGCTGGCGTTCTTGGGCTGGAGACGGATAGCCTCTTTGTTCTCGGCAATTGCTTCGTCCGTACGGCCGGCATCATCGAGGACGCTGCCCAGGTTCATGTGAGTCTCGGCGCTATTCGGTTGCAGGGCCAAAGCGGCCTTGTAGTGCTGAATTGCGCCGTTGAAGTCGCGACGGAGGTACAGCACGTTGGCCAGGTTGTTCTGCGCGCTCGCCATCTTCGGATTGAGCCGAACCGCTTCCTGATATTCGGTAACCGCGCCGTTGAGATCCCGATTGTGCTTCAGTGCAAGTCCCAGATTATTGTGAGCATTCGCATCGTCGGGCTTTATTTTTACCGCGGCTCTTAATTCCGCAATTGCTTCGGCATAGCCCTGATGATCAAGGTACAACCGGCCCAGGTTATAGTGCGCTTCAAAGTAATCGGGATAAATCTTGATCGCCGCCTGATATTCGGAGATGGCATTCTCCGCGTTGCCCTCGCGCTCGAATGCTATCCCCTGGCGGAAGTGGTGCTCGGCGTCCACCGGAACGGGGTGCTCAGGTTTTGCGGCTGCGACCTGCCCAGGAGCGGCTTGCGCAGGGGTTGCCGGCGCCGGCGCTGTCTGCACAGGAGCGGGCGTCTGCGGCTGTGGCGTAGGAGATGTGGGAAGCGTCGCGGGCTTCTGTTGAATGCCGGGAGCTGGCTGCGGCTGCGGTGCGTCCTGAGCACGGCTCATTGGGCTAATGGTTAACAGGAGAATCAGAACAGCAAACAGGACGGGCCGATATGACCCTTCAACGTGATATCTCATGATCGAAGTACAGTGAAAGTATACCGTTTTGTGCGAAACGAAAACTGACGACGAAAGCTGCTCACTCTTGGTGAGCTTTGGGCGGAGGCTCGTGGATGGCAGCGAGGGCCTTCTTCATGCTCTTGAACTGGCCGGTCTGGTAGCCATAATCCTGAACCGGCAATCGCAAGGCCTCAAACTTAATCGCCCGCGAGCGGTTGCCGGGATTGGGATGGTCAGACAGAAAAGCGATCGCGTCGGCGGTGTCTTCCGATTTGATCTTTTCGAAGAACTTGGCGAGTTCATCGGGATCGTAGCCAGCTTCGGCCATCAGATGCGAGCCCATGAGGTCGGCCTGACTTTCGTCGGTGCGAGAGAACTTCAGCAAGACACTCTCGGCGCCGAGCCCGATGCCGAGTTGCGAGAGCTGCCCCATCAGGGTGTCGCTGCTGGTCAGCTGTCCTGCCAGCGCCAGCGGAATCTGGATGAGGTCGGCCTTGCTTGCCTGATTGGTGCCGTGCCGCAGGATCACATGCGACATCTCGTGCCCCATCACACCGGCGAGTTGGGCTTCATTGTCCACGACCTTCAGCAGCCCCGTATTGATGAACATCGGCCCGCCCGGCAGAGCAAAAGCGTTGATCTTCGGATCGGCGACGACCTCGAAGGTGAAGGTGAATCCGCTCTCTTTTGCCTCCCGCGATGCTGCCAGACGTTTGCCAACGGCGTTCACATAGGCGTTCAGCACCGGGTCCTTGAGGATAACAACTTTCTTGCGAATCTCGGCCGCAGCTTCCTGGCCCAGTTGAATGTCCTGCTGCTTGGTGAAGAGATTGAAGCCCGGTTTGAGCTGAGTCGGTCCCTGGTCCCGTGGCGTACTGCCCAACAACAGCATCGCCAGGGCAGCTATTCCAATCAGCCGCTGCACATGACCACGAAAGCTGCACGGAAAGACACTCAACAACGTTCTGCTCCTCAGAAATTCTACATCGGCAACCAGCCGTGATCGGGAGGAACGGCCCGCCAAATTGAACAGGTTTGAATGGTAGTCTTGCAGTGAACAGACGACTGCTATATACATCGAACATCTGGCAACGGCCGGGAAGCCTCGCTATGGATCAACGCAGCTTCCAGAGACTACTGCGTCGCACGGTTGCTTTGCCCGTGCTCTTGCTGATGTTGCTGGCCGCTATCCTGGCGGGGGAGAGCCTGCTCCTCTACACCTCGCTACGCTGGGTCGATCACTCTGATCAGGTCATTTCTACTGCCAGGCAGTTGCAACGGCAGATCGTCGAGATGGACACCCATCTGCGCGGATACTATCTCACCGACGATCGGGTCTTTCTGGACTCCTACAACGACGCCAAGTCCAAGCTGCCCGATCAACTCGATTCCCTCCAGAGGCTCACTTCCGACAATCCGGCGCAGCAGGAGCGGCTCAAGGCAGCTCGCGAGGTCGACCAGCGCTGGCTCGAATGGGCCGACCGGCAGATGCTGGGTGGCCGCCGGAATCCACCTTCCGCGGAAGATCTACTCGAGGGCCAACATTTATTGGATCAGACACGCCAGCGGCAGCGCGACTTTGTAGCCGCCGAGGAAGCGCTGCGCTCCCAACGCTCTAGCCGGGCCAAGGCGTTAAACGCGGCGGTGATTGGCTCCGCCGTCGTGCTGTCGTTACTCCTTGCGGTGTTGCTGTTTACGCTCACCCGCCGCGAACTGATGGCATTGTCCACGACCTATGAAAAGCACCTGCAGGCCGAAGCGCAGCAACTGCAACAGCTGAAGGAAAGTCGCGAGCAAATGCAGATCACCCTGAAGAGCTTGGGCGAAGCTGTGGTTTCCACCGATCAGACCGGGAACCTGTCCTTCATCAATCCGGTGGCGCAGCTGCTGACTGGCTGGGATGGGTTGAATGCCGAGGGACATCCCTTTAGTGAAGTCGTCCGCCTCACCGATGAACAGACTGGCCAGCAGGTGGATGATCCGATTGAGGCAGTGCGCCGTGCTCAAAAGGTTGTTGGTTTTTCAAACAGCCTGGTGCTATCCAGTCGCGATGGCAAACAGTATCCCGTCGAACTGACCGGAGCGCCCATCTTCAACGACAGTAAAGATGTGGTCGGAATAGTTGTGGTTTTTCGTGACGTAACGCAACGCCGCCAGACGGAGCAGACGCTGCGCACCAGTGAACGGCTGACGTTAGCGGGAAGATTGTCGGCCACCATCGCACATGAGATTCGCAACCCTCTCGACACGGTAACGAATCTGGTCTACTTACTCCAGCATGAGCAACAGCCCAACTCTTCCTCCGGTCACTATCTTGAAATGGCCAGCGACGAGCTCTCGCGCATCGCGCAAATCACCAGTCAGCTACTGACCTTCCATCGCGAGGCGAGGAGCCCGATTGCGGTGAACTTGACGGAGGTATTAGAGAGCGTGTTGGTGTTATTTGCACCGCAGATCAAGCAGAACCACATCGTTGTGGAACGCCGCTTTGAGTGCGATCGGACGGTGCGGGGCTTCCCCGGAGAACTGCGGCAGGTCTTCTCCAATCTTGTCGGTAATGCGGTGGAAGCGATGTCGGGCGGCGGCCGGCTCGTGCTGCACACCCGCCTGTCCAGTCTGGCGTCCGATCCTACCTGCAAAGGCATCCGCGTTACGGTGCTCGACAACGGCCCGGGAATTCCGATTGGAATACGCAGGAATCTGTTTGCTCCCTTTTATACAACCAAAGGCGAGAAAGGCACTGGTTTGGGACTCTGGGTCAGCCGGGGGATTCTCGATAAGCACGAAGGCACAATTCATCTAAGCAGCAGTATTCGCCAAGCGCGACACGGTACGGCTTTTTCCGTGTTTCTGCCGTTCGAGCAGAAGCTGGGGTTGCTGGATATCCGACACACCGCGCCGACAGCGTGACGGTAAGAGGCGCGGCCTTCCGCAAAACAAAAAGCCCAGAGTGATCTGGGCTTTCTCTAACGACGAAACCTTTTCGAATGCCGTTACCGCGTACGATCAACGGCGACGACAGGCGACTCTTCCGAGCTCTTCAGGCTCACCCAATATCCAATACCAAAGAACGCCGCAGTGAAGAGCAGATCGGAGGCAACCGCGTTGCGGAAGAAGGGCAAGCCGGCAACGTAGCAAGTCATCAGCCCGTTGAACGTCTTGGGATACATCTGCCAGACCATCCAGACGGCAAAGTTGCTGATCACAAAAAACGAGATCGAGCCGATCAGTGCCGAAGCGCCAATCCGCAGCGGCGAGAAGCCTTTGATGAGCACGCTGCCGAGCAGGATGATGGCCGCGTACCAGGCGAACGTGACGAAGTGGTCCGCGGTAATCGGGTAGCCATAGGTCACGCGCGTGAGATAGACGTCGGAAGCCGCCAGCAGGGCGACCGGAATCCACATCTGCTTACGCGGCATACGCGCGCCGAAGTACAACAGAGCGGCAACCACAGGAGTAAAACTGAAAGGCAGCGCGATGAATCGGATGTGAATAGCCGCAGCAAAGATGACGAAAAGATATGCCAGCATCGGGTAACCTCAATCTTTAGATTGTCGACTTCGCGAGCGAGTCCGTCAAGGGTATCGCGCCCACTGCTGCGATCCTGCCAAGTACAGAATCGATCCTACCGTTCGCGGCCGGCATGCTCCAGCGCTTCAACTGCGGCCGATCGGCTGGAGTTCATACCTTCCTCGACGACCGCCAACTTTGGACTGAGCAGCACGTAGCCGCTCAGTGGCGCTCGTCCCCGAGAAGATGGATAGGTGTATCGCAGATCCTGAAACTCCACCAGGTGCCCACCGAGTTCATCGCCGAGATTTGCTTCACGTACATAAGGAAAGGCCGCCCAGTCGAGATAGACTCGTCCCATGTAGGAAGCTTCGGCGGCATTCAGAACCTCGGTCACCGGCGGCTTGTAATACAAGATGCCGGCATCGGAATCGAGTTCGGGCGCGAGCGAATTCACCGGCACCGTCTCAAGGAAATCCCGAGTCTCCACCACGCCATGCCAGCGAAAGGGATTGATCATGTACGGATAGGAGGCCAGCCGCAAAGGCTCGGCTCCGTGATAAAGGAACGAGTTCATCGCGCCGAGCGCGCGGCGATGTTGGTAGTCGCGGACTCCCCAGATCACGACAACGCAGATGAGCGCCGCAATCGCTCCACCGCGCCCGCGTGGCCCTTTGTTGCGCGCTCCAACCTCCTGGCTGATCAGCCCGAGCAAACCAGGGACTGCCAGTCCTCCAACCAGAGCCAGCAGCATCAGCGGCTCGACAATGGACACGATGTCCCACGAATACCAGCGGTAGTTAAACGGCTCAAACAGTCGAATACCGTAGGCGGTTGTGTAGTCGAGCAGCAGATGGCTCAGCGCTGCCAGCAGTGCGCAGAAGTAGAGAAAGCCCCAGCGCACAGGCGGTCCAGATTGTGCTGCAAGTATGGGACGGTTGCGGGATCGAAACCGATGCAGCAGGTAAACGAATCCCAGAACCAGCGCCGCAATGAACGGCACTCCAACGAAGCTGTGGGTGATGCCGCGATGATGCTGCAATCCGGCAATGGATCCTTTGATCCCCCAGATTATGTCGATGTCCGCAGCTTCGGCGGCGAGCACCATGGTTACCGTTGCCAACGCGCTCTTGCGGTTGAAGCCGGAGCGTCCCATGCACGCGCCGGTCAGTAAATGAGTGACGGGATCCAAGTTGTTCCTCGAAGGGAGTTCGAATGCAAGAGAGCTATTGTACGAGGATCAGACGCAGAGAATGCCAGTGCAGCTATTCGTGCTGTGTCTCGCCGGCGAGCAGGTCCAGTGCATGCGGCAGGATGTCGACAACGGATTGCAGCGAGTCGACTGCACCGCTCGGACTGCCAGGAAGATTAAGGATCAGCGTTCGTCCCCGTGCGCCACAAACGCCGCGGCTGAGAATCGCCAGCAGATTCTCCTCCGATCCTGCAGCCCGCATCTTCTCTGGAATGCCGTCGATGAATTTCGAGCAGACAGCGCGTGTGGCTTCCGGTGTGACGTCGCGGTCTGCTACTCCGGTGCCTCCGGTCGTGACAATCAGGTTCACCTGATCGCTGAGCTGGATGAGCTGTTCTTCGATCGCCGGCTGATCGTCAGGGACGACGTCGTTACGTGCGACCGCGAATCCATGCTGCCGCAGTACCTCGACCGTCGCCGGACCCGAACGGTCTTCGCGCTCTCCGCGCGAACAGGAATCACTAATGGTGAGAACAGCGGCAGTATGCATGGTCGGTACTGGTACAGAGAAATACTAACTCGCGCGGCGATTGCCGGTCGAGGCGCGCCGGTATTCGCCACTCTTGCCGCCTGATTTGCGAAGCAATACCACCTCGCGAATCTCGATGCCCTTATCCAGCGCCTTGCACATATCGTAAACGGTGAGCGCCGCGACTGAAGCCGCAACCAGCGCTTCCATTTCGACACCCGTCTCTGCCTTAGTGCGTGTCAGCGCTCGAATCGCAACGCCGCCCCTTTGCACCGTAGTTTTGACATCGACCTTGCTCAGCGGAATGGGATGGCACATGGGAATGAGTTCTGATGTGCGCTTGGCTGCGAGGATTCCCGCGACGCGCGCGACCTCCAGCGGATCGCCCTTGGGGTTTCGCGGCAATGCACGAATCACCTCGCGGCTCATCGCCACGAAGGCGCTCGCCTCGGCTTCGCGGATGCTGGGCGGTTTGCCGGAAACGTCGACCATCGAGGCGCGTCCGTCGGTATCGTAGTGTGAAAGCTTCTTCGAATTTTTTTCCGATTTTGCCATGCCTATGGACCGACACCGGTGCTCATCACATCAGAACAACAATATTGTGACCGCATCACCCGCGCAAAATCGCTCCCGGTCCGGTGGTACCACAATGTAGCAGTTTGCTTGCGAAGCAGCCATCAGGTCCCCCGAACCCTGCCAGCGTAGCAACTCCACCTCCGATAGCTCATGCGTTCCTCCGAGCCTTGCGGGCAAAAACCGCGTCAGTCCCGTGCGACTGCTGAATTCCGACTTCAACCGTGCCTGGGCAAAGGTCAGCGGCTGTGGACTGGCACCCGACAGAGCATCGAGCACCGGTCGCGCGAAAAGTTGAAACGTTACCATGGTCGAAACCGGATTGCCCGGCAGTCCAAAAAAAGGAGTACTCTGCTCGCCCGACTTCACTTCTCCGAAGACCACCGGTCGTCCCGGCTGAATCTCCGCGCCGGTAAAGAAGACGTGGGCGTCCAATGAGGCAAGCACCTGCTCTACCAGATCGTACTTACCCATCGAGACGCCGCCAGTAATCAGCAACAAATCGGCTTCCAGACCTTTGCGCAAAAGAAGCGCGAGTTCGACAGGTTCGTCCCGGGCCACGGGCAGGATCATCGGCTCGCCGCCGGCGGCCTGCACCTGCGCGGCCAGCGAGTAGCTGTTGGAGTTGCGAATCTCGTTGGGTCCAGGCTGCAAGTTGATGTCGACCAATTCATCGCCGGTAGCCAGGATGGCGACCCGCGGTCGGCGAGATACCGCGACCTCGGCACATCCAATGGCCGCGGCGATCGCGACGACGGTGTGATTCACCCGAGTGCCACGCGACACTATGACCGCGCCGCGCCGCGCCTCAGCGCCCTTTGCGACCACGTTATCGCCGGCAGATACCGTGCGCTGCACTGTGACTGCATCGCCGGTCCGCTCGGTAAATTCGACCATCACGACAGCATCTGCTCCCGTAGGAACAGGCGCTCCAGTCATGATCTCGACACACTCGCCCTCTCGAACGATGGCAGCACTCTGTTCGCAACTTGCTCCTGCTTTGATCTCGCCGATGCAACGGACGTGTGCGGGAGTGGTCTTCACATCCGCCGCGCGGACGGCGAAGCCGTCGCGCGTGGAGCGGGCAAAGGGCGGAAAGTCACGGTCGGCGCGCAAGTCCTCAGCCAGCACCAGGCCGTAGGATTCCAACAGCGAAAGCAACTCAGATTGGGTGGGAGAAAGCGTCAGGGCATATTCTTCGACGAGGCGCCGAGCATCGCCGAACGACAGGAGTTTGGAATTGACAGCCCTTCCCATAGAGCAAACTGCTAACCGCGATTCTACTGAAAGGGACACGAGCTGCGAAACCGTTACGACTTTTCGACTGCCGGCTCGTAACCGTGCTGGGGATTTGGGGTACGGAAAGACATAGCCTCAGGACGCGATCACTCGACGGACCGCGTCCCGATCAATCCCGCCGCTAGCAGTTCGGCAGCCTAGTTCTTTTTACCCGACTTCGGTTTTCCGTAGCTGGTTTCAACCGAGGCGCCAATGCTGGCCAGCAACTGCTTGGCTGCGTCGGCGTACTTGCCGGTCGGCTGCAACTCCAGATACTTGTTAAGCGCTTCTGAAGTTCCGGGAGGGGCCACCATTTTGTTGTCCTTCATGGTGGCTTTGCCGATCAGGTCGACGCCCTTCCAGTAATAGGCATCGGCGCGATTCGGATCCAGCTGGATGGCTTTGTCGAAGGCCGCGACGGCATCATCGATCTTGCCGGTGTTGGTTAGTACCGCTCCTTCGTTGTAGTAATACTGGGCTGCGTTCGTCGGGTCGGCCTGAGCAGCAGCGGCGTACTGCTCAATCGCCTTATCCGTCTGTCCGGCTTTCGCGTAAGCATCCGCCAACTGGCCCATGTAAGGTCCGTTGGTCGGCTTGAGCGCCAGAGCTTTCTGATAAGACTCAATCGCGTCCGTATACTTCTTGGCTCCACGCTGAGCGTCGCCCAGGTAGGCCCACACCAGATCCTGGGTGGGATCGACCTGGGTCGCTTGCTGCAGAAGCGTAACCGCCTGGTCGTAATTACCCGCCCCTTCCAGATCTTTCGCTTGCTTCAGCGTGGCATTCAACCCTTTGATCTTGGAATTCTGCTGCTGAGCAGCTGCTGTAGCCTTGCTTTGCTCTGCCGCCATCGCAGCATCTTTGGCCAGGTCAAAAGGAATCTCGCGCTCGCCGGTGGCTTCAACCACCACGTTGCCGTGCGAATCCACCTCCTGGCCGTTGATAAAGAGGGTGGCCCGGTAGGTTCCCAAGCCGATGCCTACCGAGTAGAACGCACCCTTCGAATTGGTCTTGAGCGTGTACTTTGTTCCCGTCTGGGTGCCAACGAGTTCTATCGTTGCCCCAGCAATAGGCTTCCCGTCTTTGTCGGTGACCACTCCCCTGACGGTTCCCGTAATTTGCGCCCACACGGGGGCAGAACACATGACCAGCAACAGCAACATAAGGGAAAAATTAAGATATTTCTTCATGGCTCCTCCAGCGCATGAAACCGAATAACTTTGCTCTCGCAACGGTCTCCAGCGTTGATTTTCGAGATCTACCCTTCATGAAAGGTCCTGAACCGCAGTCGGCGACAGGTAGGGAATAGGATCGACAGCGCCCGCCGCTGCAAAGGCCCGCAGCCGTAAGACGCAACTGTCGCAGCTGCCACAAGCCAGGTCGTCGCGACTGTAGCATGACCACGTTAAATCGAAGGGAGCACCCAATTCAAGGCCACGCGTCACAATCTGGGATTTGCGCATGGCAATCAGCGGCGTCTCAATCCGGATGCGGCCTTCCTTCGTTCCCGCACGCACGGCTTCGTTGAAAGCACGATAGAACTCCGGCCGGCAGTCTGGGTATCCCGAGCTATCCTGCTGCACCGCTCCTATATAGATGATTTCAGCACCGAGCACCTCCGCCCAGCTCACTGCGGCCGACAGAAAGTGTGCATTGCGGAAGGGCACATAGGTCACAGGTATCTGTGCGCCGATCTCCGCCCCAGCCTCCGGGACACCGATCAGATCGTCGGTGAGCGCTGATCCGCCGATGGCGCGAAAGAATGGCGTGCGAACGACCAGCCGCCGGTGAATCCCCAACCGCTCACAGATGCCAAGGAAGGAAGTCTGCTCGCGTGCTTCAGTGCGCTGGCCGTAACTGATATGCAATGCCGCAACAGCATTTGCGCCGAAGTTATGCACCGCCAACGCGGCGCAGACGGCGGAATCCATCCCACCGCTGAGCGAAACCACAATCTTTGCCGTAGAGTCCTGCATTTTAGCAATTAGCACTTAGCCTTTGTTGTCACGTTCTCACGCATTAGTTTGGCTAACTGCTAAGTGCCAATTGCCGGGTGCCCCGTTCTAGCCATCTGTTGGCTAGGGCGGGGCAGTTCCGCCTACCACTGCGCGCTCACACGCCCTTCAGCGCAGGGTCCCAAATGAACTTGTGGATCTGCAAGCCCAGGCGCACGTTCAGTTCATCAGCCAGCATCCACTCGGCGAGAAGTTGCGGATCAAGCAAGCAATGCGAAACATCACGGCTTCCCGTGGCATCCTTGCGAAAGGCTGGCGAGAGAATCACGAAGCTTACTCGCAAACTCAATTCGTGATCGCGGAGGAACCCACGCGTAAATTCGTAATCCTCTCGGCTGGCGATCACGAACTTTAACTCGTCGCTCGGCCCGAGAAACTGCAGGTTCTCGACGCGAAACGTGTCGCGCTCACCCGAATCAGGACACTTCACATCTACGACCTTCACTACCTGCGACGGAACGCGATCCAGTGGCCGCTCTCCACTCGTCTCCAGCAACACCTTGTAGCCAGCCGCAATCAGTCGCTCCATGAGTGGAACGGCCTCGCGCTCTTGCAGCAGCGGCTCGCCGCCCGTGATCTCTACCAGCCCGCCCTTGGGTGAGAGGCGCTGGACTTCCAGCATCACCTCATCAAGCGACATGCGGCTACCACCTTTGAAGGTGTACTCGCTGTCGCACCAGACGCAACGCAGATTACAGCCTGCCAGCCGCACGAAGACACACGGCAAGCCGGCATACGACGACTCCCCCTGCAGCGACTTGAAGATTTCGATGATCTGCATGTGGAAGAACCTGCGCTGCGGCGCTAGATTGATGGCATTCGTTTGCGCTGCTGGTCGCCCTTTACCTCGCAAAGGCGAAACTGATTAGCCCACCGCGGAAGCGGTCGGAAAACTCGCGTTGCAGACTGAGCCCCTTCAGGGGCGGCACATGTCTATTCGTAATACCGCGCCGTGGTCGTATCGGTTTCCCAGATGGTCACGTCCTTCACCCGTACGCGCCTATTGGTGTCCTGACCCAACCGCCCATTGATTTCGTCAAAAAAGTACTTCGCCAAATTTTCCGCCGAAGGATTCACTGTCGTGAACGGCTCCAGTTCGTTAATCATCTCGTGGTCGAGGTAGTTGATCGCGGGACGCAGAATGTCCTTCAACTCCTTGAAGTCGAGGAGCAAGCCGGCCTGGTCCAGTTCAGCGCCACTCAAGGTAACGCGGACACGATAGTTGTGCCCGTGCGGTTTCTCGCACTTGCCGCGATAGTTGCGCAGATAATGTCCAGCGGAAAATGTATCTTCAACGGTAACTTCAAACATGATATGGGGCCGCAGCCGAAGCTAGCCGTAGGACGGCAGCTAACAACTATTCTAGCGTGTTTGGAGCAAGGAGATTGCCGCTCAGTGCCTCCTGATCACCGCCGCAAAGAAGCCGTCGCACGGCTGCAATCCCGGAATGGTGCGCAGGAATTGCCCCCGAAGGAGTAAGTCCAGATCGTCCCACACAAGCTCACCAGTTAGACGCAGTCGCTCCAACTCTTCGCGGCAGTCGAGCAATTCGTATTGAGGTTCGCCCTGCAACACTTCCTCGACCACATCTTCGTTTTCTTCGCGCTCCAGCGAACATGTCGAATACACGGCGCGCCCGTCAGGTGCGAGCTGCTGCAACGCTGCACGCAAAATCGCAACTTGCTTTTGATGAAGATCGACAAGGTCCTCAAGTTTGAGCCGCCACTTGATCTCGGGATTGCGCGCCAGCGTCCCAGTTCCCGAACACGGGACGTCCGCGAGGACGCGATCGAACCCGCCGGATGTTGGAAGGCTCAGCGCGTCGGCTTGGATCACCTGAACGTTGGCTGCGCGAACACGCTTTCGCAGCAAGTTGACGCGATGGGGATGTAGCTCAGCGGCGATGATCTCTGCCGTGGGGTTCCGCGCCGCCATCGCTGCCGTCTTCCCGCCCGGCGCAGCGCAGCAGTCGAGCAGCCGCGATCCTCTGCCCACCAACGCAGCGACCAGTTGCGATGCTTCATCCTGAATGGAGACGCGGCCCTCGTGAAATGCCCGCGTTCGGGCTATGTCTCCGTTGACGACGATCCGCGCACTGGCGAGCAGCACGCCTGGAGTAAAACCAATGCCTTCCGCTTGTAGTTCCGTCTCGATTTCCCCGTCGTCGAGACGGATTGCCATGCCAGGGATGCACTGATCGTGCCGGCAGATTTCTGTGGCGAGCTCTATCCCGAATTCGGCGATCCAGCGTTCCACCAGCCATTCCGGATGAGCTGATTCCACAGCGAGGTCTTCTGCGGAGGAAGCTGTGAACCTGCCGGATGGCGGCTCGACTTTGGTTCCCGCGATCTTTCGCAACACCGCATTAGCGAACGGCGCCGCCGATCGCTTGTGCGCTCGCTTCACCAACTCGACACTGTCATTGATCGCTGCGTGCGCCGGAATCCGGTTGAGATACTGCAACTGGTAGGCGCCCATGCGCAGCGCAGTGAGTACTTCGGCATCCATTTTCGTTAGCGAGCGCGCGGACGCCGCAGCAAGTGTTTCATCCAGCCGAGAACGCCAGCGCAGAGCGCCCATGACCAGCTCGGTAGTCAGAGCATGATCAACCGGGCTGAGTGTTTCCATCCGGCTCGAATGCAGTAGCTCGCTCGCATAGGAGTCCTGCTGATCGACTCGCAGCAAAATGTCGAAGGCGGCCGTACGGGCGGGGGAAATGGGCATGATGAAGGCCTAAAGCATTCGTTCGTATCCAGTAACCTTCCCGTTCTGGAACACGCCCGCGACGAACGTGCGCGGCATCATTGACGAAACCACACCGAGCCGCCAACAATCGAAGTAACCACAATAATGGTTACCCCGATGCGTATTCTCGTCGTTGAAGACGACGCTCCACTGGCCAACTTCGTTCGCAAGGGTCTCGAGGCGGAACATTATGCCGTTGACGTAGCCTCGGATGGCGAACTGGCCCGCCAGATGGCGCTCGAAAGCGACTACGATCTCGTCGTCCTCGACCTCAATCTCCCCAAACTGGACGGTATCAGCGTTCTGAACGCAATCCGTCCACAAAAGCCGTCGCTTCCGGTACTGGTCCTGACGGCGCGCAGCCGAATCGAAGACCGCGTGCAGTCACTCGACACGGGCGCGGACGATTGCCTGATCAAGCCGTTTTCCTTTACCGAACTCTCCGCCCGCGTGCGCGCGCTGTTGCGGCGCGGGCCACGCATTGTCGAAACGACTCTGCGCGTGGCTGACCTCGAACTCGATCGGGTTGCCCGCAAAGTCGAACGCGCCGGCAAGAATATTGAGCTGACCTCCAAGGAATTTGCCCTTCTCGAATACCTCATGCGCAACGCCGGCCGCCGGGTCACCCGCGCCATGATCGTCGAGCACGTCTGGAACCTGTCCTTCGATACCAGCACCAATATCGTGGACGTATACATCAATTATCTCCGCAAGAAAGTTGACGAAGACTATTCGCCGCACCTTATCCATACGGTGCGCGGTGTCGGCTACGAGCTGAGCTGCCGCCCCGGGGCGCTGATGTGATGCCAGATGAGGATCCTGGCCGCGAAAAGGAAAACTACGATCTCATTGTATCCGAGGTTTTTCACAACCTCAGTCAGCCATTGACCGCCCTGCACTGCTCGCTCGAGCTTAGCCTCCAGCGCGATCAGACAGTGGAAGAGCTGCGTTCTGGTATCCAAACCGCATTGGAAAATGCTGAGCGTTTGCGCCAGCGATTATTGCTGGTGCGGGCACTCGCTGCTGCGTTCGACGCCGGCGATCTTGTCCAGCCAACCGATCTGGCCGAACTCTTCCGCGATCTGCACCGGGACATGCTGCCCTTGTTTGCAGCTTCAGGCGTGGGCCTCGAACTTGATATTGATCGCTACCCGATTCTCGTTCGGGGAAATAAAGATCGGTTGTTGCAAGCGCTATTTTGTTTTCTGGAATATCTGCTCCGTTATGCACGGACCGGTAACACGATTGCAATCCGCGTTGCTGCGTCCGGAAAACAGGCAGAGGTCGTCATCCACGCGGACAGTTCTCTTCCCATCGGAAATTCTGCCGAGTCTCCGGCAGGAATTGATCCTACCCCTTATTCCTGTGAGATCGAAATGGCCCGCCGCAGTTTTCGCGCCCCCGGGGGCGAGTTTGCGTTAACCTCCTATCGCCCTGACGCAACCGTCTGGCGAGCTACCTTGCCGTGTTCTGAAAAGATTTCGTTATCCGTCGACTCAGGGAACCGCGCCTTCTGACCCAGCGGCCGGGTTTCGTCCTTCCTCCACAATTTCTTAAGTTTCTTAGAAAACTTTAATGGCCAGCTAATCTTCGTCCAAGGTTGAGGGGGTACAACGTCTTCATGACTACCCCAACACATCCATTCGGCACACCTGATCCGGCCGTCATCGTAGCCAGTTCCAATTCCGGCCTTCGCCAGCAAATCCTGCAGAGCTTGACACTATCGCGCATTGCCGCAGCGGAGGCGTTTGGAGGAGCCGATGCTCTGGGAAAGTTGGAGAACAGCGAATGCCAGCTGCTGCTGCTCGACCGCCGGCTGCCTGACCTGGATGCGGAAGAGTTACTGGAGATCATTCATAAACGTTTTCCGGGAATCGACGTTCTGCTGCTGGACGAGGCTGGACATCCCGCGCTGCCGTCGCAATGGCGTAGCCCCAGCGCGTTGCGCTTATTCGAAACCATTGACCGCTGGAGAGCTCCCAGCGCCGCGCTTAGCCAGGCAGGTAAAACCCCAGCCCCGGTCGAAGCCTTACCTGGCATGGTCGGGCAAGCCGGCTGCATGGCCGTCGTCTATCGCATGGCACGGCTGGTGGCGCCGCGAACCACGCCGGTGCTTATCACCGGAGCCAGCGGTACCGGTAAGGAAGTCGTCGCCTCTGCTATTCATGGACTGAGCGCCCGCGCCGACAAGCCTTTCGTCGTGATCAACTGCGCCGCCATTCCTGAGGCGCTGCTGGAGTCAGAGTTGTTTGGCTACGTCCGCGGTGCTTTCACCGGAGCGGTGCAATCGCGTCTGGGGCGTATTCACAGCGCGCATGGAGGCAGCTTGTTTCTGGACGAGATCGGCGATCTTCCGCTGGGAATTCAGTCCAAGCTTTTGCGCTTTCTCGACCAGGGCGAGGTGCAGCGATTGGGAAGCTCCGATGTCTTTCGCGTCGACGTGCGCGTGATTGCCGCCACTAACGCCAATCTCGCCGAGCTGACTGAGAAGAAGCAGTTCCGGGAAGACCTGTTCTATCGGCTATCGGTCTTTCCGATTGAGCTGCCCGCGCTCGCCCAGCGCCGCGGCGATATTGCGGCCCTGGCGCATCACTTCCTCTCGAAGTTTCAAGTGGCCCACGAAACACCGGCCTTATCTCCGGAGTGTCTGCGACTGCTGGAGCAGCATTCCTGGCGCGGCAATGTGCGCGAGCTGCAGCACGTGATCGAACGTGCCTCCATCCTGGCTGAAGGGGGAGAGATCCTTCCCGAACACCTCGGGCTTGACAGCGGTGCGGTACAGCTTAGGTCGGCCACCGGTCATTTCGCGTGAGAGGAACCCAATGTTCGGCCGCCTTCATCGGCCACTGTCGTGCATGAGCAGCTAGGCAGATGTTGCCCAGTACACAATTCGTTCGCCCTCGCAGCGGTCAGGGAACGCAGTTTGGTCCGCCAGCTCAGCCCCCCTCGGCAAACGGCGCCAGAGAGCGCATTATCGGGAGCTCGCCCGGGTTGCTATTAGCAATTGAAAGAGCACGGCAGGCGGCGCGCAGTGGCGCCGACATCCTGCTGGAGGCGGAGAGCGGAACTGGCAAGGAACTGCTGGCCCGGCTCATTCACGACGAGAGTGCGCGTGCGGGCGGGCCTTTCGTCGCCATCAACTGCGCCGCCGTGCCGGAGACGCTGCTGGAAAGCGAGCTGTTTGGCCATGTTCGCGGCGCATTTACCGGAGCTCTGGCTAGCAACCCGGGAAAGCTGGTTCTGGCTTCGGGCGGCAGCCTGCTGCTGGATGAGATTGGGGAGATGCCGCTGCTGTTGCAGCCCAAGCTGCTGCGCGTGCTGCAGGAGCGTGAGTTTTACCGGCTGGGCGATTCCCGGCCCATGCATGTGGATCTGCGCGTGATCTCCTCGACCAACCGCCGGCTGCAGCTGCTGGTGGAAGAAGGCCGCTTTCGCGAAGACCTTTATTACCGGCTCAGTGTTATTCCGCTTTCGCTGCCGCCCTTACGCGAGCGCGGCGAAGACGTTATCGAACTGGCGGAATATTTTGCCGCGCAGTTTGCCGCTCCCGCTGCGCCACCTCCGCTCAGCGACTCGTTCCGTGCCCAGCTGCGCGCGCATACCTGGCCGGGTAACGTTCGCGAGCTGGCCAACACCATGCGCCGCGCCGTCGCCTTATGCGATGGCGAAGAGATCGGCGCGCGTCAACCCCAGCTGGCGCCCGCCAGACCCCTGGCCAGTTCCGCCATGTGGCTGCGTCCCGGACTTTCGTTGCGGGAACTGGAAAAGACACTGCTGGAAATCACTCTGAACGCAACTGCGGGCAACCGCACCCAGGCGGCCGAGTTGCTAGGCGTCAGCCTGCGCACCGTGCGCAACAAGATTCGCGAGCACGGCCTGCCGCCGCGGAGACTGCCATGAGTTCGGTTGAAACTCCCCTTACCAATCTGCTAACCCATGCCCTGGACCTCACCGCGCAGCGGCAGGGGTTGGTGACCGAGAACATCGCCAACATCGACACCCCCGGGTATCACACTCGCGATATTGACTTTCATTCCGAGCTCGAACGCGCTATGACAATGGAACACGCTGATCCCGTCGGCAGCACTCCGTTTGTGCGCGAAGTGCCGGGGCTGATCGAGCGCCCCGATGGCAACAACGTCAACATCGATCAGGAAGCCTCCAACCTGATGCTTTATCAGCAGGCCTATCAGGCATCGGCGGAGGTGATCTCCACAGTGAACCAGATGCTGCAAACCATTATGAACATGGGAGCCGCTTCCGCGACATGATAAGTTCTCTCCAGTTATCGGATTTAGTGCTCAATGCGCTCGAGACGTCGGACACTGCCGAACAGACCGCGCTCACCCAATTGACCAGCGGGCGACAGGTGAATTCCCCCTCCGACAATCCCGCGGCCGCCGCGCAGGAGGTCAACATCTCCTCGCAGATGAACAACTGCGACCAGTACCTGCGCAGTATCTCGAGCGTCTATTCGGAACTGCAGACGACGGATTCGTCGCTGAACTCCGTCGTAACCGCGTTACAAGCGGCCATGAGCCTGGGCACGGAGGGCGCCAACGGCACATTGACGCAGCAGAACCGCGACACGGTTGCTCAACAGATCAACGATATCTCGCAGCAGGTGTTCAACGTCGCTAACCTTGCCTACAACGGAGTCTATGTTTTTGCCGGAACCAACAGCTCGCAGCCTCCTTACGTGTGGGACAGCAACTCTCCCGGCGGAGTGAAATATCAAGGCAATGATGGGGTGAACACGGTGGAGATTGCAGAAGGGGAGTCGCTCGCGGTGAACCAGCCCGGTAGCAATCTGTTCTCGGCTCAGGGGGCCAACGTGTTTGTGGCGCTGAACGATCTGTCAACCGCTTTGCAAGATTCCAGCAGCACATCGGAAGACATCGGCAACGCGGTTACGGAACTGCGAAACGCCTACGATCAGCTCACCTCGGCGCGAACGTTCTACGGCACCACCGTCGATCAACTTGCCGGCACGGAGAACTTTATCAACAGTGAGAACGTTCAGCTGGCACAGCAACAGAACAGCACGGTAGGGATCGACATGAATGTTGCTGTTACCAATCTGACCAATGCCGAGGAGGCACGCACAGCAACGGTAGAGGCTGCCACCACCATGCGCAGTGCGACTTTGATGGATTACTTGTCAGGGATGCAGCACTAACTCAGGATATCGAAGTGAATTGCGCAGCAAGGAGTGATAGGCTGTTGCGGTCATGACCGCCGACGAAGTCACACAACTCCTGCAGCTGAAGCCGCATTTCTTAGAAGGTGGCTTCTTTCGTGAAACCTACCGCTCGCGCTGGATGGTCTCGGGGGAATACCTGCCGCAAGGCATCAGCGGATCGCGCTCCATTGGCACCGCCATCTACTACCTGATCACGCCGGAATCGTTTTCCCCATTGCATCGGCTGTCGGGAAGCGAGGTCTTTCACTTCTATGCCGGAGATCCGGTGTTGATGCTGCAACTGCTGCCGGATGGCGCCTCGCGAATAATCACGATGGGGAACGATCTTGCTGCCGGTCAGCAGCCGCAGGTAGTGGTGCGGGGAAATGTGTGGCAGGGCACCAAACTTGCGCCGGGCGGGAAATGGGCGCTGATGGGCACGACCATGTCACCGGGGTTCGATCCTGCGGACTACGAGCATGGCGAGGCCGAACCACTGATCGCACAATACCCGGACGCAGCGGACACGATTCCAGAGTACATAAGGTAAGTCATCATTTACCCACACTTCCCCGTCCCGTGACACGGCCTCGACTTCGATCCGCAGTTGCCCGGTTCGGCCACGTCGCCGTCCGGCCCGACACAGGTCTGCGTGTGCATGCACCAGAAGATGCCGTCGTTGGATGCGGGCACGGTGGGATCGTGTTCCGCTTCGATGAATTGACCTTTCCAGCGCAGGGCCGGACACAGCCCGTCGCGCTCGGCACTGAAGCGGTCGGCGTCGAGATTGAGCATCACGCGGCACCTCCGGAGTTCTGACCTGCGGCCGCCAGGATTGCCCTTTTCACCGCTACTTTGGTCAGCGCGATTTTGTATTTGTTCTGGCTGAGCGGCTTGGCGCGCGCGACGGCGGCTTTGGCCGCTTCCATGGCTGTCTCCTCTGAAATCGTCTTTCCGACAAGTGCCTGATCCGACCCTAGCGATCTCCACGGAATCGGCGCTACCTGGCCGAGGACAACGCGTGCGTTCTTGACAGTGCTGCCATCCATCTCCAGCACCGCTACCGCGTGCACCAGAGGCCAGTCGAAAGCTGCTCGCTGCCGGACTTCATAACTGCTGGCCTTCGTGTCCTGCGCGGGCGCAGGAACGATGATCTCCATGACCATCTCACCGGGCTTCAAATCGTGTTCCAGCCCGCTTTCTGACCGCGGGATGACGAAGAAATTCTCCAGCGGCAACTCGCGCACGCCGCTACCCGGAGAGCTTGCCGAATAGAGCCGAATCTTCGCGCCATAGGCAATCAACACAGGCGCGAGAGTGGAAGGACTCACAAAGTAGGCCGGACCGAAATTACCGAGAATGGCAGCGTACCGATTGTCGCCTTCCACGACCATCGATTTGCCATTCGGAGCCACGGGCATCAAGCCCATGCCGTTGCGGAAGTACCAGCAGCGCGGGCGCTGGCACATGTTGCCGCCAATGGTCGCGAGATTGCGAATCTGGGGGCTGGCGGCTTCATTGGCGGCGTCGAGCAACGCGGGATACATCGCCAGCTCGGTCTTGGCTTCAGCGAGCTCGGCAATGGTGGTCAGGGCGCCGATACGCAAGCCGTTTCCGGGCTGATAGCTGACGCCGCGCAACGATTCGATTTGCTTGATGTTCACCAGTCGTTTGGGCGCGACGATGTCGTCCTTCATGAGGGCGAGTAGATCGGTGCCGCCGGCAAGGATCGATCCATTACTGCCGAGCAAGGTCGCCACCTGCTCTTTGCTGGTTGGGCTAACGTATTCGAAGGCTTGCATTATTCGTCCTTAAAGCTCGAAGACTCAGGGGCTAAAGCCCATCCAATTAGCACGCTCTAGACGCGGGCCTGAAGGCCCGCACTACCGCGCGTCGCCCTACCCGCGCGTCCCACTACCCGCGCGTCGCCCTACCCGCGCGTCCCACTACCCGCGCGTCGCCCTACCCGCGCGTCCCACTACCCGCGCGTCCCACTACCCGCGCGTCCCACTACCCGCGCGTCCACTACCCGCGCGTCGCACTACCCGCGCGTCGCACTACCCGCGCGTCGCACTACCCGCGCGTCGCACTACCCGTGAGATCCCATTGCTTCCAGCACGCGCGCCGGGGTCAATGGCAGGAACGGCACACGAACGCCGATAGCGTTGGCCACGGCATTCGAGATCGCCGCACCGGGCGAGACAACCGGCGGCTCGGCCAAGCCGATCACGCCACGCTCGTCGTAACCTTTGCCGGTCATCATGTGTACCTGCAACTCGCCGACGTCGGCGATGCCGGCCAGCCGGTAGAACTCCATGTTCGGATTCAGCATGCGGCCGGTCACTGGATCGAGAATCTTCTCTTCGTAAAGCGCGTAACTGATGCCCATGATCAGCGCGCCCTTTACCTGGCTCTCAGCAGTCTTCACGTCGACGACGAGGCCGCAGTCCTGCACTGCAACCATCTTGTTGACGCGGACGATGCCGGTCTCGGTATCGACGGAAACGTCGGCCATCTGCACGCCCCCGACGCCGCTGTTGGTCAGGTCGGGCGGTTTGGACTTGTCGGGATTCTTGCCGCGCACCGTCATCGGCATCGCGCCGAGCTTCGCCCAGGCTTCCTTCCACGACAAACTGCGGCTTGGATCGGACTTGACACGTACGGTGGCATTCACTGCTTCCAGATCCTCGGGCTTCGCATTCAGTGCCGGAGCAACCTTTGCGAACAGCTGATTGCGGGCGTCGACAGCGGCGCGCCGCGTAGAGGATGTCACACCTCCCGACGTTGTGCTACCGCCGCTGGCGCCGGAGACGGGATACCGGCTGTCGCCAATCAGCAGCTTCACCTTGTCCATGGGAATGCCGAGGGTATCGGCGGCAACGATGATGATGATGGTGCGGCAGCCGGTGCCTAGGTCCTGCGTCGCCATCTTAATCTCGACCGAGCCGTCGGGGTGAATGGTGAGATCGCAATCGCTGTTGTGGCCGCGACCACCCCAAGTGTGAATCGAAAGCCCGAGGCCGCGCTTCACTGGACCGGCGGTTTTGTCGCCGCGCGGATGCCAGTTCTTCTTCCACTCCATCATTTCCGCAGCAATCGGCAGTTCATCGCGATAGATTTTCGCGCGTGGTCCTGTCAGGTCGAGATTGCGGGTAAGGAAGTCGACTGGATCGATGTTCATTTTGGCTGCAAGATCTTCCATCGCGCACATTGTGATTGCCGCAGCCTGTGGATGATTGGGCGCGCGCCAGGCACGCGCGCTGCCCTGATTTGTAGAGATGGCGATGTTCTGCTTGCGCTGATTGGGGATCTCGAAGATGTAGGGCAACGGAGGAGTTCCGCCACCTCCGACTCCGCCTGTACCCCAGGAGCGCGATTCCCAGGCAACGAGTTTGCCGTCTTTGTCGGCGGCAATCTTGACACGCGCAAAAGATGACGGCCGCATGCCTGCGACCTCCTGCTCGGCTGCGCGATCCAGCATGATCTTCACCGGCTTACCGCCAGCTGACTTCGAGAGCTGGGTTGCGGCAATGCCCCAGCGGTCAGGTGAGAACTTGCTGCCGAACCCTCCGCCGACGTACTGCTGCATGACCTGGATGCTGCCGGCGGGAATGTTCATGGGCTCGGCAATCTGCGGAGCAATGCCGGAGAGATTTTGCGTGGAGATGTGAACGAGAAGATTCGTTCCGGGCGAGGCAGACGGATCGTTGGCGCTGGGCCACTCGGCTGCCATGCCGTGGGTTTCGAGACAGCAATGCGTGATGCAGGATGCGCCGTAGAGTCCTTCGACCACTGCTGCGGCTGAGGTGAATGCCTTGTCAGGCTCGCCCTGCGTCTGCACGGCGGTCTTCTTGTAAGGAGATTTGGAGGCCGTGGCTTGGGCGTATTTTGCCGTGCGCAGCGCCTCGACCACCTTCTTGTCGACGCCCGATTCCTGCGCGCCCTTCAAGTACTTTTCGTCGGGATGAAAGCTGATGCCGTTCTGCTTGATAGCCGCAATCACCTGCTCGTCGGGGACCTGGTTGTCTTCCATATCCTCGAAGTCGTCCTGGCTGATGGGACCGCCGCTGGAGGCGATGTTCTTCGGAGGTTCAGCATCGGAGATGAAGTGCGGGAGCACTTCGTACTGGATCTTGATGGCGCGAATCGCATCTTCGGCTGTCGGCTCATCGACAGCGGCGACGCCGACGACCTCGTCGCCTGCCCAGAAGATCTCCGTGCCGGGCTTCTGAATGATCTGAACAGCCTTCACGCCGGGCATCTTCTCGGCGGCGCTGGTGTCGATGCTGGTAATGCGGGCATGAGCGTACGGACAGCGCAGGATTCTTCCGGCCAGCAAGCCGGCGGGATTGTAGTCGTAGGTGTATTTGGCGCGGCCGGAGGACTTAATGGGACCATCGACACGCGAGATCTTCTTGCCCAGCAAGGGACGAGTTGCGGGATCGGGCCACTGATAATCGCTCATAAGGACCCGCCTTCCCTGACCGTTCCGTCATTCTCGCCGGTAAGGCTTGCGCCGGTAGATTTGCTTAGCGCTACTGCCCGGATTCCGTCGTAAGTTCCGCAGCGGCAGAAGTTGCCGCTCAACCCTCGGCGAATATCGTCGGGAGTGGGGTTGGGGTGTTGTTGCAGGAAATGGGTAGTAGCGACGACAAAGCCCGGCGTGCAGAAGCCACACTGCTGCGCATCGTGATCGACGAAAGCCTGCATTACCGGCGTGAGGGCATCGCCCTCGGTGAGGCCTTCGATGGTCGTGATCTTCTTCCCCTGTCCGTCGATAGCCAGCACCATGCAGGCGTAGACCGGCTTGCCTTCCAGCAGGACTGTGCAAGCGCCGCAGGTGCCGCGGTCGCAGACGCGTTTGGCTCCGGTCAGGTTGAACGTATCGCGCAGCGCGTCCAGCAAGGTGACGCGGGGTTCGAGCTCCGCCGTCAGCTCCTTGCCATTGACCATGAGTGCGATCGGAGCTTTGCTCGGCCCGTGGACCGCAACATCTTCGCCGGCGGCGCGAACCACGGTTGGCCCAAACGCCAGCGGTACCGCGACTCCCACACCAGAAATCTTGATGAAATCGCGCCGCGTAAGTCCCGAGTTTTGATCAGGTTTCGGCGCGTCTTCGTGCTTCATCCTGCCTCCACGATGCTCATTCGCTCAGATACGCACAGCGGTTGCGAGTATAACTCCGCGGGCACTTACGTTGCAGGGCGAGTGGGACAAAATGCTTGGACGTAGCAAGAAAAATAGGCGGTCCATTGACGGACCGCCCGGATGGAGACGAAAGGCTCGACTACTTCTTCAAGGTGCGGATGTACTTCACCAGACCGCTGATCTGGGCATCGGTTAGCTTGGTTTTGTAAGCCGGCATCTTGCCCTTACCGTTGGTGATGGCTCCATTGAGGTCGGCGTCGGACATAGCCTGTACCTCGGCGCCATTGAGCGGCTTGGCTCCCATCATGCTCTTGCTACCATCGGCGCCATGGCACGCGGCACAGCTTGTCTTGTACGTGTCGGCGGCGGCCTGCGCTGCTGCCAGCGGAGGCAAGGCTAATGCGAGTATGAAGGTGAACAGGGCAATACGTTGTAACCAGTTGATTCTCATTCGTTTGCTTCTCCTTCAGCAGACACACTTTGGGAATGGACAAATACGCCACAAAATTCGGCACCAGTACTGTACTCCTCCGAACGGGCGTTCGCCATACAACTTCGGGGGCAGAGGTGAGGTAAAACCTCAAAAATCGCATCGGTCCCGCGGCCCTGTCTTCAGCACGACCGCGTGCGAAAAACCTCTGCGGGCAGGGTGATATGCCGCTAGGCAGCTCCCAGTGGCGGACTGCTCGCTCCACATCTCCTGCGCTAACGCATTCATTATGGGACATTTAACACCCTTCTAGGGCTCTCGGCAGTTTGGCATCCGCGGTGCCCTTACCACTTATAGATTGCCCGGTAGGAGACGCCCTGTGGAACCGACGTTAGCTGTAATCGGACTCAATTTTCGCACCTCATCGGTCGCCGTCCGCGAGCGCTTCTGGATCAGCCCCGCCCGACGTCCCGAGGCTCTTCTCCAACTGGTCCGGTCGGAAGGCATTGAGGAGATCATCGTCCTGGCGACGTGCAACCGCACGGAATTCATCATCTGGGCCAGCGACGTTCCCACGGCCGCGAATTCCGTGCTCCGCTTCCTGACTCAGGAATTCCAGCTGAAGCTGTCGGAGTGGTCACACTTCTACCGCCTGATGGACGACGTTGCGCTGACACATATTTTCCGCGTGACCTCCAGTCTGGATTCCATGGTCCTGGGTGAGCCCGAGATTACCGGCCAGGTGAAGGATGCCTGGGCTTCGGCACAGCAGGCAGGCACAACCGGCCGCTTTCTTGATGCGGTAATGCAAAAGTCGATGACGGTTTCGAAGCGAGTTCGGACGGAGACGGCGATTGGATCGTCGGCAGTTTCGGTTCCATACGCATCGGTTCACCTTTCTCGCGATGTGCTGGGAGAACTTGCCGGACGTGAAGTGCTGTTGATCGGCGCAGGCAAGATGAGCGAACTGGCGGCGCACTACCTCATGAAGGCCGGTGCGAGCAACGTGAAGGTGATGAATCGTACCGCCGCTCGCGGTGAAGAATTGGCTGCGAAGTTGGGCGCGACACCGGTTTCGTTTGATGACAGATTCCACCATTTGAAGAAGGCAGACATCGTGGTTAGTTCAACCTCGTGTCCGCATTTCATCCTCAGCCGCGAGGAAGCCGAAAACATCGCGAAGGAACGCAAGCACAGGCCGATGGTGATGATCGACATCGCTGTGCCGCGCGACATCGATCCCACGGTGCGCGAGGTGGAAGGCATTCACCTCTTCGACATGGATCAGCTGGAGCAGGTAGTACAGCGCAATGCCAGCGGACGGCAGGCAGCCGCCGAATCGGCAGACAAGATTGTGCAGGCGGAGGTGCAGGGCTTCCGTCGCAAACTGATGGCGGAGCGGGTTGTGCCCACCATCGTTGCCCTGCGCCAGCGTCTCGATGAGCTTTGCCGGCAGGAATTGGAAGTCCTACGCAAGGAATTTGGCCCTTTCACGGAAGATCAGGACCAGGCATTAACCGCACTGACAAGCCATATTACCCAGCGCATTGCTGGATCACTGGCCCGTGAATTGAAGGAACTTCCAGAGAGGCAGGAACAGGACGTACTGACCGCAGCGGTCGGGCGCCTGTTTCACCTCGAACAGCCGATAACGGCTGCCGCCGGCACCAAGACTGAGCAACTAGTAACCAGTAATTAGCTGGGAATAAAACCAAGGAGCAACTGATGTCATCCTCTGCGCAAAACAAGAACAGCAACACCAACGCGGGCTTCACGACGGTGCAAGCCTACACGTTGGCGGTGATCACACTGGCGATTGGAATCGCGGTGGGATATTTCGCCCGCGGATCGGCTCCCGTCTCTCCAACCATGGGGAGTGCGGAAGCTGCGGCTCCAAGTACAACCGGTACCGCTCCCATGGGCTCGGCCCAGCTTCCCGGAATCGGATCTTCTCAACAACAGGCGAGCTCACCGGAAATGCTGGCGAAAGCGGCCGAGCCGCTGCTGGCGCAACTCAAGACTAACCCAAACGACTTCGACACGCTGACCAAGGTTGGCAATCTGTATTACGACGGCCAGTCATATCCTCAAGCCATTGAGTACTACGAAAAGGCCCTCGCTGTTCAACCCAATAACCCTGATGTGCGGACTGATGTTGGTACCGCGTACTGGTACACCGGCGATCCCGACAAAGCCATCGCGAGCTTCGAAAAGTCACTCGCTATTCGGCCGAATCACCCGGGAACCCTGTTCAACCTCGGGATCGTGATGTGGCAAGGCAAGAAGGATCCAAAGGGAGCTGTGGTGGCCTGGGAGAAACTGCTCCAGACCAATCCCGACTACCCGCAGAAGGATCAGGTGCAGATGTTAATTGAGCGCGCGAAAATGCACGGAGCTAACGTCAAAGGCTAGCTTGGTGCGCGCCGGGATTACGGTCCCGCGCACGTAGTCGCTCACCCCGGGACGACGCTGGCGCAGAGCTCGTCCCGGGTTTTTTTCTTTAAGTATTGGTGATCAATTGCTCTCCGCATGAGTGGCGATCGGATCGTAAACAGCCCGCGAGTGCGATTCCTTGGGAAATGTCGTCACTTATAATCGCGAAGACACCGGGCACTCATGAATTCCGTTGAAGTAGATCGCAAGACTGCAGTTTTGGTCCAGCCCAAGGCTGGCCCGCTCTCCGGATTGTTGAAACACCACGTTGTCCTCAGCCTGCTGCTGGTGATCGCAACTGTCGCGCTCTACTATCCTGTCCATAACCATCCGTTCATTAATTACGACGACCGCGACTACGTTTACGAAAACGCGCAAGTTAAATCCGGCATCAGCCTGCATACCATCAGGTGGGCGTTCACCACATCGGCCGCGGGTAATTGGCACCCTCTGACCTGGCTGAGTCATGAACTCGACTGCCAACTGTTCGGTCTCGATCCCGCAGGTCATCACGACGTCAATGTTTTGTTCCACACTATAAACGCGGTGCTGCTGTTCTGGGTGCTGTTACGCGCGACGGGATTCGCCGGCCGCAGCTTTATGGTGGCCGCGCTGTTTGCATTGCATCCCATCAACGTCGAATCGGTAGCCTGGATTGCCGAGCGCAAGAACGTACTTAGCATGATGTTCTTTCTGCTCGCGCTGGGTGCTTATGGATGGTATGCGAAGAGGCCCAGAGTTCCTCGATATCTGCTGGTTGCGTTGCTGTTCGCCTGCGGATTGATGGCCAAGCCTCAAGTCATCATTTTCCCTTGCGTCTTGGTGCTGTGGGATTATTGGCCATTGCAACGAATGTTTCAGGCGTCTGCGAGGAGGGCGGATTCTACCCTCGCGGTTCCAGCCAGGAAGTTCTGGTGGTTGCTGGTCGAGAAGTTGCCGTTCTTCGCCCTGGTGGCAGCCAGCGCGATCGTCACGCTGAAGGTGCAGCACGGTTCACGTATGTTCTTTCCGCGTCGCATGCGCGCAGGGAACGCAATTCTTTCTTATGGACTTTATCTTTGGAAGAGTGTCTGGCCCGAACGGCTCACTCTTTTCTATCCACATCCTGAACTTTCGCTCAACTGGTGGAAAGTTCTATTCTCGGGACTTTTTTTACTTGTCATTACCGTGGTGGTGATCCTCGGGCGACGACACCGATACCTTCCGGTGGGTTGGTTCTGGTTTCTGGGAACCTTGGTTCCAATGCTCGGAATTATCCAGGTTGGACTACAAGGTATGGCCGATCGTTACGCGTATGTTTCTTTCTTAGGATTGTTCATCATCATTTGCTGGGGAGCGGCGGAAATGAGCCAGCGTTTTCATTTTCCAGCCGCCGTGTTGCCGAGCGTCAGCGTCGCCGCATTGCTATTCCTGGCGGTGACGGCTCGACAACAGATTGATTATTGGCAAACCGATGTTGACGTGTGGGAGCATGCGCTGCAGGTGACGACAGGTAACTGGCTCGCGGAGAGTCAGTTGGGCACAGCACTGGCAATCGACGGGAGGGTAGAAGAAGCTATTCCCCATTTCCGCCAGACGCTTGCCTTAGAACCATCTGATGCCAACGCCAATATGGGCATTGGCATTTATGAATTGCGTCGAGGAAATTACCGAGAGGCGATTGTCTACTATCAACGCGTAGTAACGGAGAATAAAGCATCGAGGATAGGGATACCGGTTAATGCCTGGGTCGGGATGGCCAAAGCTTATGCCGCACTCGGAGACGCGGGTAAGGCGCAAGAATGCCTGCGGGCTGCTAAGCGGCTCAGCAACGAGTCGGGCGGGATGAATTAGCGGCGAGCACGTCTTCGGGGAGACCTGTCAGGGCTGCGACTCAATGCTGGGACGAAGTGCCGTCCCGACATGCCGAAATCAAGAACCACGTTACTGTGAAATTAGTCGGTCGACGGTTTGCTGGGCTGCTGCTAGATTCTGCGATCTGAGGCTCGCTTGTTCTCGTGCGGCTTGTGCTTGCTGGCTCTGGCCGCTCTGCTCCAGCGCCTGCGCCAGTAGGAGAAAAGTTACGTCCGAAGGTTGGAGTTGGGTCGCATGCGAGAAAGCCTGCGTGGCCGAAGCAGCATCTCCAGACCGCTGCTCCACGACTCCCAGGCCGATCCATTTGTGGGCGTTGCGTGGATCCATCTGCAACGCGGATTGGTAGGCAGTCCTGGCTTCAGCAAAATTATGCAGGGCATAGTATGCGTCGCCCATATTTCCCAGCGCGGCCGCTTTCATTCGTATAAGGACAGGCGGAACTTTGGCATTAACATTTTGCGAAGTGAAGTCTTGCGCCAGACTCAAAACCTGCTCGTAGTGCGCTATGGCAACGGCCGGCTGTCCGTGCTGCTGATAATAGGCGCCGAGGTAGAGATGAGCGACTGCGGCGTAGCCAGCGAGCTCGCGTCCGATCGCTCCGGAAGACGGAACCAGCGCGACCACTTGCTGAAAGTGTTCCATCGCCGGAGCTTGTTGTCCGCTGTCGAGCAGAGCGACGCCGAGATTTTCTTCAACTTCATAACTGCCGCTGGAGATCGCTTGCATACGCGTCCACAACGTGACGTTATCGGACCAGTAGCTGAGCTGGCGATAGGTCAGGAATGCGAGGATCAGCAGCACAACAGCGCTGGGCGCGAGCAAAGTCGCGGGTGCAAGGTGCCGCCGATCAGCCAACTCTGAGACGCCCCAGCAGATCATGATGAAAAGTCCGATGAAGCTGAGATAGGCGTAACGGTCGGCCATCGCCTGCTCGCCGACCTGGACGATGCCGATCATCGGCACCAGGGTTCCCAGAAACCAGAACCATCCGACAGCGAGAAAGCCTTCACGACGCCGATAGAAGACGAAGGCGGTGATCGCGAGAAGCAGCAGCAGAGCCGACATCACGTTCCACGCCTGGAGTTCTGGATGGGTGTAGAAAACAGCGAGCCGCGACGGCCAGAGTGCCTTGCCGATGTAGCGAACGTAGGAGACGATTGCATTACCCAAACGAACAGAGAGCGGGTAATAGCGCATCGCGCCGGCTTGACCCTGCGCTCGCATGGTGAGGATGGCGCTGCCGAACGATAGCGCGAGTAGAGGGAGCTTCTCCAGAATCAGCCAGGAAAACTTCTGCGGCGGTATGGAACTCGCGCCGGCGATTCCGGCAGAAGGCGCCTGCTTGGACGCGAACATGCGGCGCAACGGCCAGTAGTCCCACAAGAGGAGAATAAACGGGAAGGTAATTACTTGCGGCTTAGCCATTAAGCCGAGAGCGTAGAGCACCGCCACCACAACGTATCGGCCGACCTGAGGCTTGAATGCATAACGGCGATAGGCGCCCAAGGCAAGCAGAAAAAAGAACAGGCTCAGAACGTTTTTTCGTTCGGCAATCCACGCGACGGTTTCGACGTTGATCGGATGAAGCGCGAAAAGAGCGGCCACCATGAAGCTGCGCCCAGCGTAGCCCGTCGCATGCAGTAGCACCCAGAACAATAGCAGTGCATTGACGATGTGCAGGAGCAGATTGACGTCGTGATGCCCCGCCGGATCCGACTGAAACATGCGGACATCGGCAGCGTGCGAGAGCCACGTCACTGGATGCCAGTTCGCAAGATCGTAACTGGTGAATGCCCAACTGATTGTCTCGCCGAATGAGCCGCTGCGGAGATGCGGATTGTTCGCAACATATCCGTCGTCATCCATGGTGAAGAACGGATGATTGTGCACCGGGAAGTAGACGGCAAGCGTAGCTAACGCGAGGAAGACGGCAAGAACCCACGGCTGCGATATGGAAGCGAAGAAACTCGTCGGACGCGCGGCAGCGCGAAGGGAATCCGCACGCGCTTTCCTGATTTTTTGCTGGGCGGCTCTGGATGGGGCCGGCGCCATTCGCTCTCCTGATTCGATTAAGATCTTTTATCACGCCGCGAGTACGAATGACCCCCGCCCTCGCTGCTGCAGGGGCTAAAGCCCGCGTTCTTGTTTGAGATTATCGGCACGACTGAAGTCATGCCCTGACACAAAGCGATTTATGAGTTAGCCTCCGGTGGCTAATTGCTGCCTTCAAAACCTTCCGTTCACAATCCACGAGCGTACTTTCGCCTCGACATTGAAGCCCACGCTGCCCATGATGAATCTGCCGTCCAATTCATAGGCGCAAACCTCAAGCGGAGTGGCGTCGTAGCCGCCGTGCAGATATCCGCGAACATACAGGCGTGCGAAGTCATCGATGCCCAGCAGACGGTACTGGACGATATGCACCATCTCATGAAAGATGAGTTGCGGAGTGAGCGGCTCGTGGAAGACGACCACATCGTCGAAGGTAATGGCACCCATGCTAGTGAAATTGGGCAGGCCGGTGAAACCAAGCTTTTCCAGCTCGGCATAGAACGGAGGATTGGAGACACGCTCTTGCCCCGGTTGAATGACGCGAATGCGTTGCAGATCGACTGGAGAGAAGAATCGCGACCATAGCTCGCTGAACGAAAGAGCAATGGCGTGGGGATAGTAATGCGCGCGTTGGGCGCGAATGTACTGCGACACCGCCTGCGTAAACGTCGCAATCTGCTCGGGCGACAGCGACGGCTGCGGCTGCTTTGCGGGCTGACTCCCAACCACGGCGCTCTACTCCAGATCCCGCCAGTTCGGCCCAATTCCGACGTCGACCTTCAGCGGGACTTTGAGTTCGTGGACGTGCTCCATCTGCTGCACGACCAGTTGCCTTATGGTATCAATTTCGTCCTCGGGAACCTCGAAAACAAGTTCGTCGTGGACTTGCAGCAGCATGCGCGATCGCAGCTTGCGCTCGCGCAGCTCGGCATCGATGCGAATCATCGCGATCTTGATGAGGTCGGCGGCGGTCCCCTGGAGTGGCGTGTTGACGGCCGTGCGCTCCGCGAAGCCGCGCAGGTTGAAGTTCTTGCTATGAATGTCGGGAATGGGACGCACGCGGCCGAAGAGGGTTGAGACTTTCTGATCGCGGCGCGCCTGCTCGATCGTCTTATCTCGGAATTCTTTTATGCCAGGGTATGTCTCGAAATACAAATCGATGAAATTTTTTGCCTCGCTCGTATCGATTCCGACTTGTTTCGACAGTCCAAAAGCAGTTAGTCCATACATGATTCCAAAATTTACTGCCTTTGCGCGGGCCCGTTGGTCGTCAGTCACCATCATGGGCAGAACGCCAAAAACCTGCGCAGCGGTCAACCGATGAATATCTTCCTCTCCCGCCCGATACGCCTCCACCAAGTGCTTGTCGCCTGAGAAATGCGCCACCAGCCGCATTTCGATCTGTGAGTAGTCGGCCGCGAGCAGAACGTGCCCAGGTTCAGCAACGAACGCGGCACGAATCTCGCGGCCCAGTTCAGTGCGAATGGGGATGTTCTGCAAATTGGGATTGACCGACGAGAGGCGCCCGGTCGCCGATCCTGCCATGTTGAAGGTGGTGTGAAGACGTTTGGTGCAGGAGTTCAACAGCGCGGGCAGTGCGTCAACATAGGTCGACTTGAGCTTGGAAAGCTGCCGATAGTCCAAGACCATGCGAGGAACTTCGTGCTCGGCGGCGAGGCCCTCCAGCACATCGACGGCAGTGGAGATAGTCTTGCCCTTACCGTATTTCACCGGCTTAGGAAGATTCAGCTTGTTGAAGAGCACATCTCCCAATTGCTTTGGCGAATTAATGTTGAACTCGAATCCCGACTTGTCGTAGATCTCGCGCGCTTTGGCGTTGATGTCGAACTCCAGCCGCTGCGACATTTCGGCCAGGACATCGCAATCGAGCTTGACGCCGGCATCTTCCATGCGCGCCAGCACCGGAACCAGCGGCAGGTCGATTTCCTCGTACACCTTCAGGAGTCCAGCCTGTTCTACTTTTTGGCGAAGCTTGTCTGTGAGGCGCAGCGTGACATCGGCCGCTTCGGCCGGAGAGGGGCCGAGTTTGAGACTGAACTTGCGAAATGCAGTTTCAGGCGAGTCCATACGTCGAGTAGGTTGGATCGAGCAGGTAGGCGTAGAGCAGCGAATCGTGCTGCACGCCTGACAGTGTGACACCCTGCTGCGCCAGAACATGCATTGCCGATTTTAGGTCGTGCGTGCTCTTAGGAACGGACTCATCGCCGAGCGCGCGCTTCAATGGGGCTGCGGCTTCGCTATCGAGCTCGACCGTGAGGGCTTTGCCAGCTTCGGCGGAAATCGCGATGCGATGACTGATTGCAGGCGGCGGGGCTGACGGCTGCGAAGCAGTTAGAGAGAGCTGTTCGGATTCCTGGTCGGCGGCGGATTCGGGCTCAGCGGAGGCGATCGCTTGAGTCGCCGATGATTCAAGCGCTATCGCCAGTGGTGTTCCAGACTTTTTCCCGACAGCGATGACCGCTTCGACATCGGCAGCGCCCTTGGCTTCGCGATAGTCGGTCTCGCCCAGTTCGATGCTCTCGCTGAGGAAATCCTGCACCAGCGTGGTGAACTCCAGTTCCGTGAAGAGCGCTCGCGCGGATGGCGCATCCGGCTCCTGTGCACGCATCTTTTCAGGGTCGAAGTCGACGGCGACGTTGGCATCGATCGTTACCAGCTGCTTGCTGATCAGGATTGCGTTGCGATTGTTCTGCAAAGATTCGCGATAGGTCTTGCGGTCGACTTCAGCTGCATGATCCAACGCAGCTTCGACGCTGCCGAAACGCCGAATCAACTCCACGGATCCTTTATCGCCTATGCCGGGCGCGCTGGGGATATTGTCGATGCTGTCGCCGCGCAGCGCCATCACATCCACGACTTTGTCGGGCGGCACGCCGAGGATCTCCTCGACCTTGGCGGCGTCGCAGATCAGGTTGTCCTTCGGCGGATTGAGTATGCAGACGTGCTGGTTGACCAGCTGCATCATGTCCTTGTCGCTGGAGACGATAAACACCGAATAGCTGGCGTCGACCGCTTTGCGGGCGAGTGTGCCGATGACGTCATCGGCTTCGAAGCCGGGCAGCTCGAGGATGGGAATGCGATAGGCGTCGAGGGCGCGCCGGATGTAGGGAATCTGCTGCGCGAGATCTTCCGGCATCGCTTTGCGATTAGCCTTGTAGCCCTCGTAGGGCACGTCCACGTACGTCTGCGTTTTGCTGTCGAACTTGCGAGTGCTGGTGATTGCCTCAGCCTGCTTATCGCGAAAGGTGGGCGCGCTGACGTCGAAGACCGCAGCGAGATACTGCGGCGAGAAGTCGGCGCGCAGCTTGCGCAGCATGTTGACGAAGACATAGGTCGCGCTGGTGGGGATGCCGGTCTTGGTGGACATGGGTCGCCCCATCCTCTCCATCGCATGGTACGCACGGAAGATGAAGCCCATTGTGTCGATCAGAAAGATGCGCCCTTTGGAGCCGGCAGGTTCGGCGGGCACGGTGATGACGGATTTTGCGGCAGTGCTCTTCGCTGCGCTGACTGGCTTGGCAGCGCTGGAGACGGTGGCAGATTTCGCGGTTTTCCTGGTCGAGGGCAAACATTAATTCTAGCAGTCATTGACGGCTAGGCCGGGTCGACGCTAGACCAATGCTAATGCTTCGCGGGCGGCGTCGATGGTGTCGTCGATGTCGCCTTGCGTATGGGCGACGCTGAGGAATGCAGCTTCGAACTGCGATGGCGGCAGCCACACGCCCGCATCGAGCAGGGCGCCGTGGAAGCGGCCGAACTTTGCCGTGTCGCAAGTTGCGGCGGTCGTCCAATCGGTGACCTGGCGATCGGTGAAGAAGAAAGTGAACATCGAGCCGACGCGGTTGGCAGTCATGGAGACGTCGGCCTCTGCTGCGGCTTGCAGGATGCCCGCGACCAGCTTGCCCGACATCTCGTCGAGCTGCTTGTAGAAGGCTTCGCGATTGGCTTTCAGCTGACCGAGCGTTGCGATTCCAGCGGCCATCGCGAGTGGATTACCGCTCAGCGTTCCGGCCTGATAGACCGGGCCGATGGGAGCGATCATGTCCATCAGCTTCGACGGCCCGCCATATGCGCCGACCGGCAAGCCTCCGCCGATGATTTTGCCCAGCGTGGTGAGGTCGGGCTTGACGTTGTAGAGCTCGGAAGCTCCTCCGAAGGCGACGCGAAATCCTGTCATGACTTCGTCGAAGATGAGGAGCGCGCCTGCGTCGGCAGTGATGATCCGCAGAGCTGCGAGATATCCGGGCGTGGGAAGCACGCATCCCATGTTGCCGACAACCGGTTCGACGATGACGCAGGCAATCTGGTCCTTGAACTTGTCGAAGGCGGCTGCGACGGCGGGGACATCGTTGTAGGGCAGGGCGAGTGTGAACTCGACGAACTCTTCAGGGACACCGGCCGAACCGGGAATGCCGAGGGTCGCCACGCCTGAGCCTGCTTTGACCAGTAGCGCGTCGCTGTGGCCGTGATAACAGCCTTCGAATTTCACGATGACTTTGCGGCCGGTGGCGGCGCGCGCGAGGCGAATCGCAGACATCGTCGCTTCGGTGCCTGAGCTGACGAAGCGTACCTTTTCGATCGCAGGGAAGGCTTCGATGACAAGCTCGGCAAGATCGGCTTCTGACGGAGTAGAGGCACCGAAGCTGGTGCTGTTGCGAGCGGCCTGGATGATCGCCTCGATGACTTCGGGATTGGCGTGGCCGAGGATGAGCGGACCCCAGGAGCCGACGTAGTCGATGTAGCGGTTGGCGTCGGCGTCCCAAACGTGCGCGCCCTCGCCGCGGACCAGGAATGGCGGATCGCCACCAACGGAACGGAAGGCGCGGACAGGAGAATTGACGCCGCCGGGGATGAGGCGCTCGGCGCGTTGTTGCAGGCTGCGGGATTGGTCGAGGGTGCGGGACATGAGTCGCTCTTCGCTTTTCGCCGTTCGCAATTTCGCGGGCGGGGGAAGAGAGGAGTCTATCAGGGCGAGTTATACGCAGGTGTGAGGAATATCACAGGCTGGGCGCCGGCGGTAGCCACCAGCGAATTGGAAGCGGTCGCACATCATAACGATTGACGTTAATAATGTCAGGCATTATTATAGGCCAGTGATCAAGAGCTTCGCCGACCGTCAGACGGAGCAATTTTATGTATCGGGGAAGAGTAGATCTATTCCTTCAGGTGTTCGCCGCGTCGCGATACGAAAGCTGTTTCAACTGGAACATGCGCAGGTGATCAGTGATCTTGGGTCTCCTCCAGGAAACCGATTGGAAGCCTTGAAGGGTGATCGCGAGGAACAGTACAGCATCCGCATTAATGATCAGTATCGACTTTGCTTTGAGTTCAAAGGCGGCGATGCATATGACGTTGAGATCGCCGATTATCACTGAGTTGCGAACGCTACGCCCCAATGTGTCGTGGCAGGATAGGTGGACGGTATGACTGCTTTGCAGAAAGCGGAAAGGCAATGGACCCTTCATCCGGGTGAAATCCTGCGGGAGGAGTTTCTGAAGCCCTTGGGGCTGACATCTTACCGGCTGGCCCGCGAGCTGCATGTGCCCGTGCCTCGGATTCATGACATCGTTCTCGAAAAGCGGGCGATTACTGCGGACACTGCCGTTCGTTTGGCCAAGTTTTTTGGTACAACGGAAGCCTTTTGGATGGGCATGCAGGCCGACTACGATGCCCATCAGGCCAGGAAGCGTCTGCAGAAAGAACTGGCCGGGATCAGCCGCTTTCGTCCTACCAAGGTGCCAGCGGCATAGGCCGTTCCGCTTACCCTATTCCTACGCCTGCGTCCAACCTGCAGCACCGGGTGCGAGCCTTTTAGGGCCGAACCGCTCATATTTTGAGGAACATTGCGGGATGTGGTGGCATCGAACTGAGATAGAATAGGGGGAGATCCTGCGGGCGGTATCCCTCCCAACAGCGAACTACACATGTCGAAGACTACGAAGTTCATCGTTCTAGCTCTTTCCTTTTTGGTTGCGGCGATTCGTCGTAATCGGCCAGTTCAGCGTCAAGGCCGACACGAACGACGGCGATTCCTATCGCCAGCTCGGCGTCTACAGCGAGGTGCTGTCGCGCATTCGCGACGAATACGTCGAGGAGCCGAACATCACGGCAGTCACCAACGGCGCACTGCACGGCCTGCTGGAGTCGCTGGACGCGGACTCGAGCTATCTCGATCCCACCGAGTTCAAGGATTACAAACAGCGCAAGGAAGGCAAGGCCGGCATTGGCGCGGCGCTTTCCAAACGCTACGGGTACGCTGCGGTGATCTCGGTGATCCCCGGCGGCCCGGCCGACAAAGCGGAGATCGAGAGCGGCGACATTATCGAGGCAATCGAGGGCAAGTCGACGCGCGACATGTCGCTGGCGGAGATCGATGGGCGGCTGACGGGGCCTCCGGGATCGGTGGTCAACGTTTCGGTGGTGCGTCCGCGGCGGGCGCAGCCGGTGAAGTCGGCGCTCACGCTGGCGGTGGTTGCCGATCCGCCGATCAACGACAAGGTGATGCAGGATAGCATTGGTTACATCAAGGTCGACGATTTTCCGAAGGGACGTTCGCAGGAGATTGCCAATAAGCTGAAGGCGCTGCAGAAGGACGGCGCGAAGAAGATCATTCTGGACCTGCGCAACTCCGGCGCCGGCGAAGAGGATGAGGGCGTTGCCACCGCCAACTTGTTTCTGAACCACGGAACCATTACGTATCTGCAGGGCCAGAAGTATCCCAAGCAGACGTTTAATGCCGATCCGCAAAAAGCGGTGACGAACCTGCCGCTGGTAGTGCTGGTGAATCGCGGAACTGCCGGGCCTGCGGAAATTGTTGCCGCAGCCATAATGGAGAACGCGCGCGGCGATGTCGTCGGCGACAAGACGTTTGGCTCGGGCGCAATCCAGAAGGTAATCGACATGCCGGATGGTTCGGCGCTGATCCTTTCGGTCGCGAAGTATTATTCGCCCACGGGCAAGGCGCTGCAGGATACGGCGGTGACTCCGAATATTCTGGTGGCCGATAACAACGATGACTTCATCTCACCGGATGAGGACGAGAGCGCCGAGGATGAGGCGCAGGAAGAGAAGCAGAAAGCGAATCAGCCGGACGATCAGCTGAACAAGGCGATCGAGGTGCTGAAGACGCAGCCTGCCAAGGGATAAATCGTTTTCACCACCCTTCGGCTGCGCTCAGGGCAGGCTACGACACAGAGGCACGGAGAGCGAAAGTTCTTCGTGCCGTTTTGTTTTAGGCAGCATGCGCTTGCAGTATTTTGCAGTGTAGGGGTCCTTCGACTCCGCTCGGCTGTCGCCTCGCTGCGCTCAGGATGACACGAGGGTCAGTGGGGACGCGGATTGCGCCCGGGATGACAGCATTGGGGAGGTGTAATAGCGTTGCACGTTAAGTGCTAGTGAATGTCGGCCTGAATGTTGATGAGGGCTGCTCCGCCTGACAATTGTCATGTCATGACACTGACAATCCGCACTGGTGATCTTCGTATCGGCTGAGTAACATTTGCTGATAGATTGCCCGACCAAGGAGAAGGCGCGTGAGTACCGTGAGTACCGGCATCGCAACTACAGTGGCGAGTCGTCCGCAGGAATCTGCCGGGCCGGTAACCGCGAAAGAGCGCATCGTATCGCTTGACTTGTTACGCGGCGTGGCCCTGCTCGGCATTCTGCCCATGAACATCCAGGCGTTTTCGATGATCAGCGCCGCCTACATGAATCCCACCGCATACGGCGACTTTCATGGTGCGAATTACTGGGTGTGGTATTTCTGCCATCTGCTGGCCGACGAGAAGTTCATGACTATCTTCTCGATGCTGTTCGGCGCGGGCATTTTCCTGATGACCAGCCACGTGGAAGCCGCGGGAAGAAAACCGGCTCCGTTGCACTATCGCCGGATGGGGTGGCTGATTCTGTTTGGGCTGATGCACTCTTACCTGCTGTGGTTTGGTGACATTCTAGTGACCTATGGACTGTGCGGGATGCTGGCATATTGCTACCGCAAAATGTCGCCGCGAAAGCTGATCGTCTACGGCGTGGTCTTCATCGCGATAGCCAGCATTCTGTTCGTGTGGATGGCGTGGTCGCTGCCGAAGATGCCGGCAGATAAGAGCGAGTTCTTGCGACAAGGATTATGGGAGCCTACGCCGGCGATGAAGGCGCACGAGCTGGCGGCGTATCGCAGCGGCTGGCTGGGCGAGATGGGGCAGCGCGCCAACGACTCGTTGACAGGGGAAGTTAGCGGATTCATCTACCTCGCGTTCTGGCGGGTAGAAGGCTGCATGCTGATCGGGATGGCGCTGTTCAAGCTGGGAGTGTTCAGCGCACAACGCGCGGCCAAATTGTATTGGACCTTTATTGCGGCGGCGGTCCTGGTTGGATTCCCGCTGATCATGTATGGCGTGCATCACGATATCGCGGCAGGTTGGGAGTTCCGGAATGCGTTCTTCATCGGCTACCAATACAACTACTGGGCGAGCATGCTGGTGAGCCTGGGCTGGGTAGGCGCGGCAATGCTGGTATTTCAGTCGGCAACGCTGCGGCGGTTTACCAAGGCGGTTGCGGCAGTGGGCAGAATGGCGTTCAGCAATTACATCTTCGATACCGTGGTGTGCACGACAATCTTCTACGGATTCGGTTTTGGAATGTTCGGCAAGATCAGCAGAGTGACACAGATCGAAGTTGTGATTGCGATCTGGATTGCGCAGCTGATTCTGTCGTCGATCTGGATGCGGCATTTCCAGTTCGGACCGCTGGAGTGGCTGTGGCGTTCGCTGACGTATTGGAAGCGGCAACCGTTCCGGAAAGTGCAGGCGGGCGGGGCGATGGCGAACGCGGCCTGATTGCGGTGTGCCGCCCCTGAAGGGGCTCGATTGATTTTGGTCGGTTTACCCAGCGCTTCCGCGCTGGGCTAATTACTTGTGTCTCGCTGATGGCGGGACTCGTGGAGCAACAGCGCAGGATTCTGACGCGCTTTCGCGGTGGGCTAATCAGTTTCAGCCTGCTTGACGGCGGGATTCGTTCCGGCAACTGGCGCACGACTCTCGACAAGGGGTAAGCCGAACTCTCAGAGCATTTCCATTTCTGGCGGAATCGCCCTAATATGTAGTTCCAAGATCGTGCCCGGGGGGGAGTTCTTTGCCAGACACGCCAGTCGCCTTCTTCAGCTACAGCCGAGAGGATTCCGAATTTGCGCTTCGTCTCGCCGCGGATTTGAGGGCCGCGGGAGCTTCGGTGTGGATCGATCAGCTGGACATCGAGCCGGGGCAGCTCTGGGATCGCGCCGTCCAGAGCGCGCTGGAAAGTTCTCCGAGCGTGCTCATCATTTTGTCACCTGCATCGGTGAACTCCGACAACGTGATGGATGAGATCAACTTCGCGCTGGACCAGAAGAAGGCGCTGATTCCCGTCCTCTATCGCGATTGCGACATACCGTTTCGCGTGCGGCGGTTTCAACATCTGGACTTCAGAACGGAATACGACCGCATGCTGCAGGAGCTGCGGAAGTGCCTGCACATCGGCGGAACCGCGCAAGCGTCACCGGCAGCCGTGGCGAGCCCGTCGGATACAAGCGCCCCGGTAGCGCATTCGGCAAGCGCACTCCCGGCGACGAGTTTTCAGTCAAGCCAGCGGAGCGGCGCTGCGGTGCCGCCCACGACTCCTGCGCGCGTGATGCCGCCGGCGCCGCCATCGCCGGCGCCGCCATCACCTGCAGCTGCTTATGCCACGGCTGGCACCGAGAAGAAGCAGTTTCCCTTGTGGGCGAGGATTGCGATTCCTGTGGGCGTGGTGGTGCTTCTGCTTATTGTGTTCGCCATGATGGGATCGAATAGCGGGAGGCCGGATCAACCGGCAGCGAAGAATCAGACTGCGAACTCGGGTGGCGCCGCGAAGGCCAGTAATGCGGGAGGAAACGGCGGTGCGGTGAACGGTGCCGCGCAGGTCATGGCCACGGCATTGATGAAGGACAAGACTCAGGATTGCACGAATCCGGGGAGCAGCCAATCTGATTTTTCTGTAAACGATCCCGCGGTCTACTACTACTTCGCGTATCGCAACGGCACCGCGAACGATAAGTGGATGGTGGAGTGGATCGGTCCCGACGGATACTCGTACAAGCAACAGATCATTCAACAGCCCATTGTCGGCTCAGCGCGATATTGTTACTTCATCGACATCGCCGGGCACAAACCAGCGAAGAAGCCGGGCACCTGGGCAGCGCGGTTATATCTCAACGACGCCCAGAAGGACGAGCGGGATTTCAGCATCAATCGGTAATGTTCAAGAACTACGCCGCCGACTGAAGAGGCTCTACCCAAGAGGAGCGCCCAGCCGCTGGGCTAAAGAGGCTGTGTCGCAAGTGGTGTCGCCGCTGACGCGCTCGAACTTTTTCCCACTGCTACCCGGGCGAACTCCATCCCGCTGCTGCGCGGCTGGTTGCGATCACAATTCGGGATGTTTATCCCACTCAGAAATTGCTCTCAATCGCGAGAGTCCTAAAAGCCGGTCCAGCCGAGCTAGCTGGCAGTTGACGGAACCTAGCTGCCGTAATTACGATGTAATTACGGAAGGATATATGAAAGCAGAACTGGTGCGTATCGGAAATTCACGCGGCATCCGCATTCCCAAACCACTGATTGAGCAATGCCGCCTGGGAGAAACGGTTGACTTGCGCGTCGAAGATGAGCGCCTAGTGATCTCTCCCGGACATATACCCCGGCGAGGCTGGGACGAGGCCTTTCGGGCTGCGGCCGCTTCGCAGCGCGATGAACTTCTACTGGCAGGGTTGCCGCCAAACCGATTTGATCGGGAGGAATGGACTTGGTGACCGTCTCGCCGCAACGTGACGAGGTCTGGCTGGTGGCGCTCGACCCCAGCCGCGGCAGCGAGATTCGCAAAACCCGACCGTGTCTCGTCATTTCGCCGGACGAGATGAACCGACATCTGATGACGACCATCATCGCTCCCATGACAACAACGGAGCGTTCCTATCCCACCCGCGTTCGCGTGACGTTTCAAGGCAAGAGAGCCGAGGTCGCACTCGATCAACTTCGAGCGGTGGATCGGCAACGCTTAGTGCGCAAATTGGGTGTTATCTCGGCAAGAACTGCAGCAGCGGTTTCTGCCAGCTTGCGGGAAATGTTTGCGCGTAGCTGACGCGTCTTATTCTGTCCAGCGTTTGAAGACCAGGCAGCCGTTGGTGCCGCCGAAGCCGAAGGAGTTGGTCATGGCGTAGTCCATCTCGACTTTGCGGGCGGTGTGGGCAACGAAGTCGAGGTCGCAGCCTTCGTCGGGGTGGTCGAGATTGACGGTCGGCGGGACAATCTGATCGCGCAGCGCCAGCACGGTGATGGCAGCTTCCAGGCCGCCGGCGCCGCCAAGCAGGTGGCCGGTCATGGACTTGGTGGAGCTGACCAGCATCTTGTAGGCGTGATCGCCGAAGGCGCGCTTGATCGCGCTGGCCTCGAGCTCGTCGCCGAGCGGGGTCGATGTACCGTGCGCGTTCACGTAGCCGATCTGGTCGGGTGTGATTTTGGCATCGCGGATGGCGTTGCGCATAACGCGGTAGCCGCCTTCACCTCCAGGCGCAGGCTGCGTGATGTGATTGGCGTCGGCGCTCATACCGTAGCCCAGGACTTCGGCGATGATGGGTGCGCCACGCTTCTTCGCGAACTCCAGCTCTTCCAGAAGCAAAAGCCCCGCGCCTTCGCCGATGACGAAGCCGTCACGATCCTTGTCCCAGGGACGGCTGGCACGCTGCGGGTCGTCGTTGCGGGTGGACAACGCGCGCATCGCGGCAAACCCACCGACTCCCATGGGGGTGATGGCCGCTTCACTGCCGCCGGCAATCATGACATCGGCATCGCCGTACTTGATGACGCGAGCGGCATCGCCAATGGAATGCGCGCTGGTGGTGCAGGCGGTGCAGGTGGCTTCGTTCGGACCTTTAGCGTGATGGCGAATACTGACCTGGCCGGCAGCGAGATTGACGATGGCGGACGGGATGAAGAAGGGTGAGATCTTGCGCGGGCCGCCGTTGAGCAGGTTGCAGTGCTCGCGCTCGATGACATCGAATCCACCGATGCCGGAGCCGATGTTGACGCCAGTGCGCTCGGCGAGGTCTTCGTTGTCGATCTTGTAGTTGGCCATGCGCAGGGCCTCGTCGCTGGCGGCGACGGCCAGATGAATAAAGCGCGCCATCTTGCGCGATTCTTTCTTGTCGATGAACTGTAGCGGGTCGAAGTTTTTGACTTCGGCGGCGATCTTGCAGGCAAAGGCGGAGGCGTCGAAGCTGGTAATGCGCTCCACGCCGTTTTTTCCGGCGAGCAATGCCTGCCAAGTTTCCTCGACATTGTTGCCGACGGCGCAAATGAGGCCGATGCCTGTGACTACGACGCGACGGTTCAAACTACTTCGATCCTTTCGCGTGCGAGTTGATGTAGTCGACGGCGTCTTTGACGGTGCGGATCTTTTCGGCGTCCTCGTCGGGGATCTCGATCTCGAAACCCTCTTCGAAGGCCATGACGAGCTCAACCGTATCGAGCGAGTCGGCGCCCAGGTCATCCACAAAAGAGGCGTTGGGAGTGACCTCGGCTTCGTCCACGCCGAGCTGCTCGACGATGATTTGTTTTACGCGTTCATCCACCGATGCCATGTTCGCTATTCGCCTTTCGCTATTCGCTTTTCGCCAACTGGATGGCGTGACGCGGTGCGTTGCCCGCATTGCGCGCTGACGCAATTCTGGATCCGATAACGGTAATTACCAGTCCGCTCGCAGCTCGCAGCTATTTTTTCGCCTTGGCGTGCTGGTCGATGTAGGTGATGGCGTCCTGGACGGTGCGGATTTTTTCCGCGTCCTCATCAGGGATTTCGATTTCAAAAGCTTCCTCGAAAGCCATGACCAGTTCGACGGTGTCCAGCGAATCGGCACCGAGGTCGTCCACAAACGAAGCGTTGGGCGTTACTTCAGCTTCGTCCACGCCCAGTTGTTCCACGATGATCTGCTTTACCCGTTCTTCCGAAGCCATTGAATCTTTCTCCTGTCCGCGCCGTGGCGCAACCCAGCGGTCTCCCCGTCACTCGTCCTGATCGGCAACGGCGCCGGGGTGGAAACTCGTAAGTCTAATTGGCAGGCAAGAGGCCTGTAAAGCTTGCCAAAACGGCCTCCAACATCAGATGCAGACAGAAAGGTTGGAGAGCGTCCAGCGATTTGAATCCAAAGTCATCCTAAACGGGGAGGTTTGCAATGGTCAACGCAAAGGCCCGATTTTCGCTGTTCTCTTTTGGGCGTGGTGGTGACTAGCGACCCGCGACCTGTGATACAACGCTTCACATGCGAGCAGTGGTGCAACGCGTGAGCCGGGCGTCGGTGAAGGTGGGAGACGAGATCACGGGCGAGATCGAGACAGGTTTGCTGGTGCTGCTGGGAGTGGCGCACGAAGACACTGAGGCAGACGCGGATTATCTGGCGGAGAAGATTGCGGGGCTGCGGATCTTTGAGGACGATGCCGGGAAGATGAACCTGAGCGTGGTGGATGTGGGAGGGGCGGTGCTGGCGGTGTCGCAGTTCACGCTGTTTGGCGATGTGCGGCGGGGGAAGCGGCCGTCATTTGACGCGGCTGCGCGGCCGGAGCTGGCGCGAAGACTATATGAATATTTCGTGGAGCGAGTGCGAGGATTGGGATTGCGCTGCGAGACGGGAAGGTTTCAAGAGATGATGCAGGTCGAGCTGATCAACAGCGGGCCGGTGACGATATTGATTGACTCGAAGAAGGGATTTTGACGCGTACGAAATAGCTGGTCCCTCCGCACCGGCTAAAGTCGAGAAGCAGATCCCTCGTCGGCCTGAAGGCCTGCTCGTGATGACAAAAAAGATAAAGACTTGCAACGGCGCAGCTGAAGCTGCGCCCCTTCAAAACCTCCCACAATCGACTTTTTCAGCGGCCTGTGAAGTCGTCGGTCGGGATGACACAACAAAATAAGCGATAGGATTCTGCGAGGTCTTACTTTGAATCGTCGCTGCTGGGGGCGTTGTAGGTGGTCGGCTTCTGCGCCCTGTTCTTGCTGACTGGAGTGGTCTCGGTGGGCGGCGTACACTTCTGCGCGACGACCTCGACGTCCGTGGCCTGGAAGCGATGCGATTCCGGCTTTCGTTCCGGCGGCTCCGATTTTCCCGCCGGCTGAGCCGGCGCGACTGGCTGCTGATCCCGCGGCAAAGGCTGCCACTGGCCGGTCAGCTTCACCTTGCTACCGGAATCATTTTTCAGATCGTCGGGACCAACCACCTGCACACCCGCGCGATGCGCCATGTTGCGGACCATGAACTTGCCATCTTTGTCAGGACCAACCAGACAGCCGACGAGAGTGGAACCCTTGGCGCCCGCAGGCTTGGTGATCTGATCTCCGCTGGTGGCGCTGTTGTCCTTGGTTGCGCTGGAAGAGTTGTCCTGCTGCTGACTTTGCCGCTCGGGAGGATTGACCGAGAGCGGACGGTCGGGAGCGATCGCCGGATCCTGCGCAAAGCAGAGCGAGCAGAAGGCGAGCAACAAAATTGCGAGATGTAGCGACCGTTGCACAGTGACTGTCAAAAGAATACCTGAGAATTCGACGCGCCGGGCGTGCGAGGAGTTGCAGGCGGGGAGTCGGAGTTTCTAGGATTCGAAGCGAACAGCAGGTCCTTCGACTGCGCGTCCGCCCGTTCCGCAACAGATGCGGAACGGACAATAGCATGCGGACGCTCCGCTCAGGATGACAATTCAATAGGTATGGCGGTTGGTGTGCTCAGTGCCGCAGCCACAGGTAGTCGATGGCGAAGTGGAAGCATGTGAGCAGAGAGCCGATGGCGGTGGCAACTCCGGTGAAGCGCTGCAGGTAGGCTTCGTGGCGATCGACGCGCTGCTCGATCTCCTGAATCTTTCCAGGATTGCCGTTGCCGCCGACAATCCAACGCATGTTGGCTTTGAGTTCCGCGAGATCGGTAAGGACGCGCTCTTCAAATTCAGTGAGGGTGACGACATTTGGGCATGTGCTCATAAGGGGTAGTCCACACGCAGCAATACGGAGTAACGCGAGTATTTGGCGGGCGATGATCCGTCGTATTGCCGCAGATAATAACCCTGCACGCGCTCCAGGCGCGGCATGGTGAATTGTTGAGTGGTGAAGCGGCCGGCGAGGTTGTCGCTGTCGCCAGGGCCCCAGCCGCCGTCGGAGCGGCGCACCTCGATGCCGCCGCCAGTGGGAGGCGCAACGCCGGCGTCCATCGTAATTTCGGTCGCGATCACGTTGGTGACCTGCGCTGCGGTGAGCGAATTGATGTACAGCGAGGAAGACGGTGTGCCGGTGTCGTAGATGCGAGCCGCACTGAGCGAATCGATCAATGGCGAGGATGAAGGGGTGCCAAGATCGTAGACGGTGCCGGCGGGCTCGGGGAGCGCGACGGCATCGAACTTGAGGGCGAGCGGGTCGCAGGCATCGTTGGCAAACTTGATGTCGTAGTGCGAGCGATCGTCGGCGAGCGAGACGACCTCCAGCTCGACCTGGCGCACGATGGCATTGAAGTCGGCTCCGCGCGAAGGCACCGAGATCCGAACCGCGTTACCGGGCAGGACATCTTCGACAGGCAGGAAGTCGCTAACGATTTTGTATTCCCCTTGCCATGCTTGCTGGACGGAATCGTCAAGCAGAGCGGTCGCGGCATTTTCACAGTCGATAGAGGTAGGCGTGGGCGGAAACTTGAGACGGCGGAGGAAAATGCGCTGACCTTTGTCGCTGCCGTTGGCGTGTTCGGCGATGCTGACGGGATCCTGCACGCGTGCAACGGCGCGAGCACTGCTGCGATAGGAGACAACGATCTCTTCGTTCTGCTGCGGCGGATAAGGCGCGTAGAAACAGAGCGCGCCGGACGATGTGATGTAACACTCGCCGCCGTCGGCGAAGGCGCCGGAAAGCCGGGTGCGGAATTGACCGCCAGGAATCATGCTACGAACTTCGGCATCGACCGTGCGCTGGAAACGAGTGTAGGAGACGCTCGCGAAAAGACTGGTTTGGTTCACGAGTGCATAGGTGGCGAAGCCGGGCGGCGCGGGGAGCACGTCGTCGTAGAGCACGGTTGCGACTGTGGCGAGCGTGCCGGGATTGTTTGGGTCAACGTCATGCACGGTGAGGACGACGCGGACGGCTGCGGGGATGGAGTCGCCTCCGTGACCGTTGCCGGCAGGATGAAGCGAGGACAGGTAGGTCTGTTGGACGCGATGCGCCTCATCGCAAATCAGCTGGGTGGCGAACGCGTATTGATGGCCGGGCGTGGTGGTGAGGACGGGGCCGGTTGCGCTGCCGTTGATCAAAGCCTGAATGTTGGAGTTGCTGCCGTTGGGCGTGATAGTGAAGCCGGCGATGCAATTAGCGTCTGATAGCGAACCATTGTAGATGCCGCCGATTGTGCCCGTGGACGCGGCAGTGAAGACGAACTCGCCGTGCTGCGGCGTCAGACCGGCAGCGAGTTCCAGTTGCTCGACAAGCGCAATGGTGGATGGTCCGCCGTTAAGGTGCAATTGTCCTCCGCTGAGCGAGACGGCCCCGTTCGGATCGGCTACATCCCACAATGTGGGAGCCAGCTGAGATTCGGAATAATCGTCTTCGAAGATTGTGACGGCGGTCTTAACGAATGGAGTTTCGGAGAGATAGAAGTCCAGCGTGGTGCCGTTGCCGAGGAAGTAGTCGCGAACGTAATTGAGCGGCTCCAACTCGCCTACAACAGTGACATCGTTCAGCAACTTGTAAGGCTGAAGGAGCGTGAGCGCGGTGGGGTCGAAATTGGGATCCTGGTCGCTGACGGTGAAGCTCTGTTCGCCGACAGGCTGAAAGTCGAGCTTGCCATCGTGCGCGCGATACATGGCGCGGGACATCAGAGCTAGTTCCTGGGCGTTCCAAGTCCAACCCTTCTGCGGGACGACAACAAACTGGTTGACCGTGCTAACATTTTCAACCCCCGACTCGTCGAGCACTCCTGGTAGGGCGTCGTTGGCGAGCGTGGCCAGCGCGTTGCCGGAAGTGCGGGAGACGAACGGGATACGCGCGGGCAGTTCGTTGTGGTCGAGCAGGCAAGAGTCGTCGGTGGCATTGAGAATGAAGCGCGAGGTAGGAATTTGGCCGTAGCCCAGATACTGTTGCTCCGGAGACACTGTCAGATAGCCGGTAAACAAGGTGAGGCCATCGTTACGCTGAAGAACGATGCGAGCGCCTAGTACTGGAGCTTGGAAGTTCGGGTCGGCCGAGACCAACGTTGCAATCATAAGGGCGGCTTGGTTCAGCTTGCGGACGATTTGGGGCAGGTGATCTCCGTCAATGTAGGAGGTGTAATCCTGCTGGCCGAGGCCGTCGTTGTTGTCGATAAGGAGGTTCATCAGAGTTCTCGTTTGAGGTCCCACAGAGTGGGATGTGTGCTGTACTACTAAGAACCGCGGATCCTTCGACTACGCATCCGCCCGACCGGCAAATGAAGCCAATCGGAAAGTCTTGCGGACGCTCCGCTCAGGATGACAACCGTGAGAGATCGGGCTCGCGATAGGGGTCCTTCGACTCCGGTCCGCGCAAAGGCGGCGCGAACCTTCGCTCAGGATGACACCGTCGACAATAGGTTCCGCTGTACCACTGCTGCAATGGCTCATGACCACGCGAACTACACCGCGGCATTAGGTGCGGGGAAATAGCTGCGGTAGCAGAGCACGGTCTCGTTGTCGTTGCTGTCGGTGGTCGGCAGGGCGTGCAGACTCACATGCAACTGGTTGCTGAAGAGCGGCGCCGCAAATTCCTGACGCGTTTCTGACGCCCCTGCCGCAGGCTGGAGGCGCGGATAGTAAAAGCAGGACTGGCCGCCGCTATCCGGCGCGACGATGAAGAGCCCAGACCATTCTTGAAAGAAGCTGCTGCCTTCGCGATCGACGAAGGCAACGACCTGTTGCACGCTCATGCTTGTCGTGGGCAGCGCGATGAGCGGTTCGGCCAGTTGCAGAGCCGATGACGTGATTGAGTTGATCCGCGAGACGTTAAAGGTGATGCGGCGGACAAAATCGAAATATTCCTGTCCGTTGAGAGGCGAAGCGAGATAGGCGCCTGCAGCGCCGGAGCCGAGATAGCCAGTTTGGCCGTTGTAATCGACATCAACAGCAACGATGTCGCCGACGTTGAAGTTGGCGAGTTGATCGCTCGCGAGCACGATCTGCGAGTAGGTGGAACCACTTTGCACGGGCGAGGCGGGCAATGGCATACCGCCGGAAGGTTGCGGCAAAATTCCGGGCTGCTCAGCCAGGACGTTCAGTTGCTGAGTGCCGCCAGACAGCGCCATCTGCAGCTTACCCCAAGTAAGAAGGTCGAAGTCCACGCGAGCCTCAGGCTGTGTGCGGTACTGAATCGTGATGTTGGCAGCGGGACCAGTGCGCAGTGCGTCGTACTTGGTGGCAGCAGTGCGCTTGAAGTTTTCGACCCAGCCCAGATCGATCCAGGGAGCGGGCGGCGAATCGAGGTTGAACGGACCTTGTGCGGGATCGAAGGCGACGATTGCCCCGGTGACGCGATTAATGGGTGCGGCGTAGGCACGCACCGAGCGCGCGGTGGGGGCCATCTGGGAGCGCTTGGCATAAGGGTTGGAACTCATGACTGATTGACCTCGGGATAGAAGAACACGGTGACGGTGACATCACGTCCCACATATGGAGGCGTGCTCTTGGCAGCATTCAAAACGGGCAGCGTCCAGAAGATTGTCGAGCCAAGTGGAACCGGCGATCCGCTGCTGTAATCGCACTTTGCGGTCTGAGGAGGCGCGCAGATGGCTAGCAAATCGTTGTCGAGGCTGGCGAGATCACGACCGCGATCCAGGTTGGCGTTCTGGACCGAGCCCTTGGTGAAATAGGAAATGGTGCAATCCATCGCCATGAGCGTGCCGACGGACAACGACGTGGGACGCGCATTTCCCCAATGCAGATAAAAACAGTCGCACAGCAGTGGCGCGCCCGTGGGCGGTTCGTTCTCGATAACGGCGATCGCAGGACGGGTTGCTCCATCGAGCGTAACCGTGCGGTTAGGATCGACTGCGACCAGGCGAGTGCGGAGCGCGATGTAAAAACTGTCCTTGGTTGGTTGGATGATGTCCTACTCTGTGGCAGTGAGGTGATAGAGACAGTCGGCGCCGAGATACTTGTCGACGGTGACGGTGTCGATGCGCATGAGATGGTCGTAGAAGAGAATGCCCTGGGCGACGAGCAGCCAGGCAGCGATGTCCTGAATACCGTACTGTTTGGTGATTGGCTTTAACGATGTTGCGCTGACGACGGCTTCGATGCGGCGCTTGCCGTCGGATGTGGGCTCGAGAGCCTCGACCAGGGCCGGCGAGATTGGCAGGTCCTCGGCTGTGGGAGGCTCAAGACCAAGCTGCCTGTTGGTATCGCCGGTGGATGGATCGGAGATGCGGATGGTGACCGGGGAGTCGCCGCCGGAGCGGAGCAGGGCATCGGCAAAACGGCGTATGGCGCAGGCGTGGCCGGGAATGGTTGCGGGATCGTCAGACATATCAGGCTACTTTCTGCGAAACTACTGTGCAAGCAGTTCCTGGACAGTGGCATCGAGGAGACTGTCGGAAAAGTAGGTGAAGTGCATGGCGTTCAATGTGCCCTCGCGAACATTGATGGCAGGCATGGCCTGGGCATTGCGAACGAGTTGGGCACAAGCGAACTTCACTGCATCGGGAATGGTGGTGAAACCGCCGGTGTAGGTCAGTTCCATCTCGTCGAAGTACATGCCGAGAGGATTCGGGAGCCAGGAGACTTCGCCGGTGTCGCAAAAGAAATCAAAGTTGGTGACGTTGAGATCGATCGAGGTACCGGGCAAGCCAAAGAACTGGCCGTATTCGGAAGCCGTCTCCCACATTGTCAGATCCTCGCCGCGACGAGGGATGCCATAGCGGGCGCGGCCGGAGTCCAAAGGAGATGTCCCACCTTGTGGGATCGAGAGTGGGAGATAGGTGAGACGGAGAACGTTGCGGCCTGGCACCAGACGAGCGCGCTCGATGAATTGCTGCGCCCACAATGTAGGACGTTTGCAATGAGCGTCGATTATAGAGGACGCGGCGGCGACCCAGGATGCCGGAGTATCTGGCTCGAGGCCGTAGGTTTGGTATTCGGAATCGGCTAAATAGGAGTCCATAAGAAGTCCAGTCAAAGTGAAGAGTTTGGAAAAACCCACCCAAGCAAAGGCCTGGGTGGGTACCCGAGACGTCTTGCGGTAGAGGCGAGCCGCTCGGGATGACAATGGAGCGTGGTATAGGAGGACGTAGCAGTGCGACGAAGAACGCGCCTGATGCGCTCAGAGAATAGCTCGCGCAGTGCGACATTCTGCTTAGTAGCGGCAAACAGCAGGTCTCTCGACTCGCGTCGCGCGACTCGCCAAAGCGCGAGTCGGAGAAGCAATGCGGACGCTGCGCTCGGGATGACAAATTAATGATGAGACGCGGGGATTACGGTCGACGACGACCTGGTAGTGGGCGTAGTTGGCGCTCTTGACGACGACGGCACGGAACTTGACGACGACTATCTGCGAGGTCAGCGAACTGGGAGTGCGCAGCTGGAAGACGCGCGGAGTGGGACTGGTGAGCGAGTGATACTCGATATGTCTTCGGTGACGATGTAGACGGGCAGCTGCGCCTGGCCGCTGCGGGGCGTACCGGTGTAGGGGATAGACCGTCGGGAATGAGCGGCAGGTTGCCGGCCTGAGTGGAGAGCGTCTTGACGATCAGGCCGCCGGCGACTTCGGTGGTGGAGAGCACGACGTTGAACTCCTGCTTCATCTCGCGATAGATCAAGTCGAGCAGCACCGGGTTGGATTTTTTTAGGTGGGGCGCACCTCGTAGTTGCTGTTGGCAACCATCTGCGCGATGGTGGACTTCAAGCCGTCAACAATGCTGGCGGAAGTACCGATGGACGTGGTGTTGCCGCCGGCAATGATCTGGTTAACGACGCCCATGTACTGCGGAGTGGTCGGCTGGGTCAGGGAAGTATCGTTGCCGTTCCACAGCGAGACATCGTGCGTGCGCAGCAGGCCTTCAACGGAGTCGGTTAGATCTTTGGCTTGCAGGTAGGCGAACTGAGACTGCTGCGAGCCAACTTCCAAATCGAAGACGTTGTAGTTGATCTGCGACACGAGGCACTTGAGCGGGACGCTGCGCTCCACCCGCGTGGGCGTGACCAGCGTGGGCACGATGTTACGCGGATCGACGAAGGCGTTGGCCGCAGTCGGCGACGGAATGGCCGTTTCCTCGAAGAAACGCGATGGATGGCCGGTTGCAGGGACTTGCTTGATGCGCTGCCCGAAGGGCGCGCGGCGGTGAACGATGTCGGTGATCTCGGTCTGGTAGAGATCGACTTCGATCGCGCCCGGTCCGAGGTAATCAGCGGCAGCTTGCAGGTTAACGAATTGTGCTTTCATGGGTGTCCTTTCGAAAGGCAGTGGCTAGTGGTTAGTGACTAGAAATTCTGGTGATGGCTGGAGTGACCGGAGCTAACTAGACGAGGAGGCCGGCGCGAGCGAGTTCGGCTTTGACGGCGATACGCTGCTCGATGCTGAGACCGGCGAGAGCTTTCTCGACGATTGGTGTTTCGATGGTGGCATCGGCTTCAACACCTTGCTTGGCCAACAGAGCGGTGACGATGGGCGAGATGGTCTTGCGGCGAGCCGCGGCGCTTTGTGCTTTCAGGTCGTGATTGGCTTTTTCGAGCTCGGCCAATTTGTTGTGGATGGCGTTGTTGGTTTGAGCAGTCGCCTGGAACTCGCCATCATCGACGGCGGCGACGATGCGGTCGATCTTGGCGTGCAGCGAGGCGAATTGGCCGTCCAAGTTGGCTAAGGCATCGGCGAGCGATTGTGTGGCCTGGGCGAGATGGTCGGCCAGGGTCGGAGTATCGGAAGCGGTGGTTTCTGGGTCCATGTGATTTATGTCCTCTTACAATGTGGGATGTGGAAGCGGCTAGCAATTAGCAACTAGCAATTAGCCTCAAGCTTGTGGCTCGATTGCGATCCAGGTTTGCGGATAGGCAGCTTTGTCGCGGCGCAAGACAGCTGCGCCGGTAAAAGTAAAATCGGTGACGGTAGAGATCTGTGCGTCTTGAATGGGCACGGTGGCGTTAGCGATTTCGTACGACATACCGAGAGTGTTGGTGTTTTGGGCGCGGATTTCGTCGACTACGTCGGGGAAATCGTGGGCGAAGAGATAACCGGAGATGGCGATCTGGCCGATGGGACTGTTAGATCCTACCCTGTTGCCGACAGATGGCGACAAGGATGAGGCACCCGAAGACGACTGAGGGGCGCCTGGAGTTGGCATACCACGTTGTGGCATAGGCACGATATCAGCGTCGGTGATGATGCCGATTTTGCGGCGGGCATCGTGGGCGTCCAGCGATGGGGCATAATCCAAGGCCATACCTAGTAAGGATGGCAAAGCCGCTTCCGTGGCGGAGCGGGTGAGCATCACCCGATGGCCCCGAGCGCCGCTGGGCGAGCGCTGAGACGCGACTCCTACCAGGGTAAGAACACCGCGAAATGGCAGGCGATTAGGATGTCCCACAATGTGGGGCATGGCGACAGACATGGCGTCAAGTTGGAGGTGCATGAGGTCCTCGGAAGAAGCAACTAGCAATTAGCGATTAGCAATTAGCTTTCGGCTGTCAGCTGTCAGCCGTCAGAGAGACAGATACCCGCGAAACCGAAGTCGCGCTCGGGATGACAATCCAGAAAAGGCCGCAAAATCCAGGTCGGCGTTGTCGCCTGACGAAGGTGAGCGGTGCCCTGAATAGGGGTCCTTCGACTCCGGTGGCCAACTGCGGGCCGCCTCCGCTCAGGATGACACCGCAAGAGGGGACGCTAGGACGTAGAAGTTCGAGCGAGACATCCACGCTTATTGCATGGGCGGGGCGTCGGCGAGGCCGCCTTGCTTTTCCGGCAGCGGGGGCAGGCCGCGCATACGGCGGACTTCGTTGATGGTCAAGACCCCGCAGGCGATGAGCAGCTGCTGAATCTGTGCCTGCTCGAGCTCGTTGGGAGCGTCGACGTCGGTGAAGACGAATTCCAGGTCGTCCCAGCCGAGGCGCTTGCTGATGGCGTCGCGCGTGAGGTGTTCGGCGATGAGGCGCGCAACCGGGACGACCGCGGTGCGGAAGGCATCATCGTACTGGGTCGTCGCAGTGTTGCGATTGACGTTGCGCTCCAGGCCGAGCAGCATGGGCGGCAGGTCGAAGGCGTCGGCAATGATGCGAATGAGGAATTCCTGCCATTGCAGGCGGAGATCAGCGTCGGTGCCGCCGGCGAAGCGGAGAACCTCGGGCTTGTTCTCGACGGTGAGGATGGGAACTTTGCCGGTACCTTCGATTTCGTCCTGCCACCAGCGGATGAGGCGCTCGTGGTGCTGCGGGCTGAGGTTTTGCAGCCAGAGAGCGTATTGCACGACGCTGTTCGAGGCCAGGCGCGAGGCGAAACGATGGGCGCAGAGGAACTCGTGGATGGTTTCGAAGGCGACCTCGAGCTTACCGAGGCCGAAGGGCGTGTAGCTGCGCGCGTTGAGGCGAATGTAAGAAAGCTCTTCGTCGACGAGGGTGATAGTTTTTTCCGGATCGAAGGTAAGAAGCGTCTGCTGCACGTAATGCGGCGAGGCGGGATTGCCGTCCCAATCCGTGCGGATACGAATGCTGCCACCATCGACTGGCCACATGGTGAGCGGGCGCGCGGGATCGCCGGTGAGGTCGAGCTCGATTGCGCCGAAGCCGCCGACGAGGACGTCTTCCAGAATCTGCTCGATGAAGGAGCGGAAGGAGTCTTCGGGATTGGGCTGCTCGAAGTTGAGGGTGAGCGCGGCGATGCGCTCGGCGGCGCTGGGCAGCATGGTGAGGCCGTCGGTGGTGAAGTCGCCCCGTGCAGGCGATTCCTCGGGCGAGCGGCCGCGGCGCGGTTGAATGCGCCAAGCCATGCCGGCGATGCGGTCCTTGATGGTGTTGATGGCCTTGCGCGCGATGGGCGTTTCCGCGAAGCGGCGCAGATTGGCCGGCGTGGGTTTGGGCATGACTCCGGCACGAGCGATCGTGGGTGCCCCCGGAGCGAGGATGGAGGGTAGCGGCACCGTTCTACGTGCGGGTTCGGCGCTGGCGGTGAGCAGCGCGGCGGGAGGCCGGCGATACGGCCAATGGAGCTTGGAGAACGGAGTTCCGGCGATACGGCGCAGCGCGCCGCGGAGAGCGTTTGGCATATTCATAATTGATCCAGTTGTCAGTTGTCAGTTGTCGGTTGTCAGCGGGATCCCACGTTGTGGGACAGCGCAGACCGAAGGCGAGAAGCAGGCCTCTTGATCGCAATCGATATCACGAGTAAAGAGTGTTACAGTCCCGCTCTAGCCAAAAAGACTGGAGAAAAGCAGGTCCCTCGACTCCGCTCGGGATGACAGAACGGGGCACGCGGACGACAAGAATAGGGGTCCTTCGACTCAGGCGACGCAAATGCGTCGTCGCCTTCGCTCGGGATGACACTTCATAAACGTATAAAGAGGGACAAAACCAACAGCGCGCGAAAAGTGGTTGGCTCGCGGTTACAGCTTCAGTTCGGTCCGGGCGCGCTCGGCGATTTGAGGCATATCGCTGACTCTCGCGATGGCGATGTCGCTGTTCTGAAGAGTGGCCAGGGCGAAGGCGACAGCCTCGTCGTGCGGATCGAGTTCGTCCTCGGTGATGGCAGTCAGGTCGCTCGTTGCGTTCTCGGCCGCGTGCAAGCCGTCGCGCATTTCCGAGTAACTGAACGCCAGAACTTTGGCTGAGTTGACGTCGGTGGCGAGCGAGACAGCGTGAAAGAGGTGCAGCAAGCCATTGGGGCGGTAGCCGCAATCGATCTTGAGCGGATCGCCCTGGCGCGTGTATTGCGCGACGGCGATGTCTTTGCGCATGGCAGGCGATTGCCAAACGCCGGCCTGCTCGAAGGCGTCGCGCATCGCAGTGTAGATGACGCGGCGGCCCGATTGCGCGCGCTGGGCGTGGCGCTCGGATTCCAGATACAATTGCGCGAGCTTGCCGAGCTCGGCCTGCGGGGACTCGGTCAGGACCGCAGTCATGGGCGTGATCTCGAGGGCGCCGGAAAACGAGTCACGGATTTGCGCGAAAAGCCATTCGCGGCGCGACATGGGCCCGCGATAGTCGATGATTTCGGGCACACGCGATTGCAGCAGACGGCGAAGCTCAGTCTCGTAGGACTCGAGCAGCTCGATGTCGGCTTCGGGATCGAGGCCGCGCAAGCGGCGCCAGTCGCGCAGGAAGCGGACGTTGGTGAACCCGTTCTCGCCTTCTTCCAGGAGGACGACGCCGAGATTGACGAACTCTCCCTTGACCACGTCGGGGACGTAGCGGAGGAGGAAGAAGTCGCAATGTTTGTAGAAAGCCATTAGCAATTAGCAACCGGCATTTGGCATTCAGCAATTGGCACTTGGCAAAGGCCGGGGTTGAATCCTCGAATTGTGCCGTCCCCGAAGGGACTCGGGTTCATTTTCTTACCATACCGACCGCTGAGGCGGTAGGCTTTCTTATATCGTCCCGCAGGGCGGGGCTAAAGCGGCGTATTGTGTACGGTCTGCCTGAAGCGACGATCCTCGCGCTCCGAACGAACCGCAGATCCCTCGGTCGGACTGAAGTCCTCGGTCGGGATGACAAAGAAACAAGAACACAGTCGTATAAGCTGGCCTAAAGGCCAGCTCTTCCACCTCAATTCACCACCTCGCGCCAGTTCGGAAAAGGGTTGCGGGAGGAGTTCCTGAAATCCGAAATCAGCTCGCGGACTCGGGAGCGGCGCGCGAGCAGACGCGACAACAGGCGCTCCAGTTCGTCGCTTGCGCCGCTATACCATTCGGGCGGAATGTCTTCCGCCAGCGGCCAGAGCGAGCTTTCGGGGAAGGTTTCGATGCGGCCGAGCCACGGCTCAAAGCTGTCCCACGATGTGACACACTCGTAAACGTCGTTGCGGCCAAAGACGCCGCGCAGCGGTGCGTCAGGAAAGTTCCATTCGCCAGCGTTGAAACAATAACCTTGATCGATGAAGCTGGCGGTGAGCTTGCGCTCGCGACAGCGCTTCCAGAAAGCTGCCTGGCGGCCGTTAGCGTTGCAGGTCCATTTGTCGAGCGCGAGGATGCCGGCAAAGTCGCAGAGATTGCGGACGCGCGACATCATGTCCTCGGGCAGGTAGTCGTAGATCTGGCCTTCGAAGGGCGAGACCACGTAACGCGAGCCGAAGGACAGACCGGCGGTAAACATCATGCGCTGGCCGCAGAGCTCGATGCGTAGATCGGGCGTGTGTTCGAGCAGCCAGGGGTCAACGTCGACGATGGCGGCGACGGGAACGGGCAGGCCGATCATCTCGGCCAGGCGCGTGCCGAGCCAGTCGTTGACCAGAACGCGCGTGTGCTGCGGGTTGTTCTGGAACTTGACGACGTAATAGAAGCCGTCGGCGCAACGCATGAGATGACTCTGCGCGCCGCCCCGCATTCTGCGCACGTGTTGGACCGCGTGAATCAGCGGAACTAGTCTCCGTGATTTCTGCCTGAGGCCGGAGGGTCCAACAGCGACAGAGCGTACTCCGAAGACCATGGTAATGCAGGGGCCGCCATGAATTCGTCGGCATGGGTCACAGAGCGTTGTGAGGAAGGCGGGAGCCCGCCGCTGGTGTCAACCAGCGCATTGGTTGTGCCGTCCCGTGGGACTACCCACCGCTGCAATGTCCGCGTGAAAACCATGTCGTCCCCGGGGGACTCTGGTTGTTTTTTCCAACTGACCCAGCACTCCGCCTATCGGCTGCGTGCTGGGCCATGTTGTTCCGCGCCTACGGCGCTCGATTTCGGCGGCACACTCCACTGCCGAAATTGGAAGGTGCCTCTCACGCGGACACTGAAGCGGTGGGCTTTCTTATTCCGTCTCGCAAAGCGCGACTAGTCTCAAGCCTTTTTGGCAAAGAGAGCGGCGAAGGCGAAGATGGCCGGCATCAATGCGGTAGCCAACTGGGTGGCTGCGGTGGCTTCCTGTTGCTGCTGCGGATTGGAAGTAGCCGCTTGCGCGATCGCGCCGGCGGTTTGCACTGCGGTGGTGACGGCGCCCTGGTGATCGCCTGATCCCCACTGACCCGCGAAGCCAGCGGCTTCGGTGGTGGCGGCCTGGACGACGCCCATCAACTTCTGGAAAGTTTGCAGATTAAATGCCATATTAATTCTCCTCTGACAATGTGGTAGTGCCACAATGCGGCACATTAGTTAAAGTGTTGGGGTGAACATTACGACTGAGGCAGCCAGTGGCTACTATGGCGACGGTGCAGTCATGTCGGGCATGGATTTCGGCGCCTCAATCAGGACCTCGGCGCGAACAGCTTCGGCGATCGCCATCGCCATGACGGTGTCATCATGTGTTCCGGCGGCGGCGGAACAGGTGCCGTCGGGATGGCGGATGAAAGGTGCGACATTCCTCCAGCAGACGCGGACTGAGAAACATGAATGGAGCGGCCGAGAGCAGGCCGGCGAGATTTTCAAGCATTCGCGGGCGCGTGGCGACGTTGGTGAGCCATCCCGCCTGGTTATCGGTTTTGTAGAGATTGGTGTAGCCCTGGCTCATAGTGAGGCTGACGAGCACTGCGTAGCCATGATTGTTGCGCTCGACAGCGACGAGAGCGTCGTTGTATAAGTGGGCCAGCCGGGCGAGCTGGGCCGCCAATTCGGGTATGGAAAAGTGGCCGCGCAGCTCGGCGCACTGCACACCGTTCGTCTTCTCGATCACCTGGACACAGGAATAGTCGCCATAGATGCCGCCTCCAGCGGGATCGACGCCGATAATGTATTGCTTGGCGGCGTAACCCTTGCCGGCGGCTACCGGCGGAAAAAACGTAAGCAGGCGGCCGTGATCGGCGCTCTCGATGATGGGCGCACGCTGCAAGAGCCGCGTCTTGATGATCTCCGCGTCGAAGACACAATCGCCTGACGCGAGAAAGCAGCTCTCGGGATCCTCGGCATATTCCTCGGGCGCGCGATTGCGGAAGTTGGCGCGCATCTCGCGACGAAAGGCGATCTGCGCAGCGTCAAGCTGGTGCTTCTGCATGAACTCCAGTTCCTCGTCGGTGAAGTCGACGATCTCGAGCGGGCGACGATAGCTCGGATCCCACCACCACGGATAAAAGTGGCGCGTGTAGCCGGTCTCGGGGGCGCGATGCCACTCCTCGTAGAACGTGCCGCCGGCGCCGTTGGCAGTGGACTCGAGGAAGATTTCGCCGTCGGGCGGGACGGCAGCACGCAGCGAGGCGAGCGTCTCGGTGACGTCGCGCGGCCAGCGGGCGACCTCCGAACAATGAAGGTTGTGGATGGTCAGCCCGCGGCCGGCGTTGGGGTCCGCCGCCGTTTCCACACGGTATTCGCTATCGAAGACCGGGAACACGATCTGGCGGACATTGGCGCGCGAAGTAACCAGCGCGCCCTTGCGCAGCGGCTCCGGCAGGTTATCCAGGAACCGGTGCACGATGCGGAAGATCTCTTCGGCAGAGCGCTGGTCGTGGGCGACCTGAACGCTGAGCGTGCCTTCGCGCGTGATGCAATTGATGAAGAAGCGCGCGGCGACATAGGTGGTGACGCCGAGTTGGCGCGCCTTGAGGACGATGTTGCGATTGGTGCTGGTGCGCTCCAGATCCTGCTGGGCGCGGTTCAGCTGGAGCTTGTGCAGGCGGCCGTTCTTGTCGCGGATCTTGAGAGGCCTTCCATCAGGCACCCGCGCCAGGTGGGTGGGAAGCGCGCAGCGTCGGCCGAGCTGACGTCGGTGCCTGCGAATGGATTTCCGCCCAGACGCGGAGCGTAGGTCTGAAGCGCCGCCGCGGTCATACGAGGTGAAAATCCGGGCAGCTTCACCTTGGCAGGAGTTGCTTTCGTTGGTTTTGTATTGGTCGTGGACATAGCGATTAGAGGACTATCCCACAGTGTGGGAGATTGGTTCGGGGCGCGGCCTGAAGGCCGCGTGGGTGATGTGCCGTCCCGGGGGACTCAGCGTACAAATTGGCGCTCACCCACCGCTGAAGCGGTGGGCTTTCTTATTCCGCCCCGCAGGGCGGGGCTGGAGACGCTGCGGAGCGCACGGCATTGGCAAGAACCAAGTGCTGTCTGCCAATTCTGGCGAACCGCAGATCCCTCCACTCGGCTGAAGCCCTCGGTCGGGATGACAACGTTATGGCTAGTCGAGCGGGGCGACCTGTACTGGCACCGGTCGTCGTTTCCCAGGTCCCGAAAAGCGCGAGACCCGGGGCACCCGCGGACCGTCCCATCAATAGGGGTCCTTCGACTCCGCTCGATCGCGAGCGATCTCGCTGCGCTCAGGATGACACATTCATGACCAGTGTCGTTTACCAGGTCTCGAAAAGCGCGAGACCTGAGGCACCCACTACTGCACCTGCTACTGGATGGTCTGGCAGTAGAAGGTTGAGCCTTTGACCCAGTCGGTGTTGGGCATGTTGAAGGTGAACTTAATGGTGTCGGCGTTGGCCAGGTTCTCGCTGCCGGTGTTGTTGTTGCTGGGACCGGCGAGAATGCTGGTGCCGCCGATGATCGGGCTGACGTTGATGATCTGCGAGGTCAGCGACGAGATGGTGTAGATCTCGATGTCGCTGTCGAAGTTTTGCGACCCGCTGGTGAGCGCGCCGTAGGCAACGGTGGCGCTGCCTAACGTCCATTTGTAGGTGACAGCGGTGCTGCTGCTGGAGTGAGTCCAGCGGGCGAAGCATTTCAGTCCCTGGCCAGTGGCGAAGGTTCCGGCGGGCAGGGTTGCGGAGTAGATCGTCTGATCCGAACTGGTGCCGGTGAGCTGGGCAGTGTTGCCTTGCAGCGTACCTCCCACAATGTGGGAGCCCTGGGTGGGGATGGTTGGCTTGTTCGTCAGATCGTTGTAGCTGCCGGAAGTTGCAACCGTCGCGGGAGTTTGTCCATTGATCTTGGCGACGGCCGGATTGGGATAGTTGCCGCTGAGATCGCCACCAGCCGGACCACTTGGGTTGCCGCCGCCGGAAGAGCCGCAGCCGTTGCACGTGGTGACGTTGAACGTTCCGATGGTTGCGGTGGTCGAGTTCATGTCGGCGGCGTAGACCTCGGGCCAGCGAACATTGGGATCGCCGATCCAGCGCACGCTGGTATCGCCAGTGGCCCAGATGGGGATGAAGGTCCAGGTGGTTGGTGTCGTAGCCGGGATTGGTCCAACGCCAGCCCATGCGGGCCTGATATTCGGGCGTCTGGCCGAACTGGGTGCGATTAAAGGTCCCGAACTTCAGGCCGCCGGTGAAGTATTTGGTGTTGTCGCCGTTGCCGATGGCAGCGATATCGGTCGAACTGTCGCTGCCGACGCCGAACATCTCGGTGGGCGTGCCGTTGGGATTGCCTTGCATGAAAGTATTCGGCAGGAAGGTGAAGGCCTGGTTGCCGAAGACCATTCCATTGCTGAGATAGAAGACCGGTTGCTTGAGCGCGGCGGAGGTGTTGGCGATGAGCTGGCTGCGGACCGTGTCGTTCAGGATGTTGACGTAGCCGTTGAGATAGAAGTTCTCGAGCTCAAACTGGATTGAGCCGGGACCGGTGCTCTTCACGAAATTCTGCTGCGAGGTGCCGAAGGCATAACCACCGTCGACCTTGACGGAGGCGAGGACGGAGTTGCTCGTCGTCGTAGCGAGGATCACGGGATCCTGCACCTGCGGATTGCAGATGGTGCTTTCGGCTTCAGCTTTGAGGCCGTGAATGGTCAGCGTACCGGCGGAGTTGAAATTCGCGCCGATGAGCGAAGTCTGATTGCAGTCGCCGCTGATGCCGTTGAGAACGGCGATGCCGGAGAGATTGGTGAAGGCAACGCCCGAACCGGTAACCGCGCGATTGCTGGTTATGTTGGTGATGTCTGACGGTGTGGCAGCATAACCGATGTCTTCAAAGTTGTTGTTATAGCAGGCGGAGAACTCGATGTCGTGAACGCTGGCGACTTCGCCCATGTTCTCGACTTTGAGGCAATCGCCGGCGGCCTGATTGGCGCCGTTGCCGACGAGGCGTAGGAAACCGATTTCTCCCCAATGCCACCATTGCGGATTGGTTGTGCCGGAGCCGACGGTAGAAGTCGCGATCAGATCCGCGTTCAGGCCGTTGGCCGGTTGGAGGATCGTGCCGTGATTGGTGGAAGTACTGGCGCCGAGCAGGCGAGCGCCGGGCTGCACGATGATTCCAGCGGTCACATTATTATTGCCATTGTTGAAACTGGTGGTGGAATTGATCGTATAAGTCGTAGGCGCAAGTCTGACAAGGACGGAGTCGGGAATGTTGAAGCCGGGCCCGGTGTAGGGCGCGGTGCGATCGTCAATGACGGTGCCAAGGACCGAGCCATTGTTGTTGGCGGCGTTGATCGCAGCCTGAATGCTCGAGTAGTGGCTGACGAAATATTCGTGGCCGGGAATGTCGCGAGCAGAGAGATCGCCGGCAAAGTTGGCGTTGCCAGTGGTGGGATCAAGCTGCGAGTAGACGGTCGCGCCACCGGTGTTTAGGATGCGCTCGTTCCAGGAGCTGAAGGTCTGAGTTCCGGAGCCGGCGACGACGACGTCAGCCGCAGCCCCGCTCTGATTGCCGGAGAAGCGAATGTTGGTAGCGCCGTTCCAGGCGACGACGGCGGCGGCGGTGGTCGAGTTGGTGGTGTTGTCGTAAGCCACGGAACCGGCGCTGGCCGGCGAGGGATAGGAGAAACATCCGGTGTTGTAGTTCTGGCCAGGCGCGGGGGTGGTAGCGAACGGATTGGCGCAACTGTTGCCGATGAGGTTGGCGGGACCAATGGTGCGCACGGCGTAATCACCCGGGGAATCAAAATCGTTGCCGGAGATGGTGACATTGCTATCGCTGGAGCTCTCCAGATCGATGGCCGACTGCTGCTGGCCGGTGGTTGTGCCTTGACCCGAGCAGGGGTTGTAGCACTCTCCCGGGCGGCACGCACCGCGGAAGGAATTGGCGGAGATCACGACATCGTTCAGGGTGGCGGTGGCCGCGATGTCGAAGGTGTGGCCCATGACGAAAGTATTGCCGGTAATGGTGGAATCGGAGAGCGGCGCGCCGATGTTGATGTGTTGCTGGGAGGCGCAGTTGAAATTGCCGATGATGCTGGTAACAAAATGATTGCCGGTGATGGAGAGGTGCGAGGTGGTGAGATTGCTGGGAGAAGAGATCGCGATGTCGTTGTATTTGGTGATCCAGAATTGATTGTCGTTGATGGTGATGCCATTGCCGCCGTTGAGGGTGATGGCGTTGTAATGGGAGCCGAAGAACAAGTTGCCTTCAATCTCGATGGTCAGCATCCCGCCGGCGTAGTTGTTGGGGCTGAAGCTGTTGAGGATGATGGGATTGAAGGTATTGGCGTCGAAGGTATTGCCGGCAATGCGGCCGGCGCTGCCACTGGACTGAACGCCGACGCCGCATTCGAACCAGTTGTTTTCGACGGTGAATCCGGAGTAGCGCAGCGTATCGATGCAGACCTGGCCGCCGCTGAGCGGACTGCTAAACAGGATGCCGCGAACGCCGTTATTGAGGCCACCGGCATCGAGCGTCCAAGTGCCAGCGTTGTTGTAGGCGCCGAGATAGAGGAATTCCTGGTAGGGATTGCTATTGAAGAGGAGCATCTCGGTGGAGGACTGGTCAGCGCCGACAATCTGATCGCCGTTGCGGCTGCCGATGGAGTTGCTGAAGAAGTAGGTGCCGCGAGGCACGAAGATGCGGCGGCCGGGACTGGGCGTGTAGAGGCCATTGGGGCCGGTAGCGCTGTTGCAGTTCATCATGTTGCACCAGGCGCTGGTGTTGTCGGTGCCGTAGAAGAAGAGGCTGGTGGAGTGCGTGAGGACATTGGTGGCGAGCGTGACGGTGCCGGAGGGGCAGGATGGTGAGCAGCCAGCGACGGTGGTGCTCAAGGCTGAGCCTGATGAGCCGGCGCCGAGGAAGGTGGCCATCTTGCCGATGTCAGCGGCAGTGAAGGTGACGCCGGTGCAGGCAACGTTGGGCGAGCCGGCGTTGCCGGTGCAGGTGGTGAGCTGCGTGCCGTCGCCCTTGACACCGTAGTTGCGGACGTCCAGGACGGGGAAATTGGTGGTGCTGAGATCCTGCGCGGTGGCTGCGGTGGCGTTCAAGCCGAGATCGCTGATGGTGGCGATGCTGGAGCCACCGATACTCCACTCAAAGCCTGCCGAGGTGGGGATGGTGTAGAAGAGGCTGTCGTTGGAGGCAAGCGATTCCGTGACCGGGACGCCGGTGTCGCCGGAGGCGATGGCGCCATATTTCTCGTTCTTTACCACAATGTGGGAGCCACTGCTGAATATCCCACATTGTAGGGGTTGAGAGCGATTGTCGTCGGCCTCGACGCCGTCGAGAAGGATGTTATGGGAGCCGCTGTCGAGACTGACGACGTTGGAGGCTGGGCCGGACGAGGCTCCGCCGTTGACGGAGACGACTTTGGAGGCGACGATGTCGGAGCTGCCGATGAAGGACAGGCATGAGGCGTAAGACTGCAGGCAGTTGAGATCGTCGATCTCCAGCATGGAGGAATCTTCTACGGCCATGCCGCCGAGATCGGGCTGCGGCTGAGAGCTGAGCGCGCCACCGGACCATTGCACATCCTTCACGGAACTGTTGGTAACGTACTTCAGATGAACGCCGTGGGCGGGATAGCTGGGAACAGCGGAATCATGCGGCTTGGCGCCAAGCAGCGAGATCTGCGTGGCAGGCTGGGCTGATGTGCCTTCGATGAAGATATTGTCCCAATCGCCGGAGTTGTTGCCGTAGTTCGATTCGGAGATGTTTGGCGAGTTGATGTTCTCAAAGCTGATCGCGAATTCGGGCGAGCCGAGACCGTAGAGATTGGCGTTGCCAACGTTGATCCAGGTAACGCCGCCGTCAGTGGTGGTGCAGCCGACGGATTGGCAGAACTGAGACGGACGCGTCGAACCGGTGGCGCCGACCTGCTGGGAGTAGTAGGCGTAAGCACCGGGATTATTGGAGGCGGGCAGAATGATCTTGGGCTCGATATAGGTGTGCGTGGCGAGCCAGTCGCCGCCCTGGTTACCGTCGACGTGCAAGCCATAAAGTTTGTTGTCCCACGCTGTGGGAGCTTGGAGAACATTGCCGCTGGAGACGATGTGCCAGCCGTCGGCGGCGTTGTTATTCGATTGCGATACGCCGGAGATGCGGCTGTCAGCGCCCCAGACGATGCCGTCACCGCGGCTGGAGTCGGAGACGGTGTTGTACATGTCGTTCTGGCCGGCGATGGCGAGAATGTTGGCGGCGGTGAAGGCGCTGGCGTGGACACCGCGAATCTTCATGGAATACACCGCGGGCGCGAAGATGCCGAAGGTGCCGAGATTGTTGCCGTTGAGGGCGCAATCGAGAATCTGCGTGGCGTCAGCAGTGTGATAGTTGCCGCTGTTGACCTCGGCATCGGCAAAGTTGGCGATGAGAGGCGCGGCCGCGCCGGAGATGAGAGTGGTAGGAGGAGGTCTCCAGCGAGGCCGCTGCTGGGCAAGCTATGACGACATTGGGCGCGGTGATGTTGATACCAGGCGAGCCGTTGAAGGTCCAGTTGCCTGCGCCGAACAGGAGCGTGACCGGCTTGTTGATTTCGAGTGTGGCGTTGCAGGTTTCGCCGGGCGTGAAGCCGCGCGCGTCAACCGTGCCGCCAGCCGCGGGAAGTGCGCCGATGGCGGCGTTGACCTTGGCGCAGGGATCGGACTGCGGATAGTTGGCGGGATTGGGCACGCCGTTGGTGGTCTGCACGGTCAGGTTCGTGAAGTTGCCGGTGTTGGGCGTGACGTTGCCGATGGGCGGAGGCGAGGACAGGTTCGAACTGCCTCCGCCGTTGGCGTCGACGTAAGCCTTGTTGGCGGCGTCGTTGGGATTCTGCGGCGTGGGGATCGACGGCGAGCTGGTGAAGGTCTTTACACCGGCGACGGTCTGCGCGTCGGTGAGATCCATGTAGTGCGCGTCGGCCCAGGTGCGAGTGAGAAACTGCGCAGCCTGATTGGCTGGAACCAGCGTGCTGCGAATCGCGCCGATGGTAGTGCTGGAGAGATTGGGGACGGACCAGAATTCGCTGCTGGTTGAGCCATCGTCAAGTTTGTAGGTCACGCGGTAATAGGAGCCGGCGGGCGTGGCTCCGGCATTGGGCGCGAGAGCGGCGCTGAACTGGCCGTTCGCACCAAGCGTTACCGTGAGATTACCGGCGGCGACGGGCTGTCCGGCAGCCGTGGTGAAGGCGTTCCAGAGGAGGACGACATCGCCTTGCGCGGGAGAGCCGTTGGCGCGATAGACCGTGTCGGTGATCTGACACAATGTCAGACCTCCGCCCTGGGCGAAGCCGGGGCGCGGCAACAAGATGACGAAGGCGACGGAGATCAGAACAGAAAAAAACCGCCGTGCAAGGCGGGGAGTGTTCGGCATGGCGAATGCCTCTCTGATGCGAAAAAAGTGTTGTCCCACATTGTGAGACATGATGATGTTTTCTCCCACCCTATGGTTAGTGGGAAATCCTCGTGAGGGATGCCTGCGGTGATGATAAAGCAGGTGACTGGTGACGAACCGCAGATCCCTCGACTACTCCGCTCGGGATGATTAACTAGCCGAGTGTCGTTTCCCAGGTCTCGAACCTGGGGCACCCGACGGACCGTCCCATCAATAGGGGTCCTTCGACTCCGCTCGGCTGTCGCCTCGCTGCGCTCAGATGACACATTCATGGCTAGTCGAGCCGGCAAACAGCAGGTCCCTCGACTCCGCGCCCGCCCGACTCGTCAAAGCACGAGTCGGAAAAGCAACGCGGCCGCTTCGCTCGGGATGACAAATTCATGGCTAGTCGGGTGTCGTTTCCCAGGTCTCGAACCCGGGGCGCCCACGGACCGTCCCATCAATAGGGGTCCTTCGACTCCGCTCGGCTGTCGCCTCGCTGCGCTCAGGATGACAAATTCATGGCCAGTGGGCGTCATTTCCCAGGTCTCGAACCTGGGGTACCCACGGACCGTCCCATCAATAGGGGTCCTTCGACTCCGCTCGGCTGTCGCCTCGCTGCGCTCAGGATGACACATTCATGGCTAGTCGAGTGTCGTTTCCCAGGTCTCGAAAACGCGAGACCTGGGGCACCCACGCGTTGTTCTAGCCCAGGTTAGCGCCCAAACGAAGGACGCGAACCTGGGGCACCGTGTAGCCGAATTAGGAGCTCCTCGGTTGTTCGGCGGCGGTGTAGGTGCGGAGGAAGTTTTCGACGCTGGCGACGTAGACGTCGGCGAAGTCGGCGACCGGGCGGCGCGCCTGGATGACGTCCATCGCGTCCTGCAGGCTGAAGCCAAGGGCGCGAAGAACGGCCAGCGCCATCATGGGCGCGCGATGCACCCCGGCCGCGCAGTGAATGAAGACCTTGGATTCCGGATCGTCGAGAGCGGAGAGCGCGAAGTCGACGCCACGCTGGAAGAGCGCGGGTGGCTTGGAGCGGAAGTCGTCGTCGGTCGGATTCCAGAGGACCTTGACGCCGTAGGGCTCGGCCAGGGGCGTGTCGTCGTATTCCAACTGCATGTCGATGATGTGAGTGACGCCGGAGCGCACCACCTCGATCATCCTCTCGTCAGTCCAGATGCCGCCGCCTACCGCGATGCGGTCGGCAACCCAGGTCATGTCCATGGTCAGATAGCCAGTTGTCAGTTGTCGGATGCGGCCCTGCGTTCTAGCTTTGGCGCTTAGCTCTTAGCAAGCCGCCGGACGCAAACGGCTAATCGCTCGCGTTTGATTCCGCTAACTGACTTGCCAGGGAAAGTCTGATTAAGTCGAAGTGCAGTCCCTCAGCGGCTAAAGCCGCAATGATTTTGCTGAGCTTACGGACGGCCTGAAGGCCGTCCCCTTCAAACCCGAAACTTTTATCAGAGTCTCCTTAGCGATTTTACGCGTTCTCGGCGGCGAGTGGCGATGTTGAGGAGCAGGGCGGCTCCACGCCGATGCTGCGGAAGAAGGCGTTGATCGGATTGGTCAGCTCGGGATCGTCGACCGGAGCCGCAGCGAGTGCGGGATCGGTGGCCGCGAGCGCTGGAGTTGGGGGCTCCTGTTCGGGCGTGGGCAGCGAGTAAACGCCGGCGAAGTCGAACAGCGCTTTGGCGGCGAGGTAGTTTCCGGCGAGGGCGAGGTTGATGATGGAGTCGTTGATCTCGCGGACCTTGGCCCAGATGGCGCGCTTGACCAGCTCAACGATGCGCTGGCGTGAGCGCAGCGAGGAGAAGGCCTTGGAGGGCTTGCCGCCGGATTTTGAGCCGGGCGTGTCGGAGTTCTTGGCGGGCGCGCTGCGCTGCGCGGCAAGAAGTTTCTTGTAGGCGGGGCTGTTGGGGCTGGGCATGGAGGCTTGCTTTTTGCCGGATGACGAACTTTTGGTGAATGGCATAACGGTTTCCTTGGTGACGGAGTGATACGTGCCAAGTTGAAGATCGATGGTGTCTGGCGCTGCCCAGGGTAGGGGTCCTTCGACTGCGTTCGGTCGCGAGCGACCTCACTACGCTCAGGATGACAGAGCTGATGCTGGCCGTTGTGCTTCCGCCCAGGTTAGCGTCCAAAACAAGGCCGCGAACCCTTCGGCAAGCTCAGGGCAGGCTCTGGGGCACCGGGCACCGCAAGACTCAGCCGCTGAGGTGCGCCGAATCGCCAGCCGAACCATACGGTTAATCGGACTCGGCAGTGGCGTACCTCAGGGCTGAAGCCTGGGCGCGGACAAGACGTCCGGAGGGGCATCTTGCCGGAACTCCGCTCTTCGCTATTCGCCCTTCGCTTTTTGCCAGAAGACTAGGCCATCACGATTGTGCTCTGGCGAAAAGCGAAGAGCGAACAGCGTCAGTGCAGAAACAGCAAAACCCAGCGCAAGGCTGGGTTCGGTAGTTGGAACGCTCCGCTAGTGGCGTTCCTCAATCTTCAACTCTAATTTCAATATAGCATATTGGGAGGGGTTTTTTGCGTGTTTTTGGCACTTTATATTTACACTAGAATGAGCACGTTGCGGCTTATTGTTGCGTTTCTCAGTATTGACATGTAAGAAGTACATGCCAAAGTGCGACAGTAGTAGCACGACCTTTGTGATTTGGACCCGATTTGGGAAAGGTGGGTGACCTCGTAACACTCCAGATCAGTCTTCCACTCCCCGGCGAACCGCAGATCGCTCGGCTGCGCTCGGGATGACAAGACTGGACCGCGGGCTCACGCCCACGGCTAAAACGAATCTCGCCCTGCGGGCTCAGACGAACAGCAAGTCTATCCTGCGATAGGGGTCCTTCGACTCCGCTCGATCACGAGCGATCTCGCTGTGCTCAGGATGACAGAGTTACGTGTTATAGCCCAAGTTAGCGTCCGAACGACGGACGCGAACCTGGGGCACCGGATGACAGCTCCGTGCGTGCGGGCGCTCCGCTCGGGAGGAGAAAGATCTTGGCGTCACGTCCCGGCAACTGTGCCATCGCCATCTGGTATGCTTTCGGGTTTGCCTCTGCGAACGAGGCCATTGCTGAGTGCGAAAGGCGGAGAATTGGAATTGGCGGGCGATCCTGTGATGCTGGTCCACGGCGGAGCGTGGGCGATTCCGGAAGACATGGTGGAGGCGCATCTGCGCGGCGTGCGGGCTGCGGCCGAGGCGGGCTGGCAGGTGCTGCGGCGCGGCGGCAGTTCGCTGGATGCGTCGGAGGCGGCGGTGGTCGCGATGGAGGAGGATGAGACCTTCGACGCGGGGCGCGGCTCATTTCTCAACATGGATGGGCGGGTGCAGTTGGACGCGCTCATCATGGACGGCGCCACGCTGCGCGCCGGCGGCGTGGGATGCGTGGAGCACATTCGCAATCCGATTCGCGCCGCGAAGAAGATTCTGACCGAGAGCCCCCACGTTTATTTTGTCGGCACGGGCGCGGAGCGCTTTGCGCAGGAGCATGGCATTGATTTGTGCGCGAATGAGGAGCTGGTGATCCCGCGCGAGGTGGAGCGGCTGCGCGAGGCGAAGAAGCAAGCGTATCTGCAAATGCCGGATGAGTTCGGGCCGACGCGATCGCACGACACGGTGGGCGCGGTGGCGCTCGATGCCGACGGCAATATCGCGGCGGCGACCTCGACCGGAGGGACGCTGAACAAGGCGCCGGGGCGCGTGGGCGATTCGTCGCTGATAGGATGCGGATGTTATGCCGACAATCGCAGCGCCGCGGTGTCGACCACGGGATGGGGCGAGCCGATGATGAAGCTGGTGCTGGCGAAGTGGACCGCGGATCGCGTGGAGAGCGGGACGGCGCCGCAGGAGGCCGCGCAGCAGGCGCTGTATTACCTGAAGAAGCGGCTGAATGGGCATGGAGGAATCATCACCGTCGATGTGCGTGGAAGGTTTGGAATTGCGCATAATACTCCGCGGATGGCGTGGGCGCTGTGCACCAAGCAGGGAACCAAGGCGGGGATTGTGGTGGAAGGGTGAGAATTTGATGCGGAAGGCTCGCAAACAACAATCCGACGCGACGCGTTGCGTCCACTCGGGCGAAGACCGCCATGGGCAAGCCGCTCCACTGACCACGCCCATCGCGCAGACCTCGGTGTTTGTCGTGCCCGGCGTGGAGGACTTACGCCGTTACGCCGCGGGCGACAGCGACATGTACCTCTACACGCGCTACAGCAACCCGACGGTGGCCGCGGCGGAAGAAAAGATTGCGGCGCTGGAAGGCGCCGAGGCGGCGATTGCGACCTCCAGCGGAATGGCGGCGGAGCTGATTGCGGTGCTGGCGGCATGCAAGGCGGGCGATGAGATCGTCTCCATGCTCGACGTGTACGGCGGGACGGTAAAGCTGTTCGAGCAGGTGCTCCCACGTTGTGGGATCAAGGTTCGATTTGTCCCTTATCATGACATCAAGAATGCCGAGCGCTACTTAAGCCGCAAGACGCGCATGCTGTTTCTGGAGTCGCCGACCAATCCCACGCTGCGCTGTGTCGATCTGGCGGCGCTGTGCGAGCTGGGGCGCAAGCGCAAAGTCTGCGTAGTAGTCGACAACACCTTTGCCACGCCGGTGCTGCAGAAGCCGCTGGAGCTGGGTGCCGACGTCGTGATCCATTCGGCAACGAAATATCTTGGCGGGCACAGCGATATCACCGCGGGCGTGCTGGCCGGATCGAAAAAATGGATGGATACGGCGCGGCCGGTGATGATTTTGACCGGCGGATGCATCGATCCGGGTTGCGCGTATCTGCTGCTGCGCGGGTTGAAGACGCTGGATGTGCGCGTAGAACGCGCCTGCCGCAACGCGATGCCGATTGCCGAGATGCTGCGGGCTCATCCCAAGGTCGCGCAGGTGTATTATCCCGGGCTTGAGGACAGCGAGTCCCACAATGTGGCACGCCGGCAGATGAAGGATTTCGGGATGATGGTGTCGTTCGATGTGCGCGGCGGAGGACGGGCGGCCGAGAAGTTTATCGATAGTCTGACATTGTGGTACCTGGCGGCAAGTTTGGGCGGAGTGGAGTCGACGGTGTCGTATCCGGTGCTGACGTCGCACATCGGGCTGAGCGAAAAAGTATTGAAGCTGCTGGGAGTATCTCCGGCGACGGTGCGGTTGTCGGTGGGAATTGAAGACAGCGGGGATTTGATTGCCGACCTGGAGCAGGCGCTGGCAAAGGCGTAGGCAAGTGTTCGCCATCCCAGGTCTCGAAATGCGCGAGACCTGGGGCACCCGCGCGGCGGTTCGTATCAGGGCACGACCTTGGTCGTGCCGAAAAAGGCATAAGAAAAATGGGCTTTAGCCCCTGCCTCCGGAACCGCCGGGGCTAAAGCCCGCTCCAATGGTATCTCCTCCGGCACGGCTGAAGCCGTGCCCTGATACAAAGCGATCCGAAACTTTTTGATTGCGGTCGTCGTACCAGTGGGCAGAACTTTGACCCCGCCCGTGGGTTGTAATCGCGCAGGTGTTCCGATGTCAGTCTTCCGCAATTTGATCTTCCTGCTTTTGGTTGCGGCGTTGGGAGTCGCTCAGGAAAATCCCGGCGCGAAGCCCGCTGACAATCCGCCGCCATCGAGCGTAAAGAGCGAGGCTCCCGCGTCGTCAATAACGAAATCCTCTGAGCCGGCGCCGCCGGATGCGAAGTCGCGTGGCGCCAAGCCGGCCGAAGTCACTGCTTCCGACAAGCCCACAACTTTATCGCAGGAGCAAATTCGCGACCTGATTCGGCTGTGCGCGGAGAACGATCTCAAGAATGACAAGCTGTTGCGCGATTACACCTATACCGAGCGGCAGGAGACGCGGCACATCGGCGGCAAGGGTCAGGTGAAATCGACGGAGACCGAGACTTACGACATGATGGAAATTTATGGTGAGCCGGTGCAGAAGCTGGTTGCCAAAAATGACAAGCCCCTCCCGGCGAAGGACGCGCAGAAGGAAGACGAGAAGATTCAGAAGCTGATCGACAAGCGCAAGGACGAGTCGGACGGGGAGCGCAAGAAGCGACTGGCGAAGGAAGAGAAAGATCGCGAGCAGGAGCGGCAATTCGTGCGCGAGGTGGCCGACGCGTACAACTTCAAGTTCATCGGCACGGAGACGCTGAACGGGCGCGACAACTATGTGATCGATGGCGACCCCAAGCCGGGATACCAGCCGGTGCACAGGGAAGCGAAGATTCTGCCCAAGATGCGCTTTCGCGTGTGGATCGATCGCGCCGATTCGCAGGTGGCGAAGCTAGACGTGGAGTGCATCGACACCGTGTCGTTCGGATTATTTCTGGCGCGGCTGCACAAAGGGTCGCGGGTGGTGCTGGAGCAGGTGCGAGTGAATGATGAAGTCTGGCTGCAGCAGCACGTCGCAGTGAAGGTCGACGCGAGGATTGCGCTGCTGAAGGATTTCGATATCGAAGTGGATGTCAGCGATCGCGACTACAAGAAGTTCCGCACCGACTCGAAGATTGTTGGCGTGGGGGAGTTGCAGAGCCAGTGAGGCGACTCGCGGTGCCACGAGCCGTACCGATCCCACAAGCTGGGTTTGTGTAAAGGCCTCGTGTCAGGGCACGACCTTGATCGTGCCGAAAAGGGCGTAAAAAAGATCTGGGCTTTAACCACTGCAAGCGGAATCGCAGGGGCTAAAGCCCCTTTCAACTGCGACCCCTTCGGCACGGCTGAAGCCGTGCCCCGACACAAAGAGCTATCCCACAATGTGGGAGTTTGGCAATTGCGGCCCGGTGAGCTGCGTCCTGTCGCGAAGGTTCTGTCTTGAATAGGGGTCCTTCGATTCGGACTAAAGTCCTCGCTCAGGATGACACCGTAAGACTCGCTGCGCGGATTCCTGCAGCCCCACAGTGTGCGATAGGCGAATATCCCACAATGTGGGAGTCAGATTGATACCACGGCGTGGGAGCCAACGATCCGAGCCGGCCGACCCGGATCGCGACCCTGTCCCGCTACTTCGCGATTTTTTTGCCGGTGATGGTCAGCACCACGGGCTGATCGGCGGGACCTTTTACCGTAATCGTCTTGGCTTTGAGATCGACTTGGGCCGGAAATTCCTTGTTCGGGGCCCATCCCATATACTGCGCAGGCCCACCGCTGCCGCGGCAGGTGTAAATCGTATCGCCGATCCGCATGCCGATGCGGTAGTGATCTCCATACTCCGGGTGCTGCGCGTCAGAGGCCATCTTGTCGATGGAGACAACGGTGGCCGGCTGAAAGTCTCCGGTTTGCGCATAGGCTAGCATCGCCGTCAGCGCGATGCAGCAGGACAGAGCAATTAAACGCGTTCTCATGAGTTCCCCTCCGCGGTGGATGAGAAAGTATAGACCGGGGACGCAAGTTCGCATGGGACTGGGCGCCGGGTCAGTTTGAAATTGCCCGTTCGGGTGGAGCACGCCTTGAGGCGTGCCTATCGCAGCCTTTGGTTTGGTACGCGCTTTAGCGCCTGGGGTAAATCCGCCTCTGACCTCAGCGGCTGAACCGAGACGTTCAGAGGGCCTCAACTGCACGCCTTAACAGGCTGCGGAAAAAGTCGAGAAGCAGATCCCTCGTCGGCCTGAAGGCCTCCTCGTGATGACAAAAACAAAAGGCTTGCAACGGCGCAGCTGAAGCTGCGCCCCTTCAAAACATCCCACGATCGACTTCTTCCGCAGCCTGCGAAGGCGTGCTCCACCCAAGATCATCTAAGCGAAACTTTCAGACTTCCCGCAACTTTTGCCGGTTTCTGCCATCCATTTTTGTAATGGAGGATTGCCATGCCAAGACTGCTACTAGTTCTACTGCTCGGCTGCGGCTTTGTGCTGGCGCAGGACAACACGTCCGCCAAGAGTGATCAAGCCAACGCGACCGCTTCCGACGGCCAGGTCACGGTGCGCGGCTGCCTCGATCGCTCGCGCGGCGATTACATTCTGATGCAACTGGACCCAGGCATGACGTGGGAGCTTCAGGGCTCGCACGGCATCAAGCTGCGCCAATATTTTGGGCAGGAGGTCGAGGTGACCGGGACCAAACACGCGTCGCTGAGCACGAGTTCCGACTCGATTGCGTTCGGCGGTTCGCCCTCGCCGGTGACCATTCGGGTCACGGCGATCAAGACGCTGGCCACGCGATGCAGCGCGCAGCAGGTTTCGCGGTGAGCGAGTGGCGTTTGCCTTGCGGCGAGACTGGCTGCCAACTTTCCGTAGGAATAGCTTCGTATCAGGGCACGGCTTCAGCCACTGACGGGATATTTTGCAGGGGCTAAAGAGACTGTGTCGCGAGTGGTGTCGCCGCTGCCGCGGCTCTAACTTTTTCCCACTGCTACCCGGGGCTTACGCCCCGGGCTAACTTCGCTTCCGCCGCTGCGCGGCTGGTTGCGTCGCAATTCGGGATGTTTATTCCACTCATAAGTTTGCTCTCCAGTCGCGACACAGTCTCTAAAGCCCCTCACATTCACACGCGTCGTTCGGCACGAACCAAGGTCGTGCCCTGACACGAACCAAAGCGACTCCGTCGGCGGCAAATTTCAAACTCAGGCAACGCCAACTGAACCGCCGCGCCCGCACCGCAAATCCATTGACTGCTCCCGCACCGCGCCCTATGATCAAAGATTCCCCTCAGCGCCAAACCATGATCGACACCACGATCTCGCATTACCGCATTGTCGAAAAGCTCGGCGGCGGCGGCATGGGTGTCGTCTACAAGGCCGAGGACTCGCGCCTGGGACGCTTTGTCGCGCTCAAGTTTCTGCCTGACGATGTGGCGCGCGATCCGGCTGCGCTGGAGCGATTCCGCCGCGAGGCGCGCGCGGCTTCGGCGCTGAATCATCCCAACATCTGCACCATTCACGACATCGGCGAAGAAGACGGCCGCGTCTTCATGGTGATGGAGTTTCTCGACGGGGTGACGCTGAAGCATCGCATCGGCGGGCGTCCGATGGAGCACGAGCTGCTGCTCGATCTGGCGACCGAAGTGGCCGACGCGCTGGACGCGGCGCACGGCCAGGGCATCATTCATCGCGACATCAAGCCGGCGAACATCTTCGTCACGCGGCGCGGGCACGCCAAGGTTCTCGACTTCGGTCTGGCGAAGGTGCGCGCCAAGGAAGACAGCTCGGAATCCGAGACCAAGGTCGCCGACTCCGGCGCGCAGCATCTCACCAGCCCCGGCACCATGCTGGGCACCGTGGCCTACATGTCGCCCGAGCAGGTGCGCGGCAAAGAGGTTGACGCGCGCAGCGATCTGTTTTCGTTCGGCGCGGTGCTTTACGAGATGGCGACCGGCAAGATGCCGTTCGACGGCGCGAGCTCGGGCGAAATCTGCAGCGCGATTCTGCGCGACGAGCCGCTGCCGCCCGCGCAGCTGATTCCCGATCTCTCGCCGGAGCTGCAGAGCATCATTCGCAAGGCGCTGGAGAAAGATCGCAACCTGCGCTATCAGAGCGCGGCCGATCTGCGCACCGATCTGCAACGGCTGAAGCGCGACACCGAATCGACGCGCCTGGCTGCGCATTCGTCTTCGTCCAGCGGCAGAATGCCGGCGGTCACTACGGGCAGGCGGCGCCAGATGCCGATCGTCGTGGCCATCTGCGTGATCGTGGCTCTCACGTTCGCTGCGGGCGGCGTCGCGTGGTACGTGCGATCCAGCAGGACCAAGCAGATCGATTCGCTGGCCGTGCTGCCGTTCACCAACGTCGGCGGCGATGCCAAGACCGACTATCTCAGCGACGGCATCACCGAATCGCTGATCGACAATCTGGCGCACGTGCCCGACCTGAAGGTGAAGTCGCGGCACTCGGTCTTTCGTTACAAAGGCAAAGAGGTCGACGTGCAGCAGGTGGGCAAGGATCTGGGCGTCGCGGCGCTGGTCAGCGGGCGCGTGGTGCCGCACGGCGACACAATCGACGTGAGCGCCGAGCTCACCAACGTCAGCGACAACACCGTGATCTGGGGACAGCACTACAGCGGCCCGGCGGCCAACATCATTGCGATGCAGCAGCAGATCGCCGGCGACATTGCGGAGCAAGCTGCGCTCCGAGATGAGCAGCGCGGAGAAGCAGCAGGTCACCAAGCAGGGCACGAAAGATCCCGAAGCCTACGAGCTGTACCTGAAGGGACGCTACGAGTGGAACAAGCGCACGCCCGCGAGCCTGGCGGCGGCGATCGCGTACTTCAATCAGGCCATCGGGAAAGATCCCGGCTACGCGATGGCGTATCTCGGTCTGGCCGATACTTACGGAGTATTGCCGAGTCACGGTGGATCGCCTGGCGAATACTATTCCAAGTCGAATGCCGCTGCCCGCAGAGCGCTGGAACTGGATCCGACGTTGGCGCAGCCCCATGCCGATCTGGGCGCGAACGAGATCGAGTACGACTACGATTTTGCGGGAGGCGTAGCGGAATTCAAGAAGGCGTTTGAACTCGATCCCAACGACGCGACCGCACACCAGTGGTATGCGGAAGATCTGGGTTCTCTGGGCAGGACCCAGGAAGCTCTTGCGGAAGCCGCGCGCGCTCACGATCTGGATCCGCTGTCGCCGATTATCGCCACGATCTGGCGTGCGCGCGTTTATATCTCAGCCCGGCAGTACGATGAAGCGATCGAATGGGGCCAAGCGGAGTTGCCGCGGAGAACCCGACCTTCCCGGTCGCGCACCTGTATCTGGCCCAGGCCTACTGGGGGAAAGGTATGTACCCGCAGGCCATTGAAGAATGGAAAACCTTCGCCAGCTCGATGGCGATCCGAACGAAGTGGAATTTGCCGCCGCGCTGGACGAGGGTTACAAGGCCGGAGGCTGGAAAGAGGCTCTCAAGAGGGCGAATCGCGGTCCGACTGGCGCAGCGCAAGAATAGCTACGCCTCGCCCTATTTGATCGCCCAGCTGTATGCCCAGGCGGGCGACAAGGAGCAGGCTTTCTACTGGCTCGATACGGCTTATCGCGAGCGCGATAGCCTGTATCAGCTGAAAACCGATTTCATGCTCGATCCCCTCCGCTCCGATCCGCGCTTCGCCGAGCTGGTGAAGAGAGTGGGATTGCCGCAGTAGCGCAGCCCGTTTTGCCATAGCTTTCGGCGGGAGTTCCGTCGTATACTACGCGACCCAGAGAAGCCCATGGGCTTGGCAGTAGCAAAGCACGAGGACTTGGTCCTACGTCCTCCCCGAGATCCGCATCCGCATCTCAGGCGGGGAAGTGTTATAGCGTGCCTCGTCTTGCTCGCCGCAACCGTGGCCGTTTACTACCCTGTCCGTCACCATCCGTTCTTCGGCATCGACGACGGCGGCTACGTAACCCAGAATCCTCATGTCACTGGCCCCTTGAACTGGGAGAACGTCAAGTGGGCATTAACCCATCAGTACTGCCTGAACTACGTTCCCGTCGCCTTCCTGGCCAATAGTCTCAAGGTGCGGATGTTTCAGTTGGATCCCATACGACACCATGACGTGAATGTGGTCTTGCACTCACTCAATGCTGTTCTGTTGTTCTGGATGTTGAAACGATGTACCGGATATGCCGGCCGGAGTTTCATGGTTGCGGCCCTGTTCGCGCTGCATCCCGTCAACGTGGAAAGCGTGGCTTGGGTAGCGGAGCTGAATACTATCCTGAGCACAACGTTCTTGTTGCTGGCGCTGGCAGCTTACTGGAACTATGCCCTAAAGCCGACGCGCTGGCGCATGGCGCTGGTCAGTCTGCTGTATGTCATGGGCCTGCTGGTTAAGCCGCAGGTCATCACTCTGCCATTTGTTCTGCTGCTGTTGGATTATTGGCCTCTGCGGCGGATGTTCGCTGGCGATCCTGGCGCCACCGGAGGCACGGCGACGGCAGAAGCTCCAACGCCACGCCCGGTCTTGGCTCTCGTCAGGGAGAAGTTTCCTCTGTTCATCATCATGGCGTTGGATGCCGTGGTCACATTACTGAGCGAGCAGAAGGCCGCTCCCAGGGACTGGCCTTACACCTTCTCCATCCGGTTAGGGAACGCCATCTTGTCTTACTCCCAGTATTTAGGTAAGGCGTTCTGGCCAGCCAACTTGAGCTACCTGCATCCACACCCGGGTTACGCCCTCCGCTGGGGAATGGTCTGGGCGTCGCTGTGTCTGCTGGTCACGATAACCGTGTTTGCGGTGTTGCTAAGGCAGCGTCGCTACCTTCCTGTCGGCTGGTTCTGGTTTCTCGGAACCATGGTGCCGATGATCGGCTTGGTGCAAATCGATCTTCCTGCCTATGCGGACCGCTGGGCTTATGCCTGCTTCATTGGGCTGTATTTGGTGATCTGCTGGAGTGCCGCGGAATGGGCCGCAGGTCACCGCCTGCGCACGCTGTCGGTGCGGACGGCGGGTGTGGCCGGGCTGATTGTACTCGCGCTCCTCACACGTCATCAGATCGGATTTTGGAAAGACGATTTCACCGTGTGGGCGCATTCCGCGGAAGCGAACGATCGCAACTCGCTCGCCGAGTCCATGGTAGGAAACATGCTTGAAGCGCGCGGTCAACACGAAGAGGCACTGCGACATTTGTACCGGGCTTGGGAAGTTGATCCTGAGGGTGCCGACGTCAATTGGGGCATAGCCCTCGCCGAGCATCATCGCCACCACCTGCAGACGGCCATTCGGTGCTACCAGAAATTCTTGGCGGTTTCTGATGATCGCGCGAGGAAGGTCCAGGCATGGGCGTTGATGGGACATGCGTACGGCGAACTGAATGATCAGCAGCACGCGGCAGAGTGCTACCGGACAGCAACACGACTGAGAGCCGAGACCCCACCCGCCTCGCCTCCCGCTCCCGTTATTCATTGGCACGGAGCATGGTGGCGCGAAATTGGACCGTACCTTCGTTATGTTTGGCTCTCGCACTAGCTCAGAAGTACCCGCTTGAGGCGTGCCCCTTCAAGATCGCGAGTGCGTGAGGCTCGCGGCTATCTCTAAGCCGCCAATCCATTGCCACCGCCATTTCCCGCATCCAATCAACCGTGTTGTCGACTTCGGAACAGTCAGCCATAAATTTACACACCGTTCACAAAACCCGATGACTCATTGCCGCCGCACCTCATCCACACCTGAGAGAAAAAAGTGAAACTTGCCGACATCCTATTCGGCCGGCCGCTAGCCAGCGAGGACGACCAGGCCGAGCGCATCGGTCCCGCAAAGGGCGTGCCGGTGTTTGGGCTGGACGCGCTGAGCTCGGCCGCGTACGGGCCTGAAGCCGCGCTGACGCTGCTGATCGCGCTGGGCATGGGCGGCGTGCATCTCATCCGGCCCATCACGCTCTGCATTCTTATCCTGCTCGGCATCGTTTACTTCTCCTACCGCCAGACCATCACAGCGTACCCGCAAGGCGGTGGCTCGTACACCGTCGCCAGCCAGAACCTCGGCACGTGGCCCGGACTGCTGGCCGCGGCCGCGCTCATGATCGACTACATTCTCACCGCGGCGGTCGGCATTTCCGCGGGCGTGGGCGCGCTGGTCTCGGCCGTTCCCAACCTGCAATCGCACACGGTGGCCATCTGCCTGGGGATTCTGCTGATCCTCACCTTCGTCAACGTTCGCGGGGTGCAGGAGACCGGCGGACTCTTTATGGCGCCGACGTACATTTTCATCGCGTGCCTGCTGGGGATGATCGCCATCGGCCTGGTGAAGGCGATGCTTGCCGGAGGTCATCCCGTGCCGGTGATCGCGCCGCCGCGGCTGACGCACGTCACCGCAGCTGTCAGCGCGTGGCTCATCCTGCGCGCCTTTTCCAGCGGCTGCACGGCGATGACCGGTGTGGAAGCGGTCAGCAACGGCGTGATGGCCTTTCGCGATCCCACCGACAAGACCGCGCGCCTCACCCTCACCATCATCATCGCGATCCTGATGCTGATGCTCGGCGGCGTCGCGTATCTCTGCCCGCTTTACGGCGTCGCTGCCACCACGCCAGGGCAGCCGGGCTATCAGAGCGTGCTGTCGCAACTGCTCGCGGCCATCACCGGACGCGGCGCGTTTTACTGGACCAGCATCGTGTCCATTCTCATCGTCCTATCGCTGTCGGCGAATACCGCCTTCGCGGATTTTCCGCGACTGGCGCGCGCCATCGCGCAAAACCGATTCCTGCCGCACTCGCTCGCCATTCGCGGACGAAGGCTGGTCTTCACGCCCGGCGTTTACGCGCTGGCGATCCTCACCGCAATTCTGCTGACTATCTTCGGCGGCATCACCGACCGGCTGATCCCGCTCTACGCCGTGGGAGCGTTTCTGGCCTTCACGCTATCGCAGGCCGGAATGGTGGCGCACTGGAAGCGGCATGGCGGAGCCGGCGCGTACCGCAGCATGGCGATCAACGCGATCGGCGCGTTTGCTACCGGCATCACGGTCTGCGTCGTACTGGTCACGAAATTTGTCGAGGGCGCGTGGATCACGGTGATCCTCATTCCCGCGCTGATCCTGCTGATGTACCTGGTTCGGCGCCACTACGACGCGGTGGAGCGCATGACGGCGCTCGACCGCGGCGTGAATTGCAAAGAAATTTGCGCGCCCATCGTCCTCATCCCCATCGAAAGCTGGAGCGCGGTCGCGGAAAAAACGCTGCGCTTCGCCTGGTCCATCTCCAACCGCATCACGTTTCTGCACGTTAACTGCAGCGAAGACGACGACCATAGGTTTTGCGAAGAGTTTGAAGAGCTGGTTGTCACGCCGGCGAAACGAGCCGAGCTACCCGTGCCTGAACTGGTCGAGCTGCAGTCGCCCTACCGCTTCGTGGTCAAGCCGATTGTGGAGTACGCGCTCCAGCTGCAGGCCAAGAACGCCGACGACCACATTGCGATCCTCGTGCCCGAACTCATCGAGCACCACTGGTACAACCGCGTGCTGCACAACAATCGCTCACAGCTGCTGAAGACGCTGCTCGACCTGAAAGAGAATCCGCGAATCACGGTCATCAAAGTTCCGTGGTATCTCCACCCCAAGCGCGCGCCAGAGGAACAGCAGAAAAAGGCGGCATAATGTAGTCGACGCCGCGCTGAGGATCACCCTCGAAGTGAACTGATTAATGGGTCAAAGACGACCCTCGGCCTGAGCGGAAAACACCGTGTCGGGTTTATTTACCTCTCGGCGAGTTGTCCCCTGAGAAGCCCGGCGAGGTAGTCTGCCATTGCAGAAACGTCGATGTGCCCTTCTGCCCATGAATGATCGGCAGCTCTTAATGCGGCGTAGTAGGGCTCACGGTTTTCTCGAATTCGCTCTGGAACGATTTTTCTGCCGGGCAGCAGAGCCCCATAATGCAGGCAGATCAGGTAATAGCACGCCGCTCTTGCCGTTCTCCTCGACAAATGGATGAATCCAGTTAAGGCGCCCGAGTGCGTACGCCGCCAGTCCAGTGGGCTGGTCACCGACTCCCTCAACATTCCAATTCTCATGAATGAATGAAAAGAACATATCCATAAGGTGAGGAACCTTGTCGAATGTCGGCGGAATGTGATTACCGACGTAGATGGGCTCTTCGCGAAATCTCCCTCCGAATTGAGCAATATTCGCAACAGCCGTCGCATTCAGTGCCCACAAGGTGTATTTGTCGAAAGCCTCGATACGCTTTTCAATGCCGATCTCAATGCAGTTCGACAGTAGATCGTACTGGCGGAGCAGATTCTGCTCCTGAATCTTGTCGTAAAGTTGGGGATTGTCTCGCTCGCGAACAGACATGGGTAGGGAACAGGCCCGCCTCAGTCAGTGGTCATGTCAACTAGTCCAAGAGTTTAATGTGCTGGGACGTTCTTCGAACACTGTCCTTGGTAATATTCCGCGCGTTGGCGGGTGCATTGCCAAAAGCAAAACTAATGCGTTGCTCGCGTAACTCTTCCTCCGTCACAGGAGCACGCTTTGATTCCTCTATCAACTTGTTCAATTCAGGGTCAGCCTTGATCGGCCCAATGAACGGTTTTCTTTCTGCCATATTCTTCCATTCACCTTTTATTCGATTGAGCGGGCGAGCGAAATCAGACTCGCATCATATCCACTACTTCCAGGATGTCAATATGCTACTACCAAATCCGTGTGGATTACTGTGATTCTCCAGCCCGGGTTATGTCGAACAGGTTTGCGCATTCACTTGATTGTCGTCTCCATACTCCTACCACCTTCGGTTTCATTCGTCCCCGTTCCGTCACCCCCAAATCGCGGCCTAGCAACATCACAATCGCGTGCGACGCAGAAAGGCAGCGACTCCCGCCATGCCGGTTCCGAACAGCAGGATGCTGCCGGGTTCCGGAACCGAGGACTGCGGCGCGGAGTAGTCGGCGCTCACAAAGCTCATGTTGTCGCCCAGTGGCGTGATGAACGGTTCGCTGCCCGACGAGCTGCCATGCCCCGAAGCCGCCTGCATACCGGGACCGGAGACTACGTCCAGCGTCAGGTTGGTCGCGTTGTATTCCAACGTGAAGTGCTCCTGATTGTCGATGGGCAAACCAACCACCATCGAGAACGTCCCCGACTCGCTGGCGAAGTTCATGATGTCGAACATATTGCCAACCTGCGGGATGTAGCCGTTCAGCAGATTCGACCGTCATCAGGCCGTTGAGCTGAGCGTGGCCGCTGACGTTGAGCTGATCGTACGAGTTCAGACTCGCGATATCGAAGGTCAGGCTGCCATTCGCTCGCTGCGTGTAATTGCCCATGATCGAGAGTTCGCCGACGGTCATTTCCGCGTCACCAATGTTGAAGCTGGCGTTGGACGTGACATTGCCGGAGATGGTGCCGTTATTTCCGTAGAGCGAGCCGCCGGCGAGGTTGACGACGCCAGTGAGACGACCGTCGACCGTGGTCTCTCCCGCCGTTTGCATGTACTGCGCCGGGCTGGAAATGGTGGCGCCGGAGGCGATGTCAACCGTCCCCGCGTTAAGGAAACCGGCGAGAGCGCTGTTCGGAGCATGCGCACCGGGTGGTACGGTGAGCGTCGATCCATTGCCCACCATGACCGTTCCAACATTGATCAGGTTGGCGATGCTAGCCGTGCTGCCCTGCACCAGGTCCAGGACTCCGCCAGGACTGTTGGTAAATCGTCCCTCAACCGTCAGCGAACTGCCGCCGTTGGTTCCGCCGGCCACATTTACCGTTCCCGAATTCGCGAGGTTGCCGGCGGACAGCGATGCCGAGTTCATCAAGTCGATAGACCCGCTATTCACAATATTCGCTGCACCACCGCCTATGTAGGGCCCGAAAATCTCAAAATCGCCCGTCGGAGTGTTGGTGAGAGTGCCGCCAATACTAATGAACTGAGAACCGCAGCCGTATCCGCACCAGCCCATATAGATTGTGCCCGAATTGACAGTGTCGCCATGAACCGTCAGCTGGAACGGGTAGACAAGACCGCTGTTGTTCAGGCTTCCGACGGTAGCCGTCGAATATCCAGGATCAAATAGTCCGTTGTTAGTAAGCTCGCCAGTCACCGTGAAGAGGCTGTTTTTCTTGAAGGGTTCAATATCCCCATCGTTCACCACATTCCCGCCAACGGTTAATCCGTACGCGGTCAGCATGCTTCCAGGCTCGTTCATCAGGTTTCCCGTTATCGTGGTTGAGAAGACCGTGAGCGAACCGGAGTTGATGACGTCGCCGCCCACGGTGAGCTGGGACATGTAGTTATCGTTTATCGTTCCGGAGTTGGTAAGCGTTCCGCTGACGTTCAGGAAGCCAATATTATTGGCAAACGTCAGAGTCCCCGAATTTGTGAAGTTGGCATTGACCGTTAACGTCGAGAGCGAAAGGTTAATGGTCCCCGCGTTCGTGGAATTTCCGTTCGCGGTGATGGAATCCCCGGTGAGCGTGAGCGTGCCAGTTTGATTGATGGTCAGCGCTCCGGCGATGCTTACGGTGTAGTCCCCTTGATTGGGGTCAATCAGGACCGAGCTACCACTCGCGCCGCCGAGGGTCAACGAGTTGATGCTGGCGCTGGTGTCCAGCGTCACGTAGTCGTTGCCCGTGTTGATGAACACGTCGCTGCTGGTGCCGGGCTCGCCGGCGCTCCAGTCGGCGCCGTTACTCCAGTTGCCCGTGCCGCCCAGCCAGTTGTCGGGCGACGACGGCGTGGTGAAGTTCATGGGCCGGCCAGAGGCATCGCCGATCCAATAGGCAAAGTCAGCGGATTGCGCTGATCGCGGAGCGATGCGTGCTGTCCACGGCCTGTGCAGCGAAAGCTCGCCAGCGCAACAAAAATCACGATGGTTGTGGGCTGAAAAATGGGAATGCGGGCGATGGGGCGCATAATCGCCTCCTCCGAGGAAAAGTTGGGCCCGGCGGAGCAGGTTGTTCAACCGGCGGCATTGTCCTGCGAAGTCTATTCGCTGTCAATCGAGAAGTACGTTTCTTAACACGATTGCAAGCTACAACTCATCTCAAGATCGGTTAGCTTCGTAACAGGGCACGACTTCAGTCGTGCCGTCTGATCGTTAAGTGAGCTGGGCTTTAGCCCCTGATTTCGCAGCGGCTAAAGGCAATTGCGTTGTTCGGCACGGCCGATCAGGCTGCGGAAGAAGTCGACCGATGCGTGCTTTCGGGTAGAGCTGGCCTCAGGCCGGCGTCCAAGCCGTTTGTTTCCTTTTCTGAGTCGGCTTCAGCCGACGGCACCCAAATCGTCTCATGCGTTTCTTCCGCAGCCTGTGATGCCGTACCCTGCTACAAAGCGATTTATGATCTAGGCTGTAAAAGAATGGTCGGAGAATGCAATGCCATCGCCCGCTGTGACTGAACCTGCCAACAAAAACGGAAACGCCCGCCTGATCATTGCGTGCGTCGTCTGCCTGGTAGTCGGCCTCTTTCTCGGCCACGCCGTAACCTATCACTGGATGCACCACAATCTCGGCCGCACTTTTGCCACGCCTTACCAGGCTGTCCTGCTAACCAACGGCGCGGTCTACTATGGCAAGCTCTCGGGATATGGCACGCGTAATCCCATGCTGACGGACGTGTTCTATGTCGTGAGCAAAACCGATCCCGAGACCAAGCAGGTGACCAACATGCTGGTGAAGCGCGGCAAGGAATTGCATGGCCCCGATCGCATGTACCTCAACGCCAATCAGATCGTAATGGTCGAGCCGGTCGGGCCGGACTCGAAGGTCGCGCAGCTGATCAGCCAGGCCAACCAGTAAGAACCAGTCGGCAGTGTCCTAAAGTTCGCGTAAGCTGCCTCAATGGTTTTCGTAGTAGGCTGCTTTGGTGGCGGCAGAAGGCAAATTCATGCAGCCAATTGTGCGTGCGGTATGGGATGGCCTTCTTGTGCATTGCTATCTCAAATGTGGGCACCTGATAACCATGCCCAAAGAAGACCTTGGGGAATCATCTACCTCAATCAAATGCTGGGCGTGTGAAGCGGAAACAGAAAGTAAGAAATAGCGCAGCAACAAACATTCTGCGAGCTGGAAGCGTGCATTCTGCACGTGCCTGTGGGACTCCACCTGTACGATTGACCACCCTCGCCGCTTGTGCACAAGCACGACGACGCCTGTTTCCCTGTGAGAATTGTGATGAAGCCTTTGCTTTTAGCTCTCTGCGCTGCGTTTGCGTTTGCTGGTCTCAGCGCGCAGCAGACTGGCTGGCAGCCATCTCCGGGTCATACCCAACTGCCGATATGGCCCGGAGCTGTGCCTGATGCGCAACGCTGTCGCGGGCCGGAGAACACGGCGACGGACACAAAAGATCTGGTGGCTGGCAGGCCGTGGCTTTATGTGAGCGACGTGTCGCGGCCTACGATGACGGTCTATCCGCCAAACGGAAAGAACACGGGCGCGGCGGTGGTGGTGCTTCCTGGCGGGGGATATCAGATTCTGGCTATCGATCTTGAAGGCACGGAGGTCTGCGACTGGCTGACCTCCAAGGGAATTACGTGTGTGCTGTTGAAGTATCGCGTGCCGGGTGAGCCGGGATATCCCAAGCCCGCGCCGTATCCCAAGTCCGGGCCGTATCCGGAGTCACCGATAGCGTTGGAGGATGCGCAGCGCGCGCTGGGGCTCGTGCGCTTTCACGCCGCCGAGTGGCACATCGATCCGCACAAGATTGGTGTGCTTGGGTTTTCGGCGGGCGGTCATCTGGTGGCCGCGATGAGTACGCACTTTGCCAAGCGTTTGTATCCGGCGGTCGATGCCGCCGACCAAGTGAGCTGCCGCCCCGATTTTGCCGTGGCGATTTATCCCGGCCATCTGTCGCTCTCCGCGGCGCAGTGGGATGCCAGGAAAGGCGCCACGAAGTTTGTGATTCATTCTCCGCCGAATGCCGATAAAGATTTGAGCGTGAATCCTGATCTTCGCGCCACCCGTCAGACCCCGCCGACGTTCTTGCTGCAGGCAGAGGATGACCACGCGGACAACGTAAACGACTCGCTGGCGTACTACATTGCGCTGAAGAACGCCGGCGTTCCGGTGGAGATGCATCTGTATGCTCAGGGCGGCCACGCATTCGGACTGCGGCGTACGAAGTTCCCGATAACGGCATGGCCTCAGTTGGTGGAGACTTGGCTGGTGACGATCCGGATGATTTCGGGATAGGCGCGCTGGGACCGCATACGACGAAGCCGCTTAGCACAGGACGGCTTCAGACTCTTCGTGCTGCGAGTTACGTACATTCGTCCGGTGGTGGCTCAATTTTGACCCACCATCATTCGTCCCGGTTTCGTTGACCCCAAAATTCGCGGCATAGTAACATCACATCAACCGGGTGGGACGCAGGTAGGCTCTAGTTTTTTTTGATATTTGTGAAACGATGACACTGCTTCGCCATAAGCTTCCGGTGGCCGTACTTTTCTGCTTCAGCCTCCTTCTCTTCAGTTCCAACGATCTGCTCGCTCAGAAGTCGACGAAAGCCCAGGTTCCTCCGCCGGTTCCCATTGCGCAGCAAGCCGCCGCGCCGGCCCCGAAGCCCGATCCCGCCGACGCCCTGGTCGCACTGGCTGAGAAGGAATACGCCGCCGGTCAGGCCAACTACCAGGCGGGGCATCTGGAAGCCGCGCGCGCCAACTTCGATCAGGCCTTCAACACGCTGCTCAGCAGCAACCTCGACGTCCGCAATGACGACCGCCTGCAGCGCGAATTCGACAAAATTGTCGAGGCGGTACACGAATTGGAGATGGCGGCGCTGCAACAGGGTGACGGCTTCAACGAGCCGCGCTCCGAGCCCGCGCCCATCGACGAAGCCAACGACATCAACACCTTCCCCGTCGATCCCAACATCAAGGCCCGGGCCGAAGTCGAGGTCAAGAACACCAAGTCCGACCTGCCGCTGGTGATGAACGACCAGGTCGCGATGTTTATCAACTACTACTCCAGCCCGCGCGGCAAGGCCACGCTGGAGCACGCCTGGGCGCGCGCCGGCCGCTATCACGAGATGATCTCGCGCGTGCTCAAAGAGGAAGGCGTGCCGCAGGACCTCATCTACCTGGCGCAGGCCGAGTCCGGCTTCCAGCCGCTGGCGCTGTCGCGTGCGGGCGCGCGCGGCATGTGGCAGTTCATGGCGCAGACGGGGGAACTCAACGGCCTCTCGCGCACCTGGTGGGTTGACGATCGCCAGGATCCCGAGAAGGCCACGCGCGCCGCCGCTCGCCATCTGCACGATCTCTATAACCAATTCGGCGACTGGTACCTCGCGATGGCCGCGTACAACTCGGGCGCGGCAACGGTGCAGCACGCGGTTGAGCGCACCGGTTACGCCGATTTCTGGGAGCTCTACCGCCGCGGCGTCTTGCCGCATGAGACGCAGAACTACGTCCCCATCATCATCGCCGAAACCATCATGGCGAAGAATCCCGAGCAGTACGGGCTGCAATCCGTCGCGCCCGAGCCGCCGGTGCAGCTCGACCACATCGTCATCACCTATCCTGTGGACCTGCGGCTGGTAGCCGAATGCGTCGACACCTCGGTCGATTATTTGCAGGAAATTAATCCCAGCCTGCTGCGCATGACCACGCCCAAGGATCAGCCCTTCACGCTGAACTTGCCAGCCGGCTCGCAGGAGAAGTACGAGACGGCCATCGCCGTCATCCCGCAGGAGATGCGGACGTACTGGCGCTACCACCGCGTCGAATACGGCGACTCGCTGGGCACGATCGCGCGCAAGTATCACGTCTCGACCTCGTCCATTGCCGATGCCAACAGCCTCTCCGGCGGTGCCGGCGACGACATCCGGCCCGGCACGAAGCTGATCATCCCCATCTCGCCCAACCGGCATGAAGGCACGGCCGACGCCTATTCGCACAAGGCCACTCACTACAAAGTTCGCAAGGGCGATACCGTCGCTTCAGTGGCTGACGACTTCGAGGTTCCGGTCGATAAGCTGCGCAAATGGAACCACTTACGCGCCAGCTCGGAGCTTACGCCGGGCCGCATGCTCGTCATCTACAAGCCCACCAGCTCCGACAGCAGCGCCGCTACTGCCACGGCCGAAGGCGATCCTCCGGAGTCGAAAACCTCCACCAGCGGGTCCGCCGCTCACCATAGCACTACTGGGAAGTCGCACTCTTCGACCACAGAATCCGCCGAAGCCAAGTACCACACCGTCAAGAAGGGCGAAACCCTGTCCAGCATCGCCGAGTCGAACCACGTCTCGGTCCAGGCCCTCAAGCGCGATAACCCCAAGCTGGCCGCCAACCTCCGCGCCGGCGACGTGCTGGTGATCAAGAAATAGCTCTGAGCTGTGAGCCATGGGCCTTGAGCTCTGAGCCATCAGCAAAACCGGATCGCTAGGACTGCGGCCTCCGACCCACGGCCCACAGCCCATGGCTCACGGCCCACAGCTAGTTGCCGGTTGCTAATTGCTAGTTGCTCTGTTACAACAAGCCCGTTGTGTAAAACCAGAATGGGCGGGCGCGGTGCTCTATTGTTCGCTTGCCCTTGTGCGATTCATCGTCTTTGGTATAAAACCGACTTTTGCTTTGCCAGCTGCCTCCGTTAGGTTAATGCGGAGCCCGGCGCCATCAGGAGGACAAGCACATGTTTGACGAAACGCTCTATGGTCGCAGAGATGACGAAATGGACGACTACGGAGACAGCGCGTACAACGATTCTCTTGAAGAAGAAGAATACGAAGAAGAGGAAGAAGAGGAAGAAGAACCTGAAACCGTCACCGTCGTTGAAGAAGACATCGAGATCGAGCCGGTAGCTGCGGAAGCTCCACCGTCGAAACCGCCGGCTCCGCCTAAGAAAGCTGCTCCCAAGAAAGCGGCGAAGAAGGCCCCGGCGAAAAAGGCAGCCAAGAAGCCCGCGAAGAAAGCTGCCAAGAAGCCGGTCAAGAAGGCTGCGAAGAAAGCTGCCAAGAAGCCAGCCAAAAAGGCCGCGAAGAAAGGCGGCGCGAAAAAGGCTGCCAAGAAGAAACGTCACTAACCAAAGGGCGGGTAGAGCGGGCCTTCAGGCCCGCGTCTAGCCGCTTGTCATCTCGGCAGAGCCGGCTTCAGCCGGCGACACACGAGGCGATCTCAGTCGCATTGTCCGGTGCCCCAGGTTCGCCCATCGTTTGGGCTAACCAGGGCTGATAAGTCCGCTACTCCCCACATAGCGAGGAGGCAGGGCTTGGGTAGTGCTGGCCTTCAGGCCAGCGTTTCGGGTCTCTGTTTCTTCACGGAGCCGGCTTCAGCCGGCGGCACAACAGACGATCAGCCGCGCTTTACCCCGCGGCTTTTTTTTTCATCTCCGAACTTTCTTTCCGCTTGCGGGAACTAAGCACATCGCCCTGCGACATTCCTCACCCCACCTCTGCCAACATTGCACGTTGAAGCGTGACCCCTGACGCTGCGCCGCCGATTGCCCGCGACTACGATACTTCTGTGTCACCTCAATGTCGTGCCGGATCTACCGTCAGCCACTCCGACCCCCGGAGCTGCCGGCCGGCACGATTTTTCTGACTTCACCAACGGCAGCGACGGCGCAGATCCCCATAGCAACGTGTTGATCGACGCGAATGGCAATCTGTTCGGGACGACAAACGGCGGAGGTCTCGCTGGATATTGTCCTGGCGGCAGCTGCGGCACGATCTGGGAGATCACTCCGTAACGCCTGGCATCTTACAACGTAAGACGTCCTACGATGTGGGACATCACAGAACGACCGCAGAAAATCCAGCAAATCCCGGGTTGTTGAGGGCCGGCTGAACAGGCCGCTGAAAAGTCGATTGTGGGATGTTTGAAGGGGCGCAGCTTTAGCTGCGCCGTTGCAAGTCATTTGTTTTTGTCATCACGAGGAGGCCTTCAGGCCGACGAGGGATCTGCTTCTCGACTTTTCAGCAGCCTCTTTAGCCGCTGCGGGCGGACCCTCTACTTCTTCACCTCCGCCGACTCCTTCAACGGAATCGGCGGCGAGCCCTCGAACACAATATTGCTCACCGGCACTTCGTTCAGCGCGTCCCGATCGGCGGCGAGCACCGACCACATCAGCAGCATCTTGTTGTAGCGCGTCGCAAAAATCGATTGCGACATTCGTACGCCCAGATCTTCGCCGCGTTCCGCCGTCGCCAGCGTTCCATGAAACACCATGAACAGATGCCCATGCATCGTGATCAGCTCATCGGTCGAGATCTGGCCGAACTCGTTCATCGCCTCCAGGCTGGCCGCAACCGCGTCCAGCGTGCGCTTGTCGGTAAGCGAGGTCGCGGTATGCATCGAGAGGCAATTTGGATCGAGCGCGTGCAGCACGATCATCGGCGCCGACTGATCCTTCGCCGGATGTTGCGGCGCAATCGTCAGCAGCGTCTGCGAGCAAGCGTGCAAAAATCGATAGATGCGCAACGCCGACGCCTCAATCGGCGGCGGATCGCTCTTATCCGGCGGCAGCGGCGCCCATTCCGCCGGCAGCTGATATTGCAGGCCCAGCTCCGGATTGCGATACACGCCCTCGACTACTTCCCCTGCGGGAATGTTTTTTCCCGGCTCGTCATGAATCGCCTCATTCACGCGAAAGGTCGGCACCGTCGGTCCGTAATAAGGCTTGCCCTCAACCTTCACCGGCTTGCCTTCTTTGGTGATCAGCGAGCCATCATCCTGCGGGCAGTAAATCTTCGCGTCGGCCATCAGGCTCTTGGCCTTGTGCAGGAAGTCCTGATCGTTGCTGCCGATCACCACCTTCACCATGTAGTTATTGATGCCGGTCCAGTACTGGATCGCATAGTTGCGCCCGGTGCGGTGGGTCGACGAATTGAAACGCCCGGTGTTCAGCAGGAACGACGGTATGGGAAACGGGTTCTGCTGCCCCCAGCCGGTGTTCTGGTTGTTCCACTTCTCCAGTTCCTGCCGCTGCTTTTCCGGCGTGTTGATCTGCTGGCCGGGTAGCGGATCGGTCGCCGTCACGATGATGTAGCCGGTGTGCTCGCCCTTCTCGTATTGCAGCGCCAGCAGCGCGTGCTGCTTCTCCGGCATGATCGGCATCATGATCTCGTGCCCCTCGACGGTCAGCGGCAGATCGAAATCGATGCCGAAGAACTGGCTGGTGTAATGCGTGTTCGTGAGGTAGCCCGCTTCCGGCAGCGGCGGCTCTGCGCCCGGCGGCCGCACCGGTCCAGGGCGCTTGAACATGACATTGGGATCGTCGTCCGTCGCCGGACATTGCGCCGGCAGAATGGTCACAGCGCACACCAACAGCAGGCAGATCAACACAGCCATGCGAAGCTCACGTGATCCATAACGCGCGGCTGCACTCAAACGAGACATCAGGGCCTTTTTCCTTGGTTGGAGCTGCGGAGGAGCTAGCGCCCATCATGCCAGCATCAAAAGCGCAGCGCAAGTGCCGACCGCGCCGCACAATATCCCTGTCCGTTTCTGGGACGGTTAGGGCTATAATTGCGGGAATTCTCGAAGGAGGCATGAACCATGCGCATCGCTTCTCTTCTGGTTCTTTGTCTGGCGCTTGCCAGTCCGGCTATATCGCAGACCGTGTATAGCAACGGTCCCATCAATGGCAACACCGACGCGTGGGCTATCAACTTCGGCTTCATCATCAGCGATACCTTCAACGTGACCAACAGCGGCACCACCATCACCGGTGGCAGCTTCGGGGTCTGGCTGTTCCCGGGCGACACTGTGACCTCGGCCGAACTGTCCATCACCTCGGGCGAGAATGGTGGCACCAGCTATTTTGACCAGACGGTCGACTTCACGCAGGGTTCCTGCAAGGTGAACGATTTCGAGTTCAACGTCTGCCAGGAGAACACCACGTTCAACGGCCCCACCCTCAACTCCGGCACCTACTGGCTGAATCTGCAGAACGCCAACGTACCCAGCGGCGACCCGGTTTACTGGGACGAGAATTCCGGACCGTCGATGGCATCGAATAGCGAGGTTGGCTCGATTCCTTCGGAATCGTTCACCGTTCTCGGCACCAGCACCACCACCAGCACGACCACCTCGGTTCCTGAACCCAGCAGCATCATGCTATTTGGTTCCGGCATCCTTGGCCTGGCCGGCTTGCTGCGTCGCAAGCTCTTCTGATTCGCCGGCAACAAAGCTCATCGCGTGTCGCTATTGTTCAGCTCTTCCAACGCGAGCAAACCGCGAGCTCATCGACCATGTCGGCAAGGCCGCAAGAGTCTGCATACGGGACGGGCGGGTGTCACATTAAGTCCAGTAAATTCAATGATGTAGCCTGGCAGAATAATTGCTTCCAACTTTGGCAGTGGGGTGACCTGTGCGCATCGCTTCGCTTCTCGTTCTTTGTCTGGCGCTGGCCAGTCCGGCCGTAACACAGACGCTCTACAGCAACGGTCCAATCAACGGCAACACCGACGGATGGACCATCAACTTCGGCTTCATCGTCAGCGACACCTTCAACGTCACCAACAACAATACGACCATAACCGGGGCCGACTTCGGAATATGGCTGTTTTCGGGCGATACGCTGACCTCGGCGGAACTGTCCATCACCTCGGGCGAGAACAGCGGCACCACCTACTTTGATCAGGTGATCAATTTCAACCGCGGCTCCTGCGTGATCAACACCTATGGCTACGACGTCTGCAACGAGATCAGCGCCTTCAACGGCCCGACGCTCAACGCCGGCACCTACTGGCTGAACCTGCAGAACGCCAGCGTACCCAGCGGCGACCCGGCTTTCTGGGATGAGAACGAGGGCCCGGCGCAGGCCTCCGAGAATTCTGTCGGCTCGATTCCTTCGGAATCGTTCACCGTCCTCGGTACCGGCAGCACCACGACGAGCACCACCACCAGCACGACGACCTCGGTTCCTGAGCCCAGCAGCATCATGCTATTTGGTTCCGGTATCCTCGGCCTGGCTGGTTTACTGCGTCGCAAGCTCTTCTGAGTCGCCGGGCAATAAAACTCATCGCGTGCAGCTGTTGCTCAGCATCTTCAGCGTGAGCACCTGCAGCCCGTGCTGTGAGCTTCCTCCGCTTGTAGCATTGCCTGGCGACTGACTCGACTGCGGCGGCGGTTGCGTCAGCCCGGCCGGCTTGCCGGTGACCGTCACCGCATGCATCACCTGCGCGGACAGGTCGACCGTGGTCGACGACAGCGCCCACGTGATGCCATTGCGATCGCTGATGTAGTAGCCGCCGTCGTGTCCGCGCCGGAGGCAGCCGCTCACCAGGATCTGAATCGGCGGCGTCGCCATGCGCGGAGGATTCGCCTGCGTCTGCCCGCTTTGCGTTTCACTGGATTGCGCGCTAAGGCCGAGCGGCAACATTCCAACCCCCACTGCAAGAATGAGGATGCGGAGAATCATTGCACGAGGAATCATGTCTTTGCTCCCGATCGTTCCAGATAGATCATCCCGCGAATCGATCGCCCTGCCAAGCCGGGTAGTTTAGCGCCGCGTTGAGCCGATCCCGTTTTCGTTGGAGCCGGCTTTGCAGGCCGCCGAAAAAGTCGACCGGAGCGGCGATTTGGGTAGTGCTGGCCTTCAGGCCAGCGTCCAAGCCGTTTGTTTCATTTTTCTGAGTCGGCTTCACAGGCTGCTGAAAAAGGAACCAAGCTAGTAATTTCAATCGTTCCGGGGAACGAAGATTCAATCACTTACGGCCGAATTTTCGCTCGAGCTAATTGGTTCTTGGTCGGAAGTGGTATTTTGTTGCAGGCGGCTGTACATATTGAAGCTTGGAACAGTCGGGTTGCCCAGGTCTGGCGGGGTTCGAGACCCGGGTAAGCGAATGTCCAAGCGAAAAATACATTTTTCTGAGTCGGCTTCAGCCGACGACACGCGAATCGCGTTCTGCGCGCGCTTTGTAACAGGGCACGACTTCAGTCGTGCCGATAAGCGGCTTATTTCTCTTACCCCGAGCGGGCTTCAGCCCGCGAGGGACACGCGTGTCAGACTTTTTCATTAGCCTCTTCAGCCGACTCGGTCCCCAATAAAGCGGGCCTGAAGGCCCACACTACCGATCACAGCAAAACTAAACGACCCTAGCCTTCCGGATAGACACACTCTCCGCTCAGATAGACGCTTTTCATCGCAAACGACGCGCGCTCACAGCCACGCTTCAAAGGAAAACCCGCTCTTCCAATGCGATACAACAATCCGCCCAATCTGGCCCGCCACATGCTTTCATTCTGTGCAGGCAAAGCGAGCCACAACGTGACGCCGGCAAGTCGTCACGTTGGGAACATCTTCTCAGCGCGGTTCCTCTGGACATCCATTTGCTTCCGCGCTGAGAAGAATGGTGTGCTTCCTATTGAATCTCGCTCCACACGTGCGGATGCTGCACCCGCAGCCAGTTGTATTCGTTGATCGGCCGGTCATCATCCAGAGCCGGCGCCTTCGGCGCCACCGCGATCAGCCTTTGCGGATCGAGTTCATGGTGCAGCAGCATATTCATCTGCTCGGTCGGCGTGCGCGCCGGGCCCCACTCCATCATGTCGATGATCGCCGGCGGCGGCATCTGCGCTATCAGTTGCTGGGCGTTTCGGTCCGGGATGGGACTCTGGCTCCCCAGAAAATGGAAGGCGGGATCGCCCGACATCGTCTGAAATACCTTGACGTACGGGAACACATCCGTCAGCGCGCGCGTTACTCGCCGCACGATCCGTCTTGTCGCCGTAAAACAGCCACTGTTGCAGGATTCCGCCGGGGGTCAGATGTTGCTTTGCCAGCTCGTAGAAATCGCGCGAGTACAGCAGACTCGATCCGGCAGCATCCAGCGGCGGCGGCGGGTCGATGATGATGGCATCAAACTTCTGCGACGAGCGGTCGAGAAAGCGCCGGCCATCGTCAATCACCACATGCGCCCGCGGCGACGCCAGCAACTGCGCGCCGTCCGGATGGTAGTAAGTAAATAGCGCGGGCACGCTCGGCACCAACTCCACCACCGTCACCGGAATTCCCCACGACAGAGCCGAACGAAACGTCGTGCCCATCCCGAAGCAGATGATCAGCACATTGCGCGGCGGCGTGGACAGATGCGACAGCGTGAAGTGCGCCATCATCTTGGTGATCGGCGTCAGCACCGTCATGCCAACGCCGTTGACCAGCAGCTTGCGATCCATGCCTTCGCCGGCGGCGATGACCGTGGCCGTACTGTCGCGGCGGATTACCGCATGCGGATACAGCGTCTCGTAGTCCTGGCCGAAGTGAAACACCAGGATGGCAGCAATCAGGATGCAGGCCGTTGCCGCCGTCTGCCACGCGAACTTCCATTGCCGCACGCCCGCAATCGCCATCACGAACCACGGCAGTACCAGGATCAGCAGCGAGACCTGCTCGCCGAACAGCGGCAACAGCACGAATCCGGCGACCAGCGGTCCCACGATACAGCCCAGCACGTTCACCGCATACGCGCGTCCGGCGCGATCCGGATCGCCGCCCGACCAGCGGTCCACCAGCATCGGGCTCAGAAATCCCACCATGGCTGCGAACGGCGCGATGCCCAGCAGGATCCGCACCATGTCAGGCATTTCCCGCAGCGGATTGGCCGTATACAGCGGCAGCAATCCCAGAAACGCCAGCGACACCCACAACAGCATCGACTCGCGCCCGCGCGCGCGCCGGCTCCACAAGCGATAGATCGTCGATCCCGCAAACGTCGCCGCCAGATAAACCGCCAGAATCTTGGCAAAGGAATACACCAGCGGTCCGACGAAGTAGGTGTACAGCCGGATCCAGATCAGCTCCATGCCCATGGTCGTCAGCCCGGTGGTGAACAGCAGCACCAGCGCCGTCTTGCCGCCCTCAACCTGGATCGCAGGACTCTTTGCCGAGGTCGCGTCCGCAGTCGCTTCGGATCGCTCCGTCAGCGCGAAACTCAGTGCCGTGGCCGAGACGAAGATCACCACGTTGAGCATCGCCGCGACGTGCAGTGTGCCGTGGAAGCCGTACAGCTCAATCAGTGCGGGAGCGATGCTGGCGCCGGCGACCGCGCCAATCACGTTCGCGACATAAAGGAAGCTGAAGGATCGCTCCGGTCGGGGTCCCGAACCAGTCCCGTCTTTGGACTTGGCGGGGTCGGAGTCGCGCCTTATGCCACGTCGAATCGCAAACATCGCCACCGGTATGGTCGCGCCCATGCACGCGCACCATGGGATCAGCGCCAGCGCCAGCCAGCAGCCCGACATGAAGTAGTAAGCGCCGGAGGAAATCGACACCTGCAGCGCTGAGCTCTCCAGCAGCCGGCTGCCCCAGGTAAACTCCAGCGGCACCACCACCGCCGAAATGCCGATCAGCAACTCGATCACGCCGTAAAGCCGCAGCGCAGGGAACTTCAGGCGATCGCCATAGCGCCGCGTTGCCCACCCGGCAATCCACGACCCCGCGCCCAGTCCGGCCATGAACACCGACAGCACGATCGACACCAGTGGCGTCGTCACGCCGAACTTGGCCATCGCCAGGCGCAGCCACACCAGCTCATAAACCAGGCTGCACAATCCAGAGAGAAAGAAGAAAATCGCGATCCAGAACATGGCTGAGTTAAGTCACCAGGGTTTGATGTGTCAGCCAGTGTATCGCACGGCGAAGATTAAAACGGTGACGGAGTGGCTTATCCAGGCTGCTAAAAAATCGATTGTGGGATGTTTTGAAGGGGCGCAGCTTTAGCTGCGCCGTTCCAAGTCTTTATGTATTGTCATCACGAGGAGGCCTTCAGGCCGACGAGGGATCTGCTTTTCGACTTTTCAGCAGCCTCCATTGCCGATGGTGGAAGTAGTGCTCAGGTAGAACAGCGCTGCGAACGCCGTGAGCACAACTGCGCCGGAGAAGTTTTGTCAACGCGGGCGCGCTGATCGAATCACCGACTCCATCTGCTCCAGATAGCCTTCCAGCGCGCGCCGCCCGCTTGCCGTCAGCTTGTACTCCGTGCGCGGCTGCCGTCCGACGAACGACTTGGTGCAGCGAACATATCCCGCATCTTCCAGCTTGCGCGCGTGCACGCTGAGGTTGCCGTCGCTCACCTCCAGCAGCTTCTTCAAATCGTTAAAGCTCAGCGACTCGTTCACCGCCAGCGCGCTGATGATCGCCAGGCGCACCCGCTCGTGAATCACTGGATCCAGCCGCACCGCGTCGGCTGCGGTCGACGGGTGATGCACAGCGCTGCGCCGGCCTTCGCTGGCAACTTTCGTTTCTGCGCGAATTGCCTGTCTAGCCACCATGTCTCCTCGCGATCAGAATTCCGAAAACGATGTGCACCAGCCCGAATCCCGCAGCCAGCGTGATGTTCGCCCAGAACCATGGCAGCGGCAGCGCGATCGCGCCGCATATCACGAATGCCGCGCCCATCGCGGGAACCGTTCGCACCGAGAACGCTCCCGCCTGCATCACCGCTACTCCGTAGAGCACCAGCCACACGCCGGGAATCAGCCGCACCGTGCCGCTCCACATGAGCGCGATGGTCAGCAGCCCGCCGGCCGCCAGCGCCGGTAGCGCGCCGATGAACAGTCTGCGCCCGGAGATCGAGAGCAAATGCGTGCCCAGCCGTGCAGCTTTTTGATGCATCGTCGCGAGCACGATGGTCACGGCCACCAGAGCCTCGATGAGCCAGGCCGCGAGCCATCCGTCCGCAGTTGTCTGCCGCAGCGCGATAGGCGACGCGATCAGCGCGGTCACTCCGGTCGCGACAAATCCCCAGCCCGGCACGGCCGTGAACGCCGAGCTGCGCTCCATGGTTTCGCGAATGATCTGCAGATGCTCCAGCGCCCCCGGATTGGAGAGATCAGACGCATCGGGCGGATCGGATGGCATTCTGGATCGCAGTGGCCGACGCCGGCATGGGCGGGGATCGGACATTTCAACGAAAAGCCTACTGCGAATCGAGGGGGTAGGTCAAGTACTTTGCTGCGCAAAGCAAAGTACGACTGAAACTAATACTTCTGCCAAAGGAGTAAAGTGATTAGCCCAGCGCGGAAGCGCTGGGTAACAAGCCTGCAAAAAATCCTAGTCCCGTAGGGACGGCAGGCATTGTGTCGCCCCTGAAGGGGCTTGGTTCTACTTGGGCGTTGATTTCCCAGCGCTTCCGCGCTGGGCTAATTACTTTCGAGTCGCGCGGTGCCCCAGGTTCGCGTCCTTGGTTTGGACGCTAACCCGGGTTCCATCTGCATTACTTCACTGCCGCCGCCGGCTCGCCCACCCGCTTCGCCACCTTGAAGGTCAGCTGGTGCTTCTTCTTGTCGACATCGACCACCACGTGATCGCCGTGCAGCACCTCGCCGTCGAGAATCTTCATCGCCAGCGGATCCTGCACCACGCGCTGGATTGCGCGCTTCAGCGGACGCGCGCCGTAGTTGGGATCGTAGCCTTCGGTGAAGACCATCTCCTTCGCCGCCGGCGTCAGCTCCAGCGAAATCTTGCGATCGGCCAGCAGCCGGCGCAAATCCTCCAGCCGCAGGTCGACAATCTTCGCCAGCTGCTCCTTGCCCAGCGGATTGAAGATGATGATGTCATCCACGCGGTTGAGGAACTCGGGCTTGAAGTGCGCGCGCAGCGCTTCCATCACGTGCTTGTGCGCTTCGGCTATCTGCTCGGCCTCGTGATGCACGCCAAGGTCCTGCAAATACGCCGAGCCGATGTTCGACGTCATGATGATGATCGTGTTCTTGAAGTCGACCACGCGGCCTTTGCCGTCGGTGAGCCGGCCATCGTCCATGATCTGCAGAAAGACGTTGAAGACATCGGGATGCGCCTTCTCGATTTCGTCGAAGAGCACGACCGCGTACGGCCGCCGGCGCACCGCTTCCGTCAGCTGACCACCTTCTTCGTAACCCACGTATCCCGGAGGCGCGCCGATCAGCCGCGACACCGCGTGCTTCTCCATGTACTCCGACATGTCGATGCGGATCATCGCGTGCTCATCGTCGAAGAGAAACTCCGCCAAAGCCCGCGCCAGTTCGGTCTTTCCGACGCCGGTCGGGCCTAGGAAGATGAACGACCCAATCGGCCGCCGCGGATCGCTGAGCCCCGCGCGCGAGCGCCGAATCGCGTTGGACACGCTCTCAATCGCTTCGTCCTGCCCGATGACGCGCGCCTTCAGCCGATCTTCCATCGTGACCAGCTTCTTCACTTCGCCTTCCAGCATCTTCGACACCGGAATGCCGGTCCACTTGCTGACGATCTTGGCGACGTCTTCCTCGTCAACCTCTTCCTTCAGCATGCGCGACTGCTTGCCGTCCATCGCCGCGCTCAGCTTCGCCACCTCGGCCTCGAGCTGCGGAATCTCGCCGTACTTGATTCTGCCCGCGCGCTCGAAGTCGCCCTTGCGCGTGACTTCCACCTCTTCCGTCTTCAGGCGCTCGATGCGTTCCTTCAGCTCGCGAACCTTCGCGATGGCTTCCTTTTCCTGCTTCCAGCGCGCCTTTAGCGCATTGGCGTTTTCTTTAATCTGCGCCAGCTCTTTCTCAACAATGGCCAAACGCTCGCGCGAGTTGACATCATCTTCGCGCTTCAATGCCTGGCGCTCTATCTCGAGCTGCGTCGCACGCCGCTCCAGCTGATCAATCTCCGTTGGCATGGAATCGATCTGAATGCGCAGCGATGCCGCCGCTTCGTCGATCAGGTCGATCGCTTTGTCCGGCAAAAAGCGGTCGGTGATGTACCGATGCGACAGCGTTGCCGCAGCGACAATCGCCGAATCTTTGATGCGCACGCCGTGATGCACTTCGTACTTCTCGCGCAGTCCGCGCAGAATGGCGATGGTGTCTTCCACCGTCGGCTCGCCAACGAGCACCGGCTGAAAGCGGCGCTCCAGCGCGGCATCCTTCTCGATGTACTTGCGATATTCGTTGAGCGTGGTCGCGCCGATGGCGCGCAGCTCACCGCGAGCCAGCGCCGGCTTCAGCATGTTGGAGGCGTCGATTGCGCCCTCCGCCGCGCCCGCTCCCACCAGCGTGTGCAACTCGTCGATGAAGAGAACGATCTGTCCTTGCGACTGCTCGATTTCTTTCAGCACAGCCTTCAGCCGGTCTTCAAACTCGCCGCGATATTTCGCGCCCGCGAGCATCGCGCCCAGATCGAGCGAGACCAGCTTCTTGTTCTTCAACTGCTCGGGAACGTCGCCGGAGATGATGCGCTGCGCCAGTCCTTCAACGATGGCCGTCTTGCCCACGCCCGGCTCGCCAATCAGCACGGGATTATTTTTGGTGCGGCGCGACAGCACCTGCACCACGCGGCGCACTTCCTCATCGCGGCCGATCACGGGATCGAGCTTGCCCTTGCGCGCCAGCTCGGTCAGATCTTTGGCGTAGCGCTCCAGCGCCTGATACTTGGCTTCGGGATTCTGGTCGGTGACCTTCTGATTGCCGCGCACCGCGGTCAGCGCACGCAGGATGTTGTCGTAGGTTGCGCCGCCGTGCGCCAGGATCTGCTGCGCCGCATCGCGCTTCAGCTTGGCCATCGCCAGCAGCAGGTGCTCGGTGGAGACGTACTCGTCCTTGAAATTCGACGCCTCTTTGAAGGCGTTCTCCAGCAGCTGAGAAGCGGCATCGGAAAGATGCGCCTGCGTGGCGCCGCTGCCGGAAACTTTCGGCAGCTTCTCGATCTCGCTCATTGCCTGCGACTGGACCGCGGAAGCATGCAGCCCCACCCGCTCCAACAGCGGCGCAACGATGCCTTCGTGATCTTCCACCAGTGCAGCCAAAATGTGAACCGGCTGCAGCTCAGGATTGCCGTGCTCGCTGGCGAGATCGTTCGCCCGCTGCATCGCCTCCTGCGCTTTAACGGTTAATTTGTCCCAGCGTATGGCCATTTTCTTACCCCAGCGATTAGCAATTAGCGATTAGCAATTAGCTAAAACCAAACCATAAAGAATGTGTCATCCTGAGCGCAGCGCGATCGCTCGCGATCGAGCCGGAGTCGAAGGACCCCTATTCCCGCGAAATCCACCGCGGCCAAAGCCGCACCCTGCCGCCGCGTCATTCGCCGGACTAAAGTCCGGCGCTTCACCGTTATCCTGCCGCTTCGGCCAGCAGCTTCTCCACCTTCGCATCCAGATCCTGCGCCACCTTCATCGCCGCCGCGTTTCCGTATGGCGCAAGAAAACTCGTCATCCTGTCGTAAGAAAGATGTACGCCGTCAGCGCGCTCATCGATCAGCACCGTCACCGGAGCATACGACGCGGCGTCGGGCACCAGCTCGGCCATTTGCCTCATGATCAGCGGATTGCCCACCAGCAGGCGAAAGCATCGCTGCGCGCGTTCGCCCCGGAACAGGCGAAAGACCGCGCCCATGTCGAAGCGCGCAAACTCCATCAAACCCGACCGGCCTACAGCCTCGGCAACAAGTTTCTCCAACTCGGCGCTCGTCTTCGCCGCCACAATCCCGCGGCTGAAGGCGCGAATGTCAGGATGACCGATCGCCGCATCAAGCGCGGCGAGAATCTCATCAATCGGCTTATGCGAAACCAAACTGAAGCGCTGAACCTCAAGTTGCCTTAACGCCATGCACCGCCCCGTTCCGTGAAGCGATCTTGTTCGCCACGGCCTGTGCCGAAACGCCGATCTGCCGCAGCAGCCAATCGTGGCCAGTGGTTTGGATTCACGGGAGCCGCTTGCGGGCTCATTCTAACCGCGAATCGAGGCTGGTACCTGTGCCTCTCTCTTCGGCCAGGATTCCACTGGCCACGATTGACTGCTACATCTGCCGCCCCTGAAGGGGCTCATTCCCGGTTGGGGCGGCCTACCCAGCGCTGAAGCGCTGGGCTATCATCTTTCGCGCCTACGGCGCTGGATCTTTCGCGTTTCACCGCTGACAGCTGATAGCTGACAGCTGACAACTGACAACCGGTTACTGACAACCGGTTACTGACAACTGGCTACTGGCCACTGCTTTCTAGCTCTCGCCCCTCGGAGAGTTCCTCTTAGCAAACAAAAGGGAGGCAAGTCTGAGACCCACCTCCCCTCGAACTCCCCAGTTCGTCCGCCTCCTGGAATCTCCGGAGGGGCGAAACCTGTCTCAACCACCCCAACTCGCACAAAACCGGCGCGAGTCGGGGACCCCGGTCAAGCCGCGCTCGCCTTGGCCGTTGGTTGAGGTTCCTTTTTCCCGTCGATCGTCTTCTGGCCCACGTTGACCTTGATCTGCTTCGGCTTGGCTTCGGCCCGCTTTGCCAGGCGGATCTTCAGCACGCCGTGATCGTAGTCGGCCTGAACGTCGTCGGTGACTGACCGTGTTGGGTAGCGTGAACGAGCGGCTGAAGCTGCCGTAACGGCGCTCCACCCGATGGAAGTTCTCTTCTTTCTCTTCCTTCTCGAACTTGCGCTCCCCACTCACGGTGAGGGTGTTGTTCTCGACCTTGATGTCGAGGTCCTTCTCGTCGATTCCGGGCACTTCCAGCTTGAGCTGGATACTGTGCTCGTCCTCGTAAATGTCGACCGCCGGCACAAACGCTCCTGCGGTCAGCGACTCTTCGCGGCCACCGCCGTATTGCTCTTCGAAGAGCCGGCTCATGCGGTTCTGCAATGCACTCAACTCACGGTAAGGATCCCAACGAGTCAAGATTGTCATGGTCCAAATCCTCCAACATTTAGTCGATAACTTGATGTGCGATCTGTACTTGGGTCTGTACCGATCATCGCTAACAGAATAGATGTATTGTTAGCTAAAAGGAATCATAAAATATGAGTGCATATATGTCAATTTATGTAAAGGCGGTCTGCCGCCCCGGACAAGTTAAATACAAGTTGTTATTTTTCAATATGTTGAAACGAATCTGCAGCGACTTGTAAAGGCTGGTTTTGATGCCGGGTCAGGCCTGCCGCGAGGATTCAAGGGTTATCAGCGAGATCGATGATTGCCTGTCCTGTCGAACCCCGGACTGGAGGGCCTCGGGTAGTGCGACACTCTAGCGCCGCGTTCGCCTCTCAGGAAAGGGTCGGCGTTCAGGCCCTCAACGCGATGCAAAATAACCGGGAAAACCAAGATTATGGCCGGCTACGGCGATGTACTCAGTGGCTAAAGCCAGCCCATGTCTACCGGCCGTGACGCGGGCCTAAAGCCCCGCACTACCCGAGCGGTCACGCACCGGAATACGGCGCGCTAAGTTGCCGATCACTTGCCCGGAACTGATACGGTCCGGTTCGCGTACCTACCCACCAATAGAAGTCGCGTCGGCAGGTGTCTATGACAGCATTGATCGTCGTCCTCGGCTCTCGGCATCGGGAAACCGATGCCCGCAGCCTGGCCCGCCTACCTGAAGGCGGCTCTCGCGCTCCATATCGCCAGCGGGATTGTCGCCTTCATTTGCGCTCCTATTGCGCTGCTGACCGCGAAGGGCGGCAGAACACACCGCAAATGGGGGAAAGGTTTATTTCTGGGCGATGGCGGTCGTTGCCGCGACTGCGCTGTTCCTGTCTATCCTGCTGCCGATCCTGTTCCTGGCGCTGGTCGCGGTGTTCAGTTTCTATGCGGCCTTCTCGGGCTATCGTGTCCTCTCGCTCAAAGACCTGTCGAGGGGCGGACGTGCCCGCCCGATCGATTGGGCCGCCGCTCTCATCACGTTCATCTCTAGCGCCGCGCTGGCCGGCATCGGCGCTATCCGCCCGCACATGTTGAGCGGGCTGCCCCGCCTGGTTCCCATTGTCTTAGGCTGCATTGGCATGTTGCTTGGCGGGCGGTCAATACTGCTCTTCCTTCGTCCGCCCTCCGAAAAACAATTCTGGTGGTTCGAGCACATGAGCGGCATGATCGCCAGCTATATTGCCGCAGTCGCCGCGTTCTCCGTCGTGAATCTCGGGCCCTTTTTCGGCAATGCCTGGTGGGTATGGCTGTGGCCAGTCATTGTCGGTGTGCCCGCCATCCGCGTCTGGAAGAACTATTACCGCAGGAAGTTCTCCGCCAGCCAGAAGGCTCCGGCTGTCGCTGCCGCGTGATCGTCGTGGACGGTCCGCGTCGGGCGCGGCACCAGTCCTTTCAGGAGCCGGGCAGGGGCATCCGGATCGGGATCGCCTCTCGCTTGTTCCGCCGATACACCCGGAAGTCGTTGTCGACCGTAACCACCACGTGGCGAGGGTAAAGTTCGCTCATTCGGATCAAGCACAGGTCCGCCAGGTCCGGACTGCGGTCGCGATATCGCCGCGCGAGCTCTGCCAAATGCGCCAGGTTGCGAGCGCAATCGAAGGCCAGGCACAGCATCTCATCCTGCAGTAATTGGAGAACGTACGAACTCGACTCCAGTTGAAAGGCAGCTTCGGCCAGGACCGCTTCGCAGGTCAGCAAGGGCTCGGTAATTTGTTTTGCCACCTCGACGGCCCAGGCGTGATGCTGATCATTGCGTCGGGCGAATGCCACGATGAAGCCCGTGTCAGCGATCCCCTTCATGAGCGCGAGAATCCCTTGCGGCTGGAAACATCTTTCGGCCCTCCTTCGATTGCTCCGGCATGGCGAAGAAACCGCTGTTTCCCTGCCTGGGCCTTCGCCGTTTCCAGTTGCTCGCGAATGAGGCGTCCCACAGGAATACGCGTTCGGCGGGAGGTTTCCTCCAGCCAGGCACGCAGCTCTTCCGTAATACGAATTGTCAATGTATTACTCATTAGGCAGTAGTGTAACACGCACAGTTCTCGCCAACATTACCCGATCACCTGGCAGACAATGCACTTGAGATACGCCGTTTCCGGCACATTCAGCAGGACAGGATGGTCGCGCGCGGCTCCGCGTTTCTCGAGCACGCGCACCACTCGTCCTGCGTCCGCCGCAGCCGAGCCCAGCATCTCCAGAAACTCCGCTTCGCTCACATGGAATGAGCAGGAGCACGTGACCAGCGTGCCTCCGGGGCGCAGCATCTTCAGCGCGCGCAGGTTGAGTTCTTTGTAGCCGCGCAGGGCCGTCACCACGGCGCGCTTGGTCTTGGCAAATGCCGGAGGGTCGAGAACGATCGTGTCGTACTGCCGGCCGGCGGTCGCGTAGTCCTTCAGCAGATCGAAGGCGTTGGCCTCGATCCACTCGATCTCGCCCGCGCCCGAACGATGCTGCTCGCGATTGAGCTGCTCGTTCTGCTCCGCAACCTCCAGCGCCGCGCGCGAGGCATCGACCGCGCTGACGCTTTCGCACACCCGCGCCAGGTGCAGCGCAAATCCTCCCTGATAGGTGAAGACGTCGAGCGCCTCGCCGTGTGCATATCGTGCTGCCGCCGCGTAGTTCTCCCGCTGATCGAGAAACGCGCCCGTCTTCTGCCCGCTGAGCGCGTCGTAGTGGAAGCGAACATCGTTGAGCGTGAAGATGGTCTTCGACCGATCTCCGCGCACAAGTTGCGATTCGCGCGGCGTCAGCTGCTCCAACTCACGGATGTGCGAATCGACCCGCTCCACCAGACTGGCGGCAGGGAAGTGTTCGGCCAGCGATTCCACCACCAGCGCCCGCAGGTCTTCGCGATCGAAGGCCTGCGTCAGGGGCTGCAGCGAAATCACATCGTTGTACTTGTCGACGATCAGGCCGGGCAGCAGATCGGCTTCGCTGAAGATCACCCGGTAAGAATCGCAGCGGGTACCTCGGGTCTCGCGCGGTTCGAGACCCAGGAGCGCGCTGTCGTCGCCCATCGGCTGGCGAAACTGAACCGCTCTTGCGATCCGCGCGCGCAGAACACCCGGCATCGCTTCTTCGGAAATTTCCTCGGAGCTGAGCAAGCGAATCGCAATCTGCGACGCGCTGCTGTACAGCGCCGATCCCAGCCGTCGCCCGCGTTCGTCGCAAACCGAGACCAGCGCACCGGGAGCAGCATCCGCCGATCCAACCAGGTCGGAGCGATACACCCACACGTGTCCGCCGCGCAGTCGGGCTACGCCGCGATGGTTGATAGTGATCGTGCGTTCAGCCAAAGTCATCCTCTCTGGAATCAAAGGCTTATCTTACGCGCTCTTCCGCGGGTGCCCCGTTCTGTCATCCCGAGCGGAGCGAAGCGGAGTCGAGGGACCTGCTTTTTCTCCACTCTTTTGGCCAGGGTGGGACAGCGCACCGGCTCACTGGAGTACAAATTAACATTCTTTATGTCAAATATACTTGACACAAAGTAATAGGTAACTTACATTATGTTCGTTGCACATTACTCCGCAGCAACTGGAGGTCGGGTCATGGATATGTCTTATCAGGAAAAAAGCATTCTGGGATCGCTGCTCGCCTTGGTAGTCGTTTATGGCTACTACTTCGCCGCCACTTTGCGGAATATCGGACGCGAGGATCTCGTCGGTAGTCTCGGGCGCCTCGTCTTCGCCATCGTCGCGACCATCGTGATTCAGGTCGTGTATCAAATCGCTCTTGCCATTGAAGGCACGGTTGAGCGCAAAGACGAGCGCGACATTTTCATTGAGTGCAAGGCCTATCGCAATGCCTATGCGATGCTGGCCACGGGCGTCTGTATGGTCAGCTGTTACTTCTTTGTGGCGAGCTGGGCCCACTCTACGTCCACTCACTTCCCCCTCACCGCGTATCTGGCTGTCAATCTGATGTTGCTGGTGTGGGTCATTGCCGAGCTCACGAAGTGCCTTACGCAGCTCTTCTATTACCGGCGGGGTCTGTGATGTCGCGCGGACGGATTCAGAACAGCATTCGCCGGCTGCGCTTCAATCACGCGGAGATGACGCAGCAGGCGTTGGCGGAAAAGGTCGGCGTCACCCGCCAGACGGTGATTGCCATCGAGGGCGACAAGTATTCGCCGTCGCTGGAGGTGGCCTTCCGCATCGCCCACGTCTTCGGCGTGCCGCTGGAGGAAGTGTTCCAGTACCACGCCGGCGAAGGCGAGAGCGCCGCGTGAGCGCGCGGCAATTGGACTCCGCAACCGTGGCTATACAACGACGTGTGGTTTTCGGGTAGAGCTGGCAACGACAGTTCGGGTAGTGCTGGCCTTCAGGCCAGCGTCCAGGCTCCTTTATTTCCCCTCCCGAGTCGGCTTCAGCCGACGGTACAGCAGCCTCTATACTGAACCTCGCATGAAGAACAGTGCTGCTCATCGGGCCGCCGACTCGTTAACGTCGACGCTGTCATACACGCTTTCTATTCATCCGGCCCGGCATGAAGTCATCATCGAGCTCCACCTCGCCGGTCCGCAGGCGCAGGGCTACGTTCATGTCGAATTGCCGACCTGGGCGCCGGGTGCGTACGCCTTTCTGCCTTTCGCGCGCGACCTATTCAACCTGAAAGCAATCGACGCTGCATCCGGCGCCACGCTCAACGTCACCCGCAAAGGCTGGCAGGGATTCGAAATTTCCGGCGCTACAGGAAACATCGTCCTGACCTACACCGTCTACGCCTACGCTCTGGAGTACGCGGAGCTGTGCGGACTGCTCGAATCCGACTACGGACTCCTGATGGGCACGCGCTACCTTCGTCCGCCCGACTGGAACGGCGCCTGCTCCGTCACCTACAACCTACCCGAGGCGTGGGCGATTCATCATCCTTCCGGCGCAACGCGCCTGGAAGGCACGAGTACCTGGAACTATCCCAGCTATCTCACGCTGCTGGATTCGCCGGTGGTCATCGGCTGCTTTGCCCGGATTGTCCGCAAAGTCAGAGGCACTCCTTTTTATTTGGTCTTTATCGATCGCGCGCTGGGATATGAATCCGAGATCGATCGTTTCGACGATGAAGTTGCGAAGATCGCGGAAGAATTCGCCGAAGTCTTCGGCAAGTTTCCCTTCGAGGACTACACCTTCATCCTGTCGTGCAGTCCCAACGCGCACTGGGGACTGGAGCACGCCACCAGCAGCGTCTGCGGCCTCGGCCCGGATGTCTTCGTCGATCCCGCCAAGACGAGCTTTGCCCTGCGTCTTTGCGCCCACGAACTCTTCCACGCCTGGAATGTTTGCGGACTCAAGCCTGCTCCTCTCGGCACGCCTGATCTGCGCGGTGGAAGTTATACCGAAGGTCTGTGGGTTGGCGAAGGCGTCACGCGCTATTACGAATTTCTCGCCTTGACCCGCACGGGCATCTATTCCGCTGAGCAGTTCTTCAGCTCGATGGTGAATTTCTATCGCCAGACGTCGGCTGTGCCGGCATTTTCTCGCGTGACGGCCATCGATTCCTCGCTGGCTACCTTCGTCAACCATCGCCGCTACTCCGGCCGCTGCAACAATTCCATCGATTATTACGACAAAGGTATGGTCATCGCCTTCGATATCGACGCCGAACTGCGCCTGCACAACGATTCGCTCGATCGAGCATTTGCGGTGTTTTATGACCGCTACGTCGGAGTTGAAGCCGGCTACACGACCGACGACATCGTTACCTTCCTCGACCAGCGCAAGCCCGGCCTGGGCGAATTTGTCCGCCGCGAGATTGCCACGACTTCCGACCTCAGCATCAAGGACCAGCTGACACGCCTGGGATTTCGCGTCGACATGGAAACGATTCCTTACCTGGGATTGCTCTTCCGCGAATCGATCAGTCAGACAATCACCGATGTTCCCGACGACAGTCCCGCAGGCGCATCGGGCATCGCGCCGGGCGATGTCATCAATAACGTGAACGGATATCCATTCAGTGTCGCGGGGCTGAAGTGGGCAGTAAAGCAGAACCGGCCTATCCGGATCGATGTCCTGCGCGGTCACCGCACGTTGTCGTTCGAGATTACGCCGGGCAGCCGCACGCGAATTGCGACGCTAACGTGGAATGGCGACGAAGCGCAAGCGGAGCGAATTCGTTTGTGGCTCAAGTGCCAGGATTTTCACCCGCTGCCAGGCCAGAAGCTCTCACTCGACTTCTACGAGAATTTTCACGGCATTGAAATTCTCGTGTGATGCATGTGCCGCCCCTGAAGGGGCTCGTCAACTTTGTAGGCTCTGGTCCCCACCGCTTCCGCGGTGGGCTAATCACTTTCGTCCCGGCCTGCGGCGGGACTCGCGATCTTCGAGCTAGAGCCTATCAGCCACTCATAAATCGCTTTGGTTCGTATCAGGGCACGACCTTGGTCGTGCCGCACGACGCGTGGTGAATGTGAGGGCTTCAGCCCCTGCAAAATATTCCCTCAGGGGCTGAAGTCCGGTCGTTGTCTGCCCTGATACGCGACACACACGAAGTTGAGTTCCTGTAAACTTGACTGCACCGACCCTCAAGTGCGCCACGGCAGTCCGTCCCTGTGCCAAGCTGGTATTCTGATATTTCTCGGAGAAACCTGTGCCCGATCAAGACTCCGCCGTGAAGCGGCTCGCCGATTATCGTCCCTGCAGTTTTGCCACTGATCTTGAACTTTCTTTCCAGCTCGACCCGCGCGAGACCCGCGTCCGCACTCGCTACAACGTGCGCCGGCTCATCGATGACGGTAAACCGTTGGCGCTGGACGGTGTGGGCCTGAAGATCGAGCGCATCGCGCTCGACGGTCAGCCGATCTCCGCACAGCACTATCAGCAGGAGCCGGAGCGCCTCATCCTCGAGACGCCTTTTGCCTCCACCTTCAAGCTCGAGATCGATACCGTCATCTGTCCGGAAGACAACACCGCGCTCGAAGGCCTCTACATCTCCGGCGGCCGCTTCTGCACGCAATGCGAGTCGGAAGGCTTCCGTCACATCGCGTTTTCGCTCGACCGTCCCGACGTGCTCTCGCGCTTTGAGGTCTACATGGAGGCGGACAAGGCGCGCTATCCCACGCTGCTCTCGAATGGCGATCTGCTCGACGCGGGAGACGCTGCCGGTGGGCGGCATTATGCGATCTGGAAAGACCCGCATCTCAAGCCGTCTTATCTGTTCGCGCTGGTGGCCGGCTCGTTCGATACCATCAACGACGAGCACACCACGACATCCGGCCGGCACGTCAAGCTGCACATCCACACCGATCAGGGCGACGCGGAACGTGCGCGCTACGCGATGGAGTCCCTGAAGCGAGCCATGGTCTGGGATGAGCGCGTCTTCGGCCGCGAATACGATCTCGGCGAGTTTCACATCGTCGCCGTGCGCGACTTCAATTTCGGCGCGATGGAGAATAAGGGTCTCAACATCTTTAATTCTTCGCGTCTGCTGGCCGACCCCGACACCGCGACCGACGACGACTATGAAGACATCGAGCGCGTCGTTGGACACGAGTACTTTCACAACTGGACCGGCAATCGCATCACGCTGCGCAACTGGTTCCAGCTGTGCCTGAAGGAAGGTCTCACCGTCTATCGCGATTCGGAATTCTCTGCCGATCAGCGATCGCGCGCGGTCAAGCGAATTAAAGATGTGCAGGGGCTGCGCGAGCGCCAGTTTGCGGAAGATGCCGGTCCGCTGGCTCACGCCGTTCGTCCCGACACCTATACCGAGATCACGAACTTCTACACCGCGACGGTCTACAACAAGGGCGCTGAGCTGGTGCGCACGTTACGCGCGCTCATCGGCGAAGACAATTTTTTCCGCGGCATGGGGCTGTACTTCAGAATCTGGGATGGCCAGGCTGTGACCGTCGAACAGTTCGTGGAGTGCTTCGCCGAAGTCAGTAAGCGCAAGCTCACCGATTTCTTCCGCTGGTACACGCAGGCGGGAACGCCAAATCTGGTCACGAAGGGTGAATACGATGCGGCCGCGCACGTCTATCGGTTGAAGGTTTCGCAATCCACGCCGCCCACGCCAAATCAGCCGACGAAACAAGCGCTGCCCATCCCGCTCAAGGTCGGCTTCATTGCGCCGGACGGCGCCCAGCTTACAGCTCAGTTGTACGACACGCCGGCGCCGCAATCGGAATTCAATCTGGTGCTGGACAACGATTCGACGACCTTCGTCTTCGACAACGTGGCCAGTGAGCCGATTCCGGCGCTGCTGCGCGGCTTCTGCGCGCCGGTGGCGCTCGATGATGGACTCGGCGTTCGCGAGCGGCTGGCGCAGATGGCGTATGATCCCGATCCCTTCACGCGCTGGGATGCCGGTCAGAGTCTGATGACCGCGGCGATCCTCGCCGAAGCCGCAGGCACGCCGGATGCAGTTCCGCCGGCTGATCAAATTGCTGCCGCCCTGGCGCGCGAATTGGAGCAGTCTGAGAAAGACCGAGCCTTCACCGCGGTTGCGTTGCGTACCCCAACACTTGTCCGGCTCATTCAGTTTGGCGACAAGCCTGATCCGGAAAAGCTCTTTCAGGCGCGAAGCGCTCTTCGTCGCAAAATCGCGCAGGCCAGCAAGCAGCGTCTTGAGGAGCTGGCAGCGGCCTCGGATGCGGATCCCAACTCCCCTGAGCAGGAGCATGTGGGCAAGCGCGCGCTGCGGAACACCGCTCTCGATCTTCTCGCGTCGCTGGGAACTGAACAGGGAGCTCTCATCATGAAAGCCTTCGAAGGCGCTCGCAACCTGACCGAGCGGATGGGTGCGCTGGTGGCGCTCGCCCAGCTCGAAGGAGATCTGTTCGATCAGGCGCTGGATGCTTTCATCAAGCAGTGGCAGCATATTCCCATCGCCGTGGATAAGTGGTTTGCGGTGCAGGCAGTCGCGCCGCGCGAAGACGCTGCTGCTCGTGTTCGCCGGCTGACGGAACACAAGCTCTTCGAATTGAAGAATCCCAATCGTGCGCGTTCTATCTACGACGCCTTTGGCGCACGTAATGTCCGAGCTTTCCACGCGGCCGACGGTTCCGGATATGAGTTCCTGGGCGATGGAATCAAGAAGATCGATCCCATCAATCCTATGGTGGCGGCGCGACTGGCCAAGCTCTTCGAGCCGTGGCGGCGATTCGATAGCGACCGGCAATCCAAGGCGCGTGATGTACTGCAAAGATTGTCGAGCGCGGGACTCTCGAAGAATGTCCAGGACATCTTGGAGCGGACGTTGAAGCAGTAGGCAGCGGTCTACGTCAGCGCTGAAGCTTTCTAAAGTTAGACCAGGCTGCGTGGGGCGAGGCTGGGTGAGCACGCCTGGGTGCAGCACGCTTTCAAGCGTGCATTATTGGCTGCAGGTTATGAAAGGCTTCAGCCGCTGAGGTAAGTTCGACATCCGGTTACCGCAGCGGCTAAAGCCGACGCCAATACAACTGACTGCGATGCACGCCTGAAAGGCGTGCTCCACCCAGTAGACAAGAGTAATGGAATTCCTCCATATGGCCAGCCGCGCCCACGTTATACTGCAACTACCCAAAGGAGCTTTACGGAATGATCGACCGACTCAAGGACAGTTCAGGCGGAGTGCTGGGATTCCAGGTCATCGGCAAAATGACGGACGAGGACGTAAAGGCCTTCGAACCGCAGATCGAGTTCTTGATTCACGAGCGCAAGCATAAACCCATCGGCATCCTCGCCGACCTCTCGCAAATGCGCGGCGCCGACTGGAAGGCGCGCTGGGATGAGATGCGCTTCCTGCAGAAGCACTCCGACCACATTGCGCGCATGGCCATCGTGGGCGCCGACAAGTGGGAAGAGATCATGGCCATCGTCACCGCGGGCGCCGCGATTCTGGAAGCCGAGACGCGCTACTACGATAAGTCCGAAATGCTGCGCGCCTGGGAATGGGTGCGCACCGCGCGTCACGCCGAAGATATGCCGGTGCGCCAGATTGCCGCCCCGACCGGAATCTGGAAGGACTACCATCCGGAGTACATGGACCTATAGTCTGTTAGGTCGTCGCTACTGCGGTGTTGAGCTAGGCGTACTCGAAACCTTGCATGCGGCTGCCGGCCATCTTACCGGTTCAGCTTCTGTGTCTATTTACACTAATTTCAACTCAAATCTGTTGACATTCGCGCAAATTGTTCATAGACTCCACCTACCTTTGACCTACTTGCCTAGTTAGGGTTCCGTACAGAATTCCATCTGATGCGTCTGGTCGTGCGGCCGGACTTACTATCCTTTGCATTTTAGCCCGGTTAGAAATACACATCGGCCTGAACGGAGAAGACGATGCCTGACTTGACCTATTCCAATAACAACATTCCTCTTTGGAACGGAGCCAACGGTTCGGTGGATATCGACCTTCCAGATCCAACCAAGTCCGTCGACTGCAACGCGGCCAATCCGATCGTCAAGACTTCGTTCGCGATAAAAGAAGGGAACCAGTCAAATTTTGGCGGCGGCAACAAAGGAAGCATCAAACTCGACTTCGACGCCAAAACCGATGTGACGCTCGCGCCCATTTGTCACAACAATGCCCAGGCCGCCCCCGATCTCGACAAGGAGTTTCATGTCAGCGCAGGCCTGGATGATCAGCACGTAGCCATGACTCTCGACGTGGGCGGCAGCGCGGATTTATCGGTAGCCGGTTCGTTTAAATACGGAGCTCTCGGCGTAGGCGCTGAGCTTGATGCCAACGGTGATGGCCGCTATGTCTGTGCCCGCCCTTACCCGGCGAACGATTCGCTGCAAACGATCCTCGATGACTTCTTCAAAAATCTGGCATTACCGGGAACGTTGAAGCAGGCTCCGGATGCCGGCGCGCTCTACTCGCTCGAGATGGGCGGATCTTTAAAGCTGGCGGTGAATGCTTCCGCCGGTTATAGCATTAAAGGTACAAAAGCTCTCGATATCTTGAACCTGAAACTATCCGAGTCGTACGGTCTGAGCGTCTTGGGCAAGCTGTCAATGGCGGGTCAGATCGCCGGTCAGTTTTCCGTGCAGGTGCGGGCCGGCGCGCAGCCAGGATGGGCCAACGTCCAGGTCTTCCGCAAGAGCACGAGAGACCTGCAGTTTGCCGCCGACCTGCAGATCGGTGTGACTTCGGACTTAAGTGGCCTGCCGCAAACTGGCCAGGAGTTCCTGGGAGCATTGCTCGGCGTCAATGCGAAGAACTGGCTCAATCTTGTCGACAACGTAATCACTCAGGCGGGCGGAATAACCTCTGGCGCCGATCTAAAGAGCAAGCTGGATAGCTTAGCCGGCAATTTTGTTTCTAAGTTCGTTGGCAAGGAGATTGGGACAATTGCGGCCAACACTCCGGAATTTACCAACCTGCTGACTCGCCTGAAGAATGTTGTCAACAGCTATCAGAATCTAGGCAACACTGCGGTTACGCTTTTCGATCGCTACTTCGACGTGGCGACAGGCAAGGCTGACGACTTGCTGTCGGCATTACAAAATATAGCGGCGCTGCAGAGTCTCTCGGACTTTGGCAAGAATGTTCAAGGCGGCATTCAGCCTGTGTTGTGGAACGTTTTCCAGCAGTTGACCGGAGGCGACCCGCTAACCGCAATCCTGGAGAACCCTCTTCAGGCAGTGCAGACAAAAGTCGACAAAACTCTCTCTCTGCTGAAAGACCAGGCCAATTCCGACATCCGGGACTTTATCAGCCTCGCGAAGTCCAAGTTCGGGCTCGATCCGATCTTTAACGAGATCGCCAAATTCGATAGCGTCGCCAATCTTCAGCAGCAGGCATCGGACGCAGCCAAGGGGCTCATCAGCCGTGTCATCGGCAAGGCATTTCAGGATATTCCGGCTGGAGATCTGCAAAAGCTGCTCAATCTCGCCAAGCAGATCTCCAATAAGACTGCGGCCTTCTGGCAGCACTTCAACGACGCTCTCAAGGCCGCCTCAAGCCAGGCATTCACGCTTGAGCTCAATGCCGCCTGGCAGAAGAGCAGCGAGACTCAGGCGCTGATCGATGTAGATATCAACCTCAATGATGCTCGGGGAGTCCCGCTGATACAGGCCGCGGGTGTCGGAGATTTTTCCACAATCCTGGCAGACTATAACCCCCAGGTGGTGGTTCTCAATAAGGGCAGCCTAACGCACAACCTGAAGTCTTCGAGCGGCGTGAAGATCAACATCGTGGGCTGGCACTTCAATTACCAGTACCAAAACTCCTACCAGGTGCTTACTGAGGCCGATCAGCAGATTCGTCCCACTGCCGGCGGACGTCTCAACGTCTTCACCACAATCGACATGCAGGCGCAGCAGAACCAGATGCGCAAGACAACGAAAGCGGAAGAAACCCTCAAGACCAACTTCACGCTTCAGTTCATGGCCATCACCAATAACGTCATTGATGGCAGCCAGTACGACGCAAAGCACAAGGAATATCTCATCGACGTGATCACGGGATATGACGCCGCCTACGACATGAGCTTTACCAACACGAATACCACTCCTCAGCAGCTGCAGAATGCTTTAGCCTTTGCCAAGGTTGTTGGGCTGGACTCCGCGGGAGCGACTGTCGTCGGGCTGGCTCCGGTGCTGCAGCTCGATAAGAACTCGTACGGCGAGATCGATGGCGAATACCGGGTGATGTTCACGCCCGACGCCATCCAAAACCTTTTCTCCGATCAAGCCATCGACGAAGCAACCGTCCGGAGTATCCTCAAGCCTATCGTGCTGGCCGACTTCATTGGCCTCCAGGGTATCTCGAGCATTGGATGGATGTATGTCAACGACGATGTGAAGACGCTGTACTGGAATCAGCTATACAATTTTGTGCAGGCTGGCTCGATTCTGTCCGACGCGAATATCGTCGCCGTCTCGCCGATTGCAGGGGTGCCGATTCCCCAGGATCCGACTGAGGTTTTCGATACTTCAACCAATATCGCTAATCGATTTGCAACCTCCATTTTGTTTCAGGCCGAGCGAGGCTTGTTCCAGGCGTTCTCCCAGCTGCAGAAGCTGGTTCTGGCAGGCAGGAACCACCAGCCTGTCAATACCAATGATTTCACTAACGCCGTAAACAATTTTGGTAATGTTCTGAACCTGATCGCCGGCATTACGCAGGGCCAGAACACGACGTTCGCCGTGATGGATGGTCTCATACGGCTTGCCAATCCTGGAACGCAGGTGCGCGTCGCCGCCTTGGCGTTAACGACCCACACCGGAGGCGCTGAGCGGCATATATTGTTGCAGTCGGGCACGGCAAATGTCAGCGCCTTAATCGCAGGCGGAAATACGCATGCCTAGCTTTCAGGGCGACGGCTGCTATTCTCGGAGAGCCTTATCGCCAGTGCATCGGGCCGGGGCTGATTGCGTTTTCGCTTGTGACAGCCTAACCGACTCTTATGCTGTTGGCCTTGTCTGTTAACTTACAAAAGGTTGGAACCCCTAGCTTTGTGCCACAAGGAGCCTTATGGATCTAGTCACCGCCGCCGCATGGATTGAACACTGGGAAGGCCGCCGCAACAAAACTTACATCGACACCATGGGACATCCGACCGTCGGCGTTGGTTTCAATCTCGACGCCAATGGCGCGCAGGCCGCCATTACAGCCTTGGGTTTGGACTATGCTCAGGTGCGCGCCGGCACGCAACTCCTCACCGATCCTCAGATCGACACCCTGCTGCAGCAAGGAATTAATCAGGTGGTCAGCGTGGCCACTACGCCCATTCCGGCATTCAACAGCCTGCCGAGCAACCAGCAGATTGTGATCGTCGACATGATCTTCAATCTCGGACTGGCGGGCTTTTCCAAGTTTGTGCAGACCATCAAGGCGATCAACGCGCAGGACTGGCAGACAGCGTCGCAGCAGATGCAGCAGTCGGCCTGGTTTAGTCAGGTAGGTAATCGTGCGAAGGCCGATGTCGACATGATGGCCGGACGAATCACGCCCGCGGACATTCTGGGCGGCTCGTAATCAGCCGTTCTAGTTAGCACATTTCGCGGACATCTGCAGCGCAGCCTGCTCGGCGCGCTGTTGCGAGATTTTCGTATATCGCCATGTGAATGCGGACGCTGCGCCCATGATCACAAGCGGAGCCGCGACGGCAAGCCAGATCGAGTTGTAGCGCGGCGCCAGCGCGATCGTCACCAGTCCAAGGTTAATCAGAAATCCGACGCCCCACACGATGCTGATGATGTAGTTCACCCGCAGAAACTCCGGACTCTGCCAGTGCTCAGGTGGCGCCGACTCGCGCGCATATTGCAGGCTGAATGGCGTGCCCGAGAAGATCGAGACCCAGGTCACGACGGCGTACAGCATCCAGATAACGATAGGGCTGTATACGGCAAACCCGGCCGAGCGAACCAGGAAAGTCGCGATCGCGGCGATGCCGAAGTACGCCACGATCGTCCAGTCCAGCAGCTTGATTGCGATGTGCCGGCCCGCTTCCAGCAGCACCAGACAGATAGCGGCCGCCAAACCAAACGCGACCGCGGCCGGCCAGTGACGCATGCCGGCAAGAAATCCGTAAACCACCCATATCCCGAAGCCCGCCACCAGCAGGATCCGCGAAAATCGCTCCGCGCTCATGCCAGCATTATCGAACTTTGCCAACCCGCCGACGCGCGCCGCGAAAGAATATTGCCGCTGCTCCGTCCATTTCGAAACAACGGACTGGCCGCGTGCCAATTGTGAACACTTGGTTACAGGCGATTGGCCCTGTGCGCGGCGCCTCGATTCGTGATAAAACTCCCAAGTTATGAAGCGCTCACAGCTGATTCGCACTCTGTTGGTTGTCGCCGCCCTGACCGTTTGCCTGATGCCCGCCTACGCGCGATCCAAAGCCGCCAAGATGAAAATTGTGGCGTTGCAAGATGCGAAAGGTGCCGACGTCGGCACTGCGACCATTTATGCGAAGGGCGCCGGGGTCGAGGTGAAACTCGATCTCAAGAACCTGCCGCCGGGCGAGCACGCCGTGCACTTCCATCAGGTGGCCAAGTGCGATCCGCCCGACTTCAAATCCGCCGGGCCGCACTTCAATCCCACCAGCAAGCAGCACGGCTTCGACAATCCGCAGGGCCATCATTCCGGCGACATGCGGAACTTTACCGTCAAGGATAACGGCACGGCGAAAGCTACGGTGAGGGATGACGATGTGGTGCTCGGCACCGGTAGCGAGCCCAACTCGCTGTTCGCCAACGGTGGCACGTCGATCATGATTCACGCCAAGGCCGACGACTATAAGACCGATCCCTCGGGCAACTCGGGTGATCGCATCGCGTGTGGGGCTATTGTGCCGTAACTAGCAACTAGCAACTAGCAATTAGCAACCAGCGGGTAGAAGGGTAGTTGCCGGTGCCGCCGCATAAATAGCTTGGTATCGGAGCGCGATCACCGGCTGCTGAAGAGTCGACCGAAGCGCGGTTTTTTTTGGGTAGAGCTGGCCTTCAGGCCAGCGTCTAAAGCCGTTTATTTTCTGCTCTGAGTCGGCTTCAGCCGACGACACGCGACTAGCGCGGCCACGAGGACGGCCCCCAGCACACGCCGGCGTTTGCGTGCGATAGGTGAGGAATTGGCGATCTACGGTTCGACCGCGTCTGATCCTGCGGGATGCAAAGCTGCCGTCCCTACGGGACTCGGTTCCTTTTCTTTCTCTGCTACCCAGCGCTTCCGCGCTGGGCTAATCACTCTCATCCTGCCGATGGTGGGACCGATTCCTTCGACTTCGACCCTTGTCCGACACTACGGCGGCAACTACATGCCATCGAGTACGAATCGCTGCCAGCTGTCAGCTGCTGACTGCTGACTGCTACTGCTAACTGCTGACTGCTAACTGCTACCTGCTACCTGCTAATCGCTTCTTCCTCGCGAAGTACCCATAGATCGGCACTCCCGCTGTGATCACCACAACGCCCCACGCGGAGTTTCGGATGTTCTCCGTGAACGTGTAATACAACAGCACCGCCGCTGCGATGATGAACACCGCCGGCACCACCGGATAGCCCCAGGTCCGATACGGCCGTGGCGTATCCGGCTCTTTCTTGCGCAGCACGAAGACGGTGCTGGCCGCGATCATGTAGAAGAGCCACTCCGCGAAGATCGCCAGCGAGAACAGCTGGCGGAAGCTTCCGGCAAACAGGAGCAGCACGATCGACAACCCAAGCTGCACGATCAGCGCGATCGACGGCGTGTGAAAGCGTGGATGCACCTCGGCCATCGACTTGAAGAAGTATCCATCGCGTGACATGGCGAAGGGCACGCGCGCGCCGCTCATGATGGTGCCGTTCAGAGTGACCAGGATGGACACGGCCATGCCGGCCGAAACAATCGCCGCGCCCCAGGCGCCAATGGCGACGGCGGTCGCCTCCGACATCGGCCGCGGAGATGCGGCAATGCTCGCCGCCGGCAGCACGTATTGCACGGCTGCGTTGGTCACCATATAAAGCGCGGCGACCACGCCGACGCCGACAATCAGCGCAATCGGAATGGCGCGGCCGGGATCGCGAATTTCGCCGCTCACCATGTTGAGATCGTTCCACCCGTCATACGCCCACAGTGCCGCAACTAGAGCTGCCATAAATCCGGCAAAGCCGCCCGTCGCGCCGGCAAACGATGTTGCGAAGTTGCGCCACGTGCCGCTCGACGCCGTAAAGACGAGCACCGAGACGGCGACGATGATCACGATCTTCAGCAGCGTGAAGACGAGCTGGAAGTCCCCCGCGCGCTTGATGCCGATGTAATTCAAGCCGGTGATAAGCGCTGCCGCGACGATGGCCACCAGTTGTCCGTAGGTAATGACGAACGGCGCGCTGATGGCGGCGTGGTTGAAGAACGCTAGTGCCGGAAACGTTCCCAGGATGCGCACTAAGCCGACAGTCAGCGTCGCGATCGATGCAGGCTTGGCGACCGCGAACCATGTCCACGCGTAAAGGAAGCCCGACAGCGGGCCATAGGCGTCGCGGATGTAGACGTACTCACCTCCGGCCTGCGGCTTCATTGCGCCTAGTTCCGCGTAGGTGATCGCACCCGCCAATGACAGTGCGCCGCCCACGATCCACGCGACGTAGACCAACCACGCCGAGCCGACCGCCTGCATCATCTCGGCGGGAACAAGAAAGATGCCGCTGCCGATGACGGTGCCGACGACGATCGCGCTGGCGTGCGAGATGCCGAGGTCGCGGGAGAGGCTGGGTTTGTTAGCAGCGACGATGCGCGATGGTTGCTGTGTGGACATGCCTTATACAGAGCCGAAGAACAAATAATTAGCCCAGCGCGGAAGCGCTGGGTGGGCTATCCAAATCTAACGGAGCCGCTTCAGCGGCGGCACACCTGGGTGTCGCCCCTGAAGGGCTGGGGTTTTCAATAACGACGGATACCCAGCGCTTCCGCGCTGGGCCAATCACTTTCAGCGACGCCGAGGACTACCAGATGCTGGACAGATGAGGCGCTGGCAGCCGATACAGCACAGCGGAGACCGCCGATCCCTCCGCTCCGCTTCGCTACGGTCGGGATGACAAATCAAAAATCGCCGGATCGCCCTTCAATCAATCCGGCTCACCTTGGCCACGATGCGCTCGTATCGTCGCCACGGCATGAGCGCGCGAAAGCGCAGGTGCAGCTTGGCGTCCGGCCCGATCACATAGCGCAGCTTGGGATTAGGATCGTTGGCCACGCGCACGACCAGCTGCGCGACCTCGCGAGGATCGCGCCGCTTGGGCGCGCGCGTTTTGATGAACTCGACGAAGCGCTGGCTGCGCTCCCTGTTCGGCGAACTGGGATCCATCGCCTGCTTGCCGATCACGACGTTGCGAGTCCAGATGTCGGTTTCGTAGTCGCCCGGTTCGATCAGCACCACACGAATGCCGAGCGAGTGTACTTCGATGCGCAGCGCCTCGCTCCAGGCCTCCAGTGCGAACTTCGAGGCGCTATAGCTGCTGAGCATCGGGGCAGACAAACGGCCTACGATCGAACTCATTTGAATGATGTGGCCGGAACGCTGCTTGCGCATGACGGGCAGCACTGCTTTCGTCATGGCGACGTTGCCGAAGAAGTTGGTCTCCATCTGGTGACGGAGTTCGTGGAGTTGGATGTCTTCGGCGAAACCGGCGCTGCTGAATCCCGCGTTGTTCACCAGCACGTCGATGCGGCCGTGATCGCGAACAATTTCCTCAACGCGCGCCGGCAAGCGTATCCGTCTCGGTGATGTCGAGGCGCCGAAGATCCAGCCGATCGCGCACGCCGGCTTTCTGCGCAGCTTCTTCCAGCCGGGCCCAGCGTCCCAGATCGCGCATGGTCGCAACTACGCGATAACCATTCCGCGCCAACTCCACGCAGGTCACCAGCCCAATTCCGCTGGAGCTTCCGGTCACAACCGCGATTTTTTCCTGAGTCATAAGCGCCGCCAAATCCCGCAAATCGCCGCACAGCGCGAAAACCCGGCACTTCGCGGGCGAGCGATTGCAGAGCTGTCATCAATACGAGAAGATAGAAGGTTGCCTAAGGGTCATCGCTTTGTATCAGGGCACGGCTTCAGCCGTGCCGTATATGCCGCAATGTGGGTCTGGGCTTTAGCCCTGCCGCCCATCTTGCAGGGGCTAAAGCCCCGCCTTTTATATGTCCTCGTTCGGCACGACTGAAAGTCGTGCCCTGATACAAAGCGCACGTCCTTTACATGATCTCAACAAATCCATATTTTTACGAAACGGACTGATAGAACATGCCAATCGATAAAGTTAAGCCGGGCCCGAGCGAAATCGCGCCCGCCACAGGAAAACTGGGAATTATGATCCCCGGCATGGGCGCGGTCGCGACCACATTTGTCGCCGGCGTTGAAGCGGTACGCAAAGGGATCTCCGCTCCCATCGGGTCGCTCACGCAGATGGGCACCATCCGCCTCGGCAAACGCACCGAGGGCCGATTCCCCAAGATCAAAGACTTCGTTCCGCTTGCCGGACTCAACGACCTGGTCTTCACCGGCTGGGACATCTTCGAAGACGACATGTACGCCGCCGCGGGCAAAGCGGGCGTGCTCGATCGCTCACTGCTGGAGCAGGTGAAGCCGTTCCTCTCGTCGATCAAGCCGCGCAAGGCGGTCTTCGACCACAACTACGTCAAGAACCTCGACGGCCCCAACGTCAAAAAGGGCAAGAACAAGATGGAGCTGGCCGAGCAATTGCGCGACGACATTCGCGACTTCAAGCAGTCCAGCGGCGCCGATAGGCTGGTGATGATTTGGTGCGGCTCGACCGAAACTTTCATCGAAGCCGGGCCAGTGCACAAATCGATCGCCGACTTCGAGAAGGGACTGGTCGCGAACGACGAGAACATCGCGCCCTCGATGGTCTACGCTTACGCGGCGTTGAAGGAAGGCGTGCCCTTCGCCAACGGCGCGCCGAATCTTACAGTCGACGTCCGCGCCATGCACGACCTTTCCAAGCAGATGCACGCGCCCATCTGCGGCAAGGACTACAAGACCGGCCAGACGCTGATCAAGACCATCCTCGCGCCCGGCTTCAAGGCGCGCATGATCGGCCTCGCCGGCTGGTTCTCGACCAACATCCTCGGCAACCGCGACGGCGAGGTGCTCGACGATCCCGGCTCGTTCAAGACCAAGGAAGAATCGAAGCTTTCGGTGCTGGAGCACATTCTGCAGCCCGAACTTTATCCCGAACTCTACGGCAACATCTGCCACAAAGTCCGCATTAACTATTACCCGCCGCGCGGCGATAACAAAGAAGGCTGGGACAACATCGACATCTTCGGCTGGCTCGGCTATCCCATGCAGATCAAAGTCGACTTCCTGTGCCGCGACTCGATCCTGGCCGCACCCATCGTGCTCGACCTCGTGTTATTCCTCGATCTGGCGAAGCGGTCGCCGGCTCTGCGCGGCATTGGCATCCAGGAGTGGCTGAGCTTCTACTTCAAGTCGCCGATGACGGCCGAGGGCCTCTATCCCGAGCACGACCTGTTCATCCAGTCGATGAAGCTGAAGAACACTCTCCGCCACCTCAAGGGCGAAGAGATGATCACGCACTTGGGGCTGGAGTATTACGACTAGAAAAGTGAACAGGGATTAAGGACCAGCTCTAGTACGATAGCTCGGTGACGTTATCTGCTTGCCGATGAGTGACTCGCAAAAACCTGACGAACACTTTTCCAGGGCCGAACTACGCTATCGCATTGCCGATTTCATTAATGATCGCCTTAGGGCCATCCCTTATTTTCACTCATCGCTGAAAAGGGCAGCCAATTGGCTGCAATACCGCCGAGACCTGCGCCGCATCCAGGCGGCGGCAAAGAATTCTCCCTCACGGTCTGCATCGGGAGGCAGCACCAACCTGGTTCAGCAGAACGGCCAACTTCCACTTCCCCCAATTGAGATGCGCCGCCTGGTCGGCCCGTTCGATCCGGAGTCTTACGACAATCCCAAGGGGGATCTGGTTTATCCCTGGCTTCAAAAAGAGTCTTACGAGACGGTCTTCGACTTCGGCTGCGGCTGCGGCCGCGTTGCGCGCCAACTGATTATGCAGCGGCCCTGTCCGGCGTTATACGTCGGAGTGGACCTCCACGCTGAAATGATTCGCTGGTGTAACGATTACCTTCACGCGGCCGCACCTCAATTCAACTTCTATCACCACGACGTGTTCAACGTGAGCTTCAACCCCGGTCGCGAGAAGCCTTTGACCGCACCGTTTCCTGTCGCGGACGCGCAGTTCACGCTGGTGAATGCGCTATCCGTATTCACTCATCTCACTGAAGAGCAAGCCAAATACTACTTACGGGAGTGTGCGCGGATACTGCATCCCCAAGGCGTGCTGCAAGCGTCCTGGTTTCTGTTTGATAAACCGGACCTGCCCATGATGGACGAGAGTTTCAACGCTCTGTATATCTCGTATGCGGACCCGTCTGCTGCCGTGATCTTCGACAGGGGTTGGCTGCGCGACACGGCACGGGAAATGGGGCTGACGATATATAAAGTCATACCACCAGGAATACGCGGCTATCACTGGCTGCTGCAGATGACGCGTCAGACCGACTTACCTGAGGTGGCGTTGCCCCCTGACACCGCTCCTCGTGGAGTCATTAATCCGCTTCGGAGGCGTGAAACCTCATTTATCGAATGAGAGAAATTGGTACCATCCAAGTTCATAATTGCACTATCAATCGTCGTAGCATTTAAAACTGTATGTCCGTTGTCGCTATTGGCGATATTCACGGTAACTCGGAGGCCTTGGCGGACCTGCTGGCGCAAGTTTTGCCACAGATGAAGGTGGAAGACACCCTCGTGTTTCTGGGAGACTACATTGATCGTGGTCCGGATTCACGTGGGTGCGTCGACCTGATTATTCGCCTGAGAAAACAGTATCCCTTCCAGGTTGTGACTCTGCTCGGCAACCACGAGCAATGGATGTTGCGCAGCTTATCCGACCCAACGCAACACTCCTGGCTCGTGGGCATGGACGCATTAGAGACGATTACCAACTACTCGGAGGAAGCTGCGCTCGCCATCGCGCAGGCGATCGAAGAACATGGCGCCAGACTCTTCACATTGCGGATTCCCTTGCCCTACGATCTTTTCTTCGGCGCAATGCCAGTAGAGCATCTCGAATTCTTCCGACAGCTGAAGCCCTGTTACCGGCAGCACGGCGTCATTTATGTCCATGGAGGGATCGACAGCGACGGGTCTCTGGAACGCCTCGACGTGAATACTTATGTCTGGGGAACACCCGGTTTCCCTGAAGATTACTCGGGGAACGATGTTGTGGTTTATGGCCATCGCAATGATGCGATTATCAGAGAGGATGGGAGAGTTGATCCGCGGGTTGGAACTAACAACACCTATGGCATTGATACCATAGCGCACGGCATCCTGACAGCACTGCATATGCCGGATGGCCGCGTGTTTCAGAGTCGGAGGATTCGAGGTTCACACGACCATCCCTGCCGAGCCGAATAACTGGCGGTAAATCCGCATAATGCAAGTAACCCAAGCCCGGCTGGAACGCAGCGTGGAGCATCGGAAGCAGCACATCATTGCGATGTGCTGCTCATTGGCAGCGTTCTTCTATTTATTTGGCGTTCACCATCGGAATCGTGGATGCCAGCTGCAGATTGATCATCAGGTCGATGCGATGATCGATCTGATACCACAGCGCCGTCTTCTTGGCCGAGATCACCTTTTCGAAGATCGGAACATACTTCATGCGCAGGTTCATTAACTGCTCGTCGACGGCCGTCGATCGCTTCATGTACTCCTGTGCCTGCGCATCGGTCATGGTGTTGTAGTTGGTGGCATAGTCCTTGATCAGGGCCCAGCGGTCGTCATTGGGCTTGATGGCTTCTTTCCGGTACTGGTCAAAGATAGGCCAGAACTTGGTGGCCTCGTCCGGTGTCAGGACCATGTTCGCGGCCATGATTTGCTTGCGCTGCTCGCGAAGGTTTTGGCGCAGCAGCTGAACGTCCTGGTCGCTGGCGACCTGGTTTTGCGCGTCCGCGCCGCCCGTAGCACTTTGCGACGCTTGGCCAAATAGGGGTGCTGTGGCCAGCGTCATCGCAGCGACGACGATTACGAATATTGCTAGTCTCTTCTTCGGCATACTATCTCCTCGTATCTTGCAGCTTCAGCGATCTTTCGGTGAAGCATGGTTCACAACATGGAAAATTTGGCTGCGTGGGAGGTTACACACTCCAGCGCCCGGCACAATACTGCAGTCGACGATGCGAATTCGTTGGCAAGGTGATTTGCGAGAGGATTATATCGGAACGCTCTTTCGGCGGGGCGAATTGCGGAGGAATCGTGAGAGTTTGCGCCTCAATCGCGCTGCGAGTGGCGCGATCGAGTACTTTTCGGCGTGAAAATCACAAGGGCCGCGCATAGTTCCCTAATCCCGACCCCTCTTCGGCGGGCAGTACTCGCAGCCGGGTCACGGCTGCCCGCTCAACTGCTCTGCCTTGCGGCGACAGTCCATCGCGTCGGTGAGGTCGCCGAAATCGCGATAGGCAACGGCCAGATTCTGATAAGCCTCGGCCTGCTGCAAAGGGCTTTCCATGTTAACCACAGCCAGCTTGTATCGTCGAATCGCTTCCGGCAAATTCCCTCGGTTTTGTTCGTCAACGGCAATGGCGAGGTTACTCCTCCAGTCCATTGGGTAGATGGCGAGGGCGGCGTGGTAGTGACGCATGGCATCTTCGCGATCACCCTGCTTCTGTAGAATGCTACCAACCATGCTTTCAGCCACCCAGTTGCCCTTGCTGACCTCGAGGACATGGGACCAGAGCGTCAGGTCGTCACTCCAGTAGCCAATCTGACGATGGGTGATGGTGGCCAGCACCAGCAACACCGCGACACTGATGGCCGGCAGCAAAGCTTTCGGTAGGTGCCTTTGGCTGACCCAATCACCTAGACCCCAACAAACCAGGATGAAGAGCCCAATGAAGGACTGGTAGGCGTAGCGATCAGCCATCGCGTGCCAGCCTACCTGGACGATGCCAATCGTCGGCACCAGCGTCCCTAGAAACCAAAACCAGCCCACCGGCAGATAGCGGAAGCGCCGGCCGGCGATAACCAATGCGGTGATGGCCAGCAACACCAAAGCCGCCGCCGCTACCTGCCGAAGTCTCAGGGTGTTTGCCGGGTGAAGATACAGGACGGCAAGGTGCGATGGCCAGAAGGCTTTGCCGACGTAGCGCACGTAGGCGACGATTCCGGTGCCCAGCCTGATCCAGATCGAGTAAGGCCACTGCTGTGACCCGCCGACGCGGTGCTCCCACATCGTAATCCATGCGCTGGCCGCGCAAAGCACAAACAGCGGAATCTTCTCCTCGATCAGCCAGACAAAACTCCTGGGCGGAAACGCAGCCATCGCATTGTCTGCGGTGGAAGGCGTGCTGCCGGCAAACATTCGTCGCAGTGGCCAGTAGTCCCACAACAGAAACACGAACGGCAGGGTTATAATCTGCGGCTTCGACATCAGCCCCAGAGCGAAGAGAACGGCGACCACGCCATAGCGGAGACCGCCAGGCCGACGTGCATACCGGCGGTACGCTGCCAAAGCGAGCAGAAAGAAGAACGTGGCCAACAGCGTCTTACGCTCGGCTATCCAAGCCACGGATTCGACATTAATGGGATGCAGCGCGAATAGGGCAGCTACCATGAAGCTGCGGCCCAGGTAACCGGTCGCCAGCAGCAATACCCAGAACAACACCACTGCGTCAATCGAGTGCCACACTACGTTGACCGCATGGTGACCGGCAGGATCTACATCGAACATCTGGCAATCCAGCGCATGAGACAGCCAGGTCAGCGGATGCCAGTCCGGCACATCGGGGTTCACCGGACCAAACGAAGTCAACGCCCACTTCACCGTCGCCCAGGTTAAGCCGTCCTGCACATGCGGGTTCCCGTAAACATATCCCCGATCATCCAGGTTGGCGAAAGGATGATGAACCACGGGATAGTACAGGCCGAGTGTCACGACCAGCAGAAGAAGACTGAGGCTTAATGCGAGCTTATAGGTTGCGGCGAGCTGGCGTAGGACGGGAAAGCCGGCCCTCCCTGTTCGGAGACTGCGTTACCGGCACCGAAACTATACCCGCAGAATTCATCGCGCCCCTGCGAGCGCGATTATAGTAGAGAGGCGTGACGGCGGGTACCCGTCCCCGCCTTCAAACCCTATGCCTTTGCGTCGCGGCGGATCAGCGTCGAATCGAGGAAGAAGCCAATCCCAACCGCCAGCGGAATGACGCCGAACGCGGCTGCTACCCAGGCATCGGGCTCGGCGCGAGCAATCAGTGCGAACGCGAGCGTGTAACCAATCGCTCCGCAGGTTAAGAGGATGCCGGCACGCCGCGAACGCGCGGCTTCCGTCAACTCCGGCTGCATCGGTACGTTGATGCCGCGTGCAATTGCCGCCAGCCGCTCTTCAGTGCGCAAGCGCCGCACCCGGTAAAACGCATAGATCGCCGCCAGCGGTACGGCGAAGACCATCACAACTGCTGCAAATCCCACAAAATTGCCGTCCATTGTCTTCTCCTTTCGGCCGCGCCAGCAGCGCATTGCCGTTTGCAACTCTTGACATGGGAGGGTACGCAGCGATGGTTGGGAAAGTTCCGGAATTGTTCGGCTCGGTTGATGTCCCGTCGTGCCGCCCCTGAAGGGGCTCTGTTTCATAATGGCGGTCACCCACCGCTCCCGCGGTGGGGCTAATTACTTTCGTCCCGCCTGCGGCGGGACTCGATTCCTGCAGGCGCGATCCTTCTTCCCTGTCACTAAATCCACATCGTTCCGGAAGAATGTCTTACAGAGCTAGATTGTGTTTGAAAAATCGGAGGGCGAGCAGCGCTTCAGGCTCGGGAGAATCGATCCTGCTTCAGCGCTCAAAGGGGAAGGGGATGCTGAAGCGCGTCACAAGATCGATTGGGGCTCTCTCCTGCTGAAGCGTGCTCACCCTCGTGCTTATGCCTTCAGACCTGGGTTTACTCTCGAGCCAGCGACTCTGCCTTGCGGATGGCCGCTTCGTGCAGATCGTAGGCTTCGAGAGCTTTGCGTGCGCCTTCACGCGCCATGGCGGTGCTCATCTTGCGTTCGGCATCGGCGAAGACCTCTTCCGCATCCTCGTGGGCGTTGTAGGCGTCGTCGTCAGCTTCGGCAATGCGTTTCACCGCAATCAGAATCTTCGCATCGGTAACCTTGGCTGCCGCGTGGCCATTGCTCTTCGACTGCTTCCGCTGGCGTTTGCCATTGCCATTACCGTTACCGTTACCGTTACCGTTTTCACTCACCAGTTGGTTGTAAGCGATCTTGTAATCGTCAGCCCAGGTGAGCTTGACCTTCATCTCGCAATCATCGAGCGCAGCTCTGGCTTCATCGGCAACGGAGCGCACCTTTTTCTTTTCCATGAGCCATTTCCAAACGCCCCACTCGATGCCTTCGGTCATAATGGCCCGGGCTTCTTCGACAGCAGAAATTTTTTTCATCACAGAACCTCAGGGATGAGAAGTTATGATTTCACTTTGGCCAGAAGTGCGATGCGGCGCGTTGCTTGCAGTTCCGTTTTGGTTAACTTCTATCGTAAGGCGACCCGGGATGAATTGGAACCTCAGAGCACTGTGTCATTTGCGGCCATTCCCAATTCGGGAAACACCGTCGCCGAGCCCGATTCCGCGATTTACTTATCCGCAACATCGGAGCAGCCTAACAATGGACTCTGTGGAGGATTCATGCGCGCACTTTCGGTTTGCACCGCACTGCTATTGATTGCCACGGCATCGGCGATCGCGCAACAGGCAGTTCCGGCTGCGTCGTCGGCTGCGACCTACACACTTACCGTGGTCGTCGAAGACGTGAACGAGCAGGACGGCAACATCGGCATGCTGGTCTTCAACTCTCCCAAGGGCTGGGCGGAAGACCGCAGTGTCGCACTGAAGGACATCACCGTACCCGCGCATTCCGGCACGGTCACGATTCCGGTCCCCGGATTGCCGGCCGGCGAGTATGCCGTAGCGGTAGTGCACGACGTGAACAAGAATCACAAGCTCGATCGCAACTGGCTCAGCCAGCCGAAAGAGCAGTGGGGACTCTCCAACAATCCCCATGCCTTGATTAAGACGCCGGCGTACAGGGCTTGCACCATCCAGCTGAATAGCGACAAGGAGATCCACATCAAGATGCAGCAATAGGGTGCTGGCGCTTGCGGCTGTGAATAGCGCCTAAAGTAAAGGAATTCCTTACCTCAGCTCGTGAAGCCGAAGCGATCTCAAACTGCATGCCTTGAACAGGCTGGTGAAAAAGTCATAACGCGACCCGCGTGTCGTCGGCTGAAGCCGACTCAGGACAAGAAAGAAACGTCTTAGACGCTGGCCTGAAGAGACTGTGTCGCGAGTGGTGTCGCCGCTGACGCGGCTCTAACTTTTTCCCACTGCTACCCGGGGCTTACGCCCGGGGCTAACTTCATCCCGCCGCTGCGCGGCTGGTTGCGTCGCAATTCGGGATGTTTATCCCACTCGGAAATTTGCTCGCCAGTCGCGACACAGTCTCTGAAGGCCAGCACTACCCGAAAACCAACGCTCGGGTCGACTCTTTCAGCAGTCTCTAAGTCGTGCCTTGATACAAAGCGCTCGCAAACGACTTTTTCGGAGACCTGTTGAAGGCGTGCTCCACCCGACCTCATTTCCGCAAGCAGAATTTCAAAGTGACCCAAGTAGTACTCGCCGTCGTCCTGCCGCTTTGGCGCATCTCTTGATAGAGTAGAGAGAACGCCGCTTTCATGCCTCCTGTCCTCGACAGCTCGCCGGTCACAATCCGCTGTACCAACTGTGAGACCGAGTTTTTCCAGAGGTTGGGTCGTTGTCCGGGATGCGGCCAGTTAGTGAGCACGCCCTCGTCGCGAATTGTGCTGGCAGTTACGCTGCTCCTCATCTTTGCCGGCTTTGGCCTGACGCAATATCTGGTCAATCTTCATCGCGACAGCGAGTCCTCGCTTGCCGCGCGGTGGTTCACTCGCGGCGAACAGGCGATGCAGGCGCATCTGCCGGCGACTGCAGCCGACTGCTATCGCACGGCGCTGTCTTATGATCCGGAGAACTGGCAGTACCGGCTGCATCTCGCGCAGGCGCTGCTGGCCGACAATCGTCTGCCGGAAGCTCGCGCGCATCTCAGCAGTCTTTGGGAGGAAGAGCCGGCTGATGGCGACGTCAATCTCACGCTGGCGCGGTTGTACGTGCGGCGTAGGGACTACTCAAATGCGGTGCGCTACTACAGCAATGCGATTGACGGAGTCTGGAGCGACGAGCCGCGGGCGCATCGCATCGCAACGCGATTCGAGCTGGCGAATTTTCTGCTGCAGCAGCATAACCTGGCGCAAGCTCAGGCTGAACTGGTGGCGATTCAGGCTGATGGTCCAGCCACTCCTGCCGACCAGTTGCTGCTGGGAAATCTGCTGTTGCAGGTGAATGAGCCGCAGCGCGCGATCCAGGCATTTGACGCGGTCTTGCAGAGCGATCCCAACAGCGCTCAGGCGTGGCTGGGCAAAGCGCAGGCTTCGCTGGTGCTGGCCGATTACAAGGAAGCGGAACATGCTATTACCATCGCGGTGGATCGCGATCCCAAGCTGGATGATGCGCGCCAGCAACTGGAGGTGGTGCGCGAATTATTGCGCCTCGATCCCGGGTTGCGTGGATTGTCGCTGGCCGATCGCAGCGAGCGCACAGCCGAGGCATTCGAGCTGGCGATGAAGCGGATCAGCAGCTGCGCAACCCAGCAGGGAATTACACTCACCAGCCAGAATTCTTCGGCGTCGACGCAGTCGGCCGACTCTGCTGCCTCTACGAATTCGCCCGCACAGGACGAGCTGCAGCGTCTCTACACGGCTGGCATGCAGAAGCAGTCAACGGCAACCGAGAAGGCGCTGCGCAAGGATCCCGACGCGATCGAACCCACGTTGCAGTTCGTCTTCGACGTGCAACGTGAAACGGTTGCCATCTGTCCCGCCACGGAAAAGAGCGATCGCGCACTGCTGCTTCTGGCACAGCATGAGGGCGAGGCGGTGAAATGAGTCCGCAAGAACCGGTCATCGCGAAACCGAAAGATGCCAGCGGATCGAGGCCCGCAGTCTCGACTCCGACTCGGCGGCAGTATTGGACGACGCTGCGAACCATGCTCTCGCCGCAGCGCTTCAGTTTGCGCGAGGAGCAATTCTTCCTGTTGCTGGCGGTCCTCATCGGCATCTTGTCCGGACTGGCGGTGGTCTGCTTCCGCCTCTTGATCGACTTCCTCCATCTCAAGCTGCTCGGCAGCGGATTGCAGCCGTCGGTGCCGCGCGTCTTTCTCGCTCCCATGCTCATGGGACTGGTCATCGCAGTCCTGGTGATTCGATTTTTCCCGCGGGCTCGCGGCAGCGGCGTCAACCAGACCAAAGCCGCACTGTACATCTATGACGGCTATATCCCGATGTCGACCGTCGTCGGCAAGTTCCTCACCAGCGCCCTGGCCATCGGCAGCGGCCAATCGCTGGGCCCGGAAGATCCTGCACTGCAGATCGGCGCTGGATTGGCGTCGGCGCTCGGACGTCGCCTCAAGCTTTCGCGCGAGAAGTTGCGGCTCATCGCTCCGGTGGGCGCAGCAGCTGGATTAGCGGCGGCATTCAATGCTCCCATCACCGCAGTGCTGTTCGTCATCGAAGAAGTCATCGGGCGCTGGACTGCGGGCATTCTCGGCGCGGTAGTGCTCTCGGCAATCTCCAGCGCGGTGGTTGAGCGCTGGTTCCTCGGCGACGAGCCGCTCTTCCGCGTGCCGGCGTACCACCTGGTGCACTGGGGCGAACTCGGCGCATACGCCAGCCTTGGGGTGATCGGCGGCTTCGCGTCGCTCATCTTCGTCAAATACATCGCCTACGTTCGGCCCAAGCTGCGCCAATATCCGAGCTGGACTCGTTATTTCCAGCCGGCAGCCGCGGGCCTGCTGATCGGCTTCATCGGCATCAAGTTTCCGCAGGTGATGGGCGCGGGATACAGCTACATGGATCAGGCCATGCACGAGCAGTACACCTGGCAGATTCTCGCCGTGCTCGGCGCGCTGAAGATCCTGACTACGGGCCTGTCGTTCGGCAGCGGCGCGCCTGGCGGCTTGTTCGCGCCGACGCTCTTCATGGGCGCAATGATCGGCGGCGCGGTCGGCATGGCTGAGCGCCAGATCGTTCCTTACCTCGCGATCCCGGTTGGCGCTTACGCGCTGGTTGGCATGGGAACGCTCTTCGCCGGCATTCTGCGCGCGCCCATGACGTCGGTCTTCATGATCCTCGAGGTCAGCGGCAACTACAGCATGATCGTTCCCGTGATCCTCTCCAACGCCATCGCGTATTTCATCTCGCGAACTTTCCAGCCGACGCCGATCTTCGATCTGCTCTCGCGCCAGGATGGTCTTGACCTGCCATCACTCGAAGAGGAGCGCGAGGTGCCGTTGCTGCGCGTGGAAGACGCGATGCGTCCGGCGGTGGGGCAGACGCTGACCGGCGATATGACTCTGCTGGACGCGCAGCAGAAAGTCCAAGGCTCGGCGTTGGATTTCTTCGTCGTGGGCATGGGCGACGAATGGTCCGGGATCAGCCGCGCCAGCCTGCTCGAAATCCCCGCCGACTCCGAGCTGGATGTCTCGCTGTCGAGTGTCCTTACCAGCCGCATTCCTTATCTTCATCCCGATCATCCGCTCGACACCGCGCTGCGGCTAATGGGCGAGTGGCCCTTGCTGCCCGTCGTGCATCGCGCCCACGTGCAGCGGCTGCTAGGTGTCGTCACGCTCGACGACGTCATGCGCGCCTATCGCGGCGCCGGCCTGCACGAGAACCACGCCGCGCCCGCGCCCGTCGTTCCGTGATGCCGCACGTTCATACTTGACCTGGCATCCCGAGCGAAGCCGAGGGATCTGCGGTTACTGACAACCGACAACTGGTTCGGGTTATGATCACAAAACATCCTTCGGGGGAATCCAACGATGGAATGGGAACGGTTGGCCAGGTTTGTGCTGCTGGGCAGCGAGGGCCTGGAACAATACGCGATCCTGCTGGTGCGAGTAGCGCTAGGGCTGTTCTTTGCCATCTCCGGCGCCAATAAGCTCTTCGTCGCCAGCCGCGCGCAGGTCATGTATAAGACGCTGGTCGAGGCCCGGGTCCCGTTTCCTCACGCCATGACCTGGTTCGTCTCCCTGGTCGAATTTGCCGGCGGATGCCTGCTGGCCGTGGGCTTGCTTTCGAGCCTGGCCTGCCTTGCTCTCCTGGTCGACATGCTGGTCGCCATCGTGACCACCAGCCTTTCCGCCATGCCCAAAGGACTGTCGGCGCTTAACTGGCTCGACGACTTCCTCTTCCTTCCAGAAGTCCTGTACGTGCTCTTCTTCGTCTGGCTGATCTGCTCTGGGCCGGGCAAATTCAGCGTCGATTACTGGCTCGCCGGCAAGTTGCGGACATGATTTTAATGTTGTCATCCTGAGCGGAGTGGCCGCGTGGGTTTTTCCGACTCGCATGTTTTGCGAGTCGGGCGGGCGCGGAGTCGAAGGACCTGCTGTTACTGACAACCGACAACTGACAACCCTGAGACGACCGCCTCCCACTCATTCCAAAAGTAGGAATGAGTGGGGCACTCGGCCACGTACATCACAACCTGTTGTCCGCGATTATTGCGGCTTGGTTGTAGTCGTCGTTGTAGTGTCTTTTTGCACCTGATCGGGCGGCGGCGTGGTTGTGCTGGTGGTCGTGTCGGTCTGCTTCACTTTGTGGTGCTTGTTGTACTTGGTAGTGGTATCGGTAGTCTGAGTGGTCGGCTGCGGCGCAGCTACTGGTTCGTGCGAGGTCGTGGTGGTGGTGCTTTGCGTCTGCGCAACCGGTGGATTCTGCGTGGTCGTCGTGGTGCTGGACTGTGAAGTGCTCTGTGCCATTACCGGCAGGGACAGGGCGAGCACAACCAGCGACCCCAGAACGAATGCAAGTAGTTTCTTAGATATCATTTCAACTCTCCTTTATTGCTACTACGGCTGCTGAGGTGTGGTGGTAGTCGTCGATGTCGTGTCCTTCGTCACCTTCGGCGGCGGCGCGGTCGTGGTCGTGGTGGTGTCGGTCACCTTCGGCTGAGGCGTGACCGTGGTGGTCGTCGTGTCGGTCTTCTGCACCTGCGGGGCGGCCGGCGTGACTGTCGTATCGGTCATCTGAGTAGTCTGGGCCGGCGCGGTGGCGGGGTGCTCCCGTGTCGACGTAGTGCTGGTGGTCTGCGCCTGCGCGGCTGGCTGATTCTGTGTGGTGGTGGTGGTGTTGGATTGTGTGGTGCTCTGTGCCATCGCCGGCACGGTCAGGGCGAGCACAACCAGCGAGCCCAAAACGAAAGCCAATAGCTTCTTCGATATCATTCGATTCTCCTTCATGACTTGGTCAGGCTCGATGGTATGGCCCCAGCGCCAACTAATCTGAGCACAATTGCTCGCTGGCTATGGATCGCCGCCGTAGAGGACGTCTAGTAACTGTTGTTTGTGATCCCGAGCGGAGCGAGTCCGGCATCGGCGGACGAACGCAGCCGAGGGATCTGCGGTTGCTGACAACCGGCAACTGGCAACTGGTTCGGGATTCCCACCGAATCGAAGGAACGTTGCGGGAGCCGCCGCCCCAATCCAAAGCGCGCAGCGCGCCACAATCGTAGCCCAGGACGTAAGTCCTGGGTGCGTTGTTTTCCATATACAACGAGTCCGGTAGGACGTCACGGTTTTTGTGTCGTCCCTGAAGGGACTCGGGACTAACACGACATACGTTCCCAGCACTCACGTGCTGGGCTACGATTGTCTCGCCCTTCGGGCTAGCAAGATCCCCGCTCAGCTTGCGGGGACATTTGCGGTTCAGTCGAATTGGTCAAGCGGCTGCGCGAGTGATGGAGTTATTCAAATACCTCGACCTTGTTGAAGGTGATCCCCGACCGCGCCAACAGGGCGACAAACTCTTCTTCGAAGCTATGCCGTCGATGATGTTCCGGCTGATTCTGGATGTATCGTCTCACGGCGTCCACATTGGATGGACTGACCGAGAATGCCCCGTATCCCTGCTGCCATCCCAACCACAATCCGCTCTCGCCCAACCAGCGCGACGAGTTGGCTTTGAGTTTCTGTGCAGCCTCGGCGGCCGCCACATGAGCCGGCAGCTGCAGCAGCAGGTGCAGATGGTTCTCCGTTCCCCCGACGGCCAATGGCTCGTAGCCAAGTTTACGAGCCGTGCCGGCCACATACGCCCATAGCTTGGCGGGTTCTTTGATAGCGCTCCGTCGTTCCTTGGTGGAGAAGACAATGTGAAACAAGGTCGAGGCGTAGGTATGGCTCATTGCGCCATTGTGCTTCCCGCACCATTCGCGTGCCGTATTCAGCATCACAGAATTGCGTGATGTCAGGTTTACGCAGTCGGCGGGATTAGCGTCGCTCGCAGCCCGTAAGGGCGACACAAACGTAGCCCACGACGTAAGTCGTGGGTCAGGATGCGATGCGATTCCAGAGTGCGCAGCACGACACAAAACGTAGCCCAGGACGCGAGTCGTGGGTCAGGATGCGATGCGATTCCAGAGTGCGCAGCACGACACAAAACGTAGCCCAGGACGTGAGTCGTGGGTCAGGATGCGATGCGATTCCAGAGTGCGCAGCACGACACAAAACGTAGCCCAGGACGCGAGTCGTGGGTCAGGATGCGATGCGATTCCAGAGTGCGCAGCACGCCACAAAACGTAGCCTAGGACGTAAGTCGTGGGTCAGGATGCGATGCGATTCCAGAGTGCGCAGCACGACACAAAACGTAGCCCAGGACGCGAGTCGTGGGTCAGGATGCGATGCCGATTCCAGAGTGCGCAGCACGACAAAATCGTAGCCCAGCACGTGAGTGCTGGGGTTTCCGAGTTGATCGACGCGAGTCCGTCAGGACGGCACAGAATTCTGGACATTGAATTCAAGGTCGACGGTTTTGATTGGACACGGTTTTGTGCCGTCCCTGAAGGGACTCAGGAACATCTAATGCAACCTTCCCCAGCACTCACGTGCTGGGCTACGATTGTGGCGCCCTGCGGGCTGGTAACGATTTGCTGGGTGACGGGTGCCCCATTCAAGGCCGTCTTTTGGCCTTGAGTGGGGATTTTCGTTCGTACCACCAGATCCCTACCGGTCCAGACGAAAGACCCGCTCAAGCTTCGCTTGAACGGGGCACCCGAGTTCTTACCCGGGCCACCCGCCCTGACTTGGGCACAGGCTCGTTTATGGGGCGTAGCAGGGGATGAACGGCGATGCCGGGGCCTCAAACAGCGGAGATAGGCGTGGCAGCGCTTTCCGTGCCTCCGTGTAACCCAAAAGACAGGAGCTCCTTGATATTTGAATTGTCCAACTCAAACCGTCCGGATTCGACGATCGGACTATATCGGAATACTCGTTCATGTGTCGCGATCACAGCTGCGACGCCTAGCGATCCAAATGATTGTCCGGTCAGGGTCGCGTCGATTATATTCACCGCCTCGGCCAGCTTACCCGACCAGAACCATTTCGGATGGAAGCTTTGCGGCGATTCCGTACACCCGAGGCTAAGTATCTGCAATTCAGACGCAGGCCGCTCAAGAATGGTGATTGCTTCCACTGCGGCAAAGCCGGTGGGATTGTTGGCCCACAGGCCGCCATCAAGAAACCTGATGCCAAATGAATTGTATGCGGCGGGAAATATGTGGGCGCGGCGGCTGTCGCCATCGCGACGTCGACCGCCGAAACTTTCCAGTCGAGCTTCAGTTTTGGATGGTGAGAAGTCTTGTAAACATGAATCTCGCTGTTATCCGCGTTGAATGAAGGAATCAGCAGCCTCGTCTTACTGTGGCCAAGCAGTCGAACTCCGAGAATTTCCTTCAGGGCTGCGCGTAAAGGTGCAGGGCTGTACTTCTGGCGTATCCAGTGACGAAATCGTCCCGTCGCGGACGGCGGGAAGATCAAGCCTGCTTTCGTTTCGTAAAAGTGAAGTAAATCGCTTGCGCTAAAGCCGAGGCCCAATCCAATCGCTAATATTCCACCCGTGGATGTCCCAGCGATCAAATCGAAATAGCTGCCGATCGGTCTCCCAATCGTGCTTTCTATCGTTGCCAGAAAGGAGGCGGGGAACACCCCCTTCGATGCCACCACCGTCGATGGACAGGATTCGGAACAAATGTAGGTCCTATTTCTTTACCTTACGCTCATGAGCGCGCCGCCTCCGAGCCACTCGCCAGTGGCCAACCACACCTCGTAGTAGAACAGCCACTCGGCAATCCAGGGTACGATGTACTCGGCGATTGTCATGTCCGATTGCCACTGTCCAGGAATGTGCAGGCATAGACTGCCGTCAGAAAACACGTGGGGGATGGAGATGCCCTCCGCGATGCTAGGAGCTTCGGCTGCACTACCCAAATCGATGGACGTTTGCGCATTTTGTAATCAATTACGACGCGGTAAGTCGCAGCGCAACAAAGGGAGTAACGGTGCCCACAAACGAAACATCATTTCTTCCAAGACGCGGCCTGAAGCTTGGGAAAAAACGAGCCATGGCGCACACCTGTTGGCCAGGCGTCAGGGAATTCCTGCGAAAATTGCTACTTTTCCCCGCCATAGAAGGTGTTCCTCGGGACTGAAATGGCCTGCGGTGTCAGGCCCAGAGAACTGCAGCACTCCGTCTAATGCCCAAGCTTCCGTTATCCCGCATTTTTGTTACGAATTCCGTTTGCTCCTTAATAGCCGACTTCGCCAACTGCTCCCCAAATAGTTGCCCGCAGTTGCACGGCAACATTGGGCATTCCCGCGTAGCCAGCAGGTCCTGCCACGAGCGGTTCATGTCTGAAATAAACCGAACGAAGGCCAGTACAGTGCCGATCCGCCATCGTCACTAAAATCTTCCTGGGTGTTCATCGGATTAAGAACCGCGAGACGTCGTCCTGCGGTATTGAATCGACGATGCGTTGAAGCACCGCTGATAGCGCTGCACCGATGGTTTCTTCTCCGTTGTAGTGGTAAGCCGCCAAGGTGGTAAGTACGATCGATGGAGGGGCCGCGTCAGCGCGACCCACGAATGCGACGTCGCGTGCGCGTTTCATCAGCTGGACTGCTAACTTCAAAGGTGCTTCTGTCTCCGTACGCTTTGAGCGTGGTGTTTGGTCGCAGCCTTCTCCAACAACCTGACCGCACGGGATTCACAGGTCCGCAGAAACCACTGCGCGAACCCCTTGGGATTGCTGGCCTTCCAATGCTGATTTGCGAACCGGCAAACTACGACGTACCGCCCCCATCTCCAAGGACATGCAGGTTCCGAATGTGTAGGTGGAATCGTAGCTTAGCTTACGTGCTCCCAGCATTATTAAGGTCGGACATCCCGCGAAAGGTACCGTGATCGCAATCTGCCGCGATAGGAGTAGTTGAGCGGTAGGACGCGAAACGAGAGAGGGTTAACCTCGCATTGGACTTCTTGAAGTCAAAGGTCGTTTTCGGCAGCCTACAGATTTCGTGGTTCTGCCGATCGAAACGAACCTTGAGGGTATATCTGAAGATCAAGGACTTCAATGGGTTTCATTGGCGGCGAGCCAATTCCCGATCGATGGTACTTCTACTCGGCAGATTGATGCTGTGTCGGCGATATCTGGAGCATGCCGCAAATTCGCTCTAGCAGGTCTTCAATTTGCGTTTCAGGTTTCTCCAGAAAAACGGTGATGCTGCCATTCTTCCCTCCTGTCGTAAGTCGAATCAGGTCTTGCGGATTCAAGTTTGTGGCGGGAAGTACGGGCGGGGCGGGTCTAGCCTAACCTAACCTCGGGGAGCTTCCGTTGTCACAACTACAACCGCAGTACGTTCTGTCCTTGACGGAGCCCGTTCTGGTTCAGGGCTCCGCCTTAGTCTATTGCTCATTCGGCTTACGAACATCCGCTCGTGCTGCCGCACTCGTTGCACCTGTAGCAGCTGCCATTCCTGGTCATGATGGCGCCGCAGACGGTGCAGACGGGGGCGTCGCCCATGTCGATCAGCTCTTTCAGGGCGTTGGACGCGTGGATGTGGCCAACATTGCCGCCACCACCTGGGACCGCAGATCCCTCGGCTCCGCTGCGCTCCGCTCGGGATGACAAGCTAAAAGGAGCGCCCGGGACGCTGGCCTGAAGGCCAGCTCTACCACCGGCGCTTTCCGGCGGCGTGAAATCGCCGAAGGACTTCTGGCCGTAGCCGTTCTCATCCGGCGTGCCCGGCGGCGGGGCGTTGACGTACTTGGGGCGCAGGCCGTCGAACAGCGCCTGCTGCTGGCCGGTGAGGAAGCGCAGCTGCAGCCAGCGGAAGATGTAATCCATGATCGACTTGGCGAAGCCGATGTCGGGATTGCCGCTCCAGCCCGAGGGCTCGAAGCGCGTGTGCGCGAACTTCTCGCACAGCAGCTTCAGCGGCACGCCGTGCTGCAAGCCGATGGAGACGGCGCAGGCGAAGCTGTCCATCAGGCCGCTGACGGTCGAGCCTTCCTTCGCCATGGTGATGAAGATCTCGCCCGGCATGCCGTCCTTGTACAAGCCGACGGTGAGATAGCCTTCGTGTCCGCCCACATTGAACTTGTGGGTGATGGAGAGGCGCTCGTCGGGCAGACGATGCCGCACGGCGCGCGGCGGCGCAGCCTGCTCGTCGACAACTTCTACTACGGCCGCAACCGCACCCGTACCTGACTTCGCCGTCGCCGAGCCCATCGAGCTCAGCGGCTGCGCCTTCTTCGATCCATCGCGATAGACGGCGACCGCCTTCAGCCCCAGCTTCCACGCCTGGATGTAGGCTTCGCTGATCTCCTCGACCGTCGCGTTCTCCGGCATGTTGATGGTCTTCGAAATCGCGCCGGAGATGAACGGCTGCGCCGCCGACATCATGCGCAGGTGTCCGAGATAGTGAATCGAGCGCGTGCCCTTCGACGGCTTGAAGGAGCAGTCGAAGACCGGCAGGTGCTCGTCTTTGATCGCGGGCGCGCCTTCGATGGTGCCGGTCGCGTCGATGTAGCTGACGATGGCGTTGGTCTGGTCCGCGGTGTAGCCCAGCTTGAAGAGCGCGGTCGGCACGGTGTTGTTCACGATCTTGATCATGCCGCCGCCGACCAGCTTCTTGTACTTCACCAGCGCCAGGTCGGGCTCGATGCCGGTGGTGTCGCAGTCCATCATGAAGCCGATGGTGCCCGTGGGCGCCAGCACCGTGACCTGCGAGTTGCGATAGCCGAACTTCTCGCCGTGCTTCAGCGCTTCGTCCCACGTCTCCTTGCTGGCCTCGTAGACCGCGGCGGGAACGTTGGTGCGATTGATGTTGTTCACCGACGCGCGGTGCATGCGGATGACGTCGAGGAACGGCTCGCGATTGATGTACCAGCCGGGACAAGCAGCGCCGGTGATCTCCGCCGTCGCAGTCAGATCGGTCGCCGACGCGAGCGGCTGGCAGAGTTCGGCAATCTTCGACGACTGCAGATAGGCCTCGCCGCACATGATGGCGGTGACGCAGGCAGCGTAGTCGCGGCCGGCATCGGAGTCATAAGGCAGGCCCGCGGCCATCAGCAGCGCGCCCAGGTTGGCGTAGCCGAGTCCCAGCGGACGATAGTCGTGCGAGTTGCGGCCGATCGCCTCGGTGGGATAGCCGCTGTTGTCGACCAGAATTTCCTGCGCGGTGATGACGACGGCGCAGGCGTGGCGATAGGCGGCTACGTCGAACGTCCCATTCGGCGCGAACTTCATCAGGTTCAGGCTGGCGAGGTTGCAGGCCGAGTCGTCGAGGAACATGTACTCGCTGCACGGATTCGACGCGTTGATGCGCGCCGTGTTCTTCGATGTGTGCCAGCGATTGACCGTGGTGTCGTATTGCATGCCGGGATCGCCGCAATGCCAGGTGGCGTCGGAGATCAGGTTCAGCAGATTGCGCGCCTTGTAGGTCTTGATGGGCCGGCCGTCTTTGACCGAGTGCGTCTGGAAGTCGCTGTCGCGCAGGACCGCGTACATGAAGTCGTCGGTCACGCGTACGGAGTTGTTGGCGTTCTGGAAGAAGACGGACGAATAGGCTTCGCTGTCAGGGCCGCTGCCGTCGTAGCCGTGCTCGACCAGCGCCCAGGCCTTGGCTTCTTCCTTCTGCTTGCAGAGGATGAACTCCTCGACGTCGGGGTGGTCGATGTTGAGGATGACCATCTTGGCGGCGCGGCGCGTCTTGCCGCCGGACTTGATGACGCCGGCGAAGGCGTCAAAACCTTTCATGAAGCTGAGCGGGCCGCTGGCGGTGCCGCCGCCGGAGAGAGCCTCTTCCGACGAGCGCAGCGGCGACAGGTTGGTGCCCGTGCCCGATCCCCACTTGAACAGCATGCCTTCGGTCTTGGCCAAGCGTGAGGATGGAGTCGAGCGAGTCCTTCACCGAGTTGATGAAGCACGCCGAGCACTGCGGCTTCCTGTAGCCGACGGCGCTGTATTCCACGCGCTGCGCTTCGGGATTCCAGTGCCAGTTCTGCGCGTCGGAGTTGGGCTCGATGCGATCGCAGCCCACGTTGAACCACACCGGCGAATTGAACGCCGCCTTCTGTTGCAGGAGCAGGTGGGCGAGCTCATCGTGGAAGATGGCCGCGTCTTCCGCGGTCTTGAAGTAGCCGCCGTCGATTCCCCAGTCGCGAATGGTCTCGGCCACGCGAGTGACGAGCGCGCGCACACCGCTCTCGCGCTCGGGCGTGCCCAGCGGGCCGTGCAGATATTTGCTGGCCACGATGTTGGTCGCCGTCATCGACCAGTCCTTCGGCACCTCGACATCTTTCTGCTCGAAGATGACGCCGCCCTGAGCGTCGGTGATCTGCGCGGTGCGCAGCTCCCACTCGAGCTCGTCGTAGGGCGAGACGCCGGCCTTGGTGAAGAAGCGCTTGAAGGTGAGGCCGGGCGCGGTGAAGGTGCGTGATTTCTGGCCGGGCGCGGTCTTCGTTGAGACGGCGCTCGTTGTGGTCGTGCTCGTCGTTGTTTCGGCCATTTCGCTTGCTCCTGATCGGTTAATAAATATGGATGCCGCAATAATTAAGTTGTCGCTACCCGGGTAGCGCCGTTTCAACGCCACGCGTTACCTGATCGTCCTGCAAGCTTGCGGGGGCCCCTTCTCTCGCTTGCGCATCGCAGCAGAGAAGAAGCCCCCGGGTATGTCACCGCAAGTTCCGTCGACGGCGAAAACCGCGACGGCGCAATCGGACTTGGAAAGGAACACCCGCAGATGCCATCGTCTAGGCGATGACTTCGTCGGTGGTTGCCCCACCCCCTACGCGTTGGGATGGGAGCGGGCCCAATGACTTCCTCGCAAACCTCGGAGGAGCTACCCTGGTTCGGCCCTTTGGCCTGTTACGGATCGAAGCGTACGGAATGCTTCGTTACTGCCAGCCGCCGCGTCACCTCTGCCGCTTTGGCCATTTTGGAGGAGGGCTAAAACTTGTCTCTCCGCCTTAGCTTCGACGAACAGTACTCCCGTATCTTGTGGATGTCAAGAGGCCAATACAACATATTGTTATTTTACCATCAAACTTAGTAACCAAGTAGCAAACAATCTTCTTATCCCCAAGAGAACCTTTGGCTTGCAAATTAATGCCCGGCTGCCGGTGACCCACTCATTCGCGTCTTTCGAAATGAGCGGGAATCTTCTTCCTCACCCCTCGAAGACATTGTGTTCGTTCACGACATCCGTTCTCGACTCTAGCCCCGCGCCTCGCCCCATTCAACGCCTATTCACAGTGCAGCTATGTGGATTCGTGTGGATTATGAGGAAAACACGGCCGCCTTCACCAGCAAACTGGTTTGACCGCCCGCCCGAACCGTCATACGATTCGCCTACATGGCTGCAACGTCTCCCATCCCGGGCGAGGTGCTGGGTCATTTTCGGCTGGTTGAGCAAATCGGCGCCGGCGGCATGGGCATTGTCTTTCGCGCCCACGATCTGCGCCTGCAGCGCGACGTTGCCGTCAAGATTCTCAATCCCAAAACTCTGAGCGATCCTTCTGGACGCCGTCGCTTTCGCCGCGAAGCTCTGGTCCTCAGCCGCCTGAACCATCCCAACGTGGAGTCGGTCTACGAATTCCCCTCCGACCAGGGTGTCGACTACATCGTGATGGAGTTCGTGCCCGGTACTTCGCTCGACGACCGGCTGGAGCGTGGCTCCATCCCGGAGGCCGAGGCCATCAATCTCGCTGTTCAACTGGCGCGTGGACTGGCCGCAGCGCATGCCCGCGGCATCATTCATCGCGACCTCAAGCCCGGCAATCTTCGCGTCACGCCGGAAAACGTCCTCAAGATTCTCGACTTCGGGCTGTCGCAGCTGTTTGCCATGCCCGATGACGAAACCGTGACCGAGACCGTCGCCAATAGCTCGCACTCCGTCCTTGGCGGCACGCTTCCTTATATGGCGCCGGAGCAGCTCCAGGGTAAGCCGCCGGATGCTCGCTCAGATGTCTACTCCGCCGGCTGTGTCCTGTACGAGATGGTTACCGGCTCGCGGCCGTTCAGCGGGCGCGGTTTGGTGCTGCACGACGCGATTCTCGGATCGCAAGCACCACCGCCGCGGCAGAATCAACCTGATCTTTCGCCCGAGTTCGAAAGCGTAATCCTGAAATGTCTTCAGAAAGATCCCAACGCCCGCTACCAGTCGGCCAGCGAACTGCTCGCTGAACTCGCGCGCGTGGCAGCGGATCAGGACATTTCGGTCAAGACCGAGAGATGGTCACGCAAGAGGACGTCGCGTCGAACGATCTGGGGATCAGCCGCCGCCGTTGTTGTGCTGGCCGCCATCGCCATAGGTGCGTTCCTGTTCCGCCCACCGCACGTCGAAGCTCACCAGAAGATCATGGCCGTGCTGCCGTTCGACGCCATCGGTCAGAACTCCGCCACCAGCGCGCTGGGCGCCGGCCTGATGGAAACCGTCGCCACCAAGCTGGTGGAAGTCGGGCACGACGACACCGTCCAGGTGGTTTCGCCGCATGAGCTCAACGAAAAGGGAGTGAAGTCCGCCGCCGACGCCCGCCGCGAATTCGGCACCGACATGGTGCTGGAAGGCAGCCTGCAGGAATCCGGCAACGAACTGCGTATCACCTGCAATCTCGTCGACTCCAAGACCGGCCGCCAGATCGGCGCACGCACCATCACCCGCAACGTGAACGACATTTTCAATCTCCAGGACGAGACCGTCAACGCCGCCCTCGATATGCTGGCCTCCGCCAAGATCAAACTCCAACCACAGACATCACCCACCCACCCCGACACTTCGCCCGCCGCCTATGAAGCGTACATTCGTGGTCGCGGATATCTGGAGGAGTACGAGAAACCGGAGAACATCGACAACGCCATTGCCGACTTCAATCAGGTGTTAAAGATCGACCCGAACTATGTACCCGCGTACGCGGGACTGGGAGAAGCCTATTGGATTGGCTATGACCAGCTAAACAAAGGTGAGTCTTGGCTCGCTAAGGCTTCCGATAATTGCAGGCAGGCCGTGTCGTTGAATCCACAGACCGCAGAGGGGCAATCCTGTCTCGGAAACGTCTCTTTAAGCACCGGCAAGTATGAGGAGGCAGTCGCACTTTACCAACGCGCGTTGAAACTTAATCCTGAAAGTGGAAACACTTTGGGACAACTGGCCCTGGCCTACGAAAAACTCGGCAACTCGGCAGCTGCAGAGCCTGCCTTTAAACAAGCTGTTGCACTGCGTCCCAGTTACTGGGCCGTCTATAACCGGCTTGGAGCTTTTTATTACAACCAGGGACAATATTCCAAAGCGGCAGAGATGTTCCAGAAGGTGACGGGGTTAGCGCCGGACAATTACGTGGGTTACTGCAACCTGGGGGGCGCTTATTTGCTTCTGGGCCGCTATGACGACGCCATCATTCAGCTCAAGCGCTCGATTGACTTGCGGCCCAACGTAGACGCCTACAGCAATCTAGGGACGGCCTATTTTGCGCTTCGTCATTTTGCCGCCGCCGCCGACAACTTTCAGCAGGGAGCGAAGCTGGACGACCATAATTGGATCAATTGGGGCAATCTTGGCGACGCCCTCTATTGGACTCCGGGTCGGCGGTCGGAAGCCGCGGCCGCCTACCGCAGTGCAATCTCCCTCGCGCAAGCCAAGCTCGACGTGAACCCCCGCGATGCGAACATCCGCGCCATTGTAGCGAGCTACTATGCGATGCTCGGTGAGCGCGCGCAAGCGCTCAAGAGCTTGCAAGAGGCTCTGAAGCTTGCCCCCAAGGATCCGGACGTTGCATTCCGTGCCGCAATCGTTTACATGCACGCCGGCGACACCGATCGCTGCCTCAGTTGGATCAAGACGGCTGTGGATGAGGGATTTTCGCGACCCAGTATTCGCGATCTTCCCGACTTCGATCCCCTGCAAAACAACCCCAAGTTCCGGGCACTAGTGGTTGGTAGCTAATCTGGTTAGATTTACGGGTGAATGATCACCACCGGATCGTTCGGACAGCCGGGGGTGGCGCCGGTTACGTTGTATTTGAATGTGCAGTCTTTGGGTTTCGCATCATCCTTGGAACACCGGTCCTTGACATCATCGGCCACGGGACCTGAAGTTAGCGTTGCGCCTTTGGCGATCGGATACGCCTGTCCGGCGGTCAAATTCGTGAAGGGAGAATATGGCGGCGGATTTGGCGGGTTTGTCTTGGGGAAGGTTATGGAGTTAGCCTCGTCCTGTGCCGCCCAGGTTATTTGGCCATCTGTCTTGATCGTGACTGGATCGACTGACACCTTACAACCCTTGTTGATGTCCACGCTCTTCAGCACCTTGAGATTCGGGTTTTCATGGCAGGAAAACCCCATCGCCATGACCAGTACGCAAGGTAAGCCCAATCCAAAGGAAAGAGTCTTCTTCATAGTGGAAACGCTCTACATTGATGGTGGACCCAGCACAGAACAGTAGCACGACGACCGCGATTGTCAACCGGTATTTTGGTATCGAAGCTTATTCCAGCCAGAACAACCTCGTCCACTCCGGCGCGGATTCCTGAAGCCTCAACGCTGGCGCCGGGTGCCCCACTCATTCGGTCTTTTCGAATGAGTGGGCTTGTCGAAACGCCCACACCCGCTCCCGCACGCCCATTACATGCTTGGGCAACTCCAGTTCCGAGCCCTCCTCGAGAATCGGTATCAGTTTGTCGAACTCCGGCCCGGAGTGCGATCCCGTCAGCGCGATTCGTACCGGATGGAACAGGTCCTTCCCCTTCGCACCAGTCTTCGCCTTCACTTCGTTCATGATTGCCTTGAATCGCTCCGCCGTGATGAGCTGGGTGCCCCGGGTCTCGCGCTGTTCGAGACCTGGGCGAGAGTCGTCAACTAACTTCGCAAACTCCTCCAGCACCTCGTTCGTCTTCGGCGCAGCCAACACCTCCGCATTCTCCGGCGAGCTCACCGCTGCAGCCGCGTCATAAGAAAAGATCAGCGCCGCCCGTTCCGGCAACTGCTCCAGCTTGTCCACCGAGGGGAGAAACAATTCCACCATTTTCAAGTACCACAACAGCACCGTTCCCGACGCCTCATCTTGGTTCGGCAACCATCCAGCGTTTTCAAAGTGCTTCCAACCATCAACAATGATTCTCTGCAATTTTGGAATGGCTGCGGTGATCTCGGCTAGGGCGTCGATTCTTGCTATGTATCCCGCTTGCACTTCCTGCTCAAGCCTCCGCTCAGCATCAGGAAGAGACTTGGCGGATTCCTTCATGTAATGCCGGTTGAGCCAATACAACTTCTCCATGTCGAAGACGGCTGGCGACGGCGTCACCCGCTCCAGCGAAAACTCCTTCTTCAATTCCTCCGGTGTGAAGATCTCGCGCGTGCCGCCGCTCGGCGCCCAACCCAGCAGCGCGAGATAGTTCATCAGCGCCTCGGGCAGGACACCCATCTCGCGAAAGTTCGCAATCGACGTTGCACCGTGCCGCTTCGACAGCCGCTCGCGATCGCTGCCCAGAATCGTCGACAGGTGCGCGAACTCCGGCACCGGCCAGCCCAGCGCCTCATACAGCGCCACCTGCTTCGGCGTATTGGAGAGATGATCGTCGCCGCGAATGACGTGTGTGATCTTCATCAGCGCGTCATCAACGACCACCACGTAGTTGTAAACCGGAATGCCCGTCGAGCGCAGAATGATCGGATCGCTCACGACCTCGTTCGAGAACTCGACCGCGCCGTGCACGATGTCGTGAAAGCGAATGGGATGCTCGGGGATGCGTAACCGAATGGCCGCCGCCTCACCGCTCGCGCGCCGCCGCTGCGCCTCCGCCGGATCCAGCGCGCGGCACTTGCCCAAGTAAATCGGCGGAAGCTGATTCGCCAACTTCTCCGCGCGGTCGCGCTCCAGCTCCTCCTGCGAGCAGAAACACAGATACGCCTTACCCTCGCTTAGCAGTCGCTCCGACTGCTCGTGGTAAATCGCCAGCCGGTCGCTCTGCCGATACGGCGCATATGCCCCGCCAACGTCCGGCCCCTCGTCCCAGTCCAGCCCCATCCACTTCAAGTCATCAAGCAGTTGTCCTTCGAAGCGCGCCTCGCTGCGCTCCACATCGGTGTCTTCGATGCGCAGCACCATCACGCCGCCCGCCTGCCGCGCGAACAGCCAGTTGAACAGCGCCGTGCGCGCATTGCCCACATGCAAATGTCCCGTCGGCGACGGCGCAAACCGAACTCGAACCTGCGAAGAATTGCTCACGCTTTGATGTTAACAAGAGTGGAGGAAGAGATGGTTTTGGACAGCCTGTTTTCACCACAGAGGACACAGAGAGCACGGAATTGATTGGTTCGTTTCTGTGCGCCCTATGGTGAAATTCTTCATGCGACTTGTGGCGTAGAATCCGGCTGAAGAGAGAATCCCATGCCCTCCCCGAAATTCCTTGGCGTCGAACTCTACTTCGACGATCTCGAACGCGCCCGCCGCTTCTACACCGGAGTTCTTGGTCTCGAAATCTCCGACGAGCAGCCCGAACATCATGTGAAGTTCGATAGCGCCAACGGATTCATCTGTTGCGAACGCAAGGGCGCCGAGTCCTATCCCTCACGCGACAAAGCTGTGCTCTTCTTTGAAGTGGAAGATGTCGCCGCAACCGTCACTGAACTAGGCCACGAACGCTTTCTGCAGATCCAACCCACCTGGGCCGTCATGCACGATCCCGAAGGCCACAACATCTTGCTCTTGCAAAAGTCCCGCCAACGGCAGGGCCGTACTTTCACTTCCTGAAGTTGAGCCTCGTAACAGGGCACGACTTTCAGTCGCGCCGAAAAGCCGCTGCTTCAAATTTCCGAGCGGGCTTTTGGCCCGCGAGGCGCTCCTGTTTTAGTCCTCATCCCGCCTCGTCCCCGCCGCAAACACCGTGTGCTGCGCCGAAGGCATCGGAACATTCCCCTTCGCGGCGCGCCATAAAATTGCATTCAAAATGTTCGCGTCCGCCGCGTCTGCGTGAGAAAAGTCGAGCTTCGCCGATTGCTTCGCGCCCGGCGCATTCGCACCATTGGCCTGGTAGATCATTCCATTGTCGCGATTGCTGTAGTCAGCCTTGAACGCAGGCTGCTCGCCCGCTCCCGTGAACAGCGGCGCCATCAACGGAGCGTACGCATCGTTATTGTTCATCGGTGGAAGACCAAGCAACACTTCCATGGTGTGAATCAGGTTCACCGTCGTGTAGAAGTGATGATCCACCGCCGGCTGCTGCGCGCTTCCCGGTGCATATTTGCTGATCACCAGCGCAATGCTGCGATGCGCATCGACATGATCAGCGCCGTTCTGCGCGTCGTCCTCCAGCACAAAGATCGCCGTGTCATCCCAGTACGGACTGCTCGACACCGCCTCCACGACTCGCCCCACCGCCAGATCATTGTCGGCAACCGAGGCGTTCGGCGTTGGCATCCCCGCTCGCGTGCCCGCAGTGTGATCGTCAGGCAACCGCAGCAGCACAAATTGCGGCAGCTGCTCACCGCTGCCGGTCTCGCTTGCCTTCACGAAGCCGGCAAACTCGCGCAGAAATTCATCGGCACGCAACTGATCGGGATAGTCGGTCTTGAAATCGGCGTAGCTGGGATCGTAGTGGCCCTTGAGCTCGGGCTTGGTTGGCGTGTCGTAGGCAATCAGCGGAATCGTGTACTGGTAGGCACTCTTGCCGCCGCCGAGATTCGGTGGCATGGCCTCCCCCGGCTTTATTTCTCTGCGCGAACACGACGGCGGCTGCGAGGGAGGCGCGCCGCCGGATGGTGGAATGCTCTCCGGCGTGTCGGTACACCACGTTGTGGTGACGAATTCCCCATAGTTGCGATAGGTCAGATTGTGCCGTGCCAGGTTCCCCCACAAATATCCCGTTGCCGGCTCGTTCACGTCGGGCACGCCGGCGTTCATCGGGATGTAATCGCCGACCCAACCCTCGTAGTCATACGTGCGCTCTCCGCCGCGATAGTCAATCTCCCACGTCTTCTCGGTGTAGTCGCTGGTGATCGCCGACGTCGACCACACATGCCCGTCGCCCGACACCTCGCCGCTGTCGTAAAAGTTGTCGAGCACGCCAAACTGCCGCGCCAGCTTATGCTGGTTAGGTGTGATCGACTCCCCGTACATTACGAGGGAGGGATCGCCGTTGGCTTCCCCAATGTCGCCAAAGAGCTGATCGTAGGTTCGGTTCTCCTTGATGATGTAGATCACGTGACGGACCGGATTACCTCCGCGCTGGAAGGCGATCTCGCCCGTTCGTCCCTCCATCAAGTTGCTGTGCAGAACTTCCTCGGTGAGTTTTTTCTGATCGTGCTCGGCTTCTACAAGATTTACGCGCGCAATCGAGCCGCGAATCATGGTAGCGATGTAAGGGTGGTATCGCTTGCTGGGATGCTGGGGATTCTCTTCCCAGCCCGAGTTCGGTCCGGTGCCTTGACCTTTGCCGGTGGCTATCAACAATTCATCGCCGTGAACCGTCACCGCAGTTGGATACCACTCGGTAGGAATGAAATACTCCGCCCGCGCTAGCCCTGGTTCCGAGGCATCGTTGGGAGAGCGGCCATTTAGGCTTTCATCCGACGACTCCTCATTTCCTGAGTCGGCGCTGGTGGTAGAGCGGCCCTTCAGGGCCGCGTCCCGCAGCCCCTCTTTTATTGAGCCGGACTTCAGTCCGGCGGCACTGACATCAAACACCGCTACCGCATCCGACGACGCATTCGCCACGTACAACCTCTTCCCGTCGGCCGATTGCGCCAGGGCATTGGGATACGTCCCGCCATACGTCTGTCCCGGCAACCGAGTATCAAGATATCGTTCAACTTTCGCATCTCTAACCGCCATCACCGCAAGGGCGTCGCGATTGGCCAGCGCCACATACAATCGCGACTCATCTGGACTTAACAACAGCGCAGTCGCGTGCGATGAGGGGTCGATATTCTGCTTCGGTGGCAGCAGCGAAATCGTTCGTGCTACCTTTCCTCCGCGCAAATCCAGCTCCGCCACCGCCGACCCATTCCATAGCGAACACCAGGCACGCGCGCCGTCCCGCGTCGCCACCACACCGTAGGGAAAATTGCTGGGAACAAAGCGGCCGTGTCCCAGCAAAAACCGTTGCAAGACCCTTCCGCTCTTCGCATCGAGCAACACAGCATCGTCGGCAAGATTCTCTGCGATCAGCAACGCGTCGCCATCGGGCCCCTTCACCGCCGCCAGCCCGGCAGGATATGGATTCGCCTTTCCCTTGGGAGTGCCCTTGGCGTGATAACCGAAATGCTGTCCGCTGCCGAGCGGCGTCAACGGTAATTTGAGAAAACGCTCCGGGCTCAGCACACCATCCCGTATTTGATACACCGCGATTCCATTGCCGGTGTCGCCGGGTTTCTTCCCCTCGGGATCGGTCAGCGACGCCATTGACGCATAGAGTTCGCTTCCATCGCTACTCCACGCCAGTCCCAGGAAATAGGTCTGCTTGGCGTCGACGCCAAGGCGGGCGTCCGGAAAATCGCGCACCAGATTGCTGCCGAGATCGAGCAGCGCAATCGATTGCTGAAACTTCGACTGCGCCGTTCCGTAACCGTTGTTGAGGATCGCGAGATACTTTCCGTCGGGGCTGAGCGCGATAGCCGTCGGAAAGCTATTTGTCCGCTTTGGCGCGCCCGGTGCAGGAACCTGCAAGGTCTTACTGGATGGGAGATGCTGTTCTTCTTTCTGTGAACTTGATTGGCCGACTGCAATGGAAACAAGTATGAGAACAAACCACGCGACTGCCGACCGCCGCAACGTCTGCATACTTGAAACTCGAAACCTGAAACTCGAAACTGCTCTACCCACCCGCCGTTTGCTGCTTGATCTGCCGCGCGCGCTCATAGACCTTCACATATTCGCGCGCGGAGTTCGTCCACGAATAGTCCTGTGCCATGCCATTGCGCATCAACCTCTGCCAGGCATTATTGTCGGCTCGATACAACGCGGCGGCCGCCCGCAAGGTCTCCAGCATCACCTCGCCGCCGTATTCGCGGAACTTGAATCCGGTTCCCTTCAACGTCTTCGGATCGAATTGTTCCACGGTGTCGTCGAGTCCGCCGGTCGCGCGCACCACCGGCACAGTGCCGTACTTCAAGCTGAACATCTGGTTCAGGCCGCTCGGCTCATAATGCGACGGCATCAGATACAGATCGCTTCCAGCTTCAATCTTGTGCGCCAGCGGATCGTCGTATGCAACGCGCAGTCCGACCTTTTGCGGAAACTGCTTGCTTAGCCGGCGAAACATGTCCTCATACTCGCGCTGTCCGCTGCCCAGCACCACCAGGATCAACTCCTCCAGCGCCAGCCGATCCGCAACCTGCTGGATCAAGTCAAAACCCTTTTGCGGAACGAAGCGCGACACGATGCCCACCACCGGCAGCTGCGTATCCTGCGCCATTCCATATTCTTTCAGCAGATCAGCCTTGCACTTCGCCTTGCCGCTCAGATCCGATGCGGAATAGCGCGCAGCGATGTAAGGATCGGTCTCGGGATTCCACGAGGCGTAATCGACCGCGTTGAGGATACCCGCGATCGTGTTGCCGCGTGCGCGCAGCACGCCCTCCAGTCCAAAGCCGTACTCCGCCGTCTGGATCTCCTGGGCGTATTTGCGGCTGACGGTGGTGATGAAGTCGGCCATCGAGATTGCGCCCTTCAGGAAGTTCACCTTGCCGTAAAATTCCAACTTTGACATGGTGAACAGGTCCCAGGGCAACATGAGCAGCGGCAGGATTTCCGGTGGAAACAGTCCCTGATATCCCAGGTTGTGAATAGTGAAGATGCAGGGCACGGTCGCGAAGGCCGGATCTTCGTCATATAGCGTCTTTAGCAGGATGGGCATCAGCGCCGTCTGCCAGTCATGGCAATGCAGGACATCGGGCGCGCCGAGAATCTTCGTCGCCTCCAGCACCGCGCGCGAGAACAGCGCAAAGCGCTCGGCATTATCGTGATAATCTCCCAGCGCCGTGCCGTAAAGTGCATCGCGATCGAAGAACGGCGGGTAGTCGATGAAATAGAATTGCACTCCGGAGCGCACGCCGCCGTCGAGCACCGAGCAGAAGCGATAGCGGTCGTCGAACGGAACGGTGATGCTGGGAATCACCGTGCGGGGATTGTCGAGCTTGGTCTGCCGATAACGCGGAAGAAAAACCGTGGCCTTGTGACCCTGATGGACGAGTGCAGGCGGCAGAGCTCCAATCACATCCGCGAGGCCGCCGGTCTTGGAGAACGGCACGCACTCGGATGCCGCGAACGCGATATGCATCGAACCTCCCAGCGCGGTGCTACTCCCGCGGGGTTGTAAAACTGGCGACTGAGAACTGCTGAGAAAGAAGAACGAGAATGCCGAAACATCTGAGTCTAACCGTCTCCCTGAAAGAGGGTCAACGTGCCTAGGGAAACAGCGAGGAAGCCGAGCACCAACCGCGCTCCCAAACGCAAGCCAAAGCTTGGACAGAACTTCCTTGTAGACGTGGGAGCGGCGCAGCGGGTCGTGGAAGCGCTGGGCGACGTGTCCAATCGCACCGTAATCGAGATCGGCCCGGGACGTGGCGTGCTGACCGATGTGCTGGCACCGCGCGCGCGGCGTGTGATCGGCATCGAACTGGATCGCGTCCTCGCCGCGCAGCTGCGCATGCGCTACGCCACCCGCGGCAATGTCGAAGTTCTGGAGTCCGATTTCGTCACCGCCGGCTTCACCTCCATGGTCGGCCGGCGTCCCGGTCCGCTGCACGATCTTCGTCCCACGCAACCGGAGACCGTGGATGTCGTCGGCAATCTGCCGTACTACATCACCTCCGACATTGTGCTGCGAATTCTGGAGCTGCATCCCCACATCGAGCGTGCCGTGATTATGGTGCAGCGCGAAGTTGCCGATCGCATCGCTGCCAAATCAGGCACCCGCGAATATGGATTGTTATCAGCGACTGCTCAGTTGTTCGCGCGAGTGGAGAAACTGTTCACCCTGCCGCCGGAAGCCTTCTCGCCGCCGCCGCAGGTGCACTCCACCGTCATCCGGCTGACCATGGTGCCGCGGCTCGAAGAATTGCAGGTTGAGGAGCAGCCGTTCATCGCCTTCCTCAAACTGGCGTTCGCGCAGAAGCGCAAAACGCTCGCCAACAATCTGCGGGTTCGTTATGACGCGGCGGCGATTCGCGCGGCATTCAAGGCCGCGGGAGTGCGTCCGGATGTGCGCGCCGAGGCCCTGTCGCTGGAGAAAACCGCAGCCATGTTCCGCGCACTCGCGGCGGCGTAAACTTACTTCGGGCGGCCAGGTGCTTCGTGCAAGGGCGTTCACCACGGAGACACAGAGAGCACGGAGTTGTAAGAAGTCACCCGGCGAAGAAGTGCCTGGGACGTTACGCGAGTAGTTCTGATTGAAGCGATAGAGCAGCTCTGCTTGGAAATTGAGATCGGAAAACCTCCGTGCGCTCCGTGCCTCCGTGGTGAAAAATCTTTTGATGTCTACCATTCGACAACCCGCCGTTGCCGGCCGCTTCTATCCGGCCAGTCCCCAACGCCTTCGCGCCGAAGTTGAAAACTACACCGCCGCGCCCACCAACGCTCCTGCCGAAGCGAAGATTCCTGCGCTAGGCTGCGTGGTTCCTCACGCGGGATACGTGTACTCGGGCCACGTCGCCGGCGCAGTCTATCGCCGCCTTGAATTCCCCGAGCGATACGTAATTCTGTGTCCCAATCACACCGGCATGGGCGAGCCGCTCGCCATCATGAGCGAAGGAGCGTGGCACACTCCACTCGGCGATGCGGACATCGATGAGGAACTGGCGGCTGAACTCAAGCACCAGATGCCGCTCCTCTCGGAGGACGACGAAGCTCACCGCACCGAGCACGCACTGGAAGTGCAGCTCCCGTTCCTGCAGGTTCTCGCGCCGGGATTTCGTTTTGTTCCGATTACCGTCGGCACAGGAAATTACGATGTGCTGGCTGCTCTCGGCGTCGCCGTCGGAAACACGCTCACGAAGCACCGCGGACGCTTCCTGGTGATCGCCTCCAGCGACATGAATCATTACGAGAGCGATAGCGTGACGCGCGTCAAAGACCGCCGCGCCATCGATCAGATGCTGGCCCTCGATCCTCGCGGACTCTACGACGTGGTGCGCGATGGCAACATCAGCATGTGCGGATATGGGCCCGCAGTGGTGATGCTAACCGCGGCGAAGAAGCTACGCGCGACCAAGGCGGAGCTGGTTCGCTATGCCACTTCCGGCGATATTTCCGATGACCGCGACATGGTCGTGGGCTATGCAGGGATTGCGGTGTGGTAAAGCCGACGGACCAGAGCAATTTCACATCTGATGCAAAGGTTCACATCTGATGCAAAGGGTGGAGCACGCCTTCAGGCGTGCCTTGCAAGCCGAAATTCTAGATCGCGCTTTAGCGCCTGAGGTAAGGGTTGCCTTACCTCAGCGGCTAAAGCCGAGCTTCAGCCAGACGCATGTGCACCGCTAAAGCGGTGCTCCACCCCTTCCTGTTCCACCGGCGGCACGACTCACGCCTCCGCCGGCCTGAGGTGCGGATGGTGCACCACTGCCAACTCCGGATCAGCAAACGTCGCGTGGATATCCGCATACAGCGGAGCCGCGATCAATGCCAGATTCTGGCTGATGGTGATCATGTCGACCATCGACGGCGGAACCGGCTGGCCGATTGCAGCGTAATGCTTCTGAATCTCATCCCGCAGTCTGTCGGCAGACTCCTGCACATCAGGGGCTGTACTAAAAATCTTGCCGCTGATCTTGTCGGACATAGCCCGCGCGGTGGCGGCCATATCTTCTTCGAAAGTATCCAATCCCGCCGCGATTTCCGGTGTGAGCTCGGGATATCGCTTCTCGAGAAGATATTGCAGGCCGGTGATCTGCACCTGCATGAGTGTGCGCAGGACTGGCTGCCAGCGCCGGAAGTCGTCACGAATCGTGAGCTTCCGCCGGCGTGACGGGCCGAACTCAAAGACCACCGCATCGGCCTGGGCTGATACCGTGTTGAACGCATCGGTGATCTGATCGCGTAGCTGGAGAGCTCGTTTTGCCAGCGCAACGCGCTCGTCCTCGCGGACCTGTACGGTGGCCAGTTCAATCAGGGTTGCCAGGCACCGCAGGCAGCGCGTAAACGAGTCCTGCATCTCCTGCAAAGCACTCTTCACCCACAGGTGATCGAAGACCAGCCACATGCACATCACGCCGAGGGTCACTCCCGCCAGGCGGTCACGCGCGACCGCCAGAGAAGACTGGATGGTGAATTCCTGCAGGTTGATCAAGTAGAAGGCCAGCGCCGCTTGTACTCCGAGATACGAAAGCCTGGTCGACGAGATGGCAATCCATGCACAAATGGCCGTGACCATGGCAAACAGGATGGTGAATCCTGTGATCGAATCAAAACCGGTAAGAAGAAAGCACTGCGCGCCGATGCCGAAGAGGACGCCGCCGAGCAACACTCCGCCCAGCCGGAGAAATTGTTTTTGCCGCGAGGAACCGATGGTCGTCAGCGCGGTGATGATGCAGGTCGCAATCGCCGTGCTCAGGCCGGGCCAGGCAATGGACTGGTAGATCACGTAAGCCAGCATCGTGGCCAGGCTTCCACGGATGGCGAACTTCAGATAATCAGGATTGGTGAAGGCGTCGGGCACGAACAGCTGGTATCCCGCCTCAGGAGCCAGCGGCGGCGGAAGAAACAGCTGTTCCACACTCTCGCTACCGGAAAACGCATGTGACATCAGCGCCACTACTTTCTCCATTTCTGGAAGAAAGGACAGGCCCGACGCCTGAGTTTCGGAAGGGATGGGTATGGGTTGCGGCAGCCGCCGTTCCGTGAGATCGCGTTGCAGTTCGGCAATCTGGTCGGCCAGCACGCGGCACCGTTCGCGATCCGACGGTTCAGCCACGAAAAACTGACGCGATCGCACAATGTTCAAGCTGGTGGCCATGTCGATCAACTGCCCCAGCAGCGCGATGGCAGTATTCATGGGGCCGACAAACTGATTGGGCAATCCCGAACGCAACAGGGTTCGGCGCAGCCGTGAGGTTCCTACGTTGGAGTAGAGGGCCAGCTTTTCTTGAATTTGAAACGACGGCTCACCGGCGGCGATTCGACGCAACAAGGTTTCCACCGGTTGCAGTCTGGCCTCGATGTCCTGGGTGATGTCAGTGACGGGATGCACGCGGCGAAAAACGTATTCCACAATGACCGTGACAGCCGAGCCGATCACCACGGCACCGCACAGCCAGAGCGTATCTTCCGTGCGCTTCTCAACCGTGAGATAGGTTTGATCCCATAGCGGTATTGCCCCGGCTAGCGTGAAACCGAATCCGATCGCGGTGGCGTAATCGGGAATGATGCGAACCAGATAAAACGCCAGGAAGAGCGAAATCACGATCCACAGAAAATGAGTTATGGGGCTGCCCACCAGCATCATGAGCCCAGCGATGGTATACGCCGTGGCTACCACGTACATGATGGCAGCGCGGATCGCCGACTTCAGAGTTACGCTCGGACTTTCGCGGCTGAGGAGGAAGGTGTAAATCCCTCCCAGAAACCCGAAAGGGATTTGAAACGTCATCACCAGGATCATGACCAGCGTGGCGGCGATGGTAATCCGGGCCGCCACCCAGGCACGTCCCGGATAAGGTGCAAGCTCAGACTTGAGGAATTTCCACAACCACGCGCTCGCGCTATCCAGTGTGCGCGACTGCATGGTCGCCGCCGGTAGCGCGTGGTCCATCGCCGACATGGCGCTACTTGCCTCCGGAACGATCCGGCCGCATGACCACAACGGCCGATTCACTCAGTCGGAATGGTTCGGTTTCCGCAGCCACAATCCGCACGCGAACCGGGAAGCGCGTCGCCAGATGCACCCAGTTCAACGAGCGCTGTACATCGGGTAGGCCCGTTCCGCCGAACGTGCCGACCAGAGTATTGTCCGGCTGCACTCCGAAGCCCACGCTGTCGACGATCCCGTCGTACCGCACGTTGGGACGCGACAGCACATAAACATCGGCATGCATTCCGGGGTGGATGTGCTTGAGTTGTGTCTCGCGGAAGTTGGCTACCGCCCACCACACCCGCGTGTCGATCAGCGTGAACATCTGCTGGCCGACGTGGGCGTAGGCGCCTTGCGAGATCGTGAGATTGGTTACACGCGCATCGAAGGGAGCGTAGACCTTGCAATTATTCAGGTTGTATTCGGAGTCGCGGATGATCGCAGCCTTGCCTGGGCGCTGTGCAATCAGCGGCTCCAGCGTTAACACGCTGTGCTGCGACTGTGCCAATTGCGAATGACTCTGGCTCTGCGTCGCCTTGGCTTGATCATATTGCGCCTTGGCCGATAACAGCTGCGCCTCGGCCTGCGCTACTTGCGAGCGCGCCCGGTCGACCGCCTGCTTTCCCGCCACCACTGCGGTTCTTGCCTGATCGACCTGATCCACCGTGACGAACTGCTTAGCCAGCAATGGTTCGATGCGATGGTAGTTGTTGTTGGTGTATTCGTATTCCGCCTGCAGGCGCTCCAGTTCCGCTTTGCTGCTTTCGACGTTCGCTTGCGCTTCATTCACCGCTGACGCTGCGTGGTTCACGCTGGCTGCCGCATTCAGGGTGTAGGCCTGCGCCGCCTCTGCGGCGCTCTGCTGCGATGCGATCGTCCGGCTCTCGTCGACGATCTGGCCTTCCAGCGTGCTCAGGTCTGACTTGGCCTTCTCCAGTGAATATTCGTAGGGCCGGGGATCGATCTCAAACAGCAAGCCGCCCTGCTTCACGAACTCATTGTCCTGCACCGGCAATGAGATGAGCGGACCTTCGACTTGCGGAGCGATGCCGATGAAATTAGCGAAGACCTCCGCGTCATCCGTACGCGGATATCGGTCGGTAATGCCGATCACCAGCAGACCGGTAATCACTGCGGCGGCGACGATGCTCCAGCTGACGATCGTTCCCCGACGGGTGCGCTGAACAGGAGGAGCGACGGCGGTTTGAGGCAACATAGGATTTTCCCAATTCAGCTAAAGAACAGCAGCCAAGTCGTAAACGTGTAAAACAGAGCCAGGCACGGATACACCACGATCAACGGCGACAGTTCCTTCTCGAAGTCCGTGCGCTCAAAGATCAATCGTGTGACCACGGCCAGCGCGATTCCCACAATCCCGCACAGGAGCCATGCTGGGAAAAACGATCCCAGGATGTTAAACGACGGCGCGCGCGAGCAACCCGTCGCCAACAACATTGCCGCAATACACGCGGCGAGCGGCAGCAAACTCCTCCACCCGCGATTGTTCATGCCCGGTGAAGAAATGCCCTTTCGACGGTGGAAGCGCCGGGCTTTAGCCCGGAGAAATCCGGTACCGCTGGAATTCGGCTTTAGCCGCGGTGGACCGGGGCTAAAGCCCAAGTTCGATCGTGCGCTGTCAGGCACGGCTAAAGCCATGCCCTTCCACCGTGTTTGGACATTTCTTTCGCAGGTATGATTAGCACCTCGTCGCTCCTTCATCTTCATGTCAGGGAGTCTTCCCATACAGTAGATCGCCGGTTTGATAGGCCAGCGCCGCCAGTCCGGTAAGCAGGTTCGCGCGGGCGGTTACGTCCTCGCTGCGCGCATCCGCCAAAGTACGCTGCGCCGACACCACATCGATCTGGCTGCGCAATCCGTAGTTATACGACTCCAACGCCGCATTGTAGGACTCGGTCGCAGCTTCCAGCAGCGCGGCGGCAGCCCTTTGCTGACGAAGCGCCGTGCGCGCGGTGGAGTATGCTGCCCAGACCTGGTTCTCCACCTGATCGCGTGTCGCGTCGATAGTTGCCTGCGCCTGTTTCTGATCAGCATGCGCCTTGGCCAGGCGATTCTCGCGCGCCAGGCCGTCAAACAGAGTCCAACTCAGGGTCAGACCCGCATCCCAGGTCTGCAGCGTTCCCGAATAGACGCCCGGCAAGTTGTTCTGCACGCCGTAAGCGCGGACCTCACCGCCATTCCCGTCGAAGCTCAACTTGGGGGCGTAAGCTCGCTTCGCCGAACTGACTTCCGCGCCTGCAGCACGCAGTTCAGCAACGCGCTGCATCAGATCGGGACGCTGCGCCAGCGCCTTGTCAATCGAAGTCTCAACCGTATCGACGATGCTGTCCGGCATTTTGATGTCGTGGATACTCTCGACTTTAAACTGCACCGTTGGGGAGACACCGAGCGCGGTTGCCAGGTCGCCATGAGCAATCTCAGTATTGCCAATCGCGGCTTGCAGATCGTAATCGGCTTGCGCCTCGGCGCTGCGCGCTTCCAGCACGTCCGGCAACGTCGCCAAACCATTCTGGAGGCGGTCTTCAGCGGCCTGCCGCACTGTCCTCGCGTTGGTCAGATTGGCTTCTGCGGCCTCTTGCAGTCCTTTGTCGTCCAGCAGCCGGTAGTAGGCGCTCATTACCTGAAAGATGACGCGGCGGTGGGTGTCATTGAATTGGAAATTAGCCGCCAGCAGGTTGTTCCGGCTGATCGCGATTTCCTGTGAACGCTGCAGATCGAAGATGGAGTAATCCAGAATGAACAGGGGGGTGTAGTCCTCCACCGTCTGGCGAACAAAATAAGGGCCGAAGAATACTCCCGCGCGCGCGCTGCCCGCCAGCACCGCGGCTGCCATGGTTGGATAGAGGGTGGATTTGGTGATACCCAGGTCTCCTGCTCGGGCCTTGGCATTCTCCCACGCCACTCGCGTGTCAGGATTGTTGTGTTCTGCGATGTCTATGAGCTCCGCCAGGACATAAGTCTTGGCGGGATCCATTGCGATCGTCGGCCCCAGCGGAGGGAGTTTGAACGGTTGCTTCACCACCGACGAGTCCCAGGGGTGGTCGGGAGCCGGGGGTGCCTTCTGTGCCCACACAATGCCATCCGCAACCAGCATGCAGAGCATGATGACTGTTCGTCCGCGTGAACCAAACATTCTTTAAGCCAGGATGCCGTTTCGGCTGCGTTTCCAACAGAGTAGCAGGATGATACCACGCTCTCATCCAGGTGGCGGAGTCTCTTTCGTCTGCAACTCATCTCATATCAAGGACGCGCTGGGTTGACTGGGCATGAGCGAGTCAACGGTTCACCGAATCAGCCGGCCTTCCAGCGGGTGCCCCAGGTCTCGCGCGGTTCGAGACCTGGGTGAGTAAGCCTTCCGTGCGAAGATAGAAGCTGCAACGACCGGGACGCATGAACACGTCGACCTTTCGCAGGATATTCAAAGCATTTCATTATCGCGATTTCCGCCTGATGTGGATTGGCGCCTGCACCTCCAGTATTGGCACCTGGATGCAGATCGTGGCGCAGGGCTGGCTCATCTACCGGCTCACCCATTCCGCATTCCTGCTGGCGCTCGATCAGTTTCTCGGCGGCATTCCTATCTTTCTTTTTACGCTGATCGGCGGCGTAGTGGCCGATCGTATCGAGCGCCGCAAAGTGCTGCTCGCGTCGCAATATGTGCAGATGACCAGCGCCGCAATTCTCACTGTTTTGGTGGCCACTGGCTTAGTTCATGTCTGGCACATCCTGTGCCTGTCGTTTGTGTCGGGATTTGCCCAGGCGTTCGGCGGACCGGCTTACTCCGCGCTGATCCCCACGCTGGTCGACCGCGAGGACATGCCCAATGCCATCGCGCTGAACTCGATCCAGTTCAATCTGGCGGTAACCATCGGACCCGCGCTGGCCGGACAAACCCTGGCGAAGCTGGGCGAGAAGTGGTGCTTCGGCCTGAACGCCCTATCCTTTCTCGCACCTGTCATCTCGTTGCTGATGATCAGAACGCGATTTCTGCCCGCGAGCACCAGCGAATCGATGTTCACCAGCCTGAAAGCGGGAATCAAGTTCGTGCGCAAGATGGGCTCGATGGAAGCGCTGATCGTGCTCGCCTTCTGCATGACGGCGCTGAGCATGCCGATGCGAACCTACATTCCCGTCTTCGTGAAAGACATCTTCCATCGCGGCCCGGAAACCTACGGCAATCTGCTTTCGCTGATGGGCATTGGCTCGATCGTCGGATCCCTGACCGTCGCCGGCATGGGGAACATTCGCCGCAAGGGGCGCTTTGCCATCATCATGCTGATGTGCCTGGGCGCGGGGATTGCCGCTTTCTCGCTCTCACGGCGACTGCCGTTAAGCTATGCCATGCTGGTGGTAGTGGGTGCGTCGATGATGATGGTCTTCGCCACCGTGACTTCGCTGGTACAGTTGATCACCACCAACGAGATGCGCGGCCGCGTGATGAGCGTCTACAACTGTGCGTTTCGCGGCGGCATGCCAATGGGTAATCTGCTATCAGGATGGCTGGTGCCGGTGTTTACCGCGCCCCTGGTCCTGAGTGTCAACGGCGTGCTGCTGATCGCGATGGCTCTCTATTTCATGCTGGTGCAGCGGCGAGTGGCCGCGCTCTAATTGGTTATCATTTGTTCGGTCGCGTGATGATAAACTTCTGCCCGTGATCACAAAACTGCTTCCGCTCACCCTTCTGATCGCGACAACTCCAGCCGCATTCGGACAGACCGTTGCGCGTCCCAGTGTGCCCGACCAAATCGCGGCGCCAAGGGCGGAGGACGTCGTTCTTGTAGCTCATGCTTCCGGCTCGCAGATTTACAGCTGTCAGCTTGGAACCGATGGCAAGTCCTCCTGGGTTCTGAAAGGCCCAGAAGCGGAGCTGCACGATCAACAAGGCGCGACAATCGGCCACCACTTCGCCGGCCCGACGTGGAAAGACGGGGATGGAAGTGAAGTGATGGGCAAGGCCACGGCAAAGGTCAATTCGCCGGATCCGAATTCGATTCCTTGGCTGTTGGTGACCGCAACCGGTCATTCGGGTGAGGGAATCCTAAGCCACGTAACTACTATTCAGCGAATAAATACAAACGGTGGACAGCCGCCGCCCGCAACCGCTTGCAATGCTGCTCAGCAAAATGTCGAAATCAAAAGCTCCTATACCGCGGATTACTACTTCTACGCACCACAGCGCCATTGACAATGTTTTGTTGCAACACTGCGGTTTTTGTTGCATTTTCCATCTACTAGTATTGTAGGAATTACTCGTCCTGCGATAGCATTCGCCTCACGTTCTGTCTCGCCCAATCGAGGAACTCGCTCATGAAGAAGTTGTTTACCCTGCTCGTTATCTTGAGCATTTGGATTTTGCCCGCGACATCGCATGCCGCCGATAAATCGAAAGCTCCCAGTTCTCCCATCTACGTCATCACCAATGACGATGGCACGCTGCACACCTACGCCAGCTTCTATCTCGCAGGGGGCACGCAGAACGATCCCACGCTGACCTTCCAGCAAAGCATTAATACCCAAGGTCTCGGGATCGGCGGGGGCTTCTTCGGAACTCCGCGACTGGCGATGCTGCCCAATCCCAGCACCCAATGCCTGTACGTGGCGGACGCGGGCACGGGCGATATCGCCGGCATCAACATCCAGTCGCGTCTGTTGGCGGGGAACTTTTCCGGCTCCGACAAAGACATTGGAACCAGCAATGGCATAGGCATGGCGATGAACCAAAACTATCTCTATGCCGGCTATTCGCTTTCCAACACCATAGCGACCTTCTCAGTGGGATCTGGATGTACGCTGTCGTTTCTGGGCGACATCACCGTCACTCCGCTGAATGGTGGATGGATCGCCGGAATGGCGCTCAACGGCAACATCATGGTGGTTACCTATATCGATGGATCGATCCAATCCTTCAACATCGCGAATGGTATCCCCGTTTCTAATAATGATGAGCAGAACTCGTTCGGATTCGTCCAGTCCTACTACCCCGACAGTGTGGACATCACGCAGGACGGACACTTCGCAATTTTCGGCGATGCGTCTGTGCCCACCGTGGTCGAAGTATCCGATCTGTCTTCGGGCAAACTCGCGCCAACGGTGATGTATCTCGTCGGCCCGCAGACGAACCCCATTGGGCCTGGAGTAAACTCCGCTACCGCGCGACTGAGTCCGGATGAAAGCCTGCTCTACGTCGGCAACAGTCAGAACGGCTATGTGGCCGCTGCCTTCTTCAACAAGACGACAGGCAGAGTCAGTCCGGGTTGCGTTTCGCCGTTGCTGAGCCAGTTCTACAATACCTGGTCCTATGTCGGAGGGTTGCAGACTCGCGACACCACTGGCACCGGTAACGTTTTATATGTCGCGGAGTTCGGCTCCCCCTCCTCCATCGGCATAGTCAACGTCACTTCGACCGGTACAGCCTGCACTCTTAAAGAAGTTGCCGGCTCTCCTGCGAGTGACGGCTCAAGTCCGGGACTGCTCAATATCCAAGTGTTTCCCCCGCGGCCGTTCTAGCAGTAAGCGCCCGGCGCGAGAGTAGGGCCTGGGCGGCAAAATCTAAGGAGTTTAGGGATGCGCGCAATGATCAAGGCAATCGTTTTGTTTCTTGTCTGCACAGTAGTCGGCACGCTGGCTGCGGCGCAGGACGTATGTCCGATGCGACCCGTGCCGGGCAGTTTGGTGGTCAACCCTGTGGACTTGTATAGCCAGAATGGCACGTTAAACGTGAACATGACGCTGGAGAATCAGGAGGGCACCGATGGCTTCATGCACTACTGCTATTCCTACATCTACCAGGGAACGCAGATCGAAGCTCCCACCCTGCGCCTCAATCCCGGGGATCAGTTAGTTCTCAATCTGACCAACAGCATTCAGGCTCCCTACGATAAGTATCCCAAGCAGAAGATGATGCAGATGAGCATGAAGGTTCCGGAGCCGGCAACCAAGCAGCCTGATCCCGATTGCAACGGCGGAACTATATTGCCCAGCACCACCAACATGCACTTCCACGGAATGAATATTCCGCCGGTTTGTCATCAGGACGATGTGATCTATACCCTCATTCAATCAGGCGATCCGCCGTTCCAATACAACTTCCAGGTGCCTCCGAATGACAACCCAGGGATGTATTGGTACCATCCACATCCGCACGGTCAGGCCACGACGCAGATCGACGGCGGAGCTGCTGGCGCGCTTTTCATCGAAGGGACCATCAATGGAACGCAGGGCTTGCCGGAGCGGGTACTCGTCCTCCGTCAGCAATTCAACAACCCGAATTCCTGGATTCCCGGTCCTAACCAATTGACCATTAACTTCCAGCCCGCTCTGTTTCCCGATGCGCCGTCGCCATACATCAACATGCAATACGGGCAACAGGAATTCTGGCGAGTTGCTAACGCCACCAGCCAGACGTTTATGGAGTTACAGGTGGTTTACGGGACAACGCCGCAGAACCTGCAAATTGTAGCGCTGGACGGCGTTCCTTTGAATCCTCCGCTCACCCAGAACCAGATTCTGCTGGCGCCGGCAGGGCGAGTGGAGTTCATCGTGCCAGGGCTTCCTTCTGATGAAGAAGGCGTATTCCTGACCAATGGCTACTCCACTGGCCCGGTGGGTAATCCCAATCCGCCGCAGCAGCTGATGAAGATGTTCGGCACCTCGAGCTCGAAAGTCGAGCCTCCTCCGGCGCGGCCTGCCAGCAAGCCGCTGGCCGATCGCCCGCGATTTTCCGGTCTGCTGACTGCACAGCCGACCACTCAGAGAAATCTCTACTTCTCCGAGCAGACCGTGGGCAGCAATGGCCCAACTCAGTACTTCATCACGGTGGCGGGCTCAAAACCCAGAGTCTTTCACATGGATGATCCGCCCGCGATTACGACCACCGTAGGGGCGATTGAAGATTGGACTATCCAGAACCGCGCCGGCGAGGCGCATGATTTCCATATCCATCAGCTTCATTTCCTGCTGATGGCGATTAACGGCGTGCCGGTCCAGAATCCTGAACTCTACGATAGTTACACTATCCAGAACTGGTCAGGGAGCGGCCCTTACCCGAGTATCACCGTGCGCATGGATTTCAGCGATCCGAATATCGCGGGGACCTTTGTCTATCACTGCCACATCATCGACCATGAAGACGGTGGGATGATGCAGAAGATCCAGGTGAATCCGTCGAACAAACACTGATGACGTTGCCGCCGCTGCTGGACTTCGCGGCCAAAACCTTTCGTCCGATCGCCTGGCGCGGTCGGACGATTTTTTATATCCAACTAATGCTCGCAAATTCCCGATACGATTATTAGAATTGCGCACGGACGATATTTAGTGGGTGGGAATATCCGCGGTTGTCCAAGGAGGACTTCCTTTGATGCGCCTGTCGTTGTATTCCCTGGCCGTTCTGCTATGCCTTTCCACACTCGCCGCCGCTGACATCAAAATCAAAACCCGCACCACGGTGATGGGGCACAGCAGCGAGAGCACCGTGTACATCAAAGGCTCGCGCGAGCGTAATGAGATGAGCTTTGGCGGCCACGGCGGCAGCGTCAGCCTGATCCAGTGCGACCAGAAGCGCATGGTCACCGTCATGGGCAATCAGTGCATGATCATCCCCATGGGCGGCGGCGAGTCGGCCTGTCCGGCGATGCCCAGCATGCGGTCGATGGGGCAGATGATGCACGGCGGCGAGCCCGAAGCTCCACGCAAAGGCGGAGTGCTGACCATCACGCGCACCTCAACCGATACTGGCGAGACCCAGCAGATGTTCGGTTACAAGGCACGGCACATCAAGTCGACCATGGTCATGGAGTCGAGTCCTGACGCCTGTAATCAGTCGCACATGAAGATGGAGATGGACGGCTGGTATGCCGACCTGTCAGCGGGATTCTCCTGCGCCGATGAGTCGTATTCGGCGATGGCGTGCCGCGGCGGACGTGGCGGATGCAGCGATCGCATTGTGGTAAAAGGCGGTGGGGGAACCCGCCTTGGATATCCGCTGAAGCAGACAATGACGGTCGTCTCTGAGCAGGGAACGTTCACCACCACGACCGAAGTAGTTGAGCTGACCAACACCACGCTCGATGACGCGCTGTTTGAGATGCCGCAAGGCTGCAAGGTCATGGACATGACCGCCATGATGGGCGGCGCGCCAGCGGGTGCCTCTGTACCAGCTTCTCAGCCGGCTCCTGCTGCCGCAGCTCCTCCGCCCCCGGCTGCGCCCCCCGCTCCTACTGTGGCTGCGAAGGCTCCCGGCGTGGTGCGCATTGGCGTGGTCAAAATCAAAGATACGAGTGGCGCGTCGCTTCCGACCGACAATATGCGGCTGGACCTGATAGCCGAAATTAGTCGCCAGCAATTCGAGGCGATTCCTCTCGACGCCGAATCGCCGCAAGCCGATGTAGAGAGCGAAGCTCACTCGAAGCAATGTGATTACGTCCTCTATACCGTGGCCACGCAGGTGAAGGACCCCGGCGCCGGCGGAATCGCGCCCGCGTCGCTACCCAAGGGCGTGACGCTCGACCCCGCCAAATATCAGGCGCTGACTGCGATTACTCTTTACAAAGTCGGCAAGCCGCAACCGGAGCTGAACAACCTTCCGTTGGCGGCCGATTCGCCGCAGTTCGCAGTGGATGCGGTGGACGCGACTTTCGTTCAGGAGTCGAACAAGATCGCGCAGCAGGTTTCGGATGATGCTCATCCCAAGCCGGCGACGAAGTCAACCAGGACTGCGGCCAAACCGAGCAAGCCATAGCAGTAGTTGGGTTCGGGTAGAGCCGGCGTTTCAGAGTCTGCGTGAGAACTATCGTTGGAGCGCGGCGGGTTGTGATTCGCCCTTCCGAACCGGCTTGAGCCGGCGGTGGTAGAGCTGGCCTTTAGGCCAGCGTCCAAGTGCCTTGTTAATTTGCCGAGCCGGCTTCAGCCGGCGGCGGATTTCGTCAACGCGACTCAGTCTCGTGCTGCATCGCGCGCCGCACCCAGCTGAATTCCCAGCGCTTGGCACTTCTTGTAAAGATGGCTGCGCTCCGACCCCAGCGCCTTCGCGGTGTTGGTGATGTGATGATGCCGTCGTTCCAACTCGGCCAGAATAGCGTCGCGCTCGAATTGCATAACCTGATTAGACAGCGGGCCGCGATGATCGCCCGATGGAATCTGCTCAACATGCTTCGTCACCGGCAGAGCCAGTTCGACCGTCGCAGCATCCACCGTGCCCGACGTCGCCAGCAGAAGCAGCCGCTCCACGATGTTTCGCAACTCGCGCACGTTTCCCGGCCAGGAATATGCCTTCAACGCATCAATTGCATCGCGGGTGAAGGGAACGAGCTTCCAGCCGTTCTGCGCACAGACCTGCATCGCGAAATGCTCGATGAGCTCGGGGATGTCGTCAGCCCTCTCGCGCAACGGTGGAAGCGTGATCGGGAAAACGACGACGCGGTGATACAGGTCGTTGCGGAATTTTCCCTCTTTCACCAGCTCGACCAAATCGCGATGCGTCGCCACCAGCACGCGAACATCGATCACCAGAGGCTTGCCTCCGCCGACGCGTTCTATTTCGCCTTCCTCGAGGACGCGCAGCAATTTGACTTGCATCTCACGCGGCATGTCGCCGATCTCGTCGAGGAAGAGCGTCCCGCGATGTGCCTGTTCGAACTTGCCGATGTGCCGCTGCATCGCTCCGGTGAAGGCGCCCTTCTCGTGGCCGAAGAGTTCCGACTCGATCAGCTCCGGCGGCACGGCAGCGCAGTTGAGCGTGACGAATGGGCCATGCGCACGCGGACTCTTCTCATGCAACGTGCGCGCCGCCAGTTCTTTTCCTGTGCCGGTTTCGCCGTGGATGCAGATGCGCGTCTCGCTGGCCGCAATGCGCTCCAGTTGCGTCATCACGCGTCCCATCGATTCGCTGATCCAGACGATCTGGTGTTTGCCGACGCGATGCCGCAGCTCGCGGTTCTCGTTCTCCAGCCGCCTCAGCTTCAGCGCGTTTTCGACGGTCAGAAGAAGCTTGTCAGTCGAGATCGGCTTCTCCAGGAAATCGAGTGCGCCCAGCTTAGTCGCGCGCACCGCCATCTCGATGTGCGCCTGTCCCGACATCATCACCATCGGCGTGGTGACGCCGCAGGCCCGAAGATCTTCCAATAGCGCGAGCCCGTCGCGGCCGGGCATTACCACATCGGAGAGGATGAGATCGAAAGGACGAAGCCTGGCGAGTTCGAGCGCTTGTAGAGCGTTGCCGCACACGGCCACGTCATGCCCGGCCAGACGAAAGGCGCGCGACAGCGAAGCCAGAGTGTTGGCCTCGTCGTCGACCACCATGATGTCGGCCTTGGTATTCATGCTTTGGCCACGCTCGCCGCGACCGACGGCAATTCAACTACGAAGGTCGTGCCGCTGCCCGGCGTGCTCTCGACGCGAATAGCGCCATTGTGATCGCTTATCACCGACTGCACAATGGCGAGCCCCAGGCCGGTGCCGTGCTGCTTGGTGGTGTAGTAAGGAGTGAAGAGGCGCTCGCACTCTTCGGCGGTCATCCCGGTGCCGGTGTCGGAGATGCGAAGTTCGACCGACGCGTCGCGTCGCCCGGCCTTGATCGTTAGCGTACCGCCGTCGGGCATGGCGTCCATGGCGTTCAGAACCAGGTTCGACAGAGCGCGATGCAGCTCTTGACAGCTTAGGAGAGCGGCGTTAATCTCCTAAGCACGTTAGGAGAGCCGATGACCGACCAGGCGCAGCTTCTTCCCGGCACCCTCGACCTTCTGATCCTGAAAGCGGTCTCGCTCGGTCCGCTTCACGGCTACGGAGTGCTGTTGCGCATCGGCCAGATTTCCGATCGCGCGCTGCTCATCGAGCAGGGAGCCCTATATCCCGCGCTCTTCCGGCTTGTACGCCAGGGCTTGCTGAAGGCGACCTTGGGAACGTCGGAAAACAATCGCCGCGCCAAGTTCTACGAACTCACCACGGCAGGGCGCAAGCGTCTGCGAGAGGAAACCGAAGGATGGAATCGGCTTGCGACTGCTATCGGTTCGGCACTGGCGGCTCGACCTGAGGAAATATGAAACTCCTGGCATATCTTCGTTCGATTGCCGGCAAGTTCGCCCATCGCTCGCAGATCGCTGACGAGATGGACGAGGAACTGCGCTCTCACATCGCACTTCGCGCTGACGATCTGGAGCGCTCGGGAATGAATCGCGCCGAGGCCGAACGCCAGGCGCGCATCGAGTTCGGCGGCCAGGAGCGTTTCAAGGAAGAGTGTCACGAAGCGCTCGGCGGCAATTGCATCGAAGGCTGGATCAATGACCTGCGCTACGCCTTGCGCATGCTGCGCAAATCTCCCGGATTCACGCTTACCGCAGTCGTGACACTGGCATTGGCCATCGGCGCGAACGCCGTTGTCTTTGCGGTGCTGAACGCGCTGTTCTTGCGACCGCTGAACGTGCCTCAACCCGAGAGTCTGTGGGCCATCGAGCGCAAAGCCAGCTTTGTGGATCCCAGCCAGTCCTATCCCGATTATCTCGACATCCGCGAGCGCAACCGCAGCTTCGAGGACCTCGCGGGCTATACCGCCGACGAAGCTGGCCTGGACACGGGACAGAACCCGTCCAGCGTCTGGCTCGCACTGGCGACGGGCAACTACTTCGACGTATTGCGCCTGCAACCGTACCTGGGCCGTTTTTTCCATGCCTCCGACGAGCACGGTCCTAACAGCGCGCCCTACATCGTGCTCACCTATGCCTACTGGCACAGCCATTTTCACGATGACCCGGGCGCGGTTGGCCGCGTGGTTCAGCTCAACAAGCATCCCTACACCATCCTTGGCGTAGGCCCTCCAGGCTTCCACGGGACGTTATTGTTTTTTGATGTCGGCTTGTTCGTGCCCATGGTGAATGTGGAGCAGATCGAGGGAGCCAGTCAGCTAAACGCGCGCAACAGTCGTTGGGTCTTCATGGTGATGGGTCACCTGAAGCCGGGCGTGACTCCGCCGCAAGCGGTCGCCGATCTCAACTCGATTGGCTCCTACTTCGAGAAGACCTATCCCAAAGAAGACGGCAAGATGGAATTTCTGCTGGCGCGCCCAAGTCTTTATGGCGACTACCTCGGGCGTCCCTTGCGGGCATTCATGACGGCGCTGATGCTGCTGGCGGGTTTGATCTTGCTGGCCGCTTGCGCCAACCTGGGCAGCCTGTTCGCCTCACGCGCTGCCGACCGCTCTCGTGAGGTTGCGCTCCGCCTCGCCCTGGGGTCGACACGCCGGCGCATTCTTCGCCAACTATTTACTGAGGCCGTGCTCATTTCGCTTATCGGAGGCGCCGTCGGGTTGTGGGGAAGTCTGGTGCTGCTACGCGGCTTGAGCGTCTGGCAGCCAATGCCCAGATTTCCCATGATCCTGGATGTGAACCCGGACGCCAAGGTCTATATCGTCGCTCTGCTGCTGACCCTGGCCAGCGGATTCCTCTTCGGCGCGGTTCCCGTCAGGCAAGTCCTGCGGACAAATCCCTATGAGGTCGTCAAGGCAGGATCGACGGGCGCATTTGGACGGCGCATTACGGCTCGCGACGTCTTGCTGGTGCTGCAGATTACCATCTGTGGCGTGCTGGTCACTTCGTCGTTCGTTGCCGTGCGCGGATTGGCCCGAGCGCTGCACAGCAATCTTGGCTTTGAACCGCAAAACGCGATGCTGCTGGACACTAACCTGAGCATGGCAGGTTACAGCGGCGACAAAGTCCCCGCGATACAGAAGCGCATGATCGATGCCGTGTCGGCGATTCCCGGCGTGCAGCACGTGGGACTGGTCGATCAGCCGCCGTTGCATGAGAGCTGGAATCCCTCCAACGTCTTTACCGACCAAACCACCGACCTGCGGCCCGCGAATGCCGCTTCGGAAGCAATTCAATACAACATCTCACCGGGATACTTCCAGGCAGCGGGCACAGCTTTGCTCGCAGGCAGGACGTTCACCTGGCATGATGACAAGGACTCGCCGCGCGTCGCCGTGATCAACCAGGAATTTGCGCGCCGCATCTTTGGCTCGATCCCTCACGCGTTGGGCGGATACTTCAAGCTGCCGGATGGCGCGCGCATGCAAGTTGTCGGAGTTACGCAAGACGGCAGATATACCACGATCACCGAAGTTCCCCATCCGGCAATGTTTCTCCCCATCCAGCAATCGCCCTCGGCGCAAACATTCCTGATCGTGCGCTCCGAGCGCGATCCGCAGCAATTGGCGGCAGCGATGAAGAGCACGGTGCATGAGCTCGATCCTGGGCTGCCGTTCTATATCCAACCATGGAACCAGAGGCTCGACACCGCTCTGTTTGGACTGCGTCTGGCAGCGCTGGCGCTGGGTGTGTTAGGCGTGATGGGCGCGATGCTGTCGATCACCGGCATCTTCGGCATGGCTGCGTATTCGGTGAGCAAGCGGCTCAAGGAGCTGGGAATTCGCATCGCCCTCGGCGCGCGGCGTCAGGAAGTGTTACGGGCAGCGCTGGGGAGGGCCTTCCAGTTGCTGGCCTTGGGTTCGGCAGCAGGCTTGGTTCTCGGAGTTCTGGCGGGACGGGTGTTGGCTTCGTTGTACCGGGAGAGTCCCGGCGACCCGCTCGTACTAGGCGGCGCTCTGTTGACCATGCTGGTGATCGGCCTCGTGGCCACGTGGATTCCCGCTCAGCGCGCGCTGTCGATCGATCCCCTGATCCTGCTGCGTGAGGAGTAAGCCATTCGCGCCTCAGCTACCTGGCGCATTCCTAACAACATCTCGATACCGGTAAGACCCCATCGGGATGCATCTTCTCGTAATGCGCCAGGACGTCATGGCCAAGCAGAGGTACAAATACATCCCGTTCGGCGCAGCTCTCCACGCCTTCAAACTGCACCGGATCCAGAACCACATTCAGGTTGTTGCATGGAGCGTCATTGGAGATAACCGGTCGGATAGGCGGGCAGAAGAACGTCGGCATGCTTTTTCTTGCCCAGATGAAAGTAATCGGCGCGAATCGAAACGCGGTCGCGATGCACCTTGTGAATCGTGAAGCTGCAGTCGGCATTGCTGAGCTTCTCCAAACGCTGTCGCAGCGTACTGACTGTCACGACGATCACGCTCTGGCAGCGTGCTGTCAACGTATGCATGACATCCCCGGCTACTAGCTCGGTTGCGTGCTCAGGTTCCCAGCTCGCCCACGAGCAGCACTTTTATTATATCGGTCAGTTGTCCGCGCTTCCTGAACTCCTCGCCACTACCATCGTTCAGAGGAATTAATCGTTCGTCTGAGTCGCCGCCGGTTTGGCTCGTAACTCCGCGCGACACTCATCTCGCAATAGCGCAAACAGCTGTTCCATGTGCTCTTCGCGCGTGCGAAAGTTTACCGGGTTGATCCGAAACCAGCTCTTGCCTTTCAGCTCCGTCGTCGAAATCCAGAATCGTCCGCTCTCTTCCACGCGCCGCGCCACTTCCGCGTGCAACTGCTTCGACTCTGGCTCGCTCAGCTCCGCGCCCTTGTAGCGAATGCAAATCGCCGACATCGGCGGTGTGCTGGCTGCTTCAAAATCGCCGCTATTCGCAGCCAGGTTGTAAAGATGTTTTGCCTGCCGGACGTTGTTATCGATCCAATCGCCGATCTGGCGCGCGCCGTAGCGTTTGAAGCTCATCCACACTTTCAGGCTGCGAAAGCGTCGCGATTGCTCGAAGCCGTGAACGTAGTACTGATAACGCTCGTCGGCCTGATCGAACTCATCTGTCAGATACGAAGGCTTCATGCCAAACGACGCCGTCAGCCGGCGCTGATCCTTAACCAGAATGGCTCCAGCATCGAGCGGAGCATAAAACCACTTATGCGGATCGATGGTGATCGAATCCGCCAGTTCGAGGCCGCGGTCGCGCATCTGCGATTCGTGTGACAGCAACATCCCGCCACCGTAAGCCGCATCGGCGTGTAGCCACATGCCTTCGTGATCGGCGATCTGTCGCAGCGCCCGAATATCGTCGACCGCACCGGTGTTCGTCGTACCAAACATGCCGATGATGCACATTGGCCGAACGCCGTTCTTCTTGTCCGTGGCGATCGCCTCCTCCAGCGCGTCGAGCCGCACCTGAAAGTTCGCGTCGGTCGGCAGCGGACGCAGCGCATCCCGTCCCAAGCCGACGCAATCGACGGCTTTATCGATCGACACATGCCGCTCCTCCGACACATAAATTGCCCAGCAATCACGTACGCCTTCATACTGCGCGCGGTCTTTTGTCACCGCGTCACGTCCGACCTTCAGCCCGATGAAGTTCGCCATCATCCCGCCACTGGTGAGATTGCCACCCGCGTTCTCGCCGTAGCCGCACAAATCCGTAAGCCAGCGCACCACGCGACGCTCCATTGCTACCGCCGACGGCCCGATCGAATAGGCGCCGACATTCTGGTTGAGCGCCGAACACAGAAAATCGCCGACGACGCCAATGGGATTCGGCGATGGCGTAATAAGCCCCATGTATCCGGGATGTCCGACGTGCGTGCAATAGGGAAGCAGCTTGGCTTCCAGTTCATCCAACACACTGCCGGGCGCGCTTGGTTCTTGCGGCAGCGATTCGGCAAACAACTGATTCACCGTCCGAGGCTCAACATCGGGGAACACTCGTTTTTCTTCGACATGATCAAAATAATCGGCCAGCAGATCCACAACTCTGTGGCCCAATTCGCGAAACTCTTTTCCATCCATGCGGAATCACCTGAATTCAGTCTAATTGCAAGACAGAGGCGTCACACTCCAGTTCTTGCGCTCAAACTCCGCCAATCGCTAGCCTGAATCGAGCGATCCTCGATTCCAACCGAGAATTTACATTCACGCCCGCATGAGTGGGGTAGAGTTGTACCACTCAAAGCCAAGCTCTCCCGCGCGAGTCAACAATCACAGCCGCCACGGATAAGTTTCCGGCAGGCCAAGCAATGGGAGGTCATAATGCGCGCACCCGCACCAAATAACGATGGCATGGGAAGTCTGCCGAGCGACCAGGGTTGTCGCTTTCGCGTCTGGGCGCCGAATGCCCAAAGCGTTCAGGTCATCCTGAATGATGCGCAGAACGGACCGACGTTCGACCTGGCATCGGAGCCGGGCACTGGCAACTGGTCAGCCGATCAGATTGACGCACCTCCCGGCACCACATACCAGTACATCATCACCAACGAAGGCGGCCCGAATAACGATAACTCGCAACCGTGGTACCGCACCGACGCTCGCGCCCTGCAAGTGCAAAGTTCTGCCGCGACGTCGATGGGCTACGTGGTCGACCCGGCTCCGTTCGCCAGCGCTCAACGGCCAGCGTTCACGACACCGGCGTTCGAGGATTTTCTGATTTACCAGCTTCACATTGGGTCCTTTGCGGGGAAGAACGATGGCATCAACGTGAATGCCAATACGGCGACCTTCGAGGACATCAAAGACAAGCTCGACTACATTCGCGGCTTGGGGTTCAACGCTATTGAGCCGCTTCCGATTACGGATTTTCGATGCGATGTTGGTGGCGCCGGTGAGGGTTACGGACCGTCCGATATGTTTGCCTCGGAAGATGCCTATGCCTCCAGCCCGGATCAAGCCGTCGCAGAGCTGATCGACCTGATCGACACGGCGCACTCCAAAGGCCTGGCGTTCATCCTCGACGTGGTTTACAACCATGCCGGCATCACCGACAACCGCTACTGGCGATACGACGGTAACTATGCCGGCGATGGCGGAATTTACTTCGTTGATGGGCATCCGACGCCTTGGGGCGACGGCTTCGCGCTGTGGCAACAGGAGGTGAAGGACTTTCTGTTGGACAACGCCAGAATGTATTTGCGCGATTATCGCGTCGACGGCTTGCGCTTCGATGCAGTGCAGGCAATCCAGGCGGATGCCGTCGAATACATCGTGCAAACGCTGCGGCAGGAGTTCCCCGACAAATACCTCATCGCCGAGTACAATCCATACGACTCGAACACTGCCGCGTCGCCGCCGCAGGATCCTTACGGGACTTTAGGCTTTTGTGCCACATGGGATATGAGCAGCCCATGGGATACCTTTAGCCTGCTCAATGGAAGCAACGTCGTGAATCTGCTGCTCGCAAGGATCGCTGGATTCTCCGATCCGAACCAGTGGCATCAGATCAGCTATCTCACCGGTTCGCATGATCAGATCTACGGGGGACAGGGAGATACCGGAGTTTATTTCACGCAGCGCTTCGGGGGGCGTGAGAACGGGTATGCGAGAGCCAAGGCGCGGCTTGCCTGGGCTCTGAATGCCACGCTGGCAGCAACGCCGATGATGTTCATGGGAACGGAAGGACATCTGGATGGATTCTGGGATCCGGTGGTTGGCGACAATTACGATCATCGCCTCGACTGGCAGCAGATCGGCGATGACCTTGGTGGTCCCATGCAGCAGATGGTGGGTGACATCAATCAGCTTCGCTGGGCTCATCCGGCGCTGCGCTCACCGGCAGGATTCGTAGTGCACGTCGACGATCAGAACCAGGTCGTTGGCTTCAAGCGCTACGACCTCAACGGCGATGTCCTGTTGGTTGTCGTGAATGCGGGCAACGGGCAGTGGAGTGGTAACGGGTATGGCGTGAGTTTGGCCGGTGATTCGGGTACGTGGCGGGAAGTCTTTAATTCGCAGTCGCCGGTCTATGGAGGAATCGATACGGTCGGAAACTTCGATATGGATCTGCCGGTAGTAAACGGTCAGATCTGGATCAACCTTCCTAGCTGGAGCGTGCTGGTATTTCAGAGGCAATAGCTTCCCAGCAGGCTGCTGAAAAAGTCGACCGCAGCGTGGTTTTCGGTAGAGCTGGCCTTCAGGCCAGCGTCTAAGCTGCTCACCTTTTTCTAGAGTCGGCTTTGGCCGACGACACGCGAGTCGCGCTACGAGTTTTTCAGCAGCCTGCTAGGCTTACGTCTAGCGCACGCCGGTCACGGTTAGAGATCCTCAAAGCCACGGACTTAGGAATCTTGGCGATGCGCATTTCACAACGAGGTTGTCAGAAGCGGCGGCGTCCCAAAGTATCGGGACGCCGTTGCCGGTTTATTCCGCCTGCTTTTCACCCGTGATCAAGATCTAGTTGAAAGGCCTTCCGTAGCGATCCAGCATCGCTACTTCTGACAGAGCGCGACGTTTCACTGGTCCGAAGCTGCGTTCGGGATAGCCGATTGGCATTAGCGCGAAGGTTCTATATTCCCGTGGGAGATTCAGGACTTGCTTGATCTCTTCCTCTGCAATCGTGTGGTTGGTCGTCAACACCGTTCCAAGTCCAAGCGCACGACACGCGAGAATGATGTTTTGCACGGCAGGATAGATGCTCGCTCCGGCGGTCCATGGAGCAGCATCTCGCATCGCCGTTTGCACCTCGGCCGGGATCTCGTCTGGGAGTTCGAAGGGAGTAATTCTGAGACACGGGATCAACAGTACCGGGGCGTCTCGCATGTGCTCGTAAAGATGCATGCCTCCCTGCATCATGTGCTCGTATTCTGCCTCGGATTGATTAGCCGGCCTGCCCTGATGCTGATAGCGCTGTAAAACCCAGAGACTCACTCGTCGATAGATTTCTCCTATACGGCTTCGCTGCTCAGCATCGCGTACCACCATAAACAGCCAGTTCTGGCGATTGCCGGCGTTCGGCGCCTGAATTCCTGCCTCCAGGATCTGTTCCATGATGGCGTCGGGAATAGGATCCGGTTTGAGCCAGCGCATCGCGCGTGCTGTGTACATGGCTTCAAATAGCGTGATGTCATTCTTGATTTTGCAGTATTGATCCGACATGGGCGAACTCCTGGCAGAAGATACTTCGAGGATGTATTAGAACTAATGCGCGTCATGGAAAAGCGTGTATAGTTAGCGATAATTCGCGACCCTCCGATCATCACGTAGGACCACCGAAGGAGGACTCCGTGCGAACCACAGCTCTGCTACTCATCGCGATCACGGCGACTTGCGCAACTCTCGCGGGTCAGACGCAATCTGACAGTCCTTCGAGCTTCCCGGTCTATCCGCTCAAGGCCAGCGCCAATGGCCGCTATCTGACCGACAGTAACGGTGTGCCATTCCTGCTGATGGGAGACTCGCCGCAGTCCATGATCGCCAATCTGACTCCGCCTGAGATGTCCTACTATATGGCGAATCGCGAACAGATGGGATTCAACTCCATCCTGGTGGACGCGCTCTGCACCACTTATACGGGAGGAAATGGCAACGGCACAGCGTATGATGGCACGCCTCCGTTCACTAGCGGCACGAACCCATCGAACTACGATCTCTCGACTCCGAACCCAGCGTACTTTGCCGAGCTCGATACTCTGATCAATCAGGCCGCCAGCGATCATCTCGCGGTCGTACTTGATCCTATCGAGACCGGCGGATGGCTGGTGACGCTGGAGAACAACGGGCCCTCGAAGGCGTACGCCTTCGGAGCCTATCTTGGGAACCGCTATCGCAGTTTCGCCAACATTGTCTGGCAGAGCGGCAACGATTTTCAAACCTGGAACAGCAGCCCGTCCGACAACAACCTGGTGCACCAGGTGATGTTGGGAATCGCCGGCGCCGATCCCAATCATCTGCAAACCATCGAGCTGAACTACAACTTCAGCTACTCGAACCAGGACACGACCCTCAGTGACGTGCTGACACTGGACGCCTGTTACACCTATTACGAGACCTACGATTGCTTCGTGCAGGCCTATGCCAGCACGCCCGTCTTGCCGCTATTTCTGACCGAGGCCAATTACGAATACGAGAACAACACCGGCCAGCTGCCCGGTCCGGCCGGCCCATATGTTCTGCGCGAGCAAGCGTATTGGACGCTGACCAGCGGCGGACCCGGCCAACTTTACGGCAACCATTACACCTGGCTGTTTCCGCCGGAATGGCAGTTCTATCTGATCAGCCCTGGAGCGCGAGAGATAAAGTACATCAACGGCCTGTTCGGCACGCTGCCCTGGCAGAATTTTGTGCCGGATACGGAGCACCAAGTGGTCACCGCTGGGTACGGGACATACGACGGGGGCAATGAGAATCTGACCACAGCGACCTACTGCACGACGGCGTGGGTTGCAGGATCGTACGCGCTCACTTACTGTCCGCAAGCCACGACGCTCACGGTCAACCTCGCGGAATTCAAGGGACTGACGCGCGCCCGCTGGTACGATCCCTCGAGTGGAATCTATCGCAGCATCAGCGGATCGCCGTTCCGCAATTCAGGGAACCACAATTTCACGCTGCCCGGAAATAATCATGACGGTAATCCGGATTGGCTGCTGGTTCTGGATCCGGCAGCGGGGCCGTGAAGTCGAGAGGCAACGCTATTCTCCAAAGCAAACGGCGGCATCACATCCTGCTGATTTTGATATAACGCCCCAAGTCAGGAAGCGATGTTACGAGTACATATCCGGCCAGTAACAAACCGGCGACACCCACGATGTTCCGCGTGACGACGAAGGTTTTCTTCACAGGTCCTCCACCTTGCTTCAGGTAATAAGATGTCGCGAGTGGCTGCAGAGAGGCCCGCCGTAGTCTGCCAACCCTCCAAAATATGAACTGAATCCAGCCACGTCTTCTCCGCATCCGATGCGGCAGCCACCTCGCGCGCAGCAAACGATAGCGCGTTCGGGAGCATTCCCAGTTGCTCAGAAAATCGATTCTGTAGTTCAGCGATAGCAGGACCCAGCGATATCAGGTCCTTCGGCTGACATCAGCGCACCGGCGCTTTCACGGCTGTTATTCGCGGGAATGATCGGCAAGCTTCCAAAGACAAAAGGAGGAGAAATGCTTAAGCGCATAGCTTTAATCGCGATGGCTGGATTTCTCACCTCGGGATTTTCCGGCACACCCAGTACGACCACCACCGGCTCGTGGCAGGTGGACTCCCGTCAATCGAGTGCGCAGGTAATTACGGACGGGACAACCGATTTCGGCAAGAAGAAGGTTGACTTCACGCTCGGCTTCGCCCGAGTCAACGGAACCGTCAAACTCGACGATGCTAACCCCGCCAACTCGAAGCTCGACTTTAGCATGTATCCTGCCACTACCTCGTCGCCTGTCATCGCGGAGAATGGAAATTTCAAACAGGAATGGCTGGCTAACGTCGCCAACAACACTCTGGTGTGCTTCCACTCCAAGAGCGTGGTCCGGACACCTGATGGGAAACTACAGGCGACAGGCGAACTGGTGCTGACTCGCGTCGATCGCAACGTGCAGCTGGATCCGACGGAGGCCTACTCCGGACCGACGTACGGCCCTCCGATGATCCATCGCGTCTCTCGCGAGGCCATGTTCGTTTTCGATCTCCCGAGCGGGGGCTCAGGACAGAATGGCGGCATCGAGCTAACCGGAAACACGAAGATGTCGCGCGAAAACTTTCCGCAGTTGGTGAAGGCCGTGATCAGCACCAACTGGCCGCCGCTGGTTCAGGATGAGCACTGTGTGACTCCGGCCGGTGGAACCGAGGATTATCGCGGGTATCAATGCTCGGGAACATTCATGGAGGCACCGGGTCTTCCCCCGACGCCGACTCAGATCGGAGAAGACTTCCCCGGCGCCTCGAATTTCAATGCTGTGGTGGGAAACCAGCTGACCATTATGGTTCGGCTGCATTTGGCGCCGAAGGCTGCGAGTGGACAAGCCGGCAGCTAAGCACGAGTCCGATAGCCTTCTTCATGTTGCGAGCGTGATTCGGGTGCGAGGAATCTGGCGGAGGGGTGCAGCCAGCTGCGAACACTTCTCCGGCGAACTTCCCTGCTAACTTGAAAAGCCATGGAAGCGGTAACTGGCAACCAATTCGTCCGCAAAACGTCAGAACAAACATGAGCCTGAGGACCTGGCAAAAAATCGCGCTGCCATTGGCAATGCTGATTTTCGTTGCGAATGCAAGAGCGCAGTCAGAGCCCCACGCCAGGATTGACTTGATCGCCGAGCAGAACACAGTGCCGCCAGGCAAGCCTCTGTGGCTGGGGCTGCTGTTCCGGATGGATCCAGGCTGGCACATCTATTGGCAAAATCCCGGGGACTCGGGAGAGCCGCCCAAGATCCAATGGCAACTTTCGCCGGAATTCGCGGTCGGCTCAGTTCTCTGGCCGCAGCCCGTTCGGTTGGGAACAGGAACGGTTCTAGATTATGGCTATGAGGGACAGGTTCTGCTGATGGCTCCTCTCAAAAGCACATCGCCGGAACATCCCACCTCGCTGCCCAGCATCTCGGCGGATGTGAAATACATTGTGTGTCGCGAGATGTGTATCCCGGGAAAGGCTCACCTCACGCTGGCGCCGCCGGCAGATCGCAACTGGAGTGCGTGGCGCGCTCTGTTCGAACAAACCAGGCAACAGCTGCCCAAGGCTCTGCCGTCTGGCTGGAAGGTGTCTGCGGAATCGAATAAAACCAGCTTCGTGCTGTCAGTGAGAGGTAGTTCGCAAGTACGCAGCGCAAGTTTCTTTCCGCTTGAGCCGGGACAAATCGATAACTCCAGCCCGCAGGGTTTTGCATCCAATCGGGCTGGGTTCACCCTTACCCTCAAGAAGTCTGACCAGTTGCTTAAGCCGATTTCTACTTTGAAAGGGCTGATCGTAGTTGGACCAGGACGCGCGTTTGAAGTAGCCGCACCTGTGGTTTCCAAATGAAACGGCGAGAACCACATTCAACCGAGTCGACTGGTTAATCAGTGGAGCATGATCGCAGAAAGCAGGATACGAATGACGAAACAATTTCTTACATCGGCGTTGGCCCTCTTTGCTGTTTTGCTTGCGTCATCGCCGACATGGGCAGCGCGAGTTGGTGAAGCTGCGCCGCAGTTCACCGCAACCGACACCAACGGCAATGTCCATAAGCTGTCCGACTACAAGGGGAAGTTTGTTGTGCTGGAGTGGTCGAACCGTGGCTGCCCTTATACCCAGAAGCACTACAACAGCGGAAACATGCAGCAACTGCAGCGGGAATGGACCGCCCGCGGCGTGATCTGGCTGACGGTGATCTCATCGGCGCCGGGCAAGCAGGGTTACATTACCGGACCAGAAGAGAATGCCTATCTAACACAGGTGAAGGCTGCACCCTCCGCCGTGTTGTTAGATCCCACCGGCGCCCTTGGTCACCTCTACGATGCCAAAACCACGCCGGACATCTTCATCATCAATCCGCAGGGAACGCTGATTTACAGCGGGGCGATCGACGACACTCCGTCGACCGACGTGGCGGATGTGAGCAAGGCAAAAAACTACGTGTCGGCGGCGCTTGAGGAGGCCACATCAGGCAAGGCTGTCGCTGTTGCGACCTCACGTCCCTACGGCTGTTCGGTTAAGTATGCCGACTAGCGCAGTCAAGTGCTGTGCAACCGCGACACCCTCTAACACCCAGAACACAGGGAACACTTACAACCGACCAACACAGCAACACTCTAAACACACCCTTGGCAGATGAGAGCGAAAAAGCTTCGCTCTCTGTTTCAAAAGGCGGTCGGCGGAAATGATGAACTTGGGTAGTGACCATAAGCACGACTACCCGGAGCGGGAATGGCAGAGTCAAAGTCTGTCGGTCCCGCTGGCAAGAGACGGGTGGCGCAAGAAACGGAGAGATACGACTTCGAATTTTTCTCCTCTGGGAGAGAAGACAACGATTTCGGGCCGACTCATTCAGGATGCCCATACCACCCCCCGTACCCCAAGGGTGGCGAGCGCGTTCGGCTGAAGCGAGGCCAGCGGTTAGCGTAACCGCAACACAGTTCTAAGTGACTGAAACTATGACGCCAGAAATAGCAGACGTCCCGAAGATCTCCCGAACGGGCGGAATCGACGGCCCGAAGCTAATCGACTCGGCGGAGCTAGCGGCCCGTTGGCGGGTGCCCGAAAGCTGGATTCGGAATCACACCCGCGAGCGTACCCCGAGGGATCACCGCCTCCCCTGCATTCGGCTGGGTCGTTATGTGAGATTCGAGTGGGGTTCCCCACGCCTGCAACAGTGGCGCGAAAAACAGCGCCAATGATGCGGCCTTACACGGGAGGCTGCCCGCGGAGTGGAGCGGGCAGGCAGCCCCCACCGTGTATGCGCACAGCGTATCGCCGCGCTTCCCAGATCAAACAGGGCGTTGTTCCGGAGACCGCCTCTTGGATGAACCGGGCGAGGAACAATCATGACACCGTCGAACGGATCAGTCGTTGACAAGACGCAATTCCATCTTTGCTCTGGAGCATTTTGTTCTTGCATCTTGCTACCGCTTGCAAGATAATCTAGGCATGAGTCAGAAAAAACCAAACCCGAACGCACAAGCGCTAGGCCATCTCAGCGCGGAGGCGCGTGCAAAAAGCGGCACCGCGTCCGAGATCGCCAGCAAGGGCGGGAAAGCAAGGGCTGAAAGCCTCTCGGCGGCAAGACGCCGCGAGATCGCAAAGAAAGCCGTTGCTGCCCGCGAACGCAAACGAGCACAGAAGCAAAGAAAGGGGGGAACTAATGCGGACTCGCAAGCAGGAGGGCCAGGTCATCCGCATCGGTGACCGCTGGTACGTGCGCTACTGGGAACGGCGCAACGTCGGCGGGACTATCGAACGGAAGCGAGTAACACATCAGCTCGGACCAGTCACGACACGCGGCAGACGTCCGCCAGCCGACATCAAGGACGAAGCCGAGCGGCACATGGCTACAGTCAACAGCGGGACGATCACAGCAGATCGCGTTGTCACGATTTCGGATTTCATGGAACGCGTCTATCTGCCTTGGGTTGAAATGCACAAACGCCCGTCCACTGTGAAGGACTATCGAGACATCTGGGAAGATCACTTGAAGCCGATCTGTGAAGCAGTTTGGCTGAAGGACACCCGGACCTACCACGTCCTAGGATGGTTGAATCAGATCGCTGGGACTAAACGCAAGGGTAGCGAAGAAAAGCTGAGCCGGAATACGCTGAAGCACATGAAGAGCACGATCAGCGGGATTTTCAGCTTGGCGAAGCAGCAAGATTATTTCCGAGCAGAAAACCCCGCCCGCGACACTGCGATTGATCCTAGAGCCTCTGAGCCGCAAGAGACGTATGCCTACAGCTTGGAGGAAACACAGACCATCATCAGCCTGTTGCCCGAGCCTGCTGCAACTGCGTTCGCCGTTGCAGGATTCATGGGGCTGCGACATGGCGAAATCCAAGGGCTTCTCTGGCAGAACTATCGGGACGGCGAAGTCTTTGTCTCCCGTTCGATCTGGAATGGAAGGGTGACCGACCCGAAGACTCGGAAAGGGCGTGCTCCTATTCCGGTAGTTCGGCAGTTAGCCGAACGGCTGAAAATGTATCGGCTGCGCTGTGGCAATCCGCAGAGCGGCCCGATCTTCGCAAACGCTGCGGGAAAACCGCTTGCACTAACCAGCGCTGTCAATCGGGTGATCTTGCCGAGCCTGAATCGCTGCAAGTACTGTGGGAAGGCCGAGTTGGGGCGCCCGAATGCAGAGCACAAATATGAGCGGGACGCTGGCATTCCTGAATGGCACGGCTGGCACGCTGCTAGACGTGGCCTTGGGAGCAATCTCTACCGCTTGGGAGTGCCAGATATGGTGATTCAGCGAATCCTGCGACACGCGAATGTGAGCACGACCGCGACGTACTACATCAAGACTGCGGCTGATGATGTGCGCAGCGCAATGGCGAAGCTGGAAAGTCAGATTGCTGTGGCCCCGTCAGAGCAATCGGACACTAATGGGACACTAACCGTGCGAGCGACACCTCAGCCGCGCGCTATTCAATAGCCTGCCTTATGCTGCTAGGTGATTGGGATTGCAAGATTTCTGGCGGAGAGGGGGGGATTCGAACCCCCGATACAGCTTTTGACCGTATAACGGTTTAGCAAATTCAACTCGCCCCGCTCCTGTTGCTAGGAATCAGTCGTTTAAGAGCAGCATAGGCCTTGCTGTTCGGGTGAAATTAGGTGCCTCGGCACCAATTTATGCACCCGAATATGCACCCGAAAACACCCTCTACCCGCAACGGTCTAAACAACGGTTTTGTGGCGGAAATCGTATGAGCGGAGCCTTCTCCCTCTGCGTGACGCCCCCATCTTCCTATCCGGTCGGAGAGCCCTGGAGACAAGTCCAGGCAGCCGTTCACCCGGTTGAGGCTGTACCCGCGCTCCCTTTCCAACCTCGGATGACAGAGCGGCGAGTTGGCGATCTTCACCCGCACCCAGCCTACATCCGACACCATCTTGGGGTCTCAGCCTCCAGATTGTCCGCCCTGATTGGGGTCGGGGATCTTGCCTTTCGTGAGCCGCTCGTAGTCACCGATGCCGGCACGATCATTGACGGTCATGCGCGTTGGGAATTAGCTCGACGGCAAGGTCGCGCGATGCTCCCTTGTGCCGAGTACGCCCTGAGCGCCGAAGAAGCTCTTCATTGGCTGATCCAGAGGCACGGCCGATCAGGTCATCTCAATGATTTTTGCCGGATCCTGCTCGCTTTGGAACTTGAGCCTTGGCTAACAGAACAGGCACGGTCACATCAGCAGGCCGGGGGCCAGAACAAGGGTTCGTCAAAATTGACAGAAGCTGACCGGCTGGACGTCAGGTCGAGAATTGCTGCCATTGCCGGGGCGTCTGCCGGAAATGTAACCAAGGTCAAGCAACTAACCTCTGCTGGAGATCAAGAGATCCTAGAGGCGCTGCGGAACGGGGAAATAGCAATTCATCGAGCATGGCTATGGCGTGCGATGCCGGCAGTGGAACGTCGACAACGGTTGATGTCTTATCGCGGCGAGAAGGGGGTAGGGAAGACGATACGAAGCCTCCTCTCGAAACATGTTTCGAAACCCCTGGCTGATTCAACAGCTACCGTTGAAATGGCAGGTCTAGTTCGGCGCTTTTCTCAACTTGATGCTCGTGAGCTAAGCGCCGTGGCCGCCGCAGTGCTGAAGTTTCCTGGAAAGGCGATTTTCATCACGGAAGAACTACTCAAAAGCCTACCGGCACAAGAGGAGTTGGCCCTGCCATGAAGTTCCAGGAACCAATAAAAGAGATTTTGATCGCAACGCGGCCTTTTTGGGATCATCCCGGTACTCGATCCTCAGTCCGAGAAAACTTCCAGCGAATGATCGACTGTAGAACCTCCGTTCTCGGAGCGGAAATCTACGCTTCGGCGACCGAGGAGAAGGTGTGTTACCACACGTGCAAGTCCAGAGCCTGCCCAAGTTGCGGTCATCGAGCCACGCTGCTGTGGCAGAGGGAGCTATGGGCCTCTCTGCCAGACATTCGGTATGCAGGCATCGTTCTTACGATGCCCGATGTTCTGTGGCCAATCTTTCAACGGAATCGCCACCTTCTTCATGATCTACCTGCTTTGGGTGCCGCAGTTATCAAGCAATGGGTGAAGATCAAATTTGGGGCCGAGGTGCTGATGACGGTGATACCGCACACCTTCGGTGCCTGGCTAAATTTCAATTCGCACCTGCATATTCTGGTGTCTGGCGGCGGTTTGAAACAGTCCGAAGGCGTCTGGATTGACCGCTTGTATTTCGACAGGAAAAAGCTGATGCACATGTGGCGATTTGCGGTGCTCACATTCCTCAGACAAGCGTTAAAGGCGGGCGTACTCAAGTCGGACTTAAAGCCGGACGCTCTCAAGGCGCTTCTAGCAGATCAATATCGGTGGTGGAGCGTTCATGTGGATTACTTTCAATCCAAGACTCACTTCGTGCGATATGCCGGGCGTTACGCTCGTCGCCTTCCCATCGCGCAGCATCGATTCGAAGAGGTTACGCCAACAAGGGTGCGTTTCTGGGTAAAAGATAAGAAACTCAAGCAACGGGTAATCTGCGAGCTTTCGCCTGCCAAGTTTGTCGCCCTCTTGGCGGAACATGTGCCCGACCGCAACGGTCACACCCCCCGCTACTTCGGTCTATTGGCGCCACGCTCAAAAGGTCATAGCTCCGGGGCAGTATTTCTGCTTCTGGAACAGCAAAAGCGAGCTCGGCCACGACGATTAGGTTGGCGGTTTTCAGTAAGACGAGACTTCGGCAACGATCCGCTCCTCGACTCGAGCGATCAGCCCATGCATTGGGTGGGGCGGTTGAGTCCCCATAGGATCGCCAGTGTTGCCGTCAGTGAAAACATCACGGCCCGCGGTTGAGAAGGCTCCAAGCCAGCACAGAGTTTCTTGCCGCTCCCTGCTCATTCATAGCTGCAACCGATCTGCCGATGCAGCGCAACGGTGGCGACAGGGGGTCCCCCTTCAGGCAGCTTCCACCTGTTTGATGGTCGACGACCCGAACCCCTCTGCCATTCGACCCGAAGTACATAGCACTCCCCTTGTCCATTTGATCCAGCACAGAAATCAGATTTTGTTTTTCCTATACGTCGAGATTGCCAAAGATCTCGCGGAGCAGTCGATCTGCGGGATGCTCACTCGTTCTGGCCTTTGCGAACGCGACCTGGACGCGATCTTCTTCGTCTCGGTGACTGGCGTGGCCATCCCTTCCATTGACGCGCGTCTGATGAATCGGATGAATTTGCGTCCGGACATCAAGCGAAATCCAATCTTCGGCCTAGGATGGAGCTGCGGGAAGGATCGTCCACAACCGCCACCCATTGAGGCCAGAACGGAAGCGCTTGAACTACTGCACCGATGCAGCTTCGGCAAGCACAGCTTTCTCAGGCCATGGCGGCAGGAGCTTGACTAAGACCCAAAGAAATATGAATGGAAGAATCGTCAGTATGATTGCCGTCAGTAAGCCTTCCCTGGTGGCGAAGCCCATCTTGTAGGTCGTATATCCGAGAAAGCTTTTCGAGAAGAGCTGGCCGCCGATGACCACGTTCCAACGCATGGCGAAGATTCCGATCAGCGTTAGGCAGCCAGATAGTACGTAAATACGTTTGCGAGCGAGAACGGTCAGCTTCGCGACCTGCGTTATCCCCAGTAGAACAATCGGGGTTACCGTGCCCAGCAGAATCTGCACCACGATATGAGAGAAATAGAGCTTGGTGTGGACCATGAAATCCAGGCTGTGGAATGATTCATCGGCTTCGTAAATGCGGTGAATCAAGTCCAGCATCTCCAGACTGAAATCGATAATGAAGGTGTAGAACAGATACTTTGCCACGGTATCGACGCAGCGCATGTCAATTGACTCCCGCCGTATCCAGTTCAACACCATGTACAGCAGCATGACGACCGCTATGCCCGAGACCATCGCGGAGAACAGGAACACCACCGGCATCAGCGGCGATGACCACCACGGGTTAGCTTTCACCGAGCCAAAGATGAAACCCACATACCCATGCAGCAGGAAAGCCGAAGGAATGCCGATCAGGGTGATCAGCCATCCGGCGCGTTCGTCGATGTGCAAGGCGTGCGGGCTGACATTAGTCGAGCCCAGTGTCAGCAGGCGATAAATCAAGCGCCGCCAGCCGGTAGTGGTCTGCGACAGCACTACGATGTCGTGCCGGTAATCCAGCCAGATTTCCAGCACTAGCACCGCCAGCAGGTACCAGAGATAGACGAAGCCGAACATCGCCATGGCGGACGAGACATGCGGCGTCAGATACATTTCGAAGGAGCGCTCCGGATGGCCCAAATGCAATTGCAGCGGCATGGGCGCGACCAGCAGGAACGCCAGCGCCGTTAGCAGCGCTAAACGGTACGTAGGCTTCACCGCCTGCACCTGAAAGACGCGCTCCAGCGAAGCCAGGATGAACGCCCCGGCCACCAACCCGGTAATAAACGGATAAAGCACGATCAGCACGCTCCATTGCAGTTCCACTTCGTTCGGGTACATAAATCCTTCCACTGGAATCTGCACAAGGAGTCTCCTTATCGCACCGAGCCATCCAGGCCGTTATAAAAGCACTTCGAATGCGTTGCCATTTGTGGTTTCAAAACCTGCACGCTATGCGTGCGCAGGAATTCATGGATCGGGTCCTTCGGGTCCTTCAGATTGGCAAGCTGTCGCGTACCAGTGGGACAGACCTCGCAGCATGCCGTGGTCAGGCCCTTGGTGATCCGGTGATAGCAGAGCGTGCACTTGTTTGCCGTGTTGGTCTGCGGATTGATAAATCGGCAGCCGTAGGGACAAGCCTGCACGCAGTAGCGGCAGCCGAGGCAGTATTTCTGATCGACCAGCACTACTCCATCAGGAGAAATAAAGGTCGCACCCACGGGACAGACCTGGGTGCAGGGCGAATCTGCACAGTGATTGCAGAGCTTGGGAACAAAGAAGTTCTTGCCGCCCGCTTCCTTGGCCGGAGGAAATCCGTTCTTGCCGCCATCCGGCGAATCGACTTTGGGGTATTCCATCTCCCAATCCCCGACGTGGTAGCGCTCGACCCAGGTGCGGTAGTAGCCGTCGGGAACTTGGTTCTCCAGTTGGCAAGCGCGCACGCAACTGCCGCAGCCGATGCACTTGGTGATGTCGATGAGCATCGCCCACCAGTGTTCCGTCATTTCGTAGTTCGGTGATGCCTCCGGCGTACCGGCCAGAATGGAATCCCAGGCAATAGCGGCGGCGGGCAGCAGAATGAGGAGTTGCCGGCGGGTCATGGTCATTGCGCAACTCCAACATTCATCGCCGGACTGTGCGGCTGATGACAGGTGTCGCAGGCTGCCCCGCCGGAGTGTTCAGCCGCATCTACCTGGGGAAAGTCCTTCGGCTTGGCGAGGTTTTCCTGATGGCAACGAGCGCAAAGGATTCTCGTATCCAACTTCGCCGGCGTCACCGCCGCCGGATCGTCGGCATGCGCTGCCAGCGGGCCGTGACAGGACTCGCATGCTACCCCCTTGTGTACGCCCTTGCTCTTTACATCCAGTACGTCGGTGTGACAGCCCTCGCAAACCTGATGCCCGGCATAGTGAACCGGCAGGGCTGCGATCTCAGTTATGGCGTCAGCGCGGTAATGACCGTAGCGCCCAAAGCTGCGCGGTACCAGCAAACTGCGCAGTACCATGAACGCGACGAACCCAATCAGAAAAACCGCCGCCACGCGAAAAAGATGCCCCGTATCTTGGAAGATCTTCATGCCTATGTTCCGCCAAAACCGACTTAAGCGGGCGCTCCCTGGCTTGCCTGCCACCCAGCCTTCGAATAATTCACACAATGTTCCATTTTGGGATTGATATAAGACGGGGTCTCACGCCGCCGTGTTCCAGGTCACGGCTTCACGTGACATCCATCACGTACTCAAAGGATCATGGGCAGCGGGCCGCTCACGAATTGCCTCGCCAGCCTTGTAGTCGTTGCAAGCGCGTGAAAGTGGGAATGTGAGTCCCGGTTCCTTGCAGTATGTTGGGCTACTTCGAGTATGCCCGTCGAAATTCCCAGACAAATCCGGCCCCAAATATCACGGCGGTGATAGTCCAAATCAGTGGCTGTTTCACAAATGAAGTTGGGTCCCATCCAGTCGTTTCATCCGCGCCCCGACTGTAAACAAAGTAGAAATAGATGCCCATTACGATTGGCGACAGCGTAGCTCCGATAAGTACGGCTACAATTCCAGCTAGAAGGCTCTTTAGGTAGATCATATTTCCCTCGCTATTCTCTCCTGAAAACGTCGTGAGAGTTTTCCGAGATGGCTCCTGTACACAACTGCTACGTCACCGCCAGAGATTCTCGGGGAGGGGTGTGCCTTCGACGCTCTGCCAGCGCGGACTGGATGAAGGTAATCTCACGGCCCAGTATCTCCATGGCTTCGCGGCACAGGTCTGGTCGCTCGAACATCAGATGGAGAAAGTCTTCTCGCGCGACGTGCACCACGTCAGCCTCGGTAATCGCGGTCGCGGTCAGAGTGTAAGGCCGCTTGATAAAGGTGGATGGCAACCCCAGCAACGACCCGCTGCCAAACAGCCGATCAAGCCTGGGTAGGCTCTTTACGCTCATACGCACTCTGCCGCCGGCCACCAGGAAAACGCCAACATTGTCGCCGTCCTCGTAGAACAGAATGTCGGCAGCGGAGAGATGCTTCTTTTTCCCTATCTCGGCAAGACAGGCTTTAAGGAGATCCGACGCTTTCAGGATCAGGCTTTGCTCACCCGCACTCATGATGCGAACTCTTATGCCAAATTCCGCTCGGTCACGCAGTGACCCCGGTCACTACTGCCTGTGAGCAACATCGGGCAGCGCCACTAACCGCATTGCCAACTAGTGTTCCACCCGCGTCCTACAAAGCGGTATCTTCAGCGACTTGGGCCGTGGTGTCCACGCGGCCGATTCAACCGGGAGCTTGTCGGCCGGGGTCGGAATCAAGCGGTCATAGAAGAGAACCGAAGACCGCATGACGCAAAAGGGTGATTGCCGGATTGTCGGGCGCGCAGTATTCCTTTTCCATGCCACAAACCATCAGCAGTTTCGATCACACTCTGGCTCGTGATGAGGAGAAGCGCGCGCTGATCAAGTCCACCTGCAAGAACTGCGGCGCTTCCAAGGTCGTTTCGATTCGCGATGGCTCAATGGCGGAATGGGAATACGCGCATATCTGCAAGAATGTGCGGCAGTAGTGGACAGAATGCGGCAGGCTCTTTACGTCGTGTCCTTTCGGGTGAGCCTTTTCACGCAGGGAAGCGCTATCACTGGATGATTTGCCGGGTGCAGAATCCCGACAGATTAGTGTCTTGGGGACACGCCACTACGCGGATTCTGGCCGAGCAAGCAGCACTCGGCGAACTCAAGAGCCTTTCTGCCGGGTTGACTCAAGGTGGGCATGTAATCGGCAAATCCCAAGCAAGGCACGAAAAGGAGTCGAGCGGAACCGGGGGAGTGGAGAACTGAACTTGGCAGTTTCCGCAGATGGGCCACACTGCCCGTTTGATCAATCTCCAACCTCTTCTGGCCGTCGATGCCACATCGGGATGTTCGCACCAGAAGGTGCGAAAGCTGATTGCGAAATCTCAGATCACCGACCTGCGCGACGGTGGCATAGCTATGTGTGGGCCCGGCGGCTGTTCTGGGTGATTCGCGAGTTGCAAGCCGTCACCACCTGTGAATCAAGAATCAGTTCCTCTGCCTGATAACCAGCGAAAGCGGCCATCAGGCCGCCCGGTCGGAGTCAACGTCCGCGCTGGACCAAGTTGTGAGATCCATGTACCATGTCGCGGCCCTGGCTCGTCCAAGAGCTAGTGCGTACCTCTGATTCGGAGGCCAGTTTCACAGACAGAACTCTGACCTTTCTGCCGAGGAACAAGGTTGCGGCCGCCTCGATCACCCCCAAAATCTCGGGTGTCACGCCAGTAGTCGTTATTGCGGAACAGGCTCGAAGAGGGTCGAGGCTCGCTTGTGACGTGCTGACTTCGGCAGCGTCGGATGCCGTCGGAGCGGCAGCGGAATACACAGGACTATTCATTTCAAAGCCTCTACCTTCTAGAGTGGAATCAAGCCATGCTTCTTTGGTGGCCGGAGCTCGCGTTTCGTGTGTAATGCTTCAAGAGCTTGAGCCAAGTATCTTCGCGTCTGAGCGGGCTCAACTATGTCATCCACCAGACGCCGGCCGGCCGCGACAAACGGGTTCGCAAAAGTGTTTCGGTAAAGATCAATCAGTTCCTCGCGCTTCTGCTGGGGATTGTCGGCCTTGTCGATTTCTCTACGGAAGACAATCTCAGCAGCTCCTTCAGCACCCATCACAGCGATTTCTGCGCCCGGCCATGCCACCACGCGGTCGGCGCCCAGATCTTTGCAGCACATTGCGATATACGCGCCGCCATAAGCCTTGCGCAAGACAACCGTCAGTTTCGGCACAGTTGCCGCTGAGTAGGCGAACAGTATCTTGGCGCCGTGGCGAATGATTCCGCCGTACTCCTGCTCGACGCCAGGCAGGAAGCCGGGAACATCTACGAAGGTCAGCAGGGGAATATTGAAGGCATTGCAGAAGCGTACAAACCACGCGACCTTGTCCGAGGCATCGATGTCTAATACGCCCGCCATCACAGCCGGCTGGCTTGCGACGACTCCCACGGAGCGCCCTTGCAGTCGAGCGAATCCAATTACGACATTGGCCGCAAACCCCGGCTGCAGCTCGAAGAAGTCCTGCCGATCGACCACTCGGTTAATAACCTCACGAACGTCGTAGGAGATCTTGGGATCGGCAGGAACCACATTGTTCAATTCCGGATCGTCTTCCATAGGCTCTAGACAAGGCCAGAAGGGAGGATCTTCCACGTTATTGGAAGGCAAGAAGCTCAAGAGCCGGCGGCAGAGCAACAGTGCCGCCTCATCATCTTCTGCGATCAGGTGAACCACGCCGGAGCGATTCATCTGCGCCGCCGGACCGCCCAGTTCGTCGGCCGTCACCACCTCGCCGGTCACCTGCTTGATGACCTGCGGTCCGGTAATGAACATCTGCGAACCTTTGGTCTGAATGATGAAATCCGTGAGTGCCGGACTGTAAGCCGCGCCACCTGCGCAGGGTCCGCAAATAATCGCGATTTGAGGAACTGTCCCTGAGAGCATTACATTGTGGTAGAAAACACGCGCGTATCCCGCGAGGCTATCAATTCCTTCCTGAACTCGCGCGCCTCCGGAATCGTTGATGAAAATGAATGGGCTGCCAGTTTTCAGAGAGAGTTGCATCATTTCAACGATCTTGGAGCAGTGGACCTCGCCGGCCGCGCCACCCAGGACAGTGAAATCCTGGCTGGCCAGATGCACGGTGCGGCCATCGACCTCGGCGCATCCGGTAATCACTCCGTCTGCCGGGACTTCCTTCTCCGCCATGCCGAAGTAGGTGGATCGGTGATGGGCGAAGATCCCGATCTCCTGAAAGCTGGTTTGATCCACCAGCTTGTCGATGCGCTCCCGCGCCGTGAGCTTTCCTGCTCCGTGCTGCTTGGCAATGCGCTCTTTTCCGCCGCCCTGCATGATCCCCGCACGTTTCCGGCGGAGATCTTCAATACGGACATCAGTAACATTTTGAGACGGCGCAACGGCATCCGTTGGCATAGATACTCCCCTCCCATTCACTGCAGCAGCAAGCTCGCTCCGCCACTAACTAGCGTCGGGCGATCCAGCCACTACATGTGATAGCCACCATTCACATTCAGTTCTTGTCCGGTGATGTAATCGCCTTCCGCGGCCAGGAAAGCGGCTGCCTTGGCGATTTCCTCGGGAGCGGCAAACCGTCCGAGTGGAATCTTGGCCTTGATCTGCGCTGCGATCTCTTCTGGAATAGCGTCGACCATTTCGGTCGAAGTAAATCCCGGGGCGATCACATTGGCGGTGATGTTGAATTTCGCCATCTCAAGTGCCAGTGTCTTGGTGAAGGCAATGATGCCGCCTTTGCTGGCGGAGTAATTTGCCTGCCCGAAGGCACCCATCTGTCCGACGACCGAGCTGATGTTGATAATGCGTCCGTACCTCTGATTCACCATGGCCGTCACTGCCGCGCTGGTGCAGTAAAAGGTGCCGTTCAGATTGACGTTGATCACCGCGCCCCAGTCATCATCCGTCATCTTGCGCATACTGCGGTCGCGGGTGATCCCGGCGTTGTTCACCAAAATGTCGAGCCGTTGCCACTTACCGAGCACCTCTTTGACGATGCGGGCAGCCTCGCCCTTCTTGGCTACGTCGCCCTGAACCAGCAGGCACTCGACACCCATCTCACGGATCTCATCGGCCGCGCTTTCCGCCTGCTTAGCGTCCGACCGGAAGTTCAGCGCAATGTTCGCGCCGCAGTGTGCCAGCTCGACTGCAATCGCCCTTCCGATTCCACGCGAGGCCCCGGTGACCAAGGCCACTCTGCCGGTAAGACTTCCTCGCCTGTTTCCGTTGCCGTTGCCATTTCCATTTACGTTAACCATTGCGAAACTCCTATTCTCCGAACTGAGGCTGAGAACTGCGGGATCGACCCGCATAACGACGTAGCCGCCCACCGCGCCAGCTCCGAACCCAGGCGCGAATACCCTCATCGGACGATCGATTCTCCCCTCCGCCACAGCGTCATGGACGGCCAGAAGAATGCTCGCCGAGGAAGTGTTACCGACGTGCTCGATGTTGAAAAAGATTCGGTCACCAGAAATTCCAGCGGCCTCCGCCAGCGTAAGGACCATGGTTTTGTTTGCCTGATGCGGAACCACCAGATCGATAGCGTCAATCAGAGATCCACCGACTCCATTGGGATTCGGTAGCTGCGCCAGCTCGCCCGTCATTTGCTTTAGATAACGGGTGACCAGCGCCTTCACTTCGGGCCCGTAAACTGTGATGTTGTTGTCAAATTCCGGATTAGGCCAGATGATCGAGTTCACTTCGGACCAGGGGCCGCTCGCGTAGGTCTGGAAGACCTCAATGTCGGACGCCGCTCCTTCAGGTGCAGGCGCAATGATCATGGCTGCCGCGCCGTCTCCAAAAATCATGCGGGACGTGCGCACGGTTCCGATCTTGTCGGAGAACTTCTCAGCGCAGACCAGGAGCACCGGACGCTGGATTTCTTGCAGCAAACGTATTGCCTCGGCAATGCCGTATGGCATCCCCGCACAGGCGGCGATAATGTCACAGGAGTTGTGAGTCTGTAGTAGCCCCAGCTCTCCAGATAACCAGGTCGCAACCGAGGGAATCAGCTTAGTGCTGGTACAACTGCAAAACAGTACAGCACCGATCTCCGCCGGCGTGCGTCCCGATTTCAACAGCGCCCTGGTCGCCGCATCCAGCGCCATCTCCTCCAGCGAAAGCTCGGTGTAGCACCGGTTCTCGATGCCGGTCTTTTCAGAGATTTCCGCAGCGCTCATGCGCGACCAGCAATAAGCGTGGTTTCGAATCAGGTCCGCATTGCTGCAGGTGACTTCGCCCTCATAGACGGCGATGGCTTCGATTCGCGGCAAGACAGCGAAACGTTTGCTTACCTCGACCGGAGGATAAGGTCGGATCGGCTCGCTCAGAGCCAGTGTCTCAATTCCGGCGGGACGCCTTGGCTGTTCCCGAACTCGTGGTACCCGGGATTCGCTGGTCTTCACGCGCCGTATAAAGTGGAACACCTCGGGGGTGCGCGGATAAAACGCCACTACGTAGTCGTCATTCTTCAGTTCTCCGATTTCCGTTTGCGAGCTCGTGGCTGGATCCCAGGGATACTGGTTCTGCAGGATCATGCACTGCCGCATCAATGCTTCTAGCTCAGGTACGGAATGCAGGCTGTCGATTACGTCATCGTAGGTATAGCGCTGGAAATCGGGGTCGTAACTGAGCAAATGACGGGTGCGGTTCACCGGATTAGAGAGCGCCTCTATTACGGTTGGCCGAACCGGCCGAAGCTCTCCGCCGGAGCTCAACTTGTTGCGAAGCACGTGCAACAGCATGCCAAAGCAACGATCTTCCCACTCCTTATCCCATGTCGGCGACAACGCCTGGTAACCTGCTTCGATTGCGTCGACCATCGCAGACGAGTCTCGTGACTTATATACCGGGAGGAAAATGTCCTCTCGCTGCTTGGGAAGATCGCCCCACCGGATGGGGCGTTTCTCGTACATGGTGAGCGTGTAGCGATTCACCCAGAAGCGGTTCAATACCAAGTCGCGGCACAGTTCGTAGCGACTCGTGTATTCGCCGGCTTTGAGGCGCTCGGCAATCTCGACGTCCGTAGGCGCTTTCTCCCCAAAATCCCGGCGGATGACCGATGCAAATTGCTTAAGAGTCTTGAAGACGGAAAAATCGAGTTCAGGAAAGAAGTTTCCAGGAAAGACAATTCGTCCGTGAGAGTTGATAACGAAAGGCTTTAACAGCATTGATGGCCTCGGTGTTGTTGTTGTCGGTTGATGCCAGTACCACGGTCGAAGGGTCCTCGATCCACTGAGGCTGCGAGCTATCCGACAACGATCTTCAGATTTACCCTGGTGCCCCGGAAGAACTGCCGTAATCCTATTTTGGGACATGTACGTCGGGCTGTGATCTGGATTGCTTGACAGTGTGATGGGAGTCACAGCGGGCCCTGGGCCAGAACAATCCCGGGGTTTGACGGGGGAGCTCGTGATTTGTGGTCAATTGAGAGGGGCGAGAGGATTACTGTTGAGCCGAGAATGCTCTCGGTTGTTGCGCGCAAGAATGTTCTCGTTCGCTGGTATCCAGGACCGTTTCATCATCGGACTCCGCTACGGCCGAAAAGCAGTAGTTGCAGCTGGAGATGATGACCTCTTCCTTTTCAAAGAACCGTCTGGTGTACGCGTACTGTGCAGTGATCATTGCGGCTCCTCCAGCTTTCAAGCTGATTCATACACAGAATCGAACGATACAGCCGGATGCACCTGGCGAAATCTATCTTTGCGGCTCGAACACGCCAAACACGTGCCAGTGGCTGCATCGATACAGCGACATCCCGCTGACGCGCTGCTCGCTGATGGTTCGTGCCGAAAGGCGGTCCCTTCGATCCTTTCGAGGCCATCGTCCCAACAGATCGGGCAGACGATGGGGCCTTCCACCAGCCGGCAGGGTACTTGCTCTAATTGCTCCTGCATGCGGCCATGATGACGAGATGAGGGGGAGAACGCTAGGATGAGCGTCACAATTTACGTGCCGCTTTGGTGGGAGCCCCAGACCACGAGTCGACGGCGTAGTCGTCGTTGCGCCGATTCAGACTGCAATACTCAGTCGGAGCGCGAAGCCAGCCAGCCGTTGATGTGCGGCCAAGTGTACTTGCTGGCTCCACTTCCAGCCATAATCCCGATATGACCGCCAGCGACGCGGAATAGTTCTTTATCCGCGCTGCTAACCTTCGACATGATTGACTCGGACTGGCATGACGGTGTGATGTGGTCGCCCTCTGCAATCACCGTGAGAAGATTAGCGCGAATACGGCCAAGATCAACCCGCTGCCCACGGATTATGAGTTCGCCTTTCATCAGCCGGTCATTGCGGTAGAGGTCGACGATGAGTTGCCGGAATGCTCCTCCCGCGAGCGGCACGTTGTCGGTCACCCAGGTATTCATTGCGTGCCAGGCTTCCACCACACGAGGATCATCAATGTTGTCCCACAGCTTGAGATAGTTGCTGATGTAGTTCTCTACGGGCTTGAGCGCCCGGGCGCCATAATCGATCATCTCCCCGGCATATTGCCGAAGGCGCCCAGCACTTTGTCGATATCGAAATAGCGCTCGTCAACCCAGCGAGCGAAGGTCAGCCCCTGTTTGTTGGAAAAGTCCAGCGGAGCAGTCAGCAGAATCAGATTGCGCAAGCCATAGTCGGGACGCAGCGCCGAATAAATCGATGTGAGGATCGCGCCTAATGCACCATCCCAGCAAACTGAACTCTTCTGAACCGGAGATCGCTTTCATTTTGCGGATCGCTCGCGGCATATAGTCCAGCGTGTAATCGTCGAACTTCAGATTTTTGTCCTCAGGCCCCGGAGCTCCCCAGTCGAGCAAGTACAGATCGTATCCCTGCTTCACCATGTACTCGACGAAGCTATGACCCGGACGAAGATCGAGAATATAGGGACGGTTCATCAGAGCAAAGACCAGCAACAGCGGCACAGGATGACGCTGCTCGGCGGGCACAACGGGCGTGTAGCGATAAAGCTTCGCCTTATTGATTGCCCACACCAACTCTTTGGGAGTTTGGGCGATCGCCGCCTTGGTTGTCATTACCTTGGTCAGCGTCTTCAGCCGATCGGCGGTCTGGGTAAACGGGTCGGTCATCACCGGCGCCTGTGCCATCCTACTTCTTCTCCCTCTTAGCCTGTTTGGATCGGCCGGCCTTCTTTATCTGCTGCGGCGCTTTCTTTGCCGCCGGAGGAGCGCTTGCGGCGGCTGACCGGACATCCGGCTTTGCACTCACCTTACGCATCTCATCGAGTTTGGCATCGATGTCATCCAGCCGCATCTCAATGTGGGTCATGCGCTCAGCAATGGATACGATATCCGCCCGCGAAGGCATAGCCAGTTGCTCCAGCGTCTTGAGCATGGCTTTTTCAACCGCCTCGCGGAACGGAGTGGACACCGTCAGGTACGTATCGAGCATCGCCCCAGCGGCCTGGGCATAGGCTTCGGTGTTGACCATCTCGACCATGGACTTGGACCAGGCATCAAGATAGGCGTCGCGCATACCGCGCCACGGTTCCATGGGATCAAACGGTTTGCTGCTATTGTTTGCTTCGTCAGCCATTGTTGCCCCTCTTGCTACGACGATACACCCGGAGACAGTCGCGACGATACTCGTGCGGTAGGTCCCGAGGGACCTGGCTTCGCGACTGCCTCACCCCAAACGCTGAACTCGACCCTACTGCACAAAGGGCTTCGTTGTGGCATCGAGGATCGACTTCTGCGCTTCGATCAGCGTGTTGGTGCCGCGCTCGAACGAATCGACAACAACCGCTACCGGACCGCCGCCGACCTGCTTCTTGGTGGCCTCGAAGATAGCCTTGCTCTGCGCGCCCGCGAATTCGAGGGCTTTCTTCTGGGCTTCCACCGAACGCGTGACCGTGTTCTGGAACGCAGCGGTTGCGGTCTCGGTGATCTTGGAATAGGCATCGGCCCGTAGCTTGGTAATCTCGGTTACTGCCTCGGTCTGCTCCACTACCAGGTCGATGGCGTTCTTCTGCGTTTCAACGGCGGTCTGGACAGCCTGATTGGCGATATCAAAAAAGAAGGCTGGCGGGTTCACCGGGAAAAAGCTGCATGCCTTCTTCCACGCGCCGATCCATTCGGAGGTCTGCTCCGCAACCACATCCAGAGAGTCCTTTTGCAGCTCCGCCACGCGGGCAACGGTGTTCAGGTAGACGGGGGTAAAAACGTCGGTGATTTCGCTGGCGACGGCTGCGCCATTGGCTGGCGAAACCTTCTTGCTTGACTTCGAGCTATTCGGCATGATCTGCTCCTTTTGAAGATAATGGCATGTTGCATAGTTTGCCGCAGTGCAACATAACTAAGTTTCGCTTGTTCTCATCCGGGATGTCAAGCAAAAGTGAAAAATAAAATTCCCCAGCCGCTGATCGTCAAGAAGTACGAAAACCGGCGTCTGTATAACACATTGACCAGCCAGTACATCAACCAGGATCAGGTCGCTCAGTTGATCCGGGATGGCTACGACGTTCGTGTGATCGACGCCGCCACTGGGGAGGACATCACACGGCTGATCCTGGCCCAGATCGTGCTGGACGACGTCAAAACGCCCGATTCCGTTTTCCCTTTAGACGTGTTGCGGCAGATGATTGTGGCGTCTGGCAAGGCTACGCAGGAGAATGCGCTGCGCTACATGAAAATGATGATGGAGATGTACCAGAATGCGTACCGCGCGATGCCGTCGCCGTTGAACCCACTCGGCTTGATGCCCACGCTGTGGCCTCAGACAAGCGGCAAGGGAGAGCCGGTCTCTGCGAATGCAGCTGACAACTCCGGAGGAATCGTGTCCAAGGCTGGCGCCGACAACGAGAGTTCCCAGGTCGAAGAGCTCCGGCGACGAATTGAAGAGCTGGAAGGCACCCTGTCACGGCGCAAGGCTAAAGCGAAGCCTCGCAAAACAAAGTCTCGCCGCAGGTCTGTTCGTAGCAAGTGAAAATGTCCGCTTTTCGTAGCAAGTGAAATGTCCGGTTTTGGTTTTGGGTTGACTCATAAACCAGTCGCCGTCGTGGCGGTGGGAAAGTGGAAATCCCGCGCCTTGGGCGGGATTTCCAAGCGCGGTGGAAAAGTCGTTTTTCTGACTTTTCCACGGCGCGTCTTTTCCACCGCGTGGTCCGCGTTTCCCGTTGAGTGGATGGCGACCCCCTGGGCGCTGTAACGTCCCAGCCGATGCGGCCCGTGGGTCAGGCTGAGGCTGCCGTCCAGGTGCTGGTGAACCATGACGTTGCAACCGGCCAGCGTCCCTCTCCAGGGCACGGGTTCAATCTGCAACTGCAGGTTCTGAAAGCTGACGGTATTGTCCCGGTTCACCGTGCGCTCAAACTGCAGCGAAAAGATCAGGTCCAGATTTTTGTGCGGACACGGCAGAAACGCGCTGCCCGGTTGCGTCGGCGGCACCTGAAAGCGGCCATTGAATTCGGCGATGTAATGCTCCCGTAGAAACTGGTTGGCCGCCTCCAGGGTGGTAATGCCGTGCAGCCGCAACTCCTGTGGCAGTCGTCCTTGCCAGGTGCCGAAGCTACGCTCGCTGCGGCCCCGCGCCTGCGGCGAGTAGGCCGGGATCATCTGCACTCCCAGCTCGCGCAGCGCACGTCCCACCTGCGTCACCCGGTGCGGATCGACCTTGCCGCCCCCCTTGGGCGTGAGCCAGAAATGGCTGCCACGGTCGCTGTACAGAGCGCAGAACAGACCTTTACGCTCGACCACCTCTCGCAGCCCGGCCATCACCGTCACTGTCGATTCCTCCTCCACCAACTGGGCATAGTAGATCTCGCTGCTGGCGTCATCCAGAATGACGATCAGGTCATACCAGCGCTCGTCCTGGAACCAGCGGTGATGACTGCCGTCGATGTGCAGCAGCATGCCGGGCAGCGGCCGCCGCTCCCGCCGTTTGCGATGCACCCCGCGTTTGCGTCCGCGCGCTACCAGTCCGGCTCCTTGCAGCGTTTGTTTCACCCAGCTGTAGCTCAGGTGAATCCCGTGCTGCTGGCTTAGCTTCTCGTGGAAATGTCGCACGTTCAGATCGAAGTACCGGTCGCGGTACAGTCCCAGCACCTGCTCCACCCTAGCCAGAGCAACTCGCTTGGGAGAAGGACGCCCCCGGCGCCGATCGAACAACCCGTCATAGCCGAACTCTTCCAGTCGCTCCCGCCAGCGCCGCATCGACCGATCGCTGATGCCGATAATCTCCGCCGCCTGCCACCAGGTAATCTTCCTGGCGATCGCTCGCAAAATCACTTCCTGTATTTTCATCGCCCGCTCCATCGCGGCCTTCGAGTAAGCAACCATGCTTCGCATGGTCGCCTACTCTCGCCGCCCGCAAAGCGGACAGATCACTTGCTAACTCAACCGGACATATCATGTGCTACCGACAAGTCTCGCCGCAGGTCTTGACGCAGTGCGGCAAAGCAACTAACCTATGGAGCGGAAATCTCACAGCACAATCCAGACGTGCAAACTTGATCTCACTTCCAGCGCTGCGCCTTCCCAGCACCCGAATCACCAGGAGCCTCGATGTCTCACTCTGAGCGATCTGTGAGCAGCAGTACAGCCGAAGCGGGCGAAGTCAAACCCACCACCATTCCCCAGACAACTGAAAATGTCCTTTCCGATTTCCCCGATGTTGGCGACAGGCGAAAGCCCATGCAGGAAAGCGGACTCCGCGGGAAAGTGGTTGTCATCACGGGGGCCGGTGCAGGCATCGGCCGTGCGACCGCGATGCGATTCGCTCAGGAAGGGGCAAAGATTGCAGCCTGGGATGTTTCTAGCAAGGCCGCGACCCAGTTGGAGTCGGCTATCAAATGGGCCGGCGGCGAGGGCTGCTTTCAGGCAGTGAACGTTACCAGCTCGGACGACATCGCAACTGCGGTGCACAACGTTCTTGACCGATGGCAACGGGTCGACGTGCTCATCAATAACGCAGGTATCGTTCGCGATGCGCAGCTGGTGAAGTGGAACGGCGGAAGTCCGGAATCCATCATGTCGGAAGAGATGTGGGATTCGGTGATCAACGTCAACTTGAAGGGAGTTTTCCTCACCACGCGTGCGGTTGTTCCTCATATGATCAGCAACGGAGGCGGAGTAATTTTGTCCGCAGCGTCCGTGGTTGGACTCCTCGGGAACTTTGGTCAAACGAACTACGTGGCATCGAAGGCGGGTGTGATTGGTATGACGCGAACATGGGCGCGCGAACTGGGCAGGTACAAGATTCGGGTAAACGCCGTGGCGCCCGGCTTTATCGCGACCGACATGGTGCGCGCTATGCCGGAAAAGGTGCTTCAAGCGATGATCGCGCGTACGCCGCTGGGACGGGCGGGAACTCCCGAAGACGTAGCCAACACTTATGCCTGGCTCGCATCTGATCAAGCCAGCTTTATCCACGGGACCGTGATCTCCGTCGACGGTGGTGTGGTCATCGGCACCTGACATCGACGGCACTTGTTCCTTACTTCAGAACCGCCGGCATTGACCAGGCGGTAGATGGTGCGATTATCGCCACTGCCGCCGCCCAGCGTTGTGCCGCAAAGGTTCCCGTCGTTCCATGGTTACGCCCGCCAAGGGACCCGCTCCTTCGCCTGCGGAGAAATCAAACAAATGCAACACCGCGAATGTCCACCCGTCGCCGGAGGGTGACAGCTCAAAGACTGAGCCGCTTGTATTGTCTAAACCGCCGGAATAGGCGGTGCCGTAGAGATTTCCACTGGCGTCAAAGATCAATTGGCCTTGGGGCTGTTTTCCGTCGGTGTTTTGAAAGGAGTGGAGGACGGTTTCGGTCCAGCCGCCATTGCCAGGGCTCAGCTCGAAGACTACGCCATAGCCGGGTACACCGCCCTCATGGGTGGTGCCATAAAGATTTCCGGCGTTGTCGAAGGTAAGGCCGCCATAGGGTTCGGCGCCGTCATTGCCGCTGAAGCTGTGAATGACGGTTTCGGTCCAGCCGCCGCTGACAGGGCTAAGCTCGAAGACTACGCCCAGATCATTGGCGCCGCCTTGCTCGGTGGTGCCGTAGAGATGGCCCGCCGTGTCGAAGACCAGGTTACCGTAGCCGGGATACTTGCCACCAGGACCTTGGAACTCGTAGAGAACGGTCTCCGTCCACTGCTCCAGAGCGGAACGAGGAGCCGAGGCCGGTGGCTGTAGCTTGAAAACTACGCCGCATAAGCAGCCTTCCGCCCCTCCCCCAGTGGCGGTGCTGTAGAGATTGCCATCGGGCCATCAGCAGTATGACTGTGAACAAGAGCCCCGGATTGGCTCCGGCTCGTGAGGCACTCAGTTTATGGGAAGCCGATTCTTCATCAACTGAGCTTGGCGACGCGGCCAACTAGATTCTGGATTGTCGATTCACCCAGAATGGGTTCTTCGCCTCCCGGGAGTCCGTTGTGGAACCAACTCCTATTCTGGAACTAAATTCAGGTTAGCAAGTCGCTGCTGAGGAGTACGACCTACGCTCTGAGATTGCAAGCGGGTTATGCTGTGCGGTGGATCTCGCGCATGAAGTCGTCTTCCGGAATGTAGTACGGGTTGCGGATGACGTGATCACCGCAGACCGCTACGGGGTGGGTTTGGAACCCACCTTTCAGAATCAGCTGCCCGGGCAGGGTATTCGCGTCGTACATGCAAACCACGACCGCGGGGAACCGCCTCGTGAGGCTCGTCACCCGAGCCTCGAGTTCGAGCACATCCTCAATCCCCTTGCCAGGCAAAGGAGCCTTTCCGAAACCCAGATTTCCCAGGTACCGGATGGCCGGCGCTCCCGCCCGTAACGCAGCTTTGAACACATCTTCAATATCTGAAAGCGTCGTACCAGCAGGAGCTTCCCTTCGAAGCAGCGTGATTCTGCGTTGATGCGTTAGAGATTCGGTATCGAACCCTTTAGCCTGCAGTAACCGAAAAACCCGATCGGTGGCTTCATCATGACCAAAGACAACGCAGTGATCCTCTCCCAGGAGGCCGGGCTCGAGGAAGCCCACGCCGTGGGCAAATTCCTCTTCGCTTTGCCAGAAATAAATCAGATGGGAGCCCAGATCGACTTCGTCATTTGTGATCCCCAAAGGAATCGCCGATGATACATTGCGGCCTACACTAGGCCCTGGCCCCCCCAGCTGAACCTTCAACTGGCGATAGAGGCGCGTCCTATACCCGTGCGGGACATCGACCAGTCGTTCATCGCCCAGCGCGAGCACGATATCGCGCGTCTCCTGGAGAAGGGCAGCGCATCGCTCGCAGGTGCGGAAGTGGTCCTGGATTTCCGCGCACACCTCGAGCGGAAGTTCACGATCGAGGTAGTCCGAGAGGTCGCGTTGTACTTCTAGACAGGTCATACTTGGGGACCAATTTTCTGGATTTCGCCGGTAACCGTTACGACGCAGAAAGTTTACACCGATTGCGCAGGGATACCGAAGAAATAGTTGGAGTCGCAGCGCGAGCGTGCCCAGTCTCGGTCGTGACTGCATCGAGATTCTCGTTGCGATTGGTCTCCTTCGTATAGTCGGCAGCTACAGCCGTAACTGCATCGGCCAGCTGCGATTTCTTCTCGCCGTTCTGTTGCATCAGTTTTGCCACCAGGGCGGTCCAGCCCGTCTGATGACTGGCACCCAAGCCGGCGCCGGTGTCGCCATGGAAGTACTCGTGGAACGAAATGAGATCGTGCCAGTTCTCGTCGTATTGGAACTTGGCAATGTGGCCATACACGGGTCGCCGGCCATCGCCGTCCCGCGTGAAGATGTTGCCCAGGCGGCGCGACAGCCCCTCGGCTACCTCCCACAATGTCAGATACCGCCCTGAGCCTGTGGGACACTCCACCTTGAAGGCGTCGCCCAGGTAGTAGTGGAAGCGCTGCAACGCCTCCACCAACCTTATGAGTTGCCCAGATCGGCGTACACTTGGGGGCATGGACAAAGCGGAACCGGTAAATCAATTCAAGGAGGTTCACAGGCTGGTTAAAGAACGACTCGACCGTGCCCGCGATATCCGAGAAAAAGATTTTGAGCATCAGAAGGAAAGGGAGAAGGAGGAAGCGAGACGAGAGGGTTTCGACCGTGCCTAGAACCATGCCGCCACCCCATTTGATCGATTACCAAGGCGCGAACCGCTGTTCTATTTGCAAGATGCCGTTTTCCCCAGATGCTCTCCCATCGGTGGACGAGGCGTTCGCAGATCATGTCCGTAAGGTCCACAGGCTCGAGGACGTGAACCAAGCTGCTGCGAGGATCGTCAGGGAAAGTCTACCGGACTCTCAAAGATTGTAGCCGTCACTTAGCGGACTTGCGACGACATGTCTACACCAACATCGCAACCTGAGCCGATGGAAGGCCAGTTGATCGACCGCTGCCTCAGCGGAGATCATGAGGCTTTTTACCAGCTCATGCGTCCGTACGAACGCGCTATTTACTTTGCTGCAATGGGTGTGCTCCACAACCCCGCAGACGCGGAAGAGGTAGCACAGGAAGCCGTACTGAAGGCTTTCAATAATCTTTCCAAATTTCGCCGCGAGTCGAAGTTCAGTACATGGCTTATTCAGATCACAATCAATGAAGCGCGGATGCGGTTGCGCAAGGACCGCAGCCACCTGTATGAGTCAATCGACGAGCAGAAGAGTGATGAAGAAGGCGATTACTTGCCTAGAGATTTCGCGGATTGGCGGGATATCCCCTCGGAGGAGTTGCAGTGCAAAGAGTTGCGCGAAGCGTTGAAGAGAGCGCTGGCGTCGCTGGATCCGAAGTATCGTGAGGTGCTGGTACTTCGCGACGTCCAGCACATGAGCATCATTGAAACCGCTGAAGTGCTGGGCATTACAGAAGCCTCGGTCAAGACTCGGCTCCTGCGGGCGCGGCTGCAGATGCGCGACGCCCTGGCCCCTGGCATAGACGGCTCCTGGACCACAGGCAGGGCCGAATTCAAGAAAGTTCGTCCTTGGTGAAAGTTTATGTGTGGCAACGAAACATACCCTCGCGTGAGGCATCTACCGTATGGTGATTGAGATCAGCTGTGTTGAGGTCTGGCGCGAGATATCGAATTATATCGATGAAACGACTGAACCCGAATTGCGTTCGCGCATGGAAGCACACTTTAAGGTGTGCAAGCACTGCTCGGCCGTTCTTGATGGAACGAAGAATGTCGTCAAGTTGATCGCGGATGGGGCTGAATTTGAAGTTCCTTCCAACCTGAGCAAACGTATCTACGGCAAGCTGGACCGCCGTTTGGGAAAGAGTTAGGCAGCAATCCTGGTGACTTAGTCAACGGTATCCGACACATCCTCGTTGTCCATGAACTTCGAAATCTTCCAATCGCCGGTCGGTTGTTTGCTCCACAACTCACAGTACCGGGTACGACGGTAAACCGGCTCGCCACCGTTTCTTGGTTTGAGCGTCAACTCGTGCCATCCGTAGTCAAAGGCGTTGTTTCCGAAGACCGAGATGGCAATAACGATGACGTTGAGCTTGGCTTCATATTCAGCGAAGAGCTCCGCAAGAAAACGGCGAAGCTTCAGGGCGGCATCTGCTTGATAGCGGCTGGGACGCGAGTCGGACATGTCCGTAAACTCGGGTGCAAAGGTAGACAGAATGCGCTCCACATCGGCCGTATCGAACCCTTCGCGGTAATTCGATTTGGCTATGTTGATTGCATACACATCATCCATAATTGCCATCCCAGCTCGAAATTTCGCGCTCCGGGGAACAATTCAAACTCCAGGAATGCCACCTTCAACCCAATAAGATCGGCAACAGTACGCCGAGGCCCAAGACCAGTAACCAAAGCGCAGGCGCGGGTGTTCCCAGTGGGCGCACCCGCCGCTTCTCGCGCATGGCAATGCGCGGGTCCAGCAGCAGCCAGCGAGTGTAGCGGTGTTCCAGCAGAAGAAACACGTACGCCGTCATCGCTCCGAAAATCAGGTGCCCCATCAGCGACGGTAATAGCGCCGAGGCCGCGTCGGTGCTCCAGTCGCACACGCCGGTGAGCATCAGGGGCAGCAGAGTCATGGGTCCCAGGTACCACCATATCAGGCCGAACAGCCACCCCCATGCCACGCCCGCTCCTAAGTTAGACGCCTCGTTGCGGAACAGCAATCCGAAGGTCATGCCGATGAGGGAACTTACCAGCAGGTGGATCAGCAGCCCGTGCCAGTTGGTCAGGCTGGTGTCCAGGCCTGCTATCTTCGACAGCACCCCGGTCTTCAGCATGATGGGACTGGAGACGATGCCTCCAGCGAATCCGGCCAATGCACCCCATCCCAGTGACTGCAACACACGCAAGCCGGGGCCGTGCGCTTCGCGGTTCAGCGGATCCGACTGAATAAACAGCCGCACCCAGATTTTGTCGAGAGTCGCGTAACTCACACCGAGAATCAACCCATAGAGGATATGGCCGACCAAAGCGCCGAACATGACGCTGGCGTTCCCGGCGGACCAGTCGGGAGGAGGGTGCGATACCAACGGCAAAATCGTCAGTGGACCTAGAAACCACCACAGGATCGCGTATCCCACGCCCCAGCCCATGCACGAACCGTAGCTGCGTACGTCTCGCTGGAACAGCAGTCCGAAAATTACGCCCATCAGCACTGCGATGAAAAACTGCAGGGTCAGGCTAATGGAGCGTGACGGCAACTCTCTCAGGCCGGAGAGCAGCGGGAAAAATTCGCCGGCTGACATCCAGCGATCGAAGATGAAGCCCCCTAGCAGCCCAGCCATTCCACCAGCCACTATGGCGCGCGTCCAATGGAACTGAGGATCGGTCGTGCTTGGGCGTAGGCCGCCGCGGATGCCCAGCACCAGGCCGACGGGCGTTCCCAGGCAAACCAGGTAGCCCACCAGTAGTGGAAACTGCTCGCGTGCGTCACCAAGAGCCGCCATCGCGTGGGTGCCCCTGGTGAAGAGCGGGAGTAGTCCAGCAGGGAAGACCAGCCACATGAGGAACGCGGCCGCTAGTCCCCAGATCAATCCGGCGCCGGCGCTGGTGGCGCGCCGCGCAAAAAGAATGCCGAACACCAGGCCGAACGCTCCCCCGATCGCCAGGCCGTGCATGATGGGGGTCCCCAGCGCGAGGCTCTGCAACATCCCTCCGCCGAGGCCGACGACGAGGCCAAGAGCGGGATCAATTCGCTCTCCCCAACTCATCGGATTGGTTTCAATCTTCATCCTGGCCAGTGATCCTGTGGCAGACATGTTGCGTTTTCTCCTATCGCAAGTCGATGGTCTGGACGATGTCCTTCGGGAAGAACAGCTCCACCGTCCAGTCGACCAGCACGCGGATCTTCCGTTCCAGCCCCGGCAACTTCCCGAGATAGATGCCCCGCCACATCGCCCAGGCAAGAAGCCCTGAGAAGCGCATCGACTTGCTGCGCGCGAAAGGCACGGTAAGTTCTGCGCACGCCGTCTGGTGTCCAACCACACAGAGAGCACCGAGAGAGTCGAAGTGAAACCGGCGCGCCGGACGGCCTTGCAAGTTGGCTCTGATGTTCTTTGCCAGCGTCGCCGCTTCACGCAGGGCGAACTGTGCGGTCGGCGGACAGGACTTACCTGACTTGGCATCCTCCACGGCGGCGCAATCGCCCAATGCCCAAACGCCAGCGTGGCCAGGGACGGCGAGTGTGGCATCAACGATAACCCCGCCGCGCTTGTCTTTTTCGAGCGGAAGCGACTTGGTCAGTGGGTTCGGCGCGGTTCCGGCCGTCCACACCAGCGTCTCAGCGCGTATCTCGCCGTCGCTTAGAACGACCGCTCCGGCGCTCGCGTCGGTCAGCCGGGTATTCAGGCGGAACTCGACACCGCGAGCTTCCATGCGGCTTTGCGCATAACGGCCGAGCGATTCGCTCAGCTCGGGCAAAATGCGATCACGCGCATGCACCAGTACCACCCGCACATCTTCGCGGCGCAGATTGGGATAGTCGGCGAGAATCCCGCGCGCGAAATCGTTCAGCGCCCCCGCCAGTTCGACGCCGGCGAAGCCTCCGCCGGCAATGACGAAGGTCAGCAACGACCGGCGCACCGCCAGATCGTTTTCGCGGTCGGCACGCTCGAACATTTCAATCACGTGGTTGCGAATGCGAATTGCGTCCACCAGGCTCTTGAAGTCGAATGCCAGCTTCTGGACGTTGGTCAGCCCGAGATAGTTGGAGACCGCCCCGAGCGCGAGCACAAGATGATCGTAGGCGAGCTCGCTGCGGCAGCTTTCGTTGTCGCCCACGCTGGCATCGAGGACGACGCGCCGGTTCTCCAGGTCAACCGCGGTGACGCGACCACGGACGAAGTCCGTGCGATGCAGCGCGGTGCGGAGGGGCGTGCTGATATGGCTTGGCTCGAGGCTGCTACCTGCAACTTCCGCGAGCATCGGTGTGAAAAGCAGGGCATTGGTTTCACTGACCAGGGAAATGCTCACAGACAGATCCTTCTCCAGCTCCCTTTCCAGACACTCTGCCACTTTCATCCCGGCGAACCCACCACCGAGAATCAGGATGTGTTTCTTCAGCGCCGGACTAGGAGGCTGGGATGCTGGTTCGGGGCCGAGCACGCGCTCAGCGACGTCGTTCAACGTCTGCACCAGCAGACCGAGGGTTGCGCCATAAAGCACCCATCCCACAAGGGCGGGAAAGTGCGCGCGCATCTGCGCCGCACTCCACTCAGGCATTTGTCCGGACAGCAACGGCAAAGCGATGACATTGAGAATTCCCCAGAGGGGAACGCCGAGGGCGCCACCACCCATCAGATTGTCCACGTAGGCGCCGGGAGTTTGCCCTATGCTGGCCGCAAAGGCGGCGCCGATCGCCAAACCGAGCAGCAGGCTTACGCCGAAATGACCACCGGTTGCGATCAGAGCAGCTGAGGCCGCTCCGCCCGCCGCCATGCCGATCATGCTTCTCCGAATCATGCGATTCATTGCGCTTCCCGTTCAGTCCGTTGCGAGGTTGATGCTAATAGGCCGTGAGATTCGCAGTCCCGGGAGAAGTTACGCTTTCGGTATGGAGCCTGATTCGCGCTAACGGCAATCCGACTGCGACTCCGTCGTCAGGGCTCCATGCTGCGTTGCCCACTGGATAAAACCTTCGGGAGCATTGCGGATTTGCCGGATGTTCGCACCCTGCAGACTCTTTATCTTTCGCCACTTCACGTTGCTAAGATCCGCGTTCCCCAAGTCCGCGGTGTCGAGCGTTGCCCCGTCTAGAACAGCGCCGCTCAGGTTCGCGGAACAAAAGTCCGCATCGCCCAGGTCTGCATCCCGCAAGTTCGCGCCGCTCAAGTTGCTCTCGCGAAAGTTCCCGGAGTGCAAGTTTGCGCTGGTGAAGTCCGCGGCCTGGAAATCGCCATTGCGAGCATCCACCGCATTAAGGTCGGCGCGTAACAGGTGTGCTCGTGGCAATCGAATCCCTTGCAGAAACGCGCCGGAAACGTCGACTCCCACCAGCGGAACACCGTCTTGGTCCAATTCCTGCAAAGCTTCGATCCGGCCACCACTGCCGCCCTTGCCCTGCGCCGTGTTAATGACCTGCCAGGCCTGGTAATGCTTCTGCTTCAGACGGTCACCCGATTCGCTGAAGTAAAAGATCACCGCGACCAATACCGAGAAGCTACCCAAGTATTCCAGAACTTCCAGGAACGACCAGCGGCTGAGCACGAAAGCGGTCCACTCGAATACCCAGTCGATAGCCAGTAGTGGAACCAGCCAGGAATGTCGCAACCCGGCACGCTGTGTTTGCCACGGTTCCGGACGCGTCGTCGTTGTGTGCAATATCATTGCTCGCCTTACCTTCAGGGAAGATTGTTACAACGCAGTTTGTCCAGGGGCTCTTGATACGCCATCAGAGCAGGAACGGTGAATTGCTCGCGTTGCGATGCCAGTGAGATGCGCCAGTTCGAAAAATTCTTCAAGCGTTCCGTAACTTTTGCAGAGAACACTAATCCTATCGGCCAGCAAGTTAGTACGGCGTGCGATGCAGTGGAAAGGACGCCCGTCCGAGCTAACGGCCTCACCTAAGTAGGGCTCTAGGAAAAAGATTGTTTCTGATAAGAGATTTCCCCTGTGGGAGGAAATCCTAGACGACGGCTCACACGTTAATAGTATGAGCAAGCTTAAAACGAACCACTCAGCTACAACCCAAACTAACTTTAGGAGAAGAATGACAATGACGAAGTCGATGAAGTCACTGATGATGGGAGCCGCGCTGGCCGGTTTCATGGCCGGCAATACGGTGGTCGCCCAAAACACATCCTCTACCGATTCCGTTTCTTCCGCCAACAACGGCCAGATTTCCGCCAAGTTCTTTCAAGAGAAGCACGCCTGCAAGGGGCAGAATTCCTGCAAGGGCAACGGCGGCTGCAAATCGGGCGACAACGGTTGCAAGGGCAAGAACTCCTGCAAGGGAAAGGGCGGCTGCGCTACCGATGGCTCCAAGCCTCACCAGTAAGCAGCGTTAACCAACCGCAAGGGCCGGTGCGTTCGGCGCGATGGCCCTTGCTTTTCCCTCGTACCGGCGGCAAGTGAGCCGCTCGTCGAGATGTCGCTCCAAGCGAAAGGTCGACCTCAGGATTATGCCAGCCAACCGCTTCAATGGTTTCACACAATACGGCGTCGGGATCGGGTTGCGCATTCCGCACTACAGCCACATCCTGGAGAAGAAGCCGGTCGTCGACTGGTTCGAAATCATCTCCGAAAATTTCATGATTGACGGTGGACGCCCGCTAGCGGTGCTCGACCAGATTCTGGAGCAGTACCGTGTCGTCCAGCACGGTGTCTCCATGTATTTCGGTTCGGTTGAGCCGCTAAACCGCGATCACCTCAGGCGGCTAAAGGCGCTGGCGCGCCGCACCAAAACTCCGTGGCTCTCCGACCATCTCTGCTGGGGCAGCGTGGACGGCACTTACTCGCACGACTTGCTGCCCATGCCGTATACCTTCGAAGCTGCGGCGAAGACCGCTGAGAAAATTCGTGAGGCTCGCGATTTCCTCGAGGTTCCGATCGTAGTCGAAAACGTGAGCAGCTATGCCGAGTTTCACGCCTCGGAGATGACAGAGTGGCAATTCCTGACGGAAGTTGTGGAGCGCGCCGATTGCGGGATTCTGCTGGACGTCAACAATATCTACGTTTCCTCGCGCAATCACAGTTTCGATCCCTTTGAGTACGTGAACAGCGTGCCCCACGACCGGGTGGCGCAGATCCACATCGCCGGCCACTCCAAGTTTGAGAAGTACATCCTCGACACGCATGACCATCCAGTGATCAATCCAGTATGGAACTTGTATGCGCGTGCCATCGAACTGACCGGCCCAACGGCGACCCTGCTGGAGTGGGACGACCGCATTCCATCGTTCGAGGAAGTTCATGAAGAGGCGCTGAAGGCGAACCGTTACGTCGCGGATAGAGTGGGGGCGTAATGGAACTCGATCGCATCCAGCGCACGATGTTCGACGCTGTCCGGCAGCCTTTGACCGCTGACGAAGGCATGCGTCAACGTACGCGCGACGGCAAATCGCTTCGTGTCATCGCGAACGAGATCATCAAGCCCAACGACCGGTTGACCTCCTTTGAGCGCCTGGAGATTTACAACCGGCAGTATTGGTTCCGGATTCTGGCAGCGCTTTCGGAAGACTTTCCCGGATTGCGCGCCGTCATCGGCGAACGCCGGTTCGAGAAACTGGCCATTGCTTACCTGCTGGACTGCCCCTCGCGGTCGTTCACGATGCGCAATCTGGGCTCACGGTTAGAAGCGTGGCTGCGCGCACATTCCCAACACATCGCGAAGTTCGAGGAGATCGCGCTCGACATGGTGCGTCTGGAGTGGGCTGAAATCGAGGCTTTCGACGAGGCAGGCAAGCCTAAGTTGACTGAGGCCGAACTGCCTGGCCTTGGCCCCGATCCGAAGTTTGAGTTGCAGCCTTACGTCCGACTGCTCGATCTGACCTATCCGGTTGACGATCTGCTGATCCGTGTTCGCCGCGAAGGAGAAGCAGCCGAGTTCGTTAGCAACGCGGTTACGGAACGGGTTCGGTCGCGTGCAAGGCGCCCGCGGCTACCGAAGCCGGAGCGCATTTTCCTGTCCGTGCATCGCGCAAACAATTCGGTGTACTTCAAGCGAATCGACCAGGAAGCCTACACCATCCTTTGTGCTCTGCGCGACGGCAAGAGACTTTCCGATGCCATCGATACGGTGGACTGGAGCGACCGGCCCCCCGAGGATGCCTCGGCGGCCGTACAACAGTGGTTCGCCTACTGGTCCGCGCAGGGCTGGTTCTGCAAAACAGGCAACAAGCTAGGTGAAGAACGATGACAAGTTTCGCAAGTCGGATCCAGAAGGCTTACTCCCTCTTCGTGCACAGCGCCAACTCGCTGCAATCCGCATTTCTTCTCTTCGTGCGCCTCTACTGGGGATGGCAATTCGCGGTAGATGGCTGGGGCAAACTCCACAACTTACCGAGAGTCACCGAATACTTCGCCAGCCTTGGGTTGCCGGCTCCCGGTCCGACAGCGCTCTTCATCTCGATTCTCGAATTGGTCGGCGGCGTCTTGCTCGCGCTGGGAGTCGGAAGTCGCTTCATCGCCCTGCTGCTGACCGCTAACATGACCGTGGCATACATCACCGGTGATCGCGAGGCGTTGCTGTCCATCTTCTCCGACCCGGACAAGTTCTCCGCTGCCGCCCCGTTTACATTTCTCATGGCGTCGCTGATCGTTTTGATTTTCGGCTCGGGGCTTTTTTCCTTAGATGCTCTTATTGGGCGCCTGTGGCCATCCTTATTCTCCAGCTCGGGTTCGTCTTCATCGCCAACACCGACGCAGGGTGAGCGTACCGTCGCTCGGTAGGTCCGTCTGAAGTTTTTCTCTCTAGTGACGTTGCTGATTCTGTTCTCAGGTAGGGAGCTGTGCGTTCCCGTGTCGTGGGCGGCTAACTCCGCCGATAGCACACAAACAATCTCCGTTTGTGGTTCTGACATCGACATCAGCCTGAAGGGCGAGACGCAGGACATCTCGCGCGATGTTTTAGTGAACTGGGTCAAACGCGCCACCACTGCCGTCTGCACCTACTACGGCAAGTATCCTGTCCCTCATGTTGCTCTCAAAGTGCATGTACATGGCGGTCCTGGCGTTCATCACGGCGTCACCTATCCCGCCGGCACGGGTGGCTTGATCAGGATTTCTGTTGGCGCTGCAACTACCCTGGCACAGTTCGACAGTGACTGGACACTGACGCACGAGATGATCCATCTGACGTTCCCCTCTATGGCGGGAAACCACCATTGGATCGAAGAAGGCATAGCGGTTTACGTTGAACCCATCGCGCGGGTACAAGCCGGCCAGCTCTCTGCCAAACAAATGTGGGCTGATCTGCTTCGCGACATGCCACAAGGCGAACCGCAAGCGGGAGATCAGGGGCTCGATCGTACCCACACCTGGGGACGCACCTATTGGGGTGGCGCCATGTTTTGTCTGCTCGCCGACGTGCAGATTCGGGAGCAAACACACAATCGCAAAGGCTTGCAGGATGCCTTGCGTGGCATTCTCAATGCTGGCGGCGTGATCACCCAGGATTGGAGCATCGAGCGCGCGCTGGCCGTGGGCGACAAGGCAACCGGTACGACGGTGCTTACCGATCTCTATTCCCAGATGCGCGACAAACCAATACCCGTCGATCTTGCGGCTCTATGGCAGAGGCTGGGGATCCAACGCAAATCCGACGCTTCCGTAGACCTCATTTCCAGCGCACCTCTGGCAGACATTCGCGAAGCTATCACGCGCCCGCAGAAAATGGCGACGGCCAATCCCTAGATTTCGGGCGGGATGCTATGCTGTTCCGAAAACCTCCGCCCACTACAGCCCGCAAGCCATTGATCTAGTTAGTGCAGTCTGAATCTTCGGTGTCGTTCCGAAAACATGTGTTAACCGAACGGTTGACCTACGGATTATGAGTCGGCCAGCCGACACTGATTCCAAACAACTTCAACAACTTAGCTCTGCAAAACGCGGCAAAGTAGAGCAGAATCCGCAAACAATCCGCAAACACAAAGGGGGCAAGCAAGATGCCCAGTAGCCCCCGGTCGCCAGGCTCTCCCGTTGAGTCACACCACTGCTCTTCTCCCGTTACAGTACCGGCCAACGACCTTGGTAAACCAGCATCCTGCGTAGTGGAAGAGCCCCGACCACATCTCGTGATGAGCCGACCCGAGGGGCGACCGGTTGTCCGGTCCTCAGAACAACTGCGGCTGCATCGGGCGCTGGAGGAACTCGGCTGGATCGGTCTACTTGACGAGTTCAACGACGACGCCCGACTGACAAACCCATTTGTAACTGAGCCGATTCTGATCACGACCAACGGGACGATACTCGCCGGCTTTGGACGCTGGCGCGCAGCGGTATTGAACGGTGGACACGAAATCAACTGTATCGAATATCCGCTCAGCGACGACGAAGCCCTACAGTTCATCATCCGCCACCATCAATCCCAGCAGGGATGGAATGCGTTTACCCGTATTCGCCTGGCGCTAACACAGGAACCCTATTTTCAGCAAAGGGCGCTCGAAAACATGCGCGCCGGGGGGAAGTACAAGGGTTTGGCAACTTTGCCGGAAGCTCAGCACATTGATGTGCGTCAGGAGATTGCCAGCGCCGTGGGGGTTGGCGCCCGCAACGTCAGCAACGTGAAGACAATACTAAAGAATGCACACCCTCGACTGATCGCAGCCTTGTTCAACGGTGCGCTAACCATCAACGGCGCGATGCCGTTCTGCGAGTTGCCCCAGGCTGAACAATTGGAGCGTTTCATCCGTCAGAGCGAAGATCGCGAAATCAACAAGGTGATCTGCCGGTCTGTTTTGCGACCCAAAGAAGAAAGAACTACCGCCGACGTTGCCGCCGTACTCGACGCCTTGCAACAACAGGAAGCGCGCCAACCCGGATCGGTTCTGCTGCAGGTCGGTCGGTTTCAACACACGGTAATTCTTATCGGTCAGGATCTGCTAACTGGACCGTATTCTCAAAAGGAGCTCGACATACATGAAATACCGCGACCCTCTCCGACAGATTCTCTCTCAGACCCGCCCATACTGGGACCGGGATGAGACCCGTCCCGCTGTTCGTTGGGCCTTTGGTAGGGCGTTGCAGTGCCGTACTCCAGAGTTAGGCGGTGAGGTCTACGGTTCTGACAAAGAAGAGCGAACCTTCTATCACACATGCAAATCACGCCCCTGCTCTAGTTGTGGCTACCGCGCCACCGTACAGTGGCAGCGTGAGCGGTGGGCCGCACTGCCAGACGTGCGTTATAAGGGGATCACCTTCACCATGCCGCGGGAACTCTGGCGCCTTTTCCGCGACAACCCGCTCTTGGCTAGAACTCTGCCAACTCTAGTCGCGAAGCTCATAGAGGCACGAGTACTTGCGAAATACGGCTTGCGAGTTGGCGTAATTGCCATTCTCCACACCTTCAACGGGCCGTTAGAGTTCAACTCACATGTGCACAGTATGGTTACCGGGGGAGGGCTGTATGGATCCTGCGGCACCTGGGTTTCTCGCGTTTACTATGAACGCAACCCATTGATGGAGGCTTGGCGAAGAGCTGTGATCGCACTGATCCGCGCAGCCCTGCGAGCGGGTCAGCTTCATACGAACATGCCCATCGATCAGATGGAAGTGATGCTCGCCCAGCAGGAGAATCGTTGGTGGAGCATCAAGATTCAGTCCTTCAAGTCAAAAGAGCATTTCCTGCGATACGCCGGTCGCTACGTAAGGCGGCCACCCATTGCGCAGCGTCGTATCACCGACGTCGGAGAGCGGACCGTCACGTTCTGGTTCAAGGACAAGAAGTTGCGTCGCCTGGTTTACGTGCAGTGCTCGCTCGAAGAGTTTATTGATCGTTGGGCGCAACACATTCCGGAACGATATCAGCACGCTGCTCGCAGCTTTGGGCTGTTTGCCCCGCGCGCGCTCATGCAAACGTCAGCAGCCGTCTTTGCCATTTTGGGACAGCAGCGAAGGCCACGCCCTAGATCACGCCGTTGGGCGGATTCCCTCAAGCGAGATTTCGGTCACGATCCGCTCGTCGACGAAACCGGCACAAGGATGAAATGGTTGCGCCGAATACCGCCAAAGGTGTCCTGCTAGTCAGAACCTAGCCGAGAATTCTTCACCCTGCGGCAATCCCGCAATGGGAGACTGTCAGCTTTCCGTCGTCCCCCGCCTTCACCTCGAATACAGCCACTATTTCAGGATGGAGACGATCTCGGTTCTTCTTCCCACCAACGATGCCGGCTCAGCCCGCCAAAAATTGCCTCGTTTACGCCGAATGCGAGATTTTGATTTTCCTATACTTCTAGTTCCCGTTTCCTGGGAGCACGCCTTTAGGAGCAAATCAGATGTGCAAAGTGGGCCAAGTCAGAGTTTGGGTGATGGCTGAGGGCATTGGAACCTGACTGCACGGAGTAGAAGTGCTGTGGTGTCAACCGACGAAAAACCCACCCTGTGGATGACCAAAGGGTGGGACTTCGCCGGCCATTATCCCAAGACATCATCGATTTAGTCGCATACTGTTTGTCCATTCTGGGTCCAGCAACTCGTAGGCTGGATAAATGCTGTCACGAAATTCCAGCCATTTGGCACCCCAAGCCCGGTCACGTTATCCCACCCCGTCGCCGTATGCAGCGACGAATCGGTCCCGAATGTCAACACGTACCAATTAGCATTCGAAGCCGTGGAATCCGCGAACTGGGCACTAACGAAGCTAGGTGCTGCGCCCCAATTGAACGGGACTCCCGCTAAGTCGTCCGTCGTGTAAAGATCACACTGACTATAAACCGACCCAGGTACACAATACTCTCCCCACACGTCGCTCGGCTGCTCACTCGAATAGCTGCTTTGCTGTATGTCAGTGATGCCTGCAATTCCCAGGCTCGTATACAGATTTCCTGCGGCTAAGCCGAGCGAGGTGGAAACCCCCTTGTTCTGGACCGTCCATTGGTTCGTAATCGCCCACACAGCCGAGAACATTGGCGTAGCCAGGCTGGTGCCACCCACGGGCTCGATTGCTGCCACACCCGCTGGTTGGTCGTACGATTCGATGATCAGTGCTCCTGTGTTACCGTCGGCAAGATACGCAATGTCAGGAACGTGCCGGTTCCCCGACAGACCATAGGTGGATTGCCACGAGGGCTCGGCCCAGTACGCGCTGATACCACCCCCGGCGCCACCCTGGAAGCCCAAGAAATCGGGAGAGATCGGTACCCCATTCTGAACGATTCGAGTCAGGTTAGTGCCCCAACCGGTCTGGAACAAGATGTCTCCGCTACCGTCATTTCTCAGGAACATTGACGTACCGCCGACAGCTGTAACCGAGGGATCGCTAGCGGGCCAGGAAACCTGAGCTGTCCCGGTGGCTTGGAGAAAGTCGCCGTTGTCGCCCGAGGCGAAATTCACGGAAATGCCCTTGGCCGCGGCGGTGGCGGCCGTACTATCAAAAGCCAGCAGTGTCGACGCAGGGACCGTAGTTTCCGGGGCGCCCCAACTGTTGGAGATTTGATAGCTGCACTGAGTGGTCGAATTAATGGTGACGCAATTGTAGGTTACCGCCTCCGATTCTTCCGTGAGCAGGTTGGCAAAGGTTAAGTCTGGAGCGACAAAGAGATCGATCCACGCGCCCGGGGCAAGTGCGTGCGAGGATTCCACGTCGAGAGTGGTTTCCAGGTTCGCTTTGGCGTTGCTACCGGTGTTTCCACCATCGGTAATGATCAAAGTGGCAGCCGGCAACGAGAAGTACCCGTCGAAGGTACTAAGGTCTTGAGAGATGGTTGGGGAGCCATACCCAATCACAATTGAGACTGTCTGGCCTTGGCCGTTGTAACCGTTGGAATACGCTTGATCTATACCGTACGCATGTTGTAATTGCGCAGGGGTATAACCGCACACTCCATCGTTGTAGTTTAGGGTGCCTGTGTACTTATTGCCCGAATACTGGAAGTACCCATTGCTCGTCGGAAAGTTGTCGATCCCAGGAGTTCCCCAACAGTTTCCTGTGAACCCCGCCGGTCCCAGTTCGTCCATAGATACTTGGACTGCATGGCCGGTAGCGGGGTCCAATGGCTGCCGGACGTACGCCTCAGCCGCCAGGTCGTCAAGCCCCAAGACGGCCAATGACAGCGCTCCTGCTGGCCCTTCGATCGCAGCGTCACTAGTGTTGGCGCGATAGGTTTTCCCATTCAAGTTGAAGCGGTCAATCTGGACGTGGAAGGCGCTTTGCACATTGGCCACACTGCCTTCGGCTGTAACAAATTGGTTGTATTTGTCGGTCTTGGTGACCCTCAAGTTGTGGGATTTCAGGAAGTTGCCGACTTGAGACGCTTCCGCGGGGCTGGGACCGAACATGGCGGCATACTGCTCCGTAGTGAGCCATTGATGATAAGTCGCAGACCCTGGCGTATATTGCTGCCGAAGTAATTCGCGAAAGGCAGCGTCATTGTGCCTTTTGAGCCAGACTGACACTGTGATTTGTTTCCCAGGATCCGCGGGACCAAGGTCCTTGGCCCAGCTTACGAAACCAGGAGTGCTTCCCGTAAGCACCTGCAGATTCCCCTGGGCGCTTGCCATGCCTGCAAGTAGCGCAATGGCCACAACCTGGAGGATAGTATTTCTGAGGATTTGACCGAGATAGCGCTGAGGGGACTTCGCGCCCACGTTTGTCGTTTTGTGAGCATTTCTTGGATCAATGTGCTGGTTCATAATTTGCGTTTTCATGGTGACCTCCTATTAGTCATGGGTTCTGGCCGCCGAAGCGCGCCGCCAATTTTGCGGGAGCCTTCTTTCGTTATTCGGACGCCTGACGTTTGCCCTGCCTGCGAGTGCGTTGCCCCGAAAGAGCAGTTTGTCGAGCGACTCTCGATTACCCCGCTCTTGTGAAACGCACAATGCGCTCCATCTCCAGCGCGATCAATACTTGCGGGATCATTTGGGGGTGAGTTCGGGGTCAGCGGCCAAGCGATTGAGCAGCTGGGAGTTAACAGAAGATGTCATCGAACGAAAGAATGCTCGTCAGAGGAATTGGGGAATATATAATCGCGCCCAATCCCCCTTTACTGAGGGGTTGCATCTTTGGGCGCGACGCAGAAACTGCTTCGTGTTTCCATTCGTGCCAGTAATAGGCGAACAAAAAAGACGAAAATACGCCGGTATGGCCTTGCGAACCTGCACGGTATCTTGCGAAGACTCGGACGGTCACGAGCACTCCCTGGAAGTGACGGCGGAAACGCTCTACAAAGCCGTTGCACAGGCGCTTGCTGAGTTCAAGAACAATGAATGGGTCGGGCAGATTGGGCGAGGACACACGATCACGGTACGGGTGCAGCAGCCAGCGGTTGAGCACCGCGTTCGCATATCAGAGTTTGAGAAGTGGCTCGGCACAAATGGCAAGTCGCCGGCGGAGATGACGCTCAAGGTGCGGCTCCGCTCGATACTCGGCCGTCGCTAGTCAGGTTAGCTTCAAACGCTAGAACAAAAACCAGGCTCTAGAACAAAAACCAGGCTGAACCGTTATAGGTGGAACAGAGTTCGATGTGGTCGGTCATTATTGGAGAGAGTCAGACGCGACGGAACAATTCAGGCAAAGCAGTTTTCAGTCCCTTGGCGATTTTCTCGATGTTGACAAGCGACACGTTGCGTACCCCGCGCTCGATTCCGCTGTAGTACGTGCGGTGCAACCCACATCGGTCTGCCGCCTCTTCTTGGTTGATCGCCTGTTCTTGCCGAAGGCGGCGGATCGCACGACCAAAACGGATGCGGACTGTCGAGCGGCATCGCTTTTCATAGTGGCGATACACATGCCGATGCGTACACATCCGATGAGTCACATTTCTGTTGACGCTGATGGGCTTGCAGATTCACCATTGACACCAGGTCGAACCACGCGGGCCATAGTCGAGAGGCAGACTTAAATTCCCAAACTGACGGACAGGAGAGGAAATGGTGCGATACCAGAAAGTGGACTTACCGTAATCTTGCGGCACGCCTTGGCCGCTGGCGTTAGTCCTGGGGAGTGAATAACTCCGGATAGCATAGGCGTGTTGGCCCCTTCTCAGGCCGCCGCCCAGTTGGCTGGATATCGGACCGGCCTCTTCCTAGGGGCGGCAGTCGGCAGAGTGAAAAAGATGAAAAAATTAAGAAGCGGAGGCCATTCGGATGTATAGTGGCTTGCCGCTGAGGGTGCCAAAATGGAAATCCTTGCAAAGCTAGAATCCGGTGCCACCTCCGCCGTCACTTCGAGGAACAGGGAAAGGAGCATGGAAACTACATGTCACAATCAGGAATATTCAACGTACTCGACTATAACTTGAGCCCTAGCTATGATCCTGGAGCAAATACGACCGCACTCCGACATCTGGTAGATTTGTTATTAAGCTCGAGTGGTCCGACTCAAGGCAATGGCGGCACAATCATGTTCCCGATGGTAGATGCGGGCACATACCAGTTCAACGGAACAATCACGATCGGGCCTTCCCCAGCCTCAATCCTGTTCATCGGAGCGAGCAGTGGTTCCGGCACCATATCCCCACACACTCCAATCCCGGTATTGAAGCAAGTGCCGACAACGTCAAATCCCAATCCCGGCGATCTATTTGTTGTCGACGACAACCCGGGCGGCAGCGCGAACATCGGCGGTATCCTCTTCCGGGATCTCGAGATCGGGTATGCCGAAGGGTTGACATCTGGAGCCGCGATTCACGTGCAGGGCGGCGGTCAGAATGTTCGTATCGTCCATGTAGTCTTCGTTAACTGCCCGCAGGGCGTCTGGTTCGAGAATACCTTGCAATGCAGCATGCTCGAATGCACCATCTACAATGCCTTCAATGTTGGAACAGCTCTCACGATCGGTGGCGCCGGGGGGGGCGCCGGTATCGAGACGTATGTCGCTGCTTGCACGTTTATAACCAGCCAAAACAAGGGCGTCGGCATAAAGGTCAATAGCGCGGAGCATTTGCGTGTCATGAATACACGCATTGAAGGTTTTGAGCAGGGCATCCTCATCACACCTAGCGCAGATGTAAAAAAGCTATATTTTAGCAATGTCAGCTGCTACACAGAGAGTACGAACACTTCGGTTGGAGCGGCGGTTCTCATTCAGCCAACCGGTGGCCATTTTGTGTCGCAGGTTTGGTTTGCTCAATGCGAATTCACTCCGACGTTAAATGGTACCTCCTATCAAGGCGGGGGAGTCGTTATCGACCCGATCAATGGTAGCGGTGGCGGCGGTGTAATCGACCAAATACGCTTTTGCGATTGCTACGTGTGTCAGTGGAAAGGTCCCGGGGTTTATATTCTTGGTGGCAGCAACGAGGGCAACATCGAGTTCCAGGGCGGCTACTACTCGCTGAACGGTGCCATGCCCCTTTCACCGCAACCGTCTGCGGGAATCGCGATTAGCGGGTCTACCTTTGCATCGGCAGGCATTCGCATCATCGGTGTGGCGTGCAACAATTCAATCTATTTCTATCCCCAACCTAACCAGCAACCCGTTTGGCTTCCCTCAACTCAGCAGTATGGTATCTCGATTGGATCTGGGGCGACGAACGTCTTTGTGCGCGACTGCGATCTAAGGGGAAATCTTACGAAGGCTTTAACTGTAGGCACCTCGGTTACGAATGTGCAGGTGACCGATTGCGCTGGCTACAACGATCAGAACACGCCACTGAATGGGGGCCACGCGCCGACGAGCGCTACATCAGCAGAAACGTCATCCACGCCGTACTATGGTCCGTCGACGGTCACCTTCTCGAACGCGTCGGGGCTTACGGTTCACATCAGCGGCACAGCCTATACGATGAGCTTCGGTTCCATCTACTTGCCAAATCCAACCGATAAGATCTATTTCTCGTTGGCGCCAACAACTTTCACGTGGCTCGGTAAGTGATTCGGTATCGAAATGAGCGATTGGGGCCAGCTGAGAAAGCGATTGGAAAGTGTCGAAGACCAAGTAGTGCCTCAGCGGCACAGGGAATTGGTACGCCAAACCGAGGGCCGCTCCGACCAGGAGTTGATGTTCTTTATTGTTCATGGGTATTGGACAGAGAACGCCAACGATAAGCTTCCGGATGCTTATCAGCGGCCATTTGCCGCTTTGTGCCGCTTAAGCGGCATGGGTGTCTCCAGCACTTGGGTACCATGCGAATGAGGGAGCCCCATGGAAGACAGCAAGCATCGATACCAGGACAAATTTTGTGGCCTGCGGTCGGGGGGCGTAAGCTCGACTACCGCCCGCACTGTCGTGACGATGCCTGTCCCAAGTTTGCGCCTGGAAAGCTGATTCAGCTTCGACTGACGAGCCAGCAAGAGGCTCGGCGCGACGAGCCGGCGCCCCC
>CAVSFL010000012.1:0-368243 GCA_963727295.1 uncultured Acidobacteriaceae bacterium
CCAACCCTGATGGTGCGGGTCGAGGCCCCTGTGGCCGATGTATTGAAAGCGGTCGAGGAGGTGTCGCAGGACCAGATTGTTCACGGCACCTACTCCTACGAGAAGGAGCGCATTCTATACGGAGCGCACAGCGCCAGCAGCGCAAACGTTTTCGGAAAGTGGCAGGGGGGCGGCACCGTCTTCTACAAAGTCGCCGAAAAAGTTCTGACGCCGCGCTATTTCAAGGACAGCCAGGATATTGGCACCATCACCGTGCGATACGTAGTAACCCAAGCGGATGCCAATGCCACTATCGTTCAGATTGATGCGGTGTTCGTGGATGCGCGCAACGTGCATCACCCCTCCGTGGGCAATGTCGAATCCAGCGAGTACGCCACCGTTCAAGAACACATCCGTAACATCCAGGCAAAACGCATGCAATTACAGGAGGCTTCGACAGCAGCTGTGTCGCTGCCGAGCACTCCCGCCCCTTCCGGAGCAAGTCAGCCGTCAGCCACCGTCAGCGACCCGATCCAGTCGGTGACGGTTCCGGAACTGAAGAAGCATGTAGAAGCTCTACGTCATCAAGTCGAGTTGCGAGTAAGGGAGCAAGGCGCACAGCTGAAGTCGGCGCCTTTCCACAGCGCAGCGATCCTGGAGTCCGTGCCGGCGCAAAGTGAAGTCCTGATCGTGGTGGTCAGCCCTTACTGGTACGGCGTGGAAACCGACGACGGACATCGCGGCTGGATTCATCATAGCCAACTGGAGCCTTTGCCTTGACCCGTGCCCGGCACGCGAGCATCTCGAATTCCCTGATCGCGCGATCGGCGTTGGTCGCGCTGCTGCTGGTGTCGCTGGCCGTGGCGCAAAATGGCGCGTCCAAATCAACCCAGAGCGCCGCCGCGGAACGTAGCTTCCATGCATCCAAGGCCGACGTGCAGAAAGCTCTGCATCAGTTGCCGGCCTATCCAGGAGGCAAGCTTCCCGTGCTGGAAGGATTCGCCGATCCAGGCGGACGTTCGCTCGATAGCTACAAGCGCGGCTATTACGAATACGACGTGCAGGTGAAGTCGAGCAGTCCGACCGAAACTTCCGTCCAGGTGACGGCGAAGATCACGGCCTGGTATGCGGGTGATGCCGCGAACTCAGGCTATCGTGTATTGAAATCGAGCGGCCGTCTGGAATCGGATCTGCTCGATGCCTTGAATGAAAAATTCAATCCTGGAGCCACGGCGAGCGCGCCATCGGCGCCGGCTGCGCCACTTCCTGACTCACCTTCGGCCATCGGCGGCTCTTACTTCAATACGCCTCGATTGACCAGCGCGCCGTCCAGCGCCCATCTGGCCAAACCCGTGGTGGTGTCGAAGCCCATCGATGCCAGCACGGCAAGACAACTGCAAACCCTCAATCAACAGGCACAAAATCTGGAGCAGATCCTGCATGACCAGGTTCATCCCGACAATCTGGCCGTCGTAAAGCGATCAAATACGCCAGTCGTGGCCCAGCCGTTGGAGGGAGCCGAGGTGATGTTCCAAGCCGACGCCGAGGACGAATTCGAGATTCTGGATGCCAGCACGGACTGGGTACACATCAAGATTTCGGGCATTTCGCGAGCCTGGATTAAACGTGACTACGTCGATCTGCCCGGCGCCGCCACGGTGAGCACTTCTGCCTTAGCCATCGATGCTCACGACGGCGAAATCGTTCGCCAAACCAAGGAAGAAGTCGCGCAGTTTCCCGGCAGCTGGGAGCCCCTTAATGGCAAGCAGGTGAAGATTATCTGGGTCCAGCCCAAGTCTCAGGATCAGTTCGGTTCTCAGCCGAAGTGGGGTCTGGTGAAGTCGGTACTGCGGCGGGCCGACGCGGGTAATCCTTCGGAAGCAACGCAGGTTGCCGGTGTAGTAGTAATTTTCGATTCGCAGGATGGCGGTATGGCGGCTACTACGCTAGCCAACCTCCAGCAGTGGCGCGCCGGACACCTTTCCGACGATACCTTTTGGAAACGTTGCTGGCGCGATCCGGCAGATGCATTCGGCGGTCAAAACTAGTGTGAGAGAAGTAGCGGTCACTGGAGCGACTACATGAACGCAGCCGTAGCGAAATTCACTTTCAACCCTTCCAGGTTGGCCCCGCTTCTCGGCGATTACGCCCAACTCACTAAAGCGCGCATCACAACGCTGATTGTCCTAACAGCCTGGTGTGGATACTTCTTCGGCGCCAGGAAGGCCGGCTTGCCAACCCTCAGTTGGGCGCTGTTTCATAGCTTGTTCGGTATTGCCTTGGTATCGAGCGGCACCGCTGCATTAAATGAAGTGATGGAGCATGATGTCGACCGTAAAATGCGGCGGACCGCTCTGCGTCCTATACCGGCGGGTCGAATGTCATTGCTGCACGCGACAATCGTCGGTAGCTTTCTCACTATCGGAGGATCAATCTACTTAGCTCTGGTCACTAACTGGCTGACCGGATTACTAACGTTTCTGACTGCGGCCGTTTATTTGCTCGCTTATACACCGTTGAAAACTATGTCGCCGGTTTGTACCTTTGTCGGCGCGATCCCGGGCGCCATGCCTTGCTTACTAGGATGGAGTGCGGCTCGCGCTCGTCTGGATTGGAACGGAATTGTACTTTTTCTTATTCTGTTTCTATGGCAATTCCCGCATTTTTTCGCTATCGCGTGGCTTTATCGGGAAGACTATGCGAAAGGCAATATCCAAATGTTGCCGGTAGTTGAGCCGGATGGCCACTCGACGTCCAATCGCATTCTTTTATATAGTATGGCGCTCGTTCCGGTGAGCATTGTTCCGGCAGCTGTAGGCATGACCGGACCAATTTATGCGACAGTCGCGGCCATTCTTGGATTAACATTTGTGTACTTTGCAGCAAAGCTAAAGACAGTGGACTTACCGGTAACCAATGGCCAGTCGAAAGCACGGGCTCGCCAGCTGTTTCGATACTCCATTTTTTATCTGCCATTGTTATTTGGATTAATGATGGCCGATGCGATCTGGCGATAAAGAACGGCTATAGGCCAATCTTTAGTCAATGTAAAGATCAGGGATTCGGTAACCAATGGCGTCGAGGAGCTTGCACATATGAATTACTACAGACAACGGGGCACTTGGTTTAAGATTTTGACCGTGGTCCTGGTTGTGTACGCGGCGCTGGGCAGTGCAGCGCAAGATCAATCCGCTCCCAAGACGTCAAGTCCAGATCCAGGCAAGCCGATTACGGTGGTGGGCTGTCTGACTGGCTATGACGGCCGCTATACTCTGGGAACTTCCAACGATACCTTGTACCTTCTGGTTGGCGACAGCACCGTGTTCAAACGCCTAAATGCCAGGATGGTTCAAGTGAGTGGAAACGTCACCGAGCCGCCGCCGCATACTTCCCGCGACAACGTTCTGTCCCAGCAGCCGCCCACTCTGACGGTCGCCAAGTTGAAGAAAGTAGCTGATGGGTGCAACTAGAGCTGGACTGTCAAACGTGCTGCGACTGAGTTGTTTGTCCTCCGATCGCAGTCAGCAATACGACGATGCGGTCACTGGCCAGGCACTTCTCGATGATCCGTGGCGGCAGCGGTGCTGAGACCACTCCAAAATCCTCACACGACCGGCAAGCCCGCTTCTCTCGTTTCGCAACCAGCACGAAGTACTTCGCCGGTTCCACGTCCAGTTGGGAACTTTCCTCGTAGCCGATCACCACTGTTTCTTTTCCGCAGCTTTTGCACACGCGCTGATCCGGCGCGCAGGGCAGAATGTGCTCCACGCGAGGAAGATTCGCAGGCAATTCCTGGCGGCCCGGATGCTTGACGGACTTCTTTGTTGAGTGGTGCACTGGCGCGTGCTCGCTCTCCGCCTGCTCGATCATTCCACTGACGACGGGCTCAAGCTCGAACAATTGCATTTGCGCCTGCGAAAGTTTTTCGCCGCCCGCTCCATACTTGTCGATGCGCATCAGCCGCAGCTGCTCTTCCAGTACCCGAATCCGCAGCTCCGCGTACTGTAGCTTGCTCTTCAGGTGTGCGATGAGTTCCAGATCGGCTGGTGCGGAAGGAATGGAAGGCGTCACTCACAAATGGGTTATTGATTTACCAGAGTCGCTCGAATCGTTCAAGCAACCAACTCATGCGGCAGCATGTCTCTCTGGCGGGGCCTTCCGGTACCAACGCTTGTGCTTGGTTTTGGCCAGATCGATCCCACCCAGTAATAAGGAAAGCTCTTCGTGACTCAGGACGACCTTGCCCTGCGCATCGCCGGATTGCGGCCAGGTGAAGCGCCCTTTCTCTAACCGCTTGGCACAGACCCAGAGTCCGCTGCCATCCCAGACGAGGACCTTCAAGCGATTACGCTGGGCGTTGCAGAACAAGAACAGGTGGCCGCTCAGAGGGTCACATGACAATCGATCCCGGACCAGACCATACAGACCCTCAAACCCCTTGCGCATGTCGGTGACTCCGGCGGCCAGATAGACCCGTGTGGCTGGACCCAATCCAAACACGGTTTACGCCCGCTCCAGCGCACTCACCAGGCGCTCGAACGTATCCGTATCGAAATCAGGATGTACCTCGATCCGGCGCCCGCCCGTAAGCACCACGGCCAGCTCACAACTCGATTCGTGCGGCGCCGGCGATTTCATGGCGGCCAATTCCACCGGCACCAACCGGCCAGCCGAAGAAGCTCTTCGATGCTTTCTCTTCCAGCGTTGCTTTTTCAGATGACGGTCAAGCGTGCCGAAGCTCAGACCCCGACTCCGGCAAAACTCGGTGCGTCGCATGCCGCTGCCCACAAACTCCGCAACTAGCTGCTGAATTTCCGCGCGGGTGCGTCGGCGGCTCGCCGACGTTTTCTGTTTTTCATTCATCCAGCCACTTCACCACACACCCTTGTCGTCGAAAAGGTGTGTTGCTCAGACGCTTACGGTTCAGTTACACCCCGCTGTGACCCATTCAGAACCCAAACTGTGCGAAGAGCGCAACACCGGGCGCAGGGGGCCCGGGCTGACTACCTGCGGCAATGCGAAATTTCCTGGTCCGAAGTTCGCGATTAGAAAAGGACTCAGGTTCACCGGAGTGGTTCCCAGCGCCGAGTTGCAGTTGTCCTAAAAGGCGTCGGTGTGGAACACGTTGTTGCCCGAGCGCGTCACTACATTCATGAACGCGCGCCACCGCCATAGTTGCGAATGCGCCGTTCTTAAGTTCGACTTAGGAAGGAGTATCAAGCCCTCCTCAGCGAGACTACATACTCGACTATGCGACGTTTAAGAAAGAATGACCACGGTTATAACAGAAAATAACCCAGTTTCAAGAAAGAAGATGACCGCAAAGGAGCTTTACATCTGAATGACAGGTCTAGAACTGGCGGATTGAACCCCCAATGTAATCTCCCGTTTCGGAAATTTAATAGAACTTTGTTCGCGGATTCACCTTCTCGCCATATTTGTCGCGTTAGCTGTGTCTGAGCTCCCATCAGCTCGCTGTCACTGGGCACAGCGAAGTCAAACTCAGTTCCGTTGAGTTCAGCCACGCGGCGCCAGACGCCGCCCTCACCGCAGCGAAAGGAGAATCTCCCATGCATTCCGAAGGCCGTCTTTCGGGCGCGAAGTTCTGTCTGTTGGGCCTCCTGGCAGCCACGTTGCTTACCTCCATTTTCAGCATGGCGCAAGGACCGTTCCAACGCCAACTTCCCACGGGCAAATCCCTTAATTACCCGTTCTTGGGAACGCAGTTGAATGTGGGCAGCCTGCCCATGAACATCCTTCTCTCGCCGGATGGTAAATATGCGCTGATCAGTGACATGGGCTTTGACCAGTCGCTCACCGCTATCAACGCCAGTACTGGCAGCTTTGCTTCCAACATCGACTATCCGAACTGCAACTACTGCCCTTTCCAGACCACGAATGGGCTTTACTACGGCCTGGCCTTCGGAAATAACGGTCTGTTGTACGCTGCCATGGGAGGAAACAACACTATTGATGTGTTGAGCCTCACTAACGGCATTCTCGCGGACTTGGGCACATTCCAGGCCACACAGCTCACAGATTTTCCAGCCGGCCTGGCGACCGATTCCCGCGGCTATCTTTATGTCGTCAACAACGATCCCAGCACATTTGCCGTTCCTGGCAGCGTCGCGATTTACTCGCAGAGCACGCAGACTGAGGTCGGGCGCTACTCGTTCACCGGCAGCTGGTATGGAACCCCCAACTATCCGCTGGCCATTGCGGTCATGTCGAACGGCTCTAAAGCTTACGTTTCCAGCGAGCGCGATGGGTCGGTATACGACATCAACACTGGCGATCCCACTAATCCGACTCTGACAGCTGCAATCCCAACCGGCGCGAATCCCGATTCCGTGCTGCTAAATTCGGCGCAAACGCTGCTTTACGTAGCCAATGCCGGCAGCGACACCGTGTCCGTGATTAACACGGCTAACGACCTGATTGTCGGATCGATTCTGCTTCGCCCCTCGCAGTTCCAGACTGTGCCGGGCACGTCGACGCCGACCGGACTGGCGTTGTCACCCGACGGCAAAAGTCTGTATGTCACCCTCGGCGATCTGAATGCCGTCGCGAAACTCGCGATCAATGGCACGAGCTTGACTCTGCAGGGCTTCATCCCTGGCGGATGGTATCCGAGCGCCGTGGCCGTTCCCACCAATCAGAGCCTTCTCGTCACCTATGCCAAGGGCACCCAGAATCGCTATCCCAATCCCGGCTATGTGCAGTGGGACTTCAATGAGAGCCCTTACTACGATCTGCACCTGATTCAAGGGCAGGTTGCCTTTATCTCCGGCCTGAACGATCCCCAGAAGCTGCAAGAATGGAACGCGGCAGTTCTGAGCAACTACTCTGCCGGCGCGCAGCGCGATCGCCGTTTGGATCGGATCGGAATTCAGAGTGGCAACATCCGCCACGTCTTCTACATTGCCAAGGAGAACCGGACGTATGACCAGGTGCTGGGCGACGTTCCCGGAGGCAACGGCGATGCTAGTCTCGCGTTATTCGGTCAGAACATCACCCCTAACCTGCACGCTTTGGCGCAGCGCTTCGTTTTGCTGGACAACTCTTACACCAACAGCGAAGTCAGCTTTGATGGCTGGGCATGGTTAACGCAAGCGATTGCCAACGAAGACGAAATTAAGAACGTCCCCTACAACTACAGTGGCCGGGGGCGGATCTACGACGTGGAAGGCCAGAATAACGGCTACGACGTGGGTGGTTTTCCGGCTTACAATCCTGACGGACAGCAGATCTCGCCTTTGTACTTCCCCAACGGCGCGCCGTCGATTCCGGACGTCACACAGGGTCCCGGTGGACACATCTGGGATGCCGTGCAAGCTGGAGGTATCACTTACCGCAACTACGGCTTCTTCCTGTCAACCGGCGTCACCGACAGCAACGGCAACACGATTATCCCGGACAACTATCCCGCAGTATTGGGGAACCAACCTCCGGGTCATGACCTGCGAGGAGTCAGCGACTGGGATTATCGCCGTTTTGACAGCGACTATCCCGACAGTGATGCTTCGGCAATCTATACCGGCCGTGGCGTGCAGAACTGCTCGTATCAGGAAACCAGCTATGGGAAGCACAATGCATCCAGCCGTGCCAACGAGTGGATTCATGAGTTCGAGGAAATGCTAACAGTCGACCCTTCCGGTAATTCCGTGCCAGCTTTTGAAACCATTCGCCTGCCGCATGACCATACCCAGGGACCAACCTCGGGCGACTTTGCTCCTCAGGCCGAGGTTGCTGACAATGACTACGGCGTTGGAGAGATCGTGCAGGCGATTAGCAGCAGCCCTATCTGGAACAGCTCGGCGATATTCGTTATCGAAGACGACGCGCAGGATGGTCCGGATCATGTCGATTGCCACCGTTCCACTTTCTACATCATCAGTCCCTGGATCACTCAGGGCTCCATTGACCATCAGTTCCACAACCAGACCAGCGTCTTGAAGACCATGGAAATGCTGCTTGGTCTGAACCCGATGACCTCGTACGACGCGGTCGCCAATCCGTTCATCACGGAATGGAACACTCAACCCGCGAACAACCAACCTTACTCGGCCATTCTGCCGGCGCAGAACATCATCTGTGCGCAATCTCCGCGCCTAAGCGATTTGGCCGCCAACGACCCCATGCGAAAGATGGAAATTCGCGCCAGCCAGATGGACTTCGATCATCCCGACAGCGCCCCGCCGCAGGAGTTGAACGAGATGATCTGGAAATTTGTGAAGGGCATGAACTCTCAAATGCCCGCACCTGTTCACTCTGGAAAGGTTCCCGCGGATCGGGACGACGATTAGAAGTCAGCTCAGCCAAAACAACCAACAGGAGGAGGCGGTTCGCTTGCCTCCTCCTGAATGGTCATTTCCCAAACCCGGGTAATGTTATCGGCGGGTCCAGACCCGAGTTCCGCCGAGGTCCAACGCGCAGAAAAGTTGGGGCGGAGAGCCGCAGCATTGAAGATCAAGTCCAAAGCGCCAATCATTTGCGTTCGGCAGGCCAATCGCTGGGGCCTGTCTCGTTTCCGACACCCATCCTCGCTATCATCCGTCCGAGCACTTCCATCCCATTTTGGGAAATTTCGATTAATCGAAGTTTCTTCACTGCTTAATCTTCTCGCCACGTCGAGCATGTGTCATTTGCCTGAGCGAAACATCGGTTGCTTCGTCTGCAGCGCCCTGTCTTACCTCCCAGACGAAGATGACTCACTCGAACACCGTTCCCGCTCCAGCGTGCGCACGATCGGCGAGACAGCGGCGGGTGTTCTTGCATTGCCTTAGCGATTCGTCGAGCACGCGTTCGGCGCGTGAAGGAGATAGCAATGAAGATGCAATGCGTAAGGGCGCGTGGCAATCACACCTTCTTTTCATTCTCATACTTCTCGTCGCGATTCCGGCACTCCTGGCACAACAGACGGAATTCCAGAACAACTGGGCAACCTCTGTCGCGCCAGCGGAACAGACACTGTCTCAGGCTCGTTATATCCAACACATTTATTTGGCTCATTGATAAAGGATCATATGCAGACCGCTTCCACACTACGTGCTAGAGCCAGCGCTCTACATAAACTGTCGGTTGTGCTGTGTTGCTGTGGACTACTAGGGGCACACCTCATCTTAAACGCGCAGAATGTCGTCCTGACCGGCTCTCTCAGCGGACAGATTGCCGATCCCAGCGGCGCAGTTATCCCGGGCGCTTCCGTGCTGGTGCGCAGTCTTGCGACCGGTGTTGAGAAGGCCGCCACTACAAACCATGCCGGCTTATATCAGTTTCCAGCTCTCATGCCGGGAGCCTACTCCGTTACGGCCAGCCTTAAGGGCTTTCGGGATACGGAAATCTTGACGGAGGTGCTGGTAGGACGCAGTGCTGTGCAGGACATCAAGCTGCAAGTTGGAGCCAGCGGGGACACCGTAAAGGTAACCGGAACCACGCCCTTGCTGCGGCCGGGGGAATCCTCCACCAGCACCGTAATTGACAGATCGATGATTGACGATTTGCCACTGAATGGCCGCCGATATACCGATCTTGCTGTGCTGACTCCTAATACCAGCTACGACGGTGACACGGGCTTAGTCAGCGTTGCCGGCCAGCAAGGTGGCGAAGATTCAGGATATGCAAATGGGAACGGCTCCAATAACTTCACTGTCGACGGAAGCAACGCAACCAGTAATTACTTTGCCGATATAGTAGGTCGATACCGCATACCTTATCTGTATGGCGAAGATGCCATAGAGGAGTTCCAGGTCTCGGTGAGTCCTTATTCATCTGTATATGGAGGCGGAGCTGGTTTCGTTAATGCCGTGACCCGGTCCGGAAGTAATGCGTTCCATGGGAGCGCCTTTTACTACAATCGACCGAATGCAACTGGTGCTAATAATGCCATCAATATAGCCAATGGTTTTCCCAAACCGTACGACAGTCTTCAGCAATTCGGCGCTGGAATCGGCGGTCCCATCGTGAAGAACCGCATGTGGTTCTTTGTGGACTATGAACAGCAGCTGCGCAACGATCCCATTCAGGTCATCAATCCTGCACTGCAAACGACACCGGCAAACCTGTCCCAGTTCTTAAGCGATAACTTCGGCCTTCCGCCTGGAACCGTGCTGCCCCCACCGAATGGGCCATTGCCAGTGCCCGGTGTTGTAACAGCACCGGATCCCAACAACCCGGCCTATCTACAACAAGTCTCGAATGTCGTTAGCGCCCTGAACTCTAACCTCGGCAGCAAATCGAGACAGCGGAATGATCTGGTGTTCACTGGACGAATGGACTATCAGGCGAGCCCGAAGGATGCGCTTTATCTTAGCTTGAACTATAACGACTTTGGCTCACCAGGGGGTGTTATCACTGATCCGACCGTCGGCAATTATGGCGAGCAGACCTTAGCCAACGCCTACGTACATGCCTTCCTGGCCAGCGTGGGATGGACCCATACTTTCTCCGCGAGCCTGTTAAATGAATTCCATTTCGGCACGTCGCAAGATAATCAGATCGCAACACCGACCGGCTTGGCACCGAACACTCCCACGATCATTCTGGACAGCCCGGCCGCATTCATTCTCGGCAATGCACCTTTCTCCATCGGATCGGTTTTTGAACGGCAGTACTCTCTGTCCGATCGCATCGACTACGTGGTTGGCAAACATACCTTGCAGTTTGGATTTGACTTTAGCCGTGCCTACGACGCAGATACCAACGACGGCGGCGCCGATCCCAACGAGGCTGCTGACTTTGGCTCGCCGCTTGGAAGTTACGAGTTCTCCAATCTAGAGGCTTTCGCATTAGGCCAGTACAACCTGTTCAGCCAATCCGCCGGTCCACCAACTTTTGCCTTTAGCGTTCCGTACTACGGATTCTATGCGCAGGATACCTATCGCATTTTGCCCAATCTGACGCTTGAAATGGGGCTGCGCGAAGACTTTCAAATCTATCCACAGCCGAAAGAGAACCCTGCCTTTCCCCTTACGGGTCAATACCCAAACCAATTCTTCCGTCTTGCACCGCGCTTCGGTTTTGCGTGGGGGCCGACGCCGAAGACCGTCGTTCGCGCTGGGTTCGGACAGTTTTACACCAACATGAACGGCTTGAATTATCGCAACGCAGTGATCTCGAATGGGCTGCCAACCCAGCAAACGTCAGTTAGCACGAGCTATGATGGTGGAATTCCAAATCAACAGGTACCAACTTTCCCGAGCATTCTTCCAGCGAACTCGCCTCTGTTCCAGTCCTCGCCGGACATCTCACTGATCTCGCCTCAGTTCCGTGCGCCCTACATTCTGGAGGGGAGCTTGCAGATTGAGCAGGAGATCGCCAGGAATACGACCTTGAGTTTAGGAACGATCTGGAGTCACGGAGTCCACCTTCTCTCAAGCAGTGCGTACGATCTTAACTTGAACACACCGCAGGGTACGACTACCTACGTCGTCTGCCCCCCAGGTACAACGGCCGCGCCTTGCAGTGGACAAACCATCATTCTGCCAAACCTGGATAATGGTTTACTCACTGAAGGTCGCATCAACCCCAATCTCGGCCAGATCAATGAGCTGATCAGCCCCGGTCAAAATCAATACAACGCTTTGTTCGTGCAATTGCAGCGACGGATGACGGAGGGACTGTCGTTGCAGTTTGGTTACACCTGGGCCCACAATATCGTGCGCGACGGCACAGACTTCAACAATCAATTTGACTTCGGCAATACGACGGCGCCTTCGCTGCTGGACCAGCGGAACCGTATTACACTGGCCGCCGTCTACGAGCCGGAGCTGCAACATTTGGCCAGTTCGCACATCGCGCGCTCTCTGCTCTCCAATTGGCAGCTCAGTACGGTGATGGAGTTCTCTTCGGGACGACCATATGCAGCTTTGTTGAGCCCCGCGTGCACAAGCTCGACTTTGTCGTTCAACAACTGCGACGGCGCTAATGGGAATCTCAACGACACGGCCTTTAATCAGGACACGGCAAACACTGCGGGAGGCATCAACGACGCAGGGCCGACGCCGGGAATTGGCCTGAACTCGTTCTATGGTCCCTGGTTGGAGAGGATCGATGTTGGATTGTCACGCACCTTCGTGGTCGCGGAAGGCAAACAACTGGAGGTGCAGGCGCAAGCCTTCAATTTGTTTAATCATGCCAACTACTACGTTCAAAACGGTAACGGAATCAACCAGCTGCAGTACAACCCGATCGGCAGCAACTGCGGTGACGGCATGACCTCGAATCAGACCTGCTACTTGGTGCCTAACTCCGGCCCGGGGAACTTCGGCACCCTGCAGGAGATCAATCCCGACGGTCTGCCCCGCACTCTGCAGTTTTCGGTGCGATTCATGTTCTAGCACGGCGGCGGTGCTGGCACTATTAAGGCGAAGAAGGCGCGCGCCGGGTAGCATGTCTAGAAGTCGCTTTACTTCTCCCGTAAGAAGAGAATAAGCAGGACAAGGTTTCCTGCCGCAATCCCTAAACCGATAACGCACAAGGCGTGACCCGATTGGAAGCCACGGCGGGCCATCATCATTCCCATTGGGGCGAGTACCAGGCTGCTGAGGGCGAGGAACGTTAACACGATCGGAGCCAAGACAAAGCCCATTGGTTGCCGGCGAAGCAACAGGATCGCAGCAATCAAGCAGGCTGGTGCTCCGAAAGCCAAATCCAGAACGGCGACAGACTCCGTTACGAGGCCAGAATCGCGCACTGCCTGCGGCGCTTGGCCATTAAGCAGAGCAGGAACGATCTCCGACAGCCAGTGGAGCACGATGATCACGCCCATTAGTAGAAGAACGATGGACGTGGTTTTTACGGGAGCGCGGGGACCGTAGCGACGCGCAACCTCCACCACCGGCAGCGCCGCGAAAGTTCCTGCCAAAGCGTAGAAACTGAGTCCCAGAACACCGCAGTACGCAAGGAACATCGAGTTGAAGTGAATCTCGAATGCGTAATTGAGGAAATCGTAGACGAGGTAGGCGAGGGTTCCTGCCCACACTAGTCGGGCCGCAACCGAACCGCGAAGAGCCAGGATGGCTGTGATCACAAGGAGGGGTACGATGACGACCAGGTTCCCCCAGTTGTTTCCAATGCTTAGAGCAGCCTGCATCCGGGTTTCAGCTGCATAGGTAGAGCGAAGGAACATTCCTCCGAGGCTGGCGACGGCGAGGAGGACAGCCAGCGGAAAGCTGAGCCATAAGGGCCACCGGCCGGGTTCGCTGTTGTTCATGATCGCTCCATCATCTTTGCGACGCTATCCTCTGGTTTGCGATACCCCAGCTGGAAGAGCCTTACCGCGATCCACGCGTACCATGCCAGCAAGAACAACGCTGAGATAGACAGCGAAATCGCAACTGTCGGAATGACCACTGTCTTTGGCGCGAGGGCTATTCCCAGGGGATAGCCCAAACCGAATACATTTGCCAGAATTCCGGTATACGCGGTTCCTTTGGCGAAGGTACTGCCCCGTAGCATGGCGATAGAAAAGATGAGACCGGCCAGGGTTATAAGGAGAAAACCGATAGCACCCGGGCCAAGAACATTAGGATTACTAATCGCAAGTAGCGCCTGCCCTGCTGCCAACAGCATGGACCTTTGCGCGTCCGTTGTCGCGGCGGCGTATTGGTCGCTGAGGAGAAGCATGGAGAATGCCTGATTCGATGCTAGATAGACCGCAATCCCGACAAAGCCGAGCGCCGTAGCGAGTGTTACGTAACTTCTATTGGCTCGTCTGAGGGCGGCGTACAGGCCGAGATAAATCAATCCAACAAGAACATAGTTAACGCTGTCGAAGACGTTAAGGAAGGTAAGTCCAACGAGGCGATTGGTGTGAAGCAGCGTAAACCAGTCGAGCGCGGAAGTGGGCATCCTTGTGGGTCCGGAGCGGATAAGCCCGATCGCCCTGAATAACAGGAAGTCTGCCGCAAGCCATCTTCTGAAGATCAGTGCCGCAATCACGGCAGCCACGGCAGTAACCTTGTAGAGGGAATTCCAGCAGGTATCTGTCGTATCAGGATCACCACCCCGATTCAGCTCGGGTTGCGGCATCACGGGTTCCTCTTTCGGTGCAATAGTTCAGCCACTGTTCGCGGGCGGCGTCCGATTCAAGAACCGCGGCAGAGCCCAGGGATGCCTCACCAGGTACTGCGCGATCGGCGGCGGCTCGGGCGGACCGAGCGCAAGCTTCTCCGTGGATGTCCACTCGAACGGAAGGTGTACGACACAGCCTCGCTCCGCCATCGTTTCCATCGCTCGCAGTGTCGCGCGCAAGACTGCCAGCTGACCCGCCGCGTCGCCGGGCCGGCCTAACGTCATGCCGAACGGATGCTCGATCGCTGCTATTCGCGGCGCTCCCGCGCTTGCTGTCAGCTCCGGCATCATGGACAGGGAGATGGTGCTAAACCCAGCCGCCTCGATCTCGCGCTGCACCAGTCCCACGGACCAGCAACAAACAGGTCAAACTGGGATCAACACCACGATGTCGACATGCTCCTCACGAAGTTGCTGCACCATTGCAGGCACGCTCTCCCGCAAGAGCCGCTCCGGCCGAAGGGTGTAGCCCATGTAGGAATAGTTGGACGGCGCAGCCGCGCCAATCTCGCCCATTTCTGCGAGTTCGTCCAATCGCCCAGATCGGTAGTACCGAGTTCAAGTCCTGCTCAGCGAAGGCCGGATTGATGTGAAGGTGGCAAACCTGAACATCGCCAGTACGTACTGTTCGCGGCAGCACTCGGTACGAGGGGTCGGCAAACCAGGGATCGTGCCGCTCGATCTCCGGGTCAAACGGGTGATCGCTTTTCAAAACGATCGCCGCCGAACTTACAAGGGCTACGGTACATTCGGACAGCGGACTGGCGAGAGGAGTCCATGGGATCTGTGTCTCGCCGGGTAGGGTCGCCCAGCGTTTCAACACTTTCTTCGCGATGCCATCCACGAAGCGGTAGGAATCAATTTTCTTAGCGGACTGCATATGGCTGGGCCAACAAGTCAGCGTTGCTGACTCCATTCTTGGCCGCTACTTTCTTGAAGCCCCTGGCACCCATCAATACGTACAGCCGACTCCAGAGCGCAAAAGGAATGCGGTTCTTGGTGATCAACTTCATCACTTCGGCCGGGATGGGCAGTCCGTCAGCCAGGGAGTTCGCGGTCATCTCCAAGGCTGCAATCACATTCTTGACAGGCGCTCCTTGACGTTGCGGCTGCGTAAGGGGTTGGCCACCGATCATCCCTCCCGCACCGAACGCAAGACCACCAGCCCACTGGAAGCCGCTCTGCTCGGCGAACTCGCGGCATATGGCCAACGCGAGCGAATTCTGGTGGGTCTCAGGAAAGCCAGAGTTCACAATCGCTACCAAACGTTGCGGGGCAGTTTCACGAGTCGTCCTTCGGTGGGCTGCGATCACGGCCAGCGCCTTGGTCATGAGATGGGGCAAGGCATCGACGTAAAGAGGAAAGGCAAAGAGCACCAGGCCCGCGCGCTCGACCGCCGAAAGCAGTTCACTCTCACCCTCGGGGCGATTCAGGCTCGCGCGGAGCGTTAGCGATTCGGTCGACCATCCCCGCTTCTCAAGGCAACCCAGAAGAAAGCTCCCCAAGGCGCTGGACGTGCTCGGCTCGGCGGTTTTGGGGCTGCCGACAATGAGCAGGGCTCGCCGCCGGCTGAGCGAGTCGATGGCTGTGCAGGGCATGACCGGCGAAGGCATCAGGGATGCGGCCGCATCGCCAAAGGGCAAGGCGTCAGATCGGGTCAGGAGCGCTTCGAAGCGACGCTGAAGCGCATCCATGTTCTCCGACGCAGAAACGACTTCCGCCGCGTAGCTGGGAGGATGAAAATTGATTGCGTTTCGTCCTGCGAGCGTCTTGAAGATATGAGCTTCCGCCAGGTTGGCGACGCGCTGGACTCCCACCATCACCATTCGCGGACGTTGGCTATAGCGCGGCGGATGGTGAACCTCCCCGTGGTCCATCTGGAAGAAAGGTGAAGCCAGTTGAATGAACCGGTCCACCATCTTCTTCAACTCCGGCGAGTAACCTCCGAAGGTCACGGGGGTGAAGAGAACGGTTACATCACTGCGAACGATGGCTCTAGTAATGTCGCGACCGGCATCCGCTTCCACGCATAGGCCCGGCGTTTTGACCCAGCAGCCAAAACATCCGAGACAGTGAGCCAATTTCATTTCGCGCAGAGAAAAGGTTACGACTTCAGCCTCTGCTGCCTTAAACACGCGCGACAGCACGTCGAGAATTGGCGATAGATCTCGGTCGCCAACTCCCGTGCCATCGAGGATCGTCACACTCTTGCCTGGCATGTACCCTCCTCCGCATACGGTCGTGTGGAAAACGAATCCGAGCGCAATTCCGTCGGGACCGCCGTGATTGTCTCCAGCCTTCGGCGCGCGTGAACCTTCGTACTCGCTATTGCCAACGCTGTGCCCACCGCCCAAGGCCTCTCATTCGCACACTATTTGTTTTGTGCTGGATCAGACTAGGCGCGATTTTGTGGGCTCCGCAAGGACACGCGGCACGTTCGAATGGTCGTTATGTCTGGAGAAAGTAAACCAGTAATGAGCGATTGAGCTTGTAATTTCGAAACCACAAGTACATCCTGAGGTACCCGAACACCTGCACCGTCAATGAGATTGGTAAATGTGGACTTGCGGCGTCGCACAAGCTGTTCTGGGTTGCGTTACGAAGGCTCTGGTCTCGATGGTAAGGGCCGCTCATTTTTTGGTCACACCCAGAACAGTAGTAGTTGCCAGCTGACAACGGTTCTTGGTGTCACCGGAATAAGAGGCTCTGTCCAGTGGCAGACACGAATGCACCCCAAGCGTTTTCGCAGACGCAGTCGCCAAGCGGTTCTGGCCCGCCTGATCGTAGTTGGAAAAGCCTTTACAAACTCGGCGGCACCAGTACCCTGATTGCAACTCTGCTTGTCCCAGCCGAAATTGCCATCAGCTTCTTCCCCAGCGTGGAACATGCAACGGCCCACACGGTTACGGTTATCGACTGGTTCAACCTGTTTCAGACCAACCCTTTTATCGCGCTCCGCAATCTCGGTCTGTTGAACGTAATTGGGGCAATACTCTTGGCACCCGCCATTCTCGCGGTCTACTCCGCGCTTAAACGGGAGCGAGAAGCCTATGCCGCCCTGGGTACAATTCTGTTCTTCGTGGGAATAGCGGTTTATCTTGCAAGCAGCAAGGCGTTTCCGATGCTGTCTCTCAGCAGGCAATACATGATCGCGACCAACGATGCGCAGAGGTCCCTGCTGGTCTCAGCAGGCCGGGCGATGTTGGTCGAAGGACAAAACCGTGCAGGCATTCTCATCATTGAATTTGGTTGTCTGGTCGTCTCCCTGGTAATGCTGAAAGGCCACGCCTTCAGCAAAGCGACAGCTTACTCAGGGACGCTCGGAAATGCGCTGATGATTGTCCTCGAAATAGCTTTTCTACCGCCCCGTGGCGTGGGAGTGATCGTTGCTGCTGGTGGCGGTCTTTCAACTGTGATCTGGTATTGCTTGATGGGCCGAAGGCTGCTGCAATTGGGGCGACTCTGAGATGGGAGTCTCGGACTTGTAATTCCAGATCGTCTTACCGCCCGGTTATTCCGTTGTGCGCAGCAGGCGGTGTGCTTGCAAATGTTCTGCTCGCGGACAGTATTGTCACGAAACGAGACAGATCATTTCGGAACTGCTTGGCTCCTGTCTCTCTTAGTCTCGCGCCGGCGCCGATGAAGGAAGCGGGATCAGGACATCACATTGCTGGCGCCTGACTTTCGCACTACGCCGCTTGCTGGATATCAAGCTGGCGAAAACGGGAGCACTCCCGCACCTGGAGGAACTGAGCGTCAATTTGCGCGAAAAGGAAGTGGCTCGCCGGCGAAGGCAAGCCAGGCCAGCGATTCCAAAGCCGCCACTGCTCCTCGAGAGCACATTGTCACATCACAGCTAGGTTGCGCGCCCAAAACGCACAATGCAGCTGGGGACTGATAGTCAGCCCAACGATACTGCGTGCGGCTGTCATGGAGCATATTGCTTAAGATGCCATCATGGCGTGACCTCGAACACCGTCCCGTCGCTTTGAATTCCTCCCGCGCCCGTCGTGCCGTAGAGATTGCCGGCGCCATCTAGAATCACGCCTGCTTGCGGAAAGGCGCCGTCGTCGCCAGCGCCGAAGTTATGCAGCACGATCTCCGTCCATCCTCCGCTGCCATTCGGCATCATCTCAAAAACGACACCTGCGCCGTTCGTGCCACCCTCAAGTGTCGTGCCGTAGAGGTTGCCATTCGCGTCGAAGATCAGGCTACTAGTTGGACCCATGCCGTCGTTGCCGTTACCGAAGAAATGCAGCGTCTTCTCAAACCATCCGCCGCTGCCGTTAGGGCTCATTTCGAAAACAGTTCCAGCATTGTTCATGCCACCCGTGTTGGTCGTGCCGTAGAGATTACCGGCGCCATCAAAGATCAGGCTGAGACCCTGGGGCGAATTTCCGTCTTCCCCGTGGCCGAAGTTATGCAAAACCTTCTCGGTCCAGCCGCCGCTGCCATTCGGCGTCATCTCAAAGACAGTACCCAGGCCAAGGTTTCCGCCCGCTACGGTTGTCCCGTAAAGATTGCCGGCAGAGTCGAAGATCAACCCACCCTCAGAATCTTGTCCGTCGTCCTGGTCGGCTCCAAAGTTGTGCAGTACTCGCTCGGTCCATCCGCCGCTACCGTTGGGCGTCAATTCGAATACCGTACCAGCGCTGTGAGTGCCGCCCGAGTGCGTCGTGCCGTACAAATTACCGGCGCCATCAAGAATCAGCCCAGCCTCGGGTCTCGACCCATCCTCGCCGTTTCCGAAGTTATGTATCTTGAACTCCGTCCAACCGCCACCGCCGTTGGGTGACATTTCGAACACCACCCCGACACTGTTCGTTCCGCCGTCGATGGTTGTGCCGTACAAATTTCCCGAGTCATCCAGGACGAGTGGGGCTTGCGGCGTCTTCCCGTCCATGACTCCGATGCCGAAGTTATGCAGCACCTTCTCCGTCCAGCCGCCGCTTCCATTGGGTGTCATCTTGAATACCGTACCAAAGCCTAAGCTGCCGCCGGAGTACGTCGTACCGTAGAGATTTCCTGCCGCATCAAAGATGAGACCGGCCTGAGGATCTTGGCCATCGGTGTTGGTCAAACCAAAGTTATGTATCGGCCGTTGGGTGGCGGCCCACCCGCTCGACGTCAACAGGATTGCAGCGAGACTTACGCTCAAAGCGGTAAATACTTTGTTGCTGTGCATAGATTGATTTTCCTCGGTTGAGTTGTATTCGATTTTCTAGCTATCACTCGTTTGCCACTGACGCCAGTCAAGCCATGCTACTGAACGGTTAGTGTCACCTGAGCCGTATGTAAAACGCCGGTAGTCGCGCCTTGTGCCGTGATGCTGACTGTGTAGTTTCCCGGCTGCGCTACTCCGCCGCCGCTGTTCCCTCCGCCACTTCCGCCGCACGCAAGCCCGACCCCAATCAATCCCAGCAAGATGGCGAGCAGCAGAAATCTCAACCAATGTTTCTTTGAGGGTCGTGTCCTACTTGTCCTACTAAACAACGTTCCCAGAAACGGAATGCAGAAGGCCAAAATTGCCGCAAGACCTCGTCTCCTAGCAACCATGCCGGTTGTATTTACTGCAAGAGTAGCGCTGCCGGCCCCGTTCACCGGTATGCTCAGCGAAGATGGACTGATTGTGCAGGAAGGAGACGACGTAGAGCTGGGAAGAACAGAGCAGCTAAAGTTGACCGAGTCAGTAAAGCCATTCAACGTACTAAGCGTTATAGCAGCAACTCCCTGGGTTCCTACCGATATACTACCGAGCGACGCGGGAGACACTGTTATTGTGAAGTCCGGCTGTGGTGGAGGGGCATTGTTGGGTAAGAAAATATAATCCACCGTCTGGTTCGAGGTCATCACGATGACGCATTCTCCAGTGCCCGTACAGTTGGGATTTATTGGAGTTTGCATCCAGCCATCGAAGAAGGAGCCTGAATCCGGCGCTGCGGTGAGTGTAACCTGCGCGCCCGAAACAAAATCGAACTGGCAGATCTGTCCTCCGGTCCCACAATTAATGCCGGCGGGAGAGCTGGTGACTGTGCCTGTTCCGATTTCGCCATTTATACCCTGCCCTTGTACTAGAAGGGTATAGAGTTGACCCACCACGGGAAGGAATGTGGCCGTGACGTTCATGTTGCCGGTGATCTGTATTTGACAAGTCAGATTCGTTCCACAGCTGCTCGGAACATCACCACTCCAGCCGCCAAATTGATCTTCGACTGGGGTAGCTGTTAGCGTTACCTCGCTTCCGTCGGGAAAAGATGCCGTGCAAGTTCCGGAACTGCTGCCATTGGAGCATTGATCAATACCGGGAGGATTGCTATTGACTATTCCTTCTGGACCGCTGGGGATCGTAACGGTCAGAGTCGAAGAATTCGGAGGACGTGCGTTAATCTTGGCCAGGAATGCATCTGGGCAAAGCACCTGATTTCCATTAATTGTGCAGTCCTGAGTGCTACCGATTGAGGCCTGATACGGATTTACCGTCGGGAAATTCGTAGAATTTGTATCTCCGGTCACATAGGCATTTTGTGTCGAGTCTACGGCAATAGAGCCTCCGAATACGTCTTCGTCTCCGGAGCCGCCAAGAAATGTCGAAAATGCCAGGGTGTTTCCCGAAGAATTCAGCGCGCTGACAAAGGCATCGGTTGCTCCGCCAATAGCCCCTTGTGTCGCAAACTGCAGCGGAAAATCGGGAGAATTTGTCCTACCGGTGACATAGACATTCTGACTTGTATCAATTGCAATGCCGAGCCCAGTGTCCGTCTGGCTTCCGCCGAGGTAAGTCGAGAAGACCAACCCAGTGCCTGTGGGATTCATCTTCGAAATGAAGGAATTCTGCGAACCTTTGAGAGTGGCTTGAAGAGGATTTGCCAACTTGAAGTCGGTCGAAGTTGTCTGACCGGTGAGGTAGACATTGCTGCTCGGATCAACCGCTATGCCAAAAGCATCGTCCTTACCGCTGCCACCAAGAAACGTGGAATATACATAATTTGGAGCCAGGCCAATCGCATTACATGGCGGATCTTCATAAACGCAGAGTACTGCGACAAAAGCGTCGTCCTGGCCGCCATTACAATTGCCATCGGTTCCGCAGGTGCGTTGGAAGGCGCCGGGAGTCGTGTAAAACGACGGAGGAGAGCTGCTTCCACCGCTATTCGTTCCACCAGTGACATACATGTTGTGGAACGTACTGTCCGGGTGATCGAGGGCAATTCCCGTGGCGAAGTCCTGATTCGTACCACCCAGGAAAGTCGAAAAGTAGACTCCTGAAACGTCGGGATACATCTCTGTCACAAAGGCGTCCGACGGGCCCGGACCGGCGCCCATGTTCAGCTGGCTGCCATTGAAAAGAGGAGAGCTGATCGGAAAATGTTGCGACGTAGTTTGGCCGACAACATAAACATAGCCGATCACTGTGTCATATGTGATTGCGAGCCCAGCATCAACAGCTTCACCGCCCAGATAGGTCGCGTCGGTATAGTAACCTCCGGGATAGTTCAGGATGAAGACGAATGCGTTCTGGATCCCGGCCAGAGAAAACTGATATGCATTGCCATCCGCGGGAAAATCGGGTGAGTTCGTGTAACCGGTGACGAAAATCCCAGGATTAGGCCCATCACTCGCCACAGCTATGGCAGTAGCAACAGTGCTTACACTGCCGCCGATTAAGGTGGAGAAAACCAGCTGTCCGCTGGAATCGAATTCCGTTACAAAAGCATCCATCTCGCCAGAGTAGTTAAGCCCGCCTCCGGTATTAGGAAAGTTAGGTGAGGCCGTGCCTCCGGCGACGAAGCTGTTGCCCGCATCGTCGATTGCAATACCGAGCCCCTCGTCCTGGCCCGTGCCGCCGAGGTAGGTCGCATAGGTGACGGACGGATCGATGATCAACTGTCGACGGTGATCGTAGGGTCCCACACGCAAGCGAATCTCGCCGCTCCGGTTCTGTGCAAACCGAGCACTGATCTCCTGGCGCCCTCCGCCATGGGCTTCTTGATAAGCGACCGGCCGGTGAAACCTCAGGTCTCCGGCGGGGCACCGCAACAGCAGATCTCCGGAGGCATCAATTTGGATGCGTTGAGCCCCCTCAAATGCCAGCCTGATTCGATTGGGGTTAGAGCCGGGGTTAACCAGGAAATCGAATTCTAGTTGTTTCTGGGTGTTCCGAAACGTCAGATCGATTCCGTGGTAGACATCGCGAGCTTGGAGCCTGGTATAAAGAGGAACCCCGCTGGCCCATTTCTTTTGGTCAGCCCCAATATAGTAGTTTTTCCTTCCTGTGAGTTGGCCGGTGGCCGAAATATCGGACAGTGCGTTTCCGCCAACCAATCGCATTCCGATACCATCCCAACTCGACTGCCCCGTCGCTGCTTTGCCTTGGCTGACCATCGCCGTTGCCCCGGTGGGCGGCATTACCAAGTGCTCGGGCAGAAGGAACATCGCTTTTGAAGGAGTAAGAAAAAAATCGTACTGACCTTCGCGCGCTAAATAGGTTACCTTCGGATCCCACTGGCCGCGATTGGGTTCAAAACCCAGCGGAAGATTGCCCATGGTAGTGACAGCTCGGGACTTCGCATCAGAGGTCTCGTGGTTAAGTTTGTGCCCGACCTTTTCCTGTTGCAGTTGGGCAGATACCGCCTTTGTACCTATCGAGATAGTGAACGCTAGAACGATAGCTAGCTTCACCCACCGACGTGGCCCAACCGCAAGGACTCTGAGCCGGGGAACACAGCCTATGTCTTTTAAGCGCATATCGCTTCGGCTCGTATTACATTCCACATTACATAACGACAGTATGAATTAAATGTAAATGCTGGATGAAAAATCGCATTTAGGAAGGACCATTACGGGATAAGTCGTACGCCATGAATATTAGGCAGACTTTAGTAGTCACAACTGGCACTCAAGTGTCAGGTAGAAGTGAGCCGTCTCGGCAAACACGCGAGATACTAGGCTCGCTGGCAAGATGCTGTAGTTCCGAGCACCAGTCCGTCGTGGAATAATCTGGGAAACTTACATCACAAACAGCGCGCATGTGGTGGGATCAGCGCCGCGATAATGTGCTAGAGCAAGAAATTAACCAGCAGTTCATCAAACAGTCACACATTGGGTCGATACTTCACGCCGAAGCCAGATACAACTTCTGCAACGCTGTATGTCGTAGCTGCTTTGCAACGTCATACGCTGGCCAACCACAAACTGAAATCCTCTCGAAACGAAAGGAAGGGTATCGATGACGAAGCTAAAGTTAACAGTCCTGAGCCTGTCGCTTTGTGCGATGGTGCTGCTCGCATCAAACTCCTTTGCCGCTCCGACAATTTTGTTTAATGGCGCCGGATCTTCGGCTCAATTCAATACATGGGCATTCGCCGCATCCCTTACAAATCCTGCGATTTGTGGCGCCCGCAATTGGACCAAGACCAACGGCGCCGTCGTGCACGATAGTCGCAGCTCTCAGATTCCCGACAACAAAGGCAACATCTGGATCGTGTGGGACAACGACAATAGCCCGACGACAATCTGCGCCTACATCAGCGTCGATTCCAGCGTTGGTGTTCGTGCCTTTTTCGCAGTACCCACCTGCACGTTAGTGCTGAATAGCTCGGACAACGGCTCCTCCGGTGACAACCTGGTTCCTGCGCCGTTTCGTCCGGACGTACCACTGCCCAACGCGGTGTACACCGCCCTGACGGGTGCCGCGTTCAATGCTGGTATGACCGACATTCGGCCGGAAGATGCGCTGTTTGCCACCAACCGCGCCTTGGCTCCGCTCACCCAGAACCGCTCCGGACTGGGTTATGGACCACCTCCAATTGGCACGGCCATTCTGAGCGCCTTTAGCAGCAAGAGCGCCATTCCAGTGCAGTTTGCATTGAGTGGCACCGACCCTATCTCGGGCCAGCAGATCAACTTCACCTACCTAACGTCCAGCACCGGAGCCACGCCGGTTGTGATTTTCGTTAACAACACGCAAACCGGCTTAGGGCACCTTGGGTCAATCCTGTTCACCGGTGTAGATCGCTTCCCGCTGGCATGGACCTTTAACGGAAATCTGTCACGTGGGCGCGACCTCGTCCCAACTGTGGCCTCTCTTCCGTCGGCGGGCATCCATACTATGTTGCGCGAGCCGCTGTCAGGTACCTACAACACGTTCGAGTTCTGCATTGTTCGCAGCCTCGAGGTTAATAGCTCTCAGGAAAACAACGTAACGCCCCCAGCGGACAACCCACTGAATCAGACCTATGCCTCCGGCGGCAGCCGTCAGCGAGTGATTGGCACTGGCGAGATGGTTTCAGAAGTTGGTGCAACTCCCGATGCTCTTGGCTACTCGTTTTGGGGCTTCGGTAATTTCGCACCGGTACTTAGCACTACGAAGTATGTCACGGTCGATGGTGTCGATCCTATCCGCCAGAGCTACACTAACGGAACATTTCCGTCTTGCAGCACTCCGCCCTGCCCGGGGGCCGTCACCTTCCCGCACCTCTTGGATGGTACATATCCTATCTGGACGTTCCTCCGCATCGTGACTGTGTCGCCAATGCCTAGCGGCATTCAGTCGCTGTACAACGCAACGGTGACATTCGCCGGGGAAATTCCCGACTTCGTTCCTTCCGCTCATATGTCCGTACTCCGCTCCCACTACAACCAGTCCGGTGTGACGGGTTCGAACGGGCAGATCACTGGTATGCCAGAAGCCGGTGGCGACATGGGTGGAGCCATATTCACCGATCGCTCTGATAAGGATTACTACTCCGACACAGGTATGGAAATCCTTGGTCAGATGCAATAAGCAGCCGCAAGGCTGAAGGTCAACATAAGGCGGCTAGACCGCAAAGTCCGGCCGCCTTAGAGCTTTCTTCTCGAAGCTATCGCTGTTACCACGGCTAATCACCTATGAAGAGGCTTAGGACTAGTAGATCCGTCATCATCTTATTAGCTGCATATCTTCTCAGCGGCATTGCGCTGGCATCCCAACAAAAATCGAACGATTCGACAAATCCGCCAGCCAGGCAGACCGTGCCCGAAGAATTATCCCCATCGATATATGGCGAAGAGAATCTACACTCCCTGGCAGTCAGCGACAGCAGAATGCACGCGGCCGCTCCTATAGCCGGAGAGAAGGTCGAATTCCCCGAGTTCACGCGTGAGCTGTTGCAGGTTCAGTGGCGCCCTATTGACCCGATAGACTTGTACGTCATCAAGCCTCATGGGGTAGCGAAGCCGCCAGTTGCCATCTTTCTCTACAGCTATCCATCCGAAACTGATCGATTTCGCGACAACGAATATTGCAAGCGGCTTGTATTCAATGGCTACGCAGCCGTTGGTTTCGTGCCAGCGCTCACGGGACATCGGTATCACGATCGGCCAATGCGGGAATGGTTCGTCAGCGAAATGCCTACGGCACTTACCGAGTCCGTGCATGACGTGCAGATGGTGCTACAGTATCTTTCGGAGCGGGGGGATCTGGATCTTGACCACGTCGGAATCTTCAGCACTGGATCGGGAGCAACTATCGCGCTTCTTGCATCCACGATCGAGCCGCGAATCCGAGCGATCGATGCGTTGCAGCCTTGGGGTGATTGGCCGACGTGGTTGGCAAAGTCATCCTTGATCCCGGAATCCGAGCGCCCAAACTACCTGAAACCTGCCTTCCTCGCCAGCGTCGCACCGTTGGATCCCGTCGCTTTGGCTACCCATGTACAAGCCAAGAAGCTTCGTGCCCAGTTTGTCTTGGATGATACCGTAACACCGGCCACCGTGGTTCAACATATGAAGGCAGCAATGCCTCCGTTTGCTGAAATTGTCGAGTACGATACCAAACGTCGTCAGTATGATGCGTTAGCCGGCGGCCGTGCCTTTGACTGGATTAAGCAACAGCTGCGCGCACCCGATTCCCATGCGGTCAACGCCCAGATGAACGAAGCGAATAAGACTCAAGATGAGAGGCCGCATTGATGGGCCGGCACGGTGAGACGGCCGAAACGGACGCGAGAGGATTGATATTTGCTCTGATTCTACTGCTAGCGGCGTTCTCATCATCCGCGGCGGCGCAGCAGCCATCATCTATCTCTGGAACGGTCACTGACCAAACGGGTGCCGTGATCGCCGGTGCAACAATCACGCTGACCAATAGCGCCGGTCTGAAGCTGACAGCTACATCAGATGCCCAAGGGAATTTCAAATTTCCCGACCTTCAGCCGGGCACTTACGACGTATCAGCGACCGCGTCTGGTTTTAAACAGTTTCACTCCGTGAATCTGCAGTTGACAGCAGCGCAGGAACTTCCGCTCGATATCTTGCTGGAGGCTGGGGCGGAGAGCACCAATGTCACGGTGCAGGAGCACACTGCTGCTCAGGTGGAGACTGAGACTTCAGAAGTTTCAGGAACCATTACCCAAAAAGAGATAACTACCCTCAGTCTGAATGGCCGTAATTTTACCCAGCTGATAACCCTTGCCCCCGGCGTCAGTAACCAGACCGGCCAGGACGAATCTAAAGTCGGCGTCTTAGGAAGCGCGAAATTCAGCGTAAACGGCGGCCGAGTGGAATATAACAGTTTTGAGATCGATGGAAGCGACGTCTTGAATGCCGGCATTAATGCTAGTCACGGCCAGCCGGTGCTGATCGTATATCCCAGTGTCGATGCCCTCTCCGAAGTCAAAGTTCTGACTTCAAACTATGGTGCCATGTACGGAAAGTCAGCATCCGGCACCGTTCAGAGCACTACCAAGTCAGGTACCGACAGCTTTCACGGAAATCTGTACGAGTTCCTTCGCAACGAAATATTCAACGCCCGCAACTACTTCGATCTTCCAGGCCAGACACCGGAGTACAGGCGCAATGATTTTGGTGGCACCATTGGTGGTCCGTTCTACATCCCTGGCATCTACGACCGGAATAAAAGTAAGACGCACTTCTTCTTCTCAGAAGAGGTTCGACGGGAGATATCGCCACCGCCATTTCCGTTCAATCAGGCTGTCCCGTCAAATGCGGAGCGCGCAGGCATTTTCAACGATGTGTGCCCGACCAGTGGGCCAATCGCGGCCGGTGGAGGATTCACCTTCAAGCAGAGCGCCTATCCTGATTGCCCGATCTACAACTTTACCGGTACCGCTGGTAATGTTGTGGGGTATCCGGGGAATGTCGTTCCCGTTACATCATTCGCAAAGGCAATTCTGAACACCGGACTTATTCCCCAAGCTAACACCACCACGGGATGCAACTCAACCATAGGCTCCTGTTATGTGGTGGTGCCTTCGCTGCCCACAAATTGGCATGAGGAACTATTTCGCATTGATCAGGAGCTTAGCTCGCGGGTTAATCTGATGTTTCGGTACATACACGATTCCTGGGACGCCACGATCCCGACGGTGTGGCAGAGCTATCTGCAGAGCAGCGGCTATGCCCAGAATAGCTTTCCGACGGTGCTGAACCAGTTTTCGGGCCCGGGCACCGACGCAGTCGTTGAATTGAACTGGACCATCTCTCCAACGATGCTGAACAACATTAGCTTCGGCTACGCAAGCGAGTCTATTACCTTGACCGCCGAGCCCGGCATCGGAGTTTCAAGTCTCGCCAGACCTTCCATCTTGGATGCTCCCTGCACCGCCCCCGATCCGGCAACCGGCTATACGACGTGTCCGATGGGAACGATTTTCAATAATGGCTTTGGAGGGAAGATTCCGGGGATCGTAATTGGTGGTACTAATGCAGCCTATGGCGGAAGCGGATTTGCGGTCGATACCGGATATACGCCTTGGCAGTACTCTAATCCCACTTACCAGTTCCGCGATACTCTAAGTAAAGTCATCGGCAAGCATACCGTACAGTTCGGCGCGCAGGCCTACCTCGGCCAGCAAAACGAGCTAAGCGGAGCTACCGGAGCAAACACCGGCGATGTTCAGGGTATACTGTTCTATAACAATGTAAATAGTCCGAATAACACCGGGAATGCATTCGCCAACTTTCTGGTTGGGCCTACCAACGCCCAAGGGCAAACGCAAGCCCATTCTGATATCCAGAAGTATGAGCAAGACAGCACTCAATATAAGTACTACAACCGCTACACAGTAGTTGAGCCCTACGTGCAGGATGACTGGCGAGTGACGCCGCGCCTGACGTTGAACCTGGGATTGCGCCTCAGTCTTTTTGGTTTGTGGCATGAAAAGTACAACAATGCCTATAACTGGAGCCCGGAGGCCTTTAGTCAGGCTCTGGCTTCCACCGTGCTAGTGGATCCCACCACCGGACACTTAGTGAGCAGCTCAACTCTGCAAAACATACCTCTCAACCTGAATAATCTGAATCCGGCGATTACCAATGGTTTGGTGCGGTGCGGAGTTAGCGGAGTTCCCAGCGGCTGCATGCAAGGACACGTTTTCAACCCTGCACCACGAATCGGATTCGCCTGGGATCCAACGGGTTCTGGGCAGACTTCAATTCGTGCCGGCTACGGCATTTTTTACGAGCACGGCACCAGTTATGAAGCCAACACCGGATCGCTGATTGGAAGTGCTCCTCTTGTGCTGACCATGACACAATATGCGCCTTTTTACCTGGAGTGCATCAATGGTGGTAGGGGAGCTAACTGCCCTCCCAGCGGCGCATTTCCCCTCAATGTGGTTGCGATTCCCAACCAGCAGATACAGTGGCCTTATGTGCAGCAATGGAGCTTGAGCATAGAGAGGCAGCTGAGTGAGAGGTTTGTGGGAACAATAGCCTATGTCGGCAGCAAGGGTACACATCTGGCTGTAGAAGGCAACGCCAACCAGATAGCCCAGTTGCCGGCGGCACAAAATCCATTTGCTCCGGGCCAGCCCATCACCTCTACCGTATGCCAGAGCTACAATGGCGGTAGCTTCCTGGTTGGTAATACCAGCGTCACCAGCACACAGCCGGCTTTTGTCAACCTATTGGCCGCCTGCTATGGCAACTTGCCGGGAGGAGTCTTGGTGGACCCGAACTCGTTGCGGCAGTATGCGCCTGGCATCGGGCAGATATACTCCATCGAGAACGCCGCCAACTCCACCTACAACGCATTCCAGACCGCCGTGAGAAGCACCAAAGGCCCGGTGACTTTGATTGCAGCCTACACTTATAGTCACTCGATCGACGATGCTTCGGACCGCTCCGATGCTACATTCGTAAATCTAGCCGACCTGAGTGAAAACCGGGCCAGCTCAAGTTACGACCAGCGTCATCTAATAAGCATCGGCTATGTGATACAAAATCCATTCTCGTCTATCGGCAGGCTGTACAAGAGCATATTCTATTCGGATCCTTGCAGTGATAATTGCCAGCCTGCAGGTGCGACGCCGGCTCAGTCTGGGGCGGCCAAGGGCGAACCGCAGCCGTCTCAAGCAGCAGCGAATGGAGGCGCGTCACCGCCTATGGGCACGCCCGCAGCTCAAGGTACACATTCGGACAGTTTTCTCTCCGGCTTTCTTCAGTTCGTCTTTTCCAGCTGGGAATTGTCCGGCGTGACCACTTACCAGTCGGGCACACCGTTTAGTATCATTAATGAAGGTTCGAGCACCATCGGTGAGCTCGATAATGCGGGTATTGCCAACGGACTCCAGTATGGTTCGTACCCTGACCTGGTACCAAATTCTCTTCCTCCCTACGTGGGAAACAACTCTCAGAGTTTTGGGCCGCTATTGGGGAATCCGGCTGCCTTCGCCGCTCCGCAGGGACTAACCTTAGGGAATGCCGGCCGAAATTACTTTACCAACCCCGGCCGTACTAATTTTGATATGTCGTTACTGAAGACCTGGCGAGTCCTCGGAGAACGTAGTCTCCAGTTCCGCGTTGAGGCATTCAACGTGTTTAACCACACTCAGTTTGCGATTTACGACCCGCTCAAGGGGAACACCGGGAGCAATGTCATCAGCTGCTATGGGCCTGCTTCCACGGGCTATTCGGCAGCGGGTGGAGCAGGCACGAATTGCCTGGTAGGTAATTCCTTCCTTCATCCCGTGGATGCTCATCAGCCGCGGACACTGCAGTTAGGTCTTAAGTTCGCATTCTAAAGTATGTGGTCAGGATAGCTCTTAGTTGGAGGGTCAGTTTGCGGATAACCGTTGTGCCTAAGCAGTTGGTCAATATCAAGCGGCCCAACTACTCAGATGTAAGCCGGGCTGCAGGAACCGGTCTAACTCTCGGACTTCTAGCATGCCTTGTGCTTCTAGCCGGTGGCTGTGGCGGCGGCCCGGGCACAAGCAACAATACTCAACCGGGACTGGCGGCCCCGCCTGCACCTTCCCAGATTAATTCATATATCGGAACGACTGGACACATCTGGAGTACCAAGATCAATCGCACTTCTAACCAAGTGAATGGCGAAGACACGACTCACTACGGAAACCAGCTCGCAGGAGCCATCGTCGGGAATTTCAGCCCTCTAGCTGGATATCTTGATATCACCTTGACGACAGCTCCCGCCGAGTTCACGGGTCAAACCACAGGTTTTGCGTTAGAAATGCCGGGACAGGCGGCTCTGGTTCGTTACGGGGACATCACTTACTCGCTGATTCCCTTGGCGCCGGCTAATGGCTGCACCTCCGTTGGAGGTACGGTGACCTACAATTACATCACCGTCCCCGGTGCGACGTCACCGCCAAGCTGGTTGCCCGACACGGACAGCACATACGGCACATTCCAGGTCGCCACCGACGGAAGCAACTGGAATTTTTCTGACATTACGCAGTTCACCCTGACCGGCACATCGCCGACGAGCCCCGGTACTGGACTGCCGGCAGGCTTCTGCGGAATAGGGACTGACGGCTATGCGGTTACGGCCGCGTCGAACGCTATTAACCCTCCAGTCGCGACCGTCACCATGGGATTTGGCCCTACGGGATTTTTCCTTGAGGACAACGGATCAGCGCAGGGGTTACCGGCAGGAGTGGTTCCCTCAAACACGCTTGGGGCAGGAATAGGCGCCATAGGCGGCATCCAGCCATCGAACCCTCTCAACACGCAGTCTGTTGTGGGAGTGCAGTATCTCGGCTTCTATTACGAGCCAGGAATTCGGGGTCAAGAACCCCCAGTAACTCAACTCGCTTCTTTTGGTTGCTCGGGAAGCAAGTGCCCGACTCCATCCTCCTCAACCGCTATGATTGGCGGGGTTTTCCCCAATACCGGTGGGACGTCGCCAGTGGATGAGCCCAGCCAGCCCGCCGCGCAGAATGTCACGATCGACCTCGGAACGCAGGATCCGAATAACAATGGCCTATATCCTTCGGCGACCGTAACGGTCTCAGGTGTCAGCCTGCCTGCGGCTGCGGTGGTCGTAACGCTGCAGAATTCTTACGCAATATTTCTGATCGCAGAAGACTCACTGAATGATGTTCCGCTGGCTATCTATCTGTTTCAGAAATAGTCGATCGACCTAATTCTTCCGCACGCTCTGTCCAAATTCACCCAGGCTGCGCCGGCGTCACTGTCAGCCCCTTGACAAACCTGATTTATGTCGCCAACGGAACCGACGCAACGGTAACTGTAATCAATGGGTGTAACAATCAGACGACGCTCGTGACCGCGGGAGCAGACCCTACAGCCACGGGTATCGATCTGGCGACCAATAAGATCGACGTGGTCAACAGCACGGCTGCCAAAGTCACGATGATCGATGGCAACACAAGGATCGGAGGCTGGAGAACCCGGAGCGTATTTGAGCGGTACGCAATCGTGTCACAGACTGACATCGCGGATGCAATGCACCAACTGGAGGTCCAACAGAATGGGCATAGTTTCGGGCACAGTCGGGTGGAAAGGACAGCTCTCACCGTCAGGATTCTGCCGCTAAGTCTTTGCCACCGTAAATGGTGCCGGGAGGGGGGGTCGAACCCCCATGACCCGAAGGTCGGCGGATTTTGAGTCCGCTGCGTCTGCCAGTTCCGCCATCCCGGCTGAGGGAAGGTAACTACTCGCGGAAAGCAACCTGCTGGGCACTAGCCGATGTCGATGTACATGCTCAATAGCCAGGGCTAGTCCTGCTGTTAGTTGCTGTATTCTGTCGCCTGTAAAGTATCGCACAGCCGCTGCGGTGCTTCCAAACTGGTGCGGCGGGCCGAGTGAGGCCTCAAGCGCCTATCGGGCGATCCCGAAGATGATGCACACTGAGAGTCTGGACGCGATTTCGCGTCACGGTCAATCATACTGAGATGAGACGAAGTGCGTGCTCGAGTCAGGGTTGTCCTGCTGCCTGAAATCACTGGGATAAATGTGTCTGCTGCCTAGCCAACGTTCTCACTTCGACACCACTCTTATGGATAGCAGCCTGACCGGAAGGTCGCGCCTGTTTGTGTCTTGCCCTTCGTCATCGGCGCCTGGATTGGCGTTCATTTGCAGGACGCTGCCTGGGCTGACTGTTATGACCAGGGAGAACAGAATCATGAAGAACTTATTTGCATCATGCCTGCTGGCGGGAGGACTGATCGTGAGCCTCGCGGCAATCGCTCCGGCGCAAGAAGCGTCGACGCAGTCCAGTGCCACGGCGACTTCTACACAGAATGATTACAACACGGCTACCGACAACACTTATAACTCGGGCGCTCCCGATACGAGCAACTCCGCTCCTGACGCAAGCAGTCCCGCTCCGAATACAAGCAATCCCAACGTGCGCACGTTGTCGGGCTGTTTGCAGCAGGGCGCAGGCGCCAACGAGTACACGCTATACGGCTACAACGCCAACTCCTGGGAGCTGGTCAGCAACAGCGTCGATCTCGCTGCCCATGTGGGGCAAGTCGTCGAGGTCGCCTACGTTCCGCGGCGAACCAATGGAAGTAACGGCGCCAGCCGCCCGTTCATCGTGACCGATCTCGTGATGGTGAGCAGCAGTTGCTCGTGGTGATGCGGTGAGCCAGGTTCGCGTCCCTCGTTGGACGCTGACTCGGGCTGGGCCTGGAGACGCTCTACGGCGTTGCACCCAACGCCTTGGCGCGTTCTTCAGCGCGCTGTTGATCGGCTGTGCGGCCCTGCTGTTGATATAACTTTGCCAAGTAGGACCATGCCTCGGCCGCATCGGGGTCGAGCTGCACGGCCTGCTCCTGGAAGGCGATCGCCTGCGCGATGTCGCCCAGCCGGCGAGAGCTGGCTGCGCGTCCCTGTGCCACATCGAAGCTGAAACTGCGTCCTTTATTCAGCGCCAGCAATCCCGGCGGTGCACTGCGCACCGCTCCATCCAAAGCCTGCAAAGCCTCTTTTGGATGTCCCATTTTCAGCTCGAGGCGCGCCACCTGCAAAAACGCATTCGCCTTCAACACCGGATCGCCGGTGAATTGAATCATTCGTTGCCACGCGTGCAAGGCTTCGGGAATGCGATCCTGCTGGCTGTACAACTCCGCCAGCCGCGACCACACTAACGGATCCGCCCGACCCGGCGTCAGCGACAAAGCCGTCAGCCACTCCTGCTCCGCCTCGGCGCGGCGTGAGCCGGCATAGAGAATGTTCCCGCGCAGCCAATGCAGGCTGGAGCTGCCCGGGAAGATCAGCTGCGCATTGTCGGTGGCAAGCAGCGCTTCGCTGGTGCGCCGCAGCGCCAGCAAAATGTAAGCTGAATTCAGCCACCGACGAAACGTCTTTGTGTTGCGTGCCAGCGTAGTTGCCGGAATCGGCGTTGTCGGACAGCTGATCTGTAGTCGATTGATTAGATCTTCATTTCTTGGCGTACGTCGAACCAGCACCATAGCAATTTCGTCGAGATAAACCGGGCGCCAGTTAGCGGCGTTGCACAAATCCTGTATCTGATCGAACGCGATCTCTTCCGAATCGAGCTGCACGATGATGGTGTTGATGTTGTACTTCTCTGCCTCCTGCTCCCAGCGCGGCGAGTCGAGTGACGAACCCAGCAGCTCGCGCTCACGCTCGAACGCCTCCACCCCGAAGGGAATCGAGCGCCCGTCCATGTAGTCGCGATATTTCTCGCCGAGCTTCCACAGGATGAATCCGCCCTCATTGAAGCTGTTGAAGACCTCCGGCGGCAGATTCTCCTTCACGACGAAGTCGGCAGCAGCTTCCGGGAACCACCAACTCAATCCCGCGCCGAAGTTGGTACGGCTATTGCTGGCGAGATAAACATGATCGCTGACGAACAGGGCCATGCAGGTCACGGCAATCAGCGACATCGCCGCGGTTCCGGCAATCGCCAGCATCGACCGCGTTCGCGCACTTGGAATCCTGCGGCTCACCTGCACGGCGGCTATCGAAAGCACGGATCCGCCGACCACCACCACGACGCAAGCCGTTAGCGCTGCCATGCGAATGTAGTGCAGCGTGGCGTACAGTGCGCCGATCAGCAGGATCGTCGCTCCCGGCTGCGCCTGCACCAGCGCCACGAATCCCGCGATGACGACGATGACTGCGAGCAATGCCAGCGTGTATTGGTTTGGCTGCTGCGAGAACGTTCCCAGCGAGCCATGCCAGCTCCAGTGCGCGCTTTCCCATTCGGCGATGAAACGGGCGTGCGTCGCCATGGCACGATTCTGTCGCACCAGTGCGCTGTACAGATTCCAGCCCCACGGATTGATGAGTGTCGCAATCGCCGTCGCCAGATACCACGGCCAGGCTCGTCGCAGCCGGTCGAGCGCGGCCACCCTTCTGGCCTTCCCAAACAGCATTTCCAGGATCTCAAGCCCAACGAAGCCGCCGATCAGCGCCAGTCCGGCAATGAAGCCGAGGTGCAGATTGACCCACGCGACCATCAGCAGCGGCAGCCAGATCAGCCGTGCCTGTCCGGTCTGATAGTTCTCCCATAGCAGAGAAAGGTAGGCCGCGAAGATCAGCGTGGTGAAGACTTCCGCGCGTGGAGCGCTGCGCTGCGCAATCAGGGGCAGAACGATAATCGCAATCGCCGCGGAAAATGCGGACCCGCGTCGCAGCAGAATCGCGATCGTGCCGGCGCAAACCGCAGCGCCAAAGCACGACAGCAGGACATACCCGCCAAGCAGGTAGAGCCAGTAGAAGAGGATCTGCGCGCCAGGGGGATAAATCCAGGCTGCGCCCGGCACGGTAAACGAGAAAACGTCGGTGGAGAAAATCTGATGATGCTGAACGATCCAGCGTCCGCTGGCCATCTGCCACCCGAGATCGGGGTCGGAGAGTGTGCGGAGGCCGGCTAGGAATGCGTAGAGGATGGCGAGGGCAGCGAGAATGTGGAAAAGACGCCGGTCGAGCGGGGGTGACTCCAATGCCTCTGCTGCCGGTGACGCGTTCTTCGCCGGCAGCACCGCCGACTGAAACCAGCTGCGAATCCGCATCACTTGGCCAGTTGCTTCTCGATATCGGAGGCGATGGTTTTCGGCGGCGTCATGGGAGCGTAGCGGTCGACCACGTTGCCCTGCTTATCGACAAGAAACTTGGTGAAGTTCCACTTGATGGAGTCGCCCAGCAGGCCGGTCTTTTCACTCTTCAGGAATCTGTACAGCGGGTGCGCATTGTCGCCGTTGACTTCGATCTTCGAGAAGAGCGGGAACTCGACGCCATAGTTCATCTCGCAGAACTCTTTGATGTCTTCATCCGAGCCGGGCTCCTGATGCCCGAACTGATTGCAAGGGAAGCCGAGTATTTCGAGGCCGCGGTCTTTGTACTTGTCGTAGAGTTCCTGCAGGCCGGCGTATTGCGGCGTGTTGCCACACTTGCTGGCGGTGTTGACGATCAGCAGGACCTTGCCTTTATAAGCAGAGAGCTTCTTCTCTTTGCCGTTGTTGAGAGTTGCGGAAAAGTCGTAAAGAGCCATGTTGTTCCTCAGATTATTTCACCACAGAGACACGGAACTCATCCATGCGCGATCCTGTGATGTTCCCACAGGAACCCAAGCGCGAAGATCACTACAAGAGTAAGTTGCACGAATGTATTTTTGCTGAGAGCGACTATGTCGATCGAAATTAAGGAGAGTCCAGATTGGACTTTCAGGATCAATCCAAGCAGGAGCCATCCAATTGGAATTGAAACAAGGACCGCAAGAAATCCGACGCCGAAACTTTTGGCCCAAATCATGCCACACACCTCCTTGTGCTCTTCAGCGTTTGTGTCGTCCCTGAAGGGACTGGGATCCATTGATGATGCCTACCCAGCGCTGAGCGCTGGGCAGTCTTGTGCTGCGCCTCCGGCGCTGGATTCTTAGCGGTCATATTCCATCGCCACGTACTAGCTGATTGCTGACCGGCGATATAGGGGTCCTTCGACTCCGTTCGGCTGCGCCTCACTCTGCTCAGGATGACACAGCAGGGAAGCTTGGCTGTCGCTGGCTGCTGATTGCTAGCTGCTTCCTCAGTACGCTTTCGCTATCACCACGCGCTTCTCCACCTGCTCGCCGGTGACGATGCACTTGCCCGGACCGTCGTAGTCGTCGACCAGCGGAATGCAGCGGATCGTTGCCTTGAATTCTTTCATGCGCGCATCGCAGCGCGGATCGTCCTTCAGGTGCGCCATCACGAATTTGCCGCCGCCCTTTTCCGCCGTAACATCCTTCAGCAGAGACTCGACTTCGTCAATCGAGTTCGCCAGAACAGTGTTGGCCTTCATACGCTGTTTCGCGCCGTCGTACAAGGACCGCTGCATCTGGTCGAGTAGCGCCGGCACCTTCGCCGCCAGCTCCGACTGAGCCATCGGTTCTTTGGTTCCGGTGTCGCGCCGCTTCACCACGACATTTTCCGATGCCAGATCCCGCGGGCCAAGCTCCAGCACGAGCGGCACCCCGCGCCGCTCCCAGTGGAAGAATTTCGCACCCGGCGACTGCCCTTCGCGATCGTCAACCTTCGCGCCGACATCCTTGGCGATGCGATGCGCAGCCTCCAGCACTTTGGACTTCTCGTCGTCCTTGCGATAGATCGGCACCATCACGGTCTTGACCGGCGCGAGCTTCGGCGGCAGCACCAGGCCCTTGTCGTCGGAGTGGCTCATGATGAGCCCGCCGATCAGCCGCGTGCTCACGCCCCAACTGGTCTGCCAGACGTAGTCGAGCTGGCCCTCGCTGTTCTGGAACTGGACGTCGAAGGCTTTGCCGAAGTTCTGCCCAAGGTCGTGGCTCGTCCCGGCCTGCAGCGCGAAGCCATTCTGCATCATCGCCTCGATCGAGTAGCTCTGCAGCGCGCCGGCGAACTTTTCCGACTGCGTCTTCAATCCTTTGATCACCGGCATCGCCATGACGTTCTCGGCAACGTCGGCATACACGCCGAGCATGCGCAGCACTTCCTCGCGCGCTTCTTCGTGATTGGAGTGCGCGGTGTGGCCTTCCTGCCAGAGAAATTCGGTGGTGCGCAGAAACATGCGCGTCCGCAGCTCCCAGCGAATGATGTTGGCCCACTGATTGACCAGTACCGGCAGGTCACGCCAGCTCTTGATCCACTTGGCGAAGAAGTGGCCGATGATGGTCTCCGAGGTCGGCCGGATGACATACGGCTCTTCCAGCTGCTTGCCGCCGGCCATCGTCACCACGGCCAGCTCGGGTGAGAAGCCCTCGACGTGCTCGGCTTCCTTGTGCAGAAAGCTCTGCGGGATGAGCAGCGGAAAATACATGTTCTGGTGACCGGTGGCTTTGAAGCGATCGTCAAGCTCGCGCTGCAACAGCTCCCACACGGCGTAGCCGTTGGCCTTGATGACCATGCAGCCTTTGACGATTTCCGCCGGCTCAGCCATGTCGCCTTGCAAGACGACATCCTGATACCAGGTGGCAAAGTCCTGACTGCGGGCAGTAATCGGAGATTCAGCCATGAATGCTCTTTCTATTGGGATGAATTGCGTCTTCCTATTATGACAGGAGAACGGCTACATCACGGCGTCGTGAGGCATCGGTCACTCACGGGATGTTCGCGCGAAAAGCCGGATGTCGTTCCTGCTAGTACCCAGTTCCACTTTGCCTGCCGCGACAAATTCATGTAAATTTTGTTGAGTCAGAACATGCCAGCTATTGGTTCTGCGTGGCCTTGATTAGAAGCCAAAGACGCTCGGCCAATGGCTCGCAACCCCCGCGCCGCCAAAAGGGCTGTGCCTAACCAATGCAAGGCGCCACCGTCAATCATGATCCTGCCGTGAGTCCAGCCGCATCGCCGACGTGGGCAGCGAGGCTGAAGAAGTGGTACATCGTTGTTGCCGTGGGCGTGTTCAACGCCCTACTGCTGATCGTCATGGTGAACGTCGTGCTGTACGCGGTTATTCGTCTGCGACAGCCTGCCCCGATTCCGTTTCATGAAGGGCACTTCGCAGCCGATAAACTGCAGCAGGCCTATCCGGGCTGGAGCGAGCAGGATGTCAAGAATCTGATCCGGGAGACACCGCGAGCGGACCATGAGTTCGAATACGAACCGCTGACCGGCTTCCGCGAGCGGCCGTACCGTGGAAAGTACGTCAATGTGGATCCCGCCGGCTTTCGCTTCTCCAAGAACCAGGCCCCGTGGCCACCAAATCCGCAGGCGACCAATATTTTCATCTTTGGGGGATCGACAGCGTTCGGGTACTACCTTCCGGACGATGAGACAATCTCTTCTTACCTGCAGGCTTATCTCTCCGAGCGTCACTCCGGCAATCCGGTAGCGGTCTACAACTTCGCGCGTCCGGCTTACATCAGCAGCCAGGAACTGGTGCTCTTTCAGCAGTTGCTGCGCAGCGGATATGTGCCGCAGGTGGCCATCTTCATCGATGGCCTGAATGACTTCATACTTGCCGACGGAGTTCCGAAGTTTACCGGTCAGCTGCGCGCCTTCATGGATGGGCAGACGAATTCCAATCCGCTGAACGACATTCCTATGGTTCGGGCAGCACAGCGGCTGAAGGATCGCTGGGCGCCAACCGCCGCGGCGTCTGAACCGCAGCCGGACAAGGCGCCGGTTTACGACGACCCTGTGCTCCTGCACTCTGCCGTCGATCGGTGGCTGGCTAATAAGAAGATGATTGAGCTAACCGGGCAAGGGTACGGTGTGCGAACGGTCTTCGTCTGGCAGCCTGTTCCAGTATATAAATACGACCTTCGCTACCACTTTTTCCTGCACTCCGAAAAGGAATTCGCTGCCTATGGCCGCGCCAAATATGGCTACCCGCTGATGCAGGACTTGCGTGAACAGGGGAGGCTGGGTCCTGACGTCCTGTGGCTGGCCGACATCCAGCAGGACAAGCACGAGAACCTGTATGTGGACTCGGTGCACTATAGCGCAGCGTTTTCGCAAGAGATTGCGAAGCGGATAGGCGATTATCTCGAACAGCAGTCAGCCCAAAACAGCAACCCGCCGAGTGCGACCCTGGCGCCGGGTAACCGAGTCCAGTCCTCTCGCTAGCTCTTCTTTTTAGGAACCTTGGCGCCTTTCTTTCGTGCTTCCGACAAGCCGATCGCGATTGCCTGTTTGCGGCTCTTCACCGTTCCGCCCTTGCCGCCGGGTCCCGACTTCAGCGTGCCTTTCTTGGCACGATGCATTGCGCTTTTTACCCGCTTGCCCGCGGCCTTCCCATACTTGCGTCCACCACTCTTCTTTTTGGCTGGCATAAACGTCCTCGGTCGATTAGACGATGCGATGGTTCCGGCGAGTTGTGTCCGCTTCGGGGGCAACGCGGTCACGGCCAGGATGCGCGTTTTGTCGATTTTCGCTGGTTTTTGTACCCCTGCGGGCGCGTCATGCATCAATTCTGGTGAAGCTGGTCACAGCCTGCCGGACTGGCAAAAATTCACTGGCAATGAAGCCTCGGCTGTCAGATATAATCTCCGGTTAAGCTGAATCCCAAATGCCCGGACTCCACCGAACACCGCAAAGCACAACACACAAAAAGCGTCCTCGGTTTGCAGAGCTTTCGGCTTGGCAGCACAAGACATCTGTACTCACTCCGCTTTTGAAGGAGCCTCGGAATGGCCATTAAAGAAAGTGAATTCGTTTGGCACAATGGTCACCTGATTCCCTGGGATGACGCCAAGATCCACGTCATGTCGCACGTGGTGAACTACGGCTCGTCCGTGTTCGAAGGGATTCGTTGCTATCAAACGCCCAAAGGCCCGGCCATCTTCCGCCTGCGGGACCACGCGCTGCGTCTGCTGCAGTCCTGCAAGGTCTATCGCATCGATCTGGAGTACTCGCTCGACGAACTGGTGCAGGGAACGGTCGACGTGGTGGCTGCCAATAAGGTCTCGCCCTGCTACATCCGTCCCATCGTGCTGCGCGGATACGGGCAGGTGGGCGTCAATCCTTTTAATTCGCCAACCGAGGTTTACATCGCCAACTACGAATGGGGAAAGTACCTGGGCAGCCCCGACTGCGACGACGGCGTTGAGGTATGCGTCTCCTCGTGGACGCGTCTTGCGCCCAATACCATGCCGACCATGGCTAAAGCCGGCGCCAATTACATGAACTCGCAGCTCATCAAGATGGAAGCCATCGTGAACGGCTACGCCGAGGGCATCGCCCTCGACGTCAACGGCTACGTCAGCGAAGGTTCGGGCGAGAACGTCTTCGTCGTTCACAAGGACCGCATCTACACGCCGCCACTGGGCAACAGCGTGCTGCCCGGCATCACGCGCAACTCGGTATTGCATATCGCGCATGAGCTCGGCATTCCGGTGGTCGAGCAGGTTATTCCGCGCGAGATGCTCTACATCTGCGACGAACTGTTCTTCAGCGGGACCGCCGCCGAGATCACGCCTATCCGCTCGGTCGACAAGATCGTCGTCGGCCGGGGTATTTGCGGCCCCATCACGAAATCAATCCGCAAGGAGTTCTACGGGATTGTCAACGGTACCGCAGAAGACCGCTTCGGCTGGTTGACGCCGGTCCCGGTGAAGCAGACAGTAAGCGTTTAGCAGAGCTTCGATCGCAAGAAGAGAGGGCGCAGCGATGCGCCCTTTTTGTTTAGTTGGAAGATTGTCATCCTGAGCGCAGTGAGGCGTAGCCGAACGGAGTCGAAGGGCCCCTATCCTGGTGCTCGCAGCTATTTCCGCTGGATCGACTCGATGTACTTGGTCAAGTTGCGCACGCGGAGCTGCATCACCGCCGGATCGTGATGCGCCAGGTACAGGAACACCGGGCCCCACACCGGCATCTCTTTGCTACCGTGTGCGGCAATGGTCCCGTCGCCTTTGATCGCCTGAGCAACCTGCAATTCAGGAAACTTGCCGTTCTTGGCAGTGAGTTGGGTCAGGTTGGCTGGTGGAGTTTTCAGGGCTGGAGCGGCTGGTCCGTTTCCTTTGCCGTCCTGACCGTGACACGATGCGCAATAAGCGGTGAACATTTCTTGTCCGGAACTCGGGTCGGTATAGACCGCCGGTACGCGGGTGACCTGCGGTTTGCTGGCCTGCGGCGCGGCAGCTTGGGTTTGCGTCGCCAGGGACGTGGTGAACAGGGAAGTCGCTGCGAGGAGGACAAGAGCTGCAAGGCAGATCATGCGGAGGCGCATCGTAGCCTTCTTTCCAGGCGCCGAATGTTGGTTGGCCCAACACGCAAATGTTGGACCATCGATGCCCGGTTTCACAAGGCACTGCGTCACATAGTGTTGGGTTATTCAAACCGCAAGCTGGGTTGCTGTGTGTTGGCAGGACAGAATGCTAGTGTCGCTAATCAGAACTCCATGGTCTTCGTTTCAGAGGTAACGATCAGCGGCGCCTCAGTCGCCTTCTGCACATCGCTGACCGTCAGCCCGGGTGCGATTTCGTCCAATACCAGCCCGCTCTGGGTGACGTGAATGTACGCCATCTCGGTGACGATGGTATCGACGACGCGCAATCCCGTAATAGGCAGTGTGCAATGCTTCAGGATTTTCGGCGCGCCGTCGCGCGTGGTGTGCTCCATGGCAACGATGACGCGGCGCGCACTTGCGACCAAATCCATAGCGCCGCCCATGCCTTTGACCATCTTGCCAGGGATCATCCAGTTGGCCAGGTTGCCGTCTTCGTCCACTTCCATGGCGCCCAGCACGCTCAGGTCGATGTGCCCGCCGCGAATCATCGCAAATGACTCGGCGCTGGAGAAGAACGCCGTGCCGGGAAGTTCGCTCACCGTCTCCTTGCCTGCATTGATCAGGTCAGGGTCTTCCTCGCCGGCGAGCGGATACGGCCCCACGCCCATCATGCCGTTTTCGCTCTGCAGCACGACCTCGATGCCCGGCGGCACGCAGTTGGCTACCAGCGTCGGCATGCCGATGCCGAGGTTGACGTAGAATCCATCGCGCAGTTCGCGCGCCACGCGCCGCACAATGCGGTCGCGCTTTTCGGTGTCCTTCTGCTTGCCGATGTTCGGAGATGTTGCCATATGGATTGCTCGATTCTTCGATACTGCCCGCCATCTCAATGAATTGTCATCACGAGGAGGCCTTCAGGCCGACGCGGGATCTGCTTTCTCGTCTTGATCGCCAAAGCCTCGCAGTGCCGCCGCTCCGCGGCTCACTGTTTTCCGATTCCCGTTTGCGCGGGCTGCGCCCACGCCTAAAACAAATTGCGCTGCTCCGCAGCTCATCAGCTTTACGGCTGGACTAAACCAGCCTGAAGGCTGGCTCTGCCTACGCCTTCCTTACCGTCCTTCGTTCAATTCTCTTTTCGTAGTTCGTCCCCTGAAAGATTCTGTGCACGTACACGCTCGGCGTATGTACGTGATCGGGATCGATCTCGCCGGGCTCAACCAGGTGTTCGACTTCGGCGATCGTGATTTCCCCCGCTGTCGCCATCATGGGATTGAAATTCATCGCCGTCTTGCGATACACGAGATTGCCCCAGCGATCGCCCTTCCACGCTTTGATCAGCGCGAAGTCCGCGGTCATGCCGCGCTCCAGCACATAGGGACGCCCGTCGAACTGCCGCGTCTCCTTGCCTTCGGCGACTACCGTGCCGAAGCCGGTCGGCGTGTAAAACCCCGGAATACCCGCTCCGCCGGCGCGGATTCGCTCCGCCAGCGTGCCTTGCGGGACGAGCTCCAGATCGATGCGCCCGGTCAGCACCATGTCTTCCAGCAGCTTGTTCTCGCCAACGTACGAGCCCTTATGCGATGTGATCTGCCCGGCCGCGAGCATCAGCCCGAGCCCGAACTCGTCAACGCCGACATTGTTGCTGATGGTGTGCAGGTTCTTCACACCTTTCTTCACCAGCGCGCGGATGAGGTTCTCAGGAATGCCGCACAGTCCGAAGCCGCCGACCATGATGGTCGCGCCATCCTGAATGTCGTGCACCGCCTCATCGGCGTTCGCCACAACTTTGTTCATTGCCATAGTTGATTTGATCCGACGAGGAATTGTACCGAGGAGCGCAGTCGCGAGGCAAAGACCAATCTGCGCCAACTAAAAAAAGTTGTCATCACGAGTGGGCTTCAGCCCAGGAGGGATCTGCTGATCTCCCGACGAAAAGCAGATCCTTCGTCGGCCTGAAGGCCTCCTCGTGATGACAATCTTCCGGCTCGCATCAAGGCCGACTGACAACAGGCATCAGATAACAGACAATAGACAACCGACGACTGGCCCCTAATCCCTGGTACCCGTCCACTGATTCGCTTCCTCAAACATCTCCCGCAGCCCAGGCCCGCGCAGGTTCTCGCGCAGATGCGCCAGTTGCTGCTCGAAGCGTAGTAGAGCCTCCTCGATGTTCCCGGTATTCGTCATCGCGATGTCGCGCCACATGGAGTACGGGCTGCTAGCGATACGCGTCATCTCACGCAGCGCGCGTCCACCGATCTGCATCACCGCTTCGTCGTCGCCAAATTCCTCCCGCAGCGAACACGCCAGCGCAGTGGCGATCATTTGCGGCAGATGGCTGATCCATGCGCACAGGCGATCATGCCGCTCGGCATCGAGCGTGATCACACGTGCGCCGACGGCCTTCAGCAGATCCAGATATTCCTGCTGGCGCGGGGTATAAGGGCGGCCGGCATCAATTGGAGTGAGCAGCCACACCGCATCGCGGAACAGGTTGGCATCCGCGTGCTCAATTCCGCCGACCTCTTTGCCTGCCATCGGATGCCCGGGCAACACGCGCTCGGCGGCTTTGTCGCCCAGAATCATTCGCGCTCGCTCGACGAACTGCTGCTTGGTGCTGCCTGTGTCGACGATCAGCGTATCCGGAGGGGATAGCGGCGCGACCGCCTCAAGTTGAGTCAGAATGCAGCCAACCGGCGTGGCAAGGACGATCACGTCGCTGCCGGCAATCGCGCGCTCGATGTCTGCCTCTGCTCGATCGATCGCGCCGCGGGCTTGGGCAATCTCCAGAACCGCGCGTTTATCGCAGCCGACGATATGGCCATCGAAGCCGGCCTGGCGTAGCGCCAGCCCAATTGAGCCGCCGATCAGGCCGGTGCCAATGATCGTGATTTGCTGGATGGACATTGCAGTTTCGCAAGAAATTAGGGTGGAGCACGCTTTTAAGCGTGCATATAGCGCACAGTTTTGACTCGCGCTTTAGCGCCTGAGGTAATTGTTGTCCTTACCTCAGCGGCTAAAGCCGGCCTCTGGGGGGACCGTCGTGAAGGCACCGCTGAAGCGGTGCTCCACCCGACTATCTCTTAGTCCGCATTACTTCCCATGCGCCGCGGTTTCAGATCGTCCGTCCCACTGCGGGGGCAATCATTCGGAGCCGGTCCATCAGTTCCGTGAACTGCTCCGGGAACAGCGACTGCGCGCCGTCCGATAGTGCTTCATCCGGCGAAGGATGAACCTCGATCAGCAGCGCGTCCGCGCCCGCTGCCACCGAGGCACAGGCCATGGGCGCAACCTTGTCGCGCAAGCCAGTTCCGTGCGAGGGATCGGACGTAATCGGCAGATGCGACAACTTGTGCACAATCGGAATCGCGGAGATATCGAGCGTGTTGCGCGTATACGTCTCGAACGTGCGGATGCCACGCTCGCACAGGATCACGTTGTAGTTGCCGCCCGACATGACATACTCAGCCGAAAGCAGCATCTCCTCGATCGTCGCGGCGATGCCGCGCTTCAGCAGCACCGGCTTGCGCACCTTACCCAGCTCGCGCAGCAGGTTGAAGTTCTGCATATTGCGCGCGCCCACCTGGAAGATGTCGACGTAGGGCATCATCGGCTCGATCTGCGAGATCTCCATCACCTCGCTGATCACCATCAGGCCGTAGCGATCGCCGGCTTCGCGCAGCAGCTTCAGCCCGTCCATCCCCAGTCCCTGAAATGTGTACGGCGAGCTTCGCGGCTTGAACGCGCCGCCGCGCAGAACTTTCGCGCCGGCCTTGCTCACTTGTTCGGCGGCCATCATGATCTGCTCGCGCGATTCGACCGAGCACGGGCCGGCCATCACCACAACTTCTTTGCCGCCGACCTCGACGCCATTGGCGAAGCGGACCGTCGTTCCCTCAGGCCGGAATGTTCGCCCCACCAGCTTGTAGGGCGCGCTGATGCGGTGCACCGTTTGCACGCCGGGCAGTACTTCCAGTTCGCGAGTGTCGAAGTCGATGCGCTTGCCCACCGCAGCCAGCACGCTCTGGCGCGCACCAGTAGTGCGATGCACGGCGAAGCCCATCTTTACCAGGTGGTTGGTGACCTCCTGGATCTGGTCTTCGCTCGCGTCTTCCCACATCGCAACGATCATGGTCTGGCCTCTGGAGCGGCGCTGTTAGCTGTTAGCCCTTAGGTCTTAGCTCTTAGTAATCCCCACCGATAGCGCGTGTAAGAGCCACAATTCTCAAGGCGAGGAGCCTCAGCTCCCGCTTCTCGCAATGTATCACGCAAGCTGACTGATTGCTGTCTTGAGGTTTGAATCGTGGCTTACGCCAGATAAGGCTGCAGGCTTTCGCGGATGACGGCCTCGCCGATTCTTTCCCCGCGATTCAGGCGATCGAGAATCTCGTCGACCACCTGCTTGGCCTGATTGCGTTCGCGATGGAGGAGGAAACCGTCGAAGATGTGCTCGCCGCGCATGGCGTTTTCGATCTCGGTTTCCTTGTCGTGTTCGCCGAGTTCAGTGAAGTACACGACCCGGTAGCGGCCGCCGTAGTCGGCGTCGCGGTAGATTTCAAACATCACTTTCTTAGTATCGGTGGTGAGTGGCATGGCCCTGGCCTCGGATTGCTGGTGGTAGAGCTGGCCTTGAGGCCAGCGTCAACGCCGATTCGTAATTATAAAGCCGGCTTCAGCCGGCGAAACACAAGTTGCCGCATGCGAAGAAAGGGGCGCGGGCTGAAGCCCGCTCATCACGACCATAGAAAACGCATGACGCGAACCTAAAGATTCGCTCTACCGAATACAAATCACAGAAACGCGGTGGCAGTTCTCAGGGCAGGCTCTGAAGGTCCGCTCTGCCTTAGTCATCCCCGGACGCAGTCGCCGCATGCGGCTCATCGACGGGCTGCGGGAAGGGAACAATCTCCGCCTCGCGCCGGACCGACTTGTGCGTCAGGCTCATGCGCAGCTGCTTCTCGTACTCCGCCAGTTGCTCTTCCATCTTCTTCGCGGTCTGGGCCTTCTTCAGCAGATCCTCGCGATAGCGCTTCAGGAAGTAATCGATGGTCTCGACGCGAATCTTGATCGAGCCGGTCGGCTTGTTCTCGTCCAGATCTTTGAACGAGAAGTACGGCGTGCCGGATTTCTCGATGATGTCCTCGATCACGCTGTAAATCGGCGCATCGTGGCCGCACTTGAAGTTCGAGATCTCCAGCGCGACCAGGTTCGGATGCCGCGCCGTGAACTTGGCCGCCCAGATCTTGCTGTTGGTGCTGGCCGAGTACGCGTTCTTCCACACATCGCGAATATCGAGGGCGTGGGTGATCGCGCCGGAGCGCACTTCTTCGCCGAACAGCCGATCCATCATGTCCTCGTCGGTGGGCAGGAAGCTCTGCGAGAAGACCGGATAGCCGAGCTTCTGGAACTCCTCCATGATCTCGTGGTTCAAGCCGGGATCGTGGTGATAGACGCGGCCCAGCATAACGATGCCGAGGCGGTTCTCGCGCTCCAGGGTGTCGAGCATCTTCGCGCGCGCGCTGGCGCTGGCCGAGATCGAAGTCGTCGAATGCTTTGTAAGCAGCCTGGATCGCGCGCTCGTTCTCTTCTTCGCTCAGCCCCAGGATCGGCGCCCACGCCTGGAACATCTGCAGCCCGAACAGCCGCTTGTCGTCGATGTTCAGGATGGGATCGAGATACTGAATGCCGTTTTCCTTGAAGACATCGCCTTCCTTGGTGAACGCGGCCTTCACGGCGTTGGGCGTCGCCGTGACGGTCGGGCACGCGTTCGAGCCGCTGCAATTCTTCATCGGCTGATGCAGCGTGTCGATCATGGGGAAGAAGATGGCGTCGAGCGGCTTCTTCGCGTGCTTCTGGAAGATCAGGTTGTAGACGTGCGGAATACCGATCTTCGATGGGAAGCAGGGATCGATGGCGCCGCGGCCCGCGCCCTGGCGATACATCTCCTGGCCGGTGAACTCGGAGTAGATGAGGTTCTCGGGCTCCAGCCCCAGGCTCTCGAGATAGGCGCTGAACATGGGCGCGTAGAGATACATGTTGAGAACGCGCGGCATGCCGACGCGCAGTGCCTTGCGCTTGTTCATCAGCTCGGCGCGCTGTTGTACGGCGGCCTTGGCCTTACCAAAATCCCAGCGGCCCGGCGTGGGCAGCGGGTCGGCAATCTTTTCCGGATTGCGCGAGCGCCACACTTCGTTGGCGGCGATGTCGACGAAGTTGGGATTCTGCTTCTTGATCGCGTCCAGTCCGGCCTTGATGCCGCGCATGGCGCCGACATCTTCGACCTGTCCTTTTTCGCAGGTCGAGATGATCAGCCGGCGCTCGCCTGCAGCCAGTGGAACTTTCGACTTGAAGACCGGCAGCGGCGACGCTGGTTCGAGATGCTCGTTCTTGGCATCGCCGACGTTTACGTCGATGAAGGTGCGCAGGCAGTTGTTCTTGCAGAAGTAGCAGCGCGTTTCTTCGCTGCGCGTGGTCTTGTAGCCGATCTTCTCGACGGCTTCGATGCCGATGAAAGTGGTGCGATGCCCGTTCTTGTAAATGCGGATCGCTTCGACACCCGCGCCGATCGCGCCCGACTCGCCGCAATGCTCGTGGACGATGACCTCGGGATCTTGCCCGGCGCCGTGGAAGTGCGAGTGAATGAAGTCGACCTCGGACTTCACCGCTGCCAGGTTCTTCTGCGTTCCGCCTTGCAGGATGAACTTCGATCCCAGCTTAGCGAGATTGGGGATTCCGGCGACGTACAGGAAGATGTTCTTCGGCAGAACATTCGCCAGTCCGGCGAGAATCTCTTCGCCGCGCCAGCCCTGGCGCTGGAAATTCACGATGTCGGACTGCATGAACACCGCGCAGCCGTAGCCGAAGACCGGCATGGTATTGGCCGAGAACGCGATGTCGGCGTACTCCTCGACTTTGTAGCCCAGCGACTCGGCCGTGCCCTGCAGGAAGTAACCGTTGCCGGCCGAGCACTGCGTGTTCAGCTTGAAGTCTTTGACGCGCCCGTCTTTGAGGACGATCAGCTTGATGTCCTGCCCGCCGACGTCGACGATGACGTGCGGATTGTCGTAGAACTTCATCGCCGATTCGGTGTGCGCGACGGTCTCAACCAGCGCGACATCGGCCTTCAACACGTCTTTCAGGACGTCCTTGGCGTAACCGGTGGTGCCGACGCCCATGACCTCCAGCGTTGCGCCCTGCGATTCCACCTGCTGGCGCAGCGCGACGAACATGTCGATGGTGTCCTGGATGGGATTGCCGCCGGAAAGCTGATAGGCCTTGCACATCACATCGCCCGCTTCGGAGAGCAGCACCGCTTTGGTCGAGGTCGAGCCGCCGTCGAGGCCGACGAAGCCGCGCACGACTTCGCCCGGCGTGAACTTCGCGCCAATGAATTTCGGAACGCGATACTTCTCTTTGAACCCGACGAGCTCTTCCGGTGAAGTGCTCAGGCCGGCCGCTCCGGACTTCGCCTTCTCGACCTGGCGGCCGACGGTGATGTAGTCCTCCAGGCACTCGGTGCCCATGTAGATGCCAACCTCGGGCTCTTCATCCTTGCCGAACTCGACCGCGCCCAGCGCCGCGAAATACTGCGCGTTCTCCGGAACCTTGATGCAATCTTCCGGCTTCAACCCTTCGGGGATCTCCACCTTGCGCTCTTCCCACGTGCGGGGAATGTTCTGCTGCCATGCTTCCTTCATGCCGCGGATGAAGCTGTTGGGACCGCCGAGCAGGAGAACGTGCGGGCGCAGTGTATGACCGCGGGTCAGGACGGTGAGGTTCTGCAGCACGATGGCGTCGAACAGCGAGGCCATCAGCTGGTCGGGAGGAATGCCTTGTTTCTGCAGGCCGTTGATGTCGGTCTCGGCGAAGACGCCACACTTGCCGGCCACGGGATGCAGCTTGATGCCAACGTAGCCCTGGTCGCAGAGGTCTGCTGCGGGAATCTTCAGCTTGGCGTTGATCTTGTCGATGACGGCGCCGGTACCGCCGGCGCACTTGTCGTTCATCGACGGAATCTTCTTCTTGCGGCCGGTGTTCTCGTCTTCCTTGAAGACGATGATCTTTGCGTCTTGGCCGCCGAGCTCGATGACGGAGTTGACTTCGGGATGGAGCTTCTCGACCGCGAGCGAAACCGCAGTGACTTCCTGCACGAACTTGGCGCCGATCAGGTTGGCCAGCGCGCCGCCACCAGAGCCGGTGATGAAGATGCGGCAATTGTGCGGAGCGATGCCGACTTCATCCTGCATGCGCTTGAGGAACTCGAGCAGCTTCTCCGGCTGCTTGGTCTCGTGGCGCTGATAATCCTGCCAGATCATCTTGTCGGTTTCGGTATCGACCACGACGGCTTTGACCGTGGTTGAGCCGACGTCCATGCCGACGGTGTAGACGGCTTTGTGGCCGGATTGCGACGCGACCTCGCGCGATTTGGCGAGAATGCGGGCGGGCAGGGAAGTTTCTACGGGCGCAGAATCGGTTAAGGCGCTCAGAGAGACGTCAACCTTGGGATTCGCAGTGTCACAGCATCCGTGATCCGATCCGTGTTGGTGAGAATGACTCACTGGGCCTCCGTAAATCGTGCGGGTCTTTGCCCGCTTGGTTCGGCTCGGGGCTGAAGCCCCGTCGCACATGTGTCGTCCCTACGGGACTCGGGCTATCTTTACTATTATCGACCTACCCAGCGCTTCCGCGCTGGGCTAATTACTTTCGCCCCTTCGGGGCTCGGTGCGCGGGCTAAAGCCCGCGTACTGCAAGAATAAGGCCGCGCGATACGCGGACCTAAAGGTCCGCACTACCATTTCAACCCGCAAAACGCGAACCTGAAGGTTCGCTCCACTCTTACGCGTCGCCGAAGTTGCCTTCGACCCTTCTGAATCCGTGCTTCGCCTGCCGGAACAGCCACTCGATCACCCGCTTGTCGTTGTAGCACCAGGCGAGAATGTGGTTCAGCGTCGAGAAGCAGCTCTTCTGACATTCTTTCTTCATTTCCTTGAGCTGCTTGGTTTCAAACTTATGCTTCTCGATGGTGCCCCAGTCGTAGCCGGCCGAGTACATGGGGAAGCACGGGGCCAGCGTACCGTCGACGCGGACGATCAGCGAGTTATGTCCGGCGCGGCAGCCCCAATCGTGCAGGTCGCCGTGAATGAAATTCTTCATCTGCGCCAGGCGCTGCACCGAGTTGACCATGTGGTAGCCCGACTTCTGCTTCTCAATCAGCCAGTCGATCAGTTCGGCTGCCGCGGCGTGATGCTCTTCGCGGATGAACGTCGGATTCGTGTACAGGTGCTTGAAATGCGGCTGCTCGGTCATCGGCGACTCGCAGATGTGGTAGTCGGTCGCGATGCCGTTGTCGTGCGCCAACTCGGTCAACCGACGCACATCTTCCATGTTGTTGGCGCAAATGTTGATATTGAGGAACACCGAGTACCCGTACTTGTACTGCTTCTTGACCAGGTAATCGAAGTGGCTGCGGATGGGGACCATCGCCTTGGGCAGCCCGCGGCCGGGAACATCATCCCAGGCATCGACCGCCAGATTGACCACACCAACGCCGGCATCGGCGATCTTGTCGATCACCTTGGGCCACATCAGGCGGCCGTTGGTCGGCAGATAGACCCAGAAGCCTTTCTTCGCGGCGTAATAGATAATCTTGTGGGCGAAGTCGGGACGCAGCAATGGCTCGCCGCCCATCAACGCCAGCACGCCGGCACCGGAATCGCGCAGCCAGTCCAGCGAACGCTTGGCCGTGTCTTCGGTCATGCCGCGAACGCTGTTGTCGAACGCCCAGCAGTAGTGGCAGTCAAGATTACATTTCCACTCGTTGAACAGGTAGGCGATGATCGGGTGGAAGTCGCCGGGCTGGACACGCGAGCGAATCCAGGGGAAGGCCCAGCCGCGCATGGCGCGGTAGATGTGCTTGGCAGACCAGGTGCGCTTGCCGTTTTTCGGGAAGTAGTCCTCGTCCCGCGCGTCCATCAGCTCGGGATGTTGCGGAAAGACCGGCGTCGGTAGTTCCTGCAACTTGCCAGTTGGAGGAGGCGGCAGCAGGCGCGGCGTCTCCGGCGGCTTCATCAGCAGCTCGTGTAGTTCGACATCCAGACGATAGGTGGGAGCTGCGTTCGTCCCTTCGGGAGTCTGAATCTCAGTGGGCATCTAGCTAAGAGTTCCTTTCGCGTATGCGCGCTAAATTGCGCTTCGTAACAGGGCACGACTTGAGTCGTGCCGGTAAATGCTTCTCGAAAACGGCAGCTTTAGCCGCTGCTTGGCAGGGGCTAAAGCCCTTCATCACTGGGCGTCGTATCGGCACGACTGAAGTCGTGCCCTGATACGATACTCGGCCACGTTCGCAGCCTGATTTCTTGCACGCAGGCCTGAAGGCCTGCTCTACCAGTGTCTAATCGCCGAAGGCGGCGGACGTCTGCAACTTGCGCGGCGCCGGGGCCGGAACGCGGGCCAGCTTCTTCGTGCCGTTCATCAGGTCGTTGACGTGCAGCACGAAGTTGGCGGCCACGCCGGCGTACCCGTGACGATGCGGAACCGGATAAAACACGTTGCGCAGCTCGGCATGCTCGGCGACGTAGTCCTTAATGTCTTCCAGGCGCTTGCCGGTCGACTTCAGGACCTGCTCGAACTCCATGCGAGCTTTGACCTTGGCTTCGCCGAGGGCCATCTGAACGCGGCTATGCGCGTTGATCTCGCCTTCGCCGGAAGTTTCGATGGGCAGGAAGATCATCTCCTTGAAGTGATTGGCGACGCCTGATTGCACTCCGTCTGACTGCGAGGAAGGCATGCAGCCGAAGGGTTTCAGGGCCAGCACCATGTGGCAGAGATGGTTCTTGGTGTAGTAGACGTTCTTGCCGACTTCGAGGTGACCCTCGCCGCCGCGCGCAAATTCGTTGTAGAACGGATTGGCCAACTCAGCCATTTCTTTCTGATCGACGAGTTCGTGCGCGATGTTGCCCAAACCTTCCACTGCGCGGTGGTACTGCCGCGCATAGATGCGCTCGCCGACGCCGACCATCCACTGCTTCTGCTTGAACTTGAGCTCGTTCTTAAACTTCTTCTGCAGCTCGAACCACTTCACGTTCTTATAGGGAGCGTCGAGCGAGCGGCGAGCCGCGGCGCGCGCCTTTACCTGGTACATCATGTACATGACCCAGGTGCCGATTGGCTCGACCAGCACCTGCGCGCCCTCGCGCTCCAGGAACTCGAACATGTGGAAGTTGCCGTCGCCTTCGGTGATCTGCGCCCAGAACTCGCCGATGATCTTGACCACCGGCTTCACTTTGAGGCGATCGACCTCAATGGTGTTGAGTTGGTCGCGGACCGCTGCCAGCGCCTCTTTATAAGGATCGCCGTACAGCTGCTCACGGACCTTGAGGAGCGAGTTCACCCACAGCTCCCACTTCTTGCCTTTGTGGGGGCGAATCTTCTTCGCCATCCATTCCGGCAGGTCCTCGTGATCTTCGAAGGGCTTGCGATCGCGCAGCATGGTGCAGAGCGTATCCATCGACGACTGCCAAACCTCGTCGGTCTTGCCCTTTTCGACTTCATAAGGACGGATGCGGTAGATCATCTCGTTCATGATGTCGCCGAGGTTGAGGGCGTTGAACATGCCCATGCCGAAGTCGACGGTGAACTTCAGTCCGGCTTCGCCAGAGGCGGCCTTCACTCCGTCATTCTGCTGGAAGAGCAGCACGCGGAAGCCACCGAAGCCGGCATTCGTCAATGCCAGGCGGTACTCGGCTTCGTACATGCCGAAGCGGCACGGGCCGCAGGATCCGGCAGTAAAGAAGATGTAGTTGTCGCAAACCTCCTGCTTGGTCAGGCCGCGCTCGCGCTCGATTGTCTGCAAGTGCTGCACCAGGTTGCCGACGGTGAAGTAGGTCGGATTGCACTGGCCATTATTGCCGTACTCCTTGCCCAGCTGGAAGGCCGAGACGTTGGGAACGGGCATGACCTCGCAGTTATAGCCGCAGCCCTGGAAAACGGCCTGGATGACGCGTTCGTGCTTCCAGGTGAGGCCGCCGAAGAGGATGGTCACGTTGCCGCGCTCCTCGGCCGAGAACGCCCGCTCGGCCGGACGCTTGAAGTGGTGCACCGGACGGCTGTCCAGCCCCATCATGCTCTCCAGCCGGGCGCGCTCCTGCGCCAGCTTGCGTTGAATCTCTTCCTCGCTACGAGGACGAGTCAGTTCATCAATAGGAAAATCGATGCGAGTGACCGGCATGTTGTACCTTCCTCTTCTTCGAGTGAAATTGTATTGAATTGCTTTTGATTTACTGTCTTAGTTGCACTCGGGACATACGGCGCAGGCAGACGAAGAGTGTAGGGCCTGTGAAGACGCTGAATAGGGGTGAAAACTCTCACGGCGTAAGAGAACAATCTACCGATAACTTGTTACACCACCGAGCGACGAACCGCAGGATTGCGGCTCACCCACACATTACTTGCATATTATCCAATTCTGACCCAAAACGCATCAAGCACAATGAGACGAATTCTTGGCGACGCGGTTACTTATTCGTGAACTTGGCACCAGAGTGCTAAACGAACACAAGAATTTAGTCGCACATCGATCTCGGAGCCGCGTTTGTTGCCAAGTAGATGCGTGATGCTCGCTGCCAGCTTCAGCATTATTCGGGAGGATGTGGAAATAGGAACGCCAATTCGCGCCAACAAATGGGACGGTGCCTCAGGCTGGCGAAAACCTCGGAAGGCGACTCCGGTGACGTCGGGTGATGAGGCCGCTGAAAAAGTCGGGAAAGCAGATCCCTCGTCGGCCTGAAGGCCTCCTCGTGATGACAAAAACAAAAGGTCTTGCAACGGCGCAGCTGAAGCTGCGCCCCTTCAAAGCAGTCGACTTTTTCGGCAGCCTGTGAAGCCGACTCGGACATGGCAATTGAGCGCTTGGACGCTGGCCTAAAAGGCCAGCACTACCAGCCTGGTCCTATCGCGCCAGCTACCAGATCCCCTTGTCGCTTCCGGTGAGCCGGAAGGCGACTGCGGCGGCTGATGCCAGATAAGGAAGCAGCGACAAGCGCAATGTCGCGGGAACATCGCCGCGCAGCGCGGTGCATGTAACCTGGCGGGTGTAGAGATCGGCGCCATTGGGCATGATGGGAACGCGCAGAAATTTTCCGCGCGCAAAAATCACTTCACCTCCGAAACGCGCGGCTGCCAAAACCTGTTGCGGCAAGTCAGGAGCACTGCCGCGATATTGCAGGACCAAGTCGCGCACGATGGTGAGATACGTCGCGACTCCAGGCCACACGCCGCCGAGATCGGACGCTTTCTTCAGCTCGTCGAAGTCGAGCTGATCGGTTTCCAGCAGGCCAGCCGTGTTGACGATGTCGCAAACACGGAAGTAGAAGTGGCGATACATTCGCTGCAGGGTCGCGACGATAGCACGCTCTTCCGCGGCCGGGACCAGGAAAGTGAGACCGTTGACCGTCTTGGGAACACGCCGGGTGACGAAGCGCTTGGCCATCGCCATATGCTCACCCGTCTGTCCCAGCCGCTGTGCGTGAACCTCGACGGACTCGGGCAATCCCGGCACAGCGAAGTTCCACTTGTTCGCCAGGCGGTCACCCCAGCTGCGCGGCTCGATGTGCGCTCCCAATCGATTCAGCATGATGTGCACGACCCGCCGCTCGTCAGCGGTGGTGTAGAGATCGAGATCGCTGCCCAGGTCGGGCCAGTGATCGAGTGACTTCATGACGGTGGCGGCACAGCCGCCCTGTTCGAGCTCCTCGCAAATGTGGTGCAGAAATGTCAGCGCATTTTCGATGCGATTCCGTTCTTCAGCAATCGCGCCGTTCGCCCAGTTGGCCAGCTGCGGGTTGGATGGATCCTGCGCCAGGCGCTGGAAGGCGCGCATGACGACATGGTTCGATTGCGCAAGCGACAGTAATTTGGTGCGGGCAGCATCATCCAGTTGGGCAACGTAGTTGACCGCCGGGGTTGCGCGGTCAGTGACGAGGGTGAGCTGCAAGAGGGCATCGAGTTCGGGCGAATTGATTTTCTGCGAAATGGGCATTCTCAGTCCGATTGATAGTGTAGTTTCGCGTGAGACCGCGAATGGGTCGTGCCTTAACTTGCGGTTAGATGTAATCGGCGGGGATGGAGTTGGGTGGGAGCCGGTGCGCAGTGGAACTGCCGGTCTGAAGAGCGCCGCCGGAAGATACCGGGGACGACCGTTGCCGATCGCCCCAGGGAAGCCGGAACTGACGAGCCGCTACGGCTTGAGTTCGAGATAAACTGCCAATCCTAACCAGGAAAAGTTTGACTGGTTATTGATGATATTCGCGTTGTAATGGAAGTACTGCGTCCCTGGTGCGACCGGGTTATGACCGACATCGGAATTGCCCGAATAGGGTCCATGTCCGGGCAGGAAATCAGTGCCATCATCGAATGGACAGTTCTTGTTGATGTTCAACATACAGTCGGGCGACGTCTGATTGCTGCCGTTGCTCAGCCAATTCTGCCAATACGTGATTGGGGCAGTGGTCTGGTTCACCATCAGCAGAGCGCCCATCTGTAGATCACTGGAGAAGGCAGTCGTAACGGTGCCGGCGGTCACGCCTGCTACACCACAGTTATTGCAGTCGCCGGACATGTTGCTCATGGTCTCGATGGTGCCGTTGAATTTCGGCACATCGTAGAGCTTGAGTTCGGCCGGATTCGAGCTGGCCAGGGTCACCGTCACCTGGCAGGCCGAGCTGGTATTGGACGTTGCTTTGTACCAGGCGATGACGCCCTGGTTGGTCTTCACAAACTGCGACGCAATCGGCGTCCAGGATGCGGCACAGCCGCTGACCGACGAAGGAAGACTTACGGAGTTCAGTACCTCGGGAATAGAGACTTCCAGAATCAAGGGATCACCGCTGCTGGGGGTCATGGAGCCGGACACCAGCGAAGTACCGGAGTCGATGCGACCGCAGGCACTATCGGTGACATAAGTGTCATCGGTTTTGGGGGCCAGACAGTTGTAGTTCGCGGGTGGAGGGGTCCAGGAGCAGATGATGCCATTGTCGGCCGAATCCCTTTCACTGCCCACGGAGCACGGCCAATCGCTGCCGGTGGATTGCCATTGATTGGGCGGCTGGTTGCGAACTTTGGCGATCGCCAATAGGGCGTTTTCTTTGCTGATGGAACCGGAGCAGGATGAGCGATTTTGCGAGGGCTTGTAATTGGCCGGCAGCGCGTCACAAGCCGGGATGGCTTGGGCCGCCGTAATCGGAGCCATTCCTCTGCCCTCCGGGGAAAACACCATGCGATACACCGGGGCGTCGCTCTGGTACACCTGCGGATCGTTCGGCCAGGTGTAGGCGCCATGCAGTACCTGATGCAGGGTGTCTTCGCCGATGCAGGGAACTGCTTTCCCCTGAAAAGTTACGTCGCTGCAGGGGGCGACGATCGGCTGGTCGTTGTAATCGAACTTAGTGGGCCCGTTGGTATCCAGCGGATTGATGGAGCCATAGGTGTTGGTGCAGGCGATGGTGGAAGTGGGAGCGGCGCACTGAGTGCCCGCAGGTCCACACGTGCCGCCGGCTGGTCCATTACAGGCGCTGACTGTCCCTTTGAAGAAGCCGCGCAGCTGGCACTCGCCCAACTTAGTGGGACCGGCGTTTTTGAAGCAGGCAATGTGGAAGTCAGGGTCACCAGGGTTACATTTCAAACAATCTGCATCGGTATTGCACTGCATACCGTTGCCGATGCCGGTTTGACATTGAGCACCATACTTGATGGTTGTATTCCCTGCGCAGAAGGTCGTCCAGGAATAACAGTTGGGATCGTTTGTCAGATCGCAGCCGTCTTCTCCCAGCTCGGTGGGAAACTTGTACTTTCCGCAATTACTGAGACAAAACAGTTGACGGTTACCGGCTGGCATGGTCGGATTGCCACTGCCATCGACGATCACGTACCCCAGGAAGGGATAGCCCGGAGCGCCGCCGCCGGTGGTATCGATTTGCGCGCGGTTGATCTTGTAACCGCTGCCAGTGGCGGGCACACACTGGTTGGGCTCGCGCAGGTCCGCTCCATGTACGACCAGCGGATAGTTCCAGTTCAACCAGTGCCAGTCCTTTGGATTCACCGGATCCAAGTCGTCACCGCCCTTTGGCGAGACGTCAACGGTGAGGTTGGCACCATTGACTGCGCTGATATCGGGGGAATCGATAAATAGGTCGGGGGGGGTGTTGTCGAAATGTTGATAGAAAGTCCATTCCACCAGGGTGGTGCCCGCCACCGTCGATAGGTTGCCGGAGCTGCAATCATATTGACCGGAACAACTGCCGGTTTCGCACTGCGCCCGGTTGGCAACCGGATCGTAACGGCAGCCGGTCCGTACCCAGAAGTTCCCCGTGTTCCCGCCTACATGCTGACCGTACCACTGCGGAGGAATATCGATAGTGAGAACGTTGGAGTAGTTCGTGGGGTTGTTCGGGTTGTACGGTTGCATGACCCAGGTGCCTTCCTGCGGAAAGACCGGGTAGGGCGGCTGACCTGCCGCGCGCGCTGCGTTGGCCGCTCCCAGTAGCACCTGATCAGAGCAGTTCACCATTTGGACCTGCCGCTTGATGTCGTTACTCTTGGGCGGCTTGACCGGCAGACTCGCCAGGTATGCGTCAGAACCGCACACCACTCCCGCCGGGTCCTGGGTTTGTGGGGCTTGCTCGTCGTCCTGAGCCAGTAGTCCGGGGACGGCGACGGTCAAAGACAAAATCCATGCGAAAGCTAGTAAGGCGATTGCGGCCGGATGGGCCATTCGACGAAGTTGCATGGCGACTACTCCTTTCGGGTTCACTGGGCTTAGAAATGTTCTGGGACTGGGCCGATCTATCCAGCCAACGCTCTAGTAAGTCGACTGCGAAGTTTGCATGCGACAACCTATTCGGGTTCGGCAAGACTGCGTAAACAACCAAGAGAACGTCGAACCAATGCGCATACCGCCGCGCTTACAAGCGCGACCGAGGCTCGGCGTTCAGGCTTTAGCCGGTTTTGTACCCACTAGTCTGGTTAGTTAGCGCTCAACCAATTTCCCGCCTGCGTCGCTCAAGAGTCCAGCCGCATGGATGAGACTTGCAGCACAAGATGGTCTACTCGGCAGATAGGACATAGGACAAAAGGCATGGGCGCATTATTAGTCATAGCTCCATCGCTGGAGCAAAATCCGAAACGTTAACAGCAAAAAGAATTAGCGATCGGAAGATTTGCCGCGAAGCGTACTACAAAAGTAATCGCGTGTCCAGAAATACGTGACGGCCGTGAGTGGCACGTGGGTGCTTCTCCTGAGGATATTTCGCCGGATTACGACAAATCAGTAGAAGAGATACTTCTGCCACTTGGAATCGGAGCGGCCCATCATGCGCATGATGTGACGGCTGGTGTGCAGGTTGAAGGCGCGCGGCTCGCGCATCAGCTTCATGCTGGACTCGTGCGGCAACAAATTGCCCTTCTTGCGATTGCAGTTGTGGCAACAGGCGACGAGGTTCTCCCAGGTTGAAGCGCCTCCGCGAGAGCGGGGGATGACATGGTCCAGCGTCAGCTCACCGGCGGCGAGAATCTTGCCGCAATACTGGCAGGTGTTGCGATCGCGCAGCAGGATATTCTTGCGCGAGAGGGCGCGCGTCTGATGGGGAATGCGGCGATACTCCAGCAGGCGGATGACCGACGGCACGCGCATGGCGACACGCGCGGCGTGCAGGACATGTCCGTTGGCCTCTTCCATCATGGCCACGCCCTTGAGCACCAGAATGATGGCGCGGCGCGCGGCACAGACGTTGATGGGCTCGTAGGAGGCGTTCAGCACCAGCACGGGCGCATGCATGGGGGCCCACTGCGGCGGCTCATCGCCAGCCACGCGGGCGTGGTGCATACAACCGGCCAGAGACTTGCCGTATCGGGACGCTACGCTTTGGGCCTGCATCGACATGAGCTGTTTAGAACGAAATGGGTTCGCCCACTTCGATCGCCTCCTCTTCCCCTGGATCGGCAGCCATTTGCGACGCGCCATCGAAAGCGCGAGCCACAGTGGCTGCCCAAACCCTTTCCGCACCAGCCTGCTTCAACACGCGAGCGCACTCTGACAATGTGGTACCTGTCGTCATGACGTCATCGACGAGCACGATGTCGCGGCCGTTGATCCGGCTGGGCTGCGCGACGCGAAAGGCGTCACGCATATTTTCGATGCGTTCTTCGCGGCTGAGGCCTACCTGCGAGACCGTATCGCGGTGGCGAATCAGCGCGCCGTCCAGAACCTCGAGCGTCTGCGGAAGATGTCTGACGGCAGCATGAGCGATCAGCTCGGACCTGATTGAAGCCACGCGATCGCCGCCTGCTTTTGTGCAGTGGCACTGGTATTAGCGCGGGACGAGCATCGCAGCTGCCGATGACCTCGGTGACGGCGCGTGCCAACATTTCGCCCAGAGGAGCGGCGACCGGCGTGACGCGCTCATATTTCAGCAGGTGGATCAGGGCGCGCAGTCCGGCTTCGTACTCGCCGAATGATAGGGCGCGATCGAACTCCGGCGCCGAGTCGCGGCAGTTGGAGCAACGGCCATCGCCCATCAGCAAGGTTGCGGCAGCGAGACGGTCACCGCAGAGGATACATTGCGGCGCGCGCGTCGGCTCGATCTGAGCGAGGCACTCCTGGCAGACGGGGATTCTCGAGAGGTTATTCAGCGACGTCTGGCAGAGTCTGCAATCTGAAGGAAAGAGGACAGAAAAAATGTTTTCGAGGAGTTGTAAGGGCGCAAGATACAGGGCGCGTGGCTGAGCGCGCAGATCTCGTCGTGTTCGAGTTAGCGTCTCACGACTGCTGAAGACGACCCTCCACTTTTCTCAGAACGCGCATCCCGAGAGAAGCCTTGTCGCCGGTGCCAACGGGTCCGGAAAAGCGATGGTTGACGCTAAAAGCCGGTCCCGAAGCACCGTGACTCCTCAGTATATGTGCTTCGCCGCATGAGGTGCAATGCTGGACGAGGTACATGCAGCGGATTCATGGAGATTTCATCAGGCAAAGGATTCGATCTCACAGTTTTGTGTCAGGGCACGATCTTTAGTCGTGCCGTACGCCAACCCAGATCAATGCCGGCTTCAGCCGCTGGGTTTCCGATGCAGGGGCTAAAGCCCAATTTCCTATATCGTCTTTCGGCACGACCGAGGTCGTGCCCTGACACAAAGCAGTTTGCAAGAGGATCAGGCCGACTTAGGTTCGGCCTATTCGCCCGCAAGCTTCTTGTATTGTGCGGCCGTCAGCGGCACGACCGACAGGCGTCCCTGACGAACCAGAGGCGAATCGGCGAAGAGGGAATTGGCTTTGATCTCCGCGAGCGAGACCGGTTTTGCGATGGCTTTGCCGACTTTGATCTTGACCGCGGGATTGCGCGGGTCGGAAGGATCGACGGAGACGACGGACGCGGTGCCGACGGCGCTCTTGTGATCGCCGGTATGGTAGATGATGAGGCGGTCGCCCGATTTCATTTCGCGCAGATGTTTCAGGGCGACGGGATTGGAGACGCCATCCCAGTTCGTCTGCTTGTCGCGTTGCAGGTCAGCGAAGGAGTATGCGGTGGGTTCGGTCTTCAGAAGGTAGTCCATGGGTGCTCCCGTTTGTGATCTGCACATTGTAACCGGGAGTGTCGCCCCTGAAGGGGCTCGAAATCGAGGGAGCGATCGTTTCCCACCGCTTCCGCGGTGGGCTAATTAGTTTCGTCCCGCCTCACGGCGGGACTCGCCCCACTACCTCGTACCATATGGGCGCTGCGCCGGCCAACGCTATGGAGAACTCAAAACAGCAGATCCGTCGCGGGCTGAAGCCCGCTCGTGATGACAATAAAACCCGGGGCCGCGGCGCTGAAGCGCCGCACTACCCGAGCGGGTTACAGCGGCGCCCTTTCGAAAGGCTGTTGAGCTGCTCACCCTTGCTCATGCACTTGTAAGGAAGGCGGCTGGCGTGCTAACTTGCGCGGTCGCTATAATTTGTGCGCAGCCCGAGGTTTGCCCTTACATGAGCACCACCATAACTACGGAATCTCCTAGAAAGTTCCGATCCTACGTTCCCGACAACACGACCATGCCGGAGTTTACAGTCCGGGCCGTGCTGCTTGGGCTGGTTCTCACGGTCATCCTCGGCGCCGCGAACGCTTACCTCGGCCTGCGTGCCGGCATGACCATCGCCGCGACCTATCCCGCGGCCGTCATCGGCATGGCGGTGCTGCGCCTGATGAAGGGCTCGATCCTGGAAGAAAACATTGCGCGAACCGTGGGCTCCATCGGCGAGTCGGTTGCAGCCGGCGCAATCTTCACCATTCCGGCTTTCGTCATCTCCGGTGCGTGGCCGGTCTTTGATTTTGAGCACGCTTATTGGAAGTCGTCGATTCTGATGCTGCTGGGCGGCGGCCTGGGCATCCTGTTTGTGACGCTGTTGCGGCGCGTCATGGTGGAAGATCCCGAACTTCCTTTCCCTGAGTCGGTGGCCGCTTCGCAGATCCACATTGCCGGACAGCAAGGCAGCCGCGCGGCCAAGATTCTCTTCGGCAACATGGGCTTCGGGGGACTGGTTTACCTGCTGGGCCAGTTCAGCCTGTTCAGCTCCAGCCGCGACTTCATTGTGAATGTCGGCAATCTGGGCACGAGCTTTGTACGCATGGGACGCAGCGCAACCTCGCCCAAGTTGCCGGCCGGCGCGGTCACCACGGTTTCGGCGCCCGCGATCAGCCCGGCGTATCTCGGCGTCGGCTACATCATCGGCCCGCGACTGGCCTCGCTGAACTTCGCTGGCGGCGTGATTGCCTGGGGCTTGCTGGTTCCACTCATCCTGTTTCTTGGCGGGCCCACGCTGGTGGCGCAGTTCGCGCCAGCGGGCACCGCGATTCCCGACACCGGATTCTGGGCCGGTGAAGCCGGCGCCGTCTGGAGCTTTATCGTGCGGCCCATCGCCGTGGGAGGCATGCTGGTCGGCGCCTGCTACACGCTGTTCCGCATGCGTAAAAGCCTGGCCATCGGCATGGCGCGCGCAGTTTCGGATTTGAAGAAGTCGGCCGCGGCGCACGCGGGGACGGCTCGCACCGAACGCGACCTGAATGCCAAGTTCGTTTTCACCGGCATGGGCATTGTTCTGATCGCGATGGTGTTTCTGTACAAAAGCTACGCCAGCGCGTGGGGACCGGGAATCGTAGCGGCGATCGTCATGATGATCGTCGGCTTCTTCTTCGCCGCCGTCTCCGGCAACCTGGTCGGCATGATCGGCTCGTCGAACAACCCCATCTCCGGATTGACGCTGGCCGCGCTGGTGATCGCCGCAATTCTCATGGTGCTGATGGGCGTCTCCGGCATGCACGGCGTGGCTGCGGTGCTGGGCGTGGCGGCGGTGGTTTGTATCTCGTCGGCAGTTGCGGGCGAGATGCTGCAGGACTTGAAAGTGGGACACATCCTCGGCGGCACGCCCTCCAAGATGCAGATCGGCGACTTCATGGGTGTGGCCGTGGCCAGCTTCGCGCTGCTGCCGGTGCTGTTGCTGCTCAACCAAGCCAACATTAATAGCGGCGGAATCGGCTTTGGCGATCGCCAGCTTCCCGCGCCGCAGGCCGGGCTGATGGCCATGCTCTCGCGCGGCATCGTTGGCGGCGAGATGGCGTGGCCGCTGATCGTCGTCGGCATCCTGATGGGCATTGCGCTGATCATGATCGAGGTCAAGAGCCCGATGCTGTTCGCGGTTGGAATGTATTTACCGCTGGAGACGACATTCGCCATCTTCATCGGCGGCATGATTCGCTGGATCACCGACAAGATGCGCGACAGCAAAAACTTCAACGATGCGCAGAAGGCTCGCGTAGAAAATGCGGGCGTGCTGACGGCCTCAGGATTTATTGCCGGAGAGGCGTTGATGGGAATCGTCATCGCTATCTTCAAATATAAGCAGTGGCCGTTGCCGGTGATCTTCGAGCATCCGAATGTGATTTCGGGATTCATCGTGCTGGTGATTTTGGCAGTGGTGATGATTCGCGTGCCGCTGGCCAATGCGGGCAGGCCGGATGAACCCGCGCCGCCGACGGCGATCATGTAGTTCTATCGCCATTCTTTTCGTCATCCCGTAATTGCCCCGCCCTAGCCAAAAGGAATGGAGAAAAGCAGGTCCCTCGACTCCGCTTCGCTCCGCTCGGGATGACAGTACGGGGCACCCAGCTCTTATAGGGGTCCTTCGACTGCGGCGACGCGGCGTCGCCTCCGCTCAGGATGACAGGGTTTTTCCCTTGCATTAACTCAGCTCTTCCCGCTCGATGCCGCGGAGGCGGCGTCATCCTTCTCAACTCGAAATGCGCGCGGACGGTAATCCGGCGGCAAGAATTCCGCCGGCATGGCCGTGCGATTGCCATCGCGTACGGCATGGAACGTGGGCGACATGATCTCCACTCCTGCGTTGAAGAAGCAATCCTGAATATTGGCGCGCAGGTCGGAGTAGGTGAAGACCATCAGCAGCGGCTTGTCGGTATAAGCGTTGATTTCGTATTGCACGTAGGAATCATCGAGCGCATTTTGCAGCACGAAAGGCGCTGGAGTTTGCAGGATGTTCTTCGTCTTCAGCGCGGCTTCGATCAGCAACTCGTGGATCTTTCGCCACGGCTCGTCGTAGCCGATGGTGACCGAGGTGTAGAGGATGAGCCCGTCCTTCTGCGCCAGCAAACTGTAGTTGGTGACGTAGCTGCCCAGAATGACGGAGTTCGGAATGATGATCTCCTCGTTCTTGATGGTCTTGATGTGAGTGGCGAGCATGGTCTGCCAGGTGACCTCACCCATGTTGTCGCCGATCTTCACCCAGTCGCCGACGCGGAAACCGCGCGTGTAGGTGAGAATCACGCCGGCTACAACGTTGGCCACCGCTGACGTCGAGCCCAACGAGAACAGAACGCCGATGAAGAGGCCGATCCCCTTGAAGGCCGGCGAATTATTGCCGGGCAGGTAGGGATAGATCATGACTGCGGTGAAAGCGATCATCAGGAAGCGGACGATCTTGTAGGTGGGTTGCGACCATTCAGGATAGAAGCCGTGTACGCGGATGTTGCCGCGCTCAATTTCGCCCGCCACCAGGCGGATGAACTTCATCACGTAGTAGATCACCGCGAGAATGACGATGATGTAGAAGAGGTTGGGCAGATAGTTGACGAAGCTCTGCCCGACAACCTCGACTGGGGTGAGGATGTAGCCCAGCAATAGCCGGCCGTGTTCGCGTGTCCAAGGGAAGTAATTGAACACCGTGGCCAGCAGAATCCAGGTGAAGAGGAAGACCAGGAGAATGCGCAGCAGGCGAATGGCGGTCATCAGCATGGCGGCGATGCGCTCGCCCGCCATGATTTGCGATTGCTGGATGCGAATGCCCTTCATTCGCGTAGCAGTTGCTTGCAGCTTCCGCAGGAGCCAGCGCCCAATGCCGGACCACCAGCCACACAAAGGTCAGGTAGATGGCTAAGGTGCCCGTTGCTTTGAGTCCCGCTTGAATGAGATATCGCGGGGTACGTTCGCGCCGGGCTTCGGTGAGTGCGTTGCGGACTCTGTTGGCAAGGTAGTTTGCCAGCCGCCAGACGCGTGACGTGGTAGTGCTTCGCGTCTTCATCGGTAATGACGGCTAGCACGTTGTCGCCAAGAACGACCGCTGTGCCGTAGGGCGAATCAGCGCCTTTGATACTGGGAAAGATCGTCGTTGGTGTAGATCAGCTTGCGGAGCGCGTCCGAAACGCGGCGGCGCGCGATGCTGCGGCGGTAACGCTGCCTATGCCGTCGTAGATGAGGAAGATCTCGTTGCCTTCTACGGTGACGGGAAAGCCGACGGGAGGTTCACTCGATGGGGACGAGGACTGCTGCGCGGCGACAGGAATCGTGAGGAGCGTCGCGAGGAACAGAGTTGCAAGAATTGTTGTGCGAGAAAGTTGCCTCGCCGAGCGGAGCATAGGCCCTCCGGAACCCGTGAAAGCTGGACCGCAGCTTTCTGCGGCCCATGTTAGGCCATGCGGGGGCGGGACTCAAGGAAACGCGTCACGAAACCCACGCTAGTATGATATAGTGATTTCACTATATCGACTGCGCGTGTCCAATGAAGCAGATCATTTGGATCGGAACAAGCCGCGAGGACTTGCGAGGATTCCCAGAGCCTGTGCGAGATCACATGGGCTTTGCCCTATATGTTGCCCAGTGCGGAGACAAACATCCCGATGCAAAGGTAATGCGAGGCTTTGGCGGCGCCGGGGTTGTCGAAATCGTCTCAGACTTTCGAGGCGATACCTTCCGCGCGATCTATACCGTGCGATATCGTGATGCGATCTATGTTCTGCACGCTTTCCAGAAGAAATCGAAGAGTGGACGTGAAACTCCGCTTCGTGACATAGAGCTGGTGAAGCAACGATTGCGCGTTGCCGAGAAGATAGCGAAGGGGACGGAGTGATGAAGAACCAAAAAGAGTACGAAATCGGAAGCCGCAACATCTTTAAAGATCTGGGCGTGCGCAATTCGGAAGAACATCTGGTCAAGGCGCAACTGGTATTTAAGATTGCCACCATCATGCGCGAGCGGAGCCTGAAACAAGTGGAGGCCGCCGAGTTGTTTGGGGTCAAGCAGCCGGATGTGTCCAAAATGCTGCGTGGAGAATTTCGGCAGTTTTCGGTTGAACGGCTGTTGCGGTTTCTGGTGGCGCTCAATCAGGACGTGCAGATTGTAGTCAAGCCGCATCGGGATAAGGGCCAAGCGGCTGCGCTACAAGTGTTCTGAATATTCGCCCCAGTAGGGGTCCTTCGACTCCGGCGACGCGGCGTCGCCTCCGCTCAGGATGACAGTGTTGTTGTGCGGGCGCCGCGCTCAGGATGACAGTGCTGTGGAGCGGGCGCCGCGCTCAGGATGACAGTGCTGTGGAGCGGGCGCCGCGCTCAGGATGACAAGCGTTTCGAGAGGACTTCAGGTTGCCGCATTTTGCAGCTTGGTGCGGGATCGCTCCTGGCGTGCCTGCAGCCATTGCATCCAGTTCTCAAGGCCTTCGCCGGTGGTGCTGGAGACGTCGATGATCTCCATGCCGGGATGGACACGGCGAGCGTTCTCGCGCGCGAGGTCGGCGCTGAAGGGAACGTAGGGCAGCAGATCGATCTTGGTCAGCAGCATCAACTCGGACTTGAAGAAGATGGAAGGATATTTCAGCGGCTTGTCTTCGCCCTCGGTCGTGCTGAGCAGGACGATCTTCGCGTCTTCGCCGAGATCGTAGCTCGACGGGCAGACCAGATTTCCAACGTTCTCTACGATCAGCAGATCGAGGTCTTCGAGCTTCCAGTCCTCGAGGTGCCGCTCGATCATTTTGGCGTCGAGATGGCAGGTGCCGCCGGTGGTGATCTGCTTGACCGGGAAGCCGAACTTTGCCAGGCGGCGCGCGTCGTTTTCGGTTTGCAGATCGCCGGTGAGGACGGCGACGCGAGCGGATTTGTCCATGCGATCAAGAGTGCGCTCCAGCAACGCAGTCTTGCCGGAGCCCGGCGCGCTGATGAGGTTCACGCAGAGGACGCCGTGCTGGCGATAGCGCTCGCGCAGCTGCTCGGCGAGAATCTGGTTCTCGTTCAGGACTTTTTTCTCGACGGCGATACGGTTCATAAAGTAAGCAATTCCAGCGATTAGCGATTAGCATTTGGCACGCAGCATTTGGCGCTTAGCATTTAGCATGTTAGTGCTAAACTCCTGCAGCGGTGGTCATTTGCCTGACCACTGCCGTCCGAGTCGTAACCAAGCCCCGATCTCAATCTGCTCTTCGGCACTTCCATATGTTGTCGCCTACCTCTTCGACCTCCATGTAGGCGATGTCGAGCTCCTCGCCGCTGATGCACTCGGTGGCGAATTCGGCGCAGAGCGGACAGCGCGGGTCGAAGTCTTCCATGCGAAACTCGTAAGCGCACTTCGAACAGCGCTGCACGCGCGGAATAACTTCGAGCTCAAGCGCGAGTGGCTCGAAGGCCGTGTCCTTCACCAGAACGTCGAAGCCGAATTGCAGCGCATCGCGATCGACGCCGGACAGCTCTCCAATCTTAACGCCGACCTTGGAGATGTGCGCACCGGGATGGCGCACGGCTTCCTTTTCGACGGATTCGAGGATGGAGGCGGCGATGCCGAGTTCGTGCATTTGTGCAAGAAGTATTCACCACGGAGGCACGGAGGGCACGGAGAAAATCTTAGGAAAATCAGTTGAGTGCAAGACTGAAGCCGGCCAGGGCGACAAGAAAAACACTTATCGGCATGGCCGAACTGAAAAAACTCTGCCGCGCCGGTTTGGTGCCGCCGGCTGAACAGGCTGCTGAAAAACTCGACTGCTCCGCTATTTCAGGTAGAGCGAGCCTTTAGGCTCGCGTCCAAGTCGTTTATTTGAGTATCTGAGTCGGCTTCAGCCGGCGGCACAAGCCCGGCATTACGAGTTTTTCAGCGGCCTGTGAAGCCGGCTCGGACGAGAAATAAACGGCCTATCGGCACGACTGAAGTGAGTGCGTGAGAACCCTGCCGTCCCTACGGGACTCGAGATCTTCTTACCACTGCACCCAGCGCTGAAGCGCTGGGCTATCCTCTTCCGCGCCTACGGCGCTCCTCTTGTCGGCCAGAGATCATCGCTTTGTCCACCAAGATCTTGCAAATCCAGTTCTCACGCCGACACTGAAGTCGTGCCCTGATCCAAAGCGCTCGCGAAACGACTTTCAACTGCCCGTGAAGTCGTGCTCTGATACAAACCGCTCAAGCCGACTCAGCAGCCAATCCTCAGCACCCAAGACAAAATCTTCTCCGTGTCCTCCGTGCCTCCGTGGTGAATACCCTCCGAAAATGTCCGTAATCGGACATTCTGAACACCAGAGAACCAAAGTCATCATAGCCCGTTTGTGGATTTCTCGCAGCGGCATTCATTTTCTGGAAACATCTTTCCGCGAATCTCGTCTATCACAGCGTAGGTGCAGCTCGTCTCGTTTTAAAAGCCCGGGTCCCCAATTGGCTGGGGTAATTGGGGTTCAACGCAGAAACAGGTAGCGCACCATGGCTCAGGATTTGGCTCCCACCGCGAGCGCCAAGCTTTCGGCAGAGTTTGGCAAACGCCGAGGTGTTTCCGCTCGGCGCAGCCCCACTATCGACAAAATCAAAGAGTGGACGCGCATCTGGGCCATCGGCTTCGTGCTGTGGACGGTGCTGGCGTTTCTGGGCGCGGCCGGCACGCATGTCTACACCGCGTCGGTCGGCGGTCCGGAGAGCTGGGCGCAGCTGCTCGCGTGGTACATGACCATCTCGGCGGTGTGGTCGGTAATGACGCCGCCGGTTTACGCGCTGTCGCGGCGCTTCATGTTCGAGCGCAGCAACTGGAAGATGATGCTGCCGCTGCACATCGTCGCCAGCATCGTCCTGACCTGCATCGCCGCGTCGATCATCGTGTGGCTGGAGCCGTATGTTACGTGGACGCCCGAGGCGCACGTGCCATTCTTCGCGCACATGCTTTCGCGCGCGTTCATGGACCTGCAACGCTACTGGTACATCCTGCTGATCACGCAGGCGATTGACTATTACGGCAAGTATCGCGAGCGCGAGCTGCAATCGTCGCAGCTGGAGGCGCAGCTGGCGCACGCGCAACTTGGAAGTCCTGAAGATCCAGCTGGAGCCGCACTTCCTGTTTAATACGCTGAACTCGATTGCGGCGCTGGCGCGCAACGACGGCCCCGCCGCCGAGCACATGACGCTGCAGCTGGCCGACCTGCTGCGCTTCTCGCTGGACGCGATGGGCGTGCACGAGGTGCCGCTGAGCCGCGAGCTCACCATTCTGCAGAAGTACATCGACATTCAGCAGACGCGCTTTCAGGATCGCCTGCAGGTGGAGATGGACATCGCCGGGAACACTTTGTCGGCGCTGGTGCCGAACATGATCCTGCAGCCGCTGGTGGAGAACGCGATCCGTCACGGCATTGGGCCGCGGCGCGCGCCCGGCGTCATTCGCATTTGCACGCGCCAGGTCTTCGACGAGCTGTGGATGGAGATCGGCGACAACGGCATGGGGCTGACGCGCTTTGGCGGCATGATTCCGCCCGAAGGCGTTGGCCTGCGCAACACGCGCGCGCGCCTGCTACAGCTTTACAACCACGATCACCGCTTGACTCTGGAGGATGCGGCGGGCGGAGGCTGCGTCGTCAAGATCCACATTCCATTTCGAACTCATTTCGAGGAGGTCCATACTACCGATGCCCATTCGAGTGTTGCTTAGCGATGATGAAGCCCTGGCTCGCGAGCGCCTGCGCAGCCTGTTGGAAGAAGAACCCGACATCGAGATCGTAGCCGAATGCGGTGACGGCAAGTCGGCCATCTCGACGATCAAGCGCGAGAAGCCGGACCTGGTCTTCCTCGACATCCAGATGCCGGAGACGGACGGCTTCGGCGTCGTCTCCGCGCTGCGCAACGATCCGATGCCGCTCACGATCTTCGTCACCGCCTACGATCGTTATGCGATGAAGGCGTTCGAAGTACATGCGCTCGATTATTTGTTGAAGCCGGTAGGCAAGGAACGTCTCTCGGAGGCGCTGAACAACGCGCGCAAGCAGTTGCAGCATCCGTCGGAGGCGATGTTCCAGCGGCGCGTGCTCGATTTGCTGGCCGACCTCGACTCGCGGCAGAATGCGCCGCAGCGCATCGTGATCAAAGCCGACGGCGAGATTGTCTGTCTCAAGCCGGGTGAGATCGACTGGGCCGAATCGGCGGGCAATTACGTTTGCCTGCATGTCGGCGGGAACACCCACATCCTGCGCGAGACGATTACGTCGCTGGAATCGCGGCTGGGACATCGGCAGTTCCTGCGTGTGCATCGCTCGACGCTGGTGAATGTCGATCGCATCAAGACGCTGCGGCCGTCGTTGTATGGGGATTATGCGATTCTGCTGCGCGATGGAACCAAGCTGACGTTGAGCCGCGGATTCCGGGAGACCGTGCTGAAGAGATTGGGGACAGCGTAGGAACGACGCTTTTCGCTATTCGCGGTTCGCTTTTCGGTTTGATTTTGTTCGGAGTTCGGTTCAGGTACACAGTTCCAGGCCGTTTTCTGGCCTAGGGGGGATTTTTCTTCCTGGTTCCGACAGAATGGAAGGCGCTGTAGAAACGCGCAGCCAGAGGATTGTGTCGTCGGCTGAACAGGCTGCGGAAAAACTCGGGTTTCGGGCGACTTGTGTCAGGGCACGACTTCAGTCGTGCCGATAAGCCTCTTATTTTCTTTCTCAAGTCGGCTTCAGCCGACGACAGAAAACTGGCGCAGAGAGTTTTTCCGCAGCCTGTGAAGCCGACTCCGGAAGAAAAAATAAGGGAGCTCATCGGCACGACTGAAGTCGTGCCCTGTTACAAGGCCTGCGAAAAACCCCGCTCCAGGCCGAAAGGCGGCCTGGAACGGGGCACCCGGCTAAGCTCGCGAATTTGGCTTTTAGGAGGCCGCTGGCACAAAACCAGGGCTACCGGTCGGGGCCTCCGCCGATCGTCGAAATTAGACCCTGTGCTCATGGCGCACACCCCGCCCCCTTGAGCCAGGACGGTCGGTTTTTCCTCCCGAAGCGCCGACGCGCGAAGCTTACGGCGTAATTTCCCAGACGGTGCCGCAGCCGACGGCGTAGCAGGGTCCGTCGAAGCCGATGCCGCCTTCCAGCGACGTGCCATACAAGTTACCGGCGGAATCGAAGACTAAGTCTCCGTTGGGATCCACGCCATCAGAGCTCTGAAAGTCGTGCAGATCGGTTAACGACCAGCTGCCGTTGGAAAGCGTCAGCTTGTAGGCTGCGCCGTTGCCATAAGCGCCGCCGCCGTAAGCCGTGCCGTAGAGGTTTCCGGAGCTGTCGAACAACAGACCGCGTGAGGGGTAGCTAAGGTTGGAAAAGCTGTAGAGCAAGTTGTAGGTCCAGCTTCCCGGGTGCGCCAGCTCGAAGATTACCCCCACGTCGTTGGCCCCGCCGGATCCAGCGGAACCGTAGAGATTGCCGGATGGGTCGGCAATCAAGGCCCCGCCGGGACCGCGCCCATCGCTGCACTGGAATGTGTGCAGGATGGTTTCCGTCCAGCCGCCGTTCGACGGGCTTAGTTCAAAGAGCGTCCCGCAGCTGGCACTCCCGCCTTGTGCGGTCGCACCGTACAGATTGCCGGCAGAATCAAGAAATAGTCCGCCATCTGGCGTCTGTCCGTCGTTGCCGCCTTGAAAGCTGTAGATAACGCTTTCCTTCCAACCGCCTTCGGAAGGCGTCAGCTCGTAGACAGCCCCGCAGCCATAGTTCAAATGTATGTCGTTGTAGCAGATCCCGTCTCCGCCGTATTCGGTCGTGCCATACATGTTGCCCGCGTGATCGAAGATGACGGAGCTTCCTGGGACGCCGGCATCGGGAATGTCGTTGAAGTCATACAGCACCATCGCGTTCCAGGAGCAGAGGAAAGACCCGCAGGCATGGGCCGGCGGTTGCAGCTCATAAACCTGTCCACAACTGCCGTCGCCCACGCAATCGCCGATGCCTCCGATGTAGGTCGTCACGAAGAGGTCGCCGCTGGGACCGATCGTGACCCCACCCGGTCCGCCTGCTGGGAAGCGACTATTCAACGGGGCCAGCGCCCAACCCAATCCCCCGGCGGTCAGGCTGAAAGCCACTCCAGGTTCTTGATTTCCAGCCCCGCTGGCGGTGCCGTAGAACCTTCCCCGACCACCTACGGTCAATCCCGCGGCTGGGCTGGCGCCGTCGTCATCCCCGGAAAAAGCGTGTATCACCTTGAAGGTTTGAGCTTGGGCGACAGGAGCGGCGCTTACCACGACCGTCAGAAAGAAAAGAGTGACCGCAATTACCGCTAGCCGTGAGCAGGCAAACCCCCTGAGCGTTTCCTTTTTCAACATGTACCCTCCCAGTTGGCATAGGACGGACCCAGCGAAGTCAGCCGGAATTGCTGGCTAAATGCGCGTCCGGTATCCGGCTGCGCTGCCCACTCTCGCGCCGGAGTCCGTTGTCGTCAACTTAATTCTGGATTACGGCGGAAACTCAAGATGGCACGGCTCTTAGTGCGTGGGTCGAAAACGCGGCGTCGGTGGAAGTATGTCCAAATCCGGCGTCAGGCGAATAAACTCAACTGCTCCTCCTCCACCGGCGGATGCGCGCTCTTGCTGCGCGAGCTGAATTCGCGGCTGATGCCGTGCTTCTTGCGCAATCCTGCCATCAGCTCTGACAGGCGCTGGCTGTAGGCTTTGCTGACGAATGCCTTCTGCCCGAAGCGCTTGCGATACTCCTCCACCAGCGCGGGAAATTCCTTCTCCAGAAACGGCAGAAACACGCTGGCCGAGCAAGGCTTCAGAAACAGCGCATTGGCGTAGATGTATTTGCCGCCAACTTCTTTGACTGCACGAACCAGCCGATCCAGCGCCGCTGGTTTGTCGGTGAGGCCCGGCAGCACCGGAGCGCAGATCACACCGGCATTGATTCCCGCGGCGCACAACTCGCGCACGGCGCCGAGACGCAGATCGGGACGCGGCGCTCGCGGCTCCAGAATGCGCGCCAGCTTCACATCCAGCGTGGTGACGGTGAGATTCACGAACAGGGAATTGTTTTCGGCGACGTGGCGCAGCAGCTCGACATCTCGCGTGATCAAATCCGACTTGGTGACGATGCCAATCTGCAGGCCATGATGGATCGCCAACTCCTCCAGCACGCCGCGGGTGACCTCGTAACGCCGCTCCGCCGGCTGATACGGATCGGTCGCAGTGCCGATGGCGATCTCCTCGCCGCGCTTGACCTTCTTCAAGTCCTGGCGCAACAGCCACGCGGCCTGCTGCTTGACGTAGATCTTGCGCTCGAAGTCGACGCCGTCGCGCATCTCCATGAACTCGTGGGTGTAGCGCGCGTAGCAGTACTTGCAGGCGAACTCGCAGCCGCGATAGGGATTGATTGTCCAGGCGAAGGGCACGCGCGACGAGGTGCAGCGGTTCAGCAGCGAACGCGAAGGCATGGTGAAGTATTCGACCAGATGCCCTTGGCGAATCGATTCGCCCTGCGCCGCGAGTTTGGCGATGCCGACCAGCGGTGAATCGCGTGCGCTCTTCGCTTCGGCTAACGTGAACTCATGGGCCGGAGCTTGGTCTTCGACTTGTAACAGCGCGGGATGCATGGAAGATGTTTTCGCTTTTTATTCGCCTTATTGGATGCTAGCGTCACGGCCTACGTTGCGTCAACTGCTTTTCGACAACCGGACTGGATCGGCCACGGGTAGTGCGGCGCTTCAGCGCCGCGTGCGCGATTGTTTTTGATGGTAGAGCCCGCTTCAGCGGGCGGCAGCGTCGTCGGCTGAAGCGGTTGCTGAAATAGTTCTTTGCGGCAGCCTTCTGTCGTCGGCTGAAGCCGACTCAGAGAAGAAAATAAGCGGCTTGGACGCGGGCCTGAAGGCCCGCACTACCCGAACCCCCGGCGGGTGATGCAAACCGGCGTGAACTGTTGCCATCCAACGAGTGGCAGAGAAATGCCTATTTCAGAGTTGAGGGGCGTTTATGAGGGACCAGAAATACATTGTCGATACTTTGCAGAAGATGATCGAGATTTGCCACGATGGCCAACAGGGTTACCGGGAAGCGGCCGAGCATGTGAAGGATCAGCGGCTGAAGCAGTTGCTGAGCGAGGTCAGCCTGGAGCGTGCCAAGTTCGCCGGCGATCTCGAGAGTGAGGCGGTTCGCTGGGGCGAGCCGGATGTCGATCGCTCGGGCAGCGCGCTGGGCGCGGTGCATCGCGGATGGACGGATGTGAAGGCCAGCCTCGGCGGGAGCGACGACACCATCCTCTCGTCAATGGAGACCGGCGACACCTACGCGCAAAAGCAATACGACGAGGTCATCCAAGACGGAAAACTTCCTGACGACATTGTTGGCATCGTGCGCAACCAGGCACAGGCGATTGTCGGGCACGCTGGACCGCATTCGCGCCTATGCGCCAGCACCGCAAGGCGGCATGACAGGGAGTGAAGCTGGTTTCACCACGGAAGCACGGAAGTCACGGAATCTTTTTGTAATGAAATTTTCCGTGATCTCAGTGTTTCCGTGGTGATTTCTTGTTCTCGCTATTTCAGGTCGTGAGCGAGGAACGTCTGCGTGATCTTCTCGGCCTTGGCCGCGTCATCGGCGCGATAGCCCTTTTCATTGTTGGGATTCTCGAAGCCGTGTCCGGCGTCGGGATAGATATGAATCTCGACCTTCTTGTCGAGCGCCTCCAGTTCCGACTCGAACTTGCGGACATCGGCCGCCGGGATGCCCTGATCCTCGCCACCAAAGATGCCGAGAACTGAGGCGTGAATCTTGCGCAGGTTGTTCTTGTCGGTCGCCAGGTGGCCGTAGTTGATGACCACGGCCTTCAGCTTGGGATCGGCGATGGCGAGATCGAGCGCATAGCCGCCGCCCATGCACCAGCCGATGGCGCCGACACGCTTGCCATTCACGCTATCCAGTGAGCGCAGATACGAAGTCGCGGCGAGCAGGTCGCGAGCCGCGCGGTCTTCGGGAACGCCGCGCATGATTTCGTGCGCCTGATCGGGATTGGTCGCCACCTGGCCGCGATAGAGATCGATGGCCAGCGCGACGTAGCCTTCGTCGGCGAACTTCGAGGCCTGCTGCTTGACCCAATCGTTCAAACCCCACCATTCGTGAATCACCACCAGCGCGGGGAACGGGCCGTCGCCCTTGGGCGTGTAAAGCAGAGCTTGTACCGTCTCATCGCCGCTCTTATACGACACCTGTTCCGGCTCGGCGGCAAACGACACGATGGCAAGCAAGCAAGTCAAGGCGGTCAGCAATAGAGCTCGCACGGAAAACCTCCGGCAAACAGGGTAGCAGGGAAGAGGCGATTCTTGCATCGGGAGCCAGCGCAGAAGTCTCAGAGCCCAGTCGAGCCCCCGCTGCGGTACAATTTCCACGCAGTAACAATGAGGAGAATTCACATGCGGCGCTTCCTATGGATTGCACTGTTAGTCGTAAGCGTAACGGCGATGGTGGTCGCGCAGACCTCCATGACGCAGGGAATGCAGAACGCTCCAGCGCGCAAGTCGCCGCTGGCTGGCTATGCTGGCTCGTGGATTGGAACCTTCAACGGCAAGGCCTGGATCACGATTCGCCTGACGCAGCAGGGCACCGCGATGACGGGCACGATGCAGCGTCAGAATGACGTCAAGTTCACCGACCAGGGCGACATCAAGAGCGTGGGCGAGGAGCTGCTGGTGGGCTCGGTGCAGAACGCGGAGATTAACGGCGATGGACTGATGCTGACGGTGAAGGAGAACGGCACCCAGCAGACGGACCGCTATCTGCTGCGGCTGACCGGCGCCGAAACCGCCGAGCTCAAGATGGTGGCCATGTCGATGCCGCCGGGAATGCCCAAGCCCAAGCCGTGGAAGCTGAGCCGCGTGGGCCCTAACGCGGTAACGCCGGCCCGCTAGCCGCCGTCGTTACCTTACTGCGCTAACTTCACGGCCAGTCCGGCGCAGAGCATCACGATGCCGCAGATCAGCACGGCCTGCGTGATTCGCGGTGCCGAGCTGTGCGGGAACATCTGGCGATATTGCCGGATGAGTTCGCGGCCGTGTAGTGGGCGCGCCTCGCGTGGCGTCGCGTCGCTGGAACGCATCATGAGAATGGTGCGCAACACGATGCCCGCCGTCACCAAAACAAATCCAAGGATGATGAGCCACGTGGCGAACATCGCTCTGTACCTCCGCGGCGCCAATGTCTCTTGGCGATCATAACTCCGGTGGTCAAGTGAGAGTGAAGGTTGTTGATCACATAGCGCTGGTCACCGCGCTGCGCTTCCGCACCGGCGAGAGTGGCTGGTAAACTGCTGCCATCGCAATGACATCGCCAATTCTGCGAATCCTGGGCGCGCTGGCCGGAATGGGTAGCGCTATCTTGTGCTGGTTTCTGGGAGGCGCAGTAGCTGGCCCGCTGCGGCAAGGCACGCTGTTGGCGCTCGACGGCGCGCACTATGCGCTGCTGGCATTTCTGCTGGTGCCCGCGCTGATTCTGGCGGTCGTGGCGCTGTTCTGGGTGCCACCCCGAATCTCCGGCGGAGGTCCGCTTCCCGAAGGAAGGGTCTGGCGATTGGCGCTGGTGCTGTTCTTCCTGGCTGCGCTGGCGTTGGGAATGGTGCGCTGAGTTGCTCCTCCGAGCGCTTTGAGTTTGCGAGGGCCGCTAGGGCAGGATCGCATCGCGGCCTTCCACTGTGGCGTGAATAAGTTCGAGGAGTTCCGTCACAACGGCTTCGGGTAGATCGTCGTGAGTCAGACTTTCGCATAGTGCGATGACGTCGACCACGCGCGCAAGACCTCGCCAACCATGTGGCAGGAGTCCGCCGGCTTGCGTGTATCCGTGCGAGAAATGAGGCTCGGCGCAAGGACGTGAATCGCGCTCGTATCGCAGAAAATGACCTATGTCGATCAGCGGCGAACCCGAGACCGCAAACTCCCAATCGAGTACCGCCGCCACTGACCATCTTCCGCTGTCGTACTTCACCAGCAGATTGCGCTTGCCGAAGTCGCCGTGAACCAGTTGTGCCTGAGAATCTAACTCCGCGAACTCTCGCGCTCGTGACCAGACCAGCGCGCTCACGCGACTGCGCAAATCAACGGTCATCCGGCGCTGTAGGTTCGGAGATGCCAGGCACAAATCCACAAATCGTGGAGTCGGATCGGAGCCCTCCAGCAGAGGTGCAGCAACCGTTGGTCCGGGAGCGAGCCATCCGCCACGCGCGAAGCCGATGCTTCCGATCGCCGCCAGCGTCTCACCAATCGCGAACGCGGCTTGCGCGATTTCGTTCTGATCTCCACTTCGTTTCAGATCGCGAAAGCTGATGCCTTCCACATACTGCATCAACAGAAAGGGCGGCAAACCTTCCAGGCCTTCCGGCTCCGCCTGTATCACCTGCGGAACGGGAACGATCTTGCTGACCATACGCAGCAGATCGACTTCTTTCTGACACAGCGATTCATCGTGCTCATACACGCGCAGCACCACGCATTCCGGCGCGCGATCGAGACTGATCTTGAAGTTTGCATTGCGCAGGCCTTCGGTCAAAGGCTGTACGTCGAGGATCGTGCATTCTCCCAGCCCACGCTTAAGCATTTGATGCAAGTCGCGCGCAGGCAAAGAACGGCGCGGCTCCGAGCGAATCCAGCGAGCTTCGCGCGGAGCGCCGGGAATCATATTTCGGGAGTGTTAGTGTGCTGCCGCGGTGGTGTGTCCAGCTTTCGCCGCGACTTCCAGGCGAACTTCGGCGCGGCGGAGTGCGAACAACGTGGCGTCGAAATCGAGATCAGCGGCAGCCGTGCGCAGCGCTTCTTCGGCTCGCGTCTTGGCTTCCTGCGCGCGCTTCACGTCGATGTCTGCCGCGCGCTCAGCGGTATCGGCAAGAATCGTCACCTTGTGCGGCAACACCTCGGCGAAGCCCCACGACACGGCGAAGTACTGCGTCTCGCCGCCTTTGTTGCAGCTGATCTCGCCAATCATCAGTTCGGTCAGCAGCGGCGCGTGTCCGGGCAACACGCCAAGGTAGCCGCTCTTGCCCGGAATCTGCACCTGGTCCACTTCTTCGCGCACCAGTTGTTTGTCCGGCGTGATGATCTGTAGATGTAGTGTCTCAGCCATAGGAAAGTTGTCAGTTGCCGGTTGTCAGTTCGCATCAAGCTAGTTGCTAATTGCTAATTGCTAATCGCTTCTTATCCCTGCTTCTTCATCTTCTCGGCTTCTTCCAGCACTTCGTTGATGTCGCCCTTCATGTAGAACGCCTGCTCGGGAATGTCGTCGTGCTTGCCATCGACGATCTCCTGGAAGCTGCGTACCGTGTCATCGATTTTCACGTAGCGTCCCTGCAAGCCGGTGAACTGCTCGGCCACAAAGAAGGGCTGCGAGAGGAACTTCTGAATCTTGCGTGCGCGCGACACCGTGAGCTTCTGGTCTTCGCTAAGTTCGTCGATGCCGAGAATCGCGATGATGTCCTGCAAATCTTTGTAACTCTGCAGCACGCGTTTCACCGCCTGGGCGCAGTTGTAGTGCGTATCGCCGACCAGGCGCGGATCGAGAATGCGCGACGTCGACGCCAGCGGATCAACCGCGGGATAAATTCCCAGCTCCGAGATCTGCCGCGAAAGCACGGTCGTCGCGTCCAGGTGAGCGAACGTCGTCGCCGGAGCCGGATCGGTCAAGTCATCGGCGGGCACGTAAATCGCCTGCACCGACGTTACCGAGCCTTTCTTCGTCGACGTGATGCGCTCCTGCAACTCACCCATCTCGGTCGCGAGGTTCGGCTGATATCCCACAGCCGACGGCATACGTCCCAACAGCGTCGATACTTCCGAACCCGCCTGCGTGAAGCGGAAGATGTTGTCGATGAAGAGCAGCGTGTCCGAACCTTCTTCGTCGCGGAAATACTCGGCGACGGTCAGCGCGGTCAGCGCCACGCGCAGAGCGCGCTCCGGGCGGCTCGGTCATCTGGCCATAGATCAGCGCGGCCTTCGACTTGCCGGGCTCCTTGATGTTGACCACGCCCGACTCCTGCATTTCCAGCCACAGGTCGTTGCCTTCGCGCGTGCGCTCGCCCACGCCGGCAAACACGGAGAAGCCGCCGTGCTTCAGCGCGACGTTGTTGATCAGCTCCATGATGATGACGGTCTTGCCCACGCCCGCGCCGCCGAACAGGCCGATCTTGCCGCCTTTCAAGAACGGCTGGATCAGGTCGATGACCTTCACGCCGGTCTCGAACATCTCCATCTCGGTCGATTGCTCGTCGAACGCCGGCGCCTGGCGATGGATGGGGTTGCGCTTGGCGCTGTTTACCGGGCCAAGCTTGTCCACCGGGTTGCCGATGACGTTCAGCACGCGCCCCAGCGTCTCGCGCCCCACGGGAACGGTGATCGGCCCGCCCAGATCGATGGCCTTCATGCCGCGCACCATGCCTTCGGTCGGCTCCATGGCGACGCAGCGCACGCGGCCTTCGCCCAGCTGCTGCTCGACTTCGAGGATGACGTCCAGCGGCGTTGGAATGGTGAAGCCTTCGCTGGTGACGCGCAGCGCCGAGTAAATAGGCGGCAGCGCCGCTTCCGAGAATTGCACGTCCACCGCGGGACCTGCGACTTGAATTACGTGTCCGATGTTTTCTGGCATATGAAATTCGCTCTTCGCATTTTGGCTGTGAGCTATGAGCCGTGAGCTCTGAGCCAAACCTTAGTATTCCGATTTCTAACGAAGCTGTTTGTACTGCCACCTTAGCCCACGGCCCACAGCCCACGGCTTCTTTAAAGCGCAGCTGCACCGCTCACGATCTCAATAATCTCTTTCGTGATCGCCGCCTGGCGCGCGCGATTCATGGTCAGCGTCAGCGAGTCGATCACTTCGTTGGCGTTGTTACTGGCCGAATCCATCGCCGTCATACGCGCTGCGTTCTCTGCTGCCACCGACTCCAGCAGCCCTTCGAAAATCTCAAACGAAATGTAACGCGGCAACAGGTCAGCGAAGATCTCCTCCGGCGGTTGCTCGTAAATGTAGTCCACCTGAGTCGCGAACTTCGCCGCCTCTGCTTCCTGTTCCGTCGGCTCTGCTTCCTTCAAGCTGATGCCCGCTTCGCGCGCCGCCTCGCCCATGCGCTCGCGTGTCTCCAGCGAGAATTCCTCGGCCAGCGCGACTTCACGGCGTCCCAGTTCCTGCACCGGCAGAATGCGCTGCGCGATCAGCCGCTGCGAGATAACCGACTTGAACTCGTTGAAGATCAGGTACACCGAATCGATCTCTTCGTTCTTGTACGCCTTGGCGATCATGTCGCCGATCTCGGAGACCTCTTCGTAATCCACTTTGGCCAGCAGGTTCAGCCGCTCGCCAATCACCTGGATCTGTCCCGCGCGCTCCTCGCCATACTTGCCCATGGGATAACGCCGGCGCAGAAAGTCGCGCCCTTTGCGCCCGATGGCGAGAACGTCGATCGTCTTGCTCTTGTAATGTTCCAAGAAACTTGGTCGCGGCCTTCAGCACATTCGAGTTGAAGGCGCCTGCCAGTCCGCGATCGCCGGTGACCAGCACCAGCAGGATGCGCTCTTCGGGCCGCACCGCCAGCAGCGGACTCACCGGCTGTCCGGTCTTGGGATTGGTCAGATCGGCGCGCAGCATCGTCGACTCAAGAATATTGGTCAGCATGTGCGCGTAAGGCCGCGATGCCATCGCGCGTTCCTGCGCACGCCGCAGCTTGGCCGCCGCCACCATCTTCATGGCCTTGGTGATCTGCCGCGTGTTCTTCACGCTGCGGATGCGCCGCCGAATGTCGCGTATGTTCGCCATGTCTCTTTGAAGGGGCGCAGCCTTAGCTGCGCCGGTATAACCTACTTACTCTGTCATCCTGAGCGAGCGGCCTCAGCCGCGACAATCTGTCATTCTGAGCGAGCGGCTTTCAGCCGCGAGTCGAAGGACCCCTATATTGCCGCCCGCTCGCCCTACCGGTGGAGCACGCCTTCAGGCGTGCAGTCATCACCGCAACCAGAGCCAGGCTTTAGCCGCTGAGGTAAATCTGCACCAACGGCCAAAATTCTCAGCCCGCAAAACCCGCTTCGTATCAGGGCACGACTTCAGTCGTTCCGAAAAGCCGTCCCTTTTCTGTTGAGCCGGCTTCAGCCGGCGGCACAAACTACGAGCCCGCCTTCGCCAACGCCGGTTGCGCTGCCTGATGCTCGCTCGCAAACCGATCCTTATACTCCTTGATCACCTTGGTCAGCGCCGCGCGAATCTCGTCGTCCAGAACCTTCTTCTCTTCGATCGACTTCAACACGCCCGGATTCGCGCTGTCCACGTACGCGTACAAGCCTTTCTCAAACTCGCGCAATTGGCTGACTTCCATGTCATCCAGCAATCCCTGCGTGCCGGCATAAATAATGAGAATCTGCTTGGAGAAGGGAAGTGGCGCGTACTGGCCCTGCTTCAGGATCTCCGTCAGGCGTCCACCGCGAGCCAGCTGTGCCTGCGTGGCCTTGTCCAGATCGCTGCCGAACTGCGAGAACGCCGCCAGTTCGCGATACTGCGCCAGATCAAGCCGCAACGTTCCGGCAACCTGCCGCATGGCTTTGATCTGCGCGCTGCCGCCCACGCGGCTCACCGACAATCCCACATTCACCGCCGGGCGCACGCCGGAGTTGAACAGATCGGTCTCCAGATAGATCTGGCCGTCGGTAATCGAGATGACGTTGGTCGGAATGTACGCCGAAACGTCGCCCGCCTGCGTTTCGATAATCGGTAGGGCCGTCAGCGAGCCACCGCCGAGATCGTTGCTCAGCTTCGCCGCGCGCTCCAACAGCCGCGAGTGGAGGTAGAACACATCCCCCGGATACGCCTCGCGTCCCGGCGGACGCCGCAGCAGCAGCGAGATCTCGCGATACGCCACCGCGTGCTTGGAAAGATCGTCGTAGATGCACAACGCGTGCCGCCTGTTGTCGCGGAAGAACTCGCCCATGGCGCACGCGGCGTAGGGCGCGATGTACTGCATCGGCGCGGGATCGGACGCCGACGCCGACACGACGATGGTGTAATCCATCGCGCCGTAAGCGTCCAGCGTCTTCACCACCTGCGCTACCGACGAGCGCTTTTGCCCGATGGCGCAGTAAATACAAATCAGGTCGCGACCCTTACTGTTGATGATGGTGTCCAGCGCCACCGCGGTCTTGCCCGTCTGGCGGTCGCCAATGATCAGCTCGCGCTGGCCGCGGCCGATGGGAATCATCGAGTCGATGGCCTTCAGTCCGGTCGCCATCGGCTCTCTCACCGGCTGGCGATCGATGACGCCGGGTGCCAGTCGCTCCATATTGATGCGCTGATCAGTGTTGATCGGGCCCTTGTCATCGATCGGGTCGCCGAGCGCGTTTACCACGCGGCCGATCATGGCATCGCCGACGGGCACGCTCATGATGCGGCCGGTACGCTTGACCTCGTCGCCCTCTTCGATCTCGGTGTACTCGCCCATGAGCACCACGCCCACCTGGTCTTCTTCCAGGTTCATAGCAAGGCCGTAGACATTGTGCGGGAAGGCGAGCAGCTCGCCCGCCATGACCTTGTCGAGGCCGTAGACGCGCGCGATGCCGTCGCCGATGGACATGACCGTGCCGACTTCGTCGACCGCGATCTTCGTTTCGTAGTTGTCGATCTGCTCGCGTATGAGCTTGGTGATCTCGTCTGCTTTGATCTGCGCCATAATTTCCAGTCGGGTAGAGCTGGCCTTCAGGCCAGCGTCCACGCGTTTTCAAATCTTTGTCATCCCGAGCGGAGGTTCGCCGCTTTACTTGGTGTCATCCTGAGCGAGGCGTCCGCCTTTTTACCCGGTGTCATCCTGAGCGAGCGGCTTCAGCCGCGAGTCGAAGGACCCCTATACCACCCACTCCGCTCGTACTACCAATCCTGTCATCCCGACCGAGGACTTCAGTCCGACCGAGGGATCTGCGGCTATCCCGCGCTCAGCTCCTGCCGCATCTTCTCCAGCTGCCCGCGCACCGAGCCGTCATAAATCATGCTGCCCGCGCGCACCACCATGCCACCCAACAATTGAGCATCGGTGACGTAGCGCGCGCGCACCTTTTTGCCGGTCATGTTCTCCACGCGCGTTTCCACCGCGCGCTTCTCTCCCGGCGACAGCGGCCGCGCGCTCGACACTTGCACTTCCGTAAATCCCAGCACCTTGTCGAGCTCCACTTCGAACTGCCGCGCGATATCGTTCAACATCCCGATTCGCCGGTGATCGATCAGCACTGCCATGAAATTACGAATCGGCTTCAGGGCCTTGATCTGTGCGGCGATGCCATCCAGCACTGCGCGCTTCTGCTCCGGCAGTACCGCGGGCGACTCCCACACGCGCCGCAGATCGTTGCTCTCTACCACCGCGTCGACAATCGCGTGCAACTGCTGCCGCGCGATGTCAGTATCGGCCTTCTGCTCGATGAGCACCTCGACCAGCGCCCGGGCGTAACGGCTGGCAACAGCGGCCATAGCTACTTACCGTCCTTTCCGAGCTGGTCGACAAACTCGCGCACCAGCGCCTGATCGGTCGGCTCGTCAACATGAATCTCGCGCGCCGCCAGATCCACCGCCAGCGACGCCGCGTAACCCTTCAGCTCGCGACGCGCGCTGCGCGCTATAGCCGCAATCTCCGTCTGCGCGGCGGCAATCACCTTCTGCTTGTCTTCCTCGGCAGCCTGCTTGATGCGCTGCTCTTCGGCGGCAGCATCGCGCTCGGCAGCGGTCCGAATCTCTCCGACGTCACTGTCCAGCTTCGCCAGTCGCGTCTCAATCTCGCTCAGACGCCGCGACGCATCGGCACTCGCCGCCTCAGCGTCCTTAATACCTTTCTGAATCGCGGCTGTGCGCTCGCGGAAGGCTTGCGGCAGTTTCGATTTCAGCAGAAAGTAGAAGAAGGCGAAGACACCAATAAAATTCAGAAGCAGGGAGATCAGAAAAGAAGTGTCGGGCCCGATCCCCAGTTTACGTCCCCACTTCTCCGCCGTGTGCGCCGATTGCTCGGTCGTCTTGGCCAGAATCTCACCGATACCGGTATTGCCATCGCTGGCTGAGCTCTGTTCGGCCGCAGCGTTGCGCTGCTCCGCATTCTGCTTTGCAGTTTGATCGTCCGGGCTGGAACTTTGAGCGGCCGCAATGTTGCCAAGCACCAGGCAAGCGGCAAACAGGATTGCGGTCCAGCGACCGATGACTCGACGCCTCATGCCGGGCCGCCTAGCGCAGGCGCCGTGCCGGTCGGCTTGAGAATGGTGCGCATGATATCCGACGCCAGCTGCTGAGCTTCGGCCTGCAAACCCGAGCGCGCCGCAGCCATATCCTGTTCAATCCCCGCCCGCGCCTGCCGAATCTCTTCCTGGGCGGTTTGACGCACTTCGGCGAGAGCCTTCGCGCGCAGCTGTTGCGCCTGTTGCCGCCGCGCTTCCTGCGCCTTGAACACCGCCAGCTTGGCTTCGCGCAGCTTCTGCTCGTATTCCTGGGTGCGCGACTCCGCCGACGCTACATCGGCACGCGCCTTGGCTACCGCGCCTTCCGTGAGCTCGCGGCGTTTCTCCAGCACACGCTCCAGCGGCTTGCGTACCAGCATCTGGTAGATGGCATAGATCAACAGCAGCATTACTGCCGTGGGGATGGAGTCGAGCAGTAATTGGCCCGCTTGCTGAAGAGTGGTGTCCATTCTTTGTCGTTGAGTGCCTACGGCTGAAGATGCACTGGGGGCGCAGAGATATAACTGGAACTATTGAAACTATCAGAGATGATTCAGCGGTGTCAACGAAGGCACAGGCAAAGATGTTTGAATCAGGGCACGTCCTCAGTCGTGCCGTTGCGCGCTTTCCCAATTTGAATTGTCATCCCGACCGAGCCGCTTCAGCGGCGAGCGGAGGGATCTGCGGTCTGCCGGCAGTGCTAAAGATGTCCGACAAAAAGAAGGCCGCTAACAGTCGTTCGAGCCAAGGCTGTCGACATAAACGCGAGATGCGTTCGTAGCAAATCGAGGCTACCGAAAATGTCTTCTGTAAGGCGGTCTGCGAACGAATAAAACAGCGCCGTAGGCGCGACCGACGTTAGCCCAGCCGTTCACGGCTGGGTCCGCATCCACATCGCGACCTGAGTGCCGTAGGCACGACAGGTTCTCATCCAAACACGAATCGGCTGTCGTACTGAATCCCGTACCTTCGCAGCAGGCTTTCGAACTCCTGCTCGAAGCTCCACTTCTTATGATGTTCGGGCTGACGGTCGATATACGCGATCACTGTTTTGCGCTGCGATTCCCCGATCGCAAACGCTCCGTAACCCTGCTGCCACGCAAAAGGCGCTTTCTCCTGATTGAGCCAGTGCGAGCTACTGCCTTTCAGATGTTGCAACGCCTCTGACATGGGCACGGTGGGCGGAAGATCGAGTAGCAAGTGCACGTGGTTGGCCGTGCCGCCGGCTGCCACCAAGGGAATGTTCTTGGCTCGTGCGATTCCCCCAAGGTAGTGCCAAAGTCGTTGCGGCTCGGTGATGAGGTTTCGGCGATCCTTGGTGCTAAAGACGCAATGCACAAGCAGGGCGGAGTACGTGTGCGACATGGTTCAACGGTAATCGTGCCGTTGACGCAACTCGGTGACCGCGCGCACGTAACCACGGTCGGTGTCGTGCCTACGGCACTCAGGCTCGTGATGGCGCCTCCGACCCAGCCGTAAACGGCTGGGCTAACATCTAGCCACGCCTACGGCGTGCCACGAACTGCTACCCCTGCATCACCTGGCACGAATACGTCTTCACCACCATCCAGACCTGTCCGCCCACTGCCAACTTCAATTCCTCTCGTGCCGCGGGCGTGACGTGCACCTCGAACTCCGCGCCGCAATTCACGCGCGCGATCACCATCACATCGCGCTGCTCCAACGCCGTGATCGTCCCGGGAAAAACGTTGCGTGCGCTCAATCCCTGCGGCGCGCTCGATGCCAACAAAATGTCACCCGCGCGAATTCCAACTCGCACCGGCCGCGATCGATCGATCCGCGACAGCGGCACTTCAAGATCGACCGCCGATCCCGCAACTCGGCACGTCATCGTCCCTTGTTCCGGATGATCGGCGACAAACCCGCAATCGAAGATATTCTCGAAGCCCGCTAATTGCGCCACCGTCTCCGATTGCGGCCGCTGCAAGACATCATGCGGCGAACCACCCGCCACAATCCGCCCGGCATCCAGCGCGATCACGTTCTCGCCCAGTGCAAACACCTCCTCCCGCTGGTGCGTGACATAAAGGATTGGAATCTGGTGCTCGCGATTCCACGCCCGAAGGTCGTCGACGATCTGCGCCTTCGTCACCGCGTCGAGCGCCGTCAGCGGCTCGTCCAGCAACAGCACGCGAGGCCGCGTCACCAACGTCCGCGCCAGCGCCGCGCGTTGCCGCTCGCCGCCGGAAATCTCTCCCGGCCGGCGCTCGGCTAGAGCGGAGATTCGAAACGCCTGCAGCACCTGCGCGCACCGTGCTTCGCGTTCCAATTTCCCCAATCGCTCCAGTCCGTACTGGACATTCTGCGCGACTGTCATGTGCGGAAACAGCGCCAGCGATTGCATCAGATATCCAACCGCTCGGCGATGCGGTGGAATATCGACGCCGCCCGACGAATCGAACAACGCGTTCGTTCCCACCGCAATCCGTCCCGTCTCCGGCGTCTGCAATCCAGCAATGCAATCCAGCAGCGTCGTCTTGCCCGCTCCCGACGCTCCAAACAGAATCGTGAATCCGGCCGCCGCGGAGAACTCCACATCCAGCGCAAACAACGATCCTCGCTCGCCGCCAAAGCTCTTACGGATGCGGACGCTGAGCTGGCTCATTTCCATCCCCACACGTTCCACACGTCGCTCCGCCGCAGTCGATACAGCGCCGCCAGCAGCGCGAAGCACAGAACCAGCAACAGCAGCGCCGTGCGATTCGCGGCAGCGTAGTCGAGCGCCTCGACCTGATCGAAGATCAGAATGGAGATGGTGCGCGTGGCGCCGGGAATGTTGCCGCCGATCATCAGCACCACACCAAACTCGCCCAGCGTGTGTGCGAAGCTCAGCACGAATCCAGTGAGCACGCCTGGCAATCCCAGCGGCAGCACAATGCGGCGGAACGTCCGCCAACGCGAGGCGCCCAGCAGGGAAGAGGCGTCGAGCAGTTTGCGATCGATCGCCGCAAACGAAGTCGCCATCGGCTGCACCGCAAACGGCAGGCTATACAACACCGATCCGACCACCAGTCCCGCAAACGTGAACGCCAGCGGATGTCCCACGATCGACTGATACCAGCGGCCTACCGGACTGAGCGGCCCGATCGCGACCAGAACATAAAAACCAAGCACCGTCGGCGGCAGCACGATCGGCAGCGCGACGATGGCCTCGACGAAAAACTTCCAGCGCTTTTGCGAATATGCCAGCCAATACGCGAGAGGAATTCCGACGATCAGCAGGATGGCAGACACGGTCAGCGCCAGTCGCAACGTCAGCGTGAGTGCCTGCAGGATCATTTGCCGTTGGGGACGTGGAAGCCGTACTGCTCCAGCACGGCCGTGCCCTCTGGCGAACTAATGTAATCGATAAACGCCTGCGCCGCCTTCTTGTTCTTCGACGTCGTGAGAATGCCGACGCCCTGCTGGATCTCCGGGTAAGAGTCCTGCGGCAGCTCCCAATACTTGCCTGCGTCCTTCATCGCCGGCGACATCGCCAGCGACAGCGCGATCAGCCCCGCCTGCGCATTACCCGACTGCACGAACTGCGCGGCCTGGCTGATGTTCGCTCCCAGCACCAGTTTGTCCGAGACCAGGCCTTTGATCTGGAAGAACTCCAGCGCCGCCATCGCCGCCCGGCCATAGGGCGCGTGCTCAGGATTAGCGATGGCAATCTTCTTTACCGAGGGATCGATCAGCACGTCCATCTTCAGCTTCTGCGGATCCAGCTTCGAGCTGTTCGGCACCCAGAGCACGAGATGTCCGATCGCATAGGTTCGGACGGTAGCGTTATCAATCCTCCCAGCAGCGGCAAGCTTCTTGACGTAATCCAGATCGGCGGAGAAGAACACGTCGTAGGGCGCGCCGTTTGAAATCTGCGAATAGAAGTTGCCAGACGCACCGAACGACAGCGCTATCTTGTTGCCCGTCTTCTGCTCGTAACGCGACGCCAGGTCCTTCATGGCGTAGTTCAGATCGGCGGCGGCGGCGACGTTGATGTCCTGGGCAAGCAGCGGCGAAAGCAGGCCAAGGGACAGGATCAGCAGAAGGGTCTTTTTCATCTTCTCGACTGGCGCGATTGCTCTGGGCTGAGCTACTGATCTTGATTCCCCAACAAGCTTACACGAAAATCGATAAATCTCATCGATTTTAGGCGGATACTATGCCACTTTCTTCTTCGTCAAAGCCAGAACTGTCTGGCACGAAATGGGGTGCGCTCGCCCCGCTTTTCGCTTTCCCGCTGTTCGTAGCAAGTGAAAATGTCCGCTTTTCGTAGCAAGTGAAATGTCCGGTTTTGGTTTTGGGTTGACTCATAAACCAGTCGCCGTCGTGGCGGTGGGAAAGTGGAAATCCCGCGCCTTGGGCGGGATTTCCAAGCGCGGTGGAAAAGTCGTTTTTCTGACTTTTCCACGGCGCGTCTTTTCCACCGCGTGGTCCGCGTTTCCCGTTGAGTGGATGGCGACCCCCTGGGCGCTGTAACGTCCCAGCCGATGCGGCCCGTGGGTCAGGCTGAGGCTGCCGTCCAGGTGCTGGTGAACCATGACGTTGCAACCGGCCAGCGTCCCTCTCCAGGGCACGGGTTCAATCTGCAACTGCAGGTTCTGAAAGCTGACGGTATTGTCCCGGTTCACCGTGCGCTCAAACTGCAGCGAAAAGATCAGGTCCAGATTTTTGTGCGGACACGGCAGAAACGCGCTGCCCGGTTGCGCCGGCGGCACCTGAAAGCGGCCATTGAATTCGGCGATGTAATGCTCCCGTAGAAACTGGTTGGCCGCCTCCAGGGTGGTAATGCCGTGCAGCCGCAACTCCTGTGGCAGTCGTCCTTGCCAGGTGCCGAAGCTACGCTCGCTGCGGCCCCGCGCCTGCGGCGAGTAGGCCGGGATCATCTGCACTCCCAGCTGGCGCAGCGCACGTCCCACCTGCGTCAAGCGGTGCGGATCGACCTTGCCGCCCCCTTTGGGCGTGAGCCAGAAATGGCTGCCACGGTCACTGTACAGGGCGCAGAACAGACCTTTGCGCTCGATGACTTCCCGCAGCCCGGCCAGCACCGTCGCCGTCGACTCCTCGTCCACCAACTGGGCATAGTAGATCTCGCTGCTGGCGTCATCCAGAATGACGATCAGGTCATACCAGCGCTCGTCCTGGAACCAGCGGTGATGACTGCCGTCGATGTGCAGCAGCATGCCGGGCAGCGGCCGCCGTTGCCGCCGCTTGCGATGCACCCCGCGTTTGCGTCCGCGCGCTACCAGTCCGGCTCCTTGCAGCGTTTGTTTCACCCAGCTGTAGCTCAGGTGAATCCCGTGCTGCTGGCTTAGCTTCTCGTGGAAATGTCGCACGTTCAGATCGAAGTACCGGTCGCGGTACAGTCCCAGCACCTGCTCCACCCTAGCCAGAGCAACTCGCTTGGGAGAAGGACGCCCCCGGCGCCGATCGAACAACCCGTCATAGCCGAACTCTTCCAGTCGCTCCCGCCAGCGCCGCATCGACCGATCGCTGATGCCGATAATCTCCGCTGCCTGCCACCAGGTAATCTTCCTGGCGATCGCTCGCAAAATCACTTCCTGTATTTTCATCGCCCGCTCCATCGCGGCCTTCGAGTAAGCAACCATGCTTCGCATGGTCGCCTACTCTCGCCGCCCGCAAAGCGGACAGATCACTTGCTAACTCAACCGGACATATCATGTGCTACCGACACTTTTCGCTTTCCCGCTTGACCGGCCCGTGCTTTTCTGTAACAGTATGCCGGACGATCTCGTGTGGGGGAGCCGTTGTGGAGTCCAGCTGTCCTACAGTGGAGTTCGACCGCTCCAAACTGATGATACGCATTGAGGTCACGCTCAACGCCGATCCCACGGCTATCAGTCCCGTGGTAGAAGGCATTATGGAGATGGCCCGTGGTCTTGAATGCGCCGCCGGCAAGGAATTTGAGATCGAGACGGCGCTGCGCGAGGCCCTGGCCAACGCCATAGTTCATGGCTGCAAGGGCGATCCCAACAAGAAAGTGCAATGCTGCGTAGGCTGCGATGAAGAGCGCGGCATGCTCATCGTGGTGCGCGATCCCGGCTCCGGCTTCGACCCTTCGCCATCCCCGACCCCTGCCGCGGCGAGAATGTTTATTCCAATCACGGCCGGGGAATCTACCTGATCAACCAGCTCATGGACGAGGTGAAGTTCGAGAAGAACGGCGCCGAAATCCACATGCGGAAATACTAAAAGGTAGTGCCGGCCTTCAGGCCGGCGTTTCCGCCCTCATCGATTGATCTTCCGCATTGCGGTTCGTGTCAGGGCACGACTGCAGTCGTGCCGAAAAGGTACAAAAGGAAATTGGGCTTTAGCCCCTGCACCGTGTACGCAGGGGCTAAAGCCCACAATTTCTTACCGCGGTTGCGGCACGACTGAAGCCGTGCCCTGATACAAAGCTCACGGATTAATCGGCCGGGACAATAGTGAACCTCTTCGGCGGCAGCCCACTAGTCCCGACGAACCAACCTGGTCCTTACCCCGTGAACGCCTTCGCCAGAAATCGCGAGATGTGCCAGGCGTCCATGTATTTGTACGGCGTCTCGCCGAGCGAATAATGTCCGCAGGGCAGCGCCTTGATCGTGGTATCCAACCCGCGCCGCAAAAATTCGCCCGCCGTCTGCACCGAGAATTCCGGCAGAAACGTCAGATCGTACCGCCCATAAATCATCAGCGACTTCTTCGGCCAGCGCTTGAACTTGTCGAAGTAGACAATCGGACTGATCGACAGCCACACGCGCCGCAACTCCTCCTGCGTCAGCACGGCTTCCACGCCTGCGCGAATGTGCCGCGTGGATTGTCCCGTCCACACCACATCGCCAAACGCCGTTGAAGCGTGATTGAAGACGTTCACCCGAATGCGTGGATCATGCGCGCTGGCCAGAAACGCATAGCACGATCCCAGGCTCGTCCCGACAATCCCCAGTCGCGAATAGCCGCGCTGCTCCAGCCAATCCATGCACGAGCGAATATCGGCGATGCCCTGCCTCGTCGCGTCAATGGTCCGTCCGATATTGGCCGACACCGTGTAGTCCGCGCGCGTCAGTCCCTCCGGCCGCCGGATGTCGTGATAGGGCATGCTCAGCCGCAGCGCGGCAATGCCCAGCATGTTGAAGACGCGGCAGAGGGCGTTCTGGCTGACACCGTCGGCGTTCCACTGCGGCAGCAGCACGACCGCGCGATGTCCCTGCGCCGGAAACCAGCGCGCGTTGACGCAGTTGTTCTCCGCATACGGCGATTCCACTGCCGAAGTGAAGCGCAGAAACTTGCCCAACTCGTCCTTCAGCTTGGTCTTGGGAGGCGCGCTGCCAGTGTGAAAGAGCTCGACCTTGCGATGTTCGATGCGAAAGTCCGCCGGCGTCGTGTAAGCGAAAAACTCGTCGCTGTTCTGGATCAGCCGGTCATTCACCGCCGCCATGTATTCGACCATGGCTTCGCGGTCATCCTGGTCGCGAGGTGGAGTGAGCTGCTCGAGTCCCGGCCAGCGAGCCGTCCACTCCAATCCCCACTCGAATGGCCGCACGATGCGGTTGTTGTCGCGCGAGGTTAGGCGCGACTCCCAGTTGTAGATCCAGCGGCGGTAGCTTTCTCGCATCTCTCCCGATGCTATCCCAGCACCGCCCGGAATATCGACAAAGCGCCAATAAGCATAGGCATTTGCGCGTTGAATGGCGGATTGCGCCCGCTAAACGGATTGACCGGAGTCGCCGGTCGCCAGGCAGATCTACCCCAGAGGTTGTAGGCCCGCTCCTACTCTCAGGGGATGTCTGGGTTTTCGCTCTGGACTACTCTCGCAGCATGCAACTCATACAGATTGGCGAAGTCAGACAGAAGACAGTGCTGGATCTGGTGCAAGAGATGGCAGCTCGCCAGGCCGCAGAAATCGAACAACTCAAAGCCAATACCCTGAACCGCGCTACGAACCGCCGTTCGCTTCGTGTGCGTTCACGCTGCAACTCGGATACGTCCTCGTCGCGCTAATGCGCGGCTTTCCCGGATGACGCTGCAGTTTTCTTCTGCAGAAGCGTCACGTCCTGCTTCTTCGTCGTCGGCAGGACGGTGTACTTCGGATTGTCGTACGTCCCTTCGATTTTCAGACTCACAATCGATCCCTCGTTCTTCTTTTGCGACGTCAGAGGCTGGATCACTTTCAGCAGAAACGACTTCACACCGGTTGTCGCCTTGGATAGCTCAGTATCAAGGTGCATGTCGCCCTTGAAGTCGATTTGGTCCGTCTTGAGCTTGTACGTTCCGTCCACGCGGGCCGATGCGCCTGGCACATCGAATGTAACGTTGCTGAGGTGCGCGACCGCATCCCGCAGCACGACGTGACCCTTCACGTTTGACAGCACGCGTCCCGGATCGTAGCTGTCGTTGCCGCGCTTGTCGTCTCCATCCTTCACCTGGTCCGCTTTGCCCTGCGCCCGCGCGCTCAGCACATCTATATCTTTCTGCGTTTCCGGATGTGGATACTTCGCCCCACTGATTCCGAAATCTCCCTGCAGCTGCACCTTGTCGATGAACGGCCGATTTCCTGGCGGCAGCACCGCTTTGGCGCGAAATACGATTGCGCCGGACATCGGCGGCGTCTTGTCCTTGACGAACAGCCGCAGCAGATCTTCGATCCGCGCGCCATCGGAGGAGATCTCGAGCGACGCGGTTTTGCCCTTGGCATCATCCTGGCCGGCAATGTCACCAGCCACATTGATCGCCGTGTGGCCAAAGTGCGCCGTCACCGAATTGAGCGCGACGTCTCCATTCATACCGTTCACCAGCGCCTGGTAATGGGTGACGAGATGAAGCTTATGCCCGCTCTCGGTTACCTCAAAGTCTGGTGCATTTGTCGTGCCCTGCACGTTGAGGTGTTGTAGCACACCGTCGAAGCTGCCTTTCGAAGCCAGTGTTCCCGCGATTCCTCCGAAGACGCCAAGGTTCATCTGCTCCACATCAAAAGTTCCGGACATCACGGTCGTTCCCACTTGACCATGCCGCACCGGGTTCAATTTTCCCTCGACATACACCTCGGCTGGAGGCAGAGGCAGATCGATGCTGGCGTGATAGAGCAGGGGCTGGCCCTCGGCCAGATTGTGCAACCCGAGCTTCGAGATGTGAAACACCAGCGACGGTTTGCCGGGCTGATCGGGGAGGAATTCGACCTGTGCTCCGTCGGCGATGATCTTGCCGATCGTGAGCCCCGAATGCAAGCTGCCCAGATCAATCGGCGTCGACTCGGGCCCAACCGCCTCTGCTTGCGGCGGAATGCGGAGATGGGTGTCTTCCGCGCGAATGATGGTGATGTGGTGCAGCATCAGGGTGTGATAGCTGCCCATGATGGTCAGCTTGCGGATCGTGATCAGCGGGGTCGAATTGCCGCTGCGACGAAATACCACGCCCGCGGCGACACAGCCGGGATGCGGAAAATAGATGTGCCGGAAATGGCCAATCTCGACCGAGCTGCCTGATTGCTGCTCCAACGCCTGCACCACCGCGGCGCGAGTAAACGGCCACTCCTTGACGCTTATCGCGGCCAGCACGAGCACGCATACGAAAACAACCAAGGCCGCAATGCCGATCCAGCGGCGAGGACGCGCGAGAGCTTTTGCGGTCGTACTTACATACGGACGGTCCTCAATTTGCAGCGGCATGATTGTGATTTCCGCCGCGCCGGATCTGCGCGAGGCTGATGTTCTGTACGATGGCCTCGCCGTCGCAACGGTTTGCCATCTCAGGTGCGTTTGTCTGGCGGAATATTCGTTTTGCGAGGCTACCGCGCCCCCGCATCACCTTAGAACCTCAGGCGCCTGTCTCACGCGGCTCTAGGTAGAAAATTCCAGCGCGCATCAGGCATTGACGGGGTTACGACGTAGCCTTAGTTCTCATACACTCCCCTCGTTTCCACCCAATTCTGTGCAGGGCCCATTTCGCGCGAAGGCGATGCAAAGCGCCACGTGCCCCGGAGAGCTCTGATGTCCAAATTTGCCGCCACTTCCTGCCTGGCTCTAGCGCTAGGCCTGTCGATCCCTGTTTACGCAACGAACTATCAGCAGATCATTCCCAACACCACCCTCAGCGCCCAGACCTCGAACAACACCGCAGCCGCGAATTCCTTTCCCGGATGCGAGATCACCACCGTGACCAACGGCCAATGCGTCAACAATGGTGATCTGGCTGCCAGCAACGTCAGCAAGGTCAACGTGCACAGGTTGCTCTCGGAGTCGCAGCAGGGTGCGAAGGTTTACACCACCTACATTCCGTACTGGGTGCATGGCACCCATCCCAACATCGGTTACAGTTCGAAGGATCCGAATCAGGTAGCGCGAGAGATTGTCGACCTGACCAGCCGCGGTTTTGACGGTGTGCTGGTCGATTGGTATGGCCCGGGAAGCTACGAAGAGAGCGCGACTGAAGTCCTTAAGCCTCAACTGGAACAGCAGAATAACCTCAAGTTTGCCTTGATGATCGACCAGGGGGCGGTCGAGTGGTTCTCCTGCTACCCGAGTTGCTCGGCGACGCAGGCATTGCTGAACATTATTTCTTATGCTCGCAAGCAGGGTTACTTCAGTTCGCCGGCGGCCATTAAGAACAGCGACGGCAAGGTCATCGTCCTGCAATTCGGCATGGAAGCTTACGACATCAACTGGACGACGATCGAGAATCAGAACACCGACCTGGAATGGATCTTCGAGAATGCCAGCGCGTTCACCGACCAGTACACCATTGGCGCCTACGGCTGGCTGTCGCCCAAGGATCCGCTGCAGGACGGCTACGAGGGCCTCGACTACACGCAGTACTTCCTGAAGATCGCCGGCGAAAATCAGTCGAAGAAAAACTGGGCGTCAACCTGGAAGGGCTTTAACGACGTGGTCGCGAACTGGGCGCCTCCTGGAGGCCGTCACATCCAGCAGTTGTGCGGAAAGACTTGGATGGACTCTTGGGGCGCGGTGCGCGCTTACACCGATCGTCTCGACGCCGTGCAGGTTGTCACCTGGCATGACTACGAGGAAGGCACCGAAATTCAGAGCGGTATCGACAACTGTCTCAGCATCTCCGCCAAGGTTAGCAGAAACATGCTGAGCTGGACCGTGCCCAGTCAATCCACGCTCGATCACTACACGGTCTACATCTCGGCCGATGGGGTGAACCTGATGTCGCTGGGTGATTTCTACCTCGGCACCTACATGCTCGATCTCTCGCAGTACAACTTCGCCCCGGGCAGTTACCAGGTGTTTGTGCAGGCGATTGGAGCGCCGAGCGTTAAGAATCAGATGTCGCCGGCGGCGGTGTACACGGTTAACGGGCAAATCCCGACGGTCACCATCAACACGCCCTACAACGGCCAGGACGCTGGACCGGCGACCAATCTGCAGGCCCAGGCATCGAGCCCCAATGGCAAGATCACCGAGTATCAGATCTACCTCGACGGAACGCTGGTGCAGACGCTAAAGGGTGCTCCGTCGTTCCAGGCATGGGTCTCGACCTCGCTGGGGGTTCATCACTTTGAGGTCAAGGCCGAGGACGTGACGCATCAGTGGGGCAGCGCCGAGGTTTGGGACGATCGCACCTACTGATCGCTTGAGTTTGGGGGTGCTGGCCGATAGCGGGGTTAAAAGCAGCGCTCACTTGCGGGTTTCAGTCGCGGTCATCAACCAATGACTTCCGCGGCTGAAACCCTTTTGCTTTATATCTGGTAATCGATCTCGATGATCTCTTGCAGCTTGTCGTCGCCGTCGGTGGGAACGAACTGCCGTCCCTGCAGTTCGTGGACTTCTTCCTTCAGCTTCTTCACTTCATTGGCGACCGCGGCCAACGCCTCCGAGAGCGGATCGTTAATTTGCTTGGGATCGGTGATGACCACGCGCTTGCCGCGCCGCAGAACGATATGGCCGGGCACACCGACCACTGTCGAATTGTCCGGCACATCGCGCAAGACTACGGATCCGGCGCCGATGCGCGAATTTTCCCCGATGACGATGTTGCCGAGCACGCGCGCGCCCGCACCAATCACTACCCCGTTGTGCAGCGTGGGATGCCGCTTGCCGCTCTCTTTGCCGGTGCCGCCAAGCGTCACGCCCTGGAAAAGCGTTACGTCGTCGCCGATGATCGTGGTCTCGCCGATGACGACTCCCATTCCGTGATCGACAAAGAAGCGTCGGCCAATCTCCGCGCCGGGATGGATTTCGATTCCCGTGATCAGCCGCCCCCACTGCGACATCGCGCGCGCCAGAAATCTCCAGCCATGAATCCACAGCCAGTGGTGAAAACGATAGCCCCAAAGCGCATGCAGCCCGGAGTAGAGCAGCACCACCTCCACTCCGGACTTCGCCGCGGGATCGCGGTCGAGCACCGCGGCAATGTCTTCGCGCATGGAGGAGAAAAATTTCACACCGCAACCTCGGCCGCCGTCAGCGCCAGCGCCTCATCGCGCAGCTTCTCGAACAGGATACTGCTCAAGTAGCGCTCGCCGTAATCCGGGAGAACCACAACGATCAGCTTGCCTTCGTTCTCCAGACGATTCGCTACCCGCAACGCCGCTACAGCAGCCGCTCCTGACGAGATGCCCACCAGCAGCCCTTCTTCCAGCGCCAGTCGGCGAGCCATGGTGATTGCCTCGTCGCTTGTTACCTGGACAACTTCGTCGATGTAATCCGTACGCAGAATGCTGGGAATGAATCCCGCGCCGATGCCCTGAATTTTGTGCGGCCCCGGCTGTCCGCCGGAGAGCACCGGACTCTCGACCGGCTCAACCGCAATCGCCTTGAACGACGGCTTCTTTGGCTTGATGAATTCAGAGACACCAGTCAACGTTCCACCGGTGCCGATGCCGGAGACAAGAATATCGACTTTGCCGTCCGTGTCATTCCAGATCTCCGGACCGGTGGTCTCGCGATGAATCTTCGGATTGGCCGGATTATCGAACTGCTGCGGCATAAAACCATTGGGAGTTTCCGCGAGAATCTCGTTGGCCTTCGCGATCGCGCCCTTCATGCCCTTCGGACCAGGCGTCAAGACGATCTCCGCGCCATAGGCGCGCAGCAGAACGCGGCGCTCCATGCTCATCGTCTCCGGCATGGTGAGGATGAGCTTGTAGCCCTTCACCGCCGCGACAAACGCCAGACCTATTCCGGTGTTGCCGCTGGTCGGCTCGATCAGTATCGTCTTGCCGGGATGAATCTTTCCCGCACGCTCGGCTTCAGCGATCATGCTGACGCCGATGCGGTCCTTCACGCTGCTGCATGGATTGAAGCTCTCCAGTTTCGCGGCAACGGTGGCGCGCGCGCCGTTGGTCACTTTGTTCAGGCGGACGAGGGGCGTGTTGCCGATCAATTCGGTAACGTCATTGGCTATCTTCATGGTCTATCTCCAAAGGATGCTGGCACGTTGGCCGGCGAAAAGATTTGATTGGTCGGGGAAGCGAAGGTACGGCTAGCGACAACAACAGCAGGGACAACACTGCTGGAACCGGCACGCGCATGCTTGGGTGAGGACATTTAATGTATCGATGCGCGTCATAGGTCGTCCGATTCTGCGGATGGGATCAGCTTACCACGGTTACGCCACGGTGATGATCGTGATGCCCGACAAATTTCTTACGATTCGTATCAGGGCACGAGTTTACTCGTGCCGACCTGTCGCAATAATAAAACCGGGCTTCAGCCCCTGCGATAGCAGGGGCTGAAGCGCACTGTCCTAGGTCTCATGTTGCGGCACGGCTGAAGCCGTGCCCTGTTACAATTCCACGCCCGACCGCTCCGCCGCCGGATGTGCACGCTTCTCGCCGGACTTCGCGAGGAGTGGGACAATCTACCGTTCTACCGCCAGCCCGACTGCATTCCCTCCGCCGAGACACAACGCGGCAATTCCTTTATGCACATTGCGGCGAATCATCTCATAGATCAGCGTCGTGAGAATGCGAGCGCCGCTGGCGCCGATGGGATGCCCGAGCGCCACCGCGCCGCCGTTCACGTTGACCTTGTTCAGGTCGAGGCCGAGCTCGCGCGTCACCCCAATCGCTGCGACTGAGAACGCTTCGTTGATCTCGTACAGATCGACGTCCTCATTCTTCCACCCGGTCTTCTGCCATAGCTGACGTACCGCAGCCACCGGCGCCATCATCACCCACGCCGGATCGATGCCACTGGTCGACTGCGCCACGATGCGCACCATCGGCTTCAGCCCCAGCTCCTTCGCCTTCGCCGCCGACATCACCACCAGCGCGGACGCCCCGTCATTCACGCCGGGCGCGTTTCCGGCCGTCACCGTGCCGTCCTTCTTGAAGGCCGGCTTCAACCCGCGCAGAACATCCAGCGTCGTGTCCTCGCGCGGCCCTTCGTCCTTGCTGAACAGCACCGGCGGCGCGCCCTTCTTCTTGGCCGGCAGCTCGACCGGGATGATCTGATCTTTGAAGCGGCACTCGTTGATCGCGCTCAGCGCCTTGCGATGCGAGTTCAGCGCGTACTCGTCCTGCTCCTCGCGCGTGATCTTGTACTTGTCGGCAACGTTCTCGCCCGTGTTGCCCATGTGATAGTCGTTGTAGGCGTCCCACAGGCCGTCGTGCACCATCGCGTCGACGACCTTCTGATCGCCCAGACGAAATCCCTTGCGCGCGTTCTGCAAAAGATATGGCGCGTTGGTCATGCTCTCCATGCCGCCGGCAACCACGATCTGCGAATTGCCGGTCTGGACGGCCTGCTGCGCCAGCGCAACCGCCTTCAATCCCGAGCCGCATACTTTGTTGATGGTCATCGCGCCGACGCTGGAAGAAAGTCCGCCGCCCAGCGCCGCCTGCCGCGCCGGATTCTGACCCAGCCCTGCGGAGACAACGTTGCCCATGATGCACTCGTCGACCGAGTTGGGATCGATGCCCGCGCGCTTTACCGCTTCGCGAACGACGATTGAGCCCAGCTGCGGCGCGGTGAGGTCAGACAGCGAGCCCTGAAACTTTCCGATGGGTGTACGCACTGCCGAGACGATGACAACATCTTCGATGAAGGCCATGAGTACTAGCTCCTGAGAAAAGATCGATAGGGAACATTATAAGATGGAGCTGCCTTGGCCACGGACGCACAAATCCCACCCGAACCGCAGAACTCTTCCGCATCGCGCACCCGCCTGCTGGCTCCGTGGTGGCACACGGTGATCCTCATTGCGATGTTGCTGATCGTGTCGCTGAACGGCACGCGCGGTAAGCACGCCTTGTCTGGCGGCAACAAGCTCGCGCTGTACTTCTGGACGATGACGTGGGAGTGGATTCTGACCGGCACCGTCTGGCTCGGCATTCGCAAACGCGTTCGCCTGCGCGATCTGATCGGCGGACGCTGGGCGACTATGGAAGATTTCTTCCTCGACGTGGTCTTCGCCGGCGCGTTTTGGGGCTGTGCGATGTTCGTGTTGGGAGTTGGCGCCAAGCTGATGCATCTCGATCATCCCGGCAAATTCGAAAGCATGCGCCGACAGCTCGGATTTCTGAGTCCGACGACGAACCTGGAGCTCACCGTGTGGTTCTGCGTGAGCGCGACCGCCGGCTTCTGCGAGGAGATCATCTTTCGCGGATATCTGCAGCGGCAGTTCGCCGCCATGACGAACTCGATGCTCAGCGGAGTGCTGCTCTCGGCGATCGTGTTTGGGGCGTCGCACGGCTACGAAGGGGTCGCACGCATGATTTTAATCGCAGTTTTCGGATTAATGTTTGGGTTGCTCGCATGGTGGCGAAAGAGCCTGCGCGCGGGAATGATGGCGCACGCGTGGCACGATGCGCTGAGCGGCGCAGTTTTGCGAGCGTTGAAATAGCCAATGTTTATGCGGCTTTCACGCATGCGCGACTGCGGCGATGCGAGCGTCGCGCGGGCGCGATCAGAAAATCGTCATGACGAAGTCACCCTTCGCGCGCTTCGTGCATCGTCGCGTCGGCGATAGCGCATGCGTTTTTTGCTTGACTATTTTTTTCAATGACTCTATACAACTAACAAAATGCGATGAAAGTGATCGCACACTTCCATGACAAATGGAAAAAGGGAGAATAGAAAAATGGCAACTAAGAAGGCTGCAAAGAAGGCTAAGAAAGCTGCGAAGAAGAAGCACTAACCTAGCCTTAGACCGAACGAACTGGGGGACGCGCAAGCGTTCCCCTTCGCTTTTTGCGCTCAATTCACTTTGGCTGGCTGACTGATCGCGGGGCGGGGAAGCGGTTCTTCCTGCGCCGGGCAGATGCTCTGATACGAACACCACGAGCATGCGCCGCTGGGCCTGGGATCGAATTCGCCGGCGGCGATCTTCGCGGCAATCACTCTGACTTGCTCCTCCGCTTCCGACAACTGCTTTGGCGTGCGGCGCGATTCGATTGCTGTTCCGTTCTCCAGATTGATAAAGACCAGCGATGACGCGGTGTGGCCTAGCGCCTTCGCCGCCAGCGCGTAGACGGAAAGCTGCAAGCTGTCGTCAGCATCATCCTGCGTCTTGGTTTTGCCGGTCTTGAAATCCACGATGGCGATCTCGCCGTTGGGGAGGCGATCGACCCGATCAAAACGACCCTTCACCTTGGCGCCGCCGATTTCCACTTTGAAGCGGCGTTCGGTTTCGGAAACGTTGTTGGCTGGACGCGCGAGCGGAGAGCGCAAGAAACGCAGACAGCTGGTCGCGGCCCTGCTGGTGTACAGATCGCGCTGCACCTCATCGTCGATCTTCGCCTTGCCAAACTCGTCGAGGAAGCAATCGATCACGCTGTCCTCACGGAGTGGCCGGCCGGCGCGCACGCCATCGAAGTATGCTTTCAGCGCCAGATGCATGGCGCTGCCGAATTGCATGTGCGCGCTCGCCTTCTCAGGCAGGCGCCAGTCGTAACGCAGCTTGTACTTCAGCGGACAGTTCTCATAGCTCTGCAACGCGCTCGCGCTCAGTTCGAGCAGGCGCCCATCCTGCCGCGGCAGCAGCTGCGTCCACTGCGAGACGGGCAGCTGTGGGTCGGCCGCGGCCGCATGGATCTCGGCGATGCAAGCTTCGGGCGATAGCAGACGCCATTCGATCGCGCCGCGCAAAGAGCTATTCGCGTACGACACCAGCTCGCGCATGTAGCCTTTCGGTGGCGCGGGTTGCTTACGTTCGCTGCCGGCCTTGCCGCAGATGTAGAGCTCGTTCATCGCGCGGGTCATGGCGACGTAGAACAGCCGCCGCTCTTCCTGCTCGTGCAGAGTTTTGGGATCGCTTTCGACGGTTTGCCGGCTGCGCAGGTGCTGCGGAAATTCGACCAGCGACTCTTTGTATCCGCTCGGGAAGGAGTTGGAGGCGATGCGCACGACAAACACACAAGGGAACTCAAGCCCTTTGGCGGCGTGCACGGTCATCAGTTGCACCGCGTCCTCGAGCGGAGCCGCAGCCAACTCGCCCGGCTCAAGCGCGGCCACGGGATCGTCCTCGTCGGTCTCTTCCACCAGCGAGCCCTTCGCCTCTTCGCGAAACACCGAGACATACTGCAAAAATTCATTCAGCGTGCCCGCGCCGACAATCTGCTTGGGCTTTTCGAGCCAGCGATTGGCAAAGTCGCACAGGCGGCGCAGCGGCATCGAGTCAGGAAGTTGAAAGGCGCGCTGCGCGATCTTCATCGCAGGCGCCAGTGCGTTGTTGGCATCAAGAACTTCCTGACGCGCTGCGCGAATTGTCTCTACCACCTGAGCACCGCCGGGAACGTTTTCCAGCACAGCTTCGGCGGAGAAGTTCTGGCCCGCTAGCGCGAGCTCATCGCGAAAGCGCTCGGGATCGACATGGAATTGCGGCAGCGCAGCCACACGAAACAGTGCGACGGGATGCGATGTATCCAGAATGCGCAGCACCGAAATAGCATCACGCAGCTCCGGCGTGTCGAAAAGATCCGCGCCCTTGACGCGCACCGGTATGCCGCGGCGGGTCAGTTCGGCCACAATGTGCTCACGGCAAAAGTGGGCGCGATAGAGCACAGCGATGTCGCTCAGCCGCAATCCCGGGCGCTCGTGTTGCATCGCCTTAATGGTCTCAGCGACGAAGCCGGCTTCCTGCTCATTGCCGCTGTGGACGATGGCGCGCACCGCGGTCGCGTTCGCCAGCAGCGGATCGCGGTCCGCGCGCGCGCAGGTGAGCGGCTGTCGCGACCAGCCTCCCTCGACACTGGCGATCGTCGGGTTGCATTGAATGAGCTGATGCGCACAGCGCAGGATCGGCGGCGTGGAGCGGCGATTGGCCGACATCGTCACGCGCTCGACGCGCTCGGGCCCGAAGGTTTGCAGGAAATGATCGAAGGCGTCGCTGGTGGCGCCGCGAAACTGATAGATGGCTTGATCGGGATCGCCGACGGCGAAGACGTTGGCTTGCTCGCCGGCGAGCAGGCTGGCAAGTTTGATCTGCGCCACGTTGGAGTCCTGGAACTCGTCGATGAGGATGAAGCGCGCGCGGCGCTGCTGGCGCTCCAGAACCGACCTGCGGCGCATGAGCACGTCGACGGCGCGCGTCATGATGTGGCCGAAGGTGCCGAGACCTTCCTGGTGCAGCAGTTCCTCGGCGAAGCGGAAGGCGCGCGCGACCTCGTGACAACGGCCGAGGACTTCTGCTTCCGGCATCAGCTGTGCGTCGCGCGACTTTGCCATGCGCGGCAACGGAATCTCATGGCGCTCCAGCCGGGCGACATAGTTGTCGTAATCGGCAGGCGTGCGCAGCTCGTCGTGACAGCTGCTAAAAAACTTCAGCAGGTCTTCCAGAAATTTTCCCGGCGTGGCGGCCTTGATGTAGTGCTCGAGCTTCATCTCGCCGATGCGGCGGCGCAGCAGGATGAAGAGGTCCTTGTCGTCGAGCAGCGCGAACTTTGCGCCCGCATCGTGCAGCAGCTTGTAGCAGTAACCGTGGAAGGTGTGCGCCTGCAGGCCGTCACTGAGCAGCTTCCTCGCAGCTTTGGACTGGGAGCGATTGAGCTCGGGATAGAGCGACGGCTGCTGATCGAGATTCGGGTAAAGAATGGCCGCGACGCGGCGAATCAGTTCGGCGGCGGAATTGCGTGTGTAGGTGACGGCGAGGATTTCGTCCGGCCTCGCGGCTTCGCTCTGAATGAGGTGCGCGATACGGCGCGCGAGAACCGTGGTCTTGCCTGTGCCGGCTCCGGCGACGACGAGCATGGGGCCGTGAACATGCTCGATGGCACGGCGCTGATCGTCGGTGGGAAGGAAGTCGTGATAACCGTTGCTCGACACTGCGACCCCGCTGCGAAGAAAAGGCGAATAAGAAATTATGATGCGCGGCGACGGATTGCGCAAGGGAATTGTAGCTGTCGGTTGTCAGCTATCAGCCGTCGGCGAAAGAGCGTGCGATGGCGAGCGCCGCGATGGCAGCGGTTTCGGCGCGGAGGATGGTGTCACCGAGGGAGGCGGCGATCCAATGCGAACTCGTGAAGAGCTGCAACTCGTCTTCGGTCCAACCGCCTTCGGGGCCGATGGCGAGGGTGAGCGATTGCGCAGTTGTGTTGGCGCGCAGAATGTCGGAGAGAGTTAGGGTGCGTTCGGTTTCGGCGAGCACGACCTTCAAATCGTCGCGGACATTTGGTGCCGTCCCTACGGGACTCGGCTTTTCCTCCACTCCTACCCAGGGCTTACGCCCTGGGCTAAATGCGCTTCCGCCCCTGCGGGGCTCGTTTGTCGGCAATTCATCCGTTCGTTGCTTTTGAAAAGCCGCGTTGTGTTTGTTCTCCTTCTTGGTATTCAGCACGTCGGGCAATTTAATTGGAGCGGTGATTTCTGGTGGAGTGGCGCGGCGAGATTGTTCTGACGCTTCGCGGGCGATGCGCTGCCAGCGTTCCACGCGCTTTTCGGCGGCAAGGGCGAGATGCTTCTCGGTGCGGCGTGCGATGACCGGGACGATTCTTGTGACGTTCAGCTCGGTGCATTTCTCGATTGCCCACTCCATGCGATCGAACTTGAAGACGGCCAGTAGGAGAGTGATTGGAACGGCAGCGTGCGCAGTGATTTCTTCGCCCAGCGTGAACTCTACACGATCATCGCTGACGCTCGAAACCGTCGCGCGGCGCACCTGATCGCCGCATGCCACTTCGAACTCCTGGCCGACGCGTGCGCGCAGCGTTTTCGAAAGATGGGCGGCGTGCGCTCCGGTAAGGGCGGCGCGATCGGTCGAGAACTCGTCGGCAATCCAGCGGCGGCGGGTCATCGAGTGAAGAGTAACAGAGCCGTGGCGATGGCAATGGAGGCGTAGACGCCGCCGAAGAGGCGATTCTGCCGGGCGAGGTTGCCTTCGTCGAAGGAGCGGCTGTTGAACAGCGACTCGACCGCCGAGAGCATGACCAGGATGAGAAGAATGATCAGCCAGCGCGCCTGGTGTGCTTCAGCGCGCCACAGAAACGGAATGCCGATGAGCGCGAGGCCGAGGTAGATGAATCCGGTGATGCGCGAGCGCTTGCGGCGGCGCGGGTCCTGATAGCGCAGCATGGTGATGCGGGCGAGCTCGCGTGGCTTGGCCAGACGGGCAGCAGCAGGGAGCGCCGTCACGATGAGCAGAAACCAGGCGTAGATGCGGAGGGGAGGAAGCAATTAGCAATTAGCGATTAGCAATTTAAGATGCTTCCGAAGGTAGAGGCACGGGCGTCGCGCAACGAGATTAAGGGGTTGCCACTCCGTGGCTGCATTCTACTTTCTTTGCGGTACCGCGGGCTTACGCCCACGGCTAACACAAATGTCGCCGCTGCGCGGCCTAATCGCCGATCTTTGACTGCTGATGGCTAGTCGCTAATTGCTAATTGCTAATTGCTGACTTCTCCTACCCGAAAATTTCCCGCACCTTGTTCAGCAGCGAGCGGCTGACGGGCTTGTTTTCGACGGCGAGTGTGGCGTGCAGTTCTTCCAGCAACTCGCGCTGGCGCTTGGTCAGCTTGGATGGCGTCTGCACCTTCACGTCGACAAACAGATCGCCGCGGCCGCGGCCGTTCAGCACCGGGACGCCTTTGTTTTTCAGCTTGAAGGTCGCGCCCGTCTGCGTGCCTTCAGGGATTTTCAGCTTGTCTTCGCCTTCAAGCGTCGGGACGTGAATCTCGGCGCCCAACGCGGCCTGCGAAATCGAGATCGGGACCGTGCAATGCAGATCTTTGCCGTCGCGCTCGAAGAACGTGTGCTCTTTGACGTGCAGCACGATGTAGAGATCGCCGGGAGGGCCGCCGAAGACGCCGGCTTCGCCCTCGTTGGAGTAGAGAATGCGCGCGCCTTCATCGACACCGGCCGGCACTTTCGCTGTGACGGTGCGAGCGCGCGTGATGCGCCCCTGGCCGCGGCATTGCGTGCAGGGATCGACGATAAGCTTGCCGGCGCCGCCGCAGGTCGAGCAGGCGCGCGTGATGGTGAAGAAGCCTTGCTGGTAGCGCATTTGCCCGCGCCCGCCGCAAGTGGTGCAGTTGATGGGCGACTTGCCGGGCGCGACGCCGGTACCCTTACACTGGTCGCACTCTTCCAGGCGGCGCATCTGCACCTGCTTGGTGACGCCGAAGACCGCTTCCTCGAACTCCAGCGTGAGATCTTCGCGCAGATCGGCGCCGCGTTGCGCGCGCGTGCGCCTGCGGCCGCCGCCCTGTCCGAACACGTCGCCAAAGCCGAAGAGGTCGCCGAAGATGTCCTGGAAATCGTTGAAGACGTTGGGATCGAAGCCGCCGAAGCCCTGACCGGCGGCGGAGCCTACGCCGGCGTGCCCGAAGCGATCGTAGCGCGCGCGCTTCTCGGCGTCGGCGAGCACGGCATAGGCTTCGCTGCATTCCTTGAAGCGCTCTTCGGCTTCGGGATTATCGGGATTGCGGTCGGGATGATATTGCAGCGCGAGCTTGCGGTACGCGCTCTTGATTTCCTGATCGCCGGACGTGCGCGAGACGCCCAGGACCTCGTAGTAGTCACGTTTCACAGTAGTGGCCAGAAGTAAACCTCAGCAGTTAGCAATTGCCAATTAGCTCTTCGGATTGCGCGCGACGCGCACCATCGCCGGACGCAGCAGGCGGTCCTTCAGCCTATAGCCGCGCTGCAGCTCGTCGATCACGTGATTGTCCTCAACTTCGTCGGTATCGACCATCTGCACCGCCTGATGCAAATTCGGATCGAAGGCTGCACCTTCCGCGGGCACCGGCTCGACGCCCAGCTTCGACAGCGCGTCGTGAAACTGTTTGTCGATGAGTTCAATGCCCTGATGAAAATCTTCCAGCGAGGCCGCGTTGGTCTTCAGCGCGCGGTCGAGGCTGTCGAGGATGGGCAGCAGCGTCTGCAGCGCGTCAGCGAGCGCGTAGTCGCGATATTCCTGTTGCTGCTTGGCGTTGCGCTTGCGATAGTTGTCGAACTCGGCCTGCAGGCGGGCGAGACGATCCAGATACGCGGCGCGCTCGGCCTGAGCCTTCTCCAAGTCGGATTGCAGTTCGGCAGACTTGGAGACTTCAGGCGCGCTTGCCGCAGGTGTGTCTTCGCCGGTGTCGGCTGGCGGTAATTCGTGATCCAGCTCCAGCTCTGCTTCGGAGCCTCCGTTGGTCTTCTTGAAAGGCATATGTCGTTAGAACCTAAAAGCAGATCCCTCGCAGGCTAAAGCCTGCTCGTGATGACAAATAATAGGGCGCCATCAACGCGGGCCTGAAGGCCCGCACTACCTCAGCGGCTAAAGCCGTTTCTTCATTGGGCTGGGTTATGCACGCCTGAAGGCGTGCTCCACCCACAGCTCCTTGCGCTCCACCCATTCAATTCCTTGCCCTACGTCGACTCGTTCCACAGCTGATCGAAGAGTCGCGCAATGTACGACACGGCGGTGATGGTGTGCTCGTAGTCCATGCGGGTCGGGCCGATGACGGCCAGCGAACCCATCACCTCGTCGCCCACGCGCGCCGGCGTGCCAATCAGCACAAAATTATTTAGATGCGGCATGGCATCTTCCAGACCCACAACCACGCGTACCGCCTCCTGGCGCGTGTCGAGGTAGGCCGAGAGCAGCTCGACCACGCGCTGCTTCTCTTCGAGCGTCGTCAGCAACTGGCGCAGGCGTTCGTTGTCCTGCTCGGTGATGACCAGGTTGGCTGCGCCTTCCACGTAAACCGACTGCGCGGCGCCCTCGGTGGCGAGCGCGCCCTGCGCGTAGAGCTGCTCGACCGACGCCATCAGGCGATCATACTCGCTGCGCTCCTGCTGGACGCGCTTGGCGATCTCGTTGCGCAGCGTTTCCATCTCCCAGCCGCGAAAGTTTTGATTGATGTATGCAGCCGCCGCTTCCAGGTCGCTGATCGCCAGATCGTGATTCAGGCGCAGCACGCGATCGCGCACCAGGCCGTTACGCGTGACCACGACGGCCAACACCTTCTTGTCGGCCATGCGCTGGAAGTACACATGCTCCAGCGAATTGCGTTGCCCGGCAGCCGCGCTGACCGTCACGCCGACGCCGTGCGAGATGAGCGACAGCACATGCGAGCTGCGCTCCATGAACTCCTGCAGGTCCTGCGAACTTTCCAGCGTGCCCTGGATGAGACTCTCGTCGGCGGGCGACAGGCGCGCCTCGCCGGTCAGCTGCTTCACATAAAAACGATAAGCCTGCGCAGTCGGCACGCGCCCGGCGGAGGTGTGCGGCTGCTCAAGGAAACCGGCGTCGGCCAGGTCGGCCATGACGTTGCGAATCGAGGCGGCGCTCAGGCTCTCGCGATTACTGCGCGCCAGCGTGCGCGAACCCACGGGCTCGCCCGTCGAGATGTAAGTCTCGACGATGGCGGTGAGAATCTCGCGTTCGCGTTTGCCAATGCCTGCCGGGGTGCCCATGAGTCGTCCACCTGAGGACTGTAAACTATTGCCTTAGCAATAAGTTAAGGGGATGTTGGGATACAGTCCGACATCATTATTCTAGGGAGCAAGGAGGATGCGTGTCAAGATTAGCACTCGGAATTGTGGAGTGCCAACGGCGGGGCACCATTGCGGTATCGTACGATAAAGCGTACGATCCGTGATATGAACAGCATGAATGCCAGTGAGGCGCGCCAGAAGCTGTATCGCCTGCTCGACGAAACCGCAGATGCCCACGAACCGGTGCTGATTACTGGACCGCGCTCCAATGCTGTTCTGGTTGGAGAAGAAGATTGGAACGCGATTCAGGAAACGCTGCACTTGCTGTCGATTCCCGGGATGCGGGAGTCGATTCGTGAAGGTTTGGCGACGCCCGTCGACGAGTGCGAGAAGGAACCCGGCTGGTGAAGCCGTGGCGGATTATCTTTACCAAACAAGCGCAAAAAGATGCTCGCCGACTTGCCGAATCCGGACTGCGTACGAAAGCTGAACGGCTGCTGGCGCTGCTTGCCGAAGATCCTTTCCAGAAACCTCCACCCTTCGAAAAGCTCTTGGGCGACCTGAAAGGCGCGTATTCCCGGCGCATCAACATCCAGCGTTGGCTGGTTTATCGGGTGCTCGAGGAGGATCTCATCGTCAAAGTGCTGCGCATGTGGACGCATTACGAATAAGGTCTGAGAGCACGCAGCGTTTCCTTGGTCCACGGGTTACTATTATGGGTTCGTAGGAGCACCTCGCATGGGCCGTCAACCTTTCTTGCCTCTCTCGCGCAGATCATTTCTGCAAGCGTCCACCATGGCCTCCGCGGCGCTGGCGATGCGCATGGTCACCGAGCCCATGCTCGCCTTGGCCGAGGCGCCGCATCATCCCAAAGACGCCATCCTGATCAACTCCAACGAGAACCCGCTGGGCCCGTGCGCGGCGGCGCGGGAAGCGGTGATTGCAGTCACCCCGCAGGGCGGCCGCTATCTGGGCGAAGCGACCGACGAATTGACGAAGCAATTCGCGCGAAGTGTTGGCGTCGCCGACGAGCAAGTGGCGATCTACGCTGGATCGACTCCCGCGTTGAAGTTCACCGTGGCAGCTTTCTGTTCTCCGCGCGCCAGTTATGTGACCGCCGATCCTGGCTTCGAGGGACCGATGTTTGCCGCCCAGGGAGCTGGTGCGCGCGTGGTCAAGGTGCCGCTCACCAAGACCTACGCTCATGATGTGAAGGCGATGCTAGCCGCGGGTCCCGATGCCGGCGTGTTCTACATCTGCCAGCCCAACAACCCGACGGGCACGCTGACCAGCGCCGCCGACATCGAGTACCTGGTGGAGCACAAGCCGAAGAATGCCATCGTGATGGTGGATGAGGCTTACATTCACTTCACCGACGCGCCGTCGGCGATCGAACTGGTGAAGGCCGGCAAAGACGTCGTCGTTCTGCGCACCTTCTCCAAGCTTTACGGGATGGCGGGACTGCGCTGCGGTTTTGCCATCGCCAAGCCGGATCTGCTGGATCGCATCCACAACTACGGCGGATACAATTTCATGCCGGTGACGGCGGTGGCGGCGGCTTCGGCCAGCCTGAACGACGCGACCCTGATCGCTACGCGTAAGCGAGTCAACGAGCAGGTGCGCACCGCAACGTTTGAGTGGCTTGACCGCAACGGGTATTCCTACATTCCGTCGGTGTCGAACTGCTTCCTGCTCGAGATGAAGCGGCCGGCGAAGGAAGTGATTGCTGCCATGGCGCAGCAGAACGTCGTCATCGGCCGAGTCTGGCCGGCAATGCCAACCTACGCGCGCATCACCATAGGAACCAGCGCCGAGATGGAGCAATTCCAAACCGCGTTCCAGAAGGTGATGAAGGGGACGGTCAGGGGTTAGCTCCAGCCGTCGGAGATGAAACTCTTTCCTGTTGCGCTGTGTAAGCACCCAGTATTCGCGAATAGTGTATCATTAATGGTACATGCGGAGGATGAATCCCGCTGGCCGTGGAACGTACGTCCGAGATACCCGTGCGGTTTTATCGCACGGACACTGGCCGCGAGCCCGCGCTCGAGTGGTTGCGGAGTCTCGAGCGGGAAGATCGCCGGACCATCGGGCTGGATTTGATGCGTGTTCAATTGGGATGGCCAATTGGAATGCCGTTGGTGCGCAGCCTGAAGCATGGCCTCTGGGAAGTGAGATCGCAGTTGCCATAACGCGCGAATTGCCCGACTGCTGCTCTGCTTCCACCAAAACCAGATCGTCGTGCTGCATGGCTTCATCAAGAAAACGCGGAGCACTCCGGCTGAGGACCTCGAACTGGCGAGGCGAAGGATGAAGGAAGTGATGGCATGAAGAAGAAAAATCCCCACGTTGGCTCGTCACTGGATGACTTCCTGAGAGAGGAAGGCATCCTTGAACAGACGCGTGCAGCCGCTCTGAAGGAAGTGATTGCGTGGCAGGTGCAACAGGCGATGCGCAAGAAGAAGATCAGCAAAGTTGAGATGGCGCGACGCATGAATACCAGCCGCGCGGCGCTCGACCGTCTCCTCGATCCCGGCAACGCCTCGGTAACCTTGCAGACGTTGTGTCGCGCAGCCCAAGCCATCGGACGAGATTTGCGGATTGAGTTGGTGTGAACCTGTCCAGGCTTCTTTGTCCCACTCATTCGAAAACCGCGAATAAGCGGGGTACCCGGGGTCACAAGCTAACGGTCAATACAGATCAGCAATCTGCACACAAGTGCTTGACACTAGAGAGTATGGCGACCCTTAGCAGGCCGATCGTTGTGCAGAGAGTACCTGAGACAATGACCGGCAGGGAAGCTCGCGCTTTCTATGAAGCGGTACTGCCGGTGGTGAGTTCGGACCGTCCTCGGATTGTGTTTGATATGTCCAGGATGCGTCACGTGGATTCCGTTGGGATTGCTGTGTTCCTGCGATGCATTTGTCAGGCCGCGAAGGGCGATGGCGACATCAAACTGGCCGGAATGTTACCGCAGGCTGCCGTGGTGTTCGAATTGACTCGGATCGGACAGCTATTCGAAATGTACGAAAACTCGATTGCCGCAGTGATGAGCTACAACGGTCTCCTCCCCAATGCCCCCAGCCTTTTGCGTCCGCCTCTGGCTCAACTCGAGGCCGCCAGTCATCCCCCCGACGCGCGCGCTGAAGATGGCGGCGTCGAAGGAGCCAAGTTCGCTGCATGAGCCCAATTCGGCGATAAGTTGCATCGATCCCGTGCACTGACCTAAGCAGGCTTTTTGCTGAAAGTAGAATAACTACAGATTAGTTACTGCGGGGGCTATTATGGGGGATGAGCACAATTAACAAGCCGGAGGCTGAACGCCGTAAGAACGCGCCGAAAGTCAAAGGCCCAATTCGATGTCACAAATGCCAGTTGGTGTGTAGTGATGCCGAACACTATCTGAGCCACAAGTGTGACCCTGGATGCCGCGATCGTTTCGGCGCATCTTCACCCCGCGGCATTCCGTGGGGTACCATGCCCGTCAACTTCAATTAAGATCCGCTACCGGCTTGTCCCCGCGATGCGTACTTTCGGCGAGGCAACCTCGACCGAAAAATCGATGACGTACCGGACAGGGTTTACACAGAACAGGCAAGGAGTTTCCTGAATGTCCTGCACGTTTTCCCGCAGGACACTCAAGGGAAACGAGCGCAGGCATTGGGTGCAGGTCAGCACAATGAAAGGCACCCCGTTGGAGTCCTTTCCGTTGCGCGGTATCCACACTGGAGCCGACTGGCGGCGATGCGCCATTGCTCGCTCCGATTTGTTGGCAATCAATTCGGCAACCGTACGCAGAAGCTCTTCGGGATGATGTCGCCCCTTGCTATAAAAAGCATCCGCGATGACTCCGCCGGGAACCTGATCGCCGGAATCGTAAGCGCCGCTGACCGCAATCACCGGGACCTCAGGAAAGCGGCGACGCACTACGGAGAGGAACTCGAATCCCGACATTTGCGGCATGTTGAGGTCGGAGATGATGAGATCCGAGATTACTTTTGCGAGCTGCAAGAGGGCGTCGAAGCCGTTCTCGGCGGTGCAGACGCTGTATCCTGCCGACCGCAGCAGCATGGACGTGGTGTTGCGAATGCTCGCTTCGTCGTCCACGACAAGAATCAGGCCCTTGGACAGGCTATTCACGATTAATCCCCCCATCCTTTAAGGTCGTAGTGACAATCGTAGTGCGCTCAGGAACAGGGGTCTGTGCAATATTGCACACTGTCGAAAACCTGCAACCTCACAAGGCGAAAACAATCAGCCTAATGAAGGACTCCACTGTGCGCATCGCCGTCAGCTGACACCGGAGCATTGGTTCTATAGGTGCAATGCGCTCGGGAAATTTCCGTGACACCAGCGCGGTGAATAAAAAGTCAAGTGCGTCCTAGCGGCATTTCGTCCAGTTCATGCAAGTGTTGGTAGTGGCATTCACCCAACGGTTGTTTCCCGAAGAGGCATTCGAATAAGAAGATTCCCAGGCGGTCGTTAAAGCAGACGTCGATATCGGGTAAGGCCAGGTTATGACCGATTGCTGTAGCCAAGGCGAACAGGATCTACGAGGGTGGACGCATTAAAGGCCGTGGAAGCTATCGAGAAATATTTCTTAAAAGCCCATCTGGACGCTACGCCTTCCTGATTACCGACATGGGCTGCTTTTGCAGAAAGGCGCTGATAAGTGCGCTATTTATTTGCAAGCCGCCGTTATAGCGGACGAACCCTTTCTTCTTGAACCCGTTCATGAATTTATTTACCCTCTCGCGGGTAGTACCAACCATCTCCGCTAGAGTTGCTTGGCTCACCTTCAGGGGAGTCTCCGGCTTTGATTCGGTTGTTATTTGCCCAAACAACAATAGAACTCGTGCCAGCCGCTTTTCGCTGAAATTGAAGAATTGGTCTGCCAGGTCTTCCTCGGCTCGAATAATTCGGGAAAGCAGGTACGCATTAAGCAACGTTGCAAACTGCCTATCGGTTTTGAGAATGCGGAGCGTGCTCTCCTTCTCCAAGCGAATGATTTTGGAGGTCCCAATTGATCTCGCCGTGTACATCCTCAGAGATTGCCCGCCCAGACAGCCTTCGCCAAAAAAACTACCGCGCGGCAGGACGGCGATTATCGCTTTTTTGCGACGCGTAGCGGCCATCGTGAGCTTCGTCGTACCACTCTGGATATGGAAAACTGCATCGGCTTTGTCCCCTTGCGAAAAAATGATCTCGTTGTCTCGGTAGGTTCGCACAGTCATTCCGGAACGGAACTTCTTGCGGAAAACTGTGGGACTGAAACCGAGAGTTCGCTCAATCGCCATCTATCTCCTCGGGAACAATTCAATGGGGAGTGCCGTCCTCGACATAAAAAAATACATCATATGGTTCAGGAATCTAGCGGGGATGGTCAATAAAGCTCGTACACAATTGCACACGGTATCTAAGTGGTCACACTAGTTGCCCTCCCAGAATCGAGCACACAGAATTTGGCTCACAAGAACCAGATCAATAGCCTCTCGCCTGACTACGCAACCCTCGTTAATAAGAAGGAAAAATAGATAAACTACTTTGACCTGCGGGGGACGAAAAAATGTTCTCGAGGAACATTTAATAGTTGGCGGGTGGCCCAGGTGAATGATTCGGGTGCCCCGTTCAAGCGAAGCTTGAGCGGGTCTTTTTCGTTAATCCCCACTCAAGGCCAAACGATGGCCTTGAATGGGGCACCCAGATCCATGGCAAGTTTGGTGTTGTCACACGCAGATTCGTGTTCTAACACGCATGTCGGGGATTTTGGTTACCTTGGCGGAGGGCCTTAGTTACGACACGAAAGTTTTATGGTCTAAATAGCAGATTCGAAAGATAGTTGCGGGCGCGAAAAATGTTCCACGAGGAACAATTGAAAACAGTTGTCCGTTGCCGGTTGTCAGTTGTCAGAAAAGCGAAGAGCAGACGAAGCCTCGCGATCTGACTCATATATCGAATTAGTGAATCTCGATTACGCACCGGCTAGCGAATCTCGATTACGCTGCCGCCGGCGGCTGCCTGCACTTCTTTGGTGCGCTCGATGACGCGATGGGTGAAGGCGAAGATCGATTTCGCGTGCGGTGACTGATCGCCTTCGAGCACGATGGGATGGCCGCCGTCGCCGCCCTTGCGGATCTCGGGGTCGAGCTCGATCGAGCCGAGAAACGGCACGCTGAACTGCTCGGCGGTGCGCTGGCCGCCGCCTTTGGAGAAGATGTCGATCTCCTGATGGCAATGCGGGCAGACGAAGTAGCTCATGTTCTCGACGATGCCGAGGATGTCGACCTTCACCTGCTTGAACATCTCGATGGCCTTGCGCGCGTCTTGCAGCGAGACGTCGCTGGGGGTGGTGACGATGACCGCGCCGGTGAGCGGCACCGTCTGCACCAGCGAGATGACGACGTCGCCGGTGCCGGGCGGCAGATCGACCACCAGGTAGTCGAGCACGCCCCACTCCACCTGGCTGAGGAACTGCTTGATGATGGAGTGCAGCATCGGCCCGCGCCACACCAGCGGCTTGTCGCCAGGCGAGAGGAAGCCGACCGAGATGACCTTCATGCCGTAACGCTCCGGCGGGATGATGCGGTTCTCGCCGGCCACCGCGGGCGGCTCGCTGGAGCCCAGCATCAGCGGAACGTTGGGGCCGTAGACATCGGCGTCGAGCAGCCCGACCTTGTTGCCCATGCGCGCCAGCGCGATGGCGAGATTGACCGCCAGCGTGGTTTTGCCGACCCCGCCTTTGCCCGATCCGACGGCGATGATGCTGTTGACTCCCGGCAGCGGTTGCGGTTCCTGCGGCTGACCGGGCATGTGCGAATGCGAATGAGAGCTCACGTGCGTTGTCCTGATGAGATCAAGATGATGGGCGCAAGCCTTGATTATACCGCGCAGCCACCAATCATTCGCGCGCCCTGACACCTGTTCGCAAATGCGAATTAATCCCCGCAAGTTCCGCCGCCGCCCGCGTTCTAGCGACAGAGGTGAGAACGATGCACCGACTTCTGTCAGCCACCATCAGTGCAGCCTTGATCGCATTCAGCTTGACCGCCTGCAGCGACAATCCCTTTCCGTCAACGGTGAAGGCGCAGACCACAACGTCGCACAATACGATGCAGGCCTTCGCCTCCGACAAGGAACTGAAAGCTTACTTGCGAGAGATCGCGGACAAACAGGGAAAGCAAAGTTGGTCGCTGAATGTCTTCAAGTCGATGGCATCGCTTGAGACCGCAGCTCCGGCCCCGCCCGCGATGGCGAAGGCTGCTGACGCCTCGGAACTGGCGGGTGCCAGCGAGTCGGTCACCAATGTTCAACACCAGGGTGTCGACGAAGGCGACATCGTCAAAGTGCATGGCGATCACCTCGTCATCCTGCGGCGCGGAAGGCTCTTCACCGTGGCTATCGGTGATGGCGCGCTGACGCCCATCTCCGGCATCAACGCATTTGGCCCCGACATCGATCCCGCGAACACCTGGTACGACGAGATGCTGGTCTCGCAGAACAGCATCGTGATCATCGGCTACAGCTACGCGCGCGGCGGCACTGAGGTCGGCCTGTTCAACATCGACACCTTCGGCAACCTCAGCTATCGCTCGACCTATCAGCTGCGCTCCAACGATTACTATTCGTCGCGCAACTACGCCAGCCGCCTGATCGGCGACAAGCTCATCTTCTATTCGCCCTCTTACATTTATGGTGACGCACTGCGCAACTTTCCCGCCGTGCGCAAGTGGCATAAGGGTGCCGACGACGCTGGGTTTCGCCGCATCGTTCCGGCGACGCAGGTCTACCGGGCAGACGTTGATGTCGACGGCACCTACACTGCGCTGCACACGGTCACCATCTGCGATCTCGCCAACGGTGGCTTCGATTGCAAAGCCACGTCGGTCGTTGGACCGCCCGGCCGCGTGTTTTACGTCTCACCAAAATCGGTCTATATCTGGGTCACCGAGTGGAGCTATCCCGGACAAAAGAGCCACGCCGACTCGATGCTCTATCGCATGCCGCTCGATGGCTCCGCACCGACAGCGCTGCGGGTCTTCGGCAGTCCGGTGGATCAGTTCTCTTTCCTCGAAAGCGATGACGGCTATCTCAACGTGCTGGTGCGTGCGGATGCCGCGGGCGATGGCATGTGGCGCGCCGAAGTCGCCGCCGGCGACATGGCTTTGCTGCGCGTCCCGCTTGACAGCTTCAACGATGGCAGCGCGACCGTCCCGGCGTCCAACTATCGTCCGCTTCCGGCGCCGGGGAGCGGCACGTTTCAGAATCGTTTCGTCGGCGATTATTTTCTTTATGGCGCGGGCAGCGGATGGGCTTACCCGCAACAAGTGCAACGCTCCACGTTATACGCGGTGCGTTGGACCGATGGCACGCTGCGCACGCTCCTGTTGACGCACGGAGTTGATCGCATTGAGCCGATGGGCGCCGATGCAGTTGTGGTTGGCACTGACGGCAACGACTTGCACTTCACCTCCGTGCGCCTTGGCCGCTCGCTGCAGGTTGCTGACGACTACGTGTTCGAGAACGCCTCGCAAGGCGAGCTGCGCAGTCACGGCTTCTTCTACAAGCCCGACGGCGAAGATTCCGGAATGCTTGGCCTGCCTATCACGACGGCCGCGCGTCCCGGCTATCGACATCTCTTCGAGAATTCGGCCGCGATCCTGTTTCTCCGCAACGACGCGCTGCACTTTCAGGAATTGGGCGAGCTATCTGCCCAACCAGACGGTGCGAAGGATGACGCCTGTCGCGCCTCCTGCGTCGACTGGTACGGCAACGCGCGACCGCTGTTCGTGCATGGCCGTATCCTCGCGCTGCTGGGTTATGAGTTGGTGGAAGGCGACGCTGGAAGGCGGCCGCATACGAAAAGTCCGTCGCGTGAACTACGCGCCACAAGCATGACTCGCATGGCGCTCCGTGGCTGTAACGCGGGGCGGCGCTGCGCTTGATCGGGCTTGGGCCGCCGCGCTTGATCGGGCGGGTCCGCGTTGAGTTTGTTCGGGTAGTGCGGCGCTTTAGCGCCGCGTTAGAGGGCTTTATTCTGTCATCCTGAGCCGGCTTTAGCCGGCGGCACCGCAGCACCTGCACTCATCGCGGGTGAGGCACGCCTTCACAAGCTGCTGGAAATTCCGATGCGCCATGAACTGACGGCTGACAGCTGTCGGCCCTTTACACTTCGTTACACACCCCCTGCCACAAACGCCCGCGCTCTCTCGTATGTTCCAATAAGGAGCTTGCTCCTCGGGCCTATATGTCAGCATCGAATCGAATACCAATGAACTCCACGCCAGCCGTGCGGACCGAGAACGTCTGCCGCCACTATGTAATGGGCAACAGCATTATTCGCGCGGTTGATGGCATCTCGCTGACCATCGACCGCGGCGAATTTGTCGCGCTGCTTGGCCAATCCGGCTCCGGCAAATCGACGCTGCTCAATCTGCTCGCCGGCCTCGATCGTCCGACCTCCGGCTCGGTCTTCGTGCAGGATCGCGATCTCGCGAAGATGTCGTCCGAAGATCTCGCGCGCTATCGCCGCAACGATGTCGGCATGGTCTTCCAGGCGTTTCATCTCATCCCGGCAATGACGATCACCGAGAACGTTGAGCTGCCGATGCGTTTTGCCGAAGTCGATCGCACCGAGCGGGCGCAGCGTGTCCGCGAATCGCTGGAGCGCGTCGGCCTGGGCAAGCGCCTCCAGCATCGTCCATCCGAACTTTCCGGCGGCGAGCAGCAGCGTGTCTCGCTGGCGCGTGCGCTGGCCAATCGCCCGTCCATCCTCCTGGCCGACGAGCCCACCGGCAATCTCGACAGCCGCACGGGCGAAGACATTCTCAACCTCATTCGCGACGTCAGCCTCTCGCTCGGCATGACCGTCGTCATGGTGACGCACGAGCGCGCGCTAGCGGAACGTTTTGCGCAGCGTCTCATCTTTCTCGCCGACGGCAAGCTGGTTTCCACCAGCGATTCCGGACCTCCGGCAACTCCCGGGCTTGGACGAACTGGTGCCGAGGAGGCGCGGGCATGAAGGGCTATGACCTGCTCGATCTTGCCGTGCGTAACCTGCGCCAGTCCAAGCTGCGCAACGGCCTCACTACCATTGGCATCTCCGTTGGCGTCGCGTCGCTGGTCGCCATGCTGTCGCTCGGCGTTGGACTGCAGCAACTCGCCACCCGCCGTCTCGCCGGCTCCGGCATGTTCGACACCGTCTTTGTGACTTCCAAGCAGGACTCCCGCGACTTCAATCGCGACGAGGATCGCAAGGACCAGCATCCTGAAAACGCTCCCGTGCTCGATGAGCCCGCCCGCCTCAAGATGTCACAGTTGCAGTACGTCACCGAGGTTGAGCCGGAAATTCGCGTGATGGGCGAGATCGTCTACAACGACAAAACGCATTTCGGATTTGTCGCCGGCTTGCCTATGTCGGCGCGCGAAAACGAAGCCTTCGACAGCTTGCAGGGCAAGTTCTTCTCCCGCTCCGACGCCGAAGAAGTCATCCTGCTGAAAGACTTTGCCAAGGAACTGGAGCCCACCAATCCCGCATCACTGATCGGCAAAGAGGTCACGCTTCGCTACGGCGAGCGCCAGCCGCTGGCTGCCGACTCTGACACTGTGGGACGTCCCACAATGTCGGATGGACAGAATACAGGCAACGATAACCCAGCGCCCGACTCTTATGGCTTCTCGGTGGTACGCAAGATGCAGCCATTGAAGGTCGTGGGTATCATCGACGATGAACCCTACGGCGGCATGCGCACCGTTTCGCGCGGCCGCATCTTCCTGCCCGTGAATCTCACGGAAAAATTGAACATGGCGCAGTTCACCGACATGCGCAGTTCGCTCCGCGGCGGCGGCAAGAACTACATGACCCTGACCGTGCGCGTCAAAGATCCGGCCAAGGTATCGCAAGTGCAGGACGCCATCAAGCAGATGGGCTTCCGCACCTTCTCCATCCTCGACGCTACCAAGAGCCTGCGGCGCTTCTTCACCGTGCTCGATCTCTTCCTCGGCATCTTCGGATCGCTGGCCCTCGCCGTTGCGACACTGGCAATCATCAACACGTTGGTCATGGCCGTGCTGGAACGGCGGCGCGAGATCGGCGTCATGAAAGCTATCGGCGCCAGCGATAGCGACGTAAAGAAGCTGTTTTTCGCCGAGGCGGGAGCAATGGGTTTCTTCGGCGGCTTGCTCGGCATCGCGCTGGGCTACGCGATCGGCAAAGCCATCAACATCGGCACTGGCATCTATCTGCACAATCATCAGCTGCCGGCCGAGCCGGTCTGGATCCTGCCGTCCTGGCTGATCGGGGCTGCGATTGCATTCTCGATCGTTGTGAGCCTGCTCGCCGGCCTCTATCCTGCCAGCCGCGCCGCCAAACTCGATCCTGTGCAAACATTGAAATACGAATGAAACCTCTTCGCCTCTGGCCCAGCCTGCCCTGCGTCTTAGTCACTCTGCTTTGCGCTCCGCTCCTTCGCGCGCAGGGCCGCGCCGAGTGTTCGGTCATTGATTCACAGATACTTTCGCGCAAGATGCCTTATTGCGCCTTTCTCCCGCCTAGCTTCGATCAGGACAAGAAGCGTCACTATCCGGTGCTCTACTTCTTTCACGGCCTCGGTGATGACGAGCAGTCGCTGCTCTCCGGTGGGTGGGACATCATCTCCGACCTGCGCAGCAAGGGCAAGATCGGCGACTTCATCATCCTCGCGCCCCGCGGCGGTCACACCTTCTACCTCAACTCCGAAAACGGCAAGGTTCGCTACGAAGATTTCCTGATGAAAGAGTTCATGCCGCAGATGGAGAAGAAGTATCGCGTGGAGGGAACTCGCGCGACGCGTGGCATCACCGGCGTGTCGATGGGCGGCTACGGAGCGCTGCGACTGGCCTTCAAGTATCCCGACGAGTTCGCCGCCGTCAGTGCGCAGATGCCGGCCCTCATCATCGATGTGCCGAAGGACATGGCAGCCAGCTCGCCTGGCTCACCCGGCGCCCTGCTGGGCGACGTCTTCGGCAATCCCATCAACCGCATGTATTTCGATCGCAACAACGTCTTCTACTTCGCGCGCACCGACAGCGTCGCCAGTCTCAAGCGCATGAAGATCTACTTCGATGTCGGCAACAACGACGACTACGGCTTCGAGCAGGGCGCGCAGGCGCTCGACAAGATCCTGACCTCGCGCGGCATCCCGCACCAGTTCCACATCTATCCCGGTCGCCACGATGCGGAATTCGTCATCCGCCACTTCGCCGACGTGATCCAGTTCCAATGGAGCGCCATCGGGGCAGGGAAATGATGTGAGTTGATCAGCCTCGTAACAGGGCACGACTTCAGTGTCTGCGTGAGAACTGAATCCGCAAGATCTTGGTGGAATAAAGCGATGACATTCTGCCGACAAAAAGAGCGCCGCAGGCGCGTGCCATGATAGCCCAGCATGGAGCGAAGCGGAATGCTGGGTGAAATGGGAAAATATTCCAAGTCCCTCGGGGACGACAGGGTTCTCACGCAGACACTTCAGTCGTGCCGCAAGAGGCGAATGAGAACGCGGGCTTTAGCCCCTGACCTCCGCTACTCCGCCTTCGACGTATCAAACACCAGCATCGACCGGTCCACCACTCCCACCGGCGAATACTTCCAGAGCCACCAATAACTGTCGCGTTCCAGCAGCACCTGTCCTGAAAGGCAACTCGCACCCACCACCATCTTCCCGATCACCGGTTCCTCGATCGGCATCTGCTTCGCTTTGATCCCATACAACTGCGGCACAACCGATCCGAAATATGCCAGGCGCAGCGCCTCATTCGGATGTTGCTGTTCATATTTGCGCAGCGCGATCAACCCCTGTCCCCAGTCCAGATTGCTATCGGTCAGCAGTTGCCACGCATTCTGCGGCCTCACTGCGATGTTGAAGTACGCCAGATAATCGGGCGCGCAACGCAGCGCATCAGCTGCATTCAGGCACAGCCACAGGATCACGACGACCATTGCCGCCCGGCTTTGCCGCGCCTTCTGCCAAACCCCGCCGGCAATCAGCAGCGCAAACGGATACAGCGGTAGGATGTGCCGCTCGCCAATCGCAAATCGCGATTGCAATGCGAACACCAGGAACACCACTCCAAACGAGCACACGATCAGCAGGTCATTCGGTGCGCGGCACGTCTTGCGCACGCCGGCCAGCAGGCTGGCGAAGAACAGCATCAGCAAGACCACCGGCCATTTCAGCAGAATGGTCACGGGATAGTACAGCGCCGGCCCGCCTTGCAAATAGGTCTTGCCCAGAAACCACGTCGGCCGCCCATGCTTATTGGAGAACGCGACTTCGCGAAAGCCCTCAACATACTCGCCCGCCGGCACCAGCAGATCGAGCCTGGTCTTCGCCTTCGTCGCCCACGTCTTGGTCTCGCGATTGGGAAACGTCGCCACCACCTGCCCATCGCCGACCTTCAAATGCGAAACGTGAAACAAATATCCCGCCCACAAGGTCAGCAGCGCGATCATCAGCGCCGCCAGCGCCGGCAGAAACGCCGACGCCCTCTTGTAGTTGTGCCGATGGATTACCAGCATGAACAGCAGCGCCAGCAGCATCATTGGAGGCGTGTACAGCTTCGCCAAAAGCAGGCCGCCCAGTACCAGGCCCATCAGCGCGGTCTGCCGGCGCGAGGGATTTCGCTTCCACAGCACAACCTGGTTTGCCGTGAGAAAGACGAACAGCGCTCCGATTCCATCCGTCGTCGTGACCGAGAAGTTCGCAATCAGAGACGGCGTAAACGCGAACAGCGCCAGCGCGACATTGGCTGCGCCCACCGAAAACAGCCGCCGCGTCGCAAACCACAACGTGATTCCCAGCGCTACGCCGAGCAGCGTATTCATCGGCCGCGTGTGCCACGCCAGCCACTCCGGCCCCGGCTGCATCGCCGTCACCTGATATCCATGTGCATAGGACTGGTGCTCGATGTGCACGTCCGCACGCGCCAGCAGCAGCGTCAGCCAGAACCGTCCCAGCGGTGGATGGTCCGTCCACATCTCGAAGCGCCCGTGCTGCCACGCTTCCAGCCCGGCAATGATGTGTCCGGGCTCGTCGTACGTGAGCGATTGTGTCCCGATGAACCACAGCGATTGCGCCGCAAAACATGCCAGCAGAAAGACGGGAATCCAGAAGCGCGTCAGCAGCGTCGGCATGATCGCGTCATTCGCACTTGTCGGAAGAGTTGCAGGACTTTCGTTCATGCCGCGCACCTACGGCACATCCATCGCCGCTGAATCTCGCGTCCCCACAACGTCCCGCACTTGGACCTGTTGGGGTGGAAGTATGCGATCCAGCGCGATCGCCAACCCGAAGTAGAAGAACAGAATCATCGCCACCGGTTCAATTCCCAGATCGTAATGCACCAGCGCGGTGACTTGATACGCAACAAAGCTTCCCAGCAGACCAGCCGCGGCGCCGGTCGCGAAGCGGCTGCGCTCACGCGCCCGCCACACCAGCCGGAACAGCAGGATGACATACGCGACCACGAACCACACCCACGCCGCCCACGCCAGCAGCCCGCGCTCCACTGCGATCTGGATCATGTCGTTGTGAAAGTGGCTCTCGTCATGAAAGTAGCTGAAGGCGCGGATGTGCCACTCCATCCAATGATTGCGGATTGTCTCCATGCCGACGCCGAACAGCGGATGTTGCGCAATGAGCCGCAGGCCGTCCTCCCACATCATGGTGCGGAAGGTCGCGCCCGGGTCGTGCTGGCCCATTCCAATCGCGCCGCGCGTGTGATGAATCCACAACACCGCCGCCACCAGCAACACCGCCAACGCGGCCGTCGCCCACATGCGCGAGCGTTTGCCGGCAATCATCAGTAGCGCGACGAATCCGCCCAGCGCCATCGCGCCCATTGCCGCGCGCACCTCAGTCAGAAACAGGGCAGCCGTCAGCCCCACGAAGGCCACCGCCAACAGCAGCTGCACTCCTCGTTTGCGCGTGTCGGTGCTAAGCAGGATCGCCCACGTCATACAGGCGATTTGCATCAGCATCTCCGCGAAGTTCACGTAGTGCCCAAGCTCGCCCTGCGCCTTCAACGGGTGTCCACGCGTCAGCGGCAGCTCCGGCGTTCCCAGGCCGCTCTCGAGCAACTGCTCGCGCAGGATGTAGGTCCGCCACTTGTGAAATGGATAGCTGCGCACCAGATCGATCTGCAGGAGCGTGCCCGCAGGACTCTGGTCGACCAATCGCTGCAGCTGCTCCGGCGTGTGCACTGCGATTCCGTTGATGCGCTGAATGATGTCGTCCTGATAAACGTGCGCGCGATACAGCGGCGACGTGCCGCGAACGTAGGCCACGCGCACTCCCACGCCGTAGGTGTATTGCCAGCCGGTAAACGCGGCGGCTGCCACTCCCGACAGGATCAACAGAAACAGCAACGTTCGCACCTGCGACAGCCGATGGACATTCTGCGCCACAACAATTCCTACCAGCAGCAGGCACGTGATCTTCATGCGATCCCAGCTAAGGTTCGGGTCAGGGCTCAGGAACGTCGAGATCGCGCTGAACACGATATACGCCAGCAACGGCGCCGCCAGCGGCTGCCGCGCCGGCCGGCTCTTGTCCACAAACAACTTCACCAGCCAAAGCAGAAACGCCAGTTGCCAGGAATGCTGCGCGCCCTTGATGGAATGCGGCAACAGAATCGCAAACAGGCAGAGAAAGGCGAAGATCGCGCCATCCAGAATGGCGATCGCACGGATCGAACTGGGCTTATTCACTCTGCGCGGAGTCAGGCTCGGATTGGCTGGCGCTTGTGCTTCCGGTCCTGTTGCTTGCGGTTTGATCAGCATCGATTAACGGAGTCCGAGCGAAGCGCCGATTCGCACACCTTGGAGTGGAGACCACTTCGGCGTTACTCAGTAAAGCCTACACCACTGGCGTCGGGCCAAGAAATTTCGAGCGACCTCATGTCAGTGCACGGCCACACTGTGGCAGAACTATAACGAATAACGTTTCGTAACAGGGCACGACTTCAGTCGTGCCGATAAGATCGTTTGTTATCCAGAGCCGGCTTCAGCCGGCGGCACTCCGCTGTTATCATCCCGTGCGCATCCCTTTAAAAGGCCCTCGCTACCTGCTAAAGTTAAGCTTCTCCTGTTGCGCCTGCTTCGCTGAGGTCTCTCACGGCGACGGTCGCTCCACGGCCGTCCCACGGCCCAGTTGTAAATTGGCTTTATAGTGTTTGATCGACGATCCAAACTGCTCAGCACGATTACGTTGCTCCATGACCTTGGGGTGACGTGTGTCGCCTTCGTCGTGGCCTACCTGCTGCGCACCTTGCTGGTGCATTTCGACTTCTTCAGCAACCACCTGCCGGGAATCTATCCCTTCAGCCACTACCTGCCGCTGATGATCGCGTTCCTGCTGGTGTGGGCGTTCGTGGGCTACTTCTCCAGCTTCTATCGCGATCTCGAACTCAGCAACCCAATCCAGCTTGTTCTGAACATCGTCAGCCAACTGGCGATTGTGCTGGTCGTCATCTACGCCGGCCTGTACGTCTCGCGCCGCGGCGACGTCAGTCGCAGTTACGTTTTGCTCATCGGCGCAGTCGATTTCGTTCTGCTGGTGCTGGGTCGCGCGCTGTCGTACTGGGGCGTCTCGCTTATACGCGATCGCCTCCGCCGCTATCACTATCTGCTGATCGTGGGATGCGGGCCGCGAGCGCGCGAAATGGCCACGCTCATCGAAGAGAGCCGCGGCATGGGTCTGCGCCTGATGGGCTTCGTCGATCCCGATCTCGACGGCGCTTCCAATTCCAAGCTCAGCGCTTACGATGTCTTTTCATTGTCGGCCGTCGGCGGCATTCTGCAAAACCATGTCGTCGACGAGGTCGTCTTCGCCGTCGACCTGCAGACGCTCGCGCGCCTCGAGCCGGTCATGCGCCACTGCGCCGACCTCGGCATTCGCACCCGCTTGCAACTGGAGTTCCTGCCCCCGGCGTATTCGCGTATTTATCTGGAGAATTTCCGCGACGTCCAGCTGCTCTCGCTCTCCAGCGCGCCCGACAGCGAGCTGCGCCTCTTCTTCAAGCGCGTCTTTGACGTTGTCCTTTCCTTCGCCTCGCTCGTCGTGTTGTCGCCGCTGATGGCGGGAATCGCGGCGATGATTCGCATCACCTCGCCCGGCCCAGTCTTCTTTCAGCAGACGCGTTGCGGTCTCGGTGGCCGCCGCTTCACCGTCTACAAATTTCGCTCCATGATCAACAACGCCGAGCAGATGCGCGCCGAGCTCCACCAGCTCAACGAGCTCGACGGCCCCGTCTTCAAGATCAGCGACGATCCGCGCATCACGCCCGTCGGCCGCTGGCTGCGCCGCTTCTCGCTCGACGAGCTGCCGCAACTCTGGAACGTCTTCCGCGGCGACATGTCGTTCGTCGGCCCGCGCCCGGCCGTGCCCGAAGAAGTGGAGCAGTATGAAGATTGGCAGCGCCGCCGCCTCCGCATGCGTCCCGGCCTCACCTGCATTTGGGTGCTCGAAGGCCGCAGCCACGTCGACTTCAATCGCTGGATGCAGCTCGACCTGAAGTACATCGACAACTGGTCCCTCTGGCTCGACGCCAAAATCTTCCTCCGGACGATACCGATCGTGCTGTCGGGGCGGGGTGCTTATTAGCTGACGGATAGGTTATGCTTTGGCCTGATTTCGCCAACGATCACAGACATTCGGTTCGTAAGTGAACTAAATTGTGTCCTGTCATCCAAATGCGCTTTCAGGCGGCGATATGAAAGCAGCGATCCTAAGCGTATTGCTTTTATTTTCGGCAGCGGGGATATCTCAACAGCAGGTATCAAAGTCTCGCGAGGGTGCAATTGCCAACTGGCGTTCCTTGGTTCCAGCCATCAAGAATGTCCTGAAGGAGAACAATCTGATCTGTGATTACGCAGGTGGCTGGGAACCCAGAATTGCCGACGCAGCCGATTTTTCCTCTAGCGACCACATGACAGTCGCTTTGGTGGACTGGTGCGCAGGAGGCGCCTCCACCGATTCCATCGTTGCGATGAACTTGCAGAATGGCAAACCTGTTATCTCTCGTTTCTTGAACGCCAAGAATCAGCCACAAACCATTGAATTTCTCGACGGTAGTTCTGTGACGCACTCTGACGGCGTCGAGCTTGTGCCGGAAAGCAATGCGATACTTTCGTTCCACTGGGTGGGCTCTGAGGAGCGCACTCTTGACTGCGGCGTGAACGCCTTTGTATGGCAGCCCCAACTTCGGGCATTCAAATTAGAACCGGGCCTCTCGACGAAGGCTACTCAAAGTCGCTGCCAACCTCGTAGCCCGAAGGGTTAGCCGCAACAGAATTACTGTTGCAAAATCGCCTTATCACCACTGGCGCATGCAGCCTGAGACCGCCGTCCCGCCCTGCGGGACGACTCAGCTTAGCCCAGGACGAAGTCCTGTGTAACATGTTATTCATTTGCCAAATGTCCCGGCCGGGAACCTATCGTCTGAACCGTGCGGGCGCCCCATTCATGCGAGGGTTTCGAATGAGTAGGATTCTTTGAACGAATCTCGGCACTCGGTCCGTCGAAATACTATGATCATACCGTGGGGTTTCGCAAGGAACCTAGGAGGATGGAAAATGTCTCATCAAGTTGTTCTCATTACCGGCGCCCTCACCGGCATCGGCCGTGCCACCGCTCTGGCATTCGCCAGGAAAGGCGCCAAGGTGATCGTGTCCGGCCGCCATGACGAACCAGGCGAAGCCCTTGTCAAGGAATTGCAAGCCCTCAACACCGAGGCGGAGTTCGTCTGCGCCGACGTTCGCAAGGAAGAAGACATCAGTGCTCTCGTCGACAAGACCATTGCACGTTTCGGTCGCCTCGACGTGGCCGTCAACAACGCCGGCTACGAAGGCAAACTTGGCCTCATCCAGGACGCCACCAGCGAGAATTTCAAGGCCGTGCACGAGACTAACGTCTTCGGAGTATTCCTTAGCATGAAGCACGAACTGCGTGTGATGTCGGGCCAGGGCAGCGGCAGTATCGTCAACATCACTTCGACCTACGGTCATAAGGCCGCGGCTGGTGCGACGGCATACGTCAGTAGCAAGTTCGCCGTGGAGGGCATGACCAAGTCGGTCGCGCTGGAGCAGGGGAATTCAGGGATTCGAGTGAACGCGGTTGCACCAGGCCCGACGGATACCGCCATGCTCGATCGCTTCACGGGTACCGCGGAAGGCAATGATGCGTTGGTGGCGACCGTGCCGCTACGGCGAAGGGGCACCACTGAGGAACTCGCTAACGTCATCGTGTTCATTTCTTCGCCCGAGGCCTCATACATCTCCGGCACGGTGTTCGAAGTAGACGGTGGCATGTCGGCGGCGTGAATTTCTCCCCGTGCCTAAAATCACCGTTTTTGGATGACTCGTCTAAACTGAATCCTGTGCGCCGGCTGCCCAGGCCTTGCGCCTTCAAGACCTGGGAGATTCCGCTGCATTTCTGAGCTACCTCGCCTAAACTAACTCCTGTGGGTGCCCCACTCATCCGCGGTTTTCGGATGAGTGGGAGTCCGGTTCTCCATGGTCTCCGTCACCATCGTCACCTGGAATTCGGAGAAGTATCTGCGCGAATGCTTCGCCGCGCTGGCGGCCCAGGACTTTCGCGATTTCGAAGTGATCATCGTCGATAACGCCTCCGAAGACGGTACGCGCGCGATTTTGAAAGACGCTGATCCGGCCTGGCACGTCATCTACAACGACAAGAACGTCGGCTTCGCTGCCGGACAGAATCAGGCCATCGGCGCCTCGCACGGCAATTTCGTCTTGTGCCTCAATCCCGATGTCATGCTGAGCCCGAACTTCATCACGCAGCTGATGGGTGCGGCGGGCGAATCCTGTTTCGACGCCGGCGTGTTCTGCGGCAAACTGCTTCGCTGGGATCCGGTGGCTCGTGGTTCGTATCAGGGCACGACTTCAGTCGTGCCGGTCGAGGCGCAAGAAGATCAGGGCTTTAGCCCCTGCACAAACCCGGCACAGGGGCTAAAGCCCATTGCTTCCGGGGACGATACGGCACGGCTGAAGCTGTGCCCTGATACGAATCTCCACGAAACTACAACATCTTCCGATCAGCCCGAGATCAAGCTTGAGGCCGACCGCCACAAGACCAACATCATCGACTCCACCGGCATCTACTTCACGCCCAACATGCGCCATCTGGATCGCGGCGCCGAGGAGATCGATCGCGGCCAATACGACCGTCTGCAATATGTCTTTGGCGCCACCGGCGCGGCGGCCTTCTACCGACGCAGCTTCATTGACGACGTCTCCGTCGAAGGCGAATTCTTCGACGAAGAGTTCTTCGCCTTCCGCGAAGACGGCGATCTCTCCTGGCGCGCGCAGCTCATGGGCTGGAAATGCCTTTACGTGCCGACTGCGGTCGCCTGGCACGTGCGCCGCGTCACACCCGAGCGCCGCAAAGATCTGCCGCTCATCATCAACTGGCATTCGGCGAAGAACCGTTTTCTGATGCGCGGCAAGAATGCCTCGGGATGGCTCTGTTGGCGGTTATTTTTCCCGGTCCTCTGGCGCGATACGATGACCTTCGGCTACGCCACATTTCGCGATCGCCGCCTGCTATCTGCAGTGACGTACTGGTGGAAGGCGCGCGACAGTGTCCGCCGCAAGCGGCGTATCATCCAGTCGCGCCGTCGCGTCTCCGATCGCGAGTTAGTATGGTGGTTCAGCAACACGCCGCGCGCGGTGGATGCGCCGGAACCGCCTCCGCAATCAGCCGTCAGCCATCAGCACTCAGCCAAACAGCCGTAGGCTCGGATTAATGAAGATTCAACAAACTGACGATCCTTCGACTCCGGCCCGCAAAGACGGCGCGCCTCCGCTCAGGATGACAAAATGGAACGAGCGGACTTGCTGTTAGGTGATATCCAAAGCTCGTGGCTCGCAGCTCGCGGCTCGCGGCTTAGGGCTAATTGCTAATCGCTAATTGCTAATCGCTGCCTCATGAACATCGCCATCGTCGGAACCCGCGGCATTCCCAATCGCTACGGCGGCTTCGAGCGCTTTGCCGAGCAGATCAGCTCGCGCTTCGCCGACCACGGCCACCGCGTGACCGTCTATTGCCGCCGCGCCTTCACCCGTCCCGACGACGTCTACGACCGCCGCGTGCGCCGCGTCATCGTGCCCAGCCTGCATCAGAAGCATCTCGACACCTGGGTCAGCACCTTCTTCGCCGCCGTCCACGTCGCCTTCAGCGACAACGACATCGTCCTGCTCTGCAACGTCGCCAACAGCGCGCTGGCTTACATTCCGCGGCTCTTCGGCAAGCCGGTCGTGCTCAACGTCGACGGCCTCGACCGCAAGCGCGAGAAGTGGCGCGGCCTGGGCGCGCAGGTGCTGCACTTCTGCGAGTGGATATCGTCGTTCAGCTCCAATCAACTCGTCACCGACGCCAAGGCGATTCACGATTACTACCTCGCCAAATACGGCAGCGAGTCGGCGGTCATCGGCTATGGCTCCGAGATGCCCGCCGGCGATTACAGCTTGAACGGCCTTGATCTCGACTCCGGCCGCTACGTCCTCTACGTCAGCCGCCTCGAGCCGGAGAACAACCCCGATCTCGTCCTCCGCAGCTGGCGCAACGTGCGCACCGACTGGCCGCTGGTGATGGTCGGCGATAATCGTTATGACCCCGGCTACCTCGACCGGCTGAAGGCGCTGGGCGACGAGCGCGTGCGCTTCACCGGAGCGATCTACGGCGACGGCTATTGGGCGCTGCAGAAGCATGCCGGAGTTTTTGTCTTTGCCTGCGAGGTTGGCGGAGTCCATCCCGCACTGATCGAAGCCATGGCCGCGAGCAATCCCGTCCTCTATCTCAACACGCCCGAGAACGCCGAGACCGCCGGCGATGGCGCCATCCGCTACGAGAAGTCGGAAGCCGACCTGACCGCGAAGCTCCAATCGCTACTCGACGATGCGCAGGCCCGCCAGCAGCTTGCCCTCCGCGCCAAACACCGTGCTGACGCGCTCTATCGCTGGGAAGCCATCGCCGAGAAGTACGAAAAGCTGTTTGCGCAGCTGACCTTAACAGGTTGCTAAGAAACTCCTTTCACGCGCGCTTTGTAACAGGGCACGACTTTCAGTCGTGCCGATAAGCCACTCATTTTGTCATCCCGAGCGGGCTTTAGCCCGCGAGGGATCCGCTCCCGAACTGTTCAGCGCTCTGTGCTGCCCGTACTTTTCGCCGGCGGAGTCATGCTGTTGGTGTGGCTGGCAATCTTTCCATTGTGTTTGTCGCCGCCGGATGGAAGGTGTTTGAGAAAGCTGGTCAGCCGGGATGGGCGATCATCATCCCCATCTTCAACATCTACATCATCCTCAAGATTGTGGGCCGACCCGCATGGTGGCTCGTCCTGTATTTCATTCCGGTGGTCAACATCGTGATTGCCGTGATCATCTCCATGGATATGGCCAAGTCGTTTGGCCAGAGCCCCGCGTTTGGTATCGTGTTGCTGTTTCTATTGTGCGGGGTCGGCTATCTGATCCTGGCCTTCGTCAGCGCGCGCTATATAGGACCGGCGGCAGCTGTTCCGCAGGCGCGAGCTGCAGGCGCCTAGTCGCGACTTGACTCATCCATGGATTGCACTACAATGTAGTGCATGCCCAAGACGGAAGTATACAGCTGGCGAATGGATCGTGAAATCAAGATGGGTCTGGAAGCGGAAGCGCGTCTTCAGGGACTGGGCTTGGCAGAATTTCTAGATCGCATGGCGCTCCATATAATCGAAGACGGACGCCGCAGACGCGATATTAATGATGAGATTGAGCAGGCGCGCCTCCACGCCGCCGTGGCGAAATGCATCGGTACTGTTTCTGGTGGGGGACGACACGACTCAGAGAATGTAAGAGCTTTGGTTCGCAAACGACTCAAAGAGCGTTATGCGCGCTAGTGCCCTTATCGATACCGGGGCGATTCTCGCAATCCTGCGCCCTCGCGACGTTTGGCACCGGCCTTGTGCAGACGCGCTGATGAAAGCGCGCGTGCCGCTCTTAACCTCTGAGGCGGTTCTGACAGAGGTTTTTCATCTGATAGGAACACAGCGCTCTAATGTCGAAGCAGCCTGGCGGTTCGTGCGTTCCGGCGCCCTCACTGTGGGCACCATAACGGACGCAGATCTCGCAGCCTTGGCCGCCCTGATGCACCGCTACCACGACAGGCCAATGGATTTCGCCGATGCCACACTGGTCCATCTTGCACAACGCGAATCCCTCAGCACCATCTTCACTGTAGATATCTCAGACTTTCAGACCTACCGTGTCAACGGTCACAAACGCTTCCGCATATTGCCGGGTGCAACAGCCTTGTCCTAAATCACTGATAGTCACTCTCCGCCGCCAGGTTCTCGAACCTTGTATACCGTTTCACGAACGCCATCTTGATCGTGTCGGTGGGGCCGTTACGCTGTTTGGCGACGATAAGCTCGGCCATGCCCTCGAGGTCGGGGTCGTCTTTCTTGTACACCTCTTCGCGAAAGATGAAGGCGACCACATCGGCATCCTGCTCGATCGAACCTGACTCGCGCAAATCTGCCAGCTGCGGACGATGATCGCCGCCGCGGCTCTCCGGCGCGCGGCTCAACTGCGACAGCGCGATCACCGGCACCTTCAGCTCCTTCGCCAGACCCTTCAGCCCACGCGAAATCGCCGACACTTCCTGCGTGCGATTCTCAAAGCGCTTGCCGCCGATCGGCACCGCCGACATCAGCTGCAGATAGTCGACAATCACCAGATCGAGCTTCTCCTGCCGCCGCAGCCGTCGCGCCTTGGCGCGCATCTCGCTCACCGAGATGCCCGGCGTGTCGTCAATCCAGATCTTCGAGTTCATCAGCCGTTCCATGGCGCCGGTCAGCTTGCGCATGTCGTCCTTGGTGAGAAATCCCTGGCGCAGGTTTTTCGAATCCACTTGCGCATGCGACGCCAGCATGCGCATCAGCAGCGCCTCGCGCGACATTTCCAGCGAGAAGACTCCGACCGTCTTGCCGTCGAGGACCGATGCATTCTCCGCAATATTCATTGCAAACGCGGTCTTGCCCATGGATGGCCGCGCAGCGATGATGACCAGGTCCGACGGCTGCAGGCCACTGGTCAGCTTGTCCAGCTGCGTGTAGTGCGTCGCCAGGCCGGTGATCTCCTGGCCGCGCGCATACAGCTCCTCCAGCGAGCCGAACGAGCCTTTGATGATGCCAGGGATGTCCATGAATCCCTGTTCCATGCGGTTTTCGGACAGCTGGAAGATCGCCTGCTCGGCGCGTCCCAGCACCTCTTCCGCTTCGTCGGTATGCTCGATGGCTTCGGCAATGGCATTCTGCGCGATGTTGATCAGGCCGCGCAGCAGCGCTTTGTTCTTGACGATGCGAACGTAGTGCTCGATCGAAGGCCGCTCGGGAACTCCGTCGATCAACGACGAGAGATAGGCCACCCCGCCGATGGCTTCCACTTCCTTGCGCCGGTCGAGCTCCTCGACCAGCGTGATCATGTCAACCGGCCGGCCCGTCTCCTGCAGATCGCGCATGCGCGAGTAGATGCGGCGATGCGCGTCCAGCGAGAAATGATCGGCATCGATGTGTTCGGCTGCCTGATCGTAAAGCGAGTTGTCGAGCAGGATCGCGCCCAGGATCGACCGCTCAGCTTCGATGCTGACCGGAAGTCCGCGCTCCAGACTGTAATCGGTGGTGGCCATTGCGACTCATCCACTTTAGACAGCGACCGCGCCGAGCGGCAATACCGAGTCAGGTTCGAGAAAAATTATTCAGTGAATTTCTACTGGAAAAGAACTGATGGCTGTGCAAGACAGGTCGATGAACGGATAGGGGTCCTTCGACTCACGCTCAGGCGCGTTCGCTCAGGATGACACCGCAATAGGAGAACATAGTGAAGCGAAGAGCGAAACGCGAAAAGCGTCTTAGCTGACGGCCGACAGCTGATAGCTGATAGCTGATAGCTCGCACAAAACGATGCGGCGCGAGGCCAGCCACCTCGCGCCGCGTTTGAGACCAAGCTGCAACGTCCTTGTGACGTTCGTATCGCTTCCGTCGCTCAGCCCAGAGCAATGGCGATGAACACCGGCGTGTTGCGCTGTCGCGCCGCTTTTGGAGATACGGACTCGGAGGAACGCGCTCGCAGCCTGTGAGGCCCGAGTGTAGTCCGTACAAAGCCACGCCAGGGCCCAAACTGCCTTATTGGTTGAGTCGTCCAGCACGTGGCAATTCCCAGCGCAACCAAGGTTACACTCGGAAAAAGGACCGGGAACGGTGCTCGCTTATGCAGTCCGCCAACCGCTATCTCAGCGCCTGATGGACTACCGCGCCGGGCCCGGATCGCCTCTCATCGCCTTTGGTCGTCTCAACCTGGAAGCGGCACGCTTATTTAGCTTGTGCCTCGATTCGTGAAAGGATGCCTGAAAGTCGTAAAACTCTCAAGCACAAAAATTACAAGTCTGTGATTTTTGTGTGCAACCTGCACATTTCTTGTGCAAAACCTGTTCCGAATCGCACCGCTTCCCGCAATTGCTTGCTCCTGCGCAACCTTCCACAGCGGTTAACCGGCTAGTCACTACCGCCCGATTTCCACTTTCCATTTATGCTCGCTCTTATGGCTGTATCGGTAACGGTCCTGGCAAGCGGGAGCAAAGGGAATTGCACGCTTGTCTCCAGCTCCGGTACCCGCTTGCTGGTCGATGCCGGCCTGTGTTGCCGCGAGATCCTGCGACGGTTGCTGCTCAGCGGCCACGATGCCGGCGGCGTGGATGCCGTCCTCATTACTCACGAGCACGCCGACCACATTGGCGGATTGCGCGTGCTGGCGCGCAAACTCAAGATCCCGGTTTACATCTCCGGCGCAACTTATCAGGAGTATCAGCGCAGCGCGTGCGACGCCAATGGTCAGCGCGTCAACCTTGATCGCCGCGAGATGTTCCGCCCCGGCAGCGCCTTCCAGATCGGCGACATCACCATCACGCCGTTCACCATTCCGCACGATGCGATCGATCCGGTAGGCTTCACCTTCCAAAGCGATGGCATCAAGATCGGCATCTGCACCGATCTCGGCTACATGCCGGCCAGCGTCCGCGATCATCTGCGCGGCTGTCATGTCCTGATGCTGGAGTCGAATCACGATCTGGAGATGCTGCGCGGCGGCCCTTATCCCTGGAGCGTCAAACAGCGCGTGATGAGCCGCGTCGGCCACCTCTCCAATGACGCACTCGCGGATTTCCTGACGACCGACTATGATGGAGGAGCTGAGTTCCTCATACTGGCGCATCTTTCGGAGCAGAATAATCACCCCGAAATTGCGCGCATGACGGCGGAACGTGCCTTGGGCGCACAGCGCGACCTGTTGCACAATCGCTTGCTGCTGGCGGCCCAGCATGAACCGCTGGCGGCAGTTCGACTGTAGTAAGCGCCTTGTAGTGCACCTCCCAGCGCGCTCGGCGGCGTTGACCTTCATCGATGGCAAAATGCACTGACCCTGTCGTTGGCAAGATCCTGGCCGGGTGGCGCTACGATATCTCCGGTATAGCCCCTGAAATGCGCGGCGACTACGAGGCCCATCTGGCCGAGTGTGCCTTCTGCCGCTCACGCCAGCGCCTGCATCGTGGCATCGATATCGGCCTAATGGCGCTGGCTTCAGCCTCGATGGTCGTCTTCCTGCTGGCTTACGGCGTCATTCGACACTTCCATCCCAGCCACGCCTTCTGGCTCGAGATCGGCGCTCTCGGCGGATTTCTGCTGTCGATGTTGTTGTGGCTGGTGGTTGCGCTGGTGACTCCGGCTCCGCTGGTTATGAAAGACGCCGCGATGACCGGCGCGAGGATTGGTCTGGAAAAGCTGCCGGAAGAAATCCGCGATCGCATTCCCGAAGACTTGAGGCTGAAGATCTCGGGGCAGAGCTAGAGAAGAAGCAATTAGCGATTAGCAATTAGCAACTAGCGATAAGCAACTAGCAAAGTCCGGGCTGTTTCCCAACCGATTCCACACCTTGCCCAAAAGGTCTCTCTACTGGATTTGAAAGGGCACAGCTTCAGCTGCGCCGTTGTGAGTCCTTCATGATTGTCAGCCCGACGAGGGATCTGCGGTCGCGCCGGCAGGAGAATGATCTATCGTGATCGGCAGCGCGGAGCGATCTGCCAAATTGCTTCGGCATTAGCTGCCAGCTCGTGCATCTTCGGCAAGGGTCTCTACATACAGTTGAATTGCCTCCCGAATGTTGAAGGCCCTCGTCGACCGTCTCGCTTTGCGTGTGGCATCCCGGCAGGGTTGGGCAAAATACGTGATAGCCGCCGTCATCTTCTTTTTCGAAGATAACCGTAAATCGGCGGGTAGTGTGGCCGGGCTGCTCATTGGCCATTGCGACCCTCTTTCCCAGTTGCTGACTGCTGATTGCTGACCGCTAGTTGCTGATTGCTGATGGCTAATCGCTAGTTGCTAGTTGCTAGTCGCTAGTCGCTAATTGCTAATCGCTGTCTTTCCACCCCACTCGCTTTCCTCGATTCTGCTCATCCAGCCACTGCTTCAGCGGAGTGAAGTATTCCATCATCGCGCCGGCATCCATCTGGCGCTCGCCGGTCAAGACGTATAGCGCGTCGGGCCAGGGCTGGCTCTGTCCCATCTCCAGCATGGCATTCAGCTTCGCTCCCGCGGCCTTGTTGCCGTAAAAAGACGAGCGATGCAGCGGTCCTGCACATCCTGCCTCCCGCGCCATGGCGCGATAGAACTGGAACTGCAGAACCCGAGCCAGGAAATAGCGCGTGTAGGGAACATTCGACGGCACATGATACTTTGCGCCCGGATCGAAGTCGGCTTCGCTGCGCTCCACCGGCGCGAACACGCCCTGATATTTCTCGCGCATCGCCCACCATGACCTGTTGTAGTCGGCAGGCTTGATCTCGCCGTTGAACACCTTCCATCGCCACTGATCGATCAGCAATCCAAACGGCAGGAACGCGATCTTATCCATCGCCATGCGCAGCAGATACCCGGTGTCATCGGCCTGCGGAACCGTCTCCAGCAGTCCCACCTGTTGGAGATATTCCGGTGTAATGGCTAGGGCAATGGCGTCGCCAATCGCCTCGTGGAATCCGTCATTGGCGCCATTCTTGAACAAGTACGGCAGATGCTGATACGCGCGTTGGTACATGGTGTGTCCCAGCTCGTGATGTACGGTGACGAAGTCCTCGCCGTCGATCTGAATGCACATCTTCAGCCGCAGGTCTTCGAAGTTGTCGACATCCCAGGCGCTGGCGTGGCAAACCACCTCGCGGTCGCGCGGCCGCACAAACAGCGAGCGCTCCCAGAACGTCTTGGGCAATGGCGCGAAGCCCAGCGAAGTGAAGAATTGCTCGCCGAACTTCACCATGCCGACGGCATCAATATTCTTCGCCTTCAGCAGATCGGTTACGTCGTACGGCTGCTTCTGCCGCGCGGGCGCGACCAGCGAAAAGATGTTGCCCCACTCCTGCGCCCAGGGATTGCCCAGCAGATCGGCGCGAATCCTGCCGCCGGCATCAACCGCAATCGGCCCGTACTTCTCGACGAGCTTGCCGCGGACGTACGCGTGCAGCGACTCATACAGCGGCTTCACCTGCTGCCACAGCCGCTCGACTTCGGCGCTGAACTCCTCCGGAGTCATGTCATATCCCTCGCGCCACATCGTGCTCAGATCGCGGAATCCCATCTCTCTCGCGCCTTTGTTACCGAGCTCGACCCAGCGCGCGTAGCGCTCGCGCATCGGCGGAGAGATCCTGTGCCAGCCGACCCACACGTCCTGCAACTCATCGGGATCAGTGCTGGTCGACATGATCTTTTCAATCTGCGTAACGTCGAGGCTCTCGCCGGCATGTTTGCCGCTGGTCGGGCAGTACTTACCCTTGCCGTAGTCTGCCTCCAGCGACGTGGCGATCCGCGACATCTCCGCCAGCTCCCTGGGATCGCTGGGAGCGGGCGCCGGGATTGCCGCCGACAATTTCAGCAGGAGCATCTTGCGCGCCAACTCAGCCGGTAGTTGCAGATGGTCATACTGCGTAGCCTGTTTCGCCAGTTCGGTTGCGGCGCCGGTCAGCGCCTCGCTGGCCTCGGCCGCCAGAATCTCGGTGTCGTCGGTGATGTACGTCATTTGTACCCACGACGCGCGGCTTGCCTTCACGGACAACTCCTGGAGCCGTTCTTCCGCCTCACGCAGAAATTCCTCGGCGTCGGCGACTGTCAGCGGTTTTGATTCGATTGCGGCTTGAGAATCGATAGTGCTTGCAGTCTGTGCATTCATAACATGACCAGAATAATCTATCGCCGTGTCCTAACCCGAGCCGCGCCTCGCTGTTTCACTTGAAACTCGAAACCCGAAACTCGAAACTGGTATTTGAAACTCGAAACCCGAAACTTGAAACTGAATCTAGGAAACTGACTCTAAGGAAACATGCCGCCAACTCTCATCTCAGAACCCACTCGCGTCACTGCCGCTGGCAACAAACCCAAGCTCATTGATGAATACATCGGCCGTGTGAATTCGAAGCATGCCGCCGTCAGCGTCGCGCACATGCGAAGTCCGCAAGGCTGGATCGAGCCCGGACAGACGCCCGAATTCGACGAGTTCACCATCGTGCTGCGAGGCCTCTTGCATGTGAAATCCAACGCCGGCGAACTCGACGTTCACGCCGGACAGGCTGTAGTCGCTCACGCCGGCGAGTGGATTCAGTATTCAACCCCTCACGCCGATGGCGCGGAGTACATCGCTGTTTGTCTGCCTGCATTCTCCATGGACACGGTGCATCGCGATGAGTAATGAACGAACCGTCCGCGCCGCACGCTGGATCTTCCTGATCGCCGGCATCCTCGGCCTGATCGAGATCGTGCCGCTGTACTTCATGGAAGGCCTCATCGACCGCATGCAGCCACCGGCCGTCACCCATCCTGGCTTCTATTACGGATTCGTCGGCGTCGCGCTCGCCTGGCAGGTTGCGTTTCTCATCATCGCGCGCGATCCGCTGCGCTATCTGCCGCTGATGCCCGCGCTGTTCCTCGAGAAGCTTCTCTACCCGATCGCCATCTTCACGCTGTATACGCAGGGCCGCGCGCCTGCCCAGAATCTGGGGACGGCGATCGTCGATCTGGTATGGTTCGTGCTATTCGTAATCGTGTGGGCGAAGCTGCGCAACGTTGATCGGGAGGTGGCATGAAGCACGCAATTCTGGGCGCGGGGGCAATCGGTGGGCTGGTGGCTACGGCTCTGGGCTACATTGGCGAGGATGTTGCGCTGATCGTGCGTCCCGGGAAATTGCCGGGGTACCCGCAGACGCTGACACTGCATCAGCCCGAGCGCACGATCACCGCTGCCGCGCATCCCGTCGCGAAACTCACCGAGCCGGTCGATGTGCTGTGGATCGCTACGAAGACCTACCAGTTAGAGTCGGCGCTGGAGCCGATCGTGGCAACACCGCGCGCCGTCGTGCCATTGCTCAATGGCACAGACCATATCCCATTGCTGCGTTCGCGCTTCGGCAACGATCGCGTGATCCCGGCGACCATCGCCGTCGGAGCTGATCGCAAAGCCGAAGGCGAATTCGTGCAGGGAAACGTCGTTCGCCTGCATGTAGCCGCCAGCGCAGAGGCGCTGCTGGGCGGAGTCCTCGCCAGCTTGCAGGAACGCGTCGGCTTCGTTTGCGCTTTCATTGCCAACGAGCAGACGCTGCTTTGGACCAAGCTCTGCTTCCTGGCGCCGTTTGCCCTGGTGACGGCCGCGTCAGGTCTGGACAAAGGCGGCGTTTTCGCCGATCCGCAGTGGAAAGGCTGGCTCTATGCGGCAGTAGAAGAAGCGGCCGCAGTTGCCGACGCCGAGGGCGCAGAAATCGACGCCGGAGCGATCAAGAGTTTCATGGATCCCTTACCCAGTGCGATGCGCAGCTCGCTGGCCAAAGATCTGATGGCCGGCCGCAAGCTCGAGCTGGACGGAATCGCCGGCCCAATTGTCCGAGGTGGCGAGAAGTTTGGTATCGCGACGCCGACTACAAAGCAGCTGATGTCCAGGATCGAGGCACAGGTAGGCGCGAAGAGGTAAGCACACGCCTCAGTGTCAAAAGTGTGACGAGCCGGTAATCACTATCCGGGGCTCCCAGAACGTCCTCAACACTCAAGCCAATGCACACTCGGTTATCTCCTGCGAATTGTCATCCCGAGCGAAGCCGAGGGATCTGCGGTTCGTTCGCACTGGCAGACTTCTATTCCTGGAACTCGAAACTCGAAACCTGAAACTCGAAACTGATTCTCGAAACTGCCTTTAGAACTTTTTCGCCGTAATCCGCTCCGCGCCAATATACGGCCGCAGTACGTCCGGGATGACTACGCTGCCATCGGCCTGCTGAAAGTTTTCCACGATTGCCACCCACGTCCGCCCAATCGCCAGCCCGCTTCCGTTGATCGTATGAACCAACTCCGTCTTCTTGCCGCCCTCAGGACGATAGCGAATATTCGCCCGCCGCGCCTGATAATCAGTGAAGTTCGAGCAGGAAGAGATCTCGCGGAACAGCTGCTGACCAGGCAGCCAGACCTCGATGTCATAGGTCTTGGCCGACGACCATCCCATGTCGCCCGTCGACAGCGCCATAACGCGATAATGCAGCCCGAGCTTTTGCAGCACTTCCTCAGCATCCTGCGTTAACCTCTCGTGCTCCTCCCGCGACTGCTCCGGCTTGGTGAACTTCACCAGCTCAACCTTCTGGAACTGATGCTGGCGAATGATGCCGCGCACGTCTTTGCCATACGAACCGGCCTCGCTGCGGAAGCACGGCGTGTACGCCGTGAGCGAAATTGGCAGCCGCGCACCATCCAGTGTCTCGTCACGATAGAGATTCGTCACTGGAACCTCAGCGGTCGGAATCAGGTACAGATTCTTCTCGCCGTGCGGGACCTTGAACAGGTCAGCTTCAAACTTGGGCAAATTACCGGTGCCATACAACGACTCGGCGTTGACCATGAATGGTGGCAGAACTTCGGTGTAGCCGTGCTCGCGCGTGTGCAGGTCGAGCATGAAGTTCATCAGCGCGCGCTCGAGCTTGGCTCCGAGATCCCAATACACCGCGAAACGGGCGCCTGTAAGCTTGGCGGCGCGTTCCAGGTCAAGAATGCCCAACTCCTCGCCCAACTCCCAATGCGGTTTGGGCGTGAAGTCGAACTGCGGCGGCGTTCCCCAGCGCCGCACCTCGACGTTGTCAGCTTCGCTCGCGCCAATAGGGACGCTGTCGTCAGGAAGGTTGGGAATGCCAATGAGAATGTTGCGAAGCCGCGCATCGGCTTCTTCCGCGAGCTTCTCGGCTTCGGCGATCTTCTCGCGCAGCTCTTTGGTCTCGTTGATCAGCGCAGTCGCGTCCTGCTTGTCTTTTTTGAGCCGGGCAATTTCTTCGGTAGCTTTGTTGCGCTGGGCTTTCAGCGTCTCGGATTCGGTGATAGCGGCGCGCCGCTGCTGATCGATAGCATCAAAGTCCTTGAGGATTACCTCAGGACTCATGCCGCGCTGGCGGAGCTTTTCTTCGACTAAAGGGAGATGATCACGAACGAAGGCGAGATCGAGCATAAGAGATCAGAGTAATTGAAGAGGTCGTGCATCACCAAGCCGGGAAGGACTTATTCACCACGGAGGCACGGAGGACACGGAGTTTCTTGAAGACCCTCACCAGAGAAGTCGAAGAAGCCCAAACAAGAACATCGTCATCGCGACGAAGCCTTGAGGCCGGCGAGGGATCTGCCTCCTGCCCTTGCGGACAAAAAGCAGATCCCTCGCTTCGCTCGTGATGACAATTGTTCCTGCGCGAAGTTTCAACCCGAAAGAAAAGATCCGAAAACTCCGTGCCCTCCGTGCCTCCGTGGTGAACATGCTTTATCGCACCGATTCGAAGTCCTGCTGTTTGCGTGCCAGTTGTTCATGCCACTTGGCTGCGGCTTTCACAAACGCGCGAAACATGGCGCGCGAAGCCGGCTCGCTGTCGCAAGTGCGCTCGGGATGCCATTGCACGCCTAACACAAAGTGATCGGGCGATGTCCCTTCGACCGCCTCCTTCACACCGTCGTCCGGACACCATGCCGCCAGGCGCAATCCGTCGCCCAGCACCTCCGCTGCCTGATGGTGGCTGGAGTTCACTGGAATGACCAGCTCAGTCGTCTCTCGACTGGCGTCTTCGCCACGGGCGACGTCAACGGGATGAGATGATGGCAGCGCGCCGGCTTCACGCAGGATCGCTGCCAACTTCGATTCCGGATCGATCGCCACGCGATGTGCCTGAGCCACGCTGCGTCCCGCTTTATGATTCACACCCTTCGGCAAAGCCTGGTCCAGCGTGCCGGTTCGCCAGACGTTCAGCGACTGCAACCCATAGCAGATGCCGAAGACCGGCTTGCGCATGTTGTAAGCATCCTGCAGAAGCAACTCGTCTGTGTTGTCGCGGAAGGAATCGGCGGGCGCGGTGTCAGGATGGCGTGGCGCACCATACTTTTCCGGATCGACATCCGCTGGACTGCCGGGCAACAGCACTCCATCGCAGCGCTTCACCGCCTGCGCGATCTCCGGCGGTGTCGCGTTGACGTCGATGATCACCGGCTCGCCGCCCGCCTGGCGCACCGCGTTTTCATATTGCGGCAACGACAGTCTGGCGTACAGTGGCCGAGTCGAGTGCGGTACCGGAATGGCGATGCAAGGTTTCATGGATAGCAATTAGCAACTAGCAATTAGCGATTAGCTATGGGCTCTCGGCTACCAGCTTTCAGCAACGCCGCATGTCGCTTTGCTTCAAACACAAGCCGCCAACTCGAATTACAGGTGCCGAAGCTACTGCAAACGAGTCTCATTAGCGAAAAGCGAGAGGTTGATAGCCGACAGCTGACGGCTGATAGCCCACTTCACGATCGCAGCTCCTCCTGCCTGTTCACCACTGTACTGGACTCATTCGCCGGCGCACGCGACGTGCGTTTGGCGCGGGAATCATATAGCTCTGCGATCACCTGGCGAACCTGCGCTGCCAGCTTCTCGATATCGCGCAGGCGCAAGCCGGTAGTCGGTATCGGTTCCCCGATCACCAGATCGACATCGCCCGGAATGATGTGAAAGCTGTTCATCGGCAGCAGTTCGTAGGTGCCGACGATCGCGATTGGCACTACCGGCGCCTGCGCGCGAATCGCAACGTAGAACGCGCCGCCCATGAACTCCTGCAGCTCACCAGTTTCGAACGGCCACCTTCCGGAAAGACAACCAGCGGCATGCCTTTGCGCAGGGCATCGCCGGCGCGGTTCAAGCTGCGCAGCGAAGCGTGCGGGTCACCAAAGACAATCGGGAATCTGGCCGGAGCGCTTCAAATACCATCCTAGAAACGGATAACGAAACAGCTGGCGCTTGGCCATGATGCGGAATTGTCCCGGCAGGCTGGAGTAGAGCACGGGAATGTCAATCGCCGACAGGTGGTTCGCCGCATAAATGGCCGGCAGCGGCGGGTGCAGGTGGTCCAGCCCTTTGACATGTACGCGGATGCCGGCGGTTTTGAGGATTAAGCGCGCCCAGATGTGTGCAATCCGATGCTGCATGCGCCCACTGCCGTCGAATAACGAAACCAGCAGCGCCACCGTGCCCAGAACGCCGGTGTACAGGTACACCACAGGCAAGCAGAAGCAATACGAGCGGAGGCGCGTGAGCAGGGAGCCGCGCTGTTGCGTCTGCTGTGCGATTTGGCGATTATTCAGATTCATCGAAAGGCTATTCACCACGGAGGCACGGAGAGCATAGAGCTTTTACGCAGGTTGTCATCACGAGCGCCGGCTTTCTGGCGCGACGGGTACGCTGTTCGCCGTAAAGCAGATTCCTCTTCGGCCTGAAGGCCTCGTCGTGATGACAATTCTCCAAAACTCCGTGTTCTCCGTGCCTCCGTGGTGAGAACGATTTTGTTACGCTGCAATTCCCATCGAGCTCATCGCCTCACCGACCAGAAAGATCGATCCGGTTACGACGATGACGTCCTCCGGCTTGCTTAACTTCTGCGCTCGCGTCAGCGCAGCTGGGACATTCGGTTCCTCATGCATCGCCGCGCCGGTTCGCGATGCGGCTTGCAGCAACTCACTGGTCGTCGCGCTGCGCGGATTGTTGACCTGCGTCAAAACCACTTGCCCTGCAATTGGAAACAGAATCTCCGCGATCTCCTGGATCGCTTTGTCGCGCATGGCGGCGAACACGATCGTGAGTTCGCGTTCCGGGAAATTCTCCGACAAAGCTGAACGCAACGCCCATGCGCCCGCCGGATTGTGCGCAACATCCAGCACAATCTTCCGCTGGCCCGTCGCATTCGATGGCGCCAACACCTGGAATCGTCCTGCCCAATGTGTTTCGCAAATGCCTTGCTCGATCTGCTTGGGCGTGACCGGAAATCCGAACTGCGCCAACTCTTCCGCGGTCGCAATCGCCAGCGCGATGTTGCGAAACTGGTGTCTCCCGACCAGCGGCGAATCGACCATGATCTCTTCGTCCATTACGGCGAGCGGGTAGCGATTGCGCCCTGGTACAGGATTGGTGCCGGCCATATAGGTTGCCGCACCCGGCGAAACCGGAGGAACGTACTTCACCGCGCTGACGCCGCGCGCGCCATGATCCAGAATCGCGTGCCCAATAACGTCGTTGGCTTGCGGATGCTGCGGCAGCGTGACGACTGCACCTTTATTGCGAATGATGCCGGCCTTCTCGCGCGCAATCTCGGCAATCGTATCGCCGAGATACTTCTGATGGTCGAGCGCAACGTCGGCAATGACAGAGATCACGGGCTCAACAACATTCGTCGCGTCCAGGCGGCCGCCCATTCCGACCTCGAGCACGGCAATCTCAATGCCAGCGCCGGCGAAGTACTCGAAGGCCATTACCGTCAGCATCTCGAAGAAGCTGGGATGCCACGGCAGCTTGCCCGAATGCAGAAGCTGTTGCGCTACGCGTTCCACGCGTTCATGGATCACGCCAAACTCGGCGTCCGAGATCATCTCGCCATTCACGCGAATGCGTTCGTTGATGCGCAGTAAGTGCGGCGAGCTATAAAGTCCCGCTTTGTATCCCGCAACGCGCAGGATCGACGCGAGTGTCGCCGCAGTCGAGCCTTTGCCGTTCGTGCCGGCGATGAGCACACTGGCAAAGCGCCGCTCGGGATGGCCGAGCGCGTCCAGCATCTCGCGCACATAGGCTAGATCGAACTTGTGCGACGGCGTCGACGCCAGCTCGTGGCCGAGCGCGTAGAGCTGCTCAACTGTGTCCTGGTAAGACATCGGGGCGCTGGCTTCAGATTACAACAATCTACCCTGAGCAATCAGCGCTGCGGACGCTCCTATATCTTTCAAGTTTCTCGAATTGTCATCCTGAGCGGAGCGTTCGCGTATTTTGCCAACGCGAAGCGGAAGGACCTCTATGTTAGAAGGCAGCCTCGAATCAGCAGAGATCGGCGTTGCATCTCAGCCGGTGCGGCACATGTGTCGGAGTCGGCTTGAGCCGACGGCAGATAACAACAGATCACTTCCGCATGCGGTCACCGACCTCGCCGGCGGATTCCATATGCCTCACCTGCTCTTCCGTCATGCCAAAATAATGGCCCATCTCGTGAACTACAGTGCGCCGAATCTGCTCGCGAACCTCTGCCTCGGTCGAGCACACCGCCTCAATGTTTTTCTGATAGAGAACGACGTAATCAGGACTGCCGATGGGTCCCTGAAATACGCTCTTCTGGGTCATTGGTATGCCGTGAAACAGTCCGAGCAGGATCCGCCTTGGCTGGCCCGGTTCTGAGGGGATGGGATTGGGAGGCAGATCCTCCACCAGAACAGCAACGTTGCGTATCTTGCGGCGAAACTCCGCCGGCAGCGAATCCAATGCCTCGCCCACCGCTTTGCTGAATTCCTCGCGCTTCATGACAAACAAAGCAGCCTCTTAACGGCCTATCAAGATTTCGACTAGCTGGTGGGCGCCAGTTCCTTCTTTACCGCCTCGCTGACGACCTTGCCATCGACCCGCGCTCCGCCGAATTTCGCCATTACGTTCTTCATTACCGTTCCCATGTCCTTCATTGTGGGAGATCCCATCTCAGCAACGACGGCGCGGACGGTGGCAACAATCTCTTCCTCGCCCATTGCCTTGGGCATGTAGGCTTCGATGATCGCGATCTCGTCGCTCTCTTTCTTGGCGAGCTCCAGACGTCCGCCCTTAGTGAACGCCTCGATCGAGTCGTGGCGCTGCTTGATCATGGTGCTGAAGACCTGCAGCTCTTCTTTCTCGTCGAGGTCGGCGCGTTTATCGATGCGCTTGTTCATCAGCGCGGCCTTCATCATGCGCAGCGTCGAGAGACGCAGCTCTTCCTTGCTCTTCATGGCTGCAACCATGTCTTTCTGCACGCGTTGGGTCAGAGTCATGGGGCAATTATAGGGGAGCAAGCATCGTGGGTGCCTTTTCCGGGCAGTGCAGGCCTTCAGGCCTGCGGAAAAGCGCCAAGGATCCTCATCGTCACCAATCGAGATCCTTGCGGATCTCGATTGGTGACGCAATCGCAGGGACCGAGCGAGACGCGGACCTAAAGGTCCGCACTACCCCGTCACCTTCGCCTGTGACTTACGCCACACAGGACGCGCCAAGCTGAGGTAGCTTACCCGCCTGCGGAGTTCTATAGTTATCTGTCCGGCGCTTCTCCCGCCCTACCTTGCGCAACACGGCGCGAAAACGGGCTCCGAAGCTGGCTGGCAATCTTTGAGCAGGGGAATCGCTATGCTACGTAAGACTCGCCTATTTACTCCCGGTCCAACTCCTCTTCTTCCGGCCGCGCAAACCGCCATTGCGGCCGCGGACATGCATCATCGCACTGCCGAGTTCCGTGAGATCTTCAGCCGCACCGTGGCTGATCTCAAGACCTTCATCGGTACCAAGAATGATGTTCTGATCCTTGCTTCCTCCGGCAGCGGCGCCATGGAGGCCGCCATCTCCAACCTCACCTCGCCGGGTGACAAAGTGGTCGTGCTCACCGCCGGCAAGTTTGGCGAGCGCTGGCGCGATCTGGCCAAGGCTTTCCACTGCCAGGTTGAACTGATCACCGCTCCCTATGGCGAGACCTTCGATCTCCGCGAAGTCGGCTCCAAGCTCGACGGCGCCAGCGTTCTCTATATGCAGGCGACGGAAACCTCCACCGGCGCGCGCCATGACGTTAAGGCGATTGCCTCGCTGCTGAAGGGAACCGACACGCTGCTGGTGGTCGACGCCATTACCGGTCTCGGCACCACGCATTTCGACGTCGACAACTGGGGCATCGACATCCTCATCGGCGGCTCGCAGAAGGCCGTAATGATTCCTCCCGGTCTCGCGTATCTCTGCGTCAGCGAGCGCGCCTGGCAGCGGATGGAAACCGCGAAGCAGCCGCGTTTTTACTTCGATCTCCGCAAGGAGCGCAAGTCGCAGGTCAAGGGTGAGACGGCATTCACTCCCGCAGTCGCGCTGGTCGTTGGCTTAAGTGCGGCGCTGGATTACATCCGCAAGTGCGGTAACGGCAATCTTGCCGATGGCCGCGATGCTCTCATCCACAACGCCGAAACTTCCGCAGCGATGGTTCGTGCAGGCGTACAGGCGCTGGGATTGGGATTGTTCGCGCCGAAATGCCCGGCTGCGGCTGTGACCGCGATTCTGGCGCCCAAGGGCGTCGACTCCAGCGCAATCGTGAAGGAGTTTCGCGAGCGCTTCTCCATGGTCGTGGCCAACGGTCAGGGCGAGATGAAGGGACAGCTCTTCCGCATCGCGCATCTTGGCTACTACGACTATCTGGATGCGATCGGCGTGATTGGCGCGTTGGAGCATGTGCTGTTGAAGGTCGCTCCATCCCATACCTTCGAACTGGGCGCAGGCGTGCGCGCCGTGCAAGAGGTCTTTGCGGGGCAATTCGCCGAGGTGGCTAAAGTATGAAAATCGTCATCGCAGATAAAGTGTCACCTTCCACGCTGAAGGTCTTTGCCGAGCACGCGGACTGGATTGTGGTTCAGCCCGACAAGGAGACGCTCGCCAAAGAGCTGCCTGATGCGGACGCCATTGTGGTGCGATCGGCGACCTTCGTCGATGCGGCCATGATGGACAAAGCGCCCAAGCTGCGCGTGATCGGACGCGCCGGCGTGGGCGTCGACAACGTCGATCTCGATGCGGCCACCAAGCGCGGCATCGTGGTCATGAATACTCCCGGCGGCAATGCAGTTGCCGTTGCCGAGCACACCTTCGCTCTCATGCTGTCGATGGCGCGCTCCATTCCTCGCGCCCACGCAGGCATGGCGGCGGGCAAATGGGAAAAAAAGACGCTGCAGGGCACTGAGCTCCGCGGCAAAACGCTGGGCATCGTCGGACTCGGTCGCGTGGGCGTGGAAGTCTCACGCCGTGCGCTTTCGTTCGGGATGAAGGTGGTTGCGCACGATCCTTACGTCGCGCCCAGCTTTGCGCAGCAGCTGAACGTCAGCATGGTGCCGCTGGACGAGCTGTACGCGCAATCCGACTACATCACGCTGCACGTCGGGCTCACGCCGCAGACGCACGGCATGATCAACGCCGATTCGATTGGCAAGATGAAGAAGGGCGTGAAGCTGGTCAACTGCGCTCGCGGAGAATTGATCAACGAGCAGGCACTGGTCGAGGCCCTGCAAGCGGGACAAATCGGTGGCGCGGCGCTGGATGTCTACAGCCACGAGCCGGTGAAGGACTCGCCGCTGGCGACTCTGCCGAACGTCATCCTGACGCCGCACATCGCGGGCTCGACCCACGAGGCGCAGGAAGCCGTCGGCGTGCAGATCGCGCTGCAAGTGCGCGAGTATCTGCTCAAGGGCGTCATCCAGAACGCGGTCAACGTGCCTTCCATCAGCGAGGAAGAGTACCAGCTGATGCTGCCGTATATCGCACTGGGCGAGCGGCTGGGAGCCTTCCTGGCGCAGTCCCGCGAAGGCGGTGTGGAGGAGATCGGCCTGACCTACAGCGGCGATATCGCCGAGTGGAAGACCGCGCTCATTCGCAATGCCGCCGTGGCGGGCGCGCTCAACCAGATCGCACATGCGCACGAGCGCGCGAACCTGGTGAACGCGGCTTCGATTGCCGAGGAGCGTGGCATCCGGCTGACCGAGCGCAAGCAGGCTCGCGATGCCGGCGGAACTGCCGCCAACGTGCTGCGGATGACCTTCAAGAGCGGGCCACAGGAGAACACCGTGGCCGGTTGCGTGCAGCCGGATGGCCAGCCACGGCTGCTGGAGATCGACGGCATTCACGTGGAAGCGCCGCTCGAAGGCAACGTGGTCTACCTGCGGAATATCGACGTGCCCGGAGTGGTGGGACGCGTCGGTACCGTGCTCGGTCAGCACAACGTAAACATCGCCAACTTCTCACTCGGTCGTGGGCCGGAGTCAAAGGCCGTGGCCGTAGTGCATGTCGATGGCGAGATCAACGATAAGGTGCTGGAGGCACTGCGCGGCATCGAAACGATTCTGCTGGCGAAGGCGATTCGCTTCGTCGCGCAGGGGACGAAGCAAGCAGTAACCGCGTAACTCTCTTCGATGAGAAATCCCGCCCAGGCAATGTCAGCCTGGGTGGGACAACCCAGCTAGCCACAAGCTGCCCTCGCTTGAATCACAACATCGCCTGCAGTTGCTCGACTGTGAGATCAGCATCGCGAAGGATGTTTCTCAATACCTTGGGGTGAAGGATTTTGCCAGCGTGAAAGGGAACTGTGACTCGCTTGCCGGCCGCGTTCTTGTAGATCATGTGGCTGCCGCTTTGTCTGGCGACCGAGAATCCGGCCTGCTGCAACACGGCGATGATCTGGCGGGCAGTGAGGCGCGGCAGTTTCGTCATCAGACGGCGACTTCGACCATCGAGAGACTTACGGAGACAGGCTCTGGAATTGGTTCTCCCTCGGCGAGCCGGTCCTCCAGATGCAAGCGGATGGCATCTTTGATGTTCTCCACCGCCTCCTCATAGCTGTCGCCCTGGCTGTAGCAGCCCTGCAATAGCGGGCAGGACACGAAATATCCATCCGCATCAGCCTCGATTACGATAGGCAGAGTCCGTCGTGTCATACGTGTGGATTATAACCTCAGCTGGGATTTACCGGTATTGCGACGGCGTCTTGTTCGGCTCCGAATCCGATTGAGTCTTGCGGACTTCTTACGTCGCTACTGCACTTGCACTTTGACTTGCAATTTGCCGTTGACCGGCACCTCAACGTGCTCGCCCTGCTTCAGGTACGGTTGCAACACCGCCGGACTCGCCCACTCCAGGTCCCAACCATTGGCAATTGCAATCACCGTGTACTGGCCGGGCACAACGTTCGGCAGGCTGAACGTGCCATCACTGTCGCTCTGATCGCGACGAAACAGTGGTCCGTTGTTCGCCGGATCCTGTGGCACAAGGACGATCATCGCCCCTGCATACGGCTGATCGTTGCGCAGCGCTGTGCCCTGCACCAAAGCCGCTCCATGCGAGGCGATGCAGCTGATGCGGACATTGCCGGCGTTCGTCATCTCAATCGTACGGCCCGCGACCTTGGCTCCCGTTGCCGAAAGCTTCTGAAGGAACAAGCCACTTGCCCCCTCGAGCGCAAACATGTATCGACCGGGACGCACATCGTCAGCGTTGAAATCGAATTGCCCACGCTCATTAATGTCACTGCGGAAGGTCTCGCCGGTATCGGGATTGAAGAGCCGGATCGAGGCATGAATCGGCACGCGACTATCTGTGAAGAGAATGCTGCCGCTGACGGTTGCGAAGCCTGGTCCTTCGGAGGCGGTGATGTCGGCATCGCCCGACAAATCGACTTCGCGGTACCAAGCTCGCCCGCCGGCCTTGTCGTTCAAGCCGGTCGAGGGCGGCATCTCGACTACATAATGCCCGGGCGCCAAGCCTGAGATTTCGATGACTCCCGGCGCAACCCACGAATCAGGCGCGTTGAAGACGGAATCCAGATAGCCCTGAAAGATGCGCTGCGAAATGCGCGGGAAGACCATCTTGCCCAGAACGGAAGACTCATTCGATCCGGTGTGAATGCGCAGGTGCAGAGACGGGACCGCATGCAAGGTGATGTCGGCACTCGTCTTCTCACCCGCGGTCAACGTCAGCGGAGTGGCACTAGCAGAGTCGTATGATCCTCCGTAGAACGTCAGAGGATAAGTAACGTCGAGCGCGGTTGCATCCTGTGCGGCGCGCGCATCGCCATCGGTATGCGTTCTTCCCGGGCCGAAATTCTGCGCGTACCACGGCCGCGCCGAAACCGCCAAATAGTAAGTTCCGGGAGCCAAATGTCCGATGCGATATTCTCCCTGATCGTCCGTCTGCGCCTGGGTTATGGGAACCGTCTTCTGCTGGCCCTCCTCAGTCGTCGTCTGGAAAAGTCGAACCAGCGCGTTCTGGACGGGATCGTTGTTTTCGTCGGTGACCTGGCCTTCGATGGAAGCATCAGGTTGCAGCCGGAAGACGAGATGATCGCTTTCGATATCAGGGCCGACAGCGATGGCGCTGGCGAAAGGATCGTGATGCTCGAAATATTGCAGCGAGAAGCCGCGCGCGGCCGCCATCAGAGAGTATTTGCCCTGGCTTAGGCCCGCGAACGAAAACCTTCCGTCAGCTCCGGTGGTGATGGACTTCGATATGTCGCGATCGGTTCGTTCGCTGGTGGGAGCGATAGCGACAGACGCTGCGGGTATAGCTTGTCCGGTGAGGGAGTTTACAACCGTTCCGGCGATGCGGAAGCCGTGCTGCGCCGGTGCTGAAGCAGTTGACGCCTGCTGCGCCGCCGCGGGCGCCGGCGGCTGTTGCGCGGCCTGCTGCGCTGGGAGGCTAGCAACCAACAGTAGCGTGAATGCGATTCGAGTCAGCACCGCGAGATCAGTCTCCCTTACCAACCGAAATCAAATCCAGCGATACCTGGGCCTTTTGATTTGGCGTCAATGTGACGTGCGCAGCCTGCGATGCATAGGGCGTGAATGTGTCAGGATTGGCGTATTCAAGATCATCAATGCGATCGAAGGCAAACACCAGATAGTCGCCGGGCGGCAGCCCGTACACGCTGAATTCGTTGCTGCCGCCTCGCACTATGCGCGGTGTCACTTTTCCCGCAGGCTGCGGAACCACGACCACCGTCGCAGTTACAGGTGATCCATCGGAGGACTTCACGGTTGCGGTCAGACTGGCGCTGTCGTCGCGCAGCGCGATCTCCATCGGATAACTCTGGCCGCTTGAAACCATCATATCGTCGTACAGCACGTTGCTCTGCGCGTAGGTGGCCGACTGCACATACCACGGTGGCTGCGGCATCAACACGGCGGTGTAGGTGCCAGGATCGACATTCTGCAGGACTAGCGTGGGATGTCCACCACGTTGCTCGAAAGTGGAGAACTGTTCGGTGGTGTTGGGATCGGCCGGCACCAGTCGTACCGAGAGCGGAGGATGATCCGGGCTCCAGGGAGAATTAGTTGAACCGCCGGAAGAGCCTCGCGATTCCATGCGAACAACGATCGGAATGGTGACCGTTGGCGCGAGTGTAAGCCGGAGGTCTTCAATACTGGTTGCGACATTCACGCGTGCCTCGGCGCGCATGGGCTGCAGGCCGGCTTGCGAAATAGCTCTGACAATGTAGGACCCGGCTGGAACCTCGTCCAGTTTGAATGCACCTGTCTCCATGTTGAAGTTGCTGGCTAGCGAGATGTCGTCGCCCGACAACGTCAGCAGCTGGAAGCCGACACCCTGATCCGGCTGACGTCCCGCGATGGTGCCGGCGATCTGATAAATGGGCACCGTGCTGAACGAGAAGTCAGCTTCCATCTGTTGGCCGGCACTCAGTTGGACAGGCTGCGCGGACGTCAGGTCCGTCACGCCGGGATAGTAGACATGCGGAAAGCCGGTCTTCGCCTTCTCGCCGGCCGCGAGGATATGGGGCTCAGAGTCGAGGGGACCGGCAGCGACGTAGTAAGTTCCCGACGTGAGGTTCGGAAAACGAAAATGCCCATCCTCGTCACTCTCAGTCATCGCCCGCTGCTCCCACATCTTGCGTCCCTCGCGCAGGCTTCTCGCAGTAAGGTGAAGTGGCATGTGCTCGATCGGCTGTCCGGAAAGGTCGGTGACGCGGCCGTAGATGGCACTCTGAGGCGTGAGCTTCACCACCAGCGCTGGTGTGTTGGCGCCCACTTGAAACCATGAGCGGAAGTCATCGTTGGGCAGGCTGTAGCCGGGCTTCTGCGCGGCCACATTGGCTTTCATGGCCGGCAGACCGTCGATCTGGAAGTGGCCTTCGCTGTCGGTGAAGGCAGTGCGCTGCACCATGCCATTGGTGCGAACCAGCGCGCGCGGGATCGGCTCGCCCGTAACCGAGTTCACGACTGTACCGCTAATCGTGTAGGTTTCACTGCTCGACGTGGAGGTGGAAGATGACTGAGCTGCTGCCAGACAGGCGAGACTCAGCAAGACGATCACAATGAGGAAGCAGCCGCGCCCTCGCCGGCGAGCTCGTTTGGCGACAATGAACGATGGCCGAAGTGACATGAGTTCCCAGCCGGAGATAGCGATGTTCCTTTAAACCCGATTCCTTCTATGTTAACTCGCAGCGTGCGAGTTTCGGGCTCCGGCTGAAGCCGTCGGTCGGGATGACACGATAATAAGAGATGTGCGGGGAACTGCCCCGCCCTAGCCAAAGGATGGCTAGAACGGCGCACCCATGCTTATAGAGTGCTTCTTCCGTTATTGTGCAAGACCGGCTTAACGATGGGTCGTCGCCGCGGCGCTCCGTGCGCTGGACTTCAGGAGCTTCGTCGTGGCACAGCCGCGGCCACCTGCCGCTTCGCCGCGCGCGCCAGAAATGCCTCCTGGCTGTTGAAAGCGTCTTTCTTATCGTAGTTAGGATCGCGAACGTATTTCCCCTCAGAAGTCATCTGCCGCGCTTTGGCCTGATCCTTCAGGTAGGTCGCCAGAATTTCATCACGGACCACGCGGATCAGGTTCTTATCTTGTACCGGGAAGTCGACCTCAACGCGGTGATTCAGATTGCGCGGCATCAGATCCGCACTGCCTAGATAGACCTCTTCTTCGCCACCGTTCTTGAAGTAGAAGATGCGGCTGTGTTCCAGAAAACGGCCAACGATGCTGGTGACGGTGATGTTTTCGCTGATGCCGGGAATGCCGGGAATCAGGCAGCAGATGCCGCGAACCAGCAGCTGAACTTTTACACCGGCCTGCGACGCCTGATAGAGCAGGCGGATCATCTTCTTGTCGACCAGCGCGTTCATCTTGAAGATCAGCTGTCCGTCCCCGCTTTTCTTCTGGTGCTCGATTTCGCGCTCGATCAGATGCTCGATGCCGCTGCGTAGCGTAACTGGGGCGACCAGCAGCTTGCGATAGGACTTTTTCGCCGAGTATCCCGTCAGGAAATTGAAGAGGTCGGTGCAGTCGGCGCCGACCTGGGGATCGCACGTCAGCATGCCGATATCGGTGTAGAGCTGTGCCGTGACGCTGTTGTAGTTGCCGGTGGAAAGGTGGGCATAGCGGCGAATCATGTCGCCTTCCTTGCGAACAATCAGCAGCGCCTTGGAATGCACCTTCAGTCCCATCAGACCATAGACGACGTGCACGCCGTATTCTTCCAGCTTGCGCGCCCAGCCGATGTTGCTCTCTTCATCGAAGCGGGCTTTCAGTTCCAGCAGCACGGCAACTTGCTTACCGTTTTCCACTGCCTCGAGCAGGGCATCGACGACGGGAGCATTGCGTCCCACGCGATAGAGCGTGATCTTGATGGCCAGCACGTTCGGATCGCGCGCGGCCTGCTGCAAAAGTCCAACGATGGGCTGGAAGGAATCAAAGGGATGTTGCAGGAGGATGTCGCCACGCCGAATCGTGGCAAAGATGTCCTCGTCTTCCGCGTCTTTCACCAGCGCCACCGGCATTGCCGGGACGAAGGTTGGAAATTTCAGGTCGGGGCGGTCGATCTTGGTCAAGGCTCGAACGCGAACCAATGACAACGGCCCACCGCTAGTTTTGTAGATGTCTTCGCGTTCCAGTTCGAGGTTCTTGGTGAGGATCTCGAGGACCGGGGCCGGCATTGCCTCATCGACCTCAACCCGCACGACGTCGGCGAAGCGCCGCTGCCACACACCTTCTTCCACCGATTCCAGCAGGTCGCCGGCTTCCAGATCCTGGATTTCGTAGTCGGCGTCGCGTGTGACGTGGAAGGGATGGGCCTCCTCGATGGTCATGCCAGGAAAGAGGTCGCCGAGATTGGCCGTGATGAGCTGCTCGAGCCAGACAAACGACATCTCCTTGACCACGGTCTTGGTGCGACTCTTTGGTTTGGCAGCGCCGCTCACCGGAACCAATTGCGGCAGGGTGTCAGGAATCTTGACGCGGGCAAAATGCTCTTCGCCTTCGCCGCCACGCAACATGACCGCAAGGTTCAGGCTGAGGTTCGAGATGTGCGGGAACGGGCGTCCGGGATCGAAGGCCAGCGGCGTAAGCGTGGGAAAAACGGTCTGCTGAAAATAGGAATTGGCGGTCGCGCGCTGTTCTTCGGTCAGATCCGCGTAGCTGAGAATGTGGACTCCGGCGGCGTCCAGAGCCGGCAACAGCTCCTTGGTCCAGCTTTCGTGAGCGCTGCGAAACAGGCGAATGACCGATGCCCTAATGGCGCGCAGTTGTTCCGCCGGCGTCATGCCGTCGGGGCCAGTTTCGAGCACGCCCTTCTCGATCTGCTGCTTCAAGCCCGCGACCCGCACCATGAAGAATTCGTCGATATTGGAGCCGACGAAGGAAAGGAACATCAGCCGCTCCAGCACCGGGTTGCGGCTGTCCTGCGCTTCTTCTAGGACGCGCCGCTGAAAATCGATCAGGCTCAGCTCGCGATTGATGTAGAGCGCGGGATCCTCAAGCGAGCGGATGGCGTGAAAGCCGTTATTATTTCGGGATTCGGAAGCTGAGACTGCCTTTGTAGAGACACGTCTGCTCTTGGCTGGCGCAGGTTTCACCGAGGTGTTCATAGGGTGTTTGGGCACAGAGACAGAGGTACATTGTAATCCGGACGCGATGAATTGAACATCCAGTAAGGCGAGCGCGCCGCAACTACATCGACTCTTCACTGAATATTTACATGTAGATAGCCAGGAGCGTATGCAAAAGAACCTGACCTTCCACTAATCGCAGAAGTAGCACTAACCGGCTAGTGCTGGGGCGATTGGCACACATTGCCCATTTTCTTGTGCAGCACGGCCAGCTAAACTGTTCGGAGCGTTAGGCTATGCCGTTGGAGATTGTGCCGCTGGCATGCAGCGCACCTACAGGCTATTTTTTGGTCCGTTGAAAGTGGATGTTTTGCTAGAATCTCGTTAATTGCCGGCCAGTCGCGAGTCGATCCATGTCTTCCCCGTTTTTTTCTGAACTGACCAAACTCGACGGTAGTCTCCGAACCATGCAGGCGCAGGTCGACCGGTTGCGCTCGGGATTGGACGACAACGAAGATCAGCTGAAGCAGAGCGTAGCCGAGGCGTGCCAACACGCATCTGCATTGCGCGATCTTCTCCGCGCGGAAGACGCGGGCGCTAAGTGGAGCGATCGCGCAGCGCTTGAGCACCTGATTCTCGCCTTGGAGATTGCCGCTGACGAGAAGCGCATTGAGCAACGCCGCACCAAGTTGCTGGAATTGGCGAGTGAGCTGGAAGCAGGCACGATCAAACACCGCGTCAGCGCTCGCGCCGAAAGCCTTAACGCGGTGCGGGTAAAAGCTGTGGCGCAGTTGCGCGATCTGGCTGCGCAGAAGGAGCAGGAGAAGGAGCTTCCGGGACCGGAAGCCAGCCAATGGCTGCATTGGGTCTGCAATCTGGAAGAAGAGAAGGACGCAGCGGTGCTGGCCGAATTGCGCGAGAATTTCTCTGCGCTGGACGAGCTCGCCGCGAGCATCGAGGAGAGCTTCTGGGTACCCGGACAGCGTGCAGCAGTAACTCCGCCTGCGGTTGTAGTAACGCCACCAAAAACTGAATCAGTAGCAGCTCCAAAAGCGGAATCCGTAGCACCTCCAAAAACTGAATTGACTGCGGCTCCCACCGCGGAATCGTCAGCGGCTCCAACAACCGAAGCGCCAGCAACTCTCGCAGCCGATGCGCCAGAGGCTCCCGTCGCAAAGCCAGTCGCACCTTCTGGCGTCAGAGCGGATCGACTGCCTCAGGAAGTGAAGGCTCACTTCGACAAAGCTGTTCACACCCGGGATTTCAGCGAGGCGCTTTCGCTTTGCTATGACGCTCCGGAGAACGAAACCGAATCGGCGCCGCAGACTGTATCGCAGTCAGAAGCAAAGACGCCCGAGCCCCCGCCGGCTGTTACTGCGAGCAACGAACCGCGGTCCGCAACGGACCCAGCTGCGCCTCCGCTGAAATATTGCGAGGAGTGCGGCAGAACCTATCCGCATCGTTACAAAGTCTGTCCGTTCGATAGCACAGCTCTGAAGGATCTTCCGGAGTCGGCTCCGGAGACGCCGGAGGTTGCCAGCTTGCCCGATCGCTATAAGATCCCAGAACCGGTGCTCACGAAAGCTTCCGGTGCGGATCGGACCAGCGATGTCGCCGAGGCGAAGATCAGCTCGCTGATACCGGTCGTGCAATCGGCCGAAGCGGCGCCAGTTCCGCCAACAGAGTCTTCGCCGGCGGATGGGTTGCCATCCTCGGCTCCCGCATCCTTTGCTACCTTTGACGAAGTTGGCTCGCGGAGAGGGACTATGACCACCTGGCTCGCCGTGGCGGCTCTAGTGGTGGTCTGTGGTGTGTTCCTGTGGATGCATTTCCGCGGATCGAATAGCGCCAAAGCTGCGACCTCGGCTACGAACCCGGCGCCTGCAACTCCCGATGCTCAGGCAGCGAGTGGACAGAAGCCGCTGCTGCACATACAGCCGGCGGAAGGCGCGCAGGACAATATTCTGCTCAGCATGGAAAATTGCGAGCGCGCCAATCCCGGTGGAATCGAGTGCTGGGGCTACATCTCCAATCAGCGCAATCAGGATTCGAAGATATCGCTCTTCCGTGTCAATGTGATTGACGGCAAGGGAAATAGCTTCGATTTGAGCAGCAAAGGCCAGGCGACTTTTTCGGATGTTCACGACTTCACCGTGCCAGCGCAGTCAAAGGTGAAGTACAGCGTCAAGGTTCCGGATAACGACAAAGATGCACGCACGTTGACGTTATATCTGGATGCCGCCACTCCTCGCAGTTCGGAATACACCTTCCGCGGCGTTCCGGTCTCGGACTAAGAGCCACAACCCTACACTCGCGTTGGAACACGCATCTGGGCTGGAGTCCCGTCTACAACGGATCAGGGCTTCAGGTGCGGTGCGAATCACCAGCACCTTCTCCTTGACCCGCCAAGTTTGAGGAGCGCATAATTGCGCCGCATTCAGGGCATGGGAGGCAGAGCTATGCCAGAACCACACCAGCAGATTGGCGACTACGAGATTGTTCGCGAATTAGGTCACGGAGGCATGGGCCAGGTTTACCTGGTGCGCAACCTGATTTCCGACCGCATCGAGGCTATGAAGGTGCTGCTGCCCGACCTGGCGCAGCAGGGTGATCTGGCCAATCGCTTCATGCGCGAGATCAAAGTGCTGGCCAGCCTGGACCATCCCAACATCGCGCAGCTCAGGACGGCCTTCACTGCTGAGAATCAGCTGGTGATGATCATGGAGTACGTCGAGGGCGACACCTTGGCGGAGCGCCTCCATGCCGGTCCGTTTGCGCCGCCCGATGCGTTGAACTACACCGCTCAGGTGCTGAGTGCGCTCAGCTATGCGCACGGCAAGGGAGTGATTCATCGCGACATCAAGCCGGCGAACATGATGCTGACGCCGAAGGGCGTGGTGAAGCTGATGGACTTCGGCATCGCGCGCTCGACCCAGGATTTGGGCATGACGGTCACGGGCACGACGCTGGGTTCCCTGGATTACATGTCTCCGGAGCAAGTGAAGTCAGAGCCGACGGATGCGCGCTCGGATCTGTATTCGCTCGGCGTTTCGCTGTACGAGATGGTGACCGGCCATCATATGTTCAGCGCGACCAGCAGCTATTCGGTGATGGAGGCGCACGTCAAGGAGATCCCAAGGCCTCCGATTGAGGTTGTGCCAACGCTGCCGAAGGCGCTCAGCGACATCATCATGATGGCGGTAGCGAAAGATCCGGGTCATCGTTTTCAAACTGCGGATGCCATGCGAAACGCGTTGTCGCAGGTTGGCGGTGCGACAGCAGCGGCGGCAGCCGTCGCAGCACCGCAGGCAGTAGTCGCTCCTGTGCCGCAACCGACGCCCCAGCCGATGCCGATGCCGATGACTCCGCCGCCTGCAACACCGGCTCCTTCTACTTTTCCACCGCAGGAGCAGCCGGGCTGCGCTGTGCTGGAACCGCGTCCAACAGAGAAACGCGGTGGACGTCACGTAGGCTGGATCGTGGTTGCAGCCATCGTGGTTCTGGTGGCCCTGTTTGGAGGAACGCAGGTTTATCGTTCGCACAAGCCCGCTCCCGCGATGGAGTCCGCAGCCGCGCCAAGCGCTGGCACTGCTGCGACCGCTCCGGCAACAACTCCCACGACGCAACCAGCTCAGCCCGTACCGACACCGGAAGCTCAGCCCGCGCCAGCTCCTATGGCTACGCCAACTCCGGCTCCGCCGGCGCCCGGTAGACACGGGCAGCAGGGAACTCAGCAGGCGAACATGGCGCCCCCGCCTCCGCCAGGTCCTTCGCCGGAAGAGCTTGCCGCGCAGAAGAAGCTTCTGGATGACATGGAAAACGAGATGGATCATCTCGATAGTCGCGCCGCCGCGGTCGAGAGCAGCCTGGGTGCTCTGGAGCAACAGCAGCGTCAAAGTGGCTACGGCTTACGCGGCGACATGGTGACGGCACGAGCTAACATGCAGACAGACTTGGCGAAAGCGAAGGACGCGTTGCAGAGCACGGACACGGACCGGGCCAGGAAATATCTGGACATGGCGAGTCACGAGATCGAGAAGTTGGAGGCGTTCGTCGGCCGGAGGTGAGGAAAACGACCGGACGACTCGCGTTTCTGAGTTACTTGCGATATGGCCTGTTAGCAGCTATAACGTATTGCGGCGCTTAACTCATGATGAGACTCTGCAGAGCGTCTGCCTTGCTATGGCTCTTCCTACTGTTCCCCGCCAAGCTTATTTGTGCGCAACAGGCCGCACCTGCCGCTCCTGCTGACAACGCGCCGACTGCCACACTATCCACCATCACTGAGCTCGTTCTCGTCCCGGTGCAGGTTAAGGACGGTAACAACCCGATGCTGGGCCTGAAGAAAGAAGACTTCATCCTGCGAAGCGACAGGCAGGTCCAGCCCATTCGTGTCTTCGAGGAGTGGGCCAGCTCGAGTTCAACGCCGGCAATTCACCCGGCGTCCATTGCGAGCGATACCAGCTTCTCCAGCGTGCCGCAGGGTGGCCTGCCACAGCAGCTCCTCATCATTGCGATTGACCTAGTCAACACACCGTTTCTGGAACAGGGACGCGCCAAGCAACAGTTGTTTAAGTATCTCTCTGAGGACATGCCGCAGCAGCCGTTCGCTGTGGTGGCGATCACGCGTAACGGCTTGCGGCAGATTCACTCTTTCAGCTCCGACCCGCAGGTGCTGGTCAACGCTCTTCGGCGCATGCAAACCAGCACAAGCAAGGACGAAATGCGGGAGCTGACTCTGGAGAGCGGGGACGCCCGTCAGATGGCGCTGGCGATAACTGAGGCGCAAATCTTTCGGGTATACGCGGAAAAGATTGCCGCGCGGACGACACTGGCAGCGCTCGAGCAGATCGCCCAGGCGTTTGGCGGCGTACCAGGTCGCAAATCCGTGATTTGGCTGACGGGCGGAATTTCGCCGATTCTGTCCAATCCCATGTCCGGCGGTACAGGTCTGGACACTGATCTGCTCGACGATTTCGAGCGGGCGTTCTCAGCCATGAACACAGCGAACATCGCCATTTACCCTGTCAACGTAAATGGCATTGGCAGCAGCCGCGCGGGTGAAGGTCCGCCCAGCGCATATCGAAACGATGGATTAGCCAGAGCGGGATTGGTCTCCCCCCTAGCCGACGATCCCGCCTTCGGTATCAAGGTTCTCGCCGATAAGACGGGCGGCAAATGGTGTACCGCCATGACAGAGCTAAAGACCTGCCTCGACCAGGCGGTGGAAGACAGCACTAGCTACTACCTGCTGGGTTTCTACGTCCCGCAACAGGGGCGCAAGCCAGGGTGGCACAAACTCGACGTAAGACTTGCCTCGGGACGCGGCTCGGTGCGTTCCCGGAGCAACTACTACTTGGCTTCGCGCACAGAGCCGACGCCGAAAGACGTTGCCGACATGATGCGCAACGCGGCCAATGCCCGTATCGATTACACCGGTCTCGCCTTCACAGTGGATCGCCTGCCCGATTCCAGTGCTGGTGCGAATACCGCGATCCTTCAGATCCGCGTCCCAGCCAGCAGCGTGGTTTCGCCCTCCGGCGACAAGAAGACGTTGAGCTACGACGTGGGCGTTGTTCCGCTTAAGGCCGACGGGGACCTGGTTACCAATGTCAAGGTGACCCGTTTGGACCTGTCGCCCGCGCAAACGGAGAATACCCTGAACCATGGGTGGGTCATTACCGAGCCCTCGCCGCCGCTCTCTTCCGCGACTGCGGTCAAGTACATCATCCGCGACAATATCACTGGCCGCATTGGCTCGGTCACGGTGCCGTTGCACAGTACAGCGACCGGGAGCTAGGGCCTTCCCTGGCAAATTGTGGCATCCAGCGTTTCGTTGATGCGATTCTTGAAGAGGTTTTCGAAGAGACATGATGTGTCCCAACCGACGACCCAACCATCTGGTTGGCGAGGTTACTTGGGACAATCCGCAACGTCATTGGCGATAGACCCCATATCACAATTAATCCTGCGCCGTGCATCCCCCTCTGGGATAACTGTAGATACCTGGCGAGTATCGCGGACGACCTGCTGCACCCAAACCTCAGTCGGCATAAGACGCTTGCTGTCGGGAAGTGATCCCGTCTCGTCTTTGCAGCAGAAATCTGGCGTTTGCCCCCTCTCTTGAGCCACCAAACGGAGTTGAGAAATAAGGTTTGTTCTACCTGCCGGCGCGAAACTATAATTGCCTTTTGGCGTCTAACCATCAGATATGAGTTCGCCTTCCGGCCTGGAAAGTCCGATCGGGCCTAGCTCCTCCAATTCGGGCGTTGAATCGGCGGCCAGCGGCACACCGCATAGCCGCAGACCGGTCGTGGCCGGCTGGGTGCGTGATGTCGGCATCTCGCTCGCCGTCTCTGCGTTCTTCATCATCTTTCTCTATCAGCCGGTAAAAGTAGAAGGCACCAGCATGATGCCGACGTTGCAGGATCAGGAGCGCGTCTTCATCAACAAGTTTGTGTACAAGCTGGAGCCGATCGAGCGCGGCGACGTTATCGTGTTCCGCTATCCGCGCGATCCCGCCAAGAGCTACATCAAACGAGTGATCGCCGTCTCCGGTGACCGGGTTCGTATCGAGGCCGGCGTGGTATTCGTGGACGGGCAGCGCCTGCAGGAGATGTACGTGCCGCGAATGTACGAAGACGTGCGCTCCTATCCCGAGACCGTGGTGCCACCGCACTGTTATTTCGTGTTGGGCGATCATCGCAATCTTTCCAACGACAGCCGCGATTTCGGGACGGTGGATGAAAGCTTTATCTACGGGAAAGCGGTTTTTGGCTATTGGCCGGTAGGCAAGCTCGGCACGCTGCGATAGGCTGGCAGCGAATCGCTCGCAAGAAACTCCCAAATCCTTCGGATCAAACCGGCGCCTCGTCGGCACACGGGAAATTGGAGGCCTCATTTGTCGAAAAAGACAGGCCATCCTCAACGGCCCTGGCAACTCGCTTGCGCCGCGACCGCAAAACCTGCGGCTGCACTAAAATTCTGTGATTCAAGTTCTTACGGCTACACGAAAGCCGCGGGCTCGAAATTGGTTGCACAAAAAAACACGTAGTTCACGAAACTTTACAGGAGACTGCACAGCCGGATTTCGCAACTAATTTCCCTAGGCGCAGTTAATACAGTCGGGACTGAATTGAGATATTGTGCTGGATTGCAGCAGTTGTAACGCTGCACCTCGAACGACTGACTGGGCCGGGAGATCGAAAGGAAAAAGGGATATGCGAATCGTCAGATACAGTCGGGTTTTGTTGTTGGGGTTATTGCTTGTCGCCGTACCGTTGTCGATGTCGGCGGGAGTCTTTCTCTCCGTGGGTTTCGGACCACCGCCTCTGCCGGTTTACACACAGCCGTATTGCCCCGGAGCAGGTTATATCTGGACGCCGGGCTATTGGGCGTATGGCCCAGACGGATACTTCTGGGTGCCGGGAACCTGGGTGCTGGCGCCGCAACCGGGTCTGCTCTGGACGCCGGGCTACTGGGGATGGGGCGGATCGGCCTTCATCTTCCATGCCGGCTATTGGGGCCCGACTGTGGGTTTCTATGGCGGCATTAACTATGGCTACGGTTACACCGGAAGCGGCTTCTACGGTGGCCAGTGGCGCGGTGGGCAGTTCTACTACAACCGCTCGGTGAGCAACGTGAACGTCACCAACATTCACAACACCTACAACACGACAGTCGTGAACAACACTACCGTCAACCGCGTCAGCTATAACGGCGGAACGGGCGGAGTTACCGCGCGGCCGACGGCAGCACAGCAGGCCGCGGCTAACCAGCGCCACGTCGAGGCTACCGCAGCGCAGACACAGCATGAGCAGATGGCAAGCCGCGATCAGTCGCTGCGCGCATCGGTGAACCATGGTCAACCAGCGATTGCAGCGACCGCCAAGCCTGGATCGTTCAGCGGACCGGGCGTGGTAAAGGCCACCAACCGTCCGGTGGATGTTCCGGCGACGCGTCCTAACACGGCGAATAAGGCGGCAAACGCGCGGCCTAACACTCCCAACACGGCTACTCGGCCTAACACGGCGAACAACGAGTCGCGTCCGGCGACCAACAACGCTACGCGGCCGACCGCTAGCAATAGCGTTCCTCGTCCCCCTGCGGAGAACACGACTCCGCGTCCCACGAACAACAACGCAGCGCATCCGACAAACAACAACGCGGCGCGGTCAGCGGAGCACGCCAACTCCAGTGTTCCGCGTCCGCCTGCAGAGAGCACGCCTTCGCGGACCAGCAGCTCCGCGTCGCGGCCTCCTGCTCACGAACACGCAGCGCAGCCGGCTCCGCACACCAGCCAGCCGCATACCGCTCCAGCCCCGCATGAGAGTACTGCGCGGCCGCCGCAACGTGAGAGCGCTCCGCCACAACACGAGAGTGCTCCTCGTCCGCCGCAGCATGCTGAAGCAGCTCAGCCTCACGCGCAGAGCCAGCCTCATCCTCAGAGCGAGCCGCACGAGAGCAAGCAGCCGGAGCGCTAGAACCTAACGTCAGCCTGAAATGATAGAGCCCCACTCAAGCTACAGCCTGGGTGGGGCTTTTTTCTCGAGGAGTAAAGTTCGACCTAGGGTGTGATCTCGAAAGCTACGCCCTTGTGATCGCTGCCACCGTTGGTTGCCGTTCCATATAAATGGCCGCTCGAGTCGAGTACGAGCTGGCAGACGGGATTGGCCCCGTCTGTGCCGCCGGTGAAGTCGTGCAGCGAAGTGTATTCCCATCCGCTGCCGGAGCGCGTCAGCTTAAAGACATTGCCGTAGCCATATTTCCCGTCGGCGTAACTGGTGCCATACAGGTCTCCATTCGCATCCATGGTCATCTTGTCGTAAGGACCGAGATCGATGCCTCCGCTCAACCCGTAGACGAAGTCGTACGACCAACCGCCACCCGATTTAGCCAACTCGAGAACCGTCCCGCCTCCGCTTGCGTCATGCACGGTGGTTCCATAGAGATTGCCGGAGTTATCAAAGATCAGTCCACCCTGTGGGGCCGCTCCGTTGTTGCCTTGAAAGGTGAAGCTGTGAACTGTGCTTTCCCGCCAGCCGGAGCCCGATGGCGACAACTCGTATACCGCGCCGTGATTGTTCGGGCCATTTTGCGAGAAGATGCCATAGAGATTCCCAGAGTGATCGAGAACCACACCGCCCATGGGCGAAGCGCCATCGCCCTTACCCTGCGGCTGATAGACGATGTCCTGGGTCCATCCGCCGCCGGAGGGCACCAATTTGTAGATCACCCCCCACCCGGCGTCGCCGCCGCCGACGGTCGTGCCATAAATGTTTCCGGAACTATCGAAGGTGAGCGGGCCTTGCGGATCAAATCCATCCGTTTTCGAGAAGCTAAACAGGATGACCGACACCCAGGTGTTGGCTGGTGCGCGGGAGGATCGAGTAAGCGAGTACACGGTGCCACAACCCCGATATCCACTCTCACCCATGCATGGGCCTGCACCGCCGGCGGAAGTGGATCCATAAAGAACGCCGTCCGGTCCAACGACCAGTGCGCCGATCGGTCCGGCCCCGTCGCTGCCTTCCTTAAACGAGTACATGGTCGTTAGAAGCCAACTGCCCTTATTGTTGTACAGACTGAAGATCGCGCCGTATTTTTGCGCGCCGCCGCTAAAAGCGGTGCCGTAGATGTTTCCCGAGCCATCCATTGTCAGGCCGGTCTCGGGATAAGCTCCGTCTGCTCCGCCTGTGAAGGTATAAATCACCTGGTAAGTCTGAGCCTGAGCCGTTGGAGTCATGGCTAGGCTTATGATGAAGGCAAGCGCGAGGATCGATGAAATCCTGACACGCTTTACTACCCGCCCTGCACAGTCGCAGGACACCTGCTGGTCTTCCCTGTATTTGGGTATCACAACACTGCTCCCTTTTCTCGGCCAGAAATATGCATTCGCCTCAGCAGCTGTGCTGGCGTGGCAGGCCGTTGCGAACACGCAGCTACAGAGGCTCTTAGTTAGCAGCCTATTGCGCGCGCCTACTGCGCTGAAAGTTACGAAGGTGCAAACAGCCAGTCGTACTTTGGTAACAAGCTAGATCACTGACAAGCACACTACGACCGTGATATAGCCCGAGGGCGTTATCCATCCAAAGGACGAAGCGGTGGAGTGCCGCACCAATCCAGTAGCATCGGGATCAGCGCAGCGTTCCTACCGAATAAACCTGGGAACCGAAGTGGCGTTGGACGCGGCTTCCGCGTGACTCGTGGCGGAACATCCAGAAATAAAGCGTCGTATTTACAGGCACTGACTTGCTGAACAGAGAAAGGTGCGATGATTCTCCACACCAGACGGAATTGGGTCAAGAGTTTTGTGGAGAATTCACGTTGCCTTAACAGCTACCGCTGCGATTGGCTGGGGCCGGTTCCCGCAATGAGATAAAAGTCGAGATGCTGCCATGGAAAACCGCCAAAAAGAATGACTCTGCGTCCCGGAAGCAGGTACTGAAGCTCCTTCTGGGTTCCGCTGGCGGCAATGACGATATGATCGGCGGCGGGAATTTCGTGATTGGCGTAGCTGGCCACGCGGTGATCGCGGTAGAAGGCCAGCCCGTATTCCACGCTTGCCGGCACATCATAAGCGGCGATGGTAGGGATACGGCCGATTTCAGTTTGCTGAAGTGAGAGCTGCACCGGCCGCTCCGACTGCAGGACGTCGATAATCGGTGCGCTGCCACGCAGGATCAGCGCGAAGGCAATCACGACCGGCACCAGCGTCGTGAAGCGCAGCACGCGATAGCCCTGATTCTCCAGCGTCAGCCAGTACATGAAGGTGGTGACAATAGCTAACGCCGCGGCGACGATGATCACGGTCTTCGGCAAGGTAAGGTGCAACAGCTTGAAGGGAACGACAAAAGCTGCGATCAGCATCGCCGACGACAACAACGAGTGCAGCAGGACCAGCCACAACGCTGGCTTCGAAGCCTCCTGCTCGCGACGCAGAATGAAGTCGGCCAGCAGAATTGTGCCCGCAGGAATCGCCGGCAGAATATATCCCGGCAACTTCGAGTGCGAGAGCGAGAAGAACAGGATTGGAAGCAGGAACCAAAGCATGAGGTAGGTTCGCAAGTCTTCCTGAGCGGGCGGCTGCTGCGTAGAGAAGCGCCAGTCGCGCAGTGCATCGACCAGAGCAGTCACGACGAAGACTGTCCACGGAACCAGCGCCAGCAGCGCAACCGGCAGGTAGAACCAGAATGGTTGAGGATGGTGATAGAGATTGCTGCTGAAGCGTTCCAAGTTGTGCTGCAGAAAGAAGACGCGGAAGAATTGCGGATTCGCGTGCTGCACCGCGATAAACCATGGCGCAACGACAGCCAGGTAGAGCGCAATTCCGATAGGCCACAGCGTTCGCAGTAGAAGCCGCGCGTCGCGACGCAGAGCCGCGAAGACGACGATGATGGCTCCTGCGAGGAGAACTGCGATTGGCCCTTTCGCCAGCGTTGCCAGCCCGCTGAAGAAGTAGAACCCCAACAGCCAGCTGCGACGCTCGCTCGCATACCAGCCGTACCACGACAGCATCGCGACCGTGAGCATCACGGTGAGCGGCATATCAGTTGCGGCACTGCGGCCGAAGCCGATGACGGCGGCCGCAGAAGCCGTGATGAGCGCCGCGTCCAGCTGCATGCCGCGACGGAAGCGGCGCGCCCAGACGTAAATGAAGATGACAAGCAGGGAAGAGAGAACGGCGACCGGAAGCCGCGCCGCAGTATCGCTGACGCCGCCTGCAGCCTTGTAGGAGAGCATCGCGAGCCAGTAATACAATGGCGGCTTCTCCAGCCAGGGAACGCCATAGAGAACCGGCGTGACCCAATCGTGGCGCGCGAGCATCTCGCGTGCGACCTGCGCGTAACGTGGCTCGTCGACGCCCATGAGGCCGATGAGTTGCAGTCCGAGCAGGAAGAGGAAGCTACAGAAAGCGATCAGCGCAAGCGAGTCGGTGGCGCGGCGAGTGCGGTCGGTGAGAGTGAGAGTGGGTTTCAAGGTCAAGGTAGTGCGGACCTTCAGGTCCGCGTATGAAGCGAAATCATTGTACGTGGGCGTCGTAGCCGCGGGTGCGAAGTTGGGCGAGCAGGCGTTCGATCGCCACGGGCAGTGGACCCTCGACGGCACAGCCGCTGGCGCACTCATGTCCGCCGCCGCCGAAGGCCGCCGCGACAGCAGCGACATTGACCAATCCCTTGCTGCGCAGACTCACGCGATAACGATCCGTCGACTCTTCGCGGAAGAACAGCGCCACTTCAATTCCATGAATCGCGAGCGCGTAGTTCACCAGACCTTCGCAATCTTCATCGCTCGCCTGGCAGCGCTCCATGGTAGCGCGATCGACGTGCATCCAGGCAAGAGTACCGTCGTGATGCAGACTACTCAGTGCCGCGCCCAGCAATCGCATCTTGGAAAGCTGCGTGGAGAAATAAACGTTCTGTGCGATGTGTACAGGATCGGCACCGCAGCGCACCAGTTCCTGAGCCAGCGCAAAGGTACGCTCCGTGGTGCCGTGGAAGCAGAACGAGCCGGTATCGGTCAGCACGGCGGTGTAAAGACAGGTCGCGACCTCCGGCGAAATCTTGACCCCGGCTTCGCGCGCCAGGCGGAAGATCATTTCAGCGGTGGCGCAAGCGTGCGGATCGATCCAGTTCACGTCGGCAAAGGGGCGCGCCGTATCGTGGTGATCGATGTTGATGAGGTAGTGCTTCTCGAGTCCGCTGAGACGCGTCCGCGCGACGCTGTCGCACTCCAGGATGATGACGGCTTCGGCGTCCGGCGCCTGCTCGGTGTTGCGGAGCACGGAATCGGCGAACGGCAGCGGACCGTATGTGCCGGGAACGCCGTCCCGAAGGACTACGCAGGCTTGTTTGCCCATCGCGCGGAGGATCTGCGCGCAGGCAAGCGTTGAGCCGACCGCGTCGCCATCGGGCCGGGCATGCGAGGTGAGAATGAACTTCTGTCGTCTACCGATCTGGTTCAGAACTTCGTTCAACATGGCCGTGGTAAGCAATTAGCAATTAGCGATTAGCAATTAGCTCAAGTCGGCTCGCGTCGGACCGCTTTCGCTAAATGCCAAGTGCTAACGGCTAACTACTTCTTTTTCCTCTTCTCGATCCTGTGCAACAGCTGTTCAATCCGGCCGCCGTACTGCTCAGAGCGGTCCAGCTCAAAAAATATCTCCGGCGACTGGCGAACGCCCATGCGCCGTGTCAACTCATGACGGATGTAGGCGCGGGCGGCATTCAGTCCTTCCAGACTCTGTTCCGCCTCGTCGTCACTACCGGCGGCGGTGACGAAGACCCGCGCGGTCTTGCCTCCCGGGTCAAGATGTACTTCGCTGACGCTCACCAGGCCGATCCGCGGATCACCCAGTTCTCCCTCGACTAAGGCGACGATCTCTTCGCGCAGAGTCTCTTGCAAACGTCCGCGATGATATTTCTGTCCCCGGTTTTCCATGGCTGCACTTAGCATTTTGGCACTTAGCATTTGGTGTTAGCTTTAGCGTGTTGCGGTTTGGCCAGATGCCAACTGCTAAGTGCCAATTGCTCGTGCTTTCAATCGTCCTTTTGTCTTGTCCCAAATCTATAAGGGGAACGTTAGAGCATACGCCAGTCACGGCAATTCGCGGTGATAACCATCACGGTTCCCCGGTCAATTTTTCACCGAATTCCGCTTCGTGGAGAAAGTCCAAAAAGGAATCGGTAACCTCGCCGCCGGCGTTGTTCGCGACCTTCGTGGCATGACGCTCGACGTTGCGCATCAGGCCCTCGAGATAGTCGCGAGAATCGGAGATGCTAACCACTCCTAACGTCGCTCGCTGCCAGGCCTCGCTGGCCTCAACTTCGGCGACGGCAACGTTGAAGCGATTGCGCAGGCCATCCTTTACGCTGCGCACCACCTGGCGCTTGTCCTTGAGGGAGTGTGCGCCCTCGATGCGAATCTCAAGCAGGAGATACGCGATCATCTTCGGTTCCTGCGAAAAAAACTATTTACCACAGAGGCACAGAGGACATCGAGGTGTTTCCTCAGAAAATCTTTCATGGACCTGCTCCATTAACCATCAGGGCAGGTTATTGCAGAACGTCCCGGATACGGGCTCCTCTCTGCGGAGGATTCAGCTCCGGGACGATTCAAAAGCAGATCCCTCGTCGGGCTGAAGCCCTCCTCGGGATGACAAATGGTAAGGCAGCCTCTCGTGCACCGCTAAAGCGGTGCTCCACCCTTTGGGCTTGCCGATACGCGGCGCTAAAGCGCCGCACTACCAGTTACACGAACGCCTCGGCAGCTACACGTTCGGTGACGAAGACCTCGATCACGTCGCCGACTTTTATATCGCCGTAGTTGGTGATCGAGATGCCGCACTCCATGCCATTGCGCACTTCGTTGACGTCTTCCTTAAAGCGCCGCACCGAGCCGACCTTGCCTTTGAAGACGACGACGTTATCGCGCAGCAATCGCACTTCGGCGTCGCGCTTGATTACGCCGTCGACCACGTAGCAGCCGGCGATGGTGCCAACCTTGGGCACGCGGAAGGTATCGCGCACTTCGGCACGGCCGAGATACGTCTCCTTCACAATCGGCTCCAACAGGCCGGTCATGGCCTTCTTGATCTCGTCCTGCACCTCGTAAATGATCGAGTGCAGCCGGATGTCGACCTTCTCCTGCTCGGCCAACTCCTGCGCTTTGCGCTCGGGCCTCACGTTGAAGCCGATGATGATGGCATTCGACGCCGAGGCCAGCAACACATCGCTTTCGGTGATGGCGCCGACTGAGGCACGCATGACATTGATCTTCACGCGCTCGTTCGACAGCTTGATGAGCACGTCGCCCAGCACTTCCACCGAGCCGCCCACATCACCCTTGAGGATGATGAACAGTTCCTTCTGGCCGGCGGTCTTGAGCTGTTCGGCCAGACCTTCGAGCGAGACTCGCGAGCTCTTGGCCAGCGTGGCTTCGCGCGCCTTGCCTTCGCGGTATTCGGAGATGCCGCGAGCTTTCTCGCGATCGGCGACGGCGACCAGTTGATCGCCCGCCTGCGGCAGACCTTCGAGACCGAGAATCTCGACTGGAGTGGACGGCCCGGCGGATACGAGCGCGGCGCCGCGGTCGTTGAACATGGCACGTACTTTGCCGAAGACGTTGCCGACGACGAAGTTGTCGCTGTTGTGCAACGTGCCGTTCTGCACCAGCACGGTCGCAACCGGACCGCGTCCGCGATCGAGCTTGGCTTCGAGCACGGTACCGCTGGCCAGACGTTCCGGCACAGCCTTCAGGTCCTGCAGGTCGGCAACCAGGCAGATCATTTCCATCAGCAAATTGAGGTTGGTCTTTTGCTTCGCCGACACATCGACGAAGACGGTGCTACCACCCCAATCTTCCGGCATGAGACCGCGATCGGCCAGCTGCTTCTTAACGCGCTCAGGCATCGCGTCGGGCTTATCGATTTTGTTGACCGCGACGATGATGGGCACGTTCGCAGCTTTCGCGTGATCGATGGCTTCCAAAGTCTGCGGCATGACGCCGTCATCGGCGGCGACGACCAGCACAACGATGTCGGTGACCTTCGATCCGCGAGCACGCATGCGGGTGAAGGCTTCGTGACCCGGCGTGTCGAGGAAGACGATCTCGCGGCCATAGGCAGGCGAGTTGGGATCGGTAATCGCAACTTTGTACGCGCCGATGTGCTGCGTGATGCCGCCGGCTTCGCCTTCGGCGACGTTGGTTGAGCGAATCGCGTCGAGTAGGCTGGTCTTGCCGTGATCGACGTGACCCATGATGGTCACGACCGGCGGACGCGAAACAGCCCCCACTCCATCTTCGCCCGCATCTTTTGAGGGCGCGGTGTCCTTCGCCAGCTGCTCTTCGAAGGTGATGACGGAAGTCTCAGCGCCGAAGTGGCGAGCCATTTCGGTGGCGAGATTGGAATCCAGCGTCTGGTTGACGGTGGCGAAAACGCCGCGCGCCAGCAGGCGAGCGATCAAATCCTTCGCGCGAATCTCCAGCTTCTCCGCCAGGTCCTTCACGCTGATGCCTTCCGGAATCGTGATGGCGCGAGTGATGGGCAGCGGCTCGGTCGAAAGCGAGAGACGCGGCGGCGGAACAAAGCCCTTCATCGGGCCTTCCTTCACGCCACGCGGAACGTAACGCTGACCGGGACGCGCGGGACGTCCCATGGGGCGTCCTGTCGGCGGAGGCGGAGCTCCGACGCCGGGACCGCCCGCGAACCCGGGACGAGATCCTGGCGGTCCAGAACGAGTGGGATGCGGACCGCGGCGCTCGCCGGGACGCAGTGGCTGACGCGGTGCGCCAGTCGGCGGAGCTCCGGGACGCGGCCGCTGGAAGATCGGTTTGCCGCGCTCGGGCATAACCTGGCGAGGCGGCACGCTGGCCGCAGGACGCGCGGGCGCAGAGTAGACGGGACGAGGTCCGGTCTGCGGGACAATCAGGCGGCGCGGCGCTGGGGCACTTGCGGTGCCGGCGGCCGGCTGCATGGACTGTCCGGGCCGAACCGGAGGACGCAGAGCACCGGGTGCAGTAGGCGTCATTGTGGCTGGACGAGCTGGCGGAGCGGCAAGCGCCGGAGGCGCAGCGGGCGCAGCTTCCACTGGAGTTTCGCTGGCAGTAATCTCGGGCGCGGAGATCGCGGTCTCAGCTTCGTCGAGAACTGCGACCTGATCTTCCACCAACGGCTCGGAAACTTTGGTCGCTTCAGCAACCAGCGCGGCAGCCTGTGCCGTCGGCGGCGCGGGCGGTTTGGGACGCGAGATGATCGGAGCGGGCGGGCGAGGCCCCGACTGCGGTGTGATGAAGCGCGGTGCAGGCTTTGGCTCAGCCGTCGTGACCGGTTGCGTGCCGGCCGCAGCGATCGGAGGAGATGGAGGCGCCGGCTTGGGTGGAACCGCCGACGGAGGAGCGGCAGTGGTCCGCGGGGCGCTGGGCGTAGCGAGGCTCGCAGGGGCGACTGGGCGCGCGGGCGCAGCGGGCTGCGCGGCGCGTTGCGTGATCGCCTTCAACACATCTCCCGGCTTGGAGATGTGCGACAGATCGATCTTGGGCTTGAATTCATCCTGCGCATGCGCGGCAGCGCGCGAGCCGCGGGAGGTGCTGGGCTCGTGCTCGGCAAAATGTTTCTTTACGCGCTCGGCTTCGTCCTCTTCGATCGAACTGGAGTGCGTTTTCTTCTCGGTTACGCCGACCTTGGGGAGAACATCGAGGATCGCCTTGCTTTTGACCTCTAGTTCTCTCGCCAAATCGTTGATTCGAATCTTGTGCAGCATTCCGCCCCGTTTCCTCCGTTATGTCCCGTCTGATTACGCCTGCATAGCATCCTCACGGTTCAGGTTAATGTGTGCGGGCTCAAGGCCCGCAGGAATCCATTCGGTTACGACTTTTTCTCGCCCGGCTCTTCTTCGTCGGGAACGTTTTCGTTCGGCGTTTCGACCCGCTCGTGAATCGTGCGCTCGGCTTCGTCGGCGAGAGGCGCGTTCTCGACAGCATCGACCACCTCGGCTTCGAACGCCTGGCCCTCGTCGGCCAACTCTTCCACGCTCTCGGCGGAAGCCTGGGGCACATCGGCTAAAGCTTCTTCGTCGCCTGACTGACCTGCCTCGTCCGAAACGTCGACATCCGTTTCAGCTGACGCTTCGACTTCCGACTCGGCAGCTTCTTCGTCAGGAGCGGACGCTTCCAGTTCGCTGGGCTCTTCGCCGGCTTGCTCTTCGTCTTCAGCAGCTTCCTCTGCGGCCAACTCGCGAGCTTCTTCTTCAGCGGAGACATCCTGGCCAACCGCTTCGCCAGCGCCCTCGAGGTCCGCGTCAACTTCCGCTTCGGTCGCCGCTTCGAGTTCAGCGGTTTCTTCGGAAGCAGCGGCTTCGCCTTCCGCCCCCTCGGCTTCGGCGACAATCTCGCCTTCCACCGGAACTTCGCCTTCAGCCAGCGCGCCCTCTTCGGCGACACCCGCCTCCGCGGCATCCAGGCTGGAGAAATAATTGTTAACTGCGATGCTGATCTTCTCGACGGTCTTGGGACCGATGCCGGGAACTTCTTCGAGTTGCTCGGGCGTCATGTCGGCAACGGCTTCGACAGTGGTGATGCCCGCTGCGACCAGCTTTTCGATGATGCCGGGCTCCAGTTCGGGCACCGACTCCAGCGGCGTAATCGTGACATTCATCACGCCGCGCATCTGCTCTTCCACTTCCTGGCGCTTTTCTTCCTCGCTCTTGATGTCGATCTTCCAGCCCAGCAACTTGGCAGCTAGGCGAACGTTCTGCCCCTTCTTGCCGATGGCGAGCGACAACTGACTGTCGTCGACGATTACCTCAAGATGCTTTTCCTGGCCTTCGAGAATAGTGACGCGGCTGACCTTCGCGGGCTGCAATGCTTTCTCGGCGAAGACCACCGGATCTTCGTGATACTCGATGATGTCGATCTTCTCGCCGCGCAGTTCGCGGATGATCGACTGCACGCGCATGCCCTTCATGCCGACGCAGGCGCCAACCGGATCGACGTCCTTGTCCTTCGACATCACAGCGATCTTGGTGCGCTCGCCGGCTTCGCGCGCGATGGCGCGGATGACGACGGTGTTGTCGTAAATCTCGGGCACTTCGGTCTGGAACAGGTGCGTGACCAGCTCGGGTATGGCGCGCGAAACGACAACCTGCGGACCCTTGGAAGCTTTCTCGACACGCACAATGATGACGCGCACGCGCTCGCCGGGCGCGAACGACTCCAGCCGCGACTGCTCCTTGCGCGGCATGCGGCCTTCGGCCTTGCCCAGGTCGACGATGACGTCCTGACCTTCGGTGCGCTTGACGGTGATGTTGATAACCTCGCCCACGCGCCCGATGTACTCGTTGTAAACGGTGTCGCGCTCGGCCTCGCGGACCTTCTGGAAGATCACCTGCTTGGCCAATTGCGCGGCGATACGTCCGAGAACGTCGGTTGCCTTGTAGGTGCGGAGTTCGCCGCCTACTTCGGCCGCAGGATCGATGCGCTTGGCGTCCTCGATGGTGATCTGCGAGATCGGGTCTTCGATTTGGTCGGCGCTCTCGACGATGGAGCGGACCGCGTAGGCGCGGATCTGACCGGTCTCCTTGTCAAGCTCGGCGCGGAGGTTCTCCTGCGTCTTGTAATACTTTCGGGTGGCTACGACGATCGCATCCTCGACCGCACCTACGACAATTTGCGGATCGATGCCTTTCTCGCGGCTGAGAGCGTCGATTACGTTGTACAGTTCACTCGCCATAAATTCGTGCCACCTTCACCTGATCCAAAATACCGTTTGTCATCACGAGGAGGGCTTCAGCCCGACGAAGGATCTGTTTTTCCCTCACGGATGTGCCGCCCCTAAAGGGGCTCGTCCTCGGTGAGCGTTCGTTACCCAGGGCTTCCGCCCTGGGCTAAATTCAGTTCCGCCCCTGCGGGGCTATCGCACCTAGAACTCCGGAACTAGGTTGGCCTTTTCCACGTTGGCCAAGGCGATTTCAACCTCGATTCCGGCTTCGACGGCTTCGTGCTTCTTCGACTTCTTACGCCCCGCCAGCTCCAGCGTGATGCGGCCGTCCTGCAATAACTTCAGGCGCCCTTCAAAATGCTGGTTACCGTTTACCGGCTCCCGGGTCGCCAGCTTCACCAGGCTTCCGAGGAAGCGCTGGTAATCTTCCGGCTTAAACAGCTTGCGATCCAGCCCGGGCGACGATACTTCCAGCAGGTACGAGCTGCCCGGAATGGCGTCTTCGACGTCGAAGATTGTGCCCGCCTCGCGGCTGAAATTCGCGCAATCCTCGTGGGTCACGCCGCCGGGCTTATCGATGTAGACCCGCAACATGCGGCTTTTGCCACCGCCTTGCAGCTCCAGGTCGACCAGTTCCAGCCCGCTGGACTGCGCCACGCGTTCGGCGATCTCGCGAATTTTGTCCAAACCGGCTGCCACAGTATTCCGTTACGGCTCCCGCTCCTTAAGCACAGAGCGCCCGTCAGGCTCTGGTAACCACCTGGACTCGCCGTACCGCCAGCGGATTACGGGGTGGAAATAAAAAGTGGGCGATCGCCCACCGGTGTGCTTCGCCGAATCTGCACCAGTTCGCTGCCACGCCGCGATCGGTGACAGGAACCGAAAAACACAACAGTACAGAACTAAATATACGCCGGAAGTGGGCTAAAACTCAAGGACGACCGGAGCTTACACTTGAACCGTGACCCAGGGCACTGGCCGGCGGGGGCTGGCGTGCGCCGTTACCTTGGGATACCCCATATAGAAAACGAAGGTCGGCTGCCAGCCGGGGTCGCCGGTGATTTCATTGAGCATTGCGGCGCGGGCCGCTGGTTTGCCGAGCCATCTCTCGTGATCAACCATCTCCACTGCTTCGTTACACGGCCGCGCTGCAACGCCGCGAGCGGTGGCGAACAGATGCAGGCGCTGCCAGGTCCGTCCAGCCTGCAGGCACTGCTGCTGGTCGTAACGGTCACGCACGGCAATAAAGCCGATCAGGGGCGCGCTGAGCATCAGCTTCGAATACCCATCCTTTTCGGTGCGCGAGCCCAGCCATGCCAGCATTCTTTGCGGCAGCATTTTGGTAATGGCGGTGGCAATTGGGGGCATACCGAAGGCGTCAATGGTCAGGCCATCGCGATAGCGCTGCACCTGACTCCATTGCAGACGTACCCAGCGATTGCTGCCGGCGTCGACCTGGGGATCGGCATAGATTTCCCGGTTGGCTGCCGAGCTGATGTCGACGATGCGTTTGCGATCGGCCTCGCTGGTGAACAAGAACAGCCGGACGTTCGAGTCTTCCGGAGGCACATGATTCAGCGCGGTCAGAAAATCGGACGGCAGCGGCTGGTGCGGGTCATAAGGCCCGCGATTGGTATGGCGCCGCGGGATGGCGTTGTAGAGCTCGTCTTCTTCACGCTTTCGGGGCGCGAGTTCAACGCGAGCCAGGAGCTGCGGTTTGGGGTCGGCAGGAATTGGGCCGAGTTGGCCTGGAGCTAGCGTCACACTCGTGGCGTAACCGTTCGCGGGAGCAGCGAGCAGCAGATTCTCGAGGGCACAACCCATGCCGATATGTTCCTCGCGAAGATAAGGATCGAGCGCGCCGACATTCCTGCGAGTGTCGATGTGCAACTCGATGGCAGAGTCGCTGACCTTGAAGAGCCAGGGCTGAGTGTTGTGCGGGCTGGCGGCGAGGATCGCCGAGCTAACCAGTGCAAGCGGGCTGTCTTTCGCGCTCTGCCAATCCGTCCAAGGCTCGTACGCTGGGCCTTCGCCGGTGCTGAAGACGCCCTGATCGCACGCGCGCCAGACGCCGCCACCGACCACGGCTACCGTTACCACCCCCGCGCCCTTGAGAAAAGCTCTGCGTTGCACGGACCACCTCGCCGCAGACCTGCGCGCTGCGATGCCGCTGCTTACTATACGTTGCGGATTGAAAGAAAGACTCAGCGCGTATGGTCACGCTGGGGGCATTGATCAGTTTACGCGACGCTACAGAACTTGCGGCTCCGAGGTGAAGAGGCGCGGGTCAAATCGAAATGGCTGGGGATTGCTCCAGCGCAGGTTTGCGTATTCACTGCGGTTGGGGTTGAGTAGGATGTTAAATTCGCGCGGAATGATTACGGATGGAACCTGAGCCGCGAGCGACGTGGCAGCTCGAATCCATGACTGGCCAGCCAATTGGCAAGAGGACACCTCCTCGATTCGGCTGAACTGCAAAGGCGACGGCTCCTGTTTTAGGTCGGCTTCCGACCAAACGTACTCTTGCGGCAGCTGCCGCTTGTCAAGATGCACCAGCACCTCCAGGCAGGCAAGGGACAGGTTTTGCGCGGCATAGAGCATTGGAGTGCCGATGCTGTTCCATCGCCCGCCGGCCAACATTGCACCGGTGTAGTCTGCAGTCATTCGCGAATGATGGTGCATGCGATAGATTTTCATCCGGCATTAGGAAAAGACGCCGTATTCGATGCGGAGAAGAGTCTCCAATACGCGGCGTTGCAGCGAGGGGTCTCCCGTTGCCACCAGCTGCTCAGGCGAGCGGCCACCGAAGATTTCACGTCCAGTTTTCATCCAACTGGCGGCTTTGGCTTCGTCGCCGAAGACTTCCAGGGCACGATTCCACACGGTGCTGGGATCGGGGTGCTGAAGTTGCTCCGCCAGCTGCTCGGCAGGCGTTGGATTGTGCGGCGTCGCCATGCCGTTAGTTTACTCCGTAAGCCGTAGCCGGCGAAGAAGTTCCTGCAAGCGTTTTCACGTTTGCCTAAGCGGCAGCGCAACCCTACAATAATCGTTTACCCCTTCCGCGGAATCAAATAACGATGATCCATTTTCCTGTCCCTGAGGCGCTTACCTTCGATGACGTGTTGTTGCTGCCTGCGAAATCCGATGTTGTGCCTGCGCTGGCCGACACCACCACTCGTCTGACCCGAAATATCGAGCTGCGCGTACCGTTGATCAGCGCGGCCATGGATACGGTGACCGAATCGCACATGGCGATTGCCATGGCACAGCAAGGCGGCATCGGCATCGTCCATCGCAACCTGACGATCGAGCAGCAGACGCTGGAGGTCGACAAGGTGAAGCGCTCGGAGAGCGGCATGATTGTCGATCCCATCACCATGTCGCCGGAGCAGAAGATCTCCGAAGCGCTGGAGTTGATGCGGCACTATCGCATCTCCGGCGTGCCGATCACCAAGAAGGGCAAGCTGGTTGGCATCCTCACCAATCGCGACCTGCGCTTTGAAACCCGCACCGACGTGCCCATCAGCGAAGTGATGACCAAGGAAAACCTGATCACGGTTCCGGTGGGCACGACTCTGACGGATGCCGAGGCGATCCTGCATCAGCATCGCATCGAGAAGTTGCTGGTGGTCGACGATCACTACAACCTCAAAGGCCTGATCACGGTGAAGGACATCCAGAAGCGGCTGAAGTATCCCACGGCGGCGAAGGATGATCATGGCCGGTTGCGCGTGGGCGCAGCGATCGGTGCGACGGGAGATTTCCTGGAGCGTGCGCAAGAGTTAGTGCGAGCCAAAGCCGACCTGCTGGCGATCGACAGCGCACATGGCCATTCGACGCGGGTGATCGAAGCGATCAAGAAAATCAAGTCGGCGTTGCCGCAGGTTGATCTGCTTGCGGGAAATGTCGGGACTTTCGACGGTGCCTGCGAGCTGGCGCGGGCGGGAGCCGACGGGATCAAGGTCGGGATTGGGCCGGGATCGATTTGCACCACGCGCGTCGTCACCGGAGCGGGCGTGCCGCAAATCACCGCGATTGCCGAGGCCGCGCGTGCGGTTCGCGACAGCGATGTGTCGGTGATTGCCGACGGCGGCATCAAGTACTCGGGCGACATCACGAAGGCGATTGCGGCTGGCGCGGATTGCGTGATGATCGGCTCGCTGCTGGCAGGTACAGAAGAAAGTCCGGGCGAGACGATCCTGTATCAGGGAAGGTCGTTCAAGACGTATCGCGGGATGGGGTCGCTGGCGGCGATGGCGCAAGGCTCCAGCGAGCGCTATTTCCAGAACTCCGATGCCGATTCCGACGATTCATCCGTGCCGGTGCTGACTGAGAACGGTAGCGACAGCAATCGGCTGGCGAAGCTGGTGCCAGAAGGCATTGAAGGACGCGTGCCCTATCGCGGAACGGTGGGGATGATCGTGTATCAGCTGGTCGGCGGCGTGAAGAGCGGCATGGGCTACGTTGGCTGCGCGACGATTGAAGAGTTGCAACAGAAGGCACGCTTTGTGCGCATTAGCGGCGCCGGCCTGCGCGAGAGCCATGTGCACGATGTGATGATCACGCGCGAGGCGCCGAATTACAGAGCGGAATAGATTCGTGTCAGGGCACGACTTCAGTCGTGCCGCCCCAATTTGAGTAGTGAGCGGGCTTCAGCCCCTGCCGCACATCAGGATCACAGGGGCTAAAGCCCAAGTTTTTTGGGCCTGAAACGGCACGACTGAAGTCGTGCCCTGACACAAGGCGACTTAATAAAAATCCCCGACGGGGTGTCGCAATAGCTACGAGCAAAGTTGGAAGCAGGGTTCACGTCTTGCTGAAACCGTCGTTTCGTTCTCTGATTCGCAATTGGTGGATGGTCATCGTCTGGCTGGGAGTCATTCGGGTGGAATCCACCGACATGGCTTCGGCCCACAACACATCCTTCGTCCTGTACAAAGTCTTGTCCGTCGTCGCGCCTCATGTGCGGCTCGAGTTCGTTGAGCTGCTGAACGCAATCCTTCGCAAGACCGGACATTTCCTGGGATACGGAATTCTGAGCGCGTTCGTCTTCTTCGCACTGCGCAATACCAATCGCGATCGGCTGCGTCCGCTGCTGCAGCGGCCCTGGGGGATCTATCTGCGGGATTGGTGGCGCAGCGAGTGGGTGACGATCGCCATGCTGTTCACGATCGTCACCGCAGCGTACGACGAAATCCATCAGACGTTCATTCCGTCGCGCACCGGGCGCTGGCAGGATGTTGTGATCGACAGCTGCGGCGCGGCGGTGATTCAAATTGTGATTTATCTGCTCACCAAACGCGCATTCAAGCGGCGGCTGGCGCTTCAGCCCGAACTGGAGCTCACGGCGACCCGTTGAGTGTTTTCCTTCCAGTTTAGCCAGCGCTTCGATCAATACAGCAGATACTTCACCCGTAGGTCCATGAACTGATCGAGCTGGGCGCGCCAATCCGCAGCAATGCGGTTGGGATCTTCTCCGGCTTGGATCGCGGCGAAAATCGCCTTGTTGACCAGCAACTGGTTCATCTTGCTGAGGTCGTATCCCAGCGGGTAGAGCTTGTGAAGCGCGACGGCCAGCTCGATACCGAGCTCAGGCGCGTCGAGCTCTTCGCGATTAGTGACGATGATGTTCACGCCGAAGCAGTCGCGGCGAGCGTACGGACCGGAAGTCGGAGTGAACCTGGTGGGCACGAAGCGCACGCCGGGAATGTTGCGCGCGTTGAGGTATCCGGCCAGCTCCCTGTCGAGGAAGTAGGGCGAGCCGATGAGTTGGAAGGGCAGATCGGTTCCGCGACCGACCGAAACGCCAGTGCTTTCGATCAGCGCGACGCCGGGATAGAGCGTGGCTTCCTCGAGGCTGCGGAGGTTCGGCGACGGGCTGATCCAGGTTGCTCCGGTCGAGTCGAACCAATCACCGCGCAGCCAGCCGCGCATGGGAATCACAGTGAGGTCGGCGTCGATGTGCTTCTCCTCGTTGAAAAGCTTGGCCAGCTCACCCATGGTCATGCCATGCCGCACAGGAAGCGGATAGTAGTTGACGAAGCTTTCCTGGCCGGCGTCGGAGATTGGGCCTTGAACGTAGGCGCCGGTGATGGGATCGGGACGGTCGAGGACGACGATCGGCTTCTTTGCCTTGGCGGCGGCTTCGAGGAAATAGCCGAGCGTGGTCTCGTAGGTGTAGAAGCGCGCGCCGACATCCTGCAAGTCGAAGACGATCACGTCGAGCTTGCGGATGACATCCATGGGCGGATGGCGCTTGGCGTCGGTGTCGCCGTAGACGCTGTAGATCGGCACGCTGGTGAGCAAGTCCTTGAAGTTGGGGATGTCGGTAGTGTCGGCCGCACCCGTCACGCCGTGTTCTGGGCTGAAGATTGCGTCGAGCTTGAATCCCGGCGCCTGCCAAAGCACATCAATAGTGCGCTTGCCGCGGCTGTCGATGCTGGTCTGGTTCGTCACCAGGCCGATGCGCGGCGTGGCGACGTTGGGAACTTTTAGCGGTTCGAACTGCCGCTCCTCCAGCACATCGATGCCGAGCAGCACTTTGCCGTTGCGCACGACGATCCGGCGCGCGGCCATCTGCGTCTCGTTGTAGCCGGTGATGCGCGAGATGCGCAGCTTCTGCTGCTCGCTGGGATTCAGGTTGAGCGCCGCGGCAACAGCGGTCGCGAGCTCGGTGCGCAGAGCGATGACGTTGCCGTCTTTCATCATCGTCGCGTTGGTGAGCAGGATGATGTAGGTGTTGGTCGTCGGATCGATCCACAGCGATGTGCCGGTGAATCCGGTGTGGCCGAACGAGCCAACGGGCAGCAGCTCGCCGCGCGTGGAAGAGAAGGGCGAATCGATATCCCAGCCGAGGCCACGCACGTTAGGCATGTTGGCGGCTTGCTGCGGCGTGGTCATCTTCTCGACGATGAGCGGCGAGAGTATCGGCGCGCCTCCGTCGAGGATGGCTTGCGCGAACTTGGCAACGTCGTCGGCGGTGGAGAACAGCCCGGCATCGCCGGCGACTCCTCCCATCTGGCGCGCGGTGGGATCGTGCACCGAGCCGCGCAAAAGCTGGCCTGTGTGTTCATCGCGCTGCGTAGGAGCGGTGTGCGGCGCCGCCGACATCGGCGGATTGAAATGCGTCGAGGTCATGCCCAGAGGACCGAAGACATGCTGCTGCGCGTACTGGTCGAGAGGCACGCCGCTGACCTTCTGCACCAGCTCGCCCAGCACGACGAAGCCGACATCGCTGTAGAGGAACGTCGAGCCCGGAGGATTGACCGGCTTGGTGGCGTTGGCGCGGTTGTAGCCCTCCTCGAGACCATTCCATGGCTGCTTCAAGTCGAGATCAGCAGGAAGGCCGGAGTAATGCGTGAGCAGCATGCGGATGGTGACATCTTCCTTGCCGCTCTGCCCGAAGTCGGGAATGTACTTGACGACGGGATCGTTGAGCTTGATCTGGCCGAGCTGCTCGAGGCGCATCACGCAAGTGGTTGTCGCGATGACCTTGGTCAGCGAGGCGAGATCGAAGATGGTGTCGACCGTCATCGGCTCGGGATTCTGTCCCACGGTGCGATTGCCGTAGGCCTTGCGATACGCGATGGTGCCGTTGTGCCCGACCAGCAGCACCGCGCCGGGAATGCTGCCGTTGGTCATCGCGTTTTTGACGATGGCATCGAGCGCCGCGAAACCGGTTGGAGCACTTGTGGCGGCCGAGTTGGAGGTTGCAGATTGCTGCGGGTCGGCGGATTTGGCGGGCGATTGCGATTCGGAAGATTTCGCTGCGTTGTTGCTCGCGGGTGTTTTCGCGGTTCCGGAAGTTGCGGACTTCTGCGCCCGAGCGAGCGCGCTGGCCAGTACCACCAGGCAAACAGAGGCCAGCACGAAGGCTGGCCGGCGCAGACACAAGCTCAAGGCGACCTTTCTGAGTTCAATATGTTCCGCGACTGGCGCGGGAGAACCATTATAAGTTGCGGCAGCGGATTGGTGCAGGAATCAGCTCTCGCGTTCGACGACGAACTCGGGCACCCACAGCAGCACGTGCTTGATTTCGGAGTCGGGGAAGGTGCAGATGGATTCGCGCGCTTTGTTGGCGAAGTCGGTGGCGCGCGCGTAGGCAGCATCAATGGAACCGTGACGATGCAGGATCGCAACGATGTCTGCCGGTGTGATGCCGTTGAAGCCGCCGTTGCTCAGCACCGACTCGATCGTCGCGCGCTCGTTGGCGTTGCAATGTTCCAGCGCATGCAGCACGGCCATTGTGGCTTTGCCTTCGCGCAGATCGCTGGCAACGGGCTTGCCCAGCATCTCTTCCGATGCGGTGAGATCGAGCACATCATCGACGATCTGAAACGCCATGCCGAGATTGCGGCCGTATTCGGCGAGCCGATGCTGATCGCCCTCGCTGGCGCCGGCGAGAATTCCGCCGAGCTTCATGCAGACCGAAAACAGGCACGCCGTCTTGCGGAAGATGAGCTCGAAGTGCTCGTCGAGCGAGATGGCCTTGCCCAGTCGCTCGATCTGCAGCAACTCGCCTTCGACCATGGCCTGCGTCAGTTCGATCAGCGTGTCGAGAATGGGGAAGTTGCGCTCCTGCAGGGCGATTTTGAAGGCCTGCATGTAAAGCCAGTCGCCGGCGAGGACGCACTTCGAGTTGCCCCATTGCGTGTTTGCGGCAGGACGCCCGCGGCGCGTCTGCGCTTCGTCGATGATGTCGTCGTGAACCAGCGTTGCGGTGTGAATGATCTCGACCACGGCGCCCAGTTTGATGGCGCCTTGTCCGGAGTAGTTGAGCAGCTTGCAGGAGAGCAGCAGCAAGGCGGGCCGCAGACGCTTGCCGCCGCCGGCACGGAGATACTCGCCGATCTCGGTAATCGCGCGCACGCCCGAGACCGTGTCGCGGCCGAACTCGCGCTCGATGGCAGAGAGGTCGTCGTGCAACAGGTCAAAGACTTCTTTGGCGTTGCGGATTACGGTCTTCAAACGTTCTGGCCTCTAGGAAATGCTCGTCCAGTTGGGTGCTGCAAAAATCGTTTTTCACCACGGAGGCACGGAGATCACGGAGAAGACTCAAAGCAAGAAACCTTTGGAGACCATTTCAAAACTAAAAGAGACTCCGTGTACTCCGTGCCTCCGTGGTGAATTCGGTTTTCCCTATTTAATTGCTGCGGTAGTTCGTAAACTGCATGTCGATGCCGAAATCCTGCTGCTTGAGCAACGCGATGATTTCCTGCAGTGTATCGCGATCTTTGCCGCTGACGCGAACCAAATCGCCCTGAATTGCGGCTTGCACTTTCTTCTTGGAGTTCTTGATGGCCTTCACGATGTCGCGCGCCTTCTCGATAGGAATGCCTTGCTGCATGGTGATGCGCTGGCGAACCGTGGAACCCGCGGCAGTCTCGATATTGCCGTAGGTCAAGGCCTTCAGCGGCACACTGCGCTTGACCAGTTTGCTCTGCAGCACGTCGTTCACCGCCTTCAGCTTGAAGTCGTCGGCCGAAGTGAGTACCAGGGCTTCTTTGCCTTCCAGTTGAATGTCGGACTTCGAGTCCTTCAAGTCGTAGCGTTGGTGGATTTCCTTCAGCGCCTGCTGAATAGCGTTCGTGACTTCCTGCAGCTCAACTTTGCTGACAATGTCGAAAGATTCAGCCATGCAGTTCAGTGTAACAAGACAAGGGTGGAACGGCGCGGCGCAATCTTTCCGAGGCGTTAGTCCGCGTTCGACTTCAGTGCAGCTCGTGGCACTTATAGGGATTTGGTGGTCGCAAGAAAGTTGTGCAGAGGCGAAGCAGAAGGATACTGCATCCTTGAACACTGTGCCCAAGGCCTGAGACGATGCAAAGCCCGCAGGGCGGCATTTGTTTTAGCCGTGGGCGTAAGCCCGCGGTGAGCAGGCGCTATAAAAGCAGAGCCGCGGAGCGGCGATACGTCTTAGTCCGCGAGTACCCATTTGGGGTCATACCGCACGCCCGCATTACTTAGCAGCGCGAGAAATTCATCGTCGAATGTGCGTCTGCGATGGTGCTCCGCTTGGCGCGCGATGTATTGCTTCACGCTTTCGAGTTGTGAGGGGCTGACGCTGATTCCAGCATAGCCATCCTGCCAGGCGAAGAGCCGTACCGTGTCCTTCATGAACCGCGATGAATTCGCTTTGAGGTCGCGGACGAGGTCCACCAAATGCATGCCCGCGGGAAGAGACAAGAGAACATGGACATGATTACTAGTCCCGCCGATCTCGATGATCTCGAACCCACAGTTTCGCGCGATCCCGCGCATGTATGCCCAGAGAGGTTCAGGGTCGCGGATCAATTGAGCGCGGCCTTTGGTGGAGAAGACACAATGCACGTAATTCAAGACGTATGACCTTAGCATGTTGGGTGTCGCCGCTCCGCGGCTGGCAAAATCTTTGTTGCGACATTTACCGCGGGCTTACGCCCACGGCTAAAACAAATTGCGCCCGTCCCGGGCTGAGTGTTTGCCGCGATTTTAGCCTGTACAAAGCGCCGAGTCCGTAACGTGGTCGGAGGGCGCGGAATGCTCCGCGCCCTCTGACCACTGACAACCGGCAACCGGCAACTGTCTTAGTTCAGCACATGGATGTTCTTCTTGTCGCACATCTCCTTCAGCACCTTTGGCCACACGGTGACGCTGACTTCGCCGAGATGCGCCTTGCGGAGCAGTTGCATCAACGTCCGCGACTGCCCGATGCCTCCTCCGACGCTCAGCGGGATCTCGTGATTGACGATCGCCTTGTGATACGGGAAGTTCAGGAAGTGCGTTTGGTTAGTCAGCTCGAGCTGTTTCTTCAGCGACTCAGGATTGACGCGAATGCCCATCGACGACAGTTCATGGCGCCGCTTGGTAACGGGATTCCAAACCAGGATGTCGCCGTTCAGGCCGTGCCGCACGTGGCCGTCTTCGGAGCGCGTCTCCGTCACCCAGTCGTCGTAATCCGCGGCGCGCATTTCGTGCGGATAGCCGTCCTTCAGCGTCCAGCCGATACCGATGATGAACACCGCCGGATACTTCTGCAGGATCGCGGTCTCGCGCTGCTTGCGCGGCAGTTCGGGATACATGTCGAGAATCTCTTCGGCATGGAGGAACTTCAGGTTCTCCGGCAGGTTGGGATAGCGCGCGTCTTTGAGCTGCGGGAACATCTCCTGCGCGTAATGCTCGGCGCCGACCATCACCTTCCAGATCTTGCTGACGATGCCCTTGAGGAAGCTGAGATTGCGCTGCTCGGGGGTAATCACGCGCTCCCAGTCCCACTGATCGACATAGGCGCTGTGATCGTGGTCGAGGAAGTAATCCTTGCGGACGGCGCGCATGTCGGTGCACAGGCCTTCGCCGGGCTGCATGGTGAACTGCTTCAGCGCCATTCTCTTCCATTTGGTTGCTGCCTGCACAACCTGCGCGTTAATCGGGTGTTTGTCGCGATCGTTCGAGATGTGGAACTGGATGGGCGTGCGCGAGCCGTCGCGGTCAAGATAGTCATTCACGCCCGATTCCTCGTCCACGATCAGGGGCACGGTGACCATCATCAGGTTCAATTCTTTGCAGAGGTTGTCTTCGATGTACTTCTTGAGCTCGAAGATCGCTCTCTGGGTGTCTTTGGGTGACAGCAGCGAGCTGTAATCCGCCGGAAGCACATGCTCCAGCTCTGTGTAGTCGCCGATTCCGGGACCAGCGAGATCTGCTTTCTTGTCCGCCATGCTGTTCTCCTTGCGATGCGTGTCGACGTGTCTGCCAAATACTTGTTGTGGCGTTCTAAGCCTGGGACACACGTCGTCAGATATAGGAAAGCACTGGCTGGCACCTAAGGGCAGTAACCGGCGTCACCAGGGACTGTGCGATGGATCTGAAGATAGGGGGCTGAAGTCCTCACTGCGCAAGCCCCATGCGGAGCAGCAACGCCTGGTATCGGGGATCGGAGTGAAGATCCTCGAAGGCCGGTTCGCATCCGATATCGACCAGCGAACTATTTCGTTTCGCGTACGCCTCATCGAGCAAGCGAAAGGCTGCGTCCTTATCTCCCAAAGCGCCATAGGCCGTGGCTACCAGATAGGGATCGGGGTCGGGAGACTGCTTCAGTTGCTCCAACATCCGGCGAGCCTCGTCCTTCTTGCCCGTAGCGGCAAACACCCATGCCGCGCTGGCAACTATGGAATCGTCATTGTTGGAAAGCTGGATCGAGCTTCGCGCCTGCTCCTGCGCAAGCTGTGGCTGATTCTTACGCACATAAACTTCCGCCATGATGGCCCGAGAGGACGGATCCTGGGGGGACAACTCCGCTACATTGCGCAAAGTCTCCAGCGCGCGGTCATACTGGCGATCGCACTCGTAGATTGCGCCAAGGTTGACCTGGGTGGTGAGTTCGAAGGGCGCCAGCTCCAGAGCTTTCTGGCTCTCGCGAATGGCTTTCTCCAGCCGCCCTCGGGTCTGCAGATAGAGTGCGTATCCGGAATGAGCTTCGTCATAGCTGGGATTCAGCTCGATGGCGCGGCGGAATTCCCGTTCCGCGACCGCCCAGTCCCAGTCATGGACGAACTCTACGAAAGCCAGCGCCGCGTGGGCGTCGGCCAAAGAGTCATCCAACTGTAAAGCTTTGGTGGCGGCTGCCATCGACAGAGGAAAGTACTCATCATGCCCGATGGATCCCAGCCAATGGTAGGCGCGCGCCAGCGCCGCGTACGCTTCCGCATAGTTGGGATCGATGTGGATGGCCTGTTGAAAGTATTCAATAGCCTGCTTGAATAGGTCGTCACCCACCGGCGCATTACGGGCTTCATTCATCTTGTACAGCCCGCGCAGATAAGCTTCGTGCGCTTCGGGATTCACCGGGCGCGCCCGCGCCAGCCGGTCTTGCGCTTGCGCCGTGACCTTAGCGTTGATTTCGCCCGCGATTGCGGCCGCCACTTCGCTCTCTAACTCCAGAACGTTGTGCAGGTCGCGGTCATAACTGCTGGCCCAGAGATGTTGATCGGCGGGCGCATCGATTAATTGCGCGGTTACCTTGACGCGGTCGCCGGCGCGCTGCACCGAGCCTTCGACGATTCCGTTTACATGCAATTCCTGTGCAATCTCCGGCAACGGTTTGTCCGATCCCTTGTAGCGCATCACCGAGGTTCGCGAAACCACTCGAAACGAACCGATCTGCGCCAGCTGGGTGATCAGCGCCTCCGTCATGCCATCGGCAAAGTAGTCTTCCGCCGGGTTACCCGACAGATTCACCAGCGGTAATACGGCGATGGAGTCGATGTGTTTCTGGCCGGAGCGGCCGAGCAGTCGATCTCGCAGTCCGCTGAACGGTAAGGCGAGGAACAGGAGGGCGATCAGGACGACTGCGGCCAACAACCCTAGCATCCAACGCCGCCGCGGATGCTGGACTCCCGCAATAGCGTGATCCGCTGCCCCGTGGGAGCCGAGCCGCTGGAGGTCGATGGCCACCTCTTTCGCGGATTGATAGCGCTGCTCCGGATCTTTCTCCAGGCACTTCAGAATGACGCGTTCCAGCTCTGCCGACATCCGCGTATTCAGCAGGCGAGGTTGCACCGGAGCGCGCTGCAAGATGCTGATCATCAGCTCCGGAGCATCCTTCTCTGGAAATGGCCGGCGCCCGGTGATCATCTCGTACAGGACAGCGCCCAGCGCATAAACGTCCACTCGCGCATCGGGCCATTGCCCACGCACTTGCTCCGGAGGCATGTACGGCAGCGTGCCGCCGACCTGCAGTTCGCTCACGGTCTCGCGCTCATTTGCCGGGCTGGGCCGCGAACTGCGCAGAAACTGCGAAAGTCCGAAGTCGAGGATCTTCGCCCTCCGATCCGGCATCAGGCGCACGTTATCGGGCTTCAGATCGCAATGCACAATGCCATCCTGGTGAGCGGCGCTCAAGCCTTCGGCGATCTGAATGCCGGTGCGGATGACCTTGTCCTCCGGCGCCGGACCTGCGGCAATCTCCTCTGCCAGGCTGCTGCCGGCAACCAACTCCATGACCAGGAAATCCACGCCGTCCTGGTGGTCGAAGTCGTATACCGTCTCAATGTTGGGGTGGTTCAGGCGGGAAAGATTCAGCGCTTCTTCACGAAAGCGTTTTCGCGTGGACTCGTCGGCAAGCAGCCCGGATCGCAACACCTTGAGAGCGACATCGCGGTTAAGCCGCTCGTCGTGGGCGCGATAGACAACCCCCATTCCACCAGCGCCGATTTGCTCACGTATGCTGTACCGCCCCAGCGTTTGACCGATCATGAGGACAAGCCGCAGACAATGTTAGGCGCGATACCGGCAGACAGCAATTGGCAATTCGTCTTCACTCGCTTCTCGCGCTGGCCATGCCTTCTCCCGTACACTATTTCCTGCTCCTCCCATCACCACATGGCAAACCGTCATCCAAGCCTTGAGGAGACCGAACGAATGGCACCTTTGGCGTCCCAGGAACAGTCCACAACCTTGCTGACCCCTTACGATCTGCATCTGTTCAACGAGGGCAAGCACGCGCGGCTCTTCGAGAAATTCGGCGCGCACGCTGCCGAGCGCAACGGCCAGCGAGGTACGCAATTCGCCGTGTGGGCTCCCAATGCCGAGCGCGTCTCCGTGGTCGGCGACTTCAACGACTGGAATGCCGAGCTGCATCCCATGAAGGCGCATGAGAACTCTGGCGTCTGGGAAGCCTTCATCCCCAATCTCGGCCGCGGCTCGGTGTACAAGTACCACATCCGTTCGCGCTATCACATGTATCGGGTCAACAAGGCTGACCCGTTCGCCTTCTACAACGAGCGTCCGCCGCGCACCGCGTCGATCGTCTGGGACACCGAGTACGAATGGGGCGACCACGAGTGGATGCGTACGCGCCACGAGCACAACAAATTCGACAAGCCCATGTCGACCTACGAGGTGCACCTTGGCTCGTGGATGCGCGTGCCGGAGGAGGGCAATCGCTCGCTCAGCTATCGCGAGCTGGCGGTGAAGCTGGCCGACTATGTCTCCGAGATGGGCTTCACCCACGTGGAATTCATGCCGGTGATGGAGCATCCCTTCTTCGGCTCGTGGGGCTATCAGGTCACCAGCTATTACGCGCCCAGCGCGCGTTTCGGCACGCCCCAGGATTTCATGTATCTGGTCGACCAGCTGCACCAGCGCGGCATCGCCATCATCCTCGACTGGGTTCCATCGCACTTTCCCAACGACGAGCACGGGCTCGCCTACTTCGACGGCACGCACCTCTACGAGCACGCCGATCCTCGCAAGGGTTTTCATCCTGAATGGAAGTCTTCCATCTTCAATTACGATCGCAATGAAGTACGCGCGTTCCTCATCAGCAATGCCATCTTCTGGCTCGACCGCTTCCACGCCGATGGCCTGCGCATGGATGCGGTCGCTTCCATGCTGTATCTCGATTACGCGCGCAAACAGGGCGAGTGGATTCCCAACCAGTTCGGCGGGCGCGAGAACCTGGGCGCGGTTTCTCTGCTGCAGACGGTCAATCGTGATGCATACCAGGAATTTCCCGGCATTCAAACCATTGCGGAAGAGTCCACGGCATGGCCGATGGTGTCGCGCCCAACCTACATCGGCGGCCTCGGCTTCGGCATGAAGTGGGACATGGGCTGGATGCACGACACGTTGCTGTACATGCAGAAGGAGCCGATCCATCGCAAATATCACCACAATAAGCTGACCTTCCGCGGCCTCTATGCCTTCACGGAAAACTTCGTCCTGCCGCTGTCGCATGATGAAGTTGTGTACGGCAAGGGGTCGCTCTACGGCAAAATGAACGGCGACGAATGGCAGAAGTATGCCAACCTGCGGCTGCTCTTCGGCTACATGTTCACCCAGCCGGGCAAGAAACTGCTGTTCATGGGTGGTGAGATTGCGCAGTGGAGCGAGTGGAATCACGACGGCAGCGTCGACTGGCACTCGCTTGGTTTCGCTGGGCATCAGGGTGTGCAGCGCTGGGTGCGCGATCTCAACACGTTCTATCGCGGTGAGCCCTCGCTCTACGAAACCGACTTCATCCCCGACGGCTGGCGCTGGATCGACGCCGACGATTCCGATAACAGCGTGCTCACCTACATGCGGTTGCGCCAGGATGGCAGCGATCCGATTGTGATCGCTGCCAACTTCACGCCTGTTCCGCGACGAGGATATCGCGTAGGCGTGCCGCAAGCAGGGCATTGGCGCGAACTGCTGAACAGCAACGCCGCACTTTACGGCGGCACAGATGAAGGCAATTTCGGCGGCAGGATGACTGACGCCCACGCCTGCCACGGTTTCGATAACTCCCTGCTGCTAAACCTGCCCCCGCTCGCAATGGTGGTGCTGAAGCAGTAAGGGCGGCACTTAGCACTTAGCATTTGGCACTTGGCTAAAGCATGACTTATCTGGCCTTGGCCAACGGCTAATTGCCAAGTGCCAAGTGCCTGCTTCCGGTAAACTAATCTGTTGTGCGCATTCTCACCCGCTACATCCTGAAAGAGATCGCATCGCACGCGCTGATCGGCGTGGTGCTGTTCACCTTCATCATTTTCATGCGCGATCTCGGACGACTGCTGGAGCTCATCGTCCGCAACAGCGCGCCTCTGCCAAGCGTCGCCGAAATCTTCCTCTTCACGCTTCCCGCCACCTTCACCATCACCATTCCGATGGGCGTGCTGGTCGGCATTCTTGTGGGACTCAGCCGACTGGCCGCCGATAGCGAAGTCACCGCCATTCGCGCCAGCGGTATGGGCGTGGGAATGTTCATTCGCTCGGTTGCGATCTTCGCCGTCGGCGCATGGCTACTGGGGCTAGGCAACAGCATTTATCTCGCACCCAAATCCGCCATCGCTCTGGATCATCTGCAGGAGCGGCTGAAGTCGTCGCAGGCTTCGTTCGAAGTAGAGCCCCGGGTCTTCTACGAAGACTTCAAGAACATCGTCCTTTACGTGCAGGACGCGATTCCGTCCAACGGCCAGGCGCTGTGGCGCGGCGTTTTTCTGGCCGATATCAGCGATCCCTCATCTCCCAAGATCACGCTGGCCAAACGCGGCGCGCTGTTGAGCGATGCTCCCGACAAGCTGCGCTTCCATCTTGAAGACGGAACGCAGCAGGAGACGGTGCCCAAGGTCGCCGATCAGTATTCCATCACTACCTTCGACAACACCGAGATTCCTATCACCCTGCCCTCGGATGAAAGCAAGCCGCACGATCTGCTGCCCGTCGCCGAACTCAGCCTGCATGGTTTGCTGCAGAATGCGGCTCGCGAGCGCAAGGCGGCAGCGACGGTCAAGAGCTGGGATCCCGGCAGCTATACCTATGACCTGATCAAGGCGCGTTACTACGAGATCGAATTTCAGCGCCGCTTCGCCTTGCCGACCGCCTGCCTGGTGCTGGCCATGGTCGGTATCCCGCTCGGCCTGTCGGCGCGTAAGGGCGGTAAGAGCACCGGCTTCGTGCTGACCATCCTGCTGGTCGTCGTCTACTACTTCTTCTCGATGATCGGCGTGCAGATGGCGCGCCAGGGCAAGATGACACCCTGGTTTGGGGCCTGGATGGGCAACATGTTTTTCTTCGTCTGCGGCCTCTTTCTGCTGTGGCGCGTCGACCGCATGCCCATCGAGATCGCCAATCTGACCGCGGGCTGGAAACTATTGCTGCAAAAATTGCAATCGCTCGGTGCCCATCGGCGCAGGATCACCAGCGGGCGCAAGTTGGCAACCGAGTCGGCGCTGCACCGCCATCGCTTCAGCGCGCGCTTTCCGCTGATTCTCGACGACATGATCCTGCGCGACTTCGCGCTGTACCTCACATTGATCATGTCGACCTTCCTGGTGTTGGCGCTGGTGTTCACGTTCTTCGAGCTGCTCACCGACATCGTGCGCAACAAAGTGCCGCTGATCACCGTGGTGGAATATCTGTGGAACCTCAGTCCGTCGATGATCTACCTGATGGCCCCGATGGCGGTTCTGCTGGGCGTGTTGATCACCTTTGGCCTGATGGATAAATCCAGCGAGCTGATCGCGATGAAGGCCAGCGGGTTCAGCGTCTATCGCGCCACTCTGCCGGTCATCGTCATCTGCGGCGTGTTTGCGGCAGCACTGTTTGTCTTCGACCAGTACTACATCCCGAAGACCAATCGCCAGCAGGAGATCCTGCGCAACGAGATCAAGGGCAAGCCGCCGCAGACCTATCTGCAAGCCGATCGCAAATGGATCTTTGGTCAGAGCAACGAGATTTATTACTACCGTGTCTTCGATCCGGACAAAAATATTTTCGGCGGCATCTCCATCTTCGAGTTCGATCCCAATAGCTTCCAGCTGACGCGTCGTATCCATGCCGAACACGCGCAGTGGGATGACACTCTGCAGAAATGGGTCTTCGAGCGCGGCTGGGTGCGATCGTTGCGGGGAGCGTCTATCCAGGAATTTCGCACCTTCGACGTGGCCACCTTCGACGAGTTACATGAGAACCCCGGCTACTTTAAGAAGGAAGTGAAGCAATCGTCGGAGATGAGTTACGAGGAGCTGCGCCGCTACATCGAAGACCTGCAACAGAGCGGCTTTGACACCGTGCGCCTGAAGGTGCAGCTGCAAAAGAAGATTGCCTTCCCGCTGATCACGCTGGTGATGGCCGTGCTCGCGATTCCGTTTTCCGCCTCAGGGCGTCGCGGCGGTGCGCTGGTGGGTGTCGCCGTTGCGCTCGCCATTGCCGTGGTCTATTGGGTGACGTCCGGATTGTTCGAGGCGATGGGCGATGCGAATCAGCTGCCCGCGATGCTGGCCGCGTGGGCGCCGGACTTCATCTTCGCCATCGCCGGCGGATATATGCTGCTGCGGGTGCCAACGTAGGAAGCGACTAGCAATTAGCAACTAGCGATTAGCTTTGAAATGCAGTCCCGCGGAATCGCTTGCATCAAGAATTTCATCTACATCAGGGCCACGACCGTTTCAACCAGTAGTCTAACTCTAGCGCTAGTTGCTAGTTGCTAATCGCTATCGCTGATGTTCAAAAACCTTCGCCCGCTGTTTCCGTATCTGCGCAAGTACCAGGCGACGTTCTGGTTCGGCGCGGTCTGCGTGCTGTTTAACAACGGCGTCTGGATTCTGTTTCCGCTAATCATCCGCCGCGCCATCGATGACCTGAACCGCGGCGTCACGCGCCAGAAGGTATTCACTTACGCTCTTATGCTGCTGGGAGTTGCCGGCGTTAAAGCCATCTTCCAGTTCCTGACGCGATGGGTTCTGATCGGCGTTTCGCGCGAGATCGAGTTCGATCTGCGCAACGATCTTTTCGCGCATCTGGAGCGGCTCTCCTACAGCTTTTATCAGCGCACGCGCACCGGCGACATCATGGCGCGCGCCACCAACGACCTCAACGCCGTTCGCATGCTGGTCGGTCCCGGGATCATGTACACCGCCAACACCGTCGTGTTCACCGCGGGCGCGCTGGTCTTCATGCTCTCCATCAGTCCGTGGCTGACGCTGTTCGCGTTTGCGCCGCTGCCCATCTTCAGCATCGTGGTGCAGTACTTCGGTCGCCGCATTCACGAGCGCTTCGAACGCATCCAGGCGATGTTCTCCGACATCTCCGCGCGAGCGCAGGAGAACTTCTCCGGCGCGCGCCTTATCCGCGCCTACGTCCAGGAAGAAGCCGAGATCGAAAAATTCGAGCGCGACAACACCGAATACATCGGGCGCAGCCTCAAACTGGTGCGACTGATGGGCATGCTCTGGCCGACACTGGAGACGCTGCTTGGCATTGCGATCGTAATCGTGCTGTTCGTTGGCGGCCGCGAAGTGCTGCTGCATCGCATCACCGTCGGCAGCTTCGTCGCCTTCAATACCTACATGGTGCAGCTCACCTGGCCGATCATCGCGCTGGGCTGGGTGATCAACATCTTCCAGCGCGGCACCGCGTCGATGGGCCGCATCCACAACATCATGTCGGAACAGTCGGAAATCACTGACGCCGCCGTTCCGAAGACCCACACTCCAACGGAATTTCACGGCGACATCGAGTTCCGCAATCTCAGCTTCCGCTATGGCAAGACGCTGCGGGCGACCGAGAGCGGCAATGGCCGCTCGCATGGCGATGACGAAGTTTTGAAGAACGTCAATCTCCGCGTTCCGGCGGGAACGAGCCTGGCGATCGTCGGACCGACGGGCTCAGGCAAATCAACACTCGTCTCGCTGATCGCGCGAATCTATGACGCCAGTCCCGGCAGCCTGCTGATCGACGGCCGGCCCATTCGCGAATTCCCGCTGGCCGTTTTGCGGCGCAACATCGGCTTCGTTCCGCAGGAGACATTCCTCTTCAGCGACACCATCCGTGAGAACATCGCCTTTGGCGCTGAGGACGCCACGCTCGACGAAGTCCGTCGCGCTGCCGAAGCTGCCAGTATCGGCACGGAAATCGAGAGCTTCCCCGACGGCTACAACACGCTGGTGGGCGAGCGCGGTTTGACCCTCTCTGGCGGCCAGAAGCAGCGCACCGCAATCGCTCGTGCGCTCATTCGCAGCCCGCGCATCTTGATTCTTGATGACGCGCTGGCCAGCGTTGACACGCAGACCGAAGATCGCATCCTGAATCATCTGCGCGAGATCATGCAGGGCCGAACGACTATCTTCATTTCGCATCGCGTCTCGACGGTGCGCAATGCCGACCGCATTGCCGTGCTGCATGCCGGCGAAATCGTCGAGTATGGCACGCACGACGAACTGATCGAGCGCAACGGCTACTACACCGACCTCTACAACAAACAGTTGCTGGAAGAAGAGTTGGAAACGGTGTGAGCGACAGCCAGTTTAATGCGGTCAGGCTCGCGTCGGTTCTTACCGGACTGGTCATGTACGCCGGGCTCGCGATCCTGGGCTGGGGTGGATTTCAACCTTTCTTCTCTCACACGCCGCTCATCGCTCTGATCGCCGTCTTGCTGGCGATGTCTCTGATTGCGCTGTTCGCCGGCGGAAACCTGAGCGCGGGAGTGCGCGAAGACCGCGAGAATCGCTGGGTCATTGGCGTCTTCGCCGTGGTCGGCTTGCTGGGCGCCTATCTTCCAGCCCTCACCGACCGCAAGGAATTCTGGACTTTTGATGGAGACACGGTTCGCTGGGTAGGAGTCGGTCTTTTTGCTGTCGGGCTCATGCTGCGAATCTGGCCGGTATTCGTGCTCGGCGACCGATTCAGCGGGCTGGTCGCGATTCAGCCGGGACACGCTCTGGTCACGACCGGCATGTACAGCGTGATTCGTCATCCCAGCTATCTTGGCCTGCTCATCAGCGGCTTCGGCTGGGGCCTTGCGTTTCGCTCCGGAGTCGGTCTGCTGCTGGCCGCGATGTATGTTCCGCCGCTGCTCGCGCGAATCAACTCAGAGGAGCGGTTGCTGCAATCGCAATTTGGCGCCGAGTACGACGCTTACCGGGCCCGCACCTCGCGCCTGATTCCCGGAATCTACTAGAGTACGGTGTCACTTACGCCATGCACGCACAAATCAAGCTAGGTCGCATTAAGGGCATCTCCATCGGGCTGCACTACAGCTGGTTCATCATTGCCTTCCTCATCGCGCTTTCTCTGATCGACCACTTTCACCAGGTGATGCCGAACTTGAGCTCGGCTGGGGTATGGACAGCGGCCATCATCACCTCGGTGCTGTTTTTCGTGTGCCTTCTGTTGCATGAGCTGGCGCATTCGCTGCTGGCCAAAAGCAAAGGGCTGCACGTGCGTGCGATCACGCTGTTTGCTCTGGGCGGTGTATCGCAAATCGAGCAGGAATCGCCGGACGCGAAAACCGAATTTTGGGTGGCGATTGTCGGGCCATTGTCGAGTCTCGCGATTGGCGTGGTTTGCCTGTTGTTGGCGCGGCTGGCGGGTTGGACGACCGGCATGGAGGCGCAAACGCCGGTGGCCGCGGTGCTGCTGTGGCTTGGATACATCAATTTCATGTTGGCCATCTTCAACATGATTCCGGGATACCCGCTGGACGGCGGTCGGGTGCTGCGCGCGGTTATCTGGTGGACGAATCACAACGCCGTACGCGCCACCGAGCTGGCGGCGCGGGTCGGACAGGTGATCGCTTTTGCCTTCATCCTCCTCGGCCTTTTTCAATTCTTTGTTGGCAAGAATTTCGGCGGGCTATGGATGGCCTTCGTCGGCTGGTTTTTGCTGGATGCGGCGCGCAGCAGTTATGTGCAGGTGGAGCTCACGGAGGCGCTGCGCGGCCGCAAGGTCGCCGACCTGATGGACCGCGACTGCCCCGTGGTCGAGGCCCACCTCAGCGTGGAGGATTTCGTCCATCAGTTTCTAATGAGCAGCGGGCGGCGCTGTTTCGTCGTCGTGCAGGATGGCAGGCTCGTGGGCCTGATCACGCCCAACGAGGTCAAAGATGTCGAGCGCGAGCGCTGGCCGCAGACCAGCATCCAAAGCGTCATGCGGCCTCTGAACGAGTTGCGCGTGGTCACGCCGGAGACGCCCGTCGCCGAGGCACTGGAGATGATGGGCCGCGACGACATCAATCAATTGCCGGTGGTTTCCGGGGGACAGCTGCAAGGAATTTTTTCCCGCGGCAATATTATGGGATTTTTGCGCACTCACGCCGAACTGTTCAAACACTGATGCCGCTTAGAACCGCTCGTACCTTTGCCATGTTCACCGACTCTCATTGCCATCTCGAGAACAAGCGCTTCGACTCCGACCGCCCGACGTTTTCGCGCGCGCCCAAGATGCCGGCGTCACCACGATGCTGGCCATCGGCAATGGAGATGGTCCGGGAACGGGCACGCTCGACTGCGCGATTCAACTGGCGCGCCAGCACGAGAACGTGTACGCGACGGTCGGCATTCATCCGCATGAAGCTGCGCTCGCCACGCAAGCCGACTTCGACGAACTCGAGCGTCTCGCTAAGGATCCCAAGATTGTTGCCTGGGGCGAGATCGGACTCGACTACTTCTACGATCATTCGCCGCGCGACATGCAGCAGCGCGTCTTCATCCAGCAGATGGAGATGGCGCGAGCGGCGAAGCTGCCGATCATCATTCACAATCGCCCGTCGGACAACAGCGAGAACGCGTGGGACGATCTGTTTCGCCTGCTGCGCGAGCACTGGGCCGGCAGCGGCCTCGCCGGCGTACTGCATTGCTTCACGGGCACCGTCGACCACGCGCACGCCGCGCTGGATCTCGGATTCATGATCTCCTTCGCCGGCAACATCACCTATCCCAAGGCGCAGAACATTCGCGACGCGGCGGCGATGGCGCCGCTCGACCGCATCTTCATCGAGACCGATTCACCATATCTCGCGCCCGTTCCGCATCGCGGCAAGCGCAACGAGCCGGCGTTCGTCGTCGAGGTGGCGCGGCAAATCGGTGAGCTGCGTGGATTATCCAGGGAAGAGGTTGGCAGTATGACCAGTAGCAGCTTCGACAGATTCTTCCGATTGGTGAAATAGTTTCCGCGGCCCCACGCTAAAGAGGCTGCGCAGGCTGATCGCGAAGGAAATTCTCAACAACGTCACCACTTTCTGGCGTCGTCATCCCTGCGACCGCGCGCCCCGCGGCTCATCCAATGTGGTAGCCTTTTACTGGGGTAGAGTGTCTCTGGCCGGAGCCGAATCCGCTCGCCGGACCACCGTCCATCAAGGTCATCAAGGTACACCGCATTGTTCAACAAAGTTGTCGCCGCCGTTTTTGGCACCAGTAACGAACGCGAGATCAAGCGCATTGCGCCGCTGGTCGAGGAGATTAACTCGCTCGAGCCGGCGATAAAGCAGCTCTCCGACGAGCAGCTCCGCGCCAAGACCGACGAATTCCGCCAGCGCATTCGCGAGCGCGTCGATCCCATCGAAGACGCCGACGAGAAAGACGGTGCTCTGAAGGCCGTCCTCGACGAGATTCTGCCCGAGGCCTTCGCCGTGGTCCGCGAGGCCGGCTGGCGTGTGCTGAACATGCGGCACTTTGACGTGCAGCTTATCGGCGGCGTCGTGCTGCATCAGGGCAAGATCTCCGAGATGAAGACCGGTGAAGGTAAAACGCTGGTCGCCACTCTGCCCGTGTATCTCAACGCGCTCTCTGGGCGCGGCGTCCATGTCGTCACTGTCAACGATTACCTCGCCAAGCGCGACTCGGAATGGATGGGCAAGCTCTACACCTTCCTCGGCCTGACCGTCGGCGTTATCGTCCACGACCTCGACGACCAGCAGCGGCGAGAGGCTTACGGCTCCGACGTCACCTACGGCACCAACAACGAATTCGGTTTCGACTACCTGCGCGACAACATGAAGTTTGACTTGAAGGATTGCGTGCAGCGTGGTCATAACTTTGGCATTGTCGACGAGGTCGATTCCATCCTGATCGACGAGGCCCGCACCCCGCTCATCATCAGCGGCCAGAGCGAAGAGTCCACCGACAAGTACTACAAGGTGAACCGCATCATCCCGTCCCTGGAGTTGGGCGAGGAGATCGATCGCGGCCTCGGAGAGGACAAAGTGTTGACCGGCGACTTCGTAGTCGACGAGAAGCATCGCACGATTACGGTCACGGATCCTGGCTGGGAAAAGGTCGAGAAGCTGCTGGGTATCGGCAACATTGCTGATCCCGAGAACTGGGACCTGAAGCATCACGTTGAAACGGCGATCAAGGCGCACGCACTCTACCGCCGCGATGTCGAGTACGTCGTGAAGGACGGCGAAGTCCTGATCGTCGACGAGTTTACCGGCCGTCTCATGCCGGGGCGGCGCTGGTCTGACGGATTGCACCAGGCGGTCGAAGCCAAAGAGAACGTCAAGATCGAGCGCGAGAACCAGACACTGGCTACCGTCACCTTCCAGAATTACTTCCGCATGTACAAAAAGCTGGCCGGCATGACCGGTACGGCCGAGACGGAAGCGCCCGAGTTCGACAAGGTCTATAGGCTGGAAGTCGTCGTCATCCCGACCAACAAGCGGCTGCTGCGCGTCGAGAATCCCGACATCGTCTACCGCACCGAGAAAGAGAAGTACTTCGCTGCCGCCGACGAAATCGCCAAGTTCGCCGAGAGCGGTCAACCGGTGCTGGTCGGAACCGTGTCGGTCGAAAAGTCAGAGCGGCTGTCGGAGCTGCTGAAGAAGAAGGGCATCAAGCACGTCGTCCTGAACGCCAAGTATCACGAGAAGGAAGCGGAGATCGTGGCGCAGGCTGGACGCAAGGGCGCGATCACCATTGCCACCAACATGGCCGGTCGCGGAACCGACATTCTGCTCGGCGGCAATCCCGAGTTCATCGCCAAGCAGGAGTGTCTGAAGAAGGGAATTGCGCAAGCGCTGAAGGCGGTCGCCGGCGAAGTCTCCGTCAAGCCCGACGATCCCAACGTCTCCTATTTCTATTACGGCGGCATCGAGTACAAGGTCGACACGGCGAAGTGGAACGAGATTTATCACAAGCACAAGCAGGCCACCGACGCGGAACACGACGAAGTCATCAATCTGGGCGGTCTGTTCATCTTCGGCACCGAACGCCACGAGGCGCGCCGCATCGACAATCAGCTGCGTGGTCGCGCCGGCCGTCAGGGTGATCCCGGAGCATCGCGCTTCTACCTGTCGCTGGAAGACGATCTGATGCGCATCTTCGCCAAGGAGTGGGTGTCGAACCTGCTTCAGCGGCTGGGCATGGAAGAAGGCGTGCCCATCGAGTCGAAGATGATCACGCGCCGCATCGAAGCCAACCAGAAGGCGATCGAAGGGCAGAACTTCGAAGCCCGCAAACACCTACTGGAATACGACGACGTGATGAACAAGCAGCGCCAGGCGGTATACGCGCTGCGCCGTCAGCTGCTCGAAGGTCTCGACCAGAAGGAACTGATCCTTGAAGATTACGTGCGCGACATCCTCGGCCAGTTGCTCGATCAGTACGCCGGCAAGGACACGCGCCCCGACGATTGGGACATCAAGAGCCTCAAGAACCAGCTCTTCACCCGCTTCGGCGTGGACATCACGGCAGAAGGAGTCGATCCCGAACAGCTCAATCGCCAGGAATTGGGTGACGCGATCTTCGACAAGCTGAAAGAGCGCTACGAAGCCAAAGAGCAGCTCATCGGCCCTGAGGCAATGCGCCATCACGAGCGCATCATCATGCTCAGCGTCATCGACCAGCAGTGGAAGGATCACCTGCTCTCGATGGACCACCTGCGCGAAGGCATTGGGCTGCGCGGCTACGGCCAGCACGATCCGCTGGTCGAATACAAGCGCGAATCGTTCGACATGTTCGAAGCCATGATGGGGCGCTTTGAGGAAGAGACCGTCCGCTACCTGTACCTGATGCAGGTAATCGAGGCGCCGCGGCGGAACGTGCTCCAGCAGCAGCGTCAACCGACGGGCGGCGACTGGCGGAGGAATGGCGAGCGGGCCGGGAGTTCAGTTCCAGCCGGTGGCAACGGAGGCCCATCACGCGGCCGCGCGAGCGTACTTCCATGGACGACATGGAAGAAGCCTTCCAGCGCCGCAAGCGCCGCGAACTGGAGCAGGCACGCATGGCCGGCGCCGGCGAGATGGGCACCGTGCAGCAGGTGGTCCGTGGCGATAAAGTCGGCCGCAACGATCCCTGCCCCTGCGGCAGCGGCAAGAAGTACAAGAAGTGCTGCGGAGCGTAGAGGTAGAGAGGCGCTTTAGCGCCGCGTCAGTGGTCGATTTGTAAAGCCTGGTGGGAGGTTGACTCGGTACACCGAGGCAATCTCCTACTTCTTTGATAGGCCCGATTCGACGCCGGCCTGAAGGCCGGCTCTACCAAGCACTGCCCGGAACGGGCGACATTTGTTCTACCCGTGGGCGTGAGCCTGCGGTAAACGACCGATATCGGTCGAGCCGCGGAGTGGCGGCACGGGCCACATCAAAATGCGGCATCACACCAATCTGTATTGGGCATTCGCGATCACCGCGCTCGCCACGACGCTTTCCGCGCAAAACAACTCGCTCCCGCCTCTGATCTTCCCTCTCAAGGCCGACGCCCCGAACCTTGACCAGCACCTCACCTCGTCCACCGCGATGACCAACTCGGTCTTCGATCACTCCATGTTCAACTCGACGACGCAGCAATACGGCGTCTACGCCTGCGACGACACGGTGGTCGCCTTCACCGGGACGACCGCGATCTACGGCCCCGGAATTCCAATCTTCAACATCGGTTGCAACGCCGGCTATAAGGTCGTCAATGAGCAGAATCCGCCGCCCATCTCGCTGGCGCCGGACATGACTTACTCCGGATGGGGAACGCCGAATCATCTCTTCTACGACGGTCATCCCGGCATCGACTACGTGGCTGCGATGGATACGCAGGTTTACGCCGCCGTCAGCGGCACGATTCACTATCCGGCGCGCATCGTCGGCCTCGGCTATCCGGCGGCGGGCTATCACGTGATGGAGATCGTTCCCGATCACGCGCAGGGAACGGTTCCGCCGTATGTCTTCTACTATCTCCATCTCGATACTTATATCGGCCAGCAGCAGATGCCGGTGAACGATCCCGATCCGCGGCCGGGTTGTGCGGCGACCGTGTGGCTGCCGCTGGACGAAGGCGTGCATGTGCAAGCAGGATGCCTGGTGGCGTTATCGGGTAAGGCTGCGCCGCCGATCTACCACTTCCTTCCGCATCTGCACTTCGAAGTGCACGAAGTAGTGCCGAGCTTCCTGGTCTTCTCGCGCTTTGGCGCGCGCAGTGCAGATGTTTGCGTGGATGGCGTTGTCGGTGCGGGTTATGATTGCGTTCCGGTCGATCCTTACGGCTGGACCGGCGAGCCAACCCAGTGCGATCCGCATACCGGCCTGGCGACATCGGGTGATCCCTACTACTGCCTGACCGGCATCAGCAGCCAGATCCTTTGGTGATTACCGCTCCACGTCCTTCACATATTCATGCAGCGGCATGCCGAAGAAATCCGTGATCCTGCCGGATCGCCGATAGCCATGCTTCTCGTAGAAACGCATGGCGCGTTGCAGCGGATCAGTCGTATCGAGCGTGATCCGCGAGCAGCCGTGTTGTATGAGCTCAGCTTCGGCCGCGTGTAATAGCTTTTCCGCGATCCCGCCTCCCAGCCATTCCGGCAGGACAGCCATGCCTCGCAGATGTCCCTCGTTTGCATCCTGCTTCGCGCAGGCAATTGTGCCCACGATTTGATCGCCAGACACCGCGACAAAGACCTGCATCACCGCGAGTCTTGCCGTGATCGTCTCTTCAGTCAGAACCGTGTCGAGATAAGCGTCGTGAGTATAGCTGGTGCGATAGGGTTCAAAGGCCGCTGCGAGACAGCCGAGAATCGCGCGTGAATCAGCGACAGCGGCTCTGCGAATGACGACGGCAGCGTTCTTCGATTCGGGCACCTTTTCATTGTTACGCAGCGACCCGGATTTTTGCGCGCGCCGTTGGGCCGAAGCGCAGTGGCTAGGGATCACCCCACAAAGACAAAGCCCAGCCTCGGCGGCTGGGCTCCTAAGATGTCGTGAATTAGGTCTTACGCCGCTCTGGTTACATTTCCGGCTTGCGGACCCTTTTGCCCTTCGACAATCTCGAACTCCACCTGATCGCCTTCCTGCAAACTCTTGTATCCGTCGGCACTAATAGCGCTGTAGTGCACGAACACATCCGATGCGCCGTCATCGCGGCCGATGAAGCCAAAACCTTTTGCGTTATTGAACCACTTGACCGTACCTTTCAATCTCACTTTCTCTTTCCTCCGGGCAAAGCCCTACAGCGACCCTCCGCAGGCCGCTGGTCGTAAATTGCGTTCATCAGGTTGAAGCCCAGAAGCCAAAGTCTGGATAAGGATGGTTCCTCACGTAGCATTGGCAAGGTGTTCGGAGCCTGCGTGAACTTTCTACCCTAACTATGCCGCCGCTTCGTGGTGTTGTCAATAGAGTATATAGCGCAGAGGCGCGTTTTTAGCGGGTTTTGGATATTTTTTTCGACAATGTGCTACAGCAAATCACTTAGTTTGCCTAGTCATTTTAGTGCTGCGTGGGGGGCGTTCAGCTTTGACCGCGCCGCAGCGACTCGGTCAGCCACAACACTCCGGCGATAGCCTTCCCGTCGCGAATTTTGCCGGAGAAAATCATGTCGACGACCTTGGGCAGCGGTATGAGCTCACACTCGATGGACTCGTCTTCTTCGGGCTGCGCATCACCGGCGGTCAATTCGCGCGCGAAGAAGATGGTCATCGTCTCGTCGAGAAAGCCGGGGCTGGAATAGAAGCACAGGGCACGTTTCCATTGCCGTGCGCGATAGCCGGTTTCCTCCAGCAACTCGCGTTTGCCCGCGGCCAGCGCGGTCTCGCCCGGATCGATGCGGCCGGCAGGCAGCTCCCACAGATAGTCGCGCGCAGCGTAGCGATACTGGCGCTCCAGCAGAACGCGCGGCTCAGCGCCGCTTTCCTCGACGGCGAGCACCACCACCGATCCCGAATGCCGAATGACGTCGCGGCGCGCGGTGATGCCGGTCGGTTCTGTGATTTCGTCGGAAGTAACCTTGAAGACTTTGCCGGTGTAAACAACCTTCGAAGACAGTACCTTGAGACGGTTCTTCGCAGGTTTACGGGAGGATTTAGAGCGGGAGCGCTTGCTTGGCATGGTAACCAATATAAGGCAAGAGCAGCGCGACGTTAGTCATCAGAGCCAATCCCCCCTTTTACATCCCAACAGGAAGGAAAACCTCGAAGCTGGTACCGCTCGATCCGTTCTGGGTGCGGGAATGAAAGCGCAGAGTTCCACCATGATTGGAGATGATGGTCTTCGAAACCCACAAACCAAGTCCGGATCCTTTTAACTCTTTGGTCGTGAAGAATGGGTTGAAAACCTTGTTTTGAACGGTGCTTGGGATACCAGCTCCCCGGTCATGTACTGTAACCCGCGCGCCGCGGCCACTGGAGCGCTGCGCCACTCGCATGCGAACCGTGACATCGCCGCGCGACGGTGAAGCCTCAACCGCGTTGCGGATTAAGTTGCCGAAGACCTGTCTCAGCTGCCCGGGAAATCCATTGATCGAAACACCCGGGCGGTGATCGAAAACGATTCTCACCTGCCGCGCGGCGGCTTGCTTCGAGTACATCTCGACTACCTCTTTTACGATGTCGGAGACATCGATCGCCGTGGGCTGAAGCGTATCGCGATGGAAGGACAGGGACTGCTTCGTGATTCGTCCAATGCGCCCCAGTTCGTTGGAGGCGGAATCCAGGTAGCTCTTAACATCGTTCTGGGTCGTAGCCGCCTGCGCCAGATAGATGAGATTCATGACGGCTTCGAGCGGATTGTTGATCTCATGCGCGAGCGCCTGCGCCAAGTTGCCTGTGGCCGCCAACTTTTCCGCCGTGCGCAGCGCGTAGTCGGCAAGTTTTCTGTCGGTGATGTCGGTAAGAACGAGAATCCGCCCCGGAGGGCTCTCGTCGACGTACAACGGATCGACTCTCAACTGAAAGCTCTGCTCTCCGAGTTGCACCTCGGCGCTGTGGCTATGCGTGGCGGCGAGCATCAGGGGTTCGTCGGTGCCGAAGGTGTGGCGCAACACATCGGAAGCCGGCTCACCGATCTCGTAAGCTCCTGCCCGTCTGCAGATCTCGGCGAAGGCGGTGTTCATTCGAACCAGCCTGCCTTCGGCGTCGACAACCGCCAGCCCTTCTTGAAGAGAATCAAACGTGGACTGCCATTGTGCGGCAGCCTGGTGAGCGGCGATTTCCGCCTTGCGCAGGCGAAGCAGGGACCGTACGGTCGCCTCGAGTACGGTGCTGTCAATGGGATGGGTCAGGTAGCCGTCGGCGCCGTCATCCAGCGCCTTGGCTTTGTCCTCGCCCGAGACAAATGCAGCTGAGATCTGCAGGACGGCGATGTGAGCCGTAAGCGGATCATTCTTGATCCGTCTGCAGACCTCGGTACCGGTGAGATCAGGGAGGTGAACATCGAGGATCACCAAGTCCGGCAGAGCCCGCACTCGCTCCAGAGCCTCCCGGCCGGTGCGCGCCTCTTCGCATTCGTATCCGGCGCGTTGCAGCATGCGCGACAGCACGTAGCGGTTCTGCTCGCGATCATCGACAACCAGAATATGGTGGCGCGGTTCAGACATTCTGCTCGCGAGCGAAGGACTCGGGCGCCAGTCCGGTAGAGGCAAGCCAATCCAGGAATGGGCGGGCTGAGAGTTTGGTGGTGACATCCTCTTTGCGCACGATGACCGAGTTCAAGCCTTCGATCTCGGAGCGTTCATTTTCCGAAAGGGTCTTGGACGTGTACACCAAGATTGGGAGGGCCTCGGTCGAGGCTCCCTTGCGCAACCGCCGCAGGACTTCGATTCCGGCGATGTCCGGCATAAGCAGATCGAGGATGACTGCATCCGGGCGGTCTGCGTCGATGCGCTGTATCGCCTCCGAACCGCAGCTCGCTTCGACAATATCCAGCCAGGGACGGTCGAGCAATTCACGGACAATATAGCGTGAAACCTCATTGTCATCGACGATCAGGAGACGGCGCGGCGCGGTGTGCGACGTCAGCTGGCGCAGCTCTTTCAGCAAGGTGTTGCGTGCGACCGGTTTCAGCAAGAACACGCTTGCTCCCTTGGCCAGTGCCATCTGTCCTACGTCGTGGAAACTGGTCGCCAGCAATGGCACCGTCGGATGTTTGTCCCGAGCATTGATGACAAAGCCCCAGACGGAGTCCTTTCCGATGGAAGTGTCTGCAACCACGGCGACGGGGACGTGCCGAGCCATCCAAACCTCGGCCTGAGCAACATCGCTGACAACAATGGCCTGAAATTCGGAATGTCGCAGGTATGATTCGATTGCCGTCGCGGTTTCCGGGTTGTCTTCGAGAATCAGAACTGGCGAGCGATGGAATTCGGAGCTGGGTAATTGCGCCCTCTCCTCGCCGCTCAGCAACTCTCCGCGATAAACAATTGGGATTTCCGCGAAGAACCTGGACCCTTTGCCCAGTTCACTCTCCAGCCAGACCCGGCCGCCCAGCAGCATGGCGAGATTGCGGCATAAGGGCAGTCCCAGCCCGGTTCCGCGATGCCGCTCCTGGAGCGGATTTTCCACCTGACTGAACTCCCTGAAGATCAGTTCGTGATGCTCGGCCGGTATTCCGATGCCGGTATCTTCCACTTCGAAGACGACGCTTTCCTGGCTGGTCGCCCGAGCACACACTTGCACCTTGCCGCGCGGCGTGAACTTGATGGCGTTCGAGATGAGATTGCGCAGGATCTGCGAAACCTTGCCTTCGTCGGTATGCAGAGGTGGGATATCCGCCGTCTCGTCAAAAATCAACTCGACCGAGTTGTTGTCGGCCAGCAACGGCTTGAGCATTCCCTTCAGCGCACTGAACAGCTCCTCGACTTTGAAGGTCTTGGCGCGAATCTTGATCTTGCCCGCCTCCACCTTTGCCAGGTCAAGCAGGTCGTTGACCATCTCGTGGAGATCGCGGGCTGAAGATTCGATGTAGCGAACCTGCTTCTCCTGTTCGCGGCTCAGGTCGCCATCCAGTCTTTCCAGCAGCAGCCGCGAAAGCGAGATGATGGAATTCAGTGGCGTGCGAAATTCATGCGAGACATTGGAAAGGAACTTGGTCTTGAGCTCCGAGGCGCGGCGCAAATAATCAGCCCGCTCGTCCAGCTCCGCATATAACGCGACGACGCCGCGGTTCGTATCCTCGAGCTCGCGGTTCAGCAGCATCAGTTCCTCCTGCCGCTCCCGCAGCGTCTGCAGCGTCTTCATCAGCTCCTGGTTCTGGCGCTCGATTTCCTCGTAGGGACTCTCCGGCTCGCGCTGCCGCATCGTCTCCGCCAGTTCTCGCAGGGTGCGAGGCGTGATCAGCGCTGTATGGGGAAGCAGCTTCGCCAGCCGCACCGTTGTACCTTCGGCCGTGGTCGAGATATCGAAGGCGTCCATCAGGCGCTTGGTGCCGATGATGCCTTTCCCCAGGCCTGTGTCGGATTGATAGCGGCCCTGCAGAATTTCGTCCAGATTGGCAATGCCAGGCCCGCTGTCGGAGACGACCACTTCCACGCGCGGTGGACTGTCACGCTGCACGAAAAAACTCACCTTGCCATTCCGCGCGTAGCGGAATGCATTGCGTGCGATCTCGGAGGTCGCCGTGGCCAGGCGAATCTGGTCCTGGTTTTCGAAGCCGAGCAGTGAAGCCAGTTCGCGCGCACGCTGCCGCGCCTGCACGACATCGCGTTCATTGCGCAGCGCTATGGAAATGATCGGGTCGGACATGGGTTAAGAATCGGACTTCACTACGACGACGCTGGCATCGTCTCGTTGCCGGCGAAAATCGCGGAGGAGCGCTCCGCCGATGACTGCCGGATGGCGCGAGAGCAGCCCCGGGTACGAGGATAAGTCCCATCTGGTTTGCACGCCGTCAGAGTGCATGATCAGGATCGCGCGCGAAGGCCACTCCACTTGAAACTCCTGAATTCGCGGCACCGCGATGCCCAACGTCCCATTGTGCGACGTCAGACTACGCGACACTTTGTTGCTCAGCACCACTGCCACGGTATTGCCCACCCCGGCATAGGTAAGACGATTCTCAGCCGGCCTGATCTCACTGATTGCCGCCGCCGCTCCTCGAGTCTTCTTCAGCGCGTCGTGCATATACCCCAGGATTTCTCGCGGGCTCCGCTGGCTATGCCGATGAAAAACGTCGACCGCCTCGTGTGCGGCTTCCGAAGCCTCCCATCCGTGGCCCAGGCCGTCTACCAGTAAAATCAGCGTTCGCTGCGGCGTTCGATGATAAGCCCAGGCGTCGCCGCAGAACTTTTCTTTGGGATACGGAAGCGCAATACCTGCGATCTGCAGGGAATCGTTTTGGGCCGCAGTCCCCAGCTCCAGGAAAACGATGGTCCCGTTTCCTGCGGTAAAGATGTCCAGAGAGCTGGCGATGCGCTTCATCGCCCCCAGCCCGCCGCCCATAGTGCCTGCCGTGGAATATCCGTCGGCCAGCGCGGTAGCTATATTTTGGATGCCGGAGCCTCTGTCCAGGGCCAGAACACCAGCCATTGGCCCGCGATCATTTTTCGCACCGAGGATGATCGCCTCGCCGCCTCCGCCATGAAGAAGCACATTGCGGGAGACTTCCGTGGCCAGCAGCGCCAGCTCGCCGGCCTTCACTTCATCCAGACCCAGGCGCTCGGCGGCCCACATTCCCTTGCGCCGCACCTCACCCACCGAACTGGCGTCGACGATCGGAACTACTTCAGAAAAGTTTATTTCCACCGGAGCACCGTGACCTTGGTTCCCTTGCCGAGCTCCGACTGGATCGAGAATTCGTTAACTAGACGCCGGCTGCCGCCGAGACCAAGCCCCATTCCCGAGCCGGTGCTGAAGCCATCCTTCAGCGCCTGCTCGATGTCGGGAATTCCAGGACCGTTGTCCTCGAAGATCAACTTAAGACCCGTCTTGGCCATGCCATTAACCACTTCCAGCGTCATCTGTCCGCCATGGCCGTGGTCGAGAGCATTACGCGCAAGTTCGCTGGCAGCGGTCACCAGCTTGGTCTGGTCGACCAACGAGAAGCGCAAGTCAATGGACCACTCCCTGACTTTTTGCCGGGCTAGGACGACATCTGTGGAGCTGCGCAGGGGCAGCTGTTCACGCTTAAGAACGCTCATCCCCCGCACCTGGTTGCATGGCACTCATGTGATAAAGCAATTCCATGCCTGATTCGACGTTCAAGGCGGTACGAATTCCCGGCAGCGACATTCCCAGCTCGACCAACGTGATGGCGACAGCCGGTTGCATGCCGACCACGACTGTGTCGGCGCCGAGTACGCGGGACATGGCCGCGATATTGGCCAGCATGCGGCCGATGAAGGAGTCGACGATTTCCAGAGAGGAGATATCGATCAATACCCCAGTGGCGCCCCAATCCGCGATGCGCGCCGTCACGTCATCCTGCAGCTGCATGGCGAGCTTGTCATGCATGTCTACTTGGATGGTGATCAGGAGAAACGAGCCCATCCGTAGAATCGGAATTCGTTCCATTTACTTCTCCTGTGCGGCCGTCGTGCGGACGCTGGGCACCGATTCCATTGGATGCACCGTTGAGTTGAACTACGGTGCGACCGCTTCTTTGCAGCGCGAGGGCGAAGGCATCCGACAGTTTCGCTTTGGTTACGACCTGCGTCAGATCAATACCGAGGTGGACGATGGTTTGCGCAATCTGCGGACGCACGCCGCTGATGATGCACTCGGCGCCCATCAGCCGTGCCGCGGTGATGGTCTTCAGCAGATGCTGGGCGACGAGCGTGTCCACTGTGGGGACGCCGGTAATGTCGATGATCGCGTACTTGGAGTTGGAAGCCACGACCGTCTGCAGCAGGTTTTCCATCACGATCTGGGTGCGTGCGCTGTCGAGGGTGCCGATGATGGGCAGCGCCAGAATCCCGTCCCACAGCTTGACCACCGGAGTCGAGAGCTCCAGCAACTCCTGTTGTTGGCGCGAAATCAGCTCTTCGCGCCTGGCCATGAAGGTTTCCATGGTTAACAGCGCCATGTTGTCGAGCAACAGTGTGATGGCTGTGACCGCGCGGAACAAATCGTCCGCATCGGAGATCTCCTTGCGAATCGTGTTGTACAGAGGCTGCTTGAGGGAGAAGACGAAGTTCGCGGTCTCGGAGGGCGTAAATCCTTGATGGGCACGGGAGGCGGAAATCTCCTGCAACAGCTCCTTGGCTTCGGTCCAGACGGCCCCTGACAACTGCGCCGATTCGTCGGCCTTGAGGCCGCGGACGATAGCGCCCAGCAGGCGATGGCTCTGTTCGCGCAACTCTGCGCCCGTCATGAGATCGGCGCGCTGCACCGTTTTGGACATATTGTCCAGCCAGTCATTTCGAACGGGCTCTTCGTTGCGAGCCAGAATTTCCGCAAGTCTGCTCATGAATTGCCTCCGGAACGGCACGAAAAGATGCAGAAACGGCCGATTTTAACGCATGCTTTGGCGGTGTCGCAGGGCTTGGTTGTGTCAACTAGACAAGCTGGGTTGGATGCGCTTCAGCTGGCTTTAGCTGCCATAGGCTGTATGGCCGTCTTCAAAATCTCCATTCCCTGCCATTTCGAGACGACCGCATCCACTTTGAAGAGATTGCAAACTTCCTGCTGATCTTTGCCGAGTCTTGTCCACACGACCATTCGGGCGTTCAGGCTGTCACGGTTCTTGTGCCAGAACCGAAGCAACTCATGGCCGCTGTCATACCCGAGGTCCAGATCAAGAATGACAACATCGGGCGAAGCCGCCCGCTTCTCAATCGCTGCTTCCAGGTAGGCTCGTGCCGAGCTGGCGGTGCTCTTCGCTTCCACCGAAAAGCCGAGCTTTTCGGCCACATCAGCTGCGGCGTAAAGATCAGCGGGATCGTCTTCAACGATGAGTAAGGTAGCCATTAGCGGAGTCCCCAAATCACCGCAATTCTAGCCGCCCGGACGACAGCGTGCAACTTATAGTAAGACCCCGGCTGATGCGGCTAGCGGATATTCATTTTTATTCTTGCCTGAGCGCAGTGGTCATGTTGGGCTGTTCAAGTAGCTGCTAGCCGATCACAATAATCGCCAAGGCCACTCAGAGGCTGGCATCGATGATTCCAACCGTGCTGAGCTTGATTTCTAATTCACGCCTACCGCAATCGGGGCGCAGGTTTGCGCCAAGACGTTTGCAAGAAGAGCGGCGGTGACTGAGTCGTACTGCCCTTAGTTCGATTCTGGGCCCTGGGCTTCCATTAGTTTCCAGTAGCTTTCCGATGAGCAGTTACGCTACACTGAAGTGCGGGCGGCCTCCAGCTATAAGTGCCAGGTATTTACGACTAAGATTCGCGCGCTGCTGCGTCGTCGGAAGTGGTTTCATTATAGCAAGATGGCGGTAGTGGAAGTGTTCCCACTGGGACCACGGCCTCACAGTCTTGTGTGTTCCAATTGCGTTGACAACTCGAGGAAATCTGTTACAATCTGGCCCCAATGGGGGATGCCACTATGTCTGATCTCCTTCCTAGGCCGCTGCGACGGCTGAACAAATCGGAAGAAGGACAAGCTTTGGTTTTGGCCGCTCTCGGCATGATTGTCCTTTTGATGATGGCTGGACTCGGCGTTGATGTAGGGTACCTGAGATATCAGAAGCAACAGATGCAAAAAGCTGCTGATGCCGGAGCTCTCGCTGCGGCATCGGCGATGATAACGTTCGGCGGCATGAATGGCGGGGTGCAGATTGTCAACGCCGGCCAAAGCGATGCTGCGGCCAACGGATTTCAGAACGGGAATAACGGTATCAGTGTCGTGGTCAACAACCCTCCTCAGACTATAGGCGATCCGTTTGTGGGCAAGGCTGACTATGTGGAGGTGATTGTTTCCCAGACCCGGCCCACATTTTTCATGCGGCTTACCGGCCGAACTTCCGTCTTTGTCAGCAGCCGCGCCGTAGCTACCGCGGCCAGTAGCGCGTCGGGATGTGTTTACACTTTGTCCCCGACTGTCGCACAAGACTTTGTCGTAAACCCGGGAACGCAAATCTCAGCGAATTGCGGCATTCTAGTTGCTTCCAACAGTCCGACGGCATTGGTGGATAACTCTGGCCTTCCCAACAACGTGCTTGCAAGTTCCGTAGGTGTGGTTGGCGATTGCACGGGCTGTGGGTCGTGGGCCTCGCAGCCTGCAGAGGGTATTGCCCCGTTTTCCGATCCACTGATAAATCTTCCCCCGCCAACCGCTCCTGGATGTGATCACATTAACTACACGGTTTGGAATGCCCAAACTAGTAAACTCAGTGCTGGTGGCTACTGCGGCGGGATTACGGTAGTCCCAATATACAACGGCCCCGTCACGTTCGGCCCCGGTACTTATTATCTCGAGGGTGGCGGCCTGAACAGTCTTTGGAAGTCCAAACCTCAGTGTAGGTCCTGCAAATGGTCTACCAATGGTGTTACCTTTTTCAACACCAACGGACCTGGAGGTTACCAACCAATCGGTATATGGGGCGCGCCCAGCGGAACGTTATCTGCTCCTACCAGCGGTGACTTGGCTGGAATCCTTTTCTTTACGGACCGGACCATACCATACAGTCCCTCGAACCCGAACTACATCAACGGAACGGGTGGGGTGGTCTATACGGGAACGCTTTATTTTCCCACCACTGGCCTGACGTACCAGGGGGCCAAGGTTACAGACCCATACGAACTCATTGATCGCGTGGCAGTTGACCTTACAGGGCGATACGACAATCTCCAATCACTATGACACGCTGCCGAATGGGATCTCGCCGATTGCCAATGCGACGCTGGTGGAGTAGTGCGATCGTTCAAGGATGATTGGTGCTTCGTTAGGAAGGAATGGTTTCGACACGTTGCGGTTGCAGCGACGCTCCCCGCTCCCGCTGAGATCGAGCGGGATTCGTGTTATTGCCACCGAGGAGCAGAGTAGTTAGCAGAGGGCATAGTTTGTCACTGACCCCTGATGGGCTGCGTGCTACCTTGGTCTCAGCTAACCGATTCAGGTGATAATGAAAGCTGTGACGGTGCAGAGGAATCCCAGAACGGCAGGCCGAATATCTTCGGAGGCTGCGCAACGGCGTAAGTCGCGTGACGGTGGACAGAGTTTGATGGAGTTTGCCTTCCTGTTGCCCGTCCTGTGTTTGATCGCTATTGGAATCGTGGAGATCGGTCGTGCGGCCGCATTTACTATCGCCGTCAATAACGCTGCTACTGCCGGTGTGGAATACGGTTCGCAAAACGAGGCTGACGCACAGGATTTTACCGGCATGGTGAACGCGGCTACCACCGATGCCAGCTTCAATTTTGGGACAATGACTGCTGTGGCGACTAATGGCTGCACCTGCGATTTAAACGGATCGGGTAAGTCCTGTAGTTACCCGGTGACGGGCATGATTCAATGCTCGCAAATCTCCTGCCCAAGCGGGCCAGTTATCGAGTGTGTGCAGGTGACGACGCATGGAACGTGGACGTCGTTATTTCATTATCCGGGACTACCGAGCTCGTATCAGGCGAATGGTCAAGCCGTAATGCGGGTGCGAAGATAAGCTGCAGAGTTCGCAGGTATTCTGGGCAGGATCGCGGACCAGGGATGAATGACGAGGTTCCGTGGTGTTTGGAGGAGATGTGGCTTTAAACCTCAGACGGTTGCACGGGGAGCAAGGTAACGCGATGGTGGAATTTGCGCTCTCCTTGACTGTGCTGCTTACCCTGCTGTTCGGGATCATCGATATAGGCCGGGCGCTGTTTGCGTATAACTGGCTTTACAACGGCGCACGGCAAGCGACGCGTTGGGCCATGGTTAGAGGGTCCTTTTGTGACAGCCATCTGCCGGGGTGCCCCAATGGCGCTGACCTGCCTACTATCACGGAGTATGTCACAAACACATTGCCCGGCGGCTATGGCAACGGGTTGGACACGACTGGAATCGACACTGGTGCGGTCACGGTCAGCAGCCAGTGCTTTGCCACCCGCATCGTCAAGCCAAATCCACCTTGTGCCCCCACCTCGACGATTCAAATCCAGATTACATATCAGTTCCAGTTCATCACACCCTTCTTGAATCAGATCAAAGCCTGGCCGATGAGCAGTTCCTCGGAGCGGGTGGTCCAAGGCAGCCCCACCTCCAACTAGAGCAAGTTGATAGCCAGCGGCAGTTTTTGTCGCCGGCGTGTGTCTTGAATTGAGACAGCCCGAACTGGCCTGGTCGCATCTAAACTACTAAGCGGGGATCGCATGCGGAAGGAAGAATTGACCTTTCGGCGTAGCCGCTTCGCGCGGATATGAGACAGATTTCCTTCGTCCGGTTTGATCAATACCGGGCCATTCTTCGACTCGCTCCCAGGCGCAAGCACAACCTCTTCTAATCTGAGATGACCAGCAAACCGTTGACTCGCGCCGACCTCGTCCTCACCCACGATAGCCAGATTTCAGCCGGCGACGCTCAGGAACGCTATCGGGATAAGATTGCCCGCATCGCGTTGGATTCGATGGTCGAGTTCGTTGGCCTGCTGGATGCCAAGGGTCTGGTGCTTGAGATCAATCGAGCCGCGCTCGACGCCGTAGGGATCGAGCTTTCGGATGTCGAGGGAAAACCGTTTTGGACGACGCCCTGGTGGCAAGTCTCGGAAGAGATCAATCGAACCTTACGGGAATCGATTCAGCACGCCAGTCAGGGGGAATTCGTCCGGTGGGACACGACCATATTCGGAAGAGCGCGCGGCAAGGAGACGATTATCATCGATGCCTCGCTCACGCCGGTGAAGGATGAGCATGGCAAAGTGGCCTTCATCACGGTTGAAGGGCGGGACATCACCGACAGGAAGGCGCACGAGCGCGAGGTTGCGCGCCAGCGCGAAAAAGCCCGCCGCCTGTATGACACAATACTGTCCAATACACCGGATCTCGCCTACGTCTTCGACCTGAACCATCGGTTTATTTATGCCAACAAAGCGTTGCTGGCGATGTGGGGGCGTACTTGGGAAGAAGCCATCGGGCAGAACTGCCTCGAACTTGGATATGCGCCGTGGCACGCGGCGATGCACGATCGCGAGATTGAAGAAGTGATCGCGACCAGGAAGCCCATCCGCGGCGAAGTGCCTTTCACCGGCACCAATGGCCGACGCGTGTATGACTACATATTTGTGCCGGTCTTGGGACCTGGCGGCGATGTGGAGGCGATTGCCGGCACAACGCGCGACATCACGGAACGTGCCGAAGCCGAGGATGCTTTGCGGCGAAGTGAGGAACGGCTGCGAGCCTTCGTGACCGCGACCTCCAATGCGGTGTACAGCATGAGCGCCGACTGGAGCGAATTGCATCAGCTCGAGGGCAAGGCCTTTATTGCCGATACCGACGAATCAACCCGCGACTGGCTACAGAAGTACATTCATCCTGACGATCAGCACCGGGTCATGACTGCCGTTACGCAAGCCATGCGTAGCAAGAACGCCTTCGAGTTGGAGCATCGTGTGCTTCGCCTGGATGGAACGTTAGGTTGGACGTTGTCGCGCGCGGTGCCCGTTCTGGACGCAACAGGCGAAGTGGTTGAGTGGTTCGGGGCTGCCGAGGACGTAACTGAGCGGAGGAAGGCGGAGGAAGCTCGGCATCGACTGGCCGCAATCGTGGAATCTTCCGACGATGCCATCGTCAGCAAGGACCTGAACGGCATTGTAACCAGCTGGAATGCAGCCGCGGAGAGAATGTTCGGCTATACCGCGGAAGAGATCATTGGACACTCGATAACGACGATTATTCCTCCCGAATTGCACAACGATGAACAGGCGATCCTGGCGACGATCGGCCGCGGCGACCGCATCACCCACTTTGAAACCGAGCGCCTCAAGAAGAATGGCGAGCGCATCGAAGTCTCGTTGACCATCTCGCCGGTGCGTGATGAGACGGGCACAATCATCGGGGCAGCTAAGATCGCGCGCGACATAACGCAGCAGAAAAAGACGGAACACGCGCTGCACACCAGCGAGCGGCTGGCGTCGGTTGGGCGGCTGGCTGCGACGGTGGCGCACGAGATTAACAATCCGCTGGAAGCTGTGACCAATCTTATTTACCTGGCTCGAAAAAGTGGGAACGCAGATGAAGTTCGGAAGTATCTGGCAGCGGCGGAGGAGGAGTTGACTCGCGTCTCGCACCTGACCAAGCAGACGCTGGGCTTCTATCGCTACTCTAGCGGGGCCGCACCGACCACGTTAGGCCATATGGTGACATCGCTGGTTTCCGTTTTCTCCTCCAGGATCCGCAATAAGGAAATCGAGATTACATCAGAGATCAAACAGGACCCCGAGATCGTGGGTGTAGCCGGAGAGATTCGCCAGCTCTTGGCCAACCTGATCAGCAACAGCATCGATGCGGTGCCAATCGGGGGAGAGATTCGGGTTCGGCTTTCTGTGACGAAAGAAGGACGTGGCCAGCGCAGAAGAGGTGTTCGGCTGACGGTCGCCGATTCTGGTCCTGGGATTCCGGAGGAGAATCGTTCCCGGCTCTTTGAGCCATTCTTCACGACGAAGAAAGACGTCGGCACAGGATTGGGCTTGTGGGTTTGCAAGGGAATTGTCGACAAGCACCGCGGCCGCATCCAGGTAAAGAGCCGCACGACACCGGGAAGTAGCTGGTCCGTATTTTCTGTCTTTCTGCCGGCAGAATCTCCTGAACTCGAGGTTGAGCAGGGGTTGAGAATCGCCGTTTAGTCCAGTGGTCTGCTGAACGACTGGCAGCAAATTCTATTGGAAGAATTCCGTCATCTGTGGCGCCGAGCCTGCACCATTGGGAATCACTGGTACGCCGAGAGCGGTCATACTGAGCCCCAGCAGGCTGCGATGGTCGTAGGTGACGGTGCCCAGGTATCCCACTTTCACTCCGGTGCCGACTAGTACGGTTGCTACTTTGCCGCCGCCGTTGGTGTCGTCATTCCGCGATTCATCGGTGGTTATGACGAGAATCCCGCTCTGCTTGAACAGCGTATTGGTCAGCAGTTGAGGTAGGTTTGCCGAGAGCCAGGTGTCGGCGGCGGCAACGCGGACGCCAACATCGCAATCGGAACCTCCGCCGGGACAGTCGTGTGCATCGTGCTCGGCATCAGGCACGATGAAGGAATAGGCCGGCAATTTGCCGTCGGTGAGGTCGGCTGCAAGCTGGCTAAAGTTGACGATGTTCAGATTCAGCTGCGATGGCGGTTGCACGTCGGAGAAGTATGTGATCGGATTGTGGTGCCGAAGATACGGGTAGACATCGCCGCCAAGATACCCTTGCTGCGGTAGACTCTGCGCATAAACTTTCCATGACTCCGACGCAGCCTGCAGTTCGCGTGCTACATTGTCAATCGACAGCACTCCGTCGAAGCCGTCGTCGTTGGTGTAAATCTCTCCGGTTGTCATCACAAAATAGTTGCCGATGGAGGGATGAGTGTTGGCGTAATACTGCGTTGCCAGGCCACCTTGCGCGATCAGGCTATTAATGTAGGGAGCATTCAAGCTGCCGACAACGTCGCTGTAATTCAAATTCTCCAACACAACAATTGCGACGTGTTGAACCTGAGCAATGCCTCCGCCGGAACCGCCGGAACCGCCGCTCCCGCCAGATCCGCCTGAGCCCCCCGAACCTCCAGAGCCGCCGCTACCACCGGAACCGCCGCCTCCAGTTGAGCCGCCTCCACCGGAGCTTCCACTGCCGCCGCCAGTCGAAGGTGTGGTCGCAGCGAGTTGACTGGAGCTGTTGCCACCGCCGCCGCAAGCGGTCAGAAGAAGACAAAATAAGATGCCGGCGATAATAGCCCGTGCTCCGTTGCTTGCCGTGATCATGGACCCTCCCGGAACTGTGATGCGGCGAGTGCTCGGCAGGGGTATTACAAAAGTAGTTAACGTCTATTTGCATCAGCGGTTTCGGGCGCCTCGATCGTGGACACGAGTTTTCCAAAGGTCACCGCTCACTGGTTTGCTCTAGAATCTTTGTAACGAAGATTGCTTTCTGGGCATTGTGAAATCGCGACCAAACAAGAGAACGAGCAAAAGCTCTGACAGCGAGAAGACTGTTTCGAAGGCGACGCTCAAGCTGCGTCTGCTGAAGCGCCTGAAGTGCACGCTGAAGTATGAGAAAGTGGCTTGGGGCGCGGGAGCCACGCTGGTCGCGGGCGTCGATGAAGTCGGCCGGGGATCGCTGTTTGGGCCCGTTGTGGCTGCCGCCGTAATCCTCGATCCCGCATACCGCATTCGCGGGTTGCGCGATTCCAAACTGCTGGATCGCGAGACGCGGGAGAAGCTGGCGCCGCGCATTCGCGAGCACGCGCTGGCGTGGGCCGTTGCCGCTGTCGACGTTGCGACCATCGACCAGATCAATATCTACTGGGCTTCGAAGCGCGCGATGGAAGAGGCGGTCGCGATGTTGAATTTGCGGCCTGACCATCTACTGATCGATGCCCTTCGACTGAGCTGCGAGTGTCAGCAGACGCCGATCATTCATGGCGACGCGCTGTCGGCATCGATTGCCGCGGCCTCAATCATCGCGAAAGTCGAACGCGACGCGATGATCAGCGCGTGGGATCCGGTGTTTCCGGAGTATGGCCTTGCATCCAACAAGGGCTACAGCACACCAAAACACCTGAAGATGTTGCGCGAGAAAGGGCCAACGCCCTTACATCGATTGTCGTTCGCGCCGGTGTGGACATCGTCGGCGCCGCAAGAAGTGCTGGAGTTCATGTTGGAAGAGAGCAGGGAAGAAGGCGAGGACGCCTTGATTCACCACGGAAGCACAGAAAACACGGAAGAAGCTTGATCTGAATCCTCAGTGTGTTCCGTGCTTCCGTGGTGAGAACGTTTTTACAGCCTCTTCAGGAATAGTTTGGCTTCTTCCAGCTTAGGGAAGAGCTTTTCTTCCGCCTGAAATTCCGGGCCGTGGACGCAGCGCCGGCTGCCACGCAGCTTTACGGGATGCTTCAAGTGCAGCATCTCGTGATAGACGATGTACTCGACGGCGTAACGCGGCACCTGGAAATGATCGAAGACGCGGCTGACGACGATCGCATTGTGCGCCGGATCGTAGTGCGCCAGGCTATTGCGCGCGCGAACGCGACTCCAGGTCATCTGCGGCCGCGCCAGCAGGCCATAAAAGAAGCGCTGGTTGAGATCTTCGAAAATCTGATCCAGGTCATAAAAGAAGCCGCGAGCGGAGGAGATGTGTTTGCGGCCTCGTGCCTGGCGCAACAGGTGCGCCTTTGCGGTCATATCGTGACTCGACACGTAGCGGCGATAGCGCGTGGAGTGCAGCGGCTGGATCGGCTTGCGATAGATCTTGGCCAGCAGGATGTGAGCGATGGCTTCGATGACGGTTTCGGGCGAGCCCTCCAGCAGATCGGAGATACGCACGTGGATGACGTCTTCGCGCAGGCGGATGGTGTTGTTCACGTTAGCGAAGGCGTAGAACTCCACACGAAACTCCGGCATGGGAGCTCGCGGACGCAGCTCGCGATAGCTGCGCTGGAAGATCTGATGAACGTTGTCCCGCAATCTGTCACTAACCTACCACGAGACGCGCGGGCCGGGAATCGTGGCAGGTTATGACATTGGTACTAAGGTCTTCGTGCTATTGAATTCCACAGAAAGGTGCGCTACTTTCAACGAAGTAGTTTTGTTGTATGACAAACAGCAAGGGCCGCCACAGGGGGAAATTTTGGCGGCCTTTTGTGTTTCTGTCCAGTTCGCATTGCAGAAGAGGTTGGTCCGTTAGTTCTTGCGCTCGGAATAGATTTTGGTCAGTTTCTTCTCTTTCGCCAGCTGGTTCTGCTCTTGCAACTCCTTGCGCGTGTCATCGCCCATGTCGCTGACCGCGTCGCTGGCATTGGCCAATACAAAAGAGTATTGATCCAGTTCCTCGGGCGGCGACTGTTCCTTCAACCGCCGCAGTTTGTTTTGCCATTCGCTGCCGGCTTCGATGGTCAGCGTCAGCCCCTTCCGCATGTCCGCTTTGTGTGAGGCGTACATTTCGACGTTGTCTTCGATCTCATCCAGGAGCGCGGTGAAGTCCTCAAGCAGGTCATGGATTTGCATCGGCCGATCTTTGGCGCTCTTGGCATCGGCGCGCAACTGGTCGATTTTGTTCATGCGCTCGCGTGCAAACTGCACCATCAGCTCCAGCCGCTTGTCGGGCCAATCCGCCGACTCGCGCATCTCGTCAATTTCCTTCTCGTTCAGCGGATCGCGACGCTGCGCCGAACTCTGCGCTACGCAACCGATGAGGAGCGCGCCCAGGAAGATGGCGCATTGCATGCGATGTGGTTTCATGATTTGCCTTTCGGTACCGCGTCCGGTCCCCACATCTTGACCATCAAGTCCGAGCGGATCTGCTGAATCTCGTCGACCGCCTGTTTTACGGGTGGCCGGTCCTCGAAAGCTAAGGACTGGCCGATGTCGTGCATTCGTTCGGCCAGCTTTCTCAGCTTGATTTCGGTTTCCTTCAACTGCTTGCCCGACGCGGAAGCGGCATCAGCGCCTTTGCGGGAATAGTCGACCACTTCGCGAATCTCGGCCTGCGCTTTGTCGACCTGCCCGTCGGTGAAAAGGGCGTTAGAGCTCTCGAGTTGCGCACGCGCATATTCCAGGCAGAGCTTGGCCTGTTCGCCGCCATGGGCCGCGTCGGCCCGGGCCTTGAGCTGGTCGGCCGATTCCGTGCCGGCCAGCAGTACGCTGCCGAGCATCAGCAGAAGGGCCGCACATGAGACATAGGCTCGCATACTACTTCTTCACTTCGTATTTGTCGGCGTGCCGCGGATCAATCGCAATCAAGCGATGCCGCGCCTGCCACTCCTGGTCGGGAAATTTGCCGCCGTCGACCGCCAGGAACTTTTGATAATATTCCACCGCCTGGGGTATCGCTTTCAAGTTATCAAACGTGGTCGCGCGCAAGAAGTATGTGGCGGGAGTTTCAGGCAGAAACTTCGCCCGCATGTCCAGCGACTGCAGAGCCAGCGTGTAATCCTTATTTGCGGCGGCGACGATCGCCAGATTGCCGTAGGCGTCGGCCAGATCAGGCTTGAGTCTAACCGCCATCAGCAGCTCCTGCTGCGCTTCGGGAAATTTCTTCTCATACATCAAAAGCGAGCCGAGAGCGTAGTGCGGCTCGGGATCCTGTGGCGATCCGTGGACGGCCACACGGAACTGCTGCTCGGCTTCCGGATTCTTGTTGGCCTTGACGTAGAGCGTGCCGAGTTCGAGAGCGGCGTGAGGATCGTTCGGATTGGCCTGCAAAGCGGTGTGAAACTCGTCAGCAGCCTCGCTATTCTTGCCTTCAGCCAATAAGACGCGCCCCAATTGCAGATGCGCCGCATTGTTCTGAGGATCGGACGCCAGCAACTTGCGCAAGGCAGCTTCCGCATCGGAGTACTTCTTCTGCGCCACGTAAAGATCAACCAGCCCGGAAAGAGCGTCTTTTGAAGTGGGGTCGAGTTGCACTGCCGTTTGATATTCGCGAGCAGCCGCTTCAAAGTCCTTCTGATTGGTAAGCAGTACGGCGGCGGCGATGTGCGGTTCGGGATCCTTGGGATTGAGCTTAGTGGCTTCCGCGTACGCTGCGAGAGCCTGCTGCGGAGCCGTGGATTCCAGGACGCGACCGAGTGCTTGCCAGGCTCGCGCTAGACTCGCCCCGGGGGTCGGCTTCAGTTGAGTTGCGGCCCGCAGATACTTGGCAGCTTCAGCATTGTCGCCGCTCTTGGCGAGAAGCAGACCGAGATTCAGATTCGACTCGAAGACATCGGGCTTCGCTGCCACAGCCTTTCGATAGGCGTCGATGGCCTCAGTTTGGCGATGGGTCGCGTTATAGACGTATCCGAGGTCGAACCAGGCACGATAGTCGTTCGGTTTGGCTGCGATGGCTTTCTGCAGCAGAGCTTCGGCCGTGGCGAAATCATTGTGCTGGATCGCATCTTCGGCCTGCGCGACTTCGGGCGGCGTGACGTCTTCGGCGGGCTCCTCGACGCGATGGTGACGAATTGTGGGCTTGCTCTCCTGGGCGGACACAAAGGGCAACGTCAGTGCGATGGCAAACGTCAGCATTAAAGCCGCCACGCTACGTCTTGGTATCGGTATTGCGTGAACTTTGGAAGCTGGAAAAGTAATTAGCCCAGCGCGGAAGCGCTGGGTGAGGCCAAGGAAAATTATGCCGATCCGCTTCAGCGGCGACAGGACGCTTCTGGCCTGTGTCGCCCCTGAAGAGGCTGGGATTGCTAAAACGCTTTCTACCCAGCGCTTCCGCGCTGGGCTAATTACTTTTTTGATCATCGGCACTACCTCGACTGCGGTACGACCACGAGCTTAAGCCGCATCGGGTGGTCGTTTTTGTCCAGGCAAGGCGTTTGGGAATTGAACGACCAGAGTTCGACACACTTCTATTTTAGGCTCGCTGCGGGCCCGGAGCCCTGCTCTGCCTTGTCCTGCGAAACCGCCGGCAGGACGCGCGCCAGCCACTGTCCCGTATATGAGTTGGGCGCATCGGCGATGGCCTCTGGCGGACCTATGGCGACAATCTCGCCGCCACGCCCGCCGCCTTCGGGACCGAGATCGATGACCCAGTCGGCCATCTTGATAACATCGAGATTGTGCTCGATGACCACGATGGAGCCGCCTGCTTCGATTAGACGGCGGAAGGCCGCCAATAGCTTACTGACATCGTCAAAATGCAGGCCGGTGGTCGGCTCGTCGAAGATGTAAAGCATGCGCGGCTGGCGCTTGTCGCGCTCGGCGCGTGGCTTGCCGATGTCGCGAAGCTTGGGCTGGAGATGCGCTGCCAATTTCATGCGCTGCGCTTCGCCGCCCGAGAGCGTGGTGGCTGACTGGCCCAGCCGCAGATATCCGAGGCCGACTTCTTCCAGCACGCGCAGTTTCTCGACGATCTTCGGCACGCCAGAAAAGAAATGCAGCGCCTCTTTGATAGTGAGTTCGAGGACGTCGTAGATATTCTTGCCGTGATAGCGAATCTCGAGCGTCTCCGGTTTGTAGCGCGTGCCTTTGCACTCTTCGCAGATCAGCTCGACGTCGGCGAGAAATTGCATCTCGACGGTGACGGTGCCGTCGCCTTGGCAGACCTCGCAGCGGCCGCCAGGAATGTTGAACGAGAAGTGGCCGGCGGCGTAACCGCGCTTCTCGCTTTCGGGGAGGGAAGCGAACAAGTCGCGGATGGCGTCGAAGGCCTTGATGTAAGTGACGGGATTGGAGCGTGGGGTGCGGCCGATGGGCGATTGATCGACAAGCACAACTTCGTCGATCCACTCGGCGCCGGTGACGTGCTCGACCTCGGCAGTGGGGCCTCCGGTAACCTGGCCCTTCTCGGCAGCGAGAGCGTTGTAGAGCACATCGTGCACGAGCGTGGATTTGCCCGAGCCCGAGACCCCGGTAATGCAAACCAGCATGCCGAGTGGGATGGCAACGTTCACGCGCTTGAGATTGTGGGCGCGCGCGCCGGCAAGCTGAATCTTGCGGCCGGTTCCGGTGCGGCGTACTGCGGGAAGCTGGATGCGCAACTCGCCGTTGAGATAGCGACCGGTGAGCGACGCTGGATTGTGGAGGATCTCGTCGTAAGTTCCAGCGGCAATCAGCCGGCCCCCGTTTTCGCCGGCCCCGGGGCCGAGATCGAGGATGCGGTCGGCCGAGCGCATGATCTCGCTGTCGTGCTCGACGACGAGGATGGTGTTGCCGAGATCGCGAAGGTCGTGAAGGATCTTGATGAGGCGCGCGGTGTCGCGGTTGTGCAGGCCGATGGACGGCTCGTCAAGGACGTAGAGTGTGCCCACCAGGCGCGAGCCGAGCGAAGTTGCGAGTTGGATACGCTGCGCCTCGCCGCCGGACAAGGTCGAGGCGAGACGATCGAGCGTGAGATACTCCAGCCCGACGTCGTTCAGGTAGCGCAGGCGGTCGTTGATTTCTTCCAGCAGCCTGTCGGCGATGTCCGATTCCTGGCGCGAGAGCTGCAACTCGGAGAAGAAGCGCGTGGCTCCTTCGACCGTCATCGCCGTGACCTGGCAAATGTTCTTGTCGCCGATGCGAACCTGGCGCGCCTCGCGGCGCAGGCGCAGGCCGGTGCACTCGGAGCACACGGAGTAGCCGCGATAGCGGCTGAGGAAGACGCGAACGTGCAGCTTGTACTTCTTGCGCTCAAGATGCTCGAAGAAGCCGCGAACGCCCCAGAACTTGCCTTCCCCGCTGACGATGAAGGTTTGCTGATCGGACGTGAGGTCCTGCCAGGGAACGTCGAGTGGCACGCCGCCGGCACGAGCGTAGCGCTTCATCTCGGTGGCATAGGGACGATATTTGGGCTTGGTCCAGGGCTCGACGGCGCCTTCAGCAAGCGTGAGCGTCTTATTGGGGATAACAAGATTGAGGTCGAAGTCGATGGTGTTGCCGAAGCCTTGGCAGCGCGGACAGGCGCCATAGGGATTGTTGAACGAAAACAGGCGCGGCTCGGGCTCCTCGTAGCGAATATTGCATTGCTTGCATTCGAAGCGTTGGGAGAACCGGAGATGCTGGACCGCTTCGTTTTCACGCGGAGCGGTCTCGAAGAGCACTTCGCCGGCTTCGCGATAGCCTTGCTCGACCGCGTCGACGATGCGAAGGCGCGCGTCGGGTGAGATGGAGATGCGGTCGATGAGCACCAGCACCGGTTCGTCGAAGTTGAGATCAAGCAGCGATTCCGGGGTGGAGAATTCGAAGAGCTGGCCGTTCTGGTAGAGGCGGTTGTAGCCACGCTTGCGCAGCTCGAAGAGCCGTTCCTTCAGCAGGGAATCGTCGGCAGGCTTGACGGATTTCTTTTTGGCGACGCGACGGCCTTTGACCTTCTCCGGCTCGGAAGGCTTGGGCGGCGGTTGCAAGGGAAAGAAGACCTGCACGCGCGTCCCTTCGCCGAGGGCGAGGATGCGATCGGCAACTTCGTCGACCGTGTCCTTCTTCACCTCCTGGCCACAATTCAGGCAGTACGTGCGGCCGACGCGGGCGTAGAGCAGGCGCAGGTAGTCGTAAATTTCGGTTGCGGTCGCGACTGTCGAGCGCGGATTGCGCGTGGTGTTTTTCTGGCGGATGGCGACGGCCGGGGCGATGCCGTCGATCACGTCGACGTCAGGCTTCTCGATGCGCTCCAGGAACTGGCGAGCGTAGGCGGAGAGCGATTCGACGTAGCGGCGCTGGCCCTCGGCGTAAATGGTGTCGAACGCGAGCGATGACTTGCCCGAGCCCGAGACGCCGGTCACAACCGTGAGCTGGTTGTGCGGAATCTCGAAGTCGATGTTCTTCAGGTTGTGAACGCGCGCGCCGCGCACGATGATGCTTTCGTTCGACATGGCCCTGGGTCCGGCAACCCCACAGATGCGCTCAGAATCGGGTGCCGAAACCTCTTATTATAACGGGTTTGGGAAAGGCGCGTTCACCACGGAGGCACGGAGGACACGGAAAAAGAAGTAGGAAAACGCGATCCGGAGTGCGTCCGATAACCTCTCTAAAACCGCTTAAGAAAAACTCCGTAATCTCCGTGCTTCCGTGGTGAAATCACACCTTCAGACGCTGCGCGTATTTTTCGCGGATCTTTCTGACTTTGGGCTCGACTACGAACATGCAATAAGGCTGGTTAGGATTGTTGGCGTAGTAGTCCTGATGGTAGTCCTCGGCAACGTAGAACGTGGAAGCCGGCTCGACGGCGGTGACAATTGTATCCGCGAAAACCTTGTCGTGGGTGAACTCGGCGATGACATCTTCAGCGGCCTTCTTCTGTGCCTCGTCGCGGTAGAAGATGACGGAGCGATATTGCTCGCCGACATCGTTGCCCTGGCGATTGAGCGTGGTGGGATCGTGCAGGGTAAAGAAGACGTGCAGAAGGTCGTTATAGCTGATGATGGCGGGATCGAAAACAACTTCCGCGATCTCGACGTGGCCGGTCTTGCCGGAGCAGACCTGTTGATAGGTCGGGTTGGCGGCGCGGCCGCCCATGTATCCGGAGCGGACGGAGATGACGCCCTCGAGCTGTTTGATGGCGGCTTCGACACACCAGAAGCATCCGCCGCCGAGGTAGGCAGTTTCGGTTGTTGGCATAAGCATTCGATGCTAGCACGGGCCGATTAGCATTTAGCAATTGGCATTTGGCAGTTCGCAAATCAGGAGCGGACACAGCCTGAAGCGGAGGGCTGGGTTGCGATGAAATAGGGGTCCTTCGACTCCGGCGACGCAAGAGCGGCGTCGCCTCCGCTCAGGATGACAGAGGAAATGAGGGTTCATGAAGCAGGAAAGTGCGAAGGGCTTCATGACCGACAACTAACAACCGACAACTGACAACTGACTTACAGCCCCACTTCGATCCTTGATCTGGGATCGAGGTAATCGCGCAGGCCGTCGCCGATGAAGTTGAAGGAGAGGACGGCGAGCATTACGGCGGCGGCGGGGAAGAGCACCAGATGCGGCGAGTCGAAGAGATGGGAGCGGGCGTCGTTCAGCATCGAGCCCCAGCTTGCCGCCGGTGGAGGCACGCCGAGTCCGAGGAAGCTCATCGTGGCTTCAGCGAGAATCGCGCCGGCCATTCCGATGGCCGCCTGCACGATGACCGGCTGGATGATGTTGGGCAGGATGTGGCGGACGATGATGCGCAGGTCGCTGGCGCCGAGCGCGCGGGCGGCTTCGACAAATTCACGCTCGCGCACGGCCAGGACTTGGGCGCGAACCAGGCGCGCGTAGCCGACCCAGCCTCCGATCGAGAGGGCGAAGATCAGGTTGAAGATGCCTGGCCCTAAGAACGCGACGAACGCGATGGCGAGCAGGATTCCGGGAAAAGACATGAAGGCGTTCATCACGACGACGTTGAGCAGGCGGTCGGTGAGGCCGCCATAGTAGCCGGCGATCGATCCGAAGATGAGTCCGAGGGTGAGCGACGCGGCAACGACACAGCTGCCAACCAGCATGGAGAGTCGCGCGCCATAGATGATGCGGGAGAGGATGTCGCGGCCGAGTTCGTCGGTGCCGAACCAGTGCGAAAACGATGGGCCCATCAGGCGCTGCGGCAGATCGATGTGGGCGGGATCATAAGGCGCAATCCAGGGCGCGAAGAGCGCGCAGATGAGGAAGACCAGGACCATCACGACGCCGGCGCTTGCGAGAACGTTGTAGCCCGCCGCTCGGCGCAGCGATGCGATTTGGATGGCCGAGGCCATGGAGGGATATTAAATCAAGACGCGGTGCATCCCAGGTTAGCGTCCAAAGGCAGCATGCGAACCTGTGGCACCGGCAACTCCCAGGTCTCGAAAGGCGGGAGACCTGGGGCACCCGCAAGTTCGCGATCAATCGCATTCCCACTCATTCGAACTGCGCGAATGAGTGGGGCACCCAAGGCAGAACATGGGCACCGAGCATAACCTACTTCAAAGTTACGTTCCGGGTGAGGTAGCTGGCTACGGTCTGCAGGTTTTCGACGCGCTTGTCGACAACTTTCTGCTCATTACTCTTGTCGCCATACTTCTTCATCCGCAGCTCGAGGATCTTCATGCTCAGTCCGTCCAGCGACGCCATGTTCTTATAGGTAAGGACCAGACCCATGTCCCAATCGTCGATGCCGGACTTGGTCTGATTGAAGAATAGTTGATAGCCCTCGATGAGACCGTTGGCTTTTTCCTCCTCCCATATCGGTTGAAGGTTCTTCTTCATATCTTCCATGGCAGCGCTGAAATGCCCAGGCAGGATTCGCAACAGAATGACGCGATTCACGGTGCCTTCGGTGTACTGGTCCTGGGCCGAAGCCGCAGTCAGCAGTAAGAACGAGAGAGACAACAAGACGAGGGTAAGCCGCACAGCTTGCTTCATAGGTACACCCCTTGTTTGGAATTGCTAAAGTGTGCGGCATGTTTAGGAAATCGTAAAGAAAAAAGCGTGTTGCAAGGCGGAAACCGTAGGAAAGGCTGGCACTCTGCGACCTTGGGGACTGACATTGATCGTCTGGTGGTCGGCTGGTGGGGTGCGCATGCAGCACGAAACGGGCCCTTGGCAGTCGCGACGATTTGATCGTCAGGTCTAGAATAAAGTTTCTAACCTTACTTCGGTTTGCACAGATCGTCGGCCCATGCTGCCCTTCAAATTGATCTACAGCGAAAAGTATTTCCTGCCCATCGGTGAGCACGTCTTCCGTGCCGACAAGTTTCGGCTCATCCGCGAGCGGCTCCTGCAGCAACACGTCGCCGACGAAAGCGATTTCCTTGCGCCGCAGCCGGCGAGCGAGTCGGACGTGCTGCTGGTGCATTCGCCGCATTACGTGAACAAGCTGATGGAAGGCAGCTTGAGCGCGCGCGAAGAATTACAGATGGAGATTCCGTACTCGCCGCAGGTGGTCGATGCCTTCCTGCTGCACGCGGGCGGCTCGATTCTGGCGGCCGAGCGGGCGTTGGAGGACGGCGTCTGCGTCAACATTGGCGGCGGATTTCATCATGCATTTCCGGATCATGGCGAGGGTTTCTGTATGATCAACGACTTTGCCGTTGCGATTCGTGCGATGCAGAAGCGCGGACGGATTAAGCGGGCGATGACGGTCGACTGCGATGTGCATCAGGGGAACGGAACGGCGGCGATCTTTGGCGGCTCGGGACATAGGGCGAGTACGCTGCCGTCGTCTCCGACTGTGGCTGCGGTCGAGCTGTCCGCGGCCAATGTGAGCAGCGGGCCGGCGAAGGACGTGTTCACCATTTCCTTGCATCAGGAGAATAACTATCCGTTCGTGAAACCGGCGTCGTCGATCGATGTGAATCTGCCGGATGGGTGTGGCGATGATGAGTATCTGGCGTGGCTGGACAACGCGCTGAGTTCGGGGCTGCGGCAGTTTGAGCCGGAGCTAATTTGTTATGTCGCGGGAGCCGATCCGTTTCGCGAAGACCAGCTTGGTGGATTGAACCTGACGATCGACGGATTGAAGAAGAGAGATGAGTTGGTGTTTCGCGCGGCGCGTGCGCGGAATATTCCGGTGATGACGACGTATGCGGGAGGATATGCGAATCGGGTTGAGGATACGGTGACGATTCATTGCAATACAGTGATCGCGGCGAGCGAAGTGTGTCGGACAGCGGGGATACCGCAGGACAGGTGACGGAAAAATCCCCACTCAAGCCCAAACGATGGGCTTGAATGGGGCACCCAGGGCACCGTTAAAACGGTGGGCTTTCTTATGCCGCGCCCGTGGCGCGGAGTTGTCGCGCAGCCTTTAGTGCCGTAGGGTGCGTCGCTCGTTCAGAGCCCACATATTCGGACAGAACGAATGTGTGCGCACGCCGCTGTCGAGAAAATCGGCTTGGCACTAAGTCGCCCCGTCACTCATAATCGGGTCGACGGTACGCAGGAGCATCGCGTGGTCACGCCTCGTTTCCGCATAATTCGAATGACCTGGATCGCTGTATGTGTGCTTCTGCTAATTGCCTGCTTGTTAACATACAACCGCACGACCAACCGGGATAACGACATATTTCTCTATCTAGCGATGATGGGTTTGTCGTTCCCGGCAGGCTATCTTGTTCCGCTGGCGTATTCCTTTTTTCCGGCACACCGCTACATGCCACAGCTGGAAATGGCGTTGCTGTGGATGGGCTGGTTCGTCGTCGGATATGTTCAGTGGTTCGTTCTAATTCCACGCGTCGTACGTTTCTTCCGACCTGAGAAACAAGAGTCGCAGCTATAGATGGCATAATTTGCCACGCCCCAAGCAATCTGACGGCGAACAGCCGGCGCAGGTGCTTCAGGCCGATGATATCCTTAGGATACGGCGGAGATTTTGCAGCCGAACCATTCTTATCCCTTGGACTCCTGAACATGTTTGAGAACCTCACAGATAAACTGCAGCGCGCGTTTAAGAACCTGCGCGGACAGGGCACGCTGACGGAAGAGAACATCGGCGAGGCGCTGAAAGAAATCCGCATGGCGCTGCTGGAAGCCGACGTCAACTTTCAGGTCGTCAAAGAGCTGATCGACCACATTCGCGAGAAGGCGGTCGGGCAGGAAGTGTTGACTGCGCTCTCGCCCGCCGAGCAGGTCGTCAAGATCGTTCGCGACGAGCTGGTCAACCTCCTGGGCAAGGACACGGCGAAGCTGAAGTTCGCCTCGCAGCCGCCAACCGTGGTGCTGATGGCGGGACTGCAAGGTTCCGGCAAGACGACGACATCGGGCAAGCTGGCAAACTGGCTGAAGAATGGCGGACATCGGCCGATGCTGGTGTCGGTTGACGTCTATCGCCCGGCGGCGCGCGAGCAGCTGAAGGTTGTCGCCAACGCGATCAAAGCGCAGCTCTACGAGGGCAAGGTCGAGGAGTCGAACACCGCGACCGTCGAGCGGCTGGTGAAAGAAGCGCGGCGCGAGGCCATCAACAACGCGTGCGATGTGCTCATCGTCGATACCGCGGGCCGCTTGCACATCGACGAGCAGCTCATGGACGAGATGCAGTCGCTGAAGAAGATCCTGAACCCGCAGGAAATTCTCTTCGTCGCCGACTCCATGACTGGTCAGGACGCGGTGCGCTCCGCCGACGAGTTCCACAAGAAGCTGACGCTGACCGGCGTGGTGCTCACGAAGATGGACGGCGATGCGCGCGGCGGCGCGGCGCTCTCGATTCGCAACGTGACCGGGCAGCCGATCAAGTTCATCGGCATCGGCGAAAAATACGACGCGCTGGAGCCGTTTCATCCCGACCGCATCGTGGGCCGCATTCTCGGCATGGGCGACATTCTCTCGCTCATCGAGAAGGCCGAAGCGAAGCTCGACAAAGGCAAGTCGGAGGAGTTCGCGCGCAAGGCGCTGTCCAGCGACGGCTTCTCGCTGGAAGATTTTCGCGGCCAGCTCAAGCAGGTGAAGAAGCTGGGATCGATTTCCAGCATCATGAGCCACATGCCGAAGATCGGGCCGTTCGCCAACATGCAGCAGGCGGCCGACAAGGTCGACGACAAGCAGCTCAATCGCGTGGAAGCGATCATCAACTCCATGACGCCGTACGAGCGTGAACACCACGAAGTCATCAACGGCAGCCGCCGCAAACGCATCGCGCGCGGGTCAGGGACGTCGGTGCAGGAAATCAATCAGCTGCTGCGCCAGTACGCGCAGATGCGCAAGATGTTCAAGACCATGGGCAAGCCCAGCTTCGCACGCCGCATCGCAGGAATGAAGATGCCGGGGATGTAGGAAGGCAGCGATTAGCAATTAGCGATGAGCTCGCAGCGGGTCACGTGACCCCGATTGATCCAATCTCAATCGCGAGAGAGTACGGCGATTCTATTCCCGACGAACCCTCCGGACAAAGTTAGCGAGCTGGTGTAGGCAAGATGGAGAAGAAATCTAGGCCCGTCGAGTGCTACAGACCTTTCAGCCTCAACCAAACCGGATGTTGTTTTCGCCGACGACCGCGAGCACATCGATGAGATGGGTGACGCCAAGAAGCTGGCGGACCGACTTGCCAATATTCTTGAGCTGCAGCGCGCAACCGGTGGATTTGGCGGAGACGTACAGACGAACCAGCGTCCCAATTCCCGTGCTGTCCATGTGCGTCAGTTCCGCCATGTCCAGCACGATTCGCTTGCTGCCCGGAATCAGCTCTCCGACCTCGCGGTAGAAACGATCGTTCACTCCCGCTACCAGCTTGCCGCTACACCGCACCAGGACGCAGTCGTCGCAGCGTTCAACGGCGAGTTCCAGGCAGGTCCCGGCCGCCTTGTCAGTCATCAGACCTCCTTGGCAAAAGCTGTCGAACAGATTGAGAGATCGCGTTGCGCGATTGTCACACACTCATGCTGGAAGTGGAAGGAGCATTTGAGAGTCAGCCCTGCGCCGTCGCCCTTGACGGCATGGGGCACAAGCAATACGCCGGCATCGACATGGAAGGAGTGGAATCCTTGCTGCTTGCCCAATCGAACGCGGCAGCGGTTGCAGCAGTGCTCGGGTAGAGGTTGGGAAATATTCCCACATCAGGATTGCCATGAATCACAACCATGCATTTCATCTGGAAGTGCATTGCGCGGATGATCTAACATCGCAGCAGGCTGAGAAGCAGGGTTCCTCGTTTGTCCCGGCCAGAGACGCTCCCGAGAGTTGCTTACCTCAAGGAGTCATTCTATGCATAGCACCGACCGCGAGTTTTCTGGTCAGGAGCCGATGCCGCCCGGGCCCGGCGATGGGTTTGAACGCAACGGCGAGAAATTCGTGGTGTGCGGAGCAGGGAAATGCTCTGTGAGTCACGATGACAAAGAGATCTGGTGCATCAACGAGAAGGATTGCCCGCGCCCGAATCACCCCGATGATCCCTGCCACTGCGTGCTGATTCGATCTAAGAAGTCGCTCAGCCGGCGCAGAGGAGACCGGCCAAGGTGGGAAGGCGATCCGGATGAGCCCAAGCGGGACCCGGACGGACAGCGCTGGAAATATCCGTACGATCCCGAACAATATTGGTATGCGGGCGTGTGCGCACGCAAGCTCTAGAAATGCGAGCCGACTGAATAGGTGTCAGTTCGCCGGCTTCCACAAGGCTGCGCCCAGAACGCGGCCGGGGCCGGGCTCCTGCACGAAGGCCACGACGCGAATGTTGCTGGCGTCGGTGCCTGGCTTGAGCTTCAGCTCGAAGTCCTGGCTGAAGTGATTGTTCTTATCCAGCTTGCCGACTTTCTTGATCTCCTGAACGACATCGATATGACTGAGGCGCTTGCCGGAATTCTCTCCGCTCGCGACCTGCGATTCGGCATGAGCAAGTGCGACAGCCACGTAAACATCGGCATTGTGCTTCTCAGGGCTTGGTTCGATATCGATGTGCCCTTTGAGATCGGGAGGAGTCTTGCCATCGGCGCTAACGGAATCAAGACGCAGGGAGATCTTGGGAGCGCTGACATCACTCTGCAGCGCCTGGAACATCTGCTTCTCGTCGCCGCGCAGTTCGGTGGTTCCGTCGACGATGATCTGCGGCGTGTACGGCTCTTTTAGTTTTAGCGCCTTCACATATTCGATCTGGCGATCGGTGATGGAAGAAGACGAGTAGGGATCCTTCCAGCCGTCGTGGTCCCAATAATCGACGTGCTCACTGAGGACGATGAGTTGGGCGCCCGAGATTGGCTGCGATTTATCCAACTGTTGCACTAATGCGTCGGCGGGAGGGCAGCTCGAACAGCCTTCCGATGTAAACAACTCCAGAAGGATGGGCGTTGCGGAATTGGTTTGCGCGACGGCTTTCTGTAGAGGCACGACGACAAGCACGAGCAGCGCAAGAGTTAACGCGGCGGACGGAATCGCGATTCGTTTTCCCTGCAGACGATTGGTCAGAGCAATGTGCAACATTACAGATTCCTTTCTATGTGTTCGAGTACCGCGAAGCGTATATCGATTCAGCCGAGAGCGACTTGGCGTGTCACTCCGGCTCACAACGCGAGCAGGGAATTCATTGCCGCGGTCCGATCCTTGTCGTTTGGGCTGGTGAACCCACATTCTTATCTATGATTGTGACGCAACGAAGTGGTTAGCCACAATACCCACTTGCAGCGATTTCAATATAACCACTATTCTGGGCTTATGGAGAAGGCTTCGAGCGCGCTGTTGCCGGTAATCGCCATCGATCGCAAAGCTTTGCTGCCGTTGCACAAGCAGATCTACGACACCTTTCGCGAACACATCACCCACGGCAGTTTGCGCGCCGGCCAGCAGATGCCATCGACGCGGGCGCTGGCTCTGGAGTTGAAGTTGTCGCGCATTCCGGTCTTGACGGCGTACTCGCAATTGCTGGCCGAAGGATATTGCGAGACTCGCGCCGGGGCGGGGACCTTTGTCAGCCGCGTGTTGCCGCAGCAGGAACCGGTTCGCGGACGACTGACAAATCGCAACAAGCCGGCCGCTTCCAAGCCGCGATCGGTCGCCCACCGGGCGCAATGGCTCGCTCCCTACAAGCCGCAGCCTTGGCTGGGAGGGTTGGGAGCTTTCTGTCTCGGCCAGCCGGCTTACGACGAGTTCCCGTTTCATCTCTGGGCGAAGCTGGTGGCGCGGCACTGCCGGCATCCGCACATCAATACCCTTCACTACACGGGGCCCTTTGGTTCGGAAGCGTTGCGGCGAGCCATCTGCACCTATCTCCGAACCTCGCGCGCTGTGCGCTGCGATCCGCACCAGATCATGATCGTCTCCGGCTCGCAGCAGGCACTGGAGCTTACCGCGCGCGTTCTGCTCGATGCGGGGGATTCTGCATGGGTCGAGGAGCCGGGTTACTGGTTGACGAAGGAAGTGCTCACCGCGCTAGGTTGCAAGCTCGTGCCAGTTCCTGTCGATCGCGAGGGTCTCGATGTCGCGCAAGGCATCCGCCGATGCGGCAAAGCGCGGGCGGCGTACATCACGCCGTCGCACCAATTTCCATTGGGTGTGACCATGAGCGCAGCGCGGCGGCTTCAGCTCCTGGATTGGGCGGAGCGCGCGGGATCGTGGATCGTGGAAGACGACTATGACAGCGAATACCGTTACGACAGCATGCCGATCGCATCGCTACAGGGCCTGGATCGCAATGATCGCGTGATCTACATCGGGACCTTCAGCAAGACGCTCTTTCCCGGACTGCGGCTCGGCTACCTCGTGATTCCTGAGGATCTAATCGAGCGGTTTGCGGCGGTTCGCAACGCGATGGATCTTGGTTCGCCCTATCTTTATCAGACGGTCCTTGCCGACTTCATCGTGCAGGGACACTTTGCGCGCCACATCCGGCGCATGCGGCAGCTCTACAACGAACGCCGGCTTGCGCTGGTCGAGAGCTTGCGAAAACATTTTGGCCGCACCTTAGACATTCTTGGTGCCGAGGCAGGGATGCATCTGGCCGTCACCTTGCCGATGAGAATTCGCGACACCGAAGTCTCCCTGCACGCTGCTCGCGAGAAGCTGTGGGTCGCGCCGCTGTCTTCGTCGTATACGGAGCAACCTGGCAAACGAGGCTTCATCCTGGGGTTTGGCGGAACACCGGCGGCACAAGCGCCGGAAGCCGTTGCGCAGTTGAACAGACTGTTAAGAAATTCGTAGTGCGAGTCACATGTCGTCGGCTGAAGCCGACTCAGAAGAGGAAATAAACCCACTTAGACGCTGGCCTGAAGGCCAGCTCTACCCGACTAACGCTTAAGCTAGTTCCAGCTCGATGGTCTTCGTCTCGGGGTCGAGCTTCGCGATGCGGAAGCTGCGAATCTGTCCAGCGTGAATTTCTTCGGGCTTCGGCGCGACCGTACCCGCTGCGTCGCCCTTCCAGCGCGCCTGCAGCATCGAACTCAGCGAGGACAAATCTGCTTTCGCGGCACTCGTGCTCTCTTCCTTCGCCGGGGCTGACACCGCCAGCCGGCAGGTCGCCTGAATGCCTTCGCCCAGCTGTACGCGCGCGCTTCCGCCAGATTCTTCCATTACCCGGCCGGTGATCACGTCACCGCGCTTATGCTCGGCAATGTATTCATCGACGCTGGTGGGAACGAGTTGCTTCATGCTCAGCCGCATGTTGCGGCGTTCGGAATCAATTCCGATGATTTGCGCTTGCACGACCTGCCCCAGCTTCACGACGTCTTGCGGATGACTGATGCGTTTCTCGGCGCTGATCTCGCTGACGTGGACCATGCCTTCCACGCCTTCGGCGACCTGAACGAAGGCGCCGAACTTGGTGATGCTGGTGATCGGCCCTTCGATCGCGGAGCCGACGGGGAACTTCTGCGGCACATCGGCCCAGGGATCACCCAACGCTTGCTTAAGTCCGAGCGAGAGACGCTGCTCACCAACGTTCACGCCGAGGATTACGACTTCGACCGTGTCGCCGGTTTTCACCAGATCGCTCGGCTTGCGAACCCTCTTCACCCACGACATCTCGGAGATGTGAACCAGCCCTTCGACTCCCGGCTCCAGCTCGACGAACGCGCCGAAATCGGCCAGACGGCTAACCGTGCCGCGGACGCGTTCGCCGGTCTTGTATTTGTCGCTGACCGAATCCCAAGGATGCGGCTGAAGCTGCTTGAGGCCGAGCGAAATGCGCTGTTTGCCGATGTCAACTTTCAGGACTTTGGCTTCGATCTCCTGGCCGACAGAAAGAACGTCGGAGGGCTTCTCGACGCGTCCCCACGAAATATCGGACACATGCAACAGGCCATCAATGCCACCGATATCGACAAAGGCTCCAAAATCCATGATGTTGCGCACCGTGCCGTTCACGATGTCGCCTTCCTTGAGATCCGAATAGCGCACTTCCTTTGCTGCGCGCTCTTCGTCTTCCAGAATGGCGCGGCGATCGACGACGAGATCCTCCTCCGTAACGTCGAGCTTGGTGATGCGACAGCGAATTTCTTGTCCGACAAGCTTCTCCATCTCGGCAGCCTCGCGCACGCCGCTGCGTGATGCGGGCATGAAGGCGCGCACGCCGACATCGACACTGAATCCACCTTTGACCATCGCCGTTACTGTGCCGATGATCGTGGACTTTTCGGCAAACGCGCGCTCCAGACGCGTTCCAGTCCTTCGGGCGAGCGACTCGCGAGCGCGACAGTTCGTAATAGCCCTCGGGATCCCGACCCTTCACGCTGACGGGAAACTTGTCGCCCGGTTTTACCTCTTCGTTCTGAAATGCCGACAAGGGCAAGATGCCTTCGGTTTTGTAGCCGATGTCGAGCAGCACGGACTCAGCGGTGATGGCGACGACTCTCCCCTCCAGTTGTCGCGGGCCTTCGTCGGACTTACGCGCATGTTCCCGCTCGTACTGCGAGAGAAGATCGCCAAAGGATTCGTTCAGTTCGTTGTCGGTTTGAGTATCAGGAGGATTTTGGTCTGGCATGAAAGGATGACAGCCTCGTCAGGGAAGGTTCTGATCAGGATAACATCCGGCTCGGGGTGAAAGATTTCGGAGATACGACGAAAGACCCCACCCACAAGCAAAACCAGCCCGGGTGGGGCAGCCGCACTGCTGCACACACCCCTCTCGCCACCTGCCACCAGGCTGATATTTCTACCAGCACCCCAACCAGCATTTTCGCAGTAGGAAGGAAGCATTGTCGCTGTTAGCATTAGCTCCACTCAGTCAGGAGACACGCCCATGGCAGAAATTGGAGGCCACCAGGTCGAGGTGGCTCATCACCTCAGCGAATCCAAGCATGGAGGGCAGTCGCTGGCCCACGAGATCCTCGAGATCATCGAAGCTATCGTGCTGGCGGTTGTGGCCATCACGACCGCCTGGAGCGGATATCAGGCTGCCCTGTGGGATGGACATCAGGATGAGCTGTATGGTCAGTCCAGCCAGCTGAAGATTAAGGCTGAGGGACTGGCCAACTACGCCAATCAGGAGCGCCTCTACAATGCTTCGACTGTGGTGGAGTGGCTGAAGGCAACAGCGACTGGGAATAAGAAGCTGGCCGATATGTTTGAGCGGCGCTTTCTGCCCGACTTCGTCCCGGTCTTCCAAGCCTGGAAGGCCACCGATCCGCTGAACAATCCCAATGCTCCTCCGGGACCGCAACTGATGCCGCAGTACCACAACGCAAAAGGAGAAGAGGCGGCAAAGCTGAATGCGGAAGCGGCGGAGATCTTCGAGCAGGGAACGCGCGCGCGCCAGCGCTCTGATCAGTACGTGCGATTGACGGTGGTGCTGGCGACCGTGCTGTTGCTGATGGCCGTCAGCCAGCGCTTCAAGACGCATGGGGTGCGCGTGGCACTGGCGGTGGTTGCGGTTGTGCTGCTGGCGTTCCCGGTGATAAGAATTTTCCTGCTGCCGAGGGCGTGAGGAAGAAGCGATTAGCGATTAGCTTTCATCAACCGGGAGCCGGCTGTTAGATAAAGAGCCAACAAAAGGAGAGAACATGGACCGAAAGCTGGACAGAACATCTCAGTGCGTTCTTCTAATGGTGATCTTGATGACGGCTGCGGTGGCAGTCGCTCAGGTGGAAAACATCGACGCGATTGCACGCGGCACCAGCACCCAGATGGGGAAGCAGTTCAACGTGAAGGTGAGTATTGACCAATTCTCGACGCCCGAAGATCGGCAAACGCTGATCGCTGCTTTTCAGAAGGGCGGGCATGACGAGCTGGCGCGAACGCTGTCGAAGATGAAGGCTGTAGGCCGAATTCGCCTGCCCAGCAACACGGGCTTTCCTATTGCCTACGCCGTGTCGATTCCTACCCCAACCGGACACAAGATCCGCTTCGCCACCGACCGCGTCCTTACGATTTACGAGAACGCTCAGAACGAGCGCTCCAAGGGATACGATGTGACCTTCGGCGAGATCGAGATCAATGACAAGGACAAGAACGCGAACAGCGGCGTGCTCTACCCGGCGGTGAAGGTAACCATGAACAAGCAGGGTGAGCTGCAATTTGATTTGTTCCAGAACCCGTGGAAGTTGACCAACATCATCGACTGGACGAAGGGGAAAGAGTAGTTGTGGGGCTGGCTTAGTTGGTCTTCGAAGATCAACGGGGTCGTAGTGGGGAAGGATGGTTACCGCCCAGGTCTCGAAAAGCGCGAGACCTGGGGCACCCGGCCAAGGTTTTCTTCACTGCCCTTGCCTCCTGGGAACGGTTCAAGTTGCGGCTACCGTTGCTCGTTTAGGAGCTTGGCCAATGTTGGGCCGAGCTGCTGTACAGCAAGTCCGTTTAGAGACGAAAGACCGTGTTTTGCCCGGTATTCATCTGGTACGGTGTCGGGTCGAACTGTACCGTCCGAAATGTCCCAGTCATCCCTGTTGACGTAGAAGTCGCCCTCTCTGTGATACGACAAAATCAAGAGATATTTGCGGCCAGGCTGCAGCGAGTAGTGAATTGGCCCTGCGTTGTAACTTAGAATGCGGCCCGAGGCCAAGGTAACCGTTCCCCCGGAAATCAGGATCGTTATATCTTTGCCCGGGTGGGCGCCGGAGCCGCTTTGGTCGTCGAATACTTCGTCTACATGGACAGTGACTTCGCTGTACAGCGAAAACTCGGAAGCACTTAGAACGCTGCGGCGCTTCGTGAACATTCCCGTCAAAACGACCCTGTTGCGAGCGAGCGGTATCTCCGGCCCTTTAAAGCCGCCATCCCCTATGCTTGGCCCGGGGGCATCCGAGAGAGGCGAGGTCAACGGATATTTCTGGCCAGCAGACCCCTTGTCCGAATCACGATCGCGTGCCTCTCGCACCGAAGATGGAATGTCCTTGTTCCATTCCAGGTACGGAGTTGGGGTGAGCATCCACGCATTGGCCGCGGGCTTCTGCGCATCCTGCGGTGGGGTTTGCGCCGACGCCGGTAGACCGAGCGCAAACAACATCACAGCTCCAACCATTGCGAGTAGTTCGAATCGTTTCATCCGCCACCTCTGAGACAATCGCTTTAGCCGACGTTTTGTTGGAGTCTGCGAATGTCTGGCTCCAATGTCAACGGCTCGGAGGTGGGGGTATTAGAACAGCCTGTCTCTCAATGAGTTGGATTATTGCTGTCTGTCCAACTCATTGCTCCAGCGCAAGTAGAGGAGGCTCGTCGCTCAGGCCTGCAAGACGCGAGAGTTGGTGCGCCAGCCCCATGAGATAAAACTCCGAATTGCTATGAAAAGTTACGGGGCTGATCAGTTTGCCCAAATGTCCAAACAAACGAGGCCTCGCGGGCTGAGGCCCATTCGAGGAAGAATTAGGGGTGGCTGGACGCTGGCCTTTGAAGGCCAGCTCTAACAGCGGGCAGCCGGCAGCTGAGAGCCGACAGCCGACGGCTGAATTACACTACTCTTTGCGCGTCGCCATCGACATTCGCCGCATCACGGAGTTCGGCGTCGGGACCTATACCCGCAATGCCATTCGCACGCTGGCGCGACTGGATCACGAGAACGAATACCTGCTCATCGGCATTCCCGACAACATTGGCCCGCGCGGGCGTATCGGCGACATCGGGCCGCTGCCGCCCAACTTCACTACCGTCACCGGCCAGCCCAACGACTTCTCCGTCGCCAGCTATTTCGAACTGCATCGCATCTTGAAGCAGAACGGCTGCGACCTGCTGCACGTGCCGCATCTGTTCTGGAAGCCGCAAGGTATCCCATGTCCTTACGTCGTCACCGTGCACGATCTGCTCGATCACATGTATCGAGTAAACAGCCAGTCGACGCTGAAGCGCACACTGCATTTCCAGTTCACCAAGCGCGTGTTGCAACGCGCGGCGCGGATCTTCGCTGTGTCGAATTTCTCCAAGGCCGATACGGTGCGGCTGTTCAACGTGCCGCCGCAGAAAATCGAAGTCATCTACAACGCCATCGATGACAGCTTTCGGCTCGGGCATGCCAGCGACGTCGAGCGCCAGGCCGTCGCCGAACGCTATCAGGTGAACACGCCGTTTCTGCTGTATGCCGGGCGCATCAGCCCGCACAAGAATGTGGTGCGCATCATCGAGGCGTTTGCCGCGCTAAAGGGCGAGCTAAGCAAGGAAGGGAAGTTTGAAGACCTGAAGCTGATCATCATCGGCGACGAGGTGTCGAAGCATCCCGACCTGCGGCGCGCCTGCGTGAAAGCCGGCGTCCAGAACGATGTGCGCTTCCTCGGCTTCGTGCCCATCGATGTGCTGCGCATTTTCTACGACCAGGCGAAAATCTTCGTCTTCCCGTCGCTGTACGAGGGCTTCGGGCTGCCGCCGCTGGAGGCGATGGCGCACGCAACGCCGGTGGTGACCAGCAACACGTCGTCGGTGCCCGAGGTGGTTGGCAACGCCGCTGTCATGGTGAATCCGGAGAACGTCTTCGAGATCATGCGCGCGCTGCATCGCGTGCTGGTCGATCAGGCGCTGCGCGACAAGTTGAAGGCGCGCGGCCTGGAGCAGGCGGCCAAATTCTCGTGGGAGGCCAGCGTGCGGCGCATGCTTGAGGTGTACCGCGAGGTTGCGAAGGCGAAGTAGACGGCGCGGTTTGCGACGCCATCTTTCACGGTATAGGCAAGACTTTCCTACCTTAGGTCAAATTGACGTTGTAATACTGCCTACCTACAGCTGAATCTCAGCTTTAAGTTTTGCGGACATCAGTTGGCCCGGGACGTGCTTCTAACCAAGCATGCGCAACTAATCTCTCGGGGCCGAACTAATGCGGGGCAGATCGCTAATACATATCGGGCTTATTTCCTGCGGTTTTCTTCTAACGCTCCCGTTGCCAACGTGGGGACAGTCGTCCAGCCTCACGCTCGATCAGGTTCTGACGCGTATGCAGCAGGCGGAGCTCGATTCGCGTGCGCAAAGCATTGCCTATACTGTCACGCGCGAGTACCAACTCTCGGCAGAGGGAGCGCAACACCCCAGCTCCCAAGTTGTGGCGCAGGTCAACGTCATTCCCCCGTCGGCAAAGGATTACAGCATTGTGAAATCCGAAGGCAGCGATCGCGGTGCGGGCATTGTGCGCAAGGTGCTCGATCACGAAGCCGAAATGGCTGGGCACTCCGATCAGCACGAGATCAGCCGCAGGAATTATGACTTTGCGCTGTTGGGCCGCGAGACCGTCGACGGCCACGATTGCTACGTGCTACGGCTCACGCCGAAGCGGCAGGCGGTGGAGCTGATCAACGGCAAGGCTTGGGTCGATGCGCAGAACTTCGCGCTGCGGCAGATCAAGGGCATGACCGCAAAGAATCCTTCGATGTGGATTAAGGGATTGACCCTCACCATCAACTACGGACAGGTGAACGGCGTGTGGGTGCAGACTGCAACCCAAGCCGTCGCCGACGTACGCTTTGCCGGGCCGCACGTGCTCACCTCGCGCGAACTCGAAGTCCGACCCGCATTGCTCAGCGCGCAGGCGAAGTCGCAGTGGCAGACGCGCCAGCGTCGCATCGATCGTCACGCTGAAGCCGACACGGCTGCGTGGATGGCAAGATAAGAAGCGATTAGCAACTAGCAATTAGCGATTAGCTCTCTCATTCAGCCGCAGGCCTGTTCGTGAACCGAGTCCTGTCGTGTCGGCTTGCCGCCAAAGCCGCGAGAGTCCAGTGCGCAATCGTGCGGATGTGAGAAGGAGAAGGAAGCTAGTTGCTAATCGCTAAGTGCTAATCGCTATTTTTCTTAGCTGCCGGGCCTGTAAGCCGAATTCTGTCTGCCGCTCTTTCTTCTTATTGGGGGCCCCACACATTCGCGGTGTTCGAATGTGTGGGAGCTTTCTCCCTGGTAAGAACAAAGAGCGGCAGGACGGTCATTCCTCTGGGCCGCGCATTACTGCGCGGCTCTAGCGACCTACCCGGAAGTTGTGACGCACCGAGCCGGCACGTCTCCGCCGAGGCGGAATCCTCCCCTATTTGGTCTTGCTCCGTGTGGGGTTTGCCCTGCCACCGCCATTGCTGACGGCGCGGTGCGCTCTTACCGCACCTTTTCACCCTTACCCCGCCTGACCACCTCAACACGCGGCCCAGCTTCATTGACGGGTAGAGCGGGCCTTCAGGCCCGCGTTCGGCTGACCCTATGAGAGGTCTGCATTCCGCTGCGGCCGCAGCGGAATGCAAACCCCGAGTGGGACAGCGAGCTTCACGCGGCGCTGAAGCGCCGCTCTACCCGTTCGTTTCCGAGTGCGCGCTGGGGTGGTCAGGCGAGGCGGTATGTTTTCTGTGGCACTTTCCGTCAACGGCCCTTTGAGAGCCGCCGCCCGGACGTTATCCGGCACACCGCTCTGTGGAGTTCGGACTTTCCTCTGCAAGCCCGCTTCGTCCCAACCGAAGTCAGAACCACGCGCGCCCGCAGCGACCGTCCGGCCCAGCAGCTAACGAGATCATTATAGATTGTCGTCAGGAGGGTTGTTTGTTAGAGCCGTCAGCTATGGCTTTCAGCACCGCGTCCCGGTTGGCAATAGCAATCTGAAAATCAGGTTTGAGACGAATAGCCTCGTTGTAATCCCGCAGTGCACCCTCCAAGTTGCCCTTTTTGAACAACAGATTGGCGCGATTGCACAAAGCGTCCGAGTGGTCTGGCTTTATTCGAATCGCCTCGTCGTAGTCTTGCAGCGCTCCCTCAAGATCACCCTTAGCCTCTCGCACAACCCCTCGGCTGTCGAAGGCGGCGGCAAGTCCGGGAGTCAAGCGAATCGCCTCGTCGCAATGCTCTAGAGCATCATCCAATTGCCCTGTAAGAAAAAGGGCATAGCCCATGTTGTTGTGAGCTAGCGAAGAGTCTGGCCGAAGGGCGATAGCCTTTCGGAAATCTTCTAGAGCGCCCGCGACATCGCCCTTCGCGTAAAGTGCGGTTCCCCGGTTGTTGAAGGCCTTAGCGTAGCTTTGGTCGAGGAGGATCGCCTGGTTGAAATCAGCCAATGCTCCATCTATATCGCCCACACCGCGGCGGACGAAGCCACGATTATTAAGTGCAACCACGTAATCGGGCTTTAGGCGGATAGCGTTGCTATAAAAGCGTAACTTCTCATCAGAGTCAACGGCATTTACGCCCCGTTCGAACCATTGCTGCGCCGTCAGCTCTTCTTCCTCAACCTTGGGAGCGGCCGCCGCTTCTTTCTTTTGCTCCGCGGCGGCCTTCCGGGCCGGAAGCGATGCCGGTTGCGCCACTGCATCCAGAGGAATGTTCAGGAACCGGTCGCGCAGACGGCCCATAGCTTCCATGAAATAATCCGCCGGGACATTGAGCGCGTTGTAGAACTTGAGAGGGGCCAGCGTGCCGGTGAGCTGTTTGGCAATTGTGGGGGTGCCGAAGTCGAACCCTTCCAGCATCAGCGGTACGATGTTGCGTCGCTCTTCGAGTGCAGTTTCGATCTCGCGCCTCAGCCAGTCTTCAGGCTCGCCGCAGCGCTCCAGCGCCGATGGGGTCAGGATCACAAGGAAATGCGCCCGAGCTCGGATGTTCTCCAGAATAACAGTTTTAAAGTCGCCGCTGGAGATGCCACTGTAGTCAAAAAAAACATCGTAGCCGTATTGGGTTAGGTTCTGGAAAATCGCCAGCGCCCACGGAACATTGGTACGGCGATAGCTGATGAAGACAGTTCTCTCGACTCGTTGCATAACAGTCACACACTTTAGGTTGGAGCGATGCAACAGACTATAACAAAGTGCGTGCATCCGAGCTGAGGGGGCTAACTTTCCTTCAGCACCAACTGCTCCGCCGGGGAGAAGACGTAGGCGCGAATCATCATTGTGCTCAGCAGCGACGTCAGCCCCGACGATGCGAGGATCATCGCGATCACCACGAACTGATAGATCGCGGCGTACAGCGGATCGGCGCCGGAGAGGAGCATGCCGGTCATCAGTCCGGGAATCCACACGATGCCCAGCGAGCGCAGGTTGTCGATGGCCGGAATGAGCGACGAATGAATGCTTGCCTCGGTATAGCTCGCGATCGTCTTCTCCGGCGCGGCGCCGAGCGCGAGGGCCGTCTCGACCTCGCCTGCATGCGACAGCACCTCGGAGCGAAAGCGATTCAGCGCCAGCCCATTCGTGTTCATCGCGTTCGCAATGATCATGCTGCCGACGGGAATCAGCGAGGTGATGGCGGTGTCGATCACGCCCGCCCAGGTCATCACCGCAGTCACCAGGCCCGCGCCCGCGGCGATGGAGTAGGTCGAGACTTTGCGCGCGCCGGGAATGTTCTGCGCCCGCCTGGCCGAAATCGATCCCGCGGCGATGATCATGCCAGCGAGCAGAAACACGCTGCTCCATCGTGGCGCCTTCAACAGCAGAACCAGAACCGAGCCGACCACGACGATCTGCACGATGCCGCGCACCAGCGCGATGGCCGTGTCGCTCTCCAGATGAATGTTGCGGCGGCGCGCCAGCAGAATCACGAGCAGTGCCAGCACCGAGGCGATGGCTGCCTGCGCGAATCCCAGCGCGATTTGCGAATGGAAGAGAGCTTTCAGCATGTAGTACCTCCGAGGATCGCAGCGTTCAGCCGTTCCGCACGCTGCTGCTGGCCTGAAAGGGCACGCGTTGAGGGGCCGCTGTACGAAAAGCAGATCCCTCGCGGGCTGAAGCCCGCTCGTGATGACAAAAATAAACGGCCTCTTATGGCGCAGCTGAAGCTGCGCCCCTTCAAAGCGCTCCCCAATCGACCTTTTCAGCAGTCTCTTAGAGCCGTGCCCCTTCAAAACCACCTAGTAGCTCTGCTGGGGTTCCGTTCTGGACCAGTCGCCCGGCGTCAATCAGACCAACCCGATCGCACAGCCGCCGCGCCTGATCGCGATCGTGCGTCACCAGAACAAATGTGTAGCCGTTGGCGCTCACCAGATTGCGGATCAGAAGCTCGACGCCAGTCTTTGCCTGCTCGTCCAGCGCAGACGTCGGCTCATCGAGCAGCAGAATCTCGGGCTGATTGGCCAGCGCCCGCGCCAGCGAGACGCGCTGCTGCTCGCCACCGGAAAGATTCGCCACGTTACGCGCAGCAAATCCTGGCAGACCCACCCTCTGCAACAGTCCTGCAATCTGATCATCGGCCAGCGTCTCGCCGCGTTGCGATGGGCCGAATCGCAGATTGGACGCGACATCGCCGGGAAAGAGAAACGGTCGCTGCGTCACCATGCCGACGCGCCGCCGCAACTGGCGCGGCGGAATCTGGCGATAGTCCTGGTCTTCGAGGAAGACAGTGCCGGTGGTTGGCTCGTCCAGGCGATTCAGCAAACGGAGCAGGGAACTCTTGCCCGATCCGCTGGCGCCAACCAATCCCAGCAGTTCTCCGCGGTGCACGCCGAGCGATACATCATCGACGATCCACTTCTCACCGACGCGGCGTCCCAGATGTTCGGTCCGGAGCACCACCGTGGCGGCCGACGCGTTCATCGGTCCAGATGTCCGTAGTAGATGTTGGTGTCGTACTCGAGCACCACGCGGTCGTCGGCGGCATGCGACGAGAACAGTTGCGGCAGAGCTTCCAACATTGCGTCGTGCTTCTCGCCCGACTTGGGGATGTAGGACGATGACAGCAGCCGCCCGCGCAGGCCGTCAAAATCCAGCGACTGCTGATTGTGCTGCTGGATCAGCGTCATCGCGTTGGGCGCGAAGAAATGCTGCAGCTGGTCGTAGTTCGCCACATACTTCTGCGAAACCTGCTCGTAATCAACGGAGAAGCGCCCGACGAACTCCTCATAGGCGCGAAGAAAGGGCGTGGCTTGCGTATCACGATGATGCCAGAGCAAAACCGCCCATCCGTCGGCCTTCAAAATTCGCGCAAACTCGGCGCAAGTTTCCGCAGGCCGAAACCAGTGAAACGCCTGGCCTGCGACCACAAAATCCACGCTTGCCTGCGGCAGAGTTGTGGACTCGGCGCTGCCCTCGAGCATGCGGAAGGCGGGATATTGCGACAGATATTTTTCCCCAGCTTGCCGCATCGCGTGGTTCGGTTCAATGCCAATCACGCGGTTGCCGTTCTGCAGAAAGATCTCGGCCAACATGCCGGTGCCGCAGCCGACGTCAGCGATCAGATGTTCCGGCTTCAGCCCGCAGGCCGCCTTTAGCGCGTGTACCACATCGTGGGAGTAGTGAGGCCGGTACTTGACGTAATCTTCCGCCCGATCGGAGAAGCGAGCCGTGGGGTCGTGGGTTAAGTTAGGCATCACAAAGATGATATACGTAGGAATTGGCAATTCGCATTTGGCACTTGGCAGTTGGCAGAAGCTGCGGAAGCGCGGGTTGGCTAAGTGCCAACTGCTAAATGCCAAATGCCTGGCGACTATGCCGAAACCTAGTGCACCGTTCGCCGGATTGACGCCGATGTCCACCGCGATTGTTGCGGCGATTCGCAAGGTTCCGCGGGGCCGCGTCAGCACCTATGGCGCCATTGCCAAGGCCGCCGGGTATCCACGCTGCTCGCGTCATGTGAGCAAGGTGTTGAACCAGTTTGGGGGATTGCCATGGCAGCGCATTCTTGGCTCTGGTGGCCGAATCTCCCTGCGCGGCGAGTACGCCATGGAGCAGCGTTTCCTGCTGGAGGCTGAGGGAGTCCGCTTCAAAGGGCGGCGCGTCGATCTGCGGGAATACGAGCACCGGTTCGCGGCGCCGAAGCGGCAGGCTGCTCGCCGGTCAACCGCCGCCAGAAAGTCCCAAACGCGGAAATGACTGCCGCAAAGTGGTATTGCGCACTGCGGGCCGAATGTCTATCGTTTCATCAGTAGCGTAAAATAGCGAAGCTTATAACAGATCAGGGTTATGTTCAGGCCGGGCCGAACTTTACTTCTTGCTTTCGCCGCTCCGATATTGCTTGCCGCTCCGCTGCTCGCGCAGCGATATGAGGAGCACGACCACACCGTTTTTCATCGTCCCGTGCCGCCTCCTCCCAAGCACCAATCAGGAACCCCGAACACCGCGGCTGGCAGCCACGCTCCGGTCGCAACAAATTCTGGCAATGCGGCTCGCACCTCCGATCCGAATCGCCATCACGATGTGACGTTCAACTCGCCGCCCAGCTCGACCGAAATCCGCACGCCACAAACACCGCAGCCTGGGAAGTAATCCTCACGAGATTTCTTCGTAGTACCGCTCGCCCGCACAGCCGCGACACAGAATCTTGCCGTCCCGCCGCACCTCGCGCTGAAAATTAATCCCCTCACCACACTCGGCGCAGACGATTCGCTCGCCCTTGTAGCCGGGCAGCTCTTCGGGCGGCAGCTCGACCTTCACCCACTGCTCGCTGAACAGTTCGTCATTGAGCATCTCGCGATAAGCCAGCATCTGCTGCTGGTTTTTGTTCTCGATCTCCGGATGCATTTGCCGCGCGAGCGCCTTTGAGCTCTCCTTCGCGCACACTCGCACTGCGCGTCGCGACTCCAGATCGACGAACGTCGCCGCCACTTTGCCCCAATCGCGAAACTTCAGCGCGCGCTTACCCAGGCGGCAGCCGGTCACGACGGCAACCGCGTCCGTCGCGCAGCGATCAATCTCGACAAACGTGATCAGCCGCTTCCGATCCTTGCCATGTGGATCGTCGATGCCCAGCAACTCCAGCCCGCGCATCGCCAGCCGTACACCAAGAATCTGCCCGGCGCACAAATGCCCGTGGGCGATCTCCGCATCGCGCAGCAACTCGTCGAAGGTCTTCAATCCTTATTCCTCATCCGAATCGTTGTCCGGCGCCTCATCCGCAAAACGCCCGCTAACGTTCACCGTGAACTTGTCACCGGTCTTCGGCAGAAAGGTCACCCGCGCCGGCTGTCGCTCCCAATGCGGCCCCGAGCAGTTGCTGTCGCTGGCATCGCCTGTGATGGCCTTGCCGAGTTCCTTTCGAAACAGCGGCTTCTTGCCACCAATCTCGACAACCACGGCATTCACCCGCTCGCCATTGGATGTGATGCCGCAATACGCCGCGTAGTCGCGATACCAGCTGACCTCGGAGTAGAACGAGTCGAAGTCCGGCAGCTTGACCAGCGAGATCTTGCCCGACACGCGGTCCACCAGCAGCCATCCGCCCCGCTGCCATAGCCACTTTGGAGTCTTGCGTTGATCCTCCGGCAGCGCATCATTGATACGGTAGGCGCGCCGGATCACAAACTCACGATCGGTAACGTCGTGCGCATCGCCGGTGGTGAAATCCTTCAACTTGGTGTCGACGTACAGCGGCCGCACCGTAATGTCCACTGTCTTGTCTTCGGACGTGCCGACGAAGAGCTTGACCGGCGTTGCCTTTCCCAGGCCAACGACGTGCGGCTTGGAAGAGGCATTGGCCTGTAAGCCGATCGGCAAAATCACCAGTAAGAAAACGAGAGTCCGCATGATAGATACGACCGCGACATTCTGGTTCTGCATCGACAGCGGCCATCCTGACGTGGTTCATGCCGCCAAACTTTTTCACTTCGATATTAGCCATCAAACAACTGGCATACAATGAATTTGCGTCTAAGATTGAGCGAGGATGGCATTGACCTACAGTTTCGTGGTCCCAGCCTATAACGAGAGCGAACGGCTTGCCATATCCCTGCCGAGGATCTTCGATTACGTCCGTCAGCGGCAACTGCAGAGTGAAGTGATCGTCGTGAACGACGGTTCCACCGATGATACGGCTGCGGTGGTTCGCGGTTTTATGCAGCTCAATCCCGATGTCCGGCTGGTCGAAAATCCCGGCAATCGCGGAAAAGGATACAGTGTCCGCAACGGCATGCTGCATGCGCAGGGCGACGTGGTGATGTTCACCGATGCCGATCTCTCCTCGCCCATCTATGAGGCCGAGAAGCTATTTGCGGCGCTGCAACAGGGCGCAGACGTAGCGATTGGATCGCGCTGGCTGCGAGCCGAGCTGCAGACCGAACGCCAGCCTTGGTATCGCCAACTCTATGGGCGATTATTCAATCTCGCGCTCCGCATTACCTTGGGACTGAAATTTCGCGACACGCAATGCGGCTTCAAGGCTTTCACCAGGGAGGCGGCACAGACTATTTTCACCCGGCAGCGGATCGAGCGCTGGGGTTTCGATCCCGAGCTTCTGTTCCTGGCCAACAAATTCAAGTTGCGCACGGCCGAGGTCGCTGTCGAATGGGCGCACGACCATCGCTCCAAGATCAGTCCCTTGCGCGATGGCATCAAGATGGGCGTGGAGATGCTCGCGGTCCGCTGGAACGATCTGAAGGGTCTGTATAAGCATCCCTCGTACCTTCCGGAAAAGGCTGAAGACCGGCCGACCGTGGCCCCAATCCCGGGAGCCAAAGAGGCCCTAAGTCCTGAAACCAGTGATATCTAGCCGCCAAATGCTCTCATCCAGGCGACGGAGAATTGGTTTGGCGTAAATTTTGTACCTTTCTTTTTGACTCGCGCATCTTCTCCTGAGTCGATTGCTGTTTGGGCACCGGAACGGGGCGGTCCCCACATTTCTTGCATCTAAACGCACTTATGTCACGACCGCTTGAACCAGATACTATCGAGAACGATGCTTCGGGCGCAGCAACGTGTCAGGAAGACACGTCCCTGCTGCAGCAATATCTGAAGCTGCGCGAGACCTCACTCAAAATTTGCGCTCCGCTCGGCGTCGAGGACCACAACCTGCAGCCCATGCCCGACGCCAGCCCGGCGAAGTGGCATCTGGCGCACACCACGTGGTTCTTCGAGACTTTCGTCCTCTCGCAGTACATGGATGGGTTCCGCCCGTATCATCCGGCGTTCCGCAATCTCTTTAACTCGTATTACAACGCGGTCGGCGATCGTCCCCTGCGCGCGCTGCGGCACATTCTGTCGCGACCCAGCCTCGACGAGGTGCACGCGTATCGGATCTACGTCGACGAAGCCATGGTTCACCTGCTCACGCCTGAGCTTCCGCAGGCTGCGGTCGAACTCATCGAGCTCGGCATCAACCACGAGCAGCAGCACCAGGAGTTGATCATCACTGATGTGAAGAATGGATTGTGGACCAACCCGCTTCGTCCCGCATACCGAGTCAAGCCAGAGCACGCCGCAGCCGCCGACAACCCGACCTCACCGCTAACGTGGCACGGCTTTTCTGAAGGCGTATATTCCGTCGGCTTCGAGGGCAGCAGCTTCGCCTTCGATAACGAAGGCCCTCGCCACAACGTTTATCTGCGGAATTTCCGCCTGGCCTCGCGCCTGGTAACCAACGCTGAGTATCTCGACTTCATGCGCGACGGCAGCTACAGCAATCCTCTGTTGTGGTTATCAGACGGATGGGATTGCGTTCGTAACAATCAATGGAGTGCGCCGCTCTATTGGGAGCAGCGCGACGGCGAATGGTGGAACTACACCGTCGAAGGCCTGCAGCCGTTGCAGCTGAACGAGCCGGTTTGCCATATCGGTTTTTACGAAGCGGCTGCCTACGCGCACTGGGCTGGTGCGCGGCTGCCCAGCGAGTTTGAATGGGAGGTCGCCGCCAGATCACGCCCGATGACGGGAAACTTCCTGGAGTCAGATTCACTGCATCCGCAGCCGGCAAAGAGCTCTGACGGTCTTGTGCAGATGTTCGGCGATGTCTGGGAGTGGACGGGTAGCGCCTACACACCGTATCCCGGTTTCAAAACGGCCGCAGGCGCGGTCGGCGAATACAACGGCAAGTTCATGTGCAATCAGATGGTGCTGCGCGGTGGTTCCTGTGCCACGCCGCACTCGCACATTCGAGCCACTTATCGCAACTTTTTCCCACCCCATGTGCGCTGGCAGTTCATGGGAGTTCGGTTGGCCAATGGCGACTAGCAAGCAACTGCAGCTTCTCACCGCCTCACCCATCGCCCCCGACGTGTTGCAGGGGCTGACCTCGTTACCGAAGCAACTTCCCTCCAAACTGTTTTACGACGAGATCGGATCGCAGCTCTTCGAACAAATCACTGAGCTTCCGGAGTATTACCTGACGCGAACGGAGCGCTCGATCCTGGAGCAGTACGCAGGTGAGATTTTAGAAGCAGCGGGACCGGCACTCACCCTCGTCGAACTCGGTGCGGGCACCGCGGCCAAGACTTGCATCCTGATTCAAGAGCTTCTCGAACGACAGAGCCGGGCGCTGTTCTACCCCATCGACGTCTCGCCCTCGGCGCTGGACGAAGCGATGCGCCAGCTCGGCAGGCAGTTTCCGTCGCTGCGCGTGAATCCCATCGTCGCTGATTACACCGGAGGCGTACCTGCGCTGAGCCGTATTACCGGCCGCAAGCTGGTGCTGTACATCGGATCCAGCATCGGCAATTTCGAGCCCGACCACTCAGTCCGCCTTCTGCGGCGCATCCGGCAGACGCTGCGTTCTGGCGACGCGCTCCTCCTCGGCGCCGATTTCGCGAAGAGCTCGCGCATTCTCCTGCCGGCTTATGACGATTCTCAAGGTGTCACCGCCGCTTTCAACAAGAACATCCTTGCGCGCCTGAACCGAGAACTCGAAGCCGACTTCGATCTCGATGCCTTCCGGCACGTCGCGCTGTGGAATCGGCGATGTTCGCGAATGGAAATCTATCTGGAAAGTCTCACTACGCAATCCGTCTTCGTAGCCGGCCTCGATCTCGATGTCTCCTTCCAGAGCGGCGAGCGCATTCACACCGAAAACAGCTACAAGTACACCGACGCCATGCTCGAATCCATCCTGCACGACAGCGGCTTCACGCTGGAACAATCCTGGTGCGATCGCAAAAAATGGTTCGGAGTGCATCTGGCGCGGGTGTGAATCCGATTTGGCTGCTGAAAAGGTCGGCCGCAGCGTGGTTTTCTCGTAGAGCTGGCCTTCAAACCCGCGTCTAAGCGGCCTTCTGCTTTTTGAGTCGGCTTCAACCGACGACACGCGAGTCGCGCTATGAGTTTTTTAGCAGTTTGTCTAGCCGCTGTCGCCTATCGGTGTGCTACCGCCCATAGCGTCTCGCCTTCATAGCTCAGCTCGTGCGAGGTGTAACCTGCGTGCGTCAAGTAGCACGCAATCTCCTCCGGAGTGTGGAAGAACTCGGGGTAATCTGTTTCTACAATGGCTTCAAAGTGTCCCCAGCCGCGCTCGGAGCACAGATTCATCACACCGAAGAACAGCACTCCTTTGGGTTGCAGGGTTCGCTGAATGCCCCGCAAGTAGCGATAGAACGACTTCTTGTCGGCATGCTGAAAACAACCAATCGAGTAAACGAGGTCGAAGTGACCACGGGGCAAGAAGCTGAGATCCTCGTCGCGGATCAGCTGGGCTCGGAAATTCTGCTTGCCCGCAAGCGCCTTTTCTGTCGCGCGAACCATCTTTGGGGCAATGTCCAGCCCTAAGATCGAGCGGCAGTGGGGCAGCATTGGCACCGTGATTCGGCCCAGCCCAGGGCCGATCTCCAGCGCCACCGGATCGGGAGGCGACACTGCAAGAATCTTCGAGGCGACGTATTCGCCCTCCTCCGTCCAGCGCTTAGCGTACTGCTCATCGCTTTCGCCTTGCCACTGTGAGACGGTTTCGCGACGGGCATCGCGCTGCGCCGCCCGATTCCAATAATCAATGATGCGCTCGTTTTCTTTGAGCATAGAAATAGGTTATATCCGTCTGGATGCCGCATGAGATGACGGCGCGCGCAATCCGGCAAAGAATTGCGATCGTCTTAAAGAACTATACCCGGACCGGAAGTATTTCGTATTGCAGGCAAAGGGAAAGTTGGGAGCGGGAAGACGAATTTCGGCAGCATCGTCATAGATTAGTGCTAACGCAGAGCAGTCCTGCAAGATAAACTGAAGTCAAACTGAGCAGAAAAGCGCGAGGTCGTACAGTTGAGTTTCTGAAGCGCTTTCTCTACCATGCAACTTTCGCCAAGCATCACGCGCGAACTTCCAGTGGAAAACCTAAGGATTCTCATCACGCGCGAGCAGATCGCGGCCCGGGTCGCCGAAATAGGCGCTCGCATCACCGCGGATTTCGCGGGTGAGTCGGTAGTATTAATCGGAGTGCTGAAGGGCGCAACCATCTTCCTCGCCGATCTCGCGCGCCAGATCAAGCTGGATGCTACCTTCGACTTCATCGCCGTCTCCAGCTACGGCAACGCCAAACAGCACAGCGGAGAAGTCAGGCTGGTGAAGGATGTCGACCAGTCCATGGCCGGCAAGAACGTCATTCTGGTGGAAGACATTCTCGATACCGGCTTGACCCTGACTTATATCAGGGGTTTGTTGCTGGCGCATCAACCAAAGTGTTTCAAGATTGCTGCACTTCTTGACAAAGTCTCCAGGCGTACCGCGGCCATCAACGCAGACTATGTTGGTTTCGTGATTCCTAATGAATTTGTCGTAGGATATGGACTTGACTTTGCCGAGCGTTATCGTAATCTGCCAGATGTTTGTGTTGTGGACTCCGAGAGGGCATAGAATCTAGTTTTGGCTATGTCAGCGTACTCGTCCCTTGCCGCCACACCGGTCCTGCCTCTCAGCGATTGGCGAAGCGTAGCCAAGCTCATCGAACACACACTCCTGAAGCCCGACGCTACCCGCAAACAGGTGATCGCGCTTTGTCAGGAAGCTGTGCATTATGGCTTTCACTCCGTCATGGTGAATCCTGCCAACGTGGCCCTGGCGGCGGCGCAGCTGCACGGAGCCTCGGTTCGAGTCGGAACCGTAGTCGGCTTTCCGCTGGGTGCCAATTTGACGGTCACCAAGCTCACCGAAGCCGAGGCCGCCCTGCGGCAAGGCGCGCATGAGCTCGATATGGTGATGAATATTGGTGCGCTCAAGTCAGGCGAGCGCGTGCTGGTGCAGAGCGAGATTCGGAGTCTCACACGATTGGCCCATGACCACGGCGGGCTCCTGAAACTGATTCTCGAGAACGCGCTGCTAAGTCAGGAAGAGAAGATCTTGGCCTGTGCGCTTGCTGCCGAAGCCGGAGTGGACTTCGTGAAAACCTCCAGCGGACTGGCCGAGTCGGGTGCAACCGCCTCCGATGTCGCACTGATGCGCGGTGTAGTTGGACTCAAGATCGGTGTCAAGGCGGCGGGCGGCATCCGCACTGCGGCGCATCTCGCAGAAATGGTCGACGCTGGCGCAAGCCGTATCGGCACCAGCGCCAGCGTGCAAATCATGCACGAGCTTGGCGCCCCTGCGGACCACTAACTTAGCCGAGAATTCTCACCCACAGCAAGAACCTGAAACCCGTTCTTCTTCTGCTGTAAAGTGCTCTACAAGTTGTGGCGTAACGTTGCCGCGATAGAACCTCTGTCAGCACGCGCTCGTTTCCCGCTTTGGTAGACGTTCCGAATGCGTTTTCCTTTGCCTCCGCACTACTGCTTCTTTATTGCAATGCCGATAGGACTAACTGACAGTAAAAGTAGCTGAACAAGCTACGGACAGATGCATTGTCCGACGAATTCCTGGGGAGGGGTCGAATGAAACAAGCGCTTCGTAATTTGCTCCGGGACGAATCCGGTCAGGACCTGATCGAGTACGCCCTGGTAGCCGCCGTTTTAGCGTTGGCTGCTGTAGCCGGTATGACTTCATTAGCCAGCAACATCAGCAATGCGTTCAGTGCAGTCGGCAGCAAGCTAAGCAGCACCGTAGCCTGAGCTGCCGCAGTCCGGAGGCGCGCGTGCAATCGCCTGGACGCCAGCCTTCGAAGCGAGTTGGTTGGGAATGGCTGCCTGGACTGATTCGCAAGTGACCTCAGGCGTAACTTTCCGGCGTCGGAGCTAATTGCCAGGTGCAATGTCTCCGGTAGCGCTGGACCGGCTTGCGTCCCGCAGCGAGGTTCCACATAGGCGGTGAGCCCAGCTGCGGGACGCCGGCCGCGAATAACCGGGGCGAGAATGCAAGCTTTCTTTGCGGATACGGCTTATGCTGCAACATCGTTCGTCTGTGCCGGCATTGGAGCGATCTGCGATGTCCGCACCCGCCGCATTCCGAACTGGCTTACCGGCCCCGGCATTCTCATAGGTCTGGTGGTTCATCTGTATTGCGGCGGCTGGCGCTCAATGGCTGGCGCAGCGCTCGCCGGACTGATCGCCGGAACGATCTTTCTATTCTTCTACCTGGGCGGTGGATTAGGCGCCGGTGACGTCAAGCTGATCGTTGCTGTGTGCTGCCTCGCCGGATTCGGATCCGTGGCCAGCATCCTGCTGGGTACGGCGCTGCTGGGCGGACTCTTCGCCATTGTTCTTGCACTCCTGCATCATCGACTGAAAGAAAGCTTGGTAAACACTGGCCGCCTGATGATCTATCACGGCATATCAGGTCTGCGGCCTCATCCCGATTTGAATCTTTCTAACCCCCGAACCTTGCGCCTGCCTTACGGTCTGGCGATTGCCGCCGGCGCAGGCTCGTCGCTGTGCAGTGTCCTTCTGAGATGAAATCATGAACTCCCGTCGCATATTCCTTGCCCTGCTCATCGCGCTTCTGCTCTCCGGAGCCGTCACCTTTTTCATCAGCCGCAAGCTTAACAACCACGGCGCCGCGCCCTCGGCCACGCATCGCTATGTTGCGGCTTCGCGTGCGCTGCAAGCCGGAGATGTACTCAAGCCGGATGACTTGATGCTTACGGATTGGCCCACCTCGATCCCGCTGACGAATGCATTCACGAAAGTCGGAGATGTGGCTGGACGTGCCGTCATCTATCCCGTCGCGGCTTCGCAGCCCATTCTCGAAGGTTATCTAGCAGCGCCCGGCTCGGGTATTGGTTTGACGACCAAGATTCCCGAAGGCATGCGCGCTACGTCGGTGAAATCCGACGAAATCGTCGGCGTCGCCGGCTTTCTCTTTCCCGGCTCGCACGTGGATGTGCTGGTCACCTTCCGTTCTGATCGGCTGCCGACTCCGGAAACGCAAATCGTGCTGCAGGACGTCGAGGTGCTGACCGTTGGCCAGAAACTGGAGCCCGATCCGCAGGGCAAGCCGGACACGGTCAGCGTAGTGACCCTGTTGCTGACTCCGGAAGACGCCCAGAAGCTGATGCTGGCCAGCTCGCAGGGCGGCATCCAGTTTGTGCTGCGCAATGGCGCCGACCATACAAAGGTGAAGGCCATGCCGGTGCAGATGGCGCAGCTGTCGGGCGCGCAGGCCGCACCCACTCCGGCGCTAACGCCTCGTCCTCGCCTGCCGATAAAAGATACGTACGCCGTCGAGACCATTCTCGGCGACAAGCGCACGACCAAGAGCTTTGAGTGACGCAATGAAACCCCTTGTCCATTGCAGATTGGTCCTGGCACTGATCGCGTTACCGCTGGCGGCTGCAGCCTCGAGTGCTCAGATGCCGGCGGCGCAAACGCAAGCTGTAAGTCCGGCGACGCCGAATGCCACGCAGCAGAACACCATATCGCCTCCGGCTGCTTCGGATGCAAGCGCCGCGGCGGCAGCATCATCGCAGCAGCATGTAGCTCCGCTGGCGTTGAAGGTTGCGAACACCGCTGCCGCGCCCTCCGATGCCGACAGAGCAACGGCCCAATCGTCGTCCTCGGCGGATGCGATGCAGCTGCTGCATCTGATCGTAGGCCGCTCGCTCTTTCTGGAGTTTCCCGAGCGCCTGCGCCGCGTGTACGTCAGCAATCCCGCGGTGCTGGATGCCATGACCGCCAGCGCCTTTGAGTTGGTGATCACAGCCAAGGCGCCGGGCACCAGCAGCCTGGTCCTGTGGGCGGCTACGGGGCCGGCACAGGTGTACACGGTGCTCTCCGATGTCGATGTTGCCGGGCTGAGTCAGTCGCTGTCCGACGCGTTGCCCGGCGACCACATCGAGGTCGAGGCACAGCAGGGACGAATCCATCTCACCGGAGTTGTCGCCAGCGATGCCGCTGCCGATGAAGCCGCCAAGCTGGCGGGAATCTACTCCAAGGATGTGGTCAACTCACTGGTGGTCGATCCGCGCCATCTGCCGCAGGTGCAGCTGCAAGTTCGTATTGCTGAGATCGACCGCTCTAAACTGACGGCCTTCGGCATCAACCTGCTGGGCTTGAATGGCACCAACATCGGGGCGGGAACGACCGAGCAGTTCTCGCCGTTCACTTTCCAGAGCAGCGGCGGCACCACGCAGGCAATTACCTCCGATTTCCTGAACCTGTTCTACTTCAATATCAAGAACGGCGTCGGGGCGACGATCAAGGATCTCGAGAACAAGGGTATTCTGGAAATTCTCGCCGAACCCAATCTGACCACCATTCACGGCAAGCCGGCGCGCTTCCTGGCCGGCGGACAGTTTCCCTATCCCATCATCCAGCCCGGGGGCGCCGGCTCGGTGCCGACGGTAACCGTGCAATTCCAGCCCTATGGCGTGAAGCTGGAATTCACTCCCTTCGTCAACTCCGACGGAACCATACGGCTGAAGGTAGCTCCTGAAGTCAGCGCGCTGGACTACACCAACGAAGTGGTCATTGCCGGATACGCGCTGCCCGCTCTATCCACCCGCCGGGCCGAGACCGAGATTGAACTGAAGGATGGGCAGACCTTCGGCATCTCCGGCATTCTCGATCACCGTACCACCGACAGCGCTGAGCAAGATGCCGGGCATTGGCGATATTCCCATCCTTGGGCAGCTGTTCCGCTCGAAGAACCTGAATCGCTCGACCATGGAACTGGTGGTCATCGTTACCCCCAAGATTATCGACACGCTGAACGGCCCAGGAGGGTCGCCCCCGACGAGTCCTGCGATGGCTGTGCCATTCCTGCAGCCGCAAACGTTTGACCGAAATTTGCCGAAGAACTGAGTGAGGTGGGTTGAGAGACGTGAGGTTGGAGACGTGAGCCACGAGCAAATAGAGGAGGGAACGATCGGAGTCTGCGCTGCCGCGATGTGCGCCGACGCAGAGACAGTTACAGCCCTCAAGCAAGCCATCACGTGTAAGAACGGAGATTTTGCCGGGGAACTGGCGGACTACTCGCACTATGACAGCGATCCACTGCTTTTGCAGAAGCTGCAGCGTGCCGAGATGCCGCTCTGTGTCATCGACTTCGATCACGACCGCCAGGCGGCAGTAGAGGCGGCCGGCTCGCTGCAAAAAATACTGCATGGCCGCGGCAACCTCATTGCGGTCTCGGCCAAAGCCGATCCGGCGCTGATTCTGGAAGCCATGCGCGCAGGTTGTGCCGAGTATCTGACCAAGCCGGTGGTTGGCGAGCAGGTGGCCGAAGCCCTGGATCGGCTGCGCAGCCGCTTGAGTGTTCGCCAGCCGCTGGCGGCAAAACCCACAGGCAAAATACTGGCCCTGCTGGGGGCTCGCGGCGGCGCCGGTACCACCACGCTGGCGGTTCATCTTGGCTGCTTCCTGGTACGCCAACACGGTAAGCGCACGTTGATCCTCGACGAGCATCGCCGGCTGGGACACGTTTCGCTGTACCTGGGCGAGGACGAAGCCAATTATCACTTCTACGAGCTGGTCCGCAACATCGCGCGGCTGGACGAGATCCTGCTGGACGGCTTTGTCATTCACCACTCCAGTTGTCTCGACATTCTGCCCTCGCCTGACGTCTTCGACGACTCGGCCAATGTCTCCATGGACGATATTCAGCGCGCCATCCGTTTTCTGGGGCAGAACTACGAGTTCGTGGTCATCGACTGTCCGCACGGGGTACACAATCTCAGCCTGGCGACCATCGACTGCTCGGAAGAGGTCTACCTGGTCGCGACGCCCGATGTTCCGGCGCTGCGCGATCTCTCGCGCTACATTGACCGGCTGTTGCAAAGCAACGTTCCGCCGACCAAGATCAAGGTCGTAATCAATCGCTTCTCGTCGGAGGGCGCGCTCAGCCTGGAGCAGATCGAGAAAGCGATCCGCCAGCCCATCGCGATCACCATCCCTAACGCCTCGACCGACCTGATTCGCGCCATGAATACAGGCACGCCCATCCTGCCCGATCGCCGCTCCGAGTTTGCCATGCAGATGAAGAAGTGGGCCGCCAGCCTGGTGCCGGAAGACGAGAAGCAGGTGGAGGCAGCTGAGCCGAAACGGAGGTTTGCCTTCTGGAGCTGATGGTAAAGGCATTTGCCCCCGCTTGAGGAGATTTCATGGCTGAAGCCGCCACCATCCCGGTAGATCGACCTTGGCTGGACAGCGAGGCCAATCGAAGGGACAACCCGCTGCTGGCGCGCGCCCAGCAGGAGGTGAAGTCGGCGGTTCATCGCGAGCTGATCAACAAAATCGACCTGGAAAAGCTGCTCTTCGCGCAGGACACGCGAGGCAAGCAGCAACTGCTCGCCCTCATCCTGCAACTGGTCGCCGAATACGGCGTGCCGTTCAGCGCCAGCGAGCGTACCCGGCTGGCCAACGAAGTGATGGACGAGGTCTTCGGCCTGGGTCCGCTGGAGCCGCTGTTGCAGGATCCTACCGTCACCGACATTCTGGTCAATACCGCCAGCATGGTTTATGTCGAGCGTGGCGGCGTGCTGGAAAAGACCCCGGTAGTTTTCAAAGACAACAATCACCTCATGCACATCATCGACAAGATCGTCTCCAAGGTCGGGCGGCGGGTCGATGAATCCTCACCCATGGTCGACGCGCGCTTGCAGGACGGCTCGCGTGTAAATGCCATCATCCCTCCGCTGGCCATCGATGGGCCGATCCTGTCGATTCGCCGCTTCGGCACCGATCCGCTCACCGCCGACGATCTGCTCTCTTATCGCGAGATGACGCCGGTGATGATGAGCGTGCTGCGGAGCGCGGTGAGGGCGCGGCTGAATGTCGTTGTCTCCGGCGGGACCGGCGCCGGCAAGACGACGTTGCTGAACGTTCTCTCCGGCTTCGTCTCCCCGCGCGAGCGCATCGTCACCATCGAAGACTCGGCTGAACTCCGGCTGAAGCAGGAACACGTAGTACGGCTGGAGTGCCGTCCGCCGAACGTCGAAGGCAAGGGCGGAGTGCGTCAGCGCGAGCTGCTGATCAACGCCCTGCGTATGCGCCCCGATCGCATCATCGTGGGCGAGGTGCGTGGCGAGGAAGCGCTCGACATGCTGCAGGCGATGAACACCGGGCACGATGGCTCAATTACGACGGTTCACGCCAACACCCCGCGCGATGCGCTGGCCCGCATCGAGACCATGTCTATGATGGCCAACCTGAATCTGCCGCAGGCGGCCTTGCGGGCACAGATCGCCTCCGCCATACAAGTCATTGTGCAGGTCTCGCGCATGAGCGACGGCTCGCGCCGGGTTACGCACGTCTCCGAGATCACCGGGACCAGCGACCAGATCATCAGCATGCAGGACATTTTCCGCTTCGAGAAACGCGGGCTGGGACCGCACGGCAAGGTGCTGGGACGGTTCTACGCGACCGGCATCGTGCCCAAGTTCTCCGAGAAGCTGCAGGCGGCGGGCGTGCCCATGGAAACCAACCTGCTCAATTTCTCCGAGGAGGTGTGAGTGCAAAGGCTTTTCACCACGGAGGGCACAGAGGGCGCTGAGAAAAACTTGAAGCTGGGAATTTTCAGCTCTGCTCACACTGCGGCGAATTCAACTGCAAATTGCCCGCATCGCGCCAGCTTGTCGTCGGAGAAGGCCGATCGCAGAAGCGTGCTCTCTAGAAGTCATCCCATAGATCCTTCCGGGTTGTGTCAGGGCACGACCTTTAGTCGTGCCGATACGCATGCGTCAAGCCGCCGGGCTTTAGCCCCTGCAAAATCAGTACTCCCAGGGGCTAAAGCCCAAGTCATTCATAATCGTGATGCGGCACGGCTGAAGCCGTGCCCTGACACAAGCATTTTTGAGATGACTTCCACAAAAGTATTCTCTGTGCTCTCCGTGTCCTCTGTGGTGAACTTCTTCCCCAGATTCGCCATCGATTACGGAGCACACCACGAGGAGCGGCGAGCATGTTCCTGATGGTGCTGGTCTTCGGCGTGGTCCTGGTGCTGACCTTCGGCGTCGTGCTGCTGATGACGCGCCCGACCTCAACCGAGCGCACCATCGAAGGCCGCATTGCCAAGCTGCACGCCCCGCAGAACGCCGTCACGCCGCTGGAGGATGCAACCTCCACCCTCGTCAAGCAGACGCGTCTCAGCACGATTCCCCGGCTCGATGTACTGCTGCAACGCTGGGGGCTCATGTACAAGATCCATCTGCTCCTCGAGCAAGCGGAAAGCACGCGGACCGTTGCCGGCATCCTGGCTTGCAGCCTGGCATTGGGTGTCGTCGGATACGGCATCGGCTGCTACGAGCTGCCCAGCGCGCTCATGGCTCTTGTGCCTGCTTTGGTCTCGGCCGCTTCACCTTTTCTGGTCCTGCGCTATCAGCGAACCCGGCGTCTGCGGGAATTCAATCGCCACCTGCCTGAGGCGATCGATCTTATGAGCCGCGCCTTGCGCGCCGGACACTCTCTGACCGCAGCCATCGAAATCGTGGGCGACGAATCGCCCGAGCCGGTGCGCAGCGAATTCCGCGCCGTTTACCAGCAACAGAACTTCGGTTTGCCGGCACGCGAGGCTTTGGTGCAGCTGGCACACAGAATCCCGCTGCCGGAGTTGAACTTCGTCGTCACCGCCATTCTTTTGCAGAGGGAAACCGGGGGCAACCTGGTCGAGGTCCTCGACCGTACCACCGAGGTCATCCGCGAGCGGCTGCGTATTCAGGGCGAGGTGCGCATTTACACCGCGCAGGGCCGTCTGACCGGCTGGATCCTGTCGCTGCTGCCGGTAGCGATGTTCTTTCTCCTGAGCCTGGCCAATCGCGGCTACACGCGCGTGCTGGTGGAAGATCCCACCGGCCGCAAGCTGGTCTACGCCGGTCTGGGTCTCATGGTCCTGGGCGGGCTGGCCATTCGCAAGATCGTGAACGTGAAGATATGAGCAGCATGAGCCCCGTTTTCGCGATCAGCCTGATGATAACCATCGCCTGTGCACTGGCCATGATACCGGTGTTCTTCCTGATGCGGAATCCAGGCGAGACGAAACGCCTGATGGAGGTGACGCGGGCCCCGCTACGTCTGGACGAGGAGCCGGCCGAGAGACAAAATCCGGCGAAGCTCGTTCTTCTGGCCGTGGTGCGTTTCATTCGTACCCGGCTGGGTTTTGCCCAGGACGAGAAGCTGCGGCAGAAGCTGTTTGCCGCCGGATTGCGGGAGGGTTCGGCAGTCGATACCTACTTCGCCATCCGGCTGCTGGGGCCGGTGGTCGCGATCGTAGCCGGGACGTTCATTCGCAGCAATACTTTCTTCTGGATTGCGGGGCTGATGGTTGCCGCTTATGTTGCGCCGGACTTCTGGGTGGACTATCGCGCACACCAGCGGCGAGAACGCATCCGGCTGGGCTTGCCCGATGCGCTGGACCTGATGGTCGTCTGCGTTGATGCCGGACTGGCCATCGATCAGGCTCTGCTGCGCGCCGGGCAGGAACTGGCGCTGAGCCAGCCGGAGCTCTCCGAGGAATTTATCCAGATCAGCTTTGAGCAGCGTGCCGGCAAGCCGCGCATCGAGGCCTGGCAAAGTATGGCCGAACGCACCCAGCTGGATATCGTGCAGAGCTTCGTCCACATGCTGGGGCAAACCGACCGCTTTGGCACGCCGCTGGTGCGGGCACTGCGCGTCTTTGCCGACAGCGTGCGCCAAAAGCGCCGTCAGCGGGCCGAAGAGCTGGCCGCCAAGACCACCGTGAAGCTGATTTTTCCGTTAGTGCTGTTTATCTTTCCCAGCATCTTCATTGTCTTGCTGGGGCCGGCAATGATTCTCATAACCCGAAACCTGAAAGGCCTTTTCCAGTAGGCCCAGGCACAACGAAGTAAAGGAGCGAGCCAATGGATACCGTCACTGTCATTCGCGTAGCTGCTGCCCTGCTAGCTGTAGTTTTTCTGGGAATCCTGATTATGCGGCGGCGCAAGACGCACGCCTAGGTGCGACTGCGGTTACAAGCTGGATCCTTCGATCGCTCCGGGTGATGGACTCGCAGGCGAACGTGTCTTTGCGGGAAGCGACTGCGTTGCCGGGGGGAGTCGAGCGATTGTGCCATCCGGCGATGTCCTTCGCGTGGCCTGTAGATTTTATGTACCTCAGCTGCGACCGCGTCGAAGGATGACCTCGCCATGGGGTTGAGGAGACTAAGGGTTGGCTGGTACTTAGCGGATTAAGGCCGGAGTTGAGAAGAGCTGCCGCCGAGCTGGTTGAGTCGATTCACTGCTGGTCGAGTTTCTCGTTTCTATCCCAAGCAAAGCCGCAAGCATCGCCATCACAGCGAACATCTGTATGGCTGTGGTGTGCAGCGACGTCGGCAGCACAGGCACGATGTACAGTGCGCTAATGGCTCCTGCCAGCGCAGCGTGCGTTGCGGTCCAGCGGTTGTGCAATAGGTGTTGCCCGATCAGGACGATTGGTAACAGGAGCAGAGAATCATCGTGCAAGTAGGCGTGATAGCTCAACAGACAGCTAACAACGATCGCCAAAGAGTAGCTGCTTGCGGAGACTGCGGGAGATCGCTTCAGAACCACAGCGAAGATCGCCAGTAACAAGGCAGACATCGCGATTGTGATTCCGGCGATGGTGAGTTCCGGCCATCCTGGCATGAGGACGTGGACCATGCCTCGAAGGATAGGCATGCTGTCTGGATGCTCGCCGCCGAGCGCACCCGACAGGTGATTGAACTCCAGCAAGGCCTGGGGATAATGGAGGGTCGCGCGCCAGCCGACGAGGGCTGCTGACAGCCCCATCAGCGCCACACCAGTCCAGGCCATTGCCGCGAGCGTCCTCCATTTACGCCAGATCACCAGCGCCAGCAGCATCGGTAGCACCAGCTGCGGCTTGAACGTTGCGACAGGCCAGGATAATGCCTGCCCGGGTCTCACTTTCCTGAGCTAGCGCGACGAAAGCCATGGCGAACAATAGCAACAACAGAATCGTTGGCTGGCCTTGCATCAAGGTCAAGATCGCTGGAAGGAAGAATACGGGCGCGAGCAACTCAGCCGCGCTAGCTTTGTCGCTCGAGGCCAGACTTCTTCGCAGCACGAATGGCAGCGCCAGCAGCATCCCGACATTCAAGGCATACCAGACGAATTCGGCAGCTCGATAAGGTAGATACGAGAGCGGAGCAAACATTGCCAGCGTATATGGCGGAAATACGAACGGCAGGGAGAACTGGCGGCCCTGCTGGTCGACAGAGCTTGTCCCTAAGCGCTGGTCGTATTCGCGCTGTGCGGCAAGATCGTAGACACGCGCGCCATCGCCGGCAATCACCATCCGGCCGGCGCGATAAAAGCAGGTAAAGTCGCTGGTCTTGGCGGAGAACACAACAGGCTTCAACCACACCCAGATCAGGGCGTAGCCAACAATCGCAGCCATTGCAGCCACCAGAATGGAGGTGCGGCGATGCGAGCCCACGCGGCTCATGCGGCGACCGGCCTGGCAAGAGGCGCTCGCTGCCGCGCCAGCACGCAGGACGCAGCGAACGTCGCGTACGCCGCAAAGAGCAGCATTGGATATAACCACGCCGCAACCAGCGGCAGCTGCCACAGCTTGATTCCAGATCCCGGCGCGGCGATGTTCCAGAGAGATAACATCAGCGTTGCCATCCACCCGCTGGACAACGCGATCCATGCACAGCCGAATACTAGGACCGGCAACTGCCCGCGCTGGCGAATCCTGTCAGTGTTCATGGCCGCCCACAACGCGGCCGGGAGCAATAGAACTTCGTTGTAAAGCTGGAAAGGGAAGAGCAACTGAAAAGCAGCTACGGAGAAACCGATGGAATAGAGCAGATCCGAGCTGCAGAACTCAATGCTCACCCAAACCACTGCGGCTATGAGCAGCGGGGCTGCTGGGATAAAGAAGTGTCCATGGGTCAGATCCGCCAGCAGCGGTCTGGCTCCCGCGTAATGCGAATAGGCGCGCATGGTACTGAGCCAGGGGGTTATCCAGCCGGGAACTGCCAGCTCTGACGCGAGTGTTAACCCCAGAAGAGATGCGGCGAGCGAGATGAGAAATGCTTTGCGGATTCGCCAAGAGCACACGGCCCACGCTGATAAGGGAAGCAGGACCGCGACCGCCAGCTGCGGCTTGGAAGCTGCCAGAGCGGCGGCGACTCCTGCTAAGACCAGCCGGCCTGAGCGCGCACAGCCGACCGAGAAGGCCAGCAGTGCCGCAACAATCAGTGTCGGCTGGCGCAGTTGCAGGCCCACGACCGTGGGATACGCTGCGAATGTGAGTATCGCAAAACTGACGGTGTCGAGCTTGTTGAGCCGCGCCCGACCTGACCACCAACCAACCGACAACACTGACAGTGCGACGCACGCCGCCAGCATCACCCACTGAGCTACATCAAATGGCAGGAGAGCGATCGGGAAAAAAAGAAAGATGAAGAATACGGGATACGCAAAGCGATGCTGGTTGGCGGGGCTGCTTGCCGAAACAGTCTCACCATAAATGGCGAGCTCAGCCTGCTGGGTGACTTCAAGTCGATAAGGATCTCGGCCGTGCAGGATCTCGCGACAGCCAAGCCACTCCGGGACAAGTCCCTGTTGCACCGTCGGACTTCTAGCGTTCAGCGCGGAGGGTGCGATCACCAGAGCGAAATACCACGCTGAAAAAAGGCACAGAACCGCACCCGCCAGCATCGGCAACTGATAACTCCTGACGCGGAGCAGCATAACCTCGCTGAGCGGGGAGTCGATGTGGGCTAGTCCTGCCATCGCGCAAAACTTAGGTGCAAGCACTTTGTCGGTTAGTAGATGTATCGGCTGATTCGAAGCAGTTGTTGAGGGAGGTCAAGCCTGCTGGGTAGTAACGCGGAGTTGATCTGGCACCAAAGAGCTAATTATGAGCCACCGCACTTGAACAGGAGTGCACAAGCCCGCTCCTACAGAAAATTCTCCCGATTTTGGGAGGAAACATTCCGCTATAAAGTTGCAAATTCTTGCACCTTAGAGTCGCAAAGTAACACAATTTTAAGGGAATTTTGCGGAAGTCAGATTGCACTGGACTGCGTAGAAGTTGTGTAGTAGTGTCTCGATTCAACTGGGCGGTCGAACTTAGGGAGGAGCAACAAGTTACGGCCGTTTGTCCGAATGCGACCAGCTCTGATTGGCGCTTCGGACAATCTGGCTGATGGAGAATGTGGGCGCTGGAGAGTTGCAGCGGGCTGGTCCTTGGGAGGAAATGAAATATGCGCAGGCTTCTCATTCTGGCTGTGGTTCTGTGTGGCGCGGTCTATGCCTATGCAGGACCGGTGGAATTTGAATTTCTGAGTTGGAACGACGGCAACTGGCAGAACGGCTACCCCTACCAGATTGTGGAAGTTGGCGGTGCTAACGCCGCGATGGACGTCATGTGCGACGACTACATCCATGGCGGGCAGCCGGGCGATATGTGGAAAGCGAATATCACCGATCTGGGAAGCGGCAACATATCACTGACTCGCTTCAACACGACTCCGGGACCCAATTCGCTCTATCCCCTGATGCTCTACGATGAGGCAGGCTGGATTCTGTTGGAAACCGAGGATGAGCAGCAGTCGCAGTGGAAGGAGATGAATTACGCAGTTTGGACCGTATTCGATCCTAGCGCGCCCTGCGATAGCACCTGCCAAAGCTGGATCAGTGCCGCTCAAGGTGCCGTAAAACTGCTCCCGCAGAGCTATTACGACGACGTATATATTGTCACCCCAGTCAACCAACACGATCCGGACCCGAAGTCAATACAGGAGTTCATGTATATCGGTGAGAACAGCACCAGCGGGTCTGACAGTCAGCAAACGACGCCCGAGCCGGGCACGCTGATCCTTTTGGGCACTGGTTTGTTAGCGGCATTCGGACGCCGCTTCATCCACTGACACGGATTGCACCTGGGTCGTTAACCCTCCCCAGGATAAAACGCTCCCCGCCGCAAGAGGTTCTTGCTCCGGGGAGCGTTTCCAGTCATAATTGATCGTGCACGCCTGTGCGGTCCACCTTGTTTGCGCTGATACGCCGGCGGACGAGGCACCCCCAAAAAACAGGCCTTCCGAGCGCACGTTTCAGCGAAATAAATCCCTAAATCAGAGGAATCGATGGCAGCAAAGTACATCTTTGTGACCGGCGGTGTTGTGTCTTCCCTTGGCAAAGGCCTGGCGGCAGCTTCCATTGGCTGCCTGATGGAGGGCCGAGGGCTGAAAGTCACTCTGCAGAAATTCGATCCCTATCTGAACGTCGATCCTGGAACGATGTCGCCGTTCCAGCACGGCGAAGTTTTCGTTACCGATGACGGTGCCGAAACCGACCTCGACCTCGGCCATTACGAGCGCTTCACCCACAGCAAGCTGACTCGCGACAATAACTGGACCACCGGGCGCATTTACGAAACCATCATCGCCAAGGAACGCCGCGGCGATTATCTGGGCAAGACCGTCCAGGTCATTCCGCACGTCACTAACGAAATCAAAAGCGCGATGAAAAAAGTCGCGCAGGACGTCGATCTCGTCATCGTTGAAATTGGCGGCACAGTTGGCGACATCGAGTCGCTGCCGTTTATCGAAGCCATCCGCCAGATGCGCCAGGAACTGGGTCGCGAGAACACGCTCTTTGTTCACGTGACGCTGGTGCCCTACATTGCCGCTGCTGGTGAATTGAAGACCAAGCCAACGCAGCACTCGGTCAAGGAACTGCTCAGCATCGGCATTCAGCCGGACATTTTGCTTTGCCGCACCGACCGTTTTCTCTCCAAGGACATCAAGTCGAAGATCGCGCTGTTCTGTAACGTCGAGAACGAAGCCGTCATCACCGCCAAAGACGTTGCGTCGATCTACGAGGTGCCGCTGGTCTTCGCGCATGAGCAAGTGGATCGTTTGGCGTTGCGCTACCTGCGGCTGGAGACGCGTGAGCCGGATTTGAGCCGATGGGAAGAGCTGGTGCACCGCGTCTATAACCCGAAGGACGAGGTCACCATCGGCATTGTCGGCAAGTATGTGGAGTACGAGGATTCCTACAAGTCGCTGAAAGAGGCTCTGGTGCACGGCGCTCTGGCCTACAACCTGAAGCTCAACGTGAACTGGATTGAAGCTGAAGGGCTGGAGCAGAAAGATCAGAGCGTGCAGGCGCAGCTGGAGCATGTCGACGGAATTCTCGTGCCGGGAGGATTCGGCAAGCGTGGCATCGAAGGCATGCTTAAAGGAATTCAGTATGCGCGCGAGAATAAAGTCCCGTACTTTGGAATTTGTCTGGGTATGCAGACGGCGTGCATCGAATTCGCGCGCAATGTCTGCGGCCTTGAGCAGGCGAACTCCAGCGAGTTCGACCCGGCGACGCCGCACCGCGTAATCTACAAACTGCGCGAGTTGCGTGGCGTCGAAGAATTAGGCGGAACGATGCGCCTGGGTGCGTGGACGTGCAAGCTGGAACCGGGATCGCTGGCGCAGCTGGCCTACGGTCAAACCGAGATCAGCGAACGTCATCGTCATCGCTACGAATTCAATCGCGAATACGAAAGCACGCTGGTAGCCGGCGGACTGCGTCTTAGCGGCGCGACACCGGATGGAACCTACGTTGAGATCGTCGAAATTCCTGGGCATCCGTTCTTCCTCGGCTGCCAGTTCCATCCCGAGTTCAAGTCGAAGCCGCTCGAGCCGCATCCGCTGTTCTCGGCATTTGTGAAGGCATCGTATGAGAACAAGCTTCGCCGCGAGCACGTGCGCAATGAAGTTGAGGTGGAGATGTTCCACCGGCCGGAAAAGGTGAAACACTAAGAAAGCAACTAGCAATTAGCGACTGGCAACTAGCTACTGGATGGCAGCTGTGCCCTTCGCGCGAGCGAGAGAAGTTTCGCCCGAGGTTATTTTTGCCGCCATTTGCCAATTGCCAACCACTGATTGTTAATCGCTAATCGTTAGTTCTGCTAATTGCTAATTGCTAATTGCTAATTGCTAATTGCTAATTGCTAATTGCTAATTGCTTTCTTCCTTCCAAGTCGGCTCGGTAACCATCGGCGGAGGCGAACTCTTCCTCATCGCCGGTCCTTGCGTGATCGAGAGCCAGTCTCATGCGCTGAAGATGGCCGAGGCGATTTCTGCTATCGCGCGACAGAAGAAACTCCCCTACATCTTTAAGGCTTCCTACGATAAGGCCAACCGTACTTCGATTCGCAGCTTCCGTGGTCCGGGGCTGGAAGAAGGACTTCGCATTCTGCGGAAAGTGCGCGAGCAGACGAAGGTTCCTGTGCTTACTGATGTACACGAAGCGGCCGACGTTCCGCGCGTTGCTGAAAGCGTCGACGTGATTCAGATTCCCGCGTTTCTCTGCCGGCAAACGGATCTTCTCGTCGCGGCTGGCAAAAGCGGCGTCGCGGTCAACATCAAGAAGGGACAGTTTGTCTCGCCGTGGGACATGCGGCACGCGGTCGAAAAAGTTCGCGACGCCGGTAGCGAGCGCGTTTTCCTGACCGAACGTGGCGCCAGCTTCGGCTACAACAATCTGGTTGTCGATATGCGTTCGCTGGCTATCATGCGCCACTTCGCGCCTGTGGTCTTCGACGCGACACACTCGGTGCAGCTGCCGTCGGCCGGAACCACCCCGCCCGAGCCAAACGAGGGCTCGAACGGGGCATCCGTGCAGAGCGGCGGGCAACCGGAGTTCATTCCTCTGCTGGCGCGCGCGGCGGTTGCGGCAGGCGTTGACGGCGTCTTCCTGGAAGTCCACGATAACCCCGCGCAGGCGAAGTCCGATGGTGCGAACGCGCTCGATCTCAAGCTTCTCCCGGAAGTGCTCGATCAATTGATCGCGATCCATTCCGTAATGCGATGACGCTGCCGGTAGAGCGCACCTTCAGGTCCGCGTCTCCTTTGCTAAATTGAAATGAGCCGGCTTTTAGCCGGCGACAGTTCCGCCGGGCTGAAGCCCGGCTTTTTTGGGGGGCTCGCCTGGACGCGGCGCTGAAGCGCCGCTCTACCCGAACACCGCGAGCCGAACACCAATATCAACTTTGCACCGCCTCAATGCGCTAGCATGTTCGGCATGACGAAGCTCTTCTCGAACCCCCGCTTCCTCGCAATCTACTCTGCGGTTGTGACTCTCGCGTTCGCCATTGTGGTGCTCGGCGGCTTCACCGAATCCCGACAGAAGCAATCCTTCGACGAGATCACGGTCCATCGCATCAACGTCGTCGAGCCGGACGGCACTCTGCGCATGGTCATCTCGAACAAGGCCGATTTTCCCGGCATCATCATCAAAGGCAAAGAAACGCCGCATCCCGATCGCAAGACTGCCGGCATGTTGTTCTTTAACGATGAAGGGACCGAGAACGGCGGGCTCATCTTCGGCGGCAGCAAAGACGCCGCCGGCAAAGTCGAGAGCTACGGTCATCTCAGCTTCGACCAGTACGAGCAGGACCAGGTTTTCAGCATCGACGCCGAAGAGCAGAACGGCGCGCGCAACTCCGTGCTGCGTATCATTGATCAGCCCGATCATCCCATCACCCAGGATATCGACGCTGCTACGCGAATTGCCAAGCTGCCCAAGGATCAGCAGAAGGCAGCATGGGATGACTATCACTCCAAAACACCTCATTCGCTGATGCGGATCATGCTCGGCCGCACCGACGATCGCTCGGTCGCACTGCGACTAAGAGACATGCAGGGTCGCGACCGCATCGTCATTCGTGTCGCGCCGGATGGGACGCCCAGCCTGCAATTTCTGGATGAGCAGGGACGGGTCACGTCTCAGTTGCCGGCCACGCCGTCGCATGGGTCGTAAAGGGCGTTCCTTTTTGAGCACGGCTTCAATGCCGATTTTGGCGGTTTAGCTGGCAGAATGGCCCCTTTAACCGTAAAATATTGAGAGCTTTCCCAGTTGGTCGCTATCCTCCTGATAGGCTGCAACAGACCGCGGTACGACTGTGTCCAGCTGATGTGTTCTCGATCGCCCGCCACGGCGGACTAATAACCACCCCCAACAGGCGCAAAGCGGCGCTTGCCAGGGCCCCCGAAGGAGTTTGACTTTGTCCAAGAAACGCTACCTGTTTACGTCAGAATCGGTGACCGAGGGTCACCCGGACAAGATCGCCGATCAGATCTCCGATGCGATTCTCGACGCCTGCATAAAAGAAGATCCCTACAGCCGTGTGGCTTGCGAGACGCTGACGGCGACCGGCCTGGTCGTCATCGCCGGCGAGATCACCACTAAGGCTTACGTTGATTTTCAGACGCTGGTTCGCGGTGTGGTCGCCTCGATCGGCTATGACAATGCGCTCTACGGCTTCGACTCCAACACCTGCGCAGTCATCTCCAGCATCAACAAGCAGTCGGGTGACATCGCGATGGGCGTCGACACCGGCGGCGCGGGCGATCAGGGCATGATGTTCGGTTATGCGTGCAACGAAAACGCGAACTACATGCCGACGCCAATTTTCCTGGCGCACAAGCTCTGCCAGCGCCTCACCGAAGTCCGCAAGAACGGCACCCTTCCTTACCTCCGGCCCGATGGCAAATCCCAAGTCACAGTCGAATACGACGCGAACCACAAGCCGGTGCGCATTGATGCAGTGGTGATCTCCAGCCAGCACTCGGAGACGGTATCGACGGAGGACCTTCGCGCCGACATTCTGAAGCATGTGATTCAGGCTGCGCTGCCGGCGGAGATGCTGGACGAAGATACCAAGCTACCACATCAATCCGACGGGACGCTTCGTGATCGGTGGGCCGATGGGCGACACCGGGCTGACGGGGCGCAAGATCATCGTCGACACCTACGGCGGCATGGGCCGTCACGGCGGCGGCGCCTTCAGCGGCAAGGATCCGACCAAGGTCGATCGCTCCGCCTGCTATATGGCGCGGCACATCGCGAAGAACATCGTCGCGGCTGGATTGGCCGATCGCTGCGAAGTGCAGCTCGCTTATGCCATCGGCGTGGCCGAGCCGGTCAGCGTACTGATCGAGACGTTCGGCACTGCGAAGATTGACGAAGGCAAGATTGCCGACCTGGTTCGCGCGAATTTCAAGCTGACGCCGAAGGGCATTATCGAATCGCTGAACCTGCGCCGGCCGATCTATCGCAAGACGGCAGCCTACGGGCACTTCGGGCGCAACGATCCCGACTTCACCTGGGAAGCGACCGACAAGGCTGCGGCGCTGCGTGAGCAGGCCGGCCTGGCGGGCGCGAACGCGCAGAAGAGCGCGCAGGTCGCGAAGTAAGCAGTTGCCGGTAGGTAGTTGTTAGGGCCGACGCTTTTCAACGATTGCTTTGTATCAGGGCATGACTTCAGTCGTGCCAGAGTTTGCGGTTTCCGATCACGGCTTTAGCCGCTGCAAGACAGGGGCTAAAGCCCATATTCATGAATAGCCTTGTTCGGCACGACTGAAGTCGTGCCCTGATACAAGGCGCAATCCGTGATTGGCTTGGTCTGCGAAACAACGAACGATTTACCGCTCGAAACTTGAAACTCGAAACTCGAAACTGTTCTTAGGAGATTATGTCTACAACCACCACTCGCGTCGCCGGCGACATCGCCAATCTGGCTCTTGCCGATATGGGCAAGAAGCGTATCGACTGGGCCAACCAATCGATGAAGGTCCTGCAGATCATCCGCAAGGACTTCATCAAGAACCAGCCGCTGAAGGGCATTCGCGTTTCGGCCTGCCTGCACGTCACGGCTGAAACCGCCAACCTGGCCATCACCCTGCGCGATGGCGGCGCCGACGTTGTGCTGTGCGCCTCCAATCCGCTGTCCACGCAGGATGACGTCGCGGCGTGCCTGGTGCGCGACTACAACATCCCGGTCTTCGCCATCAAGGGCGAGGGCAACGACACTTACTACGCGCACATCATGTCGGCGCTCGACCACAAGCCGCACATCACGATGGACGACGGCGCTGACCTGGTAACGACTGCGCTCACCAAGCGCACCGACGTTCTCGATGGCGTGATCGCCGGAACGGAAGAGACGACCACCGGCATCATTCGCCTGCGCGCGATGGCGAAGCAGGGCGTGCTGCGCTATCCCGATCATCGCGGTGAACGACGCCGACACCAAGCACCTGTTCGACAATCGCTACGGCACCGGGCAGTCGACCATCGACGGCATCGTGCGCGCCACGAATTTCCTGCTGGCGGGATCGAAGTTCGTCGTCGCCGGCTACGGCTGGTGTGGACGTGGATTGGCCAGCCGCGCTCGCGGACTTGGCGCTGAAGTTATCGTCACCGAAATCGATCCGACGAAGGCGATTGAAGCGGTGATGGACGGCTTCCGCGTGATGTCGATGGACGAGGCTGCGAAGATCGGCGACGTCTTCTGCACCGTCACCGGCAACAAGAGCGTGCTGCGCCAGCAACACTTCGAGGTAATGAAGGACGGCGCAATCGTCTCCAACTCGGGCCACTTCAATGTGGAGATCGATATCCCGGCGCTGGAGAAGATGGCATCTTCAAAGCGCAGCACGCGCACCTTCATCGAAGAGTATTCGATGAAGGACGGCCGCAAGATCAACCTGCTGGGCGAAGGCCGCTTGATCAACCTGGCGGCGGCCGAAGGCCATCCGCCGTCAGTCATGGACATGAGCTTTGCCGATCAGGCGCTCTCGCTCGAGTATCTGGTGAAGAACCACAGCTCGCTGGAGAAGAAGGTCTACGTGGTTCCGGAAGAGCTCGACAAACGCGTCGCCAAGCTGAAGCTGGAGTCGATGGGCATCAAGATCGACAAGCTGACGCTGGAGCAGGAAGAGTACCTGGCCAGCTGGAATGAAGGAACGTAAGGTGAAAGCGCACGGCTTTAGCCGTGCCGAAAAAGTGCATATCGGATATGGGGCTTCAGCCCCGTTGTCGGAGGGCGGCAGCGATGCCGCCCTTATTACGTTTTAGGCTGATTTAGCTGATAGCTGACGGCTGAGCGCTGACGCCCATCTTCCGGCTGCTTTCGAATCCCAATCCCAGGGCGAGTGCGCCGACGCACAACAGCAGCAAGACGCATCCACGCCATGCGGCTGCAGCCCATGCCCAGCCGGTGACGATCGCTCCCAGGCTTCCGCCGATGTAGTAGAAGGTCACATAAAGTCCTGCGGCGGAGGAGCGCGCGCGGCCGGCAACCTCGCCAGTCTGGACCGTCCCGACTGCCTGGAAGATGAAGACTCCCGAGGAGAACAGCGCCAGGCCCGCGATGATCATCGGCAGAGGCCGCATCAGTGTGAGCAAGAGTCCGACGACGTTGAGGCTGAATGCCAATACCGCGGTGCGCCGCATGCCATAGTGATCGAGAAACCTGCCCGACAGCGGAGTGATAGCAACACCCAAGAGATAGACAAAGAAGACGCTGCCGAGATCTTCGGAGTTGAGGTGATACGGCGGGAGCGCCAGATGGAAATTCGCATAGGTGAACGCGCCAACGAGAGAGAAGAGAACCGCGAACGCCATTCCGTAGACGGCAAGCAGGCGCGGGTTGTGCAGGTGATGCAGCATCTCGACCAGCGAGTTGCGAATGCTGGTGGAGCGCACAAAGTGTTTTGGCTTGGGCAGCGCGCGCTGCACGACCACCGCGCCCGCACAGATTGATGAAGCCGATTACGATGAACGCGTGCTCCCAACGAAAATGCTGCGCCACGATGCCGGAGATGTATCGCCCGAGAAAGCCGCCCAGTACGCTGCCTGACACATAGGCCGCCATGGCCTTGCCCACGTGAGCGCCGGCGAACTCCTCGCAGATGTACGCCATGATGACGCAAACGACACCGGGCACAAAGATCCCCTGCATGAAGCGCCAGAAGATCAGCTCCTTCAAGGTGTGCGAGGTTGCGACCAGCATGGTGGGAACGGTCAGCGCATAGAGGCTGGGCACGATGACGTTCTTGCGCCCGACCGATTCCGCCATGAGCCCGACAAACGGCGCCACTAGCGCGACCGCGAGGATGGTCGAGCTGACGGTCAGGCTGACGTCGATTTCCGAGGCGTGAAAGATGCGCTGCAGGTACGGCAGCAGCGGTTGCGTGCAGTACATGTTGAGATAGGTGCAGACGCCGGCCAGAAAGCAGGCGGCGATGGCGCTATGCGTTGGCGGGGCCGGCTTGACCAACGTGGCGACGGCTGGCGCGGTGCTGCTCATTAGTGAGGCGTCCTTGCAAGGTCGAACATGGGGCGAACCGGATCGGTTGGAATGGCCAAATGAGGATTATAAAGTGCGCGTTCTCGCGCGGACCATGCGATTCAGAGAACGACGATGGTGATTCCCTTGTTGGCTTTGCCAAGATCGGTGTCGTTCTTTAGCTCGGGCTGGTGCTTTAGCAACTCCCAGGAGCGCTCGTCGCTGGTACGCCAGTTCTCGCCATAGATGCAATCGCGGATTTCGCGCTTGGCTGCCATCTGACGCAGCGTCGATTGCAGCGCGATGCGCAAGTCGCCTCCGACGCCGGTTGATCCGTAACCGTGGACGATTTTCAGCACCTTTAGTCCGCTGCGCTGGGCAATCTGGATCTCAATGCTGAGGCGAGCGCGAGCCTGCTCCACACTGGGCATGCCCTCTTTCAGGATCACGGTCTTGAGGAGAGTGGTCACTTGGTGAAGACGATTCTATGTGCCGCCCCCGAAGGGGCTCAACCTAAAATGCATGTGTTCCCAGCGCTGAAGCGCTGGGCTTTCTTGTACCGCGCCAGAGGCGCTGGATCTGCGGCTCTCGAAGTTCGCCCGCGAATCTCAGGTCACTGTTAGTACGGGCTCGGAAAGGCTGTGCCGTACGGCTCGGCGTCCAGGGGCGTGGCATCTTCTCTGTTACATGGCAACGGGCGACGGTTTTGCGATAATAGAGTTGCGCATCCCCTGCGCGAAGCGTGGGCCCGTAGCTCAATTGGACAGAGCATCAGCCTTCTAAGCTGAGGGTTGCTGGTTCGATCCCAGCCGGGCCTACCAGATTTCAGGGAATCGGCCTCAGCTCGACCTGCGAAGCACGGCATTCCCGCAACCTGGCGCCACAGTTGCGGTATTGCAGGTCCTTGGTCAGGCAAACCTCCAGTCCAACAAAGTCCGATCCGTAGCACGAAATCCGAAAGGCAGCTTGGGGCGCGTGGTTGGCGTGAGCAAACTGCTCCTCGATTTGAGCAGGGCTTGCCGTCATCGGTCGCGTAAGACTGCGATACTCCGGCGGAATTTGCACCTTGGTGAATGCTTTATAGATCGTCGCGAAATAGTCCTGCGCGCCGAGCCCGCTGCACGTGCCATGCGTTTCCCACTCATGCTGGATCAGTCCCCGGCTGGGCATGATGCTCAGCATTTGCTGAACCGTAGCCCCTGCCACTGGCCTTGCCGAGCCGCAATGCTGCGGGTAGGAGCCGTTATCGTTCTGCGGCCAAAGACCGTGAACCACGAAGCCGTAGTGCCGTGTGGGATCACATTCGCCGGACCCGGCGGCGCCGGCTTTTGTCGCGCAGAATTGCGGCGCCCAGGAGAGGGTGAGCAAGTAGTAGTCGAAGCTGCCGGGAGTATCGTCGGCTTCGTGAGATCGACGTTGTGCGCAGGCGTCGCCGGCAAGAAATATAACGATCAGAGTCACCGGCAGTAATTTTCTGTTGAACATTTCAGAGCTCATAGAGCAAGCCAAATCAATGCACGCGCACTAATCGATCAAGGGCAAACATAGCCGCGACGCCGATGAACACCACCAGCGCCATCTTGACGCCGGGCTCGCGGTTGACTTCGGGGATCAAGTCGGACGCGGCAACGTAGATGGTGACGCCGGCGGCAACGGGCAATCCGAAACTCACCGCGTGCCTGCCGATGGCCATGGTCAGCACGCCGGCGAGCGTGGCCGCGCCCAGCAGCACCGAGGCGAACCAGGAGCGGCCCTTGCTCAATCCGCTGGCCAGCATCACCGAGGTGACGGTGAAGCCTTCGGGAATTTTGTGCAGGAAGATGGCGAGAAAGATGATCCAGCCGAGCCCGGGCGAAACCAGAAAGCCGGCGGTGATGGCGATGCCGTCGAAGAAGGTGTGGATGATCAGGCCAAACAGGATCGAGACGCGGCGATGCGAATGGAGATACTCGTCCGAATGCGTCTCTTCGCCGTAATGGAAGTGCGGCGTGATAGTGTGCTCGAAGAAGTGGACAAGGAGATATCCGGCGAGCACCAGCAATGCGCCGGTGCGCCCGGCGAGCTGCAGGCTTTCCGGGACCATCTCGACCAGCGCCGTGGCCAGCATGAATCCCGCGCCCAGCGCGACGAAGTAGCGAAGGTAGTTGCGCTCCCAATGCTTCTGCACGATCACCGCGCCGCCGAAGATGTTGGCCGCAGCCGCCGTCAGGCCAAGCACAATGCTGAGGAAGATGGGATTCATGGGTAGAGGGCAGAATAGCAGGTTGGTTTCGAGTTTCAAGTTTCAGGTTTCGAGTTGCGTGAGAGACGGCGGTTTGTAGAATTGATGTTCGAAGGACGAGGTGAGGTGCGATGAAAGCAGCCGTTTTGCACACGTTAGGTAAACCACCGCGTTGCGAGGAGTTTCCGGAGCCGGTCGCGGGTGATGGCGAGGTCATCGTGCAGGTCCACGCCGCCGCGCTCAAGCCGGTCGACAAGCAGCTGGCTAGCGGCACCCATTACGCCAGCTCGCGAACCTTGCCGTGCGTCTGCGGCATCGATGGAGTCGGTCATCTCGAGGATGGCCAGAGGGTGTTTTTCGGTGGAATGCGGCCACCTTATGGAGCGATGGCGGAGCGCACTGTAGTGCGCAAGATGTTCACGTTTCCGCTGCCCGAAAACCTGAGCGATGAGACAGCCGCAGCAATCGTGAATCCGGGCGTTTCTGCGTGGCTTACGCTTGCCGGCCGGGCAAAGCTGGTGGCGGGCGACAATGTTCTCATTCTTGGTGCGACCGGAGTGACGGGACAGCTCGCGATCAGGGTCGCGAAACTGCTGGGCGCTGGTCGCGTGGTGGCCGCTGGACGCAATCCAGAAATATTAGGCGGATTGCATGACCACGGCGCTGATGCTGTGATTCAACTCGATGTGCCGGCAAGCCAACTGAGCGACGCTTTCGCGCGCGAAGCCGGAGCTGCGGGTTTTCAAGTCGTGATCGATTATGTATGGGGCCAGCCGGCAGAGGCATTCTTCGCGGCGATCACTCGCAAGGAGTTTGCTGCCATTGAATCAGAGACTCGCTACGTCCAGGCGGGCGAGGGTGCAGGGCCGACCATCGCGCTGCCCGCCGCCGTGCTGCGCAGCACTCCGGTGACGATCATGGGAACGGCCGGGATGCCGCCGCGCGAGATGCTTCTGGACGCAATGAACAAGGTGTTGGCACACGCGGCCAGCGGAGAGTTGAAGATCGACACGGAGCGCGTGCCGCTGGCCGAGATTGAAGAGGCATGGGAACGCCAGCAGCGGGGAAGAAGGTTTGTGGTGGTGCCGTGAGGGAAAGGATTAGGGGCTAGGGATTAGGGACTAGCAGATGGTCGCCGTTTCTCAGAGCGAGCCTGGGACGATCGCAGTCCATAAATCAATCCTCGCGTGCCGCCCCTTGAAAAGGGGCTCCGCTCTAAATCCGAACTACCCAGCGCTGAAGCGCTGGGCTATCTTGTCGCCGTCCCGCAAGCGGGACTCGGTTCTTACGTCTTCAATCGTCGTCGCGAGCACAAGCAGACACACCAACCAACTGACAACCGACAACTGACCACCGACAACTGCTTCTCACCCGCTGTGCCGGATGTGCATCACGTCGCCGTCCTTCACGATGTACTCCTTGCCTTCGAGGCGGAGGGTGCCGCGGGCGCGGGCTTCGGCTTCGGAGCCGGCGTCGAGCAGTTGATCCCAATGAATGGTCTCGGCGCGGATGAAATGATGCTCCAGATCGGTGTGGATGGCGCCGGCCGCATTGACTGCCTTGGAGCCGCGCTCGATGGTCCAGGCGCGGCACTCATCTTCGCCCACGGTGAAGAATGAGATCAGGCCAAGCAGCTCGTAGGTCTTGCGGATGAGGCGGACGAGGCCGCTCTCGGTGAGGCCGTAGCTGGAGAGGAATTCGGCGGCATCTTCGTCGCTCATCTCAGCGAGTTCAGCCTCGACTTTGGCGCAGACGGCGAGCGCGCCCGTGTTGGGTTTTGAGGCGACTTCGGTGACGCCGTATTTCGCGACAGCCTCTTCCAGGTCTTTGCCTAGCGTCGTGCTCTCGCCAATGTTGAGGATGTAGAGGATCGGCTTCTCGCTGAGGAACATGAAGCCGCGTACGCGTTTCCTGTCCTCGGGCGTCATTTCCATTTCGCGCAGCGGGCGCTCGGTTTCAAGATGCGCTTTGGCGCGGATCAGCAACTCGTGTTCGCGCTCGATCTCCGGCGACTTCATCTTCTTGAGATCCTTCTGTACGCGCTCCAGGCGCTTTTCGACTTGGCCGAGATCGTTGACGATGAGATCGAAGTCGATGTTCTTGATGTCGCGCAGGGGATCAATGGAGCCGACGTGCGGGATGGAGTCGTCTTCGAAGGCGCGGACGACGTGGGCCAGCGCGTCGACGTTGCGGAGATTCGCGGCGAAGGCGGTCTCGTTCAGCGCTTCTTTCGAGAGCGCGGCAACATCGGTGTACTCGACGCTGGCGTGGACGAGCTTGCGCGGGTTGCATTGAGCGGCCAGGCGGTCGAGACGGTCGTCGGGAACCTTGGCGACGCCGAGATGCGCCTCGCGCGGATTGCCGCTGCGCTGCGCGACCTGCTGCCTGGTCAACATAACGAAGAGCGAAGTTTTGCCTACCTGGGGCAGGCCGATGATGCCGGTTTTCATAAGGAAGCAATTAGCAATTAGCGATTAGCAATTAGTTTTGGTTTGAGCGATTGCCACATTTCAGACTAAATGAAAATGGGATTTGGCGCTGTGACAGAACGGCTCGCGGCGGAGTTGGAGGGATGCTCAGACGGGTGTCGCCGCTGCCGCGGCTCCATCTCGTCGGTCGCCAACCCGGGCTCACGACTTGGGCTAATTTGATCCCGCCGCTGCGCGGCTAGTTTTAGCGCGGGCAATCGCTTCAGGTGACCTCGGGAAGAGGATCTCTCGCGGGCTGAAGCCCGCTCGAGAATGAAGAAAAAGAACGTCGTTTTCGGCACGACTGAAGTCGTGCCCTGACACAAAGCATTCGAACGCAGAGTTTTCGAACAGACGTGAAGCCGCGCCTTTCGGAGTAATTTGCGGATAGCTTTCTAACGGCTGATTGCTGATTGCTAATTGCTAATTGCTAACTGCTAACTGCTAATTGCTAACTGCTAATTGCTAACTGCTAATTGCTAACTGCTAATCGCTAATTGCTAATTGCTACTCGCTTTTATCCCATTCGCCGCGCAGTGAGAAAGAGCAATGCGAGGCCGAGGACGAGCACGGTGCCCTCGGTTCGAGTGGACCATTGGTGCAGGCGATTGAATTCGACGCGACGGGTGTCGTCGTGCGGGACTTCGTCGATCATGACCATCTGCTGGCGCAGCACCTGCATTTTGGGCGAGATGGCGAACACGCTAACCAGCGTCAGGATGATCATCAGGTAGATGAGGATGTGGCGCGGAGCGAAGGGTTGCGCCGAGCCGTTGACGACGCGCGAGTCGATCATCGACGTGATTGCGAAGATGATGCCGCAGCCGATTGCCATGGTGTGAAGGATGCCGAGGCTGCGGTTAACCACATTGCCGGCGAGTTGCCGCGTCGGCAGGATGCTGGGATTGAAGACGGTCGGTGCGAGGACGAAGGCGAAAAAGATCAGGCCGCCGATCCAGATCACAAGCGACAACAGCATCAGAAATCGAATAAGGGACATGAGAACCTCGATAGCGTGGCAAAATGGTTGAAATGCAAGCGCATGATTCCGATGTGATTTTAATGCTCCGTTAACCGTATTGAAGTATCTATTTCGAACGTTCGCACATCGCAAGGATGTGAGGGTCGTTGGAACGTTGTGCCGCCGGCTGAAGCCCGCTGCTGAAAGAGTCGTAGCGCGACCCGCGTGTCGTCGCCTGAAGCCGACTCAGAAAAGGAAATAAAACAGCTTAGACGCTGGCCTGAAGGCCAGCACTACCAAAGAACCACGATCCCGGTCGACTTTTTCAGCGGCCAGTGAAGCCGGCTCGGGGATTAGATATGAGATCTGTCGGCACGACCGGAGTCGTGCCCTGACACGAATCGTGGATAGGAGAAACGCAGCTGGACGCAAACCTGAACGCCAGTTCTACCACACCAGCACTTTATACGCCGGCCTGAAGGCCAGCATTACCTCATTGCACTTTAGAAAGGAATGCTCTTATGAAATCGCGCCCATCGTCGACGGCAGCGGTCGCTTTGTTGGTCGCTTCAGCACTTGCACTCACACACTGCAGTTCCAGCCCGAGCTCGAAAGAAGGTGGAGGCGGCGGGCAAATCATCGGAGCGGGCAGCACGTTCGTTTATCCGCTGATGAGCCGCTGGATTGCCGACTATCACGCCAAGCAGCCAAGCGTGCAGATCAATTATCAGTCGATCGGAAGCGGCGGCGGCATTCAGCAGCTGAAGAAAGGTCTGGTGGATTTCGGTGCTTCGGATATGGCGTTGCCCGACGATCAATTGAAGGACATGCCGGCTCTGGTGCAGATCGCCGAGACCGCGGGACCGGTGTGCATCACCTACAACCTGAAGGATCTCAGTCAGCCGCTGAAGCTGAGCGGGAAGACACTGTCGGGAATTTTTCTTGGGACAATCAAGAACTGGCAGGATCCGGCAATCAAGGCGGAGAATCCGGGCGTGAATCTGCCGAACCAGCCGATTTTCGTGGTGCATCGTTCGGATGGCAGCGGCACGACGGATATTTTCACAACGTATCTTGCGACGGTAAATCCGGATTGGCAGTCGAAGGTTGGCAAAGGGCTGTCGGTGAGCTGGCCGGCGGGCCTAGGGGGCAAGGGCAGCGAGGGCGTGACCGGATTGGTGAAGCAAAATCCCGGAGCGATTGGATATGTCGAGTTGAATTATGCCGACGAGAACAAGTTGCCGGTGGTCCAGATCGAGAACAAAGCTAACAAGTTTGTTGCGCCGACGGCTGGCGGAGCAAGCGCCGCAATCGACGCGTACGCGGCCGAACTGCAGAAAGATGTACGAACGCCGGTTGTCGATCCTCCTGCGTCGGCAGCAGAGGCGTATCCGATCAGCGGACTGACATTCCTGCTGGTACCAACCAGTTCTCCGGACGCGAACAAGTCAGCGCAGACGAAAGCGTTCATTACCTACCTACTCACGGATGGGCAGGCGATGACTGAGCAGCTGCATTACGCGAAGCTGCCGGCGTCGCTGCAGAAGGTCGACATGGATCTGCTGAGCAAGGTCAAAGGATGAGGCCGCCGTGAGGCTGCGGTGGTGACGGAATTCTAGTTTGCGGCAGGGCATCTCGTCCGCGCCGTGTCCCATCCGAGAGAGGAAAGCCGGCCAGTTTGGCTTTCAAACGAGGGAGGGACCCAAATGATGCGGAGATTGCTATTACTCATAAGTACGTTGTTATTGTGCGGCTGCTGGGCGGTGGCTCAGGCGGGCGCGGGTGCGGGAGCCGGCGCAGGAGCAGGCGCTGGTCATAGCGGCACAGGGATGGGACAAAGCCCTACGGGAACGCAGAGCACTAGTCCGAATACCGGCACGGGACAGCAGAACAACATGCCGGGCGCGAATTCGCAGATGCCAAGAGCAACGACGAATACTCCGAGCGCAACTACGAACACTCCCGGAGCAACGACGGCCACTCCGAATGCAGCTCCGAGCGAGCCCGGCGCAACTACGGTGACACCGAACTCGCCATCAGCTACGCCGCAGGGCTCGCCGAATCCGAGCACATCACCCAATACGCCTAGCGCGATGCCGAACTCTACGACATCGAGTCCGGATACGACCACAACGCCGCCGCCGACCGGTGAGTCAACTTCTCCTCAAGGCGGTTCGACCGGAACTCCGCCGCAACTGTAACTCGACCACAGTGACAGCCAAAAGGGAGCCAGCGATGGTTCCCTTTTTTGTTGGACGAAAGCGCGGCATTGCTGCCACAAAATGCAGACAGGTTGAAGATATCGCTTCGCAAATCTCGCGACTACATGCCATGATGCTGAGACGAAGGAATCGTAAGAGATCATGGTGAAAACCTTTCTCCTGCTGATGCTGGCGTTCTGTGCCTTGACCACAGCTGTCGCAGAGCCGCTGACGACATCTCCGGCTTCGGCCGTTCAGTCGGGAGGCGCCAAGAACGCGGCCAGCAACGACATCTCCGGCATGTACACGTTCTTGCGCGACGGCGAGTTCGTGCAGATTACGGTGGAGGAAGGCCGGGTATCGGGTTATATATCGCGATTCGGCGATGCCGACAGCGACAAGGGAGAGTTCATCGATCAGTTTTTCGACAAGGCGACCTTGCAGGGCGATCGCCTGAGCTTCAACACTAAGACCGTACACGGTATCTGGTACGACTTCAGCGGAACGATTTCGGTAGCGCCGGGCAAGAAGGCGGGTGCTGACGGCTATCGCGTGATCAAGGGCACGCTGACGCAACACGCGAGCGACGCCAAAGGCGCGGAGAAGGCCATGCAGCGGCAGGTCGACTTAAAGTCCTTTCCTGCCGACCTGAGCCAGCCGTGATCGGGGGATGAAGCGCCGTCGGTTTGCTTTAATGCGCACGCCTAACAGACCGCTGAAGAATTTGTAGCGCGACTCGCGTGTCGTCGGCTGAAGCCGACTCAGAAAAGAAAATAAACGCCCTATCGGCACGACTGAAGTCGTGCCCTGACACAAGGCGCCCGAAATCCGAGTTCTTGGGACCTGTGAGGGCGTGCTCACCCAGGCTGGCATAGAGTAATTCTGAAAATGCTCTGGAGTTCATCTGAAATACGAAAGCCGCCGGAGCGAGACGGCGGCTTAATCTTGACGTTATGCGGCTGGTATACCGGAACGCCTTGATAAATTCTTGGATGCACGGATTTGCAAAGGTGGCGGTATGCTAGCAAGAATGTTGAGTTAGTTTTGCACAGATTTGTGTGCAAGGGTCTGAAATGCAAATGGCTTACATCTTCGGGCTGCCGGCAGCACTGCTGGTTCTGGCAGTGGTGGCGAATCGTCTTTCCAAGCTCACCAAAGTTCCCGACATCATCGTCCTACTGCTGATCGGCATCACCCTGGGGCCAATCCTGCATTGGGTGAATCCGCAGCATTTTGAAGGCGCGATCCGGGTACTGGGTACGCTCGCCCTGATTCTGATCCTGTTCGAGGGCGGGCTGGAGTTGCGATTGCGCCAGGCCCTGCGCTACTTTCCCGCCGGCCTGCTGCTGGTGGTCCTGAGTTTTGGCTTGAGCCTGGCGCTGATTGCGCTCATGGGGCGGGCACTGCTGCATCTGGAGTGGGGGGACTGCCTGTTGCTGGGCGCGGCACTGGGATGCACCAGCGGCACGATCGTCATTCCGGCGCTGCAGCAGATCAACACCCCCGATCCGGTGAAGATCACGCTGACCGTGGAATCGTCGCTGGGCGAGGTCATCGCGGTGTTGATGGTGGGCAGCCTGCTGGAGAAGAACCAGACCCAGTCGCTGATCGGAGATCTAGCGACGGATTTCACTCATCACATTTTCTTCTCGGTGGTGATTGGATTCGCCGTGGCTGCCTTGTGGTCGAAGGTCTGGCCGAAGCTGGCCGGCTTGCCGTACAGCAACATTCTGAACCTGGGCGTGGTGATGGGCGTGTACTCGCTCGGCGACTACTTCAAAGGCAGCGGGCTCCTGACGGTGTTGATCTTCGGGGTGACGCTGGCCAACTTGCCGCGCACGCCCCACATGACGCGGCAGGGCGCGCGGATGCTGGCGTTTCACGCCGAGTTCAGCTTCCTGGTGCGATCATTCTTCTTCGTGCTGCTGGGGATTGTGGCGCAGTTTGTGAGCCGGCATTACATCTGGCCAATCCTGGGGATTCTGGCAGCGCTGGTGCTGGCGCGCTTCCTCGCGGTGCAAGGCAGCCGCTGGGTGGTGCGGGACGTGGAGCGGCGCGATACCGAACTGCTGTTCTGGATGCTGCCACGCGGACTGGTCACAGCCGTGTTGGCGCTGGAGATTGTGAATGATCGCGGTGCGGTCTTTGGCTTCCTGCCGGCGATGGCGTTTACCGTGGTCATGGTGACGAACCTGTTTATCGTGTGGGGCGCGGTGAGGGCTGCGCGCACGGGCGGGCCGCAAGTCAGTGTTGCCTTGCCATTGGAAGACGCGAAGGTCATGGCTATGCCCGAAGAATCGGCGAAGGCAGTTGGCTCAGGTGAAGCATGAGGCTAGGTCTGGCTGCTCGATTGTCAGGGCTGCAGGCGGCACGTGGTCAGTACGGACCGGGCTGTGCCGCGCGAGTGGAGAAGCTGCTGGCGTTGCTGCGGGGCGTGCGATTTGCTGATGCGGAATCCCTGATTCACTTTCATGACGCGTTGTTGTTCCTGCGCGCGTTTCCTCAAAGTCGGAGAGTCATCACGCTAACCGAAGAGCTGCTGAAGGGCGTCGGTGCGCAGGCACGGCAGCTGCGTGAGTCCGGCGCGGATGTCGAGTTGTTTGACTCCGAAGAGTTCTCGGGTGTAGCCGGGACAATGATTCGCGACACGTTCACGTACGAGGTGGCGCGATGGCTGGCGTCGAGATCTCCCAACGATCTGCACGTGGAATGGAATGTGGACGAACAGTATCGGCAGATGTGGAGCAGCTTGCCGCGGTATGTTCCGCTGCTGGCGGACGATTGCCTGGTGGAGGCGGATACGCCATATCTGGCATGGCTAAGCAGTGCGAGCGGTGGAGAGGATCGGATTCTCGCGTGGTTGTTGCAGCGGCTGGAACAGTCGCCCGGCGGCATGCTGGAGAAGACAGCGTGGTATGACGCGCTGAAGATCGACATCGAGTGGGAACTGGGAGAGTCAGCGTCGAGTCGGACACATGCGCGACGCGATCCGCCCGCCTTCTACTATCATCGCGCGCCGCTGATTCAGCGGAAGCAGGTTTCGATTGAGGAGGAACTGAGGTCGGCGCCGCTGCCGGTGCGGAAGCTGGCGCGCAGGGAAGGCCAGGAACTGCTGGATCAGGTGCGCGAGGTGCTGACGGTTCGATACCGCGAGCTGTATGGCACAACGCGCGGCGATGCGAAACAGGTGATCGAAGCAGATGCCGGGCGGGGCGTGACGATCTTTCTGTGGGGATTGCCGCCGGACCGGCGATTGCCGCTGCGCGCGTACTTCGCGGGAATGACGGTGAAGAATGGCGTGCCGATCAACTACATCGAAGCGATCGGGCTGTTCGAGTGGATGGAGATCGGCTTCAATACCTTTTACGCGTTTCGAGACGGCGAGACAGCATGGATCTATTCCAAGGTACTGCAACTGCTGAATCAGATCGCGGGTATCACTTGTTTTTCGGTGTATCCGTATCAGATCGGGCAGGACAATGAAGAGGCGATCAAGTCAGGCGCGTTCTGGTTCTATCGCAAGCTGGGATTCCGGCCGGGCAAGCCGGAATTGCTGGCGCTGACGGAGAGGGAAGAGGCTCGGATTGCGAGGACTCCCGGATACAGAACATCGGCGAGGACGCTGCGGAAGCTGGCTGCGGAGCATGTGTTCTACGAAACCGGAGACGGGCCACGCGGATTGTGGGACAGGTTCTCGATTCGTAATATCGGGTTTGCGGTCGAACGGCTGATGGCGGGCAAGTTCAAGGGTGATCCGGAGGCTATGCGGCGGAAGACGAGCGAGTGGTTGGCTAGGGAGTTGGGGGTTGAGTTGAGTCAAGATGCCGCGTTTGCGGATTTTGCGGGGATGCTAGCGTTGGCGCGGGAGATCAAACGTTGGAGTAAGGAAGAGAAGCGTGGGCTCGCGGAAATCATTCGCGCGAAAATGGGGGCGAGCGAATTCGAATATCTGCGGTTGATGCAGAGGCATGAGAAGTTGAAGCAGGTGATGGTGAGGTTGGGAAGAGATCGGCCTCAATAGGGGTCCTTCGACTCCGTTCGGCTTCGCCTCACTGCGCTCAGGATGACACGGCTTGTTATTCGTTTGGATTTAGACGGGGGCGAGAGTGTGCTCTCCCAGGTCTCGCAAGGCGCGAGACCTGGGGCACCCGGCTGGAGTAAGGAAGAGAAGCGTGGGCTTGCGGACATCATTCGCGCGAAAATGGGGGCGAGCGAATTCGAATATCTGCGGTTGATGCAGAGGCATGAGAAGTTGAAGCAGGTGACGGTGAGGTTGGGAAGTGGTCGGCATCAATAGTGGTCCTTCGACTCCGTTCGGCTTCGCCTTACTGCGCTCAGGATGACACGGCTTGTTATTCGTTTGGATTTAGATGGGGGCGAGAGTGTGCTCTCCCAGGTCTCGCAAGGCGCGAGACCTGGGGCACCCGGCTGGAGTAAGGAAGAGAAGCGTGGGCTTGCGGACATCATTCGCGCGAAAATGGGGGCGAGCGAATTGCAATATCTGCGGTTGATGCAGAGGCATGAGAAGTTGAAGCAGGTGATGGTGAGGCTGGGAAGCCGTTTGCCACAATAGGGGTCCTTCGACTCCGTTCGGCTTCGCCTCACTGCGCTCAGGATGACACGGCTTGTTATTGGTTTGGACTTAGATGGGGGCGAGAGTGTGCTCTCCCAGGTCTCGAAAGGCGCGAGACCTGGGGCACCCGGCGCCGTCCGCTGGTCCTCAGAGACTGCGTCGCAATGGAGAATTGAAGCTGGCAGTGGGATCCCAGTGTGGCTTAATCGATAATTCCTGAGCACCTATGGCCGCCGCATCGTTACCGCCCCAGCTTCACCGGCACCGCCCCGATGTCGGGAAAGCCATCGGCCGGATCGCCTGCGTGACGATAAATCAAGTTCTGCGGCGCGAATCCCGCATATACGTAGGCCATCGCATTGGCAGCCGTCGCCCAGGCCGGTGGGGCGACCGCATTTCCGTTCCAGTCGAAACCCGCCGACTGCACCATCATCTTTCCCAGCCCTTGGGTCGACGTTATGAAGTCAAACGTGTCGCCCGCGGCCAGGTTTGCGATCGCGCTGCCGAGCGTGAGCGACTGGGCCGTGACCGCGACAATCGGAGACCAGCCTCTTAGGGTGGCGCCCATACCCATGTAGACCTGCACTACGTCAGCCGTGGTGATTCCGTTTGCCGTGAAGTTGCACGCTGCGCAATGGATCGTCGTTCCTTCCGTCCCCGAAGTCGCGACCAGCACTCCCGGGTTTGCCATGACGCTCCCGTAGGTCGGGCACCACAGCGCGACGCCCGTGTTGAGCTTGTACCAACTGCACAGTGAGCGGGTCGAATCGACAAACATGGGGTTGGCATGGATGTCGTGCGAGCCATTATTGCTGTCGCCGTAATACCACCCTGCATGGTTCCAATAGCTGGTGTAGATCGACAACGTGTCCTGGCCTTGCCGCATTCCTGGGATGCCCGGACTGGCCAGCACCAGATGGGTCGAGTCGGTCACGCTCTCCACGGTGACCACTTGCTTCAGGGTATTGTCCTCAAAGAAGTCGCCCGCCATCACTCCGCCTGAGCCCGGTTGGGTAAAGTTGCAGGAGGCGCAGGCGATGTGGGTAGGGTCGGTCACCCCGGTTATCAGCTTCCCGGCCAAGTTGCCGACCAATGTGTCTGGAACATTGACGTAGCTGATGATCCCGCCCAGCGCCGGGTTCGGCAGCAGCGCGGGAACTGGCGGCTGTTGTTCCGCGCCGGGATCGCCGCTTCCCGGCATTTGGTAAAAGCCGTTGTAATCGAGGGAAAAGTTGGTCTGCCGCTGATAAACCGTGGCCGCGTGAATCCCGTCGTCACCCCGAATGCCCGCGCCGTTGATGTCCGCCGGCTTTACCAGCAGATTGTTGGTAAACACGGGATGGATGCCGTCGTAGCAGGCCGACTCGCAGTAGGTCTCACCGAAGTTGTTGTAGTTGGTGTTCTCCGTCACCGTGGCCACTTCGCTTCCACCATTGCTGATGGTGGTCATGGTCCCACACAGGTTGATCCCGAGGCTGTTCTTAATGGTATACGTGCCCCAGTCCTGGATCATGTCGCCGGTGTCGTAGTTGAAGAAGCCGTCACCGTCGCACAGATATCGCTGGTAGAAATTGGCCGAGCCACCGTTGATCGCGAACCCGGCCATAATTTCGTGCTGGTTCGGAGTGCGCTCCAGACAGAAGCTGTCCTGGAAGGTCAGACTCGCATTAAACGGGAATTCATAGCAGCCCGACCCGTCTACGGATATATCGAGAATTACCGCGGTGCTGCGAAAGATCTGCGAAATTGCGGAACTGGCGGCCTCCACCAGGTTGACGTTATAGCCGACGAATCCGTTGATGTTCGCGGGATCGCCTGCAAGAAGGCTCTCCCCGGTCTGTAGCCCCGGCATTCCAATATACGCGCCGTATAACAGCACCTGGCTTTGATTGGCGGCCGTAACATTCTGGATGAACCTGGTGCCGCCACTTGCCCTGACGTTGGCATAGAACTCAAATACCGTGTAATGATTGCCACCGGCCGCGACATCAGTGGGGTTGGTGAAGCTGACATTCTGCACCACAAAATTGCATACGGCGCACGTGCCAATCGTCAGGTAAACATCGCCATCATGATCAAATAGTCCGTTCTGCAAAACGACGGAGTTAGCCGCGATGGCAGCGAAGGCTCTCAGCGTTGCATTCCCGAACCCTATTACTTTGAAGTAACTGAAGTTCAGGTTCGTGCCAATGCCTTCAACCTCGGGCTCGATGGTGCAGCCGGCTCCTTGGTTCATCGCAGTATTGCAATCGAGGACGGCGTAGGCATTGCGTCCTGCCCGACCCGCCATTCCGCTTAAGTTGAGGTTAGGCGCTCCCTGTCCGACGTTGGTGAAGTTAAGCTCGCAGGTGGCTCCGCTGCCGGGTGCAATCGTCAACGTACCAAATGAGCCCATGACGGCCGCGAATCGTGATTGCACGTTGACCGTGGCGCTGTGCTGTACGTCAAGCTCTCCGCTATGGAGGAGAGTGCCTCCGGCAGCAACCGTCAAAGTGCCGCCTGCGTTCACCGTCCCATCCACGGAACAACTCGAAGGGGTTGCCCTTCCCGACGCGCACAATCCTGAGCAGGTTACGGTGTTGCCGTTGCGAATGGTCCAGGTGTCGCCCGCATGGGGATGTCCTGTGCCGCCCCAAGTCGCGTCTGCATTGAAGTCGCCGCTCTGTACGGAGGTATAAGAAGTGGAGAATGCGAGCTGGGTAGAAAGTAAAAGCAGGACGAGCGTGATCGATTTCATTCCGTGCTCCTCAGGTTATTGGCGTGACTCCTCGACAAAGGGTCCTACCGCACCAGTGATCGGACAGAAACAGGCTAGCTGCCTGACAAGGAGCGCGTCAGTGACGGCGATGACAGTTGTATGTTCGGCGTTGTTGCAGAAGATTCAGTACATCGAAGTTTGTCGCCGGATGCCGCCTCAATAGAGAACGAGACGTTCGGCAAGCTCAAGGCAGGCTCTGCGGCACCCGCGCGGTTGATGCAGAGGCATGAGAGGTTGAAGCAAGTTGTGGTTAGGTTGGGAAGTGGTCGGCCACAATAGGGGTCCTTCGGCTGCGTTCGGCTTCGCCTCACTCCGCTCAGGATGACACGGCTTTGTTATTCGATCCGAACTAAATGGGTGAGAACGTGTCTCCCAGGTCTCGAAAGACGCGAGACCTGGGGCACCCAGCTGATCGCTAAACGCTTCCTATCCCAAATCGCTGGTCATGATGAACAGCGGCTTCATCTCGAAGCTCTTATAGCGTGGGCGCAGGCGTTCGGTGTTGTACTGATCTTTGACGTTCACGACTTTCTTCGTCGCGACAAGGACGTCTATGGGCATGTTGTCGTAGCGGCCGTTGCGCAGGACGACCAGGCGACCGTGCACGTTGGTCAGAATGAGGTCGAGGGCGAGATTGCCGTAAGCCATGGGGACAATCGAGTCGATGGCGTCAGGATCGCCGCAGCGCACGAGGTATCCGAGGCTCTGGTTCATCACGTCGAGCGGCTTGCCGTTGTTGTATCGCGATGACAGCTCTTTGATGCGTTCGGCGACGAGGTTGCCGATTCCACCCAGCTTCTTGTGACCGAAGGCATCTTTGACCTCGCGCTCGAAGATCATGTCGCCGCCCTCGAACATGGCGCCTTCGGAAACCAACGCAACCGAGTACTTGCTGGGATTCTTGTTGCGATCGTAGATCAGCAGCTCAGCGAGGCGATCGATGCTGAACTTGAATTCGGGAATGACGCAGCGATTGGCGGCGCCGGCCATGGTGGGCAGCATGGCGGTGAATCCGGCGTAGCGGCCGAAGACCTCCAGCACCAAGAGACGCTCGTGCGAGCCGGCCGAGGTACGCAGGCGATTCGACATCTCGATGATGCGGGTGACGCAAGTGCTGAAGCCGATGCAGTAGTCGGTGCCGGGGACGTCGTTGTCCATGGTCTTGGGGATGGCAACAACCTTGACGCCTTCCTTGAAGAGGCGAACGGCGTAACTCAATGTGTCGTCGCCGCCGATAGGGATGAGGTAGTCGATCTTCAGCCAAGCGAGATTCTTGAGTACTTCGGCGGTGAGGTCGTTGCGCTCGGCGGTGTAGGTTTCGCGCAGCGGCTCCGGAACGTCTTCCTTGTTGACGCGGCTGGGATTGGTGCGCGAGGTGTGCAGGAAAGTGCCGCCGGTGCGGCCGGCGCGATTGACGAGCTCTTCGGTGAGGCGCTGATAGTTGTCGCTGTTGTCGTGCTCCGGGTCGCGGACCATGTCGACGAGGCTGGCCCATCCGCGGCGCAGGCCGATGACTTCGTAGCCTTCGCGCAGTGCGCGAATGGTGACGGCGCGGATGGCCGGATTGAGGCCAGGCACATCGCCGCCTCCGGTAAGAATGCCGATTACGCCTCGAGTGCCGTTGCCGCTTGCCATGATGAAAACCTCATATGAAAACGCTAAAGAGATAGTGTATCTGGCGAGGCCGCCGGTGCGCGACGCGGCCAAGCCGGGGCAATAGGTCAGTTTTGAATTCAGTTCGAATAAGGGTGCGCGCCTTTCGCCCGCACCAGCACGAATCGGCGTCGGATCGGGATGCCAACTGGGTTGTGTGCCATAAAGGGCCGGGAAATCGAACTGACCACTCTCCGCGAGTTTCCGGTTTGTGAAATCAGGCGCGTTCTGGCACTGTATATGTGATCGAAAACTATCGAATTTCTGTGCTGGCGCACTTTGTCGGATTCGTTTACAAGAACATGAGGTTTCCATGGGGGAAGAGGGGAATGATCGGGTTTCATCACAGGCAAGCTCTATCCTTAGCCTTGGTTTTTGCGATGCTGCTGATAAGCGCACCGTGGAGCTCAGAGGCGGCGGCGATGTTTCAGGCTGCCTCGCTTTCTGGTTCTGACTATTCCGGTCAGGGAATACCGTACACACCTGATGAGTTGCAAAGCCTGGTTGCGCCGATAGCGCTTTATCCCGACCCGCTGCTGGCGCAGACCCTGGTGGGCGCGACCTTTCCGGACCAGGTATTGCTGGCCAACGTCTGGCTGCAGCAGAACAAGAACCTGCCGGAAGCCGTGCTGCTGCAGTTCGTGAACTCCCAGTCGTGGGATCCCAGCATCAAGGCGCTGGCGCAGTTCCCACCGGCGTTGAACGACATGGCGCAAAACCTCATCTGGACGTCGATGCTGGGCGAGGCTTATCACAATCAATCGTCGGGGATCATGGCCGCAGTCCAGTTGATGCGCGGGAAGGCCAAAACGGACGGCAATCTGAGGACCAGCCCCGAGATGATTCTGGCGCAGCCGAGCGGGGACATCATCACGCTGCAACCGGGAAATCCGCTGCTGGTCTATGTTCCGCAGTACAACCCGGCCGTGGTTTACGGAACGCCGATACAGGTTCCCGAATACACTCCGGCTAAAAAGGTTTCGGGCAATGGCCTCTACTTCGGAGTCGGAGTGGGGATCAGTGGAACGGTGGGCTCGGAGTGGGGCTGGAGAAACTGGCAGTGCAACTGGTACCACGGCACCGTCGACTACCGCAGCTATCCGTATTACGGCAACCACGCCTGGCGAGGCGGATACTACGGCGGATACACCTATTACGGTAATCACCCTTATCACAACGACGCCAACCGCCCCTTTAGCGGCCCGCCTGCTGGACCAACGGGCATGCCTTTGGCGCAAAACGTCACCGCCAACGCCAACGCCAAGCACACGTTCAGCCTCGGCGGCACAACGCCAGCACCGACACCGACATTTAACGCCTGGGCGCAGGAGGCAGGAGGCTGGGACGTAGACACTCTTCGCGGTTGGGGGAAGGACGATTCGGGAACATTGACGGCCTTCAGCTCCTGGAGCAGTCAGGCCGGCAACGTCTTCGGTGTGGGAGGCTGGGGCGATCGTTCGACAAGCTATCGTGGCTGGCTGACCCGCGGCGGCAACACAGGATGGGGTATCGGAGGCCGCTCGAGCGGATTGCACTGGTGATGCGTGGGACAGATGCGATGTCAAGCAAGACAGGGGAAACATTGCGAATGAGGTTGCAGGCGGGTGATAAGCGTGCAAGCTTTCGTTTCTGGGCAGGAGTCGCGCTCGCGCTCCTGACTGTCGTTCTTCCGGCGTGCCAGCGAAAGGGCCCAGTGACTTTGGGACCGGCTAGAGGGCAGTCGACCTTCGCCTCGCCGGAGGATGCCGGGAAAGCTCTGGCGGACGCCGCAAAGAATGGGAATCAGGATCAGCTGCTGGCGCTCTTCGGGTCGGATTCGAAGGACGTGATTTTCTCCGGTAACGCAGCCGAGGACAAGGCATCGTTCACACAATTCGCCTCCGCGTACGGCAGAATGAATCGCTGGCGGAAGCTGGAGAATGGAATCGAGATTCTGCTGGTCGGCGTCAGCAATACGGCCTTTCCTATTCCCATCCGCAAGGATTCTTCCGGCAAGTGGTTCTTCGATACGCCGGCCGGAAAGAACGAGCTGATGAACCGTGATGTCGGCCGCAATGAACTGGCCAATATTGACGTCTGCGGCATACTGCGGATCGCCCAGTTGGAGTACTTCGAGCAGGCGCACGATGGGCAGAAGCAGTATGCGCGCCAGTTTATCAGCAGTCCGGGCAAACAAGACGGGTTGTATTGGTCGGATCAGCCCGGCAAGCCGCGGAGTCCGATCGGGCCGCTGCTTGCCTACGCCACGAAGGAAGGAGCCAAGCTGCAGCCCAGCTTGCACAAACCGTTCTACGGTTATTACTACGGAATCCTGGTGACGCAAGGACCATTCGCCAGCGGCGGACTGAGAGATTATGCCCGCAGCGGCGTCATGAATCGCGGATTCGGATTCGTCGCCTATCCCGCGAAGTATGGCGTGACCGGTGTCATGACGTTCATCATCGATCAGGACGGCACCGTTTATCAGAAGGACATGGGAGCCACGACCACCGACGAAGCGCCATTTATGCGCCAGTTCAATCCTGATGGAAGTTGGGCGGAAGTGAAAGAGTAGACCTCGAGGTCTCATAGCTTCGATCGCAGCATGTTGATCACGTCATCGGCGGTGATGACGCCGGTCAGCACACCTTCGTCGTCGATTACCGCCAGCGTAAGCAGGTTGTACTTGTCGAACAGTTCTGCGATCTGTTTCTCGTTCGCCCCAGGATGGATGCTGGTCATGTGTCCACTGCTCAGCATCATCAGCGGCGTTCCCGGCGGCGCCAACACGATCTTGGCCAGCGGCACCGCGCCCAGCAGCTTGTCTTTCTCGCCGATGATGTAGATGGTGCTCAGGCTCTCCAGCCCTCCTTCGAAATTGCGCAGCATCTCGATGGCGTCTTCCACCTTGGCGCCCGCGGTGAGCGCCATGTACTCCGTCGTCATGCGCCCGGCCGCCGTGTTGTCCTGGAAGTTCATCAACTCGGCGACTTCGGCGCGCTCCTCGGGCTCCATCTCGGTGAGGATTTCCTGTGAGGTGTCGGGGTGCATGTCGGACAGCACATCGGCAGCGGCGTCGGGATCCATCTCCTCGACAATGTCGGCGGCGCGGTCGGAGTCGAGCGAGCTCAAGATCGAAACCTGCATCTTGGGATCGATCTCTTCCAGCGTCTCGGCGGCGACTTCTTCGTCGAGCGTCTCGAACACGGCTTCGCGCTCGGCCGGAGCCAACTCTTCCACGATGTCGGCGATGTCGGCCGGGTGCAGCTTGGCCAGGCGCTCCAGCGAGATCTTCAGCTTGATGCGGCGGGCGGGATCGATCTCGATGAGATCGACGAACTCCCAAGGGATCAGCCGTGGCGGAATTTTCTCCAGCAGAGGCCGCAGCGCGCTGCCGGGGACGACTCCCTTGAGCAGGCGGCGCATCGCGCCGCGCGCCCCGACGTCGACCGCGCCGATCTTGAGGACGACGTGACCGTTGCTGCTCTCTTCGTGAATGTCAACGTCGTTCACCCGCACAACCTTGCGGCCATGAACGTCGATAATCTGCTGGTCGAGCAGATCGCGTTCCAGCAGAAGCAGGCCTTCGGGGCCGCTGTAGGGGCCCCAGTCGGACGCCGCAGTTGAGACGCGCAGGCTGTTGTCTATCAGGCTGACGGTGTTGGCCGGGACCAACCGGTCGCCCTGACGCGTGCGGATGACGAAGCCCGAGACCTGGGTGGAACTCTCCCCCGGGCTGAGCGCAACTTCGCGCACTTTGCCGGCGCGCGAGCCGGTGCTATCGATGACCGGCGCGCCGATGAGTTCCGTCAGTGCAAGCGAAGGCATATGGAATCACTATATTCGATGCCCGCCGGAATGGCGGACAGAATTCACCGCGGTTTCGCTCCGAGACATGTCTGCGTTCTCTGCCGTCTTGTGGGTGCTACAGAGAGCGCGGAGCGCGCCACAAACGTAGCCCAGGACGTGAGTCCCGGGTCATCCCGCAGCGAAGTAAGGGTTGTATAGATGTGTCATCCTGAGCGGAGTGAGGTCGCGCAGCGGCCGAACGCAGTCGAAGGACCCCTATTGTCGTGGTTCCTGTCGTCGGCTGAAGCCGACTCAGAAAAGGAAAGAAACGGCTTACACGCTGGCCTGAAGGCCAGAATACCCCAGCGCTACTAATTCCTGATGTTCTCCAGCAGTTGCTCGACTTCCGCTTTCTTCTCGGCGGTGAGCGGCAATAGCGGCAACCGAACTGATCCGCCGAAGTAGCCGTTGTAATCCATGGCGTACTTCACGCCGGCAATGCTGAGCCCGCCGACGATGCGCTCGGCCGCTTTGGCAATACGCTCCTGCTTCTCGCGCGCGAGCGCCGCATCGCCATCCTTCCAGGCCGCATAGATCTCGTAGCACGCAGTCGGAGCGCAATCGGCGAAGGCGAGAATTGCGCCGACAGCTCCGGCGTCGAGCGACGGATGCAGCTTCTGCGCAGCGCCCACCAACACCTGGAAGCCAACTTCCTTCTGGCGCGTCTTCAATCCGCCGACCACGTTCACCGCAGCGGACGACGGCTTCGTCGCAGCGGTTCCGGCGAGCGCGCCCACGCTCACCAGTGCTCCTCCGTCGGCGTTAGCGGAAGCGACGGCGGCCTTCAGCATGCGTCCTGTCGCGGCGGCAAACGTCTCCGTTACAGTCGCGGTCCGCTTGATGTGGCGCGTGCCTTCCACCATCTTCTGCACCTTCTCAATCGAGCCCGACGATTCCTTGATGCCGATGAGATTGGGATGCTCGGCGAGTGCGATGACGAGCTCGGCGGGAATGTCGTAGCCGGTCGCCTGCGGGAAGTTGTAGATGATCACCGGCAGTGCCGAGCGGTCGCAGACAAAGCGGTAGAACGCCAGCATGTTCGCCGCCTGTGCCATCTGGCCTTTGTAGTAATGCGGCGTTCGCACCATGGCGACGTCGTAGCCGAGTTGGGCGGCGTATTCGGTCAGCCGCAGCGTCTCGATTGCCGATTCGATTCCCGTGCCCGCGATCAGCACCTTGTCGTTCGCCGAGGCTTCGCGCGCGGCCTTCAGCACATCGCGGCGCTCGTCGTCGCTCAGCAGAATGGCTTCGCCGGTCGAGCCCTGCACGACAATGCCGGCAATCGGCCCGCGCGAATACTGCTCAACGTTCTGCTCTAGCTTGCGGAAGTAGACGCTGCCGTCGGGATAAAACGGCGTCGTGATGGGAGGGAAGATGCCATGTAAGAGCATGGAGAAATTATAGGCCGAGGAAACCGATCAGAGCAGTTTCAGAATTGGTGGAGCACGCCTTCAGGCGTGCATAAAAGCGTGAGTACAAAAGAAGCCGGCTTCAACCGCTGAGGCAAAGTCCGCAAACGTTACCGCAGCGGCTAAAGCCAGTCCCTATTCCTCTTCTCAACTGCACCGCTAAAGCGGTGCTCCACCCAAGCCTTGGCAGCGATTTTTCAGCAGGCTGTCAAGGCGTGCTCCACCCGCAACAGACCAATCGTGAAACTGCTCTGGCAAGGCAGGAGAAAGTCGTTTCTCATCGAACGAGGCTCACGATTTGACCGGACCGATTACCACGCCAATCGGCGTGCCTACGCTGGCAACCAGCTTCTCCGCCGCCGATGCCTGCTTGGCTGCGATCTCCAGATACCCGGAGCTTCCGACGATGGCGAAGAACTCGCCCTCGACTCCATCGGAGTACGAATGACAGACGCGCGTGATCGTCTGTCCCGCGATGAGGATGTTGACCTCCGGCACATTGCCGCCAAACAGCGCAGGCGCGTCGACCTCGCTGATGTTCGTGATCAGGTTGCCGAACTTGTCCACCTTGAGCACCGCACCGCGCAGGCTGTTCTCGCCAACGTGCTCGACCTTGGGCAGCGGCAAGCGAACGTGATCGGTGATCTCGGGACCGAACCCCGCCGGCGCAACGCCTTTGCTCAGCCAGCCCGCAATCGGCGCGAAGATGTCTCGTCCGTGAAAGGTTCGACTGACCGGCTGCAAGAAATACCGCGCAGCAGTGACATGTCGCACCACAAACTTGGGCTCGCGCGCCTCGACCATCGACAGCACGCCATTGTCCGGAGCGACGAACATGTAGTTCTCGGTTTCAACGATGATCGGCCGCCGCTGGGTGCCGACACCGGGATCGACGATGACGACATGCACAGTTCGGGCAGGGAAGAACCGATAGGCTTGCGCGATCGTCCACGCGCCATCCATCAGGTCATAGGACGCGACCGCGTGGCATATGTCGACGACGGTCGTCTCGGGATGAATGTTGAGCACCACGCCGTGCATGACGCCAACGAAGGCATCGCTCAGCCCGAAATCGGTGGTGAAGGTGACGATGCGGCTCTCAGCCATGTACTCAGAAACTAGCCGCGGGGATGGTGAGAGTCAAGAGATTGGGTGGAGCACGCCTTCAGGCGTGCATGTCGCGGATTGAATTCGCACCGGCTTTAGCCGCCGAGGTAACTCCCCTGCGAAACTTGCCTCAGCGGCTGAAGCCGGTTTCTGGTGATCGCGTCTGCTATGCACGCCCAAACAGGCTGCGGAAAACGCGTAATACAACTTGCGTGTCGTCGGCTAAAGCCGACTCAGAATAGGAAATAAACGGCTTATCGGCACGACTGAAGTGTCTGCGTGAGAACGCTGTCGTCCCCGGGGGACTTGGGTCATTTTCCCATTTCACCCAGCATTTCGCTTCGCTCCATGCTGGGCTATCATGCCACGCGCCTGCGGCGCTCTGGTTTTTCAAGCCTCCTACTCCACAGCCTGGAAGAAAAGCCAGTTCTCACGCAGACACTGAAGTCGTGCCCTGTTACAAACCGCGCGCGGAACCAGTTTTTCAGCAACCTGTAAAGGCGCGCTCCACCCATACCGAACTACCGGATCTCCACGTCGCCGGAGCTGGTCGAGACTTCTACCGTGGGTCCGCCGCCGCGCACGGTGCCTTTCAGCTGGCGAGGACTCATTGAGCCTTGCACGGTAATCGGCAGGTCGGAGTGAATCGAGCCTGAGCTGGTGTGCAGATCAAGATCGAAGCCGCCGCTTGAGGCCATTGCCATGCGAATGTTTCCCGATCCGCTGTGCAGCTGCCATGGCCCGCTGACGCTGCCATCGGCTTCGATGTCGCCGCTGCCGGTCTGGCCTTTCATGCCGCCCTTGATGCCGCGGATGCGAATCGTGCCCGAGCCGGTGTGGGCGTCAACATCGCCCGATCCCGTCAGCGTGGCTTCGATATCGCCGCTGCCGGTCTGCGCATTAAAGGGCGAGCCGACGTTCTCCGCGCGAATGTTGCCGCTGCCGGTGTGGACCTGCTGCTGCCCGCCGGCGATGTCGCGCAGGCGAATGTCGCCCGAGCCGGTCTGCGCCTTCACGCCCGCGGCTACGCCGCTGACGTCGACGGTGCCGGACCCGCTATGCGCGTCGACGGCAGTCGTGGAGGGAACGGTGATCTCGTAGTCGATCGCGACGTGACGCTTCACGTCTTCAGGGAGGTTGTAGCCGATACGAATGCTGCTGCCGTTCTGCTCGATGGGAGGGTTCGATTCTACCTTGCGGATTGCGCTGTCATTGCTTGTGACCCAGTTGTTGCTGGAGTGAATAGTGCCATGCACGATCACCTGGTTCGACGAGCCGCTTTTGACCGTGATGTCGCCCGAGCCGGTGGTTACGTCGAGGTTGATCGAGCCGGACACCGACAACGTGCGATCGAAATGGCCCTCGTCGCGCGCGTGCGCCAGTAGAGGAAGCAAACAGAGACACAAGAGGAATACGGTGGAGCGTTTCATCATGACGTCCTCCAGAGATTTCGGAATGAGAGCGAGGCCTGTCGTCCCTACGGGACTTCGGTTCTTTCTAATGCCCACCCCGCCCTGAAGGGCGGGGCTATCATCTTTCGCGCCTGCGGCGCTTGTTCGCTGAAGTCAAGGCGGCCTTACCGACGCTGACGTTCAATAACGCCCGAACGACAATCGGCAGCGCTCGAACGAGAATCCCGGGAAAGCCTGCGGCTCAACTACTGCTGCAGCACCACCTGATCGCCTTCTTTCAGGCCCGACGTAACTTCGGTCTTTACGCCGTTGGAGATTCCGATGTTGACGGCGATCTTCTTCATGCCGTCCTTGCCGTGCGGATCGGGAATGTCGACCGACGCTTTCTTGTCTTTGTCGTACATGATGGCGCCTTCGGGAATCATCAGCACGTTGTGGTGCTCGTCGAGGATGATCTCGGCGTTGGCGGTCATCTCCGCCTTCAGCTCGCCGCCGGGATTGTTGATCGAGACGCGTACCTCGAAGGTCGTCACGTTGTCCTTCTCGACGCCCATCGGCGAAATCTTGGTGACGTATCCGGTGAAGGTTTTGTCCTTGAAGGTCTCGACGCGAATCCGCGCGGGCTGGCCGAGGTAGACTTTGCCGATGTCACTCTCGTCGACCTTGCCTTTGACATAGACTTGGCTGGTGTCGCCGAGCGTCATGACCAGCGTTGCGCCGGAGCCGAGCACGAGAATTGAGCTCACCGCATCGCCCACCTCCACATCGCGCGACAACACTATGCCGTCGATGGGAGCGGTGATCGTCGTGTAGCTCAACTGCTCTTCGAATTGCTTCAGGCTGGCCTGATCCTTCTCGACCTCTGCCTGCGCTTGCGCGACTTTTGCCTTGTTCACGACGAGCTGCGCTCTTGCTACGTCGCGCTTATTCACGGCCATGATGTAGCTGCGCTCGGCGTCGTCCAGGTTTGACTGCGAAACCACGCCGTCCTTCGACATCTCCTGCGCACGCTTATAGGCGCGCTGCAGGGTTGGAATGTCCACACCCTCGGCGTCGACCTCGGCGCGCTTCTCGTCGGCTTGCGCGCTCTTCAGATTGGCCTGCGAAGACAGCAACTGAGCCCGCGCCGAACTCACCTGCGCCTCGATCTCAACCCGATCCAGCTCGGCCAGCACCTGGCCCTGCTTCACGTGATCACCGTAGTCCACATAAAGCTTCTTCACGATGCCGCTGGCCTTGGACTTGATTTCGACCTTGGTGATGGGAGTGATCTTGCCGGTCGCGACGACGTTCTTGGTCAGATCGCCGCGCTCGACTTTAGCCAGCTTGGTCGGATCGATCTTGGTACCGCCGCGCGTTGCCGCTACCGCTACGATGACCAGCGCCACGACGGCGACCGAGACTACCGTTATCACCAGCCAGCGCTTCTTCTTATGATTCTTTCCGTTCGCCACTGCTCCCTCCGCAACCGGAGCCTTCCAGGTTGTAATACGAGAATGAGTAAAAATTTGTTCCGTTGGTGATGGAGCGGACACAACGCTCCCGAAGGAGCAAGCTCCTTCTTTATTAGACCAATCGTGCAAGCGAATCGATAGCAGAATGGACGATTGCGGACAGTTGTTCCGCAATGGAACAGCCAGGAGAGGCAGACAAATCGGGTTCGAATGGGATAGAGCGTTTGAAAGGGCACGGTTTCAGACGGCTTGGACGCTGGCGTGAAGAGAGTGTGCCGCAGGCGTGCCGCCGCTCCGCGGCTCGAACCGCAGATCCCTCGGTCGGACTGAAGTCCTCGGTCGGGATGACAAAAAAGAGAGAGGCGGGGACGCTGGCCTGAAGGCCAGCACTACCCGAACTATCACCAGCACTACCCGAACTATTACCGGCAGCGGGCCACGATCAGGGTCATATCGTCGGCCTGCTCGCCTTTGCTAAACTCCTGTACTTCCATAATGATGGAGTTCAACATCTCATCCGCCGCTTCACCTCGATGAGCGCGCACGCTCTGCGCCAGGCGCTCATCGCCATACTCCTCCGACTCTTCACTCTCCGCTGCTTCAGAAATCCCATCCGTATAAATCACCAGGACATCCCCGGCCGCGATCTGGCGCTCGGCCACGCAACAATCCCAATCGTCAAACAGTCCCAGGACCGTCGCGGTCGCCCCCAAGCGCTCGACATCGCCTCCGCTTCGCACCAGCAGCGGAGGATTGTGCCCGCAGTTCACGTAACGCAGCACGCGCGTCTCGTCGTCATAAATGCTGAAGAACGTTGTCGCGTAGTTGTTGTTCTCGGTGTTTTTGTAGAAAAGATGATTGACCGAGCGCAGCAGCCGTGGCAGGTCTTCCAGCGCCAGCGCATACTGTCCGCGCAGGTTGGCTTGCAGGTTGGCCATCAGCAGCGCGCCGGAGATTCCTTTGCCGGAAATATCGGCCAGCACTAGCCCCAGCTTGCCCGATCCGAAATCGAGGAAGTCGTAATAGTCGCCGCCGACGGCGCGCGTCTGAATGCATTTGCCCGCCATCTCCAGTGTCTTCAGCACAGGCGCCTGCTGCGGCAGCAATCGGCTCTGGACCTGTCGCGCGATCTGCATTTCCTGCTCGCTGCGCCGCTCCCCCTCCATGCGCTGCGCCATCTCTTCCGCCAGCGCGATGCTGCGCATGGCGATGCCGGCCTGGCTGGCGACGGATGCCAGCAGGCGCTTGTCGCGCGCCGAGTACGGCTCTTCCGACAGCCGCGCTCCCAACACAATCAAGCCTTGCATCTTCTGATCCGCCGATCCCCAGATTGGCACCAGGCACTCCGGACGCAGCGGCTCCAGCTGCGTTCCGCGAACGCTGTCGGGATCCAGTTCCAGCGGCTCGCTGCGTTCCGCCAGCCGCTCGAAGCCGCTTCCCGTGCGCGACAGTGTTTTTGCTTCGGCCGGCGGATCGCCGGTAAACGCGTGCAGATGCCCATCGGCGGCTTGCAAATACACATAGAGAGGCTGGGGATGCAGCGCGTCTTCAATCTGTTCGTGCAACAAATTCGCCAGCCCCTCGCGGTCAGTTACGGCGAGGGTATTGGCCGCCAGATTCTCCAGGATCTGCTGCGCGTCATAAGCGCTGCGAAAGAAGGCGCGATCCAGCCGCGTGCGCACCTGACGATGCACCTGCGTGGCCGCGGTGATCAGCAGTACGCCAAAGGTCGCGCCGATCGGAAAGGCAGCCTTCGACCCTGCCGAGAAGCGTTTGGAGAACGCCTGCCCAAACCACAACGTCAGCCCAACGGAAAGCAGCAGGATCAGAATCGCGAATCCCCGCTCTACCAGCAGATATCGGGCGCTGCGCCGCAACAGCACCGGAATCGCCATTACTCGGTGCTTCAGCACCGCGTAGGCAAACGACAGCGGAAGCAGAAACAGGAAGGTGCCTTGAGCAAAACTCGGCCAGAAGGGTACACCATGATGAGCCAGATCGTACGGTATGCCGATCAGGACAGCCGGTGCTATCCCCACGATCGTTCCCCACAGCATCACGTTCAGCCGGCGCCGGTCTTCGACGCGGGGCGCGCCAATCACATTCCATACCAGCGACGCCATGCCCAGGATCACGGCTCCATAGCCCACGACTATATTTGTCATGTCGACGGCGGGCTTCCCAACCATTGCAGAGATGAGGGGCAACGCCTCCATGGAGCCATGGCGGATCCCGCCCCATCCGAAGGAGGCTCCGACAATCAGCAATGCCCACTTCAGCCACGGAAGCTTGCGATCAATCGGTGAACGCGTCGGGAACACGGCAAAGAAGAAATAAAACAGCCCGGGCAAGAGGCTCTTCATCAAGGTCTGCGAGACGTACATGAAGTGCTGCAACTGATTCGGAGCTACGCCCACGGCATCCGGCATGCCGCCTTCTGAGATAAGTCCGGCGAACATCAGGGCCAGCAGCCAGGCATTGCTGTCTTCCACTCGCAGGAACAAGACCGCCAGGCCGACTACCAAGAACAACAGCGGGTAGAAGCCGATGACCTCCATGGCTCCTTTGCGCGCCAAAGAGGTGTCGCCGCTGCCTTTCGACGCGCGGAAAACCGGAGTCAGCAGCAGCGGCTGCGCCTGGCCTGGGCGCTGAATGGTCAGGTTGACGGTCTCGCCGGGATGGGAAGCAATCCAGACTTGATCCAGAATCGTGCCGCAGGCTGCGGGTGCCTTGATGCTGCGGCCATTGATGGCCGTGATGACGTCCTGCACGCGCATCCCGGACCGCTCGGCCGGTCCGCCCTTCCAAACGTTCTTCACGATCATTCCGGCCGGCGAAGGGTCGGTGTCCATGCCGACCTCCACCGGTATTATGACGCGCTGGTAGTACATCCAGGTCGCGCTATAGACGACCATCGCTGTCGCAAAGATTACGGCGAGCGCCAGCAATACCGGCCGGAAGCCGCTGCCGGCTTCGGCTGGCACTGCGGCTACGTTGCTGCGATCCGAGACGACATCCATTGTGAGTAGTTTAGTGCATTTGACGTAGCTTGCTCTCCATCGCACCGAGGTTCAGGAGATCAGGGGATTAAACGGAGCTAGCCGTGCCGGAATGCACAGGCTGCTGAAAAAGTCGTTCCGCGCGGGCTTTGTAACAGGGCACGACTTCAGTCGTGCCGATAAGCGGCTCAATGTCTCTTACCCCGAGCGGGCTTCAGCCCGCGAGGGACAAGGGTTTCCGGCTTTTTCAGCAAACTGTTCGGCCGACGGCACGCGAGTCGTGCCACGAGTTTTCAGCAGCCCGATGGCAGCCGTATAAGGGAATGGCCAGGGAATTGGAAATAACAGGACTTGACGGCCGGGTGCCGCTGGTGGGTTCGGGCTAACAAACAATCGTTACTTAAACCGCGATTTTATCGATCCTGGATTTTCCGTTTCCCATTTTGGACTGCGGCTCTTTTGCCTGACCAATGGTTTGGCTCGCAAGGGTAAGGAACTTGCGCTCCTCAGGAGTCAGATTACGCTGCAGGAGGAGCCTTACTTGCTGGAAGAGCTGTTCATTCGACATCGTAAACACTCCAGTTTCGTGCGGCGGGGTGCTGGTTGCTGGGTATTGGCTCGGACAGCCAATAAGTCGAACAGATTCTACCCCATTTTGGGTGACAATCGCGTGAAATTTTTCCTAGTGGTTACCCCACTTATCGGGAATCCGCGGCAGGGAATCGGCATTCCTCATCTCCCTAACGTTCCTTGCTTTGAAAGCGGCCGCGTCACCTGCCTGACTGCCCGGCTTACGAACTGCCGATTCTGCCGTCTGTTACCGAGGCGGGAATCGTCGGATTTAGCACCGTTGGTTTCAGGATCCGCATCCAAAGCAGCAAGAGTTGGCGCGCCGGAGACCCGAAATTTGCATGTTATACTGCGGGTACGTCTCACACCGGTGTGCCCGTCCTCAGATCGAAGATGCATTCCCGGCCCAGTTTGAGGCCCTCCCGGATAGAACGCTTTCGCGCTCAACGGGTAGTAGTCGAAGGAAACGCACATGGCACGTAGTTCGCGTCGCTCCGCTGTTCTGATTCTCTCCATCGTTCTCGCTTGCGGCTGCCTGGGCATGGTTTTCGGCCAGCGGCTGACCTCCAGCAGTTCTTCCGGCGGCAGCGACAACGAAGTCCGCGACAGCATGAAGACCTTCAGCGACGTCTACACCGTCGTGCAGGAGAATTACGCGGAGCCGGTGAATCCGGACAAGTCGATCTATAACGGCGCCATTCCGGGCATGTTGCGCGTGCTCGATCCGCACTCCAATTTCTTCGATCCCAAAGCTTACGCGGCGTTGCGCGAAGAGCAGCGCGGCAAGTATTACGGCGTAGGAATGCAGGTTGGTCCGCGCAATAACAAAGTTATCGTGATCGCTCCGTTCGCGGGCGCGCCTGCCTATCGCGCGGGCATTCGTCCCGGCGACGTCATCATCGCCGTCGACGGCAAGCAGACCGACAACATGAGCACCAGCGACGTTGCTGAGCTGCTCAAAGGCCCCAAGGGCACCAGCGTCAAGATCACCGTGCTGCGTGAAGGTTCCGACAAGCCGCTCGACTTCACCGTCATTCGCGACGAGATTCCACGCTACTCCGTCGACGTGCATTTCCTGATTCGCCCGGGCATCGGCTACATCCACATCTCCGGCTTCCAGGAGACGACCGAGAAGGAAGTGCGTGACGCGCTCGACGAGTTCGGCGACATTCATGGCCTGATTCTCGACTTACGTCAGAACCCCGGCGGATTGCTCAGCGAGGGCGTTGGCGTTGCCGATCAGTTCCTGAAGAAGGGACAGGTCATCGTCTCGCATCACGGCCGCGCTTCCGCCGAGAAGGTTTACAAGGCGACCCACGGCAACGGCGGCAAGGATTATCCCATCGTGGTGCTGGTGAATCGCGGAACCGCGTCAGCAGCGGAGATCGTTGCGGGAGCCATTCAGGATCACGATCGCGGTCTGATTGCCGGCGAAACCACCTTCGGCAAGGGGCTGGTGCAGACGGTTTATCCGCTTTCGGAGAACACCGGATTGGCCCTGACGACCGCGAAGTATTACACGCCCAGCGGCCGCTTGATCCAGCGTGACTACAACGGCGTCTCGCTGTACGACTATTACTACAACGATCGCGACGGCACCAACCCCGACAGCGCCGTCACCAATCATGAAGTGAAGATGACGGACAGCGGTCGCACGGTTTACGGCGGCGGCGGTATCACGCCGGACGTGAAGATTCCGAATCCCAAGAGCAACAAATTCCAGGACACGGTGCTGGAGAAATACGCCTTCTTCAATTTCTCCAAGCACTACGTCATCAATCACAAGGTCGACAAGAACTTCGAAGTAGATGACGCGGTAATGCAGGAGTTCCGCAAGTTCCTCGACGAGCAGAAGATCCCCTTCACCGAAGCCGATCTCGCGGAGAACAACGACTGGATCCGCTCGAACATCAAGGCGGAGCTGTTCATCAACGAGTTTGGCCAGCAGGAAGGGATGCGCGTCCACGCCGAGACTGATCCGGAAGTGCAGAAGGCGCTGGAGTTGATGCCGCAGGCCAAGCAGCTGGCGGAGAATGCCCGCAAGACCATCGCCCAGCATAACGCCGCGCGACTGACCGCCCAGCAAAGCGAGTCCGCAAACAGCAGCAGATAGAAGGCGGCACTTAGCAGTTGGCACTTAGCACTTAGCAAAAGCCCGTGCAATGCGGGCTTTTCGCTTGCTCGGCGATGCGATTAATGACAGGCCATAACCGCTACGTATCAGGGCACGACTTCACGCCGTGCCGATACGGCTCCGATTAATTTGTCATCACGAGGAGGGCTTCAGAGGCTTTGTCGCAACCCCTGTCGCCGCTACGCGGCTCGACGGATTTTCCACCTTACCCGGGGCTTACACCCCGGGCTCACTGCGCTGGCGCCGCTGCGCGGCTAGTTGCGTCGCAATCCGGGTGTTGATCCCACTGGAAAATTTGCTCTTCAGTCGTGCCGATACGGGGTCACTACGAGATTGTCATCACGAGGAGGGCTTCAGCCCGACGAGGGATCTGCTGTTTGCTGGCGCCCTCAGAAAAGCAGATCCCTCGGTGCGCTCGTGATGACAATCTTCTGATCCCGGCATCTCTGTCTGGCGGTTATAATCCCTCAGCTTTCCTGATTGCCCGTAACGAGCGCCGAATCGCCTGGGCCACATACGAATGACCAACCGTCCCGCATCCGAGATTCGTACGCTATTCCTGGCCTCGCTGGGCGGAGCGCTGGAATTCTACGACTTCGTCATCTTCGTGTTCTTCACCGCCGTTCTCGCCAAGCTGTTCTTCCCGCCCACGCTTCCCGAGTGGGTACGCCAACTCGATACCTTCGGAATCTTCGCCGCCGGTTATCTGGCGCGTCCGCTGGGCGGCATCGTGATGGCGCACTTCGGCGATCTTCGCGGGCGCAAGCGCATGTTCACCTTCAGCATTCTGCTGATGGCGATTCCTACGCTGCTGATCGGCCTGCTCCCGACCTATCACTCGATCGGCCTCGCCGCGCCGATCCTGCTGCTGGTGATGCGCGTGACGCAGGGAATTGCCATGGGCGGCGAAGCGCCGGGCGGCTGGGTCTTTGTCGCCGAGCACGCGCGGCCCGGGCGAACCGGCCTTGCCGTGGGCCTGCTGACCAGCGGTCTCAGCCTCGGCATCCTGCTCGGCTCGCTGGTCGCGACCATCGTCAACATGGTCTTCACCCCGGCGCAGATCGGTACCAGCATCTGGCGACTGCCGTTCCTCATCGGCGGAGCCTTCGGCTTCATCGCCATGTTTCTGCGACGCTGGCTACAGGAAACGCCGGTCTTCGAGGAGATCCGCCGCCGCGCCGCCATCAGCCGCGAGTTGCCGCTGCGCGTCGTCTTCCGCAACCACGGTCGCTCGATCGCCGCTTCCATCCTGAGCACCTGGATGCTGTCTGCAGCCATCGTCGTGGTGATCCTCATGACACCCGCTCTGCTGCAGCAACTGTTCAAGCTCCCGGCGCGCGAGGTCGCAGTTGGCGAATCTCGCGGGCTCGGCGGCGCTGTGCGTCTCAACCCTCGTGGCCGGCGCCGCTTGCGACCGCTTCGGACTTCGCCGCGTCACCCCGCCTGTCATCGCGCTGCTCATCGCGGGTACTTATGCCCTCTACCTCGGCGCCGAGCGCTTCCCGTCCGCGTTAATTCCGCTCTACGTGATCGCCGGTTTGGGAGCAGGCGCAGCTGTGCTGACGCCGATCCTTATGGTCCACGCGTTTCCGCCTCCGGTTCGTTTCAGCGGCGTTTCCTTTTCCTACAACGTTGCTCTGGCTGGAATAGGCGGAGTGACGCCGCTGATCGTGTCATGGCTGGTGCACTGGAACCGGCTCAGCCCGGCGCATTATGTCGCCGTCGCGGCGGTGTTCGGATTAATTGCGACAAGATTAGCTGAAGTCGAGACCGAATGGACCCAGGCAGTCGAGAGCGAAGCAGCGGCCTAACCGTTGCAGAAACAGTCCACGACGTGTGGTTTGGATTTAAACGGAAAGATTCGATAGGGACTCGATGGATCGCATTTCCAGCATATCGTCCACTGTCCCTTGCGCATCGGGCGGAGAAGACCGTGCCGGAGCAGTAGTCGGTCGCCCGATGCTGTGATACTGCAGCCCGGCGGCCTGCATCTGTTCCCGCCGGAAAAGATTGCGGCCATCAATGACGATCGGATGGCGCAGCGCTCGACGAATCAGCGCAAGATCGAGTTCCGCAAACTCCTGCCAGTCGGTGAGGACGATCATCGCGTGTGCACCTGAACACGCGTCATACGCCGAGGTAGCGTATTGCACCTTGTCCTGCAGGACGCACTTCGCGCGCTCCATGGCTTTGGGATCGTATACAACCACTTCCGCGCCCTCGTTACACAGCGCCTGAACGATGGCGATTGCGGGAGATTCGCGAATATCGTCCGTGCCGCCTTTGAACGCCAGCCCAAGAGCGGCAATCCTCTTGCCCTTCACATTCCACAGAGCCGACCGCACTTTGCGCACGAAGCGGCTGCGCTGATACTCGTTGAGCTTGATTACTTCGTCGAGCAAACCGAACTCCAGCCCGCACTCCTCCGCTACCAGGCGAAATGCCAGCAGGTCTTTGGGAAAGCAGGATCCGCCATAGCCGATTCCCGGCCGCAGAAAACGTTCTCCGATGCGGCTGTCCGCTCCAATGCCCTCACATACTTCCTGGACGTCGGCTCCCACCGCCTCACAGATATTAGCGATCGCGTTGATGAAGGAAATCTTCATCGCCAGGAAAGAATTGGAGGCATGTTTGATCAGTTCGGCGCTCTTGGCGCTCGTCACCAGCAGCCGGGCTTTGCCGGAGAAACTGGACGGACGCGGGATCGCATCACTCTGCGAGTAGTACGCGCCGCTGGTCAACGGCTCGTAGACCTTCCTCAACAGCGCAGCGCCGCGCTCACCGTCGGCGCCGACAACGATTCGATCAGGAAAAAGAAAGTCGGCTACGGCCGTTCCTTCGCGCAGAAACTCTGGGTTGGAAACCACCTCGAACGAGTCCGCAGGAGCGCCGTTCAGCATCATGACCTTGCCGATCTCCTGATGGGTCAACACGGGAACGGTGCTTTTCTCAACGATTACTTTAAACTCTCCCACGTGCTGCCCAACCGCCGATGCTACGGCCTCGACATAAGACAAGTCGGGGGCTCCGTTCACCAGAGCCGGAGTGCCAACCGCGATGAAAATGACGCTGGAACTCTGCACCGCATTCGCAATCGAGTCCGCAAACTGAAGCCGGCCTTGCAGCCGGTTACGCGACATCAACTCCGGGAGATATTGCTCATGGATGGGTATCTCCCCGCGGAGCAGCATGGCCATCTTGTCGGTATCGTTGTCGACTAGAAGGACATCATGGCCCAGTTCGGCCAGACACGTACCTGCTACCAGCCCAACATATCCCGAACCCACAACCGACAGTTTCATGCCCACGCTCCGCCCCAAGTGGCGTCTTTACAGTAGCACAATTTCTATAGCTGAAGGTAGGTTTAAAGGCGCAAAGAAGGACGCGCCGAACCCTTCTGGGACTGCAAATCCTTATAGTTACTGACCGATCGAATCAGTAGGCATGCTTACTCAACAGACCCTTGAAAACGGTCATGCACACGATTCGCACATCCAGCCACAGAGTCCAGTTCTGTAGATAGTAGAGATCGGCCTCGATGCGCTTTTGAATGGAGGTATTACCGCGCCAGCCGTTGACTTGTGCCCACCCCGTAATCCCGACTTTCAGCCGATGCCGCGTGTCGTAATTCAAAACCTCCTGGGCAAACTTCCTGGCGAAGAAAGTCAGCTCAGGCCTCGGTCCTACCACGCTCATATCGCCGATCAGGACGTTGTAAAACTGCGGCAGCTCGTCCAGGCTGGTGCGGCGCAGAAGAGCGCCAACCGCAGTCCTGCGCGGATCGTCGACGGCCGTGTGCAGCTGATTGCTGCTGTTGTCGGACGCCACCCGCATGGTTCGAAACTTGTACATCGTGAACACTCGGTTGTTCAGGCCGACTCGCTCCTGCCGGAAAAATACCGGCCCGGGAGAATTCAGCTTGACCGCCACTGCGATGACCGCAAACAGAGGAAAACCGGCGATCATCACAAAGCTGGAGAACGCAACGTCAAAAACTCGCTTCAGCAGGAAGTAGGTTGGCGACTCCAGGTGAGTTGTTGCCAGGTCCAGCATCTGCAGGTCGCCTAATTGGAACAGGCGCTCGCGCACGATCGGCCGGTCGCCAATATCCAGAACCATGCGGATGGGTACGTGCAATGGCTCCAGTTGCCCCAGCAGTCCGTCGAGCCGCTCGAACTGTGAATGCGGAACGGCGATGATCAACTCATCGAACGCCACTCCACATCCGTTGATCACCTGCTCGAGCTCGAACACTGGGCTGTCCTTAACCACACATTCCTGGCCCGGCAGCCGGATATGACCGACGACATTAGTGGGAACGAAGGATCCTCGGCTCAACCGCGCGGCCACTTTGCGGGCATAGCCTTCGGCGCCTGCAATCAGAACCCGAACCCGCGCATGTGAGCCATATCGGCTTCGCAAGATGGCTCGGAACAAGACTCGGGCCAATATCGTCACCGACAAAAGCATCGCTGCGCTGACTGCAAAGAAGACGCGGGAGAAATTCTGCTGGCGATAGAAGAACAGAATGCAGGACAGGACGACATACGTCGTCACGCACGCCGGGATCACTTTCTTCAGTCCCGTATATTCGCGGAAAAGCTCCTCGATATCGCACAGGCCATAGGTCTCGGCCGCCATCGCCCAGACCAGCGTCGCCACCAGCAAGAACCACAAAGTAAAAGCGCGGATCGAAGTCCGTCGGGATGAGCACATGGCGCAGTAGAACTAGGCGTCACATAAGCGGCGATCGTAAAGGCGACCACCGGAAGCAAGTAACACGACAAGCGCAGGTAGAAACGGTACGAGTTCAGACGCAGGGTCATGGACAACCGGTCTCCTATACTCTTACTCGGCCGCCCGTCGACTGCGGGCGTTCTTTACAATGACTTCAGCTGCATTAGCGGGCAAGCACCCGCACGTGGTTTGCCGGCGCCGATAGATTCCGCTTACTTAGGAGCGAGAGAGGCCCAGTGCACGCCATCCCACATCAAGCAAACGCCCATGGCCTCCTGGACGGAGTACGACACAACCGAAGGGACCCTGGGAGCTGCCCACTTATGACTTGACTAGCGTTGTCTGAATTTGGGACAAAGATTAGGTCATACGGTTCGTGCCCGTCAAGCGAAAATTGACCGCGGCACACATTTCCATTAAGAAATCGTAAGGATTTACCGGCACGCACATTTGTTAACCACACCTCAATACGATTCCACGCAAACCATTGGCAACTCCCGCTCTCCGCGCATAGCGGTGGTAATTCCCGCCCGCAATGAGGCGAGTTTTATCGGCAGATCGGTCACCTCGCTGCTTCAGCAGAGCTGTATCGACGCGCTTCAGGTTTTTGTGGTTGACGACAATAGCAGTGATGGAACGGCCGAGGCGGTCCGGTGCGCCTCGAGCCATGGCGCGCACGGCCGTCGCGCCAGCGTAATCAACGGCCGTCCTCTGCCTCCAGGATGGTCTGGGAAGCTGTGGGCGGTGCAGCAGGGAATCGAACAAGCTGCCCAACTCAGTCCCGACTTTTTCTTGTTCACCGACGCCGATATCGAACACGCGCCCGATAACATCGCGCGGCTGGTCGCAATTGCACAGGATGGCGGCTACGATCTCGCGTCGTTCATGGTGAAGCTCCACTGCCGCAACCTGGTGGAGAAGCTTCTGATCCCGGCTTTCGTCTTCTTTTTCCTCCTGCTGTATCCGCCGCGATGGATTCGCGATCCGCGGCGCAAGGCAGCTGGCGCCGCCGGAGGTTGCATCCTCATCCGGCCTGCAGCTCTCGAGCGCGCCGGCGGAATCGAAGCCATCCGCCACGAGATTATCGACGATTGCGCGCTGGCTCGGGCCGTAAAGCGCACTGGCGGCCGCGTTTGGCTCGGTCTCGCTGCCGACACGCGTAGCATGCGAGCGTACAACTCATTCGCCGAAGTCGAGAGCATGATCGCACGCACCGCCTTCAACCAACTGCGCCACTCCATCTGGCTTCTGCTCGCGACCGTACTCGCAATGCTCATCGTGTTCGTGCTGCCACTGGCGCTGCTGGCAAGCGGATCGCCGTTGCCGGCCGCGATTGGCGGCATCGCCTATCTGCTGCTGACCGCAACCTATTTCCCCATGGTGCGGTTCTACCGGCTGAATTCGCTTTGGGCGCTGACCCTGCCATTCAGCGCGGTCTTTTATGTCGGAGCGACTGTTCATTCGGCGTTCAAGTACTGGTCGGGTCGCGGCGGTGAGTGGAAAGGAAGAACGCAGGACGCAGCGAACCAGTGAACCGCCATGCGCGATCTATCCGAGTTCCCAATGGACATTTCATTCGATACTCGGAGGCAGGAATTACTGCTCTAGTTTTTCCCGCCAGGTTAATGGTCTGACGAACAGGACTACCTGCCCGGGCCGCGGGGAGACTGTGACTTTACCGCATGCGTTTGGCGAAGCATATCCGTGATGAAGTATCTCTTTCGTGGAAAAGTGTTCTGACGCAAGCCACGAATAGTTTGATCCTCCTGATTCACACAATACGTAGGGAACGTTGATTCGGAACGACTCATCGTATTTCACGATAGGATGATCCACAACGATAGATCCGCTGTTCTTCGGGTTTGGAATGTTTACTTCGCTGGCATTGAGCGTCAGCTGTAGTCGGGCAACGCCTTTTCCATCAGTCGGTATTGCGATTGCTTCCTTACGCTCTGTCCCCACCCACACATTTACGTAGGAGGACGTCCCCACCATAGGGTGTCCGTTCCTACCGTCCACCAGCGTGATTTCGAGTGTTTGTGCAGAGAGTGACACACCAGGCAAGATCAGGAAAAGCGACATTAGAAATTTGAGGATACCGAAGCAGAGGAGCGGTCGATCGCGACAGCTTGCAATTTGCGTCTCGCCATATTGGATCAACATGGTGGATATACTCCTGCTTTCGTCATGTTCAGCAGCCAATGGAAAAAGCCGCCAAACGGATTGTATGGAAAGCCTGAGTCGAAAAGCACTCCTGGCGTTGGTTGTCCGGTTTCGGACAACCGATGTCGAATGCGGACGCCCGCGCAGGTTCAGATCCTCAACTCGGCAACCTATCCAACGTATTTTCAGAGCCCTGCACCGAGACTCACTGGCACCTGACGTGTACATGGCTCAGTCGACATTTCCCGCCTCGGAGGCGCATGTACTCTTTTCGGCAGGACCTTCGATTCGCCTTGCGGCAGCTGCGCAAGTCTCCCGGATTCACCGTCGTGGCCGTTCTGACGCTCGCCCTCGGTATCGGCGCAGCTACGGCGATGTTCAGCGTGATCTACGCAACCGTCCTGCGGCCACTGCCGTTCCACGATCCTGATCGCATCGTGTACGTCGAAACCCATGCGGCAGCCGGGTACACGCAGCCTTCGTCATGGCCCGGATACCTGGATGAGCGTGATCAAAGCAACAGCTTCCAGTTCCTCGCCGGATATTCCGGCCTTGCCGGAGTCAACGTCGACACCGGATCGCAGGTCGTCCATCTGCACAATACGGCCACGACCGATTACTTCTTCGATGTTTTCGGGGTGAAGCCGCTGCTGGGCCGCACCTTCCTGCCCGGCGAAGAGCAGGACGGGCGTAACAACGTCGCCGTGCTGAGCTATGAAGTCTGGCAGCAGAATTTTGGCGCTAACCCGGGCGTCATCGGCCAGTCCATCCACGTCGACGGATTTCCTTACACCATCGTCGGCGTGATGCCGGCCGGCTTCCGCTTTCCCCTCAGCCTGCCCAATCTGGTCTATACGCCGATGCGGATTCCCAAGGAGCTGCGAACGCAGCGCGGCGATCACTGGATGCGGGTTATCGGTCGTCTGAAGCCCGGTGTCACCGTCGCGCAGGCGCAGGCCGACATGAATCACGTGCTGGCCAACATCGGCCAGGCTCATCCCGATAGCGACAAAGGCCGCAGCGCGCAGGTCATGCCGCTGACCAGGCTCATCACCGGCAACGACCAGCGGCAGGCGCTGTGGATCATGGCCGCAGGCGTGGTGTTTGTGCTGCTGATTGCCTGCGTGGATGTTGCGGTGATGTTGCTGGCCCGCGGCGTCAGCCGCCAGCGCGAGATGGCGATTCGCACCGCGCTCGGCGCCGGGCGCGTTCGCATCATTCGTCAAATCCTGCTGGAAAACTGCGTGCTCGGCCTGATCTCCGCGATCGCCGGATTGCTGATCGCCTGGGGCCTGACCGTTGCCATGTCCCAGTTCCTCACCAAATCGTTCCAGCGCGGCGGCGACATCCAGGTCAACTGGGCGGTCTTTGCCGCAGCCTTTGCCATTGCGCTGCTGTCCAGCCTGATCTTCGGCCTTATTCCGGCGAAGAAAATGTCCTCCAGCGATCCCAATCAATCGTTGAAAGCTGGTGCGAATGCTGGAACAGACCGCGGCGACTATCGCCTGCGCTCGGTTTTCGTCGTCGCTGAAGTCGCTCTTTCGCTGATGCTGCTGGCCTGCACCGGACTGGTCCTGATGAAGCTGTGGAGCATGCAGCATGTGGACTTTGGCTATACCACCGATCATTTGCTGACACTGGAGATCAACGTGTCCCCCGGTGATTACACCGGAAAAGACCTGGATGCCGCGCTGTATCGCCCGCTGGAAGAGAAGGCGCGGGCCATTCCCGGCGTCAAGGCCGTAGGTTACAACCGGCTCATTCCGCTCATCGAATGGGGCTGGAACAGCGGCATCAACATGGTTGGCAAGCCGCCCGATGCGCCCGACCACGAGCGCCTGGCGGAGGTGCGAATGGTGTCGCCGGGATGGTACCAAGCCATGGGACTGCGTTTGCTGCGGGGGAGGCTCTTCGATCCCGTTATAGACAAGCCGGGTTCGCCGGACGTGGTTGTGGTGAATCAGAAGTTCGTGGACACCTTCCTGCCCGGCGAAGAGCCCATCGGCAAGCAGATCAAGCAGGACCACGGCAATCAGACCATCATTGGCGTGGTGAGCAACGGCCGGCAGTCGATCGAAGAGCCGCCAATGGCAGAGGTTGGGTATCCCATGTCGCAGGTGCCACTGAAAGACAGCGCCGAGATGCTGACGCCGATGGCGATCTTTGTGCGCACCAGCGTTCCGCCGGACACCATCGTCGGCCAGCTTCGTCAGGCTTTGCACGAAGTCGCGCCCAGCGTCCCCTTCCAAACGCCGGAAACTATGGACGACGTGCTGGCCGACTCGCTGGTCTTCAACCGCATGCAGGGATGGTTGTTCAGCATCTTCGCGGCGATCGCGTTGTTACTCGCGTTAACCGGCATCTACGGAGTGCTCAGCCAGGAAGTCGGCCTGCAAACCCGCGACATCGGCTTGCGTATGGCACTGGGCGCTTCGCGGCCGCGCATCGTCCGCCTGGTAGTCACGCGCGCTGCTTTGCTAATGGCAGCTGGCGTGATCGTCGGCGTTGTCGGCAGCATTGCTTCTCGGCAACTGCTGGCCAGTGTGATTCCGGTACAAGCTGGCCGCGATGTGGTGACGACGATAGCGCTCGCACTCGGTTTGACTATCGTTGGACTGGCCGCCAGCTTGATTCCCGCACGTCGTGCCGCGTCGATCGAGCCGATGCAAGCGCTGCGCAACGAATGACGAAGACGAAAGGGTTGGTGCCCCAGGTTCGCGTCCGTCTGTTGGACGCTAACCTGGGCCGGCACGCTGCGGAAAAATGCGCGAAGCAGATCCCTCGTCGGCCTGAAGGCCTCCTCGTGATGACAAAAATAAAAAACTTGCAACGGCGCAGCTGAAGCTGCGCCCCTTCGAAACATCCCACAATCGAGTTTTTCCGCGGCCTGTTCAGCCGTGTTGAAGACTGGTTTGGAGCTTTGTGTCAGGGCACGACTTCAGTCGTGCCGATAAGCCGCTTATTTTTACCTGAGCCGGCTTCAGCCGGCGACACAAGAATTTGGACTACGGGTTCTTCGGCTTAACTCGAGCGTAGCGCTCCATCTGGGCCGTCCACTTCAGGAAGCGCCCCAGTTCCCGGCGCTCGCGCCACAAGAACCCGAAGAATTCCAGGAACCCGATGCTCTGCATCTTGATTCCGGTATAGGTCTCGATTCGCCAGCGCAGATACGGGCTTCGCCACGGCGCCAGGCGATGACCACGTCCCGAATTCCACACAAAACGCAGAATGTTGCGCATCGGTATAGTCAGTATATCGGTGCCTGCGATGCGGCCAAATCTGCTTCGAAGATGGGCGGTTGCCAAGAATCGACCGACGGTTCTCACTGGAGCGGGTTGTGCGCCTTGAGCACAGGGTCTAATTTCAACGATCGGCACCGGCCCCGACCTAGACCCCTGGAAATGACACCGAGACGCCAGAACGGCCCAGAAGCGATGGTCCGCGCCATCTATCGCAAGCTGACGCGCGCCTGGGGACCGCAGCATTGGTGGCCGGCCGAGACGCCCTTTGAGGTAATCGTCGGCGCCATTCTCGGACAAAACACCTCGTGGACCAATGTAGAGCGTGCTCTCGCCAGCCTGCGCTCAGCCAACTCACTCACCATCGACGCGATTCGCGCCCTGCCGATCGCCAAGCTGGAACAACTGGTCCGTTCCTCCGGCTACTACCGGCAGAAGGCGCAGCGGCTGAAGACCTTTGTCAGCTTTATCGACGAGCGCTACAACGGATCGCTGGAGCAGATGTTTGCTGCTCCGACTGGCGAGCTGCGCAGTCAGTTGCTGTCGCTCAAAGGTGTCGGACATGAAACCGCCGATGCCATCCTCCTCTACGCCGGCAATCACGAGATCTTCGTCGTGGATGCCTACGCGCGCCGAATTTTGGAGCGCCACGCAGCCGTCGACAACTCGGCCAGCTACGACGATGTCCGAGTACTCGTCGAACGCGCACTTCGCCGCCACGTCCCATTGCAATCCAAGCGGAGCAAGCCCGTTCTCCCACCCACCTTGATTGTCCACCAACCTTCCGTAGTGAGCACGGCGAAGCGCACTCCAGTCGCTCAGGTCTACAACGAAATGCATGGGCTTTTCGTGCAGATTGGCAAGCACTACTGCCTTAAGCAAGAGCCAAAGTGTGCCGAATGCCCCTTGCAGAGCCTCCTGCCCAGCTGAAGCTAAGTATCTCCGTAACACGAATGTTGTAGATGATCACCCTAAATTGTGCGACAGCTCACAGCACATCGCTCGAGTGATTGCTATTCATAGAACTGCAATCAAGACCGCGCCCGCTCCCGCGCGGTTCGAAACGTTGTCTGATGCAGTATTGACTGTGAAGGTCCTGCACGACAATTGCGTTGGCTACTCCCCTACTCCATGACGCAATTCGTCGGCTTGTAAGGTGTGAAATTACCGCCTGCGGAGACCTATGCTCGCCACGGCGATGGACTCCACCAGCGGATGGGATCTTTCGTGGTCGCCGAAAGCAGTGGAAGTAACTAGCGGATATCTGGCCGGATGCTGTTGTTATTCATCAGCGCGTTGATCGTTGCCGGCGGAAGCATTCTCTTCCTGCTGCAAAACTCCGCTCGTTATCGCCGCGAACTGGTTTACCTGCGCGACCAACGCGCCCACGCCACCACCATAGCTGGCGACTGCGAGCGGCGTTATGAACTGATGTTCTCCGCCAATCCCCACCCCATGTGGGTCCAGGATTGCGAGAACTTGCGCTTCCTGAAGGTGAATGATGCCGCCATCAAGGCCTATGGCTATTCGCGTGAAGAGTTTCTAGCCATGACCATCCTCGATATTCGTCCCGAAGAGGACAAGTCCGCACTTCTTGAAGCCATCAGCCAGGATCCAAGAGGATATAGCAGTAGCGGGACGTGGCGGCATCGTCGCAAGGACGGCAGCTTGATCTTCATGGAGATCATGGGTTTCGTCGTCAGCAAGAATGGACATGGTGAAAAGCTGGTACTGGCCTTGGACGTGACTGAACGCTGCCGCGTTGAACAAGCGCTGCGTGACTCGGAAGCATCGCTGAAGTCGCTGGTGGAGAGGGCTCCATTCGGCATTAGCCAATCATTCTTCGAAGACAATCGTTTCAAGACCCTGAATGCAGCGCTGCGAGAAATCCTGGGCGGCTATACGCTGGAGGAAGCACTGCAGCTGGAGATCGCAAGACAGGTGTACGCTGACCCGAAAGATCGCGATCGTCTGATGGAAGTACTGTTACGCAACAGGAAGATTGAGGGATGGGAAGTCAGCTTGCGCCGGCGTGACGGCAGCGCTGTGCCAGTGCGCATGACCGGCTCCCTGGTCAAAGGAGATGGGGACGAGGAGATCTTCCACGCCTATGTCGAGGACATGACCCAGCAGAGCTCGCTGGAGCAGCAAGTGCGCCAGGTGCAGAAACTGGAAGCGGTTGGTCGCCTTGCCGGCGGCATGGCCCACGACTTCAACAACATTCTGGTGGTCATTAAGCTATCAACCGAGCTGATGCTGGATCAGACCACTCCCGACAGCCCTTATGGTAAGCCACTTCTCCAGATCTCCAGTGCTGCTGACCGCGCCGCTAAGCTCACCCGGCAGATGCTCGCGTTTGGTCGCCAGCAGATGATGCAACCCCGCATCATCAACCTGAATACAGTGGTCACCGAAACCACGCAGATGCTGCGGCGGGTTATCGGCGAGGACATTCAGTTAGTGACAAGTCTGGCTGACAATATCGAGAACTCGCGCCTGGATCCTGATCAGGTCGGGCAGGTAATCTTGAACCTGGCAGTCAATGCTCGCGATGCCATGCCCAACGGCGGCATGCTGCATCTTGAAACCTCTACCGTCGACCTGGACGAGGCTTACACCAAGGATCATCCTCCCGTGCAGCCCGGCCGCTATGTGATGCTCGCTGTGAGCGACACCGGCACCGGCATCGACAAATCTATCCTGCCCCGCATCTTCGATCCCTTCTTTACGACCAAGGAGTTGGGCAAGGGAACCGGCCTGGGGTTGTCGATTGTCTACGGCATCGTGAAGCAGAGTGGTGGCTATGTGTGGGTCTACAGCGAGCCCGGACACGGCACTACCTTCAAGCTCTATTTCCCCGCAACCACCAAGTCACCGGAGCGTCCCCTGCTGCGCAACGATAGTCTGTCCCGCCCAGCAGGCCAGACGCTGCTGCTGGTGGAAGACGATGCCACCATTCGCAGCAACATGCGCGAGTGCCTGGTTCAAATGGGTTATCGCGTACTGGAAGCGGACAGCGGCGCGGCGGCATTGGAGGTTTGTGTCGAGCTGAAGGGCAAGGTCGACCTCGTCCTCACCGACCTGGTCATGGCCGGCAAGGGAGGACATGAGCTGGCGCAAGACTTGGTCCAGCTCTATCCCGGAATTCCCGTGCTCTTTATGTCCGGCTACTCGGAGGACAGCGCAGCCCGGCGAGACATCTTGCTGCGGGGAAGCCCATTTCTGCAGAAGCCGTTCAGCGTCGCCGACCTGGCCAAAGCCGTGCAAAACGCCTTGACGACCAGCCTGATTACGTCCTGATTTCTTCGTGTGTGCCGAGCCCGTTGTTAATGCTCCGCTGCTCCGGAAGGGTGGTTCGCTGGCGGTCGGCAGTAGCAACTGCCGTAGGCATCAGCATCAAGTCCTTCAATCGCGCAGGCAAAGCCCTCCAGGGGATTTGCCGGCAAGTAAGCCGCCGAGCTCGAGACGTTGTACAGCCGCAACCATTCGTCTCCCGTGGATTGCTGCGACTGGATTCTGTTGTACAGCGCTGCCAGGCTTGCTCCGTCGAGCCTTGGCAGCTTCCACTGCTCAGAGAAAGTGTATTCGCGCTTCCACTCTCCCGGGGTGGTGCCGCTCGCGAAGAGAAGATTAGTGAGGTAGTAAACCGTGTTATCGACCAGCGATCCGTCTTTCGCAAATCTCACCAGGCGAAACGACGGATTCTGGTTGTAGACCGGAGAGATCGCCGCGCTGATGAGAACAAACTGCGGTTCCTTCGCTGAAGGATTGATGACTCTGAAATCGTCGCTGTGGGTATGTCCGGCGAAGCTGGCAACGATGACGTCCTGATACTTTTCCAGCAGCTTATCGAACTCCTCCGGTCCACTTCGGCACCCACATCGGCACAATCGCAGACAAGCAAAGCTTCTCATCATTCGCGTTGGGCTTGCCTTTCAACAGCGCCTGGTACTTGTGCATCGTCGTGTAGCTGTCGATGCCTGGCGGAATATGGAACATCAGCCACACTTTCTCATGCGCCTGTCGGGCGCTGACCAGGCGTGATTCCAGCCAGGTGAGCAGGTCCGTCGCAGCTGTCGACGGCACGGTTTCGCAGCCCTGATTGAAGTTCTGAGCCTTGTAGAGAGCTGAGAGAAATATTGTGTTCAGAGAGATGATGCGGAGTCCGTGGAAAGCAGGATTCGGAATGTCGTAGCTGCCCAATGCTTCCCACGATCCGATGAATTCATCGTCCCCGTGCGCCAGCTTGCGCGCTACTTCAGCCGTATCGTGAAGAAAAGCGCCGGTGGCGTAGATGCTGTAGTTGCCGCACTCGTCATCGTTATTGCCCGGCGTTACCAAGATCGCCGTGTCCGGATAACGCTTGCGAAACTCCAGCGACAGAAACTCTATCGTCTTGCGTACAAACTTCCGATAGTCTTCCCGATCCTCATCGTGAGTGATGTTCACAAAGGTTTGCGGGAAGTGGTGCGCCAGCATGTCGCCGTTGGTCATGATGAACGCGGGATGCGGGATGGTGACGTGCATGGCATCGAGCGAAGATTGCAGGAGCCACCAATTCGTATCCTCTCCATATTGACTGAAGGCCGTGTTCTTGGACTGCGCGAAGATCGTCTCCCACTGGTCAGGATCGGCGGCGGCAAGCTTAACAACCAGGCTGGTGTCCGCCATGGGATTGAAGTGAATGTCGGAAACAATCAGGAAGGTATTCTTCGACCGCGGATGATGACTGTCGGCACTAAGGCCGCAAGAACAAGCCAGACTGAGAAGCAAGAAAAACGCGACCCGATTCCATCCGATTCTGACGCAATTTCCACCGTTGGATCGAAGCTTTAGCATCGCGTGTATACGTATAGCGGACTTTCCCTTCAGCGGCACTTTACCAGACGCCCCGCATTGCCTCGAGTGAGCGTGAGCGGAGGCGGCGATTGATCCTTGTCGTTCAGAACGATCTCCAGCCGCATATTGTCACCGTCGATCACACCTCGATACACGGCCGGAATGTCGCTCGGCGGATTAGCCTTCAATACCGGTCCGCCACGCTCCGCAGTGTAGGTGCCAGACGCCTTGAACTCACCTTTCGCGTCGGGCTTGATCGGCTGGGTGATACTGCCATGCGCGCAATCAAACTCCAACGTCGCACCCTGTGCGGTCATCCGCATGGTAACGCCGCGGCCTCCCCAGGCCTCGGCTGAGTTGGCCGTGCTCTGTTGCCAGCCTCGTGCCACGCCGCTGAGCACAACCAGGCTACTCAGGAACAGCACAACCAAATGCAACCTCATCCCCATACCCCTCTATTGCCCAATACATTCTTAAGATGGTAGCTGATCACGTGAACGCGTTTTCCGCATCGCCGAATTCGCGGGTCAACCTGCTCTGTCCAAAAGCAGGCGAATATTTCTTTGACGAATCGCACCGACTTGTACTACAGTAAGCCATCTTATGTCACTTTCCCGCCCAACGTCTGGCGTGATCAGCACAACAACACGCACGCGTGTGTTCACAAGCACACCTATCTCCATCACGGGCGGGAGACGGATCGGCAATAGTTCCTAGCTAAGTTCCAGTAAGGATCACCGAACCCACCGCCCGAAAGGCTGGTGGGTTTTTCGTTTTGGCGCAAATTGCTTTGTGGAGGCGAGCATGATCGTAATCAAGCTGAAGTCCAGTTCGTTGGCATTGCAAGCGGAGGTCGGCTGAGATGGCAACTGCCCTGTCGAGAATCGAGCGCCTGCCTCTCGTGCCCGAATGCCGCATCGCGATTGCTGGCTTCGGCACGGTCGGCAATGCCGTGGCCCAGCTCTTGGAGAGCGGGCGTGACAATCACTCGCTCCGCCTCACCCACGTCTGCAATCGCAACGTCGCGCGCAAGAAGGTGAGTTGGCTCGCACGCGATGTGGTCTGGACGGAAGATCTGCAACAGATGCTGAACTCCGACGCTGACGTGATCGTCGAACTGATGGGCGGTCTTGAGCCGGCCCATCGACTGGTTCGCGAGGCGCTGCGATCCGGCAAGTCAGTGGTCACGGCCAACAAACAACTGATCGCAAGATTTGGCACGGAGCTGCTGCAGCTAGCCAACGACAACGGACAGTATCTCGGATTCGGTGCCTGCGTGGCGGGCGGAATTCCCGTGCTGTCGGCTCTGCAGGACGGGTTGGTGGGCGACCGGCTGATCCAGTTGCGCGGAATTCTGAATGGCACCTGCAATTACATCCTGACTCGCATTGAGCTAGTCCGGCATTTCATTCTCGCAAGCTCTCGCAGAAGCGCAGCAGGCTGGATTTGCCGAAGCCGATCCGACCGACGACCTCGACGGCCACGACGCGGCCGCCAAGCTGGCGATCCTGGCGCGTGTGGGACTGAGGATCGATGTGCCGCCCGAGCAGGTCATCTGCCGCTCGATTCGCAATGTCGCCGCCATCGACTTCGAATACGCACGCGAACTCGGTTGCACGATCCGCCAGATATCAACCGCAGCGCTTTGCGCGGGGCAAGCACATCTCGCCGTGCAGCCTTCTCTCGTGCCGCTGACTTCTCCTTTTGCGAGCGTCGTCGGCAGCCAGAATATTGTGGTCAGCACCGGCGAGTTTGGCGGTGAGACGACGTTCGGTGGACATGGCGCTGGCGGATATCCCACTGCAGTCGCGGTTGTTTCCGACCTGTTGCAAGCGGCGCGCAGCTGCGGCTGTTCTTCGCGAACCGCAAACCATCTCGGTATCGCGCCCTGCGACACAACGAACGATCTCGAAGCGCCACACTATCTGCGTTTCGTGGTTCGCGACCAGCCGGGCATCATCGCTCAGATCGCGGGCGCGTTGGCGCGGCATCACATCAACCTCGACGCGGTCTTGCAGAAGCCGGGTCATAACAAAGCGGCGTTGCCCTTCGTCATCACGCTGGAGCCGTGCCGACAAAGCTCGCTGGAAGCGGTGCTGCGCGAAATCAGTGGCTTCGACTTTTTGGTCGAGACGCCATTCACCATGCCAATCGTCAAATAGGAGCAGTGTTCAATGCATCTTCGCTGTAGCAACACCGAATGTGCGGCAACTCTGGATCTACATGACCGGGCCTTGTCCTGTCCGGTCTGTGCCGAGTTGCTCGAAGTGGTGGTCGACCCGCCGGCATCGTCGCCGGCTGAACTGAAGCGCACCTGGCTCGAACGCAGATGCTCGTACGATCCGCGCGATCTCAGCGGCGTATGGCGCTTCCGCGAATTTCTGCCGAACGGCTATTCCGAAATCGTGACCATGGGAGAAGGGAACTGCCCGCTGATCGAAGGTCGAAAGACCGCGCAGTGGGCGGGCCTGCGCAATCTCCGGTTCAAACATCTCGGCTGGAATCCTACCGCGTGCTTCAAGGATCTGGGAATGACCGTTGGAGTGACGGAAGCGGTGCACGTTGGCGCGAAGGTTGTCGGCTGTGCTTCGACCGGTAACACCTCCGGCTCGCTCGCTGCTTATGCGGCGCGCGCGGGACTGTACGCCAGGGTGTATCTGCCCGCGGGTCAGGTCTCGACCAACAAGCTGGCGCAGGCGGTGGATTTCGGCGCGGAGATCGTGCATGTGGCCGGCAATTTCGATGTCGCACTGCAACGGTTGCTGAACCAGGCAAGAAACGGGCTGTATTTCCTGAACTCCATCAACCCGTTTCGGCTTGAAGGTCAGAAGACGGCGATGTTCGAAATGCTGGAGCAACTCGGCTGGCAGTCGCCCGATTACGTTGTCGTTCCCGGCGGCAATCTCGGCAACAGCTCGGCATTCGGCAAGGCGCTGGAAGAACTTCATGCCGCTGGTTTCCTGGACAAGCTGCCGCGGCTGGTCATCGTTCAAGCAGAAGGTGCGAATCCGCTGGCGACAGATGTGGCGCTCCGGTTCGCAACGAGCTTCATCCCGTAGACGAACCGGAGACTGCGGCAACCGCGATTCGCATCGGCAATCCGCGGTCATGGAAGAAGGCGCTGCGTGCGGTGCGAAACACGAACGGCTTTGTCATGGATGTGAGCGACGAAGAGATCGCCGAAGCGAAGGCGATGATCGGGCGCGACGGCATCGGCTGCGAACCCGCCTCGGCCACCACGTTGGCCGCGCTACGCAAGCTGACCGAGCAAGGCAAGATCGATCGCGACGCGGCCGTGGTCGCGATTCTTACCGGCCACGCGCTCAAAGACACGGATTTCATCCTCAACTCGCGCTTGCGCGAACCAGCCTTACAAGGAGTTTGTTGCGCATGAACACCATCAGTATTAACGCCAAAGAGAGAGTTCGATTTCCGCAGAGATCGGCGGATAACTTCGAAATCAAAGTTCCGGCTTCGATCGCCAATCTCGGGCCGGGCTTCGACACGCTGGCCGTTGCTGTGCAGCTTTATCTGCGTCTGCGCGTGAAGAAGCTGGCGGGACACGGCGAGCTACATTTTCATTTTGCCGACCACAAGCTCCCTGGTGAGAACTGCATCGAGCGCGCGTATCGCTCGCTGGCGGGCCCGGACTTCGACAGACTTCCCTCCTTGTCTGTCGAAGTCCGCAGCGAAATTCCCATGCGAGCGGGGCTGGGAAGTAGCGCGGCGGCAACCGTCGCCGGCCTTCGGCTGTACGAAGCGGTCGCCGGACCAGTGCCCGTTGCGACGCTGCTGAATGCAGCCTGCGCGCTGGAGTCTCATCCGGACAATGCAGCGGCATCGCTGCTGGGCGGCCTGACGATCAGTTGCCAACTGGCAGACGGCGTCGTTCACGCCACGAGCGTCGCCTGGCCGGATTCGCTGGACTTTGTCGTGCTGACGCCGGAGCAGCCACTGGCGACCGGAGAATCTCGAGCAGTGCTGCCGCAGTGTGTTTCACGCGCGGATGCGGTGTTCAATCTGCAAAGGGTCGTGCTGCTGTTGAACTCGTTGCAGAGCGGAGATTATTCGCTGCTCCGGCATGCGCTCGGCGACCGCGTTCATCAGCCTGCGCGACAACGAATCGTGCCGGCACTAACCGAGGCGCTGGAATTACAGCATCCCGATCTGCTTGGAGTGTGCCTCAGCGGCTCGGGTCCATCGATCGTGGCGATTGCCGAGCGCAATCATCGTGAGGTCGGGCGCTTGCTGGGATCGGTATACGAGCGTTCCGGCGTGGGCCACACTATTCGCACCTTGCAGGCGCATCACGGAGTCAATGAGCGAATTCCGGTGTTCCGTTCGGGGTTGCTGTGTTGCTAAAGGGACATTCCGTCGTTCCGATAACCGCGCATCGCTCTGGTATCATCCAAACTCACAAAAGCCTGATCGGAGAAAGAACGTAGCGGCCGATGCATCAAACATCGGCAATCCGTTTAAACCCCAGGTTGTGGAGTTTTCGATGAAACGGTGTGTGTGTGCCGTTATTTTCTGCGTCGCCATTATCGCTGGACGTGCAGAAGCCCAGATCGACTTCGGCACTGTGATCGTCGTCGGTGTTTCTCAGAACAAGGTTGTCATCGCAGCGGACACTCACTCTGCCTCTCAAGATAGCCACGGTCGCTGTAAGGTGGCTGTACTGGGCGGTAAGGTCCTTTATGGCGCCGCTGGAGTGGTCCCTGACACGGTCGCAGGGCTTCCCAATGCGTGGATGTTCGATGCGTTGGCAGTGGCGAAGACGTCTTTCCAAGGTGCGCCCAAGCGGATGCAAGCTTGCGCCGCCTCGAGCTCTTGTCCCTCCGATCCAAAGAGTCTTCCTGAGAACGTCGCTCAGGGATGGCTGGATTTCATGTTGACCAATCTCAGCACAGCTTCTTACGTCGGAGTGGACGACTGGAAGCTTGATGCTGGCATCACTGGCATCTTCGCTGGCATTGGGCCGTCGGGAGACATGGAAGCGGTCGTGGACCAGGTTGTCTGTCAGAAGCCCGAACGGCAAAATGCGGACGCCGACCAGAAGCCTCGCAGCAATTGCCAACCACATCTCGATTTCTCGAAGAAGATCATTCCGCCACAAGGCCGCACGGTTTGGATTCCGCTGGGAATATCCGATACCGCGAACGAATACTTGCGTCAGACCTCGGATCGGGCCAAGGTGGAAGTTCAAGATTGGCCGAAGTTGCAGGAGTGGCAAATTGCCTACAGGTTGGTCGATCTGACCCTTGCCTATTCGCAAAAGAAGGACTACGTAGGCGGTCCGATTGAAGTGGTCGAGCTGCGGCGCAACGGAACTGTGACCTGGATACAGAATCCGCAGAACTGTCCCGAGAACTAGCAGATTCGCCGGCGGCGCAGCCCGCGCTGCACCGTCACGACCCCCTCTCGCGATAAACTGGAGTTTCATTCCAACAACAAGAGGGCGCGCCATGTCGGCCATCATTCTCGACGGAACTAAAATCGCAGCGCAAATCAAGGCAGAGGTCGCAGAAGAGGTAAAAGAACTCACCGCTGCCGGGCTTCGTCCCGGACTGGCCGTGGTGCTTGCCGGTCACAATCCAGCTTCCGAAATCTACGTTCGCAACAAGGTGAAAGCCTGCGAGCAGCTTGGCATCTACAGCGAGAAGCACACGCCCGGAGAGGATGTCACTACCGGCGAGTTGCTGGCGCTGGTCGACGATTTGAACCGCCGCGATGAGATCGACGGCATTCTGGTGCAGTTGCCCCTGCCCCCGCAGGTTGACGCCAAGAAAGTTCTATTGGCCGTCTCGCCTGAAAAAGACGTCGACGGCTTCCATCCCATGAACGTCGGCTTCCTCTCGACGCAACGCCCAGGGCTGGTCCCCTGCACCCCGTCCGGCATCATCGAGATTCTCAAGCGCAGCAACATTCCCATCGCGGGCGCAGAAGCCGTGGTCGTGGGACGCAGCGACATCGTCGGCAAGCCCGTTGCCATGCTGCTGCTTAACGGCAACGCCACGGTGACGGTCTGCCATTCCAAGACGCGCGACCTGCCCGGCGTCTGCCGCCGTGCCGACATCCTGGTGGCCGCAATCGGTAAGGCCGGTATGATTACGCCCGAGTTCGTGAAGGCGGGCGCGACTGTAATCGATGTCGGAATGAACACCGTTACCGATCCCACGGAGTTCAAGGAATTCTTCGCGGGAAATGAAAAGCGCGAGCGCGACTTCGCCGCCAAAGGTTCAACCCTGATTGGCGATGTTCATCCCAAAGTTGCCGAGGTTGCGGGCGCGATGACGCCCGTGCCCGGAGGAGTTGGTCCGCTGACCATCGCCATGCTGATGAGCAACACCGTCAAAGCTGCCAAGCTGCGTCGCGGCGAGAAGGTTAGCAGCCTGGCGGCGCGGTAATGCGATACGCTAGTCGACTATGGCGCCCAGGCCTCGCTTCACGCGCAGACGCGTATTTGCGTTGTTGTTTTACTTCTCCTGCCTGATTCCTGCGTTGTGCGCGCAAACCCTCCCTACCCGCCTGGCTACCTCCAAAGAGATTCGCGACATGCTGGTGCAGCGCGTGGATGTCGAGCACAAGGCATATGCCATTATCGTCGGCCTTATCAGCAAGCATGGACGGGAGATCATCAGCTACGGCAAGTTCGGACCCGATGATCCGCGCGTGCCTGATGCGGAGACGATCTTCGAAATCGGCTCGGTCACCAAGGTCTTCACGTCGCTGCTGCTGTCGGAAATGGTGTTGGACAAGGAGGTCAGTCTCAACGATCCCATCGCCAAGTATCTTCCGGCGTCGGTGCACGTGCCCTCACGCAACGGCAAGCAGATCACGCTGCTGGATCTGTCGACGCATCACTCGGGTTTTCCGCGCGAGCCGGCGCATCCGGCTGATTACACCATCGAGGAGGTCTACGACTTCCTTAACCACTACGAGCTGACCCGTGATCCGGGAGCCGCGTATGACTACTCGAATTTTGGGGCGGGCCTGTTGGGGCAAATCCTGGCCATGCGCGCGGGAACTGACTATGAGACCCTGCTACGCACGCATATTACGGAGCCGCTGCACATGGACCACACCGCGATACATCCGACCGAAGAGATGAAGGCGAATCTGATCGGCGGGTATCATGGGGAGCAGAAGAGTCTAAGCCTCCCGATTCATGTATTGGCACCCGCTGGCGCCATTCGTTCCAATGTCGACGACATGTTGATTTTTCTCGCCGCAAACATGGGACTGATTCGCACCCCACTTCTGCCGGCGATGAAATACATGCTGAAGGTGCGCCGCGAGGCTTCGCCGGGTGCTCAAATTGCGTTAGGTTGGCATATCGTGAACGGCGGAACACTGGTCTGCCACAACGGCGGTACGTTTGGTTATCACTCGTTCGTAGGATTCGAGCCGAGGCGCAAGATCGGGATCGTCATACTTTCCAACTCAACTGACTTCACCGACGATATGGCGCAACAGATCCTGCATCATCCGGAAAGCGGACCGACCGAGATTCAGATAGGGCCTCCCAATCTGCGCTGATATGCCAGCCCGTCCGAGCCTTATATACTGCTTGAGATCCAACCTGCTCATGCTATCGTCGCTGCTCAAATCGACTACTGCGTCAGGTGAGTCGTGTTGCGCGTAGGACTGACAGGCGGTATCGCCTGCGGCAAATCAACCGTCGCCGCAATGCTGGTGAAGCGCGGTGCGCGCCTGCTTCAGGCCGATACTCTGGCGCACCAACTCTACTCGCCGGGAACCGCAGTTTACGACGAGATTCTGCGATGCTTCGGCCGCGAGCTTCTGAGCGATGATGGAACGATCAATCGCGGCAGGCTGGCCAACATCGTTTTCCCGAACCGCATTGCTGAGCTGAATGCCATCGTGCATCCGGCGGTCATTGAGTCCCAAAACCGGTGGATGGACGAAGTTGAGCACGCCGATCCTCACGCGATTGCGGTTGTAGAGGCAGCGCTCATCATCGAAGCCGGGGCCGAAGACGACTTCGACAAACTCATCGTTGTGATTTGCGATTTCGAGCGCAAAGTCGAGCGCTACGCCGGCCGCGCAGGTGTTTCACTGGAGGCTGCGCGATCCGAAGTCGAGCGTCGCAGCGCAGCTCAGCTCAGCGACGATGAGAAAGCCAGACATGCTGACTACCTCATCGACAACTCCGGCTCTTTGGATGAAACCGAGCAGCAGGTAGGAAAGATCTGGAAGGAGCTGCAAACGCTGGCGACGCAGTAGCACCTCAGGATCATCCGCTGCGTGAAAGGTCGCAGCGAAATCAGCCCGAGATACGCAAATCCCGCCGATTTCGTTACACTTTTGTCAGGGGCGCGTCTATTTGCTGTCCCCGAACTTCAGCTGATTGGAACCATCATAAAAGCATGAGATTCGCAAGACCGTTCCTCCTGGGCGTGATTCTGGCTGGCGCATTCTATTGGTTCACCACCCACCACCAGGGAACCAACCCGGCTCCGGACTTCATCTCGCGTCCCACGCACGTGGAGATCAGCCAGGCCGCTGGTCCGGAAAAACTTGACCCGGAAGAGCAAAACAATATCGAGGTCTATCACCGCGTCATCCCGTCGGTAGTGAACATCACCTCGCGCACGGTTGCTTATGATCTCTTCTTCGGGCCGGTGCCAGAGGAGGGTCAGGGATCCGGCTTCATCATCGACAACGACGGACATATTTTGACCAACTACCACGTGGTGGGAGATTCCGCGCAGGTTGAAGTCACGCTGCACAACAAGAAGACCTACAAGGCGCAGGTCATTGGACGCGACCGCGGGCCATGATCTCGCTGTAGTTCAGATCAAGGCACCGGAGCTGACGCCGGCTGTGCTGGGCGAATCGAAGAACCTGCAGGTTGGGCAAAAAGTGTTTGCGATTGGCAATCCTTTCGGACTCTCGGGAACGATGACGCGCGGCATCATCAGCTCGCTGCGGCCGATTCGCAGTCCCGAAGGAGCCTACATCGATGAAGCCATTCAGACCGACGCGGCAATCAATCCCGGCAACTCCGGCGGGCCGCTTCTGAACTCGCACGGGGAAGTCATCGGTATCAACAGCATGATCGCGACCGGAGGCTCGAATCAGAGCGCGGGCATCGGATTCGCAATCCCGATTAATACCGCCAAAGCCGTGCTGAGCGATCTGATCACGCTTGGGCTCGGTGAAGCGGCCGTCGCTGGGCATTGTCTCGCTGCCGATCGGGCCGGAGCTGGCGCAGGAGATTGGTCTTCCCGCTGACAACGGAGTTCTGATCGTGCGCGTACTGCCGGGCGGCGCGGCTGAGCATGCCGGCTTGAAGGGTGGGACGGAGCGCGCCTATCTCGGCGCAACGCCGATTATGATTGGCGGCGATCTGATCGTGGCCATCAACGGCGACCCCATCGGCGATCAGCAGGATCTTGCCAATTCGATGAACAAGCATCGCGCCGGAGACACCGTCACGGTTACCATCTACCGCGGACGTAGGAAGATGAATGTGCTGGTCCAGCTGGGCGAAGCGCACGAACGGGCGTAACGAGTTGGTGAGCGTAATCCGGCGGACTGCTTAGGTCGCCCTGTTTACCAGGGTAGACTTCTGCTGCTGGCCAGGCATCTGGGTGTAGCCTATTGCTGGCCAAATGGGGTTCCAGATTCGGAGTCCTCTATGTCGAACTTCATCGCTTCGCGTGTCAGGCTTGCGGCAGGTTCTCTGATTCTGACGCTGGTTGCGATCGCGACTTCTTTCGCGCACGCTCAGACCTACACCATTCTGCACAGCTTTACCGGAGGGGCGGACGGCGGAAATCCTTATGCCGGCGTGACGCTGGATGGGGCAGGAAACCTCTATGGCACGACCACAACCAATAGCGACGGTGGCCCAGGTACGGTTTACAATCTGACGCAACGCAGTGGCGGCTGGACATTGACTCGGCTCTACAACTCTGGTTCATTCGGCGGGTTGACCATAGGACCTAACGGCACGTTCTACGGCATCAACGCCTACTCCCAGATTTTCGATCTGCAACCTCCTGCGCACTTCTTGCCCAACCTTCTTGCTCCCTGGCTAGAAACCACGCTTTATTCGCTCGCGGCAGGAACCTATGCCGGCGTGGTCTTCGATCGAGCCGGCAACATTTACGGCACGACCTACAACGGCGGCAGCTACAGCGCGGGCAGTGTGTTTGAGTTATCTCCTTCGAATGGCGGCTGGATGCAAACCGTGATCCACAGTTTCAGCGGCCTCGACGGAAATTTTCCCGTCGCCGGCCTGGTCATCGATGCCGCCGGCAATCTTTACGGCACAACCCAGTTCGGTGGCGATTACGACGATGGAACGGTGTTCGAGTTATCGCCCTCGGCCGGTGGCTGGACTGAGAATGTGCTTCACAGCTTCACCGGCGGAGAGGACGGAGGCGATCCTTATGGCGGGCTGATCTTTGACGCGTCAGGCAACCTCTACGGCGCCACTCCCGGACTTTACTCGGCTGGCCCGGGAGGCTCGATTTTCAAGCTGACGCCCTCCGGCAACAGTTGGACATTCTCCGTGCTTTACAGCTTTGCCGAAGGAGGGGACGAGTGCGGCCCGCGCGGCACACCCGCCATGGACGCGGCGGGAAATCTCTACGACACCACCTATTGCTCTCCCGCTGACGGTTCGGTCTTCAGGCTCACCCCTACCAACGGAGGTTGGACTTACAGCATGCTGCATGATTTCGATCAGTCCGGCGACGGCGCATACCCAGAAGCTGGCGTGACCCTCGACGCGAACGGTAACATTTACGGCACCACGTCGGTCGGCGGAGCGTATGGCGCCTACGGTATCGTCTTTGAGATCACGCCGTAGCTAGGGAACGCTCGCTGGCAAGGACCCGCCCGCTTCATAAGTGAAAGTTGCCTGCGCCGTTGCCCATCTGCTTCGCCGTCAGATATCATTTCTTGACTATGTATGACGACTTCGAAGCTGTCGATCGTTGGTCGGGCAAGCGACTGCATATCCGTTATCAGGCGCTGATTGTCGCGATTGCGACGCGCCACGCCGATGCGGTTGACGTCAAGTTTCTGGTTGACGAGCGGCCGGTGTGGATTGCGCTGCCGCATCCCGCGTGGGTGGAATACAACCGGCAGAGCGGCAAAATCATTACCGATCCCATGGCGGTGCAGATTGCCGGACATTATCTGAAGTGGGCGATCGAGTCGGGTGAGGACAACGGCCGCGAGATGTATACCTTGACCGTTCAGGAAGTGCTCGACCACCTGAAGGCCGTGATGGACGAGGCGCTACAGCCCGCTGCCCGGTGACTCCTGCAGAAAAGCGATAGCCGATCACAAGCGGCGTAGCGAGGAGTACGAAATGGTGAAACTAGCTCTTCTGGTGCGACTGGAAGCAAAACCTGGCAAAGAGGAGGAAGTGGCTGAATTCCTCCGCAGCGCATTGCCTCTGGCGCAAGGCGAACCGGGAACGGTGTCGTGGTTTGCTTTTCGGATCGGCGCCTCCACATTCGGGATCTTCGATACCTTCAATGACGAAGCCGGACGCCAGGCGCATCTGTCGGGACCGATCGCGGCAGCGCTGATGGCAAAGGCGCCCGAGCTGCTTGCCAAGCCACCCATCATCGAGAAGCTGGATCTTCTGGCAGCCAAATAGAAGGAGTAGCTTGCGACGGCGAAGCAGCCAGAACGCCGACCCTGCATGCTCCTCCGCCCCCGGTCGTCACCTGCCCGATGAATCTGCTGCGATAGGGATACTGTTTCGTCGCGGCGTATCCATCATGCGAGTGGAACAATGCTCGCCTGCTTCCGCCATGAGGTTAGCCCCCTCTTGAGGTTCACGCGAATTCTGCAGTAAACTGCGCCAACCCGCCCGCGAATGCAACGCCGGGCAGGGTTCTGTGCCGATTCCGCTGGACAGGAGAAGCTTGTGGAGCGTATTCGGTTCGTTACGCATCGCGACCAGCGCATTCTGCTGTTGGACTTCACTAACTGCTCGGCGGAAGACGTAGCCACAATCGCGGAGCATGTTCCGGGCGTGGTTACCAGCGAGCCCTTGCGGTCAGTCTTAGCTGTGGCCGACTTTACTGGCGCAGAGTTCAATCGGGATGCGGTCGAGGAAATCAAGATCGCGACCGCACTGGACCGACCGCACATCAAGCGTGCAGCATGGGTGCTGACCGACAATCTGCCCAAGACGCTTTACGACTCCATCTGCAACTTCTCCGCTCGGGATTTTCCGGTCTTCGACACACTCGAGAAGGCGATGGACTATCTCGTCAGCTGATCTCTTTCCTTCCCAATAAAACAAAAAGCCTCCGCAAAACGCGGAGGCCGAGAAGTGATATCGAGCAGCTCTTAGTGGCTGGGGGCTGCCGGCTTTGGCGCAGCCGGAGCAGACTTGGTTGGCGCTGAACGCGTTCCTTCCAGTACTGAGCCGGTGCGGTGCGAGCGGCGGGCAGCAAATACCGACAGCGTAATCGAGGTCAGCATGAAGATGATGGCCGCCCAGGTCGTCGCTTTGGTCAGAACAGTGGCAGCGGTGCGGGTACCGAATGCGGTCTGGCTGCCCATACCACCGAAGGCCGCGGCGACGTCGCCGCTCTGGCCGCTCTGCAGCAGCACCACGATGATGAGAAACGCACAGACAATAATGTGAACAGCGGTAATCAGGGCTACCATGTAGCTTTCGGCTCTCTCTTCCAGCGGGGTTCGCGCACGCGCGCAAACTCATCCGCAATTGGGATCTCTAAACGTAACTGGCAACCTGGCGTGAGGTATGGTGCGGAAGGGGGGACTTGAACCCCCATGCCTTTCGGCGCCACCCCCTCAAGATGGTGTGTCTGCCAATTTCACCACTTCCGCACACGCTCCGGATGCGAGGCATCTCGGGGTCCAAGCAGAAACGTAGAGGCAAAATAAGTATAGCAAATGGAGTAGACTGAGCGAGAAGTTGACGATCAAGCAAGCAGCCACGAAGTGAGAGCAGTCAAGATGAAGAAGAGCATTTCGATTACTCTTTCGGGAGGCACTCTAAAGAGGCTCTGACGGTTTTCGCAGCTCCAAAGTCTCTCGTTCGGCTGTCATCGAACGAGCGCTGCGCGAATACTTGCCTTCGCGGAATCGCTCCGCGCGTGCCGCCAAGGATATTGCGCGTATTAATGCAGCCGCGGACGTCCTGAATGCGGAGGCTTTGGACGTTCTCGAGTACCAGGCCTAGTACTTCACAATCTCCGCAAACGATGCCGGATCCAGGCTGGCGCCGCCGACCAGCGCGCCGTCGATTTCCTCCTCACACAGCAGCGCCGTGCATATTTCTGGTTTCACACTGCCGCCATACAGAATGCGCAGATTCTCCCCGAACTCATCGCCAAACACTTTGCCCGCTTCATGCCGAATGACGGAATGCGCGTCAGCAGCCATTTCCGGAGTCGCGGTCTTGCCCGTGCCGATGGCCCATACCGGCTCGTAGGCAACCGTAAGCTTGGCTGCTTTGCGCGCCGAGATGCCGTTAAACGCGCGCATACATTGCCGGCGAAGCACATCTTCCGTAAGACCCGCTTCGCGCTCTTCCAGCACCTCGCCCACGCACACGATCGGCGTCAAATGATGCTCCAGCGCGATCTCCAGCTTGCGGTTCACTGTGTCATCGGTTTCGTTGAAGTACTGGCGCCGCTCGGAGTGGCCAATGATCACATGCGTAACCCCGAGCGCACCCAGCATCTCAACCGAGATCTCGCCGGTGAACGCGCCTTCCTTTGCCCAGTGCACATTCTGGGCGCCAATCGCGACATTCGATCCCCGCGCCGCCTCGATGGAAATCTGCAGATCGATGTATGGCGGGCACACCACGATCTCGTCGCGCGTGTGATCGGCCACCATGGGCAAAAAATCGCGGAAAAATGCTGCGGCTTGCTCCGGAGTTTTGTACATCTTCCAATTAGCGGCAATCACTTTTTTTCTCATGTTTGCGGATCCGATCTGTATGAAGTTCGTCCAGGAATGAGGACTGGTGAAGCAGAATCTCCGATTATAGGCCTGCGGCGATGCCCAGCCCTGACAATCAGCTTACGGATATGAAAGGTGCGACTTGCCGTTCCCTAACAGCCCGTGGTGAAAGTCCGGTTTTGAAGGGGCACGGCTTCAGCCGTGCCGTAAAGCCCGCAATATCAACGGGGCTTTAGCCCCTGAGGGACGAAATCTCGACTTTAACCACAGGCTGCTAAGGCTTCTGTGTCGGCCGAATCAGCACTTCGCTGATGAACGACTGCGGCTCCTGCGTAACCAGCATCACGACCGCGTGCGCCACATCTTCCGGCTTCAGCATCTTCTGCGTATCCTTGCCATGTCGCCGCGGGCTGAAGTCGGTATCCACCGAGCCTGGGCAGATCACGGAAACACGAATATTCTGCGAGCGTAGTTCTTCTGCAACTCCATAGCTCAGTCCGTTGAGGCCCCATTTGGACGCTGAGTAAGCGGCCCCGCGAGGCAGGGGATTCTTGCCAGCCAGAGACGAGATATTGATAACGTATCCTGCTCCGACTTCAATCATCAGCGGAACAACCGCTCGCATCATGTAATACACACCGCGCAGATTCGTGTTGAAGATCGCCTCCCAGTCGTCAGGCGGTAATTCGTGGAGCATCATTCCGGGAGGGCCGCCAATGCCGGCATTGTTCACCAGAATGTCGACCCGCCCGTATTTGCTGCGAAGATGTTCGCCCAGCGCTTCCACGCTGGCTAGATCGGTCAGGTCGCAGCCCACGCCCTCCGCGCGATGCCCGCCATTCGTGAGATCGAGCGCCACCTGCCGCACACGCGCTTCATCACGCCCGGTGAGGACCACCGTTGCATCCATCGCAGCCAACCGTTGCACGACAGCGTAGCCGATGCCCCGGCCACCGCCCGTAACCACGGCTACCGATCCCGACAACGACACCGAATCTGTTTGTTCCATGACCCCATTCTCCTGCTGGTCAGATTTTCGCCAGGCAATCGTAGATGCAAATTCACGTTAGCCCTAGTCTCGCGTTGACTTGACTGATTGGTCTGCCTCCAGGCCCGAAATACGCCGTGGTGCTGTGTGTCGCCATTACTGGTATTCGAGCGGCACACGAAATCGTGTAAAGTGGTAAGGATCTTGCCTTACACGCAGGCGGGTACTTATAATCCCGGTCTCTGCTGTTTTGCAATCCCACTTCAGGAATGAAGGGCCAGGGACGCAGATAACTTTGCTTGTTATCATGCTGCGCTGCGATAATGTGAGTTTGTCTCGGGCCGTGCAGTCCGTGTAAGCAGATACCGTACTTAGTTCTCCAGAATCGAGGAGCCAACCGAATGAAGAAGTCGCTCGTCATGATGTTGCTGGTGCTCGCCAGTGCGGCGCTGGTCCAGCAATCGGTAGCGCAAGCAGCCGGCCAGCCCGCCGCCTCGGGGCAGGCGTCGCAGAAGAAGGAAATCAAGGATCCGGCGGAATATAACGCTTATGTGAACGCCATCCAACAGCAGAATCCCGCGCAAAAGGCGCAGGCGCTGGAAGCCTTCCTGCAAACCTATCCCAACACGGTGATGAAGGAAGACGCCCTGGAGTTGCTGATGGTTGCCTATCAGCAGGCCAACGACGCGCAGAAGGCGCTGGACGCTGCCACTCGCGTGCTGCAGTCGAATCCCAACAACATTCGGGCTCTGGCATTGCTGGCTTACAACTACCGCGCACTGGCTTCGCAGGGTGGCCCGCAAATGGCCGATAACCTCGCCAAAGCCAAGCAGTATGGCCAGCAGGGTTTGCAGGCGCTGCAGACTATGAAGAAGCCGGACGGCATGAGCGACGCTGACTTCACCAAGCTGCACAACGAAACGGGAGCAATCTTCGACGGTGCTGTCGGTTTTGCCGCTCTGCAGGCAAAGGATTTCCCCACCGCGCAGAAGGATATGCAGGAGGCCGTCTCGTGGGAGTCGCAGCCGAACATCGCTGACATCTACCCGCTGGCCACCGCCGACCTCGAAGCCAAACCCATGAACCCGGCCGGATTCTGGTTCATTGTGAAGGCTGCGATGCTGGCCCAGGGCGGCACCCAGCAGACGATATTGGACTACGGTAAGAAAAAGTACGTGCGCTACACCAACTCGGACCAGGGCTGGGATGACATCGTCAATCAGGCGAAGGCGTCCTCGAGCGTGATGCCGCCGGCCGGCTTCACGGTGAAGCAGTACATTCCTCCGTCACCTGCGGAACAGGCTGCCGATCTGGTCAAGAGCAAGAGCCCAACCCAGATGAGTTTCGCCGAATGGGAACTGGTTCTCTCGTCCGGCAATCAGCAGGCTGCCGACACGGTTTGGAATGCCATCAAGGACAAGGCGGTGAAGCTGGGAGCCAACGTAATCAGCGCCACTGCAACCACCGTGCAGTTGGCCGGCAGCGAGGATGACATCGAAGCCAAGAAGGCGGACATCACGCTGAATATGGCGAAGCCGATCCCTTCACGCTTGTCGCCCACGGCGGGTGCGCTTATTAATTTCCAGGGAACGGTGACCAGCTACACGCCCAATCCGTTCATGATGACCATGACCGAAGGCGTATTGCTGGATAGCAAGGGCAATCCGGTTTCGACCGCAGCGCCGGTACATCACTCCACGCACAAGCAGTAAATTTGAGGTAATTGGGGATTGAGGAGCGGCGAATTGCCGCTCCTTTTCTTTTTGGTGAGTGCAGGGGGCCAACGGATATTTCGGACTGGCTCCAGAAGGGCGGAACGTCGTTGCCGCCACCAACCCGCCGGTCGACCGATTAACGCACGGCCTTTCTCTCCGCCGGCAGGCTATGCGCGCTACGGGGAGGGCGTCGTCCCCCATTGCGCAGGGCTTTGGCGTCGAGCTTAAGATCGGCGATAGTGCGGCTGAGAGTGTTGCGGTGCATGCCCAGCTGGCGCGCCGCCTTGCACTGATTCCCGTTGCTGTCTTGCAGAACTGTGAGGATGAATTTCTTCTTGAATTCGCAGACGGCTTCGGAATACGTGATACCGCTCCGGTACATGTGCACAATCAGGGCTTCCAGTTGATCTTTCACGACGCCTCTCTCCGCTAGTGTTTGTCTCATCATTGCGCTTTACACGACGCTATTCGCCAGACTTATTCGTCGAGATGTGCTGCGGCATTGTGCGCAGCAGGTTCCAGCCGTCCCAGAAGCGCTGTCGTAACTCCGCTGGCGCTGCCCAGATCAGGGCGCGGCTGCTTACCAGCATCACCGGCGCTATCCGCGACTGCTGTAGTCCCCACTGAGGAGCGAATGCAGCCAGTGCCAGCACGATCACGGCGCTAACCACAAAGCCTCGAATGAACCCGAATACTCCACCCAGGAAACGATCGAACCATCGCAGCCCGATCCCGTGTACCGCCCAGCGCGCCAGCCGCCCCACCAATCCTGCCAGCAGTACGATGGCAAGAAAGATGGTGAAGAATCCCGCAATATCCGCCGTCCACTGCGAGGTCACATAATGCGCGTACCATGCAGCCAGACGATGATATTCCCAGGCGGCTACTAAGTAACCAAGGGCCGTGCCGGCCAGCGCGAAGAACTCGTGGAAGAACCCTTCGGCGATGGCCTGCAAGGTCGACAAAACAATGACGAGCACAATCGCCCAGTCGAGGATCGAAAGCCCCATCATCGGCTTGCACCTACGCGGGCAATGGATGGCCCGTCAGTTGGGTGTAGGCCTCAACATACTTCTCACTGGTTCTGGCCGCGATCTCGGGAGGCAATCCCGGCGCCGGCGGCTGTTTGTTCCACTTAATGGCTTCCAGATAGTCCCGCACGTACTGCTTGTCGAAGGAATCCTGCGCACCACCCGCCTGGTACTTGTCCTTGGGCCAGAAACGGGACGAGTCCGGGGTCAGTACCTCGTCGGCCAGTACCAACCCGCCGGGCGTGCGACCGAATTCAAATTTGGTGTCGGCAATGATGATGCCGCGCCTTTCGGCGTAATCGGCAGCCGTCTGATAGATCTTCACGCTCAGATCGCGTAGCTGCTCGCTTAACTCGCGTCCTGCCAGCTGCACCATGTGCTCGAACGAGATGTTCTCGTCATGACCGCTGCTGGCCTTGATTGCCGGCGTGAAGATCGGCTCCGGCAGCTTGTCCGACTCCTTGAGGCCCGACGGAAGTTTGATCCCGCAGACTTCGCCGCTGGTCTTGTATTCCTTCCAGCCCGATCCCGAAAGATAGCCGCGCACCACGCACTCAATGGCGATCATATCGGCGCGCACCACCAGCATCGAGCGGCCGCGCAACTGTGCGGCATACTTCTGCAGCTCGGCCGGATATTTGTGCACGTCGGCGGTCGCCAGGTGATTGGGAACGATGTTCTTGAGGAAGTCGAACCAGAAGAGGGACAACTGCGTCAGCACGCGTCCCTTTTGTGGGATGCCGGTGGCGAGCACGTAGTCGAACGCCGAGATGCGGTCGGTCGCTACGAAGAGCAGGTGATCGTTGCCGATCTTGTAAAGGTCGCGGACTTTCCCGCTGGCGTAAAGCTGCAGGTCGGGAAAATCAGTTTGTAAGAGAACGTCGTAACTTTGAGTTGAGCTTGTCACAGTGCAAACCGTCTTCGGAGAGTCGTCGGGTATTTTAATTAGCGCGAGCCGTTTGTCAATCGCTCGCAAAAAGCAATCTTGAGCGTCCGGGAATATTTTTTTCGTCGCCTCTTGACAAGAGGCAGGGTGGCGCGAAACCCGCGCCAATACTGACGTTTCGCTGTTTCCGAACTGCGTGTGATGCTGAGTATCGAACCGTATCGCGCCCGCCTGCGCGATACGGATTTGGAGCGCAAGACCGAACACGGTGTCAAGAGGACGGTGAAAAAATTTTTGCGCGGCAACTAATGCTAATCGGCTGACGTGCGGTGCACGCTGCGCGCATCCTCCAGATACTGGATCTCCGGAGCGCCGACCACACCAGCCTTTGCCATCGCAGTGCGCAGTTCGTCGGAGTTCATGAACTTGCGCGCTTCTTCGACCGTCCCCCAATCCAGCAGCAGCGTGATATCGCGCGAGTCCTCCGCATTGTGAAACAGGCGGAAGCCGGTTTCTCCGGCGCGCTTGCGAGTGTTCAAGTGGGAATCGAAAGCTTCCTTCCAGCGGTTATAGTCCGAGACCTTGTGGCGGATGAGAACATGCACCATAACTCCTCCAGGAAATACCCATCCAAGATAACGAAAGTGACCGGCAAAGTGAACTGCCGACTGCACACAGCCCTGTGATGTCGATTCCAGCGGGAGGGACGCTCTGCGCCGCAGAAATCAGCGAACGTGAGCACGGCAACTCGCAATGTAACAATTTTGTTAAATCGCTTCGCGGAAGTCGCCTTCGGTGGCCACAGCGGCCCTGCGGCGATACGCTATACTGCCTCCAACACACCCTGGGAGAACGACCACTTGCCTCGCCTCGTTATTCGCTCCTCTGACATTCATGCCGCCGGATGCTTCACCCTGGACGACATCCCCAATGGTACGCGCATCCTGGAATACACCGGAGAACGCATCACTAAGGCGCAGGGCGACCAGCGCTACGACGGCCGCGAGTTCACCTACCTCTTCGGAGTTGGCGACGGCGCAGTGGTGATCGATGGACATGGCATGGCCATGTTCGTGAATCATTCCTGCGATCCCAATTGCGAAACGGACGAGGAAGGCGACCGCGTCTACATCTCCAGCATTCGCGATATCGCGGCCGGCGAAGAGCTTACCTACGACTATTGCCTGTACGACGGCGACGACGCCGCTCCCTGTTACTGCGGCAGCAAAACATGCCGCGGGAGCATGTACACGGTCGAAGAGCTAAGAAGGCAAAAGCGTGCCGAGGCGCGCAAGAAAAAGCAGGCCGAGCTGGCGGCGAAGAAGAACGGCGCCAGCCAGAAACGGGGTCGGGGAACAAGCCTTGAGTCACTCTGCCTGACTCCGATTACCTCGGTCTCCCGTTCCACAGCCGCGCACCGTATAATCGAAGCTTCTCTCCATGAGTTACCAGGTTCTCGCGCGCAAATACCGGCCACAAAAATTTTCTGACGTCATCGGGCAGGACCACGTCACCCGTACCCTGAAGAATGCCATCGAGCAAGGCCGGATCGCGCACGGCTACATCTTCAGCGGACACCGCGGCATCGGCAAGACAACCATCGCCCGCATTCTGGCGATGGCGCTGAACTGCCAGTCGCAAGACCACCCGGTACCAGAGCCTTGCGGCGTGTGCGATTCCTGCCGCGAAATTCGCGCCGGCAATGCGGTTGACGTAATTGAAATCGACGCGGCGACCAATCGCGGCATCGACGAGATTCGCGAGTTGCGCGAGGCGGCGCGCTACCGTCCCGCGCGCGACCGCTTCAAGATCTACATCCTCGACGAAGCGCACCAGATCACCGATGCCGCCTTCAATGCGCTGCTGAAGACGCTGGAAGAGCCGCCCAGCCACATCGTCTTCATGATGGCGACCACGCAGCCGGAGGACATTCCGCAGACCATCCGCTCGCGCTGCCAGCACTTCAGCTTTCACGCCGTGCGCTTCGACGACATCGTTGGCCAGCTGCGCGACATCGCGAAGCAGGAAAAAATCAAAGCGGACGATGATGCGTTGGCGATGCTGGCCGAGGTGGGCGACGGCTCCATGCGCGACGCGCTCAGCATCATGGATCAGGCAATCGCCTGCTGCGGTACGACGTTAAGCGCTGATGTGGTGCGCGGACTGGTTGGCACCGTCTCTTCGCAGGTGCTGGAGGACGTGATGGACGCGGTTGCGCGCGACTCCAGTGAAGATGTTCTGCGCACGGTCGACCGCTTGCTGGTGGAAGGCCAAAGCCCGCAACACTTCGCCCGACAGATATTGCGATTCCTGCGCAACGCGCTGGTAGCCAAGGTAGCGGGAGCCGATTCGCAAGTATTGCAAATTTCCGCCGACGAGCGCGCGCGCGTGGCGCGAGTTGCGGAACGCTTCAGCGAGGAAGATCTGTCGCGCTTCATGCAGATCATGCTGCGCACGCATAGCGATCTTGGCTACAAGCAGGAACAGCGCTTCCATCTTGAGCTGGGGCTATTGAAGCTGGTTCATGTGCAGCGGTTGCTCCCGCTGGAAGAATTGCTGAGTGGCGAGGCGGCTCAAGCGAAGGCTACCGGCGGAGGATCGCCCGTCCGATCGGCAGGCTCGGCCTCACAGCCAGGGCGGGGAAGTGTGGCGTCTCGGACGAGCGCGGCCGAGCCACCATCTTCGCGAGCTCCGGCGGCATCGCCTTTCACGCGTCCGTCGCCATTCGAAGCCGATCGCGCACGCAAGGGCGAGCCCAAAGCTGAGTTTTCTGAACGTCCCGCACCGTTGTCGCCTATCGCGGACGCATCACCGGCCGCGGTCAGCTCACCCATGGAGAGTATGGATACCGCGAGCAGCGTCGCGACTGCGGTAGCTGTTGAGTCGGAAGCCGTCGCGGAAATAGCCAACGGTGAGATTTCACTGGATGCGCTGCGCAACGCAGTGCTGACGACGTTGGAAGAGGCCGGGCAGCACGTGCTGGCGCACAATCTGGAGGAAGGCGAGTGGCAGGTCCGCAGCGGGGAAGTTACGGTGAAGGTCGGGATGTCGCAGGTGCTGATCGACGTAGCTCTCGGTGCGGAGCCGAAGCGCATCATTCAGGCTGCCCTCAGCCAGACTGCGCAGCAGCCGATGAAATTCAAGATGATCAGCGGAACGCCGGCTGTGAATAAGACGCCAGCGGCGCCGCGTCCGGCGAATGGCGTTGGTGCGCGCAGCCGCGCTCTGAACGATCCGATTGTGCAGCGCATGCAGGAAAAGTTCGGCGCCGAGATTCGTACGGTGATCGATCAGAAAGATCGAGGATGAGGAACGGGTTCACCACGGAAGCACGGAACACACGAAATCGAATTGAGAGGCAAGAATTGTCGCGTTTGCTGAAGCATTCTTCAAGCCATGGCTGATTCGAGGCACCGAAGATAATCGCTTCAAGAATTCCGTGCTTTCCGTGCCTCCGTGGTGAAAACTGTTCTACCTTATTGAGGCGAAATGGGCGGATTCAATTTGCAAGAGATGCTGTCGCAGGCGCGCCAGCAAGCCGAAAAGCTGCAGGAGAAGATGCAGCAGATCACCGTAGAAGCCTCCTCGGGCGGCGGCAGCGTGACCGTCCGCATGAGCGGCCAGAAGCAGCTGCAGAGCATTACCATTGATCCCGAGGTCGTGAAGTCGGGTGACATCGAGATGCTGCAGGACCTGGTGGTCGCCGCGGTGAACGAGGCGTCGCGCAAGGTAGACGAGGCGCTGAAGTCCAGCCTGGGCGGTATGCTCGGAGGCATGGGCCTGCCGGGGATGTGAAACCTTTTCACCACAGAGACACAGAGGCACAGAGAAAAATCATTTCATTCACCACGGAGAACACAGAGAGCACTGAGGAAGCGAAGAAAAGAGATGGATTCATTTCACTTCACGACTCTCTTCCGTTTGCCTCTATCTTGCTTTTCTTCTTTTTTGTTTTCTCAGTGCTCTCCGTGTTCTCCGTGGTGAAAAGACTTCTCTGTGTCTATGTGGCGAACTGAACCTTGAGGGAATCGTGTCCAGATTTGCCGAGCCGATGGCTCGACTGATTGAAGAACTGAAGAAGCTTCCCGGCGTGGGCAGCAAGACGGCGCAGCGCTTCGCCTTCCACATCCTGCGCGCGAGCGACGAAGATGCCGAACTGCTCGCCGGCGCCATTGGTGACGTGAAGGCCAGCCTTAGGCTGTGCTCCGTCTGCAACAACATCACCGACATCGATCCCTGCGTTTATTGCGTGAGCCCGACACGCAATCAGAGGCTGGTGTGCGTGGTCGAAGAGCCGACGAACATTGCCGCCGTCGAAAAGACGCGCCACTATAACGGCGTGTATCACGTGCTGCATGGCGCTCTGTCGCCGCTGCACGGAGTGGGTCCGGAACAGTTGCGCATCGCCAATCTTGCCAAGCGCGTGGAATCAGGCGCTGTCGACGAGCTGATTGTGGCAACAAATCCCACCATTGAAGGCGAGGCCACTGCGACTTACCTGTCGCAATTGTTCCGCTCGTCCGGCGTGAAAGTGACCCGCATCGCGACCGGCGTTCCCGTCGGCAGCGACATCGAATACGCCGACGAAGTCACCATGCAGAAGGCGATGGAGGGTAGAAGGGAACTGTAGTCAGGCCGCACGTAGATGAGCGCTTTTCGCTCCTCGCCGTTCGCTTTTCGCTGAATCGCTGCCCAACAACAACATCGGGAACCGCACGGGTGGAGCACTGCTTTAGCAGTGCATTTAGAGACTCAGGAAGGGAATCGGCTTTAGCCCCTGAGGTAAAACTCGCGCGTCACCTCAGCGGCTAAAGCCGGTTTCCTGCCCAGTGCATCTACATGCACGCCTGAAGGCGTGCTCCACCCAATGCCAGATACACGCTTCAAGCGGCGCTCCATACCCGCCTGGTTCTGCAGGATCTCATTTCGCTGCGGCCCCTCCACGCAGCTTCGCTAAGTACCCGTTGATCGACTCCTCCCATTCCTTCTGCGCCTTGGCATCCCCTTTGGCGAAGTGCTGCACGTGTTCATTGGCTTCGGGCATCAGCGCGGTGCGCTCGTAGACGACCGTCACCCCGGTCTTCTGGGCAGCGTCTCGCGTGAGATGAATATCGATCAGCGTAGCCATTGCGTCATTGAGCACATAGGAATACTGGATGTGTCCGGCCGCGAGATCAAACGCCGTGTTGACCCAAATGCTGGAATGATCGCCATGCTCAACGCGAAAGACCATCCCAGCCTGGTCACGCGCGGGCGTGGGATAGATGAATTGCGGATTCCAGTCTGCGGCCCACTTGCGCTCTTCATTCGCACCGAAGAGCGGAGCCACCCGGTCGAACGAACCGTCGGCGACGAAGTGGAATTCCACTCGCGTATGGGCGAGTTCTGCATCGGGCGTTGCGGCCTGTTGACCCTGCGCACGGCAACCGGTGACTGTGGCCAAAAGCAGAGTGACGGCGAAAAGAAGAATGTCGAGCTTCATCGATGATGCTCCTTGAGTTGATGGCTGTCGGCGGCTTTCAGGGTGAGTCCATAGATACCGCGCAGCTGCTCAATTTCTTTCAATGTCTGTGCTGAGAACGGCGCCTTGCCTTCGAAGGCATGCAGAACGATTCCTTCCAGCAGATCGCCCAAAGTCAGATCCTTAAGTTCCGCCAGTGCCTTCATGACCTTCAAGAGCCGCTTCTCGATGCGCACGCCGGTTTGCACACGTTCGACGATAATCGGGTGGGTTACTTTCTCAACCATGGTACAAATGTACCAAAGTACCAAATCCTCAAGCAAATGAGAAAATTCCACTTGACAGTTTTATGGTGGGCACGGCAAGATACTGTGCATTGCAAGGTATAGTTCATGGCAAAGCAATTACCCATCCCGGTGGAAGCTGACTCCAGCGACAAGTGGGAAGCGCAGATGCGCAAGGGCTGCCTGGAAATGGCGGTGCTGGCCACGCTGTGGCACGGAAAGCTCTACGGGCTGGAGATTCTGCGCGCGCTGGAGCGCGACTCGCAGCTGGTTCTGGCGGAAGGAACGATCTATCCCATCCTGAACCGGCTGCGCGCTGAAGGCCTGCTGCAATCGCAATGGGTGGAGGCTGAGGCGGGACATCCGCGCAAGTATTACGAACTGACCGGTGCAGGCCGCGAGCGCGCTACTCGCATGGCGGAGATGTGGACGGAGTTTTCCGCGGGGCTAGGTTCACTGATTGAGCCGGTGCTGAAATGGGCTCGCAAAACCAGCCGCGACAATGGCCGGTCGAGGAAGGAGCTGTTGCTATGACCAATGACTCGCGCGTGAATGACTATCTGGGGCAGTTGCGCGGCGCGTTGACCGGCATGACGCTGGCCGAGCGCGAAGACATCGTGGAAGAGATTCGCATGCACATCAGAGAGCGCTCCGGCGACAGTCCCGCGAGCCTGGATGAGATCCTTACCGGCCTGGGTCCGGCGGAGGAATTGGCGGGGCAATATCGCACCGGGCTGCTGGTGCAGAAAGCAAGGCATAGCATCTCGCCGCTGCTGATACTGCGCGCGGCCCTGCGATGGGCGCTTACTGGCGTGGAAGGGTTTGTGGTCTTCTTGATTGCCGTCGTGGGTTACCTGACGGGCGGCGGATTTCTGCTGCTGGCGCTGCTGAAGCCGATCTTCCCGCAACGCACCGGCCTGTGGATTGGGCCGGACGCGTTCGAATTCACCATTCGCCTGGGCGCGCTGCCGGTGTCGACGCCGGCGTTGCATGAAGTTCTGGGCTGGTGGTTTATGCCGGTGTGCGCCGTCATGGGCTCACTGACGCTGGTCGCCACCACCAAGCTGATTCAATTTCTGATGAAGCGTTTTCGCTGGCGCACGCCGCTGGCGAATGCCATGCTGGCTCACGCGACCTTGTGGTAGAAGGCGTGAACGTCCTGCTCTTGTGTCTCACTCATTGTCCTTCCAGGCGCTCTAACCGCCGCTCATGCACTTCGGCGGTCTGTGTGAGTTGTGTCACGGTCCCAGCCAATGTCGCCACCATAGACACGGTGCGGTCCAGGCGCTCTGTCAACTGATCCATGTGCTCTGCTGATTGATCCATGCGGTCAGTTAATCGGCCCAACTGCTGATCGGTCTTGTCCTGCCGTTCCTGCAGCGCAACTATGCTGGTATAGAGCCGATTGAGCGCCGCCCAAAATTCCTCGAAACTGCCGAATTCCGCCATTCATCCCTCCGTCCATAAATGTGGACATCGCCAGCAATTGCACTTCAGCGGACGCGGGAATGTCAACCAAGCTACTAACTCTTTAGCTTTGCCAATAAGTCTGAAGGATGAACGGGCTTAGCCAGGATCTCGAATTCATGGCCCTGGGCACGCGCGTTCTCCAGCAGATCGGCGGTTGCCGCCTGTCCGGAGAAAAGCAGGATCTTGCAACTGGGCAAAAAGCCACGAATGCTGATGGCGGCCTCGATGCCGTTCATGTCGGGCATGATGACATCGCTGATCACCAAGTCGGGTTGCAACGAGCGGGCGCTTTCCACCGCCGCTGTTCCCGTGTAAACCGCTGAAGCGTCGTAACCGTTGAGATCGAGGATCTTGGCTAACGTATCCGCAATGACTTGTTCATCATCCACGACCAACACTCTGGGTTTTTTACCCGCGTGCATTCACTCGCTCCTTACTGTGTTGCCGAAGCCGAACTGCCGATTATAGCGGAGGACGTGCCGGAGGAACTGCCCGGGGACTACATCAGTGAGATGCAAAAGTTACCTGGCGGGTCGCACGTTCGAGTCGAATCTCCACGATTTGGCTGGCTTTATTGGCTATCAGTGGTGGAAATAGCAATTGGAGGGCCAGCAAGTCGGTTGGCAGTGCGCCAAAATCCGCCAAGTCGCAGCCCGTAAACCCTTTTGTGCGGCCGCTCACAACAGGGCAGTGATCCATATCACCGCCTCCATGGTCGTGGAATTTGTACAGTGGGGTTGGCTAAAGGGACCAGCCGCCCAGGTCCTGAATGTGGGGCGGTGCAAAACAAGAACGGGAGATCGCAATCATGGCATACGTCATAACTGATAGCTGCACGAAAGATGAACTCTGCGTCGAAGCCTGTCCGACCGACTGCATTCACCCCAAGAAGGACGAAGACGGTTTTGAAGCCGCGACCCAGCTGTATGTGGATCCCGATGGCTGCATCGACTGCGGCGCTTGTGTTCCGGTTTGCCCGACCAATTCGATGTTTGTAGCGGAAGAGGTTCCTGAGGACAAGCAGGAGTTCATCGCGAAGAACGCCGCGCACTACGCGTAGAAACGCAAGAATCGCTGCGGTTGCCATGCTCACTGGCTTAGGCAATGACGATCAGATCCGTCGTTGCCGGCGCAATCGGTTGAGCTAAATGATGCCGGCCGTGAACCCCGCTGCACTCAGCGGCGGACGTCGACTTTACAGTTTGCACCCCGACAGGGCACAGCTCATGCTATGCCCTTTTTCTGTTGAACGGCGTTCCTGGCAGGAATCCGCTCAGCGCCGATTCTGCATCTCACAGATCATGCAAGTGAGAACGATTCTCCTGGCGCTTCTCATCAGCGCCCTGCCGGTTTGCTTTATCGGATGTACTGCCTGTACCAACACCGGGCCGTCCAACCCGGACCAGGTCCGGCAACAGACCGCGGCGGCTACCGCGGAGCTCAAGGACGATACCAAGGCCGTGGCGCAGGGAATAAAGGACGGGCTGACACGTCCCAGTGCCGACAAGCCGGTCGATCTGAACACCGCGTCGAAGGCGCAACTGGTGAGCCTTCCGGGAATGGATGATGCGTCGGCCGATCGCGTAATCGCCGGCCGGCCTTATTCCAGCGAGCATGAACTGCTGGAGAAGCACATCCTCTCGCGCGAGGAGTACAACAAGATCGCCGACAGTATCACGGTGAAAAAATAAGCGCGCGAGGCGCGAGATTTGTGGGCGCACGGTTTTCACTTGTCGCGCGAGTCACGTGTCGTCGGCTGAAGCCGACTCTAGATAAGAAAATATACGGCTAGACGCTGGCCTGAAGGCCAGCTCTACCTGAAGGCCAGTTCTACCTGAGGCCAGCTCTACCTGAGGCCAGCTCTACCTGAGGGCCAGCTCTAGCGTCAACCTCATCGCAACCTACCTATCTCCGGAAGCCACCGCCGCCAAAACTGCGGCCTCCGCCGAAGCCTCCGCCGCCACTGAATCCGCCGCGATCGGCCCATCCACCGCCGCCGTTGCCTCCGCCCCATCCACCATGTTGGAAGTTGCCCCAACGTTGCTGCCCTTCGCTGCGGGCCGCGGCCTGGCTATTCATCGTGGACTTATCGAAGCTCTGCGAAGGCTGGGACCAGCCGCTACCGCTGTGCTGCTGCCAGCCGCTCGAGGGATTGTACTTGTAGACATTGCCGTCATGGGTGGCGTAGGTGTTGTTGGCGGTATGAGCGACGCCATTGCCGGTATTGGTGTTGTAGGAGAAGCCGCGCGCGCCGGCGGTTGACTCGCCGGTGTAGGCATTGCCCGCTACGCCTGCCGCGCCGCCATGAACCACGCCGGTATTCTGGTTGTAATTCATGCCATGAGCGCCGGCTGCATAGTTGCCGGTATAAGCATTGCTGACTGTGCCACCGCCGGCGGCGTAACGATTGCCGGTGGTCGGGTTGTAGCCACTGACACGCGAGCCAGTCGTGTAGTTGCCGGTATAGGCGTTGTAGTTTTCGCCGTGAGCCGCATAGCCGGAGTTGCCGGTCACGGGATTGTAGTAGGTTCCGCGACCGCCGCTGCCGACATTACCCGTCCAGGGATTGGCCCACGCTGCATGCGTTCCGGCATAGGCAGTGTTGCCCCAGCGTCCATAGACGTTAGCAGCTGCCGCGCCACCGTATCCTCCCCAGCCCCACGCCGGAGCTCCCCAGCCCCATCCCCAATAGCCAACCGGACCCCACCACGGACTGCACCAGGAGCCGATGGCCATGCCCATGCCAAAGCCAAGCGCCCATCCTGCAGCCGCGCTCCAGGCAAAGGTCGCGCCCACGCCATAGGTATAGGGCGCGGGAACCCAAACCGTGGGTCCGATATAAGGCGGATAGTAATAACCGGTGCCATAGACGACCAGGCCATCGGACGAGACCACCGTTCCGTAATAGCCCGGAGTGTAACCAACGTAGACCACGCTCGGCGTGTAACCGTAAACCTGCACATAGGTCACGTAGTGCATTGGGGAACTGGGCGGAATGGTGTAGATGACCGTCGGAATGCTGGTAGCCACGACCCACGGGCCGGTCGCATAGGCCGATGAGAACCACACTCCGTTGTTGACCGCAAAGTAGGTGTTCCCGGGAACGTAGATGACGGGAGTGGCCGTGTTGACCGCGTAGGTCATCGTGGTTCCGGCGATTGGCTGAAAGACCGGCGAGCCTTCGTAGGTCACGGTGAGCGTCGCGGCGCTGCGCGTGATCGTCGCCGTCTGCGGAATCGAATTCGCAATCACAGATTCCTTCGCGGCGGGAGTTCCGGGAACCGATACCAGGACGTCACCCTTGGGACTGTAGCTTGGAATTTTCGCGAAGTCGGGCGGCAAGCTTGCACCGGGAACATACGTCCAGGGACCGTTCTGCAGCGAAGACGTCTGGAACCAGCGGCCACCGAGCAGGACGTAATACGTCTGGTTGGTGGAATCGAGGAAGATGTCGCTGCCGGTGTTGGAGACGTAGGACAGGTTGGTTCCCGGGAGGGTGTCATATTGCGGCTCGCCCTCGATCACCAGCAGCTCAGCCGGAGTCGTGCTGACATAAACGGTTACGGCCTCGCCATCTTTGTAGGACTGTTCCAGCGATTGTTGCGGATTGCCCAGCGGCTGGTTCTGATCGTTGGCTTCGGCGGCCTGCCGAATCTTGTCCAGCGCTTTGGTTGGCGCGTGCTTGGCTTCGTTCCACGGGCCTTCGATCGTCGGCGCTTCCACCCAGCCGTCCATCAGCGCCAGGTAGTAGGCGTTCTTGGAGGAATCGAAGAGGATCAGGGCGCGTGTGTTGATGACCTTTTGGAGATTGTCGGTCGCGGGGCGAAGCACAGGAGAGCCGTCGATCAGCGCCAGGACTGCTGGCGTGATGCTGTAGATGATCCTCGGTGGATTGTTCTCGAGCTGATAGGTCTTCTGCGCCGCAGTCGCGTTCGTAACTGCCAGCGAAGTCTCCAGAAGATCGAGCGGTATGGTCTTGCTCCACGGCAGGTTCAGGATGAACGTGTTGGCGTAAGCCGAGCCGTTGTTGGCGATGGTGGGGAAGTTCTGCTTGTCCAGGGTGAAGTCTTCCAGCGTAACCATGCGGTTGACCTTGTCGACCTCGGTGCGCGCGCTAAACCAGATCACACCGTAGTCGACATCCTTCTTTTCCGGCGACTGCACGCGTACGGCGGCGTAAGCGTTCAACTTGTTGCCGACCCAGCTATCGACCTGTGGCTGAAACACGGTGATGGTCGCACCCTGGTAGCTGATCGTCCTCGGCCAGGGGTCGTTGGGCACCGGCGCCGCAGGTGCGGCGGGAGACTTGGCTGCCTGGGCCGCAGGAGCTGCCGGCGGTGCGGACGCCTGAGGCGCGGCCGGAGCCGTCTGCGCGAGCGTGATACCCGGCGATACCAGGGAAATGGCGAATACGAGAACGATGGCGACGAATCTTTCGACGATGGACTTCATGGCGCTTGCTGCCCTCCCATGCTTCATCTGTGACCCTGTGGCCCGGAAGGTTTGGTCACCAATGGCTTGGCGACCTGAACAGGCAATCCAGCCACCAGACCAGCTATCAGCGTGGCGGCTGGCGATGGTTTGGTGAACTGGCAGAAACGTTAGAGGATATCAAAATTTCAAAGCAAGGGGTAAGGATGGGCGCCAGCTATAGCTCGCGCCTGGGCGCGCGAGTTGACCGCCGAGGTATAATCTCGGCCATTCTTCAGGGTTTCGCTGTGGGCGAGACCTAAATTCCAGCGATCTGGGTAGATGGATGCCAAGGTTTGTGCATCTCATCATCTCAGCGTTCATTGTGTGCGAGCGCTCAACCATCCCTCCCCCTGCCCGAAGGAGCGGTCATGATCGCGCGATGCGCAGTACGACCTGCCTTTACTCTTGTTCTTTCCCTGTTCATTCCGGCAGCGCTTTCCGCCAATCTCTGGTCGCAATCTTCGGATGACGTTCACATTGCGCCGCGGCATCAGAGTTCCGATTCCACGACACTCGCAAGCCCGGCAGAGCCGGAGCTAAAAACCCGCCCGCTGCACGTGGACGTGAATCTGGTGCTGGTGCCGGTAACGGTCACCGATTCGTTGAACCATCCTGTGCTGAGCTTGCACGCTCAGGACTTTTCGCTCTCCGAAGGGCAGGAGACGCAGCCGATTCGCTATTTCTCGCATGAAGACGTGCCCATCTCGGTGGGCCTGGTGCTGGATTGCAGCGCCAGCATGAAGAACAAGATCGAATACGAACGGCAGGCACTGCAGGAGTTCTTCAACAACGCGAACTCGGATGACGAATACTTCGCGGTGACTGTCTCCAACAAGCCGCGGCTGATCGCCAGCGCTGAGGATTCGTTCGGCACGCTGGAGGACCGGCTTGTGGCCTCGCCTCCGCAGGGACGGACGGCGCTGTTCGATGCGATTTACATGGCGATTGCCAAGATGCGTTCAGCCCGCTATCAACGGCGCGCATTGCTCATCATCTCCGACGGCGGCGACAACACCAGCCGCTATACCCGTGACGAGATCAAGCGGGTGATCGAAGAAGCGGATGTGTTGACCTATGCCATCGGCATCTTCGATGAGGAGCCGATCCCGCTGCTCAAGACCTTCGAAGAGCGCATGGGAAGAAATTGGCTGAGCGAACTCACGGACGTGAGCGGCGGAAGAACGATTGCGGCCGATAATCGGCGCCAGATTCCGGAGATCGCTGCCACCATCAGCCGCGAGCTGCGCAGTGAATATGTGCTCGGCTACCTCCCCAGCGACCTTTCGCGCGATGGCAAATGGCGGAAGATTACGGTGAAGGTGGCGCAGCCATCGGAAGCGACGCGATTGCAGGTGCATTTCAAGGCGGGTTATCGGGCGCCGCTGGAGTAAACCTTCGCGTTTCGCCCGTCAGTGTTAATGAGGGCTCATCTCATAAGCCGGACAGCTTTGTATCAGGGCACGACTTCAGTCGTGCCGAAAAATTCAAACAAGAAGTCGGGCTTTAGCCCCTGTACCAGCAATCGCAGGGGCTGAAGCCCGCATTTACGGCTGATCCCTTGTGGCACGACTGAAGTCGTGCCCTGATACAAAACAATTCATGAGATAGCCTCGGCCACGTTTCTCCCTGACTTCCGACTCCCACTCTGTGGTACCAAGGCACAAATTCTGCGTCTTAAGGCGTAGCTACGCGTCATATACTTTGCCGTAGCACTTCGTCTTAAGCCCTAAACAAGGATCTCCGGCCGATGCAACCATCGACCCAAGAACGACTGTCGCCGCGCGAGCAGGAAGCCTTTCAGTTGATGTTTGAGCGCGCCGGATTCGGCGTTGCTCACGTGTCGCTGGACGGCGAGCGGCTGGCTGTGAACCAATTGCTCTGCGACATCCTGGGCTATTCACGATCGCAGTTGCTCGGCAAGACACTGCGCGACATTACCCGCTTTGACGATCTTGATGCTGAGCTTGCCGAGTGTCATCGGCTGCGGAGCGGCGAGATTGCCAGCTTCTCCAGCGAGAAGCGGCATCTGCGCGGCGATGGGCGAGTCGTCTGGCTGAAAGCGACAGTCACGCTTGTTCGCGATGAAGGCAGCAACGAACCGGCCAGCTACCTGGCGATTGTCGAGGACCTCACCCCGCAACGGAAGGCGATCCAGCAACTCCTGCTGGACAGCGACAAGCGTCTGCGTGTCCTCGCCGACAACATCAGCGATCTATTTTTCACTCTTGACCGCGATCTCCGATTCACCTACTGGAACAAAGCTGCTGAGAACCTGACCGGAGTGTCTGCGGGCAAGGTCATCGGCAGGCACGTTGATGAAATTTTCTTGGACGGTATCGACAGCGTCGGCACGACCCTGGGCCGAGTTCTGGCGACGCAACAGGCGCACAGGTTCAGCCTGGCGTGCAAGCTGGGCGAGCACGACTGCCTGCTTGAGATCACGGCCTATCCAGCCAGGGACGGCATTTCGGTCGTAGCCAAAGATCTGGCCGCGGGCAAGCGTGCGGATGACGCTTTGCGCGAAAGCGAAGAGCGCTTCCGTATGATGGCCGACCACGCACCGGTCATGATGTGGATGGCGGGACTAGACAAGGGCTGCACCGATTTCAATCGCGGCTGGCTGGCCTTTACCGGACGTTCCCTGGCGCAAGAGAAGGGCGACGGATGGGCCGTGGGAGTTCATCCGGAAGACCTTGAGCGATGCATTCACATTTACTCCACGGCGTTCGAACAGAGGATTCCGTTTGCCATGGAGTATCGCCTGCGCCGCCACGACGGAAAATACCGCTGGATCAAAGATACCGGGGTGCCGCGCTCCCTGCCGGACGGCAGTTTCGTTGGCTACATCGGCTGCTGTGTCGATGTTGACGATCAGAAGCAAGCCGAGCTGGAGCGCGCCGACCTTTCTCGCCGCCTGATGAATGCGCAAGAGGCAGAGCGTGCGCGGATCGCCCGCGAGCTGCACGATGGGATCGGCCAATCGCTGGCGCTGTTGAGCGTTCAGTTACTGCGTGCGGGCAAGCCGACATCGTCGGGAAAGAAAAGTCTTGGAGTTGCGGAACTGTGCGGCAAGCTGAAGGACATTGGCCATCAAGTCAGCCGACTGTCGCATCAGCTGCATTCATCCGAGCTGGAGTTCCTCGGCCTGGCGGTAGCGATCAAGAGCCTCTGTCGTGAGTTCTCGGAGGAGTACCACATCAATGTCGAGTGCGCGTGCACGGGTATCCCGTCGGACTTGGACAACGATGTTGCGCTGGGATTTCTCAGGGTAGTGCAGGAGTCGCTGCACAATGCGGCCAAACATAGCCGTGCATCCGAGGTTCGTGTGGAAATGACTGGCGCCGATGGCGGCCTGGTGCTTAGCATCGCCGATAACGGCGTCGGCTTTGATAAGAATAAAGTCCGCAATTCGGCTGGGCTGGGAATGATCAGCATGCGGGAGCGCATGCATCTGATCGGAGGCGAGTTTACTATCGCGTCCATCCCGGGCAAAGGCACAAAACTTCAGGCCAGAGCGCCTGCCCTGGCCAAGAATTCCTCTGCCGTCGGCTGAACAGGCTGCTGAAAAAGGAACCAAGCTAGTAATTTCAAGCGTTCCGGGGAACGAAGATTCAATCACTTGCGGCCGAATTTTCGTTCGAAATGCCACGAAAAAGACTTTTTCAGCACTCTGTGAAGCCGACTCAATTCAAGAATAAAGGCGGGCTGAAACGCTGGCCTGAAGGCCAACACTACCTCCCAAACAGAGCCCGCCACAAAGCACCCTAAGCTACTTTGAACCCTCGCTCATTACGATGACCTCTGCCGCACCCGAGCCGCACATGCCGAAGGTCGAACCGGAGTAGCAGGCGCCGACGGAGTACTTGAAGCATCCAGGGCGCTTGGCGGTAACCTGCACAGGCTTTTGCGCGCCGCCGATGATGGTGTCTGGCGGATCGAAAGGCGAGGACGGTCCGGGATCAACGATGAATCCGGTGCCCTTCGACGAAGTCTGGAACGTTACCGTTGTGCCGGGCTTAACGCACAAGAGCGAATTTCCTTTCGCCTTAGGAAATCCCGGCGTAGCCGTCGCCGAGTTCATCCCATCCCGTTTGATGTCGAGCGTGCAAGAGCCGGAGGCGGAACAGGTGTTGTCGGCATTGCAAAGGCTCTGGGGATTGCGCTCGGCGCAAACGTATTTTCCTTTCGCCTGAGCCGTCGCCAAACTGGCCAGCAGACAAGTCGAAGCAGCCAGCATTAACCCAACCAAAAGCGTGCGATGGATTCTCATAGATTCCCCCTGTCAGTTCTCACCCGCTGTGCCTGACCAGTCGATGATGTTGCCAAGCCGCCAGGGGTTTTTGTTGAGGTTCAGCTGCAGCTGACCATCAGAGCCGAGTGAGAGTTGTGCTGCGGGATACAACACGCCGTCGCTCTTGCTCTTGTCCTGGGTGTTGATATTGATCTCGCCGGCGGTCAGATTGTAGTACTGCGTCTGGGTGTCCCAGTACGCTTCGCGGAAATTGATGGGGCGATTGGTGACAAAGCGAATGGTGCGGCCGGTTGGCGTCTCGATCAGTTTGATGAAGCTGACATCATAGCCAAGCGTGCCGGTGATGGAGATGTGGCCAACGGCTTTCATCTTTTCCAGCGCATTGACCAGACCCTGATTCTGGCCCTTCTGGAAGGCGTCGTAGAGAATTTCCTGGTCCTCCGGCGTGGAGTACTGATAAATGGTAAGCGTGATGCCGACATTTCGGCCCAGCTGGGTGCTGGTGCCCCAAGCCGTGGCATCGATGGTTTCGTACTTGTCGCGGGCCAATCCCGGAACGCTACCCAACAGCAGCAAACCTAGTAGTGCGAGAGCTATGGACGCGATTCTGGTGAGACCTGATCCTGTGCGCACAACTCCTCCTTTCGCCGTAGTGCTGGCGGAAACTCTTTGCGTCTGAACGATCCTACTGCCTTGACGTATGGAGGATAACTAGCAGAAATACATGGCCGGTGCAATAAAAAGAAAGTAGTAATCAGTCAGTACATATTGGACTCGCGGACCCAGCACAGTATTGGTGAAGCGCTGTTAGTTTTTCGATTTTCTTACGGATATCGCTCTAGACGACCTGCAAGAACTGTCCTACTATTTGCCTGAATTCATGCATTCCACTCCGGCTCGTCGTTCCATCACGTCGGTCGTGTTGGTGGCGTTGTTGCTGCTGCCCGCCAACATCTTTCCCTGTGGAATGAGTTCTCCCGAGCCGGTGTTTACGGTGAGGGGAAGCCCCGATGCGCCGCTGGAACTGTTCGCGCAGGGTCGTTTAGGAATCGTGTTGCCCAGTTATCAGCGGACGTTTCTGGTGGTTGCCTATCGCTATCTCGCGGGCAAGCCGCCGAACCAAGAGGAACAGGCAGCGTTCGTGAAGGCTTGGACGCCGAACTTTGAGCACTTGTCGTCCGGCGAGAACGCGCTGGCTATCTGGAACAGAGCGCGGAGCCTCGCGCTCCCGATGACAAGTTACTTTCCCCCTTCTGACACTATCTACCCTTACAGAACCATCCAGGGTGGGTGGCACCAATATCTGAACTGCGCAGAGGATGCATTCGTGAGCGCGGCAGATACCGCCACAAGCCTGGTCAAGTCCTTCGGCGCCGGCAGCGCCGCGGTGCGCGATTGGGTGCGAGCGCAGGACACCGTGTTCGCAAATTGCGGACCAGTTGTGCAGTTGCCGCTCACGCCGGAGCGTGCTTCGGAGTTGCGTCCCCGCATACCGGCCGCTGCCACTCTGGATAATGCAGTATTAAAGATAGACCGGCAATATCAGATTGCGTCTGCGAACTTTTACGCTGGTGAGTTGCAAACCGCCGCGCAGCAGTTCGAGAAGATCGCCGCCGATCGCGACTCGCCATGGCACACCTGGGCGCCGTACCTCGTCGCCCGCTGCTATATTCGCCAGGCGACGCTGAATAGTCCGTCAGGCAGCGCCAATGCTGCGACAGATGCTCCGCGCTTCAACGTCGAGCAGATGACGGCAGCGGAAAAGCAACTGCAGGGTATCCTCAAGGACCCATCGCTGGCCGCGATTCATCCCGCGTCGCAAAGATTGCTGAACTATGTCGAAGTCCGGCTGCATCCCGATCAGCGGCTGTACGAGATCTCGCAGCAACTCTCAGGGCACACAGCGGCTGCCACGATCGACCGGGACCTCATCGACTTCGACTGGATCATCGACAAGCAGTTGAAATCTTCGGGCGGCATGAAGTCTCCGAAGCTCACGACATGGCATGACGATCTGGCGAAACGCGGCTTGCTCGACGACCTGACGGATTGGGTCTTGACGTTTCAGCAGCAGAATCCGGAGGCGCTCGACCACGCCATCCAACGCTGGCACGCAACGAACTCCGAAGCGTGGCTGATGGCAGCAATCAGCATGGCGAAAGGCGCCGACAGCAATTCCAAAGCTCTCGCCGAAGCCGCTGCTTCGGTGCCGCAAAGCTCCCCGGCGTACGAGATGGCGGTCTATCAGCGGGTTCGGTTGCTGATCGAGCAGAAGCAGCAAAATGGGGCGCGGCAAGTGCTCGATGCCAACCTGCCGCGCTTCGAGAAAGGTCCACTCTCGGCGTTCAACCTGCTGCTGAAACAGCGTTTCGCCGTGGCCGCCGACTTCGGCCAATTCCTGCAATACGCGCCGCGCACGCCGGTGGAATACGTGGAATACGACTATCTCGACTGCGGCGACGATTGCACCGAAGGCTCTTATGCGCAGAACGTCAATGCCGCGCCATTGCCCAAGATACTGGACGGCGACTCATCGCCAATCTTCAACGAGCGGTTGCCGCTCTCGCTGCTGACGCAGGCCGCGAGAGAATCGGTGTTGCCGTCCGCCTTGCGCGGGTACATCGCAACCACGACTTGGACGCGAGCGGCTATTCTCGGGGATGCAAAGGCAGCGAAGGCGGTGGAAGCATCGATGGCCGATGCGCATCCCGAACTCCACGATTACGTGAAGGATTACGGGACGGCCGATTCAGCAGAGGCGCGGTTTTTCGCAGCAACCTGGACGATGCTGCACTTCCCGGGCATGCAACCGTTCATCTACGGCGGCGCACTTCGCGACACCAAGTTCGATGCGATCGACGAGTATCGCAACAACTGGTGGTGCGGGGGCCAATTTCCAGCTACGGCCTTGCCACCGGGCACAGTGTCTTACGGCAACGGACCCCCGATCGATCCCGCCACAGGAAAGCAAGCTGTGCCGGTGCCCGTGGTGCCGCCGCCGTTTCCTTCATTCCTGACCGCGTCTGAGCGTGCGAATGCCGACGATCAGCGCAGCAAGCTGTCGACGCTGGTGGCGGGCCCGGTGTACATGGGCCGTGTAGTTCTGGATTGGGCGAAAGCCCATCCTGACGATCAGCGCCTGCCCGAAGCGCTGCACCTGGTAGTGCGAGCGACGCGTTACGGATGCTCCGACGACAAAACGGGCGCGATCAGCAAGCAGGCCTTCGACCTGTTGCACACACGTTATCCCAGTTCGACTTGGGCAAAAGAGACGCCCTACTGGTTCAAGTGAGGTTGGGGCGACTTGGGCCTCTCGCCGATCGGAGGCGCTGTTATTTTTGCCAGTATCGGCGGTTCGGTTTTACCTCTAACATTGCGTCGTTGCAGTGAGGATTCTGCAGAACAAAGGCGTAGCTGGTACCTAGCACCAAGTTTTGTGACCGGGGCCGAGGATCGGCCTTTTTCTAACTCAGAGGGTGTTCCTGCATGCAAGAGCACGCGATACGAGCCAAGAGCGATGCGGTCCGCAGCAAAGCCAAAGGGATCATTGTCGACACCTGGCAGTCGCAGGCCAACTTGTCGCTGTTTCTGATGCTGCTGGTGCTGACCGCACGGGTTCGGAAAGCCAGCCATTCCTCGCCCAGCCGGAAGATCAGGGAGCTGACCCCTCGCCTGGGCGATGGCGCCACCTGGTCGCCGTTGCTGTCCTCGCCGGCGTGACTCAGGGCGGCGGAGTCGGCGAGCCATCGGGACCAATCGGCGAGGTATCCCTCGGCGCGGGACGGTCGAAGAAGGTCCGCGCGGCCGCGGCGAACACCGGACAGTTCCGGCAGTGGACGAACGAGTTCAGCTCAGGGCAGCTCCGGTCGCCGTTGACACCGATCTGATTCCAGCAGTCGCCGCCATCGGCCTGCCGCAATGGAGATCATTCTCCCGACCGAACGGGATGATGTCGATGCGCTCCGTGGTCATCTCATTCACCCCTTTGCTCCCGGCTCGATGTCGAGGATGTCCGCCGGCGCGGCGACGGAAGCCGTCGGCCGCGCCGCGGTCGCCACGGCGCTCGGCCAGGAGCGACAGCGCCAGGAGCGCCTCGTCGTGCTTCGGGTCGAGATATACCGCTTTGCTGAAACAATCCTCGGCCCGAGGACGGTCGCCAGCCGCCTGGCAGATCATCCCCAACAAATAATAGACCGAGGCATCGGGCCCTTCAGGCGAATGTGCTGCTCGCACGCGGCGATCGCCTCTGCGTGTCGGCCCCGGTTGGCCAGGTCCCGCGGCCTGCTCCAGGAGACCCCGATCGGGAGACCTTCGGTCGAGACCGCGGCGGGGTCGGGGAGACCCGCGCCGAGCGACGGTCGGGACAGCGGCGGGGTCGGGAGACCCGCGCCGAGCGACGAGCTTCGGCATATCGGAGGGCGAGGCTCCGGCCGAGCCGCGGAGGGGCACCGAAGGCACCGTCTTGCGATACGCGAAGCATCCCGGCTCGCCGATCGCGGTGAATCGCGACGGTTCGCCGGCCGATTCGAGGCGGTCGGCGTGGCCGATGAAGAGCACGCCGTCAGGGGCCAGCAAGCGGTCGAGCGCGGCGAGCACGCAGGCGCGGGCCGGGGCGTCGAGATAGATCAGCAGGTTGCGGCAGAACACCACGTCGTAGGGGGCGCGCCTCGAGCAGCTTCGGGTCGACCACGCTGGCCTGGAGGAAGTGGACCGTCGCTCGGATCGCGGGGGCGACCTCAAAGCCCTGGGCATGCTTGCGGAAGATTCCGCCCGGGCGCCCAGGCTCACAGCCGCGGAAAGCGTTGGCCGAATAATCCCATGCCGGGCGAAGGTCAGCCGTCGCCACTGACGTCGACGGCGTCAATCCGGAATCGACGGGCCGGCAGGCCCGCGTCCCGGAGCGTGATGGCAATCGAGTAGGGCTCCTCGCCCCCGCGCACGCCAGGCTCAGGACCCGCAACGGCGGACGCAACAGGTCGCCCAACCACCGCTCGCCTAACATAATCGGCCAGCCAAAGGAACGGCCGCTCGTCCCGGAAGAACCAGCTCTCCGGGATCACCACCTCCTCGATCAGCGCCGCCGCTCCGGCTCCGATTGGGCCAATCCGACGCATAGACGCCCAGGTCGTCCACGCCCAGCTCCGCCATCCGCCGACCGCGCCGGCGCACAACCAGATGAGGAGCCCACCGTGCCCGGGTCCAGCCCGATCCGCCGCGTCAGCAGCCCCTCGATTTGTTTTTGGTCATTAGTCGGGTTTGTCATTGGTCATTGGTCATTGGTCATAGTACACGCCCTGGATCAACCTCGGTTTAACCATCCCGCTCGGCTTTCGGACAGAGCTCCTAATGACTAATGACTAATGACTAGTGACTAATGACTAATGACCAATGACTAATGACCAATGACCAATGACAAACCTGACTAATGACCAATGACTAGTGACCAATGACCAATGACAACTTCGAGACCTGATCAAGGGCACGAAGCCTTCATCGGTCTGGGCGATCGTGTCGAGGTAGGGGGCCTGGGGCAGTTGCATGGGAGCCGGGGTCACCTGCTCCGGCTGGACCCGGGTCAGGTCGCTAACCTGCTCGGCGATCAGGCCAAGGAGTTTCCCCGCCTGCCCGTCCTCTGATTGATTGTGATCCTCGGGCGTGTACTTGGCCAGGATGATCCGGGTATTGAGCCGATCCGGGACAGGGCCCCGCACCCAGGAGCAAGCCGAGGTCGATCACCGGCACGACCTGACCGCGATAGCCCAGGTACCCGGCCAGGAAACCCGGTGCGTGCGGCATCACGCGGAGCTCGACGCGGGGCACGAGCTCCACCACCCGCGCCACGTCAACCGCGTAGCGATTCCCACCAGCCGTGAAGTCAGGATGAGCATGGTCGTCGTCAGTCGTTGTGATCCGGAATCCGGAGAACTCGGGTTAGCGGTCGGCGGGTTTTCATGACTCCGCCTTGCGGCGTTTGCAACCTAAGAAACACGCCGGGAACAACTTACAGTGATACGACCAATTCGTTCGGCGTGAGTCTCTCCCGGTCCCGGCCGCTTCTGGGCGGCGGGAATTCGTTGTGATTGGTTTGCACTCGTTTGCAACCTTCTGGCGGATCGCCCTCTCCGATCGGCTGTGCCGGCAAGGAGTGGAGGCAACCGCACGACGGGTCGGACCGGTCGGGTCGTCGGCGGTATGGCCCATGTCGTCGCGGCCTGTGATCGAGGCCGGCTCCGACCGGATTCGGCTTCCCGATGTGTCGCTGGTCACGGGTCCCCGCCCTCTAAGAAGTGGTCCCAAAAGATCCCTACTATCAGAATGCCGCCAGTTTCCAATTTCCTTAATGCACCTATCGCGGAATCTCGGCAAAAACCTTCCGAAATCCTGGTCACGCCGGGAGATGCGATTTTTGAAAAAAAATCGGATTTGCTGCAGCGGACCACGAAAACCTGCGCCGTCGATGCAAGGAAACCGGGGAGTGATTCCCGGCACGTTCCCAGGTCCCGTGGGTTCGTTCGCGGGATTTCGGATACGGTCTGGAGCCGAGGTTCATTGGCTTCGTTCGCGCGAGATCGGTTAAAGCGATCGGATCGCCGGCCGACGGATTCGTCAGGACCCACTGGATCGATCACCGCGGCGATCCCGAGTTGCCGCCCTCAGCCGTGGAATGCGGAAGCGACAAGAATTCCGATTATAGAATATAGTCAATCCTGGACGACCATGACGGATTGGCCGATCGCGAAAGTTTGGATTTCGTCCATGTTCCCGCCGAGGGAGCGATCGCGCCCGATGTGCCGGGTTCTCCGGTTTCCGGGCTGCGTCCGATTATGCCGGACCGTGGGGTTCCGGATGGAGTCGTGGACATGCTCCGGGTTCCTTCGCCTCCGCATTGCGATCTCGCCCGGCGAGGACCCTTCAGGTCAGCCGCACCGTGCTGCCGGTCGCGGCGGAGCGGCAGTCGGCGTCGAAGATCTCGGTGACGACGAGGTTGTTCTCGAGCGACGATAGACCCCGACGGAAGCGGTCTCGACGCCTTTCGGCTCACCCATTTTGAGCCTCGTTATTCGTCGTTCCCCGACGCGGTTGGGCTATCCCGGTCCGTTCTCATTTTGTCCCTTGCCCGCAAGTACGGCATCGTGAACACTCCGCAACAAATGCGTACACGCATCCAAGTGCGCGGTCTCGACAAATACGGCCGACCGTGGTAAGCTGTAAACGAAGGAGACGCCCTTAATGAACACCCATTTACCCGCAGATCTTGAGCAATTCGTCCAGGCCAAGGTGCGAAGCGGACGCTTCTCCTCCTCTGACGAGGCCATTACCGCCGCCTTGTGTCTGCTTCGCCAGCAGGAAGAAGCCGAGGAAGCCCGCGTCCTGGAGGGCATCCGCCAGGGCCTGGAGGACATGCGGGCTGGCGCACCCAGCCCTTGGCCGAAGCGTTCGCCGACATCCGCCGCGACCTGGATCTGCCCCAAGGTTCATGAGCTACCGCGTCGAGCTGGCCGCGACCGCCAAGGCGGATTTTCGCGGCCAGGCCCGATGGCTACGCGAGAACGTATCGCCCGCCGCCGCCACGAAATGGCTCGACGGACTTTACAAGGCCATCGAGTGCCTTCTCAATAACCCCGGCTGGTGCATTCCAACAGTGCTGAACTACACCCACGATTACAGCGTCCGGATCGCGATTTCGTGGCCTCCGGAGGCATCTGCGGCTCATCAGGGATGAGTGCTGTCCACAAGTGGACAAACGCTTGCCAGGACTTATTGAGAAGTTACTCCGAATCATCTAATTCGTTGTCACAATTGGGTTTACGCCGCCCTGATTTGGTGTTTAGGGATCGTCCCAAAGTATCCCATCGGCAGGTTGACAGTTCGAGTGCTCCTATGCCGCCTGCCCTCTACACCAACCCGAAGCGTCAGCGAGGCTCTTTCCCATTCGTCCGCAAGGACTTGCGGCAGACCTCGCTGACGCTTCGGGTTGGTGTGGAAAGGGACCTTCACTGTCAGGGCCGAGACGCTGTCGATCCCGGTGTCTTGGGACGATCCCGGTGTTTACTGGCCCAAATGGCCCTGGCCTAAATTCTGGCCCAATCCAATGAGCCGAATCGGGAAACCGAGCAGACCTGGGACGTGCGGCACTCCGGCCAGAGCCCGTTTCCATCTCGGGTTAGATCGTACCGAGGGTGCGGGCCCCGTTCTGGCAAAAAATCGCGGCAGAGCATCCTCAGTTCGATTCTCTTGCCTCAGCGGATAGGCTGGTTCTGGTACGCCTCCCTCCCGTCTTTCCTAGTCGTCCTCTCGCATGTCATAATTGCTCACGGAAGCGCGAAATCTCCTCCGACCGCCGCACTTTGCCTATTCTAACATCGTGCGTCGGCTCGCGTTGAATCTTTCGCCCTCGGGCGCAAAGCCGATATCAGGGGCTGGCGGACTCCGCCCGGTGTTCGTACCATTAGTTCAGGCATGTCCAGTGTCAGGAAAATGGGTGCGCGTCGTCGTGACAGGAAGACGCGAGCACCTCAAGCCGGGTGAAGGAGGGCGGCTCAGACATCGGGTCATTGCGAGGGGATTAGGATGGCCGCGTTCAAGAGCGACAGACACAGGAGACTCTTCGACGCGGTCGTTTCCGAATTGCCCGCCCTCGGCTATGACGACAGTCTCGTAATCAGGGATTACGAGTTCACCGATTGGTTCCAGCCCGGCGACCGCGAAGGACTGTGCCCGTCGCTGCCTTCGGTCAGTTGCCCCCCACCCATCGGACTGCCTGCATCGCCGTCGTCGTCCCGAACGGCAAGGCCGGGGCGGGCCTGATCTCCGAGTTCCGCGCCCTGGGTGCCTCCGTCGCCTTTGAGGTGCCGCGAGGACGCCGTTTCCGCCTGGCGAGTTGGCAAGGAGATGACCCACGACGACGACGGCCGGATCATCCTCTCCGGGGACCTCCACGATACCTTCGCCCGGTACTCAGGCAAGTGGTCGGCGGAATCCATCCTCCGTGGCAAGAACATCGGCTTAGACCTGGGCGGTGAACGTCAGCTTGACTTCTGCGATTTGGGGCTTATCCCCGCGCTCGAGGGACAGTCCGGGAAAAGCTGGATCGGATGCTCAACGAAGTGCTCGCGGAGGCCCTCCGGGTCTACGGGAAGGATGCGAGCGCTCACGCTCGCCAAGCGGAGGGGACGTTCCGGTTGGCCTTCCGGCTTCCTCGCCGCCAAGGTCCTTCACGACCGCGGTTTCGGGGAGTTCGCCGAGCTCTCCGGCTCCTCCGACCCCGCCGAGGTCTTGAGCAGGGTCGAGTCGTACTATGGTCAGAGCGAATCCGTCTTGGACGACAGGGCGGTCTGGAACGCCGTGTTCCCGATTCTCTGGAGCAGGCTGAACTTCCAGAACCTCGCGGTCGAGGTTCTCCGCATATCTACGAGCACACGCTCGTGACGAAACCGCTGCGGAAGAAGCTCGGCATCCATGGAACCCCCTCCAGCATCGCCCGCTACATCGTGCAAAGTTTGCCTATCGAGAAGCTTGACGAACGGGAGAGGTTCATCCTGGAACCCTGCTCGGGCCACGGAATCTTCCTCGTCGCGGCGCTTCAGAGGTTGCGGAGTGTCCTTCGAACGCCCATGACACCCGAGGAGCGTCACCAGTACTTCGTGGAGATGCTGGAGGGGTACGAGGTCGACTCGTTCGCCCTGGAGGTAGGAGCTGGCTCTGCCTGATGCTCGCCGACTTCCCGAATTCGAACGGGTGGCGGTTGCGGCTCGGTGAGTCTTCCTCTCATCCGACTTCCGGAGCTCGCTTGAGAACGCGAGGGTCGTCGTCTGCAACCCGCCCTACGAGCATCTTCTCCAGGCCGAGAAAGGCCGCTACGCACCCTTGAGGTCGGACCTCAAGCCGGTCGAATTGCTCGATCGGGTGCTCGACACGCTCCACCCCGAGGGGATGCTGGAATTCGTTCGCCCAACTCACTCCTTCGAGGGGCGGAGTATCGCAACCTCCGGCGGCGGCTTGCCGAGCGCTTCGGTCACATCGAGATCGTCGAACTGCCCGAGAGTAACGTCTTCTACATCTCCGAGCACCGAAGCGTTCTCCTGATCGCCCACGAGCCCCCCCCGGGAACCGGCTTAGCCCATGTTTGGGGTGGCGTCATCGTAAGTCCTTGCGGCGCAAGGGGCGGATTTTTCATTAGTCACTACATCACCGTCTCCTCCCCCTCCGGCGGCGTCGGCGGGCGTTGGTCGACCAGCTTCAGCGCCTTCAGGACCAGCCGGGCGTCGGGACAGCCGCCGGCCAGCCCCCGCCGCTCCGGTTGACCCTCCAGGTGGAACGTGACCAATCGCACCGTCGCCAATGCTTGCATGGCCCGCGCCGGCGACAGATCCACCCCGGCCTCGTTGAGCCGGCGGCCCAGCAGCCGTTGCACCAGCAACGCCAACGCCGCCACAAAAATATGAGCCTTGACTCGCATCTCGATCTGGTGATAGATCGGCCGCAGCGCCATCACGTCCTTGAGTTGGCGAAACCCGCTCTCGACCTCGGTCAATTCCTTGTACAGCGCCACCGCGTCCAGGACGCTCAGTCCTTTCTCGCTAGTCATGATCACATATTTTCCCTCGATCTTCTTCTCGCGCCCCAGCCGCGCCTCGCTCTCGGAGAACTCCAGCGCCCCGTCCTTGAGCTTCCAATCAAAATAGCGATAACCGTGATATTTCTGCATGATCCGCTCGACGGCCGCCCCGATCTTCTCGGGCTGCTTCAAGCTCGCCGGAGGCGACACGCTCCTTGAGCTTCTCCAGGTGCTGGCGGGCTCGCTCCATCGCCTGTTCGCGCTTCGCCTGCTCGTAGTCGCGCCGCTCGTCGGAGTCGATGACGATGACGCGCAGACTCGGGATCTCCGGAGGCGACTTCCTGGGCACGGGTGCGCGGCGGGTTGGTCTTCCGTTCCTGGGTATTGATGCCTCCGGGACAAGTCGACCCACTTGGTGTCGTCAACGGCGTCGAGCCAACCGTCGATCTGGGCGTTGCGCCGCCGCTTGACCCCGACCAGGAATCCCTGCTCATCTTTGGTGATCGCCTCGATGTTCTCGTCGGTGACCATGCCCCGATCGCCGACGAAGACGAGCCGACCGAACGCGAACCGCTTGCGCAAGTCGCGGATGACTTCTTGAACCGTGGAATGGTCGATGCGGTTGCCCGCCCAGACATGATGGGCGATCGGCCAGCCGGCGACCATCACCACGCCGACGATCACCTGGACGTTCTGCGGCTTGCCGTCGCGGCTGTAGCCGTGCTTGGCGAAGTCGCGCGGCCCGGCGCCCTCGAAGTAGGTGCTGGTGATGTCGTAGAGGACCAGGTCGGGCTTGAAGCTGAAGAGGTCGCGGAGGCGGTGGTACAGCGCCACTTCGATCTGGTCCTTGGCCGCGAGGAGCTGGTCGAGGGTGCGATACCAGGCATCGAGCTGGCGGGGATGGACGCGGACCCGTCGGCGGTGGTGCCAATGGGGGACGAAGCGTCGGCCCGTTGCGGTCGCAGACGAAGTCGGTTTCGAGCCAGCCGGCCAGCCCATGCTCACTGGCCGGAGCGATGAGCCGGTTGGCGACGAGCACGAAGGCGCGGTCGGCGAAGGGGACGCCCTTGGCTCGCCCGAGGTGTTGGTCGAGGATCGCCCAGAGGCCGAGTTGGTCGAACAAGGCCCGGACGACGAGGACCGGCCCCCAGGTCGGAGGCATCGACCGACGTGGGGTGCGGCCGGATCGCCGGGCTCGATGTGCGGCGTCGCCGGCGAGGAGCCGGCGGAGCTTGGGGAGGATCTCGACGAGGAGGTCCTTGCGTCCGAGGTCGGCGACGACGCGTTGCTTGACCTTGCCGTCCTCGCGGTAGGCTTCGACGACGCGGACGTATTCGTGGACGGTGCCGTTCTGGAGGAGCGGACTTTGACGGTTCTTGGATACATGATTGGTTGCTGGCATCGCTGGCGAGGGGATGTCCGGAGACGCACGGCAATCATTATCACGACGATTCTGGCGAAATCAAGGTGATTGGGTGGGATTCAATCGGTAGAATCCGAACTAGAGTTGTCACTACACTTTTGGGGTTGGCGAGACCTCGCTCCAAGCGAAAAGCCTGGAAAAATAGAGGTTTTTGGCGCAGGACCAGCCGGCCCCGGCTTCTTCACCCCAAA
>CAVSFL010000013.1:0-631584 GCA_963727295.1 uncultured Acidobacteriaceae bacterium
GACTACCCTGTGGGGAAGGTTGTGCTCGATTCAGAAGGGAATATCTACGGGACAACTCTGCACGGCGCCGATCCGCCTTACGGAACTGTGTGGGAATTTACTCCCTGAACCCTCATAACGTCGTGTGTGTGGACGACACGCGCTCGTTGAAGCTCTTGTGGAAGGTTTCGTAGTTGCCGCTCGCCTCCGCGTGCCGCAAGGGCTTTATCCGCTCGACGCAAATCTCCCTTGTCTCGGGTGAACTACCGTCACGCAAGCGGGTTCCCTGGCGTCGTGTGAGCACTGACGCATCAGGCGTAATTGTTCTGAAATCCGGGAACTCTACCCGCCGTCACTCCCACCCAATCGCCGCTGGCAGCGGCACGGGAGCGCTCTGGCGGGCCATCGTCAGGAGGCGCGTCAAACCGTCCCGCCACTTCGCCCGATATCAAAGCGCACGTCAGCCGCTGATAGACTTCGTCCACCGATCCCGGCGAATGATTCATGAAGATCGTGTTGGTGTGCGACTTGGCGGCGACTTCCTTCAGCGTGTCGGAATAATTGGTGATGACGACGAACTTCAGGATCTCGGTAGAGTCGATTCCCTTAAACTTGTCCTTGAAGTCTTCCACCCATTTGGCTAGCCCGTCCACAATTGCGGCGCGCTGCCCGGCGATGCCCTTGCCCAGCAGAATGTCGCGCTCCATCTGCGCCTCAGCTTCTTTCACCACGATAATCTTGTCTGCCTCACCCTTAGAGTTGTTGCCGCTTCCTGATCGCGCCGCGCCGCATTGATGTTGTCCATTGCCTGGCGGACATTCTCCGGCGGCGTGATCTTGGTTACCTGCACCTTCTGCACGCCACGGCCAAACTGCTCCATCGGGCCGTCGAGCGCAGTTTTGATGAAGTCGGCAATGGCGACCTGGCTGGTGAACACCTCGTCGAAATCCAGCTGGGGACGTGGCCCAGGATCGCGTTAGCGACATACGACTGGATCTGCACTCCCGGGTTGTAGAGCTTGTAGTAGGCGTTGCGGATGTGGTCTTCCGTGTCTTCCATCACGTAGAGCTGAATGGAAACGAAGATGGTGACGAAGACGTTGTCCTTGGTCTTGGTTTCCACCTGCGTCTCGAATTGCTGCAGCTGGGTGTTGATTCTCCGTACCGCGTCGATGAGGGGGACTTTGAATTGCAGTCCGCGGCCGGTAACCCGCTGGAATCGCGAATAGCGCTCGATTAGCGCGCGCTCGGTCTGGCTCACTGTAAACAGCGAGCCGAAGAGAATAACGATGACAAAAATTATGACCAGGGCCAGTCCGAAGATAGACAGCGCATCCATAATTCCTCCCTGCTGTTCGAACCGGCCGCCAACGGAAAGCCGGTGACACACTTCCGGCGGCTCATAGTTCGACTGCGGGCAATGTTTGGAGCTATGCACTGGAGTCTCCGCTCGGAGTCAGCGAGTGTCAATCAAAAAACTGCTATGAAAGCGCGACATCGTCTCAATCACGCAGCATAAGGCAACTCATTCTCAAAGGCCGCACTCCGAAACGGCGCGCCCGATCATGCGCCGCCGGCTCTTACCAGCACGCGCCATGGCAAGAGCCAAACCTCTTGCTATCAGCCGCTTAGACCGTAATCCAAAATTAAGTTGACCGCTCTCTTCGTGCCCCACGATACTCACTCCGCGTCCAGGAGGGACATCGCATGGCAATCCAACTGAAGTCCACCGCTTCGAACTCTCGCATCGACGTTCGAGCTACCGCGCTCGTCTTCCTGGCCGTTCTGGCGACGATGCTCACGCTTCACCCGGGCGCGCACGCTCAAACCTACACCGTCCTCCACACGTTCACCGGCGGCGCCGACGGTAGAAGTCCCCTGGACGGCTTAAGTATGGATCGCGCCGGCAACTTGTACGGCACGACCAGCGTCGGCGGGGACATCCAAGGCAGCTGCGCTGAATTCTCCGGATGTGGCGTGGTTTTCAAGATGAAACAAACTGGCTCCAGTTGGCTGCTTCTGCCTCTCTATGCCTTCACAGGAAGCCCGGATGGCAGATATCCCGTCGGCCGGGTGGTTCTCGGCCCTGACGGAGCCCTTTACGGCACGACCGTTTATGGAGGCCAAGCGAGCCAAGATCAAGAGGAAGGTTGCGGCATCCTCTATCGACTTTCACCTCCGCCAACGTCCCCGCATTCGGCCATCTTTTCCTGGAGCGAAACCATCCTCTACACACCCACCGGCGAAGGAGGTGACGGCTGCGGTCTTACCGACTTCGGAGGTCTCACTTTCGATGCGTCGGGCGATCTTTACGGCACAGCCTCTGGGGGTGGTGCATCGGACGTCGGCACTGTTTTCGAACTGACCCATTCGGGAGACCAATGGACCCAGTCCACCATCCATAGTTTTGTCCGTGGTTACGATGGGGCCTACCCCGCAGCCGGCGCCACTTTGGACCAGTCGGGCAATCTTTTCGGCACAACCGAGCTGTTTCCGGGAAGCGTCTACCAACTCTCGCCCTCGCAGTCCGGCTGGACTGTAAGTGTTCTTCGCTTTTTCAATGGCCAGGATGGCGGGACTGAGCCCGTCGGCGGCGTTATTTTCGATAGCTCCGGAAATCTCTACGGCACTACCGTGGGCGGAGGAACTGGCTACGGCGGCGTAGTGTTTCAGCTGGCCCCCTCCGGCGGCAGCTGGACATTCAACTTGCTTTATTCATTTATTGGGGAGGCTGGACCTTCGAGCGACCTGCTTCTCGACAGCGCCGGCAATCTTTACGGTACAACCTACAAAGATGGCCGCTTTGGAGTTGGCAATGTGTTCAAGCTTTCTCCGTCGGGCGATGGCTGGACCTACACGTCGCTATACGACTTCCATGGAACGGGCGATGGAGGTTTTCCGCAGAGCAACTTGATCATGGACGCGGCGGGCAATCTTTACGGCACAACCACGCTGGGAGGGAATCTAAACGACTGCCCATCCGGTTGCGGTGTGGTCTTTGAGATCACACCCTGACCTGCACACCTGGGTCACTACTCATCATCTTGTTTCAGGAACACGTGGTCGATCATCTGGCGCATGAAGTGGCCGCCGTTGGCGCCCGCGCTGGCTGCGAGAACTTGCAGGAAGGCTGCATAGACCTGTCCCCGATCGTGCGGCCAGTGCACCACGAACTGATAGTAGGCCAGCACGATGGGCACGCCGATCCACACCAGCAGCAGCCATCGCCACGGTCGTTGCTTCTTCCATACGCCCATCAGCATGCTGAATCCCAGCACGCAGAGCGAGGTCAGCAGCGCGTCATCGACTTTCTGATTGACCCATCCGGAGAACAAGCCGAATGCGATCGCGATCAGATAGACAAAAGGACTGGTGCGCGGGATAGGCTCACGTTGCGCTTGGGGAGAGGAAGCCGAAGAACTCGGCTTCGCGACTTGCTGTGGCGGCTCGGCGGGAGACTGCAACACAGTTGAGTCTAGCAGACGAATGCTGGTGGAAGGGTCCGGCTTCATAGGTAGGTAAAGAAGTCGTCTGCGAGCGTTTTGTGTCAGGGCACGACTTCGGAGGTCGCTGAAAGAGTCGACTGCAGCGTGTTCCTTAGGTAGAGCTGGCCCTCAGGCCAGCGGCTAAGCCGTTTCTTTCCTTTTCTGAGTCGACTTCACCGGTCGCGAAAGAAATCGCTCTGCGCACGCCTTGTAACAGGGCACGACTTCAGTCGTGCCGATAACGCCCATCTTTTGTCATCACGAGGAGGCCTTCAGGCCGACGAGGGATCTGCTTCTCAACCTTTTCAGCCGCACGGGCCGAACGCCCTGCGAGCCTTCAGCCCCGGAAACTTACGCCGCTCCGACTTTCGACCCGTTCCCGATATCCCCGCTGGCCGCGCCCTTGCCCACGCGAATCAGCAGGCAAGTCGAGTTGTCTTCGCCTCCGCCTTCGTTGGCGGCGTCGATCAGCGTATCGCAGGCCGCCTGCAACGAAGGCAGATCCAGCAGAATCGTCCGAATCTCGTCATCCTCCACGTGCCGCATCACGCCATCAGTCGTGAGCAGCAGAATGTCGCCACCCTGTGCCGGAAATTCGCCGAGATCGGGCAGCGTGCTCTCATCGGTGCCGAGCGCGCGCGTGATGATGTTCTGCGCCGACGAATGCCGGGCCTGCTCCATGGTGATCATGCCGCGGCGTACCTGCTCCATCACCAGCGAGTGATCTTCCGTGAGCTGCAGCAGTTGGCCTTCGCGAAAGAGATAAATCCGGCTGTCACCCACATTGGCGATACTAAAGACGCCGTCGGAGAAGCGCGCCGCCACCAGCGTCGTGCCCATCCCCGAGGTGTTCTTGTTCTCGTCGGCGTAAGCCAGAATGGCGTCGTTGGCTTTCTTCACTGCCTCGGCCAGCAGCCGCGCGCCCAGCGGCGCGTCCTGCAGGTAAATGCTGTCGTCGGAAGTCGGCTTGCGCTCGCGAAAAAACCCGAGCACGCTGTCGACAGCGATGTGGCTGGCGATCTCGCCCGCGGCATGACCGCCCATGCCGTCGCACACTACAAAGACACCGAGCCCCTCGTCGTAACCGTAATGGTCTTCGTTAGACGGGCGCACACGACCGACGTCGGTGCGGCCCGCCACTTCCAGCGTGAGTTGCATTCGGGCAACAGTTTACCCTCTTTGGTAGAAAGCGTGCGAGTACGAAAGTGCCAGTGGCCTTCGTTCGCGCCTTACAAGGCACAAAATGGGACTATTTCCGCCGGACAAACCGCCTCGCGTCTGCTGCTTCCAATCAGTATGTCTCTTTCCCAGCAGGTGATCTGGCTGCTCGTGCTGGCTTTGCCGATCGCCAGCGTTTCCTGGACGGTCACTCATGAAGAAGTCCTCCGCGAGCCGCGCGACTTTTGCACCCGCAAGAGTCAGGATTCGCGCACCCTTGTCTGCCGCAAATTCTTCTACCTCTTTACCTGCGAGTATTGCTTCAGCCACTGGGTCACAGCGGCATTCCTGCTCATCACGCACTACAAGCTGCTCTATTCCGACTGGCGAGGCTACCTCATATCGCTCTTCGCCCTGGTCTACGTGTCGAACTTCTATATTGGCCTGTTTGGACACGTGAAGCTCGAAGTCCGAAAGGATCGCGCTGAAATCAAAGCCATCGAAGCCGAAGTGGAAACGAAAAAAGCGGCGTAAGAGAAACAGCAATTAGCAATTAGCAATTAGCCATTAGCAATTAGCGATTAGTAACTAGTAACCATCCTTGTCATCACGAGCAGGCGCAAGCCTGCGAGGGATCTGCTTCTTGCAGCCTTTAGCTAATTGCTAATTGCTGACTGTCGCTCTTGTGACCCCCGTCATGGCAGCGCCCAAGCCCCGCGACCTATAATCCCGCCATATGGCTGACCATGAAGTCGACCTGCTCGTCATCGGCGCAGGCATTGTAGGACTGGCAACTGCGCTCGAAACCACACATCGCTTCCCCGACATGCACATCGCCGTGGTCGAGAAAGAGGGCCGCGTCGCCGCCCACCAGACCGGCCACAACAGCGGCGTCATTCATTCCGGACTTTATTACCGCACCGGCTCGCTGAAGGCACGCAACTGCGTCGCCGGCGCTGCCTCGATGAAGCGCTTCTGCCGCGACCACGGCATTCCCTTCGAGGAATGCGGCAAGCTGGTCGTCGCTACTAGTCAGGAAGAAGTTCCGCGCCTCGAGCAGTTGCATCAGCGCGGTATCGCCAACGGTGTCCCCGGCCTGCGCATGTTGCAACGCGACGAGTTCCGCCAGATCGAACCGCACTGCGAAGGCCTCGCCGCTCTGCACGTTCCCTCCACCGGCATCGTCGACTACACCGTCGTCGCGCAGAAATATGCCGAATTGATCCAACAGGCCGGCGGCGCGATCGTCTTCAACGCCAAGGTCGTCGGCCTTCGCGAAGACGGCAGCACCAACATCGTCGAGACCATCGCCGGAACCTTCCGCGCGCGCTACGTTATCAACTGCGCCGGCCTCTACAGCGACACCCTCACCCGCATGGCCGGCGTCAAAACCAATCTCGAAATCATTCCCTTCCGTGGCGAGTACTACGAGATCCGCCCCGAGCGCCGTTCCCTCGTCAGGAACCTGATCTACCCCGTTCCCGACCCGCGATTTCCCTTCCTCGGCGTGCACTTCACCCGCCGCGTTAACGGCAGCGTCGAAGCCGGCCCCAATGCGCTGCTGGCCTTTCGCCGCGAAGGCTACACCGGCACCGCGCCCGATCTCACGGAGGCGATGGAGACGCTGCGCTTCTCCGGCTTCTGGAAGATGGCGAAGAAATATTGGCGCATGGGCATGGCCGAGCAGTACCGCTCGTGGGTGAAATCGGCCTTCACTAAGGCGCTACAGAAGATGGTTCCGGAACTTCAGGAGTCCGACCTCGCGCAAGGCGGTTCTGGAGTTCGCGCGCAAGCCGTCGATGCCAACGGCAATCTGCTTGACGATTTCTATTTCGTCCACAGCACCCACATGATCCACGTCTGCAACGTACCCTCGCCCGCCGCGACTGCCTCGCTGGAGATCGGCAAAGAAATCGTCGAGATGATGGCAAAGCACTTCGCTCTGGAACCCAACAGAACCGCCTAGCAGCCGTTTGCGCTGGACTTGCCGACAGGAATACTTCGGGAAACTCGGATCGCCAGCACAATCAGGTCATTCTCGACGAGCACGCCCGTGGTCAGGGGCGTACCCTCAACCGTGAAGCGTGTGCGTACAGTAGTGCGATGCACTTCGTACGTGGGAGCGAGTCAGCCATAGTGGACCGGTAGCTAACTTAGCTGCCTCCCGAGGGCTGGTTCTTCATTTTCTGTTGCGCGATGATCTTGTCCAGAGTATCGGGAACAAGTCGCTCCGCGAAGCCGGCAACAAAAGACCAGGCCAGTAGTAGAGCGTAGTCCGTGTACTCCTTGGGGTGGAGGGCCGCCAGGAATGCGCTGAAACTACTCGCTTCCGCAGAGCCGGATACAAAAGTAGGGAAGAACTTACCGGACAATAGTGCGCCAATAAACAGTAAATTCAAGATTATCGCAAAGGTACCACCCAGCAGTGGCGACAACCATAATGCGTATGCGCTGGCCTCTATCCGGTAGATACTCACCAGTGGATCGCCATCAAGCTCAAGGGCTTGGAGTCGCCGCAATGCGCTAACGTAACCGCCCACAACTCCCAGGTAGAACATCCACACGAATAATGCGACCGACGGGGGAGGGGGGTGTTGAGGCGGGTGCTGATGAAACAGAGCGCAAAACAAACTGATTCCGCCCACAATCGCTGTCCACATAATAAGGCGCGAAATCGAGAACCTAACCCAATACTTACGCCGCCGATTGAGAATTGGCAGCAGAAAGTAGTACCAGTGCAACAGATCAATCAGAGTACGCAACTCCGCTCTGAGTTCTTCTAAGTCTTTCGATTCCCTTGGCCAGGAACTATCGAACGCCTGGAAAGCCTCCTTACTAGCGATCTGCTTGAGCCGAAATCTCAGTATCCCTAGGCAACCACGGATCTCCTCTGCGCTCATCGCTTCCGCAAGCAACCGCTCCAGCGCGTGCAGGTCCCCCCACGTTATATCGCTGCAGCTATCTTTTAGCTTGTTGATGATCTCTTGCGCGCTGACCGCATCGTCCGCGGATTTCTTATATTCAGCTATCAGATGATCGAGATAAGCAGCGGCGAAATAAGGAGGTTTCCTGGCGCTGCGAAAGCATCTGTCACGGAACCAGCGGCTTATGCTGAATTTCGGCTTCGCGACCGGTGGATCAAGGTTCTGATTATTTCCGTTCATTGGCGGCCCTCTGGGCTATAGCGTCGAAATGTGGCATGGTATCACGGCTTCGCTGCCTTAGCGGTATTGGTCAGCGTGAACTCCAGCTTGGTTTGCGGAAGATCCTTCGAATAGTGATCGGCCGCGGATGAAATCGGCCAAGGGAGATCATTGGGGTCGCTACTGAGAGAAATAATCTCGCATTCCGCCAACACACCGGCCGGATTCGTCCTTTGTTCGAGTCGCCAATAAGTATTCTGTCTCCACAAGTAACCCCGACCTTCTCCTTCTGGAAGGTCCTGAGAGCCCCTTACTTCCTGTATGCTCACGCTGCGAGAGGTGTAGTAGATGTGGGACGCATCAAGCTGGCCATTCTCAACCTCGTAGACCCCATCCAGGACTACGTCAATCTTGTGAAACGGACCTACCTTATCCTCAAGCCTTAAGCTGACTCGCCGCGTTTCTTCGTTTTCAGAAAGTACCCGCGGGGCGGGACAGGTAACAACTTCGGGACCATACACGATCGGATATCGCGCCACATCCTTCAAAACTTTCAATGCATCCTGGACATTGGCGCCGGGAATGAACACATCTCCGATCCAATGAGTCACACGGCCGTGTTGTACTTGCTTACTGCAATCGGCGCCCGGGCCAATCACCGTCTTGCCGGAATTCAACCGAGCTGGGTCAATAGCGCGAACGAAATCTTGGGTCGAGCTTTGCTTCTGTGTTATACCCGCTCGCATTTCGGTCAAACATGTATTGAAGTCATTAATTGTGTCTTGCGTGAGTTTCGTGTCGCCTATCGCTGCGAAAGAACACCCTGCCAATGCAACGACGACCACAAGAATGCCGGCTGGCTTCCTGAACATTCGTACGAAAACGAGCTGCAGAGTGTTCATAGAGTCGCGACCTCCTAACTCGACATCCACGGTGCCGTTGGCAGGGTTTTGCAGTTACCACCGACACAGATCACTGCTTTCTTAGCACAATCACCAGTCCGCGCCCGATCAACGCTATCGATGAAACGATTCGGAACTTCATCGACGGATCAACGGTTCTCGGAAAGTATAACCGCGCAGCGACGCGGCGAGTGTGGATCGGGAGGGTGGAGCACCGCTTCAGCAGTGCAGGACCAGCATTCTATAGATGTTCGGCTTTGGCCGCTCAGCTAAACCGCACCCGCCTCTCAGCTCAGCGCCGGGCGCCTCCATTCTGGCCTTCGTTTGGCCAGGGTGGGCCTTCCTCACTTCAACCGGTTAATCACCGACGCCACATATCCCGCGCCAAACCCGTTATCAATATTCACCACCGTCACATTCGAAGCACACGAGTTCAGCATCCCCAGCAGTGCCGCGATTCCTTTGTACGATGCTCCATAACCCACGCTTGTCGGCACGGCAATCACCGGTACTCCCACCAGTCCTCCTACCACGCTCGGCAACGCGCCTTCCATCCCGGCGCAAACAATAATGACGCGCGCCTTGGTCAACACATCGCGCCGCGCCAGCAGCCGATGAATTCCCGCCACGCCGACGTCGTACACATGCTGCACCTCGTTGCCCATGACCTGCGCCGTCACCACCGCCTCTTCGGCTACCGGTACATCGCTGGTTCCAGCTGATACCACGACGATCTTGCCCTTGCCGTAAACCGTCTCGTCGCGCGTCAGCGTAATCGCCCGCGCCAATTCATGCGACGCCGCCTTGCGGAACTTGCGCCGCACCGCACGCACCTGCTCCGGCGAAACCCGCGTCGCCAAAACGTTGCGCCCATGCTCCGCCAAGCGCGCAAAGATTTCAGCGAGTTGCTGCGGCGTCTTGCCCGGGCCAAAGATGATTTCCGGCATGCCCGTCCGCAGCGCGCGATGATGATCAACGTTGGCAAATCCCAGATCTTCGAACGGCAGGTGCCGCAATCGCTCGACCGCGTCGTCCGGCGAGAGCTTGCCGCGCTTCACCTGTTCGAACAGCTTCTTCAGCGCCGCCGCATCCATAGAACCAGTTTCCAGTTTCGAGTTTCAAGTTTCAAGTGGGACTGGCTCGCCCCCAGAGCACAATAGAAGGTAGTAGGATGAAGAGCTTTCGAATAGCGACGTAAAATCCTTGGGTGCCCCATTCTGGCCATCTTTTGGCCAGGGTGGGGCAGGTCTGAAGCCACTTTGATGAACACTGTGCGTAACACCGCGTCGCTCATCCTCACCGTCGCCATTACCGGCGCCAGCGGATCCATCCTCCCCAAACATCTGCTCGACGCCCTCGACCGCGACGACCGCGTCGCAACCATCAACCTCATCATTTCGGATAGCGGTCTGCGCGTGATGGCCGAAGAACTCGGCCTCTCCGGCCGCAACGAAATCGTCTCCAAACTTCTGGGCCGCACCTCCGCCAAAATCCATCTGCAGAATAACGATGACATCGGCGCCAACATCGCCAGCGGCTCTTATCCCACCGACGCCATGATCGTCCTTCCCTGCAGCATGGGTACACTGGCGCGTATTGCCAACGGCATGGCTGTCCATCTCATCGAGCGCGCCGCCGACGTCTGCCTGAAGGAACGCCGTCCGCTGATCCTCTGTGTCCGCGAGACACCATTCAACCGCATTCATCTGCGCAACATGACGCTCGCCGCTGAAGCCGGCGCCACTGTCTTCCCGGTCATTCCCGCGTTCTACTTCCAGCCCACATCCACCGACGACATCGCCCGCGAATACGTCAACCGCGTCATCACGCACATAGGCCTCCCGCAACCCGGCGCCTACCGCTGGAAGATGGAATAGTGCCTCGGCATTTCCGGTCCCTGGGGAACCAAAATAGTACTCAGCCCGTTGTCTTTCAATAACATAGCCCCGTGACGGGCGTCACCATTCAATGTGAGATTGTCCCACTGAGCCGTTAATTCCGCCCGTTCAGTCCATCCCGCTTGGCCGCCTAGGCTTCGGGTTATTACCTTAGTAACAGTGGATCAGTGTTTCCTGGCCCGTGTGGGGTACGGACGCACCATCAAACAAATCTGAGAGGCGTGAATGCACAAACCCGTCAAGTATGTTGAAAAGGCCGTTACCGTTGCTGCCAAAGGCGCGTGGGTGGTCTTCGACAAACTGAACAGTATTAACCCGAATCCTTCGTTTACGCCCAAGTGGTCTGACAAACCGCTGTTGAAGTCGTATCAGAAGTCCAAGCCTCCGCTCGGCTGGCCGCGCGCCACCGATTCGCTCTGCCCCAAGTGCGTGCCCGAAATCCGCCAGCAGATCATCGACGGCAAGCTCCCGGTCGAAGTCCTCATGAACGAGAAGGCCGGCGAGATCAAGGCGCAGATCGTCGAGCGCGACGGCAAGATCATGATGGTGAAGGACTGCCCAACGCATGGCCACTTTGAAGACGTCATGGCCATCGACACCGCGTTCTTCAAGCACCTCGAGGAAGTCTTCCCCGGCCGCGACATTCGCGCCCACAACGACGAGAAGCTGCATCACCACGGCTCAAGTACGGTGAAGCATGGTCGCGGTTCGGTGCTGACCATCGACCTGACCAACCGCTGCAACATGATGTGCGATCCCTGCTTCATGGATGCCAACCAGGTTGGCTTCGTCCACGAGCTGACGTGGGACGAGATCAAGACCATGCTCGACAACGCCATCACCATCAAGCCGCGCCGCCAGATGTCGGTACAGTTCTCCGGCGGCGAGCCCACGCTGTCGCCCTACTTCCTTGACGCTGTCGCCTATGCGCGCAAGGTCGGCTACAACAGCGTGCAGGCTGCGACCAACGGTATCGAATTCGCCAAGAGCTTCGAGTTCGCCAAGCAGGCCGCTGAAGCGGGTCTGCGCTACGCCTATCTGCAGTTCGACGGCATCGGCAACGCTGCCAACTCACATCGTCTCGTCGGCAATCTGTTCGACGTGAAGCTGCAGGCGATTGAGAACCTGCACAAGGCTGGCGTCGAGATCGTTCCCGTCGTGACCATCGTCAACGACCTCAACAACGAGCAGGTTGGCCGCATCATTCAGTTCGCGCTCGATAATCCCAAGCGCATCTCGTTCCTCTCGTTCCAGCCGGTGTCGTTTACCGGGCGCGACGAAGCCATCACCGACGAGCGCCGCACCGCGCAGCGCTACACGCTCTCGCACCTGGCGCACGATGTGAAGAAGCAGACCGGCCTGGGCGAGCCCACCCGCGACTGGTTCCCCATCTCCTTCATGAGCACCTTCTCCGACTGGGCTGACCTGGTTCATGGCCCCGACAAGGATTGGGGATCGCTGAGCTGCGGCTGCCACCCGAATTGCGGCGTCGGCATGGCCGTCATGATCGACAAGGACACGAAGGAAGCCGTCCCGGTGACGGCGTTCCTCAACGGCGACACCATCGCGAAAGACATTGCGAAGGTGAACGACGCGGCGCGCGGCAAGTGGATGTCGATCGCCGGCATGACCCTGGCGCTGCTGAAGAACTACGATCCCTTCAAGTCGCCGACGCACTTCAAGTTCACCGATCTGCTGAAGAAGTTCGATAAGACCTTCGGCGCGACCGGTAAGGATTACGGCAAGGTCACGGGAGACCGTACCGAGACCGACATCGAGAAGCGCCGGCGTGATCGTTGGAACTTCCTCTTCGTCGCCGGCATGTGGTTCCAGGATCTGTTCAACTATGACTTCCGCCGCACCGAGCAGTGCATCATTCCTTACGCCACGCAGGAAGGCGAGATCAGCTTCTGCGCCTACAACACCGGCGTGGGCTGGCGCAATATCGTTGAGAAGATGCACATGACTGCTACGCTCACCAAGTGGTACGAAGAGCACGGCCGTCACGAAATTTTCGCCGGCGGCAAGAAGGTCGGCCTCGAAACCACGGCGCACACGCTCAATCTGGTCGACGAGCATGTGCACGCCAAGGCCAACGACACGTTGGATAAGCTCGGCATCGCCAAGAACGCGCGCCAGGAGAAGTTCCAGGCGCGTGACGCCAAGGTGAAGGCCGAAGCCGAGAAGGCGCGTATGATGGCGCTCTACAAGGAGCACGTGCTGGGCGAGAAACCCGCGCCCAAGGACGGCTTTATCGCCATCGACAGCATTGGCGGCATCAAGCCGGCGCAGCCCCAGGCGGAAGAGCGCGAAGCAGTGTACGGGGACTAACGGTAGAGCGGCGCTTCAGCGCCGCGTCCCACCCGGCTATAACGATTGTGGCTTCAGCCCCGGTGACCGGTCGTGCAAGCGGCCGGTTTTTTCTTTTCCTGCATGTAGTAGAGTTCTATCGATGTGCCGACGATTTGAGGCACGTTGAAGGAGTCTGCAATGGCTAAAGGATACTGGGTCAATTTCTTTCGTTCCGTGTCGAACCCTGCCGCGCTCGCCGAGTACGCTAAGTTGGCCCGCCCCGCGATTGAAGCCGGCGGTGGCCGTTTCCTGACCCGAGGCACTCCCGTGAAGACGTTCGAGGCGGGCTTGAACCAGCGATCTGTCATCATCGAGTTTGACAGCGTAGAAAAGCGATCGCCACATACGAAAGTCCCGCCTATCAGGCGGCCGTAAAGCTTCTGAAAGGCGCGGCCGAGCGGGATGTGCGAATCTTGCAAGGGGATTCCTAGGCTTAGGTTAAATTCCTACTTTTATCCCGATTGTCTTACTCTTGCTACCATGTAAGGCATGAAAGAGCTGAGTGCTACTTTTACGTCGAAGGGCCAACTTGTCATCCCGGCCGAGCTGCGGCGAAAGCATAACATTCAGGCAGGAACGAAAGTCAGATTGTTTGAGGACGAATTTGGCCGCATCGTGCTGCAGCCGATTACGGAAGACTATATCGAGCGGCTGCGCGGCTGCCTGGCAGGTGGCCCTGGTCTGTTTTCGAAGTGGATGAAAGAGCGCCGAGCAGAAGGTAAGCGCGAGAAATGGTGACCTCCGTCTTCGACGCCAGCCGCTCCTGAAGAATTTTCGGCGCTCATCCGTGCTCTCTCTGATTCGGCCGTAGAGCGCCTTGTGCACGACCGCAGAGAACATCTTGGAATTGACACCGGCGGTGGGAGCTGATAGCGTTGGGCGGACTCCCGGGGAAACCGGGAGTCGGACTTTAAAAAGGAAAAGGAGATGCTTATATGGCTACCGTTTGCGCTGCTGTGTACTATACGAGCAACGCAGGTTACGATGTCACCACGAAAATACAGGGCTATCTCAACCAAAGCGAGACCTTCACGGTCAACAACACAAGCATGGGGGGGGACCCGGACCCGGGCGTAGCGAAGAATTTTGCGATGATCTACACAAACGGTACGCATTACTACGCCGTGCAGTGCCAGGAAAATACTGTCGTCTACGCAGGGTAGGTGACCTGCTGAAAGAGGCGATGCGTAGGCGATCTGAGATTCTCATGTCTGCCGTCAACTTCGGTGAGGCGTACGGTTTCGTTCTTCGCTGGCAGGGAGCTGATCGGGCGCGCGCGAGTCTCAGCACGGTGTATCCATTGCCGATGCGATTCATGGACGCCACAGTCCAGCGGTGTTGTCATGCCGCTGAGATTAAGGCCAAGTACAAGCTGTATTACGTTGACAGCTTTGCCGCAGCCTTGGCGATCGAGCACAAGGCCACGCTGGTCACCGCCGATTCGGATTTCCGCCGCCTCGGACACAACTTTCCCGTCTTATGGCTGAAGGCGTAAAGCTAAACTTAATTTCCTCCTGCCCTAAAGTCCCTCGCCCTTCTGCCGATGTCATCATTGATCACAAGATGGCCTCCTGAGTGAACCGTTCGTGCTGCTACCCCAGCCGGGTTTCGTGCTCCTGGCTGGGTTTTTTGTCTACAGCGCACCGTCCGCTTCACGCGATACGATAGGAGCTATGCCGTCCGGCCAGCACCTAGTCTCTACTGACGATCTCGAAGATCTGCTGGCGAATCTGCGACAATCTTCACCCGATCCCTCCCGCGGCATCTTTGGTCCGGATTCGGTCAGCTGGAAGGTCAACCGCGAGTCAGCTCTCTTCCTGGCCGCGACACGCGCGGCCTTGTTGCAACTTGCCCATCCCTGGGTCGCCTCCGCCATCGCGGAGCACTCGAAAACCTTCCACGATCCCATCGCCCGCTTTCACCAGACATTCCGCATTATGTTCATTATGTCCTTCGGCTCGGTTGAACAGGCCTTCGCCGCCGCGCGCCAATTGCATCGCAGACATCAGGGCATTCGTGGAACCTTGTCCGAAAGTGCCGGCGGCTTCGCCCGTGGCGCGTCTTACGAAGCCAACGAAGTCGCCGCCCTTGTCTGGGTCTACGCCACTTTGATCGATAGCTCTGTACTGGCCTACGAGCTCGTGTTGCCGCCCCTGACTTCGGTTGAGCGCGAGCAGTACTACACCGAAGCTCGGCAAACTGCGGCCCTCTTCGGCATTCCTCGCGAATGCTGGCCACAGGATTGGGCTGGCTTCGATCGATACATGAAGTCCACGCTGCAATCCGACATACTGGGGGTCACCGCTGCGACCCGCCAGATGGGACACCGTCTTCAAGACGGCGCCGGCCTCGCACTGCGACCGCCGTTCTGGTTTCGCGCGTTGACGATCGAGTTGTTACCTCTGCGTTTGCGAGAAGAGTTTCAGTTCCCTCTCGGGGAACGGGAACGGGGATCCGCCGGTCGTGCGCTGCGTTGGATTCGGCGTGTTCACCCCTACCTTCCGACTGCCATGCGATTTGTAGGTCCGTACAACGAAGCGATGTCTCGCGTGAATGGAAAACGGCCTGGCATCGCCACACGTCTCGCCAACAGGATCTGGATCGGCCAATCCGAGCTGTTCGGCACCCGCCCGATTCGAGACTCCGTCCCTGCCCCTTCTCCCGCATCTCGCCAGAACTTTACTGAGCTGTAACCGCGACCTCTGGCTTGGCATAGCCATTTTTAGACAGATACCTGGTCAGGAAGCCCTTCCGAGCGATACCCTTCCGCTCGATTCGGTGTAGCATGTACCCAACATGTGCTTGTTTGTGGGGTAACTATCGCCGTTAAAGGAGTGCCTTGTGAACGTTCTCCTTCTCTCCATGCCCGACTCGTTCGAACACATGCCCACCGTCGCGGTGCGGATGCCCAATGGAGCCCTGTGCTCGCTGGCCGGGAATCTCGATTCGCATCACAAGGTCGCCGTCGCTGACCTGATTCTCGTTCAACACAAGGTCCGCGAAACGGTCGAGCAGTTAGTGCGCCAGCACAACCCCGACATTGTGGGACTGTCGGTGATGACCTTTCAGCGCAAGACTGCGCTGCAGATCGTCGCGCTGATTCGCTCCCTCTGCCCGCAAGTGCGCATGGTGGTTGGCGGCTACGATCCCAGCCTGGCGCCCAATGCCTACATGAAGGACACCGACCGCATCGATTACATCGTGCGTGGTGAGGGCGAAATCACTTTTCGCGAGTTGCTGCGAGCCATTGAGAACGGCTGCGGTTTCGAAAAGATTCTCGGCCTCTCTTATCGAGCAGAAAACGGCTGGCACGACAATCCCTCGCGTCCAGTCCACACGCTCGAAGACAATGAGATTCGTCTACCCAATCGCGACGCCCGCGTGCTGAACGGTTATACGATGATGGGCCGGGTAATTGACGTCATCGAAACCTCGCGCGGCTGCACCTTCGATTGCGGCTTCTGCTCGATCATTGAGATGCGCGGTCGCAACTTTCACACCTACAGCTTCGATCGCGTGATCGCCGACATTCGCGATGCCCACGATCACGGCGCTCGCGCCATTTTCATCGTCGATGACAACATCAGCCTGAACATCAAACGCTTCGAGGCGCTCTGCCAGGCCATTATCGACGCCGGCTTGAACGACATCGTTTACTCGGTGCAGGCGATGACATCTCCCATCGCGATGCATGGCGAAACCCTGGCGCCGCTGATGCAGAAAGCGGGATTTCGTTACGTCTTTCTTGGTATTGAAAACATTCTCGAGGATGATCTTCAGTTTCTGAAAGCGGCGGCCAAGAATGAATTTCGCGAAAAAGGCCGCAAGACGGGCAATGCGACGCTGCGAGCCATCGAGCATCTGCACCAGAACAAGATGTACGTCGTCGGCGGATTAATTGTGGGCAATCCCGATGACACCCGCGAGTCGATCCTCGCCAATCTGGAATTTGCGCGCCAGTATGTCGATTGGCCCTACATTCAACATCCCACGCCGTACCCAGGCACACCCATGACCAAAGACTTCCGCGCGCGCGATCTCATCAAGATCGAGCGCATGGAGGAGTACGACGGCACAACCGCGGTTGTTGCCACGCAGCACCTTGAACCTGAGGAGATCGAGTTCGAACGCTGGCGCGCGGAGCGCTGGATGAAGACTCGGCATATGCCCGCCGTGATCTCGCACGATCCGCTGTTTGTCCTGCGCAACTGGTGGAAGATGCTCCACCACACTTTTCGCGGAAGCAGCATTCGCTCCGTCCTCGGCTTTGAGAGCGATCGCGAGGTCTTCGAACGCTATCGCCAGATTCGCCGCGCTGAGCGCGCCTATCTGTAGGCCCAGCGTCCTGATTCTGCACTGACCTGTTTCCACTGACCCACCGTCGCAAAATCCCTGTATAACTTCATCAGGTCACTTTTCCCATGCTCCCAGCCTCTGCTCCTCAGGAAAAAAAAACAGGCCTCGTCTACTGGGCCAGCCGCGTCCTGGAAGAATGCGATAAGGCCAGCGCCGGTTTCGCTGCCGATCCCGTCCATGACTTGCGGGTAGCCATTCGACGTTGCCGCTCGATGGCCGATGGTTTTATCTCCGCCGACGCCGATCCGGCATGGAAGCAGATGAAGCGGCTCGCTAAGCCGCTTTTCAGCAGTCTGGGCGATTTGCGCGATGCGCAAGTGATGCTCGAGTGGGTGGCCAAGCTCTCCCACCCCGATGATCCCGTTGGCGCGAGTTTGTCCGCTGCGCTGGCGCAGAAAGAGACCGCACTCAAAGCTGCAGCTCAGCATGCACTCGCCGGCTTTGATCGCAAGCAATGGGCGTCTCTCAATGCTCATCTGGCAAAACGTGTCGACCGAATTCCAATGGAAGGGTTGGTGTTCCAGCATCTCGCGCTGGAGCGCTGGATCGAAGCGCGCGGGTTGCACCGCCGCGCACTCAGGAATCGCAGCGGCGTCGCCTATCACCAGCTGCGAATCGGCATCAAACGCTTACGTTACACGGTGGAGAACTTTCTTCCGGAGCGGCATACCAGGTGGTCGAAGGATCTACGCGATTTGCAGGACGCGTTGGGAGAAGTTCACGACTTCGACGTCTTGCGCGCCATGATCAGGGTCCATCCCGAGCTCCCAGCGGATGAACGGCAGCGTTGGTACCAGCGCATCTTTGAAGAGCGGCAGAAGCGGCTTGATTTGTATCGGCGCAAAATGATGGGCGAGCGTTCGCTCTGGGAGGTATGGCGCTCCGAGCTACCCAGCGGACCACTGCTCGAACAGGCTGGAATGGAAAAGATCCGGACCTGGGCTTTCTCTGTCGATCCGGACCCTGAACATTCAGCCCGGGTTACGCGCTTTGCACTGGAACTCTACGACGCACTTTGCGCGTGCGAGATTATCGTTGCGGATCCCTCGCAGCACCGCATTCTGGAAGCCGCCGCTATCCTGCATGAAGTCGGACGGCGCAACACAACAAACGGACACGGCGGACATCAAAAGCGTGGCTATAAGGCGGTGTTGAAGTTGACTCCACCGTTGGGGTGGAGCGAGGACGACATGCATTCGGTCGCGATCCTCGTCCGCTACCATCGTGGCGCATTGCCGGTAACTACCAACTCCTCGTTTGTAGGACTAACCTCCAAAAAGCGGAAAGACCTGCTGCCGATCATCGGCGTGCTTCGCCTGGCGAACGCATTCGACGACGAACACGAAGGAAATATTTCTTCCCTCAAAATCGAATGTGACAATGATTCAGTGATTGTGTATGCGGAAGGATTACAGGGGATGAGTTGCCAGGCTGAACGAATTGCGCGATCGCGATATCTTCTCGAAATGATATCGCGCCATCCGATCACGGTACGCCCGCTGCCGCTAGCCGCGGCGGCGTCCGCGCGCAAAATAAAATCGCAAACGCCGACCGCCACAGTTTCTTAAAAGGCTCGGCAATCAGATAGCTGAATTCTGCTTCCGTTTCTTGTACGGATCACCAACAAAAACGAATGGATATTTGCTGAGGGCCTGAACATCATGAGCGGCAGCATACTGTTCCACTTCCGCCATCAGATTCGCGGCCTCGTCTTTGGGCATGTTTCTTGTGGCTTGCCAGAATTTGTGCGGGAAAAACCAGATGCGTTCGCGTTGATCACTCTCTGTCACTGGGTCGGCAGTCGATGCCATGATGCTCCTCCCACAATGTAGGACATGGGAAATAGTTAACGTTCTCTTGGAAGTAGGGCCTGTTGTCGAACCACGTTTGAAGTTCTTATTATGAACCTCGGAGTGCGGGTTGTAAACATGTCGTCATTATTTTGTGCGTTGCGATAGTTCCGAAATAAATTGGGGTTGTCTTTTCTTCGACTTGCGGTGGCCCGCTCGCGCCGCTAAGTCCCGGAAACTTGTGATTGTCCCCGCCGAACCGTCCCATAATCACTACCACTTCATGTCCCGAAACCATTGCTATCCCACATTGTGGGATAGCGACGAAATGGATAAATATGCAGTGAGGTTTCTAGTAATCAAGCTCGGCGGGGCGTCCGGTCAAGCGCTCAATGCGCTTGGCGATCGGCGGATGCGTGGAAAACAAATTGGCAAAATTCATGCCGCCCAGGAACGGAGCCACGATAAACAGGTGCGCCGTCGACGGTGATGCTTGCAGTGGCAGACGCTTGGAATCGGCATCGAGCTTCCGCAGCGCATTGGCCAGTGCGTAAGGGTTACCGGTAACCTGTGCGCCTGTCGCATCAGCCTGGTATTCACGCGAACGCGAAACCGCCAGCTGAATCAAGGTGGCTGCAATCGGAGCAAGAATGAGCATCAGGAGCGCCACAAAACCACCACCGCGATCGCGGTCATCGCGCTCGCCGCCCATGCCGCCAAAGAGCGATGCCCAATATCCCATGCGAGCCAGCAACGTGATGGCACCGGCCAAGGTCGCCGCAACCGAACTGATGAGAATGTCCCGATTCCTGACATGACCCAACTCGTGCGCCAGAACGCCCTCCAGCTCTTCATCGTTCAACAGATTCAAAATGCCTTCTGTCATGGCGACCGAGGCGTGGTCGGGGTTACGTCCGGTGGCAAACGCGTTGGGCGACTCGGTTGGAATCACATACATCTTGGGCATAGGAATGCCCATCTTCTGTGTAAGGCGCTCGACAACCTCGTAAGCACGAGGCAATTGCTCGCGCGTGACCGGCTGCGCTCTGTACATCTTGAGCGCGATCTTGTCGCTCCAGAAGTACGAGACAAAATTCATTACGATCGCCAGACCAAAGGCGATCACCAAACCGCGCTCGCCGCCAAAAATCTGCCCCATGAACAGCAGGAAAAGAGTCAAAGCGGTAAGCAACAACGCCGTCTTAAAGGTGTTTCCCATACGTGCTCAGATTTTCCTGGTACCTGCTCAATAGATGATAAATCTGGCTGGCAGCTTCGGAAAATCGCGCCTGACCAGCCGCGCGTGACTTTCAAACATCAACCAACTTTCGCCAACTTCTGGTCGAGTTGCTTTGATCTGCGTTGACTGGGTCACGCCAACTATCGGTCTGAGGGAGTGCCAACTTGCAGTCATGCGTTGACTTGCCCTAGCGCTAGCCCTAAGATTGCAGGCCAATGATCGACCAGAAAATCTCTCATTACGCCATCATGGAAAAGCTCGGCGGCGGTGGCATGGGGGTGGTCTACAAAGCCGAGGACACCCGCCTGCATCGCTTCGTTGCGCTTAAGTTCCTGCCTGAACAGGTGGCCGGCGAACCGCAGGCGCTCGCGCGATTCGAGCGCGAAGCTCAGGCCGCATCGGCGCTTAATCATCCCAACATTTGCACCATCTACGACATTGGCGAGGACGGCGGCAAAGCTTTTATCGCTATGGAGTACCTGGAAGGTGCGACGCTGAAGCACCACATCCTCGATCGCCCCATGGAGTTAGAAACCATCCTCTCGCTAGGCATCGAGATCGCCGATGCTCTAGACGCGGCACATGGTAAGGGCATCGTCCATCGCGACATCAAGCCAGCCAACATCTTCATTACTAATCGAGGTCATGCCAAGGTCCTGGATTTCGGTCTCGCCAAGGTAACGGAGTTCCGCTCGGCCGCGGTCGGCAGCGCCGCCGCCACCAACACCGTTACCCGGGTCGTTGATGAGCCGCACCTCACCAGCCCGGGCACAACGCTCGGCACCGTCGCCTACATGTCTCCCGAGCAGGTACGCGGCAAGGAACTGGACGCACGTACCGACCTGTTTTCACTTGGTGCGGTGCTGTATGAAATGACGACCGGCGCGTTGCCATTCCGTGGCGAAACTTCCGGAGTGATTTTCACTGCCATTCTCAACTCTGCGCCGGTTGCTCCCGTACGCCTGAATCCCGAAGCTCCTCCGGAACTGGAGGGCATCATTAATAAGTGTCTGGAGAAGGACCGCGATTTACGGTACCAGTCAGCAGCCGAGTTGCGCGCGGACCTGAAGCGCCTGGCTCGCGACAGCAGCAGCTCCAAACACGTGTCCGCCGCGGTTGCCACGGAGTCCGCGCCTGCCAGCGCGTCCCAGGTTTCGGCCCAGCCGAGCGCGCCTGCGGTGACCGTTCCGGCGCGCAGCAACGTGGCGCGCTACCTGATAGCCGCTGTCGTGCTGATCGCATTCGGATTCGCCGCATACCGCTTCTGGCCGCATCAGGTTACCCAGTCGACGCCAGCCAGCATCACCAAGATTAGCGAGTGGGACCGGACCATACAGCGACCAATCATCTCTCCCGACGGTCGCACCATCGCGTTCACCTCGCCTGTCGACGGCTATGACCAGCTGTTTGTAATGCTGACCTCGGGCGGGCAGCCGCTGCAATTGACCAAGGACGAAGGTAACAAGACTCCGCTGGCATTCTCCGGTGACGGCAACGAGATTCTTTTTGGCCCCAGCCTCGGCGATTACGAGGTTTGGGCCATCCCCACGCTCGGCGGTTCTCCTCATCGTGTCGCCAACGGCATTGCGGTTGCTCCGTGTAGCGATGGTCATTCGTTGTTCGTGGGCACCTTGAAGGGCGAGATTCTTCGCACCGACTCGAGCGGTGCGACCCCCCAACTAGTAGCCGAATTTTCTCCTTCCGCGGCGCATGTCGGCACGGCGAATCTGGGGACAGCATCGGCCGAATCGTTCGCCGAGTTACTGGCGTTCCCTGACTGCCAGAGTTTATTGACTCTTGGACGGACAGGGTTGACAACTGTGGTTGAGAGGCTGGACCTTGCCACCCGAAAATTTGTCAAGGTAGGAGAATTTCCACGAAGCCTGGGCAGCATCACCTGGGGCGAGCCTGGCAAAACTCTCTATCTCAGCCGAGCGGTCAAGGGAATCACGAACGTTTGGGAATACTCGCTGGCCGACGGCTCCCTGAAGCAGATCACCTTCGGCCCCGGTCCCGACCGAAGCCCGCTCGCTGATCCCACAGGCAAAGGCGTGTACTTTGTGAACGGCCGAGCTTCCGGAGTCCTGACTGCATATCACGCTGCAACCAAGCAGGCGGTTGATGTTGTTGGCCAACTCGCAACTCAGCCGGAGATTTCGCACTCCGCTCGCCAGTTTGCCTATATCACTGCGCCGGAACCGGGACGTGAGGAACTGTGGATTGCCGATATCGATGGTAGCAATGCAAGAAAAATTCAGAGCTCGACTATCTCACTGGAGACGCTCGGCTGGTCCGCTGACGATTCCCAATTCATATTTTCCGAAGTTGAGGGCGAAAACAGCCGCGTCTACGCGGTGAATGCCGATGGCACCCATCTGCGTCAGTTGCTGGCGCAGCCTGGGCGCGCCGATTTTGCCGCCGCGATCCCCGGCACCACGTCGATCGTGCTCACCCTCTATCACGGCCCTGATCCGCAGAAGAGTATTACTTCGAAGCTTGACCTGAATGACCCGGCAGCGAAGGCCGAACCTCTGTTCGAAGGCTGCCTTGGGGCGCTGGATGTTTCGCAGGACGGCAATTACATTGTGGGCCCGGTTCTTTGGGGTTCCAATCCCGGCTTGTATCAGTATTCCTTACGCGACAAGAAGTGCACGGTGCTGAAACCTGGGCTGGCCAGCTACTTCGTGCTCTACGCGCGCGACAGGAAATCGTTCCTGTTCGCAACCACCATCCATGGGCAGACCAGCATTTATCGCCAGCCCTGGCGCAATGGCGAAGCCGTTGGCGAGCCGCAGCGGGTACTGACCTTCCCGTTTGCGGTGCGCGAGGATTTCGCGGGCAACGCTGCCACCATCTCGGATGATCTCTCCGTGATGGTCTACGCCCGTCCCAATGGCCATGAGGATTTATATCTCTTGAGCAATCACTGAACGTAAACCTGAGCTGCTCCAGATGCTGTCGCAGCCGCTCAGCGGCCGCAATGATCCGCAACAGCTACTATCGTTTGACGCTTTCCAGCACCGCAGCTTCCGCATCCGATGCAGGCTCGGCGCGTCCGCCAAGATACGTCGACAAAAAGCATTCCACTGCCGCGTTGAACGCCATGTCGTTTTCAGGACGCAGGAAGCCGTGACCCTCATCCGGGAAAACGTAGTACTCGACCGGCTCACCATTGGCGCGCACGGCCGCGACGATCTGGTCACTTTCCGCCTGCTTGACACGGGGATCGTTCGCGCCTTGGCCGATTAGCAGCGACGCCTTTATCTGATGAGCCTTGAACAGCGGCGACTGCGAGTCCAGAAACGCTTCGTTGTCGCCCATGCGCTTATGAAAAGCGGCGACCATGGTTGACCAGTAGGGCGGAATCGTCGCCAGCAATGTATTCAGGTTCGATGGCCCGACGATATCCACGCCGCACGAAAACTCTCCTGGCGCAAACGCCAACGCGGCGAGCGTGGCATAGCCACCATAGCTTCCGCCCATGATGCAGACCCGGCTCGGATCGGCGATGCCCTGCTGCACGGCCCAATTCTTGGCATCGAGCAGATCGGTATGCATGGCGCCGGCCCACTGGCGGTCGCCCGCATTGATGTACTGCTTGCCATAGCCGGTTGAGCCGCGGAAGTTCGGCTGCAACACAGCGTATCCGCGGTTCGCCAGCCACTGCGCCCACGGATTGTAGCCCCAGACATCGCGATGCCACGGCCCACCGTGCACCAGAAGCACCATAGGAAGCTGCTTGGCGTCGATGCCTGCCGGTACGGTGAGATAGCCATAGATGGTCATGCCGTCGCGCGCGACATACTCGATGGGCTCCATCGTCGATAACTGGTACGTTTCCAGTTCAGGCCGAGCACTGAATAGGAGCTCCGTTTTCTTCGCCGGACGATCGTAGAAATACCATTGCACCGGTCCGTCATCGCGAGAGTAAGTCACGACCCATTTGCTGTCGTCGAGACTACGCGACAGGTTCACGATATCGCCGCGATTCGCAGCTTGCAGCAATTCGTAATCCAGCTTGATGGCAGGGTCCAGGAACTCGTGTGAGAGGCGCTGCTTTACGAAGCGAGCCGCTTGCAGCTTATGGCTCCCTGGCTCAGTCTCGATGCCGGAGATGTCGAACTGAGGATCGTCCGCGAGGACCCGCTGCGCTCCCGATTCGATGTCGACCTCCAGAAGGCGCGCGGCGTTTGCATTCAGGCTAGTGGCAATCCAAAGTTTCCGATTATCGGGAGTGAAGCCGAGGACGCCTCCAAACGTCTCGTCCGGACCCCACTGAATGAGCTCGCGCCACGGCGAGTGTGCCTCGTCGCGCACGCGGATTACCGTGCTGCCGTCCGCCGTCATGACTTGCGCCACCCGCACCCGAAGGTTGTGGTCGGCGTGCCAACCTGCGACGTCGCCGGGATTCTCCGTATCCATTTCCAGCTTGCCGGTCGTCAGGTCGAGGCGATAGACATCAAACAAACTTTCGTCGCGCTGGTTGGTCTGCACCAGCAGTGTGCCGGGCTGATCCCACTCGTAGGCGACGATGGACGCCTGCACTTTTTCGAATGGAGTTAGGTTTGTGGTCTGCCTGGCAGCGATATCGGTTTGGTAGACTCGCCAGTTTTCGTCGCCATCAGCGTCCTGCGCATACAGAATATGCCGATTGTCATATTGCCAGGCAAAAACATGAACGCCGCGCTTGGTGTCGGATGTTACGGGCCGGTCGTCGCTCCGGCCCAAGCTGCGGACCCACACATTCAGCACGTCATTCACTGGAGCCAAATATGCGAGTTGCGTGCCGTCGGGAGAGATGATGGGGCTCGACCGCTCGGGATTGCCGAACAAGACCGAGCGCGGGATCAACTTCGTTGCAAGCTGCTGTTGGGCTGTATCAGAAACCGTATGCATAACGATTACCGCAGTATACAGGCCGTCACCTGCGCGCAGCTTTCACACCGGAGCGTACGCTCCATCAAGTAGCCGCCCCGCTCCAGAGTAGAATTCGAACCGAAAGGAGCCGTTTGTGCGCAAACTCATCTTATCCGCAATCTTTCTCACCACCCTTGCGGCCTTCGGCCAGAACTCTAGTCGCTTTGACGGCGCCTGGAACACCACTGTCACTTGTGAGCCCAAGGGAGGCGCGCTCGGGTATACCCTCCACTTTGTTTCGAACGTCTCCGCCAGCGTCCTGCATGGGGAGCGCGGCACAAAAGGCCAACCGGGCTATCTCGCCATCGATGGCAAGATTGGCAACGCTGGCAATGCCAAGCTCACCGCCAACGGAAACACCGCTTCTGCCGCGTATACCCATGGCCCCATCAAGACCGAAGGCGAGGAGTACGGCTATGAGGTTAAGAGCCAGTTCACTGACACGGAGGGAAAAGGAGATCGCAGCACCGGGCTTGGCATCGTTGGGCGTCCTTGCCACTGGACCTTTGAAAAGCAGGCAGCCGCGGCGCCCACGCCCTAGACATAGCCCGGAGCTTGGGCACACGCTGCCAAGTCCATGGCCATATCAATTGAAGCCCAGAACAGGGTGCGGCACATAAGGCTCTTCCAGCGCGGCAAGTTCTTCCGCAGTGAGTCGCACCGACAGCGCTGCAACTGCGTCGCTCAGGTGATTCGGTTTGGTGGCGCCGACGATCGGCGCAGTGATGGCCGGCTTAGAAAGCATCCAGGCTAGAGCTAGCTGCGCCCGCGGCACTCCGCGCTGCTCGGCGACCTTGCCGAGCCGCTCTATGACTTTGCGATCAGCTTCTTCAGTCTTCGAATACAGGCTCGTGCCGAAGACGTCGGTCTGGTAGCGCTTGGTGGTTTCCGCCTGCCAGGGGCGGGCCAACCGTCCACGTGCCAACGGACTCCAGGGAATAATCCCGACACCCTCTGCCTGGCACAGGGGAATCATCTCGCGCTCCTCTTCGCGATAGATCAGGTTGTAGTGGTTCTGCATGGAGACGAACCGAGTCCAGCCGTGAAGATCGGCGAGGTAGAGCGCCTTGGTGAATTGCCACGCAAACATGGATGACGCACCGATATAGCGAACCTTGCCTGACTTCACCACGTCGTGCAGCGCCTCCAGGGTCTCTTCAATCGGTGTGTGATAGTCCCAGCGATGAATCTGGTACAAATCCACGTAATCGGTTTCCAGGCGACGCAGGCTTTGATCCAGTTCGTAAAAGACGGCCTTGCGGGAAAGACCTCGCCCGTTGGGTTCATTGCGCATCACGCCCTGGACTTTGGTAGCGATGACGACCGACTCGCGTCGCGTATGGGCCTTCAGGAATCTGCCGAGAACCTCTTCGCTTGCGCCGCTGGAATAGACGTTCGCCGTGTCGAAGAAGTTAATTCCCAGATCGAGCGCCTGGCTTAGGAATGGCTGACTATCTTGCTCGTTGAGCGCCCAGGCATGCCGCCCACCTAACAACTCTCCGGTGGCAGGTTCCCCATAACTCATGCAGCCAAGACAAATGCGTGATACTTTGAGGCCAGTTCTACCAAGATTGATATAGTCCATTGCTTCTCCTGAGCGTTATTCCCAATCCACTCACCGGCTCCGGAATAGCAGGGTCGGCGCAGGCTGCCCAGCACCCATTTAGCGTCAGCAGCTTCCTGGAGCCGGACAAGGGTTGCAGATACCCGCCGGCCAGTCTTTATTGTCACAGAAATAACTTGCCCGAGACCAAGCAATATCGAGTTTGTTAAGAATTAAAGGAGCGCAGAGACGGAACTCTCGACGAGGTTTTGAGGAAATAGAAAGGACCTGAGCTGCCATGTCTGTGAGAGAGCGCCCTGGTGTGGGGTCGAGCGGGTTACCAAAGACAAATTAATGTGCACTGTTTTCATGTTGCTAACGGCCGGAAACACACCCATTTTGCGGAGATGGAGTCGGGTTCTCGGGCTTGTGGCTTTTGCTCTGGTCTATTGCAGCCTGGGCCGGTGCCAATCGGCGACTGCTGTTTCTCAACCGCGCATCCTGCGAGGCGAAGTGAAGTCCGGCAAAACCGCTCTTCCCGGAGTAACTGTGACCGTGACCAACCGTAGCACGGGGCAGAAGATTGTGGGCTGGACACAACCTAACGGCAGCTACAAATTAGCCCTACCCACTGATGGCGAGTATGTCGTTCGAGCTCAAATGGCTGCGTTCGCCACCGCTATGGCGCGCGTGACGGTTGGTCCCTCCAATCAGAATCCTCATGTTGATCTCGACATGGTTCTCCTCTCACGATCCGAATCCGGGACCGGAAATCTGCAAGGAAGAGCAGGCGGCGGGCCCGGCAACCGGGGATTTCAGTCGTTGTCAGTGACGCAAAGCGATGCCGGCACAGATCAAGGCGTGAATGGAGGCGAACAGGTAGCGCCTTCCGGCATGCCGGTGCCCGGTGTTCCGCCGACAATTGCCACGGAATCGGTCGCCGTTACTGGTTCGAATTCGCCGAGTCTCGGCGGACTTGGACAGGACGAGTTGCGCTCGGGATTCGGGAATCAACTAGGCGGCATACCGGGCGCACCGGGACAAACAGGTGGTGGCGGCTTTGGCGGAGGAGGCGGTTTCGGCGGACGCGGCGGCGGTGGTGGAGGCGGTAGGCTCGGCGGCCGCGGCTCCAACAACAACCAACTGCACGGCACCGTCTATTACTCCGCCAACGACGCCGTCCTGAACGCCGCTCCATTCTCCCTGACCGGCGAGCCATCGCCCAATCCTCCCTATCTGCAGCAGCGCTTCGGAGCCAACGTCGGTGGACCGTTGATCATTCCGCACGTCTACAACGGTTCGAAAACCTTTTTCTTTCTGCACTACAACGGCACGCTCGGCGACACTCCCTACAGCTACTACTCGACGGTGCCCACGCTTGCGGAGCGGAGCGGCAACTTCTCGCAGACCCTGGTGAACGGTAAGCCAGTGCAAATCTTTAATCCGGCAACTGGCCAGCCTTTTTCCAACGACACGATTCCACAAAGCATGCTCAGTCCCGCAGCTGAAGGTTTGCTGAACTACATCCCTCTGCCCAACTTGCAGGGCACAGTCCAGAATTTTCGCTTCGTAACCGCGGCCAAGAATGACAGCAATGATCTGAATTTTCGTTTGAATCAGGCACTGGGCGCAGCCAGCCAACACGGGCCGGGACGCTTCCGCGGCCCGCAGAACAATCTGACCTTTGGGTTTCACTACCACGAATCCGACCAGACGCTGACCAGTTCATACCCCAGTGTCGGTGGCAAGACGATTACCCACGGCTACGATGTGCCCATCGGCTACGTGCGGAGCTTCGGCCGGCTGATCAACACCTTTCGCGTTGAATACAATCTCAGCACTATCGACACGCAGAACCTTTACGCGAACAATACCAACATCACCGGCATGCTGGGGATCAACGGAGTTTCGCAGAACCCGACCAACTGGGGCTTGCCGAATCTTTCATTTACCAACTTTGGAAGCCTGGCGGATACCGTTCCCGTCGACGATCGCAGTCAGACTGTGACATTAACGGATCAGATGATCTACACCCACAAGAAGCACACGCTGCGCTGGGGCGGAGATTTTCGGCGATTGGAAATTAATTCCAGAACCGCCAGCGATCCGCGTGGTAGCTTCGTCTTCACCGGTCTCAACACATCCCAGATGCTCAACGGCAGTCCGGTCCCGGGAACTGGCTTCGACTTTGCCGACTTTCTGCTGGGCCTGCCGCAGCAAACTGCGGTGCAGTACGGGATCAATCCCTCGGGCTATCACTTTCGCGGAAATTCCTGGGACTTGTACGCGCAAGATGAATGGCGCTTTCGCAGCAATTTGAGCTTCAACATCGGATTGCGATACGAGTATGTGTCTCCCTTTAGCGAGACGGCCAATCAGATGGTGAACCTGAACATCGCGCCGGGGCTTACCGCGGTTGCACCGGTTCTGCCGGGTCAGGTCGGACCGCTGACTGGAACCTTTTACCCCATCACGTTGGTAAACCCTAATCATCATGACTTCGCGCCCCGCGTAGGCGTCGCTTGGAAGGCATACAACAACACCGTTGTGCGCGCCGGCTATGGCATCAACTACAACACCACTGCTTACTCGAATATTGCCCAGGATTTGGCATTCCAGCCGCCTTTCTCATTTACGCAAACCAACGTCGAGTCAGCAACCAGCCACCTGACTTTGCAGAACGGATTTCCCGTCGTTCCCGTGAATACCATCACCAACAATTATGCGGTCAACGTAAATTACCCTCTCGGCTACGTGCAGATCTGGAACCTTGACATCCAGCAGACCATCACGCCCACATTAGTCTTGAACCTGGACTATACGGGCACGAAAGGAACCCATCTCGATTTGCTTGATGCGCCCAATCGAACTCCTTTGGGTTTGCTCAATCCCGCAGTCCCGGCTTTCTACTATGAAGATTCGGTTGCCGACTCCAATGCCAATGCAGGCACGGTTCGTCTGCGCAAACGACTGGCTCATGCCATCTCGGTAGGCGGTACGTACACCTGGTCCAAGTCGCTCGATAACGCTTCCACCATCGGCGCAGGTTCAGCGCTGGTCAGCGCAAACGGAACGGTCACCGGACAGACCCTGGTGGCGCAGAATCCTTACAACCTCAAGGCGGAGTATGGGCTTTCGAGCTTCGACCAGCGCAACAAATTCATCGGTGACTACCTGTGGGAGCTGCCTTTTGGCCACGAGAAGCGTTGGCTTTCCAGCGCGGGCGTTTGGCGCGACGCGCTGGGTGATTGGCAATGGAGCGGCGACTGGACCATCGCCTCGGGCTACCCGTTCACGCCACGAATTCTGGGCTCCTTCGCGAATGTGAACAGCGGCGTCAACGGAACGTTGCGGCCAAACCTGACAGGTGAGCCGGTTACTCTGTCCAATCCCAGTATTGCGGAGTGGTTCAATGTGGGCGCATTCGTCATCCCGCCCTCCGGCCAGTACGGTAATGCCGGTCGCAATAGCATCGAAGGACCGGGCGAGGTGGACTTCGACATGGCGATGACCAAGGTTTTCCCGCTGAAAGAGAATCGCTTCTTCGAGGTGCGCATGTCGGCGACGAATGTTTTCAATCGCCCGCAATTCACCGCCATCGATACAGTTGTAAATTCACCGACCTTTGGGCGTGTCATTTCGGTTGGCGCGATGCGAAGCGTATTGATGACAGCAAGGTTCAGGTTCTGATTTGCCGTGTTGGGCGAAGACTTCACTCGCGCGGACCGTTAGCTGTAACAATGATTCAAAGCACTTGTGAAATCTCGAGACGTATGACAGGAATTGCGAAACTCTTGCGGCGCAAGCTGAAGGCCATCGCGGTCATCGCTGCGTTGCTGTGCCCTGATCTGGGGCTCGCTCAACAGACGGGATATACCTTCAAAGCGGAAGCGGAACTGGTGCTGGTGAACGTATCGGTTCGCGACCGCGACGGAAACCTGGTGCGCGACCTGAAGCCCGAAGACTTCACCATTCTGGAAGACGGCAAGCCGCAGAAGGTTTCCAGCTTCGACATTGAGAACATGGCGAACGCGCCCGCTGTCGAAACCGCAAGACAGCAGGTAAACCTGCTCAGCACTCCGGCGAAAAAGGCAACCGCGGTTCCGGCAAATCCTACACTTTCGGCGCAAGCACAAGCCATTAAGGATCGGCGGCTGATCATCCTGTTCTTTGATCTCTCGGCGATGGAGCCGGATGAAATCGAGCGTTCCGCTATAGCGGCACAGAACTATGTCGACAAGCAGATGCAACCGGCCGACTTGGTTGCGGTCGTCTCGCTCGGCAACAGCATTGTGCTGAATCAGGATTTCACCTCCGATCGCACACAGCTTAAGAAAGCCCTGCAGGGCTTTAATCTGGGCGCCGGTGCCGGTTTCGAGGAAGGTAGCGTCGGCACGACTGAAGGCACACCCAACAACGCCAATTCTTTCACCGTGGACGACACTGAGTACAACATCTTCAATACCGACCGCCGGCTGGAAGCGATTCGCAGCATCGCCTTGCAGGTAGCCAGCGTTCCGCAAGAGAAAGCGCTCATTTACTTTTCCAGCGGCATGGACCGCACCGGCATCGAGAATGAGTCAGAGCTGCGATCGGCCACCAATGCAGCGGTGCTAGCCAACATGGCCATTTATACGATGGATATTCGCGGCTTGCAGGCGCTGCCTCCCGGCGGGGCGGCGCAGAACGCCAGCCTGCGTGGAATCTCGCCCTACAACGGCCAGTCGACGCTCAACGATCTGAATTCCAACTTCACCACACAGGAAACCCTGGTCTCGCTTTCCGTCGATACCGGTGGCCGCGCCTATCTCGACTCCAACGATTTCACGCGCGTGTTTCGCGGAGTACAGCAGGACATGGACATGTACTACCTGCTGGGATACCACAGCACGAATACCGCACGCGATGGCAAGTTCCGGAAAATCACCGTGCGTGTGAACCGGCCGGGAGTGAAACTGGAATATCGCAAAGGCTATTACGCCGAGGCTGACTTCAGGCATTCCAACAAGGAAGACCGCGAGCGCCAGCTTCAGGAAGAGCTCGCATCCGATCTGCCCTCGACCGATCTTCCGCTTTATCTTGCGACCGGCTATTTCCGCCTCGCCGACAATCGGTACTACATTCCGATTTCACTTATCGTCCCCGGATCGGCGATTCCTTTCACTCGCAACCGTGATCAGGACAAGGCGACACTGGACATCTTAGGAGTGGTGACCGACGAGCGAAAAGTCCCGGTGGGCGGCATTCGCGACACCGTGAAGCTTGCGGTCAACGCCGCCAATGAGGTGCAGCGCAAGAATGTCCAATACGACAACGGCTTGATCCTGCCGCCGGGAAAGTATCACCTGAAGATCGTGGTGCGGGAAAACGAGAACGGGCAAATGGGCGCGTTTGAGACGGACTTCGCGATCCCCGATCTCAAATCAACCCCGCTGAAGATGAGCTCGATCGTCATGGCGAGCCAAATTCAGCCGGCCGGTAAGCACGAGAATCCAAACGATCCTCTTATTCGCAATGGATCGCAGATCATACCCAGTGTGACACGCGTTTTTTCGACCGGTCAGCATTTGTATTTCTACTACGAGGTATACGATCCCGCGCGCAGCCGTAACGCCAATAATGAAGCCGCGAATGGCAAGAACCGTGCCGCTGGCGAGGCGAAGAATGTTGTCCGCTTGCTAAGCAACGTTTCCTTTTTCAAAGGTGATGTAAAGGCCTACGAAACTTCACTAACCGAAATTCACGAAGTTGCCGTGCCCGACCGGCACGCGGCCATTTTTCAACTGGAAGTTCCGCTCTCCGAACTGAAACCCGGCTTCTACACCTGTCAGATTAACGTTATTGATGATGCCGCCGGACACTTTCTGTTTCCTCGTATCACTCTGCTGGTGCGATAAGAGGCCGGGAGCTGTGCTAGTCTGGCCAGCATGGTTCGCCCGCCAGACAGGCGATTGTTGAGTTACCTCGCCAGCTACGATCCACACATCTCAGACTTAACATTGGCGCTGCGGCAGCTAGTTCTGGAGGAGGCTCCCGACGCCATCGAATCCATTGTCCAAGGCTACGCCGTCACCATCGGGTTTTCGTTTACCGGGAAGCCTTTGAAAGATGGGTTTTGTCACATCGTGACCTACGCCACACACGTGAACCTCGGTTTCAACCGCGGCGCTCTACTTCCCGACCCAAACAAAATCCTGACCGGCACAGGTAAGTCGATTCGCCACGTAAGAATCCCGAATCTGAGCGAACTGGAGAGTCCGTTCCTCCGGAGATACCTTCAAAACGCTATCCACCAGATAGGCGCACCGGCAAGCAGGAGGGGCACTAGCGCAGTTTGAAGAGCGTAGTAAGAGGTATCTGAACTACGAAGCGACAATTGGCAAGTGCGATGCGGATTTCGGCTAGTCTTCCCCAGTCGCGGGCACGGGTTAGCAACGCGAAACGTAAGTTTTCGAGTGTCGAGGAAACTGTGATGAACACCAAGTCGTATGTGGCGAAAGGAGTTTGTGTTGACGGAAAGCTGTGATACAGTCCGGCGAACAACGACTTTGCCATAGCTTGTCTCTCCCAGGAGGTTGCCCTTGGCAGTTACCATCTCCGATCTGTCAAAGACCTACCCCAACGGCGTCAAAGCCCTCAAGAATGTCTCTCTTTCCATCGGAAACATTATGTTTGGGTTGCTCGGACCCAATGGGGCCGGCAAAAGCACCCTGATGCGTACGGTCGCAACTCTTCAGGATCCCGACTCCGGATCCGTCCACGTCGATAATCTCGACGTACTGGCGCAAAAAAACGAAGTCCGCAAGATCCTCGGCTATCTCCCACAAGAGTTCGGCGTGTATCCCAAGATCTCGGCGCTGGACATGCTGGAACATCTGGCGGTGATGAAGGGCGTTACCTCGCCGAGAGAGCGCAAGGAGATGGTTGATGCGCTCCTCCAACAGACCAACCTGTGGGAGGTACGGAAAAAGGCGCTCAGCACATTTTCCGGGGGGATGAAGCAGCGCTTCGGGATTGCGCAGGCCCTGCTCGCCAATCCCCGTCTCATCATTGTGGACGAGCCCACGGCCGGGCTGGATCCCGCCGAGCGCAATCGCTTTCTCAACCTGCTCAGCTCGATTGGCCGCGAAGTCACGGTTATTCTTTCCACTCACATCGTCGACGACGTCCGCGAGCTTTGCCCGCGGATGGCCATCATCGCCAATGGCGAACTGCTGCTGGAAGGCGCGCCCGCCGATACGCTGGCCGCGCTCAACGGCAAGATCTGGAGCAAGGTGGTCAGCAGCGATGACGAACTCAAAGCCCTGGAATCGCAGATGCACGTCATCTCCACGCATTTGATCGCCGGCCAGCATGAGGTCCGCGTCTACTCCGACAGTAATCCGGGCGCCGAATTTCAGCCGGTCGACTCCGAGTTGGAAGACGTGTACTTCTTCAATCTTTCCCGGCAGGCCAGGAACTGAGGCGAACGAGGGATAGCCATGCGAATGTTCTGGGAGTTTTTCTCCTTCGAAGTCAGGCTGCGACGCAAGAGTATCTCGACGTATATCTACTTCCTTCTCTGGTTCACTTTCTATTTCCTGTGCGTCGCGTCGGAGAGCTTCGGTCCGGTGGGCAATTCCAATGGCAAGGTTCTGCTCAATGGCCCCTATGCCAACACGATTAACTCTACCGGCGCGAGTTTATTCGGCATCATCATCATTGCAGCCATCTTCGGAACTTCAATCCTCCGCGACTTCCAGCGCGATACGTACCAGATGCTGTTCACCAAACCCATCCCTAAGTTCGCCTACCTCGGAGGACGGTGGGCCGGATCGATGGTGGTCACAGTGTTTGTGTTTTCCGGATGCCTGCTTGGCGAATTCGCCGGCACCTTCGCTCCCTGGGCCGATCACGCGCGCATCGGTCCGAACCACCTCTGGTGGTATCTGCAGCCCTTCCTGTCAATCACGGTGGTGCAGATCTTTTTCATCGGGTCGCTCTTCTTCACCGTGGCGGCGCTGTCCCGGAAGATCTTCGTGGTCTACGTGCAGGGGGCCGCGCTATTCATGATCTACCTTATCGGGCTGACGGTGTTCAGCGCGACGCGGTCGCTGGAGCGCTTCTGGTCGGGCATCTTCGATCCCATCGGTTTTGTGTATCTGGACGACATCACCCGCTACTGGACGGTAGTGGAGCGGAACACGCTGCTGCTGAGCTGGTCGCCGTCTGTAGGTTCAGGAGTTTTTCTTTACAACCGCCTGCTCTGGCTTTCGGTCGGCTGCCTCTCGCTGGTGGTGCTGTGGGCGTTGTTCCCGATGTCGGTGGAGGCGCTGACCGCGGTCTCCCAGGGACGCCGCGCCGCCAAAGCAAAGAAACAGGAAGAACTGGAGCTGCGGCCGGTGCGCACGCTGGTTGCCGCGCGCCTTCCGCTCGTGCACCGTGTGTTTGGCCCGTCGACTACCTGGACGCAATTTCTCTCGCTGTCGCGTCTGCGGATTTACATCATCCTGCATGAAATACCGTTCTGGGCAATTGCGGGTCTGATGACCGTGTTCGCCCTCAGCAACGGTTACTTCGCCGGGAAGGTCGCGGAGGTCGACGTCTGGCCCGTAACCTACCTGATGCTGCAGGCGGTGGAAGGCGGCGCAACTCTCTTTCTCTACATCGTCGCCGCTTTGTATGCCGCCGAGCTCGTGTGGCGCGAGCGCGACGTGCACTTCGACGGCATCCATGACGCATTGCCGATGGGAGAAACCATCGACTGGCTCTCCAAGCTGCTGGCTATCGCCTTCGTGGAAGTGGTGCTGCTGGTGGTGACGATGCTGTGTGGCATTCTGATGCAGAGCATCGCCGGCTACTACCATTTCGAGCTGCTGCAATACTTCAAGGAACTGTTCGTCGTCACCTTCCCGCAAGTCCTGATCTTTGCCTTACTGGCTTTGTTCGTGCAGACCATGGTCAGCAACAAGTTCATCGGCCACGGCATCGCGATCGGGATCTTCGTCCTGGTCCCCATTCTGTTCACCTGGGGTTGGGAAAACACGCTCTACCTGTTCGGCAACACTCCGCCTTATACCTACAGCGACATGAACGGCTACGGTCACTTCGTGCCCGCGTTGTTCTGGTCGATTACCTACTGGCTAGCGATTTCCGCATTTCTGGGGGTAATCTCGATCGCCTGGACGCGGCGCGGCGCGGAAGACAGTTGGACCGCGCGCCGCCGAATTGCGGGCGCCCGTATACCACGTTTGATACCGGCGGCTGTCCTTTGCCTGCTGATCGGTCTGGGTAGTGGAGTCTGGTATTACTACAACGCGCACGTCCTGAATGAATACTTAAATGCGAAGCAACGGCGGCAGATTCAGGCCAACTATGAGCGCAACTACAAAAAGTATGAGAATCAACCGCAGCTAAAGGTCGTGGCCGTCGACACTCGAGTCGACATCGACCCCGCTCGCCGCTCCTTCTCTGGCTGGGCGCACTACACTCTTCGCAATAAGACTGCGCAGCCCATTTCCGAAGTTCATGTCACCGACCAGCAGCAGTCGATTTCGAACATCCAATTCGACCGGCCATTCCACCGGGTCAGTTCGGGGTCGCGTGATATCTACTCGATTTATGCGCTTGACCAGCCGGTCGCTCCGGGCGAGACCATCGAGATGACGTTCAACGTCGGTTATCAGTCGCATGGTTTTCGCGACGGCAACGAGAAGGCCGAGCTGGCCTACAACGGAACATTTTTCGACTCCACTTACTTTCCCACCCTTGGCTACAGCCAGGGTCTCGAACTCAGCGATCCGCGCCGCCGCCGGGAGGAGCGTCTCGGTCCGTTGGAGGAGATGGCACCGCGCGGTGATCCAGTGCAATCGCTCTACAGCCTTTTTACCAAAGACTCTGACTGGATCACGTATCACGCCGTTGTCAGCACTTCTCCGGATCAGATCGCGATCGCACCCGGCTACCTCCAGCGCCAGTGGCAGCAAGGCGGACGTAATTTCTTCGAGTACAGCATGGGGTCGACCAACATCGCCGACTTCTTCGCCTTCATCTCGGCGCGCTACAAGGTTAAACGCGAGGACTACCAGGGAACCAAGCTGGAGGTGTACTACACGCCTGGCCACGAGTTTGACATCGACGACATGCTGGCCTCATCCAAGGCCGGTCTCGACTATTACCGCGCGAATTACAGTCCCTACCAGTTTGCGCAGTACCGCATCATGGAGTTTCCGCGCTACCGCCAGTTTGCTCAGTCGTTCCCTAACACCATTCCCTACTCCGAAAGCATCGGCTTCATCGGCCGCGTGGTGAAAAAGAACGATATTGACCTCACTTACTTCGTCACGGCGCACGAACTGGCTCATCAGTGGTGGGGTCATCAGCTGATCGGCGGCAATGTGCAGGGCTCCAACATGATGTCGGAAACCCTGGCCGAATACTCGGCGCTGATGGTGATGGAAAAGAAATACGGCAAGGACAACATGCACCGCTTCCTGCGCCACGAGCTGGATAACTATTTGCGTGGCCGCGGCGGTGAGGTCCGCCATGAACCGCCGCTGTCGCTGGTGCAGCGCGAGCCTTATGTCTGGTATCAGAAGGGCGGTCAGATCATGTACACCCTGGCTGACTACATCGGCGAGGACAAGGTCGACGCTGCGCTGCACAATTTCCTGATGCAGCACCGCTACGCCAATGCTACCAACTCGCTGACGACGCCTTACCCGGACACGCGCCTGCTGGAGGCTGACCTGCGCGCCCAGACTCCGCCGGAGCTGCAATATCTGATTACGGACGGCTTCGATTCGATCGTCCTCTACGACAACAAGGCCGTGAGCGCGACCGTCACCCCAACGGCTGACCACAAGTACAAAGTCACACTGGTCACGCAGGCGAGGAAAGTCAAAGCCGACGGCAACGGCAACGAAACGCCCATGGCGCTCAACGACTACATCGAAATTGGAGTTTTCAAGGGCAAGAAGGATGAAGAGCAGCCTCTCTACCTCAAGAAGGTGAAGTTCACACAGGAGCAGAACACCTTCGAGATCATTGTCGATGAAATGCCGACGCGGGCAGGCATCGATCCTTACAACAAGCTGGTGGACCGCATCGCTGATGACAACATGATGGACGTTGCTCACTAGCGGCACCGGCCTCTGATCACCTTCGCCGTGCGCCGGGTCGCGAGTTCATCAACGGAACAGGCGGATTAGCGCATGGCGCGCTGACAACAGTACGCGCGAGCCGATCGACACATTGCCACCATCCCGAAAACACCTGGCTCTCTTCGTACCGGACGCTCAACGGACACCATTCACCTGCCATTCCAGAATTTGTGCCGTCCCCAGCTAACGCTTTACACGAACCAAAAGAGACAGAGGCCGAGACCGTGCGTGTGTCGACTCGCAGGCCCGTGCGCAACGCCTTCAGAGCACTCTCTTTTGCACTCCAAAGAATGGTGACAAGACGATCTCGTTGTTCTGGAGATACCTGGGCGATGCATTTCTGTTCTGTTGTAGTGAAGTAGTCACCGATGAATGCATTGCTGCGCGGCTCGACGAGCTCTAAGTCGCAGCCCACCACTCCACCCGACGGCACAATAGCGCACGCGGCTGTGCCATCTCGATGGCTCAGGGAAATGGAGACGTCGGCCGGTTGATGATCGAGAAAAACCTCTGGCGCGCCGCTTGCAGCCGGCCGGATTTCGATAGCCACTAACTGTTTCGGGCCAGAGGACGGCTCAAGGTAGGCGGCGACGGCTCGCTTCGCGGTCCAGCGCCCCAGTCGCCAGTCGGCTCGGCGTTTCGGAACCTTCAGTCCCGCCAGAGTTAGTTGTTCGCCACCGCTCAACCACTCGTCATCGAGAGGCACGTCGGCGACTAGCTGCTCGAGCCAATAAATCTCCATCACGGCGCCTGCAGAGCAACTTCTGCCTCATCCTCTCGCAATCTTGCAGCATTTGCCCGCTCTGCCTTGGCGAGACCGCGCTCGATAGCGTGGATGAGATACGGTCGGAGCGTTTTCGGCGCAAGGATGTTGTGCAACGCGCCAACTTCCATGGCGCGATGCACGCTATGAATGCGGTCGAACTCGGCCGCCACTTCCCCGAGCTTCTCCGAGTGTACGAGCTTGGAGAGCTCATCCAATTCCGCGCGAATTCGCCCCTTCTCAGCCGCGTCAGCTTGAGCCAGTGCCTGGTTGAGTGCCTGAACCCGCGGGTCCTTTTGCGCGCGAGCTTCGACCTCAGTTGCGAACACCACCGCCGCAGCCGGAGCCCCGCCAATTACCGACGCATAAGTACCTTCTAGTGCAACTACTTCGAGCTGTTCGTTCAAGCTTCGCGAGAAGACAACATAAGCCCCGCCGTGGTAGCGCGAGATCACGCAAAACACCATCGGCCCCTTGAAGTTGACCACGGCCCTGCCGATCTCGGCGCCATATTCCAGTTGCAGGCGGCGCATCGACTCGGGTGAGCCGTCGAAGCCCGACAAGTTCGCCAAAATCACCACCGGCCGATTGTTACTCGCCGCGTTAATGGCGCGAGCCACTTTCTTCGACGACTGGGGAAAGAGCGTTCCGGCAGTCCATTGGTCGGGCCCGTCGGCAGGCACGAATCCGAAGCGCGGCACGGGCTTGGACTCGATCCCGATCAGGCAGACGGGATAACCTCCAAGGTGCGCGTCCCACACGACTGCCGTCTCTGCCGAACGCATTCCCGACCATCGCTCCAGATTTCCGTGGTCCTGGTCGACGACCGCCCGCATCACCTTGCGGATCTCGAACGACTTCTTGCGGCCGGGATTGGTTTCGTTGGAGAAGATCTCGCCCACCAGCTTGAATCCGTCTCCATCACCATCGCGATGCGGCGACAGGCACACGTCTCGATCAATCGGGTCATTCGTCATCGCCCGCCGCGGCGACCGCTCGCCCGGCGCGATGTAAGTGTGCTCGTAGTGGCGCATGAGAATGCGGCAGGCTTCATCGATGTCACGAGCGAAATACTGCGCCTGACCATTGAATCCCATGATTCGGTCGTAGCCGCCGATACCCTGGTTGTCTTCGGCCGATACGCTGCCTGAGTAGTCGAGAGCGCGTTTACCCGTCAGCACCATCGCCCCCTTGGGCGTCATGATCAGCACACCGCGCGTGTGCATCAGCATCGTGGCTTCAGCATTCCAGTAAGGTTGAGCGCCGACGTTGATGCCGTTCACCACCAGGTTCACCTCTCCTCCAGCCTGTGTGAAATCGACCAGACCGCGCAGCACCCGCGCAATCCAGTCCATATTCTCCACACCGCTATCCATGGAGATCTTGGCACCTGCCGACAGAGTAAACCACTCCAGCGGAACTTTCTTGTCACGCGCGCGATCCAGAGCGGCAAGAATGCGGCGGCATTCCGGCTCGGCCAGTGCGCCAAGATCCTTGCTTGGATCGCCGAGCAGCACCACTCGCGTCATTCCTTCCGGATGTTTTGCGGTGAAATTCCGGATGATGCCGACAACGATGTTGGCCTTGTTCTCGCCATACGGGCGATCCACAGGAACGAGGCGACCCTTGTCATTGAGGTCGAGCTCGACAAACTCACCGGGAGGCAGTTCGGCACGCGTCTCGTCCGGCGCAGGTGTGAGCAGCTTGATGATCTCGTAGGGATACAGCAGCCCGCGCTGCCGCATCTTGACAACTTTCTGGTCGTAGGTTGTCAGCGGCCGCATGGGTTGCAGTTTGGCTGCGGGACGGAACGTCATCAGCAAACCGGCATCGCCGGGAGCTGAGATTCGCATGATGGTATCCCGAAGCTCTCCCGTGCGTGGATTGGGTATACGTGCCCGCACTACTACCTGCTCGAGTCCCAGGCCATCCGTTGACGGCGCCAGACGGCGCACGATGTCGTTCACTGCGTCTGGCTTGAGGTTCAATGTTGGCCAAACATAAAGGAATATGCGATTCCAATACAAGCGTTTGTTTGGTGGCCGCTGCGATTGATACTGACGTATGGCCGCCGTCGCCTCGGCGAACATCCGCTCAAGGTGCGGGAACTGCTCAATCCGACCGGCTTTGTTATGAACCGGCGTCAGATCTCGTACCTCTGCCACGGCAAACAGCCGCTCGTCTTTGGGATTCTCATTTGCCACGACATGCAGCAGGTAAACATCCTCAACCGAAGGCAGCCGTTCGATCTTGAAGTTCTTCAAACGCCACAGGTGCAGGCGTTCAGCCATCATGGGATGAACGCCGCGAAAGAGTCTTGCTTCTTCGTATCCGGAGACGGCGGGCTCGTAGGTGAAGTGCTGCATGCCGCCCAGTCCCGGATCGCATCCAGCGCCCGACACAGCCACCACGATGTGCCGTACCGGCCGCGGCAGTCTGGCTTCATTGATGATGGAATGAATCGCCTGCTCCGTCTCCTCCGGGCTGTCTATCGGATCACTGCTCCAAGTGAGAAAGTCAAGAACAACTTCCTCTTCGCTCGCAACCTGTTCGATGAAAGGAATCATTTCCTGCATCGCCTTGGCCAGCTGAGGATATTGGGCGTGCGCCGCCAACACATGAACGTGCTTGCCTTTCTCGTCATATTCCGCAGACACGCAGTGATAGCCATTTGTCTTCAAGGTCCGGAAATTGGTCAGCTCACGAACGGAATAGTAGTAACGCGACAGCACAATCTCCAGCATCAGCCCCCGCATTGCACGCGACGCCGTGGCAAATCGGCTGGCGAGAATGGTGGCCAGCGGTTGCGGACACTCGATCAGCGGGCGCAGTCGTTTCTGGCGGTCGGCAGCGTCCGGATGTGCTTCAAGATAGGCAAGCTGGACGTCCGCCTCGGCATAGGTCTTTTGCCGCGCTTCTTCAAACAGCGGCTTATCGAAGCAGCGATAGCGCAGCTCCCGCGCAAGATCGCTGACGGTTGGAAATACTCCGCGTGTGATCGAGACCATGCGGTCCAACAAGGCCCGCAACGTCTCATCCGGCGGAGACGTAATGGCTGTTGCTTCCGACAACCGCCGTTGCAAAACCTCCCGAACAATCGCGGCCTGCTGTTCGACTTGCTGGTGCGACTTATAAATCCAAAGCAGACACTCTTCCAGCTCAGGGGTGCGATCCAATGATGTCAGGCCGTAGTGCGCCACCCCTCGCGATAATGCCGCCACGAACTCCTTTGGAGCTCCATCGCCACGGGTGTCGAGCATTCGGAGATACGAGAAGAGGTAGGCCTCGGTACTGGGCGCCTCGCCGACAACTTGATCGCGCACCGCGGGATTGCGCCGGAAGAGCGAACATATATCCACAAAAATATTGAGGATCTTATCTTCGCCGCGGCGCACTTCTTCGGTGTCGGCCTCATTCGCCCGGAACTGCTTCCACTCCGTCAGCAGGTGCGCCATGCGCACAGGATCCACCTCGAAGCCGAGCATCAGCTGTTGCAGTTCTTCCAGGTTCCGGCGCCAGCGATTCGTTTGATTCTGAAGATCACCAACTAGCGGCAAGCAGGGGTTGAAGGTTATACGTTCTGTTACTGCGGAAGACTTCTTGTCGGCTACGGGTTCAATCTGAAGCAGCGGAGCGCCGCTGCTGACCTGCACGTTAGGCGTCGCCATCACCTGCCGCACCCTGCCGGCAAACGGTGCGGTCACCTGCGTCTCCATCTTCATGGCTTCCAGTACGGCCAGGCGGTCACCCGTCGACACTGTGTCACCTGGTCTGACGGCAATGGACACAACCACCGCTGGGGAGGGCGCTCTTACGACGCCACCGTCATCGCGGTCGATGCGATGCGATACGCCGCCGACTTCGATCCGGTAGCTCGATCCCTGCTCTACTGACACAACGTGAAAACAGCGTCCAAAAACAGTCAGCCAATACTCGAATGGACCTCGCCGTTCGATGTGCGCATCGAACGGCGCCCCATCGACATCGAGCCGATAACTGTGAAGGCCGAGCCGATAAACCTTGATCGAATAAGCATGGTCTCGATACCGCAGCTCAACTCTGCGGCCCACTTCGCTGCGTACCTGCGGCCTGCCGCGCACCGCAGATTCGTAGAACTGTGTCTGCTCGACTTTGCACTCAGCGTTACAGGCTTCAATCGCGGCTTGCACAAGTGCGACATCAACATGTTTTCGCGACAAGTGTTCGCCCCTGGCAGCCAGTCGATCGAGCCAGGCAATGTCCACCTCGCTGCGCTTGACTTCCTCGCGCTCAAGCAATTCCATCAAGAACGCCCGATTGCTGACGCCGCCGCGAATCACCACAACGCTCTCGCGAAGAACTCGCTGCAACCGCGCCAGCGCTTCGTTGCGGGTCTGCCCATAGGCGATGATCTTGGCTATCATCGAATCGAATTCGGACGGAATGTTGTCGCCTTCTTCCACTCCGGTATCGATACGAACGCCCGGTCCAGTCAACATCCGGAAGCGTTCAATCGTGCCGGGCGAAGGAGCGAAGCCGTTGTCCGGATCCTCGGCATTCAGCCGCACTTCAATTGCGTGCCCCGCAGTCCGCGGCGGATCTCCTTCCAGCCGCCCGCCCTGCGCAACATGGATCTGCAGCTTGACCAAGTCAATGCCGGTGGTGCACTCCGTAACCGGATGTTCGACCTGGAGCCGGGTGTTCATCTCCATGAAGAGAAAATTCCGGCTGTGCGGTTCGTACAGGAACTCCACCGTACCGGCATTGTGATAACCGGCCGCACGACTGATGCGGATCGCCGCCTCCCGCAGCCATTCATCTTGCTCAGGCGACAGAGCTGGCGAAGGCGCTTCTTCCAGGACCTTCTGATGTCGGCGTTGGATCGTACAGTCACGAACACCTGCGGCCCACGTCGTGCCATGGTGATCGGCGATGATCTGGACCTCGACGTGTCGTGCGCCGGTGACCAACTGCTCCATGAAGAGAGTGGGATCGCCGAAGGCTTTGAAGGCCTCAGCGCGAGCGCTTTCGAAGGCCTTCTCCAATTCCAAAGCCGATTGCACACGCCGTATCCCGTGCCCACCACCGCCGGCGGTCGCCTTGATGAACAACGGATATCCTAGACGCTCCGCGTGATGCCACGCATCGGTGATGGTTTCTACCGGTCCGCCGCTCCACGGTGCAACAGGGGTCTGCGCTCCCTCGGCCAGCAGCTTCGACGAGATCTTGTCCCCGAGCTGGCGCATGACATCGCCCTCAGGTCCAATAAAGACGATGCCCATGTCCCGGCACAGATCGGCGAACTGCGCGTGCTCGGCGACAAAGCCCCATCCCACCCAGGCGGCCTCGGCGCGAGCTTGCGTCAAGGCACGCTCCAGGCGCGCGTAATCGACATAACTGTTTTTCAGATGATGTGTGTTGGGATCAACCGTGTGCGGAGGACCCAACGAAACCGCCTCGTCCGCCTCGCGCACAAACATCGCGTGGCGGTCGGGATCGGTAAACAGCGCGATGGTGCGCAGCGAGGCACCGTGTTCCTGATTGAACTCGCGTGCCGCATGAATAAATCGCATTGCAGCTTCGCCACGGTTGACGATAGCCACACGTTGGAATTTGCCTGGCATAACCCACCACCGAAACGCAGACCGTTCAGCTTAGGAGACAACAGCAGGTTCGGCCGCGATCACCGCCTGCATTGCCTGCAGCGACTCGGCATCGAGACCGTTGCCCGTTGCCACTGTGCGATAACCGTTGAGGATCAGGTACCGGTTGCCGCTGGAGTCCACCACCTCCGCATCGAAGCTTCCCTGCTCCGGATGAGGAGTGACGAGTGCATACAAGTGGCCCTCAGCCGACTTCGGCGCGCGCAGCCACGAGACCTGCTCGACGTGCAACGGCAGACCCATCCGCTTCTGTGCACCTATTTCCCAGAGACCAGCGGTCTGGAAACAGAGCTCGATCAGCCGCGGAGACATAAGGGTCGGCCGATCGGACGGTTGATGATTGACGGGTAGGTTGGCGGCCAGCTCGCCGATCATCCGCTCGCCGTCCCACCACGCGTGATCTACCACCTGATAAGCGGGACCGTGGAAGTAGAGGCGATAAATTTGCGCGGCGGCAACAATCGCTTCTGCCGTCAGGGGCGGAGTTGCGCCCTTTACAGCATGCGTCGGCTGTTTGCTGACGCGCACGCGAGCCGTGAAGTGCAATGTTTCCTGCGGCTGCGGATGGTTCGGCAGGGTGCGCCGTCCGATCAGCCGGCAATCGGCCACCAGCTTGTCGCCTTGTGGATGAAGGGTCGCCTGGATGATCACCGCGCGCGGCTCGTCTTTGTAGAACTTGAATGGAGCCAGGAAATTCACCTCTTCAATGGCTTCGATGTGCCATCCCGGATGCATACACAGCGCCGCTTCTGCGAATGCCTCAATGCCCATGACGCCCGGAAGCACCGGAATGCCATCGATTTGGTGGTCGTAGAGGAAGGGCTGCACCTTGGGATCGAGCGTGGTTTCCATCGTCAAGCCGCTATAGATTCCCATGCCGGTGATGATTCCGACCATTGGCCCTTGGCCAAGCTGCTTCCTCGACTTGAGCAAAGCGGCTGTGTCCAATCCGCCCGTGGCATCCCACTCATCGAGCAGCACGCCTAGACGCGCGCCGATCACGATCTCCCCGCGCGTTCCGCCTGTCGTCAGCTCGCGACGAATAAGAGGAATGCCCGCCTCCGGCGGCAGCATGTCGATTCCTGCCAGCTCCATCATCTTCGGAATCGAGCCGCGGGTCGCCATGCCGATACCGCCCCAGGCGGTCCAGTCGATCACGATGCCGCGTGTCTGCGGCCGGGTGGAACGGAAGCTTGAGGTGTATTTGCACAGCAGATCGTTGGCGGCGCTGTAATCCGTCTGGCCGGCATTGCCGAATCGGCCGGCAACCGAACTGAACGCGACCGTCGCACTCAGAGGCATGTCGCCGATCGCATGCAGCAGATTGAACCATCCGTCCGACTTCACGTTGAAGACGAGATCGAACTCGCGCTGATCTTTGTCCGGCAGGAAGTGACTGCGTTCCAGACCCGCGGCGTGCAGCAGAACGTCGATGCGGCCGCTGTTTTTCTTCACCTCCGCGATCACTTTGGCGATGCCATCCGCGTCCGCGAGGTTGACGCTGAAGTAGTGAGGTGTTCCACCAGCCGCTTTCACCGCATCGATTGCACTGAGTGCCGCGTGCGCCCGCTCCAGCGCTGCCAGTTCTTTTTCCACCAGCGCGGGAGTGGCTCGCTCACCGCGCACCTGAATGCGAGCAAACAGATCGCGCTTGAGATTGTCTTTGTCACTTATGAAGCGCGCGATGTCAGGATTGTTCGCATCGGGCTCGGGAACAAGATCCAGCAGGTAAAATGTCCCGCCGGAGGCTGCAGCCAGATCCGCTGTGATGGCGGAGACGATGCTGCCGGCCGCACCGGTAATAACGAAGACGCTGTTGGCGTCCATTGTGAGACCAGGCTGCCCGTCAGCCGCAAGCTGCTCTTGCAGGCCGATCGTCCAGCGCAATCCATTCTTGTAGCCGATCTCTACCGCGCCGTTGTCACGCAGCGTCTCCTGGATGAGAAGGTCGGCTATCTCCGAAGGATTGAGCCCTTCTGCAAAATCAACCGCTTTCACCAGGACGTCGGGCCGCTCACGTTTAAACGTCTTGACGAAGCCGGTAACAGCTCCGCCCATCGGAGCAACTGCTCCAGCCTCGTCGTATCCGTGCTGTCCACCTAGACAGGTGGCCGCAACCAGGAATGTTCCCGGTTGTGCGACCTGCTCATAGAGCCCACGCATGGCCGTGTAGAGCGACTTCACGCGGACTTGCAAGGCCTCATGCCACGCAGCGAGGTCCATCCTGCTGAGCGGACCTTCGTTGTCCAGCGCGGGTAGCCAGTAGATGCCTTTCACCGGACCGGCTGCGAGCCAGGTCTTCAGCGAATTCGCCAACTGGTCGGAGGTCTGCGCATTGTCGATGCGCAGAACCTCGACGCCAAGTTTCTTCAGTTGCGCAGCGAGTGCATCGCCTGCTCCGTTTTTGTCGGACATCAGCACAACGCGGTCGCCGACACTCAGCGTCACGCCAGTCGGTTTGCAGATTGCCAGCGGAGGGCGGAGATTCGGAATGGGCACGCGCCGCGGGACTTGATTTGCTGCGTCGAAGCTGGCCAGCGGCGGACGAGGAGTCGGCGCAGCCGCAGCTGTCTTTACTCCTGTTTCAGCGGCAGTGGCTGGTGCCGATCCTGGACGCCGATCCTGGGCGAACTGGATCACATGGGCCAAGGTCGGAAAGTCGCGCAGCTTCATGTTCTCGTCGCGCGGGATGTTGTAGGCCGCGCGCACCGCGGCAAACATCTCGGCTTGCTTCACGGTGTCGATGCCAAGATCGGCTTCGAGATCAAGATCCAGGTCGAGCATCTCCGGCGGATAACCCGTCTTCTCCGCAACGATCTCCAACACCTTTTGCTTAATCGACTCCAGGGAAACCTCGGAAACCACCGGCGTCACCTCAGCCACGGCTGGCGGAGGAGCAAGTTCTTCGGCAGGCGGCGCTGCGGGGGCAGGAGTTGCTTGGACCGGTGTTCCCACTCCGCGCTGCGCGAACTGGATCACATGCGCCAGAGTTGGAAAGTCCCGGAGCTTCATGTTCTCGTCGCGCGGGATGTTGTAGGCAGCGCGCACGGCGGCAAACATCTCGGCCTGCTTGACGGTGTCGATGCCAAGATCGGCTTCGAGATCGAGATCCAGATCCAGCATCTCCTGCGGGTAGCCGGTCTTCTCGGCCACGATCTCCAGCACCTTCGCCTTGATCGCCTCCAAGGATACGGCCACAACAGGCGTTGCTTCGACAACTGCACGCGGTGTGACTGCTGCTGCGGCGACTGGCGGTGCTGCGGGTGCAACGGCGACTTCGGCCTTTTTCGCTTCTACTGCGATGGCGGGTGCGGTTGCGTGAGCCGCACTTGGCTGCCGCTCCTGTGCGAACTGGATCACGTGCGCCAGAGTAGGAAAGTCGCGCAGCTTCATATTCTCGTCGCGCGGAATGTTATAGGCCGCGCGCACCGCTGCGAACATCTCTGCTTGCTTGACAGTGTCGATGCCAAGATCGGCTTCCAGGTCGAGATCGAGGTCGAGCATCTCCGGGGGATATCCGGTCTTCTCCGCAACAATCTCCAACACCTTCGCCTTGATTGACTCAAGGGATACGGCTGCGACGGGAGGCACCGTTGCAGTGGCGGGCGGTGCTGGCGCTACCGGTGCTACGGCCACAACGTCAGCCTTCTTCTCCTCTGCCTTGACGGCGGACGCTGTCGACACCGCGCCCGGTTGCCGTTGTTGCGCGAACTGAATCACGTGCGCGAGCGTTGGAAAATCACGCAGCTTCATGTTCTCGTCGCGCGGGATGTTGTAAGCGGCACGCACGGCGGCAAACATCTCCGCCTGCTTGACGGTATCGATACCCAGATCGGCCTCAAGATCGAGATCCAGATCCAGCATCTCTTGTGGATAGCCGGTCTTCTCCGCCACGATCTCCATTACCTTCGCTTTGATCGAATCCAGAGAGACGGCCGGCAAAACAGCCGCGGCTGGCTCGGACGCTTTCGCAACCGGAGCAGCTATTTTGGCCACTGGCGCAGCAACGGCGAACTGCTCGACCTTCGGTGCCGCTCCCTCACTCGCAAGGTCGGGCCGCTTCTCGAATACAAAGCGGATGACATGCGCGAGCGTTGGATAATCGCGCAGCTTGCGGTTTTCATCGCGCGGGATGTTATACATCTCGCGGATGGCGGCGAAGATTTCCGCTTGCTTTACCGTATCGACTCCAAGGTCGGCTTCCAGATCCAAGTCGAGGTCGAGCATATCCGCTGGATAACCAGTTTTGTCGACCGCCAGCGCCAGAATCCGTTCCTTAACCGCGTCTTCATTCGCTATCGGAGCAGCCGACTGAACTGCAGGTTTAACAGCCTCTGCAACTTTAGGAGTTGGAGGCTGCGGAGCTGCCACCGGCTTCGTCTCCGCAGCCGTCTTCGCATCCGCAGCCGTCTTCGCATCCGTAGCCGCCTTCACAACCACAGCCGAGGCCGGCGGAGGAGTCACGGTTACAGCAACCGGCGCAACGACGGACTTTGACTCCCGCACAGTTGGCGCGACTCGCGCTTGCGGCCCGTTGTCGTGCACACGCAGTGTGCGCTTGACCACTTCAAGTTCAGGCTTCGCATATCCGGCAACCCGGCTCAGCCAGCCGCTCCACACCGCTGGGTCGGCAATGCGATAGGCATATCCCAGGTTGCCGGGAGTGCGGTGAACTCCATCCGGCGTCTTCACCCAGCGCAGCAACATCATGCTGATCTGCGAGCCAAATCCCGCGCCCAGGTGCAGCGCGTACTGCACCGGATAGGCGCCACCCTTCGACAGGTTCAGTAGACCTAACTCGGGATCGACTTCCTTGAAGTTGGCAACGGGCGGCACCAATCCCGTCTCCAGCGCCTTCACGGCCAGGACATCTTCGATGCCAGTTGCCATTGCGTGGCCAGTCAAGCCCTTGGTATTGGCGACCACGATTTGATCGGCGGCGTCGCCGAAGACGCGACGCAGTGCGTGCACTTCAGCCGAGGCGCTGCCGCCGCGCGCTGGGGTGTAAGTCTCGTGCGAAACAAAGACCATTTGTGGCGCTAACTGGTCGCGTCGAATGCCCGCGCACGATTCTGCCTGGCCAACCAGATCCTCCATGATCTGGCCGATATGTTGCACATCCAGACGAGTTCCGTGGAACGCGCTGTTGGCCGTGACCGCACTCAAGACTTCACAGATAGGCTGGATTCCGCGTTCCCGCGCCGCTTCGGCGCTCTCGACCACCAGGGACGCGGCGCCCATACCCATAATCAGGCCGTGGCGACGGCGATCGAACGGAATGGCGGCTTCTTCCACGACTTCATCCGTAGCGGCAGCACCGCTGGCCAGAAAGCCCGCGCCAAACCACTCGACCATGTTGTCGGAGGTGACGTCGTCCGCCGAGATGATAATCACGCGGCGGCAGCGTCCGGCACGGATCCAGTCTTCCGCCAGACTTACCGCTTGCGCCGTAGTCGCACAAGCGGCATTGATTTGCGTGTTGGGACCGCGAGCGCCTATGAGTTCGGCGAACTGCGAGTGCCCCATCGACAACACTCTGAGCAGGAAGCGCCGGTCGAAGACGTACGGCTTCTGCTCGATGTTGGCGCGCAACTCGTCGATGCGTCTAGCGACCTCCTGGCCCAGACCGGAGTGTCCGTTCGCCGTCTGTGCGCTCCATTTCTCCAGCATCGCCAGCTCCTCCCGGCGTGCACGGTCAACCCAATATCCCGAGATGATCTCGGCGAAAGAGTCGTAGCCCGGGAATGCGGAACCCATGATCACCCCAGTGTCATCGCGCATGGCGTCGGGCAAACCCCAACGCTCGGGAAGCTTGGTTCCCTTAGTCGTGGTCTTGTACCGCATGACCAGTGGAATACCGGCATCGCGCATGGCGTCGATTCCGACAGCAATCGCCAACTGCGTCACACGATCCAGTGCAGCGACGCGCTCACCGGAGATGCCGAACTCGGCTTCGAGATTGAACTCGCCGCCGCGTCCCGCCAGCTTGATCACATCGCCGACATCGGTGATCCGCTCGAACACAGCACCGCCGTTCTCGCTCTTGACCAGCCGAATGATGTTCTTGTCGAGCATGGCGCGACGGAGCTCTGGTGGGATCAGATTGATGAATTGGTCGCCGCGTAAAATGCGTTCGACATTGCCGTCGTCGAAGATGTGCTCGGTTCCGGGCAAACCTAATGCCGCGCCCGTGATGACGACCGGTTCGGTCTTGGCCGCGGCCTTCTGACCCTGATAGATCTCCCAGCCACGGTCCAAAACATCTGCGAAGTAACGGCCCAGCTCAGCGTATTTGTCGCCGTTAGCGATTGCCGAAGGGGCTGTGCCGGCTGATGTTGTGACTTCGGAAGTGACCGTTGGGATCACGGCTGTTTGAATCGCCGGAGCGACCGGCTGCGCGAAGGCGGCCTGCTTCAGGGTATCCACCTGCGGGGCGACAGCGGATACCGGGACCTGCTTTGCCGGCACCTCGGGTGAGATTGCGGCAACCCCGCGGCCCAACCCTGCTGCATACAGTCCGCACAAAGCCTGATTGAATGCCGTCAGATCTTCCAGCTTGGGATGATTGGTAAAGAGCGAGAGGACATCGGAATCGCTGCCGAGTACATCCTCGGCAAATCCCTGCAACGCCTTCTTGGGACCGACCTCGACGAACACGCGCGCACCGGCGTCATACAGCGTGTGCAGACCCTTGATGAATTGGACCGGCGCGGCCACCTGTTTTCCGAGCAGATCGATCATCTGCGGCACGACGTCAGAGCCAGTTGGATAGAATTCACCGGTCACATTGGCGACAATCGGAATGCGCGGCGACTGCAGACCGAGACGTCCCATCATCTCTATCAGCGGCACGCTCGCCCCAGCAACGATTGAGGTATGGAACGCGTGGCTGACCGACAACTCCCGGACGTCGTAGCCGGCCTGTAGGAAGATCTGCGAAGCTTGTTCAACCGCTTGGCTGGCTCCGCCGATTACCGACTGGGTGTTGCTGTTGACGTTGGCGATGACGACGTAGCCGTTAACCGTCTTGAGGATTCGCTCGACCTCGGCGATGGGCGCGAACACGGCCGCCATCTTGCCTTTGTCTGCAACCGCAACCTGGGCCATCCCGCGGCCGCGGGCACTGACGGCATCCAACCCGTCTTCAAACGAAAGCCCGCCGGACGCAACCAGGGCCGCGTATTCGCCCATACTGTGTCCCATGGTCATGTCCGGACAAATGCCATAAGCGGCGAGTAACCGGGTCATGGCTATATCCGCGGTCAGCACGGCCGGCTGAGTAATCTCAGTCTGGCGCAAACTTTCTTCGGATTCCGCCAGGGCCACGGGATCCGCCTTATCAACAAATACGAATTCGCTGAGCGGCTTGCCCAGCATGGGTGTCATGATGCGATCAGCCTCGGCGAAGGTCTGGCCAATAATCGGTTCTTTCGCGCGAATACCGCGCAGCATGTTCACGTATTGCGAGCCTTGGCCGGTGTAGAGGAACGCAACTTTGGGCGCCGGACCATGTCCGCGGAAGATTCCCTGTGCACGGACCGCTTTCCAAAACGCGGGTTGATTTGCCTTAAACGCTTTGAGCGCGACTCCGCATTTTGTCGCCAGCTCGGCGGCATCGGCGTAGTCGATGACCAGGCGCTCGGACGCGCGCAGGTCAGACTCTGCTGGCGAAGCGGGAGCGGGCGCGTTGCCGGCCTGAGCAGCCTTGAGCACTGTCGTAAGGCGATCGATCAGAGTGGCCGGCGACTCAGCGCCGATCACCAATGCTCCGCGCAGCGGCGTCTTGTTTGTGATCTCAACCGGAGCAGGAGGTGCAATCGCCACTGGAACAGCGGGGGCTGTTGCAAGGACCGGATTAGGAGCGCTGGCCTGCACCGGCACTGGCTGCGACACAGGCGGCGTTACTGGAACCGAGATTGACTTCTTGCCGTTGCCGTTCAGTTTGCCGGCAATGTACTCTTCCATCACCATATGGAAGTTTGTCCCGCCAAATCCAAAGGCGCTGATGCCGGCGCGCCGCACGCTATCCGCCGGAACGTCCCACGGTTGCAACTCAGTGTTGACGTAAAGGGGCGAGTGCGCGAAGTCAATATCCGGGCTGGGATGCTGGCAGTGCAGGCTGGGCGGCAGGAGCTTATGATGCAGGGCGAAAGTAGCCTTCAGCATTCCCGCTGCGCCCGCGGCGCCCTTAAGATGTCCAATATTCGATTTGACTGAGCCGAGCGGCACGGAATGCGGTGGGAGATTTGTGGTGTTGAGGATATCGGCCATGCTCTGGGCTTCGACAACATCACCGACACGAGTCGAAGTGCCGTGGCCTTCGATCAGCGTTCCGATCATAGGCTCGAGGCCGGCGTTCTTCCACGCACGTTCGACGCAGAACTTCTGTCCGATAGGATTCGGCGCCGTAATTCCCTTCCCTTTGCCATCGCTCGATCCACCGATGCCGCGCAATACGGCATAGATCTTGTCCTGATCGCGCTCAGCATCCGCCAAGCGCTTCATTAAGAAGATGGCTGCACCTTCGCCCATGACGAAGCCATCCGCTCCCTCGGCATAAGGTCTTGTGCCTGTACCAGATAAAGCGCCGATCTTACAGAACTTGACGAAAGTTGGGGCACCCATGTTGCGATCAATGCCGCCGGTGACAACCGTGTCAAAATCGTTTTCAATCAGACCCTTGACCGCAGCGCTCATCGCCGCCATCGCCGAGGCACAGGCCGCGTCGCACACGAAGTTCGGACCATGGAAGTTGTACAGATTCGCGATGCGGCCTGCCATGCAGTTGGCCAGTTCGCCCGGCATGGTGTCTTCCGTGATGGGCGCAAGCCGCTTCGCCATACGATCGTGAAATTGCTCCGTGATCTCAAGCTGCAACTCCGTAGGCAAATGAGCAAAGCCGGCGGTCTCCGCCAACTCATGCGCATATTCAGGGAAGAACACGCGCAGCGAACTCAAGTAATGTTTCTCCCCGGCCATGGCATTGCCAAGAATCACCGCCGTACGATCGAGATCCAGCGCACGCTTTGGATAACCGTAATCCTCCAGCGCCTCACGCGTGCAAGCGATCGCCCATTGCTGCGCCACGTCCATGGCATCGGCGACGCGGGGCGGTATGGGAAGATGCCATTTCATCGGCTCCCATGCGTACTCCCGAACCCAGCCACCGATTTTGGAATAGGTCTTATCCGGCGCGTTGTGATCGGCATCGTAATAAGAGGCCTCATCCCATCGATCCGGTGTGACCTCACTGATGCAGTAGCGGCCGGTCTTCACGTTCTCCCAGAACGCAGGGGCATTGGGGGCATCGGGCAGGATCGCTCCCACCCCTACAATTGCAATGGCTCGATGTGCGGTGTTCTCCATGATGACGTTCCCTCTTCAGGTGGGGCGGGCGTCTGTCCAGGAAGGTCGACAGAGCCAGCTCCACGGAAAGCTCTTATTCAGTGCTTGGTGTGCGCGAGCAGTGCTGGTCTTCAGTCCGCGAGGCGATTCCTCGTAGCTGCGGCCACAGGCTAGACCGCAGACTGGGACACGTCTTATGCTTCGAACGCCGGAGCAAAGTACCGCACTGCTCATGCCCGTTAACTTACGAAAACCCTGGAACTACCGGGCCAGGGCCGCTTCTTTCAACTCTTCTGCTGCCGGCTTCTTCACACGTCCGTACAGCACGTCGGCAACGTAATCCATGTCGACGACCAAACCCGCTTGCGCGCGATGGATCGCCGTCAATCCCAAAGCTGCTTCAAAAGCAGGAATCTCCGCATCGTTCAAGCCGCCGGCGCCATGGATGTAGCGCAGACCATCTTCGGCAACCAGCAAAGCAGCTTCGCGTGCGAAGATTCGGCTGATGGCCGCCAGCGCCGTCGCGTCAAAGCGATCGTTCGCCTTCTCGTTCAACCTGCCTTCAGCCGCAAGAGCGGCACGCCGCGCCAGAGTGGCAGCGCACTCGGCGTACGCGATCCACTTACCAATGCGGAACAGAATGTGCTGGAAGCGGGTCAGGCGCCCGACGCGCGCTTTCTCCATTACCTCAGCAAGCGCGTGTAGAGCCAAGGCGGCCGTGTCCGCGCCAACATTCGGATGTGCAGCGTGTAGCGCCTCAACCTGCTTTGCGCGGTCGTGATAATGCTGACCGCGCGTCTTGAGGTGAAGCTGCCAGCGATCGCGGCTGATCGTCATCTCCATGATCTCGGAGGTGCCTTCGTAGATCCGGGTGATGCGAACATCGCGGCTGATCTTCTCCACCATGTACTCATGCGTGTAGCCATAGCCACCGAGCGCCTGAATGCTCGCGTCGGCAGCGGCATGACCCGCTTCGGTGGACATGTATTTAGCGATCGCGCCTTCGGTGTTCAAGCTTCCTTCCGCGCCAGCATCGATGCGCTCGGCTGTCTCTTCGATATAAGCGCGACCAGCCTCCAGGTTTACGACATTGGGAACGATCAGCTTGTGGGTGTAGCCCTGCTTCTCCGACAGCGGCGTTCCACCCTGAATGCGCTTCATCGAATATGGAATGGCGCGATCCAGCGCGGACCATCCGGCACCAAGTCCAAAAGCCGCGACCATCACACGGGTATAGCCGAACACCATCTGCGCCTGGATCAGGCCTTGGCCCTCCACGCCACCCACGAGGCGATCGGCGTCAACGTAGACATCGTTAAGCGCCAGCGCTGCAGTATTGCTCAGGCGAATTCCATGCTTGTCTTCGGGCTTGTCGTGAGCAAAGCCTTTGGTGCCCGCGTCAACAATGAACCAGGTGGGCCCGGCAGGGGTGCTGGCCAGGATCGTGTAGTGGTCGGCGATACCGCCGTTCGAGATCCACTGCTTGCTGCCGTTGATCTTGTAGCCGACAATCTTGCCGTCCTTCTCAACACGATCAGCCGTGGTCTTAAGTGCCCCCAGATCGCTGCCCGCCTCGGGTTCGGTCGCGCCGTAGGCGAAGAGAATACCTTCGTCGGCGATCTTGCCCAGCCACTTCTTCTTCTGCTCGGGAGTGGCGCCGAAGGTGATGGGATCGCTCCCCAGGAACGTGGCGAACAACGAGGTCGCGACACCGAGGTCGATGCGCGCCATCTGCTCGCAGATGAGGTAGACATCGAAGGTGCTGCCACCCATGCCGCCGTACTCTTCAGGGATGAATAGCAGCTGGATGCCGAGCTTGTCCGGATCGCTCATGTGGCGAACAATTTCCACCGGACATTCGTCGCGCGCGTCCAGCGCGATCAGTTCTTCGTCGGGCAGGCGCTTTTTGGCGAAATCGCGGAGCGATTTCAAACTCAGTTGCAGGGTTTTCTTCGTGATCATGGAAAGAACCTCTCCTCTTTGTTCTTAGGCCGGGACCTGCTTGACTTCGCGAACTTTGTTGGTGAGCTCGGGAATGAACTCGAGCATGTCGGTGACGATGCCAACCTCGGCAACCTGGAAGATCGGCGCCTTGGGATTCTTGTTGATGGCGACGATGAAGGGATTGCCCTTCAGGCCGGCCAAGTGCTGGAAGGAACCGCTGATACCGCAAGCCAAATAGATCTTCGGCTTGACCGTCTGTCCGGATGAGCCGACTTGCCGCGACTTGGGCAGCCACTTGGCATCGACCACAGGACGCGAGCAGCTGACTACAGCTCCGAGCGCTTCCGCCAGCTCCTCGGCGATCGAAATGTTGTCCTTCTCGCCGATGCCGCGGCCAACCGATACCAGCACCGGCTCCTTGGTGATGTCGACATCACCGGCTTCTGGAACAAGCGTCGTAAGGTAACGGCGCTTCGCGGTGAGCGGTCCGACCTGTGTGGACTGATCAACCACTTTGCCGGCGACAGTCGCGCCTTCGACTGGCTTGAATGCGCCCGGACGAACATTGATCACGGCGCCATTCGCGATGTTGCAACGAACATGAGCGCTGACCTGTCCACCAAACTCCTGGCGAACGACCTTGAGGTTGGTTCCGTCGACCCCATCGATGGCAACGGCATCGGAGACGAAAGCGGCGTTGAGCTTGATCGAGAGTCCCGGCCCGAGATCGATTCCGAAGTGATTGTGGGGAACCAGCACGAAGCAGCCCTGCGGCAGCACCTTTATTAAAGCTTGGCGAATCAGCTCAGCGTTGGGATAGGCGAGGCTGTCGTTCGAGATCTTCCACACCTCGGCATAAGAACCGCAAAGGTTGTTGCAGACGGCATCGAGTTCAGCGCCTGATCCGACGACCACTGCGGTCGGAGACGCCACGGGATCGATCTTCTTTGCCGCGGCTAGCAACTCGGCGGCCGAATCGTCAACCACTCCAGCCTTGTGTACGATGTAGGCGAAAATCCGGGCCGTCATTGCAGACCTCCTTTGGCTTTCATCAGCTCAATCAGCTTGCTGGCAATCTCTTCGTTGCTGCCTTGCAGAATTTCGGCGCCCTTGCCGAGCGCGGGCACAAAGTAGTCGTCCCGCTTTACGTTCGCGGCGGCGTCACCGACGGACTTGGGATCGACCGCGAGGTCCGACGCGCCATACGTAGGGATTTCGACCGAGGCAACCTGGCGGATGCCGCGCATTCCGACATAACGCGGCTCGTTGATGCCGGTCTGGATGGAGAGCACGCACGGCAGATCGATTTCGCTCATCTCTTTGTTGCCACCTTCGATCTCGCGGCTGATCTTCAACTTGTTGCCGTCGAGAACCTCGATGGAGTTCACCAGCGAGGCGAAGGGATAGTCGAGCATCGCCGCCAGCATGCCGCCGACCTGCGCGCCGCCGTCCTCGGCCTGCACTCCGGTCAGGACAAGGTCGAACTTGTTCTTCTGGACGTAGCCCTTGAGGACAGTCGCAATTCCCTTCCCGTCCGAGCCGTTGAAGGCATCATCGGAGAGCAGTACGCCCTGGTTAGCTCCCATCGCCATTTCGCGGCGAAGGATCTCTTCGTCTTCATCGGTGCCGACGGTGGCGACTGTGACATTGCCACCGGATTTGGCGACGATCTGCAAGGCCTCTTCCACCGCGTAGTTGTCCGGCTCATTGATGGAATAGACCAGGTCGTCGCGTTCGATGTCGTTCCCCGCACTGTTCAGTTGAATCTCGTTCTCAGAAGTGTCGGGTACTCTTCTGGCGCAAACTAAAATCTCCACTTCGCCCTCCACAAAATTTGGTTGCCATCCAACAGTGACAGACTTGCACCGTCCGCTGCAGGTCACTGTTATACAGTCACTTCACTTAGTACCTTGACTTCACTCTCCACCGCCGACGGCCGTGGCGGCATAAGCTGCTGATCCACCAGTTCAGCCAAGTCGATGGCCGTCATCTTGCCTTCCATTCCTGACACCTTGATCGCGTCCTCGATGTTCACCATGCAGAACGGGCAAGCGGTGACGATGACATTCGCCCCCGCCTCAGCAGCCATGCGCACGCGCTTCACGCCCATGCGCTCGTCTTCCTTCGGCTCGTAGAACAACATCAGCCCGCCACCACCGCAGCAGAACGAGCGGTCGCGGCAGCGTTGCATCTCGACCCGCTTCAAACCTGGAATCGCGTCCAGCACCGTGCGCGGATCGTCGTAAACCTGGTTATGCCGGCCGAGATAGCACGGATCGTGATAGGTGTAGACGTTGTTGGCGTTCTCGACCGGATTGAGTTGCAGCTTGCCGGACTTCACCTGGCGCGCCATGACTTGGCTGATGTGTTCCACCGGCGGAATGTCTTTGTAGTCATGCTTCAGCGCATTGAAGGCGTGCGGATCGGAGGTAACGATGCGCTTGACGCCCGATTCCTTGATCGCGTCGGTGTTGTGGTCGCGCAGCGCCATGAACAGCATCTCTTCGCCGAAGCGCCGCACATCATGACCACTGTCCTTTTCCGCTGCACCCAGGATTGCGAAGTCTTCGCCCGTACTGGAGAGAATGCGCGCCGTCGCGCGGCCGATCGCTTGAATGCGGTCGTCGTAGGAGGTAATGCTGTCGACGAAGAACAGCGTCTCGGCACCGCCGTTGCCATTGAGAACTCTAACGTCGCACGTCTGCTGGAACTCTTTGTCCTTGGTCCAGTCGGCCTTCTTCTTCTCCAGCTTGCCGTAGGGATTGCCCCGGCTCTCGAGCGCCTTCAGCGCCTTCTGGATCGACTTCGGCACATTGCCGTCATCGACCAGGCCGCGCCGCAGATCGACAATCTTGTCGATGTACTCGATCAGCAGCGGACATTCTTCCTCACAGGCGCCACAGGTCGTGCACGACCAGATCTCATCTTCTGAATAAATGCCGCCGACCAGGGCGTGGCTGTTCGTCGACTTGCCGAAGACAGGAAAATTCTGGAAGCAGTAATCGCGCGCCTTGGTCGTCAGAAATCGCGGCGACAGCGGACGGCCCGCGGCGTTCGACGGGCAATTGTCGGAGCAACGCCCGCAATCGGCACAGGAGTAAAAGTCCAGCATGTGCTTCCAGGTGAAGTCTTCAAATTTCTTCACGCCGAAGGACTTCACCTGATCAAGCTGACTCTCACTCACGTCCCAGCGCACCGGCTTCACAGTTCCCCGATCGAGCTTGGAGAAGAAGACGTTGAACAGCGAGGTCTCGACGTGGAACTGGATCCCAAACGGCCGATAACAGAGCAGGAAGTAGAAGCTCAGAACGTCGACGAGATATGCACCGATGTGAATGTTCCACAGCGTCGCCAACGGCACCGAGGCGAAAATGTCTTTCAACAACCAAGGCAGCGACAGCAACGGCAGGAACTCGACCGAAATGCCACGGTGCATCTGGATGGCCGCGCGAGTCGCTTCGAACAGGCTTTCGGAGGTCATCAGCAGCGCAATCAGCCCTAATAAGAAGATGGCGTCGACCGGATGACCCTTGCCGTACTTCTCCGGAACGGCATACCGCTCGGGCTTGAAGAAAACCCGGCGGACCGCTGCCGCCGACACCGCCAGGAAGACGATCGTCGCTGCGTAATCGGCGACTACGTCGTACATGCGGCCGATGGCACTCGGCTCAGCAAAGTCGTGCGACAGCCCGAAGATCAACAGGTAAAAGGCGCGCGTCGCCAGGATCAAAAAGCCGGCGAATATAAAAAGGTGCAACGTGCCGGCGACGCGGTAGCGCGGATGCTTCCATTGGCCGAACCAGAACTTAATCAGTTTCTGCGTACGAAGCCAAGGGCGATCGAGGCGAACGTCACTCTGCGCGCGAATGAGTGGTGCAACACGCTTTGCAACGATGTATGCGAAGCACGCCAATCCGAGGAACTGTATCGCTACAAACACGTAAGGCGCTGGAGCATGCCAGTCGAGAGTCTGAGCGAGAATGGCTACGCAAGCGACCATACCCTTAAATCTCCACGGCCAGAGTTGCGTTATGCAGTCTTGAGAGATCAGCTTTGAATCGGGATTTTGATCCACGATTCGCCGGAATACAAAAGTCCCGACATGATTCCTGGAAGCGGCGCTCTGGCTCAGCCGACGGACCTGTGATCGGCTGTTATCTGTATTCTTGCCCGCGTGGTGAGCGACCGTCAGTGATGAGGGTCTTAAGGGGCTGTGAGAGTAGTCACACGAACCTGTGGTACGCCATTTCGCGTCACCGATCCAAGTGATGTTCGATGTGCAGATACGCGCGCGGACAACGGTAAGTCCCATGTGAGATCGAAATCGCGCCAGGAAGACGCGGAGCGAACGGCCGAGTGCCGCCTAGCTCCGTGTTTTTCGCGGCACACCGCCTTCGACGAGCATTACGACCTTGCGCATGAATCGCATCTCGCAATCCACGCATCTTCTTCGTCAGGAGGCGTTATGAGCAGAACACTAACATTTGCGTTCATGCTCCTCGGCTCTGCGTTCTGCCTGCAAGCGCAAGAGGGCTATCCGGGACTGGACCGCTGGCCGGCGCCTTCCGATCCGCCTACCGTTCAGGGCTGCCTGCAGAACTCCTCAACTCATTACTTCGTTATGCGGCAGGATGGAACGATGACGCGGCTCACCGGCAATACCGCATGGCTCAGTCGCTATGTTGGTCACGAGATGGAAGTCAGCGGCAAGCCCACCGTGATCACGCTGGACACGACGGAGATCCACGCAGCGTCGACCGCGTGGGAGTTACCCGCCCTCGACGTCAAGAATGCAAAGGAGCTTGCCAAGGCGTGCAGTTCGGGCGCGCCGTGACGTCGACGATCATAGGCAAGGCTTTTTGTTTCAGGCATAACCGGTTTCGGATAAGATAGGCTCAACTGTAGTGCAATTCGCTGCCTTGGCTGCGAATACTCACGCGACGAGAAGTGGGGGCGACAGAAACAGACAAAACAACGAGGTAAGCATCATGAACCGGCGTTCTCTTGCAGTGGGATCTCGGTATTTGCCTTCAGCGTGGTTGCCGAGCTGCTGTGCATACATATTCTGCGCGGGTCGCTCACAGCCTGGCTCAATCATCCCAACCGCCGATTGCTTGCTGCTCTCGTTCATCATGATCAATTTGCTCAACGCTTTCACCGCCATGTACTTCTCCTCCCGCGCCGTCCGGGCAGAAATCAACCTGAAGCTCGCTGAGCGGAGACAAAGGGAGGCGGGCGTGTACTTGAATCACCATCTGCGGAACGCTCTTACGGTGATTCAGAACGCCGCCTTCCTCACGCACGATGCGCAAACCATTCAGTTGTGCGACCAAGCGGTATCCAAGATCGTAACCGTACTGGTGAGCACCGAGGCAGGTCTGCACGACCCCAGCGAGCGCCTGTTCACTGCATAGGATTTCTCTGGCCGTATCTACCCGGCAAGAGCCTGCTGCCTTACACGCGCCTGGCAATCAAAGCCGTCATATAGGATTGACGGAGCAGCACCAGGTGCTCACGAAGATTGCGAAGCATTGCCGGTGACCCACCCGCCTCGAGCACGGAGCGCATTGCGCCGGACATTGCTGCCAGCATCAAGTCGATGGCAAATCGATCGGGACGGCGACTGGAGATCGGGTGCCGTCTCGATCGTCTTTTCAATGACCTTGCGGAACCGTTGGGTCATTTTTCTTGCCAACTCCGGTCCGCCCACATCCGCAGAGACGCGATAAAGAGCGACCGGGATATCCGCACGCTCGATCTTGATGTCTACGAAAAACTCGACTACCTCTTTGATCATGTCGGCGACAGGCTTGTGGCGCGCCTGCTCTCTCCCCGGTAGCGGCATCGAACCCTACTTCTCCTCTGTATTGACCAGACCTTACCAGGTCACTGGTTGCCACGCTCTTCTGCAGCTCTGGCAAGATATTGGTTGGCGTTTGCGAAATCCCCGAGTGAGCGATAGACGAGTCCAAGATTGGTCGCAGCTTTGATCTTTATCTCTTTCTCACGTTCACCCGCATTAGCGAGCGCTAACTTGTAGTATGGGATGGCTGCGGAGAGATTTCCATGCTGATACTCCCAAAAACCACGTTGTATATTCGCGTAGGGATCCTTCGGATTAAGAAGCAACGCTTTGTTGAGGTGGTTCAGAGCATCGGCCTGTTTACCCTTCAGTATCAAAGCCTGGCCCAACTCGTGCTCCACGAACCAATTGTCCTTTGACACTTGGGCTGCGTGAGACCACAGCGTTAACTCATCAGACCAGTATCTCACTTGGCGATGAGCGCCGAGACCTAACGCCAAGAGCACCACGCTACTCCCAATGATCATAGGATAACCAGACCATCTCGGCGTCGCGGGTCGTAGCCAGGTAGCGACATCATCGGCAGCACTCCGAAACATCGCCGCGTTATGCAAGAGATCTGCTAATCCCCAAGAGACCATGATATATATGCCGATAAATGAGATATAAGCATACCGGTCAGCCATGAACATCGGCCCCTGAATGATGCCGATCATAGGTAGCAACGTAACCACAAACCAACACCATCCGACTAGCAGGTATTTGTACTGCGACTTCATAGCTACGAAGCCGATGATAAGCAACAGGCAGGCAGAAGCCGCCCACACCTCCCAGGCAAGGAAAGGCCTTCCAGGATAGGTATACGAGGGTGCAAGACCCATTGGCCAGAAAGCCCTTTCCAAATACCGCGCGTAGGAGATGATGGCAGTAGCAAGACGCACGGAAAGTGGCTCCCGCGCCGACGAAGTGTACTCTCGCACCTGTCGGAGGTTGATGACAAATAACGCGTAACAGGCGCATGCCGAGAAAATTGGAAGCTTGTCTCTCGCTGAACGGTAGATACCATGTCTGGCCCTGCTGAGCGGGGAGCTACCGGTGGTCGCAGACTGCTCGGTCGTGAGCATCCAACCTAGCGGCCAGTAATCCCAGAGCACAAGGACAAAGGGAAGCATGATGACCTGTGGCTTGCACATTAAGCCCAGGAGGAAAAGACCCCCCACTATGTAGTAGCGCCCGTCTCCCGGTCGCCGGATATAACGTCGATATGCATCGAGGGCAAGCAGGAAGAATAGCGTGCTCAACAAAGTCTTGCGTTCGGCCAACCACACGACCGGCTCAACATTCATGGGATGGAGAGCGAATAAGCTCGCCACAGCGAAGCTGCGGTAGCGACACCCTGTGGCTCGAAACAGGACCCAGAAGAGCAACACCGCATTGATAGCGTGAAGCAGAACATTCACCTCATGGTGAAGCCCTGGCCGCAAACCGAATATCTGGCAATCCAATGCATGGGACAACCATGTCAAAGGATGCCATTCACCACTCCCAATGTCCGTCAGTGCCCACTTCAACGTACTCCAGTTCAGCCCGGTCTGGACGTGTGGATTGTCGGCAATGTAGAGGTAATCGTCGACGGAGAAAAAAGGATACTGGCGTACAGGAAGATAGACGGCTAGCACAGCCGCGACTAAGACTAGGACAAGGAGCAATTCTGACTTCGACGCCCGTGCTGAGTCTAGTGCTGTGGTACTAGACTGATACTCCGCAGTCAGTTGCAACTTAGCCTTTGTGACTAGCTGCTTCTTATAAGTCATCGCGTTGCCCTGGAGTCCTGTCCGCCGTAACATAGTAACCCTCCGGCTTCCCGCGAATCCTCCTGATGATGCGCCTGGCGCCGAGGTAGGCTATAAATGGATCTGTAAAAAGCGATCGAAATATTAGAGAGCGCCGCAGATAGCAAGCGTCGACCCGCGGAAGTGCGAACAAGTCGGCGTTACTGTGAACTACCCCCGCAGCCGTGGAACAAGCAGCTGCGTAGTATCTTTGAACAACCCGGCGGATAGCGGAGTTCCATCGCCCATATGGATAAGCGAAGAATTCTACTGGCTCACCCGTGAGGCTTTCGAATTCGGCTTTATTCCCGGCAACTTCTCGCTCTACCTCCGCCGGCGACATCTCTGTTAATGGGAGATGACTGATGGAGTGTGCGCCGACTCCAAATCCCTGCTGGTGGAGTTGCCGGATCTGGTACCAAGCAAGCGTGGGCCTGTTTATGCCAGACGCACAGCCTTCCAGCCGCTCGGTGCCAGCGCCGCAGCATGCTGTCGAAACAAAAATTGTCGCCGGCAATTGCAATCGTCGAAGCACGGGAGCCACTGCAGTCCGGAAATCGCGATGCCCATCGTCAAAGGTCAGGACAACAGCTCTTTCAGGAAGCGGCTGAAGTTCCTTCATAACACGTACAAGCTGGCGCAACGTGATGACGGTGGCATTGGTCTTCAACCACTGCATCTGCTCGGCAAATGTCGACGGCGACGTACTCAGCGGGGATTTGCCCTCGGATATCGAGTGATAAGTTAAGATTACGGGATGTCGTAACGCGTCCATGATCTAGGTCTGGATGGGCAGTACCGCCGACTTATGGCGGGGTGTGTAGCTATGTTGACTGAAGGGAGCGACCTGGGAAAGTACAAGCATCCTCGCGAAGGCACTTTCCATCCTGCTGTGCCAAGCTTCTGGACGGAGACTTGCTCCAAGAGTTGGAAATAGCCGTCCAGATGTGACTCCTCATTCCACTTCTGGCGATAGGCTCGATAGGCACGATCTCCCAAGGTTCGACGCAGTGCCGTATCATTGATTAGCCGATCCAAAGCCGTCAACATCCCCTCTGCATCAGCATAGAGAAGTCCTCCTCCGCTCTCTTCAACAACTTCCCTGACTCCACCTACAGCGTGGGCGATCACTGGTGTTCGTTGCTGAAAGGCTTCCAGGATCACTAGAGGGAACACTTCATGTCCGACGGACGGGAGCAGCAAAGCAATGGCGTGGCGATAGAGTGGGGCGAGCTTGGCCTGCGGCAGCAGGCCGAGGAATAACACATTCCTCATCAGCGTGGCCCGCCCGCGAAGTTCTGCATCATATGTGCCCGCGCCGGCGATTAATAGATCGATATGGCGGAAACGATCGAAAGCGGGAAACAGAGTTTCGATGCCTTTGATCTTCTCCAGCCGGCCGACATAGAGGAAATATGGCCGCGGATGCGGTGAAACATCCGGCTGAATAGCCTCAGGAACTTCCGGCACAAAGTTTGGAAGCCGACTGATCGGCAATTTGAAGCCTCGCTCTTCATGACACTCCTGCGCGAACCTGCTTGGCGAAATGAACGTGTCTACCGACGCGACACACTTCTTAAGCAGGTGAGTATACCTCCACCATTGAGGCGGACGCCGGAAGCTCAATGTGCAGCGGAAGCAGGCTGAGTTGTCACACGGGCGCTCGTTGTATTTCCACAGCACATGCATGGGACATATCAGCCAGTGCTCGTGCATGGTATATAGCTTGATGAAGTCTTGATAGTCCGGCCGCAGCCATAAGACTTCTGGCCCAAGGAGAGAAATGTTGTGATAGTGAATGATGTCAAACTTCTTGCTGAATAGGACCTCGAGTATGGCGTTTGTCTTGGGCCAGGTCTTCCCTGTCTGCTGCGCCACAAGCGGCGACAGTCCCCCCAAGCGGCTGCGCAGACTATGAATCGTGATGTTGCGACGTTTCGAAAGCGGCTCGACTGGTTCGCCTCGCGCAAGTAAGTTGAAGCTATCCACGCAGTGGATGACATCGACTTCGTGCTCACGGCGCGCGAGGGCCTCCGCGAGATTGCGCACGTATATCGCATCTCCACCAAAGCTATACGGTGGATAAAAACTCGATATAAAGCAGAATCTCAACGCACGCTCCTGGATTTAGACCTGATTCTTGACCTGCCTGTCATCGACGATCCACAGGCGTCCGCACACGGACGGTGCGGGGGGACGCAGAAACCAAGTCAGGAAGATGGCTGATTGAGCACCATACAAAACTCAGGCCGCTATACAAGAAATAGAGCCAATGCATGGGCACGCTTCGGATCGCAAACCACCACCCACGTCTTTTAGCAAGGAATCGATAGAGATCCCAGTTTAGTAAGAACAACAAGAAAATGGCCAAGGACATAACGCTACAGATCAATCGTGGCTGTATTCGCACAACATCACCCAATGCGAGAAACATCAGGCCGAACAATCCGAGCAACAATCCAACAAGTAGAGCACTCAAGCGCGAAGCATAGGTGAGATTGAGGTCTCGCGGAAGATAGCGACTTTCCAGAATCAAACGGCTCCATGGAATAGCCCGTTGAAAAATATCGGTTTGTAGAAGACTATAGAAAGTCCAGCGCTTTAAGTGTCGTACCTTAAGGCGCCTGTCGAGCCGAATGCGGCGCCCACTTCTTACCAGCTCCAGGCCGAGGCTGATGTCTTCAATCGAGGGCACCTTGTAGCGGGCTGCATCGAAGCCTCCGAATTCCTCGAAAATGGTAGCCCGAATTGCACCGCAGCCAGCCCAAAACGTTACGGCATCCTCGTTCGAACGCTGGTGCACATAGTGATGAATCAGATTCTTATATTGCGAGATGTACGTTGGCCAGGCGGGATTGTCGTCATAGGATCCGAATACGGCGGCCAGATCGGGATCACGCGAAAGATCGTCGGCAATCAAACTCAGAGCGTTAACAGGCACAACCACATCGGCGTCTATGAAGGCGAGGACTTCACCCTCGGCCTGCTCTGCTCCGAGGTTGCGCGCTCCCCCGGGTCCCAGGACCTGGGAAGTCCGCAGATAGCGAGCTCCATACTGTTCGACAATTTGCGGCGTGTTGTCGGTTGAGCAGTCATCAACAACGATGACTTCGAAATTCGAGTAGGCCGAACGGCTCAGTGCCTCAAGACTTCGGGCGAGATGCAGGCAGCCATTGCGAACCGGAACGATCACAGATATCCGTAGTGGCGTAGCCGCACCTGGGGCCTGTTGAGGCGACGCAATTCCTGCCGCGTCAAGGCACACAAAGTACTCCATTCTCCCGAATCGAGAGCAACAAGCCGGGAACGAACCGCACCCGGCTCATTGGTCGTGAGGCATGTATACATGCCCGCGTGGAGCAATGAAGTGACGCGCTTCACAATTCCCAAAATAGGCAAATCACATTGATATGTGACGAGAGATCGATGCCGAGCAGGCAAACTCATCACACCGGCACTGAAACCCTATTCTCGCTGCGATTTTCCTGGCGACTCTGAAAGCACGAATCACAACGGCATCGTCTAAGCGGGATCTAATTCTTCGAAACCGACAGAGTGTGCGGTGTTACTATGATCGCGCGCGCCCGACTTTGACGATCCGGTTGGAGTGCATGCTGCCCACCCATCCTGAACAACGCAGGGTCGTTATCATAGGTGCCGGCCCCGCCGGTCTCACCGCGGCCTACGAATTGTCCAAACTCGCTGTCCCGGCTGTGGTTCTGGAAGCCGACGACAACGTCGGCGGTCTATCCCAGACCGTAAATTACAAGGATTACCTGTTCGATATTGGGGGACATCGCTTCTTCACAAAGTGGAACGAGATTAATAGCATCTGGCACGAAGTTCTGGGCGATAGGCTCCTGGAGCGTAAGAGGCTATCCCGCATCCTTTACCAACATCAGTTCTTTTACTATCCGCTCAACGTTCGGAATGTTCTCTCAAATCTCGGGATTGTGGAGAGCACTCGCGTAGTCTTGAGCTACTGCAAATCTCGCCTGCTTCCTGATAGCGATGAACGCAACCTGGAACAGTGGGTGTCGAACCGTTTCGGCCAGCGCCTGTACGAGATGTTTTTTAAAACGTACACAGAGAAGGTGTGGGGCGTCCCCTGCGCTCAAATCGAAGCTGAGTGGGCCGCTCAACGGATTCACGGGCTCATGCTCACGACTGCCATTCGTAATGCCATTTTTCCCGACGCAAACCATGGCGTTACCACGCTCATTGATCGCTTTCAGTATCCGGTGCGTGGAGCTGGACAGATGTGGGAGGCGATGGCGGACCTCCTGCGAGAGCGCGGTTACCCCATACTACTGCAGCGCCGTGTTACCCGCATCGTTCATGATCGTCGCGGAGTGATCGCCGTCGAGACAGCTAACCAAGATGGCATGCAGGCTTTTCCAGGTTCGCACTTCATCAGTTCGATGCCGATCCGTGATCTGGTCAGTATCCTGGATCCGCCGGCTCCCGAAGTGGTCCGTCAGGCGGCCCAGCGTTTACGCTATCGCAGTTTTCTGATTGTCAGCCTCATCATTGATCGCCAGGACGTCACTCCCGACAATTGGATTTACATCCATGAACCCGGGGTGCGTGTTGGACGCATTCAGAACTTCAAGAACTGGTCCGCCGCGATGGTTCCGGACCGCGCAAAGACGTGCCTGGGAATGGAATATTTCGTGTTCGAAAATGACGATCTGTGGTCTTCACCGGACGACAAGCTGATCGAGCTCGCAAAGCGGGAGCTCGAGCAACTCGGGCTTGTTCATTCGCACGAGGTGGAGGACGGTTGTGTGGTGCGCATGGCAAACGCATATCCCATGTACCACAGCGGCTGGGCGAAGCATGTTCAGGTTATCCGCGATTACCTGGAAGGCGCCTTGCCGAATCTGCAGGTGGTGGGCCGGAATGGCATGCACAAGTACAACAACCAGGATCATTCCATGATGACGGCGTTATGTGCTGCGCGAAACATCCTGGGAGCCAATTTCGATCTGTGGTCCATCAACACGGAGCCTGAATACCATGAAGATGCTGGGGACGCGGTGCCGATCGCCGCGCAGGCCACAAGTCGGCCCGGAGGGTCAACCACTGAGGGCGAGACGAGCTTCTTCACTAGTCTCAGAGGATAGTTTGGTTCTGGCGTGAAACCCACTTCCACAGCCACCGATTGCGTGCTAGAAGCTTCGTCACGTGGCGTCGCTTCCCCGGTCGTCTTTCGCGAAGCTCGGTTCGAGGATTACGAAGATGTCGCCGCGGTTCAGTCCCGCAACCGACTAAGCTTCAAGTCCCGTGAAGAATGGAAACGACTGTGGATTGAAAATCCTGCGTATAAGCAGGTAAGCCAGTGGCATCTTGGCTGGGTAGCTCAGAATCAGGATGGAAAAACTGTCGGCTACGTGGGACACGTTCCCCTGAGCTATGAATTCAGGGGTCAGAGGATTATCGCAGCGTGTGCTTACGGCCTGGTTATCGACAGAGATTATCGCGGACATGGAGTGCACCTGCTGCGGCGACATCTTAGCGATAAGTGCACCGATGTTGTCCTGACTTCGACCGCAAACGTGAATTCGGGCGAGCTCTGCGATGCACTATGCTCTCGTGTTCCGACAGGAAACTGGGGTGAGACGGCTTTCTGGATCACGAATTATCGCGGCTTCGCAGCCAGCGGCTTGCGGAGTACATTCTGGCCGAATTGGCTGGCGCGGCCTGGGTCGGTTGCCTTGGCGCTGCGCGACGCAATGAGCAAGGATCGAGGCTGGACGCGGATCCAGAGCACCTGCGCCCTTGAACTCGTCTCCGGATTCGATGAGAGATTCGACGCATTTTGGAATGCATTGAAGCAAGCGTTTCCGGAGCGTTTTCTCGCTACTCGTTCGACCGAATCCTTGCAATGGCACTTCAAAGACGCCCTGGCGCGCGGAACACTCTGGATATTGACCGCCGGCGATTCTCCAATGCGCGCATACGCCGTTTTTTGTCGCGATGACAATTCCGCAATCGGGCTGACAAGAGTTCGCTTGATTGATTTCCAGACGCTGGACCCCAATGCGATAGGCCTGGAGTCGATGATCGCGTGGGCGTTCCGTCGCTGCCAGGAGCAAGGCATTCACATGCTGGAGGCGTTTGGCCTCCGGCCGGAGAAGGAACGGGTGATCAACGGCCTAAGTCCCTATCGCCGAAAGTTAGATTTCTGGTGTTATTTCTACCGAGTGCGCGACAAGGGCCTGGCACAGCAATTGCGCGATCCCACAGTGTGGGACCCTTCTCTTTTCGACGCAGATTCGGCTCTATGAAGGCCGATGGCTGGCACCAGGGCCCACTGCTTTCCCACCGACGCAAGCGAAACCTCGTATCTGCTCGACGATGGCAGCGAGAAATTTGGCTGCGCGTCCTCCATTGATCAGCCGATGATCGAACGTCACCCCCAGATTCGCCCTTCGGTTTTCAGCCGGACCCGTCGGCGCACACAAGAAAACCACGGCGACGGCGGGAGCAATCAAAATGGGGACACCATCCGTAATGTGCAACCTCGCCACATAATCGATGTGCAGTGTGACGCGCTCACTCACCTGATCTTCACCAGTGAACGCCCGGCGAACCCGGTGCTGGACAACGGCGACGAACGAAGCAAAGTCCAGGCGATCGGCCTCCGGGACTACGGCCGTCGCCAGTTCGCCTGTCGGCTGCTGCACCGCCAGTCCCAACTCGAGATGCTCGAACTCGCGAATGATATCGTCCTTCAATAGCATGGAGCGGAACTCCGGATGCTCCATTGTCGCTCGGGCTACCGCATAGGCAAATGCCTCGAACTCGGTAGCGCGAACTCCAGGATGGTTGCGCCGCAAGGCTCGCATTGCGTGCTTCAATTCCTGCCAATCCAGTTGCCGCTTAACCGTGCCCGCCGTGGCTTGAACGCTCCGCATCATGCGGAAGTTAAGCACCCGCTGACGAGGCGGCACAGAGCGGTCACAAAAAGCAGGGCGCGCAGCAGCAGAAATCGGCCCAGCCGAAGACGCTTCTGGCTTTTGCGCCCTGTAACGATCAACATCTGCCGGCATCAATGTACCGCTCGCAGAGCGAATAAGCGGAATCTCATCCTCCCGTATCCCTAAGCTCTTGCAGTAAGCGCGAGTGCGTGGAGGAACAAAAGCCCGCGCGCCATCCCATGCGGAGTTGCATCGGCTCGCAGCCGCCTCATCAGCTGTTTCAGCGCAGGATATGTCCTCTTCTGTTGCCGATGCAGACTCGATTCGCGCAATCGGTGCACCAACAGGCACCGCGTGAGCTTCGTCCACGAGCCATTCCTTCAGTATTCCCTCGTAAGGCGACTCTACTTCAACCAACGCTTTGTCGCTCTCCATGACGTAGATGACTTCGTCTCTTCGCACAAACTCGCCGGCCTTCTTCACCAGCTTCAGGATCAGAACTTCACGCAAGCCCTCTCCCATCTGAGGGACGCGAATGTCGAGAATCCTCATGCGTACTCCAGGGTGGTACGTATGGCGGCTATGACACGAACGACGTCTGGCAAAACTGCATATTCCAGAACCGGATGGTACGGGATGTGAATGTCATTGCGCGCGACGAGTTGGGGAGGAGCAAAGAGCGACTGAAATCGCTTAGGGTTTGACACCACTTCGGCGATTATCGCCTGACCGAAACCGCACGACCGGTTAGCTTCATGGATCACAACCAGGCGTCCTGTTTTGGCGAGCGACTGCTCAATGGCTGCCCAGTCGCAGGGAACGATAGTTCTCAGGTCGAGGATCTCGATCGTGCGGCCTTCGCGCTCCAGCTCGACGGCAGCCTGCTCCGCAAGTTCCAGGCAGTTCCCCCAGGACACGATCGTACAGTCTTCTCCTTGCCGCCGAATAGCAGCCTCGCCAAAAGGCACAGCCCGAAACTCTGCCACGTGCTGGCGCAGGCGCATCAGGTGCTTGGGAATGAGGATGAGTGTCGGATCATCGCTGTGAAAGGCCGTCCAAAACAAGCCAGCCGCATCCGCGGGTGTGCTCGGGATGGCTACGCGAATGCCGGGAGTGTGAGCCCACCAACCATCGTTGCTCTGGCTATGCCACTGGCCACCGCCCGGAAGATAGGCACCGTACGGCGCGTAAATGACGGCCGGACAGCTCCACTGGCCACAGGAGCGCCAGCGCAACGTTGCCATCTGCGCGACCAGCTGATGGAAAGCCGGGCTCATGTAATCGATGAATTGAATTTCGAAGACGGGCCGGTAGCCGGTTGCTGCTAAACCGACTGCCGTCCCCACGATCGTTGCCTCAGCCAGTGGAGAGTTGCTGACCCGGTTGGGAAAGCGAGAGCTCAGGCCCTTGGTGAAGCCAAACACTCCGCCCTTGGGATCTTCAATGTCCTCCCCGTACGCAAGCATCTGAGGAAACGTTTCCATTCCAGCGTGCAGAACGCGATTGATCGACTCAACCATCGTGAGCGGCTGATCCGGGGTCGCGAAACAAGCCGATGCGGGCTCGCAGGGAGCTTCATAGAGATATGCGAAGGCGCTTGCGCAATCAGGAGGAGGTTCGCCGCCGGCCTTCTCATACGCGGAACTCACCTGCTGCACCACCTCGGCTTGCAGGCTCTCGAACTCCGGCCTGGTCAGCTCGGCTTCCTTAATCAGAGCGGCGGAGAACAGCTTGATGGGATCTCGCTCAGCTATGGCAGCGAGCTCATCGCCGCTGCGATAGAGGTGCTGGTCATCGCTGCTGGTGTGAGAACACAAGCGATCCAGTTCACACCAGAGAATGCTCGGGCCTCCGCCAATACGGGCCCTTTGAATCACCTCGCCACTGATCGCAAATAGCTGCTCCACATCCCTGCCATCAACCCGCTGCAAGAGCCGATCGGCGAAGATGCCCAGGCGCATGGGCAGCAACGAATCTGTTGGAGTGCTTATGCCGAAGCCGTTGTCTTCGACCAGGAAGACGATGGGCAGATGTTCCTGGAATGCGAGGCATACCGCCTCGTAAAACTCGCCCTGACGCACAGCGGCATCCCCAATGCTGCACAAAACCACACCGGAACCGCCCGCCAGCTTGATGCCTCGTGCGGCACCGGCGGCCGGGAGGCACTCAGCGCCCTGAGCCGTTACCCCGGGAAAGATATTGAGTTCGCGAATTGAGCAGTGGTGCGGCATGAGTCGTCCACGAGTCGTGGAGTTGCAATTGGCAAAAAAGTCTCGTGCCATTTGCTCCAGTGCCACACCACAAGCAAGGTAGAGGGGGCGGTCACGACAATAGGCGAAGAGGTAATCTTCGGGTCGCAGATGATATCCGAGGACAGCCGTCGATTCGTGGCCCATGGCCGGCTCAGAGATCCACGCTTTGCCCTGGCGCATCAGAATCGCTTCGCGGCGATCGCATTCGCGCGAGATCAACATGAGCTGGAGAAATTCGCGCCTGGGCAGGCGAACGTCCGCGGTCGCGAACGCATGTCGGCTTGTCACATCGCTCATGAGCTATCTCCGTACATCACAATCGCCGTCGAGTTTATTGTAGGAAGAGTGTCAAGGTTAGAGGATCCTCCAGGTGCCTCAGACCTGTGAACTTCGTCACAGACACGCGGACTGACTTTGGGCACAATCAGCGGTACCGCCGGACGGGCGACGACTCCTATCCCTGCTGCCATGAGGGGTCGAATACGCCCATTCGCTTCCGCGGGGATGAGCCTATGAATGTCGTCCTTATTTCGATTTATGAACTAGGGCGGCAACCCTTCAGCCTTTCGTCACCGGCTGCATGGCTCGCGCAGACGGGCTGTGATGTCGCGTGTGTTGATCTGGCGGTGGAATCCTTCAGTCAATGCCGCAGCGTCATCGCCTCCGCTGACCTGATCGCCTTTTCCTTGCCCATGCATACGGCAACCAGGCTTGCCGGCGGGCTAGTTCAGAAAGTGAGAGGCCTTAACGCCGACGCCCACCTCTGCTTCTACGGCCTCTATGCTCCCCTCAATGAGGACTATCTGCGCAGCATTGGAGGCGAAACTCTAATTGGCGGCGAATTCGAGCAGGGTCTGGTGTCACTGGTCAAACGACTGATGGCCACCGGCGAGAACGGAACAGATCCTCATAACATCGAGGTGTCAGAGTCCGAACCATTGATTTCGCTAAGCCGACAAAAGTTCCTGGTACCTGACCGCAGCCGCTTACCTCCTCTATACAAGTACGCGCAGCTACAGTTTCCGTCCGGACGGACGGAGCTGGCCGGCTACACGGAGGCTTCACGCGGCTGCAAACATTCCTGCCGTCACTGTCCGGTTGTGCCGGTCTACCGGGGAACATTTCGCATAGTGCAAGGCGAGGTCGTGCTTGCCGATATCCGCCAGCTAGTCTCTCTCGGAGCAGGTCACATTACCTTCGGCGACCCTGACTTCTTCAATGGTCCCGGACACGCCATTGGCATCGTGCAAGCTATCCACAGGGAATTTCCTGATCTTACCTACGACGTCACAATCAAGATTGAACATATCCTGCAAAACCGGCAGCTACTGTCCAGATTGCGGGACACGGGCTGTCTGTTCATCACCACCGCGGTGGAATCGATTGATCAGCATGATCTGGAAATATATGGAAAGCATCACACGAAAGAAGATTTTGTTGAGTGCGTGCAGATCTTGCGCTCGACTGAATTGCAGATTAATCCCACGTTCATAGCTTTTAGTCCGTGGACCACCGTGCGAACCTACCTGGATTTCTTGAACCTGATAGTAAACCTGGATTTGATCGAGAATGTTGCGCCAATACAGTACGCCCTTCGCTTGTTGATTCCTGCATCCTCGAAGTTGCTGGAGCTGGATGAGGTCCGCAGTTTAGTTGGCAAATTCGATCAACAAAGTCTCGTCTACCCGTGGCTACACAGAGAGCCCGCGGTGGATGAACTTCAGTGCAAGATCATGACGATCGTTCAGCTAGGTTTGTCCAGGCACGAAAATCGACGGAGCATATTTCGACGCATCTGGGAGCTCGCGCAGCAGGCGTGCGGTGGCTCAGCGGACCAACAGTGGAGGACTTCGTTTTTGGACCAGGCTCCCCCGCGCGCATCCATCCCGTACTTAACTGAGCCTTGGTATTGTTGAGCCGAGCCCACGAAAGAGCAGGCTGCTCTTTTCTGAAAGCAGGTAAGCAAGACGAGGTGGCACATGACCACCGCCAATCACCACAGGACGTGATTTGCATGGCACTTGTGCTGATGAGGATCTTCGAGGCCGATCCCAGGCGATTCGATCGCTGGATGGATGTCCTTACCTTCGGGAGGCTGCAAAGCATTCGCGAGCAGATCGCGTACAAGATGGTACGTACTGGTACGACGGTCCTCGAGCTCGGCTGCGGCTCAGGCTCTCTTCTGGAAATGCTCTCTCCCCGCTGTACCTCAGTAGTTGGCATCGACGCTTCGGTGGAAATGGTCGAAGCCTCCCGGCAGCGGATCAGCAAATCCGATTCCGCCAGCAATGCGAAAGTCACGAAGCTGCACGCACTGCAGATCGAGGATGAGTACCCAGCCGGTAGCTTCGATCAGATTGTCAGCGTGCTGGCATTCAGCGAGATGTCGGATGACGAAATCGACTGTCTGCTACTGCAATGCCGCCGGTTGCTGAAGCCTGGTGGCGAGCTGATTCTTGCCGATGAAGTCGAACCCAGCCATCTTTTTGCGCGATGGGTATACCGGTTTTGCCGGTACTTTGCATCGCTTCTGACCTATCTGTGGATGCAGGCGTTGGACATCAAGAAGAACAACGTTCTCCTGAAACTTCTCTACTTCATCATTGAGTTCCCACTCATGCTGCTGGCTTTCGTGGTGGCAGCACCCGCCAGCCATCCTATACGGCACATCGAGCGCAGACTTGCGCAGGCTGGCTTTAACATAGGAACCAATCAGTCATATCTTGGCGGCACTCTTAAGCTGCTATGTGCTTCTGCCCCGAAAAGCGAGCCACTTGTCCGGAGATGCTCGCCTTCGACAACTACAGTAGCAACTCCGGAGCCAGACGATCTCTGGCATCGGTTGCCGAGATTACCCAGGATAATCTTCCTGCAGTATCTTTTTCGCTCTATCCCGTATCCCACACAGCCACGGCTGATCAGGATTGGCAATCCCGGTCGTAGCTCTCCGGTTCTAGTGACGAGTAATTACGATCTCACCGTGCGCAGAGTCTGCCGGGCGCTTAAGGACGTGGATTGTTATCTCCTGGCTGCGCCTGCCGGAGGTATCGACGTCTGGTGCGCCGCAGGTGGAGGAAAATTCACGATCGACAGCATCGTCTCGATTCTGAAAACCAGCCGGATCGCGGAACTGGTAGACCACCGCATGCTGATTTTGCCTCAGCTGTGTGCAAACGGCATCAATCTGGTTGAACTGGCCAAGCGCACCGGCTGGTCGGCGGTCTTCGGGCCAGTCAATGCTGCTGACATTCCTGCTTATCTTCAGGAGGGCCACTGCAGCGAGCGAATGATGCGCGTGACCTATACGGTTCGAGAGCGACTGGAGATGGCTTTGGCGATGTGGGGCAGCTTGAGTTTGCGCTACACGATATTTCCAGTCTTGATCTTCGGCTTGGCGGTCGCGCCATGGTTTGTGCTCAGCCTGGCAGTGCTGACTGTGATGCTCAGCCTGGGCTGCTATTCGCTCCCAGGAAAGACGTTCGTTCAAAAGGCAGGAGCGTTGTTTCTGTCGTTCAGCGCGATCATCCTCATTGGTGAGTTCTTGCGCGATGGGATAATTTCGCAATTCGGCGTCCGTTCCATCATTCTGTTTTTCGCCGGCGCATACTTGGTTGGGAGTTCGTATCCGAGTTACACGCCGTTTTGGCAATGTGGCTATTCCAAACTTTTCTTTGGATTTCCCAGCCTTCGGCTGGCCATCATCGAAGAGCGCTGCACTGGTTGCAAACTTTGCGGCGAAGTCTGTCCTCTCCCGTGTTTCTCTCCGGACGGCGAAAAGATGGTGTTCTCGCGTCCCGATCTTTGCCAGGGCTGCATGGCTTGTCTCATACAGTGTCCAACAGATGCCATCGTCAACCAGCTCGCCTCGGAATGCCTGCCGGCGAGCAGTTGTCACTAGTCGGGTCTGACAGGCCAGGCAGGTCGCGCGACCGCATCGGAACTGTCACGTTTTCCCGTGTTTCCCGTCACAGACATTTGCCACAGCGGAAGTGTTGACTTCGATCAAGCTGAGTCCAGGTCGTGGCGCCGATGTAGGAAAACCGGCCGAGCAAGCAGGAAGAACCTATGAGCGGCCACCTGCGGGCGATATGGGTACAGAGAAGCAAGAAGATCGCGACCCGCGGCAAACTGCGGCTATCGAGTACCTCATCCGTGGTTTTCGCCGCAACCATACACCCTCGCTACCCGTGGTTGGACGAGCCGCCCATGACGGAGCCGGACATACAGTGCTGTTCAGCATTGATGTAAGACAAGGTGTACTCAACGCAGTTTCGTTCAGCGCATCCTCGTGCCCGACCTTGATTGCATACTCAGAGTACGTTGCCGAGCACGTCATTGGGACGAAGTTGGTGGATGCCATGGCCCTAACCCCAAAAGATGTAATCGCATCCCTAAAAGGAATTCCGCCATACAAATGCGACCGTGCACGACTTGCCGTCACTGGCCTGCGCCTGGTCGTTAAGGCTGCCTTAAATGGAGAAAAGTGATGAAAGTTGCTTACATCTTTGCCACAGCGAAGCACACCGTGTCCTATGTTCTGGGACGGATGATTCTGCCGCAGCTCGAAGAAGACCGGCACGGCGTTGAAGTGGTCGGAATGTTCTTTTTTGAAGACAACAATTATGTGCTGGTGAAGGGAAATCCGCTAGGCGAGAGGCTGGCTGCCGTCGCCAAGAGTAAAGGCATGCTTTTGATGGGATGCGACCAGTGCTGCTACGAGCGCGAAATCGCGGATAAGCTGATCGAAGGAGCATCGATCGGCTGCTTCCCCGACCTTTACAAGGCGCTTTCCGGGAACATGCCTGATCAGGTCATCACGCTCTGATTATTGCGACGACAGCTTCTGTGATTCCCTACTGACGCACGCCTGGCGACTGTCAGAGGCAAGTAGGCTTCTGATTTCCTATGCGTAGTCAGAGATCTGCCTCTACAGCCTAAGGACTCAGCGAGCCGCGGAGGTGATTTCAAAGACTACGCCTTTATTGTTCGCGCCGCCGTAGAACGTTGTTCCATAGAGATTTCCATCGGCATCCGAGACTAAGCTGCAATAGGGATTAGCTCCATCACTGCCGCCGCTGAAATCATGCAACGAGGTGTAGATCCATCCTCCATCCGAAGGCACAAGTTTGAACACGGAGCCTTTTCCCCAGGCTCCGGTACAGAGCGTGGTGCCATACAAATTGCCGGCTGCGTCCATGAGGAGATTGCCATACGATCCACAATTCGGATTACCGGTAAAGCTGTAGAGCACGTTGAAGGTCCAGTTATCTTCGGAAGACGTCAGCTCGAAAATTGTGCCCGCCCCACCTGTTCCACCGTTGGTCGTGACACCGAACAGATCGCCCGAGCCGTTAAAAATCATGCCCGCATAGATGAGGCTGCCGTCAGTTACATTTTGGAAGCTGTGGAGCACGGTGTTGATCCAGCCCTGCGCGGACGGTGTCAGACGCCATGCTGTCCCATCCCCGTAGGCGCCGCCGATCCAAGTCGTGCCATAAAGACTTCCCGACGCGTCGAAGACGGGCTCACCCACAGGAATCTGACCATCGGAGCCGCTGAAGGCATAAGCCACCGAGTAGATCCAGGAGCCGCTGAAGGGACTCAGCTCGAAGATGTTTCCCGTGAGCGGGTAACCATCCGCCACGCCGTAGAGGTTGAGGTTGCGATCGAAGATTGGACTGCCATCCGGGAAGGAGCCGTCATTCCCGGACGGAAACCGATACAGCACCGTCTCCTCCCAGGGGCACAGAGCCGACTCACACACGCGGGGCTGAGACTGGAGATGGAAAACGGTGCCGCAGCCGTTGTAGCCATAGATTGCGCAGGGTCCACCGCCTCCGCTGACCGTCGCTCCATACAGGCTGCCGTCTGGGCTGATGGTGAGGCTCCCCAGCTGCGGAGCCGCTCCGTCCTCGCCGCCTTGAAAGCTGTAAAGCGGGTTGAACGCCCAGCCGGAGCCCTTGTGCACTAACTCAAATATGGTGCCGCAGCCCGTAGACCCATACTGATTCAGGCAAGCTCCCGGGCCGCCCGAGAAGGCGGTTCCATAGAGCCGGCTGGTGCCGTCGATTGCCAGACCCGCTGATGGTGTCGATCCATCGATCCCGCCGGTGAAGTTGTGAATCACGCTGAATGTCTGCGACGACGCCGACTGAGTTACCAAAGTCACCCACGCGAATACAATGGCCCCCACAAGGCTAGCTGTACCCGAACGCGAGATTTGGCGACAGACTGAATTCCTGGGTTCTTGAGTACTTGCCATTGCGCTTGCCTACTCCCCGTCTGTTTTGAAACGAACGATCGAAGCACAATCCGGTGCGGATCGTCGAGGAAACAAGATCGACTCTTACTCCCGTTCCGTAGTCAGGGCACCGAGCAGACTGTCCCGCCTTTGTGACCGATTGTCAGTGATATATGCCGCAAAGCCGAGTGACCCCAGGAAGAACAAATTACCAGCGACGTCGGCGTGGCTATTTTCCATCCCGATATTGCCGCGCAGAATACCTAGGAAAGTGAGGGTTAGTCGGATGGATGCTTGAAATAGAAATTCCCAATATGGATCAAGGCAAACAACACGAACTTATCGGAAGGAAAACGCTGCGAAGTTTGTCGCAATTTATTGCGGTAAGGAATTATGATCATTCATAGCTTCAGCAACTTATAGCGGTACGGTAATTGCAGATATCACTTGCTACAATAGAACCATTTCAGGAATACTGCGGGCTAGTTCTTCTCAGCGCCCAACCTATCCCGTAGTTCATAATTGGCGTCGGCCTCTTTGTCCTTGACTCCCCGCGGCGCCAGAAAAACTGCTGTAACTCCTCTTCCTCGAGCCAAGGCGTTGCTTCCATCGTCAGCTGCAGCCTCATCTCGGATGGTTGCACCGAGAGCGACCGACCAACATCTCGCTTGGGCAAGTCATCCGAATGGTGCCAGCAAGTACGACGGTGGCTGTCTACCGCTTGAACGAGCCCCTGTTCGTGCGGTTTTGTAGTGTTTTTCAACAGAAGCAAGGAGGACCCCCGTGAAACTGCGTACCGCTTTGCTCGCTCTGTGCCTGATCTTGGCGGTGGTTCCGGCCATGGCACAAGACATCTATGACAACGGTCCCATTAACGGCAATACCGATGCCTGGACCGTCAACTTCGGCTTCATTGTAAGCGATACCTTCAACGTCACTAACAACAACACCACCATAACCGGCGGCAGCTTCGGAATGTGGCTGTTCTCGGGCGACACTCTGACCTCGGCTGAACTCTCGATCACGTCAGGCGAAAACAGCGGCACTAGCTATTTTGATCAGACGGTCAACTTCACGCAGGGTGCCTGCACCGCCAACCAGTACGGCTACAACGTCTGCGCCGAGAACACCACGTTCAATGGCCCGATTCTCAATACCGGCACCTACTGGCTGAACCTGCAGAATGCCAGCGTACCCAGCGGTGACCCGGTCTACTGGGACGAGAACTCCGGTCCATCCATGGCCTCTGAGAACTCGGTTGGTTCGATTCCTTCCGAGGCTTTCACGGTCCTCGGCACCAGCACGACCACCACGACAACAACAACCTTCGGCCCTGAGCCCAGCATTGTCATGTTGCTCGGCTCCGGAGTGATGGGCTGGGCATTTGTACTACGCCGCAGGCTGTTCTAGGAGGGCAGCAGGCGGCTTCTTTGTTTCGATAAGCAAGGAGAATTCCTGTGAAACTGCGTACCGCTTTGCTCGTTCTGTGCCTGACGCTGGCGGTGGTTCCGGCTATGGCACAGACCATCTATGACAATGGTCCCATTAACGGCAATACCGATGCCTGGACCATCAACTTCGGCTTCATTGTCAGCGACACCTTCAACGTCACGAACGATTTCACAGCCCTTACCGCCGCCAGTTTCGGAATGTGGTTGTTCTCCGGCGATACTTTGACCTCGGCTGAACTGTCGGTCACCTCAGGTGAGAACAGCGGCACCAGCTACTTTGATCAGACGGTCAACTTTACGCAGGGCGCCTGCACGGTCAACCAGTACGGCTACAACGTCTGCCAGGAGAACACCACGTTCAACGGCCCGATGCTCAATGCCGGCACCTACTGGCTGAACTTGCAGAATGCCAGCGTACCCAGCGGTGACCCGGTCTATTGGGACGAAAACTCCGGTCCATCCATGGCCTCTGAGAACTCGGTTGGCTCGATTCCATCCGAGGCTTTCACTCTCGGGCGCAACCACCACCACGACAACAACCTTCGGCCCTGAGCCCAGCATTGTCATGTTGCTCGGCTCCGGAGTGATGGGCTGGGCATTCGTACTACGCCGCAGACTGTTCTAGGAGGGCAGCAGCAAGCGCGGCTCATTACAGATCGGCAGATTAGAAAGACAGAGCTCCGGCCTCGATTCCTCTTGGAGCCGGCTCATGAGAGGTGTGAATACTCGACGTTGCATCGCGAGCGGCTCGATATTTTTAGAGCCTGCCGCATTGGATGGAGAACCGGTCTTCTCAGGTAACGGATGTTCGCTTGGGACGGATCAGTTCACTTCCAGTGCACTGGCAGATTAGGAGTAAAACTGGCGACCCTTGTCGCTACCGCGGAACGATCGACCTCGGCAGCTGGCAACGACCAACTGCAGCGAGCCCGTCTGTCTGTTACCCTCGCCTCAATTACTGCGACTGTTCCTTTACTCGTATTTAATCTGGCCCTGGTTGAGCGGAGGTGGAAAGTCCTGCTCAACCGAGGGCCTTTCCTTCTGGAACAGCCGCTGCGCTGGTGGGAAAAAATTCTGTTCGTGGGTTTCTTCGCAGCCGTCATCCTGGTGCTTGTCCTCACAGCCTCGCTTACATTGTGGTGGGTCTTTAGGCACCTGACACGCCGCCCGGCACCGTGGATGGCCAAGTTCACCGTCCTGCCCGTTGCACTCGGTTACATTGCCGCTATTACCGTTCAGTATGAGGTGGTCCAGTATTTTCGTGACGGGCTGAACCTGGCCTTGATCCGTGGTCTGGGTGGTGGCAGCTGGATGACTGCTCTGAAATACGTGCAAGAGGAATTCGCCGGCTTGTTGCCTGTGATCGCCGCCTCGCTTGTGGTGATGGTGGTGGGAGGATGGCTGGTAAGAAGATACAGCGGGCACCTGGAGGCTTGGATGGTCCGCCGCTGGCCGGTGCGAATGCTGGCTTCGCCACGGAAGCTGCTGGCCGGCAACGCGATCATGTTCGTCCTGCCCTGGCTGCTGCTGACATTTTCTTTTCCTTTGCACGAGAATCTTGGATTTGGTATCGCGTATCACCTCTACTCGTTGCCCGCCATTACGCTTGCACGTCTCACGAGCCGCCCGGCGTATTTTGCGCCGTTGGATGCTTCCGGGCACGTCTATGCTCACAATGCCTCCGGCAATGGACCGACTGAGGACGATCCGCCGGAGGTGAATTGGCCCAACCAAAACGCTCCCTGGGACGCGAGTCGACTGGAACGGAAAAACGTCTTGCTGCTGGTGCTGGAGTCGGCTCGCTACGATCTTCTGGACGCGCGCGTCGATGGAGTGCCGGTTATGCCGGTGCTGAGTAGCCTGCCCGGCCAGCGGCTGATGATGATCTCCCATGCCGGCTACACCGTCCCTTCGCTGAGCGCGATATTCAATGGGACGATCGACGAGAGCGAAACCGGCATTTCACTGTTTGACCGCTTTCATGAGATGGGATACCAGACGGCCGTCTTCTCGGCACAGTACGAGGGCTTCGGCGACGCCAGCGCGCGCACGCACATGAATCGGGCGGACGTGTACGTGGACGCCAGCTCTTTTCCCGCAGAGCAGCGGATGTACGCGAACACCGCGGCCGGAGCTCTCAGCGTACCCGCGCCGATGGTGGCCGAGCGCTTTCGGCAATGGTTCAGAAGCATCGACCATCAGCGACCGTTCTTCGCCTATCTGAACTGGCAGGAGATGCACTTCCCATATCACTATTGGGGCGAGCCCACTCCACTGGCAAACCCGCCTATTTCGCGTGGCGAGATCGTGGCGCGAAACCGCGATTGGCTGCAGAGAACCTATTGGAATGCGGCGCGCAATGTGGATTCCCAGCTGGCGGAACTGCTCTCCGAGCTGGACGAAGCCGGTGTCCGGTCGCAGACTGTGATCTTGATCATTGGTGACCATGGCGAGGAACTATTCGAACACGGGTACCTCGGACACGGCACGAACATCAGTTTTGAGCAAAACGCTACCATCGGCAAACTCATCAACTCCAACTGGAAACCGCCGCACGCTGCGATTGGTATGAGCAATGTGAGTGGGCTGATTCATAACTCCCTGCTGCGGAAGCCCGAAGATGCCTTGCCAGTCGACCAGGCATTCTTCTGCTACACCGGCACCGCCAACGAGCCCGGCCAAGTCGGAGAGGTAACCCCTGGCGGCATCGTGAAATTTGATTTCAGAAGGAAGATGTGGACAAAGCAGGCTGCACCTGGAACGGAATTTGTTACCAGCCCGAGCTTTCCTCCACTGATCTATCTTTGGCAATCCTACCTCCGGCAACTGCCTGCGCCGGACGGGAGGAGCAAAACGGCAGGCAACGGAACTCACTAGCGGACAACATGCGGAGGAGTTTGGAGCTCAGATGAGCCACACCACCACGGCACGGCTCGCCAATGCCGGCCCGGTTGAGCGCGAAGGACAGAGAGTCTCTCGCGGGCGGGCAGTTCACGCGCTTTGGATCGTGCCTGCGATCCTGGTGTTTGCTCCGACGATCTATTGGCTCTGGCAGCGCTGGACGATGAGCGTCTGGCATAACGTGCACGGGATATTCATTCCGTTTATCGTCGCTTATTTTATCCGCGACGCGCTGCGCTCGGATCGAAACCCAGAGGCTGAGCAATCCGCATGGGGCTTTCTAGTTCTCGGCCTTGGGCTGGGGATGGTCGTGTTGGACAGCGCGATTCACACGCAGTTGCTGTCGGCCGCTGGATTGGTCGTTTGTCTGCCGGGCGTCTCGCTCCTGCTTCTCGGCAGCCGCCGTACCAAGGCATTGACTTTCGCCTGGATCTTAGCCTTTTTCATGCTGCCCATACCCGCGGAGTTCATCGAGAGATTTACGCTTCTGCTAAGAACCATCGCGGCTGTAGGTGCTGAGCGCTTCATAGCGCTGTTTGGCATCCCCGTTCTCCGTGAAGACACGCTGCTGCTTCTGCCCGGAGCTAGGTTTGCCATCTCGGATGCGTGCAGCGGCTTTTCTGTGCTGTATGCCTCCGTCACACTGGCGCTGGTACTCGCTTACATGAATCCCTCATGGCCTCGTCGCGTGTTGGTGGTGGCGGCGGCTTTCCCCATAGCGATGGCCTCCAATATCTTGCGTTGCACATTCCTTGCGCTGATCGTCCACCGCTGGGGAGGTCACATGCTGGATACCTTTCTGCATCCTTTGTCCGGGCTCATAACCTTTGCCATTGCTGCCGTTCTGCTGACATTTCTGGGTACGACGCCGGAGATGCGGGAGCGTGCCGCATGACACGGTTGTCTCTCCGATATGTTCGTCCCTTGTCGGTATGCTTGTTCGTGGCGCTGATTCCGGTGGTGGTGCACTCCTATTTCCACCTCGAAATCGACGACTGCAAAACGCCATTGGCCTTGGTGCAGGAACCCGCGCATCCATCCGACGCCGGCGCGAAACGAGACGCTTTTATGCGAGATCGATTCCAGAGCTCGCAATGGCAGGAAGGGAGTTTTTCCAAGGATGGATTGCAATTCGACTTCAGCATAGTCCGTTCCTACGATGCAAAGCGCCTGTACCACCGTCCGGAGAACTCCCTGGTGGAACACTCAGCAATTGTGGACAGGCGCGACCTTGTGTGGGTTGAAGCGGATTCCGATGCCATGCCAATTCATCGTGCTTATTACGGCGACACGGATCCTGCAATTCTGGTTTCGTATGTGCTGGTGTATCGCTCGGTTCCAGTGGCCAGCCCGTATTCGGCGCAGCTCCGCGCCGCTCCGGTCGAAGTGTTTAGCGGCCGACGGCCGATGACTCTTTTCCTGATCCAGGGGCATGGGTCACCCAGCAGGCTTCAGGAAATGGAGAAGGTCGAGCGCGAGTGGCTGCTGTCTTCCTGGGAGAAGTACCGCTCTGCCTGCGCTTGCTGACCCAGCTATCCCCGGATCACCGAACGCACAAGATGAGCAGTTGAGCTTCGTCTTGCGTTGAAGTTCGATCCCAACTTCTACTCTGATCACAATTGGCTGTCCGACCTCTGCACTGCCCGCCCCGGATTCAGCAACTTGCAGCCGCGATCAACTGCGCATTCGAGCGCTAATTCGTCTGTGCATCACTCCTTCCTATGACTGCGGTCACAGAATGGCCGTTCATCGACCGCTCACAATGAAGGGTCTGACCGGCGGAGGTAATCGCATGGCTATCAGTGCGCCGAAGTTGCGATCCGAAACGATTCAAACACTACCCAACGACAGCGTCCGCCAAATTCTGTGGCGCTTTGCCGAGCGCTATGACCTGCAAATGCTGGTGCAGTCGGCGCGCGAGGTGGCACGCGGCCCGGTGGCCCGGCTGGTAGCCAAGGGAGCGCGCGCCAACCATGAGTGGACCGCAGCCAAAGCAGGGTTGTTGGAAGCCTTCGATCAGTTCGGCATAACTGCAGTCTTCATGGATCCGGAGCAGGGCGGATACTTAGTCGGCCCCAAGAATCTTGCGCTCGCGCTGACCGCGTTTGAACTGGCATGGGTCGATGCCGGCGCGGCTACCTGCAGTCTTGCCGGGTGTCTGGCGCTGGCGCCGATCCACGAGCGCGGAACGGACGAGCAGCGCGCTCGCTACATGTCGCTGGCCGCTCCGCCCGCTCCCGGCGAAGACCGTCGCCCCTGGCGTGGGGCATTCTGCCTGACCGAGCCGATCCCCTACGTTGGCGTGGACACAGGCATCCTGGGCGGCAAGCTTCGTGTCGTGCGATGGGAGGACGGGCAGGAGCCGCTGCTGCACCTGGAGAAGCGTGGGCGCTTCATCACCAACATGGGCTTTGCCAACTTCGTGACCGCTGCAGTTGATTCCGACGACGAGAGGATCAAGGGCTCGTGCGTGGTCATCATCGAAGAAGGCGACCCAGGGACATTTGATCGCGGCGCGGCTACGCGCAAACTCGTGCACCAGCTTTCCTCGACCTGCGATCCCATCTTCAGCGTAGACGTCCCCGCCAACCGCATTGTCGGTGGCTACACCGTAAGAGACGGCGTCATCGTCCCGAACTACAGTCACAGCGAAATCATTGAAGCCGTATTCAAGCGCACGCGCGTGACCGTGGCGCTGATGACATCGGCCAAGTTGCTGTCCGCAGTTGAGCCGATTATTCGTTATCAGCGCGGACGCTTCCGCGGATCGGAGCAGGCCAAGCCTGGCAGCCTGCGCTACGAATTGGGGATTCAACAGCGGCAGGATGCGCTGCATCGGCTGGCTGCACTATGGGCGATGGGTGAAGCTGGTGCTTCTCTCGGATTCGCGGCGGCGCGAATGTATGACGAAATCGATCCGCTGGAGAAGCAGAAGGACGCAATCCTCGCCGAGAAAGGCATTCATGGCGGGAAAGCGGAAATGAAGTTCTTCCGCGAGGTGAACAAGTCAGCGTTGGAGTTGCTTCGACAACAGGAACTGCCGGTCAATAAGCGTACGAGCAACTATGAAAGCTTGCAGGCTGATCCACTGATCGACTTCGCTGTGAAAGATGCAGTCGCCGGTGTGCTCTGTCCGGCGGCCAAGCTGTGGAACACGGGCGCCGGCGCCAACGCCATGCGCGAAGCGCTGAGCCTGATGGGCGGTTATGGCATCACCGAGGATTGTCCGGGATTCCTTGCCTACAAGTGGATGGACGCGCAACTCGAGGCCACCTACGAAGGCCCGGAGGCGGTGCAACGGCGCAACCTCAGCGTCACCATGACCAGCGATTTGTTCCTGGCGCAATTCCGTCAGTGGATTGGCGATATGCGGCGCATTGCAGAACATCGCCCCGGGACCGGCGCCTGCACCATCGGCACTGCCATGCAGCTTTGGATGTGGACCTTCGAGCATCTCCAGATTGCGACCGATGCTGACGGCGCCACGTTGTACCAAAGCGCGCGGCAGGGCGTCACCTTCCCCATGGCGGATGCGCTTTGCTGGCTGCTCGCGGCGCGGCAGTTCATTCTCGACGTGGTCGAACTGGAAAAGCGCGGCCCGGAAAACCCGGTTGTTGCCGAGGGTCTTGCGGGAGCGCTGAACTTCTTCACCGATCTGTGTCACATCCAGTCCGCTCGCTCCGCCGGAGAAGTCGGCCGGATTTGCGCCGAACTGGTCTTTGGGTATAACCGGCATCCTGCCTGGGACAACGAAGGCTACAAGGGCTGTTTCCGCAGCGATGAACTGGATGAACTCGAGGGCTACATTCCCGGTATCAGCGCGTGTGCCAGCGATGTGATCGGCGAGGACGGCTCACATCCGATCAAAGCAGGGCCGTGCGCCGCCTGTAAAGGTCTGGAGCCATTCCAGCGCATTCGCACCAAGCTGGACGGCTGCCTGACGGGAGCGCAGTTGGCGAAAGATCGCGCGGCCGAAGCCATTGCGAAGGTCATGATTCCCGAAGCACTCGACTATCCGCGGTGAGGACGGATTGAGCACAACGGAACAACCTGCTATCGAGCGCGCCAGCATCGCTGTCGATATCGCCTGCGTCGGCTTCGGTCCGGCGATGGGCGGTTTCCTGACTACGCTCTCGCGGAAGCTGCTGAAGGAAGATGGGACGTCTGCCATCGAGAGCGCGGTCATGCCCGGTATGCCATTGCAGGTGGTCTGCTACGAGCGGGCGGATGACATTGGCTTCGGTGTCTCCGGTGTAGTAACACGCGCGCGGGGCATTCGCGCCAGCTTCCCCGATCTCGATCCCGCCCAAATTCCGATGGCCGCGCCGGTCTCGAGCGAGAAGCTGGTGTACCTGCTGGATCCGATCGGCGCCAGCCGCCGCTCGGCTGCGCTGCGCTTTGCCGACCGCTTGCTGCGTAGCGCCCGAAAGCTGGCGAAGCTCGATTGCGAGGCCGTCGAGCTTCCCTTCACACCGAGCTTCCTGCATAAGAAGGACGGCCTTGTTCTCTCGATCGGGCAATTCAACCAGTGGGTCGGTGCGCAATTGATGTCCGCCGGCACAGTGCAAATCTGGCCGGGAATGCCGGCCGGCAAAGCGCTGATTGGCGACGGCAGCGTTCGCGGTATCCGGCTCGTCGACCAGGGCGTAGATCGCAACGGCAATCCCGATGCAGGTTTCACTCCGGGAATGGATATTCGTGCGGCGCTCACGGTCGTCGGAGATGGCCCGGTGGGCGCAGTCAGCCGCGACATTGACGCAAGCATCGGAATGCCTCCGGGCAACGACCTTCGCGAGTGGGCTGTGGGCATGAAGTTCGTCATCGAACTCCGCCCCGATGTTGAGCTCCAACCCGGAACTGTGATTCATACCTTCGGCTTCCCCGAGCCGGAGATCTTCGGCTTCCTCTATGTGCATCCGGGAGGCGTCGCATCGGTGGGGATCTTCGTGCCCTCTTGGTTCGACTGCCCTGTCCGGACGTCGTACCGATATTTGCAGCATTACATTCAGCATCCGTATCTATGGCGTTATCTCGAAGGCGGCAGGCTGCGTTCCTGGGGAGCCAAGTCGCTTCAGGAATCGGGCAAACGTGGCGAGCCGTTCCTGGCCGGCAACGGCTATGCGCGCATCGGCGAATGCTCGGGTAGCACGAATGTCCTCACCGGATCGGGCGTGGACGAAGCCTGGACCACCGGAACGCAACTGGCGGAAGCGGTCCTTGCTCTGCTCGAATCAGGCAAGCCGTTCACCCGCGAGAACCTGATGCGGTATGCAGCGCTTCGCCGCGCCAGCTGGGTCGAGAAGGAAGCACGTATCGCGGAAAAATCGCGCGACGGTTTTCATGTTGGAGTCGTGACCGGGTTGTTGGGGATGGCGCTGGCGGCATTCAGCAATGGACGCTTGTCGCTGGGAGGCAGACCTCCCAAGAATTGCGAGCACCTGGCCGGCTTGGCGGAGTTCTACCGCCGCAAGATCGGCTTCCCTGAGATCGTTGCGCTGGAGAAACAATGCGCGGCTCAGGGCACTCCACTGCACGATGCACTTATGAATCGCTGTGGCTGGCCGGAGATTGTGCAGGACGGGTGCTTGCTGGTGTCGCACCAGGATGTGCTGCTGCTGGGTGGAAAGGTGCAGGCTCCGGCTGGATATGCCGATCATGTCGTGTTTCGCGATAGCGAAGTTTGCGGCCGATGCGGGACGAAGCTGTGCGTGGAGATGTGCTCCGCCGAGGCAATCACGCGCAGCCTGGAAGGCGCGCCGAACTTCGATCGCGAAAAGTGTGTGTTCTGCGGCGCGTGCTCCTGGAACTGCCCGGAGATGGTGAACGGCCAACCGAATCTGCAATTCACGGCCGGCGTCGGCGGACTGCACTCGGCAGAAAACTAGGGTAGAGCGGCGCTTTAGCGCCGCGTCACGACGATCCGCTTGCCTGAGAAGCCCGCTTCAGCGGGCGACATTGTGTCGTCGGCTTAAAGCCGACTCGGATGGGATGGCGGTGGAACGCGGGCCTGAAGGCCCGCTCTACCCGATCACAGAAGAACCTGAGATGCAGTAGCTCGAATTCGCAAGGTACAAAACACGATGAGCAATCCTTTTCACGTTGTCGTATGTGCGAGCGTGGTCCCCGACCCGCTCCAAACCTTGGAACCGGTGACTGGCCCGACCGGCCCCGGCTTGAAGAACGAAATGATGCTGCCGGCGATTCTCGATCCGTGGGCGGCGCATGCTCTATATGAAGGCGCACACCTGGTAAAGCAGGTGCCGGGCAGCAAGCTGTGGCTGGTGAGCCTTGCGCCAAAGGCCAAGCTCCAACAGGTCATGATGACGATTGCGCAGAAAGTCCCGTTGCAGCTGGTCGCGGTCGATGGCCCCTGCGGCGGCTTTGTTGACGCACAGCAGACGGCGGCGGCGCTTGCCGGTGCCATTCAGAAGATCGACGGTCTCGATTTGTCACGTCTGCTTTTGTTTGGCGGATGGGAGTCGGCCAGTCGCAGCGCGGGTGTAACGCTGCAGCTTGTCGGCGAGCAACTGGGCATCGTCGACCAGTTTCAGGGAGTGGATTCGATCAAGCCGCGGGAAGACGGCTCGTTCGAGGTTCTGGAGCGCATTGAAGGCGCGCGGCACCAGGTGTCCGTGTGTGCGGGCCCACCTTCGGTTCTTGGATGGGCAACAGGGAGCCTTGGCGAACCGCGAAACGATCCCCAGGTCGGCATGACAAATATGCGAAGCATCATGCCGGCATTGCAGCGCGCCACAGCCGCTGCCATTTCGCCAGACGGCCTGCGCTATGCGGCGGTCGTCACTCCCAGGCAGCAGCGTGAAACGCAAATCGTGAAGGACAAGAGCGCGGACGAGATTGCACGCGACATCGCGCAATGGATCGGGCAGGAGTAGCAGACATGCAGCTAGTACTTTTCCTTGGGCATACGGAATCGGATGGAACTCTGGCAAAGGTGGCCCTCGAGGCGGTTGGCGCAACAACGGACTTGAGCAAGACACTGGGCGGGCCGCTGGTCGTTGGTTTGTATGGTGCAGACGCGCAGTCTGCGGCGAACACGATCGGCGGCTGTGGCGCACAGCGATTCCTTGCCGTGACCGGCGATGACTTTGCGCAACCACGTTATGCAACCGACGCTGCCGCGTGCGAGGCGCTGGTCCGTGCTTCGGAAGCGACGATCATTGTTGCCGCCGGAACCTCGCGTAACGCGCGCGTGTTAGCCGGAGTGGCGCAGCGCGTTGGCGGCTGTATCGATACGCACGTCACCAGTCTCTCCGCCGCCGCTGACTGCCTGACCGTCACGCGCTGGTTCTATCGTCAGCGGATTGAAGGTTCACTGGCGCGCACACGCCGTCCCTGGATCCTGCTCCTCGATCCGAGCGCACAGACGGCCTGGCAAGGAAATGCCGGCGCCGCACAAGTCGAATGCATAAGCGTAGCTGTGCCCGAAACGCTTCGCCGCACGACCGTCCAAGGGATCGTTACTCCGCCGGCAGATCAACAGACGATCAGGCCCGATGCCAAGCTTCTGTTTGTCGCCGGCGCGGGTTGGACCAAAAAGCAGAAAGACGGCCAGGCATACGTCGCCCAAGCCGAAACGTTAATTCGCGATTTCCTGAAGAACTCCAAAGCCTCACTCGGCGGCAGCAAGTCACTGGTGGAACTGTCGGGCGAAAATCAGGCGGCGCTCGGCTTCATGAGCCATCTCAACCAGGTGGGACAGACTGGTGCATCGCCGCGGCATCCCAAAGGACTCTCAACTTGCTGCCACGGTGAGGAACCGCACACGGTTGGCTGGCGCTTCATCTCCGAAAGGCGTGCCATCAACCTTGACCCGAACTGCGGCTGGGCGCGCGGAAAAGCCGATGTCCTTTACGTCGCCGACGCCTTCGAGGTCATGGCTAAGTTGAACGCTCTGCTCTCGTCACAAGCCACGTCGTGAGTTGCGGGAAGCTGCCATTTCAATGAAGGCCAGCTCTCTCCTTGTAGTAACATCTCGATGTTATGGCAGCTACAGATTTGCAATTGGCGCGACCGAATGAGTCGCGTTCCTCTTCATGGATGGTTGGGATTCTTGGGATTTTCCTGGGAATTGTCTTGTCATTGCTAGCGATAGGGGCCGGCGTGCTGGCAGTCACCGGCATAGGTCTCCACGAGCTCGGCGCCATGCTACGAGGCGGACAGGTTCACATCAGCGTTGACCAGCCCACGGTGGTGCGGCAGGTGCGAGCTCTACAGAGGCTGGAAACCACCAGCTATTCGGCGGAGAAGATTACCAGCGGCGAGCGCGAGAACCCCATCCTGCCTAACTTTCTTGCCGGCGATCGCTTGCTGCTGGTGGCACACGGCGAGGTAATCGCAGGAATGGACCTGGCTAAGCTACAGCAAGCCGATGTCGAAGTACGCGGGAACAGCGTCTCGGTTCACCTGCCACCAGCCGAGATCCTCACCACACGCCTCGACAATGACAGAACGCGAGTCTATTCGCGCGATACAGGTCTGTTTTCCTCGCCGGATCCGAACCTGGAAGGCGAGGTGCGCGCGGAGGCCGAGCGTCAGCTTCGGGCAGCTGCATTGGATGAAGGCATCCTGAAGACCGCGGATACCAATGCGCGCCAGACCGTTCACAGCCTGCTGCTCAGTCTTGGATTTGCGAACATCCAGATCCACTGAAGTCATATGACGTTCGAAGCGTTGGCGCCCGAACAGGTAGAAGCTGCTTTGGGCGGGCGGTACATCATCGGTCCCCAGATTGCCGTCGGCGGTCAGGGAGTGGTGTTCCGGGCAACCAGAACTTCCCTGCCCGATCACACTCCGGCCAATGACACCGTAGCTCTGAAGGTACACTTCTCTCCCGGCCAGGCCATTCGCGTACAGCGCGAGATCAGTGCGATGGAAAGCATCTCGCATCCGTCCCTGGCTCGGCTGATTGAACATGGCTATTGCGACGTGGCCGGCCTACACACCCGCTACATCGCCTACGAATTCATTGAAGGGCAAACGCTGAAACAGCGGCTGGAAAGAGGAGGACGGCTGCTGGAATCCGACGTGCTGCCGATAGGACGCGATGTCTCGGCAGCCATTGCGGAACTTTGGTCACGACGCATTGTTCATGGGGACGTAAAGCCGTCCAATATTATGCTGCGAAGCTCCGGCGGGGCGGTTCTCATCGACCTCGGTATTCTCAGGTCGGTCGAGGAAGAAAGCGCACCGAAACCTCTTAGACCGGTAGATTCCTTTGCCCCGGAGCAGCTCAGGCCTTGGGGAACCGTAGGCTACTTTTCCCCGGAGCAGGCTAGAGGGGAAAGACTGACCTGCGCTTCCGACATTTTCTCGCTCGGCGTCGTGATGCTGGAAAGCTTGCAAGGACGGCATCCCACGAACTTCGACCAACGCGCCTTGGCAGACGGCATCCGAGCTAGCGGACGCAAGCTGGACGTGAGCGCAGGCCTGCTGAGTGTGCTGGACAGGATGCTGTTGGCGAGCCCGAGATCCCGAGGGAGGCTCACCAAACTCAGCGACTATTTCCAAATGCTGCAGCAACGGTTAGATGGAGAGTTTGCCGCGGGCGCATAGATACCTTCGGAGAAATCCGATGGACGCTGCGCCTGGCTTTATCGATCAAACCACCGTGACGGCTGGATTGAGGATCTGATAGGCAATTCGAGTGGCTTGTCGTCTTTCAACCGGCTGGCAGACGTGTCTCAGCTCTAACTGAAACAGAGTGGCTTCGCGATAGGCCCGCCCAACCGTCAGACCGCACAGCCTGCAGGTGGAATCAACCGTTTCGCAATCATTGCTCTGATGCTCATACTGGCCGAGCACACGAGCTGATCCCGACACATTTCGAAGAACAGCCACACACGAAGAGAGCGCCATGACCTACCTTCCTGAACCTGTCCGACTTGACGAATGCTTGTAGCTGAGGGTCTACAACAATCGTTAAAGCAACTCGAGTGCCAAAGGTCGGGGTAGGCCGTGTCTTGCGCAAAGGCAGTGTTTGCCTCAGAAAAGCGCCAAGAAACTGGGCCATGTCTTACTGTTTTGCTCGCTCAGCTATCCTTTTGGATAGGGACGCACGCCCTTTTGGATAGTCACAGCTCAGAAGAAAGACTTGCGGGTGGATGACGCAATTCTGGTGCGAGTGCCGTCAGCTCAGAAGTAACCGACCGGGAGCCGCTAATCCCACCAGAAGAAACAGCGTCCAGCCGCTGCCAGCTCTTTCGCGAACTTGGCGACGGCTTGCGGATCTTTGGCCGAGACCTGCACGTCAGGGCAAAACTCGGCAATGCGGGCGGCGAGTTTTTCGCTATTTTGGATCGGCTGCGCAAAACCCAGATCCATGAAATCGAAGCCTACGCCGATCACTGTCAGCGGGTGCTCGCGACGAGTCTCAGCGCACCAGTTCACCACATCGCGCGTGTCGTGGCCATAGTTGGCGGCGTTGGTGCCACTGGCGGCAATCGCGGCCAGCGGTTCGTTCAGCGGAAACAGCAGCAGCCGCTGCAACGACGTCTCCGCCAGCCCGGTATAGACCAGCGTATAGCCCTTGGCTGCTACCTCTGCCTGCAGCCGTTGCAGCAATACCTTCTGGTTGTCAGCCGCGGGCGCGGACCCCTCGTAATGCGCGGCCAGCGCCTTGTCCAGTGATGACGTGTAATGAAGGACGCCCTTGCGCCGTTTCCACGGAAGCGGCTTGGCGCGCAGGATCGCGCCGATACGCGCCGCCTCCGCTTTGAACTTGTCGTCGGCCAGAACGGCACATTGTTTCAGCGCATCGCGCGCATTCTCGTAGAAAAACTCGTCGCGCTCTTCCCCACCGCCCGCGTGGGTGTGGAGGAGATAGTAGACATCGCGGGATGCGAAATGTTTTGCGAATTCAAGTACGCTGCATGGACCTTTTAGGTCTTCCGCAGCGCCGCTCTTGCGATTGACTGGTTGTCCAAACGCTTTGAGGAATTCCGCCGATTTTTGACGCTTCCGCGTCGCCGTCTCGATCACCTCCGCCGGCACCTGGGCGTGCACGTCGGCGCCGTTGTCGAGCAGGAGTTTCAGTATGTCCTTGGGCTTGTACAAGCCGAACGTCAGCAACAAGGCTGGTGCGGTTTTTCGCGTCTGGTTGGGACTCAGACCATGTTCGATCAGACAACCTATGATCTCCGCATTGGGCTTGGCAAAGGCACAGGTCCAGAGATCACCACCATCGCCGCGCGTGGCATGCACATTGGCGCCCGCCTCGCACAGCATCTTAACTACTTCCACGTGGCCCGCCGTGACGGCGACCATCAGCGGCGTCTGGCCATGCTCGTCGGCTTGCTCGACATCCGCGCCTGCCTCGAGCAATGCCTTCACGCGATAGAGCGTACCGGTGGCCGCTGCCTCACGCAGGGTCAATTCGGCGGCTGCGTCCCGCTTTTCATAAGCCGCCTCGAGATAGGCGACCACGCGCTTGAACTTGCCTTGCTTGGCATAGGTCAGAGCGGTCCTGCCCTTCTTGTCTTTGGCGGCCAGCTCCGCGCCCGCCTGCACCAGCAGCTTGACCGCATCGAGACTGGATGTGTTGGCGGCGATCATGAGCGGAGTAACGTGAGCGGCATAATCGTCGCCAACAGGCACCGACGGCATCGATACTATGGCCGCGTTGAACGCCTTGAGCATAGAGAGCGATTGGGCGACGGGATCAGCATCCGGCTGCGCCGGTGCAGCTTCCTTTGCCGCCTCGTGGGCGCGGGCGACCGCCTTGCCCATCGCCACGCCGCGCTCATGCGCGCCGTCGAAAAAGGGCCCGTGCAGTCGGGCGTTGGCATCCGGCTTGGCGTTGGGATCGGCTCCGGCTTTCAGCAGCGCGCGCATCGCCGCCGTACTGCCGCGGGCGGCAGCAAAGGTAAGTAGCGGCCATTGGTTCCAACCGTGAACAGCATGGGTGAGCAGCGGCAAGTCGGTTCTGTTGTCATGCGGGCAATTGATGCGGGTGTTGGCGCTCATCCCCGCGGCGAGCAGCAACTCTACGATTTCGGCATTGTCTTGCCGCACCGCATCGATGAGGCACCTGTGATACTCCTCCGCATTGCTGTCCTGGAGCGGCGTACGCTGAATCGCCGAGCGAACGGCGGCAGCATCCCCGGCATTAACCGCGTCGGACAGCGAGAATCGCTCCACCGAAAGCAGCAGCTTCACGATCTCGGCGTCATCCTGTTCCACCGCATGGGCCAGCGCCTTGCGATAGTCGTCGGCTGCGCCTTCCGCCAGGCGCGCGGGCTGAAGATTATGGTGGATTGCAGCAAAATTGCGGGCGACGACGGCGTCGAACAGCGAGAATCGCTCAATCGGCTGCGCCTGGCTGTGCTCCAGCAGCAAAGCCGCTATCTTGATCTGCCCCTCGGCAAACATCCGCCCGCTGACCGATTTTTCCTTGCTCTTGGAGGCGCGTAGTCCGAAGACCAGCGCCTCGGCCAGCAACGTGTCGCCCCGCTGAGTCTTGGCGAAGATGTCCGCTCCCTGCTTCAGCGCGATTAACGCCCAATCGGGTTTGTAATTCTGTATGGCGGTAGCCAGCGCGTGCGTTGGGTTGGTGGAAGGCGGCGGCGCGAAGGACACGATCGATCTCCCGGCTGCGCAGGACAGGCTCCAGCTGCGGGCCTTAACACAAATACAGTAGCCCAGCGGCTACGCCCACGCCAACATACATTTTCACACCATTCGCCGGCGCCACGTCGGCTGGCCTGTGAAATTGCATTCACATCCGGCCATTTCGAGGTCGATTTGTGGTATCACAGGTTCAGTACTAAACCATGCCAGCCGGCAATCGTCTGTGGGGGTAATGAATGGAAACCGTGAGTGACCGCGTTCGTACGGGCAGGACCAAGGCCGAATTGAAGCAGGCTATCCTCGACAACCTGTATTACGCGCAAGGCCGCATCCCTGAACTGGCTACCACAAACGACTGGTATATGGCCGTCTCCTATGTCGTTCGCGACCGCATGATGAACGACTGGATCCAGGCGTTTGGCCGGGCGCGCGGCACGCGGGTGAGAATCGTCAGCTACCTTTCCGCGGAGTTTCTCATCGGCCCGCAGTTGGGCAACAATTTGCTGACCGTGTACGACATGCGAGACCCCGTCGCAGAGGCGCTGAAGGAACTTGGCCAGAGCCTCGACAGGCTTATTGAGCACGAGCCGGAGCCTGGATTGGGTAACGGTGGACTGGGCCGGCTGGCTGCCTGCTACATGGACTCACTTACGACATTGAACATTCCTGCGATCGGTTACGGCATCCGTTATGAGTTCGGCCTGTTCGATCAGGAAATACAAAACGGCTGGCAAGTTGAGAAGACGGACAAATGGCTGACCCTGGGCAATCCCTGGGAGATGTCGCGGGCCGAAATCTCGCATTATGTCGGCACCGGCGGACACACCGAGCAATATCATGACGAGCACGGCCGCTTCCGCGTGCGTTGGATTCCTGAGCACGTGGTGCGTGGCATTGCCAATGACATTCCGATAGCCGGGTTTGGCACGGCGATGACCAACTTTCTGCGCCTTTGGTCATCGGAGGCGATTGACTCGTTCGATTTTCAGGCCTTCAACAAAGGCGACTACTACGACGCGGTCCGCGAGAAAGTGACTTCCGAGACGATCAGTAAGGTCCTGTATCCCAACGATGAGCCCGAGGCGGGCAAAGTTTTGCGTCTGCAGCAGCAATACTTTTTTACTGCCTGCTCTTTGCAGGACATGATTCGAATCCACCTGCTGCGCGGCAGATCGCTGCACAATTTCCACGAGACGTACGCGATTCAGCTCAACGACACCCACCCGGCCATCGCAGTCGCTGAGCTGATGCGGTTGCTGGTGGACCTGCACGATATTGATTGGGACGAAGCCTGGAGCATTACCCAAAAGACGCTGGCTTTCACCAATCACACACTGCTGCCCGAAGCGCTCGAGAAATGGCCTTTGCCGCTGTTTGGCAGCCTGCTGCCGCGGCATCTCGAGATCATTTACGAAATCAACCGCCGCTTTCTCGACGAGGTTCGCGCCAAGCATCCCGACAATGACTTCGTGGCACGCGTCTCGCTCATCGACGAACACGGCCCAAAATATGTGCGGATGGCATATCTCGCCACTGTCGGCTCGCATGCCGTGAATGGGGTGGCGGCGTTGCACAGCGAGCTATTGAAGAAGACTATCTTGCGTGACTTCTACGAGCTCATGCCGGAGAAGTTCTTTAACGTAACCAATGGGGTCACGCCGAGACGTTGGCTGGCACTTAGCAATCCGGAACTGTCGACCCTGATCAGCAGCAAGATTGGAGACACCTGGATAACCCACACGGAGGAGTTGCATCAGCTGGAGCCGCTTGCCGAGGATGCGGAGTTCCGTGCTCAGTGGCGACAGGTCAAGTATGCCCGCAAGCTGCGGTTGATTCACTTGATCCACGAACGCACGGGCATGACCGTTAATCCTGACACGATGTTCGATGTACAGGTGAAGCGCATTCACGAATACAAGCGCCAGTTGCTCAACGTGCTGTACGTCATCACCCTCTACAGCCGCATCAAACACGACGGCCATGACCCGGTCACCCCGCGCACCGTGATCTTTGGCGGAAAGGCTGCGCCGGGGTATTTCATGGCCAAACTCATCATCAAGTTGATCAACTCCGTGGCTGCTACCATCGATGCCGACAACCGGGTCCGCGACCGTCTGCGAGTGGTGTTCATCCCCGACTTCAACGTCAGCAGTGGACAGATCATTTATCCCGCGGCTGAGCTCTCGGAGCAGATTTCTACCGCCGGCAAGGAAGCCTCCGGAACCGGCAACATGAAGTTCTCGATGAATGGCGCGCTGACGATTGGCACGCTGGATGGGGCTAATGTCGAAATTCGCGAACAAGTCGGCGCCGAAAACTTCTTCCTCTTCGGCCTGACCGCTGAGCAGGTAATGGCCCTCAAGGCCGGCGGCTATCAGCCACGCCACTACTACGACACCAATCCGCATCTCAAGGATGTCATCGACCAGATCGCCTCGGGGGCATTCTCCGGTGGGGATCAGCAGTTGTTCCGGCCCATCGTCGACTCCTTGCTGAATGACGACCAGTATTTGCTGCTGGCTGACTATCAGGCCTACATCGATTGTCAGGAGGCGGTGAGCCACGCCTACCTGGATCAGGAGCACTGGACGCGAATGTCGATCCTGAATGCGGCACGCATGTGTTTCTTTTCTTCGGATCGATCGATCGCCGATTATGCCCGCGACATCTGGCACGTTGAACCGTTGAAGTTGGCTGCACCAGCGTCCTAGCTTCGGTGCAACGGGAGCACCACAAGTTTGGCGTGACGAGCGGAGAGTGTTCGAATTAGCAATGGCTTGCGTCCAGCCTTCATGTGGACAGCTTTTGCGGTGGTTGTTGGCAGGAGCTTCGGTTCTGTCACGCGACTTCAGCCGGTTCTGTCCTCGCTCGTAACCAGGCCTGATTATGTCAACATCCGCTTCCAATTCTCTTCGGTAGTTATCACTCGCTAGTCGGCCGACCCCGCTCGGCACATGTTTCGCAAGTAGGAATATCCGCGTCGGCCTGAACGCACGGCCGATCGCCCTTATCCAGTCGTTTCTTGCAGGCGTGCTAGGGTTGATTTTGACCTGTCTGGGCGTTAGGGTAGCGCAAACAGAAAAACAGTCGGCGATCCGGAGTTCTGGTCAACCCAGTAGGGTGAAGGCCGCCCGGAAGTTACGGCAACATATTGCTTCCCTTTCAGCTCGTAGCTGACAACGCCTCCACCGATCGGACCGCCCGTATTGAAGCGGTATAAAACATCTCCCGATCGCGCATCGAACACGACAAAATCTGCAGTCAGTTCTCCACCGAAAACCACACCGCCTGCGGTCGTCGTAAGCGCAGCGACGACTGGACGGGGCGAGCGATACCGCCAGCGAACTTTTCCGCTGGCCGCGTCCACAGCTGTAATCCAACCCTGCAAAGTGTCGCTTTCCTGGAGAGAACCGCCCATATAATCCTTTCCGGGAATATAGCGTGCCGTCTCAGCTATTGCCGACGCGTGGAGTTGGGGCCCCGGAAAGATATTCAATTCCTCGCAGTGAGAGCTTTCGGTTCCCATCCTCTCTAAAATCTGTGTAACTTTGTTCGATCGGCAGCGTACTGCTTTATGGACGCCAAGAAAGACAATGCGAAAGGATCGCAGCCCCGCGAGGGTAAAGCCCCGCAAATGGAGGGGCCGGATCTGGCGAGCGTAATCGAGCGCGCACAAGGCCATGATGCCGAGGCGCTGGGGGAGATCTATCGCCTCTATGTGCGGCGCGTATTCGGTTTGTGCCGTTACATGCTGGACTCACGGGAGAGCGCGGAAGATGCCACCAGCGAAGTCTTCCTCAAGCTACAGCGCTCAATCGAGAGCTACGACAGCTCAATACCGTTCCTCAGGTGGCTGCTGCGGGTGACTGGCAACCAATGCATTGACGCGTTGCGGAAGCGTGGACGGCAGGTGATTGTGGAAGTCGAAGAAGGAGTCGCGGTCAGCGAGGCAGCCAGCCCGGAGCCCTCGCCGCTAGGTGCAGTGCTCAGCACGGAAGAGAGGGGGCAGGTGCGGGATGCCATCGCACGTCTGCCGGAGAACTATCGCGTGCCGCTGGTCCTGCGCTATTACGGCGAACTGAGCTATGACGAAATCGCACAGCAGTTGGGCCTGCAAAGGAATTACGTGGCGGCGTTGATATTTCGAGCCAAGCAGGAGCTGCGCCGGAAACTGAGCCACAGGAGCAAGTGATCATGGAATGTTATTCGGAACAGATCCTCTCGATCTTCGTGGACGGTGAACTGGCGGTGGAAGAGGCGCAGGGCGTGCGAGACCACCTGGCCACGTGCCGGCGCTGCCGGCAACTGTTAGACGCACTACGTGCTGAGAATCGTGTCCTCAGCGAGAGCCTGCAGGAGCTTCCGGAAGAAGCAGCCAGCCCGGCCGGCTTTCCCCGTTTGCCGCGGTCTTTGGCGTGGAGTGACTTGGCGGTCGTGGGCGCGGTACTGGCGCTAGGTTCCATCGTTGTCCCTTGGATCGATGATCTGAGCATTCCGGGAGCGCTGCAATGGTTGAATCCCTTCAGCTTAAGCGGCCGCTCGAACCTGATCTTCAACCTGTCTTATTACTTTGCGCACGGAGGTACTGCCATGTTGTCTGATTATGCCGCTTTCGTCGGGAAGATCCTTTTGCTGTTGCTGTTGGTCGGCAGCGCGCTGCTGCTGGGACGCCGACGGCGACTACAGCAACCTGGCCTGCGCCTGCTTATCGTGCTGTTTGCGTTGTCGTTGCCCGGCTTTGCCCTGGAGCGGCGTCACAGTGACTTCGTCACCGTAGCGGCGAACGAGACGGTAGACGACACACTCGTGGCCGCCGGCGATATTGTGCGCGTGGAAGGCGTGGTCAATGGAGACTTGCTGGCTTTTGGCGGGACTGTGGAAGTGCGTGGCACCGTCAAGGGTGACTTAGTGAGTTTCGCCAAGAGGACTGTCGTGAGCGGAACCGTGGAAGGCAACATCTTCAATTTTTCGAATTCGCTGGACCTGGACGGGCAATTGGGCCACAACATCTACGCGTTGCTGCAATCGTTGCACGTGAATGACCGGGGTCGCGTGGGCGGCGGTGTGATGGTTGCCGCCGGCGACGTAAGCCTCGAGGGCGAGGTAAATCGCAGCGTGACCATATACGCCGGTAATGCGGATGTGAGCGGTAGCATCGGCCGAGAACTGAGCATGACTGGGGATAGCCTTACCCTGACTAACACCGCCCGAGTCGGAGGTGGTCTGAGCGCTCGCGTGCGCGAGCTGAAAAATGTACACATCGCCGACGGCGCGACGATTACGGGCGCACGCGATATTCAGGTTCGCGTAAGGGAGAGCCATTTCGCGCGTCCCAAATTCTACTTCTTCCAAGCGGTCTGGCTTGCCGCCGCCATGCTGGTGGGATGGTTAGGCCTGCTTCTATTTCCCGGCTTCTTCCAGGGCAGCACGCACGCGGTAGGCTCAGGCTGGCGCAGCCTTGGGCTTGGGTTTGCGGTTCTGGCGGGCGTGCCGGTCGCGATGGTGGTGACGGCCATCACGCTGGTTGGCCTTCCGGTCTCGCTAATGTTGCTCGCGATGTATCTGGTTGCGATCTACCTGGCCAAGGTTTGGGTTGGAGCATTCCTGGGGCAGATGCTTCTGAAGCCAACTGGAGCGACTAAGAGCGATTGGCTGCTGGGACTGATTGTGGGTCTGCTGATCCTCACCATCGTCGGGCTCATCCCGTATCTTGGCGGGCTGGTCCGCTTCGGAGTGGTTTGCCTGGGTTTGGGAGCGTTTGCCTGGCAGCTTTATCGGGTTTCACGACCGGCAATCACTACCTGAAAAAGGAGCTGCCGACGGTCGTCTGGGCCAAGCCGACGTTCGACGATGGAATCTTGGAAGGGACTACTCGTGGGTTTAGTGCCGTTCTTCTGGCGAGGGTCTTCTTGTCTGGTCGTACACTTCGCGGATGGCGTTAATCACAGTCAGCTTGACATTGACACTGCCAAAGATATATATGTCTATACCACATATGGCACAGACATCTGTCATCCTGGACAGAGAGCTCAAGAAAGGCAGCGCTGAGTTGCTCATCTTGTCCTTGCTGGAAGGGCGCCCGCGCCACGGATACGAAATCAGCCAGGTCATCGAGAGCCGCTCCGAAGGCTCTCTCCGCTTCAACATCGCGTCGCTTTATCCGCTGCTGTATCGACTGGAGAAGCGAGGTTGGATTCAGGGCACCTGGGTAGAGAAACCGGGACAGCGGCGCCGGCGATATTACCGGCTCACCGCGGCTGGCCGCCGCATGCTCAAGCAGCAGCGCAGCACGTGGCTCGAGTTCGTGGCTGCAATGCAGCGCATCACCGGTTTACGACATGCCTGATTTTCGCAGTCTGATTCGCGAGCGTTTGCGCAACTGCGGCCTCGCGCCGGAGAGAGAAGCCGAGGTTGTGGAAGAACTCGCGCAACACCTCGGCGACCGCTACGATTCCCTGCGTTCGGCCGGCGCGACCGAGGCAGAAGCAGTCTCTGCTGTTACTGCCGACCTTGATCAGCGCGATCTCACGGCTGAACTCAGTCGCATCGGGCCCGCTTGGAGCGAGCCGGTAGTACTCGGCACAACGAGGGCGGGTCAATTCTGGTCATCGTTCTTTCAGGACTTGCGCTATGGGTTGCGTACGCTGCGCCTTAGCCCCGGCTTTACGGCCATCTGCATTTGTTCGCTCGCGCTTGGAATCGGCGCCAACACCGCGATTTTCCAGTTGCTGGATGCGGTTCGCATGCGCGTCCTGCCGGTGCCAAATCCACAAGAACTGGCCGTTGTCCGCTCGCTGAAACCCTGGAGGTCCGGCCACATCACGGGGCGGTTCGCCTACTCGACGAATCCGCAATGGGAGCAAATACGCGCCCAACAGCAAGGCTTCAGCGGCATGCTGGCATGGGGTTCGGAGACGTTTAATCTCGCCACCGGTGGCGAAGTACGTCCGGCCGACGGTCTGTGGGTAAGCGGCGGCTTCTTCGACGTCCTGCAAGTCCAGCCGCTGCTCGGTCGGGTTCTCCATGAATCCGACGATCATCCTGGATGCGGCGCACCCGGCGCGGTTCTCAGTTATCCCTTCTGGCAACGGGAGTTCGGTGGCGATCCCAATGTCATCAACAAGACAATAGCGCTGGAAGGCCATCCGTTTCCGATCATCGGAGTAACGCCGGCCAGTTTTTATGGTGTTGATGTCGGGCACACCTTTGATGTCGCTGTGCCCCTCTGCTCTGAGCCCGTGATTATGGGCGAGCACAGCAGCTACAACCGGCGCGATGCCTGGTGGCTGGCGATTCTTGGCCGCCTGGAACCGGGTTGGTCGTTGCAGAAGGCAAGCGCTCAACTACAGGCTATCTCGCCAGGCATCATGCAGGAGACCCTGCCGCCTATCTTCCAGGCGGAGGGTACGAGAAAATATCTGGCTCTACGACTGGGCGTGTTTGCTGCTGCCAATGGTTTCTCCAACATCCGGCGTGATTATGAAACGCCGCTGTGGCTGCTGCTGGCGATTGCGGCTCTGGTGCTGCTGATTGCGTGCGCCAACCTTGCGAATCTCATGCTGGCGCGAGCCAGCGCGCGCGAACGTGAGATTGCGGTTCGCCTGGCGCTAGGAGCGGCTCGCGGACGCCTCATCCGGCAACTGCTGACGGAGAGCTTGTTGCTGGCATTCGGCGGCGCCATCTTAGGCGGGGTGTTGGCGCAATTCTTGACGCGGTTTCTTGTGCATTATCTCGGCAGCGAAGACAACAGCCGGATCTTCCTTTCGCTGGCCACCGACTGGCGTGTGTTGGGCTTTACCACCGCACTGGCCGTGCTTACGTGCGTGTTCTTCGGGCTTGCTCCTGCACTCAAGGCCACCAAAGCCGATCCCGCTCGCATCATCAGTCTTGCCGGAAGAGGCCTCACCGCCGGCCGCGATCGCTTCAGCCTCCGCCGCGCTCTGGTTGTATCCCAAGTTGCGCTGTCGATCGTGCTGGTGGTCAGCGCCTTGCTGTTTGCCGGCAGTCTCCGCAAGATTCTTACGCTGGACGCCGGTTTCGAGCGGGAAGGCTTGCTCGTTATGGATGCGGATTTCAGCCGGCTGGCGCTGCCTCCCGAACGGCGAGCTGCCTTTGCGCAGTTGTTGCTCGACCGCGTGAAGACCATCCCGGGCGTGACTTCGGCAGCCGAGACTTCGGCTTTACCGCTTGGCGGGAACTGGTGGAACGATCGAGTCCTGGTTGACGGGAAAACCGGAGATGTCAACGTCGATATGGCAAATGCCAGTTCCGATTACTTCAAGACCATGGGCACGCCACAGCTTGCGGGACGCGATTTCAACGCGGGCGATTCACGCAGGGCGCCCTTCGTCGCCATCGTCAATCAGGAATTTGCGCGGAAGTTCTTCAACGGCCAGAACCCGATCGGCAGAACCTTCAAGATCGATGTCAATCGTGGACAACCGCAGCCCGAGTATCAGGTCGTCGGACTGGTTGGTAACAGTAAATACTTCGATTTGCGCGAGGATTTCGCGCCCATCGCGTATTACGCAGCAGCCCAGGACCTGAAGCCGAGCTCCGACACTTCAATCGTGATTCGTTCGGATCTCGCCCTGGACTCCCTGCTGACTTCTTTGCGGCGCATCACGGCCGATGTCAGTCCGGACATGTCCATCGAATTCCGGGTCTTCGATGAAACCGTGAGACAAGGCCTGCTGCGCGAGCGGCTGCTGGCCACATTGAGCGGGTTTTTCGGAGTGTTGGCGATCCTGCTTGCTACGATTGGCCTTTACGGCGTGATTGCGTACATGGTGACGCAGCGGAGCAATGAGATTGGTATCCGCATGGCACTGGGCGCCATGCCCAGCCGCATTTTGAAGATGATCGTCAGCGAAGCGGTCAAGCTTTTGTCTCTCGGCCTGATCATCGGATTGGTGCTGACTCTCGTGGCAGGAAAGGTTGCCAGCACTCTGCTCTACGGTCTTACCTCTCACGATCCGCTCACGCTTGCGATGGGAACGATCACGCTTGCCGTCGTGGGAGTCCTGGCAAGCCTGCTTCCCGCCAAACGGGCGGCCACCATGGATCCCATGGCGGCCTTGCGCGAGCAATAGCCGTCGAGGGGCAGAGACTGCGAGCGGGCGTAATCAGGCACTTGCAGCAGTCCAGTCCTTAGGGTGTTCAGGGCAACCTGTAGAACGCTCGCTGAACCCTCCACTCGCTCGGCTTGAGAGGCTGCTGAAAAAATCGAGAAGCAGATCCCTCGTCGGCCTGAAGGCCTCCTCGTGATGACAACAACAAAAGAGTTGCAACGGCGCAGCTGAAGCTGCGCCCCTTCAAAACATCCCACAATCGACTTTTTCAGCCGCCTGTTGAGCTGGCGATACATCCTCGGACAATGACAGGCCTTCGGAGCGCAGTGCCGCGACGCTCGCAGCACCAACCTGAGCGCGCTTAGCTGCACTCAAGCGAAACCGTCCCTCCCAGAACCCTGCCTCTGACTTGCTCTCCTGCTTCCTACTTGGTGTAATCTGGTCGCGCGCTCTCGTCCGTGGTCCGCGTATTATTTTCGCCTGCGAGGAGGAAATATGGCACCTGTATCGCGCATCGTCGTGCTTGGCGACTCGGTGACGTGGGGACAGGGTCTGTTGCCGCAGCACAAGTTTGCCTCACTGGTGGGGCAAGCACTCGGATGTGCTGCCCCGCCCACATTGATCGCTCATTCGGGAGCCGTCATCGGCGTGGGTCGCAACAGTGTTCCCGGCGCGCAGTCCGGCGAGATCCCCGACTCCTACCCGACCATACTGGCGCAGGTTGCGGCCTTCACCGACAACCCTAATACGGTCGATTTGGTGATGATCGACGGAGGCATCAACGACGTTGACGTGCGAACCATCTTGAGTCCGCTCACGAGCTTTGCAGCCCTCGGTGACCGCACCAAACTGCATTGCTACCTCGATATGAAGCAGTTGCTCACGGCAGTGGTGGCCAAGTTCCCGAATCCCGCCACCAGGATTGTGGTAACGAGTTACTACCCCATCCTCAGCGGCGACTCCGATCCGTTGCGAATTCCGCATTTGCTGTCCGTGCGCGGAGTCCCTTTGCCCGAGTTTCTAGATGCGGATCCGCTGGTCCGGAAGATCGTCAGCCTATGCCTACAGTTCTGGCATGATTCGGAGATGTGGCTGGGCCGCGCGGTCACCGAAACGAACGCCGCAATCGGCGGCAATCGCATTCGCTTCGCGGTGCCGCAATTCACCGAGAAAAACTCCGTCTTCGCCTCCGAGGCTTGGCTCTGGGGGCTCAATCTCGATCTTTCACCCCAGGATGAGGTGGTCGCAACCCGCGTTCCGGCTTGCGATGTGTTTTACCAGGGTAAACCGGACGAGCTGCTGGCCTGCGCGCAATGCCACCGCGCCTCAGCCGGACACCCGAACGTCACAGGTGCCTCCCAGTTCGCAGACGCCATCGAACAAGCGCTGGCCTGAGCCTTGCTCTTGGCGCTCGAACGTTACTGGTCAGGGAGCTATGCAGGGCTGAAGGCGGCGATCTGGATCAGTCCTCGCGTCGTGGCAGCTTTCTGCTTGCGCAGCATATTAGCCGACGGAATGCCGGTGCGCGCGAAGGATTTCTCGCAGTCCTGCGTCGATGGACCGCGCATATTGCCTTCCATGTAGGCGAGTCCGGGACAACGAGAGCATGTGCCGACGTGATTGCAGCCTGAACATACAGGAAGATTGCGCGCTTTTATCGTGCGTACATCGTTCAGCTGGTCGGAGTGATGCCAGATGTCGAAGAATTTCTGCCCCCGCAGGTTGCCGCTGGGCAACGGAAACTGCACACACGGAAACACATCAGCATACGGCGAGATGTAACAAGCGGTGTGGCCGGCGCTGCATGGCAGCTCGTCCATGACGTCGTCGATCACCGGCGGAGGCGGCGCGCAAAGCTCGTCGGCCTCGTCGCCGACCATCTCAGGATTGCGGAAGACGTCCTTCAGCTGTGGAACACCTAGACCCAGCTTGAGGATTTCGCGGTCGCCATCCATCATCGGCGTGACCAAGTGCATGAGACTTTATTGTCGGACAGAACCTCCGTGCGTTTTGGGATGTAGCTAGTCTCGCAGCCTTAATCCTTGGAGGCGTACCACTAGGCCTGCAGATGTGCCTGCATACCGGAATCTGACTAGAACAGCTCGATGGTCGCGCCGTGCCCAGTTACAGAAGCCAGCCGCTGGTCCCGGGTAATCAGGGGTCCTTGCAGACTTTCGGCGAGCGCGATGTACGCAGCATCGTAGGCCGAAAGATTCTGACGCAGTTGCCAAATTCGAGTCACCAGCAGGAAATGTGGATATCGATGAATGCGGAGATCAAGCAGGTCGCGTATGGCTTGATCGGCCCGATTGGCAGCCAAAACTCCTCGGCGTACCAGACGCCGCAAGACCTGGGTTACCTCGAGATCGAGAAGATGGGGCGCGTGCAGGCTTTCGTTACGCGCATAGATTCGATTCTCGATGCGGCGCCCGGCCGGTGTCTGGAGAAGCCAGTCTATTGCTGCCGACGCATCCAGAATGATCATCGCGCTTCACGCTCTTCTCGAACCAGGCGAGCGGTATCAATGGGGGCTGTCACCGGTTGACGTCTGTGGAGCCGGAGGCGAAGTTCTGCCAGCGTCGGTTTCTCTGCGATTTCCCTGATCTCCCCCAGCAGGTAGTCGGAGAGAGACATCCCAGCCAAGGCAGCTCGGGATTTGAGACTTCGATGCAGTGCATCCGGCACATTACGTAATTGAATCATCTTTGACATGTTAATAGCATAGTTTCATGTGCTGCACATGTAAAGGACAAGACCGAATGGTCGGATTCGGTGGCCCCAAATTCATGCGGGGCCTGTTTGCCAAGAACCAGTTCGAAGACGTGTTCGCATGTGGACCGGATCGTACGCTTCCGCGCAACTGAATCTGGTGTAATACATTGTGGTAGTCCCACATTGTGGTATATCGGAGAATATCAAGCTGCCAGAGCCACTCTCCATCGACCGCCCCCCAAACTCAAGTTCGTCGCCGCAGTTCGATTTGACCATTCCGCGTGCGGACTTCCAGGCAGGGCTGCGGGTGCACAGCTGGCCCGTCGAGTACCCGGCCATCCTCCAATGCAAACCGCGAGAAGTGATATGGGCACACGACGGTGTCCCCCTCGAGTTTGCCTTCGGAGAGCGGCCCGCTAAAGTGGGAGCATGTCTCAGCCATGGCAAACAGACGATCTCCGCGACGGACCAGCAGGATCGCTGTTCCCTCGTGCATTACTCGCGTAAGCTTACCGTCCACCAGGCTTGTTTCAGGCAGAACGGCGGTGAACTGCTCGGGAAATACCTGGCCATTCGTACGATCGACACCGACTCTGTGTTCATACACCAATTTGCCGCCGAGGTGGGCTGCGTAGCCCATAACCGCGTAGCCCAGAACGCTCGCGATGCGTCCGGCCTCACGAGATTTCTTTCGTCGCAAGAAGAGAGACGTTGCGAATAACGCGATGCCACTCAAGTTGAGCAGACCGTGAAGTAATCCAGGACGGCGAGCTGGCGGATCAACATCGGACCAATCCGTCATCCCGGTAACCGCCGCGCCGGCCGCCCCGAGTAATCCCAGTCCGATTGAAACTTCACAGCCACGCCGGAACTCGCGACGGTCGTAGACGATGTCCAGGACGTCGAACGCCATTGCGACGGTCCAGGCTCCTACCGGAACATCTGTGAGCACGACATGTAAGGGTTCGCCGAGCCAGGTGCCATTCAAGAAATTCCGAACCTTCTGTGCCGACGGGCTACCCCCGCCATACAGAAATTTGTCGAGCGACTTCTGTATTTTCTCGTCTACAGGCTGGCTGGCCGGTTCGGGCGATGCGCCGCGACTAGAGTTGAGATCGGCCCCTGTTCCATCAGTGAGATTTGGATCTTCCATGTGCCCCTCGTTACGCAAGCGTGGCAGTCGAGACCGATACTTGGATGCCACTGCCGTTGGATTCGGCATCCTTTTCCAATGGAGATGTTTTCCGAGTTTACTGCCCAGTCGCATACCGCAGGCACTCCGCCGATCGACCAATTTCGTCTCCCATGAGGGGATTGAGCAGCGAACGTCGCATATGTAAATGAAGAGGAAGGCGGCGAGTTGCATCGTAGCCGCCCTAAACTGCGCCAGCCCCAACGCGCTTTCATGGAGAAGACAATGCCAACCAGCAGAACTTACGTTTCGTCACCCAGCACCCTGAATGCGAATTGCTTCAACTTTTCAGGCGGTCCAGGCGCCTTGCCGGAAAGTGTCCTGGAGGAAACTCAGCGCGCCATTCGGCAAGTACCCGGACAGGAACTCTCGGTCCTGGGCATGAGCCACCGCTCACGCTGGTTCCGCAATGTGGTGGACGAAGCCGAGGCGAACATCAGGGAATTGCTGCGGGTCCCTACCAATTACCGGGTGCTGTTTTTGCAAGGTGGCGGAACGCTCCAGTTCTCCATGGTGCCTATGAGTTTCCTGCGCGGGACCGGCCGCGTTGCCGAGTATCTTCACACCGGCTACTGGAGCGGGAAAGCCATCGACGAGGCGCGCGGCGAGGGGCAAGTGCGGGTATTGTGGAGCGGCGAGGACGTTGGTTTCCGCCAGTTGCCGCGAGAAGACGAACTCGGGTTCGATCCGAAGGCCGCTTACCTCCACTATGTTGCCAACGAGACGGTTGAGGGTTTGCAGTTCCACCGTCTGCAAGGCGTTGAAGGTGTGCCGCGGATCTGCGACATGTCTTCCGACTTCCTGAGCCGCCCGTTCGACGTGAGCCGCTTTGGGTTGGTCTATGCCCACGCGCAAAAGAATCTTGGCCCCGCGGGCGTCACCGTGGTTGTGGTGCACGACGACATGCTCCAGCGTGTCCCCGATAACCTGCCCAGCATGCTGGACTACAGGACGCACGCCGAGGCGGGATCGATTTATAACACAGCGCCGGTGTTTGCCATTTACGTGACCTTGCTGGTGACGCGCTGGTTGCGGGACGAAATCGGCGGCGTCGAGCAAATGCAGGTGCTGAACGCCGCGAAGGCCGCTCGGTTATACGCCACCATCGACCAGAGCGGCGGTTTTTACCGGGGCCACGCCGCTACTAAAGACCGCTCGTTGATGAATGTTGCTTTCCGGCTGCCCACCGAAGAGCTCGAGCAGAAGTTCCTGGAACTCGCCCAGATCGCCGGCTTCCACGGTCTCGGTGGCCATCGCTCGCTCGGGGGCATTCGGGCCTCGATTTACAACGCCGTCACCCTGGAGGCCGTCGAGTCGTTGTGCGAGTTCATGGAATTCTTTGGCGACTCACATCGCGCGGAGGTCGCATAGCCATGCAGCATCCACCTGTCGTCCGAGAGACCGCGTGGCCCGAGGTGCGTAACGCCTTGCTCGCATTTTTCTGGCAGAGCAGGCCCCACGTCATGAACGGCACTACTGAAGTGGACGTCACCGAAAGCCTGGCGGCGATTCGCCGGATCGAAAAGGAACTGCGCATCGCAGTTTCATTCCATGCCTTCGCCGTGTATTGCGTGGTGCAGGCGGCCATGCAGCATCCCCTGATGCATACCTACCGCTACGGCAAGAAGCTGATTACTTTTGAAGACATCGACCTGCTATCGCCGATCGACAAGCGCCTTCCCGGTGGAGTGCGAATTCCGGTGGGCCACATCATCCGGGCCGCTCAGAACAAGACGCTGGCGGAAATCAATTGGGAGATACGCCGGGCGGTACGAGCGCCCGATCTGGCCGAAGATGCGGCGGTGCAGGCGCGCCGGAAGCTTGCCCACTCTCCCTATTTCCTGCGGCGAGTGTGGGCGTGGCAATGCAAGCGCAACCCTTATTGGCTCAAGCGAACCAGCGGCACCATGCTGGTGACCAATGTGCAAAGTAAGACGGCCGTTAACCCTATGTTCGCCGTCGCTGGTACCGTGCATACCACCTCGGTCGCCATCGGCAACATCACGCCACGCCTGCAACTGAACAGCGAGGGAAAGGTGGTATCGCGGAAGATGCTTTGCCTGTCGGGTGCGGCCGATCACGACATTGTCGACGGCATGGGCATCGCCCGCTTCTCTCACCTGCTCGCCCGTTTGCTCGAGGCCGGCGCAGGGCTCGACGAAAACTTCGTGCAACAAACTAGAAGCCTTATGAATAAGGAGAGCCATGAGCAGCGTTCTGTTGCCGTCAATGCCTAGCGCCGAGGTCAGCCGGCCGCATCCATGCGAGGGAAATGCTCCCGTCAATTCCCAGTGCAGATGGTCACTGGCTCTTGGGAAGCGCCCGCGAGTTTGCGCACGCTCCCCATCTGTTTGTTGCTGAGCACGGCCGCCGGAACGGAGGGTTGACCCGGTTCCGAGTCCTGCACAAGCGGTTTCTGGCGACCGCCAGCCCTGACGTTGCCCACCAGATTCTGGTCACGCATCGAGAGCACTACGAACGAAGCGCGCACTACAAACGATTGGCGATGCTCATCGGCAACGGCCTGGCTGCCAGCGAAGGTTCTACCTGGCGTAAGCGGCGCGCCCTGATTAATCCGCTCTTGCGGGGCGAGCACTTGAAGCAACTCGTTCCCACCGTATGCGATTCGGTTTGCGAAGTGCTGAAAGACTGGGAAGACAAGCGGGTACAGGGAAATCCGATCGAAGTGGTTCGCGAAACCCAGCGGCTGGCCATGGGGGCAATCAGCCGCATGCTGCTCTCCACCGACATCGGGAAGGATACGTCGCATCGTCTTGGTACCGCCATGCGGGAGGCCATGCTACGGTTGCGCGAGTACAACACCTCGTTGTTTCCCATTCCCCTATCGTGTCCCATCCACCGCAATCGCAGGTTCCACGGCCACCGCGAAACCTTGGACCGTTTCATCGATGGGCATATCAAGTCACGGCAGGCCAATGGCCAGCCGGACAAGCCTGACTTTCTGAGCGTGCTGATGGCGGCCGAGGATCCGGATAGCGGAGAACGGCTGCCGCAGCAAGCGCTGATCGACGAAACCAAGACGCTCTTCCTGGCAGGGTTTGAAACCACCGCCAGCGCGATGTCCTGGGCGTTGTATCTCCTGGCGTCGCACCCCGAGTGCGCAGCCAAGTGGCAGGAGGAAGTCGACCGCGTGCTGCAAGGTCGCCTGCCGCAATGGGACGACCTGCCCAAACTCTCCTACATCACGCAGATTTTGCAAGAAACCATGCGCCTCTACCCGCCCTTCTACACAATCGCGCGACAGTGTATCCGGGAAGACAGGATTGCCGGCTACGTGGTTCCCAAGTTCGCGACGATTTTGATCTCGGTCTACGGTATCCATCGCGACCCGGCGTGGGGCAGCGACCCGGAGGAATTTCGCCCGGAGCGTTTCGCCCGTAAGGCCGACGTTCCCCGTACCGCTTATATTCCTTTCGCCACGGGCAAGCATGTCTGTGTGGGAAACGATTTCAGCATGACGGAGTTGATCGCGACGCTTGCCATCCTCGGCCAGCGTTATCGGTTGGTGCGCGCCGACGACAAGCCGGTGGAAGCCAAAGCACAAATCGGGCTGGTCCCCGCGCGAGAAATTCCGGTGTACTTGGAGATGAGGAAATGAACGACTTCAAGTTCGAACTGCTCAATCCGTCCGATCCCGTCGCGGTACAGGAATACGAAGCGGCGTTTTACCAGGCATTCGCCAAGGTCACGACCAACCGGCTGGTGCAAAAGCTGTGGCTGTGGGACCACGAGACCGGACGCGTCAGGACTCGCGTGCGCTACCAGGACCAGCTCATTTGTACCTTGCGCGATCAAGCTGGCAGGTTGCGGTCGGCGATGGCCTTCAACCTCCAGCTACGCCATTTTCAAGCGGCGTCATACGGCTTCGCGCTTCCGCCGGCTTCCTTGTCGAGCTTCGAGGTGCTGACTTTCTTTGCCACGGTCGCGCAGACGCTCAGTGTGTGTGCGAACTTCTGGTCAAGTTGTCTCGCGCTGCTTAGGGGAAGAGGTCTCACCACCGGCTATGCCACAACGGCGCCCCGTCCGCTAGCAATGTATCGGCGCGCCGGTTGGCGAGTATTGCAGGAGCAGGAAATCGAATCGGAGAAGCGTTATTTTCTTCGCTACGAGACCCCACGATCCGGGCGGAAGTGCACAGACGCAAGCACAGGCATGTCCACGCTCAGTGCGCCGGTGCTGGGGCTGGTTGCTGCGCCGGTGCGCCAAAATTCACTTTTGGAGCCTCTCGCGCTCCTTCCTCAGTCTTGAAGTAGGCGTCGTTGCGGGTGAATCCCGACAATCCTGCGATGATGTTATTGGGGAACAGGCTGATATACGTGTTGTAATCCTGCACGGTTTCGTTGTAGCGGCGGCGTTCGATCGCTATGCGGTTTTCCGTGCCCGCCAACTCATCTTGCAAGCGCAAGAAGTTTTCATTGGACCGCAGTTGCGGATAATTTTCTACGACCACCAACAGACGGCTAAGAGCGGAATCCAGCTGACCATTAGCGGCGATCCTCTCTTGCGGAGACTTTGCTCCCATCATCGCAGCGCGGGCCGCGGCAATGTCGCCGAAAACTTTTTCCTCGTGGGCTGCAAAACCCTTTACCGTCTCGACCAGGTTCGGGATGAGGTCGGAGCGGCGCTGCAGAACAACATCCACCTGCGACCACGCGGCATTTACCGCCTCGCGCTTGCGAACCATGTCGTTGCGACGCGAGATGAATGTGCTGCCGAATAACAGGGCTAGCAATAGGATCACGACCAATACGATGATTACGATTTTCATGCCAATCTCTCCCCGGGCGACTCGATTGTTAGAAATCTACGACAGGTTCCGCAAGTGACGCTTGGGTACCCGCGCATCCAGCTCGTGAGCGACCCGCTGAATTGCACTCATGTACGCGTGGTACAGCTCGCGTAAGTTTTCCGTATGCTGCTTGCCGCTCCTTAACCCCAGAATGGAATGCAGCGGCGCCACCTCAAAACCGAAGACCTCACCGGCACGTTCCAGCAACTGCGGCTTCGCCTGTGGCGGCTTCTCTCCCAGCGTGATCAGGGCATGGCGGAACAGTGTCAGGACACTTGTGATCGACTTTGCCAGCACCGCGCGAAGTTCATCTTCGTTGTCAGGGCTCAGCAGCAAATGCTGTCGCAACCGCAGTAGCGTCGTTCGCAGTTCGTGTTCCACCTCGATCCGATGCAGGTTCATGGGCACTTCAATCGCCGCTACCACATCCTGACCGAAAAGCGTCTTATGAGAATCCTTGATATCGAGCAGCTCGATTGCGAAAACATCAGCCGACTCCCGCAGCTCTTCCAGCGTCATGATCATCGGCGGCCGAAGTTTCCCTTCGTGACTCCACCAATGCAGGACCGTCGAGATCGGGGCAAACAAAGCCGGCGGCAAATGTTGCAGCACAACCAGCACGTTCACGTCCGAGAATTCCTCATGGAAGTCTTCGCGAGCAGCGGAACCGAACAGAACGACGGACACCAGCTCGTCGCCGCAGGCCGCTTGCAATTTCGTAACGAGTTCCTGCAGTTTGCCTTCCGGTTTCTTCATTGCACCTTACCCCGCGCCGTAATCACCAACTACCGCCGGCACCGCCGCCGCCGCTCATGCCTCCGCCGAAGCCACCAAAGCCACCAAAACCACCAAAACCACCGCCTCCACCACCCGAATAACCTCCCGAGCTTCCACCGAAGCCGCCGCCCCAGCTACCGCCTCGGCTCCCCAGGGCGCTCCCGATGAGAAACCATGGAAGAGCAGACCCTCCGCCGCCGCCGCCCCGTCGCGGCCCGCGACCCGAACCCCTCAACGAGCGCGAAATGATGGCAAGGATGACGAACACAACCAGGATGACCAGCACCGGGATCAGAGGCGAATTTTGCGAAGCAGGCGCGCGCTCCTGGACGGCTGGCACGCCATTCAACTGCACGCCTTTGTCGGCTGCGATGAGTTGGGCCAAACGCGTTGTGCCTAGGAGCGCCGCAGCGCTGTAGTCGCCGGCTCGCAGATCGGGCACCATCTCCCGCCCGATGTCTCCAGCGCGGGCATCGTTGATCACCGGCTCTAACCCGTAACCAACCTCGATCTTGTATTGCCGCTCCTTGGGCGCCAGCAATAGCAGAACGCCCCGGTTATCCTTCTTTGATCCCACACCGAGATGCTTATAGAGGTCGGCCGCGTAGTCTTCCCTGCTCTGGCCGTCAAGTGAATCAACGGTCACAACCGCAATCTGGGCGCCGGTCTTCTGCTCGACCTCGGCGCACAGCGTTTCCAGCTTGGCCTTCGTGGCGGGATCAATGACTTGCGCGAGATCGGTGACATAGCCCTGCGGGCGTATGTCCGCGATCTTCTCTGCCGATGAAAAGGAACACCAAGCTACCAGCAGCAGAACTAGCAGAGCGAATTTGACTCGCGTTGACATCAGTCGTCGGTGACATTCTATCGACGTTCGTACCGTAGAGAATGCAGCTGCGCAGTGTCAAGGAAAGGTTGCTGAGCTCGGCGCCGTCGGCAAACCAGCGGCCCAGTAGCTGATCGTATCCGCCAGGCAGCTGGCGGAGAACGGAATCTGCGCCCGCTTCAACCGCCGCTTTCATGATTGCCTGATCCGAATCGTTCGATTGCAGGCCGAGATCACCGAGCGCGATGTTCTGCTTGGCGGTTGCGTTGTAGTGGACCGGCTGCTGGAACAAAACGGTGATGGAGCGACGGACGTCGCTGAGAGAAAAGTTCTGCAGATCGACGCCGTTGAGTTCGACTGAGCCATTGTCCGGATCGTAGAAGCGGCACAGTAGCTTCAGCAGCGTACTCTTCCCTGCTCCGTTGGGACCGACGATCGCCGCGATCGATCCGGCGGGAACGGTCAGGTTGAAGTCTTTGAGTGCATCATGCTGGGTGCCGGGGTATCGAAAAGAGACCTTGCAGAATTTGATCTCGGCGCAGCTTGGAAACGAGGACTGAGCTGTCAGTGGTCAAGTGTTCTCGAAGTATATCGAGGGGTGAAGGTGGTGCTCTACAGAATTAAGCGGAGGCGGTCGTCCAGTTCACCCTTGGAACTCCCACCAACGCAGCGGCTGCCGGCGGCTGCAGTCCGCAGTTCCATGCAGGTGCAGTCCGCAGTTCCAGCATAGGCGGAACTCCCTAGTCTAGGCGCGCGTCATGATCTCCGGAGCCGCGAGGATATCAACAAGTATTTGGAACCGGCGGTTTCGTTTCGGATAATACAAGAGTGGAGTCAAGATTAAACGGTTGGCAATTGGCGGCGGCCTTACTGATTATTCTGATCGGGTGTCTGCCAGGTGCCGCGCAACAGGTCACCCTTCACGGCGGCACGAGCGTAGTGCTGGTGCCCACGCTCGTCACCAACATCGCCGGCGAACCAGTCTTTCGACTTTCCGCTGACGACTTTGCCATCTACGACAACGGCGTCGAACAAAAGGTCCATCTGGATGAAGATCTCCAGGCAGCACAGACCTCGGTGGTAGTCGCCGTCCAGAAAGGGCACTCGGCGGATGCAACCCTCGACAAGGTGCGGCGGTTGGGAAGTCTCTTATACCCCATTGTGGGAGAGGGCAGAGGTGAAGTTGCGGTAGTCGCCTTCGACGATAAACCAGAGCTCAAGCAGGATTTCACAACCAATCTCGATCAGGCGACCAAGGCACTTAACCAGATCGCCCCGGGAACCTATAACTGCGCCGTCCTCGATGCAATTGCCTATTCCATTCGAATACTCGATTCCCGCGCGCCGACCAATCGCAAAGTCCTGTTCCTAGTGAGCAGTGCCAACGACGATGGCAGCAAAGCCAGCACGCCGGAAGTCATGCGCCAGATCGAACGCAGCAACATATTGATCTACAGCGCCACCTACTCGCAGACAGCGGCTTCGAAGCTGGGCGAGACCCTAACCGATCCGTCGGATCATCCGGTGAACCTGCTCGGAATATTTTCCAGCTTGTTGAGGTCGGCTAAGGAGAATGTGCCGAAGACGGTTGCGGAGATGTCAGGCGGCGAGTATCTGCCGTTCCACGACGAAAAGACGCTGGAGCAGGAGTTAGCGGGAGTCAACAATCACTTCTTCAACCAGTACTTGCTGAGCTTCACTCCCAAGAAGTTGTCGTTAGGACAACACACCTTGCGCGTGGTCGTGGCCAGGGGCGATGTGGTGGTGACTGCGCGTAGCGGTTACTGGGTAGGCGAAGTATCGCCCAAGGACGAGCCCACAGAAAGTGGCAACCCCGCGGGAACGTCCCATTGAAATCACTGGTCGGGAGTCGGCGTCCCGACGACGTCCAGCGGTCGTCCGGCGCCCGTTTGCGGAAGAGTAAGAAGCAGACACGCGCGGCGGCCGGCCCGCAGCCGTCAATTGCAATACGCTTTCGCGCTCGTCGCTTGCGATGTACTATTTCCGCATGTCCGAGCTTCCGGTTTTGCCTTCGCACCAACAGCCGCACCAGGAGCTGATGCTGGTTGGATTTCGCCTGAATGGCGAGCACGACGGTCCGGAGTTTTACACGTTGCTGTCGGTCGGTGGCGACAATGAGCGCCCCATCACGGCAGGCGGACGGCTTCTGTTCTTCACCCGACCGGAACTTGCCGCAAAGGCGCTTGCGCTGGATGCAGAGTTGGCGAAGCTCGCTCCGCCTCCGATGGAAGTGGAGACTTTTTGCGATGTCGCCGACGCCCTACATCTGATTAACTCGCAGAATGCGGACTCCGACGCTGTGGTGCTGGACTCTTTGCTGATGTTCGACGATCTGGTGCGAGCCACGAGGCTTCACATGCCGGACCGCTATCAGGGTCTGCTGACCGAGCTTACCGCGCGCCTCACGGAAGGCAAGCAGTTAGGAATCATTTTTGCCAGCCATTTTCTCCGCGAGCATGTGGAAGATGCGCTGTTGTGGTGCATCGGAGCGATTGCCGTGAAATCGCGGATGATCAGCGAGTAGCAGCGGTCAACTTTTGGGGTACTTACTCTGACGTGAAGTAGTCAACGGTAATGGGATTTTCGAAGAGCGAATAATCGCGGGTCACGACGGTGATGCCGCTGTCGGTAACGTGATACTTCTGGCGGTCGGCCTCAGTGTCGTAGCCGATGACGGTTCCTTCGGGAATGTGAACATCGCGATCGATGATGGCTTTTCGAATGCGGCAATGCCGGCCGACATTCACGTGGGAACAAACGATGCTGGTGTCGACGTGAGCGTAAGAGTTGACGCGAACATCAGGCGATAGGACGCTGTTCTGCACGATGCCACCCGAGATGATGCATCCCATGGAGACTATGGAGTCATGCGCCTCACCGGTGCGTCCCGGATCGTTGAAAACAAATTTGGCCGGCGGATACTGGCGCATATGGGTACGAATGGGCCACGCGCTGTCGTACAGGTTGAACACCGGAGCGACCGAGACCAGATCCATATTGGCCTCGTAATAGGCCTCCAAGGTCCCAACGTCACGCCAATACAGAGCCTCCTTCTTGTTCTCGTCAATAAAGTTGAAGGAATAGACCTTGTAGTCGTCGACCATTCGCGGCAGCACGTTATGTCCAAAATCGTGCCGCGAAGTCGCGTCCTCGGCGTCTTTGAGCAGAGCCGGGATCAGGACATCGGTGTTGAACAGGTAGATGCCCATCGACGCCGATACCATGCGCGGATTGTACGGCGACCGCAGATCCGTCTCGTGCGGCTTCTCCTGGAATCCCACCACGCGGCCGGTGCGATCGATCTCCACCACGCCGAAATGCTTGGTCTCCGCCGGATCAACGAGGATCGTCGCCAGCGTTACATCGGCGCCTGAATCCTTGTGCTGGCGCAGCATCAGGTCGTAGTTCATCTTGTAAATGTGATCACCTGACAGGATGAGGACATGCCGCGGCTGCTCGGAGCCAATGGAATAAATATTCTGGTAGACCGCGTCGGCAGTTCCCATGTACCAGTTTTCGCTGACGCGCTGCATGGGCGGAAGGATCTCGATAAATTCACCTAGCTCACGCCCAACGATGTTGCCCCAGCCCTCGCGGATATGCCGGTTCAGCGACAGAGCCTTGTACTGGGTCAGAATGAAAACACGGCGCAGGTCAGAGTTGATGCAGTTGGAGAGAGTGATATCGATGATGCGATACATGCCGCCGAAGGTGACGGCCGGCTTGGCACGGTCTCGGGTCAGGGGATAGAGACGTTCCCCCGCTCCCCCTGCCAGCAACACTCCCAGGGTATCTCTCATCTGCCGATGTCCCTAATGAGACTCACTGAGTAACTGAAAGTGGTTCTGTATCGCGACCCACATCTAAGAGTCGCATCTTAGCACACGCTTTCGTTTGGCGGCTGTGACCGGCCCCACTTCAGATGCTGATCTTCAATCGCTGTCTTCAAGGCTGATGCGGAGCGACTTCAGAAATTTCCGATCCTCCGACGTCATTTTGAAATTTGCTGAAGTACGGCGAACTGCGAGCTGCCTTTCCTCCTGCTCCTCACCCTCTTCGGCCTCATTGAATCCGATGGTCGCCTCCAACACAACAAAGACGTCGTATCCGCCGGCCTTGATGCGCGAGATCACCTCAGCGATCTGCTCGGAATCAGACAGCGAATTATTGATCGCGTCCCCCAACTCCTTGATCATGCTTTTTAGTCGCTTGTCCACAATGTCACCTTTCGCGGGTCGCTATAACAAATGTTCGCACAACTCCCTTCGTCCTCAAAGCCACTTAAGCCTCAGGGAACCCTTGTCTGTACTGATTGGATGCTGTCTCAGTCAGGGGAGTTTTGCTAACTTTTCTCCCGCGGGCGTTCAAACCGGCGGTGCAATTCTGGCTGCTAGAATAATCAGTGACATTCTTAGCGACGTACCACGAGAGGTAGAGCTTGCCATCCCGCGATTTCGGCACTCAAGGCCGCGCATTCCTGCGAGTGGCCGGACGAAAAACCGGTGAAAATCGTTGGGTTCGGGCGTTTTACCGAGCAGGAACCGTCACACATGCGCAGCGTCACGCGTGTGATGCACGTATTGTGGCTGGAGGTTACAGGCCTGTTTTTCCTGGTACTGGCATTCGTCGGTGCCGCAGCTGCACTGCGCGAATCGCATCGCCGCGCGCTGGGCACAGGATCGACAGGCAAGATGCTATTGGCAGCCGGCTTTGCGCTGCTGTTTGCCTATTTCAGCGTGACTTCGTTCTGGCGATCGCGGCGCCGGTAGGCCGATTCAGGGTCGTCACACGCAGAGACGGCAGCAGCACCCTGTGCTTGTGATGCAGGTCATAGCAGGCTTTTGAGCCACCGGCGATAATCGAATCATCTCAGACACCGAGGGCCCGATTCTCATGCCCGAAACAAAGCAAAAGACCGCCGTACTGAAGCCCGCCGCAGCCCAGGAAACCTCCTCTCATATCACGGTCAATCCGCTGTACACCTCATCTGATCTGGAGGGCTGGGACTACGACAGTGATGTCGGATACCCGGGACAGTTTCCTTACACCCGTGGCGTTCAGGCCACGATGTACCGCGGCCGTCTCTGGACGATGCGGCAGTATGCCGGGATGGGCGATGCCGACGAATCGAATCGCCGCTACAAATATCTTCTGAGCCAGGGCACGACCGGGCTGAGCGTAGCCTTCGATCTTCCTACGCAGATTGGCCTCGACTCGGACAATCCGCTCGCCATGGGCGAGGTGGGAAAAGTTGGCGTGGCGATTGATTCCATCGAGGATATGATGCGCCTGTTCGACGGCATCAACCTGGAAAAGATTTCGACCTCGATGACGATCAATGCCACGGCGGCCATTCTCCTGGCGCTGTATATCGTGACCGGACGGCGTACCGGGCGTGATGTGAGCAAGCTGGCGGGAACAGTGCAAAATGATGTGCTGAAGGAGTACATCGCGCGCGGTACTTATATTTATCCACCCGTGCAGGCGATGCGGATCATTACCGACATCTTCTCCTACGCCAACCAGCACGTTCCGGAGTGGAACACCATCTCGATCTCTGGTTATCACATGCGCGAGGCGGGCTGCACCGCCGTGCAGGAAGTGGCATTCACGCTCGCCAACGGCATGACCTACGTCCAAGCGGCGATCGATGCCGGACTGGACGTCGATAAGTTCGCGCCGCGGCTGTCGTTCTTCTTCAATGCGCATAGCAACTTTCTGGAAGAGGTTGCAAAGTTCCGCGCGGCGCGCCGCATGTGGGCTCGCATTATGCGCGATCACTTCGGCGCCAAGAATGCCAAGTCGCAGATGCTACGCTTCCACACGCAGACGGCAGGATCAACGCTCACCGCGCAGCAACCTGAGAACAATATCGTTCGCACGGCTCTGCAGGCCATGTCGGCGGTGCTGGGTGGAACACAGTCACTGCATACCAATTCGTTCGACGAGGCGCTGGCCTTGCCGACGGAGCAGTCGGCGCGCATCGCTCTCCGCACGCAGCAAATCGTGGCCTACGAATCCGGAGCGGCGCAGACCATCGATCCGCTGGCCGGTTCTTACTACGTGGAATCTTTGACCAATCAGATCGAGTCGAACGCGTCTGGCTATCTGGAGAAAATCGAAGCCATGGGTGGCGTGTTAAAGGCAATCGAGCGCGGCTTCGTGCAGCAGGAGATCCAGAATGCTGCCTACGAATATCAGAAAGCGGTGGACGACAAGCATGCGATCGTGGTCGGCGTGAACTCCTTCGCCCTGGAGCAAGAGAAACCGATTCCGCTGCTGCATATGGACGAGACGCTGGAACGCAAGCAGGTGGAACGCCTACGTGCGCTGCGCGCCAAGCGCGATCAGGCCAAATGGGAGGCGGCGATTCGGCGGGTCGAAGAAACCGCACGTGGCACGGGCAACCTGATGCCAGTCATTGTCGAGGCGGTCGAAGCCCATGCCACCGTCGGCGAGATCTCCGACGCGATGCGACACGTCTACGGCGAGTATCACGAAACCGTGGTGATCTAGCGCCTACCTCATAAGTTGCTTCGTGTCAGGGCACGGCTTCAGCCGTGCCGAAAAGTCGTATTACAGAACGGGCTTTAGCCCTGGTCCACCGCGGCTAAAGCCACTGTTTGTGGCGTGGGTTCCGCCGGGCTGAAGCCCGGCGCTTCCACCCCTGAGCAGGACTTTTGTTTTGCAGTCATCAAATAGCCCCTGAGGAGATATCTACAGGGGCTGAAGCCCGCTATCAGCATGCGTCGTCCGGCACGACTAAAGGTCGTGCCCTGACACAAACCAACGGGATTTAGAAACAGGTCCAGTTCCCTTTGGACCTCGTTCTCCTTTGCAAATGAGGCCGGCGCCCGCGAGCGCCGGCCTTTTCTTGAACAGCTCAAAGCTCAGTGTTGGTAGACGTCGACTCTTGCATCGGGCGTCGGCTGCAAGACGATCCACTTAGTCGGCGAGATCATGTAGATCACCGCTGAGGTCTGGCTTCCCTGGGATTGCATTGTGCCTCTGCCGTTCGCAGCCATGCCGTAGTCGGCGACATTCGCAGAGGACTGGCCCAGCCCACCACCGCCGCTGGAATCGCCGCTCTCCGTGAATGTGCCGACTCCATCTGCGATACCTACAGCAACTTCGTTGATGGCGTTCGGGTAGTCGAGCGGAGTCAGCGATCCCCCCGCATAGCTTCCGGCAATCGAAGCATTCGAGAAGGAAGCACGGCTTTGCGGCTCCATGACGCCGAAGCTGCAGTCAGCCCCAGTGCTCACGAAGAAGCCTTCGTTCACGGTGATCAGAAAGCCAGCCGGACAGTCGCCACTTTCACAGCTGATGGTGACCGCGCCATTGGATGCGACGGAATACGTGCCCTGAGATGGTTGATCCTGAGTAATGGTTCCGGCGACGTCTTCATCCATCGCGGTCATGCTGAAGTTGCCATTGCCATCGAAGCTGAAGATTCCAGCAACGGATTGATCGAGCTGGTCCGGTTGGTGAATGTCCTGCATAGACAAGATGGTTGTGGCATTCAGTGAAGAGTTGCCGAGCGAGCCACTCTGCTGCAACACTGAGCCGACGAGCACGGGACTTGCTCCATTGGAAGTCGAGAAGGGACGTTCGCTGGAACCGTCTCCTTGCTGGACCGGATCAGCTTGTTCCATCACCAACTCACCGAGTGAAACCACGTAAATGACCTCGTTGTTAGTGCCATTTTCATTTTCGATCGTTACTGTGGCGCGCCCGGTTTGCGGATCGATTGCAGATAACGTGCCGGTAAAGGTGCAGGTCTGATAATCGCCGCCATCATTGGTATCGCATGATCCGTTCGAAATGTTTCCGGTTGCCGCGGTGAATGCTCCTACATCGACAAAGCGTTCTCCAAATGCTCCCGCTCCACTGAGACCGAAAACCCAGTTTCCGGTTAGACCACCTACAGTAAACGCACTCGGATTTGCTTTCCGTAACACACCCGAGCCGCGACTCCCCTGGCCTGTCGTATCGTCGTATTCAATGATTCTGCCGTTGCCCGTGGAATCGAGAACAAACGCCAATGTCATCGGGGAAACGGCTTGAGCCTGGATGGTCATCGTGTTGAGGCCATTCGTCGTCATCGCATATGTGCCCGTAATCGTGGTAGTCATAGGCGTTCCGGCGATCGAATTGGTGTCCACAATTCCGCTGGTAATGTTGCCGTTGCCGTCGGCGATGAAGCTTCCTGCCAGCGTCCACGCGCCCGCGGGGTTGAAGCCATTCAGATAGAAGGCGTAGTTCCCCCGCATGCTCGCTGAGCCGCTGCCGCCGTTGACGGTTAGGGTGAGTTGCGTGCTGGATGTTGCCGGTGGACGTTCGCTATCAGCAACGTGAACCGTGAAGGTGGCGCCGCCGGTCGATATCGGAGTGCCTGAGATTACGCCTGCACTGTTCAGACTCAAACCGCTAGGCAAAGTGCCGGACATCGTCCACGAGTACGGTGTGACTCCGCCAATTGCCGCCAGTGGAGCGGAGTAAAGTACGTTGACGGCCGCATTCGGCAATGACGTAGTCGTGATCGTCACGACGTTGATGGCTATGGTCAGCTGTGCGATCGCCGTTTGCTGGCTGGTGCCGCCGGAGTCGGTCACCTGAACGGTAAAGGTTGAGGCGCCGCTCGCGGTCGGCTTCCCCGAGATTACGCCTGCCGCGCTCAAGTTCAATCCCGCCGGCAAGCTGCCGCTCGCGAGACTCCAGGTGTAGGGCGTCACTCCGCCCGTCGCGGCCAGCGTTGTGCTGTAGTTCACGCCGACGGTACCTGCTGGCGGAGAAAGGCTGGTAACCGCCAACTCGCTCTGAATGGTGATGCTGAAATTTGCGGTCGTGCTGGCGGGCACCGCCTCGGAGTCGATGACTGCGACCGTGAAGCTGACCGTCCCGGCAGCGACGGGGGTGCCCGATATGGTTCCTTTGGTGCTGAGCTTCAATCCCGCCGGCAGGGTACCGGAGTTAATGCTCCAAACGTAGGGAGGGATCCCGCCGGTCGCGGGGAGCGAGTAGCTGTAAGCCGTCCCCACCGTGCCCGTTGGCAGCGTGGCGGCAGTGATCGTTAGCGGTCCACTCGCGGAATTCGAGGATGAACCGCAGCCAGTACACATCACACACAAAATCAGTCCCAGTCCGAGAAGCGGCAAGGCCTTCCATTTCATGGCATCCCTCCCAAAATTTTGCCAATGCTCCGTTCGTCTCACTTCGAACCACAGGAACTGGGATTGCGGTTATGGCGCCCAGCGGAAGCAGGGTTCCGCGCTGTGCGGGTGACGCCAGCGGGCTACGTTACGTTTCTTTCAGGGAGGGCCTGACGGGGCGAGCCTTTGACTCTGAGAAACAAGCCAGAAGACTCGATGGGAGAGCTACCGCTTCCTATTGTTCTGAGCCGCGGGCCGGCGGGCAAGTAGCTTTGTCACAGGACTGTGTGTCGTCCCGAGAAACTGGAGGCCGCGCTTTTTTCAGCTATCAGGAAGCTAGTCGGGAATCGCCATGGCCAGCGATCAAGCCTTCTTGCGCGCTGCCATCCATCCCGGCTCGCGCACATATTCTTCTTCCAGACGGCGCAGCCGGGCCGCCATCACCTCGGATCGTCCCAGATAGCCGACGACTTTCGTTGGATCTTCACGGCTGACGACCGGCAGGCGTCCGACATTGGCCCGCAACATTCGAGCCGCGGCGTCATAAAGGACCTCGTTCGGATAGGTCACGATCAGATTGCGCGAGCCCGCGTCGAGCACGGTCGTGCTTCCGGTCGCATCTTTTTCCAACCCTCGCATGATGTCATCACGCGTAACGATGCCTGCCAGCTTGCCGCCGTCGTCGATAACAAGCACGCCTTGATGATGACTTACCGCCGGATCGCGCTTGGTAATGCGCTCGGCCAGTTCAGCTACCGGCATGGTCGCCGGCACGACATCAAAATCCTTCGCCATCGTTTCGCCGACGGTGACCGATTGGAAGACATCGGGCTCATAGTCCTGATGAATGTGCAGGCCGCGTCGAGCGAGCTTCTCGGTCATGATCGAGTTCTTGGCATAGCGCACGGCAATCGCATCGGCGATTACCGTCACCAGCATGAGCGGCAGTACGGAGTTGTAATCGCGGGTGATCTCAAACGCGAAGATGATGAAGGTGAAGGCCGCCCGGGATGCTGCTCCGAAAACAGCCCCCATCGCGACCAGTGCAAAAGCGCCGGGAGCGAGGTTGGCGGCGGGCCAGATCTTATCGACGATCATGGCGAAAGCCGCTCCCATGGCCGCACTGGACATGAACATCGGAGCGAGCAGGCCCCCAGAGGTGCCCGAGCCCAGCGAGATTGCCAGCGCCGCCGATTTGAAAACCATTACCGCCAGCAGAGCACCGAGCAGCATCTTCGCGTTAAGGATGTCGGAGATGGTGTCATAACCGACACCGAGCACCCGCGGCACAAAATACCCGATAATTCCCAAGCCCAGCGCGCCAATCGCCGGCCACCACATATAGTGAATCGGCAGTTTTTCGAACAGGTCTTCCACCCAATACAGCAGCTTGCTAAATCCGAGGGCGGCGCCTCCGCACAGCACTCCCAGGACTAGATAGAACGGCAACGCATGCGGCAGGCCGAAGTCGAGCGCGCCGACTTTGAACATCGGACCCGGCCCCATCAGCTGAAAATGGACGCTGGTCGCCAGTGTGCTGGCGATCACCAAAGGGATGAACGATCGCGATTTGAACTCGAAGAGCAAAAGCTCAATAGCGAGAATTACGCCTGCGATGGGTGTGCTGAAGGTCGCCGCCATACCGGCCGCGGCTCCGCAAGCCAGCAGGACCTTGCGCTCGGCTGCGGTGGTGTGCATCAATTGGCCCACGAGAGAACCAACCGCGCCGCCAGTCTGAATGATCGGGCCTTCTGCACCGAACGGCCCGCCCGTGCCGATTGCGATTGCCGCCGAGATCGGTTTCAGGATGGCGACTTTGGGCTCGATACGGCTGCGGTTGATCAGCACCGCTTCCATGGCTTCGGGAATGCCATGGCCACGGATCTTGTCCGACCCGTAGCGCGCCATGATGCCGACGATGACGCCGCCGATCACCGGAGTGACGATCACCAGCAGGCCGAGGTGATTATTTCTCGGGCTGAGAAATGCGAACGACCAACGGTGATAGAAGAACAGGTTGGTGAACAGGCCGATCAGGTTGTACAGCACATAAGCGATCAGGCCGGCGAGGATTCCGATCAACCCTGCCAGCAGCGAAACCATACCAGTGCGGAACTTCGCATCCTGAGGAATGCCTGCACCGTTGGCGGGTTGGGTCGAATTCAGCGGATTGAGGCCGTCGACGCCGAGCGTTTCAGTGTGCTGCGCTGTCATTTCGACCTCCCGGCTGCGGCCGTTCTCGGACGGCGGCGCGGAGGCGGTCCAGTCTTTCTCTGCTGAGTAAGATGCCGCAGCGTCGCAACAAGTGCGCGGCGCGGCAGAACGCAATTCGGCACGCGTGTGCACGGTGAACTCGTCGAGGATGTGCTCGCCGCGAGGCGTGAGTTGCACATAAACCTCACGCCGGTCCTGCTCTCCGCGGGTGCGCGTGATCAGGCCTTTCTTGACCAGACGATCGACCAGTTCAACCGCGCTGTGATGCTGGATCTGCAAGTGCTCGGCGAGATAGGCGATGCGCGCCGGTTCGCCGTCAGGCTTGCCTTTGACTGCCAGCATCAGCTGATGATGTTGCGGCTCGACTGCGGCTTGACGGGCGGCTTCTTCGCTAAAGCGAACGAAGCGGCGAATCTGATAACGGAACTCCGCCAGCGCCCGGTAATCGGAGGGCTTCACTTTATGGTTTTGGCTCATAAGCAGGACGAATACGATTATATCGCATCACGATATTTATTTGGATGCTGCAGCGGGGAGAGACGACTCATGCTGTCGTTGGGCCGCGCAGGACAGCGGCCGTGTCCGCACCACCGGCAAAGGGGAACCGTGGCTGCAGAAATACCAAATCGGGAATACCGCTGGATTTGGCGCCAGGAGGCCGCAGGGAAAATTTGCCGTGCCTCAGGTCGAGACTCCCGCCAGCGTCGAAATTAGACCCTGTGCTCAAGGCGCACAACCCTCTCTAGTGCAGTGGGGTGGTCTGCTTTTGCTCACATTGGCCAAAACAGGACCCGGAACGGGGCTCCCAACCGTGGTGCGGATGTCATATTGCGCAGACCGAGGCGCGACGCCGACAGGCTGCTGAAACACGCGTAACCGCGCTGTTTGTGCCGTCGGCTAAAGAGGCTGCTGAAAAACTCTTTTGCGCTGGTTTTGTGTCGCCGGCTAAAGCCGGCTCGGGTCATAAATAAAGGACTTTGACGCTGGCCTGAAGGCCAGCACTACCCGAAGCGACCGCAATCAGGAGTTTTTCAGCAAACTATAAAGCCGACTCCGGTGGGAGATAGACGGCTTTCCCGCTGGCCTAAAGGCCAGCACTACCCGAACAGCCGACCCACGACGACGGTGAGGCCGGTCCGCATTCTGCCTGTACAATAAAGAGTTTCTTCCCAGTCGAAGGAGTCCTACTTGATCGCTCGCTACACCCGCCCGGAGATGGGCCACATCTGGAGTGACGAAAATAAGTTCCGCACCTGGCTCGATGTAGAAGTAGCCGCCACCGAGACTTTGGCCGAGGCCGGCATTGTGCCGCAGTCTGCTGCGAAGGCGATCCGCGAGCAAGGCGGTTTCGAGGTTGCTCGCATTCATGAGATCGAAGCCGAGGTGAAGCATGACGTCATTGCGTTCACGACGGCGGTTGCGGAAAAGGTCGGGCCGGAATCGCGTTGGCTGCATTATGGCCTGACTTCGAATGACGTGGTCGATACGGCGCAGGCGCTGCTGGTGAAGCAGGCATCGGCGATCATTCGCGAGGATCTGCAGAAGCTGAGCAAGTGCTCAAACGCCGCGCATGGGAGTTTAAGGACACGCCAGCGATCGGGCGGACGCACGGCATTCACGCCGAGCCGATCACCTTCGGATTGAAGCTGGCGAACTGGTATTCGGAAGTGCAGCGCAACATCGAACGCTTTGAAATGGCGGCGGAGCAGATGCGGGTTGGCAAATTGTCCGGCGCTGTCGGCAATGCCGCGCATCTGGAACCGGAATACGAAGAGGCGATTTGCAAACGGCTGGGACTGAACGTCGCGGCCGTTTCCTCGCAGGTGATTCAGCGTGATCGTCATGCGTTTTACGTCGCCACGCTGGCGGTGATCGCGTCGACCCTGGACAAAATCGCGACCGAGATTCGCCACTTGCAGCGCACGGAAGTCCGTGAGGCGGAGGAATATTTCAGCGAGAAGCAGAAGGGCTCGTCGGCGATGCCGCACAAGCGCAATCCGGTGACCTGCGAGCAGATCAGCGGGTTGGCGCGCGTGGTGCGTGCGAATGCACAAGCGGCGCTGGAGAATGTCGCCTTGTGGCATGAGCGCGATATCTCGCACTCATCGGTGGAGCGCGTAATTCTCCCCGACTCGACGATCCTGGCGGACTACCTGCTCCACAAAACGACCAACCTCATCGACACGCTGCTGGTTTATCCGAAGCGCATGTTGAAGAATCTGGAATCGACTGGCGGCCTGGTGTTCAGCGGACAACTGCTGCTCGACCTGGTGGAGGCGGGAATGCTCCGCGAAGACGCTTACCGGCTGGTGCAGTCCAACGCGATGCGCGCGTGGCAGGAGGATCTGAACTTTCGCGAGCTGATCATGAGCGAGCCTGAAATCGCCTCAAAGGTGAAGCGCGAGACGCTGGAACATGCTTTTGATTTGCAGCGCCCGTTGCGGAATGTGGACAAGATCTTTGGCAGAGTCTTCGGAAATGACGAACCGGTTAGAACGTAGGTCGAATTTGACGCAGCCATGACGACCGAGACGAGACGGACTAGACGCGATTCTTCTGTCGTCGGCTGAAGCCGACTCACGAAAAGATAAACGCCTTATCGGCACGACTAAAGTCGTGCCCTGTTACAAAGCGCTAGCCGAACATGTTTCTTAACAAGTGTGGGAAGTCGTGCCTAACACGGAGGATTCGGGACACGGAGTCTTGGCTAACTGTCCCGCCGGTAATTGCGATCGCTATTGAAGGCTGTCATCCTTCATCAACGATTCCCAGCAATTCCGACATCTCCTCGTAAAGAAAGCCTTCGCCAGGGCGATAAGGCTGCACCCAGCGGCCATCGATCACAAATTGTGGAATGGCGCGTTTGCCAGCATGCCGTACGACCTCTTGTGCGGCGCCGGGCGTGGTCTCAATGTCAATTTCCGTATAGGGAATGTTGTGTTTCTTGAGAAATGCCTTAGCAGCGCGGCAATCGGGACACCACCACGCTGAATAGACAATCAGCTGCATGGAACGATTGTAAGACACAGAATCTGCCGGCGGTCCGCAGTCTGGCGAGTCTACTGTCAAGCGATTCGCTTCCGAAAAACAATCAGAGACTGCGTTCCTAACTCTCGACATCCACAGCAGTGCCCCAGTCTGGGCCAACCCGCCCAGCACGGTTCCCATCCCATGTAGCAGTCCGCGATCGTACCGCTTGCTAAAGTTCGCCGGGAAGCCTGCCGATAAGGAATCAGGCAGCTCCGGAAGAGTCAAGGGAGCTGCACGTAGGGACACTCCACGGGCCAAGGTTGAACACCCAATGACCATGCGTCCTAAGTATGTTGTCTGTCATGTTTCTCGGCGTTCCTGCCATGCTGCTGCACGAATGCGGGCACATCTCAGTTGCCCTGCTTTGCGGAGTAAAAGTGAAGAAGGTGGGCCTATGCAAAACGGGATTGTATACGGTCAGAGAACCCGGCCCAAACTGGGCTAATTTGTGCGTCTCGCTGGCTGGTCCCCTAACCAACCTTGTACTGGCGGTAACTTTGCGAGACACCATGCCAACTTTCGCATGGGTAAATGCTATCGCTTGCGGCTACAACCTGCTGCCAATTCCAAACTCAGATGGCACTCGTGTGCTGGCGCTACTGGGCTACGGCAAGACGGTCGCAGGCGCACAGAAAGCACTCCCAGAGAGTCTGGGACAGTCTCCCGTAGTCTAAGCGGTGGCCTTCCAAGGTATTACTACTGCAAGTTCAACACCTTCTGTTCCAGGGTAGCGCCGATTTTACGCTTGCCCGGAACCACGACGATCCTGCGCTGCCAGATCCCGAAATCCTTCTTACGCAGGTTGATGGTGTGTTCCCCTGGCGTAACCACCAGCGTATGGGGGGTTTGGCCGACAAACTCGCCGTCCACAAATATGTCCGCGCCTGCTGGAGTTGACCAGATATCCAACTGCGGATCCGGAGGCGGTGGTGGCTTGTTCGGCGTCGCCGCAGGTGTCGGAGGCGGCGTGGCGGACGCCGTGTTCATCGGGTCAGGGGGCTGGTCGGGAACATTGCAGTTGACGTAATAGACCGACAGCGGAGCCGCGAAAGGTTTCCCTTTAACCACAGGTGTCGAGTCGTTAATGATGTCTGACAGCACCTGTTCCAGGAGCTTGTCACGGGAAGAGAAGTTTGCCAGGTTGCGACGGGATACGACTCTTCCGCTCTGATCGAACGCGCGTATATCGACCGACTTGGGCTTGTCATCCCGTTTCAAATCAAGCGTGTCGGTGGTGGGTGGAGGAGGCATCCCCGCGTAGGCGTAACTCCATGTGCCGCCGTAGCTGCTCACCCCTGCTGACGTGTCCTTTGGCTGACCTGCAGTCGTATAGGTTTGGGCCGATGGCTTTAAACCTTGGAAGGAATTCTCCGTCGTGGAAAAAACCACGATGAAATTGGACAAGGTCGAAGAGGGAATCTGCGAGAAGCAGAGGGTGGGGTAACGTTCTCGGCGTCCCTTGGTCTCCAACCATTTGGCCGTAAACTTGGGGATCGCCGGAACTGGCTGACCACCCTCGGCGACGGCGAAGGAAACGTTTTTCCCGCAAGATCCAGTGGGAGCGGGAGTTTGTCCCCAGAGCAAACCAGCGAATCCAACCAACGAAGCGAGCGCAAGGCAATATTTCATCTTAGATTCCGTGCCGGACACAGCAGCGCAGCTGTCCGACCAGCCGAAGGAACAAATCTAACGACTATTGTCACCTTTTGGCATGGAATCATAGCACCATACTGGCAGCTTTATCCACCAACATTTTCGCTACCTGCACCGGAGAGAAGTAGCCTACCGCCTTGAGCTTCACCTCGCCCCGGATTACCTCCAAAGTGTAGGTGTCCAGATGGTCATCCAGAGTCAGGATGATCTTTCCGACGCTAGGGTCAAAGGCGGCGGACAGGTTCGACGGCATGTCCGCGAGTCTAATGATCACCAGCTCGGCGTTGACTTCGTCGCATTCCAGGACAGGCTCGTCGAGGGCATCATTGATCGCCCGCACCAGTTGTTGCATCTCCTGGCGGACTTGCAGCCAAAGTCGGGGCGCCCATACTGTTTTCAGCTTGCCATCCACGGACGCCTTCTCGTCGGCAATCCTGCGGCGTTGGCGTCGTTCCTGGATTTCGTGGGCTTTTACTTGTCCATACTGTTCTAAGTCGTCAAGTGGCATAACACCTGCAAATCTCGAGGGTCAACGCAATCTTCTGATTCTTAAGCGACTATACACTTTCTCGAGGTCTGTTCGCCCCTGGCGGCAACTCCGGGCGACCCCAGACCGGAAGAGAAAGAATCGACTTAGCTTACACTGGGGCAACTCGCCCGCCAAGAAGAAAGGAAAGGGTCGTCGCTGTGCCCCCCGGCTAAGGAGTGCACCAAGAGTAACAATCCTCCCAAAGTGCCTATTTGTGTTACAAAGCTTGACTGGAGCCTAAATCCGGCGCCGCGGATGATGTCGTGCGGGCGTGCGCCACGATTTCCGTTGATTAACTGTACGTGCTCGACCTGGGTCGGTCATTAGGAAAGGTTGTGTGGATGGCAGATACGATCGTGATTCTGTATGTTTGCGACAAACCGCAGACGTTAGGAATTCGTTTCATCCTGTCTATCGCCGGCTATTCTGTTCTTATTGCTACCAACGGCAGCTCGGCCTTGGAGCAACTTCGCCGCCTTCCCATCGCGCTAATCCTGGCCGACCAATCTCTCGTCGCCAATGACCCCGCGCTTTCACAGGAGATGAAGCGTGCGAAGCCGGAGGTCCCAATCGCCGTAGTGGTACCGTCACTCAACGGCGATCGTCCCCGAAGCAATATGGCCGACGTTCTCGTCGCCAAAGAGGCGGACCCCGCGGAACTTCTTGCAACCGTTGCGAAGGCTTTGACTAGAGACGCAAGCTGCACTCGAAGCGTAACTTCTGACAGCATTACGGGGCTGCGGATAGCAGCGATTGCCAGTGCATCCCTTCCCCAAAACCCCTAGTGCTGATGCCGTTCGGGAAGGCCAAGCCGGGCGGCGGTATCGCCTTCGAAGTCAAACTCGATGAGGACCGCCGGCTCATCGCCGATGACGCGGCCATCGTGACCAGCTTCGATGACGACGACCTGGGGCGCAGAGTAGTCGCGGGTACAACCGTCGTCGAAGGTCATGTGAATTTTGCCGCGCGCCAGGAAGCCGACATGCGCATGCATGCAGCTCTCGGTGCCGACCAGGGGCTTGATGTCGCGCGCCCAATGGAAGCCGACAGGATAGATCGATCGCTTCACGCGAGCGTTGCCGGTGCGGACAATGTCGAGTTGGACTCCGCCGAGCTCGCGATGCTCGGCTTCGGGAATCGGTGCGAGGAGTGGATCGGCAGTGGACATGTAACCCCCCAGTTTCGCGTTTCAAGTTTCGAGTTTCGAGTCCCGCGCAATCACCTGCGAAACTCTCACCAGCGATGCGCAGTCGATTCTAATCCATGCGTTGCCTGCGCCCTCGTTCAAACGAGTAGTGCGGCGGTTGCGGCTAAAGGCTGACGGCGAAGAGCGAAAAGCGAAAAGCGAACTGCGGCTTTCGCGTCATTGACCCGCCGTCCCCCAAAATGTTATAAAAACTCGCCGTTTGTCTGCGCTGGGTGTATCACCAGAGTGCACACAAACCGGTGCAAGTTTTCCCGACGCGGCCAAGCCTCAAACACTTCCGTCTGAAGTGGAAGCGCGTTTCCGGGTTCCAGCAGGCCATACACTTCTCGTTGGTTCGCGTTTCGCGAAGGTGCAAGCAGTGCGCGCCCGGCCGGCTGGTGGTCAACGATCTCTTGGAAACGAACTGAGAGTGAAACAACCGTAACTGTCATCATGCATGGGCGCCGTTCCGCCTGCCGGCGGCGCGCTCAGCGGAGGAATGATATGCATACCTGGCTCGCTGCCTGGCGGCGGCTATCGTCGGTAGCACGCAACAACCCATCCAAGTTATTACTTTCTGCATTCACACTTTTCATGCTCCAAGCTTCCACCGCGTTCGCTCAGCCGAGCGAAGCCGGCGGTGAGGCTACCCTGCAGGTTCCCGATCTTTCAACCGTCAGCTTCCTGGGCATGAACGGCCACAGCATTCTGCTCATCGGCCTCATCTTCTGTGCTTTTGGATTGCTCTTTGGACTCATGATTTACATGCAGCTCAAGAAGCTTCCGGTTCACCGCGCCATGCGCGAAATCTCCGAGCTGATTTACGAGACCTGCAAGACGTATGTCGTCACCCAGGGAAAGTTTCTGATGATCCTGTGGGCCTTCATCGCTGTGGTGATACTGGCCTACTTCGGATGGCTGCGGCCGATCAATCCGGTCGGCGTCACCCTGCCGATGATTCTGGCGTTTAGCATCATCGGCATTCTCGGCAGCTATGGCGTGGCGTGGTTCGGCATTCGCGTCAACACCTTTGCCAACTCGCGCACGGCATTCGCCGGATTGGGTGGCAAGCCGTATCCCTGCTATTCGATTCCTCTGCGCGCCGGCATGAGTATCGGCATGATGCTGATCTCGGTTGAGCTGCTGATCATGCTCTGCATTCTGTTGTTCGTGCCGGGCGGCTACGCTGGCCCGTGCTTCATCGGCTTCGCTATCGGCGAGTCGCTGGGCGCGGCCGCGCTGCGTATCGCCGGCGGCATCTTCACCAAGATCGCTGACATCGGCTCTGACCTGATGAAGATCGTCTTCAAAATTAAGGAAGACGACGCGCGCAACCCGGGCGTCATTGCAGATTGCACGGGCGACAACGCAGGCGATTCGGTTGGCCCCAGCGCCGATGGCTTCGAAACCTACGGCGTCACCGGTGTGGCGCTGATTACGTTCATCCTGCTGGGCGTGAAAGATCCGCATGTGCAGGTACAACTGCTGGTCTGGATCTTCGTCATGCGCATCATGATGCTGGTCTCCAGCACGGTGGCCTACTTCCTGAACGAAGCGGTTGCCAAAGCGCGCTTCGGCAACGCCGACGAGATGAACTACGAGACGCCGCTGACCTCGCTGGTGTGGCTGACCTCGATCATCTCCATCGTGCTGACCTACATCGTGTCGTACCTCATCGTGCCAGACCTGTCAGGCGATGGCACGCAGTGGTGGAAGCTGGCGACCATCATCTCGTGCGGTACGCTGGCGGGCGCGATTATTCCCGAACTGGTGAAAGTCTTCACTTCGGTCCATTCGGGCCACGTGAAAGAAGTCGTGACGTCGGCGGAGGAGGGTGGCGCATCGCTCGACATTCTGTCGGGACTGGTGGCCGGCAACTTCTCCTGCTACTACCTGGGCTTCACCATGGTCGGGCTGATGGCCATCGGCTACTACGTCAGCACCTTTGGTTTGGGCGCGCTGATGTTAGCGCCCGCGGTGTTTGCCTTCGGTCTGGTGGCTTTCGGCTTCCTCGGTATGGGGCCGGTCACCATCGCGGTCGACTCTTACGGTCCGGTGACGGATAACGCGCAGTCAGTGTACGAGCTCTCGCTGATTGAGCAGATCCCCGGCATCGAGGGCGAACTGAAGCGCGACTACAACATCAACGTCAACTTCGAGCGTGCCAAGCATCTGCTGGAAGAAAACGACGGCGCCGGTAACACCTTCAAAGCTACGGCCAAGCCAGTGCTGATCGGCACCGCGGTCGTCGGCGCCACCACGATGATTTTTTCCATCATCATGGCGCTCACCCACGGACTGGCGGAGAACGTGGATAAGCTCTCGCTGCTGCATGCTCCGTTTGTACTCGGCCTCATCAGCGGCGGCGCGATCATCTACTGGTTCACCGGCGCTTCCATGCAGGCCGTCACCACCGGTGCGTATCGCGCGGTGGAGTTCATCAAGGCCAACATCAAGCTCGAAGGCGTGGAGAAAGCTTCGGTCGAAGACAGCAAGAAGGTCGTGGAAATCTGCACGAAGTACGCGCAGAAGGGCATGTTCAACATCTTCCTCGCGGTCTTCTTTGTGACCCTGGCATTCGCGTTCGTGGAGCCGTTCTTCTTCATCGGCTACCTCATCTCGATCGCGGCCTTCGGGCTGTACCAGGCGATGTTCATGGCCAACGCCGGCGGCGCCTGGGACAATGCCAAGAAGATTGTCGAGGTTGATCTGAAGCAGAAAGGCACCGCGCTGCACGATGCAACGGTTGTCGGCGACACCGTGGGCGATCCCTTCAAGGACACGTCTTCGGTGGCCATGAACCCGATCATCAAGTTCACCACGCTGTTCGGACTGCTCGCCGTCGAACTTGCGGTGCAGCTGACCGCGACCAACGGAGCGGTCTTCAGCCATGTGCTGGCAGTCGCATTCTTCCTCATCTCATTCTTCTTCGTGTGGAAGTCGTTCTACGGAATGCGGATCGTGAAAGCCAAGGCATAAACACGCGCATCACTGATACGCGAAACCGCCATCTCCTGAGGGATGGCGGTTTTGTTTTTGTACTTTCGAGTTTTCTTCCCCTTGATTATCGAGTGGCCGCAATATAAGATTGGGCACCTCAGTCCACGGGGGATGACCATGTCTGTTCGACTGGATGCGCAAAGTTCTTTCTCGCGCACCACATTCCATAACACGCTGGCGGCTCTCGTTTTCGTCTGCTTGCTTTTCGGCGGGCAGGCAGCCGTCGCGCAAACGTTCTCAACGCTGTACAACTTCACCGGCGGCGCTGATGGCGGCTTTCCATACGCGGGAGTAACCCTCGATCCCCGAGGGAACCTCTACGGGATCGCGACTCTCGGCGGAAACACCAGCTGCTACTACGGCGGAGAGTCGGGTTGCGGCACGGTCTTCAAGCTTTCGCATGTCGGGGGGAGTTGGACCTTCGGGCTGCTCTACAGCTTCGCCGGTGGAGACGATGGATGGCAGCCGTACGCTGCGGTAACGATTGGACCGGACGGAACGCTTTATGGCACGACCTATCTTGGAGGTGGAACCGGGTGCCAACAGGAGGGCTGCGGAACCGTCTTCCAGCTTCGTCCTGGAGCCAACTTCTGCCGGTCGGTCCTGTGTCCCTGGACCGAGACCCAGATCTATCAGTTTACGAATGGCTTGGATGGTGGCAATCCATTGGCTGGCGTGACCTTTGATGCCAACGGCAATATGTATGGGACTACCATCAGAGCAGAGAATAATCAGGATTTCGGCAGCGTGTACGAGTTGTCGCCCTCGAGTCATGGCTGGATACTGACCGCGCTCTATGACTTCTCGGACTTCGATCAGGCCGGGTCACCTCAGGGCGGCGTACTTTTCGACCAGCACGGTAATCTGTGGGGTACAACCTACCTCGGCGGCGCAGACGACTGCCTTGATCCCCAAGAGCCGGAACCCTGCGGCGTATTGTTCGAGCTGACGCCCTCCGGTTCCGGATGGAATTACCGTACGGCCTATGAGTTTGAGGCAAGTGTTGGCGGCGGACCAACCGGCACATTGATAAATGATCAGTCCGGTAATCTGTACGGCACTCTCGATGAAAACGGAGCCAATGGAAACGGCGGGGTTTACCAATTCAATCTGTCCAGCGGTGTGAGGCTCCTGTACGGTGTATCCGGTAATCCAGAGGCTAACTATGGCCCGCAGGGCGGTGTGGTCATGGACCAGGCGGGAAATCTATATGGCGTCGATCCGTACAACGGGGCCTACAACGAAGGGTTTGTATTCAAACTCTCGCCTTCGAATGGAGGCTGGACGTCTACCGACCTGCACGACTTCACCGGGGGAAACGACGGAGCAGCGCCGTATTGCACTCTGGTTGTGGATGCCAACGGGAATATCTACGGGACAACCGCTTACGGAGGCACGCACAACCGGGGCACTGTCTTTGAGATCACTCCGTAGCGCGTCGTTACCGCAGGCTCCAGGGTGGGATCTCCTGGACGTTGCCGTGCGCATACTTTCCGCGCTGATGATCGCGAGGGCAATCGGATGCGGGAACCCGTCGGCATCGCCACTGGTGAACATAACGGATTGTTTCGGTTCAGTTGCCGGGTGATGAGCCGCGGGATTCGGTACTCCAGATTGCTTCTTTCGCTTAGTCGTGGGTTCCACGATCGCGCCTTACAACTATCGCGCATCTTTCCGTCATCCAAATAACTCGCAAGACACCACGCCGAAGTTCTCACCCAATGATGAATGCCAAATGGATAACTCCCTGGCTCGCGCTTTGTTTTCTGGGAGCGGTGCCGGTCGACAACCCGCCGCCCATGAAGGAAGGTCTGTGGGAGATCCACACCAAGACCGTCGAGATTCCCAGCCACCAAACCACGGAACGGTCTGAGAAGCTTTGCCGCAGTCATGCCTACGACGACTACGCGCACGCGGCCGCGCAGAAGCGCGAGAGCAACTGCAAGACCATCAGCAAGACCACTAGCAACAACGTCACCACCACTGAAACCGCGTGCACCATTGGAACGACGGTGATCCGCAACAAAGGAACCCTCACCATGACGGGTGACACCGCCGCGCGCACTGAGGGCACTGCAACCTACACACCGCCCGTCGCGGGCAAGACCGGAATGACCCTGGTGTCGGAGCAGAAATACATCGGCCCATGCCCCGCCGGCATGCAGCCCGGCGACGCCCTCGACGTCGACGGCAAAAAGACCAGCCATTGGAAGCATTGAACATCTGGCAGGGCCGTCGATCAATTCAAAGGCGAGCTAGCGCTGCTGCGCGTCGACGTCATGCCGTAGCCGGCAACGCGAATCAACTTGCCGCACTTAAGGTTATTGCTTGGAACCCGCAGGCGGCTGAGGGCCGCTCTTATTCTTGTCATCCTGCTGTTGCTGCACCGAAGCCCATTTGGCGTGTTCCTGCGAAACCAGCGACTCCACCCGCTCCGCCAGCAGCGCGCGCCGCTCCGTCTCCGTACCGCTGGCATACGGCGGAGCATTTCCCAGGAACACATATTTTTCGTGCTTCAGCGCCTCGCACGTCGAGCGATAGGTGATCCAGTTCTGCTGATACTGGTTGAGGTGCAGCAGCCCTTCCAGAATGGTGATAAGCACGCCCAGCGCAGTCACCAGCACACCCAGACCAATGTTGATGGAATTGCTGTGCTGTACGCCGGAGATCTTCAGCGTCGTCAGCATCGGGATCAGCGCCGCCGCCACAATCTCCGTGACCTTGATGCCCTTGAATTTGTGCTGATTCTGGGTGCTCTTCTTGTCGTACCACGCAATCTGGTCTTCCAGGCGGTCAAATATCGGATCTTGGCGATCGAGGATTGCCGGTGGCTGTGTGCTCATGGGCGAACATTCTACGGCTCGCCCGTCGGAAAGCAAAGCCGGGCGCGGGGTTGCCCCAGGTTCGGCCTTCTTTTGGCCCAACCTGGGAGTTGACCCTCACTTCACGACCAGCACCAGGAAGTAGTTCATGTCGTCGTCGACCACGAGATTGTCATGCTCTTCAAGCAGGCGGTAACCCGCTTCGCCGGCCTCGCGCAGCACGATGTCTTTATGCACACCGTGATTTGTGCCGTTGCCGTCTCGATCGATGATGCCGACGCGCGCTCCCGGTCGCAGCGAACTTCGCAGATTGCGCAGTAGATCGACCGGCTCGGAAACCTCATGATAGGTCTTCAGCAGCAGCACGGCATCGACGCTGTCGGGCGGCAGCTCCGGATTGCCGGCCTTGCCCAGGATCGTCTTGACGTTTTGCAGCTTGTCCTTCTGGATGCGATTGTCGATGTACTTGATCGCGTCAGGATTGATGTCGACAGCGTACACCGTACCCGTCTTTACCTTTCGCGCGGCGCGCACCGTAAACCATCCCGACCCGGCGCCGATGTCGGCTACATTCTTGCCGGGAGTGATGGCGAGAGCTTTCATTACGCCATCGATATGCAGCCGCTGGTCGCGGCCTTCGCTCTCGAAGATGGAGAGGTCGCCAGTGTAGGGGGCACTCGTCGGACGTTGTTGTGTGGAAGGAGATGTAGTGCTTTGTGCCCGAAGTGTAGATGTGCTCGCGGGCAACAGGAACAGCAGCAGAGCGCAGATGGATGCAAATCGCCGGAACCGCATCAGGAACTCCTGTTATCCATCATGCCACTGCGGAAGACATTGCGGAGTGCAAACTGCCACGGTTTTCTGCGCCAGGGCCGTCGGATCAAGACCGAGCGCTAGTTCCCTGCCCCTTGCAGCAGCCCGTACACGCTCACCTGGTTCGCGGTGCCGACAAACACTTTGCCGTTCGCAATGGTCGGCACAGTGAACTTCGAGGCTTGCCCGGGATTGTCGCGCGACGCTCGCTGATTGGAGCTGTACAGCTCGTGCGCAAGGTTCCGGGCATCGTATGCATGAAGAACGGCCGGGCCCTGATGCGCCGCGTAGTACGCGTCGTTGTCGACAGCCCATACGATTCCGTTGCCATTGCCGTTGGCCGACACGCTGACCGTGCTGCGCGTCAGGTGATAAATCGCGGCGCTCTGCGAGGCTGGCGTCGTCGACAGCGTACCGTTGTGCAGTGCGAAAGCCTTGACTCCATCCAGATGCGGACTAATGCCTGGGCCGAAATAAAGCCGGCCGTTCCAGTATGCGGGCGTTCCCATTTGCTGCCGCAGCTGGCCGGAAATTTCCTGTATGACCTGAGGATTACCGTTGAGCGCGGTGTTGTATCCGCCGAAATTATCGCGATTCAGCACGTAGATGTGGCCGTTCTTGCCGCTGGTAACGGCGATATGTGGAAACGCTCCGGGCTGATCGGGCAGCAGCAGCACGCCGGCCGATCCCAGATCGAGGTCCTCCTTCGCCATCTTCGCCTGGCTGAATGGGGTAAAGAAATCGACAAGGTTCAGCCCACTCGCTCCTGGCCGCAACTTCACAACGCTGTCGCTGAAGTTCGCGCCGGGCTGCTCGCCATAAACATCGAATGGCCCGTTAGCGATGGAAAGATACAGATCGCCATTGCTGTCCGCGCTGACACCGCACCCGCTCATCCAGATTCCACCCTGATAACCATTGGGCGTCGACACCCACGCACCCACTTGGCGCATGGTGGTCGCGTCATAGGCGATCACCCATCCGTGATACAAGCCGGAATCGGCATTCGAAGCGAAGGCGATGTAGATCTTGCCCTTCGAAAGAAGCAACGCCGCGCGCTGCAATTGGAAGCGCGAGGAGAACGACAGCACGCCGTCGTTACCGTCTTGCGCGGCGCCCGGATACGCTGCCTGAATAAGGCGCGGTCCGCCAAACTTCTCCGCGCCCGAGGTCATGTCAAGCGCATGCAGCCGGTGATAGAAAGCGCCGTTTTGCTTGGTCGCGGCGACCACATAAACCGTGTTACTGGCAAGGTCGATTACCGGAGTGCTGGTGATGCCGATCTCCGGCAGAATGTCGCTGGCGTTTACGTCACTTGCCGACACCGTGGTTATGCCCGCATCAGGATTGAGGAAGTTCACTCGCCAAAGAGGATCGGGGGTCGGCGAGTCGGCGTCGAAGGCGTAAACGCTGTCGTGCTGCGTCGCCACAATCAAGACATTGTGGATGCCATTTCCCGGAATCGCGACTTGCGGCATGTAGAGCGGCTGCGCGTAAACGTATCCGTCCACCGGAAACGAATACAGCCTGCCAAACTTTCCCACATTCACATTGTCGGGCGTGAGAGTCGTCTCCAGCGTGTTCTGACCGGTGCGCGCATTGTCGTTGTGATACGTCGGCACCACCACGAAGCCCGCGGCGTTCAGCGCCTGAACGGTCAGGTAGTGCGGCTTGGGAAACGGACTGGCCGCAGCCACAAAGTCTTGGAAGTCCGCGGTGTCGGCGCGGTTGCGCTGCAGGTTGGAAAACTGCACGGCCGCCAGCACGATTGCAACCAGCGCGCCCACCGAAAACAGTTGCGAGCGGTTGCGCGAAAGCGCCGCGACTCGGTTCCAATTCTGCAGGCTGAAATAAATGAGAATGCCGGCGCCGAGGCTTGCTACCAGCAACGCCGTGAGAGATTCTGACAGCAATACAAGAACGTTATGAACCATGAGCCAGTCTGTTGATGCACACAACGCCTACCGTCGTAACCCAGGGACCGCAGGACAGTGGCGCGTGTCGAAATAAAGGGTGCCGTTTGCGGATTGCCGATCCCGTTCAAGAACTGTGCGTCAGTTCGACATCGTAAATAGATGCTGCATTACATTATGAATGATGCCGGGAGGCGCTGCATCAGCGCTACTTGAAATGAGGAAAACTTTGTTAAGAAGTGTAAGCGGAGCGCCGGACCTAGGCGATCACTTCATATTCCGTCTTCACCAGGCCGCTCGCGTAGCTGTGCGTCGCTATGTGTCGCAACCGAATATCGTGCGGCAACGCGCCGAGGAGCGGAATGCCGTCTCCGATGAGCACCGGCACGCGAGTGATCGTCAAGTGCTGAATCAGTCCAGCACGCAAGAATCGCTGAATCGTGACCCCGCCGTCGACATATGCGTGCTTGGCGCCGCGAGCCGCCAGCGTCGCGACAATTTCCGCGGGCTCCCCATTCATCTGCTCAACCGTATCTTTGGGCGCGCGGCACAAGTCCAGCGGTCGACTGCTCAGCACCACGACACACTTGTCGCCATAGGGCCATTCCGGAAAGCCCATAACTGTCTCGAACGTTCCGCGGCCGATCACCAGCGTGTCGATGGTCGCGATGAACTCATCGTAGCCATGCGGCTCCTCGCCAGCGAACGACAGAAAATCCAACTCGCCGTTGCGGCGCGCCATAAACCCGTCCACGCTGACTCCAACAAAAACCGACGTCTTCATGGGAAACTCCCCTTTCGCTCCGGTGGGCATCACTTCGCCATCGCATGTAGAATTGATGCATGGGTTTTCGTGGCACCGACTCGAATCATCATAAAGGCAGAACGCCTCCTCCCGACGACACGCATCAGGAGGCGGCTTACCTCAAATTGCTGGGTGAGAAGCAGCGCCCGGTTCGCATCAAGCTGATGGATGGGACGATACTCCGCGGCTGGATCGAATACTATGACCGGCGCATGGTGCGGCTGACCCGCGATGGCGCGCCCAATCTTTTCATCTACAAGCACGAGATCGCCTACATCGCCGAGGACACCATTCGCAAGACGCGTTCCGACGGCCCTCCCGCGCAAAGCAACAACAGTCCGGCTGATCCCACCCGATGAGCCGGTACCTGCCAGATGTGGAAGCGATCGCGCGCGAGGCGGGCACGCTTCTGATGCATTACTTCGGCGGCGTCACCATCGAATACAAAGGCGAAGTCGATCTGGTGACGGAAGCCGATCGCGCCTCGGAGAAGTTAATCGTCGAGCGCCTCCGCGCGCGTTGGCCGGAACATGGCATCGTCGCCGAGGAAGGCACGCGCAGCGAGACCGAAGCTGACTATCGCTGGTACGTCGATCCGCTCGACGGCACCACGAACTTTGCGCATGGCTACCCGGTCTTCTGCGTTTCGATTGCGCTGACGCGAAGAGATGGCCAGCTTGAGGCCGGCGTGCTGTACGATCCCACGCGCGACGAGATGTTCGCTGCCGAGCGCGGGCAGGGTGCGACGCTGAACGGCCGCGCGATTCACGTCTCCCCAACCAAGCATCTGCTGGAATCGATCCTTGGCACCGGCTTCCCCAGCCACAAGCGGCACAAGAATCCCAATATTTTTTTCTACCACCAGATCACGTTGCGCTCGCACGGAGTGCGGCGCGCGGGATCGGCCGCGCTAGATCTGGCCAATGTCGCCTGCGGACGTTACGACGGCTTCTGGGAGTTCAACCTGAATCCCTGGGACACCGCTGCCGGTGCGCTGCTGGTGCAAGAGGCCGGGGGAGTAGTCACGCGCTTCGATGGCTCGCCGTTTCGGCTCGACAGCCGCGAGGTGCTGGGTAGCAACGGGCTCATCCACCAGGAGCTGATCGCGCAATTTGCGGAGATCTTTGCTGGTCGGGATTTGGAGGAGTTGCCTTCGGTTGCGGATTACGTCAAGGCGCGGGAATAAATGACCTCAACACGCGATTTCAGAGAGACGGTTCAAGCACGTATAGGACCGCGATCCAGCATTTCGCAAAGCCATCCTGCGTGAAGCCGTTGAAAGCCATCTTGCCGGAGAGTTTGCACTCGGCAAGGAACTGTTGCGCGATTACATCAGGGGGCACGTGGGGTCGCGAGCACGCTGCGTAGCTTAACTCGAGTCTCGCGAAGCGGGACGGAAGAGCTTAGCCCAGCGCTTCAGCGCTGGGTATGCGTCTCTGAAAGCGCAGAGTCCCGTAGGGACGACAGGCGGTTCCTAACCGAACACGAATCGCGGATCGTAGGCTACCCCCGATTTCTGCACCAACGTCAGAAACTCCTGCTCGAACGTCCATTTAGCATGATGCTGCGCCTGACCGTCGATGTACTCGATTACGGCCTTCTGTTGTGATTGGCTTACGCTGAAGGCGCCATATCCCTGTTGCCAAGCGAATCCTGGCTTGAGCTCATTCAGCCATCGCGAGGTGTTTCCCTTCAGCTCCTGGATGGCCTTAGCCAGCGTTATGGTCGGAGGCAAAGCGATCAGCAGATGCAGATGATTTCCCGTTCCTCCAGCAGCTAGCAACAGAATGTTCTTCTGGCGCGCAATCCCACCAATGTACTGCCACAGCCTCGGAGGATCGTGAATGCAATCGGCGCGATCTTTCGTACTAAATATGCAGTGCACCAGATTGCAAGTATGGGTGTGCGCCATGAAACAACTCTAGCAACATCGAGTTGAACTGGCATGTGACTCGCACCACATGTCGAAGTGCGCTGCCGTCCCTACGGGACTCTTGTTCATTTCCTACTCTACCCAGCCTTGAAAGGCTGGGCTAAGCTCTTCCGTCTCGCTGCGCGAGACTCTTCCGAGTCGCTTCAGGAGCCATTCCAACCCACCAGATCCAGCCGCTGCCCGCAATACCCTGCACCACGGGGCTAATCGGCAGTGCGATCGTTAGCCGGTTTGTATGGTCTCTCGAACGCCCGTTCGGCTTCGTCACACCCCTCTGTGACTGCGTTAAAATTGACGAGTGAATAATTCGTTGTTGAACCGCACTGTTGAGAAGCGCCCCGACATGGTTCGTTTGCAGGGGCGAATCCTTTTCCTCACCGAAGATCCCGAGCTCATCAAGCGCCAACTGGCGGGCGAAGACCTGCCGTGGGACACGCAGCATCCCGAGCGCAATCCCAAGCTGCGCGATGACATCTCGACCGACGAGATCACGCCGGCGCATATCTGCTTCTTCTTCGACGAGACGCTCGGCGAGTTTCCCTACACCGGACTGAAGTGCGGCAATGAGACGCCGATCAAGCGCGGCGACGTGAAAAAGGGCGGCTTCGTCGCGGCGGTCAGCGGCAAGCGCCGCGGTAAAGGCTCCAGCCGCGAGCAGTCGCCCTATGCCGAGATGTCAGCCGGCATTAAGCTGGTGATCGCGGAAAACATCGAACGAATCTACAAGCAGAATTGCCAGAACCTCGGCGTGCTGACCTCGACCGACTTCAGCCTGATCGACAAGATCCGGCGCGGTGAAGAGATCCCGTTAGTCGACTTTACCGCCGGTGAGGACGAGATCACGCGCCAGGTGATCGAGTACGGCGGATTGTTCCCCTTCAATGTCGCGCGCATGCAAGGCAAGGTTTTTCTGCCGCCGATTACGACCAAGCCGCGGCCCATGACGATTGCCGAAAAGATCTTCGCGCGGCACATGCTGCACGACACCAACAAGGTTGGTGTGGAAGCGGTGAAGCCCGGCGACACCGGATTTGCGCGCACCGACCTGCGTTTCAGCCATGAATATGTCACGCCCATGGCAGCTATCTTCTACGAGCACTTTCTCGGCAAAGACGAGCCGGTCACCGATTCCAAAACCATCATGTTCTTTCGCGACCACCTGACGTTCCTGGACGAAGTGCTCTCGGAAGAAAAGCGCAAGATGGGATTGCTCGATCTCGCCGGCCAGCTGAAATTGAAGCAGGAAGAGTTTGCCAAATCGCGCGGCATCAAGCTGCATGGGGAGCTGACGGACCGCAAAGGCTCGGAAGGAATCTGCCACTCCATCGTGACCGAGAGCTATGCCCTGCCCGGCCAACTCAACGTGGGCAGCGATTCGCACACCCCGCACGTCGGCTCCATGGGCTGCGTCGCTTTCGGCATCGGCACCACCGACGTCTTCAACGCGTGGTTCACCAAAGATGTGCGGGTGAAGGTTCCTGAATCGGTGAAGGTGAGTCATTCGCGGCAAGCGGCGCGACAACGTCACCGCGAAGGATTACATCCTGAAGCTGCTGTCGATGGAATACATCCGCACGGGCAAAGCCTTGGCCAAGGTGATCGAGTATTCCGGCGAGGCGATTGAAGCGCTAGGCGTCGACGAGCGCGCGACCATGACGAACATGGCTGCGGAGATTGGCGGCTTCACCGGCATCGTCGCACCCGATCAGAAGACGGTGGAGTTCCTGATGGAGCGGCGCGGCATGAGCGAGAACGAGGCGCAGACGCTGGTCGAAGGATTGTACAGCGATCCCGATGCGCACTATGCGCACGTCATCGAACTCGACGCCGCGGAGATTTATCCGATGATTGCCACACCTGGCGATCCCGGTAACGGCAAGTTTATCCGCGAACTGAATACGCCGGTCCCGGTGGAGATCGCCTACGGCGGCACCTGCACTGCGGGTAAGAACGAAGATATGGACATGTACGCGCTTGTGCTGGGCGATGCTTTGAGGCAGGGCCGGAAGCGTCGCCGACAGCTGCAAGTTCTATCTGCAGTTCGGATCGCAGGAGACGCGTGAGTACTGCGTGCGCAAAGGATATCTGGACATCTTCCAGCGCGCGGGAGCGCACGTGATCGAGCCGAGCTGCGGCGCCTGCATTAATGCTGGTCCGGGAGTTTCGACGCGTCCGGATCAGATCGTGATCAGCGCGCAGAATCGCAACTTCCCCGGCCGCAGCGGTCCGGGCCAGATGTATCTGGCGAGTCCGCTGACAGTGGCTGCCAGCGCGATCGCAGGTTATATCGTGGAATATGAACCGGCGGGCGAGCGCGAACCGGCGTCGGTAGCATAGCCTGCAGCGCGGGTTACCGGTTGCTGTAATCCATCACCCACCGCACAAGCTGCAGTATGCCCGCGCCGGCGCAGTAGGCGCCAAGGAGTCCGCCCACCCAGCCGATGACTGTGGAAAAACCGCCGCTGCCGTCCTCGCGCCGGGTTAGGGTCACGAGGAGCCAGGCCAAGCCCCAGCAGCCCAGCGCGGCGAGCAGCCACTGCCACCAATCGAGACCAGTTGGGGTTAACGACATGGCGTACTTACTCCGTGACCGAGGTCCCACATCCCAATGCGGGATTGTTATAACCCAGATTTTGGATAATTGTGTCGCTCACGTGCTCGTCTAATTTGATCAGCAGCAGCGCTCAATGGCAACAGTGAGCGTCGATTTTTTGGTAGTATCGTTACATCTACTCTACACAGGGATTCCCCCAAGAGAGACTTTAGGGAGATATCGTTCTATGGCTTATGTGATCGCGGAACCTTGTATTGGCACGAAAGATACAGCCTGTGTCGATGCCTGTCCGGTGGATTGCATCCATCCCAAGAAGGATGAAGACAAGTACGGCAACGAGGAGATGCTGTTCATCGATCCGGTGGAATGCATCGATTGCGGCGCTTGCGTGCCGGTGTGTCCGGTTTCGGCGATTTTCGCACTCGATGATCTGCCGGAAAAGTGGAAAGAGTATACCGAGCGCAACGCCAAGTACTTCGGCCGCTAGCAAGGTTTAGTCAGTAAATTCAGTACGAAGGGGGCACACTCGGTGTGCCCTTTTGTTATTGGCGGGCCCGAAGCTAATCCGCGAAGACCGGCACTTCGTCGCGCTCGGCAACCTTCTTCCGGCGGCCGGGCAGATGGCGGACAACAAACTGTTTTAGCTTATCCATGTAGAGGTAGACGACAGGAGTGGTATAGAGGGTGAGCGCCTGGCTGACGATCAGTCCACCCACGATGGCGACACCCAGCGGCCGCCGGATTTCAGCGCCCACGCCCATCCCCACCGCCAGCGGCAGCGCGCCCAGCATGGCAGCCGCGGTAGTCATCATGATAGGCCGGAAACGGACCAGGCCGGCCTCGTAAATGGCCTCTTCAGCGCTCTTGCCCGTGCGTTCCACTTCCAGCGCGAAGTCGATCATCATGATGGCGTTCTTCTTCACGATGCCAATCAGCAGGATGATACCGATCAGTCCGATGACGTCGAGCTGCATGTGGAAGATCATCAGGGCCAGGATCGCTCCCGTGCCGGCAGAAGGCAGGGTGGAGAGGATGGTAATGGGATGGATATAGCTCTCATACAGCATGCCCAGCACGATGTAGACGGCCAGCAGAGCGGTCAAAATCAGGATCGGCTCCGACGAGAGCGAATCCTGGAAGGCCGCCGCGGTTCCCTGGAAGCTGCCGTGGATGGATGCCGGCATACGAAGGGCGAGTTCAGCCTGGTCGATGGCGCGCGTTGCTGTGCCCAAGTCACCGCCAGGCGCGAGATTGAACGAGAGGGTCACGCAGGGGAATTGTCCCTGGTGATTCACCGACAGCGAGGTATTGCCGGGTTCGAAGTGAGCAAAGGAGGACAGCGGCACCTGCGCGCCGGTGCTGGTGATCACGTACACGCTCTTCAAAGCGTCCGGAGTCATCTGAAACTTGGGATCGACCTCCATCACCACGTGATACTGGTTCAGCGTCTGATAGATGGTTGAGATCTGTTCCTGCCCGAACGCGTCATAAAGCACAGCATCGATCTGCGACGGGGTAATGCCTAGCCGCGCCGCGGTTTCGCGATCGATGACGATGTTGGCTTCCAAACCACTGATCTGCTGATCGCTGTTCAGGTCCTTCAGCTGCGGAATTTTGCGTAGCTGGGCGAGCAGCTTAGGTGCCCACTCATACAGTTCATCCAGATTCTCGCCGGACAAGGTGTACTGGTACTGTGCGTTCGACTGCCGGCCGCCGATCTGGAGATCCTGCACGGACTGGAAGTACAACGTCGCGCCAGGGACGTGGGCGAGTTTGGGGCGCAGGCGGGCGATCACCTGGTCGGCGCTGATCTTGCGTTCGTTCAGGGGCTTCAACACTACGTACATGCGCCCTTGGTTGAGGGCTGCATTGCCCCCGACAAAGGCCAGCACGTTGTCGACGGCAGGGTCTTTCTTGACAATCTGGATGAACTCGTTGGTCTTGTCGCGCATTCCGTAGAACGAGACGTCCTGCTGGCCCATGATGATTCCGGCCAGACGGCCGGTATCCTGCTGCGGGAAAAACCCTTTGGGAACTTTGATATACAGGAATACGTTAAAGAAGACCATGATGATGGCGACGGCCAGAATCATGCGCCGGTGCCGCAGCACCCAACCCAGCGAAATCTTATAGCCATGGCTCATCCAATAGAAGCCGCGCTCGCTCATGCGGTACAGCGTGCCGTGGCTGCCGGGATCGTGCGCCTTCAGGAAACGCGCGCACAGCATCGGCGTGGTGGTCAGCGAAACCACCAGCGAGACGGCAATAGCGGCGCTCAACGTGACCGCGAACTCGTGGAAGAGCCGCCCGACCAGTCCGCTCATCAGCAGGATGGGGATGAAGACGGCGATGAGCGATGTGCTCATGGAGACAACCGTGAAGCCGATCTCGCGCGCGCCTAACAATGCGGCCTGATACGGTTTCATGCCGCCTTCCACATGGCGCATCACGTTTTCCAGCACCACAATGGCGTCGTCCACCACAAAGCCGGTCGAGATGGTCAGCGCCATCAACGACAGGTTGTTGAGCGAATAGCCGCACAGGTACATCACGCCGAAGGTGCCGACGATGGCGAGCGGCACGGCGACGCTGGGAATCAGCGTGGCGCGGACTTCGCGCAGAAAGACGAAAACCACCAGTACGACAAGGATGACCGAGATGATCAGCGTGCGCTCAACGTCGCTAACCGACGCACGCACGGTGGTGGTACGGTCGAGTCCGATATCGAGATTGATGCTCGGCGGCAGCGAAGCTTTCAGGAACGGCAGCGCCGCGATGACGCGATCGGCGGTGGCGATAACGTTGGCGCCCGGCTGGCGGAAGATGACGATTAGTACGCTGGGCTTGCCGTTGAAGCTGCCCGCGTTATAAATGTTCGAATACGAATCCGTTACAGTGGCGACGTCGGTGAGGTGGACTGGTGCGCCGTTGCGATAGGCGATGATGAGGTTCTTGTAATCCTTCGCCCGGGTAAGCTGATCGTTGGCGCGGATCATCCACATCTTCTGGCCATCATCCACCGCGCCCTTAGCCTGGTTGGCATTCTGCGCCGCGACGGCACTACGCAGTGCCTCCAGTCCCAACCCCATGTTGTTAAGCATCTGGGGATTGGCTTCGATGCGTACTGCGGGCTGCGACGATCCCCACACGAAAACCTGTCCCACGCCTTCGACCTGCGACAGCTTCTGTCCCATGATCGAGTCGGCCGCGTCATACATCTGGTCCTGCGTCATGGCGTCGGAGGTCATGACCAGGATGATTACCGGCGCGTCGGCAGGATTGATTTTGCGGTAGGTGGGATTGCTGGGCAGCGCCGGCGGCAGATAATTACGCGCGGCATTGATGGCAGCCTGAACATCGCGCGCAGCAGCGTCGATGTTGCGGTTCAGATCGAACTGCATGGTGATGCCGGTCGAGCCCAGCATGCTGGTCGACGTCATCTGGTTGATGCCGGCGATGCGGCCGAATTGCCGCTCCAGCGGCGTTGCCACCGACGATGCCATCGTCTCCGGACTGGCGCCGGGCAGCGCTGCGCCAACCGAAATGACCGGGAAGTCGATCTGCGGCAACGGCGCCACCGGCAGCTGCGTGTACGCCAGAGCACCTGCAAGAAGCAGCGCGAGGGTAAGCAGCGTAGTGGCGACAGGCCGCGCGATGGCTGGAGCAGATACGTTCATAACAAAAGATCGGTAGAGCGAGCCTTCAGGCTCGCGTCACATCACCCTGATCGTGGACTAGGGCTTTAGCCCCGGCTCTGGGGCTAAAGCCCCTGGATTTTTGTTTTGGGAGGTCTCGGTTGACGCGAACCTAAAGGTTCGCTCTACCATTCTTTCCGTGACCTCCGTGCCTCCGTGGTGAAAACTAATCCCCAATCGGCTTCCGCCGGCTTTGGCGAGCGCAGATGGCGCAGCGCCTGGGCCAGCCGGTCAAACCACAGATAAACCACCGGCGTGGTGAATAGTGTCAATACCTGGCTGACCAACAATCCACCGATGATGGTTATGCCCAGCGGACGCCGCAGCTCCGAGCCCGTTCCCGATCCAAGCGCCAGCGGTACTGCGCCGAATAACGCGGCAAAGGTCGTCATCATGATCGGGCGGAAGCGCAAGCAGACATGCTTCATAGATCGCGTCCCTTGGCGACTTCCCTTCCTTGCGCTCGGCTTCCAGTGCGAAGTCGATCATCATGATGGCGTTCTTCTTCACAATACCGATCAGCAGGATGATGCCGATCAACGCCATCACGCTCAGGTCCATGTGGAAGAACGTCAGCGCAAGAATCGCGCCCACACCGGCCGAGGGCAGCGTCGACAGAATCGTGATCGGGTGAATGTAGCTCTCATACAGCACGCCGAGGACGATGTACACGGTCACGATGGCTGCCAGGATCAGCCAGCCTTCGTTGGCCAGCGATGCCTGGAAGGCTCGCGCGGTACCTTGAAACGCGAGCTGAATACTGGGCGGCAAGCCCACCTCTGTGGCCGTCTTCTGAATCGCCTTCACGGCATCGCCCAGTGATGCGTCTTTGCCCAGGTTGAACGAGATGGTTACCGCCGGAAACTGCCCCTGGTGATTGATGGTCAGAGGGCCGGTAGTCGTCTCCCAATGCGCAATCGCGCTGAGCGGCACCTGATTGGCGCTGGCGGCCAAAACGTTCGTGGTTGAGTTGAGGTTCACCGGTGCGCCAACGATTGCCGTATTCCCTGAGGATGCGGGAGTCTGCCCACCGCCCGCCGGGACGTAGATGTTTAGCAACGAGTCGGGATCGGTGCTGAATGACGGGTCGACCTGCAAGACCACGTGATACTGGTTCAGCTGGGTGAACATGATCGACACCAGCCGCTGGCCGAAGGCGTCATAGAGAGTGTTGTCGATGGCGCTGGCCGTGACGCCCAGACGCGAAGCAGTGCTGCGATCGATGACCAGCGTCGCCTGCGCCGCCTGGTTCTGCTGATCGGTGGCGACATCGCGCACCTCGGGCAGTGCCTTCAGCTTATCGAGCATCTTCGCGGTCCACTGCCGCAGCTCTTTGGCGTCAGCGTCCTCGAGCGTGAACTGGTATTGCGTGCGGCTGACGCGGTCTTCCACCGTCAGGTCCTGCACCGGCTGCATGTAGAGCGTAATGCCCTCCACGCCGGCGACTTCCTGCTGCAGCCGCTTCATGATGGTGGTTACGTCGTCGTCGCGAGCGTCGCGCGGCTTCAGGTTAATTTGAATGCGGCCGCTGTTGGGCGTGGTGTTCGTGCCGTCGACGCCGATGAACGACGACAGGCTCTCGACGTCTTTGTCTTTGAGAATCGCCGCCGCCAGCTCCTGTTGCCGCTGGGACATCGCCTTGAAGGAAATGCTCTCGGGCGCGTCCGAAATGCCCATGATGACGCCGGTGTCTTGCACCGGGAAGAAGCCCTTGGGCACCACGATGTACAGGTAGATCGTGGCGATCAGGGTTCCGATGACCACCACCAGCGTCGCCGTCTGATGGTTGAGGACGAACTTCACCATTCGCCCGTAGAAGGCAATCGTGTTGTTGAAGACCCGCTCCGACCAGTCATACAGCTTGCTGTGCTTCTCCTGATCCCGCTGTTTGAGCAGCAGCGAGCACATCATCGGCGTCAGCGTAAGAGAAATCAGCGCGGAGATCAGGATGGTCGTGCTGAGGGTCACGGCAAATTCGCGGAAGAGCCGGCCGACAATATCGCCCATGAAGAGCAGCGGGATCAGCACGGCGATCAGCGAAACGGTCAGCGATACGATGGTGAAACCGATCTGACCGGCGCCGCGCAGGGCGGATTCCAGCGGTGTGTGGCCCTCTTCGATGTAACGATCGATGTTCTCGATCATCACGATGGCATCGTCGACGACGAAGCCGGTGGAGATGGTCAGCGCCATCAGCGAGAGGTTGTCGAGCGAATAGCCCAACAGGTACATCACGCCGAAGGTGCCGACAATCGACAGCGGTACCGTAACGCTGGGAATGATGGTCGCTGCCAGCGTGCGCAGGAAAAGGAAGATCACCATCACGACCAGTGCGACGGTCAGCATCATCTCGAACTGCACGTCCTTGACGCTGGCGCGGATGGTGTTGGTGCGATCGGTCAGAACCGTGACTTTGACCGAGGCCGGCAGGTTGGCCTGCAGCTGCTTTAACCGCAGCTTAATGCTGTCGACAACCTTGATGATGTTGGCGCCGGGCTGGCGCTGAATGTTCAGAATGACTGCCGGCGTGGTGTTCATCCACGCCGCCTGATTTGTGTCTTCCGGCCCGATGACTACGCTGGCTACGTCCGACAAGCGCACCGGGTTGCCGTTCTTGTAGGCGACGACGCTGTCGGCATACTCCTTTGGGCTCAGGATCTGGTCGTTGGCGCCAATGGTGAACGACTGCCGATTGTCCTGGAGCTGGCCTTTCGCCTGATCGATGTTGATCTGGCCGATGACCGTGCGCAGCTGCTCCAGGCTCATGCCGTAGGAGGCCAGCGCCGTGGGATTGGCCATGATGCGAATCGCCGGCTTCTGCCCGCCGCTGATGCTGACCAGTCCGACGCCCGGCAGTTGCGAGATCTTCTGCGCGAAGGTCGTGTCCGCCAGATCTTCCACCTGCGGCAGCGGCATGCTGTCGGAGGTCATCGCCAGGGTCAGGATTGGCGCGTCGGCGGGGTTGACCTTGCTGTAAATCGGCGGCGTCGGCAGGTCATTGGGCAGGAAGGTCTGCGCCGCATTGATCGCGGCCTGAACTTCCTGCTCGGCCACATCAATGTTTTCTTCGAGATTGAACTGCAGCGTGATGACCGAGGCTCCGAAGGAGCTGCTTGAAGTCATCTGGCTCAGTCCGGGAAGTTCGCCGAATTGGCGTTCCAGCGGCGCGGTAATCGATGAGGCGGTAACGTCCGGGCTGGCGCCGGGATAGAACGTCACTATCTGAATGGTTGGGTAGTCGACCTGCGGCAGGGCCGAAATAGGCAACTGCTGATAGGCGACAAGGCCTACCAGCAGCAGTCCCACCATCAACAGCGAAGTTGCGATGGGCCGTAGAATAAACGGCCGCGAAATACTCATGTTTGCGATCCGATAGTACCGCCCGTCGATCCGCCGGTGCGCTGCTTGGCCGGAGCCTGCGGAGCAACCTTCATGCCGGCCGACAATTTCTCCTGACCGTCGGTTACCACCCGGTCTCCACCCTGCAGACCGGATTGAATTACCACCGTGGTCCCTTGCGTCAGCGCAATCTTGATTGGCCGCATTTGCACGGTGTTGTTGCTGTCAACCACGTACACGTAACTGCCATCGGGACCGCGCTGCACGGCGCTGGCGGGCGCGGTAATTGCGTCTTTGCGGGTCTCGAGCAGCAGGTGAGCATTAACGAACTGGTTCGGCCAAAGCGTGTTGTCTGCATTGGCAAAAGTCGCCTTCAGCTGAACCGTACCGGTGGTTTGATCGATCTGGTTGTTGATGGTGAGCAGAGTTCCGGTAGCCAATTTCTGCGAATCGTCGCGACTGTAGGCGTCGACCTCCAGCGGTCCCAGCTTCATACGCTGCGCGACTTCCTGCAATTGATCTTCAGGAATGGTGAACACCAACGATATGGGATGCAGCTGCGTGACCACGATCATGGCCGTTCCGGCGGCTGCGGTGACGTAGTTGCCCGGATCAACCATGCGCAGTCCGACGCGCCCGTCGACCGGAGACTTGATGTAGCAATAGGTCAGATTCAGCTGGGCATTTTCGATCGCTGCCTTGTCGGCCGCAATGGTGCCTTCATAGGTGCCAAACGACGCTTCCAGCGTGTCCAGGTCCTGCTTGGCAATCACGCCCTGCTCATACAGAACCTTGTTGCGTTCGTATTGCGCCTTGGCATTGACGAGTTGAGCCTCGTCCTTCGCCAGATTAGCTTTTGCCTGATCCAACGCGACCTGGTACGGCCGCGGATCGATAACGAGCAGTAACTCACCCGCGCGGACGTCCTGGCCCTCGCGAAAATTCACCTGCATGATCTGGCCGTCGATCCGGGTTTTGATCGAAACCGTGTTGAGTGCCTGCACCGAGCCGAGGCCGACAATGTACTCGTTGAAATCACCCTGCTTGACGGTGCCAACTCCAACCGGTATAGCCGGCGGGGTGGTGGGCTTGGCGGCCTTGGCCGACTGCGAACTGCAGCCACTCAGAACGGCGCAAATGGCCAGCGCCATCGCCACTACCAGGCAAGCTCCCCAGAAGGCCCCACCTCTTCGTCTTCCGAGAGCAAAGAACGCCCCTGTCTTCACACACTCCTCCTCGGAACATCTGGCTCACCACGGAAACACGGAATGCACGAAGTTTTCTCAGGAAAAATCTTTTCCGTGATTTCCGTGGTGACTTCTTCCTGCGGGCAGGCGACAAGCTATGGGCCTGCTCTACCGGACGTGCGCCGGGCCCGAGCGTTACCGCTACTCGTCCATTATGACCGTAACTGCAATCTGATGCATTAGTTGCAGTACTATTAGATCATTACCTATTAGACCGGATGAGCTGCCCGACCGCAGTTAAGAGTGGGTGAAGGAAGGTAAAGAAGTGTGAAGGCTGACAGCCAATCTCGAAACAATTCTTCACCGCCGCCGCGACGAGGAAAGGGCAAAATGAATGCTGTGAATCGCCTGCTCATCGTCGATGACGATCACGCTCTCGTCAACCTGCTGAAACGCTTTCTGGAGGGCGAAGGATTTCGCGTAGACGCGGCCTACGATCACGCCTCCGGCTTGGGCGCAGCTTTGTCGCGGGACCACGAGCTGGTCGTTCTGGATGTAATGCTGCCCGGCGGGTCGGGGTTCGAACTTTTGAAGGCGCTCCGCCAACAATCGTCTGTTCCGGTACTTCTGCTGACCGCACGCGGCGAAGCGGTGGATCGCATCCTTGGATTGGAAATCGGCGCCGACGATTATCTGGCCAAGCCTTTCGATCCGCGCGAGCTGGTGGCGAGGATCCGCGCGATATTTCGCCGCACGCGAGAAGCAGCCGCGCCGGCCGCACATAGCGAACACGAAGAAAATCTCGTGGTCGGAGACATCAGCATGTCGCTGGCGACCCGCACGGTTACCTGCCGCGACGTTCCTGTCGATCTGACCTCGGTCGAGTTCAACGTCCTGGAACTTCTCCTGCGCCACGCCGGCAGCGTCGTGACCCGCGAGCAGATTGCCGAGGTCGCGCTCGGTCGTCCGCTAAACGCGTTTGACCGCAGCGTCGATGTGCACGTCAGCCGCCTGCGCAAAAAGCTCGGGAGCTGTCCCACCGCCGACGATCTCATTCGCCCCATCCGCGGCGTCGGCTACTTCCTTGCAGCCGAAACGCCGGAGAAGAGCCGGGTATGAACCGCCGTCTGTTCTGGAAGATCTTCCTGCCCTTCTGGGTGGCGCAGGCGTTGTTGCTGGGCGCGTTGTATCTGCGCGTTCACTATCGCATTACCTCGGAGCATCCCTGGTGGATCCAGCCCGAACGCCGTGAAATGCCGGTGTTGGCCAGCCTGGCCGCCCAACGGTTTGAGCAACAGGGTCAGCCCGGCGTCTCCCAATTGCTGGACGGCCTGTCGCTGCCGACTCGTTCGCGATTCTGGCTGTTGGATAGCACTGGCCGTGAACTATCCGGCCGTCCGCTGCCCGGGCAGATTGTGCGCGCTGCCGCTGCCGCCGACCGCCAGGAGGGTCTTTATAGCTCCTACGAGGCGAATGTGCTGGCCGCACATGTTACGACTGATCGCGGGCAATACCTGCTGATCGCCGAACTCACGCCGCCGCCCCTGCGCGAGCGCATTCCCGGCGACCTGCTCTGGACGTTGAAGCTGGGAACGATTTTCTCGGCGATCATGTGCCTGGTGATCGCGCACTACCTGACCAAGCCGATCGAGCGCCTGCGCGATGCCACGCATGAGCTGGCGCGCGGCAATCTCGACATTCGCGCCGGTGAAAACCTGGGCAATCGCCACGACGAAATTGCTGAACTCGTGCGCGACTTCGACATCATGGCCGGAGAACTGCGCAACCAGATCCAGAGCGAGCGCAATTTGCTGAGTGGCGTCTCGCACGAGCTGCGATCGCCGATCGCCCGTATCCGTCTTGCCTTGGCATTGGCCCGTGATGCCAGCGATGAGGAGCGTACCGAGATGCTGAACCGTATCGAGCAGGACACGATTCAGCTGGACTCGATGCTGGAGCAGATCCTGGCGGTCGCGCGGTTGGAGAGCGGACAGCAGCAGCCGAAGTTTGAGCATCTCGCGCTCAACGAAATCATCGACGACGTTCTGCACGATGCCAAGTTCGAAGCCGCCGCGACTGGCGCGGAGATTACCTATCGCCCGGGCGCGGAAATCAAAGTGAACGGCGATCCCGGCCTGCTGCGCAGCGCCATCGAGAATGTGGTGCGCAACGCAATCTTCTACTCAGGTGAAACTGGGAAGATCGAAGTCCGGCTGGACAAAGCCAACGCCGAGGCCGTGGTTTCCGTCCACGACAACGGGCCGGGCGTTCCCGAGAATGCGCTGCCATTGCTCTTCAAGCCGTTCTATCGCGTCGACGATTCGCGCGGCACGAATACTGGCGGCATGGGACTCGGGCTCGCCATCGTACGCAATGCCGTCACCATGCACGGCGGCAGCGTGTCGGCAAAGAATGTGTCGCCACACGGCCTCGAAGTCGAACTGCGCTTGCCGCTCATACCCACTCCCGCCGGCCGACGCAGCAGCTCCGAAGTAAAGCTGGCGCAAATTAGCAACTAGCAACTAGCAATTAGCGATTAGCGATTAGCGACTAGCAAGTTAGCTCCCAAGTGGACGCTCGCTTCTTCACCGTGTCATCCTGAGCGGAGCCCCGCCTGTTCCGAGGACAGGCGGGGCGGAGTCGAAGGCCCCCTGTAGTCGCCTCGGTGCCGTCCCGACGGAACTCAGATCTTATATTGATCGCCCACCCTGGGCTTACGCCCGGGGCCAACACAAATTCCACCCTTCGGGCTGGGCCAATTGCTAATCGCTAATTGCTAATCGCTAATTGCTTCCTCTCACTGACATCGCTTCCGCTCGCGTGATAGCTTATCCCTTCCGGAACGGACGCCATGTTTACCAATGATCTTCTGCGGGGCAAGCGCATTCTGATCACTGGCGGCGGCACAGGCATTGGCCGCGCCATGGCCGAGCGATTTCTCCAACTCGGCGCAACCGTTTACATCTGCGGCCGGCGCGCGCAAGTCGTCGAGCAGACAGCCAAGGAACTCTCTGCCTCGACCGGCGGCGCCATTGAAGCCTTTGCCTGCGACGTCCGCTATCCCGAGGACGTCGATCCGCTGATCGAGAGGCTTTGGGCCGCAGGCCCGCTGGACGTGCTGGTCAATAACGCGGCCGGCAACTTCCTCGCCAAGACCGAAGAGCTTTCGCCGAACGCCTTCGACGCCGTCATTGGCATCGTGCTAAAGGGCACGATCAACATGACCCTGGCGTGCGGACGCCGCTGGCTGAAGGAACAGCACAAGGGCGTCGTCCTGAGCATCGCGACGACCTACGCTGACACGGGCTCGGCTTACGTCGTCCCCAGCGCCGTTGCGAAAGCGGGAGTGGTCGCGCTGATGCGCAGCCTGGCGGTCGAGTGGGGCGGACGCGGCATTCGCACCGTTGCCATTGCACCGGGCGCGATTCGTACTGAAGGCGCGTTCTCGCGTCTGCTGCCGACACCGGAACTGGAGAAAGCGCTGCTGGAGCACAACCCGCTGCATCGCTTCGGCACGCTGGAGGAGATTGCCAACCTGGGCGCGTTCCTCATCAGCGATCAGGCCGGGTACATCAACGGTGACATGGTATACATGGACGGCGGCGAGATGCTGGCCGGCTCCAGCAGCTTCAGCATGATGGGGCGCCGCGTCCCCGATTCGGCATGGCAGATCATGAAGCCGAAGAAGGGATAGGTAAGGCTGGCCTTCGGGCGAGCGTCAGCGATAAGTTATTTGAATTCGAGCCGGCTTTCCAGCACCGAGTCGTAAAGCCAGAAACGCCCGACTTATACCGAAAGGGATTTGTGTCAGGGCACGAGTTTACTCGTGCCGAAAGCATGCTTTTGAAAGTCGGGCTTTAGCCCCTGCCTATGGCCAAACCAGTTCGCAATGGGAATTCGCACGCGATTCGCCGGTCGCGTACATTCTTCGTCACGACAAAGACAAGCATGGGGCGAGCCCTGTTACAGTCGGAACGAAATGCTACCCTGCTCATCGATGTGCCCCGTTCGCAGGTCGCGGCTGGCAGGTTTCGAGTTCACGACTTCGTCGTGATGCCTGATCACGTACATCTGCTAATCACCGTCGGCGAAGACATGGCAATCGAGAAGGCCGTGCAGCTCATCAAGGGCGGGTTCTCGTATCGATTGAGCAAGGAATACGGCTACACGGGTGAGGTGTGGCAGCGCGGATTCTCCGATGTGCGGGTTGAGAATGAAGTAAGCTTTCAGCGGCATCGAGAGTACATTGCTCAGAACCCGGTTAAACGCGGATTGGTGAGCTTGGCTGAGGATTACCCGTATTGCTTCGCATATCTGGCTAAACAGAAAGCGGCAGGGGCTAAAGCCCTGTCTTCTGGCGTCGTCGTTCGGCACGAGTAAACTCGTGCCCTGACACGAACACATGAGCGACAAAGTTGCCATCTCCGACCTCGGGCCCCGCGAAATAAAATCACCGCTGCGCCTGGATTCGCTTGGCCCTGTAGAAGCAACCTTCATCCTCGACGAGATGCACTATCGTAATCCGCTCGACCTGGGTGAGCCGGATTACCTCTTCGAGCGCGCTGGTCCTCGCGAGCACCTGTACTTTGATCCTGCCAAGGCCAAGGTCGCGATCGTTACCTGCGGCGGCCTGTGTCCCGGCCTGAATAACGTCCTCCGCTCGGTCTATCTTCAACTGCATTTCCACTACGGCGTGCCCGCGGTAATGGGAATTCGTTATGGCTACTCGGGCTTCTCGCCGGAAGCGCCCAGGCCGCCGATGTGGCTGAACGCCGACGCGGTCAACGACATTCACCAACGCGGCGGCACGCTGCTGGGCACATCGCGCGGGCCGGTCAGCCCGGACATCATCGTCGACTTCCTGGAGCAGCGCGGCATCAACATCCTATTTACGGTTGGGGGAGACGGCACGCAGCGCGGCGCACACGCTGTGGCCGAAGAGATTCAGCGGCGCAAACTGAAGATCTCGGTCGTTGGAATTCCCAAGACCATCGACGACGACGTGCAGTACGTGAACCGCTCGTTCGGCTACTTCACGGCCATCGAGAAGGCCAAGGATGTCATCGACTCGGCGCACGTCGAGGCGCACTGCGTTCACAACGGCATCAGCATTGTGAAGGTGATGGGGCGCGACTCGGGCTTCATCGCCTCAGGCGCGACGCTGGCCAGCCAGGAGGTGAACTTCACCCTGGTTCCTGAAGTGCCGTTTAAGCTGGAGGGCGAGTCCGGGCTGCTCGCGCTGCTGCATCGCCGGCTACTGGAGCGGAAGCATGCGGTGATCGTTGTGGCCGAAGGCGCCGGTCAGCACCTGATGCCGCCGTCGGATGAGCGCGATGCTTCCGGTAACCTGCTGCATCGCGACATCGGGCTGTTTCTGCGGCACAAGATTCGCGATCACTTCGAGGCGCAACGCTTCCCCGTGGTCATTCGCTATTTCGATCCCAGCTACTACATTCGCAGCGTACCCGCATCGACCGTCGATTCGGTGCTGTGCGATTCCTTCGCGCGCAACGCTGTCCATGCGGCGATGGCGGGCAAGACGGACATGATCATCGGCCTGCAACACAGCGTGTTCATCCACGTACCGATTCCGATGGCGACGAGCGAGCGCAAGCGGCTGTCGAATGAAGAATGGGCGATGGTGGTGACGGCGACCGGCCAGCCGGACCTCACTTAGGCCCCCGTCGCGAATTTTTGTTGACGAACGTGGTTCTTTTCTTCTTAGAGCGCTTGAATGCCGTTCAGCACCATCGATAAAATCCGCCCATGAAAAAGCTTTTGCCGCTGCTTCTCGTCATGATGGTCGTGATGTCGATGCCGGCGTTCGCGTCGAGCCATCACCATCACAGCAAGCATCACAACCATTCCAGTCATCACCACTCTTCGCATCACTCGAGCTGACGCTCCCCAGCTGTAACGCGAGCGATGCCAACTTCGGGCCGGCGTGAATCCCACCGCCGGCCTTGAATTTTCGGGATCAGTCCGGACGGATGCCGATGACCGCCATCATGCGGCCGGTCTTGCCGAGCTCGGCGCGATGCGAGAAGAAGCGCGTGGTATCGCAGGCAGTGCAGCCGTCAACTACGCTGATGTGCTCCTCGCGCAGGCCAGCGTCTTCCAACTGGCGGCGATTGGCTTCAACCAGGTCGAGATGAATCTCCGGCCCGAGATCGCCGTGACCCGGCGCGCGCTGGTTCAAGAACAGCAGCGGATAGCGCACGTGAATGGCGTTCGAGTCGAAGACCTCTTCAAAGAGATCGTCGGCATACGAGAATTGCGATTCGAACTCGGCGCGAACCTCATGGCCGACCCGATAGCAACAGCGCCGGATACAGGGACCGATAGCCGCCCGCAGATCGCGCGGCAAAGAGCCGAACTGATGCCGCATCTCGCCGACACCTTTTTCCACGATGCGCGCCACCGTGCCTCGCCAGCCCGCGTGGAATGCGGCGACGACGCGCCGCTTGATGTCCACTACCAGCACCGGCACGCAGTCGGCGGTCTTGATCGCCAGAAGCAGGCCGGGAGCTTTGGTGATCAGCCCGTCGCCGGCGAGCGGATCTTTCGCCGGCGCACTCACGCGATGCACGATCGAGGAATGAATCTGCTTGACCTGCACGAGGGACCAGGGATCGCCGTTGGCGTCGGTCGCATTCAACTTTGTTAGGAGCGCTCGGCGATTGCGCTCGACGTTTTCCTTGGTGTCATGCTGGGTGAGGCCGAGATTCAGCGTCTTGCCGCCGTAGCAGGCAGAAATTCCACCTTGCCTCGTACTGAAGCCGTGCACCAGCCATGGCAGCGAGGCGAAGACTGGGGCGCGGAGGATCTCAAGCATACCGCCCGGTAATACTCGCGGCGGTTGGACATTCAGCATGGATTCAGGATTTCTTTGGGGACGAGGCACAGTTCGATTCTAGAGCAGATCGGTCTCTCAGCGGCGGGCTTAAGCAGATGTTGAAAAACCGGTGGAGCACCGCTTCAGCGGTGCAGTTTCAAAGTCACAGAAAGAGTCGGCTTCAGCCGCTGAGGTAAAGTTGTACTGCATCCGTCACAGCGCTTTCTCGTGGATCGATTCTCTGCACGCCTGGACAGGATGCTGAAAACTCGCGGTGCGACTCGCGTGTCGTCGGCTGAAGCCGACTCAGACAAGAAAATAAGCGCTCTATCGGCACGACTGAAGTCGTGCCCTGACACAAGGCGATCAGATCAAAGTGCTGCTGTACTACATTACCGATCGCAGGGCGTTCCCCGGAGGCGACGTTGAACAGCGGAACGCGCTGCTGCGCCAAATTGCCAGTGCCGCACGCGCCGGAGTTGATTACATACAGCTGCGCGAAAAGGAACTTGCGCCGCATGATCTCGAATGGCTGGCAGGCGAGGCGATACGCGCCGTTCGCGACAACTCGGCGATCACCAAACTACTCATCAACAGCCGCACCGACGTTGCTCTGGCCTGCGCTGCCGATGGCGTTCACCTGGCGTCGGACGAGTTGGCTGCGTCCGAGGTTCGCGCGTTGTGGAGCAAGTGCAGCGATCGCGAACCGATCATCGGCGTGTCTGCGCACTCGTTAGCGGATATGCAGCGCGCCAAATCCGACGGCGCCGACTTCGCGGCGCTGGCGCCAATCTTCGAGAAGGTGCAGATTGGCGCGAAAGGCATTGGCCTGGACGCACTGCGTGAAGCATGTTCGGCAGTAAGAGAGAGTTCTCCGGCCGGGCGTTTCGCCGTATTGGCGCTCGGCGGAGTGAATCTCGCGAATGCTCGCGATTGTCTTCACGCCGGCGCAGACGGAGTTGCGGCAATCCGGCTGTTTCAAAGCGGCGATCTCGGGGAAACGGTAAAGCAGCTGCGAAAGTTGTAGCGAGCAGCGACCGAGCTGAGCTATCGTCCCTCCACATCCCGCGCCAGTGCCTTCAACACCATGTTGATGAGCGAAAGCACAATCGCCCCCACAAACGCCGGAAGAAAGCCGGTCACCACAAAATCCGGCCGTAGCAGCGAGGAAGCGAACATCAGCATCAGCGCGTTGATCACCCACCAGAAGATGCCAAGCGTCAGAATCGTCAATGGCAAAGTGATGATCTTCAGGAAGAGACCGAGCGTGGCGTTCACCAGCCCGATGACCAGCGCCGCAATCAGCGCCGCGGTGAAGCCACGCACATGAAATCCAGGCATGACGTGCGAGACGATCCATAGACCGACAGCACTCAATAACCAGTTCAGCAGCAGACGCATATTTTCTTTTCACCCGTTAGTGACCGGAACTTCGTTTGATGCCATTTACACACGGGCACAGGCCCGTAATTCTTATCGACCCTGCCAAATCTTTTGATGGGAAACCGGTGAATCAACTCCCTCAATATTTTGTCTCGGCCAGGGCTCGTTCGAGTGTTTCGCGGATCAGACGCGTGTAAGGAATACCGCGCGCCTTGGCCTTGGCTTTGAGCGCCACCAGCAAGCCACGTGGGACACGCATGTTGATCTGCTCGTCTTTGCTTTCAAATTCAAAGCGCGCCGGCTTGAACTGCGAAAAGTCCAGCTCTGAAAGGTCTTGCGACAGGAAGTCTTCCGCTTGCTTATCGCTCTTCAGCCTGGGCACTCTCTTCTTTTTCATAGGCGGCGATCTCCTTCGCATGCATGTACCGAGCGCTCACCGGGCGAACGAGGCGTTGCCGATTCCTCATCCGGAAAGTAAAGGCAACGAACAATGGTCGTCCCCTCCCGGTCCGGCCTACGGCAATCATGCGATCCTCATCCCCCGAGTGCTTTGGATCCGGCGCAATGCGGAAATCGCTCGTCAATAATGCCTCGATCTCCGCGATGGAAACGCCGTGCTTTTCGCACTTTTCGCGATTACCCTCGTCCCAGTCGAACCCTGCAACGTGCAGAGTCATCATAACACGGCGCTATACATATGTATATACATGGCTGGGACTGCATCTAAGCGTGGGACGTGCGGAGATTGTCGCCTCCGACTTTGCGCCTCAGATCGCTTCCAGCACCGCCTTCAGATATTTCCAGAAGCCCTGCACGGAAGGTATTTCCACGCGCTCGTTCGGGCTGTGCGGACCGACGATGGTCGGCCCAAACGAGACCATCTGCATGCCGGGATACTTTTCGCCGATGACGCCGCACTCCAGGCCGGCGTGCATCGCGATCAGGCTGGCCGGATGGCCGAAGACCTTCTCGTGCACCGATTGCAGTTTGCGCACAATGTCGCTGGTGGGCTCAGGCTTCCATCCGGGATAGCTGCCACTCTGCTCGGTTTCAAACCCGGCGAGTCGGCACGCGGTTGCGACCATGCGCGCCGCAGCGAGCTTGCTGCTCTCGATGGCGCTGCGCTGACTGGTGACGATCTCGATCACATCGCCCTTGGTCGCCACCGTTGCCAGGTTGGTAGAGTTCTGCGTCAGTCCGGGGACGTCCGGACTCATGGCCAGAACACCGTGATGCAGGGTTGCGAGCAAATGCACGGCCTGCTTCGCGTCGTTGGCGTCGATCGCCTTCGCTGGGCGCTCGACCTTCTCTACCGTGATCTGCAGATCCGGATCGAAGCCGCCCAGATCAGCCTTGTTCTCGGCTTCCAGCTTCTTGATCAGCGCCTTCAGCTCCGGTTCGCGCTTGGCATCCAACGCAATCACCGCTGATGCCTCGCGCGGAATTGCATTCTGCGCGCTGCCGCCAGTCAGATTCGCAATCTCAATCGGCAGGCTCTCCATCGCCGTCTGCAAAACGCCGGCGAGAATCCGCACAGCATTGCCGCGTCCCTGATTGATGTCGATGCCGGAGTGACCACCTTTCAGTCCAGAGACCTTGATCCGCCAACCGGTGTCGCCCTTGGCATCTCGCAGCGTGACCTTGCGGCGCGCCGTAGTCTTTACTCCGCCGGCGCAGCCGATGCAGATCGTGTCTTTCTCTTCGTTGTCGAGGTTGAGAAAGTATTTCGACTTCAGCATTCCCGGCGGAAATTCTGCGGCGCCGGTCAGCCCCGACTCCTCATCGATGGTGAAGACAAACTCCAGCGGACCGTGCGCAATATCGGTGCTCTCCATCACCGCCAGCGCGGCTGCGACGCCCACGCCGTTATCCGCGCCAAGAGTTGTGCCATCGGCCTTCAGCCAGTCGCCGTCGCGCTTTATCTTGATGGGATCGGTGTCGAAGTTGTGCGCGGTGCCTTCGTTCTTCTCGCAGACCATGTCGAGGTGACCTTGCAACAGAGCTATGGGCGCGGATTCGCGTCCAGCGTGCGCCGGCTTGCGAATCACGGTGTTGCCGACCTTGTCGTGCGTGGCTTCCAGCTTGTGCTTGGCGGCAATCGACAGGACATAGTCGCGGGCAGCCGCTTCCTTGGTCGAGGCGCGAGGAATCGCCGCCAGCGCATCGAAGTGCTTCCACAACTCCTTCGGTTCCAGCTCAGCCAGTGCAGGTGTCATAACACGCTCCAATTAGTGCACACCAATCGTACAGCGAGGGCGCGCAACTGACGAGTCGGCAGTCCGGAAGGCGCGTGATTCACCACGGAAGCACGGAAAGCACGGAATCGGATTTTCTCCGTTCCCCCTCTTTCTGCTTGCTTGCTTTCCGTGTATTCCGTGCTTCCGTGGTGAAAACACCCTTTGCCTTGTAGGCGCACCGATTCCCGTTCCGAAACTCGCGTCCCATTCTGTGCTCATCGTCACTGTTTCGGCGGAGCGAATTGCGCTAACGTTAGAAAGGATCGCTTTCAACAGGTAGGTCACAGCAGCGCCGAATCGGCATTAGCAAGACGATGCTCGCGCGGCGGTCCGAAATCTCCCTCCTGCTGCCGGATGACTTCGGCTGCCAATTCAAGACCCGCAAAATCTTCGGCTTCGTTGCCAGATGAGCACGCTTCCATGCGTGCGCTGTGCGTCGCCATCCGCCACGCAAGGAGGTCGCCGAAATGTTCGGAGCATATCGTCAGGTACGACTTGCTGCTATTACCATCCTTATTGTTCTCGCTTCGCTCCCGGCGATCGCGCAGACGCTGATTACCACCGTCACCGCCGGATCTTATCCAGTCGCGATTACCTTCAATCCGGCGACCAACAAGATCTACGTCGTCAACCAGAACAGCAACAATGTCACGGTCATCGACGGGGTTACCTACAAGACCAACACGGTTGCAACCGGAGCCACGCCGAACGCGATCGCCGTCAATTCCGCTACCAACAAGATCTATGTCGCCAATGGCAACAGCGACAGCGTTACCGTGATCAACGGTGCCAACAACAGCACGGCAAGCGTCTCGGTTGGCGATTATCCCATCGCCGTTGCGGCGAATCCGGTCACCAACAAGATCTACGTCGCCAATTACTACGCGAATAACGTGACCGTGATCGACGGTACAACCAATCACACGACAACCGTAAGTACGGGAAGCCGTCCGATTGCGGTTGCGATCAACTCGGCGACCAACAAGATCTACGTCGCCGATAACGGCAGCGAAGACCTTACCATCATTGATGGTGCGACGAATTCAACGACCAGGGTGGGGGTTGGCAGTTATCCGCTGGCGATCGCCGTCGATCAATACAGCAACAAAATCTACGTCGTCAACTACACCTCCAACAACGTCTCGATCGTCGACGGCGAAACTCTCTCCGTCACCAACGTTAACGTGGGGTCATCTCCTTCGGCTCTCGCGCTCAACCCCATGCGGGATGAGATCTATGTGGCCAACAAGGGTGATGGAACGGTTACGATCGTCAACACATCGACCCTGGCAACTACAACCGTTGCTGCCGGTACTTCTCCCGAAGGCATCGACGTCGATCCCATCACCAACAAGGCCTATGTCAGCGACTTCATCTACGACGGTTCGGTCACGATGATCGACGGCAGCAACGATTCCACCAGCTCGGTTCTGGTCGGGAATTTTCCGACGGCAGTCGCCGTCAATTCGCCGTTGCGCCAGGTGTATGTGGTGAACAGCGGCGGCAACAGCGTTTCGGTGGTCGCTGGGGCTGCCTCCGATCCGCTGCAGTTTGTTCCGTGGCCGCCTTGCCGCGTCGCCGATACTCGCCAGACCGATGGGCCGTTCGGCGGACCTTTTATCTCCGGCGGAGCCACGCGCAGCTTCACCGTTCCGCAGAGCAATTGCAACATTCCGGACACTGCGCTTGCCTACTCGCTGAACGTTACGGTCGTTCCGCTAACCAAGTCGCTGAACTTCCTGACCGTGTGGCCTGCAGGCGAACCGCTGCCCAATGTTTCTACGCTCAACTCGCCCGACGGTCGCGCCAAAGCCGACGCGACGATCGTTCCCGCCGGAGCCGACGGAGCGGTCAGCGTCTATGCAACCGACTCGATCAACGTCATTCTCGACATCAACGGCTACTTCCAACCCGCGTCCAGTCAGACGCTGCAGTTCTATTCGCTCGCGCCATGCCGGGTAGTTGACACGCGCACAGGATCGAAGCAACCGCGAGGACTAGGTCCGCCGTTGCTGCAAGCGCAGCAGGTGCGCGATCTACCCATTCTTTCCAGCCCGTGCCTGCAGGATGTAATCAATCCCCAGGCCTACTCGCTCAATGTGACGGTTGTGCCTAATCCTTCCGGACAACAACTCGGCTTCCTGACTGTCTGGCCCAGCAACCAACCGCTCCCCATCGTTTCGACGCTCAACAATCCGACCGCGACAGTCGTTGCCAACGCGGCGATCGTACCGGCCGCACCCGACGGCGATATCGATGTCTACGCTTACAACAGCACCGATCTGATCATCGACATCAACGGCTACTTCGCCGCGGCGTCGACGGGACTGTCGTTGTATCCGTCTCAGCCCTGCCGCGTCATCGACACCCGGTCGTCGGGAGGAGCCTTCGACGGCCAGCGCAATCCGCCGGTGAACGTCACGGATGGTCCATGTCCGATTCCCAGCACGGCGCAGGAATATGTTTTCAATGCGACGGCGGTGCCTTCGGGTTCGCTCGGCTACTTAACGCTGTGGGCCGATGGCAGTCCAATGCCTTCTGTCTCGACCCTTAACGCTACCGATGGCAAGGTCGCATCGAACATGGCGATCGTGGGCAACGTTGACGGCAAAGTCGACGCTTACGCCTACGGTTGGACCAACCTCATCCTCGACATCTCCAGCTATTTCGCGCCGTGAGGTCGGCATGTACGAGCCGGAAAGGGGGTGGTCGCGCAGGCGCCTGTGCTCCGAGCCCGAAGTCGAGCGCGAGCAATCTGCTTCTTGCAGCTTAAGAGCAGATCCCTCGTGGTCTGAAGCCCACTCGTGATGACAATACGAAAAAAGGGCCGATAGTCAGGTGGTCTAAGGCCCACTCTTGGGCAGGCTAACTCGTTCTATTGCGCTGGCGTGATCGCAAACTCCTGTCCCGGAACTGGCGCGAGGAATGGGATGACGTATCCCTTGACGCCGAAGTTGCCGGTCTTGTTGGCCTCGACTACGCCCTTGTGCATGAACTGGCCCATCTGGAACGAGGACGCCTTCAGGTGAAAGACGTACATCCCATTCTGCGAGTCGCGCAGGGTCACCATGTCGGGCGTCAGATTCTTGATTACCAGCAGAATCTCGCCGCCCATGTCTTCGTCGGGCTCGGCGGCCTGTTTCTCTTTCGCCTCGCCCTCATGTTTGGATTCTTTTTCGCGCTGCTCCTTGGCCTCTTTGTTGGCTTTCGGCACCTGGAATCCCGGAATCAGCTGGCGCGCTTCGTCCAAATTCGTTGCCGGATAATTGCCCGGCAGCCACAGCGGATCGGGCAATTCCTGCGGGCCGTCGAGGCTCTGGTACAGCAGAGACAGCTCGCCTTGCTTCACGTCCCGCGCATCCGGACGCAGGCCAAATTCAGCCACCACCATGGGAAACGCGATCGCCTTCGATCCTTCGGCGACCACCAGCGGCCGCGATCCAGCTTCGGTACGACCAGGAATGGCGAGGTAAACACTGTCGAGGGTCTCGGCGATTATCCGGGCGGGACGCTGTTCGAAAGCCGCGAAGGTCTTGCCGGCATCGCCACTGAATGGACCGCGCACAACGCAGAGCTGCCCTTTCACGCAAATTGCCGGCGCCGTATAGGACGTTGGCCGCTTCGGCTTGGGTGAGTTGGGAAGGCTAATTATCTTCGACACCTGAACGCTTGGGTCGCCTGTTGGGTGGAAGAGCACGGCCAGACCGACCTGCCCCGGTGGAATGGTCAGCACAAACGGCCTGCTGGCGAACTGCGGCGGCTCGCCCGATATCTCCAGCGTCCATCCTGCTAAGTCTGCTGCCGCACCTGACGGCGCGAACGGCAACGCAATTCGCGTGACCGTGATTCCGGGCTGCGACTCATAATCGCTGGGGTTGTCAACCACGCTCCCTGAGACACGATCGCCAGGGCGAATCTTTGCCGGAAAGATGAACCCCATTTCCTTCACATTCGAGCCTGGCGGAGGAGTCGTGGTGGGCTTGGGCGGCACGATCTCCAGGGGAGCGGCAGCCGGCGTTCTCTCCACGGGCGTCTGGGAACGCTGTGCAGCCTCGCGTGCCTTGGCCAACTGCTGGTTCACCTCGTCCTGCGTGAACTTCTTCACCGTCTCGGGTGTACCGGACGACTCCTCACCCGCCGGGCACTGGACATGCACGTAATCCTGCTTGGGAACGTTCCAGTCCGCGCAGTGATAGGTATTGTTCTGCGGATCGTGAACCAGCCGATGCCCCGCCGTCTGCTTGCCCGACTCGTCGAACACCTGAACGAACTCGCCCGTGAAGTTAGCGCTGTTGTCGTAGGTATTGCGCGTGACCTTATGAACTTTTCCGTTGGGCCAGTAGGAAGTCGCCGTCGTGTTGGGGACGTAAGACCCGGCAGGATACTCCAGAGTCTGCTGTTGCAGGAGCTGGCCATCGGGACCAATCGTCCGAAGCTCGGCGACTTTGCCTTCGGCGTTATAGTGGAGTTCCAGCTTGCGTCCACCGCCCGCGTCCTGAACTACGGTGCGTTGGGCGAGCGCGGAAGTTGTCGCCAGCAGTGCTACGAGCATGATGAGTTGATGAATGGGGAGATAGCAGAAATATTGCGTTCGTCGCACTGCTGGTGTTTTCCTCATTTGGAATTCACAAAGAAGATTAGTGCCTGTGATTGCTGCAACGATGACCAAACCATTTGCTCGTAGGCACTGCAGTTTAACACGGAAAACCGGAATCGCTGTTCGTATCCAAAAACGAACGCCCACTTGCTTCCGCAATTACTATCGTTTTCGTTGACACTCTGCGCTCTGACCATTTACTGTTTGATCGCCCCGGCGGTTGGCATCGTCCTCCTCCTGTCCAGTGCAAAAGCGCACTTGCCCCCCACAAGTGACAAGCTTCACCACCAATTTAAAGAAGGAATACAAATGAAAGCATCGCCATCGTTCCCTGGTCGCGGCAGCGCCGCGCTCCTGACCCTTGCGCTCGCGTTGACTCTGGTCATCACGTGCGCGGCTCCGGGCCACGCTCAAACAATATTCCGGCAACTCAGTCAAGATACCTTTACTAATGGCAGCAGCCAGCACCAAACCGAAGTCGAGCCGGGTGCGCTAGCGCATGGACCGGTCATCGTCGCCGCCTTTCAGGTAGGTCGTATCTTTGGCGGCGGTGGTGCTGACATAGGCTGGGCAACTTCACTCAACAGTGGAATCTCCTGGACCAACGGCTACCTTCCCGGCTTGACCCAATACGGCCCGGGCGGCGGCCCGAACAGTGCCGCCAGCGACGCCGCTGTCGCCTATGACGCGAAGCACGGCGTTTGGCTGATCTGCACCTTGCCAATCGGCAACTTCGATACGGTCGCCGTCAATTCCTCCTCTGACGGCATTCACTGGAACAATCCCGTCTACGTCATCCAGAACCAGGATGCCGACAAGAACTGGATCGCCTGCGATAGCACGGCGTCCAGCCCCTACTACGGCAACTGCTATGTCGAGTGGGACAATCCCGACGTTGGCGACCTACTCTACATGAGCACTTCGCATGACGGCGGTCAGACCTGGAGCGCCCCGCAGACCACTGCCAACGGCGATTACGGAATCGGCGGCAATCCGGTGGTTCAGCCCAACGGAACGGTCGTGGTTCCCTTCGCCGACTTCGACGGCGGAATGTCGGCCTTCACCTCCACCAACGGTGGCCAGAGCTGGACCGGCGCCATCCAGATCGCGCAAGCTCCCAGCCGCTACGAAGATGGCGGTCTGCGTAGCGCGGGCTTGCCGTCAACCGCAATCGACGGTGCAGGCAACGTGTACACCTCATGGTCCGATTGCAGCTTCGAGAGCGGCTGCGGCGCCAACGACATCGTCTACGCCAGCTCCAGCGACGGTGTTCACTGGAATTCGAAGGTTCGCATCCCGCTTGATCCCATCGGCAGTGGCGTGGATCACTTCATCAACGGCATGGGCATCGACATCAATACTTCCGGCAGCAGCGCCCACATGGCCATGACCTATTACTACTATCCCGTTGCCAACTGCGGTAGCAGCTGCCAGTTGTATGCCGGTTTCAGCATCAGCAACAACGGCGGATCAACCTGGACCGCGGGTCGCGCCCTGTCCGGTCCTATGCAGCTGACCTGGCTACCCAATACGTTCTCCGGCTACATGGTCGCCGATTATGTCGCGACGGTGTTCCCCGGTGGAGGACGGGCCTTCCCGATCTACGCGTGGGCCATGACGCCCAGCAACGGTCTGTTCCACGAGGCCATTTTCACTTCATCGTATGGATACACGAAGGACGACCTCAACGAACCCGAGATGAGTTCGGCGGGCGAGAAGCCGATCCCAGGCATCCAGTCGGATCACCAACGCGAGCGTGGCGAGGTCGACAACCTGCCTCCGAGCCGCAGAGGGCCAGAGGTTCCTCCAAACGAGAGGAACTAAAGCTCACGGATCATTGGCATTAACCTGAATACGAAGGCCGCCAGCGCAACAGCGCTGACGGCCTTTGTTTCTGGCGCAACTCTCCGCGCGGTGCCTGTCGTTGCGTTTGACACCTGGTTCGAGCGACCTTAGACTGAGCCCATGAAGACGACCGGAGAGACAGAGGCGGTATCCATACCTTCTTCGCTGCTTGCGGAAGTACAAGCAGCTGCGAACGAAGAGCATCGGACTCGCGAGGAACTGCTCCTTGAAGCAGTTGAGCGTTACCTCCGCGATCGTCGCTGGCAGCGTCTCTTGGCCTACGGCCAAGACCGTGCGCGCTCTCTTGGGCTGAGTGATGCCGATGTCCCCCGCCTCATTGAGGAATACCGCCAGGGACGCTCGAGCCATTAGGTGATAGTCGCAACGGCGGACTCTAACATCTATGTCTCCGCGCTAAACTTCGGCGGAGTTCCTCTTGAATTCTTGAATACGGCTCGTATCGGTGGATTCCGGCTCGCGATCTCGGAAGCTCTGACTTCTGAGATTCGGAATGTTTTGCAGACGAAGTTTCGCTGGCCTGAAGCGGCGGCTGACGATGCGATCGCTCAACTGCTCGACTTCAGTCAGCTAGTGAAGCCGACTGGAACAATCGAGGTCATCCAATCAGATCCGCACGACAACCGTGTGCTCGAATGTGCGATCGCTTCAAACTCGCAGTTCGTCGTTAGTGGTGACAAACACCTGCTTACTCTGGGCGAGTATCGTGGCATCCGGATACTCAAAGTCGCAGAATTCCTGCCCCTGATACCAAAGCCGCCAGCGCACCTGCGTTGACGGCCTTTGTTATTGGGTAGAGCAGGCCTTTAGGCCTGCGTCCAGCAGGCTCCAAAAGACAAGGGTTGAGGCGCCGAGGTTCTTGAACCTCAGCGCCTCAACCCTGATTCGCATGTCGGCGGTACACGCGGGCCTAAAGGCCCGCCCTACCAGATCTGAAATCCTACGACATCTTCACAAATGCCCAGAATAGCGTTCCCGACAGCATGATCGACACCGGCAACGTCAGCACCCAGGCCATAAGCAGGTTGCGCACGGTGCCCCACTGCAGGCCGGTTCCGTTGGCTGCCATCGTTCCTGCCACGCCCGACGAGAGCACATGCGTCGTGCTCACCGGCAGTCCGAAATAGTCAGCGGCTCCGATCGTCGCCATTGCCGTAATCTCGGCGGCCGCACCCTGTCCATAAGTAAGGTGGTCTTTGCCGATCTTCTCGCCGACGGTAACCACGATCCGCTTCCAGCCGATCATCGTACCCAGTCCCAGCGCCAGCGCCACCGCAACTTTCACCCACGTCGGAATGAACTTGGTCGCATGGTCGATTTGCTTCTTGTACTTCCCTAGCACCGCCTCATCCGCGGCGGAAATATTCGTATGCCCGGACTTCTGCATGATGCGCAGCGCTTCGCTCACCAGATACATATCGTTGCGGAAGTTGCGAACCTGGTCTTGCGGAATGTAGCGCAGCTCCTTATAGTTGGCCACTTCGTCGGAGATACCGTTGATCAGCTCGCGCAGTGCCAGCACCGTGTTCGGCGTAAAGTCCTTCGTGCGCACATAAGCTGAGACATCGTCGCGCGGATCGCCCACTACCGCTCCCGGAGTCACGTACTTGTCGAGAGCGTTGGCGGCCTGTTGCGAAATGGCGATGAACTCCGCCGACTGCTGCGGCGTGATGGCATGGTTCAGCGCGTACGCCGTCGGCACCGTGCCGATCAGGATCAGCATGATCAGCCCCATGCCCTTCTGGCCATCGTTGGAGCCGTGCGCAAAGCTCACTCCCGTGCAGGTGAGAATCAGCAGACACCGTATCCACAACGGCGGCGGTGCGTCGCCCTCCGGCGCTTTGTAAAGCCGCGGGTCGCGAATCGTGACCTTCGACAGGCCGAGCAGCATGGCCGCCATGGCAAAGCCGACGATCGGCGAGAGCACCAGCGACTTGCCCACGTTCGCCGCCTGTCCCCAATCGACGCCGCTGGTCGCCGTGTGCGCTTGCATCAGCTGATTCGCGATCCCCACTCCAATGATGGAACCGATCAGTGTGTGCGAACTCGACGACGGCAAGCCGAACCACCACGTGCCCAGGTTCCAGATGATGGCCGCCGTGAGCAGGGCGAACACCATCGCGAAGCCGGCGCCGCTGCCCACTTGCAGGATCAACTCAACCGGCAGCAGCGAAATGATCCCGAAGGCAACCGCGCCGGTAGAGAGCACCACCCCGACGAAGTTCCACATTCCCGACCACGCCACGGCGATGTGCGGGTCCATGGAGTGAGTGTAGATAACGGTCGCCACTGCATTGGCCGTGTCGTGGAAGCCGTTCACAAACTCGAAGCCGAGCGCGACCAGCAGCGCTATTCCGAGCAAAAAGTAGGGGAAGATCGACGCCGAGTGGACCACCGACAGGTCGGAGATCAGATGGTAGCCGGCATAGACGAAACCGATGGCCAACACGCCAATGAAGATGGCCATCCCAATCTTGCCCGGAGACTTGGAAAGTTTTGCATGTACGGCACTTGACGCTGCAACCGACGATTCAGCGGGTAGCGGCGAGGCGGTCGCCATGATCAGTCCTTTTCTTGCACAAATGTAATGTGATTGCGGAGAGCTTCCGTCCCCGAAAGGTACTATGCCGACATGCGTCCAATCATTAACAGAATGTTAATGGCAGATGAATTTGCTGGGCCAAGTCTTAAGGGCTATCTCAGAAATTCCGCGTTGTGTCAGGCCCGACTTCACAGGCCGCGGAAAGAGTCGATTGTGGAACCTTTTGAAGTGGCAGCAGCTTCAGCTGCGCCGTCGCAAGCCTTTTGTTTTTGTCATCACGAGGAGGCCTTCAGGCCGACGAGGGATCTGCTTCTCGACTTTTTCAAGAGCCTCTTCAGTCGTGCCGTACGGAGCGTAGTTCGAGCGGGCTTCATAGCCCCTGCGATTCGACCGAGTCCCGCGGGTGCCCCGTTCTAGCTATCTTTCGGCTAGGGCGGGGAGGTTCGACTGATCCCCCACTTATCGCTGCGAGCGCCGATAATGTCGTCGCGCTTTCTGGCGATTGCCGCAGGTTGTCATATCGCACCACCGACGGCTACGATTGCGGCTGTGATCGAGAAACAACCACTCGCAATCGGGCGCCTCGCAGAAGCGCACGATCCGCAACTGCCCCGAGGTGAGCAGATCAGCGGCAGCCTGCGACATCGGCCACAGGATCCGGTCGAGTGGATTGCCCGCCTTCGCTTGCCACTCCCAGCGATAGCCGCCGTTCACCCGCGCGAGAGATCGATGCCGTAGCGCTTTGAGGGCGAAGTCGGTGATCAGATCCAGATCGGCTGCCGTCGCAGATCTGCTTTGCGCAATCGCTGAAAACGCCCGGTAGACTGCCTCCCGCAGCTTGATCGCTTCCGACAAAACTCCGTCGCGCCAGATTGCCGTGTTGCTCCGCAGAGCTCAGGAGCTCGCCAGCTTGTCTCGGCGAAATGATTCCGGATTGACGCGCAAACGCAAGCAGGTCGCGGTAGCTCGCAAGATGATCCTTGCGCCGCTCAGGATCGTCGCGTCGGCTGACGGTGTTCGCGAGATCGAGCGCCAGTTGCCCGCCAGTCAGATCGAATTGGAATTCCCCTTGCTTCGCCACTACTCCTATTTTAGTCATGCCTGTCGAGTCCGGCGGCAATAGAGCCTCACGCCGCCTCATCAACCTGTGTGGACAACTCCCGCTTGACACCCGTCCCTCTGCTGATCAGGAACACCGCCGTCAACGTCACGATCCCGGCCAATATCACGCGCGAATTCAGGATCTCGCCCGCCAGCAACCATCCCAACAAGACCGCGATGATCGGGTTGACATACGTGTGCGTCGAAACCAGGGTCGGCGAGCAATGATCCAACAGCCACGTATACGTGGTGAAGGCGACAATCGTGCCGAAGACAATCAAATACAACAGTGCCCAGACCGAGCGCGAGCTGAACGATTGCCAGTGCGCGCGCCCGATTTCCCCGCTGATCAGCGACGCAGCAAACAGTAATGCTGATCCCGTAACTGCTGCCATCCCCGCCCGCGCAATTGGATCCTTGGGCAACGCCGGATTGCGCGAATAGATCACTCCGCACGACCAAGTGATCGCGCTAATCACGACCACGATGCAGCCCAGCAGCATTCGTCCGTGACCAGCGCCCGGTTCCGCTCGCATCAACAGCCCCACGCCCACGATTCCCAGCACCAGTCCAGCAATCGTCTTCGCTGTCACACGCTCCTCGCGCAAGCACGACAGCCGACAGGATCGCAATCCAGATCGGCTCGCTGGCAATCAGCAGCGCCGTCAAGCCGGAAGGCACGATCGTCTCCGCCCAATGCAGCGCGCCGTGGCTGATCACGAAGTAGAGGATGCCAAGAACCAGACTGGCGCGCCACTCACGTAGCGTCGGTCGGTATCCGCGCCAATAGACCCAGGCGAAGATCGCCGACCCGGCAATGCCCTGCCGGATCGCCACCACCAGCAGCGGCGGAATCGTCTCCACCGCATAGCGAATCGCCAGATACGTCGATCCCCACACCACGTAGATCACGAAGAAGGCGAGCAGCAGCGCGATCCTGCTGGGCGGCGCTGTCCGCAATCGTTCCGAGCCGGCCAACTGACTAACCTCCTATACTATGATTAGTGGTTAGTAATCATAACACGTTTGCCGTCCCCGCTAAGAGCGAGTTTGGTGGTTAGCCGTGTTTGGCAGAATAGTGATTGAAGCCGTGAAAGCGCTGCGCGCTACATCTCCCACAGGCATTGCCCGCCGCGGTACATCGAGATCAGGCCGTCTTCGCTGATCTTCAGCACCGTACCATAACGCGAGGCGGCAATGGCAGCCGTAGTGCGTCCGCCTTCCACCGTCCGGTTCATGGCTTCTTCGGTAGAGTGATGATGAAGAATCGCGCCGAACGCCAGGAGATTGGAGTCGGGGCAAAGCACAACCGCACCATCAATGCGGGCGATGTTTTCCAGCACCGTCGGCGGAACGTCGAGAACGCTCTTGTCGCGCAGCAGATAGTGCAGCTGATCCTTGCTGGTTACGCCGTCGACGGCGTCGTCCTGCAGATGATCCAGCAGGTCCGGCTGCGACACCAGTTGGGATACTGACTCGCGATCGTCCAGCACCACGAACAGCGCGCCGCGGCGGCTTTCGGTCAGATTCAGCGCAACCGCAAACAGACGCTCCGCCAGCTCCGCATTGCCGATCGCCTTCTTCCACAACCCATAACGATGCCGCGCATCCACCAGTCGCCATTTACCGTCGATGAAGCGGAACACCGGCACGCCATCGGAATAGATCTTGATTTCGCCATTCGGCGAGAGAATTAGGCAGATGTGCCCGCCGCACAGCGTGGCGCGGCAATGATCCGTGTAAGAAGAGGAGGTCGGAACTGCCAGCGGCATGTCGCGATAAGGCTCAGCCCACTCGTGTACGTCGATCAACTCCGCCAGCTGCCCATCCTGATCGACCAATGCGAGCGTTCTCAGCCCGTCGCATAAACGATGAAAGCTGCGGATGGTGGTAAGCAGATGCGAATAACGCAGTGCCTGTGGTGGCGTCTGCGGCGGAACGTGGCAAGGTTCCGGCATCGAGCCAAAGAGCAGCACGCCGGTCGCGATGCGCCGGTTCTCATAGGTGCTCATGCTGCTGGTGCGCAGCACTTCAATTGCATCGGCAACGCGATCGGGCAGTCCGGCAATCGCTTCAGCGCTGCTGTGCGGCGTGGGATCGAGAAAGGCTGAGACGAAACGGTCCTCCGGCAATCCGCGGAAGAGTTGAAAGCTTTGCGCGGCCAACTCCTCATTGGTCAGCAGTTGATACCGGGCCGACAGCACCATGCCGATACTGCGCAGCAGGCGTCGCTCGTGATCCGACAACTTCGAACTTGACGTCAGCGAATAGCCGCTGCCCATCCATTCGAATTCAACCTGCCCGCCGCTGGGCACCGCGCCCAGCAGTCCGGGCATCTGCTCTGCTCCTTGCGACACGCGCTCCAGCGTCGCTCCAGGAAAGAAGTAGCCGATGCCGTTCTCCAGCAGATCGCTGTACAGCCCACTTAGAAATCGCGCGCGCTTCTCCAGAAGGCGGCCGCCGAGGATGGAAGGGTTACTCATGCTCATGTCGAAGAACGGGACAGCGGGAAATCATCGGCGGATATCGTCGCCGATTCTAAGCACACTGTAATGGATGCGCGTGGTCAGCCGATGGAAGCGACCCTATTTGAGTATCAACGGGATTCAACGTTAATAATTGTTACGACGCTGCCACCGGTTGTGCTGTCTCGACCTTGGCTTCGCGCAGATATCGCGCGGCCTCTTCCGGCGGCGTCGGGTTCTGATAAAAACCTGTTCCCCACTCGAAGCCTGCGATCTTCGTCAGGCGCGGCATGAACTCCACGTGCCAGTGGTAGTAGTCCATCGATCCTTCTTGCGCGGGAGCGGTGTGGATGATGAGGTTATACGCCGGATTGTCGAGCACCTGATCCGCTCGTACCAGCAGGTTTTTCAGTGCCTTCGCCAGATCCTCGTAAACCTGCGAGGAGGAATTCTCGAACGCCGATTCGTGCCGCCGAGGAATAATCCAGGTCTCGAACGGAAAACGGGGCGCATAGGGCGCAACTGTCAGGAAGCCGTCGTTCTCGGCAACCACACGAACGCCCGCTTCCGTCTCCTGCCGGATGATGTCGCAGAAAACGCACCGCTCCTTGTACATGAAGTATTGCTTCGAGCCTTCCAACTCCTCGACTACGTGCTTCGGCACAATGGGCAGCGCGATCAACTGTGCATGCGAATGTTCCAGGGTCGCTCCCGCAAGCTGGCCATGGTTCTTGAAGATCAGGATGTACTTGAAGCGCCGGTCCTTCTTCAGATCGAGGATGCGATCGCGAAATGCCCAGAAGACATCTTCGATGCGCTTTTCCGGAAGCTCGCTCAGGGTCACATTGTGATCGGGAGTTTCGACGATAACTTCGTGTGCGCCGATGCCGTTCATCTTATCGAACATGCCTTCGGCCTGGCGATTCAAGCTGCCTTCAATTCCCAGCGCCGGAAACTTGTTCGGGACCGCGCGCACCGTCCAGCCCGCGGAGTTCGGCGAAGCGCCATTGGGACGATACGCCAGCACCTCCGGCGGAGTCTTACTTTCGTTGCCGCTGCAAAATGGGCAGAAGCCGCCCTTCATCTTGACGGGCTCGCGGGTGAAATCGGAAGGGCGTTTGGCGCGGTCGGTGGAAACGATGACCCATCGTCCAATGATGGGATCTTTGCGTAATTCAGGCACGGTGGACCCTCTTCTGCGAACTATCTTCTATGTTAGCGCTTCTCGCTCTTCGCTTCTCGCTCTTCGCTTCTCGCTCTTCGCTTTTGGCAAGTCCTCTGTTGAATCTATCGGCCAGGACGGTTCTAGAGTTAGCGCGAACGACCAACTCGATATGAATTAGATATCCACCTTAGCCTGTCAAACGCGACGAGCGAACAGCGAATGGCGAAAAGCGGCCCACTCACTTTATCGGCTCAGCCGTCGGCAACGTGCCTACCATCTTCTCGACATCGCCAATCTCTTTGGGAATGCTGGAGGACAGGACCTCGGGTCCATTCGCGGTAATGAGAATAGTGTCCTCCACGCGGAAATGCCAGTGTTTGTCGGGAAATTCGACAATCGGCTCAACCGTGACCACCTGGCCGGCTTTGATCGGCCCCTTGGCCATCATCACATCGTGCGTCGCCAATCCGACAAAGTGGCCCGGCCAACCGTACCACTGCGCCCCTATGCCCTCACGATCGAATATTTTCTTCCCCGCAGCTTCGGCCTGCTCGTAAGTATTGCCAACCTTCAGCATGTCGATCACGGCCTTCTGGCACTCGAGATCGACGTTGTACCACTTCGCCTGCTCGGGCGTGAATTTGCCGTCGATGTTGAAGGTGCGGGTGATGTCCATGGTCATGTGATCGAGATCGGCGGCGAAATCGAAGACCACGACGTCGCCGGCATTGATCTTGTTGCGATTGAAAAAGTAATGCCAGGTATTGGCGTTCACACCGGAGCCGACAATCGCCGGATACGCCAGCCCTTGCGCCCCGGAATTACGGAAGACAAATTCCGCCTCGGCTTCGATCTGGTATTGGTACATGCCAGGATGCGCCATGTGGATCGCCTGCTCATCGCCCTGCGCGCTGATGCGCCCATTGCGCCGCAACACTTCAATCTCTCCCGGACGCTTAATGTTCCGCATCTCGTCGATCGCGCCAGTTAAGTTGCGGAAGTTTGCCGCCGGATAGCGCTCGCGCAGCTTCACGAACATTTCGCGATCGCCCGGGAGATTCTGCCCATAGGGATCGTTGTACTGGTCGGCATAATCGCGACCGGTCTCGAAGCGCGCACCATCAGGCTTATCGGCGAAGCCCAAGCGCAGCCAGAGATCGTTGTCCGCTCCGCCGCCAAACAGGAAGCTCAGATATCCGTCGAGATTCGACAAAGGCGCGCCCGCCGGATAGCCCAACTCCTTCTGCTGATCCTTTGACATCGAGAGCAGATTGCCTCCATACACCTGCACCTCACGCGGGCTCTGCTGCGGTTCGAAGATCGTCGTGCGTTGGGTGGCAACATCCATGAGCATCACCGCGCCGGGATCTCCCAGGCCGGTGTAGTAGTAAAAATCGTTGTCTTCGCGATAGTGATTCGCTGCCGGAACTTCGGTCTTGGCGAAAAGCAGAACGTAGCCGGTCTTCAGCTTACCCGCAAGTTCGGTACGTCGTGCCGCAAATTCCTTCGGCCCGCCGAGGTCGTTCATGGCCTGGATGTCGGTGTACTGAGCTTCGGCAAAAACACTGCTGAGGAGGATGAGCAGAGAGAGAGTAAACCTATACTGTCGCTTCATGGCGTACCGCAGTGTAGTCCCTGCGGAGCAGAAATCGCAATTGAGACGTGACGACTAGCGGGGGATCTGATGGTTTCGGGAATTGGGTGCAAGGAAAAAGGCCCAGGCCGGATGGCCCAGGCCGTCAGGAAAAACGAAGCCTCAAGCCCCCGTGGGCTTGCCTCTTGTACCAGCTTTGTTATGTGTCTTGCCCGCAACGATCTCGATGCAGTCCTCGAGAACATCGATGGCGATATCGGCCTGCTCCTTGGTGACGATCAGCGGCGGACAAATGCGAATGCTGTTCGGACCACATCCCAGGAACAGCAGTCCGCGCTCGAACGCCAGCTCGACGATGCGATCGCGTTCCACGCCGCCGGGAGTTTTGGCCTTCTTGTCGGTGACGATCTCGACCCCGATCATCAGGCCGCGTCCCCGCACATCGCCCACAAAATCGAGACGCTTCGGCCAGTCGGCGATGCGCTCCATGATGTGGCGCCCAACGACTTCGGCGTTCTTGATGCCCTCGCGCTCCAGAACATCCATCGTGGCCAACGCCGCCGCGATGGAAACCGGATTGCCGCCAAACGTCGATGCATGCGATCCCGGCACCCAATCCATGATGTCTGCCTTCGCCATCATCACGCCAAGCGGCATGCCGCTGGCAATTCCCTTGGCCATGCAAACAATGTCCGGCTCGACGCCAGTATGCTCAATCGCCCACCATTTCCCAGTGCGTCCCGCGCCGGACTGGACCTCATCAGCGACCAGCAGAATGCCGTGACGATCGCAGATCCGCCGCAGCTCCTGCATGAACACGTTAGGTGCGACGACATACCCGCCTTCACCCTGAATTGGCTCGACAAAAATTGCTGCTACTTCTTCTGGCGCGAGCGTCGTCTTGAACAACTTATCTTCGATGAAGCGTGCGCAGCCCAGAGCGAAAGCATCCGCTTCCTCCGGACTTCCTCCCACACATCCGCGATAAACGTCGGGATAGCGCACGTGGGTCACCCCGGGAACCAGCGGCGCGAAGCGGCGGCGCTGCTGCGGCTTCGAGGCCGTCAATGACAGCGCTCCCATCGTCCTGCCGTGAAATGCGCCGAAGAAGGCAATCATGTGTTGGCGCTTGGTGTGATAGCGGGCCAGCTTGAACGCTGCTTCAATCGCCTCGGCGCCGGAGTTGCCATAGTGAACCTTGTGCGGCCCCTTCATGGGAGCCACTCGCGAGAGCCGCTCGCTCAGGGTCACCATGTTTTCATAGTAGAAATCCGTGCCGGACATGTGGATCAGTTCGGCAGCCTGCTTCTGAATGGCGGCTACGACCTCAGGATGGCAATGCCCGGTAGAGGTCACGGCGATGCCGGCGGAAAAATCGAGGAACTCGTTGCCATCGACATCTTCCACGATGACGCCGCGTCCACGCTTCGCCACCATGGGATAGGAACGCGTGTAGGACGGCGAGATGGTTTGCTGATCGCGATCGACAATGCGGCGCGCGTTGGGTCCGGGAAGAGCCGTCTTGATGTGGGGACCGGCAACGGAAGTAATGGTATCGGCTGACATGTTGTTTTCCTCCCAAAGGCTGGCGGCACCGGTTGTGTGCCGAGCTCTTGTCGACCCACGCGCGCAGTCTGGTTCAATCTGTGCCTGCGTGGGAGAACGTTGGGAAAACGGGAAGCTAGTCGCCGGAAAATAGATTAGGACGGACCGTGCTGGGAGCAGGTTTGCTGCTACCAGCGAAGGAGAAACCGAGGGCCGGGTAGATCCCGTGTGCCGGCTTTGCATCGCAGGAGATCGGACACAGTAAAGCAGAGCTAACCCTGGTCGTACCCGCAAGACGGACGCTCCGATTGTGCGTGTAGCCTCTCAACGCAAAACTCCTCAGGTAAATTATAGTCCCCCTCGAAGCAACGCGTAACCCCCAAATGCCCCTTACAAGCGCTGGTTCGCAGGGGCAGGGCGAGGATTCTCTATGCCTTGCTTTCAATGGGAATTTACCCAGTCTTCGGCAAACCGCCGGAGCCTTAGAGTGAATCTCATCTCACGGCATGCTCAGGTTAAGGGCTGCCCATTTCTTGCCGCGTCTTGCGGAGTTGAAAGGGGAGACATCAATGTCACAGCTGAAGAAACTGTCCCTGTATCTGGCTCCTGTCGTTTTGTTCGGCTTGTTTCCGATCTTGGCGGCCGCACAGGACAACATGGGCATGAGTAACAATCAGACCATGTCAGTCACCGGTTGTCTGAAGCAAGGCAGCGATACCGGCGGCTATTACATCATGGGTGACGATGGGAAAATGTATGAGTTGATGGGCAAAGGCCTGTCCGCTCACGTTCATCACAAGGTAACGGTCACAGGCATGCCGACAACAATGAGCCAGGCGCAGGAACAGAAGCGCGAAGCAACCGAAAAATCGGAAGCCGGGGGCGCCACTGTGGTGGACATGAAGGTCAGCAGTCTAAAGATGGTCAGTGAAAGCTGCCAGTAAACGGCGGTTACGGCGGCAAGCTGCGTTCTCAGCGAAGCAAAACGGGCACAGTTCCTGGCAAGGCTGTGCTCGTTCTATTTGGAGCCATTCCTCACTAGCTTTAAGAACTCCGCGTGGACGCGGGTATCACTGGATAACTCGGGATGGAAGGTTGCTGCCATGACATTCCCCTGCCGCACCAGCACCGGATCATGATCGCGGCTGGCAAGGACCTCAACGCCGTTGCCGACTCGTTCAATCCGCGGCGCGCGAATGAAGACCATCTCTAACGGCTCGCTACCCAGTGCGCTGGTGTACTCCAGGATCGTAGAGTCGTTCTGCCGGCCGTAGGCGTTGCGTCGAATGCTGATGTCGATTGCGTTCAGACCAGGCTGCTTGGGATTTTCGACTTCGCGCGCCAGCATGATCGCGCCGGCGCACGTGCCAAACGTCGGCTTTGAGTGAACAAAATTATTCAGCGTTTGCAGGGTTTGTTCGCCCAGCAACTTGAGAAAGGTTGTCGACTCACCGCCCGGAATGATCAGGCCGTCAAGATTCTCGAAGTCGTCGGAATCGCGCACCAGCACAGCTTCCGCGCCCAGCTCTTCCAGCCGGCGGCGATGCGCATCGAAGTCGCCTTGTAGTGCGAGAACGCCAATCTTCATAGAAGCAGCAATTAGCGATTAGCAATTAGCAGGTCTAGGGCAAGCCATTGTTCCGGCTTGCCGGAAGCTCCCGCTGTATCAGAGTGCCGCAATGATTCATGTAGAGACAGCTTTCGGCCCATCGCGTGGGTAATCCTTCGGACACTTTGAGCTGGCGGTTTTCACTCTGCTTAGGACAGACCAAAGCTAATCGCTAATTGCTAGTTGCTAATTGCTGCTTTACCACCCTCTCGTCTGCAGCAGGTCTTTTTCCTCGATGGCTGCGACCGCGAGGCCCTTCATCTCGCCGGTCATCTGCTCGCTGACCTCGGCCAGGATCTTGGGATTGTCGAAGTGTGTTGCCGCCATCACGATAGCGCGGGCACGCGACTCGGCTTCCTCGCGTTCGGCCCCGATCTTCAGATCCAGCGCCGTCGCGCCGCCCTTCATGAAGATGCCCGAACCGACGAATACGGCTTCGGCTCCAAGCTGCATCACCAGCGAAGCGTCAGCCGGCGTCGCAATACCACCCGCAGAGAAATTCGGCACCGGAAGCTTGCCGGCTTTCGCTACCATCCTCACCAGCTCGTAAGGCGCCTGATGTTCCTTCGCCGCGGCGTACAGCTCCTGATCGCTCATCACCGTCAGCTGCTTCATCTCTTTCACGATCTGCCGCATGTGTTTGACGGCGTGAATCACGTCGCCCGTCCCGGCTTCGCCTTTGGTGCGGATCATGGCCGCACCTTCTGCGATTCGCCGCAGCGCCTCGCCCAGATTGCGCGCGCCGCAGACGAACGGCGTCACAAACGCGTGCTTGTCGACATGATGCTCCTCGTCGGCGGGCGTCAGCACCTCGGATTCGTCGATGTAATCGACGCCGATCTCCTGCAAAATCTGCGCTTCGGCAAAGTGGCCGATGCGGCACTTCGCCATCACCGGGATGGAGACCGTCGACATGATCTGCTTGATCAGCTTGGGATTGGCCATGCGCGAAACGCCGCCCTCGGCGCGAATGATCGCTGGCACGCGTTCCAGCGCCATCACTGCGACCGCTCCCGCCTTTTCGGCGACTTCGGCCTGCTCGACGCTCATCACGTCCATGATGACGCCGCCCTTCAGCATCTCGGCCAGGCCGGTCTTCAAGCGCAAACTAGTGTGATTGCCGTTGTTCTCTGACATGATTGTTCTCCGACTTCGCGAGCTTTGCCGCGCCCCGGCACTTAGCACTTAGCATTTAGCACTTGGCCAAAGCGAAAAACGAGGAAGCCGCTCAGCAAGTAACGATGAGGATGTGTAACTATTCATTTTACTCTGCAGGATTGGCGGGGTGTAAACGCGACACCTTATGGGATTCCTCGCCGGCGATTGCCGCCCAGCCTTTTTCGGCGCGAGACGTATCCATGTCCTTCGCACCGACTCCAGCTTAATGATGCCTTGCAATCGGCACCATGAAAAGTGCCATTATTACTTTGTTTCTTGGGGCCACTTTATCCAACGTAAGTGCCCTCCGATATGAACTCAAAACAGCTACTGCGCTCTGCCCCGCTGTCCGCTTGCCCACTCATCCCACAGCCGAAAGCCTTTCATCTCGTCGTCGAGATGGGTTTCCGGAAACGTCGCTTCGATCTGCTGACGGGTATAGCGCGGACCGATTCGCGTCGGCGCATTCGCCAGCTCTACGAGCAGCTCTGCCGCCATCGCTTCATTAATCTTCAACTGCTTGAAGTCGACCTTGTCGTAGGTGTCCGAGCTGGCGTGATAGTTCACCAGGTAATTCGCAGGGTCCTGGTTGGGCAGGATCGTGGGCACGCCTTCGAGCATGAAGTCGAAGTTGTCGGTTCCCAACTCGGCGTCGTTGGTGATCTCGGCCGCCCTCCATTGTGCAAACGGCTTCAGCAAAGGCGCCAGCGTCGCATCAACGTCTTTGCGTCCTCCGGTTGAGAAGCTCGTAATCGCGCCGCTGCCTGCGTCGAGCACCAGCTCGGCGACAATGTTGTCCAGCTCATTGCGGTGGGCTCGCACATAGTCGAGCGAGCCAAACAGCCCCTGCTCCTCGCCGGAAAAGAGAATGAAGCGAATGGTCCGCCGCGGCTTCACGCCGGCAGCCTTAATCGCGCGCAGAGCATCGATGACCAGCGCCGCATTGCAGCCGTTATCGAGCGCTCCAGTGCCGAGTTCCCAGGAATCGAGATGAGCGCCGATGATCACGACTTCGTTCGGCAACTCAGTTCCCTTCAGCTCAGCGATGACGTTCTGACTGGCAACCGCCGGCCGTACGCGATTGGGCAGCGCGATCGCCATGTTGACCTTGGCTCCGTGCGCGATCAGCCGCTGAATTCGCAACGAGTCTTCACGCGCCAGCAATACCTGCGGAATCACATCGACGTTACCGTCGACCGAATTGATATGCCGGTAAAGAAGATCATGCTCGCGTGTGGAAGTGAATGCGATCGCGACCGCCTTGCCTTTCACCGCAGCCTCGATCATCCCCGGCGCTCGGAAGTACTCCTCGAACAGATCATTCCAAGTTTTCAGAACGTCGCTGTGGACCAGCACGATTGCGCCCGAAATATCGCCCGCGCTAGCGAAATCAGCCGCGGTACCCATGCTGACATCAACCACGCGAGCGGCGGTGTGCTGAAGCGGTGGCGACCAGGCAATGGACTGCGCGCGAACCCGGAACTGCACCGGCGCAATCACCTCCACGCGCGTCTCGCCCTCCAGCCAGAACGACGGAATCTTGAACTCCTCGGTATGAACCGAATCGGCGCCGGCTTGTTGGAACGCCGCAATCGCCCACTGCACGGATTTTTCGAACGGCTCCGTGCCGCTGACTCGGCCACCAATCTCATCGGTCAGCACACGCAAGTTTTCTGCGATGGGTGTGTCAGGCTTGAGAGCCTGTTGCATAACAGGATCGTTGGATTGTGCCACTGCCGCGACGCTGGCGAGAGCAATGCACAGGAACAACCGGAGAGTTGTGAGCATGGTGAGCCATTGTACAAGCACTGGCAGTCTCAGCTGAGCAGCGAAAAGTCCCTGTTCGAATTTCGAGCGCGATAGGATGGGTGGGGCCGCTGGAAACGATGCTATGACAGCTCTCGAGATTGTGCCGATGACCGAACAGCACTGCGAAGCCGTGCGTGCGATCTTCGCGCAAGGCATCGCTACCGGCAATGCTACGTTTGAGACGTCGGTACCCTCATGGCAGGACTGGGATGCGCGCCATCTGAGCAGTTGCCGTCTGGTCGCGGTGCGGGATGGCGAGGTCTTGGGATGGGCGGCGCTGAGTCCGGTTTCCATGCGGCAGGTGTATCGCGGCGTCGCTGAGGTTAGCGTTTACATTGCCGAGCACGGGCGCGGCCGGCAAGTTGGCACCGCACTGCTCGAGGCGCTCGTCGCCGAGTCAGAGCGCAACGGCATCTGGACTCTGCAAGCCGGTATTTTTCCGGAGAACGCCGCCAGTATTCGGCTGCATGAAAAGCTCGGATTCCGCATTGTGGGCACACGCGAGCGGATCGGATGTCTCCGCGGCCGCTGGTGCGACACGGTGCTGATGGAGCGCAGGAGCAAAGTCGTAGGTGTGTAGCTTTGAGCTTTGCAGCGGGAGAAAAAAACAGTTCCCTCGCAGGCTTGAAAGCCTGCTCGTGATGAAATTCAACGGTTCCTGCGGTCGCAAGGCAGTTCTGCCGAATAGCTTGCGAAAAAATAGCTAAGAACTAAAAGCGAGTAGCGAAGAGCGAACAGCGCTACGTCGCGTCGTTGCCCTCGTTCTTGAGGAACTTGCCGAACTTGCGATCCGGGTCAATCTCAACGAACTTTCCCTTGCTGCTGGCCAGCACTTCGCCGTCAGGATTACGAATTTCAGCCGCCCGGTAATGGATACGTCCAATAACCCGGTCTTCCCAGCCCTCAGCAATGAGCGGCTTGAACAGCGGCACCGGCTGGTGATAGCTCACCTCCATCGTGCTGGTGAGGCAGACGATGTTGTGCAACTTGTTCACCTTTCCCATGGCCTCGTCGAGGATAGTGGCGATGATTCCGCCATGGGCATGCGCCGGTGGCCCAACAAACCGTTCCGGCAATTGGAAGTGGCAGGTGAATCGCTTCCGCTCTTCGTCGAGTAGAAACTTCAGCTGCAGGCCGGTGTCGTTCTCCGGTCCGCAACCGAAGCACTTGTTGCCGAATTGACGCTGCTGGACGTGATGTCCGTGGACGGGCTTGTGCTGGGGCATGTAGTCAAGATGAAGCAGAGGGGAAAGAAAAAGCAAGTTGATGGCGGCGAGCCGTCGGCTATCGGCTATCAGCTGTCGGCTTTCGGGCTTGAGTTGAGGTGTGTCGCTATTGGCTCTTCGCTCTTCGCTGTTCGCCAGAGAGATCTCGTCGGCTGGTATTGTTTGCGACGGCTGTCCCTTCTGGCGAAAAGCGAAGAGCGAAAGGCGGAAAGCGACTCGGCCGATAGTTGACGACTGAAAGCTAGAAGAGGTGCGGATTGTTCGGATTGCCGGAGTCGATGACGATCTGCTGGTCGGTATGCCGGGTCTGGTACCAGCATGGCTTAACGCCGAGCTGCGGAAACAGTGAGTTGGAACAGCTTACGTCCTGATCACCCGCGTAATCGTATTCGGTCTTGCCGCTCTTCAACTTCACGACGTAATACGTGTGCACGGTCACCGTTCCTACCATGTCGCGTCTGGGAATGCGCAGGCGCAGCGACAGAAAGTCGCCGGCGTAGAAAACGACGCATACGACGAGCACGATGATGAGAATTCGCTTCACGAGTTCAATGCGATGCGGATCAATTGTAAGATATCCGCTTTTCGCTCTTCGCTCTTCGCTAAACCTCCAGGATGAGGGTACCAGCGAGTGGTGCGCTCTTACGATGCTGTCTTCGACGTCGATGGCGAATGTGCTCTGGCGAAAACCGAAAGGCGAAGAGCGAATAGCGTAAAACGAAAATTACGAATCGCTTGAGTTCCTCATAAGCGGCGAGCATCATAATGTCACAGAGGGCTGTGACAAAGTCCCAGCCGTTGTCCGTATGCCTCGCGCCAGCAACATTCGAGAGCTGAAGACCCTGCCCAGCGGAGGAGGTCGCGGTCCTACGGCCAATTGGCCAGGCGGATGGGGCGGCGGAGGCGGACGCGGCGGCGATGACCAGCCCAGCTACAGCGAGCGCTTGCGGCGATTGCGACTCGGTCTGCTGCTGGCACTGTCGTCGGTGGTCATGCTCTTCGTTTCGTTCACCACGGCTTACGTGGTTCGCAAAGCCGGTGCCGTGTGGGATCCCGCGCGCAACGACTACATCAGCAACTGGCTGCCGCTGACGCTGCCGATCCGCATCCTGCTTGGCAACACGTTCGTACTCGTGCTGAGCAGCATTACGCTAGAGATCGCGCGCCGTCGCGCGGCGGAAGACGTTGCTCTGGCGCCCATCGCTGGCATCCCTGGAATTCGCGTCGACTACCGGCATGCGCTTCGCTGGCTCTGGACCACGGTGTTTCTCGGTCTCGGCTTCCTCGCAGGACAGGTCTATGCGTGGCACGTTCTCGAACTCAGCAACGTACGCTTCGCCTCCAACGCCAGCAGTTCATTCTTCTTCCTCCTCACCGGTGTTCACGCGATCCACCTGTTCGGAGGAGTGCTGGCGCTGCTGTACGCCGGCGTCACCAGCTGGCTGAATAAGCCGCCCGAGACTCGCCGCATGATCATCGACGTGACCGCGTGGTACTGGCATTTCATGGGCGCACTCTGGCTGTATATCTTTGGACTGCTGTACTTCGGACGGTAGTCTTTCACCACGGAGGCACGGAGAACACGGAGTTCATTACCGTCTTCGACACCCTCAATGGATATCCTCAATGGCTTCCAAAATAGGTAGGCGAAGAAGACAGCCATCGCAACCGTAATCCGGCCTCCAGTTTTGATTACCAAGTTATTTCCAGACGTTCAGAATTTCCCTGACAATTCCATGCCCTCCGTGCCTCCGTGGTGAAAAATTCCGGAAGCTGAAGATTCTAGGGCAAATCCAGTTCTTGACAATTACAGATTGCAATATCATAATTGCAAATCGTAATATGAAATTGGGCGAAAAACTTCGATACCTGCGGCTGGTCGAGGGCACGCTACGCGGCATGGATCGTGAGATGACCCAACAGGGTCTGGTCCGCGCGCTGAAGAAAGAAACCGGCAAGGGCTTAAGCCAGTCGTACCTGTCGCAGATTGAGAGCGGTGCGCGGCCGCATTTGACCAACGCTTCGCGCATGCTGCTGGCGCGGTTCTTCAAGGTTCATCCCGGTTACCTGGTGGATGATCCCGAGGGCTATCACACGGAGCTGACCAGCGACCTGCGCGCCACCGAAGACCGGCTGGATTTGTGGCTGATTAACGGTACCGAGCAGTTTGCGCACGATCCCGAGCTGAGCCACGCGCTGTTGCAACTGGCCAAGCATGGTGACACGCGCAAGTGTCTGGTGCTGATGGGCGCGATTCTGGAGACGCCAGAGCTGGTGGATCGGCTGGTCGAGGTATTGAAGCCGGGCCTGGCGGGGGGCTCGCATCGCGGACGCGGAGCGGCGAGACCCGCTGGAGCGAAATTATGACGGCATGGGCGATCTTCTATCTCGTTTGCTTCCTGGTGGGCGTCACGCTGACGGTGTTGGCCTTCCTGGGCGGAGGCTGGCACGTGCCGCACCTGAATATTCACACGCCGCATGTGCCGATTCACACGCCACACTTGTCGCTGCCGCATGGCGGACATGTTGCCACGCCGCACGCGGCCGGCGGTGAGCGCACGCTGGAGCTGCGGGCGCCGAGATGCCGTTCCTCAACTTCGGCACCATCGCCGCGTTTCTGGTTTGGTTTGGCGGAGCGGGTTACCTGCTGACTCGCTACTCGACTCTGGTGGTCAGCCTGGTGCTGATCGTCGCGGTGGTAGCCGGAATCATTGGCGCGAACATCATCTTCTGGTTTGTGGTGAAGCTCTTGATGAAACACGATCGCGAACTCGATCCCGCGGACTACGAACGCGTGGGTGTGCTGGGCCGCATCGTCAGCCCGGTTCGACAAGGCGGTACAGGCGAGATGATTTTCTCGCAGGAAGGCACGCGCCACACCTGCGGCGCCCGCAGCGAAGACGGCGCGGCGCTGGATAAGGGAACGGAAGTCATTATTACGCGCTACGAGAAAGGCATCGCCTATGTACGGCGGTGGGACGAGATGGCGGAGAAGCAGCAACCAGCAACTACCGGCTAGCGCTTAGCAGTTAGCATTCGGCACTCAGCAAGTAATTACGGGTTCAACTATGGATCGCGATGAGCACCTCTATCGAAAGACTGGACGAGCACTCGTTGTCTTGCTGGTGCTATGGATCGTCGCGATGTTCTCTGCAGCAGCACTCCCGGCGAGGGCATGGAAATCACATCCATATCTGCCGTTCGTCGTATTTGACGGCATTGCTCCGCTGCCTGATCCTGGTGGCACTTGTCCTGGGTGTGATTCCGAATGGTCGCTTATTTCCGCTGGACAGCGAGGTCTCGAGATGGAACGCAGCGAGGGGTTAATTGACCGAGGGGAGTTCTTGGCAAGGATAGCTAATTGCTAATCGCTAATTGCTAATTGCTGGGTTTTAAGGAGACGTTATGCCGCACATTCCAACTGAGGTGTTAATCATCGCGTGGACAGCCGTCGCAGCGATCATCCTGCTGATGGCTATCTTCGCCAAACTGTATCGCAAAGCCGGACCCAACGAAGCTCTCGTGGTGTACGGCTTTCGCGGTATGCGAGTGGTCAAGGGACACGGCACGGTCATCCTTCCCATGGTCGAGAACTGCCGTCAACTCTCGCTCGAACTGATGTCGTTTGACGTAGCGCCGCAACAGGATCTCTACACCAAGCAGGGCGTCGCCGTCACCGTCGAAGCCGTCGCGCAAATCAAAGTGAAGTCGGATCCTGAATCGATTATGACGGCTTCGGAGCAATTCCTTACCAAGACGCCGCCCGATCGCGAGGCGCTGATCCGGCTGGTCATGGAAGGCCACTTGCGCGGCATCATCGGCCAGCTCACGGTGGAGGAGATCGTAAAGCAGCCGGAGATGGTGGCCGACCGCATGCGCTCGACCTGTGCTGATGACATCAACAAGATGGGGCTCGAGGTGATCTCGTTCACTATCAAAGAAGTTCGCGACAAAAACGAGTACATCACCAACATGGGCCGGCCGGACATCGCGCGCATTAAGCGCGACGCCGACGTGGCCACCGCCGAGGCAGACCGCGATACCGCCATCCGGCGCGCCATCGCCTTGCGCGAGTCGGCAACGGCGAAGGCGCAGGCCGATCAGGAGCGCGTCGCTGCCGAGACCGCTTCCCTTGCCCGCCAGGCAGAAGCCAACCGCGATCTCGAAGTTAAAAAGGCGCAGTACAACGAACTGATCAAGAAGCAGCAAGCGCAGGCCGACAAGGCCTACGAGATCCAGACCAATGTCATGCAGCAGCAGGTGATTGCCGAGTCGGTGAAGGTGCAGCAAGTGGAGAAGGAAGCGCAGGTGAAGGTGCAGGAGGCCGAGATCAATCGTCGCGAGAAGGAATTGATTGCGACGGTGTTGAAGCAGGCCGAAATCGAGCGCCAACGTATTGAGACGCTAGCCAACGCCGAGCGCCAGCGCCTGACGGTGGAAGCCGAGGGCCACGCCAGTGCGATCCGCGCGCAGGGCGAAGCCGAAGCCGAGATCATCTTCAAGAAGGGCGACGCCGAAGCGCGCGCCATGAACGTGAAGGCGGCAGCCTTCCAGGAGTACAACCAGGCCGCTGTTTTCGACAAGCTGATCACCGGATTGCCGGAGGTGGTGAAGGCGCTGGCCAGTCCGCTAGCGAATGTCGACAAGATCACCATCGTCTCTACCGGCAATGGGCACTCGGCGGGGATGAACAAGATCACCGGCGACATCACGGAGATGGCGGCGCAGGTGCCCGCGCTGTTCGAGGCGCTCTCGGGCATGCCGATGTCGGACCTGCTGGGCAAGATCCGGACGATCGGCGACAAGTCGCCCAAGCCGGACAGCCTGCCGCCGGCTGATGAAGGTAAGTCGAAAGCGGCGGGTGCGGGAAAGTAGGGTAGAGCTGGCCTTTAGGCCAGCGTCCCACGATGTTTATTTCTCGAGACGGCTTTAGCCGTCGGAGGGCGACCCACTCATTCGAAACCCGCGAATGAGTGGGGCACCCGAACCCGAACTGAAAGCTGATGGCTGATAGCTGACAGCTCTCGTAACAAAGGATTCGTTATGCAGGACGAACATGACAGCACGCGACAGATTGTGAATCTGGGATTAACGGGAACGCTGTTGGGAGTGGTGGCACGCTTCATCACCCATTCCAACATTGCGGTCCTCATTGGAACGGTGGGAGGCCTGCTCGTCGCCTTCTTCCTGGCTGCGGTTCGTGGCGAGCAGATGTGACAACCCCAACGAGCGCAAAAGCGGCGCTCGTCGGGGACCCCGGTGTGAGCGTCTTGGTTCGAAGCGAAAAGCGAAAAGCCAAGAGCGAATGGCGAAATTTTGCGGAAAGCTGACGGCTGATGGCCGACAGCTGACAAGGAGCTGGTTATGGCATTACTCGATCGTGTAGCAACGCTGCTGCGGGCGAATCTGAACGACTTGATCGACCGCGCGGAAAATCCCGAGAAGATGTTGAAGCAGGTGATTCTCGATATGGAAAATCAGTTCCTGCAAGTGAAGACGCAGGTGGCGATCGCGCTCGCCGATCTGCATCTGCTGGAGAAGAAGAAAAAAGATAACGCCGAGAAGCACGCCGAGTGGATGCACAAGGCGGAGCTGGCGGTCGATAAGCATGACGATGAACTGGCGCGGGCCGCGCTGGAGCGCGCGATGAGCTTCCAGCAACTGGCCGAGAGCTTCGATCAGCAGATCGCTGATCAGCAAACGCAGGTGGAATCGCTGAAGGCGGCGCTAAAGAAGCTGGAGCTGAAGTTGTCGGAGGCGAAGGCCAAGGCGGATCTGCTGATCGCGCAACATCGCCGCTCGCGTGCGGTGAGCCGTGCCGCCGATGCGCAGCTGACACCCGATGGCGAGGGCCAAACCTTCGATCGCATGCGGACGAAAGTTGCGCGCGAGGAGGCGCTGGGCCGCGCGAAACACGAAGTCCTGGGCGATGACATCGACGGCCGGCTGCACGCCCTCGATCGCGAACAGAAGATCGACGCGCTGCTGGAGGAGATCAAGAGCAAGAAGAAGATGCTGAGCGCTTGAAATACGGTTTCTCGATCGATGCGGCTTGCGAGTTGTTCGCACTGCTCTGGATTACCCGCGTTCCGAGCAATGGTGACGGCAAAACCGTTCGGGCAGGGGGCCAGGAGATTATCTCCGTCCGGCTGGGCACGGGTGAATCGCGCCAGGACATTCTCGCATCGAAGGGTTGCTGACCTCGTGCCGAAGGCCAATTCAGAAGGAGAAAGTCATGGCGCCTCCCTTACCACCGTTCACTCGAGAGACCGCGATACAGAAGGTCCGCATGGCCGAGAATTCGTGGAACTCGCGGAATCCGGAAAAAGTTGCGCTGGGCTATTCCGTCGATTCGCGCTGGCGGAATCGCGCCGAATTCATCAACGGACGTGCGGAAATCGTGCCCTTCCTCACGCGCAAATGGCAAAAAGAGTTGGATTACCGGCTCATCAAGGAGCTGTGGGCCTTTACGGACAATCGCATCGCGGTGCGGTTCGCCTACGAGTGGCACGACGATTCCGGCAACTGGTATCGCTCCTACGGCAATGAGAATTGGGAGTACGACACCGAAGGCTTGAATCGCGTGCGGCACGCCTGCATCAACGACCTGCCCATCAAGGAAGCGGATCTCAAGTACCATTGGCCGCTGGGGCCGCGGCCGGAGGATCATCCGGGGCTGAGTGATTTAGGTTTCTGAGAATCGGCGCTCCCAGAACAGCGTCATCTCCAGATAGCGCGGGCGCTGCCAAGAGGGCATCTGAATTCTTGCGGACCAGGGAACGCCGGTCCGCTGTTTCCCGCTGCTACAATACCCGCGATGGCCGACTCGCTCTATCTCAGCATCTGGTTTCCCAGCTTTCGCGAAGGCGAAATGCTGACGCGCACATTGTCGGTGCTGCGTCAATTTCCTTTCTCATCGGTACGCGAAGGCATCACCTACCTCTCGGTACACCCGGTGGCGTGGTCGGAGCCGACGGTGCTGGAGCGGCGCTTCGATCCTGGCATCTCGCCGGAAGAGGCCGCCGACGTGGCCAGCGAATTTGTTCATGACGACTTTGCCTTCGTCTTCGAGGCCTTCTGGGATTTGTGGGTGCCCAACGATGGCGAGCAGGGTGAAAGCTGGGTGCAACGGCCCTCTGCGGTCCAGCTTCCTCATTCATGGAGTTCAGTTCGACGACGGCATCTACACCGACGACGGCCACATCGAGGTGGACTTCGGTCTTGATTTTTCGTTCGTCTATGAAGGGCAGCACCTCTCGCCGACAGTCGAGAAGAATCTCCGCAGCAATATCGCCAAGCTGGTCGCCTTCTCGAATGCGGTGGAAAAGCATTGCGCCGTGAGTGGAAGGGTCTTGTGGTCGGAATCGGAAGAAAACCTGGCGCAGAAGCTGTTGGCGAGACTGCAGCAGACGCAGTGAAAGCGGCTATCAGCTGTCAACCCTCAGCTAAGGGTGGTAGAGCCAACCTTGAGGTTGGCGTCGAAGCCCGTCGCCTCGCTTCTGGGTTGAGGTAGTCATTTTCAATGACCACCTCAACCCATTTTCTCTCTATCGCTGGACGCGGCGCTGAAGCGCCGCTCTACCACCTGCAACAAAAAAGAGGCCGCTGGCGCAGCCTCTTTTCCTCGCTCGCTATTGCAATTACATACCTTGGCTCAGACCCTTGTTCACGAGCACCTTTACATCCACGCGCTGGTTGAGGGCGCGTCCCATCGTGTCGGTGTTGGCGGCGGCAGGTTTGTTTTCTCCATAACCGGCAGGCAGCAGGAAGCGGCGCATGGGGATGCTCCCCTTATTGCGCAGGTACTGCACCACCGCTGTGGCACGCTGATCGCTCAGCCTCTGATTCTCCGCCTGGGTGCCGGTGCTGGAGGCGTAGCCGGCGACTTCGATCATGTAGTGATTGGTGGACATAGCCACTTGCGACAGCTTGTCGAGATCGGCCTTCGCGGCGGCGTCCAGATTCGCCTGGCCGGTCGCGAAGTAGACGCCCGCTTCGGCAACGGTGTTGTATTCGCCGAGATCCGAAACGCGCTCGTTGACCATCGTCACCGCCTGCGCGTTCATCAAGCCCAGCGTTCCGGCTGCCACGGCGGCAGTGCCGGCGGCGTTAGCAGTGCCCTGCGCCTGGTTGGCCGAAGCCTGCGCCGCCTGCGCCTGGTTCACACCCTGATTAGCCGTATTCTGCGCGGTGGCAGCGGCCTGCTTGTTCGCCTGGCTCGCCGAATACTGCGCCATAGCGATGTCGAACATGTCAGGATTGAAGGTGATCTTGGTAGCGGCCAACTGCCCCTGCGCGTTGCCCACGCCTTCAGCACTGATGGTCAGGCCGGGCAGCATGGCAGCCGCATCCATGTCCTGGCGGCGCATGCGAAACGCGCCCTTCACGCGCTTATATTGGGTATCGTCACCTAGATCGACGATTACCGTGCCGCCGTCTTTGTCCTGTACGGTCAGCATATCGGCGTCGCGAGACATGATCTCGCCGGTGATCTTGGCCTTCTGGCCATCAGGAATCTGCTTGGTCGGTGTTGCTGCATACGTCAGGCCGGCAAACAGCAAAACGCAAGTTAGACTTGATAGAACTTTCGACTTCACGAGAGATCCTCCATTCGCAGCGTCAGTTTCGATTGCAAACTAGTGAGTTGAATCCGGCAGACGCCGGACTGGCGATTCGCTGAAGTGCAAAGCAACCGCCCTGTAAAGTTACAAGGGATGACGAACTAGTAATACTCCTAGAATTACCCGTAAACAACCCAAAAATGTATAGGGTGCGGCACGGACATGCTAAAGCCGACCGTAGCCGGAAGCTGTCCCAAATAGGAAAAGGCCCGGCAGATCGCCGAGCCTTGAGTCTTACAAAAAACTGACAACCGACAACTATTTGGTCCGTCCGGCCTCGATCTTCAACTCCGAGCTAGCTCCTGCCTGCGCCGCCGCCAACCGCGCTGTCAGCACGCGGAAGGGCGAACAAGAGACGTAAGTGAATCCGAGCTCGGCGCAGAACTCTACCGAAGACGGATCGCCACCGTGCTCGCCGCAGATGCCGATCTTGATGTCCGGACGTGCAGCGCGGCCTTTGTCGGTGCCGATACGCATCAACTCGCCGACGCCTTCACGGTCGAGCACCGCAAATGGGTCCTGCTTGAGGATGCCTTCAGCAAGATATGCGGTCAGGATCTTACCAACGTCGTCGCGCGAGAAGCCGTATGTCGTCTGCGTGAGGTCGTTGGTGCCGAAGCTGAAGAACTCGGCCTCCTTGGCAATTTCGTCGGCGACCAGACACGCGCGCGGCAATTCGATCATGGTGCCCACGAGATATTCGACCTTATATTCCTTCTCGGCGAAAACCTCATCGGCAACTTTGCGCACCAGCGCGGCCTGGTTGGCCATCTCCTTCAAGCCGGTGGTAAGCGGAATCATGATCTCCGGCTTCACCTTCACGCCCTCTTTGGCGCACTTGACGGCAGCTTCGAAGATGGCGCGTGCCTGCATCTCGGTCATCTCGGGATAGGTGATGCCGAGGCGGCAGCCGCGCAGGCCAAGCATGGGGTTCTGCTCATGCAACTGCTCCACGCGATTGAGCAGCGTGCGCAGCTCCTTCAGCTTGGGTGACTTCGGCTTGGTGTCCTCGAGGCGCGTGATTTCAACGAGCAAGTCTTCGCGCTTCGGCAGGAATTCGTGCAGCGGCGGATCGAGCGTGCGGATCGTGACCGCCAGTCCGTCCATGGCGCGGAAGAGGCCGATGAAATCATTGCGCTGCATGGGCAGCAGCTTACGCAGCGCGGTGCGGCGATCCTTCTCGTTGCTCGCCAGAATCATGGCGCGCATGTGCGGAATGCGGTCTTCGGCGAAGAACATGTGCTCCGTGCGGCACAGTCCAATACCCTCCGCGCCGAAAGCCCGCGCCTGCAGGGCATCGCGAGGGATGTCGGCGTTGGCGCGCACGCCCATGCGGCGATACGGTTCCGCCCAACCCATCAGCTTCTGCAGCTCAGGATCATCGGGACGAGCCGGAACGGTGTTGAGCTTGCCGTTGATCACGCGGCCGGTAGTGCCATCGAGCGAGATCCAATCGCCATCCTTCAGCGTCTTACCCTTCGCGCGCATGACGCGAGCTTTCTCGTCAACCTCAATATCGCCCGCGCCGGCAACACAACACTTGCCCATGCCGCGCGTGACGACAGCCGCGTGACTCGTCATACCACCGCGTGCGGTGAGAATGCCGGCAGCGACTTCCATGCCCGCAATGTCTTCGGGCGTTGTTTCGCTGCGCACCAGAATCAGCTTCGCGCTTTTGTCTTTGTGGAATTTCTCGACCGCCTCTTCTGCGGTGAAGACAATCTGTCCCACAGCCGCGCCCGGTGACGCCGGAAGACCGGTCGCGAGCACTTCGATATCTTTGCCCTTCTCGTCCAGGCTGGGGACCAGGAAGTCGTAAAGCTGATTCGGCTCGACGCGGAAGATCGCTTCTTCCTTGGTGATCAGTCCTTCGTCGACCATCTGGATCGCAACTCGAACCGCGGCACGCCCGGTACGCTTGCCGTTGCGCGTCTGTAGCATGTACAGGCGGCCGTCCTGGATGGTGAACTCAAAGTCCTGCATGTCGCGGTAGTGCTTCTCCAGCCGTGTGGTGATCTCGCGCAGCTGCTGGTAGACCTTGGGCATGACCTCTTCGAGCTTGGAGATGTGCACCGGCGTGCGCACACCCGAGACCACGTCTTCGCCCTGCGCGTTCATCAGAAACTCGCCGTAGAACTCCTTCGCGCCGGTCGCGGGATTGCGCGTGAAACCAACGCCGGTGCCGCTGGTATCGCCCAGGTTGCCAAAGACCATGGCCTGTACGTTGACGGCGGTGCCCAGCATGTCGTCGATATTGTTGATGCGGCGATAATGCTTGGCGCGATCGTTCTGCCAGGAGCGGAAGACGGCGTCGCGAGCCATCACCAGCTGCTCCCGCGGATCCTGTGGGAACTCGCGCTTGGTGTGCTTCTGCACAACCTTCTTGTATTCGGCAATAACTTCCTGCAGCGCTTTGGCGTCGAGCTCGGTGTCGAGCTTGGCTTTCTTCTGCTTCTTCTTGCCGTCAAAAACTTCTTCGAATGCTTTCTTGTCGATGTCGAGCACAACGCTGCCGAACATCTGGATGAGGCGACGGTAGGAGTCATAAGCAAAGCGCGGATTGTTGCTGCGCTTGGCCAAGCCTTCGACCGACTTGTCATTCAGGCCGAGGTTGAGGATGGTGTCCATCATGCCGGGCATGGAGAACTTTGCGCCCGAGCGCACACTAACCAGCATCGGATTGTCGGCGGCGCCTAGCTTCTGCCCTTGCAACTGCTCGAGATGCTTCAGCGCTTCATCCATCTCGCGGTTGACGGCCGAGGAGACGGCGGCGTTGCGCATATATTCGCGGCAGGCTTCGGTCTGAATGGTGAAGCCGGGAGGCACGGGAAGTCCGGCGTTGGTCATCTCGGCGAGGCCGGCGCCTTTGCCGCCGAGCTCGTCCTTCATCTTGCCGTGACCCTCGGCGCGGCCGTCGCCGAAGAAGTAGACATACTTTACGGCGTGCTTGTCGGCGGCCGCATGTTCCAGTTCAGCAGTAGGAGTGCTCATTGGGGAATCCTTTATAGGTTGGGTACAACTTTCAATGATACGACTTCTGCGCGTGGTTAATGGGGAATTGCGAAAATTCGGTAGGCAAATTCTGCACGCTGCGGCCCATTAGCGAGGAATGGGGATCACGAGCGCCCAAATCGGTCGACCAACTTCCTTTGCGATACTGCTGGCATCACGAAATTGTCATCACGAGCGCCTGATCTGGCGCGAATTGTCCGCATTTGCTGGGATTCCTGAATGCAATGGTTGTCGTGGCGAGCGAATTGAGTACGGCAGTTGGAGATGTGACTGACAGACAAAATTCATACAACGTCAGCCCGAAGGGCGGCACAATCGTAACCCAGGACGTAAGTCCTGGGTAATCGTGAAACAGTTGAGCGAGTCCGTCAGGACGGCATAAATCTTTTGTGTCGTCCCTGAAGGGACTGGGGAGAATTGTTAATCCGCGATCCCAGCACTCACGTGCTGGGCTACGATTGTGCCGCCCTTCGGGCTTGCCGTTGGCCCTGACTTCATTGTGGCGCCCTGCGGGCTTGTCGTTGCTCCAATAATTCCGCCGTGAAAAGCTACTTCCCTTCCGTCACGATCTCGCTGAAGTCGGCGATGGTAGAGAATTCGCTCAGCAGGTCGCGCAGCAGCGCGAGCCGGTTCGCACGCACGCGCTCGTCATCGACCATCACCATGACCTTGTCGAAGAACGTGTCGACTGGCTGGCGTAGGCGGCTGATGTCATTAGCGCCCGCGAGTAATTCTTCTGCTCACGGAGCTCCCGCACCGAACGGCAGCAATCTCCGGAGATCTTCGCCGCCAGTTCCCTCTCAGAATCCTCCGTTAAGGCGCCGGCGTCGAGGCTCTCGGCCACGCCTTATTGGTTTCACGTGCCTGCCGGAGGATGTTTTTCATCCGCTTGAAGGCCACTGAGATCGAAGCGAAGTCCTCCGATCCGCGCACCTCGCTCACAGCCTCGGCACGGGCGATGGCGTCGACCACATCGTCAGCATCGGCGGCCAGCACCGCGTTCACCACGTCATACGCGAAGCCGCGCGCATCGCGAAGATAGAACTCCAGGCGCTCGCGCATGAAGCTCGCGATCGCGTCCTCGAAATTCACCTTGGGATCGAAACGCCGCTCGGCCTCCGAGCCTACATATTCCGACCGCGCGTCCGAGAAGAGCTTCGAGATCGGCAGCGGCAGCTTGTGCTCGGCGATGATCTTGACGATGCCATTGGCCGCGCGGCGCAACGCAAACGGATCCTTCGAGCCCGTCGGCTGCAATCCCAATGCGAACATTCCGGCGATGCTGTCGGCCTTGTCGGCGATGGCGAGCACGCCGCCCTCAGCGGTACGCGGAACGCTGTCGTCCATCGACTCCGGCTTGTAGTGGTCGTAAACCGCGTCGCCAATCGCCTCGACCGTCGCGCGAGGCAGGATCGGGTCGAGCTCCTGCACCTTGGCGTACAGTCCGCCGATGATGCCCTGCAGCTCGGTAAATTCCTTCACCAACTCAGTCGTCAGGTCAGCCTTGCACAGGTGCGCCGCTTTGAAAACAACTCCATGCCGCACCGGGGTCCCGTTTGCCCGCTCTAATTCATAATTGACTACCGCGCAGAGCTTGGCGCTCAGATGCTGCACCCGAAGAGTCTTGTCGAAGTAGCTGCCAAGATCTTTCTGGAATGTCACCGACTTCAGCATCGCCACGCGATCGCGTAGCGGAATCTTCTGGTCGGTCTCCCAGAAGAAGCGCGCATCGTTGAAGCGGGCGCGTAGAACGCGCTCGTTGCCGTGACGGATGAGGCCGTCGGGATCGCCGTCTGTATTGAGCACCGCGAGGAAGTGCGGCAGCAGTTTGCCGTTGGCGTCCTCCAGCGCGAAGTATTTCTGATGATCGCGCATGACGGTGACTAACACCTCGTCGGCGAGCGCGAGAAATTCCGGATCGAAGCTGCCGAGGACCGCCGAGGGGAATTCCGTCAGATTGACGACGGTGTCGAGCAGAGACTTGTCTTCGCGCCAGCGCGCGCCTGCAATCGTGCGCGTCGCTGCGTCGAGAGCTTTGCGGATGCGCTGTTCGCGTTCCGCCGAGGTAGCGATGACCGATCCAGTGGCCAGCGTTTTCGCGTAATCGGCAGGGCGCTTGATGGTGAGCGCCCCCGACGAAAGAATGCGATGACCTTCGCTGACGCCGCCGGCGCGAATGCCGGCAAATTCCAGCGGCACCACTTCGCCATCGAGCAGCGTCACCAGCCAGCGCACCGGGCGCACGAAGCGCTCCGCCGACTTGCCACGCCAGTACATGTTCTTCGCCCAGTAGATTCCGGCAATCTCTTTGGGCAGCGATTCGGCGAAGATTTCGGCCGCGGGACGGCCTTTCTTGAGCACGGTCGCGGCGAGGTATTCGCCCTTGGGCGTGGTTATCTTCTCCAACGCGCTGACAGGAACATTCACTTTGCGCGCAAACGCTTCAGCTGCGGGAGTTGGAGCTCCATCCTTGTAAGCGACCTTCAGCGATGGGCCGGTGACCTGCTCAGTGATGTCGGGCTGGGCAGCAGCGACTCCGGAAGCAAGCACGGCCAGCCGGCGCGGCGTGGAGTACGACTGTAGATTGGGATTGCCGCTCAGCCGCTCGCGTTGCAGCAGATCGCCGACGCGACGAGCCAGCTCGTCGCGCGCGCTGTCAATCATGCGAGCGGGAATTTCTTCGGTACCGATTTCGAGTAGGAAGTCCATAAAAGAAGCAATTAGCAACTAGCAATTGGCAATTGGCAATTGGCATTCAGCCAAACAATGGTGTCATCCTGAGCGAGGTGCGAAGCGACGAGTCGAAGGACCCCTACTCTGGCAACACGCCAGCGCCGAAGGCTCGAAAGATGATAGCCCCGCCCTTCAGGGCGGATCGTACGACATCGTTTCATACGGTGATGTACTCAGTTTCACTGTTGGGAAGCGGAATTGGCTCACCGTGTTGACGCATTCCCTCCAAGTGGAACTCAATGGCCTCGCGGATGAGCTGCTTTGTCTCTTGCAGGGTTTGGCCGACAACGCCCAGGCCGGGCAGATCGGGGGCATATGCTCCCCACCCATTTACCGACTTCTCGTAAACAACGAGGTATTTCATTTCAGACCTGCCTGTTTCAAGATGTTGTTCAAAGTGCCAGGCGGAACGTCAACCGATTGATGGCCCGCGACCGTCACCGTACCCGGCTTCGAGGCATGACGAAACTGGCGATGGCTACCTTTGGTGCGGTCTACTCTCCAGCCGTCTTGTTCCAGCCGCTTGATTACGTCCCGGACTTTCAAGCTTCCTCAATCCGCCATTTTAGCTTTGCGGCTACGAACTGCTGACCGCCAGTTGCTCGGGCTCGCGCGGGCTGCGATCATCGCGCGACGTGTCTTCCTCGCTAGCTGGCGCGCTTTCGGCTTCGGCCTTTTGCTGGTCGACGTATGCCTTCGCCACGCCGACCGCGAGCGCACGAATGCGCGCGATCACGCCTACTCGCTCGGTCACGCTGATGGCTCCTCGCGCGTCGAGAAGGTTGAACAGGTGCGAGCACTTGAGGCAGAGATCGAAGGCGGCGAGAATCGGGAAGCGTGAGCGCCTTTCGGTGTTCGCTGTTCTCTGTTCGGCAGAATCGCCGTCGTGATTTTCGGCTTTGTCGCCATCGCGCTTTTCGGTCTTGGCTTTTCGCTCCTCGCCAGCGGACGAGGTCGCAGCGGCATACTCATTCAGCAACGCTTGGCACTCCGCTTCGTAAAGCTCAAGATGCTTCCAGGTTTTCGCGATGTCGGCGTGCTCAAAGTTGTACACCGAAAATTGCAGCTCGTCCTGCAGGCGGATTTCGCCGTACTTCACCGGGCGGCCGTCGGGATCGACGACCCAGGTGATGTCGTAGATGGAATCGACATCCTGCACGAAGGCGGTGATGCGCTCGAGGCCGTAGGTCAGCTCGGCGGAGATGGGATCAAGATCCACACCGCCGCACTGCTGGAAATAGGTGAACTGCGTGATCTCCAGGCCGTCGAGGACGATCTGCCAGCCGATGCCCCAGGCGCCCAAGCGTGGGCGACTCCCAGTTGTCCTCTTCGAACTTAATGTCGTGCTTGCGGAGATCGACGCCAATCGCCTGCAATGATTGGAGATAGAGATCCTGCACATTCTCCGGCGGCGGCTTCAGGATGACCTGAAACTGCATGTGCTTGAAGAGGCGATTCGGGTTCTCGCCGTAACGGCCGTCGGCGGGACGCCGCGAGGGCTGAACGTAGCCGACGCGATACGGCTTCGGTCCGAGGACGCGAAGGAAGGTTTCAGGCGCCATGGTTCCGGCGCCAACCTCGACGTCATAGGGCTGTTGCAAGACACAGCCGTGTTCTGCCCAAAAGGATTGCAGGCGGAGGATCAGTTCCTGGAACGTCAGCGGATTTTGCCGAGAAGTCATTATGAGTTTGACGCGGGGCTGAAGCCCCGCTTATCTTATGCCGTCCCTAAAGGGACTCAAAATAATTATGGCCGTGGACGCAGGCCTAAAGGCCTGCTCTTCCACCTTACAGCCTCGCCAGCATCGCTGCTGTCACCAGCTTCTTCTCGATGTGGCGCTCGATGATCTGCGTGAGAAACTTGCGCAGATCGGCGTGAGGCGATCCTCCCGCGGCATGACGCTTAACAGCATGTTCCGCGGCCGCATCAATCGGAGCTTCGCGAGCATCGTCCGTGCGAATGTCTTCACTGGCAGTTCCCATCGTCTGAGATTCAGCAAAGCTCTCCACCGGCGCGCGAAACATCTGTGCAGCCAGCGAACGCGACTCGGGCGTTAGTTGCGACGAGGCCAGGCGCTTATGTTGCGCGCACATTAAACCGTCGGCCAGCGCGTGATAAAAAGCCCGGCTGCCATTCAGCGCCGCTCCACATGCCAGACACTCATTCAGCTCCGGCAGAAATCCCACCAGCCGCACCAGCCAGAGCTGGAAATACGTCAGCGGCAACCAGATCGGGCCGGAACGCAACTGATGCAGCACCGAAACCGTCAGGCGAAAGATCGCGTCGTTAGCCTCGCGGTCGGGCAGCAGCTCGTCGAGCATCTCGGCCACGTGCTCGAGCGCGACTACACGCGGATAATCGACCGTCGTCGACAGCGGCGATTCCAGGATGTCGCAGGAATCGAGGCGCGCCAGCTCCTTGCCCTCGCGATCGTCGTAATAAACGCGAACCAGCGTCAGCGGCTCGAGCGCTCCGCCAAAGCGCCGCTTGGACTTCTTAGCGGCGCGCGCAACGCCCTTGACCTTGCCTTCCGCGCGCGTGAACAGGGTCACCAGCAGGTCAGCTTCGTGCAGCGGATAAGTTCGCAACACGATCGCTTCCGACTGCTTCAATGACATGGAATTTCACGCCGGCGCGCCAAAGCTCGATTCTAACGGCAGGGGTTGGGATGTGCAAAGCGAACAGATGCAGCGCGTGGAGTACGCCTTCAGGCGTACAAAACATGCGGCCTACCATCAGCGCGCTTTAGCACCTGAGGCAAAGCTCTGTTACCTCAGCAGCTATAGCAGGCTGCTTAAGAACTCTTAGCGACTCTCGTGCCGTCGGCTGAAGCCGACTCAGAAAAAGGAAATGAATGGCACGAGACGCTGGCCTGAAGGCCAGCTCTACCCACCCTTGAGCGGTGCTCCACCCATGCACCACGAAGAAAGGTTGCAGTCTATGTGCACGGCACACAACCTGCCAATCAGCTTTGATGCGTGCTGTGCGCGGCGGATTTCTTGTGGGCGCTGGCCGTCTTCAGAGTGGCGGCGCGGCGCCGGTGCGAGTGATAAGGATGGACCTGCGCGCGCACCCTGCGCTCGGCTGCGGCAGGATTGTTCTCGTAATCAGCATCGAACATCGCGATGACAGCGACAGCGCGCGTGCTGTAGCGGCGGGCCCAGTCGCTCTGGATCAGCATGCTTTGCACGTTCTTCCAGTGCTGAGCGTCGGTCTCGGTTTCGCTGGGAGCCAACGCTGCATCGCGATAAGCGGGATCGCTATTGATGGCGCTGAGGAAGTGTGTGAACTCTTCGAGGTTTACGCCCATCTGAAAGACGAGCTGACTGAGCGCCATTTGTTGGTAGCCGGTCATGTTGTCAAAGCCGCGGCAATAGGCGTGAGCATTGTGCACGGCCTGAATCGCCGAGATGCGGAGCAGCTGCGTGGCTTCCTCTTCGGTCAGTTGCGGCGTGAGCGTTTGGGTGCGAGCCTTACGCTGGAAGTTTCGCTTCTTCCAGGCTGCGAGGTCGTCGTCGAATTGGTCGAGGATGGTCTGGAGACGAGCGGGATCGAGGCCTGCGGCCTGCCAGAGTTGCGCGCTTGACGGCTCGAGAAAGAGGTTGGGATTGAACGGATCGGTCTGCGGATGCTCGCGCTCGGGGACATCGAGACTGAAGCCGGCACCGATCAGCGGACGGCTGGTCTTGGGATCGGGATACGCGGCGAGCACCCAGCCCTCGTGACGGCTGTCGCGAAGATTGCTCATCAGCTCGCCCAGGTTGAACTTGATGTCGGAGTCGCGGAAGTCGAGCAGCGGCTGCATCGGATTCGGAGCTGGCGGCAAGACGGCCTGATTCGGCACGGCAACCACCGAGAGCGACGGTGGTGGCGTCGAAGGCGTGGAAGCAGAGGATGGCGCGGTCTGGGCGTGAGCGGCGATTGCCGCCGCCAACCCCAATGTCACCACCTGAATTTTCCGACGCACTCGAGTCATTGTTCTTCCACCCAGGCTAGCGTCCAACAGAAGGCCGCGAATCTGAGGCACCAATTCCGTCCTTGTGAGATACACAATAACCCAGAATCGCAGGGTTATGAATAACGATTTGGATTCAGTTTTCGTTTTTTGGGCTGCGAAAATTCCGTCGGGGGGCGCGAGGCGGAATGGGAACCCGTCGAGGCGCCCATTCGGACCCAGGTTAGCGTCCAACAGAAGGACGCGAACCTGGGGCACCGGATGGTCTGTCTAGAGCGTTCGCACTTATGGTGTGATTTCAAAGACAACTCCCTGGCCACTGCTCCCACCTGACGAGGCTGTGCCGTAGACATCTCCGTGGGCGTCGACTGCGACGCTGCTGGTCGGGTAGCCGCCGTCGTTCGCGTCCGTAAAGTCGTGGAGATCGGTAAAGGTCCAGTTGCCGCCGGACTGCGTGAGCTTGAATACCGAGCCGGCCAGCTCTGCGCCGTCGCGATAAGTGGTGCCATAGAGATTGCCGCTGGCATCGAAGGTGAGGGTGTTGTACGGGCCGGCGACGCTGCTGAAGCTGTAGAGCGTCGTCAGCGTCCAGTTGCCGCCCGAGGGCGACAGTTCGTAGACCACTCCGCCGCTGTTGACTCCGCCAAAGACCGTGCCGCCGTAGAGGTTGCCGACCTGATCGAAGATCACTCCACCGGTTGGAGCGCGGCCGTCATTTGCATTCTGGAAGTTGTAGATCACGGTCTTGGTCCAGCCGGAACCGGAGGGCGACAACTTGAAGACCGTGCCCCATCCGTTGGCGCCGCCACTGTAGGTGGTGCCATACAGATCGCCGGCGCTGTCGAAGGTCAGACCCGCGACCGGATTAGCGCCATCGCTACTCCCGGCAAAGTTATAGATGACGCTCTCTGTCCAATTCTGCCCGGAGCGCGTCGCTTCGAAAACGGTTCCCATTCCAGAGGCGCCACCGAGGTACGTTGTGCCGTAGAGATTGCCTGCCGCGTCGAAGATCGCGCTGCCGAGAGGCTGGAGACCGTCGTTGCCGGTGCCAAACTGGTGAACGGTATTCTCCGTCCAAGGGCAGATGGTGGTGGGACAAGCGGTGGCACGTGGCCTCACGTTGAAGATCGTGCCAGACTCGTCAAGTGCACCGGACGAAGTGGTGTCGTAGGGAGCGCTGTCGGGCCCGAGAGTCACCGCTCCGTACTCCGGCAAGGCGCCATCGCCTGCGCCGGTGAAGCTGTACAAGGGACTCAATACCCAGGATGAGCTGTGGTGGGTCAGTTTGTAGACGGCGCCGCAACCACTGGCGCAGTCGCTCTTATTGCCGCCGGAGAATGTAGTGCCATAAAGATTGCCGGATGCGTCCAGAGTTGGACCGGCGGCGGGCTGACCGCCGTCCTGGCCGCCCGTGAAATTGTGAATGACGGTGTAGGTCTGCGATTGCGCCGAATAAGAAAGGCTGGCAACGAGAAAAAATGTGGCCACGAGCGCGAAGACAAAACTGGTCGAGCGTCGGGCCGAAGTGAAGCAGCCAGCATGATGCTGCATTACGAAACCTCCTTGTTGTGGATCTAATACGGGATCGTCGCTCCATGGAACGACGCCTCCATTATTCGCTTCGGGTGGAGGGTTGGCCAGCGGGATGGGGCGGACGACAGATGTAGCGGACATCAACCTGAAGTTGCCAGGAGCGCGCTTTCAGCGTGATTGCCAGCGTTTAGGATTGCGCTTGGCATGGAAACAAGCAATCACCAGAATCCGATGGTCTTGAATTTCGGAGAAAATTCCGTACGGAAAACGCCGTACTCCTGCGCGCCGCCGGCCGCGATGGACTATTGGAAACTGCAGCGGGTGCTCCGAGATGGCATCGACGGTTTCGTCCACTGCGTGAGCGAAGCGATCTCCCTACTCTGGCCGTATGGTGTCGTACCACGCCCGGGCGTGCTGCAACTCGGCCTCGGCCTCGGGTAGCCAAACGACCGGAAGCATCACTTTTTCTTGAACAGGTCAGCTCGGACTTGCGGCCACGGAATTACATCGGAAGGATTCTGATCATGTCGAGCGATGCGGTAGTCTAGTTCGGCGCGTTGCTCAGCAGTCAGCGAAATCGCGTCGGCCTCGAGGCTTTCCCAAACCTCATCCAGCAGTTCAGCCTTCTCCACGGGCGACAGGCTCGCAATCTGATCACGCAAAGCGCTCATGGGCTTTAAGGTAGCGCGGATTTGCCGACCAAGCAAGCGCGCTCGATGACGGGAAGCTCGACTCCGCCGAAAGGTGCAAAGCTACGGCGAATCGCCTCCGTAATGTTTTCCTGAGGGGCTTTCGACTGCGACAGTGCGGAGCGCAGGATTTCCCGCGCTTCTTCTAGGTACTGCAAAATAAAAGGGCGGAAGCTTCCGCTTCCGCGTTTCACCTCGATCCACAAATGAGCTGATCCCTGAGCGCAGTCGGCCTAATGAGTTGTTTGGCAGCCTGGCAGGCTGATATCCCAGTATTCATGTCCGGCCTCTGCTGGGGCCTTGCCGGCTTTCTCCTGTTCGTACATTCTGTTGAGTTGTGAGATTGAGGGGACACAGAAAGCAGCGCGTATCGCGTCGTTCATGTCGGGCGACACCTCATGCCGCCAGCCCTGATACGGGATTTGGAATGTTGTCCCAAACATCGGCGTCTGCTGCGACAACGTGAGGTAACGATCGAGCGAGGTCGCAGCGAGATGCTTGGCTTCGATGTTTCCCTCGAAAGCGGCAGCGGTAAATGCCAAGTGCGCAAGCAGCTGATTCTCCGGTTTCAGGGAATGCGTGAGGATCACGCCAGCAACAAAGAAGTCCTCCGCAGAGCGGACGCCGCCGCTTTGCATCAGGCGCTTCAGTTCCGCTTCTCGTCGATTGTACTGAGCGCGCAGTTTCTCTTGCTCAGCACGAGACAATGACTCGTTGTCGATTTGCTGATCCTGCTGGTCCTCGACAAACAGCTGGTGGATGCTGGCCGCAGGTGCCGGACTTTGGGCAGGTGAAGCGAACGGCACAGCTACAGCCAGGGCGAGTAGGAGATATTTCGCTCCGTCAGGCATGCGGCTACTTTGAACCAATTTCGTGCAGAACACAAAAGCGCGGAGCCTTTGCTCCGCGCCCCACCTCGATCCAAACTGCGTCGTCCCTGAAGGGACTCGGGGTTTAACTTCGATGCAAACCGCGGGCTGACGCCCACGGCTAACACAAATGTCGCCCTTCGGGCTTTCGCGCGTGTCTGTTGGAGATCGGCTCGTCATCCCAGGTTAGCCCAAAGGATGGGCGAACCTGGGGCACCGAGCACTCGCGCAACGGACCAATGTATCCAACCCAGCGTTTCAATGCTGGGTAACATTCTGGTCGCGCCAGCGGACAGCAGGTCCCTCCGCTCGGGCTGAAGCCTCGGTCGGGATGACAAAGTAGAAGGGTAGCGCTTGGACGCTGACCTGAAGGTCAGCTCTACCAACCCACTGACAGCTGACGGCTGAGAGCCGGCAGCTGCGTTACAACGATCCCATGTTCTGCAGGAATTCGCCGTTCGAGCGGGCTTTGCCGAGCTTGTCGATCAGCAACTCCATCGCTTCTACCGGTGACAGCGGGTTGAGAATCTTGCGCAGCACCCAGATGCGCGCCAGATCTTCCTTGGGAATCAGCAACTCTTCCTTGCGCGTGCCCGAGCGCTGAATATCGATCGCCGGGAAGGTGCGCTTGTCGACCAGTTTGCGGTCGAGAATGATTTCCATGTTGCCGGTGCCCTTGAACTCTTCGAAGATCACGTCGTCCATGCGCGATCCGGTCTCGATCAGCGCGGTCGCAATGATGGTCAGCGAGCCGCCTTCTTCGATGTTGCGGGCCGCGCCGAAGAAGCGCTTCGGACGCTGCAGAGCGTTGGAGTCGACACCGCCGGAGAGCACTTTGCCTGACGGCGGAACGATGGTGTTGTAAGCACGCGCCAGTCGCGTGATGGAGTCGAGCAGAATCACGACGTCGCGCTTGTGCTCGACCAGCCGCTTGGCCTTCTCGATCACCATCTCGGCAACCTGGACGTGGCGCGCGGCGGGCTCGTCGAAGGTCGACGAAATCACTTCGCCCTTCACCGAGCGCTGCATGTCGGTGACTTCTTCCGGACGCTCGTCGATGAGCAGCACGATGAGCACGATCTCAGGATGGTTGGTGGTGATGGAGTTGGCCAGATTCTGCAGCAGCATGGTCTTGCCGGTACGCGGCGGAGCGACGATGAGGCCGCGCTGTCCTTTGCCGACCGGCGTGAGCAGATCCATGACGCGGGCGCTGATGTTCTCGCGCACCGTCTCCAGCTTGATCCGCTCCTGTGGATAGAGCGGCGTCAGGTTGTCGAAGAGGATCTTGTTGCGCGCTTCTTCGGGCGACTCGAAGTTGACGGCTTCAATCTTGACCAGCGCGAAATACTTTTCGCCTTCATGCGGCGGGCGGACCTGGCCGCTGATGGTATCGCCGGTCTTCAGGTCGAACTTGCGGATCTGCGACGGAGAAACGTAAATGTCATCCGGACCGGGCAGGTAGTTGTAATCGGGCGAGCGGAGAAAACCGTAACCATCAGGCAGGATTTCCAACACGCCCTCGGCGAAGATGTGTCCTTCTTTTTCGCTTTGGGCCTGGAGGATCTTGAAGATGAGGTCCTGCTTGCGCAGGCCGCTGGCGCCGGGTAGCTCGAGAGACCGAGCTATACGGGTCAACTCGGTGATGTTTTTTTCTTTTAGTTCTGAGATTGTCATTATTCACCTACGAGGATTTTGCAGAAGGGCGGGCCGGAGGAACAGCAGGAGGAAAGCGCCCGAAGGCGCGGCGCGCTTACGCGGCGCGCCGCTGCGCTTCGGCAGCCATCTCCGGTTCGAGAATCAAAGTTTGCCGCTCGGAATCAGCGATGCGGTGCAGGACTTCGTTGGTCGTGTCCTGAATACGCGTGCTGGGCTTATGGAACTTCCGCGTCGCCTTGGAAGCCAGCTGACACAGCGTGTAACGGTTGCGCAGAGTATGAACTGCCTCAAATACCAGTTCCGATCTCATCGATGTATGTCTCCTGTTGGTATATGAATGAACTCTCCGGAGCCCGGCCAGTGTGGACCGACTACTGCTGGCGCTTGAATTCAGGCGTTGGGAACCGAATTCATCACGAAGCGACGAGAACTACAAATTCGATGCTTGCGGGATGCGGTCCGGTTCGGCAATTTTTTGCCCGGTATTTTTCTGGCTCCGACAATACGTAAAGCGAACTACAGCAAATACTTACCTTTGCGACGACCAGTTTCCAGCATGAAGTAGCGCCGGGAAAAGCCTATAAATTCCCAAATGGTGGCGTTCAGTGGGGGCCGTTTCAGGCAGGACGTCGTAGACTGGACCTTACTCGGGGACGCCTCTGTGCAAAGACAGTAAGGTAGTCGCCCAAGGCCGCGCAGTCAAGCGAAATTTTCTGCCAGGAACAAAATTTGCAATCTCGACGGCCCGAGACTGGGACTTAGACGGGACATGCCCATAAAGGTCCCTATTTTTTCTAACCCTCTGCTAATCAATAAGTTGCTATTCGACAGTCGCTGGTTTTCACAGCTTCCGGCTGGGTCGCCAGCCACCCCTAAGTGCCTGAAAACGCGTAATCCTCGTCATGTCTGACCGTGACCCATTTTCACAGGATTCAGTGACCGTTTCGCGGCCAGAAACAGCCTTATTCACCACGGAAGCACGGAAGACACGGAATTTCTTAAACTCTTTCAGCGTGAGTTCGCGGCACATGCACGCCTCATGCGTAGAGCCTATGGTCACGTCGGTGAAATTAGCTCCTGATTCCGAAATTCCGTGCTTTCCGTGATTCCGTGGTGAATTTTCATAGAACTCTTCTAGTAATGCCCTTGGGTAACAGCGGAACATTGAAATTTATAAGCAGGCCCACGCGAATCTTGCTGAGTCGAAGATATGTGAGCAACTGCGACTCGTGGATGGGGGCGAGACGTTCGACCGACTTCAGTTCGACGATTGCCCGCTCGTCTACCACGAGATCAATCCGGTAGCCGCACTCAAGATGAACCCCTTTGTAGTGGACCGGCAAAAGAACCTGGGAGCGGAACGGAACCTTTCTCAGCGTGAGTTCGCGGCACATGCAAGCCTGATACGCAGATTCCAGCAACCCCGGGCCCAAGGCGCGATGTACGTCGATGGCAGCCCCGAGTATCTCGTTGGTCAGGTTGCCCTCGATCAGGCCATGAGGCGCTATCCTGCTGACGTTCATGCCGGCGTTCACCTTAGGTAAAAACTGCGTTATTCACCACGGAAGCACGGAATGCACGGAATTTCTTAGAACTCTTCCCGCGTGAGTTCGTGACACATGCACGCCTCATACGCAGAGTCTATGGTTACCCTCGGCGAAATCGGTTCCTGATTCCAAAATTCCGTGCTTTCCGTGCTTCCGTGGTGAAAACGCCTTTCTTACGCCCAGAATGTGCGATCCAATGTGCGGTACTGGATAGCTTCGGCGATGTGTCCCGGCTCGATGACCTCGCTCCCGATCAGGTCGGCGACGGTTCGGGAGACTTTGAGAATTCGGTCGTGGGCGCGGGCGCTCAGCCCTTGCTTCATCATGGCGCGCTCCAGCAGGTGCTCGGAGTCGGTACCCAGCTCGCAATATTTGCGGATCTCGCGCGAGCCCATCTGGGCGTTGGCGTAAATGCGCTCGCCCTCCGACTTGAAGCGCTGCAATTGCACCTCGCGGGCTTTGATCACGCGGGTGCGAATGTCGGCCGAACTCTCCGGCACCGAGCCGCCACGCAGCTCGCGATAGTGCACTGACGGTACGTCGATGTGAATGTCGATACGATCCAGCAACGGCCCGGATATCTTCGATACGTAGCGCTGGATCATCATTGGCGTGCAATGGCACTCGCGGCTGCGGTCGTTGAAGTAGCCACAGGGACAAGGATTCATCGCGGCCACCAGCATGAATCGCGCGGGAAAGGTGAGCGACATAGCCGCGCGCGCGATCGTCACGGTGCCGTCCTCGAGTGGCTGGCGCATTACTTCAAGCACGTTGCGCGGGAACTCCGGCAGCTCATCGAGAAACAGCACCCCGTTGTGTGCGAGCGAGACTTCGCCCGGCCGGGGAATCATGCCTCCGCCAATCAAGCCGGCATCGGAGATGGTGTGGTGCGGCGAACGAAACGGCCGCGTGCCAACCAGGCCGCTGGCGGCGTCGAGCACGCCGGCGACGCTATGAATCTTAGTGGTCTCCAGAGCTTCGTCGAAGGTCAGGGGCGGAAGCACGGTGGCCATGCGCTTGGCCAGCATCGTCTTGCCGGAGCCGGGCGGGCCGATCATCAGCAGATTGTGGCCGCCGGCCGCGGCGATTTCGATGGCGCGCTTGGCGGTTTGCTGGCCGCGCACGTCGCGGAAATCGACGGCGAAGTTCTGCGATGTTTCCAGCAGCGCGCGTGTGTCTACCTTGACTGGCTGGATTCCGTTGCCGCTGTTGAGGAGCTGCACCACCTCGATCAGCGAGTGGACCGGATAGACATCAACCCCTTCGACGAGCGCCGCTTCGCGTGCGTTGACTTCCGGCACGATCAGCTTGCGAATGTTGTTGCTGCGGGCGGTGACGGCGATGGGCAGGGCGCCCCGCACGCCGCGCAGTCCGCCGTCGAGAGAGAGTTCGCCGACGAAGAGCGCGTCCGAAGGCGGCTTGTTGTTGAGCCCGCCATAAGCGCCGAGAATTCCCAGCGCCATCGGCAGATCGAATCCCGAGCCTTCCTTGCGAATGTCGGCAGGCGCGAGGTTGATGGTGGTGGTCGTCTGAGGAATATCGTAGCCGCTGTTCTTCAGCGCGGAGCGGATGCGCTCGCGGCTTTCGCGGACGGTGGTATCGGGCAGGCCGACTGTGCAGAAGGTGTCCTTGTCGGATTTGATGGGCGCGATATCGACTTCAACCTCGATGAGGCTGGCGTCGATGCCGTAGACCGCGGCGCTCAGAGTTTTGTAGAGCATGCGAGGAGCCGCACGCCTACCACATTGTCGCTAGAAATATCAGATTGCGAGCTAGAAGGGTGTGACTGGGCGCACGTCACGGCGTGACGGCGTTAGCAGAATTGTCGTCCCAAGCGAGCGCCGCGGGTGTCCCTCCGCCTCTTACGGCGCGGTCGGGGAGTCAAGGAGACACCGTGAGGACCGCTGAAATGCCTCAGACAGAAACCGGCTTCCCGTTGGCACGCTCCCAGTATTCCGCTAGATGGCTGACAATGCGCTGTGCCAGTTGCGCTGTGGGGAGCACGAATACAGTGGACTCGCTGTCAGTCGTGACCGGTGTGGTCACCTTCCAGCTGAAACTTGCGTCCTCGGCTGGTTCGGCAGGATCGAGTGACCAAACCTCTCGATCAATCCGACCCTGCCGGAGTGAATTCCGGGCGCTGTTGAAGATCACCTCTGGCCCAACTATTCGTCCGCTCGGCCAGTACCCCCCGTCCGAGAATCCCGCCTCTACGTTCTTGAAGGTTAACCAAGAATCGCCGAGACCGCCATCGGTGTTGTCCCTTGTCGCATCGGCCCGCCGCACTTCCGGATTCCACGAGCGGTCGTTGGCTGGATAGTCGAGCTCCGACCCTTTGCCGACTTCTTTCTTTAATTTTATCCACTCAAGCTTATCGTTGAACGCCATTTGAAGCCTCTACGGCCACATTACACGAAAGGAAAGGATCCTTCCATCTTCGTGCAAGGTATTTTGGAGGTGTTTCTCGGCCCGAGCAGAGGGAAGGATGCGCGAAGAAAGAATAGGGCGGAATTCTGTCCGGAAGCGCAGCGCCCAGTTGCACATCCGATGCCGTGAGGCCAAGAATTCCGCCAACCCAAGAGAAGAACCGTACAAGGAGGAGCCGAACTACTGAATATTCGTATCGCCTTCCAACACCACGATGTGCGGCGCAGGATCTTGATGAAGCAATTCTGGCAGTCCACCACCTGAATGCCAATGCCCCAAGGGCAGTAGCGAAGTACAACTTCAGTCGTAGAGGCGGCACTTAGCATTTGGCATTTGGCACTTAGCATTTAGTCGTTAAAGAAATGCCAGCGTCGGCCGCCGACCGCCATGCGCACGACCGCTAAATGCTAAATGCCAACTGCCAACTGCCGCATCTCTGATATCTTCATCCCATGCCCCTCTCGCCCAATATTTGCGGCGTGATTCTGGCGGCGGGGTTCTCCAGCCGCATGGGTCGCGACAAGGCGCTGCTTCCCTGGCCTCCCGTGCCCGAGGGCGCGCCGGCGGCGAATACCTTTCTGGGCGCGACCATCGACCTGCTGCAGATTTACACCGAGCTGGTGATCGTGGTTGCGGGCAAGAATGAGCCGCACATCATGCCCGTGGTCTACGCGCACGGCGGCTTCCTGGTGGTCAATCGCCAACCCGAGCGCGGGCAGTTCAGCTCGCTGCAAGTGGGATTGCAGGCGGTCATGAATCAAGGCCGGGACGCGGCGTTGATTGCGCTGATCGACCGGCCGCCGGTGCTGCCGCGCACCGTGAAGACGCTGCGCGAGGCGTTCCTCTACGCCGATTCCGAGGTCTGGGGCGTTGTGCCGGAGGTGAAGCGCGGCGACGAGACGATCCATGGGCATCCCATCCTGATCGGGCGCGAGCTGATCACGGCCTTCCTCAGCGCGCCTGCGACCGCAACGGCGCGCGACATCGAACACGAGTATCAGAAGCACATTCGTTACATCCCGGTGGACGATCCGCGGCTGGCGATGAACGTTGACACGCCGGAGGATTACGCGCGCCTGATAACCAGCGAAGCGATGGCGGCGGAGAAGCTGGTTTGAGCTGCCATCTGTCCTTCTCCACCAACCCAACCTGTAAGTTTCGTGAGAATTATTGTGGCGAACGTAGTCGCGGTCATTGGCTAAGCCGTTTGCGTGGCTGAGATCGAGTCCCGCTTGCGGGACGAAAGATGATAGCCCAGTGCTTCAGCACTGGGTACGCCACCCCTTGAGATTCAAGCCCCTTCAGGGGCGACAGAATGGGATGGGAACACAAACAGAATTCGTTGAGTCCGTTCTCGCGCTGCGCCCGTCGATCGCCGTCTTCGACTGCGATGGCACGCTGTGGAGCGGCGACGCCGGCGCCGACTTCTTCTACTGGGAGCTCGAGCGCGGGCTGGTGAGTCCGGAGATGGGCGAGTGGGCGCGCGCCCGCTACAAAGACTACCAAGCCGGCATCATCGGCGAAGAGCAGATGTGCGGAGAAATGGTCACCATGAATCGCGGCCTCTCGCACGAGAAGCTGCAGCGCGCGGCGGAAGAATTCTTCGACCAGGTAGTCAGCCATCGCATCTTCCCCGAGCTGCAGGAATTAACTAACCGGTTAATTAACCAGGGCTGTGAGTTGTGGGCGGTTTCCTCGACCAACAACTGGGTCGTCGAAGTAGGAGCTGCGCGCTTCGGCATTCCCGTGCAGCGCGTGCTGGCCGCCTGCGTCCACGTCGAGAATGGCAGCGCCACCGATCGCCTGATCCGCGTGCCCACCGATGAATTGAAGGCGGTAGTGATCCGCGAGGTCATCGGCAACCCGATCGAGGCGGTCTTCGGCAACTCGATTCACGATCAGGCAATGCTGGAGATGGCGAAGTGGCCGTTCTGCATCAACCCCAATCCCGACCTGGAGCAGGTTGCACGTGTGCGGGGATGGACGGTGTACTGGCCGAAAACGAGGGGCTAGGGTCTGGGGATCAGTAGCTAGGATTAACGTCACCGAGCAGCCGCATTCTTCAGGTATCTATCGAAGAAACCGCGGGTGTAATCGTTCAAAACCGTCAGCGTGTCAGCAGCACGATTCGCATCCTGCTTGGTCTTTGCGGTGATGAAGGGTTCATCGGTAAAGCTGAAGTGCTCGATGCCGGGGAGATTGGCGGTGATGTGGTAACTCGGCCCCGGGTATTCGCTGAGTTCTTTCTCGTTCTTCATCAGCTGCTCGGAATGATTCTTGTCCCACTGCGCTCGGGTAAGTTCGAATGACGCCAGCTGAGCGTCGGTCGGGGGCGCGTGAAAAACTTCAAGCCACATGAACGGCTGCACCGGTAGCTTCTCACCTTCATAGGCGAAGATGGGACCGTCGGGACCAAGGCCATCGGCGTCGAGACAGGCTTTGACGCGCTGGTCGATCTGGCAGCCGCGAGCCGCGGCGCGTCCGCCGAAGGAATGTCCCCAGGTGCCGATGTTTGACAGATCGACGCGCCCGGCAAATGGAGCGCGGTTCGCCCCAGTCGCGTTATTCAGCGCCGTCATCTGGTCGATCACGAAACGCATGTCGTCTGCCCACTTGTTGATGTGCCCGGCGTCGAACGAATGCAGGCGCTTCAGAAATTCTTCCCGCGTCTCGTTGGGAGGCGACGGCAGGCCGCGTCCGGTGGCTTCCGCGCGCTGAGTCACAACGCGGCCATCGGGAAAGACGACGGCGCTGACTTCATAAGTGGGCTCGATGGAAGCGACGATGTATCCGTGACTCACCATCTCCTGAATCGCGAGAGTGTAGGTTGTTGCAGACAGGCCGAGGCCGGGAGCAAACACAAGCAGCGGAAACTTTTCGGCGCCTGAAGCGATGGGAGCATGTTCCGTCGTTGCGGTCACGATCTGGCCAGCGGCGATTGCGGGCCACGCGTCGCCCCAGAAATCTTTCGCGTCCTTGGCGCTCGCGTCCTTGGCGCTCGCATCCTTGGCGATCTTATCGGCGCCGGGCAGATATGCGGCTGGCGGCGTGGTCTTCTTGCTGGTGGGATACCAGACGTAGACCATGAGCTCGCGACGGACGCTGGCGTCGTGAACGGTCGGCACCGAACGGGACGTGTCGGTCCAGTCGTACGCCACACGCGAAACAGCAAATCGGCCGGCGGGAGTTGGAAGAGTCGTTGGTTTATCTGCGGCGTGCGCGGTGGTAAAAGACAGGCATGCGACGACCAACAAGAACGTGCGCTTCACATCGAAGCTCCTGATTTCAGGCAAGGAGTATAGTCGAGCGCTCACGTTGCAGGTTGGTTAATGCCAGAAAATCCCAGGGCTCTAGGGCTGTCTCAATCCATTAACCCAGTTCGGCAAAAATCACGGACAGATCGACGGCGATAGGCGAGTTCTCGATCGCGAAGGACTGGGTTTCGATCCAGCTACCGGTAGAGCAGTCGTAGCCGCGATAAGTTTGAGGATCAACGACCCAAATGTGCTGGATGCCCAGCTGACGATAATCCTTGATCCGTTTGTCATAACGCGAGATGCGGTCTTCGGGAGACACAATTTCGATAACGGCGAGCGGGCGCTCTTCACGGGCCCGCTTCACCGGGATGTCGCGCGAGTATAGCCCAACATCAGCGACACGAAATCGAGTGGGCGTGATCTGGATGCGAACTTCGGGAAAAGCCCGGATATTCCACTCTTTTCCATGTCGACGAAACCACTCCACCAGCGCTCCCTGCACTTCGGCATGTTCGGGCTCGCCCAAGTTGCGCTCCTCTAACATCCCGTCGACGTAATCGCAATCCGGGTGATACGTGGTTTTCAAGTATTCATCCACGCTCACGGTCGGCTGGGTCGTGGTCGCCATAACAGTACTCCGAATCCTTACGCCGTTTCCAAATTCAGTGCCCGCTTAAACGAGCCGTGGTCGTTCTTGATCTTCTCCTGCAGCAGCATGATGGCGTAGATCAGCTGCTCGGGACGCGGCGGGCAGCCGGGCACGTAGACATCGACCGGGATCCACTGGTTGACGCCCTGCACCAGCGCGTAATTGTTGAAGACGCCGCCGGAGGTCGCGCAGGCGCCCATCGAGATGACCCACTTGGGCTCGGGCATCTGCTCATAGAGTTCGCGGATGACGGGCGCCATCTTCTGCGAGACGCGGCCGGCGATGATCATCAGATCCGACTGGCGCGGCGAGGGACGAAAGACCTCGGCGCCGAAGCGCGCGATATCGAAGCGCGAGGCGCCCATCGACATCATCTCGATGGCGCAGCAGGCGAGGCCGAAGGTCATCGGCCAGATGGAATTGCGGCGCACCCAATTTACAACCGCGTCCATCGATGCCATCACGATGCCTTCATGCTGCTGCTCGCCGAAGGTGGCGCGCAGCACCGTGCGGCGGTTCTCCTCCGAGCCGATTAGGTTGTCGTAGCGTTGTCTTCCCGTTTCGGGATTGTCGAAGTGCGGAAGTTTGTGTTCGAGTGCCATCTTGGTTCTATTATGCCACTTTTTATTCTGCCGCCGAAGGCGATCGCCAACCAGCCGGCTACTTATATCGATACCGCATTCCTCGTGCGAGTTGCGAATCGCGTTTGCCGCGCGCGCGGTACCAAGCGCACGGTTGCCGAATCCGGACTCAAGAAGAAAATGCTCGCCTCCCTTGCCAAGAAAGTATATAGTTTGGCGCTATCGCGGTAATTTCTGCCGACCAGCCGGTCTCATTTACAACAAGGTTAGGGGCTAAAAGAGGAGGAAGACTGTAACATGCGAGGTAACAAGCATTTAGGAAAGGTGTTGGCACTTTTTGCGGTAACACTGCTGGTGACGAATGCCTGGGCGGGTCATCAGGTGCTGCTGCCCTTCAGCGGTAGCAATGGCGCCAACCCCGTAGCGGGTCTGATCGCCGATTCTTCGGGCAATTTCTACGGCACCACCGACTTTGGTGGCCAGTATGGCTACGGAACAGTTTATGAGTTGTCGCCCAATGGCAGCGGCGGCTGGACGGAGACGGTGCTGCACAGCTTCCAGGCCAACGGCGTCGACGGCACCCATCCTTTCAGCACCTTGACCTTCGATACCGCCGGCAATCTCTACGGCACCACCTACAGTGGTGGCGTACACAGCTATGGAACGGTGTTTGAGCTATCACCGTCAGGCGGCACCTGGACTGAGAGCATCCTGCATAACTTCAACATCGTCGACAACGTGGGCGATGGCGCTTTCCCGCAGGCCGGGGTGTTCTTCAATTCAGCGGGCGACATCATCGGCACCACCTACGCGGGCGGCTCGGTGGGGTACGGCGAGATCTATAAGCTGACGCCCAACGGCGATGGCACCTGGGCGAAGAGCAGCATCCACTATTTCGGCCAGGGCAACGACGGCAGAAACCCCAACAGTAAACTGATCGCTGACGCGAGCGGCAACTTGTATGGCATGACGTACTCGGGTGGCACTACCAACACGGGCACGGTGTACGAGTTGTCGCCTAACGGCAGCGGCGGCTACACAGAGAAGGTGCTTCATAACTTTACTACGGGAGGGGACGGAACGTACCCGTTGCAGTCCGGTCTGGTCTTTGATACCAACGGCGTTCTGTACGGCACCTGCAGCCAGGGCGGCGGACACAACTTGGGGGCAGCCTTTAAGCTGACGCCCAACGGCAGCGGTGGCTGGGCTAGGGCGATCATCCACAACTTTGGCGCGGGCAACGATGGGCAGAACCCTTACTCCGGGCTGATCATCGACGGCCAGGGCAATTTGTATGGCACCACCTACAACGGTGGCGGCCTTGGTTACGGCACGGTCTATAAGATAAGCCCCAACGGCAGCGGCGGCTACACGGAGACAGTGCTGCACAACCTGTTCGCCGGTAGCGACGCGTCGCATCCGTATGGCCCGCTCATTCTGGATTCGCAGGGCAATCTCTACGGAACCAGTTACTACGGCGGCGATCCCGACAACAAGGGTACGGTGTTCGAGATCACACCGTAGCTTCGGGTTCGAAATTTCGCGGTTGCGATCTTGTGTGCGACGGCCGTTGCCAGCGATGGCAGCGGTCGTCGTCTTTTTATTGGCCGGCGGGACGCGGACTGAAGAGACGGTGTCGCAGCCGGCCAAAGAATTTCGCGGCGGAACACAGCGCTCGAAAATCGATCAAACCAGCCGCGCAGCGGCGATAGGGGTTGCGACACGGTCTCTGAAGGCCCGCATTACCCGCTCTACACCGTCAGAACCACCTTGCCGAACATCTCGCTCTTCTTCAGATACTCATGAGCGGCGCGCGTCTCGCTCAGCGGGAAGGTGCGATCGACCACCGGCTTCAGCTTGCCCGCGAAGACGTGTTTCAACACTTCGTGCAACTCGCCCATCTCGCCCATATACGACCCGATCAGCGAGATCTGCTTGGCAAACAGCACGCGCAGATCGAGCGTGGCCTCGTAACCCGTGGTCGCACCGCAGGTGACGAGCGTGCCGCCGGGCTTGAGCGAGCGCACCGAGTCGGGCCACGTCGCAATGCCAACGTGCTCGAAAACGATGTCGACCCCCTGTTTGTTGGTGATGCGGCGGACTTCGTCGGCAATCTTCTGCTTGTAGTGGTCGATAGTGTGATCGGCGCCCAGCTCGCGCGCTTTGGCCAGCTTGCGCTCGTCGCCGGCGGTGGTGATCACTTCCGCACCCAGCATCTTTGCGATCTGAATCGCCGCCGAGCCCACGCCTGATCCCGCGCCCAGCACCAGAACGGTTTGTCCGGCGCGCAGATGAGCGCGGCCTGTCAGCATGTGCCACGCGGTCAGGAACACCAGCGGAACGCTGGCGGCGTCGACGAAGTCGAGCGAGTCGGGAATCGGGATGACGTTGACTCGCGGAATGGCGATCAGCTCGCAATTGCCGCCGTCGACCGTATTGCCGAGCACAGCGAATTGCGGACAGAAGTTGTGATGGCCGGCGACGCACTGCTCGCAATGGTTGCAGAAAACCATCGGCGCCAGGAGCACGCGCGTCCCCGGCTTGACGTCGGTAATGTACTCGCCGACTTCAGCCACTTCGCCGGCAATGTCGCTGCCAAGAATGTGCGGCAGCGTGACGCCGCGCAGCCCGCCGCGCACCCACAGATCAAGATGATTCAGCGCGCAGGCGCGCACGCGAATGAGGACGTGATCTTTGCGCAGAACGGGATCAGGCGCGTCTTCATACTTAAGAACTTCCGGACCGCCGAATTCATGAATGCGAACCGCTTTCATTATCGATTCCGATCTTCACGAACCATTTCCTCGGTCGTGGGAAATGGACCCGCAGACGGAGAAGGAATTGAACGAAGTTGTTCTAAGCGGCGAATAAACCGACGCCGAGCCCTTATCTCACGAGCAGTAGGGACAAATTGTTCAAGCAGTAAAATGACTTCTGCCGCGACAGACCTGCGGTTCTGCCGCGCCTGCTTGCGCAATGCGTCGTACAAGTCATCGGGAACGTTTCTTACGTATAGCGTTGCCATGTTCAAAAAGTCTAGCACCAGTCCAACAAGCGTCGGTACCCCTTGATGTGTCGCCCCTGAAGGGGCTCACCAACTTTGTGGGCTCTGGTCCCCACCGCTTCCGCGGTGGGCTAATTACTTGCGCCCCTCGGGCTCCGTCTTACGCGAGGTGCATCTGCACTTTGACTTCGCCTGCCGACATCTCAATAATGAACGTTAGCGCATCAAGCTAATAGCTAATCGCTAGTTGCTAATCGCTGCTTTTCCATGGATATTTACGAACAGATCGTGCAGCTGCGCCGCGAGGGACGGCGAGGTGCGGTCGCGACCATCACCAACGCGCGTGGATCGATTCCATCGTTCCAGACGGCGAAGATGCTGGTGCGCGATGATGGCTCGATTGCGGGTACGATCGGCGGCGGCTGCGTGGAAGCCGAAGTCTGGCAGGCGGCGCGCGAGGTGATGGAAGAAGAGAAGCCGCGCACGCTGACGTTCAACCTGAACAACAATCCCAAGTACGACACCGGCCTGGTCTGTGGCGGCACGCTGGAGGTGTTCATCGAACCGGTGCTGCCGCCGGCACTGCTCTACATCTTCGGCGCCGGGCACGTTGCCTATAACCTCTACAAGATCGCGACGACGGCGGGCTTTGAGGTGACGGTTGTCGACGATCGCGAATCGTATGCGAGCCAGGAGCGCTTTCCCGATGCGCGCGAGATCATCGCCGACGATTTTGATGCGGTGACGGCGCGGCTGAGTTTGCCCGAAGGATCGTACATCGTGATCGTCACCCGCGGACATCGCGACGACATGCGCGTGCTGCGCTGGGCGGTTAACATGCGCGCGCGCGCTACCTGGGGATGATCGGCTCGAAGCGTAAGACGATTTCAATCTACAAGGAGCTGGAGAAGGAAGGCATTGCGGCGGAGAAGTTCGCCAGCGTCCACGCGCCGGTGGGACTGGAGATCGGCGCAGTCACGCCGGAAGAGATTGCGGTGGCGATCGTCGCCGAGATGATTGCCGAGCGCCGTCACGCGACGCCCAGCGTCGCCAGCAAGAAGTACGTCCACAGTTCCGAACGAGACGAGCAGGACGCGGTGGAAGAGACGGCGCCCCAAGAGTCTTGAAGGTTTTGTGTCAGGGCACAGCTTTAGCTGTGCCGATAGCGTTCAAGAGAAAGTGGGCTTTTAGCCCCTGCACGCCGCAAGCGGGGGCTAAAGCCCGGACTCTTGTGGCTGGTTTTCGGCACGACTGAAGTCGTGCCCTGACACGAGGCGCTCGCACACAAGCTGGTCGAGGACCATATCGACGCTGCCCGTCCTGCCTGATGCTGGCGAGAGGATGGGGGATCAACTATTTCGCGCTACCTGCCTTCTCCGCCGGCTTGCTCTTCAATTCACGATTCTTTTCGCGCTTCTTCTCGCGCGCTTTGCGCAGACGATGTTCGCGCGACTTGTCACCATTACGAAAGGACATGATTCACCTCGTCAACCATCCTACCTGATTCAAGGACGCGGGCAGGTGCCCACGCCGGGATCTGCCGGTTCTGAGGAGACTTCCCAAGGTCACAAACTGAGCTCTCCGTCCGGGCTGGCGATCACCACCACATAGCTGTCCGCATCGCGGAGCCAAATCTCCCGATGTTGCGGGGCGGGATTGAAGTGAGGTTCCTGGATAATCTCGGCGCCCAAGCCGCGGGCTCGCTCCACGACCGCGTCAAAATCGTCTACCTGGAACCACAGCACGACACCGTGTCCCGGCGGCGCCGCGTCCCGGTTGACGAGGTTGGGGTGGTCGTGCGCGTCCCAGGCGTGGAGTTGAAGAAGCAACTGGCCGGAGCACGAGATCCGATCGTATGCGTCGCGGTGGCTGTGTTCGGGAAGCGGGTCTGCTCCCAGCAGTTGCGCGTACCAGCGACTGCTTGCCCTTACATTGCGCACCGCAATGAGGGGTTGAGCCTCGACCTTTGGTTTCTGCGCCGGAGAGCTCATGCTCCCTCCTTGTTCATGATTGCCCGCACTCACTCCACCCAATCGGCGATGAAGATGTTGGTCTCGTGCGGCTCTTTGCCGTTGCGGTTCGAGGCCCAGACCAGGCGCTTGCCGTCGGAAGTGAACATCGGGAAGGCGTCGAAGTCGGGATAGTAGGTGATGCGCTCCTGGCCGGTGCCGTCCTCGTTGATGATGTAGAGATCGAAGCCGCGGCCGCTCTTGGGATTCGCCAGGTTCGAGGCGAAGATGATGCGCTTGCCGTCGGGATGAAAGAAGGGCGCGAAGTTGGCCGCGCCGTTATGCGTCACCTGATGCTTGTGGCTGCCGTCGGCGTCCATCACCCAAATCTCCAAATTGCCGGGACGGATCAGGCCCTGCGCGTAGAGAGCCTTGTAGTCGGCGATCTCCTCCGGCGTCTTGGGATGCTCGGCGCGATAGACGATCTTCTTGCCATCGGCCGACCAGAACGGCCCGCCATCGTAGCCGAGCTCGTGCGTGAGCTGCTTCACGTCGCTGCCGTCGATGTTCATGGTGTAGATGTCGAGATCGCCGTTGCGCGTGGAGGTGAAGACAACTTTCTTGCCGTCGCGGCTGATGGTGGACTCGGCGTTGTAGCCGGGCGCGTCGGTCAGCAGCTTGATGTCGCTGCCGTCGAGCCTCGAGGTGTAGATCTTGTAGCTCGAGTAAATGGGCCAGACATAGCCGTGCGAGTAGTCGGGCTTCGGCGGACAGGCGGGATTGGTGGCTTCAGTCGAGGAGTAGAGAATGCGATCGCCGGAGGGAAAGATGTAGCTGCAGGTGTCGCGCCCCTTGCCGGAGCTTACGAGCTTCGGCGTTGCCGGCTTGCCGTCGGGTGTGTCGACAGGCATGGTGTAGATCTGGTCGCACGGCACGCCCTGGCCTTGATGCTGGAAGCTGAGCATCTTGTCGTCGGCGGAGAAGTAGGCCTCGGCGTTCTGCCCGCCGAAGGTGAGCTGGCGAATGTTGCGCAGATGTTTTTCCTCGCCGGGAGTGAGCAGGTTGGACGATGCGGTGTTTGTGTTGGATTGCGCGTGCAGGAAAAACGCAGAAGTCAGCAAAAGAGCGCAGATCAGTTTTCGCGAGAGCGGGAACAGCATCAGGAGAATGTACCGCAAGTAGACCTTTACCGCCATCGCGCAGGTTGTTCCGCCCTAGAACTGAATACTGATATGCTTTGGGTGCGAGTGGCACCGTGACTAGCGACGTAGACGAAAAGCGAGAACAGATTTTTGCCCTTTGCCGCCAATATCATGTGCGGCGGCTAGCATTGTTTGGCTCGGGCTTGCGGGACGACTTCGACCGCCAGAGAAGTGATCTTGATTTTCTCGTTGAGTTTGAACAGCTCGTACCTGGGAACTATGCTGACACCTATTTCGGTCTCGCAGAAGCGTTGGAGCGCCTCTTTGGGCGGCCGGTCGATCTGGTCGAGTCCGGTTCGATTCGAAATCCCTATTTCCGCCAGGAAATTGAATCGCACCAGGTAACTCTCTATGCCGCGTAGCCTGCGGGCATATCTGTGGGACATCGAACAGGCAGCCGACGATATTCTCAGCTTCACGCAGGGCAAGCAGTTGCACGATTATGAAACCGACTCGATGCTACGCGCAGCCGTGGAGCGGAATTTTGAAATCATCGGTGAGGCTCTGAGCCAGGCACAGAGGTTCTTCCCGGAGATTGCCGGGCAGGTGACCGATGAGCAACAAATCATCGCATTCCGAAATCGGCTAATTCACGGATATGCGACCGTACGGCATGCGCTTGTCTGGGACATTGTGCAGACGAAATTGCCGTTGCTCCGAGAAGAAGTAAAGAAGCTTCTCCGCGAAGCCGACGAGAAGAACAAATAACGGTGCGCCTCCGCCCTTTCTCCAAGACAATTGCTGGCGGAACGCCGTCGCCGCTCTGAAGCCCGGCCCGCGTGTTTGATCGGCCGATCTGCGGCGCTGAAGCGCCGCACTACCAAATTTCATTTCCGCTGTTCCAGCGTGACGCTGACGGTTAGCGGCTGGCCGTCGCGGAGGACCTTGACCTCGACCGTCTGGCCGACTTTGCTGCGGCGGAGCGCGTCGGTGAAGTCGTAGAGGTTGTGGATCGGCTTGTCGCCAAACTGCACCAGAATGTCGCCCGCCTTCAATCCTGCTTTCGCCGCGGGTGAGCCGGGACGCACATCGGAGAAGCGCACGCCGTCCTTCACTTCGCCGAAGTCAGGAATCGAACCGAAGTATGGGCCGTAGCCTCCGCCACCGGAGATACCGCCCATTGGCTTCTCTCCGGCGACCACGACAAACTGCGGCGGCTGCGGCGCCGAAGCCAGTTGCAGCATTACGTCGGCGACCATGTTGAGCAACTGCGCGGCCGAGGCCGCGTTGATCTTGTCCCAGGTGTCGGAGGGCTTGTGATAGTCGGCGTGCAGGCCGGAGAAAAAGAAAAGAACGGGAATCTTGCTCGCGACGAAGGAGGTGTGATCGCTGGCCGAGTAGCCGCCGGGCGAGTACTCGATCTTGAAATCCGCTTTCTTCTGCGCCGCCTCAAGAATCGGTACGAAGGTCGAACCCGTACCGACGCCGCCGATGAAGATCTTGTTGTCGCGGATGCGCCCGATCATGTCCATGTTGATCATGGCGACGCAGTGGTCGAGCGGCATGGTCGGGTTCTTCACCCAGTACGCGGAGCCGAGTAGGCCAAGTTCTTCGCCGGAGAAATTCATGAACAGGATGCCGCGATCGAGCTGGCCTTTGAGCGGCGCGAAAAGGCGCGCCAGTTCGAGCACGCCGGCCGTGCCGGAGGCGTTGTCGTCGGCGCCGGGATGGATCTGGCCGATTTGTGAGGGCGCGAGTGAGTTGGAATCGCCCCGGCCGAGGTGATCATAGTGCGCGCCGATGATGATGTACTGATCGCTCTTGCCGGGCAGGTAGGCGAGCACGTTGTCGACGCGCGCGTGCGTCTGCTCAATGTCGATAGTCAGCGCAAGCTGCAGTGTCGCAGGAAATGCGAACGACGCGGGCTTGCCGCTGGCGTTGATCTGCTGCTGCACCTCGGCGAGCGACTTCCCTGCCGCCTTGAACCAGCTGTCGGCCACGGAGTTTTTCACCTGGAGCAGCATGATGCCGACGTCCTCGGGGCCGCTGACGCCGCCGAAACGCATCAGCGAATCCTCCTCGCTGTCGGCGAGCTTGCCGTTGACAAAGATCACCGCCTTGGCTCCGTGATTGCGCGCGTTGATGGCTTTGGTGACGAGCTGCGAGTGCTGAGTCAGGCCCTGGTGGCCGGTTTTCGCGGAAAAGGTCTCCGGCTCGTAGCGCAGGAGAACAACGATTTTGTCCTTCACGTCGACGCCGGCGTAGTCGTCGTATTGGAACTCGTCGGCGGAAGCGCCGTAGCCGACAAAGACCATCGGGCCGGTGAACGAACCGGAGGATGAAAAGCTGATGGGTTCGAAGTCCTGGTTGATAGCCAGCGGCTGTTTGGTTGAGCCGTCGACGACGACGAGCGAGTTGTCGGCCTTCAGCTTTGCGCCGGTGGTTACGGTGAACGGTTGAACATAGCCGTTCGTACCGGCGGGTTGCAGGGCGAGAGTTTTGTAGCGGTGCTCGATTAAGCTCGAAGCCCGTGCCAGGCCGGAGGTGCCGGGACCGCGGCCTTCCATGTTGGGAGCGGCCAAGATTTTGATGTCGGTAAGGTAGCGCGCGGAGTCGGCGGTGCCGACAGAGATGGACGGCGCCGCAGCGGCGAGAAGCGTGAGCGCCAGTACGACGTAAAGCGAAGTTCGGCGAAGTTTCGACATGGCGATCATTCCCGTGTCATCCCGAGCGAAGCGCCGACCGCCTCGTGGTGAGATTGTCGTTCATCGAAATTGTCCGATGACCCGCCTCAAACAGATTTACGCATAAAGCCCGAAGGGCGTCAGTGATTAGCCCAGCGCGGAAGCGCTGGGTCAGCGTTGTTCAAATTCAGCCGGAGCCGCTTCAGCGGCGGCAGAAACGGCGTGTCGCCCCTGAAGGGGCTCTCCATTCATTTCCGTCCGTTACCCAGCGCTTCCGCGCTGGGCTAATCACTTTCGTCCTACGGGCTAGTTCGCGACCAGATTGGTTTCATCTTTTTCCTACGCACCGCTTGTCGTCCGTGAAAACCGACACGACAAATCTGTGCGCCAGGTTGTAAATACAGCGAAGAGCGAACAGCGAAAAGCGTTCCCTATGAGTTGCCGATGAGTATACCTGTCGCAAACACCAGCGCTCCTCCGAGGGCCACCTGCATCGCGGCGGAAAGCGGCGGCGTGTCCATGAAGCGGTGGCGCACCCAGGTGATGGTCGCCAGCTCCACCAGAACGACTGCGATGGCTACCACCAACGCGAGATTGAAATTGTGAAACAGGAACGGCAGCGTGTGGCCGATGCCGCCCAGCGCGGTCATGGCGCCGCAGACCAGGCCGCGCAGCCACGGCGTACCGCGACCGGTGAGGCTGCCGTCGTCGGAGAGCGCTTCGGCAAATCCCATGCTGATGCCCGCGCCGAGCGAAGCGGCGAGTCCGACGGCGAAGGCGTCCCAGGTGTTGCGCGTGGCGAAAGCCGCGGCGAAGACCGGCGCCAGCGTCGAGACCGAGCCATCCATCAGGCCGGCAAGACCCGGCTGCACGATCTGCAGGACAAACAGCCGGCGTTTGGCTTTGTCTTCTTCCTCGCGGACTTCGGGCTTGAGCTCGGTTTTCTCCAATTGGGCTGCGCGCTCAACGTGGCTGGTCTCGGCTTCGGCAAGGTCGTCGAGCAACTGGCGAATGCTGGCGTCCTGGGCGCGGACGGCAGCTTGCTGGTAGAAGCGGCGGGTCTCGGCCTCCATCGTGCTGACCTGCGCGCGAATCTGTTCGAGGCGCAGCGGCGTGTTCAGCCAGATGGACTTGCGCTGGACGAAGCCGCGCACATCTTGCCGCCGGATGAGCGGGATGTGCTCGCCGAATTTCTGCTTGTAGAGATCGATGAGCGCGCGGCGATGCCCGCTCTCTTCCTGCCGCATCTCCTCGAAGACCTGCGCGGTGCCGGGAAAGTTTTCCTTCAGGCTCACGCCGAAGTCGGAGTAGATGCGTTCGTCTTCCTCCTCCAGCGAAATCGCCAGAGCAAGAATTTCCTTTTGCGACAAGCTGTTGAAGTCTCGCACCGGGAAGCTCCTAGCAATTAGCAATTAGCAATTAGCAATTAGCAATTAGCAATTAGCAGTCAGGACAGACCAACGGTACAAGCTAATTGCTAATCGCTAATGCTAATTGCTGTTAATCAAAGATCGGCGACAACCTGGCCAGCACTTCATCGATAATGTTATCGGGAATCGTTTCCAACTTCTTGCCCTCGCGCGCGCGCAGATCCAGCGCCCGTGGCTGGTCGCAGCGTACAACGCCGGTGGTTCGGGTTCCAGCCCCGCTGAGCGAAACGACAAATCCGGCGGTGCGAGCGAAGCGGCCTCCGCTGGTAATCGGCAGTACGACCGGTACCTGGGTGAGGCGATTGAACGCCTCGGGTGAGACGATCAGCACGGGACGGCGGCCTTGTTGCTCGTGTCCGGAGGCGGGATCGAGTGCGACCAGCCAAATCTCTCCGCGTTTCATCAGATCAGCTCACGGCCACGTGCCTTGCCGCTAACCCACTGTCGTTCCTGCCGGGAGCGTCTTTTTGCGGATACAGACTGGGTGAGAAGTTGGGCCAGAGTGTACTGCGGCCGAGTCTGCGGCTCAACGATCAGGCGGCCATTGTCCACTCCCAGGCCGACCTCGGCTCCCGGCGCCAAATCCAGCATGTCGAGCAGAACCGGCGGGACCGCCAGCATCACCGAACCGCCGACTTTGCGTAAGTTGGTCCTGTGCATAGGTACCCTCCGAGCTAGTTATATCCCAGTATAACATCTAGCATTTGGCAATTGGCACTTAGCCTTAACAGATCTCGCCTCGGGCGCATGAGGTTATTGACACGGATTCGCAAACCGGGTTGACCGGAACAAACCCGAAGCAAGTCGTCGCGTCCGAGCAACCCCATCAAACGCGCGAGGGGTGCGGTCATCGGCCGCGCAAAGGTTCGCTCGTGGTAACAAGCGCCGCATCAGACGCCCAATGCTAATGGCTAATCGCTAATTGCTTCCTCACTGGGTCACAATCATGACCGGCTGTTGCAGGGCGCAGACGGTGCAGCCGATGATCTGCGACGGCGCGGGTATGCTCTGCGAGATCGTGTTGTTGATGGTCTGGATGATGGTGGTTTCTCTCGTGCCTTTGTCGGCGACGTATACCTTGCTGGAGGTGGGCTCGGAGGCGATAAACACCGGGTCGGCGCCGGCGGGTAGCGCTACGGTAGTGAGCGGACTGAAGCTGTTCGCGCTGACGACGGTGACGTTATTGGAGCCGGAATTCAGCACATAAAACAAACTTCCATCCGGCAGCGGCGTGATGCCAATGGGGTTCATTCCGTTCATTCCGTTCTGGTTGAGGAGAACGGTGGCCAGCAGCGGGATTGGCGTCGAGCTGGAGGGATTCACGGTGGAGGAATCGAAGACACTGACCGAGTTCCCAGCGGTATTGGCGACGAAGAGGCGGTTGCGGTTGGGATCGATGGTGGAAAACGTCGGGCCCACGCCCAGTGGCACGGACGCCAGAACCGTCTTGCCGGTGGAGGAAACGATGTCGAGTGCACTGGGAGTGGCGCTGTCGCCCTGAGTCACGATGAAAATCCAGTTGCCGTCGAGACTCGCGGTGGCGGAGATGGGATTGGGGCCCAATCCATTGGCGGAGGTAATCGTGCCGAAGATCGACGGACCCGCTGGATTAACCACCGTCACGCTGTTGTCGCCCTGGTTGATCACGTAGATGTAATTGCTGGTGGCCGACTGCGCCATCGCGACCGGATTAAGACCAACGCAGACAGTGCTCGACACGGTTAAGGTCGAGGTCACAATGGTGCTGAGCGAGCCGGTAGTGGGACAGGCCGAATTTGTCCCCGAATTCAGGACGTACATGGCCGCGTTCTGGGTCGAGCCGAGCGCAATCGGATGCGATCCGGGCAACAGGTTGATGGTAGTGACTGAGCCGGCCAGGGTTGGCAGATACTCGCTGACACTATCGCCGGTGTTGTTAGCTATATACAAGGCCAGCGAGCTGAAAGGGAAGGCTTCCGCAATCGAACCGTTGCCCATGGAGGTGACGGATAGGTTCGTATCGCCCGATACATCAATCTGCGTGGTGCTGCCGGCGCCGCTGGGGTTGAAGTTGACCACCCAGGCGTAATGAGCCACGGCAGGCTGGCCACCGGGGCTGATGATAGGGTTGGCCACCGGGCGGTACTGGTCGCCGCAGCTCAGCTCAACCAGCAGGATAAAAGCCGACAACACCAGGACACCGATACTGCGCAGAAACTTCATCCACACTCCCGAGGTGAGTTGGTCAAGTCGCATGTTTGCTTGAGCAGGATTTTACATTGTACTAGGGCAGCGTGGCGCGGCATAGGGGCGAAGTGCACCGCCAGCCTTCCAATACCCCACGTAGGCCTTCCGAGGTGTCATCCCGAGCGCAGCGCAGCGAAGTCGAGGGACCCCTATTGTGGAAGGAGGATCTTTGGCGATATAGGGGTCCTTCGACTCCGCGTCCGCAAAAGCGTGCCGACGCTGCGCTCAGGATGACACTGCAATAATTCGGCGACGACAACCGCTCGCAACACAGCTTCCTTCTTCCCCCTGCGCTATGATTACGAGTTTCGTCATCGCACCATGTTCTTAACACGCTGTTTCCGGAGATGACTCGCATGAAATTTCTCATTCTCATATCGCTGGTATTTCTGCTGGGCTCGACGATTTTGTCCGCGCAAGAGCTGGCGACCAAGGTCCCTGACTTGGCGCAGCTGCAGAAGATGACGGCGCGCTTCGCGCCGACGGAGCTGAAGGTCGACATCGGCAATCTTTCCGAAGGCGACCGCAAGGCGCTGGCCAAGCTGATCGAGGCCGCGCGGCTCATCGATCCGATCTTTATGCAGCAGTATTGGAGCGGCGATCTGGCGCTCTACGCCAAGCTGCAGAAGGACACGTCGCCGCTGGGCAAAGCGCGGCTGCATTACTTCTGGATCAACAAAGGGCCGTGGTCTGAGCTGGACGCCAGCACCGCATTCATTCCCGGCGTGCCCGAGCACAAGCTGCCGGGCGCGAACTTCTATCCCGAGTCGATGACCAAGGAGCAATTCGAAAGCTGGGTGAAGACGCTGCCCGAGGCCGAGCAAAAACAGGCGACGGGATTCTTCACCGTGATTCGCTCCGACGGGAAGAACGGATTCAAGATCGTTCCCTACAGCGAGGCGTACAAGGATGACCTGACGAAAGCGGCGCAGCTGCTGAACGATGCGGCGTCGCTGACCGACAACGCGACGCTGAAGCGCTTTCTGACCACGCGCGCGGCGGCGTTCCTGTCGAATGATTATTACGAGAGCGATGTGGCGTGGATGGATCTGGACGCGCCGCTCGACATCACCATCGGCCCGTACGAGACGTACAACGACGAGGTGTTCGGCTACAAGGCGTCGTATGAGGCGTACGTCAACGTGCGCGACGAGCAGGAGAGCGCCAAGCTGGGCGCCTTCGCCCGCGATTTGCAGGAGATCGAGAACAATCTGCCCATCGATCCCAAGTATCGCAATCCGAAGATCGGAGGGCAGGCGCCGATTCGCGTGGTCAATGAAGTGATGAGCGCGGGCGACGGCAATCATGCGCGTGCAGACCGCGGCGTACAACTTGCCGAACGATGAGCGCGTGATCGCCGAAAAGGGCAGCAAGCGCGTGATGCTGAAGAACGTGCAGCAGGCGAAGTTTCAGCAGATCCTGATTCCGATCTCGAAAAAAGTGCTGGTGGCCGATGAGCAGGCCGACGTGAGCTTCGACTCGTTCTTCACCCACATCCTGACGCACGAGTTGTGCCACGGGCTGGGACCGCACCAGATCACGCTGAACGGCAAGCCGACCACGCCGCGCGAGCAGCTGAAGGAGCTGTACAGCGCGATCGAAGAAGCCAAGGCCGACGCAACGGGATTGTTTGCGCTGCAGTACATGATCGACCACGCGCAGGCGATGGGGCTGGCCGACATCTTGAAGCCGGATGCGAACTCGGAGAAGCGGCTGTACACGACGTATCTGGCGTCGTCGTTTCGCACGCTGCGATTTGGCACCGGCGAGGCGCACGGCAAGGGTATGGCGATGCAGGTGAACTACCTGATGGACAAAGGCGGCTTCGTGGCTCGGCCGGATGGGACGTTCGCGGTGGATTACACGAAGATCAAAGGCGCGGTGCGCGATCTGACTCACGATCTGCTGACCGTGGAAGCGGAAGGCAACTACGCCGGCGCGAAGCATATGCTGGACACTCTGGGCGTGCTGCGCCCGGAGTTCAAAGCCGCGCTGGATAAATTGGGCGATATTCCGGTGGACATTGAGCCAGTGTTTGTGACGGCGGATGAGGTCGCGCCGCCGAGTGTGAAGCATCGGCCATAGGCTTCACCACCAGCGAGACGGAAATATAGCGGCGGAAATGCCAAACGGGAATACCGCCGAATTCGGCCTCAGGAGGGCCGGAGGGCGAATTGGCCGTCTCTCAGGTCGAGGCCTTCCGCCAGCGTCGAAATTAGACCCTGTGCTCATGGCGCACAAGCCGCTCTAGTGTACTGGGGTGGTCTGCTTTCGCCCTACCCTGGATTTCTACGCTGCCGTGCCCTCGTCCATCCACTGCTTGAATTTGGCGATTTGTTCCTTCGACCAGGGATCGTCGCAGGGCATGCTGCCGTCTTCCAGAGTCTTGTAGATGGCGGCGGCGTGCTTCTTGACGTCGTCGTACAAAGACAAGTCCATGCCGAAGCCTTTCATGGCCTCAACGTCAAAATCGCGGAAGAGCGGACGAATATCGGTGGCAAAGCTTAAAGCCAAAGGAGCACCTCAGTCGGGGATGTTACCGATTAGAGAGTAGCACTTGCAATCAGCAACCAGTAACTAGTAGCTAGTCACTAGTAACCAGCTACCTTTAAGTGCCGACTGCGCCTCGCTGGTAAATTTTCCCTTTTCGGGGAAGTTGCTCCAAAGCAACGTGTTCTCCAATTAATTGGTATAGGATTCGGCAACGTTATCGTAAAATGCAGCGTACTGGCCCGTCGCTGACAACAGAAGTTCGCTCCCCAACGAGTGTTCTGCCAGGAGTGTAGTTCATGCGTCGCCTCGGTTTGTTCCACTGCATTTGCAGCGGCTTCCTTTCTTCTACCAATGTGCAAGTGCTGATGCGCAACATCTTTCTGTTGGCCTGCACAACTGCTCTAGTCGGCAGCATGACGGCGCAGCAAACGGTCGCAGTTACCGGTGTGCCGCTGGAGGTACAAAACGGCAAAGCGGCGCTGCTGGGACACTACAACAATCCGCAGCAGATGCTGCGTCTGGTGATTACCCTGCAACCGCCGCATCCGGCACAGGAAGAAGAGTTTCTGCGCCAGTTGCAGGATCCGGCTTCGCCGAACTTCCACCAGTTTCTCAGCCAGTCGGAGTGGGCCGAGCGCTTCGCGCCGTCCGCCGAAGACGAGCAGGCGGTGGTGACGTGGGCACAAAACCAGGGGCTGAGCGTCACACAGCGCTACCCGAACCGCCTCGTGGTGGACGTCGAGGCTCCGGTCGCGGTGATCGAGAAGACCTTTGCGGTCGCCATCAACTCGTACCAGATCAGCAGCGAGACGTACTTCTCCAACGATCGCGATCCGTCGATCCCCGCCGCGCTGGGCAATGTGATTCACTCGGTGATGGGGCTGAACAACATTCAGGTGATGCATAGCCGCTTCACGAAGAAGCCAACGCCGGTCTACTCGCCGGGGCCGTCCTCCGTGTTGGGCACACATGCAGAAGGCGATGGTGACCCGAGCAAATTGGACGCGGCGATGGCAACCGGGGACGAGGGAGCCAAGCAGTTTTACTCCAACGGCGCCTATGACCCGAAGGACATTTACAGCTCGTATGCCTATGACTATATCGCGTTGCAGGGCCTGGGACATTGCTGCAATCCGCTGAACAATCCTGGCAACTCGCCGGCACAGTCGTCGATTGCCATCGCGATTGGGGGCGATTTTCTTACCTCCGATATACAGACCTTTGCTGCGAATTACGGTCTCGCCTTCAACGTACAAAAAGTGCTGCTCAACGGCGCGCAGCAATGCACAGATTTTGACACTTGCGACCAGGAGGCAACGCTGGACACGGAGTGGAGCACCGCGACGGCCAACAGCTTCGGGTCGTCAACCAACACGGCCAAGGTTTACGTCTATGAGGGGCCCGATTACGAATTTAGCAATCTACTGGATGCAATTGAGAAAGCCTACACCGATGGTCACGCCAGAGTGCTCAACATGAGTTGGGGCGCATCGGAAAAGGATACTGGTACCGGTTATTTGCAGGACTATCACAACATCTTCAACACCATGATTGCTCAGGGCTGGACGCTGGTCGCGGCGGCCGGTGACAATGGCTCCACAACGGGTTGCAACCAGTATGAAGAGGGGGTCGCGGTAAGCGCGCCCGCGTCCGATCCCAACGTCACAGCAGTAGGCGGAACTACGCTGCACACCGGATCCGGAGGATATGACGGAGAGGTCGCCTGGACCGGCGGGACAGCACCTGGCAGCTGCCTGGCCAATGATGGCGGTACCGGCGGAGGATGCAGCACCCATTGGACCACCAGCTATCAAGGCTCGGCCGCCTGTTCCGGCGGCCACCGCAGTATCCCCGACGTGGCGCTCAACGCCGATTGGGTGTATACGCCGCAGAACTTTTACTACGCGGGTTTCTGGTACCCCCAGGGTGGCACCAGCATTGCGGCGCCGGAGATGACCGGCTTCTCCGCCCAGGAGAACGCCTATCTGCTTTACATCGGAAACATCGTTGGCAAAACCTGTGGCTCCAACTACAACGCAGCATGCTCACCCATGGGGCCAGCCTACCCCTACCTTTACGACGAAGGACTGCACCCGTTCGCGCCCCACTATCCCTTCTACGACATCACCTCCGGATGCAACAACAACGACATCACCGAACAGTATGGACTGAAATATTTCTGCGCCGGCGTGGGATATGACCGCGTGACCGGGTGGGGCTCGGTCAACATGTTTCAGCTGGCCTGGACGATCAACTCCTACCTCGCGGGCGACGGCGAAGGGCCTACGGTCTCGCTCACCGGACCACCGACTCATCAGTGGTACAAGACCGATCAGATGGTCAGCTGGACTATGACGGACCGCAGCGGCAATGGACATCGTCCCAACGGACCTTCCGGAGCAAGTCTGGCCTGGGACGCCGACCCCGGCGATCCCTCGCGGGAGAATACTCCCGGCTCCGGCAGCAGCTATTACGGATTGCAGGTCTACGGCTCCAAGGGCTCCCAAGGCGGATTGGCGAAGCAATCCCAGAAATGTCATACCGCCTACGTGCGCGGCTGGGACAACGCCGGCAATTCGGCTCTCAGCACCTATGGCCCGCTGTGCTTCGACAACATACCGCCGGTCACGACCATCACCTTGAGCGGAAATCTGCAGCAGAACGGAAACTATAACGGCCCGGTGCTGGTTTCCCTCAGCGCAACCGACAACGCCAGCGGTGTTGCCGCCACGTCTTACGTGATCGATAGCGGCGAGTTTGTACCGTATGCCGGCCCGGTGTACGTGTGGCAGCCGGGGAATCACCAGGTCACGGCCTATAGCGTCGATGTCGCCGGAAACATCGAGGCGTTTGTGATCTCCAATTTCGATATCCAACAGAATACGAAGTTCCCGGTTACGGTGACGCCGAGCGGTACAGGCAGCGGCACCGTCACCAGCAGCGACGGCCAGATCAATTGCGGCACAACCTGCACCGGCAACTACTACGACGAGCAGCCGATAACTTTGACTGCGGCACCTTCGCCAGGATCAGTCTTTATCGGCTGGCAGAACTGCGATCTGAGCTTCGGCTTAAGTTGCACCCTGACCGTCACCGCGGCTCGTACCGTGACGGCCATTTTCAATGTTCCTGTAGCCCTGCAGTTCGTGCCACTGGCGCCGTGCCGCGTGGTCGATACCCGCAAGGACGATTCCTTCAGTGGCGGCACGCTGCAAGGGGGCACCTCGGGGAGTTGGGTGATACCGAACAGCCCGTACCTGGCAAATTGTGGGCAAAACGGAGAAACCATTCCGTCGAATGTGGCGGCCTATTCGCTCAACATCACGGCCGTTCCGCACCAGCCCCTGAACTTCCTGACGGCATGGCCGACGGGTCTGACCCAACCACAGACCTCCACGCTCAACTCCAATGACGAGCGCGTCAAGGCGAACGCCGCGATTCTGCCGGCCGGCTCGAACACCTACTGCAACGGTTGTGGCCAGGCCGTGAGTGTTTACGTCACGGATACCAGCGATGTCATCCTCGACATTGACGGCTACTTCATACCGACCACCAGTTCGACACTGGCGTTCTTCCCGCTCACGCCCTGCCGCCTGGTTGATACGCGGCAAGTGGACAATGGCAAAGGCTTCAACGGCACTCAGACGTTTAACCTGCCGCAATCGGCGTCTTCAGGCGGTGCCTACGGAACGTGCACGCCGTTCAGCTTGTCCGCGGCACAAGCCTACTCGTTGAATGTCACCGTTGTACCGGTGAACGGGCCAGTGGGCTTTATAACCGTCTGGCCTGCCGGCGGGTCGCTACCGATAGTCTCCACCTTGAATGACTACACAGGAACGGTGGTGGCCAACGCCGCCGTCGTGCCTGCGGGAAGTCAGCAGATGACGTCGGTATACACAACGGACCAGACCAATCTGCTGATCGACATTAACGGATACTTCGCGCCGGCCAGCTCCGGGCAGAATCCGCTGTCGTTGTATGTGTTCGCACCCTGTCGCGTGCTGGACACGCGGGGGAGCGGCGGGGCATTTACCGGAGAGCTCACAGTGCCCGTCGTAAGCAGTCCGTGCGAGGTACCCAGCGCCGCGCAAGGTTATGTGTTCAACGCCACCGTCGTTCCAACCAACCTGCAGTATCTGATCCTGTGGCCCGACGGCGAGGAACAGCCCGTAGTCTCGACCTTGAACGCCTACGACGGAGCGGTGACATCGAATATGGCGATCATCGTGCCCGCCGCCCCCAACGGCGATGGCAAGATCGATGCCTGGGCCGAGGGCACGACGCAACTCATCCTCGATATCTCCAGCTACTTCGCGCCGTAGAGCACTGTGCTCGCAATGGTGCGATCAGTTGCCAGGATTTTATGGGGGTGAGGCTGATGGAGGAAATCCGATGAAAGTTAGTCGGTGTCTGCGATTTGTATTGCTGATCAGCATAACGGCAGCAAGCAGTCCGATTTGCAAGGGGCAGTCGATCGGATTCCAGATCACACCGGATCACACGGGACAACTGTTCTTCCCGAGCATGTCGCCGCCATTGTCGCTGCGCTGGTCCTTGAATTTCGGGCAATACATATGGACCGGCTCTCCGATCATCGCGGGAAACAGAATTTTTCTAATGACTAACGGCTACCGGGGAACCCCGCCCTATCTTTACGCTCTCAATGCACAAACCGGCGCCGTACTCTGGAAGGTCCCCGTCCCGGGCAACGGCTGGTGGACTGGGGCAGCCTATGAAAACGGCATGATTTTCGCCGTCGATTACGATCCACCTTCAGACGGCGCCTCTCTGTACGCCTACTCGGCGATCGACGGTCACCAACTATGGAGCGCAATCCCGACCTCAGGCACGAACTTTGATCCGCCAACCGCCCGAAACGGTATCGTTTACGCCATGATCAATGGTGTATACGCTCTACGAGAGTCGGATGGAACGGTTCTTTTCCATACGACTGACATTCCTGACGCGTACTCGATTCCGGCAGTCGCTGCGGACGGAGTTTATGTCTCAGGGGATTGTCCGAACACGTACAAGATCGACCCAACAACCGGCAAACAGATCTGGGCTTTCACAACTTACAACTGCGCAAGTCCCTTTGGTCACAGCGTAGCCATCTACCAGGGACTGGCGTATGTTCGTGGCGCCAATAAGGGCTTCCAGTACCAAACCGATGGGATCACGCTTAGTGCTGCGGACGGCTCTTACGTGGGCGGATTTAACAGCCTGTATGCTCCCGCATTTTGGCAGAACACGGCCTTATTCACCGAGCCAAGCATCGTCACAGCCATTGACGTCAACACATCGCTGCCACTGTGGATTGCGCTTCCCCCAACGGGAGACAGTTTCTACTGCGGGCCCATCGTGGTGGACGGTGTAGCATACGTTGGCAGCGGTAAAGGCTACATGTACGGATACACGATGGACACGGCCAGCCTGGTTTTCTCCGCCAATCTTGGGCAGGGTTTCTCGTGTGGCGAGAATCAGGGCCCCCCGATGCCGGGCATGAGTGCGGGCGAAGGGTTACTTGCGTTTTCTGCCGGCACGGAGCTATTTGTCTACCAGTTCGACAACTTCGGCAAGTGGCAGTTTGTCCCCACTAAGCCTTGCCGTCTGCTCGACACGCGTCAGACGCACAATCCTATCCAGGCCGGTACGTCGCAGGACTTCGACATCCCGCAACTTGGCGGCTGCAACATTCCGGCGACCGCTACCGCTTACTCACTCAACGTCACTGTCGCGCCGCACGGCAGCCTGGACTATGTGACCGTCTGGCCTACGATGGAAGCACAACCTACGGTTTCCACCATGAACTCGCCGGACGGACGCGTGAAAGCCAACGCAGCCATCGTACCCGCCGGCTATAACGACAACATCAGCGTCTACGCCAGCGACACCATCGACCTCATCCTCGACATCAACGGCTACTTCACGCCAGCCGCGTCGGGAACGTTGGAGTTCTATCCTATGACGCCGTGCCGCGTCGTCGATACGCGCAACGCCAAGGGCCCATTAGGCGGTCCGCGCTTGGCAGCCAACGGCACCCGCGATTTTCCCATCGAGAGCAGCAGTTGCATCCCTGCGGGAGTCAATCCGCAGGCCTATGCCTTCAACGTTACCGTCGTGCCCAATCCAACCGGGCAGCCGCTGAACTATCTGACGGTTTGGCCGACGGGACAATCGCAACCCACGGTCTCCACCCTGAATAATCCCACGGCGACCGCCGTGGCCAATGCGGCCGTGGTGCAGGCGGGAACCGGCGGCGACATCGATGTCTACTCCTACAACACCACCGATCTGGTGATCGACATCGACGGCTACTTCGCGCCGCCGGGCCAGGGTGGTCTGTCGCTGTATCCCACCACACCTTGCCGCGCGCTGGACACGCGCAGCGGAAAAGGCGCTTTCAGCGGAGAGCTCACCGTCAACATGGCCGGCAGCATCTGTTCGCCGCCGAGCACCGCACAGGCGTATCTACTGAACGCCACGGTGATTCCGACGGGCTCGCTCGACTACCTGACCTTGTGGCAGGATGGCCAGCAGCAACCCACGGCCTCAACTCTGAACGCGTGGGACGGAGCGGTCGCCTCGAACATGGCAATTGTCCCGACCAACAACGGCTCCATCGACGCCTATGCTGCGGGCGTAACCCAACTGCTTCTGGATATTTCCGGCTACTTCGCGCCATAACTGCTGCCACCCCGTTCGTCCCAACTTTGGTTGACGCGCGCTCCCATCGCCACTTAGCATCAGTCATCGCGTACGACGGCCTGGCGCGCCCATGATCGACACTACGATCTCGCACTACCGCATCGTCAGCAAAATCGGCGGCGGTGGAATGGGCGTGGTGTACAAGGCCGAAGACACGCGCCTGCATCGCTACGTCGCGCTGAAGTTCCTGCCGGAGCAAGTTGCCGGCGACGCGCAAGCCTTGTCGCGCTTCCAGCGTGAGGCGCAAGCCGCATCAGCTCTGAACCATCCCAACATCTGCACCATTTACGACTTCGGCGAACAAGACGGTCACGCCTTCATGGTGATGGAATTTCTCGACGGCGTGACCCTCAAGCACCAGATCGCGGGCCGTCCGCTCGAGCCCGAGATGTTTTTGGCGTTGGGAATCGAGATCGCCGACGCGCTCGATGCCGCGCACAACCAGGGGATCGTGCATCGCGACATCAAGCCGGCTAACCTCTTCGTCACTCGCCGCGGTCACGCCAAGGTTCTTGACTTCGGCCTGGCCAAACTCACCGACAAGTACGAATCGGCCGCCGACAGCACCGAAACCGTGATGACGGAGTCCGACGCCGAACACCTGACCAGTCCCGGCACCATGCTCGGCACTGTGGCCTACATGTCGCCCGAGCAGATTCGCGCAAAAGACGTCGACACGCGCACCGATCTGTTCTCCTTCGGCGCCGTGTTGTACGAGATGGCGACCGGCAAGATGCCCTTCGACGGCAACAGCCCCGGCGAGATTTCCGGCGCCATTCTGTTCCAGGAGCCTCCGCCGCCATCGCAGTCCAATCCGCAGATCAGTCCCGGGCTCGAAGCGATCATCCGCAAGGCGCTGGAGAAGGATCGCAACCTGCGCTATCAGCATGCGTCGGAGCTGCGCAGCGACCTGCAACGGCTCAAGCGCGATTCGGAGACCGGCCGCTATTCAACAACCAGCTTGAGCGCTTCGCAGATCGCGCAACCGACAACTGCGGTTGTAGCAAGGAAGCGATGGCCGCTCATTGCCGTCGTCGCGGTCGTGCTCATCGCCGCGCTGATCGGCGGTGGACTCTACTATCGCTCGCGCCGCGGGCCGCGCCTTACCGACAAGGACACCATCGTCATCGCCGACTTCGCCAACAGCACCGGCGATCCGGTTTTCGACGACACGCTGAAGACCGCGCTGGCCGTCTCGCTCAACCAGTCGCCGTTCCTCAACGTGCTCTCCGACAATCGGGTCGCGGCGACGCTGCGCCTGATGACCAGGCCTCCCGGCACGAAGCTGACGCCCGTGGTCGCGCGCGAGGTCTGCCAGCGCGCCGGAAGCAAGGCATACATCGCCGGATCGATCGCCAGCCTCGACAACCAGTACGTGATCGGGCTGAAAGTTCTGAACTGCCAGAACGGCGACACGCTGGCAGAGCAGCAGGCGCGCGCCGATGGCAAGACGAACGTGCTGAACGCCGTCGACAAGGCCGCCGCGACGTTGCGCGAGGAGCTGGGCGAATCGCTAGCCACGGTGCAAAAGTTCGATGTTCCGCTGCAGCAGGCGACCACTTCATCGCTCGAGGCGTTGCAAGCCTATAGCCAGGGCGTAAGGGCCGCGCGCGAGAAGAGCATCAAGGAGTCGCTGCCTTTCCTCGAGCACGCCGTCGAGCTCGATCCCAACTTCGCCATGGGCTATCGCGAGTTAGGCAATGAGTACAGCGGTCTGGGCGAGGTCGGCCGCGCCAGCGAATATTTCACCAAGGCCTTCCAGCTGCGCGACCACGCCAGCGAGCGCGAGAAGCTGCTCATCAGCGCTAACTACTACCAGATCGTCACCGGCCAGCTCGACAAGGCAGCGCAAACCTATCAGGAGATGATCGATAATTATCCGCGCGATCCTACTGGCTACTTCAACCTGAGCGAGGTCTGCACACCGCAAGGCTTGTACGAGAAGGCGTTGGAGTTGACGCGCCAGACGCAGCAAATGGTTCCCGATCGCGTCGCGCTGTACGAAAACTTCGGCAACATCCTGCTCGCCCTGCAGCGGCCGGACGACGCGCGCAAATCCATTCAGGAAGCCGAGTCGCGCAAGCTGGACGACTACTTGCTGCACTCGCAGCTTTACGCGCTAGGATTCATCGCACAGGACGCGTCGGCGATGCAGCAGCAGCTGCAGTGGTTCGCCGCGCACCAGGGCGTCGACAACTTCGGCCTCGCGCTCGCCTCCGACACCGAAGCCTACGCCGGTCATCTCGCCAAGGCGCGCGATCTGACGAAGCAATCGGCGGACTTGGCGGTGCGCGCCGACAGCAAAGAAAACGGCGCCATCTGGTGGGAGAACGCGGCCATCCGCGAGGCCGCCTTCGGCAACGCCGCCGAATCGCAGCAAGCCGCTGCTGAAGGATTAAAGCTCGACGCCGCCAGCCAGGGAGTCGGCATCGAAGCGGCGATCGCCTACGCGGTTGCTGGAGACTCGGCTCGCGCACAAGCTGCGGCGCAGGATCTCAACCAGCGCTACCCGCTCGACACGCAGATGCAGTCGCTTTGGCTGCCGGCGATCCAGGCGCAGCTGGCGCTGAATCGCAAAGACCCGACGGCTGCGCTGCGCGCGCTGCAACCTGCATCGCCGCCCATTGAGTACGGCCTCACGCCGTTCGCCGCCAACATCTCCTGTCTCTATCCCACCTACATTCGTGGCCAGGCGTTTCTCGCCGCCGGACAGGGCGCTCAAGCTGCGGCAGAGTTCCAGAAGATTATCGACCACAGCGGTATCGTCTGGAACTGCTGGACCGGAGCGTTGGCGAAACTGGGGGTGGCGCGCGCCAATGCGCTGGAAGCCAAGAGTTCGCAAGGTGCCGTCGCCGATGCCGCTCGCAGCCGCGCGCTCACGGCATATCAGAATTTTCTAACTTTGTGGAAGGACGCCGATCCCGACATCCCGATCTACAAAGAAGCCAAAGCCGAACTGGCAAAGCTGCAGTAGCAACCTCGGCGCCGATCGTACGGTTTTGAAGGGGTGCAGCTTCAGCTGCGCGGTAAGAACTTCTTTCTTTTTCTTGTCATCCTGAGCGGAGCGTCCGCCTCGCCTTTCCGATCCGCGTTTTTTGCGGATCGGGCGGACGCGTAGTCGAAGGACCTGCTTTCTTCTGCATCACCAAGCACTCTGCTGGCGCGCACCACTGCGCCAATCCTCGCGCCTCGCGCCTTAACCGCTTCTAATCCCCTCGTGCCCATCACGTGCCCTTAATGTTTTGCCGATGCACTTCCTGTCCGCCCCAACTGCGTCGCAAAAGGGCACGCCATGAGTTTCTCTTCCGTCCGTCGAATCCTGGCGCTCGTGATCCTGACTCTGCTTCCCCTCCCGCTTCTGGCGCAAACCGGACGTGGCCCGACGACCATCCGCCGCGACGTCCATCACGACATCTCGCCGACGCTGGTCGAGATGATGCGGAACGCCCGTCCCATCTCCCACGGCAAGCTCGAAGCCGAACCCGCGCGCCGCATCCCGCTTCCGTCCGGATTCAAGCCGCTCACCGAAGATCCTGTCCGCCAGTTCACCACCGGCGGCTACTCACCGCGAGTCGGCCTCAGCTTCGAAGGCATCGGCGACGGCCAGTACGGCTTCACCGTCGAGTACATTCCTCCCGACACCAACGGCGCCGTCGGCGCAACCCAATATGTCCAGTGGGTCAACACCTACTTCGCCGTCTTCGACAAGACCGACGGCTCGCTCATCGCCGGGCCGGTCGCAGCCAACACCTTGTGGACCGGCTTCGGCGGCGGCTGCGAGTTCAACGACGATGGTGATCCCATCGTCACCTACGACAAGCTCGCCAACCGCTGGGTGATGAGCCAGTTCTCCGTCTCCACCAGCCCGTACATGGAGTGCGTCGCCGTCTCGGTCACTGCCGACGCCACCGGCTCCTGGTATCGCTACTCGTTCGAATACTCCTACTTCGACGACTATCCCAAGATGGGCGTCTGGCCGGACGCGTATTACGAAACCTTGAACATGTTCGACGGTAATAATTTCGTCGGTGCCGACGCCTGCGCGTACAACCGCAGCGCCATGTTGAGCGGCCAGGCCGCGACCCAGATCTGTTTCCAGCAGACGTCTTCAGTGGGGAGCCTTTTGCCCGCCGATGTCGACGGCACTACCTATCCGCCCGCCGGCTCGCCCAACTACATGCTGGCCTACGGCGCCAACTCTCTCGACCTCTACCAATTTCACGTCGACTTCAACAATCCTTCCAACTCCACCTTCACCGGCCCAACGGTCATCAACGTCGCGGCGTTCACTCCGCTGTGCAACGGAGGATCGGATTGCGTGCCGCAGCCCACCACCGATAACAAGCTCGACTCGCTGGCCGACCGCCTGATGTATCGCCTCGCCTATCGCAACTTCGGCAGTCACGAATCGCTGGTCGTGAATCACTCCGTCGCCGTCAGCGGCGGCGGCGGCGTGCGCTGGTACGAGATTCAATCGCCAGGCAACAATCCGGTAGTCGCGCAGCAGGGAACCTACGCGCCCGACTCCAACTATCGCTGGATGGGCAGCATCGCCATGGACAAGATTGGCGACATCGCTCTCGGCTATAGCGTTGCCGGCAGCTCGGTCTATCCGTCGATCGCTTTCGCCGGACGCGTTCCCTCCGATCCCGCCGGTGAGCTCGAATCCGAAACCTCCGTCATGGTCGGCAGCGGCTCGCAAACTCCCAACGTCAATCGCTGGGGCGACTACAGCTCCATGTCCATCGATCCCATCGACGACTGCACCTTCTGGTACACGCAGGAGTACATCCTCAGCAACGGCGCTTACAACTGGAACACGCGCATCGTGAACTTTAAATTCTCCGGCTGCGCCAGCGGCGGCTACATCGGCTTCTATCCCGATAATCTCAGTTTCGGCGATCAGACCGTCGGCACCACCAGTCCTCCGCAACAGATCGCCTACAGCAATCACACTTCGTCAACGCTCACCATCAGCAGCATCGTCGCCAGCGGCGATTTTTCCCAGACCAACAATTGCGGCGCATCGCTGGTACCCAACGCCAGCTGCAACATCAACGTTACCTTCCAGCCAATCGCGAGCGGCGTCCGCACCGGCGCGCTCACCGTTACGGACAACGGACCCGGCAGCCCGCGCGTTGCGACCTTGACCGGCATGGGCACGCAGCTCGCCGGCTGCGTCGCCGATACGCTCTCCAATGGCGGCTTCGAAACCGGCACGCTCGATTGCTGGACCGCCGGCGGTGTCTTCATGCCGGTCGTCTCTACGCTGCAAGCGCACAGCGGCGCCTTCAGCGCGCAACTCGGCGCCACCGGCACGCCTGTCCCCAGCGGCGATTCCTGGATCTATCAGACCATCCTCGTCCCCACCAACCTGGAGAGCCCGACCCTCAGCTTCTGGTACTGGCCGTGGACCCAGAGCAGCGTGCAATACGATTGGCAGGAAGCGCAGATTCGCGACGTCAACGGCAACGAGCTGGCGCAGGTCTTCAAGACCGCCTCTAACGCCCAGGCGTGGACCTACGTGAGCTTCGATCTCACGCCGTACCAGGGCCAGACCATCCAGCTCTACTTCAACGCGCACGAGGACGGCGGCAGCACTCCGACCTACATGTATCTCGACGATGTTGCCATCGCGGGCGCGCCCACCACGCAGCGGCTCATCACTCTTGCGCCGTGTCGCGTAGTCGACACGCGCAATCCCAACGGTACCTTCGGTGGCCCGCCCATCAGCGGCGGCACCACGCGCAGCTTCCCGCTGCCGCAAGGCGGATGCGGCATTCCCTCTTCCGCCACGGCCTATGCCCTGAACGTCACCGTGGTCCCGCACCACCCTCTCAACTTCCTGACCATCTGGCCCACCGGCTCGACCCGGCCCGTGGTCTCGACGCTCAACTCCTATGACGAGCGCGCCAAAGCGAACGCCGCTGTCGTGCCGGCAGGTACCAGCGGCGCAGTCAGCGTTTACGTCACCGACACCAGCGACGTCATCCTCGACATCACCGGATACTTCACCACCGGCAACAACTCCGCGCTCGCGTTCTTCCCGCTCACGCCCTGTCGCGTCGCCGACACCCGCGGCGCTAAAGGCCCATTAGGTGGCCCGATGCTTTCGCAGAATCAGCAGCGCGACTTCCCTGTCCTCGCCAGCACCTGCGGCATTCCCAGCACCGCCGCGGCATATTCCATGAACTTTACCGTCGTGCCGAAGAATGGCCACGCGCTCGGCTATCTTACCGTCTGGCCTGCGGGACAATCGATGCCGCAGGTTTCCACGCTGAACGCGCCCACAGGCACCGTCGTCGCCAATGCCGCCATCATTCCCGCCGGCACTGGAGGCGACATCGAAGCCTACGCCTACGGCAACGACACCGACCTGATCATCGACATCAACGGCTACTTCGCCGCAGCCAGCTCGGGCTCGAATCCGATGTCGCTCTACAACCTCACACCCTGCCGCGTGCTCGACACACGACAGTCGCCGCCGCAGGAGCCCTTCAACGGCGAGATCACAGTCGACGTAGCCGACAGCCCCTGTGGCGTGCCCGGCTACGCCACCGGCTATGTGTTGAACGCAACCGTGGTGCCCGCCGGTTCGCTCGGCTATCTCATTCTCTGGCCCGATGGCCTCAGCCAGCCCGTGGTCTCTACGCTGAACGCCGTCGACGGCGCCGTCACCTCCAATATGGCCATCGTGCCGACCATCAACCAATTCATCGACGCCTATTCCCCCAACCCCACTAACCTCATCCTCGACATCTCCGCCTACTTCGCGCCGTAGCGATCACGCGGGTATCCCATTCATTCGCAGTTGTCGAATCAGACGAGCTGCTGGCCACCGTCGATGTCGTAGGTCGCACCCGTCAGGGCAGTGTTGGTCATGATGTGAACGGCGAGGGCGGCGACGTCGGCTGGTCCGACTACCCGCCGGATGGGTAGGGTGGTGCGAAGCTGATTGCGGCGGTTTTCCAGTTGATCGCCGAGGAGCGATGCCGACAATGGCGTGTCGACGAATCCGGCGGCGATAAGGTTGACACGGATGGGCGCGAGTTCGAGCGCGAGGTTCTTCGTCATGGCGGGAAGCGCGGCCGTGAGAGCCGAGATCAACACGAGTCCCACCGCCGTGCTGCGGCCACCAACGCCGCCCATGAAGAGCAGGGTTCCACCCGGGCGAACCTTGCCCACCGACTTCCGGGCGATCTGCAGCGGCAGCAAGATGTGGGCCTCGATGTCGCGTCGTGCCGCTTCGAAGTCGAACTCCGCCAGCGGCGCGTAGTAGGGACCGGGGCCCGTGACAAGCACGTGGTCGATCGGCTTGGGTAGTTCGTCGAAGAACCTCCCGAGGCGTTGGAAGTCGGTGGCATCGAAGGCGGTGACGCTGGCCCCCAGTTCGAGGCCGACGCGATGCAGCCGATCTGGGTCGCGCGCGGTGAGGATCACATCAGCTCCCTCGGAGCGGGCGCGGCGGGCCGTCTCGAGCCCGATGCCGGCGCTGCCGCCGATCACAACGACGGTCTGCCCGAGGAGTTCCGGTTCGCGCTGGCTGGAAGAGCCGGTGGTTGGGGTGCTCATGATTCCTCCGATCATTTGATAGTGCGAGTCGTTCCTGTGGGCGTTGAGCGCGGGGCGTGGTTAACCGCACCTAATAAGGGAAGTCAGACGCAAACCCGCCGATGCAATGCTCGCTAAGCCGGCTGCAGTCGATGACGATGCCGTCGTACTCGTTCATTGCGGCGGCTCTTGGCCGGCCTGCTCCGCCCGCCAATCGACCGAAATTTCCTGAAAGGTGATCGTTCGGCCAAGCACCTTCGAATGCTCCTGTGTCGGCGAGAAGGATGCTGCAGGTTTTGGCGGGGATTCATCAAAATAGCAAACGTGATATCCACGTAAGAACAGCACAATCAACTGGGAATAAGCGTCATTTATGTCCGTTCCACGGGCATGCGATCCCGGTCGCGAAGCAGAAGACAGCGCTCAAGTGGTCTGTTGCAAGTAGCCGAAATAGGCGTATACTGCTCCCATTTTGAGTCAGGAACACTAATTTTAGGGACAAGCGGCGTCATTTCTTCAGTGAAAAAATCGAGACTACGGCTTAACCGCCGTGACAGTAGCTGAAAAGCAAATTCGCGATAGCGGACAAAGGAGAGTTCATGATTCGAAGACTCAGTACCTCTTTGCTGACAATGGTCGCGCTTGTGTTGGTTGTGAGTATCGTTTGTCTGGCGCAGCCGCAATCGCTGTTGACGCATCACGTGCGTCAAGCAACGATGAATGGGCAGGCGCAATATGTCGGGTCGCTTCCCGCAACCCAGTCCATGCGTCTTGTCCTTACTCTGCCCATCCGCAACCAGGCAGGGTTGGATAGCTTTTTGCAGGAAGTCTACAACCCGTCCAGTGCGTCTTATCGCCAGTTCCTCACGGTGGAACAGTTCACGGCGAGGTTTGGTCCCAGCCAGCAGGATTATGACGAGGTGGTTCGTTTCGCGCAGACACACGGCTTTACGGTCGTCAACACTTCCCGCAACCGCCTGAACCTGGACATCACGGGGTCGGTAGCGAGCATCGAGGAAGCCTTCCATGTGACCATGGGCGTGTACAACCTGCCCGGCGAAAATCGTACGTTCTATGCTCCAGATCGTGAACCCACCACGACCGATCTCGCGGTCCAGCTGTGGCACATCTCGGGCCTGGACGACTATTCGATCCCACGTCCCGCGCTCGTGCGCAGAGAAGAGGGTATACATCCTCTGGCAACGACCGGCTCGGGTCCTGGCGCTTCGTTCCTTGGCAGCGACATGCGCGCGGCATACTACGAAGGGACATCTCTCAACGGCAGTGGCCAGTCGCTAGGGTTGCTGGAGTATTACGGCACCGACCTGACCGACTTGAACACGTACTACTCTAACGTTCATCAAACCAATAATGTCCCTATCACTCTTTTGTCCACCGATGGAACCAGCACCAGCTGCGTCTATCCCAGCTGCGATGACACGGAACAGACCTTAGACATGACCCAGGCTCTCGGCATGGCGCCGGGTATGTCAAGCCTGGTGATGTACGTGGGATCAACGGATGCAGCCATTTTTAACGCGATGGCTACGCACAATCCGCTGAACGCGCAATTGAGTTCTTCGTGGACGTGGAGCCCGGCGGACCCCAGCACCGACAACCCCTACTTCGAGGAGTTTTCAGCGCAGGGTCAGAATCTGTTCCAGGCAGCCGGTGACAGCGGTAAGTGGACGTCCAGTTCCGAGATTTACCCGGCGGATGACGTGTATGTCACGTCGGTCGGAGGAACGGACTTAGACACCAGCAGCGCGGGCGGTCCCTGGAGTTCAGAGACGGCTTGGGTCGATGGTGGTGGTGGTATTTCGCCAGATAAATTTGCGATTCCCTCCTGGCAGGTGACTGCGGCCAACGGCTGCTCCTCGTGCTCCAAAACCTATCGCAACGGTCCCGACGTTTCGGCCAACGCGAATTTCAGCTTCTACGTCTGTGCTGACCAAACTACCTGCACGGAGAACGAATACGGTGGAACCAGTTTTGCGGCTCCCATGTGGGCTGGCTATCTGGCTCTCGTCAACCAGCAGTCCGTTGCGAACGGCAACAAGACAGTCGGTTTCATCAACCCGACCCTCTACACGATTGGTGAGGGCTCGAACTATGACACCGACTTCCACGACGTTACCAGTGGCAGCAACGGCTATTCGGCAACCACCGGATACGATCTGGCGACCGGCTGGGGCAGTCCCAATGGAAGCGGATTAATCACCGCACTTGCCGGGAGCGGGGGAGGTGGATCAGGCTTCAGCCTCTCCGCTTCGCCTTCTTCGGTGACGGTGGCGCAGGGCAATCAGGGAACTTCCACCATTACCAGTTCGGTGACGGGCGGCTTCGACGGAGCGATAACCTTGTCAGCGAGCGGCCAGCCAACCGGCGTGACCGTAACCTTCAACCCGACCTCGATTACCGGGGCTGGGACCTCGACCATGTCGATGAGCGTGGCCTCATCCACAGCACCCGGCACGTATACGATCACGGTGACCGGAACCTCGGGCAGCACCAAGGAAACCACCACGGTCTCCCTGACAGTGACCGGGACGTCTCCTAACTTCACCATCAGCGCATCGCCCACATCGCTTACGATTAGTCCGGGAAACTCCGGCCAATCCACCATTACCACAACTATTTCCGGTGGCTTTAACTCGGCTATTGCCTTGTCTGCGAGCGGCGAGCCCAGCAGGGTGACTGTAAGCTTCAACCCCAGCTCCATTGCCGCACCAGGCGCCGGGTCGTCGACCATGACGGTCACGGTAAATAGAAGAGCAAGAGCCGGAAATTACACGATCACTGTAACGGGCAAGGGCGGAGGCGATACGCACACGACCACCGTCAGCCTCACCATCCCATAGCTAGAGCAACGCTCGCACAAGCTGCCTCGGCAGCATGCGATGAAAGGCCTGGATCATTCGGTCCGGGCCTTTTTTCTGCAAATACAGTTTGAAAAAGGTCTGAATACGCTCGATAGATACCGCTTCGACGAAAAGTGATGCCGGAAGAATCCCCAAGGCATCAGCCCAGACCTTAGCTCGCGATGACACCTTACTTGCTGCAGGTTGCGCTGACCACCTTTAGGCTGGAAACCTGCAAGTCGCCGTGCTTCCGGGTGCCAGCTTCCTTCTTTTCAACAGGCTGGCTAACCTGCTCTTGTGCGTCCGTCCGATGCGGTGAGGTGCCGGTCACAGTCACCGTCTGGCCCGCATGCTCAGCCAGGGAGACGGTACCGGTGGCATACAGTTCCCAATGGTAATTGTCTCCGGTTGTGAGGAAGAATCCTCCCGACTCAGAGCCCTTTTGCAGACACCCAGTTACGGTCTGCGAGGCGTTGCCTGCGGTTTGCGCTGCCGCAGACACCGACGCGGTCATGACCAGGAACGTGACAAGAACAATCCACACGGACAGAATTGCAACTCTCTTGAGCATCAATGCCTCCTACTACCACAGTAGTATTACAGCTGCCCCTCAGCAGTTGCTGTGATTTCCAACCCGGCGGCGGGTGATTTACTGCCCGCTCTGGTTCGGCTGTCGGCCCACACAACCTGCTTTCCAAAATCCGCTCGTGGTTACGGCAATTGGCAAGCTCGGTTTTGCACCCTCAGATTCTCAAGCTCCAGCCTTTCGCGCTACCACTATGCGCAGCGGCGGAAATGTATAAAGCGGATTGCCCCACACGCGCTTCGTGGAGAGGCCAGCACGTTGCAACTCGTCCGCATACTCTTTGGTCAACTTGTAATCTGAGATCAAAGCTTGCCCTCCGGGCTTTAGTACGCGCGCGATCTGCCGTAGAGCGCGCTTGCGGGCGTCCCGGTCGTAAATGTTGTGGAGGCACAAATTCGACACGACCACATCGAACGTTCCATCCTCGAAGGGCAGGTCCTGCGCCGCGACCCCGATCAATTTGCAGCGATCGCTGACTCCTTCGAGCTCAAGATTGCGCCGGGTTGCTTGCTCCGAGTTGCCGCTCATATCTTCCCGGGACCAGATGTCCACGCCCGTGACCGTACCGTTGCCTGAGAGTTGCGCCATTCGTTTGGCCGCGCCGACCAGCAACAGACCGCGTCCGCAACCCACGTCCAGCACGTTTTCGTCCCCACGCCACGAATGCAGGGAGAGTATGCGATCACGGTGGTAGAGCTTGCCGACCTTCACATAGAACAAATAGAGAAAGCCTTCCAGCAAGAGCAGCGATCCTGTGCCGAAGAACATCGGCCGCGGCAGCAGGCGGACGGGGCCAAGTTGAACAAGCCGCGGTCCGAAGATACCGAGCACAAGGCCTAGCACACCGAAGAGAAGGAGATTGCGCAAAACCTTGGGGGCATCAATTCCGTAGTCGGGCTTCTGGAGGGCGTTCATTCCTGTTCCTGACACCGAATCTAGAGAGTCCGAAGTCGGTCTTCAAGTGCAGTTTGTCAGCTTTCCAGGATGACAACTGTCATTTTTCTACAGGGAAAAAAGGGAAGGCGTGTGATGCGATTCAGAGCAACAGCAACAAGGCGTTATTGCGCAGCAACCTTCTTGACATAAGAATCCTGTAAGCTATTCCCGGCAAAGGGATCGTCACGCATGAATGTTCTAGTCCTTAATTCCGGAAGCTCCAGCCTCAAATTTCAGATCATTGCCACCGACCTTGACCGCATCAAGCAGCATCAGGATCAGCGCCTCTGCAAAGGAGAGGTTGAGCGTATCGGCGGCGAGGCGATCATCACCTTCCAAGCCGGCCAGGATGCCAAGCGTAAATTCACTGCGCCGCTGCGCGACATTCCCGCCGCGCTGGATTACCTGGTGCGTTTCATCGCATCGGACAAATCAGGGGTCTCGGCGATCAAGAGCTCGGCTGACATCAACGCGGTTGGACATCGCGTGGTTCATGGCGGCGAGCTGTTTACCGAATCGGCTCTGATCAACGATCAGGTGCTTCACGGTATCGAGGATTGCATCGATCTGGCGCCGCTGCACAATCCCGGCAACCTGCAAGGCATTCAGGCGGCACGTGAGCTCTTCGGCAAAGACACGCCACAGGTCGCCGTCTTCGATACCTCTTTCCATCATTCCATTCCGGACTGCGCCTACTTATACGCGATTCCCTACCACCTCTACCGGCGGTATCAGATGCGGCGCTACGGATTCCATGGCACCTCGCATCGTTATGTCGCGTTTCGCTATCGCGCGCTGCGGGAACTGACCCGCGAGCAGACCAACATCATCACCTTTCACCTGGGAAATGGCTGCTCCGCGGCCGCTATCAGAGAAGGCAAGTCCGTCGATACTTCGATGGGCATGACGCCGCTGGAAGGACTGGTGATGGGAACGCGCTCGGGTGATCTCGATCCTTCCATTGTGAATCTCATCGCCAGCAAAGAAGGTATGTCGCCGTCGGAGGTCGAGACTCTGCTCAACACCCAGTCCGGACTTTTGGGAATTTCCGGATTGACTAACGACATGCGTGGATTGCTCTCCGAGTTGAAGGAGCACGACGATCGCCGTGTCCGCCTCGCAGTTGAGGTGTTCTGCTATCGCGCGCGGAAATATATCGGCGCGTTCCTTGCGGCCATGGGCGGCGCCGATGCGGTGGTATTTACCGGCGGTATCGGTGAGAACTCGCCCGAGATCCGCTCTCGAATTTGCGAAAACATGGAGTGGGCTAGCCTGAAAATTGATGCCGCAAAGAACGACGAGACCGTCGCCAAAGAAGGTCTCATCAGCTCCGACGATTCCAAACTGCTCGCCTACGCCATCCCGACCGATGAAGAGCTGCTGATTGCCCGCGACACAGTGCGCGTGATCCTCGGCGAGCCCCATCCATCGTAGCTCTTCGGGCGAAAATCGTTTCACCACGGAAGCACGGAACTCACGAGAAGAACCCTCAAATAAATTCCGTGCTCTCCGTGCTTCCGTGGTGAAAACGCTTTTTCAGTACGGCCAAATCCAGTTCGCCTCTTCCGGCTTGTCGATGCCGAACTGGTGCGCGTAGTTCTTGCATTCAATCTGTAGATTCAGGAACCGCTCTTTCGCGTGCCCGCCGATCTTCTGCAGGTGCGGCACACGATCGATCACATCCATCGCCAGGCTGAACCGGTCCGTGTTGTTGTTGATGGCCAGTTCCAGCGGCGTATTGATGTTTCCCCGCTCCTTATAACCGCGCACGTGCATGTTGTCGTGATTATGCCGCCGGTAGCAGAGGCGATGGATTAGCCACGGATATCCGTGGAAGTTGAAGATGACCGGCTTGTCGTTCGTGAAGAGCGAATCGAAGTCCCGGTCCGACAGCCCGTGAGGATGCTCAGTACGAGGCTGCAATTTGAACAGATCGACGACATTGATGAACCTGATCTTGAGATCGGGAAATTCCTGCCGCAGCAGTGCCGTCGCTGCCAGTGCTTCCTGCGTCGGGATATCGCCCGCCGCCGCCATCACCACATCGGGCTCGCTGCCCTGGTCGTTGCTCGCCTTCTCCCAAATGCCGATGCCCTTGGTGCAGTGCGTGATGGCGTGATCCATGGTCATGAACTGCAGGTGCGACTGCTTGTCGCAGACAATCACGTTGACGTAGTTCTGGCTGCGCAGGCAATGATCGGCCACCGACAAGAGCGAGTTCACATCGGGCGGTAAATAGATGCGCGTGACGTTGGCGCTCTTGTTCAGTACCACATCGAGGAATCCCGGATCCTGATGCGTAAAGCCATTGTGATCCTGCCGCCAAACGGTAGAGGTAATCAGGAGATTCAGCGACGCAATCGATTCGCGCCATGACAAGTGATTACAGATCTCCAACCACTTGGCATGCTGATTGAACATCGAGTCGATCACGTGGACGAACGCCTCGTACGACGACAGGAAACCGTGCCGGCCGGTCAGCAAATAACCTTCGAGCATTCCTTCCATGGTGTGCTCGCTGAGCATCTCCAGCACCCGGCCGTCAGTCGCGAGTTCACTCCCATCCTGATCCTCGGGGAAGAATTCTTCGATCCAGAACTTCTGGCTCACCTCATAGATCGCATCCAGCTTGTTGGAAGTGGTTTCATCCGGCCCGAAGACGCGGAAGTTATTCATGTTCAGCTTCATCACATCCCGCAGGAAGACGCCCAGTGGGCGTGTGTTTTCTGCAAATGTCTTCCCCGGCTTGTCGAACTTCTCTTCGTACTCACGAAAGTCAGGCAGCCGAAGCGCCCGCTTCACCCGGCCTCCGTTCGCATGAGGATTGGCACTCATCCGCCGATGGTCGGTGGGCGCCAGTTCGCGGAATTCAGCAGCGAAGCGACCTTGTCCATCGAAGAGCTCTTCCGGACGCTGCGAATGCATCCAGTCTTCTAGAATGCGCAATTGCTCCGGATCTTTCTTCACGTTCGGCAGTGGCACCTGATGCGCGCGCCAGAAACCTTCCAGCCGATGTCCTTCAACTTCGCGCGGCGCCGTCCATCCTTTGGGCGAGCGCAGCACGATCATCGGCCAGTGCGGCCGCTTCATATCGGAGCCGGAGTTTTCGCGCGCTTCTTCTTGATGTCGCCGAATCTCCAGCACGCAGTGCTCCACCGTGGCCGCCATCGCCTGATGCATGCTGTCGATGTCCGAGCCTTCCACAAAGTACGGAGTCCAGCCATAACCGCGCAGCAGGCTCTCCAATTCGTCATGAGAGATTCGCGCCAGCAGCGTGGGATTGTTGATCTTGTAGCCGTTCAGATGAAGAAACGGCAAGACAGCTCCATCGCGGCGAGGGCTCAGAAATTTATTGATATGCCACGAGGTCGCCAGCGGTCCGGTCTCCGACTCACCATCGCCGACCACTGCAGCAACAATCAGATCAGGATTATCAAAGGCCGCTCCGCAAGCATGCGAGAGCACATAGCCCAGTTCCCCACCTTCATGAATCGAGCCCGGTGTCTCCGGAGTGCAGTGACTGCCAATCCCGCCGGGAAACGAGAACTGCTTGAAGAATGCGCGCAGTCCTTCGACGTCCTCACTCTTGTCCGGATAGACCTCGGAGTACGTTCCCTCCAGATAGCAGGGGCCCAGCACGCCCGGAGCGCCGTGTCCCGGACCGGCGAGGAAAATCATGTCGAGATCGTATTTCTTGATCAGTCGGTTGAGGTGCACATAGATGAACGACAGCCCTGGACTCGATCCCCAATGTCCGAGCAGCCGGTTTTTGATGTGCTCGGGACGGAGCGGCTCCTTCAGTAATGGATTGTCCAGCAGATAAATCATGCCCAGGCTCAGATAGTTGCAGGCCCGCCAGTACGCCTCCGTCTTGCGCAGTTCATCCGCGCTGAGAGGAGTGCCGGTGATAGTGGAACGAGCCTGACCATAGGCACCGATGGAAGCAAGGTCGGAAGCGATTTCTGGAGCGAGGGTAGTCATACAAAACTCCTATGCATCAGGCGTACGTGTGCGGGCCACACTAGGCTGGGTGCGCTGATGCTGTATCAACCATTCACCAATCGGAGGAAGGAGTCAACCGACAGCGAAAATTTGTTACACACTTTTAATGGCTGGAAACACCAGAATGGAGCACACAACGATCTGCGGAAACTCCGTCGCCGGCCCTGACACGTTGGTTCCCGCGCTGGTTGCGGAATTTGCAAAAAGACCCTATTTTCTTAGACCGGCCATGCGCAAAACTCAGCGATGGATTTATAGTCTATTGGCGTTGGGGGCTCGCGATCTGGTTGCGAGGAGGCGATAGGAATGAAAAAGTTGTGGCGGCGAGAGGTCGGACGGTTCTTGACGATGTGCGTAGTCGCTGCTGTTTTCATGGCCTGGCAGTCATCACCAGCACTTGCGCAGGCGAGACAAACGGATGACGCCTTGCGGGCGCAACGGGAGGCGACAGAGAAGGAACTGGACTCGATTGCGATCATCGAGCGCAAAGTGATGGTGCCGATGCGCGACGGCAAGCGCATGCAAGCCGACATCTACCGGCCCAAAGACCAGTCGAAGAAATATCCAATCATCTTCGTGCGCACGCCCTACAACTTCAATTATTGGGACATCGATCTGGGCGCACCGCGCGACATGAAGCCCGCGATCGACGCCGTTAAGCGGGGCTATGCTTACGTCGAGATGAACGAGCGTGGCCGCTATTTTTCGGAAGGCGACTATGACATTCTGGGCCCGCCGTTAACCGACTCGGACGACGAACTCGACTGGATGTCAGGACAACCGTGGTCGAATGGCAAGGTCGGGCTGATCGGATGCTCCTCCACAGCAGAGTGGCAGCTGGCAGTTGCCGCGCGCGGCAACAAAGCATTGGCCACATTTATTCCGGAGGGTTTTGGCGCCGGAGTCGGACGAGTCGCTCCTTATTATGAGCAGGGCAACTGGTTTCGCGGCGGCGCGGTGCAGATGCTGTTCATGATGTGGCTGCGCGATGCCGGGTTTCAGACCGGCGTGCGACCCATGTTCCCGGCGGGAGCATCGGAACAGGAGCTCGTCATCGCCGCCAAGTCGTATGATCTGCATCCCCACGAACCGCCGGTCGACTGGTCGAAGGCGGCGTGGTATCTGCCGGAAAAAGACATTCTGAAATCAGTCGGGGCCGGCGACGGCATCTTTGCCAACGTCACTCCCGGCGTCACCCACGGCAACATGATCGCGCGCACGCCCAACGATCCGGCCTGGTACAAAGGCGGATTGTGGAACGACAGCATGACTATCAACATCCCCGGCCTGTGGATGATGAGCTGGTACGACGTAAGCGTCGGGCCGAATCTGGCGGCGTATAACTACGTGCGCAAGACAGCGCGGCCGGATATTGCGAACGAACAGTATGCGGTGATCGCTCCGGTGTCGCACTGCGCCTACAAGCGCGCGACCGAGGACACGATTGTCGGCGAGCGCAGCATGGGCGATGCTCGCCTGGACTACGATGCCCTGACCTACGGCTGGTTCGACTACTTCCTCAAAGGCGAGCAGAACGGCATTCTCGAGAAGACGCCGAAGGTCCGCTACTTCACTATGGGAAGCAATAAGTGGCAAACCTCGGACACCTGGCCGCCCGCGGGCGCAAAGCCGGTCACCTATTACTTTGCCAGTGGCGGCGCAGCGAACACGATGTACGGCGACGGCACATTGACGACCACGGCAACAGACAAGGATCAGCCGGATAAGTTTGTCTACGATCCGATGAATCCGGTAACTACGTATGGCGGCGGATTCTGCTGCATGGGTTCTATCTACAAGCCCGGCGCGCTGGACCAGCGGCAGATGGAGACACGCAACGACATTCTCGTCTACAGCACCGAGCCACTGAAGGAAGGTATGGAGGTAACCGGGCCGATTGACGTCACGTTGTATGTCTCGAGCGACGCCAAGGACACCGACTTCACCGTCAAGGTCATTGACGTGCTGCCGGACGGCACCGCCTACAACATCGCCGACAACATCCAGCGGGTGCGCTATCGCGAAGGCTATGATAAGCCGCCGGTGTGGATGGAAAAAGGGAAGGTGTACAAGGTAACGCTGCAACCAATGCAGATCAGCAACTACTTTGCGCCCGGTCATAAGCTACGGGTGGAAGTCAGCAGCAGCAACTTCCCGCGCTTCGACCGCAACCTGAACACCGGTGGCAACAACTACGACGAGGCCACGGGAGTGATCGCGCACAACCAGGTCCACCACTCCGGCGAGTATCCGAGCAGCATTACGCTGAGCGTGGTCAGTCATTAAGGCGCAATCGGACCCGGCGGGCTACCTGGCGCAGACTGGTTCCTTGACTTGGGAATCTGACTCGACGCTGTCCGATCTCTCGATAGCCTGCCGCGAAACTGCATCTAGAGCATGACGCAGATCGGCAATGAGATCCTCCACGTCTTCAATTCCGACCGAGTAACGGACCAATCCATCGCTCAAGCCGGCCGCGCGGCGATCCTGTGGCGACATTCCGGCGTGAGTCATTGAAGCGGGATGTTCGATGAGAGTTTCAACGCCGCCGAGCGAGACTGCGAGCGTGGCCAGCCGAACATGGTCCATAAGAATTCGCCCGGCTTCGATTCCACCTGCTAGTTCGAAGCTGATCATCGAGCCGAATCCGCTCATTTGCCGGGCCGCGAGTTCGTGCTGCGGATGGGATTCGAGCCCGATGTAACGCATGCGGCTGATCTCAGGTTGCTGCTCAAGCCACTGCGCAATTCGCATCGCGCTACTCTGAGCACGTTCGATCCGGATGCCTAAAGTTTTCAGGCCGCGCAACACCAGAAAAGCCTGATGCGGGTCCATGTTGCATCCCGAGTTCACCATGGTCTTGCGAAGCCGTCGGTAGATCTCAGGATCCTTTGCCACTAACAATCCGCCAACCACGTCCGCGTGGCCGTTAATGAACTTTGTCACGGAATGCAGTACCACGTCGGCGCCGAGATCCAAAGGCCTTTGCAGATACGGGCTGGCGAAGGTGTTGTCCACAACCACAAGACAGCTGTGATCGTGCGCGATCTCTGCAACGGTTGCGATATCGGTAACCTGCATCGTCGGATTTGCGGGAGACTCGACATAGACAAGCTTGGAATTCGGACGAAGCGCCTGCCTGACCTGATCGAGGTCGCACGTATCCACGTAGGTTGACTCGACCCCGAAACGAGAAAAGTCCTTTTCCATCAGCCCACGGCTCGGACCATAAACTGCGGCAGTGCTTACCATGTGCTGGCCGGAGCCCAACAGCGTGAGGTAAACGGTGCAGATCGCTCCCATCCCCGAGCTGGTTGCAATGCCGCCATATCCGTTTTCCAGCTCTGTCACTGCGTTTTCTAGTGCGCTGATAGTCGGATTGCCGATGCGGGTATAGATGTAGCCCTCGTCCGATCCCGCAAACAGTGCCGCCCCGTGCTCGGCGTTGCGAAAGGCGAACGTTGAGGTCTGGTAAATGGGCGTATTCACCGAACCCGTGGCGTCGGGTTTGTGTCCCGCGTGGATCAGCTTGCTGTTCGTGCCCAGGTGCTTGGTTTGCATGGGGTATCCCTGTCCGAAGAAGGTGGCCTGACAACAGCATCGCGCAACGACTTCAACGGAAGAACGCCCTCACAGTATTCGTTGCATTGGTGAGGGTCGCAGTGACAAGCGCCACAGGTCGCGGTGACCATTTCTAACCACACAGCCTTTTTCCATGGCAGTGACGAAGCGCACAGCCTGGACCTATCGGGCGGCGATATCATAAGGCGGTTACGGGCAGGTCGGGCCGAACTTCTACGCGCGAGACGTCCACCGATATGAAAGAACAGAATCTTGAGCATTTACTGGACGACATTGGCTGGAAGATTCTCGGCGAGTTACAGCAGAACGCGCGCATTCCGTTCGCCGAACTCGGCCGCATCGTTAGTCTTTCTACCCCTGCTGTCACCGAGCGCGTCCATAAAATGGAGGAAGCCGGGATCATCGTGGGCTACCGCGCCCACATTGATGCGGCTAAGGTCGGGTTGCCGATTCTGGCCTTCGTCAACGTGAAGGTTGGAGGCGACAAGCTTGTCCAGTTCATGGAGTTGGCCGCTAGCCACCGCGAGGTTCTGGAATGCCACCGCGTCACTGGCGCCGAGTCGTTCTTGCTGAAGGTTGCCGTGGCCGATGTTTCCCATCTGGAACGGTTGCTGGACGCCCTTATGCCGTATGTTGCGACGACGACGTCGATGGTGCTTTCCACGGCTCTGGCCTGGGGTAACATTGTGAAACCAGCCAAGCATCCAGCCGCGGAAGCTATCGCATCGAAAGGCTAATCTCAAGCTAGCTCATCGACTCTCCTAACAAAATAAAAGCCTTCTGCCATAGGCACCTTCATACCCCTCGTAGATCGCCGAAACAAACAGAAGCTCCTCATGTATCCGCACAACCTGCGTTGCTACGATTATCGATGGAAGTTGGCGCTACCGGCGCAACCTGAGCGAACATCATGGCCTCGACAGCGGTTCTCGAGAAGCGGTCGTTCATCTGGGGCAGTCACGAGGTGGAAGTGGACGAAGACGGTTTCATCCAGCAACCGGAATTGTGGGACGAGCAGTTGGCGCTCGCGCTTGCACAGACCGATGGTGTCACAGAGTTAACCGATTCACACTGGAAAGTCATTCACTACATCCGAAGCTACTTCCAGGAGTTTGAGATCGCTCCCATGATTCGCAAGTTGTGCAAGGAAACCGGCTTCACGCTGCGCCAGATCTACGACCTGTTTCCCTCCGGTCCAGCAAAGGGGGCCTGCAAGGTGGCAGGCCTGCCCAAGCCTACCGGGTGCGTCTAGGCGCCAAGCTATCCGATGGCCTAGTGTTTTCCGGCCAGACCGATGCCAATCCTGATCCCCCTTGCGCTCGCTATAATCGTTTTTCTTGCCGGTAATGCACTACGCATTGTTCGATTCATTCGCCGGCCACTGCCGCTGCGGTGGGAGCTGTACCCGATCCCTAAGGGACCTCGCGCACGGCAGCAATATGGGGGTTCGTACTTCGAAGAGTCGGAGTGGTGGGAGCACGCGCAGCCTAAAGACCAAGCCAGCCAGTTGTCGCTTGTCTTGCGCGAAGTGCTTTTGCTGAAGTCGGTGCGGAACAGCTTCCGCGAGTTGTGGCTGTGGTCGTGGCTGTTTCACTGGGGACTGTACCTCTACGCGACAGCCACGCTGGCTGTGATTCTCAGTGTGCTGGTTGAATCCTCATGGCTGCGCACCGCTGGAATCTTTGGCTATGGGCTGGCTTGCTCCATCGGGCTGGTCGGCAGCGTCGGGATTCTGGCACTGCGGTTGTGGCATCCCCGGCTGCGAAGTTTCACCAGCCGCGGCAATCTGTTTGACGTTGCTCTGCTGGCCACTCTATTTGCCACCGGCGTAGTGGCCTTTCCAGCCGTCGCTTATGGAACCGACCTGATCATTGCTTTCTTGCAGTCCTCTCCCGCCGGAGCCCGGCTGTCGTTACCCGTCATGGTTTCGGCGCACGTCTGGTTGGTCGCAGTCTTCCTCGCGTACTTTCCATTCACCCACATGACCCACGCTTACATGAAGTTCTTCAGCTGGCATGGCGTGCGATGGGACGATTCCCCGGCGAGGTACGACAATCGAGTCGCCCCGGCACTAGCTACCAATCTGCGACGAAAAGCTACGTGGGCAGCCCCGCACATCGCAAGCGACAAGGCTATCGCATGGGCAGAGGTCGTCGCTGATCCGGACGGAAAAGGAAGTACGAAGAATGCTTAAGCCGGCTGACATCGCGAACGACTCCGGCCAGCTCAGTGTGCTCGACCCGCGAAAGCTGCTTCCTCTTCCTGCGCCATACGATGACGTCGCATCGTTGCCTGGCCGCAAGGCGATGAACGCGGCAATGCCTCTGCGTGTTGATACGTCTTTGGACGGCTTCACTGCGGTCGGCATCCGGCGACCACAAACTCCCGCAGACGAGGAGCGGTTTGTCGAAGCATTCGTCTCCGGGCTGAACCGGCTCCTCAGCGCTGACAACAACTGGACATTCCTGAGACAACTTCGACTCTCACTCGATCACTGCGCTCGTTGCCAGACCTGCATCGACTCCTGTCCTGTGTACGAAGCGAGCGGCTATGACGAAGTGTATCGCCCAACATTTCGCAGCGAAGTCATTCGTCGTCTGGTGAAGCAATACTCCGCCGACGGCAACAGGAAGCTAGCCTGGCTGAGGGGCGAAACCATCGAACTCAACTCTGCAACGTTGTGTCGCCTTCTGGAATCTGCCTATCGCTGTACTCTCTGCCGTCGTTGTGCGCAGTCCTGCCCCATGGGCATTGACAACGCTTTGCTGACGCGGGAGATTCGGAAGCTGTTCAGCATGGAGATGGGTATCGCTCCCAAAGAACTTCATGAGAAGGGCTCGATGCTGCAGCTCCGAACCGGCTCTTCCACCGGCATGAACGCGCGAGCCGCGCGCAACAATGTCGACTTCCTGGACGAGGAAATCAAGGGTCAAACCGGCCTCACGATCGAGACGCCCTGGGACAAAGAGGGAGCCGACGTTTTGCTGATTCACAATGCCGGCGAAATCCTTGCATGGCCTGAGAACCCGATGGCATTTGCCATCATCCTGGAGGCAGCGGGCATTAGCTGGACCATGTCGAGTGAATTGGCTGGCTATGACAGTGTGAACTACGGCTTGTGGTACGACGATGCGCAGTTCGCTCGCGTTGCCGTCCGGCAAGCCGAAGCCGCGCGCAAACTCAAAGTAAAGAAGATCGTCTTGGGCGAGTGTGGGCATGGACACAAGGCCGCAATGGTCACAGCTGACCGCATCCTGACGGGTGAGCTGAACATACCGCGCGAGAGCGCATTGGTGATGTTGCGCGACATCGTTAAGAGCGGCCGCCTGAAGCTCGATCCATCGCGCAACGACTTTCCGGTTACGCTGCATGATCCTTGCAACATGGTCCGGATGATGGGCATTGTGGAACCGCAGCGCGAGATCCTGCGAGCGATATGTCCGCAATTCCGCGAGATGACTCCTCACGGCGTGAACAACTACTGCTGCGGCGGCGGCTCAGGTTTCGCCATCATGTCGGGCTACAACTTTGAGGATTGGCGCTTCCTGGTTTCAGGAAGGATGAAGCTGAAACAGGTCCTCAATGCGTTCGCCGACTGTCCTGAGCCGGAGATCAAGAAGTACGTATGTGCCCCGTGTTCCAACTGCAAAGGGCAGTTGCGCGATCTGTTTCGCTACTACGGCGTGTGGGAGAAGTCGGGAATCCTATACGGCGGGTTGGCCGAACTGATCGTGAATGCCATGGCCGATCTCGATCAGCCGTTCATCAAGTGGGAATTTCACTGAGGTGCAGCAATGGAAAAATCACTGATCTATCTCGATAATGCCGCAACCGGATGGCCCAAGCCGGAGAGCGTCTATCGCTTTATGGACGAGTTCTATCGCACTCATGGCGTCAATCCAGGCCGCAGTGGTTACGACTTGGCCATGGAAACCGGAAGCCTGCTCGATCGTCTTCGCAAGCGGATGACGAAATTCTTTGGCGGCGATGAACACGCTTCGGACCGGCTCGTCTTCGGATACAACGTCACCGATGCGCTGAACCTCATTATCCCTGGACTGGTTTCCTCCGGCGATCACATCGTTACCACGAACCTGGAACACAATTCGGTGATTCGCCCGGTCAATCACATGGTTCGCGACCACGGAGCAGCAGCGACCTTCGTTCCGTTTGACAGCGCGGGATTTGTCGATCCCGACGACATTGCGCGCGCGTTTCGGCCCAACACCAAACTGGTAATCGTTAATCATGGTTCGAATGTAATTGGCACGGTGCAGCCTATCGCCGAAATCGGTAAGCGCTGTCGCGAGCGTGGTGTCCTCCTGGTAGTCGATACGGCACAGTCCGCGGGCGTGATCCCGATCAACATGAAAGAAATGAATATCGACGTGGTCGCCTTCACCGGACACAAGGCCTTGATGGGTAGCATGGGGATCGGCGGTCTCTGTACACGCGAGCACGTGCAAGTGAAGCAGGTGCGCAGTGGCGGGACAGGTGTGCATTCAGTCAATCCGTACCATCTCGAGGAGTATCCCTGGCGACTGGAATATGGAACGCCCAATCTGGTCGGGATAGCCTCACTTTGGGCCGGCCAGGAGTGGCTGGCCGAGAACGGCGTCGAACAGATCCATGCCCGGGAAATGAGATTAGCGGAGAAGCTGGTGCATGGGTTGCGACAGATCGAAGGGGTGCGGCTCTACTGCTGCGACAGCTTGCACAATCATCTCCCGACTATTCTCATGAATCTGGAGGGGGCTGATCCCGGGGATGTTGGCACCATGCTGGATGTCGACTACAACATCGCCACCCGAACGGGACTGCATTGCGCTCCACTGGTTCACAAGCAATTGGGAACGCTGGAGCACGACGGTGGAGTGCGCTTTTCGATTGGGGCTTTCAACACGGAGAGTGACATCGAGGCCGCGATCTTTGCGGTCGCCGATATTGCGAAATGGGCGCGGGAACGGGCCGGCAAACGAAGCTACTCCGATCACGTCCTGCCGGTCTGACGCACGAAGACTAACGCGCGGCTGACAATCTCTTCCTGCAGGACCCCGCTTCGCGCGAAGGGCTCAACTGCAGCTTTTATCCGTGCTTCGAATTCCTCCCGCCGACTCCCCAAAGCAGTCGGCGACGTACTGGACTTGGACAGGGCGCGGCCGATCAGTTCGGCATTGGTGACCTCACGACGTTCGGCAACTGAGATTGTGTCGACTTGCTCAAACCCGGATCCGTCAAACCAGACCTTGTTATCGAGCCGATATCGCTTCTCGTCTCCCGCGGATGTGAACGAGCGGCGTGCAATGTCGTAGAGTTTCACCCATGGAAATTCCGGCGTATCCGTGTTCGAGGCTCCGCAAACCAGGATGCGGCCGGAGTCGCCGACAATTTGTCGCAGCACCGGCAGGGCGGTCTCGCGATCCAGCCAGTGCAGGGCGCGGCCAATGGTAACCACGTCAAAGCTTGAGGCCGCAGAGAATTGCTCCAGCTTCTCATGAACGAAGGAGATGTTGACACCAGCCTCTGCTGCGGCAGCTCTTGCGGCGGCGATCATGCTGGCTTCGGGATCGAGTGCAGTGACTTCTCCAACAAACGGAGCGAAGCCGATGGCCAAGAGGCCGGGTCCGCAGCCGATGTCCAGCAACTTCTCAGATCCACGCAGGCCAAGCCGTTCCGCCACGATCGGGAAGAATCCCGGGGAATAGGGCTCACGGTAACGCGAATAGAATTCGACGGTCGAGGCAAAACGACCCATGTCATTGAGTCTTGCAGTTGCCGACGCCAACTTCAACCGGCGTATATCGAGATCTTGTCATTCAAATGTCCGGTCATTGCTATTGGCAAAATCTGTGAGCGCTGGGCTATCCTGAAGCACTCCTATGAAGGCCGCTGTTCGCGAGGTACTACTCATCTTCGCCGCCCTGCTGCCCATCGTGAATCCGCTGGGCATGGCACCGATCTTCGCCGAAATGACGCTGGGATATTCGGAGAAGGTGCGGCGCACCGTTGCCTTTCGCGTGGCCGTCAACGGCGTCGGACTGCTGGTTGCCTCGCTGTTCATCGGCTCATACGTTCTGGAATTCTTCGGCATCAGTCTGGCTGCCGTGCAGGTGGGAGGCGGCCTGGTGGTCACCATCGCCGGTTGGAGCATTTTGAACAAGAAGAACTGGGCCGACGACAAACGGGTCGAATCGGCGCCGAACAGCCAGGAGATCCTCTCGCAAGCCTTTTACCCGATCACGATGCCGCTCACGGTCGGTCCTGGTTCGATCGCCGTGGCACTCACGTTGGGCAGCAACCTTCACGTGGAAAGGCACATTGAAATCATCTACAGCGCGCTGGCCGCTGTGGGTGGCATTCTCTGCGTGGGAGTAGCGATCTTCTTATGTTATTGGCTCTCAGAAGGACTTCAGCGAGTGCTCGGCCCGACAGGCACCAGCATCCTGATCCGTCTGTCAGCCTTTCTCGTAGTTTGTATCGGCATTCAGATCATGTTCAACGGGCTGCAGGACTTCTACCGTGTTTTGAAAGCCGGCACAGGCACCGGCTAAACCTCTCCAAGATCTGCGGTATCGATAGAATGCAAGCGATGAAGTTTTGCTCCCGTGACCCTTGCCAACTAGCTCCACTCATCGTGTTGCTGGTCATAGTCGTTCTTACTTCCTGCTCGCACCCAACACCGGCCAAGCGCTACGAGTTGGAAGGCCGCGTGGTTGCGGTTGATCCTACCTTGCATCAGCTCACTATTGCCCACCAGGACGTTGCGGGATTGATGAAAGGGATGACGATGCCGTTCATCGTCGGCAAGCAGGACGAGTGGGTGTTCCGCGCGATCGCCCCAGGCGATGAGATTCACGCAACGCTGGTGCTTAGCGATCACGCCGAATTGCAGGACATCAGCTTCACTAAGGGCAGCGGCGCCGCGGGGGACGGGACTTCAACGTTGCACATCCCTCAGCCGGGCGAGGAAGTTCCGGACGTTACGCTCGTCAATCAGAACGGCCAGCGAATCGACCTCAAGCAATTTCGCGGCAAGCCGCTGTTGCTGACGTTTGTCTACACGAGCTGCCCGTTCCCCGATTATTGCCCGCGGATGAGCAACAATTTCGCGCAGGTGCTGCAACAGTTGCAGAAGAATCCCACAGCCTTCGGCGACGCGCAGCTTCTCAGCATCAGCATCGATCCCGAGCACGACAAGCCGGCCGTGTTGCGCGAGTATGGCGAACGCTACGTGGGCCGCGTCGATCCCAAGTTCCAGCATTGGCAGTTCGCCTCCGGTTCGCCGGAGCAGGTGCGCAAAGCAGCTGACTTCTTCGGGCTGGCGTACAACACAAAAGACGGGCAGATTGTGCACGGACTGAGCACCGTGTTGGTCGGCAAGAACGGCAAAGTGCTCAAGGTATACTCAGGAAACGCGTGGAAGCCAGATGACGTCGCCGCCGATGTGGTGGCAGCAACCTCCGGCGGCTGATCCTTTTCAGCCGCGCTTCTGGCGCAGTCACCGTAGCAGATCTGTTGATCACTTCGAGGAGCTTACATGGCACAGAGCTATGATCCGGTTGCAAGACTGAGTGAGCTGATCAGCGGTATCGGAATCGCCACTTTGACCACCATCAGCCCGGATGGCAGTCTGCACAGTTGTCCGATGGCCGCCCATGGCGTGGAAGCTCCCGGCGTGTTGTGGTTCTTGTCGGGCAGCAATACGGACAAGGTTGAAGCGGTGAAGACGATTCAACGCGTGAATGTGTCCTTCGCCGATCACATTGCCCAGCGTTACGTTTCCGTCAGCGGCTTCTGCGAACTGGTGCGCGACCACGTCATAGCCAAGGGACTCTGGCGCGACAGTTACAAATCATGGTTCCCGGGCGGAGTGGACGACCCTAACCTTATCCTTATGAAAGTTGACGTGCAGCAAGCGGAGTACTGGAGTGCGACGGAGGGCCGCATGGTCCAGTTGCTCGGATTCAACAAACCGGCAATCCAGTAGCTCTTCAAGTAAAATGCCCGGTTTACGGAGAACAAAGATGAATCGGACGCGCGGGTTGAAGCATAGCGGGTTCGCCGTGGGGTTGATCGTACTTGTGGCCGGAATGGGGTTGGCGCAAAGTCGGCCGACACAAGGGATGATCGATGTGCCATTCGAATTCTATATTTCCGGGGTCAAGCTTCCGGCGGGGCAGTATTTGCTTGACCGGGTGGCTCCCACTTACGTACTGCTGCGCTCGAAAGACGGCACGACGCAACAAGACTTGTACCTGCTACAGACTGCGGTTCCCAGCAAGACGCCGCCGTTGAAGGTGATCTTCGCGTTGCGGGATGGCAAATACTATTTCTCCGAGATCTGGAGCTGGTACGGCAAGTCGCAGCTGAGTTCGTTCAGCCCGCAAAGCGGCGACCAGACCAAAGAGGTTCCCTTGAAAGCAGTGGAAAAAGGTGTAGCCAAACCTGGCGGAAGTTTGTAATAGTTAGGTCCTTAGCTCATAGCCTCTAGCTCTTAGCTTTTAGCCCTTAGCAAACAGGGTAGCAATTTGAATTGCCCCCATCTGCGAGAAGGCACGCAGCGTCTCGCTTAGAGCTAACCCTGGAAGCTCTCAACGAAAGGAAGATCGCTCTCATGACCTCACGTAGCAAAGATGTCGCAACGTTCGCGATTACTGTGGCGCTGCTGCTTGGCTTGCCGACGTTTACCGCCGCCCAGATGGGCGCCGGATCCAGCAACGAGTTGCAGCAGAAATTGATGGCCATGAAGCAGGCTGCGGCCGCAAATAAGCAACGGCTGAAACAGTATCAGTGGGTGGAAACCAGTCAGATAACACTGAAGGGCGAGCAGAAGCCGGAAAGAGTCTACCAATGCTCGTACGGCCCGAATGGTCAGGTGCAGAAGGTTCCGATGGGAGCACAGCCGCAACAGCAGCAACAGAGGGGTTTGCGCGGCAGAGTCGTCGAGAAGAAGACCGAAGAAATGAAGGATTATATGCAGCAGGTACAAAGCCTGTTGTCGCTGTATGTTCCGCCCAATGCGGAGTTAATGCAGCAGGCATTCCAGAAGAAGAACGTCTCGCTCGACAAGAACATGGGAGCGTCAGGCGTACAACTGGTATTCAGCAACTATGCGAAGCCGGGCGATCAGATGACGGTCGGTTTCAATCCCGCGACGAAGAAGATCACCACCATCAACGTCAACACCTACATGGACGATCCGAAGGATGCGGTGACGCTCTCCGTCCAGATGGCCAGCTTGCCGGACGGCACGAATTATGCGCAGCAAACAGTTTTGAATGCAACTGCCAAACAGATGCAGGTGACTACGACCAGCACGAATTTCGCGAAGCTCCAATAGCGAGCGATCCTGGTCTACGGGAGAATGACCGCGGCACCGTCGATTGCGTCCTTCTTCACCGCGAGTAACGCTTCGTTCGCCTGATCGAGCGAAAACGAAGTTACCTTGGGACGCAGATTGATCTCGGCGGCAATCTTCAGGAAGTCGCGAGCGTCGTCACGAGTCATGTTGGCGACGCTCCGCAGTTGACGTTCGCCCCACAACAGAGTGTCGTAATCGAATTGCGGAATGCGGTCCAGATGGATCGCGTTGATGGCGACCACTCCGCCCTTTCGCAAACTTGACAGCGCAGCGACGACAACATCTCCGCTGGGCGCGAAGGTTACGGCGCGATCCAGTTCGCAAGGCGGCTTCTCGACTTCCGTTCCCACCCATTTTGCGCCAAGAGATTCCGCCAGCTTGCCATGCGATTCGCCGCGCGTGGAGACATAGACCTCGCAATTCCAGGCGTGCAGGACTTCAATCGCAAGATGTGCCGATGCTCCGAAGCCGAACAGCCCGACGCGCTCGCCCCGCTGGGTGCCCGCGACACGCAGGCTGCGAAAGCCGATGATCCCAGCACAGAGTAGTGGCGCCGCGTGCAGGTCATCTAGCTCCTGCGGCAGTGGAAAGACAAAGTCAGCGCGAGCCGAAGCATATTCCGCATAACCACCATTCACGGTGTAGCCGGTGAAGGTCGGCGCGTCGCAGAGGTTCTCCATCGTATGCTTGCAGTACCAGCACGTGCCGTCGATGCCGCCGATCCAGGAGACACCGACGCGTGCACCGATTGGAAGTTCGGACGTCGCGCCGTCGATCACATCGCCGACGATCTGATGACCGGGGATGACGTGGTTGAGGCGCGGCGGAAGTTCGCCTTCGGTGATGTGCAGATCGGTGCGGCAGACGCCGCAGGCGCGGACCTTCAGAAGCACGTGGCCGGGCTGCGAAGCCGGGCGCGACACGTCTTCGATGCGCAGAGGTTTTGTCGCGATATTTCCGGGAGCGGTAAGAACGGCAGCTTTCATAGACATTTTCCCAATCGGCACATTGAACGATTCTACCGCTCACTCGCAGGAAGTTCCGTATTGCTGGCGACGCCGCGGAATGAGATCATCCGGGCATGCGAGTTTCCGCAACTTTATTGTCCCTCTTCATCCTGCTTGGAAATGCGGCTGCTCAACAAGAGGTTCTATTGATACAGCGCACATGGGCGAACAACCCGAGCGACGAAAGCAGCGATTGCGTATTGGTAGAGAGCGACGGCAACTACCATTTCGAGCACACGCCGCTTGATCTGGGACAGCCAGGCCGCCGGGAGATTCATGTTGGCAAATTAGGCGACGTGGAGATGAAAGAGTTGCAACAGATGCTCGCCGATCCGGCGCTCCAGTCGCTAACTACACCGAAACCTGGCCATGGATTTATGTCGTCCGACTTTGACTTCCTGACGGTGACGATCAACCGCGGCAACGATCGTCAACTTCTCTTCTTTGAGAGTGCTGCCGGGCCCAGCAAATCCGCCGCTGGAAACAACCTCCCTAGCGTCAACCAAACTCCTGCAATTAAACCTCTGACGAATTGGTACAAGCAGATCAGCAAACGCAAAGACCCTATCGACAAAACGGCTACGCCAACGTGCTCGCTGGAAATTCGCCGGCGCTAATCAAAATGCGTTTAGTTCGTGAAGCTGCGGAAGAACAGGCTTAGCTTAACTTCGACGACGTTGGCTGTAGTGATCGGCTCAGTGATCGTGGTTTGACGCTTGTACCAGGATTCGAGCTGTATTTTCTCGTCACTTTTGAGAAGGCGCCGAAGGTGTAGGAATACTGGCTCCATTGCCCGGTCTCGCAGTTGTAGAAGATTTCCGCTTCGCCATAGGGTGTCAGATTGAAGCGGCGAATGTCGAAGGTGCGCGCCAGCGTAAGCCGGTTGCGATATCGCCAGGTAAACCCGGTATGCAGGCCGCGAAGATCGATGCGATTGCGATCCGCCATTTGCAGCTTGAGCGGCAGCGGAACGCGCGGGCGTCAATTCAAGCACTCCATTGTTCTGCACATAGTCGTGTCCGTAAAGATTCCTGACGTAGCGGTACCCTGCGCGGAAACTCAGGTGATTCCTCCGTTCTGGATTGTTGCTCTTGATGTGACTGAGGAACGGCCACAATTGCAGATCGAAGTTGGGACCGAGCACGAGTTCGGGCTGCGTGCCACCTGCTCCAGGAGTACCCGCCGCCAGAAACATCAGGTCACTGTTTGGCGTGAGACCGACGTAGGTATCAACTTGCGACCGGAAGACATTCGACGACTGCGCCTGCGCTGCGCCGGCGAGAGCGATGATGAGCAACAGCAATCGCACCGCCGTCGTGGCCGACAATAATCCTCTCGAATTTCTCTCGACCAAGAGCCGCAGCCTCGTCTGCAATTTCTCGATAGGGCCGGTTGAGGTTGGAGCGCTTCATTATTGCATCTGTACCTGCTATCCAACAGCATTTTGTATGGAGGACAATGGTTGGCATGATCACACGATTCCTCTCAGCCATATTGTTAGCATCGTTCGCCGGAAGCGTTGGCACCGCGGACAAGCCGGTGCCCCTTGACCAAACGCTGACGGAGGTTTCCGCGGCTTACGCCAAGCTAGAGCCGCAATCGATCCGTCCCGCCGAAGGCTTCATCAAGTACGACTACCTGATCCCCGCCGGCTACTACAAACAGATGTGGGACTGGGACGGGTTCTTCATTGGCTCGCACCTGGCACAGCAAGGCAAGCCGCAATATCTGCAGTGGTGGGTACTGGATTTCGCGGGTGCGATCGACAAGGACGGCTACGTCGCCGGCTGCATCACGACCAAAGGTCCACGGCCATTGATGGGTAAGTTCGCGATGAAGCCGTTCCTGGCGCAGGGCGCGGTGATCGCGTCGGAGCGGATGAACGATTATCAGTGGGTGAAGCCGATCTGGGAGAGCATGCGCAAGGTCATCACCTACCGCGAGCAGACGCAGTTCGATCCGAAGTATGGACTGTTCTTCTGGGAGAATGCGATTTCGTCGGGCGCCGACAATAACGTTGCGCTGACGAACGACGAGAAAGACAAGAGCGCGATCCTGGCGACAGACATCAGCACCTTTCAATATCGCGAGTACAAGGCGATGGCGCAGCTCGCAGACAAGCTGGGGTATACGGACGAGGCCGCCGAATACCGCAAGAAGGCTGCGGATTTAAAGGCGGCGATGCTGAAGTACATGTGGTTTGCTGACGAGTCGATGTTCTACAACATCCGGCGCGATACTGGAAAACCGCTGAAGCGCATCAGCTACTCGAATTTTGTTCCGCTGATCGACGACATTTTGCCGGAGAAGGACGCAAAGGCGATGATCACGCGCTACATGTTGAACAAGGACATCATGTGGGCGCCGTACGGCGTGCGCAGCCTGTCGAAACAGGATCCGGATTACAACAACGCCGCGATCATCGTGCCGTACTCCAATTGGCAGGGGCCAATCTGGATCAATGCGAATTACCTGAACTACATCTCGCTCAAGCGATATGGATTTGATAAGGAGGCGAAGGAGCTATCGGGGATTCTTGGGCGAATGGTGCTGGCGGATATTCAGAAGTGGGGATCGATGCACGAGGACTACAACGCCGAGACCGGCGAAGGACTGGCACCGACACCGGAGGAATCGCCGAATCACGTGTTCGCCGGATTTGTGGGATGGAATTTGCTGGTGCAGGATATGCTGCAGTGCGAAGTGAAGGGCGAGTGCGGGTTTCTGCGCGATTATGGCGCTAAGAAATGATCGTAGAACTGCCCCGCCCAAGCCAAAGGCGGGCTAGAACGGGGCACCCATGATTGCAGACGATCGGAATTGCGGACAAGTCGCGCGTCGATTGGCGCTGACTGGCATCAACGTGTCCATCAGAGTGGGAGGGATTCGATGCTGGATGTAATTCTCAAGCGCTTCGAACAGTCGGACGAGACCATGACCTTCGAGAAGGGCAAGTTCGAAATCGTGCATATCGGCGGGATGACGATCGGGCGAGCGACGTATGAGCCAGGCTGGCGCTGGTCGGAGCATATCGGCAAGACGCGTGGCGAGAAGCTGTGCATGGTTGAGCATGTCGGGATCATCGTGTCCGGCAGGTCGGGGTTGTCGATGGAAGACGGCACGGTGAACGAGATGAAGGCCGGCGATGTGTTCTATGTCGCACCGGGTCATGACAGCTGGGTCATCGGCGACGAGCCATATGTGTCAATTCATCTGATGGGAGCCGAAAAGTACGGCCGGAAATAACTAATTCTTGCGCGTGCTTGGCTCGGGGCAATTTCAATAGGCGAAGCTTTCGGGACGCGCGAGAAATGCTCGCTGTCGGCAGTAACAAGAACATGCTGCGCTGTGGTGAGAGCGGCGGCGAAAGCATCGGCGTAAGGCAGGTTGTACTGGGCTTTCAGGCGCGCAGCCCGCTCGGCATACTCTCGACTTACAGGAACCAGAACAATCGGCGCCCGGTCGAGCAAATCCCGCAGTAGGTTTTCGGTTTTCAGCAGGCCAATGCGCCTTACAAGCGTGTAATAAAGCTCACCCCAATTGACAACAGACATGATTACTTGAGGGTTTGCCGCCGAAGACGCGTTCAGCACATCCGCCACAATCGCCGCGCCCGGTTCATTTGTTAAGTAACGATAGAGAGCGCTCGCATCCAGAACGTGCGTTCTCATCGGATCTCGCGGTCGGGCTCCCGTTCAAGGTCGGGGGGCAAGCCAAGGCCGGCCAAAATGCCCTTGAAGTGCTGGATGGCATCCTCGCGCTGCGGGTAGATGCCGATGCCGCCTTTGATGCGCTCGAAGCGAACGCGCGTGCCACGCCCGATGCGCAGCGAACGGCGCAGCTTCGCAGGGATGACTAGCTGCCCTTTCGAGGTTACGGTTCCTTCGGCATGCTTCATGTCTTACATTATAACGTTATTGTAAGACGTAGGCCGAAAAACAGTAGTGGAAGGCTCAGCTTCGCTACGGCGTGCCGTAGACCTTCTTGTAGACCTCGGCGTTGCGGACGATGGCCTGAACGTATTCGCGGGTTTCGGTGAAGGGGATAGATTCGACGAATTCTTCGACATCGCGATAATTGCCTGCCGCGCGCCAGTCGGCAACGCGCTCAGCTCCGGCGTTGTAGGCGGCCAACGCATACTCTACCTGGCCACCGAACTCATCAACCATCGCGCGGAAATAATGGGTTCCGAGTTCGATGTTGGTGGTCGGATCGAGCAGCGAGTCGGTGCTGTAATGACTCAGACCTGTTTTCTTGGCTTCGCCCTTCCCTGTTCTCGGCAACAGCTGCATCAGGCCGTAGGCGTTGGCGCGCGAGATGGCACTGGGATTGAACTCCGACTCCTGGCGAATGAGTGATGCAACGAGATAGGGATCGAGACCGTTCTCTTCGGAATACGTGCGCAGCGCGTCCCAGTAAGGACGCGGGAAAAGTCCCTGCCAATAGGGCGAGGGCAACTGGCTGACGTCCATGGCGAAGTAGCCGCTGATGGCGCGCTTGAGAGCTTGCAGAGCGCGGTAGTATTCGCCGCCGGTGGTGTAGATCTTGGCAATCTCGATCATCTCCCAGCAGGGGCCGTTGGTTGAGCCGGCTTGCAACTCGCGCACAGCGAGATCGGTTACGCCGGCATTCTGCAGCAGCTTGGCACGGTTGTAGTGGAGATCGTCTTCCGGCGGATCGACGATCTGCGAGATGGGATCGAGCGCAGGCATCGACGACACGTGCTGTAGGGCGGCTACGGTGACGACCGGCGCAGCGGGCATGGTCGCGAGCCGCTTCCGCGCCAGCACGCCGTAGTAATAGTTCCTATAACGCTCGGAGAGCTTTAGATAATAGGCGCGCGCCGTTCCGAAATCGCGATCGTCTTCTGCCATGCGGCCGCGCCAGTACATTGCGTTGGAAACTTCATTCGTTCCCGGATAGAACTCGACCTGCTCCTCAAAATATTGCTTGGCCTGATCGTTGCGGCGCTGCATGTAAGTCAGCCAGGCGCACTTCCAATGCGCATAAGCGGCATCGGTTCCGCTAGGAAAGCGCTCGTGAATCTCGCGATAGTAGTCGAGCGCGCGATCGTAATCCTTGCGCAGCAGATACATGTTGCCCGTGCTCAGAAGCGCCTTCTCCAGCCACGGCGACTTGGGCGTGCTCGCGCGCATGTGTTCGAGGATGTTGCTGATCGAAGCATCGTCACTGGCATTGCGGGCGATCTCGATCTGCTGATACCACTTCTCCGCACTGGCATCGCTGCCGTCATCGGGAATCTGATCGAGCGCCTCGCGCGCCTGGCGGGTGTTGCCGTCCTTCATGTAGGAGTTGGCGAGTTGAATCAATCCTGCGGAGCGCTGTCCTGGAGGAGCGAAATCGACGACGTAACGATACTCTTCAGCCGCGGCGGGATAGCGCTTGGCTTTGTATAAAGCGTCGGCGCGCTTGACGTGTTGGGCGTAAGGGACGGGCGGCAGCGAAGCTTCTTCCGGAATCTTGCGGAGATCGTTCTGCGCCTGATCGGCGAGATAGCTGGTGGCGTAGTCATAGTAGACGTGTTGCAGAACTTCAGCACCACTGCGACCCTGGCCGTTCTGGACATAAGCCTTGCCCAGGTAGTATTCCGTCTCCACATTGGCAGGCGAGCGATGCGCCTCCAACAGCTTGACCGCGTCGGCCGGACGATTCAACGCCAGCAGCGCTTTGGCATAAGCAATGGTTGCATCGCGATCATAGAGCGAATCCGGGAAGCGCGTACCGAAGTCGCGCAGGTAGGTGATGGACTCTTCCGGATTATTGCTCAGCACATAGGAGTTGCCGATGAAGAAGGCGACGTAGTCCTTGAGCTCGCCGATCTGCGGCTGGGCCTTCTGCAGCGCGGTGATGGCGGCGGGATATTGCGCGTCAAGATAGTGGGCGTAGCCGATGGCGAACCAGGCTAGCGAGGCGGCTTCGGTGCCCGCGTGGGTGTGGGCGTAGTTCTCTACGCCGGTGTAGGCGGCAGGCGTACGAAATTCGACCAGTTGGCGCGCCATGGGCCGCAGATCGGTGGAAGCCACGAAGCTGCGGTGCATTTGATGGGCGCGAGCGGTTGTGACCTTCTTGCGCGAGTGCGTGGCAGCCGACTTCTTTGTCGATGTTGATTTATGCGTGCTCGAAGAAGAGGAGGACGTTTTCTTCTTCTTGGATGACGATGTGGACGATGAGGCGCTGTCTTGTGCGAGCAGGAGATCGCCCGGCACGAGCAGCGTGCAGACCAGGGTTGTGACGAGAAGGCGGCTCCGAAACATCGTTGTCATGCAGTTTAGCGCGATTGGGTTGTCAGAGGATATGACGATTCGTGTACGGAATCGATTTTCCGGGATGAATCCGAAGGCGGAGCAGGTCCGTATCAGGTAAGGCGAAGCGAAAAAGGGCAAGTATAGGAGTCGGCTGGGAAAAGCGAACAGCAGATCCCTCGTCGGACTGACGTCCTCCTCGGGATGACAAACGTAAGAGTGGGACGCGTAAGGGGGCGCCGTGGACGCTGGCGTGAAGGCCAGTTCTACCGGTTGGCCTATCGTCGCGCGAAGTCCCTTCGCCGCTGGTTCGCCCAATTCGTTCCAAATAGGTACAATGGGCAGAGTTATTGCTGAGCCGTTCCAAAATCCTGAATCTGCAGAAACATGGGAACCATCCAACCCAGAGTAGCTGAACCTGCCGGCGATGAGCTGGCACTGGTTCATGCGGCGAAAGCCGGCGATATCAGCGCCTTTGAGCAGCTGGTGCGCCGCTATGACCGCAATGTTTTCCGGATTGCGCAGCACATCACGCAGAACCGCGAAGACGCGGAAGACGTGGTGCAGGACGCGTTCCTGAAGGCTTACCAGAATCTGGCTAACTTTCAGGAGCAGTCGAAGTTTTACACGTGGCTGGTGCGGATTGCGGTGAACGAAGCGCTGATGCGCTTGCGTCGCCGGCGTCCGGAGCGGATGGTGTCGCTTGATGAGGACATCAAGACCGAAGAAGACTCCATGCCGCGCGAGGTGGCCGACTGGGCGCCGAATCCGGAGCAACTCTACTCGCAGGGCGAGCTGAAGGACATCCTGGGCAAGACCATTCAGGGATTGCCGCCCAGCTTCCGCACTGTGTTTGTCCTGCGCGACGTTGAAGGGCTCTCCACCGAAGAGACGGCGGATGCCTTGGATTTGAGTATTCCGGCCGTGAAGTCTCGATTACTTCGCGCCCGGTTGCAGTTGCGAGAACGCTTGAGCAAATACTTCAAAAATCGTACCGGTGGAGATGGCAAAAAGTGACCTGCTCTGATTTTCTCAAGGAGCTAACCGATTACCTTGATGACTCGATGGACGCCCAAACGCGGGCGGAATTGGAAGACCACCTTCAGTGGTGCCACAACTGCTACGTCGTCTGCAACACGACGAAGATGACCATCGAGATTTATCGAGACTCCCACCTTTACGAACTGCCTGACGATCTGCGCGGCCGACTGCGGACGGCGATCATGTCCAAGTGCAAAGGACATGACGGTCCCTGTACGTAGTGCCGCCCCTGAAGGGGCTCTCCAGAAAAAATTGCTGACGACACCCAGCGCTTCCGCGCTGGGCTAATTACTTTCGGACCGCCTGCGGCGGGGCTGGGTTGTTGCCAACCGCTATGCATCGGTGTGGTTTCGGACCTGCGGCGGGGCTGGGTCGTGTGCATGGTCGTAGTTTTAGGCGGGCAGCCGACAGATAACCCGGACTGCAGAAATCCTTCCAAAAGGTTGGGAAACCAAACCCTCTCCACTTCACTCTAACAAAGTGGGACTGCTGAGTTCGGTGTCGGCAGCGGAGGATTCTCATGCGAGGCCTCACGTATTTCGCAGCCATGATGGCTCTGTTCGCCGCCATGATCTTCGCGCAGAGTTCGACATCAGCCTCAAGCGACCAGAGCAATTCGAGCCAGTCCTCCGCACAATCACAGGATCAGACGAACAGCGATGCTTCGGGGCACAGCTCACGCGATAAGAATGCATCGCGCATGCATGATCATCATGCCGACAACAGCGCGCCGGACACGACGGTCCGCACTCCCGCGACGAATGAGCCGAGCACAATGACTCGGCCATCGGATCAGCAGCCTAATTCCTCAACCAGTTCGAGTTCTCCGCAGGCGCAGGCGTATCTGATGCAGACGCCGGCTGCACGCGCGGTCGCAACCCATACGCCCGATCCTGGCACGTGTATGAATCCTGCGGCGCTGCAGGCGGCGGAAAACAGTAATCAGCCGCGACCGGGACCGCCTTGCGATTGATGCCTAACTGACGCTCCCTCAGTGTTGCTTATCTTCCTGCGATTGCTAAGTCAGTAAAATTTATTGCTACGCCAACGTCCCCGGGTCTCGAAACGCGCGAGACGCGGGGTACCCCCGCCGACGTGTTCGTTACACACCTATCGTTTTCCGATATAATTTCCGACCGAAATCAGATTCAGGAGGGTTTGCAATGAAGAGAATCCTTTTCCTGGCGATGTTCGGGTTATTACTTACGCCTGTGTTCGCAGCAGCACAGAGCGCGTTGGACGGGACATGGAAGGTCGACATGAACAAGGTCGACTTCCCCAAGAAGCCTACCGAGTACTCGCTGCAGAACGGTATGTATCAGTGCAAGACCTGCGTGCCTCCGGTCGAGGTGAAGGCTGATGGCACGGATCAGGCTGTTTCCGGCCACCCCTATTACAACAGCGTTGCTATCAAGGTCGTCAGCAATAGCGAAGTGGAGGAGACCGACAAGAAAGATGGAAAGGTTGTGGCAACGTCCAAGATGATGGTTTCTAGCGACGGTAAAACCATGACCGTCGAATTTACCGACAGCAGCAACACCAACGGCGCGCCGGTCACCGGTAAGGGTGAAGCGATGCGGGTTGGCGCCAAGCCAGCGGCGGGAGCGAACATGATCTCGGGATCGTGGCGAACCACCAAGATGGAGAACATCTCGGACAATGGCATCACCTGGAGCTATAAAGTGAGTGGCGACGAGCTGACCATGACTACGCCAACCGGCCAATCGTACACCGCGAAGATGGACGGCAGCGAAGCTCCGATGAAGGGCGATCCTGGTATCACTTCAGTTTCCGTGAAGAAGATGGGCAACAACACAATTGAAGAGACCGACATGCGCAACGGCAAGGTCATCGGTGTGATGAAGGCCACGGCTAGCGGCAATACGTTGAGCTGCACTTACGATGACAAGCTGCAGGGCTCGACGATGAAATACACGGCGACCAAGCAGTAGGGGCGACCCGAATTGCGAGTTATGAAGAGCGGCCTATCCGGCCGCTCTTTCCTTTGATGTTAGCTATTGTTCCGCGATCATGTACTGCTCGATCTTACCGTCCGGCATTTCGTAGACGATAATCACCAGATTCTTGCTGGAATACTTCACTTGATAGATACGCGCGGTCATGCCTCCACGCAGCGACGAGCGGAGTTGACTGAAGGCTTGCGGCGCGCCCAGCGGACCCAGGCTGCCAGCGTAATCTTTCAACGCCTGCTCATCGAAATAGAAGTTGGCATTGTCGGTGAACAGCGAGCGATCGATCTTGCCCTGCTGCAGTCCATCGTAGACTTTGCGCATCAGCGCGTCCTGCTTGGGATCGTTGGGATTAGCCGCGTTGAGCAGCAGCGCTCGCACCTGGTTGCCGATGCCGGACGCCGCTTCCGACGCGTCCTGGTTGGTGAGGACGACGATGGCAATCTTGTCGTCAGGCATCACGATGTTTTCGGCGACGAAGCCCGAGACCTCACCGCCATGTTCCAGGACACGATGGCCATTCGTGTTTCTGACGAAGACACCGAGACCGTAATTGGTGCCTACGCCATCTTTCAGCAGGACCTCGGTTTCCATTTCGCGATAGGACGCCGGCTTAAGAAGACTCTGGTTGATCATCGCGATATCCCACTTGGCAAGATCCTCGGCGGTCATTGCCAATTCACCGGCAGCGAACATCCATCCTTTGCCCTCTTTAGGAGCTGGATGCGACGGGCCTAGCGCGTACTTGAAATATCCGGTGGGATCGGTGGGCGGAAGTTTGTTGAGATTCGTGTCGGCGACGCTGGACATATTCAGCGGCGTAAAGACTCGCTGGCTGAGAAACTGCAAGAGCGGCATGCCGGATACTTTCTCGACGATGACTCCGGCGATGACGTAGTTGGTGTTGCTGTATTGCCATTTCGTTCCCGGCGGGAAGTCGAGCGGGATCTTGGCCCAGCGATCCATGATCTGTTCGGCGGTGATCGGCTTCAGCATGAGCGGCGGAACATAATCCTGCGGCCAGAAGTCCTGGTAGCCCGAGGTATGCGAGAGCAACTGGCGAATGGTGATCTGATCGCCGTCGGTCAGGCCGGGGACGTACTTCGATACCGGATCGTCGAGCGAGAGCTTGCCTTCTTCGGCCAGCAGCAGGATTGCTGCTGCGGTGAACTGCTTGCTGATAGAGCCGATGCTGTAGCGCATCTGCGGCGTAGCCGGCGTGTGCGGATCAAGTTTGGCGGCGCCGTAGGCCTGGACGTAGGCGATCTTTCCATCCTGAACGATGGCGATGGACGCGGAAGGAACGCCGGTGGTCTTCAGCACCTGATTGGCGATGTCGTCGATGCTGGTGCGCAATTGCGGCGAGAGTGAGGACTCGGTTTGCGCCGGAAGCAGCGACACAGCGAACAGGAGAAGGAAAGCGCAGGCCAGTGCCGGCGTGCGACGAATGCGATGAATGGTGAGCATGATCGACCTCAAGTAGAACGAACTACACTATCGCATGCAAAGGTGGGGGAACAACTGCGCAAGGGGCATCAGCGCTTACGCGGGATCTTGCTTGCCGTTCTTGCCGGCAGCGGCGGCATTGACTTGTTGCGGCGGAGGTGTGTCCGCAACCGGAGCAGCGGAAGAAGATTTTGCCTCTTCGCCATCGACAGGACCGTTCGCATCGGGCACATCGGTAGACGACGACGCGCTCTGTCCTTCCAGCAGGCGGTGATGCATGCTGTAGAGCGCCAACTCCAGGCGATCGACGACATGGAGCTTGTCGTAGATCTTGCGCAGGTAGTTCTTCACCACCTGCTCCGTGGTGCCGACCTCGCGCGCGATCTCCTTGTTCTTCATGCCCTGGGTGACGCCGCTGATGATCATCATTTCTTTTTCGCTTAAGCGAAGCTGCTGTTGCGGCGCGATGCCCTGCAAGGTCTGCGTGCGATAAGCTTCGATGACCCAGTTGACCGCCTGCTTGTCGAGCCAGGTTTCGCCGGCGGCAACCTTGCGCACGCAGCGCACCAGGAGATCGGGCGAGACCGAGCGCGCCAAGATTCCGCGAACGCCGCGGCGGAGATAGTCGACGGTTTCCTGCTCACCGGCGCGCGGGGTTACCACGACCAGCTTGGCTCCGGGAATGGCGCGCGCGCCCACTTCGGTTATCGCATCGGAAGGACTGGGCGAGAGTCCCAACTCGAAAAGGATCACATCGGCAGGGATGGTGGCGACGGCGCTGAGAGTTTGCGGCAAGGTTTCGGTCTGCGCAACGACTTCGAGATCTTCCCATTGGGCGAAGATCTTGCTCATGCCTACGCGAAATATGGCTTCGGAATCGGCAATGATGATGCGCAGAAGCGGCACGCTGGGCTGGGCTGGGGCCGGTGCGGGCGCGGACTGCGGCGCAACCGCGACGTGCGGACTGGAGGCGTGCGGCTTGTGCCGGACGGGCCGCTTCTTCGAATTTCTTCCTCTAGTTCCGTTTGAAGCGATACTCATCAATCACCACCGCAACGTTTCGTCCTAAAGCTTCTTGCGTGCAACGCACGACTCGCCCAACACACATGACATTGACAGAGCAGTTCGTGCCTGAAAGTTCGCTGGGCATCTCAATGGCAAACTCCACTCGCTCGCCGACATCGATTTCGGAGTCCAAGTGGAACGAAATGCCGCCCGCGGAAATGTTTGTCGTCCTGGCACGGTACTCGCCCGCCGGCGTCTTCAAGGTCACCTGCAAGTGAAGCGGAAACCGAATAGAGTTCCTCAGGTTGGGATCATTGCCGGCGAACATAAATATTCGTGAACAGGATCAGAATAACGCCAAGTGTTCACAAAATGACAGTTACTAAAGTACCTAAACGAGGGCCATTACCGAAGTGGGTATAAGGTGGAAGTCGTAGGTGATGAGCGAGAGCCTGTTCGCTAGCATGGAGGCAAGTTGCTTTCTGTCAATAACTTGGAGCCAGTGCGTTCAGGCAAGCGGTTTCCCGTTTCCGCGCAGTTTCCCGAGCTTCAGAATTTCGTTACTTCGGTGAAATTGAAGTCGCGCACCTTCATCGCGGGAACGACCATATCCATCGACTCCTCACCGCTGGCGCGGACCGGTTCTCCCATGCTCTCAACGTTCTGCAACATGTCGATAAGGCTCTGATTAAAGCGGAAATTGCGGATCCCGCGCTGAACTTTGCCGTTCTCGACAAGGAAGGTACCGTCGCGAGTCATGCCGGTGATGATCTTCTCGTACGGATCGACTTCGCGGATGTACCAGAGGCGAGTGACCAGAATGCCGTAATCTGTGGAAGCGATCATCTGCTCCACCGATTGAGCCTCGCCCGGCTTAGGTCCTGAAAATACAATGTTTAGCGGTGCCTCACCGATTTCGTTGGGCAGAGCGAAACCGTGACCGGTTGCGGTAACCGGGCCCACGTTACTTGCCATGTCGGAAGTCGCCATGCGTTTCGCGCTGGAGCGCGCATAGGTCACCGCCTTTGACAGTTCCCTGCTCGATCAGCTTCACGCGCTGGCGCTGCATGCCCTCGCCGTCGAAAGGCGCTCCAGTCTGGAGCGGGTGGTAGACGTCGTCCCAGACGGTGATGTTCTCGCCGAAGATCGGTTTTCCGATACGCTCGTTGAGAAAGGAGCGCTGCTCCAGCAGGGCTGAACCGCCGAAGTCCCAGAACATGAATCCTACGGCGTCGAGCACGGCAGCGGGCTCGAGGATGACGGTGTACTTGCCGGGCGGAAGCTCGGTGGGATCGGGCGAGTCGATGGCTTTTTGTGCGGCGACCTCCGCCATGCGAACGTGGTCGACCTGCCGCGCGTCCGGCGAGTTGGCCTTCTGCCAGCCGGACGAGTTATCGGCCAGCATGGTGATGGAGACTTCGGCGAGCGTCTGCTCGTACCAGTGGGCGACACCGCGAGAGTTGAAGAGGCCCTCGACAACCTCCGACGAGGAGTACACGCCAGCCGTCGTCAGCCGATTCTTCGTGCGCGACATCGACCATCTGCGCGACAGCCGCTGCGCGATCTTGCGGAGTGAGGCGTGCGGTGTTTTCAAAGTGGCGCGTGGGAGTTGCAGCCTCATCGGATTTTGCTTCCTGCGGCGTGGGCATGGGCAGCAGGTCGGGATCTTCCTGCTGCACGCGAGCCAGCGCCTCGGCTGACTCCACGACACGGCGCAGGCTGTCGTCGTCGGACTTGTTCGTGGTGGCGCGTGCGGTTCTTCCGCCGAAGGAGACGCGCACAGAAATCTGGGTGTTCTCTTCCGACACGTTTTGATGAATCGTGTTGTTGGCGAAACGAGTGAGCGCGCTGTTACCGCTGGAGATGAGCAGCTCGACCTCGTCGGCGGAGGACAGCCCGCGAAGCTTGTCGAAGATCTCAGCCGCGTGGTCGCGGGTCAGCATGCAAGAAATATAGCAGTTGGAAGACGGTTGTCAGTTGTCGGGAGTCAGTTGTCAGTTGTGGGCTATCGGTTGTGGGCTTCGACCATCGAGCGATTGTTGAAGCAACGAACGCTGATCGGCACGGCTGAATGTGTCTGCGTGAGAACTGGCTTTATAAGTTTGCGGTGGGAGAAGACCGCCGAGATTGCATTAATTCAGCCGCGCAGCGGCGGGATGAAGTTAGCCCGGGGCGTGAGCCCCGGGTAGCGTGGGGAAAAGTCGGAGCCGCGGCAGCGGCGTCAGGGTTCTCACGCAGACACTGAAGTCGTGCCGTGATACAAAGCGGATCAAAGGTGAATTTCCGGCGCTATACTGGGCAGCGATGTGGTGGCGTCCACTCCTCTGTGCTTTTACCTCGCTTAGTCTTCTGCTGCCGCCTGCGGCGAGTGCACAAGCACCGAGCGGTGATCAGCCGCCACAAACGGCAAGGCCCACAGCTGGACTCCCAACGTTCTATGCGCATGCACGCCAGGTAATTGTCGAAGCGGAAGTCTGGAAAGATGTTGACAAGAAAGACCCGCACGACACGTCCTGGATTCCGAAATCCATAGCAGGCCCTCCTGATAGCGGGGCGGGGGCCATAGAGACCCTCAAACTTATGCGTCCGGCAGCGCCCGGGTTGACGGCGGCTGATTTTCATGTTTTCGACAATGGCGTCGAGCAAAGAATCAATTACTTCAAGGAGGCTAATTTTTCCGCCATTAGTTTGGCAACGAGTCCGTGGGTCATAGATCCCACCACGCATGGGATCTGGGGAACTCTATGGCCTAACCAAGGGATCCCCTATGCGCCTGCGGCGACTTACCTGATCGGCTACATCCCTCCAGCGCCCCGACCCGGCGAGTGCCGCACCGTAGAGATCGCCGTGCAAAATCACTACGTTCAGTTGAGCCGCAAACAGTATTGCGCGCCGAAGGACTCTGGGGCGGCGGCGCAGGAAGATCCTAAGCTCACCGCGCGAATGCAGAGTTTCTTAAATTCCTCCGCGCAAGGGTCAATTCAGGTCTCCGTCAAGACTTTCACTTTTTGGTCTTCCGGGGTTGTTTCCCTCGCCACGGAGGCGTCGTCAAAGGGAAACGATTTCGCCCTCCCCACTGTGGATTTCACCTATGCGGTCTCGGTTCACGATTCCAAGGCGCCAGCCGCTGTGCAAATCACAACAGAATTCGGCTCACCCTATCAGCTGTGGAAATATCCTTGCCGCAAGAACGCGGCCTTCCACTTCCTTGGATTTGTCTACAACGCGAAGGGAGAGGTTGAAGGACAGTTTAGTGACACCTGGGGTTGCGATATGCGAGTCACTCCCCAGAGTCGATCAGTCTTGAAGTCTTTCGACAGTGTTCTTATTCCCACCTTGTTCGACACACAGATCGAACTCCGGCCCGGGCAATATCAACTGCGCCTCATCGTTAGTGACGGAAAGAACTTCGGACGAGCACAGACTTCCTTCCAGATCGAGCCCCTAGACGCCAACGAGCTCTCGCTAAGCGATGTTGTATTGAATGGCATTGTTCGCGAATCCTCCTGGATTATTCGTGATGCGGCAAAGATCACCCCAAATCCGCTGATTCCCACCCCGCTGGTCAGCAAGGACGTCGAGTTTGTGCCGGTGCCCGACGCGCGGATCGGAAAGGGAAGCCCGCTTTACGCCTACATCGAGATTTACGAGCCTCTGCTTGAGACGAACAAAGTTGACGTTCTCTACAGTCTGAAAATTTCTGACCTAAAGACCGGCTCGTTGGTGATGAACACAGGTCCAATGAGCGCGGCCGATTGGGTTATCTCGGGAAACGCGGTGATTCCAATCGGACTGAAGCTCGCAATAGAGGAACTGCCGAAAGGCTCTTACCGCCTCGAAATCCAAGCCTCCGACTCGGCAGGGCGACAGACGGAGTGGCGACAAACTAACTTCACGGTCCAGTAATGCCGTCGTGTTGATCGCTATGTTCCTTCTCATGTTTGCCAGGCGCGGCTCGCGTTAGCGCCAATCCCAGCGTCGTCTCCCACCGTAAATCTTCAAATCGAGTACTGCACGCAAACTCTGAAACCCAGCTATACCCGTCTTCTGTTATCTTTGCTGCTTCAGTTCAATCGAGGCCGCCTTAATGTCTGTTGCCCAAACCGCGCGCGAGAGCCGTCCAGAGCCCACAAAGTTCTATCGCTGGCTGGTGCTGATGTTCCTCAGCCTGGCCATGTTCGGCAATTATTATTTTTACGACGCGCTCGAGCCGCTGGCCAAGCTGCTGCAGGACCAGCTTCACTTCTCCGCCCAGAACATCGGCATGCTGCAGGCCGCCTACAGCTTCCCCAACATCTTCACCGTGGTGCTGGGCGGCATTCTGATCGACCGCATCGGCACGCGCAAGGCGCTGCTGATCTTCGGCGTGCTCTGCCTGATCGGCGCATTCATCACCGCATTCGGCGCGGCGTTCCCCATGATGGTGGCCGGCCGCTTCGTCTTCGGCATGGGCGCCGAGTCGCTGATCGTCGCCATCACCACCGGCGTCGCGAAATGGTTTAAGGGCAAAGAGCTGAGCTTTGCGCTCGGCATCAATCTGATGATCGCGCGCGGCGGCACCTGGCTGGCGCAGAATTCTCCGACGTGGGCGAAGGGCGCCTACAACTACTGGCAGAATCCGTGGCTCATCGGCGTCGGCTTCGTGGCCCTGTGCGTCGTCGGCGCGGTTGGCTACTACATCCTCGAAGTGCGCGCGGAGAAGAGGTCGTCACTTGGCGCCGGAAGGCGAGCAGGACAAGATCGTCTTCGCCGACGTGAAGGCCTTCAACTTGTCGTACTGGTATCTGGTCGGGCTGTGCGTGGTGTTTTACTCGGCGATCTTCCCCTTCGAGACCTTCGCGGTGACGTACTTCGTCGATGCCAAGCACACTTCGCTACAGATGGGCGGATTCATGCTGAGCGTGCTCACCATGTTCACCATGATCGGAACGCCGATCGTCGGACTCTTCTCCGACAAGATGGGGCGGCGCGCAACCATCATGCTGCTGGGCACGCTGCTGCTCATCCCGGTCTTCCTGCTGATGGCCTACACCAACATCACGCTGTATGTGCCGATGGCGATGCTGGGCTTCGCGTTTACGTTTGTGCCCGCGATCATCTGGCCGTCGGTCGCCTATCTTGTGCCGCAACGCACGCTGGGCACAGCGCTCGGCGTGATGACCATGATTCAGAATCTCGGCATGACCGGGATGAACTGGATCCTGGGCAGGGCGAACGATACCGCTGGAGCAAGCGCGTCCAATCCCGCCGGCTATCTCGCGATGATGAAGATTCTCACCGCTGCTGGGATTCATCGGCTTCGCGCTTGGCGTTGCTGCTGCGCCAGCGCGAGACCGGGCCGCACGGCCACGGACTGGAAACCATCACGGCGAGTTCGCACGCGTAGCGTTGAAGATCACCTGAGAAGACGACGCGTTGCGGTTGGCAAATCGAATCGAATATCACTGCTTGCCTTGTTGCTCTTGGCGTATCCTCAGCACAATCGCGAAGACGTGTAGCACAATCGCGAAGACGCTGTTTTGCCGGAGCGGTTTCGATGAAGACGCTGAAGGTTTCTTTGGTGGCAAGCGCATTTGGAACTGTAGCCTGGTTGCTGGGCCTGACGCGAAAGATCTGGCCCGCCCATCCGATATGGGCGGTTTTCTTCCTGACTATAGCGGCGACCGCGCTGTTGCAGTATGTTTGGCCCGAGCCACAGAAGTAGTTCATCGGAGCACGACATCGCACCTGTGATTCAAGTGCGTGTTCTCTGAATCCAAGTTGACCAGCCGCCGCAAATTTCGCCGCCGATTCCCATTCTGGAACTACACGCAATCTTTACCCGCCTCTGTCTACCTTCTTACCCATTGCACCAAAGTACAATTTAATAGCGACCGATTTGGTCGTATATTCGGCACAGATGCTGAAACTCACCAAGAAGGCCGACTACGGGTTGATCGCGATGCGGCACCTGGCTCAGCATGCCGACTTGGGCGCGTGCAGCGCGAAGGATCTCGCCAAGATGTACGGAATGCCGCAGGAAGCGCTGGCGAAGATCCTGCAGCGCTTGACGAAGTCCGGCTTGCTGCTTTCGCAATATGGCACGAACGGCGGTTACACGCTGGCGCGCGATCCGCGAAAGATCACGGCGTTCGAGGTCATTCGCGCGATCGACGGTCCGTTGTTTATGACGTCGTGCAGCACGACGGTTCGCGGTTGCGGACAAAGCGCGCGCTGTACGGTACGTGAACCGCTTCGCAAAGTGAGCCGCAGCATCCAGGCAGTTCTGGACCGGCTGACCATCTGGGAAATGACCCAGCCGGACCGCGATCCGGCACTACAAATTGCAAACGTTGGATTGACCGCGCACTTATAGGAGTTGGGACTGATGAGCACGAGTGCAATCGCAGACACGAACACGAGCGATGTGAAACTGCCGATCTACATGGACAACCACGCCACCACGCGCACCGATCCGCGCGTGCTGGAAGCGATGCTGCCTTACTTCTGCGAGAGCTATGGCAACGCGGCCAGCCGTAATCACGAATTCGGCTGGGTAGCCGAGCAGGCCGTGGAACAGGGGCGGACGCAAATCGCCAAGCTGATCGGCGCGAGTTCTAAGGAAATCATCTTCACCTCCGGCGCCACCGAGAGCGACAACCTGGCCATCAAGGGCGTCGCCGAGATGTATCGCGAGAAGGGCAATCACATCATCACCCAGCCGACCGAGCACAAGGCGGTGCTCGACAGCTGCAAGCGGCTGGAGAAGCATGGCTTCCGCGTGACCTATCTGCCGGTGCAGAAGGACGGGCGCATCGATCTCGACGACCTGAAGCGCGCGATGGACGATACGACGATTCTCGTCACCATCATGGCGGCGAACAACGAGATTGGCGTGCTGCAGCCCATTCGCGAGATTGGTGCGCTGTGTCACGAGCGCGGCGTGCTGTTTCACAGCGATGCAGTGCAGGCTATCGGCAAGGTGCCGTTCAACGTGATTCAGGACAACGTCGACATCGCGTCGATCTCTGCGCACAAGCTTTATGGGCCGAAGGGCGTGGGCGCGCTCTACGTGCGGCGCAAGAATCCGCGCGTGCAACTGGTGGCGCAAATCGACGGCGGTGGCCATGAGCGCGGCATGCGATCGGGAACGCTGAATGTTCCGGGAATTGTCGGCCTGGGCAAGGCATGCGAACTCAGCGGTGCGGAGATGGCAGAGGAAGCGACAAAGCTAGCCGCGCTACGCGATCGTCTGAAGACCGCGATCATGGGACAACTCGACGAGGTGTATATCAACGGCTCGATGGAGCACCGGCTGCCGGGAAACTTGAACTTGAGCTTTGCCTACGTCGAAGGCGAGTCACTGCTGATGGGCATCAACGACGTGGCGGTATCGAGTGGATCGGCGTGCACGTCGGCGACGCTGGAACCGTCGTACGTACTGAAGGCGCTGGGCGCGGGCGACGACCTGGCGCACAGCTCGATTCGCTTCGGCATCGGGCGCTTCAATACCGAAGCTGAAGTGGATTATGTGGCGAAGCGCGTGGTCGACACGGTGACCCGCCTGCGCGAGCTGTCACCGCTGTACGAGATGGCAAAGGAAGGCGTCGACTTGAAGAAGGTGCAGTGGGCAACCGAGCCGACGCATTGAATTGGGCAGTGCGGGCCTTCAGGGCCGCCGGGTAGTGCGGCGCTTTAGCGCCGCGTTCAGTGGCAGACCCTTGGCAGGAGCCGGCTTCAGCCGGCGGCAGGATTCTAGGAGCAAGCATGTCTTATAGCGACAAGGTCCTTGATCACTACAGCAACCCGCGCAACGTGGGCTCGCTCGACAAAAACAGCATCGAAGTCGGCACCGGCCTGGTGGGCGCGCCCGAGTGCGGCGACGTGATGAAGCTGCAGATCAAGGTCAACCCTGAGACCAACATTATTGAAGACGCCAAGTTCAAGACCTTCGGCTGCGGCTCGGCGATCGCATCATCGTCACTGGCCACGGAGTGGGTTAAGGGCAAGAGCATTGATGAAGCGCTGACCATTCGCAACACGGACATCGTGAAGGAGCTGGCGCTGCCGCCGGTGAAGATTCACTGCTCGGTGCTGGCGGAGGATGCGATTCGCGCCGCCATCGGCGACTGGAAGAAGAAGAACGCTGCAGCGCCGGCACAATCGGATGCGACAACGGAATCGACGGAGCAGCGCCCGTGAATCGATAGAGCGAACGCAGAACGGTAGATCTGGCCTTCAGGCCAGCGTCCAGCAGCTTCTTCTTATTGTTCCGACCGGGCTTCAGCCCGCGAGGCTAAAGGCAATCATGACCACGGTAAATATCGAAAATTCGGCAACTCCCGCGACAACCTCCAAGGGCATCGCGATCACGGAAAAGGCGCTGGCGCGCGTTCGCGCGGCGCTCGCGAAGGAGAACATCTCGCCCGCGGAAGGCGGGCTGCGTCTGGGCGTGCAGGGCGGCGGCTGTTCGGGCTTGAGTTATGTCATTCGTTTCGAGAACGGGCCGGCGGAGCGCGATCGCATCTTTGTGTTCGGCGACGTGCGCGTCTTTGTCGATCCCAAGTCGTTCATCTATCTGCACGGCATGGTCGTCGACTACGAAGAGACGCTGATGCGGCAGGGATTCGTCTTCAACAATCCCAATGCGCAAAAGTCGTGCGGCTGCGGAACTTCGTTCTCGTGATTAACCACTGAGACACAGAGCAATCGCAGGCTCATATCTCTGTGGACTCTGTGTCTCTGTGGTGAAAAGGGTTTATGACTGTAGCCGATCACACACAACACGACGGCATCCTGGTCACCAGCCCCAGCAAGCCGACCAAAGTCAATTGCTGGTCGTGCGGCGCGATGCGCGCGGCGCACTTCTGCCAGCAATGCGGAAAAGTACAACCCCCGGCGCCGGCGGACTACTTCACCTTCTTCGGATTGCCATACAAGCTCAACCTCGACACCGCAACCCTGGAGCGCGAATTCTACAGCCTCAGCCGGCATCTGCATCCCGACATCAACGCCATCAGCAGCGCGCAGGAGCAGGACTGGAGCCTGGAGCAGAGCTCGCAACTGAACGACGCCTATCGCACGTTGAAGGATCCGGTCACGCGTACCGAGTACCTGCTGCGCCTGCAAGGCGTACGGTTCGAGGAGCAGTCGCAGACGGCGACTGAAGAAGCACGGCGCACGGGCGGCGCCAAGAAACAGGTTGTACCGCCTGATCTGCTGGAGCAGGTTTTTGAGTTGAATATGCAGCTGGAAGAAGCTCGCATGAACAAAAAGCTGGGCGAGCCGGACCGTACGCTGGAGCGCGAGTTGCGCGACACCAGGAAGCGGTTACAGGCGAAGTACGACAGCATGATGCAGGAGCTGCACGCGGCGTGGGACGAATGGGACGCGCTGGTGGATCGCGCCCACGACGGCGGCAATGTTCTGGAGGACGATCACCTGGCCGTGCGCGACAAGCTGCTGGATGTGCTCAACCGGCGGAAGTATCTGCAGAACTTGCTGCGCGATGTGGAGGAAGTGCTGGAGTGAGAATCGCTCTTCGCCGTTCGCTGTTCGCTTTTCGCCAGAGAGAACCGCGAGTGACGCTGGCGTTCTGGCGAAGAGCGAAAGGCGAATAGCGAAGAGCGTCTCATGGCAACCGACCGCATCGTCGGAATCGATCTCGGCACGACGAACTCCCTGGTGGCCTATATGGAAGGCGACCGGCCGGTCGTCATACCCGGCGAAGACGGATCGAACCTGGTAACGTCGATCGTCGCGCTCGATCCCAGCGGGCAGATCGTCGTCGGCAATGCGGCGCGCAAATACCTGATCGAAACTTCCGATCATGCGATCTACAGCGTCAAGCGCCTGATGGGCCGCGGCGTCGAAGATATTCAGGACGAGCTGAAGCTCTTCCCTTTCCGCCTGGCCGACGATCTTCTGCCGGGCGAGGTGCTGCGCATCAAGCTCGGCGCTAAAACCTTCACCCCGCCGGAAATATCCGCGTTCATTCTTCGCCAGCTCAAGCGCAACGCCGAACGATACTTTTCCGCGCCGGTGACCAAAGCGGTGATTACCGTCCCCGCATACTTCAACGATGCGCAGCGACAGGCGACGAAAGATGCCGGACGAATCGCCGGCCTGGAAGTTCTGCGCCTGGTGAATGAGCCAACGGCTGCGGCGCTTGCGTATGGTCTCGACAAGACCGAGACGGCGACGGTCGCGGTTTACGATCTTGGCGGCGGGACCTTCGATATCTCGATTCTCAAGCTGCACGAAGGCATCTTCGAGGTGATCGCGACCAATGGCGACACGCATCTCGGCGGCGACGACATCGACAATCTGCTGATCACGATTGCGCTCGACGATATTCAGGGCGATCTCGGCCTGGATGTGCGACGCAATGCGGAGGCGGTGCAGGTAATCCGCAAGGCGGTGATCGAGGCAAAGATCGCGCTGTCGGCGAATGAAAAGACGACCCTGGATGTCGAGCTTCCCACCGGCAAACACTACCAGCGCGAGATCACCCGCGCGCAGTTCGAGCAGCTGATTCAGCCGGTGATCGAGCGCACAGTAGGCCCGGTGCGCCAGGCAATGAAGGATGCCGGGCTTGCGCCCAGTCAGATTGACGAAGCTGTGCTGGTCGGCGGCTCGACGCGCATTCCTCGCGTGCGGCAACTGGTCGAAGAGCTGTTCCAGCGCAAGCCGCATTGCGAATTGAATCCCGATGAGGTTGTCGCGCTGGGTGCGGCGGTGCAGGCGAATATTCTTGCCGGCCGTTCGGAAGCGACGAAAGAGATGCTGCTGCTCGACGTCACGCCGCTGTCGCTCGGCATCGAGGCGCTGGGCGGAGTGGTGGCGAAGATCATTCATCGCAACTCGACCATTCCCGCGTCGGCAACTGAGCACTTCACCACTGGGGTCGAAGGGCAGACCAACGTCGCGATTCATGTGCTGCAGGGCGAGCGCGAACTGGCAAAGGATTGCCGCTCGCTGGCGCGCTTCGATCTGAAAGGCATTCCCCCGATGCCGGCGGGGCTGCCGCGCATCGAAGTGAAATTCCTGATCGATGCGAATGGGATCATGCATGTCTCGGCGCGCGAGCTGCGCAGCGGCAAAGAAGCCGAGATCGAAGTGCAGCCCAGCTACGGACTGACCGATGAGCAAGTCGAGAACATGATCCTCGAGTCGTTCGATTATGCCGAGCACGATTTTCAGCAGCGCCAGGTCATTGAAGCACGCAACGAGGCGGAGACGATCCTCGCTGCCATGGAAAAGGGACGGAAGAATCCGGCGTGGGAGGAGTTGTCGTCGCTGGAGCGAGCGAATATCGGTAAGCTGGAGAATGCGCTGCGCGCGGTGATGAAGGAAGACGATTATCAGGCGATACGCACGGCGATCGACGCGCTCAATCAGGGAACGATGCGGCTGGCGGAGATGATGATGGATTCGGCAGTGGGTGCGGTACTCAAGGGAAAGACGATGGAGACTGCCGACGTCGGCGAGGGTCCGGCTGCGCCACATCCCATTGCCAAGGCGGAGATTGAGTGAAGCAGTTGTCAGTTGTCAGTTGTCGGTTGTCAGTTGCTGCTCCTCCGTGCGGTCCGTTCCGCGAGCGAAATAAAAATCGATGCCAGAGGATCAGTGACTGGCGTCTGAGTTTGAAGAAGCACGAATAGAGCGCCGTAGGCGCGGAAGATGTTAGCCCGGCGCTTCAGCGCTGGGTCAGGTGATTACGTACAGAGGAGCCCCTTCAGGGCCGGCACAGAAGTTCGGCTATATGCCCGATGAAGACACTCAAAACGCTGGCGCCACCGCGACGGCCGTCGCCATTTCGCCGAACACCGTTCGCGTGACGTTTCTGCCGGAGAACGAGACGGTCGAATTCGAATGCGGCAAGCTGCCGCATCAGGACCATGGCAAGCCGGGTTCGATCCTCGACATCGCCCTGAATTTCGGCCTGCGCTTGGAGCACGCCTGCGGCGGCAATTGCGCGTGCACCACGTGTCACGTCGTGGTGAAGAAAGGCAAGGAACTCCTCAGCGAGATGGATGATGAGGAAGCGGATCGCCTGGACATGGCTGCGGATTTGCAATTGGACTCGCGGTTGGGGTGTCAGGCGGTGATTGAGAAGGCGGGTGAGGTCGTGGTGGAGATTCCGGCGTGGAACCGGAATTATGTGTCGGAGAGTGGAGACTAATCCATGTCCGCTGAACTCAGATGGACGGACTGCGAAGACATCGCGATTGCATTGTTGGAGAAGTTTCCCGAGCAGAATCCGCTGGAGGTGCGATTCACCGACCTGTATCGGTATGTGACCGAACTGCCGGAGTTCGTCGACAATCCGAAAGCATCAAACGAGGCCAAACTCGAAGCCATTCAGATGGCCTGGTACGAAGAGTGGCAGGATCAGCAATCGTAGCGCGCCGAGTGCAATTTCAGATGGGATTTATTCGAAAGCACCGGTGCCGCCGGCAGCCGGCTCTTGAGAGAAAATAGGCACGCATCGGCACGAGTAAACTCGTGCCCTGACACGAAGCATTGAAACTCGACTTTTTCAACGCCCGTGGAGGCGCACCTTTACAGCGCAAACATATTCGGCCACTGAGGTCGCAGACCTCAGTGGCCGAAGGTTCTTATATTGTTGCTTAGACGCGGGCCTTAAGGCCCGCTCTACCGAACTATCTCCGTGGTCCGCCGCGCCCGCCACGGCCGCGATCGCCGCCACGTCCGCCACCGCCCGGCCTTCCGCCGCGGCCGCCACGTCCGCCATCGTGCCGCGGGGCGGAATGCTCCCGCCGCTCGCCATCGCGGTTGAAGTTCGGCTCCGAGCTGGGCTCGTCGGCCCGCTCGTGCCCGCCCTCGAAGGTCATTGCGCCGGCTGGCGCACCTTCAGGAGCGGCTTCTCCGCCACCCATCTTGGCGCGCTGCTCTTTCAGGATCGCCTTGCGCGACAGCTTGATGCGATTGCCGTCAACTGCCAGGACTTTGACCAGCACCTGATCGCCTTCTTTCAGTTCATCGCGAACATCGTTGATGCGATGCTCGGCAACTTCGCTGATGTGCAGCAGGCCATCGGTGCCTGGCAGGATTTCAACGAATGCTCCAAAATCTGCCAGCCGCGTGACTTTGCCGAGATAGGTCTTACCTACTTCCGCGGTCGCGGTGATGTCGCCGATCATCTGCAGAGCCTTTGCCGCAGCCGCCTGGTCGGCAGACGAGACGTTGACCTTGCCGCTGTCCTCGACATCGATCTTGACGCCGGTGGCTTCGACGATGCCGCGAATCACCTTGCCGCCGGGGCCGATGAGGTCGCGAATCTTGTCGGTGGGAATCTGCAGGGTATAGAAGCGCGGCGCGAACTCGCTGATGGTGGTGCGCGACTCGCCGATCACCTCATTCATCTTGTCGAGGATGTGCATGCGGCCGGCGCGCGCCTGCTCCAGCGCTTCGCGCATGATCTGCGGCGTGATGCCCATCACCTTGATGTCCATCTGCAGCGCAGTTATGCCGGCGCGTGTGCCGGCGACTTTGAAGTCCATATCGCCGTAGTGATCTTCGGCGCCCGCGATGTCGGTGAGGACTGCGTACTGATCGCCTTCCTTAACCAGGCCCATTGCCACGCCGGCAACGGAAGCCTTCAGCGGAACGCCCGCGTCCATCATGCTGAGCGATGCACCGCAGACGGTCGCCATCGAGGACGAGCCGTTCGACTCGAGGATGTCGGAGACCACGCGCATCGCGTACGGCCAGTCGGTGTCACTGGGCAGCACCGCGAATAGCGCGCGCTCAGCCAGCGCGCCGTGACCGATCTCGCGACGGCCAGCGCCGCGCAAAAACGCGACTTCGCCCACCGAGAACGGCGGGAAGTTGTAGTGCAGCATGAAGCGCTTCTTGGCTTCGCCTTCGAAGGCCTCGAGCCGCTGCATGTCTTCGCCGGTGCCGAGTGTCGTGGTGACCAGCGCCTGCGTTTCGCCGCGCGTAAAGATCGCGGAGCCGTGAGTACGTGGTAGCACGCCGACCTCGATCCAGATATCGCGAACCTGATCGAACTTGCGGCCGTCGGGACGGCGCCGTTCTTTGATCACCTGCTCGCGGAAGAGCTGTTCGCGCAGCATGTCGAAGTAGCTGCCGACTTTCTTGCGGCCATCTTCGTCTTCGTCGTCGATGGTGTTCTTCAGCTCGTCTTTGAGCTGCTTGATGAGCGAGTAGCTTTCGTTCTTCGGATGCTTCTCGGTGTTGACCGCGTCCATCAACTGCGCGCCAATCTTCGTGCGCAAATCGTCGAGGTAATCCTGATCGACCATTGGCGGCTCGACCTTGCGCTTCGGCTTGCCGGCCTTCTTGACCAGCTCGTTGATCGCCGCGCAAATCTTCTTGACCTGCTCGTGGCCGAACTCAATGGCATCAACCACGACGTCTTCGCCGACCTCGCGCGCGCCCGATTCGATCATCACGATGCCTTCGGAGGTGCCGACCACCATCAGATTCAGATCGCCGGAGCGCTGCTCGTCATAGGTGGGATTGATAACGAAGTTGCCGTCCACGCGGCCAACGCGCACTGCGCCGATGGGTCCGTGGAACGGAATGTCGGAAACGCTGAGCGCAACCGATGCTCCGTTTATGCCGGAGACATCGGGATCGTTCTCGGTGTCCGCCGAGAGCACCATCGCGATGACCTGCGTCTCGCAGCGGAAGCCTTCAGGGAACAGCGGGCGGATGGGCCGGTCGATCTGGCGGCTGGTCAGAATTTCGCGCTCGCTGGGCCGGCCTTCGCGCTTGATGAAGCCGCCGGGGATGCGTCCCGCGGCATAGGTGTACTCACGGTAATCGACCGTGAGAGGGAAGAAGTCGATGCCCTCGCGCGGCTCGGGATTGGCGCAGGCGGTGGCCAGGACGACGTTGTCGCCGATGCGGACGATGCAGGAGCCGTGCGCCTGCTTGGCCAGTTTTCCGGTTTCAAAGCGAATGGTTTTGCCGCCGGGCAAATCCACGCTGATTTCATGTTTGTTGACGCCGTGCAATGTGGCCGTCATTTCTTCATTCATTTTCCTAAATTCCTTCCGTTACGAACGCAACCGATAGATCTCTTGTCGCGATTTGAAGGGGCGTACCTTTAGGTGCGCCGTCCCCAGTCAGCCAGAAGTCCCGGCTTTAGCCGCTGAGGCAATGTTCCCTCAGGGCCTAAAGGCCACAGCCTTATTTCACCGTGACGGCACGGCTGAAGCCGTGCCCCTTCAAGTCCGCACGATATGGGAGATGGAGTGAAGTACAAGTCAGCCGAGAGAAGCTGGACGAATGTTATGGGCGCACCACGCGCCCGATTCTTTGGCCCGCGTCCCCGCGACCCCTCATGCTTAAGTCCGGCCCCGCCGGCGCCCGCGCGCCAGCTGAATGGAATACGCCCAAAGCTAAGACCGTCAGCGCCTTGCAGCCGCGTTACTTGCGGATGCCGAGCTTCTGAATGACCGCTTTGTAGCGTTCGGTGTCGGACTTTCTGAGGTAGTCGAGCAGGCTGCGACGCTTGCTGACCATCATGAGAAGACCGCGCCGGGAGGCATGGTCCTTCTTGTGGGTCTTGAAATGCTCCGTCAGTTCACCAATCCGGGTACTCAGGATCGCGATCTGCACCTCCGGGGATCCGGTATCGTTATCGGCTCTCCGGTTATCGGCAATCAAGGCGGCTTTTTTCTCTCGGGCTAACACTGAATCGGCTGCGCTCCTACTCTTTTATCGTATGTTGTTACGCCAACAAGAATAACATGCATCGGCAGGAAGGGCAAAAGGGGATGCCCAACCCACGTTAGCCCCAGCCCAATGGCGCCAAGCCTTCGGCAAGATCAGGGCTTGCTCTGGGCCGCGCGAGTCAGGCCTGCTCACCCCACAAGAAACGGGTTGCTGGCGCGCTCTTCGCCGATAGTGGTGAGCGGACCGTGACCGGGGACGACGATGGTCTCGTCGGGTAGCGCGAGCACCGGACCGTGCAGCGAGCGCATGATTTTTTCGTACGATCCGCCGGGCAGATCGGTGCGGCCGATGGAGCCGGCAAACAGCGTATCGCCTGCGATCAGCTTCTTCTCCGGCGCGAAATACAAGCAGATGCTGCCTTCGGTGTGTCCCGGCGTGTGCAGCACATCGGCGACCAGGCTACCGGCGCTGACTTTGTCGCCGGTGCTGATGCTGCCGTCGATGCTCACGTTCTCGGGAGCCTTCATGCCAATCCATGCGGCCTGCATGTCGAGCATCTTGAGCAGCGCGTAGTCGTTCTGGTTGAGCAGAATGGGCGCGCCGGTAAGCCGCTTGAGCTGCATGGCTCCGCCAACATGATCGATGTGCGCATGGGTGACGACAATCTGCTTCACCGTGAGGCCGTGGCGCTGGATGACGGCCATGACCTCCGCGATGTCGTCTCCGGGATCGATGACGATAGCTTCCTTGGTCTGCTCATCTCCGATCACGGAGCAATTGCATTGCAGCGGACCGACGGGAAAGATCTCGTGGATCATGACTTCAAAGCTAACACGAATGTCTAAGTTCTTCGCAGAGCGCATAGCTGCAAGGGAAGCAAAGCATTTTCACCACGGAGGCACGGAGTACACGGAATTAATTTTCGTGGGAAGACATCTTCTTGGAAAAACTCTCTTAGAAAACTAGAAAAGGTCTTAGAAAAAAGATTTGCGCCATTGAAGATTTGCTTCCGACTGGCCTTGAATTCTTAGCAAAATAAATTCCGTGTCTTCCGTGCTTCCGTGGTGCAACCGATTCCGATAACGCCCGCGCACGTATTACCAATTCCTCGCTTCGGAATTGATAACGGACATTCATAGAATCGTGACCTCAATGCAATCGGGCTTCAACACTCCGCTGTCACCATATTTGATGGATTCTCGATCGTCATCGGATCCAGCTCCACTTCGACATTCCATAAGGAGACTTTTGTGACAGCTACTATGCTGAGAAAACAGAATCGTCTGCGCACACTCCTCTTTCTTTCAGCCACCGTGATTGCCGGCGTCATTGCCGCCCCGGCGCAAAGCTTCTTCGCGCCTGGGAACCTGGTGGTCAGCCGCAGCGTGTACGACAACAATCCCAACAACGTTCAGGTCGGCCAGATTCTGCCGCCCAATTGCGCCCAGACGCAGGGCGGTTGCGCCGGTGCCGCCACCAACAACGGCGTATATCCCATGGTTTTTAACAACAATCTGGTCGACGGCAGCTTTGGGCTCACGTCGGCGATCTACCTTGATCAATACACGATCTCCGGCTCGTTGGTGAACACGCTGAACGTTCCGAACAGCCGAGCGATCGGCACTGCGCTGCTGGGCGATCAACTGGTCACCAGCTTCTCCTCCAAGTCGGAGCTGGCGCTGAATCTTTCGACCGACGGCCAGTACCTGACCTTCATGGGCTACGTTTCCGGCATCGACAACATCGACGTCTCGAATTCCAACACGATGCAGATCGTCGATCCCACCAATCCGGTTGGCGTCAGCTACTATCGCGCGGTGGCGCAGGTCGACGTGAATGGCAACCTCCACTTCACCCAGACCAACGCTTACAGCGGTAACAACGGCCGCGCCGCGATCCTGAATAACACCAACGGCGCTGACTTCTTCTATACCGCGGGCAATGCCGGCAATGGCGCCAATCCTCAGCCTGACGGCATCATCATTGGCGCCGGCGCACAGATCATGACTCCATTGTTCCAATCGGAGGTCTCGCAGCGCACCGGAATGCCGACTCCGGTTGCCAGCTTCAACGTTACCCAGCTTGGCGGCACGCAGGACAAAATCGGCAAGGATGATAACTTCCGCGGGCTGACCATCTTCAACAACGTTCTGTATTACACCAAGGGAAGCGGCAGCAACGGCGTCAATACCGTCTACTGGGTCGATCCCACGCTTACGACCTGCAACGACAACAACGGCGTCGGCCTGCCCCCGGCGGGCGGTGGCTTGCCGCTGGCGCCGCTCGCTTACGACCCCAGCCTGCTGCAGACCAAGGGGCTCGATCCCAATAATATGTGCGTGCTGAATGGCCTTCCCACGACTTTGGCGAAGAAAGCGACGTATTTCCCCTTCGGCATCTGGTTTGGGAATTCCAACACGCTCTACGTTGCCGACGAAGGCAATGGCGACAATACTTACTCCAACGGCCTCTACACAACGGCTGCTTCTTCGACTACAGCAGGCGTTCAGAAGTGGATCTTCGATTCCACCTCGGGTCAGTGGAACCTGGCTTATGTGCTGCAGGCGGGATTGCAGCTCGGAATTCCCTACACCGTCACCAACTATCCCACGGGAAACAATCCGGCGACGGGACTACCCTGGTCGCCGGGAACCGATGGACTGCGCAACCTCACCGGCGTTAATGACAGCGATGGCACGGTAACGATCTACGCCATCACCTCAACCGTAAGCGGCAGCGGCGATCAGGGCGCTGATCCCAACAAGCTGGTAGTCATCACCGATCAGCTGAGCGCGACCAGCCTTCCTCCGGATGAGAGCTTCACGACCTTCACTTCGGCTAATTTCGCAGAGGTGCTGCGCGGAGTGTCATTCACGCCGCAGGCTGCTTCGCGACTGACCGCCAGGAAGTAGGGCGGTTTAATCCTTCGCTCTGAGTGTCCCACCCGAGCTGAACCGGCTTGGGTGGGTTTTTCTTGAAGCGGCCAGACTGAGCGTGTTGCGAGTCGTCACCACTGAAGAACGGCTCAGGGGTTCGAACGAGCATTAGCCAGCAACGACGGGCGCACCTTGAATCGCGGCTGTTCGCCGATGGCCAATTCCCGCTTCCACACACGTCGCACGATGAGGCTCTGGGGCACGACAAGGACGAAGAGATACGACAGAATCGTCCCGCCGATCACGCCGAGCGATCCGATGTGCCGCACGAGCCACAACGACAAGGCGATGTTCAGGGCTGCGGCGATGATGGACAGCACCGCCTGCTCGCGTGTGCGATTCAGCGCTGCCAGCAGGCAGGATTCGACACTCATGAAACCGTTGATCAAAGCCCAGGTTCCCATCGCCAGCAACAAGGCAGTCGTGGGCACCGCCGCCGGACCTGCCCAGAGGCGAATCAGGCTGCGGCCGAACAGCAACAGAATCGCGACGCAGAACGTGTTCAGCGCGACAGTTCCCTTCATGGTCGCGGCAAAGGTGCGGCGAATCCAAAGGAAGTCGCGCCTGGCGTAGGCTTCGGCGTACGCCGGCCAGAGCGCGGGAAAGATGAGGGATTGCAGAATCGCAGCTAGTCCGACCAGTCGCCAGGTAACGCTGTAAGGCGTGACTTCAGCCGCGCCGAGGTAGTGACTCACGATCAGGTTGTCGGAGCTGAAGACCACAACCGCGGCAACCTGGATGAGAAAGAACGAGGAGCCGGAATCAAGCAGTTCCCGGATCGCGGAATAATCGATGAGCGACAGCCGCGGCCGAAGCCACGGCCTTTGCCAGCCGACGACGAGAAGCAGGTTGCTCAGAGTGGCAAAGGTGAGACAGCCTGCCGACATCACAAACAGCATCGGCATGGAAACGCGAAAAGCAATTCCGAGCGCGAGACCGCCCAGACTGGCCAGAGCGCCCGCGCACAGCGCGTAGTTGTTGCGATGCAGCTCCTGGTATCCGGCGAGAAGCTTGCTGACCAGATTGCACGGCAGCGCGAGCAACATCAAACCACAAGCAACTGCGATAGTGCGATCGATTTCGACGGTGCTCACGTCGGAGCTGACGTTAAAGAGTCGAATCCAGTTGATTCGCGGAAGCAGGAACGCGCACAGAATCGCGGCAGCGCCTGCGATACCGGCGGTGAGCAGCAGCGCATTGGTGAAGTAACGCGCAGCCGATCGCTTGTCGTCGAGCGCGTAGGCGCGCGAGATGTGATTGGTAAGGGTGTTGGCGATGCCGAGGTCGAGGAGGTTCATCCAGACCGCTGTCGTGGTGACGGTCGCCCAAACTCCATAGCGTTCCGCGCCGAGATAGCGCACGGCCAGCGGCAGCGAAATCAGCGAAAGGCCGGCGCTTAGCACTCTCGCGGCGGTGCCCGAGAACACCGCCTTCAGAATTCGGCCATAGCGCGAGGAAGGAAAGCTGGGTTTCACGGCATGATCCCATCAAGCCGGCGCCAGCGGCTGCGCCGCGTCGGAGCGAACGGTTTCGACGGCGCGGCGAATCGCCTCGGCGGAATGGGAGTACAGCAGGCGCTGATGCGCTGCCAAGTCGGGCCAGGGCTGCGATGGCATTCTGATCGAAGTTCGCTCCTCGCTCAGCATGGTCCGAGCAGCCGCGACAGCTCTGTCCGCCGAAACACCGGTAATGCAGTGCGTGGCGGCGACGCGGCAGCCTTCATGGCACTCGTCCAGTCCAGTCGGAGGTTGCAGGACCTTGAGCTGAGCACATTGCGGAGCGAAGCGTACCGGGCTGTTGCAGTGATTGGGATCGCCATCAAGCGGGTGGCGCGAAATCACGATGACCCTGCAATCCATGGCTGCAGCCAGGTGCGCCGCGCCGCTGTCGTTCCCGAGAAACAGCTCGCATCGTTCCAGCACAGCGCAGACCTCGCGAAGTCCGGCGCCGCTGAGAATGATCGGCCTCACGGGCAACCGATCCGCGAGCTTCAGGGCATCGCCCAGTTCAGGGCTGGAGCAGACGATCACTGGTTGCACGTCGTACTGTTTGCGCAGCTGCGCCACGACGTCTGCATAGCGCTGCAGAGGCCAGCGCCGCCCGGGACTGTTGGCGCCGATTCCGATGGCGATCAGTTTGGTCGACGCGGAGACTTTGGCGAGAAGCTTCGTTGCTTTCCGGCGGTCGCGTTCGGTCAAACGAATCTCGATCCTGCCGTCAAGTTCGGTTGCGCCGAGAACCTCGGCGATCGCCAGATTACGTAAGACTTCATGCCGCACCGGCTCCCGGCGGCAGACAGAGATCGTAAGCCGCGTCAAATCCGCGATTAATCTGCTGCTTCACCGCCGTCACTTTTTCGCTGTAACCAACGCGACTGGCCGCGTGCGTCAGGACGCAGAGATAGGTTGCGAGGTGCTCGTCCACATCCCAGCGCGGCGAGATGGCAAAGTCAAAGTGCCTTCGGCGAAGTCGCGTCCAGTACAGCAGCGTCGCAGAGGCGAGCCGCTTAAGGCGCAGCGGCAGCCACGCGGGACGAATGCGTGGCAGGGTCAGAATCTCGTCGATGTGCGGATTGGTGACGAGCAGCGATTTGTATTGTTGCTGAACGACGACCGTGCAGCGCGATTCAGGATGAGCAGCTTTCAGCGCGCGGAAGAGCGGCGTGGTCAGGACCACATCACCCAGCGCGTCCAGCCGGAAGAGGATGAACGACAGCGGATCCTTGCGCGAAACGCCGGTGATGACGGCGCGGCGGACGTGGCGTCGCCAGAACATTGCCAGCATGGTTGGCAGGCGAACCGAAAAAAACAGCGGTGGCAGGCGAAGGCGTTTCATGCCGACAACGACCTCGCGGTTGCGTTGCTCACGGCGCTGTTGACGGATTTTGCTATGAGCCGCGAAGTGCTGATGTTGCCGACCAGCGGAATTAGTTCCACCCGCCCGCCCCACGCGCGGACCTCGCGCGCACCGACGACAGCGTCCTCGGTATAGTCTCCGCCCTTCACCAGAACATCGGGACGGATGGCTTCGATCAGCCGCAACGGCGTGTCTTCGTCGAAAACGACCACGGCGTCAACCGAGCCGAGCGCTGCAAGCACGCGCCCGCGTTCGGATTCAGGGACGATCGGTCGCAGCGGGCCTTTAAGCCGCCGAACTGAATCGTCGCTGTTAAGCCCGACGATCAGGCGATCGCCTTTGCGCCGCGCCTGCTCCAGCAGGCAAATATGTCCGATGTGCAGAATGTCGAAGCAGCCGTTGGTGAAGACGATGCTCTCGCCCGCCGACTCGCCAGGCTGAAACTCGCGACAGTAGCCGGTCGCAGCGCAGTACCTTCTCGTCCATGTCGGAGCGCAAGCTGCTGCGACAATGCGCCCAGTAGTTCTTCGCGCTGGATGGGAACGGTACCAACTTTGCTGACGACGATTCCGGCAGCCGTGTTCGCCAGCGCAATCGCCGTCTCGACAGGAACATCGCAGGCTGCGGCAAGAGCGAGAACTGCGATCACAGTGTCGCCCGCGCCGGAAACGTCATAGACCAATCGAACAACGGCAGGCGCGTGCAATCGGGAGTTTTGCTGCAGAACGGCAATTCCCTTTTCGCCCAACGTCACCGCGATGTACTGCAGATCAAGATCGCATACGAGAACCTGACCGGCATTCAGCAGAGCTTCGACATCACTGGATGCTTCGCCGGTTGTCGCAGCCAATTCCTTCAAGTTGGGACAAATCGCGGTGGCACCGCGATAGCGCGCGAAGTCTCGGCTCTTGGGATCGACCAGCACAGGAATCGGCGACGCCGAGCCTCGTCGAATCAGCGATTGGCAAACTTCTTCCGTGAGCACTCCTTTGGCGTAGTCAGAGAGCACGACAACCGAGACATCCGTCATCGCGGCGCGCGCGCATTGCAACAGCTGCTGATAGTCTTCCGGAGAAAACTCTGCCGTGCGTTCGCTATCGACCCGCATCATCTGCTGATGGCCGGAGAGAATTCGCAGCTTCGTCGTCGTCGGCACAGTTGGAATCGTGATCAGCGACGGCTCGATGCCTTGATCGGCCAGCAGCGTTTCCAGGGTTTGCTGCTCGCGATCTCCCCCCGCAAAGCCAACTAGCGTGACACACGCGCCGAGTCCGGCGAGATTCATCGCGACATTGGCCGCGCCGCCGGGCTTTTCGTCGCGCAGCGTAGCGCGCACGACCGGGACCGGCGCCTCGGGCGAGATGCGCTCCACTTCGCCCCAGATGTACTGGTCGAGCATCACGTCGCCCACGACGAGAACGCGCGGACGATGCCAGCCGGACTCAACCAGCGCCAGGATTTCACGCAGCTCGGGGATCAATCTGCACCTCTGGCCAACACCAATACCTGACTGATGCAGGTCGCAAGTTCCACCCATTCGCACAGCATGTGCCCATAAAGGATGTGGGCCTCCTGAATCCGCGCCGGATCGGTGGATGGCACGCGAATGCAGACATCGGCGATCGCGGCCAGGTGGCCACCGCTCTTGCCGGTCATGGCGACCGTCTTGCCGCCAATCTGGCGCGCCTTCTGTAGCGCTGCGCACACGTTCTTGCTATTCCCCGAAGTGGAGATGCCGACCACGACATCGCCCGGCTGGCATAGCGCGTCGACCTGGCGCTGGAAGATTTCGTCGTAACCGAAGTCATTGGCGACGGCGGTTAGAACCGAGGTGTCGGTGGTCAGCGCGATAGACGCGAGACCAGAGCGGCGGCGGCGGAATCGCCCGACGAGCTCGGCGGCCAGATGTTGCGAATCCGCGGCGCTGCCTCCATTGCCGCACCAGAGGACTTTGTTGCCGTGCGATAGGGCTTCGCTGATGAGTACGGCCGCACGCTCAAACTCGTCCTGATGCGATTGCAGCCGCCGGATTATAGTGATGTGTTCGCTGATCGCGTCGTGGAAGACGCCGGCCAGATTCAGAGAAGATGGCATCCGCCCCTCTTGCAGTACGAATGATGTTGAGGATCTTCCCAGAACCGAGCGAGGGCTAGTTATCAAAAGTATAAGCACGACCAAGGGCCACGCGGCCATTGAGCTGGCGAATATTTCGCACGTTTTCCTAGATCGGGACGGCGTCTTGAACCGGAATCCGCCTAACGGCCAGTTCGTGACCTGTTGGGAGGAGTTCGAACTGCTGCCGGGCGTGGAAGATGCGGTTGCGGAGCTGAATCGATCCGGACGGAAGGTGATCGTGGTCACCAACCAGCGCGGGATTGCGCTTGGCCTATATTCGCAGCAGGATCTGGATCGAATGCATGAGCAGCTGCGGCCACGGCTGGCGGCGCATGGTGCGCGACTGGATGCCATCTATGTCTGCCCACACGACGATGGCCAGTGCAGCTGCCGCAAGCCGCTGACCGGACTCTTCGAACAAGCTTTCCAGGATTTCCCGGCGGCGCGTCCGGAGAACAGCGTGATGGTTGGAGATTCGCTTCGGGATATCGAGGCAGGAAGTCGGCTCGGCATGCGCACGGTGTTGGTGAACGGCGATCGCGAAACGACCTCGAAGGAGGCAGTGCGCGCCGCTTCGTTGGCCACGTATTCCGTCGCGTCGTTACAGGATTTTGTGCAGCGCTTTATGCGTTCCTAGTATCATTGCTGAATTCGTAACCCTGAATCTCTCCGCTGAGGTTGGTCAAAGTTCGTGCATAGTGCAGCTCTGCGATCACAGGAATCGCTTCCCTCCAAGCACCAGAGCAAGCTCTTCACACGAGATCTGCTCGAAGTGACGATCGTCTTCGCGCTGATCCTGATCGCGCTGTGGAGCGGCCCATTCGCACAGAAGGTGATCGGCATCGTTACCTTCTGCTGGATCGTGATTTCCACCCTGCGATCGCAGGCGACTGCAGATTCGCTCGGCCTGCGGCTCTCGGGAATTCGGCGATCTCTCTGGATCGTTTGCGCGGCATTGCTCTTCGCCGCGATGGTCATCTGGATTGCGTCGCGGATGCATACGCTCCACGTCGTCTTATTTCACGGCTTCGCCGTGGAGTCGTCGGTGCTCGCTTACCTGCTTTGGGCGCTGGTGCAGCAATTTATCCTGCAAGATTTTTTTCTCGTGCGACTGCTCCGGCTGTTGCCGAGTCGAGGAGCAGCGGTTGTCGTCAGCGCGGCGCTGTTCGCCGTCGCACATCTTCCCAATTCGTTCCTGATGGTCGTCACCCTGATATGGGGAATAGTCGCCTGCACCCTGTTTCTGCGCTATCGCAATTTGTATTCACTCGGAGTGGCGCATGGAATTATGGGGTTGTGCCTGGCGATTGCGATTCCGAATGCAGTGCATCACCAGATGCGAGTCGGATTAGGATATTTCCGGTGGGAGGCGCCGGTAACGATTCCGGCGGTGATGGGCGATCCAGCGCACGAGCCGCAGGCTCATCGCAGCCAGATCGACCATATCGCGTCGACAGACGCGTGGGTGACCGCGGATGCTACCAGCCGGCGCTCCTCGCGCCACGCCCGTCCATAGAAGATTCCCGCGAACGTCGCCAGCAGAACATAGCGCCAGTTGAAGTGTGTTGCGCCTTTGTTGAAATGCGAAAGGCCGAACAGCACCGACGTCACCAGCAGCGACCACAATCGTCCAATTCGGCGCTCCAGCAGGTTCTGGACCCAGCCGCGGAAGTAGGTTTCCTCCAGGATTGCTACGAAGGCGAAGATCGAGATCCAGGACAACAGAAATTTGCGCAGCGACGGCAGAAGCGGATGGAAGTGCAGAAATCCCAGCCCGAGCCCCAGTGGAATCGCGATAGGCGCATAGAAAACCAGTTCGCGAAGGCCGATCTTGAAATCTCGCAGGCGCGGCCAGAAGTTAAACCCGACGCCGCTTAGCTGCCGAACTGCGAGAAGGCCGTACAGTCCCGTATCCAGCAGCAACAGACGATTGAGCGAACGTAGATGAACCGGCCACGCCGGCTCGAGGAAGTGAAACTCGACCACGACCCCGAGCACCGCCAGCACCGCGAAGTCGCGCCAATCGCCGCGCTGGTCGGGATCGCGCTGTGCTGCATGCCAGAGCAGCATCACTAACGCGACGGGAACCGCGGCGTAAACAAAGACGCACGACCACTGGAAATAAGGAGTGGAATAGGCAGCGAGGAAATATGGAATCGCTGCGAGCGCGGGAATCGCAAGTCGCGCGGAAGGAGAAAGACGATTGATGCGATCGATGACCGGCTGCCCCGCAAAGGCGAGCAGCAGGACCGGCACCAGTAAGAGGACAGCCGCGGCGAGGCTGGCAGGCGTCCACGTGGACATGAAAACATCTTAGCGAAAGAAGCGCGGAGGCCGTCGCGACGTTCAGGTTGCGACCGAGATGTTCTAGTGAACCAGCTGCTCCAGCGCCCGATGGACCAGCGTGAGACTGCCCGGCCACAGCGTAATCACGGCGATCGCCGAGGTCACTAGCGCACCCGCACCTGTGAGGAGAGCAACGACCTCCCTTACCGGCTTGCGCGATTTCAACTGCGGACGCAGGAGGCGATCGACACGCTGGGAAAGGTCATTGTCACTGCCCAGCAGCGAGCAGGAGAGGTAACCAAGCTGGGGCTTCGATCCCATCTTCGCAACGCGAACCAGTGCTGAAGCCAGCGACAGCGCGCGCTGCGGATCGCCCTCGGTTGCCGAATCGTCGGCGGCCCACTCGGTGAATCTGGACCACGCGCGCTCCAGCGAGCCGAAGGTGCGAACGAAGGGAAAAAGGTCGGGCGAGAGCAGAATCAGGAAGCGCTTCAGGTTGTCGCCAGCAACGCAATGGGCTTGTTCATGACGCAACGCGGCTTCTCGCTCCTCCGCGGAAAGCCCGCGCATCACGCGCCGCGAAATGACTAGCTGCGGTCGAAAGACGCCAGCGACCGCCAATATCGGGGATTTGTCCTTCAGCAGCAACGCTGGTGAGGTCTCGCCCCGCACCGTGACTTTGCGCCCGTGGTGCTGACAATGGTGAAGATAACGAACCGTGCCACGCACCGCTCCACAGACCCTGATCAGGGCAGAAGCGCAGATCGCGACGCCAGCCAGCGCCATGATGATGCAGATCAGGCCGACCCGTTCGCCCGTGACCTCGGGCTCAAGCCACAAATAGCTGGGAATGCAAAAAGCCAGCACGGCCAGCAGCGTCAAAACCAACGGCGATGTGCGCAGGATAAACAGCATTCGCGCCGCGGAGCGCGGCTTCATGTGCTCGGCAACTCGCACCGCCGTGCCGGCACCGAAGCGCGCCACCAGCGCCAGCACCATGTGCACCATAAAAAACGAGGCCCAGCACAGGCACAGCAGCCGCATGGTATAGGGAAGGTTCATTTCGCCGCCCGCGAGAGTTCCTGTCGCTTTCTGCGAATCTTCGCTTCCAGTTCGTCGAGTAACACAGCATCGTGTTGGCCGACGGCGTCCACTAGAGAGGAGAGCAATAGGTCACGCGAAGGCTGCGGCCCGGCAAGAAACCCTGCCACCAGATCGCCGGCACGCCTGCGCTCCCATTCCTCGCTGGAAAGCGCGGGCGAATAGAGAAACGCGCGCTCTTCTTTCTCTCGCGCCAGCAAACCCTTCTTGAACAGGCGGTCGAGAGTCGTCATCACAGTGGTATAGGCGAGTTTGCTGTCCAATTTCTCCACTACGTCGCGGACACTGCACCGCCCGACACTCCAAGCGACATCCATCACTTGCATTTCCAGCGGTCCGAGCATCACTGGCTGGCTCATACGATTGCTTGAGAACTTGATCAAGATAATTCCTCGTGCGATCAGGCTACGGTCCAGTCGGGGGATTGTCAATGAAGTGCAGCGCAACTGTTCGCACAATTCCAATTTTGATCCGGAGATGGCACTGGAATTGAAAACTGCCTTTCGTCGTAGCCTTCCTTTTGGAACTTTGCCGGAACAGGATCACCAGAAGTTGTGTGACTGTCTAAGTTCAATCCTTTGTTCACGCTACGACCTTTGTGCCAAGTCGATGATCGCTCCTGCGTCCGCTGTGGAGGTTACTACGCAATAAATAGTTGCCTCTTGCATGGCGGTGTGGTAAAAATGCAAGCACCCGCCTAAGGGCACTGATTCAGTTCGACAACAAAAATACGTGCAGTTCGCTCCCGAAATCTAGAAGACTGCGCTAAATCAACCAACTCAACCTGCTGTTTCGCGTTACTGCTCCACGTCACACCGTGACCGCCTGCTGCAATCGGCGTCTGTGGAGAAAAGGAGAAGGGGAAACAATGACAAGAAGTAAGATGCTGGGCGTATCCATCCTTGCTATGGGTGCCCTGTTGCTGTGTTGCCTGCCGGTCATGGCAGCGGACTCTTCGCAGCCTGTCCTTCAACATCCTCGAGCTTTCGGCGCCGGACACGTAACAACCGGAGAGGCGCCACCGCCGTATGGACTACATCTAGCTAACCCGGTTCATTTCATGTTCCTAAACCCCATGTTTCGCCGGTACCCGATACCGTCGTGCAACGCGGGTCTACGCCGAGCGGTGAGTTCGGCCTTAACTATCATGTGCTGGGCGTAGGCGTCGGCTTCCCGAACTACAGCGTCCCGGATGCTCCGCCGGACACCACTCTGGCAGTTGGTCTGACCGAAGTGGTCCAGTGGGTCAACGTCTCTTATGCTGATTTCAATAAGAGCACGGGCGCCATTATTCCCATCAACGGCCAGGACAGCACGATCGGCAACGCCGTGTGGCAGGCTCTGCTGCCGGGTTCGATGTGCGCCAACAACAACGATGGCGACATCATCGTGAAGTTCGATCGTGATGCGCAGCGTTGGATTCTGGCACAGAACGTGTTCTCTTCGCCCTATGCAGTCTGCGTCGCGATTTCGCAGACCTCGACCTTCTCTGACAACACTTGGTACGCCTATGAGTTCCCGGTCGTCAAGAGCGGCTTCCCGGACTATCCCAAGTGGGGTGTCTGGTCCAACCACGGCGCCAGCGACGGCTACTTCCAGAACTGGAACAACTTCGGACCTGGTGGCAGCGGCTTTCAGGGACCGGTAATGTGCGGCTATGATCGCGCCAAGATGTTGGTGGGCGATTCTTCCGCCGAGCAGATCTGCTTCCAGTTGGAGTCGACCGAAGACAGCTTGTTGCCGGCGGATCGTGATTCGCCGACCCAGCCTCCGGCTACCGAAGATGAATTCTTCATCGGCAGCGTGGGCGATGTCGACAACTCTCACCTGTCCGTTTACTCCATGCACATCAACGACTGGTCCACCGGCAACGCAACCATGACCGGCCTGGGTAACTCGCAGCTGGTTTCTGTTGCTACCTACACACCCTCTTGCGATGGACAGTACGGCGGCGACTGCGTTCCGCAGCCCAATGTCGGCTCCAGCAACGATTTGGATTCGCTTGGCGATCGCTTGATGTATCGCTTCGCCTACTGGGAAGACAAGCCGCCAGCCAACGCTACGGCCACTCCCCCCAAACCCGCTCCGTCGCAGCACTGGTACGTGAATTTCGACGTATGGAATGCGGCGACTTCGTCGATCGGTGTACGGTGGATGGAATTCACTTCCAACCTCAAGACCGTCCCGGTTACTTCGCTTAACGTGTTCCAGCAGGGCACGTACGTCGGAACCACCGGCGACAGCAACTATCGCTGGATGGGTTCGCTGACCCGCGACAATGTGGATGACGTATTGGTGGGTTACAGCGAGTCCAGCACTAGCCTGTTCTCGTCCGTAGCAGTTGCCGGCCGCGAGTTCACCGATACGCTGGGCACGCTTTCGCCCGAAGTGTTCTCGATGAACGGCAGCGGCTCGCAGACCGATACCGCCAATCGTTGGGGAGATTACAGCACCATGGAAATCGATCCCTCCGACAATTGCACCTTCTTCTACACCACCGAGTACTACACGGCTACGGGCACCTTTGGCTGGAGCACCGATGTTTCCAGCTGGAAGTTCCCCACCTGCAAGTAAGTAGGACGTGCGATTCGAGCCAGCTGATGGTTGGTTCGATCGGCTCAAGCGTGTAGAGCAAAACTTCGAGGCATCCTGCAATAGGATGCCTCGTCTTTTTGCTACCTAGAGGATCGGCTTATCCTGCTTCGGAAGTTCCCGCGGCGGGGTCGTAGACCTGGTGCACAACGCGCGTGGTTCGCCGCCTTTCCACCGGTTGGCAGACGTGCCGAAGTTCCAGTTGAAACAGGTCGGTTTCTCGATAGGCGCGGGCGACCGTCAGAAAGCAGAGCTTACAAATCGAGTCGAAGGTTTCATCCTCGTTGCGGCGATGGGCGTACTGGCCCGGCACCTTTACTTGCCGTTCCATTTGCTTCCTCTGAATTGTCCAGGCGTGTTCCGTCAAGTTACTTCATTTCACTTGCCAAGCGCAATGTGAATCCGCGCGCAATCCGGGAAAAGGTCGAACTCGCCTTGGATGTCTCTCTAGGTAAAACCCGCAAACAACGGATAACTCTCGATGTTCTCAGGCTAAAGCGGTATGGACCCTAGCTCGTCTGGGGGATGATGCACCGCCCACAAAAGGCTACGCTGCAGCCATGATCTTCGATTTCGCGGGCTGAGTCGTTGGGAGAGCCGGAAGTCGCAGGAGGACAAGAAGATGTCAACGCAATCGAGCACATGGCAACACAGCAACAAGTACAGCGCGGATGCTGCCTGCGAGCACTGCCAGGGTGTGGTGCGCCACGAACTCTGGTGCATCACCCGCAGTGAACTTGTCCTCTACGCCTATGAGGCGGTCGTAGACGCCAGTGCATTAACTGAAGGCGACAAGCTGACCCTGCACGCTCTGGGAGTCGCGTGGACCAATAATCCATGCGCCGGAGCTTGCAAGCCTGCCCAAGTCTCGTAAGTTGAGCTTCGCCTGCCTTCCAGCAACAGCGCGCCTGGTAACACTCCGGTAAAATATCATCCATATTCTCCGAGGGGGTGAGTGATGCGCTGTCTGCGGTCCTCAGTTTGTCTCCTTGTCTGCTTCTCCATTCTTTGCATCGCACCTGCTTTCGCGCAAGAAGACGAGATGCACGCCCATCATCACGAAGCGACCGAGCAACTCGGCAAAGTCTCGTTTTCGATCTCCTGTTCTCCTGCTTCCCAGAAATCATTCGAGCTTGGCGTCGCGATGCTGCATTCCTTTGGATATGAGGAAGCGGAAGAGCAGTTCGTGGCAATCACGAAGAGTGATCCAACATGCGCGATGGCTCATTGGGGCGTCGCCATGAGCCAGTTCCATCAGATCTGGGAGCGGCCGGAAGCTCCGGCGCTGAAGCGTGGCCAGGAAGAGATTGCCATCGCGCAGAAGGTCGGCGCCAAGACGCCGCGCGAGCAAGCCTACATTTCCGCTCTGGCTCTCTTCTATCAGGATCCGGGCAAGAACGATTACCTGAAACGCGCCGGCGCCTATTCCGAGGCGATGGGCAAGCTCTACCAGCAATATCCTGTCCGACGTTGAGGCGGGTGCGTTCTATGCGCTCTCACTGCTGGCGGCCGATCCTCCCGGCGACAGCTCGCACACTGCCGAGAAGAAAGCGGTCGCCGTGCTCATGCCGCTGTTTGAGCAGGATCCCGAGCACCCCGGCCTCGCGCACTACATCATCCACTCCTGCGATTCGCCGGACATGGCTTCCGAGGGATTGGCAGCCGCTCGCCGCTATGCGGAGATCGCGCCATCGTCGGCGCATGCGGTGCACATGCCCTCGCACATCTTCGCCCGCCTGGGATTGTGGCAGGAGGATATTCAGGCAAATCTGAAGTCGGTGGCGCTTGCCAGCCAGTCGAGCGAAATGTACATGCACGGGCACGAGCTGCACGCCATGGATTTCCTTCTCTATGCCTACCTGCAAACCGGACAGGACGAGGCCGCGTGGCAGATCGTTGAGCAGTCCAAGCTGATCATTGCGGCAGCCCCCAAGTCGGGGAATGATTCAGGAATGCTGCACTACTTCGCTCTGGCTCAAGCCCACTTCCCCGCTCTATATGACGTGGAAATGCACAAGTGGTCCGATGCGGTAGCCTTGCAGCCCGCGCCTGATGCTCCTGAGTATCTGCAAACTATTACCTACTGGGCGCAGACCGTCGGCGCAGCACGCCTGGGCGACGTTGCCGCAGCTCGCCGCAGTGCGCAGAAGTTTGATGCCGCCGAAGAAGCGGTAAAGAAATCGAAGTACGCCTACATGATGGTGGGCCCTGACCCGGAGCGCGACGAGGTTCACGCCTGGCTGTTGTTCGTCGAGAAGAAGAATGACGAAGCGCTGCGGCTGATGCGCCAGACTGCTGATACTCAGGACCAAGTGGGCAAGGCCGAAGTTGCCATTCCGGCGCGCGAGATGCTGGCCGACATGCTGCTCGCTCTCAACCAGCCGGACAAAGCGCTGGTTGAATATGAGAAGTCGATGAAGATCGATCCCAACCGCTTCAACGGCCTCGCCGGTGCAGCAGAAGCTGCGGCATTAGCGAAGCAGCCGGCAAAAGCCAACGCCTACTATGCTCAGTTGTTGAAGAATTGCGACGGCGGCGTGCACTCGGCCCGTCCAGAATTGCAAAGCGCCAAAGCTCAAGTGACGAATAACGGACAGGGATTTTAGGCCATCGCGGCTGCGCGGGATCCTTTATGGCCGCCGGCAATGCATCACGCCGACATCCTGGCCGTTGACCGAGACGATTCCCGTGCGCACCTTCGCCGATTGATAATTCGCGGCTTCCTGCTCGGCGGGATCGGGATGGGCTGAGCTGGGTGTCGGCGCGCTTGGTCGATCACTGCGACCGCGAGAGTAACCCGCTCGCGCTGCGCTCTGCGACTTGGTCCTTGCTTGTTCCGTGTGATGACGCCGGTCCATCCTGCCCATCGCTGCCTCCACTCTGTAACTGGGAAGATGCTGCCTGTAGGAGATTGGAAACCCGGAGCCTTGAAAAAATCAAGTGCGGCAATCACTGATTCACTCGTCGCCATCCCATAAATCGTTTTGTATCTGGGCACGGCTTCACAGGCTGCGGAAAAACTCGTGATACGACGTGTGTGCCGTCGGCTGAACAGTTTGCTGAAAAAGGAACCAAGGTAGTAATTTCGAGCATTTCGGCGAACGAAGATTCAATCACTTGCAGCCGATTTTTCGCCCGAAATCCGTCGAAAAAGAGTTTTTCAGCAAACTGTGAAGCCGACTCAGAAACGAAACAGAGGGCTTGGACGCTGGCCTGAAGGCCAGCTCTACCCGAAAGCACGCGTCTGTCGACTTTTCAGCAGCCTGTTCAGCCGTGCCGTTACTCGGCCAGATAAGGACTGGGCTTCAGCTCCTGAGGGGTATTTTGCAGGGGCTAAAGCCCTCACATTTACTACGCGTCGTTCGGCACGACCAAGGTCGTGCCCTGACACAAAGCACTCAACCACCGACTTTCTTGCCAACTCTCAGGCGATGTCCTCTTTGCCAACCTCTCTAACGTTTAGGACGAGACCGACCGATGTGACTCTCTACTGGCGGATCCGCGGATTGAATGCCGAATACAGCAAATCGGTCAGGAAATTCACCAGCACATACGTCAAGCCGATCATCAGAATGCAGCCCTGGACAAGGTAATAATCGCGGTTGGAGATCGCCGTGATCGTTAGACGGCCAATCCCCGGCCACGAGAAAATCGTCTCGGTGACGATGGCGCCGGCCAGCAGCGCGCCAAACTGCAATCCCACGACCGTCAGGATAGGAATCATCGCATTGCGCAAGGCATGGCGATACACCACGGTTCGTTCCGGCAAGCCTTTGGCGCGCGCGGTGCGGATGTAGTCTTGTCCCAACTCTTCCAACATCGAGGTGCGCACCATTCGCGTAAGAATCGCAGCCAGCGCTCCCCCCATGGTGATCGCCGGCAGCACCAGATGCGCGATCGAGCCCGAGCCAGATACTGGCAGCCATCCCAACTCAATCGCGAAAAGCAAAATCAGAATCGGCCCCAGCGCAAAGTTCGGGAACGACAATCCCAGCAGCGAAACAAAGCTCAGCACGCGATCATCCCAGCGATTGCGGCGCAGAGCCGAGCGCACGCCCGCGGGAATCGACAACGCCAGCGCCACAATCAGCGCGGCCAGCGTAAGTTCCATGGTCGCCGGATACGCCTGCGCGATGATGTGCCCAACATTCTGATTCATTCGCAGCGACTTCCCCATGTCACCATGCAGAATGCCGCGCCAGTAATTCACATATTGCTTGCCGAGCGGGACATCGAGTCCGTAAGCATGACGCGCGGCAACCACGTCGGTCGCCGGCGCACCTTCACCCAGCATTTGCTGGATAGGATCGCCGGGGACGAAGTGGATCAGCAGAAAGACGACCGAAACCACCAGCCACACGACGGGCAGCATGTACAGCAGGCGGGATGATAGGTAACGCAGCATCGGAAAGGCAGTTTCAAGTTTCGAGTTTCGAGTTTCAAGTGCCTAGCGTTCCTGACAGAGAGCTTCATACACCCGCGCAAACACTTTTGCGTTTGCGGTCACGAAAATCAAGTAATCATTCTCGGCCAAGTACGAATCGGCCTTCATCCAGCCAAGCTGCTGCCAAAACATGTGAGCAAGGTCGGCGTATTCGGGGTCATGAAGGCCGAAATCGAAATTGACGAAAGCATGCACTTGCCCCTGCTGTATCTCAGACTGAAAGATGTTCTTCTTGGGGTCAGCAAGTACGCCTAAGTTTGTCGGAGCGCCAAAAACATATGCCTCCGAAAAGTATGCTTGTGGCACCGTGTTAACGTGCCGGATCTCGGGGCTGTAGGCAATTTCGCCGCGCGACACCCAGCCGGCTATCATTTGCGCTTCCGTCAGCTGTAGCGGCCCGCTGTCGAAGGATGTAATTGCAACATACTTTCCTAGGACCACGTCTGGACAACATCCCAGCACACCGCGCCTCCTATCAGTTGAGACAAGCCACTGATAGCCATTCTTTGAGCCGCTTTGCAACTGGTGGTGGTCAACTTCTCTCATGTTCCAGATTGTATAAAAGTCGGCTTCAACTGCCTGCCACTTGAAACTTCAAACTGCTTCTTGAAACTCGAAACTTGCTCTAACTCGCGACTGGGGTTGCGGGACTCGCTGCGTGTTGTGCCGGCTGCGCCAGCTCGATTTTCACGCTTTCCACGCGCAGGCCGTCCATTCCGGCGACCGCGTAGCGGCGGCCATCGTAGTCGAAGCTGTCGCCTTGCTTCGGGAATGCGCTGCAGCTTCGCCAGGACAAATCCCGCCAGCGTCTCGAAGCCTTCGTCGCGCGGTAGCGCAATTTGATATTGGGACTCGAGCTCGCGAATGTTGAGCGAGGCGTCCAGCAGCATCGATGGAGCGCCGGGCAGGGACGACGGCCCGGCGACGTCGAACTCATCCTCGATCTCGCCGACAAGTTGTTCCAGAACGTCCTCGACGGTCACCAGTCCGGCGGTGGATCCGAACTCGTCCACCACCACCGCCAGATGACGTTTGCGCGCTTTGAATTCGATCAGCAGATCGGGCAATGGCTTGGTCTCGGGAACCACCAACACCTCGCGCATGATGTGCCGCACTTCCAGCCCACTGGGCCGCGTGACCGGACGCCCCGACGCCGTGCGGTTCACACGATAACGCAACCAGCGCATGAGATCCTTGGCGTACAGCACTCCGATGATGTGCTCGGGCCCGCGCTGCGGATCAAAAACCGGAACTCGCGAGTGCTGCTCGTCCACGACGTGGTGCAGTGCCTGCTCCAGCGTCAGATTGCCGGGCACGGAAAAGATATCCGGCCGCGGCACCATGATCTCGCGCACCGTGATGTTCTCCAGGTCGAGCGCGCGCAGGATCAACTCCTCTTCCGGCGCGCCGAGTATCCCGAGCCGACGGCTGGCGGAGACGATGAGCTTCAATTCTTCCGGTGAGTGCGCGCCGGACTCGCGGATTTGCCGCATCCCGAAAGCCTTCAGCACCGTGCGCGTCGAGGCCGTCATGAATGCCAGAAACGGCGCGGCCAGCGTCATGAAGAAGTCCATCGGCCCGGCAATGGCGAGTGCAACGCGCTCCGTGCGCTGCAACGCAATCGATTTGGGAACCACCTCTCCCAGGATGACCACCATGTAGGTCATCAGCACGAACGCCAGTACGACCGCGATGGCATGGGCATAAAAGCGGGAATAGGGGAGTCCCACGAAGAGCGGCTCCAGCATGTGAGCGATCGACGCCTCGCCGATCCAGCCAAGCGCGAGGCTGGAGACGGTAACGCCGAATTGCACGGCATTGAGAACGTGATCGAGCTTTTGATGGAGTTTTTGGACGGTGCGGGCGCCGATGCGATGAGCCGCAATCATCTGCTGGATGCGCGTCTCGCGCACGCTCACCAGGGCAAATTCAGCGGCGACGAAGAACGCGTTCGCCGCAATCAGCAGGACCACCGCTACGATGCGGAGGACGACAAAGGTAACCATCCCGTAGGAATCTTAGCATCGCGTTTCTAAGGTTGTGGCACCTAGAAATCATCCGATCTGCACCTACCCAGATTGACCATTTGTTTCCAGTAGCTTACCTGCCAATGAATACGTAATCCTCTGGAAAATCGCGCAGTGCAAGTAAGCGCTGCATATAAGGGGAACTCCTTATTCGCCCTGGCCGTCTCAGACGAGATACTCCAATCAACGTCGTACCCCGACCTCGCCACCTGAGTCCGAACGAAAAATCCTAAACAAGCGAAGGAGCAAATTCATAATGCAGCGTGCACTCTTATTTGTAGCCGTTTGTCTGTCACTGTCAGTGGCTGCCGCGGCAGTCAGTCTACCCACACCGCCGTCGAACGCAACGGTATTCAATAACATTGATGAGCGGGGCAACTGGAGTTACTGCCATAATCCCGGCTGTGCCGGCGGCAGCGGTAAGGGCAGCTACTGGATGGCGCAACATCAAAATCCCCCGTCGCGCGACGGCAGCAGTGCCGAGTTCTACAACTCCGGTGTGTGGGCCAATGCGCTGTGGTGGCAGAAGCTGGGCGCTCACGACAACGTACACAATTTTCTGTGGGATTTTTACTTCCAGGTGGACGACAACTCCCAAAAAGCTGCGCAAGCTCTTGAGTTCGACGCCTTCCAATTCGTTCACGGCTACAACTACATGATCGGTACGGAGTGCAACATCAAGGGCGGAGCGGTTTGGGACACCTGGGATGGAACCACGGGGAAGTGGGTACACACGAAGATTCCCTGCTCCGGGTTCAGCCCGAAGACCTGGCACCATATTCAGTGGTACATGACCACTAACACCAGCGCCCACACCTATACCTACGTCACGCTGGTAGTCGACGGCAAAGGCTATGCCGTCAACATCACCCAGCACGCAAAAGATCTGGGCTGGTCCGACAATATGGGCGTGCAGTTCCAGTTGGACGTGGACGCGGGCGGCGAAGGCTTTCATGAGTGGGCCGACGAGGTGAAACTCACTGTGTGGTAATGGCCTAGGACTTTTCACGCATTCGGTAGCGTTCTGAAGATAGCGGGGGGGAAGTCAGGGCGCTGCCGAATTCTCTTGTGATTCGCGCGATGAATTGCCGAAGAGACAGCATCCGTCGCGAACGCCAATCCACGACATCGACAACCGAAGCCTTAGGCCTGCTGACCGCCTATGCTGCACTGTTGTTTCTTTAGCCGCCAAGTCATTTAGAACAAAGCTCGGAATACACCTAGTACACCCCTAATTAGCCAAGTGAAAGTAGCTCTCCTTTATAGGCAGAATGCCCGATTCGCCTTTTCCGGCACGGAAGCGATACTCACTCAACGGCTTAACGCGATCAGCACCCTGGCCACGCGCCATTTGAGTCAAGGAAAAAAATATGAAAGCCAAGGAGAAGTTTCTTGATGCAGCGTTCATTCTCTTTATTAGCCGTACTTCTCTCCGTCTCGCTGGCTGCTGCAGCCGCGGTCAATGTCACCGTAACTTCGCCTAGCAATGGTTCCCAGGTCAACTCGCCTTTTACTCTTACTGCCAAGGCGACCAGCCAATATCAGATCGTCGGCTGGCATATCTACATCGATAGCGTTGATGTTTACAGCGCGGGTGTCACCAGCTCCATCAGCGCCACCCTCACAGCGTCGGTCGGCAATCATCAAGTCGTAACTCGGGCGTGGGATAGCAGCGGCGCGTATGGCAGCGTCTCCGAAGAGATCACGGTTACCAGCGGCGGTGGTGGAGGCGGAGGCGGCAACGGCCTGCCAACTCCTCCGTCGGGGGCAATCTGGTTTCACAACATCGATGACCGAGGCAGCTGGGTAGGATGCAACAGTCCGGGCTGCTCAGGCGGCAGTGGCGACGGTAGCTACTGGATGGCACAGCACCAGAACCCTCCATCGCGCGATGGGGCGAGCTCCGAATTCTACAATTCAGGCCCGTGGGAGAATTCGCTATGGTTCCAGAAGCTGGGAGCCAATGACGGCGTACACAATTTCCTCTGGGATTTCTATTTCCAGGTGGACGACAACTCCCAAAAGGCCGCCCAGGCACTCGAGTTCGACGCCTTCCAATTTGTGAAGGGCTACAACTACATGATCGGCACCGAGTGCAACCTCCGCGGCGGAGGGGTCTGGGACACTTGGAATGAAGCCACCGGGCATTGGGTCCACACTTCGATTCCCTGTAGCAGCTTCAGCCCCAACAGCTGGCATCACATTCAGTGGTACATGACCACCAATACCAGTAACCACACGTACACCTACGTCACGCTGGTCGTTGACGGCAAGAGCTATCCCGTCAACGTAACGCAGAGCGCCAAAAATCTGGGCTGGTCCGACAATCTGGGAGTGCAATTCCAGCTCGACGACATGGCCAACGGCGAGGCATGGCACGAGTGGATCGATTCCGTGACCCTCGCGATCTGGTAACCGCGATTCACTTGCCTCTAATCCGTCCGGTGCCTCAGGTTCGCCGAAGTCCCGGTGCCCCAGGTTCGCCCGTCAGTTGGGCTAACCTGGGGTCTTTCTACTTCTCGTGAGTCCTCACGCTCCAATCCCGATTTCGCTTCACTGCTGCGAGAGGAGAGACATTCTGTAGTTCATGCCTCACTCCCGGGGATTAGGATTGGGACGGGGGCGCCGATGCCACGCGCCGGCGTCCCTGGGGAACCGAACATGTCGGACCGCGATGACACGCTGATCCCGCTGCATGAGTTGAACAAGACACCTCCCACGACGGTTGACTGGCGTTCGGCCGCGCCCATTGATGTCGACGGCCTGGAAGCCGAGCTGCGAAGAGAACGTGCGCGGCGAGGTTCGCTTCGATGCCGGCAGCAAGGCCATGTACGCCGTCGACGCTTCCAACTATCGGCAAGTGCCCATCGGCGTCGTCATTCCAAGATCGAAAGAAGACGTCGTGCAAACCGTCGCGGCCTGCCGCCGATTTGGCTCTCCTCTTCTTTCACGCGGCGGGGGCACCAGTCTGGCCGGCCAGTGCTGCAACATCGCTGTCGTCATTGATTGGTCAAAATACATGCACGGTGTTCTGGAGGTGAACACCTCCGAGCGCTGGGCGAGAGTTCTGCCCGGAACGATTTGCGATGAATTGCGCGACACCGCACTTCGCGAAAGCAACAATCTGCTGACCTGGGGCCCCGATCCTTCGACCCACGATCGCTGCTGCTTCGGCGGAATGATCGGCAACAACTCCTGCGGAGCGCACGCGCAGATGTCCGGCAAGGCCGACACCAACATTGAAGAGATGGAAGTGCTGTTGTACGACGGCACTCGCATGGCCGTCGGCTGGATGACCGATGCGGAGATGGATGTGCAGATCCGCAAAGGCGGGCGCGTCGGAGAAATTTATCGTTACCTGAAATCGCTGCGCGATCGTTACGCCGATCTCATTCGCGAAAAGTATCCCAAGATCCCGCGCCGCGTCTCAGGCTACAACCTTGATTACCTGCTTCCCGGCGACGATGGCCGATTCAACATTGCGCGATCGCTGGTCGGCAGCGAAGGCACGCTGGCGACGGTGCTCGAAGCGAAGTGCAAGCTAATCGACGCGCGAGCCCAGCGCGTGGTTCTCATGCTCGGTTACTCCGACGTTTTTGAAGCGGCCGACCACATCACGGACATCCTGCCTTTCAATCCCACTGCGCTTGAGGGCAGCGATTACAAGATGTTCCTGAGCATCCAGAAGAAAGGCGGCCCGCACGCGCAGGCGCTGAAACTGATGCCTGACGGCAAAGGCTGGCTGATGGCCGAGTTCGGCGCCGATAAGCGGGATGATGCTCTGGACGTAGCCTATCGCGTCATGACGCTGCTGCAAAGTAAGCCCGGCGCCCCGCGCATGAGGCTGTTCACGGAAAAGAAGGATATGTCGCGGCTGTGGGAGATTCGCGAGGCCGGCCTGGGCGCCACCGCGTTTGTTCCTGGAGAGCGCGACATGTGGCCGGGATGGGAAGACTCCGCCGTCGCGCCGGAGAAGTTAGGGCAATACTTGCGCGAACTGCGCGAGCTGGACAAAAAGTACGACTACAACCCTTCCATCTATGGGCACTTTGGACAAGGCTGCATTCATTGCCGCTACGATTTCGATCTCACCAGTCAGGCGGGAATCAGCAAATGGCGCTCGTTCATGGAAGAGGCCGTAGATCTGTGCGTGAAACACGACGGCAGCTTGAGCGGCGAGCACGGCGACGGGCAAGCGCGCGGCGAGTTCCTCAACCGAATGTTTGGCGAGGAGCTGATCCAGGCATTCCGCGAGTTCAAATCCATCTGGGATCCGGATTGGAAGATGAATCCCGGAAAAGTTATCGACCCGTATCGCATGGATGAAAACCTGCGCCTTGGAGCCGGCTATAACCCGCGCGAGCCGGAAACGCATTTCAAGTGGCCGGAAGATGGTGGCAGCTTTGCGCATGCAACGCTACGCTGCGTTGGCGTTGGGAAATGCCGTCGCAAGGAGGGCAAGAAAGCTGAGGACGGCACAATGTGTCCCAGCTTCATGGTCACGCATGATGAGCGGGACTCGACGCGCGGCCGCGCTCATCAGCTGTGGGAGATGCTGAACGGCGATGTCATCGCCAACGGCTGGCGCGATGAGAATGTGAAGCAGGCGCTTGATCTCTGCCTCGCCTGCAAAGGCTGCAAGGGAGATTGTCCGGTCAATGTCGACATGGCGACGTACAAGGCGGAGTTTCTCTCGCACTATTGGGAAGGCCGAGTTCGGCCGCGACACGCTTATGCCTTTGGCCTGATCGATCAGTGGGCGCGCGTGGCTTCGATCGCTCCGGGATTCGTCAATCTCATCACCCAGCTTCCGGTGCTGAGCACAATCGCAAAGACAGTCGCCGGAATCCCGCTCGGTCGCGAGATTCCGCCGTTCGCACCGGAGACCTTCAAGGCGTGGTTTCGAAAGCGCCCAGTGCGCAATCAGGGGCAGCCGCGAGTTATTCTCTGGCCCGACACCTTCAACAACTATTTCACGCCGGAGACCGCGCAGGCCGCAGTGGAAGTGCTGGAGCACGCCGGTTATCAGGTAGGCGTTCCCATGCAGCACCTGTGCTGCGGACGTCCGCTGTACGACTACGGTTTTCTGGATCGCGCCAAACGGAATCTCGAAATCATATTGGAGGCTCTCGCCTATCACATCGACGCCGGGATTCCGATGGTCGTGTTGGAGCCGAGTTGCTGCGCGGTCTTCCGCGACGAGCTAAACGGTCTCATGCCCGAGTCGAAGCTGGCGCACCGGCTGATGGAGAACACCTTCACGCTCTCGGAGTTCCTGGAAAAGAAGGTCAAGAACTACGAGCCGCCCAAGCTGCAACGCAAGGCAATTGTGCAGGCCCACTGTCATCACAAGGCCATCATGCGGCTCTATGACGACGAAGCGGTGATGAAGAAGATGGGCCTGGACTTCCAGATGCTCAATGCCGGTTGCTGCGGCATGGCCGGCTCGTTTGGATTTGAGGAGGACAAATACGACATCTCGCTGCAGATCGGCGAACGGGCTCTGCTCCCCGCCGTGCGGCAGGCTGAGCCTTCCACCGTGGTCATGGCTGATGGCTTCAGTTGCCGGGAGCAGATTCAGCAGGAGACGCCGCGCCACGCGCTGCATCTCGCCGAAGTGATGCAGCTGGCACTGCACGATGGCGAGAGCGCAGGCGCGAAGTATCCGGAGACGGAATTGGTGGATCGACGGGTCAAAGCGCAGCAAGTAGCGATGAAGCGAGCAGGGATCGCGGCGGGCTTGTTTCTTGCGGGCGGAGCGCTGATGTGGTTTGGATTGCGCAGAGGGCGTGGGACAGAGTGACGTCAGGGCTTCGGCCAGCGATGCTTTGATTTGCTCTCCCACTCATTCGAAAACACGAATGAGTGGGGCACCCGAGTGGGTGAGCAGTCGTTTGCCCAAGCTCTGGACTAACTGTAAAGCGTTGGGCAACGTATACTGTCCACCAGCAGTATGCATCGACATTGCATAATAGATACGGTTCTTGTGCTTGCGCACTACGCGCTGTTGGTGTGGATGGCGCAAGCCACGGGCATTCTACTCGGCGGCTTCGTGAAAGCTATCGCCCTCGCCGCCTTCGCGCTGCTGCTGTTCTTCGTCATTGGTCGCTCCGCAAATTTCCTGAAGACAGTCGCGATCTGCTTTTATGCGCTTCCTTCAGCTTTCTTCCCATCCGGCGTCAGTGCACAATGGGTGCGCCAGTCGCACGCCGGGCCAATCGTTCCTGACGAACCGCTACGTGCTTCGTTATTCCAACGTCCCCCGCCGCTGTACTCCCTGTAATCCGCGTCAACCAGTGCGCTCAACGCAGCGCAACTGAGTTATCGCTTGCGAACCGAGGCCTCGCCTCAGGGAGTTGGCCGTCATGTACCTTCTTCAGTGTCTTCTTCGATTTTTGTGCTCTTTCACCGCGCGTGCCCCGCAGGCTGTGGAGAGTCCGGACGTTCACGGTCCGGAAGCCGAATACGATCGGCGTCTGGTCAAGCACGCTGAGCAGTTACAGAAATCCAGGAAACGCCATCAGCTTCTTTGGATTTCTTTTCTGGCTTCAGCAATCGCAACCACCGGCGCTGCGGCATCAGCACTCTGGCTGCAGGTTCCATGGAGCTGGCTGTGGGGTCCCGCGGTGCTCCTCGGATGGAGCTTGCGCTCGCTGACGCTCAATACCAGGCGCTGCAAGGAGCTGTACGCAGTTGTCCGGTTCTACGAAGGTGGACTCGACCGCTTGCATTCCCGTTGGCAAGGACGAGGCATCACTGGCGAGGAACACCGTCCGGCAGAGCATGTTTACGCTGCCGATCTCGACCTCTTCGGCAACGGTTCGCTTTTCGAAATGCTGTGTACCGCGCGCACAGGAATCGGCCGCGCCACTCTTGCGGACTGGCTTTTAAACCCAGCGTCGCCCGACGAGATTAGTTCGCGGCAGGAAGCAGTCATTGAGCTGCGCAACAACCTGGAACTGCAAGAGCAATGGGCGGTGGCAGGAGAAGCCGATCCGGGCCGCGTCACTTCTTCCACGCTAGCGAAGTGGGCAGAGGAGCCGGCGATAAAGTTCTACCCGGCCGTGCGCGGGCTTGCGCCGATTCTTCCTCTCCTAATGCTGGCGGTCTGCATACTGCGTGTTTTCAGGTGCGTGGGAGCACACTGGCCGGTTGCAGTTGGAATTGTGGTCGCGCTGGAAATTGTGCTCGCGGGGCTTGCTCATAGGCGAACTCGATCAATCGCACAGAACGTAACTCTGCCGGCATTCGAACTGGGTCTTCTCGCTCCATTATTGGAGCGGTTTCAGCGTGAGCAGTTCTGCAGTCCGCTCCTCAAATACCTACAGTCGCAACTTTCGCTCGACGCGCAGACGTCTCACAGAGAGATCGCACGGCTGCGCCTTTGGTCGTGGCTGTTGGATCTGCGGCGAAGTGAGTATTTCGCCGCGGCATCTTCGTTGCTTCTATGGAAGACGAACGTCTCCATCTTGGTGGAAGGCTGGCGAGCACGCAATTGCCGGCGCGTCATGGCCTGGGTCGAGGTTGTCGGCCAATTCGAAGCTTTACTTTGCTTCGCGCGCTATAGCTTTGAAAATCCCGAGCATACCTTTCCCAGGATCACGGCTGAGGGCCCGGCGTTTTTCCGTGCCGAGAACTTGGGGCATCCGCTGCTTCGTGCGAGCGCGTGCGTCCCGTGTGATGTGTCGCTGGATTGCCGTCAGTTTCAGTTGATGATCCTCAGCGGCTCCAACATGTCCGGCAAGAGTACGCTGTTGCGCGCCGTCGGTATCAACGCGGTGCTGGCGATGGCGGGTGCGCCGGTGCGAGCGCGCCAGTTGGAGATGTCGGCACTACGGATCGGCTGCTCGATTGTGGTTCGAGACTCTTTGCTGGATGGAAAGTCACGTTTCCTTGCTGAGGTGGAGCGGGTGAAAGAGATACTTGCATCAGCACGCGCTAACAAGACCATGGTGCTGCTGGACGAGGTGCTCGGGGGAACGAACTCGCATGACAGATTGTTCGGAACGCAGGCGGTGCTCGACCGGTTGCTGCGTAGTGGTGCGGTTGCCATCATAACTACGCATGACTTGGCGCTGACCGAACTAGCCAACGAGTTTCCAGGGCGCGCGACGAATGCTCACTTTGAGGAGACCTTTGAAAACGGCGCGATCCGATTCGACTATAGACTGCGTCCCGGAGTGCTGACCCGGACCAACGGCGTGAACGTGATCGCCGCGCTGGGGCTCCTGTCGTAATTCGCCGGCAGTCTTTATCAGCACGAAAGTACATGTACTTTCGTAATCTTGACAAGTTGGGGATGGGGCTTAGGCTGGTAGGTTGGGCTTAGTGTCCAACGGCCTGAAAGCTGTCCCTCGTGGGCTGAAGCCCGCTCGGGATGAAAGGAATAGAGCCTGTATCGGCATGACTAAAGTCAGGCCCTGATACGAAGCGCTTCCGTTGCTCTTCCGCTTTTGTTGGTTTGCGGGAATCGCAGCCGAGTGGATGAACGTCCCCGTAAGCTATTGAAAATGAATGGGATCCTTGATACATGCAAGTCTAATGTTTTCAATACTTTGGGATGAAATTCGTAAAGTACTCGCGAATAATGGTTTACGTTGCCATGCAAGTCCAATGTTCGCAGTACTTTGCGGGAGATTACATAGGTCATTGAAAACAAGCTGCTTAGCTCGCACAACAAGCCCTTTAAGCGCAATACTTTGCAGCTAAGATATTGATTACAAGTACTTTAGAAATTTTATTTTTTCTTAGTACGATGCGCGGCGGATGCCGAGTTTGGAGGGCCACCAGGTCAACTGGATCGAGGTGGTGAAGTCGGCTTGGCGGGTCGGCGCCAGCACCGGTACCCACCAGGTTTCGTATTGCAGGAAGGGTTGGATCTCGAGGTCTTTGCGCGCCCACAGGACCGCGGAAACATTCCAGTCCCACTGCGTGCTGCCACCGGGAATGAAATCGTCGGCGATCTTGCCATTCCTCACGCTGACTTGAATGCTGCTCTTGGGGCTGAGGTGGTAGGTGCTCCACGCCTGATAGCCCTTGCCTTCGCGGCCGACCCAGCTGCCCATGATGTCCCGGCCATTCAGGTAGGCATCGTGGTAGACGACTTCCCAATAGATGAAGTGTCCGCCCATGCTATCGACGGTCGGCGGATCGGTATAGACCGCTTCGGCGCGAAAGTCGAGCTTGGGGATGCCGGGGAAGTGAGTCAGATAAATTCCCGGGTTGATGGCCGAGCGGCGCGGCGCACTGACCGGGCTGACGTCATCGTGGACCAGCGAGTCGGTGTAGAGCGTGAGCCAGCGGCGGACGAATGGCAGGCGATAGGAGAAGTCGAAGCTGGCATGGCGCGCGCCCGGATCGTTGCGCGAAAACTTAACATTCGCGGAAACGTCATTGATGCTGGTGAAGGCATTCCAAAACGAGCCGAAGGTGATGGGCACGTGCCCCTGTCCGCCGAAGACATCGTTACGCGTGAATCCGAATTCCAGATTCTCGGTCGGCTTGAAGCTGGCTTTCTGGCCGAAGAAATATGGGCCCGGCGGGAACGCGTGGCCGGCAAGGGCGCCAAAGAAGTTGGAGAACTCAAAGGGCCCGAGGAAGCGAGACAGGCCGGGAATATTCATCGGCTCCATGCGATTGACCTGCAGCATCCAGAAGGGCGCGGCATTGTTGCTCATCAGCAATGCGCCGCTTTCACCCGGTCCCCACCACATGCTTTGCTTGCCTACCGACCAATCCAGTCCCGCGTACTTCAACATCGCGTAGGTATCCTGCAGGGCAAACTGGTTGGCGGGAATCGGCGTGGGCGGCTGCAGAGGGTTCTCGTCAACATTCGCGATGACCTGACGCACCGACAGCGGATAGGCGGGAATGGTGGGCGCGTATTGATACTCGCCGTCGACGTAGAAGGCGAAGCGTCCGTCGTTGGCGCTGGTGCTGAAGCCGGTGACGTTGTTCACGCCCTGCCAGTACGGACGGCCGTAATCGTTGATGAGGGTCTGGCCAAAGTGATAGCTATCGTTCAGCGGCGTGCCGGCAATGTCCGTCACGCGCGTGTACACCGAATCCAATTGCAACGACTCGGTAGGATGGCCGTCCCAAGTGGCAATCTCCGGAGCAAACTCCTCGTCCAGCGTCTTTTGCAGCTTCCAGATTTCCTTGGGAATGTCGGCGTGATACTCGATCTTCTTGTTCATCTCGATGAGCATTCGCGCGCAGGACATGCGGGTCCACGGGCGCAGGCCCAGAAATGCCGTATCGATGTAGCCCCAGCCGATCAGCCTCTCCATGGCGGGATAGATCCAGCTATCGAGCGGGACATTAACGCTGGCCGCGTTAGTGGGGCGCGGCGCGGAGGTCTGCTCGGCAACGATCTTCAGGTCGTCGTCGAGCTCTGGATTGTGCCGCACTTTGTAGACATGCCGTCCAATCTGGTAGCCGATCAGTCCGCCGACGAATACATCGGAGAGGAAATGCTGGTCCGATGCGGCTCGCGCCAGACTGACTCCCAGCGCCGTGCCATAAGCGGCAATCTCGGTGGTCAGATGCGGATACTCCTGCGCGACGACGGAAGCGAATGCCCACGACAAGGCTGCGTGGTCCGACGGAAACGAGGTTCCTGCATTCCAGAACACATTCTGATAGTTCGCGGGGATCGGCCGCTCGCGGCCGGTAGCGCCGGCAATCGCGTAATCGACGCCCAGCGCGTTGATCATCGCCTCCGTGGCCAGCACGCCGGTTTCGCGCATGCGCTCGTTGTGGGTGATGTGCCCCCAGATGTAGGCGGCTCCGGTCAGACCACCCTCCGCGGCAAGACCCGCATTGGAAGCCACATTCCACGCATGCAGATGGCCCCAGTGCATCGCCCACGAGCTTTGCGAGTCGGTGACGAAGAGCGCCGTTGCAATGCCTCCCGAGGGCACCAGCCATTTGGCGTCGTCCGGTTGCAGATGAAACGGACTTGTCCAGATATCCTTCTGGTCTTCAGCCAGGTGGATAAAGAACTTGCTCTCGTTGGGATGGGGAGGAGCTTCAGAGGGCGCGGGCGCAGCCTGCGATTGTCCCGGCGATGAAGGAGTGGCCGGTTGCTGCGCCAATATGTCGGCGATCTGCAAGCGAAAACAAAATCAACCATGCCAGGGCCAGACGAAGTGAGCTGAAAGTTCGAAGAGGTTTGGAATGCAATTTTCGAATCAGCCTATGTGGAATGGAGTACGCGTGCGCGGTCTGGCGTTCGCCGATTGTAATCGAATATGCGGTTATCAGTTGGAGTCGCTGCTCCGATATACTTTCAGCAGCACATTGGTTCTGCCCTTACGCGCCAGCCGAATGCCGTTCACGGTTTCTCATGTCGCCGCCGTCCTTCCCTTGCGAAGGCTCAACCTTGTTTGGTCGGCCTTCATCGTCGGCAGCATGGCTCCGGATTTCCCCTACATCATCGGCAACACCTACTATCGTGATCTCGGCCATCAGTTCCCGGGCCTGGTTGAGTTCACCATACCGTCTTCGCTCATCGCGCTCTGGCTGTTTCACAACATCATTAAGCGCCCGGTTATCCAGTTGTTGCCCGCCGGAATGCAAGAGCGACTGCGGGATCAGACCGGGCACTTCAGCTTTCTACCAGCACGACGATTCCTCGCCATTCTCGGCTCCATTGTGCTGGGAATCGCAAGCCATATCATTTGGGATTCGTTCACTCACTCGTATTCCTGGCCATGGCGGCATTTTGCATTTCTGCGAAGCAGGGTGCAGATCCCGATCGTGAACCACCGCATGCCGATGTTTGGGGCTCTGCAATATGCCAGCACGATTGTCGGGATGTTGGCGCTGGCCATCTGGGTGTGGCTGTGGTATCGCCGGTCGCCGCTTCCCGCTGCGCCAGCACCCCGGTCGCAGCCCAAGTCGTACTTTGGACTTGCCGTAGCCATGTTTGCCATCGCGGCTGCTGCGGGAGCGATTCGAGCCGTCTCCCAGATCGGCATGCCTGAAACCACGGCCAGAGTGGATGGGTTCATCCTTGTCTATGCCGTTACCTCGCTCGCGGTGGCGTTTTGGCAGCTTCTGCTTTACTGTGTGCTGGTCTCTTCGTATCAGGTCTGGTAGCTGAATCCCGCTGTGGCTTTTCCGGCTATGCCTCTGGTCAGCGTCATCATGAACGTGCGCAATGGGGCGCCAACCTTGCGGGAAGCGATCGATAGTGTTCTCGCACAAACCTTCCAGGATTGGGAGCTCATTGTCTGGGACGACCGCTCTACCGACACCAGTGCGTCGATTGCCGCTGGATATCGCGATCCCAGAATTCATTGCTTCCTTTCGCCGGAGGATGTGTCGCTCGGAAAAGCTAGAGCGGACGCGATTCACCAAGCCGCCGGAGAGTGGATCGCGTTTCTCGATCAGGATGATGTTTGGTTGCCGCACAAGTTGGAACGCCAGTTAGCGCTTGCGCAAAACGAAGACGATGTCGGGCTCATCTACGGACGCACGGTAAGGTTCTACCCCAGCGGACTGCAGCGCGACTACGACCAGGCTCACGAATACAAGCCGCTACCGGAAGGCGACATCTTCACCCAACTCTTCACCGATTCGTGTTTCATCGCCATGAGCTCGGCGATGTTTCGCCGCTCGGCGATTGAATCCGTCGGCGGTATTCCCGCGGAGGTTCGGATCATTCCTGACTACAACCTCTACGTTGCAGTCGCGCGAAGATATCGCACACGTGCTGTGCAGGAGGTGGTATGCCGCTATCGCATGCATCCGGGCAGCATGTCCCATACCGCGGCCCTAGAGATGCATCACGAGGTCCTCTGGCTTATCGATCGATGGGCCGACCAGCTTGATCCTCAAACCGTCGCGGCTAGCCGTAGGCGGCACTTTACCGCGATTGCGCTGGAGGAGATGCGCAGCCGCGCAACGCTGGGTCACGGCATGGTTCGTCTGCTCACGCAAGGCTCACTCAGTTCGCAGTTGGTGCGCCCATTCGCATTTGTGTTTCACTTAACCCGCCGTAATCTCCGCCCCCCGATCTGGCGACGATTGAGCAGCAAGTCCAGCGTGTAGGATCAATACAGAAAACTTCTCCGATGCCCCTGGTCAGCATCATCATGAACGTTCGCAACGGCGCCGCTTTCCTTCGAGAAGCTCTCGATAGCGTCATGGCGCAAACCTTCGCGGACTGGGAGCTGATTGTCTGGGATGATTGCTCGACCGATGACAGCGCCAACATCGTCAGCCAATATCACGACGATAGGATTCGATATTTCCTCTCGCCTGACGAAACGCCTTTGGGCACAGCTCGCGATCGAGCGATTTGCCAGGCCCGCGGCGAGTGGCTGGCCTTCCTTGATCAGGACGACGTCTGGCTGCCGCACAAGCTCGAGAAACAGATGGCGCTGATCGATGATGGCATCGGAATCATCTACGGGCGAACCGTCTTCTTCGATTCCCGCCGCGGCAACGTTTGCGACTACGACTACTTTCACGAATTCGAAGCTCTGCCTGAGGGCGATATCTTCGCCGAACTGTTCCGCCATGCTTGCTTCATTGCGATGAGCTCCGCTGTGCTGCGCCGCTCTGCTGTCAGCGACATCGGCGGAGTTCCCGATACGATTCAGGTCGTTCCCGACTACTACCTTTATGCCGCCATCGCTCGCCATTACCACGCCCGCGCCGTGCAGGACATTGTTTGTCGTTATCGCTTGCACCCCGGCAGCATGTCCTCTTCGCGGCGCCATCGGCTGCGGCTGCATGAAGAGCCGCTGTCCATCGTCAAGCAGTGGGCTGATTGTCTCGATCCGCGAGTGAGCAAATACCGCCGAATGACCTATTCGACCTCACTCGCACTGGAGGAGATACGAAGTACACAAACCGCGCTTGCGGGGATGAAAAGGTTAGTGGTGGATGGCTCGATGCTGTGGCTCATCTCACGCCCGTTTGTCACCATCTGGCGTGCGATGCGGCGGCGACTCCGGCGACCCTATTGGAAGACGAAGGAGAATCTTTACCAGCCTTAGAGCGGACGCGGTCGTCCATCTCAATCGGTTTGCGAACTGCTTGGCTCGGCGATTTCCTTGATCTGAAGTCGCTCCATGGCCGCACGTGGAACACGCACAGCGGTTCTTATCTTGAGACCGGCGGCCTGTTCACCCGACAATACAACTCGGACGGTCTGCAGCAGGATCTTCAGATCGAGCAGCAACGAGTAGTTGTAGATATAGAGCAGATCAAAATGCAGCTTACTTTCCACCGTCGTACCGTAACGGCCCATGACCTGAGCCAGTCCCGTGATCCCCGGCTTTACGGCATGACGCAACTCGTACGCCGGAAGCTCTCTTTCAAAGCGCTGAACAAAATACGGCCGCTCCGGGCGCGGTCCCACCAGGCTCATCTCCCCCTTGATCACGTTCAACATCTGGGGCAACTCATCAATCCTGCTGGCGCGTAACAGTCTGCCGACTTCCGTAATTCTGGGGTCGTGCTCCGAGGCCAATACCGGGCCGCTGTGCTTCTCAGCATCCACGGTCATGGTGCGGAACTTCAGAACGCGGAACGGCTTCCCGCCAACCCCAATTCGCTCTTGCCGATAAAAAACCGGCCCCGGCGAGCTCAAGCGGACAGCGATTGCAACCAGGCAGAAGATCGGGCTCGAGAACAGCAGTAGCCCTGATGACGCCACCAGATCCACGGAGCGCTTCAGCAACTCTTCGGCTGGATTCAGGCGGTGCGGCTTGATCCCGAGGATCAACATGTCGTCCACTTCCCGGGCCTCGGCCCCAAACAGCGTCAACTCGGACAGGTTCGGGACGACCAGCACTTCCTTCTTGCAGCGGAAGCAATGCAGGATGATGTCTTCCTTTTCTTCCAGCCCCTGGCTCAGCACGACGGTCTCCGCCGCGTCTAATTCTGCGTACGGTGGCCGCAAATCCCGGCGCAATAAACAATCCTGCATGCGATACAGTCCGACATCGTGCTCTTCGAACTTCTGCATCACCGACCACGCGTCTTCCTCGCATTCCCCAATCACGACGGTGGGACGGTTCCCGCACCACCGGCGATACAGACGGCGCATTTGTATACGGTAGCCACACAGCAGCCCCACCTGAATGCAAGCCCCCAGCAGGAGCACGCTGCGTGGGAAAGCGAACTGCCGCGCCCAAAAGCCAAGGCCCATGGTGGTGAGCAGGGTCATGCCTACCGCAATGATGACCGAGTACAGTACGTGACGCAGCGAGCGCCGCAGCCAATCACGGTACAGATCCAGCAACTGAAAGATTACCAGTGTGGTGAGGGAAACCAGGGCCGCCAGGTTCAAATAGGACGAGAGGTTTGCGTGGGGCGTTAGCAAGTAGTCGCGGCGCAGGAAAAACGCGATCAGAAACCCCGCATTGACCAGGCAGACATCGCCGATCATGACGATAGGCTTGTACAGCAAAAACCGGACTGGACGGCTCATGGTACCTCCGATACACGGGGTGCGTGAGCGAATAGGCAGCGAATGCCACGGGGCTCGCATTCACCACCGGCAAAGTAACAGGCAAACTTCATCCATCGCCGAGAATAGCCGGAACAAACTCGACTCGAGACCAGTCCTCGCATGGCGCCTACTCCGAATTTCGCAGCAGTGCGGCTCGCGCTGCCTGCTCCTTACTGGGAGCACCCGGGCCTTTGATCACCCGTTTATCGGAGCCGACATAGTATTCCATTACTTTCAGGTAATAGCGAAGAAATACGGCAAGTTTTACCAGTTTTTTGGTCGCCGCGCTCTTACCAAAGTAGTCATAGGAGTCACTGAAGTCGATCAGCGCCCGCCGTTGGTCGCGCAGTGATCCCAGTGGATCCTGGTTAATGCTCTGGCTGCCAATGTGAATCACCTCCGCACACGGCGTGTAAAACACCTTGAGGCCCTTCTGTCTCAGCATGTAGTTGTAGGACAGATCGACCAGGGCTAGCCGGAAGCGTTCGTCCAGCATGCCGGCGTTTTCCCAAGTCGAACGGCGGATGACATAAGCCGAGGTTCCTATGCTATCCACTGTCTGGGCCTGGGAGTAGTCAAAGTTGGTGTTGTAATAGCGGTCCATCAACCGGCTTTTGGGAAACAGCTTGTGCCAGCTGATCGCCTGCAAAAGGAAAATAGCAGCGCCGGGAAATCCTCGCACGTGATGCTGTACGCTGCCGTCAATATTGAGCAACCTGGGAGCGCAGACAGCGGCATCGGGGTGCACATCCATGAACTGGACCAATGCCTGGAAAGCGTTGCCTGTCAGTACGGTGTCGCTGTCGAGCAGACAGGCATACCGGGCACGTGACATTCGCAAGCTAGCGTTCTGGTTTCTCGCGTAGAGTTGGTTCGTCTTATTTCTGACCAGAATGACCGCTGGAAAATCGGCCGCCACCATGTCGGCGCTGCCGTCCGATGAGTTGTCATCTACGCAGATGACCTCAAAGCTGATCCCCTGGGTATGCTCATAAACCGAGCGCAGACAATTTCGCAGCAACGTGCGAGTGTTGTAGCTCGAGATGCAGATCGTAAGATCGAGGAGGTTATTGCTCATTTCACCTTGGCCATCGACGTGGGCACAACCCGTGCGGGAATGCCAAACACGGTTTGATTCGGCCCAACCGAACTCATTACCACCGAGTTAGCCCCGACCGTGACATTGTCCCCAATCTGATAGGGTCCCAAAATCTTGCATCCCGCGCCCAGCACTACGTTGTCGCCGATTTCACAGCGCAACTCTCTGACGAATTCCATGTCCGGACGATTCGCTCCCAAACCCACGCCCTGAAAGATGCTGGCGTTGCGGCCAATCCGCCAGGCGCCAATCACACATCCTACCGGGTGGGCAAAAAAGACTCCCGGGCCAATCTCGCACTTCGGCGTCACTTCCAGTCCGAACAGTACAAGGTTCAAGTAAGTGCACAGCCTGGGGACGATCGGGATACCGGCCAGCATCGCAGCCCGACTGGTTCGACACAACACATTGGGAAGAAAGCGAAAATGCAGCAGCCGAGCCAGAAAACGAAGGAAGTTGGGCTGCATGCCCCGCTTGCCCTCCAACTCGTACTGCCGCGCCAGATCGCTGTACAGCAATTCCTTTAGCTGTGACATCCCTCACAGTTGCCCCGCGGCATGGCTTCGCCTGAACCGTTGTCCGTCAATTGTCGCAGATTACTTGCACTGCCGATAGAGATCTAACGTTTCTTGTCCACAGCGCTGCCAGCTGTACTCCGCCGCCACTTCCTTGCCACGTGCTATCGAGTGCTGTCGGGCTTCCGTGTCGCCGATGGTTCGTAACAACTCCCGATTGAATGAGCCTTGATCTTCAGGATTAAAGTAGAACGGCGCATCGTGACACACTTCCTCCACCGCGGGAATCTGACTCGCCAGGACAGGGCAACCCACTGCCATCGCCTCCAGCGGCGGGAAGCCGAATCCTTCGTTGAACGACGGATACACGAACAGCGTGGCGCCGGCGTACGCTTCGGCAAGCAAGGAATCGGAAACCTTGGGAAGACTGATGACGCTGCCGTTCAGGCCAAGCTTGGCGATCTGCGCCTTCTCCTCAGCCGACAGCGAACCGCCTCCCAGCACCAGCAGATCCACGGAATCGTGCAGTTTGCTGTCGGAAAAAGCCTGTAGCATTCCGGAAAAGTTCTTGTACGACGCACGCGCACCGACGTACAGGATGTAATCGCGCCGAACCCGTTTCCTCAGTTCCGCCGCGGCCTTCGCACTGCGTGGTAGTTTGCTGAGCCCGTGATGAATCACGCGCGTCTTGGCCGGGTTGACATTGTAGAAACGAAGCAGATCCTGACGACACGACTCGGAAACGCAGATGATCGCGTCCACTTTGGGGAAGAGCCGCTTCCGCGCCCAAAAGATCTTCTTTACATCTGGAAAGAACTGCGGGTATCGCTCATGCGTGCAGTCGTGATGTGTAGCGACCACGCGCCGTGCTCTTACCATGGGCATCCGCATGTAGGTCGTCGGATGGTAAACGTCCATCTGCCCATAGAATGGCGCTGCCAGATTGCTCCAGGCTTCATTGGCAAGATAACGCAAGGTTCCAGGTGGTAACCACTCGCGAAAACCGCTGACCCGTGCTCTCCTCGAATCCAGGGTTTCAAATGGATAAACCGTGCCGTTCATTCCCAGCAGCAAATCCGCTTCGACATCCGGAATCGTGACCAGGAACTTCATCAGTTCGTAAAAATATCGCGAAGCTCCCCCGGCGTTTTGCAGAGAGAAAACCTGGTGGTCGTAGAGAATCCGCATTTTGCCAGTCGTCGAATTTAGCGAGCGAGCTCCGGCACTGCCGGTGTTTCGCGAGCCAGCTCTTTGGCGAATCGCCCGGCCAATCCCAGACTGACCAGGAAGATTACATAGGTAAGCAGTGTGTTCACGGCGGCCGCAGTTGCACCGTAGGTCGGAATCCATATGAGATTCAGAACAACGTTGCTGGCAGCTGCGATCGCCGTACACATCAGGATGCTCTTCTCCATACCCCAGGCAATGTATGCATTCCCTATATAGGCCGTCACGAAGTCGAGAGGTACAGCCCATGCAAGCACAAACAGCAAAGCAGCAGCGGCCCCGAACTGACGTCCAAACACGAGCGTCATCAATGGCTTCCTCACGACCGCCAAGCCAGCTGCGATCACCGTGCCTACGCCCAACAACGGCAGCAGAAATCTCGGTCGCAGCATGCGACGGCGCTGTGCGGTGTCCTGCCGGCTCAGCTCAGGATAAAGCGATTGCGTCAGCAGGTAATACGCCATCAGCACCTGATTCAGGATGCGATAGGCGGCGGCATACAGCCCGACCTGTTGCGGAGTGGACATGACTCCCAGCATCAGCATGTCAATCGTGTTGAAGGCGAGGTTGCCGAGCCATGCCAGCCCCATGATGCTGGTGCGCCTCCAGGCCAGCGAATCGGCAATGGACATCCGCTCTTCATCGGTGACCACCCCTTCAGGCTGATGCTTTCTCCACCAGATCCAAAACACCGCAGCCTGGGCGAGGTAACCGGCAATGTTGCCGGCAGCCACCCACCACAGTGCATATCCCGAATGCCAATATCCCAGCGCGAGAAAAGCCAGAACACTGAACGGCACCGCAGCGCGGGCGAACGCCATCAAGCGCAGGTGGTTCTTGCCCCAGGCGGCCCATTCCAGCGAGACCGCGTACAGCGCGCTGGAAAAAGAGAAGACCAGAAGAAAGGCCTTCATCGATGCCGGCAATCTGACGGCAAAAATGTAAATCACGACCAGTGGCAAGACTGCTGCCGCCATCATCAGCCGTCGATGCTGCACGCGGCGGACGATTTCCCCTGCCAACTGGGGTCGTTGAGCCACCAGCCGCGCTCCAATATGCTTTAGGCCAAAATCGATGATGGGTTGCAGGTACTGGGAAATCGTTGCCGCCAGCGCATATACACCCAGGATGACCACGCCATAGAAGTGGCCCAGAAAAATGACGATAGCTGCGTAGCAAACCCGAGTCACAGCCTCGCCGGGAGCCAGATGCACGATCCCCCGAATAATCTTGCTGGCCGACTTTGGCAGGAATTGCGGCATCAATGAGTTCGTGGCTCTGCAACTCGGGCAAGGTCCCTCGGGCCGAAGCAATAGCCACGGAGCTGACCCGCCGCGCGCATCCAGTAGATCTTGGCCATGGTGATATTGCCCTTGCAGAGGCTGAAGACAGCTCCCCCGATCGATCGCACGAAAAGCGCTCCAAATTCTCGCCAGGAGTAGCCATGGATTCGCAATACATATCCGCACCCTAAGGCGTAGGGGTAGGTCTTCGTCTGCATGCGCTCGATGGAATGAAGATTGGGGTGGTGCACCGTAAGCGCGGGTTCGTACCTCATTCTGAAGCCCAGGGCGAGCCCTCTTAGAAAATAGTCAGATTCTTCGCCGGATTGGTAGGGAGTGTTGGCGCCCACCCCGATGTCCTCGCGGAAGTTGCCTACTGCGTCGGTCACGGCGCGTCTCAGAAAGCCGGTGACAAAGATGGTAGATTTCCACAAATTGGCCCTGGTAACAAGAACCGGCCCGGAAGGCCAGGGGGGGCCCACGGGCTGATTCTTCTCATCGCGCATGGTGGTAAAGATCGCATCGAAGTCGCGATTCCGCTCCAGCCACCCGCGCACGGACTCAAGCAGCGAGGCGGGATACCAGCAGTCGTCATCCGGAAAGCCGATAACCTCGCCGCGGGCAACGCGGAGTCCAGCGTTTCGTGCCCGGCCGGCGCCACGCTCACATTGAAGATGGCGGATGGCAAGGCCGCCATGCCTTTGCAGCACCGGCGTTAACCGCGCATCGGTGTTTTGATCAATGATGATGACTTCAAAATCCCGGTAGGTTTGGGCATCCAGGCTGGTTAGTAACCGATCCAGTTCCGAAACCCGATCGATGGTCGCTACAATCAGTGAGAACATGCAGCAAGCTTGCTCAGGCGTTGGCTGGGCCATATTGCGCCGGCGGTAATGTCATGGGCGAAGGACCGCGTAGGGAGCTTAGAAGGCTAAACAGCCACCATCCCGCCAACAGGGGACAGAACAGAATGGCGTTCCGCATGAGTGTCGATAACCATGCCAGGTTATCGCCTCTCGGCATCAACAAAAAATCTGGAAGAATGAGCGCCACGACGATGAGGGCCCACGCATTCCTGCCGCAGGCATAGAGAAGGTTCAGACCATATCCGAGCAAGAGCGATAACACCACGACGCCGCCCAGTCCCCCCAACAGATACATCTCCGCCAGGTATGATCCGCCGGTACCAAAACCCATTTTGGAGATACCGGGATTCAGAAACACCACCATGTCCCAGCTTAAGTACCCTCCGGGAACATACCGTGATATGTCAGTGGGCACGAACATCTCCCACAGGTCGTGGAACAGATACGCACCGATATGGGGACCGAACAAGTGCTTGTAGTTTATTGCCAGTTCGGTGACGTTAAGAGAAAGTCCCTGCTGAGCAATAAATTCGCCAGGACCCAAAGCGTAATACTGCCCACCCTCCACGCTGTTCCGGCTCGCATCGACCAGGACTGCGGCGCATATCAAAATGGCGACCAGTAACGCCGGCAGCAGTAAGCGGGCACGCTTCGAGGACTTGATTCTGGCCACATACCACAGCGCCAAAGCCAGACTGAGTGTGCCCCCTCGCGAACCCGCTGCCAGATACAGGGCCGCAACTCCGAAATACAGGGCGGTAGCCGTCCACAGTGGTTTCTTTCTTTTTTCGATAACAAAAATGGCAAGAAAAACCGGTAAATCCAGCACGGCAATCACCCGCACGGGCATCGGCACAGTGCCGGCAAGACGGTAATAGTCAGTGAAAAAGGCCAAATACCCATGAGCCAGTGCGTATCGGAAATACAAGTAGTTCTTAACCAGTGACGCTGAAATCGTAAAAAAGAACAGCACGTAGAGATAGGGCAAATAGCGTCGGACGGCCTGGTCGCCGGGCGGCTTAATGCGCCGATAGTTCCACCGGCAAGGAGCATAAACGCAGATGGCCGAAAGGACGATCGCGAGCAGTACAATCCCGACGTCCTCCCGTGGAAGGCTGAAGGGGGCGGGTGTAAATAACTCGATGTCCAACGGATCAGGAGTTACCCCTAGACAAAATGCAATTAGCCGGCCGCCCTGAAAAAGCAACAGAGTGCAGAGAAAAAGAAAGCAGGGATGTCGTCCCTGATCGAATCGCTTCCAGGCCAGCACAATCAGGAAAGACAGCAGCAGGACAGTCAGCACCCCCGCCGCGTTCGGGCTCAGCCACCCGAACAGGAAACAGAGCGTCCCGACCGCGACCACGAACAGGTATCCCAGCACCTCAAAGCTGGCCATCGGCACGGCCAGGGGCGCGGGAGCAACTGCCGGAAATGGTTGCGGGAAGTTATTCATCGAAACGGAATATTACTCACCGACGAGGTGTGCCGGTTGCGTGTTTACCTTGCTTCCATCTGCTGAAGAACCTGGCTGGCCCGTTCCGCGGGAAGAGCCAGAACGTTGTCAATCACCGGCTTGCGCTGACCGACGTCCCGCAGCCTCCAGCCTTTCGTAGTTCTTAGAGCGTAACCATAGTTGGCCGACGCCGCCCATTCTCCAAACACTGTCGTCGCATCCAGGCCGCGCCGGCTGTAGTATGGCTCGTTGATTTCCATATGCAGGATGGGCCGGAATTGCCCGATGGTCGACGCTGCGCCGCTCAAGAACTTGTCTTCATGTCCTTCAATGTCAACCTTGATGAAGTCCAGCCTCTTCATATTCAGCGACGGAAAGATGTTATCTAGCGTCTCGACCTCGACCACTCCGCACTGGAACCGGCCATCGCTATCGTCGATAACAATCGATGCATTGCCTGTGCCGGAGCCGTTAGCGAAGTCCTCTCGAAGGCTGATCCGCAGAGAAGCGCGGCGGTCGGACAGCCCAAGCTCATGAACCACCAGCGTACGCTCCATACCATTGAGTCTGGCGTTCTCACGCAGCCGCAGATTGTTGCTCGCAACTGGCTCGAATGCGTGCACCTTTCCGCCCGGCCCCAGCGCTTTCGCCATCGGGATCGTCCAAAAACCGACATTCGCGCCAACATCAAGGACCACCCACTCGGGCGTGAACATTCGCAGAACTGACCGTATTTCTTCCGTATCGTAGTCGTGAGTGTAGAAGCTCGCGTATTCGCTATGCGCACGCAGATCGACGATCATGCGATGTCCCAGTCGCATTGCCACTTCCGCGGTAGAGCCTGCGCTGGAGTTCAAGAGCAATCGATTGGCAACATAAGCCAGTCGGTTGCGCCCACGAAAATCAGGAATCCGGCTGATGAGCTGTGAAGCGGAAGCCCGCAACATTTGCCTGGTTTGCATGATCACTAGCGTGCGGGCGGTTTGGGTAGAGCCGGCCTTCGGGCCAGCGTCCAAGCCGCTTATTTCTCTTTCTGAGCCGGCTTCACAGGCTGCAAGAACTTGAGCTTCGAGCGGTCCGTGTCAGGGCACGACTTCAGTCGTGCCGATAAGCTCTTTATTTCTCTTCTGAGCCGGCTTTCAGCCGGCGGCATAGGACGGCCCAATCGGAGTTTTTTCAGCAGCCTGTCTAGGACAACTTCAGGGACTGCCACAGTAGAGCCAGACGGGGCCCCTGGCTCGGATCCTGGCGCTTGCGGCGGAGCGCTTCCATCAACAGCACCGAAAAGCAGGCGATCAGGAACGCTGCCGCGGTAGAAACCAGCACGATGAGCAGCCGCCTGGGACCCGACTTTCTTTCCGGCGCCACTGCAGTGTCAACCACCTGAACCAGGATTGCATTCTGGCCCTCATCAATGCGGGCAGCCTCCAATTGCTTGCCCAGGAATTCGTAGAGCGCCTCGTGGTACTTCACTTCGCGTGACCGGCGGAGGTATTCCAATTCGGCTTCCGGCATCTGGCGCGCCGGGATCGCGATGTTGCCGTTTCCGGAGGCTGCGTTGCTGTGCTCGAGTTTGGCCAACTGGCCTTCCATGCCGGCCAGCTCCGTCTCGGCACGCTTCAGCTCGGGGTTGTTCTCGGTTGCGTAGGAGCGCATGGTCCGGAGCTGCACTTCGTGGGTTGCAACCTGCGCCCGCAGGTCGGCGATGCTGGCAATGATCGTCCTGCCCTGGGCCTCGGGCTGGAGCAGTCCGCTCTTCTCCTGCACCTGTCGAAGCGCGAGCTCCGCGGAGGACAATTCTTGCAGTTCCGCCTTGATCTGCTGCTCGTAAAAGAGCCGCCGCTGGCTGGCTTCCGTTATGGCCATGTTCTGGTTCACGTTATAGAGCTCCTGAACATAAGCATTGGCGATTTCGGCAGCGCGCTTGGGATCATGGTCGGTAACGGAAATAGAAATCAGCCCCTCTTTCGTAGCGATGATTTCGCTGTTTTGTTTCAACTTCCTCTGTGCGTCCTGGTACCGCGTCACCCGATAAATCTTTCGTAGATCGAAACGATTGATGAGATTGTCTTCGATCGTCCGGCTGGTTAGCATGGCTACAAAAACGTCGTCCGGGTTCCTTAAGCCCAGATCGCCCCCGCTCAGCCCAGCGATGGCTCCCATCTGTCCCAACATCGAGTTCAGTGCCGATTGCTTTTGCTGAGGCGGCAGAATCGTGCTGGTTGCCGTATACGTCTTAGGCAGGAGCAGCACGATGATCGTTGCCAGGATCGCCACCCCAGCGGTGAACAGAAGAATTGGCTTCTTCCTGCGGGCGAGCACCAGCAGAAGCTCGACAACATCGAGTTTGTCATGGTCGTCGATCGCCGACTGAGAGTTGGACTCGCCCATTCCGTTCTCCACCGCCGTGCCGCTGTGGAAGTGAGGTTCAAACGGCTTTGAAGTCTGCTGCATTTAGATCAATTCCTGCCAGGCAGTAGCTACTTTAAGACATTGATGGCGGCGGCAGCTAATCCGAAGTTAAAGAGAATCTGCGACCAGTCCTTGAAGCTGCGGAGGCCGGCGCCGGGATTCAATTGTTCAGGAACCACCACCGTGTCTCCCGGCATCAGAACCATACTTTCGAAGCCACCCGACCAGAAGCCTGGCGCAGCATCCTTGCTGACCACGGCGCCATTGGCAAGGACCACGAAGATCTTGCTCTTGTCGGCGGCGCGGGTCGGCCCACCAGCATCACGCAGATACCGCGAGACCGTCTTGCCTTCCTTTTGTATGAAGGAACCCTGGTTATAGACGTCACCGACAACGCTCACGACGATAGGACGGCTGGGCACGATGAAGTGATCTCCATCCTCCAGCGGAATATCAGGGATATCGGCAACTCCCGCGTCGTTGGGATGAAGATTCAGCACGATCCTTCCATCCGCTCGAAACTGCCGAAGCTTGTCCAGGCTTACGCGCTGCGCATCCATTGCGGTTTTCGCGGCGATGGCCTCATCTGAGCTCTTCGCATTCTGCGATGCCTGCACCGCCTGTCGCGCCAGGTCTTTCTCCATCTGAGCAATGACCATGTCCAGCCGCTCCTGCTGCTGGATACGGGTGGATTCGCGCGTAAACACTGCGCCATACAGATAAGCCGACGGCGCCAGACCACCGGCTGCGTTCACCAGGTCGCGAAGCCTCTGACCCGGCTGCGCGCGGTAGATGCCGGAGGATTCGAACTCTCCCTCCAGTCGGACTAACTTGGTCTGCTGCTCGCGTGGCACCCGCAGATCAGCCTGCGAAAAGATGGTGACAATATCGCCCGGCTGCAGGATGAGATTGCTGGTGTCTTCGTGTTGCAGCACAGCTTTGCCGAGGTTGAACGGAATGAGTTCAGTCGAAAGATCTTTATCGCTTATGCGCTGAACAACGGCGTAGTCCCAGTTGATCTCCGGGGCATTCCTGCGAACGTCGTTCAACTCTCCCGTCAGGCGCGTACCGCTGGCCTGCACTTGCAGGGTGATGGCGTTCTGCTGCGTCCAGTACTCGCGGGTGATGAGAAACTCACGATTGGGAATCAAATCCGTGATTCGCATCCCATCGTGCCAGGGATAACGACCCGGGGCCGCGACATTGCCGCGCAGCGTGACTGAGTTCACAAAGCGCGGTGAGATGGGCGCGAAATTCAGCACGTCGCCGTCCTTCAGCGGAAGCGCCAGCCCAGCCTCATCCAGCTTGATTTCCTCGATGCTGCGATCCTTGCGATCCTTAATTTGTTCGACGTAGACCTTTCCTCCGTTGGCCGTCGTCGTCAGCCCACCCGCCAGTTTGAGAACGTCTCCTAAACTCGTTTCCGACTTGAGTTCATAGATCGCGGGGTTGTTCACCTGGCCGCCCATCGCGACCTGGGCGCCGATCGGCATAAAGTAAATCACGTCTTCCGGCTGCAGCACGACGTCTTTGCTCTTGTCTCCCTTGACCAGAAGATCGTAGAGATCGAAATCGGCAATCACGGTCGACCCACGCTTCAACTGGATATGTCGCATCGAGCCTGAGGGAGATGGCCCGCTGGAAGCGAAGACCGCATTGGCCAGTGTGCTCAAGGAACTGACGGTGTAGCGACCGGGTCGTCTCGCCTGGCCGACGACAAAGACGTCAATCGAGCGCAACTCGCCCATGCTGACGTTCAAGTCAAAATTCTGATAAATGCGGCCGATATGGGATTTCAGGAAGCTTTGCAGCTGATCGTATCTGAGCCCGGCAACATTCAAATTGCCGACCTTGGGAATGTAGACAGCTCCATTGCGATCCACCCGGCTGTGAACATCCAGATCGATCTGTCCCCAGGCGCGGATCAGCAGCTCATCGCCCGGGCCGATGACGTAGTCGGACGTGACGGGGACGCGATCCACCGGAGCGAAGGTAGTCGGAACGTTGAGGAATAGATTCTGCCCGTAGATCGGTAGTGTCTGTCCCAGCGATGCAGCCACCAGTTGCTGAAAATCCGTCAGTTCGACCGTCTTGGTCTGGCTGGTCTCGATTTGCTGCGGCGGCTTTGGCGTTGTCGTGGACGGCAGGGTATGAGTGTCGTCCAATACCACCGTTGGCGTCGTAGAGGGCACGCCGTCGGGCGCTTGGGAACCAGGACTCGCTTGCTCCTGAGCTGCGGGGCCAGCTCCCGTCGCATTCATCAGAGGCACGCCGTCCTGGGCAGCAATGGTTAGGGACCCCATGGCGGCGACTGCGCATAGAGTGAAGCCGACGAGGGCGGCGCGCAGCCGGCCGCAAATCCTGGAATTCTTTGTCAAAGGAAGGTAGCGGTACATCTCTGTTTCGGACACAGATTTCAAAGTGCCTCTCCAAAATCCGCGTGATTGATACAACCTGCGACCAACGACATAAGCATCCGTCAGTCCGACTGCTGCCCTGAAGCTGCAACCCGGGCCGGCGCCGGCGCCTGCCGCATAGCATTCAGCCAGAACTGGGTGTAACCCGGCGTCAAAGCCTGCGCATCCCAAGGCGAATCGCGGCCCGTCACCAGGTGGTGAAAATTGCGGTGAGCACTGACCGCCGCGGCCAGTCCAAGGGTCGCAAAGGTGGGCTCCAAATTGCAAATCGCGCCGCGATCCACGCAGCGCCGGAAATAGGCGTTGACCGAGTCGAAGATTGATCCCAGATGCTCGCGGAACATACGCTCGGCGCCGGGAAGCTCAAATCCCGCCACATACACCAGGCGCCCCAGTTCAGGGTATTGGGCGACGACATTCACCACAAATTCCACCAGCATGGGTACAACAATCTCCGGATCAAGGTTGCTGGCTAATCCCTGTTGCAGTTCCCGTCCCAGCTTGAGACGACTCAGCCTCGATTCGGCTGCAGCCCAGAAGAGGTCGGCCTTCCTGGCAAAGCACCGAAACAGAGTGGCTTCGTTGACGCCGGCCAGATGCGCGATCTCGCGCGTGCTGGCGCCTTTGTAGCCCCGGCGGGAAAATAGCTGAACTGCCGCCTCAATGATCCGGACTTCGGTGACACTTCTCTCTGCTGCTTTATTCACAAGAGAGGTCCTTTGCGGATTAGGTTTAGAACGATTTAGGGACTATTGCTTGAGGGATTCGATCTGGTCTGCGTCGATCTCCACCGCGACACTCTGCTGGATCAAGTCCAGCGTCAGCACGACGCGAAGATCGTTCTTCTTGCGAATGAGTACGCCAATCATCCCTGCCAGTGAGCCGGAGGTAATGCGCACTTTCTCTCCCACCACGAGGTAGGGATGGGGTTCGACCCGCAGCAGTGGCAGCGCGGAGCGAAGCGACTCGATCTCCGCGTCAGGCAGCGGCAACGGTTCGCGACCGGCGCCAACGATCGCAACTACGCCGGGCACTTGCAATACCTTCACGGATTCCTTGCGCGGAATGTTGACGAAGATGTAGCCAGGGAACAACGGCTTATCGACCGGCAGCCGGCAGCCGTTCTTCCAACGGCGTACGGAGGTGTACAGCGGCAAGAACGACTCAATGTGGCGCCCGGCAAGGTGGCGAGCGACCATCTTTTCGTGTCGCGGCGTGGTATAGGCGGCGAACCAGTTTCGGGGCAGTTCGGAAAGGCCGGATTCGAGTGATCCGGCCGGCGATGGGTTTATCGTCGCTGTCGAAAAGGTCGCGCAAAGAGACAAAGCTTCGCCATCCTCAGTTAGAGGTGATTTTCTCTAAAAAGCGCATCGATTAATGTAACCGCGCGCTTGCGTATGTGAGATCCAAATCTATTGGCCGAGGCAAAACCTTTGTGCTTACTGAAACTTCCCCGACCTCATGCTGCAAGCGTGTACTTGCTCGCGCTTAAATCCGTGTCAAACCCCAGCTGAGTTGCCAGCATAGGAAAAGCCGAGCTGCGGGTCAAGAGAAAACTGCGATGAGTACCAGACGGGGATACCAAACTGAACTACCGCGGCTTGCGCCGATGTGCAGAGGGCAGGTTTGGAGAATTGCGTGCCGGAAAAGCAGGCCGGCGACGGCTGTCTGTTAGAAAATGAGCTATGGACAAGAACGCTCCCTTACGGGTCGCCGTGGTCGGACTGGGAAACGTAGGCGCTACTCTAAGCTATGCATTGCTCTTAGGCGGCCTAGCGGCCGAGATCGTACTCATCGACAAGAATCATGCTAAAGCCGAGGGCGAGGCGATGGACCTGAACCACGCTGTCCCCTTCGCTCATCCGACGCGCATCTGGGCAGGCGACTACCACGACTGCGCCAGCACGACCGTCGTGGTGATCGCGGCCGGCGCCAATCAAAAGCCGGGTGAGACGCGGCTCGATCTGCTGCGGCGCAACGCTGACATTTTTGCGGAGATCGTGCCGCGCGTCGTCGAGCACAATCGCGACTGCATTCTTTTGATTGCCACAAATCCCGTCGATGTGCTGACGCAGGTTTCGTTGCGGCTTTCCGGATTGCCGCCACAGCGTGTGATTGGTTCGGGAACGATTCTCGACACTGCCCGCTTCCGCTACCTGCTCAGCCAGCATTTTGGAGTCGACGCCCGCAGCGTCCATGCGTACATCATCGGAGAGCACGGCGACAGCGAAGTCCCGGTATGGTCGCTGGCCAACATTGCCGGTATGCGCCTGGAAGACTTCTGTGCAGCGCAAGGCCGCAGCTACGATTGGAAGGAACTCCACTCCATCTTTGAGCAGACACGAGACGCGGCTTATCACATCATCTCGCGCAAACAAGCAACATACTATGCGGTCGCCGCGGGGCTCATGCGAATCGTCGAAGCGATCCTGCGCGATCAGAACACCGTGCTCTCGGTTTCCAGCCTGGTGAGCGGAGAATACGGAATCTCGGACATCTGCCTCAGTCTGCCGTCGATCATCAACCGCCAGGGAATCCAGAAGCTGCTGCACCTGCAACTGAGCGCTGAGGAAGTGCGAAAGCTGCAGGAGTCGGCGCAGGTGTTGAAGGAGACCATGGGAAGCCTTATGAGGGGATGAGCCGCAGTACAATGGACGCACAACTATGACCACGAATGACAGCAAACGCGGGGATGAATCTGCGAAAGAGTTCGTGGAGCGCAATCAACAGCGTCGGCCAATCGACAAGCAGGCGATTCAGGAGATCCTCGACCGCGTAGACGCACTACCCACGCTCGATAATCGGACGCCCGATGAAATCCTTGGATACGACGAGAATGGACTGCCGACTTAGCGGGCTGCCGCTTGCGGCTCCGTTATTCGCCCTTACCCAGCGCCAGCGTAATCAGAGTCCTCTGCTCCAGTTCGTGAGCCTTCGCTGAGCCGGTCGCCGGCGTGGCGTTAGCAGCGCGCTTGATGCTGCGCACCTTGGAGCCCAGAATTCGCTTCAGCCGCGGCGTTACGAAGGAAAGCGCGCCCATATTGGCCGGCTCTTCCTGCACCCAGATGAACTCCGAGGCATTGGGGTAGCGATCCAGGACCTGCTTCACCTCGGTCTCCGGGAACGGATAGATCTGCTCCAGCGAGACGATCGCCGGACCGGACATCTTCAGCTTGTTGCGCTCCATGCGCAGTTCCTGGCCGATCTTGCCGGTGCAGAGCAGAACCCGTTTCGCATCCAGCGCGGTTTCGTCCGGAATGACGTTTTGAAAGCGTGGCCGCTCCAACTCTGACAGCGGCGATAGTGCTTCCGGATGCCGCAACATGCTCTTCGGTGTGAAGCAGACGAGCGGCTTGCGCCACTTCCGCATGGCCTGCCGCCGCAGCAGATGAAAATATTGTCCGGCCGTCGAGGGCTGGCAAACCTGCATGTTGTCGCGGGCACAAAGCTGCAAATACCGCTCGATGCGTGCGCTGGAGTGCTCCGGCCCCTGGCCTTCATGACCATGCGGCAACAACAAAACCAGTCCGCTCAGCAGGTCCCACTTGTCTTCGCCGGCGGCGATGAACTGATCGATGATGATCTGCGCACCATTGGCGAAGTCGCCAAACTGCGCCTCCCACGCCACCAGCGCCTCGGGATAGTCACGCGCGAAGCCGTACTCGAAGCCCATCACAGCAGCCTCTGACAACTCAGAGTTGTAGATTTCGACGCGCGCCTGTCCCGGTGAGAGATGACACAGGGGGACGTATTCTTTCTCGTCGATCACGTCGATCAGCACCGAGTGGCGCTGATTGAAGGTGCCACGGCGACTGTCCTGGCCGCTGATGCGGATTGGAACACCTTCCCGAGCAAGCGAACCTAAAGCCAGCGCTTCGGCCATGCCGAAGTCCGACGGACGCCTGCCATAGCCCATCTCACGGCGCTGCTCCAGCAGCTTCTGTACCTTGGGATGAATGTGGAAGTCATCGGGATAGGTCACCAACGAATCCGTGAGGTCGCGCAGTTGCGCCGCAGTCAGTCCGGTGTCGACTTCGTCCGCTGGGTTGTACGGGCCGCCATGATAGGGCGCCCAGTAGCTCGGCATCTGGCGCATGGTCGGCTTCTTCACCATGCTCTTGCCGGTTTTTTCCGCAGCGTCGAGTTCAGCCTGGAACTTCTCGACGTAGGGCTTGGAATCGAGACCTACATTCTTCGCATAGATCTCGTACAACATAGGATGATCTTTGATCTTGCGGTAAAGAATTGGCTGCGTGATCGTGGGGTCATCGACCTCAGAATGACCATGCCGCCGGAAGCCGATCAGGTCCACCACGACATCACTGCTGAATTCGTAACGAAATTCCAGAGCCATCCTGCCTGCCCGCACAACCGCATCAACATCCTCACCGTTGACGTGGAAGATCGGAATCGGCAACCGCTTGGCCAAGTCCGACGAGAAGCGGCCGGAATAAGCATCGCTGGGGTTGGTGGTGAATCCCAGCAGGTTGTTGACAATGACGTGAACTGTTCCGCCGACGGTATACCCACGTAGGTTCGCAAGGTTCAGCGTCTCGGCGGTAATTCCCTGCCCCGCAAACGCCGTGTCGCCATGCATCAGGACCGGCAACACTCGATTCTTTCCATCGCGACCCAGGCGCGTTTGCTTGGCCCGCGCGCGTCCCAGCGCCACCGGATCGACGGCTTCCAGGTGGCTGGGATTGGAGACCATATGGATTCGCACCTCGCGACCGCTGGCCCCGGTGTAAATGCCGGTCGCGCCGACGTGATACTTCACGTCACCGCCGCCGAGGACGCTGCGCGGATCGACATCTTCGAATCCGGCGAAGATCTCTGCCGCCGGTCGGCTCACAATGTTGATGATGACGTTCAGGCGTCCACGATGGCTCATGGCCAGCACTGCCTGCTCGGCGCCATAACCGGACGCAGAGTTCAGAATCTCGTCCAGCAGCGGGATTAGCGCGGTGTTGCCTTCCAGCGAATAACGCTTGGTGCCAATGTAGCGGGAGTGGATCGTCTGCTCGAAGACATCGGCGTGAACCAGCTGGTCGAGGATGCGCGAGCGATCCACATTCTCCGGCCGCGAAGACTCCATGCGCTCCTGAATCCATTGCCGGCGCTCAGGGTCGGCGATGTGCATAAACTCCACGCCGATACTGCCGCTGTAGGCGCGCCGCGCCGCATCGGCGCCGTCGCCGGACATGTCCAGCTCGGGATGAGCGAACGGAAGGAAATGGCCCAGAGGATCGAGGTTAGCCTGCAGGTAGCCCCAGCGGCGGAACGCGTCCAGCACGCGCTCCTGTTTCTCGCTGTCAACGTTCATCATTACAGTGGACAAGGACGATAACTCCCGCGGCCACGGCGCTCGCGCGGGGAGCCGGGCCATTGCTTAGATAGCACTACTAGTTATAGATTCCTTACCGGCCGAAGGGATACACCCGGCGCTCGAGTAGCGGCGAATCGTCAGCCGACCTTTCAGTATATAGTGTCGCAAGTGTTGGCAAAGCGGTCTATCGTGCGGCGGTTAGGCCTACGATTTCATAGTGGAACGAATTGAACGAATGATACGGTCGCTGACATCGCGAGATCGGATATTCGTGCTGACCGGCGCCGGAATCAGCGCTGAGAGCGGCCTGCCCACGTTTCGCGGCGCCGATGGCCTTTGGCGCGGCCATCACGTGCAGGAGGTCGCGACGCCAGAAGCCTTTCACGCCAATCCTGAGATGGTGTGGCAATTTTATTCGGAGCGCCGAAAGCGACATGCGACCGTCACCGCAAATCCCGCCCATTTCGCTCTCGCCAGTTTGGAAGAGAACCTGCGGGATCGTTTCTTTCTGTGCACCCAGAATGTGGATTCCCTGCACGAGCAGGCAGGATCGCAGCGCATCGTGCACATGCATGGCCGCCTGATGCAGACGCGCTGCTCGCGGGAAGGTTGCCGCTCCAAGCCCTTTGATGATGAACGTTCTTACATGACGTTCGCCGAAATTCCAACTTGCTCGGAATGCAAAGCGCTCATGCGGCCCCACGTTTGCTGGTTCGGCGAAGTCCCGTATTCCATGGACAGAATTTTCGAGCAACTGCGAATCTGCACTGTGCTATTGACGGTCGGGACCTCCGGCGTCGTCGAGCCGGCTGCCAGCTTTGTTCGTATGGCGAGAATGAATCGGGCAAAGGCTATTTACGTTGGACCAGAAGAGCCGGCGAATCGCGCGTTCTTCGATACGGTGGTGCTGGGAAAAGCGGGCGAAGTGCTGCCTAAGCTGGTGCAGGAAATTACCGGTTGACTTGCAGCTCATTCCATAGATCTTTAAGCTCAAAGAATATTGGGGTGTCGACGGCGCGCAATTTTTCTACCGGCAGCCAGGCGACTGTGCTGCAGTCGTAACCCACTTGATTAGCGGGATCAATGACCCAGACATTCCGAATACCCATCTGGCGATAATCGGCCAAGCGGTCGTAATAACGCGCTATGCGGTCTTCCGGCGAGAGAATTTCGATGACTGCTAAGGGTGGCTTGGTGAGCACCTGCTCGACCTCCTGCATTTTCGACATCAAGCACAGGTCCGCAATTCTGACCCGGGTCGGCGAAACACGAATTCGCATTTCGGACAGGACGTGCAGACTCCATTCTTGCCGGTGTTGGAAGAACCAGTTGCCGAGAAACATCTGAACCGCAGCGTGATCAAATTCACCCAAATTACGCTCCTGCACTTCCCCATCGACGTAGTCACAGTCTGGGTGATAGCTCGTCCGCAGGTATTCTTGTAACGAAATCTGGAGCGTTGCCATACCTGAACCCACCGCTTACCTCATTCTACTCCGGAAGCAAATGCGCCCAACGGCTAACGCAGGAAATGTCCAGTGATGTTGTAGGCGGCGAAAGCAGCCAGATAGGCCACGATGGTCATGTAGGAGAACTGCAGCGCCGGCCACTTCCAGCCGTTGGTTTCGCGGCGGACGACGGCAATCGTCGACATGCATTGCATCGCAAGTGCGAAAAAGACGAGCAGCGCTACCGCTGCCGCCGGTGTGAGTTCGTGATGCAGAGCCGTCTGCAAATCTGTGGCGTGCGACTCGGGATCGACTCCATGCAGCGTTCCCAGCGTTGCGATGATGACTTCACGCGCGGCAATTGAGGTCAGCAGGCCAACCCCAATCTTCCAGTCAAACCCAAGCGGGCGAATCGCAGGTTCGATGGCGTGACCTACCTTCGCCACCACGCTGTCCTGCACCTGTGGAGGCTGGCCATGATGCATCGGGAAGTTCGTGGCCGCCCACAGCAGTAACGAGACCAGCATGATCACGGTGCCGGCGCGATAGAGAAAAGCTTTTCCACGATCCACCACCCGCAGTCCAAGCGACGCGAGCGTTGGCCAGCGATAAGGCGGCATCTCCAGGATGAACGGCGCGTCCTTGCTCTTCAGGATGGTGGATTTCAGCAGGCGCGCGGTGACCACGGCCATCAGAAATCCCAGAACATACAGTCCTAGCATCGCGACTGCGCGTGTGCCGAGCAATGGTCCCAGCAACGGATGGTTCGGCAGGAACGCCGCGATCACCATGGTGTAAACCGGCAGGCGTGCCGAGCACGTCATGAACGGCGCAATCAGGATTGTTGCCATGCGATCGCGCTTGCTCTCGATGGTGCGGGTCGCCATAATCGCGGGTACCGCGCAAGCGTAAGCGGAAAGCAACGGGATGAAGCTCTTGCCGTTGAGCCCGACGCGTGACATGGTGCGATCGGCGATGACTGCGGCGCGCGAGAGATATCCCGAGTCTTCGAGAATTCCAATCACCAGAAACAGCAACAGAATCTGCGGCAGGAAGACCAGCACCGAGCCGGTGCCTTTCCACACGCCGTTGATCACGAGCGACTGAAACATGCCCGTTCCGAGGTGAGCGCCGATTGCCCTGCCCGAGGTGTCGAGAAATTTCTGCAGCAGATTCGAGAGCGGCTGGCCGACGGAGAAGATCGTCTGGAAGACGCCGATCACGACCACAGCGAAAATCACCGGACCCCAAACGCGATGCAGAAAGATGGCATCGAGGCGAGCGGTCCAGACTGGTGTTGCCGGACGACGATATCCCGCGTTCGTTCCGACGCGCACTGCCCACTCGCGATAGCCGCGCGTGCTGCCCACAACCGGCAACTCCAGAGGATCGGGAGTGGTGGCCGCCGAAGAAAGGAAGTTCTGCACGGCAACGATTCCCTCGCCGGTGGTCGCGCTAGTGAGCGCAACCGGCGTCCCCAACTCACGCGCCAGGGACAACACGTCGACATGGCCGCCCTGCTTGCGCAGTTCGTCGGCCATGTTGAGCAGCACCAGCGTCGGAAGGCCGAGCGCGATGACGCGTGCCGCCAGCACCAGGTGCGTGTGCAGATTCGTGGAATTGAGCACCAGGATGATCGCGTCCGGACGCGGCGTTCCCGGCATGTTGCCATTCAGGACGTCGACTGCGACCTTCTCGTCTTCGGATTTTGGAATGAGGCTGTAGACGCCGGGCAGATCGATCAACGCGACCTCTTCGCCGTACGCGTCTCGAATGTAACCGGTGTGATGCTCGACCGTGACGCCAGGGAAATTGCCGACCTTCTGACGCAGCTTGGTGAGACGATTGAATAAAGTTGTCTTGCCGGAATTCGGAGGACCGACGACAGCGACGGTGCGGTAGGACGTGCCGAGAGCTTCATCTCTGGGCGGTGCCACAGCGTGGCAGCTCATCGTCGAAGCTCCCATCTAGTCTCCGAAGGCGGGAGCGCCAATGAGCTCCACGTGAATATGCCGGGAAAGATCGCGGCGCATGGCGACTTCCGTGCCGTCAACGCGATAGATGCGAGGATCGCCGCCGGGGCCGCTGCGAAGAACTTTCACCACCAGGCCGGGAACGAAACCGAGGTTCATCAGATGTTCGGCCACCGCTGGGGCCAATTCCAACTCCGATACGATGGCGCTTTCTCCGACGTGCAAGTCCGAGAGCGCGCCGGCTTTTGTCCCATGATTTTTCTTATGACGGCCGAATATGAAGTTGAAAATCATTTTCAATACCGATTTCTATTCTAATCCTCTGGCGACGAGAGGCAACGACCAAAGTCACATGATCTTGTGACTTGCAACACATTTCGGGACTGGTTGCAAAACGAAGCAACCGATTGATGCTCTGACACTTACCGGCTCTTGCAACAGTTGTTGAAACAGCCGTTGTCATTCCCGCGCAGCCGACTCCTACAACTAAACGGGCAGAAGCGCTGGACGAGCGCTTCCCGCCTGATCCGCGGAGCTGGCCCACAGAGCTTCCTGCCTTGGTTGTGCGGCGCTGAGAAGATATCGGCAAGCAGCCGCAAGTAAAATAGTCGGCATATCAAAATGGGGTGATTTTCATGCTGGGATTAAGTGACATTGCCAGCCGCATCGTCCAATCGACGATTCGCACCATGTCGGTCGAGTGCGACCGCGTGGGCGGCATCAATCTGGCACAGGGAGTGTGCGACACCGAGGTTCCCGCCGCGGTGCGCCATGGAGCTGAAGCTGCGATCGAAGCCGGCTTCAACCAGTACACGCGCCTGGATGGAATCGCGCGCCTGCGCAACGCCATCGCGCAGAAGCTGGCGCGGCAGAATGCTATCGCGGCCGATCCTGATTCCGAGATTCTTGTAACCTCGGGTGCGACAGGCGGGTTCGATGCTGCATGCCGCGCGCTGCTCAATCCTGGCGACGAAGTCATTCTTTTCGAGCCGTATTACGGCTATCACTACGCGACGCTCATCGGCCAGCATTGCCATCCGGTGCTGGTATCGCTTGACCCGCCGGATTACCGGTTGATATTCGATCGCGTCACGGATGCGATCACACCGAAGACGCGCGCCATCCTGATCAACACGCCGGCCAATCCGTCGGGAAAAGTTTTCTCGCGCGAGGAGATGCTGGAGATCCTCAGGATCGCAACGGCGCACGATCTGTTTGTCCTCACCGACGAGATTTACGAACACTTTGTATACGACGGCCAGCGGCACATCAGCCCGGCGACACTTCCTGATGCGGCTGAGCGGACTATCACGATCTCAGGATTCTCGAAGACCTTCAGCATCACCGGATGGCGGGTGGGGTTTCTGTACGCCTCAGCGCGCTGGATTCCGGCAATCAGCTACTTTCACGATCTGGCGTATGTCTGCGCGCCATCGGCGTTCCAGCATGGGGTTGCGGCCGGGCTCGAGGAACTGCCGGCGAGCTTTTACTCCGACCTGGTTCGCGATTATCAGAAGAAGCGGGAGATAATCTGCGATGCGTTGCGAGCTGCGGGTCTGGAGCCGAGCGTCCCTGCGGGGTCGTATTACGTGCTGGCGGATGCTGCGAACGTTCCGGGCGAAAACAGCATCGAGAAAGCGATGAACCTGCTGCACCTCACTGGCGTAGCCAGCGTTCCCGGGCAGGCATTCTTCCAGGGAGGCCGCGGCGACCATCTGCTGCGCTTCTGTTTTGCGAAGACCGATGGCGATCTGGAACAAGCGTGTCAGCGGCTGAGCCGGCTGCGGCTGAATGCCAACGTCTCCGCTATCGCACGTTGACCCTGAGACTGAAGGTCTTCACCGGCGGGAGGTTGTATTCGAACGAGCGATGATAGTTCAGCTTCAAGTTGGCGATACCGCTGGAGCCGGCGCTGAATTGGAAAACTTCCATCCCCGGAGCGCCCATCGCTGAGGACTTCGTGCTCTTCCGATAGGTCTGTTTCTGCAGCTTCAAGGGAGCTGGATCGCCCTCCACCGTCCATTTGTAACCCGTGGAAGGATTGCTGGCCAGCTTCACAATCAGCGTCTGATCGGGAGCCAGATCGATATCCTTGCCATTATCCTGATCGGTGGCGGTAACGGCCGAAGCCGCAGTTTTTGCGGACGCGCCCGATGAGGCTGTTTGCTGAACTTCAGCAGGAATGGCGACAGCAAAGAGCACAGCTACGCAAAAGACCAATAAGAGTCGGACCACAGGCAGCGGCTCCTCGTTCTTGGGGCTGGCGATGAGAGTGACGCGTCCGCCGGAAGTTGTCAATGCAAACCGGCTTCCCATTTCTTGCGTCCAATGAATTGCCGTTTGCGTTAACCCCCGCCAAGCGGCAGCTTCCGTGGGTGAAATCGTAACAACACAACAACGATGACCGCAGCGCTCGATCACACTCTGTCGCACTGGCACATCGTCATAGCCTGGCTGATCTTTCTCGCCAGCTATCTGGTGTTTGCGATCGGCAGGCTGCCGGGGACGAAGATCGACCGGCCGGCGATGGCCGTGATCGGCGCGGTATTGATGTTTGCGTTTGGGGTGCTCGGCCCGAAGCAGGCGATTACGAGCGTTGATTTCGCCACGCTGGTCTTGTTGTTCTCGATGATGCTGATCGTCGCCAGCCTGCATCTGGCAGGCTTCTTCGACTGGATCACGCGGCTGGCCATCGCACATCTCAGCGCCGGGCAGTTGCTTCCGGGCGTGATCTTCATCAGCGGAATTCTCTCGGCATTCCTGGTGAACGACATCGTCTGCCTGGTGATGGCACCGCTCATTCTTGGCCTCTGCAAGCGCATGGGGCTGAAGCCGGTGCCGTATCTGCTGGCGCTGGCGACGGCGTCGAACATCGGCAGCACGGCGACGATTACCGGCAATCCGCAGAACATCCTTATCGGGTCAATCTCCGGTATCTCGTACCGCGATTTTCTGGCGCACCTGGGACCGGTGGCAGCCCTGGGGCTGTTCATCGACTGGGCGCTGCTGCACTGGATACATTTGCGCAACGGCAATGGGCAGGCAGTGCAACCGGTGAAAGACGAGATCACTGTGAGCCGTGAATCAGAGATTCATCCTGGCTGGCCGGTTGCAGTGAGCCTTGGCGTGCTAATCGGATTTCTTCTCGGGTACCCTCCGGCGTTCGTGGCAGCAATTGGAGGAGCGCTTCTGCTGGTACAGCGTCGCCACTCGCCAAAGATCATTTATGGCGATGTCGACTGGTCGCTGCTCATACTGTTCCTCGGATTGTTTCTGATTATTGGAGGCGCCCAGCAGGCCGGGGTGACCGAGCAACTGTTGCGAGCTACCGAGAAGCTCAATCTGCAAAACCACGTGATCTTCACTGCGGTGGTTACTCTGCTGTCGAATCTCGTAAGCAATGTTCCCACGGTGATGTTGCTGAAGGGACTGATGCCGCAGTTTCACAATCCGCATCATGCCTGGCTGATGCTGGCGATGAGCAGCACCCTGGCGGGCAATCTCACAATCACAGGATCGGTGGCGAACATCATCGTGGTGGAGAAGGCACGAGCCGAGGCGCACATCGGATTTGTGGAGTACATGAAGATTGGCGTGCCAGTAACGGTGCTGACCCTGCTGCTAGGGTTGGGATGGTTGGCGATGAGCAACTAGCGACGAGCGACTAGCAACTAGCAACTAGCCAAGGCCTACTCGACTGCCTGCCGTTGGCGCGCATTGATTTTCAAGAACAAAAAGCAAACGAGAAGCCAGAAGCTTCTCGTTGCTGATTGCTAGTTGCTAGTCGCTAGTTGCTAGTTGCTAATCGCTAGCTGCTAGTTCGTATACGGCTTCCACCCGCCGTTGTCGTCTTCCATCAGGACGATGCTGGCTTTGCTCGGCCCGGCGCCGTAGAAATCCACGCCGTACGACCTGATGAGGTTCGTGCGTTCCCAGCTGCCGAAGCCCTGCACCAGCGAGCCGGAGGCGTCGAAGTCCTGGCCCAGACGATTGGGCGCCCACCTCCAGGTATACGCAACCTGCGCCAGATGCGGCTTTACCATGGTGACCTTGTCGACCGAGACCAGGTGGCGCACGGCAAGCGGCACAGTGTAGTTGGTTCCACCATCGGAATTCTTTGCCTTGGTTACGCCATCGATGCTATTCAGCAGAGTCTCGCCCGGCCCGGTCATGGTGACGGTGAGAGCGGCCCAACCTTTGGCTTTGGGCGCCGCGACAGCGATCACGCCAGCTTTCTCCAGCAGCTTGTAGTTAGGTTCGGGTCCCCCATTGATGCTCGGATCGACCTTTCCTGTACTGAAGTGAACAACTGCCGGCCCCTGCGCCTTCAGGATGTCGCCAATGGCGGTTGTCGCCACGGGAACCGTCAGCACCTCGGTCGCGCTCCTGACGAAGTAGAAGATGAAACCGCCTAACACCACTACTAAGGCGAGGATCAGAAAAACAGGAAACAGGTTCAGGCCCTTCTTCTCCATGGCGATCTCGGCGGCGAAGAGCTCCGGCTCATTCGACGGCGGAGGAACCAGTTGCGGCTTGGGTTCTTCGGTTTTCGGTTCGATGACGGTCGGCATAATGTCTTTACCTCCAACGCGATGCTGCCCGGCGACAAGAACGCGGTCGACGCTGCGTTGTCCGAAAAAAGCACAACGGACAGAGGGCAGCCGCTGACAACTTCAGTATGGACCTTGCGAACGAAGGCGCAGTGAGCGTGGTCACCGGACGATGTGAGGGATGAACGAAAGCAGTGGCCAGTAGCCGGTAGCCAGTAGCCAGTAGCCAGTAGCCCGTGTGTCAGTGGCTACGGGCTAGTGGCTAGTGAGGGTTTGGAGAATTGCTTGCCAAACGTTACGACAATTCCTGGGCTCACGGGGCGTTCTTCACGAACTCGGGCTGCTTGCCTTCCGACCATGGATCGTAGGTCTGGACGAAGATCATGCGATCGCGAATGGTGGGATGGGTCCAGGCCCAGAACTCCCAGAACTTGTTGACGTCGGGATAGTCGAGCGACAGTTCCCCGAGCTTTTGGAATGCATGTGCGGCCGTGAGAGGTTCGTCCGCAATCAGGCCGTGAACCACCTCGAGACCATACTGATCGGCCTGATGCTCGTAGTGGCGCGAGACGGCATTGAAGACGGGCGAAGCCAGGAAGGCGAGGAAGGACAGCAGCAGTGCAAGCAAGGGAAGCGAGGCCCAGTCGGAGAGATCATGAATCTCCCATCGCGCACCGTAGCAGGCGAGCAGCCAGTTCGCGAGGCGGTACGCAATGTACAAGAGCAGCAAGAGCAGGAAGAGATCGATGGTGGCTTCCTTGAGAATGTGACCGAGAACGTAATGGCCCATTTCGTGACCAAAGACGAGGAGCGTCTCGGGAGTGGTCATCTGCCGCATGGTGGTGTCCCAGACGACGACCCGCTTGGTTGCTCCGAAGCCAGTGACATAGGCGTTCAACGTTGTGGTTTTGTCGCTGGCTTTCATCTCGAACATGCGATCGGGCGGGATGTCCAGGCCGGCGCGATGTACGACGCGTTCGATCTGGGCGACGAGTTCGGGATGATGATCGCTGAGCGGCTCGAATCGGTAGAACATCGGTTCGATCCAAACCGGCTCGATGAACATCACGAAGACAACGATGGGAATCAGAGCCAGCCAGAAGTAGAACCACCAGCGGCGCGGGCTGCGGCGGATCACGGCGTAGAGAATCCGGCCGAGAAAGCTGGCGAAGACGATGCCGAGCAGCAGGCTCTTGGTCCAGTCCTCAAACCACCAACCCCAGTGCTGGACGGAGAAGCCATACTTCAAGCTGATGTGGTGTCGATAGATGTGAAATGGGAGATCGGTCAGCTCCACGACCAGAACAAACAGAGACATCACGATGACGGCTTGTATGAAGCGAAGGCGTGAGACATGCTCGGCCAAGCGTCGCAGCCGAGCGGCGAAGTGGAAGCGCAACATCATCCAGAGGACGAGCAGCCCCCAAATAGTGGTGGCGAAATAGAGGGCGCCGTCGAGCAGGTAAAGCACATGGGCCTGGGCGAGTTTGTCTGGAGGCAAGGAATACTGCAGAAGCGGCCGGGAGGATGCCGAGGAGGAGTTCGGAGCCGGCGAGGTCGCTTGCCCCGCGGAGGCGGCCAGAAACGTCGTGGCCGATAACACAAGCAGCAGGAGGAGCAGGGTCGCTCGCGCGAAGCGGGTCAGCCTACGGCGTTGGCGAAGGGGATTTCCCATATCAGGAGAGCAAAAGCTACGCAGTTGACGCCACCATGGCACAGTCATCCTCAATGTTTTCAGGCATTTGAATGTCACAGCAGAAATGGTGCAACTACTGAAAATTCAGCGGTTTATCTCGCTTTCTGCTTGACTTTTGATCATGCCGGAGTAACATAAAAGTATCACCTCCGATCCATTTCAGGATCGAATGGGCCCGGAGCCAAGGAAATCGTCACCGCTCCTTGGCATTGGGCCCATTTTAACTGCGTTTCATGTGTCCAATTCTTAGACATGGCCGTGGTTGGCGATCCCGGTGGACGACTCCGTATTGTCTAGCCGCTTGATGAACGCAAAACTGCTTTTTGTCGCGGGGCTTGTTTTTTGCCTCACACCTTGGGCATCGCCTCCTCTGGCTCTGGTCGCCGGACTAATCTTCGGCGCAATCGCCACTCATCCGTATCCCGGACCATCGCGACGATTTTCTAAACTCCTTCTGCAAGCTGCGGTCGTGGGACTCGGCTTCGGCATGAACCTGCAGGAAGTCTTGAAGGCCGGCAAGAGCGGCTTCCTGTACACGGCGATAAGTATCACGTTTGCGATGACGCTGGGAATGCTGCTGGGCAAGTTATTCGCGGTACAGCCGCGTCCGGCGTTTTTGATCTCCACAGGAACGGCGATTTGCGGCGGCAGTGCCATTGCGGCTGTCGGACCGATTACCGGCGCGACGGAAGATGAGATGTCGGTGTCGCTGGGGACGATTTTTGTGCTGAACTCGGTCGCGCTGCTGACCTTTCCGGCAATCGGGCTTTGGCTGAAGCTCTCCCAAAGCCAGTTCGGATTGTGGGCGGCGCTGGCAATTCATGACACCAGCTCGGTGGTCGGCGCGGCAGCGAAATATGGTGCGGTTGCGTTGGCGGTGGGAACCACGGTGAAGCTGGCGCGCGCGCTATGGATTGTTCCGGTTTCGCTTGGCACTGCTGCCGTCAAAGGCAGCAAGACCCGCATTCAGTGGCCTTGGTTCATTCTGTTTTTCTGCCTGGCGGCTGTGGCCAACACATACTTTTTCCCCGGCGCGCACGCGTATCACTTCCTGAGCGCTGCGGGCAAAGTGATGCTGATCGTTACGCTGTTTCTGATCGGAGCGAGCCTGTCGCCGTCGGCGCTGCGGAAGGTGGGGCCGCGCCCCTTGCTGCAAGGTGTTCTGCTGTGGATTATCGTCGCGGTGGTGAGTCTGGAAGCGATTCGCGCCGGATGGATTCGAATCTAAGAACCTGTGCCGCCCCTGACGGAGTTTGAGGTCGAACATGCAGCCCACCCTCCGCTAAAGCGGTGGGCTATCATGTTCCGTCCCGCTTCGCGGGGCTCTATTGGACGCCCTACATTGAAGCGATTCTCGTGGAAATTTCTGACCCCCGTCGTCCTGTTAGCGGTGGCGATCGTCACCACTGCGCAGAGCAGCAGCAACACATCGTCAGCCGTCTGTGCTCCATGCATTCGGCAGAATCTTGGTTATCTTGCCGGCCCCGAGCTGCACGGCCGTGGGAGCGGAACGCCGGACGAGTATCACGCCGCACAATATATCGCCGCCCAGCTTAAGCACTACGGGCTGGCCCCTGCTGCAGGGAACGGCGAGTACATCCAGACGGCAACCATCAAGACGCGCGCGGTGACGTCGGCCCCGGTGTTGAGCTTCGACAGTACAGGCAAGAGTTTCGCGTGGAAGCATGGAACTGAGTTTGTGGTTTGGCAGCTTCCGGAGCCGGATGTTTCCGCTCCATTGCAAAAGTTGGATCTTAGCGACTCCACGACTGCGCCCAGCATGATTAAAGCGGGAGCAGCGGTGCTGTTCAAGCCCAAGCCGGGTGCCAGCAGGCAGGACGTCCAGAGTGCGATCTCCCCTTATCGAGCGAGCAAAGCGGCTCTGCTGATCGTGCCGGAAGTGGCCGGCGCCGAAGCGATGTTTCAACGGCTCGGCAGCCAGTTGCCGCGACCGGAGAAGAGGATCGGAGACGCTCCGGCCGGACCTGACATGATCCTGCTGAAGAGCGAGCCGGCGCAGCAGCTGTGGAGCATGAACGATGGCGCGACGCTCAGGCTGCACGCCGAGATTACGCCGTGGACGATTTCGCACACCTGGAACGTGCTGGCCAAGATTGACGGCACCACGCAGAAGCAGCAGATCATTTTGCTCAGCGCACATCTTGATCATCTGGGCGTGCGCGACGGCAAGATGTATCCCGGCGCGGATGATGACGCTTCCGGCACAGTCGCGGTGATGGAGCTGGCGCGAGCGTTGGCCAAGGAAAAACGACCGCAGCGCACATTGGTGTTCGCTTTATTCGGCAGCGAAGAGACGGGACTACTGGGCTCGCAATACTTCCTCAAGCATCCGCCTTTTCCCTTGGACACTCTCGTCGCCAATCTGAACTTCGAGATGATCGGGCGCGCCGATGCCAAGGTGAAACCCAACGAATTATGGCTAACCGGATGGGAGCGGACCAACCTGGGGCCGCAGCTAGCCGCACATGGTGCGCAGTTAGTGGCTGATCCACATCCCGGAGAGAACTTCTTCATGCGCTCGGATAACTACGCGCTTGCCAAAGATGGCATCGTGGCACAAACGGTCTCCAGTTATGGCTTGCACAAGGACTACCATCAACCAACCGATACCCTCGACAAGGTGGACTGGCAGCATCTGGACAGCGCGATCGGATCGATGATCGCTCCCATCAGCTGGCTGGCCAACAGCGACTTCACCCCGCAGTGGAACGAGGGACAGCGGCCGTAGAGGCGATTCCAGCGGCACCATTCCCGCAATAAAACCTGTTTGCCCATTCTGGTTTGCCCGCGAGCTTATTCGCCATCCTGAGAGAAAACTAACGCTGTCTACGCCGCCCCACAGCCTACTCTTAGGGCGAGCGGCGATTTGTGCTGAACGGCATAGTGTGCAGGAGGGCCGAATGGTCGGCGAGGCCGAGGAGGCCGGAGCGCTGACAGAGCAGCGCCAAAGTGCGATGCCAGCCGCGGATATTGCCTTCGCGTCCGCGCCTCCACCGCGAGCAGACGTGGCCGATCACAACATTCAACCAATTCAACGAGCGGCACGGGCCCACTGGCGCTTGGCGTCGTGGCTCGGCGTGTGCTTCGCTGTGCCCATTGTCATCATGATGGCGACCAGCTATTGGGCTAGCGTCCGTATACTCAGCGTGGATCATGCGGTGGATCAGGCGACCGAGAGCCGACTGAGCAAATTGCAAATGGTCCATCGGGCGATGCGATATTCCAACGAGAATAACGCAATTACCACTCGGCTGTTTCTGGACAAGAATGCTTCGCCGGAGGAGGTGTTAGCTCGCAGGGATGAAAACAGCCGTCGCTTGACGGAGATTGTCGAGCAGCTCGAAGCTCAGTCCGATAGTGAGAAAGAGCGGCAATTGTTGCAGGCAGTCAAGGACACGCGCGCTCCCTACCTCGCAAGCTATAGGTACGCACTGCAGATACTGCTCCAGGAAAACAATACGGCGAAGGCGGAAGCCGTCATGCTGGGGCGGGTCATGCCGGAGCTTTACAGCTACCGCCTCGCCTGGGACGACCTGGCATCGTTCGAGATCGAGCAGATCAAAATCGTTAACGAACAGGGAGAGGAAATCGACCGCAAAACTCGGCGTGTAGCCATGATGATTGTGTGGCTGGCGGCACTTTTCGCTGCCGGAATTGGAGCCTTCGCCACCAGCCGGATTGTGGCCGATGCCAAAGACCGAGTTCGCATGCAGGAAGAGCTTAGTAATCTGAATGCAATGCTGGAACGGCGGGTAGCACAGCGTACCGAGGAGCTGGCGCGTGCGCAGGATCAGTTGCGCGAGTCGCTCAGCGAGACCCAGACGTACGCGCGAGAGATCGAAGCCATCAACGAGCTGGTCAAGCAGCTGCAATCGTGTCTGACACTGGAGGAAGCACGCAAATTGGCGGCGCGGGTTTTGCAGCAGTTCTTTGCCGCTGGGTCGTTGCTGCTGCTGAATTCCTCTCGCAACCTGCTCGATACTGCTTTCACCTGGGGCAACGGAGAGAGCAAAGCAGGGCCGTTCCCTCCGGAGAGCTGCTGGGCTCTGCGCAAAGGCGAGCGTCACCTGGTGCAACCGCGGGGCGTCAATCTAATCTGCGAACATAGCGCCGACAGTTCGGCGGCGTGCCACCTGTGCCTGCCCATGATCGCGCAGGGCGACTCGCTGGGAGTGCTTACCATCGATGATTCCAGTCTGTGCGAGTGCGTGGCTGAGGCTGGTACCGTACAGCGAAAATTGAGGCTCGCAGAGACTTTGTCGGAACAGATCGCGCTGGCGTTCGCCAATCTCAATCTGCGCGATACCTTGAAATACCAGTCGCTGCGGGATTCCCTGACCGGCCTGTTCAACCGCCGGCATATGGAAGACTCACTGGAGCGGGAGCTGCTGCGGGCGGCGCGCAGCCAGACTCCGGTGACCGTATTGATGATCGATATCGACCACTTCAAACGGCTTAATGATGCGTATGGCCATGAGGCGGGGGATGTGCTGCTCCGCGAGTTGGGTGCGATGCTGCGATCAGTAGTGCGCGGCGGGGATATCAGCTGCCGTTACGGCGGCGAAGAGTTTCTGATGATTATGGCCGAGACGAATCTGGAAGCCGGATATCAACGTGCGGAAAACATCCGGCAGCAGGTCACCGAATTGCAAGTTCGCTGTCACGGTGAAATCCTGCGCAAGATCACCGTGTCAATCGGCGTCGCCGGATTCCCGGTGCACGGCGACTCAGCCGGGACGATTGTGAAGGCAGCCGACGAGGCGCTGTATCGAGCTAAGCGCGAGGGACGCGATCGAGTGGTAGTGGCGGAAAATAAGGCCGCTCCGCCTCTTCGTCGTATCGACATCAGTGACGAAATCCGGTCTGATCAAATGACATCATTGGCAGGTCTCTGATAACCCACACCTGCATTTAGGCGTTAGCCTGCTCCAGTTCTTGCGAGAGGCTCTCCCATTCACTCATAAGCGTTTCGAGTTCGCCACGGCGCTTGGCCAGCAGCTCGGTCCACTTCGCGGTTTCTTCCGCGCTGACAAACGATTGCAGCTCACGCTCGCACTCGGCGATGCCGTCTTCCAGTTGCGCAATGTTCTGCTCGATCTGGCCGTGGCGGGTTTGCAACTGCTTCAGCTTGATGGGATTGATGCGTTTCTTCTGCTGCGATTTCTGCTCTTCGTAACCTGGGACATCCGACAATGTGGGAGTCCAGGCGGCCTGCTCCGCTTCGCCCTCGCCGGACTGCTCGCGCTGCTTGCGCCACAGATAGTCTTCGTAATTGCCGGGAAAGACCTCGACCCGGCCGCTGCCGATCTCGAAGACCCGCGTAGCCAGCTTGTCGATGAAGTAGCGGTCGTGGGAGACGAAGACGACAGTGCCGTTGTACTTCTCCAGCGACTCCAGCAGCACGTCCTTCGCACGCATATCGAGGTGGTTCGTAGGCTCGTCGAGCAGCAGGAAAGTTCGACGGATGCAGCAGCATCCGCGCCAGCGCGTAACGGTTGCGTTCGCCGCCGGAGAGCACGCCGATGGGCTTGAAGACATCGTCTTCCGAGAAGAGGAAGCATCCAAGCACGCCGCGAAGCTCGGTAATGGACTTCTGCGGCGCGACGTCGGAGAGGTCGTCGAGCATGCGGCTGGAAGGATCGAGTTCCTTGTATTGATCCTGCGCGAAATAATCGGGCTCGACGTTGTGGCCGAGGTTCAGCTTGCCTTCGGTCAGCGGCTCGATGCCGGTCAGCAGCTTGATCAGCGTCGACTTCCCTGCTCCGTTAACGCCGACCAGCGCGATGCGGTCGCCGCGCTGGATGGTGAAGTTGACCTCGCGAAAGACTTCCTTGGGGCCGTAGCTCTTGGCGACATCGGTAGCTTCGACGACGAGACGGCCGCTGGGCTTGGGCTGCGGAAAGGTGAAGTGGATGGTCTTCTCGTCCGGCGGAATCTCGATGCGCTCGATCTTCTCCAACTCCTTGATGCGGCTCTGCACCTGCTTGGCTTTGGTCGCCTGATAGCGGAAGCGGTTGATGAAGGCTTCGAGCTGCTCGATGCGTTCGCGCTGGTTCTTGTACGCGGCGACCAGCGAGTCGCGGCGCTCCTGCTTCTGCGCCAGATATTTTTCGTAGTTGCCGCTGTAGAAGTGAACGCCCTTGTTCCAGATCTCGATGATGCGATCGACGGTGACATCGAGGAAGTAGCGATCGTGCGAGATGAGGACGTAGGCGAAGGGATACTGGAGCAGGTATTGTTCGAGCCAGTTGCGGGTTTCGAGATCGAGATGGTTCGTGGGCTCGTCGAGCAGGAGCAGGTTGGGCTTCGACAGCAGCAGCTTGGCGAGCGCGATGCGCATCTGCCAGCCGCCGGAGAACTCTTCGGTGTAGCGCGTCCAATCTTCTTTGCGGAAGCCGAGACCGTCGAGCACGGTGCCGACCTGCGAGTCGAGGGCATAGCCGTCGTTCACGCGAAAATGGCTGAGGATAACCTGGTAGCGATCGGCCACCTGCGAGTACTCGTTGGAGTTGTGATCGAGTTCCGCGATTTTGTGCGTGAGCTCTTCCATCTCCTGTTCGAGCGCGCGCAGATTCGCGAAAACCGACATGCACTCGTCGAAGACGGTGCGGCCGGAAAGCTGCAAGCCGTCCTGCGGAAGGTAGCCAAAAGTCGTGTGCTTGGCGGGGACAATCGAACCGTAGTCGAGTGTCTCGAGGCCGCCGAGGATTTTCAGCAGCGTGGACTTGCCGGTGCCGTTGGCGCCGACCAGGCCGACACGCGCGTCGGACGTGATCAGCCAATCGAGATTTTCGAAGAGGAGTTTGGGTCCGAATCGTTTACCGGCGGCGGAGAGCTGAATCATGACAGATGTAAAGGTTTGTATCAGGGCACGACTTAAGTCGTGCCGCATGCGGGCTGGATGAGCCGGGCTTTAGCCCCTGCCGATTTTTGCCGCGCCAGATAAGAATAACAATAGGGGTAGTCTTCCGCAGAACCTACCAATCCTGCATTGACTGGATTCTGGGCGATGTAATCGCGGTGTTGCAAGAAACTCTGCCGATCTTCGACTCGTACTTCCGAAAACCCGCGCTGCCAAACCTCGCCGAGACAGTTGAATTCCTTCTTCAAGCGATAGGAAAATCCCCCTTTGATCAACTGCATCGCTCTTTCCACTGTCATGTCTCCGCTGACAGTGACCAGAGCGTGGAAGTGATCTGGCATGACGACGAAATCGTGCACCTTGAACTTTCCCGCTTTAACGTTTGATCGAAGAACATCAATGAGCAAGGTGGCATTGCGATCGGACTGCAACAGTCGTCTGCCAAGGCTCGCTTTCGTAGTTACAAAAAATGTGCGTGAAGAACTCAGGATTTCGCTGATATCAGAGTTGCGGGCCGGTTTGGGCATTATGCAGGGGCTAAAGCCCAGACCCTTCTTGGGCGCGGAACGGCACGACTGAAGTCGTGCCCTGATACAAAACAAACCTCGAAGAAAGTACGATCTAGCATCCTCGATCGCGAAACAGCTTTACTTCATCACACATTGCTCGCTAATTGCTCTTCTTCTGCCCGCGGAGGATGCGGTCGTCGATCGGCTTGCGGCCGGCGAAGCCTTCCTCCATCCCATGCCAGTGGGTGATGCCCTTCTCGCCGAGCTTCCAGCAGAGCAGGATCACTTCATCGCCGACAACGCAGGGGAAATCGAGCAGGCCGATGTCGAGATCTTTCACTTGCACGCCGGTGGCGTCGATTTCGGCGACTGCGTCTTTCGCTTTCTGCAGCGCCTTCTCGCGCTCGGCCTTGCGCCGGGCGACGGAGACGATGTCGACCATGGTGCCGCCATTGATGAAGATGCGGTTGGCCAGCGCCTGCTGCTCGGCGTCCACCTCTTCGATAAGCGCCTTGGCCTGAATGGCGGAGCGCAGCAGAGACTCCAGAACGGGCAGCAGGTTTTCGGCTTCAGCGAGGGTGAAAGTGCGCGCCATATCGATATTCCAATTTTCCAGCGTAGCCCGAACTTGCGCCCGGTGGCGCTCGTGAACACGACGGCGGTGCGCGCGCAGGTCGGACCAATAGCGCGGGACCCGCCGTAGGAATTTTTCTCGAGGACGCTTGCGAATAATCACTGGACTTCTAACATCCTATCAAGAGCCGCGCGCGCCCACATCTTGACACTTTCGGTTACCTTGATCTGGTTGACGATATTGCCGTCGACCAGGTTCTCCAGCGCCCAGCACAAGTGCTGCGGCGAAATGCGAAACATGGTAGTGCAGAGGCATCCGGAATCGTCGAGCGTGATGACGCGTTTGTCGGGATTCTCCTTCGCCAGACGGTTGACCAGATGAATCTCGGTGCCGATGGCGAACGATGCACCCGCGGGCGCCTGCTCCACCATCTTGATGAGATGATCGGTCGAGCCGATGCCGTCGGCCTTCTGACAGACTTCCCAGCGACACTCGGGATGAACAATAACCTGAATGCCGGGATAGTTGGCACGAACCTTCTCGACATGCTCCGGCAGGAAGCGCTGGTGGACCGAGCAGTGGCCCTTCCACAAAATTACTTTCGCGTTGCGCAAGCGGTCGGCAGTTTGACCACCCTGAAGCTGATAGGGATCCCAGACGACCATCTCATCGAGTGAAATGCCGCGCGCGAATCCGGTATTGCGGCCGAGATGCTGATCGGGAAGGAAGAAGACTTTTTCGTTGCGGCTGAAGGCCCAATCGAATGCGCCCTTCGCGTTGGAGGAAGTGCAGACCAGCCCGCCACGCTCGCCGCAAAACGCTTTGATGGCGGCGGTGGAATTCATGTAGGTGATGGGCGTGATGCCGCGGCCTTCATCGTCGGTGAGGCCGAGATTCACGAACTGCTCCCACGCGTCTTCTACTTGGCCGATCTCGGCCATGTCGGCCATGGAGCAGCCGGCATTGAGGTCGGGAAGAATCACGGACTGACCGGGGCGCGCGAGGATGTCGGCACTTTCTGCCATAAAGTGCACACCGCAGAAAACGATGTAGCTGCCCCTGGCCTCCGCGGCCATTTGCGAGAGACGATAGGAATCGCCGCGATAATCGGCGTAGCGAACCACTTCGTCGCGTTGATAGTGATGACCGAGGATGACGCACTCGCTGCCTAATTCCGCTCGGGCGGCGGCAATGCGAGCGTCCATGGAACGGTCGGGGAGTACAAGATAATTTTCAAGCGAGCACGATGCCGCTTCTGTAATCGGTAGTGTAGCCATCGCTTTGTCTCTGCCTTCAGTCCCAGCGACGTGAATTTCCGTTGATCGGAGAACACGCCCCAGAACGGGGATGTTGAAAGCTGCTCGCGGCTCCAGTAGATCCACTACGCTTGCGCGCCCGACCTACGGGGATGTTGAAGCTGCAAGTTGACGCTTCTTTACCTCACTTCATTCGATGATGCAGCCCACGCGTTTGTTACAAAAACAAGAACCGCGTCCTGCCTCGACGCGGCCTGCTGATTAGGCGTGGGTGACTGACATCGAACAGAAATATTGTTACGCGTTCGTGAAGAATAAGCAAGGGAAAGCAGTTGCCGGTGGCCGAGTGGCCGGTGGTCAGTTATCAGCAACCCAGCGTTGGCAGCTGAGTGGGACGCCCCGCGGCAGTCAGCAGTCAGTAGTCAAGCAATCAGCGGTCAGCAGTCGGCAGTCACGACTCAACAATCGGCACGTATGGTTGATCCTCAAACTGAAAGCCTTTCAACGTGTCATCCTGAGCGGAGTGAGGTCGCGCAGCGACCGTACGGGACGACGAATCGAAGGGAGGTGTGAAGAAAACGAGAGCAACCGGGCAGCTACTCTGACGGCGAGAAGCAGTACAGGTTGGTCTCCAGCTCTTCTTCCGGCACGGCGTGGAGATCGATCCAGCCCTCGAGCGGCAACGAGTCGACGGGCAGATGCTCGCGCCAGATGGCAAAGCGCAAACGGATGCGGCTGCCGGGTTGGGCGCCGATGAGCTCGAACGGAACGCGCATCTCGAAGATCTGCTCAAGCGCGACCTCGACGCCGTTGGTGTTGGAGTCGCCGTTGTCGACGGAGAAGGTCGCCAGCTTGTGACGCTCCTGGCCGTTGGTCAGCACCCAGCGCTGCAGCTTGCGGCCGGTCGCATCGACGCTGAGACGATAGGAATCGGGCGCAGCTTTTTGGTTTTCCTTGACCCGCCAGACCTCGAGGTTCACCACTAACCGATAAGCAGCGTCGGGCATGGCATGGTGAAAATCGAGCCGGCCGGAAACCGAGTCGGCATCGAGCCCGGCGTAAACCGCGTCGAGCAGAAACTGTTTGCCGTGCATTGCGCTGGTCCGCTGATCGGAGGTGTAGCTGGCCGCGCCCATCCACTCGAAGTAGCCGCTGATCAGGCCATCGACGCGCGCACGCACATAGGCGGTTTGCGGAATGTAGCTGGGCCGCAGAACGCCGCTGATGATCGGCGTGTTCAACTCTTCCGGCGGAATGCCTTCGAGCGCATGATAGACGTTGGACAGATGCTTGCGATAAAGCTCATCAAAGTCGCGATCGTTCGCCGAATGATGCTCCGGACCGTACCACCAGTTCCAGTCGCTGCCTTCGGCGATCAGCAGCTCTTCCAACGCGAGCTGCCGTTGCGCGTCAGAAACGCGATTGGCATGGCGATCGTAATAATCGCGCGCTTCCGCCAGCAGATCCCAGGCGCGATTGTCTTCCGGTGCGCCGATCCAGACATTGAAGTTGGCGTCGATCCACGATCCCGGCACCAGCCGATTCAGCTGCGCAAAATTCGCTTCGCCATGACGCGCGATGGCCTCAGAGATCGTCACCGGCTCGATCTGCTCATCGCGTTGCAGCGCATCGTAGAAGCGCCGCAGAAATTCACGGCCCGAGTGCGGATAGTATTCCCAGGCATTCTCGCCGTCGAGAATGATCGACACGACTGCATTCTTGCCTTTGTCGAGCACCGGCCGTGCGGAGTCCTTGATGTTTTGCACGAGATGGTTCGCGGCATCCTGCGCCGGCATTCCGGAATAGACGAAGCCGATCAGATCGGACAGGCGATGATCGCGAAACACCAGATGCATGCGCGTGTCGTCTTTTTCGTAGCGATAGATGTTGTAGAGCCGCTCGGCGCCGTCGACGTGCAAATGATCGCCGTTGTGGCGCGCAAAGTTGAAGTCGAGCGAGCGCCCGAGCACGCCTTCGTCGGTCGCCATCCAATGCACACCGGCGCGCGCCGCCAGCTTCAGCGCTTCTTCCGAGACGCTGCCCTCCGACGGCCACAAGCCCTGCGGACGCACACCGAAAAGCTTCTCGTGCGAATCAAACGCACGCTGGATCTGCAGCGTGGCATCGTCGGGATGCTTGAAACGCCGCGTGGGCAGCGGCAAGCCTGGCGACGACTCCGCCCCGGCATTCGTATCGCAGAGCAGTGGCAGAATCGGATGATAGAACGGCGTTGCCGAAAGCTCGATCGCTCCGCGCTGCGCCGCCTCTGCATACGCGGGCAAGACCGTCGCCAGCATCTCGCGTTCCTTCGCGATGACCAACTGCTGATCGTCGCGCGTGAAGTCTTCGCCCTTTTGCACGAGAGCCGCGATGTCGGAATCCGCAAGGAAAAACTCGTCAAACCATGCCAGCTGCGACAGCACCTGCAAATCCGCATAATCGCGGGTGACGAAGTACGACTCGGCTCCTTCGGGCCGCGTGCTGGTCGCGTGATAACGGTCCCACAAGTCGCGATATCGTGGATAGCGCCCGATCATGTTCACCGGATTCGCTTGAAACAGATACTGCAGGGCGAAACGGCGCTCGGCGGCATTAAGCTCGCCCGCCGACTTGGCCACCACATCGAAGAACGGATCGTGCGCCTCGCCGGAGACATAATCCTGAATCTGCGCCACCAGCGACGGAACGAGATTGAAGTTCTGATGAACGTTGGGGAATTCATCCAGCAGCTTGACCATGCCGTAATAGTCCTTCAGCGCATGCAGCCGCACCCAGGGCAGGCGATACTCGCCCGTGACCATGTCTTTGTAAAACGGCTGATGCATGTGCCACAGCAACACCAGCCGAATCTTCGGCGAATCTGTCGGGGAACCCGCGTCACTCATGGAAGGATTTTTGGGCGGCAGCAAGTGTATCAGAGATTGCGTTGTGGAAATCGAGGAAGCTACGAGCCGCGAGCAACCAGCTGCGGACAAATCATTGACTTCCAGGGTGTGATGAATGGCAACGGGTAGCGAGAAGTGTAAAACCAAGTCGCGCTCCGCCAAGGTTTGCTCAGAGCGCTTGGCTCCAAGCCCGAAGCTCGTGGCTTCAGGCTCGCGGCTCGAAGCTCTCAGCTAGCTGCTCGCCGCTTTCTTGGCATGCGGATGCGTCTTGTCGTACACATCCATTACGTGCTTCACCGTGAGCTGCGTGTAGCGTTGCGTGGTCGAGAGCCGCTCGTGGCCGAGCATCTCCTGAATCGCGCGCAGGTCCGCGCCTTCCTCCAGCATGTGCGTACCGAAGGCATGGCGCAATGTGTGCGGATGCACATCGGGCGAGAGTCCGCGCGCAACCGCGATTTGCTTGACGATGCGGCCGACGCTGCGCGTCGTCAGCCGCTGACCGCGAAGGTTGATCAGCAGCGCCTTTTCTGTTGTCCGCCTGGTCTCACCGAGCACGCGCTGTCGCGCCGGAAGATAATTCTGCACCGAAGCTTTCGCCGAATCGCCAAACGGCACGTAGCGCTCTTTGCGCCCCTTGCCTCGCACCAGGATCATTTCGTTCGACCATCGAATGTCGTCGAGATTGATGCCAATGAGTTCCGAGTTGCGAATGCCGCAGCCATAAAGCAATTCGAGGATCACCTGATCGCGCTCGGCAAACGCCGAACACTCCGGCATCGCCGAATCGAGCACAGTGTTCACTTCTTCGATCGTCGGCACGCGCGGCAGTTTCTTCGGCAGCTTCGGCGTGGCCACCAGGGCCGCGGGATTCTGATCAACCTCGCCCTCCTGCGCCAGCCACTTATAGAGCGACCGCAGCGCCGCCAACGCCCGCGCAACCGAGGTCTTACTCAAACCGCGCTCATAGAGATTCGCCAGATATCCGCGGATGAGCACGTGATCGATCTCACGCCAGCTCTGCGGGCCAACGTATTCAGCAAACTGCGCCAGATCGGTGCGATAAGCCTTGATCGTATGCGTCGACGCATTGCGCTCCTGCAACGACCGCACAAACTTCGCAATCGCTTTTTCCACGACGGTTGTGTCGTGCTTGGTCATGATTTAGCCGTTGCCCCGTTTGTGCGGCTCGCCTTCCAGGGATTTGTCATCACGAGCAGACCTTCAGGTCGACGAGAGATCTTCTTTCCCCGCGCTCGCTGTCTTCCTGCTCCTCGGATGATGCTGCCGGTAAACCTTGTTCAGCCGATCCAGCGCCAGATGGGTGTATACCTGCGTCGTGGAAATGTCGGCGTGCCCCAGAATCGTCTGCACGGTTCGCAGATCGGCCCCGTTCTCTACCATGTGCGTCGCGCAGCTATGACGCAGCATGTGCGGGCTCGCATGCCGCGACTGCGCCGATGCGGCGTTCACCATCTGCCACACGCGCTGCCGCGTGATGCCTTTGGCTCCTCGCGCAATAAACAGAAACGGCGACGACTTCCCCGCCGCCAGCATCGGACGCGCATCCCGCAAATACCGCTGCACGACCTCCTGCGCGGCGCGGCCCAAAGGCACAATTCGCTCCTTGTCGCCTTTCCCCCGCACCAGCACATATCCCAGCTCGAGCTTCAGGTCTTCCAGTTTCAGATTGACGACCTCCGAAACTCGCAGCGCTCCGGCGTAGAAGACCTCCAACATCGCGCGATCGCGGCCGGCGAGCGCCTGCGACAGACGATCGTCTTTCGCGCGCGCCGGGCCTTGCAACAAGCTCTCGACTTCGTCGGTGGCGAGCGACTTCGGCAATACTTTCCATTGCCGCGGAGAATCGATGTTCAGCGTCGGATCGGCGCTGATGTAGCGATCCAGCAGCAGATACTTGTAGAAATGCCGCAGCGCCGAAAGCTTTCGCGCCACACTGCGCCCGTCCACACCGTTCGACAGCAGCGAATTGAGAAAGTCACGCACCTCCTGCCGTCGCGCGTCACGCAAGCCACGCTTGCGCTTCAGCAGAAATCCGGCGTATTGCTCCAGGTCCGATCGATAAGCCGCAACGCTCAGCGGCGCCAGCCCCTTCTCGACCTTGAGGTAATCGAGGAACGAGTTCAACAGACGCAGGTTGGGATCGGCACTCTGCACGAGATGAGTATGAAGCTGACTTGCTACGGCGGGAATAGCGAATGGGGTTCGTTGTTAGCAATCAGCAGCCGATTTATCATCCTGAGCGGAGTGAGGTCGCGCAGCAGCCGAACGCAGTCGAAGGATCTGCGGTTCTACCGTCGGGATCAGTGTTACCGGCCAATTGCCGATTGCTTTCCCCGCACCGCATTCAACAGTTCCACCGCATTCAGAGGCGAGCGAGGATCTTCCTCATGCTTGAAAAACGCATAGGTCTCCAAGCCGTCCGCAACGCATTTACCCACTCGCTCCGCCAGTCGCTTCACATCCTCCGCCGAATAGCTGGGCTGCCGAAAACGAAAATAGATAAAGTTCGCGGTTCGCACCTCGGGCGTATCCAGCTTCTCCGTCTCGGCAACGCAAAGCGTCGAGTTGTGATCTCGCAGGACCTGATAGACCTCCTCGCAAAACCACGACGGGTGCCGAAACTCGAACGCCGCTTGGAAATTTCTCGGCAGCAGCGCCAGAAAATCGCGCAGCACCGCAAGGTCGGATTTCGTCGTCGGCGGCAACTGGAACAACACTGGCCCAATCTGCTTGGCCAACGGTTGCAGCGTCGACAAGAATCGCTGGATCGGCTCCTCCACGTTCTGCAGGCGCTTGATGTGGGTGATGTACTGATTCGCTTTCAGTGCGAAACGAAAGTCCGGCCCAACATCTGCCATCCATCCTGTCGCGGCCTTCTCTGTCAGGCTTCGACGGAACGTATAGTTCACCTCAACCGTATTCAGTTGCGTCGCGTAATACTTCAGAAAACTCTTGGATGCGACATTCTTGGGATAGAAGTCGGGCTTCCAGATCGTGTACGCCCACCCCGATGTGCCGACGTACAGCGGTACCTGACTCGCACTCGAAAGAGCCGGCTTCTCGTTGCTTGCAGAATCATTCGCCATATCTTTACCGAATTGTACCCGCGTGCCGCCCCAGCAACTCCCTCTTCGCCCTTGGGATTGTATGATTTTCTTCGAACCATATCGAGCAGTCATTAGCCGGTCCTCTTAATGGCCAGACGATCGCAACCCGCCCGACCGAATCCGCCGCCCATCATCGCCCTCACCGGCTTCATGGCTGTGGGCAAGAGCACCGTTGGCCGCATACTGGGCTCTCTCGTTCACTGGAACTTTCTCGATCTCGATTACGAGATCGAATGCCGCTCGCACATGCACATTCACGAGATCTTTGCCATGCAGGGCGAGCAGCGCTTTCGCGAGATCGAAGCTGATGCCTTACGGCGGATCATTGAGCACGCCGCCGCCCCAACCGTGATCGCGCTTGGCGGCGGAACCTTCGTTCAGCCCGACAATGCTGACCTGCTGATCGCGCACGGCGCCCACGTTGTCTTCCTCGAACTTGAGATTGGGGAACTGCTTGCGCGCTGCCGCTCTGCGCGCGAGGGTGCGCCGCAAAACCCGCGTCCCCTGGCCGACGATGCCCAGGGGTTCTGCAGTTTATATGAACGACGGCTGCCTTCGTATCGCAAAGCCGTGTTGACCGTGCACACCAAGGGAAAGTCGGCCGAACAGGTTGCAAGGGAAATCGCAGCGGCGCTGCACCTGTCCCTGGTGGACAGCGCGGATGAGTAGCTTTGTCGTTACCTCTTCGCCTAGCCCGACGTGATATAACTTGATTTTTCCCCACGAAAATGTCGCAGCAGAAAATCCCCGTTGGAATCCTTGGCGCGACCGGAGTTGTCGGTCAGCGCTTCATCCAGATGCTCGAGAACCACCCCTGGTTCGAAGTCGCGTGGCTCGCCGCCTCCGACCGCTCCGCCGGACAGCTCTATGGCGACGCCGCGAAGTGGCGCCTGAAAACGGCTCTTCCGGATCGCGTGCGGACCATGACGGTCTCCAGTGCCTCGCCTGACAGTGCGCCACGCGTGATCTTCGCTGCCCTCGACGCCGGAATCGCTCGCGAACTCGAGCCCCAATTCGCCACCGCCGGTTGCGCCGTGATCAGCAACTCCAGCGCCTTTCGCATGGAGCCCAACGTCCCGCTCATCATTCCCGAGGTCAACGCCGACCATCTCGCGCTGATTGAGCAGCAATGCTGGCGCAAGCAATCCGGCGGCTACATCGTCACCAACTCCAATTGCTCGGCGATGGGACTCGTGCTTGCTCTCGCGCCATTGCATCGCAACTTCGGCATCGCCTCGGTCTTCGTCACCACCATGCAGGCGGTGAGTGGCGCAGGCTATCCCGGCGTCGCTTCGCTCGACATTCTTGGCAACGTGATTCCCTACATCGCAAAAGAAGAAGAAAAGATGGAGGAGGAGACGCGCAAGCTGCTCGGCCGTCTCGATGGCGATCACGTCGAGCAGGCCGGCTTCACCATGACCGCGCACTGCAATCGCGTCCCGGTTGAGGACGGTCACACCGAATCCGTCTCCGTGAAGCTGAATCGCAAAGCCGCGCCGGACGAAGTCATTGCCGCCTTCAACGAATTCCCGCCCGTCCCGCAGGAGCTGCCGACTGCACCTGCGCAGCCGGTGGTCTACGACGCCGCACCCGACCGTCCGCAGCCGCGCTTCGACGTCGACCGCGGCAACGGCATGACCGTGAGCGTGGGCCGCCTGCGTCCCTGTGGCGTGCTCGACTACAAATTCACCGTGCTCTCGCACAACACCATTCGCGGAGCGGCCGGTGCGGCGCTGCTCAACGCCGAACTGCTGAAAGTCCAGGGTCTGCTGCCGTGACGCCCGATCTCCCGCCGGCGGTGTTGCCGTGATCGTCATGAAATTTGGTGGCACCTCGGTTGAGGATGCCAAGGCCATCGACCGGGTCGCCACCATCATCAAGTCGCGCATCGACGAGCGTCCCTTCGTCGTGGTCAGCGCCATGGCGAAGGTTACCGATCAACTGCTGGCGATGGCCGCAGCCGCTGGACGTGGCGACCGCGATCAGGCACTCGAGATCTGCCGCGCGCTGCGCGAGCGCCACTACCTGACCGCAGGCGAGCTGCTAGGCACCGGCCTGCACACCGAATTGCATCGCGAACTCGGCTGCGACTTCGACTCCCTCGACGAACTGCTGCGCGGCATCTCCGCCGTCGGCGAACTCACACCGCGAACCTCCGACTACGTCGTCTCGTTCGGCGAGCGTCTCTCCAGCATGATCGCGACCGTCGCATTTCTCGCGCGTGATCTTCCTGCGGTCCTGGTCGATCCTCGGCAAGTCATCGTCACCGATGCGCAGCACAGCCGCGCAGTCCCGCAAGTCGACGCGATCAACGATCGCCTGCACGACCGCATCCGCCCGCTAATCGAGGAACGGCGCGTGCCTATCATGGGCGGCTTCGTCGGCGCCACACGCGAAGGCGTCACCACGACCATTGGCCGCGGCGGTTCGGATTTTTCTGCCGCGCTGGTCGGCGCCGGACTCAACGCCGAGCGCATCGAAATCTGGACCGATGTCGACGGCATGAAGACCACCGATCCGCGCCTCTGCGCCAACGCGCGCCGGATCAAAGTCATCAGCTTCGAGGAAGCCGCCGAGCTGGCGTACTTCGGCGCCAAAGTCCTGCATCCGGCAACCGTGCTCCCCGCCGTCGAGAAAAATATTCCCGTGCTGGTGCTGAACTCGCGCAATCCCGCGAATGACGGCACGCGCATTCTGGCGCGCACGCCGCGCTCACGCTCGCTCTTCAAAGCCATTGCCGCGAAGAGTCGTATCACCGTCATCGACATCGTCGCTGCACGCATGCTGATGGCTCACGGCTTTCTCGCGCAGGTCTTCGAAGTCTTCGCACGCCATCGCTGCGCGGTCGATGTGGTATCCACATCGGAAGTCAGCATTTCGCTCACGGTTGATTCCAACGAGGCAATCCCGCAGATCGCTGCCGATCTGGAGAAGCTTGCTTACGTGAAATATGCCGGACGCAAGGCTATCGTCTGTCTGGTGGGCGAAAACCTGCGCGACACACCCGGCGTCGCTGCGCAGATCTTCGACGCTATCCGCGACATCAACGTGCGCATGATCTCGCAAGGCGCATCCGAGATTAATCTGACGTTTGTCATTGATGAGGCTGATGTCCCTGAAGCCGTACGCCGACTGCACGCCCGATTCTTTGCCGACGTCGATCCCGAGGTCTTCGATTGAGTCGCACGCCGCTACAAATCGTCGTTCTAGGCCCGGGCAAAACCGGCTCGCTCGTCGCCGAGGTCGCGCGCGGGCGCGGCCACCAGGTGCGGACCATCGACGCTGACGTCAACGAAAGCGCCTCCTGGCTCACGCAGGAAAATCTGCTCAAGGTCGATGTGGTAATCGACTTCACCACGCCGCACGCTGTATTAAACAACATTGCCGCCTGCGTGAGCGCCAGGAAAGCCATGGTCGTCGGCACGACCGGTTGGTATGGCGAAATGGAGCGGGTTCGCCAAGCTGTAGAACAGGCGGGAACGGGGTTCGTCTTCGGCGCGAATTTTTCTTACGGCGTGAACCTGTTTTTCCAGATCATCAAAACCGCGGCTCCAGCCTTGAGCCACGGCTATAGCGGCCACATCACCGAGATCCATCACATCCACAAGAAAGACGCGCCATCGGGAACGGCCGCTGCCATGCAGCGCATTCTGGAACAGACAGCCGGAATGCGTCTGGATATCACCTCCGAACGCGAAGGCGAGGTGACCGGAACCCATACGCTCGAACTGAATTCCGCCGGCGATCGCATCGTCCTCACCCACGAAGCCAAGTCGCGCCGTACCTTCGCCGAAGGGGCAGTCCTGGCCGCCGAATGGATCGTCGGCAAGACCGGCTTCTACGATTTCCGCGACGTTTTTTCGCAACTCTAGAGGCGGCCTTGCGCTGCGCCGTGCAAAATTCGTATCCCAGCTGATTCCCTCCCTTATAATCGCTGCGCCCGAACGTCAGGAGTTAGCCATGAACAAAGCCCTTACCTTGTCCGTCGTATGCCTTTTCGCCCTACCCGTCGCATTTGCGCGGCAGAAAGTGGATGCTGCCACCAAACAGGATGTGGAAGACCTTCTCCAGGTGACGGGTGCGCGACAAAATATTCAGGCTATGTGGAACGGCATGGCGAAGCAGGCGGCCAGTTCAGCCGCCGAAGCGTCCCAGCGCAAACATCCGAACGCCACTCCGCTGCAGGTTCGAAAGGCAGCGGAGCTGGCTGGCACTTCCATTCAGAAGGCAATGCAGGTTCTCTCGATTGATGAGATGCTTGAGGCGATGGTCCCGGTCTATCAACGTCATCTCACTCACTCCGATGTTCGCATCATCATCGATTTCTACAACTCCCCGACCGGGCAGAAGATGATCAAAGAAACGCCCACCATGAAGGCCGAGGGCATGCAGGCGATTCAACCCATTCTGCAGAAGCGCTCGGCCGAACTTGAGGCGCAAGCAGAAGCTGCGGCTGAGGCCGCAAGCAAGCCGACACGCAATCGAAATAACGCTCGCTGCCAGAAACTAACTGCTGATTGCTGACGGCTGGCTGCTGGATTATGCTTTTCCCATGAAACTTCGCGGTTGCGGTACAGCTCTAGTAACTCCTTTCAAGCAAGATGGCAGTCTCGACGAAGCTGCCCTGCGCGAATTGGTCCGCTGGCAAGTCGAGTCAGGGATCGGATTCCTTGTTCCGTGCGGCACCACCGGCGAGACGCCCACCCTCTCGCACGATGAATGGCTGCGCGTCGTCGATCTCACCATCCAAACCGCCGGCGGACGCGTGCCCATCATGGCGGGCGCAACCTCCAACAGCACGCGCGAAGCGGTCGCCAAAGCGAAAGAAATTTCTTCGCGGCCGGGCGTGGATTACGTTCTGACCGCCACGCCTTACTACAACAAGCCCACGCAGGAAGGGATTTACCAGCATTTCACCGCAATCGCCGAAGCCTCAACCAAGCCGCTAATCCTGTACAACATTGCCGGACGAACTGGAACCAACATCGAGACCTCGACGCTGCTGCGCCTGGCGGAGAATCCAAACATCATCGCCGTGAAAGAGGCCAGCGGCAATATCGCGCAGATCGCGGAAGTCTGCGCCTCCGTCCCAGAAGATTTTCTCGTCTTCTCCGGCGACGATGCGATCACCCTGGCCGTGATCGGCCTCGGCGGCGTGGGCATCGTCTCTGTCGCATCAAACGAAATTCCCGCCGAGATGTCGCGCATGACCAACGCCGCGCTTGTCAACAAATGGGATGAGGCGCGCCTGCTTCTGCGCAAATATCTACCGCTGATGCAGGGTAACTTCATCGAGTCGAGTCCGGGCCCGGTAAAAGCTGTACTGGCGATAATGGGACGGATCGAAGAGGTCTATCGGCTGCCGCTGGTGCCAGTCAAGAAGGAAACTCGTGCCAAGCTGGAGAAGATCGCCGCCGAGATCGGATTGTTGCAATCACAACCGGCCGCCAGCCGGTGATGAAGTTGGACGGCTTCGGTGGTGCCGGCCTTTAAGGCCCGCATCCCATGATGCCATAAAATGATTCGGCCGGAGGGCAGTCAGTCTAGGACGAGAGACGAAAACAAACATGGCAAAATCGGGTTTAATATTGCTAATTGCTAATTGCTAATTGCTAATTGCTAATTGCTAATTGCTAATTGCTTCCTCATCCCACCGTCCCAGGATGAAGATTCCATCGCCATTGTCATCGCGGCCGTAGCGCAGGCAAGCCAACCCTTGAGAGAAGGCCTTCAGAAACTGCTCACGATTGTGCATCTGCACCTCCGCCGCCTTCTGTCGGGTCTCCGGCTGCGCCTTCCATTCGTAAATCTCAGCCGGAACCTCGATGCGCATCGCCTCTTCGAACGGCGGCAGCTGTCCCGTCGCCAACAACGATTCCACACGACGAGATTTCAACCACCACTCCGCCACCAGCCGGTCGGTTTGAAGACCTCCCCACAGCGGTGAAGTTGAGATGCCATACTGATTGACGTTGTAACGGCGCACGATGGCGCCCAGCCGTTCCAGGTTGAGATATGCGTTCTTGATCTCCAGCGGATCGAAGGTCCACTCGATCAGATCATAACCGCGCGCCATGGCATCCTCGCGCTGAAAAAGCTTCAGCTCGCGACCAACCCCGCTGTTACGATATTCGGCTTTCACCGCCAGCATGTGCGAATGCAGATAAGAGTGCCCGTTGCGCATGCCGGGAATCGCGAACGCGTAGCCGGCGAGCGTCTCGCCATCCCAAGCCCCAATCGCGTGCCCACCGATCTTTGGACCCAGGGAGAAAATTCGCAGCGGTACGAGGTCGATATCATCGAATCCCCATACTTCTTTCTGCAGCGCGACGCAGGCGCGAAACTCTTCCACTTCGGTGCAGTTGCGCAACTGGATTTTGGCGCCGCTCATCGCTGTTCCTGCTGCTTCGACTCCTGCCATAGCGATTCCATTTCGTCCAGCGAGGCATCCGCCGGTTTCCTGCCCTGCTCGCGCAATCTGCTCTCAAGGTACTCGAATCGGCGGCGGAATTTGCGGTTGGTCTTACGCAGCGCCGATTCCGGATCGAGCGAGAGATAGCGCGCGATGTTCACCAGCACGAAGAGCAGGTCGCCGACTTCGTCTTCCAGACGCGACCGGAGCTCTGGTGAAATCTTTACCCCGCGCGCTCCAGCAACTCCGGCAGCGGACTCCGGTCGAGGCCCCGGCGCCGGATATTCAGTAAGATTCTGACGCAGCTCTTCCGTTTCCTCGTTGAGCTTTTCGAACAGCCCTTCGATGTTCGGCCAGTCAAAACCCACGTGCGCCACGCGCGAACTGATCTTGTACGCCTCCATCAGTGAAGGCATCGCCGACGAGACACCGGCCAGCACCGACTCGGGATGATCCTGCTTCGCTTCATCGCCCGACTCCTGCTGGCGTTTCTTTTTCTCTTCGGCTTTCAACGCCTGCCAGTTGCGCAGGACTTCACCCGGCGTGTCGGCCTTCACCTCGCCGAAAACATGCGGATGCCGATCAATCAGCTTGTTCGCAAGCCGGTCAAGCACATCGTCGATGGAAAAACGCTTCTCCTCCGCCGCCATCTCCGAGTAGAAGAGCACCTGCAACAGCAGATCGCCCAACTCGCCCGTCAGTTCATCCCAGTCACGTGCATCGATCGCCTCGACGACTTCGTAGGCTTCTTCCAGGGTGTAGGGCTTGATGGTGTCGAAGGTCTGCTCGCGGTCCCACGGACATCCGCCGGGCCCGCGCAATCGCGCCATGATCGAGACGGCGCGCTCAAATCGTTCACCAGTAGTCGGCATCAAGACAAATCTAAATGAGCCGAGGCGGAAGACAAAATGCGGCGAGTCACAAATGGTGGTGCATGGCGAAGGGTCTATGCCGCGTGGGTGACGTCCATCTCGCTCAAGCGCAGCGCCAGGCATTTGGCTGCGCCGCCAGCTTTGAGGAACTCCGTCAGCCGCACCTGCACAACCCGGAAGCCAAGCGACTGCAAGCGATCTCGCAAGCTGTCGCTGATCTCGTTGAGCACGATGGTCCGTCCCACGTTCACCGCGTTACAGGCGAAGCGCAGGGCATCGGCGTCGCTCACGCGCACGCGCTTATGCTCTGGATAACGCGTCTCGATTCGCGCCAGCGAGTCCGCATCGAAGGCGCTGGGAAAGTACATCGCGTAGCCACCAAACAGCGGACAAAAACAAGTATCGAGATGATAGAAGCGCGGATCGACCAGCCGCAGCGGAATCACATCGACGTTCCAGGTCTCGCTCAGGCGTCGATGACTCGACTCCCTCGTGCGTATGCCGTGTCCGGCCCACAAACACGACCCATCCACTTCAAACAGCGCGTCGCCCTCGCCTTCAAAAGGCGTCGACCGCGGCATCTCGCACACGCTGAAGCCTGAATCATCAAACCACTTGCGAAAGTGCGGCTCCTCGCCCTGACGCTCGGGATGGAGAAAGCTGCTGAGTGCCACAACTCCCTTGTGCACCAGCCCGGCATTCGCTGTAAACACCATGTCCGGCGATCCCGACTGCGGATCCACCAGCTTCACCTCCGCAATCTGCGCCAGCGCGGCATGTAGCGCTTTCCACTGCGTCATCGCCTGCTCCCGGCACGAGCGGTGAACATTCCCTTCCATCCAGGGATTGATGACGTAGTCCACGTCATACAGCTCCGGAGGGCACATCAGAAACGTAGGCGTGTTTAATGTTTGACTTGGGCTGGCCGGGTGCGGTGCGCTGCTGAGATCCATGAGCGACTCCGTTGGCCCACTAGTGTTGTCCAGGTGCCGGGGGGCGCGTCCAATCAATAATTTCTATGCTGCGGATAAGAAATCGTCGATTGTTAACGCGGGATGAATTTCGCGACGCATGTTGTTGGTGTACTTGGGCAGCGCGAGACGTGAACTTCGCGAGAGAGCACCCAGTTGATAACTCCTACGTTCGCCCACCGCGAAACTGGATGATCCTCCGTCGATCCCGTTTGGACGGCCTGCCTTCCGGCGCCGGGGTGAAATTCCTTAATGCCTTCCGCTCTTCTGCCGCCTTCAATCGCAACTCGCGACTCTCCGCCGTCTCTTCATAGAGCGCCTGTGCAACCGGCGCCGGTCCGCGCACTTCGCTCAACTCCAGCACCTTTACTTCAAACTCGCCGCTCTCGCTCGTGATGTTCAACCGATCGCCGACGTGGACCTCGCGTGCCGGTTTCGCCGGCTGGTGATTGAATTGGATCCTGCCGAGTTCGCAGGCACGCGCCGCCAGTGAGCGCGTCTTGAAAAATCTCGCCGCCCACAGCCACTTGTCGATACGCACACTTGTCATGCTGATTCAACTACAGAAGAGATATCAACGCTCACGCTATTGCGCGGTCAAGACCTTCAGCTTCTCGGTCGCATTTGTATTTCGCGGATTCAGTTCGAGCGATTTGCGGTAGTTCTCGATGGCCAGATTCTTGGAACCGTTGTCCATATAGGCTTCGGCCAGGCTGTCGTAGGTGTTATACGACTTCGGATACATCTCGGTGCTCAACTTGAACACGGCGACGGCGTCGGGATACTTCTTCATCGCGATCAGCTGATATCCCAGCCCGATCAATTGGTTCTCGCTGAAGTCATAACCATTCGGGTCACTTGCTTTCAGCTGTCGATACTGCAGCACCGCCGCATCGGCGTCTCGTTCCTGGATGGTCTTCATCATGGCTTCAGCGATCGACTTCCGCTTCGCCAGCGTCACCGCGTGCTCCAGCATCTGATCCAGTGCCTCGCGCGGATAGAGCTTCCCGTTGTAAATCACCGCCCAGATTTTCTTGGTGTTGCTAATGTCGTCCAGCGGATTGGCGTACAGCAGCACCATATCGGCGAGTTTACCGGCCTCGATCGTGCCCAGATCCTTCTCCCGTCCCATGAATCGCGCAGGATTCAAGGTCGCAGCCTGCAAGGCCTCGATGGGTAAAAGACCTGCCTGTACGAGGAATCCCAGTTCGTCATGCAAGCTGAAACCGGGAAAGATGAAGGGATTCAAGGTATCTGTTCCAGCCAGAATTCCCACTCCCGACTGCTGCATAACGCCCACGATCTGACGCTCGGTTTCAAACTCTTCCTTGGCGAGCGTGAACTCCGCCGCAGTTTCTCCGTATGCCTTGGAGGGATCCCAACTAGCCTTGACGCTCTGCGGAAGAAACCGCAGACGCGGGTCGCGCGCCAGCGCCGGATCGTCGCCGTAGCCGAGAATGTGCAGCAAAGTCAGCGTGGGACACTGCCATGTGCCGTTGTTCTTGAATAACGTAAATAGCGCGTTGGCTCGGTCTGGATTGTAGGTGTTGAGCTGCGTTTGTCGAAGCGCCTCGACATGCGGTCCCCAGAAGGTTGGCTTCTGGGAAACTTCCTCGTCCGCCAGATCCGCCTGCGCAGCACTGAAGATCTCGTCTCGCTTGCTCGAGCAGGCTTCCAGAATGCCCGTCATGTGCTCAATCGATTTCTGCCCGGCGCGGGACGCCTCCTCGGCAGTCACCGATAGCGGGACATGGCCTTCAAATGCGATTCCCTGCTTCTTGGATTCCTCGGCGATGGCCAAATAAGCGTCGCGCGGAAGAAACGAGTACACCTTCACGAAGTCCGCGCCTTGCTGTTTGATCTGATCTACGGCTTGCCGCGCTTCGGTGGCATTCTTCACAGAGATTGAGTTTGGCCAAAAAGGCTTTGGCCCGTCCACAATCTCACTGGCGATCATCATCCGTGGCCCGAGCAACCGCCCAGCCTCGATTTCTTTCCGCCATTCATAATGCAGCGGCTGCCCCGACATGATGCGTACACCAGTAACGCCATTGGCGATGAACAACCCCAAGTAATCCTGCTCATACCAATGAATGTGCATGTCCCATAAGCCGGGAATCATGTATCTGCCATTGGCGTCTACCACCTCGGCATACTTGGGGATAGGAGTGCTGCGGCTTTTGCCTACTTGCTGGATGCGATTGCCGCTGATGATCACCGTCATATCCGGCTTCGCGGCCTCGCTCGTCATATCGATGAGCGTGACGTGCGTTAACACCAGCGGTGTTGGTTCATCAGCAGGTGCTCGTACAGCAGCAGCGGCTGCTTTAGCACGGCGAGGTGGTGGTGAGGCAGGTGCGTCTGATGTTTCCTGTGCAACCAGGCACGAAAGCAAGAATGGAACAAGCAACAGGCCGAAGCTTCTTCTCATTGCCCACCCTCTCAATACCCGATCCATCGCGCTCTTTTGCATGCTTCCGCGCGCGCCCCTCATTTACGGTCTTCGGAATGAGCGGTAACTAGTTATCATGCATGGGTTTGGCCGCACACTCAAACAAAAAATGCAGTGAACCCTAGAAGTGAGCGGTCAATCCCGGCCTTCGAACAGCTCGACAAACAGCTTAGAACTCGCCCTGCACCTTCACCCTTCAGTTGCTACACTACGCAATCGGATGTCCACCGCAGCGGTAACCACTGGCGTCAAGCGCGCCCGCATTGAATCCGTCGACCTGCTTCGCGGCGTGATCATGGTCCTGATGGCGCTCGATCACGTGCGCGATTTTGTCGGCGCCCGTACCAATCCCATCGATCTGGCGACCACCACCGTTCCACTCTTCTTCACTCGCTGGGTCACGCACTTCTGCGCGCCGACATTTTTCCTGCTGATGGGCACGGGCGCGTACCTGGCGCGTGCGCGCCGATCGAAGGCTGAGCTGTCGCGCTTTCTCTGGACCCGCGGCCTGTGGCTGATCTTCGTCGAACTGGTGCCCTTGCGCTGCCTCGGTTTTCAATTCAACTTCGATTACCGCGTGACCATGCTGTTCATCCTGTGGGCCCTCGGCTGGGCAATGATCGCGCTCGCTGCGCTGATTTACCTACCGGACTGGGCGATTGCCACTGTCGGTGTGCTCATGATCGTCAGCCACAATCTGCTCGACTCAGTTCAATCCAACAATCCGCTCTTCAACCTTCTACATGCTCCGGGCGTAGTGTTCGACATCCGGCAGCATGTGGTCTTCGTCGCCTATCCGCTGATTCCCTGGATCGGCGTGACCGCGGTCGGTTACACCCTGGGCCGCATTTACGGCTGGCCGCCGGATCGCCGCAAGCGATTCCTTCTGCGCATGGGCCTCGGACTGAGCGCGGCTTTCGTCATCCTGCGCGCGATCAATGTTTATGGCGATCCCGTTCGCTGGAGCCCGCAGAAGACAGCGGCATTTACCCTGGTGTCATTCCTCAATACCACCAAGTACCCGCCGTCGCTGCTGTTTCTGCTGATGACACTGGGCCCGGCGATGCTCGGCTTATGGATCTTTGACAGCCGAACTCCGCCACTTCTGCGGCCCGTGCTCATCATCGGCAAGGTGCCGATGTTCTACTACGTCCTGCACATTCCGCTGATCCACCTGATCGCGCTCATCATTTGCTTCGCACGCTACGGCCACGTGTACTGGGTATTCCAATCGTCCACGCTCGCAAATTACCCATTCGCGGCGCCGCCGGGATGGGGACTCTCTTTGCCGTGGATCTACCTGGTGTGGGCGATTGTTGTCGTTTTGCTCTATCCCTTGTGCCGCTGGTTCGCGCGAGTAAAGCAGCGGCACACGGCAGCCTGGCTTAGCTATCTCTAGTTGGAGTTTTGGGAACTCGGCTTGTGCTTGGAACTGGCCTTGCTGTGCGACGTGTGAGCGGTCGTCACCCAATCCGAAAGCGGCTGCCACTGCGAGCACGCTCCATTGGTCTGCTGCAGGCAAACATCAAAAGCGTACACCGGATGAATCTCCCACCCGGACATGCGGCTCGGATTGTCGTGTGCAGAAAAACCGGCCTCGCCGCAGATCTTGTGGTCGGCGTCATACATCAGCTGGCCGGAGACGCGCACCAGCGTCGTGTGGCCGATCTTCTCCAGGTTGCTGACCGTCCAGCTCGTCGGGCGGTAGTGCGGAATCATCTCCGCACTGTTGCTCTGGCATTCGGCCGTCGTGCCCGACTGCGGAACCAGCGCGATGTGGATATCGTTGGACGCTTCGTCATCGGAGACGTTGCAATTTACGCTCTCGCCGCCGGTAAGGTCGGCGTAATGCGCCTCCAGAATGTAGCCGACGAACTGCACGGCCGATCCTTCACCAAGGGCCGTAAAATCCGAGCGGCTTGAGGGCATATTCTCCCCATCCCACTGCGCATAACCCGGCAACGCCGCGACCTTGGCCTGCTTGCTGACCAGGTCCTGTTGCGTGATCGTCTGGTAGTTCGTGCCCGCGCAGAAGTTGTTCTTCACCTGGTTCTGCAGGGCCGACCCATCGGTCCCTTTGCCGCTCAACCCGCAGCTGCTGTCGATCGGATGCTGGGCCTCAATCGTCTGAAACGGATGGCACGTCATGGGAAAGCTTTGCTGTCCGGCCGCAGCCGTCGCCAGCACCAAGGAGAACATCAACGACCACACCCACTTCATACCCGCCTCCTTATCAGCAATGACGAAGTCTCGTATCTCGTACCTCAGGGTATTCGCACGCTCACCACTGGTACAATCCAAACGGCATAGCCATTCGGATCGCGAATGTTGGCGATCATCTGATCGAAATACTGCCGCGCCAATTCCTCATTGATCCGTGTGTATTCTCCAATCGGCTCTGAATATCCATCGCGCCACGCGGTGATGATCGCAGCAAATGTCTCTCGCGGCACCCGCACCGTATCCACTATCACATAGTCCACCGTAATCGCCTTCAGGTGCATCTGCGACAGAATGCCGAAGGCGTTGCGCCCGATAAACAGATCGGTCCCGGTCTTGGCGCCGAATTCGGCCGGACCGACATGCCAGAAGTCACGCGGATCGAGGGCTCCACGCTGGAAATGCAGCATTCCGTAGTCTTCGGGGATCAGGTGCAAATAGCCACCGGGGCGTGTAACGCGCGCCAGCTCCGCGATGACCCTATCGGCGTGTGGAATGGAGTGGAGGACGTGGCGGCAAACGGTGAGGTCGAAGCTGTCGTCGGCTGCCGCAAGCTCGAAGATGCTCTGGTGCTCGAATGCGAGCCGCGGTGCCAACTTCTCATATCGCGATCGCGCCAGGTCGAGGTGAGCGTCGATGATGTCCACGCCCAGCACCTGGGCTCGCGGAAACAGCTCTGCCAAACGCGATGACCCCTCGCCGGTGCCGCATCCGGCGTCCAGGATGCGGGGCGAATCCGGCAACTCATATCGGCGGAGCAAATCCACTTCCTGCGGCCAGATAGCCCGCGCCTGCGCGTCGAGCCCACGCACCATCGACTCATCGGCCATTTGTCTGGCTTGCGGGTTCAGGTCAGCCATACTTTCCTACCGTTAGGATGCTTACCGCGCCGGTTCCGCGCGCTTCCATCTACCGTCCGGGGTCCGCTCCCAGGAAACACGATGCATATCGAGCCACGGGCCAAAGGGCTCTCCTTGTTTGGATTCCGAGCCCATGCGCAGTACGTTGCCATCCGGGTCCTCGACCTGCATCTCATAGGCCCATTCGTAGTTGGTGGGCCGATTTCGGATTCTCGCGCCCTTGGCCCGGTATTCCTCATGGAGCGCGCCGGCGTCGCCCACGCCTACCCAGACCCAGCCGCCGTGATTTCCCTGGTCGCCTTCGCACAGCATGATGTGGCAGCCGCCACGCGAGACCGACGCAAACCCGGTATCGCCGCCCCAGTCAACCTTAAAGCCAAGAACATCGACATAATAGGCAAGGCTGGTCCGCATGTTTCTCACATTGAAAATCGGGCTGACACCCTCGAAAGCAACTGCTCCAGCGGTTGCGCCTGCTGACATGGATCAAATCCTCCGCTCCGTATTATGCACGGCCCTTCGGTTTCGTGGAATCAATATAAACACCTCGAACGCCGATCTTTCGCACCCTCTATAATCAGAGTTTTCCATCCTCCCGTTTGCAGCTGCGGGCAACAGGAAGCACTGTGGCACTTGATCAGAAAATCTACGAGCTACGCAAAGACAAGCTGAAGCAGATCGAAGCGCTGGGACAATCGGCTTATCCCTATCGCTACGAGACCACACACTCGATTCCCCAGATCCTCGACGAGTACTCCACCAAGGCCGCGGCGGAACTCGAATCGCCGAAGGTCAATGTCAACGTGGCTGGGCGAATCATGTCGATTCGCGTGCAGGGCAAGGCCGGCTTCGCGCACCTGCAGCAGGGCGGCAAGCGTCTGCAGATCTACGTTCGCCTGGATTTCGTCGGCGAAAAGGGATTCCAGCTCTACAAGTTGCTCGATATCGGCGACTACATCGGCGTTAAGGGCTATCTCTTTCGCACGCAGGACGAACGAGCTGACGGTCCACGTCGAAGAGATCACGTTCCTGGTCAAGGATCTGCTTCCCTTGCCGGAGAAGTGGCACGGCCTGCAGGATGTCGAAACGCGCTACCGCCGCCGCTACGTCGATCTCACGATGAATCCTGAAGTGCGCGAGGTCTTCATCAAGCGCGCCAAGGTCGTGCAGTCGATGCGGCGCTTCCTGGATGAGCAGGGCTTCGTCGAAGTGGAAACACCGATGATGCATCCCATCGCTGGTGGCGCGGTTGCGAAGCCGTTTATCACACATCACAACACGCTCGATGTCGATCTCTATCTGCGCATCGCGCCCGAGCTTTACCTGAAGCGGCTCGTCGTCGGCGGCATGGATCGCGTCTACGAGATCAACCGCAACTTCCGCAACGAAGGCATCTCGACCCAGCACAATCCCGAGTTCACCATGCTGGAGTTCTACATGGCCTACGCGGATTATCACGACATGATGGACTTCACCGCCAGGATGCTGGCCCAGATTGCAATCGACGTAAACGGCACGACCGTAGCGCACTTCAACGAGCAGGAGGTTGATTTCGGAAATATCCAGCGGCTAACGATGCGCGAGGCGATCATCAAGTTCTGGCCGGAAAACGCGGGCGCGAAGCCCGAGATGGACGATTTTTCAAGCTCAGAAAGAATCGCCGCGCTCGTACACCGCTACAACGCGGCTAATCCGCATATCCCTTACGATCCGACTGCGCCCGATGGCAAGACGATCGCGGAGCTATTTGAGTTCGTCGCCGAGCCGCACCTGATTCAGCCGACGTTCATCTACGATTTCCCGCTGGCTATTTCACCGCTGTCAAAGAACAAGCGTGAGCCGGAGGAGAACGCGAACTGGGTCGAGCGCTTCGAGATCTTTGCCGGCGGCCTGGAGATCGGCAACGCCTTCAGCGAATTGAACGATCCCGAGGAGCAGCGCCGCCGCTTCGAGCAGCAACTCGGCGAACGCGCCCGCGGCGATGAAGAAGCTCATCAGATGGACGAAGACTACATTCGCGCGCTGGCCTACGGATTACCGCCGACTGCGGGCGAAGGTGTCGGCATCGATCGGCTCACAATGCTGCTGACCGATTCGCGTTCCATTCGCGACGTAATTCTGTTTCCTCTGTTGCGCCCGTTGAACCGCGAAGAAGAAGAGAAGATCGAAGTCAGCGAGGATGCGAAATGACCTGCTGCAACATTTCGTTGCTCAAAGCCAGTCTGGCATTGTAAAGTTCCACACGCCGGATCCTCACTGGCTAGTCATTACCCTAACCCTGCCGACCCGCTCCCTCGGCTGTTGGAAACTACATGCGTTGGACATCGTTCAGCACGATTCGATTTGCCGCAGCTTTTATCTGCGCGCTTTGCTGCTCTCCCGCTACTGCCCAGCAGAGCGCACCGGCAAACTCGATTACGCCACCTTCTTCCATTGCCGCTGCTCCGCCCAGTAGCCGCCTCATCAACCTTGATGTCGTCGTAACCAGCCAGTCCGGGCAGGTAACACCCGGCCTGCAACAGCAAGACTTCATTGTCCTGGACGACAACCGCCCGTTGAACGTCGGCGCATTTCATGCGGCAGAATCTTCGCCCAGTGCTGCAGATCCGCCGGCCGAGGTTGTTTTGGTGCTCGATGAGGCGAACACCTCCTACCGGCATATGACCATCGCGCGGCAGGAAGTGGAGAAATTCCTAAGCCAGTATTCGGGGCCGCTGCCGTGGCCGATCTCAATCGTCTTTTTTTCCGACAAGGGCACCAGCGGCACCACTCCTTCCCGCGATGCGAAAAAAGTCATTGCCGATCTCAAGGCGAATCCGGCGCCTCTTCCCAACGCCAACCGCGCACAGGGAATCTACGGCGCGGTTGATCGGTACAATCTTTCGCTGCGAACGGTTGGACAACTTGCAGATTTTGAAGCCAAGCACCCTGGACGCAAGTTGGTGATCTGGATTGGGCCGGGCTGGCTATTTCTCGCCAATTCGCGGGTCGACCTTTCCATCAAAGATCAGCAGAACCTCTTTCGCACCATCGTTTCGCTCTCAGACAGCCTGCGAAACGCTCGCATCACGCTCTACAACGTCGATCCTGCGGGCAGCGGGAGCGTGCGCCGCGATTACTACAAGAGTTTTGTGAAGCCGGTGACCGCAGCAAAGCAGATCAAGGGCGGCGAGTTGGCCTTGCAGGTGCTCGCGGAGCAAAGCGGAGGGTTGGTACTGAATTCGACTAACGATCTGGCCGCCGAGATCGCAACTTGTGCCGCCGATGCAAATTCGTTTTACACCTTTTCCTTTGATGGCGCGGTTGGAGATGGCCCGGACGATTACCACGCCCTAGCCGTCAAAGTTAACAAGCCCGGGTTCAACACCCGCACGCGCGCCGGATACTACGCTCAGCCGGGTTCGGCAGCAGCACGTTGACACCGCCTGGAGAAAATCGGGTGAGGTCCAGAACCGCGAATTCTTCTGCAGCGCAGCTTGGCGGCTACCGAAATTCTGCAAAAACGCCCCTCTTGCGAGGGGCGGAACATTCAGGAGAGAAAAGAGAGAGTGAGATACGTCAGCAAGCGGAACTTTATTTCGCCAGCAGCTCGCGAACGCGGAGCCGCGCCTGATGCAGGCCCTGACACGAGTTGTCCTCGCTGATGCCTAACAGGTTCGCGATGCGGCCATGCTCATAACGCTCGACATCATGCATCAGGAAGATCATCTTTTCCGTGGCCGGCAACTCCACAACTGCGCGCTCCAAATCGACCCGGCGAGTGTTCCGCCGAACCGAGAGGATCCGCTCAGATGGAACGCATTGCAGCGACAGCGGCTTGAAGTCTACGTACTCCCGCAATTCCGCGATCAAAGCACGGTCGATGTCTTCGTCGGAGGGCTCGTGGCTGGCAGCAAAGGCACGAGAGAAGGTCTGAATCATCAGCTCTTCAGCAATTAATTCGTTGTCGGTCATCAAGAACGCCAGGGAGTATACCCGATGGCGGTTCAGCTCATAGATCTCGCGGTATCTGTCGACCTTCGACTGAAACAGGGTTGGCAAGTACTGGGCAAAACCTACGTTCGTTGCTTCACCAATGCTTATGCTCATCGATATCTCCCTTCGAGTTCGGTCGCGCTGAGCTGGCTTCTGTCCGCGACACCTTAGTACTAAGCAATCGGCTTGCCCAAATCCGCACACCTGCTCTGCATTTGGCCAAGGGTCTGCTAACTAATTGAAAAAACGGTGGGATAAGGAGCCAGGCGGAAAAAGGAATGTCTGCTGGGAGTGGGGCTACAGCTGCACGTTCGCCCGCGCACGGGACATCTGGGTCTCAATCTGCCGGAAGTTGGTACTTCGATGCCACATCGCTCGCCCTTACCTATGTAACTTCTCCAGCGACGCATGACAATCTGTCACGGTCCCCCTGGTGACAGCAAAGGTGCGGTGCGTGGAAATTGACTTGTTTACTTGTCATCACAGCTGTATACAATCGAACCTAATTTGCAGCGTTGATTCTCGCGGGTTCTTCCTCACCGCCTTATGAATGACCAGCGCATATTAGTAGTAGATGACGAGACCGCGGTCCGCGAGGTCATGTGCTCGATCCTGTCGCAGGCCGGATATGAGTGCCGTCCTGCTTCGTCCGCCCGTGATGCCCTGGCCGTTCTGCGCTCCAGCGAGAACGTCTCGATCGTGCTCTCCGATCTGATCATGGAGGGGGTGGATGGGCTGACCCTGCTCTCCCAGATGAAGGAAAAGCACCCTGATATTCCGGTTGTGATGGTGACCGCCGTGCATGACATTTCCGTTGCCTTGGCGGCCATACGCAACGGTGCCTACGATTACCTGCTGAAGCCCTTCGAGAAAGAGCAATTGCTGGCGATGGTCCGCCGAGCGCTGGAGACGCGCCGTCTGCGCCTGGAGAATCTGGCCTATCAGACTAAGCTGGAATCCCTGGTTTCGGCGCGCACGGAAATGCTCCGCAAAGCCTTGGCCGATCTGGAGCGCTCCTATGACATCACCTTGGAGGCCTTAGGTGACGCTTTGGACCTCAAGGACGCGGAAACTGAAGGCCATTCGAAACGCGTGACCGCATTCACTATCGCGATTGCACGCGCGATGGAGCTGCCTCAGGAGCGAGTGCGCGTGATTGCCCGGGGCGCGTTTTTGCATGACATCGGCAAGATGGCAATTCCGGACGCGATCTTGCGCAAGCCCGGCCGGCTGAGCGCCGAGGAACAAGCCATCATGCGCGAGCATGCTACCCTCGGCTACCAGATGCTGCGCAAGATCCCGTTCCTGCAGGAAGCAGCGGATATTGTTTATTCCCATCAGGAGCGCTACGACGGCAGCGGCTATCCGCGGGGGCTTCGGGGCGACCAGATTCCCCTTGGGGCGCGGATATTTGCTGTGGCCGATACCTTCGACGCCATGACGTCGGACCGTCCATACCGGGCGGCGCAATCCATCTCGTCGGGCCGGCGCGAGATCGAGCGCAACGCCGGCAAACAGTTCGATCCGGAGATCGTCAGAATCTTCCTCGGCGTGTCCGAGCGCATCTGGGGCGAACTGAGAAGTGAGATCGAAAATCAGAGGAATGGTCGTCGCACCTAACCTGTCGGCTAGAAAGCCGCTTCGTCCGCTTGCTAGGATGGAGTGCATTTGTGGCGTGAACCGCTCGCTACCTGCCATCGTGGGAAATTCATATGAGCACAGTTCTATCGGATGCTGAAGTACAACAGGCCCTGCAACAATTGCACGGCTGGAAGAAAAATCACAACGCCATCGAACGCCTATTCCAGTTCGACAGCTTTGTCCAGGCCATGGAATTCGTTAATCAGATCGCGGAAGCGGCTGAGGCCGTGAATCACCACCCGGACATACTGGTCAGCTACAACAAGGTCACGTTGACGCTGCTCTCTCACGATTCCGGCGGCGTAACCCAACGCGATCTCAAGATGGCAGCCAGGATTAACGACATCGCTCCGGCCTGAACACCGGCTGCCGAAAACTTATGACTGGACTGGGCTGTGCGGGTAGATCTGGCCTTCAGGCCAGCGTCCGAGCGCCTCATTTGCTTTAACGAGCCGGCTTCAGCCGGCGCCACTTCTCCGCCTATTGCACTCGATCGAATACCGAGACGTAGTTCGCTTTGCCGCTGGCCTGCTGCGTCGTTCCCTTCAGGGTTAGCGTGTTCCCATCTGCTGAAACCTGACCGGTACCGGTTTCGAGAACCGCTCCGGACTTGTCTTTGACCGTCCATTCCAAGGCCCCGCCCGACCTGGTATAGGTAATCGTGTTACCGATCTGGCTGTTCCCATAGGGACGAGCTTTGCCATCGACCGGGCCATCGTAGGTTGAAACAAAGCTCTTCCCATCGGCGGCAGCGCCGGTCAGGAGCCACTTGATCGCGGCAGGCTCATCAGTCATCACCACCAGCTTCTCGTACTTCGGCACTGGCATCTTTTCATACGAAGACTTCGTAACGTCGAGCTTCCAGGTTCCCTGCGCCGTCCGGCTGGTAGCTGCGTTAGCGGCGATCACCGCCAGGGTCAGCAAACACAGTCCCGTGATCAGGATTCCATAACTTCTGCGGCTCATTTTTCTCTCCATCCTCTGCCAATCATTGGCGGCTAAATGCGCGTGCGAATCGTGACACCGTGGATCGCCATTGTCAACTGCGAGCCTTCATTTTGTCGGTAGCACATGATATGTCCGGTTGAGTTAGCAAGTGATCTGTCCGCTTTGCGGGCGGCGAGAGTAGGCGACCATGCGAAGCATGGTTGCTTACTCGAAGGCCGCGATGGAGCGGGCGATGAAAATACAGGAAGTGATTTTGCGAGCGATCGCCAGGAAGATTACCTGGTGGCAGGCGGCGGAGATTATCGGCATCAGCGATCGGTCGATGCGGCGCTGGCGGGAGCGACTGGAAGAGTTCGGCTATGACGGGTTGTTCGATCGGCGCCGGGGGCGTCCTTCTCCCAAGCGAGTTGCTCTGGCTAGGGTGGAGCAGGTGCTGGGACTGTACCGCGACCGGTACTTCGATCTGAACGTGCGACATTTCCACGAGAAGCTAAGCCAGCAGCACGGGATTCACCTGAGCTACAGCTGGGTGAAACAAACGCTGCAAGGAGCCGGACTGGTAGCGCGCGGACGCAAACGCGGGGTGCATCGCAAGCGGCGGGAGCGGCGGCCGCTGCCCGGCATGCTGCTGCACATCGACGGCAGTCATCACCGCTGGTTCCAGGACGAGCGCTGGTATGACCTGATCGTCATTCTGGATGACGCCAGCAGCGAGATCTACTATGCCCAGTTGGTGGAGGAGGAATCGACAGTGACGGTGATGGCCGGGCTGCGGGAAGTCATCGAGCGCAAAGGTCTGTTCTGCGCTCTGTACAGCGACCGTGGCAGCCATTTCTGGCTCACGCCCAAGGGGGGCGGCAAGGTCGATCCGCACCGGGTGACGCAGGTGGGACGTGCGCTGCGCGAGCTGGGAGTGCAGATGATCCCGGCCTACTCGCCGCAGGCGCGGGGCCGCAGCGAGCGTAGCTTCGGCACCTGGCAAGGACGACTGCCACAGGAGTTGCGGCTGCACGGCATTACCACCCTGGAGGCGGCCAACCAGTTTCTACGGGAGCATTACATCGCCGAATTCAATGGCCGCTTTCAGGTGCCGCCGACGCAACCGGGCAGCGCGTTTCTGCCGTGTCCGCACAAAAATCTGGACCTGATCTTTTCGCTGCAGTTTGAGCGCACGGTGAACCGGGACAATACCGTCAGCTTTCAGAACCTGCAGTTGCAGATTGAACCCGTGCCCTGGAGAGGGACGCTGGCCGGTTGCAACGTCATGGTTCACCAGCACCTGGACGGCAGCCTCAGCCTGACCCACGGGCCGCATCGGCTGGGACGTTACAGCGCCCAGGGGGTCGCCATCCACTCAACGGGAAACGCGGACCACGCGGTGGAAAAGACGCGCCGTGGAAAAGTCAGAAAAACGACTTTTCCACCGCGCTTGGAAATCCCGCCCAAGGCGCGGGATTTCCACTTTCCCACCGCCACGACGGCGACTGGTTTATGAGTCAACCCAAAACCAAAACCGGACATTTCACGTGCTACGAAAAGCGGACATTTTCACTTGCTACGAACACTGCGAGCCTTCATTTGCCCTCGGCGATTCTCTTTGCCTGACGGAATATCTCCTCGAACATCGGGGCGGTCAGCTTGCCGGTTGCGGTGTTCTGGTTTGACGGGTGATAGGAGGCCAGCAGCACCACACCATTCGGCGTGGTGTAGCTGGCGCCGTGCCCAAATATATAGCCTCCTCTGTGTCTTATGAATCCCTTCCGCTTCAGCAAGCTCAGGTAAGCGTCGAATCCAATCTTTCCCAGTGCGACAACAACCTTCACATTTTTCAAAATCGACAATTCGCGGTCAAGGAAGGGCGCGCAATTTGCCAGCTCCGACGGCAGTGGCTTGTTGTCCGGCGGTGCGCAACGAATCGCCGCCGTGATGTAGCAGTCGATCAGCTTTAGTCCGTCATCGCGATGCTCGGCATTCGGCTGCGAAGCAAATCCCGCTTTGTAGAGGATCGGATACATGAACTTGCCCGATGCGTCGCCTGTGAACGGCCTTCCGGTGCGGTTGGAGCCATGCGCTCCGGGCGCAAGACCGAGAATCAATACGCGGGCCTGGGGATCGCCAAAGCCTGGCACGGGTCGCGCCCAGTATTCATGGTCGCGATAGGCTCGACGCTTTTCGCGCCCTATCTGCGCGAGATACGCCACCAACCGCGGACAGCGGGTGCAATGGATTACCTCGTCGTGAAGAATCTGGAGCGCCGAAGGCATTGCTTGTGATTGTACCGGCACTCATCTCGATCTCTGTTGACACAACTTCTTGCCCGTCTGCTCTTTGGCCGCAAAGCATCCTTCGCGCAGCAAAACTGCTTCTAATTACAAGCTTTCGATTCTGCGCAAGACAAAGGGGCAACTACGTTATGCTGATTATTCTCCTGGTGATTTTGTTGGTTCTGTCGGTAGGATCCTATCCCGCATGGCCTTACAGCCGCGGCTGGGGCTACTATCCCTCCGGTGGACTCGGGCTTGTCCTCCTCATCCTGGTGGTTCTGTTGCTCGTCGGTCGGATTTGAAGCATTATTGCAAGTAAGCTCATGAAAGCTTTTGTCCCGCGCACGCCGGCGGTCCTCTTCTGCTGTGTGCTGCTGGCTTGGCTGTTGACGTTCGCGCCGGTTTGCTCCGCTTACTCCGTTCTGACGCACGAAGAGATTATTGATCTGCTGTGGGACCAGCAGATCAAGCCTCTATTGCTCGCGCGCTTTCCTAACGCAACACCCGAGGATCTGAAGACTGCTCACGCCTACGCCTATGGCGGCAGCGTCATTCAGGACATCGGCTACTATCCCTTCGGCAATGAGGTATTCAGCGACCTTGCGCATTATGTCCGTACTGGAGACTTCGTCCAGGCGCTGATCAATGATTCGCAAGACGTGAACGAGTATGCTTTTGCGCTGGGCGCGCTTTCGCATTACGTCTCCGATATCAACGGCCATCCCTTCATCAACTTGTCCGTCGGAATTGAATATCCGGAACTGGCGCGGGAATACGGCCCGGCGGTACCGTACGACGTCGACCACAAGGCGCATCTGCGCACGGAATTCGGCTTCGATGTGCTTCAAGTCGCCAAGGGTCGCTACGCGCCCGAGAACTACCACAACTTCATCGGCTTCGAAGTCGCGACGCCGCTGCTGGAGCGGGCGTTCTACGAGACCTACGGCTTGAAGCTGACCGATATCATGCCGAACGAACAGCTGGCTATCAACACCTACCGTCGCAGCGTGAGCACGATCATTCCGGAGATGACCAAGGTCGCGTTGCTGGTAAAAGGTGATCAGCTACAGCGGGAAGTTCCAAACTTCAATCGCCAGCATTTTCTGTATCACCTCTCGAAGGCGGACTACCAAAAGTCATGGGGCTCAGGCTACCAACAGCCGGGTCCCGGCGCCCGTGTGATGGCCGTGATGTTCAAGGTCGTTCCGAAGGTTGGGCCGTTCCGGGCTATCGATTTCAAAGAGCCGACGACCAAGACCGAGAATCTTTATCTCAAAAGCGTCGACCGGACGATCGACCAATACGGCAAAGCTCTGCACGAAGTAAAGAGCGGAGATTTACAGACTCCGGAGATCAATCTCGACACCGGCAAACCGACGAAGCGCGGGGAGTATCCGCTGGCCGACGCGACCTATCGTGAACTGCTCGATGAACTGGCCTATGAGCAGTTCGCTCACCTCAACCAACCTCTGCGAGAGAACATCCTCACTTTCTACGAAGGCTTCGGACCTCCGCCGGAGGGAACACGCATCGACAAATGCGTAGCCCAACGGTGGACAAAAACCTGGGTTGAACTCACGCAACTGCGTTCCTTCGACATCCTGGACGAATACGATCAGCCGGGCAGTCCAACTCCGCCGCCAACCCCCAACGCACCGGCTACGACTGCATCGCTGACCTGCGGTGAGTAGCTTTTCCATTTAATTTTCGGAAACAACACCGCGCGTTCTTTGGCCTTCCAAATCACTATGCTGCAATTTGTATGTGACTATTGCGCGAACATCAAGGAACCGGCGGAAACCTGGATCAACGGAATGGCCGCAGAAAATGTCGGCACCCAGGCCGCCCGGCGCGAGGTAATAATTGACCCTGCCTGGCGCTATGAACGTGCCGTCCAGCCCCTCGCTGTGCATTTCTGTTCCATCGACTGTAAAGACAGCTACCTCGCAGAGTTATTCGACAAGCCAGCGTCTTTGCTGGAGGTCAAGAGCGTCAAGCACGCACCTGCGACCGGAACCCGTATCGTTCGCGCCAGGAAGAAGCCAATCACGGGGCCGGTCCAGAAACGGTAACCTCGCGACGGGGACCTTTGCGCTAAGTGGCAGCATAGTCCTAACGTGGTACTCGCCCGTTTGACCACCTGCAAGCCCTCTCATAAACTGAAGATAGACGTGACCCGGTAATCTATGGCCTGTCGCAGGGAAAGGCCGGGGCGCGTACTCTCCGTTTGCCGAAGCGATGAAACCGTCTCTGGTGCACGCTTGTCGGCAACCGCATTAAGTTTCTGAAGGCATTCCCTTGACGATCGAAACAACTACGAAAGAAATCGATTCCACCGAACCATCCAATCCTTGCCAGCGCGAGATTGCCGTAGAGATCCCCGCCGAGGTTGTGAAGACCGAGACCGACACTCTGGTCAACCGCTATCAGAAGCTGGCGCGCATTCCCGGCTTTCGCAAAGGCAAGGTACCGGCATCGATCGTTCGGCAGCGTTTTGCCGAAGACATCAAGAACGATGTCGTCGAGGCTCTCGTGCCTCGCTATTTCCGCGAAGAGGCGAAGAAGCAGAATCTGGCGCCGATCTCGCAGCCGCGGGTCACCGATCTGCACGTTCAGGAGGGCGAACCACTGCGATTCAAAGCCTCATTTGAGATTCTGCCCGAATTCAAGCTCGCTCCCTACGACGACGTTCGTGTCAGCACCATCGACACAACGGTCACGGATGAGGACATCGAGACCGCGGTCCAAAACCTGCGCCAGCAGCACGCCACCTATAGCGCCGTTGAAGAGGATCGGCCTTTGACCGACGGTGATTTTGCCGTAGTCAGCTTCAAGGGCACCCCGAAAGAAGGCGAGGCCGACGCCAAGCCGGTCGAAGTCGACGAGATCATGGTCGAAATCGGCGGCCAGAATACGATTCCCGAGTTCACCGAGAACCTGCGCGGCGTGAAGTCCGGCGAAACGCGCACGTTCGACGTCAAATACGCCGACGACTTCTCCGACAAGCGGCTGGCCGGCAAGTCGATGACCTACGAAGTAAACGTGAAGGGCATTAAGACTAAGAGCGTCCCCGAGCTGACCGATGACTTCGCCAAAGAGTTAGGCGCGGAACTGAATACGGTCGACGAGTTGCGCAATCGGCTCCAGGAAAACATGAAGGCGGAAAAGGAGCACGAGGCCCAACATCAGGGCAAGGACAAGCTGGTCGAAGAGTTGGTCAAGCGCAACGACTTCCCGGTTCCCGAAGCGATGTTGAATGAGCAGATCGATATTCGTCTGGAACGCGGTCTGCGGGCCCTGGCGGCTCAGGGGATGCGCACGGAAGACATGAAGCGCATGGATTTCGGCCGTCTGCGCGCCGGACAGCGGGAAGCGGCTCTGCGCGAGGTGAAGGCTTCCCTAATCCTGGAACAGATCGCTGACGAAGAAAAGATTGAGGTCAGCGACGAGGAATTCGATCGCGAGATCGAGGCGCTGGCCACGCAGTCGAAGCAAACGGTGGAGCAGGTGCGCGCCCGTTTGACGCAGGATGGCGGGCTGGATAGAATTCGGCATCGCCTCCGCAATGAAAAGACCCTAGATTCTCTTTACCGCAGGTCCGCATAGGGCGGCCTGCATTCCACTTTCCCTTCGACCCTCAGGGAACTGGTGCGTCCGGGAAAGTTGAGGCGTTCTAGCAGGCGTGAGCGAGCTTCTTGCGAGCGGGAGCCTGCTGCCGAAATCCTGAGCGTAGCGAAGGACCTAGGCAATAACTAGGAAAAGGAGCTGCAAACAATGCTTGTGCCCATGGTGATCGAGCAAACCAGCAGGGGCGAGCGGGCCTACGATATTTATTCCCGCCTGTTACGGGACAATATTATTTTCCTCGGTACTCCTATCGACGATAACGTCGCCAACCTGATCATTGCGCAGATGCTGTTTCTGGAAGCGGAAGACCCGGAGAAGGATATCTCGCTCTACGTCAATTCGCCTGGGGGCTCGATTACGGCAGGCATGGCGATTTATGACACCATGCAGTTCATCCGGCCCGATGTAACGACGATTTGTATTGGCCAGGCCGCTAGTATGGCTGCCACCCTGTTATCCGGCGGAGCGCCCAAGAAGCGTTTTGCGCTGCCCACATCGCGCATTCTGATTCACCAGCCGCTGATGTCCGGCCTTTCCGGTCAGGCTACGGATATCGACATTCATGCGCGCGAGATCCTGCGCATGCGGGAGATCACGAATCAGTTGCTCTCGAAGCACAGCGGCCAGCCACTGGAAAAGGTGGAGCGCGACGTGGAACGCGACTTCATCATGAACGCCTATCAGGCGAAGGAATACGGGATTGTGGACGATATTATCTTTAAGCACAAGTAGGGAGCCTAAGGGTAACTAAGGCGAAAAAAATCCGTAACTGCTCCCAAAGTGGTATCGAGAATTGCACTAACGGTGCGTTGCAAAACGGGAAATTGTGGTTCAATAGTTTGCAACGGTGCAACAGGGCCAAGGGCTTTGACGAAGGTTGCTGGTGGCCGACAACAGCAGCTTTCCGAAGGGGCAAACGCCGCCCCTCCCGGACGTGAGCCGCCGGGAAAAGCAGATCGCGTAATTGCAATTTGCTGGCGCGCGCTGTGAAGGAGTTTCTGTGAGGACAAGGACCGGTTCCGAAGAAGTGCTGCGCTGCTCGTTCTGCCACAAGTCACAAGACGCCGTCGCGAAATTGATTTCCTCGCCCACTGATTACCCACGTGCTTATATCTGCGACGAGTGCGTGGCGGTTTGCAATTCCATCCTGGAAGACGATCGTTCTGAGGCGCAACCCAACTCCACGCCCAGCCAGCTTCCGAAGCCGGCCGAGGTGAAGGCATTCCTGGACGAGTACGTCATCGGCCAGCAACAGACCAAGAAGAAGCTGGCGGTAGCGGTCTACAACCACTACAAGCGCGTCTACATGAACCGGCAGCGTGGGACCGACGTTGAGCTGGCCAAGTCGAACATCATGCTGATCGGGCCCACCGGTACCGGCAAAACTCTCCTGGCGCAAACCCTGGCGAAGATGCTGGATGTGCCGTTCGCCATCGTTGACGCCACGACCCTCACCGAAGCCGGTTATGTTGGCGAGGATGTTGAGAACATCATTCTGAAGCTTCTGCAGGCGGCAGACGGCGATGTCGCCCGCGCCCAAACTGGCATTATCTACATCGATGAAGTCGACAAGATCGGCCGCAAAGACGAGAACCCGTCGATTACTCGCGACGTTTCCGGCGAGGGCGTGCAGCAAGCTCTGCTGAAGATTCTCGAAGGTACGGTGGCAAATGTTCCGCCGCAGGGTGGACGCAAGCATCCTCACCAGGAATTCACCCCGGTAGATACCACCAATATCCTCTTCATCTGCGGCGGCGCTTTTGTAGGGCTGGAGCGCACCATTGGACGGCGACTGGGCAAACGTTCGATGGGCTTCCGTACATCCGAGGCAAAGGAAGCCGCTTTCACCGAGAGCAACAAGCGCGACACCGAAATACTGGCGCAAGTCGAACCTCAGGACCTGATCAAGTTCGGTCTCATCCCGGAATTTGTCGGGCGTCTACCTGTGGTCGGAGTGCTCGGTGATCTGGACGAAGACGCTCTGGTGGAAATTCTCACCAAGCCGAAGAACGCCATCGTCAAGCAATATCAGCGGCTCTTCGAATTCGAGAATGTCAAGCTGCGCTTCTCGGAGGATGCGCTGCGTGCAATCTCCCGCGAGGCAATGTCCCGCAAAGTCGGCGCTCGCGGCCTGCGTATGATCCTGGAAGAGCTGATGCTTGACCTGATGTACACCCTGCCAAGCCAAAAACGTGTGCGGGAGTGCGAAGTCACGCGCGAGATGGTTGAGAAGCGAAACGTCACCCTGGCGCTGATGGAGAAGGCGGGATAAAGATTGGCGTGAGCCTGAGCCATTGAGCTCAATGCCAACAAGAAAAAGGCGGCTAACTGGCCGCCTTTTTGCTGTTACGAGGTGCTAGTACTCGGAGTCTACAACCTCGGGCTCGGGCGGCTCGCCCTCGTCGGGCGCGATGCCGAATTCCTGGCGCGGCTCTTCATGCGGTAGTTCGCCCTCTTTCCTCTTCAGCCGCACCACGGTGATCTTGGCAAAACCTTCCTCGAACTTCGGCGGGCGCAGCTTCTGCGCCATTCGCTGCATGACGTCTTCAGGAACATTTCGTTCACGCCGGCGATTGCGTTCAATACAGACCTCGGGCGGCACATCGAAGAAGACAGCGTGCACCTCATAACCGAAGTCGTGGGCGAGCTTGATCCAGGTGCGGCGCTCGTGGGGAGAAAGGTTGGTAGCGTCGAGATAATTCGACGGCCGGCGTGCCAGCAGGCGCGCGCGCAACATGGTGCGCAGCGTCGAGAACACCAGGTCCTGATAACGCTGCTCGGTCACGTCGTCGAAGATGAGTATGCGCACCATGTCGCTCGACAGCGGCAGAATGCTGTGACGCTTGAACCAAGTGCTCTTACCAGATCCAGGAAGGCCGATCGATAGCACCACGGCACCTTTCGGCTGTTTGGCCGACTGAGCGGGGTGAGCCACCGGTTCAGCGGACTCGGTTGGGACTTCAGCCTCGGCGGCTTCGCCGGTTGGACCACCTGGCCCCGGAAGCGTGGGCGCCTGCGCAGCCGGCTGGCGACTGCCCCGTCCGCGGCGTCCGCGTCGACGATTTCGGTCACGTCGGGGCTGTTGTGGCTGCGCTTGGCCCGCATGGCTCTCAGCAGGTTGGCTCTCTTGCAGCTCTGCCTCGTCCGGCTGAGCTTCGAACTCTGGCTGCTGGCTCTCCGTCGCCCCGTACGACGGTGGCTCAGGAAACTTTGGCTGCAAAGGCGCGGGATTGTCTTGTGCCGGCTTCTCTGCTTGCTGCGGCTTGCGCCTCCGGCTGCGGTCGCGTGTCCATCTTCGCATGCTGCACTTGTAACACGCTTCCCTAGTCGGGATCAATCCGAGCTATTCCCCTTTTGTGGCAGTAAAGCGTTGTCTTGTGATTCGTAACATTGCTTCGCCTCGGTCCGGATGCTAGGATTTTTTCTTTGGCCACAATCTCTGTTCCGGTTTTGTGCTTGGCATCACTGTCTGCTCTTCAACTTCGCATTTCTTTAACGAGGTAATATGGCAATTAAAGTTGGCATCAATGGCTTTGGACGCATTGGCCGCAACATTCTTCGCACCGCACTTAACGATTCCGGCTTGGAATTCGTCGCCGTCAACGATCTCACCGATCCCAAAACTCTGGCTCATCTGCTGAAGTACGATTCCATTCTCGGTAACCTCAAGAATAAGATTTCCGCGACCGAGAACTCCATCAGCGTCGATGGCAAGAACATCAAGGTCTTTGCCGAGAAGGATCCGTCCAAGCTGGATTGGGAGTCCGTTGGCGCGCAGGTGGTCATCGAGGCCACCGGAAAGTTCACCAAAGCCGAATTGGCCAAGCAGCATCTGCGCGGACCGGTCAAGAAGGTCATCATTACGGCTCCCGCAACCAACGAAGACATCACGATTGTGATGGGCGTGAACGAGGACAAGTACGATCCTGCCAAACATCACATCATCTCCAACGCCAGCTGCACCACAAACTGTCTGGGACCGATCGCAAAAGTCATTAACGACAACTTCAAAATCGTCTGTGGCACGATGACCACGATCCACTCCTACACCAACGATCAGGTCATCCTGGATTTCCCCCACAAAGACTTGCGCCGTGCCCGTGCTGCTGCGCTGTCCATGATTCCTACCTCGACCGGAGCGGCGAAAGCCATCTACCTGGCGATTCCCGATCTGAAGGGCAAACTCGATGGCTTTGCCATGCGCGTGCCGACGCCGAACGTTTCGGTGGTCGACCTGGTCGTGTTCGTCGAGAAAAAGACGACGGCCGAGGAAGTGAACAACGCCCTGAAGGCTGCGTCTGAGTCGGGCCCGCTCAAGGGCTATCTGGGATACGAAACCGCCGAACTGGTTTCGATCGATTATCGCGGCGACGACCGCTCTTCCATTGTTGATGCGCCAATGACTCGCGTGGTAGCCGGCAACTGCGTCAAGGTCATCTCCTGGTATGACAACGAATGGGGATACTCTTGCCGGGTTCGCGACCTGATTCATTATTTGGCCAAGAAAGGGCTGTAAAACAGTTGCCAGTGACCAGTGGTCAGTTGCCGGCTCAGGCGCTGATCCTCTGGTGTATCTGGCAACTGACTACTGGCTACTGATATGACAAAGCTCTCCATTCGCGATCTTCCGCTCAACAATAAGCGCATCTTTATGCGTGTTGACTTCAACGTCCCACTCGACGATGGACGTGTCATGGACGACACGCGCATTCGCGAAACCTTGCCGACCATCGAATACGCGCTGCGGCATGGCGCGCGTTTGATTCTCGCTTCCCACTTGGGACGGCCCAAAGGCAAGCCCAATCCCAAGATGAGCCTCAAACCGGTCGCCGAGCGGCTGCGCGTTCTGATTGACGATGTTTTGCGTCGCGGCGAGAATGTTGGCTTTTCTCCCGACTGCGTTGGCGTACAGGCCGAGGAAATGGCCGAAAAGCTGGAACGCAGCCAGACGCTGCTGTTGGAGAACCTCCGCTTCCACTCTGAAGAAGAGGCCAACGATCCCAACTTCGCCAAGCAGTTGGGACGCCTTTGCGATTACTACGTGAACGACGCATTCGGTTCGGCGCATCGCGCGCACGCATCAACCGAAGGCATCACGCATTTCGTGGAGAAAAACGCTGCCGGCTTGTTGATGGAGAAGGAGATCGAGTATCTCGGCAAGGCCCTGTCGCATCCGCAAAAGCCGTTTGTGGCGATCCTTGGCGGTGCCAAGGTCAGCGACAAGATCGGCGTCATCAAGCACCTGATGGGCAAGGTCGATACGTTCATTATTGGCGGTGGAATGGCGTATACGTTTCTGAAGGCGCAGGGTCAGGAGATCGGCAAGTCGCTACTGGAAGCGGACAAGGTCGATCTGGCGAAACAGACGCTGGCCGAAGCCAAAGCGCGCAACATTACTTTCCTCTTGCCCATCGATCACGTTGTCGCCGACAAACCGGAACACGGTGCGCGTGTTCGATAACATCGGCGAAGGCGAAGCGATTCCAGCGGACATGATGGCGCTCGACATCGGGCCGAAAACCATTGAGCTGTTCTCGAACGAAATCGACGGCGCGCGAACGATTGTATGGAACGGACCGATGGGCGTCTTCGAGATCGAGGCTTTTGCCAAAGGGACAAAGAAGATTGCTCAGGCGGTCGCGGAGAACGGCGCGGCGGTCTCGATCATTGGCGGAGGCGATAGCGTTGCCGCGGTGAAGGCCGCCGGTGTCGCCGACAAGATCACGCACATCTCCACCGGTGGCGGAGCATCGCTGGAATTTCTTGAGGGCAAGAAACTTCCGGGCGTGGAAGCGCTGAGCAATAAATAGGCTTGCGCAATCGGTGACGATTCGTATCAGGGCACGGCTTCAGCCGTGCCGGAAAGGTCTGAACAAATATGTGGGCTTCGGCCCCTGTCTGCAGCGGCTGAAGCCGATTGTCTTACATCGTTTTCGACGCACGGACCTTACGCTTTCTCCCTCTTGTACTCGTCAAACGCCGCCAGAAACGCGTCGATATCTTTCTTTCTGAGGTAATAAGGGGTCGATAGGCGCAACTTTGATGGCTCGCCGCCGCGAATCCTGATCTTCTTGGTCTTCCACATCCAGTCTTCCAACTCCATGCGTTTGATGGGCGGGACATTCACGGTCGCAATCGCGCAGCGCAGCTTGGGATCGGGCGAGGTCCATGAGCTGCGCCCCGCGCTGCACCATCTGCGCCAGCATGTAATCGCACAGCTCGCGATGGCGCTTCTCGATGCGATCCATGCCAATTGAATTCGCCAGCTGAATCGCCGCGCGCAGCCCGCACAGCGCTGGCACATTCGACGAACCGATGCGCTGGAAGCGCTCAGCGCGGATGGTCTTGTCGTCCCAGCCGGCGGTCGACAATGGTGTTCCAAAGAAAATCCTGAGACGTCGTTGCGTACATATAGAAAGCCCGAGCCCTTGGGCGCCTGCAGCCATTTGTGCGGGCTGGAGCTGTACATGTCGCAGCCGACGTCGTGCAGGTTGAGCTGCATCATGCCGGTCACGTGCGCGCCATCGACGGCGGAGATAATTCCCTTCGATCGCGCCAGCGCGCAGATTTCTTTTGCCGGCAGCACAACACCGGTGACCGTGGTGATGTGGCTGAAGAAGATCACGCGCGTGCGAGGCGTAATCGCATCGCTGAACAGGTTCAGCACCTGCGGCGCGTCCTGCACCGGCTCCGGCAGTTTGACCTTCTTGACGACGATGCCATAACGCTTGGCTTTGAGTTGCCAAGGTTGCTCGCCGCCGGGATGCTCCTGGTCGGTCATCAAGACTTCGTCGCCGGGCTTCATGTCGACACCGTTGGCGATGTAACTGTTCGCCTCAGTCGCATTGCGCAGCAGCGCGATCTCATCTCGCGTGCAGCCGACAAATGCCGCCAGCGGATCGCGAAACTCATTCCACGGGCCGTAGCCCCAGATGGGATAGTCTTCGGGATCGGTTTCGTCCAGCTTCTCGGTTGAGGTGTAGCCGTCGAAGACCGCTTTCAGTACGGGTGCCGGGCTCGATCCGACCGTTCCGTTGTTCAGGTAGATCTCATCTTCGGGGATGAGGAATTGTTTGCGCAGTTCGGTCCAGTAGCTCTCTTGGTCGCGGACGTACAGCGTCGGATCCGGCAGCGACGACGGAACATTCTGAAGCTGCGCCAGCAGGTCGCTGCGAAAAGCGAGGACTGTGGCAAATCCGGCGCCGGCAGTAAGGCTCGTGGATAAGAAACGACGACGATCCAACCAACACCTCCGATGCTCGAAGGCGACATCTTACACCCAAGGCAGGGAGTAGGGATTAGAGGCCAGGGGTAGCGGCGTTGAACCCGGTGCCGCCGGCTAAAAGCCGGCTCGGGCAAGAAATAGGCCAGCGCCGACGCTGGCCTAAAGGCCAGCTCTACCTGAATGTCGCAATACCGACGATAGCCTAAGGCGAGCACTACCCGACTTCCCGCACGACAATCGGTACCACACTACTTGGTTGCGACCCGCCAGGGCGAGGCCTGGATGGGGGCGGTATCGTCGTCTTCGAAGGTCGGCTGATGTTCTGTAGGAAACTCGGCCGGCAGTTTGTCCAGCAGGCGGGCACAGCGGTTCCAGCGCAACATGGCGTCGTCGTTCTTGGGCGGGCTGATTTTCTCTGCGGCCTCGAAGTGCTTCATGGCTTCGTGAAACATGACGGACACCGAGTGCGGCGGCCGGCCACTTCTCATTTGAGCCTTCGCTCTGCGCTCCACCAGCAATCCGAGGTGATACTCACGCTCATAGGGATCGGTCAGCTGCTGAAACACTTTTTCGGCTTCGACATACCGGTCCGTCAGGATTCCTGTGAACTCGTCGGTGATGGCCAATCCGAGAATACGAATCGCGCGCTGGTTCTCGGGATCGACGGCGAGGATGTCGTGGCAGATCGACTCCGACTCCTCCGGCTCGTTCAGGTTGCGGTAGATTTCCGCCTTGGAGATCGCCTCCGGAATACTTTCCTTCGAGATAGTCTTCAATATCAGTTCCACAAGACCCTCCTATTCCCTATCGAATCGTCCACAAAAGATAGGCTGCGACAACGGTGCCCAGGGTTGCTCCTCCGTAACAGAGGACGAAGATGACTTCGTTCAGGTGCTTGACCTTCAGTCCGTCATAAAGCGTATAGCGGAAACGATGCGCCCAGTGGAACAACGGAAGTGAGCACAGCACGAACAGGTAAATTCGCACCAGAGGCATGCGCACCAGCGACATTAGATTGTCGTAGGTCGGAGCGTGCAGCCAGCCCAGTGGAAATGCGAGTCCGAAGAGAAACAGCTGGATGGGAATAAACAGCGCCGCCAGCATACCGCCTGCGCTGAAGAGGATCCAGAAGAAAGCTTCGTTCGATTCGTGCTTCGCCATCGTCAAACTCCGCTATCGCAAAACCAGCCAACAGATGAACGCCGATATCACGATCCAGGCCAGATAAGCAGGACCGGCGATCATCGCATCCGGCAGGCGCTTGCCACCCACTCGCACAGGCGTCGCGCTGGGCGCCAGGTTGAACCAGGTCATGGTATGAAAGACGACGAAGAACAGGCTGATGACGTTCAGCACGATCACCAGCGGGTTCTGCATCAACTGCAAGAACTGCGCGTAGGCGTCGGACCCCGTGCGCAGAGCATTGATCAGCAGCAACGTCTCGATAACGAAGATCGCGACGAAGACGCTGCTCAGCTCGCGCACAATGAATTTGAAGTAATGACGCTCGCCCAGCCACCAGTAGACCGACACTTTGGGCCGGTACCACCGGGGGTGGAACTCCGTGTACTGCACGGGCGACTTAATCGTTGCCTGCGTGGGTACTGGCATCGCGACCTCTCGGTGTGACGAAGGACTTCAGCCAATCGATAACGGTTGCAATCTTGTATTGCTGTATGGCGCCCGCGGGATCCACATGCTTGGGACAAACGCGGGTGCACTCGCCGACGAAGGTGCAGCCCCAGACTCCGTCAGGATGCGCCAGGGTCGCGGTGCGCTCGCCTGCGCCCTGATCGCGCGAGTCCATGTTGTATCGCTGCGCCAGCGCCAGAGCCGCCGGTCCGATGAAGGTCGGATCCAGACCGGTTACCGGACACGCTGCATAGCAGAGCGTGCAATTAATGCACATGCTGAATTGCTTGTAGCGATCCAGCTGCTCGGGTGTCTGGAGATAGGTGCCTTCGCTGAGCTGATCGTTGGTCGCGCGCATCAGCCACGGCTTGGCCTTCTTCAGTTTCTGCATAAAGCCGCCGATCTCAGTTACGAGATCGCGAATCACAGGGAAATATCGCAGCGGCTCGACACGAATCTTGTTGCCATTGCGAGCGTAGCTGGAGAGGAAAGTGGCACAGGTGAGTTTTGGCTCGCCGTTCACCATCATGCCGCAGCTGCCGCAGATTCCCATGCGGCAGGACCAGCGATAGGTAAGCGAGCCGTCGATGTTGTCCTTGATGTGGTTGAGCGCGTCGAGCACGACCCACTCGCGCTTGACCGGCACTTCGTAACTTTCGAAGTGCGGCTCGTGATCGCTCTCCGGCGAATAGCGGGCAATCTCTAAAACGATCTTGTCTGCCATCTAGCTCACCCGTTGTACGGCTTTTGCGTCTGGATGCTGTGCCTGCTGGCCATAGACGCGCTCTCCCGGCGGCCAGCGCGTAATCGTGACAGGCGAATACTCCACTCGCGCGCTGCCGTCGAAATTGCGATACAGCATCGAGTGGGCCAGGAACTTCTCGTCATTGCGCATGGGGAAGTCGGTGCGCTGATGCGCGCCACGCGATTCGGTACGATGCATCGCCGAGGCCACCATCCCCTGAGCCACGTCAAGCATGAAACCCAGCTCCAGCGCCGATTCCAGCTCGGTATTGAAAGTGTGGCTGCGATCGTCGAGGTTGATGTCCTGATAACGCTCCTGTAGCTCCATGATTTTGTGCAGGCCTTCGCGCAGCGAGGATTCCTCACGATAGATTCCGGCACTCTGCTCGACCGTCGATTGCATTTCGGTGCGAATGGTTGCGATGCGCTCGCGGCCACTGGTTTTGTTGAGGAACTCGGACTTCAATCGATTCTCTTCGTCAACTGCCTGCGCCAAAACCGCGCCGTTCCCAGCTTCCTGGATCGACGCAAACTCGGCAGCCGCTTTACCCGAGCGATTGCCAAACACCAGACACTCCGGCAGAGAATTCGATCCGAGACGATTTGCACCGTTCAGACTGACGCACGCCACTTCGCCGGCTGCGTAGAGACCCTGAATCGGAGTAGCGCCGTTGATGTCCGTGCTGACGCCGCCCATCATGTAGTGAACGACGGGGCGAACCGGAATCAGCTCGCGCACCGGATCGATGTTCTGGTATTTCTGGCAGAGTTCGCGGACGAACGGCAGCTTGGCGTTGATTAGCTTCTCGCCAAGGTGACGCAAATCCAGATGAACAACCGGTCCGTAAGGGGTCGGGGTTGTGCGCCCTTTGCGCTCCTCGTGCACGAACGCCTGCGAAAGACGATCGCGCGGTCCTAATTCCATGCAGCGCAAAACCGGCTTGGGTTCAGGCTTTCCGAGGTTGTAATCCTGCAGATAACGGTAGCCGTCCTTGTTGAGCATGTAGCCGCCTTCGGCTCGGGCGGCCTCGGTGATCAGGATACCGGTGAACGGCAAACCCGTCGGATGGTACTGCACGAACTCCATATCTTTGAGTGGCGCGTCCGCACGAAAGGCCAGCGCCATGCCATCGCCACTCTTGATGTTTGCATTCGTCGTAAAAGGAAAGACGCGGCCGCAACCACCAGTGCAAAGGATGACAGCCTTGGCCAGGATCGCCTGAATCCTCCCCGACATCAGCTCGATGGCGACAACGCCGTGGACAACGCCATCGTCGACAAGCAGCTTGGTCACAAACCACTCGTCGTAGCGCGAGATCGGCTGATACTTCAGGGTTGTCTGGAAGAGCGTGTGCAGCATGTGGAAGCCGGTCTTGTCGGCGGCGAACCATGTGCGCATTTTCTTCATGCCACCGAAGGCGCGAACCGCAACGTGGCCGTCGGGCTCGCGATTCCACGGACATCCCCATCGCTCCAGCTGCGCCAGTTCCTGCGGAGCTTCCGCTACGAAGGCCTCAACCGCATCCTGATCGCTGAGCCAGTCGCCGCCGGAGACGGTGTCGTAGGCGTGCTCGTCGAAGCTGTCGTCGGGCTTAGCCACTCCCGCTGCGCCGCCTTCTGCGGACACAGTGTGGCTGCGCATTGGGTAGACTTTGGAGACGACTGCGATGTTGAGCTTGGGATTGACTTCGGCTGCGGCAATCGCTGCGCGCAATCCCGCTGCGCCGCCTCCGATCAGGAGGACATCATGCGAGGAAGCTTCCACACTCACCCCACGGCTTCAGCCGACGACAGGTACGTCGCAGCTTCGCCAAACCCGCACATTCTCCTCCCCCGGGAACTGAAAAGCAAATGGAAACTGATGGATTGCTACTGTCGAGGGGTTGCGACCATAGGGAGAATTCGAAGCACTGACTTTTACCAGGCATGATTCGGTGGCAGGATTGAACGCCGGGTTCATTGCCCTTTTCTTGAACTTCGCAGTCACTGTTGTCGCGAGTTTGGCGACAGCCCCACAGCCGGATCACTTCGAAGAGCAGGTCAAGAGCATTGCTGCCGCGGAGGCCATTAGTTAGCGCTGCAACGAAGATCGGCTCCCGTTGCACCAGTGTGACATTTTTTGAACAGCCCAAAGCGTTTCAAAGAAAAAGCTTGTTTCCGAGCGCGAAGCGGTCCAAAATTATCAATCACCGTTTCAAGGCAGTCCCCCCTTAACAGTAAGGAGATTTCAGATGAGGTCCGTTCCCCATTGCCTGCGCGCGACTACATCGCGTCGGCAAATGTTCGCGCTCCCATTGTTGTGCTTGATTCTCGGCATTCTGGTAGTGACGCCCTTATCGGCTACAACCTATTCCGGAGAAATTATTCAGAGCAGCGTCTCGGCGACTGTCAGCTCCACCTACGACCCTGTAAATGGCTACTCGGTGACGTTCCAGTGGCAGACCAACCACAAAGGAAACTCGATCGTCGTTATCGAGAATGACCAGGACTACGCCGGGAATGACAATTCTTCTTCGCGGCAAATTGTTCAGAACGATTTCACGACGAATCATGTTGTAGTAGTGGATCATTTCCCCGCCTACGCTCAATTTCCAACGTATGGCTACTACGTAGCCAGCCATGTAGCCGTTGGCCGGTGCAACGCCTTGAATGCCGAATGTACGGCTGACGCGTCCTATCCGGGACCTCCGAACCCGGGCTGCGGTTCGTCGGGTCTGCCCCCTTGTTACATGACGTTCAGTTTGCCGTATACCGCTCCTCCAAGCGGACCGCTGGCCTTCACTATGTGGCCTATCGGAGGAATCAACGTTTACCAGGGCGACCCCACGCAATCGCCGGCCTGCTCGCCTACCTCCAAGAGTTCGCGTGAATGCAATGACCTGTATGTCGCCATGCAGGCGAACCAGATGAGCGGACCATTGGGGGCACTGGTCCAGATGCTGAACCCAGTGATCACCAACACGGACACCGGGCAGATCGTGACCAACAACACCGTCACAGCGCAGTATCTGTGCGGTCTGGACGCGCCCAGCAATCCGCCGCCGCAAGGCTGGGACGGCGACTACACTTCCGATGAAGCTTGTTCCAATGCCACGGTTTACAGTTCGAATTCTACCTTGCGTATCCGGGTGAATTCGCAAGCCGTGCCCGGTCATTATCAATTCATGGGGAGCTTCCAGGGCGTACTCAACGGGCATAACTCCGGCGACCCGGTGAACATCAGCTATAACTTCACCATCCTGCCCACGGCCTCGTTTACCGCGACGCCGCCTACTAGCTTTTCTGCTATTCCTGGCCGTTCGACATGGGAAACCAACATGCTCAACCCCACTTCTCCGGCAAGCTCGGGGGAATTCTGGTGCACCAACATCGTCGACACGAATCCCTGGTGGAGTCTCGATAACGGTAATTTTTCGGGTGAGTTCGATATTCCGGCGAGCATCTACTTTCAAGCATGGAACTATGACGGTGGGCGCGTCTACCAGCAGATCGGCGACTATCAGTACTACGTGCTGGGCACCGACAATCGCGCGCACTGGAAACGCTGCGCGCAGTTGGCGATGGAACCGTACAAAGACGACACCATCGGCACCAAGGCAGGCTTTGTAACCGAGCCCAACCAGTTCCCCTATGGCATGGCGATGAACTTCCTGCGCACGGGAGACACTACGGATCAGCAGGCCGTGAATTACCTGGCTACCAATCAGGCCTACCTGCTTTACTACAGCGGAAGCGTCTACGCGGAAAGTTCTCGCGTAAGCGCCTACATGATGGACGACCGTCTGGCTGCCGAAATCGACGGCGCCCAGCGCGTTGTACCGTTCATGGTACGCGGGGTAGACGTAATGTTGGGCTATCTGGACCAAAGCTATAACTTGAGTTTATCTAATCCCAACCAGCAGGAGTACAACATCCATCCCTTCCTGATCGGTCTGGCGATGGAATCTTTGATCACGTACTACGAGCTTGACGTGGCTGAGGGAAATACGCCGGATGCGAGAATCCCGCTGGAGATCAAGAAGGTTCTAGATTGGTGGGAGGCTACGCAGTACATTAAGAAGACACATACCCTGGCTTACGGAGCGTATGATTATCCTGAGAACCCAGCAATCGTCCCGGGTACATTATTCGACGCCACGGAGCTGAACGATCTGGTTGCCACCGCGTGGGCGTGGTATTGGTACAAGACCAACAATGCCACGTACATGAATCAGGGCGATGATCTGTTCCTGCATGTATGGGATAGTGCCAATGGGCAAACTGCCGGCGGCGGCTCCGGTTGGACCTACTCCGTCAAGGAGTTCAACCAGGTCTACAAGTGGAGCTTCGACTATGTCCGCTGGAGATCCGGGCAAAATCCTAATCAAACCATGCCACCGGTTGAAACTGTATTGCCGGCGGCCAATCCGTGCGACAACCAGACAAGTCCCTGTAACGCTCCTTGGACTGACTACACGACCCCGGTTCAGTTCGAATGGGTTGCGGGCGCGGGCGGCAATCAGCCGACCATTAATCCTACTCTCACGCCGCCAGTGATAAGCTCCACCACAGCGAACTTCTGGCTGAGCGTCTTCAAACCCAATACAACGATGCAGGTCTGGTATGGTACTACGAATCCTACTCCGTGCAATCCACAGGATCCACAGTCACCCTACTGCATGCAGCCGTTCCCAAACTTCGGATTTTTGACGATGCTACAGGACAACTATGCTAACCAGTCCCAGCCGACGACCTGCTTCCAGGATCAGACAGCCAAGGGCCTGGGAATCGATAACATCTACGACTGTACAGTAACTTTGACGGGATTGACGCCGAACACCACGTATTTCTGGCAGACGTTGACCACTGATTCATTGGGGAACATGGCAGTCTATAACCCCGTTGCATTCACTACGCTGCAGTAGAGGCGTGAACTTAGACTGACGAACGGGACGGATCCATGCTTTGTTACATGGATCCGTTCTAGTCTGGTGTCTACCTAAAGGAATGCGATGGCCACTCATATTTGCGCTGGCCTGAATTATCGGATCAGTGCCGCCATGTGATGCGAGTTCTGGGCGATCCCGAGCGACCAATTCACTGCGTTGATGAAGAAATTCGGGAAGAGGCCGATTCCGATGGTTCCGATAGCCGTAATTGACAGCGCCAACTTCATCGCGGGACGGATCCGCACAGGCTCTGCTTCCACGGGCTGCCGCATCAGCATGGCGTTGGCGATGCGCATGTAGTAGTAGAGGCCGATTACGGCAAACAACACTGCGACTGCGGCCAGCGTGTAGTGGCCAGTCTGGATGAGGCTGAGGAAGATGAAGTACTTGCCCCAGAAGCCCGCCAGTGGCGGAATTCCGGCCAGCGACAGCAGGAACACCAGCATCAGAATGGCTTCGGTCGGAGCTTTGAAGTACAGCCCGGCAATGTCGTCAATCTCGTCGCCGATGATGTTCCGCCGCCGCAACGAAGTGATGACTGCGAATGCACCGAGATTCATGAAGGTGTAGACCAGCAGGTAGATGAGGATGGCCATGATGCCGGTCGAGTTGGTCTGGCCGTCGCTGGCAATGAGGCCAAGGAGCATGTAGCCGACGTGCGCGATGGACGAATAGGCCAGCAGCCGCTTCAGATTGGTTTCCGTGATGGCTGCGAAGTTGCCGACCGTCATGGTCGCGATGGCGACGAAGATCAGCATCGGCACGTACATGGAGCGCAGCGGATATAGGCCGAAGAGGAAAATGCGGAGCAGCATTGCCCAACCGGCAGCTTTGACAGCAACCGACATGAAACCGGTGATGCTGGTCGGCGCGCCTTCATAGGCATCAGGTGCCCACTGATGGAACGGCACAGCGGCGATCTTGAAGAGCAAGCCGGTGGTGGTCGTCAGCAGCGCGAAGATCACGATGGGATCGGTCGGGCGCGTGGCGATAATCTGCTGCAACCCGGCGGCCATCTTGCCCAGGTTGGTCGTGCCAGTCAGGCCATAGAAGAGCGAAAGGCCATAAGCGAAAATCCCGGATGAAAACGCGCCGAGCAGAAGATATTTCAGAGCAGCTTCGTTGGAGCGCTTGTCGCGACGGAGGAAGCCGACGAGCACGTAGGTCGAGATGGCCATCAGTTCCAGGCCGATGAACAGAAGCACGATGTCGTAGCCGGCGGCCATGCACATCATGCCGACGACGGAAAACAGCATCAAGGCGTAGAACTCGCCGTGGTTCTCGTGCTCAACTTCCAGATAGTGCATCGACATGAGAACGGCGATCGCCGCGCCCGCCAGGAAGAGATAGAAGAAATAGAGGGCGAAGGGATCGACCAGCAGTGTCCCCATGAAGCCGGTGTCGACAAAGCCCAGGCCTTTGTGCTGCGCAAGGTGGTAAGCCCAATGCAGCTTGCCGACAGCGGCAGCCGAGAATGCAATGCCAATGAGCGCGATGATTGCGTTAACGCGCTTCCATTGCTTCGGCAGCAGGAGGTCGATCATCAGGATGCCGAGCGCAAACAGCGTCAGCAGGAGCATCGGCAGCGCAAGCAGGTAATCCGTGCTCGAGAAGTACTGTGTGAGCGAGGTGGTCACAAGATCCTCACTTCGTGTTAGCGAGCGCCAGTTGTGCGTTCGCGGTGTTCATGTCTGCCGCCGGCTGAAGCCGGCTCTGGTTTGTAATGGCTGATCCCGACGCGGACCTGAAGGTCCGCATGCCCCTTACCGCCGGCTGACGCCGGCTCGACTTTAGATCGGTGACGCGGGACGCGGGGCTAACGCCGGGCTCTTTCACCGGCGCTTTAGTCGGCTCAGGCATCGCAGCCGGGGACTCCGACTGCGTAGGAGTCGGCTGCGTAGCCAACACCGGCTTGTTGGCATTCAGTCCGGGATAATCCGGCCGCACCGTCGCCACCAGGTTGTTCACCGGCGTCGACAGAATCTGGAAGAACGGCTTCGGATACAGGCCGATCCAGAAAGCGATGGCAACCAGGGGAATGAAGGTCGCCAGTTCCCTTCCCGACAGATCCAGCAGCTTTTCGTTCTTCGGATTCTCCACCTTGCCGAAGAAAACACGCTGGTAGAGCCACAGCAGGTATGCCGCAGCGAGAATCACGCCCGGCACCGCCCATGCAGCCCAGGCTTTGTTCTCCATAAACGTGCCTTGCAGGATGGTGAACTCGCCGACGAAGCCGTTCAGCAGCGGCAAGCCCATCGAGGACATAAACATGATTAGCGTGATGGTCGCGTAGACCGGCATGACGTTGGAGATGCCGCCGTACTCCGAGATCTCGCGCGTGTGCCGGCGCTCATACAGAATGCCGACGATCAAGAACAGTGCGCCGGTGGAGATGCCGTGATTGATCTGCTGCAGCACCGAGCCGCTCAGGCCCAGCGGGCTCAGCGCGAAGATGCCCAAGGTGCAGAAGCCGAGGTGACTGACCGACGAATACGCCACCAGCTTCTTCATGTCCTTCTGCATCAGCGAGACCAGCGCACCGTAGATGATCCCGATCAGCGACAACGTGATCATCAACTGGCGTACCCAAGGCGTCATGGCGACCGCAGGGAAGAATGGCAACGAGAAGCGGATCATGCCGTACGTTCCCATCTTCAGCAGAACGCCGGCCAGGATTACCGAACCTGCCGTCGGCGCTTCGACGTGCGCATCCGGCAGCCAGGTGTGGAACGGGAACATCGGCACCTTGATCGCGAAGCCGAGGAAGAAGGCGAAGAATAGCCAGATGGCCGCGTGCCCGCCAATCTTCGGCGCGGTAGCGTAGAGATCGGGCAGGTAGAAGGTGTACACGCCGGTCAGGGTGTGGTGATGGAAGTACAGGAACAGAATGCCGAGCAGCATCAGCACCGAGCCGAACAGGGTGTACAGGAAAAACTTGATCGCCGCGTAAAGTTTGCGCGGGCCGCCCCAGATGCCGATCAGCAGATACATCGGCACCAGCATCGCCTCCCAGAAGACGAAGAACAGGAACATGTCGTTGGCCATGAAGACGCCAAGCATGCCGGTCTGCAGCACCAGGAACCAGATGTAGTATTCCTTGACGCGATCCTGGATGGCGTTCCACGACGACAGGATCGAGATGGCGCCGAGCAGCGTGGTCAGCATGATCAGCAGGAACGAAATGCCGTCGATGCCTAGGACGTAGCCGGAACCGATGGTCGGGATCCAGCTATTGGGCGTGCCTTCGACGAATTGGAAGCCGGCGCGCTCCTTCAGTGCCCAGAACCACGGAATCAGCGGCAACGAGACCGCGAGGCCGAGGAACGCGAAGATGTTGGCAATCCAGCGGATCGCGTCCTTGTTTTCCTTGGGCACCAGGAGCAGGAGGATGGCTCCCACCAGCGGCGTGAATAAGACGATGCTTAAGATGTGGTTATACATTTTTGAAAGTCCAGCAATTAGCAACTAGCGATTAGCAATTAGCCAAACCAATCGTTGGCCGGTATGAATGCAATCTCAAAGAGCCTTCGGTCACATCGGACCTAACTGGCCACTGACCACTGGCCACTGCTTTGTCACCACTTCACGACGTAGTACAGAACAAACCCCACCAGCCCGCCGACCATGACCAGCGCGTACCATTGCACCAGTCCCCACTGCACGAGTCGCACGGGATATGAAGCGAGCCGCGTCACGATAGCCACGCCGTTCACAAAGAGGCCGTCGATAATCCACTTGTCCCAGAGATTCGACAGCGTACCGCTCATGCGGGTCATCCAACCGGCGCCGTTCACCGTGCCGTCGATGACTTCAGCATCAAACTTCCACAAGCCTTCGCCCAGGCCCATCGCTCCCAGCCGCACACCGCCGATCTTGGCGCGGCCGGTGATGATCCAGTCATAGATCTCGTCCACATACCACTTGCGAAAGAGCGTCTTGTAGAAGCGCGGCGCGACTTCCTGGATCGGCTCCTTGTAACCCTTGTCGGCCTTCTTGTAGGCGCGCTGCGCCAGCCACCAGCCGAGGATCGCCGCGCCTACCGACGCGAACATTAGCGTGTATTCCATCGGATCGGTGTGCTCGACTTGCTTCTCGCCCGCGGCGAGCTGAGCCGTTTCACCTTGCACTTGAAGCACCACGGCTTCCTTGGCAAACACCGGCTCGAGGAATTTCTCGAAGCGATTCGATCCGCCCAGGCTGTGCGGTAATCCGAGGAATCCCGCGCCTACTGAGCAAATCGCCAGGATGACCAACGGTACGGTCATCGTCTTGGGCGATTCGTGAATGTGGTGCTCGACTTCGTGGCTCATGCGCGGCTTGCCGAAGAACGTCAGGTAGATCAGCCGAAACATGTAGAACGAAGTCATCAGCGCGGTGAGAAACGCGATGTACCACAGGTAGCGATACGCGCCGCCTTCGCGCGACCATGTCTCCCACAGGATCGCGTCCTTCGAAAAGAATCCGGCGAAACCAGGAATGCCGGAGATGGCCAGCGTCGCAATCAGCATGGTCCCAAAAGTGACCTTGATCTTCTTGCTCAGCGCGCCCATGTGCTGCATCTCCTGCTGGCCGCCCATGGCGTGAATTACCGAGCCGGCTCCGAGAAAGAGCAGTGCCTTGAAGAACGCGTGGGTGAAGACGTGGAAGACGCCGGCGGCAAATGCGCCCACGCCGAGCGCCAGAAACATGTAGCCGAGCTGAGAGACAGTCGAGTACGCCAGCACGCGCTTGATGTCGTTCTGCACCAGCGCAATAGTTGCTGCGAAAATCGCGGTCAAGGCGCCGACGATGGCGACGGTCTTCATCGCATTCGGCGCGAGGACGAACAGCGCATTGGAACGCGCCACCATATAGACGCCGGCGGTGACCATGGTCGCCGCGTGGATCAGTGCGGAGACCGGCGTTGGACCTTCCATCGCATCGGGCAGCCAGACATAGAGCGGAAATTGCGCCGACTTGCCGCACGCCCCAACGAACAGCAGCAGGCAGGCGGCGGTGATGACGGGATCGCCGATCAGGAAGCGTCCGCTTCGCGCCAGATGATTGATCGCCGTGTACTGCACCGAGCCGAAGTACCAGGCGATGGTCAGCATGCCCAGCAGGAACCCGGCGTCACCGACGCGGTTGACGATGAATGCCTTGTTCGCGGCGGTCGAAGCGGAGTGTCGCTGGAAATAGAAGCCGATCAGCAGATACGAGCACAGGCCCACGCCCTCCCAGCCGACAAACATCAGCGCGTAGTTGTTGGCGAGGATCAGCGTCAGCATGGAGAACATGAACAGGTTCAGATAGCCAAAGAAGCGGTAGTAGCCGCCCTCGTGCGCCATGTAGCCCATCGAGTAAATGTGGATGAGCATGCCCACGCCGGTCACAAACAGCAGCCAGATCGAGGAGAGAGGATCGAGCAGGAAGCCGGCATCGGCGCGAAAGGCGAGCCGAGCCGCTGTGCGTTGGATAGCTGAGCGACTCGGTTCCGGTGCCAAGCCAGGTGAACATCACCTTCTCGAAAGGCTTGCCGGGATGCGCGGCCGAGTATCCGGTGTATTGCCAGACCGCCAGGCAGGCGCACAGGAACGCCAGCACCACCATGCCGACGCAGACGCCGTTCACCGCCGATTTCGAGAGCTTGCGTCCGAAGAAGAACATGCAAGCCGCACCGAAGGCGGGAAACAGGGGAATCAACCAGATGTGATCTAAGAAGAACATGTATTAGCTCGGTAGAGCGGGCCTTCAGGCCCGCGTCAAAGCAATCCTTTGGTAGAGCTGGCCTTTAGGCCGGGGCTAAAGCCCCGGAGGTAAAGAGGGCAACGCTAACGCGGCCCTGAAGGGCCGCTCTACCATTTCAACAAGTCCACTTCGTCCACATTGACCGTCTCCTTATTGCGGAAGAAGGCGATGATGATGCCCAGGCCGACTGCGGCTTCAGCGGCGGCGTCGGTAATGACGAAGATGGAGAAAACTTGTCCGTGCAATCCGTAGAGCCGCGAGAACGCCACCAGGTTCAGGTTCACGGCGTTCAGGATCAGCTCAATCGACATCAGGATGATGATCACGTTGCGGCGCGTCAGCACGCCGATGGTGCCGATGATGAACAGCGCCGCGGCAACAACCAGGTAATGCAATGTGGTGATCTCGGTCATAAGAACTCAGCAAATTAGCAATTTAGCCAAACCAAAAACCTTGTCATCCTGAGCGACGGATCGCATCCTTTGCGATCCGGAGTCGAAGGACCCCTATAACAACTGCGCCGCCCTTTTTGTGCCGCCCCTGAAGGGGCTCGGCCTCTCTATTCGGCACCTACCCCGGGCTTCCGCCCGGGGCTAATCACTTACACCCTGCGGGTCGGACAACTGACAACCGACAACTGATAACTGCTTTTCAAATCCTCTTCTTCGCCATGACTACCGCGCCTACGATGGCCACCAGCAGCAGCAGCGAGGCAATCTCGAAACGGCAGCATGTACTGTCCGTACAAAGCCAGGCCAATCTGCTGCGTGTTGTCGGCCTCAAGCCCGTGATATCCCTGGTAGAACACCGACGGAAATCCGCCGCGGCCGACGCGCAGCACGAATGCCAGCAACGCGCCGAGGGCCAGCGCGGCGATGGTTCCCACCATCCACTGCTTGTTGAACTGATACTCGCGGATGTTCTGTTCCAGGTTCACCAGCATGATCACGAACAGGAACAGCACCATGATTCCGCCGGCGTAGAGCACGATCTGCACGCCAGCGACGAACGGTGCGTAGAGCATCAGGTAGAAGCCGGCCAGCGAAAGCAGCGTCACGATTAGAGAAAGCGCCGCGTGCACTGGATTGCGCCGCGTGATTACCGCGATCGCGGAGACAATTGCCATGATCGCCAGGAAATAGAAGAAAAATGTTGGGGCAATGGGCGTCACTTCTCGTACCTCTTAGGCTCGTGGCCCTTTTCCAGCGCCGCCTGATCCAGCACCATGCCTTCGCGGTTGTAGAAGGCGATCTCGAAGTCCTGGGTCAGCTCCAGCGCGTCGGTCGAGCAAGCTTCGGCGCACAGGCCGCAAAACATGCAACGGCTCAGGTCGTAGCTCCAGGAAACCGGTTCCTTGCGCTTGGTCACCGGGTTGCGCTCGCCCTTCACCACGATCAACTGCTCCGGGCAGGCCAGCGCGCACAAGTTGCACACGATGCACTTCGACGCTCCGCTCTCCGCGTCCGTGCGCAGGCGCGGCAGTCCGCGATAGCGCTCGACGATCTCCGGCCGCTCCAGCGGATACTGCTCGGTGATGGCCTCGCTCGGCTTCTGATAGTCGAAGGTGACCTTCAGGCCCTTGATCAGGTCGATCAGAAAAATCTTGCGCAGTAGCGGCGACAGAATCACGGCAGCACCCCCACGATGGCCGAGCCGATTTGCGGCAGCAGTCCCCAGATCGCGGTCGCGATCAGAACGCAGAGGCCGGTCGGCAGCAGTACCTTCCAGCCCACTTTCATGAGCTGGTCAAAGCGGTAGCGCGGGAAGGTTCCGCGATACCAGATGTACAGATACATGAAGAATGCGACTTTCACGACGAACCAGTAGATGTCTTGTACGCGATCGCGCACGCCGGGAATGATCAGCACCAGCCCGATGAAACCGAGCAGCAGGCCGAAGATGGTCAGTCCGCCGGTCTGAATCTTCATCTGCGGAATCTTCGGCATGCGCACTGCGCCGAGCAGGCAGAGGCCGGCGAGAACGAAGAGCGTCAGCGCCGGGAAGAGCGAGAACGCCAGCTCCCAAGTCGAGCCGCCCAGCCAGTTCGGAAACGGCCGCATCCATCCGCCGAGCCATAGCGTGACGGCGATCGATGAAACTGCCAGCATCGCCGCATATTCCGCGAGGAAGAAGAGCGACCAGCGGAAGCCGCTGTATTCGGTGTGGAAGCCGGCGACCAGTTCGGATTCAGCTTCCGGCAGATCGAACGGTGCGCGATTGGTTTCGGCGACCATTGCAATGGCGAAGATCGCGAAGGCCAGAAATCCCAGCGGGAAGAACTTGAAGATGAACCAGGTGTGCTGCGAGGCTTGCGCCTCGACGATGCCGATCATGCTCAGCGTGCCGGTTCCAGTCTGCAGGCTGGTCATCAGGACCGCGCAGACAATTGCCAGGCCCATCGCGACTTCGTACGAAACCATCTGCGCGCTGGAACGCAGCGAGCCCATCAGCGGATAGTGCGAGTTCGACGACCAGCCCGCCATGATGATGCCCAGCACGCCCAGCGAAGACACACCCAGCATGAACAGGATGCCGATGTTCATGTCGGTGACGGCATGCTGCGGACCGAAGGGCACGACCAGGAACGTGGTGAACGCGGTCATCGTGACCACGACGGGCGCGCTCCAGAACACCAGCTTGTCGGCGTTTTCGGGAATGATGTCTTCTTTGATGAGCAGCTTCAGCGCGTCGGCGAAGGGCTGCAGCAGGCCGTGCGGGCCAACGCGCATGGGGCCGAGACGAATCTGCATGTGCGCGAGAATCTTGCGCTCCAGCCAGTTCATCGCGATGACCGACAGCGACACGCCGATGGTGATCAGCAGGATGTAGATGGTCGCCCATAGCATGCTGCCGGCCGCACCCGGGGTGGCGTTGGAGCCAAGATATTTTGTGATTGCGTCGAGCATTTGTTTTGTCCGGGCCGGTAGAGCGGCGCTTCAGCGCCGCGTCCCGCCATTACCTCGATTCCCAAGCCGGCTTCAGCCGGCGGCACTCCGGGGCTAAAGCCCCTCACTCAAAATCTGTCTCGGACGCGAACCTGAAGGTTCGCTCTACCGATTTTTCCGACTTCGCGCGAACCTAAAGGTTCGCTCTACCTATCCTTCCAAGCTCACCGATCCACTTCGCCCAAGACGATATCCAAAGTCCCGATGACGGCGACCACGTCGGCTATCAGCAGGCCGCGCACCATCTTGTCGAGGGCTTGCAGATTTACAAAGGACGGCGGCCGCACGCGCACGCGATAGGGCTGCGTCGAACCGTCGCTCACGATGAAGTATCCGAGCTCGCCTTTGGGCGCTTCGATGGAGTGGTAAACCTCGCCCACCGGCGGCTTGAGGACTTTCGGAACCTTGGCCATGATCGGCCCGCTTGGCAGCCCGTCGACGGCCTGGCGAATGATGCGCACCGACTGCCGCATCTCTTCGATTCGCACCAGATACCGGTCGTAGGTGTCGCCGTTCAAGCCGGTGGGGATCTCGAAGTCGAAATTCTTGTAGCACTCGTACGGCTGCGCCTTGCGCAGATCCCACTTCACGCCCGCGGCGCGCAGCACCGGACCGGTCACTCCCAGCGCGATGCAATCTTCCGGTTTCAGAATGCCGACACCCTTGGTGCGCCGTACCCAGATGCGGTTGGTGGTGAGCAGCTCTTCGTACTCGTCGAGCTTGGGAAGGAAGGCATCGCAGAATTTCTTGCAATCCTGCTCGAAGCCTTCATAGGCCTCGTAGATGCAGCCGCCGATGCGGAACGCGTGCGTGGTCAGGCGAGCGCCACAATATTTCTCGAAGATCTTCAGAATCTCTTCGCGATCGCGGAAGCAGTAGAACAGCGGCGTCAGAGCGCCGATGTCGAGCGCATGCGTGCCCAGCCAAACCTGATGGCTGGCGATGCGGCACAGTTCGGTCAGGATCACGCGAATGTATTGCGCTCGCGGCGGAGCTTCAGTGTTAAGCAGCTTCTCGACCGCCTCGCAGTAGCCAAGGCCGTTGGAGACCGCGGCGACGTAATCCATACGATCGACGTAGGGATTGAACATCGCGTAAGTGCGGTTCTCGGCGATCTTTTCCACACCGCGATGCAGGTAGCCGATCACGCACTCGGTGCCCAGAACTTTTTCGCCATCGAGCTTTAGGATGACCCGCAGACACGCCGTGGGTCGAAGGATGCTGCGGTCCCATGTTGAGGACCATCTCGGTGCTGTCGAGGAAGGTCTGGTCCTTGGTATCGAGGTCGAGATAGTCCACCACTCCGGGTCCAGTTTGACCGGGCTTGGCGTGGCGATAATCAGTTTCGAAATCGCTTCATTGTCCACTCTCGATGCCGAGGTTCGCTTTCACCCACTCCTGGTCCTGCTGCAGGATGGGGTAATCCTTGCGCAGCGGATGACCTTTCCAGTCTTCCGGCAGCAAAATGCGCTTGAGCTCGGGATGACCGGTGAACGAGATGCCGAACATATCGAAGACTTCACGCTCCAGCCAGTTGGCCGTTGGCCAGATAGCGCAAGCGCTGCGCAGCATCTCGCCGTCTTTGATCTGCGTCTTGATGCGCACGCGCTGGTTGTTATGGAACGAGTACAGGATGTAAACGATGTCGAATTGCGCTTCGCGCTTGGGATAGTGCACCGCGGTGATGTCGACGCAGTAGTCGAAGAGTTCGTCGTCACACATGCGAGCGAGGATTTCGTAGACGATCGAGCTGTCGACTACCAGATACTTCTGGCCGACGTAGGTGCTAGCCTCGCGAATCCCCGATCCGTATTGAGCCTTCAGCGCTGTTACCAGGGTCGAATCCCACGGCTCCGGCTTGGGCGCTTCGGGCTTGGGAGCGGGTTTTGCGGCTGCCGGCGCGGCAGGCTTGGCTGCTGCAGCGGCAGTTGCGGGTTTTGTCTCGGCGGCCGAAGCAGCAGGTGTGGTAGCGGCCGCGGCCGGCTTATCGCCGGTTGGAGGAGCGGCGGCCGGTGAAACAGGTTCAGCCGGCTTGGCTGGTGCTTCGGGCTTGGTCTCGGATGCCGCGGACTTGGTCACAGCGGCTTCAGCCGGAGCCGCAGCCTTTTGCGGATCGGGCGAAACAGGATTGGGCTGTTTGGTTTCCTCTGGCACTGTCTCTCTCTTTTGTGCTCACCCCTACATCGAAGTTCTGTTGTAGCAGCTTGTGGGTGTCCATCTCTTGTACGGGGGTCACGAGATGCTGTGACGTGCATCACATTACGGCTTCCAGCTACCACATTCTGCGTAGGCAGGCACAAGCTGCATAAAAAGATTCACCTCCCCCGAGCCGGCATTACAGGCCGCTGAACAACTCCGATGCGCCTGTTTTGTGTCGCCGGCTAAACAGGCCGCTGAAAAACTCGTAATGCCGGGCTTGTGCCGTCGGCTGAAGCCGACTCAGATACTCAAATAAACGACTTGGACGCGAGCCTAAAGGCTCGCTCTACCTGAAATAGCGCAGCAGTCGAGTTTTTCAGCAGCCTGTAAAGCCGGCTCTCGCTTCTTGGAACAAGCTACCCAGCACTCCGCGCCAAAACCGGGCGCTGCGTGCTGGGCTATCTTGTCGCCGTCCCGCGGGGCGGGACTCGATTCTTCGCGCGGCGATTAGCGATGGCTCGACGAAGGCAGTTGGCCGCTCCCGAAACGCGAGTTTTTCAGCAGCCCTGGCTTCTTTGCCCAGCGTTCCGCCAGCGTCTTTCTTTTCTGCGGCGTACTCTGCCGTAGTCTCGCCGCCCGCCTGTGATGTCGTGCCCTGATACGAAGTGCTCGGAACCGTAGTTTTTGAGCAGCCTGATTAATCGGTGCCACGCCGATTGCCGATGCAATCTGCAGCAGCATTCGGAGGAGATTTCCCATGTCCAGCAGGCACCGCAGATCAGGCATGAGCCGAAGAGAGTTCGTCAAGACAATGGGTTGGGGGCTGGGAGCCCTGCAAACCGCAGGCGTGGGAGCGGGAATACTGCAGCTAACCGGCTGCGGAGGCAGTTCGGTGACACCGCCGCAACCTGTGCCCACGCCGCAGATCGTCTCCTGGCCTATCTCGCGCGAGGTTTACACCACCGCACAGCGGCAGGTTTGCCCGGTGGCAGTCCCGGCGACTGCGCTTCAGATCAACCCCGGTGATGTTGTTGACTATGCCAAATACGGCTACAGCACCTGGAAATTTGGCGGGCCGTTGCAGCATGTCGTGCGCGAGGACCTGGCGCCGGCCTACACGGGAGCGCCCAACGTCGCGCAGCTGCTGTTCTACTACTCCATGTCCGACATTCACATTGCCGACAAGGAATCGCCAGCGCAAGCCAACTACATTGGCCTAAGCGCCGGCTATGGGTCCGGCGAGTCATCGGCCTATTCGCCCATCATTTTGTCCACGCCGCAGGTACTCGACGCCGCGGTGCAGACCATCAACGCCCTGCACAAAGTGACGCCATTCGATTTCGGGATATCGCTGGGAGACGATTGCAACAACACGCAATACAACGAACTGCGCTGGTTCATCAACATCCTCGACGGTAAAGTCATCACTCCCAGCTCAGGCGCGAATGTAGGGGCCTCTACCATCGATTACCAGCGGCCTTTCTATGCTGCCGGCCTCAATCCCGCGATTCCCTGGTACCAGGTCATCGGCAATCACGATCAGTTCTGGATGGGCTCGGCGTTCGAAAACACCAAGACCCGGAGCGCCCACATCGGCAGCGGCATCCTGAACATAGAAGATCATCCCGGACAACCAGTGATCGATAGCACGGGCGCGTATATGGGCGTGGTCGATGGCACGACGCCATACGGAAACATTATTGCGGCCGGGCCGACAGCCGACTTCACTTCGCCTCCCACCGTGGTTGCGGATTCCCACCGCCATACCATGGCCAGCCTCACCTCCACGACCAGAGACTGGATGGCGGAGTTCTTTAACACCACGACCAATCCCGTGGGTCACGGATTTACCCAGGCCAACCTTGACCAGGGACTGGCCTGTTACAGCTTTGTGCCGAAGTCCGATATACCCATCAAGTTCATTATGCTGGACGATACGGCGAAGGGACCGAACCAGGACAAGAACGACGGATATGCCCGCGGCGCGCTGGACGATCAGCGCTACCAGTGGCTGGTCGACGAGCTGCACGCCGGACAGGTCAACAATCAGCTGATGGTGATCTGCGCGCATGTCCCCATCCTGCCGCAAACCAGCTTGACCGATACCACACCGGAACCCGTCTGGCCGGGCCCGGAATATACCGACGAGTACGTGCTCAACATGCTGCACCAGTATCCCAACCTCATTTTGTGGATGGCGGGACACCGGCACGTGAATGTCGTCACTCCACAGCCGGATTCGAGCGGCGATCCTACGCTCGCCTTCTGGGAGGTTGAAACCTGCTCGCTGCGCGACCATCCGCAGCAGTTCCGCACCTTCGACATTCGCCGCAACAGCGACAACACGGTTTCGATCATCATCACCAACGTCGATCCGGCGGTACAGGCCGGTTCGCCGGCGTACAAGTCCCGGGGCTATGCGATTGGCGCGGCTCGCGTCTATCTCACCTACCCGCTCACCGATACGACCTCGCACTCTTACAACGCCGAGCTGGTTGTGCAGCTGACGCCGGTGATGCAGTCGGTGATTTCGCAGGTGGGAACGAATTTGTAGGGAGCGAGCGGCCGCATTTGCCGCGCGTCGAAGGACCCCTATTGTGGAGAGGATCTGGCGAACCATAGGGGTCCCTCGACTCGCGTTCAGTCGCTTCGCTCCCTCGCGCTTCGCTCGGGATGACACATCTCAGGCAAGGGGACCCAGTGAAGTCATGCCCTTCCCAAACCGATTTATGAGATAGCTTTCGAGAAAGGACGCCCCGCTGTTATGAATAAACCCACCGTGGCATGCTCGCTGTTCTTGGGCCTGGCTCTGACGCTGCTCGCAGGATGCGGCGGCAGCTCTTTCAGCCCTAATCCGGTACCGGTGCAACCCCCCGCTCCGCTTAGCTCCAGCAACCTCAACCTGATCTTTGTGGCAAGTGAAGACTTGGCGTACCAGGCTTCCGGCGACATCAATCCCAAGACCGCAAACCTCACCAATCAGGGTTTGCAGCGGTCGCTCCAGATGGCTACGTTTCTGCAACAAAACGTACTCGGCAAGCAGAATGTGACGGAAATTTACGCGCTCGAACCCATGACTCATTTGCAAACGGAGCACAATTATCCCGACATGGTGGGGCTGGAGACGATTCAGCAATTCGCCCTGCTCAACCAGGTCACGCTGTCGAGCGATCCGTATGGCGGGAGTCCATATGCGGGACAGAGCTATCCCATCAATGCATCCTATGCGGACGCAACCCTACCCGTCGGAGTCGTGCCGCCGTCGCAATTCTGCCCCAATTGCCAGGGGCTCGATTTCCACGATCAGAACGGCAACAACGAGTCGCTGCTGACCGGCATCCTGAAGGCCAACGTACCAGGTTTCTATGTCTTCTCGGCGCCATGGGAAACGGTGAGCGCCTTGATGATCAACCTCAATCAGCGCTTAGGTTACCCTCTGACCCTTCCGTCGAGCTATATCAGCCCCAACGTGATTTATGCGATTGCGATCACGCCGTCGGGAAACGCCAGCCTGGCCACCTACAACAGCAACTTGAACCCGCCTTCAACTTACCCGGTGCTGTCCCCGCCACTAGCCAGCGCTGAATGCAATGCGCAGACGCATTTCAACATCACCGTGATCGGTGGCCAGGATGGCGCCGTAATCCCAGCGGGCATCAACACCAACGAGACTCTTTACATCATCCGGCACGCCGACGCGCATCCGCGGCTCTATTGGGACGACAATAACTATGTCGGTGCGGGACAATGGCGCGCGCTGGATCTTCCTAATGCTCTGCTCGGCAAAGTCGTAAATGTCGAGCAGGTGTACTCGAACGACCCCGCTCAATTTGGCCCAGGCTCGGTCAGCGCCGCGGGAGAGTCCACCTGGTCATCGGTTGCGCCCCCGCTGACCGCCGTGCCGTACGCCATCGCCAACAACTTGCCCTACAATCTGGTCACCAGCTTCGACCTCAGCGATCCGCTGGTCGCCCAGAAGACCAGTGCTTTCTTCTTCAGCGGCGGCCAATTCACCAATCAGACTGTGCTGCTGGCGTGGTCCTTCCAATTCATACAGCCGACGATCGCGGCGCTGCTCACGAGCTATAACGCCGGCCAAAAGGCTCCGCCTTCCGGCGTGTGGCCGCCCACTGACTACGACACCATCTGGACGGTAAAGCTTGACGCCGTGGGCAACCTGACGGTGAACAACGGGATGTGCGAGGGCATCAAGTCCCCGGCGCCGACGTCGCCGCCGCCGCAGTTCTGATTTAGAAGCTGTGAGCTGTGAGCCGTGAGCTCTGCGCTGTGGGCTGTGGTTCTTAGCCGTGGGCCGAGATGTCAGATCCGAATCTTATAGCGGACGATCACGGCTCATGGCTCAGGGCTCATGGCTCTCTACGCCCAGTCCAGCGCGCCTTTTTTCCAGATCCAGATGAAGCCCACGATCAGGATGCCAAGGAAGATCATCATCTCCAGCAGCCCGAAGAGGCCGAGCAGCTTGAATTGCACCGCCCAGGGGAACAGGAAGATGGTCTCCACATCGAAGACCACAAACAGAATGGCGACGATGTAGAAGCGGACGGTGTAGCGGCCGCGCGCGTTGTCAAAGGGCGTGATGCCGCACTCGTAGGGCATCAGCTTGGTCTTGAAGGGATTGTTGGGGCGGATCAGCGTGCACAGCGCAACCGTCCCGGCGGCAACCAGAAAAGCGACAAAGGCGAAGATGAAGATGGGAACGTAATTCTGCGGCATAACCAAATTATCGCGCTGATCACGGCCAATGGCGGCGTGACTTGGATCACAGAAGAGTGTGACGGAACCCGCTATTCGCTGGCGCCCTTACTCTTGGCTCTTCGCTCTTGGCTTTTGGCTCTTAGGAGGCTTGCGCTACTGCCGGCGCCCGAACTGTGGCATCATAGGGCGGAGCGGTTATGCGCAACCGACGACTGCTGGCGAACTTCGCTCTGGTGCTGTTGCTGGGATACGGGATTTCCCTGCTTTGCATCTCCGCGCCCGAGATGGCGACCATGGCGCAGAGGGCGCCGGATGCACCCTGCGGCGGCTGCCATCATCATCAGCACACGCCGGCGCACGGCTGCTGTGCCGCGCATCAGCTGCCGGCGGCGATGCAAGCCGCACCTGACCCCGCTCACGTCGAACTCGCGATCGGTAGCGTTACTCCGGAGGACGCGGGCTCTCCTCGATTCCCCATCCACTTTGCGGCCATTCGCGATGAGGCTGCTGTCTCCCCGCCTGCCGTTTTGCGAATCTGATTCTTTTCCCACGAAGCTGATTCTTCCACGGTCGCACACGTCCGCGTGATCGCGGCTGCTCACGAACCACTGCATTTGAAGGAACCTATGTTGTCGCCCAGGAATCTCCAACTTCGGGCCCTGCCGCTGGCGGTTGTAATGACGACCGTCGGCGTGTGGGCACAGCAGCCGGCAGGCTCGCAAACGTCCCAAACTCCGTCGGCCCAGCAGCAATCCGCGCCCGATCACGACATGCCGGGCATGCAGATGCCCGACGCCGCGAATCAAGACGGCATGCAATCGATGTCGGGCATGACCATGGGCCAGCCGCCCACCACGCTCATCGAGCAGATCGAGCAGCACGCAACTTCCGGCACCAGCGCCGAGCCCAACTCCACGCCCACGCCGATGCTCATGACCACGAAGGGCGGCTGGATGCTGATGTTTCACAGCGTCGTATTTGTGAACGTCCAGCAGCAAACCGGGCCGCGTGGCGCCGACAAAGTGTTCTCGACCAACTGGTTCATGCCAATGGCGCAGCGCAAGTTGGGGCCGGGTACATTTACCGCGCGCACCATGCTGAGCCTCGAACCCGCGACCATCAGCGGCCGTTACTTTCCGGAGCTGTTCCAGCAAGGCGAAACCGCTTACGGCAAGCCGATCGTCGACGGCCAGCATCCGCACAACTTGTTCATGGAGATTGCGGCGCTCTACGATCTGAAGCTCGGCGAGCGCACGCTGCTGTCGTTCTACGCCGCCCCGGTGGGCGATCCTGCGATTGGGCCGACGGCATATCCGCATCGCGCCTCGGCGTCAGAAAATCCGCTGGCGTCGCTGGGCCATCATCTGGAAGACTCAACCCACATCTCCGACGACGTGATAACCGTCGGCCTCACACATCGCTTCGTGCGTCTCGAGGCCTCGGGGTTTCACGGCCGCGAGCCAGACGAAAATCGCTGGACCATCGAAACCGGGCCGATTGATTCCTGGTCTACGCGGCTGACGGTGCAGCCGGGACAAAACTGGAGCGGACAGTATTCGTTCGCACACCTCACCAGCCTGGAAGCACTCGATCCGCAGAACGATGTTGACCGCATGACGGCATCCATCATGTATAACCGGCCATTGGCGCGGGGCAATTGGGCGAGCTCGCTGATCTGGGGACGCAACCATGTCTTGCAGACCGGCTTCGTGTGGAATGGATATCTGCTGGAATCGACGCTACGCTTTGCCGAACGAAACTACGTTTGGACGCGCATCGAGAATGTTGATCGCACCAACGAGTTGCTGTTGAAGGATCAGTTTCAGCCGCCGGATTTTCAGGAGAGCGTCATCGGACGGGTACAGGCTTACACCGGCGGGTATGATCGCGACATCCTGCACATCCCGCATCTCGAAACCGCGCTGGGGGCACAGGTCACGCTGTACACCACGCCGGAACGGCTGGTTCCGCTGTATGGCAGCCATCCCGTAGGAGTAGTGGTTTTTCTGCGCGTGCGGCCGGTGGGTAAGGAACGGTGAGGTCGCGGGTCAAGCGTCGCGGTTCGCTATTCGCTTTTCGCTCTTCGCCAGAGGGGACTTTGGGCCCCCAGCTCTCAATTCCTGGTGAGAGGCGGCGCCTCTGGTTTTGCTCTTCACTGTCGATGCATCGTGGGTGTATAGAACACTTCGCGCAGAGTCCGGCGAAAAGCGGATAGCGAACAGCGAAGAGCGATTCCCACCTCATCCGCGCCAGGCCTGCACCAGCAGCACGAGTCCAATGAGTGCGAGCCCGCTGTAGACGTATCGCAGGAAGCTCTCGCCGTGCAGACGGTGATTCACCCACTTGCCCAACAGGATCGCGGGCAAGATTACCGGCAGCGATAGCAGAAAGTAATGGGTCACCGCCGGAACCCACAGTCCCTTCCACCAGTACCCGATCATGCCGAGAATGCTGGCCGGCAGGAAGTAACCTTGCAGCGTGGCGCGAAACTGCTGTGCCGTCCAGCGGCGCATAGCTCCGTAGATCGCCAGGGGCGGGCCATTCATGCCGTACGCGCCGCCGAGCGCGCCGGCCACGAAGCCGCAGCCCAGCATCCACGGCTTGCTGTCGTCGCGGAGCTGCGGAGGTTTGTCGCCGATCAGCGAGTACAGTGCGAACGCGATGATCAGCAGCGCCAGCGTGGCCTTCACGGCCGTCTGGTGAATGCTGGTCAGGAGCATGAGACCGAGCGGGATGCCAAACACCGTGGCGAACATGAGCCATCCCGTGCTGCGCATGTGGATCTTCTGCCAGTCTTGCGCCACGACGATCGCCGCGATGGTGATGGAGATCAGTACGGCCAGAGGAGCGGCTACGGCCAGCGGCAATCGCAAAACCAAGAGCGGCACGGCAAACAGTGCTTCGCCGAATCCCAATGCTGAGCGGATGAGCGTGGCTATGAACACCACGACCAACACGTGCAGCGTGATGGAATTTAGCGCACTGTTTAGTGAAGGATGAGAGATGACATGCGTGGCCAGCCTCACTCCACTATTCTATCTTCGGGCTATGTTACGAACGGCGGGCCATGGAGTCTTCGCGCTCGAGGGCAAGGTCGATGCGCCTTGCGCGACTGGCCGGCGGGGACAGAAATGATAGGCTCTTAGGGTTGGCGATCAAGATCGAAAAAGTGCGCGAGCCGCGATGGCCGGCCTTCGTGGCCATGCTGGCCGACGGGCTCATTTATCTGGCGCTGCCGGAGCGGCTCTCCGTCGGTCCGGGATGGCTTTTGCTGGCCATTATTTTCCTGCTCCTGATTCCGATCGTCTTCACCTACAAGCTGGGTCACTACAACGTTACCCGGATCCTCACCTTGGGGGCTAACATCGCGGTGACCATCTCGCTCATCGGTTCGCTGGGACTGCTGATCCAAGGCCTGCCGCATCATCTTGAGTCGCCCGAAGTGCTGCTCCACTCGGCGGCGTTGCTATGGATTACCAACATTCTGGTGTTCGCTTTGTGGTATTGGAAGCTGGATGCCGGCGGTCCGCTGGGGCGCGAGCATCCGGACGCGAAAAGCTCTTTTTTGTTTCCGCAGATGACGCACGAGTGTCCGGGTGGACAGAACTGGTCGCCGAATTTTCTGGACTATCTGTTCCTGGCCTTCAACACCAGCACGGCGTTTTCGCCGACGGATACCGCCGTGCTTGCCCGCTGGGCCAAGGTCATGACGATGCTGCAGTCGCTGATCTCGCTGGCCGTGATTGCGCTGCTGGCGGCGCGCGCGGTGAACATCCTGTGACCGCGCGCTAGTGTTCAGGCGGGTTTGCGAGGGAAGTACGATAACAGCTATAATTACAGTTCATCCAGCCAGTCTGGCAATTTTCTGGAGCGATCACCGATATGGCACAGGTTTGTGAAGTCTGCGGCAAGAAGCCGCAATTTGGAAATAACATCAGCCACGCGCACAACGTGACGCGGCGGCGCTGGAACGTCAATTTGCGGCCGGTACGCGCCAAGGTTGGCAGCGGCAATCGCCGGGTGCGGGTCTGCGCCAGCTGCCTGCGCAGCGGCAAAGTCACCAAGGCGTAGTCGCGGCTCGCGGCAAAATTACAACCCTCTCGTATAGAGAGGGTTTTCTATTGCCCGGCGTATGCCATAGCTGGGGCGGGAGTTGCGAGCTAGAGAAACTTTCGTAAGTCGGCTCAGGCCGACTCGGTGCAATGAACCGGGCCGGGCCGAAGCCCCGCAGTTCCTCTGCCGTCCCTAAAGGGACTCGGTTCATTTATCTACGCGTACCCAGCGCTGAAGCGCTGGGCTATTATCTTCCGTCTCGCACGGCGAGACTCGGGCGCTCGAACGCTCACATCTATCGCGAAGCGCAGCACAGTAAGCCAGCGATTTGGCCAACTCCGCTGATGTCTCTGCTCAGCGCCGGAGAGCTGCCAGTGAAGATAGTGGTGCCAAAGCCGGAGAACAAACACCGGACTGCCACGCCAAACTCGCGCAAGAGCGAAGCGCTGGGGACGAAAGTGAAGGCCACCCCGAAAGCCTCAATTCGTCAACCTTCCTCAGCGACCAGTGTGGGCCAACAGACCTCTCGGCTCGGGGGAGAGGCTCGCCCAGTTAATACAACCCACCCTGCAGCAATGTCAGGCAATCTGCAGCTGTGAGCGCATCTTCTCCGCCAGCTCCCGCACCGACTTGAGCTTCTCAGCTACATCGGGAGAGATCGACGCCTGGCGCAGCGCCAGCTCTGAGTTCAGCAGGATTCCGGTAATCTCGCTGCGCAGCTGATTCCGCAGCATCTGTCCGGCCGCCCGCGTCGCTACCAGCTTCTCCTTCTCGCCGCGGCGCAGGGCTGCCTGAACCTCGCGTACCACACGCTCGGTACTGTGCAGGGCCAAGTTGACATGCAGTGGCATAGCGATTCCACAGCGGTTCAACAGCGTGTCGAAGGCGCGAAAATCGGACTCCAGCACGGACTGGTCGATCGCCAGGCTTTCGTATTCGGCTGACTGCAGTTTGCTTACGGCCTGAGGCACCGAGCTGGCCAGATGAGTTTTGTGGCCGGTTCCCTGCTCCAGGGCCGCAGCACACTCTTTCGCACGGGATGATGTCGTCACCAGCAGAATCATGATTTTCCTTTCTCGCGCAGCGCCAGAGCGAGCTTCACCCCGCGGCTGGCATGCGGTTGTCAGTCCAAACATCGGCGAATGGTTTTCCGGCTTTAGGCACGCTCCCGCCGTGGGAAGGAGCGTGCCTGAGAAACGATCAGACGGCCGTTCCGTATTCTTTCAGTTTGCGATACAGCGTAGTCTTGCCGATGCCCAGGCGGCGCGCTGCTTCCAGCTTGTCGCCGTCGAGCACCTGAATGGCGTGCAGAATTGCCTGCTTCTCCATTTCCTCCAGCGGGGTGATGGCAATCGGATCGGTAGCCGTAGCCGCCGGCGCGGCCAGCGCTTCGCAGTCGCGGATCTGGGTCGGGAGATCGGCCAGGTGGATGGTGGGCAGTGAGCACGTGGTGCAGGCGCGCTCCAGACAGTTCTCCAGCTCGCGCACGTTGCCGGGCCAGTCGTAATGCAGCATAAGCCGCAGGGCGTCGTCGCCAAGAGTGTGCTGATTCTCGGTCGCTTTGTTAATCCGCTCCAGGAAATTTCCGATGAGCAGTGGAATATCCTGTTTGCGCTCGCGCAGCGGTGGAATGCGCAGGGTCAACACGTTGAGGCGGAAGTACAGGTCGCGGCGAAAGGTTCCCTGGCTGACAGCGGCATCGAGATCGCGGTTGGTTGCTGCCAGGATGCGGATGTTGATCGGCATCGCGCGGGTTCCACCTACAGGACGGATTTCTTTCTCCTGGATGGCGCGCAGCAGCTTGGCTTGCAGATCAACCGGCAGCTCGCCAACTTCGTCGAGGAAGATAGTTCCACCTTCTGCGCTGGCCAGCAGGCCTTCCTTCGAGCGGATGGCGCCGGTAAAGGCTCCGCGGACGTAACCGAAGAGTTCGCTCTCGATCAGAGTCGGCACCAGCGAGCCGCAGTCCACCGGAATAAAGGGTTTGTCCTTGTTGGGGCCGGCATAATGAATGGAGCGCGCGACCAGCTCCTTGCCGGTGCCGCTTTCGCCCAGGATCAGCACCGGATGCGTGCTGTGCGCGGCCTTGGCGATGATGCGATACAGCTTCTCCATCTCGGGTGAGTGACCAACCAGCTGGCCGAAACCCTGTTTCGAGCGCAGCTGCTCGCGCAGCAGCCGGTTCTCGGCGGTCAGCTTCAGGTGCTCGGTTACCCGTCCCAGCTCCAGGCGAAGCTCGTCGAAATTGAATGGTTTCGTGATGTAGTCGTAAGCGCCCAGCTTCATCGCCTGCACGGCAGACTGCACCGTGGCAAAACCGGTCATCACGATGGAGACCGCTTCCGGCCGGCGCCGCTTGATGTCGCGCAGAATTTCCAGGCCGCTGCCCGCAGGCAAGCGCAGGTCGAGCAGGACGACGTCAATGTTGGAGGTGTCCAGAAGGCGGTAGGCTTGCTCGCGCGATTCCGCCAACAAAACATTGAAGCCCAGCGACTGCGCCACGTCACGACAGCACTCTCGTACCGAGCGCTCGTCTTCCACGATCAATAGATTCAGTAGATTAGTCTCGGGCGTTTGCGTGGTGACCGGAACCGTTTCTGCAGCAATCATGGGACTCCCCCTCGCCGTATCGTTCGTCTAAGCTTCCAGTTACCATCATCCCTTTTTGGGAAAAACCCGCTAGTACACGGGTCACACTCTCTTGTGAGGTCGCCTGGCGTTCTCGTCAAAGGCTGTGCCATTGCCGGAATCGACAGCGACCTCTCCGACTACGGTGCTCACGTCCCCGTCTCCGGCACGGCGCATGAGAGCTTTCAGCAACTCGCTGCCGCGCCGCGCGTTACGCTCGAGTTCGCGCACCGACCGCTTCAAATGGCTATAGGGCGGCAGCTTCCACTCCAGCATCTGGGCGTGCATCAGGATCGGGGTGATGACGTTCGACAGCTGATGCAAGAGCTCCTCACAGTCGCGGCACTGCAACCGTAAGGGGCGTGCCATCTCCGGAACACACCCCTTACCGTCACCGCACGAGGAGGAGGCGATTGCTTCAATCTCATTGCCAGGTGGCACAAGGGCACGAGGAATGTCGTTTGCCTGGCGGACTGCGAAAGCTTGTGCTGTCTTCTCGGTTTTCATGCCTTTGCGACCGCCTCCCTAAGTCGTTGCAGACGACTTTCTGAATTGCACGTCGCACGCCACTTATCGAAGGGCACGCAGGCATCGTGGATTCAGTCAACTGCGCGGGTCGCTTGCGGACGGGCATGGCCCCCTGGTTCCTGAAACGGAACCAGTGTTTCGTCGTATCCGAGCAAAGTTCAAGCGGGACAATGCTTTCGGGACGTTCCCGTAGTGGAAGTCTTTGTACGATTTGTTTCTAATTGGGAATCAAGCTGGCGGGCTGTTGAGGCAGTCCGTCGGGCAAAGAAAAAGGGGAGTCGCAAGCTCCCCTGAACCTTCTTTCGTTGATTGCTAACTATTGCCGATCAGCCGTGGAGCTCGTGGCCGCCGCATGCGCGGTCTCGGCAGAAGCTCCGCCGTCGGTTGACTGTTGCAGAAACAGGCCGTTGTACGTCGATGTCGCCAGTATTCTTCCCTGGTAGTCCAGGGCGGTGCGTATGGAGACTCCCGTGTCCGGCGTGCGCTGCCAGCTGCGGCCGCCGTCCTTGCTTTCGAACACAGCGTGGGTGTTGACCGCGGTTGCCAGCAGCCGCTGCGACGCAGAGTCATAGCGCACGGCGAAGACATCGCGCGCCGGCAAACCGCCCAGCGTATGCTGCCAGCTCTTGCCACCATCGGTTGAATGCAGCGCACCCTCACGCGTCGCCAGCCACAGAGAACCATCAGGCATGGCCGTCAGGTTGTAGAGTCCGGTCACATACTGCGGGTAGGTGATCTCACTCCACGACTTGCCTTGATCGTGCGACAAGAAGGCACGTTTGGGAGCGACCAGGCTAATCGTGCCGTCGGTAAAGTTATTGACCGCAATGAATTCGGACTCCCCTTCGACCATGCCGCCATACCACTTACGCCCGTGGTCGACACTGACGAACAAGCCATCGTTGGTCGCCGCATACCAGGTATCGCTAGTGACTTCAAAAGCGCGGATGCGGGGCGTCTCACCCTCGGGGATGGCGTGCTCCGCCGACTTGTGCACCACCAGGGTATTTGCCGGATGGGCTGCGGTGTGCGACCGCGAGGTCTTCGAGGATTTTGCGGGAACTTCGGGCTTCTCCTGCGGCTGCGGCAACGGCCCACGAATCATCGTTGCGGGCTGCCACTCGCCATTCAACGAGGTCAGGTAGAAGATCCCGTGATTGGTTCCAGCGAACATGGTGCCGTCGCCGGTCTGCTGCAGGCTGAGAATGTCACGGTTGTCGAGGCCGCGGTTGGACTGTCTCCAGTTCATACCGCCGTCGTCGGAAATAAAGAAGCCGCCGAGATCCTTGTCGTTGACCAGGCCAACGTAGATGCGGTTGGGATCTTTGTTATCGACCACCACGCCGCCGACCACGCGGTGGGCAAAGCCGTGGTTCGAGGCCTCGTAGTGGGCAAAGCCGTCCTTGCTGGCGAGAACACCAAAGCGATCGGTCGCCGCCAGCACACGATCCGGATTTCGCGGGTCCACCAGCACGTCGTTAACGACCACGTCAGGGCCAGTGACAATCTTCCACGAGTCTCCACCATTAGTTGTCTTCCACAATCCCGCGGCTGTTCCCGCCCAGACGATCGACGGCCGCTGCGGATCCTGCTTCAAAACGCGAGTGCGGTGCGCCGGCTCCGGCAACGACATGTAGATGCGATGAAAGTATTCGGCTTTGTTCAAGCTCTTGTATATCCCCGAACACGCACTGGCATACACCACCGTAGGAGTTTTGGGATCGATGATGATGCTGAACATGTCGGAGTCATAAGCAATGCCTTTGCTGATGCTGTGCCAGGTCAGCGCCGCCGTCTTCGGTCTTCCACGGCAAGTGCCAGGTGCCGGCATAGATGATGTCGGGGTTCTGCGGATCAATGGCCAGCGACTCGATGTCCTTGATCTCGGCGTGGTTCTCGGGCGAGATGCGCTCCCAATGCTGACCACCATCGCGCGAACGGAAAACACCGTCCAGCGCACCGATCACCAGGAGATTGGGATCGCTGGGCGCCATGGCCATGGTGCGAATGGATTTGCCATGCACACCGGGCAGCGTTTTCCAGGTACGGCCGCCATCGTCGGAGCGGAAGACATCGCCCTCGTCGGCGTTATACAGGCTCCAGGCGGCAACGTAAACCGTCGCCGGATGGTTGGGATCGAAAATAATGTGGTCCAACACATAGTCGTCGTGCTGGCCAAAATGCCCGAACATCGACCACGAACTGCCTCCGTCCTCGGACACGAACATCTGTCCGGCACTGGTGCCGAGCAGAATGTGACTGGGATTGGAGGGATCGTAGGAGAGACTTCGCACATCCCCGCCTTCCGGCCCGATCAGCCGCCAGTCCGAAGCGAATGCCAGTAAGGAAAAGAGGAAGACGAAACAGAGAAGAAATTTAGCTGAAGACAAGATGGTCTTAGACATATCCCCGCGCACACACAAGAGACTTTACTGATCGTTTAATCATACCCCAGTCAGCCCGTCGCAGTGGCCAGCAAAACACCTGAAAAAAGCGCCGAAGAATTAGCAGTACCTAAACAATTACCTTGCGATTCAATTCGGGAAATCGCGGGCTCCCACCGTAAAGATGCGACTGCACCATGCTTCTGTTGCAAGATGCGCTTACGACTGCTGTCAGGTAGAGCGGACCTTCAGGTCCGCGTCCTGCCCGCGTGTGAGTCCCAGGCGTTTCGTCCACGGCCCTGCCGTGGACGGAACGCCTCATCCAGGAGGCTCCGCATGGACGCGGCGCTGAAGCGCCGCTCTACGTGAGTTTCGCGGACCACAGCATTCCAAATCCGCCGTAGTCGACTGCTCTTCCGCGAATTCGCCGGAGCGAGGCAAGAAAAAGCCGGTGAGAGCCTGAGCCCTCACCGGCAGGTTTTTCCAGCCGGATCGACCGGCGGAGGTTATTGCTGCGGCGGGTTAGCCGGCGCAGCTGCCTTCTTGCGATGGTGCATCGGAGCCGGTTTTACACCAGCTCCTCTCGGCCATACCTTCTGGTTCGGCTTCACCACCGACTCATCCACCGGCGTCGTGTTCTGCAGATCGGCGCACTTGTTCTCATCCGCACCTTGCGGTACCCAGATGATATCCGCCTCCTTCTGCTGTCCGGTACCGGTGCGAACGCCGATCCGGCTGGGATCGATGCCCTGCTCCTGTACCAGGTACGCCTTGGCGTTGACCGCACGTTGCGCCGCCAGGTTCATCGGATGGCGCTTCTTGCCCGTGCCTTCCATCGGCGCCTTCTCGCCATCGGCGTAGCCGACGATGACGATCTTGGCGTTGGGATCAGCCTTCAGACGGCTGGCCACGTCGTCCAGTATGGCCTTCGCCGTGTTATCCACGCGCCACGGTCTCCTCAGATCCGGGAACTGGATGGAGTTGATCTTGCTGCAGGTCGGCGGCGGCGGCGGTACTTCGACGTTCACCGTGCAAGTGCCGCTGCTCGTCAGGTTGCGAGCATCCGTTGCCGTTGCCGTAACCGTGATCGGACCAGCGCCGAGGCCGGCGGTGTCGAGCGTTGCCGTATTGCCCGTGCCACTGATGTTGCCGGCCGAAGCGGTGTAGGTGATGCCGGTGATCTGCACTCCATCAGGACTGGTAGCGCTCGTGGTAATGGTCGACGCGCCGCCACCCTGTACCGTGCTCGGATTCGCTGAGCAGCTTACCTGCGGCGGATTCATCGGCTTCGCCTTTACGGTGTAGTTAGCCGCGCAGGTCGCCGATCCGCCCTTCTTCACTTTAGGATCGCTGATGGTGGCGTTGGCCGTGTAGCTGCCGGCCGCTACACCGGTCGTATCGATGCGAGCCGACTGCGCGTCCGCCTTATCGACCTTGCCGCCGTTCGTAGTCCAGGCATACGTAACGGTATGCTTGGGATTGAAGTTCGTTCCCGTCGCGGTGACCGTGATCGGCTCGCCTTCGGTCACTTCCGTTGGCTGCGCTGTGCAAGCCGCGGTCGGAGTCGGCGTGTAGTAGTTGCCCAGCCCATACACCAAGCCGGCCGACAGGCGAACACTGTTCCATTGCGAAGTCGCGTTGGTTCTAATGCAGGTGAAATTCACGATCGCCGAGCAATAGAGATCATAGTTCGTGTAGACGTACTCAGCCTGTATCACGCGCAGCGAAAGTCGATTGTGGACAACGTAATCGAAGCCGCCGCCCACGGCGAAAGCGGCTTGCCACTCATTGTTCTGACCCGGCGGGGTTGGAGGGTAGGCCGGAGACAGATTAGCCGCGCCGCCCATGATGTGCACAAACGGGGAGAACGAGTTGGTGTGGTATTTGTACTGCAGTCCGCCAAATATAAAACCTATGCCCGTATAGTCGGGGGCGCCGGTGGCGAAGTGGCCGCTGCCGTCAACGATGACTCCCAGGTTATGCGCGAATGGAAAGTAATAAGTCGACGAGGCGTCAAACCCGGTGTTGATGTCCTGCACCTTGGTCCCTAAATCGGCGTGACCGCTGATGCCGAGCCAAGAGTAGCCACCGAAAATCTCATCCTTGGGCTGAATGGTGACTTGCGCCGCGGCCCAGGTGCTCCACAGGCAGACAAGCAGTGCAAGCGCGATGGTCGCCGCAATACGGCGTGTCGGAATTCCCACTCCAATTCGGTAAGACATTCTTGATCCTCCGGAACTCAGCGGTACCGTAAGCAAAGGGCCCAGCTCGGTTCAATCTCCAAGATTCGTTGATGCAAGAGCGAGGGTGCCGAACACCCCGGCGTGAAAGGCGATGCATGGGATGATGCAGCGCCAGTTCGCGCGGCAATCCTCCAGATTTCACCGCCAGGGTGAGGTGAGGACGAAGTGATTTCGCTTCTATCCATGTCGGCAAGGGAAACCGAAACTCTCTCCTCCGCTAATTGCGTCATTCATCATAACTCGGAGTCAATGGGCCGTATAGCCAGAAAGATAGCAAAGTACCAGTTGGGTAAAGGTGGCGACTTCCGGACAACCGGCAATTCCCACAACAGAACCGCTGCTCCATCCGGCTCAAAGCTCTAGTGGAGTCACTTGGCTGGCTTGCCCCGCGCCAGTGAAGCGGCGCACCCTGCCTCCACAAGCTGCGCGGCCAAGAAAAAGCCGGTGAGGGCCTGAGCCCTCACCGGCGGGTTTTTCCAACCGGATAGACCGGCGGAGGTTATTGCTGCGGCGGGTTAGCCGGCGCAGCTGCCTTCTTGCGATGGTGCATCGGAGCCGGTTTTACACCAGCTCCTCTCGGCCATACCTTCTGGTTCGGCTTCACCACCGACTCATCCACCGGCGTCGTGTTCTGCAGATCGGCGCACTTGTTCTCATCCACGCCTTGCGGCACCCAGATGATATCCGCGACCTTCTGCTGACCGGTACCGGTACGGACTTCGATCCGGCTGGGATCGATGCCCTGCTCCTGCACCAGGTACGCCTTGGCGTTGACCGCACGTTGCGCCGCCAGGTTCATCGGATGGCGCTTCTTGCCCGTGCCTTCCATCGGCGCCTTCTCGCCATCGGCGTAGCCGACGATGACGATCTTGGCGTTGGGATCAGCCTTCAGACGGCTGGCCACGTCGTCCAGTATGGCCTTCGCCGTGTTATCCACGCGCCACGGTCTCTTCAGATCCGGGAACTGGATGGAGTTGATCTTGCTGCAGGTCGGCGGCGGCGGCGGTACTTCGACGTTCACCGTACAAGTGCCGCTTCCCGTCAGGTTACGAGCATCGGTTGCCGTTGCCGTTACCGTGACTGGACCAGCGCCCGCACCGGCGGTGTCAAGCGTTGCCGTATTGCCCGTGCCGCTGATGCTACCGGCCGAAGCAGTGTAGGTGATGCCGGTAATCTGCGCACCGTCAGGACTGGTCGCCGTGGTCGTGATACTCGACGGGCTGCCACTCTGGACCGTGCTCGGGTTGACCGAGCAGCTCACCTGCGGCGGATTCATCGGCTTCGCCTTCACGCTGTAGTTGGCCGCGCAGGTTGCCGATCCGCCCCTCTTCATCTTGGGATCGCTGATGGTGGCGTTGGCGGTGTAGCTGCCGGCAGCTACGCCGGTCGTATCGATGCGAGCCGACTGTGCGTCGCTCTTATCCAGCTTGCCGCCGTTCGTGGTCCAGGCGTAGGTGACGGTGTGCTTGGGATTGAAGTTCGTCCCGGTTGCGGTCACCGTGACCGGCTCGCCTTCGGTGACTTCCGTCGGCTGCGCCGTGCAGGCCGCCGTCGGCGTGGGGTTGTAGTAGTTGCCAAAACCAACTACCAGACCGGCGGAAAGCCTAAGGCTGTTCCACTGCCGGGAGCCACCGTAAACGGGTGTCTGATAGTTGCTATAGATGTAGTCAGCCTGCACTGCGCGAAGGTAGAGGCTGGGAGATCCTTCCGACTTGTGCCAGACGAGGTAGTCGATACCACCACCGGCGCCAAGCGCGGCATTCCACTGATCAGTAGAAGCGGCATTCACAATGGGGGGGTATCCAGGAGCAACTTGACGAATAGCCCCTGCAAACGCGCGGACGAACGGCGAGAAAGAGTCGGAGTGGTATTTATACTGCAAACCACCCAACACGTAGTAATCCCCAGCGTTTCCGGGACCACCGTAGTTCGTGCCCCAATGCATGCTGCTATCCACCAATACGCCAAGGTTGTGGGCAAAAGGCAGGTAGTAGACGTTAGAAATATCGATGCCATCGGTGACGTCTTGGGTCTTGATGCCATAGTCATAGTGACCGGCAGGATGCAACCATGCATAGCCAGCGCCGACCTCATCCTTTGGCTGGATGGTAACCTGTGCCGCGGCAAAGCTGCCACATAGGCAGATGACGACCGCAAGCGCAATCGTCGTCGCGACACGGCGTGTTGGAACTACTCCAATACGAGAAGACATTCTTAATCCTCCGGAACTCAGCAGTACCGTAAGCAAAGTGGCCCAGCTCGGTTCAATATTTGTACAAGTGCAGGGATGAAGACCTGCTCGCAACAGCAGGATATTGTACCGCAACAGGAGAGATTAACAAAACTTTCATCATCAATCCCCTGCTTCGTATCTGCTACTGTTTACTGATCTTGTACCCGTAGGAGTATCTGACTGCCAGCCTGCAGCTTCACCTGCTTGCCGTCCGACGCGAGAACAGAACCCTGTTCGAGTTGCAGATCATGTAATCCTATCACGCCTTTGGACTGCGGTGTGACTTGCGGAGAGTTTGGTTGGTCGCCCTGGGGTGAGTTAGGAGCATTGCCTGACGAACCGGGCCGATTCGGGATGTTCGAACCCAGGTTGCCGCCGCCCACTCCGATCGGACCGCTTCCCGGATTAATGCCTCCCATGGGACCGGTCGGTGCCCCGGCGCCCGCTGTCCCCGCCGGGCCACCCACAGGCATCTGTGACATACCGTAGTTCATCGGCGGTCCGACTGCCTGAATGCTGGCCTTCAGCGGTAGCCTGCGGCCGTCTTTGAGTGCGATCTGGTCGAAGGCAATGCCCAATTGCGATTGCGAATCGCCTTTGGCTCGAGCCGAGGACTCGGTAACGTGGCCAATGACTTTAGAGCCCGGTGGAACCAGCGTTCCATCTGGGGCGCGCCATTGGTCGGTAATGCGTCCTTCCACGGGATCGCCTTCCTTAAGCTTTCGCGAATCGAGAGACTTTGCCAGTTCCAGAGGGAGTGTCCTCGCCGGCTGATCTGATGCAGACGGCGCCCGGTCTTGTGCAAAGGCGGAACGTTGTCCGACGCCGAAAGAGGAAGCGATCAACAACAAAATAATTGCAGCCGCTCGATTCATAACTCAACTCCAACCTGTTGGCAGGCAATAGGCAATTACGATTTGGTCACGAGGCTTAGTGAATGAGATTCGCGCCACTCCGCGGGCGTGGCTCCAAGATGTTACCTTATTGGCATACGTTTTGGACGGACGGAGCCGAGTTCCGGTAGGGTTCAAATAATGCCGCCGCGGCCGCAATTTGGCATCTAAGCGCTCGGCGTCATCCGTGAAGTGATTGTTTCACCCAGAACTGCAAGAGGCCATTGCTCCCAATGCCGCAGGAAAAAATCCTAATTGTCGAAGATGAGGAAAACGAACGAACCGGGCTAGCCGAACTGGTCCGCGCCTGGGGCTATGAGGCTGAAACCGCCAGCGACGGGGTGGAAGCGCTGCAGGCGGTCGAGCTCTGGAACCCAGGGATCATCGTCACCGACCTTCGCATGCCCCGCATGGATGGCATGCAATTGCTGGAGCACATCGCCGCGCAGCCACAGCAGATTGCCGTAATTCTTCTGACGGCACAAGGCAGCATCGACTCTGCCGTGAACGCGATGAAGATCGGCGCCTTCGACTTCATCGAGAAGCCGGTGAATCCCACGCGCCTGCGCAATATTCTGCAGAATGCTTCGCGCCTGCGCGGCACGGAACGCGAGCTGGAAGCGAGCCGTCGCAAGCTGCGTGATATCGGCATCCTGGGCTCGCTGGTCGGCCCCTCCAAGCGCATGCAGGAGGTCTTCCGCCTGATCGAGATGGTTGCACCCAGCACCGCATCGGTGCTCATCACAGGAGAAAGCGGCACCGGCAAGGAGTTGGTCGCGCGCACCATTCATTCGCTGAGCCCGCGTAAGACGATGCCGTTCGTGGCCATCAACTGCGCGGCGATTCCGGAGACCTTAATCGAAAGCGAAGTCTTCGGTCACGAGAAAGGCGCCTTCACCGGCGCGCTCGAACGCCGCATCGGCTGTTTCGAATTGGCGGAAGGCGGCACGCTGTTGCTGGATGAAATCGGCGAAATGCCGATTGGGACGCAGGCCAAACTACTGCGCGTGCTGGAAGACCGCAAGCTGCGCCGCCTGGGTAGCAAGAGCGAGACCTCGGTTGATGTGCGCGTGCTGACGGCAACCAATAAGGTTCCCGAAGACGCGGTAGCCCAGGGACACCTGCGCAATGATCTTTTCTATCGCTTGAACGTATTCAACGTTCAGCTTCCGCCGCTGCGCGAACATAAGGACGACCTGTCGGCATTGGTGCAGGCTCTGCTGGCTGACATGAACGAGAAGCACAATCGCAGCGTGGGCGGCGTCAGCGATCTGGTAGCCGCTGCCTTTCAGTCTTATGCGTGGCCGGGAAATGTCCGCGAACTGCGCAACACCTTGGAGCGAGCGGTGATCGTGTGCGATGGCGCAGTGGTCGAGATGAAGCATCTGCCTCCCGGCTTCGGCCAGGTGGTTCCCCGCGCTCCCGTGCAGGAGGCCAACGCTGTGCGACTTGGAGTCGGGACCACGGTCGACGAGGCCGAGCGGTTGTTGATTCTGAAAACTCTTGAGGCGACGAACAACAACAAGACCCGCGCCGCGGAAATTTTGGGTATCAGCCTGAAGACCCTGCACAACAAACTGAAGGAGTACAGCACGCAGGGAGCAGGCGAAGCCGCCGAAGCGGCAAGCTGATAGAAGCCGCTGTTCGCTCTTCGCTGTTCGCTGTTCGCTGTTCGCTCTTCGCTCTTCGCCTTTCGTCCTTCGCCTTTCGTCCTTCGCCTTTCGTTCTTCGCTTTTCGTTATTCGCTTGTCACAGTTCACCGCGAAGAATTTGTTTTTTCGCAAGACGAAAACTCTTCTCAGTTGTGTCATCCTGAGCGAAGCGAGCCCGCTTCTGCGGGCGAACGGAGTCGAAGGACCCCTATAGCCGGTGTAAAGTCCGAGTCTGGCGAAAAGCGAAGAGCGAACGGCGAAGAGCAAGCAATTGCGAATTCCGGCATCCCGCCTGTACAATAACCGTGCTTCCTGAACAGCGAGTTTCTCTCACTCGCTTCCACCCGTGCCGAAGTGGCGGAATTGGCAGACGCGCATGGTTCAGGTCCATGTACCCGCAAGGGTGTGGGGGTTCGAGTCCCTTCTTCGGCACCATCGATTTTAAAGCCTCTGGAATGAACAGCTTCCAGGGCTGTTTTACTATAGCGCGGCTATAGCGCGGTAAAACTCGTTTTAGGTCATCTCCCTAGTGCGCGACCCGTTTGTGCCCAGGACTCAACATCCGAATCCACAGCCTCTTGGTGTTTGTTGCGATAGTTGACTACCACACGGTGGTAACCGCGATCGCTCAAGACCGCGAATAGCCTAGCGAAGTACAGGCCGTTCCTCCATTCCGCAGATTCGACGGCATGAAGCATCAGCATAATCTCGTGGATATCTTTTCAACCATGTGATGCGTTCGTGGCTTTTTAGTATTTTGCTTTCAGAAGACGTCAAACCTTCGCCAGACCCTGAACTCCTGGCTGTTTCCACCGTTTTGCACGATCTGGGTCTGACCGAACGCTACATCGCCGAGAAGCGGTTCGAGGTCGACGGCGCCAATGCCGCGCGCGGATTCCTGACGGAGCGCGGTATCGCGGCCCAGCAGATGCAACTTGTGTGGGATGCGATCGCCCTTCACACCACCCGTTCCATCGCTCTCCACAAAGAGTCCGAAGTCGCAATGACCCATTCAGGCATCGCAGTGGACGCCATTGGGGCTGGTCTTGAGCGAATACCGCTGGACAAACAACGCGCGATCCTCGCGGCGTTTCCCCGTTTAGCACTCAAGAAACATCTCGAGTCGTCTTTATGCAACATTGTCCGCCGCAAACCGGCGACCAGCTTTGACAACATTCTTCGGGATTTCGGAACCCGGTACGTCGAGGGGTTCACTCCGCCGAACTTCGCGGACGTCGTCGCAAACTCCCCGTTTTCTGAATAGTTGTTTTATCGAGGACAGCCGTTCATGAACGTTTTCCGCGCCGCGCTTTCTAGCGACTTCTGGATCACGGGAATCGCGATAGCCCGTTATATCCCTCAGGCATTTCGTAGAAAGCAAATCGATGGCAATCTCTTTTTCACGGAGGAGAAGCGGCAAGAGTATCGACGGCGTGTCGAGAGTCTGAAGCAAGATTCGCTGCGCCACTGGGGAACCAAGGAAGTTGATCAGATGCTTCACCATCTCAACCTCGCATGCGGAGGCTCGCAGGGCTTTTACGATCTTCTCGACGAGAGCTATCTGATCTCCCGAACGCTTTTCAACAACGCGCATTCTATCGGGTACTTATCAAGAAGTCCCCATCGCAGTGATCGACTGGCCGAATCGGCGATGCTCGGCCAATTCATAAGCCGATAACACGCATAAGAAAACGCTGACCGTGGTTGCGATCAGCGTCCTCCTCGACGGATTAAGGATAGGCTCGGAGCCGGTTCGCGACGAGCGCTATCAGTTCTGTGGATCCGCCAACCCAAACGGCAGGTCTAATTCGCGAAATACCGGGCCACTGCTAGCTGCCCATTGTTCCCGATGGCAACGATCTTTCCATCAGTCTGTATCAGCAGGCCGGAAACCACTGCTTGACTCACCAGGCCGCCGTCGTTGGCAAAGGTGGTATCCAGATCGCCATTGGAATCAAGCCGGGCCAAGCCGCCCGTGACCGGCGTGCCGTGAGCGTTAGTGATGCCGCCCACCACGATTTGCCCGTTCGATTGCAGAGCGATTGCCTGCGGCTCGTTTTCGGTGTTGCCACCGAAGGTGAAGCGCGTGGAACTGAAGGAAGTATCCACGACCCCGGTTTCGAGGAAACGCGACGCTTTGACGTCAGTGTGGAGGTGGCCGCCGGTGCTAACAGTCTGGGCCACAACATAGTCACCGTTCGGCTGAAAAACGACCGGGGAACAGCAACCCGTTCCCGACTGGCTGTTAACCGCAGCCAATGTTCCCGGCGTTACTGTGGACTGCAGCACTCCCGTGGAGCTGAATTCCACCGATGAAGGTGCTGAGCCACCCACGACCAGGTAGGAACCGTTGGCAAGCTCCGCGAGCGCGGCGGGCGAAGCCGCTTCAGTGGTCTCCTCCACAATCCCACCCGTGCCGAACGTGGTATCCAGGCTGCCGTTGGCGTTGTACCGCACCAGCACCGTCTTGCCGGGACTATTTTTGTTAATCCCATCTACAAACCCGCCCACCAGTATCTGGCCGTTGGGTTGCACTAGGACCGCGGATGCCGCGGGGAAAGGTCCGCTGATATCGGTCGTCACCAAGCCGCCCGTACCAAAGGTAGCGTCCAGTTGGCCAGTAGGGGTGAACCGCGCTATGGCGAACACTTGTGCCCCGTCGATGGTAGGAGATGCCGTCCCCGCTACTACGATGTCGCCGTTGGACTGCACCGCGAGCGCACTTGGGCTACTAAAGCCGTTGGTGAAGAATGACGCCGTGGTCGTCCCAACCTCCGTCCCGCTCGGCGTGAGCCGCACCAGAGCAAAAACCTCGCCGGAGAACTCCTCGGTGAGCCCGGTGACCACCGCGATGTCGCCGTTGGACTGCTCGATGGCGGTCAACGGGCTGACGCTCCCGCCGCTCCCGGCGAGGTTGATGGTTACCATTCCACCTGTGCCGAAGGTTGTGTCCAAGCCGCCGGGATGGCCGATAGTCTGAGCTTGCGCAAGGTTGACACCAAACATAAAGGTAATTGCCAATAGTCCGGTGATTGAAAGTAGTGTACGTTCCTTCATTGTTTTCTCCTTTTGTTTAATCCGACTCAGAGCCTACAGTTTTTCCGTGACATCGGTACGCATTCAGAAGCCTGGCAGGAAGCGTATCTACCTAAGTTGTTCCGCCTTGCCACTTGGCTGTGTCCCTTGTCTGCTCTGGGCCGTAGTGAAGAAGATACTTGCGCGAGATTCGGTGGTTGTCAGCAAGATGTAGCGGTTGTGTAGATGTTCGGCGAAGGCGCTCGACCCCCTAGATGCAGACTAGCAATTTCCCTAGAAAACTCTTTTCCAAATGGGCTTTCTTATAAAAACAGGCCGTTCTTGTATACATGGATCGCGAGCGCGAGTGTGGAGTGTGTCAGCGACAGGCGCACTTTTAGTATTGTGCGGTTACAACTGGCGATTCCACAAAGCTTGCCTTGTATAAGGGCCTCATAAATATCCATTCTCGATTTTTGATGGTGGCGTAAAAAAGAATGCACTCCTGAGTCAGTGATTTGACTAGAACTGCCTTTCTTACTAAGGATGCCGTGGAGTACGCCCGAGAAGGGAGGGCGCACCCGCGTGCGCCCCGGCTCGGTCTTGGCTTGTTTCAGTTGATGGAGACGGTTACCGCGGCGGTTTGGCTCAGTGAACCGGATGTGCCCGTCACCATCACGGTGGCCTGTTGAGATACGGGCGTTGTCGTTGTTGGTTTGTTTGAGCTGGTACTTCCACCGCATCCAAGAGCGAACAGTGAGATAACGAGTAGCAAGCCCAGTAGGCTCATCCGCACTATGCTCTTCCGGTTAAGCAGTTTCCTTTTGCGACCGGTGATAACGGTTCCGAACAGCCCCAGACCCGGCATTACGGCCGCGATGCCAGATGCGTGGTAGCCCGTAGCCGGCGGGGTCGATTCGGCAGAAATGGTCAAGGTGGAGGACGAACCGCTTCCGGGTGAGATTGTGGAAGGACTTAAGGCACATGTCAAACCAGCGGGTGCGACGCAGGTAAGAGTAATCGGACTGTCGAATCCGTCCACCGCGGCGGCGTTGACCGTAACGTTAGCCGAACCACCCGGATTGACGGTTGCGCTCTGAGCAGAAACGCTTAGAGTAAAACCTTGGCCGGCCGCAGCCGCCGGCACAAGGCTGGCGAACACAGCCGTTGCGCTTCCTCCAGCCGGGAAATTGGGTTGGCCGACGCTGCCTCCAGCGGTGAAATAAAGAGTACCAGCGGCGCCCGGATTATTATTGGCACCGCCGCCTCCGCCGAAGACCATATCCCATATACCGGGATTCACCAGCACATTGCCAGAAGAGTCGCTGAGCTTACCCTCAAAAACACCCTGCGAGTTGAACGCGCTGATAGTACCATCGCCGAAATTGGAGACGAGGATATCGTTAGCGAAGGTTCCGAAGCTAGCCGGAGCTTTCACCACGCCCCAAGGGGCGTTAAGGTCATTATTGGCGCCGGAAGCGACCAAGGTACTCACAAAGTTGCCGTTGCTATCGAAGATATCCACCTGCCCATTGCCAACGCCGGGCACAGCATCGTGCTTGGGAGTGTCCTGCATCGCGTAGGCGACGTAGACCTGGTTACCGATGACGTGGATGCCGTGGGGAGCGTAGCCCACGGGAAGGTTTGGATCGGTGAACGTGCCGCTTAGCGAAGTGAGGTTGTAGTTCAAATCGTAGACGTCTACCTTGCCGCTGTTGAAGTTGGCCGCCAACAGGTGGGTGCCCAGCAAGGCGAGACCTTTGTAAACCGCACCGCTGGCAGAATTGTCTTTACCGATGATTGCAGTGTTGCTGGAACCATTCCAGTAGACGATGAGCCCGTCCTCGGTGTCGAAAATGAACGAACCGCCGGCGAAGTACGTGCCGTTGGAGTTGGCCACGGTTCCCGTCGGACAACCAGGGCTGCAATTACCGTTTGGATTGCTTGTTGCCCCGGGTATGGTTACGACCAGCCCAGTGTCTTTGTTGCCATTTTGGTCATAGAGCGTGGAGACGCCGCTGTTGTTGTCGGCGATCCAGAAATCTTGCCCTGGAAGGACGGAAATCCCCCAGGGGTTCAACAGTTGAGTGTCGTTGGTCTTGGCTACGCCGGCAATATTAGAGACCAGGTTGGTCTGGGAATAGCCGGCCTGTTGCGCCCATAACCCCGACGAACTCGTCAACGTCATGAGCAGCCCGAATAACAAGAGTGATCTTTTCATATTGTCCTCATAACCTATTTGTGATTTGTACGATCCCGAACCCATAGCCTTTAATTGAAAGCTATCTCCAGCGGGTGTGGCAGTTGTCGATAACGTGTATCCGGCGTGTAGATGTTCAGTGAAGATCCTTCGGGCGCTTGCGGCCATGACAGAGCTATCGAAGGATACGGGAACGGAAGAACTGGTAGGTTCAGGGGTTGAGAATCCTATCATTCGCGATGAATTCGAATTCGCCGCGTTGTCCCACAGTAGTTCGGAGAACAAGCAAAATAAGATCGGGCTGTGCGGCCCGATCTTTCAGGTTACGACTCCAGACAAGGACCAGTTCAGAAGCTTCTTGGCAGGATGGCGGGAATAGCCAAGTTTCCGTTACATCCTCGAGACATTTCCTGGGGACGGCACCACTTCTGCCCATTGATGCAGGAGTTTTATCGAACCTCCTGAAGGGAATGCTGTCGCTTTGGCAGCCGCGAGGCCTAGCTTGGCGTCTCATAGCTACGACAATCCATTTTCGGAGCCCCGTTTGTGCTCACGGTAGAGTGTCCTGCTAGTTGTCTTTCAGAATCTCGCGAAGTACGACGTTCCGAAGACTTGAACCGTAACCCACCCGCCGCCTGTGGCCTTCGTTAGAACCATCACCGGACAAATTTATAGCCCGTGCTGTGAACTGTGCGGAAATGCACCGGATCGGTTGGATCCTGTTCCAGCTTCTGCCGCAGGCGCAGTATATGTGTATCGACGGTCCGCGTGGTGGGATAGTTGTGGTAGCCCCACACCTTATTCAGCAGTTCGGTGCGTGAGATTACCCGCTCCTGATTGTTGAGGAAGAAGCGAAGCATCTTGAATTCCTGTGGAGTGAGTGGAACCAGGTGTCCGGCACGGTGCAGTTCCATCCTCAAGAAGTTCACTTCCACATCGTCGAAGCTGAAAGCCTCTACCTTGTCGGATACCTGATTGAGTCTCCGAATTGCAACGCGTACCCTTGCCAGAAGCTCACGCGGACTAAATGGCTTGGTGACGTAATCGTCAGCGCCAAGCTCCAGCAACAATACCTTGTCCAGGACATCGCTGGCTGCGCTCAAGACGAGTATTGGAACATTGGAACTTTCATGTTTGATTTCGCGACAAAGGTCCTGACCAGACTTACCAGGCAATCGCAAGATCGAGAATCACAAGCCGAGGCATCGTAGCGCGGAAGGTTTCCATGGCCGTCGCGCCATCGGAAGCAATCGACACATCGAATCCCGCTGAATCAAAGGTTCGCTGTAAGGCCCGCTGTACTGCAGCGTCGTCTTCGATGACTAGTATTTTCTCCATATTCGCCTTCGCTCCCAGTCTGAACTCTTTCCTTGTATCGGTGTAGCTTTGGCCGCTTTCTTCTTTGCCTTGGCTATCTCAATGTAGGTGAGGGTCTTTCGTGCTAATGCGAGTCAGGTACCCTCGATGAGAACACTTACGGCATGCACTGCGATTGTGTACACGATCCAACCAAGCACGAAACATGCATTTAGTGTCCGGCTCGCCAACCATTAAGCAGAGTGCGCCTTCCGCGTGGTATCTTTCGTAGAGACAACAAACCTATGATTCTCAGGACAATGGCACACTACAACCTCTGTTACCGCTTCGTTTGTCATCGATGGCACGACGACTAGCTTCCGTCGGCTCAAAGCTACGTCGCAACCGCAGATGGGGCATTTCAGCACATTAGCCGTCTTCAAGATGAGCTCTAGCATTCAAGTCTCCTTTCGTGCTTGCAACTGCAGAACCGAATTCGCGCTCTACAGTTGTGCAGGCGGCGATGTAGATCTTCCACGCCTGCTCCCGCACCTGCGGGTTCGCCCTAGCCGAAACGACAAGTTCATCTTTCGCTAAAGCAGCGGTCGCGATGAACAGGACCGCTATCGTCAGTCCTAACCTCTTGTACACATCCGGCCCCCAATCAGAAAAAGTCCGCCGCCTTGATCTGCCGCTTGGTTCCGTCCGCCATAGTGAAAATGTGAGTCGTTCCGGCGTCTGCCATTTGAAATTTTATGATCTCCTGAGTAGGCCAGGCCTTAAACGGCTTTCCGTCGATCAGACTAATCTTGTCGCCTTTCTTGAACCCCGCCGCTTCAGCGGGGCTGTTTGGGGAGACAAACGCCACCGAAAAGCCGTTGGTGACCTTTTTGTCCAACACCAAGCCGATCCGGTCTTTTTCGATGGAAGTCATCGCCGTTCCCGAGTCGGGGATCGCATAGAGCCGGCTGTGCGGGTAGTCGATGATCAGCCTGAACTTGGCCAGCAGCGGCAGTCCGACACCGCCTGTGATCGAGGCGGGCGGCAATTCAGTGTCGGGTATGAGCGCGATCGGCACCTGCGCAAAGTCGATGCCGGCGAAGCTCAAGTGATCGACACTGACGACGGTCTCCGAATAGCGGCCCGACAAACGCTGAGAGGTAGGGCGACCCTCGAGCAGCTTTTGCCTCGCGGCATAGGCCGGAGTGACCATCAACGGGCCGATGACGTTCCCCAGCTCCAACTCAAACTGCTCCGGAGCCGCGCCATCGATTGAGAGGGGGAGGACGCGTTCACCATCCAGCTCGATCAGCGGAAGCTCGATTGCGCCGGCGGGCTTGCTCACAGTCCTGGCATCGCGAAAGGCGACACGATGGTGGGCGTAGTCAACGTCCACCGCCACTTGATTGAAGACCTCTTCCCCCAGCCTGAAGAGTACGGGTTGGCCGAGAATCTTAGCGTCGAAGCCCTGCTTCTGCAGATCGTCTGTCTTCGCCCCGGCGTTCTGCAGGATCAAGTCACCTAGCTGGATCTGTATCCCATTCACCGATCTCGCGTCTTCCTTCTTCCTGGACGCCAGGCCGGCGGACTCGACGAAATTCTTATCGATGTTTGAAGGGCCGCCATAAAGCAACGCCATCGCGTCGTGACCATTGATCTTGACGGGCAAATAGATTCCGAAGTTTGTGAGGGGCGTGAAGTCGATCCAACCGCTGGACGAAGTGCTGCCCTTGAAGACCACCGTTGGAACGGGTGCGGGGCCGGCCGGGGTTGGCGTCGCGGACTGAGCGTATGTGGCGGCTACCGATCCCATCAAGCACAATGCGGCGGCGAGCCGTCCTAACCTCTTGTTCACATCCACCTCCTCAGGAAGCGTCCAGTCATGGCTGGCTTTCCGTTATGGTCCCGCCCGTCAAAGCATCGTCAGGAGTTTGAAAGCAGCAGCGTCCCAGGATCTGTAAGAGTTCGTTTGCAGAGTGAAACCTGAACTCCTCCCCTGAATCGACGACCTCAACCCAGCCCATAAACGAGCCGCTGGAAGGGTTGGTCCCTGGCCCCAGGCGCACGACGAACGCTCCACTCATAACGTGGCCAGATTACAAAACACGGCAGGGGAAGGCGTGAAGGCGGGGTACCATTTTCGTGAAATCTGTCTGACTCAGGGCCAAGGAGCCTCAAGTCGAACCGCCGCCGTTCATTACTTCTCTCGCTGCAACGAATCCGAACAACCTATTGCCAATCAATAATTTGCATACCTTCTACGGTGGGTTTGTAGTAATGCGGTAGAGCGCGGAAGGGGGAGCTGTGCTTCCGCCAAATTGTCTCCAACTTGTGACATCTGTTGGCGTACACTCGGGGACATTGTTCGGTTGCCGAGGAAGTCCGTATGGGAGAGCGGATCAGAGAGTTTTCGGGATGAAGGCGTTTCGCTCATTCCGGCTGGACACGCTCCAACAGTCTTTATGGCAGGGGCAGGAGCGTCTACGCATCACTCCGAAAGCCTTCGATGTGCTGCGGTATCTGGTGGAGCATGCCGGAATGCTGGTGACGCCGGACGAGCTGCTCGACAAGCTCTGGCCGGGAATCTACGTCAACCCGGAGTTGATCAAGAAGTACATCACCGAGATCCGCAAGGTCCTGGGCGACAGGCCACAGGAGTCGCAGTTCATTAGGACCTATCCGAAGCGAGGCTACGAATTCATCGCCCCTGTAATAAATGAGGATTCCGCGATTCCTGCGCGTGCCGGGGCGGAACAGACGCACATCGTAGGACGTGAACGTGCGCTCAGTGATCTCGACAGTCTGCTGGAAAAAGCCGGCCGGGGGCAGCGTCAGATAATCTTCGTGACAGGGGAAGCAGGCATCGGAAAAACGACCTTGGTCGATGGTTTTCTGCAGCAGATTACCCCGAATCCTGAGGTGCGCATCGCACGCGGCCAATGTGTCGAAGGGTTTGGCGGCAAGGAGGCGTACTACCCCGTGCTGGAAGCGCTCGGGGAGCTGCTGCGCGCCGACGACGGGGGGCCCGTATTTGATGTCTTGACGAAGCAGGCACCTACCTGGATGATTCAATTTCCTTCGCTCATAAAGCCAGAGCAAAAAGACACTCTCCAGCGCGACACCATGGGAGGTACGCGCGAGAGAATGCTCCGCGAGCTGTGCGAGGCGGTGGAAGCTCTCACCTCGAGAAAATATCTCTGCCTGGTGCTTGAGGATCTGCACTGGAGCGATCTGTCCACGCTCGATCTGATATCGGCGTTCGCTCGCCGACGAAGGCCGGCCAAGCTGCTGGTACTTGGCACCTACCGTCCCGTGGATGTCGCGCTGGCGAAGAGTCCGCTCAAAGACATCAAGCAAGATCTATTGGTCCACGGGCTGTGCTCTGAAATCGTGTTAGAAGGTCTGGGAGATACGCAGATCGCGCAGTACCTGACTGCCGAATTTGGAATGGAGGATCCATCTTCATTGGCTGACCTCGTCTACCGGCACTCCGGTGGCAATGCTCTGTTCATGGTGGCTATTGTGCAGGAGTTAAGAAAGCGAGGCCTGTTGGCCCAAGCCCACGGAACTTGGTCGCTGACCACTCCTGTCCCCAGGATTGCGCTTGACGTCCCCGAAACCCTGCAACATCTTCTGGACTTGCAATTTGAACAATTGAGCGCAGAGGAACAACAGCTCTTACGAACGGCGAGTGTGTGTGGGGAGCGTTTTTCGGTTTGGGCGATCGCTCCGTTGCTGGAGAGAGAAGCCGAGGCGGTGGAGGACATTTGCGAAGGTCTGGTTGAGCGCGATCAGTTCCTAAAGGCGGCGCCGTTCCAGGAGCTTGGTAACGGCGAGACAACGGCCTGCTACGACTTCAAGCATTCGCTATACCGCCGGGCGGTTTATCGCAAGCTCTCGGCGGTGAGTCGTTCGAGATTGCATCGCAGCCTGGGAGAGTGGCTCAGCAGTGTATACAGTCCCAACCGGCCGGAATTGGCCTCAGAGTTGGCGCTGCACTTCGAGGAGGGTGGGGACTATGAGCGCGCGGTGCACTATCTGTTGCTGAGCGCGCAAAACGCCGCCCGGAGATTTGCTGATCGGGACGCGCTCGCGATTGTGCGTCATGCGCAAGAGTTCTTCCCCAAGCTCAACCCGGAGCTCGCCGCCAAGCAGGAGATTGTAGCGTCAGGCCTGATCGGCAATGCTCATTACGCGCTAGGAGAAGTAATAGAAGCGGCGGAAGCATACGAATTGGAGGCGTCCCAGGCAGCCCAGGCCGGTAACAAAGAAGCCCAGCTTGCCGCCCTGAGCCGATTGGCGTATGTGGCCGCGATTTCGGATGCCAAACGGGGCATCGCCGCCAGCGAGCTGGCGGTGGAAGTAAGTCGGGAACTGGGCAACCCTGCGCTGCTGGCGCGAGCGGAGGTGCTCGCGGCTGGCTTTCGTATTGTGCTCCATGGTTGGCGAAAGGAGGATGCGGCCATCTGCGCTGCCGCCGAGCCTGTCGCGGATTCCGCCGCAGGAGCCGATGCGCCTCTGCAGACGGCAATGCTGTATGCCTCGCAGGTACAAATCTTCCGCGGCGAGTGCAAGGAAGCGCTACGCAAGACAGAAACCATCCTCGCCGCCGGGAATTCCAGCTTGACGCAGTACCTGGGCGCGTGGGGAGCAATGCTATCCCTTTTGCACATGGGACAGTTTGGCAAGGTACTGGAGGCTGTCCGCGCGGCGACGACAATGGCGCGCCGCAACGGAAACGCGCTTTGGTTTCCGGCCTTTACCGGAGTGGAAGCGGGACTGCGCACGCTGGTCTTGGACTTCGAGGGTGCCCGCCGGCTTTGCGAGAGCATCTTGAAGTCCGACCTGGACTCGATCGCGCGCACTCCCAAATCGTTGGCGCTCCTGTTCCTGGGGCGCGCTGAATCTGGGCTGGGAAGATACAGCGATGCCTTGCGGCATTTCTCAGCGCTTCAGGACATGACCGAAGAGAAGTTCTATCTCTCTTGGTTCTGGCGGATGCAGGCGCAACATGGGTCAGCCGTTGCGTGGCTCGGCGCCGGCGAGCTGGCGAAGGCTCATCGCGAAGCTGACAACTTCCTGCAAAGTGCGCTGTCGACGGAAGATCCGAATCTGCAAGCGCGCGCCTGGGACATACAGGCACGGATGGCAATGACAGGCGAAGCATGGGTACAAGCGGAAGAGTTTCTCTCCCACGCATTGCAGATTCTGCTGCGATTCGATGTGCCCATGGCAGCGTGGCAGGTGTACGAGACCGGCTGGAAGCTCTATCGCGAATTGAATCAGGCGGACAAAGCAGAGCAACAGCGGCGCAGCGCAGAAGCGGCGGTTCGCTCGATTGCCGATTCGTTTGCGCCAGACGAGCCCTTGCGCGAAATATTCCTGACAGCTCCTCGGGTTAGCCAGATACTAGGTGGTGTGTCCCGGAAGAGCACACCTGTGTCGGTTCGAGCGAAAGGAAAGTGACCAGTCGGCACCAGCGAGTTCATTCTCGCCAGCTGATGCTGCGAATCGCAGGATTTTCCGCGAAGCAATCTTGCGTAAAGCGGTCGGGCATTCACCAGCACCAGCGACTGCGGGCCGATCCGAGCCAGCCGAGCTAGTGTCCTGGCATCAAGTCGACGATCGGTCCTTAGCCTGTTTAGGTGAGGAAGGGCGGAGTCAGGCCTCCGCCCTTCGGCCTGAGGTTTTACCGCGCGACCGGGCTCGGGTGCGGCACAGCGACCGGACCCGGCACAGCGACCGGCGGTACATTGACGGTTGAGTTGGTGGCCTTCTTGCTGATGGCCGAGGGGCCGACGTGAATGGCTGACTGCGCGCTGGCGCCGATTGCGAGGGCCAGTACAAATCCGAGGGTCGTTGCTTTCTTCATGTTAATTTGCGTCCTTCAATTTGAATTTGCTTCATACAATGGCTCCTCTCTCGCGTGGGGCCGCTGCATAAGCTTTCTGTAAGGTAAGCGTCTGCGAGGCTGGAGTTGTTCTGGCGGTGTAGCGGGAGTGTGAAAGTTGCGTAGCGAGTAAACGGAGGCGCACACGATTGTGTGGCAAGGAGTTACAGGCAGTGTGTCGCGAAAATGAAAACGCCGCGACGGAAGCCGCGCCACCTGATAATTGCTTCTAGATTCGAACTGCAGGCATCGCAATCGCCCGCTCGACAACACGGAGTACGCCCGGCGCTGACACTTCCACTGCTTTGTAGGTGCCGTCCATTTCTATTTCCCTCATTCGTATTTCACTCTGGCTGAACAACGAGCAACTTGCGCCCCTGGACTCTGGCTCTACGCGGCAGCCTTCCCGTGATATGCAGGTGCAAAGACATCCTGCACAAATTTTTCAAACGAAGTCGGCGTGCTGTTCTCCGGCGAACGCGGCTCCCGCGCAGCGAGGACACCTTCGTTGATCGCCTGGAACATCTCGATGTACACCGCGGCCTTCTTCGGCGGCATGCCCATTTGCTCTAACCCCTGCTGCATCTGGTCGTATGAAAACTGCTCGTAACGCAGATCCGGTTTGCCAATGCCGCGCGCAATCGCTGCGGTAGCTTCCGTCATTGACAGGTCGCGTTCGCCAAGCAGTTCTCGCGTTTGTTTGCCGGAAAAATCCAGGTCCACGAGGCGCTGCGCGGCGTAGTCGCCGACGTCGGGTGTCGCAATCATGGGCATCTTCAGGTCGGGTAGCAGCGCATGTCCGAAGATTCCCATCCCCTGAATCATGCCGATCGCCGCCAGATTGTTCTCCATGAAATACGCGGCACGCAGGTGCAGAACATTCAAACCGCTGATCGCGTTCAGCTTTTGCTCCGAAGAATGCAGCCCCGTGACTGGCCCAGTGCCCTCCGGGACATGCGCGCCGTAGCTGCTCAAGTACACCGCGTAACGCAGGCCGGAGTCCTTCGCGGCTTTCGCGATCGCATCGCTCTCTCGCTCTTGGTCCTCGCGGGAGGTAATCGGCGGCAACAGCAAGTAGGCCGCACGTGCACCGCTGAAGGCTTTGGTGAGCGCAACCGCATCGCTCACGTCGCCGGTGAACGCCTCCGCGCCTTTACGCACAAAGCGCTGCAGTCGCCCTGCGTCGCGACCTACTACGCGTACCTTCTTGCCCTTCGATAGCAAGGAATCGGCGATGATCGAGCCGGTGTTCCCGCTCGCTCCCAAGATCACGTACATGGCGTTCAAAGCAACGGGTGAAATCATAGCTAGTACCTCCTTATGATCTGTTAAGAAGGGTGTCGACGGCTCTCAGGACGATCGCGTTGTTTTCGGCTGTCACCTGGGGAATGTGTCACCAAACATAGGAAGGCCGCTGACAGATTCGGCCTTGGTTGCCTCGTCCTGCAGAACGTCCCAATGCTCTTTAAGAACACCATCTTCGAACCGGATAACGTCGGCTGCGATCCAAGCGGCGGGCCTTCCCATCCCCGTGAAGCGGCCATGCGCTATGACGTAATCGCCTTCTGCAACGATGAGCTGGTTCTCATAGCGCAACGTTTCCGGCACTGAGCGGACGAGATTGAACAGCCCTTCGCGACCTGGTGCTATGTGTGCGCTGTGCTGAATGTAGTTCGGTGACCAGAAGCGCTCTGCCGCCGCGTAGTCACGCTTGTTGAACAGTGTGTCGAAAGCTTCTAGAACGAACGCTTTATTCTTGGATTCGATCGTCTCACTTGCCATTGTTGTTTTTGCCATCTGCAGACCCTCCTCATTCATCCGATTGATTGCAGCTGACGCCGGCATGGCGTCAGGTCCTTAAAGCTTCGACCCGCCATCGACGGGGATGCTGGCTCCCGTGATCCAGCGGGCCGCGTCTGACGCCAGGAAAGCGATGACGTCCGCAATATCTTCCGGCTTGCCGATTCGCTTCAATGCCTGCATTCCCAACGTCACCTCCCGACCAGCCTCGCTCTTGGTGAAATGTGACATGTCCGTGTCGATCACACCGGGCGCGACTGCATTTACGCGGATACCTGTGGGCCAGTCAGGGAAGATTTAGCCAGCGATCATGCCTCCATCAACTGGGATGGAAGAACCTGTCATGTACGACGCATTTTCCGAGGCAACAAAGGCGATCACGTGAGCGATCTCCTCCGACGTTGCCATTCGCCTGACCGATGAGAAACTGAGCATTGGACGGCGGCGTGCCGTGAACGTCGGGACCGAGAAACGCGCTAGGGTCCAGTTTGTCCCGCCGCTCTTCTCCAGCTACTTCGCGCCGTAGCGAACTCGCTCTTCCATCCTGCATGACCCATGCGCGATTGAGAGCGCCGCTGTCGCGCACCCCTGACTCCGCCCAGCCGGGAACTTTTGCGTTTTGTTGACGAAATCTTGACAACTCCGCTGCCACTCTGCTGCAACATGATGCGCGCAAACGTCTTCATCGCAGCGATAGGACGTCGCTATGAGACTACACCGGCCGGCAAGAACGCCTTCGCGTTCGCCATAGTGATTTTCTTCGCGCGGGCATTTACCGCAGCGAAACCCTTATCAGCCCAGAGCTTTCAGGTGCTCTACGCCTCTGCGGGACACAACAGTTCCGCGCAAACCGGTAGGGTATCACCCTTCTGATCTTCTTTCCGCGCGTTACTCCTTCGCCAGATTCGCCTGCCCCAGGTGATATGCGAGATGCGATGTTCTGCCTAACAAAATTGCGAATCGGTTGCGGTGAGGCTCGCGCGCGAAGTCCTCTTCAGACACCGAGGCGTGCTTCTGCGCCCACTGCGCAGGCGATAGCTTTGCGAACTCGGTCGACAGGCGGACGTTGATCTCATCCCAGTAGCGCTTCAAGTCTGTCGCCGAAATTGAATCGGGCGCCGAGCGGTCCGGCTTGGACACGAAAACCGAGTCCAGCTCCGGATGCATTCTTTCGCCGAAGCCGAGAAGCGGAATTAGCGCGTCGTTGACGGACGTTAAATGCCCCCAAAGATAAATGCGCCGATTCTTTCCGGGCGCGATCTCCTCCTGGAGCTCTTTCTCGGATAGGGAGCCGAATAATTTGCCGGCACGGTCGATGTTCGTTTTCCAACCGCGCAGGGCCACGTCAATTAGCGAGGCATCTGTAGTCATGGATGAGCCTGTCGCCTTTCCTTAGTCGATTCCAGTCGCATCACCTCTCATCGGAAGCAATGATGGCGCGACTGGCGAAGAAGTCTTTCGAACCCAGGCCATGGGGAAGCCAAGGGCGCGGCCGATGCCGGTGACGAACCTGCCGTCCTCCGGCCCGATCGAACATTGCTCGGATTAGCGAATTCCGCCAGTAGCCAAGTACTGCTCGCCGGTCAACCATGCGGAATCGTCGGATGCCAGGAAAACCGCAATGGGAGCGATGTCGCTGACCTGTGCCGAACGTCCCAGCGGCGCCTGCGCAATCAGGGCCTTTTCGAAATCGGACCCGATGATGCCCCCGGTGTGCGTACCTTCGGTCTCGACCACGCCTGGGTTGATGCTATTGACGCGGATCTTTTTGGGGCCAAGCTCACGCGCCCACACCCCGGTGAAGGCATCGAGAGCGCCCTTGGTAGCTGTGTACACCGTGGAATTTGGAGGCGTGAGCCGGGTGACTCCCGACCCGATGTTGATGATGCTCGCGCCTTCGCCGAGATGTTTCAAGGCCGCCTGCGTGGTGAGGAGCGAGCCGAGGACGTTGATGTTGAACATCCGGTGAAACTGCGCTTCGGTAACATCCTCAAGCAGGCCAAACTCGTAGACACCGGAGTTATTTACCAGGATATCCAGGCGTCCGAAGTTTTTGATAGCCGCATCGATGATGCCCTTCGCCTGGTCGGCCTTGGAAACGTCACCTGCAACGGCGACAGCCTTACCGCCTGCCTTGGTGATGGCATCTACCACGGTGTCCGCGCCGGCCTTGCTGGAAGCGTAATTGACAACAACTGATGCGCCTTCCGCTGCCAGAGCCTTGGCAATGCCGGCCCCTATGCCCTTGGATGCGCCCGTAACCACCGCTACCCTACCTTTGAGTTTGCTCATCTCTTTCTCCTTCTAAGAATGCTGCTGCCGACCTAGCAGTGGATAAGATGTAGCCGGTGCCCCAGGGATTCACTTGTTCACAACTAATGAACTATTGAACAATTTGTAACCTACGGATAAGATCGAGGTATGAGGCCCTTGTTCCATCCCGCGATTGAAGAGGTCACCGTCGAAGGCATCCTGCACGCCCTTTCCGATCCGGTTCGCGTGGCCATTTACGCCGATATCGTCGGATCGGCATGCTCCCAGGCCTGCTCCAACTTCCTGCAGGTGAATAACAAAGACATCCCGAAGTCCACGCTGTCCTTGCATTTCAAAATCCTGCGCGAGGCAGGCCTAATCCGGGGGGAACGACAGGGCGTCGAGATGCTCAACACGTCACGCTGCAGCGAGATCGATAGGCGCTTTCCTGGATTAATCAGGGGCATCGTCAGCGCTTACCAATTGCAGCTGGCGGCAGAAAGGCGGTCCCGCAACAGCGGCAAGCGCAGGCCGGCGAAGCGAGGTGCGAAAAAGCCTTGATGGGACGCAGACTTGTACTCCGATTTGGGCGTTCCTCGAATTTCGAGGCATTTATGCTCTGGTAAACCGAAAGGAAGTTTCTCTCGTACGTTGAACTCTGGATGAAAGACATTAAGCGCTTTCGCCCCTGCTGTTCGCACTCGGCTACAGGCCGCGGGCCGAAACATTGCTGCCGCCCCCTCTTGCAGTCTTGGGATCCAGGCGCCCCTCGCCCAAGCGAGCCACAGCGATTTGGAGGGCATTGTAGGGACTGTTCGGTCCATCCGGACTGGCCCCACAGCTGGAGTAGCTAGTGCACTCAGATTCCGTAGCGCGGTATAGCGCGGTAGAGAGGGGCATTTGGGGGTACTCGAGGGTACAACGCGGCCGAAGAGCGTTCTTGATTTCCGTTGGTAAGTCAATGTAAAAAGGCGATTTACCCATAGCCACTGAGAAAATCAGACTTCGTGCGGTGGGGAGTCCCTTCTTCGGCACCAAGTTTCCAATAAAGATCGACGGCGGTAGAGGTCCTTCGCTGCGCTCAGGATTTCGCCTGCGGGCTCGGACGCCCGCAAATCGGCTCAAGTTCGAGCCCCTTCTTCGGCACCAAATAACTCCAGAGTTTGCAGGCCCTAAGACATCAGCACTGCTTCGCGGTCGTGGAGCGTGGCGCGGATGGCTGCGATCCCGCCTTCGAGGTCTGGTAGTGACTTGAGGATATCCTGCGCATTAGCACTATTCACGGATTTGCGCATCAGATCGCACTGGCCGACCAACAGGGTGTCCAAGCGAATCAAGTTGGCGAGCGTCGGCGCTTCCAGCCGGTAGCGCTGCGTCATGCGATCGTTGGCTGGGGCCGGCAACTGATGAATGAACTGCTCGAGCCCACTGATTTCCCGATGCAGTCTCTCCAGCTTCTGCGCGGACGCAATCGCTTCGGCGTCAGCGGACGGTTTGGCACGCGTGGGAAGCGGCAAGAACTCACGCCGGTAGTCACTTTCGGCGGAGCAAACTGCTGTCGCAGCTTCGCCCAAAAGCCATGCGGCCTTCGCGCGCACCATCTGATCATCTGCGCGAAGCTGGTTCTCAACTTTATAGAAGTTGTATCCCCAGCCGTAGAACAGGTTGATGGCGACCTGAGAAAGCTTGTCGACCTCGTAGAAGCGTCCGCCCGCCACTATTTGTCTCCAGTCGGCCCCTGCAATCCCGCCTCAGCCCCGACCGGATAGAACCCTGTGGGCTGCCCACCAATGAAGAATGGCACCCCAGCCGCAGCGTTGGGAGCAGAAACCAGTCCCTTGTCGGCCATCTTGAACGCAAGATAGTAGCGCACCGCCTCGGTGGGTGTAAGACCGATGGCCTGCAGCGAAATCAGCTCGCGCATGCGCTCGTCTTTGGGAACAATGAGCACTTTGAGATCGTTGAGTGTGATTCCATACGTGCGCAGGAAGTCGGCAAGATGGGTCTTCACCAGCTCGCGCACTTCCTGGATATGCTCGTTGATGTCTTCCATTTTGGTGACCTGAACAATCTGGTTAATCGACTGCTCGATCGCCGGGCCTGCGTAGTCGGCTACTTCCTTGGTATCGATGATATGTCCGTTGAAGGGCAGATGGGTGATGAGCTCGAGCGCGGCATCCTTGGTGTCAACGTGGATATAGTAGTCAACCTGGTAAGACATCTCCGCCATCTCTTGACTAGTGGCCACGCCCTCGCTGCGCACCAACAGTTTTGAGCGATTGATATAGATGACTTCGTACACCCACGGCGAGCTGCCGCCGAAGAACCCCTGCGCGATGGAGCCCAGCAGCGGTTTGTCCGGAGTAGCAATGGCGTACTGGCCGGTCTCGTAGACATTCAAGACCGCACCCCGCGATTTCAATACGCAGAAATGATTGCTTTCAACCGTGAGCAGCGATCCCGAGACGATGCTTTCGTCCGCGATTTTGACGGCCAGGCACTTCGTTCCGAGAATGTCGGTGCCGTCGATGCTGAGTGAGGTGATGACCTGCCGCGTGAGTGCCACGTGATCTCCCCCCTGCATGAATTGGATTGGCTCGCCAAGCATACCTTAGCGGCGGGGAGTCGCCAAGGACGAAAGAGTGTACGACTGGTCCCTCGCTCCGCTGGAGATTTCGCCGGCGGGCTCAGACGCCCGCAAATCGGCTCAAGTTCGAGCCCCTTCTTCGGCACCAAGTTTTCGTCTGGATCTTACTCGGCAGTCGTGGGGTCGATCACCGTCCTGATCTGCGAAATCCGGTTGGCTGGGAACCCGCCCTGCTGCGCATGCTGACGCACGGTTTCCTCGTCGGGAGCGATGTACACGCAATAGATTTTGTCGTCGGTGACGTAGCTGTGCAGCCACTGAATCTGTGGCCCGAGGTTCCGCAGAACGCCGCAGGACTTCTGCGATATGGCTTGCAGCTGATCGGCCGACAGCTTTCCTGCTCCTGGAATCTCCCGCTCGATGACGAACTTCGGCATGGCACTCGCTCCCTGATTGCGTAATTAAAGATCGCGCCATTCTAATTCGACGGCTGTCCCGATCGCCAGTTCGTCGGCAGCCTTGAAGCCAATCAACTGTTGCGATGTACGCAAGCCCGCAAACACCAAAGGCCCGGAGAGGAGATCGCCGGGCCTAGCCTGTGTCTGCCGATGAAACCCAGCCCGCAGGTGTGTGTGGGTATGAGGAGAATGACCCTGCGTCTGTCTGCCGCCTGTACTTTTTCTCAGCCCGGCGGCCGGTTTCGCTGTTGCGTGAGTGCAGAATCGCATCGGTAGCGCCCGGCAACAATCCCCTGATCGGCGTAGAGGCCTGCCGCTTTAGTAGCAGAGCGCCGGATCGTTCGTAGCGCCGGCCTTCGGTAATGCCGGCCTTCGGTAGTGCCGGCCTTCGGTAGTGCCGGCCTTCGGTAGTTCCGGCCTTCGGTAGTGCCGGCCTTCAGGCCGGCGTCCAAGGCTCAAATTCATTTCTTTTGAGCCGGCTTCAGCCGGCGGCACATGCGGTCCCGCGCGGACCAAGTACACTTTGAGCGATGGCCCACACCACCATCCTGGAATATCTCGACAATTTCCGGTTGCATGGGCACGAGACCGCCTACGTGCATCGCCGCGGATATCGTGTCCAGCGCTGGTCTTATGGCAAGGTGCTGGCCACGGCTTATCGCTTTGCGCGCGAACTGGAAGCTCGCGGTATCGGTAAGGACGACAAGGTCATCCTGTGGGGCGAGAATTGCGCGGAATGGATTTCGGTGTTCTTCGGATGCCTGCTGCGCGGCGCCGTCGTGGTGCCGATCGACAAAATTGCCGCTGCCGACTTCGCGCAGCGCGTGGCGCAGCAAGTTGACGCCAAGCTCTGTGTCGGCTCCGCTCAGAATCAGATTCCCGGCATTGCATTCCTGAATCTCGATAGCTTGCGCGAGGCGATCGCGGCGCAATCCGATTCGCCAGTCACCCCACCACCGCTCACGCGCGACGACATCGTGCAGATCGTCTTCACGTCCGGCACGACGGCCGAGCCGCGCGGCGTCGTCATCTCACACGGAAACATTCTGGCGAACCTGGAACCGCTGGAGCGCGAGATTGGCAATTACCGAAAGTACGAGCGCATCTTCCATCCGCTGCGATTTCTGAATCTGCTGCCACTCAGCCACGTCTTCGGACAATTTCTTGGAATCTTCCTGCCGCAGCTGCTGGCGGCCACGGTGATCTTTCAGGACACGCTGAATCCATCCGAAGTTCTGCAGGTCATTAAGAAGGAACGCGTGTCGGTCGTAGTCGCTGTGCCGCGCCTGATGGAATCGCTGAAGGACAAGATCGAGCGCGATCTCGACGCCGACGGCAAACGGCAGCAATTTCAGCGGCAGTTCGCAGCCGGCAAAGACCAGCACTTCCTGAAACGCTGGTGGCGATTCCGGAAGATTCACAACCGCTTCGGTTGGAAATTCTGGGCCTTCATCTCCGGCGGCGCGACGCTCGATGCCGACACGGAAGAGTTCTGGCGCAGGCTCGGTTTTGTCGTGATCCAGGGCTATGGTCTGACCGAGACGACCTCGCTGATTTCGCTCAATCATCCCTTTCGCGTCGGCAAGCGGTCGATCGGCAAGGTACTGGAGGGCCGCGAGATCAAGCTCGATGAGCACGGCGAGATTCTGGTGCGCGGCGCGAATGTTGCCGCCGGTTATTGGCAGGGCAAAGAGCTGAAGCCGGTATTGAACGAGCAAGGCTGGTTGCACACCGGCGACATTGGTGAACTCGACGTCGAGGGCAATCTCTACTTCAAGGGGCGCAAGAAGAATGTCATCGTCACGCGCGAGGGCATGAATATTTATCCCGAAGACCTGGAGGCTGCGCTGCGCCAGCAGCCGGAGGTGCGCGATGTCGTCGTCGTTGGACTGGAGCAGGGCGGGAACGCGGAGCCTGTTGCTACCCTGATCTTGCGCGACACCGCCGATCCACAATCAGCCGTGAAAGGAGCCAATCAGCACCTTGCCGAATTTCAGCAGATTCGGCGCTGGATGGTCTGGCCGGATGACGACTTTCCTCGAACGCCAACGCAAAAGCCCAAGACCGCTGTCATCCAGGCTGCGGTGCGGCAGCACTTCGCTAAGGGAGACGGCGGCGAAGCCATATCCCACAGTGGGGTAGGCGATTTGATCGCGCGGATCACGGGCCGCAGCGTCGGCGCACTTGCTGACGATGCTCAACTCGAAGGCGATCTCAATTTGAGCTCGATGGACCGGGTGGAGCTGATGAGTGCGCTGGAAGATCGCTATCAGGTTGACCTGAATCAGGCAGACTTCACGAAGGTCAATGCTGTTGCCGATCTCGAGCGGCTGATGCGCGCCCCGCAGGAATCGCCGCTTCGCGAATACAAATATCCGCGCTGGGCACAACGCTGGCCAATCACCTGGATTCGCGAGTTCATCTATTACCTGCTCAGCTGGCCGGCAACGATGATCATGGCGCATCCCAAAATCGTCGGCCGCGAAAATCTGCGCGGCGTCGACGGACCGCTGCTTATCAGCTGCAATCACATCACCTACATCGATGTTGGATTCACCCTCCTCGCGCTGCCGCCGCGCCTGCGGCGCAAGCTGGCGGTCGGTATGCTGGGCGAGTTGCTGTGGCAGATGTGGCGTCCGCCGAATGATTGGAATCCGTTTCTGCGGCTGTCCTACAAAGTGGGATATTACCTTGTGGTAGCACTGTTCGATGTCTTCCCGCTGCCGCAGCAATCGGGAGTGCGCGAGAGCTTCAGCTACGCCGGCGAATCCGTCGATCGCGGATACAGCGTGCTTGTTTATCCCGAAGGCCAGCGCACGCTCGATGGCAAACCCACGCCGTTCCGCTCAGGATTTGGAATGCTAGCGTCGCGACTGAATGTTCCCGTCCTGCCGCTACGAATCGATGGCCTGTGGGAGATGAAGCTGAAGGGACACAAGATCGCGCGGCCGGGACAGTTGAAGGTGGTGATCGGCGAGCCCATGCGCTTCCCGCCGGACACCCCGCCGGATGAGATCACGAATCAGGTCGAGCACACGACTTGGAGCATGTAACTCGGCCAAATCGCGCGGCCTCGACCTTTTGACGCAAGCAATTGTGCAAGCCACGTTACAATCTTCGCCAATGGCATCCCCTATCAGCCGGCGCGTCCCTCAGCTGAGCGCACCCTCGCGGCCTTCCGCATTGCGCTACGCGATACTTGCGTGCCTATTCGTAGCCACGACTTGCCTATTCGTACAATCGACCAAGACGACTCTTCATCAGGCGCCCATTAACGCTCCGATATTCGTCCCACAGAACTACAGTCCCATCGTCTACCTGGTGGACGCTAAGGCCGCCGCAGCCGGCTTACACCGAGGCGACATACTGGTTGCTATCAATCACCACCCTTACACGGGCATGGCGGTGTTTTGGGAGGCATTGCGAAAAGCCACTCCGGGCAGTGTCTTGCTGGTTACGGTGAGGTCGCCTCAGCCAAATTCCCCGGATCGCACCATTGCGTTTCCGGTCACGGCTCGCACGCTCGTGATTGACTCCAAGCCGGCTAGAATCTCTCTCCGCATAGTTGTGCCGGCCTTCTGCTTCGTCCTGGGATTCTGGGTGGTGATGGTGCGGCCGCGTGACCTGTCGGCGTGGCTGCTTCTGGGATTGTTGCTCGGCCTCGGCGAAACCGTTTCGGGATATCCCGCGTTCGACGACTGGGGTCCTGCGGCGCTGAAGGTGGTTTACACCTACTACCTTCTCATTTACAGCGCGATGCCGGCGCTTCTGTTTCTCTTTGGGTTCTTCTTCCCGGAGCCGCTTCCCTTCTTCGCACGGGCTGGCTGGTGGGGTAAATGGCTGCCGTGGATCGTCGTTATCCCTTATGAGATTTACTCACTGGTATATGTGGCCGTGTTGGTCGGCGGTCTAACCGGCAATCCCTCGACGCAATGGCTTGGTGCAATTTTCCATTCCGTGGCGACTCCCATAGTTCTTTACGAACTCGCTCTGGTGGTAGCCTTCTTCGTCTTTATTGTCACCAAGTCGGTAATTGCTATCTCCCCCGACGCGAAACGGCGGCTACGTCTACTCTACTGGGGCGCCGCGATCAGCATGACTCCCATGGCGCTTCTGGCAGCGGCGGTGTACCTGAAAAATACGGTTGATTTCGCCGACTGGATTATTTCGCTGGTTGTGCTTGCGTTCCTGGTATTCCCCGTAACCTTGGCATACGTCATCGTAGTGCAGCGCGCGATGGATGTTCGCGTTGTCCTGCGACAGGGGCTGCAGTATGCGCTGGCGAGAAACGGCATTCGAGTTCTGCAGTTTCTGGCTATCGGGTTGGTGACGGTGACCGCGGTGGCGCTGATCGGCCAGAACCAGAAGCGTCCGCAGAAATTGATAGTGATTGGGATTGGGCTGCTGGCCGTCTTCACCATCCGCCAGCTGAGCGCCAAGATCGGCGTATGGGTCGACCGGCGATTCTTCCGCGAAGCCTACGATGCCGAGCAGGTTTTGAGCGAGCTGAGCGAGGGCGTGCGTAGCATGGTCGAGGTGCGCTCGCTCGTCAGGACCGTTGCAGAACGCATCTCGGAGACGCTACACATTCCGCGGGTTGCCGTCATGCTGGGCGACAGCGGTCCGTACCGCCCAGCCTATGCTCTGGGTTATGGCAGTGCGCCGGACATCGTGTTTCCGCCGGGAGCCGGCACGGTCAAGGTTTTGGCCCGGCAACCAGAGCCCGCCCGCGTCTACTTTGACGATCCCCACTCCTGGCTCTACCGCGAACCCGACGTAACCGAGGAAGATCGCTCCAAGCTGACACAACTGGATGCGGAACTGCTACTGCCGCTGAGCGCGCGCGACAAGTTGTTGGGATTCATCAGCCTCGGTCCCAAGCTTTCGGACGAGCCCTATTCGCGCACCGACCTGCGCCTGCTGAAGTCGGTTGCGGCGCAGACGGGCCTGGCGCTGGAGAACGCGCAGCTGATCTCCGAGATTGCCGACGAGGTGGCGCAACGCGAGCGCCTGAACAGCGAGGTGCAGATCGCCCGCGACGTGCAGGAGCGCCTCTTCCCGCAGACGTTACCTCCCATTGCCGGCCTGGCTTATGCGGGCGCCTGCCGCTCGGCGCTTGGCGTCGGTGGCGACTACTACGATTTTCTGGCCTTGCCCGGAGGCAAACTGGGCCTGGCGATCGGCGACGTCTCCGGTAAGGGCATTGCGGCCGCGCTTACCATGGCCAGCCTGCAAGCTTCGTTGCGCAGCGAAGCTACTCGCGCTCCCGACAATCTTGCCGGGCTGATGAGCAACGTGAATCGGCTGCTGCATGAAGCGCTGGCCTCCAATCGCTACGCAACGTTCTTCTACGGACAATACGACCCTGCCTCGCGCCGGCTGACGTATGTAAATGCCGGCCACAATCCGCCGATGCTGTTCCATTCTTCTAATGGAGATTGCCATGTCTCGCGGCTGGAAGCTTCGGGGACGGTGGTGGGCTTGCTGGATAACGCCACTTATCAACAGGCGGCCGTTCCACTGGCGCCCGGGGACGTCTTCATCGCCTTCACCGACGGCATCAGCGAAGCCATGAATGCAGCTCAGGACGAGTGGGGTGAGGACCGATTGATCGATACGATGAAGGGCTGCCTAAAATTGCCGCCGGGCGAGATCATCTCCTGCATCATGAAATCTGCCGATAACTTCGCCGCCGGAGCCAAGCAGAACGACGATATGACGATCATCGTTCTCAGCGCAGCGTAGCGCCGCTCGGCCGTCCGCATATTCACGAAATATTTTGCTCCTGCCTATCTGATGATTGCATCCATTGATGACCAAGTCTTACCAGCCGTCTATTCCAAATTCCAATTCAATTGCGAGGGTTCGATGAGCAAGGAACAGAATATTGCAGCACTGCAGAAACAGGGCGCAGCCATTGCCACCGGCAACCTCGAAGCGCTGCGCGAAGTTTTCGCCGCAGACGTGGTCGATCACGACCCGGCGCCGGACCAGGCCCCGGGACCAGAAGGCTATATTCAATTTTTTGGCGGCCTTCGCACTGCTTTTCCCGATCTCGCCGTCTCCGTCGACTACCTTGTCACCGACGACGACAACGTCGCGATGGCTTACACCATAACCGGCACGCATAATGGTCCGCTGATGGGAATTCCTGCGACCGGCAAGAAGGTCAAAGCACGGGGCATGCAGTTTGCGCGTTTCAAGGATGGCCTGATCGTCGAGCGGTGGGGCAGCTCGGACGAACTCGGCATCCTGAAGCAGATTGGCGCGATCAAGTAACAACCACGCAAGCCGCGAGACGCGCTGCGACAGTAACGCCGGCCTCGTGGCCGGCTGTAGCGGCGCCTCAGAACACGCGACTCGTCGCTCGGCTGGCGGACCTGTCGCCGCCGGCCGAAGTCGGTCCCCCGCTTCTACGGCTTCGGCTGTTCCGTCTTGGGCTCAGGGTTGTCGGCGTTATAGGCCCGTGAGGGCAGCAGGAACTGCAAGCCGAAATATCCCACAAAGTAGGGCTGGTTGTGGCTCGTCGCTTCGAGTCCGCGTCCCGCCATCAGCAGCAGGATGATGGGATTGTGCAGGCGGTAGCGCATCCCCGCGTCGAGCGTCGGCTGGCTGACATAGGGATTGTAGGTGCTGGTGTTGTAGAACTCCGTGTCGATCTCCAATCGCTTAAAGGTGTGGCCCACGACCAGGCCGGCGAGCCATCCGCTGGGACCGTCATGGACGAAGTTGTAGCCGACCTCAAAATTTGCATCCACCGGCCCGATCTTCCTGGCAAATTCGAACGGCAGCAGGAACGCCTGGCTTGCGGGAGTGATGCCGCGCTTCACGGAATTGTTGGGATTGTTGACGAACCCCTGCGGGAACATCCCGATTGCCCAGCCTTTCTCACCTGCATCGTAGAAGCGCCACTTGACGCCGAAGTTCGATTGTCCTAAGCCATATTTCGGCTCAGCACCCTGATCGCGCACGCGCAGCCACGCATTTTCGTAGGTCAGTTGGATGCGCTCGCCGACGCCGTAGTTGATGTCCAGGTCCGGCGTGTGGCTGACCGAATTGTTGCTATAGAAAAAGGGAATGTAGCCGACATTGATCTCCCAGTTGTTGGGGCCGGGAGTACCGGGATCGTTGGTGTAATACGGCGGGCCGCCCTGAGCGAATGCTGAGGCAGCAATGGCCAGAAAAACAAACAGGAAGATCAGGATTCGCAGACTACGCATCATGCACAAGAGCGCCGGCAGATCAGGCCAACCGGAATGATTCCCGTCGCACGAATCGCAGCGCCGGGCCACTGAGAAAATCTTCATACATCCGCGGCTGCGTGTCCAATTGGGGGCGGTGTGCGATTGCGCGTGGAAACGAAAACGGCCGCCGTGAACGGCGGCGAAGCCGTCCAGCCGTGCAAACCGTTCTCGTAGAGATCGTGACCGGAGGGCTTGAATTTGTTTGCCTATGTAGCTGTGCCTACAGGACATCCTGAGCCATTTGTGACGCGCGTCATAGCTGATGTCCCGGCAAGGGTGCTACGAATATCCGTTTGGCCTGCGAAGCGCTGACAGGTGCGAAGCTTTTCGCGGGCCATGGGTGAAGTCGATGCGCGAAGCTGTTTTGAAACTTTGGCCGGAGCTCGAATGGATTCAGTCGCCCACCCTGCGCGAGCAGGTAACGCGCACCTGGGAGCGGGCGCTGGACGTCAGTGCGCTGACGCCCGAAGATCTGAACCGTATCCCCTTCACGCTGCTGGTACCGAATTGCCCCACGACCTTCATGGAGCACAAGCGCTGCGTGGTGCACATAGCGCGCAAAGCCGCCGAGAGCATGATCGAGTTCATGGGCCGCGCGCTGCCGATCGACATGGACACCGTGATCGCGGGCGCGATCCTGGCCGACGTCGGCAAGCTGCTGGAGTATGAGAACGTCGACGGCGAGACGCGGCAGAGCAGGCGCGGCGAGCTGCTGCGCCATCCTTTCACCGGAGTCGCCTTGGCGATGGAGTGCGGTGTGCCCGACGCGGTATGCCACATTGTGGCAACTCATGCAGCCGAGGGCGATCTGGTGAAGCGCACCACCGAGGCCTACATCGTGCATAACGCCGATTTCATGGCGTTTCTGCCCTTCAAGAACCTGGCCAGATAGGCGGGGCAGATGCGGGTACGGACGTGAGGCATTGAGCGCGTTGGTAGTGCTGGCCTTCAGGCCAGCGTTAAGAGGCGATTTTGAAGACGAGGGGCTTTAGCCCCGGCACTTTGGAGTTTTGATGGCGACCACAATTGCAGCTCGCAAGGTCTCGAAATCGAATGTGACTACCACAATGTCAGAGTGGGCAGCGGGTTTGGAATATGAGCAGCTCTCTGCCGAAGCAATCTATCAGGCCAAACGCTTCCTGCTGGACAGCATTGGTTGTGCCCTCGGCGGTTATCAGCAGCACGACGTGAAAATCGCGCTCGAAGTGCTGGACGAGATCGCAGGCCCGGGCAAAGCGACGCTGATCGGCAGCGGCAAGCAGATGGATCCAGTCTCGGCGGCGCTCGCCAACGCGCTAATGATCCGCTGCATGGATTACAACGATATTTATTGGAAACAAGATCCTTCGCATCCCTCCGACATTTTCCCTGCTGCGATTGCCGCCTGCGAGCGCGCCGGGAGCGACGGCCGCGAGTTGATCGTTGGCATCGTGCTGGGCCATGAATTCGAGATGCGATTGTGCGAAGCGGCTTTCCCGGGCATTCGCGAGCGCGGCTGGCATCACGCAACCCTCACGGCTTTCGTTTCGCCAATTGTCGCCGGACGCATGCTGCGGCTCACGCCGGAGCAGATTCAACACGCCATTGGGATCAGCGCTAGCGCGCGTGCAACGCTGGGCGCGGTTACGGCTGGCAAGCTCACCATGATGAAGAACACCGTCGACCCCATGGCCACACAGAGTGGGATGTTGGCCGCGCTGCTGGCGGAGAAAGGCTACACCGGTCCGGAGCACGTGATTGACGGCAAAGAAGGCTTGGCGCATTGCCTCGGTCCGGAGTGGAAGCTGAATGTCCTGACTGACGGCCTCGGGGAATCGTGGCGCATCCCACAATGTGGGATGAAAGCATTTCCGACGGAAGCGCTGACGCACACGCCGATCTCGGCAGTGCTGGCGCTGGTCAAAGACCACGACCTCGTCCACCACCAGATTGCCAAGGTTCACATTCGCACCACCGCGCGCGGCGCCGACATCCTGAGCGATCCCAGCAAGTACGATCCGCATACGAAGGAGACGGCCGATCACTCGCTGCCGTACGTCATCGCTGCCGCGATCGCCGAGCGACAGGTGACACCGGCGCAGTTCACGATGGAAAAGATCATGCATCCAGTGATTCGCGAGCAGCTGAAGAAGATTGTCGTCACCGCAGATCCGGAGATCGAGAAGGTGTTTCCAGCGCTGCAGCGGGTGATTGTCCGCATTCATACCATCGATGGCCGCGAGTTCATGCAGCAGCTCGACTATCCCAAGGGCGACCCGCGCAATCCGCTCACGGACCAGGAAATTGAGGAGAAATTTGAGGCGCTGGCGGAGCCGGTGATGTCACGCGAAGCGCGCCATCGCGCGATCGATGCGGTTTGGAATCTCGAGAAGCAAAAGAGCGTGAGCGGGTTGATGAAGTTATTTAAGGCAGATTCCTAGGTAGTGCGGCGCTTCAGCGCCGCGAAAGATGAGGTCTGGATCACAAGCGGGCTTCAGCCCGGGCAGGAACGAAACGATATGCCGCAGACCATAGTCGAAAAGATCGCTCAGGCTCACATGACCGAAGGGCCGAACCGTCCGTTGCGTGCCGGTGATTTCCTGTCGATCCGGCCGTTTCATGTGATGACCCACGACAACACCTCAGCGGTGATGAAGAAGTTCAGGGCCATCGGCGCGACGCGCGTCGACGATCCGGCGCAGCCGGTATTCACTGCCGATCACGACATTCAGAACACGGAAGAGTCGAACCTGGCGAAGTACCGCAGCATGGAGGCGTTCGCGCGCGCTCAAGACATTGATTCCTATCCGCCGGGCACCGGCATCGGCCACCAGATCATGGTGGAGCAGGGCTACGTGCTGCCGGGAACATTCGTCGTGGCATCCGATTCGCATTCCAACATGTACGGCGCGCTGGGAGCGATCGGCACGCCGGTCGTCCGCACCGACGCGGCCGCCATCTGGGCTACGGGCGAGTTCTGGTGGCAGATTCCGCGCACCATTCAGGTTGTGCTTGAGGGTAAACTCGCGCCGGGCGTGACCGGTAAAGACGTCATCATCACGTTATGTGGACTCTACAACCACGAAGAAGTTCTGAATGCAGCGCTTGAGTTCGCCGGCCCCGGCGTGGCCTCGCTCAGCATGGATGCGCGCTTGAGCATCGCAAACATGTCCACCGAATGGGGCGCGCTGGTGGGCTGGTTTCCGGTGGATGAGATCACGCTGGACTACTTGAGCGCGCGCAGCCGCGAGCTTCGAGCCGAGAGCGCAAACCGTATTTCTGCGAACAAACTTAGCGAGTGGCGGACGAATCCTCCAGCACCCGATGCGGACGCGGATTACGCCGGACGCATCGTGCTCGATCTCGCCGAGGTGACGCCGCACGTCTCCGGTCCGGATACGGTGCAAGTGATGCAATCGGTCGCCGAGATCGCGAAAAAGAAGGTGGCGATCCAGAAAGCGTATCTCGTCTCCTGCGTGAATTCGCGGATGGAAGATCTGGAGGCAGCGGCGAACGTCTTGCGCGGAAAGAAAATCGCGGATGGGGTGCAGTTTTATCTAGCCGCGGCCAGCCGTTCGGTGCAGGAAGAAGCCGAGAAGCGTGGGATCTGGCAGGTCTTTCTCGATGCGGGTGCGCACCCTCTGCCTTCGGGATGTGGGCCGTGCATCGGGCTAGGCACTGGCTTGCTGGAAGCAGGCGAGGTTGGCATTTCCGCGACCAATCGCAATTTCAAGGGACGCATGGGCTCGCGCGATGCGCAATGTTATCTCGGGAGCCCGGAAGTTGTGGCTGCATCGGCGGTCGCGGGTTACATCTGCGGCCGGTTCGAGGCGATATCCCACAATGTGGCATATCGATTTACGGAGCTCGCTGCGACGGCCGTTACGCCGGAGAGCGTCGAGATTCTTCCCGGATTTCCAGCCAGCGTTCGCGGGCGGCTGGTCTTTCTGCCGCAGGACAATCTGAACACCGATGGGATCTACGGCAAGGATTACACCTATCGCGAAGACATGACGCCGGAGATGATGGCGCACGTGGTCATGGAGAACTACGACCCGCAATTTGCGGCTCGAACGGCGGCAGGGGACGTTGTGGTTGGCGGCTTCAACTTCGGCACCGGCTCCAGTCGCGAACAAGCGGTGACGGCGCTGAAGTGCAAAGGTATTCCGCTGGTGATTGCCGGTAGTTTCTCACAAACCTATCTGCGCAACGCGTTCAACAACGGCTTCCTGTGTATCGAGACACCAGAGCTGGTGAATCGGCTGCGCGTGCGGTTTGCCGACGCGCTCGCGCGCAAGGAGAAGACCATTATTCCTGGCGACATGATTGAAATCGAGTTTACTGGTAGCACGATTCGGTATGCCGGAGAAGAGTTCGCATTCCCGGCTCTGGGCAGTGTTCCGCAGTCGCTGGTGATCGCCGGAGGAATAGAAAAGCTGGTGATGCAGAAACTGCGTGGGAGCGCTGTGGCTGCAGGAGTTTGACTCGTATCAGGGCACGACTTTTAGTCGTGCCGATAACTGCCCTCATAACCGGCTTTAGCCGCTGGCGCTTTACAGGGGCTAAAGCCCGACGTCGAAGTTGCACCTTTCGGCACGACTAAAGTCGTGCCCTGATACGAAACTGCGGAGAAAGAAGTTTTCCGCGCGCGAAGATGACACAGGAAATGTGAGGCTACCGTTTATGGCAAGACACACGATCGTAACCATGCCGGGCGACGGCATCGGCAATCAGGTGCTTCCGGAAGCAATTCGCGTGCTGGATACCGTCGGCTTTGAGGCCGACTATGTGCACGCCGACATCGGCTGGGAGTGCTGGATCAACGCGGGAAACGCGCTGCCAGAGCGCACTATCGACTTGCTGCGCGAGCACAAAGTCGGTCTCTTCGGCGCGATCACCTCAAAGCCCAAGAAGCAGGCCGAGGCCGAGCTGCGCCCTGAACTAAAGGGCAAGGGCTATCAGTATTTCAGTCCCATCGTGACGATGCGGCAGAAGTTCAACCTCGACATCTGCATGCGACCGTGCCTGTCATTCCCCGGCAATCCGCTGAACTTCATTCGCAAGAAGCCTGCTGGGGGCTTCGAAGAGCCAACAGTCGATGTCGTCGTCTTCCGGCAAAACACCGAGGGCCTGTACGCCGGCGTGGAGTGGAGCAATCCTTCGCAAAAGGTTCTGGAGGCGCTGCGCACGCATGCGAAGTTCAAGCCGTTCGAGCATGTGCCCGGTGAAGACCTTGCCATTTCGGTGCGCATTATCACGCGGCCGGCGGCACGCCGCATCTGCGAAGCTGCTTTCCAGCACGCGCGGCTGTTTGGCTACAAGTCGGTCACTATCTGCGAGAAGCCGAATGTGCTGCGCGAAACCTCGGGCCTGATGGAAGAAGTCGCGAAGGATGTGCAGAAGCAGTACAGCGAGATTCCGTTGTGGTCCACCAACATCGACGCGCAGACCATGTGGCTGACGAAGAATCCTGAGGACTACGGCGTGATCGTCGCCAGCAACCTGTTCGGCGATGTGATCAGCGATGCGTTTGCTGGACTTGTCGGGGGTCTCGGTTTCGCTGCCTCCGGCAACATCGGCGAAGAGGTCGCGGTCTTCGAGCCGACGCACGGCTCGGCTCCCAAGTACGCTGAGCTAGACCCGCCCATCGTCAACCCGATTGCCATGGTTCTTTCGGCGGCGATGATGCTCGACCACATTGGCGAGCGCGCAAAGGCCGATAAGGTTCGTGCCGCTGTGGCTTCCGTCGTTGCCGAAGGCCAGGTGCGCACCTACGACATGCTGCGCATTCCGGGTGGCGCGAAGTCGATCGCGCAGGGCGCGGCTTCGACTATGCAAATGACCGACGCCATCCTGGAGAGAATCGGTGCTCGCGTCGAGGCGGCTGTGATCGGGTAGAGCGGGCCTTTAGGCCCGCGTTAGCTGCGCCCAACAACGAAGGGGCTTTAGCCCAGGAGGTTTTGTGACGACCGTGGCAACAACGGAGAGCACCTTGCGTCGCGGCGAGGCCGGCCGCGCCGGCGGCGACGTCCGCTCCGACATGCATGTTGGGTTCGAAGAGCGAACGACTGGCGGCATTGAGATTGACGTGCAATCTCGCGTCGACCTGTACTACGGCAGTCAAATTCGGCAGCAGGTTCGCGATGTTTTGCAAGCTCTCGGCGTCGAACACGCGTGCGTCGCCATCACCGACGAAGGCGCTCTGCCTTTCGTCATCGCTGCGCGAATCGAGGCTGGAGTCCGTCGCGTAGGTCTTGCGAAGGGGAAGTCGGCGTTGCCAGAAGCGGTCGCGCTACCAGAGCCGTCCGCCAAAGACCGGCTACGCCGTTCGCGCCTTTATCTTCCCGGCAACGAGCCCAAGTACTTCATCAACGCCGGACTGCACGCGCCGGACGCAATCATTCTCGATCTGGAAGATTCCGTCCACTACGCGGAAAAGGACACGGCCCGGCTGCTGGTTCGCAATGCACTGCGAGCGGTGGATTTTGGGGCAGCCGAGCGCATGGTTCGCATCAATCAGCTGCCGCTCGGGCTTGAGGACCTCGAAGAGATTGTTCCGCAGGCGCCGGACATGATCCTGATCCCGAAGGTTGAGACGCCGGGGCAGGTGTCTGACATTGTGGGATCTGTCGATTCGATCGCAAAGCGCAGTGGAGTTATGCGGCCGATCTGGCTGATGCCAATCCTGGAATCGGCGCTGGGAATCGAGAATGCTTTTGCCATCGCGAGCGCCTCTGATCGAATTGCCGCGATCACGATCGGTCTGGAAGACTACACGGCTGATCTGGGTGTCGCGAAAACATCCGGCGGCTCGGAAACGCTCTATGCGCGCATGCGCCTCGTTAATGCCGCGCACGCCGCGCACGTTCAGGCAATCGATTCTGTCTATGGCGACGTCACCGACAACCAGGGCTTGCTGCGCTGGGGTGAAGCGGCGCGCGCGATGGGATTCGAAGGCATGGGCTGCATTCACCCTATGCAGATCGAAGTCATCCATCGGGCGTTTGCTCCAACATTGTCAGAGTTGGAGAAAGCGGCAAAGATCGTCGCCGCCTATGAGGACGCGCAGGCGCGCGGACTTGGCGTCGTCAGCCTCGGTTCCAAGATGATCGACGCTCCAGTGGTGCAGCGCGCGCTGAAGCTGGTGGCTCGGGCGAAGCAGATGGGAATGATTGTTGAGTGAGTTGGATGTTGCCCCACCCTGGCCAAAAGACGGCCAGAATGGGGCCCCCAGGTTAGTTGTGCACCGTTAGAGGTGAAGAGTTCGGAATCGATATGACTACAGCAGTCACAGAGAAGTTAATCAGGAATGCAATCGGCCGGCGCGTACCAACCACGGTTAATGGCCGCGACGCCGTTCCGTATCAGGGAGTCGATGGTTACCGTCCCACTGGCCGCAAAGCTGGGCCGCCGATTCGCAGCAATAGCGACTATCCCACAAACGGGGACAAGCGCGTTCCTGACCTGGAAACGGCGCTGCGGCTGTGTGGGCTGCGCGATGGCATGACCATCGGCACGCATCATCACCTGCGCAATGGCGATCGTGTTGCGCTCACCGCGTTACAGACCGCCGCGCGTATTGGCGCGAAAGACCTGATGTGGTTTCCCAGCGCGTCGTTCCCGTGTCACGAGCCGGTGATCGACCTGATGACGTCCGGCGCCGTGCATCACATCGAAGGCAGCATGAACGGCCCGCTCGGCGATTACTGCTCGCACGGCCACATGCGCGGGCTGGGCGTGCTGCGCTCGCACGGTGGACGGTGGCAGGCGATTCAAGACGGCGAGGTGCACATCGACATCGCGGTCATCGCTGCGCCCACGGCCGACTACTTCGGCAACGCGGATGGATCGCATGGTCCGTCGGCCTGCGGCTCGCTGGGCTTCGCGCTGGCCGATTCGATTTATGCCGACCGCGTTATCGTGGTCACCGACAACCTCGTTCCTTTCCCGTGCATTCCCTGGCAGATCCAGGGAAACAACGTCGACTACGTTGTCGAGGTCCCGTCCATCGGCGATCCGGCGAAGATCGTCAGCGGCACGACGCAGATCACGCGCAGTCCCGATCGCCTGCGCATCTCGCAACTCGTCGCGCGCTTTCTGCGCGACAGCGGCATCATGCGCAACGGCTTTTCGTTCCAGGCAGGAGCGGGCGGTATCGCGCTGGCCTTCGTCGACTACCTGGCGCGCATGATGAAAGAAGCCAACGTGAAGGCCAGCTTCGTGCGCGGCGGCTCGACCAAGTATCTTGTCGATATGCTGCACGAGGGACTCATCGGCTGCATCCTCGACGGCCAGACCTTCGATCTCGACGCGGTGCGCTCCATTGCCGGCGATCCGCGGCACGTTGCGACCAGCCCGTTCACGTCGTACAACTTTCACGGCAAGGGAAATTTCGCGTCGATGATTAACGCGTGCGTGCTGGGCGCAACCGAAGTCGACGTGAACTTCAACGCCAACGTGGTCACGCATTCCGACGGGCGTCTGCTGCACGGCATTGGCGGCTGGCAGAACTGCCTGTTCGCCGGATGCACGATTCTCGCCGTGCCGGCGTTCCGCGATCGCATTCCCGTGATCGTCGATGAGGTAACGACCGTCACCGGGCCGGGCGAGTTGATCGACGTGATCGCAACCGAGCGCGGCATCGCCATCAATCCGCGGCGGCAGGATTTGATCGACGCTGTCAAAGGCAAAGGGCTGCCGATTCGGCCGATCGAGGAGATCAAAGCCGAGGTCGAGAAAATCTGCGGCGGCAAGCCGGCCAAGGCTCGCGTGCTGGAGAATCCGGTCGCGGTGGTGAAGTGGGTCGATGGGACGGTGATTGATACGGTGTGGCAGGTGGTCGACGAAAATCCCTACGCGCCGAAGGTCAGCGGCGGCGAATAGCGCTCCGCCCACCCTCTCGGCAAATCGTGCCGAGAAGGGTGGGAACCCGGCGTGGCTCAGTCGTGCCGCGTTTTGAAAGGGCACGGCTCCAGCCGTGCCGGAAGCAAGACATACGTCTGCCGCGTTTAGGCGCTGCGGGAATCATCCCCCAGAGGCTAAAGCCGCCCCATAGGCGACCATTGCGACACGCCTGAAGGCGTGCCCTTTCAAAGCTGAAGCTACTTGGGCAGGTCCTGATTCGGCAGGTCTATCTTCTGAACCTGGGCCACCGCTTGCTCCGCGCCCTCAAAACCAATGCGCGAATGCGTGCCATCGCAGAAAGGCTTGTTGGTCGAGCCGCCGCAGCGACAGAGAGAGATCGCAGGCTTGCCGGTCAAGTCGATTGGCTGGCCGTCTTCGCCAATCAGTTCCAGCTCGCCGGGAGCGAATTCCACACGCAGGGATGATTTCGGTCGAACAGTAATTTTCACCATGAAGAGGATTCTACAAGAAAAACGCGGGCTGCCCGGTTGCGCCAAATCCCCGGGTCTCGAAACCGCGAGACCCGGGCTACTCGCCGCTCGCCGCTTAGATAATTCTTTGCGGGCAAGACCGCTTGCCCTATGATGGGTGATTCCTTTCACGGAGGCTGATTGAATGAACGGTGGATTTGAAGTTGGCGATATGGTGGAACTCAAAAGCGGCTCCCCGACCATGACCATTGAACGCTTCGACACAATCGGCGGTCAGCCATCGGCGTGGTGTACATGGTTCGTTGGGACGCAGCGGAACGATGCCGAGTTTGCCCTGGCCGCATTACAGAAGCTAGCGCCTCCTGCACTGGGGGCCAGTCCGTCGAATCCGCCGGGCTTCTGACTCGACTTCCTGCCGCTGCGCACGAGCGCAGATCCCTCGTCGGACTGAAGTCCTCCTCGGGATGACAAAAGGTACAGGGGCGTGAACGCTGGCCTAAAGGCCAGCACTACCCGATCGCGGAAGGCTAATCGCGTTATCCGCCGGCGATGGCGCCGATGATCAGGAAGGGTTCCTTGCCGGCGGCGACGGCGTCGGGCAGCGGAGCGTCGGGCGGCTCGTGCGAGAGATCTTCCTCGCAGGCGAAGAAGCGCAGAAATGGACGCCGCTGTTTGGTGACGTGATCGCGAATGGTGCCGCGCAGCATGGGGTATTGCGCCTCGAGCGCGTCGAGGACCGAGCGCTGCGTCACTGGGCCATTGACGTCGAGAAGGACTTCGCCGCCGCCGGCCGTTATTTTTGCCAGCGTGCGCAGATGCGGCGGAATGACGACGCGGATGGTCATTGAAAAATCATTTTCACCACGGAGGCACGGAGGGCACGGAGTTTTTTGAAATGAAATTCACTCCGTGATTTCAGTGCTTCCATGGTTAATGCGTCGGTCGGACGCCCTGGCACCGCGGACGAACCGCAGATCCCTCGTCGGCCTGAAGGCCTTCTCGGGATGACAAGGTAAGTGGGGCGCCTGGCACGCTGGCCTGAAGGCCAGCACTACCCGAACCGAGCCACGACCCGAATCAGCCCACCACCCAAACCAGCTCACCAACCTAATCAGGCACCAGCCGAATCAGCCCCACCACCTGAACCAGCCCACCACCCGAAACCAAGTCGCCACGCTGACGGAATTCGCTCGGTCGAAAATCATTTCACCACCCTTCGACTCCGCTCAGGGCAGGCTCCGCACGAGAGGCACGGAGTCGTTTGAAATGAAATTCACTCCGTGATCTCAGTGCCTCCGTGGTGAACCCATTGCCACGAATGGATCAAAGCCCGTGGAGGCCAGCGCTCACGCCAGCGTCTGCACCTCGACCGAGAGCACGGGCGGAAGGTCGCGGACGATCGGCGTCCAGTTGTCGCCCGCATCGGCCGACAAGTAGACCTGACCGCCGGTGGTGCCAAAGTAGACGCCGCAGGAGTCGAGCTGATCGACGGCCATGGCGTCGCGCAGCACATTGACGTAGCAGTTGGCCTGCGGCAAGCCCTTGGTCAGCGCCTCCCACTCGTTGCCGCCGGTGCGGCTGCGATAGACGCGCAGCTTGCCGTCGGGAGGATAGTGCTCGCCGTCGCTCTTGATCGGGACGACGTAGATCGTCTCCGGCTCGTGCGCGTGCACGTCGATGACGAAGCCGAAGTCGGTCGGCAAGTTGCCGCTCACTTCCTTCCAGTTGTCGCCGGCATCGTCGCTGCGCATCACGTCCCAATGCTTCTGCATGAAGAGCACGTTGGGCCGCGAAGGATGCATCGCGACGTGATGCACGCAGTGGCCGACCTCGGAGTCCTGATCGGGCAGGAACTGCGAGCGCAGGCCGCGATTGATCGGCTTCCAGGTCGTGCCGCCATCGTCGGTGCGAAACGCGCCGGCAGCGGAAATTGCAATGTACATGCGGTCGGGATCGCTGTGATCGAGAATGATGGTGTGCAGGCACATTCCGCCGGCGCCGGGCTGCCAATGCGGACCTGTGCCGTGACCGCGCAGGCCGGAGAGTTCCTGCCAGCTGGCCGCGCCGTTGGTCGAGCGAAACAGCGCCGCGTCTTCGATGCCGGCGAAGACGGTGTCGGGATCGGTGAGCGACGGCTCCAGATGCCAGACGCGTTTGAACTCCCACGGGTGCTGCGTGCCGTCGTAGAACTGATGCGTGGTGAGCGGCGCGCCGGTCTCCGGCGAAGTGTCATAGACGAACTTGTTGCTCTCGCCCATCGGCCAACCCTGCGGCGACTTCTGCGGCCCGCCGCCGGGTGTCTCCCACGTCTTGCCACCGTCTCTCGAGCGCTGGATTACCTGGCCGGACCAACTGCTCGACTGCGATGCATAAATGCGGTTCGGGTCAGCGGGCGATGCCTTCATGTGATAGATCTCCCAGCCGGCGAAGTGCGGACCGCTCACGTCCCACTTGTCGCGCTTGCCATCCGCCTCAAGAATGAATGCGCCTTTGCGCGTGCCCGCCAGGACGCGTACTTTGCTCATCGTCGCTCCTCGAAGATAGAAGCAATTAGCAATTAGCAACTAGCAAAATCAGATCGCCACGAATCCGTAGTCAAGCCCTGGGTGTCCCGTTCTAGCCATCTGTTGGCTAGGACGGGGCAATGAATCTACCGAGTGGCAGCCTGAGTCAAGCCTATTCGTTGTTTTAGCTAATTGCTAATCGCTAATTGCTAATTGCTTCTTACATCACCGGCGCCGGCGTTCCGTCCGACCACTTGCCAACGGAAATGACCCAGACGTCGATCGGCGCAACGTCTTTGAACTGCGGATTCAGTATGACCGGCGAATTCGGCACTTCGGCGCCCCACGATGCAGCGTCCATGTGCGGCGTGTAGACCATCACGTGCGCCAGATTGCCTCCGTCCGCGGTCAGGCACGCCTGCTTCGACATCATGTAGCTCATCGAACCCGGCTCCAGCGGCGGCAGCTCTTTGTTATCGTAGGCTGCCTTGTTGGCAGCGATGATCTGGTCTTTCGATTTGCCGGCAAGAACCATCTTCGTTCGTTCCAGCGTCGACGGGAGAATCGATCGCGCCGCGGGGGGATTGAAGCACAGCGGCCCCCGCATCTTGGGATTCCAGAAGTCGGGAGAGTTGTCGGGCGACATCCATGCGCGCTCGACGACGCAAACGAAACCGTTCTTGCCCTCGACCGCAGTTACGTAGCCGTGCTCGGTCAGGACCATGACGGTCGCGTCGCGCGATATCGCATCAGGAGCCGCACTGCGCGCCAGGGCGATTTCGGTATCACGATCGTCGAGATAAAGATGCAGCGGGGCCATGCTGGGGTACTGCGTCTTGGCATCCGCCGCCGCCGCTCCGTAAGCCGAGCTCAGCCCGGCCACCAGCATCAACGCCGTGAGTGTACTTAACGATGTCTTCTTCATAACCACCTCAAGTCGATCCCGGCTTGCACACAACATCTCACAGCCGAGCATCGCGCTAAGAATCAGTCCTGCCTTTGTTGCCGACGCGACAGCTTATGCTGCGGCTTCGCAATTGATCATCCACGGAACGCCGAAGCGATCCGTGACCATACCAAAGCCTGCCGCCCAGAACGTTTTCTGGAACGGCATGCAGATCTTTCCGCCTTCGGCCAGTGCGTTGAAAATGCTCTCACCCTTCTTCACATCCTTCAGCGCGAGCGACACCGAGAATCCCCGCGGCTGGCTATAACGTCCGGGAGGGGCGTCCGATGCCATCAGCCACTGGTCGCCGATCTTCATGCGAGCGTGCAGAATCTTGTTCTTCCACTCCGGTGGAACTTGCGCCTCCGCCGGCGTGCCCTCGTGCCGGAAGATGGTTTCAATCTTGCCTCCGGTGCACTGCTCGTAGAACTTGAATGCCGCCTCGCAATCGCCGTTGAAGTGAAGATAAGTGCTCAGTTCCATCCTGCGCTCCTTGTTGTGTGAATAAATCTTCTGCAATAAGCCGGCTCCTCACGGCCACAGCCACTCGCCCGACTTCGCCTGCAGCGGCGTCGAATCGCGCTTCTGCCAGCGCCGCCGCACTTCCGCCAGCAATTCCTTGCGATGCTTCTCCAGCTTGCTGATCATCGCGCAGGGCGATCCTGTGTCCTCATGGCGCACGCCCCAGATGAGCAGTTCCAGCACCATCGGCGCCAGATCGATTCCTTTCCTCGTCAATCGGTAGTTCACTCGCCGCGCGTCCCTCGTGTCAGTTTCGCCAGCGATAATTCCCACCGCTTCGAGCTTCCGCAGCCGATCGGAGAGAATGTTGGTCGCGATGCCCTCGCCCGATTCTTGAAATTCCTTGAAGCTGGTGAAGCCCCGCACCATCATGTCGCGAACGATCAGCAGCGACCAGCGGTCCCCCACCACCTCCAGGGAGGTGCTCACCGGACAGCCCGAGCGATGCTTCGACTTCGGCTTACCGGCCATGTTCGAAAGCAGGTTAGCAATATCACTTGCAAGATACAAGTGATCTGGGGAGCGCTGGTCACGAGAAAGTGCAGCTGATCACGGATCGAGGAAAGTGTTCGAAAATGTCGGTGCTCCTGACGGTGGGAAAACGGCGGCGCAAGTTCCCGTGAGGCAATCTTCCAAAATTGCTTCGTGTCAGGGCACGACTTTAGTCGTGCCGATGATTGTTTATTTCTCTCCTGAGTCGGCTTCAGCCGACGACACAGCTAGGGCTGCACCGCCCACAACCGGTTCATAAGGATCAGTTTGCCGCCGCTGCGCGCGAGCTGGTAGTAGCCGGTCTGCCGCATGATGCTGGGAACCTTGTCCTCTTCTACCCAGACGAAGACTCGTTGTGGCCCCTTCCACAACGCGGCAAACGACGCATCGTCATCGAAGATCGCAGGCGCATCGGGAAACAGCGATCCGTAGTACATGTCGCCTTCAGTACGAGTGTTGACCACATGAATTGGCTGCCGCGCGTAGAAGTTGATGGTCGACGCGTCCTCGTAGGTTCCGTAGGAAACGATGACGTCGCCGGGCCGGAACTCCTGCTCAATCGCATCGGCCAGCTTCTTTGAGGAGAGAATGGGCGAGAACATCACCAGTCCCTGATGCACCGCGAATAGCACGAACACCATCATGATGGCGATCGCGCAATTACCGGCCGCAGCGCGATTGCGGTGGCGGAAAAGCCAATTGAGCAGGCTGCCCGCAAACAGGGCAATCGCAAACATCGCCAGCGGCACGCGGAATAATCCCAGCGCCCTCGGCGTCAGATCGAAGATGTGTCCGAAGGCCAGGGCGTACTCGTTGGGAGCTTTCTTCAGCAGGTCGGCCAGGTCGCTGTCGGCGGGCGTGCTCTTGCTCCGCGCCAGAAGGTACATCGCAGCCGCGAAGACCATCACTCCGATGACTAGCAAAATGAGCGACCCGAGGCGACCGCCTCTGCGCAATCCGGAATCCCCAGGCGATTCATCCTCCTGCTGCAGCCACCCACCAATCAGCAGCGCCAGCGCCGGCAGTCCCGGAACTACGTAATATTCCTGTCGCGTCGAAAAGCTGAAGAACAGCAGGATCACCGCAGCCCATACCGCGAAGAGCAGCATCGCTCGCTGTCGTTGACTCATCGAGCCGCGCAGTTCGCTCCAGCGGTGCGGTATGTTTCGCAGCGACTGAACCAGAAACGCCGACCACGGAAACAGCCAAAGAAAAACCAGCGCCCAGAACAGCAGCAGCGGCACCGTATCGTAGTCGTGAGGAATGCGCCTGCCCAGGTAGCGCAGGAAGTGCTCGTTGACGAAGTAGAACCATAGAAAGCCGCGCGACTCGCCTGCCGCCGGATTCGCAATCGCTGCCGCAATGTGCCACGGCGCGGCGATCACTAGCAGAACAATCGTGATCGAGATCAGCCGCATGCGCAGCAGGTGCTTGAGATTGCCGGTAAGAATCAGGTAAATGCCGATGATAGCCGCCGGAAAGACGATCCCGATCAGGCCCTTGGTGAGCACATCTAACGCGACCGTCGCTGCCAGCCCCCAGCACGACGCGATCGAAGGCCGCTCTTGCTCCAGCGTTTGCAGGAAGAAGTCGAAGCCCAGCGTCAGCCACAGCGGGATCAGCATGTCGGGAATGAGAATCCGCGTGAAGAGATACGGCCCGATCGACAGCGTCATCACCATCGCGGCCCAGAAGCCGCCGCGCTCACCGAATGCCCGCTTGCCCAGCGCATATGTCGCCAACAGCAGCGCCAGCTCAGCCAGAATCAGCGGCAGTCGTGCCGCCCAGTCCTTTACACCGAAGACGTGATAGCTGGCTTCCATCCCCCAATACAGCAGCGGCGCTTTTTCCAGATAGCGGATACCGTCGATGTAGAGCGTCGTCCACTCGTGCCGCATCAGCATCTCGCGCGCCGCCTCGGCGTGGACGGAGTCGGCATCGTCCAGCAAGGCCGGCGAGAACAGGCCCGGGACATACACGACGACCCACAGCAGCACGATCCAAATCCAACCGCGCGACTGCTGTCTTGAATTGTCAGAGATTGTGTTACGGGCGAGGCTTGTTTGTGAGGCGCTGGGCAAGCTCATTCCACAAATCGGAAGGTCGATTATAAGGCAGGAATGAGCGCATCCGTTCCGCGCAACAGTTGTCGCGCCAACATTGCGTGATTGCGATCACACGAATCTTCGCAATCGTCGTGGCTGCCGCGGTTCCGGCTCGCGCACCGGCGCACCCGGCCCTATGACCGGCTTGTCCGGCGGCTCCTGTACGGGAGGCGGCGGATCTTCACCCGGAGGCACCGGAATCGTCGGCGGATCTTCGTCACTGCGCAATTTGAATGACTGCATACGATCATTTTCCCTCATCAAGATCCTCCCAACCTGCTTCGGAGCTTAGATGCCGATGCTCCTTGTCAGGCGGTCTGACGAAGTTGGATCATCATCAGGAATAAAATCACTAGCCCTCGGAGATACCGGCTGCGGGAACCGCGTCCTCCACTTTCGGCGCGGCAGCTCTCTTCGGCATGGTGGTGATCAAGACGACGCTGACCAGCACCAGCAGGCTTCCCACCAGCGTCCGCGCCGTCAGCGGCTCGCCGGCGAAGAAATATCCCAGCGCAACCGCGACCACGGGATTCACATATGCGTACGTACCAACTTTCGTCGGCGACTCATGATGAATCAGCCACACATAGGCCGTGAACGCGATGATGGATCCGGCCGCAGTCAGATATGCCAGCGCAATCCACGCTGTGCGCGAGACGGCCAGCGGGTGAAAGCCGCGGAATTCTCCCAGCGAGGCTGCGGTCAGTGTCAGCAGGATTCCTCCGCAAAGCATCTGCGCAGCCGAGCTCATGGGCTTTGACGCAGGTAACGGCAGCTTGCGAGTGAGCGCCGACGCCACCGACCAGCTGATCGATCCCACCAGCAGCGCAATCGCTCCCGCGGTATCGAGCGAGCTCTCGCCCAATCCCAGCGTGTGGCTTACGAGCACGGCCACTCCGCCAATTCCGACCAACAGTGCGATGGCAAGTCGCAACGTCAGCCGCTGCGTTCCCAGGAAGAGAATCTCCGACAGCGCCATGAACACCGGGATGGTCGCCATCATTACGGCTGCAACACCCGACGCCACGCGCTGCTCCGCCCAGAACAGCAGCCCGTAGTCGAGCACGAAAATCAACACTGCCAGCAGAGCGGCCGACGCCCACTCCCTCCACTGCGGCGAGGCTGTCCCGCGCAGCCGCATCCACGCGTAGAGAAAAATTCCTGCCAGGAGGAAGCGCATTGCGGCAAGCAGAAACGGTGGCACCTCGCGCACGCCGACGCGGATAGCGAGAAAGGTCGAGCCCCAAACGAAGTAGATCATGGCGAAGGCAAGCAAAACCTGCCAGGTTGCTGGGCGAGTCGCGCGATCCATGGAGAGCTCCGTACGAGCGGTGGGAAAAATCGCTGCGTCTGCCTGCTTAGATCAACCGCACTCGCTCGCGGAAGCAGCTTTGGCCTATAACAAGTTTTTATGGGAGGAAGAATTCTTCTTTATCGCGGAATCTTCAACGCAGCATCGCAAACACGAGCCTATCGGCCGCGCCAAGCCGCGTGTCCTTATCTGCATCGCAGAGATTGATCCTAGTTCTCCAGGCCGGCGAGCTTCTTATCCTCGGTCGCCATGTGTAGCCGGATCAGGCGCGTCAGGTCTTTGCCTTCCCGCTTCAACTCGGCAACCGCGGCTTCCAAGTCGCGTTGCTCGCCGACGTGCGCAATGTGATCGCGAAAGTTCTCCAGGCGCAGGCGCATCTCGCCGTGCTGGCGCTTCATCTCGCGCGCAAAGGATGCCAGCTCTGGACTCATCCTGGCGATCATCTCCAGCACGGTCGTCTCCTCATGCGCGTAATGTTTGGGCAGCCATTCCGCGATCCACTTGCCGCTCGCCAAAGCCTGATTCGCCATCGCCAGATCAGTGAGAACCTCGGTATACGACACAATCTGCTCCAGCGCCGAATCCAGTTTGTCCAGTTGTGCCATCAGCTCCTCGTGCTCGCGATGCAGATTTCTCGCCTCTTCGTGAAAGTCGGGATCCAGGCTTGCCATGGCACACCTCGCTTTAGCGATGGTCAACTGGAATAGCCCGCAGAGCAATGATCGAGATCACCACGGCAGGTGACAAAAAAAACCGGGACCTCGCGGCCCCGGCCTGATGAGATATAGACGGTAAACTCAGCTTGTCGAAGCGGGTGCTGGTTCGGGGTTTTGCGATGCCGGATGCGTACCATCGTGCTTGGCTTCGTGGATCTTCTCTTCGTCCTGCACTGAGAACAGCATGTATTTCTCGAAGGTGTGTTTGCGATAGTAGCGATGTCCCCGGAAATACATGTACACCTCGGCCGTCTTTGGCAACCACAGCTCAACCGCCCCCTTCTTGAACGGAACGGGCCCGTACTCGGTGATCTGGTGCTCGACCAGCAGGTGGATCTGCGGCATAGGTTTCACCATCTCGGTTTCAATGCGGACAATTTGAAACTTGTCCGCGGTGATCCAGGCGCGTCCTTTCAGGTCGACCGGATATCTGACGCCTGCCATCAGATACGCCTGCATATGATTTGCTTTGTCCGGACGCTGCTGGAAGCGCACCAGCCAAGTCGGCTGGCCGTGCCAATCGCCCAACCCTTCGCAAGTCATCTGGAAGGCGTCGCGCATCGCGGGATGGAACACCAGCGCCAACGCGGCAAAGCCGTTGTCGGCAATCTGATCGGGCAGATCGTCCAGCCCGTAGCGCTCGGTGCGATACTCATCCACCATCACAACATCCGGCTTGGTTTGATACAGCGATGCCGCGTAGTCGAATTTGCGCGTCTCGCGAGCGGTCGGATTGCCCATCTCATCCAGGCGTTCGTGTACCAGTTCCTCGATGGCGGCGAACTTCGCCACATCGGCCACCAACTGCACCACGCCTTCACCCGCTCCGTCCATCACTTTCTGGAAGGGACAATTGACGCCGGCAGCTACAGGAGGAGTCTCCTCGTCGATTCCCGGCGGCTGCCATGTCATCTCGGGCAGGCCGGCATGAACTGATTGCAGAAGGTCGGTCGCGGCAACGAAGGAAGCGGCATCAGTCAATTTCGCGCTGGATCCGCCCGCGCCATTGCTTTGCTGCTCCAACGCCGTCAGCATTTGCTGGGCATGCGGCGCGGCCGGACTTGTCGGCTCTGCCTCCAGGAAGATCTTCAATGCCTGCGTCGCTTCCGGCGTCTTGCCCAGGTTAGCTAGCGCCTCGCCCAAAGCGAGTTGAGCAGCTGCACCCTGGCGCCGGCCCTTGGCGATAGCAAACTCCGCCTGCTCCCGCGCCTTCTCGTAATCCTTCTGCTGCAGGTAAGCGTCGGCCAGCAGGCTGTGCGAGACCCAATAGTTCGCATCGGCCGCAACCGCCCGCTCCAGAGTCGTCCGGGCCTGCGCGGGCTGGCCGCGCAAAAGCTGCAAACGTCCCAGCAAGGTCAATGCATGCGCGTAATGCGGATTCAAGTTGATCGCCTCGTCGAGATACTGTTCCGCTTGCGCCAGCTCCCCTTTCTGGAAAGACATATAGCCCAGCAGGAACTTGACCTGCGCGCTGGAAGGCGACAATTTATCGGCCTCCGCCAAATGCTTCTGCGCCTCCTTGTAGTCCTCGGTGTTCAAGGCTTTGATCGCGCGGACCATCTCCGAATTCGCCCTGAGCGACATTGAAGCGCCAGTGATGTTCTGCTCGGCGGCGTTCGGCTCACGGGTCAAACTAACCTTAACGGGAACCGTGTCCACGAGGTTGCTAACCTGGACTTCCTGATGGCTGGTGATGAAGCCGGCGGCGCTGACTTCAACTTCATACTTGCCCAAGGACAGGTCGCCAAACATCGTGTCGGAGTGGTCGCCAGTAGTCTGCCAACTCGTGGTTCCGCGGTCCTTGCTGACCAGCCGTACCACTGCCTGATGCGGGAGCGGCTTCTGATCCTCCGCCATCACCGTGACTCGAATCGCAGCACTCTGCTCGCTGCCTTCACTCGGAGTTGTGCCGACCGTCTGTTGCGGCGTGTCCGCAGCCTTCAGAGAAGAATCCTGCGCAACCAAGTGCATCGGCAACAGCAGGCAGACTCCTGCCAAAAAAGAAGTCAGCCAGAATCCGAGCAGCGGACTGCAGTGCATACCGAAGGCGAAATCCCATGGGACACCTCGAGAGGAAGGAACCGGCCAGAGCGCTGGTAGAACTGGGCACCAGTGTAGTCTCGCGCCTGTCGTTATCGCGAGAACAATCGCCCTGAGGAGCGGAGTATTCCTTGGCGGTTGGTATTTGTCAAGACTTCTGAAGCGACATGCAAGCAAACATTACTTCTTGCCTTGCACGGCCGCCAGACACTGGCCGTACAGGTCGAGCAGGTGCCGTGCATAGTCGTCAGCTTTGGATTCGCTAGCGGACTGAAATCCCGCTGCGGCTGTACTGGTCCGGCCGTACCCTGTCGTCACCGCAACAAACTTCATCAGATCAAGGGCGATATCCTCATCCCGTCGTACGCCTGGCGGCGTCGTGCTACGTTCCTCCACGTCTTCCTCCATAAGCTGGCCTTCGTCGATAGTAGCGAAATCATAGCAGACGGCCGCATGCTCAGACTTCCAGTCCGACATGACACACGCGGCCCACAATATAGTCGGAATATCTTCTGCCACGCTCGATTCTCAACATCTCAACCTCGTGCTGTGGGTCGCGGGTCCGAAGCACCAGGCAATCGTCAGACACCGACACATAGCCCATGTTGCACCGCCCAGCAAAGCTGACCACGTAAACGTTGGGTTGAAATCGGCGATAAGGGTCCAGCGAACTGTAATGGCGGTCGATCAGCAACGACGCGCGCACGCCCCTGAAGGCGATGAGCGGGACGCCTTTCAATTCCAGACGAATCACCACGAAACGCAGCCAGTCGCGCCGGTCTTCGGCGTCGCGCGCCCGCAGCTTACGCAGGAATGACTTGTTGAAGCTGCGCGTCTCCAGAATCTGATCGGGGGTGAAGCGCGCCAGAACGGCATTCTCCGGCGATACCAGCGCAATTCTCTCGACTCCTTCTTTCCTGGGCAGCTCGACATGCTCCTCAATTTCCTTCGTCTCCAACAAATCGAGGATGCCGATGCCCAGCGTATCGAGCAGGCGATCCATCGACTCCAGGCTGAGACCGCGGCGCGCGTTCAGGAAATTGGAAAGATGTCCCTGCGGAAAATCGGCGGCGCGAGCCAGACCGACTCCCGTCAGTTCTCCTCGCCCTATGCGGGCGCGGATGTGTGCCCGGAGCTGCTCCTGCAGATCTTGAAGGGTCACGTGCTTTTGCTAGAAGAAATACATCTACTTTAGTCGTACGCTTAATGCAATATTTTTCTTGACGGCCTGGGCTCTCTCTGCCACAGTAGAGGTGTCTCCCGGTTCTGTGATCCTGGCCGAGGTAACGCGCAATGAAGGACACCGAACCAACCACCGAAGACCAAACCTTTGCGGAGTTTCGCCGCAAAATCAAACAAGCCGAACTACTCTCTGCTGCCATGGAGAAGCTTCTCCACAGCTTGGCCTTTTCCGGCAGGCTGTGCATCGTCGTGCAAAATGGCCAGATTCTCAAGTCCGGATATGAAGAGGGTTATTTCTCTCGTAGACTAGAGGCGCGAATGATCCCTTGATACCGGAGAGCGTACCACGGCGAAGGGATCGCAACCATATTCCTGATTTCTCTGCTGGGTACCCGCCGTTGTTCTACATATAAATAAATAACCAGGCAGGTCATCGTAACTGAAACGAGCCCTGTGTATGCGTCCTCCGATCGTCGGCAAGGCGCGTCACAGGGCTCGTTCTTTTGGAGCATTGAAGGGGGATGAAAAATGCAGGACGTTACTTACGAACTCAAATACTGCGAGCGCTGCGGATCGTTGGGCCTGCGTCGTTCGCAATCGGGCGAAACTTATTGCCAGCCGTGTGGCCAGATCCTGAACAGCTACTCGATTCCCGGCGATCATAGCCGCCGCTCGTTGCCGCGTACCGCGGAATCACCTGCGGCGGTCCCGCTCGTGCTCGACGTCAAGGCACAGGCAGGCCAGCCTTACGGGAGGCTGCAATGAGATTCTCCCGGATTGCCGCCCGCAAAGCCCAATTGCTGCTCTTCCAGGCCGCTGAACCGGCGCCGCTCGTCGAACCTGAAGAGATCGATCCGCGTCCGGAAATGCTGTGCTTCCGCGGTCAGACCTTGGCCATCGTGCGGCACTACTTCGAACTCTCCTGCCAGGTCGGCCGCCTGCCTTCCCTGCTGGGACGCGAGTTCTTTCGCGCTCGCGTCTCGCATCACAGCATTCCCAGCTTCGAGGATCAGGTAGTGTTCACCCGCGATATTGAACTCTGCCTGGACCGACTTAGCGACGATCACGCCGAGATCCTGACCCTGGTCGGCCTCTACGACTTCTCGGTTGACGAGGTCGCCGAGATGCTTCATCGGTCTGCATTTGGCATTCGCCGCTGGTTTTGCGAGGCCTTGGACGCGCTTGCCGAGATTTTTCTGCTAGGCGGAATCCTCTCCGAAGATCGTCCCGATCGCCGGCAGCGGCAGGCCACATCTCGCTTGCCTGCGGATATTGCAGCCGGCGCCAGGAAGCCGCCGCAGAGCGTGAAGCGATCGCCGGAGCACGACCGCACCGGGGTTCTGAAATGACCCTGCGCTGCATCCTCTCCACTGCCGACCGAATCGCCTCCGGTTTGTGCCTTGGCGACATACCTGCCAAGCGCGCCCGCAAAAGGGCGGTAACCTGCTCCGATCAGTGCCAACGGGAATACGGCCGAATTCGGCGTCGGGAGGCCGCTGAGACGAAATGCCGTCTCTGTGGTAGGCCCCTCCGCCGATCGTCGAAATTAGACCCTGTGCTCATGGCGCACAAGCCACTCTCGCGAGCCGCGTTGGTGACAGCGGCACAGCCTGGCGTCTTCTCCTAGTCTGAGGTCGTGTTACGGCTCGACGGTACGCTTTCGATCGGAGTTCACTCGTCGCTGGGTGATTCGGCGAATCCCATTTCGCCTAAGTGCATCTCCGCGATGTCGACATTCGCTTCCGTGGTGTGGCCGTCACTGCGCAACTCTTTGAGCATCGCTTCCACTTCCGCGGCCGGCAAGGCGGCGCTGTGGCGGAGAAATTCGTCGAGATGCGCCGGATCGAAGACCTGCACCCATGAGTTGGCGCCGAGGTTGTAGTTGACTTGATATTGCAGAGGATTGTCTTTCAGGCGGAAGATGTGCAGCGTTCCTGGCATAGGATTCTAGGTTCCTCGCGTCGGGGACGGTTCATACCCCATCAGAAAGCGGTTGCATTCTATGACTCGGTCTGGCGGTTAACAAGCAGCATGCGATCGCAAAAAAATAGCGAGGTCAGAGCCCCGCCGTCTTGACGCATCGACGATTCAGTCTTCCATACTGGAGGCTTCCGGAAAACGCAGCCTGCATTTCGATAAAGCCTTGTTGAGCAGATCCTCAACCTCCGGCTCCTCCCAGTTCTTCGACATGGCCAGCTCGCTCACCAGCAAGTAGCGCGCGCGCTCCAGCATTTTCTTTTCACGGAAACTGAGGGGTTTGCCTTGGGCCAGAAGTAGCAGGCCTTTCAGAACTTCGGCAACATCGATCAGCGAGCCGGTTCGCATCTTGTCGGAATTTTCTTTGAACCGGTATTTCCAGTCGGCGTGGTTTTCACATTTGCCGTCGGTGAGAAAATCCAGGATCTTCTGCACCTCGCCGTTGCGGACTACTCTGCGAAGCCCCACGCTGCCCACGTTATGGAAGGGCACCATTACTTTCAGGCTGCTGGCCTTGATTTTCAGAAGATAGAAGCTTTCCACCTGTGAGCCGATCGTCCTGCTGCTGATCTGCTCGATCACGCCCACCCCGTGATTCGGGTAAACGACCTTGTCTCCGATACTAAAGCTCTGGTTATTCATGAGGGCCGGAGCACTGCTCCCAGATTGTCTGGGTATGAGGGGAAACTACAATATGCTCTAATTATAGGCCCAACCTTCGAAGACGGTCAATTGACGTGGCTTTCGGGTAGTGTCTCAGTTTGAAATATCCGCCTTGGGTGGAGAGCGGACCTCTGGTTATTGGTCACACCGACAATGCGACACGCAGATCGTGTCCAACCTCACCGTGCGACGTCGGCTTAAGCTATTCTGAAGAACCTGGGTTGGAGGTTTTGTAGCATGGCAAAGCTCGTGTATGGATTGAACCAGTCCCTGGACGGCTACGTCGACCACATGAAAATCGGGCCACCCGATCCCGCGCTCTCTCGTCACTTCATGGAGCAGGCGCGCGGCCTGACGGGCGCGGTGTACGGTCGCCGCATGTACGAGATCATGCGTTATTGGGACGATGATCTTCCGGATTGGGACGCGGAGGACCGCGACTTCGCGGCGGTGTGGCGGAGCCAGCGGAAGTGGGTTGTGTCGCGCTCGTTGAAGTCGGTCGGACCCAACGCCACACTCATCGAGGATGACGTCGAGGCGGTGATCCGCAGGCTCAAGGCTCAGTTGGAAGGGGAGATCGACGTAGCCGGACCAAACCTGGCAGGGAGCCTGACCAACCTTGGTCTGATTGATGAGTATCGACTCTACATCCATCCCATCGTGCTTGGTCATGGCCAGCCGTTCTTCGCCGGCCCCCGGCCGCGGCTCCGCCTTGTGGCCAGCGACCGCATTGGCGGGGATGTAATCAGGTTGACCTACGTTCCTGCTTAATCGCGCGACTCGCCCGACGGACTGCGCCGACCCGACAGGTCCGCTTAGGGTCGAAACCCGAATTTCAAACTGAGACATTACCGGCTTTCGGAGAACCCTCGAAGATTAAAATCAGGTTGATAGGCTGCTTCGCGACGGCGGTTTGCCGGGCTACCAACTACCTGTGCCGCTTGCGCATCATCCCGCGTATAATCATGGGATGCCTTCGGGCGCCCTTCCAGTGGCCCGAAACAATGACGCCGAAGTATGCCAGAACACATCAAGAAAAAACTAGCCGAGGAAATTACACTCCTCGAACATGAACTGAATCACGAGCTGCCCAAAGAACTCAAGAAGGCTGTCGCCATGGGCGATCTCAGCGAAAACGCCGAGTACCACATGGCCAAGCAGCGGCAGGAGTTCGTCCGCGCCCGGCTCGGTCAATTGAAGCAGCGCATGGCCGACCTGTCGATGGTCAACATGGCCAACATTCCTCGTGATCGCGCCGCCATCGGATCGACGGTGGTGGTCTACGACTCCACCAAAGACGAAAAGATCGAATACAAGTTAGTCACCAGCGAGGAATCCGACGTTACCAAAGGCCTGATCTCCACCAGTTCGCCTATCGGACGCGCTTTGATGGGAAAGAAAGTCGGAGATGTGAGTGAAGTGGTCACGCCCACCGGCAAACGCGAACTTGAGGTGCTCAAGCTGGTCACCATTCACGACGAAGCATAGCGAGGCAGTATGACGTGGACGAGCGCAGTTGGGCGGTCCTGCAAGTGGCTGCTGTACAAGATCGTGCACGGCCTGGCGCTGACCCGCATCTCACCCAACGCACTCACCTTCATCGGGCTGTTGATCAACGTCGTCGCCGGCATTCTCTTCGGCTACGCCCACGCCGAGAACCAGCGCCGCATGTTTCTCTACGCCGGGCTGGTGATTATCGGTGCCGGCATCTTCGACATGGTCGATGGCCGTGTCGCTCGCGCTACCAACCAGGTCACCATCTTCGGCGGATTCTTCGACTCCGTCATCGACCGCTACAGCGACGTCGCCCTCTTCTTCGGACTGCTGGTCTATTACGCGCGGGCCAACCGCTTCTTCTACGTCGTGATGGTCGCGATCGTGATGGTGAGCTCGGTGATGGTGAGCTATACGCGCGCCCGGGCCGAGTCGCTGATCCCCAGCTGCAAAGTCGGTTTCATGGAGCGGCCTGAGCGAATCGTCCTGGTGATCATCGGCGCGCTCTTCAACCGCATGGGGCCAGTGCTCTGGGTGATTGCCGTCCTCAGCACGATCACCGTCATCCATCGCATCCGCTATACCTATCAGGTGCTCCGCGAAATCGAACCCCCGCCAATCCCGGTCCGCCCCGATCCGCTGAAGTTTGAAGAGATCGTGGGATAGGCAGCTTCTTCATGCGTCGGGTTGCGGCATTCTGATAAGTGGGTTTCTATCCGCGTGCGGAAATGCCGGGCGTTACGAAGGTCCTCTTCCCGGAATGGTTCCTGAAGGAAGACCACGCCGAAATGTCTTTGACAGCGATTTGTACGGATTGTACAATTAGTATATGCCGAAGCGACATACCACCAGCACCGCGAGAGCGCACTTCGCTGACATCGTCAGCCGGGCCGAATATGCCGGCGAGCGTACGGTGGTCCATCGTCGCAACAAACCAGTTGCTGTGGTGGTTCCCATTGAGGATCTCGAGCTTCTGGAGCGCTTCGAAGATGAACTCGATCTTCGGGACGCGCTAGAAGCCATGAAAGAGCCCGGACCCCGCATACCGTGGGAGCAGATCAAGAAGGAGCTGAAGCTCTGAGGGCAAACGAGGGCTACTCCGTTGAATTTCAACCTTCGGCGCGTAGAGACCTGGAGAGCCTACCTAGAAATATACAGATTCGGATCAGCAGGGCTCTCCGAAATCTGTGCCAGGACCCTCGCCCAGCCGGCTCAAAGAAACTTTCTGGCCAGTATGATATTTGGCGCATCCGCATCGCAAACTACCGCGTGCTGTACAGAATCGAAAGCGAGCGGTTTGTAATATTCGTGTTGAAGGTCGGCCACCGCCGCGAAGTCTATCGCTGATCGGCTCTACTTTTCTTCGCAAGCGCATCCCTAAGCAACCTGGGTTATACCGCTGCTTGCGACGCCGCCTCCTGTGCTGATGGGTCTCCAGCCCTAAAGCGCGAACTCTTATAGCTCATCACCCAAACCAAATTCAGCAGCAGCATCGGCTCAACCGGCTTGCGATATCGGCCTTCGGTTATGACAACGTTTTGCAACCCCAGGGCAAGCGTAAACAGCATCGTGGCGACGGGAATCAGATCAAACCGCCGATGTGCAAACTCGCGCACATTGAGGATGAAAACGACAAGGATCAGCGGCGCCCACATCCACCGACACCAATATTCCAAATGACTGTCCCATATCCAAACGCCGGACTCCGGCCATGACGGCGCAAACAGGAACAGAATGACGTTCTCCCGCCACTCCGCTAACCACTCGTCTGTATCCCGATCGAAGCTCTCGTAAGCGGCTTTCCAGTCTTGTTCTCCATTAGCGCCGTTAATCGTAACCGAAGCAGTGGAATCTCCGATCGCGCGTCGCATCGTCCAATGGCTCAGGGGCTCCAGCGGCCGTATATAAGCGCTCGGCGAGCCGAAATCAAAATCCTGATGTCGCGCTTGGGGGTTCAAATGTACCAGCTCACTGGAAGGTGCATGGAAATGAAAATGCATCAGTCGAACCCCGGAGCGAAGTTGAATACGCGTGAGCCAGGGATTGCCAAATGGAGCTACGAAGCCAAGTGCTACCTTGCTGCGGACTGCCTGCGGAATAAGCATGACGACAGCCAACGCCGCGCCTATCGCAATCTGCCGTAGTGAGGTTGATCGCTTCCACCACACCCACAGGAAGCAAACTCCCGCCAGAGGAATTACGGTTGGCTTGGTAAGACACGCCGCCGTCCAGAAGAACACGAACCAGAGAAAAGCCTTAGTTCCACCTTTGCGAAGATATCGCGCCGTCATCCACAGAGCGACACCGTCCAGGAGCAGCAGCACCGTCTCCATCATGATGAGGTGGTAGATGACGATTAGCGATGGAGTCCACGCAATCAGCGCCCATGCCCACAAGGCTTGTATCTTCCGCAGCCCGAAGTCGCGCGCGGCGCGATAGTAAGTCCACGGCATCACCACGGAAAGGATGGAAGACGCGCACGCTACAAGCAGCCTGTTACTGCCGGTAATCCTTTGTAAAACGAAGATGTAGATTTGATAAACAATCGGATCCGCGGCACCGAGATAGCCGCCTCGCGGGAAAGTCCGCCCGTTGTTCCAGTGCCGCAGCATGTCGGTCGAGAGATAATCCATCGGGTTGTGCACAAAGCAGACGAACACACGGAAGCACGACGCAGCGATGATAAGGATGATGGCGAGCTGGTAGTAAAGAGAGCGCTTGGACGAGTCCGTCATGGTCGGGCTTGTTCGTTCTTCCGTGTGCGAAAGCTCAGCAAGGCAGGCGGCTCAATCTGTTCGCTGAAACGATGGGGCTGAGATTACTTGATCGATGGCCCGATTGTCTACTTCAGGTGCACCGCGGCTTCTGCCGCCTTTGCGCCTGCCGCCCCGGCCTCGCGCGGCTTGGCGACGATCGGCCCATACTTCGGTTTGACTTGATGGCACGAGGGATCGCAGTACACCCCCTGATGAGTTTTATCCGTTTTCGGATCAGGCATGGCGGACGCTACTGCCGCGTCGCGATCTGCTTCCAACTCACGTTCCACATCTTCAATCAGCTTGTGGTTTTCTTCGGCGGTGAGCCAGCGCTTTTCATTGACCAGATAATTCTCGAAGCGTGCGATCGGATCGCGCGCCCGCCAATACTCGAACAGCGCCGCGGGCACATATTGCGCGGCATCGTGGATGGCGTGACCCTTCATGCGCATCATCTTGGCTTCGATGAGAGTCGGGCCTTCACCTCGTCGCGCGCGTTCGCAGGCTTCGTGCGCGGCGTCGTGAACCTGGCACGGATCGGTGCCATCGACAATAACTCCGGGAATGCCGTAGGCGATAGCGCGCTCGGCCAGATCCTTAACGCAGAATTGCATGTCGGATGGGGTGGAGTAGCCCCACAAATTGTTTTCGACAATCAGCACCAGTCCCAGCTTCTGCACCGCAGCGAAGTTAAGGCTCTCGTACGCGACTCCGGTCGATTGCCCGCCGTCGCCAATATAGGTCAGGCCGACGACGTTCTTGCCTTGCAGCCGCGCTCCCAGGCAGACACCTGCCATCACACCAATCAGTTCGCCCAGCATCGAAATGGGCGCGCAAACGTTGCGCTTCTGGATGTCGCCGAAGTGTGACGAGGCGTCGCGCCCCCAGGTCGGCGAATCGCCCTTCGCCATGTATTGGCGCATGATGTCCCGCGCCGCGAAGCCTCGCACCAGCATTGCGCCCTGATTGCGAATCATTGGCCCAAGCCAGTCGTCCGGTCCGAGCGCGTAAGCCGAGGCGCACGAGCACCCCTCCTGCCCGAGTCCGAAGTACACGCCGCCAACGACTTTGCCCTGCTTGTAGAGATTCTCCAGCGCTACTTCCATGCGCCGGTTCAGCAGCATCCAGCGATAGATCGCGATGCACTGCTCACGCGAAAGATATTTCGACTCACGGATCGACGGCGGCGCGGCGCTCAGGTCGCCCTCGACACGGTACTCGACGTTCGATCCCTCCCCCGACATGAAGATGCGAAACTCCGGGTGTTCCAGCCGATAGTCGGGAATGTTGTAACAGCGCAGCGACGACGAGGCGGAATCATCTCCATTCCAGCTTCGCGCCGAGGTCTTCGTGTTTGCCGGCTTGGGCGAGCCGTCGGCTTGCTCGGAGGGAGATGGTGGCTTTGGAACCTTCGCTGCCGGAGCTAAAGGAACTTTGGCCGCTTTCTTTGGCCGACTGTTATTGCCTGGGCGCTTCTTGTGAGCCATAGAGTCCAGAGCCAACGATAAACGGACAGCCGATGCGAGGCAAGTTGAGCCGCCTTGCGGACATGAAGGACGGCGCATAGCCGCGGGGGCAAGCGACCTTTATTGACCGCCCTCCCATAAATATGGGAGCATAGCAACAATGAAGACCACCTTAGAAATCCCCGATGCCATCTTTCGCCGCGCCAAGTCAATGGCGGCCCAGCGCGGCATTCCGCTACGAGAGTTTGTCACCGAGGCAGTGAAAGACAAGCTTGCCGATACCAGCAGAGCTGGGCAGAAGCCTTGGATGGCGGCTTTTGGCAAGTTGCAGCATCTGCGCAAAGAGACCGCCAGAATCAATCGCCTGATCGAGGAGGAGTTTGATCAGATAGAGGCCGAGGACCGCCTTTGATTCTGGATACGAACGGACTTTCTGCTTTAGCGGAGGGAGACCAGGCGCTTGAGCCCATCTTGCGTCAAGCCGCGGACCTCGCCATTCCTGTCATTGTTCTCGGCGAATTCCGATTCGGCATTTTTCAATCTCGCCACCGTGCGTTTTACGAACGATGGCTGGCCGAATACCTGCGGGATCTCCGGATTCTGGACATCGACGAAGGAACCACCATTCCCTACGGGGCGATCCGTGCCGAACTGAAGATAGCCGGAACGCCTATTCCGGCCAACGACCTTTGGATTGCGGCCTTGTGCCGCCAGCATTCAATGCCGCTCATCAGTCGTGACCGCCATTTTGACGCGGTCTCAGGGATCGCAAGAGTGTCGTGGTGAGCGGGCCTGCCCCAGACGATTGAAAGCTCACTTCATTACGCAAACTCACTCCCGTCGCCGTGGAGCTCGTGTAACTCCTTCGGCGTGCGCGCTGGCGTGTCCTGATTCGCGGGCGCCGGTGTCGGCGTCGGCTCCTCCAAGTTCTCCGCGACCGGTTCGGTAGCCTGCCCCAGCAAATCGTCCAACGACTCCAGCCACAGCATCTGCGACTGGAAGACGCGTCCGAAGTTTCGCGACGCGGCCGTACCAACTTCATCGATGTTGACCGGCTTCTGTAGCTCTCGCTCCATCGAAGTCACCGGCTTGCCAGTCAACCCGCACGGGACAATCAGACTGAAGTAATCCAGATCGTTGCTGACGTTCAACGCGAAACCGTGGGTGGTCACGCCGCGCGAGATATGCACTCCGATGGCTGCGATCTTCGCCTCCGGCTTATTGCGCAAAGCGTAAGTCCAGACGCCGGTCATACCTTTAATCCGCTGGGTGCCGATCCCGAAGTCACCGCAGGTGCGGATCAGTACCTCCTCCAGCCGGCGAACAAATTCCACTGCGCCGATCTTCGGATCGAAGCTGCGCAGATCGAAGATGGGATAGGCCACCAGCTGTCCCGGGCCGTGAAAGGTCACGTCCCCGCCGCGGTCGATCTCGAACAACTCGACGCCGCGCTGCGCCAGGAACTCCGGCGAAGCCAGGACATTACCCACTTCGGCATTGCGACCTAGCGTGATGACCGGAGGATGCTCCAGAAGCAGGAGCGTGTTCTCAATACGGCCCGCCTTGCGCAGCTGCGAAAGCGTCTTCTGCAGCTGCAGGGCTGTCTGGTACGGAACCAGGCCGAGATGAAGGACGTGGACCATAAGGCGGCACTTAGCCGTTAGCACTTGGCACTTAGCTTACACCCCTATTAGACATCGTCGACGGCACCCGCGAAGCAGTTCGCGATCCGAGCACGCTGCCCACCGGCGCAAGAGCGAGCTAAATGCTAAGTGCTAAATGCCAAGTGCCGCCCTTGAGTCTTTTTCTCTCCCTCCCTCGTATCCGTTAGTATGATCGCCACCGCCTTCAGTTTGCTGGCTCCGATGGAGACCGAAGAGGCCCAAATCGCGCAAGGGCTCCGGCGCCGCGATCCTGAACTGCTCGATGCGCTCATTGAGCAGTATCAGCACCGGCTGCTGCGCTACCTGCTGCATTTGACCGGCAACCGAGCCGTCGCCGAAGACCTGTTCCAGGAGGTTTGGGTGCGCGTGCTTGAGAAGGGTCACCTTTACGATGGGCGCAATCGCTTCGTAACGTGGCTGATGTCGATCGGGCACAACGTGGCGATCGACTACTTACGCAAACGCAATCCTGCCAGCCTCGACGAGATGCAGGACACGGAGGAAGGCGTGCCATTCGAGCCGCAGGCGACCGGACCATCGCCGTTCGACGAGGCTGTGTCGCGACAACAGCACGAGGTCTTGCAAGAAGCTTTACAGCACGTGTCGCCCCTCTTCCGCGAGGTGCTGGTACTGCGCTTTCAGGAGCAGATGAAATTGGAAGAAATTGCCAAGCTGATACGAATTCCCGTTGCCACGGTGAAGACGCGAATCTACCGCGGTGTGCATGCCCTGCGTCCGCTGCTCAAAGGAGGCGCCCGGTGACGAACCATGATCACGAGCGCGCTCTGGATCTGATCATGCGGCGCGGTCCTGAAGACGTTGCCGCTCCCGATGCGGCGTGGCTGGAGTCGCACCTGGAGACTTGTCCCCAGTGCGCCCAGTACGCAAGTGATTTTGACAACGCCGGCCGGCTACTGCGCACCGTAGCCGTGACCGCCAGTCCGAGGTTGGTGGCTGCCACGCAGCAACGCATTCGCGCTCGCGCGCTGCAGATGCGCGAACAGCAGACGCGCATGGTGCTGATTGCGATCTCGTTCTGCATCGGAGCCATGTCGTCGGCGCTGTCGGCGTGGCTGTGGTGGAAGTTTGGAGGCTGGGTGGTGGAACGCCTCAGTCTCCCGGTATCGATTGTTGCGCCAGGAATCTTTCTGTTCCTGCTTTTGCCGGCGGTGGTGATTGCCGCCCTGATGCTCGCGTTTCCTCAGCCGGTATTCGAGAGCCGATTCATGGCGGCGCTGTCCAGGGAACGCGAAGGAGGTAACCAATGAGCGAGTCAAAGTCAACGTTTCGTAACGAAGTTGCCATCATCCCGGCGGTAGCCTGGTGGATTGCGCTCTTCGCGTGGGTGCTGGTGCAATTCATTCTGCTGGCCATCGTGCCACATCACACCCAGCCGAAGGAATCTGCCCCCCATGCCGCTGTGGTCGCTGATCTCAACAGTGATGGGCGTGATTCTGGGCGTCATCATCCTGATGATCGGCTACGTGAATGTCGACTCCAAGCGCCGCGGCATGAACTCGCTGCTGTGGACGCTGCTGGTGATCTTCGTTCCCAAGGCGCTGGGATTCATCGCCTACTTCCTGCTGCGCAAGCCGCTGATGATGCCCTGCCCCAAGTGCGGCACATCGGTTGGAGCAGACTTCCGCTTCTGCCCGAAATGCGGCTACGCAGTAACGCCCATGTGCGCGCACTGCGGACGCTCGATCAAGGGGGATTATGCCTGCTGCCCTTATTGCGGGAAGAATGTCGCGGTAACGGTCCAGAGCTAAGACTATGTCAGCACAATACTCAACCGAAGTTCTGAGACAGCCGGCCGACTCCAGACGGAGGCTGCTGCTTTGCGGAGCTTCGGTTGTGGCGATGCATTTTGTCGTCGTCCTCTGGCATTTGGTTGTGCTGGTTAGAGTTCAGCCGAACTTTCCCATGCTCGGAGGCCTGGGGCTGATCCTCATCAATCTGCTTCCCATTGCCGGCGTGGTTGCTTTTGCGAAGGGAGCAACCAGATTGGCGGCAAGCCTGATCGTTATTCCTTTGGGCGTGGCGCTGGTCATCGGCGGCTATTCCCATTTCCTCAGCCCGGGCTCGGATAATGTGCTGCGAATGCCGCCCCATGGATTGACCTTGGAGATGCAGATCAGCGCCGCGCTACTCGCGGTGCTGGAAGCTCTCGGCTGCTGGCTGGGAGTGAAGATGCTCTTTCGGCATGATGCCTGACGGCGCCGCTAGTCCCCGCTCGGTTAAAATCGCAGTGGGGGTGGCATAAGCATTCATGGCGCCGGTTACTTATCTGGAGGCGATTCGGCAAGGCATTTGGGAGGAGATGGAGCGCGATCCCGCGGTCTTCTGCATCGGCGAAGACATCGGCATCTACGGCGGGGCGTTCAAGGTCACCGATGGATTGATCGACCGCTTCGGTCCCGAGCGCGTGGTCGACACGCCCATCTCTGAGATGGCGATCATCAACGCCAGCTTTGGCGCGGGCCTGACCGGGCTCCGTCCCGTTGCCGAATTCCAGTTCATGGACTTCATCAGCTGTGCCTTCAACCAGATCAACAATCTGCTGGCCAAGGCGCATTTTCGCTGGGGAGCGCCCGTGCCCGTGGTGGTTCGCGGCCCCTCCGGCGGCGGGGTTCACGGCGGTCCTTTTCATTCGCAGAATCCCGAGACCTACTTCGCTCACACGCCGGGATTGAAGGTGATCTGTCCGGCCAGCGCTTACGACGCCAAGGGTCTCATCAAGTCGGCAATTCGCGACAACAATCCCGTTCTGTTTTTCGAGCACAAGTTTCTTTATCGCCGGATCAAAGAAGAGCTGCCTGCGGACGACTACACTGTGTCGATCGGGAAAGCTCGCGTTGCGCGCGAAGGCCGCGACGTCAGTGTCATCACCTACGCGGCGATGGTCTTCGTCGCGTTCGAGGCCGCGGAGATTCTGGCCAAGGAAGGCATCGAGTTGGAAGTTGTCGACCTGCGCACTGTGCTTCCGCTGGACCGCGATGCCATCCGACAGACGGTGGAGAAAACGAATCGCGTCATCGTCCTGCACGAAGACACCAAGACCGGCGGTATTGCCGGCGAAGTCGCGGCCGTTATCAATGAGGAATGCTTTGACTCACTGGACGCGCCGATCACTCGCATTGCGTCGGCTGATACGCCTGTTCCCTTCTCACCGCCGTTGGAAGAGGCTTTCTTGCCGAAGGTCGAAGATGTCGTCCGGGAAGCTCGACGCTTGCGGCGATACTGAGGACGCTCCGCGCCCGCCCGATTACGTCGTGGTTACGATTTGTAAAGCTTGCCCAAGCTGCCACGCGGCTCGTAGTAGCATGATGGATTCTCAGGATATACAGAACACTCAGGAGTCACATGCGCGGATTCATCTTAGGCATCATTATCACGTTACTGGTACTGGGCGGCGGCGCCTACTTTTACACGACGAACGGCCACTTCGATACCCGCGCCGTCGGCAATACACCCAGCACATTTGAGCGCCGCACTGCCAACAAGTCGGTCGACGCCTGGGTCGACGGTCACGCTCCCAAGCAGGCGAATCCCTTCCAGCCCACGACAGAAAACATCATGGATGGCTCCATGACCTATGACAAGAACTGCGCCGCTTGCCACGGCAGCGTGAAGGAACCTGAGTCGCCGATGCGGAAAAATTTCTATCCGCACGTGCCGCAGCTGTTGAGCGATACTCCGGACGATCCTGACGGCAATCTTTTCTACGTGATCAAGTATGGAATTCGCTTTAGCGGCATGCCGGGCTGGGACGGCGTCCTCAGCGACGACGACATCTGGAAGACCGTAGTTTTTATCAAGAATTCAGTACAGATGAAGGACAACTCGCAGCCACAGACTCCGCCGAACATGGACAAGAAGTAACTCGCGACTAGCGCCTAGTAACTAGCAACTAGTAGTAACTAGCAGTGAGCAGCTAGCAGTGAGCAGCTAGCAGCGAGCACCTGGCAATTAGCCAAGGTCCAGCGGATTCGTGTCAGGGCACGACTTCACAGGCCGCTGAAAAAGTCGTCCCGCGAGCGCTTTGTAACAGGGCACGACTTCAGTCGTGCCGATAAGCCGTCTATTTCTCGTCCGAGTCGGCTTCACAGGCTGCTGAAAAAGTCTTTTTCGTGGCATTTCGAGGCGAAAATTCGGCCGCAAGTGATTGAATCTTCGTTCCCCGGAACGCTTGAAATTACTAGCTTGGTTCCTTTTTCAGCAGCCTGTTCAGCCGACGACAGAGCACACGCGCGTCAGAGTTTTTCAGCAGCCTTCTTTCAGTCGCGCCGAACAGCAGCACGAAGGCCGGGACTCTAGCCACCGCCCCGCTTCTCGTCTGGAGCTAGTTACTAATTACTAGTTACTTCCCTTCACCCGTTCGGCTTCACGACTTTCGTATGCCCCGTAGTCTTCAGCTTGAAAACGTCGCCCGACATCTTGTGGTTGATCTGGATGTTGCTGTACTTGGTCACCCGGTAGTCGCCGGAAGGCTCATCAAATCGCTGTTGCACGCTGACGCCGCGGGCTGGGTCGATCCATAACGTGATCGTCTGAAACAGGCTGCGAACGCGCTGCGACTTCGGCGTCAGGACCAGCTTCGCCGTGTTGATGCCTTCGACCTGCTCGGTCCCACCGTAGCTCACGTCGTAGGACTTCGACAGACCGTGGCCACGCCCGCCGAAGCCTAATGCCAGAAAGCTTTCGAAATCGGCTTTGTTCTTGCCGGCGTTGTACTCCGTAACCTGATCAATCGAGGGCAGGTAGTAGCTGATCACTCCCTTAGAGAACAAGACGTATTTCTTGTCAGGCGAAGTGATGTCGGCAGCCATCTCGACGTCATCTCCCTGACGGCGAAAGTACATCGTGCCCTTCTGGAAGTCGTGATCGTCGACCACCTTCTGATACTGATCCCAGACAAAATCGCACTGCGCGCTGTGAAAGTTGGCCGCAGCCTGGTCCATTGAATTCAGCACCGACTCGAGATTCTGAGCCTGCGCCAATGCTGCGGTGCACAGGAACAACCAGCCCGCCAGGGCGATCATTGCGTTCTTCATATTGTTTCTTTGGATGAAAGCGGCGTTGGCCGCGTCGTACCTTTCGGGCACTTCAATCAGATTGCGGCGAGTCAGCGATGTACCCAGACCTTGTAGGTGACGACATTATGATTGCTGTCGCGTACCGCATCGTAGCGGTCGATGGTGACGTAGCCGCCAACCGGCTCGATAATCCGCAGCAGCGACTCGCGAATCTCCTTGTCGCTGCCCGACTTCACGGCTGACGCGTCCACCTTATACAAAAATCCGTCACCCGCTTGTTGCACGATGACCTCAGTCTGATGCGGAGGGCGCTCCTGCGGTTTGTCCCGGAAGTTTACCCAGAAAGGCGTCACGAAGATAAACGCCAAAATGACGGTGACCATCACGTCGTAGTGCATACTCCCGCGCGGATAGGTCCACCAGAAGTAGCCCCTCAGGGTTTGTCCAAAGCTGCTCATTCTTGAATCAAGTCTAGAGAGATGGCGGCCCGAGCGCAAGAAAGGCTAACGGCGACTATGTCCTCAACTCCACCACCGTCGCTCCGCCGCCGCCTTCATTTTGCGGAGGCTCAGTGACGGTGGCGACGTGCGGATGTTGTTTGAGGTACTGCCGCAGCGCCTTGCGCAGAATTCCCATTCCACTGCCATGCACGATGCGTAGCCGAAGCGCGCCTGCAAGGAATGCGTGATCGACGAATTTCTCAACCGCCTGCGTAGCCTCGTCCACGGTCTGGCCGATGACGTTGATCTCCGTGGGAACGCTGTCGTCCTCGCGCGCAAGAGAAACGTTGATGCCGCGCGAGCGCGCCGCTGCCACGGGGTTGTCATCGGCGCGAGCGATGACGCTGGCAATGTCGTCACGCGCCACCTTCATCTTCATCGGCCCGACCGCTACCTCGAACATATCGTCGTCAAAGTGACGCAGCACCTTACCATCGCGGCCGAGTGACTTCAGCCGCACGGTATCGCCGACGGAGACGTGCTTAACAACGTGCTGCTGGGCCGCAGGATCGCCGGCGTCGGCGCCGGTCGTGTGGGCCACCACCGTTGAATCGAACTGCTCGCGAAATTCGCGGCGCATTTTGGCAATGCGGCGCTCGGCATCCTTCGACAACTTGAGCGCCTGCGCCCGGTCCTGCACTGCGTTCACCGTTTCGCGCGCACGGTATTCGAAATCGCGCAGAAGGCTTTCCACCTTCTTCTCCAGCTCCCGCAGCTTCTCCTTCTGCTCTTTGCGGCCTTCCTGATCGAGATGTTCACGATGCTTCGCCACTTCCTGCTCGCGCGCTTTCAGCTCGGCTCGCTCCGTATCCAGCTCTCGTAATTCACGATGCAGCCGGTCCAGAAAACGTGCCACATCTTGCGCCTGCGATGTCATGCGGCTGCGGGCTTCTCCCACAATGTCAGAGTTCAGCCCCAGCTTCTGTGCGATGTTAATTCCTGCGGAGGCTCCGGGAACCCCAATGCGTAGCTCGAACGTCGGAGCCAAAGTGTCCTCATCGAAACCAACCGCTGAGTTCCACACCCCTGGCGTGTTCGCGGCGTAAACCTTGAGAGCGGTATGGTGGGTCGAAATGATGCTCAGGCAGCCCGCGCGCCGGAAGTGGTCCGCGATCGCGACGGCAAGCGCCGCTCCTTCTTCCGGATCGGTGGCCGAGCCCAGCTCATCCAGCAAGACGAGCGAACGCGCGGTGGCATGGTGGGAGGTGAAATCAATGTTCGTAACATGCGCCGAAAACGTTGACAGGTTCTGCTCGATCGATTGATAGTCGCCGATGTCGGCGAATACCGCGTCAAACAGGGGCAGCTCCGCGCGATCCGCTGGAATCGGAATCCCGGACTGCGCCATCAGGGCGAGCAATCCGATTGTCTTCAACACGACGGTCTTGCCGCCAGTATTTGGGCCACTGATGATGAGCTGGCGATGCTGGTCGTCGAGCTCGATCGTAACCGGAACTACCGCAGCGCCGCGAAGCTTCAGGGTCCGTTGCAATAGCGGATGGCGGGCGTTTCGCAAGATCAGCACATCACGTGGTTGTGTGTCTTGTGAACCATTAACCGGTGACGGCGTGATGCCGGACACGTCCGTTTGTGAGGCGCTGATCGGCTCGTTCCCCGAGCTGTCGCCCAGCAGTTTCACCGCGACGCAGTCGTACTCTTCTGCGAAGCGGGCTTTGGCAAATTGCAGTTCGAGCTCCGCTAACACCTCGACCGCCTGCAGCAACTCGTCGGCGCGCTCGCCCAGCCGCGCTGTCATGTCGAGCAGGATGCGGTGAATCTCCGCCTGCTCCTCTTCCAGCAGTCGGACCAGATCGTTGTTCTGTTCGATCGTTTCCAGCGGCTCAATGAATACCGTCTGCCCACTGGACGAAGCGCCGTGAGCGACGCCCTGCACACGACGGCGCTGCTCCACCTTGACGGGAATCACGAAGCGCTCGCCACGGATAGTAACCAGCTCGTCCTGAACCGCGCCGCCTTCGGAAAGCCGCCGTAGGTAAGCCCGGAGCGACTCCTGGATGCTGCGCTTCTGCTTCTCGATCTCGCGACGAATGCGGGCCAGCTCGGGCGAAGCACGATCGTCGAGAGTGCCGTCGGGCAGGATCTTATTGCGAAAGTGCCGCAGCAACAGCGTGAAGTCAGCGATACCCTGCGAGAGGTCGTGTACGGCCTGCCAGTTCTCGGCAAGGTTGGCCGCCGGGTGCAATGCGATCTCACGCCATTCGGCGGCACGGTCGGCTACCAGCAGCAGATCGCGAATTTCGGTGATCTCAAGCGTTGCGCCGCCGATCCTTGATTTATCGATCAGCGCCGTCGGATCAAGCAAGCCGTGAAAATCAAAATGCCCACCAGTGCGAAGATAAGCGCGCAGCTCTTCGGTGAGCTGCTGCTCCCGCTCGACCCAGAGTCGGTCACATGAGGCCGTGAGACCCATCACGCGTGCGTGTCCGAGCGGCGAAGCTGTATAGGCCGCCAGCAACTGCCGGAGCTGGTCGAATTCGAGCACGCGCTCGCTGGAATGTTGGATGGGGCCGGTACTGGTCATCGAGATCTGGCTCTATGGTACAAGAGGCCAGCTGGTGCGGACTTAACGGCTCCCTTTGGCAGCGACGCTCACGGCTCTTTCTTCACGAATTATTCACGTTTCGCACGCGGCCACCGACTACCGTTGCAGCCGCATTGCCGATACACTGTTTCGACGGCTTCCGTGCGGATCGGAACCTTAGCGGGCGATCTGCAGATGCCATATTGATCGCCGCCGTTCATCCCAGGTTGTAGCTGACACACGGAGAGGAGTTCATGCTACCGCATTCTGATGCCTTCGTTTTCTTCGGCGCCACGGGCGACCTGGCCCACAAGAAGATCTTTCCGGCGCTGCAGAGTATGGTGCAGCATGGCACGCTCGACGTGCCGGTCATCGGCGTCGCCAAGTCCGGCTGGACGCTGGAGCAGTTGCGCGAACGCGCTCGCGACAGCATTACCAAGTATGGCGGCGGCGTGGATGAGCAGGCCTTCCAGAAGCTCTGTGAATTGCTCAGCTATCTCGACGGCGATTACAAGGATGACAAGACGTACGAAGCCCTGCGCGCCAAGCTGGGCGACGCACAATGTCCAACGCATTACCTGGCGATCCCGCCCAGCACGTTTCCAGTCGTGGTGCGCGGTCTGCAGAAATCCGGTTGTGCCAACAGCGCGCGCGTGATTCTGGAGAAACCGTTTGGCCGCGACCTGGTCACGGCACGCAAGCTGAATGACACGCTGCATCAGGCTTTTCCGGAAGAGAACATCTTCCGCATCGATCACTACCTGGGCAAGGAAGCGGTAGAAAATCTGCTCATCTTCCGCTTCGCGAACAGCTTTCTGGAGCCCATCTGGAACCGTAACTACGTCCATAGCGTGCAGATCACGATGGCAGAATCATTCGGCGTAGAGGGCCGCGGCAAATTCTACGAGGAAGCCGGCGCGATCCGCGATGTCATCCAGAATCACATGCTGCAGGTCGTCGCCTTCCTCGCCATGGAACCGCCCACACGGATGTATGTCGACTCGGTGCGTGATGAGCAGGTGAAGATTTTCCGCACGATTCCGCCACTAAGCCCGGTCAATATCGTGCGAGGGCAGTTCCGTGGCTATCGCGAGGAGGCTGGGGTCTCACCGCATTCCGATGTGGAGACCTTCGCAGCCGTGCGACTGGAAATCGACTCCTGGCGATGGGCGGGCGTGCCGTTCCTGATCCGAGCGGGCAAGCGGCTGCCTGTCACTGCAACCGAAGTCTATGTAAAGCTGCGCAAGCCTCCGTTGAGCAAGATCGGCGGTGATGGACGAAATTACTTCCGCTTCCGGCTTGGCCCCGATATCGAGCTCAGCCTCGGCGGCCGGGTGAAGCGTCCGGGACCGCTGATGGTGCCGATGCCGGTGGAGTTGTCGGCGGTGAAGTACACCACCAATGACGAGATGGACGCCTATCAACGCTTGCTCACCGACGCAATGAAGGGCGACTCTCTGCTTTTTGTGCGGCAGGACGCGGTCGAAGCGGCATGGGCGATTGTTGATCCTATTCTTGGCGATTGCTGCCCAACCGAGTTGTACGAGCCGGGCACGTGGGGCCCGGCGGATTCGCGCGAGCTCGCGGCGGACATCGGCGGCTGGCACGATCCCGCGTAGCCTCCGTTCTGCCGCCGGCTGAAGCCGGCTCGTGCTCGGTAATTGCAACCTGGACGCTGGCCTGAAGGCCAGCTCTACCAGGCCATTACCGCACCATGATCGCAGGCCGGAAAGCCTGGCCGGCTTCCGCGTCGTATGTCATCTTGGCGATGTGAACATCGAAGTCCGTCTTCGGCATCAATGCCGTAATCGAGAAAACTTTGTAGTTGTCGCCAGTGATTTCCGCGCGGCGATAAATGCCCGCTTCCGTCTCGACGACCTCGCGGCTACCGGACATGCGGTCAAGGAATGCCTCCGCGGATTTCTGATCAACCTGACCCTTCTCGCCTGCAGAAGTCAGCGACTCAGCCGCATACGAACGCACCAGCTTCTGCCAGTACCGCATCAACAGATCGTTACTGGCGAATAGATCGACCCACACCAGCTTTCCATTGATAGCGACAACCACGCCCTTGGCTCCGTCTTTCTTCAGCTTTTCCCGGATGCTCTCGTAGTTTCCGGCAGCGCTGTCGATCGTGGCCTGCACCTTCGGCATTGCCATAGTCGCGGCATAGGAGGTCGTGCGGTGATAGGTCAGATCATTTCCCCCGTTCGGCGAGTTATCGACAACGTTCTGATCGAAGTTCGTCGACAAGTCAGCGTTATTCCCCTGCACCAGGGGCGCGGCCGAGGCCACCTCTGCGGCCTTTCTTGCGGCTGCCACCTGATTCCACACCTGATGCTGATCCTTCGCCGCCATCGCGGGCACGCGGACGCTTGGCTGCGCCATCTGCGACTTCATGCTGCTGAACCGCTCGCTGCGGCCCACCCAGCGGCCGGGCTCGACACAAAACACCGAGAGATCGATAGGATCCGACTTCGGAGGTACCAGGCGGTCGGCGCCGATTACGCGGTCCTGCTTACCTCCGGTAACAATTTCACCGGCAAGCAACAGCAGCGGCTGATCCGAGTTGTTGATGAGAACCAGTTGGTTGACCGCAGCGCCAGATCCGCGATTCACCGGCTGCCCACGCCTCAGCAGCCCCTGCACGGAACCTTGCTCGGTGACGATGACCGTTCCGGCACGCACGCCTTCATCGAGCGTGAGGAAGCGTGAGGTGTCGTAATCCACTCCGCCGACGATGGGAAAGATGGTCAGGTTGCCATGCGTGATTGGCGCGAGTATGTGCAGTGACTCGCGCGTGGGACCTCCCGATACACCTGCGATTGCCGTGGAGAGCAGGAACGCCATTGATGCCAGGCCCGTGTGGTTCATGGTTGACCTCCGGAGACACTCTTGCGTCTCAATCACAGGAACGCAGCACCATGTCTTTCTTGCACGCGAATTGATACGATTCGTCCGTATGGCCTCCGCCCCCAGCTCGCAAGCCTCAGCCGCCGTGCAGGCCTTTGCCGCCGCGCACTATGCGGAGAGCGGAGCGGAGCGGTTTGGCATCGACGTGGCGGGGCTGGCAGCACTACTGGCTGAGGTGCTCACGCAGCGAGGCAGCAATGACGAGGCAGAGGCTGCCTTGCAAACGTTGCGGTTGGAGGAGGTGGTGCTGGCTCGTGCCTGTGTCGCGGGACACGAGCGGGCGTGGGAGATCTTTCTAACGCGATACCGCAGTGCGATGTATGACGCGGCTTACCGGATCGCACATGACGAGACGTCGGCACGGTCGCTGGCCGACTCTCTTTACGCCGAGCTATACGGTTTGTCGAAAGACGGCGAGGTGCGTGCTTCCAAGCTGAGGTATTACCTCGGGCGTGGCTCGCTAGCCGGCTGGTTGCGCACGGTCATCGCGCAGGAGTACGTCAATCAATATCGAAAGACCAAGCGTGAGACCAGTCTGGAATCCGCGCTTGAGGACGGACAGCAGTTTGCGGCTGACAATTCGGAAACTCCACTCCTCGACGGTCGAGTCGAAGCCGCAACTGCGGCCGAGCTGGCGGTCGTGGAACCGGAAGAACGGTTTCTGCTGGCAGCTTACTTTCTTGATCACCGGACACTGTTGGAGATCAGCAAAGTCCTCGGCGTGCACGAGTCCACCGTCAGCCGCAAGCTGGAGCGCGTGACGGTAAGCCTTCGAAAGCGCATTCGCAAGCGGCTGATCGAAGCCGGCATGTCGGCGCGGCAGGCTGACGAAGCGATGCAGGATGTGGATGTGCGCGATCTGCAGGTGAAGGTGCGAGAAACTTTAGAGCAAGATCGCGGCGGATTGCCGTTCTATAAAGAGGAAGGATGAAGCAGGGCATTCCAAAATCGGTGCAAGATTTGCTCGCACGGCAAACTGCGGGAGATGAGCATCCCTCGGCCGATCTGCTGAACGGCTATATGGAGCAGTCGTTGACCGCGAGCGAGATAGCGCAAGTGACGAACCATCTTGCAGCCTGCGGCGAATGCCGCGAGATCGTGTTCCTGGCCAGCGCAGTCCACGAAGAGGAGGTGGTTCCGGCGGTCGCGGCGGCGATGCCAGCTCAAGAGCGACAAGTCGTCGCGCCTGCTGGTCGGCGGAAGCCGAGTTGGGTGTGGTGGAAGTGGGCCGTGCCTGCGGTTGCTGTGATCATTGTTGCGGCGGGAGTGCTTGTCGAGCAGCATCGGATTCCAGAGCGAGCCAGTCCCGCAAGTAACACCCTTGTACTGAGCTACCCCGCGCCATCCACAACGACGACCAATCGAGAGAACGCGCTAATCATCGAACCGCCCGCCCGGCTTGCAGCCAAAGCAAGCCCAGTCGCGCCAACTGAATCCAAGAAGCACGCAGCCGCTGGCGCACGTCAGAGCGCAGGAGCCGAGCAGGCGCACCTCCAGCAACAACTAGCGCTTCAACGGTCCATGGAATTGGCGCAGCTGTCCTCCTCGTTGGAGAACCAAAGGGCAAACGTGGTGGGAGGAGCTGTCGCGCGCGGAGCGGCGCCAGCACCGCCGCTAGCAAAAGCGGCACCGCCCCGGTCAACTTCGCAATCCGTGGCAGTGACGTCGGCTGCGCCGCTCATCCAGGCCGATAAAGCCGACCTGTCCACGAACTTCGATCAGAACGTTGTCGCCAACACTCCCAACGGGGGTAACGATTTAAATTATCTCCAGAAGAGTGCGGCTAGTAACTCCGGCACGGCCGGCAAGGATGAATCGACGCCGGCGGCGTCGCTCAAGTCTGGCCTGGTAAGTTCGGGCCAACCCTCCGCCGTCAATAAGCTCGCGAAAGCGCTCTTGCCCGTCGCCCATTGGCGCATCAGTGCCGATGGTCACCTGGAGCGCGCTCTGCCGGGAAATCCCTGGACCCGGGTTCTTGCCGATCAGCCGGTGGCCTTCCGAGTTGTAGCGGTCGTTGGATCCAACGTGTGGGCCGGCGGCAACAGCGGCGCGCTCTTTCACTCTACCGATCAGGGTGAAAGCTGGAATAGGGTTGCGCTGAGCTTAAATGGCCAGCCTGAGCGAAGCGCTGTGGTTTCCATTCATTTCGACAACGCCGTGCAAGGGAGCCTAAGCGCCGCTTCGGGCGCAACGTGGGTCACCTCTGACGGCGGCCAGACCTGGATTAAGCGATAGCACGTCGGGAACCGCGACCGCAGATTCTGGCCTGCATTATCGGCTTGCAGCTTGCCTATTTTCTCCTGAGCATTTATCCGGTATGCTCTGCTATTCAGAATTAATCGAAAATTGATTAGCCGCTGGAGCAAGGAGATCGCATGAGCGACGCCGCTTCGTCCAAGAAGAAAAAAAAGAAATCGGCCGCCCCGGCAGCCGAGACTGCATTGTCTAGCGGGCAGGGACCTCGTACGCTCGCGGTCGATATTGGTGGCACCGGCATCAAGACGATGCTGCTCGACGACGTGGGCAAGCCGCTCACCGATCGACTGCGCGCCAAAACTCCTGATCCGGCAACACCGAAAGCTGTCGTCGCGATCATTGCTGATTTTGCCAAGGAGTTGGGCGAGTTTGATCGAGTATCAGTTGGCTTTCCCGGCGTCATCAAGAAGGGTGTTGTTTACACTGCCGCCAACCTCGATAAGAAATGGATTGAGTTTCCATTCGCGGATGAACTGTCGAAGGCACTCGACAAGCCAGTGCGTGTGGCGAACGATGCCGTTGTGCAAGGCCTGGGCGGAATCAGCGGGATCGGTGTCGAACTGGTGATTACGCTCGGGACGGGGATGGGCGCCGGACTGTATATCGACGGCGTGCCGATACCGTCGCTGGAGATGGGTCATCATCCTTTCCGCGGCGACAAGACCTATGAGGATTATCTGGGAAGGCGCGCTCTCGCCAAAGAAGGCCGCAAGAAATGGAACAAGCGGCTGAAGGAAGCCATCGATCAACTCTATCGTGTCTTCTACTATGACCGGCTGTACATCGGCGGTGGGAACGCGGCCAAGATCAAGATCAAGCTGCCTAAGAACACCAAAACCATTTCGAACCAAGACGGGATCCTTGGCGGAATCAAGCTGTGGGAGCGGGATTTGGACGAGCTAAGATCGTAACCGTGCTCCGGCGATTTCGGGTGGAGCGCGCCTTCACAGGTTGCTGCGAACCCGGTCGGAGGCGATTTTGAGTAGCGCCGGCCTCCAGGCCGGCTGTCCTGTCGGCATCCCGCCGCCAGCAAATCTGAGATAGAACCTACATCCTCCCGATTTCGACTCTCCTTACTCGCTGTGTGATAATCGCTAGTTTCGACTTATCTGCGCGACGCCCACCAGCCGGAGCGTCGCTACCTCGGAGGAATGTTTGGATTTCCAGCTCTCGGACGAACAACTACAACTCAAGAAGATGGTGCGCGATTTCGCGGAGCGCGAGATTGCGCCCAACGTCATGAAGTGGGACGAACCCGGCACTTTTCCGCTGGAAACCTACAAAGAGCTCGGCAAGCTTGGCTTGATGGGCACGATCTTTCCCACCGAATACGGCGGCGCGGGCATGGGTTACGTGGAGTACGTTACCGCGGTTGAGGAACTCTCCCGCGTCGATGGGTCGGTCGGCATCACCGTGGCGGCACACACGTCACTGTGCTCGAATCACATTTTTGTTGCGGGCAATGAAGAACAGAAGCGGAAATATGTTCCCAAGCTGGCGACAGGCGAGTTCTTGGGCGCGTGGGGGCTAACGGAGCCGGGCTCGGGATCGGACGCCGGCGGCGCGCGTTGCACCGCGGTCCGCAAAGGCAGCACGTGGGTGCTCAACGGTAATAAGACTTTCATCACCAATGGCCACTATGCGGACGTCGCGGTCGTGATTGCGGTCACTGACAAGACGGCGCACACCCATGGACTATCAGCTTTTGTGGTCGAGAAAGGCACGCCGGGTTTTCGCGCCGGCAAGAAAGAGAACAAGCTGGGACTGCGCTCCAGCGATACCTCGGAGTTGATCTTTGAGGACTGCGCGATTCCCGCCGAGAACCTGCTCGGCCACGAAGGCCAAGGCTTCGTCGACGCGATGAAGGTGCTCGACGGCGGGCGCATCTCGATCGCGGCGCTTGGACTCGGAATGGCGCAGGGCGCGTATGAATGCGCGCTGAAATACTCGAAAGAGCGCAAGCAGTTTGGTAAGGCGATCAGCGAGTTCCAGGCGATTGGGTTCAAGCTGGCCGATCTGGCGACCGAGATTGACGCGGCACGGCTGCTGACGCATCGCGCTGCGGCAATGAAAGACGCCGGCATGAAGACGACGCTGGAGTCCTCAATGGCGAAGCTGTTCACCAGCGAAGTTGCCGTGCGCGCTGCAAACGAGGCGGTGCAGATTCACGGCGGTTATGGCTTCATCAAGGACTATCCGGCGGAGAAGTTTTATCGCGATGTGAAGCTGTGCACCATCGGCGAAGGGACAAGCGAGATCCAGCGGCTGGTGATTGCGAGGCAGTTGCTGAAGGATTGAAGCACGCGGACGCTTCGCTCGGGATGACAGATTAATGGAATGCATCAGCAACGCGGGGCTAAAGCTCCGCACTACCCAAGAGCGCCCCCAGTCGTCCGATATCATCCATTGTGACCTCTAATAACCACATCGAAGACTTCGTCCGCCGGATTCGCGGCGGAGAGATTCGCGCGCTCTCCCGGGCCATCTCTACGGTCGAAGATCATCGGCCGGAATCGACCGCATTGCTAAAAGCACTGTTCCCTTATAGCGGCAAGGCGATGCTGCTCGGGATGACCGGCTCTCCGGGCGCGGGCAAGAGCACGCTCGTGGATCAGGTCGCGCGCGTTTATCGCAAGCAAGGCAAAACTGTTGGCATCGTTGCGGTCGATCCGACGAGCCCGTTCAGCGGCGGCGCCATTCTGGGCGATCGCATTCGCATGCAGTCGCACCATGCTGACGCCGGCATTTACATTCGCAGCATGGCCACGCGTGGCTCTCTGGGCGGACTGGCGAGTACGACCGCCGACGTTGCCACAGTGATGGACGCGAGCGGACGCGACATCGTCATGATTGAAACCGTAGGCGTCGGCCAAGACGAAGTCGACATCGTGCGACTGGCCGATGTGACCATCGTCGTGCTGGTGCCGGGCATGGGCGACGATGTGCAGACCATTAAAGCCGGCATCATGGAAATCGCCGACATCTTCGTCATCAATAAGGCCGATCGCGACGGAGCGGAGCGTGTGGAGCGCGAGATTCGCGCCATGCAAACGCTGGCGATCCGCAAAGATGACTGGACGCCGCCGATCGTTAAAACGGTGGCCAGCGATGGCACCGGGATCGAGGAGTTGGTCGAGGCTATCGAGAGTTATCACGTTTACCTGCAGCAAAACGATCGCGCACGCGCGCGGCGAATTGAAAACTGGCGGGAACGCATTGCGGAGATGCTGCGCGATGCTCTCTTCCAGCGCGTACTTTCTTATTACTTAAGCGAGGGCGAGGCCGCGCGCTATGCGACGGAAGTTGCCGAGCACAAACGCGACCCGTACTCTTTAGTCGAGAAAATTGTTGATGAATTGGGGACGCCATCATGAGCCAGATTGATCATCTTGGAATAGCAGTGAAGTCGTTGAGCGAAGCCAGAAAGTTTTACGAGAAGCTGGGACTGAAGCCGATGCCGGAGGAGACGGTGGAATCGGAAAAAGTGCGGCTGTCGATGGTTCCGGTGGGCGAAAGCCGTATCGAATTGCTGGAACCGACATCGGACGATTCGACCATCGCGAAGTTTCTTGCCAAGCGCGGTGAGGGACTGCATCACGTTGCATTACACGTGGATGATTTGTCCGCGACGGTGGAACGCTTGAAAGCCAGTGGGACGCGGTTGATCTCCGACGAGATCAAAGTCGGAGCGGGCGGACATTTGTATGTCTTCGTGCATCCTTCCAGCTCCGGCGGGGTGCTGCTGGAACTGGTGGAAGACGCGCCCGAAGGCGTGTAGGCGATGCTGATCGTCGCGATCGACACCTCCGGCCGGCACGGCAGCGTCGCGCTATGCCGTAGCGATGCCGACAGCTTCGATGTCATTCAGCTCATCGCTCTCGAGGGCGGGACCTATTCCGCGCGGCTGATGCCGACCATCGCCTCGCTGCTGGAGCAGAATCGTTTCGACAAGCAAGATGTCTACGGGTTTGTCGTCGTCTCCGGACCGGGATCGTTTACAGGACTGCGCGTGGGCCTTGCGACGGTGAAGGGGCTGTGCGAGGTTTTGCAGAAGCCGCTCGCGACGGTGTCGATGCTGGAAGCCGTGGCGATCGCGCGTGGATTAGCTGGGCAGAATGTAACGGCAGTTCTGGATGCCGGACGTGGCGAAGTTTATGTGGGCGAATACGAGGTCGCACCGGGAACGGCCAAACTGATTCGCGAGTACATCGCCAAGCTGGCGGACTTCGCGGAGGAGGCGAAGAACATTACCAGCGAATTGCTGACGCCTGACGCTGCTGTGCTTGATCATCTGCAAACCGCGAACGTCATAGTCCGGGCGGTTAACCCGGTGCAGGCGGGCGAGATTGGCCGCATCGGTATTCGCAAGCTGCTGGCGAGTGATGTCGCCGATGTTGCCAGCGTCGATGTGAACTACATCCGCCGGTCCGATGCGGAGATTTTCTCCGCTCCGAAGCATTGATCCCGTGTACATCCGCCGCGCTGCTCCCGACGATCTCCCTCTTATTCGCACGCTCGAGCGGCAGATGGAAACGGCCGCACACTGGAGCTCCCGCGAATATGAGGCGGTGTTTGCCGTCGAAGCACCGCGCCGAGTCTTGCTGATCGCTGCCGACGAAGCGGACACGTCGGACCTTTGCGGATTTATCATCGCGCGTTGCGGAGCCGATGAATGGGAGATCGAGAACGTGGTGGTGGCGCAGGAACAACAGCGTCGCGGCCTGGGAAGTGCGCTGGTCGGCCGGTTGCTGCACGAAGCGCGGAGGTCCGGCATCACTTCCGTGTTACTGGAGGTTAGGCCTTCAAACATGGCTGCCCGCAGACTCTATGAAAAGATGGGGTTTAGCGAAGCTGGGAGGCGTCCGGCCTATTATCGGGAGCCGCCAGAGGATGCCTTGATTCTGAAAATTTCTATTTCATTTCCGTGACAAAACCGCTTGAAGCGCGTTGGTCCATGTGCTAGCGTTTTGATCATAACGTTTTGATAGCCGTTTCTTCGGAGGTTTACTGAATGGCAACTCAGGTACGCGACCAGCTTCTCGCGAGCAATGAGGAATTTCGGCGTTTGGCCGACGAACATTCCCAATATGCTCTGCGCCTCGACTCTCTGATTCAGAAAAAGTATCTCTCTGAAGAAGAAAAGCTCGAAGAGGTGCGACTCAAGAAGCTGAAGCTCCACCTGAAGGACCAGATGGAAAGCCTGGAACAGAAATACCGGACTGGAAGCCTGGTCGTTTAGTAGCCATTAACCGCAGTAACATGGCGGAAAAGACACCGGTCTTTGCCGCCCGGTGCTAAGTGTATGCTGCCGCCTGCCCGCTTCTCGTAACCCCTACCTGTTTGCGATATCCTGATTCTTGACCCGCTCGATCCTGTTGCGTAGGAGTCCTTTCTTGCAAACTGCTTCCCGGCTTCGGTACCGCTTTACTTGGATCTTGATTTGCGCGTTCCTAACCTCTTTGTCGCTGCTTGGTCAGACCGCCAGCAAAGCTCCAATCGGATTGTGGGATGGAACGATTCAGGGCAAGGCCGGGGAGGTGAATTTTGGAATCGACCTTACGGCGAAACCCGATGGCTCGCTGCAGGCGACGCTGGTGAACGCGACGGATCGGCAGCCATTCAGCAGCGCAGCATGGAAAGACGGAGTGCTGACGCTGCGCATGGATTACTACGACGGCGTGCTGACTGCTCATACGGTCTCGCCACAGCGGATGGAAGGCGAATATTCGCGCCAGACGAGTAAGGGCCTGGTGCACATTCCGCTCGTTCTAGCGCCGCATCAGGAGGTCGCGCCGGGGAAGCCGTGGGCTGGATTGAGCCTTTGGGGCGATTGGCTCTTTCATTGGGCCGATGGCGAAGGCGCCGAGAAAACAACGCTGGCGAAATTCAATCAGGAAAAGACTGCGCTAGCGAACGGTCGCGTTACGGTTACAGGGGTGATCGAGCCGGTCAGCGGCGATTCTGGTTTGCTGCATGGAACGGTCTTCGTCGCTCCCGACGGCCAGACGCGCTTTCATCTAAGCCGCTTTGATGGCATTCATGTGATGGCACTTGACGGCGTGTTTGAGTCGGCCAGTTCTCTCAAAGGGCAGGAGGGTGGGATTCGAGCCGTCTCCTCCTTCACAGCGGAATGCGGCAAGCATGTGGCCAGCGCTGCCGATCCCAACGTTCTGAGCGAAACTCTGACGACGGTGAAAGATCCTAACGAGCCGTTCCGCTTCAGCGGCGTGGATGCTTCCGGCAAGACTCTGAATCAAGACAGCCCGGAGTTCAAAGGGAAGCCGCTGATCATCGACATCTTCGGAACGTGGTGTCCGAACTGCCACGATGAAGCGCCAGTACTGGAGAGCCTGTATCGCAAGTATCACGACCAGGGGCTGGAGATCGTTGGACTGGCATATGAGTACGTGGATGACACGCAGCGCGATTTCCGGCAGATTGCCATCTATCGCGAGAAGTTCGGAATCACCTTCCCACTGCTGCTCACAGGCACGACCGACGAGGGACAAATTGCGAAGACACTGCCGCAACTGGTGAGCTTCGGCGCGTTCCCTACATCGATTTACATTGACCGCTCCGGCCACGTGCGCGCCATCCTTGCCGGCTTTACCGGGCCGTCCACGGGCGAGAAGTTTCAGCAAGTCCAGCAGCGGATGGACGAGCTGACACGCGAGATTGTCGCTTCCCCGAATTAGGGCAGCCGTCCGCTTCGCTCTATAATCAAACTATCTACCCATGGTTCGCGACGGCATCTATTACGGACTGGCGCTGGTGATCGTGGCGGCCCTGGTGGCATGGCTCACGATACCGGGCCTGGCTGCTATTCCGTTGCTGCTGGCGGCGTTCTTCCTTTGGTTCTTTCGCGATCCGGAGCGGAGAATTCCGGCCATTCAGGGCGCGATCGTGTCGCCTGCGGACGGCAAGGTGACGTCGATTTCTGAGCTTCAAGAGAACGGCGAGCGGCAAACGCGGATCAGCATTTTCCTGAGTGTCTTCGACGTTCACGTGAATCGTTCTCCGGTCAGCGGTGTGATTGACGACGTGCGCTATCAGAAGGGTAAGTTTGGTAACGCGATGGGCACCGCGTCGGCCGAAGAGAACGAGCAGAACATCGTTACCGTGCGGGCCGATGCCGGTCGAGTCGTGTTCAAACAGATTGCCGGATTGCTGGCGCGACGCATCGTTTTCACCAAGAAGGTGGGCGATGTGGTCGAGCGCGGAGAACGGGTGGGACTGATCAAGTTTGGCTCTCGCACCGACGTCATCTTTCCCGCCACCGCCGAGATGAAGGTGCGCTTGGGCGATCGTGTGAAAGGCGGCTCGACGGTGCTGGCAGTTGCGCAGCCGGTGCCAGTGACGCCGCGGCTGCGCGATGTTGCGGAGGTGCGATGAGCGAGTATCCGCAGCGGCACGACGACAATCCTGCGCCTCCACGGCACGTGCGCAGGGGTCTGTACCTGCTGCCGTCGATGTTCACGGCCGGCAACATGGCCGCAGGCTACTATGCGATTTCGCAGGCGATTCAGGGCACCGCGAACGACCCGTGGCATTTTGATCAGGCGGCCAAGGCGATTGGATTTGCGATTGTCTTCGATTTCTTCGACGGCGGCATCGCGCGGCTGACGAACACGGCCAGCGCGTTTGGCCGGGAACTGGATTCCCTCGCCGATGTGATCGCGTTTGGCGTCGCCCCGGCGGTACTAGCCTGGATGTGGGGCTTTCGCATGCTGCCGATGGAAGGCGATCTGACATGGCGCACCCACGTAATTCAGATTGGGGCAGTGATCACGTTTGCGTTTCTGTTGAGCGGCGCCTCTCGTTTGGCCAGGTTCAACATCCAGACGAATCCCCAGCCTTCCAACCCGGGGCGTCCGGGACGCAAGTACTTTGTGGGTATGCCGATTCCCGCAGGTGCGGGAGCGGTTGCTGCGATGGTGCATTTGGTTGACGGCAATCCGCTGCAGATCTGGTGGTTGTCAATCGGCTGGGCGGTGTTTGTGACCGCGATCGCGTTCCTGATGGTGAGCACCTGGCGCTTCTTCAGCCTGAAGGGAATTAATTTTCGCCAGCCGCAGAATTTTCGCTGGCTGATTGTCATTGGTCTGACGATCGCTCTGATTTGGGTTGCGTCGCAATATGTGTTGTTTGCGCTGGCGCTGATCTATATTCTTTCGGGCGTGTTCGCGCGGCTGTCCTTTGTATTCCGCCGGCCAACGGTGCCGCCGCCACCGCCGCAGGACGAGGTCTCACACGCCTGATGACTAACGAAGCCAATAATCCCTCCGCAGTTCGCACCGACGGAGGCCACTGGGGTGGCCTGTTCCGCGTGGCCATCGTCGGCGCTGCCTCCCTCAAAGGCCGGGAACTAAAAGAGGTTCTCACCGACCGGAATTTTCCATCGCAGGACGTGCGGCTGCTGGATGATGATGAGTCGTTGGGCCAGCTCGATGCCGTGGGCGATGAACCTACTTTCATTCAGAGCGTGCTTCCCGAGCATCTGGAGAATGTCGATTTCACGTTCTTCGCGGCGGACGAAAACTTCACACGCGATACCTGGAAGCTGGCGCGTAAGAAGGGCAGCGATATCGTCGATCTGTCGTATGCGCTGGAGGGCCAGCCCGGGGTTCTGTTGCGCGCTCCATGGGTCGAACGCGAATTAGGCACTGCTCCCAAGGTCGACTTCGTGGAAGCCACCGTGGTGGTTGCCCATCCTGCAGCAATTGTGCTGGCACTGCTGATGCTGCGAGCGCAAAAGGTGGGGAAGATTCAGCGTGCGGTGGTGACAGCCTTCGAACCCGCCTCCGAGCATGGCCGCCGCGGCATGGACGAACTGCATGAGCAGACGGTGAACCTGCTTTCGTTCCAGCAACTGCCCAAAGGGGTGTTCGACACACAAGTGGCGTTCAATCTGCTCGACCGCTATGGCGACAAGTCTTTGCCCGCCCTCGCGAGCGTGGAAAGCCGCATCCAGCGCCACTTCCGGAACATTGTGCAGGACCAGCTCGCCGTACCTTCGCTGATGCTCTTGCAAGCTCCCATCTTCCACGGACATGCATTTTCGCTTTACATTGAATTGGATAATGCGGCACAACTTGAAGAGCTAACGGCCGCGGTATCCGGTGAACATGTAGATGTTCTACAGGGTCCGGAGGAGTCACCGAGCAACGTCAACGCTGCCGGGCAGGAGCAGATTCAGGTATTTGTGCGTCACGATGCGCAAAATCCGAATGGGTTCTGGCTGTGGGCCGCATCCGACAATCTTCGGATTGCGGCGCTCACCGCAGTTGAGTGCGCCGAGAACATGATCGCGTCGCGTCCCCGAGGGACGGTCCAATGATCGGTCGAACGCTATGGCGCAGCCTGATTCTGACATGCGGCGCGGTGCTGCTGCTCTTGGTCACGGCTTGCGGTTATCACACCGCCGGAAAGGCCGTACGGCTGCCCTCTGATCTGCACACGGTATATGTGCCCGGCATTGCCAATGCGACGCAAGCCTATGGCATTGGTCAAACCTTCACTAGATCGGTTGTGCAGGAACTGCGCCAGCGCACCAACTATCGCGTCATCACCACCAATGACGGCACAGCCGACGCAACTCTTTCCGGGACGATTACCAGCGTCTACATTGCGCCTCTGACGTATGACTCGGTTAGCGGCCGTATCTCGTCCTCCCTGGTCGTTGTCGCACTGCACGCCAGCCTCACAGGGAAGGACGGCAAAGTGCTGTGGAGCAATCCTAACTTCCTTTACCGCGAGCAGTACCAAGAGTCGGTGAACGTGGCCAGCTTCTTCGAAGAGTCCACGCCGGCAGTTCAGCGCATGGCGACCAACTTCGCGCAGACATTGGTGGCGAATATGCTGGAGGCGTTCTAGATGCGGAGCTTTGCTGCCTCCGATCGCTTTGTTGCTGATGTGAAGGCCGGGAAGCTGGCTGCAGGATATGTGTTCATCGGTGACGAGGGGTTTTTCCGCAAGCGCTGCCGCGATGCGATCCTGCAACATCTGGTTCCTGCGGAAGTGCGCGAGTTGAGCCTGTACGACATGGATCTGGCGGAAACCGATCTGCAGCAGGTGCTGGATCGGGCGCGAACTCCCTCGCTGATGTCACCGTTTCAAGTCTTCTTCATTCGCGGCATCAAGAACCTGTACGGGCGCGGCAGGCATGATGACGAGTTCGCTGCGATCGAAGATTATTTCAAGAACCCGAATCCCGCAGCGCTGCTGGTGTTCATCGTCGACTACATCAGTATTCCAGCCGATGTCCGGCGCATGGAACTGACGGACAAGGAGCGCTACGAGCGGATTCGCGAGACGTTGGGCGAGCACTGCCCGATTCTGGAGTTCGCGCGCGTGGAGGAAGGCGACGCGGTCAAGTGGGCGATCGCAACCGCCAATAACGACAGTGTGAAGCTGGACGCAGACGCTGCGCGCGAGCTAGTGGACTCGCTCGGCGGCGACATGATGATGATCGCTAACGAACTCGAGAAGCTGGTGCTGTTCGTGGGCGACAAGAAGCGCATCAGCCTGGGCGACGTCGAAACGCTGGTGCTGGCAGCCAAGCAGCGGTCGTTTTACGAGCTGACCGATGCGATTTCGTCACGTGATCGCGGCCGCGCGCTGTCGGTGCTGGACGCGATCCTCAGCACGGGCGAGGGCGAGGAAGCGGCGATCGGACACGTCTACATGCTGTCGCGCACGTTTCGCCAGATGCTGGTTATTCTGGAACGCAATGTGCGCGACTCGCGAGCGCTGTGGCAGGCACTTTGGCAGGGATTTCGCATTCCGCCGTTTGCTGCGGAAGATATCATCCGGCAGGCGCGGCGTTATAAATCGCGGCGCGACCTGACATCGGCGATTCGCCGTGTGGCGCGCGCGGATTTTGCACTGCGCTCCAATCCTCCCAGCAAACGGTTGGTATTGGAGAATCTGGTGCTGGATTTGACTGCCGAGGCGAAGCCTCAGGAGGCGGGCTGGCTGCAAGATGAGCTGCCGGTTTGAGCTATGGATGTTGACGCCTATCTGCGGCGCATCGAATATGATGGGCCGCGACAGCCATCGGCCGCGACATTGCGCGACCTGCATCGCCAGCACCTCTTCACCGTTCCCTTCGAAAACCTCGACATCCCGTTAGGAACTCCGATTGATCTTGATCTGGAGCGGATCTACGAGAAGATCGTCACGCGCCGGCGCGGTGGTTTCTGTTATGAGCTGAACGGCCTGTTCGCCGAGTTGCTGCGGACGATGGGCTTCGAGGTTCAGATGCTGTCGGCCCGCGTGCGGCGTGAGGATGGCGGCTTCGGCCCGGAATTCGATCACATGCTGCTGAAGGTCGGGCTCGACGAGCCGTGGCTGGTTGACGTGGGTTTTGGCGACTCGTTTGTCGACCCGATTGTCTTTCACGCCGGCGGGGCGGATCACGTCAATGGGCATCGCTATGTCGTGCTGCAACTTGGCGACGAATGGCAGCTGTTGCGCGAAGACGAGAAAGGGCAAACGCCGCTGTATGCTTTTCGCGATTTTCCATACCAGCTGAGCCATTATCAGGGGATGTGCGCGTTTCATCAGAGTTCGCCGGAATCGCACTTCACCAAGAGCTGGATCTGCAGCCGTGCGACCGCGGAGGGCCGGACCACGCTGGCGAACATGCGGCTGATCGTCAGTCGCGAAGGCGAACGCGAAGAGATACAGCTCAGCACGCCGGGCGATGTGCGACGGTGTCTACGGGAATTCTTAGGCGTTGAGTTGGATGAATCGGTGAATCTGACGAAGCTGGTGGGATGATTCGAATTGGGGCTCCCCTAAACCGGTCAGTGCGGGCCTTCAGGCCCGCGTTGCAGCTGTGGTCGCGACCAGAGTCGGCTGAACAGGTTGCTGAAAAACTCGATTGTGGAATGTTTTGAAGGGGCGCAGCTTCAGCTGCGCCGTTGCTAGTCTTTTGTTTTTGTCATCACGAGGAGGCCTTCAGGCCGACGAGGGATCTGCTCCTCGACTTTTTTAGCAGCCTCTGTAGCCGACGACACACTGCCGCCGGCTGAACGGGCTGCTGAAAAAGTCGATGGTGGGATGTTTTGAAGGGGCGCAGCTTCAGCTGCGCCGTTGCAAGTCTTTTGTTTTGTCATCACGAGGAGGCCTTCAGGCCGACGAGGGATCTGCTTCTCGATTTTTTCAGCAGCCTCTGAAGCCGGCTTTCTCAAGAAAACTGGAGCCGCAGTGACGCGGCGCTAAAGCGCCGCACTACCTGAAGCGCAGCACGACAAGCGACGCGAAAAGCTAAACTCCACTAACTCGCCTCTTTCACATCGACGCTGGCGATCGTGTTTTCCCACTCGAGTTTCAGCGTGGCCGAGTTGCCGCCCGTCTTGTCGAATGAAATCGTAAACAACTCGAGTCCGGACGAACGCTGCGTTACCTTCATGGGAATGCGCGCCAGATCCTGACCCTGGCTGTACTCCGTGCCCCATTGTCCCGTCTGCTTGTTGATGATCAGCTGCCAGCTGCTCATGCCCGGCAAACTGTAGATGGTATAGCTGCCGGCGGGGACGTTGGTTCCTCCGATGTTGAGAGCGACGTCGGTCTTCAAGCTGGTGGCTGCGTTCGCGCCGGTGCGCCAGACCTGGTCATAAGGAACGAGTCCGCCGAAGATTTTGCGGTTGCGCATCGAAGGACGGCTGTAGTTGATGGTGACGGTCTTTCCGTCGGCGAAGGTCAGCGTTGCTGTGCCCGGAGGGCTGAGGGGCTTCTTCTGTTCCTGCGCGATGATGAGGGCGGTGAGAACTGCGACAGAGGCTATGGTCAGCATCCATAGACGGCTTTTCGACATTGCACTCTCCTCGAAGACTTCATTTGCTGCCGTTCCATTATTCACAGCGGAGGCGCTTAGGACAATTCGGCGGATGGGTATTCTCGACGGAACCCATCAGGGGGCGCATGAACAACAAAAACTGTGGGTGGGTGCTCACATAAAAAGACAGGCCGGGTCAGATGTTCTCCACAAAAGTCTCCGGAGTTACCTGCGCCTGTTTCAGTATTCCGTGTAAGGTGCCGATCGCTAGTTCGGAATGCAAGGGCACCACGCATCCTACAGAACCTCTCGGGGTCTGCCGTTTGAGAACAACATGACTTCCGCGTTGTCGAACGCGGACGAATCCCAGCTTTTCCAGAACTCGAATTGCCTCGACCCCGGAGAGTCGGGGCAGCTTAGGCATAGGTCACATCGAACGTAGTGATCAGTGACCGTTCGGCTGTTGGAGGAGGAAACTCTTCCAGATAAAGCTCCGTCGCCTCCTTGAGGTTAGCGATTGCTTCCTCGAGGGTCTTGCCTTGACTCACTACCCCTACCTCGGGACATTCGGCAACGTACCAAGCTTCTTCGCGATGAACGACAGCGGTAAAGGTGTGTATTGGCATTTCGACAATCCAAATATACCGCAAAAGACAGGGCGGGACAGCTTGCGCCCCGCCCTTATCGTTCCGCGTTATAAACGTTCGCTACGCCGTTACGTACTTGCCGGTTTCCAGCACCCGCGCGGCGATCTTCTCCTGCAGCGCGATGACGTTCACCGGCTCGTGCTTGGCGAGGCGACGGACGATAGCCATTTGAGTGCGCAGCATGTCGCCTTCGGCAACCGCGGCGATGACTTTCTTCGCTGCGGCTTCCAGGCGGGCAAATGCGCCAGCCAGATAGATCTGCGTCATGGCAATGATGAGCGCGGATTTCTCCTCGCCCTGGGCCTCGACGCTCTTGCGCGCGCGCAGGACGGCCGAATCCATGGCAAACGCTTCGATCACCATGTCCGCGATCGCGCCCATGACCTCCTGCTGATCGGCGAGCTTTTGCATGTACTTTTGCGAAGCCGCGCCGGCCACCAGCATGGCCAGCTTCTTGCCGTTTTCGACCAGCTTGCGCTCGGCGGCCAGTACTCCTTCGAGTTCCTCGCCGGACGGGCCGGCCATCACTTCGTCCATGACTTTCTTGATGGCCGGCAGCAGCGGGAGCTGTCCGCTCATGGCGCGCTTCAGCAGCCAGCCGGTGATGATGAGGCGGTTGATTTCGTTGGTGCCTTCGAAGATGCGGTTGACGCGCGAGTCGCGATAGGCGCGCTCGGCCGGATACTCTTCGACGAAGCCGTAGCCGCCGTAGACCTGCACCGTCTCATCGACCACGCGGTCGAGCATCTCCGAACCCCAGACTTTGATGATGGAGCACTCGACGGCGTACTCCTCGATGGCTTTGCGGATCAGCTCGGGATTCTTCTCGATCTGGTCCAGAGCGGTGTCCATCATGCCGACGGTGCGATAGACCATCGACTCGCCGGTGTAGATGCCGACCGCCATCTGCGCGATCTTCTCGCGGATCAATCCGAAGTCGGCAATGGACTTGGTGAAAGCCTTGCGCTGCTTGGCGTAGGCGATGGCATTCTGCAGCGAGGTGCGCGCGCCGCCGACGCATCCCGCGCCCAGCTTGAAGCGGCCGACGTTGAGAATGTTGAAGGCGATGATATGGCCTTTGCCGACGTCGCCGAGAACGTTCTCGACCGGCACTTTGCAGTCGTTCAGGATGAGCGGCGCAGTCGACGAACCGCGAATGCCCATCTTCTTTTCCTCGTTGCCGACGGAGAAGCCGGGGAAATCTTTCTCGATCAGAAACGCGGTGAACTTCTCGCCGTCAACTTTGGCGAAGACGGTGAACAGATCGGCGAAGTGGGCGTTGGTGATCCACATCTTTTCGCCGTTCAGGATGTAGTGCTTGCCGTCGGGCGAGAGCACAGCCTTGGTGCGGGAGTTGAGCGCGTCGGAGCCGCTGGTGCTCTCGGAGAGCGCGTAGGCGCCGATCATCTCAGCCGATGCGAGCTTGGGCAGGTATTTCTTCTTCTGCTCTTCGGTGCCGAAAAAGACGAGCGGCAGCGTGCCGATGCCGGCGTGTCCACCCATGGAGACGACGAAACTGCCGCACTTGGCCATGCGGTCGGCGATGATGGCGGAGGAAACTTTGTCCATCTCCGAGCCGCCGTATTCGGCGGGCACATCGGCGTTGGTCAGGCCCATCTCAGCGGACTTCTTCAGCAGCTCGCGAGTGACCTCCCATTCCTTGTGCTCGATCTTTTCGACGTTGGGCAGAACTTCGTTGGTCGCAAATTCGTCGGCCAGCTTCGCGATCATCTGCTGATCTTCGTTGAAGTCTTCCGGGGTGAAGACGATGTCGAGTTGGTGATCTTCGAGCAGAAAGCTTCCGCCCGTGGTCTTGGTTCTGGGAGCTGCCGTCGTTGTAGCCATAGATCCTTCCTGTTCAGAAATCGTTTTCACCACGGAGGCACGGAGGTCACGGAAGAAATCCTATTCAAGAAAGCGCTGGAGCGAAGCCTGCATCGAGTCGAGTACAGTTTTCGCCAAGCTATCTTTGACCCAAAAAACTCCGTGTGCTCCGTGCCTCTGTGGTGAAATCTCCTACTGCAAATTTTCGAAAATTCCTGCTGCGCCCATACCGCCGCCGACGCACATGGTAACCATGCCGTAGCGGCCGCTGCGGCGCTTGAGTTCGCGGATGATGCTGGCGGTCGAGCTTGGCTCCGGTGCATCCCAAAGGATGTCCGAGTGCGATAGCGCCGCCGTTGACGTTGATGCGTGCGGGATCGAGCTTGCCTTCCTGAATGACCGCAAGCGACTGCGCTGCGAAGGCTTCGTTCAACTCGATCACGTCGATGTCTTCGAGCTTGAGTCCGGCGATCTTCAAGGCCTTTGGAATGGCGAAGACCGGACCGATGCCCATCTCTTCCGGCAAATAGCCAGCCGTTGCGAAGGCGACGTAGCGGGCCAGCGGCTTCAGTCCGAGTGCCTTTGCGCGATCAGCGGACATGACAACCGCGGCGGCCGCGCCGTCGGACATCTGCGAAGAGTTGCCGGCAGTGACGGTGCCCTTGGCGTGAAATGCCGCTTTGAGGGCCAGCAGCGCTTCGAGCAAAGTATCGGCGCGCGGACCTTCGTCGATTTTGAAAACGATGTCGGTGCGCTTGGGCTTGCTGCCGTTCGGAGTAGTGAAGCTGACCGGTACGGGTACGAGTTCGTCGTCGAACTTGCCCGCCTGAATCGCGGCGATCGCCTTCTGGTGGCTCGCGACGGAGAATTCGTCCTGCATCTGGCGGGTGATGTTGTAACGCTTGGCGACGCGCTCGGCGGTGAGGCCCATGGAGAGATACGCGTTGGGATAATTTGCGATGAGCCAGGGATTGGCCGAGACCTTGTGGCCGCCCATGGGGATCATGGTCATCGATTCGACGCCACCGGCGACGATGGTCTCCGCGCCCCCGGCCATGATGCGCTCGGCGGCCATGGCAATCGCCTGCAGCCCGGAGGAGCAGAAGCGATTGATCGTCATCGCGGAGACTTCGACCGGCAGACCGGCGCGCAGCGATGCGATGCGGGCGACGTTCATGCCCTGCTCAGCTTCAGGCATGGCGCAGCCGAGGATCACGTCCTCGATCTCTTTAGGATCGAGAGCAGGCACGCGCTCAAGCGCACCTTTGATGGCCGTCGCGGCCAGATCGTCGGGACGAGTCGCCCGCAAAGTTCCTTTGTAAGCCTTGCCGACCGGCGTCCGGACGGCGGATACGAGTACGACATCTCGCATTGAAGACCTCAACAATTAGCAATTAGCAATTAGCAATTAGCAATTAGCAATTAGCAATTAGCAATTAGCAATTAGCAATTAGCAATTGGCAATTAGCAATTGGCAATTGGCAATTGGCAATTGGCAATTAGCAATTAGCAATTAGCCAAATCAAACCCAGTGTCATCCTGAGCGGAGCATTCGCGCCTTTTGCGAATGTGGAGTCGAAGGACCTCTATAACGACAGAACGCTCGCCCTGAGCCGTACTGTGATCCTGACCAGCCGCCAGCGTTGAAACGCTGGCGAACATGTGCCGTCCCTACGGGACTCCGGTCCTTATCTAATCGAACCCCAGGACTCCGCTTCGCTCCGTCCTGGGCTATCATCTTCGCCGTCCCGCAAAGCGGGACTCGATTCTTCGCTTCCCACAGCTACAACGACAACGAGATTTCAAACCGCAAGCGGGAATCCGTGCCTGCGGGTTTCAGCCGCTAACCCTTCTTGGCCACCGACCCATAGTGTGGCCGGTGTCGCTCTTTCTCACCCGCCACTGGCCACTAGTTCCTTAGCGTCTTGCCCGTTTTGAGCGTGTACTGGATGCGCTCCTGGGTTTTCTTTTCGCCGCACAGGGACTTGAACGCCTCGCGCTCCAGATCCAGCAAATACTGTTCGCTCACCAGCGTCCCGGGATTCACGGCGCCGCCGCACAGCACCTCGGCGACCTTGTTGCCGACCTTGACTTCGTGATCGGTGATGAACTGGCCCTCGTGCATGATGTGCACGCCGAGCTTCAATGTCGCCAGAATGCTCTCGCCCGGCGCGGGGATGTCGGAGCGCATTACAGGCGCGCGATAGCCTTCATGCGCCAGCTCGAGCGCGCGCTCCTTGGCATCGGTCAGCACACGCTCCCTGTTCATAGTGATGTCGTCGCCCGAGGAAAGGAATCCGTAGTTGCGAGCCTCGAAGGCCGACGTGGAGACCTTCGCCATGGCGACCGTTTCGAATGCCTGCTTGAGCGCTTCCATCAGCTCGACGCTCTCGCCGCGTCCGTGCGGGCGGATGTGCGTGGCCTTGTCGACGGCGCGGAGGGTCATCTCCTTGCAGCCACCGCCGCCGGGCAGCAGACCGACGCCGACTTCAACCAGGCCGCAATAGAGTTCGGCGTGAGGCTGGCGAGCCGCGCCGTGCAACGTGATCTCGCAACCACCGCCCAGCGCCATGCCAAACGGTGCAACGACAACCGGCTTGGGCGAGAACTTGATGGCCTGCGTCATGCCCTGGAACTGGCGAATGGCGAGATCGACCTCGTCCCACTCTTCTTCCTGGATCGCCATCAGCAACATCATGATGTTGGCGCCGACGGAGAAGTTCCCGGCGTCATTGGTGATGACGAAGGCGTCGAAGTTGTCGCCGGCGCCGCCGGGCTTGAGCGTCTGGGTGATCATCTGCACGATGTCGCCGCCCAGCGAGTTCATCTTGGAGTGGAACTCGATGCAGCCTACGCCGTCACCGATATCGATGAGCGATGCGCCCGCGTTCTTCTTGACCACGAGACCGGATTTCTTCGCGACGGTAACGGACCAGACTCCTGCGGGGACTTTCTCGGACTGATAGTGGCCTATGCCGAGATCGAAATAAGCGCGACCGCTGGCGGCTTTGGGATCGTCGGCATACCACTTGTCGTGACCGGAGGAGAGCAACTTCTCGACGTTGGGCGAGACTGACTTGCCCTCGACCTGCATGCGCTTGACTGTCTTGGCGACGCCGGCCGCGTCCCACAGCTCGAAGGGTCCCATCTCCCAGTTGAAGCCGAGCTTCATGGCGCGATCGATCTCGACGACCGAGTCGGAGATTTCGCCGATGCGGTTGGCAGCATAGGTCCAGAGATCGGAGAGGACGGACCATAGAAAGATGTTGGCCTTGTCCTTGGAAGGCGCGAGCAGCGTGCGCAGGCGCTCCGGCAGATCCTCGACCGTCTTGGCCATCTCAAGCGCAGGAAACTTCGGGCGCTGCGACGCGCGATATTCAAGCGTCTTCCAATCGACAGCGAGGATTTCTTTCTCGCCATCGGGCTTTTTGCCCTTGCGATAGAAGCCGCCCTTGGTCTTGTCGCCGAGCCACTTGCGCTCCAGCATCTGCTGGAAGAATGTGGGCAGCTTGAGATCGCCGCGCTCGTCCTGAATGTTGGTGGTGGCGTTACGCACGACGTGGCCAAGGATGTCGAGGCCGACTAGATCGGCCAGGCGGAAGGTCGCGGTCTTGGGCCAGCCGACAGCGGTTCCGGTCAGCGCGTCGACCTCTTCGACGCTGAGGTCCATCTCCTGCATAATGCGCATCACGTTCAGGATGGAGAAGGTGCCGATACGGTTAGCGATGAAATTCGGCGTGTCCTTCGCGTAGACCACGCCTTTGCCCATGTGCAGATCGCAGAAGCGGGCGATGGTGTCCATCGCGGCAGGATCGGCGTCGGCCGTGGGAATGATCTCCAGCAGGCGCATGTAGCGCGGCGGATTGAAGAAGTGGGTGCCGAACCAGGAGCGGCGGAAGTCGTCGGGGAAGCCTTCGACGATTTTCGCGACCGGCAGACCGCTGGTATTCGTGGTGATGATGGTGCCGGGCTTGCGAATCTTTTCGATCTTGCGCAGCAGACTGCGCTTGATCTCGAGGTCTTCGATGACGGCTTCGATGATCCAGTCAACATCGGCGAGCTTGTGGAGATCGTCCTCGAAGTTGCCGATGGTGACCAGGCGCGCGAGCGACGGCTCGAAGAAAGCGGCGGGCTTGGACTTCACGGCAGCATCGAGACCGGCGGCGGCGATTCGATTGCGCGCGGGGCCGTCGGCGTCGGGAGGCACGATGTCGAACAGATAAGAAGGAACACCGGCGTTGGCCAGGTGTGCGGAGATGCGGGCGCCCATAGTGCCCGCGCCCAGAACGGCGACTCTCTCAATCCGCTTCAGCATGAGATGTTGTGACTCCGGCCAAACCTGATTAGACGGTCCGGCTGTTGCCCGCGGCTTCTAGCGCAGGCTGGTACCTAAGTAAGTTTTGATTGAGTGCAACGTGGAATCGGTACTGTGTTTGCGTTGGCGCGACACCCAGCACAACTCTCCCCTTAACCAACAACGGCATAAAGTGCGGCTCAAAAACAAGGCGCGCGTCGTAAGATGTGGGGTGAGGATGGCAACGACGCGCGCCGTATTAAGTTGAACTGATCGTACTGAATGAGCCCTCATTCAGTCAACAAGTATTTTGTATATTATTTTCCCGAAATGGGTTAGGAGATCAGTTTGGCCAGCAAGAAGGCTGCACCGGCCGCAAGTCCGCCGATCACAATCGTTTGCGCAGCGGATCGGCCGGCCCGGGCGCCGGTGAAGCTGCCCTTGATATAGCCGAAGACGCCCAGCGCGATTAGCGTCACCAGGACCGACCATAGCAGCGCCTCGCGCGCGCTATGGAGAATCATGTAAGGCGAGAGCGGAATGATTCCACCGGCGATATAAGAGACCGCGATGGTCGCGGCGCTCTGAACGGCACGTTTGGGATCGGGTTCTTCCAGACCCAGTTCGAAGCGCATCATGAAATCGACCCATTGCTTCGGCTTGCGTGTGAGCGCCTGGACGACCGGAGCGCTCTCCTCGCGCGAGAGGCCGTAGTCGGCGAAGACCTTCTGCACCTCAAGCGCTTCTTCGTCGGGGATCTCCTGAACCTCGCGCGCCTCGCGTTGACGCTCGCTGGCATAGTGCTCGGCGTCGCTTTTGGCGGCGAGGTATCCGCCCAATCCCATCGCAATGGAGCCAGCAGCAATCTCGGCGAGTCCAGCAACCACGACGATGTGGCTGTTGTCGATAGCGCCAGAAAGTCCGGCGGCCAGCGCAAAGGGAACGGTGAGGCCGTCCGACATTCCGATGACGACGTCCCGGACGACTTCGCCGGCGGTGAAATGGCGTTCAACGTGAGGGGTTTGTGGCATGGGCTTCCAGTTCGGGATGAGCGGTGAGATACTGCACGGCCTTTGCGGCGACCTCGCGCTCGCCTTTGTAGCTGAGGGCGGTGGGCGCTTCGTCCAGCGGGATCCAGAACGCGCGCCGCACTTCGACGCGCATCTCCGGCAAGATGTTGCCGAGTTTGCCGGAGCGATACAGCAGAAGATAAAAGCTGACGATCTTGAAGACGCGGGCCTGGTCGCCCCAGTTGCGGACGTAGACGTACTTTATGTCGGCGAGCTTGGTGATGAGGTCGGCGTGAAGGCCGGTTTCTTCGTGAACTTCACGCAGAGCGGTCTGGTCGGGCTTCTCACCGGCGTCGATTGCGCCTTTCGGCAAGGCGGTGACGGCAGGCGCGCCATTGTTGCTCTTCGTCTTCTTCGCAGGCTTCTTGGGGCGAGTCATGTGCGGCTCGATAACGGCAAGGAACCAGCGTCCGCGCATCTTGCGCAGGACGACACCGCCAGCCGAAAACTCGCGCTCCATGAGGATTCCTGAGGACTGGCTAGTTTGGCAGAGTTCGGTGAGGGTGACAACGAGAAAGAGGCGAGAAAGAGGCGATACCTTGCGAAGTCCTAATTGTTCTGTGCCGGCGGAAAAAGTTGAAAGGCGAATGGAGTTGTGTCGCCGGCTGAAAGCCGGCTCAGCGGCGCAAAAACGCAGGTGGGACGCTGGCCTGAAGGCCAGCTCTACCCGAATACAGTTACGCCAGTATGTCTCACACATCCGTGACCGCCCTCACTGCGCATTTTTTCTTTCCGTTCCACCATGTCAGGTAAGGAGAAAAGTGTCCCCACTTCATGGGTCTAATGACGCTTTTGGCCACATATGCGACGAGTCCTCATCCTTGGAGCAGCAGGACGTGATTTCCATGATTTCAACGTAATCTTTCGCAACAACCCCGAATTCCGAGTCGTAGCCTTTACCGCAACCCAAATCCCAGACATCGCAGGTCGCCGTTATCCCGCCGCATTGGCGGGCGAACTTTATCCCGACGGCATTCCGATCCTGGAAGAAGACAAGATGGAGCAGATCATCCGCGACGAGCACGTCGACGAGGCGGTCTTCGCCTACAGCGACGTGCCGTATGCCACGCTGATGCATCTGGCATCGCGGGCGGTGGCCGCAGGCGCCGACTTCAAGCTGCTGGCTGCGGAGCGAACTCAACTCGCAGCCGAGGTGCCAGTGGTCTCGATTTGCGCGGTTCGCACCGGCTGCGGCAAGAGTCCGGTGTCACGCCGGATCGCGGCCGAACTGCGCAACCAGGGCTGGCATCCGGTTGTGGTGCGTCACCCCATGCCATATGGCGACTTGACCGCGCAACGGGCGCAGCGCTTCGCATCGCTCGCCGATCTTGATCGCCATGAATGCACCATCGAAGAGCGCGAGGAGTACGAGCCGCACATTGTCGAAGGCACGACCGTCTATGCCGGCGTGGACTATCTCGACATTTTGCGGCAGGCGGAAAAAGAAGGCGACGTCATCCTGTGGGACGGCGGCAACAACGATACGTCGTTCTATCGCTCCGATCTGAAGATCGTGGTGCTGGATCCGCATCGCGCCGGGCATGAGCTTGGCTACTATCCCGGCGAAGTGAACTTCCGCAGCGCCGATGTGCTGATCATCAACAAGGTCGATACCGCCGATCCTGACGGCATCAAGACCGTCCGCCGGAATATCGCGCTGTATAACCCCGACGCGAAGGTGATCGAGATGGCATGCCGGGTGACGGTCGACGATCCCGACATCATCAGCGGCAAGACGGTGCTGGTGGTGGAGGACGGCCCGACACTCACGCACGGCGAGATGCCGTACGGTGCCGGCGTGGTGGCTGCGAATCGTTATCACGCCGCGGCGCTGGTCGATCCTCGGCCGTATGCGATCGGCTCCATCAAGAAGGCGTTCGAGAAGTTCCCGCACCTGTGGCGCGTGCTGCCGGCGATGGGCTACAGCGATACGCAGCGGCATGAGCTGGAAGCGACCATCAAGCGCGTGCCATGCGACCTGGTCGTAGTGGCCACGCCGATCGACCTGGCCCGCACCATCAAGCTCGAGAAGCCGAATGTGTGCGTCCACTACGAAGTGGAAGAGCTGGGCAAGCCTACGATCGGCCGATTGATCGAGCAGTTCACAGAAACATACAAACCCGAATTGGCCGGCGCCGGGAGGTAGTCATGCCCATCAAGGACTTTCTCTCAATCCGTGACTTCACACCTCTGGAGATACGGCATTTCCTGCACGTCGCGGTGCAAGTGAAGACGCACCCCGACGCTTATCGCATGGCGTTGAAGGGCAAGACGCTGGCGATGATCTTCGAGAAGCCATCGCTGCGCACCCGGGTGACGTTCGATGTCGGCATGGAGGAGCTGGGCGGGCATCCGCTCTACCTGTCGCCGGCGGAGATCAGCCTGGGCAAACGCGAGTCGGTGCATGATGTGGCTAAGAACCTGGAGCGCATGGTCCAGGGAATCATGATTCGCACCTTCTCGCACCAGATCGTGGTGGATCTGGCGAAGTACGCCGACATCCCGGTGATCAACGGGCTGACCGATTACTGCCATCCCTGCCAGGCGATGGCGGACTACCTGACGATGCTGGAGGTGAAAGGCCGCATCTCGGGGCTGAAGGTCGCGTATATCGGAGACGGCAATAACGTTGCGCGCTCGCTGATGTTCCTGGGAGCGCAGCTGGGTGCGGACGTATGGGTCGCCTGCCCGCCGGGATATGAGCCGGATAATGACTCAATCCTTTGGGCGCGCAAACGCTGCAACGAAACGAGTGGGGCGGTCACGATTACGCACGATGCGGTGACGGCGGCGTTTGATGCCGATGTGATTTACACCGACGTCTGGGCGAGCATGGGTCAGGAAGCGGAGACGCAGGCGCGGAAGAAAATCTTCGCGCCGTACCAGATCAACTCCAAGTTGTTCGGCCAGGCCAAGAAAGATGCCATCTTTCTGCACTGTTTGCCGGCGCACCGCGGCGATGAAGTTACGGATGACGTGATCGACTCGCAGCGGTCGTTTGTGTTTGTGCAGGCGGAGAACCGGCTGCACGCGCAGAAGGCGATCATGTTGGAACTGATGCAGCCGGTGCGCGTGCCGGAATACGAGGTGATGCGCGAGCCGATTGTGGAGCTGGTGAGGTAGCGCGGCGCCTCAGCGCCGAGTTCCGGTAGTGCGGCGCTTCAGCGCCGCGTTAGGCCGCGATTGCGAATCAAGCCGGCTTCAGCCGGCGGCATGTGTCGTCGGCTAAAGCCGACTCCGTTAAATACTGGACTCGGGACGCGGGTCTGAAGGCCCGCACTACCCAGGCAAATAGCCAACAGCAAGAGGGAAGAGCCAAGAGCGAAGAGCCAACAGCGAATAGCTAAGAGCGATTGGCGAAGAGCGAGAAGCAAAGAGCCAATCGCGCCCAAAGGATCTTATGTCGAAGACTGCGCTAGTCGCGGTTGGAGGCAACTCTCTCATCCGAGCGGGTGAGAAAGGGACAATCGTTGAGCAAGTGGCAAATGCCCGGCGCACTGCGCGGGCCATGGTGGGGCTCATCCGGCTGGGATATCGCCTGGTGGTCACGCACGGCAACGGTCCGCAGGTCGGAGCGCAGCTGCTACGGTCGGAGCGCGCATCTGATGTGGTCTACGGCCAGACGCTGGATGTCTGCGGCGCGGCCAGCCAGGGCGAGGTCGGCTACCTGCTGGAGCAGGCCTTGCGTAACGAGCTTTCCGACGCCCACATCGATACTCCTGTCGTCAGCATGGTGACCCAGACGGTCGTCTCGCCCGACGATCCTGCCATGCGCGAGCCTTCCAAACCCATTGGTCCGTTTTACTCGCGCGCCGACGCTGAGGAGCGCAGGCGCGTGCTGGGCTGGCACATCGTGGAAGATGCGGCGCGCGGCTATCGTCGCATTGTCCCTTCGCCCGAGCCGCTGGAGATTGTGGAGCTGGACATCATCCGCATGCTGGTGGCGCGCAAGGTGCTGGTCGTGTCGACGGGCGGCGGCGGAATTCCGGTCGTTCGTGTCAACGGTGAGTTGCAAGGTGTGGAAGCCGTCATCGATAAGGATCGCGCGTCAGCGCTTCTGGCTTCGCAGCTGGGCGTCGATCTGTTCGCGATCTCCACTGACACCGATTACGTTTACCTCAACTACAAGAAGCCCGATCAGACGCCGCTGACTCACGTCTCGGTTTCGCAGTTGCAGGAGTATCTCCGCGCGGGACACTTCCCTGCCGGAAACATGGGGCCGAAGATCGAATCGGTGATTCACTTCCTGCACAGCGGCGGCAAGGAAGCGGTGATCACGTCATTTGAACTTCTCTGCGAGGCAGTCGCAGGCCGCGCCGGCACGCGCATTGTGCCGGACGGCGCAATGGCCGGCGAAGCTGTCGAGCAGGAATTGGAGGAGCCGGTTCTCCGGTAGGCCATGCCCATCTTGCACCCTCCGGCCCGCTTGCGGGACGAGAAGCAGGTACGCTCGCGTATGACTTTGAAGCACGTTATCGAGTCGCAGCAGTTCACGGTTCCGCTGCTGATGGAGTTGTTCGATCGCTCGCGGCTGATGGAACGAATTGTGGCGCGCGGCGGCACGCTCGACTACCAGAATCGCATCCTGGCCAGCCTGTTTTATCAGCCATCGACGCGGACGCGGTTTTCGTTTGAAGCGGCGATGCACCGGCTGGGCGGGCGCGTGCTCTCCACCGAACATGCGCGCGCGTTTTCGTCGGAGATTGAAGCGGAGCAGGTGGAAGACTCGATCCGCATCATCGGCAGCTATTGCGACGTGATCGTCATTCGGCATCACGAGACCGGGAGGTGCGGCCCGCGCGGCGAAAGTCTCGCCGGTGCCGATCATCAATGCCGGCGATGGCGACGGCGGGCAGCATCCCACGCAGGCGCTGCTCGATCTGTACACGATCTATCGCGAACGGCCGCTGGATGGGCTGAGCGTGGCTTTCATCGGCGAGCTGGACCGCGGGCGCACGGCGCGATCGCTGACCTATCTGCTGGCGAAATTCGAGCGGGTGAAGCTGTACTTCGTCAGCCCGCCCGAAATGCAGATGAGGAACGACATTCTGCAGTACCTCGATCGTCACGGTGTGCGGTACGAGCTGGAGTCGGATATCGATCGCGTGCTGGGAGAAGTCGACGTGATCTACCAGACGCGCATTCTGCCGGAGCGGCTCCCGCGGCTAGGGACGCACCGGTACGCGATCAATTCGTCGGTACTGCAGCGCATGAAGCCGGACGCGATGATCATGCATCCGCTGCCGCGCACGGTGGAACTGGATAAGACCGTGGACGACGATCCGCGCGCACTGTATTTCCGCCAGGCCGCGAATGGGCTGTATGTGCGGATGGCGCTGTTGACGATGATGTTGGAATGAAAGCAGCAATTAGCAATTAGCGATTAGCGATTAGCTTAAGACCCTCAGAACGGGGATACCAGTGAAGGAGTTTCGACGTTTGACGGTGTGGGAGAAAGCACATGCTCTGACGCTCGCTATATATCGTGCGACGGCGAATTTTCCAAAAGAAGAGCTCTATGGGATTACGAGCCAGATGCGACGGTGCAGTGCTTCAATCGCAGCCAACATCGCAGAAGGCTGCGGCCGGACGGGAGATGGTGACTTTCATCGCTTTCTCAACATAGCAGCGGGCTCATCCTTTGAACTGGAAAACTTTCTGTTGCTGTCCCGAGATCTGGGCCTCCTAACGTCCCAAGCTCAGTTGGAATTGGCTTCCGATGCTCGCGAAGTACAGCGAATGCTCGCCTCACTGTTGCGCAAGGTCGAGAGAAGCCGAACAGGTACGGTTGCTAATCGCTAATTGCTAATTGCTAATCGCTTCCAAAAAGGACTCATCATGCCCGTACTGGATCATCTTGAAACCAAGGATTTCATCGAGCTGGAAGAAAACTATGGCGCCCACAATTACCATCCGCTGGATGTGGTCATCGAGCGGGCGGAGGGCGTGTGGGTGTACGACGTAGAAGGCAGGCGCTATCTGGATTGCCTGGCGTCGTATTCGGCGGTCAATCAGGGACACTGTCATCCCAAAATCATGAAAGCCATGTTCGACCAGGCGCACAAGGTTACGCTGACTTCGCGCGCCTTTCGCAACGATCAGTTGCCGCTGCTCTACCAGCAACTGCATGAGCTGACAGGTTACGAGGTGGCGTTGCCCATGAACTCGGGCGCGGAGGCGGTCGAGACCGCGGTAAAAGCCGCGCGCAAGTGGGGCTATAAGGTCAAAGGAATTCTGGATGGCAAAGCCGAGATCATTGTGTGTGCCAACAATTTTCACGGCCGCACGGTGACAGTCATCAGTTTCTCCACCGATGAGCAGTATCGCGACGGCTTTGGGCCGTTCACGCCGGGGTTCAAGGTCATTCCTTTCGGCGACACGGCGGCGTTGCGCGACGCGATCACGCCTAACACATGCGCCTTTCTAGTCGAGCCAATTCAGGGCGAGGCCGGCATCGCGATTCCGCCGGAAGGATTTCTGCGCGAGGCAGCCGACATCTGCCGCCGCAATCGCGTGCTGTTTGTCGTTGATGAGATCCAGTCGGGGCTGGGACGCACCGGCAGGCTCTTCGCCTATATGCATGAGGGCGTCCGGCCCGACATGGTGATCATCGGCAAGGCGCTGGCGGGCGGATTTTATCCGGTGTCGGCGGTGCTGGCGTCGAAGGAGATCCTCGGCGTCTTTCATCCCGGCGACCATGGCAGCACCTTCGGCGGCAATCCGCTGGGCTGCGCGGTAGCGCGCGCGGCGTTGCAGGTGCTGATTGATGAGAAGCTGGTACAGCGCTCGGCTGAGTTGGGCGAATACTTCCTGGAGCGGCTACGAACGTTGCGCAGTCCGCATGTGCGCGAAGTCCGCGGCAAGGGGCTGTGGATCGGCATCGAGTTGGATGTGCCCGCACGGCCCTATTGCGAAGCGCTGAAAGAAGTCGGCGTGCTCTGCAAAGAAACCCACGACTATGTGATTCGCATCGCGCCGCCGCTGGTGATCACGCGTGAGGAGATCGATTGGGCATTCGACCGAATCAGGCAGGTGATTGAAGAGCTGGTGTGAAATTGCACCATTTGGGATAGACTACGAGCCGCTAAAAGGCGGCTCTTTTGATTTCGCGATATCAGGAACCTCATATGAATTCTCGTTTCTTCGCTTTGCTGGCATTGATGACCCTGCTGCTCAGCGCGTGTCATTCGTCGGCGCAGAAACCCGCCGCTCCGGTTAGCGATGCGTGCGAGGTGCTGACGCCGGCGGAGATCGGAGCGGTGCTGGGCGTGTCGATCGATCCGGGCAAACACATGGCCGGCAAAGTAATGTGCGCGTGGGCGCAAACCGGACAGACCGGCGAGATTGGGACCAAGCTCGATGCTCCACTTCGCGCAGAGCCCTACTTCCAGAAGGAGAAAGCGGCGAGCGGCAACGTCACGGTGACGCCAGTGAGCGGGATCGGCGACGAGGCGTTTTATGTGACCAGCGAATTCGGCACGAGCCTGTTTGTGCGCAAGGGAGACACGGCGATCGATTTCTCCATCCGCGACAAGAGCCTGCCGAAAAATGACCTGATGGCGAAGGAACGTGCGCTGGGATTGAAGGCGGCGGAGCGATTGTGAGATCGAGTGTGCCGCCGGCTGAAGCCGGCTCATAGTGGATGGCACGCAAGGACGCTGGCCTGAAGGCCAGCTCTACCTTGCAAAATCACTCGTGGTGATCGAAGTCGGTGAGGCTGGTCGCCACGGTTTGTGCGAGTGCCTCGACGTTGAAGAATTGCGCTTCTGGTTCTCCGGAAAAACCCAACAGGCGCGGCGTAGCGCCGGCGAGTACCGCCAAGCCGGCATCGACGCGCGCGTGCGTCTTGTAGTCGATCACATCGAAGACTCCGCCGGGGTAGTCGGTGAGCAACGCGTTGGCAGCGACGATTCCGCCGCATAGCAGCGAGCCCACCGCCGCTCGCCGATTGCGCCGCCACAGGCGCGCAGCCATGAACAGGAATGAGCCGGCAACAGCGTAGTCCAAGACCGCATGGGTTGCAGGCCCGATGCGCGCGGGAATTTTGCGCGTGGCGAAGCGTACTCCGGAATGCCAAAGAGGCATGCGAGACCTCGTCGCAGTGAGATAGTGAAACGGCGGAGATGATTGTACGCCGCTCGTTTAGAAGATGCGGCGGAGCCGAATGGAGTTGGCGAAGAGCAAGTTCCAGGCATGAAACCCTACCGCTCTAAAGAACCTGCTATCTCTGCCGATGTAGCGCGCAGGAGATGATCGCATGCCCCTATACGCGTGGAACCCAACCTACAGTGTCAAAGTAAAGCGTTTTGACGAGGAGCACCAGCAGCTGTTCAGCATCATCAACGAGTTGCATGAGGGCATGAAAAACGGCCGCGGCAAAGAAGTGCTGCAGGATGTGCTGACCAGGCTGCACAGCTACACCGAGCGGCACTTCACCGCCGAAGAAGCGGTGATGAAGCAGCTGAGCTATCCGGGATTGTCGGCGCAGATCGATCAGCATCGCATGTTCACTAACAAGGTCAAAGAAATAGGCGCGCAGTACAAGGCCGGCACGCTTGGGTTGTCGGTGGATGTGCTGGATTTTCTGACCAAGTGGCTGTCGCAGCACATCGTCGGCGTGGACAAGCAGTATAGCGACTACATGAACGCCAAGGGCGTGGCGTGAAGCGCTAGCGCTGGAGATGACGCGACCGGCAGCCGGAGCGTCTTCCGAGTTGCTGTAGCCGAGGTAGTGGGCCTCACGCGGTAGTGTTTGCTTAACGGCAGTATCGACCGCGCGGCCTGCGTTGCCCCAAGGCGGGTTGCAGCAACTCTGCAGGCGCTCTAGCTACTGGCCTTGCTTCGGGCCAGAGCACGCTTGAGGGTTTCATCGAGCGCGGCTTTGGCCTTGGCATACTCCTCCGCGTTGACCGTCCCATGCTGGCGATCAAGCTCCAGCTGGAACAACTCTTCCTTCATCGCTTCCAGCAACAGCGCATTGCGATCACGAACTGGCGCGGTCGGCTCGACAAAGTCGGCAAAAGCGGCGGCGGATTCCGGAGAATCGGCTTCCACGTTGCCGGATGTCCCAGCGGCAGCGGTTGCCGGATGAAGGCGATTGGATCGTGACACGATAAAAGCTCCACCCATCACCAGCACCAGCGCGAAGGCTCCGAGGATGTAGGCGCGATAGTCGTGCAGCGGATCGGGAGCGTCGATCGGCGCGCCCAGTCCTCCGCCGGGACGATTGTCGTTGGCCGCAGCCTGCGAGCCGCCCATGGCGCCGCCGGAGTCCGCGCTTCCCTGGCCGGCCTGCTGATTGTCGGGTTGAAAGACTCCGCTGCCGCCGACACGGAAGCTGAGATCCTGTCCCGCCTTGACGTTGGTGGCGACCATGACGGTCGACTGCGCGTCGGACATCGGCTGGAATTGCTGCTTGTCCTTGGCCTCGAAAGTCATGCTCTTGGGGACCATCACGACAAAGTGCTGTATGTCGCGCTGCGCCTTGGGCGCGAAGCTGGCCTCGCCACTGTAGGGCATGTGGTAGGCGATCTGGAACTGCGTCTCGCCTGGTCGCAGCGGGTAGCTCAGCATGTAGTGGTTCTTCTGCGAGCCGGGCGTTGTTTCTGTGGCGATGGGCTGGCCGCCAGGACCTTTGGCTTCGGCAGATTCGATCTCGGCGCCGTCGGGGAGAACGATCTCGAAGGTGCCCTTGTCACTGGCGACGGTACGCGGCGGCTGCGATTTGTTGGTGACTGCGTAGAGCGAGATGCCTTGCAGTTGCTTGCCGTCACTCTGCAGACGGTCGACCTCGACAGTCTGGCTGAGGCCGTCAACCTTGGACGCTGCGTCGTAAATCGTTAGCTCGGCGGTGGAGCTGCCGGGCATGAGCGGGCCACCTTGTGGGAAGTAGGCGACGCCCTGATGCGTGACACGAACCATGTGCGGGGCTTGCGTGTCGGTAGGCGCGGGGAAAGAGAATTTTCCCTGCGCGTCGGTTTTGGTGGTGCCGATCTCCTGCATGCCTTGCGAAAGCGAGAGCAGCGAGACTTCGTCGCCGGCGGACGGTTTGCCTGTCGTGCCGTTGGTCACCGTGCCGGTTATTGACTGGGCGGCGGCAAAAGCGGAGAAGAAACTGAGCACCAGGATTGCGCATGCTAAAGGGGTCCTTCGACTCCGGTGCGCAAGAAACGCGCACCTCCGCTCAGGATGACACAGGGAGTTATTCAGCTTTGACGCGGACCTGAAGGTCCGCTCTACGTGATTCACGCGCGGCCTCCGTTGGGACGGACGCCGGGGCGGCGGGTGCCGTGGCGCACGACCGAGCGAGCCTTCTCGATGGACTCAAGCTCGGCGAGGATGGCAGCAGCTTCGTCTTCGAGAGCGGCACGCTGGACCCCGTAATCCTGCTCGCTCAGCTTGCCGGCCTTGTATTCGAAATTGAGGTCGCGCAGATTTTCGTAGGTCGCGTCCTTGCGCTCCTGAAGATAAAGAGAGCGCGTTTTTTCCTCGCCGGCCTCCACCTCGTCGGGACGGTAGAAGACGTAAACAAACAAGGCGGCCGCGAAGAGCGCGCAGCCAAAAAGGGCGAAGACGGATTCCTCGGTCATAACAGCTAATGCGACAAGTGCGAACATCAAAATTCAGTCTCCTGACGGGCCTTCTTGCGAAGGTCGTCGAGTTCTTTGGCGTCGAGCTTGGGCGATGGGACGGGCTGAGCAACGGCGCGCGACTTCCACAGCCGCACCAGCCACACGGTGAGGACGATTGCAACCACGAACACAGCGAAGGGCATGATCCAGGCGACGCGATTGAAGCCGGTGGTGGTCGGCGCGGCCAATACGGTGTTGCCATATTTCTGCACGAAGCTTTGCAGGACGAGGGAATCGTTGTCACCGCGAGCCAGGCCAGCGGCTAGCTCGTCGCGCATGCGATCCGAGTAGGTGCAGCCAACGTGGTTGCACTCCAGCAAAACCTGATTGCAACCGCAAGCGCACATCAGCTGATGGCCCAGCTCATTGAAGCGGGCGTCGGTGTCGGCACCGAGGAACAAGAGCGCCAGCAGGGCGATGAGAGCGAGCTGGGCGATACGAAGTTTCGTAGTACCCAGTTTCGAGTTTCGAGTTTTTAGTTTCATAAAACCAAAAAATAAGAAAGCAATTAGCAATTAGCAATTAGCAATTAGCAGTAGCAAAACCTTGTGCGATGTGAGAAGGCTGACCACCAAGAGCAGTGGATTCAAAATCTGCCATCCTTGAAGGGACTCCGTTTTACTTTATAGTCGCTTAACTATTCGTAGACCTCGCGCCGGTGCGCAATCCGCGTCACATCGACATTTTTCAACTTGTCATCGATCTCATACACAACACGGTAGTCACCAACACGAATCCGCCATTGTTTGTCGCCGCCGTGGAGCTTCTTACAACCCGGCGGACGAGGACTCGTTGCAAGACGCTCTATTCGTGTCCAGATTCGTGCGACCACGTCTGCCGGAAGTCCGCGCAGTTCTCTCTCGGCGCTTGCAGTCAAAGCGACGCGATAACTATTCACGCGGGAGTTTTCCGCTCTTGATGAGTCCGGCCTTCACGTTCTCCAGCGGAATGCGTTTCTCATGGCGGCGCGACCGCGAGACCAGAACATCTTCGATATCCTCCCACAAGTCCCGGTGCTTCTTCAGGTCGATTTGTACTGCCACCTTGCGACCTTTTTCGTCGGTGACGTATTGAATTCCATTCATACTTCCATCCTATCTGTAACAATCACGCCTTCGGATGTTGCGCGAAGAACTTCCACATCACATCGGTGGCCGACAGATCGACGTGGCTGATGGGCGTGCCCGGCCAGAGATGATGCCCGCCCTGAATCGTATAGAGCGCGACGCCTGTACCATCCTTACATCCCGAGTATATGTCGATCTTCACGTCTTTGGATTCTTCGCGCTTGGCCGCCGGCGCGCAACCGTTCTCCTTCACCCAGAAACCGACGGTATCGGCGACGGAAGCGTCGTTGCGGTGCGGGCCGATCTGAAACGGAGTTGAGCCGCCGTTGTAGGGCACCAGACGATCGGCGGTACCGTGAAAGACAATCAGCGAAACCGGCGCCGATGGCTTGCATGGCACGTTCTGCGCGCCTTCAACAGGCGCGACCGCGGCAACTACGTCGGACATTTCGCAGGCCGCGCGATACGACATCATGGCGCCGTTGGAGATGCCGGCGACGTAAATGCGCCTGGCGTCGATGCTGTAGTTTTTCTGCAGCTTGGCGACGAGCGCGCGCAGGAAGGCGATGTCGTCGACATTCTCGCGCTGCGCATAACCGCAGCAGTTGCCGGCATTCCAGGTGACCAGGCGGCCGGTGCCGTTGGGATACACGGCGATGAAGTTCTGCTGGTCGGCCAGGCTGCTCATGCCGGACATCTGTTGGGCGTTGGCAGCGCCTTGGACGGCGCCGTGCAGCACGATGACCAGTGGCGCCGCGACTTTACCGTTGTAGCTGGGCGGCACGTGCAGGATGTATTCGCGCGAGCGGCCGTTGACGTCGATTGTCGAGAAGTGGGCGGAGGTCGAAGCGATGGCGCGGCGCAGCACCAGGCCGGAGGCGCAAGCGATCAGGATCGCAACGACGATGGTGAATCGTTTCGTGCTCATGATGCGGCAAACACGTTCGTCAATGCGGTGTTTTCAGCCGGACGCGGAATTAATTTTTGCATCACGGCCGGGATTAATGACCGGAGTTCGGGTTCGAAGGTTGTTGTCGCGAAGCCCTGCCGTCCCTGAAGGGACTCGGGGTCATTTATTACCGCATACCCAGCACTCCGCTTCGCTGCGTGCTGGGCTAAGTTATGCCGTCTCGCTGCGCGAGACTGGATTCTGCCGGACGCATTACTTCCGATCCGACGCCAGCGGAACAGCAGGTCCCTCGACTCTGACTAAAGTCCTCGCTCGGGATGACACATCAAAGGGAACCGCACGACGCGGGCCTGAAGGCCCGCACTATCTAATCCCCACCAACGCCCACCGCTCCTCGCTGCACGGCTTCGGTGGTGGCGAGATCTTTCTCTGGCTCCTTCGCCACGACCTTCGGCGGCTTCATGTTGGGGAAGAGGGCAATGATGGTTCCGATCAGCACGATGAGCACGCCGATCCAGATCCACATGACCAGCGGATTCACGTGCGCCTTGATGATCGGCCTGCCGGTGTCCTGATTGCGCCCGGTGTAGACGAGGTACAGGTCTTCGTTCGGGCGCGAGCGGTTGGCGACCATGGTCGCGGTCTGCTCGCTGGCCTTGTAGAAGCGGCGCTCGGGATACATGGTCGCGATCTGCTTGCCACCACGGTAGACGTCGATGACAGCCCACTCGCTGCTATAGTTCGGCTTATCGTCTTGCGTGTAGGACTGGCAGACGAGCGTGTAATGGCCGATCTGCATCTTGTCGCCGAAGCCCATCTCCTGCTCTTTGTCCTGATTGAAGGGCAGGCCGGCAAAGCCAATGACGATGAGCACTATGCCGATGTGAATGAGATAGCCGCCATAGCGCCGCGTGTTGCGGCGAGTGATGACGACCATGCCTTGCGCGATGCTGACGCCGGTCTGGCGCGCGATGACGCGACCGCCGCGCCAGAACTCACCTGCGACCGTGGCCAGGACCAGCACCGAAAGGGAGATCGCTACCAGCGAGTAGAAGTAGGCGGAATCTTCCCACGGCTTCATGCCGCCGGCCATCAACGCGATTGCAGTCAGAACCGCCAGAGCCGTTGGCCATACGAAGTTGCGTTTCACGCGATCAAACGAGGTCTGGCGCCACGCGAGCAACGGACCGATGCCGGTCAGCAGCACCAGGAAGATTCCAATCGGCACGTTGACGCGATTGAAGAATGGCGGGCCGACGGTGACCTTCGATCCCGTGACCCATTCCGACAGCACCGGAAACAGCGTTCCCCACAGCACTGCGAAGCACGAGACTAGCAACACTAGATTGTTGAACAGGAAACTCGATTCGCGCGAGACCAGCGATTCGAGGCGGTGCTCGCTCTTCAGCGTCTCGCGATTGCGCACGAAGAAGTAAACGCACGTGGCGAACGAGATCGCCAGGAACCAGACGAACCATGTGCCGATGCTTGATTGCGCGAAGGCGTGAACCGAGCTGACCACGCCGCTGCGCGTGAGGAAGGTGCCGAAGATGGCGAGCAGGAACGTGGTGAAGATCAGCCACATGTTCCACATCTTCATCATGCCGCGCTTCTCCTGCATCATCACCGAATGCAGGAAGGCGGTCATGGTGAGCCACGGCAGCAGCGACGCGTTCTCAACCGGATCCCATCCCCAGTAGCCGCCCCAGCCGAGCACTTCGTAGGCCCAGTGCGCGCCGAGGAAGATGCCGCAGGTGAGGAAGAGCCAAGCCACCATGGTCCAGCGGCGCGTAATGTGAATCCACTTCTCGCCGGGATACTTCATGATCAGTGCGCCAAGCGCGAAGGCGAACGGCACGGTCACGCCGACGTAGCCGAGATAGAGCATCGGCGGATGGATAACCATCTCGGGATATTGCAGGAGCGGGTTCAGGCCGTTGCCGTCGGCGGGGATTGTTCCGCTGACCAGGCCGAACGGATTCGCGGCAAAGTTGATTAGCGAGAAGAAGAATACCTGCACGGCCGCGATGATCACCGAAGCGTGCGCGAAGAGTTGCGGATCGACCTTGTAGCGCATCCGCAGGACCAGCGCGTAGGTCGACAGCAGCCACGCCCAGAAGAGCAGCGAGCCCTCCTGTCCGGACCACAGCGCGGCGAACTTGTAGGCGATGGGAAGGTCGCGATTGCTGTGATGCAGGATGTAGGCGACCGAGAAATCATTGCCCAGCGCGGCCATCACCAGCGCGAGTCCGGCGATGGTGACCGCGGCCCACGAGGCAATGCCGGCGCGGCGCGCGGTTTCGCCCAGGCGATCGTCCTTGCGAGCCAACCCCATGACTCCCGCAATGAACGAATAGCCTGCCAATGCGAGGGCAAGCAGGAGCGCAAAACTTCCAATTAATGGCATGTGAATCTAGTACCTGTGATGATCCGCAAAGAAAGCGCCATCCCGATGGAGCAATTCTACTCGCAACGGCAAATGGGAATGCGGAATTGTGAAGGTTCGAGATACAACTTTGCGGGAGCGGGGCGGAATGATGCGCCGTCGCCATGGGATTCGGACTCTCTCGCGCAGCGCAGTCAGCGCTGGCTTACGGATCGTGGCGCCGTCTGGGCCAGGTTACAGCCCGTTCTGGCTAGTGCTGAGGAGCAGGAATTCGAGGGACGAGGAAGCCGCGTTACCAGCTTTTTCGCGGGCAAAAGAAACGAGAGCCAGGAAAGGAGTGTACAACTCTTTCCCAACTCTCTAATTACAGTATAGCACATTTAGCGGGTACTTCTGCGGATTTTCATAACTTTATATCTCCAATGTGGACAGCCTATTACAGAGATTTCGGCATGTTTGTGGGGCTTGACAAGTGATTCCCGAATCGAGAACTTGCACTATTATTGGTGCAAGGCGTGGGATGTGACGGGACTTTACGCGTCCGACGTACACAGCGCTTCCGCGGGGCTAGTTACTTTCGCACTTCCAATGGCCAGGGCGACCATTCCTCGGGAGTATAGGGGTCCTTCGACTCCGTTCGGCTGTCGCCTCACTCCGCTCAGGATGACAACAACGTTGGGCGCAAGGTGGGCACCACATGTGCCGTCCCTGACGGGACTCGCATGTTCATACGTCCCCTTACCCAGCGCTTCCGCGCTGGGCTAATCACGTTCTCTCTTCCAATCAAACGGTAGGTCGCTCTCACTTGGCTGGGTTCGAGTCTTGCGACTTTGCTGGGGTGGCGTCGTCTGCCTTAGTTGGACTGGAGTCTTGCGACTGGGTGGAGTTGGAATCATTCGTTTTGGGCGTTGCGGAGTCGCCTGAGTTGGCTGGCTTGGAGTCATCCGTTTTGGCTGGCGTCGAATCTTGTGCCTTGGGAGGATTAGAGTCTTCTGTCTGCGCCGGCTTCGTGGCTTCCGCATTGCAGCTAGTGATGTCGGGATCCTGGATGTCGCCGTCCTTCGCCGCGGGCCACTTCGCTATGTAGCAGCCGGCGTCGGAGTATTTGCCGTCGGCATAGGTGTAGAGGCTCAGGCGGCTGTCGGTAGGCGACTCATGGCGCACCACCACGAGGTCGGAGAATCCGTTGCTGCTCGTCGGCTGAATGGTATAGCTCGAAGCGACCGCATCGAGCACCGAGACATAGCCGTCTTCGCTATGGCGAAAGATCCACAGCGGGCAGTTGGACATGGCATCGCATCCGCCCTCGAGACCAAGCGAGGTTGCGAACAGCAGCGGCTTGTTTCCGCCGAGGTCGACAAAACGAAGGCGCGTGGTGGAGGCGATCTCGCGGATACGCTCGTCGTCGTAGCCGCGCTCGCTCATGGGCTTTTGCAGGCGCAGGACGATGGCATCGATGAGCGCGGCGCGTTCGGGCTCGGTCAGCCGCGAGGTGTTGCCGAGGCTGGGATCGGTGCGGCCGATGGTCTGCTGGTCGCGCCATTTCCATTCGAAGTCCGCGGCCAGAGCGACGGCGCAAACCGTAATGACAGCGAGCCCGATACAGACGAGCTTCCGCAAAAAACCCATAGAGCGCTTGTACGCCAGCGGGCGGCGCGATGTCCAGCGGGACGCGAGGTTCGCCGAACCCGCCAAGAGGTAGAATCGCAAATAGCCCGCGCTCGATGGGGACGCCATGGCACTCAATATCAAGAATCCCGAAACTCACAACCTGGCGAAGGAGTTGGCGCGCCGTACAGGCGAGAGTATGACGGAGGCGGTCACGCAGGCTCTGCGGGAACGGCTGGAGCGAGTCCGCCACTCGCAGCGCGGCCCACGCGCCAAGCGGCTTATGCGCATTGCCCGAGACTGTGCGAGCCGCCTGAAGGAGCCTTACAAATCGATTGATGTCGACGAGTTACTGTATGACGAAAAGGGATTGCCGGGGTGAGTTGCGGGAGCTGCGACGGGTTCGACGTCTGGGGTGGCTGTACATCAGCCCATCAACTGTGATTCGGCTTCTGTCTTAACAGGCCCAACTCTAACTAACACTACCTGAAGTTTCGGCTGACGGCGGAGGCGAAGTCTGGTACTCTCGCCGTCACGGGAAGCACAGATGCCACGCGTCAAAGCTGCGCCACAGCGCAGCAACAATAATGCTGCCAATTCCGCGAAGGCCGCCACGGCGCGCGCGCGCGAGCAGCACGAGCTAGTCATCATCTCCGGCATGAGCGGCGCGGGCAAGGCGTCGGCGCTGAAGACCTTCGAGGATCTCGGCTATTACTGCGTCGACAATCTGCCGGTCGGGCTGATCGGCAACTTTGCCGAGCTGGTGCTGGACACGCTGGAGATTCAGCGCGCGGCGCTGGTGGTCGACATCCGCGAAGGCGCGCGCCTGGACAAGCTGCCACAAATTCTGGCGACGCTACGGCGGCTGCTGAAGACGACGGTGCTGTTCCTGGAAGCCGATGAAGAGGCGCTGCTGCGGCGCTACAGCGAGACACGGCGGCCGCATCCGCTGGGACGCAATGTTTCTGTGCGAGCATCGCTGTCGGCCGAGCGGCGGCGATTGAAGCCGTTGCGCGCGCTGGCAGATTTTGTCATCGACACAACAAAGTTCAACGTGCACGAACTGCGCACGCAGTTGACTGAGCGCTTCACCGAAGGCAAGAGCGAGAAGAACATCCTGATCTCGTGCGTGAGCTTCGGTTATCGCGAGGGCGTACCCGAGGACGCGGACCTGGTCTTCGATGTGCGATTCTTGCCCAATCCGCACTTCATCCCGAAGTTCCGGCCATTCACCGGACGACATCCGGCAGTGGCGAAATACATCCGCTCGTTTCCGCAGACGAAGGAGTTTATCCGCCGGATCTCGGAGTTGCTGATTTACTTGATCCCGCATTACATCCGCGAAGGCAAGAGCTACCTGACGATTGCGTTCGGCTGCACCGGCGGCAAGCATCGCTCGGTGATGATCGCTGAGGATGTGCAGAAGCGCCTGGCCAAAGCCGGATTCAACGTGAAGGTGGCGCATCGGGATTCGCCGGCGGAAAACTAAGTTTGAGCCATATTTGTTAGACTGTATGGGCCTGGCAACTCCGGCCAGAGGCAACCGCGCGCGGAGAGGTGCGTGAGTGGTTGAAACGAGCCGCCTCGAAAGCGGCCATACCTTGACGGGTATCGGGAGTTCGAATCTCCCCCTCTCCGCCATATTTCTGCAGTTCCCCACCCCAATGCGTGGCTGCATCGTGTTCCTGTAATCTAAAACTCATCTTATAAAATGGGCAGCTTCGTATCGGGGCACGACCTTTAGTCGTGCCGCAGGAAACCGCAGGTAGTTGTAGGCTTTAGCCCCTGCGATTGCTGTTGCAGGGGCTAAAGCCCGGGTTCTTGTTCGAATTTTTCGGCACGACTGAAAGTCGTGCCCTGATACAAAGCAAGTAAAGCAATTCATGCGATGGGCTCCAGTCACCAATTGCAGGCAGCATGCCTGTAGCCAGGTTCATCGTTCATAAGCCGGCGCGCAGTATCGAGTGGGCAACTTTGCGTCACGGCTTGGCATACAAGCATTGAAAGAGGCACTCATGGCAATTCAGAAAATTGAAACTACCTGTTGTGTTGTCGGCGGCGGACCTGCGGGCGTGATGCTGGGCTACCTGCTGGCGCGCGCCGGCGTTGCGGTCACCGTGCTGGAGAAGCATCAGGACTTCAACCGCGATTTCCGCGGCGACACGGTGCATCCGTCGACGCTCGAGCTGATGTACGAGCTTGGCATCCTGGAAGATTTCCTCAAAGTTCCGCACCAGAAGCTGAGATCGGCGGGCGGGGTCTACGGCGATTACGCGTTTCAGGCCGCCGACTTCAGCCGTCTGCCGACGCACTGCAAGTTCGTCGCGCTGATGCCGCAGTGGGACTTTCTCAACTTTCTCGCCGATAAGGCGAAGGCATTTCCCAGCTTCACCCTGCGCATGCAGAACGAAGCCACCGATCTCATCAACGACAACGGCCGCTTTAGGGGCGTGGTGGCGAAGACGCCTGATGGCACGGCCGAGATTGATGCCGATCTGGTGGTCGGCTGCGATGGGCGTCATTCGCTCACTCGGAAGGCCGCGGGCTTTGAGGTGCTGGAGTTCGGCGTTCCCATCGACGTGCTCTGGTTTCGAATCCCGGCAAGCAGCACAACTCCCGAACATCTGCTGGGAAATCTCAACTACGGCAAGGCACTGGTTCTCATCCCACGCGGCGATTATTACCAGGCGGGACTCATCATCCCCAAGGGCACGTTTGACCAGATCCGTGTGGAAGGGTTGGAAGAGTTTCGCGGACAGTTGCACCGGATTGCGCCCTTCCTCGGAGATCAAGTGGAACAGCTGCGCGATTGGGATCAGGTGAAGCTGCTGTCGGTGCAGATCAATCGGCTGCGGCAGTGGCATCGGCCGGGACTGCTATGTATTGGCGATGCCGCACATGCCATGTCGCCGGCAGGAGGAGTCGGCATCAACCTTGCGATCCAGGACGCAGTTGCGACAGCGAACATCCTGGCCGATCCTTTGCGCCAGGGACGCGTCAGCGATGAGTTGCTGGCGCAGGTGCAGCGACGCCGAGAGATGCCGACGCGAGTCGTCCAGTTCGTGCAGGTCAACATGCACAACGGGCTGAAAACCATCTTTAGCAATCCTGGTCCCGCGAAGGCACCGTGGCAGCTAAAGGTAATGGTAAGTATTCCGGGCGTACAACGTGGAATGGCGCGCATCCTTGGCCTGGGCGTGCGTCCCGAGCACATTGCGGGAGCGAGAAAGAAGCCGGCTTGCGATGGCAAGCTGATCAGGAAGATTGCCGTCGGCGCTGGACTGGCGCTGGCGGGAGTGGTGATCGCCGGGCAGTTGATCCGCAGTTTTCGCAAGCCAAGTTATGGGTGGAGATGATCGCGTAGTCGCGATCACCGCTGAATAGGGCGGCTCGGCGAAGCCGCGTTCCCAGCCGTGAACGGCTGGGCTAACCTGTGTCGCGCCGCTGGCGCTTATTTTCGATCGCAACTAACGGCCCGGCGGATGATCCCTTCGCCATGCAATGGTTCGTCATCACGCCGCAAGGCGAAATGCGCTGGCTCGGTTCCAATATGTGGCTGGTGGACGCGAACGATTACAGCGGCGATGGCAAGTCCGAGGTGGTGTTCGCGCTCAACGATTATGATCGCGGCGGGTATCGCCTCTACTACGACGACTTTCGCCAGCACGCGGCCTTCGAGTTCAGCTATCACTGAGACCGCGGCCGCTCGATCCTGGCCGTTTGCTGACGTTGTCGGGAAGCGGCTTGCCGTTTCCATAACGCCGTTTACCGTCGAGGAACACTCATCAATTCTCAATTTGACGGCGCGGCAAAAGCGGTGTTAACTTCGCAGTACACTGGAAAGGAGGGTGATCCAAAAATATGATATCTGACAGTCATTGTAGTTTCTCAAGTGAGGTGGCTGAGGCTTAGGGCTTCCGCTCTAAATCCTCGCAAGACAGCTGGTTTTGGTGTCTGCCGCTGGGGCCACACAGAGTGGACAGCCTCAGGCCAATCCTAACAGCTAACCGGAAAGGACCCGCTGGCGCGTGCGCTGCGGGTCTTTTTCTTTGCGGATTGCGTGAGAACCAGCAATTGAATGAAAATGGATCCATGACCGGAGTGCAATTTGTCACCGACGCCAAAGGCCGTAAGGTAGCCGTCCTGATCGATCTCAAGAAGCACGGTGCGAGGCTCCAGGATTTCTGGGATGGCCTGATTTCGGAGTCGCGGCGCAAGGAAAAAGGCATTCCGCTGGAAACGGTCAAGGCGGACCTAATCAAGCGCGGGCGACTTCGTGGTTGAATACGCCGTCGAGGTCAAGCCCTCTGCACGGAAGGAACTAGAATCGCTGCCGGACAGTATGCTGGCCCGGGTTGTGCAACGACTCGAGTCTCTGCGCCGAAATCCCAAACCTGCCGGAGTTAAGAAGCTCAAGGGTTACAAAGACCAGTGGCGCATCCGCGTAGGTGACTGGCGGGTGCTGTATATCATTGACGATGAAGCGAGGCTGGTCAGCATCACGCGGATCGCACACCGACGCGAAGTGTACCGGTGAACCATGCACAAAACCATTCGACAAGCCGTTGACGTTCCCGTCCTCGAAACTGAACGCCTCCGTCTGCGCGGCCATCGCGTCGATGATCTCGACGTCTGCTCCGCGCTATGGGCCGATACCGAAGTTGTTCGCCATACCACCGGCAAGCCGCAGACGCGCGAAGAAGTCTGGTGGCGCATTCTGCGCTACATCGGGCACTGGGCTCTGATGGGTTACGGATTTTGGGCGCTGGAGGAAAAGGCCACGGGCAAGTTCGTCGGCGAAGTGGGATTCGCCGACTTCAAGCGCGAACTCAATCCTCCGCTGTGCGACACGCCGGAGAGCGGTTGGATCCTGGCGTCAGAGTTTCACGGCAAGGGCTATGCGACCGAGGCTATGCGTGCAGTGATTGCCTGGGGTGACGAACATTTCGGAGCGGTCCGCACTGCCTGCCTCATTCATCCCGATAATGCCGCGTCGCTGCGCGTTGCCGAGAAATGTGGATACCACGAGTACGCACGCTCAATCTATCGCGACAAGGAACTACTCGTGCTGGAGCGCCCTGCTCCCAAATAGCGCGGACGAACTGACGCACTACTTCGGTGTCGGTCTCTTGTTTGGCTGCGAGTTCCCCTGCGACGAGCTATCTTGTGATCCGCCTTGAGAGCCGCCCTGCGATCCACCTGCCGATCCTGACGCCGAGCCATTCGACCCCGGAGCAGTCTGTTGCAGTCCATGCGGACCCACCGCCGCCTCGCCCGGACGCAGCTTGCGGCAGCAACCATTGACCATGTCGCCTTGCGGCAGGTTCACCTGCGCCGAATACGGATAGGTCGCCTTGCGCACGGGATCGGTGCAGGCCTGCTTCTGGACGGTTGCCGACAAACCGAAGCTGCCGTTCATTGGCGCCAGGCCATTGGCGCGATGCCACTCCCACGCATTGTCCTGCGCCACCCAATAGAAATCGCCGAGTAGCGTCTGGTCCGGCTGATTGACGCCGAGGTAGCGTGCTGCGCCATTCACGAATTGAATGCTCCACTTCGGCCCGTAGCCGAAGCAAACCATGTCGGGCGGCTTGGGCGCCTTCTCCTGGCCGGGAACGATAATCTGCGACGGCGGAACGGCTTGGGTTTGCGGCGCTGCGTTTTGGGCCGGCTGATCGCTTTGCTGTGCTGCTGCGAAGATAGCCGCGGTCAAGGTGAGTATTGCGGCCAGGCGGAGCATTCGTTGCATGGGTTCCCTCAAAGACGAAATGGTCGCTGCAAAACCGTTCAGAGTCAACTGCTAGTTTTCCCAGCCAGCTTCAGCCCCTTGCGCACAACCTGTTCGGTGGCTTCGCGCATTCCCATTGCCGGTAACGCCTCGGCGCTCACCCAGCGCACGTCGCTGACATCCCCTCCAGCCTGCGCTTCGCCGGAGATCGGGCGGCAGAGATAGTCGATGAGCACGTAGTGATACTGCGTCTGGCCCAGCGCGTCGGTGAAGATGCTGTCGAAGACGTCCAGCACTTCGCCCGGTTCGACTTCGACGCCGGTTTCCTCCAGCGCTTCGCGGCGCACGCCGTCGCGCAGCTTCTCGCCCAGCTCCAGCATGCCGCCGGGAACCGACCACTCACCGCGCAGCGGTTCGGTATTGCGGCGGACCAGCAACGCACGGCCGCCGTGCACGATGACGGCGCCGACACCGATCAGCGGATGTTCAGGATAGTCGCGCTTCATGCCGGGCCGGTTCATCGGGCAGGCTGTTGAAATCCAACGCTGAAGAAATCGGCCGGGCTAAATCCAGAGACCTTCCAGCCTTTGGCCCCGAGCTTTATCTGAAAGCGCATCTGCACGCTGCGGCGCGAGGGGATCTGCCCGAAGTTGTACGGCAGCGCGTCCATCTCGATCTCGGCGGTTGCACTGCCACGGTCCTTCTCGGCCGTCACCTGCAGTATCTGGTAACGGAAATTTACCGAGTCGTATTGCTGGAAAAACGCATTCAGCTGCGCCTGGAGGTCGGCCCAGCCGGTCAGCTCCTTCTTGTCAAAGATCGACAGCACCATTTGGATGTTCCGGGTCTGCATGCCATTTTGCAGCGGCTGAAACACGCCGCGGATGAGCTGCTCGGTCAAGGTCAGGCCTTGCCCTTGGTCGGTTGGAGCAGCCTGTTCGCCGGAACCGGAGGCCGGTTGCGCCTGATCGGACTGCTGTTGGGCCGCGACAAGGGGACTGCGGGGGGCCGCTTCCGCTGCGGACAACAGCCCTGCGCCGGGCACAAGAACTACCAGCAAGCCAAAGCAGATCAAGGGTCTTCGCATCAAATCCATAATTTGGGGAGTGCAGCCTCTGCGGCCTCTCGTGCATAATACTGCCTTAGCGGGCTACGGCGCAGCATTCCCTGACGCGGCGCCGGGCCGGAAATATGACTGCCCTCGGCGCAACTTTGTGTGGTCATGAGGGTTATTGCCGATGTGGGCAGCATCGCGTTAGATCGAGCCGTGCTGGCGGGCGCCCCCGTACAGGGTGTGCAGGCACCGCCGGCCGCAATACGGGGCGACTTGGCTGAACCTGTCGTTTTACAGATGCTGAGCGATGCCGAAGTCATGCTGCGCGTGGCTTCCGGCGACGACCCTGCCTTCGATTATCTGGTCGACAAATACCGCCGGCCGATGATCAGCTTCATGTATCGCATGACGCACAATCAGGCAGTGGCCGAAGAGCTCGCGCAGGAGGTTTTCCTCCGGGTTTATCGCTCGCGCCAGAGCTACGAGGCGAGCGCCAAGTTCACCACCTGGTTATATCGTATTGCGACTAATCTGGCGGTAAACCACGCGCGCGATACTAAGCACGAGCGGCCGGAAAATACCGTCAACATCGACGAGCCCGATACGGAGACGGGCATGACGGTCGATGTTCCCGATACCGGGATGAACGCTGAGCAGACCATTCTGCGGCGTGAGCGGCTGGCTGCAATCCGCAAGCAGGTGGAAGCGCTCCCCGAGCGGCAGCGCATGGCAGTGCTGATGCACAAGTATCAGAACATGGACTACAAGCAGATTGCGGCGGTGCTGAAGCTGAGCGAGTCGGCGACCAAGTCGCTGCTCTTCCGCGCCTATGAGACGCTGCGCGAGACGTTGAGACAGTTTATTTAGGGGCAGGAAAATATAGGTGTAGTTATGATGTGCGAAAAACTTCGTCACGATTTGATGGAAGCGTTGCTGAGCGGGCCGCAGTCGGTTTCGCCGGAGATGCAGGAGCATCTGGCCAGTTGCCGGGCTTGCGCGGCTGAGTTGGCTTCCTTGCAGCAGACCATGAGTTTGCTGGATGAATGGCAGACGCCCGAGCCTTCACCGTATTTCAATACGCGACTGCGCGCGCGCATACGCGAAGAGGCACTGGCGCCTGCGCAGCGCGGCTGGCTCGCGTGGTTTCGCCGTCCCGTGCTGGCGGGTGCGGCGGCGTTGCTCCTCGGGCTGGGAATTGGTTTGATGGAGTTGGGTCCGTTCGGCGGCGATCACAATACCGTTGCCAACAATGAAAATCCACCTCGAGTCAGTGCGCCGGGCACTCCAGTAGGCGATTTGCAATATCTCGATAAGAACGCGGATCTGTTCTCCGACTTCGACGCCCTTGATCGGCAGTCGACGGAGTAGGTGCAAGAACGGTGTTGCGGGCCAAGTCCATGTCGCTAGTCGCGGTTGTCGTGCTCGCCGCGATGCCGGCGGTGTGTTTATCTCCGCCGTGGCAGCGGCGAGGTTCGTCTGCCCCTCCCCCTTCGGCCCATTCCAGCGCACCGCCGGCTAGCTCGCCCGCGCCGCAGTCCGGCGGGCAACAGGGTTACACTTTTCATCCCCAAGGTCCGGGTCCGCATCGTGGCGACTGGCTGCGCAAATACATGACCTTGCCGCCGCATCAGCAGGAGCAGCAATTGCGGCGCGATCCCGGCTTCCAGAGCCTCTCGCCAGAGCGGCAGAATCATCTGCTCGATCGTTTGCGCAACTTCAACAGTCAGTCTCCGGAGAAAAAGGCGCAAATCCTCAACCGCATGGAGACCTTCGAGCACATGTCTCCGCAGCAGCAACAGCAGACGCGCAACTTGTACAACCAGTACCGCAATCTACCGGAAGATCAGAAGGACAAGGTTTCGCAAGCCTACCGCCGGCTGCGCGGCATGCCTCCCTCAGCGCGCAATGAGCTGATGAACTCCGACGAGTTCAAGAACAACTACACTCCGGAACAGCGCGATCTGCTGAAAGGCATGACCGATCTCAACATGGCTCCGACGCCAACGCCGACTCATTGAGTAACCGTTTGCGGCGCACCACAGAGTGAACTCGGCGTCTACCGCGAAAATCATTTAACATTGAATATTCGCTGTTTCTTGCGGGCGCCAACTCATTCGGCGGCTCAAATTACGCAAGTGTGAATCGTCAGCGGCTAACAGAAGTTTGGTTCGTATCAGGGCACGACTTCAGTCGTGCCGATCGACGCCAGAAGAGATCGAGGGCTTTAGCCCCTGCGTCGATTAGTTTCGCGCCGATTAGAAGATTCGTATCAGGGCACGACTTCAGTCGTGCCGATTTACGCCAGAAGAGATCAGGGCTTTAGCCCCTGCAAACCTTGGTTCAGGGGCTAACGCCCAGTTCTTCAAGATGCGCTGACGGCACGTCTAAACCGAGTGCGTGAGAACCCTGCCGTCCCTAAAGGGACTCGGGTTCTTTTCCCACTCAACCCAGCACTCCGCCTCCGGCTCCGTGCTGGGCTAAAGTTATGCCGTGCCTTCGGCACTTGATTTCTGATGTTCGTGCTCCACTGCAGAAATGAGAGGGTGGTTCTCACGCAGACTCTAAAGACGTGCCCTGATACGAATCGACTCGTGGCGCGAATTCGTTCGCCGCTTCCGCGTGCAGCAGGCTCCGAACGTCCGCCAGTTACTTTATGACCCAACTCATTCGCGATACTTATCGCTACCGGGAGCTGATCTGGGCTCTCGCGCTCAAAGAGCTGAAAATTCGCTACAAGCGTTCGGTGCTGGGCTTCCTGTGGGCGCTGCTCAATCCCGCCTTCATGATGCTGGTGTTGACCATGGTCTTCTCCACCATCATGCGCTTTCCCATCCCGCACTACGCCATATTTCTGCTGAGCGTGCTGCTGCCCTGGACGTTCTTCTCGCAGTCGCTTTCCTATGCGGTCGAATCCATCGTGACCAACGGCGATCTCATCAAGAAGGTCGCGGTCCCCAAGCTTGTGTTTCCCATGGCCGCGCTGGTTTCCAACATCATCAACCTGCTGCTGTCGCTCATACCGCTCGCCATACTGGTACCGCTGCTGCGGCATCCGTTTTACTGGACCTGGCTTTATCTGCCGGTTCCTCTGTTGGCGCTGGCCATCTTCACGCTTGGCATGACCTTCTTTTTCGCCGCCGCCAATGTCTACTACCGCGATGTGTCGCACATCCTGCAGGTCGTGCTGTCAGCCTGGTTCTATGTCACTCCGATCATCTATCCGCTCGACATGCTGCCGGCACATTACCGCTGGATTCTGAAGCTGAATCCCATCATTTACGTCATCAACGGATTTCGCCTGGCGGTGTATTACGGCCAGCTGCCCAAGGCGCCATCGATCATCGCCTCGTTTGTTTGCGCATTCATCAGCCTGTTCATCGGCTATTCGCTGTTCCGGAAATATCAGAACAACTTTGTCTTCTACGTTTGAGCTGCAAAATGTCTGAACCTGTCATTCGAGTGGAGAACGTCACCCAGCGCTTTCGCCTGATCCAGGAGCGTCCGGACACGGTGCGCGAGCTGTTCTCCAAGATCTTCCGCAACCGCTCCAGCTACCACGATTTCGAAGCGGTGAAGAACGTCTCCTTCGAGGTTCCCAGCGGGCAGACGCTCGCGCTCATCGGGCGCAACGGTTCCGGCAAGAGCACGATGCTGAAGATCATCGCCGGCGTGTATCGGCCGACCACAGGCACGGTGACCGTCAACGGCAGCCTGGCGCCGCTAATTGAGTTGGGCGCGGGTTTCCATCACGAGCTGACCGGCCGCGAGAACATTTTGCTGAACGGCCTGCTGATGGGCTATTCCAAGCGCGAGATGCTGGAGCGGCAGCAGGGCATCATCGACTTTGCCGACATCGGCGAGTTCATCGACTCGCCGGTCAAGCAGTACTCCTCCGGCATGTACATGAGGCTGGCATTTTCCGTGGCCATCGAAGTCGATCCGCAAATCCTGGTCGTCGACGAAATCCTCGGCGTCGGCGATATAGGCTTTCAGGAGAAATGCTTCGAACGCATTCGCCGATTCCGCGCCTCGGGCAAGACGATTCTGCTGGTGACGCACGACATGAAAACCGTGGAGGAACATTGCGATCGGGTGCTGCTGCTCGATCACGGGAACCTGATCGCGGACGGCCCTCCGGAAGAAACTGTCGCCACGTACAAGACCATGATGATTCCCGAGGCCGTCGGCGCTCACTAGGCAGAGCTGGCTTTTGGGGGTGGAAGCGCCGGACTTTAGTCCGGCGAATAAGATCATTCCAAGGCGGCGGCTTTCAGCCGCGGTCGCCAGGGCTGAAGCCCGGTTCCAGCGAACAGCTTTTGGCCCGGCTGAAGCCGGGCCCTTCCACCCTGTTCCGGACATTCCTTTTTGTAGATGTTAATAGTCGTTGAGGCGCCGCACCCTTCCCATGCACGTAGCCTTCGTCCTTCCCCGGTCCTTTCCTTATCGCGGCGGATACGAGAATTCGCTGCTCGCCCTTGCGCAATATCTCGTCAGGCACGGACATCGCGCCACCGTCTTCACCACCGTCGCCGACGATCTGGAATCCTTCTGGCTGCCCGGTTTCAAAACCTTTCCCCTGGCGCAGGTATCCGCGGACGGCGTCGTCATTCGCCGCTTTCCGATCTGCTACAACAAGCTGCGCCGCCGCGCCACTCGACTGCTGGGTCTCGTCCCGTATTGGCGATGGAAGGCGCAATACTGGCGCCCGTCGTTTCATGTTCCCGGCTTGATGGAAGCGCTGCGCGAAGTCGATGCCGATCTCTTCCACATCGGCCCGCTGCCCTACAACAGCGTGATGTATGCCGGACTCCATGCCGGCGAGTTGCACAATCTGCCCGTTGTCGCTACGCCCTGCTCTCATCTTGGCGAACCAGGCAGCGACGAGGTCGTGCAGCATTACCTGCAGCCGCATCAGGTCGCCATGCTGCAACGCTGTCGCAAAGTTTTCTGCATGACGCAAACCGAGCGCGACCGCCTGCAGAGCCTGGGCATCGACTCTAGCAAAGACTGGCGATCACACCATTCGGAATCGATCTGCGTTCCTCGGTCGGCGGCAATCCGGATTTCCTGCGGCAGCGCCATAACGTCGACGGTCCGGTCGTCCTGCATCTTGGGATGAAGGCGTTCGACAAGGGATCGCAGACGCTGGTTGAAGCCATGAAGCTGGCGTGGGCACGCGGATCGAACGCGTGGCTGGTTATGACCGGCCCCAGCCTTTCAACCTTTGACGATTTCATCGCCGCGGCGGGAAAGAATTGTCCCAGGCTCCTCAATCTTCCGCCGTTCGTCGAGGCCGAGAAGCGCGACTTGCTGGCATCGGCTACTATCGTCGCGCAGCCTTCGCGGGTAGAGTCGCTCGGCCTGGTGCTGATCGAGGCGTGGGCGAACAAGAAGCCGGTGATCGCGGCTGACATCGCGGTGTCGCGCGAACTGATCACTAGTTGCGGCGGCGGAGTCACCGGTCCCATTCGGCAACGCCGAACAACTCGCCACAAACATCGAAAAGCTATTGAGCGATCCCGCGTCGCGCCAGCGCATGGGAGCGGGAGGCTACGAGAAAGCAGCGCAATACGACGGAGACACTGCGTGGCACCGTACCATGAATGAACTCGAGCGCGTCGCCCAATCGCGACGCTCTTCTGCCGAACAGGAACATCCCCGCTAAACTCATCAGCCATCCAAGGGACTTGACAGGAGCGGTCAACCCATAAAGAATTCATCCCAACGTATTGTTAACGTTCCGTGAAAATGGAACGCCGATTCAGATTCTTCTGAAACAGAAACCAGCCGGTACTTTCCGCTTGAGTGGGGTGGAATTGACTACACATTCTGAACGTCGCATCTTCAGCCTGAGCTTCGTGTGTTTAACGGTTTCGGTTGCCCTCCTGGTTCTCTCCGGATGCGGAGGCGGAGGCGGCAACATGAACGAATCGCCTGTCATCCAGCAGGCGAGCGTGACTGCTACCAGTCATCCGTTGGTGGCGCAGTATTCCGTCACCACGACGACTGCTGGAACGGTCTCGGTTCAGTTCGGCCCAACCACCAGCTACGGATTCACGACCTCGTCGCAACCTGTTCCTTCCGGTGGCGGCGACGTGAACATCCTGGTTGGCGGCATGAAGCAGAACACGATGTACCACATGCAGGCGGTGATCACCGACGCCGCCGGCAATCCGCATTACGACAGCGACCGAACATTTCAGACACAGGCCCCAGATCCGCAACGTGTGCCCGCCGTCACGGTAAGCACCACTGCCGGCATGACACCGGCTAGCGGAGTCGAGCTGTTGAGCCTGGATCCCGGACCGAACAACCAGCTCATGATCGTAGCCGTGGATCCCCAGGGCAACCTCATCTGGTACTACGACTTTGACACCTCGCTGGGAGCGCCTCAGCCAGTCAAAATGCTGTCGAATGGCCACGTGCTGGCGATGATCTCCCCGAATCCTGGCCAACCCGGTGGCACCTTACAAGAAATCGACCTGACGGGAAAGGTCATCAATCAGTTCGACTACAAACAGCTTCAGACAGCGCTGACCAATGCCGGCTACAACATCAACGTTCTTTCCATCGATCACGATTTCGTGTCGTTGCCCAATGGGCACCTGCTGATCATCGTGAGCGACTCCCAAGTGTTTAACAACTTGCCGGGATATCCCGGAAAAACCACGGTTCTGGGCGACGCCATCGTCGATCTCGACCCCAATTACAAACCGGCTTGGGTCTGGGATGCCTTCGCTCATCTCGACGTCAATCGCCATCCCATGAATTTCCCCGACTGGCTGCACGCCAATGCGCTCGTCTACATTTCCGATGATGGAAACTTACTGCTCTCCATGCGCCACCAGAACTGGGTGATCAAGATCGACTACCAGAACGGCGCAGGAAACGGCGATGTTATCTGGCACCTGGGATATCAGGGAGATTTCAGTATCAGCTCGGGCAAGGACAACGGACTGGTTTGCCGCCCAGCATGATGTGAACATCGCCACTCCCAACGGCACGGGAAACTTCCAGTTGGCGATGTTCGATAACGGAGACGACCGGCTTAAACCGGGCGGCGGCGGCGACCTTATGCAGTGCGAGGGTCTGCTCCCCCCTCCTACTGGCTGCTACAGTGCAGCGGCAATCTTCGACGTGGACGAAACCACCAATACAGCGACCCGCCAATGGTCCTATCAGACGCCTTATTCGTATTGGGGCGGAGACACGCGTGTCCTGCCTAACAACAACATTTTTGTCACCGAGGCGACGCCCGCGGATCTCAAGAATCTGGGCATGCGCTCGTTGGAGCTGACGCCAGGCTCTAATTCACAAGTCGTCTGGCAATTGCAGATCGACAACCAGAACTCGTATCGCACGATTCACCTGCCGAGCCTGTATCCTGATGTGCAGTGGTAGCAGCACAACTGGATGAGGAGCGTAGTGGAAAGCTTGCGCGGGGAGAAGTCTGACTTGCAACTGGAGACTCAGTTGCTAAGTCCTGCCCCGGCGCCCGTCCTAGCTGCTTCAAATGCCCGCAAGCTGTGGGCGCGATGGTTCGCGCTTGTCCTGATCCTGAACCTGTACCTTCTCCATTTGGGGCTTCGGCGGTGGCATTATGTTGCTCCGCCGATGACTCATGCAATGGCCCGCCTTTTCTTCTGGGCCATTGGAGTGAACCTCTCATTTGCGCTCCTCTTCGGCTGGTTCGCGATTCGCGAGCGATGGGAAAACCAGTTGCGGCGCACGTTGCAATTGGATCTCCCGATCGGGTTGCTGCCATTCCTGATGGGCAGCTTCTTCATCGGGACAACGAATGAACCGAAGTTCCGCATCTTCGGAGCCATTTACACCGTCTTTCTTCTGCTCAAAATCGTTCTCGGCTTGACCTGGGCAGCATGGAATTTGCCCGGAACGCAGCGTGTCCGCCACAGCGTCATCTACGTGTTTGCAGTTGCCTTGCTGGTATTCGCCGGGTTCGCGCCGTGGATGTGGATTGCCAATCCACCTTCGGGCGACGAGCCTGCCTACCTATTGCTGGCGCACAGCCTGGCTTTTGATCACGACTTCGACGTCGGCGACAACTATCGCAACTACGATTTCGCCGAGCAGTTTCCGCCGCCATCTCCGGGGGCCCTGCGCGGCTTTCCCTACGAGCTGATGCTCCCGCCCAGCTTGTCGGCGATCGCACACGAGCCACACGTGATCACAAATTATCGCGGTCAGCAGATGCTCTGGCACGATGTTGGATTGCCGCTGCTGATTGCGCCGGCTTACTACTTCGATAAACGTGAAGGCGCTCTGCTGGTGCTGGCGCTGCTCGGAGCACTCGGCGTTGCAGCAATCTTCGAAATCGCTTTGTGGTTGGGCGCCTCGAACCTCAGGGCAATTCTTGCGGCCGGCATCTTCGGCTTTACGGCTCCCTTTTACCTGTATGCCCAGTCCGTATGCGTGGAGGCTCCCGGTGCGGTGGCAATCTTATGGGCGGCCTTGCAGTTCTTTCGCTATCGCGAACGCCCGCGCAACCGGTATCTCCTGCTCGCAGGAATCATCATCGCGGCTCTGCCGTGGCTGATCGTTCGCTTCTGGGCGCTGGCCGGACCGCTCTTCCTCGTGCTGAATGCATGGGTGATCGTGCGCGAGTGGGGCAGGTGGCCACGTCTCGTCGGCAAGATGGCGCTCCTCGGCGCACCCAGCCTTGCCAGCCTCGCCGTATTCGCCGTGCTCGACAAGCACTTGTTTAACACCTACATGCCGAACGCAGCCAACCTGATCTGGGGCCGCATGCTGCCCCAGTTCTGGAGTCATCCGATGCTCGGATTGCTAGGGCTCGTATTCGATGAATCCTTCGGGCTGATGCCGACCGCTCCCATGTTTGTCGCCGTGATCGCCGGAATGATCGTCCTGTTTCGGCGAGATCGCTGGGGATTCGCGACCTTGTTCCTTCCTGCGCTCGGATACATTCCCTTTGTTGCGCGCTCGCGCTTCTGGATGGGCGGATGGGCGCCGCCTGCGCGCTTACTGGTAGTAGCCGCGATGATCATGGTCCCCGCGGCCAGTCTCGTGTTGACCCGCAAAACGCGCTGGATCGTCGCTGCCCTGACGGCGTGGAGCGGCCTGCTTACCGTCGCCTACACCGTCAATCCTTACTGGCGAATGCCGTCGTTCTGGCACTTCTACGAGAAGAGCGTGCTGGTCGAGATCTTGCACGACCACATGCATCCTCATCCTCACTTCTACAGCTACTTGAGCATTTTTCCCGACATGCTCAGAGCCCATCCAATGGACCTACTGCTGGCCTGGTGCTGGGTAGCGCTGACCGCCTGTGCGGCGTGGCTGTGGGCCAGAGCATCGCAATCGGGCGAATCTGGATCGATGGTTCATCACGCCCGCTGACCGCTCGGGGGACCATCGTCCTCCATGACCCCTCAGCGCTCACAAAAAATTTCTATCGTATCGCGGGCCTGCGTGAACCTGAGCGGGGGGCTAAAAATGCGTACGACCCTGTCAGCCTCCGTATCATGCATCAGAGCCGCAACACACACGTTCTTCCGGCCTTGCCACAAGGAAAACGTCTCCAGCGAACGATAGACTGCGCTGTACACGACTCGCCGCTCATGATTCTCATGAAGCTTCATGTTAGCCACAAACACGGTGGGCCACACCACCCAGTAATCGCCGGCAACCAGGTCTGCCTTGCTGGCAACCACGTCAGAGGCTATTGCGCCGAAGCGCTGATCGAGGTCACGTCGGACCAGTGCTGCCGACGGTCGTCCTGAGGTCGCTCCCGCCACTACCAACATCAGGAAAACTGATGCCACCGGCAGAACTCGATTAGAGTTGAGAGCGGATTCCAGAGGAGCAATACTCAGTAAGGCCAGTGCCAGGGATGTCAGAAAGAGCGAAGGATAAACGTAGCGCGGAGTATATCCGTTCTCCCGTACCCAAAGCAGCGTTCCCGCCATAAGCCAATATAGGAGCGCCGTCACGATCAGAGCCGCGGGAACCAGCAATAAAGCCTTTCGCTGTCTGTGACCCAAAACCACTGCGCCGAGCCCGACAACAGCTGGAATGATCATCCACAGTAGACGCGCAGGATGCAATCCCATGCTTGCCCAAGTCTGCTGTGCCAGCGCCAGCCACCCCGTTGTCCACATCCCAACGGGATTCAGAGCGGGATCGGCGGTACGGAAACGCGCTGTCTCCATCAGGATAAAGCCTATGATCGCCCCCACGCCTACGAAGCCGCCGGACAACAGGAACGTATTCCTGTTTCGCACCATCCACGCGCGTGTGGCCACCAATGGAATTAACAAGAGGAATACGGCAAAATTCACCCAGTGAGCCAGGACTATAAGCGCAAGCCCCGTAAGCCAGCGTCGTTTATCAAGCAGAATCAGACCGGCTAGTCCCACAGCCAGCGAGACCCCATAACACTGTCCAACCAGCCAGTCAAACTGTATGGGCTTGGGAACAAGAAGGAACAACCAAATGTTCTGCAGCGCGGCAGCCGCTATCCACATGCGAGAGTTTGGAAAGAAATATCGGAGCAGGAGGAAACTGGCCGCCAACGCCGCAAACGCGTCTAGTCCGGTCTGTACAATGAGATTTGCGAGCGGATCATGAAACGGCTTGGCCAGAAGCGGGACCAGCATGCCATAGCGATTGGCTTCCCAATAGAACGGTGTCCAATGTTGCAGGCTCACCAGCACGGGAATGATGGAGTCGGCATTTTGAAAATGCTGCAGAGACCCCAGACTTATCCAAAGCGCCGTCAGCGCGACTAGAGCTATTAGTGCATACTCTGTCCAACCTTCTTCGGGATAGTTCATCGATTTCAGAGCTGCTGGCCGGATGCTCTGCGCGAATGGTCTAGTAGATAACAGGTCTTGTCGTAGGGATAGCACATGCTGCGCTCCCTTGGTAAGAGGAGCCGCGCGCGCACAAAGTATATCAAACGAGTTCAGCTTGACCTCTTAGTTGCCATGGCAGGTTCAAACCTCCTTTTATCGGTTGGCCGCTTCACCTTGTAAACTAATTCTCTCGAAATGGAATGAAAGCCGCCATTATCACTCCCGCCATTCACGATCCCGAGCGCCTCTTCGGCGCGGAACGGCATTTTCTCGGCATGGTGCAGGCATTCAAGCGTCACGCCGACAGCGACTGGATTCAAGTTCCTATCAGCGAAGCCAGCTTCGAAACGATTTTGCGCGGCTATCTCGATTGCCACGAGCTCGACCTGTCTTCCTACGATCTTGTCGTTTCCACCAAGGCTCCGACCTACGCGGCGCAACATGCCAACCATGTTTGCTGGCTGCTGCATCAGATCCGCGTCTTCTACGATCGCTTTGACGATGAGTACGGAAAGCTTCCCACGCAGGCGCTGGTTCAGTTGCAGTCGCAGCGGCAAACCATCCAGCGTCTCGACAACCTCGCTCTGCGTCGCGTGCGCAAGATCTTCACCAACGGCCAGGAAACCGCGCGCCGGCTGAAGCTCTACAACGGACTCGACGCCGAGGTGCTCTACCCTCCTGTCTTCACGCAAGGCCACTACTGCGCGGGCCAGGATCACTTCCTGTTGCCCGGCCGCCTGCATCGCTGGAAGCGTGTCGATCTCGCCATTCGTGCGATGACGCAGCTTTCGAGCGACGTCCCATTGCTGATTGCAGGCGCAGGCGAAGACGAGCAGGAATTTCGCAAGCTCGCCGGCAACGATCCTCGCATCCAGTTTCTCGGCTTCGTCAGCGACGAAGAGATGTTGCGGCTCTACGCCAACGCGCTGGCCGTCCTCTTCGTCCCCAAGGACGAGGACTTCGGCTACATCACCGTCGAAGCCATGCTCAGCCACAAGCCAGTGATTGTCTGCAAAGACTCCGGCGAGCCTGCCCTGCTGGTGAACAATGGCCGCACGGGCTTCGTCGTCAATCCCGATCCGGCGGAGATCGCCGGCGCCATGGGCATTCTCGCGGGGAATCGCGAACTGGCGCGCGAAATGGGCGAATACGCGTTTCAAAGCGCACCATCGCAATCCTGGGATGACGTGGTGCAACGGTTGATCAAAGCTGGATCGCCCCAGCCAACCGCTTCAGCCTCCTCGGACAATCACTACGCCGAACAGACCTCGATCTCGCTTCTGGTCGCAGACAATCAGGTGCTCGATCCGCCGGTGGGCGGCGGACGCATCCGCATCTACGAACTCTATCGCCACCTCGCTCAACTGGACTTCGACATCACCTACATCGGCGCGTATGACTGGCCAGGACCGGCGTATCGCGATCAAATGCTTGCCTCCAATTTCCGCGAGATTGTCACCCCTCTCACGCAGCCGCACTTCGCTCGCGACCGTCAGTATCAACGAGCCACCGGCGGCAAGACGACCATCGATGTCACGATTCCGAAGCTGCTGAAGTATTCGCCGCGGTTTCGGCGCATGGCGAAGGAGCACGGCCGCCGCGCCGAGGCTGTCATCATTTCGCATCCGTGGGTTCATCCCTACGTGCCGCGCCGTCCCGGCCAGAAGCTGATTTACGACGCGCACAACTGCGAATATGTCGTGAAGCGACAGATCCTCAGCGACACTGCTGCCGGCAGAAAACTCGTCGAAGCGGTTCGCGAGTTGGAAAAGAATTTGTGCCGCAGCGCCGACTTAATCTTTGCCTGCTCCGACGACGACGCCGATCAGTTCGTCGATCTCTACGGCATCGAGCGCGACAAAATCGTTCTGGTTCCCAACGGGGTCGATGTAGAAGAGATTCAGCCTGCCAGCCCGGCCGAGCGTGAGTGGGCAAGGCAGGAGTTGGGTTTGCCGCCCGACCGGCCAGTGCTGATCTTCATCGGCAGCGGCTACGCTCCCAACACCGAAGCGGCTGCGTTCCTGGTAAAGGAGGCTGCGCCTCGGCTGCCCAACTGCAGCCTAGTGATCGCCGGCAGCGTTCGTGATTCTTACCTGGCTTCTCATCCATCGGCGCGCCCCGAGAATGTCATCTGGCTCGGCATCGTCGAAGCCGACCGCCGCTTGTCTTTCTATCATGCAGCTGACATCGCGCTGAACCCCATGTTTTCCGGCTCCGGCACGAATCTGAAGATGCTCGATTACTTTGCCGCCGGGCTTCCTGTTGTCTCAAGTCCTGCCGGTGCTCGCGGGCTAGAGCTTTCGTCGGACGATTGCATCGTCTGCCCGGCTGACCAATACATCCCGAAAATTGAAGAGTTGCTCAACGATCCCGCGCAGTGCGATCGGCTCGGCGCGAACGCACGACAGCTGGCCGTCAATCGCTACGCCTGGTCGATGATCGCCGCCGACGCGGCGCAAGCTGTGCGAAATCTTCTTCAGGGAGCGCCGGCTCATGTTTCGTGAAGGCCTAATGCAGTACTGGTGGATGCTCTATCGCCACTGCAAGACCCTCAATCAGCGGACCGACATCTTCCGCAACATTGAGGATTCCTTCGCCGCGAAACACGGCGACCAGCGCCTGGCCGCGGGAAGCGTTTACGTCGATATCGGCAGCGGCTCGTCTCCGGTGCCGACCTTTCTCTATCAGCGCTGCCATGCCACGACGTACGCCACTGAGATGGACCGCGCGTATCTCGACCGCCAGAAGAGCTACATGCAAACGCTGGGACTCGGCAGGCGTGACAGCTTCTTCGTGCAGAAGGAAGACGCGACGCGGCTGAGCTTCGACGATCGCTCGGTCGATCTCGTCACCGCCGTCTCCACCATCGAGCACATTCCCGGCGATGGCGACTCGCGCTCCATGGCAGAATTCGCTCGCGTCCTCTGCGTGGGAGGGCGGCTTGTGGTCACCGTTCCAACCGCCCCGGCCTACATCGAAAACCAGTCGACCTTCTACTATGCCGGCTTCGAACGGCGTTACGATCACGCTGCTCTTGAAAGCCGGTTGTTTCGTCCGGAGCTGAAACTCATCGAACAGTTGTATATGGTTTCGCCGCCGCAGGAATTCCTCGAGCAATTTCAGCAGTCGTTCCGCGAATTCTTGCACGGCGATAGCTGGAACGACACCTGGTACAAGAACGGCTGGCACGATCAGTATCCCGATGTCAGCATTCTTCTCAGCGTCGGAATGATCCGTCTCTCGCCGGATCCGAGCGGCTCGTTTGGAGCATGCCTGGCGTTTGAGAAGCAGTAGTAAGCTGGAGTTATCTTGCGTTACCTGATGGTGTCAACCTATCCCCCGAAGCGCTGCGGCATCGGAGCCTATGCTGAGCAGAGCGTGGCGCAGTTGCGCGCGCAGGGACACGTTGTCGACATCGTCTCGCCTGACCTGCAGGGCAACGTGGATTTTGCCTGGGATCTGCACGGCGGCAAAAAGCTGCTGCGACTGTTTCGAATTCTGCCCTACTACGACCGGGTAGTCCTGCAGTATCACTGGGCCTTCTACTATCGCAATCCTTTTCTGCGCGAACGCCGCTGGGAGACCCTGCAGACCACGCTGTGCTTCGTGCTGCTGTTCCTGCGCTGCCGCAAGCTGGAAGTTGTCGCGCACGAGATTCCTTACATCCTCGGAAAGCAGGGCTGGCTCTACAAGTGGAAATGGAAATTCGCGCCGCGAGTGATCTTTCACACTACAAAAGAATGTGAGCGTTTCGAGCAGCACTACGGGATACGGTTTAACCGTTCGCGCATCACGTTCCGCGGCCATGACGACGTCTACCAGAAGTTTGTCGACCACACGCAGCCCAGCGCCCGCCGGCAACTCAAGCTTCCGCCGCAGGGATTGCTGTTCTTGTGCATCGGCTTCATTCAGCGCCACAAGGGATTTCATCGTGCGATTCGCGCCTTCGCCGAAGCAGGCGTGCCGCAGGCAGAGCTATTCATCGTAGGCTCGCTGCGTGTGCCCGATAACGAAACCGTCAAATACCTGAGCGAGCTGCGCCAACTCGCGGCGGAATACTCGAATGTCCATCTCATCGAATCCTTCGTCAGCAATGATGATTTCGATACCTGGATCGCAGCCTCGGATTGCGTGGTGCTGCCGTACTCAGAGATCTGGTCCTCCGCGGTTCTGGGCCGCGCCCGCATACTCGACCGTCCGGCGATCGTCTCCTCCGTCGGCGGCTTGCCCGAGCAGGCCTGCGAAAACGATGTAGTGTTCGGAACCGACGAAGAGCTGGCCGAGGCCTTCCGCACCCTGGCTCTCCGCTTATCGGCTGGCGCGAAACGCGATTCCAAACCCGAATCGTGCGTGCCATGAAGTGCCTGTCCTTCTTTAGCCCGCTGTGTACAATCGCCAGCAGGTGAAGACCGTCGCCATCGCCATTCCGTCGCTGCATCGCCCCGATCTGACCGCGCGCTGCATTCATTTCATCCAGAAGCAGACTCTTCCAGCTTCCGACTGGGAGATCGTGGTCATCGAGAACGAAGCGCAAGCGGGCGAGATCCTTGCCGATCCGTTGCCGCCCAACACGCGACGTATTGAGCTGCCTGCAAACGAAGGCACCACCGGCTCCATCAATCGCGCCGTTGCGATGACTGAATCGCGATACGTCCTGCTGCTGAACAACGACGTTGAGCTCGCCGCTGACTACATCGCCAAGCTGGTCGCGGCTTTGGATCAGGATCTCAAGCTCGGCTTCGCCACCGGCAAGCTTCTGCGCGCCACCGAGCGCGATCATCTCGACGGAGCCGGCGATGCGATGCTTACCGCGGGCGGCGCGTATCGACTTGGCCACCTCGACCCTGATCGGCAACAGTTCGATCGGCCCATGCCGGTGCTTGCAGGTTGTGGCGCTGCAGTGCTCTATAAGCGGGAGGCTTTCCAGGAAAGCGGCGGACTGGATCCCGATTTCTTCGCCTACCTCGACGATCTTGATCTCGCGCTGCGCGCGCAGCTAGTGGGATACGGCGGTCTCTATCTGCCGGACGCGGTCGCGTACCATGTCGGCAGCGCGACGTTGGGCGAGCCGCTGCATCCGCGCGTGGTCGAGTACATCACGCGAAACCAGATTTACTTGTTGATGAAAGATTATCCGCGACCGGTCTTCTTGCGATTGCTGTTGCGGATCGTCGTCTACCAGTCTCTGTGGATGATGTTCGCGATAAAGAGTGGCAACTTTCGCGCCTGGCTTCGCGGCCTGCGCGATGCACTTCGCAATTGACCCAGCATGCGGCAGAAAAGCCGCGCGTTACTGGCTCGCCGCCGCATCGGTGATGGTGAGTTTCTTCAGCGACTGCGCGACTCCGAGCGCCAGATCTACCAGTGGCAACAATCGTTGCCCGGCGAGCAGCGATCCAAGCTGTTGAACACTTACTTCCGCTTCTTTGGCTGATCCTAAGTTGCTACGCCAGCTTCAGAAACTGGTCGTCAGCCGCATGTTAAAGCTGCGCGCCGGTCCGATGGCATTGCCTGAGAACAGGCCGCCAAAGTCAATCACATCCAGCACGTTGCTCAGGTTTTGGCCGTCCACTTGAAACCGCACCTTCATGCGATCCGATTGATAAACATCGGCGCCAGCTGACGCGCTGAGCAGTGTCGAGGGATAGATTCGCCCGCGCGCGAAATTAACGCGGCTGATCAACTGTGGCCCGTATTCCGCCAAAGCCTCCTGCTCCGTGCCTTGGAAATCGAACGGCAACCCGCTGCCGTATTGCACTCCGCCTGCGACCCAGAACCGCGGTTTGATCTGATAAGTCCAGCGGGTGAAGAGTGTGTTGCGCTGGTCCTGCGAGTCGGGGAAATGTCCCGTCAGCTGCGCCAGCGCAGCCTGCGCATCTGCGCCAATGAACAATCCACCGGACACGGGATTCCACGCGTTGCCGACCATGTACGAGTAACTGGCAAATCCGGAAATCTTATGCCAGTTGGGAACCGAGATCTTCCCCTCCGCGCCATAGATGATCGCCTTGCGAAACGCAATCGGAAAACTGATGGTCGTGTTGTCGATCTGATCGTCGTCGGCGTAGTTGGCCACATCGCGCAGGTAGTAATTCGCGTCGACACGCAGATTGCTGCCGAAGGCCTTCGACACGCCCGCCTCGTAATAATTGCCTTGCGAAGGCACCAGCGGCAGTTGAACGACATCGGGATTGATGAGGTCGACTTCGAACGAAGTTGAAAGCAGAAGGTTCTCAAACGACGGCGTCTGAAAGACACGGTCGTACGAAACGTGCGCCAGCAATCCGAGCTTGGGAAAGTAGCGCGAGATGGCCACGCGCGGATCCACGGCCTGCTTGTTGACGACCAACTGGTAGTGGTCCCAGCGCAGTCCCAGGTTCATCGTCCAATTGCCCAGGCGAATCAGGTCCTGCACAAACGCCGACTGCTCCAGGTCCGGACGGACGCCCTGATCCGGATAAGCTCCGGGGAAGCTGAACGTCAGCGCCGTGCCCGGATCGAACTGCGATGGGTCGGTAATGTTGTAATTGAAATTCTCGTGCAGGAACGTGTTATCCGACTCGACTCCGGCCTTCCACTGATTGCGGCCGTGATCAATCGTCACCATTCCCTTGAAGTACATCTCGTCGAACCAGTTGTGCTGGAACAGAATGATCGGCGTTGACAGATCGTTGGAGTAGAAGTCGTCGCCGTTATTGCGCGCCATGAACCGGAAGTCGCCGACCACGTTCGACGAGAAAATATGCCGGTAGTTCGCCATCGCCATGGTTTCGAAGTTATTGCCATTCTGCTGCTGGCACGGCGGTCCTTGCGTCTGGCCCGGCGCATAACACCAGGTTTGCTGCACGATTTCATTAGGCTGCAGGTACCGCGACAGTTCGTATCGCGCGATGAAGTTGATACGGTCGTTGGGCGTGAGATCGCGCTGATAGTTCGCCGAGAAATCGCCGATGGTCCCGGTATTGGTGTAATTCTCCGGCACGACCGGATTCAAATAGTGATCGGTTAGTGCGCCCGACGAGCTGAAGCCGAGCACATTCTTGCCCCAGGCGTATTCGCCTTGCGCGAAGATTCCGGCGCTGTCGTAACTGCCGCCCGAGAGCACCACCTGGCCATGAAATCCAGTCCGCGGATCGGGCAGGGTGTTCAGTTCCACCACCCCGCCCATCTTTCGCCCGTACTCGGCGGGAAATCCGGCGGTGTAGATGGTCATCGAGTCGACATCGTTGGCGCCAATCTCCGGTCCGAAGCTGGGCGAGCGATTATCGGTCAGCGGAATGCCGTCGACCACAAACTGCGTCTGGTATTCCGAGCCGCGCGGATGCAACACCGCGTTGCCCTCGTAGAGCCAACCCGGCTGCGTGTTCACTAAGTCCTGAATCGAACGTCCCGGCACAGAGGTCAGGCGGTCCTGAATTTGCTGCGTGCCGATCTCATTCACCGAGCCGGCCCGGTCCGGATCCAGCAATGTTGCCTGCGCCTGCACCGTAACCGACTCATTCGCGCCCGCGACCTTCAATGCGATCGCGTGATTCACCGGGACCGGCGAGCGAATCTCGATAGACTCGGAGACTTGAGCGAAGCCCGGCTGCTGGATGGTCAGCTGATAGGTTCCGTAGGAGAGACGCTGAACGGTAAGCGCACCTTGCGCGTTGGTGGTCAGGGTAGTGTGATACTGGTTGGCCTGGCTGCTGAGCTCGACCGTTGCCTTCACGCCCAACCCAGCCGGATCGGTCACCGCCAGATGCAACTCGCCGCGGTTGCTCTGCGCGAACAGCGCAGCAGACCACAGGAAAATGACGAGGAGTTTCTTCATCGGCGAGAGACTGGACTGCCCGGGTGCTCCAAGGTCAGGTGCTTGATGAAGTCATTGTACGGGAGTAATTAGCCCAGCGCGGAAGCGCCGGGAACTGGGGCCTCGCGTGGGGCGCCAAGCCTCTTCAGGGGCGGCACATGCAATCGCGTATCGTCTTTTCGCAGGTTCGCGTTGCGCAGTCGGGGCCTTATGCCTGTCCCACCAACTCCTCAAGACAGGTGTTGTAAGTCTCATTGGCCAGCCAGCGCACGAATTCGTTGTGCGGTCCCAGTACAATCTGCTTCGACTCCACTGGCTTGTCGGTGAGTTCGAAGCCCATGATGATAATTTCGTCGCCCTTTTTGATCAGGTGAGCGGCCGCGCCGTTCATGCAGATGGCGCCGGAGCCGCGTGGGCCGGGAATGGTGTAGGTCTCAAGCCGCGCGCCGCTGGTATTGCTGACGACCAGCACGCGCTCGCCGGAAAGCAGTCCAACCATCTCCATCAGTTCTTCGTCGATCGTGATGCTACCAACGTACTTCAAATCGGCTTCAGTAACTGTGGCCTGGTGGATTTTGGAACGTAACATCCATCGCATTGCGCTCGATTTCCTTTCGTGTCCCGCTCTCGCACCGCGGATACGGGCACTCCTCCATATGTTAGCAGGTTGTGGAAAGCCGTCTACTCCCCAATTGTGGGACGCGGAACGCAAGCAATTGGTCGCACAAAAAGCGACGACATCCCAAATCTCCCCGCTCAGGTGACCACTTAGCGACAGCGAAATTAATTACCATTGTTAACGCACACGGCGGATTGTAAAATTCGCTCGCTGACATCGGTGATCCATTGTGAACCTCGAGACCCCAGGGTCATCCGCATTATCCGAGCGCGCCACACCCCATTCCGTAAGGCCAATTCTCCGACGTATTGCGTACGCGATTCTGGCTCTGGAGATCGCCGCTCTCATGGGTCTCTTCGGCTGCAATTCATGCCAGCGCCGGCCAACCTTCCGTCAGGGATATTCCTGCATCAACCAGGCCTGCACTGCAGCCGCCACGTTTTTTGGCGGCACGCCCGGAGGCGATCCCATCCTGGGCTTTCAGACCAGCGTTTACCTGCCCGCGGCCAGCGGTCTCTCAGGAGGAACCGCTACCAATCTATCCGGTCAGGTTGCCGGAGGATTTCTTAAGAACTCGGTCGCACTCAATGCCGGCCCGAGCAACGCATTCGTCGAGGCCGGCTACGTGGTCCAGGGCGGAGTAAATTTTGACCAGTGCGGCCAGGGTGGAAATTTCTATTTCATCACCGAATACGCAAATGGGGCGCTGGCCGTGAAATGCCTGGCTCCGATACCGCCGGACGACTTCGGCAACTACGTCAACGTTAGAATCCTGAACGTCTTCAACTCCGGCTCAGCCCCGACCTTCCTGGTCACCATCGCGAACCGCAACACCAATCTCCAGCCCTGTAGCGAAGCCAGCCCTTGTGTTGAACCACTCTGGATGCCGGGCGGCAATTACTTTGGCACCGCGGCATACGGGCAAACGCTGGTCGGAACGAACGGCGCCTTCGCCGACGGCTCCCTGTTTATCAACAACTACTATCAGAATGCGTCCGGTCCCGATCATCTCAATTTCGAGAAAGTTGACGGCACGGGGAGTTTCGACAACCCGCCCCTGGGATCGTGGGTCACGTGGCCATCGCAGCCGGTCGACGCCAACGGCGGCGCCTTTCATACCTTCTGCTGCCAGATCACCACGCTGTTTCCCGGAGTCCTGAACTTCGGCAACCTCCCGCTGCATTCCTCAGCGAGCTCACAGACCGTGACCATCAGCAACACCAGCAGCACCAGCACCATGAACATCAGCGACATCAGCATCAGTGGGGCAAGGAGTGCCGATTTCATCAAGAACAGGACGGGCTGCCATGAGACCTTGCCGCCCCAGGGAACGTGCGACATCACAATCGCCTTCACGCCGTCGGTCACGGGCCGAGCGGATGCGACATTAACTGTGACCAGCAGCGGCGGCGGTGGATCGGGCTCGGAGACAGTGACGCTTGTCGGATATGGGCATTAGAACTACGGGTCGAGGAAGAATGGGCAAGTCGATAAGCATGCGAAAACAATGGTTGCGTGATGCCGGACTGTTTGCGTTGGTGATTGGCCTGGGAGTCTTCCTTGCCGTCGAAGCGCCACACTATTCGGCGTTGGCGGCGTCGCCCAGCAGCAATCCCGCTCCGCCGCCGATTCCGAAGCAGCCGGTCACCTATCCGGAAATACCGGTGCAGCAGCCAACCGGAGCTCCGGGAATGCGACCCACCCATCCCGGCCAGACCCCGTCCTACAGCAAGGACGAGTTGAAGCAGTACCTTCTCAGCACGCCGGGAGCTTTCGGCACCAATAAGCCGTCGGCGGTAAAGATCACGCGCCTCGATTGCGACACCAATGGCGGCGACATCGGCGCTATCCTCGGCCGAGTGAATATGCTGCCCAGCGCAATGCTGGTGTGCTACGTCGAGTTCCAGGGAACGGTCACGTACTCCGGGCTGCCCTCCCAGCACTCGCCGCGAGGCACGTTCCTGACGTTTAGCACTGGCTTCCGCGTGTTTGACGCTAAGACGGGGAATCTGCTGCTGGCAGGCGGGCTGGATCATCCCTCCGGATCGCAATAGGCGGGGATCCGGAACTGCATCGGTAGAGCGGACCTTCAGGTCCGCGTCCAGCTATCACTTGTGGAGACGAGTCGGCTTTAAGCCGACGATAGCCATGCCGCCGGCTGAAGCCGGCTCCCTCCTAGAAAGGGTCGACCGACGCGGCGCTGAAGCGCCGCTCTACCAGTGCGCGCCTGGATAAAAATCCTAAATCGGGCCTCGCCCGCCGACCACTACCAGGTTCGCTATGGTTCTCTACTGACTGCGCAGCCGATCCAGCAGCTCGCCTTTCGCATTGACCAGCGAGATGTCCAGCGCCGGCACGCCCAGCGCATGGGTCGAGCAGCTGAGGCAAGGATCGTAGGCCCGCACCAGCGCCGAAACGCGGTTCAGCATTCCTTCTTCCAGCTTGTTGCCTTTGATGAAGTGCTCGCCCACTTGCCGCACGCCGTTGCTGATGGCGCGATGATTGTGGCCGGTGGCGACGATGAGGTTCGCCCAGGTGATGGCGCCGTTCTCGTCGACTTTGTAGTGGTGGATCAGAGTGCCGCGCGGCGCCTCGATCATGCCGACACCTTCCAGCGCATTGACGCCGGCTTCGGCACGGACGTGCGTGTCCAGCGCATCCGGCTCCTGCAGCAGTAGCTGCATCGCTTCCAGCGCGTACAGCACTTCGATGAGCCGCGCGTAGTGATAGAGGAACGAGCTGTGCGGGACGCGGCCAAAGCGCTCGCGAAATTCGTGCAGCTCGGCGTCGGCGCGCGGCGTGCCCATCTTCTCCGCAACGTTGATGCGGCCCAGCGGCCCCACGCGATAGATTCCTTCCGGCCAGCCTTGCGGCTTGTAGTACGGCGCCTTCAGGTATGAGTCGCTGATGGTCGCCTCGCCGATGAAGCGGTGATAGTCCTCAGCCGCGATATCGTGCACGATGCCGGAATCCGGCCAGCGCAAACGCAGCTTGCCATCGTAAAGCTGGATGTTGCCGGCTTCATCAACCAGTCCGGCATACATGGTCGGCGCCGAGCCGAAGTTCTCGATCTCCTCCTTGAATGAGTCGAGCAAGCCTTTGAAGATGCCAAGCGTCTTCTCGGTCGTCGCCAGCGCCTGGGGAATCGCACCGAGGAAGCGGTCGCGTGCCTGCTGGGTCATCGGCGACTTCACGCCACCGGGCACGATCCACGAGGGATGCACGCGCTCTTCCGCCAGTCCCTCGATTACCGTCAGCCCGAACTTGCGCAGCTCGATACCGGCGCGCGCCAGCTCCGGATTGGCTTCGATCAAGCCGGCGACATTGCGGGTGGCCGGATCGCAATCCATGCCCAACAGAAGATCGGGCGCAGAGAGATAGAAGAAGCTGAGCGCGTGCGACTGGACCACCTGAGCGCAGTGAATGATCTCGCGCAGCAACTGCGCGGCGCGCGGGATACGCACTGCCATGATCGCGTCGCAAGCCTTCGACGATGCCAGCTGATGGCTGATGGGACAGATGCCGCAGATGCGCGAGGTAATGCCCGGCATTTCGTAGAATGGCCGGCCTTCGGTGAACTTCTCGAAGCCGCGGACCTGCGTGACCTGAAAATTCGTATCGGTCACTTTGCCATCGTCGTCCAGCTTGATGGTGATCTTGGCGTGGCCTTCAATGCGGCTTACCGGTTCAATCGTGATCGACTTCATGAAAATTCCTTTGGTTCACCACGGAAGCACGGAAGACACGGAATTGTTGGTTTTTCTTTTCTTTCTTTTCGGAGATTTTTCTTCTTCAGATTTTTTTCTATTCTTCTTCCGTGATCTCCGTGCCTCCGTGGTGAAAACTCTCTTTACCCAAACTTGATCTTCTGCCCGTTCTCCGGTTTGCGGCCTTCCAGCAGGTTGTTGAGGAAGCCGGCAATCACCTTGTTCGGCGGCGGACATCCCGGCAGGCAAACATCAACCTTCACGAAGTCCTGTGCCGGACGCGCCTGCTTCGCCAGCTGCGGCAGTCCGTCGTGCGGAATACAGGGATCGGCATCCGCGCCCTCCACGTAGATCCGTTGCAGCAGCTTGTTTACGGGAATCACATTGCGCAGAGCAGCCACATTGCCGGTAACCGCGCAGTCGCCCAGCGAAACCAGCATCTTGCTGCGGGCGCGAATCTCGCGCAGCCGCTCCACATCCTCCTGCGTGCTGATGGCGCCCTCGACCAGCGTGACGTCGACGTCTTCGGGAAACTCCTGCGCGTCCACCAGCGGCCCGTAAACGATGTCGACCTTGCGCACGATGGGAATCAGTGCGCCGTCCAGGTCGAGCAGCGACATGTGGCAGCCGGAGCAGCCGTCCAGCCAGATGGTAGCCAGCTTCAGCTTCTTCATACCCCAACTCCTTCGCCGCGATGCGCGCGATGGCGGGCGATCGCAGTGATCGCCGTGGTCGAGCGCGTCATCTCTTCCACCGCTTTGCCCTTCTCGGCCAGCGCGCCGGTGGGGCATGCCTGCACGCACTTGCCGCAATCCGTGCAGGTCTCGGCCTGGCCCCACTTCTGGTTCAGGTCGGGGATGATGCGGGCGTGAATGCCGCGCGCGATCATCTCCCACACGTGCGCTCCCTCGATCTGGGCGCAGGTGCGCACACAGCGCGTGCACAGGATGCAGCGGTTATGGTCGAGCACGAAGCGCGGATGCGACATATCCACCGGCAACCGCGGAAAGTTGTAAGCGAAGCGGACGGTGGTGATGCCCATCGCGTACGCCATGTCCTGCAGCTCGCAATGGCCGTTGGAGACGCAGACCGCGCACGTGTGATTGCGCTCCACCAGCAGCAGCTCAATGGTCATGCGGCGGTAACGCGCCAGCCGCGGCGAGTTGGTGATGACCGACATGCCATCCTGGGCCGGCGTGGTGCAGGCGGGAAAGAGCCGGTCGACGCCCGCCAGCTCGACCATGCAGAGCCGGCACGCGCCCACCGGAGTCAAGCCCTCCAGGAAGCAGAGCGTGGGGATGGACTTTCCGCTGGCGCGCGCCGCGTCGAGGACGGTTTGACCCTCAACCGCGTTTACCAGTTCGCCATCGATACGCAGCGAGATTTTCTTTTGCGGCAAGGCTAAGCTCCCTTTTTCAGTGCCACGCTTTATAACGCGGCGCGTGGCCCGTCATCTCATCCGACGACGGCTTTGTAACAGGGCACGACTTTAGTCGTGCCGATAGCGACCGGTCTTAGTTCTGGGCTTTAGCCCCTGCGACCGTATGCAGGGGCTAAAGCCCGATACTCCATCGGCGGCGTTACGGCACGTCTAAAGACGTGCCCTGTTACGAACCACTCCGGTTCTTCGCGGCACTCTTCACGGCAACTGACAAATTCCACCAAACCATCCTTCCCTATCGCGACACCGCGACCGAAGCGTCGCAGCGCAGGCAGCGGCAACACTCCTCGTGGGTTTCTTCCGCCGACAGCCCAAGATCCACTTCTTCAAACGAGCTGGCGCGCTGCCGTGCGGGCATCGCCCGCGAGTGATGACGCCGGCTCTCGCTCGGCTCCTTCGGCGGCAACTGGCTGTAGGTCATGGGACGGAAGAGCATCTCCCAGCGCTTGCTGTCCATCAGCTGTTCGTCAATCGACTGTGCCGCCTGCTTGCCGTAAGCCATCGCGTTCGACACGTTCGACGCGCCAGTCACCAGGTCGCCACCGGCGAAGAAGCGCGGCCGGCTGGTTTCCAGCGTGAAGTGGTTGACGACGACCGTGCCGCTGTCCTTGATCTCGAGTCCCGACGCCTTGGCGAAATCAAGATCGACGCTCTCGCCCACCGCCAGGATTACCGAATCGCACTCCAGTCGCTGGACTTCGTCGGTGAGGATCGGCTTGCGGCGTCCGGAGCGGTCGTACTCGCCGAGGCGAGTCTTCACCACTTCCAGTGCCTTGACGTTGCCCTTGGCGTCGCCCATGATGCGATGCGGCGCCGACAAGAAGACGATCTTCGCGCCTTCCTCTTCGCACGCGGCTGTCTCCTCTTCGATCGCGGGCATATCCTTGCGCTCGCGGCGATAGACCACGGTGACGCTCGCTCCCAGGCGCAGCGCCGTTCGCGCCGAATCGATGGCAGCATTGCCGCCGCCGATCACCACGACCTTGTGTCCCAGCGCCACGGAATCGCCCTTGGCGATCGATTCCAGGAACGGCAGCGCCGGGAAGACTCCCTTCAACTCCGTGCCCGGCAGATACACCCAGGACTCCTTCCACGTGCCGATTGCCAGGCAGACCGCATCGAAGCGCTCATCCAGATCATTCAGCGTAATGTCGAAGCCAACCCGCGTGTTGAGTACGAACTTCACACCCAGCCGCTCGATCAGCTCCAGCTCGCGCCTCAGCGCCGGCTTGGGCAAACGATACTCGGGCAGCGCAAAGCGCAGCATGCCACCAGCTTCGGGCAGCGAATCGAAGACCGTCACGTCATGTCCGAACAGCGCGAGATAAAACGCTGCTGTCAGTCCTGCGGGTCCAGCACCCGCGACGGCGACCTTGCGTCCGGTCGACTCCAGCTTGCGCGCCAGTACACGCCGCACGGCTTCTTCGAAGTGATCGCCCAGCAGAATGTAGTCGCCGATGAAACGATGCACCTCGCGCATGTTGATCGACTCGTCGACCGTTTGCCGCCGGCAGCGGTGGTCGCAGGGATGCTGGCAGACACGCCCCGTCGAGCATGGCAGCGGGTTGTCCATGATGATGGACTCGAACGCTTCCTCGATCTGTCCTTCCTTGTAGAGCTCGAGGAAACGCGGGATGTTCATGTGCAGCGGGCAGCTGTTTTCGCACGGCGCCAGCGCCAGCTCGGTGCAGATTCCGGCGACGCAGCGATGGGAGACGATGTGGTCTTCGAACTCCTGGCGGAAGTGACGCATCGTGGTGAGCACCGGATTGGGCGCGGTCTGCCCCAGCCCGCAAAGCGAACAATCGCGGATGTAGCGGCTGAGTTCGTCCAGCCGTTCCAGGTGATCCATGCGACCGGCGCCATCGGTAACACGATTCAGGATGCGCAGGCACTTGTTCAGCCCTACGCGGCATGGAATGCACTTGCCGCACGACTCCGAGTTAGTGAACTCCACAAAGTAGCGGGCGACATCGACCATGCAGTTGTCTTCGTCCATCACCACCATGCCGCCCGAGCCCATGATGGAGCCCAACTGCGCCAAGCTTTCGTAGTCGACGGGCGTGTCGAACATCTCACTCGGAATGCAGCCGCCTGACGGCCCGCCAGTTTGCACCGACTTCACGGTGCGGCCATCCGGCCCGCCTCCGCCGATGTCGTAGATGAAGGTCTTGATCGGCGTGCCCATCGGCATCTCGACCAGGCCGCTGTTGTGAATCTTTCCCACCAGCGAGAAGACTTTGGTGCCGGCGCTCTTGGCGCTGCCCGTCTCGGTGAACCACCCCGGGCCTTTGGTGATGATCGGCGCGATGTTGTACCAGGTTTCGACGTTGTTGATGTTGCTCGGCTTGCCCCACAGACCTCTCTGCGCCGGAAATGGCGGACGCGGACGGGGACGACCGGCTTCACCTTCCAGCGAAGCAATCAGCGCCGTCTCTTCGCCGCAGACGAACGCACCTGCGCCTTCCACCAGCTGTATGTCGAAGTTGAATCCGCGGCCAAGAATGTTGTTGCCCAGCAGCCCATAGTCACGGGCTTGCTCGATGGCGCGGTTGAGACGATGCACGGCAAGTGGGTATTCGGCGCGAACGTAGATGATCCCGGAGGTCGCGCCCATGACGTAGCCGCCGATGATCATTCCTTCAAGTAACGCATGAGGATCGCTCTCTATCTCATTGCGATTCATGTAGGCGCCGGGATCGCCCTCGTCGGCATTGCAGATGATGAATTTCTGATTGGAGACCGCCTTGCGCAGGAACTCCCACTTGTTGCCGGTCAGGAATCCCGCGCCGCCGCGGCCACGCAGCTTCGAGGCCTTCACCTGCTCAATTACTACGTCGGGCTTCTCGTCGATCAGCGTCTTGTACAGCGCCTGGTAGCCGCCGACGGCGATGTACTCCTCGATATCGTCGGGATTGATCAGGCCGCAGTTGCGCAGCACGATCTTCTTCTGGCCTTTGAAGAACGGCACTTCGTTCCAGCGTGGCACCTCGGGATAGCCCTGGCCGTAGCGAATCGTGCCGGTGATGTGGTCCCACTCCTCGATCTTGCAATAGACCAGCTCAGGATTGACCCTGCCGGAGGTGATGTCATGAACAATGCGGCTGGCGTCATGAGCCTGCACGCGATGCAGGATCAGGAGCGGATGTCCGGGCATGTGCACGTTGACCAGCGGCTCCTCGCAGCAGGCTCCGAAGCAGCCAACATTGGCGAGATAGATGGACGTGCCACTGCGGTCCAGCACCTCGACGAAGGCGTGATACAACCCTTCCGCGCCGTTGCCGCGGCCGCAGGTGCCCATGCCAACGGCAATGCGCGGAACCGCTGGGACCAATCGCGCCAATCCAGCTTCGCGGACCGCGTTAAATGCACCAATGTCCTCAATGCGGGGCATCAATCACTCTCCCGTTCCAGCGCGCGGACCTCGCGCTGCAATGTCCGCTCGTTCACGTGTCCGCAGATGCGATGGTTGATTTCCACCACCGGAGCCAGGGCGCATTGCCCGAAGCAGGCCACCGTACGCACGGTGAACTTCTGGTCGGGCGTGGTCAGCGTGATCTTGTCGGCATCGCCACCGTTCTCGCCATCGTCGATTCCCAGGCCGAGTTCGTAACGCAGGCTCTCCAGCAGCGCCCGCGAGTTGCGGGTATGGCACGCCGTGCCGCGGCAGATGCAGATGGTGTTATCGCCCTGCGGCTCCAGATTGAACAGCGCGTAGAAGGTCGCGACGCTGAAGATACGCGACAGCGGAATATCGAGCTTGGCGGCGATGTAACGCAGCGTCTCCGGCGAGAGAAACTTGTGCGGGTTGTGCTCCTGCACGGCTTCGAGAACGCCGAGCAGTTCTCCGGGCTGTCCGCTGTGTTTGGCTATGGTTTGATCGATGAACGCCTGGTCGCCGTTCTCAAGGGAAATCTGCGCAGTTGCCATGTGTCTGGCGCTCCTTTCTGGGCGAGAGACCAGCACGCAGCCTATGCCCCCAGCGCGGTGTTTTCGCGCGATGGGGTGGGCAGCAGGACTTCAGCGCCTTCCTGGCTCAAGGGTGGGAGACTTGTCGTTCTCCCGCGGCACTGAGTAGTCCTTCGCTAATCTAAGATTTCATGCTGGCTACCGAAGGGGCAGTGCTTTGAGTCACGTCGGGGGGTGACTGGTGATATCGAAATGGGACGGTTGCTTTTGGGAAAGCGAAGGGTAGTGCGGCGCTTCAGCGCCGCGTTCGCGCGCGCCCTTTCTCGACCGGGTGGAGCATCGCTTCAGCGGTGCAGTTGCTTATACGCGAACCGGCTCTCGGGTAGTGCGGGCCTTCAGGCCCGCGTTAGGCCGAGTGCATGTCGGCTGGCTTTAGCCATCGGGTACCTTCTTCCAAGGACAGCTGCTGGAGCGGTTGTCCAGGCTCGCGTGCAGGCAGCTCAGGGCCTAAAGGCCACTGCAACATTCGGTCGCTGACGCGGCGCTGAAGCGCCGCACTACCCAACCTGCTCCTCGACTGCCGCACTACTCAAGCTGCTCGCGCGCGGCGCAGAAGAAAAAACGGAGGCCAGTACTCTGGCCTCCGCCGCTAACGAGGGGTTATTGGGTTACGGCTTCGCTGTCATGTACAACATGTCGCCGTGCTTACCAGCTTCGATCTTGTAATCCGATGGCACCTGGAACAGCGTCGCATCCGGATCGCCACGCGTAACGCTGGTAACCGTGGTGGTCATGTTGCCCATCATCGGATCGGTGTGCGTGGTCGAGAGGGGAATCTGCAGATCGGTCGACACCCAGCGCTCGGTCACGACCGAGATTGCCTTGGTATTGCCGATCTGGCCGGCGGGAATTGTGCGGGTCACGCGCGTTCCCGTTGCCGACAAGCCGAGGATGGTCTTGCTGCCGAGCGACTCGGTCGCCACGTTCTCTCCGAAAGGCTTGGGCAGCTGCACGGCTCCCGCCGTATCAACGGGCTGCGGCCTGGGCGGATGCAACGGCATCTCGTGCGCCGTCTTCTTCTGCGGATTCAGGATGTAACGTTTGCCCGCTACCGGATCCATGATCACGATCATGGTTCCTTCGGTAGCGCCCGTAGCCGGCGTCATCAGCTTGAAGGGCACTTCCTTGCGGACGCGGCCCGACGAATCGCGATACTCCGTGCTCGTATTCTCAGTGTGAATGGTGTTGCCATCCGACAAGGTCTGGTCGTGGGTCACGGTGATAGTCGCGGTCATCGGCGCGCCGGTCACCACCTTATCGCCTAAGTCAACTTCCCTATGGAAGAAGACATCCCCCATGCCGCCCCCCGGTCCTTGCATGGTGAATTCCGTCATTCCACCCAGCGGTGGCGGCGGAGGAGGCGGTCCGGGCTCCTGCGCTGACACCAAGGCCGACAGCCCGGCCATCAGCACAATCGCAAACAATACTTTGGAAGCAGCACTCACAACTTCAGCCCTCATTGCCCTCATGGTTTCATCCTCACTGGAAAATTCAGTTGTACAGCCTTGAGCCTTTGTTACTTCAATTCACGATGCGGACGGCCCGCACAGCGCCGTCATAACCAACCACAACATCCGCCACCTGCGACTGAGCCTGGCCCGGCTGTGCCGGCAACTCCATGCGCACCACCTGCGAGTCGGAGGAACAGCTCAGCGGATCACAGATCATCAATGCGGTATATCCGGCGTCGCTGTCGGATTGCGAATCATCCTCGGCGACAGGCTGCGGTGCAGCGGTCGTCCTCTTCTGTGCAGGTTGCGCTGCGCTGCGCCGTTCGACCCTCGCGCTCTTATTCGTCGCAACCGGCGTTAACTTCGGAGACTCCGCCTGAGCGACAGCCACTTGTTTCTGCACAGCCGGCTGAACGATCGCGGGTGACACCTTAGCCTGTCTCGGCTCCGTACTTGATCGATGTTCGAGCAGCCGGATGCCCAGGAACATTCCCACAATCACCGCCGCCGCGACGGCAACGTAGGCGCCAATCTCGAACCAGTGACTCAGGCGCAGGGCCAATGGAAGAGAGCTCAGTGGCGATCGCTCTTCGCTCTTCGCTGTTCGCTCTTCGTCCATTGCGAGCAGCCCACCCGCTGGTTGCAAGGCTGCGGAGGACCGAGTTGCCCGACCTTGCCGGAAGGCCTGGAGCACCGCCCGCTCCACACTCGCACTGGCCTCGAGGCTGGCCGTCCGCGCCTGTAGTGTCCCGAGCGAAGCAGCCAGCAGGCGTTGTTCGCCCAGCCAGCTACCACAGCTTTCACAGTGCTGCGCGTGATTCAGAATTCGTTCGTCTTCGTTCTGCGCCTGCGACAGCTCCTTCAACGTGAGAGCTTCGGCGCTACGTTTGAATTCACGGCATGTCATGATACGCACCTCGCCGCAACCTTAGAGATCCCCGGCGCTACCGCTGCCGAGTGCTGCAGCTTCCTGCTCAACATCTCGTGCGCCCGATGGAGCCGGGAGCGGATAGTGCCGATGGCACAACCGGCGGCCTGGGCCGCATCCGCATAACTCAGCTCATGTAAGTCGCACAAGACAACCACCTCGCGATAATGCTCCGGCAAACTCAGCACTGCTTTCCAGACTGCGTTCGATGTCTGGCGGCGGGCGATGCCTTCCGTTGGATCGCACTCCACCATCAACGCCGCCGCTTCGTCTTCCACCGGGCTGCCGAGCACCTGCTCGGGATAATTCCGCTCCAGCGCTCGGCGAACATAATTCCTTGCCACGCCGAACAGGTACGCACCCAGCGATCCCCGTTCGGATCGAAGTCACGGCCGCGCTGCACCAGGAAGAGGAAAACCTCCTGCGTCACCTCTTCGGCGACATGTGTCGAGCCGCTCATGTGCATGGCAAAGCGAAAGATCGGACCTTGCCGTCTGCGATATAACGCGGCGAACGCGTCTTCATTTCCAGCGAGAGCCTGCACGAGCAGCTGCTCGTCACTTAAATCGGTCAGCAACATCACCTCATCGGTACCGGGGTCCCCGACAAGCACCGCTTTTGCGCTTGTTGGAGTGATGGTGAACCTGATCTCGTTTCCGCCTGTATTTCATCCGGCAGAAACGTAAAGTTCCGTAAAGTTGGGTAGCGTGCGCAAAGTTTGGCACGCTGAACCAACGAGCCTGTATTCAATGGTAGTCTTCGCCGCAGGTTCGCGACAAAAAACGCGGCCAATTAACTTGACACTCGTTTTCAACTGGCACAGAATCCGGGGCACGATGCGGTCCGCTTTGGACCATCCCTTGGAGATTGTCCCATGTTGTATCTAACCCCAAGAAAACGCTTTTGCTGCGCGAACTTATGTCTGGCGATGCTTGCGGCATCATTAGTGTCGGCGTCGCCGGCACAGGCGCAGACCCTCACCGTCATTCACAGCTTTTCTGGTCCGGACGGCGCGAATCCCGTAGCCGGCCTGAGCATTGATGCCAAGGGCAGGCTTTACGGAACCACCCAGAGCGGCGGACACCAAAGCGATTCCTGCATGCAGGGAGGCTGCGGCACGGTGTTTCGGCTCACAAACCAGGGTGGAGGCTGGATCCTGAATTCGCTTCATGATTTCAATGGTCCGAATGATGGATCGACGCCCATGGCGAGGCCGGTATTCGCTCCTAATGGTCTGCTGTACGGCACAACCGACGCTGGTGGAGCACAATTCTGCGAAGGACCGGGTTGCGGAACGGCTTACAGCTTGCGGCCGGGAGCTACCGCCTGCACCACGGCGCTGTGTGCGTGGCAGGAAAGCATCGTGTATTCCTTCGGCGGAATCGAAGCGATCTGCGGTGGATTCGGAGACTGGAGCGCCAGCCAGATACACCAGCCTCAGGCGCCAGGAGATGTGGTAATCGGCAGTTGCCCTTCGTTCGGCGATCTCACCTTCGATAGCCAAGGGAACATCTACGGCACGGTACCTTGCTGCCATGGCGCGGTATACGAGCTATCGCCGGCAGGCACGCCGACCGCTCTCTATTATTTCACCGGCGGTGCTGATGGCGACGATCCGCTAAGCGGCGTGATCTTCGATCAGGCAGGAAATCTTTATGGCACCACGAACGGCGGAGGCGCGCACGGCTGCGGCACGGTGTACGAACTGAGTCCGAACGGCGGCGGTTGGACTGAAACCGTGCTCTACAGCTTTCAATGCGGCACGGATGGTCAAAACCCCATCGGCGGTTTGATCATGGACAGCGCCAGCAATCTTTACGGCACAACCAACTTCGGCGGCGCCAACAGCGGTGGTACCGTCTTCGAGCTTTCGCCTTCCGGCGGTGGAAGCTGGACCTTCCAGCTGTTGTACAGCCTGGCGTACGACGGCACCTTCGATTTCGTCATTTACGGGCCCACAGGAACGCTGACCATGGACGCCTCCGGCAGCCTCTATGGCACGACGTTTATGGACGGCGCGTACTCAGCGGGCTCCGTCTTCAAACTGACGCCGCAAAACGGCAGCTGGTCCTACACTTCCCTGCATGATTTCACGGCGGGCTTTGACGGCAGCAACCCGTTTGGCAATGTTGTCATGGACGCGAACGGCAACGTCTATGGCACCGCCGGCCAGGGCGGGGGAAATGAGTGTAACGGCCTCAGCTGCGGCGACGTCTGGGAGATCACGCCGTAGCGATTCTGCTGCGCCGCAAATCAAAAGGCCTCCGGCTATCGGAGGCCTTTGTTACTGCAGATTCAAATCGCGTTTTAGTTGAACGACGAGCCGTCGTTGCGCTTCAGCGTCGGGCGATCGTCATCACCTGAACTGGATCCGCTGCCACTGCCGCTTCCGCTGCCTGACGAAGGATTGTCGGCGGTTGCCCGGCGCAGAGTTGGACGGCTGCCATTGTCCTTGTCGTTCTGCACCTTGTGCCGATTCTCCAGCGAGGCTAGGCGCGACTTCACGTTCTGGAATTCGGAGGTATCGACGATGTATTCGGGTCGGGCCGGCAGAATTGTCTTCATTTCGTTCTGTGCCGCGGCAACGCGATCCGGCGTCATCGGATGCGACGCGAAAGCTTTGGCCAGCGTGCCGGGCTTCTTCTTTTCCTGCGCTTCAATCTTCTCGAAGAAGGAGATGAACGATTGCGGATCGTAACCCGCCTTGTACATGTACTCCATGCCGAGGAAATCGGCTTGAGCTTCGAAAGTCCGCGAGAACTTCATGAACGTCAGCGGCACGCCGATGCCGAGCGCGGCCTGCGTTCCTTCGTAAACCGCCCAACCGCCAGGCACGAAGATCAACGGAATGCTGGCCAGGTTCACGATGTTGCCGCGGGTCTGCTCGCGCGCCACGTGGCAGGCGGCGACGTGGCCGATCTCGTGCGCCATCACACCGGCCAGTTCGGCTTCATTATCGGCAGCAAGAATCAGTCCAGAATTCACATAGAAGAAGCCGCCAGGAAGCGCGAAGGCGTTAATGTCGTCGGTATCGATCACCTTGATGGTGAAGGGAACCTTCGCGTCCGAGTTGCGAACCAGATTCTGTCCAATGCGGTTGACGTACTCGGTAACCACCGGATCGCTAACCATCTTGGCCTGATGCTCAACCTGCATCGAGTACTGTTTGCCCATGGCGACTTGCTTATCCAGCGAGTACCAATTGCCCAGGCCCTTGTCGCAACCGACATTGCGATTGCCGATGGCGTCGATGTTGTCCATCGTGTCTTTGGGCGGCGTGTTTTTCTCCGGCTTATCGGGCAGATACTGACCATCAGAGGAAGACGACGAACTTTGGCCCGAAGCGTTCTGATCCGATGGCGCTGTGGAACTGGGAGTCTGCGCCGCCGACGGCGAACTCTGGGCCGAGGGCGACGAACTCTGCGCAACGCCGAACGGAACCAGCAGGAGCGCCAGCGCGCCAACACTGAAAAATCGGGATACCAAACGCATGGTGTACACCTTCTTCACTTCACGGCGGAGGGACAAATTAGACGAGAAGGCCTTGGGCTGATCATATGAACCCATCTTGGCCATAGTTGTTGCCATTAACAGTTTATTCTCATATGCGGAGGGCGCAAAGTCCACCACTGTCTGGACGGTCTGTCTAATCAGATGTGAGCGTCCCACCAGGGTTTCCAAAATGCGGAGTGTAGAGTTGCATTTTCTTTAAGGGGTTCCTGGTGGGGTTCAGCCCGATCCCAGATTGATCGTTTTAAGCTGCTGAAACAACGGCGGTTGCGGGATTGCGAGGAGGGCTCTGCCGTTAAGGCAGAGACTGTTACACGATTTGGAGCGCCGTACTTTTGACTCTGAGCCGTTGCGACGTATGATTCTAGAGATGCGCAGCACACAGGCCGCCCTGATTTTTGCGTCGCGACGGAGTCACCGGCTGTGACCAGCACGCTGAAAAGCGACACGAATCCCACGCGCGAAGACCGGCACGATTACTCCGGCCGGATGGCGGTGATGCCGTCGCACAAGCCGAGCAGGATTCTGCTGGTGCGCTTCAGCGCGCTGGGCGATGTCATTCAGACGCTGCCCATCCTGACCATGTTGCGCGACGGATTCCCCGACGCCAAGATCGGCTGGGCCATCGATACGTGAACTGGCGCCGGCGATCGAAGGTCATCCGGCGCTGGATTATGTGCATCGCTGCTCGCGGCGAAGCTGGTCGCGGGCGCTGTCGAACCCGGCAAAGTGGCCGCAAGCCGCGCGCGAGTTTCGCGCGTTTGTCGATGAGGTGCGGGCGGTTCACTACGACGTTTCCATCGATGCGCAAGGTTTGTTGAAGACGGCGCTGCTGCCGTATATGGCAGGTATAAAGCGGCGCATCGGATTTCGGCACGGGCGCGAATTCAGCAGCGTCTTCTACACCGAACGCCATCTGCGGCGCGGCGAATATTTCGATCCCGCGGTCTGCCATCTGGAGCACATGGCGTACCTGGCGCACAACATCGGCGCTGCCGATGTGCGCTACACGATCGAGCCACCGCGCGTAACCGACGCCGTGCGACAGCGCGTTGCCGAACTGCTCGATGGTGCGTTCAGCACGAATGCCCCGGTTGTGGCGATGGCTCCGGCGACGCAGTGGATCAGCAAACATTGGCCGGAAGAATATTGGACAACGCTGATCTCGCAGCTGCTGAATGAGACCGATCTGAATCTGATCGTGCAAGGCTCGCTCGCGGACGCGCCGGTTGGCGAGCGCATTCTGCGAGGCTTCGCGGCATCGCAGCTTGAGGGACGAGTGTGCAACCTCTTCGGCAAGCTGCCCATCCCGGAAATGTATGCGCTGTATGAGCGCGTGCAAGCGGCGGTTGGATCGGACAGCGCTCCGCTGCACATTGCCGGCGCCATGCGCGTTCCGGTGCTGGTGGGGATCTACGGGCCGACCGGCTATCGCCGCACGCCGCCGATCGGCAGCCCGCACATCAAGCTGTTTTCGACCGAAGGTGAGCTGGCGTGCCAGCCGTGCCATAAGCGCGTCTGCCCGCTGGGCACCGACGAATGTATGAAGCGAGTGCGGCCGGAAGAGATTTTCCAGGCGCTGCTCGATGGGCTGACTGAAGCCGGAATCGTGTTTCAGAGCAAGGGCGCGGCGGTGGTGCGGTGAAGAGTGGGTCGTGAGGAGTTGGTGGTTGATGTGCGGTGAGAGTTGGTCGTGATGTGAGGAATTCGGGTGGAGCACGCCTCCAAGGCGTGCAATTAAAGCTATGCCATAGCGGGCGCGGCTTTAGCCGCTGAGGTAATCGAGTCAGAATCTTTACCGCGGCGGCTAAAGCCGAGTGCAAGTTTCTGGTTTTTCATTGCACGCCTGAAGGCGTGCTCCACCCGACCTCTCGACGGATTTCAATAATGCTGAATCTCTCCAAACTCGCGGCGGCTGAATTTCACACCGAGCCGTATGAATATCTGCTCGTCGACGATGTTCTCGAGGCCGATTGCAAGCCCGCGATCGTCGACGACTTCCCGCGCATCGAGAAAACCGGCAGCTTTCCGCTGTCGCGCTTGAGCTACGGTCCGGCATTCAAGCAGCTGACCAGCGAATTGCTGGGCCCGGATTTTGCCGCGGCTGTCGGCGCGAAGTTCTCTATGGACTTGAGTCAGTATCCGACGATGCTAACCGTACGCGGCCACTGCGACGGCGGCTCCGACGGCGGCATTCATACCGACTCGAAGGACAAGGTCATCACCGTGCTGCTCTATCTCAATCCCGATTGGGAAGGCAGCGGCGGCCGGCTGCGCCTACTGCGCTCGAAGAACCTCGAAGACTACGTCGCCGAAGTTCCGCCCACCATGGGCAGCCTCATCATCTTCAAGCGCAGCGACCGCTCCTGGCACGGACACCACCCGTTCGAAGGCAAGCGCATGAGCCTGCAGATGAATTGGGTGAAGAGCGACCGCTACTTGCGCAAGGAACGCTTCCGCCACGAGGTCAGCTCGTTCGTGAAGGGACTGGTCGGGCGGAAGAGCGGATGAGCAATTTCGGTGTACGCAGTTTTGAAGGGGCACGCCTTCAGGCGTGCCGACCAGAGGCCTTGTAAATCGGCTTTAGCCGCTGAGGGAGCTGTCCCCCAGGGCCTAAAGGCCATCCTCTTCGCATCTTGCCGGCACGGCTAAAGCCGTGCCCCTTCAAGACAGGCATCATCTCCATTGAAACCGTTGTCGCAGCCTCATGCACCAACACGCTGCGCTGCAATCCATGACCAAAACCGGCGGCCCGCCGCTCTCCGTAGCCATCGTCGCGCAAAATGAAGACCGCACCATCGCGCGCGTGCTCGCCGCGGTCGCCGATATCGCCGACGAGATCGTCTTTCTCGACAGCGGCTCGACCGACCGCACCGCCGAAATCGCCAAGAGCTTCGGCGTGCATTTCTATCATCAGGACTGGCTGGGTTACGCTGAGCAGAAGAACAAAGCCATCGACCTGGCAACCGGTGAGTGGATTCTCAGTCTCGATGCCGATGAAGTTCTCACGCCCGCGCTGGTCGCGGAGATTCGCGATCTGATGCATCGCGGCGTGACCGACGAAATCTCCGGCTTCAGAATTCCTCGCGTTCTGTTTATCGGCGACACGCCGGTGCGCGGGGGCGGATTTTATCCCGACGCGCAGCTGCGGCTCATTCGCAAAAACAAAGGCCGATTTCAGCCGCGCATTATTCACGAGTCGATCAAAGTCGAAGGGAAAGTCCGGCAGCTGAAGAACGACATGCTGCATTACGCCTATCGCGATGTCGATCAGTTTGCGCAAACGATGGACCACTACGCGCGCCTCAGCGCCCAGCATTACCTCGAGCACGAAAACACAGCATGGCGCCGCAGCCGGCTGAACGAGATCCTGAATCCCGCGTGGACTTTCTTCTACCGCCAAGTCGTTCGCGGAGGGGTTTTCCACGGCGCGCTGTGCTGGCGGCTGAATGTTATCTACGCCGGCTATGTGCGCAAGAAGGTCAGGTATCTTCGCGACCTGGTTAACGAGCGGGCGCAGGCGTGAACTCGAAGACCACACCCAAGTTGTTCGTGCCGCCGCCACTAGCCGTACCGTAGAGATTTCCCGCCCGGTCCTGGACTAGAGCGTCTTGCGGCGCCGAGCCATCGTCGTTGTCGAAGGCGTGCACGATCGATTCGGTCCATTGTCCATTGCCGACGGGGGTCAACTTGAAGATTGTGCCGCATCCAGCGTAATAGCAGTAAAAGCCCTGGTACGATCCCCCCTGCCGCGTGGTGCCATAAAGATTTCCTGCAGCATCCATCACCAGCCCGGCAAAGGGGAACCCTCCATCTCCATTCTCGTCGGTAAAGCTATACAGAAGGGTGTAGGTCCACGTCCCATCCTGATTGGGTGAGAGCTCGTACACACTGCCGCGAAAGAATTTTCCGTCTTCATTACCGGTGCCGTAGATATTCCCGGCCGCGTCGAAGATCAGGCCTCCATTGGAAGAGCCGGCGGGATACTGGAAGGAGTACAGCTGACTCTCCGCCCAGCCAAAACTGCGATGGTTTGGGGTCAGCTTGAAGATCATCCCACTGTTGCCCGTGCCGCCGCCGCTCACACCATAGAGATTGCCGGCAGCATCAACGGTCAAAGGCCCGCCAGGATACTGCCCTTGTGAGCTGCCAAGAAACGAATACAGCGAAAGTTCACTCCAATTGGTTGCCGAGAGACGATCGAAACCGAACACCTCACCGACGTTTCGATGTCCTCCGGTGTTCGCTACCCCGTAGATCTGATTCGCGTTGCCAACCACTAATCCCCCAGTAGGAGCTGCTCCATCGGGATAGCCGGTGAATGTGTGCACTGTTTGCAGAGTCCAGCTTCCGCCACCGCTGGGAGAAAGCTCGTACACCGATCCATAGTTCTGATAACCGCCGCCCTGTATCTCCCCGTAAAGATTGCCGCGCACATCGAGCGCCACCGGAGCGAATTGTGCCTGGCTTTGGTCGGTGAAACTGTAGAGCACAGATTCGGTCCAGTTCCCGCCGCTGGGAGTAAGCTCGAACACCGTACCGCCGCCGTTCTGTCCGCCTGTCAGCGTCGTTCCGTAGAGATTCCCCTGGGCATCAAGAACCACCGGGGCTATCGGCTCTGTGCCATCGCCCGGCCCGCCAAAATTGTGCAGCACCGTGTAGGTCTGCGCGCTGGCGCCGATGGAGCAGACGCTGATCAGGCCGAAGAGTGCGATTGGGAGAATAAGAGCCTTGCGGGCAAGGAGGGTTGGACGAGTCATGGGAGCACCTCACATCTTTTTCGCCGATAGCTTACACCTATTTCCTGGTACAAGTGCGTGAAAATAGCGGGAAAAACAGGCTCGCAATCCATGCGCTTATCGAGAAATTGCTAGGTTAAGAACCGTGCACCTGGAGCTCGATGCCATAGAGGCCCGGTTCTATGACCGTGTTAGACTTTCTGTAGACCTCCGTATGGCTCAGATTCAGCGTAGAAAGAGTTATCAGGCCACCGTTGGCGGCGTGCGCGTCGGCGGCGATGCACCAGTTGTGGTGCAGTCGATGACCAATACCGACACCGCCGACATCGATGGCACCATCCGCCAATCGATGGCGCTGGCCCGTGCCGGCTCCGAACTGGTGCGCGTCACCGTCAACAACGATGACGCCGCCAAAGCTGTGCCGCACATCGTCGACGGCCTGGAGAAGCTGGGCGTGCCCGTCCCTGTCATCGGCGACTTCCATTACAACGGGCACATCCTGCTGAAGAAGTATCCCGAGTGTGCGCGCGCGCTGGCCAAGTACCGCATCAATCCCGGCAACGTCTCCATCGGCAAGAAGGACGACGACAACTTCCGCACCATGATCGAAGTTGCCATCGAGAACGACAAGCCGGTGCGCATCGGCGTCAACTGGGGATCGCTGGATCAGCAGCTGCTGACGCGGTTGATGGACGCCAACTCCAAGCTCGACGAGCCCAAGGACGCGCGCGACGTGATGATGGAAGCGATGGTGCAAAGTGCGTTGCGCTCCGCAGAGCTTGCCGTGAGCTATGGCATGAAGCGCGAGCAGATCATCCTGAGCGCGAAAGTCAGCGGCGTGCAGGACCTGATCGATGTTTATCGCGAGCTCGCGAGCCGCTGCGAATATCCGCTACATCTCGGCCTCACCGAAGCGGGTATGGGCGCGAAGGGCATTGTCGGCAGCGCCGCGGCTCTCGCCGTTGTGCTGCAGGAAGGTATCGGCGACACGATTCGCGTTTCGCTAACGCCCGCGCCGAACGGCGATCGCACCGAAGAGGTCCTGGTCGCGCAGCAGATTCTGCAGTCGATGGGCATTCGCAGCTTCACTCCGCAAGTCACGGCGTGTCCCGGCTGCGGCCGCACCACCAGCACCTTCTTTCAGGAAATGGCCGAGCAGATCCAGAGCTACCTGCGCCAGCAGATGCCGCAGTGGAAGACGCGCTACTCGGGCGTGGAAGAGATGAAGGTTGCGGTGATGGGCTGCGTGGTCAACGGGCCGGGCGAGTCGAAGCATTCGAACATCGGCATCTCGCTGCCGGGAACGTTCGAAGAGCCCAAGGCGCCGGTCTACGTCGACGGACGCCTGATGCTGACGCTGAAGGGCGATCACATCGTCGCCGAGTTCACCAAAATCCTCAACGACTACGTCGACTCGCATTACGCGGAAAAAAAGCAATTAGCGATTAGCAACTAGCAATTAGCTTTTCGCCGTTGGCTTTTTGCTCTTCGCTAAAGAGCTGGTATCGCACTGTGCTCTTTTTCTCCCGCCCATCCGACGCGCAGATCGAGCGATTCCTTGCGCAGGCTGCCGCGTCGAAGCTTAGCTATTCCGAAATCGGCGCGACCTCCGGATCCAACATTCCCTCGTCTTACGTCATCGACCACAATCGCGTCCTGCTGGGGAAAGGTGAGGCCCTTTTTCATCAGGCAGCATTGGCCGTGCGCGAGTGGAAGATGTTCGACCTGGGATGGGTTCGCATCTATCCCTCCGCACCCCCGATTCGCACTGACGAAAACGTTGCGGTCATTGCACGCTGGTGCAACGTGTACTTCGCTAACGCCTGCCGCATCGTCGACACCATTCACGAGCACGTACCGATACAACGCTACGGCTTTGTCTACGGAACGCTCGAAGACCACGCCGAGTCGGGCGAAGAGCGCTTCACGGTGGAGTGGGATCGGCACAAGGACGAGGTCTGGTACGACATTCTTGCGTTCTCGCGGCCGAACCAGTTTTTGTCGAAGATTGGTTATCCCTTCGCGCGTCGACTGCAGAAGAAGTTCGCCGCTGATTCGAAAGCGGCTATGGTCAGAGCGGTCGGCAGCAGAACCTTGTAGACTCGCGAGCGTCCTGAAAACAACCATAGTGATAGTCTCAGTCGATAGCGGAGGAAATCCATTTGAGACGATTGGCGATGGTAATGGCGGTGTTGCTGGCCGCGTCGGCGCTGGGGAATTGCAAGAGCACCAAGCTGGTAGCCAGCGTGAAGAGTCCCACCTATGCCGGGCAACACTTCCAGCGAGTGCTGGTGATCGGCATGAGCAACGACCCGGCCATTCGTACAGACTTCGAAGGCGCGATGGCCGACGCGCTGAAGGCCGCAGGCGTGCATGGTATTCCGGGATACAACATCCTGCTGCTCACGAAGTCAACGAGAGCGGATCCCAACTACCTGAAGGAGCAGATCAAGGAGCACAACATCGACGCCGTCATCGTCTCGCGGCTGGTGAGCGTGAAGAACGAGGTGACCTACGTTCCCGGCCAGGCCTACACGGTTCCTTATCCCTACTACAACTCCTTCTACGGCTACTACGGCGCCATCTATCCGCGCGTGTATTCTCCCGATTATCTGCGGGAGGACAGGACGGTGCGGGTTGAAACGAGTCTGTACGGAACGACCACGCCGCAGGGGGATCTCGTGTGGACTGGCATCAGCGAGACCTTCAATCCCGATCCCAAGAAGGTCGACAAGGCGATTGCTGCGGTTGTGCAAGTAGTAGTGCAGGAGCTGCGGAAAGAAGGGATCTTCTGAGGACAACCTGCAGAGGTGATAGCCTCCGCGAGAGATCAAGTCCGTGGTTGTAGTGGTTAGTGGTTAGTGGTTAGTGGCTAGTGGTCTGTAGCTGGTGGCTAGGGGATAGTAGGCAGGTGCTGCGAGTATTGCACTCCTGGCTAGCGTTTTTCATTCGCGACTCGCTGGGTTGCTAATCGCTAATTGCTAGAAGCTAATTGCTAATCGCTAATTGCTAATTGCTTCCTAGAAGCTGATCTTCAAAATTCTTCCTTTTGTTCCCACCATCCATCCAGCTTGCGGATTGGCGAAGGCCACGCCCCAATAGCCAGTTGCGTCGGGGAGTGCATACCAGCTGGTTCCATCGTCGGGAGACCACGCCGCGCCGGTGTTGGCGGCGATCACCACAATGTGATCGTAGCTGCCGCCTGCACTGCGGTGATCACCCACGGCGGTGGTGTTGCTCAGATAGCTCAAGCCATAAACGGCGCCCATCACCGGCGGAGAACTCGTGGCCGACCACGTCTTCCCGCCATCGTGCGAGATGGCGGTGGCCGCATGATTTCCGTTCTTCGGATTCAGATCGCCGCCGCCGATCATGCCGTTCTGCGCATCGCGAAACGCGACGCTGAACGCGCCTGCGCCCTGCGAACTCGCAAACGGCGCGTTGTAAGCCGTCCACGTATTGCCCCCGTCACTCGTGGCCAGCACGCGCGCCGTCGCAGCGTTGCCGGTCACGATCCATGCATCGCTCTTGCCGTCTTTGGCGATGCAGGTTCCACTCGAAGCGAATGATCCTTCATTCTGCAGCGCGGCAGGCATGTTCTTGCCGATGCTCGCCCAGGTCTTGCCATCGTCCGTACGAAGATTGGGAAACACTCCGTTGACGGAGTCGCTGATGGCGATACCGCGTTCCGGCGTCCAGAAAGCGAAGCAATCGTAGAACGCCCCGAATATCTGGTTGCGGAACTGGACCTTCCAGGTAGCGCCCGCGTCTTCGGTCTTGTAGATGCGGAAGTCGCCGGGCTGTTGCCCAATCGATAACACATACGCGGTCGTGGCACTGATGCCCTGGACATCACGCAGATCAAGCGTCTCGGCTCCCTTCACCTCGCCCGCTTTCCATGTCTTGCCGCCGTCGGTGGTGACAACGAACGTGCCATTTCGTCCCGAGGCCCAGACGATGCGATCGTTGACCGGGCTGACCGCGATCAGGCTATTGGTCGTGCCACTGTTCTGCGGAGTCAGTTTCGGCTGATGGGAGGGCGAGGTTGACTGCGCCATCGATGTAGCCAACGTCAAGGTCGTGAGCAACAGACAGGCTAGCGCACGATTCGGCATAGCGCTCCTTCGAAAACACGCGAACATCGGAGTATAAAAGCGAGCGGCAGTAGCTTCAAAATCGCAGGAGTCAGCGTACCAGAAATAATTTTTGCAAGTTCCGCCGGCGGCGCGTTCAATAGGTGATGGCTGCCAACGCGGAGAGCCTCGCCGCTCTCCAATCTACCGAGCCAGTCATCGAGATCTGCATTGCGGGAGACACAGCTCATGCGTGGCGCTTGCCGGATTCGTTCCGTTCTTTTGCTAACCTGCTTGCTGGCTTTGTCGATCGTGTGCGTTGCGCAGGCGCCGGCTAACGGTGCGCTGACCAACGCCGACATCGTCAAGATGATACGGGCCGGACTGCCGGAGAGCATCATCGTGCGCGAGATTCGCCTGTCGGGAGGCACGCTCAACGCGTCTCCGGACGCGATGATCCAGCTCAAGAGGCAAGGCGCGTCGGAGCGGATTCTGAGTGCCGTACTCGATGCGCACGCCGGTCCCGAGCCTTATCCGATGTACGAGGGTTACGGACCTTCCCGTCCGCACATGCCGTCGTTTCAGGCAGACGTGCGGGTGAAGTCCAACAAGCACGCAACGATTTCCGTGGGACACAATCACGTCGCGGTGCAAAAAGGCGGCGCACCGCTGTTCAGTGTGACGTGGGAGAACCTCGATCCCAGCAAGTGAGACGAAAAGACCCACCCAAGCAAAACGGCTTGGGTGGGGCACCCACCGGTTGGCGACTTCTAGTCAACGCAATCGTACTCAGACGGCAATACGGGCGAGTTGATGGATTCGCCGAACGCGGATCTGCTTCTCGCGCTGGCGAGTCTGTGCGATATCGTAAGCAGCCTGCATTCGCATGAGCGTGTCCATCTTTACTCCAAACGCCTTCTCGATGCGGAGAGCCATTTCACCGGAAAGATTGGATCGGCCGTTCAGCAGGCTTGACAAGGCCGGCCGCGACACCCGAAGCGCTGCGGCGGCATGAGTCACCGACAAACCCGCTGGCTGGATTACTTCGGTACGAATGAAATCTCCTGGATGAGGTGGGTTCTTCATCGGCATGTGACGATATCCGTTTTCCCTAATGGTAGTCTTCCAGGTTGAGGTCGCAGAGCTCCCAGTCTGTAGTGTCGATACTGAACGTCAACCGACGGTTACGAGTGACGGCGAGACTCCACGTTCCGGCGCGATCACCCGACAGCGTGTGAGCCTTCCAGGCGCTCAGCGTACGCAATTCTTCCGGGTGCTCCATGTTGTCGAGAAATGCCAGCATCTTGCGAAGCTTGTCCACGGAGTCGGCAGGAACGCCCTTTGTGCTGTCATCCTGATACAGACGTTTCAGACCTTTGTGTGCAAAGCTCCGTATTCGCACTTTACGCTACTGTAGCCCGTAACTTTACACTTGTCAAAAGTGGCGGAGCGAACGCGAGGTTGTTCTGTGTGACGTGGGGGAAGTTCGATCCGGGCGAATGAAACGCCCAGGTTAGCCCAAACGAAGGGCGAACCTGGGGCACCGCCTAACTTCTTACGGGAAGCTCACCTTCAGAATGGCGCCGTTCACGCCCACCATCCAGCCATTCTGCGGATTGGCAAAAGCTACCGCCCAGTAGTTAACGACGCCGGGCAGGAAATTCCACGTCGTGCCTTCGTCGGGCGACCAGGCTGCGCCGCCGATGTCAGCGGTCGCGACAACGTATTGCGTGTAATCGGTTGGGGGGCGCTTCGTCTTGCAGTGACAATCGCTCTGCTTGACGGCGCCTTTCTTATTGCCACCGCCCACGCCAGTCGTATTGCTCAAATACGAGATGCAGAAGATGGCGTAGTTCAGCGGCGGATGATTGGTGAGCTGCCACGTCTGGCCGCCGTCATGCGAGATCGCGGTCTGTGCCGCCGTCAGGAAATTTGCGGGCACGAGATCGCCGCCGCCGAGAAAGCCGTTGCTGGCATCGCGAAACGCGACGCTGAATCCACCCGCGGTGGGCGAGCTATGCAGCGGAGTATCGTACGCAGCCCAGGTGCTGCCGCCGTCGGTGGTGGCGAGAATTCGCGCGATGTCGGAACCGCCGGTCGTAATCCAGGCATTGCCCGAACCCTGCGTCGCCACGCAAGTTCCGCTGGAGGAGAACGACGCCTCTCCCGGCAACGCCGGCGGCATGTTGTTGGCGATGCTGACCCAGTTCATGCCGTCGGTGGTGATCAAATCCGGAAACACGCCGTCGACCGAATCGCTGTGCGCGATGCCGTTGGTCGGAGTCCAGAAGGCGAAGCAATCATAGAAAGCGCCGACCAGTTGATTCTGGAACTGCAGCGTCCAGGTCGCGCCACCGTCGGTCGTCTTGTAGATGGAAAACTCTTGCGGGATATTGCCGATGGCGAGCACGTACGCGATCTGATCGCTCACCGCCTGCACATCGCGCAATTGGACGTCAGCGGCGTTCTGCGTGGGCACCACACCGGTGCGCCAGGTGTTGCCGCCATCGGTGGTGACGACGAAGACGCTGCCGGTTCCCACCGCCCAGACCGTGTTCTCATCCACCGGGCTGACGGCGATCAGAAGTTGCGTAGTGCCGCTGTTCTGCGGCGTGAGCGTTGGCCCCTGAGCGAACGCTGCGGTTGCGATAAGCAGTGTGAAAGTCAATACAACAGGAAGAAATACGGCTGGGATGCGTTTCGACATGACCCACTCCCGAAACGAGATTTCAGCGGAGTATAGGTCGGGGCGAGAAAGGGTGTCAAACGCGGCGCGGGATAGGAGGTAGAGCGATCCAACTCTGCCCTCACTAGTAACTAAGCGGTAAACTCGAAGGGGAGTTGGGAGCTGGGGTGCGGGGTGAGCGTGCGGCGTGGTGGGCGGGGGGGAAGGTGCGCGGCGCGTGAGTTGCTCCGGCCCGTGTACGATCACCCAGCATTGTGACTCATGGCACGAAGGCGCTCTTAGCCTGGGAGAGATGATAGTACCCGGTAGGATCCAGCAACCTTGCAGCATCGGTTCGCTCCATCCAGGCGCTCGGAATACCCAGATTGACGGTAAAGGCTGCCTTGTTGTGAATTCACCTCCGCGATCTCTTTCTGTTCGCGGGACGGGAGGGGAAAATGACAGGTCGAAACAGCCACTTTGACAGCGTCTGCATCAAGTCCACCGGGTCGTACGTTCCGTCCAAGATTCTGACGAACGAAGAAGTAGTGGCAAACTTGCCCACCTCTCCGCAGTGGGTGGTCGATACGTTGGGGATTCGCGAGCGGCACATCGCTGAACCCGAGGAATTCACGTCGGATCTTGCTGCCCGTGCCGGGCTGGAGGCAATCGCTTCGGCGGGGCTCGAACCCAACGAAATTGACTTGATCATCGTTTCCACGGCGACACCCGACCGCAAGATGCCCTCCTCGGCATGCATGGCGCAGGCCAAGATGGGCATTACCAACCGCTGTGCCGCCTTCGATGTGGCGGCGGTGTGTGCCGGGTTTGTTTACAGCATCACCATCGCCGGCCAATTTATCCAGAATGGTATGTACGAGCGGGTGCTGGTGATCGGCGCGGATACCTTCTCCAAGGTCACGGACTGGAGCCACCGCGATTGCGTCGTTTTTGGAGATGGCGCCGGTGCTGTTGTACTAGAGAAAAAGGATAGGGAGAATGGGTTCTTTTCAAGCATTCTTCTCGCCCAAGGCGAGGGTATGGATTTTTTCACAGTCCATACTGGCGACGCCTATTTCAAGATGAACGGGAAGGTGGTTTACGAGACGGCCACCACGGTGGTGCCCGAGTGTATTCGGGAGATTCTCCGCATAAACGGGCTGGAATTGGAGGACGTCTCAGTGATCATTCCGCACCAAGCCTCAGCTCGCGTTCTCAAGCGCATCGCCGAGGTACTCAACATCCCTTTTTCCAGCATGCAAACGAATCTGGAGTCGTACGCGAACACCGCTGGAGCTACAGTTCCGCTGCTCCTGGACCAAGTAAACCGACGCGGTCTCCTCCACGCAGGCGATCTTCTCTTGCTCGTATCCATCGGCGCAGGCTGGACTTGGGGGGCAAGCTTATATCGCTGGTGAGTTCCGATCTTGTCGACCCCCAGGCCCTGACAGCTATCACATCTAGCGATCTGCTGATGCGTGATACTGACTAAGTAGTGGGTAAGTTTTAGCTCGCCCAGTTTGTTAGGAAGGCCCGCAACGTTTTGTCAGAGGGACAATCTGCACACCGTCCTGGACTGCCGCTGTGGGCCTCCGGATTTTGATATGGCAGAGAGCACACCACCCCCGCGCTTTGAACGCATCCCCAACCTGCAAAGGCCAATTGTGATCGAATCCTATTGCCTACTATGCGGCATGCTCGTTGGCGCAAGTCCTGATCCTTACTTGTTGATAAGGGAAGAACTCGCTCACACTTGTTTACCCTGGCTGAAGGTTTTCTAGCTGCCAGGCATCAGGAACCTACATACCGGATGTCATTGCTCCGCTATGGGTAGGTATCTTTGCGACAACCAGCGCGAAGTCGGTGAGATCAGTGCTCGCTCTGGAACAACGGGACTGTCATCTGCATACAGTTAAGCCGGTTGAATGCCAACGGGGGCCTTTTCACAAAAGCATGTAGCGCAGAATAGAATCTGGCCTTTGCAGGCAAAGGTCTCTGTGGATATCCTCCGCTTCTTCTAGGGATAGGTATCGGTCGCCGCGTACCGTCTGCATACAATCCACGCAGATGCTTTCCTCGTCGGATCGGCGAGTAAACTTCTTCGGCTGAGGGTCGGGGTTTTCCGGACTACTCATAGAAACTCCCAGAGCCCGGCGGGTGGCCCGGGTCTGTCGCCCTCTCTGCGCTTTCATCTCGTCTCCACTCATCGGAAATGTCGGTGCCGCGGGTCTCGCGGGGTTCGAGACCCGGGAGGCCAAGATCGATCACGGGGCTAGTGTGCCCCGGATCACATCGCCACGCAACAACTAGGTACGTTGCCCGATGATGCGTCGTACCCTCCCAGGTCTGGAAAAGAGCCAGACCTGGGGCACCCACATTAATGAGCTTCATGCTAGGCCAGAGCCATGACAATAGTGCGCGCGACCCGGGCCACCTGCCCAACATGCCGCCGAATTTACAAACAGATCACATCCGCTCTACAACTCGATGACATGCGCCTTTCAGCGCGCCTCTACTCTGGCTTCACTGTCCAGCCAATCAAAGCTGTGAACAAGAGAGAGGAACGCCATGAAGGACACGCAAAGTATTTTGGAACAGCCGGTCAATCGCCGGTCATTTATCAAAAAGGGCGCCTTTGCCGCAGGTGCCGCAACCGTAGGTGTGGGACTTCTAAGTCATGGTCTGAGTGCTCTGGCTCAGGAGTCCACGGCCACTACCAGCCTCACGCAGGGAGACATCGCAATTCTCCAGTTCCTAGCTGCTGCTGAGCTGATCGAGAGCGATCTCTGGCAGCAATACGCGGAACTGGGCGGGATTGGCAACAATCCTCCGATTGAGGTCGATCCCAACCAGTCGCTGAACAACTATCAGATCGCGCTGTCGAATCTCGATGGTGATGCACCGCAATACATCTCCAGCAACACGCTGGACGAGATCAGCCATGCAACCTTCCTGAACGCGTATTTGGTATCGAAGGGCGCCGATCCGGTGAACCTCGACAAATTCCGCACGCTGCAGGGCAGTAAAGCAGGACCGGCAGCGAATGTTGGGCGGCTCACCAACCTGATGCAGCTCAACGTGGACACCAGCTGGTACGTGCGCTATCGCAGCGCCACCAATCCTGATTTCGGCGCGAGCTTCCCGCAGGCGATCACGCTGAATGGCGTGTACGCGATTCCGCGCACCAACGCCGACTTCGACGGGCCGCCATTCCAGAACGCGACCAGCGTTCCCGGCAACGTGCACATCCAGGCGATTGCCAATGTTGCGGCCTTTCACTTCGGAACGATCGAGCAGGGCGGCTCAAGTCTGTACGCGGCGATGAGCCAGAAGGTCAGCAGCCTGGAGGTGCTGAAGATTACGCTCGGCATCGGCGGCGACGAAATCGCGCACTTCCTGGAGTGGGTTGATTTCTCCGGCAACGCGGTGCAGGCGCCGGTGGCGCCGTTCACCGACCCGATCACCAAGCTGTCGTTCCCCAATTTCTTCAACCCGCTGAATCCGCTGATTCAGCCCAGCCTGATCTTCCCGGTGCCAACGGAGTTCATCGACGCGAATCTGCCGCGCTGTGCGGTGATTCGTCCCAGCAGTGACAAGTTCGCCGGAGCGGTTGCGGCAGCGAATGGCTTCATCGCTGACGGACTTTTCAAGGGACAGTCGCCGGAGTTCTTCACCCTGCTCAATCAGCTGGCGACCGCGGCCGATGCGGCCACTCGCCAGGTGTAAAGGTCGGTGGCACAAGCGGCGGCTCGCGAGCTGAGCAGGAGCTGCCGCTTCAACTGCGATGGGCAGGATCATGATTTTGCACCAGCCCTTTCATGATCCTGTCCATCGCTGGAATTCATTCCATTCCTAAGGAGCCTCTATGTTTGAAGGATTGTTTCAGCCCATGCATTTGCTGGTTGTTCTGTTTATTGCCTTGCTAGTCTTCGGGCCGAAAAAACTACCCGAGCTCGGCAAGGGTCTGGGCGATGGTATTCGCAGCTTCAAAGATTCAATGCGCGAGAAAGATCAGAACGCGGCTGCGGAGCAACCGCAGAAATTGTCGGCAGCCGATTCGCCGGCGAAGACGTCGACCGCTGCCGGAGCGTAGCCAATGCCGGACATCCTGTTCATATTGCTGCTGGCGATGATCATCCTGGGACCGAAGAAGCTGCCGCAGGTCGCCGCGCAGGTGGCGAAATACCTGGCGCAGTTTCAGCGGATGAAGCGCGAGGTCATCGAGCAGGTGAACGGGGAGATACTTCGTCTGGAAAAGGAAAACGTGCCCAGCAAACAGGCTGATGGAGGCGAGCCTTCGCCGATGCTGGCAAGCCCGCAGTCGCTCGAAAGCCGCACGTGAACCGGCGGCGCTGGATATCGATTTGCGGCGTCGTATAATCGTTGCCACTTTGCAACGAACTCGCCCGTGAATCGATGCTGAGCAGCATACTGATCATCTTTGCCAGTACTGGCGCGGCGCTGCTGTTTCTGGTCGCGGTCACACGCATCTGGCCGCATCACGCCCGCAAGGAGTCGAACGACTTTACCGGCGCGGTGGTGGCCGTCATCGGAACCACTTACGCCGTGATTCTCGCTTTCACCCTTTCCGGGGTGTGGAACAACTTCCAGGAAGCGCAGGCCAACGAAGAGCAGGAGGCCAACGCGCTGACCAACGTTTACCGCATCGCGACAACCCTCCAGGACCCCAACGCGCAGCGCATCCAGGAGTTGTGCGCTCGCTATGCGGAGAACGCCGTGAACCGCGAGTGGCCGCAAATGAAGGCCGACGAGATACCGCCGGCGGCGGACGAGATCACCGACCAGCTGTGGCAGCTTGCCGGGCAAGTTCAAGCGCACGCCACACCGGACGCCATTGCCGCCTATCAGCTGATGGAAGAACTACGCGGGCTGACGCAGTACCGCCGCCTGCGCCTTGTGCAGGCGCGCGAGCGGTTGCCGGTCCTCCTGTGGTCGGTGCTGATCGCCGGCGGCATCATCACCGTGGCCGCGGCCTGCTTCTTCGGCGTATCCGACTTCCGCTTTCACCTGTTGCAGGTGCTGATGCTCAGCTTCCTGATCTCGCTGGTGCTGTTCGCCATCGCCGACATCGACCGGCCCTACCAGGGATTGGTCACCGTCGCGCCGCAGGGCTTCGAATCCGCCGTGCAGAAGCTGCAGCATAGGCCGGACGGGCTGAAGTAGGCGGTCAGCGATGGAAACCTTGCCAGCGGTCGAAGATTCCTGCTCCGAACTCCATTAACATCTCCCGCCCCTCGGTTCCGGGATCGCCATAGACTTCAGCGCGATCAATGGCAGATGATTCCAACATTTTCGGGACGAGTTGCTGCACCACCGGACCCTTCAGGTGCGCCAGTATGGCATTGGCATCGGCGTACTTCTCCAGGATTCGGCAGCGCTTGCGATCCGGGCTCAAGTGCCATTCGTAGCCGACGGCGCCGGGTTCGTTCGGCGTGTCGGCGATCATCTGCTTTGCGGTTGCCTCGAAGGCGGCGAACTTGCCTTCGTGGATCGTGAGTTCGACCAGAAGATAGACGTGTTGTGGCATTAGGGTCTCCTTGTGTGCCGCCGGCTGAAGCCGGCTCAGGAAAAACAGATAAGCGGCCTCTCGGCACGACTGAAGTGTCTGCGTGAGAACGCTGTCGTCCCCGGGGGACTTGGATCATTTTCCCATTTCACCCAGCATTCCGCTTCGCTCCATGCTGGGCTATCATGCCACGCGCCTGCGGCGCTCTGGTTTTTCAAGCCTCCTACTCCACAGTCTGGAAGAAAAGCCAGTTCTCACGCAGACACTGAAGTCGTGCCCTGTTACGAATCATTGCGAACGCGGCGTCGGCGAGAAGCCGGCTACCGCTCGGCGGCCTGTTTGAGATTCTGCAGGCCGCTCTCGAAATGCTGGCCCATCATGCGATCCATGTTGGTGAAGACGCTCATCAGCTTCATCATGTACAGATTCGGACCATGCATGCTCCACGTAACCTTCGTCGCTGTCCCGTCAGGCTCGAGCGTGAATTCGTTGATGTTATGGGCAGCGAACGGCCTTCGCCAGTCGACGTTGACGGTCACGGATTTCGAAGGTATCGACTGCGTAATGGTCATACGCCCCGAGCCGGTTTGGCCGGTGGCGCTCCAGTCCGACATCGCGCCGACACCACTCTCCGCGCCGCTAAAGGTGCGTTGCATCGTAGAATCTTCGCGGTCCTGAGGCGCCCATTGCGGCCAGTTATGGAAATCGTTGATCAGCGGAAAGATCTTTTCCGGCGGAGCCTGAATCACGAGCGAGCGCTGAATGCGAAAGGTGTCCGGCTTGGTCGCGGCAAAGAGCAGTATTGCGGCCAGAAGGACAATGATGGCAACGACGATTTTCAGAATCATCAGTCGTTCCGTGAAATGAGTCGTCACGAATTTTAGCCGGAAGATGTCGAGGGATAAAGGGGTTGAGGATACGAGCCCTGACGGGCGAAAGTGAATAGCCCAGGGCGGAAGCCCTGGGTAGGCTCCTTTTATGGATCAGAGCCGGCTTTTAGCCGGCGGCAGGCTTCTTGTGTGCCGCCGGCTGAAGCCGGCCCTGGGTTTTAGGGGGAACGTTACCCAGGGCTTCTGCCCTGGGCTAATCACTCTGTGTGCTGGCTGGGGCTAATCGCTTTGTGTAACGTCCCGGGTCTCAAGCAGTGCGGGGGGCCTAGCGCCCCCGGCACGCCGGAGATTCAAGTCTGCTCATTCGAACAAAAGCGAATGAGTGGGGCACCGCTTGCAAACCCAGGTCTCGAAAAGAGCGAGACCTGAGGCACCGCCGTATTCGGCGTCAGGAGGCAGCTGGGACGAAGTGCCGTCTCTCTGGTACGCCCCTCTGCCGATCGTCGAAATTAGACCCTGTGCTCATGGCGCACAAGCCACTCTCGCAAGCCGCGATGGTCACAGCCGCACAGCCTTCGCGTCTTCTGCTAATTTGAGGTCGCGGGACGGCTCGATTGGCCGGGTGAATCCGATGCGGTTAATTCTGAATCGACGAAAGGCAGGTCCCTCGCCGGACTGAACCCACCCCATCACGCGCAAAAGAAGCGCGTAATGGGGGGCCCGGTCGTCGTCCTCGTGATGACAAGACACAAGTGCGTTACTTCGCCGGGAACAGGAACTTCAGCATCGGACCTGCTCGTTGCGCCCAGGCAGATTCAGTGTGCTCGGCGTCTGGGACTTCGAGATACTGGAGATCGCGGCCTTCGATCCATCCCTTCTTCACAAGAGCGACTTTCAGCTCCTGAGCATCGGGCAGCGCGCGCTGGCTCTCTTTGGTTCCGATGTCGAGCCAAATTTTGAGCTCGGGTTTGCGCGGCATTTTGGCGACGGTCTTCAGGATGGCGCGATTGCGCCACCACACCGACGGCGACATCACCGCCAGCTTGCTGAAGAGCCAGGTGTAGCGCAGCCCGAGGTAGAGCGTCACCAGCCCGCCGAGTGACGAGCCGCCCAGCCCGCAGTTGTCCTCGCCCGGCAGCGTGCGGTAGGCGTGATCGACGAAGGGCTTCAGCTCCTCGACCAGCATCTGGCCATAGGCATCGGCCTGGCCGCCGCCCAGGCGCTTGTCCTCAACCGGCGTGTACTCGTCGATGCGATGCTTGCCGGTGTTGTAGATGCCAACGATGATCAGCGGTTCGATCTCGCCCGCGAAGGCCAGATGGTCGGCGGTCTCGCCCATGTGCCAGTAATTGCCCTTGCAGAACGAGGTTTCGGGATCGAAGAGGTTCTGGCCGTCCTGCATGTAGAGCACGGGGAAGCGGCGGTCGGGTTGCTCACCGTACATCGGCGGCAGGTAGACGATGAAGTCGTGCTTCTCGTCGACCACGTTCGACGGAAATTGCTGGTGCAGGCGCAGACGGGACTTCAGATCGCCCGCCACAGCGGCAGGCGCAGGATTCATCGCGGCGGAAGTGGACATGGCAGTGGCGCGGAGGTCCTTGTTGGGTGAAGTGGAACTGGTTTGTGGAGTACGAGCGATTGGATGCGTCTCCTGAATTCGATGTCGCTTCGGTCTGGCTCTTACTCAGGTTCGTTCTACGTATTGCTTGAAGGCGTCGATCCCCACTTGAGTATATTGCCCTACTTCGATGATGTAGCCGTCGGGATCGCGCATGTAACATCTCGTTTCGTGGCCGTGGTTGTCGAGCGGCTCGGTCAGAAAGCGAGCGCCTTTCGCTTTCCACTGCTCGTAGCAAGACCAAATATCAGCCACGCGCAGGTTGAGAAAGCTGCTGAAGGTATTCAGGTCGCGCGGAGGCTCGAGAAAGACGTCGGGCTTGTCCGGAGTCGGGCCGCCGCCAAAGTTCAGAATGATCCAGGAATTGGCGAGCTTGATGTAAATGGGGTGCTCGCGGATGACTTCCCCGCCCAGAACTGTGACATAGAAATCCCTGGACCTCGCCAGGTCCTTCACCGTCAGAAAGTGAGCGACGTAGAAGCCTTCTTTGGCGATAGGAGCGTCGGGCAGGTTCATGCGATCCGTCACCATCCTGTAGAATTGTGGCTCCTAGAGAGTTTCGTTCGGGCAGTGGTGGAGCGCCGCTTCAGCGGTGCATATTTAGCCAGGTCTTAGGATCGGCTTTAGCCGCTGGGGTAAACATCCCCTCAGGCGCTAAAGCGCGGTCCAAGGAGAGCAACTGCTCCTGCACGCCTGAAGGCGTGCTCTACCCGTGTCCTTACGCCGCGAATGAAACCGCCCTAGAGTACCAGACATCAGTTTGAATTCGTCAAAATCTCTCTTTCCGAGGCATACCGAAAGTGAATCGTGAATTCCACCGTTGGTGGTCCAACGACCTGCAACGCCACATGGACCTGCTGGTCTTCGGACATGATGGTCCGAAGGTTCTCGTCTTCCCGACGTCGCAGGGCCGCTTCTACGAATACGAAGACAACAAGATGATCGGCGCCCTCGCCGACCGTCTAGAGAACGGCTGGCTGCAAGTCTATTGCGTCGACAGTGTCGACAGCGAGAGCTGGTACAACAAGCAGGCGCATCCCTATTGGCGGCTACAGCGGCATCTGCAATACGAGCGCTACATCCTGAACGACGTGCTGCCGCTGATGTGGAACAAGAACTGGAATCCGCGGACGATTCTCACCGGCTGCAGCTTCGGCGCCTATCACGCGCTCAACTTCGCCATGAAGCATCCCGACAAAGTCACCGACTGCGTCTGCATGGGCGGAGCGTACGACATCAAGAAGTTCCTCAATGGCTGGTATAGCGACGAGGTCTACTTCAACAACCCGCCCGATTACCTGGCCAATTGCACCGACGGCTGGCGTTATAACCACCTGCGCACCGTGCTCTCGACCGGCGAGTGGGACATGTGCTGGAACGATAACGCACGGATGGCGGCGATCATGGGCGGGCGCGGCATCCGCCACGAGCTCTACGTCTGGGGCGACCAGAGCTATCACGACTGGCCGTGGTGGCGGCCGATGGCGCGAGCGTATCTGGGATAGCGCTCACTCGCAGCGCAGTGCGGTCATGGGATCGACCTTGGCCGCGCAGAGCGGCCTTCAGACTGGCGTCGGGCCTCGGGTAGAGCTGGCCTTCAAGCCAGCGTTTGGTCGCCTTACTTTGGAAGCTGAGCGGCTTCAGCCGGCGGCACATGTGCTGGCTTCCAGCGATCCTTGACGACCGGCTATCGCACCCGCGCGTCTGTGCTCTCGTCAGCGCCCGCCTGACCGTTCGGGTTCATCGGCCGCAGGATCAGCAGCTTCGACTTCCCTTCCCGACCGCCGGGCAGCAGCACCAGGCGCTTCGCTGAATCGTAGGCCACGGTGTGTCCCTTCACTTCGGTGAGAATGTTGTCCGTCATCGCGAGATTGCCCTTTGCCGACATCGCCAGCAACGAGCCTTCGCTCGCGGCATAGAGCGTGCGCGAGTCACCGTCGAGCCAGAGCGCGTCGACACCCTCGGGTGCGGTCACGCGCGATACCTCGGCACCAGTGTCAGCACTGATCGCCAGCACAGCCCCACGCACCGACACATACAGCTCATGATCCTGCGGGTCGTATACCAAGCCGGTCGGCTGCGAAGCGTTCAGCGTGAAGCGGTTTACGATCTTCAACTGCGGATCGAGTGCGACGATCTGGTGCTGGTCCTGGATGGTGACGAAGATCATCCCGTGATCGCCAAGCGCCACGCTGCGCGGCATTCCACCAAGATCAACCTTAGCAACATCCTGTTTCGTCCGCACGTCGAGCTGCGATAGCGTCCCAGCGTCAGAATCAGTCCAATACAACTTGCCGTCGTCGAGCAGCAGAGCATCGGGCGATCCGGGCAGTGCGATCGAATCGATCACCTTCCACCCATCGGTGCTGATGATCGCGATGGAATTGCTGCCGTGATCGGCAACGTAAACCCGCCCGGCCTGCGCGTCGACCGCGATCGAGCGCGGCGATTGCAAGCCGGTGATCTGCGCAATCGTGCGGCGCTTCGCTGGATCGAAGACGTCTACTGCTGACGCACCTGGCTGGGCCAGCAGCAACATTCCGTTGGCAAATGCCATCTCGCCAAAGCCGGGCGAGCCAGGCAGGTTGACCATTCCGATCTGGCGAAGATCGGAGGCGCTCGCCATCCACGGGGTGAGCAACGTCAGTGCGATTAGGAGTCGGATAAGACGCATAGCAGTCCGCGAAAGCTAAGATGCCATGCCGGGATGTGAAGGCTGCCTGCGATGTGGTAGATCTGGCCGCCATGGTCGAACTTAGGTAGTGCTGACCTTCAGGTCAGCGTTCAGGCGCGCTCATTCTAATTGGACCAGCTTCAGCCGGCAGTGGTAGAGCTGGCCTTTAGGCCAGCGTCCAGGAGCGCTATTTCCTCCCGGAGCCGGCTTCACCCGGCGACACTCCTCCCTCATATCTGCACAATGAATCCCTTCGCAGGTTGTCGACCGCAACTGAACCGAGCCGCGCAGCGGCGGCAGCGCATTGAGCCCGGGGTGTCAACCCCGGGTGAGGTGGCAATGGAAGAACTGAGCCGGCTTCAGCCGGCGGCACCGACCTCTAGCCGCGAAAACTTCTGCATCCACGATCGCGTGCCTGGATATCGGCAGGAGAACGTCGCGACCTTTGCCGCAGCCGACAACGCATCGCGAAATTCATTTCCCCGCTGAGAGATGTAGTAACAAAATGCGCCATGAAAAATGTCGCCAGCGCCCAGCGTATCGACCGCACGAATCTTCGGCACCGCAGTCGTGGCTCGATGCTGATGATCAACGAATCGGATGCCGTTGGCACCTCTCGTTATCGCGATCTGCCGAATCCCGCGCGCGCCGAGAAACTCGAAAACATCCTTTGCGTCGCGGCATCCTGGCGGACGATAATCGTCCGAGCAAATCGCGATATCGACGAACCGCAACAACTTGCTCATCCCCTTCTTCCAACTTCCGCTATCGAGAACAACTGGAATCCCGCGCTCGTGTGCCGCTAGCGCAGCTGCAATACACAGCTTCATGTAATGCCCGTCGACCTGCACAATCGACACGCGGCTCAGCCATCGCGGATTGAATTCCGCTGCACTGGCCGAAAACACGGCTGCATTTGCCGAGACCACCGTCCGCTCGCCCGTCCGGCGGAGAACCATGATCGACGAAACCGGCGGCGCCTCGGTTCGCTCGCGAGCGAGATCGTGCAGTGTGATGGAGAAGCGCTCGGCATCGTCACGAATGACCGAGCTCAGCGGATGCCCGCCTACAGCCGTCACCAGCGACGCCCGTCCGCCAAGAAACGCAAACGTCGTTGCCGCATTCGCGGACGGCCCTCCCGCCGACAACCGCTGTCCCTCCACCGAGATCTTCTGATTGCGCCTGGGTATCTCGTCGACCGTGTAACTGACGTCGACCGTCGCCAGGCCAACAAACAGTCCCTTCTGCCTCCGATGTTTCGCGCGCGAAGTCATCCTGATGTTTCGGATTATCGCCTACCACGGTAGCTCGAATCGCCTGATTTATGTTGTAATAGAAAGATCACTATGCCGAAGCTAAAGACACATAGCGGAGCGGCCAAGCGCTTCAAGAAGACAGGCACGGGCAAGATCAAGCGCGGTCACGCGTTTAAGCGCCACATCCTGACTTCCAAGGGCACCAAGCGCAAGCGCCAGCTCGACAAGGATACGATTCTCGATAAGGCAGATCAGAAGAAAATCGCACGGATGATTCCGTATAACTACTGATCGCAACGCCGCATGGTGCGGCATCCGGCGTGTATTTTTTCACCACGGAAACACGGAATTCACGGGATTTTTGGGATCTGAATTTTTCCGTGTATTCGGTGCTTCCGTGGTGAAGTCAAGTCACGACGGCCAACAGCGTGTGAAGAGGTACATCGGCCCCTCAGTTAGTCCGCAAGCCGGATGACGAGCGTGGTCACCTTCTTACCTCCAGCCGCTTAGCCATATCAAAAAGGAGAAGCAATGCCTCGCGTAAAACGTGGTACCAAGCGCCGCGCACGCCGCAAAAAGATACTGGAGCGTGCAAGCGGCTATTATCTGACAAAATCAAAGCTCTACCGCTCGGCAAAAGAGTCGGTGGAGCGCGGACTGAAGTTCGCTTACAGCGGCCGCAAGCAGAAGAAGCGCCAGTTCCGTTCCATCTGGATTGTGCGCATCGGCGCCGCCGCCAAACTGAACGGCATCAGCTACAGCAAGTTCATCAGCGGACTGAAGAAGGCGGGCGTCGATCTCGATCGCAAGATCCTTGCCGATCTGGCGGTCAACGATCCCACTGGGTTTACGGCGCTGTGCCATCTGGCGCAAAACGCCCCGGCAGCCGCCTAGTTCGGAAATTTGCAGTCAGGAATGGGCGGCCGAAATGGCCGCCCGTTCTGTTTAGGATTCACCACAGAGACACAGAGGGCACGGAGAAGGGCAAGAACCTTTTGTTCTTTGAATCGGTGCTTGCGGCTGACAGGAACGAGATTTTCGTTCTTCGAATCGGCGCCTGAGGCTGATCGAAACGAGTCTCGCGCAGCGAGACGGAAGAGGATAGCCCAGCGCTTCAGCGCTGGGTAGGACAGTATCCGATACCGAGTCCCTTTAGGGACGACAGATGAAGAGCAGGCCTCAGGCCTGCGGCTCGCGGCAGCAAGCAGGTCCTCCGCTCCGGCTGAAGCCGTCGGTCGGGACGACAGCTGAAAAGAGAGCTATGTATACGGTTCCCAAACTCGAAGACTATTCGCTCGAAGCACTCGATCGCGCCGTCGCTGAATTGTTTTCCGCGCTCGACTCGGAAATCGCCGCGCTCCACTCCGAGGCTGACTGGAAGGTTTTCCGCGATCGCTGGCTGGCTCGCAAGAACGGCGTCCTTACTCAGATCAACGACATCTGGCTAAAAGCCGCGCCTGGCCCGGCAAAGCGCGAGGTCGGCCGCCGCGTCAACGAACTGAAAGCTCGCGTGGAAACGGCGATTGAAGACGCTCACGACAAAATCCATGCGTCTTCTGCTGATTCAAACCTCGCTGCGCAGCGTCTCGACATCTCCCTCCCCGGCGTCCAACGCCCCATCGGCGTCAAGCATCCCGTGCTGCGCGTGATGGATGAGATCGTCGCCGTCTTCAAGGCCATGGGCTACTCCGTCGGCGAAGGCCCCGAGGTCGAGACCGATTACTACAACTTCGAGTCGCTGAACTTTCCGCCGAACCATCCCGCGCGCGACACGCAGGACACGCTCTTCATCGCCGGGCAGGACGGCAAGCCGGCGCGCGAACGTCTGCTGCTGCGCACGCACACCTCGCCGGTACAGATTCGCACCATGGAGAAGCAGCCACCGCCGCTGCGCATCGTCATTCCCGGCAAGGTACACCGCAACGATCCGCTGGACGCGACGCACTCGCCGCTCTTCCATCAAGTGGAGGGCCTGGCGGTCGACACCAACATCACCTTCTGCGACCTGAAGGGCACGCTGGATCACGCCATGAAGGCGCTCTTCGGCTCGTCGGTGAAGACGCGCTTCTATCCGTCGTTCTTCCCCTTCACTGAGCCGAGCGCCGACATGCAGGTCAGCTGCATCTTCTGCGGCGGCAAGGGCTGCCGGACATGCAAATTCAGCGGCTGGATCGAACTGCTGGGCTGCGGCATGGTCGACCCCAACGTCTTCGACTTTGTAAAGCAGAACGGCTATGACTCGTCGAAGATCTCAGGCTTCGCCTTCGGCATGGGCGTGGAGCGTATCGCGCTGCTGAAGTATGGTGTCGAGGGAATTCAGTTGTTCTACGAGGGCGACGTGCGCTTCCTGGAGCAGTTCGCATGATGAGCCCGTGTTAGCGGCTGAACAGATGTCGGATCGCCGCAGCACCATTGTTGCAAGCGCAGGCGACGACTTGATTTCCTCCGCATCAATGCCGGAGCGCGCACGAACCGAGTCTCGCGAAGCGAGACGGAAGAGGATAGCCCAGCGCTTCAGCGCTGGGTCGGCGCATAGTTAGACCCGAGTCCCTTTAGGGACGACAGGTGATCAGGCGGGTTTCAACCCGCCCGTTTCGGGGCTGAAGCCCCAGAATTATAGAGAGGCATGAACGCTGGCCTGAACGCCAGCTCTACCGATGAGAATCATTCCTTCATGGTTGCGCGAATTCGTTGATGTCGCGGCTGACGATCGTCAACTCGCCGAAGACCTCACTTCGGCCGGTATCGCTGTGGAGTCAGTCCAGGAAGAAAACGGCCAGATCATCTACGAGATGGACCTCACGACCAATCGCGTCGATGCCATGAATCATTACGGTGTCGCGCGCGAGGTGTCGGCGATCTACGACGTCGAGTTGAAACCTGTCGAGCCGAAGCTGCCGAAGCAAAAGGTCCGTCGTTCTCCTCCGCCGAATGTGTCGGGACCGATCGGGATGACGAACCTTGCCGAGGAGCTAAACAATGCCGATACCGGCGTATTCCCCATCGTCATCGAGGACCCGCACGGCTGTGCTCGATACACCGCCCGCATCGTTCGCAATGTGAAGATCGGCCCCTCGCCGGAGCATATCGTTAAGCGCCTGGAGCTGCTGGGCTCGCGGTCGATCAACAATGCCGCCGACGCGACGAATTACGCAATCAACGAACTCGGCCATCCCACGCATGCCTTCGATCTCGATCTGCTGGAAGGCGGCACGATCATCGTGCGTCGCGCGCGCGAAGGCGAAGTGCTGAAGACACTCGACGGAGTCGAACGTAAGCTCACGACCGACGATCTCGTCATCGCAGATGCGAAGAAACCGGTCGCCCTCGCCGGAGTGATGGGCGGCTTCGACACCATGATCACCGAGAGTACGAAGAACGTGTTGATCGAATCCGCGTGGTTCGAGCCGTGGACGGTGCGTTCGATGGCCAAGCGCCACGGCATGCACACCGACGCCTCGCACCGCTTCGAGCGCGGCGCCGATTACGGCATCACGCCACTGGCCTGTGATCGCGTCGCGGAGCTGATTCTGGCAAGTGCCGGCGGCGAGCTGCTTGGTGAGCGTATCGATACGATCGGCCGCGAGTTGAAGCGCGAGCCCATTCCGCTGCGGCGTTCGGAGATCAAAAGGAATCTTGGCATCGACATAGGACAAGCCGAAGTCGAGCGGATTCTGCGGCGACTGGGCTTCTGCGCGACCTCCTCCACATCCGGCGACCTAAGCGTACAGGTTCCCACCTGGCGGCTCGACGTTGAGCGCGAGATCGATCTGCTGGAAGAACTCGCGCGCATTTATGGCTACAACTATTTTCCCAATACGCTGCCCGCGTTCACCGGCGGCGTAGTCGAACTGCCCGACGAGCCCAAGAATGCCAAGGTGCGGGAGACGATGCTGGCTCTGGGCTACGACGAGGCGATCTCGATTACGTTCATCTCGGAGCAGGAAGCAAAAACGTTCCTCGATTCATCATCGGCCAAGACCCATGCGTACGGCACTGCCGAGCCTCTCGCGGTTGCCAATCCGCTGAACGAGGAGTCGGCCTACATGCGGACGTCGCTGCTGCCGGGCCTCATCAACATGGTGGCCTACAACCTGAATCGGGGCACGGCCAACGTGCGCCTGTTTGAGGCGGGCGATATCTTCGAGAGGCTCGGAGAAAAACACGACGAGCGCCGGCATCTGGGATTCGCCGCCACCGGCGAAGCGATTTCGAAGGGCGTTCACCGGAGTCAGCCAGAGCCCTACACCTTCTTCCACATGAAGGGCGACATGGAGAAGCTGCTGGCCTCGTTCGAGCACCAGTCCCTAGAGTTCGATGCGCAGGTCCCGCCGCCGTATCTGCATCCCGGCCGCTCGGCGCGGGCGGTCATGGACGGAGATACCGTTGCGGTTTTCGGACAACTGCATCCCGAGCAAGCTGCTGCGCGCAAGCTGCGGCAGGAGGTTTACGTTGCCGAGGTGATGCTCGACCGCCTGTATCAGCACCGCCTGCGCGAGCCACATTATCAGCGCATCTCGAAGTTCCCTGCCGTCGGCCGCGACTTTTCTTTCGTCTTCGACGATGCGGTCACGTTTGAGCGAATCCATTCCGTAGTTGCCGAACTAGGTCTCGGCGAGCTGCAAAGTTTCGTTCCCGCCGAAATCTATCGTGGCGAAAAAGTCGGCGCGGGCAAATATTCGGTGCTGCTCCACGCCGAATTCCAGTCGCAAGAGCGCACTCTGCGCGATGATGAAGTGGCGCAATGGTCGGCGCAAATCATGGCGAAGCTGGAAGCGCTGGGCGGCGTTCTGCGCGCGCAATAGGGTGGAAGCGCCGGGCTTTAGCCCGGCGACAGGGAGGCGGCAAGAGAGTTTTGTGTCGCCGGCTAAACAGGCTGCTGAAAAAGGAACCAAGATAGTAATTTCAAGCGTTCCGGGGAACGAAGATTCAATCACTTACGGCCCGAATTTTCGCTCGAAATGCCACGAAAAAGACTTTTTCAGCAGCCTGTAAAGCCGGCTCGGGTCATAAATCAAGGACTTTGACGCTGGCCTGAAGGCCAGCACTACCCGAACCTAACGCAATCAGGAGTTTTTCAACAAACTGTTTAGCCCCGGGCCTAAGCGAAAAGCGATCAGCGAAGAGCGGCTCTTTCACGGCTGCGATTCCTTCGCCCAATAACTGGTGCGCGCCAGAACGGTTTCGCCTCCCGGCTCCTTCAGCCGCACTGTTAGCTGATGCAATCCTGGACGCGGCCGCGAAGGCTGAAAGCTGAGCAGATATCGGCTGTGCAGATGATTCTCGAAGTTATTCAGACGTGCGTCGAAGCCCTTGGCTGAGTCGAACATCTGATACTCGCCGCCGCTCTGGAGGGCGATCGCTTTCGCCGTATTCTTGCGCATCGCCTGCGCTGCCAGCACCAGCGGCGCCAGCAAATCCGGGCTGTCGTGGATTTCCGTCTGCTCGGGATGCAGATCGGGATTGTTGTTACCCTTCAGCGTGTCGAGCACGTTCGACTTCGACGGCGAAAACGCCAGTGTATAGACGACGACATTGCTGTCGCCGATCGCTTTGATTACATCTTCAATCTTGGCGGAGTGGCTGCCGTGGTCGCGCGTCTCGCTGATCAGCAGCAGCACGCGCTTGCGATCCTGCGGCACTCCGTTCAGCATCCTCACGGAATAGTTCACCGCGTCCAGAACCACCGCGCCACCATCTCCAGGCTGCAGGCTATTCAAGGCGCCCGTGATCAGGCTCTCGTTGCCGGTGAAGTTTTCAATGCCGTGGACCTCGCTGTCGAAGCTAACGACGGCGATCTTCGAATCGGGCTGCGCCAGCACCGGCTGTAACATCGCGCTGAGCCCGTGCATGCGGGGCAACTCGAAGTCAGCGCGCCGGCCGCACTGGACGGCGACTACCAGCGACACCGGCTCCGCCTCTGCCGCTTCATCCAAATGGACTGTCTGAGCCACGCCGTCGTCTTCGATGACGAAGTCCTTGGCCTCGAGGCCGTACACCACTTCACCGGATTTGTCCCGGACGAGCGCCGGCACCAGCACCACGTTGGACTGCGTGCGGAAGGTCGGCTGCTCCTGGGCAAGCGCCATCGCCGCCAGAAGCAGAAGGCCGATCCACATCCACCGATGTTTGATCACAAGGTGCAGCATCCGTTTACAAGCTAACAACCGTAAGGTTACAGTTTAGTTGCACAGGCGTGGCAAATCTCTTGCCAGCGGAGTATAGTTTCGCGTCATCAAAATGTCGGGTCCAATGGATAGTCCAGTTCAGGAACCAAAGAGTGTCGGGCGGCGAATGCTGACCGCGACGCTAACCAAGTCCATCCTCCTGTCGTCGGAGACCAAGCATTTGGAATTCGAGGCCAGCGAGCTCACCCAATTCAATTTTACGGCCGGCCAGTTCGTTACCATCCGGGAGCCCAAGCCGGACGGCAAGATTCACTCGCGCGCGTATTCCATCGCGTCGCCGCCGCGTGATAACCCGACCTTCGATATCTGCCTGAATCGCGTCGACAACGGCTTTATGTCGAACTGGCTCTGCGATCTCGAGATCGGCGCGAGCATCACCTTTCACGGGCCGCACGGACTGTTCGTAATGCGCGAGCCGAGAGCCAAAGGGCTCTTCATTGCTACCGGCACGGGCATCGCGCCATTTCGCAGCATGGCGCAGTGGCTCTTCGCCGATCCACACCGCAACCAGGGGCACGAGTACTGGCTGGTTTATGGGACGCGCTACGAAGATGGCATTTACTACCGCGAAGAATTCGAGGAGATGCAGCGGCGTCATCCCAATTTTCATTACGTTGCCACGCTCAGCCGGTGCCGCGATGACTGGCAAGGTTGCCGAGGCTACGTGCAAGACTACGTGCGCCAGATCGTCTCCAGTCATGGGAGTATGCAGGCCTACATCTGCGGGCTGAATGACATGGTGGACGCCAATCGCAAGCTGCTGACGGAAGAATTTGGATGGGACAAGAAGCAGATCGTCTTCGAACGCTACGACTAAGGACGCGACTCCTACGGTTCTGACTCACCGCTGCTGTCACGAACCGTTTCCCCGGTTGATCACAGCCGCAAATAAAACGCGGCCCTGAGCTGAGCCATGGCTCGCCTTCGGGCCGCACCTATCGACTTACTTAAATATAACTACGCTTGCTTGCGGTTCTTGTCCTGCTCCCAGGACTTGTCGTGCTCCGACTGCGGGTTCTTCTGACCGCTCTGCTGGCCCTGCTGTCCGTGCTGTTGCTGGCCATGCTGCTGTCCCTGTTGACCCTGCTTCTGATTGGGGTCCTGCTGACCCTGCTTATTACGGTCCTGATCCATGTCTGAGTCTCCTTTTGGCAGTCCCACTGCGTTACCAGTAGTTCCGCCTGGGTTCGTCCTACTTGCTCTTAGTTCGATGGGAGCTCTTCTCGGCAGGATGCCCTGCCGGGGCGGTTGTTCCTCCGAACAAGGCACCAGTCGTGACATGCGGCAAGTTACCCGAATTGCGAATAACCAGCGCTTCGTCTTAAAACGCTGTGAAGTCTCGTTTGTTCTTACGGATGTAGCCAACGCGGCGTCGCAATTGCTCATCTATCCGCAGGCAACGGAAGTGACCGCAAGACTTTGAGGTATTGATGCGTCGCCTGCCAGCTTCTGCTCTTCTGTATTTGTCGATTTCAACATGCCTGCTTCTTTCGATCGTCGGCTGCGGAGGCGGCGCCAGCAACAATAACAACGGGGACAATGGAAACGGTGGCGGGGGAACGACGCCGCCTACGATTTCTATTACCATCTCCCCAACATCAGCAACCGTCTCTGCCAGTGGCACGCAACAATTCCAGGCCAACGTTACGGGCTCCAGCAACACGGCTGTGCAGTGGGATGTGAATCAGACTGCCGGCGGCAGCGCACAAACAGGGACGATTTCCAGCAGCGGTCTCTACACCGCTCCACCCACCACGGTTCCTCTGCAAGTCACCGTGACCGCGGTTTCGCAAGCAGATCCAACCAAGATCGCAAATGCGTCCGTTACGGTAAATCCGATCAACGTACCGCCGGCGATCAATGTAACGATTTCTCCGATGACGGCGACGCTGGCCGTCAGCACCAACCAGCAGTTCACCGCGACCGTCACCGGCACGAACAACACTGCCGTGACCTGGTCTGTCGACGGCGTGGCCGGCGGGAATATGACGGTCGGCACGATCAACACCAACGGCTTATACGCCGCTCCTGCAACAGCGGGCGGACACACCATCACGGCCACCAGCGTGGCCGACAAGACGAAGAGTGCGAGCGCGACCGTTGCTGTCCTCAGTCTTACCGTCGCTCCGGCATCCTCAAAACTGGCGCTGCAGGGAGTTCAGCAATTCACCGCTACGGTGCAGGGGACAACCAATACTTCTGTGACGTGGTCGGTCGATGGAGTAGCCGGCGGCAACAGCATGGTTGGCACCATCACCACCGGTGGCCTTTATACGGCGCCCGGAACCGCCGGGACCTACACAGTCACTGCAACCAGCGTGGCGCTGCCTTCGTACAGCGTGAATGCCACGGTGACCGTGGTGAACGCGCCGCCGGGAACCGTGTCGGTCCTTACCTATCACAATGACGATGTCCGCGACGGCGCGAACACCAACGAAACAACGTTGACTCCCGCAAATGTTAATTCGCAGCTGTTCGGGAAGCTGTATTCCTATCCGGTCGATGGTCAGATCTACGCCCAGCCTCTTTATGTACCGAACCTGACCGTCGCCGGCGTGGTGCACAATGTCGTATTCATCGCGACAGAAAACGACACGGTTTACGCTTTCGACGCCGATGGATTACAGCAGACTGCGCTGTGGCAGCGCCATCTCGCCACACCATTGCAAATCAATGACGATGAGGGAATCAAGCCACTGCTGGGCATCACTTCGACTCCGGTGATCGACAACACAACCAACACGATGTACGTGCTGACCGACGGCCTCGAGAGAGGCAATAAGGTATATCGTCTGCATGCGCTCAATCTCAGCACCGGTGGCGAGCAGTTCGGCGGTCCGGTGATCGTGACCGGCACGGTTCCGGGCACCGGCCAGGACAGCAAGAACGGTCAGATTACCCTGGAGACTGACTGCTATCAGCGTAACGGGCTGGCGCTGGATCCTGCGACCAATGCCGTGTACATCAGCTTCGGACATTGCGCGCACGGTTGGATCCTTGCCTACGACAAGGCGTCGCTGCAGCAGATCGCCATCATGAACGACACCAATGATGGCGCCGGCGGAGGATTGTGGGGCGGAACTCCCGCGATCGTTGACAGCACCGGCGATATATTCCTGATCACCGGCGTCGACCTCGACGACCCGGCTCCCGACTATAACGACTCGGCGCTGCGCTTGCAGGCCGGCACGCTGAACGTTCTCGACTACTTCAAGCCTTCCAACGAACAGATCCTGCGCGATAACGACGCCGACTTCGGCAGTGGATCGCCCATCATCATGCCCGACAATCCGTCGCAGTATCCGCATGAGCTGATCGGCGGTGGCAAGGACGGCCGCATCTTCGTCGTCAATCGCGACAATATGGGCGGCTACCAGATGACCGACCACGTAATTCAGGAAGTGCAGACCGGCACGCAGCAGTTCGATAACATCTTCACGACGCCGACGTTATGGAATAACACGATCTACTATCACGAGGCGCAGAATGTGGTGCAGGCTTTCAGCTGGGATCCGAATACGGGATTGATTTCCACCAGCCCGATCATGCAGGGAACCATTACCTACGGCGGCCACGGCGCCAACACTTCGCTGTCGTCGAATGGCAGCGCAACGGGCATCCTGTGGGATCTTGACACCACGAATGCCGGCAGCGGCGGCGCCGCTATCCTGCACGCCTACGATGCCACCAACTTGCAGGCCGAGCTCTATAACAGCGATCAGGCAGGAGGTCGCGATACAGCAGGCCCGGCGGTCAAGTTCACGTTGCCAACCATTGCCGATGGCCTCGTCTTCGTAGGCACGGCGAGTGAACTGGACGTGTATGGGCCACTGCCACAACAGTGAGCTTACGGAATTCAAGTAGCCGAGAAAGGCAGCCGCGGAAATCTGGTGGGCCCGGAGGGATTTGAACTTGAGCCGCCTTGCGGGCGCTTGAGCCCGCAGGCGAAATCCCGAGCGCAGCGAGGGACCTCCCTAACAAAAATGCCGCAGCACAAGCTTG
>CAVSFL010000014.1:0-74657 GCA_963727295.1 uncultured Acidobacteriaceae bacterium
GTCAGTTGCTCTGCCAATTGAGCTACGCGCCCGCTTGTGAGGAAACACTACAGAAGGGCAACAAAGATTATAACATCGCTGCTGGGCACGATAACGCGCGAGTTAGAAAGAGTCCGCGAGCCGAGAGCGCAAGGTTCTTTGCCAGCGCAAGCAGAATGTCCAGTGACGCTTCAGAACCTGAAATCGATGCCCATGTTCTGTGCCATCTCTTTGGTCGCGCGGCGAAACTGCCCAGGATCGCTGATGAAGCTGGATTGCCCGCCCGTGCTCGACGAAAGCGCCTGCAAGCGTGAGCGCCCATAGCTTTCGCTGACATCCACTCCAATACAGAAAATCCGCACTCCAGCGGAATTGATCTCTGCCGAGGTCTGCATTGGCGACGCGTGACTGTCGATGTTTCGTCCGTCGGAGATCACCAGCAGAACCCGATTCGGATATTTCGCAATGCGCGCCAGATGTCCGGCGGCAAATGCGATCGCGTCGTCGAGGACTGCTCCTTTCTGCGGCTTGATACCCTCCAGCGCCTCCTCCAGTTGCTGCGGATCGCTGGTCAGATCCTGCGCGAAAACCAGGTTGTTGTCGTAGGTAAGAACAAACGCTTCGTCCTGATCGCTCATGTGTCGCAGCATGTCGATCAGGCTATTGACCACTGCAGAACGGCTGCCCTTGTTCGCCAGCGAGGTCTCTACCAGAATGCCCAACGACATTGGCCCTATGGTCGCTGGAATACGACGCTTGCGCACGACCGCGGGCGCTGAATCGTCCGCCCACACGGACGGCGCCGGCTGTGAGACGCTTGGCTTCGCGACCGCCGGTGGCTTTGCCACAGCGACCGTCGTCGGCGACGTGCTCTTCGGCAGCGGTTGCGGTACCGTAGGCGCCGGAATGATCGATGCGGTGCGAATTGCGCGCGCAGCGCTTGCGTTTGGAGCGGCGGTCGCGGATAGGTAGTCATTCCAGTCGGACGTGCTGCCACCATCCTTCACATATTGCGCACGGGCAAAGCGCGCAATGTCTATGCCGTGCGGTGTCCCTCGCGACAGATTCACCGCTCGCGCCAGGCACCAATATCCTTCCTTGCGATTTGGATCTTTGCCGTTGAGATCGGCCAGCGCCAGCTCGTACACATTGCCGGCATGGTTAGGTTCTACCGCGACGGCAATGTGGAGATAGACCCGCGCCGCAACGTAGTCATGCATCTGGACTTCAGCGCTGCCAGCGGCCCCACTCAGCATTGCGTTGGCACGACGACAGAGATCAGCGAAGTTGCCTGCGCTCATGCCCGGCGGTCGCAGCACCTGTGTAAGATTGTCCAGGCCGCGACTCGCCATGGCCAGCAACTGCGCCGGCTTTATGCCTCCTCGTTGCAATTCATTTCTCGCATCGTTGCTCAATAACGCCAGCGCAATCGCATTGTTCTTATCGGTTTCCTCCAGGGCGTGGGCCCAGCTCAGCGCGTGAGACATGTTATTCGCACGAAGATATTCCCCGATTACGAACTGCAACGCCGCTATCTTCAGCGGACCGGATTGTGCGTGGATCGCGAAATGCTCCAGCTGAACCACTCGGTCGTCCCGATCGACGCGGGCCACAGCGCTGGTGTATTGGCTGAGTTCATCGCTCGGGCCAACTTGGGCGACAAGCGCGGGCGCGATCAACAGCGATACCGTTAGCGAAAATGTGAGAAGCCGAAGATGGTATTCTCTTCGATGTTCAGAAATCATATGCGCGCGCACCAGTCCACGAGTGACTCTGCAAAACCGACTGCCAGATTGTCGCGAAATGGGCAAAAAGTTGGATGGCAACGACCACTGCCGGGGTGGCTGCACGAAGGAACTAAGGTAATGCGTTACGCGATCGTGAGCTCTGCCGCGACCACGCTCCGCCCAGAAGAATGCCAATCAACCCGCCGGCAATCACATCGCTGGCGTAGTGGTAACCGTCATAGACCGCGCCCACGCACATCAGCAGGATGGGGATCACCAACCATGGCGCGGCGCGCGGCAGGAATCGGTAGGCAAACATCAGCACGACTAACGTCAGCATGATGTGCGAGCTGGGAAAAGCGTTCCCATGCACTCCGGCATGGTTCTGCACCAGGCGAACCAGATGTTGGAAGATGCCTCCATGTGCACTACCGATCTGCTGCACTCCCGCGCGATTGGCCGGACTCTGCGTCGGAAGCAGCAGATACGTCGCGTAGCAGATCACATATCCCACGCTGAGGCAGTCCGTCAGTTTGCGAAATGCACCTGCGAAGGTCGCTCGCTCGCGCCACGCCCAGAACAGACCTCCCACAATGGGGTACAAGGGATAGAAGGCGAAATACCCAAACTCGAGAAACTCTATCAGCCAGCTCTTGGCGTGGGCATGCATCCACTCCATCGGTGAGACGCCAAACACCCACGATTCGAGCGCAAGAATGTAGTGATTCTGCCAATCGCTGTGAATTGCCAGCGAGAGAAACGAAATCTGTTCAAAGACCGTGGTGAAGAATACAAGCGGTAGCCAGTCGTGCGCGAACTCCCAGCCCACGCTGTCGCCGCATCTCCGAGCAAAAACTACGATCACCGCAATCGCGCACAGATTCCACCCTACGTACGCCGGCCAATGTGGAACGCTCGCATGCCGCACACAAACCAGCAGCGTCAGAACAACGTGCACAGCCAGGTAGATTCGGTCGGTGCGATTCATCGGCTCGCAAGAGCATACCGCAACGAACGAGCAAGAAGGCCGGGAGGATGCGCATGTGATGCGGCGCAATCTTCGTAAAGCTATCCCTTTGGATAGCCCTTTCTCCGTTGAGATAGACGCTGCGCTGAACCTGCCGGAGCTCAACCGGCACTGCTTTGCGTAACTCGTTAATTTACCGCACTCGGTCGGTCGTCAGCATGCACGGATGCTTTGGCAACCCGACTGCTCCTACCTATGGCATCACCGTTTTCGGAGGACAATATGAAGGTACTAAGATTTGCGGTTTTGATGATGACTATGAGCGGTGCAGCTCTACTACCCATGCAGGCCTACGGCCAACAGGAAGTTGATCCGGACCACTTTGACCGCCCGGCGGCGCAGTCCGTGCAGAAGGCCAAGCCCAGCGGGCAGCATCACGCAGCCAATCACGTAGCCGCAAACCATCATGCGGCAAATCACGTCAACCTGGCCAGCCACCATCACGCCAGCAAGGGATCCCACTCGGCCCGCAATTCGTAGTCGATGCCGGGCGGCGTCTCAGCTGAGCTCGATCGCGATGACCGCATTCTTATGCCGCATCAGCCGGCCAAAGAAGTCGCCCACGATCTTCAACAAGTACTTGCGCCGCAGTAACTCTTGACCTTGCGCCACTTCGTCATTGGTACAGAGGCGAGCCCGGCCTTCAACCCACGCACCGCGCAAGTCGCCGCGAAAATTGCAGGGCGCTATCCGCACCTTGGGATTATTGCGGACACGCTTCACCTTCCCGGCTTCGGCCTCGGAATATATGTAAAACGTAACCCGCCCTGACGTGCTGTTTTCGGCGCTCTGCGCGAACCACACCGGCGTACGCACCCCTACTCCAGTCTTGCGGAAGGTTTCCAGGTTGAGATATTTCGCTTTTGCGAATTGCGCAACTGCATCGGTCATCAAGTGCGGCCCCTAAACTCAAGATGAGCTTACCGTTCTCCAGGCAGCTTATTTTGATGCCACTGGTAGCCTGCGAACTGCAGCCTGGCCAACCCTTTCAGCATTTGGTCCTCGCCGCGCGCTCGGTTCCCCTCGGCTCGGCTTTACTTTTCTGCGTTCCCTAAGTAAGAATAATCCTCCAGTTGTATCCGTTGTAATTGGGGAATCAGCTTTGAAGTTACGCGCTGGGCTATTGCTGTTGCTGTTCGTGCACGTTCTCCTGCACCCGTGGGTGCATGCGATCGACACAGCAAAGTCTGCCACCACACCGGCAAAAGTCGTCAGTAGCTTGCCTTCATCGGCTGGCGGGGTTATCTCTGGCGACCGGTGCGAATTGTGCCGCGTGGGACATAACGCCACCGTCGCGTCGCAACTTCCCGAGACCGATCTGCTCAACCCCCGTTGGATTCGAACGACTCTTCAAGCCGTTAACTACGCGTCGCTGCAGGCCGGCCTTAGACTGCCCTCACGAGCTCCTCCCAGCCTTTAGCCAATTTCGCATTTGAACCCTGACCGTGCGCTACGTTGGCGCACATTTCAAATCTCATGGCCCCCACGCTCTCGGTTTATGCGACCTCGCATATTTGCCGACAGTGCGCGTGGACCGAGCCAATCGAAATTGGAGGATGGAATGTTCAGCGATTCGCAGTTGTGCTGCTTCTCAAAGGCCGTAGCCGCAATGGGGCGCTCACTACCCAAATTGCTCTTGTGGAGTCTCCTGCTTGTATTCTTGCCCGCGCTAGCATCCGCGCAGACGACCGGTTCGTCCGCCATATCCGGTACCATCACCGACCCGTCGGGCGCGGTGATCCCCGGCGCAACCGTCGAAATTGAAAACCCAGTCAGCCAATACACCCGAACAGCAACGTCGGATGGCGCGGGCAAATTCAGCTTCGCCAATGTTCCCCTCAACCCATACCATCTGACCGTCAATCTGGCTGGCTTTGCTCCTTACAAGCAGGACGTTGACGTTAAATCGGCCGTTCCGCTGAACCTGAAAATAGCTCTTCAGATCTCGGCAACCGCAGAAAACGTCACGGTGCAAGGCGAGGCTGGCGACCTGGTCGAGAACGACCCGACCTTCCACACTGACTTAGACCGCGGACTTTTCACAAAGATTCCTTTAGAAAGCACCACATCGGAGTTGAGCTCGCTCGTAACCTTGTCATCTCCAGGAGTCGCCGCTGATTCTAACGGCCTGTTCCACGGCTTGGGTGATCACGCCGAAAATTCTTTCTCGCTTGATGGCCAGCCCATTACGGACCAGCAAAGCAAAGTCTTTTCTAACCAGATTCCGGTTGACGCCGTGCAGTCTATGACCGTTATCGGGGGTGCCCCGCCGGCCGAGTATGGCGATAAGACCAGCTTGATCATCGACGTGACCACCCGTTCGGGACTCGGCTCTACCACTCCTCATGGCAATCTCACCGCCGGATACGGTACTTTTGGCAGCTCGACCCTGGATGGTGATTTTTCCTATGGTGGTAAGAATTGGGGAAACTTTATCGCCATCAGCGGGCTGAATACGGGCCGATTCCTCGATGGGCCGGAGTTCACCGTTTTGCATGACCACGGCAATGAAGAGAACGTTTTCGACCGTGTCGACTACGTATTTTCGACTGCGGACGCGCTTCACCTGAACTTCCAATTTACCCGCTCCTGGTTTCAAACTCCCAACTCCTTCGATCAGGAGTTTCACGACATTAATGGCAGCCTGGTCTTGAATCCTTTGACCGGGGTCCCATTGGGTCCGACCGATCAGCGCTCCAAGATCCTGACCTTTGACATAGCGCCCACCTGGACCCACACCATCAGCAACAACGCCGTTTTTAATCTCACCGGTTTCGTACGGCGCGACGCCTATAACTACTATCCCAGCGACGACCCTTTCAACGATCTCGGAGCCCCCGATCTTCAACGGGAAACAGTCGCGCAGCAGCGCACGCTGCTCAACGCTGGTGCGCTGGCCAACGTTTCGTACACCAAGGGCATTCACAACATCAAGGCCGGTATTTCCTATGAGCAGTGGTTTTTGAACGAGAATGACCAGCTCGGGATTATCGACCCTACATTCAATGCGCCATGCCTGAATAGCAGCGGCTTTCCGGTTAACGGTTTTACCAATCCCTCGCAGTGCGCCGGGGCGGGGTATTCGCCAAATATCGCTTCCAACCCGCTGGCGCCCAACTCCGCCTACATTCCGTTATTCAACCCAATCCTGTTGCCTTATGACCTGACGCGCGGAGGAACCCTGTTCCCCTTTGTCGGCCACACCGACGTCAAGGAACTTGCAATGTATGTCCAGGACACAATCACCAAACGGAATTGGAGCTTCAATCTTGGTATCCGCGGCGATTTTTACAATGGACTTACCACCGCAAACCAGCCAGAGCCGCGTGTGGGAATCGCCTATAACATTCAGAAGACCAACACGGTGCTTCGCGTCTCTTATGCTCGCACCTTAGAGACCCCGTTCAATGAGAACCTGGTGCTTTCCAGCTTGGGATGTGGCAACCCGGTGCTTAATCCACTACTAGCCTGCTCCTCGACTTCGTTGACACGATTGGCTCCCGGCTATCGCAATGAATTTCATGCAGGTTTGCAACAAGCGTTTGGAAAATACCTGGTGATCGATGGCGAATATATCTGGAAGTACACCCACAACGCATACGACTTCAGTGTCCTGGGCAACACCCCGATTACGTTCCCCATCGAATGGCATAACTCAAAAATTCCCGGTTTTGCCCTGCGCGCCAGCGTGCCGAACTACCATGGCTTTACTGCGCTGGTGGTGATGTCCAGTGTTGCCGCCCGGTTCTTTACTCCGCAGGTGGGCGGAGCGGGAGCCAATCCATTAGGGCCCTCCGGAGTCTTCCGTATCGACCATGACGAGGCTTTCAACCAAACTACGCACGTGCAATATCAAACGCCCTGGAAGCGCATAGCGCCATGGGTGGGCTTCAACTGGCGGTTTGACAGCGGACTGGTGGCCGGGCAGACGCCATGTTACGGCATCGGTCCAGGCAACGACTGCCCGCAATCGACCACACTCAACGGAATGCCCGCAGTCATGATGACCGATTTCCTCGGATTTCCTTTGACGGCTGATCAAGAGTTTGAGGCTGGATTCACATGCAACGGGGCGCGCGCGACTCCGACAACTCCGTTGCCCTTTATCTGCCCGGCATCTGAATTCAGTTCTACCCTTACTCGGGTTCCGTTGCCAGGCACCGAAAACGACGATAAGAACCCCCCACGCATCGCGCATCGCAACCTTTTTGACCTTGCGGTCGGCGATGACAACCTTTTCAAGGGCGACAAATATCGATGGAGTGCGCAGTTAACGCTCGTCAATATGGCGAACAATTACGCACTCTATAACTGGTTGTCGACCTTCAGCGGCACCCATTACGTCACCCCGCGAGCCATTACCGGCCAGATTGGATTCCACTTCTAAGTTGTCGTGGGTAACGGTGAATCTATCGATGGTGATGCGGCGAGTGCGTTATGGAGAAGATTGCTCAAGACTGAGATGCCACTCGAAGGCGAGTGGCATCCAGCAAAGAGTATACGACGGCCCGAAGTAGCGCGAATACTGCCCTTAAGACTTAGACTTCCTTTTCCGTTCTGCCCAGCGTTGCTTCATCATGTCCGAGATGCGCTTACGAGCAGCTGCACTCATATGACGCCGCGGACCGGACTTCTTCCCGCTACCAGCCGGACGACCCCGCTTGCGAGGTCCACTGTCGCCTTCTAGAGCCGCGATAGCTTGATCAAGACGCGCGCGCTCTCTTTTGAGGTCGTTGAGTATATTCTGAATATCCATGCTTCTCCTTTCAACCTGATTTAAAGCCTTGAGTTTAGTGTAACAGTCAGATTAATTTGGTGCCTACGATTTCAGCCGAAATACCCATTCTGCTGACTAGATAGGGGGTGCCAGCAATGACCGGCACCTAAGTAATAGTGAGCTTGTGCTCAAATTGGTGGTCTGGTAATTGAAAAGGTCAGACGTCGGTTTTAATTGGTGAGTTACCTTACGAGCGCTTCAGCAGAGTTGGCATAGAGAGGAATGCGAGTGGACGACAAGAGCTACCACATGACCCCGCAGCAATTTCGTGATCATGGGCGTGCCATGATTGACTGGATAGCTGACTATTACGAAACCATTGAGGCTCGTCCTGTCCTGTCACAGGTAAAGCCGGGCGATATTCGCAAGCAGTTGCCAGCTCACGCTCCATCCCAGCCGGAAGATTTCGCCGCCATATTAGCGGATATAGACCAGGTGATTCTTCCCGGAATCACTCACTGGCAGTCACCCAATTTCTTTGCCTACTTTCCTGCGAATGCTTCTGGACCGGCGATACTTGGTGATCTGCTTTCATCGGCCTTGGGCGTACAAGGCATGCTCTGGGCAACCAGTCCCGCCTGCACCGAGTTGGAGACTCATGTTCTCGACTGGCTGGTGCCAGCGTTGGGACTACCCGAGAAGTTCCTGTCGCGCACTGCAGGTGGTGGAGTGATTCAGGACACGGCCTCCAGCTCTTCTCTATGTGCCATGTTAGCCGCTCGCGAGCGTGCTACTGGTTACCGTAGCAATCGCCGTGGATGCGGCGGAACGCTGGTAGCCTATACCTCCAACCAGGCTCATTCATCCATCGAGAAGGCGGCAATGGTCGCAGGCATCGGCATGGATAATCTGCGCCTGGTCGACGTCGATGATCGCTTTGCTATGAGCCCTGATTCTCTGGCCAAGCAGATTTCGCAGGATCAGGAGGCTGGATTAGTACCCTTCTTTGTGTCTGCTACGGTGGGAACTACTTCCTCGAACGCTTTGGATCCCCTTCCCGCCATCGGAGCCATTTGCCGCGACAACAACCTTTGGTTCCATGTGGACGCCGCCATGTCAGGGACAGCGGCGCTATGCCCGGAATTCCGCTACATCCAGGATGGCTTGGAATTTGCCGACAGCTATGCCTTCAATCCGCACAAATGGATGTTCACCAACTTTGACTGCAACTGTTTCTATGTCGCCGATCGCAAGGCGCTGATCGACACGCTCAGCATCCTGCCGGAGTATTTGCGAAATCAGGCTACCGAATCAGGCGAAGTGTTCGACTATCGCGATTGGCATATTCCCCTCGGACGACGCTTCCGCTCGCTGAAACTATGGTTTGTAATTCGCCACTATGGCATCGAGGGATTGCAATTTCATGTTCGCCGGCATGTCGCAATAGCACAGCAGTTTCTGGAGTGGGTGAGGCAGGACGAACGATTTGAAGTAGCTGCTCCCGCTCCCTTGAATCTTGTTTGCTTCCGCCATCGCGGGGGCGATGAGAAAAACGAACAGCTGATGAACCGCCTGAACTACAGTGGCGATCTCTATCTCACTCACACCCGGCTGAACGGCCGCTTTACCTTGCGACTCTGCGTTGGACAGACCAATACGACCGAGCTGCATGTGGAGCGGGCGTGGAAAAGGATTCGGGAAGAGGCAGATAAACTGTGACTGCCTGTATCCGATGTCAGGTGTTTAATGCCGTCTGATGCTACTGCTGTTGGGTTCCCGAGCTGTTCGGCGTGATAGGCGCCGGAGTCATGCCTAGGAAGCTCGTTCCCATAAATCTGCCGCTGGAACTGAAGTTCCAGGTGAAGAGAGCAAAGCCCGCATGGGCGCAGGTCTGGCAGCCATTCCTCAGTGGGTAGCCAATGATGAACTGCAACCCGCCTTTGTCGCCCGTCTGCGAATTGGGCCACGTCTTGCCATCGCGATCGCCGGGCCACAGATTCGCCCTCGGAAACTGATTCTGTAAACTCTGGAACTGAAAGCTCTGCTGCATGCTCTTCTGATCCAGCAGCTTCAGATTTTCGGCATTGATGATTCGGGGTTGCCCGTTAACGAGAAACAAGCCGCTGCTGTTGCGCAGCGGATATGTCACCCAGGCAATGTCGACGGGCCCAACCGCGTGGAAACCGCTCATGATGCCGACTTCGCCGCTCGTCTGCTTGTAGAGTTCGCGGGTGAAGCTCACTGCGTCGGCCGGAGCTCCCGCCTTGGACATCTGGTTGATCACGCATTCGCTGAACTTCAGAGACGGTGTGACCTTATCGCAAGCCGCGTGTGCATTGGCGAGAAAGTCGCTGGTAGGTTGCCACACAGCCGATGAGCCGATGTTGGCAGTCGACTGTCCGTAGCTGCAGCTGACCAGAGCAATGATAGCGAGCATTAAGGAAGATTTCTTCATGGAATCCTCAGCAAATTGGGTGGATCGTTTGGAGTTTAGCAGACCTGCTCGTTGTGGTCGGCTAAGTTTCGAGACCCCCGCGCTGAAGCCCGTCGCGATTCTGGCGTCGATCGACGGCAACAGGATTCCGCGCCACCGCGACGTCCCGGCCTGGCGGACTCATGCTGACCCAGCAGCTAAGAAGGGCTTGACAGCGGGACCAAGTTATATGAATATGAATTCTGGTTCATATATGAACAGTCGTTTGCTCGTAACCGGTCTCATAATCTGGATTGCCGCGACCGCAGCCTTGCGCCTAGGTGGGCAGTTCGTCCTGCGCCCACAGGCCTGGCCAGCAACCATCGCGTTGTTTGCGATCAGCTTCTTGGCCATGGCCTGGCTGGTCCGACGGCTCTGCCGCCGGCTTCGTGTGCCGCCGGAACAATGGCCGGCCGGCGCCATCTCGCTTGCAGCACCAACGCTCCTACTCGATCCCTTCTCCAGCGCTTTCTTCCCCACCATCTTTCCGAACCTGGCTCCCGAACTGGCCGGCGTTTTCGGCGGCTGGATGCTCTGCTGTTGCGCTGGCGCGTTGCTGGGAGGAGCAGTGCGACCGGGCGCGCGCTTCTGATGCAGCGTCGCCCGAACCTGCTGAGGTCTGAAAAGTTGCCGCCAGAGCCGCGTCAGCGGCGCAGCCTCGAGAAACGCGCACGTCTGAAGGATGCTGCCCTCGCTCTGTTTAACGCGCACGGCTACGAGCGCACCTCCATCGAGGAGATCGCCAAACGCGCCAACCTCGCGACCGGCACCTTCTATCAGCATTACCGTTCCAAGCGGCAGCTATTGTTGGTGCTCATGGAAGATCTTCTGACCGCTATGAGTCAGTTGAATCTTCAGCCCACTGCGGGCAATCCGCGAGCGATTCTCCGCGAGTTGCTGGCGCGCGCCTTCACCACCGATCGGCGCTATCTGGGCGCGTATCGTGCCTGGCGGGAAGCCATGCTCTCCGACCCACATCTGGCGCGGGATTGGCGAGAGATTCGCGAGTGGACCACGCAACGGGTCGTTGCTCTACTGACCTTGCTACAGCAAGGCCCCGGCGCGCGAAAAGATATCGCGATCGCTCCACTCGCCGAAGTGGTCGACACTTTGGGTTGGAGCCTGTTAGAGAAACCGGCGTTTATGTCGCTTGAACAAGTGAACGCGCGAATCGACGCAGCAACCCACCTGATCTACCACGCCGTTTTCGTCGATGCTCCCGAGGAGAGTACAGTCGACTAAGTTTCCAGAGCAACCACATTCAATTTATTGCTGCTGCGATTGTGCCGGGGCCGGGGGCTGTCGCTCTGGACGCATAAGTTTTGGCGGAGGCGGCGTTGGGATGTAAGTCGTGCGCAGGAATTTTCCGGTGGCATCAAAATCCCAGCCGAACCGCGCTACTCCTACATGCTGGCATGCATGACATCCGTTGATGAGCAGATAGCTCACGATGAACTCGGTTCCGCCGCCAGTCAGGGGCTGCACCCGTGGCCAAGGCTCATTACCGCTGCGATCTCCGGGCCACAGATCCGTCTGCGGATATCTGCCTTTTACCGCCTGATACAACGCATTCTGCTCCATTGCCGCGCGGTCCAGCTTCTGCAGATCGTCCACATCAAGAATCTTCGGATCTCCGTTCACCAGCAGCAGAGCGTAATTGTCGTTGGCCCGCAACGGATACAGGACCTGCGCGGCATCGACAGGGCCGTACTTCTTGAACTCCGTCATGATTCCCACCATGCCGTCCGTCTGCTTGTACAGCATGCGGGTGAAACCTACCGCTTCAGCAGAAGCTCCTGCCGAGGACATCTGGCCGATGAAACATTCGGCGAAACTGGCAGGATTCGCGGACTTGTCGCAGGCGGTATGGGCCTTAGTGAGAAAATCCTGCGGCGGTTGCCAAACTGCCGATGGCCCAATCTTGCCACCGGAAGGCATTCCAGTGGTCCTGGGTGTCCCACTTTGTGGGACTGCGAACAGCAATGACCAACTTGCAAGAAGCGTTACGAAGAAGAGTGCCAGTCGTCTCACGTTCCGATGTTCCTCCGTCGAGCCAGGTGGCCCAATACAGCGCACCAGTATCCTTGTTCCTTTGACGAAGGTCAAACCGTGCTGGCCGTGATACCAAAGCCTTGATCTCCGTAAGGGAGTCGATCGCAATCACTTTGGCGGGGACTGCTGCGGGCCCTCAGCAGCGTCGCGACGAACACCGTCCTTGAATGCGCGAATGCCGTCTCCGAGGCCCTTACCCAACTCCGGCAGCTTCTTGGGACCGAAGATCATCAGCGCGATAAACAAAATCACCAGCAAATGCATGGGTTGGAAAATACCTTCCAACATTGATCATCCTCCTAAGGGGCTACGTCCCGCGACATAGCCCTGGGTTGTTGGTCCGACTAATAGAGTGTTCCGGCCGGCAGTACATTCTGGATAGGCGAGCTGTAAATCACGCTTCCCTGGTTCGCCAGCGCCTGTTGCAACGAATACGCCGGTCCCGTCGCCGGATTAAGAAATGGTGCCAGGGCATCCTCGGCTGAGTTCGGCCCATGCGCCAGGCTAGTCAGGCCGTCCGTCTGCTCGTAGGCCTTCTGGTTAGCCGGATTCATGTTCCCGATGACGCGTCCCAACACCCGATGCTCCGACTCCACTGAGCAAATGGAGGCTGCCACCTTAGCGAAATACTCCAGTTGGTCCGATGTGAAACCGTTGGTTCCATTAACCGCGAGCACTGCGAACTCCTGGACCGCGGTCAGATATGCTCCGATGAACGCGTTTTCCAATGCGTCCAGCAAGGTTAGAAATGGTCCCAGAGTGTTAAAGCTGCCGGCGGGGAAATAAAAGGTCTGGTAGGGGTCTTGAGTGGACGAGCCAAGCCCAAGCAGGGTCCGCATCAGGTCGGCGTGGTCGATCTCCTCGCTGAAAGCGGCTTGCAGGTACGCGACGTTCCCTGGGTTGGAATCGCCTTGGTTTGGATCATGAGGAGTGCCACCCGGCCCTGCCAGGTTGGGATCCTGAATTACCGGGCCGACGAGCCCGTTGTAGTAGAAGGTCGTGGCCAGGTCTTCCGCCACGAGAGCGGCAGTGAAAATGTCGGTGGGCGTGTCATGAATGGTCGTGGGATTCTTGCCCAGGGGCACTCCCATCACATTCTTAGTTTGGCTAACCAGCGGACTCAGGCTGCCGCCGATCAGCGTGGCCGAGGCAATTCCCAGTCCAGCCATTCCCGTGCCCTTTAGAAATTTCCTTCGGTTCAGGGCTTTGTTGGCAAGCGTTGTGATGTCAGGCAAATTCATGGAGCTCTCCTGTAAGCGGGGAATAAGAAGGCTCTTGTGTTTTCCGCGCTGCCAGCGCTGAAAACAATCCTCACCTTCTGGAGGAGTACGGTCAGGCAGCCCTGCCGGATGTCGGGCGAAAGGAAAATCTAGCGACACATTCCCGGAGTACAAGGGGCCGGCAATATTGGTTCGCCGGTAATCGTGATCAGTCTGATGATCACGACGGTGACGCGCATCACAGATCACACATCAGCCTTTCCGGAACAATAGAAGGTTGATGATTTCAGAACAACAATTCCGCAGAGTGGCAGCGTTGGTGTCTATGCTGGCTTTGCTTCTCTGGGCCCAGATGGGCGCGACGGCAACGCCAGTTTCTGGGCACGGGCCGCAGTGTCATGGCCAAATGGCTGGCATACACTCGACGGCTCACATGATGGCCACCGGCTGTTGTCCGCGACACGCCAGCTCTACGCTGGGTTGTCCGGCTCAAGCCAAGCTGATGGTCGTGGCAGCGTACCGTCCTCTTTGCTGTGCGATCAGCAACCGGCCTTCGCCGCCGGTCGCTTTCGTCGTGACATCTCGCACCGCGATGCAGTCCGTCGTCCAGGTCCGTGCGAGCTCTGTTCTGTCCGCAAGCCCGACCTACCTGATAGGGCAGTTCCATCAATTTCCACCCCTCCAATCAGTTTTCGACAAAAAGGCTGACCTCAGAATCTAGCCGACTCCAGACCAGTCGCCACGACAGGACAGTCGCGAACGCGAACGTCACATTTATGGCAGTGGACCGGGGAGTTCACACAACCAGAATTCTGAGGAAACCATGAAATCGAAAGCTCTCGTAATTCTAAGTACAGTAGTGATGGCTCTGGCGCTGATGGCGCAGAGCGCGACCCAATCGACGCCCGCTCCCAGCGGCGACAATGCCAAAGTCTGCGCCTGCTGCAATCATGATCAGGCGGACGGCAGAATGGCATGCTGCAGCAAGGGAGCTGCCTGCTGTGGCAAAGGCAACGCCTGCGGTAAGGGCGGCAGCTGCTGCCAGGGTAAGGATGGTAAGGCTTGCCCGATGATGTCGAAGGATCAGGCCGGCGATATGACCTGCTGCGCCGGTGCCAAGTGCTCCATGACGTCGAAGAACGGCAAGGGCTGCTGCGGCTCCAAGATGTGTGAACGCCCTCCGGCCTCATCCTAATTGCTCAACAACAACGCCAGGGCTGGCTTCAGCTGCCGGCATAGGGCCCCGGGTCAACCGGGGCTTTGTTGTGGCCGCGGAAGCTGCGCGCCTTGCCGATTTTCTGAGCTCCACGGTACCAGAGAATGTTCACAGCTTTTTGCTGTTCACAACTTTTTGCTGTTCGCAACTTTTTGCTGTTCGTAGCAAGTGAAAATGTCCGCTTTTCGTAGCAAGTGAAATGTCCGGTTTTGGTTTTGGGTTGACTCATAAACCAGTCGCCGTCGTGGCGGTGGGAAAGTGGAAATCCCGCGCCTTGGGCGGGATTTCCAAGCGCGGTGGAAAAGTCGTTTTTCTGACTTTTCCACGGCGCGTCTTTTCCACCGCGTGGTCCGCGTTTCCCGTTGAGTGGATGGCGACCCCCTGGGCGCTGTAACGTCCCAGCCGATGCGGCCCGTGGGTCAGGCTGAGGCTGCCGTCCAGGTGCTGGTGAACCATGACGTTGCAACCGGCCAGCGTCCCTCTCCAGGGCACGGGTTCAATCTGCAACTGCAGGTTCTGAAAGCTGACGGTATTGTCCCGGTTCACCGTGCGCTCAAACTGCAGCGAAAAGATCAGGTCCAGATTTTTGTGCGGACACGGCAGAAACGCGCTGCCCGGTTGCGTCGGCGGCACCTGAAAGCGGCCATTGAATTCGGCGATGTAATGCTCCCGTAGAAACTGGTTGGCCGCCTCCAGGGTGGTAATGCCGTGCAGCCGCAACTCCTGTGGCAGTCGTCCTTGCCAGGTGCCGAAGCTACGCTCGCTGCGGCCCCGCGCCTGCGGCGAGTAGGCCGGGATCATCTGCACTCCCAGCTCGCGCAGCGCACGTCCCACCTGCGTCACCCGGTGCGGATCGACCTTGCCGCCCCCCTTGGGCGTGAGCCAGAAATGGCTGCCACGGTCGCTGTACAGAGCGCAGAACAGACCTTTACGCTCGACCACCTCTCGCAGCCCGGCCATCACCGTCACTGTCGATTCCTCCTCCACCAACTGGGCATAGTAGATCTCGCTGCTGGCGTCATCCAGAATGACGATCAGGTCATACCAGCGCTCGTCCTGGAACCAGCGGTGATGACTGCCGTCGATGTGCAGCAGCATGCCGGGCAGCGGCCGCCGCTCCCGCCGTTTGCGATGCACCCCGCGTTTGCGTCCGCGCGCTACCAGTCCGGCTCCTTGCAGCGTTTGTTTCACCCAGCTGTAGCTCAGGTGAATCCCGTGCTGCTGGCTTAGCTTCTCGTGGAAATGTCGCACGTTCAGATCGAAGTACCGGTCGCGGTACAGTCCCAGCACCTGCTCCACCCTAGCCAGAGCAACTCGCTTGGGAGAAGGACGCCCCCGGCGCCGATCGAACAACCCGTCATAGCCGAACTCTTCCAGTCGCTCCCGCCAGCGCCGCATCGACCGATCGCTGATGCCGATAATCTCCGCTGCCTGCCACCAGGTAATCTTCCTGGCGATCGCTCGCAAAATCACTTCCTGTATTTTCATCGCCCGCTCCATCGCGGCCTTCGAGTAAGCAACCATGCTTCGCATGGTCGCCTACTCTCGCCGCCCGCAAAGCGGACAGATCACTTGCTAACTCAACCGGACATATCATGTGCTACCGACAGTTCGCAACTTTTTGCTGGCGCTCATTGCGAAAAGGTGTCACAATCTGCGCACTATTTGGGACCGTGGGGCGAGATGGGTCTCGATTTCATTCCCCTTCGGCCTTACCTTTTGCCATCCACCTCCGGGCGTGTTTCAACCCTGATGGGCAACTTCGCCCGGCACTCACGAGATCGTAGTCGGTGATCTGCGATCGTGCGGAGGTTGTTATGCGGTGTGGACGTTGGCTCGCTCCCGTCTTTGCTTCCCTCCTGATCAGTACTGCGCAAGCCCAGCTCCACATCGGCGGAACTGGTGGAGCTGGCTCGGTTGGCAATGTCCATGTTCGCGTCGTCCTGGATAATGGGCGCAATGCGGGCCCTTATCTACAAGTACATCTGCTGGCAGCCGGGACGGCGACCGTTGGGGTCACGTATACAAACGACGTCGGTGAGGCTACTTTCTCAGGCGTTCCGGTCGGCAGTTACTACATTGAAGTTAGCGGGGATGGAATTCAGTCCACCTCAACCGACTCGTTCATGGTGGATGAGCGCAAAGGTTCTCAGTCTCAATGGATCACGGTGCATCGCGTCGAAGACTCTGGGCCGAAGCCGGTCTCGGCCCATGCGACTTTGGTCTCGGCCACGGATATGAATGTCCCAGGTAAGGCGCGTAAAGAGCTCGACAAGGCCAATCAAGAGATGGCCATGCAGAACTGGAAGAAGTCGCTCGAGCACCTGAACCAGGCGATTGCTATAGCTCCGCAGTGGGCCACAGCCTACAACAACCTCGGCGTGCTCTACGCCAAAATGAATGACATTCCCCACGAAGAAGATGCGTTGAAAAAGGCCGTCAGCCTGGATCCCAAGTTCGCTGCCGCCTTGATCAACTATGGCAAGTTATCTATACGCCAGAAAAACTTTCCTGAGGCGGAGGAGTTGCTGCAGAAAGCAGTGAGCGTGGAACCCAACAATCCCGAGAGCTTGATGTTGCTGGCGGACGCGGCTTATATGGACCGCCATTTTGATGCTGCCATTACCGCCTCGCATCAGGCACACGCATCGTCCCAGGATCACCCTTCCTTTGTGCACTACATTGCGGCTCGTGCCTATCAGCAGGAGAATAACCAGGCCGAAGCGCTCGCTGAATTCAAGCTCTTCCTGGCGGAAGAACCCAAGGGACCACGGGCCGACCATGTGCGCGGTGATGTTGCGAAGATCGAGAGCGCCTCGCAGGTGAGTGCACCCTAGGTTAGGATCGCGCTCAGCCTTCTTTCATCTTGAGGCGGCTTTTGTTCTCTTCCATGAACTCACGAATCTGTTCCGCCTGGTCGAGCAGACGGATCCACTGTTCGTAGTAGAGAGTCACCGGAAAGCGCCCCAATCCATATACGCTGACGCCTCCCTTTTCACTCACCTTGAAATCCAGCGCGCCCCTCTTGCGTCCCTGCGCCTGCTTTTCCAACTCCGCTACTTTAGCTTTTAGTTCCTCGTAACTAGGTTCCGACATTCTCTTTCACCTCGATTAAGCCCAACGCTATGACTGCGCGCCCCAAGCAAAAGGGTCGCAGTAGCAATCTTACCGGAAGTCGACGGGAAGGATGTGAGGTTTCCAGCAATTCCATTGGGGCGGAGGCTGCAAAGACTGGTCCTATTGTTTACCGCTACCCGTAGCGAAGTGGTCGCTTTGATCGGAGATCTGCGCCGCCGCGTCGCGCGCGCCCAGGCTGATTGGGGGGATGGAGTGTGTCGAGGAAAGATACCAGGGCTGCCACTTCCGCCGGATTTAGATTCTTGCCATAGGCCGGCATGTTGCCGCCGCCCTGCACCACCTGCCGCACCAACTGAGCGTGCGTCTTGCGAACCGCCACGCTGTCCAGGCTTGGTCCACGCATTCCGCCAGTACCGCCAATGGAGTGGCAATTCCGGCACTGCTTCTCCTGGAAGATTGCCGCGCCCTGCCGCTCCAGCGGCGTTCGACCATTCAGATACTTTACGGGCACAGGATCGCCGCTCCACGCATCCATGATCGGGCTCCACGGCGTATAGCTGGCCAGATGCGTGAGGGTACCGAGCGTAACCGCCGCCAGAAGGATGATAACCACCGCAATTGGCCGCCGCTTCCAGCTTTTCTCGCCTTCGCCGGCAAAGAACGGCAGCAGGATAAGCCACGCCAGAATCACGACTGGACCAATTAACAGCGCCGGCGTCTCCATCTGCGGCGGCAGAAATGCCAGCAATGCATACAGCCACTGGAAGAAGAAATCCGGCTTGGGGACCGTTTGCACGATCGTGGGATCGGGTATTCCGCTGGGACCATAGGGGCCGTACACCGCAGCGCAGACGAGCACGCAGCCGATGACGGCCGAGGCGAAGATCATGTCCTTCCACACCGCGTCCGGCACAAACGGCACGCCGTCTTTCTTGGTCAACTCCTCGTATTCTTTTACGTAGCTGGAGCGGTGAACCAGCCGGCCTGGCATAGGCCAGTCGTTGATCCCGAGCTTCAGCACCATCAGCAGATGTACGGAGACGAAGGCAATCAGTAGCCCTGGGATTACGAAGACATGGAACGCAAAGAATCGCGACAGCGTATCCCCGGCGATGATGGGACCGCCGAGCAACAGATGGACTACCCAAGCTCCAATGAACGGTACTCGACCGCAAATGGACGCGCCAATGCCCAGACCCCAATACGCATCCTGATCGAAGCGCATCACCTGGCCGGTGAATGCCATCCCTAGAGTCATCAGCAACAGGAAAACGCCAACAATCCACGTCAACTCGCGGGGAAACTTATAGGCTCCGAACAGTGCCACCTGCACCATGTGGATCAGCACGAGGGCGACCATAAAGTTCGATCCCCAACCGTGCACCGCACGCAGATACCATCCCAGTGTCACGTCATGATTCAGGTATTGCAGGCTCTGCCAAGCCTGTCCGGCAGATGGCACATAGATCAGTGCCAGCATGATGCCAGTGAAGATCTGCACGAGCAGCACGGTGAACGCAGCGCTGCCGAAGACATAGAACCAGCTGGCCGACTTGCTCGGGACCCGATGGCCCATCGTCTCCTCGACAACGGGAGCGATCTTCAGCCGCTGCTCGAACCAGTCGCCAATCTTGGCTAGCCTTGACATTCTTTGCTCCGCTTCTCAAGGCTTGCGCTGGGACTGGCCAGCGTGGGCAGTTCCCCGCCCTTAATCATCAGGTGACCGCCTTCTACCTTGTAGGGATACTCGAAGAGTCCGCGAGTCGGAGGCCCCGACGCGCGCGAGCCGTCGCTGTAATACACCCCACCGTGACACGGACACATAAACAAACCAGACTGCGGAAACCAGCGCACGGGGCACCCTAGATGCGCACAATTGATCGCGAAGACCTGAAAGGTCTCGCCCTGGGTGCGCCGCACCCAGCAGGGAATATCGTCGGTGTCGCCATCCCATGCGTTCGAGATGGGGTTCTTATACTTGGCCAGACGAATCTGGCCTTCGGGGTATTCGTCGAGCTCGCCAAGGTCAATCCATTTGCGATACTGCCCACCCTCGGCACGAAGAATTGGCGCCAGCAGATAGCCGATCACCGGCGTGGCTAGAACCACGGCGGCTAAACCGTTGAGCACCACACCAACTTTGACGAAGAACTGCCGCCGGGAAACGTCGTCGCTCACTGGTGTCCTCCGCGAGTCGTGTTGGTTGGTGTAGAAGCAGCTTTTGCCTGCGGCGCAGGTGTAGACGTCACCGCTGTCGTCGGCCTCTGGGCCGCAAGCCATGCCACTACGTCCGTGATGTCCTGATCCGTCATGGGATGGCCTGACACGTTGTTTCGGAAGTCAGGCGCGTTAAAGTCCGGTCGCCCAATGATTACAACCGTGCGCAGCCCCTGGTCAGTAATCAAACTAAGGTAGTTCGGGTTCACGATGGAACCGACCTGCGCCGAACCCTTACCCTCCGGCCCATGACAAGAGGCACAGAATGTCGTGAACACCGCCATTCCATGTTGCGCATCGCCGGGAACCTTTGAGGCATACGGAGGAGCTGTCCCACTCTGTAGGACCTGCCCTTTTCCCCAGCGCTGCCGCATTCCCTGCACGATGGCGTCGACCTGCTTGCTGGTCAACATGCCCCCCTCACTTTGCGCAAACGCCGACATCGCCGTTCCGGTCCTGCCCTTCGAGATCGTGTTGCGCAACGTGTCGTCATCCACAATCGATAGATAAAGTGGATCGCCGATCGGCGGCGCAGGCCCCAGCTTGCCTTCAGCGCCATGACATCCAGAGCAGTTCGCCTGATACAGCACGACCGGGTCGAGGATGTCCGTGGGGCGCTTCACAATGCTGGCTTCAGTCGGCTTACCCGGCAGGTTGGCATCGCAACCGCCAAGCGCGAGCAGCGCAGCGAGCGCCAAAACGGAGAGCGCGGCATGAATCTTCATCGCTTCTTGTCCCCGTTTTCGCGCTCTTCCATCAGGCCAGGCGCTTCAATGCCCGCTCGTAAGGCGAGAGGCATATTCTCAGCCGTCCAGACCCGATGCTGTCGCTCGACTACAATACCCGCCACAATGCCGAAGGCCGCCTGCGAAGCTGCAAACCACCACCAGTTGATACGATCATCCAGGACGGGGTTCACATATCCAATGACGTGGTACAGCAAGCCCGTCCATAGCAATGGCCCGATAAGTCCTCCCAACACGATGGGGCGGCGCGGAAGCAGCGGTAACATCGCACCGTAAAGTAGTCCCACAAGCAAGCACATCGTAACGTGCATGGCCGTCGCGAACAGAAGCCATCCGAGGTTGAAATGGCTCATCTGCTCGATTGTGGGAGTTGCCGACGGAGCGTACAGACTTCCCGCAAGCAGATTTATCGGATACCACACACTGTGGGGGTAGGCGACTACGCCATAGATAACCGCACAGATCGCCATGGCAACGCCACCAGCCAAGCCACCCTTCACACCAGCCGTCACGGGATAGACCTTGAGCGGCAACCACGCCCGCTGTACTTCTTTGGCGGCCGGCACGCGCATGACTTCGCGCTTCGGATGCACGATTGCGGGCACCGGCGCCTGCACCGGAAGCGCCTCATGGTGCTCGTGCGGCAGCACCTGCCGGAACCATCCAACTGCGCCGCTGATGCTGAGGATCGCGCCCAGAATACTCACTGACACGTCGGTCAGAAGTCCCGTGAACACCAAAGCCGTCCCTATCGCCATGGCGAATGGCCACGCCGTCGGTGCGGGCATCACCACGCTCGCCTTCTGGGAACTGCCCTTTGCTTGTGTCTCTGCACTCATTGGAGCTCACAACATTCGGTTATGGAAAAGCCGGCGTTCATCGCGTAATGAAATACACCACCGACAGCACAACCACCCAGATCGCGTCGACAAAATGCCAGTACATTCCGAACACGCTGATGCGTTCCGCATGTTCCTGCTTCACCCCGCCAAACAAGGTGAACAGCAGGATAGTCGTCAATCCAATCGCGCCCACAGTGACGTGGAATGCGTGCAGCCCTACCAGCGAGTAATACGTCGTCCCGAAAAGGTTGGTGCTGATCGTCAATCCCTCGTGGTAGATCAGCCGGTACCACTCCATTCCGGTCTCGAACAGAAAGATGACTCCCAGCGCGAGCGTGATGAACCAGAACAACCCGAACTGTTTGACATTGCCGCGATGCAGCGCCCTCTCGGCCAGCCAGATTGTCAGACTGCTGGAGAACAGGCAGATCGAAGCGAAGTACGGCACATCGAGCACCTGCGCCGGAGTCGGGCCGCTGATGCTCTTGCCGGCATAGTACAAGTAAGCGACAACGAAGATGCTGAAGATCGACGACTCCGCCACGATCAGGCACCACATGCCGACCCTGCCGCGAAGATTCGCGTACAACGGCACATCGCTTTGCGGCACGGTCGTCATTGCTGCTGCCAAGCTCGCTCTCCTGAATTCTGATCAGCGTTCCGCAGTTCCCGAGACACAGCGCTGTCGCGCGTCTCGGCTGACTATTCGTACTTCCAATCGGGATCTTCCGGATGTTTCAAATCCCACAACGGACGCCGGCTCCTCACTACCGGAAGCTCTGCGAAGTTGTAATCCGGTGGCGGCGATGTCGTCGACCACTCCAGCGTCCACGCATCCCATGGATCACTGCCCGCAATCCTGCCCTTGAAATACGACTTGATGACGTTGAATACCCAGATCAGCACGGCCAGCGCCTGGAAGATGACGCCGATCGAGACGATCACGTTCCAGCCCTCCCATCCGCGGGTAGCCTCGTAGGTGTAAATGCGGCGCGGCATTCCCAGCAGTCCGGGAATATGCATAAAGTCGAAGGTCATATGAAAGCCGATCAGGAACAGCCAGAAATGCCACTTGCCAAGGGTTTCGCTCAACATTCTTCCGGTTACCTTCGGATACCAGTAGTAGCAGGCGGAAAACACCCCAAAGACGATGACCCCGACGATCACGTAATGAAAGTGCGCGATAACAAAGTAAGAATTGCCCAGCTGCCAATCGAACGGTGCAGCGGCCAACATGATGCCCGTCAGTCCTGCAATCAGCATCTGCACCACAGCGGCCACGGAAAACAGCATCGCCGTTGTGAAGATGATTTTTCCTCCCCACATCGTTCCAACCCAATTAAAGATCTTGATCCCCGTGGGTACAGCGATAGCGGACGTGGAAGCAACGAAAAATGCGTTGGCATACGACGTCATGCCAACCGTGAACATGTGGTGCGCCCACACGCTCAGGCTGATGAACCCGATGGCAATTGTCGCCGCCACCATGATGTTGTAGCCGAAGATCGGCTTGCGCGAGAACACCGGAATTACTTCGGACAGGACTCCGAAAGCCGGCAGCACCAGGAGGTAGACCTCAGGATGACCGAAGATCCAGAAGAAGTGCATCCAGATGACCGCTGAGCCACCGGCCTGCGTGTCGAAGAAATGCCCACCCAGGTAGCGGTCGACTAGCAGCATCAGCTGGGCAGCGGTCAACGGACCTATCGCCACCAATGCGATAAAGGACATGACCGAATTCAGCCAAACCAGCATCGGCATGCGACTCAGCTTCATGCCGGGTCCGCGCATGCACAGAACCGTGGTCATGATGTTCAAGCCCGTGGCGATACTTCCAAATCCGCTGATCAGAAGACCGACGATCCAATAGTCCGTGCTGTGTCCCACTGAAAAGGCGGGGGACGTCAGCGGCGCGTAGGCGAACCAGCCGACGTCGGGCGCGCTGCCCGCGCCATACAGTCCAAAGCCCCCGACAAAACTGAAGTACAGAATGATGCCGCCCAGCGCGCTCATCCAGAAGCCCCACGCATTTAGGCGCGGAAATGCCATATCGCGCGCGCCGATCATCAGCGGAGTCAGGTAGTTGGCAATACCGAAAACGATAGGCATGGCAGCAAAGAAGATCATGGTGGTGCCATGCATAGTGAACAGCCGGTTGAACACCTCGGGCGAGACCAGGTTATTGTTCGCAACCGCCAGTTGCGCGCGCATGATGGAGGCTTCGATGCCGCCGACCACCAGAGCCAGGATGCCATAGCTGAAGTACATTATTCCGAGGCGCTTGTGGTCGACGGTAACGATCCAGTCGTGCAATACCTGCACGAGCGGGCGGGACCCTTCGCGTTCTTGCGGGATCACCAGCGGCGGCACTATCGGTTGCGCGTCAGCCATCACTGTCTCCGTACGGTTACTGCAGGCTCATTAAGTAAGCTACGAGCGCATTCACATCCTGCGTATCCAGCTGCATCGCAGGCATCAAGCAACCCGGCTTGATTGCATCCGGATCCTTCACCCACAACGTCAGATTGTCCTGCGTATTCGGCGCTGCTCCGGACGCGATCGTGGTGCGGCTCATCAAATGCGTCAAGTCGGGCCCGAACCTGCCGTTCGAAATGGTACCCGTAATTGTGTGGCAGTTCATGCACGCGTTCGTCTCGAACACCTTGCGCCCGGCGGCCACCTGGTCGGACGTCACCGCTGGCTCTTTCTGCTGCTGCACCCACTTCTGGAAGTCTTCAGGTGTGTCGACAAACACGTTCAGCAGCATCTTCGCGTGCTGGGTTCCACAGTATTGCGCGCACTGTCCGACATAATGTCCCACATCGTGGGGGTCGATCCACATCTCATTGCGGCGATTGGGGATCAGGTCGATCTTGCCGGCCAACTGCGGTACCCAAAAGCTATGGTCAGTGTCCGCCGACAGCAGCACGATATGGGTCGGTGTCGGATGGCCCTTATCGCTCACCGGAACATGCAACTCATTCGCGGTAGTAAAACCGTAGGCAGGATACTGAAACTCCCACCAGAACTGATGGCCGGTCGCTGTCACCTCTATCGTGTTGGCAGGAAACTGAGCGTCTTCGACCGCGTGAATCACCCGCGCGGCGGCCAGAAACAGAACCACCACGATAAGAACCGGGATGACCGTCCACGCCAGTTCCACCTGGTTGCTGCCATAGATCTGTGGCGGCTCGCTATCGTCGTCCGTAGCCTTCTTGCGGAACTTGATCGTGGCATAGACGATCAGGCTGAATACTACGAGAAAGATCGCCAGGCAGATTGCCAACACGAAAAGTGAGAGATGGTAGATGTCGTGGGCCGGGGTGGAATCGGGACTAAAGATCGAAGGGGTCGACGAAGGGCCAAGCGCGAACGCCGTCGCGCTCCATCCCACATTGCTCACGAAAAACAGTGCCCGCAATGCTCGCTTGGCAAGGCTTCTCAGCTTCGGATTGTGCCGTTCGCAATTCCTGGATCGCATGTGCACGAAACCGGAACTACCGACTGAAAGCTAAACCTGCTTATTGAGCAAGCGCCCTTTCCTGGACGCAATGACTGCTATCAGAGCAGGCTGGGCAAAGCCTGACGCAAAGGCGGATTTTTATATCGGGGCCTCACCGAACCCCACCCTATCTTTTGTTCGTCGGCGTCAGAATGCGACAACGAGATGTCTGGGTTTTATACCTGCAAACCGGGAGTTTTGCAATAGCTCATTGTGCAACAGGCAGAGCGATCTCGAAACACGTTTTGTCCGCAGGCCGGGCGAAATCTTTTTCGCATTTTCGCTGCGACGGGTTACCGTTTCGCTCATCTCAGTTTGTAAGGTTTTATGCGATTTCCTGATCCAGCGCAGAGGACGTTCTTCAGCTGCCGGGCTCTCATTTGGCTGGCTAGTTGGATCGTACCCTCCGGGCAGCGGATGCGATGGCGCGAGAGCTGGACGAAACAGGTGTGGCATTGGTGCCATTTTCTAGCCGAATCCCGGCAGCTCAATCGCGATAAGAAGCTCGAGCTGGCTCGTTTTTGCTGGAGTGCATTCGGTACCGCTTTCTGGCTGCGCTTTGACCGCGAGAAATTTCTTCAACGTCGCGACCGTCTGCGGCGATCTCCAGGATTTTGCCTCAGTGCAATCGCATTAACTTTGCTTCTCTTGATATTGGTCAGCGCAGTCGTACCTGTTGTCGGCTCCTTCCTATCGTCAGCCATACCGAATCCTGATCGCGTCTGCGTGATTAGCTTGAATGGAAAGTTCCGTCGCGTTCGTTCTGAGACGTTGCTGGATCTGGCCTCGGCTTGGCGAAGCAGCAAGTTGATCGAGGCAGTGGCTCCTTATTCCTGGGGCCCGGACAGCCTGACGGGGTCGGGTCACACCGTGCCAATCTTGTCGGCACGAGTAGCTCCAGAATTCTTCCGGGTTCTCGGCTTGCATGCGGCACGCGGCCGAACTCTGCGCGAAGGAGACGAGCAGGCTTGCAATAGTTGTGTGGTCCTAAGCGATCAGACTTGGAAACTGCAATTCCACTCCGATGCTGCAATCGTTGGCCAGACAGTAACACTCGATGGCGCCGAAAAGACGGTGATTGGCGTCCTGCCTCGCAATTTCCACCTCCTCTCACCCGAAATCGCCGTCTGGACATTGCTCGACTCGCACTCGCCTCCGTTCAGCAACTTCGTCGAGCGCATTGGAGCGGTTGCTCGCATGAAGCCCGGAGCCACGCAGCAGAAAGTGGAGGCCGATCTCGCCGATTTGACCGAGAACGCGGGCTATGTTTTTCCCGCATCGATGTTGGTGGTCACCTCAGGAGCGGCGGAGATGCGTCGCTATGTCGTCTCCTTTGCGCTTTTCATATTGCTGGCGGTGGGATGCGCGGCTGTGATCGTATACGCCCGGTCGGGCTCGGCTATCGGACGCCCTCCCGCACGCCTCCGCGACCGCTTTCGCTGGTGGTCGTTCTTCGTCGCCAAATCCATCCTGCTGCTACTTGTGACAGGACTGCTCGCGTGGACGACGGTACGCTGGCTGTCAATCTATCTGGTTGGAACGATACATCCCATGGCGAATGGAGTTGTCGTTTGGCTCTTCCTGGTGTTTTCGGTGGCGCCGCTTTCGTGGGCAATTTACGACCAGCAGAGGCGCTGCCGTATTTGTCTGCAGCGGCTGGGAACTCCCATCCAGATTGGCGCCCCTGGTTACGTCTTACTGGACTGGTCAGGAACGGAGATGGTTTGCCCGGATGGGCATGGCGTTCTCTATCTTCCGGACTCGCAGGCAAACTGGCTGGAACGCGACCGTTGGGATAACCTGGACGATTCCTGGGCTGACCTCTTCCGCGAAAAGTAAATCGAGCTTCTAACCGAAAGGACTGACCTGCCGTGCCTGTCCATGTTCCGCAATCAAGTTTGCAATTAGTCCAGTCCAGCCGGTCTGATGATTGGCTCCCAACCCACGGCCGGTGTCTCCATGGAAATACTCATAGAACTGCAAGCAGTCTCTGAAGTTTGGATCAGATTGCAGCTTGACGTTGTCGCCAGCGCACGCGCGGTGGCCATGCTCGTCGCGCATACATAGCTTCATCAGCCGCCGCGCGAGCTCCTCAGCCACCTCCCACAATGTCAGATACTTGCCCGACCCTGTAGGGCATTCCACCTTGAAGTCGTCGCCATAATAGTCATAGAAGCGGCGCAAACTTTCGACGATGACGTAATTCACCGGCATCCAGATCGGCCCTCGCCAGTTGGAGTTGCCGCCGTAGACGCGCGAAGTCGAATCCCCGGGATCATATTGCACTTCGTAGCGCTTGCCGTGGATGTCGACGATGTAGGGATGTTCCAAGTGATAGCGAGAAAGCGCGCGAATGCCATAGGGTGAGAGAAACTCGTTCTCATCCAGCATTCGCTGCAGGATCTTCTTCATGCGAAAGGCACGGGCCAAGGCCAGCAGCCTGCGACTTTTCGAACCGGGCCGGCTCCATCGCGAAACCAGCGCAGCCAGATCGGGCCGCTTGTTCAGAAACCACTCCAGGCGCTGCTTGAAGTGCGGCATGGCATCCATCAGGTCCTGTTCGATGACCTCAACGGCAAATAGTGGAATCAGTCCTGTCATAGACCGGATGCGCATAGGGACATTCTGTCCGCTGGGCAGGCTCAGCACGGAGTAGTAGAAATTGTCTTCCTCGTCCCACAGGCCTATGCCTTGTCCCGCAATGTCAGACATGGCGCGGGAGATGTATAGGAAGTGCTCGAAAAACTTGCTCGCCAGGTCCTCGTAGATGTAGTCCTCACGTGCGAGCTCCAGCGCAATGCGCATCAGATTGAGCGAATACATTGCCATCCAGGCCGTTCCATCGGACTGGTTGATCGTGCCGCCCGTCGGCAATGGCTCCGAGCGGTCAAAAACGGCAATATTGTCGAGCCCCAGAAAGCCGCCCTGGAAAATGTTCCTGCCTTGCTCGTCCTCGCGGTTGACCCACCACGCGAAGTTGATCACGAGCTTGTGTAACATCCGCTCCAGAAACTGGCGGTCGCCTTTGCCGGTGCGTATTTGCTCCAATCGATAAATGTGCCATGCCGCAATCGCGTGCACCGGCGGATTAACATCACCGTAATTCCATTCGTACGCCGGATACTGCCCATTGGGATGCATGTACCATTCGCGCCCGAGCAGCACGAGCTGCCGCTTCGCGAATTCCGGATCGGCCAGCGAGAGCGCGACGCAGTGAAAACCGAGGTCCCACGCGGCGAACCAAGGATATTCCCACTTATCGGGCATCGACAGCACTTCGTCACTGTTCAGGTGCTGCCAATCGCAGTTGCGTCCATTCAGGCGCTGGGCAGGCGGAGGCGGCTGTCCCGGATCGCCTTGCAGCCAGTCGAAGATGTTGTAGTGATAGCACTGCCGATTCCACAGCATTCCGGCGAGGGCTTGCCGCTGCACACGTTTTGCGTCCTCGTCCTCGATACCAGAATGGATATCGGCGTAGAATTCGTCAGCCTCTCGCAAGCGATCCGCAAAGATCTGGTCGAAAGCGACGAAAGCATCGCTCTTGGCCGCCGCCGGGCGCATGCGGAGGCGTACCACGGCGCTTGCTTTTGCGGCGATGTTCAGGCGATGTACCGCCGCAGCCTTCGTGCCCTTTTGGGCGGGATTGATGGCACTTTTGTTGCCCTGAATCACATAGTTGTGAAAGGCGTCTTTGAAGTAGCCTTGCCCGACCGCGCAGTTAAAGACGTTGTGAGCATTGGTCTCGTTCTCGGTGAAGATGAGTTCTTCAGCGGCATCAAAATCGACCTGATAGTCCCCCAATGTGGGATGTGATGCCTGCAGGCGTGCAGGTGCTGACTCCCACAATGTAGGACTATGCGGATCGCGACCCCAACTCCACGTATTTCGAAACCACACATGCGGCAAGACAACCAGCGAGGCCGCTTCAGGACCGCGATTCTGCATCGTGATGCGCATGAGAATGTCGTCGACATCGGCCTTGGCGTACTCGACGGAGACATCAAAATAGCGGTCATCGGCAAACATGCCCGTATCGATCAACTCGAACTCAGGATCATTGAGTCCACGCTTATGGTTCTCTTCGATGAGTTGCTGATAGGGGAAAGCCGCCTGCGGATATTTGTAGAGCATACGCGCATACGAGCATGTCGGCGTCGCGTCGAGATAGTAATAGAGTTCCTTGACGTCTTCGCCGTGATTACCTTGCCCATTGGTGAGCCCGAAGAGGCGCTCTTTCAGGATCGGATCGTTCCCGTTCCAAAGGCCGACCGCCAGGCAGAGCGTTTGCTTTTCATCTGAAAGACCGGCTAGGCCGTCCTCGCCCCAGCGGTAGGCGCGGCTGCGCGCGTGTTCGTGCGGAAAGTAATCCCACGCTGAACCGTCGGCACTGTAGTCTTCGCGAACGGTTCCCCATTGGCGCTCGCTCAGGTACGTGCCCCAGCTGCGCCATGGTTTCACTTTGCGCGCCGCCTCGTCGAGGCGCGATCTTTCCGCATTGGTCGTGGGTTTGGAGGTCGGCGGTGCTTTAGGTGGCATCGTTGGTCAGAGAGTGCGGCATCCTTTGGATTCGGGAATCCTTGCGCTGAAGAAGAATAGCGCTGAAAGGTCAAACGTGAAAGCAGGTTCTTACGTGCGCGTGATCTCGCGCACTCCATCTGCCCCGGCGACGACGACGAGGTTGGTCATCCCGAGAAACAGTCCGTGCTCGACGATTCCCGCACGAGCTTCGAGTTGAAGAGCAAGTTTCGTCGACATCGGCAATCGGGCCAAAATCACAATCTGCTATCAGGTTTCCCTGATCTGTGTGATATTGCTTGCCGTCAGCCGTCTGTCGAATGACGCACCGCGCTCCCAGCGACTCGAGGAATCGCGCCTGCGAGCGCCAGCCAAATGGCAGGACTTCGATCGGCAGCACGTGTTTTGTGCCGAGTCGCGGCGACAGTTTGCCCTCATCCACAACGATAATTTCCCGAGCTGTGGCTTGTGCAACCAGTTTCTCGCGTAATAAGGCGCCGCCGCCGCCCTTGACCAGGTTGAGTTGCGGATCCACTTCATCGGCGCCATCAATGGTCACGTCGAGGTTCCTGGGAAGGTCTTCCGTCAACATCGGGATGTTGAGTGCGACCGCTGCATCCCACGATCCACGGGACGTAGCGAAGCCGATAATGTCCGTCAACTCGCCCGAGCGCAGCAAGGCGCCAATCTTGCGGATAGCGAAAATCGCCGTCGAGCCGGTTCCAAGTCCTACAGCCATGCCCGACTTCACATAGCGCACGGCGTACTCCGCCGCCGCCTTCTTCAAGGCTGCCTGTTGTTCATGAGATTCAGTGGCTGCATTCATCGTGATTTAAGCGAGCGCACAGATCCCTTGCCGCCCATGGTCAGCTAGTGACGGAAAAGAGTCTACCCAAGATACGAGACCAGAAGCCAGATCTCCTGCGCGGTCCAGCATCAAAGTCAGTTCTTGCGTCCCAAGGCTCTGCGATAGCGCGTGATCAAATTGTTGGTCGAGCTATCATGCTTCAGCTGCGGCGCGCCGTCGCTCTCCAGTTCAGGAATGATGCGCTTGGCCAGCACCTTGCCGAGTTCTACGCCCCACTGATCGAAGGAATCGATATTCCACACCGCGCCCTGAGTGAATACGTTGTGCTCATACAGCGCGACCAGCGTGCCCAGCGCGCGCGGCGTCAGCTTGTCGACCAGAATCGTATTCGTCGGACGATTGCCTTCGCAGACGCGAAACGGTGTCTGGAAATCGGGCGACCCTTCGGCCTTCAACTCCTCAGCGGTCTTGCCGAATGCGAGCGCCTCGGCCTGTGCGAGCACGTTGGCTGTCAAGTAATCATGCTGCACGGTCAGCGGGCTCAATGGCTGGCAGAAGGCGATAAAGTCGCACGGGATGATTTTTGTCCCCTGGTGAATCAACTGGTAGTACGAGTGCTGGCCATCCGTACCCGGCTCGCCCCAGATGATCGGCCCGGTCTGCCACTCCACGTGATTGCCCTCGAGATCAACATGCTTGCCGTTGCTTTCCATCTGCAACTGCTGCAAGTAGGCCGGGAAGCGTTTCATGTTGTCCGAGTAGGGCATGATGCCGACGGTCTGGGCACCGAAAAAATTGTTGTACCACACTGTCAGAAGTCCCATCAGCGCAGGCAGATTCTTTTCCAGCGGCGTGGTGCGGAAGTGCTCATCCATGGCGTGGAAGCCGGCCAGTAGATCGGTATAGCCCTCGGGACCAATGGCGATCATGGTCGACAGGCCGATGGCCGAATCCATGGAGTAGCGGCCTCCAACCCAGTCCCAGAAGCCAAACATGTTGGCTGTGTCGATACCGAACTTCGAAACTCCCTCGGCGTTGGTGGAAACCGCGACGAAGTGCTTCGCCACGGCGGAATCGCTCTTCAGTTTGTCGACAATCCACTTACGCGCGGTAGCCGCGTTCGTCATCGTCTCCAGCGTGGTGAAGGTCTTCGACGAAAGAATGAAGAGCGTTTCGTCCGCCGCGAGATCGTGCGTCGCGTCGGTGAAAGCCGCTCCGTCAACGTTGGCGACGAAACGGAATTTCATCGAGGAGTCGGTGAAATCGCGTAGCGCATCGTAGGCCATCTCCGGGCCAAGATACGAGCCGCCGATGCCGATGTTGATGACGTTCTTGATCGGCTTACCGGTGTGACCTTTCCATTCACCGCTGCGCACGCGCTTAGAAAAAGCTGCCATCTTGTTGAGCACGGCATGAACATCAGCGACGACGTCTTTCCCATCGACCTCGATTTTTGTGCCCTTGGGAGCGCGTAACGCCACGTGTAAGACAGCGCGCTTTTCGGTGATGTTGATCTTCTCGCCGCGAAACATGGCATCACGCCGCGCTTCCACGCCGCGCTCACGAGCAAGCTGGAGCAGCAGGCTAATCGTTTCGTCAGTGATACGGTTCTTGGAATAGTCCAGAAAAAGACCGGCGCCTTCCACGGTGAGCCGCGTCCCACGTTGTGGGTCATCGGCAAAGAGCTGCCGCAAATGGGTGTTCTTGATCTTCTCGTAGTGGTTCTGAAGCGCTTTCCAGGCTGCGGTGTCGATGGGGCGCTGGGTGGTCATCTTGGCTTCCGGCATTTGTGCTCCCTAACAGACTAAGAAGTCTTGGCTGGTTGTCTTCGAAAAAGTGGATCCCCACTGGCGGTGGCCGATAGCAGGCCGCCGCCGCTCGGGATAATAACGAAATCTTGTCGCTGCTATTTCAACGCCTTGCTCTTGTTTTCAATCGAGCTCAGCAGGTCCTTCCAGGATTCGTCGAACGAAGTCGCACCTTCGGACTGCAGATCCGCACCAAGTTTCACCAAGTCGATGCCCGCCTTAGTGAATGCAGCCAATGTCTGCTCGCAGTCACCACCGTCGCGCGGAAGAGGCTTGGCGGCGCTTCCATGATTGCCAAACGCCAACAGAGTTTCTTCCGGCATGGTGTCGACCGTGTTGGGCGCGGCCAGCGCGCCGATATAGAGCACGTCCGACGCCTTGGGATCTTTTGTTCCAGTGCTGGCGAAGAGCAACCGCTGCGCGCGAGCGCCTAGGTTGGCCAGCCGCTGCCAACGATCGGACTCCAGGACGTCGCGATATGCCTTGTAGGCTTGCGCGCCAATCGCCGGCCCCAGCTTGTCGCGCAGCTCGGCGGGAACCTTATCCATTGTGGCCTTATCCCAGCGGCTGACGAAGAGCGAAGCAACCGAACGCACATCAGGGCTGAGTCCGGCATCGACACGGCGCTCCAACCCTTTCATGTAAGCGTCCGCCGCTCCGAGATAGTGCTCGCGACTGAAGAGTAACGTCACATTGACCGAAACTCCGGCAAAGATCGCCTCTTCGATCGCGGTTCTTCCTTCGGGAGTACCGGGGATCTTAATAAACAAATTGCGACGGGCGGCCTTCTGATGGAGCGCTTTAGCGACCTGGACCGTCGTCTTTGCGTCGTACGCCAGCAAGGGCGAGACCTCCAACGAGACCCAGCCGTCGACAGTTGCCGTGCGGTCGTGAATCGCAGCAAACAAGTCCGCGGCGCGGCGAAGATCTGCGATCGCCATCTCGAAAAATGCGTCCTCTGTTGAGAGGCCGCTGGCAAGGAGTTTCGCCATGTCCTCGTCATAGGCGTGGCCGTGGGTCATAGCGTGATCGAAGATCGTGGGGTTTGAGGTCAAACCGGTAACGGACAGCTCGTCGATGTAGCGCTTGAGGGTGCCGCTGTCGAGCAGCTCTCGAGTGATGTTGTCGAGCCACAGGCTCTGACCGAGATCGTGCAGTTGCTGGGTTGCTTTCATCGGAGCCTCCTTACGCTACTCCCGGAAATGCTTCTCGTTTTATGTCGAGCAGATCGGCGATGCGCCGAACGCTGAGATCGGCCGGGCGATATTTCGCATTCGCTTTCTTGTCGCGCGCGTAGTGACCTTGCTGTGCAAAAACCGTGGTAACGCGGTGTTGCCAGACGTCCTTAATGGCCTGCAACAACCGCAATTTGTCGTCGACCATTACGTAGTGCTTCGCAGGAAAGAACTTTTCTACCGCGGCCAGCTCCTGTTCCTTATGGATGAAGATGAGCACGTGACCGCCAAAAGCTTTCCACAATCCGGAACGTTCCACCTTGCGCGGCTGGAAAACCGCGTCGCCATCCGACAGGATCACAACCTGACCCCACCGCTTTACCCGTTGGATGACCTGGAACGCGTGCGGATACACGCGATCTCCGAAGGGATAATCCACCAGCCAGTTGGCTACGTGCAGCAGGCGGGGATCGTGCATGTTTTCGACACGATAGCGTTCGAGAGCGCCGAGATAATCCGCATATCCCAGCTCGCTGCGAAGCTGCTCAAAGATATCCAGATAGCGGTTGCGCGCCGGCTTGCCGAACTCCCGCTGCATGTAGCGAAACAGATCGTTCTGCAGGCGGTCGTTGTCGAGCAAGGTGTTATCGACGTCGAAGAGAAACACCAGGTCATGCATTCTGCCCGGCGCTGTTCGCACTTTCGTTTTCGTTTTCTTCGCGCTCATTTATCCCTTGGTCGCGGCCTGCGATCGACTTTCTTCTTGTTGCGTCATGGGATTGATCCAGGGGCCGTCAGCACCGATGAGTTGGTTGGCCTCGTCCGGACCCCACGTGCCGGGCTCGTAGGTGTACACCGGCGTCACATTATCCAGAATCGGCTGAACGATACGCCACTGCGCCTCCACCAAGTCCTGGCGCGCGAATAGCTCACCATTGCCGCGCATGGCATCGCCCAGCAGTCGCTGGTACGGAGGCATGTCTTCTGCGGCGTGGCTTTTCAGGCTTAGTTCCACGTCTTGCCCCACCATGCGTTCGCCGGGAGTTTTCACTCGTACGCCTAAGCCGATGCTGATGTCGGGACTGACGCGCATCCTCATGTGCGATGAGCGTACCGGAACGACTTCGTGGAAGGTCTCGCGCGGCGGGCGCTTGAATTCCACAACCGCTTCCATGCAGGTGACCGGCAAGACTTTGCCAGCGCGAATGTAGATGGGAACGCCTGCCCAACGCCAGGTGTCGATGTAGAGCTTGATGGCAATGAAGGTTTCGACGGTAGAGCCCGGAGCAACTCCTTCGACTTTCTTGTAGCCGTTGTACTGACCGCGCACAACACAGTCAGGCGAGAGCGGGCGCACCGCTTTGAGCAGCGCTGCCTTCTGATCGCGCTCGGCCTCGTGATCTTCACCGGTCGGCGGTTCCATAGTGAGATTGCCGAGCACCTGCAGCATGTGATTCTGCACGACGTCACGCAGCGCACCGGTTTCGTCGTAGAACTTGCCGCGATCGCTTACGCCAAAGCTCTCGGCCATGGTGATCTGGATGCTGCGGACGTATTCGCGATTCCAGATCGGCTCGAAAATCGGGTTGGCGAAGCGGGTGTAGAGAATGTTCTGCACCGGCTCTTTGCCGAGATAGTGATCGATGCGATAGATGTTCTCTTCCGGAAAGAACTGGTGGAGCGTGCGATTGAGCGCTTTGGCCGTCGGAAGATTGTGGCCAAATGGCTTCTCGATGACAACACGAGCGTTGGCGGCGCAGCCGGAGTCGGCGAGTCCCTTAGCGACTGTTCCAAACAAGCTGGGCGGAACGGCAAGATAATGCAGCGGCGCTTTGGCATCGCCAAGCTGCTTGCGCAACTCGGTGAAGGTTGCCGCGTCGCCGTAGTCGCCATCGACGTAACGAAGCAGGCTGATCATCTTCTCGAAGGGCGCCTGCTCCAGCCCGCCGTGATTCTCCAGGCTCTCCTTGGCACGAGCTTTCAGCTGATCCAGATTCCAACCAGCCTTGGCCACGCCGATGATGGGAACGTTGAATCCCTCATCGCGAATCAGATCCTGCAGCGATGGAAAGATCTGCTTGTAGGCAAGATCGCCTGTGGCTCCGAAGAATACGAAAGCATCCGACATTCCATTTGACATAGATATGATCCCCGATGATGTAGAAAGCAGATTCTTCTGTGCCCGAAGGCCGCGATAGCGTTCTTGTTACTTCGAATTCGCGATCGCTTGCTTCGCCGCCGAGACTACATGCTCGACGGTGAATCCAAAGTGCTCCATCACAACCTTCATGGGCGCGGACATACCAAAGGTATTCATGCCGAGCACGACTCCGGTGCGTCCGGCGTAACGATCCCACCCGATCGGCGACGCTTCCTCAACCGTAACGCGCGCGCCCACCGATGGCGGCAGCACACTATCACGATAGGTCTGATCCTGATGATCGAACAGCGCCCATGCCGGCATGCTGACCACGCGCGTCTTGATACCTGCGGCCGTCAGTTGCTCCCATGCCTTGACGCAGAGACCGACTTCGCTGCCGCAGCCGATCAGGATCACGTCAGGCTTACCGTCTGGCGCGTCGACCATAACGTAGGCGCCCTTTGCAAGACCGCTGGCCGCGGCAAACTTAGTGCGATCGTAGATCGGCAGTGCCTGCCGGCTGCAGACGATCTCGCAAGGATGATCCTTGGTCGACATCGCTACGCGATAGGCTTCCACCATTTCATTGGCGTCGGCGGGTCGGATGACGATCAGGCCTGGCACGGCGCGCAGCGAGACCAACTGCTCGATGGGCTGGTGCGTAGGCCCATCTTCACCCAGACTGATGGTGTCGTGCGTCCAGATGTGCAGCGCTGGGATCTCCATCAGCGAAGAGAGGCGGATGGAGCCGCGCGCGTAGTCGGTGAAAATCAGGAAGCCGGAACCGAAGGCGCGCAAGCCGGTAAGCACCATGCCGTTGACAATGGCGCACATCGCGTGCTCGCGAATACCGAAGTGAAAGTTGCGGCCTTTGTAGTTGCCGATTTGGTTTGCCTCAAAGTCGCCGGCGAACTCGAACTCGAGCCGCGTCTTGGTGCTGGGATACAAGTCCGCGGCTCCGCCCAGCAACCAGGGAATCTTTTGTGCAAGCGCGTTCAGAACCTTGCCTGACGCATCGCGCGTCGACATGCCACTCGCACTCGTCGGAAAGCTGGGCAGCGCCTTCTGCCAATCCGCAGGCAGATCGCGTTTGTTCATGCGCTCGATGTTGTCAGCCAAGTCGGGATACTGCGCCTTGTAGCGGCCGAACAGCGCGTTCCACTCGCCACTCGATTTCGAACCGCGGGCACCCAGGTTCGCCGCGAAGTGCTCGCGCACTCCGGCCGGCACTACGAACGATTCGTCAGGATTGAAGCCGAAGAATTCCTTGGTCAGGCGAACTTCTTCAGCGCCCAAGGGCTCGCCATGCGCGGCGGAAGTGTCTTGCTTGTGGGGCGCGCCGTAACCGATGTGGCTGTGCACGATGATCAGCGTTGGACGATCTTTGGTGTCATGGAATCGTCTGAGACCGCGCTCCACCAGTTCGATATCGTTGGGATCGCTTACGCGTGCCACCTCCCAGCCGTATCCAATAAAGCGCGTCGCGACATCCTCGGTGAAGGCGAGGTCGGTGTGGCCCTCGATCGTCACGTGATTGCAGTCGTAGATCCAGCAAAGATTCGAGAGCTTGAGATGACCGGCAAGAGACGCGGCTTCGCTGGATACGCCTTCCATCAGACAGCCATCGCCGCAGAGCGCATAGACATTGAAGTTGAAGAGATCGTAGCCGGGACGGTTGTACGTTGCCGCGAGCCAATCGCGCGCAATCGCCATGCCGACGCTGTTGGAAACACCTTGTCCGAGCGGTCCGGTGGTAGCTTCGACGCCCGTGGTCCAACCATATTCCGGATGGCCAGGACAGCGGCTGCCTGCCTGGCGAAAGGTCTTGATATCGTCGATGGTAACTGCCGGGCGATTCTGCTTCTCATAGCTCGCATTCGCCGCCTTGATGCCGGTGAGATGAATCATAGCGTAGAGCAACATCGAGGCGTGTCCAGCCGACAGTACGAAGCGATCGCGATTGGGCCACCAGGGATCGGCGGGATCGTAGCGCAGCACGCGTTGCCAGAGAGCGTACGCAGTGGGCGCGGCACCCAGCGGTGTACCGGGATGTCCAGAATTTGCCTTCTGCACGCCGTCGATGGCAAGCGTGCGAATCGTGTTGATGGCCAGTTGATCGAGCTTGGCAGAGGAAGCATCGCGTGCTTCTTGTGGGATCATGATCCGGACCTCAATTTATTTATCTGCTGCCGTACTGCTTTCTTCGTCATCGCGCCTATTCGATTCGTATCGCAATCGGATCGCCAATCAACGGTGCAGATCAGCTTCAACAACAGTTACGACGGGTTTGCTTCGTGACGTAACGCTGCCGACGTGTCGTCACTTCTCTTAAACGTTGACTTAACGACTGCGCTGATTAATGACGGCAACCAGATCTCGTTCGTTTGCTGTTCGGAGAGACCCTTGAGTGAAGCAGCTGAACGCGCGGACAGCGGGTGCCGCACATTCTACCCCAAACCGGAGAAGAAGCAAACCGGGCCGGGACCAGGTGCTAGATCAGGGTTAAAGTGAGCCCTAGTTCGTGGGAAGGCCGACCGGCTCGCCGTTTTCGATGCGCTGAATGAAGGCGATGGCTTGGCGCTCTGCCCACCGGCCGTCATAGCCATTGGCTGCGGCGAGGAAGGCACAGTGACCACCGCGCGTGGTCTCGATAAACGTAATGTGTGGATTTTGCTGCAGCTTTTCGCGAGTCTCAGGCAGCAAGCGAATGAACGGATCGTCGAGCGCGTTTAGGACGAGCGTAGGAACCGCGATGCGGTCGACGACACGCGCGGCGGCGGCACGGATGTAATAGTCCTGCGCATCGCGAAATCCGGAATAGCGAGCGGTGATCTGATCGTCGAAGTCGCGCATACTGCGCATACCGCGCAGATGGCGCACATCGTAGCGGTCGGGAAAGAGAGCCGCTTTGCGCAAAATTCGGCGGCGCAGGCCAAGAAGAAACTTCCATTCGTAAACGCGGTTGGCGCGATTGTGGAGCGCGTCAGCGGAAGGCGCCAGATCAATTGCAGGCGAAACCCCGACCGCGGCTTTGACTTGGTGCGGAGCATCGGCTCCCCATTCACCGAGAAGCTTGAGAACCAGATTGCCGCCCATGGAGTATCCGACGAAGGCCAGCTTTTGCAGGCCATCTTCAGCGATCAGCGTTTTCGCAACAGCACCGACATCTCCCGACATGCTGGAGTTGTACAGGGTGGGGCCGAGATGTTCGGTGTCGCCGCAATTGCGCATGTTCATACGAACGACATTCATGCCCGCGAGCCAGGCTTTGCTGCCGGTACCGATGACATACTGCGACTCGCTCGAACCTTCCAGCCCATGCACGATAACCAGCGTCATCGCCGATGTGCGATCAGCCTGCCAATGGCAATGGCATAACACCTGGACTTCTGGCTCGACCTGGAAGAGACGCTCCTCCGGCGGAGGAAGGAAATTGCGGCGAGGGAGGAAGTTGCCGACGATGGTCTGCGCGTGTCCGCTGAAAAAGGGCCGCCGCGGATGAAAAGGCTCGCCGAAGAAATCGCGGGCGCGCGTGGTTTCGGCGGCACGCGCGGGAGTCAGGACCGGTTGTTCGTTTGTGGGGATGGGACGGCTCCTGCATCTATAATAATGTTTCTACCATTCGCGGCTGGACGGACTTAGGTCAGCGCCGCATTTCGTCAGCACGGGAGCGATCATGCCGATTTTCGAATATCGTTGCGAGGCTTGCGGTCACAGGTTCGAAGCCATCCTCTTCGGCGAGCAGACGCCGGAATGTCCGAAGTGCCACACCGAAAAGCTGGAGAAACAGCTTTCGACCTTCGCGGTCAGCAAGGGCGGCAACTCCGCTGCTCCTGCTGCCGGTTGCGGGCAGACAAACTGCTGCATGATGAATGGCGGCGGTTGCGACCTGAACTAGCTCACGAGCCCAGCAGCACTTCTGGGTTCTTGCGGACGATGTACAGCAGCTTCAGCGTGGCCTGACGCGGCTCGCGAAGACCCTGTTCCCAACTCTCAACTGCATTGGAACTAACATTCAGCAGGCGCGCGAAGAGCGTCTGACTGGCGTTCAGGCTTTCGCGCAGTTCGCGAATATCGCTGGGCTTCATGGGCTTGGGACGATCGGGAATCTCGACCGCGCGCAGGTCGAGCCTGGTGCTGCTCTTCTCGGGAGCAACCGCGCCTTCTTCTTTGTGTTTCTTCTTCTTGTCCTTCTTGTTTTTTTTGCCCATCGCCGCCTCGCCTGCTGGTGAAATTTAATGTCCCACATAGTAGGACTTGGCGACAAGAGTCGTAAATGGCTCTTTAGCGCCGCGAGTCAATCCACCTTTTGCCCGAAAGGACGCGCTACCGGGCGGCCCTTCTCGCCGATTTCGAGGTGGGCCCAGGGCATCTCATGATCGTGGGTAAATACCACAAGCCAGCGTTGCGGTATCGCCTGCTGGTAGAAGCGATGTTTGTTGGCGATGCTCTCCAGCGGGTAGAGGTCGTAACCCAGGGTCCAGGTCGGGTCGAGATGCTTGGCATCGCAGACTAGGTCGCTGGGGTAAGCGGCGATCCGGTGGCCGCTGCGGATCATGACGACCTGCAGATCGCGGGTGTGGCCGGAATAGACCTTCACAGAAATCCCGGGAACGATCTCTCTGTCGCCTTGAAGCACCTTGAGCTGGCCGTTGGCGAGTAGCGGATCGTAGTTGTCAGTCATGTAGCTGACGCGATCGCGCTCATGCTGTTCGTGAGCGTGCTCCAGTTCTCCCTCCTGGACGTAATAGGTCGCCCGAGGAAAGGTGGCGACAGGCTTGCCCAGTTTGTAGTGCGTGTTCCAGCCGCAGTGATCGAAGTGCAGGTGCGTATTGATAACGATGTCGATCTCATCGGGCGAAACCTTGGCATGCTCGAAGCTCTGCAGCAGCAGAGCCTGATTGCGGTAGATGGCCTGCGTCTTTTCGTTGAGCTTGCTGCCGATGCCGGTGTCGATGAGGATGTTGTGTTTGCCGGTGCGCACGAGCAGCGAGTTGAGGCCGAGCGGGATGGTGTTGCGCTCGTCGGCCGTGGTGCGCTTCTCCCACATGACTTTGGGGATGATGCCGAACATGGCGCCGCCGTCGGCGCGGTAGATACCGTCGGAGAGGATGGTCAGCTCGAAGTCGCCGAGTGTCATTCGGTGCACAGATCGTCTCCTCAAAAGAGCTGATTCCGATCATACTGAATCAACGCGAATGGCGGCTCAGCGATCCGCCGAAATCCATATATCGCGTGAGGCAGGTGTGCAGTGCGGCAGTTTTTTGTAGTGATGCTATTGAGTTTGGTGCTGTCGCAAGTTTGTTTCGCGCAGCGAGTGGCAGAACAGAGTCAGAATTCCACGCCGGGAAGCGCGGCGCAGTCTTCCAATCCGGCAAGTTCAGGCAATGATGAGTTGGCGCGTATGCGGGACGATCTGAACAAGCTTGAGAGCCTGAATCTGAACATGAGCAGCGAGATCGAGTTTCTGCGCGATCAGAATCTCCAGATCCTGCTGCGAACGAATGTGCAGATGTGGACCATCGTAATCCGCGATCTGCGCGAGCAGGTGGCGCGAGAGGAGCAGCGTCAAGCTGTGTCTCCGCAGCAACCCGCAAGACCGGCACAGTGATCGGCGGCTTTGATCAGGCGGTTGCCTTGCGCGAGCCTGCCACCAGCAACACCACGCCCGCAGCGCATAGCACGCCTCCCACTACTGGAGGCAGCTTCTCATTGTCATGAGTGGTGATTCCCACCGAGGCATCTCCGGCCTTCAGTTCGTGAGTGTGGCTGCGGGGAACCATGACCACAAACGAGAGAATTCCGAGAATAAGCACAGCTAAACCAATCCAGGACAACGGACGCATCTTTCTCCTTTACCGGAGAGTGGGAAGCGGAAAAGGGCGGGAAGGTTGTGTCGCCCCTGAAGGAGCTTAGAGAAAGTCTAATCAAGTTCCATGAAGGTCCCTCAGCGGCCGAAGCCGTTATGATTTTTTGCTGAGCTTACGGACGGCCTGAAGGCCGTCCCCTTCAAACCCGGACTTAATCAGAGTTTCCTTAGCTATTCTTGCAGGTTCATTACATCTTTGGGCTGCAGCCCTAGGGCGTACCCGTACTCGCGGCATTCGATGGGATGACCGGAATTTCGAAGTACATCAGCTCAGTACCCCGGGCGTCGCGCACGCCGGTCAGGTAGATGTGGGAGCCGTCCAGCGGCTGCTTAACGCCTTCTACATCGAAGAAGATAAAGCCGGACTTGGTGGTGTGGGGCTCGACCGCCTGCGCTTCGAACTTCGCGTTCTGAATCTCTTCGTACTCCTTCTGCGCCTTCTTATTCTTGTTTCCTGACAGCGGGATCGGCCCAACGCGCACCGGAGCATCACTGCTGCCGCTGATGTGGGCGACGCGGCGGAAGACATCGTCGGTGGTCAGCCCGTCCAGCTTGGCGCGCCGACCGGTGACCAGCTGCACTTCCATATTGTTAACGGTGATGGGCTGATCGCCGTCATTGCTGATGATGAGAAAGACCGGCAGAATGCCTTCCTGGTTGTAGGGCGTGATGAAGATGTTGTCCTTGGGCGAAGTGTTGTAAAGATCGATGGCCGCGGTGACCTTTTCCGCGGGATGCGCGTCTTTGCTGGGATAGGTGTTCGCGTTCTCAGCGCGCGGCGGAACGAAATCTTTGTCTTTGGCCACCAGGGCCAACGGGAAGAATGCGACGGCCAAACCGATCAATAACAGCATGCGAACGCGGCGTGAGAACATATCGCGATTATCCGCTTCCGGCACCCGGTGCTCAACTCACTTGACGCCAGCTGCACGGCGAACTACTCTCGCAGTCTCTCAGCGAAAGGACTTTTAACTGTCATGAGTCTTCTGAAGTGGTGCGATGAAGGGCCGGCGACTGTGCCGGTAGAAGCAACCGTCGGCGAGGCAATACAGACGATGATCGACAAGACGGTCGGCGCGGTAGCCGTGATCGACGAGCACGGGATTGTGGCGGGAATGTTTACCGAGCGCGATGTGCTGGCAAAGTTCGCGCTCAGCGGACGCGACCCCAAGACCACACCGGTGCGCGAAATGATGAGCTCGATTGTTGAGATGGCGACCGAAGCGACGACGCCGAGTGAAGCGCTGCAGGTGATGCTGGAACGGCACTATCGACATATGCCGATTGTTGACGAGCAAGGAAAGGTGCTGGGTATCTGCTCGATCCGTAACATTCTGGGGGCGCGAGTGGACGATCTGCTGGCGCAGTTGGATAAGGAGCGGCCAGCGGTTCAGCGGGGATGAGAGTCCCTGCCGGGACCGGTGTCTTTTATCACGCCAACCCAGGACTTCGTCATGGGCTAAGCTAAGTCGTCCCTTCGGGACGGGAACGCTGCCCTGAAAACTCCTTGTGCCCGTTCTATGTCGTCGGCTAAAAGCCGACTCTGGAAAAAAATTAAGCAGCCTGGACGCTGGCCTGAAGGCCAGCTCTACCTGAGAAACAACTCTACCTCAAGGACAGCTCTACCCAAAACTCGCCGACACGCGACCTTAGCGGCTAGTTGCTAAGAGCTGCTTTTCCATCATCTGCGGAATTGTGACGAAGTCGTAGCCCTCGGCTTGGTAACGGGACAGGATGCGGTCCGTGGCCTCCACGGTGCGGCTGCGGTCGACGCCGATGCGATGGTATTCGCCATCGTGCAGCAGGATGACATTGCCGCCGCGAATCTGGCGTTCGGCATAAGCGGCGATTTCCTGCGCTGATTTCTGCCTTCCAGTCATAACAGCTGACATTCCACATGACAGGCTGTAGTCCCATTTCTCGCGCAATGCGCAGCGATGCGGGACGTCGCCCACCAAACGGCGGACGAAAGATCGTGGGGTCGACGCCGGTCGCGTCGAGATATCGCCTGGCGGGTTTGCTGCAGCTGCCGGCGAATCTTGGCGGAGGAGGCAAAGATAAGGTTGGGATGATCCCAGGTATGGCTTCCGATGGCGTGTCCGGCGGCGACAAGGGCGCGAGCGATCTCGGGCTTCTGCTGGACGAAGCTGCCGAGCAGGAAGAATGTCGCCTTGACGCCGTGGCGCTCGAGGACTTCCATCATGCGCCAGGTGTAGGGATCATTTGGGCCGTCATCGTAGGTGAGCGCGAGCTGGCGAGAACCGCGCGGCAGGCCGATGAATGTCGAGCCGCAGACCTGCGAAGTCGGCCACATGGTTTGAAAGCCCGCCCAGGTGGCGAGTCCTGCCAGACCGGCGGCGCCGAGGACGATAGGAAGCACGAGATGATTGTAGCTGGAAGGCCGCTTTTCGCTCTTCGCTTTTCGCTCTTCGCGATACACTTCGACCCTCCACATTCGCCAACCCCAACCGAGCGAATGCTGGGAATAAAATCTGCCTAAGCGAATCGGCAGCTTGTCTCTCGGGGCCTTCTGGCGAAAAGCGAATGGCGAAGAGCGAGCAGCGAAAAGCGATTCTCCACAGCGTTTCACAACCAGTCAATTGCCACGGAGGCGGGGGCAAGATATGCTGCGGTTCGTAGCCTTTCTCCGACCATGGCGAACCTTTTCGAACCACCCCGTTACATTGCGGTTGAAGGCCCGATCCGAGTCGGCAAGAGCACGCTGAGCCGGGTGATTGCCGAGACGCTGCATGCGCAGCGGATCAGCGAGCCGGAGCAGAATCCGTTTCTGCGCCCGTTCTATCAGGGCGAGCCCGGGGCGGCGTTTCAGGCGCAGTTCGCGTTTCTCATCGCGCGATACGAGCAGCTGGGCGGGCTGGATATCAAGCACAATCCGAACAAGACGTACGTTGCCGATTACATCTTCGAAAAGGACAAGCTGTTCGCGTGTTTGAATCTCGGCGATGCGGAGCTTGAGGTTTACAACCGCTATTACGAGCTATTCCGGCAGAACGTCCCCACGCCGGATCTTGTCATTTATCTGCAGGCCACACCCGAGGTGCTGAAGAAGCGGCTCAAGAAGAAGGGCGCGCCCGGAGAGAAGGCGATCAGCGACGATTACCTGGAAGAGGTGATCAAGGCATATGAGCACTTCTTCTTTCACTACACATCGTCAGACCTGTTGATCGTGAATACTTCGGAGATCGACTTCGTGGAGCGCAGCGAGGATTTGCAGGCGCTACTGCGACGAGTGAGCGAACCGATTCGCGGCACACAGTACTTCCTGCCACTGGGTGCGGATGAGTCACCGGCAACAGCCTGAGTCGCCGAGGTTAGCGTTCTGACGAGGACCGCGAACCCTTTCCCATGGCACTTACCCAGGTCTCGAACAGCGCGAGACCCTTAGGCAAGCTCAGGGTAGGCTCTGGGGCACCCAGCACATTGCCCAGATTGAGATTCCCACCGCTGAATGTTGTCCCATGGAAGTTGCCGTCGCTGGCCAGCACGCTCAGGGCAGGCTCTGGGGCACCGCACAGATGACCTCGTGGAAAATGACCTTCATTGTACCCGCAAGAGGGCTAAATGCGTCTCAACAGTACACAAGAGAAAAGGGCCGCGCGGCGGCCCTGATCGGGTGTTTAGGGGATTTCATTGAGGGAACTGACCTCTGCTAATCCGGAATTCGCAGGTATCCGTGAGTGAGTCCGCCGCTGTCGATGTAGTAGCCAACGATCACGCGGTAGGGAGTCATTCCGACGACCACGGTGCCTTGGAATTCTCCTGTGCCGGCGCCCGGGGCATCAAACAACGTCACGTTGCCGTCCCGTGTGCGCACAAAACCATGGTTGATGCTGTATCCGTCGTTCAGGTAGCCGGCGATGGTTTTGTCCGCATTCAGGGCCGTCGGAAACGTCCAGATGCAGCACGGGGGATAATCGGCAGCGTAGAACGTGTCAAAGGTTCCGTCGTGATGCTGCAAAAATCCGTCAAGCACCGGATAGTCCTCAGGATCTGTCGTCTGGTTGTAACTCCCTGCGATGTCACCCTCCGCATTCATGCTAATGGCGTGTCCACCAAAGTTCCCAATGCCAGTGTCCGTATATCCCGGCACATCAAAGGTGCTTATGCTGCCATGCCTGTCCCGAAGAAAACCATGCCACTGGCCACTTGAGTCTTGGTAACTGCCGGCAATCGTTCCATCAGCGCTGATCGCCCATGGCTCCGTCCAAACGGAGCTAGCTGGGTCGAATTCGGTAATTGAGCCGCCCGGAGTGCGCACGAACCCATGGCCAGTGAAGCTCGAGTCAAAATATGTGCCTGTGGCTGCCCCCTCGATGTTAATGGCCTGGGGGTAGGCGCCATAGTATTCGCCGGGCGGATCGAAGCTGGTGATATGGCCCCAGATATCTCGCAAGAATCCGGGACAGTAGGTGTAGGTTGTGTCCGGGCACCAGTTCCCGGCAGTCGTCCCCACGTTATTGATGGCGTAAGAGAGGGTCCCGCCGCCATCGCCAGGAACGTCGAAGCTGGTGGTATTGCCAAATGGGTCACGCACAAATCCGTGATAGTTCTGCTCGGCGTCGACGTAGTACCCGGTGACCATGGTCCAATCGTTGATGCCTTCCGTGAAGGTGCCGTTCGCGGCGCCCGGCACGTCGAAGCTGACATAGCTTGCTCCGTCATCATGGCGAGGCAGATCGTTGGACGGCCTTTGCGATGCCGGCAAGGTCGGCTTACAAACGCCGGAAATAGCCTGGCGCCGTCCCGGATGCTGCCCTGAACAGCTCCCGCCGGGCTGCTCCGCATAGAGGGACAAGCCGCTCAGCAGAAACAGCATACCGATTGTCATTCCACGAAGTTTCCTGTTCATACTCTGCTCCTTTCGTCCTCTTGGGCTAAGGCGGGGAGGGAGCGAGTTCGCCGCCGGGGTTCGGGTTGAATCGCAACACTTGCGGCGCAGTGTGCAAAACTCCCGGATTTTGATCAATGGTCTGGGCTGATTTCTGTGTGACTTGTTATGACCTGCGCCAAAACTATTGATTTCTTTGGGCGAAACCGGTAGCGGAAAACGGCGATGCATTTTTCTCAACCCCGTAGTAAACTCTCCGCCACTTCCTCGTGGGCGATTCCGGCATGAAAGAAACCTTGACCCCGCAGGTGCGCTTTGGAGTCTTCGAGCTCGATGTGCGCCGCGCAGAGTTGCGCAACGGCAATGGCGCTATACCCTTGCAGGAGCAACCGTTCCAAATCCTGCTGATGCTGGTCGAACACGATGGCCAGATCGTAACCCGCGAAGAAATTCAAAAGAGATTGTGGCCGGACGACACGGTGGTCGAGTTCGACCAGAGCATCAACGCAGCCATGAAAAAGCTGCGCAAGGCGCTGGGCGACTCGGCCGACGAGCCGACTTACATCCGAACAATCGCAAAGCAAGGCTATAGGCTGATCGTCCCGGTCGAGCGTATTGCGGGCCATGACGGTTCGAACAAGCCCGCGGAAACCACAGAGGCTTCGGTTTCCACTCGGGACAGCATTGCAGAAGAGCAAGCTGCCCCAACGCAATCGAAAGTCTGGGTGAGGCTGGCGGCAGCTGCAGTAGTAGTGATCGCCACCATCCTTGTCGGAGTGCTCTATTGGCGAGCGCACCGCCCGCCCAAGCTTACCGATGCAGACACCATCGTGATCGCCGACTTCGAAAACAAAACCGGAGATCCGATCTTCGACGACACTCTGAAGCAGGCGCTGGCCATTCAGCTACAGCAGTCACCGTTCCTGAACATTCTCTCCAATCGCAGATTTCGGGAGACACTCAAACTGATGAATCATCCGGCGACCGGGCCTTTGACGGGGGATGTGGTCCGCGAGGTCTGCCTGCGCAGCGGCAGCAAGGCCATGGTGGTTGGCTCTATCGTTACCTTGGGCGGCGAATACGTGATCGAGCTGAGAACGGTGGACTGCAACTTGGGCGATTCGCTGGGCGAAGTGCAAGAACGAGCGAAGAACAAAGAAGGGGTACTGAGTGCATTGGACAGAGTCGGCACCAAGATGCGCAGCAAGCTGGGGGAGTCCCTCGGTTCGGTCGAGAGGTACTCTACGCCGCTTTCCCAAGCTACAACCCCGTCGCTGGAAGCGCTCAAGGCCTTCAGCACAGCAATTAAGGTTGAGCGTGCGGAAGGGTGGACTGCCGCAATACCTTCCTACAGGCGTGCGGTCGAACTTGATCCTAACTTCGCCACGGCATGGAACGACCTGGCAATCAGCTACCACAATCTCAACCAAGGCGAGCGGGCCCAAGAGTATTCGGCGAGGGCTTACCAGCTGCGCGATAGGGTAAGCGAGCGGGAGCGGTTTGCAATCGAAGCACACTACTACCAATACGTGACCGGCGAGTTGAATAAAGCCGCCCAGACGTATGAGCTGTGGCATCGGAGTTATCCGCGTGAGGTCGCACCATTTGGAAATTTAGGCGTCATTTACGCGTACTTGGGCGAGCTGGAAAGTTATCTGAAGGTATTTCACGAGGCAATGCGATTGGACCCGAACTACGGCGTCGTTTACGGCAATCTGGCCGGTGCCTACATGAACATGAATCGGCTCGATGACGCAGAGCAGGTGTTCAAACAGGCTGAGCAGCGCAATGTCTCGGCGGAATCGTTACTCCGGGACTGGTATCTTCTGGCTTTTGTAAAAGGCGACACGCCGCGTATGCAGCAGATGGTGTCAGCGGCAATGGGAAAGCCGGGCAGGGAGGACCTGTTGCTCGCATCGCAGGCGGACACGGAAGGCTGGTACGGGAGACTACATGATGCGCAGATGTCCACCCAAAGAGCGATGCATTCAGCTCAGGCGAATGATGCCAAAGAGACTGCAGGAAACTATGCAGTAGCGGCTGCGCTGCGTGAAGTGGCAGTTGGCCAGCGCGGACGTGCACGCGCCGATGCGCTTGCGGCGTTGAAGCTGTCCCAGAGCCGAGAGGTGAAAGCAATGTCGGCTGTGGCCCTAGCACAAGCCGGCGACGCTTCCGCAGCGGAGAAGTTGGCTTCTGAGCTCGACAAAGACTACCCGCTGAGCACGATGGTCCAGAGTTATTGGCTGCCCACAATTCACGCGTCTAGAGCCTTGCAGGAAAACGATCCTCGTCGCGCAATTGAGCTTTTGAACAATATGGGTCCGATGGAACTCGGGGTTATCAACACTGGAGTCAACGTATTCATGTGTCCCGTCTATGTGCGCGGGCAGGCTTACCTGGCGCTACACGACGGCAGCGCTGCGGCCGCGGAATTTCAGAAGTTCCTCGATCACTATGGCCTGATCACCAACTTCCCGTGGGGTGCGCTTGCCCGCCTCGGTCTGGCCCGCGCCTATGCCCTCGAAGCGCAGACCGATCCTGCCTATCGCGACAAAGCCCGCACCGCTTATCAGAACTTCCTCACGCTCTGGAAAGACGCCGATCCCGACATTCCCATCTACAAACAAGCCAAAGCCGAGTACGCGAAATTGCAGCAGCCAGCAACCAGTGGCCAGTAGTCAGTTCAAAAGGCGACGCGAAATTCCATATGAACAGCGTAGGAAACGAAGTGCTAAATGCCAAGTGCCAACTCGCGCGCAAGAGAAAAGGGCCGCGCGGGGCGGCCCTGATCGGAGAGGGAGGGGGGTTAGAGCGTGGACTCGATCTCGAAGCCCCAGGCTTCCAGAAGCGGCTCGGGGATGTACTTCGAGTTCTTGTTCTTGCGCGCCCATTCGCGCAGCCGGGTGGAGCGAATGTACTGATCCGGCTGCAGTTTGAATTCCTTCACCACCTGTTCGAATTCGGTGATGGTGGGGACGACCGGGCCGATGGGCTCGGGCTTGCCCCAATTAGGATTGCCACGTCGTTTTGCCATTTCTGCGTTTGTTCCTGTTCTCGGTAGAGATGTAGTACGGATGACTGCCGTGCTGCCAGTGATGCCTTGGCCCGTTGACCTAAATACTTGGATTCGTATAGCTTCTACGACGATTCAGGCGCGTACCGCCGGGGGCCTCTTCCAAGAGACAGCCTTGAAGGGGAAGGAGTCCGAACAGAGCCAAAGAACGTCATACTATAGCCCTGTTTTAGCCTCAATTCAAGGTAATTCTGCCCCTTTGGTGGGCATTTACTGCCAAAGTGGTACAGGCGCTGCGCAGCAGCTTATCTTCTGCAGAATGAGACGCTTGGATGGGTAAAAGGTGAGCAGACCGGCCGTTGGGGGGCGATTTAGAGCGGGCGCCGGCGGTGGAACTGTGGAAAACAATGCCGTTGAGGTGGTGATCGCTGACAATCTAAGCCGCCCAACAAATCCGGTCCCCAAAATCCGGACCCCAGCCCACTGCGCGACAAGAAAATGTTCCACGAGGAACACGAATGCGAATTCTATTTCTCGTTTATGAAATAACCTACATTTTTTCAGTTAGTTGAGGCGTTCTCGACCCTGATTGTCTAAGCCTTACTTCCACTGTTTCCTGGGAACCACTCCCACCACGCGCCCTATCGACCACCCAAATCCGCTCTGGCAGACGATGTGGCGAAGATAGCCTCGACGTTTTGCTGCGCTGCCGGCAGATTGCGCGAGATCCGCTGCGCCGCTGCCGTGGCCGCTTGCGCCTGAGCCGCCTGGCCGCTCTGCTCGAAAGCGCGAGCCAGCAGCAGATAGCCTACGTCGGTTGGCTGGAGCTTGACCGCCTGCGAATAGGCCTCGATGGCCGCACGGTTGTCGCCAGCTTGAGCGGTGACGATGCCCAGTGCCAGCCAAGCCTGCCCATCGTTGGGATTGAGCTCCAGCGCCCGGCGAAAACTTTGCTGTGCTTCGCCGAAGCGACCCAGCTGCCGATACGCCGATCCCAATCGCGCGAAAGTCGTCGAGCGCAGCCACAAATTCTTCTGCACCGCGTCATCCGTCAGCGCGACCGTCTTCTCATACTGCGCAATCGCCTGCGCCGGTTCGCCATGCTGCTGATCGTAGGTGCCGATCGCCATGTAAGCCTGCGCATCAGCCGGGTTCATCTCCGTCGCGGCAACGAAATGCGACAGCGCGTCGTCGCCCCTGCCCTGATCCATCAGCATTGAGCCCACAATGTTTTCCGCGAGGTAATTGCCATCCGTGACATCAATCGCATGCGACCACAGCGTCAGGTTGTCGCTCCAGAATCCCAGCTGACGATAGGTCAGCAGCGCCATCACCGCCAGCACCGCGACCCCCGTGGCGCGAAGTACGATCGGCAGCAAACTTCTTTGCTCTGCCAACTCACTCGCACCCCAACAAATCAGCAGGAATAATCCGATGAACGAGATGTAGCCATAGCGATCCGCCATCGCCTGGCGATTCACCTGCACCAGGCCGATCATTGGCACCAGCGTCCCCACAAACCAGAACCATCCAACCGCAAGATACCGCCGCTGGCGCAGCGCAATCGCCGCTGCTGAGATCGCGGCCAGCATCACTGCAGCACCGGCCACCTGCCATCCCGCCAGCGAGCCACCGGGATGGGGATAGAAGGGCGACAAGTTCGCCGGCCACAGCGCCTTCGCAACATAGCGAACGTACGATACAACCGCATTCCCCAATCGCGCCGCCAGCGCGATCTGCTGATTAATCCCGCCCACCGCCTCCTGCGACTTTACCGTGACCAAGCAACTGGCGACGGCCAGCGCGAACAGCGGCAGCTTCTCCAGCACCAGCCAACTCAAGGATCGCTGTTCGCTCTTCGCTGTTCGCTCTTCGCCAGCAGGTTGTTTCTTGTCATCCGCCGTTCGTTGTCCGCCAAGAGCATCTGCCGAGCCCCTCTGGCGAAAAGCGAAAAGCGAAAAGCGAATGGCGAGCCTTTGCAGCGGCCAATAATCCCAAAGCAGCAGCACAAACGGCAGCGTCACCACCTGCGGCTTCGCCATCAATCCCAGCGCGAACAGCGCCGCTACCGCCAGATACCTGCCCACCCCCGGCCTGCGCGCATACCAGCCATACGCTCCCAGCGCCAGCAGGAAGAACGTCATGCTGAGCAGGTTCTTGCGTTCTGCAATCCACGCCACTGTCTCCACGTTGATGGGATGCAGGGCGAATAATCCTGCCACCATCGCACTGCGCGCCGCCATTCCAGTTGCGTGTTGTAACACTAAGAACAGCAGCAGCACATTCAAGGCGTGCAGCAGCAGATTGACATCGTGCGGCCCCGCCGGCCCCGGCGCGAACATGTCCGCATCCAGCGCATGCGACAGCCACGCCAGCGGATGCCAGTCGGGCACATCGGGCGTCGCCGTGCCAAACGAAGTGAACGCCCACTTCACCGTCTCCCAGCTCACTCCCCCGAGCACATGCGGATTGGCGTAGAAGTATGCACCATCGTCGAGGCTGGCAAACGGATGTCCGTGCACCGGCGAATACACGGCGATCGTCGCGACCACCAGTGCCAGGCCCAGCCATAACGTTGCATGGCTGCGCCCGGAATTCTTGCCTGGCGCTTTGCGATCCTGCCGTCCTCGGGAGCGTGGGCGCGGCTTGGCGGCAGCTGACGACTTCACAAGAAAGACGGGTCCTTGAAGATGGCTCTCGGGGGTGGAAGCAGAAGGTATTTTACACCGCTACTGTCTTGACTCAGCGTGAAATGGAGAAGCGACGTTCTCCGTTAGGGTAGATTCCGCCCCTGCGGGCGGGGATTTTAAAGGCATGAGGGTCTATCGGCCGATGACTCTGTCTGATCGCAGTGTGCAGCTCGAGAGAAGGATCTCCCGCGCTGCTAGACATCGGCTGATGAGCCCGCCAGATTATCCCTCAGCATGGTTGCATCCCGGCAGAGCCCGCCTCCGTTTCACCCGGGCAGGTTCATCGTAGCTCCGCCGCGCCATGCTGTTCTCAACTTCCGGTTTGCCCGTCGCCCGGCAGCTTCTCGGCCGGCTAGCCATTCATTGTTTCCATTTCTTCCAGAAGTCTTGTGACTTTATTCAGTTCCGCAACTTTGCGGCGACGGAGCCACATCGCCCCGAACCAAATCATTCGCAGTATGAGCACCATGACCAACATAATTGCGAGGTACGCTGTGGGATGGGCCATGAGCTCGAGCCTGATGGTCGCCCAATTGGCCGCCGCAAGCGCCGCGCAAAAGACGAGCCATCCAATTGCTAGGTAAATGCTGATCTGGAGTCGCCGGATTTGAGACAGCACTCTTCGGTGCCAGAGTTCCACAAAAGCGCGAATCGACTGTGTTTCCGCACGCCATGTTCCCCGCATAAACCATAGGCGACATGTAACAGCCACGAACACCAAAACACACAGACCGGTTGCCCGGCCTTTTTCGAGCCTACTCGCCTGATAGCTGAACTGGTAGACGGCGAGAATCAGCATTCCTACCACGCCTGCCACCGCTAGCAGATTGCCGAGCCAGAAGCGGCGGTCCTGGACCTTGATTCTTTCTTGGACATGGCGCAGGAATTCTGGGGATGGCCGTGCGACACCGCTCCACTGTTCGCGCCAAACATCAAGTTCGCGATCATTCGTAATCGCCTTGTTCGTCATTGGATCATTTGTCATAAGGTCACCCCCATCGTTTCCTTCAAGGCTTTTCTGGCCCGAGTCAACCGCACCGCCGCATTGTTTTCCGTAATCCCCAACACTTCCCCGATTTCGGCATGCGACAATCCCTCGAGAATCAGCACGATCATCTGCTTGTGAGCGACAGGCAAAGATTGAACTGCCGACGCAAGTCGCGCCCGTTGGTTCATCTGTGCCACTTGCTCATCCAAATGAGGGCGCGGATCAACCGGTTCATCGGCCTCTTTCAAATCGTCCAGCGACTGCTGCGGCGGCCGGCGCCTCCTCACATGCGTCAGCCCCCGGTTGTGTGCGATCCGAAAAACGAACGTTCTCTCCGAACACTCACCGCGAAAGTGAGGCAATGCCCGCCAGATCGCCAGCGCGATCTCCTGCGCCAGCTCTTCCCGGATGCCGGCCACTGCCTCGTAGCTATAGGCCAGGCGCGAGATGGCCGCGCCATGCTCGCCGAGGATCCGCTCGAATTGCTGTTCCAACTCGCGTCGTATTTCTTTCACAAGCGTCACCTGGCTAGCGAATGAATCTATTGGTTGAGTGCGCATGGGTCATGATGTAACGCAGAAGGTGTTTAAGCCGTCACAACGCTGCGCCCTACATCGTGCGGGCTCCCTGCATTGGATAGCGATTCTCACGATAGTAGCGGCTGAAAACCAGAGCCACGAGGGCTAACGCGATCGGGGTTAAGACACTGGCCTCGGGGCCGACGATCCCGCCCGTGAGCCACCGCGGCCCGCTGAACGCGGAATTGAAAAGGTTGTGGTAAGGCGCGATACCGCTATCAGGAACTCCGAACAATGTTTGTCCCCAGTCATAGGCCGCATGAAAGCCGACCGCACACCAGAGATTTCCGCTGCGTCGCAAGAAAAGGCAAAGCAGAAGTCCGAATAGCACAACGGACGCGACTCCCGCCAGAGTCTCGTGGGGATTGAAGGCGTGTCCGAAAGCGAAGAACCCCGACATCACAAACGCCGCTGGCCAGAAGCCAATTCCGCTGCCAAGCGTGTACTGCAGGTATCCGCGATTCAAGAATTCTTCGCACAATCCCACCATGAGGAGGGCGATTGCCCATCCGATTAATGCATAGAGAATTGCCTTCCCATGGAGAGCGAAGCCGGTAATGCGGAATCCGTGGAGCAGGAACATCGCGAGCAGAGTTCCGCTGATCGCGAGAAAGCCGGATAGGCATCCGATCCAAAAATCTTTGCCCAAAGCCTGACTCAGGGGCAAACCGTATTCGCTGAATTTGCGATGCTCGATCCTCCCCATGACGAAGGTAGCCAGGCACAAAAGCGCAAAGACAATGGCTTCTGAGGCACCCAACTTGAACGGCGTCACCGTAACGTTGCTCACATGCTTCTGGGCATCCCGAAGTCCTTGCGGCCCCCCGGTGCGGACTAGAGCGATTCCGCCAAACAGAACCACCAGTAATCCACTGAAGATCAGCAACCGCCAACCTGCTCGCAGCCCGCGCGGCCCGACAAAGAGAGACCTTACGCCGGTTGCGGGTTGGGGAACCCTGACAGGTACTGTTGATTGGAGCGCATATTCAACGGCCTTTACTTGATGTAGAGGTATCATTTTCCTTCTCCTGCGGGACGGTCGAGCAGTTAGAGAATCGAGGATGCACTCGGGCTGGAACGATGCTCAGCTTGTGCGCTTCGTGCTTTCAACCGTCCCTATTCAGGTAGTATCAGGCGGCCCGAAAACATTACAGGAGATGATTTGCCGGGTGCCCCGGGTCTCGCGCGGTTCGAGACCTGGGAGATCTGTAGCCGCGCCTTGGTCGGGTTGCACAGCGTCCCGCTCGCGATCGATGAATCCTGCCGAGGCGGGATGAAACTGTAATAGCCCAGTGCGGACCGGCGTCCCCAATTCGCGCCGCCTTCGCGTGGATTGGGGTGGAGGACGCGCTGGGTAGGAACATCAAAAGGAAATCCTGAGTCCCGTAGGGACGGCACAATTTCTTTCCCCTCTGCCCAACGCGATGCGCACGAATCCTGCCCCTCGCACCACGCCGGCCGTCGGTCGGCCGAAACAAATCCCCCAAAAAAACGGCGCCTTGTCCTTTCGGACTTGGCGCCGTCAGTCTCTTTCAAGTACCGCAGTTGCTAGTTGATTACGACCGTGTAGTTCTGCGAGGCGATGCCGTTCACGATCACCTGCAGGTGCGTCATGCCGGTTTCGATGCCCGACGGAATGTCCACGTGCGTGAAGCTAGGTCCGTGATATCCCACCGCCATCGTGTTGTGGTCGTGCGTCTTGCCGAAGAACACGTGTCCGGTCGACACGTTGGTGAAGCGGACGATCGGGTAGTTGCTGGCGTCCTGGAAGTCATCCCCATAGGCGTTGTTCTGCGAGGCGCCATTGAAGTTGGTTCCGTTCAGCAGAACCGTCTTGCCGTGCGTCATAGTGATGTTCGGCAACAACAGGGTTGGTGCCCAGCCGGTGTACTGGCTGCCGGCTGAGGTCAGCAGTTCGACGTCGTTGCTGAAGTCGGTGAACATGACCTGCCCGTTGGGCAGCATCAGGAAGTGGCCGTAGTACGACGAGTCACTGGGGCCGTTCGGCGGATTCGGGATCTCGTTCAGGGTGCTGCCATTCCACTCGAACATCTGGCCGCCAGGGCCGCCGAAACCCGGGCTGGCAAACAGCACCACGTTGCCGTTGACTTCGAGCGCTCCCGGACCATCGGCGATGTCAAAGGTGCCGGGGAAGTCCGGACCTTCTGTCCACGTACCGGTGCTAACGTTGTAGATTCCAGTGTGACCAGCAGCGCAGGTGTTGGCGCCGGCCTGGAACACGGTTCCGTTCGGCATCAATACTGCCGGACCAAGCTCGTAGGTTGCGTCGTTCTCGCCGCCACAGTTGGCGGCCGAATCCCAATACTGCTCCGGCGTGCTGCCTTGGCTGGTCCACGCGCCGGTGCTGGGATTGTACGTTTCCCAGTTCTTGCCGTTGATCTGATAATCGAAGACGTAGGCATCCACATCCAGAACACTGCCGCCGGGCAGCAGGGTGAGGCCCTCTTCGTCGTAGATGTCGAACTTGCCCGAGCCAGTCGAGGTCCAAGTCAAGGTTGACGGGTTCAACAAAGCCGCCTGCGGTGGCTGGTCGCAGCAGCTGCTCTGCATGTAGGTTCCATTGTTCAGAATGACGCTGGGGCTATCGCCGATCGAGTTCCATCCGCTGGGCGGGGTGACCGACGTCCAGGTGTTGGCGACGGGGTCATAGATTGCTCCCAGTTTCGTCCACGCCGGGGTGCCACAGTTGTTGTACTCACCGCCTTCGGCAATGTAACGCCCATCGGGCAATACCGCCGAGCCGAAGTACAGTGGTGCATATCCGGAGGGCATGGTCGCTACCTGCTTCCACGTCCCCGTCGCATAGTTACCGTTGATGTCGGGTGTCAGCGTCCACCACTGGTTACAGGTATTAGCATCATTTACCAGGATTCTGCCATCCGTCAGCAGCGCTATCGGTCCGGCAGCGATGTTGGGCACGTTCTGTACCGGTGCCCATGATTGCGCACTGACCACAGTGACCGCAGCCAAGGCAAGCACGGTTATTCCGAGCATTCGCAAAAGCTTCATGTTTCTCCTCAGTTTTCAGTTTAAGTCTGAAAGGCGGGTTTCGATGCAGATCGTCGACATCCTGGCTGGGCTGTCGACGCTGTACATCTCTACTCAGCAACAGCTTCAGAAAGCTACTCTGAAACGTTCCTGCAAGTCAATAACGATCAAAAATACTAGCGCTTGTAGTTGTCCAGAAACAAAACAAAAGTCGGTCCGACCAAAGTGCCGCAGTCGTCGCGTTCGACAGCACGAAGAATTGAAATAGGCGCTGCAGACGCAAGGACCAGAGTAATCGCAGGCTCGTCCGGTTTGCTCGAAAGCCTCCTCGCAGTCCACCCCGGGTTGACAAAACTTTTACAAATCCTCAACCGCGGAATCGTCGGCCGAACGTGCGTCTTTCACAAAATAGTACCTTTGCGGTACTATATACATCTAACCCAGTGGGAGCGCGTAAATCATGATCCGGCTCGCCAAACTTACCGATTACGGCCTGGTGCTGATGACCATCATCGCCCGCGATCATGCCACCTCCACGCATACCGCGCGCGATCTGGCGGCGCAATCGCGTCTGCCTCTGCCGACGGTGAGCAAGGTCTTGAAGCTGCTTCTGCAGAGCGGAATGCTGGTCTCGCATCGCGGCATCAAGGGCGGCTACAGCCTGGCGAAAGAGCCGGCCGAGATTTCGCTGGCCGAGATCATCAGCTCCATCGAGGGTCCCATCGCGCTCACCGAGTGCAGCACCGACATTACCGGCTTGTGCGATCTGGAGCGCTCCTGCCCTATCAAGCGCAATCAGCGCGTCATCAGCCAGGTAGTGCGCGGCGCGCTCGATCGCGTGACCCTCTTCGATCTGATTCAGCCCATGCAGTTGACTGCCATCAAAGGCGCGCAGGGCAAGCTGGTACCCACGATTGGTTATTCATCCGGGAGAGTGCAATGAGTTCTAATACCGACGTGTTTCGCGATCTGGCGCAGCAGGAGTACAAGTGGGGCTTCGTCACCGATATTGGAGAGGAGCGGATCCCCAAAGGTCTCACCGAAGACACCATTCGCCTGATCTCGGCCAAGAAGAATGAGCCCGAGTTCATGCTGGAGTGGCGCCTCAAGGCCTATCGCTATTGGGCGACGCAGGAAGCCAAGGACGCGGAGCCGACGTGGGCGAACGTTCACTATCCGCCCATCGACTATCAGGCGATCACTTATTACTCCGCGCCCAAGCAGAAGCCGCAACTCGAGAGCCTCGATCAGCTCGATCCCGAGATCCTTCGTACCTACGAGAAACTCGGCATCCCGATTACCGAGCAGAAGATGCTCGCCGGCGTCGCCGTTGATGCGGTCTTCGACAGCGTCTCGGTCGCGACCACCTTCAAGGCGAAGCTCTCCGAGTACGGAGTTATCTTCTGCTCCTTTTCCGACGCGGTGAAAAATCATCCCGAGCTGGTGCAGAAGTACCTCGGCTCGGTCGTTCCCTACACCGACAACTTCTTCGCCGCGCTCAACGCCGCGGTCTTCAGCGACGGGTCGTTCGTCTACGTGCCCAAGGGTGTTCGTTGCCCGATGGAGCTCTCGACCTACTTCCGCATCAACGCAGCCGAAACTGGCCAGTTCGAGCGCACACTGATCGTCGCCGACGAAGGCGCTTACGTCAGCTACCTCGAAGGCTGTACAGCGCCAATTCGCGACGAGAATCAGCTGCATGCCGCCGTCGTCGAACTGGTCGCGCTCGACAACGCGACCATCAAGTACTCCACCGTGCAGAACTGGTATCCCGGCGACAAGAACGGCAAGGGCGGGATCTACAACTTCGTCACCAAGCGCGGCAAGTGCCAGGGTGTGAACTCCAAGATTTCCTGGACGCAAGTCGAGACCGGCTCCGCGATCACGTGGAAGTATCCCGGCTGCATCTTGCAGGGCGACAACTCGGTGGGCGAGTTCTACTCCGTCGCTCTAACCAATAATTATCAGCAGGCCGACACTGGAACCAAGATGATCCACATCGGCAAGAACACGAAGAGCACGGTCGTGTCCAAGGGAATCTCCGCCGGCCGCGGCCAGAACACCTATCGCGGGCTGATCAAAATTCTGAAGGGCGCGACCGGGGCGCGCAATTACACGCAGTGCGACTCGCTGCTGATCGGCGACAAGTGCGGCGCGCACACCTTCCCTTATATAGAGGTTAAGAACTCGACCGCGCAGATGGAGCACGAGGCGTCGACCTCGAAGATCGGCGAAGACCAGCTCTTCTATCTCCGTCAGCGCGGCCTGAAGGCCGAAGACGCCGTCTCCATGATCGTGAACGGCTTCTGCAAGCGCGTCTTCCGCGAGCTCCCCATGGAGTTCGCTGTCGAAGCCCAGAAGCTGCTCAGCGTCAGCCTGGAAGGCAGCGTCGGGTAAGGGTTTGAAGGGGCGCAGCTTAGCTACGCCGCTGCGATGGATGTTTTGAGGTAGTGGCGAGCCTTCAGGCCCGCCTCGCTGCGATGATTTTGGTAGAGCGAACCTTTAGGTTCGCGTTCGACGCAGCGTTTGGGTAGTGCGGGCCTTTAGGCCCGCGTCGACGCCAGCAAGTTTTGAATTGGGGCTTTAGCCCCGTAGCCCGCAGGGCGACACAATCCTAGCCCAGGACGTAAGTCCTGGGTCAACCGGGATTAATAAATTCCGAGTCCCTTTAGGGACGGCACATTCATAGGACGAACTAAAACGCATGAGCTTACTGGAAATCAAGAACCTTCACGTCAAGGTCGACAATAACGAAATCCTCAAGGGCATCAACCTCACGGTGAATCCCGGCGAGGTCCACTCCATCATGGGTCCGAACGGCTCCGGCAAGAGCACGCTGGCCCAGGTGCTCGCGCGTCGCGAAAGCTACGTCGTTACCGAAGGCCAGATCCTCTTCGACGGCAAAGACCTGCTCGAAATGAAGGCTGAGGATGCTGCCTGCGAAGGCGTGTTCCTCGCGTTCCAATATCCGGTCGAGATCCCGGGCATCAGCAACGCGTACTTCCTGCGCTCCGCGCTCAACGCCGTCCGCAAGTATCACGGCAAAGATGAAATGGATGCCATGGACTTCCTGCCGATGTTCCGGGAGAAGCTGAAGCTGCTGGAGATGGACGAGAAGATGATGAACCGCTCGGTGAACGAAGGCTTCTCCGGCGGCGAGAAGAAGCGCAACGAGATTTTGCAGCTGGCGATCCTCGAGCCGAAGCTTGCCGTGCTCGACGAAACCGACTCTGGTCTCGACATTGACGCGCTCAAGATCGTCGCTCAGGGCGTGAACGCCATGCGCAGCCCCGAGCGTTCGTTCGTCGTGGTGACGCACTATCAGCGGCTGCTGAACTACATCGTGCCCGACTTCGTGCACGTGCTGATGAACGGGCGCATCGTGCGCTCCGGCGGCAAGGAGCTGGCGCTGGAGCTGGAAGAGACCGGCTACAACGACATGGAGCGCGAAACGACGACAGCGTAGACCGGTAGAGCTGGCCTTCAGGCCAGCGCCGCGAGACAGTTTCGAAGATGTGCACCTTTTACTGTCGCAACGCTCGGTGTTTTTCTTGACTTGTTTTGAAGGGGCACAGCTTAGCTGTGCCGAACGGACTTTTTCTTACTTGTAATCCCGAGCGGGCTTCAGCCCGCGAGGGATCTGCTTTTCGATTCGCCGCGACCGACGCTGGAGTTGCCAAACGAATCGAGCCCGAAGGGCGACACAATCCTAGCCCAGCGCGTAAGCGCTGGGTCAGGCGCAAAAGAGAACTTAGAGTCCCGTAGGGACGGCATAAATTTCGAGGAATACATAAATCGTGATCACCACGATCCCACAATTGGAAACGTACCTGGACGCATATAGCGCCTTCCAGACCACCGCGCCTGGCCGCGATCTCGGCTGGCTGCGCAAACTTCGCGATGACGCCTTCGCGCGCTTCTGCGAAGTCGGCTTCCCCACGACCCACGACGAAGACTGGCGCTTCACCAACGTCTCCGCGATCGCCAAGACGCCATTCCGGCTGGCCACAACCGCCGGCCAACTCAACAAGAACGATCTCGCCGCCTGGGCCTTCCCCGGTGCGGCTTGTCAGCTGGTTTTTGTCGATGGCCACTTCGTTCGCGAACTCTCGTCGGTCAACCTGTCGCAGAAGGGCGTAACCGTCGCCAGTCTCGCCGACGCGATCAGCACGAATCCTGCGTCGCTCGAGCCCCATCTCGGCCGCTATCTCAATACCGAGCGTGATGCCTTCGCTGCGCTGAACACTGCCTTCGCTGCCGACGGCGCCTTCATCCACGTCAAGAAAAGCGTAGTCGTCGACCAAACCATTCACCTGCTCTTCGTCTCGACCGCCTCCGACGTGCCGACGATGACGCATCCGCGTAACCTGATCGTCGCGGAAGAACAGTCCCAGGTTGCCGTCGTCGAAGACTACGTCTCGCTCGGCAGCGCCATCGCTTTCTGCAACACCGCAACTGAACTGGTCGCCGGCGAGAGTGCCGTGGTCTCGCACTACATGATCGAGCGCGAAGACACCCAGGCCTTCAACATCTCCACCCTCCGCATCCAGCAAGGACGCAGCGCCAACGTTGCTACGCATTCCGTCCTGCTCGGCGGCGGGCTGGTTCGCAACAACGTTCATCCGGTTCTCGCCGGCGAAGGCGCGGAGTGCCTCATCAACGGACTCTTCATCGGCAGCGGCCGCCAGCATCTCGACAACTACATGCTGGTCGAGCACGCCAGCCCGCACTGCGAGAGCCGTCAGTTTTACAACGGCATCCTCGACGGTCAGTCCCACGGCGTCTTTCACGGCCGCATCATCGTCCACAAGGACGCACAGAAGACTGACGCTAAGCAAACCAATCGCAACCTGCTGCTCTCCGACGATGCGCAGATCGAGACCAAACCGCAGCTGGAGATCTACGCCGACGACGTGAAGTGTACTCACGGCGCCACCATCGGGCAGATCGACGAGACCGCGCTCTTCTACCTGCGCTCGCGCGGCATCGACGAACGCTCAGCGCGCAAGCTGCTGTTGCTCGCCTTCGCCAATGAGTGCCTCGATCGCATGAAAGAAGATGGCGTGCGCAGTCATCTGCAAAAACTCATCAACCGTCATCTCTTCGGAATGGCCAACGCCGTTTCGATTGCGCCGACTGAGCCCAGCGGCGACAAGGGAAGAAATTGGGAGGAAGTAGGATGAGCACGGCTACTAACAATCTGTCGCAGGAGTTTCATCCCTCCATGGCAAACGCGACCGCGCCCTATTCGGTCGAGCAAGTTCGCCGCGACTTTCCCATCCTGCACCAGCAGGTTTACGGGCATCCGCTCGTCTATCTCGATAACGCCGCGACCTCGCAGAAGCCGCGCGCGGTCATCGACGTCATCTCGCATTACTACGAGAGCGGCAACGCCAACATTCATCGCGGCGTACATTTTCTTTCTGAGCACGCGACCGAAGAACACGAGGCCGCGCGCCGCACCGTGCAGCGCTTCCTCAACGCCGCCGACAAGCGCGAGATCATCTTCGTCCGCAGCGCCACCGAGGGCATCAATCTGGTCGCGCAGACCTACGGCCGCAAGCACGTCGCCGCAGGAGACGAGGTCCTCGTCAGCGCGATGGAGCACCACTCCAACATCGTGCCCTGGCAGATGCTCTGCGAAGAGAAGAACGCCAAGCTGCGCGTCATCCCCATCAACGACCGCGGCGAATTGCAGATGGACGAACTGCCAAAGCTGCTCACGCCGCGCACAAAGATCCTTGCGATCACACACGTTTCCAATGCACTGGGCACCATCGTTCCGTTGCGAAAGATCATTCAGATCGCACACCAGCACAACGTGCCTGTCGTAGTCGACGGCGCGCAGGCCGTGCCGCACATCCGCGTCGACGTGCAGGATCTCGACGCTGACTTCTACGTCTTCTCCGGCCACAAGGTTTACGCCCCCACCGGCATCGGTGTGCTCTACGGCAAGATGGCGCTGCTGGAAGCCATGCCTCCCTATCAGGGCGGCGGCGATATGATCCGCTCTGTCACCTTCGAAAAAACGCTGTACAACGATCTGCCCTACAAGTTTGAGGCCGGCACTCCCAATATCGGCGGCGCCATCGGCCTCGGCGCGGCCATCGACTACATTGATCGTCTCGGCATCGACAACATCGCCGCTCACGAGCACGAGCTGCTCACCTACGCGACCGAATCGCTGCTGGCGATCGAAGGCGTTCACATCATCGGCACTGCCGCGGAGAAAGCTGCAGTAATCTCTTTCGTCATCGACGGCATTCATCCCCACGACATCGGAACAATTCTCGATCGCGAAGGCGTCGCCGTGCGCACTGGCCATCACTGCGCGCAGCCGGTCATGCAGCGCTTCCGCATCCCGGCAACCGCCCGCGCCTCGTTCGCGCTCTACAACACTCGCGAAGAGATCGACGCGCTGGTCAAGGGCATCTATAAGGTGAAGGAGGTTTTCGCCTAAATGTCCGATCTGCGGGAGCTCTATCAGGACGTGATCCTGGAGCACAGCAAAGCGCCGCGTAACTTCCGCGAATTGCAAAACGCGAACCACAAGGCCGAGGGTTACAATCCCCTCTGCGGCGATCACTTCACTATTTATCTGGATCTCGAGGGCGACAAGATTCACGATGTCACCTTTCAGGGATCGGGCTGCGCGATCTCGAAAGCTTCGGCCTCGATGATGACGCAGATCGTGAAAGGCAAGAGCAAAGAAGAAGCCGCGAAGCTGTTCGAGCAGTTTCACAGCCTGGTTACCGGACAGGCCAACGGCGATCGCGAGTCGCTGGGCAAGCTGGACGTCTTCGCCGGCGTCTCGGAATTTCCCGTCCGCGTCAAATGTGCAACCCTCGCTTGGCACACCTTGCAGGCCGCCATGGAGGGCACGCAGGAAAAGATCTCGACAGAGTAGGTGGTAGAGCGAGCCTTCAGGCCGCGTCCAGGCTCCCTGTTCAAGTCTGAGCCGGCTTCACAGGCTGCTGAAAAAGTCTTTTTCGTGGCATTTCGAACGAAAATTCGGCCGCAAGTGATTGAATCTTCGTTCCCCGGAACGCTTGAAATTACTAGCTTGGTTCCTTTTTCAGCAGCCTGTTCAGCCGGCGGCAAGCGATGACCGCATTTGTTACAACCAGATGAATGCCATCAAACAGGGGCCGGTGCTAGTATCTGCAAATTGCTTGCACGCCAAGGAGATGGCATGAGTACTGCACCGCTTCCCTCCCTTCAGTACGAAATCGAGAAGTCAACCGATGACGTTAACAACACCGTAACTACAATTAAATGTCATGGTCGCGTAGTCAGCGACACCGCCGGTCAGTTGAGGGAAGTGGTGAAGCCGCTGATTCCGCAAGGTGGCCGCATCCTCATCGATCTTAGCGACGTCCAACATATGGATAGCTCGGGCTTGGGCACGTTGGTCGGCCTGAAGGCGTCGGCGCTCAACGCCGGATATTGCCGGCTGGAACTGGTCAATCTGACGCCGCGCGTCGCTGACTTGCTGCGCATCACGAAGCTGACGCAATTGTTCGCGTCGTAGGAGCAGAATAACCACAGAGACACAGAGACACAGAGGTTTCTAGAATTTCACTTTGATTCTTTAGGATTTCGTTGTCTCTGTGTCTCTGTGTTTAACTTAGAACTCATGCACACCGGCATCCCTATCACGCTTTCCCGCGATTGCGCGGTCATTGAGATCCCCAGCGGCACGCGCAGCACTTTGCCCGCCGGCTCGGTCGTGCGCATCATGCAAACTCTCGGCGGCAGCTACACCATCACCGGCGGCCAGTACGGCTACATGTATCGCATCGACGCGCGGGATGCCGACGCGCTCGGCCTTCCCACTCCCGGGGCGCCGACCGCGGCGGAACACAAGGCGTTCAGCGAGCAACTCGTCAAGGACGAGCTGAAGACCATCTTCGATCCCGAGATTCCCGTCAACATCGTCGATCTCGGCTTGGTCTACGGTTGCGACATCGCTCCCGCTGAGCAAGGCGGCCACAACATCGATGTGAAGATGTCGATGACCGCGCCCGGCTGCGGCATGGGCAACGTCCTGAAAGCCGATGTCGAGAGCAAGCTCGCACGCCTGCCCGACGTGAAGCGCGTCAACGTCGAAATCGTCTTCGATCCGCCGTGGACTCCCGCGCGCATGTCAGAAGCTGCCAAGCTCCAGCTCGGCTTCGATCTCGACTTTGGCGAGCCCACCTCTGGCCTGCCGATCTTTCGCTAACTTGATAGTCTAGTTTTCATGTTGAGATTCGCTGCGCTACTCGCCTCCTGTGTTCTGTGTGTCACCTCGCTCGTTGGCCAAAGCAAGAGCTCGCAATCCAAACCCACCCCCGGCGTCACCACCATCACCTCGTTCGATAAAGATCACACCGTCATCGGCTGGCTCGAGATCGTTCCCTTCGAGAGCAAGATCTTTCACAACAAGCGCATGTTGCGTGTGCTGGTGCCGGCGAATTACTTCTCGCCCCACAATGCGCATCGCAGCTATCCCGTGCTCTACCTGCAGGACGGCGAGAACCTTTTCGACGAAGCCACCAGCCCACAAGGCGAGTGGCACGTCGACGAGACCGTGGAGCACCTGGTCGGCGCTTTCAAGATTCCGCCCATGTTTGTGGTCGGCATCGACAGCGCCGGCGACCAGCGCGACTCCGAATACCTCGCCTATCCTGACCCGCTCAACAAGAAAGTCACCGAGCAGAATGCGCTCGGCAAAGAGTACGCTCGCTTTATCACGACCGAAGTCATGCCGTTTATCGAGAAGCGATACCGCATCTCGCGCGGCCCGCAGAACACCGGAATCGGCGGCTCATCCTACGGCGCCGATGCGGCGCTGTACACTGCGTTAAAGAATCCAACGCTCTTCGGTCATGTGCTGATCGAAAGTCCCGAGCTGCGCATCGGCGATCGCCAACTGATCAAGGACGCCGAGAAGGCCAGCATGCTGCCCCGCAAAATATATGTTGGCATCGGCACGAAGGAAGGCAACGACCCTTCGCAGAGCCCGCTGATGGTGGAAGACGTGCGCCAGTTGGAAGCGGTTCTGGTGAAGAAGGGGATGGGCGCCACTCGCCTGCGCGTCGCCATCGAGGAAGGCGGTCAGGACAACGAAGCGGCTTGGTCGCGCCGCCTGCCCGACGCGATGCTCTTCCTCTACGGTCAATAAGGCAATTTGGCTTTTGGCGCAGCCCCCGTAGAGCGGCGCTTCAGCGCCGCGTCACCGCTATCCTTTCTGAGGGAGCCGGCTTCAGCCGGCGGCAGTGTGTCGTCGGCTAAAAGCCGACTCTAGTCGCGACGACGGCCCTAACGCGGGCCTGAAGGCCCGCACTACCGGACGTTGCCATACCTAAGTCAAGCCGCCGTCACTTCAGTCCAAAGTTGTAGCTCAGCCCCGAGCTGGTGCCGTAATCGCTGCCGGAAAAGTGGTTGGGCGGCTGGTTGTCCCAGTTGCCGTAGAACGAAATATTCCACGACAGATCGCCGGTGATCTTGAGGTAGTACGTTGCGTTGGTATTGACATAGATTCGCCCCGGCTCACTGAGCGCCGGAAACGCTGACGCCGTCACGCTAAGATTCGTCTTGTTGAAACGGAAGAACTTCATCTGCGCCGCGATCAGGGCTGCACCCACATTCTGCGGCGTCACTGAGTCTTTATAGGTCGTTCTCTGCCAGGCGAGGCCGCCGACAATCGCGATCTGCGCGTTGTTGGTGTTTTTTAGATAGCGCCCGATCCCCCCGCCAAAATTGGTTTGCAGCGCGATGTCCTGGGTCGAGCTCTGCAGGAAGCTACCGAGGCCGGCGTAGAACCAGTTATTCCACGGGAGCAGATGCATGCCTGTAAGGTTGGCCTGGTTGCGCGTGGCGACCGAGGATGCTCCGCTGCTGCTCGATAGCGACGAGTTGTAACTGGCATCGGCTAGCCAGCGCTCGCGAAGATAAGCCAGGTCAGCGCCTAGGTTGTACTGCGTCGTCTCGTTTCCTTTGGAATACTGGATGCCGGAGTCGATGTCGCCACTGAACCGCTGCCAGAAGCTCTCCGAAGTCTGGCTCATCTTGACAACCTCCTTCCGCGGCAGCTCCGTCTCATGTCCCGGCGATTCCACAACTTCAATCTTCACTGGCCGCTTCTCCTCGCTTTCCGCAGTGCTCAGCGTTCCCGTGTACACCGACCCGTCCGTTGTCTTGACGATGAACAGCTGCTTGCTCTCCAGGTAGGCAACCTTCGACCACTGCACCGACGAGGTGCCGAGAATGTAATCGAAGCTGACATAGAGCACGCCCTCGTCGAGCCCTTTGATCTCGCAGGTCAGCCGATCGCCGTTCTTCATCACCAGCACGTCGTTCTTCTCACGCGCCAGCAACGGCAGCGTCACCAGCAAAGCAGAAGCTAAAACAGCGGCGCGAATGCTCATCACGCCTCCTATCTTGGTCGCAGGCAGAACACCGCAGCGCAAAGGTTCCCCACGTCCCAGTTTCGATTGAGTTGTTGGGCAAAGTTATCCTATAGCGCGACGCTGCCGCTTGGGAATGCAGCCGTCAACTGTGTGTGGTTGACCCGCGGTCGCGGGCGCTCTCGCGTTTGCTGTACCCCGCTGGAACGGTTCCTTTGCCGCGATCGAGAAAGGGGACCACCATTTTCCCCTGGCCTGTGAACGAAAAATTCATGCGTTGGACGTCACTTGAAAGTGTATAGTTTGAGCCCATCGCCAAAGCCAGATTTCCGTTACAGCAAATTAGGGAGAATAGGAATGCAAGGCAATACACTTCTCTTCGGGAAGGCAATACTAGCAACCTGCACTGTGGCCAGTTTGGTAACAAGCAGTTGGGCCAGCGAAAAAGTGATACATAACTTCGGCGGTGGTACCGATGGGCGGACGCCGCAGTCGAGCCTCATCTTCGACGCCGTGGGCAATCTCTACGGCACGACTTACGCGGGTGGCAGTGAGGGCTTGGGTACAGTATTCGAGACCAGCCCCAATGGCAGCGGAGGCTGGACGACGACCGTGCTGCATAACTTCCATGGCGCTCCAGACGGGGCGAACCCCTACGCCGGCCTCGTCATGGATGGCGCCGGCAATCTCTACGGCACGACGCACGCTGGCGGCAACTCGTCGACGGACTGCTCTGCCGGGTGCGGAACGGTGTTCGAGAGCAGCCCCAACAGCAACGGCGGCTGGACAACGACGGTGATACACAACTTCAACGGCAGCGACGGGGAACTGCCCTACGCCGGCCTGATCATAGATGGCGCCGGCAATCTCTACGGCACCACGTACGCCGGCGGCTCCTACGGTTTTGGCGTCGTGTTTGAGATGAGCCCCAACGGCAGCGGCGGCTGGACAACGACAGTACTGCATAACCTCGGCAGCGGCGGCGACGGACAGAACCCCAAGGCCGGCCTGGTCCTTGATGGCGCGGGCAATCTTTATGGCATAACCACGGGCGGTGGCAGTTTGCACCTGGGCGCCGTGTTCAAGATGACGCCTGACGGCAGCGGTGGCTGGACGGAGAACGTCATACATAACCTCGGGGAGGGCGACGACGGCTACATTCCGCAAGATGGCAGTCTGGTCCTCGATGGCTCCGGCAATCTCTACGGCACGTGCAGCGTAGGCGGAAGTCACATGGCCGGCACGGCGTTCGAGATGTCACCTGACGGCAGCGGAGGCTGGACGGAGAAGGTAATCCACAATTTCGGCAGTGTCTCGGACGGAGAAGATCCCTTCGCCGGGCTGATCTTCGATGGCTCCGGCAATCTCTACGGCACGACCGTCGCGGGCGGCGGCGACGACGACGGGACGGTCTTTATGATGACGCCCGACGGAAGCGGAGGCTGGAAGGAGAGCGTGCTGCATAACTTCGGCCAAGGTTCGGACGGGAGTACTCCTGCAGGCGCCGGCCTGGTCCTCGATGGCTCCGGCAATCTCTACGGTACGGCTTCCGCAGGTGGCAGTCATGACCAAGGCACAGTGTTCGAAGTCACACCTTAGCTTCACTTCAGGCACAAGGCTAATCTTCTCGAAGTCAAACTCACTAGCCGCGAGCTGCTACACGAGAGTGGCGGAGACATATAAGATGGTCGTGATAAACTAACCACATCGTCGCGGAGAGGTGGCCGAGTGGCTGAAGGCGGCGGTTTGCTAAACCGTTATACGGTCAAAAGCTGTATCGGGGGTTCGAATCCCCCCCTCTCCGCCAGTCGTTTTAAGTTTCTTCCGCATAAGCACTTACCGTTCGGGTCGGTTATAGGTTTTACATCCTCCGAGACGACCTGAGGCTCTCAAGGTGCATATTAGGTGCATTTTCAAGAGAACGCATGGCCGCAACCACATCTGCATCTACAGTCTTGATGTAACACCCCTGGGTCACCCCTACGTTGGAGTGACGCAGGATCCGCTGGATGATTTCGTCTGGCACACCTAGCCGGTGCAGGTTCGTCGCCAAGCCTCGGCGAAAGGCGTGCCATCCGTGCCATTGCAATCCTTGACCTCTGAGGGCGGGCCGGACCACGTCAGCGGCCAGCGCGTCCAGGTTGAGGGGATTACCTTCTGGGCTTTGAAACATCAAGCCTTTGAGAGGATTTCCCTTCAAGACTCGGTGCAAGTTCAGCCGCTCTGAAAGCTGTGCGATGACTGGCACGGGAGCCCTGCTCTTCTTTGTTTTGGGTTCCTGCAGATGGCCTCTCCAGCACGACTGCGAGATTCGAATTTGTTCGCCGTCGTAGTCCTCCCAGAGAAAACCGCGCAACTCGCCCTTTCGAGCGCCTGTGAAAGCGGCAGCCGCAACGATCGTAGCTGCCGGCTCCGGCAGAACGTTGAGCATCTGCCATATCTCGTCAAGCAAATAGGCATGCGTCTCGCTCGCCGTCCTCGCCTTCGGAATCAACACATCGCGCATGGGGTTCTCAGAGTGAATCACACCAATGCGCTTGGCATGCCGAAACACGCCAGACAAAAAGGCTTTGACGTGAGACAAGGTTGTGCTCGTCAAATCAGTCGTATCTGCGATCGAGCCGAGAACTCGCTCCCCGTCCGCCGTCGTGAAGTCGCGCAGGCTGATGTTTCCGTGCAGTTTCAAATAGCCCTTCCACATGTTGCGATAACCGTGGAAGGTGCTAATTCGCTTGTGGGTTTGAATGAACGGAAGATAGGTGCTTTCGACGAAGTGCGTCAGCGTCATCGTGCTTTGGGGTGTTGCCCTGCCGTCGTTCAGAGGGGCAAGAAACTCCTCTGCGAGCACTCGCGCTGCTTTCTTTGTTCGATAGTCACCTACTGCTTCCGCCACTTTGTGCGCCTTTTGGATTCGGTGAATCGTGCCCCCGGGTAGGACCTCATAGTCGTAATACCTGAGCAGCCACAGACTTCCCTTTTTGTACAAGTAGCCCTTTTGGTGACGGGTTCTCTTCATTGAATCTCCTTTCCGAGAATCCGCCCCGCTTTCCTGTTGCTGCCGTCGATAATACGCCGTCTTGCCCATGCTTCGAGCTCCGGGCTACCCCAGCGAAAACGCACGTATTTGCCGAAACGAACGTGCGGCAACGGGTCAGCAGACCGCGAGCGTACTTGCTCCCGAATCCAGGACTCAGGCAAAGCCCACCGCTTGCCTAGCTCCTTGCTGTCAATGAACTCGTACTGCGGTGTCTGCAGTCCGCGGCCCTCTTCGTATGTTGTTGATTCCATCTGCGTCACAAAATCATCTGCTTTCAGAACGTTCTTTTCGCTCTTTGTTGAGTTGCAAGATCAGCAGGTTGCGCTAGTACGGGCAAACGGGTTTTTGGAACGGCCCCACAAGCTTGCGGAGATATCGTTTCGCACGCACCGCTGACAAATTTCTTATTCGTCATTTTGATGTGCCCTGCTCGGCTTCCGAGAAGGATCGTTCTCATGCGCTAGTTATAGTGGAGATCGCAGCAAGGAGGGAAGGTGGAGAAAATGCTGGAATAATTTCCTAAGAGTTTATTTCTGGATATTTTCTCGTCTGATCGCGCACCAGCTTTTCAAACGCGGATCGCTGCGTGCGATAGAAACTATCAGCCAGCTTGTTCAACCTGTCGAAGCACCTTTGCGTGTGTGACTGCCCGCACGAGCAGAGATGCTTCGCGATTTCTACTCTTCCAACCCGTCGGTGGTCTCGGAGGTAGGCGGCTTCCTCAGCCTTGCTTGCCAAGTGCGGTCGGCCTGCGCTCGGCCGCTTCAACCCCATTTCAACTGTGAGGCAATCAACGATGCTCTGCAGAAGCTTTCGGAGGGCACGTCCCTGCACAGCAACGCCCGGACCGCGAACCTCGATCGCAAGACCCGGGGGATCGTCTGTGATATTCTGCCAGCCCAAAATTGCCAATGTCCCTTCTGCCTCTGGGTCGCGTGTGAACTCGCCAGTCGGTCTCAAGATCCCTCCTAAGTAGGTTCCTGGGCGAAACGGCACACGTCGGGACAGCCATGTGGAGAGCTGTTCAGCCCCCGGTTTCGCTCTTAGCGCATCAGTGTCTCGAATCCTCAGATACCAGTTCGCGTGCCGGATCAGCGCAAGCGCTACCGTCTCCTCAGGGCTGTAGACGGCATTCGGCCAGCAGTAAACGCGCAGAGAGGCAATGAAGTTTTCTCTAAAAGGAGACTTGAGCATGAAAACACCGGGCTTGATCTGAACAATGCTCCCGAACAAGGCTGCACATTCGGCTTGTCGCCTGCAGAATAGACTGACGCCGCTAAGATCAATCTGTTTACTCCGCACAACCGCTGCGACATCTGGGGACAGTGAACGAGTGAGAGATGCGAAACTGGACGAGTTGCTTTTTGCCTTTCGTATTGCCATGCTGGCGTTCGTTTCCCGCAGGTGAGCATAAAGGGTAACCCAACCAGTCCATTCGCTTGACATTTAATCAGACTTTTTATAATGTGTCGCTGGTAGTGACATATATGAAGGCCGCCGCTTACTCCACATCTGAGGTGGCGTTCCAGATAGGCGTGAGCAAGAGAACGCTCGTGCGCTGGCTCCGAGATGGGAAAATCGCGGAACCGAAGCGAATCGAGTACCCAGGAATCATTTCGAGGCTGTGGAACGAACGAGACATACAGCAACTGCGGAAGTACAAGGAGCAGAATTACCGCAAAGGCAGGGGCCGAAAGAAAAAGGTCTGAGAACAGACGCGCCGTGCCGATGTTACTAGCACCGACACGACGCTAACCAGGGCACCTAATCAGGAGGCACCCATGGCTGGACATCACCGTAACACCGCATCTTCACCCACTCAAGAACTACCCCTCACCATTGCTCGCGTTGCTCTGTACGCGCGAGTCTCCACTTTCAACGGCCAAGATCCCGAGATGCAGCTCTCTGAACTCAAGGAGTACGCTTCCCGCCGCGGCTGGACCATCACCGGCGAGTACGTCGACAAGGGGGTATCCGGCTCGAAGGAATCGCGACCAGAACTGAACCAGCTAATGACCGATGCTCACCGTCGGAAGTTCGATGCCGTTCTCGTCTGGAAGATCGATCGCTTCGGGCGTTCGCTGAAACATCTGGTCAACGCGCTCGCGGACCTTTGCGCCTATGGAATTTCGTTTGTCAGCTTCCGGGACAATCTCGATCTCAGCACACCCTCCGGGCGTCTCATGTTCCAGATCATCGGTGCCATGGCCGAGTTCGAGCGGTCGCTCATCCAGGAGCGCGTCAAAGCAGGTCTCCGAAACGCGCGGGCGAAAGGCAAACGTCTGGGCCGGCCTAAACGTGATGTTGACACGGTCCGTGTTCTGGCTATGCGTAGCGCAGGGGCACCATGGCGTACTATTTCTAGGGAACTCGGGGTGGGAGTTGCAACGATCCACCGATTGGCGGCGAAGCACTTGAACAGAGGGGAGGTTTAGGTGTGGCACATCGAATCTACATGCAGAATGGCAAGGCGTCGATCATGTACTACGGGGAAAGGCCATGGCACGGCCTTGGGCAGGAGGTTGGGGCGCCTGCCACGGCAGAAATGGCACTGCAGGCTGCGCTGCTCGACGACGATGTTATCAAACAGCCCATTTATGCCTGCACTGGCAGCTTGACACATACTTTAGGTAACAGGTTTGCACTGATTCGCAAAATAGTGGCTGTATTCGAGGTGAAGGCGGGGGACGACGGAAAGCTGACAGTCTCCCATTGCGGGATTGCCGCAGGGTGAAGAATTCTCGGCTAGGTTCTGACTAGCAGGACACCTTTGGCGGTATTCGGCGCAACCATTTCATCCTTGTGCCGGTTTCGTCGACGAGCGGATCGTGACCGAAATCTCGCTTGAGGGAATCCGCCCAACGGCGTGATCTAGGGCGTGGCCTTCGCTGCTGTCCCAAAATGGCAAAGACGGCTGCTGACGTTTGCATGAGCGCGCGCGGGGCAAACAGCCCAAAGCTGCGAGCAGCGTGCTGATATCGTTCCGGAATGTGTTGCGCCCAACGATCAATAAACTCTTCGAGCGAGCACTGCACGTAAACCAGGCGACGCAACTTCTTGTCCTTGAACCAGAACGTGACGGTCCGCTCTCCGACGTCGGTGATACGACGCTGCGCAATGGGTGGCCGCCTTACGTAGCGACCGGCGTATCGCAGGAAATGCTCTTTTGACTTGAAGGACTGAATCTTGATGCTCCACCAACGATTCTCCTGCTGGGCGAGCATCACTTCCATCTGATCGATGGGCATGTTCGTATGAAGCTGACCCGCTCGCAGGGCTGCGCGGATCAGTGCGATCACAGCTCTTCGCCAAGCCTCCATCAATGGGTTGCGTTCATAGTAAACGCGAGAAACCCAGGTGCCGCAGGATCCATACAGCCCTCCCCCGGTAACCATACTGTGCACATGTGAGTTGAACTCTAACGGCCCGTTGAAGGTGTGGAGAATGGCAATTACGCCAACTCGCAAGCCGTATTTCGCAAGTACTCGTGCCTCTATGAGCTTCGCGACTAGAGTTGGCAGAGTTCTAGCCAAGAGCGGGTTGTCGCGGAAAAGGCGCCAGAGTTCCCGCGGCATGGTGAAGGTGATCCCCTTATAACGCACGTCTGGCAGTGCGGCCCACCGCTCACGCTGCCACTGTACGGTGGCGCGGTAGCCACAACTAGAGCAGGGGCGTGATTTGCATGTGTGATAGAAGGTTCGCTCTTCTTTGTCAGAACCGTAGACCTCACCGCCTAACTCTGGAGTACGGCACTGCAACGCCCTACCAAAGGCCCAACGAACAGCGGGACGGGTCTCATCCCGGTCCCAGTATGGGCGGGTCTGAGAGAGAATCTGTCGGAGAGGGTCGCGGTATTTCATGTATGTCGAGCTCCTTTTGAGAATACGGTCCAGTTAGCAGATCCTGACCGATAAGAATTACCGTGTGTTGAAACCGACCGACCTGCAGCAGAACCGATCCGGGTTGGCGCGCTTCCTGTTGTTGCAAGGCGTCGAGTACGGCGGCAACGTCGGCGGTAGTTCTTTCTTCTTTGGGTCGCAAAACAGACCGGCGGATCACCTTGTTGATTTCGCGATCTTCGCTCTGACGGATGAAACGCTCCAATTGTTCAGCCTGGGGCAACTCGCAGAACGGCATCGCGCCGTTGATGGTTAGCGCACCGTTGAACAAGGCTGCGATCAGTCGAGGGTGTGCATTCTTTAGTATTGTCTTCACGTTGCTGACGTTGCGGGCGCCAACCCCCACGGCGCTGGCAATCTCCTGACGTACATCAATGTGCTGAGCTTCCGGCAAATTTGCCAAACCCTTGTACTTTCCCCCAGCGCGCATATTGTCGAGCGCTCTTCGTTGAAAATAGGGTTCCTGCGTTAGCGCCAGGCGAATACGGGTAAACGCATTCCATCCGCGCTCGGGATCGATGGCGACGGATGATGAACTGTAGGGCTTCGTCCTCAGCTGAGCGGATATTCGATACAGTTGATTTCGTGTCCGCCGTTCAATACCGCTGCGCGCCAGCGTCCAAATCCGGCGAGTATCGTCCCGTTGGTCGTGATCAGAATCGGCTCAGTTACAGATGGGTTTGTCGGTCGGGCGGCGTCGTTGAACTCGTCAAGTAGACCGATCCAGCCGAGTTCCTCCAGCGCCCGATGCAGCCGCAGTTGTTCTGAGGACCGGACAACCGGTCGCCCCTCGGGTCGGCTCATCACGAGATGTGGTCGGGGCTCTTCCACTACGCAGGATGCTGGTTTACCAAGGTCGTTGGCCGGTACTGTAACGGGAGAAGAGCAGTGGTGTGACTCAACGGGAGAGCCTGGCGACCGGGGGCTACTGGGCATCTTGCTTGCCCCCTTTGTGTTTGCGGATTGTTTGCGGATTCTGCTCTACTTTGCCGCGTTTTGCAGAGCTAAGTTGTTGAAGTTGTTTGGAATCAGTGTCGGCTGGCCGACTCATAATCCGTAGGTCGGGGGTTCGAATCCCTCCGGGCCCACCAA
>CAVSFL010000015.1:0-457500 GCA_963727295.1 uncultured Acidobacteriaceae bacterium
TGGCCGTGGCGAGTACGCACTGGTGGCGATGCGTGTGTAGCGGCGGATCAGCCAGCGTTCTGGAAGTGGCCATGAACAGGGTCCCCGAACTGCCACAGCTGCCCATGAGGCGCCGTTCCGTTACACGACGCCGGACATCGTTGAGACACTGCTTGAGCGCGACGAATTACGCCCGCTATCAAATTCAAATGAAGACTTGTCGGCAGACATTAGCACTGAGAGGCTGTACTGTCAATAAAACTTAAGCTCCTGCAAGTGCCACTATCAGCGAGGGTAGTAGACAAACGAATCGGCCGTTCTGGTCAAGAAAGAAGCAGATAGCGTCGAGCACCGAAAAGGCAACGGGAAGGGACTGAGCCCCGCAAGTCGCATGGTCCGTGAAGCGGGCGGCACCACGATCTGGATCGTGCTTGCCGCCCTAATTGAGACGGAGTTACGCTAGGCCGCACGCGACCTGCTTCACAGGCCCTCAAACCAGCTGAGTCCTTTGTCTGCCACGCTTTTGAAGGCACCCTCGACATCGCTCGCGGCATAGCCAGCTACATTCAAGGCGTCTTTGGCGGCATCCTCCGTGACTCCCGGGATTTGCTGCAGCGCACTGGCAGCGTCATTCGCCGAGTCGTCGTAAATCGACTTCAGAGCGGTGGAAACGTCACTGAGACTGTACCCCGCCGCAGACAAGAGTTGGGCTGCCGCAGTATCCCCGATATTCAGAGAACACTTCAGCACGGCGGCCGCGTCTTGCACCACAAGCGCATAAACTGACTTCAGGACCGAGGCAATCTCGCCAGCACTGTAACCGGCTGTCGATAAGAGCTGGCTGGCCTCCGATGCTCCTTCATTGAATTCGGAGCGCAGCACGCCCGCCGCCTGCTGAACTTCAGCCATACCTAAGAGGTGCTGCCACGCCATGTTGACCCAGAGCTGGGGACTACCTTTCAGCTCATTAACGATCGCGGTCGTGATTTCCGGAATCAGCGTTCCGGCGAGGTTGGCGAGTGCGTTTGTATTAACGTCCAAGTCAATCTGCGCGGTTTGCATCGTAATTCCTTCAAGAACGACCGACGCGACGACGCTAGCGTAAGCTGTGCCGGAGTTCACCCCCATAGTCAGGTCGCACGAGACAGCCTGGTTCAAAGGCAGCACACCGAGATTGCCCAACGCGAAATTGGCGGCCACGCCAACGACGACTTTGCCGCCGAGCTCCATGTTGTTGAGATCGCTGATGGCGCCATTCAGGCTCAGGTTCAACACCGGGTTGATCTGGCGCGTGATAGCGACGACCACACCGTTCTCCGAAACGCTGAGATAGGTACTGGAAAGGACCTCGCCCAATATGCTCAGCGACCCGGAGATGAAGATGTGCGGCGGTTGCAAGTTCGAATCGGGCTCGGCCTGCGCGCTCTGGGTGAAGGTTGCGATAGACAGCTCTGGCCCAGTGGTTCCATCGGCGCTGGTCAACGCGAAAAACGTGCCGTTGCCGATCGTGATTTTGCTTAGTGTGGCATCGGCCAACACTCCGGTCAGGCCCTGCACGTCGATTTCGACTATGGCGCTCGCGATGTAGAGGTCCAGCTCGCCGATGACCTTCAATCCACGGGCGAACTGTGGCAACGTTCCGAGAGTCGTGGGTTGCGGCACACAATAGATCTGCGGCTCGAGTGACACCACAACAGCTCCCGCCTTATCGAGATTCACCTCGTAGTGCATTTGCGCGCTGAGGTCCGTCAGGTACCAGAGCCCTTTCTTATTGGCTTCCAGCAGGACCTGGTCGTTGCTGGTGGGAATTGTGACCGAGCCGTACTGGTGGAAGGAGCTGGCGATAGTAGCCAGATCGCGCGCATTGAGCGCATTGACGAGCGCTGGGGCGCTAGAGCTCGGGACGGTGAAAGACGTCAACCCTTTCACCGCGATCGCTTGCAAGACGGAAACTAATTCGGAGGGGAGATTTTGGAGATTTTGCTGGCCGGCAATGGTTGCGGCCACATCGTATAGCTTAATGCCGCTCATCGCTCCCAGGAACATGCACTGTGACGGGTTGGTACTATCGACGAGCAGCGCCACCGATCCATTCAGGCTGCCGATGCCTACCGTGGCAGCGAAGCCAAAGCTGGGAATCTCCTCGTCGTCGATACCGATGAGCAGCGCGACATTGCTGATCTGGAACTTCACGTCCGCGAAGGTGAACTGGATCGGAACCTGGTTCTGCATGCTGCCCTCGATGAGCACCCCGGTTTCGAGCCCCAGAACTGTTAAAGCAAACGTCACCGGCTGTTGCTGGATGGAGACGTTGGCGGTGCCAGTCATGAACACACCAACCACTCCGTTTTCCAGAATGCCACCCACCATTCCGTCGACCGTAAGTCCAGTCTCAGGGATGGTCTCCTGCACAGAAACAAACAATTTCGAATTCTGCTGCGGGTTGGGAAGGCTTACCGAAAGCGTGATTCCGAGGCTTCCGTCGAGTTTCAGGTTTAAATAGTTCGCCAGCAACTCGAAGGGCTTGCTGCTCGTAGTGCTGAGATTGGCATAGATGTTGAGGCCCTGTACCAGTCCACTGGCTTGGTCAGGAAGCTTAATGTTGTTGAGCTGGGCGGTGGCGGGTGCATTGAACTGCTCAACATCGGGAAAATTGAAATCCGACAGAGCTTGCGATGACAGCACCATCATGATGTCAGTGAGGCCGACAAAGTTATCGAATGCTGCCACCGGACTCGACTTGAGTGCGGGCAGATCGGCCAGCTTCTGAATTTGGAGATCCAGGCCGGCGACCGCATCCCATGAGGTCCCCTTGGTTACCTGGAAAATAGCCTCGCCAATGCTGCCACTGGCCGCCGCAGTGAATGTCAGTTGGCCACCCGAACTCTGGATGATTCCCCATGTCTCCGGCAACGAAACATCGAAATTTTGGGGCAGCTTCAGCCCGCTGACCGGCGCCAGCAAGGTGGCCAAACCCGTGGCAGGCACATCAAGGGTCAAGGTGAAGTCGCCATTGAGCATGAAATTCGCGGTGATCGTCACCCCGGTGGCGCCTAGGAACGAGGTTGTGCCTGTGATGGTGACCCCGTCGCTGTTGACCGTTTGGACCGCCTTCAACAGTTGCAAAGGGCTTTTGTTATTAAAAGCGGTCAGCACTTCGCCGATGAGACTGTTCGACAGAGTGCCGGACGTGATGGTTATGCTGTTATTGACCACGCTAAGCAGTTTGGCGAGGTCATCGACAGTTTGTGGGGGGGCGGGGGCTTTTCCGGTTCCGGAACTAGACATGGCCAGATCTCCTTGGAATGGCGTGTGAGGCGGAGAACGGTAGCCTAGTTCGGGTGGGAAGTCAACCATTCTTCTATTAAACTAATGCGTCAACTTGCGACACCGACCTGTCCCTTTGCCATCGAAAGGTTCATTGCTGGTGTTGCGGCCAGCCCCGACTAGTACTTTGGGTCCATCGTTGTGCGGTATCGCTCTTTTCCTGGGGAGTCGTCCCCGGTCCGCCTCTACGATCAACCCTGATCTTTCCGCGAGCCAGCGGTTGCCGATGGGCGAGGGCACGAAAATTTTGCGCAGAAGACATAATGCAATACTGACATTATCCGAATCCCGGGTTAGGATCTGAATGTCTGATCCCTTCCGTTCAATGTCAGGGGACGAGGAATAGATAAGCTGGAGCTCATGATGGGCATCAATGATGTTGCGACAAATGGCAATACGAAGAGATGCTTTGTGGTAATGGGATTCGGCGTTAAGACGGACTTGGCGACTGGCCGCAAGCTTGATCTAGACAAGTCGTATCGTCTACTTATCAAGCCTGTAGCTCAGGAAAAGGGGCTCGAGTGCATAAGAGCTGATGAGATTCGTCACTCTGGCGCTATTGATGTCCCGATGTATCGTGAGCTGTTAACCGCAGATGTTGTGATCGCAGACCTCTCGACCGCCAATCCTAACGCATTGTATGAGCTTGGCATCCGCCATGCGTTGCGTCCACATACGACCGTTGTGATTTCTGAAAACAAACTTCCATATCCATTCGACCTCAACCATATTCTCATCACCAGCTACACTCACCTTGGCGACGCGATCGACTATGACGAGGTGATGCGATTCCGTGGCGTTTTGGGGCAAACCCTAGAATCTGTTCTCAACGCGGGTCAGGTTGATAGTCCAATCTATACCTTTCTAAGCGATCTAAATCCCCCAACTCTTAAAGCTCAGGCAACACTCAGCAGGGTGGGTGATGCCTTGGTCAAGGCAGGCCAGGCTCTCGCCGAGTCAGCTCCGGAGTTACGCACCCCGGCCCCTGAACCGCATCAACAAACTTTGGCTGCGCTGGTGGAAGAAGGTGAGCGGGCTATTCATGAGACTCCGAGTCGCTTTGGTGACGCTAAGACTTATTTCGCCCTCGCCTATAAGTTGGACAAGGGTGATGGCACCGGGAATTCCGGGACGGGTCCTGCGAGGAATGATCCCTATCTTGTGCAGCGGCTCGCCCTTGCTACTTACAAGGCCAAACAACCAAACGAGCTGGCAGCCTTGACCGAAGCGCTTAATACGCTTGCCGTGTTGAACCCAAAGGACTCGAATGACCCAGAAACTGTGGGACTAGCTGGCGCGATCGAAAAGCGCCTATTTGAAAAGGGTCAAGGAGACGAACATCTCGCACAGGCCATTTCGTATTATCAGCGCGGATATTATCTTAGAAACGATCGTTACAATGGCATCAACCTGGCTTATCTCCTAAATGTCCGCACCGATACTTCACTCGATGCTAAACCACAGGAACGAATCGCTGATCTCGTTTGGGCCAACCGCATAAGGCGGGAGGTTCTTCAGCTCTGTGCGGCGGAGTGGGACGATATCGTTCGTCGTGAGGAGCAAGCGAAACAAAACGCTGCCGGCGCCTCCTCAGAAACAGAGTCTCAACTATGGGAGCAGAAGTTCTGGTCACTTGCTACTAGAGCGGAAGCTCAGTTCGGAATAGGCGACGTCGACGGTTACAACAGCACGGTTGCTCAAGCCCGCGCGCTAACGCCTGCACCGGTCGACTGGATGCTCGAAACACTCGAATCTCAGATGAATAAACTGCGCACTCTGCTGATGAAACATGGTCCTTTGCTGGATCCGCCCTGGCCGGCCGAGAAGACCAGCGCTTCCGTATGAGAGTTCCATATTCCGATTCGCGACCCCAGCCGTGTGACAATTGATGGTCGGGCGGGAAAAGCTTGGGGCGAGGCATTATAACTTGCGTAAATATAGTCGGAAAAAACAAACGCCAGTTGTTGCAGTGCAGCTAGATCTGGACACTGAGGGCTTCACTTACAACAAATGGGGAGGCGCACAGAAATGCAAACGTGGGGACTGGATTGTTAACAACCATGGCGACACATACACGGTCGATTCCAACACATTCGACAGGACATATCGAACTGTAGGGTCTGACAATCCTGGCCTATACGAGAAGCACGCAACTATATGGGCAAAAAGGGCTGAGACTGATGGCTCGATCAGAACTAAAGAGGGCGTGACCGAGTATAAGAAGGGGGACTATCTAGTCTTTAATGACTCGCGCGGCGATGATGGCTATGCAATGAGCGAGGGTACCTTTAACTCTTTATACGAGCCTGCTGAGGAGTGACGATCAAGTGTCGCTGCCTCGGCCGTGGAGGACCGAATGCCACAAGATTGGGGTCATTTGGCGGATCGTTATAGCAGGACTAAACCACGAAAGCTTCTCGCACTCGATGGCGGAGGGATTCGTGGTGTCATTACCCTCGGCATTCTGAAAACGATTGAGGACAAGCTGGGACAAAAGCTTTGTGACTACTTTGACTATATTGCAGGCACGAGTACAGGCGCAATTATTGCGGCCGGATTAGCCAGAGGCTTGTCAGTGCAAGATTTAATTAACTTTTATAGAGACGTTGGTACGGAAATGTTCCAGCGGACACGATTCCTTGCCAGGCTAAATAGCCTATACCAAAATGGGCCGCTCGAGCAGAAGCTCAAGGCTGTCTTTGGGGAGAAAACCAACTTGCGTCCGGAATACTTGAAAACGCTGCTGCTGGTGGTCACCCGAAATATTACGACGGATTCTCCATGGCCGATCAGTAGCAACCCTGAGGCACGCTACAACATGCCAAGCAATCAGTGCAATCTCGATATTCCATTATGGAAGCTGGTCCGGGCTAGCACAGCGGCCCCGATTTTTTTCCCACCGGAGGTTATCTCGCTCGATCCAAACGATCCTTCCAAGAGCTTCGTGTTCGTAGATGGTGGAATGACTCCGTACAATAACCCATCCTTCCTGGTATTTCGTTTCGCGACCGATCCAGCCTATCGTCTGAACTGGGCAAAGGGTGAAGACAACATGTTGCTGATATCGGTAGGCACCGGTGCTGCAGCAACGTCAGGTGCAACAGTTGAGTCGCCCGATAGTAATATGCTCACAACGGGGATCGGAGTACCTACTGCTTTAATGTACGGTGCTTCGGTAGATCAAGATATCAATTGCCGCGCGATAGGTCGCTGCACTTATGGAGCCATTATCGATCGCGAACTCCTTGACATGGTACCGAGGCAAGGAAACGACGATGGAAAGGTCGCGGATCGACTTGGCCGCGCGAAGGTGCCCCTCGATGCCGATCTTGGGCGCTCTTTCCTTTATGCACGTTACAATGCCGATCTCAGTGCTGAAGGCCTCAGCGCACTGGGGTTTAGCAATGTTGATCCGAAGGACGTTCAGAAGATGGATGATGCGAGCACAGATAATATCGATCGGCTTCTGCAGATCGGGGGGGCGGCCGCGCGGCAGGTTGACATGGCTCATTTCGGATCTTTTGTGAGCTGATGGCCAACAAAGTACCGGCAATCCTGGTTGTGATCACTGGGATTGAAGACGTTGCATTTCGGACTTGCTCTTAAGTAGTACCGAAGGAAAGCAGTGATGTTTTAGTTTCTATATGACTTTGACTTCACCAAGTCACACCGGCTCCGCGCCGAATGAGATCACCTTCTGGAACGGCAGCGGCTTCCAGACAATCATTGGGGCTGGTCAGAAAAGCGGCATCTACTACGCTCTCAATCCGGATACCGGTGCGGTCGAGTGGCAGACGCAGGTGGGACCGGGATCGTCCTTGGGCGGAATGGAATGGGGTTCTGCTACCGACGGTCAGCGCATCTACGTAGCTATCGGCGACCTTTACGGCATCCCGTACGGCGCCGGCAGCGCGGGTTCGTGGGCAGCGCTCAATCCTGCAAACGGAGCGATTCTGTGGCAGGTTGCCGATCCTAACGACGCGGTTGATCTCGGTGCCGTGGCCACGGCGAACGGCGTAGTCTACGCGGACTCGATGGCAGGCTCCGCTTCGGCGCCGACCATGTTCGCTCTGAACGCGGCCACCGGCAGCACCTTGTGGAGCTACGCTTCGGGCGCCTCGGTCAATGCCGGTGCGACGATCGCGAACGATGTTGTGTACTGGGGCTCCGGATACACTCACCTGGGTATCCCGGGCTTTACCGGCAACAACAAGTTCTACGCCTTCTCGATTCACGGACACTAAACAGCTGGATCACAACTGGAGTGGGATCCGAGGCCGCACGCCTCGGATCCGCTCTCGAAGAATGCGACCGTGCAATCCCGGAGGCATCACCTGATGAAAGCATTACAGCGCTGTAGAACGTGCGCAGTTGTTCTGTTGGTTGTGGCCGTAGCGGTGGTAAGTCCAGCGCAATACAGGCATCCCAATGCGCCGGATCCCCACGATGGCATGACGTGGGAGTTAGTCAAGACTGGCCTATACATGATTTCCGGTCAAGGCAGCAATTCGCTGCTTCGCCTCAGCGGCAACGGATTGATTCTGGTCGACGGCAAGCTTCCGGGCAATTACAACGCAATCCGGGCGCGCGCCAAGAGAATCTCGGATCAGCCTATTCGGGCACTCATTCTCACCAATTATGACGAGTCGCACGCCGGGAACAATGCAAAGTTCCTGGAGAATGGCACCGCCATCATCGCGCAGGAAAACGTAAAGCTTTACCTGGCCTCGTACAGCTCCTCGTCCGAGAAAGCCGTTCCACCGACCGTCACGTATGACCGCGAGTACAAGATTCATCTCGGCGGCGTGGACGTGCAGCTTCTGCATTTTGGCAACGCTCACACCAGCGCCGATACGGTGGTTTATTTTCCGAATCTCAAGACAGTCGCCGTAGGCGATCTATTCGCCTCCGCGCCCGATCCTAACTACGCCGCCGGCGGAAGCCTGGTGGGTTGGGGCCCGGTGCTGGCGCAGATTCTGAAACTGGATTTTGATATCGCCGTTCCGAGCCAGGGGCCGACGGTAACCCGCGCCGAGCTGGAAGCATTCAAGACCAAGATCGATACTCTGGTGTCGCGCGCCGGCGCGCTCGTCAGCAAAGGCGTTCCTGAAAATCAACTCATGAGCCAGCTGCAGACGGACGATCTTGGCTGGAAATTGAATTTCACGCCGGCAGAGGTCGAGGGTTTCTACGCAGAATTGTCGAAATCCGGTCAGCCATTGCATGCGTTCGAGCTGAACGTTCCGGCCGCGCCGCAGAAGTGATTCGCAAGGAATTGCTGGACTGCGGGGTTAGATTTCTTGTAAAGTCGCTTCACGCTGTTCCCAAAGGCAGCGGGGAGCATCTCAATAACTAGCGCTCCTCTGATTTGTGGGGCCGCTACCAACGTAGCTGGAATTGAATCCAGTCGAGAACATCAAGGAGAGAGTCATGGAATGGACTAGCCCGAAGTTTGAAGAAGTTTGCCTGAACTGCGAAATCAACTGCTACGCCAGCGCGGAACTGTAAACTTCAGGAATGCGCGTCGAGATCCTGGGCTCCGCCGCCGGGGGTGGCTTTCCGCAGTGGAATTGCAACTGCCGGAATTGTCGCTCCTTGCGCGCCGGGACGCTTCGCGCCAAGAGCCGCACCCAAACCCAGGTGGCTGTCAGCGATGACAGCCGCACATGGTTTCTGCTCAACGCCTCCCCCGACTTACGATTGCAGATTGAGCGCGCGCCCGTGCTCCAGCCACGCGATGGCATTCGCGACTCCCCGATCTCCGGAGTGCTGCTGACCAGCGCCGATATCGACCAAATCGCCGGCCTGTTGTCGCTTCGCGAGCTACAGCCTTTCCGGATTTACTGCACGCAGTCGTTGCAGAGAATCTTGCGCGAGGACAACACCGCCTTCGCCATGCTGAACCGCGTCCCGCGACAAGTTTGCTGGACCAACGTCAAATCCGGGGAATGCTTTCCTCTGCTGGATGCGGAAGGTGAAGAGTCGGGGATCGCCTGCGAGGTATTTTCCTTGGCTGACCGGTATCCTATGTATGTTTCGCCCGAGCGCGTCATGCAACTGAATGGCAACGAGGCTTTGCTGGGTGTCATGCTGACGGGATCTTCTGGAACGCGGCTGGCTTACCTGCCGGCGGTTCCCGCGATCAGCGATCAGCTGGTGCAGCGTCTGGAGACCGCCGACGTGCTTCTCTTCGACGGAACATTCTGGAGCGATGACGAATTGATCCAGGTGCAAGGCAGCGGAGCAACAGCGCGCGAGATGGGTCATGTTCCGGTATCAGGGCCGGACGGCAGTTTGCACCTGCTCTCTGGGGTTCGCCGTCCGCGTAAAATCTTTGTGCACGTGAACAACACGAATCCCATGCTGGATGAGTCCGGTCCCGAGTATCGCGAGCTGCGCGAGGCCGGCTGGGAGTTAGCGGAGGATGGGTGGCAACTGAATCTGTAGCGGCGATGCTGGATTTGCCGGTTCTTTCCGCGATGGAGTTAGAAGCGCGGCTGCGCAACGTTGGCGCGGAGCGATATCACCATCAGCATCCGTTTCACACCATGATGCATGAGGGAAAGTTGAGCCGCGGGCAGCTGCAGGCCTGGGCGCTGAACCGCTATTACTATCAGAGTCGCATTCCCATCAAGGATGCCATCATTCTTTCGCGCAGCGAAGACCCGGACTTTCGACGCGCGTGGCGCAAGCGGGTTGTCGATCACGATGGCGATGCGACGCAGGAGGGCGGCATCGAGCGCTGGATTCGACTGGCGGAGGCGACCGGCCTGGAGCGCGAGCGAGTGATGCGCTGCGAGGGAATTTTGCCCGCGGTTCGCTATGCCGTGGATGCCTATCTCGACCTGGTCAAGAATCGCAGTTTTCTGGAAGCGGTTGCGTCGTCGCTGACCGAGTTGTTCTCGCGCGACTTGATCTCGCTGCGAATGGATTGCATGCGGCAGCATTATCCCTGGCTCTCGAATGGGCTCGACTACTTCACCGCGCGGCTGCACCAGGCTCCGGAAGATGCTCGCTTCGCGCTGCAGTATGTTATTGAGCACGCCCGGACGCGAGCTGAGCAGGAGCTGGCGATCGGCGCTTTGCAGGCCAAGTGCGACATTCTTTGGGCGCAGCTGGATGCGCTGTACTTCGCCTACGTGCGGCCGGGATGGCCACCGCCGGGCGCGTTTCGAGTGGAGTCATAGCCTTGGCCGCGCCAGTGCCAGAAAGTCAGCCTCGTCTCGCAGCCGGATGTCGCTGGGCCACGCACGCTGAAAAGCCGGTGGTGCTTTATCCCGAAGGCATGATTCGCATTCAGGGTACGGGACAAAACATCCTTGAGCTGTGCGACGGGCAACGCACCGTCCAGCAGATTGTGGCAACGCTGGCTGAAAAATATGGCGCGGCCGATCCCGCGAAAATCATGGGCGACGTCTGCAGCTTCCTGGAAGCTCTGCACAACAAACGGATCGTGGACTACTGATGGCTCCCAACCCACTGGCGCTGATTGCCGAGGTCACACATCGCTGCCCGCTGCATTGCGTGTACTGCTCGAATCCGTTGCAGCTGGTGGCGAAGCAGGCGGAGCTTTCTGCCGACGAGTGGGTGCGGGTGTTTCAGGAGGCGAGCCGCCTCGGAGTTCTGCACCTGCATTTGACCGGCGGTGAACCGGCCGCGCGAACCGATCTCGAAGAACTGATTGCCGGCGCGCGCCAGGCTGGCCTGTATACCAATCTCATCACATCCGGGCTTGGCATTCCGGAGACGCGCCTGCCCAAGCTGGTCGACGCCGGCCTCGACCATATTCAGCTGAGCTTTCAGGATTCGAAGGACGGCCCGGCGCAATGGATCGCCGGCGCCAAGGGTCATGCGTACAAGATCGTTCTCGCAGAGAAGATTCGCCAACTGCCGCTGGCCTTCACGGTGAATCTGGTGGTGCATCGGCAGAACCTCGACCACATCGAGGAGATGATCGAGTTCATCGAGCAGCTGCGGCCGGACCGGGTCGAAATTGCTCACGCTCAGTATTACGGATGGGCTTTGAAAAACCGCGAGCACCTGCTTCCTTCGCCTGAGCAACTGGACAACTGCATGCGCGCCGTGGAAGCTGCGCAGACACGTCTCGCCGGAAAGACGCGCATCGATTGCGTCGTGCCGGATTACTACGCGCGTTATCCCAAGGCCTGCATGGGTGGCTGGGGTCGGCGTACTTTGCTGATTGATCCCTCCGGCCGGGTGCTGCCCTGTCATGCCGCCGGAGTAATTCCCGGCATACAGTTTGACAACGTGCGCGAGCATTCGCTGGAACACATCTGGCACGAATCTGCGGCATTCAGAATGTTTCGCGGCGACGACTGGATGCCGGAGCCCTGCAAGAGCTGCGATCGCAAGGAACAGGATTTTGGCGGTTGCCGCTGCCAGGCGTTTCTGGTGACCGGCAATGCGACCGCGACCGATCCTGTCTGCTCACTCTCACCCGATCATCACCTGATCGAGATCGCACGCGCCGCAGCCGCCGATGCAGCGCAACCCGTCTGGTTCTACCGCGCCGGCGTTTGATGAGTGGTGACGCAAACCCGCACCAGGCGCAGGCTTCCGGCCTATTCACAACCTTTCGCGCACTGCGGCATCGCGACTTTCGCCTGCTCTGGGTCGGACTGGCCGTCTCGGCAATCGGGACCTGGATGCAGATCGTCGCGCAGAGCCTGCTGGTCCTGAAGATCACGCACGGCTCGGCGTTTGCACTGGGCACAGTCTCACTGGCGCAGGCGTTGGCTTTCTTCCTGTTCGCTCTCATCGGCGGAAGCGTCGCCGATCGCATCGACAAGCGCCGTCTTCTACTGCTCACGCAAAGCGGTTCGGCCGTGATGGCCATCCTGCTCGGCTTGCTCACCTACTTCAATGTCATCCAGCTTTGGATGATTCTCATCCTCGCATTCCTGAACGGAAGCTTGCTGAGTTTCGATCAGCCGACACGGGGCGCACTCATTCCGATGCTCGTTCCAAGAGAAGATCTGGGCAACGCCATCAGTCTGCAATCGATGATCTTCAATGGAGCGTCGACACTGGGGCCGGCACTGGCCGGCTTCGCGGTGGCGGCGATCGGCTATGCCGGAAATTTCTTTCTGAACGGCGCCAGTTTTCTGGGAGTGCTGATTGCTCTCTACGCGATGCGCGTGCCCGCAAGCGTGAGCCACCAGCAATCCACGGCGCAGGCAATCGGCGCTGCGCTCAATACCGTGAAGCGCGATGCGGTGTTGCCGTGGGTCTTGTCCGGCTTCGCCGCAATGCTTTTTCTCGGACCGTCGTCAGCTCTGATTCTGCCTGTCTTTGCCGTCAAGGTCCTGCACATCGGGCCGGTGCGGCTCGGCCTGCTGTTCTCCGCAGCCGGTATCGGCACGATTCTGGGAGCGCTGTTTCTGGCGTCGCTGGGCAGCAATCCTCGCCGAGGACTGATTTATCTTGCCGGCATGTTCTTATGGGTTGCAGCGCTTACCGTGTTTGCGCTCAGCGGATTCTTCTGGATTTCCATGGTCGCGCTGTTGATCTACGGCGTTGGACAGACTCTCGCGGGAACAACGACCATCACGCTGCTCCAACTCCGCGTGCCGGAAAATATGCGCGGCCGCGTCATGAGCCTGAACACGCTGGTGATCATGGGTATCCGCCCGTTAGGCGACTTCCCCGCCGGCGCACTGATTGGCCTGATTGGCGCGCCGGAGACCGTATTGCTGAGCACAGTTCTAGTCGCGATCTACGGATTGCTGGTCGCTACTCGCGTAGGAAGCGCCACGTCCTGACGGCTAACTTAGATCGGCCCCTGATAGCGGCGTAAACGCACCGCGGCTGCCAGACATGCGGCGGCAAAGATGAAGCCCATCCACAGACCCGGCGCGCCCAGAAAGCGAAGCGGCGTGAGATGGGCCATGGGTCCAAAGGGCATCATGCCCGCCGAGAAGTCGGTCGGCGCGCCGCCTCCGATCAAGCGCACCCCCACCATCGCGATGAAATACGAAGTGTTGAAGACCAGCTTCTCAATGCCACCAAGAGCGACGACCGGCAATGCTGCCCATAACAAGGTCGCGCGCCGCGCCCAGCCCGACACCAGCAGCAGCCAGCAAAACACAGGAAAGGGCCACAGCGCATGGGCGGTCACCAGGTGGTAGAGCAATTGTCCCCACCTGGAAAAAATCGACAATTCACTCCATAGCGACGCCACGCTCATACCGTTAGCAGCCAGCGCCACGCTGTTCAGCACTAGCATGATTGCCTGCATCGCAACGGTGACGGCGAAGGTGAGCAGCGGCAGGACGACGAGTAGAATGCCGGCTTTCGCCAGCACGGTCGTAAGGTCAGACACCGGCAGCGATTTCCAGAAGAGAATGCTGCGATCGCGGCGCTCGCCATGCAACGCGTCGGCCGCATAGAACAGGCTCATCAGGATCAGGGTCACCATCATCAAGCCGGCCGCGATGTCATAGGGCGCGGCAATCGCATCGAGCTGATGCATGGGATCCTGCACGGACAAGTGAACCATCAGCTTGCGCAGATGAGCCAGACTTATTAAATAGCCAAACAAGTACACCGCGGCGACGATCAGTTGTCCGACGATGATCCAGCGGTTTTCCCAGAGTTCGCGACGCACCGACCAGTACAGCGGCTGGGTCGCCGTCAACACCGCCGGCGCCGCTCGCTGCGCCTCAAACGAATCGGACAGCGCATTGGATTGCGTATTCATCAAGCCACTCCTTGTGCCGCAACTTGACTCCCGATAACTGCGACGAACAGGTCGGCAATACTCGGTGTGTGCACCTCGCCCAGCGCCGCCAGTTGCTGTCGATCAACCCGATCGAACAACAGCATGCTGCGGCCCAACAGCTGCCTCTCGTAAATCGGCTTGAACGCACGCGCGGTGGCAACCTTATCCGGATTCACCGATACTTCCACGTAGCGCGATTCCAACTCTTCCATGCTGCAGGCGAGCACGATGCGCCCGCGGTTAATGAACATGAGATCGGTGAGCAGGTGCTCGACCTCTTCCACCTGATGGGTGGTCACGACGATGGTGCGGCTGCGATCGAAGTAATCGTTCAGCAGCGAATCGTAGAACTGCTTGCGATACAGAATGTCGAGGCCAAGCGTTGGCTCGTCCAACACCAGCAATCTGGCATCGATAGCCATTACCAGAGCGAGGTGCAGCTGAGTAACCATCCCCTTGGACAATTCTCTGACTTTGCTCTTCTGGCGGATGCTGGTCCGGGCCAGGAAGCTTTCCGCTTTCGCGCGATCGAATCGAGGATGCACGCCGGCCACGTAATCCAGCAGATTCCAAACCCGCGCCCACCGCGGCAACACGGCGACGTCGGCAATGAAAGAGACATCGCACATCAGTTGATCGCGATCGCTCCACGGGTCGCGTCCCAGCACTCGCAGCTCACCTTGATATGGAGTGAGGCCGAGTATGGCGTTGAGCGCCGTGGTTTTCCCCGCGCCGTTAGGGCCGATGAGTCCCAGGATGCGCCCTTCTTCGACGCGCAGATCCACCCCATCCAGCGCCAGGGTTGTGCCAAAGGTCTTGCGCAGTCCGTGTGCTTCTATCACTGGCATGGCTTCAGCGTTCCTCCTCTTTGGTATCGGACTCCGGCCGGTGGTTCCCGCTGCCATTCAGCAGCTCTTCCGGCTTCAATCCCAGCCGCTGCATGGTTGCATAGATCCGCGGCCACTCCTCCGCCAGAAACTTGCGACGTTCGCCCTGCAACAGCAGATGTCGCGCTCCGATCTTGACGAACATGCCGAGCCCCCGTCTCTTCTCCACCAACTCCTCGTCCACCAGCTCCTGATAGCCCTTCAGAACCGTGAGCGGATTCACCCGATATTCCGCCGCGACATTGCGCACCGAAGGCAGCGGATCGCCTTCCTTGAGCACGCCGTCCAGGATCATCGCCACTACGCGGTCGCGAAGCTGGCGATAAATCGGCTGATTGTCGTTCCACTCACGGTCCATCACGGCTCCCAGATTTCCTTACTCCAGATTCGTCCCTCACTTCGCTCGCTGCAAATCGAAGTGCGCGTGCATGGGTTTGTCGCCCGGCATCATGTAAGTCCAGTCTTCGATGTGATGGTTGGCGTCCACAAAGGTGAATACGGCATGGTACATGTGCCCATAGTCATTGCCGCCGGAAAGATCCACAAAATCAAACTCTACCTTCTTTCCGTCGGCAAAGGGCCGAGCCACCATGTGCGGCCGATTGCCGGCGTCACAATAATGGAGCAGCGTCAGGTGATCTCCGTCCAGATAGAACATCGTGACCGGATGATCGTACTTGGTCGCGTCCACCGGCGTGCCGGCTTCCTGCATTTCGTGAACCAGCGCATTGCCGCGAGAGGTCACGCGCATTGAGACGTGCATCGGCTTGCCGTCCATCTCCGGTACCGGCGGGTCGACCGCCACCGCGCCTTCCCAATCTCCGGCGAGGGCTTTCATCGAGTCGAAGGACTTTTGCGCGTCGGTCTGTGCCGCGGGCTTAGGCGCATCGGAATGCGGCAGTGCATAAATCAGGGTGGTGAGAGACATTAGAACAGCTAACAGCAGAATGCGATGCGGTTTCATCTTGACTATCCCTCCAGCTTCTCAGCTTTTCGGCTCTGGGCTTTCCCTGCCGATGTATAGTGTTATACTTAACTATAACACTATAGCATTGTCAAGATGTTTTTGTGCTGCTCGCTCTATCTTATTAAAAATACAGGTCATTTTCTCCTGCAAGGGATTGTACAAACTGCCGACGAGCAGCCGTGTGGCCTTCCTTTTTGCCCAACGCAGCGAAACTTAGCCGAGAATCGCCTGTGCTTCATCCCAAACCCGGCGAACGACGTCGCCCGCTGGTTCAGCTTTTGCCATACCGGCGGCTTGGCCAGCCCAAGCTTGCATCCGCTGGACATCTCCGCTTCGCTGCGCCTCGGCGCGCATCGCGGAAGTCAGGCCGCGTTGCACGGGATACGGTGCCGGTAGCGGCGCGTCTGCAGACATCGCAGCCCGCACATATTCGTTCGCAAGGCCACGTCCCGCTCGACCGCTGAACGCCCTGGTGACGATCGTGTCTTCCGGAGCGGCGGCTGCAAGTGCCTTCGCCCATCCTGGTGAAATCTGCGCCTCAGGACACACCAGAAATGCGGTTCCGATCTGTATAGCGTTGGCACCTAATGCCAACGCCGCAGCCACGCCGCGTCCGTCGGCAATCCCGCCAGTCGCGACCACGGGCACTTTCACCGCGTCCACCACCGCGGGCAGCAGCGCGAACAGTCCCACCATTTCCTGTTCCGCCTTGTCAGCATCGAAGCAGCCGCGATGCCCGCCAGCTTCCGTGCCTTGCACGGCGATGATGTCAGCTCCCGCTTTCTCCGCTGCACGCGCTTCCGCGACGGTGGTGACATTGGCGCACCACGCGATCCCTCGTTGCTTCAGTCGTGCCACAAATTCCGCGGGATACAATCCCATCACCGATGACACAATCGGCGGCGACACGGCGAGCAACGCCTCGCACTGCGCCGCAAAATCCGGAGGAGTAGCGTCGCCCGCTTCAGGAGCCACAGCCGGTCCCCACTTCGCCAGGAACTCGCGCACCCGCGCCTCACGTTCGGGATCGCGATGTGGCGGAGGGTCAGGAATCCAGAGATTGATTTGAAATGGGCCGTCGGTCCCGCGCCGGACTTCCTCTGCCCAGGCCATGATCTCGTCCGGCTTCATCAGTAGCGCGCCACAGGCGCCAAGTCCGCCAGCCTGTGCGACAGCGATCGATAGTGACGGCGCGCTCGCACCCGCCATCGGCGCCAAGAGTATTGGTACTCGCAACCCGAAGCGCCGGCAGAACTCGTGCGCCGCCCGGAAAACAGCTTTCATGAATCACCCTGTCGTGGCTCGAAGTAGCCGATGTGCCGGCGAGTGGAGGATGAACCGAGTCGGTCCGAGGGCGCAGAAAATCAATGGAGATGTTGGTCGAAGTGACCGTCCGGCAAGCCGCGCTTTCTCAGCAGTCTCAGTTCTGCCGCCAGACGTAGAAGTAGTTATCGTCGACGCTCGTGCCCAGCTCCATCTCCCCTTTTGCCGAGGCGCGGCTGAGGGCGGCACGGATGTGCTCGATTTTGGCGGAGCCCAGCGCGCTGCGCGGAATCTTCAACGCCCTCTTGGCGCGCAAGTCTTCCACCTCGCGCAGGATTCGGTCCACGATGTTATGGTGCTTGCTCTTGCGGCCGGTGGGCACCTCGCCGCGCTCAATGGATTCGAAGCGATCTGAGTGTGAGCCGGAGTGATCCCGCATTTCCCTACTCCGATACGTACTGCAAACTGTTCCGATATCGCTGGCCCAAACTGCACCATAATCGTGGCAGTAAACGTAGGCGGCAAGTCCGGAACACTGCTGACGCAAAACATAACACAATTCCGTCGTCTAACGGAAGTCGTATTCGTATTGTTAACGTACAACTCTCGCTGATCGAAAACGCATCTCTATTGTCACCGTGCTCCTGATACGGCAGCGGGACCTGTTGCTTCCGCGCCCTTTTACAGGCCATTCTTGGGCTGCCGGTTTCACGCCAGACACCGACTTGGAGGTTTGAGGATGGACGCGGCGCAAGCCAGAACGTCAAAATCTGATCTGCTCGACAGGTCAGAGTCGGCCCCGCGCATTTCATTTGGCATTAGTGGATTAGACGATATCCTGCACGGCGGATTGTCCGCCGGCCACCTTTACCTGCTGGAAGGCACACCCGGAGCAGGCAAGACCACCATCGCCTTGCGCCTGGCGCTGAGCAATCGCGAGGCTGGCCGTCGGGTGCTTTACATCACCCTCTCCGAATCAAAGCAGGAGCTGCTAGCCGTAGCGGCATCGCACGGCTGGGATCTTGATCCCGTGCCGATCTTCGAGCTCACGCCGCAGGAAGACTCGCTGCGTCCGGAGCATCAGTACTCCGTGTTCAATCCCGAGGATGTCGAGCTGGATCAGCTCACCGATCTCATGTCCAAGAAAGTGGACGAGGTGCGTCCGGAGGTCATCATCGTCGACTCGCTCTCCGAGCTGCGCCTGCTGGCGCGCGACAGCTTCCGTTACCGCCGGCAGATGCTCGCCCTGAAAAGCTTTTTCGAGGAGCGCAAATGTACGGTGCTGTTGATCGACAACCAGACTGACGATAGCAAAGAGCCTACCGTTCACAGCATCGTGCACGGCGTTATCGGGCTGGAGATGCTGGAGCGCGAATACGGCAGCGAGCGCCGCCGCGTGCGGGTGCAGAAGATGCGCGGCTCGAAGTTTCGCGAAGGCTTTCACGACTACCGCATCCTTACCGGCGGAGTCGTTGTTCATCCGCGCCTGGTCGCCGCCGAGCACCGGCATAATGGCCGCAAGGATAGGCTGAGCACCGGTATCGGCGCGCTCGACATCATGCTGCAAGACGGCATCATGCGTGGCACCAGCACGCTCCTCCTCGGCGCTGCGGGCGTGGGCAAGTCCAGCCTGGCTTCGCGTTTCGCCTGTTCCGCGGCCAACCGCGGTGAATCGGCCGCAATCTACCTCTTCGACGAATCCATGCAGGTGTACCTGGAGCGCAGTGCTGGGCTCGGCGTCGATCTCATGCCTCACATCAAGAGCGGCCGCGTGCATCTGCAACAACTCGACCCGGCCGAAGTTCCTCCGGGTGAGTTCGTCAACGACATTCGCGGCCGAGTGCAGCATGGCGCCGGCGTAGTAGTCATCGACAGCCTCAACGGCTGGCTGAAGGCCATGCCGGGCGAGCAATATCTTCAGCTCCAGATGCACGAACTTCTCTCCTATCTCGGCATGCAGGGCGTGGCAACGTTTCTCATTCTGGCGCAGCAGGGCGTTATGGGTCCGATGCATGCCGAGATCGACATCAGCTATCTCGCCGACGCAATTGTTCTCCTACGCTATTTCGAAGCGCGAGGCGAGATTCACAAAGCCATCTCGATTTTCAAAAAGCGCTCAGGACCGCACGAGTCGACCATTCGCGAGTTCCGCCTCCGCCCGGGTGTCATCGAAATCGGCGCACCGCTCCGCGGCTTCCATGGAGTTCTCACCGGAGTTCCGCAGTTCGTAGGCAAAGAGGGTGCTGAATTGATGGAGAGTGATGCAGACAACTAGTAGTCAGCCGCTTCCGGTGCTGGTCGTCGCGCCCTTCGGCCGCGATGCCGACCTGATCGCGGAGACTCTTCACCGGGCCAGCATTCCGTGCGAGCTCTGCCCCGATCCGCGCATCGCCTTTCCGCGCCTGTCCAACGCCACCGGAGCCCTGTTGGTTGAAGAAGAGGCGCTGAACGAAGAGCTCATCCAGGAATTCGCTGCCGCACTGCAGAGTCAGCCTGCGTGGTCCGATGCCCCCGTGGTTGTCCTGACCAAGGGCCGCAGCGGCAATAGCCGGAGCTCCCGCTTCATGGCTCAAATGCGCCAGCCGCTCGGTCATACGACTCTGCTGGAACGGCCGATACGTCCGGAAACTCTGATCAGCACAGTGGAAACCGTGTTGCGCGCGCGTCGCCGGCAGTTTCAGATCCGCGATGTCCTCGAGCGCCTGCAAGCCAGCGAAGCGCGTTATCGATCGTTGACCGTCGCGTCGTCCTCCATTGTCTGGACGGCCGATCTGCACGGCGAGTTTGTCGACCGCTTGCCTTCGTGGGAAGCCTATACCGGTCAGACCTTCGAGCAATACCGTGGACTTGGATGGACCGAAGCGATCCATTCCGCCGATCGCAAACACATCGTGCCCGCGTTCTCCGCTGCCATCAAGAGTTTGCGTCCCTTCCAGTTGGAGTTCCGGCTGCGGCGCTACGACGGCAACTATCGCTATGTGCTGGCGCGCGGTGTGCCCGTCTTTCGCGAGGATTCGTCGGTCAAGGAGTGGGTCGGCACCTGCACCGACATGCAGGATCGCAAGGATTCCGAAGTCGCCTTGCGCAAGAGTGAGCGACTGGCGCTGGCGGGCCAGTTGGCAGCCGGCATCGCCCACGAAATCAATAATCCGCTGGAAGCGGTCACCAATCTGATCTATCTCATTAACACTCGCGCGGCGGATGAACAGACGCGACAGTTTTGCGCGATGGCGCAACACGAGCTAAACCGCATCACCGAGATCTCCGGACAGACTCTTCGCTTCTATCGCAAATCCACTAAGCCCATCGAAACCGATGTGGCCGAACTGCTCCAGTCCTTACTGCAACTCTTCTATCCCAAGTTCGGTCGCCGCAATCTTCAGATCGGTACCAATCTGCGAAAAGCGCCGAAGATCAATGCCTTCCCCAATGAGCTACGGCAGCTGTTCGCAAACTTAATCAGCAATGCCATCGATGCCACTCCGCCGGGCGGCGAGATTCACATCGATTGCGGGCCGGGATTCGACTGGAGGAAAGTGGCGCGCGGCGTTCGTGTGATTGTGGCCGACACCGGCAGTGGCATTCCCGAAACCATCAAACAGCACATCTTCGAGCCTTTCGTGACCACTAAGGGCGACGCGGGCACCGGGCTTGGCTTGTGGGTCTGCGACGATATTGTGCGGCGCCACTCCGGCCGTCTGCGCCTCAAGACCCGCACCGTCGGCCAAACCGGTACGGTCTTCTCCATCTTTCTTCCCGCCGGCGTCGCCCCGGTTCCGCAGCTGTCCGAACTGCCATCGAATCATGAGTCGGACACCGCCGCGTAACGTTCACTCGTTTTTTGGCTGCGCTCGGGTAGCGCTGGCCATTAGGCCAGCGTCTAACTCGTTCATCCTCTTTCTGGGTCGGCTTCACAGGCTGCTGAAAAAGTCGTCCCGTGAGCGCTTCGTAACAGGGCACGACTTCAGTCGTGCCGATAAGCCGCTCATGTCTCGCCCGAGCCGGCTTCAGCCGGCGGCACAAAACCGGCGTCTCGGAGTCTTTCAGCAGTCTGCTCAGTCGACGACACGAGTCGCGCCAGGGCTTATCCTTTCGATTGTCCCAGCTCCGGCGGCTGATCGGCTATCCTAATCGCCAGGACTGTTGCCCATGCCCTCGAAACGACGAAAGCCCAAACCGTTCCGCGCTGCCGCGGCAGTAAAAGCTGCTGCTCGAGCTGTGATTGGAACTCCGCCCAGCACGCGCACCGAGCCGGCAGATAAGAAACGAAAGACGAAATCGCAGAAGCACAAGCCAACTTTGGGCAAGTTGCTCAGCGGCGAGGTCGAATAACGGCTGGCCAGCGGACCTCCCGAGTCAGAAACTCGTTGCGCAAACCAAGGCTTCGTATCAGGGCACGGCTTCAGCCGTGCCGTAGGAGGCCGCATGAATCTTGGGCTTTAGCCCCTGAGTCTCGCAATTCTCGCAACTGCGATTTGTCGGATGTTGTTCTAAAAATTCGGCCGATCCAGCGGCGGCTGCCACGCCAGAAAATCCTGCCGCATCCGCTCCGTATACTTTTCCAACAGCTCTTGCACCCGTTTCGGATCAGGCGATTTCACAATCAATCCGACGTGATGCTTCTTCTCATTCATCCGCCAGACAATCTCCGGATCGTTGTAGCCTGACGTGTCCGGATGCTCCTGCTTGGCCAGCGACACCAGCAGTCCTGCAGAATCTTCTCGCGGCGTTGGCGGCTTGTAGGGAGCTTTGCCGCCTGCAATCTCCAGCTTCGCCCATTCCGCCCAGAGATTAATTCCCGTCGCCGTCTCCACCAAGTCAACGATGTGCGCTCCGCCCACGCGCGCCGAGGTCTCCAGAAAATACAGCTTCCCATCACGTCCACGAATGAATTCGCTGTGCGAAACGCCTCGCAGCATGCCGAAAGCCTTCATCACCTTCTTGTTCAATTCGATCAGCGGCTTCGCCTCCTCCGATCGCAATGGCAGCGTGCGCGTGGTGAAGATGTCTCCTTCCTGCGAGACATCCATCGGCGGGCGCCCATAGCGGCTGGCGATGGCAAACAGTAATTTGTGCTCATAGAAGATCGCGTCGACGTGATAAATGTCGCCGGGCACATAGTGCTCCAGCAGATAAAACGACTGCTGGTCGCCCAGCTTTTCCAGCGCGGCCCAGAACTCATCGGCGCTGTGGATTTTCTTGATGCCCATGGATCCCGCCATGGATCGCGGTTTCAACACCCAAGGCGGCGGAACTCGCTCCATGAATTGTCCTAGCTGCGCATAATTCAGCACTTGAATGAATTCCGGCACCGGCAATCCTTCGTCACGCGCTTTGGCTCGCATCGCCAGCTTGTCCCGGAAATACCGCGCCGTCGTGTCGCCCATTCCCGGTACGCGCAGGTGCTCGCGCAAGGCCGCTGCCTTCTCCACATCGAAATCGTCCAGCGCAACGATGCGATCGATGACTTCCGTCCGCGCCATGAAACTTACGCCCAGGATCGCATCCTCCAGCTTCCACTCCTTCTGCACGTCGGGCATGTAGAAGATTTCGTCGATACTCTCGCGCGGCCAGGCTTCATCCTTCAAACTGTGCGAGGTGAGCAACAGCGTGCGGCAGCCCTGGCGATGGCATTCGCGGATGAATTCGCCGCCCTTGTAGTAGCTGGCCAGGCAGAGAACGGTGATTGGCTTGTTTGGCGAGGACAGGTTTAAAGCTGACGACATGCATGGCCTCCCAAGGCAGCAAAGCGTGCCTACCAGCAATTCGCGGCAACACTATATCAGGGATGCAGTCTGTAGCCTGTAGTTTGCTACGATGTCCTCACCGCACCGCACCAGTCTGATGCCGCTCCTCTTCCACATCAATCGGCCGGAACAGGTCGACCACAATGAAGATGATCAGCACCACAACTGGAAGATACAGCGCCCGCAGCTCCCAGCGCTGCTTGCTGATTGTCCCTATCGCCGCACCCAGCACGTAGCAGCTCCACGTCGAGGCCAGCATGGCGCCTTCCTGGACGTCGCGCTGCCGCGGGGCAAGTCTGACAATGTCAGATATCCTCGTTTGTCGGAGTTGGTCATACCCCCAGAATAGCGCCCGGGTGAACGATTCCGTAAGCTTGGTCAGCGTTCCGGTGACGAACGTGGTGTAAATGGTTAGCGCCCCGACATGGGTTAGAGTCGCCGTCTGTACGCCCATGGCGAAGGCCAGCAGCGCCACCAGCGCGAAGTATTGCGGCGAGGTCAGATCCACAATCTGTCCCAGATGCATCGCAGGCGTCGCTCTCGCGAACAGAATCAGGAGAACGGCTTCTGCTGCGAGAGTGAAAGATGCGATTCTCCGGACACGTTTACGTCCAGCAATCTCAACCGTGATGCGGGTCAACGTCATTCCCACAGCGTAGGACACGACAGCGCAGAATGGGCGCAGCAACTGCAGCCAGTTCCGCTGTCCCAGATACATCCCCACGTGCACGCTGTTGCCGCTCATGTTAGCGGTGAACACTTCGAACAGCGCGATGTAGCCGACCGCATCGACAAAGCCGCCAACCGCGGTAAGAGACAATGCGGTTGCGACTTTCCCCCGCGGACCGAGATTAGGCGCTGTCGTCACAGGTGTTTCAATGCCAGCTTCGCAGCATTGTAGCCGCACATGCCGTGCACTCCTCCACCGGGCGGCGTGGATGAGGAGCAGATATAGATGTCCCGGGCCGAAGTCGCGTAGTACCTCATTGTGGGACGGAAGAGGAATTGCGTCACGTTCATCAGTCCGCCGCCAATGTCGCCGCCGACCAGGTTCGCATCCATGGTCTCCAGTCGAGCCGGCGACAGCACGCTGCGCTCGAGTATGCAGTCGCGGAATCCGGGAGCGAAGCGCTCGATCTGCGCTTCCAATCGCGGCAGCATATCGAAGGTTGACCCGTTCGGTACATGGCAATAGGCCCACGCGATATGCCGGCCTTCCGGAGCGCGTGTGGGATCGAACAGGGTCGGCTGCGCCAGCAGCACAAACGGGCGTTCCGCGCTGCGCCCGTGCCGCATCGCGTCCTCCGAGACCACAATCTCCTCCAGCGTGCCGCCGATATGCACGGTCGCCGAGCGCCGGCACTGCGGCCGCCTTCCACGGTATCGGGCTCGACAGCGCGTAATCCACTTTGAACACCGCTGGGCCGTAGCGATATTGCTCCAATCGACGCTTGTAGCTCGGCGACAGACGATCTCCGGCGATCTGCACCAGCTGTCGCGGCGTCACGTCGCACAAGGCGAGATCGAACTTGCCAAGCGACGCCAGATCTTCAACCCGCGTGGACAGATGAACCTTGCCTCCCAGGCTGGCCAGATAACTGCACAATGCATTGGTGATCGACTGCGCTCCGCCGCGCGGAATCGGCCATCCCACAGCGTGGGCCGTGGCGGCGAACATGATGCCGAAAGCGGCCGTGAGCGGCTCTTCCAGCGAAAGAATGGAATGGCCCGCCAATCCAGCAAACAGCGCCTTTGTCCTTGCATTGCGAAACCAGAAGTGCGCGATCGCATTGGCCGATGGAAATCCCAGCAGTCCCAACCGCGCCAGCAAGAAAGGATGTCGCGGGAATAGCGAAACCGGCCGCAGGACCTCCGGCGCCAACTCTGCCCATTTCGTTGCAAACGGACCGAAGAGCCTGCGCCACTGCTTGCCATCCTCCCCAAGCGCTTTCTCGGCTTCATCCAGATCGCGTTCCAGCATCACCGCTGTTCCGTCGTCGAGCGGGTGGGCGACCGGAGCCGGCGGTTGAATCCACTCCAGCCCGTGGTCCTTCAGTGGCAGGGTTGAGAAGAATGGCGAAGCCACCGCCATCGGGTGAACAGCCGAACCGAAATCGTGCAGAAATCCTGGAAGCGTTAACGGCAGGCTGCGCGCGCCGCCGCCGGGCACAGCTTCCGCCTCATAGACGTCAACCTGCAGTCCCGCTTGCGCCAGAGCGATGGCCGCAGCCAGACCGTTGGGACCCGATCCAATAACAACGGCTCGTAGCTGGGTTGCCGGCATACGCATCAGTCTAAAATAATCTCGCTCCCGGCGTGCTGGCCAACCCGGGCCGAACATCCTCTGCCAACGCTGGATTCAGGTAGAGCTGGCCTTCAGGCCAGCGTCTCAGCACGTCTCTTACTTTGGCGAGCTGGCTTCAGCCAGCGGCAAATCTCGCGCTGCATTTGACTGTCGCCGATCGCTCAAATAGCCTCAATTGCACCTGTGTTTGCTGATTTGCGCGCATGCGAAAACGACGCTCGGCCACTGTTGTCATGAAAGTACGCTCCCGATTCTTGCTCCTATTGCTGGTCGCCGCATCTTGCGGGGCGCTTCTTGCCGGCGACATGGTGAGTCCCAGCCATGGCACCAAGGCCATGGTGGCGACCGTTCAGCCGGAGGCTTCCAACGCAGGCGTCGCGATCATGCAGCAAGGCGGCAATGCGGTTGACGCCGCGGTCGCCGTCGGCTTCGCGCTTGAGGTCGTTTATCCGGAAGCCGGCAACATCGGTGGAGGCGGCTTCCTGCTCTTCCGCCGGGCTCAGGGCGAGGTCCACTTCCTCGACTACCGCGAGAAGGCGCCAGCCAAAGCCAGCGCGGACATGTATCTCGATTCGCAAGGCAACGTTATTCCGGGCCTGAGCACGGTCGGCTATAAAGGCATTGCCGTCCCGGGCTCAGTTGCGGGACTGGTTTATGCCGAGCAGCACTGGGGCAAGCTCTCGCTGAAGCAGGTGATGGAGCCCGCGATTCGACTCGCGCGCGATGGATTCGTTCTCGACTATCAGGAGGCACATGCCTTTCGCGATTCGCAATTAGCGAAGTTCCCTGAGTCGCATCGCATCTTCCAGCGTGACGGAAATTACTATCAGGCTGGCGACACCTTCAAGCAGCCGGAGCTGGCGAAAACTCTGGAGCGGATCGCCGAGCATCCCGACGATTTCTACCACGGCGCGATGGCACGCGAGCTTGCAGCGGCCATGCAGAAAGGCGGAGGCCTGATCACCGCCGACGACCTCGCGCAATACGAAGTCAAAGAGCGCGCGCCGATTCGCGGCACCTATCGCGGCTATGAGATCATCAGCGCTCCGCCGCCGTCGTCGGGCGGCATCGGTCTGATCGAGACGCTGAACATTCTGGAAGGCTACGATCTGGCAAAAGAGGGCGATCGCTCGGCGCAGAGCATTCATCTGACGGCTGAGGCATTTCAGCGGGCGTTCTTCGATCGCGCGGAGTTTCTCGGTGATCCGGACTTCTCCAAGCTGCCCGTCGCGCAGCTGATCGACAAGCGTTATGGCAACGCCTGGCGCGAAACAATTCCGTTGCGCCGCGCCACTCCCAGCGGCAGCCTGGAGCGGCCTTCCGTCTTTTCGCAGCTCGACAGCTATGCGCGCTCGCACCCGCAACCGCAGTCGCTCTCCGAGCCCGATCATACGACGCACTACTCGGTCGTCGATGCCGAAGGCAATGCGGTTTCCGTGACCACGACTCTGAACGATGGTTTCGGATCGCGCGTCACTGCCGAAGGTCTTGGTTTCTTGCTCAACGACGAAATGGACGACTTCAGCTCCAAGGCGGGGGCGCCGAATATGTATGGATTGCTGCAAGGCCCGGCGAACGCAATCGGCCCGGGCAAGCGGCCGTTATCGGCGATGACGCCGACCATCGTGCTCAAGAATGGCAAGCTGTTTTTGGTGCTCGGCTCGCCGGGCGGACCGACGATCATCACCACCGTAGCGAACGTTCTGATGGGCGTTGTCGACTACGGCTTGAACATCCAACAGGCGGTGAACGCCGCGCGCTTCCACGATCAATGGATGCCCGACCAGATCATGGTGGAAGTGACGGGCATTTCGCCCGATACAATCGGTATTCTGGAGCACATGGGACATAAGGTCAAAGTTGCCCACGGTTACTGGGGCGATGCCGAGTGCATTGCCGTCGATGAGAAAACCGGCGAGCTGTTGGGAGCAAGCGACGGACGTAATGACGGTAAGGCGGTTGGCTTCTGATGCGTAGAGCAATGTCCACGTTGATCTACGCGCGATCGGAGCGGCTCCATCCCGGACTGCTGGATCGAATGGTTTCCGGCGGGGCTGAAGCGATCGAGATCTTTGCTGCGCGCGGCCACTTCAATTACACCGACCGGCAGCACATCCGCGAAATCGGCAATTGGTTTCGCAGCACCCACGTGACCTTCCACTCCATGCATTCTCCCATGTACGCCGATGAGCAGTGGGGACGTGACGGCGGACCGGCAGTCAATATCGCCGCTACCGAGAAACGCGACCGAATTGCCGCCATGGACGAGATCAAGCGCGCGCTGGAGGTTGCCGAACAGGTGCCTTTTCAGTTTCTGGTGCAGCACGTCGGCGTCGGCAACGAAGAGAGCAGTGAGCACAAGACCGAAGCTGCCATGATGTCGCTAGAACATCTGCACGCCTTCGCCAAGCCGCTTGGTGTGCAATTACTGGTGGAGAACATTACCAACGAGCTCTCCACGCCGCAGAGCCTGATCGAGTTGCTGCACGCGGGGCGCTTTGTCGACGTCGGTGTCTGCTTCGATCTTGGCCACGCGCACATCATGTCGAGCGTGAAGGAAGCCTTCGAAGTGCTGAAAGACCGTATCCACTCGACGCACGTACACGACAATAAGAAAGATCATGACTCGCATCTGTGGCCCGGCAACGGCAGCATCGACTGGAAAGAAGCAATCGCGCTATTGCGCACGGCGCCGCACGTTCCGCCACTGCTGTTGGAGATTGAAGACACCGAGATCGAGAAGATCAGCGAGAAGATGGCCGAGGCTTTCGGGAAGCTGGAGAACGCCGATTAGACACTCACGGCCAATTCTGTGCTCCGTGCAGGATGCGAAGGATCTCAACGATCTCGTCGCGCAACCGGTAGATGGCAAGGTACGGTAGACCGTGGAACATCAACTCGCGGGTGTTTGATTTGCGCCCCGCCCGCCCCAGGTACGGAAACTGAACGAGCGAGTTCACTTCTTCGTAGATCGTCAGAGCCACGCGGCGAGCCAACTCCGGGCTATCATGTTCATCGATGTAGTCACAGATTCGCGTAAGATCGCGGACGGCAGTTTGTGTCCATCGTAGGCGCATCAACCGGGATACCGGCGATCAATGAGCTTCTTGACTTCTTCGTGGTCCACAAGCTCCCCGCGCTCAGCTTCCGCCAGGCCCTCTTCGATTTTGCGGAGAAACCACTCATCGTGATCCACGAATCGCTCCACCGCTTCACGCACCAGTGCACGCGTATCTCGGCCTTGCTCTGCCGCTAGACGACTGAGCTTAGCCTGTAGTTCCGGGGTAAAATCCACTTCCATGCTGTCAAGGCTAGGACGAGTGCGGACTTGCGTCAAGCTAGAATCGAAGGCCCTACCCACTCACGCTGCCTGACTTTTCTGCGCTCAACGTGCATACTTAATACTTAATTCTTATGAACTCATCAACCAATGTCCAGACCGAAGCTCCCATAACCACGATCCGCGAGATTGGGCACCATGAAGGCCAGACCGTCACCATTCGCGGCTGGCTTTACAACCTGCGCGAAAGCGGCAAGCTGCTCTTCCCCATTTTTCGCGATGGCACCGGCATCATCCAGGGCGTTGTCGCCAAGCAGCAGGTCTCGCCCGAGCTGTTCGAGTCGATCAAAGGCCTGACGCAGGAGTCCAGCGTCATCGTCACCGGCAAGGTTCGCGCCGACAAGCGCGCTCCCGGCGGTTATGAACTCGATGTCAGCGACGCGCAAGTCGTTCAGCGGGTCAACCCCGACGATCCTTACCCGATCACGCCCAAAGAGCACGGCGTCGACTTCCTGATGGAGCATCGCCATCTCTGGCTGCGCTCGCCGCGGCAAGCGGCCATCTTGCGCGTTCGGGCCGAGATCATCAAAGCTGCCCGCGACTTCTTCGACGATCGTGGCTTCACCCTCACCGATCCGCCGATCCTCACTCCCGCGGCTTGCGAAGGCACAACCACACTCTTTCCAGTTGATTATTTCGAGGAGCAGGCATTCCTCACGCAGTCCGGCCAGTTGTACATCGAAGCCACGGCGATGGCTCTGGGCAAGGTCTACAGCTTCGGCCCAACCTTCCGCGCGGAGAAATCAAAGACCCGCCGCCATCTCACCGAGTTCTGGATGGTCGAGCCGGAGGTTGCGTACCTGCAACTCGACGGGCTGATGGAACTGGCCGAACAGTTCATAACGTTCATCGTGAAGCGCTGTCTGGAGCGGCGCCGGCCTGAATTGGAAACGATCGGCCGCGACATTACGCAGCTGGAGAAGGTCGACGCTCCGTTCCCGCGCATCATGTACGACGACGCGGTGAAGATGTTGCAGGAAGCGCACGCCAAAGGTCTGGTAGAGAACCGCTTCGAATACGGTGGCGACTTGGGCTCGCCCGACGAAACCTATCTCTCGTCGCAGTTTGACCGTCCTGTAATGATCCACCGTTATCCTGCGTCGGTGAAGGCGTTTTACATGGAGCCCGATCCAGCGCGGCCCGATCTCGCGCTCTGCGTCGATGTGCTCGCGCCTGAAGGCTATGGCGAGATCATCGGCGGCTCGCAGCGTATGGCGTCGTACGAGTTGCTGCTGCAGCGCATTCACGAGCACGGCTTGCCGGAAGAAGCGTTCAAGTGGTATCTCGATCTGCGCAAGTTCGGCGGCGTGCCGCACGCAGGATTCGGCATGGGTATCGAGCGGGCGGTGGCGTGGATCTGCGGACTCGAACATGTGCGCGAGACGATTCCGTTCCCACGCATGTTGCATCGGTTGTATCCATAACCAAGGTGGGGTCTACCACAATGTAGGATATTGTCGTCAGGAACGACTATGGCAACCAGTCCCATCACCAAACCGCTTCAGAACATCGAGACCAAGTACATTCGTATCATTGGCGTGCCGCTGGATCTTGGCCAGTCGCGGCGCGGCGTGGATATGGGCCCGTCGGCGATGCGGGTCGCCGGCCTTGAAGCCAAGCTGGAGGCGCTCGGCTACGACGTGGAAGACGGCGGTAATGTGCCAGTCGCGATGTTGGAAACCGAGTCGGAAGGCGATCCGAGCGCGAAATATCTGAACGAAATTACAGAGACCTGTACTGCTCAGGCCGAGCTGGTCATCAAGACGCTCGAAGCCGGAAAAATTCCTCTTGCTCTGGGCGGCGACCACTCCATCGCTGCTGGTACGGTGTCGGGCGTGGCCGAATTCTATCGCCGCAAGAAGCAGCGCGTCGGCCTGCTATGGATCGACGCCCACAGCGACATCAACACGCCCGAAACCTCACCCAGCGGCAACGTTCACGGCATGCCGCTCGGCGCGATTATGGGGCTGTTTCATTCGCCGCTTTCCGACCTGTACGGCTTTAGTCCGAAGGTTCGGCCGGAGAATTGTGCGCTGGTTGGTATTCGCGATGTGGACGAGCATGAGCGCGAGAACATCCGCCGCTCCGGCGTGCATGTTTTCACCATGCGCGATATCGACGAGCGCGGCATGCGCGCGGTCATGGAGGAAGCGCTTCGCCTCGCCGGACGTGGGACAGTTGGCTACCACGTTTCGCTCGATCTCGACTGGATTGATCCGGAGGATGCGCCGGGCGTCGGCACGCCGGTTTGGGGTGGCGCAACCTACCGTGAAGGCCACCTGGCGATGGAAATCATCGCCGACCACGGCCGCATGCTGAGCTTCGAACTGGTGGAAGTGAACCCTGTTCTCGATGAGCGCAACCAGACTGCGGAGCTGGCGGTCGAGCTGGCGTTGTCGGCCTTCGGCAAGAAAATTCTGTGAAATCGCTATTCGCTTCTCGCTATTCGCTTTTCGCCGGGTAGCGCGCCGACACGATCCTGAACGAACCGCGAACAGCGAAAAGCAACCTCTGATGGAAAGCTCCCAGCCTCAACCTTCGCAATCCGTCCTGCCACCCCTGCCTGAACTGCGCACTACCTCCTTCTTCGGCCGCAACATTCGCTACTACGACATCGGTTCCGGAACTCCACTCGTTCCAATTCACGGCATCGGTGGCGATGCGGATGAATGGGTATTCTGCTTCAAGTCGCTGAGCGCTTCGCATCGAGTGATCGCTCTGGACCTGCTGGGGTTTGGCCGCTCCGACAAGCCGGCAATCGAATACTGCATCGCGGTCTTCGTCGAAGTAATCGACCATTTCCTGAGTGCGTTGAAGATCTCCCGGGTCAGCCTAGTCGGCAGCTCGCTGGGCGGCTGGATTGCGGCAGCCTTCGCGCTGCAATTCCCGGATCGCGTGGACAAACTGGTTCTGGTCGACGCTGCAGGGGTCTGGGATGGGCCGGCGAATTTGCCTATCGACCTGCATGTCTCCACGCAAGCTCACATGCGGTATGTGATGGAGCATGTCTTCCACGACAAGTCTCTGGCCACGGACGAACTTGTCGACCTGTCCTATCGCCAGCACCTCGAGCGTGGAGATGGATACACAATCGATCGCGTGCTACAGAACTTGCGCGATGGCCGCGAGCGTCTGGATGACAGAATCGCTGCCCTGACCGTCCCCACCCTCCTTATCTGGGGCGAGGAGGATCAGTTGATTCCGATAGCGACCGGACGTCGGATGCACAGCCTTATCTCCGGTTCGCGGCTGGAAGTGATTCCTCAGTGTGGACATTTGCCGGCTTTGGAGAAGCCCATCGAACTTACCAATTGCGTCCTGAATTTCCTGCGGGGATAAGTTCGTCTAAACGAAATTGCAATGTTTCGAAGATTGCGAAGTCGTGCTGCAGTTCGCCGGTGCGCCCCAGCAGGCCTCCAAGTGTCTGCGTGAGAAGCGTGCCGTCCCTGAAGGGACTCCAATATCTCATCGCACGCTGACCCACCGCTTCCGCGGTGGGCTAATTACTGGTACGGACCGGCCACATACTTTCCAGATCAGAACGGGGACATACTTTACAGCCAGAACGGGGACATACTTTACAGATCAGACCAGGGACATACTTTACTTCGCGCCTGCGACGCTCGCACAAACGCAGTCCAAGTCTCACACCTCGCAGTGACAAGGCTCACAGCGACGTATTTGTACCCAACCGATACTGAAACGTGGGCGTCCTCGGCAGACTCCGAGTACCCGCAGGGTCATTGTGCGCAAGTGATTAACCGCTCGCTTGTCACTTCTTGATGTGCGGGTCGCCCTTGCAGAACTGCAAGGCCGAAGTCATTCGAGGCACGCCAGGTCTTAGTCTCCTACGGTGCCCGCGCACTCGCTTCGGATCCTCAATCACTGCGCTGATCCGATCTGCTGATGCCAGGATCGTGAAAGAAGGTCTCATGCCCGACAACGGCACGCCCCTCAGCGAAGAACGTATCGCCTATCTGGAAGGTCTGGTCAGCCAGGCCAGGACTGCGGCTGCGATCTTCTCGCAATGCACGCAAGAAGACGTGGATCGCATCGTCAAGCCCATGGTCATTGCCGGCCTGAAGGCAGCCCAGAATCTCGCGCGCCTGGCGGTGGAAGAAACTCGCATCGGCGTCCTGGAAGACAAGGCGCTCAAGAACATGGTGGCGACCGAGTTCGTCTACAACTACATCAAGGACAAACGCACCGTCGGCGTTATTCGCGAGTATCCCGAACGTGGCATAGTTGAACTGGCCGAGCCGATCGGCGTGATCTTCTCGCTTACGCCGATCACGAATCCCACCTCGACCGTGCTGTTCAAGTGCATCATGGCGATCAAGACGCGCAATGCGGTGATCTTCAGCCCGCATCCCAGCGCGTGGCGTTGCTGCTCCGAGGCCGTGAAGATCATGTACGAGACTGCGGTGAAACACGGTGCGCCGGAAGGCGTCTTCACTTGCTTGGAGTCGCACACGCTGCAGGACAACGCCTATCTGATGCATCACAAGGATGTCGGCCTGATCGACGCCACCGGTGGACCGGGAGCGGTGAAGGCCGCCTACAGCTCGGGCAAACCCGCGCTGGGCGTGGGAGCGGGTAACACGCCGGTGTATCTGGAGAAGACAGCCGATCTCGACATGGCTGTCGTGGACATCATCACCTCGAAGACCTTCGATAACGGTACCATCTGTGCCTCGGAACAAACACTGGTGATCGATGACGAAATCTATGATCGCGCGCTGAACAAGTTCGCCGAACTGGGTGCGCATATCTGCAGTGAGAAGGAAGCGGAGGTGCTGGGACAGACGGTGATCGATCCCACGACCGGCTTCATGCAGCCGATGGCTGTGGGGCAGAAGGCTGCCGACATCGCGCGCTTCGCCGGAATCAAAGTCAAACCGAACACCAAGCTGTTGCTTGCGCCGATCAAGGGCGTAGGCCGCGAGTATCCGCTCTCGGTTGAAAAGCTTTTCCCGGTGCTCGCCGTCTATCGCGCCCACTCCGTGGATGAGGCGCTGAAGACCTGCGTGGATGTGAATCACCTCGGAGGCCTGGGACATACCGCGGTCATCTTCTCCAACAACGACGCCATCGTCCGGCAATTCGGCAACCTGCTCAATGCCGGCCGAATCATTGTGAACTCGCCGGGATCGATCGGCGCTCTGGGCGGCGTTTACAACGACATGGTGCCAACGTTCTCTTTTGGATGCGGCACCGGCGGCGGCAACAGCACGACCGACAACATCAACGTCTACCACTATCTGAACATCAAGCGCATGGCGCGGAGGACACCGGCTCACATGTGGTTCCGAGTTCCCAATCAGATCTACTTCAACATGCATGCGGTCGAAAATCTGCGCAACTTCCCCTCGCGCTCGACCGTGATCATCTCCAATCCGCCGCTGGAGCAGATCGGCCACGTCGACATCGTCCGGCGCTCGCTTCCAGCGCAGACTCAGGTGCGAGTGACCATCATTCCCGACGCCGAGCCCGACATTAAAATCATCGCGCAAGGTGTGGAGGCGCTCAACTTTTACAAGGCCGACCAGATCATCGCGCTGGGCGGAGGCTCGGTCATCGATGCAGCTAAGATCATGAAGTTGAAGTACGAGTCGCCGGAGGCGGACCTGGAGGAACTGGCCGCTCCGTTTCTGGACATCCGTAAGCGCGTAGTGCAATACCCGATTGCGGCGGAAAAGGTCAATCACTCGCGACTAATCGCTATTTCCACGACGAGTGGAACCGGTAGCGAGGTCACGCCGTTCGCGGTAATGACCGACAAGGAGCGCGGCGTCAAAGTTACGCTCGCCGACTACTCGCTCACGCCCGACGTCGCGATTGTCGATCCGCAATTCGTCATGTCGATGCCAAAGGGGCTCACGGTCGACACGGGCGTCGATTGCCTGACGCACGCGCTGGAAGCTGCGGTTTCGATTTACGCTTCCGCCTTCACCGATTCCAATGCGATGCAGGCGATTCGGCTGGTCTTCAAGTATCTGCCCGAGGCATACGAGAATCCGCGCGACGAAGAGGCCCGCACGATGATGCATAACGCCGCTTGCATCGCGGCAATTGCCTTTTCAAACGCTTCGGTGGGAGTGAATCACGCGCTGGCGCATGCCTTCGGCGCGCGCTTTGGCGTTGCCCATGGCCGTGCCAATGCGTTGATGCTGCCGCACGTGATCGCGTACAACGCGTCGGTGCCTACCAAGTTCATGCCTTCGCCCAACCAGCGAGGATACGTTGCCCACAAGAAGTACGCGATGATTGCCGACCTGCTCGGACTGGGCGGCCACACCGTCGAAGAGAAAGTAGCCAAGCTGGTCACGGCGACGGAGCAGTTGCTCGATAGGCTGGCCGTTCCGCGATCGATTGCCGAGCTTGGCATCTCAAAGGAAGAGTTCGAGCGCGCCATGCCAGATCTGACGAAGAACGCCTTTGACGATCCCTCCTGGCGCACGAATCCGCGCATGCCGCTGGTCAGTGAACTGGTCGAGCTTTATTGGAGCGCCTATCGTGGCAGAGGCACGAGCCAGCCGAAAGCAGCCACCAAAACGGAAAAGGTTAAGGAAGAGGCGTACGTATGACGACGACAAAGGCTCCTGCCTATCTGGAAGTCAATGGCGATGACGCAGCTCGCGCGCTGCAAGGTGCCTGCGAGAAGCTGGAGTCCGGCGGTGAGCTAACTCTGGACTTTTCCCGTATGGTACGCATTCAACCTGGCGCCGTGCGCGGATTAGAGGCCCTGGCGCAGGCCGCCACGGAAAAGACGGTAAAGGTCACGCTGCGCGGGGTGCACGTTGAGGTTTACAAGGTCCTGAAGCTGGCGCGGCTAGCGTCGCGGTTTTCTTTTGAAGGCTGAGCGCGAGCAAGCCGTTAATGTCGTGTTCCTCGAAGGCGCTTACAGATGGGATTTGAAAGGGCGCGGCTCCAGCCGCGCCGCAAGCGGGGAGGAGATTGGCCTTTAGGCCCTGAGGGCATATCCCTCAGCGGCTAAAGCCGCGTGTCCGAGCCCCTTAACGGCACGCCTGAAGGCGTGCCCTTTCAAAAAGCACACGGCTGTGAGTCAATTTTCGAAACATGACACTGGTACGATTAATTCTGCGCTTGGATAGCTTCGCGGTCTGCCGTCAGTGATTTCCGTCACAAACTCAGAATGCCTTCTTGCCGCGATTTTCGCGGCTTTCGGCGCTTCCCGCGGTGCTAGAATTTTACTGTTATGGCATTTCCAACTGATCGTCCTCGCCGTCTGCGTCGCACCGAAGCGATGCGCTCCTTTGTTCGCGAAACCCGCCTGAGTCCCGAAGGATTCGTCTATCCGCTGTTTGTGTGTCCGGGTGAAGGCATCCGCAAGGAGATTCGCTCCATGCCCGGGGTGTACAACCTCTCGATCGACGAGGCCGTGAAAGAGTGCGCCGAGGTGAAGTCGCTGGGCATCCCCAGCGTGATTTTCTTCGGACTGCCGGAGTCGAAGGACGAAGTCGCGACCGGTGCATGGGCCGATGACGGCATCGTGCAGAAGGCGGCGCGCGCCATCAAGCGCGAGGTTCCCGGCTTGCTGCTGATGGGCGATGTTTGTTTGTGCGAGTACATGTCGCACGGACATTGCGGCCTGGTGGACACCTCCGATCCCAACGCCAAGGCATTGCGCGAGGCTTTGGAGTTCAAGCGCGAGCTGGAATCAAAGGGTAAGAGGGTAGTCGTAACCTCCCAAGGCACACGGGCGCTGGCTGCGGCGATAGCTGTTTCTGGCGCGGAGTCGCAGGGCGCTGCCGTTGCCGCCGTATCGCAAGTCATGGCAGCCTCAGCCGAGGACTACGAGATCCTGAACGACCCCACGCTGGAGCTGCTGGCGCGAACCGCAGTCTCGCAAGCCAAGGCGGGCATGGACATCATCGCACCCTCCGACATGATGGATGGGCGTGTCGCCGCGATTCGCACCGCGCTCGATGAGAACGGATTCCAGAACATTCCTGTGCTTTCTTATGCCGCGAAGTTCGCCAGCGGATTCTATGGCCCCTTCCGCGAGGCGGCCGACTCAGCGCCACATTTTGGCGACCGCCGCTCCTACCAGATGGATCCTGCCAATCTGCGCGAAGCCATGCGCGAGATCGAACTCGACCTTGAAGAAGGCGCCGACATGATCATGGTGAAGCCGGCGATGCCCTATCTCGACGTGCTGCACGAAGCGCGCCTGCGCTTCGATGTGCCGCTTGCCGCCTATCAGGTTAGCGGCGAATACGCCATGATCAAGGCAGCGGCGCTGAACAACTGGATTGACTACGAGCGCGTGATGATGGAATCGCTGCTATGCATCCAGCGCGCCGGCGCGTCCATCATGCTGACCTACTTCGCGAAGGAAGCTGCGAGACTGCTGGCGTAGAAGGCAGTTTCGAGTTTCCAGTTTCAAGTTTCTGTTGCGACAGGATTGCTTTGTGTCAGGGAACCACTTTCAGCCGTGCCCGCGAGACTCCCAGCTCTTTACGGCCCGGAGGCGGTGCTGTCCTTGCTGTGGGTGGTTACTTTGCGGAAGACGAACTCCTGGAAGACGCCGGCCACGGCGCCGCCTCCAATGCTGATCAGCGCGTTCTCGGCCAGTAACCCACCGCCGCGATCGCTTGGCGGATAATAAATGTAGGAAATACCGGAGGCAGCAAAGCTTCCCAAGATTCCGGAGTAGTCCGGCTGCCATTGGCCGTTGTCGCCCTTGCGAATTACGGCATTGCTGAGCGCGTGAATGAGCCGCGACTTGGTTGTGCCGGTGCCCTGATAGAAGTACCGCGGGTCCTGCTTAAACAGCGCCGGCAAGATAGCGCTGCCCACGAAGGTTCCAATGGAGGTGTCGGCGTAACCAGCGCCGAAGCGTTTGGCGTATCCCTGCGCGCCCTGCCCGTATCCGCTGAAGTCGTTGGCGGCCTGCTCAAATCCGGCAAGAATTCCCACACCCAGAAACGTCATGGGATCGATGGTCGACTTCCAGGCCAGCTCGAACTTCTGCCGCGTGTTCAGCGGCGCGGGGTCAGGAATATAGCTGACATAAAAATTAGGAGCAATGCCAAGGATGCGTTGCTTTTCCTGCTGCTTGATCTGCGCCTCGGCAACTTCGACGGTGCTGCCGCCGACGCGAACATCGGTTGTGGCAGCGGCAATTTTGAGCGTGATCTCCGGCACGAGGAAAGCCTGTCCGGGAATGAGGACTGCGGAGAAGGCTTTCGGCTCAAAACCGGGAGCAGTAATCGTCAGTTGGAAGGGTCCGGCTGGAAGATCGGTAAACGAGTATTCGCCATTGTCGCCCGACAGGACCGGTCGTACTGGTTGGCCGGCAAGAGTCAGCTGCACCTGAGCGCCGACCGCAAGCGCGCCGTGGCTATCCAGAACGGTTCCCGAGATGCGGCCAGGGGATTGCGGATCGAGCTGCGGTTGTGAGCTGGCGTTGGTTCCGCCCGGGACTGGTTGCTGCGCGTGAGTCACCAGTGTCAGCAAAAAGGCGCAGACCAGCCCACACGTCGTCCTGGAATTGAATCTGAGACTTAGGAATGGCTGGCGCGTGTATCGGCGCAAAAATACCTCAGTTCTCCCTTTGTTGGGAAGCGGGTTCTGAATTCAGATGCCTTTTGGACAACGTGGGTTCACGTCTATGTTAACCCCGAATTGCGACGATGTTGTGCTGGGCCCATCCCTGGGAATCCGCTATTAGTCCCAGTCACAATGGGAGGCGGTTGCCAGTAGGTGGAAGGGAACCACGCTGGCGCGGTAGCACCGAAATGTGCATCAAAAACTATTGGACTGGCCAGTAGATGTGCGCGCTTCTTGCCGATAGAAGCCATAGATTCATTGTGCCGAATGAGGGTAGAGTTGCCGCGATGAAACGAGCGATGGCGGACGTGCTGTGTTTTCTGGGTGCGACGGCAGTTGTGATGTTCGCCTTCGCCGTACTGATCATCATCGTTCAGGAGCAGAACGCTCTCGCTCTAGTTCGCACCTATCTCCTCCGCGCGTGCACATTCGCTGCCGAGCTGGTGAAACAAGACCCACAGGCAGTCTCCTTGTTCGGATTATTCGTGGGCCTTATTGCCGTGATTATGGCGAGGTCGAGCTGTCAGCTGCCGCGATCGCAGTGGCAGCCGATACATCACGCGAGCAGAAGGCGCAGACCGGGCTCGCTCGATCTGCAATTGCCCCAGCCAACGCAATCTTCCCAGACAATTCAGTGCTGACTCTCGGCAAGCAGTTGCTTGAGATAGGACTGCCACACGACTGCATCGGACCACGAAGCTGCACAGGGCGACTTGGCTGTCTTAATGCGGGTCAAGCGCGCTTGATCATGCGGGTGATCGCCACCAGGATTACCGCGCCGACGAAAGCTACGATGATGGAACCGATCATCCCTCCGCCCGGCCAGATTCCGAGCATGCCGAAGATCCAGCCTCCGAGGATGCCGCCCAGGATGCCGAGGATGATGTCGACCAGGATGCCGTAGCCGCCGCCCTTCATGACCTGTCCCGCAAGCCAGCCGGCGATCAGACCGACCACGATCCACACGATAAAGCCCATGGCTTACCTCCAGAAGTCGGATTTCAGAGAGGCCCGATGGAACTATACACTTGCTCCGCTCACCCAGGTCTGGAAAACCGCCAGACCTGGGGCACCCGCGGGTGAAGGCGTCAGACCTGCAGGACGTCGCCTTCGCGCGCGACCATGATGTAGAGCACCGGATTCACGAAGAAGCCGATGAACAGGCGCGAGATGAGGCCAGCGACGATGACGATGGCGAAGGGCTTTTGCGTGTCGGAGCCGATGCCGGTGGCGATGGCGGCGGGCAGCAGGCCGAGGCAGGCGACCAGCGCGGTCATCATGATGGGTCGCAGCCGCAGCAGCGAGGCTTCGCGGGTTGCGGTGGGGATGTCCATGCCTTCCTGGCGCAGCTTGTTGATGTAGGAGACGAGGATGACTGCGGTCTCAACCGAGACGCCGAGCAGAGCCAGCAATCCCAGCACAGACGAGACACTGAACGGCGTGCCGGTAAGTTTCAGGGCCAGCAGCGCGCCGACCGGCTCGGTGAGGATCACGCCCAGCGCGATCGTCACCGGGAATTTGAAGTTGCCGTAGAGCGCGAAGAGGATGAGGAAGATGGTGACCAGCGCGAGCGGGCCGATGAGCACGAGCTGCGACTTGGCTTCGAGGAACTGACTGTACTCGCCGCCCCAGTTCAGCCAGTAGCCCTGCGGCAGCGAGACGGCTTTGTTAACCGCGTCCTGGCCGTCGCGTACGGCGCGCTCAAGGTCGCGGCCCTCGATGCTGTACTGCACGCCGATGTAGCGCGAGTTGTTCTCGCGATAAATAAACGATGCACCGTTGCCCTGCTTGATGGAGGCGAGCTCGCTGAGCGGAATCTGTTTGCCGTCTGGCGTGCCGACCAGCAACTCGCCGATCTCATGGGCGCTGCTGCGGAACTGCGGTTGCATACGGACGACGAGGTCGAAGAGCTTCTCGCCCTGGATGACCTGGGTCGCGGCCTGACCGCCGACAGCGGCGGAGACGACGGCTTCGACATCGGCGACGTTGATACCGTAGCGCGCGATCTTGTCGCGATCGACATCGATCAGCAGGCTGGGCTGGCCGAGCTCGCGCACCACAGTGAGATCGGTGAAGCCGGGAACTTTCGACAGCGTGTTCTTGATCTGGATGGCTTTGTCCTGGAGGACGTTGAGGTCTTCACCGTAAACCTTGACGGCGAGCGAGCTCTTCAGGCCGGTGAGCGCTTCGTCGACGGCGTCCTCGGCGGGCTGGGTGTAGTTGAAGATGATGCCGGGAAATGCCGAGAGCTTGTCGTTGATCGACTTGATGAGCTCGGGCTTGGTGCGAGTGCTACCGCTCCACGCGCTGTCCTTGTAAGGCTTCAGACCGACATAGAACTCGCAGTTGAAGAAGCCGGTCGGATCGGTGCCGTCGTCGGGACGGCCGAGCTCGGAGGCGACGACCGTGACCTGCGGATAGGACTTGAGAATGTCGCGGATCTGCGGCGCGATCTTGCTGGCCTCTTCGAAGGAGATGGTGTACGGCATGGTCGCGCGCACCCACAGCGCGCCTTCGTCGAGGTGCGGCATGAATTCGCCGCCGATGTAGGGCACAAGCAAGAGCGTCGCGCCAAAAATAAGCACGGCGATCAGCATGGTGAGCTTGGGATGGGCAAGGGACCAATCGAGCTGACCCGCGTAGACACGCTTCATCCATTCATAAAGGCGATTGGAGGGCTCGCGCACTCCCTTCTTGAACCAGTAGGAGCAGAGAACGGGAACGAGAGTGAGCGTCAGGATCAGCGCGCCGACCAGCGCGAACGACATGGTCTCGGCCATCGGGTGAAATAGCTTGCCGGAGGGGCCGCTGAGCGCGTAGATGGGAAGATAGCCGGCGAGGATGACGGCGACGGAGTAGAAGATGGGACGGTCGACGTCCTTCGCAGCGGCGAGGATGACGTCGGTGAGGCTGTAGGTTTGGCCGTGACGCAGCGCGAGCTCGCGGTAGATGTTCTCCACCATCACCACGGTGCCGTCGATGATGATGCCGAAGTCGATGGCGCCGATGGACAGCAGATTGGCCGCGCCGTCGTGCGCGTGCAGCACGATGAACGCGAAGAGCAGCGACAGCGGTATGGTGAGCGCGACGATAATCGCGGCACGGAAGCTGACCAGGAAAAAGATCAGGACGATCAGCACCAGCACCATGCCGCGCAGCAGATTGGCCTCGACGGTGTCGGTGGTGAGCTTCACCAGTTCGCTGCGGTCGTAATAGGGATGGATCTTGACGTCGGGCGGCAGGATGGTGCGATTGAGCTCGTCGGTCTTGGCCTCGACCGCCTTGAGCACGTTCTGCGTCTGCTCGCCGCGCAGCATGAGGATGACGCCTTCGACGGCGTCATTATTCTTCTCATAGCCGAACTCGCCGAGGCGTGGCGCGTAGCCGATCTCGACCGTGCCAATGTCCCTCACACGGATGGGAACGCCGTTATTTGCGCCGACCACGACGTCACCGATGTCTTCGGTGTTGCGCACCAGGCCGAGGCCGCGCACGTAATAGAACTGACCTCCCTGCGAGTAGAATCCGCCGCCGGCGTTGGAGTTGTTGGCGGTGAGCGAGTTGATGATCTGCGGAACGGTGAGGTGATAGCCGTAAAGGCGCGCGGGATCGAGCAGCACCTGATATTGCATGACCGTGCCGCCGAAGCCGGAGTCGTCGGCGACGCCGTGCACGGAGCGGTAGGCGCGTTCGATGACCCAGTCCTCGAAGGTCTTCAGCTCCTGCGGAGTGCGGTCCGGGCTCTCTATAACGTAGCGATAGACAAGGCCGCTGGGACTGAAGAGCGGCGCCATGGTTGGCGTAATACCGGTGGGAAGGTTCGCCTGCGCCATGCGCTCGAAGACGACCTGGCGCGCGAAGTAGTCGTCGGTGCCCTCGTCGAAGGTGAGGATGATGTCAGAGAGGCCGTAGAGCGAAATCGAGCGCATGTAGGTGACGCGCGGGACGCCGTTGAGTTCGAGCTCGAGCGGGAGCGTGACCAGACGCTCGACCTCTTCGGCGGCGTGGCCGGGCCATTGCGTGATGAGTTCGACCTGCGGCGGCGAGAGATCGGGATAGGCGTCGACCGGCATGCGCCGGAAGGAGATGACGCCGGCGACAGCCATGGCGGCCGAGAGCATCAACACCAGAAAGCGCTGACGAAGCGCCGCTTGTACGATTCGATGGATCATTCAGTGTGAAACGCCGTCCCGCATTACCAAATTGTCATCACGAGCGAAGCGAGGGATCTGTTGTTCGTGCCTCGTGGCATCGCCGTCATTCGCACGGACAGCAGATCCCTCGTCGGGCTAAAGCCCTCCTCGTGATGACAATTTCGTAGGAGGGGCGGCTTTGCATTCGTAGTGGCTGCCTTCCCCGTCAATCAACGTTGCAGCGAGTTGGCGAATTGCAGGAACAGGCTGCCGTCTCCGATGACGCGCTCGCCGGGTTTCAGTCCGGCGGTGATTTCCGTTTCTCCTTTCGAACTTTCGCCCAGCGTGACCGAGCGCCGGCCAAACTGATTGTTCCCTGTGTCGACATAGACAAACGGCTGATTCTCGGTGTCGCGCAGCACGGCGGCGTCAGGCACAGCGATGGCGTTCTGGATCGTGCCGGCATTGACGCTGGCGATGACGTACATGTCCTTCTTCAGCTTGTGCTCAGGATTGGCGGTCTCGATGCGCGCCTGCAAGGTTCGCGTGTTGGGATCGAGCGACGCGGCAACGTACGAGATGCGGCCGTGAAAAACGTCGGGATACGAGTCGGTCTGAATGGTGACGGGATCGCCGACGGCGACGTAGGGCAAGTCCTTCTGATAGATGTTGACCAGGACCCAGACCGTTCCGATGTCGGAGATGACGAAGCACTGCGTCGCGCCCGGCTGCAGGAGCTGGCCGACAGCGACGTCCTGCTCGACCACCAGGCCGCTGATGGGCGAGTTGACCGTCGCTTCAAAGGACGGCGGAGCCTTGAGGAGCGCGTTGGGATCGGTGATGCCGAGGACCTTCAGCGCCGCTTCGGCTGAGATCAAATCGCCCTGCGCCTGCACCTCGGCGGCTTGCGCCTGCTCCAGATCGGCCTGCGCGATGGCGCCGTGCTGGTAGAGTTCCTGCGAACGCGCAGCGATTCTCTGCGCCAGCTCGTAGGCGCTCTTGGCCTTCAGGAAATTGGTGCGGAGCTGCGAATAGTCGGGGCTGGCGACATAGAGCATGGGCTGGCCACGCTGCACGGTCTGGCCAGGAACAACGGCGATGCGGCTGACTGGCCCGCTGACCTGCGTGATGACTGGCGTGGTATGAAACGCGTCGTAGGCGACCGCGCCGGTTAGGCGAAGAGTCCGCGTCAGCGTCGAGGGCTGGATAGTAACGATCTGGACGTGCGCCATTTGGTCCGCCGGAATGGTGAACAGCTCGGCGGTGTTGGCGCGGTCGTGATTGTTGCCATTGCCGGACGCGGCGCCGCTGCATCCGGCGAGGGCGAGAGCCAGTAACAGGCTGGCGGCGATCAGCAGCCGCCGGCGACGATTGCGCAGAGTCACAGAATGTTTGCTGTCCGTAGTGATTGACGTCCGCCGCCCCGCGGATAGTAAGACCACTTGCGAGACACGTTATAAGCGAAAACACATTGTAAATTAAGAAGTTGCAGGGTGACGGGGTTCGGGAGTAAGGTGCGCCTTATGAGCCGGGTGCGATTGCGGGTGATCGGGTTTGTGATGGCTGCTGTCTGGCTCATTCCCAACGGCAACGCCCAGACGAGCACGACCTTCAGCGGCTCGGACGGCACGTACCGCTTTTCTTATCCCAGCGACTTTCAAATTTGCACGAAGGGCAACGTCGAGCCCTGCCTCCAGACCTACATTCCGATTTGCTCGAAGGACGCGCTGGTTTGTGCGGTATATCCAGCGGGAGAGTTCAAGGGCACGAATTTCAGCGGGGCGTCGTTTGAGGTGAGAGTAATTGTCCGAGACATCCGGTACGGAGACATGACCGCGGACAAGTGCGTCACGCCAACCGCCGACGAATCGTTCCTGATTTCCGCCGAGCATCCGACCGAGATGATTGGCGGCGTGCGGTTCATTCACGGCAGCTACGGCGCCGAGTTGATGAGCCAGTGGTACGAGGGGGACCTGTACCGCGCATTTCACGACGGCCAATGCTTTGAGCTGATCCTGAGCAAGGCCGGGATCAACCCCGATGGCGGCTCTGAGATCAAAATGCTTACTCCGACCCAGGAGAAGAAGATCGACCAGGCGATGTCGCAGATCCTGCACAGCTTCCGATTCACAAATTAAGTCGAAAGGCCCAGGCTAGGCCAAAAGAAGGCTGAACCTGGGGCACCCGCTATGAATTCGCTTGCTTCAGTAGCTGCGCGAGCTTGGCGATGGCGGCGGGATCGGCGTCGCCGATGATGACGAAGCGCAGGTCCTGCGAAGTCCAGGTGTCGATGCTGAAGGAGTTGCGATGCTCGACGCTGGTGGGGCCGGCGAAGGCGCGCGCCAGCTCGGGCGTCTCCTGAAAGATGAGCACGGAGATTTTGTGCTGACGCAGGCCGACAAGCAGCTGCGCGCCCGCCTGCTGATGGTAGTAGACGAGGCGGCCGCCGATGAGCGTGTAAGCGGTGTTCTGGAATTCGGGCAGGTTGAAGGAAAACGGAATGCGTCCCTGATACCACGGCTTGACGGTGTGCCGATCGGCGGAGACGACATCGACGGGATTGGCACTGGCGAGCGCGTTGACGTGCAGGTCGGCGGCCTCGGAGAAAGCGTCGGCGCGATGCGAGTAGGCGACCCATCCCAGGCCGACGAGCAGCATGATGACGAGCACGGCCAGTGCCGGAACCAGCGCGAAGGACCATAACGACGACCGGCGAGGACGAGCGGCCACCTGCTGCTGGATCTTGCGACGGAATTCAGGCGTGGGCGTGAAGCGCTCGCCCGCGGGGCGCAGGCTGCGCTGCATCATGGCCAGCTCGACGACTTCGGCGGCGCATTCCGCGCAGGTGGGCACGTGCTGGCGTAGAGCGGCCATCTGCTCGGGCGGCAGCTCGTTGTCGAGATAGGCGCCCAGCGTCGCGGGATTGGAGTTACACGGCATTGCTAGCCCTTTCCGGCGGCTTGGCCGTCAGCGCCTGACGCAGCAGGTTGCGCGCGCGGGAGAGTCGCGACATCACGGTTCCGATGGGCACGTTCAACACCTGCGCCGCGTCCTTGTAGGACAGCTCCTCGACATCGACCAGCAAAATCATCTCGCGATAGCCGATGGGCAGGGTGGCCAGCGCGTCCATCACGGCCTGCGAATTCTCCAGCTGCAACAGCAGCGACTCCGGCGTGGCCGTGCTGGCGGCGATCTCCGCGTCGTCGTCGAGCGCGTCCGTCTTCTGCGCGGCCAAACCGGTGCGCGAGGAGAGAAACGTGTTGCGCAGAATCTTGTACATCCACGCGCGCAGGTTGGTGCCTTCCTGGAACAACTTGAAGTTCTTCAGCGCCTTGGCATAGGTCTCCTGCACCAGGTCTTCGGCGTCGGTGCGATCACCAGTTAACCAGTGGGCGAAGTTATAAAGTTGGTCGAACAGCGGCATCGCCAGCAGTTCGAAGAACTCAGGATCCATCCCTGCCTTCCCGACGCTAGAGTCTGTGCCCGGCCCGAGCCTGCCGCCGGCTGAAGCCGGCTCCTTGCCAAACAAGCACCTGGACGCTGGCCTGAAGGCCAGCTCTACCCGGACATTCCTAATTGCCCGAGGATACCTTGAGAAAGCGGATGATGTCTGCACGTTCGTCGGGATTGGGCACGTGAAAATCCATGTTGCTGTCAGGAACGACGGATTCGGTGTCGGTCAGCCATTTCTCCAGCAGGGCGTCATTCCAGGTGAAGTTCGCAGCCTTGAGCGCGTCCGAGTAGGCGAAACCGGGCGCCGTACCGGCTTTGCGGCCATAGACGTTTCGCAAGTGCGGACCTTCCTTGTCGGCGTCGAGCGAGTGGCAGCCGGTGCAACGCTTCTCGAAAAGCTGTTTGCCGCGGGCGGGATCGCCGGGAGCATCGGCGGCAGCGCGCGTGGACAAGGGCGAGAGCGTGATCCACAGGAGGATGAGCGCGGTGGCGAGGGTGAGGAGCGAGCGGGCGAGGCGGATTGGGTGAGGCGTGTTCATCGGCTACCGAAACCTCGAGAAGCAGATCCCTCGTCGGCCTGAAGGCCTCCTCGTGATGACAAAAACATAAAGACTTGCGACGGCGCAGCTGAAGCTGCGCCCCTTCGAGGCTGCGTAGGTTCGATTGCACAGCGAGCTCATTGGCGTCTTGCTCCCGTCGCTCGCGGGCGTGTGCAATAACCCAGGTCTCGAAAAGCGCGAGACCTGGGGCACCCGATGTCGGATCGATTTGCGCTCGGCTTTGGCCCAGTCGTAGACGAGCTGCTGCTCGTCGAGCGACAGGCGCGCCTGCGGATGCAGCACGAGATAGCGCTTGACCGGCATCTGGCCGCTGCGAACCTCTGCAGCGATGCGATTCAGCAGCGTCGCCTGATCTTCCGCGCTGTAATGCTGCCACTGCGAAAGATTGAGATGGCTGCGGCCGTCGTGGACATCGCGCTCGATGAGCCACGATGCCGGTGCGAAGCGGCTGTACGCCGGCCAGTGCGTGTTTTCGGAATGGCAGTCGGCGCATTTCGCTTCGAGCACCTGGCGGACGTTCGGCGGAGCCGCGCTGCCATCAAGAAGAGTGGCTGATGGCGCAGCAGCGCGAAGATCGCCCCAGGGATGGATCGTCGAGAGCGCGATGACCGCGGCGATCATCACTCCCAGCGCGATCGCGATGCGAACGGGTGTCATGACGCAGGCGCCTAGTGCGCTTCGACGGCCGCGCCGGAGAGCGAGGCATCGATCGTGGCGAGATGGTGATCGCGGGCGACGAAGTTGACGTCGGTGATGCCAAGGACATCGCGCAGTTTGTCGGCGGGAACCTTCATCGGCCCGGGATTGGGCGCGGCGCCGGGCGCAGGTTGCGGGAAGGCGGTCGACATCGCGGTGTGAAATGTCACGTTGCCTTCAACCTTCTGCATGATCTGGTGAATGTGGCCGTTGAGCACGGTGAGCGACCCGAAGCGCTTCATCAGGGCGAGCGCCTGTTCGCTGTCGGAGGTGGACCAGCCCCACGCCGGATAGACCGCCCAGAGCGGGATGTGGGCGAAGACCACGATGGGCGTGCTGGACTTGAGGCTGGCGAGATCCTGCTTGAGCCAGTCGAGTTGCGGCGCCCCGAGCTTGCCCATGCCTTCGAGCTGCACGACGTTGACTAGGCCGACGAAGTGGACGCCTTTGTGATCGAAGCTGTACCAACCGTTGCCGGCGGTGCCCTTGCCGTAGCGCGCCAGGTAGAGCTTGCCATCGTCGACTGAGGTGTCGTGCTCGCCGGGAACGTAGAAGACCTGGCGCTTGGTAGTCGTCAGCAGCTGGTCGAGCGTGTCGAACTCGGCGGGCTTCGACGTGTGCGAGAGGTCGCCGGTGTGGATGATGAAATCCGGAACGGTCGGGCCGGCGTTGATCTTGTCGAGCGCGAGTTGCAGTGTTGCGGTGACGTCGGTGTTGGCCGGCTTGTTGAAGCCGATGTGGCTGTCGCTGATCTGGACAAAGGTGAAGTCGGATTGCTTTTCAGCGTGATGCGGCTGGCCGAAAGCGCGCGAGACAGGAATGCCTCCGGCGAAGGTCCAGACCAGGCCGGTGCCGGCCCAGGCCATGCATTTCAGAAAACCGCGGCGGTCGATGCCGTCGTTCATATTGCTCCTCTCGGAGGGTGCCCCAAGCCTCGAACAGCTCGAGACCGGAGCACCCGCACATGAGGAGAACGGAGAAAGGCAAAATTTATTCCAGGGTTTGTGGAGGAAATTTGGAGCAGCGAATGTCGGGGTCTCCCAGGTCTGGAAAAGAGCCAGACCTGGGGCACCCGCTGAAGTCACGAACAGCAGGTCCTTCGTCTGCGCGTCCGCCGACCTGCAACAGATGCGGGTCGAAAAGCGAGCGGACGCTCCGCTCAGGATGACAACCCATTAAAGAAAGGTCGTGAGCGCGGCGGAGATGAGATCTTCGGCGATGGAGTTGACTAAGCCGATCTCCAGGGCGCGGGCGGCGGGAACTTTTTCCGCGGCGAGGAACATTTGCAGAGCGCGGGCTTTCCCGACGAGGCGTGGCAGACGCTGCGTGCCGCCCCATCCGGTAATGAGGCCGAGGGCGGCGCCGCGATGTCCGAAGAGCGCATGCGGGCCGGCGATGCGGCGATCACAGGCGAGCGCGAGATCGAGTCCGCCTCCCATGCAGTAGCCGTGAATGGCGGCGATGGTCGGAGCGGGAAAGCCGGCGACGGCGCGCATCAGGCGCTGGCCCATGTGCGCGAAGCGAAAAGCGTCAGGGCCGGTAAGAGCGGCGATCTCGTGGAGATCGGCTCCGGCGGAGAAGAAGTGCGCGTTGCCGGTGAGTATGAGATGCGACGGCGGATGCGCGGCGAGATCTTCGACGGCGAGGGTCAGCGCCTGGACACGAGCGCGGGTGAGGCGGTTGGTGCCGTCGTCGGAGACGAGGCGGACGACGAGCGTTTCATCGTGCGGTTCGAGGGTGAAGTATGGAGTGGAGTTCACGCGACCATGGGAAGAATAGGACATGGTCGTCGATTGTGTCGAAGGTCAACACACCCAGGTCTGGAAAGCGCCAGACCTGGGGCACCCGGCACCCCGCTTATTACAACTTCTGCCGGATATACAAATCGCTTCGAGTGACCCCTGCGATGGAAGCAGGAATCACCGATCACGTCTGGACTCTCGCGGAACTCTTCCAATAAGATTCACTGCAACATGTGGACGCATACCGACACCTTGGGTTTCGGAGCTTTTTTCTTGCTCGCTTCCGTCCTGTCCTTCATCGGCGCAGCCAATCGAAAGATGCCGTGGTACACCCGCTATATTGCGTTTGCCATTGGAGCTACATTCTTCGTTCTCGGCATTCTCATTCCCATACGCCTTTGGAATATGTAACGCATCAACGCAGATTCAGGACACTACCCGACCATCGCGCGCTAGCGCACCTGTAGCCCGCTCTTATACAATCACTGGTTTCCTACTGTTACGCCATCCTTGTAAGGAGTAGACAACTCCCGGCAAATTAGGGTGTTCCGTTCTTGAATCCACCCTGGCCAAAATAGGGCTAGAGTGGGGCGCCCGGCTCGGAGTCGTAAGTTACCAACATGAAAATTCACGAATATCAGGGAAAGGCCATTCTGCGGAAGTATGGAGTGGCAGTGCCGCGCGGCCAGATGGTGGAGACGCGCGAAGAGGCGCTGGACGCGGCTCGCAAGCTGTTTGAAGATGGCGCGACCGGCGTCGTCGTAAAAGCGCAGATTCATGCCGGCGGCCGCGGCAAGGGCGGCGGCGTCAAGATTGCCAAGTCGCCGCAGGAAGCGGGCGAACTGGCGACCAAGATGCTCGGCATGACCCTGGTCACGCATCAGACCGGCCCCGAAGGCAAGACGGTGCAGCGGCTGCTGATCGAAGAGACGCTGCCCATTGCGCGCGAACTTTATCTCGGCATGCTGCTCGACCGCGCCAACGGCCGCAACGTCTTCATGGCATCGGCGGCGGGCGGTATGGAGATTGAAGAGGTCGCGGCGAAAGATCCCAGCGCGATCATCAAGGAGCACATCCTGCCCGGCTTTGGGCTGCGGCCGTTTCAGGCGCGCGAGATCGCGTTTCGCCTCGGCCTCGAGCCCAAGTACATCAGCGGTGCGGTGAAGTTCATGATGGCGCTGGCGCGCGCGGCGGAAGACACCGATGCTTCGCTGGTCGAGATCAATCCGTTTATCACCACGACCGACGGCCGGCTCTTCGCGCTCGACGCCAAGATGAACTTCGACGACAACGCGCTCTCGCGCCATCCCGACATTCTCGAGCTGCGCGATGTGAGCGAGGAAGATCCGCTCGAGGTCGAGGCCAGCAAATACAACCTGAACTACATCAAGCTCGACGGCAGCGTCGGCTGCATGGTCAACGGCGCCGGCCTGGCGATGGCCACCATGGACATCATTCAGTACGCGGGCGGCATGCCGGCCAACTTCCTCGACGTAGGCGGCGGCGCCAACGAAGAGCAGGTGACGCATGCCTTCGAAATTCTGCTGAGCGACAAGAATGTGAAGGCGGTGCTGATCAACATTTTTGGCGGCATCCTGCGCGTCGACACGCTGGCCAATGGCATCGTGAGCGCGGCGCGCACCACCAACATCCAGTTGCCGATTGTGCTGCGCCTGGAAGGAACCAACGTCGAGCAGGGCCGCAAGATCCTGAAAGACAGCGGGCTGAAATTCATCGTGGCAGAGACCATGAAGGACGCGGCCGAGAAAGTTGTCGCTGCTGCCAAGGGATAGGATGCAAAGGTGGAAGCGCCGGGCTTCAGCCCGGCGAGGCATGGGCACTTATTCCCCGGGGCTTTTAGCCCTGGTGATTGCCGGGGCTGAAGCCCGCTTGTCTGGCTTCCTCCAACCGCCGGACTAAAGTCCGGCGCTTCCACCCAAGACTGAGAGTTGGAGATCGGTTTGTATCAGGGCACGGCTTCAGCCGTGCCGAAAGAAGGCGATTCGCAATGGGCTTTAGCCCCTGTCTGCAGCGGCTAAAGCCGTTGTCCGGGCCTGGCAGTTCGGCATGACTAAAGTCATGCCCTGATACGAATCTCATCTGTGGGTTGGTAAATGAAGTCAGTTTTGGTGAGGAATCATACATGAGCATTCTGGTCGATAAATCGACGCGCCTGCTGGTACAGGGATTGACGGGACGCGAAGGCACGTTCCATTCGAAGAACGCCGCCGCCTACGGCACCAACGTCGTCGGAGGCGTGACTCCCGGCAAGGGTGGCACCACGCACGAAGGCTGGCCCATCTTCAACACGGTGCGCGAAGCCGTAGAGAAGACCGGCGCGAACGCGACCGTGATCTTCGTTCCACCGCCGGGCGCAGCTGACGCCATCATGGAAGCCGCCGACGCGGGCATCGCTCTGATCGTCTGCATCACCGAAGGCATTCCGGCGATGGACATGGTCAACGCGTGGGAGTTTCTGAAGGGCCGCAACTCGCGGCTCATCGGGCCGAACTGCCCGGGCATCATCTCGCCGGGCAAGTGCAAGATCGGCATCATGCCGGCGCACATTCACAAAGAAGGCCACGTCGGCATCGTCTCGCGTTCGGGCACGCTGACCTACGAAGCGGTGCATCAGCTGACCACGCGCGGCATCGGTCAGTCGACCGCGATCGGCATCGGCGGCGATCCGATCATCGGGACGAACTTCGTCGATGCGATCCGGCTTTTCAACGAAGATCCGGAGACGGAAGCGATCATCATGATCGGCGAGATCGGCGGCAGCGCGGAAGAGACGGCGGCCGAGTACATCAAGCAAAGCGTGCGCAAGCCCGTGGTGGGCTTCATCGCCGGAAGAACCGCGCCTCCGGGACGCCGCATGGGACACGCGGGCGCCATCATCTCCGGCGGCAAAGGCACCGCGGCGGAGAAGATCAAGGCGATGGAGGCGGCGGGCATTCATGTGGCGCAATCGCCCGCGGACATCGGCGAGACGCTGGTCAAGGCGCAAGCGGCGATGATGAAGTAGGTTGGCTGTCAGCTTTCAGCCGTCAGCTCGCTGTTCGCTACTCGCTCTTCGCTTTTCGCCAGAGGGCTCTTGGCTGTTAGCTCTTAGCTTTTAGCAGGTGCGCTTGTGCGATCGTCGGTTGAGACAACTGGATCCGGCAGTCACCTTCGCGGCGCGCAAGGCGAGTCCCGCTGTGCGGGACGACAGAAGATAGCCCAGCGCTTCAGCGCAGGGTAGGCGATTTAATACGACCCGAGTCCCGTAGGGACGGCAGATGTGTCGTCGGCTGAAAGTCGACTCGGACGGGAATCGGGCGTGGACGCCGGCCTTGAAGGCCGGCTCTACCGCAGAACGCCATTGTATGCCGTATTGACGGACCGCAGATCCCTCCGCTCGGACTGAAGTCCTCGGTCGGGATGACAATTTCACAAATAAACGAGAGGGAACTTCCTAACGCATGAAAACCCTGCAACGCACTCTTTCCATCATTAAGCCGGATGCGGTCGAACGCGGCGCGGCCGGCGACATCATCCACATCCTTCTGGAGAATAAGTTCCGCATTATCGGCATGAAGATGCTGCACATCAACAAAGCCCAGGCCGAGGGCTTCTACGCGGTTCACGTGAATCGGCCGTTCTTCGAGTCGCTGACTAACTTCATGTCGAGCGGCCCGGTCATCGTGATGGCGCTGGAGAAAGAAGACGCCATTGCTGACTATCGCAAGCTGATGGGCGCTACCGATCCGGCCAAGGCCGACGCCGGCACCATCCGCAAGAAGTGGGCAGCCAATATCGAGCACAACGCGGTACACGGCTCCGATGCCGAGGACACGGCGCGCTTCGAGATCAGTTATTTCTTCGCCGGCTACGAGCTGGCGAAGTAAACTGGCAGTCGAAAAATCTCACCACGGAAGCACGGAGAGCACGGAGGATTCAAGATCTTCTCCTGCAAATCGAAGGCGGTCATGATCTGTCTTTCACGACCTGATCAGCAGCCCGACCCCAGATTTCGAGCGCCATGTTCTGGCCACTTCCGTGATTTCCGTGCTTCCGTGGTGAAACGGCATTTATAGGAGCTGCTATGGCGCATGTGCAGATCACGTTGTTAGCCGGACGAACGATGGAACAGAAGCGGCGCGCCGTCAGGCGCATTACCGACGCGCTGGTGGAAGAGCTCGGCGTCAAAGCGGAGAAGATGACAGTCGCTTTCATTGAGGTGCCGCGCCAGAGCTACGCTCGCAATGGCTTGCTGCTATCGGATCGAGCCGATCTGAAGTGAAACGATCTCTGATCGTATGACCTCGGGGCGCATTTTGCCTTGGACTCAGAATCCCGGCGGACGCTGACTGGCGACCGCGAACGCCTTCTCCAGCGCCATGCCTGCCTCGCACAGAGTTCCTTCCTCGAACAGCCTTCCGATCAACGTCACGCCGTGGGGCACGCGGCGCGGCGGCGAAAACTTGGGCAGCGGATGCGCCGGATCGGGCGCCCAGTCGCTGCGCGCCTCCGACACCTCGACAAATCCCGCGCGCAAGGTCAGCGACGGATGTCCGGTGAAGTTGGTCAGCGTCAGCATCTCATCGCGCAGCGACGGCACCAGCAGCAAATCAACCTCGGAGAAGATGCGCGCCATCTCGGTTGCGACCTTGCGGCGGAAGCGGTCGGCCTGCACGAAGTCGACGGCGGACAGGAAGCGCGACTGGCGAAACGTGTTAGGCCACGCATCCGGTACCTGCATTTTGAGCTGGTTGAGACCGCCGGACACCGTCAGCTCCTCGAATGACGCGGCCGCTTCTGCGAACAGGATCAGGTCGAGCGAATCGTACGGCCACTCCGGCAGCGTCATCTCCACCGGAACCATGCCGACCTTCTTCACGGTATCTAGCGCTGCGCGATCCACGTCGGTCGCCGGCGGATCCTTCATCCACGACGGGAAGTAACCAACGCGCAGACCCTTCGCGCTGACATTGGCGTCGAAATCCAGCTTGCTGGGAATGCTGTACAGATCGCCGGCGTCGGGCCCGCTGATGACATTCAGCACGGTGATCGTGTCTTCGACGAAGCGCGCCATGGGGCCAAGCTTGTCGAGCGACCAGCAGAGCGTCATTGCGCCGGTGCGAGCCACGCGGCCGAAGGTGGGGCGCAGACCGGTGATGCCGCAGCGCATCGACGGGCTGACGATGCTGCCGCCGGTCTCGCTGCCGATGGCGAAGGGCACCAGTCCCGCAGAAACCGACGCGCCCGGTCCGGCGCTTGATCCCGACGAGCCTTCTTCCAGCAGCCAGGGATTCATGGTCTGCCCGCCGAACCAAATGTCGTTGAGCGCGAGCGCGCCCAGGCTGAGCTTGGCGACCAGCACGCCACCGGCATTTTGCAGGCGCTCGACGACGACGGCATTCTTCTGCGGCACGCGATTGCGATACGGCTCGGCGCCCCAGGTGGTCGGAATGTTCGCCGTGTCGAGAAGATCCTTTACGCCGTACGGAATGCCGTGGAGCGGCCCACGATACTTTCCCGCGGCGATTTCCGCGTCGGCCTGCTTTGCCTGCTGCAGCGCGAGATCCGCCGTCAGGGTGATCACGCAACGCAGCTTGGGATCGTACTCGCGCAGGCGCTTCAGGTAAATGTTGGTCAGCCGCTCGGAGGTGATTTTGCGCTGCTGAATCCAGCCCGAGAGCTGCACGACCGACGCGAAGGCGATGTCTTCGTCATTCGAGGGCAGCGGGCCGGGATCGGCCTTCTCGAGGACGAAGCGATTCTGCGCCGGGCCGGGCTTGGCGCCGGGAATCAGCGGGTCCCACAATGTGGCAGGCGCGAGCGAGTCGTCCAGTTTGGCCTTGTGCGGGCCGACGCGCATCTCGTACAACGGCGCCATCGCCATGCGCCAGTTGCCGGAGCACTGGGCCAGCTCCTCCTGCGTGTATTGCACCTGCACCAGCTTCTCGGCCTGGGCGAAGGTATCGGGCGAGACCTCGGGGCCGACCGCCGGAGCTGTGCCGAAAGCCGGCGGCGCACCCGGCGGTTGCTGCTGCTGATTCTGTGCTTGCGCGTTGGAGGGCTGCTGGGTTTGAGCGTATGAGGCAACGGCAACGCCCGCCAATGCCAGCGGCGCGCGCGTCAGAAATTCCCGGCGTGAGTTCAAGGTCTGCCTCCTGAAGCGGTAATTCGGGACCAATTATCGTACACGGCGGCGCGGGTGTCGTCGGGTGAAGCCGACTCAAACATCATAAGGATGGCCGTCGACGCTGGTCTGAAAGCCCTTGCTTGCGGTCCGCAGGGGCTAAAAGCCCGGTCACATTTGTTGCATTCGGCACGGCTGAAGTGTCTGCGTGAGAACGCTGTCGCCCCCGCGGGACTTGGGTCATTTTCCCATTTCACCCAGCATTCCGCTTCGCTCCATGCTGGGCTATCATGCCACGCGCCTGCGGCGCTCTGGTTTTTCAAGCCTCCTACTCCACAGCCTGGAAGAAAAGGCAGTTCTCACGCAGACACTGAAGCCGTGCCCTGATACGAGGCGCGGTAACGGATCCGATTGATCGTTATTCACTGCGGCGTGGAGGCGGCGGAGCCGAGAGCTGATAGCCGACGGCCGAAAGCTAGTTGCTAATCGCTAATTGCTAATCGCCAATTGCTTCCTACTGCTGCACGGCCTGGATCGCCTTGGGATGGACCTGCTGGTTCTGGATCTGTGAAGCGTCCCAACCTCCGCCCAGCGCTTTGACGAGATATACCTCGGTCACCATCTGCTGGCCCATCAGCTGTGTCGCTAATCGCTGGTTCACGAGCAGTGTACTCTGCGCGGTAACCACGTCGAGGTATGAGGTCACGCCGCCGACATAGCGATTGTTGGCAATCTGCAGCGCTCGCTGCGAGTCAGCCACGGCGGCATTCTGATTGGTGCTGGCCTGCGACAACTCGGTCAATCCGGTCAGGCCGTCTTCCACCTGCTGAAAGGCTTCCAGAACAGACTCGCGATAATTCGCGATCGACTCGTCATAGCTCTGGCGCGTGTAGGCGAGATTGGCGCGATTGCGGCCGCCATTGAAGACCGGCTCCAGCAAATCGCCGCCGAGCGCCCAGATTGCATTCGGCGCCGAGATCAGGTTGGTGATGTCGGTGCTCTGAAATCCGGCGCTCCCGGAAATCGTGAATTGCGGATAGAACGCGGCCTTGGCAACTCCGATTTCCGCGTTCTGGTAAGCCATCTGCCGCTCGGCCGCGGCGATATCCGGACGCCGCTCCAGCAGGTCGGAAGGCACGCCCAGCGGCACGGGCACGGGAGCTTCGGTCAGAGAACGTACCGGCACGCTGAAGGTCGCAGCCGGATTTCCCGTCAGCACAGCGATGGCATGTTCATACTGCTCGCGCTGCTGCTTGACCAGGTAGAGCTGCGCCACGGTGGAGTCGAGCACCGTCTGCTGTTGCGCCACGTCCAGGCCGGAAGCGACGCCGCCATCATGGCGGCTCACCACCAGTTGCAGTCCCTTTTGCTGGATGTCGACCGAGTCCTGTACGACCTTGGTTTCCGCATCCAGCTCGCGCAGGCTGAAGTAGTCGGCTGCCAGCTCCGCGGTCAGCACCAGCTGCACGTTGTACATTTGCGCCGCGGTCGCCTGCAGCGTGGCATTCGATGCCTGCAGGGCGCGCCGGATCTTGCCGAAGAGGTCGGGCTCGTAGTTTACGAAGAAGGGGATGGTGTAGGTGCTTTGCGTGAGCGGCCTGCCGACGGTCACGACCTCCGGCCGGTATCCCGCGTAACGCTGCCGCGAATAGCTGGGATCGACATTGCCCTGCGGAAAGAATCCTGCCGAGGTTACGCGCGCTAGCGAGCGAGCTTCCTCCAGACGATCCTTCGCGGCGAGCATAGACTGGTTCGCCGCCAGCAGTTGCTGTTCGTAGCCGTTGAGTTCAGCGTCGTTGAAGACTTCCCACCACGTGCCTTTGGGAAGCGAATCCTTGGGCGCGGCCTCGCGCCACGGCGCAGGCGTTTTGTAGGCTTCCGGAGCGGGCGCCGGCGGACGATTGTAGTTCGGTCCGACCGCACAGCCGGCAAGAAAGACCAGGGTCGCGATGCTTGCGAAAAAGAAAAAGCAGATCCCTCGCCGACTCAAGTCGGCTCGTGACGACAAAACAAGAGGACCTTGGACGCGGGCCTGAAGGCCCGCACTACCAAAGCCCGGTGCTTCCACCGGAGGCAGCTTGCACTTCACGACGACTGGCCTCCCTGCTTTTGCGGCGCGACATTCACCTGCTGGCCGTCTTCGATGGAATCGGAGGGATTGACGATAATGCGATCGTTCGCATCGATGCCGCCAACAATCTCCAGCGTGTTGCCGAAGTCACGGCCGATGGTGATTGGCCGCAACTCCACCTTGTTCTCGGGGCCGACGACCGCGACCTGCGGCCCTTCGCGGCGGAAGAGCATCGCGTTCTGCGGAATGGTGACTTTGTTGGCGTTGATACTCGGCCGGAAGTGCACCTCGCCAAAGGATCCGGGAAGCAGCTTTCCGTCTTTGTTGGGAACATCGACTTCGGTCAACAGGGTGCGCGAAGTGGTGTCGATCGCGTCCGCGGTGCGGGCCACCTCCGCGCTGAATCGCTGGCCAGGAAACTCCTGCAACGTGACCGTCGCCGGAACTCCAACGCGCATCGCGGGCGAATAAGCTTGTGGCACCGAGACGTAGACGCGCAAAGGATCGGCTTTGGCAACGCTGAACATGGCCTGCGGGCCCGAGCCCCCGCCGTTGCCGGCGTTGATCAGCGCGCCGGGATCGACGGTGCGACGCGTGATCACACCTTCAAACGGCGCGTAGACATGCTTGAAACCTTCCAGCTCTTCCAGCCGCTTCACATTGGCATCGGCCGCGGCAAGATTGGCGATGGCCTGCTCATAGCCGCTGCTCTGCGTATCGGCTTCTTCCTGCGACACCGAATCGGTCTTGCGCAACGCGACATAACGGTCAGCGTTAATCTTGGCCAGGTCCAGCGCGGCCGCAACCTGCTGACGCGCGGCTTTGGCCTGGCGCAACTCCTGGTCGACCTCCGGCGTGTCGATGTCGGCCAGCAGATCGCCGGTATGGACACGGCTGCCGATATCTTTGTACCAGCGCAGCAGGTAGCCATTCGTCCGCGCATAGATGGGAGATTCGACATACGCCTGCAGCGTTCCCGGCAAGACCAGCTCTTCATCGGCCTTCTCGGGCGTAGGATGGACGACCGCAACGATCGGCACCGCATCCTGCTGCGTCTCTTCGGCGAGCACATGGCTGTCGTGAATGCGGTTGAGCATCGACACCACACCAGCCAGTACCAGCACCAGCACGACCGCACCCAGCAACATCAGAGCCTTGCGCGGCTTGGCCGGCGGCAGCTCCGGAGGAGGCGTGATCTGCGCCGCAGCATGTTCCTCCGTACCCGGCGCGTGATGCTCCGGCTCGTGCCCGGAACCGTCCCCATGCTGCCGTTCGTAACCCGCAGCCGAATTGTCTTCCCTGTCCATCTTGCTTGAAGTTTCCACTATTGTATGACCTTAGCCTCGTAAGGCTTGTTAACCTCAATCTGCGTCCATGGTTTGGGTTGATATCGATCCACTATCAAGTTTCCCGCCTCTTTTCCCGATGCCCGTGAATCATGGCAAAAACCGTGGGCACGAAGAACAACGTTGCGACGGTTGCGAACATCAGTCCGCCAATGACCGCGCGGCCCAGCGGCGCGTTCTGCTCACCGCCTTCGCCTAGTCCCAACGACATCGGCAGCATACCGATGATCATGGCCAGCGCTGTCATCAGCACCGGACGAATACGGGTGTAACCCGCTTCCAGCGCGGATTGCGCCGCGGGAATTCCGGCTTGCATGCGGTCGCGCGCGAAAGAAATCATCAGGATCGAGTTCGCCGTCGCCACCCCCATACACATCACCGCGCCGGTCAGCGACGGCACGTTCAGCGTGGTGTGGGATAGCAGCAGCATCCAGCAGATGCCGGCCAGCGCGCCGGGCAGCGCGGTGATGATGATGAACGGATCGAGCCACGACTGGAAGTTGACCACGATCAGGAGATAGACCAGGACAATGGCGCACACCAATCCGACGCCCAACCCGAGGAACGACGATTTCATCGTCTGCACCTGGCCGCGAACAATCATCTGCGTGCCGCGCGGCAGTTGCTGCCGGAAGGGCTGCAGCACACGATTGACGTCGCGGATCACCCCGCCCAGATCGCGCCCCTGGGTGCTGGCGTAAACGTCGATGACCGGCTGCACGTTGTAATGCGAGACCACGGCCGCGCGATCGACCGGGCTCAGCTGCACCAGGTTCGCCAGCACCTGCGAGTTCGGAGTGCTGGGATTGTTGACCGGCGTGTACATCAGGTCCTGCAGCGAGGTGACGCGGTATTGCGGCGACTGCACCGCAACCTGATAGCTGACGCCGTTACTGGTGTTCAGCCAGAAGTTGGGCGCCGTCTGGAAGCTGCCACTCAGCGATACCAGCACGTTCTGCGCGACATTCTGCGCGTTCAAGCCCACCTGCGCCATGCGGGTGCGCTGGAAATCGAGATGCAGCGTCGGCAGATTCAGCAGTTGCTGCACGTGTACGTCGGCAGCGCCGGGAATGAATCGCACGCGGTTGGAAATCTGTTCGGCGATTGCGTAGTTGCTGGCCATGTCGGGGCCGATCAACTGAATATCGATGGGCGCGGGCAGGCCGAAGTTCAGGATTTGCGTCACGATGTCCGCCGGCTGGAAGAAGAACTCCACCCCCGGGAACTCACGGGGCAGGCTCCGACGCAGCTTGTGAATATAGCCGGCGGTGGGATGATGGTGCTCCTGATTCAAGCCCACAAGAATTTCCGCGTCGCTGGTGCCGATCACGCCTGAGTTGCTGTACGAAAGATTGATGCTGGAGTTGGGCAGGCCAATGTTGTCGAGCACCGTGACCAACTCGTCCTTGGGAATCTGGGTGCGGAGATAGCTTTCAATTTCATCGCACAAGCGCGCCGTCTCTTCCACCCGCAGACCAGCGTGGGCGCGAACGTGCAAGCGCATCTGCCCGGCGTCGACGCTGGGGAAGAAGTCCTCACCCAGGAAGAAAACGAGCCCCAGCGATAACACGCAAAACGCCAGGAAGCACGTGGCAAAGATCCCGCGGTGTTCCATCGTCGTCTCGAGCAGCTGATAGTAGCCGCCGCGGAACTTGTCGAAGCCGCGCTCGAATCGCCGCTGATAGCGCCCGAAGAATGTCTTGGCGCCAGCCTCGCGATGCTCGTGGCCGCGCATGATGTACATCACCAGCGTGGGAATCAGGGTTCGCGAAAGGAAATAGGATGCCAGCATCGCGAAGACTACCGCTTCCGCCAGCGGCACGAACAGGAAGCGCGCCACACCGGTGAGAAAGAACATCGGGACGAAGACGATGCAGATCGAAAGCGTCGAGACGAAGGCCGGCACCGCGATCTGCGATGCGCCATCCAGAATCGCTTGCTTCATCTCCTTGCCCTGGGCAAGGTTGCGCTCGATATTCTCGATCTCCACCGTGGCGTCGTCGACCAGAATGCCGACCGCCAGCGCCAGACCTCCCAGCGTCATGATGTTGATGGTTTCGCCCAGCGCGCTCAGCAGTAGCACCGAAACAAAGATCGAGAGCGGAATCGAAATGGAGATGACGATGGTTGGGCGCCAGTCGCCGAGGAAGATCAGGATCATGACCGCAGTCAGCGCGGCGGCAATCAGCCCTTCGCGCAGTACGCCGTTAATCGAGGCGCGTACGAACAGCGACTGATCGAACAGCGGCTTGACCGTGATCCCTTTCGGCAGCGCCTGCAGGGCGATGGGAACGATGCCTTTAATCGCGTTGACGATGGTGATCGTCGATCCCCCGCCGACCTTGTACATCGACATCAGGACGCCGTGCACGCCATCCTGGCGCACGATGTTGGTCTGCGGCGCAAAACCGTCGCGCACGTGGGCCACGTCGCGCATGTAGATGGTCGCCCCATTCACCTGCTTGACCGGCAGATCGTTCAGGTCGGCGATGGTCCTGGGGGCGCTGTTCATCTCCACCTGGTACTCGATGGAGCCGATCTTGGCCGTGCCGGACGGGGTGATGATGTTCTGCGAGTTAATTGCGTTGACCACGTCGCTGGGCGAGAGGCCGTAAGCCTGCAGCCGCGGCATGTCGAGATCGACCTGCACCTGGCGAATCTTGCCGCCATAGGGGTAGGGCGTGGCCGCACCCTGCACCGTCGCCAGTTGGGTGCGCAGGAAATTCTGGCCGAGATCGAAGAGCGTCTGGTCGGGCAGGGTTTTACTGCTCAGACCGAGCTGGACGATAGGCGTGGTCGAAGCGGTGTACTGGATGATCAGCGGCGGCGTCGAGCCCGGCGGCAGGCTGCGCAGGATGGTCTGCATGGCCGCGGTGGTCTGCGCCAATGCCGTCTGGATGTTGACCTGGGGCTGAAAGAAGATCTTGATGACGCCGAAGCCGTACACCGACTGCGACTCAATGTGCTCGATGTTGTTGACGGTGACGGTCGTGATGCGCTCGGCGTTGCTGACGATGCGGTCCGACATCTCCTGCGGCGCGAAGCCGGTGAAGTTCCACAGCACGCTGACGACGGGAATGTTGATGTCGGGAAAGATGTCGACGGGAGTGCGGACGACGGCCAGGGGCATCAGCAGGATGATGATCAGGGCCATGACCACAAACGTATAAGGGCGCCGAAGCGCTAGGGCAACAATCCACATCGAGCTAGTGTCACTCCATCAAAACTTAGAGCATCCAGTGCACAGGGTGGAGCACGCCTTTCAGGCGGGCATAAACCGGACCCGGCCCGCATCCGCGCTTTAGCGCCTGAGATAAGGCATAACCTCAGCGGCTAAAGCCATCGAGAGGCACTCCTCGGCTGCACCGCTGAAGCGGTGCTCCACCCGTTGTGGTCCCAGAAGTTCCCGCCCAGGCCGCGAAGCAATTCCAAAGTTCTGATATCTTCCAAGAATTACTATGATACGATACGTAGCGTATTAGATTCAACAAGCCGAGGGCCGAACCGCAAAAAGGGCATGACAGTTTCTCGACAAAGGCTCGCCAAGCTGCGCAACGGCAAACGGCCGCCGGGACGGCCGCGCAGCGAGAACGCTCGCCAGGCCATTCTCCGCAGCACGGTGAAGCTGCTGCGCAAGAGCGGCTTCGAACAGCTTTCCATCGAAGCCATCGCCGCTGACGCGGGCGTGGGCAAAGCTACCGTCTATCGCTGGTGGCCGAGCAAGGGCGCACTGGTGGTTGACGCCTTCGCTCTAAGCACGGAAGACGAGCTGCACTTCCCGGACAGCGGATCGGTCTATCGCGACATGACCTTCCAGATGAACCGCTTTCTTGGAGTGTTGCGCTCGCCGCGCGGTTGCATCGTGCGCGCCATCCTGGGCGCAGGACAATCCGATCGCGAGTTGCTGGAGGAATTTCGCAAGCGCCTGTTGCGTCCCCGCCGGCAGGAAGCGTACGAGACCCTGCGCCGTGGGATCGAGCGCGGTGAGCTGCCGCAGAATCTCGATCTCGATCTCGTCCTCGACACCCTCTACGGCGCGATGTACATGCGCTTCCTGATTCGCCATGACGAGCTCAGCGAGAACTACATAGAAGAAGTTTGCCGCATGGTGCTGGAAGGAGCGACGCGCCAGGGTTCATCCGCGCGTCACAATGGCGCAAAGAAGAACGGTGCCGCAGCCGCCCGTTCCCGCAACCAGGCCTCGATCTCACAGACTCGCAACCGATCCGCCATCGACGCGCAAGTTCGTTCCGTTGATAAATGAAGCCTGCTCCGACGCGAGAAACACCACAGCGGCCGCAACCTCTGCGCTCTCGCCCGGACGCTTGACCTCGATGTGCGGCCGGTTCTTCGCCAGAAATTCCGCGATCGCCTCGTCCAGGCTGATGCCCTTTTCGTCCGCCATCTTCTGCAACATCGATGACAGCAGCGGCGTCATGATGAACGCCGGCGATACCGTGTTCACCAGAATCCCCTCGGTGGCGTAAGCCTTGGAAAGACTCTTGGTCAGGTTATTCATCGCCGCCTTCGAGGCGTTGTAGTGCGGCATGAAGCCATCGGGTTGCGTGCCCGATTCGCTGGAGATGTTGATGATGCGTCCCCACTTCTGCTTCTGCATGTGAGGCAGAGCGGCGCGCGTGGCCCGCACCGCTGACATTACATTCAGATTGAGAACTTCGAGCCAGTCGTCGTCGGTGAGATCGTGGAAGGCGGCGAACGCGCCGACACCTCCCGCGTTGTTCACCAGTACATGAATGGTGCCGAAGCGCTTCACCACCTCGTCAACCATGCGAATGTTGTCGTCAGCCTTGGACGCGTCGGCGGTAATGGCGACGACTTCGGCTTTGGTTGCCGCGATGATTTCGCGTGCGGCTTTCTGTAATTCGTCGGCGCGACGGCCAGTGATAGCGACCTTCGATCCTTCGGCGGCGAAGGCTTCGGCGATGGCTCGGCCAATTCCCTGGCTGGCCGCGGTGACGAGAACGACTTTGTTGCGAAGTCCCAAGTCCATGCTGCGAATCTCCTTGAGATGAGATTCCACTGGCACGCGGAAAGGTTCGGGAGAGCGGGGATCAGCGGTGCTGGTCAGCGACAGGAAGCTTGCGGGTAGCGATTATCGTGTGCGCCGAAGACACGGCGGCGCAAGGTCGGGGCGGATCCCATCCGGCTGGAAATATTGCGCGAATCGGTCAGGCGATGCCTTTGGCGTTTAGTGCCGGACCATAACCCTTGTCGACGATTCGAATGTGGTTTTGCAGCCATCCCGAGACGAAATCGAAGATCTCCAGCGAGATACCGATTTTCCCCGTCTTGAGCTCCTGCATTACCTCAGCGACCTTGGCGGTGAATTTGCGATGTTGCTCCAGATGCTCCTGGAAACGCGGATACCCGACTTTCTGCATCGCCGCTTCTTCCGCTGCGAAGTGACGTTGAGCGTAGAGTACCAGCCGGTTCAGCACGTCATTCAAGACCGCCTGGCCGTGGCCCGCTGTCATGCCGTCATAAAGCTGGTTGAGGATGTCGATTAACTGCTGGTGATCGGCGTCGAACTGTTTGACGTGGACGCTGTAGCCGGCGTCCCACTTGAATTGCGACATGGTCTTCTCCATGGCTAATCATCGGCAGCCATGGCCGGGGCTTGAGGACGGGGAAGTTCATCCATGCACCAGTCGTGCTGGCTGCGTCCCAGATCTGGAAAAGCGCCAGACCTGGGGCACCCACTTCGAAACTTGAAAACTGCTACTGGATCTTGATCAGCTCCACGTCAAACACCAGCATGCCGAAGGGCGGTTGTTTGCCGCCGTAGGCGAGGTTTTCGGGGATCCAGAAGCGCATCTTCTCGCCTTCGGTCATCAGCTGCATGCCTTCAGTCCAGCCGGGAATGACTTTGTTGAGCGGGAAGGTTGAGGGCGCGCCGCGCGCGACGGAGCTATCGAACATTTTGCCGTCGGTGGTCCAGCCGGTGTAGTTCACGGTGACCTTGTCGGTGCTGGTAGGATGGCGTGTTCCGGTGCCAGGCTGCAGCACCTTGTAGGCCAGGCCGCTGTGCGTGTGCTGCGCATCGGCGGGAGGCGTCTTGACGTCGGCAGGCGCGCGCGTGGGCAGCTCAACCAGCGTGACGTCGAAGACCAGCATGCCTTGCGGCTTGCCCTGCGCACCTTTATAGGCGAGCGATTGCGGGATCCACATGCGGAGCGTCTCGCCGACGGTCATGAGCTCGACGCCTTCAGCGAAGCCGGGGATGAGCCGCTTGGCCTGTATGGTGATGGGACGGCCGCGCTCGACCGAGCTGTCGAACAATTTGCCGTCGGTGGTCCAGCCGCTGTAGTCGATGGTGACGACTTCGTCTTTGCCGGGATGAATGGTTCCGGTGCCGGGCTTGATGACTTTGGTGGCGAGTCCGGATTGGCCGTGGTGGCGTCAGCCGGCGGAGCCGCGACATCAGGAGGGAACGGGAATTTGCGAGGCCGGTGTCTGCGCAGCCATGAGAGCAGACAGCATGACTGCGAGTGTCAGTAGTAGGAAAATCCGAGTATGTATGCGCATGGGTCCATTCTACGGGAGGGATCGATTCCACTCAGTGACAGACACCGTCACACATTCCAAAGTAGGGCACCCGGCGCCCGCTCCTTGAGCGACCTTTAACTCTGGTCTGGCCGGCAGCTGTTAACATGTTATGATTCGGAACTTACCAGTTCCATCGACGCGGCTGTCAGGGGCCGCAAGGGGCGATCGTTAGAGCGTGCCAAGCGAAAAACAGGTTCGGTGGTCGCAACTGCGGGTAGGCATCACGGTCCTGGTTGCGCTGATTACGCTGGCGGTCCTCATCCTGCTCATGACCGGGACAACCGGTCTGTTCACCAAGAAAATCTTGTTGCGCGCGTATGTGGATGACGCGGGCGGTTTGCGCACGGGTGCCCCGGTGCGGCTGGAGGGCGTCGATATCGGCAACGTGATCGGCATTCGCGTGGTGCCCGATCCGCAAAGACGGGCGGTGCCGGTCGAGATCACTATGAAGATCACGACAAAATACGATGACAGCATGACCACGGGCTGTCAGGCTTCGCTGGCAACCGCCGGCGTGCTGGGCGAGGTGTACATCAACATCGATTGCCGCTCGGTGCGCGGAGGAGCTCCCCTGCAGAACAACGCCGAGCTGCAGACCCAGCAGGTGCCGCAGCTGGAAGACGTGGTACGCGCCAGCCAGGGCACGCTGCAGAACGTGAACGTGCTGGTCAAGCAGCTGAGCGGCATCCTGGACTACATCCAGAGCGGCAAGGGATCGATTGGCAAGATCATCTACGATTCGTCGCTCTACGATCGCGCCAACGCCACACTTACCCAGCTGCAGAGGGTGGCCGACGAGATCAACTCGCCGAAGGGCTCGCTGGGCAAGATACTCAACAGTGATGAGCTCTACGTCAAAGTCAACACTGCGATCGACAACCTGAACAAGGTCATCGACGAAGCCAACAGCGGGCAGGGAACAATAGGCAAGTTCCTGAAAGATCCGTCGCTGTATAACAACGCGAACAAGATGGTGGCCAACGGCAATCAGCTGGTGGCCGACATCAACGCCGGCAAAGGCACGCTGGGCAAGCTGGCCAAAGATCAGGCGATGGCGAACAAGATCGACGATACCGTCACCCGCCTGGACAACATCACGACCGGCCTCGACAAGGGCGAGGGAACGGCGGGCAAGCTGCTGAAGGATCCTAAGCTGTACGACAACACCAACGACCTGCTGGTAGAGACGCGCGACCTGATCAAAGCCGTGCGCCAGAATCCCAAGAAGTACCTCACGATTTATCTGAAGATCTTCTGAGGCCTGTCGCCCCTGAAGGGGCTCAATCGTAAATTGGCGGGCACACCCAGCGCTTCCGCGCTGGGCTAATTACTTTCATCCTGCGAGTTGACGTCAAGAGGCCGCCCGGGTAGTGCGGGCCCTCAGGCCCGCGTCACAGCCGCCGATAAGAGAAGAGTCGGCTTTCAGCCGACGGCAGTCTTGTCGCCGGCTGAACAGGCCGCTGAAAAAATCGAAAAGCAGATCCCTCGTCGGCCTGAAGGCCTCCTCGGGATGACAAAACAAAAGCCTTGCAACGGCGCAGCTAAAGCTGCGCCCCTTCAAAACGCTCCCACAATCGACTTTTTCAGCAGCCTCTAAAGCCGGCTCCAACAGAGAAATAAGGAGCGGCGTAACGCGGCGCTGAAGCGCCGCACTACCAGGTTCCTAAACGATTCTAGCCCAGGTTTAGCGTCCAAGGGCGGGACGCGAGACCTGGGGCACACGATTACCGGATGTCAATCAGAGGGGCGTTCTACCGCACCGTGGCTTTGCCGGTAGCTGACACCGGCACCTGCTCCACGATCTCGATGCCGAAGCCTTCGAGTCCCGGCACTTTGCGCGGGTGATTGGTGAGGATGCGGATGCGCTTGAGGTTCAGGTCGGAGAGGATCTGCGCGCCGATGCCGATCTCGCGCTGCGTCTTGCGCTGGCTTTCGGGCAGCGTGGGCAGGCGCTGCTCGTGATGGAACTGGATGGTCATGCGCTCGCCCAGCCGCTCCACCGAATAGCCCTTCGACGTTGAGTGAAGATAGATGAGCGCGCCGCGGCCTTCCTCGGCGATGCGGCGCAGGGCGCCGTCGAGGGCGTTGCGGCAGTCGCACCAGTTGGCGCCAAAGACATCGCCTACCAGGCAATGCGAGTGCATGCGGACGAGGACCGGCTCGTCGCCGGCGTTCTCCACGTCACCCTTCACCAGTGCGATGTGCGAATCGCCGTTGATCTCCGACGCGTAGGCGATCATGCGGAACTCGCCGTAAGCGGTCGGCACCATGGCCTCAGCCAGCCGCTGCACGTAGCGCTCGTGCGCCATGCGGTAGCGGATGACCTCGGCGACGGTGATCATCTTCAGATCGTGCTGGCGGCAGAACTCGGTTAGCTCGGGCACGCGCGCCATGGAGCCATCGTCGCTCATGATCTCGCAGATCACGCCGGCGGGAACCATGCCCGCCATGCGCGCCAGATCGACCGAAGCTTCAGTCTGCCCGGCGCGAACCAGCACTCCACCCTTGCGCGCGCGCAGCGGGAAAACGTGGCCGGGGCGCGCAAGATCGTTCGGCCGGGTCGCCGGATCGATGGCAACGTGAATGGTGTGCGCGCGATCGTAGGCCGAGATGCCGGTGGAGACGCCGTCTTTCGCGTCGACGGATTCAGTGAAGGCGGTGCCGAAGTTGGAGGTGTTCTCCGCCGACATCTGGCCGAGCCGGAGATACTCGAGCCGCTCCTCGGTCATGGCGAGGCAGACCAGGCCGCGCCCGTACTTCGCCATAAAGTTGATGGCGTCGGGCGTGATCTTCTCGGCGGCCATGGTGAGGTCGCCTTCGTTCTCGCGGTCTTCGTCGTCAACAACCACGATCATGCGGCCGGCGCGGATCTCGTCCAGCGCGGTCTCAACATCGCAGAATGGAGCTTGCGGTGGCATTTTGCCTGAGTAGGATTTTAGCAAGGGCAGCGGTTTTTCGCTGCTCGCTCTTCGCATTTCGCTCTTCGCAAGATGCCAGTCGAGAAGCACCTTGATTGAGACACGTACGAACAGCAGGTCCTTCGACTACCCACGAGCAAACCAGCTCGTGCTCCGCTCGGGATGGCACATCAACCAAAACTCCGTGGATGACAAATCACAAAAACGTAGGGCGGCCGTTTAAGCCGCCCCATTTCGTCTTTAGCTAATTGCTAGTTGCTAATCGCTAGTTGCTTCTTTACGCCTGTGCCGGCCGTTCCGGAGCCACGTTCGGCTGTTGTCCCGGAGCCGGCTTCAGCACCTGCTGCACATCGTCCTTCACCGGCGGAGGGGCATTCGGATTTACCTTCACCGGCAGCTCCTTGCCTTCGATCAGCAACTGGATATCGTTGCCATCGATCACTTCGCGCACCAGCAGCGCCTGCGCGATCTTCTCCAGGATCGGCCGGTTGGTCTCCAGGATGTGCCGCGCCGAGTTGTAACCGTCATCCACGAAGCGCCGTACCTCGCCGTCGATCTTCATCGCGGTTTCCTCGCTGAAGTCGCGATGCTGGCTGATCTCGCGGCCCAGGAAGATCTGCTCTTCCTTCTTGCCGAAGGTGATCGGCCCCAGCGACGACATGCCGAACTCGCAGACCATCTTGCGCGCCAGGTCCGACGCCTGCTCGATGTCATTGCCCGCACCGGTGGTCATCGTGTTCAGGAACAGCTCCTCGGCCACGCGTCCGCCCATCATGATCGCCAGCCGCGTCTCGAGGTAATCGCGCGTGTAGGTGTGCTTGTCGTCGATGGGCAACTGCATGGTCACGCCCAGCGCCATGCCGCGCGGAATGATCGTCACCTTGTGCAGCGGGTCGGCGTGCTCGCGCATGGCCGCAACCAGCGCGTGCCCGGCCTCGTGATACGCGGTGACCTTCTTCTCTTCATCCGAGAGCAGCATCGACTTGCGCTCGGCGCCCATCAGGACTTTGTCCTTGGCCTGCTCGAAGTCCCACATCAAGACCGTCTTGCGGTTCTGACGTGCGGCAACCAGGGCGGCCTCGTTCACCATGTTGGCCAGGTCGGCGCCGGAGAAGCCCGGAGTGCCACGAGCCAGTACGCCCAAATCCACGTCGTCATTGATAGGAATCTTGCGAGTGTGAACGCGCAGGATCTCTTCGCGGCCGCGAACATCGGGACGCGAAACCACAACGCGGCGATCGAAACGGCCTGGCCGCAGCAGCGCCGGATCGAGCACGTCAGGACGGTTGGTCGCGGCGATCAGGATGACGCCTTCGTTCGACTCGAAGCCATCCATTTCAACCAGCAACTGGTTCAGGGTCTGCTCGCGCTCGTCGTGCCCACCGCCGAGACCAGCTCCACGGTGACGTCCGACAGCGTCAATTTCGTCGATGAAGATGATGCAAGGCGCATTCTTCTTGCCCTGCTCGAACAGGTCACGGACGCGGCTGGCGCCCACGCCAACGAACATCTCCACAAAGTCCGAACCCGAGATGCTGAAGAACGGCACGTTGGCTTCGCCGGCCACGGCACGCGCCAGCAAGGTCTTGCCGGTTCCCGGAGGCCCGACCAGCAGCACGCCTTTCGGAATGCGGCCGCCCAGCTTCTGGAATTTCTGCGCCTCGCGCAGGAACTCGATGATCTCCTTCAGCTCTTCTTTCGCTTCATCCACGCCGGCAACGTCCTTGAACGTCACCTTCTTCTGCTGCATGGAGAGCAGGCGCGCGCGGCTCTTGCCGAACGACAGCGCCTTGTTGCCGCCCGTCTGCATCTGGCGGATCATGATGAACCACAACGCACCCAGCAGGATGAACGGGGCCAAGTTGAGCAGCCATGTCGGCCAGCCTCCGCCCTGCGCGTCCTTCACCGTAATGTTGACGCCCTTGTCGCGCAGCTCCTTGTACATGTCGGGATAGCTGGTGGGCGCGATGGTGTGGAAGCTTGCCTTGTCGTTCTTGAACTTGCCGCGGACTTCCTGGCCAATGATCGTCACTTCACTGACGTTGTTCTGGTCCACGTTGGAGAGGAACTCTGAAAAGCTGATGTCGCGTTCCTTGGCGCCCGAGTTCGCGCCCTTCACGACCTGCCACAGCAGCACGCCGGAAAGCACGATCACGAGCCAAAACACGACCGTTTTGACCGTTGAATTCACCGAAAACTCCTGTTGAAAGGGGCCGACACGACTCCGTGCCTACACACTTAGATGCTCCCCTCACCTGCCGGATTTACAAATTCCGACTCACTACCGATTGTACCGCGCCGCTAACCGAATCGGGACAATAGACTTGCACAAAAATAAGGCCGGCGAGTTTCAGCCGGATTTGGCACTGCGCTGCTTTTCGATTGACGACCGCCCTCAACTCTATTGACGCGTCAGCGGGTCAGTCGTAAGACCTCCTTGATTGCGAATTGTCGCTCTGGCATTCCGAAATCGTCGCGCTCCGGTCGAATCGTCGCTCTGCGCTCTGAAATCGTCACGCGTTACCTTCTCAAGCTGCGGCCCGTGCGCCGGTGTCATCCTGAGCGCAGTCGAAGGACCCCTATAATTGGCAAACCCATCGTCCTCCCTCGAGTGCCGAACTGCGGGTGCCGAACTCCGACTCTGCCGAAGGGTTCGCGTCCGTCTTTTGGACGACTAACCTGGGCTCATCGGTCTTCATCATCCTTGCTCCAATCCATAATTCGAACCATTAATCTGTCATCCCGACCGAGGACTTCAGTCCGACCGAGGGATCTGCGGTCCCCCTCTGACGTGAGTCGCTGTACGTACTGGCAGCGCCCCTTTTTTTTCCAAAGTCTTCATCCCCGGGACTTTATACAAAAATGCCATCCTAAAGTCCTCAATCCACAAGGTTTAACGACTAAATGTTTGACAGTTAAACCACTTAAGCCACCGTCGGAACGGCTCGGACCATCCAACCGGTCCCGGATCGAGGCTCCATCGCCGCGCCAGTCGCATCAGCCGCTTGGTTTGCTCATGATGATGGCGGCAGTACCCGCGCCGCTTCATCGCAATCCCGCGACACGGTGTTCCATCGCGCTTGGTGTAGATACAAAGCTTGACTGCTCTCATACGTGGTTCTTCAGACAACTCCTGTGATCCCGAGCGAACCAACGATCTCTGCAACCGCACAGATCGTGTCATCCCGAGCGAGACTCTGGCCTGTTTCTTGAAACAGGCCGGGCGAGTCGAGCGATCCCCGTAACCACAGGATCATTTCACTCGTCTCTCAACGATATCGTTTGGTCAACGGGAGAATCTGTGACGGCTACAACTATTGGGGCATTACGAAAGTACATGTCCCAAAGTGCTATGGCTGGGGTATGAGTGATTACGACGGCTTGCATGAACAATCCGCAAGCACGTTACTTGTGCTATGGGGATATTTCAACAACTATCCGAGGAGTAAGGCCGCCAACTGGAACGGCGAGTTAGGCTGCTGCCCTCGCGGATCACAATGCGTCAATTCGAGACACCTCACCAAAGGTTGCTGCCGCTCGCTTAATGTGCGCTGGGCGCGGCACCCGCCCTGTACCCGGCACGCCTCTCCTCTCAACTGGGAGCACAGCAACCTCACCGGAGCACACCGTGACTACATTTGGCACACGGATGAACGGGCGTCAACTCGAACACTGTCCCAGCGCCGTGGTTGCCGCCGCTTTGGGTAGTGCCGTAGAGATTGCCGGCCGCATCGAAGATCAGGCCGGTGTAGGGGTTAGCCCCATCAACGCCGTTGCCGAAGTTATGCAGCACCTGCTCCGTCCAGCCCCCGCCCACTGTGGGCGTCAACTCGAACACCGTCCCGCCGCCGTAAGTGCCGCCGCCACCGGTCGTGCCGTAGAGATTGCCCGCGGTATCGAAGACCAGGGCGCCGTCGGGCGCCTCCCCGTCGGTGCCGTTGCCGAAGCTGTGCAGCAACGTCTCCGTCCACCCGCCCACTCCGGGCGTCAACTCGAAGACCGTCCCGCCGTATTGGTTGTAAGTGCCGCCGCCGTTGGTCGTGCCGTAGAGATTGCCGGCCGCATCGAGGATCAGGCCGGCTGTGGGGCTAAACCCGTCCCCGCCGGTGCCGAAGTTATGCAGGATTGTCTCCCCCCACCGGCCCCCTCCAGGCATCAACTCGAACACCGTCCCACAGTCGGAGGCACCTCCAGGGCAGGCCAAATATAAGCCGCCATAGTAGGTCGTGCCGTAGAGATTGCCGGCGGCATCGAAGATCAGCCCGGCCCAGGGCTGCTGGCCGTCGTAGTAGGTGAAATTATGCAGCACCCCCTCGGTCCAGCCCCCGCCCGCTGCGGGCGTCAACTCGAACACCGTCCCGCGGTAGTCCCCCCCGCCAATGTAGGTCGTACCGTAGAGATTGCCGGCGGCATCGAAAATCAACCCAGCCGAGGGGTCAGACCCGTCCGTGCCGAAGCTATATAACACTTGCTCCGTCCAGCCCCCGCCCGCTGCGGGTGTCAACTCGAACGCCGTACCATAGCCGTAGGTGCCGCCATAATAGGTTGTGCCGTAGAGATTGCCGGCGGCATCGGAGATCAACCCGGAGTAGAGAGTGAGCCCGTCCGCGCCGTTGCCGAAGCTGTGCAGCACCTGCTCCGTCCAACCCCCGCCCGCTGTGGGCGTCAACTCAAACACTGTCCCGGCGCCGTAACCGCCATAGATGCCGCCAGATAGGGTTGTGCCGTAGAGATTGCCGGCGGCATCGAAGATCAGGCCGGCGTGGGGACCCTCCCCGTCCGTGCAATTGGTCTGCGCGCAGAAGCTGTACAGCACCTTCTCCGTCCAAGCCCCGCTTGTTGCGAGGCTCTGCGCTTGCGCTGATTGGCTCATGACGACCGTTGGCGCGAATACAACTGCTATCGCCAATGCAGCCGCCGCCGCGCGCCAGATGATGTTCAAGAGTAGATTGCGGAATTGCTTCTTGACTTGCATGGGTTTGCCTCCTCGCCATGTGGCGAACTGAAACTGACCAATGGGATGGGCGCACGCGGAGCCGGGGAGTAGAAAGGTTGGCGCTTCGTATTTCCGGCGGCGCGATTCGAGGTACACGAAACAACGCCGGAGAAACGCCTAACAATACACCCAGCAGAATTTCACAATTTCGGTGAACATTTGTCAGTGATATGCGCGGCAGGGCGAGGTGATGTCAGCCGAAAACGTGGGAGGGACAACGCGAACCCTAACGGCATTAGTCAGTTGCCGCCGATCGAAAGAAATAACTGTCGCAAACAGGCCTTAACACAAGTAATCCTAATATCAGTAGCGTCGGTTTTACGCTCGCGGGGGGCAGCTTCGTTTGCTTAGGTGGGCGTTTACTCTTTGGTTGGTAAAGCCTCGATCTTCACTCCGTCACCCGTACCGCTCCAGCCATACGCCTTGGCGACCGGAAATCCCCGCACCCACACGATCTCGCCTTCGTGCTGTGCCACTGGCCAAGTGGGGCGCTCGTCAGCCGAAATCTTCTTCTCCGCGAACAGCCGCTTCAGCTTCTCCTCCGAACCACTATGCGCCGCCCAGAATCGATCCCCCGGCCGCCAATTCCGAATCGTCAGTTCCGCTCCAATCAAATCGCGGCTCAGCAGTTCGCCCGGCGGCACTTCGCGCCCGAACTCGTCCGGAACAATCGTCGCGCGCACCGTCAGCCCCAACTCGGCGATCCGCGCCTCGCCCGGAATCGGCAGCACGACCTCGTATTCTGCCGCGGTCGTCTGAGCGCACGACCGCAGTTCCAGCCATTGCTTCGCATTCACCGCAATCAACCCGCCGGGAAGCTCGGTCCGGGCCAGGTCGCCCAGCGCGCAGTTCCGCAGGTTCTCTACATGCTCGAAATCCAGAGCTACTCCGTGGCGCTCAGCAAAGCTCTTGAGCACTCGGCGTTGCAAGGCTATGGGCAGTCGCACAAAACTTTCGATCAGGAGGCGGCCGAATGCCTCCGACGCGCCTCGGTTGGTTTCGGTGGAAGAGCGGGCCTTCAGGCCCGTGTCCGCGTGTTCCCCTCCAATATTGTCATCCCGACCGAGGACTTTAGTCCGAGTGGAGGGACCTGCTTTTCCCGGCGTGTCAGACAACCGCTTTTCGGTGGAACAGCCGGTCTTCAGGCCCGTGTCCGCGCGCGGTATTTCTTTGGGCTTTAGCCCCGGACCGCGAGCCCGCCTCGCCAGCTCTCTCTCGACCTCGTTCTGCCAATACTCTTCCTCGGCGCGCGCAATCTCCGCCACATCGCTCAGTGCCTGCCGGATGTTCGGGTTGTACTCGCGCTCCAGCAGCGGCAGCAGCTCATGGCGCACGCGATTGCGCAGGAAACGATGATCGAGATTGCTCGTGTCCTCGCGCCAGCTCTGGCCCAGCGATTCCAGATACGCTTCCACCTCATCGCGCGTGACGCCCAAAAGCGGGCGCACAATGCGAGCCGTTCCGTGTAATGTGCCGCCGGCTGAAGCCGACTCAGGATGAAAAGGGCGCATATCGCCACGAGTGAACTCGTGCCCTGACACGAATTCTTCTGCAGGGGGCGCAGCTTCAGCCGCCTGAAGGCGGGGAGCTCGGTCTTGAAGGGGCGCAGCTTCAGCTGCGCCATCAAACGCTTCTTTGAAAAGGGCTTTAGCCCCTGCGGCTTCGCCGGAGAGCTCCAAGCCAAGAACCGGCCAAATTCCCGCCAGCCCGCGCGTTCCCGCACCGCGCATAAATTTCAGAAGCACCGTCTCGGCCTGATCGTCCAGCGTGTGCGCCGTCGCGATCGCATCCAGCCGCTTCGCAGCAGCCAACCGCGCGAACCACGCGTAGCGTAGCTCGCGTCCCGCCGCCTCGACACTCAGTTTGTTCAGCACGGCGTGATCGCGCACATCCCCAAGACCCGCGAAAAACTCCAATCCCGATTGCCTGGCCAGCTCGGCAACAAACGCCTGTTCGGCATCCGACTCAGCGCCCCGCAGTCCATGATTGAAATGCGCGACCGCGAGTACGACGCCAAGCTCCTCCCGCAACTCCAGCAACACGCGCAGCAGCGCGACCGAATCCGCCCCACCCGATACGGCGACGGCCACGCGATCGCCCGCGCGCATCAGCTTTTGCTCGCGAATAGACTGCAGGATTTTCTCGCGCACGGGGTTATTATCGCTCTTCGCTCTTCGCTGTCGGCTTCTCGCTGGAGCTGCACCGTCGTGGCCAGGGCTAATACCGACCATTCGACAAACTTTTGTCGGACATTACGGGGCTAGCACGGGTAGAGCGGGCCTTCAGGCCCGCGTCTCAGGGATCCAGTTATTATTTGCCGAGCCGGCTTTACAGGTTGCTGAAAAAGCGGTTTGCGGGATGTTTTGAAGGGGCGCAGCTTCAGCTGCGCCGTTGCAAGTCTTTTTTTTTGTCATCACGAGGAGGCCTTCAGGCCGACGAGGGATCTGCTTCTCGACTTTTTGAGCAAATTGTTTAGCCGGCGGCACGCTCTGGATGGCTCTATGACTGGGGATGTCGGTGCGGGAACTGCCTCTGCGAAGGATTCGTGTCAGGGCACGAGTTTACTCGTGCCGATATGCGCCCTCTGGAGTCTGAGTCGGCTTCAGCCGGCGGCACGGTTTTTCTGCGGCGCATTGCTCGCACTCTGCTTCATCTTTCCGCTAACGCTTGCCGCCTCCGACACCGAAGTCCCCTCCTGCCGCAAGGACCCGCGCGTGATCGCCGCCTGCTACACCGTTCACGGCCGGCTCAACAACTGGAATGGCAATCCCACGCGTCGCATCTGGATCGTCGGCACCAAACGAATGCTGGGACTTCGAGACGGAACAGAACTGCCGGTCGCGCTTCAAAAGCCTCTGAGCGACTTCGATCACGAGGTCTACGGCGACTTCGACTTCTGCCCCTTTACTCCTGAAAAGCCTGGGGTAATGCAAGTGGGCTGTTTGGCTGCGGTGAGCAACTATCAGATCAAGACAAAAGAGCAACATTGACCACAGGGGTTTTCTCCCTGCCCTCAATGTCCTCGCTGGTGAAAAGTTATTCGCAGTGGCTGGATCGGTTTTCCCCATTCCTCCGACAAGTCTTGCCAAGTCGGGTTCAGCGATTCAATCAGTCGAATCTTCTTCTCCCGTCGCCACGGCTTGATCTGCTTTTCACGAGCGATCGCATCGCGGAGGACCGCAGATGCCTCGGTCGGGGGAACCAGTTCAGCTGATGGCTGATCGCCCGGTCTGATTGCCGACTGCCGGCAGCCGATAGCCCAACCGCATCCGTCTCGCCAATTGACCGCCGGCGCCAGTCCGGCCCATAATCTCTGTGCCTGACGATTTCTGCTGCTCGCAAGGTGGCTGGCTGTGACCGAACCAAACAAGAACGCCCGCCGTCCCTTCCAGACGGCCGGGGAGCGGCTCGACGATTTGCTGGGCGATGCCTCGGCACGCATCGAGGAAGAAACCCAGACGCTGATCAACTACATCAACGACGAGCTGGTGCCGGCCATTCGCCAGCACTCGACCAAGGCGCTGCGCGTGGCCAGCGAGAAGCTGCAGCAGGCCGCCGACCACATGGACTCGCGCAAACAGAAGTAGGCCGGCTTGCGGTGGAAGCGCCGGACTTCAGTCCGGCGATCCTGCTGCCATCCAAAGGCGGCTTCAGCCGCGGTGGGCCGGGGCTAAAGCCCTATCCAGAGTCATCTGCTCTCGGCACGGCTAAAGCCGTGCCCTTCCACCGCGCGCCCTTCCACGGAACGTCCCGCGTTGCGGAGGACGTGCCGGACCGCAGCCCGGCTGAGCTGTTCAGACCAGCAGGATCGCTCGCCGCGCTCGCCGCGATTATGCTGCTGCTGTCCGCCTGCGGCGGACATAAGACGGCCAAGAGCCAACCCGTTCCGCCTCCGCCGACCATCACTGCGCCGCAGCCCACGCCGCCTTCCGAAGCCAGCACCACGCCAACGCCATCGTCGCCGCGCAAGGCCAAGCCCATCTACGTTGAGACCGGCATGGCGAGCTGGTATGGGCCGCCGTATCACAACCGGCGCGGGGCCAACGGCGAGATCTACAACCAGAACGCGATGACCGCAGCGCATCGCACGCTGCCGCTGAACTCGATGGTGCGGGTCACCAACCTCACGACGGGGCGCTCGGCGATGGTGCGCATTACCGATCGCGGGCCGTTCGTTGGAGATCGCGTTGTCGACCTGTCGCTGGCGGCGGCCAAGGCCGTCGACGTGTGGCAAGCGGGCACGGCCGAGGTGAAGCTGGAAGTGCTGTCGGCGCCGGCTTCGATCTTCGAGGGCGGGCGCTGGTGCGTGCAGATCGGCGCCTTCCACAGCGAGGACGAGGCGCGCAAGCTGAAAGAGAAGCTGGAGAGTCGCTACGAAGATGCGAAGGTGATTCAGTTCACGGGGCCGACCGGCGAGTGGGTAAGGATTCGTCCTGAGGGCGACGACAAGCGCAAGGCGGAAGAGGTCGCCGGCAAGACCCACGTGAAAGAAGGCGGCGTGTTTCTGGTGAGGCTGGATTGAGGCAGTGGTCAGTGGTCAGTGGCCAGTTGTCAGTAGCTGTCAGCCGTCAGCAATCAGGTGTCGGCTAGCCCAAAGGGCGGCATTTGTTTTAGCCGTGGGCGTAAGCCCGCGGTAAATGGAGACTGCCATGCCGTAGCCACGGAGTGGCGGCACGTCCCTTATTCCTGTTCACGTCAATCGATGCGGCACCGGCTTCCTAATCCGCGGATCGCTTTTCCGCGCGATAGATCAGCTCATTCGAAGGTAGCGTCGGGTCGAGCAGGCGGCGCGCCTGTTCCACGCCGGTGATCGGCAGCGTCGCGGGATCGAGCAATAGGCCATTTAATCGGACTGCGGACTCAATTCAGTTCGTGGCGAAACGCAGATCCTTCGACTGCGCGTCCGCCCGTCCCGCAAAACAGCGGGCCGGAAAAACAAGGCGGACGCTCCGCTCAGATATGACAGCCATTCGATGCCCGCATCCCAGGTTAGCGCAAAAGAAGCGCGAACCTGGGGCACCGAGCACCGACCCTACAACCGAGCACCGAGCCTACACTTGACCCTCCTGTACGATTAGGCGATGCGCGCCGTTGCCCTGCTGGGACTTCACGTCAAGGAACGCGATGTCCGGCGATTCGAACTGCCGGGCGTCGATGTTTTCTCCGGCAACGAGCTCGAGCCCACCGACCAGCCCGACGCTGCGCTGATCTTCGGCGGCGACGGCACTGTGCACCGCCATCTTGCCGGGCTGGCGCTCAAGCAAATTCCAACGTTGGTCGTCCCTGTCGGCAGCGGCAATGACTTCGCCCAATCGATCGACATCGATAACGTGGCGACGGCGCTCAAGGCGTGGCAGCGTTTTTGCGCCAGCGGCGACAACGTCCGCGCAATCGATCTGGGAACGATTCAGCCGCTGGAAGACGCGACTGAGCGCGATGCTAATCAAAGCGACCCGATGATAGGCGAGGCGAATGCCGCCGCCGTTCCCTGGCACGACGAGTCTTTGGAGAACATGCACTTTGTTCCCGACGGCCCACGGCGCGAGTTGACGCAGATGGGGCCGCGGATCATGCAGTCGCAGCTGCGGCGCGCGACAGAAGCTGAGGATGAGATCGCGCGCACGACCGTTTTCTCCTGCATCGCCGGGACCGGGCTGGACGCCGCGGTGAATCGGCTGGCGCTGAAGCAGTCGCGCTGGCTGCGCGGGCACGGCGGGTACGTGATCGCGCTGATGAGGACGCTGGGAAGCTTTCAGCCGCCGCACATCAAGGTTTCAGTGGAAAGCGGCGGCGTCTGGCGGACCGCGATGGACGAGCGTGGCTTCCTGATCGCTGCCGGCAACGGCCCGCAATATGGACATGGCATGCGGCTGGCGCATCGGGCGCAGATGGATGACGGGCTACTCGATCTCTGCTTCGTTCGCCTGCTGAGCAAGATGCGATTGCTGCGGCTGTTTCGCGTGGTCTATCGCGGACGGCATCTTGGGATGAAGGAGGTCGAGTACTTCCAGGCGGCGCGGCTACGGATTGCGACCGATCCGGTGAGCGAGGTCTTCGCCGACGGGGAGTACATTTGCCGGACACCGGTCGAGATTGGGGTGCGGACGAAAGCGCTGCGGGTGATTGTGAGCCTACCAGGTTAGTGTCCAAAAGATGGACACGAACCTGGGGCACCGGTTGATCTCCCTGGAAGAGTTACTGAGCGGGAGGCGGCTCAAGCGAAAGCGGGCGGCGGAGGATTGCCCGGGCTACAGTTTCGGCTTCCTGATATACAATCCTCGCGACGTTTCAATCCAGCGAAGTTCTGTTCAGCCTGTCCCGGGGGAATCGTGGGCCTGCTCTTCCAACTCGCCGTTTTCGTGAATGGCATGCAGGTTCAGCGACCTGCGGTCGCGCACTGGCCCTGGTGGCTGCGGATCCTGGCGGTCGTGGGAGTCATCGTCTTCATTCGCATAGCAGTTACGTTTGCTCGAAATAGCGGCCGCCCGCAGTAGCAGTACTAAGCTTTCCCTTAAGCCTTCTCACAATTGGTCACATTTGGCAAAATATCCTGGTCAGACCAGACCAAAGTGGGGTTATAATGCTTTTCACGAAAGCCTGCTCCCGCTTCCGGGCTGATCTGTTGGGGTAGGTTGGCGCCGGACTTTCTTTTTTTATCGCCTCGAATTACTTGCTCTCAAGCTGATGGACGCGTTTGTATCGCCTCCGGTCAGAGCTCCTGGCTTCAAGGGTAGGTAATGGAACCGAACGATAAGCGCGACGAACAAAATGCCATCCTGATGTCGGAGAGTCGCGATAGTCGCGATCGACTCTCTCCCCACGATCCCAGCGAAAAACCGATCTTCGCCCCCGGCGACGTCATCTGCGATCGCTATCGCGTGATTCGTTTCATCGCGCGCGGCGGCATGGGCGAAGTCTACGAAGTGGAAGATTGGGAGTTGCAATCGCGCATTGCGCTGAAGACCATCGCTCCCGAGCGCGCCTCCTCGACGCGGCAGGTCGGGCGATTCCGGCAGGAAATCCAGCTGGCGCGCAAGGTGAGTCATCCCAACGTCTGCCGGGTGTTCGATCTTGGCCGCCACAAGATGTCGGCCGACAAAGATGTGCTGTTCCTGACCATGGAGCTGCTGCCGGGCGAGACGCTTTCCGCCTATCTCGAGAAACATGGCCCCATGACGACCGAGCAGGCGCTGCCCATCGTGCGGCAATTGGTGGGAGCGCTGGCAGCGGCGCATCACATGGGCATCGTGCATCGCGATTTCAAGCCCGGCAACGTGATGCTGGAGGAGACGCCGCAGGGCCTGGTCGCGAAGGTCACCGACTTTGGACTGGCGACCAATCCTGAATCCGACAAGACGGTTTCGCGCTCGCTGACGCAAGTTCTGGGCACGCCGGAATACATGGCGCCGGAGCAGCTGCGTGGCCAGTGCAGCAATCGCACCGACATCTACGCTCTGGGCCTCACCGTTTTCCAGATGCTGACCGGCGCGCTGCCTATGTCGCCGGACACAGCGTCGAAAGGTCTGAAGAGCAGCGAAACCGGCAAACGCACCGGATATCGCTGGCGCGGGGCAATCAGTAAATGTCTGGCCTCGAATCCCGCTGAACGATTCGCCAGCGTCGAGGAGTTCTGGTTTGCGATATCGGGCGAACGCGTCGCCGGGCAACTCGGCTGGAAGTTTATCGCGGCCAGCACCCGGCGGTATTGGATCATCTACGCCGCTGCGGGATGTCTGGTGCTGGCTACGATCGCTCTTCTGACTGGCCTCGTGCCCAATCCCTTCCGGCGGCTGCCGCAGCAGAAGCACATCGCTGTGCTGCCGTTCGAGAACATCGGACACGACGCCTCCAATCAGGCTTTCGCCGAAGGCGTGGCCGAGAGCCTGACCAGCAAGTTGTCGCAATTGGAGCGCTATCAGAAATCGTTCTGGGTGGTGCCGTCGAGCGACACGCGCAACATCAAGAGCCTGGACGAAGCCTATCGCAACCTGAACGTCACGCTGGCAGTGACGGGAAGCATCGAGCACACGCCCGACGGTGTGAATCTCACGGCCGATCTGGTCGATCCGCAGAACCACCGGCAGCTCGCGTCGCGCTCGATTCATGTCAGCTCCTCGAACCTGGAGGAGATGCAGCAGCGCGTATGGGAATCGGTGGCCGACATGCTGGACTTGCAGGTGAGCCGGAAGATCAAGGACGAACTCGCGGCCGGTGGAACCAATCAACCGCACGCTTTCGAGCTGTATGAACGCGCGGTCGGCTACCTGAAATCCCGAGATGTGGAAGACACCAATCGTGCTATCGGGCTGTTTAACCAGGCGATCGTCGACGACCCGCAATATGCTCAGGCCTACGCCGGGCTGGGTGACGCGTATTCGACAAAATATTATCGGACCAAAGATCCGCAATGGATTGCCCTGGCGACCCAGAATGCAGCTCGCGCAGTGGAGCTGAACGACCGCCTGATTCCAGTGCGTGTCTCGTTAGCGCACGTCTACCAGGTGACCGGACAACTGGATAAGGCACTCGCGGAAAATCAGACGGTCTTAGAGCAGGACCCATCGGTCATCGAGGCGGAATACCGTATCGGCCAGATCTACCAGGCGCAAGGCAAGTATCCCCAGGCCGAGAGCGCGTTTAAGGATGCTATCGCCAGAAGGCCCACCTACTGGCAAGGCTACGTTAATCTCGGCGCGCTGTATTACCAGCAGGGACAGTTTGCCAAGGCCGTCGAACAGTTTCGATCCGTCATTGATTTAGCCCCGGACGAAGCAGACGGATATTACAACCTGGGAGGCGCCTATCTCGCTCTGGGGCGCAATCAGGATGCAATTACAGTCCTGAAGAAGGGACTGAGCATCCAGCCCGATGCCACTGCCTGGACCAACCTGGGCGCGGCTTACATGTACGTCGGCAAATGGGAAGACGCGGCCGAGGCGATGAAGAAAGCCACCGAACTGGTTCCCAACGACCACGTTCTGTGGCGCAACCTGGGTGATAGTTACGACCAAATTCCCTCGCGTCGGGCCGATGCGCGTCAAGCCTACGCGAAAGCCTTGGAGACGGCGACTGCGACGCTAAAGGTGAATCCCAAGGATCCCGTCGTTCTGAGTGGAATCGCGCTCTATCAGGCGCATCTGGGCAACAGCCAGCAGGCCGAGGAGTTCATCAACCGGGCGCTGGAGGTCGCTCCCAAAGATAGCGACACATTATTCACATCAGCGTTGGTGTACGAGCTCATCGGCAACCGCGACCAGGCATTGAAAGCGGTTCAGGCAGCAGTCAAAGCTGGGTTTTCCCTCGACGAAGTCGAGAAGGAGCCTGAGCTTCGAGGTTTGCAGTCTGATCCTCGATACCGTCAATGGGTCCAGGAAGAAAAGAAGGCAGAAGTAAACACCGGGGTCACCAAAACTTCTTAGGAGGAAAAAGATGACTTGCAAGTCCGTGATGCGTCACGTTGTCTTGCTGACGCTGGTAGTTTCGCTGTGTTCCTTAGGATTGTGGGCTGACAGTACGAGCGATCCCTGTCCTTCCACCACACAATGTACGGCTACCTGTAACAGTTCGCCTTGCCAGGTGCAGGTGACACGCAGTGGAGGCAGCCTGAGCTTGATGTACAACAATACCGACGCCTCGGTCTTGTGCGCGGCCGACGATAGTACCGTGACTTGGGCTACTTCGACCGCAACCCCTTCGCTCATCGGAGCCTTCTTCAGCGCGTCCCATTACCCCGGGAGCACGAATGTCGTCACCGGCAGCAACGCCGTCGCCGCCTCTTCTACGGTAACCGCTCCTAGTCAGGACAAGAGTTGTTATGTCTACCAGATCGTAGTTTGCGATGCCACCGGCAGCTGCGGTGTCCTCGATCCGAAAGTTGTGGTAACTGGATTGCACGTAGGGGGCAAGCACAAGAAGAAGGAGAAACAGTAAAGACTAGGCGTGTCCTTCTCTGGGTGCGCCACAAGGTTGCGTCTTATGAAATGGCCAAGGAGGAACCATGAAGCGAAATGCTATGGGCCCCATCTGGCTTTGTCTCACGCTCGCAACGTTATTCGCTCCCATAGCAGCTAGCGCTGACAACACTCCAGACCCCTGTTCGGACACCTCGTGTCCGGTAATCTGCGGAGGCGGTGGCTCGAGCTGCGTCGTTCAGCTGAAGTACGACAAGTCCAATGCTACCGCCCAGGTGTTGGTAAACGGCTCACCCACCCCATTGTTCTGCACCGACAGCGGAACCAAGGTGAAGTGGGTCGTTGCCAACGCACGCTCGTCCTACGCTGTGTCCTTCAATCCCAAACACACGCCGTTCGCCGAGAGCCTGTTCCTGGGAGACGCCAAGCATCCCTACACCGGCACCGCGACCAACCATGGCGGCAACGATCGCTGCTATGTCTATTCGTTCGTGGTGTGCAACAAGGAAGGAGACTGCCAGCACGCCGACCCAAGGGTCGTGATCAAGGGATCGCCATAAGGTAGTGCGGCGCTTCAGCGCCGCGTTACGCGATCTAACTTTTCCTTCCGGAGCCCGCTTCAGCGGGCGGCACTGCCGTCGGCTGAAGCCGACTCCTCGTCCTTTCCGCCGGGGAAACGCGGGCCTGAAGGCCCGCACTACCACCTGAAGCAGTAATCTCCCCGATTGAAAGGCGCACCCGGAGCATCTATGCGCAGGAGAGCTAAAACCGCTGACAGAGTGCCGGCGGCTGCCCGCTCCCTCACCGGCAAACAGCGGCGAGAGCTGGCTGCCATCGCCGCCCTGCCGGACGAGAAGATCGACACATCGGACATTCCGGAGCTGCCGGCGAGCGCCTGGAAAGACGCGGTTCGCGGCCGATTCTATCGTCCGGTAAAGCAGGCGGTCTCATTGCGGCTGGATGCCGACGTTGTCGCCTGGCTCAAGAAGCCCGGCAGAGGATATCAGACGCGCGCAAACCACATCCTCAGAGAGCGTATGCTAGCCGACCTGCGAAAAATGCGGGCGTGATTAGTACAGCCGGAAGTTGACTTCGACGTTGATCATCACCGGGACGGGGTGACCGTCCTTCTTGGCAGGATCGAAGCGCCACTGCCGCACCGCTTCGACGGCCTTCTCATCCAGACCCATGCCCAGCGAGCGCTGCACACGGATATCCTGCGGCTTGCCTTCGGCGCTCACCACCAGCCACAGCACCACGGTTCCCTGATACTTGGCTTTGCGCGCTTCTTCGGAGTACTCCGGATCAGGCTCATACAAAACTTTGGGCGCGCTGACGCCGCCGCCTACGCGATAAGCGCCACCGCCGTATCCGCCGCCATGTCCCGGACCAACGCCCGGTCCGGTTCCCGATCCCACGCCGCCGCCGCTGCCACTACCAATGCCGCCGCCCATGCCAGTGCCGTTGGAAGGCGGTCCAATCACCTTTGAGAGCGGGTCGCCCAGCGCGCCAATCGTCGGCAGCTTGATTTCAGGCGGAACAACTACGGTAGGCAGAACCGCCAGCTTGGGATTGTCGTTGCGGATCACGATAGCGGGAGGCACGATCTGGTCTTTGGAAAGCTTGGGTAGAGCGCCTTTGGGCGCATTCAGCTTGTCGCGATCACCGCCGCCGCCGCCACCGCCGGCCTTCGTCTTGGAGACGTTCATCGGCAGATACGGGCTGATGTCGGTGACTAGGCCGGTAACCTGTTGCTTAATCACGTCCTGGTGCGTGGATACCCAATAGCTCGACCAGATGAGCAGCCCCACCGCGATCATATGCAGGACAAACGAATAGACAAAGGTCCCCTTACGCTGGGGATACAGGCCTTCGCCCTCGCCAAATAGTGCGGGGATTACCTGATCCTCGGGCGCAACTGGAACCGTTTCACTGACCGGTTTTGGGGCCGCGGAAGTAGCCATCGGGATTTACTACAGTATAGACCCGAAAAGTTGCCAAAGGTTCCACAAAAATGAGCGGCACAAGAGGGACTTTGTCCCGTGTTGGCTGCAATTCATCCCGAAACGACTTTCGAACCGGGTGTAAGATTTCACAAAACCGCGTTCACATGATGCGTCTCTTCGCCATCCTGATCACGCTACTGTCGTTTTCGAGCCTGCCCTTCGCTCAGGAAACCCACGACCATGGTGCGCCGGAGCAACTGGGCACGGTGTCGTTTCCCACCTCGTGTAGCCCGGCGGTGCAAGCTGAGTTCCAGCGCGGCGTAGCCCTGCTACATTCTTTCGCCTACTCGGCTGCGGAAAGCACGTTCCGCGGGATTGCCAAGAAAGATCCCGGCTGCGCCATGGCTCATTGGGGAATTGCCATGAGCTACTACCACCAGCTTTGGGAGCCTTACATCGCGCCGGCAAATGTCGCGCTCGGACATCAGGAGATGCAGCGCGCCCAGCAGATCGGCGGAGGCTCCGATCGCGAGCGTGAGTTCATCAGCGCACTGGCCGTCATCTACGCGACCGACGACAACTCTTCCTTCGCAACGAAAGCCGAGCGCTACGCCGCCGCGATGCAAAAGCTGGCAGCCAACAATCCCACGGATGTTGAGTCGCAGGTGTTTTACGCGCTGGCGCTGCTGGCCACCGCTTCTCCCAACGACAAGACGCATGCCAACCAGAAGCGCGCCGTAGCCGTGCTGGCGCCGCTCTACGCCAGGTATCCGCAACATCCCGGTCTGGCGCATTACATGATTCACGCTTGCGACAACGCGGAGATGGCGTCGCAGGGCCTGGCGGCCGCGCAAGCTTACGCGAAGATCGCGCCCTCGGCGCCGCACGCCCTGCACATGCCCTCGCACATCTTCACCCGGCTGGGAATGTGGGACGACTCCATCGCCTCCAACCTCGCCGCTCAGGCCGCCGCCCGCCAGCAAGGCGACACTGGCGAAGAGCTGCATTCCATGGACTACCTGGTCTATGCCTATCTGCAAAGCGGCCGCGAGCGAGAGGCGGCGCTGGTGATCCAGCAGCTCAAGACGATGCCGGAATTGAATCAGGGTGACTTCAAGCTCGGCTATTCGCCAACTGCCATGCCGGTTCGCTACGCGGTGGAGCGCAAAGACTGGGCAGCCGCCGCGGCCATCGTGCCGCCGCCGTCAACCGCGCCGGCTCAGGTGATCGCGATTGCGGTGTGGGCGCGAGGACTTGGCCTGGCGCGCACGGGGCATCCCCATTCCGAAGATGCTCGCGCCCAGGCGGCGATCCTGCTGCAGTTGCAGCAGCAACTCCAGGCAGAGGGCCAGGACTACTGGGCCGGACAGGTCGCGGTGCAGCGACTCGAAGTGCTGGCGTGGGCTGCGCAGGCCGAAGGCAAATCACAGGATGCTGTCGCGCTGCTGCGTCAGGCTGCCGATATCGAGGATGCGGTGGAGAAGAGTCCTGCCACGCCCGGGCCGATCGTTCCCGCACGCGAGCAGCTTGGCGAACTGTTGTTGCAGATGAATCAGCCGCAAGCGGCGCTGAAGGAATTCCAGGTCTCGCTACAGAACGCTCCCGGACGCCGCGGATCGGTGGCCGGAGCGGCCCGCGCCGCGCAACTCGCCAGCGAAGGGTCAGCCGATTCCAAGCACGGCGGTTAACTCATGGCAGTCTAGTGACCTGACTCAGAAGCTTGTTTCAACAAACAAGGCTTCGAGCGCCGCGGGGAGTCCGAACAACGCAAATCAAGTGCCGTAGGCGCGGTCTAACATAGCCCCTCTATGACAACGTCGACGTGTCAAGGTTCTTGCGACACACTTCCCCCGCGTGGTTCGTAAGATGCGCCACTTCTCTCAGGGACGACACGATCCTCACGCAGACACTTAAAGTCGTGCCCTGATACGAGGCGGATCTATTAGCTAGTTGAGTTCGAATTACAAAACGCTGGCCTTCAGAGACTGTGTCGCGACTGAAGAGCAAATTCCTGAGTGGGATAAGCATCCCGAATTGCGACGCAACCAGCCGCGCACCCCGCGCGTAAGCCCCGGGTAGCAGTGGGAAAAAGTTAGAGCCGCGTCAGCGGCGACACCACTCGCGACACAGTCTCTTCAGGCCCGCGCACGTTAGACCGATCAACCGCGCTTCACCTATCTCCGGAACGGCTTGCTGAGTGGCGCGACGCGCTGCTTTGCCTTTTCCGCCCACTCCGATCCGCGATCGACCCAATCGCTGGCCTGATCGCTGAGATCCTCCACCGCATCACGGGCATCGTTGTACTTGCGGCGCAGCGAGCGGCGCATCTGCTTGCCGGTCTTGGGCGCCAACAACAGCGCGGTCAGCGCCCCGGCCGCCAGTCCGATGAACAGCAGCGTCAGCCCGAAGCTGAAGTTCCTGTCCGAGGAGCGATATTCCCCCTGGTTGGTGAATTCCGTATCGTCGTTGTTCATAGCTCCTCCTTGCTCAAGTTAGTATGACTCCGATTAATAGCTCTTGCTAGTGAGAATCCCCCAACGCGGCAAATGTTGCACGCCGCCCCAATTGGCAACACTCCGTGTCAGGGTCCGAACCTACTCATGATCGGCAACGCCTCGTGTCAGGGCACGAGTTTACTCGTGCCGATCCCGCCTCAACTTCTCGTCCGAGCCGGCTTCAGCCGGCGGCAGAACTGGCCTTAGTCGGGTGGAGCACCGCTTCAGAGGTGCATTTGAAGGCGCTCTCAAATCCGGCTTTAGCCGCTGAGGTAACTCTTACCTCAGGCGCTGAAGCGCAATCCCTTTTACGCCCTGGAACTGTACGCCTGAAGGCGTACTCCACCCAATCTACGCCTTACTCACCGCAACCGGCCTCGCCTTCATTTTGCGCTTCGACGCTTTGCGCTTCTTCTCCGGCTTGCCTGCCACTTGTCCTGCGGGACGCTCCTGCAGCAACAGCTCCGTCGCCTGCACGCGCGCATCGCGGCTGAACCACTCCTGCACGATGCCGCCCTTCAGGAAATTCGCGATCGCCAGCAGGCTCATGCCCTGATGATGCACCATCCACGAGCGCACCAGCGCGAACCGCTGCCGCCGCGACGGCCGCACATCGCGCGTGAAATCGGCCGACTCGTAATACCCATACTTGCCGAACCACCCCTTCTTGGTCATCCAGCGCAGATTGCGGACCGCCTCGGCGGGATCGACCGCCAGCGCCAGCATCGTGGCGTAAGGCGCGACCACCAGTCGCTCCTCATCCTGCTGGATCGCCACCTGTGGCACGCCAAACGCGCGATATCCATACGCGCCGTTCTCTTCCACCTTGGCGTACGCGCATTCCGAGATGCCCCAAGGTATGCCTTTGTCGTGCGCATAATTCTGCTGCGCGAAGACCGCGGCTTCCTTCGTGTTCTCCAGCATCGTCTGCGGAAACGAGCGCATCCACAGCGCCGGCATCAGGTACTCGAACATGGTTCCGGTCCACGACATCAGCACCGGACGCCCATATACCACAACGTGGGACCTGCTCAACAGGAACCAGCTCTCCTGCGGAATGTCGTCTTTCGCGACCGCCAGAAATGCCGCGATGCGCGCCTCCGATGCAAGCAAGTCGTAGCAGGCGGCGTGAACTTTGCCCGTCTCGCCATCGCTGCCGATCGACAGCAATTTCCTCCGGCGATCGAGCAGGAAGGCGAAGTCCATCTCCCGCGCCATCCGCTCGCATTGCGCCGCGATCGAGCGCAGCTGCTCGACCAGTCGAAGCGAGTTCAGCCGCGCCGCGGGCAGCAATTCCAGCAGCTTCTCGCGCAGCTCGGGATGCTCCATCCCTAGCGTCAGGCTCATCTCTACCTTGGCCTGGAATTGCGCGATGCACTCCGGCAGCCGCGACAGCGGAAGCTTGTCGCAGTCCATCAGCGTCGTGAGCGTATTGTCAGCCCGCAACGGCGTGAACTCGTCCCGCAGCCAGGGCAGATATTCGCTGATGCTGCGCCGCACCTGATCGACCAGGCCCGTAGCCTGCTCGGCAAACCACTTCGCGTCCGCTTGCTTCTCATTCGGCGCCGGTATTTCAACCGACGACAACAGCCGGTCCAGCCAAAGCTCCTCGCTCTGCTTCTCATAGCTCTGTGGGATCTTTTTCGAGATGACGTTGTGCTCGGCCAGCGCGCACAGAAAATCCGCGTAACCGTCCAGCAGCGCGGGATTCAGCAGCGGCCGCGATAGCAAATCCTGGCATCCGCCCTTCAACGTGATGAGCGACGCCAGCAAATTGCCGCTGTCGACGGTCGAGATAAAGCGCGGCTTGTCAGGAACCAGCGTCCGTGTGTCGTACCAGTTGTAGAGGTGTCCGTGATCCTTCGGCAGCCGCGCGACCGTGTCCAGCGTGCGAAGCGTCTGCCGCACAAACTCCGGCACAGTGAGATATCCGAACTCACATGCGACCTGCCGCGCGTTGAACAGAAATCCGAGATTCGTGGGCGAAAGCCGCGCCGCAATGCGCGCGGGCTCCTCCTGCACGTTGTCGGGAATCAGCCAGTTGTGTTCCGCCGTACTGTATTCAGCATAGTAGCGCCAGATATGCATCGCAGCGCGGCGTAGGAAACGCTGGTCCTGCACCGTGATGTTTCGGTGCAGCGGCCGCGGCGGACGGTTTAACCACACTGAGACCGGTTTGCTGATCGCCCACAAAATCAGAATCGGTAGCGCTTCGGGAAGCGCGTGCCGATGCGAGTAGTGAACGATCACGCCGACCACGAGCGCGACCGCCGGCGTCCAGTTCAGCAACACGTCGACGAATGTCAGCTTGCTGGTGACCAGCTCAGCTTCGGCTGCCGTTTCCCACTGCAGCAGCCGTTGCCGCGAAATCAGGCGGCGATAGAAGGTGCGAAACACTGCGTCGATGGAGATCAATGTCTGATGCGCCAGGAATACGAGCGTGAGGAAGACACTGACCATCGCCTTGCCCAGTCCGCCAATGGCATCGCGAATCGGACTGAGCTGCCGCGCAATCAGCGTCCGTACCACCGAAAACGCGAACTGGAACCACGGTGGCACAAACAGAATCGCGATGGTCACCAGCGTCCAGTACAGCGGATTGCCGGGCAGCGCGGTCCAGCCCAGCACGAACAGCAGAAAGATTCCCGGCTCGACCAGGCTGCGCCGCAGATTGTCCAGAATCTTCCAGCGCGAGAGAAACGAAATCGGATTGGGCACGCGGCGGCCGCTCTCGTCGGGTACCGATCCGAAAAGCCAGCTCACGATCTGCCAGTCGCCGCGCACCCAGCGATGCTTGCGGCGGTTGTAGGCGCTGTAATGCGACGGATAATCGTCGATCAGTTCGACGTCGCTGACCAGTCCAGCGCGCGCGTAGGCGCCTTCGATCAGATCGTGGCTGAGCAGCGCATTGCGCGGGAAGCGATGCTCCAGCACCTTGCTCAGCGTCTCGACTTCGTAAATTCCCTTGCCGGCAAAGATGCCCTCGCCCTTCAGGTCCTGATAAACATCCGAGGTCGCACGCGTGTAGATGTCGAATCCCGTCTGCCCTGAGTAAATGCTGGCCAGCCGCGACTGCGACGCGCTCTGCACGCTGATGCCGACGCGCGGCTGCAAAATCCCATAACCGGCAACGACGATGTTTTCGCGCGGATCGATGATCGCCTGGTTCAACGGATGCGCCATCGCTCCGACCAGCCGGTGCGCCGTGCCGCGCGGCAGTTCGGTGTCGCTGTCGAGCGTCAGCACAAAGCGCACCTGCGGCAGCAGCGACAGATCGCCGATCTTCACCGGGAAGCTGTCGTACTTGTCTTTGATCAGGCGGTTGAAGTCGAGCAGCTTGCCGCGCTTGCGCTCCCAGCCCATCCACACGCCCTCGCGCGGGTTGTAGATGCGATGGCGATGGAACAGGGAGAACGTGCCGAAGCCGTTGCCCTCGTACTTCTTGTTGAGATCGCGAATCAGCCGCGCGGCCAGCTCCACCAGCGGATCGTCTTCGTTGGGCGCCTCGGCAGAGTCAGGCATGTCGCTTAGCAGCGCGTAGTGCAGGTTCGCGCTGGAGTTGCCAAGATAGCGCACCTCGAGATCGTCGACCAGATGCCGCACCTGCTTCTCGCTGAGCAGCAGCGTCGGCACCACAACCATGGTCACGCAATCGTCGGGAATGCCGTCGGAGAAATCGAGCTTAGGCAGGATGCGAGGCCGCAGCAGCGCGGTGGTCAGGTAGTTCATCACCTCGACTGCGCTTTGGCTCGCCGGCAGCAGTAATATAACAATCGCGAAGATGCGGCCCAGAAATGTGTTGAAGATGCTGAACACAGGCGTCATGATCGCCAGCACAATCAGCAGCGTCAAAATCTCGATGCCGCCAAGATAGAACTCGTCGGGATGGCGGCGCAGAAACTCCTGCACGCTTTCGCTGAACGGCAGCCGCACTCCCGCGCGAGCCCTCAACTGGCGCGCACCTTCGCCGATCAGGTAGTAGCCCACATGCGATCGTCGCCACGCCAGCCGCGGATCGCTCGCCGGATGCTTGGTCGACTCCTCCGCCAGCTCCAGAGCCGTGCCCGCAATCTCCATCTCCGAGCAGTCGGAGTGCTCGGCGTAATGCGTTACCGTGTGGCGATAGAGCTCGCGGCTGGCATAATCCATGCGCGCGTAGGCCTTCGCCGGATCCTGCGCCAGCACCTGCTCGAAGACGATCAGCGGCTCCAGCAATTCCTTCCACGGCGCTTCCGAAAGATCGCGCATCGAGCCGATCAGCAGGCTGATGTTGCGCTCGCCTTCCGGCGCTTGCAGCACCTCTTCGCCGCGCGTGACGTATTCCTCCAGCACCACCAGCTTCAGCGCCGGCCCTAGTAGCGACAGCTCGTCCATGTTGAGCACGATTAGCGACTGGAAGGCTTCGACGTACGTCGCAAAGGCGCGATCGGAATATTGATACTCAACCGCGAGCAGAAAATCCTGCGCGATGGCCACGACGCGCGGCAGCACGGTTTTGTCTGGCGTGCGGCAGTGCGGAACGCGCCGCAACGAAGCCGCGGCCTGCTTCACATCGCCCTGCGTCATGCGCACCAGACGCACGTTGTCGAACATCCACTGCAGGTCTTCGGGAAGTTGTTCGTCGGGATCGAGCGCGAAATCCAACTGAGCGAGCATCGGCTCCAGCCGGCGATTGAGCGCGGCCACGCGCTCGGCGTAGTGACTGGATTGCCGGACGGCGGGCAGCCACGCGAGCCCGTTCGCCCAATGACGCGCCGCCTGGCCGAGCCCGGCCTCGCGCTGCGGAGCATTCGCCGGCGCGGACTCCGCCCGATCGGCGATCTCCAGCACGTCTCTGTGATTGGCTACGGCCATGTATTTCTATTCGGTAGAGCTGGCCTTCAGGCCAGCGTCTAGCATTTCTCACTGCCCGAATTTGTCATCCGGAGTGGAGCGCCCGCAATTCTTTGCGATCCGCTTCCTTTGCGGATCGGGCGGGCGCGCAGTCGAAGGACCTGCTGTTCGCGTGCAGCTCTATACCACTTCCGGCTAACCGCAGATCCCTCGGCTCCGAACTCAGTCGCCTGGGCTAAAGCCCCAGCATGTTTCCTGCTGCTGGACGCGGACCTGAAGGTCCGCTCTACCAACAAAAGCCGGGCCCGCGCTTCAACCCGGCCGGCTTCCACCATCCCTTACCTATAACTCGCCGCCTGCAGCTCGAACATCTCGGCATACTGCCCGCCCAGCGCCATCAGCTTCTCGTGACTGCCATCTTCTGAGATGCGTCCATCGGCCAGCACAACAATCCTGTCCGCCATGCGAACCGTGGAAAATCGATGCGATATAAACAGCGCCATCTTGCCGCCGGTCAGCTCGGCAAAGCGCTCGAACACTTCGAACTCGCTGCGGGCATCGAGCGCCGCCGTAGGCTCGTCCAGAACCAGCAGCTGCGCATCGCGCAAATACGCCCGCGCCAGCGCCAACTTCTGCCACTCACCGCCCGACAGATCCACGCCACTCTCAAAGCGCCGCCCCAGCATCTGCTCGTATCCGTCAGGCAGCTTGGCAATCACTTCGTCCGCCAGGCTCTTATGCGCCGCCGACACAATCTCCTCAGTGTTCCCAATCTCTTCGATGCGCCCAACCGCGATATTCTCGCGGGCGGTCATCTCATATCGCATAAAATCCTGAAAGATTACGCCAATCTCTTTGTAAAGATCGTCCAGGCTGTATTCGCGCAGGTCGACGCCGTCCAGCAGCACCTGTCCCTCGGTCGGGTCATAGAGCCGCGTGATCAGCTTCACGATGGTGGTCTTGCCCTGCCCGTTCTCGCCGATCAGCGCCACCCGCTCGCCCACATGCAGCGTGAAATCCAGATTCTTCAGGATCCGCCGTTCGCTCCCGGGATATGCGAACGAAACATTGCGAAACTCAAATCCGCGCTGGATGGGCCGTGGCGCCGGTAGCGCGTTGGGCTTCGACCGAATCGTCGGCTGCATCTCGAAGAATGCCAGCAGGTCGGTCAGGAACAGAGCCTGGTCGGCCACGCCCGACAGCGTCGAGAAAATCATCTGGATGTTGGTGCTGGCTTGCAGGATCGCGCCTGCCAGCAAATACAGCGTGCCGATGCTCAGCGCGCCAACCACCGTCCGCCAGATCACATACACGTACGCCGAGTAATATCCGAGCGAGCCGACAATCGACAGCAAATTTCCCCAGATCAGCTTGCGCTTGGAGAGCGCGACATTCTCCTCGTAAACTTGGTCCGAGAACCGCGTGAAGCGGTCGGTCAGAAACTTGCTGAGCCCGAAGAGCTTCAGCTCCTTCGCGGCTTCCTTGCTGCCGCCCACCAGCCGCAGATAATCCAGCTTGCGGCGGATCGGCGTCTGCCGGAAATTCTTGGCATATCCCAGAAACGCGAAGTGGCTCTCGCCAACGAACGCCGGCACCACGCCGGCAATCAGCAGCAGCAGCAACCAGGGCGAGTAGTAAATGATGGTCGCCGACAGCGTAATCGTCGTGATCACCTGCTGCACCAGCCGGCCCAGCATCTGAATCATCGCCAGCCGGTCGGTCGCCTGTACCCGCGCGCGCTCCAGCCGGTCGTAAAACACCGGATCTTCGTACGCGATCACGTCCAGCTCGGCCGCGTGCTTCATCACCCGAATGCTGACGTGCCGCGTGTACTTGTCGGCCAGCACGGAATCGGTGTAGTCGATGGTCCGCGTCAGGATGTTGCCCAGCACGGCAATGCCGAACTCGATGGCCACCAGCCACCACAGCCGATGCGGAAAGCCCGTGTGCCTGGGGGTACGCGCAACCGTGTCGAAAATCAGCTTGCCGACGTACAGGATGCCGACCGGTTGCAGCGCCGCAAACAGCCGGAAGACAAAGCCCAGCGTCACCACCAGCCGTCCGGAATCCCAGACGATCTTCAGCACCGGCGGCATGTTGCGCATCGCCGACAGCCGCTCCTGCCATGCGCTGGCGTGGGTTTTATGGTTTTCCGTCATGAGCTTACGCAGTAACCGTGTGGCCGCGCCGGCGGTCGTTCCCGTCTTACCAACGATGAGGATTGCGCTTCTGGCCGAGGATCCGGTTGGAAAGATGCGAAAAATGCCGCGACAGTTTTATCGGCCCCCGCCTAAATGGTAGCAATTTCAGCGATATTCCCGCTGAATTTTCACCACGGAAGCACGGAAAGCACGGAATCTTCTTGAAAACGAAATCCCTTAAAAACGAAACTTCTTGAAATCACTTCCGTGACTTCCGTGCTTCCGTGGTGATTGTGTTCTCCTAAGTGCGTAGGACTAACGGGGCATGGCCATTTTGCACTTTGCCGGTTTAATATCACAGACCGGACTCCCACGAACTACTAAACTGTCGCCTTTGGAGGCTCGGTTATGCACCGCGTCACTTCCTGCGTCATCATCTTCGCATTCATTTTCTCCGCCGGCGCCGTCCTGGCCCAGGAAAGCTCCTCTGCAACCGGCACAACCACTTGTAACTTTGATGAAGAAAAACAGCTGGTCGTCCAGTACCAGCATGTTTCCGTCAACCTGAAGAAGGGAGTCGCGACCCAGGTTCCCTTCGGCAAAGTCTGGGCGCCGGGCGGCAAGCCGATGACGCTCTTTGCCAACACCGCTATCCAGGTCGGCTCCCGCAACCTCGGCATTGGCGCGTACACGCTCTTCATCATTCCGACCTCCAAGCAGTGGACGTTGATCGTCTCCAAGAGCACGGATATGACCGGCGCCTACGACGAGAAGAACGATCTGGTGCGCGTGCCGATGGATTCAGGTGAGCTGCCCAATCCCGAGGCCGACTTAGTCGTGGCCTTCGGGCACGTCGCACCCGGCCAATGCAACCTGCGCCTGGATCTCGACAAGTACGGCCACTTCGCACCCTTCAAGACGCAGTAGCGACCGAGGTGCGATTTTCGTGTAGAGCTAGCCTTCAAGCCAGCGTCCAAGCCATTCACTTGTTTATCGAGCTTCACAGGGTGCTAAAAAACTCGTTCCGCGCGCGCTTTGTAACAGGGCACGACTTCAGTCGTGCCGATGAGCAATTTATTTCTCGTCGGAGTCGGCTTCAGCCGACGGCAAGGCCCCTCTAATCCCGCCGCGCACTTTCACAACCTCGCGTTCTTGTGCACGTCCACCGTGCTCCACGTCTTGTCGCCGGCGTGGCAGATATTCTCCAGCGGACAATCGGCGCACTTCGGACTGCGCGCCAGGCATAGCGCGCGGCCGTGGAAGATGATCTGGTGCGAGAACAGAATCCACCGCGCGCGCGGGATCACCTTCATCAGATCCTGCTCAATCTTCCCCGGGTCGGTAGTTCTTCGTCAGCTCCAGACGTCGCGAGATGCGCTGCACGTGCGTGTCAACAACGACGCCATCGGCAATCTTGTACCACGTGCCGAGCACCACGTTGGCCGTCTTGCGCGCCACGCCGGGAATGGTCAGCAGCTCTTCCATGTTGCGCGGCACCTCGCCGCCGAAATCGCTGAGGACCTTGCGCGCCGCTCCCACCAGCGACTTCGCCTTGTTGCGGAAGAATCCAGTCGAGCGAATGTCGTCTTCCAGATCTTCCGGCTGAAGTGCGGCAAAGGCCTCGGGCGTCGGATATTTCTGGAACAGGACCGGCGTAACCATGTTGACGCGCACGTCGGTGCATTGCGCCGAAAGAATCGTCGCCACCAGCAACTCCCAGGCGCTGCTGTGATGCAGCGCGCAGCTGGCGTTGGGATAGCGCTCGTCCAGCCGCTTCAGGATTTCGTTGACCCGCTCCGGCGCGACCGGATTGTAGCCCTTCGCGGGCTTGCCGGAGGGTTTTGTCGCAGGTCTAACGGTCTTCGCGGCGGACTTGACCTTAGCGGGTGTCTTCGTGGTCGGCCCTTTGGACGCGGGTGCCTGGGACGCGGGTGCCTGGGTGCCCCGTTCTAGCCGTCTTTTGGCTAGGGCGGGGCTTTTTGCGCGACTCGCCGCACCCGCAACCTTGTCCTGGCGTCCGCTGCGCGATGGCCGGCGAGGCATGATGCCACGTGGCATGGTTGGCTCCCTGATAACGAGAGCCGATTATAACGGACGACGAATCCGTCGGCCCGCGTCGGAACGTCGTTTGACAACCGCAGATGCTCCTTTACACTGAGGTCATGCGAGGTGGCAAGACAGTTTCGATCACCCTTCCTCCGGAACTCTTGCTTGAGGCAGAAGCGCTTGCTCGTCGTGAGGAAGCATGAGTGAGCTGCTTCGCGAAGCTCTGCGGCAATACCTGACGATGAATGCGGAATGGAATGCGCTCCTCCGCCGTACCCGCAGCACCGGGCGGGCTCTCGAAATACGATCGGAGGCCGACGTTAAGCGTCTTTCGGACGATTTCCGCCGGGAAAGGCGCCATAACCGGATTTCAATCTAGCCGCGCAGCGGCGGCATGAAGTTAGCCCGGCGCGTAAGCGCCGGGTAAGCGGGCGAAACGATCCGAGCCGCGGAGCGGCGACACCCGCCTGCATTTACAATCTTGCAAGCACCGCATATCTTCCTGGGGTTTTCATCATGCCTTCCAGCAATTCCGCCGTCGCCGTCTCCACCGATCTCCACGCCGTCCCTCTCACCATCGAGGGCCTCAGCGCTCTGCACCAGATGTTTCGTTTCCGCTGGCCGGAGTGGCGCAAGCTCAGCCCGCAGCGCCAGCAGGAGATTGCGCGCGAAGCGGTCGCGGCGCTGTCCAAGCCGGAAGAAGCCGGCCAGAGCGCGGTTTACTCGCTGCTCGGCCACAAGGGCGACCTGCTGCTGCTCCACTTCCGCGATTCGTTCGAAGAGCTCAACGCCGCCGAGCTCCAGCTGAATCGCACCGTGTTCCAGGAATATCTGGAGCCAATGCACTCGTATCTCTCCATCATCGAGCTCGGCCTGTACGACTCCAGCGTGAAGCTCTATCGCCAGCTCACCGAACGCGGTGTCGTGCCGCACTCGGAAGAATGGAACAAGGAACTTGAGGCGACGATGGAGCGCCAGCGCCAGGCCATGCGCCCGCGCCTCTATCCCAAAATCCCCGACAGCAAATATCTCTGCTTTTACCCGATGGACCGCAAGCGCGGCGAGCAGCTCAACTGGTACACGCTGCCCATCGAAGAGCGCCAGCGCCAGATGGAAGAGCACGGCATGGTCGGCCGCCGCTACGCCGGCAAGGTGCAGCAGATCATCACCGGCTCCATCGGCTTCGACGATTGGGAGTGGGGCGTCGACCTCTTCGCGCCCGAGCCGCTGGTTTTCAAGAAGCTGATCTACGAGATGCGCTTCGACCAGGTCAGCGCCGAGTACGCGGCGTTTGGACAATTCTTCGTGGGAGTGCGCTGCCCTGTGGCCCAGCTCGGCGAGTGGTTGGGGATTGGCAGCTAGCTTCGTGTCAGGGCACGGCTTCAGCCGTGCCGACAGACTCCCTTTTGATTTGTCATCCCGAGGAGGGCTTCAGCCCGACGAGGGATCTGCTTTTTCTTCGTGTATAAAACCAGATTCCCCGCGCCAAACGCAGGCGCTCGTAACGACGGTAGAGCGGACCTTCAGTCCGCGTCGGCCAAGGGGACGATGAACCGGTAGAGCGGACCTTCAGGTCCGCGCCCAAGCCTACCCCCAATATTGTCATCCCGACCGAGGACTTCAGTCCGACCGAGGGGTCTGTGGTCCTGTCCCAGGGAAGCACGAGAAGTAAAAATGTCAGATCCGCGACATAACGGCATCCGCGACATAACGGCAACTCTGCGGAAATGACATTCCTCGACGAAATGACAACATCCGTCTGAATTGACAAACTCTGTATTTCTGACAGAATTGCAAAACTAGCCCCTGGCCACAGCTTCGCACACCAGCCTCGCCGCCTTCACCGCGCTGACCACCTTCCCCGAAAAGATATGAATCTCGCCCGGCGCCGTCTCCTGTACATACAGCGTCCGCCGATCCTCCTTGGGATTGTTCTCCACCACGCGAATCGTGAACCGCGACCCCAGATACTTCGCCTCAGCCGATGCCGGCACCGCCAGCATCGCGTCCTTCCGCATCGCCTCATGCCGCGTCCAGGCGATCGGCTCGAACCGCGGCCCATTCAGCAGCGGGCGAAACTGCTCTGAAATCGGCTCATTGGGATCGGTCGAGGTCCAGTGATTCGAATGTTTCGCCGAGCCCCACATCGAGCGCTCCGAGCTACCATACGGATCGAACGCCGTGAACGGCCCATCCACCACCACCAGCGAGATCCCGCGCAACTGCGCCGGCAGCTCGATGAGAATTTTCTCCGCCACCTGATACTTCACCGACTTGAACAGCCCGCGCGACGGCCCCAGCCCATACGTCGCCCAGACAACGAAGTCGAAGTCGCCCCGCATATCTTGTCGGAATTCGTGATGATGGAAGCGCATGCGCAACAATTCGATCTTTTTCGTCAGTTCCTCGCGCAAAATCTCCGGATCGTAGATTTGCTCCTCGACCTCGTAGCACTTGTCGATGAAATCGAAGTTCATCCACTCCGGCCGGCACGGCCGCAGCGGGATATTGTGCTCACGCATCACCTGCTCAAACAGCTCCGGCGGCGTCTGCGAGCCTTCATGCGGAATCGCGTAATAGTGCCGGCTGTTGCGCACGATCGCCGGCGCGAAGCTCTCGAGAAACTCCGCCCGCGCGCCCATCGTCTCTTCAATCGTCTCCGGGCTGCGCGGGTAGTGATATCCCGAATGAATGCGGAACTGGTTGATCCCCGATGCCGCATTCAGAATCCCCAGCGGATCGAACAGGTGAACCTCATGCCCCTGCTCGGCCAGCCGAATAGCCGTCGTCGCGCCATAAATCCCCGCACCCGCAATCGCAATTTTTGATTTATGAGTCATGTTGAATCAGTTTCGAGTTTCAGGTTTCAAGTTTCGAGCCAAAACACTCCTGCTGCTTCTATTTTGTCATCACGAGGAAGGCTTCAGCCCGACGAGGGATCTGCTTTTCTCAGTTTCAAGTTTCGAGTGTCACTTCCACTGTCACCCCGACTGAGCTTCGCCGTTCGTAGAACGGCGGGCGAGCGGAGGGATCTGCGATTCCTCGCTCATCACAGAGGCTGATCCTCGGCTGTCTCGGGCATTACGATTTTTCCCGCGACCTTCCCACTGAGCGGCTGAGCTGGAGGCATCGAGGCATTGCCTGGGTAGGCTTTGCCATCAAAGGGCAGTATTACCTCAGAAAGAGGATTCCCCGCCACGACGGTCAAATCATGCCAGCCGTTAGTCTTCGTGGTTAGCACGCGGATTGGAAGGCGCACAGCAGGAACTCTCGTTACGACCCTGTAGGACGTGCCTTCCGGAGCCAAGATTAACAAGGTGCACCCGCCGGTTCCACACCAACCGTCAGACGAGAGGTAAACAACAACCTCCTGGGCTCCGTTGTCCCGCAGGTCAACGAACGCGAAAGAGTACCGCGTCGTTTCGTTTTCCTGAGTAGGGGCCCCGATGTAATCCTGGAGGAACTTCCTCAAGAGCTTATTCTGGCTTGGCCCGTGCGTTGGTTGTTGCGCCACACAACTCAGTACCAGCATATAGACGATCGCCAAAGCACCAGCTATTCCGTGCACCGAAACTGAGCAACTCCGTCGCATGCTACCTCGTATGCTGCGTCCGCGAATCCGCACTTGAAACTCGAAACCTGAAACTCGAAACTGCTACTTCCCGTGCGGCGTATTCGCCGGATTCACCGGCACCAGTATTCCATCGCGCAGGTAATACTCATAGCCCCGCCAGCGAATCGTCTTTCGCCCGAAGCTCGCGACCCAGATCATAAACGCCACCAGGTCCCATAGCGGAATCAGCGGCATCTTCTTCCACATGCCTTTTTGCTTCATGCCGTGCACGCCGATGATCCACGTCAGCACCACGCGCAACACCGCGTAGCTTCCAAGGTAAGCAATCGCCACCGTGCGCGTCGGGACCGTTGCCACCGCAATCAGGGCCCAGATCAATCCCCAGGTGAAGACCAGCCCTTCGTGCCCGCGCCGCCGCATCAGGCGCATCACTGTCATCCAGCGTACGCGCTTGTAGAACAAATCCTTCAGCGACTGAAAATCCGCGACCGTCTTCACCACATACGGCAGCAGCTTCACCTCGTATCCCTGCGCCGCAACCAGTCGCCCCACGTTGAGATCGTCCGCCGGGCGGTTCTCGAGCGCCTCATATCCGCCGAAGCCCGCAATGCGCTCCTTCGTCGTCACGATCGATTGCCCGAACATGAACTTGATGCCCTCGAGCTGCCAGTCCACGAAAATCCCGGCAAAGAAATCCGAAATCATCCCGACCGACTGCAGTTCCTGCACAAACGATGTCTCTTCGGTCGAGACATAGATCGCGGTCGCACCGCCGACCTTGGGATTGCGGAACGGATGCGCCACCGCGCGCAGATAATCCGGCCCCACGCGAATGTCGCCGTCGGTGATGACCAGCAGATCGTACTTGGCCTCGCTCACCAGCCGCGTCAGCCGCCCGACTTTGTCGTTGATGGCGTCGCGCCCCGAACCAAGCACCAGGCGAATCTTGCGCTCGGGAAAATCGGCAATCAGCTTCTCCAGCACGGGCAGCGCGGGATCGTCCGCATCGACGCAGAAGACGATCTCGTACTCGGGATAATCCTGGCGGCAGAAGCTGGCGTAATTTTCGTACGCGTCATCATCCAGCCCGCGAATCGGCTTCAGGCAGCTGATCGGCGGCGTGAAATCGCGGTTGGGCGGATTCTCGCGCCACGAGACGTGAAAATAGCGCAGCGAGCTGAAGATCGCCAGCAGGTAGTAAATGCCGGGGATGGCGGCGACCATCAGAACGATGTAGCCGACGATCGTCAATGGGTCTCTCGTGGATTCAGGGTAACGTGCTTCACGAATACCAGGGTGGCCGGAGCGCAAGCGCAGAACTGTCCCGCGCCGGATTGAAAATCGAAAGTGTAATCTAACATACGGTCGAAACAGCGGTCGAGGACACGAAGCAATTAGCAACTAGCGATTAGCAATTAGCTTGGGTGCCCCATTCTGGCCATCTTTTGGCCAGGGTGGGGCAGGAAACCGAATCAGACTTTCGCCGCCGTCTTTAGGTTGTCATCACGAGGAGGCCTCAAAGGCTGCTGAAAAAGCCGTTCCGTGAGCGTTTTGTATCAGGGCACGACTTTAGAGGCTCTGAAGAACTCGTTCCGCGCGCGCTTTGTAACAGGGCACGACTTTCAGTCGTGCCGATAGGCTGTTTATTTTTCGCTTGAGCCGGCTTCAGCCGGCGACACACGATCTGCGTTCTAGGGTAGAGCTGACCTTTAGAGCCTGCCCTGAGCGAAGTCGAAGGGTCAGCGTCCAGGCCTCCTCTTAATTTGTCATCCCGACCGAGGACGTCAGTCCGACCGGGGGATCTGCGGTTCGCCGCGGAGAGAAGAATCTTTCATGCGCGTGTGCGTCACGGGTGGCACCGGTTTTCTCGGCGGATTCCTCGTTCGCGATCTCTTCGCGAAGGGCGCGACGGTTCGCGTCCTGGCCCGTCCCTCGCCACGCGCCGATGCATTGCAAGGAACCGGCGTCGAGATCATCCACGGCGACCTCGCCGACGCCGACTCCATCTCCCGCGCGGTCAACGGTGCCGACATCGTCTACCATCTCGCCGCGAAAGTCGGTGCGGCGAAGATGAGCGACTACTTCGCAACCAACGTCGCCGGTACCGAGCGCGTGCTCAACGCCTGCGCGCAGCAGCGCGTCGGGCAATTCGTCTATGCCAGCTCGCTCGCCGTGTATGGCCCCATCAATGAAGGCGAACGCATCGACGAAGACACGCCTTTTGACAACCACCCCGAGCTGCGCGATCCTTACGCGCAATCGAAGATCGCCGCCGATCTCCTGGTCAGCGCCTTTGCCCAGCGCACCGGTCTTCCGACGGTAATTCTGCGCGAGGGCATCATCTTCGGTCCCAGCCGCGCGCTGCCTATCGGCATGTTCGCCTTTCGCATGGGCAACACCAACGTTGTCTTCGGCAATCCCCACAATCGATTTCCGCTGAACTATGTCGAGAACCTGATCGACGCCATGCAATCCGCGGCGTCCTCCGGCAGCGGCCTGCGCCAATTCAACGTCCTCGACGATGACGATCTGACCCTTGCTCGCTATCACGAGCTGAAAAGCTCCATCGATCGCACCAAAACGCGCTTCTCTTCCGCCTGGCCGCTGCACCTTGCCTCACCCATCCTGGAGACGCTGCGCCCCATCGTTCCCATGGGCGACCTACGCTTGTCTAAGCATCAGCTCGAACGCTCGCTGCAGAGCCGCTGGTACGACACACATCGCATTCGCCAGGCCACCGGCTGGCAGCCACGCGTCGCGTTAGACGAAGCCATCCGGCGCACCCTCGCATCGGGCAGAGCTGGGTAGAGCTGGCCTTTCAGGCCAGCGTCCAGGCCACTTCTTCTTCATCGGAGCCGGCTTCAGCCGGCGGCACAAGGGGTGCGCCGCAAACTGTACAATCGTCTTCAGCATGAGCAGCCCTGAGGTTCTTCGTGTCGCACTTGGCGATCGTGTGCTGATCATCGCTGGGCCGGGCGACATCACGCGCGAACAAACCGACGCGATCGTGAATGCGGCCAACTCGTCGCTGCTCGGTGGAGGCGGCGTGGATGGCGCGATTCATCGCGCTGGTGGCCCTGCGATTCTTGAGGAGTGCCGTGAGATCGTAAGCCGCATTGGCCGGCTGCCTGCGGGTCAGGCCGTTGCGACGTGTGCTGGAAAGCTGGCGGCGCGGCATGTGATCCACACGGTCGGGCCGTTCTGGAATGGTGGCAATCATAACGAGCCGAAGACGCTGGCCGGCTGTCATCACGAGTCGATCCGCATCGCCGACGAACTGCAGCTTGCCTCGATTGCTTTTCCTGCCATTTCAACGGGAGCTTATCGCTACCCGGTCGAGCAAGCGGCAGAGGTCGCGCTAAGCAGCGCTGCCGAAGCCTTGCAGAAGACGAAGCACGTGCGCGAGGTGCGCTTCGTGCTGTTTGACGCGCATACCGCGGAGCACTACGCGAACGCCGCGCGCAAGCTAGATAAGCCAAGAGTCTGAAGTATTGCTTGGGTGGAGCACGCCTTCAGGCGTGCAGAGAAGGCGTGGGAATGGTTGAGCGCTTTAGCGCCTGAGGTGATTTTCGTTACCTCAGCGGCTGAAGCCGATTGTTTTTCTGGAAGCAAACTGCACCGCTAAAGCGATGCTCCACCCGGCATCCGGAGAGGTGTTGGACACTTCGCGAACATACTGAGGTTGTTTCTTGACCGACCGTCTCTACTACACCGATTCCTTTCTCCACGAATTCGACGCGCGTGTCGTCTCGGTCGCGACGGATCCATCCGGCCGCTCCCGGGTCACGCTCGATCGCTCGGCGTTCTATCCCACCAGCGGCGGCCAGGTATTCGACACCGGTTGGCTGGAGATCGCCGGCGCGCGTTTGCCGATCGCCGACGTCGCCGAGGACGAGCAAACCAACGAGATCCTACACATTCTCGAAGGCGACGGCTCGCCGTTTCAGCCGGGCGCGGTAGTTCGCGGACTGGTCGACGCCGCGCGCCGTCGCGATCATATGCAACAGCACTCCGGCCAGCACGTCCTGTCGGCGGCCTTCGAGAAGCTTTACAGCTTTGCCACCGTCTCGTTTCACATGGGCGACGAGAGCTGCACCATCGACCTCGCCACCGACTCGATCAATCCGAAGCAGTTGCAGGCCGCCGAGCGGCTGGCTAATGAAGTCATAGCCGAAGATCGATCCGTCGAGATTCGCTTCGCCACGGCGGACGAGGCGCGCAGCATGGGCGTGCGCAAAATTCCGCCGGCCGAGCGTGACAAGCTGCGCCTCATAGACATTCGCGACTTCGATTTGAACGCCTGCGGCGGAACGCACGTGCGCAGCACCGGCCAGATCGGCGGCATCCTGGTGCGTAAAACCGAGAAAGTGAAACAGGGCGTGCGCGTCGAGTTTGTCTGCGGATTGCGCGCGGTCGCTACCGCGCGTCGCGACTTCGAGTCCCTGACCGAAGCGGCAGCGCTCTTCTCCACGCATATCTGGGAAGTCCCGCAGCAGATTCGCAAGTCCCAGGACGAGATCAAGTCAGCCCAGAAGACGCAGCATAAACTGCTGGAGGAAGTCGCCGAGCTACAGGCCGAGCGTCTGGTCATGGCTGCGGCTGAGCGAAACGGCCAGAAGCTCGTCGCGCAATACTTTGCCGACCGCGATCTCGGCTTCATCAAGATGCTGGCGCAGAAGCTGACCAAGAAGGACCAGGTTGTCGCGCTGCTTGCCTGTGGAGGCGCGCAGCCGTCGCTGGTCTTCGCGCAGACGCCCGGCCTGCCGCACGACATGGGCGCGCTGATGAAGCAGACGGTGCAGGCGCTGGGCACGCGCGGCGGCGGCAATCGCGATATGGCGCAGGGCGGTGCGCCCAACGGCGACCGGGCGGAGTCTGCGATTGCGGAAGCAGCGAAAAAGTTACCATAGTGGCTAGACGCTATCTCATCAATTTGTTTTGTGTCAGGGCACGACCTTGGTCGTGCCGACGTGGGTGCAAGACTCTCGGGCTTTAGCCCCTGAACAGTTAATCCCCGGGGCTGAAGCCCCGATTCTAGTATGGTCTCTTTCGGCACGACTGAAGTCGTGCCCTGATACAAGGCTTAACTAGCCACTGGCCACTAGCCACTAGTCACTGACTTTGGACTCGCGTCTCATTCTCGTCACTATACTGATCCGCCTCGGCGTGGCTGCGGCGATCAGCAGCGTGCTGGTGCGCGCCCGGAGATTTCGCGTCCTGCTCTTTCGCGAAGAGCGCACCGTCAGCGAGAAGCTGGAAATCGTTTTCATCCTCGGGACGCCTATCGCGTTGGGCGTGCTGGTTCGGCACGCTGTGCGCAACTTCCAGGCAGCAGACATTGCCTTCGAAGGCGCGATCCTGCTGGGCGTCATCGGCGGTCGCTTCGTCGGCACAGCGGGCGGAATTCTGCTGGCACTTCCTTCGTTGCTGCTGGGCGAGTGGTGGTCGCTGCCCATGTACGTTCTCGCCGGTTTCGCGGCCGGCTTTCTGCGCCACATCGCACCCGAGCGCGAAGCCATATGGTCGTTCTCGCCGCTCTTCGATCTCAGCATCTATCACTGGATCCGGCGCAGCATTCGCAAGTCGTTCATCGACTGGCAGACTTCATTCTTCTTCCTCATTCTGGCGCTGGAATTCATCCACATCCAGCTGCACCTGGAGTGGCCGCGCCGCATCTTCGCGCTCTACTCACCCAATATTTGGGTGAAGCTCGCCATTTATGCGGGCACGGTGATGGCCGTCGCCATCGCGCTCAAGGTGCTGAACAACGTTCGCATCGAGATGAAGCTGGAGCAGCAGGAGCGACTGCTGTTGCAGGCGCGCATGGAAGCGCTGCAGAGCCAGATCAACCCGCACTTCCTGTTCAACACCCTGAATTCAATCTCCTCGCTGGTGCGTGCCGATCCCGATTCCGCGCGCACGATGATTGTCAAGCTAGGCAACATTCTGCGCCGCCTGCTACGCAAGGGCGATTCCTTCGTTCCGCTGCGTGAGGAGCTGGAATTTCTCGACGATTATCTCGATATCGAAGTCGCGCGCTTTGGCCACGACAAGCTGCGAGTCGTGAAGGAGCTGGAGCCGGCATCGCTCGATGATTTGGTGCCGAGCATGATTCTGCAGCCGCTGGTGGAGAACGCCGTCAAGCACGGCTTCTCGAACAAAGTTGAGGGCGGCAGCATTTATTTGCGCAGCCGCCGCGCCGATCAGCGCCTGGTGATTGAGGTGGAAGATGACGGCGTGGGTATTACCTCGGAGCGCAGGGCGCCTTCAGGAACCGGTATCGGCATGCAGAATGTCACGGAGCGTCTGCAGGTGTTGTACGGTGATGCTGCCAATATGACGGTCGAGAGCGAGCCCAATCGCGGCACGCTGGTGCGGGTGGTGTTGCCGGTGCTGACTGCGGACGACATGGGCGGCTCGGTCGTGGGCGCGATTTACGAAGAACGAGGCCGGACCGTCGGATGAACAGATGGACGGTAGTGCTGGCCTTTAGGCCAGCGTCTAAGCCGTTTATTTCCTTTTCTGAGTCGGCTTCAGCCGACGACACATGACAAGCACGGCGAGTTTTTCAGCAGCCTTTTCAGGCGTGCATGTGGGGGAGAGTGGTTGGAAGGGCGCTTTAGCGCCTGAGGTAATGGAACCGCAGCGGCTGAAGCCGACTTAGGTTCTTCTTGTTGATCTGCACCGCTGAAGCGGTGCTCCACCCGAACGAGTTCTTACCCAACCGCGGCCTGCGACCGATCCAACACCGCCCGATAGTATCTTTCATACTGCGGAATGATTTTGCTGGCGCAGAATCTTGCCTGCGCGCTGGCCCGTGCCTGCTCTCCCATCTGCTTCAGCTTCTTCTCATCGCTCAGGATGTCGATCGCGTAATTTGCCATCGTGTCCACGTCGCCCACCTCAGCCAGAAATCCGGTCTTGCCGTGATCGATCACCTCCGGCACACCGCCGGCGTTGGTCGCGATGGGGACGACTTCACACGCCATCGCTTCCAGTGCAGCGAGTCCAAACGATTCCAGCTCGCTCGGCAGCAGCATTACATCAGCGACGCCGAGCTTCTCGTGAATGCGGTCCTGCTTGCCGAGGAAATCGACCTTCTTGTGAATTCCCTTGCGCACGGCCAGCCACTCCGCTGCCGATCGCTCCGGCCCGTCGCCAATCATCAGCAATCGCGCCGGAACCTTTTTCTGCACCCGGTCGAAAATTTCGATGACGTCGGGAATTCGCTTCACTGGACGAAAATTCGAAAGATGAACCAGAATCTTCTCGTCGGCGCTCGCATACTCCGAACGGCTCTGGATCACTTCGGGCGTGCGCTCGTAGAGATCGCAGTTCACGAAGTTGGGAATCACCTCGATCGGCGTCTTCACGTCGAAGACTTCCAGGGTCCGTGTCTTCAGGTAATTGGAAATCGACGTGACCCCATCGCTCTGGTCGATGGAGAAGCGCGTGATCGGCAGATACGACGGGTCAGCTCCCACCAGCGTGATATCTGTGCCGTGTAACGTGGTGACGAAGGGCAGCCGGCGGCTGTTGCGCGCGTGATCGCAGCAAAGCATCTGCCGCGCTAGCATCGCGCTCACCGAATGCGGGATCGCATAGTGCACGTGCAGCAGATCGAGCTCGTAGATCTCGGCCACCTCGGCCATGCGCGTCGCCAGCGCCAGATCGTACGGCGGATATTCGAACAGCGGATACCGCGAGACTTCCACCTCGTGATAGTGGATGTTAGGCAGCAGCGTATTCAGCCGGATGGGCTGCGAGTAAGAAATGAAGTGGACCTGATGGCCGCGCTGTGCCAGCTCCAGGCCGAGCTCGGTGGCGACTACGCCGCTGCCGCCATAGGTGGGGTAACACGTTATGCCAATCCGCATCATTCTGCTTGTCCGGGAGCGAACCGCCGCGTCCCATAGGTCTGTGGGTTACTGAAGATTGGATGGCTTTACCGAGGGAGAGATTCAGCGCTCCAGCTCACGTGGGAAGCGTTTCACAAAGTCAAGGCTTGGCAACTCAACCGACAGGGCGGGGCCCGGTTTTGCTGGCTGTGATTCTAGAAATAACGTTCGTTCGAATTTCCGGCTGCGAGAACAAACCACTGTTCTCGCTTCCGCCAATCGGCCGATCAGCACTAATCGTCGGCAGGCACCCAATAGGGCTACCGCTTGCGAATTTTGGTCGCCTTGCGCTTGGCCGCCGCTTCACCGCTGAAGCGCTCGACCACCGCCTGCTGCATGTCCTCCTTTTTGATCTTCGAGATCATCTCCGGAGTTATAGCCGGAGCGGGCGCGTCATCAAGTACGACGTTGTTCTTCTGCATTCTTCCTCCCAACAACTGGTTCAATTCATGTTTGCGGGCCGAGGGCTCTCCCGGAGCGTCAGCACCGGGCACGACGACTCGCACACAAGTTCGTAGGCATGGGGAAACATCAGTCGATCCAGCAGCCCGCGAGAGGGATGGACCCCGATCACCAGGAGGTCCGCTGCCATCTCGTCCAGAGCATGCAGGATGGTGGGCACAACTTTTCCAACTTCAACACGCACCGCGACTCCGAGACCCTCGCACGGACGGCCGGCGAGTTCCTCCAGCCGCAATTCAATTGCACGTTTGGCTGCGGCTTTGTCGGGAACCGGTTCAAGCTTCTTCGGATCCACGACGTGCAGCAGAGTTAATTTGGCATGGCTCTCTCGGGCGAGCGTCGCAGCAAAACTCGCGGCTCGCGCGGACGCGGATGTCATGTCAGCCGCGACCATGATGTTGCGCGGGCTGTGATCGCGCGCGGCACGGCGCAGATGTGGCCCTAAAGTCAACACCGGAACCGGCGATTGCCGAAAGACTCGCTCGGCCACCGAGCCCATGAGCGCCTTGCCCAACCCACTGCGGCCGTGAGTCCCAAGCACGATGAGGTCAATGTGCTTGTTGCGGGCGAAATCAAGAACGGTCTGCGCCACGTCGCCCTCCAGCAGGCACAGGTGGTAGTCGCGGCCTTCAACGTAGGAATGCTTGCTCTGCAACTCGGCCTTCAACTCGTCCAGATCGCGAGTGGCGGCGTCTTTGGCAGCCACGTAGGCCTCGGGGCCGGCGATCAGGAACTCGTCGGCGGGAACGACAAAGACGACATGGGCCGTCGCCTTGTAACTCCGGGCCAGTTGTAAGCCGAACTTCAGAGCGGTGTTGGAATAGGTGGAAAAGTCTGTCGCGATGAGCACATTGTGAATGCCCACCCCGACCGGTGTGAGCTGTGCTGTGACCATACAGCGACCATTCTCCCCACGCGGTGGGGACGTCAGCGAAAGCCACGCTCGCCGCAGTTTCGCGGCCGCTAATAGCTCTCATTAACCTTGCTGTTACCTTTCTACCGCGATTCGCACGGAAACTCTGTGACGCCGGTCAAGCGCGGGGGTGATGCAGTACCTTTCAGGGAAAACGAGACTTACTTGCTATGTCTCGCTAACTCGTGGCACTACGAATGATTTCGAGGCACTCCTGTGCACTTTTCGTACACTGCACCATGGCCACGAAATTTGCGCTGGTTCCCAACCTGAATTGCTGTGCCATCTTCGCGATCAGCGTGGCGCCGATAGCGTGCTTTGGACCATGGGAGATCTTGGTGCGACACAGGATCTTGTCGCCATCGTGGAGTATGTATCGAACATGATCGCCGCTGCGCTCCTCCTCGCACCCCATCTTCTCCTTCAGAGCGCTGCGCACTTTGTCCGAGTCGAGAGCTGCCATTCGTCTAGACCGGTTCCAGGTACTGCCGAAATCGCTCCAACTCCGCGCCGAGCGCAGGAGACAACTCTGACTGGTTCCTTTGCAAAAATTCGAATTCGTCGACTAAAACGTGTAGGAATTCGGTCAGGGCTGCTCCAAAGTCAAGGTTGTAATGAAACACGCCTGTGGCAGGTTCAGAAACGACGTAGGCTCCCGACTCGTCCCTCTCAATTTCAATGAGCAAGGGCTTCTTCAGCTTGTAGGGAGCATCGGGAAGGCGGTATATCGCCATTGAAGCCGTTGGTTCCGACGGTAGGACCGCATGTGCGCTCATAATTGAATACGACGAGTGTACTGTAGCATAGGAAGGCCAGACCCGCCCCGGGCCGCTGATACAAATAGATCTGAAAAACTCTGGCAAGACGTCGTGCTACGCAGTCGCCCGTGCCTTCTCCCGTTCCAGGTTTACCCCTTCTTCAGGCAGCGTTGACTTTCGGTTTCGGCGGGTGTCAAATGCCAAGCCAAGGTCCGCTTGAGAGGATGGCTCCCCATGAAGCTGCGAATCGCTTCGCTGTCACTTATCGTTCTGACCTTGGCGACTGTTCCCGCTCTGGCGCAGACTCTCTACAGCAACGGTCCGACCAACGGCAACATCTACGCGTGGACCGTCAACTTCGGATTTGTCGTTAGCGACACATTCACCCTCACTAACTTCGATACGCCCATCACTGGCGCTAGCTTCGGAATGTGGCTGTTCCCGGGCGACACTCTGATCTCGGCCGAACTGTCGATCACTTCGGGTGAAAACGGCGGTACCAGCTACTTCGATCAGACCGTGAATTTCACGCAGAGCGGCTGCGCCGCCAACCAGTACGGCTACGAGGTATGCACCGAGAACACCTCGTTCTTCGGCCCGACGCTGAACGCCGGCACCTACTGGCTGAACCTGCAGAATGCCAGCGTGCCCAGCGGCGACCCAGTTTACTGGGACGAGAACTTCGGAGGGCCCGGCAGCCATGCGTGGCCCGTGTCGCTGGCCTCAGAGAACAGTGTGGGCACGATTCCCTCTGAGGCGTTCACGGTTCTCGGTGGCCAGACTACCTTCCGGGCGGGCGCTGACGGTGAGGCGTTATCCTCGGTTCCTGAACCCGGCAGCATCGTGCTGTTCGGTTCTGGCGTCCTCGGTTTGGCTAGCTTCCTGCGTCGCAGGCCGTCTTGACCTCAGGGGTGCAGTTTCGCCTTTGTTCCCGCTACGTTTTCTTTCCAGCGACCTGACGAGTTTTCGATCAACCGGACCCCGTCACAGATGGATCGCACAGGGCCATGCCGTTTCATTAGCGCCAACAGCTCAGCCTCTGCAGCAGCCGTTTGGGCATCGCCACCATCGGCAATCGTGAGATGGGGAACAATCGTGTGAAATTTGCCTCCGTAGGGCGGGTACTCCGGAAACTGACGGGCAATTGCCGCAGTCAGCCTGACGAATGGAGTAACAGGTTCTGGCGTGAGATACAAAACGCCCGGGAAGCGCCCGACGGTTGCGAGGCAAAACTCAAACGGCTGGATGCCGGCGATGGCCCGGCAAAGATCATCAAGAACTGCAGTGGTGATGGCATCCGGCGGACAGAACGGATAGAGGATTGTGATGTGCGCCGGGACGCCGACACGAGCCGAGGAATCGAATTGAGCGCGCAGTTTTCCAACCAGTGGTTCGGCTTCCGCCACAGGAACAATAATCGCCGACTCGCCCATAGGGAAACCGGATCAGGGAACCGTAGATTAATTTCACTTGAGCGGAGTGCTCACTACACACTCGGCGCCGGCGCCTTCTCGCGCTCCAGGATTGACTTCACAATCACATACAGCACCGGAATGAAGAACAGGTTCAGCACGGTGGAAACGATCATTCCGCCGAATACCGTGGTGCCCACCGAGTGGCGGCTTTCCGAGCCCGCGCCGGTGGCGAAGACCAGCGGCAGCACGCCCAGAATGAAGGCGAACGAGGTCATCAGGATGGGACGCAGGCGGAGGCGCGCCGCCTCGACTGCGGCCTCTTTGATCGACAGGCCCCTATGGCGCAACTGCTCGGCAAACTCGACGATCAGAATGCCGTTCTTCGACGCCAGGCCGATCAGCATCACCAATCCGATCTGGCAATAGACGTCGTTCAGCTGGCCGCGCGCAGCCTGCGCAAGGAGCGCGCCCAGCATCGCCATCGGCACGCTCAGCATGATGATGAACGGCAGCACGAAGCTTTCATATTGCGCGGACAGCGTCAGATAAACGAGCAGCAATCCCAGGCCGAAGAGCAGTGCCGACTGCTTGCCGGACTTGATCTCCTCCAGCGAAAGCCCGGACCACGAATAGTTAAAGCCCAGCGGCAGCTTCTGCGCGACCTGGTCCATCGCCTGAATCGCCTGTCCAGAGCTGAATCCGGGCGCGGCCGAGCCATCGATTTCCGCCGAGCGAAACAGATTGTAGTGGCTGATCACCTGCGGCGATGTCGACTCCGTGATGTTCACCACGTTGTCCAGAGAGACCATCTGCTGGTTGTCGGCGCGGACATAGAACTGGCGAATGTCGCGCGGCTGGCGGCGGAAGCCCTGGTCGGCCTGCACGTACACGCGATAGGCGCGATTGTTGAAATCGAAGTCGTTCACATACGCCGAGCCCAGGTAAACCTGCAGCGTATCGGTGATCTGCTGGATGGGCACTTGCAGGCTGCGCGCCTTGGCGCGATCGATGTTGACCACGAACTGCGGATCGTTGGCGGTGAAGGAACTGAACAGGCCGCTCAGATCTTTGCGCGAGTTTCCATCGCGCACCAGATTCTGCGTGACGTTAAACAGTTGTTCGACCGTGTTGCCGCCCTCGTCCTGCACCTCGAAGGTGAAGCCGCCAAAGGCGCTGATGCCGGAGATCGCCGGCGGCAGGAAGGGAAACGCCTGCACTTCCGTCAGCTGGCTTAGAGGGCCACGCAGGCGATTGACGACGGCAGCCGCCGAGTCCTGCGCGCTCTTGCGTTTGTCGGCATTGGCCAGATTTAGGAAGATCATGCCTTTGTTGGCGCCGCTGCCGGTAAAGCTGAATCCCACGACGCTGAATGCGCCGGTGATGTCTTTCTCCTTTGCGCAAACGGCTTCCACCTGCCGCATGGCCTGCGAGGTGTACTCCACCGACGCTCCCTGCGGTGCTTGCACGGTGATCATGAACCAGCCCTGATCTTCGTCGGGAACGAAGCCGGTGGGCACCATCTTGTAGACGGCGTAGGTTGCAGCCAGGCCGGCGAAGAAGACCGCCAGGATCACATAGCGGAAGTTCAGCGCCTTCTTGGCGCTGTAAACGTAATACGCGGTGGTGCGATGGATCACGTGCTCGACGGCGCGGAAGAAAACGTTCTTTCTCTCCTTCTCGGCACGCAGCAGTAGTGCAGAGAGCGATGGCGTGAAAGTCAGCGAGTTGAAGGCGGAGATCGCGATGGAGAAGGCAATCGTCAGCGAGAACTGTTTGTAGAGCAGGCCCGTGGTTCCCGGGAAGAAGGCGACCGGAACGAACACTGCAACCAGCACAAGAGACGTGGCGACGACCGCGCCGGTCACTTCTCCCATGGCTCGGGAAGCGGCAACATGCGAGTCGCTGTGCTCCTCGCCGATATGGCGCTTGATGTTCTCGATCACCACAATCGCGTCGTCCACCACCAGTCCGGTGGCCAGCACGATGCCGAACAGGGTCAGCGTATTGATGGAGAAATTCAGCAGGCTGATGAAGGCGAAGGTTCCCACCAGCGAGACAGGAATGGCGACTGCCGGAATCAGGGTGCTGCGCCAGTCCTGCAGGAAGATCAGCATCACCAGCATGACAAAGACGACGGCTTCCACCAGCGTCTTCAGCACTTCGCGAATGGAGTCGCCAACGAAGGTCGTGGTGTCGAAGGCGACGGCGTAGCGCAGGCCGGGTGGGAAGCGCTTCGACAATCTCGCCAGCTCAGCCCGCACAGCATGGTCTACATCCAGCGCGTTCGCCGTGGGCAATTGGCTGACACCAATGCCGATGCCGCTGTAGCCGTTATAGCGAAGCTTGCCACTGTAGTCTTCGGCGCCAAGCTCGGCATGACCAACGTCGCTCAGCCGCACCAGCGCGCCATTGCTGCCCGGCTTCAGAATGATGTTGTCGAACTGGTCGGCTTCCACCAGGCGTCCGATCGCACGCACGCTGATCTGGTACATCTGGTTCGTCGATGTCGGTTCAGCGCCCACCTGGCCGGATGCGATCTGGACATTCTGCTGCTGCAGCGCGTCGACCACATCGGATGCGGTCAGGCCGCGAGCTGCCAGCCGCGAGGGATCGAGCCAAAGACGCATCGAGTACTTGCGCTCGCCGAAGATCTGCGCGTCGGACACGCCCGGAATGCGCTTGATCGCATCTTTGACGTAAATGTCGATGTAATTGCTGATGAACTCTTCGTTGTAGCGATTGTTGTCGCTGTAGAAACCGGCCGCCAGCACGAACGACGTCGACACCTTGTTGATGGTGACGCCGGTATTCTTCACCGCGTCGGGCAGACGGCCCAACACCCCCTGCACGCGGTTCTGCACGTCGACGGCTGCGAGGTCGAGCGGCCGCGTCAACTCAAAGGTGATGTTGATGGAACTGCTGCCATCGTTGCCGCTGGTGGAAGTCATGTAGCGCATGCCTTCCACACCGTTGATCGCCTGCTCCAGGATGGTCGTTACCCCGGATTCGACGGTGACAGCGTTGGCGCCCGTGTAGAAGGCATTGACCGAGACTTGCGGCGGGGCCAGGTCAGGAAACTGCGCGACCGGCAGAAACGGAATGCAGACCGCGCCCGCGATCACAATGAACAGCGAGGTGACGGTGGAGAAGACTGGGCGCTTGATGAAGAAGTCGGAAAACAACGAACGTCACCTTAAGTTTCTGTCATCCTGAGCGGAGTGAGGTCGCGGCGCGACCGAACGCAGTCGAAGGACCCCTATCGCGCGAAGGAGTCTTCCTGAATAGGGGTGCTTCGACTCGTCCGCGTTGCGGACTCGCGCAGCATGACACCATGTGATTTCCAGGTTGCTCACTGCTCAATCCGTACTGCCACACCGTCGGCAAGATTCTGGCCGCCGGAGACCACGATCTGATCGCCCGTCTTCAGGCCGCTGAGCACTGCATAATCATTGCCGGTGATCTCACCCAACTGTAGCGGCACCTGATGCGCCACCGTCTTGCCGCCGTCCTCCTGGGTTACGAAGGCGAAGAACTGTCCGCTGACGCGGGTTACCGCGATCACCGGTACCGTGATACCGGAGTGGGTGCTCCAAACAATTCGCGCGCGTACCAGCTGCATCGCGCGCAGCACATCCGCTGCCTTATCCGCCGGCGCCTTCACCAGCACCGACTGCGTTCCGGTATCGATCTGCGGCGAAATGAAATACACATTCGTATTCAGCAGCACCTTCCCGGCCTGGTCGACGACCTCAACTGGCGTCCCGATCTTCACGTCATGCGCATGTTCGGACGGCACCGGGATGTAGACTTCCAGGCCGCTGCGCTCATCGATGGTGGTCAGCGGCGTGGTGTTGGTGACGCGGTCGCCAACATGAACAGGCACATCGCCCACAATTCCATCTGTCGGCGCAAAGACGCTGTAGTACTTCAGCTGCACCTTGGACTGGTCGATCTGCGCGTCTAACGCCTTCACGTCGGCGACCGCGCCGTCGTAATTCGACTGCGCTTGTTGCAGATCCTGCTGACTCATCACGCCGCTGGCGGCCAACGCCTTAACGCGCTCGTACTGCGACTTGGCCCACGCCAACGCCGCTTCTTTAGAGCGTTTCTGGGAGTCGTAGTTGGAGACCGTGGCCTGCTGCATTCGCGGATCGATCTCCATCAGCGTGTCGCCCTTCTTGACGAACTGCCCGGAGTGCACGCGGATGTCGAAGATCCATCCCTCTACGTCGGACATGATGGTGGCCGAATGGCGTGACTTGATGGTGGCGACGTATTCCGAGGCATCGCCGATCGGCTGGTCCTTGACCGTCTCCACCTTGACCGGCATCGCCGGCGGACCCTGAGCGGTGTCCGCACTGGTGCGGCTGCAGGCGACTAGGCCGAACGCTACTATCAGCTCACACGCGATGAGTGACGCGAATTTCAACGAATTGGCACGCGAGTTTCCTCGCGCCCTGCGATGACTCATAAATTTCCGCTTCGGCTGGGAAAGCCAGCAGAGATGACGGCTTCGTTTCGATGAATCATTCTACCCTGATCTTCGAATTTACGGTGCGGCCGCGCGGCAAGATGAGATCAGGAGAGTAATGGCGAGATAAAGGGCGGCAGGAGGCAGCGAAGGCGCCGGAATTTATTGTGGATTTTTTCCAGAAGGCGCGGGTACGGCCGACCAGTGCGCATCACGGAATTGCCACTGTCCGTTTCTGTACTCGGCCAATCCGGTGAAATAGCCACGCTCGGTGGTCTGTTGTCCCTGGGGGTCGGTTCGGACTTCGACGTACGGCGCTCCGACCATTGCCAGTGTTGGTGTCAGAGGATCGATGCGCAGCGCATCGCCCCATTGCAGGTTGACGGTCTTGATGAAATGGGTGATGCCTTGTACCCACTGACCCATTGGCTGACCGTTGGGAAAGAACAGTTGACCTTCCGCAGCCATGAAAAATGCCGGGTCGTCGACGAAGTGTTTCTGCCACGCCGTCGGACCGTTGGCGCTGACGTCACGCGCGACCTCAGCCATGTAGCTGCGCACGTTGGCTTCAACCGCGGCCTTGCGTTCCGGGGTTTGCTGGGAGTTATCTGCGGAATATTGGCGCGGCGCGCAGCCGACCCAGCAAAGCAGCGCCAGGAAAACAATGCAAAGCCGACGCATAGGCGCCAGCTTACTCTAACTTCTCAGAGAAAGGCTAATGGGCGGGTTAACGGGTCAATCTGAAATTCACTCGCTTACCGCATGTCAGGTGAAGCACGCTTGAGGCGTACCCGTTACGAAAGCCGCGTGCGGCACCGCGAGGGTCCTGTCCCGCTACAAAGCGCCTACGCGATGCGTGTTGATCTTGGCCGCGAACTTCAGCACGACTAACGGCCGAAAGAAACTCGACTAGCGTCGCCTTGTAACAGGGCATGACTTCAGTCATGCCGCAAAGGCGACCATTATGACATCATGGGGCTTTAGCCCCCGTGACCTTCCGCTGTGCCAGATAGTTGAAGCAAAACGGGAACTCATCTGGTGTATCCACCAAGCCTCGTCGAACCGGATTCTGGGCAATGTATTCGCGATGGCGCACAAAGCTGTCTTGATCTTCGACCCGCAGCTCCCAAAATCCACGCTGCCAAACCTCGCCCGAGTATCCGTGTTCTTTCTTAACGCGATAAGAAAACCCGCCCTTGATCAGCTGCATTGCTTTCTCGATCGTCACCTGGCCTGAAAGAGTGATCAGCAGATGCACGTGATCGGGCATGACGACGAAGTCATGCACTTTGAACTTGCCCTCGCGAACATATGACCGCAGCACATCAACAAACAAGGTTGCATTGCGCCGGGATTGCAGTAGGGCGCGGCCCATGCTGGTCTTAGCGGTGACAAAGAAGGTACGAGACGAGCTAAGTATTTGTCCGCTCTCGCAATGTCGTGAAGGTTTCGCCATTGCCCCGGGGCTAAAGCCCCTCAGAATCTATTTAGGGATCGCGTTCGGCACGACTGAAGTCGTGCCCTGTTACAAAGCATCCCGATACGTGGATTGAGGTCGTGCCCTGTTACAAAGCCTCAGAAGCCGCGTGCGGTACGACAAAAAGTGTGAAAGTGCTCTAGTCCACTGCTTCTTTTGCTGCGCCCTCGGCGCCCACGCGATGCGAGATGTGCGACCAGATGAAGTAACCGGCAGCGACCACGATCACCAGCAGGATCACCGCATCCAGGCGATGGAACCACATCTTGAGCCGGGGATCGGTTTCCCATTGCTGACCGAGCCGCATGCCGACATAGGCTAGAGCAAAGCACCACGGCCACGAGCCGACAAACGTGTAGATGTGAAACTTGGCGCGATTCATGCGCGCGATCCCTGCGGGCAGTGCGATGAAGGTACGAATCACCGGCAGCAGGCGCGCGATGAGCACGGCTAGCGATCCGCGGCGCTCGAAGAAGCGATCGGCAATGGCGAGCTCACGGTGGCTGAGGAAGATGTAGCGGCCGTAGCGCTCGACCAGAGGACGTCCGCCGAAGTAGCCGATCTCGTAGGCGACCACCGATCCCAGATTGCAGCCCAGCGCGCCGAAGGTCGCGACCGCCAGCAGCGAGAACGGTTCACGGTGGTACATCGCGGCAACCATTGGCACTATCAGGGCTCCGGAGAACGGCATGATGATTTCCGAGGGCAGGGGAATGCAGGCCGACTCGATGGCCATCAGCAGCATCACGCCGGGATACCCCGCGGCTGAGATCACACTGACAATCCAGGCTCCGACTATTTCGATGACGTGGGCAATCATGGGTTAAGGAAATGGCTCCGGGGTTTGGGGAAGGTAGTGCGGGCCTTTAGGCCCGCGTCAGGGTCGCTTGGTTCTGTCCAAGTCGGCTCAGCCGACGACAGTTTGTGGCGCCGGGCTGAAGCCCGGCTCTCATTTTTTCTTACAACGTATACGCGGCGCTGAAGCGCCGCACTACCCGATCGGAACCGCAGATCCTTCGGCTACGCGTCCGCCGACTCGCAACGGTTGCGAGTCGAAAAATCAAGCGGACGCTCCGCTCAGGATGACAGATCAAAAAACGCAGCGCAGTACCGAGACGCTCCGTTACACGCCCGACTCAATCAGCGACGCTGGGGTCGGCGTCCGCAGGCGGCCATTGCCGTTGCGATTATTGCTCGCGTTTCTCCAGTTCACATGCGGCAGGAAGACCGACTGATCGATGCGATCGCTGTACTTCAGCGCGATGCCGATCATGGAATCCAGCAGCGTGTCCGACAGCAGATGCGGCTGCAAGCCCAGATCGATCAGCTTCGAGTGCTTGGCGTTGTAGTAATGCGTTTCCGCCTCAACGCGCGGATCGGGCAGGTGCTGGATCTCAGCCTTCAGCCCCAGCTTCAGGGCCGCTGACTTCACCATCTGCGCCAGCTCCAGTACCGAGAATTGCTCGGTGAACTGATTGAACACGCGGAACTCGCCCGGCTCGGCCGGATTCATGCAGGCGATTTCGACGCAACGAATGGTGTCGCGAATGTCGAGGAAGCCGCGCGTCTGTCCGCCCTTGCCGTAGACGGTGATCGGATGTCCGGCCGCCGCTTCAATGCAGAAGCGATTCAGCGCTGTGCCGAAAATCTCGTCGTAGTCGAAGCGGTTGACGAGCGCTTCATCCAGCTCGGTGTCGTCCGTCGTCGTGCCGTAGACGACGCCCTGATTCAGGTCCGTGGCCCGCAGTCCCCAAGCCTTGCAGCAGAAATGAATATTGTGGGTGTCATGCACCTTCGAGAGGTGATAGAACGAGCCTGGCTGCTTGGGAAATGGGAGCAAGTCCGCGCGGCCATTGTGCTCGATCCGGATGTAGCCTTCTTCGATGTCGATGTTGGGCGTGCCGTACTCGCCCATCGTTCCCAGCTTCACCAGGTGGCAGTCGGATTTGTACTCGCGCAGCGCGAACAGCAGATTCAGCGTGCCGACCAGGTTGTTTACCTGGGTGAAGGTCGCGTGGTCGCGGTCGATCATGGAATACGGAGCGGACCGCTGCTCAGCGAAGTGAATGACGGTGTCCGGCTCAAAGTCGCGAACGTGCGCGGACAAGAAGGCGTAATCCGTCATGTCGCCGACGAAAACGTCGATGTGGTTGCCGGTGAGATCTTTCCAGGCTTGCAAGCGATCGCGGAGAGAGCGAATCGGAGTCAGCGTCTGGACGCCAAGATCAAAGTCCCATTTGCGGCGGATGAAGTTGTCGACGATGGCGACCTGGTGTCCCTTACTGGACAAATACAGTGCGGTTGCCCACCCGCAGTAACCATCTCCACCCAGCACAGCAATTCTCATGCATCCTCCTCAGGGCTCATGTGTAGCGCGGCGCCTGAAATGCTACTGCTACTGCTCCGAGGTTCCCGCACGGCGTGGTCAACCCGGTCATTTGGAAGGCATGTGCGATGAGCTGCCAATAAGTTCCTTCCCTTAAGAATATACCGGGTTTGCGCCGCGATTGCAGGATTTCTCCAAGCCAACGCGCGCAAGAGCGGTGCAAAGTGGGTACCTCGGACGAAGCTCAAAATCTGCGTATCTGCGTCAAATTGGTTTGCCCGCCGGTCGGATGACCTACCATACATCGGCGTCAGTGGGCCGTGGTTGCGCTCGGCATGCTGCCCGGCGACGGGCGGCAAGGTGGTGCTGGGCAGCGGCAGGTTGGTGGCCAGGAATTTTCCGCCCTCGGCAGCGACAATGTTCAGCTTGTCGCGCCCCACCAGCGGTTCCAGCCGTTGCAGAGCAGAATCACTCGCCACCAGATAATATCGCTGCGGCGTCGACCAAAGTTCCTTAAACTGCGCGTCATTGATGAAAGGATCGGGTGCGCCCGGCGCGTACGAACCGTACGAGAGATTCAGTCTCCGGCCATTCAACAGCAGCCCGGTGCGATTGGTGTAGAAGAACACCGACGAATATGCGTAGTAATGGCGATCGATGATCAGCTTGCCGTCCGGCGAGTGCAGGATCGCCTCAGCCAGCGACTTCGAGGACAGGTCGGGATCGAAACGTACCAGCGCCAGTCGCGCGGCCTGGAAGAACAACACCATCATCAGCGTGACGCAGACGAACGCCCGCTTGGCCGGCGCGCAGAATGTGCCAATGGCGCCGATCAGAAAGGCGATACCAGCTAGCAGCAACGGCGTCCGCAAGTACGCGAACGACTGCAGCGTCAAGTCCTCCATATGCCCGAGCGACAAAGTGTAAGCGGAGGGATGCGAGGTCAGCGCGGTGAAGATGTCCCCCGGGGTGGGCACCTTGCGGACCAGAAGGAGGACGGTAATCGCCGCCGCTGCTGCGATGGCCGCAAGTGCCGTCAACACCGCGGTTCCACGGCGTATCCAGGCGTTCTCGGTCGCCATTGCCGAGCCCAGCAGCAACGCCAGCGCCGGGTAACACGGCATCGAGTAGTACTCCTGCGTGGTGGAGAAGGTGAAGAACACCAGAATGAAACCAACCCAGCAGAGCGCCAGGAGTCGCGTGCGTCCGGCGCGATCAATCGGCTTGAAGGACAACTTCGCAATCGCCGGGAGATACACGCTCCACGGAAACAGCCACGCCAGGTGGAACAGCCAGAACCACAGCCGCGGAACCGTGTTGTAGTCGCGCGGATAGCGCAGGTTCAGGAAGCGCAGTAATTGCTCGTTGATGAAAAAGAACCACAGGAAACCGTGATACTCCCCCTGGCCGCTGTGCATGGAGAGCGAGAAGTACGGCGGATTGCGAAGTGTTGCCAGCACGTGCCAGGGAACGGCGATCAGCAGGATCACCAGCAGTCCGCTGAAGGGATGCAACCGCCTCCAGGTGCGCAATTTAAATAACTGGTTAGTTAGGAACAAGTAGATGACGCCCGCCGCAATCGGGAACAACACGCCGATCAGGCTCTTCAGCAGCAGTCCGGTTCCAAGACTTGCTGCCAGCAGAAACGCCCAGAGCCCCGGTCGCGTCTCGGCTTCATCGGTGACGCGCAGCAGCGCCCACATCGCCAGCGTAATCGTGAACGCGAGAATGACGTCAGGAATCAGGACGCGCGTGAACAGATACAGCCCAACACATGTCCCAATACACAAGCCCGCATAGAAGCCGGCCCTCCTGCCAAAAGCCCAGACGCCGAAAGCCGCGGTCAGCAGGCAGAGCCCAATGCAGAACAGCGCGATCGGCAGCCGCGCCGCCCAATCGTGTACGCCAAAGATCTTGTAGGAGCCGGCCATCAGCCAGTAGATCAGCGGCGGCTTCTCCAGGTAGGCAACGCCGTCGAGGCGCGCGGTGACACAATCGCCGGTCACCAGCATATTGCGGGCGATCTGCGCCTGTACCGCGTCTACGTCGTCTTGCAGCGAAGGAGGAGAGATGATCCCAGTCAGGTAGACCGATCCCGCCACGAGCAGCAGGATTACGTATAAACTCCAACTCCGGTAACCGAAACCTGTTGGGTTGCTGTGGCAGGCCGTGGCGGCCTGATATTCCACTTTTTCATCCACAACAACAGAATCATCAATCCCCATAAGTGATAGCCAATATTGACGCGCCTTTCCAAATGATCTTGCAGATGGGACTCGAGCACATCCGGACGAAACACCTCCGGATATTCTGCCGCGCCTTCGCGGAGCGTCTCGACCAGCAGCTTCCGCAACGGACCGCGCAGCCAATCGTGTGCCGGAATATCGAAGCCCACCTTCGGCCGGTGCAGCACCGAATGCGGCAGTTTGTCCATCATCAACTGCTGGAGAACCACCTTTTGCCGCGAGCCTGAAACCTTCAGCGATGCCGGGAGCCGGTTCGCAAACTCGACAATGCGATGGTCGAGAAAGGGCGGCCGCACCTCCAGGGAATGCGCCATGCTGATGCGGTCCGACTTAACCAGAATATCATCCGGCAGGTAGTACTTCTGGTCGAACCACAAGTAGGCGTTCAGATCGCTGCCGTTGCGCCCGAGTTGCCCGCGCAGGTCGGCCAGCACACGATCCAGCGCCGTGGGCAGCGCCTCCGAGGTCAACTGCTGCTTTTCCGAATCGGAGAACGTTCCGTTCCAATAAACGTGTCCGCGCTCCGCCGACATCAAGCTTCCGGCGAGCAGGCGGTTCACCTTGTAATCCCATCCAATCTTGTCGTCCGATACCGGCCACGCCTGCATCAGCCATTGGCCTAGGCGAAGCGCGCTGGCCGGCAGTCGTCGCAGATTCGCTGCAATGCGGCTCGCGCGATAGGTCAAATATCCGCCGAACAATTCGTCGGCGCCTTCGCCGCTGAGAGCAACTTCCGTCTGCGTCCGGCTCAGCTTCGCCAGGAACCACAACGGCAGTGCTCCCGCATCCGCACTCGGCTCGTCGGAGTAATACGCGAACTCCTGAATCGCGCCGATGAGATCTTCGTCCGGATTCAGGTCGAGCTCCGCGTGGTCCGTGCCGTACTCCGAAACCATGTTCCGGATGTAGCTGCTCTCATCGAAGCTGCGTCCGCGGAAAGAAATCGAAAACGTCTTCACCCGCGACGACGACGCCCGCGACGCGTAATGCAAGATGGTCGACGAATCCAGACCGCCGCTGAGCCACACGCTGAGCGGCACGTCGGAGTACAGGTGCTCCTTCACCGACTGCTGCAACAGCGCGTCCAGCTCCTCACAAGCCGAGCCAAGCGTGTAATTCTCCGCGTGCGGCGCAGGCAGAGTCCAATACGACTCCGAGCGCACTTCACCGTTGCGCCACTCGACCCACGTCCCCGGCATCACCTTGAAGATTCCCTCGATCATCGTCCAGGGCGCGGGAATGTAGTTCAGCGCAAGGTAGCAATCCAGAGCCTGCAGGCTGAGATTGCGCTCAATCTCGGGATGAATCAGGATCGCCTTCAGCTCAGAGCCGAAGTACAACTCTTCTCCGTCCCGCGCGATATACAGCGGCTTAATGCCCACGCGATCGCGCGCCAGCACCAGCCGTTTGGCGGAGTTCGTCCAGATGCCGATGGCAAACATCCCGCGCAGCTTCTGGAAGCAGGCGGTATCCCACTCCAGAAACGCGTGCAGAACGGTTTCCGTATCGCAGTGGGTGTGGAAGCGGTGGCCGGATTTTTCCAGCTCGGCGCGCAGTTCCAGGTGGTTGTAGATTTCGCCGTTGAAGACGATGGTCGTATCGCCGTCGTCCGACTGAAGAGGCTGGTCGCCGGATTCCAGATCGAGAATCTTGAGCCGGGTGGCTCCCAGCGAGCAGGTAGCGGTTTCGTAGACACCTTGCTGGTCCGGTCCGCGATGGATCAGTGTCGCCGCAGCTTCGGCAATCCGCTCTGGGCGCGGCAATCCGCTCTTATGTGTGAAACCAACTATCCCGCACACGATTTCTTAGCTTGGAGCCTCCGGATACCGGGGGAACATTAACACTCTATTAACTACACTAACATAGAGATCGCGCCTGCCTTGTTTGTGGCGAGGCTACCCAACCGGGCTCGTTCCTGACGAGTTTCTACTGCTGTTAAATAGATTCTCTTTGCCGGTGAAATGACGCTTATTTCATCTCAAACTTGACCCCGGCCGTGTCAGGCGAGACCTGAGGAACATAGCAGCGGTGACGGGTCGCGCAAAATCGTCATCACGAGCTGACTTTACAGGTTGCTGAAAAACCCGTTCTGCGCGCGCTTTGTAACAGGGCACGACTTTAGTCGTGCCGATTACCCCGTTATTGATTTGTCATCCCGAAGAGGACTTTAGTCCGACGAGGGATCTGCGGTTCGATTCTTCTCAGCAGCTTCTCTACTCGGCAAATTGGTGAGCATATTCCTCGCGCCCAAAATCCGATCACTCGTAATGGCAATTCGATAAAGGAGACCGTCCGTCCTCTCAGCTCGACCCCCATCGGACGAGCCGGCCCCGCTCCTTCGTGTACCATGAATTAGGAACTGCAGTGAGTCCGCCGATCACAGACACGCAAACCGCAACTGCACCGCCTCGGGTGCACACGCTCCATCTCAAGACCTATCTGCTGATCGGGATGATGATCATCACCGGGCCGGTGGGCAATCTGTTGCTGGCCAAAAGCACCAAGCAGGTCGGCGAAATCAAGGTCTGGCCGCTGTCAGAACTGGTAGGCGCCTTCGTTCGCATCTTCAGCTCCTTCACCATCTGGGCGGGAATCAGCTGCCTCATAGCCTTCATCATTGCTTACATGCTGGCGCTTTCCATCGCCGACTACAGCTTTGTGCAGCCTGCTGCCGCTCTGGGCTACGCCGTCATTGCCGTGCTTGGCGTCCTGGTCCTGCATGAGAAGGTGACGCCTTTGCACTGGGTCGGCATCGTCGTCATTTGTCTGGGCGTGTCGTTTGTTCGCAACACTCATCCTCGCACCACAGAGACTTCCGATTGACGCTCGAATACGTTCTCTTCATCCTGATCATCGTTGTCGGCACCGCAGGCGAACTCTGCCTGGGCCGCGCCATGAGAGAAACCGGAGAGTTGGAGCGGCTTCGGGTGTCCGACGCTTTCAGCCTGCTCGGCCGCGCGCTGCGGCTTAAGTGGATCTGGATTGGCGTGGCGATGATGGCGACAGCATTCTTCTCGCTGGTGACACTGCTTTCCTTCGAGGATGTCAGCTTCGTCGTTCCCGTCACCGCATTGAGCTACCTGGTGGGCGCGGTCGGTGGCATCTTCTTTCTGGGCGAACGCGTGAGTTGGCAGCGCTGGGTCGGCATTGGGCTGGTTTGCATCGGGGTGACCATGGTGGTCATCAGTAGGTGAGGCGGGAGGTTTTGAAGGGGCGCAGCTTCAGCTGCGCCGTTGCAGTCTCCTGTTTTGTCATCACGAGGAGGCCTTCAGGCCGACGAGGGATCTGCTTTCCGACTTTTTCAGCAGTCTCTTCAGCCGGCGACACTTCCGTTGACCGCCTGACACCAGACGCTAACGCCATGATCACGGAATCGCAGCATGCCTGAGCCCACCGTCATCACCGGCTCACCCACGAGCACGACAATTCAACCGTCACCGCCAACCCCTCGTGGCTCAAGGTTTCTCTACGCCCTGAAACTCATCGCAGTCAACCTGCTCGTCTTCGCCGTCTCCATCGAGCTCGCCAGCATCGTCCTGGTTCATCTCAAAAAGTGGCCGCTCACTCGCCCCACCTATCACCTGGGCCGCTACGAATTCTGGGGCACCTACAATCCCGTCTTCGGGATGTGGCACCCGCCCAACGGACACTTCATTCATCAGGAAGGCTGTTTCAGCTTCGAGTACGCGACCAACAGCTATGGCGCGCGCGATGTCGAGCGCAATATTCATTCCGATCGCCCGCGCACCGTCGTGCTGGGCGACTCGTTCATGGAAGGTTTTGGGCTGCCGGTGAACGAGCGGCTGAGCAATGTTCTTGAAGCGCGCACTGGCCGCGAGCATCTCAACTTCGGCACCGGCGGAGGCTTCAGTCCGCTGCAATATGCTTTGGCGTACGAGAGTCTGGCGTCAAAATTCGACCACAATGTCGTGCTGGTGGGCGTGCTGCCGGACAACGATTTTCACGAGATGGATGGCCCATGGATGGACGACCACTATCCCGGCCGCTATTTTCCTTATTACCGTAATGATCTTTCCGTCGCCTACAGGGGCGATTTCGACCCGCACGCCCGCGAGGGTTTCTGGACCCGTGTGCAAGCGTTTTTTCGCTCTTACTTTGCCACCTATCACGTCGTCGAATATATATTGGCTTCGCGGGTGTACTCGACCCAGCACCGCACGTACTCGGGTTACAACGATTACAACGATACCGATCTCATCAGGCTGAAGAAATCGTTGCTGGATATCAAGAGCGTGGCCGACAATCACGGCGCGAAGGTCGACGTTTTCCTGATCCCGCGTGCCAACGATTTCCAGCGATACCGCGACGGGCAGGATCGTCTGGGACCGGCGCTGGAAGCTTGGGGAAGTGAGGTCGGCATTCGCGTCAAAGATTTGCTGCCGGAGATGGCGGCGCGCTCCGGCGGCAACTATCGCCCCTACTTCCTGCCGTGCGATGATCACTGGTCGGCCGAAGGCACGCAAGCCGCGGCGGACATTTTGCAGCCCTGGCTGTATAGCAACCCGTCGGCGGCGACGGCGAGTCATTAAATCAATCTGACGCTATGGCGCAAACCATCGTAGCTCCGTTGACTCGCCTCTCCCGCCTGGATCTTTCGCGCACCCTCGTCTTCCGCGAGATCCTGAGAATGGGAATCGACTCACTCAAGGCGGACAAGCTGCGCGCCGCGATGACGGCGCTGGGCATGGCGGTGGGCACAGCAGCACTGATCCTCGTAGTGACGGTCGCGCTCACCGGCAAGCGCTACGTGCTCGCTCAGATCGAGGGAGTCGGTACCAACGTCATCTGGGCCGAGTATTCCGGCGTCTCCAGCGCCGCGGCCAGCAACGGAATCGGCGATTACCTCACCGCCAAAGACATGCTCGCCGTTCAGCAGTCGGTTCCGGGCGTGAAAGAAGCTTCGCCGGTGCTCAACATGCACGCGCGTATCGTGATCGGCTCCGGCAAAGAGCAGGACATCCTGGTGCTGGGCGTGGATCCGCAGTATCAGTCGGTGCGGCGCATTATCGTGAGCGCCGGAAGATTTTTCGATCAGCAGGACTCCGAGGCTGGCAACAAAGTCGCCCTTCTTACCGAATCCCTCGCGCGCGAGCGCTTCGGTACGCTCGACTCGGCGCTGGGACAGACCATCAGGATCGAGGAAGTGCCGTTTGTCGTCATTGGCACCTTCCGCGAAAGTATCGATACCCTGGGCCGCTCCGAGATCGAGGACAGCACTATCATGATTCCCTATAGCGTGGCTCAGTCCATGAGCGGCACCACCGCGGTGAACCAGATCTACTTCTCCATGTACAACGCAGGCAGCATTCCCGCGGCTACGGACAAAATCCAATCGATCATCAATGCCCGTCATCGGCCGGGATCGGTGTACAGCGTCAGCAACATGACCGACGTGTTGCGCCTGGCCAACAAAACCGCCAACGCCTTCACCGCCGTGCTGCTGCTGTTCGCGGCTGTCACACTGATCGCCGCGGGTATCGGCATCATGAACATCATGATGGCCACGGTGCACCTGCGCATCCACGAGATCGGTGTGCGCAAGGCGGTGGGTGCAACGCGCAGTGCCATCCTGCTGCAGTTCTTGTGTGAAGCGGTGCTGATCGCGCTGCTCGGCGGATCGGTTGGGACGCTCATAGGAATCGGCATTCCTATCTCGCTGCAAGTCTTCGGCGACCGTCATGTGCCTGTGTCCGTGACGTCAGCCATCGTGGCGCTGGTGGTCTCCTGCGCCGTCGGAATCACCTTCGGCATCACGCCCGCTAACAATGCCGCCCGCCTCGATCCGGTAGAATGCCTGCGCCACGAATAATGGTAGTGCAGGCCTTCAGGCCTGCGTCCCGCCAGCGGAAAGAAACCAGCGATTCTGGTGAGGCTCGCGAACTTGGGTATAAGGGCCATGCTACGCAGAACGCGGAGGACAGGAGTTGAGCCGCAGGCAAATCGCTCTGCTGTTCCTCATCAGCATCGGCGCCGTGCTCGTGCATGGCTATCACCCCGGCATCGAAGACGCCGAGTTCTACCTCCCCGGCGTCATCAAGCATCTCCATCCCGCGCTCTATCCCTTCAACGATCAGTACTTCATGTCGCACGCGCGCATGACGCTCTTCGCGCCCGTTGTCGCTACGTCGGTCCGCATCACCTATATGCCACTGGATTGGGCGATCTTCCTCTGGCACTTCGCCTGCATCTTTCTTCTTCTCCTGGGATGCTGGCGCATCTCGCGTATCTGCTTCCGCGACGAGCGCGCGCCCTGGGGAAGCGTGGCTCTGGTGGCTGCGTTGCTGACGATTCCCGTCGCCGGAACCGCGCTCTACATCATGGATCAGTATCTGAATCCGCGCGACATGTCGACCGCTGCGATCGTTCTCCTGCTGGCTGAAGCGATGAGGCGCAGATTTGTGCTCGCCGGAATCGGCATGCTGCTCATCGCGGCGATTCATCCCCTGATGTCAGTCTTCGGAATCGCGCTGCTGGTGCTGCTGTTCCTCGAATTCCGCCGGACGGCTGCTTCCGGATCGGAGCTAGCGCCGTCCCCGGTTGCGGCGATGTTGCTGGTGATTCCATGGAGCTTCTTTCCACAGTCATCGCCGGTTTATCGCGATCTGTTGGCGAAGAATATTTCGTATTTTCTGGTCACACGCTGGCAGTGGTCGGAGTGGCTCGGCATCGTGGTCCCACTGCTGCTGTTGTGGTGGATCGCGCGTTATGGGCGCAAGCACGATCTGCCGCAAGTCGCGCCGCTGTGCCGTGCGCTCATCCTCTTTACCCTGATCTTTCTTGCCTTCGGATTGGTCGTCTGCCTTCCCTCGATGGCGCGCTTAGCCTTGCTGCAGCCGATGCGCAGCCTGCATCTGGTCTTCATTCTGCTTTTCGTCCTGCTAGGAGGAGTGCTGGCCGAATCGGTGTTGAAGTCCTACGTCTGGCGATGGCTGGTGCTCTTCGCGCCTTTGTGTTTTGCGATGTTCTTTGTGCAGCGCCAGCTGTTTCCTGCGAGTGAGCACCTCGAATTGCCGGGACGCGCCCCGAAGAACGCCTGGGTGCAGGCCTTTCGAGTGGATTCGCGACAATTCGCCGCCCGATGCGATCTTCGCGCTCCATCCGAATTACATGAACTTGCCCGGCGAGGACGAACACGGCTTTCGCGCCATCGCCCAGCGCAGCGCGCTGGCCAGTATTCACGACAATGGCCCGGTCAGCATGTTTCCAGCACTTGCCGACAAGTGGTACCAGCAAGTCCAGGCGCAGCGCAGCTGGAAGAACTTCCAGGCCGACGACTTCCAGCGTCTGCAGCGGGATTACGGTGTTACATGGGTAGTCCTACAACGTGGGAGCACTATCCTACAACGTAGGAGTCCGGCGGGCTGGAGCTGTCCCTATCAGAACGATGTGGTGACGGTTTGTAAGGTCGAGTAGGGTTCGGTCTGGTGCCGCCGGCTGAACAGGCCGCTGAACAAGTCGATTGTGGGATGTTTTGAAGGGGCGCAGCTTCAGCTGCGCCGTTGCAGTCTTTTTGTTTTTGTCATCACGAGGAGGCCTTCAGGCCGACGAGAGATCTGCTTCTCGACTTTTTCGGCCGCCGGCTAAAGCCGGCTCGTGTTCATACCAATGGCCGGACGCTGGACCGAAGGCCAGCTCTACCCGAACAACGCCGTGTCTATCCCGCGTTCGGCCGCCAACTTTTCGCTATACCAATCTTCATCTCTTGGCGCACAATGAGCAACGCGCATGGCCACCAGGACTTTTACTCAGCACGCGCCGAAGAAAGCCACTGCTACCTCCGTTCCGGGAGAACACGCCAAGCGCGGCGTGCCGCTTCCGTTGGGCGTCACCGTCCGCCGTCACGGCGTGAATTTCTCCGTTTTCTCGCGCTACGCCACGTCCTGCACACTCGTCCTATTCAAGCCTGAGGCACGGGATCCGTATGTTGAGATCCCGCTCGATCCGCTGGCCAATCGCACCGGACAGGTCTGGCATGTTTTCGTCGAAGGACTCGACGCGGGCCTGCAATACGGCTACCGCTTCGACATGCAGCCGAATCCCGATCCGCGGTTTCATCGCTTCGACCCGTCGAAGGTGCTGCTCGATCCCTATGGGCTAGCGCTTTCCAATGGCGGCTCGTGGGGCGAGTTCAAGCCTGGCAAGCGGCCTTATCGCAACAGTTTGGTCATCGAGAGCTACTTTGACTGGGAGCACGATCGTCCGCTCAACATTCCGCTGGCGGACAGCATTATTTATGAACTGCATGTTCGCAGCTTCACGCAAGGCCCGACTTCAGGCGTGACCCATCCGGGTACTTTCCCCGGCCTCATCGAAAAGATTCCTTATCTGAAGAAGCTTGGCGTGACTGCGGTCGAACTGCTCCCGGTCAATGAATTCGAGGAGTCCGACACCGACCGCGCGAATCCCTTCACCGGCCAGCCGCTGCTCAACCTCTGGGGCTATCAATCGACGGCGTTCTTCGCGCCCAACGCTGCTTACTCCTCCAATCCCGACGGCGGCGAGCAGGTGCGCGAATTCAAGGAGATGGTGCGCGCCTTTCACAAGGCGGGCATCGAGGTGATTCTCGACATTGTCTTCAACCACACAGCCGAGGGTGATGAGCACGGGCCGATGTGGTCCTTCCGCGGCATCGATAACTCGACCTATTACATTCTCGAGTGCGGCACCGGGAAATACGAGAACTTCAGCGGCTGCGGCAATACGGTGAACTGCAACAATCCGGTCGTGCGTGACTTCATCGTCGATTGCCTGCGCTACTGGGTGATGGAGATGCACGTCGACGGCTTCCGCTTCGATCTCGCGTCGATTCTGGGGCGCGGACAGGATGGTTCGGTGCTGAAGAATCCGCCGCTCTTGGAGAGCCTGGCCTACGATCCTGTGCTTGCAAATACCAAGTTGATCGCCGAAGCTTGGGACGCCGGCGGGCTCTATCAGGTGGGATCGTTTCCGTCCTGGGGACGTTGGGCGGAGTGGAATGGCATCTTTCGTGACGACATTCGCAAGTTCGTGAAAGGCGATGCCGGAATGACCTCGCCGCTGGCCACGCGGCTGCTGGGCAGTCCTGATCTCTATTTGAGCAGCGCGCGCGAGCCGTATCACAGCATCAACTTCATCACCTGCCACGACGGCTTCACGCTGAACGATCTGGTCTCGTACAACGAAAAACACAATCTCGCCAACGGCGAGAACAACTCCGACGGCAACAACGCCAATTACAGCTGGAATTGCGGCGCCGAAGGCTCGACTGACGACAAGGCCATCAACCAGATTCGCCTGCAGCAGCAGAAGAACTTTGCCGCAATTCTGCTGGTGTCACACGGCGTGCCCATGATCCTGGCTGGCGACGAGATAGGCCGCACCCAGCAGGGAAACAACAACGCCTATTGTCAGGACAACGAGATCAGCTGGGTCGATTGGAAGCTGGCAGAGGCGAACGCCGGGCTGCTGCGCTTCTTTCCAGCTAATGATCGCCTTCCGCAAACGCTGCCAGCTTCTCCGCCGCGATAGCTTCGAGTTCAGCGGCGAACACGGCTTCCACATCACGTGGCACGGGGTGAAGCGCGACCGGCCCGACTGGGGTTCCCAGTCGCGCAGTTTGGCAATGCAACTCACGCAACTGCGTGACGGAGATGCGCGCGAGGATGTGTTCTTCATCGCGAATGAGCACTACGGCGAGCTGGAATTCGAGTTGCCGCAGATCGGCGAGCGCGAGTGGTTCCGAGTCGTCGATACCGCGCAGTCCTCTCCGAACGATATCGCCGAGGACGGTCAGGAGTTTCCCTTGCTGTCGCAGGAGAGCTATCTGGTAAAGGCGCGCAGCGTGGTGATGTTTGTGGGGAAGTGAGAGCAAGGAAGCATCGAAGGCTAATTGCTAATCGCTAATCGCTTGTTCTTTCCATCCCCAGCTGCCAGAACAGAAACGAATAGATATCGGTCCACTCGTCCACCAGCTTTGAGATTGGCTTGCCGGCGCCGTGCCCGGCTTTGGTTTCGATGCGCAGCAGAATCGGATTCGGCCCGCCGTTCGCGGCCTGCAACTCCGCCGTCATCTTCTTCGCATGCATCGGATCGACACGCGTATCACTCTCGGCCGTCATGAAAAGCACCGCCGGATAACTCGTTCCCGCCTTCACGTGCTGATACGGCGAGTAGGCATACAGCCACTGAAACTGCTTGCGGATCATCCGACGAACCGTACTCGGGAATCCATAACTTGGCGATCTGAAAGTTCTGGTAGCGCAGCATGTCGAGCAGCGGCACCTGGCAAATGACCGCGCGAAACAGATCCGGCCGCTGCGTCATCACCGCGCCGACCAGCAGCCCGCCATTGCTGCCGCCGCGAATGGCGAGATGCTCGCGGTCGGTGTAACCCTCCTTCAGCAGATACTCGGCCGCCGCGATGAAGTCATCAAACACGTTTTGCTTCTTGTCGAGCATGCCGGCGCGATGCCAGTCTTCGCCGAACTCCGCGCCGCCGCGCAGGTTGGCGACAGCGAAGATGCCGCCGTGATCAACCCAGGGAAACAGCGACCTTGCTGAACTCCGGAGTCAGGCTGACGTTGAATCCTCCATAGCCGTTCAGGATCAGCGGATTGTGACCGGTAATCTTCAAGCCCTTGCGCATAACCAGGAACATGGGAATGCGGGTGCCGTCCTTCGACGCGTACCAGACTTGCTTCGTCTCGTAGAGATCAGCCTTGATACCGCTTTGAACTGACTCCCACACTGTGGTACTCGATTGTGGGATATCAAACCGGTAGATCGTCGCCGGAGTCGTGAATGACGAAAACAGATAGAACGCGCTGGTGCTGTCGTACTCGCCGCCGATGCTGGAAATTGTTCCGAGGGTTGGTAATGAAATCTCGCCCAGCGGCTTGCCATCGATGGTGAAGCGCTTCAGCAATGAGTGGGCGTTGAGTTCATAGCCTGCAAACAGCTGGCCGCCGATAACGCTCAGCGAAGTCAACACGGCATCCGACTGCGGAATAATCTCGCGCCAGTGCTCGCGAGCGGGCGTAGTCGCCGGCGTTTTGAATACGCGATAGCGCGGGCTGTCCTCGTTAGTAACGATATAAAGGTCCCCGTTGTACGCCTGCACTGAGTAAAGAAATTCCTTGCCCTCAGTAATCCGCAACGGCGGCGCGCTGCTCTCCAGATCCTTCACATACAACTCGCTCTTCGACCACCCCTGTTCCACAATGATGCAGAGCCATCGGCCGTCATTCGACAGCGTTACATTGGGCCAGTCCTGCGGCGGCAATCCCTCACCGAAGAGCAGCGTATCCTTCGCCGGATCGGCGCCCAGCGCGTGACAGAACACATGGCGGTTGTACATCTCCTGGCCCGCAGCGACTTCGCCGGGCTTGGGATATCGCGTGTAGTAGAAGCCGCTATCGTCCGGCTTCCACGCCACGCTGGCGGCGCGGGTACGCGCAATCGTGTCGGGCAACAGCTTCCGCGTCGCCGTCTCAATCACGCGCAGCGTGCTCATCTCCGAGCCGCTCTCCGACGTGCCATACGCAACATACTTTCCATCGTGCGACGGATACCACCAGTCGAGCGCGACCGTGCCATCCTTCGACAGCGGATTCACATCGACCAGTACTTCGTCTTTGCCATCAACTCCCTTGCGCACATACAGTACCGGCTGGTTCTGTTTGCCGTCGCGCCGCATGTGGAAGTAGTAGTCGCCGCCAACCTGCGTCTCGCCCAGCGTGCCGATCTCAAGCAGCTGTTGCAGTTGGTCCTGTAACTTCTCGCGCCCGGGCAGCTTGTCGAGAATGCCGCGCGTGTAGGTCATCTGCTCGGCGACCCAATGCTGGGTTTCGGGACTATCGCCGTTTTCAAGCCAGCGATAACGATCGACGACTTTCGTTCCGAAGTAGTCGTCGGTAACGGGCTGTTGTTTGGTTGCGGGCGGCTTGGGAGTGTTCATCGTGGAAGAAGAGCTGGAATTCTGGCCTTGCGATATTGCGAACTGCGTGAGCACAAGCATTACGACTACAAACGCGCATCGCGTTACAGAAGTACGACTCATACGAGGTGATCTCTCATCATACAGCCGCGTAGATGCCGCGCACAGCGGGCCTGCGCCAGCACTGCCGCGGCGCAACACCACCGCGGCGTTCCTTCTTGAAGGCCGCAGCGTTCGGCACGAATGAAACCTCTTGTCTGACGCGAAGCGTTCCCACTGCCGTTCTGCTGTTGCGTCCCACCGCGGTTGCTGCTGATCGCGTCCGACTGTGGTCTTCACACGGGTGAAGACCTGTTTGGGAATGCGGCCTTCGAATGCACAATCCAAACCTTGTTCGTAGCAAGTGAAAATGTCCGCTTTTCGTAGCAAGTGAAATGTCCGGTTTTGGTTTTGGGTTGACTCATAAACCAGTCGCCGTCGTGGCGGTGGGAAAGTGGAAATCCCGCGCCTTAGGCGGGATTTCCAAGCGCGGTGGAAAAGTCGTTTTTCTGACTTTTCCACGGCGCGTCTTTTCCACCGCGTGGTCCGCGTTTCCCGTTGAGTGGATGGCGACCCCCTGGGCGCTGTAACGTCCCAGCCGATGCGGCCCGTGGGTCAGGCTGAGGCTGCCGTCCAGGTGCTGGTGAACCATGACGTTGCAACCGGCCAGCGTCCCTCTCCAGGGCACGGGTTCAATCTGCAACTGCAGGTTCTGAAAGCTGACGGTATTGTCCCGGTTCACCGTGCGCTCAAACTGCAGCGAAAAGATCAGGTCCAGATTTTTGTGCGGACACGGCAGAAACGCGCTGCCCGGTTGCGTCGGCGGCACCTGAAAGCGGCCATTGAATTCGGCGATGTAATGCTCCCGTAGAAACTGGTTGGCCGCCTCCAGGGTGGTAATGCCGTGCAGCCGCAACTCCTGTGGCAGTCGTCCTTGCCAGGTGCCGAAGCTACGCTCGCTGCGGCCCCGCGCCTGCGGCGAGTAGGCCGGGATCATCTGCACTCCCAGCTCGCGCAGCGCACGTCCCACCTGCGTCAAGCGGTGCGGATCGACCTTGCCGCCCCCTTTGGGCGTGAGCCAGAAATGGCTGCCACGGTCACTGTACAGGGCGCAGAACAGACCTTTGCGCTCGATGACTTCCCGCAGCCCGGCCAGCACCGTCGCCGTCGACTCCTCGTCCACCAACTGGGCATAGTAGATCTCGCTGCTGGCGTCATCCAGAATGACGATCAGGTCATACCAGCGCTCGTCCTGGAACCAGCGGTGATGACTGCCGTCGATGTGCAGCAGCATGCCGGGCAGCGGCCGCCGTTGCCGCCGCTTGCGATGCACCCCGCGTTTGCGTCCGCGCGCTACCAGTCCGGCTCCTTGCAGCGTTTGTTTCACCCAGCTGTAGCTCAGGTGAATCCCGTGCTGCTGGCTTAGCTTCTCGTGGAAATGTCGCACGTTCAGATCGAAGTACCGGTCGCGGTACAGTCCCAGCACCTGCTCCACCCTAGCCAGAGCAACTCGCTTGGGAGAAGGACGCCCCCGGCGCCGATCGAACAACCCGTCATAGCCGAACTCTTCCAGTCGCTCCCGCCAGCGCCGCATCGACCGATCGCTGATGCCGATAATCTCCGCTGCCTGCCACCAGGTAATCTTCCTGGCGATCGCTCGCAAAATCACTTCCTGTATTTTCATCGCCCGCTCCATCGCGGCCTTCGAGTAAGCAACCATGCTTCGCATGGTCGCCTACTCTCGCCGCCCGCAAAGCGGACAGATCACTTGCTAACTCAACCGGACATATCATGTGCTACCGACACTGCACAATCCAAACCTTTGACGCACTCGCCGCCCGCCGCTACAATAACCAATACAACTTAAGGCGCGCAGGCGCACCATCACTCCTCAGTAGCTCAATGGCAGAGCATCCGGCTGTTAACCGGAGGGTTGTAGGTTCGAGTCCTACCTGAGGAGCCATTCTTTTCTGTAACTTACAACCTCCGCGAAACTGAACTTCACCGCATTTCACCGCATTTGAAGATATAAAGTCCCACATCCCTGTTGTGCGGATTCATCAACTTAGGATCACGATAGATGCTGCAGTGCGGGCCACGTACAACAGTTCGCACCTGAATGTGCAACCAAATATGCAACCGCTGTTGAGAAGATTCGGGATAAAACACGCGAGGCGCTTGAGCCATTTCGCGGTTAAGCGCCGTACGTGGTTATAATCTGGCCAGTGGGTACGACTTGGGCAACATCGGAGAGGGTTTCAGAATAGGTGGCCATGGGTAGCAGTCCCGGCGCTTGACCATATCACCACGACATAATTACGGTTCGGCTCGTGGATTCAGGAATTCCAGAACGGGCAGCCGCTGCAGTATTTTGGGCGTCCTGACCTGTCGGCTGGGGCTATCATTTGACGAGCGGTCGGGACACTCAGGCAAGTGAGCCTCGACACTCGGGGAAGTCATGACACACCGCCCGAAACAAAGACCGGCAGAACGGGCCGACACAGCATTGACACCAAGCAAGATTTTCTCGAGCGACTCCACGTAAGAATGTTCGGAGACCACCTGTCTCCTCCTCGAGCGCCAGAGGTTCCTACATTCTCAGAACTCAGGGAAATACCGAAAAAAGTACTTAACGAGCGATGGAAATCAGCAATGTGATGCTTGCAAGAGCGGCGTCGAAGCAAATCGAGCAATCTGGTTTTACGAGGCCCCAGCCGGAGAGCGACGCTACATGTGTCGTAAATGCCGCGATTCTTTCATAATCAAGCAGCGGCACAGCAAGGACAACTGTGAATCACCATAAGTTCAGCGGAAACTAATGTGACATCGCCAATTACATGGCCTGCCTAGAACTGCTGGCCTGGGAGATCAAGATGGCCAAACAGGTGTGGGGAACGTTCTCTGTCAAGGACCACTGTGACCCTAACGCGTTTGTTGCCGAAGTGATGCTGTATGACCGGTTGGTGATTCCGCGCCCGCCGGACGAGAAAGAGCGCAATCGCTGGCGAGACGAAGCCTGGAATCCAGATCTCCAAGATAAACTGCTCTCAATTCTAGGCGAACGGGCTTATGTCATCGATTGGGATGCAACAAGGGAAGAGAGGTGGCGAAGCCGATTTGACGGGGGATCAGAAATTGCGCAAGCAACCGGTGATTGGGCTTTTGCAGCAACCCGCACAGAATTGCTAAGCGGCTTGCCAAGAAGTGTTACCGGCATCCAAGCGGTCACCAACTACACTTCGATGGAAGAACTCGAGAGAGATCTCCGCTTGAGGCCGAGCGCAGAAGGGGAAGCTCCACTTTACGGTGGTACTGCCGTTGCCATTCTCGCCCATGAGTTTCTTGTCCCAAACGATCCTAGGCGAGATCATGAGGATCTACTAAAGGAGGCTGTCGAATTATCCTCGGAGACGGCTTCGCGCCGAAAGAGAGCCGCCTTTTGGCGGTGGCAGCGAGAATTCTTGGACGACAAAGGGATTACGGATCAAACGGCAATTAGCGATGCCGTCGAAGAAATGCACGACCTTCTGGAAGACGAGAAGGCCCTAGTGCGGAGAAAAAATCTTCGTACCGGCACCCAGTTTGCATTTCTGGTGGGTTCAGTTGCTCTCGGTTTCCTCGGTGGCCCCTTGACGGCGGTGGCAGTCGGCGGCGCGTTCGTTTCCGTGGGCCATTTTGTGGCCGACAAACTTTTGGAAGGTGGGCCCCCCGACGTTGACAAGCCGGTGTCGCTGCTTCGGGACATTCGTAAGCAGTTCGGATGGAAATAGGAGTTGCTGGGCTGAGTTTGTGAACAGGGAGATCCGACGCAGCAAGTTTTGCCGGTGAAGGCGCGATGGGCAACCAGAAAAAAAGCAACAGTAACCCAGCGCTATTGATATGGTGCCATAGCTTCATGCTGGTGGAAGTAAATAGCCCGTTGGTATCTCTACCACTCCCAAGAAGGCTCTTGCATGACGACAAGTAGCGAATTTCGATGTGAAATATGCGGAAGGGTAACCGCAACACCGGTTCATTGGTTTGTTATTCAATGCAACAGCGATGAATTGAAGCTCATGAAGTGGAACACCGAAGCGGCGGCGCCCAAGGGGGCACGCCACTATTGCGGCGAAGCACACGCACGGGTGTACATTAGCCGGTGGTTGGAGGCAGCGTGCTCACCTCCCCTACCAGACTTCAAACGGCAGTAAGTCTTCTGAGAATTGAAACGAGGCGGGAAGCAATTAAAGGAGCCTCATCCGAGCCGAGCGCTTGAGACATGTCTTTCATTTTTGCAGACACGGCTCTTTCCGCCCGGCGGCCGAGTGGAAGAGCGATGTACGTGATAAACGGGATTATCACCGCGATCCGCATCGCTGAGCAACTCGGCCCTGCAGTATGCTCGACTGTCGCCTGAAGGAAACGCGTTCCCTCACCATCAACCTGCCAGGCATGGTCATTACCAACTTCACCGATGGCTTAAGAAATAATTAACAGCATAGTGTCAGGCAGCAAACAGTCGCCGATGTTCATCGAGCCCATGAAGGCATATCGTCGCGCGGCAATTTATGCTGCTAGCGCCGGACTTCCAACCCGTCAACGAGCATCCAAAAAATGGCCCGACTCGGGCGGTAAAGTACAAGGCATCTCTCAACGAATTACTTTTATGCCGTTTCATCGCAATCTATGTGAGAGATGGGAAAGACCTCTTGGATTGTGCAGCACGCTGGAATATGCTTGGGCGCCGGTTCGCTGCGGGATTCCTTGGTCGACCAGTTCAAGTTTCGGCGGGAGAATACGAGGACGGGCGTCGAGCTGACGTTACCGGTGCCGAAATTGCGTGTGGTATGCTGCGCAGACTGACAGTCGCTGTTCGGCAAAGATCAGAAGGCTGCTAACATTTGAGAAGGAACGTTGATGCAACGCCGACCGGCGTTCTGATGGTGCATGATGGCAGTCGCCTGGGCCGGAGGCGATGGCTTGTCCTTAAACGAAGGATGCGCTGTGGAGGCGGGAGAAAATCCCGCATAGCACGTTTCATCCTATTTCTTTCGCTCTTCTATTTCTCTTCCGCTATTTGGTCCGCAGCGCTGGACTCGATACATAAGGTCTCACAATATGCGCATACGGCTTGGCGAGTACAAGACGTCGCCGAAGATTTTCGCGGACCATTCACCCAGACTGCCGACGGCTACTTCTGGTTCGGAACGGCCAGTGGGTTAGTGCGCTTTGACGGCGTCAGCTTTGTTCCGTATGCCCCATCGGGCCTGAAGCTGCCAAGCCGTGGATTTAAGCACTTGTTGGGCGCTCGCGATGGCAGCCTGTGGATTGGCACCACAAGCGGTCTGGCTCGCCTGAAAGACGGCAAGCTTCAGTGGTACTCCGATCCCGCGCGGCATATCGGAATCGGTTCCATCCTCGAGGATCACGAAGGCACAATTTGGGTCACGCGCTATCACGTTCCTGCGACCGGGGGGCCTTTGTGTCGAGTAGAGGGAACCGGGCTCCATTGCTATTGGAAGAACGACGGCATTCCAGTCCATTATGGGCTCGGCTTAACGGAAGACAGCGCAGGAAACTTATGGTTTGGATCCAAGGTCCTTTGTCGTTGGCGAGCGGGCTCTGTCGCGACTACGTACTTGAATGAGATAGCCAACCGTCGCGACGCGGGGGACGGCATACTCGATGTCGCAACCGGACCTTCAGAAACGGTTTGGGCGGCTACGGATGGGGTTGGCCGCGACTTGGGCGTACGTTATTTCTCCGGCGGCAAGTGGGCTTCCTACATCGTCCCAGGCTTCGATGGAAGCAAAGTCAATGCCCTAGCACTGCATGTCGATCGGAATGGCTCTCTTTGGATTGGCACAGACAATAGTGGACTTTATCGTGTCCACGACGGGATAGCGGAACACTACGGAACCGCCGACGGGCTTTCGGGCAAGGCCGTGCATTCCTTTTATGAAGATCGCGAGGGCAATCTCTGGGTACTCACCGACGCAGGAATTGACATGTTTCGAGATACGCCCGTGGTCAGCTACTCCACGCAAGAAGGATTATCGCAGACATATATCTTCACGGTTCTTGCCTTACACGACGGGTCCCTGTGGGTTGGAAACGGAAGTGCCATCGACATTCTTGCGCCAGCAGGGCACTCAAAACTTTCGGCGGCAGAAGGGCTCCCGGGCCAGGACGTAGAAGCATTGTTCCAAGATCATAGGGGCGTCGTTTGGCTTGGTTTGGATGGTAAGTTAATGGCATACGAGCATGGACGGTTCAAGGAATTTAAGCGCCCCGACGGCTCCAGTCTTGCTGAAGGAGACTTATCAGCAATAACAGAGGATGCGAACCACACTATCTGGGTTTTGACGTCAAGCCGTGGTCTCTATCGAGTCGAAGACCAATCCGTAAGTAAGGTTTTGTCGGTGAGCAGTGACAATCGGCCTTCGGGATTTCTTGCTGCCGATCACGAGGGCGGCATCTGGGTCGGCTCACTGAACGGCACCTTGACTTATTACCGTGCGGGCCAAGCCCATACCATCTCATTGCCGGCGCCGGACAGCTCTTTCACGCTGATGGACATGGCTGTGGACTACGACGACTCCCTGTTGCTCTCGACGACCAATGGACTTTTTCGTTGGGACAGTCAACATTGGAACGTTTTGAACAATCGCAATGGCCTTCCCGGGGACGCAGTTTTTACCACAATCCGAGATAATGCTGGCGCACTATGGCTCTTTACGCAGCGTGGCCTGGTTAAAATTGAACAGTCGGAATATGAAAAGTGGCGCCGCCAACCGGAGAGCAAACTGGCAGTCGAGATTCTTGACAGGTCTGACGGTGCACGGCCTCGCGGCACCTTTCAACCAGCGCAACCGGTAGCCGCAAGAACGGGGGATGGAAAACTCTGGTTCGCTGCATCCGATGTCCTGCAAATGGTCGACCCTCGACAAACCTACAGGAATCGCATTCCACCACCGGTTCACATAGAGAAGGTGATTGCCGATCACAGCGACTACGGCTTTGCGAATGGAATCCGTCTCCCTCCCTTAACCCGCGACCTCGAAATCGACTACACAGCGCTGAGCTTTGCTGTTCCTCAAAAGGTGATGTTTCGCTATATGCTCGAGGGCCACGACGCCGGCTGGCAGGAACCTGGCACGCGTCGGCGAGCCTTTTACAATGATCTGCGGCCGGGCCGCTACCACTTCCGCGTCATCGCCGCGAACAACAGCGGGGTGTGGAACGAGACCGGCAGTACCCTGGACTTCTCGATTGCCCCGGCGTACTGGCAGACGAGCTGGTTCCGCGCGCTCTGCGTGCTCGCTTTTGTGGCGACCCTGTGGACGGTTTATCAGCTTCGCGTCAACGCATTGAAACGGCGGCAGACAGTGTTAGAGCAGCATCAGGCATTATTGGAGCGACATCAGACTGAGATTCGCGCCCTCAACGAACAGATGATCAAAGCGCAGGAAGCGGAGCGGATGCGCATCTCGGGGGAACTGCACGACGGTATTCTCCAGCAGATCACTTCCCTAACTCTTAGGCTAGGCAAGGTGAGACGCCAGGTGCCGGCCGACTCCGAAGCTAACGCAACGGTCGACGGTTTGCAGCAACAACTCATCCAGATCGGAACCGATATCCGTCACATATCGCATGAACTTCATCCTGCGTTGCTGCAGGAGGCCGGACTGCCCGCGGCCTTATGCGCGTATTGCGAGGAGTTCAGCAAGGTACGCGACATCCCTGTGTCGTGTGAGACGGACGAGAGTGTGCAGGAGTTGTCGCCCGGGGCTGCGCTGTGTCTCTACCGTATCGCGCAGGAAGCCCTGGGCAATGCCTCCAAATACTCGAACGCCAAGAAGGTTGAGGTTCGGCTGACGCGCTCCGACGGTCGCGTTCACCTTTCTGTGTCCGATGATGGCGTTGGATGTGCTCCCAACCAGATCGGAAAATCGGGAGGGCTAGGACTGATCAATATGCGGGAGCGCGTGCTCCAACTGAGTGGAACGTTCGAGTTCGACAGCGAACCAGGACGCGGGGCCACCGTGAGGGTGTCGGTTCCTTTTCGACCGGCGTAGTAATTACAACTCGTCTCATAAATCGATCAGGTTTGTATTAGGGCACGATTTCAGTCGTACCGCCCCGTCTCGCAGCGAAGGCGCCTGTCCGGGAGGGAACCTCTTCGCTTCTGCATGTGCCCGTCATAGTGTTGCCGCTAAACTTCGCATCATAGTCGTAGGTAACCAGCGCGTATTTGTCCTGCTGATCAAAAGAAAAGGAAATATGATTTCCTTCCACGACGACGTTGTAGATCGAGCCTTGAAATCCAGGAGCTGTTATTTTGCCAATTGGCGTCCCGTCTTCCCACGTAGCGATAGTGAGGCGGAAGTTGTCAGAGCAACCATTATTGGTGACGTCCCATACGCCATTGACTTGAGCAGAGACGAGACTGGGGAAGAGGACAGCAGTCAGGACCAATAATGATACAGCGCGGCCGTAGGTCATATGCATTGCCCCATGTAGCGACCATATCGCTCGCGAGAGTGAATTGCGCCACCGGCAGCACCGCTTCAGCACGATGTGGTAGTCATTGTGTCCAGATCGGGTTTTCTCAATTGTTTTCTGAATGAGTGCCATTTCGAACCGCCTCAGTTTTGAAAGGTCTCATTCACATCCTTCGCTTTCGGTGTCAGTTTGCGTAGAAGGAATTCCTGGGCCAGGCTGCTGACCGCGCGCTCGGCAGTGTCCAGTGCAAAATGGCCGAAGACCAGGCTCGCGCCGCGATTGGATTGTGGATAGTAGGCATTCTCCAGGGCCGATGCTGCCAGATCTCCACCGATACTGGAGTAGTTGGGCTGCCATCGCCCGTTGTCTCCCTTGCAGACGAATGGATGAGAAAGTGCATGCAAGATGCGGGATTTCGTCGTTCCCGTGCCCTGGTAGAAGTAGCGCGGATCCTGGTGCAGAAGCGAAGGCAGGATTGCCCCGCCAATCAGGGTGTCGCTGAACGCACCTCCGGCCACAGCGCCAAACCGCTGGCCGTAGCCCTTGGCGCCCTGCTGGTAATTTGGGGTGTTTCCCGCCTGGTCGAGCCCGGCAACCAGGGCAACACCAAAGATGGTGACTGGGTCGACGGCTGTCTTCAAGGCAAGCTCGAACTTAAGCTTTGCAGTGAGCGGCTCGGGATTACGATCATAAACAGCGTAAAAATTAGGCGCGATGCCCAGGACGCGCTGTTTCTCCGCAGCCTTCACCTGTTCCGTAGCGACTTCCACAGAGGAATAGCCCACATTAATTGTGGTTTGCACATCTGGAAGCTCGAGTTTGCAATCGGTCAGGATTTTGTACTGCCCTGGATCGAGCACAAGGGCGGACGAAGTCCAGTCTGCGAAACCTTTGGCATGGACCGTGACTCGATACGGTATTCCTGATTTCAGGCCGTGAAACTCAAATGAGCCATTATCATTTGACAAAGCGGTATAGCGATCGCTGGATCCGGGGCCTTGGAGAACCACAGTGGCGCCAGCAAGGGTGTTGTCGGTCGGATCGAGGACAGTTCCGGAGATAGCTGTCGGTAACGATTGTGGGGATACGCTTTCCTCCGCCCATGACAGGTCGGGAAACACGACGTATAGCGCAATGGCAATGGCCAGAATCAGCATCGCAACTTTGGTTATCTTCATGACTGAACTCGATCGATCGTACCTGGCTTCATGAGGCCAGGCGGGTACCCCTGGGATTCGCAATCAGTAAATGCCTTCGCGCCGTGCTCATCGGAGAGCAGCAATTGGCAGCTTGGCGAACATCACCGCGCGTTGCGACTTACTTCTTCCTACGACGGCCTCTCCGGCCCCGCTAGTCGGCGGACACGTGTTGTTCGCGATCATCCATAAACGCACGATTGCCTCCGCGCACGGCTCGCAAAGCCTGCTTTCGTGTCCGCAATGGCCCGAATTACACAATTCGCATTTCATAACAGCCTTCTCAGTCAGCCCGGTAATCGAGTTGCGACCGACTGCACTTGAGGTAAAGCAGGTTGGAGGCCAAACCGGAAGTCAGGGTAAGTGATTGGAGAAAAAGCGACTGCAAAACTGGAAACTTGTGAGCTAGTTCAGGCGGTCAAGATGTTGTCACATGGCTGTTCCGCCTGTAGAGAAGTGGACAGAAAGACAGTAGCTCAGTAGCTCAGTAGCTCAGGTGGAGCATAACGATCTTTCTCGAGCATCTCCAGATCGTGAGACTACCTGGGAACGTTGCGTCGGAGAGGTTACCTGTAACAGGTTGCTAAATATTGCCGAACTTGGCCGGCAATACTGCCCCTAAGGTTCGCCTACCTCGTCTTGATCCGGTCTGCGCCGCTGGTCCCACCGGTTGCGTAGGCAGGGTCGCCGGAGGGTTTTCCGGCCAGTCCGGGATCCTCGAGCTCAACGAGCCGGTTTACAACAGCAAACAGGAAACCCGCCGAAAGTCCGCACATCAACACACCTGTAACGCTTTCCATCGGACCTATTGTGCGCCATATCTGCTTAAGAAAAAGATCCCCCGAGCCGACTGTGGAATAGTTAGCCACGGAGAAATAAAATGCCGACTCCCAGTCTGGAAAGCATTTCCAGCGATAAAACGAGGCCCACAATAGAATCTCAGACATGTGCAAGCAGATAAGCAGAGTGGTGAATCGCACCACGAGCAAGAAGGAGCGAAAAAGGCCGAGTTGGTGAAGGCCACAGGGAAATTGAGCCTTTATCCACTCGATAAGAGCGACCATTCCCCCAGCCTGCAATACAAGAGTGAGTGTAATGAGGAGAATGGCTGTAACGCTCTGGTGGACGAAAATCATAGGCTCGCTCGGTTGAAATTGAACAGCCCCTGTTTGCGCTCAGCGAGAACACGCTCGCCACGTTTCGGGATTGGTTTTTCGTGACGAGTCTGCTTCACCTCGGTGCCTCCACGTACCCGTCGGGCTCCTCAGGATGTGAATCTTGCAGCAGTGCGACAACTTTGGTATTTGCTGGTGCTAGCTGCATTTGGATCAGAGCACTTATGTCAGACCAGACGCGCGGATCGCATTCGATAGCTGTATGCCCCTTGAACAAGAATCTGTCATGCCATGGATATCGACTGCACTCGGCAGGCTCGGTTTGATAGCGGTATCCATAGTTGCCGAGGATGGTAGTGCGCGATTGATCCAAGGCCCTGATCTGAGATCGTCCGTGCAGTAATCCCCCAGTCTGATAGAAGTTGACAGCTTCATGCACGTTAGGAGGAATCACCGAATCGTCCTCGCCGTGTTTTCGGACGCTGTCCACTTGCACGGTCAGGGAAACGGGTATTCCATCCCGCTGAAGATCGCGCGCGAGGTAAACAGCGACCGACGCTCCCCAGCTATGGCCGAACAAAACAATTTGGGCGTTCCGTCGCTCCTCAGCTGAGAGATAGCTGTCGTCATCTGTGTCGAGAGCACTCAGGATGAAACGATGCGCCTCCTGGATATGGCGATTGTCAAATACCTTCGCACACACTCGGCTGCCATAAATCGACCGCATCTGTTGTATGAGTTGTACTTCTGAGTGGCGAAGGTCATTACTGTGAACAAAGCCGCCTACAAAGCCGATGATGATAAGACGTGTGGAGGATTGCTCGTGCATCTCAGCAAGTGACGTTCGGGTTTGACCACTGACTGTACAAACCAAACTTGCAGCAAAGACAATCATTGTCATCACCAAGCCGAAGAACTGTTTCGGGTGTCGAGGTGACCCTGCGTCTAACGGTTTGATTTGGACTAGGAGACATTGTCGAACGTTCATGATTCGAGACCTAGTTCTGCCAGCCTGGCTAAAACCACTGTCTCCTCGACTTTGACCTCAGCGACGCGCCTGCGCAACTCGCTATCTCTGAGTGCAGGTGGCGCGACCGATTCCAGCATTGCAAGCCGCGCTCGTATTTGTCGCAAAACCGTTCTAAGCGCGTCGATGTGCCTTTGCGTCGTCATGAAGTCTCCGCGGAATGACAATGAAGAACTACCCCACCTCGAAGAGTTGGGCAGAGCAGCAGCCTGCCCCATCCACTTCTGCTGTCTTTACTGAGCAAGTTGATTGCCGCTCCCTGCGGCTGACACCAGACCGTCGCCTCTGCAACAAGGCACGAGCATCCTGCGACCTAACAGTCCTCATACCAGATCGCAACAATGTAAACCGCCGCGAGTCAAGGTTTGGACGGCGAGGGTTTCCTACTTCGTCCTCGAGGGATCATGGCGTCATTACCATTTCTGGCAATTGTGGATTGCTTAGTTTTCACGGCAACGGTCGTGGAGCGAACCGCCTCTTCCATCTGGTGGAGAGAGGCCAGCAGCGAGCTCTTCGAAATGTTGCGCACAATCGGAGTGACCAGCCAGCGCACGGCGACTGGAATGTCCCGGCTTAGCGCCATCGCCTCAAGTTCAACGTAGACCCCATCATCCGTCTGTTCAAACCGGGTAATGGTGTAGAGCCGCCAGATGTAGCCACTTCCTTGGCCCGGTGGAAGGTCCCGCTCATCCGGCCGGCCATATACCTGAACCTCCCGCACCCGTGTGCTGTAGCCGATGCTGTACCAACGTTTCGCGTCGACCTGGACATAGCAGGCTTCGTATTCGCCATCGAGGGCCGTTTCAGCCACTACCTCTTTGTTCACCACCCGCATGGAGTACTTGTCGCAATCTCCCGCCCTGCCGAGGGACTTGGAATCTACAACTGCAGGTTGATAGAAATTCTTGTACTGGTCATAACTTCGAGCCGCGGACAAAACATCTTCAAGCCTGGCATTTGGGATGAAGGCCGCCCCGATCCAGTCGTGGATTAAGCCGGAAGGCACAGGCTTCGGGTTTCGCTGACCGACTGAAGACACCAGAATCTCTCCGTCACGAACCCGCTGGATGCGGTCAGATGATTCGTCAACCCAGAGGAAAGTTCTGTGCATGCGGTCGCGCATCTGCAGGTTAGCGGTCTCGACATAGGCGTCCCAAGTTCGCACGGCCTCTTGCTTCAACTCGGCCGCGGGGGACGCAACCGGAGAGGCGAGAAAACCTGCGCACATGATGACAGTTGTGAGTTTGCGGTACATGCGTAACATGACAAGTTCATCCTGACGTTGAGAATCTGCGGGAACGGTAACCTGCGAATTCAGACACAGCTCAGCGCTCAGCCACAGGTCGAGTTGTTTGCACACGGCCGGCCAGATCTCTGGTTCAGCCCGCGTCGCAGTTCATATGGTGGATTTGCCGCGCGCCGACGAGGAGAGCTTCCAGCCTCTCCTGAATACGTAGGCACTCCTCCAGCGTCACTGAAGCTAGTGTTGTGCGGACAAACTCCCGCTCGCAGCGTTGCGAGCAGAAAAGGTTCTGGTATTCGGCGGTGGAGCTTCGCGCATCTCTATATCTCCGACAGTGAGAGCACAATCCAGGTGTCGGTGCCACGAATGCCGCCTCGGCCAATAGGACACCGATCTCGATCAGCATCGAGGCGGCCGATTTGTTTGGCGGAGCGTCTAGTGGCGACCTGGGGAATTCGAGCTTCTTGAATCTGATGGGTGCATGCTCTGATTGACCCTGGGACATTCGGCACCATCCTTCGAGCCTTATCAGTGCACTTAAGATGCCAGAGCAGTAGGTGTACCTGAGCACCCAATATAGGAGCAACTTCGTTGTTCCGCTGCATATTCACTGAGCCAGACGTGCATAAGTGGACAGAGCATTGTCGATGAGCGCACACGCAGCAGACGCAATCTCGACTTGCAGGGGTTGTTGCCATGCGAGCCGGTTAGCACATGCTCGTGGGTTGACATTGCAGGCGAGCGATAGCCTCTCACTCGCCATCTAAACTCCGCGAGTGTTGCCAATTTGTCCTCGGGGCCCCCCGATTAAACAGCGTCAGAACTCCCAGCGCTGGTTTGAAGTGGTTCTCGAAGTGCATTACTAAACAGCGCAACGAGCCCGAGTTGTAGAGGGGCATTCCAGGAATGCAACCGGTGCCGGGAAGGAAGAGTTATGTGGATGAGATCATGTCCATTGTGTAAATCGCTTCTGAAAAAACTTCACCTGTATGATTTCCTGCGTTGCCAGTGCGGCTGGGAGTGGAAGTAAGGAGTATGTCATGTCGTTGTCAGAAAAATCCGTATGGCGGCACGCCAACCAATACAGCGCCGATTCAGCTTGCGCACACTGTGAGGGTATTGTCTCTCACGAAGCATGGTGCAGCTCGAAAAATGCCAGGGTTCGATACGCGTTCGACGTGGCCTTGTACCCAGATCACCTGACGACGCAAGACACCCTGATTCTGCACGCCTTAGGTGTGATGTGGAACGACAGTAAGCTATAGATCCTTTCTCCGTACTGCCCAGTTACCGCTCGGTCATCACAGTCGCACTTAGATACACAGCCCAGCCATGGTCCAAGGCGAATACCTGCATCGCATTTTGCAGCAGTGGCGTGCCCACCGGTTGGCAGTTGGCAGTGTTGTTTGGCGGACATCAATCGGATTGCACCGGTGTTTCGTCTCCAGGTTTTCATGCAAAGGGCTCCATACGTAGGTGGTGCGTATTTGGCACGTGGATTGCTCCTATATAGGCAGTGATAGCGTTCGGTCCATTACTTGGGAGCGACGAAGAAAATCAAGGGTGCTCAGAGGCAAACCAGCCCTCGAGCTCTAGGAGTGTTAAGTGAGAATTCACGTGCAGACCCACTCGACCATGAATCTTCGTCGCATGCGCTGGAACTGTCCCATCCTTTTTTCCTCCCCCAAGGCAGGGGCCTGCTGATTGTTGCCGGCCCTTGCCTCTCGCCTTGCTGACTGGCCCGTTTTTTCGATGCGGATAAAAGCCCTTAGCTCGTCCCGCTTACGTTGCCCAGAACGTGCGGGTGGCGTCTTACGGCGTCCCAGGTTTGGTACGTAGCTTGCATCCTGAAACGTCGGAGCGAAAACATGGCACAGAGAAATCAGAGGACAAAATTCTGGATAATCCTGGCGCTCATAAACATTGCCGCGATCATCTACCCTGTCGGCCTCTATGTTCAGGCGGACAGCAATGAGACACAGCTTTTCGCAGTCATAGCCTTGTTTTGCATTGCGTTTCTGCTGGCGATCGCTGACACGGTAAGCGCGATCGTCGTCTACATGGAGTGAGCTGCATTGCCAATTTTCTATCCAGATTCTCCACAACCTAATTCCTCACCCAGGAACGGACTGATAATGCAACTCTCAGCCCTGATAAGCTGGATATTGTCGGGTTGTTTCCATCGCCGGGCCGCGTGGCCTCAGCATAACCGGCAACGCTGTCTGGCCTGCGGCAGCTGGCGCCTCTACGACCTGAAACAGGGCATTCAAGGTGACTGGAAGCCGCCCGAGCGGCCGCAATCGGAACCGTCGCTCGGCTCTGGCCACGCAATTCTTCAGCCTCCTGTGCCACGCCAAATTGAACGGGATATTCAGCATCTCCTGCCGGTCTCGATATCGGGCGAGGGAGCCGCGTAATGGACGCTCCTGACGGCGCTTTTGGGTCGTCCGGAGCCGCTCAATAACGCCCCTGGCATGGTCAGCCAAGCCGTTTGTGACAGCTCCAAATTGCTGCGTCAAGTAGTTTGGGAAGTGTTCCAATCGCTACTGCAACAAGGAAATCTTGCATTTAGTTCTGCGCGATGCGGGTCACTTACGAGCTGAAATAACCGGTCGTCGCTCCCTCGAATGCGTAGAGCGCAGTACCAGATCACCCATGGCAGACATGCTGCCGTCCCGCAAAAAAAGTCAACAGATTGACAGTGCAGATCTTGTCGCTGGGTAGGTGTCGAGAGATTGTCGTTTTCCCAAACCCATCGGCTCTGGAGGCCCAGATTCACTGCTCAGGTGCAACCGAAATGGACCGAGATTTGGAACAGCAGTTGCCTATTTCTTAGATAAGAAGCCGTTGACGAGTCCAAGCAGCCGAGAGATTCGCGTCGAGTCCTTTTGGGCAGTAGGAAGTGAAAAGTTCGGCTTTGTACACATTTTCTCTAGAACAAGGAGCGTGATTGATGTCCGCCTCCCCCGTTGCCGTTGATTCCGCAGCACCAGTGCCGAAGCCCCAAGAGCCTGACAAAGAGCAGAGTGCAGCAGCGAAGCCTGCTTTCGATTGGCAAAAATACGTCACGCCTGTCTTGGTTGCGCTTCTCGCTCTTGCCGTCCTAGTTACTGTTACTTGGAACTGGAATTCCTGGGAAGGCGGGCATGTTGAACAAGTGACCGATGACGCTTACGTTCGCGGCGATCTCACCCCGCTCAGTACGAAAGTTGCCGGCATAGTTCGAAATGTAGCCGTCTCCGATTATCAGCAGGTACACAAAGGTGACCTCCTGGTTGAACTGGAGGACAGCGATTATCAAGCACAAGTAGCGCAAGCGAGCGCGGGCGTAGAGGCTGCCAAGGCGGCTATCGACGACAACCTTCGCCAGCGTGAGTTGCAGGACGCCCGTATTGAGAGGGCCCTTGCGGGAATCGATCAGGCTAAGGCCCAGATCGCGGCGGCGCAGGCGGGCAAGGACGCCGTCGAAGCTGGGTTGGTGCGTGCTCGATCGGAACGGAAGCGCCAGGAGGGCCTTTATCAGACTCATTCCACAACCCAGCAGAAGTTGGAACAGGCGGTTGCTGACGAAGAAGGGCTCGCAGGTCAGTTCGCCAGTCGCGATGCCGACCTCGCCCAAGCTCGAGCCATGCTACGAAGCAGCGAGCTGGCGGCTGAAGCGGAGCGGCGTCAGAAGATGGTCCTGGGGTCTCAAGAGATGCAGCTTGCCGCCGATCTTCGCGCCAAACAAGCAAGCCTGGTATTGGCGCAGGTAAACCTCGGCTATACGAAGATTTCTGCACCTGGCGACGGAACTGTCGGCGAACGGCAAGTCAGGCCTGGGCAGTTGGTATCCCCCGGAACGCAGGTCATTCCTTTCGTCGATCGGGCGCGTTGGGTGCAGGCGGACTATAAAGAAACCCAGCTTACTAACGTAAGGGTTGGGGATGCAGCCGAGATTCGCATAGACCAGTTTCCCGGAAAGGTCTTCGGGGGCAAGGTCATCGAAATAGCCCCGGCCAGCGGATCGCAATTTGCGTTGCTGCCCCCCGATAATGCGACCGGCAACTACACCAAGGTAGTGCAGCGAATTCCGGTCAAGATCGCATTCGGGGATACGGAATTCGCCAACAGGTTGCGTCCGGGACTCTCGGTGACCGCGACCGTCCGCACCAAGCGATAAGCAGGCTTAACGTGGCTACCGCAAGCGTCATAACCCGACCAGCGCCAGTGCAAATCGCACGCGCAACTGCCGCTGCCATCCCTGCAGAAATCTCCGCCCGGCCGATGTTGGGGATCCTCGGGGTGCTCATCGGCGCCGGACTCGTCACGCTAACCGGCCGCATGCTCAGCTTGGGCCTGGCCGACCTGAAGGGACACGTCGGCATCAGCTACGATGCGGGTGCGTGGCTCGACAGCGCCTATAACGCGTCGGTCATGTTTATCGGACCTTTCACTGTCTACCTCGGGGGTTTGCTGGGACCACGCCGGGTCCTTCTATTTACGGCAGCAGTTTTCGGTGTGACCTGCGCCTTCCTGCCGCTCATACACAGTTACAGTCTGCTGATTGCGGCATTGATTGTCGCCGGGTTAACGTCAGGCACTTTTTATCCGCTCACCCTGACTTTTGCGCTTCGCATTTCTCCCCTACGATTCCTGCCTTTTACGATGGCGTTCTATGCCACGTTTATCGACGGTGCAGTGAATGTGGCGCCATCACTCTATGGCTGGTACCGCGACCATCTTTCCTGGCATTGGATGTTCTGGAATTCGGCCGCTATCGTGCCTGTAATGCTGGCCTGCATCTACTTCGGGATACCTCCGGCTCCAGCCCGGAAGAATAGTGGCGCTGCACCCAGCTTCGTCGGATTTCTGTACCTGAGTGCCGGATTGGCCCTGATGTTAACCGCCATCCAGCAAGGTCAAAGGCTCGACTGGTGGCGCTCCGGACTGTTCAACGGGTTGTTTTGGTCCGGCGCGTTCTTCACCTTATGCGCACTCATACGGCGCCTACTCGGCCCCAATCCCCTCGTGGCCTTACCGTATCTTTGGAAATGGAACACGGTTCTGCTCGGTAGCCTGCTCTTCTGGTTTCGGTTCACGCTCACCTTGACCATCATTCTGATCCCGCAGTCGCTGGCCATCCATGGTTTCGAAGCTGATCAGATTGGACCGGCCATCATCTGGAGCGCGGCTCCACTTCTGCTCGTCGCCTTTACCGCGGGCCTTCTGATGCGTCGTGGGCTGGATCCCCGGCTGGTCTTCGCCATCGGGCTGACCTGCACTGCCGTTGCGGCTATCTTGAGCGCCCAGTACACGAGCGCATGGGCGGCGCAAAACTACTATCGCACGGAACTGCTCACAGGAGTCGGACAAGCGTTTTCGCTCATAGGGCTCGTGGGCTGCATCATCCTGCAGGGTATCTTTACAGGCGGCTTGGCGAAACCTCAGTGGATTCTGACATTCTCCGCGTTCTTTCACGTCATTCGCCTATTTGGGGGGACGACGGGAGCCGTGTACATGGGTCATTTTCTTGCCCAGCGGGAGGAACTGCACTCCAATCTCCTTGGGCTGCATGTCAGCAGTGGGAACTGGATCACCGACACAAATATTCATGGGATGACCGCTGGACTCTTCGGAGGGTCCTCCGGACTGGCATCGGCTGGGGCTCGTGCGGTCGATCTCATCGCGGCTCGGCTCCGCCTTCAGGCGTATGCGCTGAGTCTCCTCGACGGGTACCTGTTGGTCGCGTGGAGTTGCGCCATCGCACTTCTTCTCGTTGCCCTGCTCCGGAAATCGCCTTTCAACTACGCCGAGCTTGCCACGCTTCAGCCGGTCAAGGAGGAAAAATCATGAAGAGGAAAATGCACCTTGTATTAGCTCTCATTTTGTCCGGCGCTGTAGCTTCCGCCGAGGATCCGGGCAATACCGATCCTCCGCGACACATCACTTTGCATGAGGCCGTCCAGTTAGCACTTCAGAACAACCATCTGGTGCGTATCAATGAGTTTAAGGTCGATGAGAAACAACACGCCAAGCAAGCTTCGAAGAGCGAGTATTTCCCGTCGATACGGAATGACAGCAACTTCGTGCATTTGACTGATACGCAGTTGATACAAATCTATCCGGGTACTCTTGGGACTGTTGCGGGCAGCCCTATTCCTCCAGTGAATTCGGTCATTAACCAGGGAGGCCGCAACCTGACCACCAGCGGCACCCAGCTCACGCAGCCCCTGACTACTTTGCTGAAGATCAGGCGCGCAAACGACATCTCGCAAGCCGAGCTGAAGGCTTCCCGGCAGAGTGCGCAACAGACGCAGAATGATGTTGCCCTGACAATCCACGAACTCTACTACAAGATCCTGATCGCGCAACTTCACCGCGGCGCAATGGAAGCCAGGATCAAAGCGTCGGAGGACCTGCAAAGCGAACGTGTTCAGCAGGTGAAATATGGCAGCACACTGGAAGAGAACCTGATCGAAAGTCGCGCGCAACTCCTGCAGGCAAAACAGGAATTACTGACTACCGACTTACAGCTCTCCGACCTCAAGCTGCAGCTCAACGACGCCATGGGACTGCCTCTCACCACGGCGCTGGATCTCGATCCCAATACTGCGGAAGCGCAGCCAGCCTGCGCGCGGGAAACGTGTGTGGCGGAGGCCCTGGCCTCCCATCCCGAGATCATCGCGGCGCGCATCGAAGTAGAGAAAGCCAAAGCCGCGATTAGCTTGGCGAAGACGGACCTCTATGTCCCCGACGTAGACGCCTTTGCTCGTTACAGCTACCAAAACAACGTTCCATTTCTAGCTCGTAATTTCGGCAGCTTCGGTGTTCACTTCGGCTATGACCTCTTCGACGCAGGGCGTAAACGGGCGGTTCTGAAAGAGCGCGAGGCGCAGTTGTCGGAGGCGAAAGAGAACCTTGCCCGGCTTTCCGATGAAGTTGAGTTGGCAGTTCAGACCGCATACAACAAGCTGGAAAGGACGCAGCAAATGCGCAAGGTGGCGGAGGAACTGCTGGCCTTGCGCTCCGAATCCAATCGCGTGCTGCATGAGGAATTGACGCGGGGAGAGGCTCTCAGCTCACAGGCCGACATGGGCACAGCCCAGGAACTGGATGCGCAGACATTGCTGATGCAGTCACGACTTGACTATACCCAGGCAAATGACGAGATCGTCCACGCGATGGGCCGGACACCCGAGTAGGTGAACTTAGGCCGCTGCGTCCGTTTCCATAAGCAGCAAGCGGCTGCATCAACGAGTTCAAGAGGCACTCCAATAGATATGACACGGGTGGATGGTGAGCCATGAAATATCGCGTCACAGCTGACGGAGTTCTGGAGACCAGGCTCGCCGGCTTCGACCTGATTAACTTTCCCATGCTGAATAAGGGAACTGCGTTCACAGAGAAGGAGCGCACGGACTTCGTACTACACGGATTGCTTCCCCCACACGTTGGCAATCTCGAAGATCAGGCGACACGGCGTCTCAAGGTGTTGCGCGACTTTGAAACAGGTTTCGAGCGTTATGCTTACCTGCGCGATCTGCAGGACACGAATGAAACCCTGTTTTACAGCCTGCTAGTGCGCAACATCGAAGAGATGATGCCGCTGGTATACACCCCGACGGTCGGCGAGGGATGCCAGCGGTTCAGCGAGATCTGGCGCAAGCCTCGTGGATTGTTTCTCAGTTATCCAAACCAGTATAGGATTCGCGAAATCCTCGCGCATCCGCGCTATGACGCGGTTCGCGCGATCGTGGTCAGCGACGGCGAGCGTATTCTGGGACTCGGCGACCAGGGTGCTGGAGGCATGGGAATCCCAATCGGCAAACTCTCGCTCTATACGGCTTGCGCCGGCATTCACCCACAAGCGTGTTTGCCGGTCCTGCTCGACGTGGGCACCGACAATGTGGATCGGCTGGAAGATCCCCTCTATATCGGATGGCGTCATCAACGGGTGCGCGGGGCAGAATATGATGATTTTGCCGAAGCGTTCGTGAGCGCTGCGATCCAACGTTGGCCCCATGTCCTGTTGCAATGGGAAGATTTTGCCGGGGTGAACGCCGGGCGGTTGCTCGAGCGTTATCGCGACCGGCTCTGCACTTTCAACGACGACATCCAGGGGACGGCAGCCGTGGCCACAGGCACTCTGCTTGCTGCCATCAACGTCACTGGCATGCCTTTGACCGAGCAGCGCATCCTGCTCCTAGGAGCGGGCTCTGCCGGCATTGGCATCGTCACTCTTCTGCTGAGCGCTATGAAGAATGCAGGCCTCAGCGAATCCGAAGCACGCCGCCGCTTCTACGCCGTCGACAAAGACGGTCTGCTGGTGGAAGGCATGGCGGGCATGCGTCCGGCCCAAGAGCCCTTTGCGCAGCCGCGATCTGCCATCAGTAATTGGCAAATAGAACATACGGATTGCATCAGTCTGCTGGATGTTGTGAAGAACGCCAAGCCAACGACCCTGATTGGAGTCTCAGGACAGGCCGGCGCGTTTAGCGAGGATGTGACCCGTGCAATGGCTGCCGCAGTAGACAGGCCGGTTATTTTTCCGCTCTCGAACCCTACATCGCGTTCGGAGGCTACTCCGGCGGACTTGCTCAAGTGGACCGAAGGCCGCGCGCTCATCGGCACGGGCAGTCCCTTCGCCGCGGTGAAGTGGAACGATCGCGAGGTGCCAATCGATCAGACCAATAACGCGTATATCTTTCCAGGAATGGGGTTGGGCATCCTATCAGTGGATGCGCGGCGTGTGACGGACAGAATGTTTATGGCCGCGGCAAAATCCCTCGCTCAACTCTCTCCCGCACGCAGCGGAAAGTCAGAACGGTTATTGCCCCCGATTTCTGAACTTCGTGCCGTATCTTGGGCCGTGGCGAAAGCGGTTGCGATTCAAGCAATCAAGGATGGAGTTGCGTGTGAGTTTGACGAGCAAGTCCTGGAGTCGCGTATCTCCGGCAATATCTGGGAGCCGACGTATCTTCCTTACCGATCGGCACCCTGCCCGTGATCTTGCGGGCTCCGAATCGGAATCCAACAAGAGCCAGCGATTAGCCGCCGTTCGCACACATCTACAATCCTGCCGGTGATTCAACTCGCTCAGGCGTAGCGAGATTCTCGAGGGAATCGGGCCGCCGCGATGGCCGCTCAATCCCAAGCCTCTTCAACCGATGCGTCAGCGTTGTTCGATTCAAACCCAGCTTTACTGCTGCGCCCTTTGGTCCTCCGATTTTCCAGCCGCTCGCTTGCAGCGCATGGAGTATGAGCGCACGTTCGGAGTCTCGGAGCGTCATTGGCGCAGCAAGATCTGGGGTTGAAGCTACCGGATCCATCGGAATGATTGAAGGCGAGGGGATTGCGGGCACGGCGGACGTGCGGAGTGGGTTTGGAAGCACGCCATCTTTTGCTAGAACTACCGCACGCTCCACCAGGTTTTGAAGTTCTCGTATGTTGCCAGGCCAAGAGTAAGACGAGAAGGCTGCTACAGTCTCCGGAGGAATGTGGTGGATATGCCTTCCCGTGCGCCGGCTGAAGATCTCGACGAAGTGTTCCAACAGAGCAGGAATATCTTCCCGACGTTCGCGGAGGGGCGGCAAGGAAACCGGAAAGACGTTAAGGCGATAATACAGATCATTGCGAAATTCGTTCCGTGCCACCATTTCCTCTAGGTTTCGATTTGTCGCAGCCACCAACCGCACATCCACTTTGTGGGTACGTCCGCTGCCCAGGCGCTCGAATGTTTGCTCTTGAAGCACCCGCAGCAATTTCGGCTGTAGTGATGGCGGTATGTCTCCCACCTCGTCAAGGAACAACGTGCCGCCGTCAGCCATTTCGAATCGTCCTATCTTCTGCGTTATAGCCCCGGTGAATGCCCCCTTCTCGTGGCCGAACAGTTCGCTCTCCAGGAGATCGAGAGGAATGGCCGCGCAATTCAACTTGATTAGCGCGCGTCCGCATCGCAAGCTCGCATTGTGAATGGCATGGGCGATTAACTCCTTGCCTGTGCCGGTTTCCCCTAGAATCAGAACGGTGGAGTCAGTGGGTGCGACACATTCCACTTGCTCAAGCACAGCTTCAAGTGCGGGGCTGCCCCCGATTATCTGTTCGAATGCACGCTCGGCTTGATCCCGGTTAGTGCATGCAATTGCTTCAGAACTGTTCACGTAAGCCCCCACCCACTTGCTGCACGGTTGTCACCGCGCGAGTCTATCGGTTGCTTAACTATGGACTGCGGCGCGAACTCGGCTCAGGAAGACTTGATCGTCGAACGGTTTCATAAGAAATTCGACTGCGCCTTCTCTCATTGCTTGAATCCGCACTCTCGCATCCCCATGTGCAGTGACAAAAATGATCGGAATTTTACATCCGTCAGCTTTGAGCCTCGCCTGCAGTTCCAGACCCGACATTCCAGGCATACGGATATCCGTAATCAGACATGCTGCCTTACGCTGCAGCCCAGACTCGAGGAATTCCTCTGCCGATCCAAAACACCTCGCTTTAAGCCCATCGGCTTCGATCAGGTCTTGGAGGGCGTTTTGGACGGATTCATCATCATCTACGATTGCGATCATTTTCGTGCCCTGGTCCTTGGCCATGACAGTAGAGTAATGCGCTGTTCCATCGGAAAACAATCACACTTTGGGACGGTGCGATAAGACTTTAGTAAGGCTTCTCGGATGAAGGTGTTATCGGCTTGGTGTGGCAGGTCGTAGTCGCAGGGCAGTAGTTAGCGGGAGACTTTAAGCTTGTCGGCCATCCTGACTAATTCCGGCAAAGATTTGGCCTGCATCTTTTGCATCACATGCCCGCGGTGGATTTTCACGGTTGTTTCACTGGCTTTCAATTCCGCTGCAATCTGCTTGTTGAGCATCCCGGAAACCACCAGGCTCATGACTTCGCGCTCGCGTGCGCTAAGCCCGGCATAGCGCTCCTGCAGTTCAGCCAATTGGTTTTGCTTTTCCCGCGACAAGCGGTCGTGGTTGAGGGCCCGCTGAATCACGTCGAGCAAGTCCTGCTCCCTGAATGGCTTCGTTAAGAATTCGACGGCTCCCGACTTCATGGCGGTTACGCTCATGGGAACGTCTGCGTAGCCGGTGATGAAAATGATGGGGATCTTGATTCCTGTTCTTCTTAACTCATGCTGAAGGTCCAAGCCGCTGATGCCGGGAAGTCTTACATCTAACACCAGGCAACTGGGTCCGCCTTGCCGATTGATTGATAAGAACTGTTGCGCAGTAGCGAAAACCTCAGCGCTTAGTCCCACAGACTCCACTAAGTCCTTGATCGCTTCGCGCACTCCGGCATCATCGTCAATGATGAATACGGTAGCTACATCCCCGGTACTCACTGGTGCACCTCAGCCCGAACAGTGAAATGAAACGTCGCACCGCGCCCCGCATTTGCAGTGGCCCACAAGCGGCCACCATGTGCTTCAATGATCGAGCGACTGATCGCCAGCCCCATACCGGTGCCCAAAGGTTTGGTCGTATAAAAAGCATTAAAGATTAGATCTGCTTTTTCCGTGGGAAGACCAACCCCGGTATCGCTGACGGAGATCAGTAGAAACCCATTTTCTGCTTTCTGCGACCGAATCATAAGTTCACCGGCTTCATCGTTCATGGCTTCGATGCCATTCAACATGAGGTTCATCAACACCTGCTGCAATTGAACACGATCCGCCATGATGTGCGGCAACTGAGGCGTAAGCTCCGTCCGCAATGCAATCGATTGCCGAGTTGCCTCGTTACGCAGCAGCCCTATCATTTCCACGACTACTTTGTTGATATCGACCAGCTCGCGATGCGGCGGAGCGCCTTTCTTGTAAAACGCCCGCAGGCGCTGGATGATTTCGGCTGCGCGGCTTCCGTCCTTCTCAATCCGGATTGTGGCCGCGCGGGCTCTTTCCAGATCGGGCGGATCGTGTGCGAGCCAACGCAAGCAGGCATTGGCGCTGGTGATTGCGGCTGCAATGGGTTGATTGATTTCATGTGCAAGAGAGCTTGCCAACTCGCCAAGCATGGTCACGCGATTCATATGAGCAAGATCGGTCTCTAGCTGACGCAATCGTTCCCGCTCTTCCTCGGCGCGTTTGCGCTCGGTGACATCCGCCGCCGTACCAACGTATTCGACCAATCCTCCCTCGCTATCGAGGACCGGATGCCAAAGGACGTGGAGGTGCTTGACTGTCCCGTCATGCAATAGCAGCCTGTATTCTTGCGAAAACTGCGCTTTTTCGCGGAATCCCTGCAGGCAGCCTTCGGAAACCCTGTCGCGATCATCTGGATGCACGATCAGACGTGAATCTTCAGGATCGGGGGTACCGCGCTGAGGGTCAAATCCAAAGATCCGCCACAGCTCCTCGGACCAGTAAAGCGTTCTTCCAGTGTTGGGATTGTAGGCAAAACTGCCGGTGTGGCTCAGCCTTTGTGCTTCCGCCAAATAAGCCTGGTTGCGGCGCAGAGCCTCCTCCGCTTGTTTGCTCTCGGTTATGTCAACATCTGTACCCACTACTTCAATCAGCTCTCCGTCGGCCCCCAAGACCGGATGGGCTAAGGCATGAATGTGTCGAATGGTTCCGTCGGGTAGCACCATTCTGTACTCGAAGTCACAATCCACTTTCTCGCAGAACGCTTTGTCGCTATTCTCTTTTACCTTAGGGCGATCCTCTGCGAGTATTCGCTCCCAGATTCGGTCTCGGCTTGGGAATCCGTATTGTGGATCGAAGCCGTAGACCCGACACATTGCTGCAGACCAGTATACGAGCTCGCGGTTTTTGGCTTCGACGGCCCAACTGCACGTATTGGTCAGCCTCTGCGATTCCGCCAGGTAAGCTTCGCTGCGCCGCAGTTGTTCGTATGTCAACTTACGTTCAATGGCAACACCCGCCAGGTGAGTAATCTGCTCAATAATTTCCTGGTCGTGCGGACTCGGACGTCGTGGCTGGCGGTAGTACATTGCGAAGGTTGCTATGACCTGTCCCTGTGAAGAGAAGACCGGCGTGGACCAGCAGGTACGCAGGCCGTGGGGCAAAGCCGCATCGCGGAAGTTAGTCCACAATGAGTCCGTAGCAATGTCCTCTACGATAACCTGTTGACGACGATACGCGGCTGTGCCGCACGAGCCGACTGACGGCCCAATCAAAACCCCGTCAATAGCGTCCGTGTAAGCCTTGGGAAGGCTGGGTGCGCCCCCATGCTTCAACCGGTCTCCTTGCACCAATAAGATCGAGGCGAGAGTGCCGCTGGCTTGCTCCTCGACGAGCCGGCAGAGACTGTCAAGTATCTCGGGAAGAGGATTGCCTTTCGCGACCAGCTCGAGGACCCGCTTTTCGCCGGCGATCAACGCTTCGGCCCGCTTGCGATCGTCAATGTCGGTGAAAACTCCATACCATCTCAGGATGGCTCCCGTTTCGTCGCGCAACGGTACCCGGCGCGCCAAGCACCAGCAATATTGCCCGTCCGCCCTCTGTACACGTACTTCACTGTCCTGCGAGCGCCCGGTCTTCAGATCTGACAACCAGTCGGCGATGTACCGGCTACGGTCCTCGGAATGAATCACGGATGGCCAGTTCCATCCCGACAAGTCTTCCCCAGGCAGGCCTATGAAGTTCACCAATCGCTGGTTGACGAAATCGACCGCACCACTGCTCGAAGCGCTCCAGGCATATGCCGGGATCGTGTTAATGACATCTCGGAGCTCTTCTGCACTCCGGCGCGCGGTCTCTTCAGCATGTTTCTGCTCCGTAATGTCCTCGCACACGACCAACAGCACTGGCCTATTCTTAAGGGAGACGGTATTGGCGGTCTCCCGAACCCAAAGTACCGTCCCATCTTTACGGACCTTCCTGGCTTCCCACCTCATCATCTGGCCGGGCTGCGCGAAACAATCCTGAGCGTGCTTTTGAACGGCTTCTTTGTCCGGCTCATAAAACACGTCTAATACCGGTCGCCCGACCAGTTCGTCCACGTTGTAGCCTAGTTGCTCCGCGCCAAAGGTGTTCACGGTCACGATCACGCCGGCTGCATCGACGATGAAGTACATCGTCGGATTGCTGTCAAACGCCGCTCTCCATTGCTCCTCGATCTCTTCGCGAGCCTGCTCCGCCTGCCGGCGCTCGCTGATGTCATTGTTGGTCACGAGGATCGCAACCGGAGCCGCCCTGTCATCGCGCTGCAATGACCACCGGCTGGCAACCGTCAGCTGCATTCCCGATTTTGTGGTATGCACGAGCTCGCCTTGCCAACGGCCGCTGCGCATCAACTCTTTCTCGATCTGGTCGAAGGGGACGGGAAAGACTGTCTTAAGCAACTTTTGGGCGACGTTGCCAGACGCCTCCTCCGGACGCCAGCCGTATAGCTCTTCGGCGCCGCGATTCCAATACGTGATGGTCCCATTCATGTCGCGAACGAAAATGGCGTCATGTGTCAGGTCAAGGAGACTTGCCTGGTCGCGCAGCTTCTGCTCGGCGCGTTTGCGTTCCGTAATCTCGGTTATCGCACCTACGAAGAGTAAACTTTCCGGATCTTCGCCGGCGGTGGGATTGCCTGCGACGTGAACATATTTGACAGCACCATTCGGCATTAGCAGACGATGTTCGAGGATTAAGGCGTGCTTCCCGATTGAGGCACTCTCAATGGCTCGTCGAACCAGCTCCCGGTCGTCCGGGTGGGTTCGCTCGATTACAAGCTCAACAGTTGATTTCGTGGTGGATTCAAATTCGAATATGCGGTAAGTCTCATCGGACCAGAAGATCTCGCCGGTGCGGACGTTCCAACCGAAGCTGCCTGTATGGCTTAACCGCTGCGCTTCTGCCAGATAAGCCTCGCTCCGGCGCAGCGCCGCCTCAGCCTTCTTACGCTGGGCTCTTTCTTCCGTTTCGCGCAGCGCACGACGCACTGCTGGCACAAGCCTCGATAGCCTGGTTTTTAGAACATAGTCCGTAGCCCCAATTTTGAGTGCTTGAATAGCAGCTTCCTCGCCAAGTATGGCCGACACAAAGATGAAAGGCAGATCCGGTCTGACACTCAGCGCAAGTCTTAGCGCGGAGATACCATTGAACGAAGGCAGCTGGCTGTCCCCCAGAATCAGGTCAATTCCGCCATCTTCAAGTGCGGTGAGAAATTCGGCACGAGTTTGGACGCAGGTTATTCTGGAGACGAGATGATCCGCCTCAAGGGTGTCGCGAATCAGCTCCGCGTCAGCAGAGTTATCCTCCAACAACAGGATCCGCAAAGGCGACTTAACCGTCATTGTCTTGTGCTGGCCACGGGCGGATCATTGAGAACCGACCAGAACGCACCCCTCACGACGATATTATGAAGACACCAGCATCCTATCGCAGACCAGGCGAAGGAAGAGGACCTCACATTCCTTTTCCATGGAGGCTGCCAAAGCGATGACCCTGCGTGAGAGAAACAGAAACGACTGGATTTGTCGGCTGAACTGGCCTGATTGCTCCCACGAGGCCTTTGCGCTGCTTTCACTAGGTGGGCGTATGCCCTCCTAAGATCCTCCCTCTGAGTCGCCCTACTATCTTCCGTTCGATCGGCCATTCTATCTAGTTGCCAGACGGTGAACTGTTCCTGTGCCGGTTGGATTGCATCCGGCAACTCGAAAGCTGGGGCGTCCGGCGCGGTACCTCCACAACACAATCCAGGCAAGAAAAAGCGTACCCAAACTCGGTTGCCATTGCCGGATGCGGTTTTCGCATTGCGAGATACTGCTTCGCGGGAAGATCCCCTCTACGCAACAAGAGAGCCTGTACACGCCCCGACCGACTGTGAAGCAGGTTGGTCTCCAAATGTCCCGGTCGGCGAACTAGTGCATCGGCTCTGCGCAAGAGGCAGCGAGAATGCGCCCTGATCTTCAACGGAGTGTTGAGATATTGGCAGTGAACTGTTCAGGACTTGGCAGCTGCTGGTTGGATCGACGTCGGCGAGGTCCGTGCGGGCAACTAATCAGACAGTGGACTGTGGGTTGTGGCGCGATGTGGCGAAGCGAACGCAAATCGTCGGCCGATTGGTAGCGCGCTTGCATTCAACTCTTCATCTGGACGCTCCACGTGGAAACTCCAGTGCGGAACAGCGATAAGGCGATGGCAAATCGAACGCCCGTCGCGGTTGTGAAAACAACCGCGTGACATCGAGATCAGAAGAAGGAATACATTGATGCGGCGAACCAAATCCCCGAGCTTCTTGTTCATGCCCAGGCTTACGTTTTTCCTCATCCTGGGTGTTGCTTCGGTCGCGGTGAGGCGAACCTACGGACTTTCTCAACAGCCCACGAACATCTTTGCTCCTGCCCCTTTAATTCCGATCGGTATCATGAATTTGGCGTCGCGCTACGCAGTTGTTATCTATTGGGCGGGACTGCTACTTGGTCTAGCCTTCCTCTACGCTGGATGGGAATTCTCGGTTCGGCTGTCGAGGGGAGCTGCGCACCGCCTGCTCCTTGCTTCAATACCTTACCTTCCGCTTCTGTTCGGGCTGAGAATAACGTTCCAATAGTGGGCACTCTGTTGAGCAAAGGTACGCATATATGACTCCAAGGATCGAGGCTCTAAAAGCAGCTCACAACCATTCCGAAGAATTCGCACCGATCGAGGATGCCATCGCTGCGATACGCGCGGGCGAGATGGTGATCGTCGTCGACAACGAAGATCGAGAAAATGAAGGCGATCTTACCATCGCCGCCGAAAAGATCACCCCAGAAGCAATCAACTTCATGGCGAAGTTTGGCCGCGGTTTGATTTGCCTGGCGATGACGCCCGAGCGGCTCGACGAACTGGAAGTCCCGCTCATGGTGTCAAAGAACTCATCGCGCTTCGAAACGGCGTTCTGTGTCAGCATTGAGGCGCGGGAGCAAACGACCACCGGAATCTCGGCCGCGGATCGTGCGGCCACGGTGCTAGCCGCCATTGATCCAGCGACGAAACCTTCTGATCTGATCCGTCCCGGACACATGTTTCCGCTACGCGCGAGAAATGCCGGCGTATTGGCGCGGGCCGGGCAAACGGAAGCTGCTGTGGACTTAGCCACGCTGGCAGGGCTTCATCCCGCCGGCGTTATCTGCGAGATTATGAGCGAGGATGGCACGATGGCCCGAGTGCCCGAACTCCGCCGGTTTGCCATGCACCACAACGTCAAGATGATTACTGTCGCCGACCTAATCACCTATCGGTTGCGAACGGAATCGGCGGTCCAGTGTGTGGCATCAGCGAAGCTCCCGACGGAGTACGGAGAGTTCCAAGTCCACGCATTCGAAAATCTGATCGACAAGCAGACCCATCTCGCTCTTATCTTTGGCGATGTTGGAGACGGCCGGGACGTGCTTGTGCGCGTGCATTCACAATGCCTCACCGGCGATGTACTGCGTTCTGTACGTTGCGACTGCGGTGCGCAGCTCGACAAGGCTTTGTGCCGGATCGCCAGCGAAGGGCGCGGCGTGCTGCTTTACCTGAGCCAGGAAGGCAGGGGAATCGGCCTGGCCAACAAGATTCGAGCATACAGTTTGCAGGACCAGGGATTGGACACGGTAGAGGCCAACGAACACCTTGGCTTCAAACCGGATCAGCGAGACTATGGTTTCGGAGTGCAGATCCTGCGCGAAATCGGCGTGCGCTCCATGCGACTTCTAAGCAACAATCCGCGTAAGCTGGTCGCCATCGAAGGGTACGGCCTGTCGGTCACAGAATGGCTCCCCCTTGAGATCCGTCCTTCCCCTTCGAACCTGCGTTATCTGACAGCGAAGCGAAACAAGCTTGGGCACCTCTTGTCCAGACTGTAGACGACCAACCTCGATACGAATCGACAAATGTTGAAGAGTCCGACGCACCAGTTCACGAGACGGAATGCGATTGCGCCGTCGTACGGAAGCACGCACGAAACCACTCTCCGCAATCCGATGACGCAAGTTGCGCTCCCAACCAAATCGCAAGATCGGGAGGGCTGGGGCTAATCTACATGCGAAAACGGCGTGTCCAGCTTGCACTCACGTACGTTGCTCGCGCGGTGATCGTTATCCTTTGCTTCGGGATCCTGTTTGCCTATCTGATCGATCCGGTCGTCAGGTTTCTTCAGCGTCATTCGCTACCGAGAATAGAAGGATGGTGAGCAAATATGTTTACAGTACGGCGATCGGGGAATGACATCGCTTTCTCCTAATCGCAAAGGGGAGTTCGCCTGGTTAATTGCGACAGAGAAGTCCAAAATTTGCCCCCAACTGCGGCTCTGCTTTTTCCCGAATATTTCTCGACGTGCAAATGTTGACAGTCCTGTTGAAGTCGGCTGCCACCTGCCCCTGATGTGTTCTCAGGCCAGACGCCTGCCATCGGCCCACGAATGGTGCGCGACTGTATTTGTCTGGGTGATTTGCCTGGGAGCAGCAGGCTTCTGAACGGCAACTCCCGTGTTTGTCACTCCCTGTGAGCCACCTGAAGAAGGCTCCGGCTCCTTAATGTTCAGAACGCCACCAGAATTGTCAACCTATGCACGCCAGCGGGCTGGCAGCTGCCAATTTCTCAACACCGGTGTGCAGCGAAAGGAATCAAGATGTGTTTCTTGAACGATCTAAGCCCGGGCGGCTCTGGCACACGAAGTGCTCTTATCCATTGCGTCAGCGAGCAAGCGCTGCATACCAGGAGGATTGTTCATGGCGAGTCCAACGCAAGAGATCACAACGTCTGCGGCCGCTTCTGCTCCGCATTCCAAACCGGAATTCAAGAAGCCCGCGACACTACCTCCACCGAACCTCGACTTTTACGGGCTCGCTGAAACCTTGCCCGCCGAAGAACAGGAAGTTCTCAAGCAGGTGCGCTCCTTCATGGAAACCACGGTCCAGCCCATCATCACCAAGTACTGGGTCGAGGACGCCTTTCCCTTCGAAATCCTGCCCGCGCTGAAGGAACTAAACATCGGTGGTGTCGGGATGCAGGGCTACGGTTGCCGCGGCGGAAGCGGGTTGCTGGCCGGCTTGGTTGCGATGGAGATGGCACGCTTCGACACGTCTATCGCGACGTTCTTCGGTGTGCACAGCGGCCTGGCAATGTCTTCCATCTACTTCGGCGGATCCGAAGAGCAAAAGCAGAAGTGGTTGCCACCTATGGCCCGGTTGGAAAAGATCGGCTGCTTCGGGCTCACGGAACCGTTAGTGGGTTCCGGAGCATCAGGCGGCCTGACAACGACGGCGAAGCGTGAAGGGGACACCTGGATCATCAACGGAGAGAAAAAATGGATTGGTAACGCTCCGTGGTGTGACATTTCGGTTATCTGGGCGCGCGACCTTGCCGACAACCAGGTCAAGGGCTTCATCCTCGAGAACAAAACCACGCCCGGTTTCAGCGTCGAAAAGATCCAAAACAAAATGGCGCTCAAGGTGGTTCAGAACGGTCACATCACGATGGAGAACTGCCGGGTGCCGGAGGAGAACCGTCTTCAAGAAGATAAATCGTTCCGAGACACGGCCAAGGTTTTGCGTGGAACTCGCTATTTCGTCAGCTGGGAAGCGACCGGGTGTGCCATGGGCGCTTACGAGAATGCCCTTAAGTATGCCCAGGAGCGCTTGCAGTTTGGAAGGCCGATCGGCTCATTTCAGCTTATCCAGGATCTCCTCGCCAAGATGCTTGGCAACATTACTGCTTCGCAGTGCCTGGTGGGTCGTATGGCTCAACTGGAGGCCGAGGGGAAAATGACCGACGCACACGCGGCGCTTTCCAAAGCGTTCTGTACGTCCAAGTGCCGCGAGACGGTCGCGTGGGCGCGAGAGGTATGCGGCGGAAACGGCATCGCCGCTGACTACAACGTGGGACGTTTCTTCGCCGACGCCGAGGCGCTCTACACCTACGAAGGCACGTACCAGATGCAGAACCTGATTGTCGGCAAGGCCATCACCGGCTTGAGCGCCTTCTTGTAGGCAAAAGCTTCGAATACGGCCAGCGTTTCCACCAAGTGAATCCAGACAAGAGTGACACACGGAAAAGGAGCAAATGAATTCAATGGCAACAACAGCTTCCAAACCAAAGGGTGCGAAACCTGCGGCAGAGCCTGCTTCGGGTCGGCTTTTCTTCCTGGACCTGAGCGACGGCAGGGTGCTTACGTCCAACCCCGACGGCTCAGACCTGAAAACGATTGTAAGTGAAGGCCGAGAGCTTCCCGACGGCATCGTCGTGGACATTGCGGCAGGTCACATCTATTGGACCAACATGGGCAATCCCAGCATGAACGATGGCTCCATCGATCGCGCCCACCTTGACGGGCGGAATGTCACGAGCATTGTTCCGGCCGGCGGCACCTACACTCCCAAACAACTTCAGTTCGACAAGAAGAACGGGAAGCTCTACTGGTGTGACCGCGAAGGCATGCGGGTCATGCGGTGCAACCTCGACGGCTCTAATCTTGAAACCCTCGTTGACACGAGCCAGGGAGACTCCCGCCCTGGCAAGGACGCGACGAAATGGTGCGTAGGCATCGCCCTCGACGTCGAAGCCGGCAAGGTTTACTGGACGCAGAAAGGTAACGATAACGCCGGTCAAGGGCGCATCTTCTGCGCCAATCTGGAAATCCCCACGGGTCAGACTGCGGCAAACCGCAAAGACATCGAAGTGCTTTTTGACGGCTTGCCTGAACCTATCGACCTGGATCTCGATCTCGCCAACCGGATGATGTATTGGACGGATCGCGGCGACCCGCCACGCGGTAACACGGTCAATCGCGCTCCGATGGACGCGCCGTCCGGCAAACGCAAGGACCCGGAAATTGTGTTCACCCACCTTATGGAGGGCATCGGCCTGGCGCTGGACCTGAAGGGTGGCCGCATGTTCCTAACCGACCTGGGTGGTTCTGTGTATTGCGCCAATCTTGACGGATCGAACAAGAAGGCGCTGCTTTTCGCCCAGGGAAACCTGTCGGGGATCGCCTACGCGGAAATTCCTGAAAGTAAGTAAAGACGATGTCAGCTTCGATCAGGAATGAAGCAAAGACTAATGGATCAATTCGACGCTACTTGGCATTGCAAGAGCGCACAAATTGAATGTAGTTGCCGAATGGATCACCAACTGAGGAGACGGAGAAGACTATGGGTACGGCAGTCGCAGAATCGACGTTTCAAAACCTTCTTTATGAAAAGAAAGGTGCCATCGCATACGTAACCCTTAATCGTCCCAAGGTGCTAAACGCATTGAATCAGGCAGTGTTTGCGGAACTGAAAGCAGCTCTCGAGGACGTTCGTGATGATGCCGCAGTTCGTGGCGTCATTTTGACCGGCACCGGAGATAAAGCATTCGCCGCCGGCGCAGACATCGCCGAAATGTCCACCTCCACCGGCGTCCAGGCAGAAGAATCAACTCGACACGCACAGGCGGTAACCGAGCTGATCGAAAATCTTGGCAAGCCGGTCATCGCGGCCGTGAATGGTTTTGCCCTCGGCGGTGGCTGTGAACTGGCCATGGCATGCACCATCCGAATCGCTGCCGAAACTGCAAAGTTCGGCCAACCCGAAGTGAAATTGGGAATCATGCCAGGCGCCGGCGGAACACAGCGCCTTCCACGATTGGTCGGTAAGGGTAGAGCGTTACAACTCATTCTCTCGGGCGAAATTATCAGTGCGCAGGAAGCGTATCGGATCGGACTGGTTAACGAGGTCGTTCCCAGCGCCAATCTGATCTCGCGAGCCGAAGCCATCCTCAACCAGATCAATTTCAATGCTCCGCTCGGCGTGAAGTACTCGATCGATGCCGTTAACAAAGGACTGGACGGGAGCGTCTCGGAAGGCCTGCTGATCGAGGCGTCGCTATTCGGTATCTGCGCTGGGTCGGAAGACAAGAAAGAGGGCACGTCAGCCTTCCTCGCGAAGCGCGCTCCTAATTTCCAGGGCCGATAGGGCCGTGGCGGATGCGGCCGCGGGGCCTGGATGTCCTCTCGGCCGCATATCGGGATTGCAGTTACTTAAAGGCTCATGACTAAGGAGATGATTGTGGAACAGGAAAACATATTTTCTGGTTTGAAGGTGGTGGATCTGGCCAGTTTCATTGCAGGTCCAGGCGCAGCGACGATCCTATCCGATTTCGGCGCGGATGTCATCAAAGTCGAGCCGCCCGACGGAGAGCTGTGGAGAATCGGGCAGAAGATACCGCCGCAGCCGCATTCAGAAGTGGCTTATCCCTTCCAAATGGCCAATCGAAACAAGCGTGGCGTCGCGCTCAATCTGAAAGCTGCGAGCGCGCCACAGGTTCTCGAGCGGTTAGCCAAGTGGGCCGACGTATTCGTCGTCAACACACCGCATCCCGCGCGCAAGAAATTAAAGCTCGAATATGACGATGTTGCGCAGTGGAATCCGCGTCTGATCTACGCCGATCTCACCGGCTTCGGCGAGAAAGGTCCCGACGCAAGCCTTCCCGGATTTGACATCACCGCCTACTGGGCGCGAAGCGGTTTGTTATTCATGACGCGCGACGCTGGAGAGCCGCCTACCTGGCCTGTGGCAGGTAGCGGTGACAATGCGACGGCGGTCTGCATTTACGCCGCGATTGTGACCGCGCTTTATCGTCGCGAACGCACCGGCAAAGGATCCTATGTCACAACTTCGCTCCTCGCGGCAGGCGTCTGGTCAGCCAGCGTCTTTATCCAGGCCGCTCTATGCGGTGCGAATTTCTATGGCCTGCACGATCGAACCCATCCCGCGAATGCAGCGTTGAACACCTATCGCTCTTCCGATGGCATCTGGTTCGTACTCGTCGTTACTCCGGACAAGATACCCGCGGTTATGAAAGCAATCGGTCGTGAGGATCTCCTCAAGGATCCGCGATTCTCCGATCCTGCCAAGCTGGCGCAGAACCGGCCGCAACTGACGGCAATACTCGATGAGATCTTTGGCTCGCAGCCAATGTCGCACTGGTACGAAGCCTTCGACGGTGTTCACGTCACCTTCGGTGCCGTGCGTGAGCCGCAGGACGTCATTAACGACCCACAATTGCGAGCGAATGACATCGTCGTTCCGCTCGAAGGCGCCGGCGAGAAGCTGACGTCGACCATCAGCAGTCCTATCCAAGTGCACGGCGTCACCAAAGTACCGGCCAGGCGCGCGCCGGGAATCGGCGAGCATAACGAGGAAGTTCTGGCCGAGCTTGGTTTCAGCAGCAATGAGATCGACAAGCTGCGGGAGAGCGGGACCATACCGCCTCTCCAGCGGGCATCCAGTGTGCCTGCTGCGTAATAGTGAATCGGGGAAAATATATGGCGACACCAACGGTCATCATCGTCGGGAGCGGCTTCGGCGGATTAGCCGCTGCCAAGGCTCTGCGGAGAGCGCCTGTGCAGGTCACGCTGATTGACCGCACCAACCACCACCTTTTTCAGCCGCTGCTCTATCAAGTGGCGACGGCAGCGCTCACCCCGAGCCAGATCGCGGCGCCGATCCGCGGGATTCTTCGCGATCAAGGAAACGCGAGGGTGATCCTGGGAGAGGTGACGGGGGTAGACAAAGAACGAAAGTGTGTCTTTGCAACCAACGCTGATCACAGCAACGTTCCACTCCCCTATGACTACCTGATCCTCGCCACCGGAGCCACCCACAGTTACTTCGGCCATAACGAGTTTGAACAGTTCGCACCGGGCATGAAAAGCCTCGCAGATGCTGTCGCTACCCGAAACAAACTCTTGCAAGCATTTGAATTGGCAGAGGCAGAAGAAGATCCCAGCCGGCACCGTGACCTGCTGACTTTCGTTCTGGTCGGCGCTGGTCCCACCGGCGTGGAACTGGCCGGCGCTCTGGGTGTGCTCGTGCGTACCACGTTGAAGAGAGACTTCCGGCGCATTGATCCTGCCTCGGCTCGAATCGTGCTTGTCGATATGGCGCCGCGAGTGCTTGGCGCGTTCTCGGAGTCTCTCTCTCAAGCTGCAAAACGACGGCTCGACAACTTAGGTGTCGAGGTTCGGCTCGGACATAGCGTGGATCAGATTGACGACGATGGCGTGGTCGTAGCAGGACAGCGCATCACGAGCAAGACCGTGATCTGGACTGCGGGCGTCGCGCCCTCGCCGGCAGGAAAGTGGTTGCGAGTCGAGACTGATCGCGCCGGTCGCGTGCGTGTTCAAAGTGATCTCACGGTCCCGGGACATCCCGAGATCTTTGTGATCGGCGATACGGCATCGTTCGAGGAAAAGGGCAAACCCCTGCCCGGGGTCGCGCAGGTGGCGATGCAACAGGGACGTCATGCTGCAAAGGTGATTCAGCGCCGTCTGACGGGTGGTTCAGCGCCGGGTCCATTCTCCTACTTCGACAAAGGAAACATGGCCGTGGTGGGCAAGGGTTTTGCTGTGCTGCAAAGCGGCAAGGTGCAGGTAAGCGGGTTCGGAGCATGGATGACGTGGGCGTTTGTACACCTTCAGTTTCTGGCAACCTCGAGCCTCCGTTTGACCGTTTTCCTGCAGTGGCTCTGGAGCTACGTGACGGGGCAAAGGGGCTCCAGATTGATCGTGAATCACCACGCGTCAGAACCTTGCCGGGGAGTGGCTGACATCGGCGCACGAGCGGCGGTCACGAGCATCGGACCTTCGAGCAAGACAGCTTAGCGGTTTCACTAAGTTCAACCTAAGGTGAGGAGAAAGTTTCATGCCGAAAAACAAAGAAATTCGAAAAGTAGCCATTGTTGGTACCGGAGTCATTGGTGCGAGCTGGGCTGCTTTATACCTGGCGCGTGGGCTCGATGTTGTGGCGACAGATCCGGCGCCGAACGCGGAAGCAAACCTCCGAAAGTTCATTGATGACGCCTGGAAAGACCTGACCGTGATCGGACTTTCAGCTGGAGCATCGCGCGATCGCCTGACTTTCACTCAGGACATGAAGAAGGCGCTCGCGGACGCGGATCTCGTCCAGGAGAACGGACCCGAACGCCAGGATTTCAAGATCAAGCTATTCGCGGACATGGACGCCGCGACTCCGGAAGACTCCATCATCGCGTCGAGTTCATCCGGCCTCACCATGAGCGTGATGCAGTCCGCGTGCAAGCATCCCGAACGCTGCGTGACAGGGCACCCTTTTAATCCTCCCCATGTTATTCCTCTGGTCGAAGTCGTTGCCGGCGCGAAAACATCGCCAGAAACCGTCGAGCGGGTGATCGCCTTCTACGAATCGATCGGCAAGAAACCGATTCACGTTCGCAAAGAAGTGGTCGGCCACGTCGCCAATCGCCTGCAGGCTGCGCTGTATCGGGAGATCGTGTATCTCATCGAGCAGGGCGTGATCGATGTTGCTGACGGGGATACGGCAGTGTGTTGGGGGCCAGGGTTGCGGTGGGGTGTTATGGGGCCCAATCTTCTGTTTCACCTAGGCGGCGGTCAAGGTGGGATGCAGCATTTCTTGGGGCAGTTCACCGGCCCGTTAGCGGCATGGTGGAAAGATCTCGGCAAAATCACTGAATTCAGCCCCGAGGTTAAGCAAACGCTTCTCGAAGGGGTTTTAAAAGAAGCCGGCAAGCGCTCAATTGAAGAGCTTGAGCACGAGCGCGACTCCATGTTGCTGGAATTGCTTGCCACGCGTGCAAAAGGCGAAGAAGCTGCGCAGGCTGCCACGGCGGGGGCCGACGCGCCACAGGCTCGAATCGCGTAACGGGCTTTACGCCCCGCCATCAACATGCGGGGCCGTTCCCTGTGGGAGTAGATCATGATCTATGTCCATTCACTTGGCAGAGCCGCCCGATATTATGCCGATCGGACGGCTCTTGCTCCCGAAACGATCCCCCTGTCGTTTCGAGAGCTCGACGCTCGTGTTAAGGGCATTGCTGCAGCGCTCGGTCAGCAGGGTTTCGTACGCGGAGACCGCCTTGCCCTTCTTCTGCCCAACGGACTCGAGTACATCGAGTTGGTTTATGCCTGCGCGTGGCTGGGAGTGATTGCCGTTCCGCTAAACACAAGACTCTCTCAGCCGGAGATCGACCGGGTGCTCGAGGATGCGCGCCCGCACGGCATAGTGAGGCACTCCTCCTTGGCTGTGCCGACCGTGCGGATGTCATGGGAGCAGGTGATCGACGCGGAGCCTCTGAAGGCACTCAACGCCGAACCTCCTGACGTGTGTTACGAGCCCGAGGCGGTCCTAGCTCTGATCTATACCAGCGGCACGACCGGCCGCCCCAAGGGAGTCGTGGCAACGCATGCCAATGTCATGGCCGACATTCACAATCTGAATTACTGGATGAGATACACGGAAGGGGGAGTCTATCTTCATGCAGCGCCGATCTTTCACATAGCGGATTTCCCGACCATGTTTGCAGCGCCCGTCTTCGGGGCCAGCCAGTTCACAATTTCCAAATTCAGTCCGCAAAGCTTCTGTGAACTCGTCGAACGCGCTCGCGTAACTCACACTGTCTTGGTTCCAACGATGATTAACTTGCTGACCCAGGATCCGGACACGAGTCAGCATGACTTATCGAGTCTTGAGGTACTGGCCTATGGAGGATCTCCGATGGCGCCTGAACTCGTACACCGAACGCGAGAGCTCCTTCCGAAGGTGAAACTCGTTCAGGTATATGGGCTCAGCGAGACGGGCTTCCTGACCGGATTGCGAGACCAGGATCACACCGAGGCCAGACTCCTGTCCTGTGGAAGACCCTGCGCTGGGATCGACCTGCAAGTTATGGATGAATCGGGCAAGCCTGTGGAGATCGGGAAAACCGGCGAATTTGTCGCCCGCGGGGCCAACATAATGCAGGGCTACTGGAACAACGCAAAGGAGACCGCTCTTGCTTTTCGAGATGGTATGTTCCGCACCGGGGACGTGGGGTATCAAGACTCTGAGGGATTTTTCTACATCCTTGACCGCTCGAAGGACATGATTGTCACTGGAGGCGAGAACGTTTACTCCGGTGAGGTCGAAGCTGTCATTTTTACGCATCCGGCAGTTCGGGAAGCCGCGGTCTTCGGAATACCTGACCCCAAGTGGGGCGAGCTGGTGATGGCTTGCGTCGTGCTCAAGCCAGGAACGGTGCTCAGCGGGGATGACTTGGTAGCTTTCTGCCGACGCTCTCTCGCCAACTACAAGGTTCCACGCCGCATTGAGTTCTCCAATGATGAGCTACCGAAAAGCGGTTCCGGCAAGATACTGAAGAGGATTTTGCGTGAGCGATTTTGGGCACACGCAGAGCGGGCCGTCAGTTGACTACGCCCCGACTGACAGCTGATGTACATCGGCCTCAATGTGGGCACGGGCTTGCTGTACACAGAAGCGCGAGAGGAGCATGGCCCCTTTTCATTTCAACCCATCGCACGCGCGATTAGTTCTCTGGAAGGAAGCCCGAATTGCGCAAAATTGATAGTGATAACCGAGTCTCAAAGGCCCCCAGCGATGGAAAAGTGCAGCAATGAACTCCAATCTTTCCGATCCCGCGTTTTGGAGTCGATTCCAGTTCGGCTTCACGTTGACCTATCACTACCTCTTCCCCCAGCTCACCATGGGATTGGCTTGGTTCCTGCTGTATTGGAAGTGGCGCGCCTTGAGAACTGGCGACGAAAAGTACAACCACGCCGTTCGCTTCTGGGCCAAGATCTTTGGTCTCAACTTTGCTGTCGGAGTCGTCACCGGCATTCCCATGGAATTTCAGTTCGGAACGAACTGGGCGGGGTTCACCCGGTATGCCGGCGGAGTGATCGGACAAACCCTGGCCATGGAGGGAATGTTCGCTTTCTTTCTGGAGAGCGCCTTTATTGGCGCGCTCATCTGGGGCGAGAAGCGGCTGGGACCCAAGTATCACTTCCTGGCTGCGGTTGGAGTAGCGCTGGGAAGTTGGCTTTCCGGCTATTTCATTTTGGTGACCAATGCTTTCATGCAACATCCCGTCGGGTACAAAGTGGGCGCCGACGGTTTACTTGGCATCAACAGTCTTAGCGCCTATCTGCTGAATCCGTGGGCCTGGGTGGAATTCGCCCACAACCAAATGGCGGCGCTCGTAACGGGTTCGTTTGTGGTGGCGGCGGTCGGAGCCTTTTATAGTCTGCGGGAGCAGCATCCGAAGCAGTCCCAACTCTATCTTCGTGCCGGAGTCTCCGCTGGTCTGATCGCGTCTCTTCTGGTCGCGTTTCCCACCGGTGATCAGCAGGCCAAGATGGTTGGGCGTCACCAACCTGTTACGCTCGCCGCGATGGAAGGCAGGTTCCAGGGCGGTTCTATGGCAGGGGTTGCCATAATCGGACAGCCCAACGTCGCCGCGCAGCGGCTCGACAACCCCATCGAGGTTCCCGGTGCACTCAGCTTCCTCGCCTACGGCACTTTTCAAAGCTATGTACACGGATTGGATGAGTATCCTGCGGACGCATGGCCCGACAATATCGAACTCTTGTACTACGCCCTTCACCTGATGATCACCCTCGGGACGATTTTCATCCTTCTTATGGCCTACGCCAGCTTCGAGAATTGGCGTGGCCGGCTGCAATCCAGCAAATGGCTGCTTTGGGTGTTGATGCTCGCATTTCCATTCCCCTACATCGCTAACACGGTTGGCTGGATGACAGCGGAGCTGGGACGTCAACCTTGGCTGGCCTATGGCCTCTTTCACACCCGCGACGGCTATAGCAAAGTCGTAAGCAACGGCAATACGATCTTCACCTTGATTGGCTTCATCGGTCTCTACTTCGTTCTCGGTCTGCTTTTCCTCTTCCTGGTTGGTCGTGAGATTGCCCACGGTCCGGACGAAGAAGCAGCGGTCGACAGCCTTGCAAGAGTGGTCACAGGGCAAGTAAAGGAGCAAATCGTCGCATGATCGCCGCATGGTACGCCGTCGTCAGCCTGATGCTTATTATTTACGTAATTCTGGACGGGCGTAATTTCGGTGCCGGCCTGCTCTTCGCAGTTATTGCCAAGACGCCTGAGGAGCGGAGGCAGGTGATTGCCGCGATCGGCCCGCTTTGGTCATGGCACGAAGTTTGGCTCGTAGCTTTTGGCGGAGTTTTGGTCGCGGTATTTCCCAAGCTCATGGCCTCTGCTTTCGCCGGCTATTACCTCGCGCTCTTCCTGATTTTGTGGTGCCTGATTCTGCGGGGAATCTCTATCGAAGTCGGTGGCCATATTGACGATCGCCTGTGGCAGGGATTCTGGGATTTCGTTTTTGTGTCTGCTAATTTTCTTCTTGCCGTTCTGTTCGGCGCGGCGGCCGGAAACCTGGCGCGAGGTGTTCCGCTCGATGCCAATGGCAACTTCTCAATGCCATTCTTCACTGATTTCACGCCTCGCGGGCGTGTCGGCCTGCTCGACTGGTACACCGTGTCGGTTGCTATCTTCGCTGTGGTCATTCTTACAGCGCATGCCGCAACCTATCTCACTCTGAAGACAGAAGGCCCTGTGCATGACCGTAGCGCGATTTACGCAAAGTATTTATGGGCACTCGTTGCCCCGGTTTTGCTCATCATCACGGTTGAGTCGCTGGAGGTTCGCCCCGACCTGTTTGGGCAAGCGATTTCCAATCCCATTTGCTGGTTGGGAGTGCTCGCCATAATCGGGGCGACGACCACGCTAATCTCGGGCCTGTGGACTGGCCGTGAACTCCGGGCCTTCGTGGCGTCCAATTTTCTACTCGCCGGTTTATTGATCACCGGCAGCGCCGCTATTTTTCCGGTCATGCTTTATTCGACGCTCTCGCCTCAGGGTTCGTTGACGGCCTATAGCGTCGCTGCCCCCCACAACTCTTTGCTCCTCGCCTCAACCTGGTGGCCGATAGGCTTCGCACTTGCGACCCTATGTTTCGTTTTCATCTCGCGACGCTACGCCGGAAAAGTTAGCTTGAACCGCGACAACCAAGGCTTTTACTAGAGGCTTGTCCGGGCCATGGCTAGAAGCTGCCGGGAGATTCCCGCTCCTGCGCACAATCCCACTTTGTAGATCGACCGACTTCCTTGCCGTTCACCTCTTCCGCCGCGGTATGAGCCGCCTCGATGCAGCAATGCGCAACTGGCATTCCGAACGGAGGTGGGGCCTGATTCGTTCAGATTTCTTGCCGTTCTCGAAGCCCGGGTGTCAAAACTGTCGAAATGTGGGCATGTGACGAGGACTGTCGGCAGCAGGGCCCGCTACTCAAACCTAACAACTTCCATTTTTTTCCGACAGTTAGCCTTCACACCGACGTTGGCTGATGACGTGCTCTATCCGTAGCGAGAGAGGTTGCCACGCCAGCGGCCCTGACGGCGCGTGGATGTCATCCCTCTAAGGAGAAAGAGGCCTCATGGAATCACATAGAAAATTGCGGTCGGCGTTCTTATCAGCGACTTGCATTTGTTTCGTCACGGTAATAGCAACGTTCTCGATGGCAGCAGCCAAGTCACCCGCAAATGGCCATAAGGTGAAGATCAGGGGGCCGATTGTTGTGCAAGAAGGCGACGTGGTGCAGATCCTGAACGGGAAGGACGGCTCGGTCCATGGCTTCAAAGTCACAGATAGGACCACAATCAGATGCGACAAAGGATTCCTGCATGGCAAAACAGCTATGGATGCCTCAGCATTAGTGCCGGCCTTGACGGTTGACGTAGAAGCGATAAGCACTCCCGAAGGTATTGCTGAAGCCAAAACGATTAGCTTCAACCCTGACCCATTTGCGGTCACGGTGGCACAGGTGAAGCAGACCCGGGATTCGTGCAGTTACAGGCCGGATCGTTTCATTTTGTCATGGCTATTACCCTAGTCGGTGCGTTCTTTTCATAAGCCAGTACCAAAGGGCGTAGGCGGCGTCGAAACCGCATAGCAATTCCAAAACGCTTGAAACGAAACGCGTGAGCTCCAATCGCAGTGTGCAAAGCTGAACAGTTGGTGGTAACCCGCTGACCTCGGGGACAAACTCGACTCCTGGTCGTAGACGAGCGATCAGAAACCCCGAAACGACGGAAGCCGACACCCCGAGACAAATCCTTCAATTGGGCCCGCCCGACCGCGTACTTCGCACCCAGATCAATCGGACAAGGAGAATGAGGCCATCAACGAGCCCAACTTCGCTTCTCCCTCATGGCGACGGGGCTTGTCACCGCTACCGCCGTTTCGCCGTTGCCGATGCCTTTTCACCTCGAAGTATCAGACACAGCTCGAAAGGGCCGCTTAATGAAGTGAAGATTTATATGATGACCAAGTTTAGAAATTAATGCTCAAGCCAAACTCCATGGCGCGGGGCGCGCCTAGGTTGAAGACACCTGTGCCCGCTCCGACACGGTTAGTGATTCGGGTTGCGGGAGTCGTCCCATTGATCGAACCCGGCGTTCCTGTCAGACCGCCGGTTAAAGCGTTGGGTGGCAGATCGAAGTTCGCCATGTTAAAAAGATTAAAGAAGCCGACACTAGGTTGGAACGCGATGATGTGCGAATAGGCTTCTATCTTGTAGGTCCAGGCAAGCTTCAGGTCGAAATCGCGCAGATTGCCCATGCTGACCTGGTTGGGTGGCGCGAACTGCAGCGTGCAGTTGGGACTGTTGATACTGCCTCCTGCAACACACGGCGCCACTCCCCCAAGCTGCTGCAATTGCGCCAGCGTAAATAAGCCGTTCTGGATCAGCACCTGGCCGGCGGGCGTTGCCTGGTTGCCGTATTTGTTGTTGTACTGCGTAAGCAACTGGTTGATGGTACTCCCATTCACCTGCGACCCGAACGCTCCATTCACGGTTCCTGGAAGCGGGTCCTGCGTCGTACCGTCGCCGTCGAAGTCACTCTGAAAGATCGCTCCGGGACCGCTCCCGGGCACCTCGATTGGCACCGACAGAGCTGAATAGAAGTGCCCAATGAACGATAGCTGAAAGTTCTTTGGCAGGTCACCTACCACGCCAAAGGACAACTGATTCGGCCGGTTCAGCAGCGAAGGTCCGAAATACCTGTTGGGGTTATTGTTGTCCAGTGCAGCAGGGATGAAGTCCTGGTCGCTGTTGGCGATGCCGCCCAGGACGCCGAGAATTCCCGGTCCACCGCCCGAATTCTTGAAGGACGAATACGAGTAGGAGACCTGTGCGTTCACGGAATGCAGGCCCTTGAACGGATTCGTCTTCTGGTAGACCAGCTTCACATCGAGAGCGTTGTACTTGGAAATCCCGGCCGGAACGAGGAAAGGCATGGCTGGAGCGTTCGGATTCAAGCCGCCGAAGGCGCAGCCGGTGGGACAAGTCCCACCGAGGTCGCCTTGGGAGTCAAGACCGTTTTGCGCGAAGTTTGCCATCGTTGCACCGGCCGCAATCGCGCAGTTGATGGCGGCAGAGTTGGTTCCGCCGCCACAGCCAAATTGACTTGTGGTGGCGGATATGGCCGTCAGGGCGGCATTCTTGTGGAAGTACCGCACATCACCCGTGTGGTTCTGGTCCACACTGAGAAGCAGATCGGTCGTGACGTTTCGCACGTAGTCGACGCTTAGGACAACGCCCGGGGTCAGCTCTCGCTGAATGCCGACGTTTATCTGCGTCGAACGAGGCGTTTTGTAATCAGGAGCGAACAACCCGAGCGGAAAGTTGACGCCGCGGTCCAAGAATCCGGTTTGCAGGTAGTTGGGATTGGGATTGGTCAGGCTAAAGGTCGATAGCGCCTGATATTCCGCTTGCAATTGAGCAATTGCCGAGGCAGCATCGCCAATACGAACCGGACTCCCCGGCGAGCCACATTGATCTTGACCACCAATTAGATTGAGGCCTGGAAGCGGAAAAGCTTGACCCGCGTTGCAAGCGGTCGGCGTCTGCAGGAATGCTCCAGTTGGCAGGCGCAATGGACGGTCGAAAAGAACATTGTTCCAGATGACGTTTTCGTAGTAGAGACCAATGCCCGCGCGGATGGCCGTCTTACCGTTTTTCCACGGATCCCACGCGATTCCGAGCGATGGTCCGAAATTCAGATTCGGGTTGGGAATCGGAGCACCGAGATTCGGCCAGGTCGGTATCAGATTGTTGAGGTACGTTTGCCCGGGCAGATCGCTGTCGGTACGGCCTGTGTCGCGGTCGTAACGCAAGCCAAGGTTCACCGTGAAGTTAGGGAACACCTTCCAGGTGTCGGCGATGTAGAGCCCGAGTCGATTATCGGGACCGAGTCCACCTGCGGGGAAGCCGAAAGCCGGCTGCGTGGTGGAGAAGCCCTGTCCGTTGCCGAGGATCACGGTTTCCACAGGGTAGTTCAGCGGATTCGATGCACCGCCGGGGAAAGGACCAGTCGCAGCGAACGCCATGTCGTTAATGTCGCTGAATTCATTCTGGTTGGTGATGATCTGTGGCGCCAGCGCAAATGCCTTAGCGAAGTTGCCGCCCTGAATGTGGTTGAAGTCCACACCGTAGCGGAGGATATGCCTTCCCATGGTTTTCCCGCCGTCGTAACTGATCTGCTTATTGCTCTGCAAAGTGCTCTGTGGAGCCAGAAGATTTGGACCGGTTTGCGGCCCATTGACTACGAAGATGTTGACGTGTTGCCCGTTGCCGGGGAAATCCGAAAGAGGCAGGCCGCTGCCAATCGTCGCGTCAACGATTTCGTTCTGAAATTTCAGATAACCGAGGCGGAAGCTGTGCGTCCAGGATCCGGTCGTGAAATCGGCGCCTCCTACGTAGTTGCGTGAGTAATTCTTCGATTGATAGACCTGCAGGCTGTCGGAGAAGAACGTTCCGTCCGCCTGGATCTGCGAGTAGTTGTAACGGAAGAACAGCTTCACGTTGTGCAGTGCGACGTAGTCGAGACGTCCGAGGAAGTTTGGATTCTTGTAGGGAGAATTGTAGCCGCCACCAAAGTTCTGAAACGGCGGCGCATACACTACCGGTGTGAACCGGTTCTGGTACGTCGCGTCGCCCTCGGCGAAATAGAACAGCTTGTCCTTGACGAATGTCCCTCCCAGCGTGCCACCGTACTGATTGCGGTGGTAGTTCGGATCCGGCTGGCCCGCGGGCTTGGGCAGCGACGCGTCGACGTTGCTGCTGCGGTAATACTCGTACGCGCTGCCATGGATCGTATTCGTGCCGGACTTAGTGGACACGTTCACCACGCCGGATGAGCTCAGGCCGTTGGAAGGATCCATGGTGGACTGAGTAATCTGGAACTCCTGTATCGCAGTGGACGAAATGTTGCTGGTTGTCGTGCCGACGGTCTCGTCCGAGATGTCGATGCCGTCCACCTGGATGCGGGCAGTACGTCCGAAGCGCGAACCGATGGAGACTGACTGATAACCGATTTTGGTCGGGTCGAAGTTGGTGCCGTCCTGGATCTGCACGCCAGGCTCGAGTTGCGCAAGGTCAAGGAAGTTGCGCCCGTTGACCGGCAGACTTTCGATCTGGCTGGAGGTAAGCACGCCTTCTACCGAGGTCGTCTCAGTATTGATCGTCACTGCCGATGCATCCACCCTGACGGTGGTGGATTCCTGACCAATCTTCAGAGTGAAGTTGACCGCAGTATTGTTCGCGATCCTGACATGCACCTGCTCCTCGGCGGTTTCGAAGCCTTTGGCTTCCACCTTCACTAAGTATTTTCCCGGAGCAATGGAGCCGGAATTGTAAAAGCCGCTGGAGTTGGTCGTCAGGTTGGTTGTGACATCGGTGTTCAGGTCGGTGATGGTGATCTTCGCGCCCGGTACGGCGGCACCACTGGGGTCAATGACCGTGCCGTTGATATTGCCGGTTGAGATTGTTGCCTGACCTTGCAGAATCGTGGGCAGGAGGAGCGAGACTGCCAGTGCAGTGATTACGACCAGAAGCCTTCTTTTCTCAGCGACCCCAGCTGTTCGAACCGTCATACATCTCCTCCTTTCTGGAATCGAATTGAGAAGAAGCGTGGGTCCCGACGCGAACCACTACCGGCAAACGATTCTGCACAAAGGCCACCCGGAAGTAACCCGATTAGGGAAGAGCTGCCGATAAACCGGGACCTGATGGTGCGGGAAGGTGTTCTCGGTCAACGGCGCGGCGCGCTTGCCCCAAAATGTGCCGGCAATTATGCCACATGGGACTGCGCGTATGCGGCCACGAACTCGAGAGGTTAAAGTGAGTTGCTGCCCACCCAGACCGTAAGAACATCACCATGATTGCAGGGGGCTGCCCATTTCGTCCTTTGTTCGGCTCGTCGTTCTGCTCCCGACTCCAATCCAGAACCTAACCCAGCGAGAGCGTACGGCTGGTAAAAGACTTTTCGTCATGCCGTCACTTGCGGGATAGCGGGATTAGATTGGCAAGAGTTTTGTAATCAATTGCTCTCCGGGGGACGGAGTTTCTTTTGGTTGACCGCACGTGTGAGGTAGTGGAGGCTGACACCGCATCGATCTGCCACGAATCTCTTCCAGTCGCCTCCCTTGGGACGTTTCTTCCACTCTTGAAGCGCCGCTTCAGCACACTTGAGGTTCGTGATTCTTTGATCAGCCAATCGCTTCTGCGTGGCAACTGCTGCCGTATTGTCCTTGGCGCACTTCCGTGAGCAATACACGGTTTGTCTTTTCGTCTTCTTGGCGAAGTAACGCCGGCATCGACGGCAGGGCCCGCCAAGCTTCTGCCAGCGACGATCAATCAGCAAGTTCATAAATAAGTACAAAGCAAATTCTGCATCCCTCGATAGGTTGGATCCTGTCGGCACTGGTGTGATGCTCAGGCTGGGTGCTCCGTCCTTTGCGAACGACAATAGTGCTTTCCAATCACGTTGGATGATAGGCGCAAAACGCGGGATTTTGTCGAGCAATCTCTGCAGATTTTGTCCGCATTCATCCCACTTTCGGACCAGCTCGCGCAAGAGCCTCTGGCTTTCAGGGGATCTGGGTTCCACCTCATTCAGCCCTGCCAAAATGTTTTCGAGAGGGTCAAGGTGTGGTCGCCGAATATTGACGCTATATCGCCGAGTTGTCATATCTATGTCGTATAGTACAAATAGTAATGTAACATACTAAGTAAATATTGAACATTTTTCTCTGATGTCGTAGCTTCAGCAGAACCGCAACACACGGCATGTTGCAGGAGATCGGAGTTTTGCGGGCGACAGAGACATGTCGATGGGGAACCCGAGAAAGTGTCTTTGCGGCATCGGGGTAAAACTCGCCATTGCAGCCGGTGGGTTGTCGCTGAGTTTGGGCCGCTGACTGCGCTTCCCAGCCGGAAGCATTCGACTTGATATAAGAGCCACTATCAGTGACTTGGGAATCCGCTTTGAGCGTTTTCAGAGAAGTCACCTACGCAACTAATAGAACTGAAAGCGTTCTCCGCACGCTTCTGAGATGTGTCAGGCGGATGTACCGTCATGCACCTTTAAGAAGGGTGAGGTTTACGATACGTAGAAGTATTTTCGGATCGTAAGATGGCGAGAAAAAGTACGTCATCCAGCCCCCTGAGTGGGGTCCAAATTTCGAGATTATCCGCACGCGTCGCGCTGTTTGAAAACCCCGGACACGACAGGTTCGCAAGTCCCGGAATTCACAACGGCGAAAACCGCCAGACTTCGTCGTTTGAAAACTAGGGGTTTCTAACAGCCTTTCTAACCACGTGGTTCTTTCCGAGGCTTCGCCGAATTGAAGACCGCCGCCGTCCGTGAATTAAGGGCTGCCTTTACGCTTCCCGGAACTGCCTGCATATAGACATTAGCGGTGGTACTCGGGTTCTTATGGCGGAGCGCGGCCTGCGCATCCTTCAAGGTTCCGTGGAATTGAAGGTCAGTCGCGACCGTTCGCCTCATTACCTGAAACGTGACCAGATGGCGCGGTATGCCAAGGCGATCTGCCACTGGATGTATTCGACGCCCCATGAAGTTCGTCGAATCGAACGGGACTTCCTGCCCCTTGCGCTTCCCCTTGCCTTTCGTTGGGAACATTAACGCGCCGGGTTCGGTATTCTTGGCGATCGCGTGCCAGTTCCGGATTAGCGGCTGGATAAGATCTGGCACAGGCACCAGCGCCCTGCTGTCTGCAGTTTTTACCCTGTTTTCTTGTAGGCGGCCCTCGTATGCTGTGCTCTTGATGGCAAGATACTCGCCCTGCCAACAGTCCCACGTAAGACCGAAACCCTCAGCGGTTCGCAGACCGCAGAACACACCGATGGCAAATAGACATTTGTCCATTGGGTCTTCAATCGCATCAAGCAGCGCCATGATCCACTTGGCCTCGAGAGTGCTTTTGTCCGGCGACCGGGTGTCCGGCATGTTAAGGCGCCGCGCTGGATTCTTAACGATGAACTCGAGGTCCACCGCGCTGTTGAATATCGATCTGATATTAACGTAGGCGTGACGCACGACGGAGTTTGAAAAGCTTTTCGCCAGCTTATTGAGATGAGTCTGGAGCTCGAAGAGGCCAATGTCCTTAAGAGGTTTATCTCCGAACTGTTTCAGGACGTAGCGCCTGATTTCGTATTCCGTCTTCTTCTTGGTTGTGTCCCGGCACGTCATCATCGGCAAGTGCCGGTTTGTCACAAACCACTCGAGGGTCAGATCCTTCGGGGCAAGATCCGCTGGTAGTGCCGGCGCCTGTGCATTCTCTTCGGCGATCAGGGCGCGCAGCTTCTCCTCAGCCTCAAATTTTGTCATCTCTGACTTGGGGCCGAGCTTCCTTGTTCTTTGTTTGGCGATATAGATATTGGTGACAGGGTCGCGCCGCCAGACGCGGTACTTGCCGTACCACATCTTGCGGCGCTTGCCGGTTGGGAAAACGGTTCCGTGCTGATATTCGAGGGGCATAGGCCGGGACTGATGGCCTGGCTAATCCAGTACAAGTGGACCAACCAGGCCGGTTAATTGCGGAGGGAGTCGAGTCGGGCTGGGTAGGACTATAACTAACGCCTAGCGGCGCTTTGTGCCCGAGTGGTCGTCACGCTGGCGGTCGAGAAATTCCTCTACATCTTCGGACCGAAACCGAAGAAGCGGACCGAGCTTCACGACTGGGATACGCGGCGAGTGGCGAGTTGCGTGATCGCGGACCCAACGCTCGGAAACGGAGAGGCGCTCGGAAACCTCCCGGGCGTCGAGGAGATGAGGCGGGTTCGAAGGATGTTCTTGAATGGGTAGCATGGATGGCTCCTAGCAGTGATGTGGGAGGATCTGGGGACGATCTGGAGCGATAGGAGGATAAGCTAATCATCCCACCACGAGCGCCAGATTGTGCCGAGGTCGTCGGCTGTCAAACCGTTCTCGTTGGCAGCACGCAAGAGTTCTTTCGTGCCAGCTGCAAGCGCCCGATCGTATTCGTGATTAATGGCATCCCGTTGGAATTCCCCGCCGCAGTTCCACAACATCGCATCCCCGTTGCGGATCTTAACGTCGAAGTTGAAGAGTGCGCTCAACAGAGCGCAATTCTTGCAGTTTTCCACGCCCCGAGGCGGAGAGCTGAGATCCCACAACCGCTTCATCTCCTTCAGGCACTTAGTGAGGCGGGCGTAGTTGAGCGCTACCGGATGCATTTCCAACCGGAAAGGAACATTGAACCACCCTTGGTAGTGAAACCGGACGGCTTGTCCTTGACCTGCTCGTGCAGGATTTCGCAGTAAAGCAATCCTGCTGCGTCGACCTTGGCAAAGTGGGCGGCCTCGGCCACCCAGGAGTAGCCAATGACCTGAATTTCGTACTGCGGACGGAATACGATACCGCCACCATTTGGTTTTGAGGTCTTGAGGTCGACCAGAAGGGCATTGCCGTTTGCGCGGCGGAACATCATGTCGGGCCGCGCCGTCAGCTGGACATCAGAGTCAGCATGGTTTGCAGTCATCAGAGTTGGAAAAGCGAGAGGTTTGGTACAGTCGGTGAACGGTCCGAAGTAGTACGGCGCTTCTTCATTAGACTCGAAGTGATCCAGGATCACGGCCTTCTGGACCTGCTCCAGATAGAACATGATTCCCGGAAAGCCCTTTTCAAAAGGCATATGTTTGATCCGCAAACCAAACCAGCCACAACGCGGACAGTAGTCGTCGAGTTCGACCTGACCAGCAAAGCGGGGGCTGATCTTAAAAGTGGTACTCATGGAAATTCTCCTTCTGAGATGGGGCGAGTCGGGAACGACTCGCGGGGTGAGGCGGCCAGGACTCCGGCCGGGAGGAAGGTACAGCATAGGAGGACGGCCGATAACCTTATCCGTCCATACTAGTAATATGAGGTTTTTACGACTCGACTACGGAGTCGATGCACTTAGGGGTGAATGATTAGGCATTGAAGTTCTCCAGGGCCGCAAAATATTCGCGCGCCACACGTTCAGGACGGATACGAGAGTAGCGGAGTGTAGATGTGAAAGATGCATGACCCATTAATTCCCGCAGCACCGTTGAAGGTAAGCCAGCATTAATCATTCGAGTCGCGAACGAATGCCTGAAAGCGTGGCAGTTCACGTGGGTCAACTCCAACCGACAGCACCATTTCTGCACTACAAACTGGATGGCCCGACGACTCATTCGCATTCTTCGTTCTGATAGAAATAGTGCCTTGTCGCTTGTGGCAGGACGGTGCTTGAGATAGGCCGCCACGGCAGTTAAAGCCTCTAGGGCGATCAGGAACCGGCGGCGCTTGCTGCCCTTCCCTATTACCTCTCCTTCCCCCAGGGTGATCACCTCGCCGGCGGGAGTACGTTGTTCCCGGACTGTAATCGTGTCCACATCAAGCTGCTGGAGCTCGGACAAGCGAAGCCCGGTGTAAAGAAAAACGAGAATTATGGCCTTATCTCTCGGGTCGGTAATGCCACCAAGTAGCGCGTGGAGGGTGGCTTCCTCTACAGCGCGGGGCAGGTCGTTGTCGACTTTCGGCCGCCTGAAGTCTTTGAAGGGGTTCCGAATCTTGCCATTCGATTCCTGCCGAAGATACTCGTAGTAACGTGAGAGTGCCGCTAAGCGGCGAGTGATCGAAGCCGGAGCCAGCTGGCCGTCCTTCGTACGGCCGGCTGTCTCGCGGAGATGACGGACATAGTCGCTGATGACACTCGTGGTCACCTGAGTCACACGCAGATGCTTGGAATTGAGATAGCTCTCAAATCTCTGGAGATCCTGGCGGTAGGCCCGCAGGGTCTCCTTGCTCTGAGTCCGTACAGAAAAATCGTTGATAAACTCATCAATTTTCACGGTTGCAGTCCTTTGGGCTAGAGGAACGACGGTACCAGTTATGATTGACGGCTGTTAGGACACTTCCTGCAGTTACTTCCGCTCAGATATGTTCTCCGAAGCATCCTCCTGCCGAATTTGTTCCATTGCCTTGCGATAGGCGCGCAGAATCGCATCGCTGGAGAGATGGAATTTATGACCAGGCAGCGAGGCGGACGACCAGCCGCCGATTGCGGCCAATACCAGAGGGGGAAGTCCGGCAGCCACGAGGTTACTTGCCCATGTATACCGAAGGGCTAAGAGAACGCGCTGCCCGATGTCAAGGCGGGAGGTGAGCAGGTGAAACTGGCGTGCCAGGCGTGACAACTTCGCGGCAGGGGCCCGTCCCATAACGAACTCTATTGACTCGCCCTTTGACTGGTACATCGTGCTGAGGATCGTGTGTGTTTCTTCACCGAATGGAATCCACCGGCAGAGACCCTGACCTGACCGATCTTTTGTACCAAGCGGAATGTTAGTGTAGCGCCTTTTTCGAACTTATTCCGTAGTCGTAGTCGGGGGTGTGGAGATGTGGGAAACGCGCAGCGTTTTCCATATCTCCATGCCCCGTTTCCTTCACCAAGATGGCTTGCGGCGCTGGTGGTCTGTAGCCGAGCGACGAATGCGGCCGTACCGTGTTGTAGTGCACTCTCCATTGTTCGATCACCACCTGGGCCTCCTTCAGCGAATAGAAGATCTCGCCCTTCAAACATTCATCTTGCAGCTTGCCATTGAAGCTTTCACAGTACCCGTTTTCCCAAGGACTGCCCGGCTCGATATACAGCGTCTTGGCTTCCACCGCCGACAGCCATTTCCGCAATCTCGCGGCAATGAACTCGGGTCCGTTGTCCGACCGTATATGCTCCGGCACACCATGCACTAGCATCAGGTCGGCCAGCGTTTCGATCAGGTCATAGCTGTTCAACCGCCGTGCCACCCGGATCGCCAGACACTTCCTGGTGTATTCGTCAATCAGGGTCAGCAGCCGTAGCGTCCTGCCATCGTGCGTCTTGGCGTGCACAAAATCGTAGCTCCAGACGTGATGCTCATGCTCCGGTCGTAGTCGTACACAGCTGCCATCGTTCAGCCACAGCCGCCCTCGCGGACGCTGTTTCTGCGGCACTTTGAGTCCTTCCCGGCGCCAGATCCGCTGCACCCGGTCCTTGCCTACCTCCCAGCCTGCGTCGCGCAGTAAAGCCGTGATCCGCCGATAACCGTATCGTCCGTACTCACTGGCCAGTTGCAGGATGGCACGCGTGAGTTCATCTTCATCGTTCCGCTGGGTCACGATGTAACGCTGCGTCCCTCGCCATTGCCCCAACAGCCGGCACGCACGCCGCTCCGACAACCGATGTTGCTGGCGAGCATGCTGTACCGCGCAACGTCGCCGTTCAGGGCTTAGAAGTTTCCCTCCGCCACGTCCTTCAAGACTTGCTTCTCCAGCGACAGCTCAGTCACCAGTCTGCGCAAACGGCTGTTCTCTTTCTCCAGCTCCTTCAGCCGTCGAGCCTGTTCTAGCTTCAGCCCGCCGAACTCTTTCCGCCAGCGGTAGTAAGTTTGTTGATTGATCCCGGCCTCTTTGCAGGCCTGGCCGATGTTCTTATGGTTGGCTAATTCGACTTCGATCTGTCGCAGGATCGCAACGATCTGTTCTGCACTGTGCTTCTTCCGTGCCATGCTCCAGCTCCTTTTGTACCAGTTTCTCTAACATTTCCCCTGGTACAAAATTCGCCGGTCACGTCATGCGCCCGAGGCTCTGCAGCAAATCCCATGAGGTCGGCTGGGATCGGAACAGTTTTTCGAGAAAGTGCAGCTCCCCGCACCTCAAATTCGACGAACTCTATCCGGGAGTTGAACACCCGAACCTTTCGGGCCAAGTCAAATTTGGCGGGCGGGTTCGCCTCCAGGTCCGCGCACGCCTTCTCTACGTCCACTTTTTCAATTGGGCTCACGACAAGATTAAGGTCACTGGGGTCGGCATCCGACCCGGTGTCCCTCGGCGCTGGAGCATGTCCTTCCAAGCGGATGGCGTTCCGCCTTTCGCCCGGTCTTCCGCCCGCCTCGATCAGTAATGGAGTAGGAGCAAAGATTGTCATTGTTTCATCTGTGATGATGAGGCCGACTCGCAATCCCTGTTGCTGAAGAATCTCTGCCCCCATTTCGATTGCTGTCTGGTGCAGCAGGTTCAAAGCGCTCGACTCGCCTAATCCGAGACGGGATACCTCGGGATCCGGGTCGAGAATAATCTGCACGGCTTCCCGCCCCAATTCTCGCCACTTGTCTACAAGCACTGTTGCAACGGACTGAGACACTCCGGGCGTGATTACGACCAAGCGACGTGAGGCGCAACTAATTAGCGCTGCCAGTTCGACATCCGTAAGGCTGATGAACGAACATAGGGGTAAGCCCATTTACTCTCCTGCCCGTCAGTTTGGGCAGTTAAGTCTGCCCTCCGGACTAGTGGCCCGGGCTCAAGTTCTGGATATGGCCCACGTGCTTCGATCTGGTGTTTAATGGTGAATCTGCGGGCCCATCAGCGTCAACATAAATGTGACTCATCGGATGTGTACGCATCGGCTGTGTATCGCCACTATGAAAGGCGATGCCGCTCGACGTCCGCATCCGTTTTGGCCGTGCGATACGCCGCCTTCGGCAAGAACAAGCGATCAACCAAGAAGAGGCGGCAGACCGATGTGGGTTGCACCGCAGGTACTACAGCGGAATCGAGCGCGGGGTACGCAACGTGTCGCTTGTGAACATCGAGAAAATCGCCAAAGGACTGAAAACTACCTTGCCTGAATTGTTCCGTCGGGTCTGACTCTCGCCAAGCGCAGCGAATTCTGTTCAACCTGCCGCGGTTGTTCTAGCGTTTGCAGCGAACCCGACTAGCGACGGCCGAGTATTGAGCGAAGCCGCGACTTGAGAGTCATCTCCGCCGGTGATTTGCCGTTTGTGCCGAGCCACTTCTCAAACTCTGATATGCGAACGCGGTGCTCAATCGCTGGCTGCTGGACCCGTACCGTTATCGTGTGCCCTCGCCCAATCTGCCCCACCCATTCATTGTTCTTGAATGCGGCAAGCGCCTGGGCAACGGCCTCATAGAGCGTTTCCGCCGTCACCTCCAGGGAGTGCTGCCGTCCGTCCGAGTCTTCGCAAGATACCGTACAGGTTCGCAAGGCCATACCAGAATATTTTCGCCTTTTGTTCGTATCAGCGCAAGCATATCCGACCGCGGTCCTGGTTGTGATTTATGAGATTGATCGGAGCGTAAAATCCAAGCGGAGGCTGAGACTATGGAAAAAGGAACTGTGAAGTGGTTTAACGACGCAAAGGGGTACGGTTTTATCAGTCGCGAGGAAGGTCAGGGAGATGTGTTCGTCCACTTTTCGGCCATTGAGGCAGGCGGTTTCCGCAGCCTGCAAGAGGGTCAGCAAGTGCAGTTTGATGTCGTCAAGGGTCCCAAGGGCTTGCAGGCTGAAAACGTGAAGCCCCTGTAATTGTCAGGTAACACTCTGCCTAATATCCCTCTGGTAGGCCGCGTAGAATGGCCTTGCATACCGGAGGCACCCATGTCTGAAGTTGTCTACACATCCAATGTGCGCATTGAGCGCATCAAGGGCCCACTACGCCGAGCCTATCTGCCGGGCGAACCGCAGCCCGTGATGTTCAGCGTTCATGGTGGGATTGCAAAGCATTACGGCATCGACGAGAGCCGCTTGCCGGAGCCTCACGCCGCCACAATAGACTACGTCATCGCCGCCCTCGGCGGTTGAATGCTGGGCACCTTTGCCGGCGCGCTGGATGCGCGCAAAATCAACGCCCAAGATGGCCGCCTCAGGTGCGAAGTCCGCGGTGAAGTCGAGGACGATGGAGGTGTGTTGATAATCAAACGTGTGCATGTGACCCACTATCTGCGTGCTGATGATCCCGCCATTGTTCGTGACACCGTGGAGCGTGTGCATGGCGTGTATGCCCAGGGCTGTCCTGTATATCGGTCTCTGATTCCAGCGTTCCCAATCACGTCCAGCGTAGAGATCGTGAACGAGGCGTCGGGCGGATACCAGCAAAACGTCGGCACGTGAACCCAAGCCTCACGCCGCGACAGGGCATTTGGACGCTCGGAGGGTAAGCCAAGTGGGAGCTACAATCGACAGGAAATGTGCGGACGATACCGACTCTCCCGGCGTGCTGAGATTTTGACCAGCTACTTCTATGCGGAGCACGATGGCATGGAGTGGGAGGCTCGCTATAGAGGCTGTTACGAAACGCGCGGGGTGATGGGGGAACAAAGGCATCTTTAACCTCCGGGGAAGCTTTCCGAGATTGCTTTAAGGCGGCTGGGTTGTGGCTTGCAGATGCGCCTGTTTAGTTAGGAGGCCAGCGCTGTCCGGAAGGCAACTCCACCCAGCACCTTCAGCATGCGTTTCAGGTTGTAGGCCAACGTGGCCAGGCCCATTTCGGTCTGCGCTCCCATCCGTCCGCGTAGCAGGAATCGTGGATGGCCGAAGATGTGGTACTTGAGCGCAGCGAAGGGATGTTCCGCTAGACAACGGCGCCATCGCATGATCTCTGCCTTCGCGCGCTGCTGCATGCGCTGCAAGGCCTCTTCGTAAAGGTGACGCTGCACGGAACGTTGTGGCGCGTTGGTGCAGTGCGACTTCAGCGGACAGCTCCCACAGATTTGCGGCGAAGCCATATAGACCACCCGCTTTTTGTGGGGTTGTCGTTGTTTGCGGCGCAGGATTTGCTGAGCCGGACAGCGAAGGGTGTCGCTGTTTTCGTCATACGTAAACTGGCTGCGGTCGAATAGGCTGCCATCTCCCCGATTGTTCACGCCGCGCTGTACCGGCACATGGGGCACGAGGCCTTGTGCTTCGCAGGCTTGGGCTTGCTCACCGTTGGAATAACCGGCATCGGCCAGCACGTTCAGCGACGCCGGATCGCCCACGGCGCGTTTGGCGGCTTCGGCCATAGGTAGCAGGCTGCGCTCATCGTTGCTTTCCGTCGTGACCTTCTGCGCCACGATCAGCCCGTGTTCCGCATCCACCGCTAACTGCACGTTGTAGGCTGGTCGTTCTCCATCGGTGGTACGCATGAAGCGGGCTTCCGGCTCGGGATCCTGCTTCAGTTTCTCCAGCGCCGCTGCCACCGCGCTGGAGTCAATCACCCATTCTTCCTGCTCGTCGGCCCGATCCAGTTGCTCCAGATAGCGCTTCACCGCATCGCGCTCGCGCACCCGCGGTGCACTGCTCACGGCGCGAAACTTTGAACCATCGATGGCCACGGTCTCACCCCGCACCAGTCCCACGTGGCGCGCGAAAGCCACCAATTGGCAGCCCGCTTCGCTCACCGCTTCACTATGCATCCGCCGGAACTCGGCGATGCTCTTGTAGTCCGGCTGCAGCCGTCCCAACAGCCACATCACTTCCACGTTGCGCTGGCATTCGGCTTCCAACCGCCGCGACGAACGCACCTGGTTCATGTACCCATACAGGTACAACTTCAGCAGATCGCGCGGATCGTAACCCGGCCGCCCGGTTTCCGCCGGCTCCGAACGCACGAATCCCAACTGCGCCATCTCCAGTCGATCGACGAAGGCCTCGATCACTCGGCACAGGTGGTCGGCCGGAATCAACTCCTCCAAGGTCAAGGGAAACATCGTGACCTGTTCCCGCGCTTCTCCTCGAATGTAAGCCATGCAAAATGCCCTCGCACTCGCAAGCGCATCTTCTCATTGCTTCCAGTTTTCGCCTAGAGTCTTGCTGGGTTCCCGAGCGAGTTTCGTAACGGCCTCTATAACATCGCTCCAACTCAAAGCGTACCCGTGATCAGGCAGCATGCTAGAGAGCCCGTGCGGCGTGCCTCATTGATGCGATGGGGCTTGGTTCCAAACTGGGCTAAGGACGTGAGCGTGGGCGCCGGCATGATCAATGCGCGATCAGAGACTGCTGCACAGAAGCCGGCCTTCCAGGAACTTCTTCAGCGCCGGCGCTGCCTGATTCCTGCGGATGGCTTCTACCAATGGCCAGAAGACTGGAAAGAGCAAACAGCCGTTACTGTTTCGAGATGATGGAGAAGGAGCCTTTCGCCTTCGCTGGACTGTGGGATAGCTGGCGAACGCCGGACCGAGCTTCCTTAGAGACCTGCACAATTCTGACAACGACGCCCAATCAGCTCTTGGCAGACGTACACGATAGGATGCCGGTGATTCTGCCTGCCGAGAGCTATGACCTGTGGCTTGATCGGGGTTTTCGAGACGTAGCAGCGACAACCGAGATGCTCAAGCCCTACGACGCAGGGCAAATGCGACGTTATGCCGTCAGCACTCGGCTGAACAATGTCGCGACCGACGACCGTGAGTGTTCCGAACCGATTGAAGTGTCAGGGACGATTCAGGCTGGACTTTTCTGATCTGATACGTGCACGGCTGACTTGCGAAAACCGGTCCGGCTCATTAACAGCAGCGCCCCGACCCGAATCTGCGATAACGGCGGATGGACAGACACTTGGTTCGCGCACTACGGGACGGTCTTCAATATTGCGGTAGCTCGTGTTGTGGAACACATCTGGCGGCTCATGCCGTGACGCTTCGAATTGACGCATCCGATCCTTGATTTCTGCTAATTCCCGCTCGACAAAAGCTATCCGGTCCAGGGTGTAGTCAATGCCCGAGTAATTCAGTGCTTCTGACCACGTCGCCACTTTGTTCATAAGACGACGAAACGCCCCGGGTCCCCCGCCCATGTCAGTGGTCATGGTCATTTCCTCAGTGAATTGTTTCCGATAACCCGTCAGACGCGCCGCGGCTGGAGCACCAAGTCGGCCGCTTCCTCGGCATCTTTGAGGAGCGTCTTGCGCGGCGTGCCTATCTGCGCACGCATGGTCAGGCCACGAGCAAAATCCGTGACTTGGATCGCGCGCACGGCTACCGGAAAGTCAGGCGGGATGTCTCCCGCGCTGATCCCGTCCCGGAAACGGCGCTCCACCAGCGCCGCGCCGCCCGCGACCGCGCTCTGCAGGAACCGCAAAGACATTGTGCAGTAGAGTGGACTTTTGAGGTGAATACATGGCCACTTCTATAGCGGAACCGGAACAAGTACTGGACGTACTTCCCGAGAGAATTGAGTGCCCTCTCTGCAAGGGGAATGGGGAAATCAGCCGTACCGAGGTTCTGGAACGCCTCGGGATGCGAGACTTTAACCGTGTTGCCCAGTTGAGTGCTGAGGAGGCGATACGGGTCCTACTGAAAAACGAGAGGCAGGCTGAGCAAGCCAGGTGGGCAAAATACGAACTGGAACTGACCAAGCGTGTCGCGGAGGTCACTGCGAAGTACACCGCCGAGTTGCAAAAGCTGCAGACGGAAAAGGATCAGGTCAGTCTACGGCTCAAAGAGTATGAGCGAAACACCTCGACCGCTTTGAATAATGCCAAGGAGCAACAACGTCTCCAGACCGAGCAGGCCGTGCAGGATACGATAAACGCGCTGACGAAAAGGCTTGCCGAACTTGAAGCCGCGCAGAGCCTAGCGGAACAGCGGAAAGAGACTGAGCTAGCCAAGCTGAAGACGAAGCTTGAAGGGGCGCTGAACGCCGAACAGACGCGAGCCACCGAACTCGATCTCCGACTGAAGCAGCAACTCGTGGACGTGAATCGGCTGCAGGCGAAGAACCAGGAGCTTGAGGCGGAGATGGCTAAGGTCGCCCGTGTGGGTAGAAAGGAGGAGGTTGCCTTTGCGGACGAGGTCCGCGCGTGGCCTGGGATCTGGATCAGCGCGAAGTTGCCCCGCCATGGCGACTACATGCTCGCCTTTCGCGATTCTGGCGGCAATCCCGCCGAGCCGAAGATGTTGGTTGACAATAAAGACAAGGCGAACATCACGGAGGAGGACATTGACAAGCTGGTAAGGGACTGCGCAGAGCGCCACTGTCCTGTGGGAGTCATCGTGGCACACGATGACTCCCAGCTTCGTCCAGAAGATCGAGAAACGCGCTGGGCCCAAAAGGATAAGACATGGATCTTGCGCACCACCCGCGTATGGCTGCCCCGAGACCTGGAAGTGTTGCGCCCCGTGTTCGAGCGGATGCGAGTCGAAGGGCCGGACTACCTCACGAAAAATGCTTCCATTGCAGCGGAGATCAGGCGCACGTTCGTGGATTTGGACGAGATCGACAAGGAACTCAAGAAGGCAGGAACTGCCATCGAGAATGCCCAGACGCTCGCCATCAAATACAGGGCTCGGCTAAACAGCCTGTGTGACACCGCAGCGGGGAAGGTGAAGTTGCCGTCCCAATCAATAGAGATTGTCGAGCCCCCTGCCGCGAGTTCAAACACCGCTGACTAACGGGAATCGTGATGATTATCATCTGCGGGCGCAAGGTCAAGGTTCAAACGGGCACGCGTTCACAATTAGTCAGCAACTGAAAATTGATTTTTCTGCCAGCAACGCAGATTTGCCGTGCAACCGACCGCTGGGCGCTCCCCTTTGCTGACATTGAGGGATATAGTTCGGTATATGGGTGTGCAAACGATCAACGATGTAGTGGCGGCGCTGGACACCATTGTTCAGCAGTCCTACGACAACGCAAGCCGCTTGGGCTACTTTGCAGCACTATATCGGCGAGTGACGTGTGCGGTGCGTGACGGGATTTCCAGCGGCAGTTTTCAGAATGGTCCGCTGATGGAACAGCTCGATGTCGTTTTCGCGTCACGATACCTCGATGCGCTTGCCTCCTTTCAGGCAGGCGGGGTAGCGAGTCGAAGCTGGATGGTTGCTTTCCAAGGCTGCGACGATGCCAACCTTCTCATCCTGCAGCAACTACTGTCGGGCATGAACGCTCACATTAACCTTGACCTTGGCGTCGCCGCTGCGCAGGTTAGTCCCGGAGAGCAGCTGCCCCAACTCAAGCCGGACTTTGACGAAATCAACGCAGTACTGGCGAGTCTGGTAGGTACCGTGGCGTCAGAGATTGCAGCCGTTTCTCCTCTGATCGGCGATCTGGAAAAGATCGGCTTGCGTAGCGAGACGTCGTTGGTGAACTTCGACATGACTGCGGCGCGTGACGCGGCTTGGTTCACCGCCGAGCGCTTAGCCAGCGACCCATCGTTCCTGCACGATGCCACGATCGACGGCCTCGATCTGGCGGTGTCGATTCAGGGACGCGCGATTCTGTATCCGCCAGTCGGAGGCGAGGGTCTGAAACCGATTCAGCAGGCTGAGACGAAAGATGTCCGCCTGGTGATTGAGACCTTGTCGCAGGGCAGCTCAACTCCTGCCGCTCAAGCAGCAGGTGCAAGTTAACCGGATGAGGTAAGGCTCGTCCCCATCCCCAGCCGCAAGCGCAAACCTCCCGAAGGTTTGACCAATCCCAGCTCATGTCCGAGGTTCAAGCGGTTTCAGGTGGGGAACCCAGCGGGGGACGTGGCCTCATATTCTTTCCCAAATTTCCTCCGAAGTGCGGGCTCTTCATAGAGAAAAACAAAAGCAGGCAAATCCCAAGCCAAACAATAAGTCCGTACTCCAGCAGGCGGCCACTGCCGAAGAGCAGTCCTTGGCCGAAGATCAACGACAACACGGCGACATACATCGGGTTGCGCACGTAGCGATACAGTCCAGTAACCACGAGGTGCTGCGGGGAAGCGACGGGTGCCGGCGTAGCCCCTGGATCGCGAAAACGAGCAAAGGAATCAAGCAGGACGGGAAGCCCGAATCTTGGGAATTGTTGGGAAATCTGGGAATTGAAATAGACATGTGCGCGGCTAGTGCCGTTCACCGGCATCATCGGCTGAAGGCCCATAAATGCTCGGGACATTGCCGCCCATCGGTCGAATGTACGTGCTCAATTGTCCGCGATGGTGAACAGTATCGAACAATGCAATCCACAACAGCCCGCCCACCGTGTCTTTGAGCAGGATCTCTTCTGTGCCCTGAATCAACCATGCTTGATGGTTCCAACCGTTGTCGTCCAAGGAATGCAACTGGATTGCAAGGCTGCTATGGTCACGCTCATAGGCTGAGATCATCTGGTCTAGATTGCCGAAACTCGCCGGTTCCTGCCAGCGCAAACCGCTGTAGAAGCTTTTCCGGCTCGTACAAAGCTGGATACAACTCTGCTGGGCCGAAACCAGCAGAGCGACCAGTTCTCCCGCCGAGCGCGAGCGAGGATGGGGCCGGTAATCGAGACGCTTAGCTGGCAGTGCTTTGAACACCCTCACGAAGGCGAAGTACTCTTGCTCCCATCTCTGAATGAAGAACTCTCGGTTGTTAAGCTCTCTGCCAAGCGATTGCGTTCCCATAGATGGACCTTTCTGTCTCGTTACATTCTAATCAGGGAGACTCCCGGCGGCGCGTCGGCGGCCAGGTGTGTTTTGATCCAGATGGCAAGCCCCGCATATCACCGGCACGACGCCATCTCCGTCAGGTCCGCGGACGACGTTCATGGCATGACGCTTTTCAGTGTCGCCTTGTCGAGGGGAAATCTCCAACATCAATCGCGGGCTACGAGACTTGTTCAGCCTGTGCAGCGCGCACACGATCGGGTGTGAAGGGGACTTGACGCAATCGGATGCCTGTCGCATCGAAAATTGCGTTGCCGATTGCAGCGGGAACCACCGTTATCGCGGTCTCCCCAGCTCCGGTAGCCGGCACATCCAGGCGATTGATCAGCGAGATTTCAATCTCCGGTACTTCGATTCCTACATACAGACTGTGGTAACTCTCCCAATCGACCGAAGTAACGCGCTCCTGGTTCCACATAACCTCTTCGCCGAGGGCGCGGCTCATGCCCTGTAGAATGCCACCCACAATCTGGTTTCGCAGTCCGTCAGAATTCGAGATCGGTCCGCAGTCGAGGGCGACGTTGAACTTTGTCGGCTGGACCTTCCCGGTCGCCTGATCGACGCGCACTTCGGCGATCACGGCAGCGTAACCATTCTCGCCCTCGTAGGCGACGCAGGCCACTCCACGACCACTGACTGTACCGCTTCCGCGCACAGGCCGTCGCGACAGGTTGCGTGCTTGCCAGTTTGCCGACTTGGCCGCAGCTTTCAGAACGCCGATGACGCGTTCGTTGGAGAGGTGTTGCAGGCGAAAGGCAACAGGATCGGCCTGTGCGGCGACGCAGAGCTCGTCCATGAAACACTCATGCGCGAAGGTATTTTGAATACGCCAGGGCGAACGCAGCGGACCAGTGAAGAACGGTGATGCAACCGTGTGCAGCAGAACACGTTCGCTGCGAATGGTCCCAGCGCCTGCGCAATTGCCGCCGATACAGCCTGCAAGGTAAGACGGTACCGCGTTGTTGCGATTGTGCAGTTCACCGGTCGGCTCCTTGGCAGCGCGCGGCGTCATCGACGGCTCCTTGGCAGCGCGTGGCGTGATCGGCTCCGGCTCGTATCCAACCAGGACGCCGGTGATGACGTTTCCGGGCTGATCGTAGCCCGGACGTCCACCTCGCGAGGCGATCCAGTTCTCGAACTGCCAGGCGACGATCGCCCCATTTCGATCGATGCCGGCGGCCTGGTCCATGACGCAGGCTGAACCGAAGTTCTCCCATGCCATTTCATCTTCGCGCGAAAGCTGAATGCGCACCGGTTTGCCCACCGCCTGCGACAGAAGCGCCGCGTCGAACGAGACGGTGTCGGCGCCGTTCAGTCCGTAACATCCCGATCCGCGAACGTAAATCACGCGGATGCTGTCGAGCGGCATGTTCAGCAGCTTCGCCACGATGCTGCGCGTGGGATACACGGATTGCGTGGCCGACCAGATCGTTACCCCGTCGCGTTTCACATCCGCGACTGCGCATGAGGAGCCGACCGATCCGTGCATTTGATACGGATAGAAATAAGTGGCGCGAACGACTTGGTGCGCCGCGGCAAGCTGTTGCTCGACATTCTTCGAATCCACCATCAAGACATCGTGCGACGGCAGCTTTCTCATGTGTTCGAAGAAAGTTGCCTGCGCCGGCAATGCTGCACCCGGCTTCCATCTGACCTTGAGCTGTCGCGCGGCTTCGACGGCTTGCCATTGCTTCTCCGCGACCACGCCGACGAAGTCCTTGCGCGAGACGACCTTCACCACTCCCTGCACCTGTCGGATAGAACTCTCATCCACGCTGATGGCCGTCGCACCAACAGTCGGCGGCCGCACTACCCGCCCGTGAAGCATGCCGGGTACACCAACGTTGTGCACAAATTCGAAATGTCCAGTCATCAGCGCAGGGCGGTCGAGAGACGGAACCGGCTTGCCCAGCACGGTCCACTGAGACGGGGTGCGGCGCTTCGCCGCCTTGCTTAGGGGAATATCGAAGTGCTTGTCTGCAATCAGCGCTTCATAGCGAATGCTATGGCCCTTGTTGTCGGTGATCACACCACCGGCCGCTTGCAATTGATCTGCCGGCACGCCGAACCGTTTCGCCGCCAGGCTCAGCAACGCTTCGCGCGCCGTCGCCGCCGCCTGTGCCAGTCCCTCGGAGTTGAAGTTCGTCGGCGTGGACTGGCTGCCGGAGGTCGTGCCCTGGTCGGCACAGACGGAGGTGTCGCACTCGATCAGGGTTACGCGCTCAAGGGGCACGCACAGCTCTTCGGCCACCAGCTGCGTTTGTGCAGTCAGCATTCCCTGTCCGAAGTCGCACTTTCCGGTGTACGCCTTGACCGTGCCATCGGATGTGACCGCGATCCATGAGTCGAGCTTCGCCGGATCAATGTGCGACGGATGGGTGTCGAACGGACCTTGCGCGATAGCAAAGGGCTCCATCAGCGGCGACGCGCTGAAGCTCACAATCAGCGCGCCGGAGGTCTTGAGAAACGCGCGCCGAGAGATGGTCATGCCTTCCTCCCGCCGGCGTATTTGCGGATGGCTCGCATCATGCGAACGTGGGTGAAGCAGCGACACAAAATGCCGCTAAGAGCTTCGCGAATTTCCTCATCGCTTGCGTTTGGCTTTTCGTCGAGGACAGCTTTCGCGGTCAGAATGACGCCGCTGAGGCAGAATCCGCATTGCGCAGCACCCTCATCGATGAAGGCCTGTTGCAAAGGGTGAGGTTTCTCCGGCGTGCCGAGGCCATCGAGGGTTGTAACTTCGTCCTGGCCGACAGCGCTCACCGGCATCACGCAGGAGCGAACTACCTGCCCGCGCAGAATCACCGAGCAGGCTCCGCACTGGCCTAATCCGCAGCCAAACTTTGGTCCGCGCAGACCGAGGTCATCCGCCAAAACGAACAGCAGCGGCGTCTCGGGGCCCACGTTAAGAGTGTGGACACGACCATTCACTATGACCGAAATTTCCTTCACGGCGATTCGGGAAGTGCTGCAGCTTTTTTGGATGCGGCGGAGCTGCGTAGGGTCGTGTTTTTGCGACCGCCATGTGCGGCCAAATCCTCCCCCCTCCAGTCCGGTTCTTTGCGCTTCTTAGGCAATAATGGCAACCGATCGTTGAGCGCTTCCCTTGCTCACATTGAGCGTTCGGCATACCTGGGACCAGGAAAGCCCGTTCCGGCGCAGCTCAGCCACACGGCCAGCGTCAATGTCCACGCGGGGTCTTCCGAACTTCTTGCCCTTCGCACGCGCATTACGCAAGCCGGCCCGGACACGCTCTTGGATCAGGCTTCTCTCAAACTCCGCCATGGCGCCGATGATCTGAAACATAAGCCTGCCCGAAGGCGTGCTCAAGTCCAGATTGTCGCGGAAGCTGACAAAGGCGACGCCGTAGGCGCAAAGGTCCGCGAGGGCATTGACCAGATGCTTCAGCGAACGGCCGAATCGATCGATCTTCCAGACCAGCACGGCATCGAAGTGGCGCCGCTGAGCATCCACTGTTAGCCGATTCAACTCGGGGCGTGACTCTTTGGAACCCGATACGCCATGATCGACGTACTCGCCAGAGATGGTCCAGCCACGGCGGGCTGCATATTCGCGGAGTTCGGACAACTGCATTTCGGGATCCTGTCCATTCAGCGTGGAAACGCGGGCATACAGCGCCACTCGATTGATTGTGAGTGGGCCTTCTTGAGTGCGTGCAGATGGGATGTTACGTTTGCTGACAGCCATGGGTGCCTCCTTCGTAGGCGTCCTGGTTAGCGTCGTGTAGGTGTTCCACCACCGGCACGGCGCGTTGTTGTTTTGTGTTGAGCGCTTCGTCTGTTTGGTGCAGGCCGCATCGAAAGCTAGTGCGGTGCCAACGCATTTGTGCCCCAGTTGAAGGCAAGAAATACTTTGGTGACTTTTTGAGGGACTCTCCTCCAGAATTGCCGGTAGTCAATCGCTCTTGCAAGTGCCGCAAAGGGCATATTTCCCTAGTCAACCGCAATTGCCGGTAGTTGGCATTCTTGCAGTCCGTGCAACTGTTAACCGGAGGGTTGTAGGTTCGAGTCCTACCTGAGGAGCCATTCTTTCAACGTCTTTCGGATCCCCAAAACAAAACTTCACCGCATTTCACACATTTGGACGACAGAGTCTGCATTACAGCCGTCCGATTCGACACGACACATTGTCCGTGGAATCAGAACATCTCCGCCTGGCGGAGTGGGCGCGCCGGTTTCCGGCAGCGGCTTCAACGTCGGCGACGAGGTGAAGACATCACGCAGTAGCATTGATAATCGTTGATCCCGTAGCGCCTCGGGTGGTTGATGAAAGCTCAGAATGGCCAATTCTCAACATGGCCGTGCGCTTTCGGCACCGACGCTCTCACCGGCGAGCCGGTAGCGGTGTGACAGGTCCTACTCAAACTGCTTCCGGAACTCCGCCAATTCTTGCTTGAGTTCACTGACTTCGTTCTGCAGGGCAGCCACCGCCTCCTCCAATCGGCTGATGCGCTCCTGGTCTGCAGAAGAACTCGACGGCGAGACTATTCGCGGCAGCCCCAACTCCCCTGCCTCCACCTTGCCAGAAAGCAGATGCGCGTAACGGGACTCCTTTGTACCCGGCTGCCTGGGCAATACCACGGCAAGAGGAGGCTCGCGTTGCATCAGTTTCTGCAGACTGGACTGCACCGCATCCAGATCTTCAAACTGATGCATGCGCTCCGTCCGCCCGCGCAACTCCCCCGGAGTCTGCGGCCCGCGCAGCAGCAACACGCACAGAACAGCCGTCTCACCACGCGAGAAGTTGAAGGTCTCCTGCAGGCGGTGTTCGTACTTGGTTACGCGGCTGTCGGCTCCGCGGGCTGGACCCGCTAGTCCGTGCTCGTGCAACCGATTCAACGCCTCCCGAACCGCGCCTTCTTCCAGATTCATGACCGGGTCGCGGTTATTTTTCTGGTTGCAGGCATTCACCAGCGCATTCAGCGACAACGGATAATAGTCCGGCGTCGTGATGTCCTTCTCCACCAGCGCCCCCAACACGCGGGCCCCAATCTCGCTCAGTACGATGTTCATCAGTGCTTTAGATGAGACAGGAACAATAGCATTTAAAGAGTAGTAAGCAAGTCATCACGGAAGCTGCAACAAATGCAGCTTCAACTCTGACTGCGAGGGTCGACGTCTATGTTAACGGTGCCGAAGTCGTTCACCAAGACAGCGATGCAAGTCCGCGATCATTGTTGAGCATACCAATAAGCAAGGTACGCTCACCGGATATCCAGTGCTCGGCAGGATCCCGAGAACATATTCGCAGTGCAGAGAATCCAACTGTGCCCACGCATCGAGAGAAACAGATTCATGATGTTGATCAAACAACGCCCGAAACAGCTGCAGCACTACACGCGAGTTCATCTGACACTGGACCTCCGTCTGTCGCGAATTGCTGGGCCGTTTGTGATGATGAATGCCGAAGTCTTCAGCGGGCTAACCGGGCCCGCAGTTCAGAACCGCTGCAGTTTCGGAACGCAGTTGTTCCATTTGCGTGAAGAGAATTTTGGATTCAGGCGGAGGCGCTAAGCAGATATGTGTTGATGAAGCGGAGCCATTCTTTTGGTTTGAATAATGGTCATTCGCCATTAAGTACGCTCCCGACTCGGTCTTAGCAGACGTCGATTTGGGTGAGTTTTGTTGGACTAAACAAAGATAGAAACAGGGCGAGCCGGGCCACTCTTTGGTGGGGTACCGCTCCCTTTCCCAGACTGACACTCTAACGATTCGACAGGCCGTACCTCAAAATGTATTACCTTCGTTCCGATCGTCAATATTAGCGAAACACTTCATTTTAATGTACTTAGCGCTAGCGTGGCGAATCGACTGGTTACCATGATTCAGGAGTTTTGGTTACTATCGGACACTTTCGTAACTTGACTGCCCTATAAATTTTGCTTTACACGGCAGTACTTCCTGCGACAATACCGTGGCAGGTCCGAAATGTCAGGCTGGACGAAGCTTGCGCCCGCCAGCGCAGACTGAGAGGTTTTATTTCTCGACGAATTGCCCTATAAATAGGGCACGTCATTTCCGGGCCGAGCGATTCGGTATCGAGCAAAACTGAAAGGAGTTCGTGATGTCCTCTCTCATGTGGTCTGCCTTGGAGAAACTGGATGCAAGCGTGCAAAGTATTCAGTCTCAGGTCGAGTGGCTGCGCGCCGCGCTTGAGATTGACGAGACTCAACTGAGCCACAGTCTGGCGGAAGCGCGTCATAACGTATCTATGCTGCGCGACCTGATTCGCGCCGAACGCCCGGACGCCAGTTGGAGCGATCGCGCGGATCTGGAGATGCTGATTCACGAGTTGGAATTGGCAGCCCAGGCGCGGCGCAACCAACAACGGCGCACCAAGCTGTTGGAGCTTGCGGGCGAATTGGAAGCGGGAAGGGTGAAGCATCGCTTCGAGGCTCGCAGCACCGCGCTGAATACTCTGCGCGTCGAGGCCGTGAAGCAGTTGCGCACCGAAGCCGCTCGTTCCGACCAGGAGAAAGAACTTCCCGGACCCGATGCCGGCGAATGGTTGCACTGGGCGTGCAATCTGCAGGAATCAACCGATGGCATGACACTCACCGAGTTGCACAGGGATTTCCCCGCGGTCGATCGCTTCTGCGGTGAAATGGAGGAGAACTATTGGGTCCCCGGTGACCGCAACCGACCCGCGACGGATCCGATGGTTCGTCCCATCACGTCATCCAAGACCGTTACCCCTATTACCCAGGATCGGCGGGGTGTGGGGGCGTGATAACCAAAGTGTGAAAGGACCTATGTATGTCTTCTCCCATTTCGTCTGCACTGGAAAAACTCGATGGCAGTCTATTGGCCCTTCAATCTGAAGTGGACTGCCTGCGGGGAGGTTTGGAGGTTAGTGACGAGCGATTAAGGCAGAGACTTGCAGAAGCCCAGCAGCAGGCAACGGCCGTTCGCGATTTGATTCGAACTGAACGTGCCGATGCGAAGTGGGGCGATCGGGAAGCTCTCGACCTTCTAATCCTCGAGTTGGAGATTGCCGCTCAAGAGAAAGTGAGTGAGGAGCGGCGCACTCGGTTGCTGGAACTGGCCAGCGAATTCGAAGCCGGAAGTATCAAGCATCGCTTCGAATCTCGCGTCTCAGCGCTGAATGCCCTGCGTCAAGAAGCCGTCGATCAGTTGCGCGCGGATGCGGCCCTCAAAGAACAGGAAAAGGTTCTTCCGGGTCCGGACGCAGGCTCGTGGCTGCCATGGGCGTGCAACCTGCAGGAGGAAAGCGATGCAGCAACCCTCGATCAGCTGCAAAGAGATTTTCCTGCGGTAGCAGGCTTCACTGGTGAGATGGAGGAGAACTACTGGGTTCCGGGAACCCGGGCAGCCGTAACTCCAACCCCAGCACCGACTACTCAACCTGCCGCTCAACCAGCCAAGGAATCCGCGCCAGCGAAACCAGTTGCTCCGCCGGTTACAGTGGCGAAACAACCTACGCCAACTGCTCCACCGGTTACAGCGGTGAAACAGCCCACACCAGCTGCGGCATCAGTCGCGGCAGTGAAACAAGCTACGCCAGCTGTTGCACCGCCTCCTGCGGCAAAGCAGCCCGCGCGAGTTGAGACACCCGCACCGGCCGTCAAAGAAACAAAGCCCATTGAGCCGGCGATTCGACCGGACAAGAAACCAACTCCGGCTCCGGTACCGACCGCCCCAGTTCGTCCGCAGGCAGCCGTCGCTGCGGTTGCTGTCCAACAACAGAAGTCCGCACCGGCCGTCACTGCGCAAGTAACACAACCGGTTGCCAGCGCAAAAGCTGCGGAACGTCCCGCGAAGGACGTTCGGCCTGCGGCAGAGCCGGTTCGTCCTTCCGCTCCGGCAAAGCAGTGGCAGGCGGCTGCACCGGCGCCGGCCAAAGAGCCGACGGAGAAGAAGGCGGTAGTCGCGGCTGCGACAGCTGCTGCCCCGGCAGTGGCAGCAACGCCGCGCATGAAGTATTGCGATAAGTGCGGTAGCACCTATCCAGCCCAGTTCAACGTCTGTCCGATCGATAGCGCACCGCTGCGATTTACAGATGAGCCCGCGGTGGCGACGACCGGTCGCGATGGTTCTGCCGTTCGCGACAAAGTTGAGAGTGCAGCTGTCGGAGCCGCTGCCGTTGCTGCGGCGCAGGTGAGTTCGAAGTCGCGTACTGCCGAGCGTGCGCCCGTCGAAAAGTCACGCGAATCCTCGAAGGTCGAGGTCTCGGAGTTGCGCACAGCGTTGCGGAGTCACGACGAGGAACTGGCTGCTGAAGAGCACCGAGGTACCGACTGGCAGGCGCTTCTCCGCGACAAAGATTGGCGCGCGCTGGCAGCGAATCCGGTGGTGCTGGCCGCCGCCACTCTCGTGCTGATCCTGCTGGTGGGCGGCATCGTTTGGAAGGCGCACCGTAGCCACGTTGCCAACGATTCGGTTAAGGCGATGGAGAAGGCACCGGAGCAGCCAGCAGGCAGTGCACAACCAGGACTGGTCACCAATTCTGTAGCGCAGCCCATCGGTGCGAACCCGTCGACGGCGAACCCGACCAAGCCGGGCGATCCAAATGCCAACAAGCAGAATGCGCAGCTTGGCAAGGATGCGCAACCGAAACCTGATACTCCGCCGGCCAATGCGCCAAAACCGGCTGAAGTGCTGAGTCTGCCCATGCCGGCGCCTCGGGACGTCGCTATGGCGAAGAAGCCCGAGCCTCCGGCAAACGATACGATTGAACCGCCCAGCTCCATCCCGGGTGCGCTGCCCAACACGTCGCCCAACAACTTGGGCGCAATTGCTAAAGACGTTCCAGTTGCAGTGCCCACTCTCAACCAGCAGAAGTTGCGGGTGTCTTCCGGAGTCGCACAAGCTCAGCTGACGCACAGGGTCAATCCGCAATATCCGCCCGAGGCCTTCCAGTCTCGCGTTCATGGCACGGTCGTTTTGCAGGCCGTAATTGGCAAAGATGGAGCGGTCAAGGCTTTGAAGGTGGTAAGCGGCCCTCCCATGCTGGTCAAATCGGCTTCGGAGGCCGTAAAACAGTGGCGTTACAAGCCGTTTACGCTGGATGGAGAACCAGTGGAGGCTGACACCCAGATTAATGTCAACTTCTCTCTCGAATAGTAGTGAGGCTAGGATGCCGAACCCCATTCCGGGCTGAAGCAATGTTCGCGTAACACCTTGCATGCACCACGGCAGCCTGTGTATGTGGCTGCAATCGTGTCTTCCAGAGTTGCCAGGTTGTGAGGGATTTTATGTCTTCTGCCTTTTGGTCTGAATTGGCAAAACTCGATGACAGTCTTCTGGCTGTTCAATCCCAGGTTGACTGGATGCGAGCCGGTTTCGAATTTGACGACGAGCAATTGACCCAGAGTGTGACGGAGGCTCGGCAGCACGGCGCGGCATTGCGCGATCTGGTTCATGTCGAGCGTGCGGATGCCAAGTGGAGCGATCGCGAAGCCTTGGAGCGGTTGATTCATGAGCTGGAAATTGCAGCCCAGGAAAGGCGGAATCAGCAGCGGCGGAGCAAACTGGCAGATCTCGCAAATGAGCTGGATGCCGGAAGCATCAAACACCGGCTGGAAGCTCGCGCTGCGGCTCTCAGCAAACTCCGGCAGGAAGCCGTCAAGCAGCTGAGGACGGAAGCCGCACTGGCCGACCAGGTAAAAGACCTCCCGGGACCCGCCGCGAGTCAGTGGCTGCGTTGGGCCTGCAATTTGCAGGAGGAGAAAGATGGTTTTGCTCTCTCACGTCTGCGCAAGGATTTCTCTGCCGTGGATCGCTTCGTCGCCGGGATGGAAGAGAGTTACTGGGTGCCGGGAACGGTTCCACATGAAAGGCACTCGTTCGAAGGACCATCTCGACCGAAGATTCCGTCAGCGCCACCCGGCGCACCCGTGTTTGCCACCAGCACTAGCCCAGGCAAGCCGCCCCTGAGTGTGAGACCGCAATTGGATCAGGTGGCCACGCGTAGCGGGAGCAACGGCGAGGCGGTCACCGTGCCCTATGAGGCGCAACCCGCCGAGTCCACTTCCATGACCGAAACCTTGCGGAACCCTGCGCCCGCCACCCGCTGGCAAGCCGCCACGGCTGCGGTGGGCAACGGTGCATCCAAGCTCACGCCGCCGCGGTTGAACTATTGCGAACAATGCGGGAGCAGCTACCGTGGCGAGTTCCATGTCTGTCCGGTGGACACCTCGGTTTCGCGGGATACTGCAGCAGTGACCGCTCGGGAGAGTCAGCCACGGGAACGCGGTGGAGATCGGGCCGTTGTGGTGGCAGCCGCGCCCGCCAGTTCGCAGGTGCAGACAGCCGTGCCGACTTCAGAGGCCACGGCCGACGCTCCTCCTGAGTTTGCAGAAAGTGAATTCGAGAGGCTGAAAGCACTGGTCGGCGATAGTTTTTCGGTTGACGAGGATGAGGAAGCGCCTCCGAGCCCGTTTCAGCAGCGCCTCGCCGAGTTTTTGGCCGACAAGCGCCTGGTGGCGATAACGGCTGTAGTTGCGATCGTTCTCTTCGGCAGCATCCTGACCCTGATATTTCATTTCGCTGGAAGAAGCAGCAAGCCGGTTCCTCCACCGCAGACGGTATCCGCGAAAGTACCCGACGTCACTCCGGATTCCGATATTCAGAAAAACATCGAGCAGCAACTTGCGACTCTGAAAGGCAGCTCCATCCAGGTCGACGTTCTGGCAGGTGTGGTGACGCTTACTGGCAAGACTGCATCCAAGGCAGATCTGGTGAAAGCCGAAACTCTGGCTGCCGAAGTCGGTGGGGTGAAGCAGGTGACCAACAAAATCCAGGTCGAGACGACCAAGGGGAAAACCAAACGATAGTCAGGTCCTGAGAATTCCTGATAACAACAAAACGAAGGGCGCCGTCAGGCGCCCTTTGTGCTGAACGTATCGCTCTTCGCTAATCTTCCATACTTCTTGCAGACTGCCGCTCGACGTACTTCTGCAATTTGCCCTGTTTCTCCAGTGACAACAGGTCGTCAAGCAGCGGGTATTTGGCGGAAGGGTCGAAACGCAGGATCGCGCGATAGGCGCGCAAAGTTCCCGCCAGCCCGGCAGCCTGAATCTCGGCGGTGTTCTTTACCTCCGGGTGCTTCAGCTGATACGCCGCCTGCGAGTACATTGCCTGCATGCGCAGTTGCTGGGAATAGGTGTTATTCACCGCGTCCAGCGATTGCAGTTCCTTGCAACAAATTTCTACGTTGACGCTGGGAGTGTTCACGATCCACTCCGTCAGCCACATTCTCTTGGCGAGGTTGTCCTTGGCGAGCGGATGGTCTTCCAGGCTGTGCGTGTAATCCACAACCCGGGCACGCTCCTCGGGACACGAGAAGGTACGCATCTTCGCTGCACACGGCAGAGAAACCGCGGCAAGCACAAGCAGGACGGCAAGTCGATTGCGAGCCATAGTGCCTCTCCCCACAAACTGAGTAGGCCAGCGGATTTTCAAATCATACCTCTATTCAGCCCATATGACGCAAGTTATTGTTGACCAGGCTGATACAAAACCCTGCAATTCGTCCCCGTCCTGGGGCGATTCGTCACAGTTTCCGAAAGAGTGCGGGCGAAGGGATATGACTCCAGTGTCATTTCTTGCCGCAGATCAAACAGATCTGACGGAAACAGAAGCTCTCGCCGTGACCAAACGGATAGCGCACCATCCATTCGGATAGTCGAATGCTCGGCGACATCTTCCTTCGCCCCTGTATCTCACTGTAAATGCGTTGCCGGAGTCGCATTCTTGCTCGGTTCACGAGTGGCACGCTCCTTGCTTTATGTAATTGCGTTCGCAGCCAGGAGCGAACGGGCAAGAAGGTAGCAACGAAATAATTGCTACATGAGGCGATGAAGGCTCGGGGAAGGGAGCGCCCCGAGCCTTCTTTTATGTGTCCGTGGCATGAAGCTGCTTCGTGGGATAATCGAATTTCTTCCATGAAGCGCATTGTTCACGCAGCCTGCCCTCATGATTGCCCGGATGGCTGCGCCGTGCTCATCACCGTCGAGGACGGAAGAGCAACGAAAATTCAGGGCGACCCCGAACATCCCATCACGCGCGGATTCCTCTGCGGCAAAGTTGCGAAATATCTGGATCGCGTTTATTCGCCGGATCGCGTGCTTTATCCCATGCGCCGCACCGCGCCCAAAGGAGCCCACGGTGATGGTGTTTTCCAGCGCATCAGTTGGGACGAGGCTTTCGATGAGATTGTCCGGCGACTGAAGCAGATCAGCGCGGAGTTCGGTCCGGAAGCGATTCTCCCTTACTCCTACGGCGGCAATATCGCCGTGCTGAACGGCGGATCGATGGACCGGCGCTTCTTCCATCGCCTGGGAGCTTCGCGGCTGCATCGCAGTATCTGCTCGCAGGCCGGTGAAGATGCGATCATCTCGGTCTATGGCCGTAAGATGGGCACCGAGCCGGAGCAATTCCGCCACTCGAAGTACATCATCGCCTGGGCCGCCAACATCCACGGCAACAACATTCATCTGTGGCCGTTCATCGAAGAGGCACGGCGCGCGGGCGCGAAACTTGTCGTCATCGATCCCTATCGCACGCGCACGGCAGCGGTTGCCGACTGGCATATTCCGATCAATCTCGGAACCGACGTCGCGCTGGCGCTGGGATTAATGCACATCATCGTGCGCGAAGGCTGGCACGACGAGGATTACATCTCGCGTTATGCCGAAGGCTTCGACGAACTGAAGAAGCGCCTGCCGGAGTACACACCCGAGCGTGTAGCCCAATGGACTGGCATCGCGAAGGAAGACATTGAGCGGCTGGCGCGGGAATATGCCACGACGCGGCCGGCCGTCATTCGCTTGAACTACGGTATTCAGCGCGCGCAGAACGGCGGCGCCGCGGTGCGTGCGGTCTGCATGTTGCCGGTGATAACAGGATCGTGGAAAGAAATTGGCGGCGGACTGCAACTCTCCCTCAGCGGAGCTTTTCAGCTGGATCGTGCAGCGATGGAGCTTCAGGATCTGGCGCACAAGAGTTCGTTGGGACGTCCAGCCCGCATCGTGAACATGGTGCAACTCGGCCAGGCCCTGACCGAACTGGACAATCCTCCAATCAAAGCGCTGATGGTTTACAACTGCAATCCCGCAGCAGTCTGTCCTCATCAGCACCTCGTGAGGCAAGGTCTCAAGCGGGACGATCTGTTTACCGTGGTTCACGAGCAGTTCTTCACCGACACGACGGATTTTGCCGATATCGTGCTTCCAGCCACGACTTTTTTCGAACACAAGGATCTGGTCCAGGCTTACGGTCACTACTACTTGCAGGTTTCGCAGCCGGCGATTGCGCCGCTGGGCGAATGTAAATCCAATGTGGATTTCTTTCGCGAGCTCGCGTTGCGCATGGGCTTCGAGGACGAATGCTTCCGCGAACCAGTCGACGCAATGATCGATGCGGCACTGGCGTCGGGAGTTCCTCAGTTGAAAGGCATCACGCGCGAGCGGTTGGAGCGCGATCCGCACGTGCGGCTGAATCTGCACGGCGACGGTAATGGCAAGCCGTGGCTGACATTTGCCAACGGATTCGCGACACCGAGCGGCAAAGCGCGTCTCTACAACGAGGATCTGATCGCTTTGGGAATGGATCCAGTCGCGTCGTTCATTCCGCCAGAAGAATCGCGTAGCAGCCCAACAGAAACGCCATATCCGCTGGAACTGCTGGCGCGCAAGGCCGACAACTTTCTGAATTCGACATTTGCCAATCTTCCGACGCACCAGAAAATGGAACCGCATCAGGACGAGTTGGAAATTGCAATCGAGGACGCCGAGCCCCGCGGGATCATCGACGGCGACCAGGTGCGCGTCTTCAACGATCGTGGCGAGATCTTTTTGCGTGCTCGTGTCGAAGGGACCTCCACTCCGGCAACTGCGAAAAACGGGCGGCGTAGTGCAGTACAGCCCGGCGTAGTCGGCGCTCGTCTCGGTTGGGCGAAACTGTCACACCGCGGTCTCAACATCAACGTTCTGACCTCGGCACGGCTCACTGATCTGGGTGGTGGTGCTACGTTCTACTCCACTCTGGTGGAGGTTGAGCGCGTTGCAGCAACTTCCAGCGGCAGCGAGGGTTAGCGTAGCTGTTGCATCGCAATCGGCGAACGGTTTAGGGTTATGGACCGCAGCGCCAGTACCGTATAATTGCGCTTTCATAAACCTTAGCTACTGAGGGTTCCGTTATTTCTTGCCACCGTCAGGTTGGGCTCACGATGCTTTCGCATCGCGGGACACGCAGTTGCGCCAAGGCGATCGGGTTCTTCCTCGCACTCCTATTTCTCGCCGGGACAGCTCTTGCGCAGCAGGACGTGATTTCGGCCATCGAGATCAAAGGTAACCGCCGAATCCCTGCGGAAACCATTCGCGCCCGCATGTTCACCAAGCCGGGCGATGTCTACGACCAGTCAGCTCTGGAGCGCGATTTCAACTCCCTCTGGAATACCGGATACTTCGACGATCTGCGCCTGGAGCGCGAGCAAACCAACAAGGGCTGGATCATCTACGTCTACGTCAAAGAGAAGCCGACCATTCGCGAGATCAAGTACGTCGGCTTGAATTCGATTTCGCAGAGTGACGTGTTGGACAAGTTCAAAGAGCAGAAAGTCGGCCTCACTCAGGAAAGCCAGTACGATCCGACCAAAGTGAAGCACGCCGAAGTCGTGATCAAGCAGCTGCTGGCCGCTCACGGCCGGCAGTTTGCCAGCGTGCAATCGGAGGTGCGGCCCATTCCTCCGGCCGCTGTTTCGCTCACGTTCGTGGTCAAAGAAGGACCGAAGGTCAAAGTCGGCAAGATTAAGTTCGAAGGCAACAAGGCGCTCCCCAATCGCGAGTTGGAAAGCGCCATGAAGAACCTGAAGCCGATCGGTATCCCGCATTCCATCTTCCTGGAAAACCTTTTTGCGCGTACGTACGACTCCACCAAGCTGTCGGAAGACGCCGAGCGCGTTCGGTACTACTATCAAACCAAGGGGTACATGAAGGCGCTGGTCGGCGATCCCAAAACACAGATCCACGACACCAGCGGAGTTAAGTGGTATTTCCCCTTTAAGTCTTCGCCCGGCAAAGCCGTCGACATCACAATTCCGGTCGAAGAAGGACAGCGCTATCGCCTGAAGGAAATCACCTTCACCGGCAACAAGGCGATCACGAATACCAAAGTGCTGCGGTCGCTCTTCAAGATCAAAGATGGCGACATCTTCGACAGCGAGGTGGTCCGCAAAGGTTTGGAAGCCTTGCGTAAGGCCTACGCCCAGTACGGCTACATCAACTTCACGCCGGTGCCGAATACGGAGTTCGACGAGGACAAGCGGCTGATCAGCTTGCGCATCGATCTCGACGAAGGCAAACAATTTTACGTTCGCCGCATTGAGTTTGAGGGCAACACCACGACGCGCGACAAGGTCATTCGCCGCGAACTGGCGCTGGAAGAAGGTCAGATTTACAACGGAAACCTTTGGGAGCTCAGCCTGCTGCGCTTGAATCAGCTGCAGTATTTCCAGCCGCTCAAGCCGGAACAGGATTCGGAAATCAAGCAGAACGTCCAGGACGGCACGGTCGACATCACCCTGAAGGTAAAAGAGAAGGGCAAGAACAGCATCGGCTTGACTGGCGGTGTCAGCGGCTTGGCGGGCGCGTTTATCGGCCTCAACTACACGACGAACAACCTGTTCGGCAAAGGCGAGAGCCTGACGCTGGAATTCCAGATCGGCCAGTACCAGCGCAACGAGACGCTGTCGTTCACGCAGCCTTACTTGTTTGACCGCCCTCTGCAGTTCGGCTGGTCGGTTTACCACCGCAGCTACAACTACAATCAGGCGGCATTGACGCAGATTCAGCTCAATCAGAGTTTGAACCTGCCGGCCAGCTATCAGGCGCTGCTGCAGAACTTCACCCAGACGAGCACAGGATTCACCACTTCGTTGAGCTACCCGATCAAGCGGTCGTTCAAACGCGTCGGAATAACCTACGGCTTCGACGATTCGTCAGTGCAAACCTTCAGTGCCGCGTCTAGCGATTACTTTGAGGCTTTGGCCTATCGCAGCATCTCCGGCCCGAACGCGCTTACGGGAATCACCACGAGCAAGGTCGTGCCCAACTTCTCTTACAACAAAATCGACAATCCTCAGCACCCGCACAAGGGGCAGAGCGTCTACTTCGCCAGCGAAATTGCCGGTCTAGGCGGTAACGTCAAGTATGTCAAGCCGGTTGCCGAATACAAGCGCTTCATGCCGGTGAACAAGGGACGCAACACAGTGGGCTTCCGTGTGCTGGGTTCGTGGATCACCGGTTATGGCGGAACAGTAGCGCCTCCGTTTGACCGCTTCTACATGGGCGGCGACACCGACATTCGCGGCTTCGATGTCCGCGCGATATCGCCGGTGTCATTCTTCCCCACCGCGGTTACCATTCCGTTGCAGAACCCCGACGGCACCTCGGTTCCCCTGAATCCGGCGAATCCGCGCCAAGGCGTCTACACGGTCACCGTTCCGGTTGAGCAGATCATCTTCCCCGGCGGCGATACCAACATCGTTACCAACCTCGAGTACCGCGTGCCCATCGTTGGCCCGGTTACCATCGCGCCTTTCGTCGACACGGGATGGGATTTCATCTCCGAGCCAAACCAGTTGCGCATTGCCGGCCCGGAAGTCACCAGTTTGCAGACTACGGTTTTCGGCTGCCCGGCCTTGAACTCCGCCTACCAGTGCGTTGGCGGAACAACTCTGCCGTTCAATCCCGTGCTGCAGGCTGTGTCCGGTACGAACTATCAGACCCGCATGTCAACAGGGTTGGAGTTGCAGGTCATGGTTCCGGTGATCAACGCGCCCTTCCGCATCTATTACGCCTATAACCCGCTGCGCATCAACGAAACGGTGAGCTCGCCGAATCCCATCACTCGCTCGATGTTCCCGGCGGGTGCGGCCGGCGAGTACACGTACCTGCAGACCATTTCGACGTACCAGCCGAAGTATTACCTGGCGGAGCCGCTGAAAACCTTCCGCTTTACGGTGGCGACCACGTTCTAGGAGATCTTCCTGTGAGAAGTCTTATCGCTGGAGCCATGTTGTGGTTGTTGGTCAGTGTTGTGGCAGTTGCGCAGACGCCGACTCCGCAGCAGATGATGGGTTACTTCGGCGGAGACTGGACCCTTACCGGTACGGCGAAGGTCAGCCCGAGCTCGCCGAGCGCACCGTATAAATCAACCCAGCACGGTGAGTGGGTGGGAGAGGGTTTTCTGGAGATTCACTCCGTCAGTCACGACCCCTTGGGCGACGTGCACGGCGTTCGCATGATGGAGTACAACGCCGCTGAGAAGACTTTCACCATGAACATGTACAACAGCCTGGGCGAGCATCAGCTGGGAACCTGCAAAACTGATGGCGCAACCTGGGTGTGGAATTTTGCCGAGAAGCTCAACGGCGTCGCCGCTACCCGGCGCGAAACCATGACCCTGACCTCGCCGAATTCCTACACCTTCAAGTCCGAAGTGCAGAAGCCAGGCGGCGGATGGGCCACGGTCATGGAGGGTACGGCAACCCGAACCGTATCGCAATGATCGTTGCCTTCGCAACCGCCTTTCCCTATAATGGAACCATCCGCACCGCTGAATTTTCCGGTCGGGAAGCGCTCTGGCTTGTATCTGAGCCGGGCGCTGCGCTCGGCACTCCAGGCACGACACTGCAGATCAGTCGTCACCGCTGGAATACCTGAAGAATTCCCGGAGCAGTTCTAAGGAGCTATACCAACGCATGAAGCGCACGTTCGTAAGCACAGTCGTGCTGACAGTTGTCCTCGCCGTCGCGGGCTTTACGCAATCGCCTCCCGCTGCGAAACCCGCCACGCCCACTGCTCCCAGCGCCGGCACTTCCTTCGCCACCGCCCCAGCAACTGCGTCTCCCACCGGGAGCGTGAAAGTGGGCATCATCGACATTCAACAGGCGATCATTGGCACCAACGAAGGGGCGCGGGATTTCGAGGCACTGCAAAAGAAGTTTGAGCCCAAGCGTAACGAGTTGTCGGCGCAGAATACCGAAATCGAGACTTTGAAGAAACAACTCAGCACCCAGGGCGACAAGATGAACGACGAAGCCCGAGCCAATCTCATGAAGTCGATCGAGACCAAGCAGAAGAGCCTGCAGCGCGCGGCTGAGGATGCCCAGGCCGAGTATCAGCAGCAACAGAACGAAATCGCGCAGAAGATTCTGCAGAAGATGGCGCCAGTCATCGACAAGTATGCCAAGTCAAACGGTTATGGGCTGCTGTTCGATTCTTCGAATCCCTGGCCGCAGGGTCCGCTACTCTGGGCAACCGCCGGCGTGGATTTGACCAAGACGGTGGTCGATGCGTACAACGCGCAGTCGGGTGTTGCGCCTCCTCCGCCTGGAGCGAAGCCTGCCGGTACGCCTGGTTCTGCAACCTCCAAGCCACCGGCCTCGCCTGCTGCAACCACACACTAAGCTCGCCTGATTTTCCCGCAAGGCCGCCGCAACTGGCGGCCTTTGTTATTTGCGGTTGGAGGCGCTCGCTAGTCGAACTCCCACAATGTGGGATACCCCGTTTTGGTTGGATCTTGAGCTGTGGCTTGAGAATAAAAGGGTTAGTGAGGCTGCGAGCGCGCCTTCCTCAGGTCTGTGGAAAACTTTGTGGAAAGCTGGTCCTCGATCGCTCCAGCATCATTTCTTTCAGTTACTTACCTAAGTTGCACTGAGGTTGCTACAGCGGCAATATCCTTGGAATCAGTTAGATAACTTCTAGAAACGCCATTTTGCGCCTGAAAATCCGGCGAAACCTTAGAGATTGCGGACCAGTGAAGTTTTGCACAGAATCGCAGCTCTGCGACTGGGACACAGCGCTTTTCGGCATATCGAATCGGCACGAAAAGGTGAGGTCCGAATCTCGGGTCACACCCCGGAGCCACCCTCAAAAACCTTCTTCATCTCGTAGGGATAGACCCGGTAGAGGCTATAGCTGACGCCGGTATCGCTGTAGAGGCGGAAGAGCAGATCGCCGCGGCCGTTGGCATCGGCGTCGACGGCGTCGATGATCTCCATGCGGGAGAACGCATCGAGATGATTGCTGTCGGTTACCGAACTGAAGATCTCGATCGGGGTGCCGTTGAGGTCCTCACGCGCTACGACGGTGACGAAGTAATCGAACTCTCCGCCGCGCAAGGCCTTGGCAGATGCAACCGGAAGTTTGCCGGTGAACACAAGGGTCGGGGAGTTCGTGTATTCAAGATCGTAGCCGCGCAGGTCGAAATCAGTAATCGTCGCGGTCTTCGGCAGGCCCGGCGTGGTGCGCTTGGCGACGAACTTCCGCACTTCATTCAGCGCCAGAGCACTCATCTGATCCGTCTTATCCGTTCGCTCGACGGAGTTCATGGGGTACAACAGCGATCGCATCTCATGTTGCCCGGCATCGGAGATCGCGGGATACGATCTTCTGCCCAACTGCGATGTGGTGGTCGGCATGACTTGAGCCTGGCCGGCTTTGGTTGCGGGCGTGGGCTGGGTGGCCGCGGCATCGTACGGTTCCGAGGCGCTAGCTGTGGACGACCCGGCTCTGCCGCGGCGCAGCACGGGGCGGTTGGGATCGTTCTCGTCGGGAGACGCCGACGAAGAGGATGTAGACGGGCTACTTGCCGCCGTTGCTTGGGGCTGAGAATCTGGTGGAGGGGTGGATGAGTCGGACGGCTTCTTCAGTGTGGGCCGATCGGAAGGCCCACTCGGCGGGGGAGATGTGCTGCTCGTCGATGAGCTTGCGCTTCCCGATGAGGGTGCCGTTCCCGACGAAGAGCTGGCATCGCCTGAAGATCCTGATGAAGAGCTCGAGCTGGAACCCCCAGATCCAGCCCGCTTCAGTGTCGGCCGATCATTGAGCGGATTGTCCGCTTGAGCCTTCTTCGGTTTGCTGGCTGCCTGTTTTGCAATCTGATCGTCCAGCGCACGATGCGGCTTCCATTGCCCAGCTCCCACCCAGTTGCCCTTTACTTGCTCGGGAGTCGTCACGGTGAAGAGCCCGGTCGACTCGCCGTAGTTTGTGGCTTCGTAGACAGTCTCCGGTTGCAGCGCCATAGGCTCGGGATTTGCACCGTACAGGCTGGCATCGTAGAAGCGGTCGTCAATCCACAGTGCAACCGGAACCAGCCGCGCGCCGCCACCCGGCAGAAATTCCAGGACGGCGAGCGCCCGCGGTCCACGCTTCGTCTTCTTGGCGTTAATCTGCGACTGGTTGTTATCGGTGCTGGTCTGCTGCTGATGCTGCGTGCGATCGCGAATCTGTGCGCCGCAGAATGACACCCCCAGAAGAGTCGCGGCCATAATCCCGATGGCCCGACGGCGCGAATTGCGGTATAGATATTGCATCATGGAAATCAACAGCAAAGCTCCAGACTTCACCTTGCCCGACGAAAACGGAAACCCGGTTTCGCTCGACCAGTTTCGCGGCAAGACGGTAGTTCTCTTCTTCTATCCTAAAGCGAACACGCCCGGTTGAACCATCGAAGCGCGCGGGTTCCGCGACGCATACAGCAAGTTGCAGAAGGCCGGGCTGGTCGTGCTCGGTATCTCGCCTGACACTCCCAAGGCACAACTCAAGTTTAAGGAAAAAGAAGACCTTCCGTATACCCTCCTCGCTGACGACAAAAAAGAAGTCGCTAAGAAGTTTGACGTTCTGAAAGAGAAAAACATGTACGGCAAGAAGGTGATGGGCATCGTGCGCAGCACCTTTCTGATCGGCCCTGACGGAAAGATCGTGCACATCTTTTCGCCAGTGAAGCCGGAAGGCCACGCCGAAGAGGTGCTTGCGGAGATCAAGAAGAGAGGTTAGAGGATCGGCCGCAGCGTCGTCCGAAGAACACCCAGCTCTTGAACCGCAGCTCAGGCTGGGTCTAAACTACCGCCGTCGCAAGAGGGCAATTATCACCGATCGCAGTTAGCGATGGAGAACGGTCATGGCAGAACCTATGAAAATTACAGCGCGCTTCTTTGCTCGCAGCATCTTGCTGTCAACTGCATTTGTGCTTACGACCATTTGCACGCTGACGCTGGCGACGGTGCAGCCGGCCTCGGCGCAGACCTACCAAGTGATCTACAACTTTTCTGGCGAGTTCGCCGGCGCAAACCCCCAAAACGGCTTAACGGTCGACCGAGGCGAAAACCTGTATGGAGTCACCGTAAGTGGCGGGCTCCAGGATTGCGCTTTGCTCAGCGAATGTGGGGTGGTCTTCGAGCTTTCCCGCCGAAGCTTCTCGGGTTGGGTCCTTAGTGGGGGATACGCCTTCCACGGCTACGATGGTGCGTGTCCGGCGGGTGAGGTTGCCATTGGCGCCGACGGTGCTGTCTACGGTACCACGGAATTCGGCGGGCCAGGGCAGCAAGCTAGTTGTGCCGAAGGTGAAGGCTACGGAGTCGTTTATAGAGTGAGGCGGCCAACGAACGTAACGGGCCAGTGGACAGAGACTGTACTCCATGCGTTCACTGGGGGTGCGGATGGAAGAAATCCAACTGGTCCCGTCGTCTTCGATGCTGAGGGAAATCTCTATCTCACTACAACGGTTGGCGGAATAAACAACAACGGCGTCGTGGCTGAATTCACGCCCGGGCAAGGTGACTGGACAGAGAGTGTTCTTTATAGCTTCACCGGCGGGAGTGACGGAGGCTACCCAATCGGCGGTGTCACCTTCGATCATACCGGCAATATTTACGGCACGGCGGGATCCTCGCAGGGGAGCCAAGTTTTCCAATTAACGCTCTCTAACGGCGTCTGGACTAAGAACACCCTTCATCAATTCGAACACGGAGTCAACGGCGAACTCATCTTCGACCCGTCCGGCAATCTCTATGGCACCACAGGGGGCGGCTACGACAGCAGTACAGTTTTCATGTTGTCGCCTGCTGGCGCAGGCTGGGATTACTCCGTGATCTACTCCTTCGAAGGACCAACCGGCTGCGGCCCGGCGGCCGGCGTGATCATGGACGCAGCAGGGAAGTTGTACGGCACAACCTTTTGCGACGGTGCCTACCAGCGGGGTTCGGTGTTTAAGCTGACACCTTCCGGCGGCGGTTGGACATACACCTCGCTCCACGACTTCACTGGCGGCAGCGACGGCGGGTTTCCATACGACCGCTTGGCATTTGACGTCAACCGCAATCTCTACGGCACCGCATCGTCTGGCGGCACTGGTTGCTATTACGACGACTGCGGCGTGATTTTCGAGATTACACCTTAGCCGCCCGCACCATGTCCTTGCTTGAGGCTCGCCAACTCGTCAAGGTCTTCCATGCGGAACCTTCGCATTTCGGGAAGGCTTCGCACCCGGTACGCGCCCTCAACGACGTCTCCCTCGCTATCGAAGCCGGCGAGACGCTCGGCCTGGTCGGCGAGTCCGGCTCCGGCAAGAGCACGCTGGGGCGCATTTTGCTGCGTCTCATCGAGCCCGACTCCGGCGAGGTCATCTTTGACGGCAGCGACGTGCTGCGCGCCGGTGGTTCCGAACTACGCCGTCTCCGCCGCGACATGCAGATCATCTTCCAGGATCCGGTCGGCTCGCTCGACCCGCGCATGACGGTGGAGCAGATCGTCTACGAGCCGATAGCGATCCATGGCAGCGAAGACGGGCGATCACGCCGCGAGCAGGCAAGTGAGGTGATGCGCGCCGTCGGCCTCGACGCATCGGCTCTGCGCCGCTATCCGCACGAGTTCAGCGGCGGACAACGGCAACGCATCGGCATCGCGCGCGCACTGATCCTGCGGCCACGCTTCATCGTCGCCGACGAGCCGGTGTCAGCCCTCGATGTCAGCGTAGGAGCGCAGATCGTGAATCTGCTGAAGCAGCTCCAGCGCGAGTTTCAGCTGACCTATCTGTTCATTTCGCACTCCATGCCGATCGTGCGCTACCTGGCCGATCGCATCGCCGTCATGCAGCAGGGAGAATTAGTGGAGCTGGGTACAACGGAGCAGATCACTACCGCGCCGCAGCATCCCTATACGAGAACCTTGCTGGCCGCAACGCCGGAGATGGAAGTCAGAACTCAGTGATCATGATTCCCTGTGCGAGCAAGGAGCGATAAGACTCGACTCTCCCTTACCAACAGCCCCGACAGACGCCGTGGAACCGCGACACATGCTAACGGCTACATTGTCAGGACGGCGCGGAATCGGGCCTTGCCTTCCGCAACGCGCTGGTAGGCCTTGGCAGCTTCGGCCAACGGGTAGGTTTCAACTATCGATTTGACTTTCCCTTGGTTTACGTAATCCAGGGCTTCGTACAGATATTCGGGGCCATTTTGCTGGCTGCCGATGATTTTGATGCGCTTGAAGAGCATCTCGACCAACGAGATCGAAAGCGGTTCCTCGTCGGCGCCCATAACGATGAACCTGCCGTCCGGCCGCAGACCTTGAAAGGTGTCCATCATGGATTTCGTCGAGTTGGAGGTGCTGAGGATGATGTCCACGCCACCCGCATCGGAAAGGCTCTTTCCGTCGCGGACAATTTCATCGGCGCCGAGTTCGCGGATCAACTTGTCCTTATCGGGGGAGTGCGAAATCGCGATGGTCTCGAAGCCCGCAGCCTTCGCGTATTGCACCGCGAGGTGCCCAAGCCCGCCGATTCCAAGTACAGCCACGCGCTCGTGCGGCTGCGGATCGGCCCAGCGAAGCCCACTATAAACGGTATACCCAGCGCAAAAGATCGGCGCGGCTTGCTCGTAAGAAACCTTGTCCGGAATCAGGTAGGTAACGTCGGCGTTCATCAACGTGTACTCGGCGTGACCGCCTTGCACATCGCCCCCGGTACCCTTCATATAGGGGCAGAACATCCTGCGGCCACGCAGGCACCATTCACAGCGTCCGCAGGTGGATTGAACCCATGCTGTGCCCACTCGGTCGCCCACCTTGCGGGTGGTGACACCAGGAGCGACGGCAACGATTTCGCCGACCGGCTCGTGACCAAGAATGCGCGGAAATTCTCCAGGGAGGTGCCCCTGTGTCTGGTGCACGTCGGTATAGCAAATACCGCTGGCGTGCATTTTGACCAGGACTTGATTCGGTCCGCGTTGAGGCTGAGGAACATCTTGGATCTGCCACGAACTGCTTACGGCGGGTACGACAGCGGCTTTCACAGGCCTTCCGCTAAAGCCATTTCGATGCAAGCACCTTGGCGATAGCCGCAATGATTTTCATTCCGTTTGCCCATCGCCGATGGCTGCGGCGACGTCACTCAGGCGCAGCTCTACACCGCTATCAACGTTTAGCTGTTGCGTGGCGTTAGCACTCGTTGGGGGCTCAATGAGTGTAATGGGGATGCAACAGTTACGATCTGTGGGTGCCCGCAAGTTCCGCTATACGTTGGAAAAACAGGATTCAACATGCACCGCTTATTACCATAGAAGGTTGATGTGGTAAGTGGTCAGCAACTCACGCATCTCCGACTTTGTCAGGCTTCTCTTGTTGCCGTGGGCGTCGATAATCGTGATGCTGTCCAGTTCGCGCAAATCCGTGTGTCGAAATCGAATTGCGCCCGCCCCGTCGGACTCTGGGGGTTGGACCGGCCCGCCCTCTTGGTATCCGAGTGGCTGACACGACGGCACCACGCATCCTGGCGGATCGATCCAGCAACCTTCAAGATGAGCATGAGCGATGGGCTGATTCTCTTCCGTGCGAAGCTTTAGGACATAGTCATGCTCAGGTAGGGTCCACAACCGTTTGACTGTAATGTTTTGTTCGCTGCCGACAATTAGGTCATCTCCACGCACGATTGCCGTGCCGGTGGGACCGCCTGCGACTTCGTTGAAATTCCCCGGGCCGCGCGGGAAGTCAAATGCCAGCGCTGAGTCAGGCGCGATTACGTTGATCTCTCCATCAGCATTGGTAACAAATTCCCCGAGTATTATCCCCACCGCTACTCCACAGTGGCTGTCATTAGAGCCGAAGAGTGAGACCGAAACCTTCGTCCCTACCAACGGCTTCCCGTCCGGATAGAGAAACCGGATCGTGCGTTGGGAAGGGCGCGGCAGCACCAACTCGTCGCCGGTGAGGTGACCAAGGCCCTTGAGGGCGGTTTCCCAGTCCTTACCCAGATTGTCCTTCGGAATCGGCCGTGAAAGATAAATAGTTTTGTATTGCTTCAAATACTCAGGCCAAGGATCAGCACCATAAGCAAAATTAATGCTATAAGCATTATCGGTTTCAAATGAACTGGGCGCTTCAACCTGACGGTCTGAAATCGCCAGCAAAAGCTTGTAATCGAAGGCCTGCTCCCAGTATTGCGGAAATTGGACGTTCTTGCGTTGCTCGAACTTGCCCTCTCGGATTGTGCCAACCAGAACGGCCTGGTAGCGACTCCAGCGGTTCGCAATCAGCCATGCCTCACCGCTCACGACAGGGTGGTTCGTATCTTCGAAGAAAATCCTTGCTGGATGTTCCGTCCCCCGCAGCGGGAAGACCGTGGCCAGCAGAAGAACGAAGATTGTGGTCGGCTTCGCACATCTACGCGGATGGTATCGAACGCTCAGCATTTCACGATGCAGGATTCGCCCGCCCAGTAAACCGCCGGAAGTGTTGTTATCAGGCGATTACACAGGCAATCCCAACAACAATGCAAAGGTATCGCTAGTGCTCTGAAAGGACAAGTTGCTTCGTGTCTTCGGGAGCAGCCGCTACGTCCTGAAACTTCGCTCCCTCCAGCCGCAGCAGAAATGCCTTCACCGGCAGGCCGCCGCCGTAGCCGCCCAGTTTGCATCCGCCGGCCAGCACGCGATGGCAGGGAACAATGATCGCGATGGGGTTGTAGTGATTCGCCTGTCCCACGGCGCGCGAGCTTTGGGGATTGCCGACGGCGCGCGCAATCTCGCCATAGGAGCGGGTTTCGCCGTAAGGAATGCTGAGCAACTGCTCCCAGCAGCTTTTGCGAAATTCCGTGCCGCGCAAATCGAGCGCGAGATCGAAATCACGCCGCTTGCCGGCAAAGTATTCTTCTAGTTGCTTGCGAACGTGGCGCGTCTTCGCATCCGATTCGCGCCATTCGACCTCAGCTCCATTCACCAACTTTGGCAGGCCGCGATCGAATTCCAGAATCACCAGCGCCGTATCGGATACACCGATCAATAGCGGCCCAACCGGCGACGACATTCGCGAGTAGTAAAGGGTTTCCATAACGTGAAACTAGGCTAGCACTCAGCGCGGTTCCAGAACAGACGTGCAGTGGGAGTGCAGCCGAAAACGTCCATCACAAGAAAAAGCCCCTTGCACATGCAAGGGGCTGGAGGAGGCTGAGGTATGGATCTAAGCGGTCTACTGCTGAGGACTACTGCTTGCCGGAGCGGAGTTCATGCTATTGGGTTGCTGCATAGGAGCGGACTGGCTTGGCGTTGCGCTCGAGTAGCCAGTGTTCTGATTGCTCATACCTGAGCCCATCGTACCGCTGGACTGTGCCGACGCTAACTGATCGACATCGTTCTTCATCAGGCTGATCTCGACGCGATTGCCGCGGCGAGGCGTACCTTCTTCCGTCTGCACCTTGGCGTTGCCCATTCCGAGCACAAAGACGCGATACACCGGAATCTCATTTTTCTCGACCAGGTAGCGCACCACAGAGTTGGCCATGGCCTGCGAGCTCTGAATGCCCGCCGAGCCGGCTCCAGTCGAGAAGCCCTGCACCTGGATGATGTAGCCTTTCTGATCCTTCAGATTGGCGGTCATGTCATCCAGCGCTTCCTTATCTTTCTTGCTCAAACCGCCCTGACCGGAGCGGAAACGAATCTCGGTCTGCGTCGCCGGCTGGTACTGGTCGATATTGTCGACAACATGCTCCACCGTGTTCAGCCGATTGCTGGCCTGAAGTGCGGTCTGGTTGGCCTGCTGCGCACGATTGCCGGCATCGGTGGCGTGCTGATCCGCCAGCGTCGCCTTGGCATCGGCCTGCCGAATACCTTCCTGGGCGCGCGCGTCTACGTCTTTGATCTGGCGCGCATTCTCGGCGGTCAAATCGTCCAGCTCATTCACGCGATCACGAATGGGCGTGAGTTGCTTCTGCACATACTTCTTGCGCGCGAATGGATTGACCTTACCCCAGAAGCCTTCGTGTGTCTCCGGCTGCAGCGGCTGCCGTGCCGACAAGTTCTGATCGGTGTTGGCGCCCTGTGAGGTCTGCGTGGTCTGGGTGGTTTGCGAGCTGCTCTGCGAGGACGAAGCAGCGGGCTGCTGATTGTCGGTGGTCGCCTGTTGCGCGACCGCCGGCAGCGCCAACGCCGCAGCCAGGGGCAGCGTGTATAGCATTGCGATCTTCATTACCGGTTCCTCCAAAAACTTCGGCGCGTTGTGCCGCCCATGGCTGTTGAATCCGATCTCCTGCTGCCATCAGGTGCGAATAACCGCACAATCGCCACGCTCTGTCTATTACAGTTCACATGCCAAACTTCAGGTGGAAGAATCGCGGCTAACTCGTTTGCTTTCAATCGCTGAATTCAGGAACGCCAAGGCACGACGGGTAGGAAGGGATGCCGGCGAGTAATTGTTACAGGCGGACCGGCCGGCAGGTTACGCTGCCTGGGCTGCGTCGAGGTCGCTCTTAATCGCCTGCTGCTCATCAGCCACGAGAATCGCAAACGCACTCTCGACTTCGCGCAGAGCGTCGGCCAGCTCAAGTGGAGGGATGAGCGTCATGTGGCCCAGCATTCGCGCCAGCCGATGATAGGAACGCCGGGATAGATACAGAAAGGTGATCGGATATTCCGGCTTGCGCCGCAACGCCTCCGCCGGTTCAGCGTCGAGGAGGTAGGCGACGTCAGGCCGCGGCGCGAACGCGTCAACCATGCGAACAAAAATTCGGGTCATGAAATTCGTCAGCGGCAGGTTAGCAAGCTCGTCATAGATGTAGCGATCCATGATGATGACATCGGCGTCCGAACGCCGCGCCGCGCCGACGACCTTCACCAGGTGGAGCGCGTCCAGCAGATACAAAGCATGCCGGACAATCGTCAGATACCATCGGCGAACATTCTTGTCCTGCCGCTTCACCGGCTTGCCGGGCACACCGACACCGCGCTCGCTCCCGTACACCTTGTGCACGAAGCCCTCGCGATACCGGCTCAGGACGACGACGTTGTCCCAGAAGGCCAGGAGCCTGGTGCTCAGGCCGCGCCGCTCGATGAACTGCTGCAGGTTCGCAATCTGCGTGCTCTTGCCCGCCCCGTCGAGTCCTGAGAAGGAGATCAACAGCGGCGGGCGATGAGCTTCGAGCTTCGACGTTCGGGCCTTCATTGTCATTGCCGGCCAACCTTCCTTGTCGGAGTTGGTGGTGCCGCTCGCAGGCTTATCGGTGTTGCTCATTAGCGATTGACGGCCTGCTGGACGTCCCTTTGGTCAGGGCGTAGACGGTGCCACCAGCGACGCCAGCCGCCGCGATCAACCCCACCTTAATCAACAAGGAGTGCTTCTGATTTTGCTTGGAGGGAGCAATCGCCTCGCCCGCGGGACGCGACGCAGCTCCACCTACCGTTGGCACGCCTTCCGCGGTGGCGGTGCCCAGTGGCTCCTGCATCTGCGGCGCCGCTTTCAACTGCGGCTGAGGAGTCGCCGGCAGAGGTTCGGTGGAGCTCTCCGGATTCGGCGGAGCAGGAGTTTCCGTCGTGGGCTGATTCTGCGCCGGTACCGGTTGCAGCGGTCCCTTCGACGGATCGATGGTTGTGCCGTTCTGCTGGCTCTGCTGAGGAGATGTCCCCTGTTGCTGAGCCTGCACGTATTCCGGTAGTCCGCACAAAACCATGCCGACTACCAGCACCATGATTCTTGCCAATATCTTCTGATGATGAGCTTGCATTGAGCCCTCCCAGGGGAAGTTTCTTAGGGCCTGTTTATTTCGAGTTGGTTAGTACCTTCTCGGCCGTAACCGGCGACAGTTTTGCTGTCGTAAGGTTGGATGCAGCCGGACGCCCTTTCAGCAACCTCTCGACATCAGCTTCGCGGTCGTAAAACAGATTACGCGTCCGATTTCTCGCATAGCGCCACAGGTTCGGAAGATTGGTCTGGTACCAGCACGACTCCGCCATATGCGGGGACAAGCCGCAGAACACGCGAAAGCGATCGCGCAATACTTCCGGCGACGCCAACAGAGCTGCCGTCAGCCGGTGATTGCCTTCCAGAATCGTCACCGGGTTCCCGTCATCGACGCCGATCAGCAGCACTGCACTGGCGTCCTCGTGAGTTCGCAGGTGGTAGCTCAGCGCCTGAACCTTGGCGATGAAGTCTCGCGTCCTGCCGCGAAATGGTCTGGTCTTGATGCGCCGTGCAATGTCTTTCAGCAGGAAGCTGCCGTTGGCCACGCGGCGCCACTGAGCACGTGGAAACACGCGTACGCGCTCCAGATCCTGCGGCTCAATCTCCACTTCCCACCATTGCGTGTCTTCCGGCAATTCACGCCACATGTGCCCGCGACGGCGAAATAAAAGGGCCCGGCGCAAAGCATTTCCCGCTTCATCCGTGGTCTGAGCTCCCAGGACGAGCTGCTCAAACTGCTCGCGGTCCTCGTGGAACTCTTCCTGATAGAACTCATTCTTCAGGAACTCTGCTATAACTTCCGCTTCAGTAACGCGCCGTAGCCTCTTCATGGACTCTCCCACCCGCGGTCGCCCATAACTTGACGAAGGGCGAAGCGACCGCAACTAACAACACAATTCTCAGTACCTGCTGGACAACAATCACCTCCAACAGCGTCGAATGGAACCATGTGATTCCGAGAACGATCAGTCCGCTCACCACCAACTGCAGCCAGCCAGTGTTGGCAATGCGTCGTGACATCTCGTAAGTAATGAGAACGACCGCGATGGCATATACGCCGGTCGCGGCTGCGTTCATGCTGAGCAGCCAATTCAGGTCTCCGACGCCTGCTGGAAAATGAGAGCCGAATAAGGATTGGAAAACCAGCGTCGGAAACGCAGCCAAAATCAGAACAAACACAGTCGACATGCCGGTCACGAGCAACAGTGGAATTGCCAGCAGCGAACCCGAAGGGCGCTCTGTCTTGTCTTCTGCCGAAACCGGGAACATCGCGCTGACCACCGACCACGCGCCGAAATAGAGCAAACGCCCGACCAGGGCGATTGCGGCATACAGTCCAGCCAGATCGGGTCGGAAGAAATGTTTCACCATCAGGATGTCGATGTTGCTGATGATGACTTGCCCGACGAAGAAAACGATGGCTTGCCGCGCTTCGCCAACCGGAGCGGACGGTCTATCGACCGCAGGACCACGAAGTTCGCGAGCTTTATCGGGCAGGGCGAAAGCGAGAATGACGGAAGCTGAGATCGCCGCGACTGCTCCCAGCACGCCGAATCCGAACTCGATCAGGACAATCGCGCCGATGAACTTCACGATTGCTTCTGCGGCCATGTTCCAGGCGAGTCCGCGGAATCGGCAGGTGCCTTGCAATCCCCCGCGCTTTACACCCAGCGGAACGTAAATCGTCAGGCCAACGGTGAGCAGGATGATGATCCACGGACTCGACAGGCGCAGGTACGCCGTCAACACGGAACTGCTGAACAGCATGAAGGCGCCCAGGCCGAAGGCGATGGCCCACGCGCGCTTCATCAAATGCTGGAACACCGCGGCCTTGGCTTCTATCGTGTCGGCCTTCGCGACTAGCTTGGTGCAGACCAGCTGAAACGAAAGAGTGATTGCGGAGATCAGCATCAGGATGGTGACCGCGGCTGCGGCGTGGCTGAAGTCCGATGGCCCAAGCAGACGCGCGACGCCGATGTTGTAACCGAAGTTCGCCAGACTCACGAAGATCGAACCGATCAGCAGAATGAGGCTGCCATTCAGGATCTTGGCGTGCGAGGCGTACTGCGGACACCAGCGGTCCACAAATTCGCCCCAGCCGCCCTTCGACGGGGTTAAGACAGGCTCCGTCGGGGGCGGTTCCACCGCAATTAGCTCGGGTTTCGCGCTCATGCCGCCAGTCCGGCGCCTCCGGTCTCATCGGCATCTGCGGGCATTTCCGGCGTTGGCATCTGCAGCAAAGTTTCGAGCGGTTGTGCGTACATGTGCTTGATAGCGTTGGGCAGGAAGCAGCTGAAGCTCTTCGCGGCGGCCGTCGACGTCTCGTAAATTTCAAACAGCCGTCCCGCACGAGTGAGTTCCAGCACCACGGTGGCCTGCGCCGACAGCGAAGCCAGCTTAAGATCGCCGTCGTGCTTCATGGCTTCGCGCATGCAGCGCAGCAGCACGTCGACGCCGGCGGCATCAATGAGCCGAACCTGTGACATGTCGAAAACAACCTGGGGCCGGTCCGAAATCAAAAAGGGCTCGACTTCCTTCAGAAACTTGCGGGCCTGTTTGAGGTTCATCTTTTCCGGCATTCGTTTCACAACTACGGGCCGACTACTTGTCTCCATATCTCCTCGCGACTGCTAAGTGGGAGGGGAACTCGGAAGCCTCTGCGCCGGTCGCCGGGACCTCCACGACCGGTGCGTCCAGAACGATGTGTGCCCGTTCCAGAGATTCCGGACATTCCGCCGCACTCGTGCGTTGGGACGACGCAGTAAGGCCGCGGTAGATCTGCATAGGTATGAAGGCAAAAAGCGCTGCGGTGCTGCCTGCTAATCGAGAAAGAGGAGTCAAGGGCACCATGCCGACGAATTTTTCGTCAGCGATCTCTACTTCCACGTTCTGCCGCAGATGGGCGAGTCGGCGAAAGCCGACCACCGCGTGCATCACGTCCAGTCCAGCACCGACTCGCGTGAACGGCAGCACACTGGAGTTCTCGACCACCGTGCCACAATCCACATCTCCGTGATGTTCGATCACAGTTCCTCGCGTGATCAGCGCCGACGCGCGCACCTTGGCATGCGCCCCAACGAAAGCTGGAGCAATCACGCGCGCCTTACGATGAATTCGCGCCCCGGTTCCGACCCAGATTCCGGGTTTGATCTCCGTGCCCTCGGGGCGGATTGCGTTCTTCGAGAGAAGTCCGTCCACAGCCAGGCGCCGCAGATCGGCAGTTGTTTCCAGCCGGTTGAAATACCCCTTGACGAAAAACGGGGCGCATTCCCGGCGCATTCGCTCCATGCGGTGTTTGAACAGCGCAGCGGCATCGGTACGCGCCGATGCGCTCAACACGAATAGATCGAGGGGCTCGTTGTTGCCGTCGACTGCCATGGTCACAGCACAGTGATGATCGAGATGATGCTGGACCAGCGCTTCGTAGTCGACCTCAACATACGGTCCGATGCGAAGGGCAAAGACCAGATCGGCGCCATCCTCCGCGTACTTCACGAACGTCTCTTCCGCGGTTTGCCACACTTGCTCGCCCTCGGCGTGAACATGCGGCATTGTCGGAGCGAACTTGATCGTGTGTGCAAACGGCCCGCTGTCACAAGGAGAATCGCTGATGAAGGTTATGCAAGAGACCCCGAACTTCTGAAGCCCCCGTTGTACGCGCTCCACTACTGGCAGTCCAAGCACGTCCAGATAAGCAAACGGCACTCCGCCGATACGTTCCTGCGCACCTGGGACGTCGCTGCCCGCACCCCCGATCAACACAATCGCTCTTACATCCATGACTGCCACCTGGGGGCTGCGGCGCGAAAGATGGCGGAGCGCGACGGCACCCACGAAGGGATTCGCCGGAAGCGCGAGATCGGCTCCAGCGCGCTGGCTCGCTGCTGAAGATCAAACGAGCGCAGATATTGCCGGATAATTTGCGGCATGGTCATACGCAATGCTGCCGAGAAGTTTTGTTCCGCCATTTCGCGGCGACGCTCGTCGTCGTGCAAGAGGCTCTCCAATTGTTTTCCCAGGCTGGCGGCGTTGCCGGTCTCATAGAAATCAACCGCCAACCCTTCGTCGTAGGCCATCTCGCGAAAGTCATCGATGCCAGCCGATATGATTGGGACGCCGAATTCGCAGGCAAGGTGGGCTACGCCGCTGGCTCCGGTAGCGGAAGAGTAGGGCAGCACCAGCACGCTCGCCGAGCGAAACAGCGCCGGGATCTCTTCCTCGGCAACATACCCAGTAAATTCGACACGCGGGTTGTGCTGGAGGCCGTCCGCAACGGACTCGACATAACCTGGCGTCTGGGGATGATTCCCGCCGGCAATGACCAGACGAGCATTCGGTGTGAGATTCGATGACTGCTCGAAGGCCTCGATCAACAGCTCCAGCCGTTTGTAGGTGCCCCACTTTCCGAAGGCGAGAATGCGATGCTCAGGATTGCCGCGCAGGCTGAAATCCGGCGGCTCGGGCCGTCCGCCGAGAATTCCGTGCGCGCGGAAGTGCACATTCTCTCCGCGATATTTGTCGATCAGCGTGCGCCGATACACCGGCAACAACACCGAAATCGAGTTTGCCATCAGCAGCATGCGCGTTGCAGCTGATCCCGCGGCGCGATAGACGCGCGGAAAGCGAATGCCGGCGTCCGCCAGGTCGATGTTGTCTATGAGGTGATGCAGGGTCACATGGGTGTAGTGTCCGGTGAGCCGCGAAAGCGCGGGCTGCGATAATCCGGAAAATGCCGCCAGCGGCTTGCTTCCAAATGTCGAAAAAAGCAGGTTGAACCAGACCACATTCGGGCGAATGTCATAGATCGCCTTTAGCAACCGGGCCGGATTCCACATGGAATCGAAACGCCAGCAACGCAACACGTCGTAATCTGGTAACTCCTCGGCCGGTTGCTCGAGCTCGTCCGCCAGGACCGTGAGGCTCAACAGGGGATCACGCTGCAGCTCGCGCGCGATATGGAAGCCGTATTCGTTCAGTCCCCGCCTGCTCGGAGGAAACGCGGTTACCAGACAAATCTTCATGAACTCCCCTGGGTCAGAAAACTGAGAGGCGAAAGACGGGACGAATCAGCGTCCCTGTCGGGGCAATTCCGGTGAATGACGGAAATTGCTCCGCCTGTAAGCCAACAGAAAAACTCAGGGGATATGCGATCTGATGTTCCCCAGCGTCATCACCGAACGAGCGATGAATCGGTCTCACATAACTGATGAAGAAACTGCTGTAGGTGTTGTCATATGCCTGAAACGTTCCGGCATGGCTATAGACAAACTGGCCATCGGCACGCCAGGCGGGATTGAATTTGTACTGGATGGTTCCGACTGGCTCCCATATGTTGGCCGTGGCCCATAACGTTCCCTGGGTGCGCCACGCGCGAATGTATTCGCCCAGCAGGCTGGCGGTGAGTTTTTCTCCGAACTTATGCTGCAAGCCGGCGTACGACGACGTGGTGAAGTACTGGCTTGGGGTCGGGCTGAACGTCAGGTCGCGGCGAGTGTAGCCGGTGAGGAGCTCGGTCTTGCCCCAAGGCCGCCCGACGGTGAACTGCAACGTTTCCCCGACATCGTTCGAATCCTGTTTATAAGTCGTTGCCGTGAACGGACCCGCTTCGTGATATAGGCTGCCGTTAATCGATAACCAGTTGAAGAACGAGCTGCTGTTGAAATAGGCGAACTGCCGAAACAGGTTCTGGTCCTCGTACTGGGGAGCGCTGGAGTCGCGACGCAGGGTGAATTGCAATCCGGTGTTGAAGGCGATCCATCCATTGCCCAGATGCACGACCGGATTCAGTGCACTGTTGAAGTTGTAGTCAAAGGTGTTGCGGTTAATGATCAGCGCTTCCTGCGGCAGGGAATACGGGCCGTTGGCATTGCGGACCTGAAAGAATCCGGTGAGCAGAGGGAAGCCGTTGTCGAAGTGGTAGCGATAAGCTGTGGTCCACAGCGATTCCTGTTCGGAGCGCGGCGGCGGAAGATATTTGCTCTTTTGGCTGAGGCCGAAGATCTGGGCGTCCAGCACGTAGATGGTCCAGTCGTCGTATAGGCCGCCGGTAGTGAAGTTGGTCAACATGCTCAGGTGGTCGGTCACTCGCAGACCTTCTTCGCTGGCTACCTGCATGCCTTCCAGCGAGGCGATCTCGTCGCCGCCAAGCACGCTCGCCTGCGAGAGCTGCATCAGAGCATTCCAGTCCTCGTGCCGCTGCCGGTAGACCTCGCCCTGCGCCAGCAAGTAATCGTAATTTTGATTCGAAGATGGGTCGGTACCGAGTGACGCCAACTCTTCCTGTGCATCCTTCGTCTTGCCCTGAGCCAGATAGGTGTTAGCCAGACCGATGGCCACCACGTCTTGCGACGCACCTGCCTGCCCAGCCTTCTCGAAGTATTTCGAGGCAAGATCGAAATCGTGCATCGCCAGCAGAATGTTGGCGGCCTCAATCAGATTGTCGGCGGTAACCGGAGGCGCTTCGCCAATGCGGCTTTCGGCAAAGCCAAGGCTGATCTGCTGCTTCGCGTCCTCGTCGTGACCGTACTTCACCATCAAGCGAGCAATGGCCAGGCGCGCATCGACACGATTCGCATCCGGCGCTTCCAAGGCTCGCGCGAAGCGATCCATTGCACCTTTTTCATCGCCCAGCGTTAGCAGGGCGTCGCCGGTATCGAGCAGAATGGCCGATTGATTTCCGCCGGCACGTTCGGCTGCGGCGACATAGCGTAGGGTTTCGTCACGATTGCCCAAGTGCGCGTAGGCGTGGGCCATCCGCGCGTAGATCAAGCGGATCGTCAGGCGAGTCGGCAAGCGCCGCGTTCAATGCGTCAATCGACTTCTGATACTGGCGCATGTCGTACAACGTGTCCGCCAGCGCGAGCTGCAGCTGGAGATCCTTAGGCGCGTATTTGAGAGCGGTGCGATATTCCTGCTCTGCGCTGGCCAGAAGATGTTGCTGACGATAAGCAGTTGCCAGTGCAAGGTGTGTCGCACCTGACTCGCCCATCAGCTTCTGCGCTTCTCGCGCCTCGTCCAAGGCTTCTTTCGCGTTTCGCAGTTGCAGATCGCTGAATGCCAGACCGAGGTGCGCGATGCCGTTGTTGGGAGCAAGCTGCAGCGCAGTGTGGAAATCCTGCGATGCCTGCTGCGCGTCCTGCATGTCGTTTAGCGTATATCCGCGATTGACGTAGGCTTCCACCATCTTGGGATCGCGCTGAATGGCGCGCGTGTAGTCGTCGTTGGCCTCGTCCAGCAGCTGCGAGTGCTTGTGAACGTGACCTTCGATCAGCGGAAAGTTCGGCTCGTTGGGAAGAATTGAGTCGTATTTGTCGGCAACGGCCAGCGCTTCGTCGTACCGGCCTAGATTGTAGAGATCGTAGGCGAGGTAGACGGAAGCGTTGCGATCCTTCGGCAGTTGCTTCAGGACCTTGTAGCCGAGCTTCGCTGACTCCTCGTAATTGCCTTCGTGCAGCAGGTAACGCTCGCGCTCCATCATGACGCGCGGATCGTCGTTGGCCTTGCCCTTGGCGCGATTCACCCACTCGCCGGCGAGCTTGATCTGCTGCGCCTCGATGGCCGCGTTGGCGGCGTTGGCGATGATGACCGGATTCTCCGGCGCAAGCTTGTACGCCTGTTGATACTCGGTGTCGGCGCGCTGAAATTCCTTGGTCTGCGTGTAGAGATCGCCTAGCGCTAGATAAGGGATGTAATCGTCGGGATAGGCTTTCGCCAGCCGGTTGAAGTACTCAGCTGCCATCTCCGCATTGCCGTCTTCGCGATAGAGATATCCGATGGCTTCCAGCGCGTAACGGTTTGTCGGATCGCCCGCCAGCACGTCGTTGTAGAGCTTGCGGGAGTCGTCTTTGCGGCCTTCTTTCCACAGAAGGTTTGCGTATTCCAGCTTGATGTTGACGTTGTCGGGATCGAGCTTGCGGGCTTCGGTCAGATCAGCATCCGCGCCCTGCAGGTCGTTGTCCGAGATCTTCAGCGAAGCGCGAACGCGCAGAAATTCGGCCTTCGCCGTGCCTTGCACATCGAGCTTGTTGATTTCCTGCTCAGCGGTTGCGATCTGCTGATGGGCGGCTTCGTCATCGCCACTCTCGCGATAAAGCTCGGCGAGATTCAAGCGCAACTGAATTGGATAGAGCTGTCCCTCAGGCACTCCTCCCGACGGGCATTGCCGCCAGCGCGGCTTTGTACTCGGCGATGGCATCCGCCTGCCGGTTTTCTTCCTTCGCCAGCAGCGCGCGAATGGCGTGCAACCGGTAGTGATTGGCGTCAAGCGTTGCGGCCCGATTCAGATACTCATGGGCCTTATCCATGTTGCCGACGCGCAACTGCGCCTGCGCCGCGCTTAGCTGATAACCAATTTCCTTCGGCTGCTCGTTGGCTGCGCGAGTATAGGCTTCAGCTGCTTGCTCTTTGTCGCCAGTCGAGTTCGTAGGTGTAGCCAAGATCGGCGAGCACCGATGGGGTCAGGTGCGGCGCGCTCTTCAGCGTCATGATCGCCGCTTTGTAATCGTGCTCCTCGCGGTAATAATTCGCGGCGGCCTGGAAGATCTCGACATTGTTCGGCGAATGCTTCTTCGCCATGTCTAGCATTTGTTTGGCGCGATCGGGCTGCTTCAACTTTAGATAGGCGACGGCGAGCATCAATTCCGCATGCGCGTTGGGCTGTTGCGATTCGGCGCGCAGCAGGAGATTGATCCCGTCCTGCGTGTCGCCGGTGCGCATGTCGAGCTCGCCTAGAACGAGCAGATCGTTGATGCGACCCGGATTGGCGCGAATCACCTGCGCGAGCAGACGCTTGGCGTCATCGGTGCGCCCCATGCGCTCATAGGTCTGCGCCAGGCCGCTCATTCCGTCGGCGTTGCCCGGCGCGGTCTGCAATCCATGCTGGTAGGCTTCGACCGAGGTTTGATAGCGGCCAGCGAGCCGCGAGGTGTAGCCCAGCAGGAACCACAGCTTGTTATCCTGCGGAGCCGCTTTCACGGCGCGTTCAGCGTAGTCGGCAGCTGCCGACGGATTGCCGTGGCGCAAGGCATCTTCGGCAGCTCTGGCCAGGCGACTGACTTCGATGCTGCTGCCCCAGCCAATTCCGTTATCGCCAGCCGCGTTCGACTGCTGACCCTTCTTCTGTTTTGCATTCGGCGAATTGGCGGACTGCGACTGCTGGCCATCGACCTCGAAGGTCTGGGCCCAGGCAGAAAAGGACAACAGCAAAGCACAGCAAGTGAGGAGAACAGTTTTCATTTTCACGTGGGACACTCGCTGACAACTCGAGAGTGAAAAGGACCCGTCGTACAACCTCGAATACCGTGTGCTTTGATGCGACTTTCGCCTGATAGTTTGTGTGACGGCCGCTTGCCGATAAAGCGCGCCATGAAATTTGCCACCCTGCCAAGGGCGACATTCGCGCAACTGTCTGCATCGCAACCAACCTAACTGCGCAAGAACGAATCGAAACGCTTTGTACGTTCTCGGCGGGAGGCAGTCCCTTGATCTCAAAGTCCCCCACGTTCCCCGCACGTGCGATCCCTCTGTCCGCAATTTTGCTGATCGCGATCGCCGTGCATGGTCCGCTGCTGCTGATGCAGCTTCCGGCTGGGTCCTATGACGCGAATACACACATGTTTTTCGCGTCGCATTATGCCCAACACTGGTTCAATCCGTGGAACCAGAAGTGGTTCGGCGGCTTCTCGCAAACCACATATCCACCGCTGACGCACCAGTGGATCGCGCTGTTCTCGCACATCATGGGCTTGAAGTTCGCCTACATGTTCGTGCAGCTCATCGCGATTCTGCTGCTGCCGATTGGCATGTATCGCTATGCCGCCCTGTGGGTCGATGACGTTTCTGCCAGCTATGCGGCGCTGGGATCCATTTTTCTGGGATCGCTCTCGATGCTGGTTTATCAGTCGGGACAATTGCCGACGACCGCCGCGGCTGCGCTCACGCTGAATGCGGCGCCCTTCTTCTATTACTGGTTGCTCAGGGGACGCTCTCTGGATCTTCTGAAGGGAGTGGCGATCGCCTGGGCTGCCGCTGCAGCACACCACGTCACGCTAATGTTCGGCGCCATCCTATTCGCTATTCCCGTCCTTGTGCTCGCGATACTCGATCGCGATATCGAAAAAGTTGAGGAAGATCGGGCCTCAGTCGGAGGCGTTCTGGGACGTGCTGTTGTCTTTGCCGCGATTGCTATCGCCGGAGTGGCGATCGTTCTGTGGCCATATTGGATCTCGCTGATCAGGAATCCGATCACGCAGATGCCGATTCCTCATGGCTCGCGTGACAACTACCTCCTGAAGCCGTTCAGCGGGATCAACTTCTGGATCATTCCCATGGGCGCGATGATCCTGGCGCTGCCCTTCATTGTGGTGCGCGGAGCGGCGGAGCGTCGCCTGAGGCCGCTGCTGATCGGCTGGTACATCACCGCTCTGCTTGGGTTGGGCGGAACGACACCAGTCGGGAAAATCCTGCTCGGTCGCGCCTACCAGGTGCTGACCTACGAGCGCTTCACGTTCTGGGCCACGATCATGGCCATGCCGTTTGTTGGGCTGCTGGCGTTTGAATTGATTCAGCGCTTCCGGATGAAGGCAGTCGTGGGATTGACGATTGCCGCGGTAGCAACGATGGCAGCTTCCGTGGCGTGGATCGAGATCAACCCTATCGCCAGCTCGCCGTTCAATGTCGATCAAGTCATCGCGTTTCTGAATCGTGACGATCACGCGAAATTTCGCTACATCACCTTGGGATTCGGCAGCCATTTCGCGGAGGTCTCAACTTATGCGAAGGCCGGCAGCGTCGACGGCGACTACAACTCCGCGCGTCTGTTGCCGGAGATGACGGCCTATGGCTCGGGCCAGCTCTACAACTCCAAGTACTACGGGCTTTCCGGTATGGAGTCGTTGCGAGCCGTGCTGAAGCACGCCAATCAATACGGCTTGAAGTATGTTTTCGTTCGCGACCGATACTACGAGCCGCTGCTCGCCTTCGCCGGGTGGCGCAAGGCTGAGACCTACGACAACGGAAACGTCACGTTGTGGACCAAAGAAGATGTTCCGCCGGCCAAGCGGTTGGAGTTTGTGGGATTCACGCCCACACCGATCGAAGGACTGATGTGGGGAATCCTGCCGGTGGCCAGTAGCTTGTTCGCGTTGTTCCTTGTATTGCTGGTACCCGAACGCCGGCGCGTTGGCGCGACGTTGGAATTTCCAGCTCGAGCGACCGTTGAGCCGATGTTTCTGCGGGAGGCCAAGTGATGAGGCGCGCTCTGCCTATCCTGATTATTGTTTTGACCGCGGTTCTGATTGCGATGGCAACCATTCAACCGCATGAGTTGACTCCTGCGACTACACCGGACGGCGCTGTGCGCGCGGTTTTCGATCACGTCAAAGCTCGCGATTACAAAGGCGCATATGCCTACGTCGCCAATTCGGGCGACACGGACGAGGAGGCGTTTGCGCGTGACCTCGCGGGCCGCGACGGCAGCCTGCGAACCTACTCGTCGCTGGAGCAGGCCGATACCAAGGTCCTGCACGCGTCCGATAACGAAGCCCTGGTCCGCGCGACGCTGGAATACGCAACCGCGGTCGGCGCCTTCTATGATACGCGCGATCTGAAAGTCGTCAAGGAGGGCGATCGCTGGAAGGTGGAGTGGCCGGTAGTGAAGGAGGCCAAAGTTCCGCCGCAGGTGATCCAGGAAAACTACCTGCGCTGGGATGTGGTCACTCGTGGCTCGACCGACGACTGGGGGGCACAGAACGTGGAAGCGCCTCGCGTTCGCATCATCTCGATGAACGCGATCGCGCAAGGCCCCAACACGATCATTGTTGGCGAGATCGAAAACGAGGACACGGTGCCAGGATTCGTCTCCGTTGGCGCTACGCTGGTCGGCAAGGGTGGCGATGTTATCGGCGAAGAGACGAGCTTCGACAAGATCTCGCACACGCTACTACCGAAAGAGATTTCTCCGTTTCGCATCGACTTTCCCAAGGTGCCGCTGTCGACGGTGAAGAGCGTGCGCATGACGCCGAATTCCATGCTGGTTCCAGCCTCGGCTGATCCGGTGATTGGTGTGGTGCACCAGCGAGTTGAGACGGATTCGCGAGGGCGTCATGTGTTGAAAGGCGAACTGATTAATGAGAGCGGCGTCACCGTAAACATCCCGCACGTGCTGGCGACTTACTACGACGGCGCCGGCAAGGTGATCTGGGTTTCCGACGGGTATGTCGACAACGCTCTGCTGCCGCAGACCCCGGTTCCGTTTGCCGTCGATTTGCGCGACGACCTGGCGGCCAACGTTCACAACTACCGCGTCACGGTTAACGAGTACATGCTTCAGCAGGACGAGTAGCCCATGACCAAGGACTCTATCGAAGTGAAGGTCAAACTCGGCGGCACGATGGCGATTGCTGCGTTGCTGATGTGCTGCTTTGCGATTGCCACGCACGCGGCCGAGATCAATGTTCCGGCAACAGTAATCGCCGGCTCCGGACTGAGTATTCCAAGCTCCGGCAGTGGCAGCGCGACGCTGTATGTCGTCGGGCCAGGAACTGCTATCAAGAGAACGGTCCAGCTGGGGCAGGACATTCAGCTTAGCGCAGATGAACTGCAGAACGCCGGGCGGTATGTCGTCTCGCTGGACGGAAACAGTGCGACATTCTTTGTGACGGCTGGTCCGGTGCAATCGATTGCGTTTCTGGCACGACCATCGCGCGTGCCAGCTGACACGCCAAACGTGGTCACTGGCACGGCTTTCGTGTTCGACAAGTATCAGAATCTGGTGCTGCAACCGCAGCCAGTAAAGTTTGAACTCACCGTCAACGGCCAGACCATCAGCCGCACGGAGAATACGAAGAACGGTGTCTCATTCGCCAAGCTTGACTCTTTCAAGAAGGAAGGCCCGGCGCAGTTTGTGGCGTCGAGCGGTCAGGCTTCGGTGCGACGCGTGGTGCAAGAGGTAGCTTCCGATCCGTGCAGCATTCGCATGACAGCCACGCGCGACAAGAACGGGATTCTGGCGCGCACGGATCCCATTCACGACTGCGCCGGAAATCCCGTGTCGGATGGAACGATCGTGACCTTCACCTCAACTGATGCGAAGGGCAAGAGCACGGTCGATGCACGTATTAAGAAAGGAATCGCGGAGGCCGAGCTTCCGGCTTCGAACGGCGCGACAATCTCTGTCGCGTCGGGCGTCGTTGTCGGGAACGAAATCCAGTGGCGAGGTGGGCAATGAAATCCGGCTTCATAGCTGCATTGACACTCGCAGCGCTGGCGATTCTTGCTATAGCCTTCGCGGCGCATTCTGTTTTCGCTGCGAGTGCTCCTTCGATTGCCATCAACACCGAACACGCGACGCCGCGCGAAATCGAAGAGACGACGCAGAAGGCGCTCGCGCGGGATTACGCCACGGCATGGCAAACCATGACGGAGGCGCTCGACCAGAATCGCGCTGACCTGCTGAGCGCCAACTTCCTTGGCACTGCGGGCGACAAGCTGACAGCCACCATTCAGGAGCAGACTAAAGCGGGTTTGCATCAGCACATCACCGATCAAGGTCATACTGTCGATGCTGTTTTCTATTCGCCCGAAGGCTCGGCGATTGAGCTGCACGATACTGCTCATCTGCAGATCGACGTGATGGATGGCAGTAAGGTCGTTCATACCGAGAACGCGACCGTACATTATGTTGCGCTTCTAACGGCTGCGGAAAACTCCTGGAAAGTGCGGGTTCTGGAGGGAGTTCCCGGTTTTTGATACTCCTGACCTTTCCTAACCTACCGCGTCCAATCTACTTAGATAATTGCCGCAATCCATACTGGAAAGATACAAATTCGTTTTCCCGCAATTTGGGAATAACGGCTAGAATATGTGTAGACTCCAGTGTGAGGCGCGGCATCCAATCGCTGTTGAGTGGCTGGTCCTGAATGATCCTTAATCGTATCCGTGTCTTCACTCTGGCTTCACTGCTGGCTGGTTCTGTAGCCGTCGCCCAAACTCCACCTGCTAGTACGACGCCGAATACTCCGCCCGCGAGCATGCCCGAAGTGAACAGCGGGCAGCAGAATTCCGCTGCTCCGGCACAGCCACCTGCGCCCTCGCAGCCTGCGAGTGCGGCCGCGGAGAAGAAGCCTGACAAGGCTGCAGCCTATTACCACTTCATGATGGCGCATATGTACGAGGAGATGGTCTCAATGTACGGCCGCTCCGACTACGCGACCAAGGCCATCGAAGAGTACCGGCTCGCCATCGACAATGATCCCAGTTCGGATTACCTGAACGCCGGCCTGGCTGAACTCTACGCCAAGACAGGACGGATTCGTGACGCTGTTCTGGAAGCTCAGGACATCCTCAAGCGCGACGGCAATAATCTCGAGGCGCGGCGTCTGCTGGGCAGTATCTATCTGCGGTCGCTCGGCGATATGCAGTCGGGCACGCAGTCGCAGGAGATTCTGAAGCTGGCTATCGAGCAGTACGAGCAGATCGTGAAGCTCGATCCCAAGAGCATCGAGGACCATCTACTTCTCGGCCGCCTGTATCGCCAGAATAATGAGCTGCTGAAGGCGGAAAACGAATTCAAGGCAGCGGTTGCTATCCAGCCCGAGTCGGAAGAGGCAGTCAGCACGCTGGCTTACCTCTATAACGAGGAAGGCGACTCGAATCGCGCGCTGCAGGTGTTGAACGCGATTCCGGAAGAAGCTCGCACCGCGAAGCTGTATTCGGCGCTCGGCTACACCTACGAGCAGCAGAAAGGACTACAAGAAGGCAGTCGATGCGTACCGCAAGTCGACGCAGTTGGATCGCGACAACCTCGATGCGGTTCGCGGTCTTGCCCAGAACCTGATGAACGACGGGCAGACCGATGCTGCGCTGGAGCAGTACAAGTCCATTGTTGATGCCGATCCCTCCGACGCTCAAACCTACATGCTGATCGCGGAGATCGATCGCCGCGATGGCAAGTTTGATCAGGCGATGGATGCGCTGAAGAAGGCCAGCGCGGTGGTCCCGGATTCGCTGGAGGTGCAGTACAACATCGCGGTGGTCGATGAGGCGCAAGGCAAATACGACGACGCGATCGCGATTCTCAACCAGCTCCTGCAGAAGACCGAGCACGACGAAGCCGATTACACGGTTTCCGACAAGAACAATCGCGCGCTCTTTCTGGAGCGGTTAGGAACGATTTATCGCGAGGCGAACAAGACCCAGCTCGCCGTCGACACCTTCCGCAAGATGTTGGATCTGGGCGACGACAACGCCGTTCGCGGCTATCAGGAGATCATCGAAACCTATCGCGACAACAAGCAGTGGCAACAGGCCACGAACGCCGCAGAGGAAGCCGCAAAGAAGTTTCCTAACGACCGCGATCTGCAGATGGTGGCCGCGTCGCAGCAAGCTGACATGGGCAATTCCGATGCGGCGATCGGCCGGGTACAGGCGCTGCTGAAGGGCAATGCTAACGATGACCAGAAGGTCTATGTTGCCCTGGCACAGATGTACAGTCGCTTGAAGGAATGGCCGCAGGCCGAAGAGAGCATCAACAAAGCGATCGAGATGTCGACGAAGCCGGAAGACAAGAGCTATGCGGAGTTTGTTGCCGGCTCCATCTACGAGCGCCAGAAGAAGTACGACAAAGCCGAGGAGGCATTCCACAAGGTCCTGGCTGATGATCCCAAGAACGCCATGGCTCTGAACTATCTCGGCTACATGCTGGCTGATCGCGGCACGCGGCTGGACGAGGCTCTGGGCTATATCCGGCGCGCGGTGGCGCTCGATCCGCAGAATGGCGCGTATCTCGATTCGCTCGGCTGGGCCTATTACAAGATGGGCAACTACGAGCTGGCCGAAGAGAACCTGCGACGCGCCGTGGATCGCATGGGTGACGACCCGACCATCAACGAGCATCTTGGCGAACTGTATCTCAAGACCGGGCGTCTGAAGCTGGCGGCGAATCATTGGGAACGCTCGCTGGACGAGTGGAACAAGACGATTCCGGCCGAGGTCGATAGCGAGAGTGTTGCCCGCGTACAGAAGGAACTGGATATGGCGCGCGTCCGGCTGGCCAAGCAGAACTCGCAGAATCCTTCCAAGCAGTAAGCTTTACCGGGAGTTCTCCAAGGCGCTGCGGCTGCGGCGCCTTTTTTCTGTACCTGACACAAAGCGTCGCATTTGAGACAATCCCTGCATGGAACCGCTGGCCTACTTACTGCTCGGCGCCGGGGTCGCGATTCTCCTCTATCTCTGGCTGTTTAGGGATCGCCGGTGAATCTATACGAAGTCTCGCCAAAGCGATAGCCCTTCACGCTATAATGCAGCGCACACATCATCCACATGGCATTAGCTTCAGGAACCAAACTTGGCCCCTATGAAATCGGCGCGCCTCTGGGCGCAGGGGGCATGGGCGAAGTGTATCGGGCGCGCGACACGCGCCTCGACCGCACCGTCGCGATCAAGATCCTGCCCTCGCATCTGTCGAACGATGCCGAGGCCAGGCAGCGCTTCGACCGCGAAGCGCGGACCATCTCTTCGCTGAATCATCCCAACATTTGCACGCTCCACGATGTCGGACATCAGGACGGCACCGACTACCTGGTCATGGAGTTTCTGGACGGCCAGACTCTGGCTGATCGCCTGATCAAAGGTCCCTTGCCGGTCGAGCAGCTCCTGCGCTACGCGACCGATATCTGTGACGGGCTGGAGAAGGCGCATCGCAGCGGCGTGGTGCATCGCGATCTGAAGCCCGGCAACATCATGCTGACGAAGACCGGAGCCAAGCTGATGGACTTCGGCTTGGCGAAGGCGTCGGTTGCCAGCACGGCCGTTGCGTCCAATCTGACCGCGACGCTCAGCACGCCTCCGGGAAGCCATCCCCTCACTGCGCAAGGCACGGTGGTCGGAACGTTTCAATACATGTCGCCCGAGCAGATCGAGGGCAAGCAAGCTGACGCGCGCTCCGACATCTTCGCGCTGGGCGCGGTGCTGTACGAGATGGTCACCGGCAAGCGAGCCTTCGAAGGCAAGACGCCGGCCAGTGCGATGGCTGCGGTGCTGGAGCGCGACCCACCGCCGATTTCGTCGGTGCAGCCGTTGGCGCCATTGGCATTGGAGCGCCTGATCAAGACTTGCCTGGAGAAGGATCCGGACGAACGCTGCCAGACGGCACACGACGTCAAGCTGCAAATACGGCAGATCATCGAAGGCGGATCGCAGTCTAGCGCGCCGATCCCCGCCGCGGCTCCGCGCAAGCGCGTCAGTAAGTTGCCTTGGATTGTGGCTGCGGGCCTTGGCTGTGATCTCCGCGGCGGCGTTCTTCCTGCTCTATCAGGCAAGTCAAAAGCAGCTGCCGACTTTGCGTGTTGAGATCAATCCACCCGACAAGCTGCAGTTCAACTCTGTCTGGCGATCACGGCGGTCCGGCGATGATCTCGCCCGATGGCCGCTACATCGTCTTCTCCGCCTACGGCGCCAACGGCACGCAGCTTTACGTGCGCCCGCTCGATTCGACTACGCCGCAACCGCTGGCCGGAACTGAAGGCGCGACCTTTCCGTTCTGGTCGCCCGACAGCCGCTCCATCGCCTTCTTCACCGACGACAAGCTCAAGCGCATCGAGGTGAGCGGTGGAGTGCCGGTTACGATCTGCGACTCGACGCTGGGACGCGGTGGAAGCTGGAACCAGGACGGAACCATCCTGGCCGCGCTCTCGTACAACGCCGGCATCTCGCGCGTGCCCGCCAGCGGAGGCACTCCGACGCCGGTCACCAAGCTGGACGGCAGCACCTACTCGTCGCATCGCTGGCCCTCGTTTCTGCCCGACGGCAAGCACTTCCTCTACATTGCCATCAAGCACAACGCGCCGACCAGTCCGGATACCGCCGTGTTCTTCGCATCGCTGGACGGCAAAGAGAATCGGCTGCTGTTACACACGTTCTCCAACGCGATCTACGCATCCGGGCACCTCCTCTTCCAGCGCGAGAACCAGCTGGTCGCGCAGCCCTTCGATCCATCCAGCGGCAAGTTTTCCGGTGAGCCGCAGCCACTCACTGGCAACGTGTACTTCGACTCCGGCCTGTGGCGAATGAGCGTGAGCGCGTCCAACGATGGCACCCTGGTTTTCGCATCCGGCATGACTTCGGGAACCGAGATCCTCACCTGGTACGACCGCAGCGGCAAGAAGATCGCTACCGTTGGCGAGCAGGGTGACTTCTACGACCTCGATCTCTCGCCCGACGAAACCAAGCTCGCCACCACCGAGTTGAACTCCGCAACCGCGACCATCTGGGTGCACGACCTGGCGACCAATCTGAAGACGCGACTGACCTTCAGCGGCGGCGCGCATCTCACGCCACTCTGGTCTCCGGACGGCAAGCAGGTTGCGTTCACCTCGAATCAGCAGTCCGCCATCGCAGTCAAAACCCTGGGCAGCAGCGAGCCGGAGCGAACGCTGATTTCCTCGCCCACCCCCATCTTCCAGGCCATCTCAGATTGGTCGCGTGACGGTCGCTACCTGATGTACGACCAGGGAGCGGGTACGAACACGGACCTATGGGTTCTACCCCTGTCGGGTGATCGCAAGCCGTTTGCGTATGCCAGCGCCGGGTCGCGTGGGACCTTCTCGCCCGACGGACACTGGGTAGCGTACGTGGCACACGAATCGGGCCGGCCCGAGGTCTTCGTCGCCCCGTTTCCCTGGACCGGCGCGAAGTGGCAGGTGACGAATGGCGGGGGCGTGGGACCGCGCTGGCGCGCCGATGGCAAAGAGCTCTACTACTTCGATCTCAACGGCATCGCGGCCACTGAAGTCGATGGCTCTGGCTCCTCATTCCAGGTCGGGGGCAGCAAGCAGCTCTTCCGCCTTCCGATGCGCGGCATCACCGCCCGCGAATTCGCTCCTACCAAGGATGGCCAGAAGTTCATCGCGGTCAGCCCCAGCGAAGGCAGCTCGCAGTCGATGACTCTGGTGCAGAACTGGCTGGCGGAGCTGAAGAACAAGTAAAGATCTCTGCTGGCGCATTACGAATCCGTCTTCTTCCCCACCATTAGCTTCTTCCGCAGGTCTTCGATGTAGTGGTCCGTCATGCCCGCGATGTAGTCACACACCACGCGCACCGGCTTTTCATTGTGCGTTCGTTCCTGGTAGACCTGCGGCATCGCTTCGGGATGCGCGATCAAATGATTGAAGACTTCCGTGATCACGCTCTCCGCTTTGCGCTTCTCCGGTTCCAGGACCTTGCAGTTGTAGAGCGCTTCGTACAGGAACCGTTTTGCCTCGCGACGCTCGGCTTCGACCTCGGGGCTGAACGCCGCCAGCCGCTCCGGATAATGCCGCAACTCCTCCAGGCTGCCGATCTTCGCTTCCTGAACTCGCCGTCGCGTGTTCTCGATCAGGTCGGTGACAAATCGATTCAGCACGCGCTTGAGCGCCTCATTGAACTTGAGCTTGTCCGGCGCCTGCGGATACCTTGCCTCCGCCTCGACGTAATATCGTTCGAAAACCCTTACTCGCTCACGAATCTGATCGAGCTTAAGCAGCTTGGCTTCGAAGCCGTCGTCCAGATCGGCAGTGCTGTAGGCGATCTCGTCGGTCAGGTCGATCAGCTGCGCCTCCAGTGGAGGCCGCAGGTCGAGAAGATATTCCGCTAGCTCGGGATGCTGCGCCGCGCTGTAGTCATGCGAGTGCTTGATGATCCCCTCGCGCACTTCAAAGGTCAGATTAAGCCCGTGAAACTCCGCGTAGCGCAGCTCCATCTCTTCCACCGTCCGCAACGCTTGCAGATTGTGGTCGAAGAATTCGCCATGCTGTCGCATCAGCAGGTCCAGCGTTCGCTCGCCGGCATGGCCAAACGGCGGATGCCCGATGTCATGTACCAGCGCCAGCGTCTCCACCAGATCGACATTCAGATCGAGCGCCCCGGCAATCGTCCGCGAGATCTGCGCGACTTCGATGGTGTGCGTCAGACGCGTGCGGAAGTGGTCGGAGTAACGCCGCGTGAATACTTGTGTCTTGTTTTCCAGCCGCCGGAATGCGCGCGCGTGAATCACGCGGTCGCGGTCACGCTGAAAGGGATTGCGATAAGGGTGAGGCGGCTCGGGATAGCGGCGCCCGCGGGAGTTCTCCGCGTGCACGGCGTAGGGGGCGAGCATAAGCGCAGTGTAGCAGCTTCAGCTCTTGGCCAGAGCGGGCTCGATCGTCTCCACGTCGATCAGGTTCGTCGGATACTTGCCGGTATAGCAGGCGGTGCAGTAAATGCGCTCATCGCCTTCGCCGGCCGCTCTTCGCAAGCCTTCCAGCGAGAGGTAAGCCAGCGAATCGGCGCCGATGTATTCGCGAATCTCTTCCACCGACTTATTGGCCGCGATCAGCTGATTCTTCGACGGCGTGTCGACTCCGTAGTAGCACGGCGAGATGGTCGGCGGGCAGGAGATGCGCATGTGGACTTCCTTGGCGCCTGCGTCGCGCACCATGCGCACGATCTTCTTGCTGGTCGTGCCGCGGACGATGGAGTCGTCGATGAGCACCACGCGTCTCCCCTTCAGTACATGCCGCACCGGATTCAGCTTCAGCTTTACGCCGAAGTCGCGCACGCGCTGCTCCGGCTCGATGAAGGTGCGCCCGACGTAGTGATTGCGGATCAGCCCGAACTGCAGTGGAATGCCGCTCTCATGCGAGAAGCCCATCGCCGCCGTCACGCCGGAGTCCGGCACAGGCACAACGATATCGGCCTCGACCGGCGACTCCAGCGCCAGCTGACGTCCCATGGCGTCGCGGGTCTCCTGCACCGCGCGTCCAAAGACCATGCTGTCTGGCCGCGAAAAATATACGTGCTCGAAGATACAGCTTGACTGCGGCTGCTGCGCCGAGTAGAAGCGCGAATGCACGCCCTCCGGCCCGACAATCACCAGCTCGCCCGGCTTGACCTCGCGCTCATAAGTCGCGCCGATTAAATCGAAAGCGCAGGTCTCAGACGCAAACACGATGGTGTCTGCGCGGTGTGGCGCCTGGCCGGGAATGCGTCCCATGGCCAGAGGCCGAAAACCGCGCGGGTCGCGCGCTGCAAAGACCCGATCCGGCGTCAGCATGACCAGCGAGAAGGCGCCCTCGACACGCCGCAACGAATCTGCCATGGCATCCGCCAGCGTTTCTTCGCGCGAACGCGCAATCAGATGGACGATCACCTCGGTATCGCTGTTGGTCTGGAAAATCGATCCCTGCTGATCGAGCTGCGCCCTGACTTCCGCTGCGTTCGTGATGTTGCCGTTATGCGCCAGCGCGATCTTGCCCTTGTTGCAGTCAACCATGATGGGCTGCGCGTTGAGCAGAGCCGAATCGCCGGCAGTCGAATACCTAGTGTGTCCGATGGCCAGCGAGCCTGGCACGCGCGCCAGCGCGTCGGCGGTAAAGATATCGGAGACCAGCCCCATCGCTTTATGCAGGCGAAGCATCTCGCCGTCCGACCCAACAATGCCCGCCGACTCCTGCCCGCGATGCTGCAGCGCATACAAGCTCAGGTAGGCAAGCTTAGACGCCTCAGGATGACCATAGATGGCCACCACGCCACATTCTTCACGCAGCTTATCGGATGGAATCAGCATCGCTCACCTGATCGGAGAAGGTAGAGCGGACCTTCAGGTCCGCGTCCTATGCACTCGGTAGAGCGAACCTTCAGGTTCGCGCCCCACAACATAATTACTATCGGGCTTTAGCCCCTGACTGCCGTCGGCTGAAGCCGACTCTGAATATCCGGTTAGCCGCTGGGCGCCGGCCTGAAGGCCAGCTCTACCCGCACCCTAGCTCTTCTGCAACGCCCCAGGCACCAGCCGCTCTTCAGTTTCGACGTGCAACGCTCGCTCCAGCGCTCCCGCCCAAGCCTCGCGCAACTCGGAGACACTTGCGCTGACGGCAACCGCTCCTGCTACTCGAATTTCCAACTTTTCTGGGACCGTGTACCCGATTGCTTCCGCCGAGAGGCCACATTTTACCGCTAGTTCTTGGATTCGTCCCACATTTCCTCGGTCGCACGAAATAAGTATCCGGCTGGCATCCTCGCCAAACAGCACAAACTCGGGCACTAAGCCATACGAACTAAGATCGACCTCGGCGCCCACCCCGCGCGCAAAGCCGCATTCCGCCAGCGTGACCGCGACGCCACCCTCAGAGCAGTCCTTGGCCGACTCGATCAGCCCCACCCCGATCATCTCCACGATCGCCTTCTGCAATGCCGCCTCGCACTCCAGTGCCAGCGAAGGCGGGAAACCCCAGATCTGCCCGAGAACTTCTTTCGCATATTCCGACGAACCGAACTCCGCTTCCACATCCGAGGCATCGCCCGGCTCACATCCGCACAGCAGGATCAACGCTTTTCCCGGCTCGCGGAAGTGAGGCGCCGCAGCCTTATGCACGTCCTCCAGAATTCCGACCACGCCGATGACGGGCGTGGGATAAATGCCCTCGCCCAGCGTCTCGTTGTAGAAGCTGACATTGCCGCCGGTAATCGGCGTCTCCAGCTCTTCGCAGGCTTTCGTTATGCCGTCGATGGTCTGCGAGAACTGCCACATGATGTGCGGCTTCTCGGGATTGCCGAAGTTCAGGCAGTTGGTGGCCGCAATCGGCGTAGCGCCGGTGCACGCCACGTTGCGCGCCGATTCCGCAACGGCATGCATCGCACCCAGCTTGGGATCGAGATAGCACCAGCGGCTGTTGCCGTCCAGCGCCATTGCCAGGCCGCGCGGCGTTTCTTTCACGCGAATCACAGCGGCTTCGCCGCCCGGACCCTCGACCGTGTTGGTCTGCACCATCGAATCGTATTGCTCGTAGACCCAGCTTTTGGAGCAGATGTTCGGGCTCGCGAGCAGCCGCTTCAGCTCATCGGTAAGCTCGGTTTTTTCGCCGAGCGCTACGTTCCCCGGGACGTCGCGCGGCACCGGAGGCTCCCAACGCTCCAAGGGACGGCGATACAACGGCGCGTCGTCGGTGAGCGCGGCGTTGGGGATCTCAGCCACGACTTTGCCGTGTTCCAGCACCCGCATCGTCGGCTGATTGATCACGCGTCCGATGGTGACCGCGTCCAGTCCCCACTTCTCGAACACGCGAAAAACCTCGTCCTCGCGCCCTTTCTCGGCGACCAGCAGCATGCGCTCCTGCGACTCACTCAGCATGATCTCGTAGGGCGTCATGTGAGTTTCGCGCTGCGGCACCAGATCGAGCTCGATCTCGAGGCCGACGCCTCCGCGCCCGCCCATCTCGCAGGTCGAGCACGTCAATCCCGCGGCGCCCATGTCCTGAATGCCGACGACCGCGCCGGTCTGCATGGCTTCGAGGCACGCTTCGAGCAGCAGCTTCTCCAGAAACGGATCGCCGACCTGCACGTTCGGCCGCTTCGCTTCCGATTCTTCGCTGAACTCCTCGCTGGCCATCGTCGCGCCATGAATGCCGTCGCGGCCGGTCTTGGAGCCGACATAGATCACCGGATTTCCTTCGCCAGCGGCTCTTGCGTAGAAGATCTGATCGCGCCGCACCAGACCCAGCGCGAATGCGTTGACCAGTGGATTTCCCGAATAGCAGCTCTCGAACTTCACCTCGCCGCCAACATTCGGCACGCCGAAGCAGTTGCCGTACGAGGCGACCCCGCTGACCACGCCCTCCATCACGGAGTGGTTTTTGTGCAGCGTCGCCTGATCCACGCCCAGCTGTGGAGTGATTGGCCCAAACCGCAACGAATCCATCACCGCGACCGGCCGCGCGCCCATGGTGAAAATGTCGCGCAGAATTCCGCCCACTCCGGTCGCCGCGCCCTGGAATGGCTCAATGAACGAGGGATGATTGTGCGACTCGATCTTGAAGGCGCAGGCCCAACCATCGCCGATGTCGATGATGCCGGCATTCTCGCCCGGCCCCTGCACTACGCGCCGGCTGTGCGTCGGCAGCCGCTTCAAATGCACGCGCGACGACTTGTAAGAGCAGTGCTCGCTCCACATCACGCTGAAAATGCCCAGCTCGGGCAGCGTAGGTTCGCGGCCCAAAGCCTTCAGGATGCGATCGTATTCTTCCGGCGAGATGCCATGATCGCGCAGCAGTTCGGGAGTGATGGTGGGTTCTTTGGCGACAGTGGGAGCGCTTTCTACTGAGTTCATGGCGAGGAAGGAAGCTCTATTGTCGCACGTTGGGTACGGCGAAGGAAGAAATTAGCAACCGGAATTAACGGTTCTGCGTCGCTTTAGGCGTCCGGCGCGATAGGCTTCGTACGGGATGGCTTTCTCTTTCCGCCGCGAATCGGAAATCAGACCGTCCCAGATATCCTCAAGGATCGGACCGTACCTCTTCAGGTCGATTTGCACGGCAAAGCGGCGACCTTTGTCGTCGGTAACGAACCGAATTCCATTCATCTGATCCACCAAGCCGACGAGTGATGGCTAATTGCTAATTGCTGCTTCTATTCTTCCGCTTCCCGCCACTGGTATCCGCACATCAGGCACTTCCAGCGACGGGTGACCTGATTGACCGCTTCGGGCATCGGGATGGCTGACGACCACAACGTGATCTGGCGGGGATTGCTGGCGGCTATCTCGCGGATCTCCAGCGACTCGCATTCCGGACAGCAGGCGACCTCTTCCATATCCTCGTCGTCTTCGTCCTCGATCAGCAGCCCATCCGAATCCTCCGGCTCGAAGTCGTCCAGCACCTCAAGGGCGCGCACCACCTGGCTGTCCGGCACCTGCAGGCGGATGCCGCCCAGCGCCATGCCCATATGCCAGTTCATGGCGTGCATGTTCTCATCGCAAACGAATGCCGAGATCCCGGCGGAGACGAGCTTGCCCTGCGCGAGCTTGGCTTCCCCCAGGCTCACGAACCTCGAGATGGTCACCAATTCTTCCAGCATGGCTGTTTCCGCAAGCGTAGGCCAGCTTTAGCCGCGAGTCAATTCTATTAGACGTGCGCGCCGGCTATGTTCGGCAATTGCCTCAACAATTTGCATCGCCGCTGCCAGCGCCCGCCTGCCGTCCTGAAGCGGCACCTCCGGCTCTGAACGCTGGCGCACCGCCCGCAGAAAGCTGCTGAGTTCGGCTCGCAGCGGCTCCTGCTGCTCAACCGTCGGCTTAAATGGTGTGATGCCGGGAAAAGCGCTGGCGGCCACGCTGGCAGGGTTGAACGGATCCAGCCCGGCCGCCTCAGGCTGTAACTCGTCGACTGTGATCACCAGCACATCCTGGCGAGCGTAATCGACCGACACATATTGATGCGGCTGGAAGAAGCGCAGCTTGCGGATGCGCTCGGTGCTCACTCGGCTAGCGGTGAAGTTCGCGACGCAGCCCGATTCGAATTCCATGCGCACATTGGCGATATCGACTTTGGGCGAAAGGATGGGCAAGCCGACCGCGCGAATCTCCTTCACCGGTGACTTGACGAATGACAGCACGACATCGAGGTCATGAATCATGAGATCGAGAATGACATCGACGTCGAGCGAGCGTGGGGTGAAGACGCTGAGGCGATGCACCTCGAAGAACATCGGCTGAGTGAGCAAAGGTACAGTCGCGCGTACCGCAGGATTGAATCGTTCCAGATGACCGGCCTGCGCAACGCGCTGGTGCCGTTGGGCGAGTTCGATCACTTCATCGGCTTCGGCAACAGTTGTCGCGAGCGGCTTCTCAATCAGAACGTCGACGCCGCTCCGCATTAGTTGGCGCGCGACTGCGAAATGAGAAATGGTCGGGACGGCGACCGAAGCGGCCTGCACACCCACAGCGATCAACTCCTCGGCCGAATGAAACGCCTGCGTCCCAAACTCTTTGGCGACTGTCTGCGCGCGAAAGTAATCGAGATCTGCGACTCCGACGAATTCCACGCCCTGCGACGGGTCGGCCTGCAAGTCGCGATACACGCGAGCGTGATTGCGTCCGAAGGCGCCGCATCCGACCACTCCGACGCGCAATCTGTCGCCGCTATTTGGCATCCTGCGATTGTCGCTTATCGTGGTTGCCAGAAGCAAAACACGAACCCACTAGTCCCTAGCCCCTATCCACTAATCCCCGTGATGTGGGATGTGATGGACACGAGCCTCGGCCACGATCGAAATTCCCGCGTCGTTGGCTGCCGCCAGCAGCGCATCCTTGTCCAGCAGGAGGCAGCGGCCGGCATCAATTGCCAGACAGGTCGCGCCGGCCTGCTTCATCGTCTCGATCGTATGCAGCCCGACTACCGGCACATCGAAGCGCATATCCTGATTCGGTTTGGCGACCTTCACTACCGTTAGGGATCGGCTCAAGGTCGAAGGCTCTTTGCCGAGAGCGGGCGACTTCATAATCTCTCCGGCGCGAAGGATGGTCGCGTCCGTTCCCTCCATCGCTTCGACCGCAACGCAGGCCGCTTCGGCAATGACGACGGTCTGGCCGATATCGAAGCGCGACAGATGATCCGCTACGGCATGACCGTAGGTGATGTTGGTGCGCTCGGAGTCGCTGGGCGCGCGCGCCGTGAGCACGCCTTCCGTGGCCAGCATCGGCTCCAGCAGTTCGGTGGAGTTCATCAGTGTGATGCCTTCGTCGGCCAGGACTTTCGCGATGCCTCCAATCAGCGAGTCGGTGTTGCGCGTGCTGATCGAGAGCAAGAGCTTCGCCAGCCGCCAGTCCGGCTTGATGCTGCTGAAGATCTGCTTGTGCTTGACCTGTCCGGCCATGATCGCGCGGGTAATGTTCTCGCGCTTGAACGTCTCGATGAGCTTGGACAGCTCGCCCAGCGAAAGCCAATAGACCTCAGCCGCACCGTGCTGCTCGATCTCGGGGAAGGTTTCTTCTTTAATCGCCGCGACGACCACCTGCAGCCCTCTTGAGCGAGCAGCATCGAGGACAAGAAAGGGGAACTTGCCGTTCCCGGCGATGAGGCCGATGCGAGATTGGAAGTCAGCCATTTGTGCCTGGTAGTGATAAATCAAGCGCCGTAGGTGCGAGATAGGTTAGCCCAGCGCTTCAGCCCTGGGAAGCGATGCCCTCGGAACATCGTAGTCCCCTAGGGACGGCAGCTGACGGCTCAAGAATTCCGATGGACCTGTCGTGCCTACGGCACTAAAGCTCATTAATAACACCTACCCAGCGCTGAAGCGCTGGGCTAACCTATGTCGTCCCTACGGGACTCGCTGGCTACTTAATTATTCCCCGCTGCGAGCTCTCGATGAAATTCAGCAGCGCTTCCACATCTTCGCCCTGCGCTCCTTCGCTCCGGAGCTTCTCCACCGCTTGTGATGTATTGAGCTTCGAGGCGAGCAATACCTTGAACGCGTGGTGCAGCGCTGCAATCCGCTCCTGCGAAAACCCGCGCCGTTGCAGGCCCACCTTGTTCAACATGTACGCGTGCGTGTCGCGCTCGGCACTGGTCATCGAGTACGGCAGCACATCTTGCGTAATCGTTGTCCCTCCGCCGATGTAGGAGTGCGCGCCGATGCGCACGTACTGATGCACCGGGCAGAGCGCGCCGACCACCGCCCACTCCTCAACCGTTACGTGTCCGGCGAGCGTGGCGGCATTGATCAGCATGGAGTGGTCGCCGATGACGCAATCGTGACCCACATGCGTGTAGGCCATGATCAGCGTGTGGCTGCCGACGCGCGTCGCGCCTCCGCCCTTCATCGTCCCGCGCGTAATCGTCACGTATTCGCGAATGACGTTGTGGTCGCCGACCTCCAGGCGCGTGGGTTCGCCGGCGTACGTGATGTCCTGCGGATCCATGCCGAGGGCCGCGAAGGGATAGATCTTGTTGTTGCTGCCAAAGCGGCTGGGACCACCGAGCACGACATTGCCAATCAACTCGCAGTTTTCGCCGAGCTCGACTCCGGCGTGAATGACGCAGTACGGCCCGATGCAGCACGACGAGGGAATCTTGGCGGAAGGGTCGACAATTGCCGTCGGGTGAATACTCATGCTGACGTTATGACGCCTGGCCCGCGGGTATAGGCTCTGCTTCGGGGGACGCCGCGGGTCGACGATTGAGCAGGCGACAGGTGACGACTGCCTCGCAGGCAAGCTTGCCGTCGACATAGGCTTTGCCTTGCAGACGTCCCGCGGTGCCGCGGAATGCCAGCACATCGACCTCGATCCGTAGCTGATCGCCCGGCGTAACCGGCCGGCGGAAGCGGGCCCGTTCGATTCCGGTAAACACCAGCAGCTTGTCGTCGCGGTCCGGGACTTCGGTGAAAAGCAGCGCGGCGCCGGCTTGGGCCATAGCTTCCACGATCAGAACCCCGGGCATAATCGGGTAATCTGGAAAATGTCCGACGAAAAAAGGTTCGTTGATCGTAACATTCTTGATGGCCACGATGCGCTTGGCGCGAACCATCTCGACCACACGATCGAGCAGCAGCATCGGGTAGCGATGCGGCAAGAGCTTGAGAAGCTCGCCGATCTTAATCTGCAGCGGCTCGGAGGCTTCAGGCGTGGATTGGACCGGATCAGCCATGGACAAAAGTAGAACCCCGATTATACATTTGCCGATTGCTGTAGGACATGAATCAGAGCACGACTTGGACAGGCTGCTAAAAAACTTGGTCGGCTGATTGGTTCAGGTAGAGTTGGCCTTCAGGCCCGCGTCCAAGCCCTTGGTTCGGGATATCGAGCCGGCTTTTAGCCGGCGGCAGCTCGTTGACACACACAAATGGCCAAGAGCAAGCAATCGCATAGCGCAGCTGAACGGCATCCTTGCGTGGCTGACCGCACGCCAGAACGAGATGGTCGCCAGCGTTCGCGAGATCGTGCTGCGTGAGTCGCCCACGCACAGCAAGAAGGTCTGCGACGAGCTCGCGGAATTTCTGGCGCATGAGTTCGAGCATCTGGGCGGCGACGTTAAGCTCCATCGTCAGCCCGAGGCCGGCAATCACTTGCAGGTCAACTTTGCCGGACGTGATCGCAGAAAGCCGGTACTGCTGCTCGGTCACTTCGACACCGTGTACGAGCTGGGCACATTGGACACGATGCCATGGAGCGAGCGCCAGGGGCGGCTTTACGGGCCCGGTGTCTTCGACATGAAAGCCGGCATCGTGCAGATGATGTTCGCACTATGGGTGCTGCGGGAGTCGGACGGCGGGCTGCCGCGTCCGGTAAAGGTGTTGCTCGTGTCGGATGAAGAAGCCGGCAGCGCCACCTCGCGTGGCATCACCGAGAAGCTGGCGAAGCAGTGTGCCGCAGTTCTGGTATGCGAACCGTCGGGCCCCGGCGGCGCGTTGAAGACGGCGCGCAAGGGCGTCGGTGCCTTCCGGCTGAAGGTCACCGGACGGGCGGCACACTCTGGCCTCGACTTCGAGAAGGGCCAGAGCGCGATTCTGGAGCTGGCTCATCAGATCCTGGCTGTCTCGCAGATGACCGACCTCGAGCGCGGCATCACGATCAACGTCGGTGTGATTCGCGGTGGTACGCGTACGAACGTTGTCCCCGGCGAAGCGATCGCCGAACTCGACCTTCGCATCGCTCACAAGAGCGACGGAGCGGAGATGGAGTCGCGAGTGCGCCAGCTGCGGCCCTGTCAATCCGGCATGCAAGCTTGAGATCGAAGGTGGCATCAACCGCCCGCCGTTGGAGCGCACGGAGCAGGTTGCGGCGCTCTTCGTGCTGGCGCGTTCCATCGCTCGCAAGCTTGGCTTCGGACTGCGGGAGATCGCCGTGGGCGGCGGTTCCGACGGTAACTTCACCGCCGGAATCGGGATACCGACATTGGATGGTCTGGGAGCCGTTGGCGATGGAGCGCATGCCGCACACGAACACATCGTCGCCGCGGAATTGCCGCGCCGCGCAGCCTTATTGGCAGGGTTGATTCAGACGATTGAATAGGACCGCAGCTGCGTTCAGGCAAGTTCGAGCGCGGTTTTGACTGCCACTTCGACGCGTTCCATGCTGGCCAACGATAGCCTGCCCAGTGGTGGGAAGATGACGAAGTGCTTCTCGATCGTGGTTGGCTGGTCGCACTTAATCCACGATTCGCGCTCCAGCCCTGCTTCGCCGGCCTTTATCTTTGGGCGCAGCGAAAACGCCCGGTGCTCAGCCGTCGAAATCGGCAGCACGCAAACATCCAGCGAGTGAGCATTCAGGCTGTCGCTGGAGAGAACCAGCGCTGGTCGCTCCTTGTCCAGGCTGACCATGCATACCTCACCCCTCCGCGGATACCACCCGGTCGGCTTGTTCCCCCGCCGCCAGCTCATCCTTCGCGGCTCCAGCTCTTGATGCCGGCCTTCTGAAAGGCCCGGCGCTCCTGGCGTCTTTCAGGCTCCGCGGCAAAGAACTGCGCGGCTTCTTCACGCAGGCTGGCCTTGCGCTCCATTTCAAGCGCATACCTCAGGAGACGATTGACCCGCTCGCTTGCTGAGGCTCGGCCCCGAGTGCGATCGATCTCGGAGAGAAGTTCAGGATCCAACGAAAAGGATCGTGTCTGTCTTGCGGGAGATGACATGAGAAATCCTATTGGGAAATATATTATATATCCTATTGATCTCGTGTTTTAAGGAAGCGGTCAACAATTTGCCAGTGGTATGAAAGATGCTCGCGGTGGACTTATTTTGACGCGCCCGTTGCCAAAAGCCTAGAATCTGCTTAGAAGCTACTACCCGTTGCTTCAACAGCGGTTGCACCGGGCTCTTCATTTGGTTTGGAGGTCTTTATGGAAAGAGGACTTTTCGCGCCGATGCACCTGTTGGTCATCTTGATCATCTGCCTCCTGATCTTTGGCCCGAAGAAGCTTGGGGAGCTTGGTAAGGGGTTGGGCGAGGGCATTCGCAATTTCAAGTCGTCGATGGGTGGAAATGACGCCAACGGCAAGCCCAATGCGACCAACAGCACCACCACCACGACCAGCAGCACGACCCCGCCGCCGGAAGAAAAGAAGTAAGAGCGGTCTCAGAGCAGGTTGACGCCTCTGGCCGCTTCGGCCTCCCGTAATAGCTGGTAGACGCGCGGTACCGGCAACCCCACCACATTGAAGTAGCAGCCGTTGACCCGCTTCGCCCAGCGCGACGCGATGCCTTGGATGGCGTACGCGCCGGCCTTATCCATGGGCTCGCCCGTACGAATGTAGGCTGTGATCTCGTCGTCGGAGAGCGCTGCGAATGACACCTGCGTCACTTCCGCTTCGGTTTGCTGAAATCCGGAATTCGCGACGCAGACGCCAGTGATCACTTCGTGGGTGCGGCCCGACAACAGGTGCAGCATGCGAGCGGCGTCATCGGCGTCGATTGGCTTCTCGAGTAAGTGCTCATCGACAACCACAACCGTGTCGGCGCCGAGGACGGTGTCTTGCGGATGCCGCGCCAGCACCGCAAGCGCCTTGTCGCGCGCCAGTCGTTGCGCATACGCGAGCGGCAATTCTCCGGGCGATGGTTCCTCGGGCACATGGGCGGGATCGACGGTAAAGGAAATGCCGGCGTTGCGCAGCAGTTCGGCTCGGCGCGGCGAAGCGGAAGCGAGGATCAACATGCATCCCGATTTTACCGATCCTTCGGATATGTGCATCCCTTATGCCGAGATTCACGTCTGATGTGGCGTGAAGCTCACCGCCGAAACGCAATCCTATGGCGCCACGCTGAATGGTGAAGTCGCTGAATTCCGCGTCTGGGCGCCCTTTCAGCGCAATTTGTCGCTGCGCCTGATGCGCGCCGGCAGCACGACGGAAGATATCCCGATGCAGCCCGACGGGGAAGACTTCGTCGCTGCGGTGCCGGCGTCAGCAGGCGATTGTTATTGGTACGTCCTCGATGACGGCTTGACCGTTCCTGATCCCGTCTCCCGCTTGCTGCCCGACGACGTCCATGGCCCGACCGAGATCGTCGATCCTGAAGCTTTTCGCTGGAGCGACCGCACTGAGCCCTGGCCGGGCTTGGATCTGCGCGACTACGTCATATACGAACTGCACGTTGGTACTTTCACGCGCGAAGGCACATTCGACGGCGTGATTCGCAAGCTCGACTACCTCAAGCAGCTTGGCGTCACGGTAATCGAGATCATGCCGGTAGCCGCGTTCCCGGGTACGCGCGACTGGGGATACGATGGCGTCTCGCCCTATGCCGTGCAGGCGAACTACGGCGGCTCGGATGGGCTGAAGCGCCTGGTTGATGCGGCGCATCGAACTGGCCTCGCCGTCATTCTTGATGTCGTCTACAACCACCTCGGCCCGGAAGGCAATTATCTGCCGAAGTTCGGGCCGTACTTCACTTCTCATCACAAAACGCCATGGGGAGACGCGATTAACTACGACAGCGATGGTTGCGAGCATGTTCGGAAATATTTTGTGGACAACGCGCTGTACTGGATTCGTGAGTATCGTCTCGACGGTCTGCGGCTGGATGCAGTGCAGACCATTAAAGACGATTCGCCGCAGCACATCGTTGCCGAGATCCAGGCTCGCGTGCAGCAACTGGCGCAACAGACAAACCGCCGCGTTTGCGTGATTGCCGAGACTGACGAGAACGATTCGCGTTACGTCAAGCCGGCAAGCGAAGGTGGATACGGACTCGACGCCGTTTGGAGTGACGACTTCCATCACGCCATTCATGCCTTGTTCGCCGGCGAACGTCAGGGGTATTACCAGGATTTCGGCGATCCGCAGCAAATAGCGCGCGCACTGCGCGAAGGTTACGTCTTCCAGGGCGAGCACTTTCGCTTCTGGAACGCGCCGCGTGGTACGACCGCGCAAAGTGTGCCGCTGCCGGCAAACGTCATCTGCATTCAGAACCACGATCAGGTCGGCAATCGTGCCAAGGGCGAGCGGCTGACTACGTTAATTCCGCGAGGTGCGCGCAAGGTTGCCGCAGCGCTGTTATTGCTGGCGCCGCACACTCCTCTGCTCTTCATGGGCCAGGAGTACGACGAGTCATCGCCATTTCAGTTCTTCGCGGACTTTCAGGATGCCGCGTTGAAAAAGGCCGTCAGCGAAGGTCGTCGCAGTGAGTTCAAGGATTTCGATTTCAATGAGGTGCCCGATCCGGAAGATCCGCAAACCTTCGAACGCTCCAAGCTGACGTGGGCCGACAGCGCTCAGAATCGAGAAATGCTGGAGTGGTACCGGCGACTGCTGCAATTGCGAAAGCAATACGTCACGCACAACAACCGCACAGCTGATGCAAACTACGAAGCTGGTGTGATGACCATGACGGTGCCCGCGATCAAGCCGAAGCTCATGGTCCAGGCGGCATTGCAACCAGGCGCGACATTGCCCGCTGTGCAAGGCGGCTGGGAAGCAATTCTGCAAGCTGAGGATGGCGGTTATAGAGTTCAGGTGCTTGTCAGATAGACAGAGCTACTGCAGGTTGCCTGTTAGAATCAATACAGCCCAGAGAGCTACGACTGAGACTAGCGTTCCACGATTCCGGGGCTGAAAGTCCCTAACTTGTTGCAGCTTAACCGCTGATCTGAAGGTCAATTCAACCCAACATGGACCCCTCACCCATCCGCAACTTCGCCATCATCGCCCATATCGATCATGGGAAGAGCACGCTTGCGGACCGTCTGCTCGAACTTACAGGCTCGCTTACGGCGCGCGAGATGGAAGCCCAGGTGCTCGACACAATGGACCTGGAGCGCGAGCGCGGCATCACCATCAAGGCGCATTCCGTGCGCATGATGTATCCAGCACAGGATGGCCAGACCTATCAGCTCAATCTGATCGATACGCCAGGACACGTCGACTTCAGCTACGAAGTTTCGCGCTCGCTGGCGTCGTGCGAGGGTGCGCTGCTGGTGGTCGACGCGTCCCAGGGGGTCGAAGCGCAGACGCTGGCGAATGCCTACATCGCTATCAACAACGGGCTAGAGATTCTTCCGGTCATCAACAAAATCGATCTGCCGAGCGCCGATATCGAGCGCACGAAAGAGATGATCGAGGGCGCTGTCGGCCTTGATGCATCGCATGCGATCTGCATCAGCGCGAAGACGGGCCAAGGCGTGCCTGAGGTGCTGGAGGCGATCGTCAAGCAAATCCCTCCGCCGAAAGGGCGCGCGTCGAATCCTCTTCAGGCGCTGATCTTTGATTCGTGGTTTGACTCCTATCGCGGAGTGGTAGTGCTGGCGCGCGTCATCCAGGGTGTGCTCAGCAAGGGCCAGCGCATCAAGCTGATGTCGAATGGGCGGACGTTCGATGTAGAGACGCTCGGGGTGCTAACGCCGAAGCCCGTGGAAGTTGATTCCTTAAGCGCCGGCGAAGTGGGTTTCCTGACAGCGACCATCAAGACGGTTGCCGATTGCAAGATCGGCGACACCATCACCGACGATGGTCATCCAGCGATCGAGCCTCTGCCCGGTTTCGAAGAGCTGAAGCCGATGGTTTTTGCCGGTCTCTACACCGTCGACGCGCACGAGCACACGCTGCTGCGAGAGGCGCTGGAAAAGCTGAGGCTCAACGATTCGTCGTTCTTCTTCGAGCCGGAGAGCTCAGTCGCGCTCGGCTTTGGCTTTCGCTGCGGCTTCCTCGGGCTGCTGCACATGGAGATCATTCAAGAGCGGCTGGAGCGCGAATACAACCTCAACCTGATCACCACCGCGCCGGGCGTGCGCTACAAGATCACGCTCACCGATGGCAGCGTCGTCGAGGTCGACAATCCCTCGCGCTGGCCCGATCCCAGCGAGATCGCAAAGATCGAAGAGCCGGTTATTCTTGCAACGATCCTCACGAACGAAGAGTACGTCGGCGGCATTCTGAAGCTGGTGGAAGAGAAGCGCGGCAAGCAGAAATCGTTCGAGTACGTCAGCGCAACCCGCGTGATGCTGCAGTACGAGCTGCCGCTGAACGAGATTGTCCTCGACTTCTATGACAAGCTGAAGACGGTTTCACGGGGCTACGCGTCGCTGGACTACCATCTCACCGGCGCCTGGGAATCACCGATGGTGAAGCTCGACATCCTCGTCTCCGGCGATCCAGTGGATGCGCTGTCGATCATCGTGCATCGCGACTTCGCCTACGATCGCGGCAAAGCGCTGGTTTCGAAAATGCGACAACTGATTCCTCGCCAGATGTTCGAAGTCGCCATTCAGGCGGCGATCGGCGCCAAGATCATTTCCCGCGAAACCGTGGCGGCCATGCGCAAGAACGTGATTGCCAAATGCTATGGTGGCGATATCAGCCGCAAACGCAAACTCCTGGAGAAACAGAAGGAAGGCAAGAAGCGTATGAAGCGCATCGGGCGCGTCGATATCCCGCAGGAAGCGTTTCTGGCGGTGCTGCGCGTCGGGGAAGATTAAGTGGGAGTTTTGGGAGTAAGGAGGTGTGCGCAATGAAATCGTATGTTTTCCAAGTCGTCGTCGAAGAGGACCAGACCGAAGACGGCCAGAAGGCACATCACGCTTTCTGTCCAGCGCTGAAGGGATGCCACACATGGGGGCGGACCTACGAAGAGGCTTTGGCGAACGCTCGCGAAGCCATCGAGCTGTACTTGGAAGACCTCCGCGAATCCGGACAAGCTGTGCCAGTCGATCCCGGACACGGTGCGCTGGAGTGGCCGACGGCCGCGGTGGCTGTCAATTATGCCTGAACTACCGCGTGGCGTTACTGCGCGGGAGTTAATTCGCGCATTGCACGCGGATGGATTTCGCCTGACGCGCACCCGCGGCAGCCATCACATCTATCGCCACGACGATGAAAGGCGAGTGGTTGTAGCCTATCACCACCTTCGCGACACGTTTCCCATAGGAACGCTGAAGGCCATGATTGCGGACGTTGGATGGTCCGAGGACGACCTTCGACGCCTTGGGCTCCTCTGATGTCGATGCGATATCGAACCGGAGAAGAGATTCGAAGCGGTGATCGAGTCTTGTTTCACGGCGAGCCTGGCACGATCGAGTTTGTAGTAACCGACTCTACTGATCCGGAAACTGAGTGGTATATGGAGACGTACGGCGGCGGGGTCATGATTGCGGAACCAAAGTTCTTCGGTCATGCCTTCATTGCTCTCGGTCAAGTGGACGAGCTCGAAGAGTTGCTGCAATTCGTAGCGCGTGGTTAGTAGATAACCCTGCCCAGCTGGATGCGTTAAACACATCGAAATCCCTGATGGCCGATATCGCAATTCGCACGCTCACTATCAACGATGTCGAAGCCTACTGGCATTGCCGCCTCGAAGCACTTGAACGCGACCCCGCCGCCTTCAGTTCGTCTGTCGAAGATCATCTGAAGCTGTCGCGCGAGGAAATCCAGCGTCGCCTGACCGCCGACCCGGCCAACAATTTTGTCTTCGGCGTCTTCGCTGATGGAAAACTTCGGGGCACTGCGGGATTTGTCAGGGAGACCCAGCCGAAGTCGCACCACAAGGGCCGCATTTGGGGCGTCTACCTGAGCGCGGAATTGCGCGGCCAGGGAATCGGCAGGCGGATGCTGCAGACGGTTGTCGAGCGCGCCGCGAAGATCGAGGGACTGGAGCAGATCATCCTCAGTGTTACCACGACGCAAGCTGCGGCCATCGCAACCTATCGTTCGCTAGGTTTCACTTCGTTCGGCATCGAACCTAAGGCGCTGAAGATCGGCGATCGCTACGTCGACGAAGAGTACATGATATTGCCATTGCCGCGGAAAGCAGATCCCTCGGCGAGCTGGAAGCCCTCCTCGGGATGACAACTCGATAAGGTGCGGGTACGGCGCGGCTGAAGCCGCGCCCCTTCAAACCTCGGTGTCTCTGTGGTTGATCACAGAATGTAGCGCGACAGATCCTGGTCCTTCACAATGTCCGACAGCGTATTGCGGACGTAATCGGCGTCGACAACGACGTGTTTTTCCGTCATGTCGGGCGCCTCAAAGCTTATTACGTCCAGCACCTTTTCCATGATGGTGTGCAGGCGGCGCGCGCCAATGTTTTCCGTGCCTTCATTCACGCGGAAAGCGAAGTTCGCGACCTCGGCCAATGCCTCCGGTGTGAACTCCAACTTCAGGCCTTCGGTGTCGAGCAGCGCGGTGTACTGCTTGGTGAGCGATGACTTGGGCTCGGTGAGGATCTTGATGAAGTCCTCGACGGTCAGCGACTGCAGTTCGACGCGGATAGGGAATCGGCCTTGCAGTTCCGGGATCAGGTCGCTCGGCTTGGAGACGTGGAATGCGCCGGCGGCGATGAACAGGATGTGATCGGTGCGCACCATGCCATAGCGCGTGTTGACCGTCGTGCCTTCGACGATGGGCAGGATGTCGCGCTGCACGCCCTCGCGCGAAACGTCAGGCCCGTGACCGCCTTCGCGGCCGGCAATCTTGTCGATCTCGTCGAGGAAGATGATGCCGGAGTTCTCCACGCGCTCGACCGCGATGCGCGTGACCTGGTCCATGTCGACCAGCCGCTGCTCTTCTTCCTGGATCAGATATTCGAAGGCCTCGCTGACCTTCATCTTCCGCTTCTTGGTGCGCTGGCCGAAGATGTTGGGCAACATGTCCTTAATGTTGACGTCCATCTCCTCGACGCCCTGGTTGCTGATGATCTCGAACGCCGGCATCGATTTTTCGCGGACATCAAGCTCGACGATGCGCTCGTCCAGCTTGCCTTCGCGCAGCTGTTGGCGAAGTTTCTCGCGCGTACGCGAGCCCGGCTCACCGGCGAGCAGTGGTTCGCTATTGATGTTGAAGCCGATCTGCGGCTGATCCCCGGAATTTGCAGGCTTGGGTGGAACCTGCGCCGGCATCGACGGCAGTAACAGGTCGAGCAGTCGCTCTTCGGCGTTCATCTCGGCCTTGTCGGCGACGTCTTCCAGCTTCTCCTCGCGCACCATATCAATGGCGATCTCGACGAGATCGCGGATCATCGATTCGACGTCGCGCCCGACGTAGCCGACTTCGGTAAACTTCGAAGCCTCGACCTTCATGAAGGGAGAATTGGCGAGCTTCGCCAGGCGGCGCGCGATTTCGGTTTTGCCCACGCCGGTGGGGCCGATCATGATGATGTTCTTGGGGATCACCTCTTCGGCCAGTTCCGGAGTTAGCTTCTGGCGGCGCATGCGATTGCGCAGCGCGATAGCGACGGCGCGTTTGGCCTGGTTCTGGCCGACGACATATTTGTCGAGCTCGCGGACGATCTCGCGCGGGGTAAGTTCGTCGAGTGCTACGTGTTCTTCATCAGCGGTTGCGGGAAGATAAATTGCCAAAACAAACCTCGTGTCGGTTGTCAGTTGTTAGTTGCCGGTTGTCAGCAAGCAGGTCCGAATCCCGAATCAACGGCACGCGTTCCGCGGACCAGGTTTTTCCCTTCGCTTGTCACATAAAACCAGAGTTCGTCAGCGCGGTTCACATCAAAATCGACCAGTTTCGAATGCGGTGGCGATGGCGAAAGTTCGTACGTTTGCGCCAGACCTTCTCTTACGAGCTCTTCAAGCGCCTGAGAAATATCGTGGGCTGTGGCCTCGGGCTCGTCGAACTTGCGAACGGTTTCCAGAATTGTCGCCACGCTCTCATAGTCATCGGCTATCGCGTTCAACACCGAATCTTTGGTGGTCGATTGCATCTCACATCTCCGACAACTGACAACCGGCAGCTGACAACTGCTTCTACAGCTCTTCGATGGTCACCTTGTCATTTGTGTAAATACAGATCTTGCCGGCGATCTTCATCGCCTCCTCGGCGATGGCGCGCGGAGATAGCTGCGTATGTTCCATCAGGGCAGTCGCCGCGGCGGTGGCGTATGGGCCTCCACTACCAATGGCGGCAATGCCCGAGTCCGGCTCGATCACATCGCCCTGTCCGCTGATCAGAAAGGTCTGGCCCTGGTCGGCGACAAGCAGTAGCGCTTCGAGCGAACGCAGCATCTTGTCGGTGCGCCAGTCTTTGGCCAACTCGACCGCCGCGCGGCCCAGGTTGCCGTGGTATTGCTCCAGCTTCGACTCGAAGCGAGCAAACAAGGAGAACGCGTCGGCAGTGGACCCGGCAAAACCGGCGAGAATCTTGTCCTGATAGAGGCGGCGGATCTTGCGGGCGGTGTGCTTGATCACGCCTTCTCCAAGGGTGACCTGGCCGTCACCAGCCATGACCACCTTGCCGTCCCGCCGAACGCAAAGAACTGTGGTTGAGCGAATAAGACGCTTTCTTGCCATGAATGAGATTGATTATAACAGCCTTAAGGGGAGCCGCGCCCAAAGTTGAGTGGAAGTGACTAAGATTTTGAGGTATAAATATACTTCGCTAATCAGATTTCCCTTGACTTGATTAGTCAAGTGAAATACACTGCTTTACATGAAAGCGGATAAAGCGCCGGAACCTAAGACACTGCAAGAGGCGATTAGGTACTTCTCGGACCCCGACAACTGCCTCGCGTACATGATTCCGCTCACCTTCCCGAATGGCGTCGTTACCTGTCCAACCTGCGGTCGGACAGACGCCAAATTCCTCGCCAACCAGCGGCGCTGGCAGTGCAAGAGCGTACATCCCAAGCGTCAGTTCTCTGCGAAGGTGGGAACCATCTTCGAGGATTCCCCGATTCCGCTGGACAAGTGGCTGCCAGCCGTTTGGATGATCGTCAACGATAAGAACGGAATCTCATCTTGGGAATTGCATCGGGCACTCGGAGTAACGCAGAAAACCGCTTGGTTCATGCTGCATCGGATTCGGCTGGCAATGCAGGACAAGTCCGCTTCCCAGCTTGGAAGCAGCGGCGGTCCAACCGAGGTCGATGAGACGTTCGTCGGCGGCAGCTTGACCAACATGCACAGAGAGAAACGGAAGCGGTTTAACGCTTATGGCGGCGGAGAGCGCAAGACTATCGTCATGGGCCTGCTAGATCGTGACTTGCGCCAAGTCCGCACAAAGATCATTCCGAACGTGAAGCGCGAAACCTTGCAGGCTGAGGTTCTGAATCACGTCAAATACGGCGCGCGCGTGTACACCGACCAGTGGTCCGGCTACAACGAATTGAAGGATGACTTTGTGCATGAAGTCGTGAATCACATGGAAACCTACGTCAACGGCGCAGTCCACACCCAGGGAATCGAAAATTTCTGGGCGCTGTTCAAGAGGACTCTGCGTGGAACCTACGTTGCCGTCGAACCGTTCCACTTGCAGCGGTACGCTGACGAGCAGGCTTTCAGATTCAATAACCGCGCGACGAAAGAAAATCCGTTGAACGATTCGGACAGGTTCGCAAAGGCGCTATCGCAGATCGTCGGCAAGAGATTGACGTATTCAGAACTGACGGGGAAGGATGGCGCTCGCGATTTCTAACTACCTAATCCTTACTTGCGGAGGGGCCCGAAGAGGAAGCGGACGGCTTAGGCTTCCGCTTTCCTGTCTTATGCGGGTCTGCTTCAATCCTGCGCTGTAGCTCTGCTTTAGATACCGTCATTATCTTCCGCATGGCAGTATCGAATCGCTGAAATTCCGCCGATCTTTTAGCATTACTCATTCCAGACTCTTCCAGCCCTGTTTTGCACAGCTTTTGGTTCAAAATCCACCAAAACATTTCCGGCGAATCATGTTCGTTATTGTCTGAGGCATTGGCGTTTCAGACAATAGAGTAGATGTAACCAGAGCCGAGGCGAGGAGCAACGTTGTCTTTGCGCTTTCTCCTCGCTCAGCTCCGCTGTGGGCCTATCGTCTAGTTGCGACCAGGACGCCGGTCTTTAAAGCCGGAAGTGCGGGTATCGAAATCCCGCTAGGCCCACCATCAGTGGGGGCGTAGCTCAACCGGTAGAGCATCGGACTGCGAATCCGATGGATGCTCGTTCAAGTCGAGTCGCCTCCACCAATTTTGTTGAATATCGAAGAACTTTTGACCTGAAGGGCATGCCGTGGCCTGAGGCGATGAGGCATGCGCTGGGCTAGGTGCTTGCTTCCAACAAGCTCTCCGCCCACCCCAGTATAAACACCCGCCGCCGACACGCAATCCCCCACATATAGGGAACTTTTGAGCGCGAGATGTTGCGATCGTCAGCACGATTTTTGTGCAACCTTCAATTTATGTATTTAAAATACTTTTTTCTCCAATGTCAATTACTGGTCTGAGTCATGGCAGATGGAAAACCCGGACGGAGAGGTACGTTAGCGAAGAATGCCGAGAAAGTGCATCCGTCGCTTACGCCGGAAGAGGGGTACGTCCTAGACACGATCAGACGGAGACGGAAAAACCGCAATCATCCTCGCTGCGACATCAGCCAGATAATCGTCGACGCTCTCTGGCTGCTTCTCAATGAAGTCGAAGGAATCACAAAAGAGGAAATACACGAGATGATGACCCGCAAGCCGCTCAGAGATGTAGGCGAATAAATAGCGAATATTCGAGTGAAAAGGTGGTATCATTGGGGCAAGTTGTACAAGTTGGTGCTTGGCTTGGCTTTTGGGAGCAAACCAGCGTCAAATAGGTCAAAATGTCAACAGATGCGAATGCCGCGCCACGGATTGGTCGAGATGGGCGCTACGATAGTGGCCGTCGTGGCCATGGGCGTCGCGATTGTTGCGGCCGCGATCTGCACCTACCTCTCTTGTGAGTGGGCCTTCGCAGTAGCGGATATTAAACCGCTAAGCACCGATCAAATACTTGCTGCCCTAGCCGTCATTGTTACGATACTAGGGCTTGTGATTGGCGTTGTTGCAATAGGCTTCGCCCTAATGGCAATATTCGGATGGACGGAGCTGAAGCTGCCCTTTTAAGACGTGGCGAAGAACAAGTTGCGCGGGCCATTGAAAGGCTTCGAAAGTCAGGTGTCATTGGTGATGCGGAAGCAATGGTGCTTCGAGAGGAGATAGATCAACAAGGGGCCACGGTAGGAGCGCCTGCAGAACCAACGTCGGATGTTGAAACGGTCCCAGCGGGAGAATCCACTTGGGACGTTAAGTCCTATCCAGTTACTGGAGCAACAGGGGCAAGGGAAGGAAGCGAGCAAAATGGCGACAGCGGGACAAAAGCGTAGCTCTCACGTCATTCCTGCTGACTTGCTCAGCGAGGTACAGCGTAAAGCGCCCGTTGACGTAGTTGGCTTGGCCAGCGGACTCGGATTAGCAGTTTGGGAGATGCCGTTGTCTTCGGATATTTCAGGAAAAATCCTTTTCGATCCTGAACACGGCGGAAACTCTGGATATAGCGTCATAATTAATAAAACAGATCCGTTCGTTCGTAAGAGATTCACACTGGCCCATGAGATCGCACACTTTGTACTGCATCGAGAGCGCATTGGGAATGGGCTACAGGATGACGCCATGTATCGCAGTGGTCTCAGCACCATTGCGGAGGTCCAGGCAAACCGCCTAGCGGCACAAATTCTCATGCCGCTATTCCTGATCGAAAAGGCGATACAGTCAGGAGTCGCGAGCATAGAAGCGCTCGCAAATAAGTTCGCCGTGTCGAAGGACGCGATGCGAATTAGATTGGGCGTTGCCGATGAAATTAGGATTCGCGTTTTTGTCTGGAAACGCTGGTCCATTCCAACGTAAGGCCCTGTCACGGCACGACCACTCTACCAGATTTGATTAGTCAGCGATATTGATACCGATTTTGAATCCCTTTCGCTGCCTCTTAAGCAGAATGGATCCTCGCCGATATCAGGACTATGAACTCTCCCGTCATCGTCTGCGGCGGCAGCCGCTTATTGCGGGAAATCTGTGACCCTAGCGATGGAGCACATCGATGATCGCTGCCATCCTGATTTTGCTCGCGTTCGGAGCCGGGTGGATCTCGGACGTCTTGCTCAAGCGAAAGATCTGCAAGAGGCTGTCGGAACTCACTGGAGGTATGGCCAAGGTCACGCGCGAGCAGGATTACGCCGTTCGAGTTGTGAGCTCCGGCCATGACAAAGTCGCAGAGTTAGGCAAGGGATTTAACACGATGCTCGCCGAGATTGAGCGCCGAGAGAATGAACTTCAGGCCAGCAAGCGCGAACTGGAGAATGAACTGGCGCGGCATGAGGAGATCAACCAGCAGCTGGCGAAGGCCAAGGAAGACGCCGAGGTCGCCAATCGCATCAAGAGCGAATTTCTGGCCAACATGAGCCACGAAATTCGCACTCCCATGAACGGCGTGATCGGCATGACTGAACTGGCGCTGGAAACTAACCTCACCCCTGAGCAGCGCGAGTACCTTTCGACGGTGAAATTGTCGGCCGAATCGCTGCTGTCGATCATCAACGACATTCTGGATTTCTCCAAAATCGAGGTGGGACGGCTGGAGCTGGATTCTTTCGAGTTCAATATCCACGAAGTTGTGGGCTCGACGCTCAAAGGCATTGCCATTCGCGCTCATCAGAAAGGGCTGGAGCTGGTCTACGACATTCGTCCTTCGGTGCCGGATATTCTCGTGGGCGACGCGCATCGCCTGCGGCAGATTCTGCTGAATCTGGTGGCTAATGCCATCAAGTTCACCGATCAGGGCGAAGTAGTGGTGACGCTGGACGGCGCGCCGGAACGCGGACTGAACATGATCCAGATGGTGGTGCGCGACACGGGCATTGGCATCGCGCCCGACAAGCAGAGTGTGATCTTTGAGGCCTTTTCGCAAGCCGACTCTTCGCACAGCCGCCGTTATGGCGGTACCGGTCTGGGGCTGGCAATCACCTCGCGTCTGGTGCGTCTGATGGGAGGCGTGATCTTCGTCCAGAGTGAGCCTGGCCAAGGTAGCGAGTTTCATGTCGTAGTTCCGCTTACTGCCGGCGCCTCCAATAGCCCGGCGATCCCGGAATGCCTGAAGGGAGTTTCGACGCTGATCGTCGACGACAATCTCACCCAGCGCAAAATCCTGACCGCCATACTGACCCGCTGGCGCATGAAGCCGGATTCGGTGGAAAGCGGCATGCGTGCGCTCTCGGCCATGGAAGCGGCGGTGGGTTGCAACACGCCGTATCAACTGATCCTGATCGACGGCACCATGCCGGGCATGGATGGGTTTCAATTGGCGGAGTGCATCCGGAAGAATCCGAAGTTCACGAGCGCGACGATCCTTATGTTGAGCGCAGGCTTGCGCTCGGACGACATCAGCCGTTGCCGCCAGCTCGGTGTGTCTGCCTACATCATCAAGCCGATCCGCCGGCTGGAGCTACTGAACGTCATAGTGCGGGTGCTGAAGGACAAGAATGCATTCACCGCTCCGACGCAGGAGCCCGAGCTTTGGGACAAAGAGCAACATGGCCGGCTGCATATCCTCGCTGCCGAAGACAACCGCGTGAATCAGCGTTTGCTGGCTCGTCTGCTGGAGAAGGAAGGACACCAGGTCACGCTGGTCGAAGACGGCGAGGCCGCGGTGGCAGCGAGCACGGAAACCGATTTCGATGTCATCCTGATGGACGTGCAGATGCCGGTGATGGATGGCCTGGATGCTACGCGCTTTATCCGCGGCCGGGAGCAAGGCACGGGCAAGCACGTGCCCATCATTGCCCTGACGGCGCACGCCATGAAGGGCGACCGGGAGCGCTGTCTGGAAGCCGGCATGGACGCCTACGTTGCGAAGCCGGTGCAGAAGCAGGAGCTGCTGCACATCATCTATCAGAACAGCGCACACGGATCGCCGGATCGTATCGTAGGCATCGGACCAGCGCTGTTCACCGATCCCGGAGTGTTGGACGTTGCACGGGCTCTGGAGCGCAATGGCGGCGACGAGCAGATCTTCGCGGAGCTGTGCGAGTTGTACTTGCAGGACGCCCGGGTGATACCGCCCATCATCGTGCGCGCCATCGAGAAGAACGATCACGAAGCCGCGGCTCGAGCAGCACACAAGCTGAAAACGTCAGCCGGTACGATCTGCGGTACCCGCGCGTATTACGCCGCCGACGCGCTGGAGCAGCAGGGACGCGCAGGCGATAAGGAAGGCATCGGTACAGCTGCGGCGCTGCTGCAGCGGGAACTCGACAGTTTGAGCATGGCGGTCAAGAAATTTCTGGCAGCGCGTGACAGCCTGACGCGTCCGACTACATCGACTCCAGCGCAAGTAGCAACGCACAGTCGATTCGCAACATCGCTATCTTCTATTTGAGGGACGACATCGGCGCTGCGACAGTTCATCCCAAATTCATCATCCTTCGCGAAGCTGAAGAATCTAATTAGATATCCCATTACAAGAAATGAGTGTGTGCATGCGCCAATTGAACGACGCAGAATCCGAAATGACGCCAATGATTCCAGAGAAATTCATCCCGAAGAAGCGATACATATTCGCCAGCGACTTTGACCAGACGCTGAGCTTCAACGACTCGGGATACGTGTTGAGCGAGTTGCTGGGAATTTCCACGGCGGAATTCGAGCGCAAGACTACTGGCATGACGAAGCTGAACCTGGTGCAGCAAGGGGGCGAGCTCGCCTATCTGCTGCTGCACGATCCCGAGTTCCGCTCGCGCGTTCGTCGCGAGCATCTCTACGAGACCGGCAAGCGCGTGCGGCTGAAGCCGAATATCGACGCGCTGTACAGCTTCCTGTCGGACGAGGTGGAAGGTTATCACTTCGATTTCTATGTGATTTCAGCCGCGCCGGTCGAGGTGATCTGCTCGGCGCTGGAGGGCATTATTCCGCCCGACCACATCTACGGTACCGAGTTCGAATACAGCGACACCGGTGAGATCGAGCGCATCAAGCAGGTGACGGCGGGCTACGGCAAGGTCGCAGTGATCGATCAGTTGCTGGAGAAGCTGAAGACTGGGCCCGACCGAATTGTTTACGTCGGCGATGGCAGCTCCGATATTCACGTGATGCTGCACATTAACCGGCGTGATGGCTTCACCATCGCGGTGTCGGAGAACAAATATCTGGCGCCAATCGCTAAGCGTTCCGTGATCAGCGACAGCGCGCTGGCGATTCTGGTTCCGATACTCGAGGAGGTCGTCGGGTGGGACTCGGTGAAGATCCGCGACCTGTTCGAGAACAAAGGCCTGCTGATTCAGCAGTGGGACAAGGTGCAGACCGACATCCTGACCATTGTTCCGATTGCGACTTCCCAGGAAGAGCAGGCGCAGGTCGCCGTCGCAGACTGAGGATTGCGGGTAGAGCCAGCCTTCAGGCTGGCGTTAGCAACTCGCCAAAAAAATGTGCAGTTGTGACGGTCATCCACAGATGACAGTCACAACTGCTTAGCTTATTTCTTGAGCCGGCGCGGCGCTAAAGCGCCGCTCTACCGGGGCTTGCGTCCCCACGAGGCAACCATGGTGAGGACGCTGGTCCAATAATGCGGATCGCTATAACGCAGGTCGAACTCCGCGAAGTGATTGGCGATGATGTGTCCTGATTCCAGCAGTCGCGGCCGCAGCTCGCGCATGGTCTCGATCCAATACTCCGACCAGGGCGAGCCGCCATTGAAAACCGGAGTGTGGCCCTCGGCGGAGACCTGCTCCATCCCGAACGAATCCAGCCAGCCGGCGATCTTTCGTCCGATGGAATAATCGATTCCGGCATCGACCGACCATGCCAGCCATCCCTGCCAGAATGTCTGCAATGCTTCCGGTTCGGCCACCGTGGCCGGAAGCATGTCCGGCTCGATCGAAAGCAGCGCGCCTCCGGGCTTCAGAGCGGAAATCATGCGTTGCAACGCCTCACGAGCGCCTGGCAGGTGATGAAGCAGAGCGCGCGCGACCACGAGGTCGTAGGCATGCTTCTTCGATTGCGTCGCGAAGGATGTCGAGCCGGCGGACTTCAAGGCAGGGCCGTTCGACACCGCTGATGTAGCTGATGTCGAGGTCGCTGGCTACCACGTGTGCCGCTGGGCGCGACTTGCTCCGCCAGCCACTGTGCAATCGAGCCATTGCCGCAACCTACTTCCAGACAGCGCCAGCCTGGACGTAGCCCGAGCCGCTCGATGTGCGAACGCTCGAATGGATCGAGCAGCTCGGACATCAATTTCAGACGTTGCCGCTCGCCGGCCAAGCCGTGAGGCAGAATGTAATCAGGCATCGTTGCAGCCTTGCGTTGCGCTCGTACTATACGCGATCATCGGCTCGCGCACGAAGTGGGGGACCACTCGATTTGGATTCGCAGAAAAAATCTTTTTGGCTGCTGTTCGGCGTGCTCAGCTGTGGAGCGTTCTTTATGCCGTTGGGATGGGGAGTAGTGGAAACCTTCGCTTCGCTGTTTGTGAGCTGGTGGGTGATCTATCGCAGCGGAATCTTCTAACCGCAGCGGCTCCAGCATCCCATCCAGCTTCGCAAAGAGAGGTTTTGCCCGGGACTGACAAACGCCGAATTCACTGCCTCACAAACACAGTCGCGATTTGATCTTCGTAGACCTTCCGGAAGCGCGGATCCAGCGCCAGGGTGGAAACCAGTCCATCCTGCCGGTGCAGGAGGACGACACCAGCTTCGTTAAGGTAAGGATCGCTCTTGTACGATGCTTCACCGTTCTGGGTATCGAACAGCAGCTTGTTGAGATCGTCGCCGTAGAGATCGGTGCGGCCGTCGACCACAACGGGATAATCCGGCATATACCACGTCAGGAAGCCGCCCCAGTCGAACGTATTGTAAAGCGGTCCAGGCAAGCGATTCTGATGGATGAAGTTGACGGCACTCACCGGGAAGCGGCTGCTGATGGTTCGATCGAGGCCGCGCGTGTTGAAGTCGGTCCCGTTACTCAACAGCAGCAGCATGACGGCAACCATCGCAAAGACACCGGCCAACTCCCAAGGCTTCTCGGCCGGATCGCGCTTAGCGTCTGCGAGTGGCGCGTCGGCAATGCATGCTGCCGAGATCACGCAGAGGAACCACGAGTCGCGCATCGTGCGGAAGGCGACCACGCAGGCCATTACCAGAAGGACGAGCTTGAACAGATCGACCTTCTTGCGGCAGCCAACGGCATAGAACGCAGCACCGGCCAGCAGCAGCTCAGCGAAATTCTCATAACCGCGGAAGCTTACCGGCTGGAGCTCCTTGATGATCGAATAGATGAGCGTCGAGCGCGAGTACGTGAAGATCACGCCGTAGAGGTGGTACGAATATGGGCTGATCAGACGTCGCCAGCACACAGCCGGCGAACACACCGATCAGCGGAGGGATCGGGATCGTCGGGCTCTCCAGGAATGTTGGCGCAATCCCCAGACGCGACGCGAAGCGCTGCGCCGCGTTAATGGCGACGAACAATCCAAGGACCACCAGCCCATAGATGAACTGGATATGCAGATTGGCCCACAAGAAGAAAATCAGCGGCAGCCAGTAGAGCGTCTGCACGCGTCCGTTCCGCTGAGCCTGCAAGATCAAAGTCAGGCTCACGCATAGCAGAATGATCGAGAAGAACACGGGCCGCGGCATCATCAGGAAGAGAAACGAGTAACAAGTTATTGCGGCCAGTACGCACGACATCCAGAAGCTTCCCGAAAGCCGCCGCGCCATCCAGTAGACGCTGAAGGCGACTGCCAACGTCAGCAGCGTTCCATACACGCCGATGCCGATCAGCCCAAACCATGCATAGAAGCGCGACAACAGAACTTCAAACCCCCAGCTGTAGGCGATCCACGGGCGCGCAGCCGCGGTCCGCGAAAGAATGCCGTTGTGCGGAAACGCTGCGTGCTGGACGATCCAGTCGCCGACCTTTAAGTGCCACCAGATATCCAGGTCCAGGACGAACAACTTGATCTGGAACGCAACCACCCCCGTTACAACCAGTAAACCGGCAAGCACCAGCAACTGCAACCAGCGCAGACGAAGCAGTGGAGCTAGCTCCTGAATAAAACCGGCGCCCGGCGTTTTTTGGATTTCGGTTGTTTCGGCTAATGACAAAGCAAACTCACTGATTGTTGTAGATCTTTAATCCCTTCTTGGCGATGAATTGTTCCATGTACTTTATCTGCTCCGGTCCATACCTCGGATCCTTGCGGATTAAAGTAAGTGCCAGGTTGCACTCTTTCTCTGCCTGATCGTCCTGGCCGAGGACGTGGTAGCTGCCGCACATCACTGCGTGGGCATCACCCCGCGAAGGGTCCAATTGGGCTGCCTGCTGGGCCAGTTCCAGCACCCGGTGCTCGTCCTGGTCACCGACCTCTCTTGCCCGGTAGAGAAGTTGGGCAGCAACCAGTGGACTCAAGTCGAAGGTTCCTTGATAAACCAGCAGGGCGCTACCGCCGAGCTTCGCAACCGGTTTCAGATCCTTGAAAACCCGACGGGTTTCTATGGCTGCGCCCCGCAGCCCGATACCATCGACCATACTGCTGCTGACAATCATCGTGCCGGTGTATGGGGTCTTCAGGTCGTTCCATTGCAGTTCTGAGATACCGCCGCAGGGAATCCCATAGTCGCTGTTCTTGCTGTTGTAGGTTCGCAGGAAGAAGCAATTTTCCGGACGCGTCTTTTCGATGTAAGCCCGCGCCATCTTCTGTGCCTGTCCCCAATCCGTGTCCGAGTTGGCTAGATACCGGTACGTATTGGCCGGACCGCCCCAGAGTTCGTTGCTGTAGCAAATGTAGTTGGGATAGGCGTGGAGAGAGCTGGCGATGTGCAATAGCAACAGTGCTACGAGCGCTGCCATTCCCCATTTGCGCTCGCGCAGGAAACTCCATGTGCCAGCCGCGGCAAAGGTGATCAGCAATGGGAACACCGGCAACACATGTCGCACTCCCACATTCAGACCGGATCGCATGCTGAATAGGAGATATATGGCAGCCGGCACTAACAGAAACATCAGCTCTCGTGATTTGCTTCGCCAGTAACGGACAGATATTGCCGACAGCACCAGCATCAACAGCATGCTCAGTGTGAGCTTGATGATCAGAACGATCGGGAAATAGAACCAGTTGCCGTGTCGGTAGAGCTTGCCCAGCAGAAATGATGGCCTTCCGACCTCGGACTCAGCCAGGACGTCTTGCAGGCCAACCAGGTAAGCCTCGGGCAGAACTCGCCAGCTTTCGATTGCAGGAATCACTCGTGTGGCAACCATGCCGCGCGCTTCGGTGAGCCTGGGCGGAATCCAGATGGCCGCGTTGCCGGGTCGCGCTGCATAGCGAAATCCGTAAGCCGCCCACAGCACCAGCAGTCCAACGGCCGCAACTAACACCAGGGCGCCGGCATAGCGTAGAAAAACGCGAGAGCGTTGCTCGCCGGAATAGAAGATCGCGTCGGCGAACAGAAGTACGGGCACGATCACGGCGACCAGTATGCTGGAGTGCTTCGCGCACAGTGCGAAGCCTATCGCCAATCCCAGAGGCAGCAGCCTGCTTCCGCGCGGTTCGCGAACGTAGTTGTACGTGGCATAAGTCACCAGTGCCATCCCTAGCGCGGCCGCGACGTCGGTTGTGACCAGCGCGCCGTGCGCCAGAAGATTCGGTTCGAACGCCACCAGCACTCCGGCGATAATTGCGACCGGCAACCCAAACATCTTCCGAGCGAAGAACCACACGGTCAGCAGCAAGAGGAGCGCCAGGAACGATACGGCGAATCTTGCCGCCATAAGCACACGTTCAGGATTCGAGACCAGGAATGCATGTCCAATAACAAAGTCCTCGGCCTTGCTGGTCTGGGCGCCGCAGGCGTTTGGGACAGGGTCGTTGATCTTCATGAACTGCAACGGCAGGCCGGCGACGATCTTCACCAGCGGAGGGTGCTCGGGGTTCCAGCCAAAGTCGTTGCATTGCCAATATCGATAGGCGGCGTGCAGGTGATCGACCTCGTCGGAGGTAATGGAGAGCTGAACCACGCTGCTCCACAACTGCGCAAGCATGACCACGACTAGCGCGGCCAGAACTACCCACTCGGGCCAATTCTTCTTTGTGGGCGCAGCATGCTCAACTTCAGCAACTGCCGCTGCGGCATTGGATTGCACCGGTGCTTCTGTTTCGGGTGTGGTTCCGATCGTCATGATTGCTTCAGAGAAGTCGTCGCCTAACTCATTGCCGTCGAAAAGCGCGGATACCCCATGCCATAGCAAAAGCATCTCGGGTGCCAAATCGGAACATGTTGGAATCGCGGTATTCCTCTGATTGCATTGGATTTGCGGGGCAGCCAGCTCAAAACGCCGCGCCAAATCACTCCCGAACTGGGGATTAACGCGCTCTGGGCTGCGCAGGAGCATTGTCTGTTTCTCTTGCTTCGACTCGTAAACGAAGCAGCAAAAAGATCTTCTCGGATGGCGCGGTCGGCGATCCATTTGGCAGGTGTGGTGCACTTGCCATCAGGCTGAGGATTCGGCTCTGGCGGCACTTTGTCGCGAGACGGCCCGACGAAGCAGGATCGTTCATTCGCAGATGACCCTCACCACCGAAGCAACCTCAGAGATCGAAAGCGCCGTACCGCCCGGGCCGTCCGAGGACTCAAGCCCGGCAATCCGCGCGGCACAAAAGCGCGAGATGTTGCTTCTGGTCGCAGCCAGTCTGCTGGCCACAATTCCCGTGTGGCTCCCATCGTTTCCCCCGATGGTGGATCTGCCAGAACACGCGGCGCAAATCGCGTTGTTGCACAACCTGCATACTCCTGGTTTTCCGTTTGCAAACCTCTTCTGGGTGAATTGGTTCACGCCATACCTGCTCGGCTACGTGCTGGTGTATGCATTGACTCCCCTGCTGGGGATCGTTACTGCTACCAAATTTGTCATTGCCGTCGCAGTGGCAGCGGTCCCTGTTGTTACGGCCCTGCTGGCGAAAGAGACCGGCGCCGATCGTTACTGGGCCTTGTTGACAATCCCGGCGATGTACGGATTCAGCTATAGCTGGGGATTCTTGAATTTTCTGGTTGCAACACCGATAGGACTGCTCTTCCTGGTAATGTTCATGCGCCATACCCGGAAGCCGAGCCTGCGAAGCTCCGCCTATGTTGCGCTGTTTTCAATTTTGCTTTTCTTCAGTCATGCGCTCACATACCTCTTGTTCGGCGCGATCGCGGGCCTGTATGCATTGCTTGAAACTGGCAGGCTCCGAAAGGCAGTGACTACTGCTGCCCCGGTTATTGCTGCGGTTCCGTTGGCCTTCGTTTGGTACCTCCGCACAATGGCCGGTGCTGGTACGAAAGACCCTGTCGTCTGGGACCTCAGTTGGTTCGGTTCCGCTGATCCGCACATTTGGGGCGGCCGGATAAGTGGATTCTTTCCCCGGCTACTTGGCCTGTGGTCGCCCTTGTTTTGCGTGTTTTTTGGAATTGCCCTGGTTGTCTTACCGTTTCTGGCGGGCGTGCGGCTGAGCAGGCGCCTGGCCGTTTGGGCCCCGCTTGCGGTTTGCGTTGGGGTGATGCTTTTTGGCCCCACCGGCGGGCACAGCGGATGGGCACTGTCTCAAAGGTTCGCGGTCTTTGCGCTGCCGTTTTTTGTTATCGGGTTGAATAAGTCGCCCGTATCTCGTCCGGCTTGGCGCGCCGTGACTGTTTTCCTGTTGCTGGCATGGATCACGATCCTCATCTCCGTAACTGTGCGATACGATGCCGAAGCCAAGGGCTTTAAGCAGATCCTGGCAGCCATGCAGCCGAACCAACGCGTTTTGTCTCTCATGTTTATTCAACACATGAAGGGATCCCCGGCGCCCGTATTTGTTCACTTTCCCGCATGGTACTCGGCTACGAAACAGGGTGTCGTTGACATGAACTTCGCGGTGTTCCCTGTCGCCCTTGTTCGTTATGGGCCCGCCGTGCCCACGCCGAACCCGACTGTTTCCGAATGGCACCCAGATACTTTTCAATGGGACGAGTGGCGCGGTGGCACATACCGCTATTTCGTGGTCCATGCCCCAGTCGATTTGGGCTACCGGCTATTTGGGTGGGCGCCTTGCCCTGTTAGCTTAGTCGCACGCTCCGGTAATTGGTGGTTATACGAGAAAGATCCACAGTGTGCTCCATCCGAAGGTCATTAGATCCACAAGTTGCAACGTACGCGCCAAATCACACGGGCGCTGCGGACAAAAACCCGCTGCGGGGATGACGCTATTCCGCCGTGTCGCCGCTAAGTTGCTGAGGCTTAAAGCCTGATCACGGCTCGCTACGCTGGAGATCTTTGGCAGGCGGGGTGCTCTATACACCAGCAGTTCCTCTGCGCGGAGCACGCTCCCTGCGATGTTCCCGGAACGTAAGGGGTGAAAGAAACATGGACGACCAAACCAACGAACCTCGTGCCACAAGCTCACTGTGGAAGCCGGCTCAGACCTACACCATGGCTGCGGTCTGCCTGCTGATCGGACTGGTAATTGGATACTTCCTGCGCGGTTCGGCGATACAGCAAGTAACGGCCGTCGCCTCAGAAGCGGCGCCACAGATGGGTCAAGGTTCGCAGGATCCCCACGCCGGCATGGGACAGCAGCAGAAGATGCCCTCGCTCGATGACATGAAACGAATGGCCGACAAGCAGACGGCGCCGTTATTGGAGCAGTTGAAAAAAGACCCCAACAATGCTGATCTCCTGAACCAGGTTGGCACGATGTATCGCGCCACGCACCAGTTCAAGACGGCCATTGACTACTACCAGAAATCTCTGGCCATTGATCCCAAGAACGTTGGCGCGCGGACTGATCTCGCTTCCTGCCTCTATTACCTGGGCGATGTCGATGGCGCACTGGCACAGCTCAACAAGTCGCTCACGTACGATCCGAAGCATGCGGGCACGCTGATGAACATCGGCATCATCAAATGGAAGGGCAAGAACGATGTTAATGGCGCCGTGGCTGCATGGGAAAAGCTGCTGAAGCTGAATCCGGACTTCGAGAACAAAGAGGCGGTTCAGCACCTGATTGAGCAAGCCAAACAGGGCAACAAGGCTCCGACGATCACAGGCGTGCAAGGGTAAGGCCTAGACCGATCCAAGTGCAGAATTACCAAGGCCCAGCGTTAGCGCTGGGCGCTTTTCTTTTACCCAGGTCGATAATAACGTAGCCAGCCGCGCAAACGCTTTCCCGTCGACTTACTCGACGAGCGGATTGAGTCCGCCGGCAAACGGCGGGCTTTTTCTCTTGCAGCCGCGTCATTGCTGTGGATCCTCACCGTTGAACCTTCTGAGTAAACACTTTTTGTAGGGCTGGCGGGTTTGGAATGCCCCTACGAATTGTGGCAAGTGGCCCAACGAGCGCTTAGCCACAAAAATCCTCAATTTCCTCTTGACAGACAACAGTTTAGGAGTAGGATACGTCCTAAGTGGTAAGAAGTGGGATGTAGTGGTAAGAACTCCTGCTTTTTAAGGCATGCGACTGACGCCCAATGGTTTCGCCGACCCGACGGACTTCGCGCCAGATGATGCGTGCCTCATTGGTTTGGCAGTTTTGACCCCCTTGGTGATGTTGGCAGTTCAGGCCGAGCGCTATGTTTCGCGGCAATCATTTAACCCGGCTCGACGACAAAGGGCGCCTCAAGGTGCCCGCGGAATTCAAGCGCGAAATCGACGAGAACTACAGCGCCCAATTCTATATCACGAGTTGGGACGGCAAGAGTGCCAAAGTTTATCCCATGCAGGCTTGGGAAGAGATCGAGCGCAAGCTGGCGGCGCTGCCGGAAATGCACAAGACCAAGCAGAAGTTCCTGGAGCGCACCAGCTACTACGGGCAGGTGGTGGAGTTCGACGGACAGGGGCGGTTGCTGATGCCGCAGATCCTGCGCGAGACCGCCAACCTGAAGGGCGAGGTCGCGGTGATGGGCAACTTGAAGCATCTCGTGGTGCGCAATGCCGACGAGCTGCGCAAGTCGATTGCGGAGCCCTTCACCGAGGACGATGAGACGACCCTGAGCGGGCTGGGGATTTAGTGGGTAGTGCGGCGCTTAAGCGCCGCGTTAGCAGGGCCCCTGGATTTTTCATCACGAGCGGACTTTAGTCCGCGAGGGATCTGCTTTTGGGAGTCGGTGCAAAACGGCTCTTCAGATACGAACAGCGCCCCTGGGCGCGGACATGGCGAGAACGAATTTGGCCATGTCTCAGTTCTTTTAAAACCAGCGATCGAATTCCTGGCCGTACGGCGCGGCGGGACCTACATCGATTCGACCATCGGCTTAGGTGGACACAGTTGGGAAATCGCAAGACGCCTCGGCCAACAGGGTCATTTGATTGGCTTCGATAAGGACCCGGCAGCGTTGGAACGCGCGCGCGAGCGGCTGACGAAGCCGCCGGCGGAACTGGCGAGTGACTGGCCGAAGGTTGAGCTGGTGCACGCGTCCTTCGCCGAAGTAGCGCAGCATGCGGCGGCGGCATCCGTCGATGGATTGCTTGCCGACCTGGGCGTCAGCTCGATGCAACTGCAGGACGCGGCGCGTGGATTTAGTTTTCAGGCGGAAGGTCCCTTGGATATGCGCATGAATACGCAGTCAGGGCTGACTGCCGAACAAGTGGTAAACCGCTTCGACGAGCGCGAGCTTGCCGACGCGATTTACGAATTCGGTGAGGAAAGGAGGTCGCGGAGAATCGCCAGAGCCATTGTTCGGGCGCGGCCGATTCACAGCACCGCACAACTTGCGGCAGTGATTTCGGCCGCGGCCCGGCCAATGAATCAGGCTGAGAGGCGCATTCATCCGGCGACACGGACTTTCCAGGCAATCCGGATTCTGGTGAACCGTGAGCTCGACGATCTGCGAGTGCTGCTGAGTAAAGACGCTGCTCCGCAGGTGCTGAAGCCGGGTGGCAGGCTGGTGATCATCAGCTTCCACTCGCTGGAAGATCGAATTGTGAAAGACGCGTTACGAGACGGTGCTCGCGATGGGCTGTATCAAGTCCTTACAAAGAAGCCGGTGATCGCTGACGAGCAAGAGATTGAGCGCAATCCGCGCTCCCGCAGCGCGAAACTGCGTGCAGCAGAAAGGACTTAGGCGGAAAGCGAGTCCCACAACGTGGCAATTCACAGGGTTGCGGAAAAGCTGTGAAAAATGTGGATAACTCGATAATCGAGACGGCCCGATACGTATATCCGACAATGTGGTAGGTGCTAAGAGGTATCTGACAATGTGGTACTTCGAACGAGGCAGGTAAGACATCGTTCGATAGGAGAGGGCGATGGCAGCCGGAGTTCTTTACCCGACCATGGGGCAAGCAGGCGAGTGGGGCGAGCAGGCTGCGATGCAGCCGCGCGGCATGTTTATCGGCACGCCGGAAATCTACTTCGCCAAGCGCATCGACAATTCGCGCGTTATCAAAATCACCGATCCCAAGCGTCGCCGCGAAATGACGACCTTCGGCATCACGCTCGCCGTGCTGTTTCTGCTGGCCATGGTTTATCTGTGGCAGCATTTCAGCGCCATCGAGTACGGCTACAAGATCGAACAACTCAAGGCTGAACGCGACACCATCGCAGAAACCAATCGCGCGCTGAGCCTGGAGGAAGCGTCGCTGAAGGATCCGTCGCGAATCGATCGTCTGGCCCGCGAGCTCGGCATGCAGCGGCCGGTTGATGGTCAATGGCAGCCGATGGATAACGCCTCGACCGATCAGGCCACGCCGGTGATGGCGAAGGCGAACAGCATCTCGGTGATCTCGGGCATGCAGTAGGAGCGGTAGAAGAGCGGACCTTTAGTTCCGCGAACTCCATTCCGATTTGCGGGGCGTTAGCCCTGGCCGACATAGCAAGATACTGCAGATTCCACCGGCGGTCCGCCCAACGGACCGCCTTCTGCACCTAAACGGAGCAAGCGGGGAATGCGGGCGAGCGCACCCAAGACGCCAACGAAACGGCTCTACATCTTCGCTGCTCTGCTTTTCCTTTGGATCTTAGCCATCTGCGTCCGTCTGGTGCGATTGCAGGTCGTCAAGTACGGCGACTTTGTATTGCGAGCTCAGCGCCAGCAAAATCGCACCATTCCCGTCGAGCCGCGCCGTGGCAATATCTACGATCGCAACGGTTATCCACTGGCGATGTCGATTGATGTTGACTCGGTGTTCGCCGTCCCCGGCGAAATTCATGATCAGGAGACTGCGGCCGTACTTCTCGGCAAGGTCCTCGACATGAATCCGCAGGAGATCGTTGCGCGGCTGCAGTCCAACCGCAACTTTGCCTTCATCAAGCGCAAGATCGACGCCGAAACCGCAGAACGCGTTCGCGAACTGAATCTCCGTGGGATCTATTTCCGCAAAGAACCGAAGCGCTTTTATCCCAAGCGCGAGCTGGCGGCTCATGTGCTCGGTTATGTCGGAATGGATGATGAAGGCCTTGGCGGGCTGGAGCGCGAGTTCGACGACGATCTGCGCGGTATTCCCGGGCAGGAGCTTATCTCCATCGACGCTCGGCGCAAATGGTTCAGCACGGTTGAGAAGCCGCCCGACCCTGGACAGAGCCTGGTTCTAACCATCGACCAGACGATCCAGTACATCGTCGAGAAAGAACTGGATCAAGGGATGGAGGACACGAAGGCGATCGCAGGAATGGTCGTGGTGGAAAATCCGCGCACCGGCGAAATCCTGGCGCTGGCGAACCGGCCGACCTTCAATCCCAACATCTTCAGCACCTTCCCTCCCGAGAAGCTGAAGAACCATGCAGTCAGCGACATTTACGAGCCAGGCTCAGTCTTCAAGATCGTGACGTACTCGGCCGCGATCGATCAACACGTGGTTACGCCCGACGACAAGGTCGATTGCCAGCACGGATCGATTGACGTGTTCGGCATGAAGATCCACGACCATGAAAGCCTTGGCGTCATTACCATCGCCGAAGCGCTGGCGCACTCCAGCGACGTAGCGGCGATCAAGACCGGAATGAAGCTCGGCCCCGATCGCTTGTATCACTACATTCACGATTACGGTTTCGGACAGCAGACCGGAATCGAGCTGCCCGGCGAAACGCGCGGCATGGCCAAGACGGTGAATCACTGGTCCAAGGTTTCGATCGGCGCGATCTCCATGGGACAGGAGATCGGCGTGACGCCGCTGCAAACGACCTCGCTGATTTCGACGATCGCGAACGACGGCGTCTACACGCCGCCGCGAATCGTTGCCGGCGAACTGCTGCCCGACAGCAAGGCGCTGCCAGTGGTCTTTCATCCAGCGCAGCAGCATCGGGTGGTTTCAACCATGACGGCCGCGCAGATGAAGAAGATGATGGAAGGCGTGGTGTTGTTTGGTACGGCGCGGCGCGCCATTCTCGATGGCTATACCGTTGCGGGCAAGACCGGCACGGCGCAGAAGGTCGACCCGCAAACCGGCGTCTACTCGAAGACGAAATACGTCGCGTCGTTCATCGGCTTCTCGCCGGTCAACAGTCCCGCGATCACGATTGCCGTGATTCTTGATTCTCCGGCTGGGCTGCACCAGGGCGGACAGGTTTGTGCGCCGGTCTTCAAGCGGATTGCGCAGCAGGTGCTGGAGTATCTCCACGTGCCGCATGATCTGGATGTGAAGAATCCGCAGCGGCAGCAGCTGATGGCGTCAGCCAAGGATAACGATGTCGACGAGTCGTCGGATCACTTGGGAGCTCCGGTGCCGCAAGAGGAAACGGCTGCTGCGAGCTCGGTGACAGCGACTGCGAAGCCCGCTGCCGAAGCCCCTGCCGCTCCAAGCGCGACTGCTGCGGCACTGGAGACGAAGCCATCGACGGCGGAAGCCACAATTGCGCAAGCGGCTCCGCCGTCCCAACCGCCGCCGGCACAATCCCCGCCAAATGGCACGGTGATTCTCGACGTGGATAGCGGCGTGGTTGTGCCGTCATTCCTCGGCAAACCGCTGCGATCGGCGGTGGAGATCGCACAGCAATCGGGGCTTGAGATCAATGCCCTCGGCAGCGGCATCGCGCGCGAACAGTGGCCCGCTCCCGGCAGCCGATTGCCGTCCGGACAGCACATCACGGTGCGGTTCGCGCATTAAGACGCCGTTGCCGAACGGCGAGGTTTAAAGCAATTCGAAGCCAGGAAGCCGTAGCGCCTTGCGGTCGAAAGTGATGGTTCGCGAACAGCCGGACTGAGCGTTAATCGCCCCAATGAGAGCATCGGCGAAGTCGCCGCGGTCCTCCCACAACGCGGTCAAGGCAGTCGCAACTGCGGCCTCGTGTTCCACGATGAGCGCATCGGCTCCGAGCATCTGTTCGATAATGAGGGCAACTTGGTCTTTCCTGAGGCGGTAGACGCGTTGCAGCACCCACATCGTTTCCGCAAGCGCAACCACGCTGACGAACCCCGGCGTTCGGGCCGACAGGTGACGTTCGATGAGAACCGTGGCTCTGCGCGACTGATCTGGCTCGTCCTGCGCAAAATACCGGATCAGTATGTTGCTGTCGAGGCCGATCATTTTCCGCTCAGCCGGCGGAACCTTTCCGTCGCACCAGCAGCGATGGCCTCGTCCATCTCCTCCAGCGTCGCCCGCTTAGAAGTCTTGAGAATGCCTCGCAAGGCTGAGATCGGCACCTTCGGTAGGAGGACCACGGTCCCATTGGGATGCACGAAGAACTTGACGCTGTCGCCGGGCTTGAGGCGAAGATGCTCGCGAATCGCTTTGGGAATCGTCATCTGGCCTTTGATGGTGAGCTTTGATTCCATCTCTGCCTCCATTACTTTTCCCCAAATGTAATACCGATGGGAAGGCTGCGTCAATTCCCGCTAACTATAATGCGGTAAACGATGACCTTTGTTGACTTACTGGATGGGGCCGAATACGTCGCGCAGCAGGGTGATCCGGAGATTGCTGGTCTCGACTATGACAGCCGGCGGGTGAAGCCGGGCTGGTGCTTCGTGGCCATGCACGGCGGAAGCACCGACGGCAATCAGTATATTGGCGCCGCGCTGCAGGCTGGAGCGGTTGCTATCGTTAGCGACGAGCTGGCACCGCGTGCGGACATTCCCTGGGCGCAGGTGCAACACGGACGCCGCGCCCTGGCTCGGTTAAGCGCAAACTTCTACGGACGTCCTGCTGAAAGGTTATCGATCACCGGGATCACGGGGACCAACGGAAAGACCACGACGACGTTCCTGCTGAATGCGATGCTGCGCGCAGCGCGTCGCAAGAGCGCCTTGGTGGGCACGGTGGAGTATCGCATCGAAGACCAGGTCCTTCCCGCACCTCATACCACGCCGGAAGCGCTCGAGTTGAACCAGTTCCTTGCCCGCGCGCTGGACAATGATTGTACGGAAGCTGTCATGGAAGTCTCGTCACACGCGCTCGAGCAGCAGCGTGTCTACGGCGTGCCGTTTGACGTAGCTGTCTTCACGAATCTGACGCGCGATCATCTCGACTATCACCGGACGATGGAGGAGTACTTCGCGTCGAAGGCCATCCTGTTTCAGGGATGCGGCACCGAGCCGCCGCGGGCAGCCGTCATCAATATCGAAGATGAATTCGGCAAGCGCCTGATCAAGATGTGCAGCCGCCAGCAGGAGGTGAGCACCTACGGCGTCGACAGCGGCGATTTCCACGCCAAGGATCTCAACATCCAGGGCAACGGCAGTCGCTTTGACCTGGTCACTCCCGCGGGCGAGATTGCGATCTGGACGCCGCTGCTGGGGAGGGTGAATGTCATCAATGTGATTGCAGCGGCGGCAGCGGCCTATGCCCGAGGTGTAGAACTTAGCGCGATCGCGGATGCGGCGTTTCATCTTGACCGTGTGCCCGGCCGCTTCGAGCGCGTCGACGTCGGTCAGCCTTTCACCGTGATCGTGGATTATGCCCACACGGATGACGCGCTCAGGAATCTCACCTCCGTGGCGCGCGATTTTCTCGCGCAGCGTGGTGGATCAGGCCGCATCATTACCGTCTTCGGTTGCGGCGGGGATCGCGATCGCAGCAAACGTCCGCTGATGGGCGAAGCGGCGGGACGCGGTAGCGATTTCGTAATCCTGACCAGCGACAATCCGCGCAGTGAGAACCCGCTCGACATCATGAACGACGCGATGCCCGGATTGCAGCGCAGCGGCACTCGGTATGCGCTGGAGCCGGATCGCCGCAAGGCCATTGCGCTGGCGATTCACGAGGCGCAAGCTGGCGATATCGTTTTGATTGCCGGCAAAGGGCACGAGAAGGTGCAAGTGACCAGTTCGGGTGCGGCCCCGTTTGACGACATCGAGGAAGCTCGAATTGCATTGCGAGCAGCTGGATACGGAGCGGCGGAGGCGCAGCGCGCGAAACGATGAAACTCACCCTCTCTCGCGCCGCCGAGTTTATGCCGGCCACCGGCAGCTTCGACCACGAAGCTGTCGCGCATGGATACTCCATCGACTCGCGCACTTTGCAGCCGGGCGATTTGTTCTTCGCGGTTCGAGGTGAACGGCTGGACGGACACGACTACGTGGAAGCCGCGCTGGCCAAGGGAGCGGTCGCCGCGGTGGTCGAGAGCAGGCAGGCCGAACGATTCGCCGACAAGTCGAAGCTGCTGGTGGTCGAGGATTGCCTGACTCGCTTTGCAGCGCTTAGGCGCAGCGGTGCGTCGGCTTTGGGGCAAGCCGCTGATCGGGGTCACCGGATCGGCGGGAAAGACGACGACGAAGGAGTGCATTGCGCACGTGCTGGGAACGCGGCATCGAGTGCTGAAGTCGCAGGGCAATCTGAACAACCACTTCGGCATGCCGTTGCAACTGCTGAAGCTGGTGCCGGCGGACGAGGTCGCCGTCATCGAGATGGGCATGTCACACGCTGGCGAAATCACGGCGCTGGCCAAGGTGGCTGAGCCGGATTGTGGCGTGGTGACGATGGTCGCGCCGGTGCATCTGGAGTTCTTTGACTCTATTGCCGGAATCGCGCGCGCCAAGTATGAGTTGATCGAGTCGCTGCATGCCGGCGGGATCGCGGTGCTCAATGCGGACGACGAATACGTCTCACAGTTTGGCCGCGACTTTCACGGTCGGGTGGTGATGTTCGGGCTGCACAAGCCGGCGGATGTGTCGGCGCGGAATATTCAGTCGCGGGGGTCGGAGGGATCGGCATTTGACGTCGTCGTCGACGGCGAGAGCGTACCGGCGATCCTGCCGCTCCTGGGCGAGCACAACATCTATAACGCGCTGGCGGGGGTTGCCGTCGGATTGCAATATGGCGTGCCGCTGACCGTGGCCGCCGAGTCGCTGGCCACGTTATCAGCTGGTGACAAGCGAGGAGAAATTCTCCACATCGCCGGAGCGACGGTGATCAACGATTGCTACAATTCGAATCCGAAGGCTCTGGACAGCATGGTGAGTTCGCTGGCGGAAATTCCCGCGCAGCGCAGGATCGTGGTTGCGGGCGAAATGCTTGAGCTTGGGCCCGCCGGCGAGGAGATGCATCGGAAGGCCGGCGAGAGCATGGCCAAACATGGCGTGGATTTGCTGGTCGGAGTGCGCGGGCTGGCACAGGCCATGGTGGAAGGTGCTCGACGCGCAGGGCTGCAAGCGGAATTTGTGAATACGCCGGAAGAGGCGGGTCAATGGCTGCGGCGCGAAGTCAGAGCCGGTGATGTAATTTTGCTGAAGGCATCGCGCGGAGTGCGGTTGGAGCGGGCGTTGGAGGTGTGGAAGGGCGGAACTGAGCAACCGGGATAACGAGACTACAGCCTGCCTGAATAGGGGTCCTTCGACTCGTCGCTGCGCTCCTCGCTCAGGATGACACCTTGTTAGACGTTGGGGTAGTGCGGGCCTTCAGGCCCGCGTCACGGCGCAAGCTTCTCTGAGGTGACCGTTTAGTTCGTTGTAATGGCGCACCTGAAGGTGCGCCCCTTCAAATCAGGAACGGGGAAGAATTTGCTCTATTGGTTGCTGTATCAAAAGGGATTCGTCGTCTTCCATATCGGCCCGTTCCGAATATTCCGCTATCTTACATTTCGCACCGCCTTCGCTAGCCTGACCGCGCTGTTCATCGGCCTGATCATTGGGCCGGGGGTGGTTCGGCGCCTGCGCGACTTCCAGATCGGCCAGTACATCCGCGAGGACGGTCCGAAAGCCCACCAGCAGAAAGCCGGCACGCCGACGATGGGCGGTGTTCTGATCGTGGTCGGCATGCTGATTCCGACGCTGTTGTGGGCTGACCTTACGAATCGTTTTGTGTGGATCGCGATTGTCGCGACGCTGGCCTTCGGCGCCATCGGTTTTGCTGACGACTATCTCAAGGTTGTGCACCGCCGCAACCTGGGCCTGACGGCGCGAGCCAAGCTGTTGTATCAATTCCTGGCTGCGATCGCAGTGGCCGCGACTCTCAGTGCCTTGGAGACGCACGGACTGTATTCGACGCGCCTGATCGTTCCGTTTCTGAAGCATTTCCGGCCGGACCTGGTCATCAGCAAGTGGCACCATGGCTATTTGTCGCCGCTCGCGTTTCTGCCGTTCGTGGCTTTCGTTGCGCTCATTATTGTGGGTTCAAGCAATGCGGTGAATCTGACCGACGGGCTGGACGGCCTGGCGGTCGGGTGCACGGTCATTGCCGCCGGCGCGCTGACAGTGCTGACCTACGTCAGCGGCCACGCCGTCTTCGCCGATTACCTTGAGTTGTCGAAGATGCCCCAGGTCTCGGAGGTGACCATCTTCTGCGGATCGATGGTCGGCTCAGCGATTGGATTTCTGTGGTACAACGCACATCCGGCCGAGATCTTCATGGGCGATGTCGGCTCGCTGGCGCTGGGCGGGGCGATTGGCACGGTCGCCGTCATCATCAAACAGGAATTGCTGCTGCCCTTCATCGGCGGAATCTTCGTGATTGAGGCGCTGTCGGTGATTCTGCAGGTTGGATCGTACAAGCTGCGCCGGAAGCGCATCTTCAAGATGGCGCCGATTCACCACCACTTCGAGCTGCTGGGGTGGAGCGAGTCGAAGGTGATCGTGCGCTTCTGGATTGCGTCGCTGGTGTTTGCACTCTTTGCTCTCACCACGCTGAAGTTGCGCTAGTGGCGCGAAGAACGTGGGAGAATGGCAGATTGGGCGGAAGTATTCACCACGGAAGCACGGAATTCACGGAAGATTTGAAAGGAAAAATTCCGTGATTTCTGTGTTTCCGTGGTGAACAGTTCGTGTAACTCAACACCAATGATGGATATTCGTGGCAAACGCGTGCTGGTGGTGGGGCTGGGAAAATCCGGCGTGGCCAGCGCTTTGTTTTTGCAGCAACGCGGAGCAAAGGTCGCCGTCTCTGACGCCAAGTCCGAGCAGCAGCTGCGCGAGGAGATTCCTGTGCTGCTCGACCACGGCATCAACGTTGAGACCGGGCAGCACGGGGAGCGAACATTTCGCGATCAGGACCTGATCGTCGTTAGCCCGGGCGTTCCGTTCGACGTTCCGCAACTCGTACACACTCGCGAGCTCGGCATTCCGGTGATCGGCGAAGTGGAGCTGGCGGCGCGATTCCTGAAGGGAAACATCGTCGCCATCACCGGCTCAAACGGCAAGACCACGACGACGACTTTGGCGGGCGAGATCATCGCTGCGAGTGGCCGCAAGGCGCTGGTCGGCGGGAATATCGGCACGCCGGCGATCACGTTTGTAGATCGCGCGAAGGACGACACCTGGGTCGTGCTGGAGATCAGCAGCTTTCAGCTGGAGACGATCGAGACCTTTCATCCGCACATCGCCGTCATGCTGAACGTTACGCCCGACCATCTGGATCGCCATTACACGTTCGCGAATTACGCTGCTGCGAAGGCTCGCATCTTCGAAAATCAGAACGCTGACGACTTTGCGGTTCTGAACGCCGACAACCAGCCTTGCGTCGCGATGGCCGCGAAAATCAAGGCGCAAGTTCGGTGGTTCAGCCGGCTGAAAGAAGTTGAGAACGGCGCGTTTGTCAGCGGCGGAAAGATTGTCTGGACGGATCGTGGCGGCGTGCGCGAGGTCATGCCGGTCAACGAAATCGGGTTGAAGGGCGCACACAACGTAGAGAACGTGCTCGCGGCCGTGTGCGTCGGAATGCTGGCCGGTATCGATCCGGCGCAGATCCGGCGCGCGGTGGCCGAGTTCAAGGCGGTTGAGCACCGGCTGGAATATGTCGCGACGATCGGAGGAGTCGAATACTACAACGATTCCAAGGCGACGAATGTTGACGCGACGATCAAAGCGCTGGAGTCATTCGCCGGAGGCATTCATCTGATCCTCGGCGGCAAAGACAAAGGCAGCGATTACAGTGTGCTGAACGATCTGCTGCGCGAGCGCGTGAAGCGCGTGTACACCATTGGCGCGGCGGCGGCGAAGATTGAATCGCAGGCGAGCGGAGCGGAGATCATGAGCGTGGGTACGCTGGACGCCGCGGTGAGGCGGGCGAACGAATCTGCGGCACCGGGCGAGATTGTGCTGCTGGCACCGGCCTGCGCCAGCTTCGATCAGTTCGACACCTACGAGCATCGCGGACGAGTGTTCAAGGAGTTGGTGCGGCAAATGGCCGCGCGGAAGCAGGAGCGCGAGCGCGTGGGCAGCGGCGCTCGCGGAGGCAACGAATAATGGCCAAGCGGGTCAGTGTCGATAAGTGGCTGTTCACGGTTACGCTGTTGCTGGTCTTCATCGGACTGGTGATGGTGTTCAGCGCGTCGGCGGTGATGGCGAAGGAGCGCTTCGGCTCGCCCTACGGCTTCCTGGTGCGGCAGATGGCGTGGGCCGCGGCGGGCATTGTGGCGATGGTCGTCATCATGAACATCGACTACAAACACTTCCGGAAGCCGCCAATTGTTTTCACGTTTCTCGGAATCACATCGCTGTTGTTGATTGTCGTATTTCTCTTTCGCGATTCGCACAATACGCACCGCTGGATCAAGTTCGGAGGCTTGTCATTCCAGCCCTCGGAGGTCGCGAAGCCGGCGCTGATTCTTTACCTCGCTTATTTTCTGGAGTCGCGCTGGCAGCAGATTACCGACGTCAAGAACGTGCTGATTCCTGCGGTAGCGCCGACGCTGCTGTTCGCGCTGCTGATTGTGAAGGAGCCGGACCTGGGAACCGCAATCGCATGCGTGGCGATCTCGACCGCGATACTCTACGTCGCCGGCATGAACATGAAGTATCTGTGGTACGGTTTTGCGGCGTCGCTGCTGCCGCTCTACTTCCTGATTGTGCGCGTGCCGTGGCGATGGGCGCGCATGCAGGCGTTCCTTGATCCCTTCAAAGATCCGCAGGGCAAAGGCTTCCATATTATTCAATCAATGATTGCGGTGAGTACCGGCGGACTCACCGGCCTTGGGCTGATGGAAGGCAAGCAGAAGCTGTTCTATCTGCCGGAGCCGCACACCGATTTCATCTTCGCGGTCACAGCGGAAGAGCTGGGCTTGTGGGGCTCGCTGCTGGTGGTCACACTGTTCGGCATCTTCTTATATCGCGGCATTCGCACTGCGCTGCGCACCGAGGACATGTTCGGCAAATTCCTCGCGACCGGAATCACGGCGATGGTGGTGGTGCAGGCGCTGTTCAACATCAGCGTGGTGCTGGCGATGATGCCGGCCAAAGGCATTCCGCTGCCGTTCATCTCTTACGGCGGCACGTCTCTGTTCATTACTCTGGCCAGCGTCGGAGTTCTGCTCAACGTCACCCAGCAAGCGGATTGACAATGCGCGTGATCGTAGCAGGTGGCGGCACGGGAGGACATGTGATTCCCGCGCTGGCCATCGCTCAGGAGCTGCGCTCGTGCTATCACGCGGAAGTCGTATTTGTCGGCACGCAGCGCGGAATTGAGACGAGACTGGTTCCAGCAGCTGGATTCGAGTTGCGGCTGATCAAGATCGGCGCGTTGAATCGAGTTGATTTTGCAACGCGGCTGAAGACGGTGCTCGACCTTCCTCGCGCGCTGATGACGTCAGGGCGACTCATTCGCGAGTTCCGGCCTGACGTGATGATTGGCGTCGGCGGCTATGCTTCGGGGCCGGCGATGCTGACGGCGGCGCTGATGAGCGTCCCAACGTTGGCCTTCGAGCCGAATGTAGTTCCCGGCTTCGCCAATCGCATGTTGGCGCCGACGATCCGCGTGGCTGCAGTGCACTTCGCACAGACCTGCCATTACTTTCGCAATTGTCATGTGACCGGTGTTCCGGTGAGGCGCGAGTTCTTCGGTGTGGCGCCGCGTCTGGCGAACGCGCGGCCTACGCTGTTGGTGTTTGGCGGCAGCCAGGGTGCACATGCCATAAACCGCGCGGTGCTCGATGCGCTCCCCAAGCTGATGGAAGCGTTGCCGGAGATCCACATCATTCACCAGACGGGGGAGAAGGATTACGCCGAGGCGCAGGCGGTGTACTTGAGCGCGATGGTTTCGGCGGAGGTCTCGCCGTTTATCGATGACATGCCGGGAGCGTTCGCACGTGCCGATCTGTTGCTTTGCCGTTCCGGAGCCAGTACCGTTGCCGAGGTAACTGCGGCGGGCAAGCCGGCGATCTTTATTCCTCTTCCTACCGCCGCCGATGACCATCAGCGGCATAACGCCGCGACATTGGCCAATGGCGGCGCCGCGCGCCTGTTGCTGCAATCGGAGCTCTCGACGGAGCGGTTGGTGAGCGAGGTCACTACGCTGCTGCGCGATCGCGCCAAGCTCACTCAAATGGCCGAGGCAGCGCGCAGCTTTGCCCATCCTGACGCGGCTGCTAAGATTGCATCTCTTGTTGCCCGGCTGGCCGGCGTGCAGAGCCAGGGCGCAAAAGCGTAAGCCGCATTCGGTAGAGCTGGCCTTTAGGCCAGTGTCTAGTGCGTCCGTTGTGTTTCCTGAGCCGGCTTCAGCCGGCGAGACGGCTGCCGTCGGCTAAAGCCGACTCGGATTGTGGAGGACTGCTGGACGCGGGCCTGAAGGCCCGCTCTACCCAAATCCGCGACACGAAGGAAGGAAAGCTCCGTCGAACGCCGACCTGAGGGTCGGCACTACCGTTACTCATCTCTCATGTTTGCGAAGATCCAACGCGTGCATTTTGTCGGCATTGGCGGCATCGGCATGAGTGGCATCGCCGAGGTGTTGCTGAACCTCGGATACAAGGTGTCCGGCTCCGACCTGCGGCAATCCGCGGTGACGGCGCGGCTGATCAGCCTGGGCGCTGCGATTTGCGAAGGCCATAACGCTGGCAATGTTGCGGGCGCGGATGTCGTGATCGTCAGTTCTGCGGTGCGCGCAGACAATCCCGAAATCGTCGCGGCGCACGAGCAGCACATCCCGGTGATTCAGCGGGCGGAGATGCTGGCTGAGCTGATGCGGCTGAAGTACGGCATCGCCATCGCAGGAATGCATGGGAAGACCACGACGACTTCGATGGTGGCAGCGGTGCTGGCGGGGGGCGGACTGGATCCGACGGTTGTTGTCGGCGGGCGAGTCGATGCGATGGGGTCGAACGCGCGGCTGGGCAAGTCGCATTACCTGGTTGCTGAAGCGGACGAGAGCGATCGCTCGTTCCTGAAGCTGTCGCCGATTCTGGCGGTGGTAACCAACATCGACCGCGAGCACATGGACTGCTATCGCGATATGGAGGACGTGGAGCAGACGTTTCTGCGCTTCATGAACTCGGTGCCGTTCTACGGAATGGTGGTCGCCTGCAACGATAATGACGACCTGCGGCGCTTGCTGGCAGGCGTGCGGCGCCGGACGCTGACGTACGGCATTCGCGAGGATTCGGACTTTCGCATCTCCAACCTGCGTTGCGGCGCGAGCAAACAGACTGCGGCGCTCAGCCGCTTTCAGGTCAGCTATCGGGAGAAGGACCTCGGCGAGTTCGAGCTGCGAGTTCCGGGAGCGCACAACGTCGCGAATGCGACGGCAGCAATCGCAGTGGGAATCGGGCTCGACATGCCGGTCGACGAGATTCGCGGCGCACTGGCGAGCTTCAACGGAGTTGATCGGCGCTTCCAGTTGATCGGCAGCGCCGATGGCGTGACGGTGATCGACGATTACGGGCATCATCCGACGGAGATTCGGGCGACGCTGGCGGCCGCGCGGCAATGTGGCTTCGAGAAGGTGCATGTCATCTTTCAGCCGCATCGTTATACGCGGACACAACTCCTGCTGGACGAATTCGCGACGGCTTTTCGCGATGCTGACTCCGTTCTGGTGCTCGACATCTATCCGGCGAGCGAGCCGCCGATTCCCGGAATCACGGGCGAACTGCTGGCCAATCGCATCACCGAAGACGGCGGTCAGGAAGCGCTGTATGTCTCGTCGTTTGCGGAAGCCGCAACTTTGGCTAGCGAGGTGGCGAAGTCGGGCGATATGATCCTGACGCTCGGCGCCGGCAGCATCTCGCAACTCGGGCCGCAGGTGCTGGAGCAGTTGGAGAGCCGGGCAGCGAAGAGCGTTCGATAAGGCCTGACGATTTTAGGTTGATGCATCAAACTCTGCAGCGAGGCCTTCAATTTCCTGGTTCAGCACGAGCAAATCATTGTGGATGACGCTCCAGACGATGGAATCATCGACGAGGTGATAGCCGTGCACGAGCAGATTGCGGAATGCGATGATTTCGGAATGTTGGGTGATGTGCATTGCCATCACGGGAAAGCGCCGCAGAAGCTGCGACAGGGCTTCTCCGATGATTTCGAATTGCCGTTCAACCGCGGCGCGCAACATCGGATCTTGCCGATAGTCGTCTAACGTCCGATTTTCAACGAAACGCAGAATTAAGAGGAGCGCGTTACGAATGTCCCAGAGGTAGCTCTGCGGTTACGCTGCATATACCGTGACCCGAGAGTCCTCGATGTTGCGCCGAATGTAAGGATTACGAACGGCGGACACCTCCACCAAATCCACCTTGCGCCCGAAAAGCCGCTCCAATTCCTTCAGGAGGCCGAAATAAGAACGGGCGTGCTCGTCAGAGGAGAGCTCGGGGAATTCGACCACGAAATCAAGATCGCTACTTTCGTTGTCAAAGTCATCGCGGGCGGCGGAGCCAAACAGGCCAAGCGTTATGACGCGGAACCGCACGCAAAGGCGAGCCAACTCCTCTCTCTTTTCCTCAACCAAGTCGACCATACGGAAACACATCATAGCGCAATCAGACAGCTTCCGCTCCAGTAGTGAGCCAATGCGCCGTCCGAAGTGCCTCTCAGGTTTACCTTTGTGGTTCCTTCGCGCTAACGCGTTCATCTGGCGCGAAATGCGTCTCCGCAATTAATTCGAAAACAGTTATAGTGAGGCGAATGGCCGCAGTTGTGGGCGTTTCACCTGTGCTTTCATGGCGCGTAGAAATCCATCGCCACTTGCAGACGAGGAACTGGAACAGTCCGGGAGCGAGGCGTCGCGTCGGTCGAGAAGCGATGACGACTCGCCGCTGGATGCTCGCATGTTTGACCTCGATGACGAGGCCGAATCGCCATTTCTGCGCGGGCAGAAGCGCGTTCCGGTGCGGCGGGCAGCGTTGCCGCGCAAGACTGCGGGCCGGGTCAAGCTTGTCCTGCAACTGGTCGCCGCAGTTACGGTTATTGCGCTGGTGTGGACGGCGTTCGCCCATTACGCGGCGCAATCCTGGCGATTCCGTCTCGATTCCAGCGACAACATTACCATTGCGGGCACCAACAATGTCAGCCGTTCGCAGGTGCTTGAGGTGATGGCCAGCGACATCGATCGCAACATCTTCTTTGTGCCGCTGGAGCAGCGCAAGAAGCAGCTGGAGCAGATTCCGTGGGTGCAGTCGGCGTCCATCATGCGGCTGCTGCCGAACCGGCTGAAGATCATGATCTCCGAGCGCACGCCGGTCGCGTTTGTCCAGATGAACTCCCATATCCAGCTCATCGATGCGCAGGGCGTCATTATGGAGTTGCCGGCAAACCAGGCGACGCGCTATTCGTTTCCCGTCATCGTGGGCATGTCGGAGAACGACCCGCTTTCCACACGCGTGGCGCGTATGAAGCTTTACCAGCGGTTGATGAAAGAGCTGGATTCCAGCGGAGCGCATTACTCGGCCGATCTCAGCGATGTCGATCTCTCGGATCCTGATGATGTGAAGGCGACGGTGACCGATCCGCATGGCGCGGTGCTGGTGCATCTGGGCTCGTCGAATTTTCTCGAGCACTTCAAGGTTTACGTCGCTCATGTGCAGGAGTGGCGAACGCAGTTTCACCATCTGGAATCGGTCAACTTGCGCTATGACCATCAGGTGATCGTGAATCCGGATTCCGCGGCGACTGCGCCGACAGCGGCGAATGCGAAGCCGAGTGCGACCGCCGAGGCAGCAGCGCCGACGAACGAACCGAAGAAGGCATCGGGCAAGACGAAGAAGCACAAGTAAAACATGGGAAGCCAAACAGAGAACCTGCTCACGGTGATTGACGTCGGTAGCGCGAAGACGTGCGTGATCGTCGCTGAGGTGAACGACTACGCCTTGCGCTATCGCGGGCATGGCATCTCGGATTCGCGCGGCCTGCGCAAGAGCGTCATCACCGATCTCGACAAAGCCGTCGACTCCATCAAGAAAGCGGTCGAGGAAGCCGAGAACATGGCGCAGGCGCCGGTGGAGCACGCGGTGGTCGGCGTCGCCGGGTCGCATGTTCGTGGCGTCAACAGCCACGGTGGAATCACGCTGGGCTCGCGCTCGCGCGAGATTAGCCGCGACGACGTTCGGCTGGCGGTCGAGAAGGCGCGCAGCATCTCGATGCCTGAGGACCGCGAGGTCCTGCATCTGCTGCCGCAGGAGTTCATCCTCGATGGGCAAGGCGGCGTACGCGATCCTGCAGGGCTCATGGGGCGCAAGCTCGAGGTGCGAGTTCATATCGTCACCGGAGGCGCGACCGCAACGCAGAACGTTGTTTCCGCCGTGAACCGCGCTGGGATTCACGTTGACGACACGGTCTTCGAGGCGCTGGCTTGCGCCGACTCGGTGCTGCAGACCGATGAGCGCGAGCTGGGCGTTTGCCTCGTCGACATCGGCGCCGGCTCGACCGACCTGATCGTCTATTACGAAGGCGTCGTGATTCATACCGGCGCGATTCCGATTGGCGGCGATCATTTCACCAACGATGTTGGCGTCGGATTTCGCACTCCGCTGCCCGATGCCGAGAGCATTAAGAAGATGTTCGGCTGCGCCATCGTGACGCGTATTCCTGAGGGCAACGAGATCGAGGTTCCATCCGTCGGCGATCGTCCTTCGCGGCTGATGCAGCAACGCGAGCTCGGCGAGATTCTGGAGCCGCGCGCGCGTGAGTTGATGGAGTTGTTGCGCGATCATCTGCGGCAGGCAGGTATCTTCGATCTGCTTGGCGCGGGATTCGTCCTCACCGGCGGCGGTTCGCGGCTCGTCGGCTTGCTTGAGGTTGCAGAGGACATTCTGCGCCGGCAGATTCGCCAGGGATATCCGGTGCCGATTGCCAAGCTGCCGTCGGAATTACTGGAGCCTGAGTTCGGGACCGCGATCGGCATGGTGTTGTACGGACATCGGTCGCGGCAGGCGCGGCTGAATCTCGATCGTGGACTGGGCGCGAGGATCAAGGCGTTGTTCGCGCGCCAGGGAGTGTAAAGAACGTTCGCTTTTCGCCTTTTGCTGTTCGCGGGGCGGAAGGAACAACGGGAGCGGTCTTGGTACGAAGGGATAATAGGAGGCTTGGTGTGGAGCAACGCTGGCTTGCGGACCCGGAAAATCGATGAACCGCAACCAGCGCGAGCCTCGCAGAGGCGAAAGTGATTAGCCCAGCGCGGAAGCGTTGGGTAGCGTGATCGTTACAACCCCGAGCCCTTTTGAGGGCGGCATATTTGCGGTGTCGCCCTTGAAAGGGCTACAGAAGCATTTTGGCGCGATTGACCCAGCGCTTCCGCGCTGGGCTAATCACTGACCACAGGGCCTAAAGGCCGATCGGTAATTTAACTCGTGCGGCACGACTGAAGTCGTGCCCTGACACAAGGCGATAGCGCCGAGTTTGGAGTACACGATGATCGAAGATTTCAACGACAAGACCCAGCCGGAAGGCGACATTCGCATTCACTTCAACGAAGAGCTGCTGAACAGCGCCAAGATCAAGGTCATCGGCGTCGGCGGTGGTGGCGGCAATGCTGTCAATCGCATGATCGAGTCGCGCCTGGAAGGCGTGGAGTTCGTCGTCGCCAACACCGACCTGCAAGCGCTCAAGGGTTCGAAGGCGCCGGTGAAGATCCAGCTCGGCGTCAAGCTCACTAACGGCCTGGGTGCGGGTGCGAATCCCGAGGTCGGCCGCAAAGCCGCTCTGGAAGACGCCGACAAGATCATTGAGGCGCTCGAAGGCGCGGACATGGTCTTTGTCACCACTGGTCTCGGCGGTGGAACTGGCACCGGCGCGGCGCCGATCATCGCCTCGCTCGCCAGCGAGATGGGTGCGCTGACCGTTGCGGTCGTTACCAAGCCCTTCGCCTTCGAAGGCAAGCGCCGCCAGAATCAGGCTGAGCGCGGCTTGCAGGACCTGATCGACTCCGTCGACACCACCGTCGTGATCCCCAACGAGAAGCTGCTCGCCGTAGCCAAGGACGCCGGTTTCTTCGAGTCGTTCCGCGTCGCCGACGACATCCTGCGCCAGGCGGTGCAGGGCATCTCCGACATCATCACCATTCCCGGCATCATCAACCGCGACTTCGCCGACGTGAAGACCATCATGGCGCAGATGGGTTACGCCGTGATGGGCACCGCGACCGCGAAGGGCGAAGGCCGGGCCACGCTCGCGGCGCAGGCTGCGATCGCGTCCCCGCTGCTCGAGGCCGGCGCGATCGACGGCGCGCGCGGCATCCTGATCAATGTCACGGGATCCAGTTCGCTGCGCCTCGCCGAAGTAAACGAAGCCTCGACCATCATTCAAAGCGCCGCGCACGAGGACGCCAACATCATCTTCGGCGCCGTGCTCGACGAGAAGATGAAAGACGACGTGAAGATCACGGTGATCGCGACCGGCTTCAAGGAAGTTCGCCGTCGTCGCGAACACTCCGAGTCGGCAACGACGATTCACAACGCCCGCGCCGCCGCGGCAACTGCTCATGCCACCTACGAGGTTCCCGTCATTCGCGATCCCAAGCCGCTCAGCCCGGAGCCGGCGCGCGCCGCGACTCCTGAACCGCCGACTGCGGAGCGTCCCAAGGTGAATTACATCCCGGACAACTTCGACGACGTCGACTCGGAGATCGTGCGCCACGCCGAGCCGTTCGAGCAGACACTCCAGCGTCAGGCAGCCGCAGCTGAGCCAATGGAGACGGTCAGCAGCGGCGTCGACATTCAATACAACGCCGACGATCTGGAGATCCCGGCTTTCCTGCGCAAGCGCGCGGAGGGGTGAGTTCTTTCACGAGGTAGTCCCACTCATTCGAAAAGCGCGAATGAGTGGGGCACCCGGCGGCGATACTTGCGATAGTCGCAGACGTAAGAGTCTGCGTGGAAAGCGTGTCGCCGCTCCCGCGGCTCGCAAGGATTTCGCACTAACCCGGGGCTACGCCCCGGCTCAATTCGCTACCGCCGCTGCGCGGCTGGATTTGTTCAACTCGGCCGCCTGGTCCCAGCGCAAACTTCTTCTCGAGTTCTCACACAGACACCAAAACCCGTACCCCGCAACTCCGGCTTCCCTGGACCCTCGAGATAGTAGCGCGGGCCAATCGCCGATTACATTGAAAATTCCGCCAGGCGCGAATCGAATAGTACGACAACTATCCGAGGTATTTGGTAGTGCCGCGTGACCATAGAAATGCTAAGCCCGCTTTTCCCAGGTCTCGAAACCGCGAGACCTGGGGCACCCGGCGTGTCTAGAACACCGCGAGACCTGGCCACCCAGTCCCTTTCGTCATACGAAGGTATCGAACGATACCTTCGTCCAATAGATTTCCTTTCGCGCTGATGATGTGATGACGTATGTACATCGGGTGGGAGGCGCAATGATGAAACCGACAAGCTTTCAAACGGATATTCGCCCGCTCTTTACGGAACGGGACATAGAAGGCATGCGCAAGGGGTTCAACCTGGAAAGTTACGATGACGTCAAGAAACACGCTGCCGCCATCTACGATCGCATTCGAGGAATCGGCGGCGCGGTAATGCCGCCCCCACCGCCAAGAGGAGAAGGTCCCTGGCCGCAATCTCGCATTGAACTATTCGCTAAATGGATGGCGGACGGGTTTCAACCTTAGTCGTCCTGCAAGCGCGATCATCCCAGGTCTCGAAAAACGCGAGACACTTCGGCAGGCTCAGGGCAGGCTCTAGGGCACCTGCGCGACGTCGGGCTGAGCAGCGTCTCCTGCGCGATTGCCTGAAGAACGGCTTGAACGTTTGTACAGGCTCGATTTTTCGCACCCGGCGACGCCCAGTGCGACAACTTGCTCCAGTCATCATGAAAGGACCACGATCATGGAAGCCTTACGAAATGTTTTGACTCGTCTGCAACAACAAGGCGCGGCGCTAGGCCACTTCAATGTTTCCGATCTGGTTTTGCTAAAGGCGGTTCTGGCAGCCGCGGTTGAGGTGGGTGTTCCGGTAATCGTTGGCGCGTCGGAAGGAGAGCGAGGCTTTTTGGGGACATACGAACTCGCAGCGCTTGTGAAGGTCATGCGCGAAGAGCATGGTGTCCCAGTTTTCCTTAACGCAGATCATACACATTCACTGGCGAAAGCAGTGGAGGCGGCAAGGGCAGGGTTCGATTCAGTCGTAATCGATTTCTCCGCGTTGCCCTTCGACCAGAACGTTGCTCGCACGAAGGAAACGGTCGAAGCCATTAAAGCGATCAACCCCGCAATCCTGGCGGAGGGAGAGATAGGCGATATCGGAACCGGCTCGGAAATTCACGAAACCGTGCGCAACGAATCCCGGAACCTCAGCACACCTGAGGAATCTCGACAATTCGTCGAGTCCACCGGAATTGACGCCCTCGCTCCTGCGGTCGGCAACATGCATGGCATGGTGGAGAGCATGGTCGAAGGAAAAACAAAAAAGCATCTGAATATCGAGAGAATTGCCCAGATCAAGAAGGCGGCGGGAGTGTTTCTCACCCTGCACGGCGGGTCGGGAACTGATGATGGAGATTTCCGCCGAGCGATTGCTGCTGGAATCAACACCATCCACATCAATACCGAACTACGGGTCGCCTGGCGCCAGTCGCTGGAAAGCAGTCTGACCAGTCAACCGCACGAAGTTGTGCCATATAAGATTCTGCCGCCGGTCCTGGATTCCGTGAAGCAGGTCGTGAGTTCCCGCCTGAAACTGTTCAACGCTCAACTGACGTCCGAAGAAGTGCATGTGGCCGGAAGGTCAAAATAAAAAGGCCGTTAAGCAAATCCGATTGAGGAGACCATCATGGCAGTCATCACGGAAATCGCGCCGGATCTTTATCGCATCTCGATCTTTGCGCAATGGGGCAATTTTCAGTTCAACCATTTTGTGGTGAAAGACGATGAGCCGCTGCTGTTCCACACCGGGCTACGCGTATTTCACGCGGAGATTCGCGAGGCCGTCTCCAAGCTCATCAACCTTTCCGAGTTGCGCCACATCAGCTTCAGCCATTTTGAGTCAGACGAATGCGGGACGATCAACGAATGGCTGGGCGCAGCGCCCAAGGCGGATGTGATCTGCAGCCAGGTTGGCGCCCTGGTGAACCTGAACGACTTCATTGGCCGGGAGGCACGCGGCCTGCCTGACGGCGGGACCTTTGCGACAGGGAAGTACCACTTTCGCTACTGCCATACTCCCCATCTGCCCCACGGGTGGGACGCCGGCGTCCTCTTCGAAGAAACGCAGAGAACCCTGCTGTGCTCGGACCTGTTCCACCAACTGGGAGACGTCGAACCGCTCACCTCTGCCGATGTCGTGGGCCGCGCGCATCAGACGCTGAAGGAATTTCAGGCGGGCGTTCTGGCGGAGTATGTGCCCTACACACCCATCACCGCGCAGAACCTGAAAAAGCTCGCCGACCTGAAGCCGAAAACGCTCGCCATCATGCATGGCTCCAGCTATACGGGTGACTGCGCCCGAGCACTCGATGACCTCAATGTCATGTTTCGCGACTTCTACGGCGGGCAGAAGTAGAGGGGAATCCCCGATGGAAGCTTTACAGGGCATATTGTGCATAAACCGCCTGGAAACACGATTTTGAGGACGAAATGGAGAGGGGGTGCCCGGTATCCGGCTTCGGCCTCCTTGGCGTCCTAACGTCCTCACCCGACCCCGCCGATAGAGTCAGCAGAGTGGCCGTGCCATGGCGATGATATCGATCAAGCGATACTTGGATTTGTCGTCTGCTGATGCCTACCAGAGCATGCTGGAACTGCTGATCGAGACGGTAACCGAGCATCCCATCGACATTGACCATGCCGAGTGCGAGCGCTTCAAAAGCGAAGTCGCCAAAATTCAGGAGACCCTTGGCGCTGAACCCACCGGGGAACAGTTTTCGCAGGCGGTGGAAGCCATCAGCCAGGCGCTTGAGCGGCACCACCGCTCGGTCAGCAATTTGGTCCAGCGCCAGGGCAGCGAGCTGCAGAACATGATTTCCATGCTGGCCCAGACCATCAGGTCGCTGGGATCAGCCAGCGAGGTGTCTGCCAGGAATCTGGAAAGTATCGCCGGACAACTGAAACAGGCTTCGGCGTTGGAGGATATCTATCAACTGCGGATGCGCCTGGCGGAGTGCCTGAAAAATGTCTGCGACGAAGCGACGCGGCAACGCACCGAGGGTCAGAGCCGTCTGCAGGTAATGAAGCATGGACTGGCTGCCTCTCAGCAACGGCTCTCGCACCACGGCATCGAAACCGACATTGATCGCGTGACCGGATTCGCCGGTCGCAGCGCTGCCGTAGTCGCCATCCACGAGGCCGTCGAGGCAGGTGATTCCCGCTACGTGGCGGTCGCCGTGCTGGGGAAAATGCAGTTGATCAATGCCCGCTTCGGATACGCCGTAGGCGATGAAGTGCTCTGCGAATTTGCCGCCCTGGTCGCCGGACGACTGTGCAGCCGTGCCGAGTTCTATCGCTGGAGCGGTCCCACCGTCATCGGCATTCTGCAACGTTCGGAGCCGCTGCATGTCATTCGAGCCGAGGTGAGTCGAGTGATCGAAGTGCCGATCTCCAAGTCCCTGGTAACAGGATCGCAGAATGCCTTCATCACCACCACCCCGGTGTCCCTCGTGATTCCTGTCGCCCCTCCGCCGGCCGATATCATTGCCCGCATCGACAGCTTCGTCGCCGCCCAACTTCCCAAGGAATATCGCGAGGCCCCGCTGAACTAGCGCAGCGCGGCTGCGATCCTTCCTTCGGCGATGATTGCAGCCACCTTCACGAAGTCAGGGGCGAATACTCGGTCTTCTTTGATTGGTGGAGACACGGCTCGAATCGCCGCGACCGCAAGCTGCGCGCGCTTGCCGCTTTCCAGTGGAGCGCGGAAATCCAGCGCCTGCGCTGCGGCCAGCGCTTCGATCGCCAGAACATTGCGGGTATTAACGACCACGCGTTGCAGTTTGTTCGCCGAGGTCATTCCCATCGACACGAAGTCTTCCTTATTCCCCGACGTGGTGATGGAATCCACTGACGCAGGATGCGACAGCACTTTGTTCTCGCTGACCAACGCCGCCGCTGTGACCTGCGGCATCATGAACCCGGATTGGAGTCCGGCTCCCGGTGCCAGGAATGGGGGCAGTCCCTCGTTGAGCGCGGGATTCACCAGCCGCTCCAGACGCCGCTCCGAAATGCCGGCCAGGGCGCTGAGTGCAATCGCCAGAAAATCCAGAGCGAAGGCCAGCGGCTCACCATGGAAGTTTCCGCCGGAGATGATCACGCCCGGCACGATCGATCCAACCGCTCGCTTGGGTGCTCCGACTTTCTTTTCCTCGGGAAAGACCAGAGGATTGTCGACCGCCGAGTTCATCTCGATTTCGAACACATTGCGGCAGTGCGCCAGCGTATCGCGCACCGCGCCGTGTACCTGGGGCATGCAGCGCAGCGAGTAGGCATCCTGCACCTTCTGGCACTCCAGATGCGACTCGCGAATGATGCTGCCTTCCAGCATACGGCGTAGATTCTTCGCCACCAGCATCTGTCCGGAATGCGGCCGCGCCTTCTGGATTCGCTCGTCGAAAGCGACGTCGGTCCCTTTCAGCGCGTCCAGCGTAAGTGCGCCAACGACGTCGGCCGTGTCGACCAGGATTTCTGCCCGCAGGACGCTCAGCAATCCCACCGCCAGCATTGCCTGCGTGCCGTTGATCAGCGAAATGGCTTCCTTGGCTTCGAGCACGAGAGGCTTAATCCCGGCGCGTTTCAGAGCTTCAGAAGCGGCAACCTTCTTGCCCTCATGCACCACCTCGCCTTCGCCGATTAGCGTCAGCGCAAGGTGAGCCAACGGCGCCAGATCGCCGCTTGCGCCCACGCTGCCTTGCGAGGGAATGACCGGATGGACGGCGCGATTCACCAGCTCGCACAGCGTGTCGATCACCGCCGGCCGAACTCCGGAGCAGCCCTTGGCGAGCGAGTTGGCGCGCAGCAACATCATCGCCCGCGTAACGTCTTCGCCCAGCGGCTCGCCGACTCCTGCCGCGTGCGAGCGCACCAGATTTACCTGGAGTTTAAGAATGTCGTGCTGGGGAATGTGAAGATCGGCGAGATGTCCTACGCCCGTATTGACCGCATACGCGACGCGATCGCTGGCAACCAGGTCATCGACCACGGCACGTGCGCGTTCCACCGCCATGCGCGCTTCCGGCTGAAGCAGGATAGGACGGCGCTCGTAAACAACCTGCCGTACGTCTTCGAGCGTTAAATCGTTACCGTTGATGTGGAGCGCCTGCATATATTCTCAGTGTGCCACAGAATTTCGCAGTCCCGCCTCGTCCGCTTGCCCCATGTTCTTACCCGCCGCCTGCAAGAAAGGCTGCAGATATTTCTCCGGTAGTCGGATCCGCTTGAACTCGCCGTCCACCACCAAATGGATCGTCTCGCCTTCGGCCAGCAGCGTGCCGTCGTTGCTGCGAATAACTTCGTAGCCAAAGTGCAGCAGGGATTCGCGCACGTTCAGCAGCCGGGTGCGAATCGTGATCAGATCGTCGTACAGCGCCGGCGATTTGAAGCGGCAGCGTACCTCGACCACCGCGATGTGCGTGCCATCCTGCTTTTCCATCTCGCGATAGTGAAAGCCCAGATCCCGCAGCATCTCGACCCGCCCCACTTCAAACCACACAATGTAGTTGGAGTGGTAGACCACGCCCATCTGATCAGTTTCGGCATACCGCACCCGAAGCGAGGTCTCATAGACGCGGGGCGCCGCGCCGGTGCGCTCTTCCTGATCGTCTTCCATCTGATCGCCGATTGCTGCCCAACAAAATGCGGGCACGTTCCCCGCGCCCGCTAATACTCCAACTGACCTTGAGCTACTTGCTCGCCGGTTTGGCTGAAGCCGTGCCGGAGGTAGTCGCCGGCTTGCCCGTCGCCGGTGTGGCGGAGGTAGAACTCCCTGCCGCAGCCGAGGTATCGGTGCCCGGAGGTGCGTTCTTCACCATCTGCCCGCGAACTGGCTCGCCGTTAGCCACCAGCTTTCCGTTGGCGACGTAATCGTTGAACTGCGCCGGCAATCCGGCTCCCGCGCCTCTCTGGAATTGGTAGTGGACATGCGGGATGCCGCCCATGCCGCTATTGCCGCATTCGGCAATCACGTCTCCCTGCTTCACCTTGTCATCATTCTTCACTTTAAGGCTGTTCTGCTTCAGGTGATTGAACATGGACGACTCGCCATTGCCGTGCGAGATGATCACCATGTTTCCGTCAGCAGCGTCACCGTTCGGCTTGCCAATCGGAACATCGTCGTAGCCCGAGATCGCGCGGACCACCGAGCCATCGGCAGGAGCCAGGATCGGCTGGCCAAAGCAGTAGTAATTTTCAGGCTTGCTGCCTACGCCGCCGGCCCCCGAGAACAGGTTTCCATTCTTCAGATAGACGAAATCCATAGCGAAGCGCGTGTCATCCCCAACCGAGTAAGGATTCTGGAAGATGTTGCGTCCGCCGTGATAGACCAGCCACTCCCCTTCGAAGGGCAGCTTCAGCTTCGCCGTATCCTCATAGCCGGCGTAGCGGCCCTCGGCGATGGTCTGCATCGGCCTCGGCGGCGGGAAGTCATCGATTTCGCCGCGCTGGTTGAAAATGATCGTGGTCACGACGGGAAGCCGAGTCTTGCCGAACATCGACAGCCGTGAGTAGATCGTATCCGGAGCGTACAAGTACGGAACTATATTCTCTTCGATCATCTGCGTCTCCGGCCCCATGGCCTCGCGCAGCTTTTTGTTGACTTCCGCAAATGCCTCTTTGCCGGAAGTTCCTTTCTTGGCACGAGCCGCCTGTTTGTCGGACATGGTCCTTAGGTTTTCCGAAAGAGCTGCCCACAATTCGCCCGTCTGCACATGACTGAACATTTCAAAAAGCTGACGCCCGCGGTCTAAAGCAGCCTTGCTCATTACCGGATAGGGTCCGGACAATACCGGCTGAATTGGCGCTTCCGGGGCCTTCTCCGCCATCGACTGGTCTGGCTGCGCAGCCGGCGCCTGCTTGGACGCGGACGGCGCCTGCTGTGCCGGCGTTGTGGCTGGCTGCTGCGCGCGGCCCATCATGGGTAATAGCAAAACTGCAGCTAACGCCGCAATCATGGAATGCAGACGAAATCTCATCATGTTCTCCCTGTGTTCGTTGCGGCTCACTCTTCGACCAGTGCTTCCGCCGTCGCGAATATCCACTTCCCCGAGCCGGGCATTTCCCCCCGGGACAGCCACAGCTTGCCGTCAGCCGATCTCTACAGAGCAAATTGGGCAAAATAATCTCGAAGAGAGGCATTGTAACAAGAGTAAGGGGAATCCTGCTGACGGAAGCGTCCGCCAAATCGGCGCTGGCCCAATTTCACCTATTGTCGCAGAGTCTGGCGCAGAAGTATTCCCGGGGCGCCAACAAAATCCTAATGCCCGGTCCATTTCGGGTCTCGTTTTTCCAGGAACGAGGTGACGCCTTCATGGAAGTCCTTGGTCGTGCGGATGCGCACATTCTCTTCCACCGCAGCCACCAGTTCCCGATCCAGCTCTTCACCGGAGAAAGTCCGCAGCAGCCGCTTCGTCGCCTGCAGCGATGTCGGACAGTTCTTCAGCAGCGTGTCGGCCAGCTCGCGGACACGGTCCATCAGCTTGTCCGCCGCGACGACTTCAGTCGCCAGCCCCAGCCGGAAGGCCTCGTCCGCGCTGATGATCCTGCCGGTCAGCAGCAGATCGCGCGCCTGCTTCTCGCCCACCTGCCGCAGCAGAAATGTCGAGACCAGAGCGGGAATGAATCCGATTCTGACTTCGGTGTATCCGAACTTCGCTTCGGTGGCTGCAATGGTGAAGTCGCACAATGTCGCCAGTCCGCAGCCGCCGGCGATCGCCGGACCATTGACGGCAGCGATCGTGACCTTGGGGAACTTGTACAGGCTGACGAACAGCGTTCGCAAGAGCCGCGTCGTGCGCAGCGAATCAGCCTGGCTTGCTTCCGGCGTAAGGGTGGCCACCTTGTGCAGATCCTCGATATCCATCCCCGCGCAGAATGCCTTGCCGCTGCCCGTCAGAATGAGGACCTGCGCGGGCGATTGCTCGACTTCCTCGAGTGCGCGCAGCAGGTCGTCCATGAGCGTGTAGGTGATCGCGTTGCGCTTCTCCGGCCGATTCAGCGTGACCGTCGCCAGCGCCCCGTCGTAGGTGATCGTCAGCGTGGTGTAGGAATGATGTTGTTTCGACATAAAGAAACCTGCTGCCAGTGTGAGCTAGAGCCTTTCGTCTATCTCAAGAATTTGCTTTGTATCAGGGCGCGACTTCCGAAGCTGCTGAAACACTCGTTTTCGAGCGTTTCGTATCAGGGCACGACTTTACAGCTGTCGAACAGACGTCATTTCGGAAGTGCGCTTCGTAACAGGGCACGACTTTAGTCGTGCCGAAAAGCCGCTTATTTTCCGAACCGAGCCGGCTTCAGCCGGCGACACAAACCGACTGATCGCTCGCTGAGAACATGCAGGGGCTAAAGCCCTCTCTCAACAGTCGCCGTGACGGCACGACTGAAGTCGTGCCCTGTTACAAACCGGCGCCGGCCACTAGCCACTGACCACTGACCACTGACCACTAGCCACTGGCCACTGGCCACTGCCTTCACATCTTCGGCCCGCTGAACTTGCTGCCAATCTCAGTCGCCAGCCGCAGCGCCTCGCTGATCGGCTTCTTGACCGGCAACTCCACCCCGCGGCCCTTCAACGCTTCCAGCAGCTTCTCCGTTGGAATATTCCCCACCAGCACATCCTGCGCAAAGGGACATCCGCCCAGCCCGCCAAGGGCTGCATCAAAGCGCCGGCATCCCGCGTCATAGGCCGCCAGAACTTTGGCTGCCGCGTCATCAGGACGGCTGTGCAGATGCACGCCGATCTCGACGCCGGCAAACTTCTGCAACACCGGCCCAAGCAAGTCGGCAATCAGCTGCGGTGACGCGACTCCCACCGTGTCGGCCAGCGAAATCGCCTGCGGCTCCATATCGACCAGCAAGCTGATTCCTTCGATCAACTCCTCCGCATTCCACAAGTCGCCATACGGATTGCCGAACGCCATCGAGATATAAACCACCGTGTCCAGCCCAGCCTCATCGGCCTTCTGCTTGACCTTCTCCAGGATGTCGAGGTTCTCTTCCAGCGTCTGATTCTGATTGTTCTTGAGAAACGTCGGCGACAGCGAATACGGAAATCCCAGCGTGCGCACGCTGTCAGTCGCGATGGCGCGCTCCGCTCCGCGCTCGTTGACGACGATCCCGATGATCTCGACATCATCCGGCGGATCAAGCTCGCTCAGCACCGTCTCCGAGTCGGCCATCTGCGGCACCGCCTTCGGCGAGACAAACGACACCGCATCGATATTCTTGAACCCCGCCGCAATCAGCGCCTTCAGATACTCGACCTTGACGGCAGACGGAATCTGCCCCGGCAGCCCCTGCCAGGCATCGCGTGGACACTCGATAAGTTTGATGGAAGAAGCCATTAGCAATTAGGCGATTAGCAACTAGCCGCTAGCACCGAGTTCTAGCCGCTACCTTACGATAAGGAATCTACAGCTACGTCGAACCGCCTGCCAACGCGAGCGGGTGATCGACGGGTCTACCTTGACGGTCAAAGAAGCTGATTTGGTGCCAGGTATGTGCCCCATCGTCAGTCTGGTAAATCGCGCCGTCTGACACCGCCAAGCCCCGTGAGCGGTTAATTAGGTAGAGGCTATAAATCATCGCACCCTCGTCCTTTGTCCTCTGACCAGGCTGCGGACGTGGGCTCCACGTCTGGCCTCCGTCGTCTGTGCAGTAAATCTCTCCACCAGCCACGCAGCCGGTAGCCGAATCAACGAAACGCAGATCCCAAAAGTTGGCTAGATCCGTGGCCTCGATTACTTTCTTCCATTCGGCATCCTCGCCAACACGTAAGTAAACCGCCGCTAGGCTTGCGCGGATGAGTACGTGTTCCGACAGGAAGGCGAAATTCATCGTTTCACGGTCAGTAATGCATTTCGGCACCCTGCTGGACTGAAGCTCGTATACTCCGCTACCTCCAGCACCCGCAGACCACGTAAAAGCCCTCCCGTTCTCGATGCGGACACCTATAGGGCTGGAGGACGGTTCAGTCTTCCACGGCAGCCGACTCCAGTGCTCGCCTCCGTCATTTGTCTCTAATACGAAGGCCATCCCAGCCTCGCCTTGACCAACAACCCAGCCGTGATTGCTTGTGTCGAAAGCGATGGCCGTGGGTACTTCCGTCCTCTGCGTAAGCGTCGCAAGCCGTTTCCATGTTCGACCGGAATCCGATGTGAAAACGCAAAAGAAAGACGGCTCGCTGCCTTCACTGGCGATTCCCCATCCGTCGGTCGGGTTCACGAAGAACACCTTGTACAGAGGGAATGGTGCTGAGACGGCCGTCCAAAGGGTGCCTCCGTCGGTAGATCGAAAAAGATACTCTTGGCGGCGCTCGTTATAAACCAACGCCCAGAGATTTTGGTGATCCAGCGAAAACAGGTCGACCATCGGTAGCGTCAGCAACGTTGCGGAAGAATAGCCGAATGCAGCAATGCTTGTGAGCACAAGGAGCAAGACCAGAACGGAAGCTAGGAGCAGTTTGCTCATAAACAGCACCTTACAGGCTGTGTAAGATCGGCTCAAGAGATTACGGTTGTGAATGGGCAATAGCCGGGTGCCCAGGTCTCGCGCTGTTCGAGACGTGGGAGACGGTAACCGCGTCAATAGTGCCCAGGTCTGGAACTTCGCCAGACCTCGGGCACCCAGGGAACGGCCTTAGAGGCCGCTGGTACAAAACCAAGGGGTCTAGGTCGGGGGCTCAGGCGATCGTCGAAATTAGACCCTGTGCTCGTCGAGCACACCCCACTCCAGTGAGCTGGGTTACTCGATTTTCCACCGGCTCATCGTCAGTGCCGCCGCTCCGCGGCTTTGGCCTCGTATATATCCGCCTGCCGCGGGCTGACGCCCACGGCTAAAACAAATGCCGCCCTGCGGGCTAACCGCAGATCCCTCGACTCCGCTTCGCTCCGCTCGGGATGACAATTCAATGTGACCAACTGCTGTAGCCGACAACCTGACAACTGACAACCGACAACTGACACGCGCTCCGTGCGCCTACGTTTGCAACACCCCCACGCTGAACTTCGGCACATCCGGATTCAGCGACGCCGCCTCCAGCGCCGTAACAATCGCCTCGCGCGTCTCTACCGGATCGATGATCTTATCGATCCACAGCCGCGCCGCGCCATATCGCGGATCCATCTGCTCGTCGTACGTCGCCTTCACTTCGTCATACAGTTTCTTCCGGTCTTCCTCGCTCAGCTTCGTACCGCCGCGCTCCAGTTGCTTGATCTTGATCTCCACCAGCGTGTTCGCCGCCGCCGCGCCGCCCATCACCGCGTACTTCGCCGTCGGCCACGCGAAGACGAATCGCGGATCGTACGCCTTGCCGCACATGGCATAATGTCCCGCGCCAAACGAGCCGCCAATGATCACCGCGATCTTCGGCACCACCGAATTCGACACCGCGTTCACCATCTTCGCGCCCGCGCGAATGATGCCGCTCCACTCCGCATCGCGTCCCACCATGAACCCGTTCACGTCGTGCAGAAAAACCAGCGGCACCAGGTTCTGGTTGCAATCCATAATGAAGCGCGCCGCCTTCTCCGCCGACTCGGTATAAATCACGCCGCCGAACTCCATGCGCTTGTTGCCGGCCTTGTCCACCTGCTGCACGTGCGTCTTCTGATTGGCGACGATGCCGACCGCGAATCCGCCAATGCGCGCGTAACCGCACAGCACCGTCTCGCCATACTCGGCCTTGTATTCGCTGAACTGGCTGTTATCGACGATGCGCGCGATGATCTCGTTCATGTCGTACTGCCGCGCCCCATCGCCATCGAAGATGCCGTAAATCTCCTCGGCGGGATACAGCGGATCCTCGGCCGCTTTGCGATCGAAGACGCCAAGCTGCCGGTTGCCCATCTTTTCGACGAGCAGGCGAATGCGATGGATGCAGTGCTCGTCATCCGGCTCGCGAAAATCCACCGTGCCGCTGATCTCGGAATGCATCTTCGCGCCGCCCAGCTCCTCGGCGGTATACTTCGCGCCAATCGCTGCCTGCACCAGCGCCGGCCCAGCAAGAAACAGCCCGCTGCCTTCGGTCATCAGAATGGAATCGCACATCAGCGGCAGATACGCGCCGCCGGCAACGCACATGCCCATGATGGCCGCGATCTGCGGAATGCCCATCGCCGACATCACCGCGTTGTTGCGGAAGACGCGGCCGAAGTCGTCGGTGTCGGGGAAGACGTCCTCCTGCAGCGGCAGAAACACGCCGGCAGAGTCGACCAGATAGATCGTCGGGATGTGGTTTTCGATGGCGATGTTCTGCGCGCGAATGACCTTCTTCGCCGTCATCGGGAAGAACGCGCCCGCTTTCACTGTGGCGTCGTTGACGATCAGCATCACCAGCCGCCCATGCACGCGCGCCAATCCGGTGACCACGCCGCCCGACGGCGCACCGCCCCACTCCTCGTACATCTTCCACGCGACGAACGAGCCCAGCTCGAAGAACTCGCTGCCCGAATCGATCAGCAGCGCGATGCGCTCGCGTGCCGTCAGCCGGCCTTTCTTGTGCTGCGATTCGATTGCCTTCTCGCCGCCGCCCTGCTGAATGATCTCTTCTTCATTGCGCACTTGCGCGACAAGCTCGGCCAGCAGCTTCTGGTTGTGCGCAAAGCGCGCAGACTCGGGCTTAACCTTGCTTTCAAAGGACGTTTCGAGAGGAGTACGATGGTTGGCCATACGATTGGGAGCAAACCATCAACGATAAAGCAGGGAAGCGAAAGCGCGCAAACGCCTTGCGGAGCGGACGGTCAGTTGAAGAGTCATTGGGCTTTCGCGCCCGGGTGGAGCGCGCCTAGACAGGCTGCCGAAAAGAGTCCGTCGTGCGAACGCTTTGTACCTGGGCACGACTTCACAGGCTGCTGGAAAACTCGGGTTTCGAAAGCTTTGTAACAGGGCACGACTTCAGTCGTGCCGATAAGCGGTTTATTTCTCTTCTGAGCCGGCTTTAGCCGGCGGCACAGGACGGGCCAGTTCCGACATCTCCGCGTCCCACTCCTCTTCCAGCAGTGCAAAGATCACATCGTCCACCCAAGTCTCGCGGAACCACAGGCTCTTGACCAGGTGCGCCTCCTGCCGCATGCCCACACGACGCAGCAGCGCAATCGACGCCGTATTCGCCGGATCGACGGATCCGAACACGCGGTGTTTGCCCAGCGTCCCAAACAGATAGCTCAGCAGAGCGCGAAAAGCTTCGCCCGCGTACCCCTGCCTCTGAAACTCCGGCGCAAGGGTCATTCCGACTTCCGTTTGTCGCGGCTCGTCCTTCAGCGGCCGAAAGCCGCAATCGCCGATGAGCTTGCCGCCCGCCAGCAAGTAGATTCCGACCTGATACCAGGCGCCGGCGGTGTCCGGATCGGCGGCCGTCGATGCGGCGAATGTAAGACTGAATCGCGTCCACCGATTCCGTACCCCACGACTGGAAGCGCGCAATCTCGGGATGACGATGGTACGAGAAGATTCTGGGACCGTCGCTGGCCTCCAGATCGCGCAGCACCAGCCGCGTCGTTGCAATTTCGGGAAACATGTATCGCTAAGCGTAGCAGTTTGAGGGCAAGTCAGCGCTCTGCTCCAGATTTCCGGCAACAAAGTTTTGCAAACTCATGGTTGGTCGATTGATCCCCGCTCAGGCCGCGCCGCGGCGCGAATTTGCATCTGACTCGCTGTAGCGCATCTGAGTTGCGGAGTGTGCCCGAAGCATGTGGTGGGGTCTGGGTTCGAACGCAAGGGCGTGGTGCAGGTGGCTCATGCTTGCCGGGCAGCTGCTTGCCCTGGCCGCAATCCCTTGTCTCGCTCAGCAAATGCCCAGTCTCGGTTTGTCTGCCTATGCCGGGCAGAATGTTTCTTCGGTCGACATCGCCGGCCAGCCCGACGTGACCTTCAGTAGCGTTCAGCACGTCATCGCCGTCAAGCAAGGAAAACCATTAAGTGAACAGGATATAAATGCCAGCGTCGCCGCGCTGAAGCAACGCGGCTTCCAGGGCGTCAAGCTGGATCTGCAGCCCTCCGCCGACGGCATACAGGTGCGCTTCATCCTCACGCCCGCCGTCTACATCGGCATGTACGACTTTCCCGGCGCGCTGAAAGAATTTACCTACACCACGCTGCTGCAGATCGCGAACTACAACGCGCAGATGCCGTACTCGGCCGCCGATATCAGTCAAGCCGAAGACGCACTGGTGCAGTACTTTCGCCAGCACGGTTATTTCCAGGTCGAAGTTCACTCCGAGCTTGCGCCGCAGAACAAACCATCGCCTGGTCAACGTTCTCTTCCGCACCGATCTTGGCGTTCGCGCACGCTTCGGCAAAATCAATATGACTGGCGCCACTCCGCAGGAGACGGCTTATCTTCAGGCGAAGCTTCGCTCCACGATGGCGAAGCTGCGCACAGATTCACTCAAGTCCGGGATGCGCTACTCCTACGATCGCCTGCAAGGTGCGACCAAATATCTGCAGTCGCAACTCGTCAAGCAGAACTACATCGCCGGCCAGATCAAGCTGATCTCGGCCGAGTACGACGCCAAGACCAATCGCGCCGACATCACCTTCGAAGTGACGACCGGCCAGGTGGTGAAGGTGATCACCACCGGCACACATGTTGGCGGCCGCACCGTTCGCAATCTCGTTCCGATGTATCAGGTGAACGCGGTCAATGATGAGCTGATCAAGGAAGGTCAGAACAACATCCGCTCCTACTTCCAGTCGAAGGGCTACTTCGATACCAAAGTCGACGTGAAGGTCGACAACACGCCGTCAGGAACGACGATCACCTACGCCATTAATAAAGACGGCCGCTTCAAGGTGAAAGAAGTCGCTTTCAAGGGCAATCGGCACTTCAGCAACAAACAGCTGCAAATTCACGTGAGCGTGGAGCAAGCGCACTTCATCGGGCACGGCAAGTACAGCGAAGAATTGGTCCGCACCAGCGTGAAGAATCTGACGGACACTTACAAAGCTGCGGGATACAGCGAAGCCAGCGTCGTTCCCAATGTCGTGCGCAACGCTGGTAATGTCGAGATCACGTTCCAGGTCACCGAAGGCCCGCTCAACACAGTTCACCAGCTCACCATTCAAGGCAACAACACACTGTCGGAGTCGCAGTTTGCGCCGCACGGTCTGAATCTCGGTCCGGGCAAGCCGTATTCGCAGGACCTGGTGGTGAAGGACCGCACGTCAATCGTTGCTCGCTATCTCACGCTCGGTTATCTCAATGCCTCGTTCCACGCGACGTCGAAGCCGGTGCCCAACCAGCCGCACCAGGTCGACGTGGTTTATCAGATCAGCGAAGGCCCGCGCGTCGAGACCGCGACCATCATCACCGACGGCCGCCAACACACGCAGCAATCGCTGATCGATCAGCAACTGAAGATCAGGACCGGCGAGCCGCTGAGCGAGAACAACATGCTCAGCTCAGAAAGCCACCTGTACAATCTCGGAATTTTCGATTGGGCTGAAGTCGATCCCCGCAGCACCATCACCGATCAGACGCACGAAGACGTTGTGGTCAAAGTTCACGAAGCCAAGCGCAACATCATTACTTATGGCTTCGGCTTTCAGGTGCTGAGGCGTGGAGGCGCAATTCCCAGCGGCACCGTCGCCGTTCCCGGACTGCCTCCGGTCGGACTGCCCGGCAACTTCGTCACCAGCGAGAAAACCTTCTGGGGCCCGGAAGGAACCTTCGAGTACACGCGGCTTAACATGCGCGGCAAAGCTGAGACCGCAACCTTTAGCTCCTATGCCGGGCGCCTCGATCAGCGCGCCAGCATCAACTACACGCAGCCGTCGTTCTTCGGCACCAAGTGGAACGGCAGCACCATCGTCTCCGGCGAGCACAACGCCCAGAATCCCATCTTTACCGCTCTCATCGGCAGCGCCGGCTACCAGCTCAAACGGCCGCTCAACCAGAAGAAGACCACCAATCTTTTCTTCCGCTACAACTTTCAAACCACGGAAGTCAGCAAGCTGCTGATCCCTGAACTCGTGCCCGCCAACCAGTTGCACGTTCGTCTCTCCACGCTGACCGCAAGCTGGGTTCACGACACACGCGACAACGTGCTCGACGCGCATCGCGGCTGGTATCAGAACTACGAGCTCGATGTCAGTCCGTACTGGATGGGCTCGAACTTCAGCTTCGCGCAGTTCGTCAGTCAGACTGCGCACTACAGCAACATTGGCAAGGGAATCATCTGGGCCAACAGCCTGCGCATCGGGTTGCAGCAGCCCTTCAATGGAAGTGAGGTTCCCGTCAGCTCAGCCTTCTTCGCCGGCGGCGGCAGCACGTTGCGCGGCTTTCCGCTGGACGGCGCCGGTCCGCAACGCGAGATTCAGGTCTGCGGCATCCCCGGCGACCTGGCGACGTGCTCGAAGATCACCGTCCCCGACGGCGGTAACGAATTGCTGATCATCAACACCGAGCTGCGCTGGCCGCTCGACCGGATCAAGCAAGGCCTGGGTATCGTGACGTTCTACGACGGCGGCAACGTCTTCCCTAAGATCGGTTTTCACGACTTCACTTCGCTCTACAGCAACAACGTCGGTATCGGATTCCGCTATGCGACTCCGGTTGGCCCACTCAGAATCGACATCGGGCGCAACTTGAATCCGGTTCCAGGAATCAGTCCTACACAGTACTTCATAACCTTGGGGCAGGCATTCTAATGGCGATTCGGGATCTTGGACTTCCACCAGACGAGCCGCAGAAACCGTACCTGGTTCCACCACGTAAGCCGAGCCGCGCGAAGAGAATCGTTGCGTGGATTACGTGCGTTCTCGCTCTCCTGCTGATTGTGATCGCAGTTGGGGTTTACGCCACACTGCATTCCGCGGCCGTCCACAACTACGTGCTGAAGACCGTGGAACAGGATGCCAGCCAGTCGCTGAACACTCGCGTCGAGCTGCAGAACTATGCGCTTCATCTGTCGACGCTGGGGCTCGACCTGTACGGCGTGACGGTTTACGGCGTTGGTCCCGGAGCGAATCAGCCGCTGCTACAGGTCGACCACGTCGAGCTTGGCGTGCGAGTCATCTCCATTCTGCATCGCCAGTGGAACCTGCAGAACGTTGCCGTCGACCATCCGGTCGTCAGGCTGATCGTCGATTCGAGCGGCCAGAGCAATCTGCCGACATTTCAATCGAGCAGCAATTCCAACACGAACATTTTCGACTTGGCGGTTCGCCACATTCTTCTCGACCGCGGCGCGGTTTACTACAACGATCAGAAGACTGTCCTCAACGCCGATCTGCAGGATCTGACGTTTCAGTCGAGCTACGACGCCACGAGTGGCGGCCGATATTTCGGGACGCTGTCTTACAAGAATGGTCAGCTGCAATACGGAACTTACGCGCCGATGCCGCACGATCTCTCGGCCGACTTCGACGCGCGCCGCTCCGGCATGACGCTGAACAATGTCACGCTGAAGAGCGGCAATTCGCAGCTGCTGCTGAACGCTTCGCTCGACAACTATTCCAATCCGCGGCTTCACGCCAAGTACGTGATCATGCTCGCAACCGGTGACGTTCGCCGCGTGCTCAACAATCCCTCGCTGCCGCTCGGCATGGTGCTGGTGAATGGCGTCGCCGACTATGCCAGCGTACCGGGGCGCGCGCCGCTCGATACCGCTTCGCTCGAAGGCACCGTCCGCAGCAGCGTCCTGCGAGTGAACACTCCCAGCGTTCGCACCGACGTTCGCGATCTCGCTGCCAGCTATCACCTCGCCAATGGCAATGCCGAACTACGCGACATCAGCGCCCGCCTGCTGGGCGGCGATCTGAAGGGCAATGCCATCGTCAAAGATCTCTCCGGCAAGCAGCAGGGTCAGGTCAATCTTGCGCTGCACAACATCTCGATGGCCGAGGTCAAGACGATTGCCAACTCGGCAACGTTGAAGCCCGTCGCGGTTTCTGGCCACATCAATGCCAGCGCGGAAGGCAGTTGGACCGGCACGATCGGCAATCTCATTCTCCGCACTGACGCGATTGCAAACGCCAACATCGCTTCAGCACAGCCGAATGGCACGCCCGGTAATCTGCCGGTCAACGCCGTCGTTCACGCACGCTATAACGGCGCGACGCAGGAGATCGCGCTCAATCAGAGCTACCTTCACACTCCGCAGACTGCCATCGATCTCAACGGTACGGTCAGCAATCGCTCGGCGCTCGATGTTCGCGTGCACTCCAACGATCTGCACGAGCTCGAAACTATTGCCGACGTCTTCGGCGCGCAGCCGGCGCAGCCGCTCGATCTTCAGGGTGCGGCTTCATTCGATGGCATGGTTCGCGGATCAACGAAGGCTCCGCAAATCGCTGGACAATTGAACGCCAGCAACGTGAGCGTTCGCGGAACCACCTTCCGTATGTTTCGTACCAGCGTGCAAGCCAGTCCTTCACAAGTCAGCATGCAAAACGGCGATCTCGAAGTGGCGAAGCAGGGCAAGCTCACCTTCAACGTGCAGTCGGGTCTGCACGACTGGTCGCATCTTCCATCCAGCCCGTTCGTCGTCAACGCGAACGCGTCGCAATTGTCCATTGCCGAGCTGGCGCACGCGGCGAACGTGGCCACGCCGGTCACGGGAACGCTCAGCGCCAACATCTCGGCGCATGGAACGCAGCTCAATCCCATCGGCCAGGGCGAGATCAACCTGCGCAACGCCAACGTCGAAGGCGAGCCGATTCAACTTGCGAATGTTCGCTTCCAGGAAACCGGCGACGAGGTGCACACGAATCTGGTGATCAAGCTCGCGGCCGGAACAACCCAGGGCCAGATCACTTACTACCCTAAGCAGGAAGGCTATGACGCGCAGTTGCAGGCCATCAACATCGAGCTGCAGAAACTGCAATCGCTACATCAGCGCAACATCGAAGCCAGTGGCACGTTGAATCTCACCGTCAGCGGTCGCGGCACGCTGAAGGATCCGCAAGGCAAGGCTTCGCTCACCATTCCCGAGCTCAACATCCAGAAGCAACAGATTCGCAACTTGAATCTACAGGCCGAGGTCGTCAATCATCAGGCGACGTTCGCGCTGGGATCGCAGGTGCTCAACACGCCGCTGAAGGCGCAAGGCAAACTGGCTCTCACCGGCGACTACTACGCCGACGCCAGCTTCGACACGCCCGTCATCCAGCTGCAACCGTTGCTGGCGGTGTATTCACCGGCGCAAGCCGCGCGCATGACCGGCCAGACGGAGATCCACGCGACCATTCGCGGCCCGCTGAAGAACAAGCAATTGCTGGAAGCGCATCTCAACGTGCCGACCCTAGCTGTCACTTATCAGGCGCCAGGCGCAGATGCTGGTCACAACGTCACACTGCAGATCGCATCAGTCAAGCCGATCCGCGCCGACTATGCGAATCAGGTGCTCTCGCTGCAACCCGGCGAGATCAAAGGCACCGGCACCGACGTTCGCTTCCAGGGACAGTTGCCGCTCGCCGGTGCCAACGCTTCGGCAACGCTTAGCGTGCAAGGCGGCATCGATCTCGCGCTCGCTGAGGCGTTCGATCCCACGCTCACCAGCCGCGGTCAGCTGCAATTCGATATCAACGCCGCCGGACATAATCCGGCCGAGAATGTCGAAGGCGTCGTTCGCATCGTGAACGCCAGCTTCGCCACGCCCGATACGCCGGTCGGTCTGTCGAACGCGAACGGCGTGCTCACGCTTCGCCGCGATCGTCTCGACATCACCAGCTTCAGCGGCAACGTCGGCGGCGGCACGGTTACAGCTTCCGGTGGTGTGGCCTATCGTCCGGCGGTTCAGTTCAACATCGGCATCAAGGGCAACGATGTTCGCATGATCTATCCGCAAAGTGTGCGCACCGATCTCGGCTTGAATCTGGCAATGACGGGCACCCTCGACGCGGCCGTACTCCAAGGGCAAGTCACGATCAACGGTCTTTCTTTCACGCCCGATTTCGATCTCAACAACTTCATGAATCAGTTCAATGGAGTGGCGACTCCGCCGCCGACCGAAGGCTTCGCCGACAATCTGAGGCTGGCGGTCGCCATTCGCTCCGCTTCTGAATTGAACGCTGCGAGTCCGACCGTCAGCCTTCAAGGCTTAGCGAATCTGCGAGTCGTAGGCACGGCCACCGACCCGGTCATCATCGGCCGCGCCAGCCTGACCGGCGGAGACGTGATCTTCCTCGGCAATCGCTACGTCGTTCAGGGAGGCACCATCGCGTTTGTGAACAGCAGCGAGACCGAGCCGGTCGTGAATCTGGAAGTCCAGACCGACATTCAGCAATACAAAATCTCCATGCGCTTCCGCGGCCCCATCGATCGCCTGCAGACCAACTACTCCTCCGATCCCTCGCTGGCGCAGGCCGACATCATTCACCTGATCGCCTTCGGCAACACCGAAGAAGCCGCCAACGCTTCGCCCTCGCAGTCGACCACGCAGAGCGCCGAGGCGCTGGTCGCATCGCAGGTCAGCGGCCAGGTCACGGGCAAGCTGCAAAAGGCGCTCGGGATTTCGCAGATTTCGCTCGATCCGCAACTGGGCGCGACCACCGCGAATCAGCAGCAAGGCGCGCGCCTGACCGTGCGGCAACGCGTCACCAGCAAGCTCTACGTGACTTTCTCCAGCGACGTGACGACCACGCAGTTCTCCGCCGTGCAGCTGCAATATCAGCTCAACAACAAGTGGTCAGTGAGCGGCGTGCGCGACGAGAACGGCGGATTTGGATTAGACGGCCGGTACCACAAGAGCTTCTAGGTGGATGGGGAGGGTGCTGCTGCCCAGCAATCCTTGCCGTCAACCTTAAAGTGAGAGCGTTGGCGGTAAGTTGTGTTATGGGGGTTTTACAACAGCAATGCGATTTCACGTCAGCAAGCGGCGCAACCCCTGACGAAGTTCTTCGATCGGAGTACCGCTGTTCGCGGACAGGACTTCTTGTGCTGCGTCTTCGTCACCACTCCACCAGCTTTCGGACTCCAAGTGGTCGAGCAAGAGTTTCAATCCAAGAACGTCCTGACGCTTGGCTAAGCCCCAGATCGCTTCGCGTCGAGCTTCTTCGTAATTGTCTTCCACACGGCGGCGAAGCGCGGCACGAATCTCTGGCGAGTCCGCGTAATGCATTACCCCAGCCTTTAGAAGTTCTCCTGACCCCAACTCAAACGTCGCCCAGTCACGCACTACCTCGTTCTGATCCTCCATCAACGCAAGTAGAATGGGCACCCACTCGGTACGTCTCCTAAGGTTGATGCAGCAAGCGACGGCTTGCCTGACTTCGGGATCGGGATGCTTTTGCAGGTCGATCAAGGCCGTAACGGCGGGCTCGGTGCCCAAATGGGACAAAACCCAAGCTGCGGAAGAAACGACCTCTGCACTGGAGTCCTTAAGATGATTGATGGCGATAGACACACTTTCGTCCACAAACAGGCGCTCTGTCTCTGGCTTGCCAGCCCCCAGTTGCGCCAAGACGCTTAGTCCCCTCGCCCTCGCTTTTGGATTGTCAGAGTCGCAGTAACGCTTTGCCAATTGAAATACTTCCTTCGTTCCCCGGAGTCGCAAAACGGTCACAGCTTCCCACGCATCATCGTCGTCGTATTCCCCTTCGAGGGTTGCGGCAAAGAGTGCTGCTGTACTGTTGCTCTCAAGCTCTGCTCTCGCGGCAGCAATCTGCTCGGGGGTTTTGCTTCCCACGATTTTTATCTTGCAGGGACATAGCCGATTCTTCCTGAGGGTCGAAACTCATCGAGTCGAAGCGTTCCCATCATAACTGTTGTGAGCAGGCAATATAACAAGTAACCAAGGTGCCGACCTGCGCGCCTCTCGTTACCGCGTAACTCCCAGCGCTCTCTTGCCTCGGAATTCTCTACGTCCGTGCGCTTAGCTCCAGCGGAACCAGCGCAACGCCAGCACAAACGACACGCCGCCCCAGATCACGAGAACGGCGATCCTGCCGAGTTGTGAGCTGAAAGTCGCACCCTGAAGAATGATGGCTCGGAGCGCGTCGTTGAGCGCGGTCAGTGGCAGCGCGCGAATCGCCGGCAGGAACATCTTCGGAAAGCGCTCGTAGGAGAAGAACACGCCGGAGAAGATCCACATCGGCATCATCACCACGTTGATCAATCCGCTGACGCTCTCGATCTTCTGCGCGCGGCTGGCGGTCAGCAATCCGACGCCGCCGAACGACACCGCGCCCAGCGCGCCAATCAGCAGGATCGCGAGAAGGTTGCCTTCCACGCGCACATGGAACACGATCACGCCGAACACCAGCAGCAGCGCGACCTCGATGATCATCAGCACCAGGCGGCTGCTGGCCAGCGCGAGCAGAAAATCCGAGCGCCGCATCGGCGTCGCCACAAAGCGCTTCAGCAGCTTTGCGCTGCCGCATCTCCACCAGCGCGAAGCCGATGCCCCACATGCCGGAGTTCATCAGGTTCATGCCGAGCAGGCCGGGAATGAGGAAGTCGATGTAGCGCGCGCCGGGCTCGCTCGATGCTTTGCTTTGCGTGCTGATGGGATTCTTGCGGCCCGCGGCGATTTCGATCGCGTCGTCCACTTGCGTGCGTGCCAGCACACTCTCCGGGCGCGCAGGATCGTAGCGGAATTGCAGACCACCCGAATCGTCCATGCTGACGACGATCGCGTATTTGCCCAGACGAAAGCCATCGAGCGCAGCCGGCGCACTCAGGATCTCCGCCTGAAAGCTGGCGTGATCTGGCGAACGTTGCAACAGGCCGAGGACTTCCTGGGCCTTCGGCCCGTCGATGATCGCGACGGGAGTGATGTCGGCGGGCTTGCTGCGAAAGGCGATGCCGAGTCCCAGCGCCAGCAGCAGCGGAAAGACGAAGACCCAGAAGATGACCTCCGGCTCGCGCCACAACTCGAGCATGCGCATCTGCAGCAGGCGCGCGTAGCCGATCCAGCGGCCGTTGGTGATGGCGGCGCGCTGCGGTTCGGCTACGACTGGCGGCTGTTCAATAGTTGCCATTTGCGAAATCCATTATCGGGTGGAGCACGCCTGAGGCGTGCATCGGAACCGGTTGAGTTGAATCAGGCTTTAGCCGCTGAGGCGAACTGCATGGAAGTTACCTCAGCGGCTGAAGCCGGTTTCCTGCTGTCATTCTTATGCACGCCTGAAGGCGTGCTCCACCCGTTTCAATCAAACTACGCTACTCCTCCCTCAGATGCCGGCCGGTGAGTTGCACGAAGACATCTTCCAGGCTCGCCTGTCGCGTGGTGAGGTGAACCAGCTGCGCGCGTTGTCGCTGCAACTCGGCCAGCAGCGCGGGAATCGTCTCGTGCGGCTCGCGCACTTGCAGCGAGAACACACCATCGTCGGCGCGGACCGCCTGCACGCCCGGCAGCTTGTCCCACTGGTGTCCGTCTGCGCCGTTGCCATCGGCAATCGCGAACTCGACCACGTGATGTCCGGTGAGCCGCTCGATCAGCTCCGCCGGCGTTCCTTCGGCGATGATCTGTCCGTGATCGATGATGGCGATGCGATCGCACAGCCGCTCCGCCTCGTCCATGTAATGCGTGGTCAGCAGCACGGTTCCGTTGCGTTGCTGGAATCGGCGAATGATGTCCCACAGCTGCCGGCGGCTCTGCGGATCGAGCCCGGTAGTCGGCTCGTCGAGAAAGAGAATTTGGGGATTGGCTACCAGCGCGGTCGCAACCGCAAGCCGCTGCTTTTGACCGCCGGAGAGCTTGCCGACCAGCGCATCTTTTTTCTCTTGCAGCGAAAGTTCGTCCAGCACAGTTTCCACCAGCGCGGGATGGCGATAGAAGCTGGAGAATAGCTGCAGGGTTTCGCGAACCGTCAGCTTCTCCGAGAGCCGCGTTTCCTGCAGCGAGATGCCCAGCCGCTCGCGGAGTTCGCGCTCATCGGATTGCCACGTCTTGCCGAGCACTTCGACCTGGCCCGAGGTCGGCTCCAGCAGTCCTTCAAGGATCTCGATGGTCGTGGTTTTTCCCGCGCCATTCGGGCCGAGCAGGCCGAAGCACTCGCCCATGTTGATGGTCAGGTCGAGACCGCGCACGGCTTCGACCTTGCCCTCATAGGTTTTGCGCAACCCGCGACATTGGATGGCGATTGCCATCCCTAAATCATACTGGAGAATTGAAGAGCGGTTGGCTTCACCACGGAGGCACGGAGAAGACATTTCACCACGGAAACACTGAGAGCACGGAGAAGAAGGAACAATCCTGAACGGCTAGAGCACCGCCAGAAAAGGACACGTTCGACAAAACCGCAGTGATCTTGCTCAGCAGTCGCAGAAATGTTTTGTATCAGGGCACGGCTTCAGCCGTGCCGTAACGCGTCGTAAGATTTGGGCTTTAGCCCCGGTTGAATATTCTGCAGGGGCTGAAGCCCGATCTCATAGCCAATCCATTCGGCACGACTAAAGGTCGTGCCCTGATACGAAGCAACACGGATCATAGGCTCCGAAAGCGTACCTACTTGATTGGCTTAAGGTCCGGAGACTTGTTCACCGCAGAGATCACGGAGAGCACTGAGGTTTTAAGAAAACAAAACTCCGTGCGCTCCGTGCCTCCGTGGTGAAATTGCCGTTCACATGGGCTTCAAATCCTGCAACATCGTCGGCAGCAACTCCGACACTGTGGGATGGATGTGCATGGCGCGCGAAATCACCGTGTACGGCGCTTTGGCATACATCACGTCGAGGATGGAATGAATGACCTCGTCGCCTTCGATTCCCAGGATCGCCGCGCCTAGAATGAGTTTGGTCTCCGCGTCGACAATCACCTTCATGAAGCCCTGAGTCTCGCTGCGCTCGTGAGCGCGGCCTACGTTCGCCATCTCATATCGTGCCACCAGCGCCTTCTTGCCGGATTTGCGAACCTCATCCTCGGTCATGCCACAGCGGCCGAGCGGTGGATCGATGTATAGCGCGTAGGCAAGGATGCGATCGCTGAGCCGGCGAGTATCGTTGTCCAACAGATTGGCAGCGACAATGTCGAAATCGTTATACGAAGTGTGAGTGAATCCGCCGCGGCCATTGCAATCGCCCAGCGCCCAGATCCCGGGGACGTTCGTCCGCAGCTGATCGTCGATCTTGATGTAGCCGTGCTCGTCGTGCGCGATGCCGGCTTTTTCGAGACCGAGGTCGTCGGTGTTGGGACGGCGGCCGGTCGCCAGCAGCAGGTGCGATCCGATGGTCGGTGCCGGATCATGCGTGCAATCGACTCCGGCTACGATCTGACTGCCGCGCTTCTCCATCGTGATGCAGGTGGCATTGAGGCGAATCGTGATTCCCTCGCGTTCCATGATGTTCTTGATCTCGGCGCAGATCTCCTCGTCTTCGCGCGGGATAAGCCGGTTCTCTCGCTGCACGATGGTGACCTTGCTGCCGAAGCGGCGATACATCTGCGCAAACTCGAGGCCGATGTAGCTGCCGCCGACCACGATGAGATGCTCGGGCAGAAAGTCGACGCCCATCATGGAGGAGTTGTCGAGATAAGGAACCTGATCGAGACCCTGGATGGGCGGAACGATGGCGCGCCCGCCGACATTGATGAAGATCCTGTCAGAGGTGAGACGATCCTCGCCGACTACCACAATGTGGGACTCTTCAAAACGCGCCTGCCCTTTGTAGACATCGATATTGGGCTGCTCGCGTAGCCGCTTCTCGGCGCCCTCCTGCGACGGGCGCTGGATTTCGTCCTTCCGCGCCTTGACGCGTTTCATGTCGACCGTGACTGGCCCGACGTTGACGCCAAATTCCGCGGCGCGACGCGCCACGTAAGCTGTGCGAGCGCTGGCGACTAAAGTCTTGGTGGGAATGCATCCGGTGTTGACGCAGGTCCCGCCGAACAGATGCCGCTCAATGATGGCGACCTTGTGTCCTGCCTTGGCCATGCGAATTGCCAGGAACGGACCGGACTGCCCCGTGCCGATAACGATTGCGTCGTAGGTCTTGTTCATCACCCCTCCTGCGTCCAGACAGGGTAATACGGCGGGGTGCGGGGCGTCACGCGGGCGGGCGTCTGCAGAGATGAATTTGTGGAGACAGGTCGTCGTTGTTCGTATTCCACCGCCGCGCTCGCAACTCAGTCCTCACGCAGACTCTTTAGACATGGCGCAAAGGATGTCGGAATTGGTGGGCTTCAGCCCCTGTTCATGGTGCCAGGGGCTAAAGCCCGATTCAGTGAGCTCCGTTCGGCACGACTGAGCAGGGCGCTGAAAAAGTCGTGGCGCAACCCGCGTGTCGTCGGCTGAAGCCGACTCAGATTAGAAATAGACGGCTTAGACGCTGGCCTGAAGGCCAGCACTACCCGAAAACCGCACTCCGGTCGACCTTTTCCGCAGCCGGTGAAGTCGTGCCCTGATACGAACCTGATCAGACGATGGCCTAGGCTTACTGAAATGCAGTCCTGGCAGGTGACATGACAACTTCCGCCGCATCGTCCCACCCCGTCTCTGCCGCAGGCGGAATGAAGCTCATGGCCCGCTCGCTCAGGGCGGTGATGGTGAGGCTGGGATTCACGCCGAGGTTCGCGGCGACAACTGAACCGTCGCAGACATACATGTTCTTGTAGCCGAACATGCGGTTGCGTTGATCGACGACGCCGCGCTCAGGCGAGTCGGCAATCACCGCTCCTCCGAGACAATGCGCCGTGCCCGGAACATCGAACAGGATTTCCGGCAGCATGCTCATCGCCGTGCCACCGGCGATCTGGGCGAACTTCTGGGCAAACTCGTTGGCTGCGGGAATGAAGGTCGGCACGCGCTGGCCGCGGCTGACGAGGAATTTGCGGAATGGCCAATAAATATGGCGCCGCCACTTCATGTCGATGTGGCCTTCCATCGCCTGCATGCACAGCAGAATGACGCACTCGCGCGCCCAGTGAAAAGGCATGCAAAACCGAAGCGTCTTGAAGGGATGGCGCAGCAGCGAGACGCAGAGGTTCTTGAGCCACAGCGCGACGCGTGCGGGGCCGGGATGGCCGCCGGTCAGGATGGTCGCCAGCAGGCCCATGGTGTTGGAACCTTCGGGATAGCGCACGGCCTCGATGTGCGTGTGCTCGTCGATGTAAACGCCGGAGCCGATGGCGACGCCCTTGGAGAGATCGTCGGCTGAATTCGGCACGCGAACGCCGATCAGCGACTCGGAGTTGGTGCGCACATAGCGGCCGAGCTGATCGCTGATCGCCGGCAGCGAGCCTTTGTCCTTCAGATGGAAGAGCAACTCCATCGTCCCCAGCGACGACGCAGAGACGACGACGCCGCGGCAGGTGAAGCGGCGAGCGTTGCCGTGGAAGCGCGACATCGAGTTCACGGTGCGCACTTCGTAGCCGTGACCGCCGTCAGCGATGCCGTCGAGCGGGCGGACATCGACTACCTTCGTCTCGGCGAAAACCCGCGCGCCGCGCTTCTCCGCAAGGTACAGGTAATTCATGTCCAGCGTGTTCTTGGCGCCTTCGCGGCAACCCATCATGCATCCCCCACAACCGGTGCAGGTGGTGCGCTCGGGGCCCTCGCCGCCGAAGTAGGGATCGGGCACCTTCACGCCGCTGCGCTCTCCTTCCTTCGCCTGCAGAATCGCAACGTGCGTGCGATAGAACGTACTGCCGATCCCGACCTCTTCCGCAACGCGCTTCAGCAGCTTGTCGCCGGGCCCGAGTATGCGATTCTCGATGACACCGAGCATGCGCGACGCGGTGTCGTAGTGCTGCGGCATCTCGGCCTTCCAGTTGGCCAGGCCGCGCCACGAGCCGCTGTCCCAGACTTTGTCCCGCGGGCGCAGCATGGTGCAGGCGTAGGTGATGGAACCGCCGCCGACCGCGCAGCCGTGCAGGATGGTGACGTGCCGGAAGTAGCGCATGCGGAAGAAACCGCGCAACGCGAGCGCCGGCTGCCAGAACCAGCGATGCAGATACCAGCTGCTGGGCGGCAGATTCTCCGGCGTCCAGCGGCGGCCCATCTCCATCACAGCAACCCTATAACCTTTTTCGGTGAGACGATGGGCGCTGACACTGCCGCCGAATCCGGAGCCGATGATGATGAAGTCGAAATCGTATTGGGGATTACTTCGCGACAATGAGGTTTTCACTTCCGGCTGCATGTGTTGAACCCGGGCACGGGTGGAGCACGCCTTCAGGCGTGCAAGATCAGAGCATTTTTCCAGCGCGCTTTAGCGTCTGAGGTAATGCCTGGTGACCTCAGCGGCTAAAGCCAATCACGCACCGGCTTCTTTACTGCACCGCTGAAGCGGTGCTCCACCCGTCAGTGTCGCAGCCGAGCATTCGCTACGGCGGCCGGGGCTAAAGCCCCCCGTACCCAATTACCGCTGATCGGCACGACTGAAGTCGTGCCCTGTTACGAACCATTCGAAAACAGACTTTCCGGCTGCAGGCATGGCAAAAGAGGCTGCTGAAAAAGGCGAGAAGCAGATCCCTCGTCGGCCTGAAGGCCTCCTCGTGATGACAAAAACAAGAGACTTGAAACGGCGCAGCTGAAGCTGCGCCCTTGCAAAACATCCCACAAGCGACTTTTTCAGCAGCCTGTAAAGCCGAACCCTTCCACCGAGTGTCACCTTCACCATCTCACAAAACTGGCGCGGGAACGGTGATGGAAGTGAGGGCAGTGTAAGTCCGTGCCGTATCGGGAATCACTCCCGAAATGGTCATTTGTCACTGCAGCCATGTTCATACTCCCTTCATCATGAATCCGGACGGTCGCCATTGCCTGGCGTTACGGTAGGGGGCAACATGTCGGAGTCGCAAGCAAACAATTCCTTCAGCTGGGCAGACGCGCTCTTCTTGTATATCGAGCGTCCCGGCCAGCCGCTCAGCATGGCCTGTGTCAGCACGTTCGAGGGTGCGGTGCCTCTGAAGGCGTGCCGCGATTTTGTGGAGTCGAAACTTCCCGAGATTCCGCGCTATCGCCAGCGGGTGGCATTTCCCCCGTTCAACATTGGCCTGCCGAGCTGGCAGCCTGATCCGAACTTCGACATTCGCAATCACATCCGGCAGGTGACGCTGCGGCGCGGAACGGAGGGCGACCTCAAGACGCTGGCTTCGCAGATTCTCAGCACGCATCTCGATCGGCAGCGGCCGCTGTGGGATCTGACGCTGGTGCGTGGGCTGGAAGGAAATCGCGGCGGCATGATCGCGCGCATTCATCACTGCCTGGCCGATGGATTAGCGGGCGTCGGCATCATGAATGTTCTGATGGGCACGAGCCCTGAGGTGCCTCCGATTCCACGCAAGAAACCAGCATCGCCGGCGCCGCAACAGCGCGACTCGGGTGCGCAGTTGCTGGACAGCCTGATGAAGTCGTACTTCTCCGCCGTGAAAGGAGCGCTCACGCTGCATAGCGAAGCGCTGAAGATCGCGCAGGAGTTGATGGCCAGTCCCAACGGGCCGATCAACGACCTGATGGATGTTGTACCGGAGATTGCGAGCCCGGCGGAGCGGCTGCCGTTCAACGTGGTTTGCCATGGGCCGCAGAAGTTCGGCTGGACCGAAGTTGCGATGTCCGACATTCAGGAGATTCGTCAACGCCACGGCGGCACGGTGAACGATGTGATCCTGACGATCATGGCTGCTGCGCTGCGGCGCTATGCCGAGCTGCGCGGCGTGCACGTGAAAGGCCGCTCGGTGCGAATCATGATCCCGGTGAACGTACGCGGCAACGGCGATGTGCGCGAGTTGGGCAATCGCATCTCATTCCTTCCGGTGACGATTCCGCTGGACGTTCGCAGTCCGCAGAAGCTGTTCCAGTTTGTGCGCGAGCGCATGGAGGTATTGAAGCGCACGCGGGCGGCGGAGTTTGTCGGCTTCGCCGGCGGATTGTTCTCGGCGATTCCCACGCCGATCTGGGCAGCGATCGGCCCGGTGGCGAGTCAGTTGCCGCTGAGCCTGTGCAACATCATCTGCACCAACATACCCGGCCCGCAGGTGCCGCTCTACCTGATGGGACGCAAAATGCTGTCCTGGTATCCGTATGTGCCGATCGGCGGCGAGATGGGCCTGAACTGCGCCATCCTCAGCTACAACGGCATGGCGTATTTTGGATTCAGCTGCGATGTGGGTGCGGTACCTGATCCTGAGCACCTGGAGAAGTTTGTCACCGTGAGCTGCGCCGAGCTGCGCAAAGCGGGCAAGAGCGCGAAGCGGGAGCCGGCGGATCCGCCGTCCGTTGCCGCACAAACCGAGCGCAAGCGTCCGCCACGTCAGCGGTCGAATGCGGTGATACCCGTGACGTCGAAGCCGGGTCGCAAAGAAGAGCCAACAGCAACCGCAGTGCCCCCGAAAGCCGCTCCTCAATCGCAGAGCGAAAAGCCGCTGGCCGCGGCGGGAGACTAGGGTGGAGCACCGCTTTAGCGGTGCAATACCGCCAGCAAACAAGCCCGGCTTTAGCCGCTGAGGTAATAAGCGTTACCTCAGGCGCTAAAGCGCATTGCAAGATTGACATGCAATAGGTGCACGCGTGAAGAGGCTGCTGAAAAACTCTGACGCGCCGGTTTTGTGCCGCCGGCTGAAGCCGGCTCAGTCAAGAAATAAACGGCTTATCGGCACGACTGAAGTCGTGCCCTGATACAAAGCGCTCGAAATCCGAGTTTTTCCGCAGCCTGTAAAGGCGTGCTCCACTCATTATCCAGCGGTTTGCAGCGCTTTGCGGGTGCATTCCAATGTGTGGATCAGCGATTCCTGAGGCAGCTTGCGGATAATGGGATCGATAATCCATCCCAGGCCGTACGGTATGTCGCGGGTAAGCGAGATGGCGCGGCACTCGATGTAAACGCCGTGGGCCGCTGCAGCGGACGTGCGACGCTCGTCGCGCTTCTCATCAAACTTCCAGTAGGAATACAAGCGCCACAGAAAACCGTAACCGGTATCGAGCCCGAGCTCGTGCTCCTTCTCGGTGCCGACGTCCTCCACTTCCACGATGCGCGTAGTGTAGGAGCGGCAGAACCAGCGGCCGGGGGCGACTTCGGAATAGTGCACGTCGTGGTCGGTGTCGAGAACGACGGTGATGATCTTCTTCTTCAGCAGGCGCAGGAAGATTTTGAAGTCATTGCCGTCATGGCTGATCAGCCTGGAGTCGATGACTTCAGGCTGGTAGATGTTTTTGTGATTGTCGTAATTCTGGACCAGTGTGAGGGTCTGGTCCACGGTAGCGTTGGGGACGAAGACTGCTCCGGTCCAGTCGTGAATCAAACCGTTCGGGAGTTTGACCGGCCCATCGCCCGCCCAAAGCTGGGCGACGATTTTTCCGTGGCGCACCTGCTGCGCTCGCTGATGATCGGTGTCGGACCAGAGGAAAGCGCTGTCGCCCTTGAGCGAGGGCTGCATTGCCGCTTCGGCTTCACGGATGTACTCCTCGAACGCCTCCAGGGTTCGCGGCTTCAACTGCACCACATTGGCGGTCTGGACCATGGAGCACCTGCGCTCCTCGGTTAGATGTGCGGCCGGCTAAAGCCGGTTCGTAATGAGGATTACACAGCTAAAGAGGCTGCTGGAAAACTCCTTGCGCGACTCGCGTGTCGTCGGCTGAAGCCGACTCAGAATAGGAAATAAACGGCCTAGACGCTGGCCTGAAGGCCAGCACTACCCGAAAACCGCGCTCCGACTTTTCCGCAGCCTGTGAAGCTGTGCCCTTCCACCGAAAGTCGCTGAAGCCGTACCCTTCCACCGTCACCCACGCGAACTGGTTACGCTTGCGGGCCTTCTCGAACTCGATTCCACTTCGCGCGCTTTGCCGGTCCGCGACGGCGGCACGGCGCGCTTGCCACCTCCGTCGTCGGACGAGAACAGATAATCTTCGATCTCGTCGATGCGCTCGTCAGCGTCGTGATAGCCAAGATTGATGAGCTCGCGTGTGTACTTAGGGGTGAACAGGAGATAGCTCATCAAGTCGGAACAGGAAGCTGCGTCACGTCCCAGGCTATTCACGAAATATTGGATGAGGTAGGGCATGTCGCGCTGATGGTGCCGGGCTATCTCGGTCAGATCCACGGAGGGGGTAATCTGCAATACCGTCAGCGGGCGCATCTTCTCGCAGAGTTCCAGTCCCGACTGGCTGATCTGACCGGTCTGGAGCAACTGATTCAAGCGCTCGAGGTGCTCGACGTCGGTGGCGAGGTGATCAAGGAACATCACGTTGAAGAGAACGCCCATGACTTGCGCCAGCGAAGGATCCTTCTGGTCGGACGACTCCTCCTGATGTTCGAGCTTTTCGCAACGCACACCAATAGCCAGGATCTTCTCCGCGCCGAGGCGAATGAGAGGGCTGAGCGGCTGCTGCAGGCGTAAGCAGCCGTCGCCGAAGAATGCCGTGCCCTTAGCGGTTTCCAAACGAACCGGTTGGAAGACCAGCGGGATGGCGGCCGAGGCGCAGACGTGCTCGACGGTGATCTTCGTGGCCAGGGTGACGCGCCGGCTGCGGTTCCACATGGGGTGGCCTTTGGCGCCCTGAATAAAGAGATAGCTCTTGCCGGAGCTGTAATTCGTCGCCGAGATCGCCAGCGCGTAAAGATGTCCGCGCTTGATGTTCTCCTGAATGCGGTTGCAATCGAGATGCTTTTTGAGGAAGTACCGCAGAGGAGAGGCGTCCAGCAGGGAGCGCGCGTTGCCGCCGCCGAAGGCTCCTCCGAAGGAGAGATCCATGATCCAGATGAGGGAGTTGTGAGCCTGCGAGATGAGGTCGCAGCGGAAGACATCGGAGGGTTTGAGACTGGCCCACAGCTCGGAAAGGACTTTGGTCACCAGGAAGAAGTTGTCGCTACCGGCGGCCAGCGCAGAACCGTTGATGGCTCCGGCGGAGGCGCCGCCGATGATGGGAAAAGGACTGCCCTTCTCGACCCGGCTGATCTCCCCGATTCGCTTGAGAACGCCCGCCTGATAGGCCCCGCGAGCTCCGCCACCGGTCATGGCCAGACCGAGCATCTTTCCCATGTTTCCCTTTGCTCCGCCGTCTGCGATCTCTAAGCCTGCTCGCTACTTAACGGCGCGGCCCAGCATCGACGAGATGGCGAGGTGCAAACCTGACCGCTGCGGAGGCTCCAGCTTCCGCGCGCGCCATCCCTCTCGTACCTGATTCTACCCGCATCGTGAACCGGGAATGAAAGATTGTCAAGGCGAGGCGTCACGAACTCGGCGTGACGCCTCTCGAAACCTGCGAAACCAATATCCTCTTGGGGGCGGAAGCGCCGGGCTTTAAGCCCGGCGAGATTCCGCGGATATAGGAGGCGGCTTTAGCCATGGCGGCCAAGGCTAAAGCCGGTTACGACAATAGGTTGTCGGCGCGGCTGAAACCGCGCCCTTCCACCGCTCTAATTCTCGTTGTCGAATTGGAAGTCCTCGCCGGGTAGCGCAGGCGGCTGCTTCAGCCGCTTCTGCATCTCTCCGAACTCGACCTGCAACAGGAAGGGCTTGGTCTGTATCGCTGCCAGTTCATTGGCCCGCTTCTGCAGCGCGGCTACTTTCTCCGGATATTGCGCAGCCAGATTGTTCTTCTCTCCGGGATCCTGCGCGAGGTTGTACAGCTCGACCACCTGCGGCAGCGGGGTGCGCCAGACGAGCTTCCAATCGCCTTCGCGAACGCCGGCGCGGAAGGGCTCGATGTTGTAGATGACTTCGGTGCGCGGCGACGGTTTGCCTTGGCTGATGGTCGCCCACATGTCGATGCCATCCAGCGGCTGCTTGGACTTGTCCACGAGACCCGCCGGCCAGGTCAACGAGCGTGGGGTATGTGTCGACCACGTGGATAATTCCGTCGACCACCGTGCCAGGCTTGATGTGGCCGGGCCAGTTCACCAAAGCCGGCACGCGCGTTCCGCCTTCGTAGAGCGTGCCCTTGCCGTCGCGATAGGGACCGTTGTCGCAGGGGATAGTGACTTTCGACATATCCTGTTCGCCGCTAAACATGGCATTGCGGGTGCCACCGTTATCGCTCTGGAAGATGATGATGGTGTTGTCGCGCATGCCTTTTTGTTTAAGCGCCGCGACGACACGGCCGATCTCGTCGTCCATCGCCGTAATGCTCGCGGCATAGGCGCGGCGGCTGGGGTCGGCAATGTTCTTGTACTGGTCGAGATATTCCTGCGGCGCCTGATAAGGTGCGTGCGGTGCGTTGAACGCAAGGTAGAGGTAGAGCGGGACCGCGGTGTTGTGCCCGTCGATGAGCTTGACGGCTGCGTTGCCGAGCAGGGTGGTCGAGTAGCCCGGTTCCTTCACTACCTTATTGTTGAGGTACCAGTCGGTGACTCCGTGCTGCTCGTGGGTGAAGTAGTCGATCTCGCCGATCATCGGCCCGTACTGATAGTCGAAACCGCGCTGGCGCGGCCAGTACTTGGGATCGGCGTGTCCGAGATGCCACTTGCCGACGATCGCCGTCTCGTAGCCGGCATCTTTCAGCGCTTGTGGCAGCAGGTACTCATCGGTGGGAAGACCCCAGGTGTGGGCAGAGGGGATCACAAGCGTCTGCAGGCCGTAGCGAAACGGATAGCGGCCGGTCATGAGCGCGGCGCGCGTGGGAGTACACATGGGCTGCGCGTAGAACTGCTCCAGGCGCGCGCCGTCCTCGGCCAGCTTGTCGATGTTGGGCGTCTTGATGTCGGAGCCGTGATAGCCGACATCTTTCCAGCCGAGGTCATCGGCAACGATATAGACGATGTTGGGCTTGTTGTCGGCCGCGCGGGCGAGAGTCGGCATACAGATCGCCGCGGAAAACAGCAGCACAACCAAGCCGAATAGCTTGAGCACAGAGCTCCTCATATGGGACGGCTCCTCTTTGAAATAGGCGCAGGTTTTTTGGAAATGCGTTGGAACAATAACATGGACTCTCGCGCGCGTGTGTCTAGCAAAACTATCAGCGCCCGCGACAAGAAATGCCTGCCGTCTGCTGGTGGTCAGGCGCGCTTTCGCGTAGAGGCCCTTTTGGCGGAGCGGGCCTTCTTGCGCGGCTTTGGCGTCTTTTTTTGCGATTCCAACTCCGCGATGCGGCGGCGCAACTCGAGCAGTTCCGCGCTGGGCTCGGCGGGCTTCTCTGGTGCGGTCGAGCTTTGGATGAAGTTCTTCATCATCTGCAGCGGCGACAGTGCTGCCGACTGCATCTGGCTGAGGCGATCCTGCACCGAGCTTTGCACCTTCTGATAGGTATCGAACGCCGACTTCAGATACCAGAGAATGAATTCCTGGCCAACGTGGTCGGTGGTGACAATGAGTTGGCGCAGAAGTTCGAGCGGCAGGCCTGCCGGTTGTCCCTTGGCATCTTCGAAGATGATCTGCGTCAGCGTGACACGGGTGATGTCCTCGCCGGTGTTGGCATCGACCACCTGCACGTCCTTCCCATTTCGGACCAGGGCGCCGATATCTTCCAGGTTGATGTAGCGGCTGTTGGAAGTGTCGTATAGTCTGCGGTTTGCGTACTTCTTGATGACGATGGTGTCGGCAGCCACTGGAATGCTCCTCTGTTGCAGTGCAAAATATTTACTTCAGCCCTTGACAGCACACCTTGAGAATACTACATTCAAGTTGATGCTGCACTGCAGCAAAATCATTGGAGGGAATCATGCCTAGGAATGGAAAACCCGAACCTGCCGCACACGCGGGCGATTCGTCGTTTGTATCTCTGCTGTCAGGATGGGTGCAGCAGGGGGTAGAAAACTTCTTCGCCACACAACGGATTCTGGTTGACCTGGCGATGACCCAGAACGCAAATGCAATGAACCTGATCCGCAAGCGCTTTGCCAGTCCGGAGTTTTGTCCGGCGTCAATCGTGACCGAGCTGGCGGGTGAGGGAATGACCAACTTCATCGAAGGCCAGAAGCTGCTGCTGAGCCTGGCGCAGAAAGAGCACGAGATTGTTACCAACGGCGTGAAAGAGCGCGTCGCCGGCAACACGGCCGCGGTGGCGATGACCGAGCTGATGCAGCGCGGCTTCGATACCTTTGTCGGCATGCAGCACGAGTTCCTGAAAATGGCCAGCAAGCAGACCAACACCTGGCTGAATGGGGTCAAAGCCGGCAAGGCGTTCGATCCCGAGGGCTTGGTGGAGATGGCGCGCGAGGCCATGGAGACCTTCGTTCATACCCAGAAGAAGTTTCTGGATGTGATTGCGGAAGAGACCAACAAAGCGACCAGCGGCAAGGAGACGGTCCGGAAGATGAAGAAGACCGAACTGTCTGAGCTGGCGAAAGACGCTACCGACGCGTTCATCGACGCGCAGAAGAAGCTGATCGACGTTGCCGGAAAACAGGTGAACGCCAACATGCGCGCCGCCGGCCGCGCCGTCAACATGATCGCACCGTTCCCCTTCATTCCGATACCCGATCTGACCCGGGAAGGGGTGAAGAACTTTGTCACCGCCGAAAAAGCGCTGCTCGATACCGTTGTGCATCGTGCCGAGCATAAGAAGGCAGCCAAGCCGGCAGGGCGGAAGCGTCCGGCCCGGACGATCAAGATGGAAACGGCGCACGCAGTGTAAGCAGAGTGGTCCCGACTTGTCAGGTGCATCGACTCCAAACCAGGAGCTAATTCGAGCACCGCTCGACGTGCCGTCCTCCCAGGCGGCACGTCTTTTTTCAGTTGTCAGCCGTTAGCTGTCAGCCATCGGCAAAAGGCGCTGCGATCGCATACACACGATTTTATAAAAACGGTGTATGATCATACCTAGGTATGGCCCGCACCAACATCGACATCGACGAGACGTTGATCCGCAAGGCGCGTAAACTCACCCGCCTCAAGACCAAGCGGCAGATTGTGGACAAGGCTCTGGAACTGCTCGTGCGTTCGGAAAGCCGCAAAGGAATCCTGCGCTATTACGGCAGCGGCATCTGGAAGGGCGACCTGAAGGCGGCGCGGAGAAACCGGGTGTGATTCTGGTCGACAGCTCGGTCTGGATCGACTTCTTCAGCTCCTCTCCGGGAAAAGCGGGAGGCGAATTGCGCCGGATGATCGAGGAGAGCGAGCCGTTTGCGCTAACCGGAGTGGTGGTCAGCGAGATCTTGCAAGGCCTCACCAGGAACGTCGCTGAAATCGAGCAGTTTCTTGCCCAATGGGAACTGCTGGAGCCAACAGGTTTACAGACCTATCGGACAGCGGCTGCGATCTTCCGCAGGGCGCGCGGCAAAGGCATCGTCTTAACAACCATCGACACGCTTATCGCGGCGCTTGCGCTCGAACATCGCGCCAGCGTTTTCACTCTGGACCGGGACTTTTCCAGGATTGCGGCGATCACGGGTTTGGTTCTGCACCGCGTCCGGTGAGTCACGATTGGGAAAGGCACCGCGTGAAGTGTCCGAGCTGGAAATCAAAGTAGAAAACACCGCGTTTCCAGAGCGAAAAAATTTCTGTTGGCAACCTAAGGCCGATATCAATACACTAACTTCCCGGAAGCTCCCTCCGCGGTTACTCCTTCCGGAGTCCCCCAGAGCTGAGGGGCGGGCATTCCAAGCCAACGAAAGAGGAATCCAGCACCCGCCTATGGCACCGCCGCCCGTCGGCACGTTTCATCAAGAGAACGCCGAAGCTGATGTTGCTATCTGGAAGGAAGCGCTGTTTGCCGCTGACCTTCTGTTGCTGCACGCGTCTCCGGTGTATTACGGACTCGGCATTCCGCGCGGCGACGGCTCAGCGGTGGTGCTGGTTCCGGGATTTCTCGGGACCGACGCCTACCTTTCGCAGATGCACTCGTGGCTGGGCCGCATCGGCTACCGGCCGTACTTCTCGGGAATCGGATTAAACGCGGAGTGTCCCAACCTTCTGATCCAGCAGCGGCTGCGGGACAACATCGACAGAGCGCTCTTCGATACTGAGCAAAAGATCCATCTCATCGGCCACAGCCTGGGCGGGATCATTGCGCGCGCGGTAGCCAGCCAGCGGCCGGACGATGTGGCGTCGGTGATCACCCTGGCCTCGCCGTTTCGCGGAACGGTGGTGCATCCTACGGTTCTGGCCGCGGCGGATGCGGTGCGCAAGCGCATCCTCGAAGAGCAGGGCCCGAAGGTTCTGCCGACGTGCTACACCGGACGATGCACTTGCGACTTCCTCTCTTCGCTGCGGCGCAAGATGCCCGAGTCGGTGACGGAGACCGCGATCTACACCCACACCGACGGCATTGTCGACTGGCGTTACTGCATGACCGGCAATTCGACGAACGATTTCGAGGTGCCGGGAACGCACATCGGTTTGGCATTCAATTCGTCGGCGTATGCGATCATCGCCCGGCGGCTGGCGATGGCGCGCGAGGGGTGAAGGTGCCGGCGGTTGAAGCGGTTGCGGGAAAGTCGAGAAGCAGCGTGGTTTTCGGGTAGTGCTGGCCTTCAGGCCAGCGTCTCAGCCGTTTATTTCCTATTCTGAGTCGGCTTCAGCCGACGACACACGGGTCGCGCTACGAGTTTTTCAGCAGCTGCGGAAGGTGGCTCCCCAGAGAAGGAGATGGTTGGTCGGCACGACTCAATTCTCTGCATGAGAACCGTGCCGTCCCTGAAGGGACTCAGATTCTTTTCCCACTCAACCCAGCACTCCGCCTCCGGCTCCGTGCTGGGCTAAGTTATGCCGTGCCTGCGGCACTGGAGTTTCGCGAATCGTATTCCATCGCCGCAACACAGTTCTCACGCAGACTCTGAAGTCGTGCCCTGATACAAAGCGCGCGCGCAACGAGTTTTTCCAGCAGTTCGTCCCGTGACTGCGCACAGGCCGGCGCTATATCGTTGTTGTAACAAGGATCGCAACGGGGATTCCGCGCGACGGTTCTTTGTTGTAACAACGATCGTGGCCACGCGATTCGTTATCGCGGGCCACCTGCACGCCTGATTCCATGTTGCAACAAGGTTAAAACGTAGGGTAGTCTGAAAGAGATTCGATCCTGCCAGCATGGGTTCACGTTTGGGAATCGGCGGTTCCACTTTGGGAATCCGCTGAAAACATTCCCACTTTGTTACTGAATCCCTTCCAGAAGAAGAAGAGACTGATTCCAGGCTCTGTTGATTCTGGGCCGGGCGCTATCCGTGTGAACGGAAGGCTCCAGGATTGACGAACAAAATTTTATAAATTTTTTGGCCGACTTCCCCGAACCTAGGGCAAGTGGCAAGGAGAAATTTTTCATGCGGCCTAAGACTCTCTCCGCAGTTGTCATTCTGTTTGTTCTGCTAAGCGCTCTTACCTGTTTCGCACAACAAACCGAGGTCACACAGTTTGCCGCTTTTGGCAGCTATTCCTACTTGAGCACTCCGTCGTTGAATTTGGCGCAGCGCGGATTCGATGGTGACTTTGGTTATAACTACAACAGCTGGCTGACGCTGGGTTTCGATTTCAGCACTTTTAGTGGCCACAGCACGCTGGTGCCGAACGATCTCAATTTGGCGACACAGGCGAAATTGGCGCCGTTTCTGCCGTTACTTCCGCCCGGATTCGTGATTGCCGTGCCTTACAACTCTTCCACCCAAACCTACGAGGGCGGGCCGCAATTTAATTACCGGCATTTTAAGCACGTTACGTTATTCGCGCGTCCGGCGCTGGGAGCACTGCATGCCAATTTCTCATCCACTTCGCGGCAATCCGTTATTGCAAGAAGTGGTCAAGACCCTGCTGAATGGGAACCTGTCGAAATCCGACACGGTGGTGTTTTACGGGGTTGGCGGCGGAGCGACCTGGGAGATCAATCCACACTTTGGTATCCGCGCCACCGTCGACTATGCTCGCTACAATTTTTTCTCGAATGTGTTGGATGGTCCGCGAAATAGCGTGCGGTTCTCGGTGGGAACGAAGTTCGGGTTTGGCAAGAACATCATCAAGTGATATTTGGTGACAGTCGCATGATGGAAGCGCGTTCCTGATGAGGAGCGCGCTTTTTGTTTTGCAGCGGAACTCGGGCTTACGCCCTCGTCACGATGTGCCGCCCCTGAAGGGGCTCGGTCGCATAATGGCGGCAGCCGGATAGCAACCGTATCCTATTTTGTCGGGGGAGGATCTGACATGCGGGGTTAGCTTTTTCCCACCCCATAAAATTCCAACGGGGCCTAAAAAATTAGCATGCCGTAAAAATTTATACACTGATGTCAGAGTCTCGTGTATAGTAGCAGCCATGAACGGCTTTGAACCATGGGTCAAAAACCCGGACCTGACGAGAAGTCGGCTGTCCACAATTGCCAGCATCATTCGCAATGTGCGGCACGAGGCAGTACTGCTACACGAACCGCAAAATGGCGATGACGCTTGGTCGCTTGGTTGTCGCGCGTATGCGCGTACGCGAGATGCGATCAAGAAAGCGGCGGGCACTTACGATTGGCTGAAGATACTTCCAGAGACGACTTGGTTGGGCTTCAGTTTCGCGATTGGGGCTTCTCCATGCCGCTTCTATCGTGGAGACCCGGAGGAACCTCCCTACCATTACCAAAGCAAGAGCTATGGTGAGATTCACCAGATTCAGCTCTGTCTCGACCTCGACCAAGGATTTCCTCCCGTTGACGGCGTGCTCCGTCTCGCAGTCGAGACTGACGGAAGCGGTGAGGTTCTAGCCGTAACCCTAGTTGAAGTAGACAAGGGCGGCAACGCGAAGAACTCTTGGCAAATTCCGGTTGACCCGGCCCAATGCAATGTGATTTCCATCCAAACTCCTCCGGTTGAGTTTCCGCCGGTTGTTGCTGAACCTCTGGAAAAACTGGAGGACGAGAAGCGGAAGAGGAACGATGGGATCGGTTCTGTTTCCTAGCGAGGTTTTTTGGGGCGAACGGCTCCGCCTTGCGAGGGAGTTTCGGGGGCTGACGCAGACCGAACTCGCCGAAAAGGTGGCGGCGTCTTGCGCCCTGATTTCGCTTTGCGAGAATGGAAAGAAAAGGGAGCCCGCGCGTGATCTCGTTGAGGCCTGCGCCGATGTTCTGGGATTCCTTCCGGAGTTTTTCTATGCGCCGCTTGAGGACGTCTTCCGCGAAGGCGAATGCAGTTTCCGGCACAGGAGAGCCACACCAGAAGGCACCAAGACCAAGATTCGCGCCCACGCCACACTAATTGGCATGGTCATTCAGCGCCTGCGTTCATCGTTCAAATTTCCGGTGCTTGACATGCCGCACATTCCCGTGCGCTCGATTGACGATGTTGATCAAGCTGCGGAAGAATCCCGTAGACACTGGAAGATTGGTTTAGATAGTCCGATCAAAGGCATTGGACGGCTTTTGGAACGCTCCGGCGTATTCATCGTCGGACACCTCGTCACCTCGACTAAGGTTGATGCCTTTTCGCGACAGGGTAGAACATCAGTAATTTTCCTAAACCGCTCTATAGCTAGCCCGTCGCGCTGGCATTTTGACATTGCGCACGAGTGTGGGCATTTGATTATGCATCTTGGCATTCCGACTGGAACAAAAGACACAGAAGCGGCAGCGGATAGATTTGCCAGTGCGTTTTTAATGCCAAAGGCGGCATTTAGCAGGGAGTTTTCTACCGCTCCATTTTCCTGGCCTCACGTATTTGCCCTAAAACACCGGTGGCAAACTAGCGCTGCGGCTATCGTTCACCGCGCCTACGATCTCGATTTGATCAGTGCCGTTGATTATAGGAGGGGATTTCAGTACCTCTCAGCTAAAGGGTGGAATAAGGGTGAGCCGCACGAGCCGGAGTTTCAGGAACCGGAACTATTGTCTACCACTCTTAATGCGCTAGGAACGAAGGTCGAGCTCACGCTCCAGCAACTCTGCACTGATTTGAAATTTGACCGAGAGACGTTCCGAGAGATCACCAACGTCGCTGTTCCGATGCCGACGCCCAAGGCAAAACCATCTGGGGTAATTCCGTTTAAGAATTTTGCGTGATGTGGACCGGAAAGATGCGGAGGGCGGTGCTGGGCTATGGTCTTCCGTCCCGCAAAAGCGGGACTTGGCCGTTAGCCGCTCGGACTGCCGATTCCCTTCCCACATCGATGCCCAAACAGAAGGATGTAGACTGTCTACTCCAGCAGAAGAATGTCGACGAATCAGTAGAACACCTGCAACAACTTGGTTAAGTTGAGCCGCTGGCTAAAGAGGCTCCTGAAAAAGTCGAGAAGCAGACCCCTCGTCGGCCTGAAGGCCTCCTCGTGATGACAAAAAAGACTTGCAACGGCGCAGCTGAAGCTGCGCCCCTTCAAAACATTCCGCAATCAACTTTTTTAGCGGCCTATGGAGTCGTGCCCTTGATACGAGGCAACACATTTGATTCGCGGCACCGGAGCGCGTTCCGGATGAGGGGCGCGCTTTTGTTTTGCAGCGTCGCAGGAACTCGGGCTCACGCCCTCGTCGTGTTGTGCCGCCCCTGAAGGGGCTCGGTCTCATCATGGCGAGATACCCAGCACTCCGCGCCAAAGGAAGGCGCTGCGTGCTGGGCTATCTTGTTGCGTCCCGCAAGGCGGGACTTGGTTTTGCGTGCTGCGATCGGCGATGGTTTGCCGTAGGCAGATCGAGCCTGCCGGTCTTTGCCTGCGCAGAAATTTATGAGACAGCCTCGGTACCCCTGCATGCCGCTTTTGCAGAACGAGCGGTTCGTCCGTGATCCAAAACGCAGGGGCTAAAGCCCGAGTTCCCCTACTGCATTTCCGGCACGACTGAAGTGAGTGCGTGAGAACTCACTTGTGCAAGAAGGATAAATGAGGCACAAAGGGCTATGTCACGATTTCGTCCGTACAACCCCGAGCAAGCGTATTTACTGCCGCCCAGCGTGCGCGATGAGTTGGGCGAGAGCCATCTGTGCTTCTTTCTGCGCAAGCTGGTGGGACGGCTGGACCTGAGCCGCTTCGCGGCGGCCTACAGCGAGGAGGGGGGCGAGCTGTACGCTCCCGAGCTGATGTTGGGGGTGTGGCTGTATGCCTACGCTTTGGGTATCACCAGCGCGCGGAGGGTGGAGCAGCGGCTGGTGGAAGATTTGGCCTTCCGCTATTTGGCGGGGGGCGAGCGGGTGGACAACTGGGCGCTGAGCGCGTTTCGGCGGCGACATGGGCGCGGGCTGAACGACGTGTTCACCCAGGTGCTGGAGACGGCGCGGGATTTGGGGCTGGTGAAGTTGGGGCGGGTGGCGATCGACTCGACGCGGATCAAAGCGAGTGCTTGTCGCGATCGGGTGGATACGGAGCAGAAGCTGCGCCACGAGCGAGTCAAGTTGCGGCGGCAGGTGCGGCGTTGGCAGCAGGCGTGTGATCGCGAGGACCCGGAGACGGGTGGGTTGCAGGTGGCGCTGGCGCAGGCCGAACAGCGGCTGGCGGAGATGCCGCGGCGGCTGGAGAAGCTGCGCAAGAGCGGGCTGCGGCAGCTGTCGCGGACGGACGAAGAGGCGCGCTTTGTGCGCGAGCGCGGGGGCTTCGTGCTGGGCTACACGGGGGAGTTGGCGGTCAGCGACGATCATTTCATCGTGGCACAGCGGGTGACGCAGAACGGTCACGATGTGCACGCACTGGTGCCCATGGTGGAGGCGGTGGAGCAACAGTGCCGGGCGCGACCGCAACAGGTGCTGGCCGACAGCGGATTTTTCTCCTTGGAGAACGTGCGGGAGTTGGAGCGGCGAGGGATTGAGGCGTGGGTTCCGGATTCGAATCTGGCGCGGGAGTTAAATACCGGGCAGCGCTGTCCGGGGCACAATCGGCCGCGGCAGGCGGTGCAGAAGCGAATGCGGCAGAGGCTGCGCAGCCCGGCGGGTCGAGTGGTGTACGCGCGACGGCGGGCGGTGGTGGAACCGGTGTTTGGAGTGCTGAAACAACAACGCGGGATGCGGCAGTTTCGCACCCGCGGTCTGGCCAAGGTAGGGGTGGAGTTCACCCTGGCCGCAGTGGCCTACAACCTGACGCGGCTGTTCCGACTCCAGTTGCGGTAAGCGGTCGCAGGCGCGAATCGGCAGCTGGGAAATTGTCGGCAGCACCAGTGATTAGGCTAGACGTAATTGAGTGACAGTTCTCACGCAGACACTGAAGTCGTGCCCTGATACGAGGCAACACATTTGATCCGCGAGACCGGAGGGGTTCCTGATGAGGGACGCGCTTTTGTTTTGCATGGCCGAAATGGGTTGAAGGCCAATGCGTAGCCGCATGGGTTGAAGGCGAAGCCGCCTGATGCCGATGAATACCTGCAGATGCAGTTCATCGCGCGCCAACCCATCTTCGATGTCGAGCGCCGAGTGCAGGCCTACGAACTGTTGTTTCGCGACTCGACGGAAAACCGCTTTGCCGGCATCGATCCCGACCTGGCTTCGCAGGAAGCGTTCGACATCGCAGTACTGCTGGGGCTGGATGTTCTCTCCGAAGGCTACAGCCTGTTTCTGAATTGTCCGCACGATTTTCTGGTCGAGCGCTATCCGACGCTGTTTCCTCCCGACTTCACGGTGATTGAAGTGCTGGAGACGGTCGAGCCGGATGAGCCGGTGCTGGCGGCTTTGCGCGAGATGAAGCGCGCCGGATATCGCATCGCGCTGGACGATTATGTCGACGCGCCGCGGTTCGCGCCGCTGGTGGAGCTGGCGGACATCATCAAGATTGATTTTCGAACGACGCCCGCGGCGGTGCGGGGCGAACTGGCAGAGCGCTACAACCACGGACGGCGGCAGCTGCTGGCCGAGAAGATCGAGACGCAGGAGGAGTTGGCGGAGGCGGCGCGGCTGGGCTTCGCGCTGTTTCAGGGATATTTCTTCGGCAAGCCGGAGATGATGACGACGGGAAGGTGCCGGTGCTGGTGGATACCCACCTTCGCATCCAGCGGGCGCTGTCGTCGCCGGCACTGGATCTGATTGCGATTGAGCAGCTGATCAAGTCGGAGCCGGCGCTGTGTTATCGCCTGCTGCGCTATCTGCAATCGCCGGGGTTCTATTTGCAGACCGAGATCATGTCGATTCTGCATGCGCTGGCGCTGCTGGGCGAGAACGAATTGCGGAAGTGGCTGATGCTGATGGCGTCGGTGGTGGCGGCGGGCGGCGAGCCGAATCCGGAGCCGATTGCCAGAGCGCTGGCGCGGGCGCGATTTGCCGAGCTGCTGGCGCCGTTTGTGGCGCTGTCCGCTTCGTCGCTGTATCTGACCAGCCTGTTTGCGCAGATGGAGCGCATCGTGAATCGTCCGTTGGCGAAGATCGTGGACGAAGTGGTGCTGCCGGAAGAGGTGCGCGAGGCGTTAGCGGGCGAGGCAACGCCGCTGCGGCATTGTCAGGAGCTGGTGGCGGCGTACGATCGCGGGGATTGGCGGAAGAGCGATTCGCTGCGGCGACGCTTTCAGATACCCGAGATCGAGTTGCGTGCCATGCGACGCGAGGCGGCGGTGTGGGCGAGCCGCATGACAAATTGCGATCTCGCGCTGAAGGACCAGCTGTCGATGGCATCGCACACAGCGCACGCGGGTTCGGCGCCAATCATCATGCTGCACCGGCAATAGGGACAACCTCACAGACAGTCGATGCAGGAAATCGTGTGCGATTTTTCTGACGCGCTGCAAAGGACTTGTAACGGCGAAGGGCTTGTAACGGCGAAGCTATGGCGGTGGCGCGGCGGCAGCGCTAACTCATGCCTTGTTTCTCCAGCACGCTGACCAGCAGGTGCCCGGAGTCATGCAGGAAGGAAGATTCCAGAATCACTTTGCCTTGCAGCAACGAGAACTCGTAGTTCTGGCCCATAACTACGGAAGGCAGCGACAGGCTGCAAGTGGGCGCAATCAGGGCTTTGACACTGCCGCCGGTGATGTTGGCCAGCTCGCCCGCAGCATCGCGAATGTCGTCGTTAGAAAGCTCGCCGGGCTCGACGCCGAGAAAGTGCGCGCAGACCTGGCGGCAGAATTCCAGATCGCTGTCCAGTCGCACCGCGCCCTGCCAATCGCCCACGATCTGCACCGCCGAGACCACGTAGGCTTTCTGCCGGTCGAAGCGGACGGGCGACGGAGCAGGCGCAAGCTTCATGCCCGCCATGGAGCTGAAGATTTCGTCGACCACATGGATCAGTTCGGGTTTGCTGATCAAGCAAGTCATGGTAGTGTCTGTTTCCTCGATTGGTAGCATAGGCAGGTGCCCGCCTCTGGCGGCGCAAGGTTGGAACTCTTTCCTAACGAAGCCCCTCCCGCGAGATCATCGGACGCTCTCGCGGAAAACTTGAAGCCACCCGCCGGAGCTCAATTCCGCCTCCATCCGACCGCTTCTGGCCCGCAAGAAATGTTCCACGTGGAACACGAACAACTATTCGCGTTTGCAGCAGGCCCCAGACCTCCCGCAAGCAACTCCAGCAACTGGACTTATCCCATCCGCAGCGCGTCAATTTCCGCTGCAACTGAGTTGCAAACCGGGAAGCTTCATCGTGGAGCCCCGTTCGTTCCCATTTCGGGAATTCCGCCCGCTCCGCCAGACCACCTTGCCCCCGCTGCGCCATTTCACCATGCCCCTGCTGCCTTTGGCTCTTTTCCCCCACCTGTGACCCCCATCACACCCATGCGCCGACGATTCAACCGGCCTGATTTCAGCCGTTTACAGCCAATCCCGCCACCTCGAACTTTCGGCCCACAGCGTGCCTTTACTAAGCTCGGAGGCCGACTGGGGCCGGGTCTCCATAGCAGTAGGCCTTATCGAAACTGCAGATTCATATCAGGAGATCGATCTCATGAAGAAAGTAATGTTAGTTACGCTAATGATCCTGGCCGTCGGCGCCTTCGCGGTCGCGCAGGGCCCGGGCTGGGTACCTCCCTCTGACGTACTGGGCGCTCACCTCAACTACGGCCGTGGTTGCGCCGCCTGTCACGCTCCGCATAGCGGCGCGCTCGGCAACGGCATTGCCACCTCCGATCCCAACACCGGCAACATCGCTCTGTGGGGCCAGAACGTTCAGCCCTTGTTCGGCCAGACCTTCCAGGTCGGCAGCACGAACGGTACGACCGGCTACAACCTGACCTTCCCGGCGAGCTGGTCCACAACCGACCCGGTCGCACAAGACACCATGACCTGCCTGAGCTGCCATGACGGCAACCTCGCCAAAGGCGCCATGATGAAGAACCAGCTGTATGAGACGGTTCCCGCCACCTACGGCAACAACCCCATTCCGACCCTGCTCGGCAACAACGGTGCCGGCCAGATCGGTGACTACCTCAACGATCACCCGGTGGGTGACAACGCCATCGTCGGTTGCGGCGGCCAGTACAACTGGGATTGCACCGTAGCCAGCAACGGCACGATTTTGATGAACGGCCCGAACTCTTCGCAGTTCGTGAAGAACTACGGCTTCTTCGTTGCGACCCAGGCTTACAACAGTCAGCCTACCGTACAGTGCACGACCTGCCACAACCAGCACTTGATGAATGTGGTCAACATCGGAACGAAAACGCAATCCGGTTTGCCGCAGGGCAACTACGCCACGATGTTCTTCATCCGTGCGCCCTATAACCCGGCCAGCGGAACCTCTGGCTCCAACCAGACGGCGCAATTCTGCCGCCAGTGCCACGGTGGCGAAGGCAACGAGTCCAACGGTGGATTGAACATTCCAACCACCTTCTAATAACGCAACGCCTTGGGGAGAGAGCAATCTCTCCCCCAATTCTTCCGGGTGAGGAATAAGGGTGAGGAAAATGAAGTACTCCTTCTCAATCTGCGCAGCGGTACTTTTTGCCTTCGCGATAGCTCACGGTCAGATCGCCTCCCATCAGCAAGCGCAGTCGCCAGCAAGGTTCGAAGTTCCTTCCACGCAACTCAAACCGGCGGGCAAACCGGTGGCGCGGGTGAATGGTGTGGTACTGACCGATACGGATCTTGTTCGGGAAGAGTATCTGATCTTTCCTTACGCCAAACAGCATGGCGGCAGTGTTCCCGCCGACATGGAGCCCGGCATCCGCAAGGGTGCTCTGCAGATGATCGTCTTCGAAGAACTCGTCTATCAGGATGCGCAAAAGCGCGGAATCACCATCCCTCCGGACAAGCTCAAGAAGGCGGAAACTGATTTTCGCGTGCAATTTCCGAGCCCCGACGCCTATCAGCAGTTCCTACAGAGCGAGTTTCGGGGGAGCGAAAAGGCATTGCAGGAGAAGATCCGGCGCTCCCTGCTGATCGATCAGCTCTTGCAGACCGAGGTGGACGCCAAGTCCACGGTTTCGTTGGCCGAGGTCAGAGCTTACTACGACAAGAACTCCGCCCGCTTCGCCTATCCGGAATCGTTTGCCATCCAGACCATTTCGATCATCCCTCCGGACAATGCCAATCCCAAGCAGCTGGCCGAGGCGAAGAAGCGCGCCGACGATGCCTATAAGCAGGCCAAAGCCACCAAGACCGCCGAGCAGTTCGGACTGCTGGCTGAAAAGATCTCCGACGACGATTACCGCGTGATGATGGGCGACCACAAGTGGATCGCACGCGACAAGATGCCCCCCGAGATGCTGGCGCCCGCCCTCAAGATGAAAGACGGCGACACGAGCAGCCTCATCCAGGTAGGACAGTTCTATGTCATCTTTCGCATGAACAAACATATTCCTGCCGGCAAGACCCCCTTCGATCAGGTGAAAGCTCCGTTACGCAAGGAGCTGCAAAAGGAAAAAACAAACCAGGTTCGCGCCGACTTCGATAAGCGGCTGCACCAGAACGCCAAGGTGGAAACGCTGTGAAGGCAGTTTCGAGTTTCAAGCTGCTGCTTGCCAGGGTTCGCATCAGGGCACGACTTGGGTAGTGCGGCGCTTTCAGACCGCGTCGGCAAGCAAAAGAGGTTTGTAACAGGGCACGACTGGGTAGTGCGGCGCTTCAGCGCCGCGTCAGCAAGTGAGAAGTAGGAAGGGGCTTTAGCCCCAGGTGGTGCGGCCTTTCAACGCCGCGTCGGCAAGCAAAAGAGGTTTGTAACAGGGCACGACTTCAGTCGTGCCGAAGATGGCGGGAAATAGGAAGGGGCTTTAGCCCCGGTCCAACGGGTAAACGCTAACGTGGCAAGACAAGTACAGAGCAAAGCAACTGGCAGGACAACAAATGCTAAACGCTAATTGCCAATTTGCTAATTGCTCGGGGGCGTAAGCCCCAGGTGGGTGGGGGTTGGCAACAAGATTTCAAACTGCGTGCATCGTTGTAGCCGGCATCGTGCTGCTTTCGCTTCCCTCGGCGGCGCAGCTTACCGCAGGCGATGTAAGCATGACCGCCAACGGAACCATCAATGCCGGCTACAACGACAGCTTCGGCAGCGACATTGAATCCAGCCACGGCCTGGGCGTGGGCGGCGTCGCTGCGCTGAACGGCTACTTCTACAATCCCAGTTTTCTTAGCTTCAATATCAATCCTTATTACAACCAATCGCGCAGCAACTCCGGCACTGGCTCCATCTCCGATGCCTCCGGAGTAACGCTGAACTCTGGCATCTTCGGGGGCAGCCACTTTCCCGGCTCGGTCAACTACTCCACGGCCTTCAACAGCACCGGAAACTACGGCATTCCCGGCATCAGCAGCCTGAATACCAATGGCAACAGTCAGAACTTCGGCATTAATTGGGGAGCTTTTGTGCCCGGCCTGCCGACCTTATCGATCGGCTACCAGATGGGCAGCAGCAACTATTATCTTTACGGCACCAACGAAAGCGGAAACTCGAAGTTCAATTCCTTAAACATCAGCTCCAACTACAATCTCTTCGGATTCGGCCTCAGCGGCGGCATCTCGCATGGCAACTCCGACTCCCTGATTCCCGGCGTCATCATCGGCGGGCAGACCGCGACCGCCGATTCCGATAGCACCAGCTACGTATTCAGCGTTTCCCATCCGCTTCCCTGGAGCGGCAACTTCAATACATCCTTCATTCGTACCGATCTCGATTCCGATTACCTGGGCTACAGCTTCAACGGCGATATCGATCTGATCAATGCGTTTGCCAGCTTCCATCCCACGCCCAAGCTAAGTTTCTCGCTGACCGGCACCTACACCGATAATCTCAGCGGCTCACTCTATGAAGCCCTCGTGCCCGGCGCATCGGGCAGCAGCCTGGCATCGGGCGGCGGCACGGGAGTAATACAGAATCAAGCTTCCACCACCAGCGGAACGGGATTGGTGGGCGTGCAGTCGACCTCGAGCCAGGAATCGTCACATGCTGCGAATTTCGTGGCCAACACCACCTATGCCTTCGCCACGAATCTGCAAGCCAACGGCTTCTTTGAGCGCCGTCAGCAGAGCTTCCTGGGTGAGAACTATGGATCGAACCTTTACGATGCTGGCGTCTTCTACACCCGCCAGATCGCCGGCGGCTATCTCGGATCATCCGTCAGCATCTTCGACAGCACGCTGGATGGCAGCAGCCAGAATCAGTTGGGATTCAGTGCTACTGCCAATTACGGCCGCCGCATCGGGCGATGGCAAGTAGCCGGTTACGCTACCTACGCGCAGAATGTACAGACGCTGCTCGTAACCTATAACACCTCCGTTTATGGCTTCTCCGGCAATGTCAGCCGCCAGTTTGGACGCTGGTATTGGACAGCGGCAGGAAGCGCCGGCCGCACTGGCCTGAGCGCACAGCCCGGTACCAGCAGCGGCAACCAAGCCTTCAGCACCAGCTTCGGCATGAGGAAACTGAATTTCGGCGGAGCCTACGCCAAGTCCGACGGCAACTCGCTGGCCGGAAGTAACGGCTTGGTCACAACGCCGCTGCCGCCGATTATTCCCGCCAACCTGCTGGTGCTCTATGGTGGTAGCAGCTACAGTGCCTCGGTCTCGGCGGTTCCGCTGCGCCGCCTCAATGTCTCCGCCAGTTACGTGAAGTCGAAGAACGACTTCAACAATCTGGGCGTTACGTCTTTTAATAACTATGAACAGCAGAACGCCTACTTTCAGTACCAATTCCGGCAGTTGGGCCTAAACGGGGGCTACACCCATCTGGTCCAGGGCTTTAGTGCTTCAGGAACTCCGCCCGCTTCGTTCTCTTCGGTCTATATTGGTGTTTATCGATGGTTCAATTTCTTCTAGTCCGGACGTGGCGGAAAAGATGGCGCTTGCTCAGTTTGGGGTTGATGGCAGTCTTGTGCCTCACTCCTTCCTGGAGCTCGTCGAAAAAATCGAAGACGACTGAGGTGCAGGTTCCCGAGCTTCTGCTACCCGAGGGACGCAAGCTCACCTTCGAGCGCGGTCTGCAAACTGATCGCGACGTTCGCCCCAAGCCCGGCTTCTTCACCAAGGTTTTCGACCTGGTCGTGGGCAAGCCCGATCTCCACTTCCTCGTTCGTCCTTACAGCGTGGTGGAAGACTCGCGCGGCCGCATCATCGTTACCGATCCGGGCGCGCAGGGCGTTCATATCTTCGATCCCGTCCAGCAGAAGTACAAGTTCATCGAGCGCAAAGAGAAGAGCAAGGATGCGATGCTCGCTCCGCAATGTGTCGCCGTCGATAACAAGGACAACATCTACGTCAGCGACTCCGAGTCGGGCAAGATTTTCGTCTTCAACAGCGATGGCAAGTTCCAGCACGCCCTTGGCAGCTTGAAAGGCGGCGAAGGATTCTTCAAGCGGCCCACCGGCATCGCCGTCGATTCCGACGAGCAGAAGATATACATCACTGACACTCTGCGCAACAAGATCTTCGTGACGGACATGAACGGGAATGTCCTGCAGACGATCGGGAAAACTGGCGACGGCGTCGGCGAGTTCAACTACCCCACCGAGTTGCGACTGGATGGGAAGGATCTGCTGGTTGTCGATGCCATGAATTTCCGCGTGCAGGCGGTCGACCGCTCCGGCCAATTCCTCTTCGGCATAGGTGCGATCGGCGATGGCACGGGTTCAATGTTTCGTCCCAAGGGAATTGGTGTTGACTCCGAGGGGCACGTCTACGTGGTTGAAGGCTCGCACGACATGGTGCAGGTGTTCGACCGCGAAGGGCGCCTGCTGTACTACTTCGGGCAGCAGGGAACTGGATTCGGCGATTTCCGTCTGCCCACCGGACTTTTTGTTGACCACAATGACAAGGTCTTCGTGGTCGATTCCTACAACCGCCGCGTGCAGATTTTTCAGTATCACGCCCTGAAGCAAGCGAAGGGAGGAGTGCAGTGAGCGCCCGGGTGGTAGTGCGGGCCTTCAGGCCCGCGTCAAGGCTGCCGAACATGATCAGGGGCTTTAGCCCCGGAGGTTTGTTGTCCCGTATCGCCGGCTCAATTCCTGGATTGCTCCCGGCACGCGAAGCTAAAGCATTGCTCTACCTGGTCCTGGCCTTCGCGATTGGCTTCGCATCCCTGGGGACGGCGATGGCGCAAGTGAACCCGCCAACTAAGCCAGCTGATAAAGGTAAGCGCGGCGAGGAAACGCAAAGGCCGGCGCAGCAGTCTTCCACTGGGCAGCCAGACAAAAAGACAGGCCGCAAGGACATCACCGGCGATGTGATCGGCATGCACAATCTATCGCCGGGCAGTCCCTCGCCGATCCAGGGTCCGGGCAATGGTCCATGCCTTTACTGCCACGTACCGCACTCCGCGAGCAACGTTGGGCTGTGGAACCAGACCTTCTCGACGGCGACCTACACCACCTACACCAGCACCACCCTTAGCAATCGCGACAACTCACAGTTGCCGCTGGGCGCGGACAGCAACATGTGTCTGAGCTGCCACGACGGTACGGTGGCCGTCGCCGATACCGTTTTGTTCGGCCAACTGCCCACTAGCGGCAATTGGATCCAGGGTGACAATTTCTCGACGCAATTGCAGAGCTCGCACCCGTTCAGCCTGGTCCTGCCGCTGAAGGACAACATCGATCTGATCTCAACCCTCGTCTCGTCGGGCAAGACCGGCGATAAGACCGGCGCGATTCACTTGATCAAAGGTTCCGTGGAATGTAACTCTTGCCACAGTTCGCACGTCCAGGCAATCGACAAGGTCTCGCAGAATTTCCTCGCGCTGAACAGTTCCGGTGGCACCATGTGCCTGGCCTGCCATGATCCGACCCGCACCTCCATGGCTGGACAGAACCAGGTGAATCCCATGGCCGGATGGGCGACGGGAATTCACGCCACCGCGCAGAACACCGTTTCCTCCTCGGCCCAGTTGGGAAGCTATGGCACGGTCGCGGCCAATGCGTGCATCTCGTGTCATGCGCCGCACAATGCTGCGGGCGCGGTTCGCCTGCTGCGCGGAACCAACGAGGCCGCCTGCCTGCCTTGCCACAATGGCAGCAACAATCTTGCTCCGGTGCCGGCGAACATTGCCGCGGAATACGCCAAGATCGCGCATCCCTTCCCCAACGGCTCCAATCAGCACGATGCCGCGGAAGCGCCTCTGCTCCAGAACAATCGTCACGCCACTTGTGTCGATTGCCATAACAGCCACGGCGCGCAGCAGGTCACTTCGTTCAATATTCCTCCGCTCGTCCGCGTCTCCCAAACCGGCGCAGTTGGCATCTCCATGGACGGAACGACCGTGGTCAATCCGGTCGTCAATCAATATGAGAACTGCCTGCGCTGCCATGGGTACAGCGCCGGCAAGCAGATCAATCCCATCTACGGCTATCTGCCGCTCCACTCCGAAAGCGATCCGCTGAACGTGATTACGCAGATGAACACCAGCGCCAAGTCCAGCCATCCGGTGATGCATACGCGCAGCAGCAGCTTCCCCCAGCCCAGTCTGCTGCCCACTATGCTGGACTTGAGCGGCGGCACCAACAACGGACGCAGTATGGGATCGCAGATCTTCTGCACCGATTGCCACAACGCCGACGACAATCGCGAATTCGGAGGCGTAGGCCCGAATGGTCCGCACGGTTCCAAGTGGTGGCACCTGCTGGAACGCCAATATCTCGACAGCCAGGCGCCTGGCGGGCCCGGAACGCTGATCACCATCAACTTGAACCCGCAGCCCGATCTGAGCGTTAACGGTCCCTACGGGATGTGCGCCAAGTGCCACAACCTCAGCATCGTGATGCAGTCCATTTCGTGGGCCTATCACAACGACCACGTGTACACCGACGGCTTCTCCTGCTCCACCTGTCACAACGCTCATGGCATGCCGTCCACCAGTGACAATCCCACCGGAGTTCGCATGGTTGACTTCGATTTGAATGTCGTCGGCCAGAATAATGGCCAGCCGATCTCTTACAATCAGGGATCGAATAGCTGTGTCCTGACATGCCATAACGTGGCGCATGATCCCGGTGGTGGCGTTCACAAGCTCAACGGACCGCAGCAAGCGGGCGGGGCCATCAAGAAAAGATAAGCCGCAGGCGCAAACCCGCGGTCTAGGGATAACAAGGTCAAGCCGGGGAGCGGTGGCCGCAGTCTGTACGAACCCAAGAAAGCCGCGGAGCGGCAGCATTTGTTTTAGCCGCGGGCGTGAGCCCGCGGTTTAGCAGCAACAAGATCGAGCCGCGGAGCGGCGGCACGGAGTCACGCGGCCATTCCTCGACGCGCCGGCGAATCATTGATGACCGCCCCTTCCACTACCGCCTCCCGCTGGTACAACTCCGCTCTAATCCGCATCCTCGTCCTGACGCTCACCTTCACCACCGCCGCGGCCTACGAGCTTCTTCACCTCAACGCCCTCACCGACTCCGACATCTGGTTGCATCTCAGCACCGGCCAATGGATTCTGCAAAACCACGCCGTTCCGCGCAGCGCCATCTTCTCGCAATTCGCATCGCTCCCCTGGGTCGACTCCAGCTGGGGCTTCGACATTCTCACTGCGCTTTGCACGCGGATCTGGGGACTCCCTGGACTTCCGGTTTTGCTCATGCTCTTGCAGGTCGCAATCGCCATCGCGATTTTCACCCTCGCCGGCGGTCGTCGCAATTTCTGGCCTGCGGTGATCCTCTCCGCGCTCGCGCAATTCAGCATCTCGCCCGTCAGTCCGCGCCCAGCGATGTGTTCGCTCGTCCTTCTCGCCTGTGAATTGACGCTGCTGCTCAAGGTCAAGCGAACCGCCGATGTTCGTTGGCTCTTCTGGCTGCCGCTGGTCTTCGCGATCTGGGTGAATCTCGACCGCCAATTCTCTTACGGTCTCGTCGCCCTCGGCCTTTTCTGGATCGCTGTAGTCATCGAACAGCAGTGCCGCCGGCAGGGAATCACCTGGTTCGAAACCGGACTGCCTGACATTTCTGTTGCAACGATGTCAGCAGCCGTTGGCGCCTCACTGCTGGCGACCATCCTCTCGCCCTACGGCTATCGCTCCTACCTTCCTGTCTGGCTGAGCGCAACCAACTCCGCATCTGACCGCTTCTTTCCGGAGCTGCATTCCCTGCGTTTCCGCCGGCCGCAGGACTATCTCCTCATGCTACTGGTCATGACTGCATTCTTCGCGCTGGGCCGCCGCCGCTCGCGCGATCTCTTTCTGATTTCGCTGCTCGCTCTGTCAGCCGCGGTCTCGTTCCGCTTTCAGCGTGAGAACTGGCTGGCGCTTATCGCCGCAGTCGCCATCATCGGCAACGCCATCCCTGTCGCGACAACCGCCGCTGCCGCAGCCGCACAGAAATTGCGCGTGCAAAAACTGGCGACCGCAGCACTCGTTTTTCTAGTCCTCGTCGTGCTTGTGTTGCGCCTTCCCGGCAAGAACGACGGGCATTCCGACAACATGTTGCTGCTCAAAATCGCCAAGACCTTCCCAGTCAGTGCGGCAGACTACATCCGCCAGAACCATCTCCCACAGCCGCTCTTCAACTCTTATGCCTTCGGAGGGTTTCTGACCTGGGCTCTGCCTGAGTATCCCGTCCTCATCGACGGCCGCACTGATCTCTACGGCGACGCCATCAACCTCCCATACTTCCAGGCGACCACCGCCGCGATCCCGCTGCAGTCCTATCCCGGCTTTACCCAGGCGCAGACCATCCTGTTGGAAGCCAACTCGCCTATGGCGCAGGCCCTCAGCACCCTGCCCGGCTTCCGCGTCGCCTATAAAGATGATGTGGCTGTCGTCCTCGTCCGTACCGAGTAGTGAATCCGGCCAGATGTCTGGGAGACGGCATGGCGTGCGATGGCGACAAATGCAAGCGCCGTAGGCGCGGCATAAGATAGCCCAGCGCTTCAGCGCTGGGTAAGCTGGGTTATTAAGAACCGAGCCCCTTCAGGGGCGGCACACACCGCTACAAAACGTAGAGCCGGCCTTCAGGCCGGCGTCCCGCACGCTTTTTATTATTGAATTGTCATCCTGAGCGGAGCGTCCGCATGGTTTTTCCGTTTCGCATCCTTTGCGAAACGGGCGGACGCGCAGTCGAAGGATCTGCTGTTTGCCCTAAACGCCCACTCTAACATTCGCGGTCGATGTCCTAATGGCGGTCGAAACCAAACGCCATCGGCGGGACAATTTCGATTTCGGTCGCGCAGTACGACTGCCATATCTTGGAGCGCCGGAGGCGCGGCATAAGATAGCCCAGCGCTTCAGCGCTGGGTAGCATGCACAATAACGCCGAGTCCCGTAGGGACGGCATAAGAAAGCCCAGCGCTTCAGCGCTGGGCCTGCCCGAGTCAGAAAACAAATGGGTGTTCTTTTCTACAACTCCAACTCCGCCCGAATCATGTTGTCCTCCAGATTGGAGAACATCTGGAACCCAAGCCGCACACACATCGCGCGCATCTCGCGATTCTCCGGCAGCATGTTCGAGATTACTTTGCTCAACTTCTCATCACGCGCCAGCTGCACCAGCAGACGATACAGCTCCGTCCCCAGCCCCTTGTGTTGCGCCGCGTCGATCGCAACCGCAGCCAGCTCCGCTTCGTTCCTGCCATGCAGCTTGCTCATGCGGCCCACTGCCAGAATCTCCTGCTCACCTGCCGCATTCGGCCGTTCCACCACCAGCGCCATCTCGCGATCGTAGTCGATGAAGCAGGCGCGCGTGAGCCTTTCGTGCGCCGTTCTCTGCGTCAGTTTCAGCGGTTGGAACCAGCGCAGGTACACGCTGCGCTCCGATAGCTTCTGATGGAAGGTGATCATCGCCGGCTCGTCTTCCGGACGAATCGGACGGATCGTGACCCGCTGCCCATCCTTCATCGTCCACTCTTTCACCAGGTGGATCGGATAAGGATGAATCGCAGTCTTCGGCAGCTTGTCTTCACTCATCTCCGGCCCGTGAATGACCACGCGCGCATCCAGCGCCAACAGCCGCTCCGATGATGCCAGCAGCGGATTAATATCGATCTCCTTGATCCACGGCTGCTCGACCACCAGTTGGCTGAAGCGCACCAGCAGCTCTTCCAGCGCGGCCAGGTTCACCGGCTTGCGCCCGCGCACACCCTGCAGCGCTTTGAAGATGTTGGTCTGCTCCATCATCCGCAGCGCCAGGGTTGAGTTCAACGGCGGCAGCGCCAGCGCGCGATCCTTGAACACTTCTACCAGCTGTCCGCCGGTGCCGAACAGAATCACCGGCCCGAACTGCGAATCCAGGCTGCTGCCGATAATCAGCTCATAGCCATCGAGCTTCGCCATCGGCTGTACCGTCACGCCATGGAAATGCTCGGCGCCGGCCTTCTCGGTCACTGCCTGCTTGATGTTCTGGAACGCCGCCTTCACCGCATTCGCATCACGCAGGTTCAACTGCACACCGCCCACGTCGGTCTTGTGCGTGATGGTCAGCGAGTACAGCTTCAGCACGATCGGGTAACCAATGTCTTCCGCCGCCTCCAGCGCTTCCTGCTCAGTAATCGCAATCCGCGTCTCGACCGTCGGGATGTCATACGCCTTCAGCAGCTGCTTCGATTCGTACTCCGTCAGGATCGTACGGCCGGAGTTGCGAACTTCGCGGATAATGCCTTCCGCTTTGCCGCGCTGCAGCGCGGCGTCAACATGCTGCGGCAGCGCCGGCGTCTCGTAGATGCCCTTCAGGTTGTACGCATAGCGCCACATGTAGTTGAAGGCGCGCACCGCGCTGTCGGGGAACTGAAACGTCGGAATGCCGGCCTGATTCAGGATCTGCTCGCCGGCTGCCACCTCGGCTCCTCCCATCCAACTCGCCAGCAGCGGCTTGCCCAATCCCTTCGCGTACGGCTTCAGCTTCTCCGCGATCTGCGTGGGATTGGTCATGTCCTGCGGCGTCAGCACTACCAGCATGCCGTCGATGCTCGGATCTTTCGCGGCGATCTCCAGCGACTTCGCATAGCGCTCCGGCTCGGCGTCGCCCAGGATGTCCACGGGATTGTTGTGGCTCCATTGCGCCGGAAGAATCTCATCGAAGGCTTTCATCGTCTCCGCCGACAGTTCGGCCAGCTCGCCGCCGTTCGCAACCAGCGCATCGGTCGCCAGCACGCCCGGTCCACCGGCATTCGTCAAAATACAAAGCCGCTTCCCGCGTGGCCGCGGCTGCTTGGCCAGCACATCCGACATAAAGAAGATGTCGGCGATGCTGTTCACCCGCAGAACGCCGGTGCGTCGGAAGGCCGCATCCAGCACCTCATCGCTGCCGGTCAGCGCGCCGGTATGCGACGCAGCAGCTTTCGCCGCGGCTGCCGTGCGCCCAGCTTTGATTACGATGACCGGCTTGGTCAGCGAGACCTCGCGCGCCGCCGACAGGAACGACCGCGCGTCGCCAATCGACTCCATGTAGATGACGATGCTGTGCGTGCGCGGGTCGCTGCCGAAGTAGTCGACCAGGTCGCCCCAATTCACATCCAGCATCGATCCAATCGACACAAATGCGCTGAAGCCGACATTCTCGCGCAAGCTCCAGTCCAGCACTGCGGTGCACAACGCCCCGCTCTGGCTGATGAACGCAACATTGCCCGGCCGCGCCACGCTGCGCGCGAACGTCGCATTTAGCCCGCGAATCGGGTTCATCACGCCCAGGCAGTTCGGCCCGATCAGCCGCATCTTGCCGCGAATGATCTCGGAGATCTGCCGCTCCAGCTCCTTGCCATGCTCGCCAAATTCCTTGAAGCCGGCGGAGATCACGATCGCCGAAGGAATGCCGACCTCGACCGATTCGGCGATGAGATCGGGCACCGTATCGGCCGGCGTCGTCACCACCACCAGCTCAACTTTGTCCGGCAGATCTTTGACGCTGGGATATGCCTTGATGCCAAGCACACTCGGCCGCTTTGCATTGACCGGGAATACCGTGCCGCCGAAGGGACTGCTCAACAGATTCCACAGCACCGAGCGTCCCACGCTGCCCGCGCGTTCGGAGGCGCCGACCACGGCAACGCTCTTCGGCAGAAACAGCGTATCCAAAGGATGAGTTTCGGAACGATAAACATCAGACGAAGGGTCAGCTTTCAGAACGGTATTCAAGGTGGGTTTTGCAACAGTAGTCATGAGTCCTCACTAATAAGGGTGAAAGCTTAGTCTATGCCTCTACGTTGGGCGCCGAAAGGACATGATCACCGAAGATTGTGACGCGTCTCATAGTGGGATTGCACTCTCTTTTGAGGGCTCGGACGGCAACCAAATGTCGTAGCCGAAATTTCTTGTCGATTTTCTTCGCTTCTTTGGAACTAATCCTCCTTCGCAGCGTCTATACTCTTGTAGCCAATGAATTTGGCTTGTGTATGAAATGCAATAAACGAACCGAACCTCCGAGTCATCGGACGATCCAATCCGGTTCCGTGCACCGACCCGCCATGCTCGCCTGAGCGCCTGCATTGCTTGCCCGGTCACGGAATGTAACGTGAATCGGGCGAGTGAATCCTGACCATTCTCCAGGATCACCCTCCATTAGCTGCGCGTTTGCGCGCGTCGCTGCGCATTCCCGCACCAAAGAAAGGAGGAGCCATGCTGCTCACAAACAAAATCAACAACCTGTACCGCAATGTATCCCCAGCTCTCTCGCGTGTGGACCAAGACCGGCGATCCCAAGACGCCGCTCAAGGGCGTCTGGATCAACGAGTCCCAACTGCGTCGCATCGCCGACCGGGCCTGCGCCTCGTCACGCGAAAGCGAGACCACCGAACTCACGGAGGATCACTTACTGGCCGCCTGATGGAAGCCTGGTCGCTCATTCCTCGGAAGCAATGAGCTTAGGCTTCCATCGGCCTCGGCTCTTAGCTTTAGCCCGCAGCCAGACGCGACGACATGCGACCTATCCTTGCTAATGGCTAATTGCTAAGTGCTAATAGCTAATTGCTGTTACAATGAATCCTCCGCAAACAAATATTCTGTGGCGGCGCGCCCTCTGAAACGGACCCCAATTCTTGGCTCAGCAGACAGAACCTCGCACCATTACCTACGCCGATTCGGGTGTCGACATCGAGCGCGCCAACCGCACCAAGCAGCGCATCAAGTATCTCGCGCATAAAACCTTCAACCGCAGCGTGCTCAGCGAAATCGGCGGCTTCGGCGGACTTTTCGCCGTCGACAAGCGCAAGTACACCGATCCCGTGCTGGTCTCCAGCGTCGATGGCGTCGGCACCAAGCTGAAAATCGCCTTCGAGATGAACTTGCACCACACCGTCGGTGCCGACCTGGTGAATCACTGCGTCAACGACATCGCCGTGCAGGGCGCCGCGCCCATGTTCTTCATGGACTACTTCGCCACCGGCAAGCTTCGGCCGGAAGTTGCCGAGAAGGTGATCGCCGGCATCGCCGATGCCTGCAAGCACAACGGCTGCGCCCTCATCGGTGGCGAGACGGCCGAGATGCCTGGCTTTTACAGCGATGGCGAGTACGATCTGGCGGGCTTCATTGTTGGCGTGGTGAACCGCGACCGGATCATCACCGGCAAACAGGTCGAGGCGGGCGACGTCCTGGTCGGCCTCGCATCCACCGGCTTGCACACCAACGGCTACTCCCTGGCCCGCAAGCTACTCTTCGAGATCGCCGGCTACACGCCCGATACCTACGTCAACGAGATCAAAGGTAAGGTCGGCACCGAACTGATGCGTCCGCATCGCAGCTACTGGCCCATCGTGCGGCGCATGATTGAAGCCGACGCAGTCTCGGCCATGGCGCACATCACCGGCGGCGGCATCACGGAAAATCTGCCGCGCGTTTTGCCCAAGGGCTGCGGCGCAATCGTCGAGATCAACTCCTGGCCCGCCCTGCCTATCTTCGAGCACCTGCAAAAGATCGGCAATGTTCCGCAAGACGAGATGCTGCGCACCTTCAACATGGGCATCGGCATGATCCTGGTTGTGCCGGCCAAGAAGTTCAAGAAGGTGCAAACCATCCTCGAACGCTGCGGCGAAAAAGGCTTCACCATCGGACGCGTCGTCAAAGGCGAGAAGCGCGTCACCTATCAGTAGCGGCGTAAAACCTGTCTCATAAATGCGTTCGTGGGTTTGTATCAGGGCACGACTTTTACAGGGCTGCTGAAAAACTCCTAAGTGTGCCATGTTCGCGTAGAGCTGGCCTTCAGGCCAGCGTCCCAGCCCGTTTATTTCCTGTTCTGAGTCGGCTTCACAGGCCGCTGCAAAACTCGTTCCGCGCGCGCTTTGTAACAGGGCACGACTTCAGTCGTGCCGATGAGCCTCATTCTTTTGTCGTCCCGAGCGGACTTCAGTCCGCGAGGGATCTGCTGTTCCGACTTTTTCAGCGGTCTCTTTAGCCGACGACACGCGAGTCGCGCCACGAGTTTTTCAGTACGCTGGTTTAGTAGGGTGGGCATTGTTCCTGAGCCGCGGAGCGGCGGCAGGGTCCCCACGCACTCACTTTCAGTCCTGCCGAATGAGCTTCCTCAACATGTCGTAATTTGCTGCTTCTTTGGCCGTCCAGAAGAATCATTCTTTTCTAGAATCAGTCCGGCACGGCCAACTGCACGGGGTGAGAGTATGGAGATCCGCGACCTCGGCATATTTCTCGACTACTTCGGCAAGATCCACGAACGCACGATGCGCGTGGTCCGCTGCATTCCTCCTGACAAAGTCGACTGGTCGTATCGCCCGGGAAAGTTCACCTTAGGCGACCTCGGTCGACACATCGCCGCCATCAATCGCTACATGTACGCCGAAACTCTCCAGGGTAAGCCGAGCCGGTACGCCGGCTGCGGCAGGGAACTGGCGCCCACCTACGATGACATCCTTTCTTTCATGGAAGCGCGGCACAGCGAATCGGCCGAGATCATCTCTCACCTGACGAACTTGAACGACAAATGCATGACGCCCGGATGGCACTCCCATCACCGTCTGGAAATGGCTGCGTGCCATGGTCGAACACGAGATTCACCATCGCGGTCAGATCTACACCTATCTCGCTCTTCTGGAAGTGCCCACCCCGCCGCTCTACGGCCTCACCTCCGAGCAGGTTGTCGCACGCAGCGTCAAGAGCTAGTCTTATCCGTGCGGCAAGGCTCCAATCACGCTTGTCATCCTGAGCGAAGCGTCCGCCGGGTTTTTCCGACCCGCGTCTCTCGTGGGTCGGGCGGACGCGGAGTCGAAGGACCTGCTGTTCGCTCTGGCCGCTGAAGACGTCGTCCTTCAGGCGCTTCGTGTCAGGGCACGATTCTTACAGGTTGCTAAGAAACTCGTTCCGCGCGCTTTGTAACAGGGCACGACTTCAGTCGTGCCGATAGGCTGTTTATTTCTCGCTCGAGCCGGCTTCAGCCGGCGGCACAAAGTGCGATCCCGTTCCCTAAAGCCGAATATATTAGACGGCGACCGTAACCTTTCCTGCTTCTCCCCGGTTTACCTGTATGAAAGGCGCAATTGGTTTGAAAGCTGTCGAAGCCGAAACGGACGAACGATCGCTGATCGAGGCCGCCCAGCGCGATCCGCGCCGCTTTGCCGGCTTGTACGAGGCTAACTTCGATCGCGTCTACGCGTTCGTCGTTTCGCGGGTCTTCGATCGCACCGAAGCCGAGGACATTACCGCCGAAGTCTTTCATCAGGCTCTTGCCAACATCGGGCAATTCGAATGGCGAGGCACGCCATTCATCGCCTGGCTGATTGCGCATCGCTTCGAATGCGATCGCCGATCGCTGGCAGCGGCTCTCGCGGCATCGTGAAGTTCCTGACGATGATCTGGCCGAAGCCGGCGCGGAAGATGGAACCGAGCGCCGCGTGATGCTGGCGCAGTTGATGGAGGAATTGCCGCCGGATCAAAAGCTGGTGGTCGAGCGACGCTTCATCGATCAGCGCTCCATCCGCGACATCGCGGTTGAACTGGGACGAACCGAAGGCGCTGTGAAGCAATTGCAGTTTCGCGCGTTGCAAGCCCTTCGCGTCCGCATGGGAGGAAACATATGAGCCAGGCACTCTACGAAGAACTCGATGTCGCCGTGGATGCGATGTTGCGTAGCCACGCAAGTAATGTCGAGCCCCTTGACCCGACAGTCGATGAGCTTCTGGCCGTTGCCAATTTGTTGCGTGATCTGCCCAACGTCGATTTCCGCGAGAGCCTGCGGATGGAATTGGAGCAAGAGGCGACGACGCTCGCACCGGCAAGCCATGCGAGCAAGACCAGGCTGTTGGCAATCCCAGGCGGAACGGCGAAGCACGAGGAACAACAGATTTTGCCGACCCTCTTCGGCGAAGGTTATGGCAGCTATCCGGTTCACCAGTCCAGCTTCCTCGCTTCGGCGCTGCTGCACGCTGCCATGATCGCGATCATCCTCAGCTCCAGCCTCTGGATCGCCCGTCACCATGACGAACTGAAGCAACAAGTCATCTCGCTGGTCGGCATCAGCGATTATCCGCTCCCCATCTCCAGCAAGAAAGCCGGCGGTGGAGGCGGTGGTGGTGATCGTGATACGCTGCCCGCTTCTAAAGGAACCGCGCCGCGATTCGCGCGCGAGCAGATCACACCTCCCGCAATCGTCATTCGAAACGAAAATCCGAGACTAGCTGTCGAGCCAACCGTCGTTGGTCCGCCCGACATTAAGCTGCCGCAATCGGCAATGCTCGGCGACCCGCTGGCTAAGCTTCTCCAGCCGTCAAACGGCCCGGGTTCCGGCAGCGGAATCGGCAGCGGTAGTGGGAGCGGCATCGGCTCCGGAACCGGTCCCGGCGTTGGGCCGGGCCATGGAGGGGGATACGGCGGCGGGGCTTACCGCGTGGGCGGCGGCGTCAGCGCTCCGCATGTGCTCTATGATCCCGACCCCGACTACTCCGAAGAGGCCCGCAAGGCCAAGTATCAGGGAACCGTAACTCTCTGGCTGGTGGTGAGCGCCGAGGGCAAGCCGCAGGATATCCGTGTGCAGCGCTCGCTGGGCATGGGGCTGGATGAGAAGGCCATCGAAGCCGTGAAGCAGTGGCGCTTCGAGCCCGCCAAGAAGGACGGCCACCCAGTTCCGGTGATGATCAACGTCGAGGTGAACTTCCGGCTCTACTGAAGATTTCTAAACAGGGGTAGTCCACGCCTTCAGGCGTGCATTCGAAAGCGTCAGTAAAGGAATTCGGCTTTAGCCGCTGAGGTGAACTCCGCAACCGCTTACTTCAGCGGCTAAAGCAACGGGGACATAAAGCCACCGCCATACTCCGGAGCAATTACTTGCCCGCGGTGCAGCTGTCGGCTACATGCGTGACCGTCTTCACCTTGAACACGGACTGCTCCTTTACCGTCGATTCACCGCCACCCTCCGCAGGTGTTGTGTCGACGCTCCTCACACCAGGCATGCCGGTGACTTTGATCTCGTGGCCGACATGGTGAGTCAGCTTGTTCGCTTCATTGGAGAGCTGATACACCTTGCCACTGCTGTCGGTTAGCCGATAGTGGCCGTCGGTGAAGGACAGGCAGCCCTGGATGGTGGTTGGGCTAGACGACGACTTGCTCATCTGATCCTGAGCCGCTAACCACATGGTGGAAACGAATATTACCAACGTAAGTACTAGAGTCTTGCGCACGAACAACCTCCTTGGCTTCCAGTAGGGTGAAGACTGCAGATTGTTACGATAACAACTTAATTATCAATCCTCGCCGCGGGCAAAAACAACCAATTTGTGCCCGCCGCGCTGAAAAACAGCGCCCCCGACCATCGCGCCGTCGACCGGCTATCTGTGACCCTGCCGGATGCCGCGATTATCGCCGCCCCGGCTTCCCTTCTTTGTTTGTTGCTTGACATTTCGAACTTCGCGCTTACTATACCTACCATCGTGGGGCGTCCTCTTCGATAACTGGAAGGCGCGGGCGTTCACACCTCGAACTGTTTTCCGGGTTCTTTGCGGTTGAATTTTCGGATCGCGCCGATGCACTGCGGTTCCGATAAAAAGTTGATCTGCAGGCTGGCTTTCGAAGCATCTCTTTCGTTTGATTCTGCGGTCTGAGACGCTGGTTCGATCCCGTTGCGGCCTGGTCCCTTCTTTCTGTGGGCAGCAATCTGTTTCCAGTCGATAAGGAGGCCTTGGATGTTTCATCAGATCCTGGAGCCGACAGGCAGCTTGTGGTCGACGATTCTTCTGGCTCTCGTGCCGTTGATCGTGCTGCTGTTCATGCTGGCGGTGCTGCGAATCACCGCCTGGTTGGCCACGATTATTGCCGGCGTGGTCACGATCCTGGTTGCTGTGCTGGCCTGGCACGCGCCGGTCAATGTCACCCTCAAGGCCTACCTCTACGGCGGCCTGCAGGGCGCCTGGGTCATCGATTGGATCACCTTCTGGGGCCTGATCATCTTCAACACCCTCGTCCTTACCGGCGATTTCGATCGCTTCAAGAGCTGGATGGTGAATCAGGCCACATCCGATGTGCGCATTCAGACCATCATGCTCGCCTGGGCATTCGGCGCCCTGCTGGAAGGGCTGGTGGGCTTCGGTTATCCCTGGGCTGTCGTCGTTCCCATCCTGGTTGGACTGGGCATCGTCGATCTGGAGGCGATTCGCGTTGCTGCTCTCGCCAACAATGCTCCAGTTTCGTATGGCGCGCTCGGTTCGCCGATTCTGGCTCTCGCCGCCGTCACCGGCTTGCCGCTGCTGGCGCTCTCTGCTTCGATCGGCAACATCGTCGCCGTGTTGGCGATACTACCTCCGTTTGTCCTGATCTTTCTGGTTAGCGGTTGGGACGGTCTGAAAGAGGCCTGGCCTCTGGCCATCGTCGGCTCGCTATCCTACGTTGTGGGACAGTGGCCGACTTCGCATTACTTGGGCCCATATCTTCCCGACATCAGCGGTGCGCTGTCATCGTTCTGGATTCTTTACTTCTTCGTGAAGGTCTGGCGGCCGAAAAACATTCGCGCCTTCGGCGGCAAGATCATCACCGCCCAGGAAGAAGCCAAAGCCGAAGCCGCAGGAGCGACGGTCAACGTCTTTCAGGCTTGGCTGCCCTTTCTCGTCTTGCTGATCGTCGTGGTCGCCTGGACCGGGCCGTGGTCGCACCTGCCCGCGAAGAGTTTGTACAAGGCAAGCACGTCGGCGGTGTCGTCGGTTACCAGCAAGCCCATCGCCTCAACTTTCAATTTCACTCCGCTGGGCGGCGGAACGTCGATCCTTGCCTCATGGATTGTCATCGCCCTGCTGCTGCGCCCGAATGCATCCACGCTGAAACGGGTGTTCGCGCGCACCTTTAAGCAGATGTGGGGAGCGCTGCTGGTAGCCTTCTTCATCTTTGCCATCGCTTACGTCTTCGTGTTCAGTGGCATGGCCAATTCGCTGGCTTTCGGACTGTCGAAGTTCGGCGTGATGTACGTCGTGTTTGCGCCAATATTGGGCTGGATCGGAGTCGCGCTCTCCGGCAGCAATACCTCAACCAACGCGATGTTCGGTCCCATTCAGGCGGTGACCGGTAGGCTCTTGGGACTTCCGCCGTTGCTTGCACCGTCGCTGAACTCCGTGGGCGCGGAGATCGGCAAACCCATCGCGCCACAGACCGCCAGCGTCGGCGTATCGACCAGTCGCTTCGTGCGCAGCGAAGGCGACGTGATTCGCCACAACATGGTCTGGACGCTGATTTTCCTGGCTTATCTGATTCTGATCGGCTTGTTGTTCTACTATGCTCTGCCAACAACAATGATGTAGTCGGGTTCGGATTGCATGTCAGGATGTATCGAGGCGCGATAACCCTCGCTGAGCGCAAATGTCCTGACCGGTCGCACTCGTTCAGCACGCGATTGATGCAACTCAGCCTGTCAATTTGAAAGGACCCAGCATGCACGCGACGCGACCCAAGCAAGCAGCAACCTCCGAGGGCGGACTCATCCGGCTTGGACTCGGCCTTGCCAACTGGAGTGAGCGCTGGTTTCCCGATCCCCTCGTGTTTGCGCTGCTGGGAATCGTCATCGTTTTTATCGTCGGCCTTCTGCTGCATCAGAGCCCTGCCAAACTCGCGATCCAGGGCGGCAAGAATTTCTGGGCGCTGGTTCCGTTCACCATGCAGATGGTGATGATCATCATCGGCGGCTACGTAGTAGCTTCGACGCCGGTTGTCTATCGCGTCATCCGCCGTCTGGCCGAGATTCCCAAGACGCCGCGCGGAGCCGTCGCAATGGTGGCGCTGTTCTCCATGCTGACCTCGCTCATCTCCTGGGGGCTGAGCCTGATCTTCAGCGGACTGTTCGTTCGCGAGCTTGCTCCTCGCGTCAAAGGCTTGGACTATCGCGCCGCCGGTGCTGCTGCTTATCTGGGATTAGGCGCCGTCTGGGCAATGGGCCTCTCGTCATCAGCTGCCATGTTGATGGCGACCAAGTCAGCTATTCCACCTTCGCTGTTCGCCATCAGTGGTGTCATCCCGCTCACGCAAACGTTGTTCCTGTGGCCCAGCCTCGCGACGACGGCGATCCTGCTTGTGTTGTCGGTTGTGATCGCCTGGCTGTCCACTCCTTCGCCGGAAAATGCCAGAACCGCCGAGTCCTACGGCATCGAATATCAGCCGATTCGCACCAGTCTGGAGCCGCAGACGAAGCCCGGCGAGTGGCTGGAATACAGCCCGTTGCTAAACATTCTGGTCGCGGCTCTGTTGATCTGTTATCTCGTGAATGTCTTCCGCACTTCACCGCAGGGCGCGCTGGCAGCGCTCGACCTCAACACTTACAACCTCATGTTCATCACTGTGGGACTGCTGCTGCACTGGCGTCCGAAGCGCTTCCTGCATGCCGTCGCCGACTGCATTCCCGCGACCGGCGGAGTGCTGATCCAGTTTCCGTTTTACGCCGTGATCTTCGGAATGATCACTGGAACCGGGATTGCCGAAGTGCTAGCGAAGCTCTTCGCTTCCATCAGCACGCACAACAGCTATCCTCTGCTGGTCGCGACATATTCGGCGGTGCTCGGCGTCTTCATTCCATCTGGCGGAAGTAAGTGGATCATCGAGGCGCCCTACGTCCTCCAAGCCGCCAACCTGCATCAGGTACACCTGGGATGGGTGGTGCAGATCTATAACGCGTCGGAAGCGCTACCGAACCTCGTCAATCCTTTTTGGATGCTGCCGCTGCTGGGAATATTGCGATTAAAGGCGAGGGACATCGTGGGATATGGAGTGCTACAAATGTTCGTTCATATCCCGGTGGTGTTCTTTCTGTGCTGGCTGTTCGCGCACTATATTCCCTACATTCCGCCGATGAAGTAGCGGAGCGCGCGATCGACTACTTCAGACTGTCGGCTCCGGCCTTGGAGCATTGCGCGTCCTGCGCGCTAGCGGCTCCGGAAGCTCCGATCGCGCCTACGATCTTCCCGTCCATCACAATAGGAAAACCGCCTTCGACGGGAACGGCGCCCTGCAATGCCAGCACGCGAAGGCCCTCACCACCTGCCGCCAGAGCATCCTGAAAGGCCTTCGTCGGCCGCTTGAATAGGGCGGCGGAGCGCGCCTTGTCAATCGCAACATTAGCGCTGGCGGTTTGCGTGTCATCCATCTTTTCGTAATACACCAGCGTGCCTGAGGGATCGACGACCGCAACCGCAATCTTCCAATGATTCCGCTTCGCTTCCGCGATGGCGGGAGCCGCAGCTTTCTTCGCGTCGTCGACGCTGATCGGCGCTCCGTAGGGGTTAGGCATTTGTGCCCACAATGACTGTGCCGCACTGACTGCCAAGATGAGAACCAGGTAGCATCCCAAAGCCAATTTCCGTGTCATGACGTTCCTTTGCTAACTTTTGATTTTGGACAAACGATACTACAGGTTAGCCTCGCCGGGTCTGGAAAAAATTGGACTGGGAGGGAGGCCGTTCGGAATCAGAACTTCAGTGGCGCCGTCGCGATACCGGAACTCATCCCATAAATCGACGGCTTCGTATCAGGGCACGACTTCACAGGCTGCAGAAAAAGTCGAGAAGCAGATCCCTCGTCGGCCTGAAGGCCTCCTCGTGATGACAAGGACAAAAGACTTGCAACGGCGCAGCTGAAGCTGCGCCCCTTCAAAACATCCCACAATCGACTTTTTCCGCAGCCGGTGAAGTCGTGCCCTGATACAACGCGATTTATGAGACAGGGATAAGTTCTAGCCGGCAACGGCTACGCGCTGACGCTTGCTCTCGTCAGAAAGGCCGTCCTCGATTTCCTCGCTGCGCAAATGGCGGCGCAGGGTTTCACCATCGCCGAATCCCGCACTCTGCGCAATCGCGTCGAGCTTCTGGGGAGCGGCTGCCAGCTTTGCCTTAGCCGCCTCGGTACGCAGGCGGGCGACGAATCGCGCCGGCGTGGTGTTCACCTGCTGCGTAAATACGCGACTGAAGTTGCGCTCGCTCATTCCGGCTCGTCGCGCCAACGCGGGAACAGAAAGGTCGGCGTCGAGATTTTCGGAAATCCAGGCAATGAGTTCGCGGATCGGCTGATGATCGGCAGCTTGCGCGGCCAGCTGGGCACTGAACTGTTTTTGAGCCGCGCCGCGCCGCATCACCAGCACCATTCGACGCGCAACCTCCAACGCTAACGCATGGCCGTGGTCTTCCTCGACCATTGCCAATGCCAGATCCACTCCGGCGGAAACTCCCGCGCTGGTCCAGATATGTCCGTCTTGCGTGAAGATGCGATCGCCGTCGACCGCAATGCGTGGATAGCGCCGAGCCAAATCACCAGCCAGTTCCCAATGCGTCGTGGCTCGTCGTCCGTCCAGAACTCCCGCTGCAGCCAGAAGGAAGGCTCCGGCGCAAACTGAACCGACGCGGCGCGTATCTGCCGCGCGGGCGCGAATCCATGCCAGTAATTCGGGATCGAAGCGGGATTGAGCGAGGTCCGCGCCGGCCAGGATCAAGAGGGTGTCGATCGGAGCGTCATAGCCACGCCAGGAACGTCCGCCGACTATTTGCAACCCGGCGGACGTTGCCAGTGGCGAGCTATCCGCAGTGAGTAAGTCAACCTCATAGGCTGGCGCGTGCCGCTTACCGGACCGCATCAAAGCCAGGGACGCCCGCGTAAAGACATCCAGCGGGCCGGCGACACTTACCAGGTGGCCCACCGGTAGGACGAGCATCGACACACGCCGCGTTGGCCACTCCTTCAGTTTCAATTGCGGTTCCGCCCCATTCATCGTTCTCGTGTCTATGTAACACAGATGCCCGGCCCTATCGCCAAGCTACATGAAAATTGGCAGAAAATGAGGACAAGTTGTCCGTGCCTACTGCGGTCCGTCGCGATCTTATGTTGCAGGTGAGGAGGATCGATTATGAAAACTCTGAAAGTTGCTTCTGTTGGGATGCTGTTCCTGTTGCTTTCCGTGGCGAGCATGGCCGCGCAGAACACAATGCCTGATCCGAACAACGCTAGCTGCTGGTCAAGTCTTGCTGCGCTGCACGCCTGTCAGCTTCAGGCTTATCAGCAGGAACAGGATTACGCCCAGCGCTGCACCTCGTATCCCGAGTATCAGTGCATCCCCGAGTCTGTCTCGATGACAAAGACTTCGGGGAAGCAGGCGAAGCCCATAGCGACAAGTGCAGCCGCTCCGAGCACGACGGCGGATTCCAGCACTGCAAATACCAGCGCCAACACGGCGTCCGGCAACACAAGATAACATCGGATTCGTACTTAGATCGATGCTCCATCCCACCGTGGATGGAGCTCTTTTTTTGCTCACAACTCACCTGCAGTCTTGTGGGTACCTCCGGCCGATCACCCCTTCGCAGCAGGTTTCTCTTGCGCCCACCTGATGCCGTGGTATCCTTCTGCGCAAGTTCCGACAAGTCTTACGCGCTGACGAGAGCACTGGCCGGTTATTGCTCCTCTTGCAGCATCTGGATTTTCAGCTGGCATGTCTTTTGCGGTACTCGTCTGCAATGGAGGACATCATGGCCGGCAAGGCAGTCGTTCTTCCACAAAGCAAAACTCACACCAAGCTTTCACGCCAGCAGATTACTGGGTTCTGGGGCGCCTGGACTGGCTGGACTCTGGACGGCATGGATTCCGTCATCTATGCGCTGGTGCTCAGTCCCGCACTGAACGAGCTCCTCCCAAAGTCTGGCTATAAAGCCACGCCAGCTACCGTCGGATATGCGGGATCCGTACTGTTTGCGCTCTTCCTCGTCGGGTGGGGCCTGTCACTGATCTGGGGACCGATCGCCGATCGGTTTGGCCGCACGCGAGTACTCGCCGCTACTATCTTCGTCTATGCCATTTTCACTGGCGCGGCGGCCATGTCGCAGAGCGTGTGGCAACTCGGGCTATTTCGATTGCTGGCAGGAATCGGAATTGGCGGTGAATGGGCGCTGGCTGGGACCTACGTCGCGGAAGCCTGGCCGGAAGATCGCCGCAAGATGGGAGCTGGTTATCTGCAAACCGGTTATTATGCCGGCTTCTTTCTAGCCGCCGCCCTGAACTACACGGTGGGCGCGCGCTTCGGCTGGCGCGCCATGTTCTGGTGCGGCTTGACGCCAGTTCTTGTCGCTTTCATGATTCTGTTGCGCGTCAAGGAGCCGCAACGCTGGGAGCAGAAAGCTAAAGCCAAGCATGAGGGCGGACTTTCGTCGCTGCGAAAGATTTTCAGGCCGCCCTATACGCAGCGCACGCTGGTCAACACCATCGTGCTGTCCGCCGCGATCTGCGGTCTTTGGGCCGGAGCGGTTTACGCTCCGACGGCCATCATCCAACTCGCAAAGCGCGCGGGGATGGTGCAAGCGCAAGCAGTGCGCACCTCTTCACTCGGAATGGGCTTGCTTTCGCTGGGTACGATTTTGGGATGCCTGGCTGTTCCGCTGCTTGCCGAACGTTTCGGACGCAAGCCAACCTTGGCATTCTATTTCGCTGGAATGCTGGTCTGCATTCTGCTGAGCTTCGGTTGGGCATTCTATCTGCCGCACGGATTGCATCCCTTCATCGCGGTGCTGTTCTTTCTCGGCTTCTTTGGGGGCAACTTCGCGGTCTTCAGTCTCTGGTTGCCGGAGCAGTATGGTACGAGCGTGCGCGCGACTGCCTTCGCATTTACGACCTCGTTCGGGCGCTTCCTGGCAGCGGCCGTCAACTTCGGAATTGCCGCACTGGTAAGAGGTACGGGAACTCTCGGCAAGCCGGTGGCGTACACGGCAATTGCCTTTGGCATAGGACTGCTGGTCATTCCATTTGCAGTAGAGACTCGAGGCGAAGTGCTGCCTGAATAATCATCGGCTCATGAACCAGAATGGGCGGCTGCTTGCGCAGCCGCCCGTTCCACTCAGGTGTTGCTGGGGTTGTTAGAAGGTAAAGATTGGCCCGAACTCCGTGCGCCAATCGGTTGCATTGCAGCTTGGGATATTGCCGACCTTGGTTACGTTGCAGACTCCGGCATCCGTGCCGCTGATCGCCGGGACAGCATAGCTCTTATAGGCACTCTCTTCAAAGCCAAACTGCACCCAGGGGTTCATCTTGTAGAAGATGGTTGCCGCTTTGAGGGTGCTCTTGATGGGTCCGCCGCCGTCAGCTCCAATGCCCTTGTCATGGTAGAAATCATTGGCGTTGACTGCGTCGATACCGTACTCGAAGTAAGCCTGCCAGCCGGCATTTCTGCCTTTTGGATTAGCATCAAACCAGCGCGACAACGGCAGTCCTAGCTGAACAAATCCGCCGTAGCCGCGTACCGGCAATTGCGGCGCAAGTGTGGCCACACCGTTTTTCATGCCAAAGACCGCAGTGTTGTAGTCGGTGGAGTATCCGTCAGCGGTACCGGTTAGCCCTGCCGCTTGGTTGTAGTAGGACAAGGTCTGGCCACCAAAGAAGAATCGCAGGTCAGCTCCCGTGTAGCCACTGGCCACCACTGTTGCCCAGCGCGTCGGGAGTGAAACTGCGATCTGATTGCCGTAGCCGTTGCTGTTCAGGCTTGCACCATTAGGAAACGCAGCGGTATAGGCGGCCGGAACGCCTGATGAGAGCACGTTCAACTGCCGCTCGGTGTAGAAGCCGCTCCACAGGATCTGAGCAGGAACTACGCCCGGAGCCTTGTCCAGCTGGAACTGCAATACCACTCTGGATTCCAGCTCCGGCTTTCCGGAATCGGCTCCTTCGCGCTCGCCGTAACCTAGCTGGCTGGCGAGTCCGAGGTTAGCCAGGGTACAAACTGCTGTCTCTTCACCCGGCGGTGGCGCCGGGCAGGTAATTCTAGTCCCGGGCAAATCGCCCTCAGACGGCATCATGATGGCAAACTCAGGAGAGAGCTTCCAGTCACGCTGGCCGCCCAGTTTCTGCACCAACCCCAGCCGGAACTGAGGCGAGCGCTCGTAAACGTTGCCCCAATAGGCACCGTAGAAGGTGGTTTCCAACAAGTTCATGAGCGCGCTGGAACCGAAGATACTCCAGTCTTGCCCAGCCTCGAAGAAGATGTCAGTGTTTGGCGCTGCGGTCCAGTCGATTCGCCCATAGGCCAGACGGAGTTGGAAGGCGTTGCTGCGAATGGACGAGACGTTGCGGTTATCGGCTTCGCTGAAGTTCCCTTCGAAGTCGCCTTCCAGTTGTCCGGTGATGGTGATGTTCTTTGAGACGTCCGGCCACTCGAACTTAGCTCCGATACGACTGGATCGTGCCTTTATGTGAAATTCGGAATTGCCGTCGGGACCAGAATTGGTCCCGCCCGCCAGGAACAGCGGCTTGATGAAGTCATCGCCATACGGATTGTAAGAGTCATAGGCGGCCGTGGCCTTAATGAAGCCGTAGGGCGATATGTATGCACCCGAACCCAGCTTCCAGGCATGAGCCAAGCTATCTTTCGTGGGTGGGTCAAGCGAAAGCACCCGCACCGGAGCGATCGCTGGAATGACCGGTGTACCCGTTTCGGCAGGTTTGGGTTGGGTTGTTTGCGGGCTGGTTAGGTTCCCAGTCTGCATCCCGCCCGATTCGGTATCGATGAGTGAATGCATGGTGTAGGCATCGGGGCCTGCACTCTTCAGTTCGGCTGCTTCCGTGTCAGTAACCACGCCTTTGGCCTTGAGCAAACGCAGCAGCTGTTCCATTCCCGCAGAGCCGGATGCATTGCGCAGACTAGAAGCCTCTGCGCTCGTTAGTACCCCTTTCTTCACCAGTAGGTCGATGAGAGTGGGGCTAATAGGGGAGCCGGGTCCCGCGGTTGCTGGCGCAGCCGTGGCCGCAGCAGTTGCGGACGCCGTGGTTGTGCTGCTGCTTGTGTCCCCAGCAAATGCTGTTGCTGCGAGCGCAAGACAAAGAGCGACAACCCAGAATCCTGTGGTTGACCGGAAGGAGTTTCGCATCGTTTCGCCTCCAAGAGTTGGCCCATTTCTGTTGAGGTGGGAACTAAGTGGTACTGGGATCCACGCAGCGTAAATCCCACCTGATGAATGGCCTGACCGCACTCTAAAGAAAGGCGGGCACGGCTAAATGTGACGTACAGCACATGCCGGATGTGACAAAAGTTGTAGGCGAGCTCCTAGACTGGCCTGAAGACATTGCAAACAATACAGATACGCTAGGCGCAGGGCATATCCCCAGTCTCCTACCACTTTAAGGTTATGGACTGTAGATTTCGCCGGATTAGAGTCGAATGGTTGGTTTCATCGACACGAGTGGTTGTCGAGCTGGATCATAAGGAGAACTTCTAATGCGCAAGCTGATGATGTTTATTCTGGCGTTTCTGATCTCGATTGTGTGCTTGCAAGCGCAGACTCAAGGCCAGAGCTCAGCCACTTCATCCGACATGACGACGGTCCAGGGCTGCGTGAAGCTTGCCATGGGCCGCTACACGCTCACCGAGGAAGATGGCACGCTGTATTACCTCCTCGGCCCGGTTGGCAAGCTCGGACATCAGGTCGATCGCCAAGTGGAGATCATGGGCAAGACTGGAATCCGGACCTTCGACACCACGCTCGTTGGCGCTGCGTCGAGCGCGGTAGAGCAACCGGTCATTGAAGTGAAAACGGTGAAGCGCATCGCCGATGCCTGCAAGTAGTGCGGCTTCTCAATGACAGTGCTCAGCCGGCTAACAGAGGGTGGCAAGCGGACTTCGTATTGTCACATCGCTTTCGGCTTTGCATCACCGCGCTACTCATCGCCTAGCCAATAAAAAGATTATTTGGCGGTACTCTTGCGGTGTAGTATGCGGCTATTGGGAACTCGATGATCCGATCAGGTTCCCTCTCAGAGCGCCCGTTGGCTCGACCGGTCCTGCATTCGAGTCGATACCAGCGGAATTCATCTTGGAGGCTTTCATGAATGCCTTCCCCGTCCTCTTAGGTACCTTGTGTGTCTTCGCTCTCGGCTACCGTTACTACAGTGCCTTCATCGCAGCTAAAGTTCTCACGCTGGACGACACTCGGACCACGCCTTCCCATGTTTATGAAGATGGCCACAACTACGTTCCGTCGCCCAAGTGGGTATTGTTTGGTCATCACTTCGCCGCCATCGCCGGCGCCGGTCCACTAGTCGGACCGACATTAGCCGCGCAATTCGGCTTTGCTCCGGGATTTCTCTGGATCCTGTTCGGCGCCGTCCTCTGCGGCTGCGTCCACGACTTCACGGTGCTGGTGGCTTCGGTGCGTCACAAGGGACGTTCCCTCGCAGATGTTGCCCGCACCGAAGTTGGCCCCTATGCCGGCCTCGTCACGATGATTGCTCTGCTATTTATCCTGCTGGTAACGCTGGCCGGCCTCGGTATCGTGGTCGTCAATGCGCTCGCCAACAGCCCCTGGGGCGTCTTCACCATCGGCATGACCATCCCCATCGCGGTGGTCATGGGGCTGTGGATGTTCAAGAGCACCCCGGGCAAGATCAGGATCACCGGCCCCAGCATTGCTGGCGTCGTCTTAATGCTGGCCGCGGTCATCTTCGGCAAGTCATTCGCCGACTCCAGCTACGCGCACGTGCTGACCTTCAGCCCGCACGCCATCGTCTACCTGATGGCCGCCTACGGCTTTATCGCCTCAGTGCTCCCGGTCTGGTTTGTGCTCGAACCGCGCGACTACCTCTCCACCTACATGAAGCTGGGAACGATAGCGCTTCTGATCCTCGGCGTCTTTGTCGTGCATCCCGATATTCAGTTCCCTGCGGTTACGCAGTTCATTCACGGCGGTGGACCGATCATTAAAGGCAAGCTCTTCCCCTTCCTGTTCGTGACCATCGCCTGCGGCGCCATCTCCGGCTTCCACGCGCTGATCTCCTCCGGCACCACGCCGAAGATGCTATGGAAGGAGAGCGACGCGCGCTTCATCGGTTACGGCGCCATGATGTGCGAAGGCATCGTGGCCGTGCTGGCCTTGATCGCCGCCTGCTCGATGTATCCGGGTGACTATTTCGCGATTAACGCTGCCCCGGCGGTGTTCGCCAAGCTGGGAATGCATACCGTTAACCTCGACGTGATCTCCCGCGAAGTGGGCGAAAAGCTCGCGGGCCGCACCGGCGGCGCGGTTTCCCTCGCCGTCGGAATGGCGCAGATCTTCAAGGGCCTTCCCGGCATGAAGACGCTTACCGGCTACTGGTATCACTACTGCATCATGTTCGAGGCGCTGTTCATTCTGACGACGGTCGACACCGGCACCCGCGTGGCTCGTTACGTTTTGCATGAACTGCTTGGCAAGGTGCACAAGCCCTTCAGCAACACTGCATGGCTGCCGGGAAATCTCATCACCTCGCTGCTCGTGGTATTGAGCTGGGGCTATCTGATCTACACGGGATCGATCTCGACCATCTGGCCATTGTTCGGTACCGGTAATCAACTGCTCGCGACGATTGCGCTTGGCGTTATCACAACGTTTCTGGTCAACATGGGAAGAGCGAAGTATGCGTTCATTACAGCTATTCCCATGTGTTTTGTCGGGGTGACGACATTGACGGCCGGCTACTTGTCAATCAAGAACATCTACCTGCCCCTGGCGCTGATGCCTGGGAAAGCATTTCAAGGCTATCTGGATACCGCGCTGATGGTGATCTTCATCGTCGGTGTGGTGCTGGCGTTGATCGAATGTGGACGCCGTTGCTGGAAGACGTTGCATGGAGTGCCGATTCCCGAAGAAGCTTTCGGCCCGCCGGAAACCGCCAGCGCCGGCAAGATGGCTTGTTGCTGAAGCAGATGGGTTCCGGCTCCTTTTTATGATCTGTCATCCCGACCGAGGACTTCAGTCCGACCGAGGGATCTGCGGTTAGCCGCGGAGCGGCGGCACTGGCCGCGGCACAGTCTCTTCAGGCTGCGTTAAGCATACAGGTTAAGAAATGGAAATTCTTTTTAGTGTCCGCCTGGACGCGGGCCTGAAGGCCCGCTCTACCTTCGCTGCCTAAGAGTCTCCCCGCGATTCCTGCCGCAAAAGAAAACGCGCTGCACTCCATCAACATCATGAGCGCAGCGCCAGTACTACAGGGGCAACTTAAGACACCCCAACAAGTCCCGCGTTGAGACTTGTTGGGTGGAACAAACTAAGCTCCGTTGGTCGAGTGCAGAACGCGGAAGGTGTTTCCGCCGTTAGCCCAGATCAGCACCAAAGCATCCTGGCCCTTCGGAATGCTAGACAGCGCCTTCTGAACGTCGGCAGCGCTCTTGGTCTCGTGACGGTTGACGCCCACGATGACTTCCCCCGGCTGCAGTCCGGCGTCGTCCGACGGGCTGCCCGGCTGCACTCGCTCGATGAGTGCTCCATGCAGATCATCCGGCGCATTCAGTTGCTCGCGCACTTCCGGCGTCAAGTCGGCGATTCCCACACCCCACCGCGGCTTCTCGTTCGCATTGTCCGCGACCTTGGTCTCGCCGTTGCTGCCGTCCATGCCTTCCAGCGTCACCGGCACGGAGCTCGTCTTGCCGTCGCGCACCACCGTCAGCGCAATCTCCGTTCCGGGAGTCATCTCGCCAACTTCCATCTGCAGCTGTCCGGCATCGGTGATCTTCTTGCTGTTGATCTCAGTGATCACATCACCGACCTTCAGCCCAGCCTTCGCTCCGGGTGAATTCGGTTCGACCTGCGTGATGACTGCGCCGTTGTTGTCGTGAACATCAAAGAACTTCGCATTCTCCGGCGTCACGTCGGTGATGCCAACTCCCATCCGGCCGTGGCTGACCTTGCCGTAGCGCACCAGCGACTGCACAACGGGATTGACGATCTGCGTCGGGATGGCAAAGCCCATTCCGGAGAACGTGCCCGAAGGCGAGATGAGGAAGGTGTTGATGCCGACCACTTCGCCGCGAGCATTCACCAGCGGACCACCCGAGTTACCGGGGTTGATCGCCGCATCCGTCTGGATGAACTGGCCCGGCTTGTGTGCATCGTCACTGTAAGGATTCGGCCGGTTCAACGCGCTCACGATGCCGCGCGTGACGGTAAAGCGGAATCCATAGGGATTGCCGAAAGCCAAAACAGTCTGTCCCGGCTTCAACGCCGCTGAATCGCCAATCGGAACATTGGGCAGATTGGTGCTGTCAATTTTGATCACCGCCAGATCAGTCAGCGGATCAGTGCCCACTACCTTCGCCGTTAGAATCCGGCGATCGCTGAGCGTCACTTTGATCTCGGTTGCGCCTTCGACGACGTGATTGTTGGTGACGATGTAACCGTCAGGCGAAATGATCACACCGCTGCCGATTCCATGCTCGATCCGCGGCTGTGCCTGCATTCCCTGGCCGCCGAACTGTTGGCCAAAGAACTGCTGCATCCCTTCGGGCATGCCCTCAGCCGCCGGCTGAGCCTTGGCCCGCGAGGTCACAGCGACATTGACAATTGCCGGCGTCACCCGCGCGGCAACCGCTTCCATCGCCTGATCCAGCGAGAGCAATGCGCCCACCTGATTGTTGTCGAGCGGTGCAGTATTGGACGAAACCGCTGCTCCCGCTCCCGCCGTGTGGAACGAGGTGTAAGCCACTAGACAAGCAGCCAAAGCCAACGTCATCACTACCGCTGCGCGTTGCTTACGGCACACTTGCCATCCACGCGTTATCCAAGCTTTCATTGTTGTTCCTTCTCCTCCCAGAATCAAAAGATTGCGTCAGCCGACACTTCGGCGCCGTTTCAGCGTTGGCAAAATCGCTGAAACTTCGGGCCCTGTCTGTTATGAATCGGCTCGGCCAGTAAGACGTATTTCGATCAATTCCCGGCCGCGGTCCGATGTAACTGGGGAGGTTACGATCACCAATTTGGACGAGGGGTTGAGTGAAAGGTGAGCAAGATACCATCAACCCGCTTCTAGTGCGGATCACCCCGGAGCAGCCCAAAACGCTCGAAGCCTCTTCTATACTGCCCGGAGGCCGTCCGCGTGGCCAGGAGGAGCAGTGATCCGTAACTTGGGCATATTCTTCGCCGTGGGTGTATTCAGTGCGACAGCGATGGCGCAAACCAATTCTACTCAGCAGACCTCAGCTACTGCGACTGGCTCAGCTCAGAACTGGATTGCCATCAGCAACGGCTACGCAAAACTGTTGACCGACGTAACGTTTCAGTACCATCCCGAGGCCGGATCGCAGCAAGGCTTGAGCCAGTACGACAACAAGGTCGCACAGCCGACCCTGGCCGACGAGGATCGCGAACGCGCGGATACCGAAGCGGTGCTCGTAAAACTGGAGGCGGCTACAAAGGAAAAGCAGCAGCCACAAGTTGGCGAGGACCTGCAGATCATGATCAGCAGGGTCCAGCTCAACTTCAAGATGCAGGACTACCAGCGCGCGCACGAAGTGCCGTTCCTCAATGCCAGCCAGGCTGTGTTTGTCGGACTGCATAGTCTGCTCGATGTCCAGACGCCGAACGAGCGCCGGCCTGCAGCGGTGGTGCGCATTCGCGAGTACGCCGGAATCGAGCCGGGTTATACGCCCATCACGGAGATTCTGAAGCAGCGTGTCAAAGAACAAATGGCCAAGCCGGGCGTGATCTATCCGGCCCGGGTGCAGATCGAAACCGAGATGGCGCGCAACTCGAACTATCTCGACGGCATTGCCACGCTGATGGAAAAGTACAAGCTGACCGGTTGGCAGGAGCCTTATGCCACGCTGAAGAAGCAGCTGGTTGAATATGACGAGTGGGTGCGGGAGACGGTTCTACCAAAGGCCCGGCCGGATTTCCGCATGCCGCGCGAGAAGTATGAGCTCGCCTTGGAGAGCTACGGTGTCGATATTCCTCCGGAACAGATCACCGCGATGGCGCATCAGGCCTTCACGGAGATTCAGGGAGAGATGAAAACCGTCGCCGCGCAGATCGCGAAGGAGCGCAATCTTTCGTCAAGCGACTATCGCGATGTGATGCGCGAGTTGAAAAAGCAGCAGTTAGTCGGCGACGCGATTTTGCCGTTCTACGAGAATCGGCTCAAGCAGATCGAGAAGATCATTGTTGAACAGAAGATCGTGACGCTGCCCGATCGCCCGGCACAAATCCGCATTGCGACTGCGGCCGAGACAGCCCAGCAGCCCGCTCCTCACATGGACGCTCCGCCGTTTCTGCACAACACTGGAGAGCGCGGCGCGTTCATTCTGCCGCTTGAACATTCCGGCTGGTCCTGGTCAACCCGCATCGGAAAAATATGATGACTTTACCTTCGATGCGGCTGCCTGGACCATCACCGCGCACGAAGCACGGCCCGGGCACGAACTACAGTTCGATGCGATGCTGGAACACGGTGTCTCGCTGGCGCGCGTTCGTTATGCCTTTAACAGTACCAATGTCGAAGGCTGGGGATTGTATTCGGAATACCTCATCAAGCCTTACATGCCGCTTGAGGGGCAGCTGGTTTCGCTGGATTACCGTCTGTTGCGCGCGGCACGGGCCTTTCTCGATCCCGAGCTGCAGTCCGGCAAGATCACGACCGCCGACGCCTATCGCGTGCTGCAAGACGACGTTGTCTCCTCGCACGCTTTCGCTCAAGAGGAAGTCGAGCGCTATACCTATCGCGCGCCTGGCCAGGCCAACAGCTACTTCTACGGTTACACCAAGCTGATCGCGTTACGCGAGGACACGGAAAAAGCGCTAGCCGCGAAGGGAGTGAAGTTCGATCAGAAGAAATTCCACGACTTCATTCTGGCGCAAGGTCTCTTGCCTCCCGATCTGATGCGGCAAGCTGTGATGGAGGACTTTGTGCCAACACAGAAGTAGCAGCTGAGAGCAGGCCCGCCGCGGTTTCGCACGCCTGGGATCACAGCTGCGGATGGATGCCGTATTTCTCGCTGAGGAATTTCTGCAAGGATTTCGGCAGCACGCTCGCGAGTTCCTGCCACGTTAGATGGGCCAGTCGCGATCTCAGTTCGCAGCTGCGCACCGCCCGCAGGATGGCAAACCACGCTTCGATCAGATCAGCACGCCGAGCGTCAGAAAGTATGAGGAACGACTTGCCACAGTGATGTGCAGCCAGGACGCCCCGGATCAATTGATAACAGTGATATCCGGAACCCGACATCGGAAGGTTGTCCATGTCGAAGACGTCAGCGACGTCTCGATAGCGAACCAGCAGCTCCCGGCGTGCGGTTTGAAATCCACTTTCCGTTAATTTCGCTTCGACGAAGAGTCGCCCCAGGCTCATGTCGATCTCGGTTCGATCAACGCCTCCTCGGATCATCGGTAGGCCCGGTCGCACTCCGAACTGCGGACGCAATCCAGGCTCGACGTTTAGGAGAGCACACATTGACTTGCGGCTGGTTACGCCCGGATAGCAGAAGATGTTCATCAGCAGCGCATCGGAGCTGTTGGCGCAGTCGAGCTCCCGGCGAATCCTGTCGCGCGGCCAGGCAAGCCGGCTGCTGCCGCTGTAGTGTTTCTTCAGCCGGCGGCTCCATTCGGGAGAAGCGCAGATCCGCCGGTACGAAGCGGGAATGAAGTTGAAGTGCTGTCCGTTGGTTTCTTTGTACAGGACGCTGGGAATATCGCCGCAGGTCGACTCGTGAACCGCTCCCTCGCACAGGCTAAGATTGCGAGCAGTCAACTCGCAACGAAGCTGAAGGGAGGACAACGGCACAACCTTTGCCGGGATCAGTGAGTCTTTCCCGCGCCCTGGAGTTGGCATCCCGCAATTGTACAGCGGTATTCGCTATTTATTCGCCACTACATTGCAAGAGTCAGAAGGCGTACTTGACGGCAAGCGTGGTGTTATTGGCGTGGAAGTAGCGAGGAGCAGTTGGCCCGACGAATGAGCCTTCCCCGTATTGGTAATAGTTCCACGCAGCTTTGAAGGTAACGTTCTTGTAGACGTTGAAATCAAATCCGGCAAGAGGTGACTGGTACGTCGATGACAGCGGACCCAAAGGCAGCAGGGGATTAAACATGGTGGTGTTGCCCTGATTGTCGACAATGCTGTATCCGATTCGCATGGTGAGGCGTTCGATGGGAGTCGCCGTCAGGGCAAAGTACCCATACTGTGTATGGGTCTGATAAAAACCATAAGTTTCCATCAGCGTGGGATCACCGTTGCAGGTATAGGAGCCCGGCGGCACCAGCGAGCCGGCGAAGCAGACATTTGTATTCTGTTGGATAGCATCGATGTTATAAGCGAGATCGAGCCCCCAGTGCGCGTTCGGAGTGATTGTAGCGTTGAAAGTAGCCGTGTAGTTGTGCTGGTTATAGGCCAGGTCGCTATCGTTGTTTTCCGCGCGTTGAAAGATCAGGTTGGCTCCCAGGCTTACCCATTGGCGCGGAGCATAAGAAACATTGCCACGTATATTAAAGAAGTGAGTGGGATCGATGCGGTAGATCCAGTTGTCTGACCCGCCAAACTGTGCATCGGCGTTGGCATGGAAACTACTGCCTTTGCGAAACCACAGTCCCAGGACGCCATAGTAGCGATTGATCTCGGTAGTTGGATTGCCAAAAGGCGCGATCACTCCAACGAAGGTGCAACTGCCATCAGGGTTCAACGGAACGCCTGCACAATTCCCGCGACTGGCGTTGTTGGGATAGTAGATATCACCTAACGCTGCCTGATAGGAGCTGCCGGGTTGGACGGTCTCATTCGACCAGACAAAGCCAGCCCGCACGCCAAATGACTTCGTGATGTCGTATTGCACTTGAAAATCGTTCTGCTTGCTGTTCTGTGCGATGAGGTTAGCGTTAATCTCGTTGATAATATCCGCCGGCGAACCGGACGCGTGGGATAGAGGCGGTGGGAAAGTCGCTACAGGCGTCAGCAGCGAAGCCGAGCCTAGTCCCGCCGACGTGAAATAATTGGCCTGAAGGTTCAAGAAGTCGCCCGCCACACTGAAATTCCGAAGCCGAAAGCTATCCACTAAGCGCAGCTTACTGGTCAAATGAAAGACGGCAGACAGGTCAGTCGATGTCGAACTCCAGTTAGAACTCGAGCTGCTGCCGGTGGTGTTGGAGCCGAGCTGGTTGCTCCGTGAGATCAAGCCACTGAAGATCTCGTTAAATGGCGTGCTGGATTGTGCATTGCTGTATTGGAATTGCCCGTTGAAGTCTAGCCACTTGAGAGACGAGGACTTGATGTTGATCTGCTCGGTGGGAATATTGGTATTTACATGCTGGAAAAGGCTATAGTCGAAGAAGCCGTTACACGTTGGATTGGCGATCCCATTCATAAGCGGTGCGCTGCATGGGCTGCCGTTGTTAAGCCAGGAAATACCTAATGAAACCGGCATGCCGTTGGGTAGCGGGTAGGAATTAAATGGATTCAGGCCATAGAGCGTTCCACCGTTGTAGTACTGAAATAGCTGCGTATAGCTGATCGTCGTTTTCTTTGCGAGGCGATAGTCGACGCCAAATCTGAATCCATTCAGCGTGTTGTTGTAATTCTGATCGGTAAGTGCCTCGGTACCTTCATGGATCGTGCTATAGGAAGGACCTATAAAACGGTTGCGATTGTAATCGATGCGGAAAGAGAAACGGTGCATCGGAAACATGACGAGGTCGAAGTTATATAGGTTTTGGGTATTGTAGTAAGTATGTGGCGAATTCAGGATAGGGATGAATGGCATCCCCGTAGGCGGATTCAGTGGATTAGCGAAAAGATCGTAGTCGAAGTAGTTCTGGATGTGCTGATAGCTGGCGCTGAAGGTATACCAGCTATACTTGGCGACGCGCAGGCGGGCAGCCTGTTCCGGGTCGCCGCCCCATCCAAAGCTGTTGAGCGTTAAAGTATCGAAGATATCCTGGTGACTCAGCGACTGCATGGTGAGCGACTGCTCCAGAATGCGGGCGCCCGATTGATCGTTGACCAAGGTGTCATACATTGGCTGGCTGCCGCTGACATCGGAAATCCGGCCGCCCAACTCAATCGACTGTGTAACTTTGAAATCGCCGATCTTCTTACCTTCATCTGTTCCGGAGGACGAATCGACCGAGGCCGTAGACGGCGTTTGTCCTGGGGCTTGCGCGAGTCCTCTACCGGTCAAGCCCAGGCAAGCCGCGAGCAAAACCAGCCAGAAGAAATAGCTGCCGAGACTCCTTTGCGAACTCATTCGCTGCCTCCCTGACTACCGGAAGAAGAAGGAATCGAAGTTGGACCCGTGAATCTGCGTGTGACACATGGTGCAAGCCTGGTACTTGCTGGCCTGGTTATGGAATGACGGAATGCCGGGTGCGGCGCCGTTCATATTGGGCGTATGACAGCGCAGGCAGAGAAAGTTGACGTTGTTTACCTGCAGCAGCCGTGGGTTGGTCGAGCCATGCGGTGTGTGGCAGGACAGGCAGCCTTCATCGGTCTTCACCGGGGCATGTTCGAAGACGAACGGTCCCATGGTATCTGTGTGGCACTTGGTGCAGATCGCAAACTGTCCGGCCGCCGCCCGCACCTGATGACCGGTCTCGGTTCCGTGAGGGTTGTGGCAGTCGCTGCACTGGATGAGTCCAACATCCACGCGATGGCGATAAGGCCGCGCGAATTCGGCCTTCTGCACGGCATGACAGCTGTAGCAAAGCGCAGTCTGCGGCTTCACCAGCATGAAGTTCACGTCCGTCGAACCGTGAGGACTATGGCAACTGGTGCAGCTGACGCCGTTGGCCAGATGCGCCGACTGCGAGAAGTTTTGGGTCTCAGTGCTGGATTGGTGGCACTTGGTGCAGATCGCCGCGGTTTGCGCGGGACTTAACGTTTCGAAGCGAACGATCTTCGTGACATCGCCGCCGCCATCCACATGCGCCTGGCCAGGGCCATGACAAGCCTGGCAGCCGTGTTGGTCGCCCTTCAACAGCGCTGCATGCGGAGTGCCGGCGAAGTGCTTTTCCCAAACGTCCTGATGGCAGGTCTTACAAATGTCGGTTTCAGCGTATTGCCCGGCAGAGGTGCCAGGCAGTGCATTCGAGGCCTGCGGAGATTGCGTTGTTGACTGCGCTGCAGCCGAGATCACGAGGGCGCAGCAGATCCCAATCGAGAGGATGAAACACCAGACGAGCCTTACCTTGATGAGACTCATACCCCACTCCGCGCGGGAATCGCAAGGCAATGATCGAATGCAAGTGACGCTTCCGGGAACTATGCGACTGACATCCAGCGGCAGTTTTGGAGCCGTGGGGTCGTCGCTTGTGGGCGCATTTCCGCGAGATTAACAAAGGACTGGCAGCTAGTCAATGGCTCAGAGATGGGCGCTGATAAATCACGTTAACCGTTGTCATCTGGGATGATGGCGATACAATTCCGTCGGAATATACTGCGCAGCTTTGTATACTTTGGCTGTCTGCCTCGCCTGAGCTTCAAGAGCGACTATGACTGATCGGCTCCTCGTCATTCTGGGATTGATTTTGCTGGCTACCGTATCCCTGACGGCCCAGCAAACCAGCACTAAGCCCTACACCTACGAGGATTACTGCACCGATAATCCTCACGCGCCAACCTGCGTCAACGGAAAGCCGCCAGCGGCGCAGAGCATGACACCCCAGCTCAGTCAGGCTACTCAGGCTGCGGGTTATTGCCGTAACAATGCCAAGGTCGCCGGCTGCGAACAATACTGCAAACAAAATCCGAAGGCGTTCGTTTGCATCGATACCAAGCCTCAAAGCAATCCGACGCCGCCAAGTGCGGCACAGCCGGCTGCCCCTGTTCAGCCCGCTGTTGACCCGAACGCTCCAAAATTTGTCATTATTCCGGACCCTCCCCTTGAGCACTTGCCTGGATCCAAGAATCTCTCATTGGCCGCCAGTTGGCGCTTCGCGCACCCGCATCCGGACATGATGATGGCAGTCAATTTGACTGCCTTGCGGAAATCACCGGCAGCACAATCACTCATTGAGCAACTGACCACTCGATTGAACATGACGCCGGGTGAGTTGGAAGCGGCGATGGAGAAGATCAAAGGCGTGGATCACTACTGGGTGTCGTTTGGCTCCAACGATACTCTCATCCTGCTGCAGGGAAAGATGGACTACCCCATAGGGTTTGTGAACCTGGGCGATGGGATGACCTGCTACCGAATCTCCAAGACTGCGGTTGTGCTCGGTCATCAGGCGTCGGTTGCGGCGGCGGTTCAGCGTTTGCAGCAAAAAGCGGGGGCTGAGCCGATCGACCTCCAGCAGGTGAAGCAATTGGGAGGCGAGGTCGATCTGTGGATTCAGGGTACGCGGGCGATGCTCTCCAAACTCAAGATGACGACCGCTTCGAATGCTCCGTCCAGCTATTTGCTTGCCGCTAGTTTTCATGATGGCCTCAAGGTTGATCTGCAGCTGAACTACGCTACCGTGGACGAGGCGCGTCGCACTGTGGATACGCTGCGCAGCAGCCCGGTTTCATCCCTCCACATGTCGGGCGAGATTGAGGGCACGGCTGTGCGGATTAATTTTGCGGTTGATCGGGCACAAGTTTCGAACGCCCTGGGCAAAGTGATGGCTACCCCGCAAGGCAAGCGGTTCCTGTCAACCATTGACGAATCGATCCATAATCCCGATCCCATGGTCGTGTACGGACTCGCAGGAGGGCCCAAGGTCTTGCCCCCCTCGCCGACCCCTCCACCACCGCCCGGCAAGATGGTGATTTACGGGTTGCCCAGAGGCCCCAAAGTCTTGTAAGACAAGGTTGCCAGGATTCTCGGCTCAGGCGTGCAACAGATACGAAGGAGGAAAAAGTTGACGCCGTACCCCGCCGTATCGGTAGAGGATCCGAGCGAAACTGCCCAAGTGCCGTCGGGGACGGTCACGCGCGTGTTGCGCATGACCGTTGTCGCTCTCATCGTCCGGCTAGCGGTATCGGCAGCTATGGTGTCCGAGTTTCTCGATGGCTTTCGCAACCATTGGCACTTTGGCTGGGAGATGGGGCAAATCGCCGGTTCGATTTGCCAGGGCCGCGGTTTCGCTTCGCCATTCTTCGATCCCAGCGGCCCCACGGCCATGCTCATGCCGGCCTATCCGTATCTGCTCGCAGGATGCATGAGGCTCTTCGGAAACTATAGCGCCGCGAGCGCGATGGCCATTCTTACGCTCAACAGCATTTTTGCCTCGGCGACCGTGCTGCCGATCTATTTTCTGGCCAGGCGCATCTTCGATGAACGCGTCGCCGTGATTGCTGGATGGAGCTGGGTGTTCTTTCCGTACTCCATTTATCTTTCCGGCGGAAGAATCTACTCCGACACATTGACCTGCCTGATCGCGAGCCTGCTTTGGCTGCAGACCGCCAGGTTGAGAGACAGCCGCAAGACGGGAGACTGGCTGTTGTGGGGAGCGCTCTGGGGATTGGCTGGATTGGTAAGCCCCACCCTGCTCGGGCCGTTGCCCTTTCTTGCAGCATGGCTTGCTTGGCAGCGCCGCAAGGCTAACCTCGCGTGGTTACGGCCGGGCTTGCTGGCGGCTTGTGTAGTCGTAGCAATGATCGCTCCGTGGACGGTCCGCAACTACCGAACCTTTCATCGCGTCATTCCCTTGCGCGATGGTTTCTGGATGGAGGTGCATGTAGGGTACAACGGCGACACATCGGATGTGACGCCAGACTCCGCGCATCCCACCACCAGTCCGGTGGAGTATGCGCAGTGGCAAAAGTTCGGGGAAATCGGCTACATGGATGCGAAGAAGACGGAGGCCTTGGCCTTCATCACCCAGCATCCCAAGTTTGTCGCTTGGCTGACCGTCCGCCATGTCGTAAATATGTGGACGGGCTTCTGGTCGTTGGACCCAAGCTTCCTTGCCCGTGAGCCGTTCCACATTCCCAACATCTTCTTAACTTCCGCGGTAACCCTGCTGCTGCTTGGAGGCCTGCGATTTACGTGGTCAGAGGGAAAAGGGCAGGATGTTTTTCCGCTCGCCTTGATCCTCGTCACGTATCCGCTGGTTTATTACATCACCCATCCCAGCATGGATTATCGTCATCCCCTCGACCCCATCATCGTCATCATGAGTTCCTATTGCGTGCTGGAATGGCGGAGACGCCTGGCAACAAAGGAGTCGCGAAGCGAGGCAATCGCTGTTGGCGCGACTCGTCCTGCCCCGTAATCGAACGAAATTGCCCGGGCACACCTTCCCATCGGCATTACCATATTCCGAACGCGCATGTGGGGAGGAAATCCGTGTCCAAGCGCATCCTCTTTTTGTCCCTGGCCGTAATGCTCTCGCTGGCATCCTGCAGTAAGCCGCAGACGCCACAACAGCCGGGATCGCAGAGCAATACCTCGAACAATGAAAAGCCGGCATCAACTCAGGCGAAGTCAAACCCGGCCGCCGAGATCGCGGGTGGCTCGCCCGCGACTTCGCAGACCAAGGTGCTGATGCACAATGTCATCCTTGACGAGCGCCCCGGGCTGCAACTCCGGGTGCGCTGGCTGCGCGGCGAGATCCATCCCACGCGAAAGGGAGTTGTCTCTTCCTTTGACGATCCGGGCTCGTTTGTCCTCGATATCCAGTCGGGAATTATTGCCACCAGCCTCTCGGACATCAGCCGAATCCTAAACAGCAGCCTGTTGCAGGGTTCGCCCCTGGAAAAGGTTTCGCTCGCTGCTGACGGCGAGCGGCTGAAGCTAAAGGGGACGCTGCACAAAGGGGTATCGTTGCCGATCGAGATGGTGAGCGAGGTGAGCGCCGCGCCTGACGGGCGGGTGCGGCTGCACATGGTGACGCTGCGAGTGCTCAAGCTGCCGGTCAAAGGTCTGGTGCGGCTGTTTCACATCAGCGTCCAGGACCTGATTGGCGCAAAGGGAGCGACGAATGTTCAGGTCTCCGGCAACGATATTTTTGTTGACCCGGAACAGATGTTGCCGGCGCCGGCGATTCGCGGAGAACTCACCGACGCCCATATCGGGAGCAAGACCGGAGATCTGGTTACAATTTTCGGCGATGGGCGGCCGGAAGCGAATCACTTCAAGCAGTGGCGCAACTTCATACGACTATATGGCGGCACCATCAACCTGGGGAAGCTGACGATGGCCCAGGCTGACATCTTCATGATCGACCTCTCCAGTGACGACTGGTTCAGCTTCGATCTGACGCACTACCAGGAGCAGCTGGTCAACGGCCGCATTCAGATGACCCCGCAGGCCGGCCTCCGGATCTTCATGCCCGACATCGAGAAGATTCCGCACACGGCTCAGAATCAGGGCATCATTGCCGAGTGGATGAAGAATCGGAAGCTCCCACCGCCGGAAACGCTGGTGCAATAGAACGCAAAGCGACGTTCCAAAATCGTTCCGAACCAGGCTGAGTTAGCGAAATGCAGCGATGGCGTCGCCTTCGTCGTCTTTCACGTCGAAGACGGTGTACAGCTTGGTGATCTGCAGCAGGTCGTGCACTTTCTTGGTGAGATGCAGCAGCTTCAATTCGCCGCCCTGGTTGCGCACGGAAGTAAAGGCGCTGACCAACTCGCCGATCCCGGAGCTGTCGATGTAACTGATATCGCCCAGATTCAGGAGTATGTTCTTCTGTCCTTTGCTCAGCAGATCCTTTACGGTGTCGCGCAGGATGGAGCTGCCCTCGCCTAGTTTGATGCGTCCACTAAGATCTACGACGACGACACCTTCTACCTGTCGAACGGTCGCTTTCATGCTCATGTAGAAGCCTCCTGCGGCCCAGGTCGTTCTGGATCCGCATCCTTAGAGTAATCCATTGCCACAAATCCGGTGCGGCGCGAAAGCAGTCGGATGGGCGGTTCACGGGAATCTCACACCATCGGCCCCCGGTTTGTCTGTGACCTCCGAACATTTAAGGATTGGTCACGGGCTGTGTTTTGTTGAGATTTTGTGCCGTCTGCGATTGCTGAAGAGTCATGACGCAACGAAACCCAAGATGATTGGTCCCGGTGTCAACGTCGCCCTTTCCGCGAGTGCCGACAATGTATCGCGAGCAATACTGATCCGTACAAAGAAATGACCCGCCGCGGTGCACCTTCTTGGCTTGGCCGGGCTCGGCGGGATCGTACGCAGGAATCCGGTCCCTGTGGATTGCGGGCCAGACCATTTGCTTGCAGGGTCTGATAGTAATCCGGACGGTACCAGTCACTCGTCCATTGCCAGACGTTACCCGCCATGTCGTAAAGTCCATATCCATTGGCGGGAAACTGAGCCACTGGCGCAATGCCACGATAGCCATCTTCGCCGCTATCTTTGTCAGGAAAGTGGCCTTGATGCGTGTTTGCCATCCACTTTCCATGCGGACGAAAATCATCTCCCCAGACGAAAGGCTTACCCGCCAGTCCGCCGCGCGCCGCAAACTCCCATTCAGCCTCGGTGGGCAATCGCTTGCCTGCCCATTTGGCATAGGCTTGAGCGTCCTCGTAGGCGATGTGAACGACTGGATAGCTTCCTTTGCTGGCTATGTTGCTCTTGGGGCCTAAGGGATGCCGCCAGTTAGCGCCCGGGACATAGGTCCACCATTGAAAATAATCGTTCAGCTCCACCGGGTGATCGGGGGGAGCGAAGACAACCGATCCCGCAACCAGATTCTCAGGAGGAGCGCCGGGATAGTCTTCGGCGCGCGGCTTCCGCTCAGCGACCGTCACATAGCCTGTCGCCTTCACAAACTTCTCGAACTCCGCATTCGTCACATCGGTCTTATCCATGAAGAATCCGTCGACGTAGACGCGATGAATTGGCCGCGAATCCACGGTCGCCTTCATGCCCACTTCGTCCATGTCTGGAGGATTCTGCGCACCCATCGAAAACTCGCCGCCAGGTATCCAAACCATCCCCGTTGGCGCGCTCGCTGGCGGAGCTGCACTATTAGCCACGGTTGGACCGAAACTCACTTGCCCCATAGCGCCATCGCTTGCCCCGCCCGCGCTGGTCTGGCTGGGCTGCAAGCCGGCATGTGCAGTCACTGGCTGATTGGCACCGGTGGCAGCGTACTTGTAGAACGCAAGACCGGCACAGGCAACTACTGCAAGCGCGACGATCACCAGCCATCGCCGCTTGCTGACGCCTTCGGCTGTCTTCTTACTGGCGGCCGTCGTTGGCTGTTTTCTGCGTGACAAGATTCTGGTTCCTTTCAAACCATTATCGCAGCCTGCGGCTATCATGCGTTGCATGGGATCCGCCGTTCCGGCGGAAAGCGGCAAATCCGTTCTCCGAGAGGTAATTCTATTGCGTTTCGCCCGTTGTTGTGGAAACCGTATCGCGGACCCCGTATAGCTGCCAACATCCATGCAGGGTTGCTCAGCGCTGGCGAAAGCGGCCACGATGACGCACAACCGGGAACGGCCTGAGCTTGAATCCAGACTGAGCGCTCTTGGTCTTACTCCTCCTTGGAACTGAAAGTAAGCCGGACCATTTCAGTGAGCGCCAAAGCCAGGCGCTGAGCGATGGGATGTGCTCATGCTTTCCTGAACGAGGGAATCTCCAGCATAAAAGGGATTGTTGTCGCAGACAGGCGAGAGCGCCGGTAACGCCGAAAGCCTGTGATTGCTTGCGCTATGGCGATGTTACGCCATCTGGCGCGTGGCCTGCTAGCATTGCCGTATGTTCAACTTCGGGAAACCTAAAACAGCGGGCGACTGGATAGTTCACGTCGCTGGGGCCATCGTCGCGCTATTCCTTGTCTGGTGGATGCTCCGAATCTACGTACTGTGAATGCGCTCAGAGTCCTTCGAGTGAAGTCAATGAGTGTAATGGCGATATTTCGCCAACGGTCCAGCCCTGGAACTAGAATCAACCGAAATTAGATCGAGAATGCCCTTTTGCACCTTCGAGGTAGCATCCAATTTATATACTCCGGGACCGAAACCCAAGGAGAGAAATGTATGGCACAACAAGCAGCGGAGGCCCCGCTCGTCAATGCCTGGTCGGCTAAGTCGGCTGTTCCGTTCTTCCGCGTCGGCAATTATGCACCGGTCTTCGACGAGTTGACGACGTTCGATCTGCCGGTTGAGGGAGCGATCCCCCGGGAACTCAACGGCTGGTATTTGAAAAACGGACCCAACCCACGACGGGACACGCCACATTGGTTCACGGGCGACGGCATGATCCATGGAGTACGGCTAGAGAACGGGCGCGCCGCTTGGTATCGCAATCGATGGGTGCGCACGGAGAGCTTTGATAAACCTGTCCTGCTTTATAACACTGACGGCACGCGCAACCTGCACGCCAGCGTGGCCAATACGAACGTCATCAGTCACGCCGGCAAGACACTCGCGCTGGTGGAGTCATCTCTGCCGTATCAGATCACGAACGAGCTGGAAACGCTGGGCGTCTACGACTTCGCCGGCAAGCTTGCCGACTCGATGACTGCACATCCGAAGATCTGCCCGAGAACCGGCGAGCTACATTTTTTTGGCTATGGAAGCCTGACCAGCCCATATGTCACTTACCACCGCGCGAACGCGTCGGGGGAGCTGATCATTAACCGCGGCGTGGAGGTTCCCGGCTTGACCATGATGCACGACTTCGCCATGAGTGCCGAGCACATCGTGTTTATGGACCTACCGCTGGTGTTTCGGCTCGACATAGCGCGCGATAGTTCCCGCGACCTGCCGTACCGCTGGAGCGACGATTACGGCGCACGGCTAGGGGTGTTGCGCCGCGATGACCCATACGGCCCGATCCGGTGGTTTGAGATCAACCCGTGTTACGTTTTTCACGTCCTCAACGCCTTCGATAAGACCACAGATGATGGCAAACTTATCGTGTTGCAGGCAGCTCGTTATCCCGAGTTATGGCGCGATGATGGCGTGCCTGGGTTCGACGCCGTAATGTGGTCCTGGACGATCAATCTGACCAGTAACACCGTCACAGAACATCAGATCGACGAGCGCGCTATAGAGTTCCCGCGCATGGACGATCGGCGCGCGGGTGTGCCGGCTCGGTATGGGCTAACCGTGGGCACGGGTAAACTCGTGCGCTACGACCTCGAACACGGCACCGCTGAGGAGCATTCTTTCGGTACCGCTACCACGCCCGGTGGACCTGCTGAGGCGGTGTTCGCTCCCGCCGATTCGGCCGAGGACGAACTCTCCGGATGGTATTTGTCCTACGTCTACGATCCAGTCCGGGACTGCAGCGACCTGGTCATCATCGACGCGTCCGACTTTCAAGGCAAGCCTGTTGCTCGGGTACAACTTCCACGGCGCGTACCTTACGGATTCCATGGTAATTGGATCGCGGGCTGAAAATGCACGACATGGAAGGGCGCGCAGGAGATTCCGTTAGAGTGAGTTGAATCGTAAATGTCGCAAACAGGCCATGTCGCTCATTGACCCACAACGAGTGCGACGGGAATCGACTGAGTTCAAACGAGAGAGCACCGGTACCCGGCTCGCCCCTGGTCAATCGGGCATTAGTGAACCCCGACCTTGGGACGCATAAACGGCAGGAAAAGCTCGTTGCCTGGGCTCAGAATAGTCTTCAGGTTCACCATGCGACGGGCGATATCGCCGAAGGCATAACCTGTCTGGCTCAGCTTCGACGGGTCTGGAACCAATTCCTGACCGGGTGTGTCCAGCTGGCATTCTTGAGTGGTTCCCGGCAGGCAGCTATCTGGGCCGGGGTTTCCCGAAGTAGCGCAGCTCCCGCTGGTGGGTACACAGCCAAGAAGGAAGGCGGAGAGAATCGATGGATTTCCGGCGGTGCGGTTTACCACCTGCTGGAACTCCAGGGTATTGGTCTCCGCTCCATGGCAGCCCTGGCAGGTGTTCATAGAAAAGAACCTTCTCGCGGCTGCCTCATTTTTGCCGATTCCGGTGGCATTCCAAAACCCATTGGCAAGGGCAATATTGTTGAAGCCATTGAACGCCGAACCGCCAAGGAAGGGGTGCCCTGACGGGAAGTCGTCGGGCACCTGGAGTGTTCCCTGGGTCTCAACGATTTCGGGATTAAAGGCGGAGATGTAGGTTGCGAGGGTCGCGGGGTTCAGTGGACTACAACTGGGAGGAGTCAGGACTCCATTCACCATTGTGAAGTTGCCCTGGCAATCAGGCTGGCCGCCGGGGTTGAGTTCGCCGGCGGTGTTGAAGCTGCCGTCGGGAGTCTGGGCTACGTCTTTCTCAGCGAGAACATTGGGCGGACCATAGGTCTGAATATAGAACTCCCGTTGTTCCCAGAAATTGCCGTTCTGCAGGTTTTCATCGCGGAGTGCGAATTCGTTGGTCCGAATGTGAAACAGACACGTATTGGGGTGCCCGTTGGGATCGGTGCAGGAAGTTGCTTGCACCACATTGTCGGTTATCGTCGATTCGAGCAGCGGGACGTAGCAGCCGTCGGCGGGGCAATTCTCATAGTCAAAATTATCCTTCGGCAGGCTGTCCCACGCCTCGGCCCATTGCGACAACGTGTACGAAGGTGGGACGTGGAACTCGAAGATGATGTTGAAGAGGACATTGGGAGGTCCCGGTCCCTTCGACTTGTCCTCGAAGCACTGTCCCTGAGCGCCCTCACCCGCGGTGAGGCCAAAGACGAACCTGAGCTCCCCGCCCGCGGTCTGGCCTGGCTGCTCTGACAAGTCGATGCGATTCACGATTGCATTCAATCGCACCGGCGCCTCCAGCGAGGGGCAGTGCCCGCCGGCACAGTTGTCATTGGGCACGGGATCCTTGGGCCAGTTTTGCAAGAGGCCAGACATGCCTAACGACGGGTCCGACGAGCTATTCCTCGGAATGACTACAAAGTTAGTGTTGATCGTCTGGTTGCTTTGCCAGTTAGCGAGGAAAGCCTGCAACGCCTGCTCCGCTACTGGAACACTGGTGGTGTTGATAACCGACATCCACAACTTCCTGAATGTCCATGCCCCCACGGGATTGCCCGGAACGCTCAGACAGGCGTCGTAGGTACGTCCGAGTTGTCCGCCTCCCTGGCTCTCGACGCTCCCGTCCTCCACCACGTGGGGGTCGATGACCATCAGCTCATGGCTCGGCACGACTGTGACGTCGTCTCCACCGGTCAGAACTCGGGGCGAAAATTGAACAGTCTGGTGCGATTGCAGAGCCGCCTCGATCTTCGCCGGATCGAGGAATTGCATCTTCTCGCTGCGCAGGAAAATGCGCCCCTGGTAAACCGGGACGACCGTACCCATGCTGGCCAACTCCTTGCGATGCTGCTGTTGCTTTACGAACACCGCCCAATCGAAGTCAACCTGCGTGGAGAACACGTTATGATCATCCGCCGAGCGCTGCAAAACCACACGCTGACCAGCCAACGTCATGGGGAACTGCGACCCGAGCTTGGCGACGACCGATTGCTGAAAGCGTACCGCCAGCGTGGTCTGGTTGCTGTTGAGCGCCGGATTCGGCGGGGTCAGCGCGAACTCTTCGACCGTAGGCAGATAGGGATTCGCCTCCCGCATCAGCGTCGCGGAGACGCGCTGCGCTGAGCTCTCATCGTCAGCCAACAGCGTGGCGTCGGAAATCGCTGCGGCTCGGATCGAGGCGTTCGCAATATAAGTAGCCGGCTGGGCAATGGAGGCTCGGCTTACGGAATGCTGCGCGGCCAGAACGCTTCTCGCCCGAGCTCTAAGGCTTACGGTGATCAGCGTGACCGACAACAGACACAATGCAGCAATCCAGATTCGCTTGCGGGATTTCATTTCGGTTCGCCTCAACATAACGACGTAGTAAGAGAGCCCCGTCGCTGCGGCCTTAGCGGGGGTTATTCAAGCCCGTGATCTCCCACACCAGGCCGTTGTTGTTGTAGCCCCCGGCACCGGCTATACCGTAGAGATTGCCGCTGGCGTCAAGGGCAAGGCCGCCTGGTTCATATCCATCACTGAAGTCGAAATCGTGGAGGTCTAAAACGTTCCCTGAGTTCGTTAACTCGAAAATCCAGCCGTAACCGTGAGCGCCGTTACTATCGCAGCTTCCATAAAAATTGCCGGCTGCATCCCTGACTACTCCGCTACCCGGAGTGCAATTCTGGACAATCTGAACGTTATAAAAAGTCCAGCTTCCGTCCGACTGCGTCAGTTCAAAGACATTGGCGGGAATGGGAGTTCCATATCCTGTGGCGACGCCATAAAGGTTGCCGGATTGATCCATGATCAGGTTTTCTGGGACAGACCCATTGTCGAGGTTGAAGTCGTGGAGGATACTTTCGGCCCACGTTCCGCCGGAGGGCGTCAGTTCGAAAATTGTGCCGAACGTTCCGGTGCCTCCTTGCGCGGTTGTGCCGTACAAGTTTCCGGCCGGGTCGAAGACCACCCCAAATCTTGGATCGTAGCCGTCGACTCCGTTGTCAAGAAAGCTATGAAGGAGACTGACGCTCCATCCGCTGCCCGACGGGGTTAGCTCGTAGACGACTCCGTTGTTGGTCGCGCCACCGGACCCGGTCGTGCCGTAGATGTCCCCAGCTTGATCGAAGAGGAGAGTCTCGTACCACGGAGTGTCGCCGTCGTACAGTCCCCCTTGAAAGGCGTGGATTACGGTTGGGGTCCAATAACACACCGCGTTTTTGCAGGCTCCGGCCGGCGGCTGCAGCTCAAAAACGGCTCCCTTTCCAGCACTACCGCCGCTTGTAGTCGTGCCATAGAGAGCGCCGTTCGGGCCGACGGTTACCGGCGCCTCAGGATAGTATCCAACTCCGTCGTCCTCGGTAAATGAGTAGAGAGATTTGAACGCCCAGCCCGAGCTCCGGTGAGAGAGCTCGAAGACCGTCCCGCACTGGTAATAACGACAGCTTCCGTTTCCTCCGTTCCATGTCGTACCGTAGATGGTTCCTGAGCTGCTTATGGTCAGGCCGAAGGGATACCAGCCATCCGCTCCGCCGGTGAAGGCGTGGAGGATGGTGTAGGTTTGCGCCAGGGCCGGTGCCGTCGCGAGCATGGTCAGCAAACAAAGCATGGCGAGCGCGAACGCGGAAAGTGGAAGGTGAAAAGCGCAGCCTGACCGGGTTGTCATGACGAACTCCTTTACGACGCTCGGGGCATTCTGTTGTCGGACCTTACCCTTCTTTGTCGCGGCACGAATATCACTCCATTAGCAAGGCACGTCAACTTACTTTTGCATTACGATCCAAGCAATTGATAACGAACTACTTAGCTTGCCGATTCAAAGTGGTTTGCGAGAAGGGCGATAGCGGCTCATTGACCCTCATGAACGGTAGGGGATTTTCACCGCCCATAATGATGGCGACCCTTAGGGTCGAACAGCGGAGACCTCCTGCGATCCCCTTAGCACAACTTAATCTGCCGTGGCGTCTCTTGCCGGAATCTTGCAAGCAGCTTGTTGCCGTCCGGGGCAGCCCACGGTCAACCTGAATCGACCCTACTAACTTAATTCCTGTCAGTTGATTAGACCGTAATGCAAAATTAAGTTGCGCTGCTGATAGCAGGTGGTACTCTCTCGCGGCAGACGAGCCTGTAACGAGGAGAAGAACATGGCCCGGCAGCGAATCGCAGTTTCGATTTTCGACATCAACTTGCGAGCGAGACCAGCGGTGCTCGTCGCATTGGCTATTTTCGTGGCGACTCTCACCATTGTTCCAGCCGCGAACGCACAAACTCTCACCGTCCTGCACAGCTTCACCGGCGGGCAGGACGGTAGTGGCCCCTACACGGGGTTGACCATGGATCGTGCCGGAAATTTGTACGGAACCACCAGCTACGGTGGTTATGCGGGCAACAACGACTGCAAGGACCTGGGCGGCTGCGGCGTCGTCTTCAAGCTGGCGCGAGCCGGATCGGGCTGGATCTTCACCCCGCTCTATGAGTTTCTGGGAGTCTTCAACCACGGCGACGGCTCCATACCCTATAGCCCGGTCATCGTTGGCTCGAACGGCGCTCTGTATGGGACCACGACTCACGGCGGTCTGGGCGACGGCTGCAACGATGGCTGCGGTACCGTCTTCAAACTGACCCCTCCCGCCAGCTTCTGCAAGGGCTTCGCGTGCTACTGGAATGAGACGCAGATCCACCTGTTCAATAGCACCGATGGCGCGTTTCCCACGGGATGGCTCGCCTTTGATTCCGCCGGCAACCTCTATGGCGGGGCAGGAGGAATAATTTATGAGTTGGTGGCCTCCAACGGCTGGCAGGAGAATCTGCTTTATAACCTTGGCAACGATGGAGCTCCCACTGGCGGCGTAACTATGGATCCGGCGGGCAACCTCTACGGTACGACGTTCAGTGGGGGATCGGGTGACGAAGGAATCGTCTTCCAGCTGGCCAAAACGCAATCAGGCTGGACGCTGAACACGCTCTACAGCTTCAACGAGTTCACTCTCGGATTCGGAAATTACGCCGGCGTGATCCTCGATTCTGCGGGAAATTTGTATGGCGCTACCGTCAACGGCAACCCTGATGGTGACGCCTACGTCTACGAGTTGAGTCCATCCGGCAGCGGCTGGAACTACACCACACTCTATATTTTCCCCCAATCTCTTGGAGGCGGACCCGCAGCCAATCTGGCACTGGATGCCGCCGGCAACCTCTACGGCACCACGAGAGGAGGCGGCGGAACCAACAATCCCTGGGGTAACGTCTTCAAGCTGACGCCCTCCAACGGCGGTTGGGTCTATACCGACCTGCATGACTTCACCGGCGGCAGCGACGGCGGAGTGCCTTATAGCAGCGTGGTAATTGACTCGAATGGCAACCTTTACGGTACGGCCTCCGCGGGTGGGGCGCATGGCGATGGCACGGTGTGGGAGATCACGCCGTAAGGCGCGAAACGTCTTGTAGCGCCGCCCTCTGGGCGGCTGGATCGCAGGCCTCTGGCCTGCGCGGAGATGGGCAGACGGGACGCCTGCCCGACAGCCGGCCGGCACTACGAGTTCAAAACCGATGCGACGTATCGCAAATAGCGCCGCCCTTTGGGCGGTTGTAGAGCGGGCCTCTGGCCCGCGCAGCAAGGAGACCATCTTGATGAAGCTCGCACGACTCTCCACATCCATCTTGCGCCGCTGCTTGCCACAGCAAGCATTCGGACTCGCCCTGATCTGTGCGCTGACCATGATCGCGCAGGCGCAGACGTTCAGCGTCCTCCACACTTTCAATGGCGAATCGGACGGCGCCAACCCCACTGCGGCTCTGACCATCGGCGGCTCATCGACTCTATATGGCACAACGTGGAGCGGCGGGGCGCATGAAGACGGAATCGTCTTTAAGCTGAGCCAGCGTAACTCCTCGTGGACGCTGGACCCGCTTTACGAATTTCAAGGTACGAATGAGGATGGAGCTCATCCCTTCGCCGGGATCACGATCGGCACGAACGGCGCTCTCTACGGCACAACTTACGAGGGCGGCAGCTCGACCCTGGGGACGATCTTTGAGTTGCAGCCACCGGCCACCGCCTGCAAGACCTCCATCTGCTACTTCAACGAGACCGTCCTTCACATATTCCAGGGAATCCTTCCCGACGGAGGGAATCCATACTTTGGAAATCTCATTTTCGATCAGTCTGGCAATTTCTACGGCACCACACTGAACTATGGGGGCGGATACCATGGCATCGTGTTTGAATTCTCGCCCTACAACGGTGGGTACGCGGAGAGCATTCCCCATGCCTTCATCAACGATGGGAGCGACGGGCTCGATCCGGTTGGCGGCGTGATTCTCGACACGGCGGGAAATCTCTATGGGACCACGGGTGAGGGCGGCATCAGCACGACCTGTGACTACGGCTGCGGGACGGTATTCCAGCTTGTGCCGGCCGGCGACGGCAACTGGACGGAAAACATCCTCCACAACTTCGCCAACAACAGCGACGGCGCTTACCCTTCCGACACACCCATCATGGATCAATCCGGCAACCTCTATGGCACAACCGAGCAAGGCGGAGCTTTCAATCAAGGGACCATCTTCAGGTTATCGCCGGCTGGCGGTGGGAGTTGGAGCTACACTCAGCTCTACATTTTCAGCGAATGCCAGCCCTACGCAGGGTTAACCTTCGACACGTCCGGCAATTTGTATGGGGTGTGCGTTCAAGGCGGCGCTGACGGAAAGGGCTTCGTCTTCAAGCTGGCGAATTCCGGTGGAACCTGGACTTTCACCGACCTTTATGACTTCACCGGCGGCGCCGATGGTGGGAATCCGGAAGGTGGCGTCACCTTCGACAGCAGCGGCAATTTATATGGCACGACAACTTACTACGGCAACAACTCCTGCAGCGACTTTGGCTGCGGGACGGTATGGGAGATCACGCCGTAAGACCGTGGTCAGTTGCAGCTGTCGGTTAGTAGCGGTCAGCAATCAGCGAGGAGGATATGACGCGTTCTAAACCAGTTCGATGGTTCGCGAAGTTCTCTACGGTTGGCGATTGCCATTACGGCGGCGATGAGTGGGTTGTGGACCATTGCCCCGCCAGCGCCGGCGCAGACCTATCACCGTCCTGCACAGCTTCAGCGGCTCCGATGGCAGCTATCCCTTGAGCACGCTGATCTTCGACCGCGCCGGAAATCTGTATGGAACGACCGAGTACGGAGGCGCCTCCGGCCAGGGAGTGGTATTCCAACTCAAGCACACTCCCTCCGGCGGTTGGATCTATACCCCAATCCACGACTTCAACGCTTTTCCACCGATGGAGCGAATCCCATCGATTACGGCGGCCTGACGCTTGCGTCTGACGGCACGATTTACGGGACGACTAATGATGGAGGAATCCTTGGATGTGACAGGGAGGCCTCCTGCGGAACTGTCTTCCGGCTGCAACCACCTCCGACCGCCTGCACCACCGCGCTCTGTTCCTGGTTGCTATCGACCATCTATGAATTCAACCCCAACTCCGGCGCCGAGCTCCCGGTTAGCAACGTCGTCTTCGACAACACGGGCAATCTGTATGGAACCACCAATCCTGGAGGCCCCAGTGACGTCTATGAGCTTAGTCCCTCGGGCGGAAACTGGGTCCAAAACTCCTACAGCCTAAAAGCCGGGACGACAGCAGGCTTGGTCCTGGATAACGCGGGCAATCTGTATGGTGTGGCTTCAGGTGGAGCGCACGGCGATGGAGTGATTTTCGAACTCACGCCGTCCGGCTCCAGCTGGACAAAAACGATTCTCTACAACTTCACCGACGGCAGCGACGGAGCTGATCCATTCGGAGGCTTGATCTTCGATGGCGCGGGCAATCTCTACGGCTCAACCACCATCGGAGGCAGCAGCGGCGGAGGCACGATCTTCGAGCTTTCGCCCTCCGGCGGCGGATGGACTTTGCAGACCCTTTGCAGCTTTGTTGGCATTATTGGACCCGAGAGCGCGCTGACCATGGATGCGGCAGGCAATCTCTACGGCACCACCTTTGCCGACGGCGCCTTCGAGGATGGCATGGTTTTCAAGGCAACCCGCGCCGGAAACAACTGGACCTGTACCGATCTGTTCGATTTCAACGGCAAGCTTGGCCTGTATCCCGTCGGCGGAGTCGCCGTGGATGCGAATGGCAATCTCTACGGCACAACCCCCCGGACGGAATCGAACAACTCCGGTCTGGTTTGGGAGCTAACGCCGTAAGCCGATTCTGCTGGGCCAGGAAAAGCGGGCGTTTCATCCCACAATGTGGGACTAACAATTTATGTCCTACAATGTAGGACGCCAGATTTTGCAAGATCGACAAGGTCACTCTTAGCGGAGGCCTTCATGACATATCACGATCAACCTTGGGGCCGGCTGAGCCGGATAGTAGCCGCAATGCCGCTTCTGTGCCTCCTGCTGTTTGCAGTTATGGCCCAGGCCCAGACCTTCACCGTCCTGCACAAGTTCACCAACGGATTGGACGGCGCTCATCCCTATACCGGCCTGACCATTGACCGCGCGGGTAATCTTTACGGCACGGCCGAATACGGTGGCTCCCAGGCTAACGATTGCCATATCGTCAGCGGCTGCGGCACGGTCTTTGAGCTGGTCCATCAGGGTGCAGGCTTCATTTTTCGCCCGCTGTACCAATTTCAAGGCTTTCCCAGCGGCGATGGAGCGAACCCGCAGGGACGCGTGATCGTTGGACCAGATGGCGCTCTTTATGGCACGACCGCGTATGGGGGAGAAGACGGGAGCTGCGGAGACGAAGAGCCCGGCTGCGGCACGGTGTTTAAGCTGACCCCTCCGCCCACCTTCTGTAAGAGCTTCACGTGCAATTGGGAGGAAACCCAGCTTTACAACTTTACCGGAACCGGGGATGGAGCCGGACCTAGCGGCGAAATAGCGTTCGACTCTGCAGGCAATCTCTACGGCACAACATACGGTGGCGCGTCAGAGTTCGGGGGCACGGTCTACGAATTAGCGCCCGCGCACGGCACCTGGACGCTATCTACGCTTGCCGGCTTCGAGTCTGGAACGAACCCCTACGGGGGTGTACAGCTCGATCGGGCGGGCAACGTTTATGGCACTACTGAGCTCTTTGGCACAGCTTTCCAATTGCTTCCTTCGGGTTCGGGTTGGACGCTGAACAATCTTTACGAATTCAGTTATAACGGCGGGGGATGGGATCTCGCTGCTGGACTAATCGTTGGCCCGGGTGGAAATTTGTACGGTGGGACTGCCGCCGGAAGCCCCAGCCCAGTGATCTTTGAGCTCAGCCCATCCAACGGCGGCTGGACCTATAACCCGTTCTACACCTTCAGCAGTACCGGACTCTCTGCCAACCTGGTAATGGATTCCACCGGCAACCTTTACGGCACAACCCTCGGCGATAGTGAGGAACAAATCTACGGCTCCGTCTTCAAGTTGACGCCCTCCGACGGCGGTTGGATTTACACCGATCTGCACGACTTCACGAATGGCAGCGACGGCGCGCTCCCGTACAGCAGCATTGTGATTGATTCTGCCGGCAATCTCTACGGCACGGCCTCCTCCGGCGGCGGTGATCGGTGTCCCCCCAGTGGCACTGGCTGCGGTGTGGTGTGGGAGATCACACCGTAACGCGAGTTGGTTAACTGTAGGCAGGAGGCTGATGTACCCCATTGTGGTACATCGCAAACACATCAGCCCACCAAGGAGGATTTTATGGTGCGCACACTAAGAAATTCCGGCCCGGTAATCGCTCAGATCGCAGCCTGTTTCGCACTTTGCTTCGCGGCGGTCACCGCGCAGGCGCAGACCTTTCAAGTCCTGCACACCTTCACCGGTTCACCGGGAGACGGAGCGCATCCGTTCGACGGCGTCATAATCGACCAGTGCGGCGACCTGTACGGTACCGCTTATGGTGGCGGCATCAATGCTAATGGTTGCTATAACGGATGCGGCACCATGTTCAAGTTGGCGAAGCAAGGCTCTGGCTGGCTTTATTCGACGATCTATAAGTTCCACGGACCGCCGGACGGAAACTACCCTGCTGGGACGGTCATCGGGCCGGACGGCAGTTTGTACGGCGCTACCTATGGTGGAGGGATCGTCAACGCGATTGACAACAACGGAAATATCTATGGCGTAACCGTTGGCGGCGGTGCGTATGGCTACGGGGTCATCTGGGAGATCACGCCGTAGAGCTTTATGGGAGTGGTCAACAACGGGACGATTGGCGCGGGCGGGCTGTCGATGGACGCGCAGGGCAATCTCTACGGCACGACGTTTGGTAACGGCGCCCATAATTACGGTACCGTCTTCAAACTGTCCCCCTCAGAAAACGGCTGGATCTACACCGACTTGCACGACTTCACCGGCGGCGATGACGGCTGCACTCCGTGGAGCGATGTAGTGATGGATAGCCAAGGCAATCTTTACGGCACCGCAGCGGGTTGCGGGGTCAACGGCGGTGGCACGGTGTGGGAGATCACGCCTTAGAGATGGGCGGCGATTCCACACCGGAATTCCGCCTCGATGGGTGAAGGAGCAACAATGAGCCATCAACAGCAAGGTGCGACCTCGAATTGCAACACGAGCCTGCGAACAATGATCAGGCTGTTCTGTGCGGCGGTCATCGCAACAACGATGATGGCGCAGGCGCAAACATTCAGCGTTCTGCACAGCTTCACTGGCGGCAGTGATGGCAGTAGTCCCATGGCCGGATTGTCCATAGATGGCCGCGGAAACCTGTATGGCACGACCCAGAAGGGCGGCAATTCCGGAACCAATTGCCATGTGAACTACCTCGTCAACGGTTGCGGCACTGCCTTCAAGGTGGTGCACGGCGGCTCAGGTTGGGCGCTGACTCCCATCTATTCGTTCACTGGAGAATCCGACGGTGCGGAGCCCTCGTCGCGGGTTGTCTTCGGTCCCGACGGCGCTCTGTACGGCACGAACGTTGCCGGAGGAAATCAATCGGGAAACTGCACGGTCTTAGATGGCTGCGGTACCGTGTACCGGTTGACTCCGCAAGCGACCGCCTGCAAAACGCCGCTGTGCCCCTGGGTCGAGACGCCGGTCTGGATCTTCCAGAATCCGACCGTGGAGGGCGGCCTACCTTCAGGCGATCCAATCTTCGACAACGCCGGCATTCTTTACGACACGACAGGAATCGGCGGAAGTACCGCGTGCGGCGACGGCTTGGGTTGCGGTACCGTGTTCGAGCTGACAAACTCCGGCAGCGGATGGCTGGAAAACGTTCTCTACGCTTTCCCGCAACCGTTCCAAAACCCACTGTCCGGCGTGATTGCCGACTCCTCCGGAAAGCTTTACGGGACCATACAGTCGTACTCCGGCAATTTCTCCTCTGCCGTCTTCCAACTGGTTCCCAATGGCTCCGGGTGGACAGAAAACACGCTATATGAATTTGTCGGCAGTCAGAATGGAAACAAAGCGCGTGCCGGCCTGGTCTTTAATCAGATGGGATATCTTGTCGGCGGTACCGAGTACGGAGGACAGACCAACTTCGGGACCATCTTTCAGCTCAATCCACTGCCCAACGAGAGCTGGAATTTCAGCACCATCTACAACTTTCAGCGGGCGGCGGGTGGGCCCTGGGCCAATCTCACTGTGGACAGCGCCGGTAATCTGTATGGCACGGCTATGGTCGATGGCGCCCATACCTTCGGCAGCGTCTTCAAGCTGACATTTACCGACCAGGGCTGGGTCTATACCGACTTACATGACTTCAACATCAGCGACGGAGCCTATCCCATCAGCAGCGTGCTAATCGACGCCAACGGGAACCTCTATGGCACGACTTCCCAAGGCGGCGCTTATGGCTACGGAGTTGTGTGGGAGATCACGCCGTAGAGGTCGGTGGCCATCCCAGACTAAGCGGGATGACCGTCGCAATATCGATAACCTCCTGCTTCGACAACGACTCCAGTGGAGGAACCTATGCGCGAACAACATCACCTTTCGACTTTCAACGTGAGGCTGTTGCCTCTTGCCATCGCCATCGCAATCCTGCTGACCGTGTCCGCGGCACGCGCGCAGACCTTCAACCTTCTGCACACCTTCACCGGCGGCCAGGACGGCGGCAATCCGGGGAGCGGGCTGACGATGGACCGGCAGGGAAATCTCTACGGCACAACCTTCCTCGGCGGCGATTACTACTGCTATTCCGACCCGACTTGCGGCACGGTCTTCGAGCTGACGCCCTCCGGCTCGGGTTGGACGGAGACCATCCTGCACATCTTTACCGATGGTCCCGACGGGGGCAATCCCACCGGACTGGTCTTCGACAGCGAGGGCAATCTGTACGGCGCCGCGGCCCAAGGCCCGGGAGAATTTGGGGCTGGCACAATTTTTGAATTGACCCCGAACCAGGGCGGCGGCTGGACCTTTACTGTCCCCTACACGTTTACAGAGGGTGGCGCTGCATTTCCCAATGCGCCGACAATGGACGCAGCCGGCAACATCGATGGCGGTTCTCAGAACGGTGGAGTCTACGGAACCGGAGCCGCATACAAACTGACTCGCCCGAACGGCGGCTGGAGCTATGCGACCATCGGCAGCTTCGAATTTCAAGGCGCGTCCGGCAGCCTCCCAGAGGGCACCGTGGTAGTTGATGGGCAAGGCAACGTCTATGGCCAGTGCTACGTAGGTCCGCCGCCTCACAACGGAGGCACGGTGTGGGAGATCACGCCGTAACTGCAGTGGCCAATGGTTAGTGGTCAGCAGGGATCGATACCCCTGGATCAGCAGGACGACAAGGAGGACTTTATGGTACGCACACAAAAGAATTACGGCGCCGCAATCGCTCAAATCGCAGCGTGCCTCGCACTTTTCTTTGCGGCCGTCACGGCCCAGACGCAGACCCTGACCGTGCTGCACACCTTCACCGGCGGCGCGGACGGCTACGAACCGTACGCCGGCGTGACGCTCGATCAGCAAGGCCGGATTTACGGCACTACGATTCAGGGCGGCCTCCACGACGACGGCGTGGTCTTTCGTCTCGCCCGCGAGGGCCAGGGATGGGCCCTCTCACCGATCTATAGCTTCGGTTCGCAGAAAGATGACGGAGTCAATCCCGTATCGAGGGTGGTATTCGGCCCCGGAGGCCTGCTTTACGGAACCACCAGCAGTGGCGGCTCGGGACGTGGGGGAACGGTTTTCAGCCTAAAGCCGCCGGCGACCGCCTGTAAGGCGGCTCTCTGCCCATGGGTTGAGACCATCCTGTACAACTTTACCGGCGGAGCCGATGGCGGAGATCCGCTCTACGGCGACCTGAGCTTCGACCAGGCCGGCAACATCTACGGAACCACGGCCGGCGGTGGCAGTTCAGGAGAGGGCGTCGTCTTCAAGCTGGCTCGCTCCGGCAGCGGCTGGACGGAAAGCGTGCTGTGGAATTTCACCGGCGGCAGTGATGGCGGACTTCCCGTCAGCGGTGTCATCTTCGACAGCGCAGGCAATCTCTATGGCACCACCGGCAATTTCCCGCCGGGTACGGTATACGAGTTGTCGCCCACGCAATCAGGATGGAGCGAGACCACCCTCTATTCCTTCACGAGTCACACGGGTGCTGGATCGGGTGGTCTCATCATGGACGCGCACGGCAATCTCTTCGGGATTACTGGTGGTCTTGACGGAGGCAACGGCGCCGCCTATGAACTCATGCCGCAGAACGGCAGTTGGTCCTTCACCCTGCTACAAAACTTCGGGAACGAGTACCTTGGCACTCTTGCTGCACCGACCTTCGACTCACACGGCAGTCTCTACGGGCCAGTGCCTACCATCGGCGGCGAGTTCACCGGCGAGATTTTCCAGCTGACGCCCTCGGGCGATCAATGGATCTATCGCTCGTTCTACACCTTCAATGGTTCCACCTCGGGCGTTCCCCTCGGCGCCGTTACCTTCGATGCCAGCGGAAATATGTACGGCACCGGGATCGCGGGAGGCTCGGACGATGACGGTACGGTGTGGGAGATCACGCCGTAAAGCAGTGACTAGTTGTCGGCAGGGATTGATATTTCAGGAGGTGTCTCGTGAAGCATCGCAAGCAGTATCCATTTCGCGGCTTTCGTTTCAATCAATCCAGTGTCGCAGCTGTAGCGCTGGCACTGTTCGTCCTGCTCACCATGAGCGTGGCCCACGCGCAGACGCTCACCGTCCTGCACAACTTCACCGGCCCCGACGGCTGGAATCCCGTTGCAGCGCTAACGATGGACCGGGCGGGAAACCTTTACAGCACGACGGACGTCGGCGGAGCGAACAATCGAGGAACCGTCTTCAAGCTGTCGCGCGCCGGATCAGGCTGGGCCTTGACGACGCTCTACAGCTTCACCGGAGAGGATGACGGCGGCTATGTGTATGGCGGCGTCACCTTCGGTCCCGACGGAAGCCTCTACGGCACGACTGCCTATGACGGACAGTACGGCCACGGCGTAGTTTATCGCTTGCGGCCCTCGCCTACGCGCTGCAAGTCGGCTCTCTGCCCCTGGGAGGAAACCGTGGTGCACGGCTTTACCGGTGACTCCGACGGGGGAAATCCGGGGGGTGGCAATCTGCTTTTTGACCAGGCCGGCAATTTCTACGGGACAACTACGGTCGGCGGTTATGGGGAGGGAGTGGTTTTCAAAATTGCACCTTCCAGTGGCGGCTGGACGGAAAGCGTGCTCTGGGAGTTCTACAACACAGCCGACGGATTCAATCCCTTTAGCGGCCTGATCTCCGATAGCGCCGACAATCTTTACGGCACCACATCGAGCGGCGGCAGCCAGGGGTATTTCTCCGGCGTGGTGTATGAGCTGTCACCCTCTGGCTCGGGCTGGACCTTCCAGCTGCTGTCTTCCGTCGAATTCCCATCCACAGCCACCTGTGGCGGCGTGGTTATGGATGGAAAGGGAAACCTGTTTGGCACCTCCGGTTGTGACAGCCTCGGCGATCCGGGCGGTGTCTTTGAACTGACGCCCTCCAATGGCGGTTGGACCTTCAACACGCTGTACAAGTTTTCGAGTCCCGACGGCCCGGACGCATCGCCGACGCTCGACGCGGCCGGCAATGTCTATGGCACGTCGAGCGGGACTGGCGCGTACGGCTACGGCGAGGTCTTCAAGCTGACGCCTTCGAACGGGGGTTGGATCTACACCGATCTTCATGACTTCACCGGCGGCACCGACGGGGCCTACCCGGGCGGCCCCGTCCTGCTTGACGCCGAGGGCAATCTCTATGGCACGACCGCCTATGGCGGAACCGGCCCCTGCAACATCGAGCAGTACAACGGCTGCGGCGTGGTGTGGGAAATTACCCCGTAAAGCGGTGGCAGTAAGGCTGCCAGGCGCCAGTTGATTCCAGTCCAGCCGTGCGCCAAGGCCGAACGGCAAAACCGTGCGCAATCTGCTTCCATTCGACAACGACTCGTAGTGGGCCGCCTCATAGGGGCAGTTCAGTCACTAAATGATGTCGATGATGGAAATGCCGTCTAGACCGTCCTTTGCGGAATCAAAATGACGCAGGCATGGGCAACATCGCAGTTTGAGTTTCAAAGCGGGCGTCTCAAAGTCCTCTGCCGGACAAGGATGGAGCAAATGACTTGTAACGGAGTGGTCTGTGCCCGGATCCCATCGGCTTTGGTGTCACTACTGACCATCTTGTCTGGTTTCTCACCCCAAACCCGGCAGGCGCGCAAATGTTCACCGTGTTACACCAGTTCAGCGGCGGCTCTGATGATGGACGTCCCGGCGCTGGCATCGCCTTCGATCGGGCAGGAAACATCTACGGCACGACAGATTTCGGAGGAGACTGGAGTTGCAACCTGGGCGACCCTCCCGGCTGCGGCGTTGTTTACCGGCTTAAGAAAACCGGCTCCAGTTGGGTGCTTACTCCCCTGCACACCTTCGAATATTCGGATGGCGATTACCTCCCGTTTCCCGGGACAGCGGCGATTGGTCCCAACGGCAGTCTTTATGACGGCATCGGAAGTGGCAGCGATGGTACCCTTTTCAACTCCGTCCCAGGTGCCGCTGCGCCATCTTCTGTGATTGCTCCATGGACATACAACAAGTTTTACCTGTTCAACGGTAACGACGGCTCGGGCACCGAAGGCGCTTGCTGCGGATAACCAGAAGCCGGCTGCGCGGCAGTTGATCGCCGTCATCAACAGCAAGACCGCTGTCCAGCACAGGGTGTAGACTCCAATTCTTCTAACCGCAGATTAAATCTTTGAACATTCACTCGGCGTTTGCGCAAACCGTGCAAAGCCGCGGGATGGTCAGACGGAAGACAATCCCATAGCTTGGGTCCCCGCCAATTCCGGTTGTGCCGTACAAGCTTGGCCCCAGTTGAACCAGCGCGGAGGTAGACAGCGAGCCGTCACTCGGGGCTCCGGCAAAGTTGTGCAGTGTGGTCAGGGTGCCGCTGGGCGTCATTTTGAAGACCGTGCCCAGGCCGTGAGTCCCGCCCTCGAAGGTTGTGCCGTAAAAGTTTCCGTCGGTAGCCTGCAGCAGCGCGGCGTATGGCATCAGGCCGTCACTCTCCGCAAAGTTGTGCAAGGTGGTGAAGGTGCCGGTAGAGGTGATGGTGAAGACGGTGCCGTCGCCATTGGCCCCGCCGCCGTCCGCTGTTCCGTAGAAGTTCCCGTCGCTGGCCTGCACCAGCCCGCCATAAGGATCCTCGCCGTCGTCCCCATTGAAGCTGTGCAGCGAGGTCAGCGTGCCGCTGAGGCTGATCTTGAAGACCGTACCCAGGCCACTGAGGCCGTTGGCCCCACCAAGCAGCGTGGTTCCGTAGAGATAGCCGTCGGTGGCCTGCACCAGTCCGGCGTAAGGCCAATAGCCTTCATACTCGGTGAGGCTGTGTATCGTGGTGAGGGCGCCGCTGAGGGTGATTTTGAAGACCGTGCCACACCCAACTCCGCCGCACGAGGAGGTCCCGCCATCGAAAGTTGTCCCGTAGAGATTTCCATCGTTGGCCTGCACCAGCGCGTCAGAAGGGTTCGATCCGTCGATGCAGCCGCTTTGCGAACAAAAGCTGTAGAGCGTGGTCAGCGTACCTTGGGGGGTGATTTTGAAGACCGTACCACAGGTCCCGTAAAAGCATCCGGTGCCGGTCCCGCCCACCTCGGTTGTTCCATAGAAGTTCCCGTCGCTGCCCTGCACCAACCCGGACTGAGGGTTAGCCCCGTCGGCGCAGTTGCTTTTCGAGCAAAAGCTGTAAAGCAACGTGGCGGACCCGCCGGGGGTGACCTTAAAGATCGCGCCGCAGCCGTTGGTGCTGAGGCAGTCGCCATTCTGGTTGGCTCCGCCCCCAAAGGTTGTTCCGTAGAAATTGCCGTCGCTGGCGTGCACCAGCCCGGCGCTAGGATTAGCCCCGTCCTTCGGCGGTCCCTGAAAATTGTAAATCTTGGTCAAGACTTGTGCCGGCGACGCAATGGCGGTCGCGGCGCAAAACACGAAGAGGATGCAAGCCATCTTCAACAACGTAGGTTTGTTCACAATGCCTCCTTTTAGGGCCTCGCGCCGGGCCCTCACCAAGGTTCTGAGAATTCCGCAACACAGTGTTCAAATTCAGCGAATTGTCAGCACAGCCGAGGGAACCGCTACACGGGAACGAATATCATCGCTAATCTCCGGAAGGGCAACTTAATTTTGCATTACGGTGTAATGGACTGACCGGCAGCGGGTTAGCTCACCCAGCTTGAAGACCGTCCCACCGTATCACCAGTAACCGTGTCGGGCCCCGCAGTTCGGGTCACTTGTGCTAACGCTTGTGATCGCCAAGTGTGATACGGAAGTGGGTTGCTCAATTGCTGCAACAACTGATTGACTGACGGGGTGGTCCACACAAGCGTCGCTTGGGTGGATCTTTGTCGACCACCGTCGGTCGGTGTGCTACACGTTGTCCGCGCGATCCCCATCGGTCGGATCGGGCCACTCCATGCCCGTAGAATCCGATCGGTTGGTTAGAATCGGGTAAACCATTGTTCTTCGCCAGAGCTTGCCAGGCTCACGATTCTTTCCTTGGCCTAACCGGGTGAGCGAGTGTATCTTCTTATCCAGGTAACCGAGGAGAACCTTGTGAGCAAGCCCGTCGATCTGGTGCAAGGCACACTTGACCTATTGTTATTGAAGATCCTGGCCCTGGAGCCGCTAAACGGATTCGCCATCAGCCGCCGCTTGAAACAGGTGTCGGGTGACGTTTTGCACGTGAGCGATGGCTCGCTGTATCCCGCGCTGCACAAGCTGCAGGAAGCCGGCCTGATCAGCTATGAATGGAAGGCGAGCGAAAATAATCGCCGCGCCAAGTTTTATTCCCTGACCCGCCTGGGTCGCAAGCAACTGGAGACGGAGGCGGAAAACTGGGGCCGGCTCTCCAGCGCGATCTCGCGCGTGGTGAAGCTCCGCGAGGCATGAGCACCGGCAATGCTCGACAACCACACCATCCCGCCGGAGCGCTGGTTTTACACCGTCCCGCTGCGCCTGCGGGCGTTGTTTCGCCGGCGGCAGCTCGACCATGAGCTGACCGAAGAGCTCGAATCCCACCTCGAAGACAAGACCCAGGAGTACATGGAAAGCGGCATGAGCGCGGAAGAGGCGCATTTTGCCGCGCTTCGTGATTTTGGAAATTTCGAGCTGGCCAAACAGAACTGCCGCGACGCTCGCAAGATTTTGTGGATTCAAAATCTCATCGAGGATTTCAAGTTTGGCCTGCGCTCCTTACGCAAGGCTCCCGGCTTTACCACCGTTGCTGTGTTGACGCTGGCGTTGGCCATCGGCGCGAATACGGTGGTCTTCTCGGTAATGCGCAGCGTGCTGCTGCGACCCCTTCCCTACGCCCATCCCGAAAGCCTGGTATTTCTCTGCGAGTCCGCAGCGCAGGATCCCACGATGTTTATCTCGCTGGCGAATCTGGCCGACTGGCAGTCGCGGAACACGGTATTCGCAAGCATGGGAGGCTTCCGCCGCGTCGGTGCAACTCTGGTGGGCAGAAGCCAGCCGCAACACATTCTGGCCGGCCAGGTGACCGCCGAGCTCTTTCCGACACTGGGAGTCGGGCCGCTTCTGGGGCGCACCTTCACTGCCGAGGAAGATAAGCCAAAGGGTGCCGCGGTCGCGCTCTTGAGCCAAACACTCTGGGAACGCGAATTCGCGAGCGATCCAACCGTGCTGGGCCGGCAGCTGAAGCTCGATAACCAGTCCTACACCATCGTCGGCGTCATAGCCAACGGCCGCTTCCCGCTCTACTGGCGGCAAATGGATGTCTTCACCTCTCTGGGCCGATTGACGAATGACATTGGGGGCGAAGATCATCGGGCGCACCACATTGGCGTGTCTGCTTATGCGCGCTTGAAACCCGGCGTCACCGTGGAACAGGCACGCCGGGAGATGTTGGGAATCGCGCGGCAGCTGGAGCAGGAACATCCGCACACCAACGCCGGTCAAAGCGTGGTGGTGCAGCCGCTACGGGAGCGGATGGTCGGTGAAGTACGCCGACCATTGGAGCTGCTCATGGGCGCGGTAGCGCTGGTGCTGCTGATTGCCTGCGCCAATGTTGCCAGCCTGCTAACATCGCGTGCCATCGTGCGGCGCCGGGAGATTGCCATTCGCGGCGCTCTGGGCGCGGGCGTATTGCGCCTGACGATGCAGTTGCTGTGCGAGAGTACTCCGCTCGCGCTGCTGGGCGGTGGGTTAGGACTGATCCTGGCTTTTTGCGCGATGCCGGTGCTGGCACACTGCGCTGTCTCGATTTTGCCGCGCGCTGAAGATCTGACCATCGACGGCTCGGTCCTGATCTTCACGTTGGTTATTTCCATAGCGACCGGCATCGTCTTCGGAGTAGTGCCGGCGCTGGCAGCCTTTCGCAGCGATCCAACCGAGGCATTCAAGGAAAGCCGCGGTCCGCAAATCCCTGGGCTGCGCTCCGGTCTTCGCAGTCTTCTGGCGACAGCCGAGTTGGCCATGGCGCTGGTGCTGTTGATCGGCGCAGGGTTGACCATCAAGAGCCTCTTCCATGTTCTCGAAACCGACATGGGTATGCAGACCGACGGCGTTCTGACCGGCATGTTGAACCTGCAGGGAACGAAGTACCAGAGCGATGGGCAGCGGGCCTCGTTCGTAGCGCAGGTGGTGCGAAAGATTACCGCGTTGCCCGACGTTAGCGCTGCCGGTTTGCAGAGCCCGCAATTGGAAGGCGGCGCGCGGGCGTCGTTTCGGGTCGAGGGCTATCCCACTCCGGAAAATGGGCAGGAGCCCTACAGCGACTTTTCCACGGTGACTCCGGGAGCGATGGAAGCCCTGGGCCTGCGACTTCTCCATGGGCGCTTCTTTGCCTGGAGCGATGGCGCCGACGCACCGCCGGTTGCCATCGTCGATGACACGCTGGCCGCACGCTTTTGGCCGGGTGAGGATGCCATCGGCAAGCGCATTGCTACTGAGGTACCGGTATCGACGAATGGCGGGACCGTGTTGCGCAAGGTTGTCGGGGTGGTTCATCGCGTGCGGACGGATGCCGCCGAGCCGCGACACTTTGTTGAGATCTTCGTTCCCTATGCGCAGTTTCCGGGCAGCAGAGGCCGCTTGATCGTGCGCTCGCAAAGGGATCCGTCAAGGCTGTTGCTCATCGTCCGCAACACCATCCATTCGCTGGACGCTGATTTGCCACTCTATGACACGCGCTCCCTCGCTGAACTGTTGCAGCAGAGCGTGGCCGAACGGCGGCTGATCGTGGTTCTGCTAAGCGTGTTTGCGGCGATCGCCATGGTACTGGCAGTGCTGGGCGTTTATGGCGTGATGACCTATATGGTCAGCACACGCACGCGAGAGATTGGCGTGCGCGTCGCGTTGGGCGCAAGCCGCGGCGACATCGTGCGATTGATTCTCGCTCACGCGATGCCAGTGATTGTGGCGGGGACCATAGCCGGCTCGCTTGGGTCGCTGGTTTTGAGCCGCTTGCTAAGCGCGCTGCTGTTTGAAGTGAGCCCGACCGACCCCGGGACGATTGCCGCCGGCGCCCTGCTGCTGACGGCTGTGGCCTTGGCCGCCTGCTGTGTTCCGGTGCGAATGGCGCTGGCCGTGGATCCGGTTCGGGTCCTGCAGCGCGAATAGAAGAGTTCTTTTCTTCCTGCGAATCCTTTTTCCTCTTGCTTACCGAGTGGAGCTTGTCGTATAGTCCCTCGGTAACCGAGTAGAGACCGGCGCCGGGTTACGTTGCGCCGGACTTAAGGAGGATCCAGTATGGCTCGGCAACAAATCGCAGCTTCGATTTTCGGCGTTAACCTACATGCGAGACGCGCGGCGCTGGTCGGATTGGCCATTTTGTCGCTCGCGGCCATTCCGGCTTTAGCGCAAACCGTCTACAGCAACGGCCCCATCAACGGCAACGGCGACGCATGGACTATCAACTTTGGCTTCATCGTCAGCGACACGTTTAACGTTGTCAACAATGGCACTACCGTCACTGGTTTCGACTTTGGGGTACATCTTTTTCCCGGAGACACTCTAACCTCGGCGGAACTCTCGATCACCTCAGGGGAAAACGGCGGCACCAGCTACTTCGATCAGACCGTGAACTTTGTCCAAAGCAACTGTATGTCTAATGAGTACGGGTTCAACGTCTGCACCGAGAGCTCTACGTTCAGTGGCCCGACCCTCAACGCTGGAACCTTCTGGGTGAATCTGCAGAACGCCAGCGAACCCAGCGGTGATCCGGCCTATTGGGACGAGAACTCGGGCCCGTCGATGGCTTCGGAGAACACCATCGGCTCGATTCCGTCGGAATCGTTCACGGTTCTCGGTACCAGCAGCAGCTCGACGACGACCAGCACCACGACCTCAGTTCCTGAGCCCAGCAGCATCATGTTGCTCGGTTCCGGGATCGTCGGCCTGGCTGGCTTGCTACGTCGCAAACTTTTCTGAGTTTAAGGAGCCTGAATTATGCGTATCGCTTCGCTGCTCGTCCTTTGTCTGGCGCTTGCCAGTCCAGCTATATCCCAGACGGTTTACAGCAACGGTCCCATCAATGGAAACACTGACGCGTGGACCATCAACTTCGGGTTCATCGTCAGCGACACCTTCAACGTGGTCAACAGCGGCACGACCATTACGGGTGGCAGCTTCGGAATTTTCCTGCTCCCCGGCGACATTCTCGAGTCGGGGGAACTGTCGATCACCTCGAGTGAGAACAGTGGGACCACCTACTTCGATCAAACCGTAGACTTCACGACAGAAAGCTGCCAAGTCAACCAGTACGGCTTCAATATCTGCCGCGATAACACTACCTTCAACGGCCCGACGCTCAATGCCGGCACCTACTGGTTGAACCTGCAGAACGGCGTCACCAACAGCGGCGACCCCGTTTACTGGGACGAAAACTCTGGACCGTCGATGGCCTCTGAGAACACCATAGGATCGATCCCTTCGGAATCGTTTACGGTTCTCGGTACCAGCAGCACGACGACCAGTACCACCAGCACGACGACGTCAGTTCCCGAGCCCAGCAGCATTCTGTTGCTCGGTTCCGGCATCCTCGGCTTGGCTGGCTTTGTACGCCGGCGCTAAGGAGGAACCAACATGGCCCAGCAGCGGATCGCAGCATCGGGCAACTGGATTTCGCGAATCAACCCGGTCACCATCACAACGGGTCCAACAATTCTCCTCCTCCTGCTCATCTCTGCTGCCGGGGCACAAGCGCAGGTTTTTCAGGCGCTCCACATTTTTAGTGGAGAGGACGGAGCTAATCCCGAAGCCGGTGTGACGCTATCGGGTCAAAAGCTGTACGGAACTACCAGCGGCTCTGCCTTCAGGCTTGTGTTGAACGGTTCCGGTTGGGTACTCAATCCTTTATACAATTTTGATCAGTTCAAGAATGGGGAGATCGTTTACAGCAAAGTCGTGTTCGGACCGGACGGCAGCCTATATGGGACCACGGCGGGCGGAGGCTTGGATATAGGCGGTTGCGCGTACGGCGATGGGTGCGGGGTGGTTTACAAGTTACAGCCGCCTGCTTCGGTTTGCCGTACCTTCGACTGTCTGTGGACGGAAACGGTTCTTTACCGCTTTAGCGGAGGCGCCGATGGCGGTGTTCCGTTCAGCGAAGTGGTTTTTGACAATGCGGGGAATCTATACGGCACAACTGCCTACGGCGGGAACACATCGTGCGACTATGGCTGCGGAGTCGTGTACAAACTGACTCCCTCAAATGGAGGCTGGACGGAGAGCGTGATTTACAGCTTTACCGGCGGCGACGATGGAGCCGAGCCGGTCGGGGGGCTGACCTTCGATCAGGCCGGAAATCTTTACGGAACCGGTTTCGCCGGAGGCAGCGGACTGGGCGGCGTCATCTTCGAGTTGACTCCGTCGAATGGCAAGTGGACGGAGACAACCCTGCATGGCTTCCAGGCGGGAACCGACGGCTCCCGCCCGCAGTCCACTCTGATCTTCGATAGCGCGGGAAATCTGTACGGAGTGGCTTCCTTGGGTGGTCCCAAAAACGGGGGGACGGCGTTCGAATGGTCACCGTCAAACGGTGGCACGTACACCGTGCTTTTCAGTTTTGCTTCTGAAAGCAATCCGACTGGCACTTTGGCCTTCGATCCTGCCCGCAATCTTTACGGCACCACCGCAAACGGCGGCGCAAACCAAATCGGAACGGTCTTTCGGTTGCATCCCTCCAACGGCAGTTGGACGGAGACGGATCTTTACACCTTCCAGGGCCTCGGCGACGGTGCAAATCCCTACTCCGGCGTAACGATGGATCAGGAGGGACATCTTTTCGGCACGGCGCTATAACGGTGGAGGCTTCCTTCAAATCTGCGCTAACGGATGTGGCAGCGTCTGGGTCGTAACGCCGTGACGCGACAGATTCTCTGCCAGCTTGTGAGAACAGTTGTAACGGCGGCTGCGGTGTACCCGGCTTGGGCTTGTTCGAAGTAAAAACCGACCTTATGCGAAGCCGAGTCTGTCTGTATTTTCGTGGGACCAACCGGAAAACCCTAATGTGGTTACCGTAGCCGGGATACTTGCCACCGGGACCTTGGAACTCGTAGAGAAAGGTCTCCGTCCACTGCTCCAGAGCGGAACGAGGAGCCGAGGCCGGTGGCTGTAGCTTGAAAACTACGCCGCACAAGCAGCCTTCCGCCCCTCCCCCGATGGCGGTGCCGTAGAGATTGCCGTCGGGCCCTTTGATGACCCCGCCCCGCGGACTCAGGCCTTCATGGCCGTTGGAAGGCAGCGAAAGCAGCGTCGAGAAGAGCCAGCTGGAATTAACGGTCCGCATCTCGAACACGCTGCCCCAAATGTTATAGGTCGTGCCGTAGAGATCTCCGGCCTGGTCGATGGGCAGCCCGGCCGTCGGATTCTCATGCGTGTCCGTGCCTTGGAAGAAGTAAATTACGCTGTAAGTTTGCGCCTCTACCGCTGGGACGGCGGCGACGGCGATCACGAACGCCGTCGCGAGGACAAGCGCAGTTGGTTCTCATCCGTAAGTTGACGTCGAAGATTGGAGCTGCAATCCGCTGCTGGGCCATGCTGATTACTCCTAACAGCTCATTTGTCGCCGAAGAATATCGCTTGGCATGAAAGGCGCAACTTGATTTTGGATTGCGGTCTAAGAGACTGACAGGGATAGGCTTAGCGCACGCTGCCTTCAAGGTGATTGGCGCAATCAGGCGCTAGCGCTCATTGACCGCTGTGCAGATGTTAAGCTCTCTCCGCTATGTTTCCGCTGAGACAAGAGCTGATCCTCGTCCTCGTGCCCATAGTGGTGTTTTTCGCGGTGTTTCGTTTTCTCACAATACGACGCGGCCCAGCTATCGAAAAGGCAATGCGCTTGCCGGACAGCGAGGCATCGAATAGCAATCTCAGCCACTACCAGCCGCTGAGTTCCGCGGACTACCCGCGCACCTATTACATGTCTCAGGGCTGGGAAGCTTTTAACCTGATAGTTGGGTTCGGTGCGATCAGCGTCGGAATCTCCGTTTTACGGTCCGCGCTTGCGGGACCTCAAGTGCGTGTGACGCTGGTGTGGGGCATCCTATTCCCCATTATCGGGATAATGGCGATCCTGGACGGCCTCAAATATCATGTGGTTCTGTTTGCGGACCGCATCGAAGTTCACAACGTGGTGTCTACCCAAGTGCTACGGCGTGACGAGATTCTAGGCCGGCGTTTGCTGCAGGGTGGCGAATACACAGGTTATCGAGCAATACTGCTGGAGCCGCGAGGCGAGCAGCGGCCACTGAGAGTATCTCTTGTCCTGAAGACCGACTCAGCGTTCTGGGAGTGGATGGACACGGTACCTGATCTGGACGTGCCGTAATGTTTAAGTCTACGGTTTCAACATCCATGCCACTGGCCTCGGCCCATTTTTTTGATTCTCCGTTGTCTGCATGTTGTGCAAACAGCGATGAAACGAGCAACAAAGTTAGGACGAAGCGCATGGGAGCATTATCCAACCAACTGATAACCAAGGATAGCTGTTGTAATCGCATTATAAAAGGGCGCCCCTTTTAGAGTAGGTTGTGATCGTTCGCATCACGAGCTACAGAAAGGAGCACCCTCATGAACGATGAAAAGTATATTGGGCTTGACGTTCACCAAGCAACCATCGTGGTTGCGGTAATGGATTCGACTGGTAAGTTAGTCATGGAATCGATCCTGGAGACGAAAGCGTCCACCATTGTTCAGTTCTTTGCGGGTTTGCGCGGAATTTTGTCGGTGACCTTCGAAGAAGGAACCTGGGCCGCCTGGCTGTACGATCTGCTCAAACCTCACGTCGATAAACTGGTGGTTTGCAATCCGCGAAAAAACGCACTTCTGAAAGACGGAAACAAAAGTGATCGGATCGATGCGTGCAAGCTGGCGGAATTGTTACGCGGCAACCAACTCAAGCCGGTCTACCATGGCGAGACGGGCGTGCGGATGCTGCGGGAGCTGTCCCGGAGTTATCTGACGATCGTCAAAGACCTGTCGCGGGTCATGAATCGCCTGAAAGCGGTGTATCGCAGCTGGGCGATTCCCTGTGCGGGACGAGACGTCTATTACACCCGGAATCGAGCTCAGTGGCTGGGCAAGATTCGGGAAGCCGGCGTGCGGCGTCGAGCCGAACGACTCTATGAGCAACTGGACATGTTGCGACACTTGCGTCAGCAAGCGCGGCGGGAACTGCTAGCGGAAAGTCGGAAGCATGCCATCACCGCGAAGCTGCGACAGATCCCCTATCTCGGACCGATTCGATCGGCGCTGGCGGTGGCACTGATCCAGACTCCGCATCGTTTCCGCAGCAAGCGACAACTATGGGCGTATAGCGGACTGGCCTTGGAGACCCACATCAGTGCGGAATATCGCTTGGTGGAAGGTCAAGTGCGGCGTTCCAAGAAACTGCTTTCCATTCGGGGCCTGAACAAAGACCACAACCATGATCTGAAAGGTCTATTCAAAGGTGCGGCTACCATGGCCAGTGTGCGTCCTGGGCCGTTCCAGGATTTCTACCAAGCTGCGCTGGCCAAAGGCATAAAGCCGACCATGGCGCGTCTCACGCTGGCGCGCAAGATGGCAGCCATCACGCTGACTCTGTGGAAGAAGGGAGAAAACTTCGACGCAGAAAAACTAAAATCGCAAGCCGCTTGAGCGTCTCGGGTGAAGAACCCTTCCATCTCCGGTGATCTTTTCTGGTGGTGGCCAGTCGGTTCTTGAGACGCTCGGGTTCGAGGGTGAGTATGACTATGGCCTGTAGGCGACACGGTGCCGATGGCACCCAGTCTCTGTGTAATCCCTATGCCCCCTCGGATAACCTGAAAAAGCACTAGGCCCCGAGCCTCAGATAGATCCATGGTTGACACCGTACAACCGCACGGCTTGTTCAGTTTCGAAACTGATTGGCGTCGTCGCTACTCACGAAGATGCAGCTGCTGAGATGGAATACCCCAGGGCACGACACCCCACGAGCGTCTTCTATAGGGAGAGGGGCTGGATGCCGCGAACCGAACTCGCGCCCGGCGAAGGGAGAAAAATGTTCTTGACATCCCCTTATATAGATCAGGCCGTAGCACAAGGAATCCCAAGCGGGCGGTTACTTGTGCAATGGGGATATAACAACAGCTACACCGAAACACTCGCTGCCGAGAAGTCTCGGCTACGGCGTGATCTCCCAAGCAACGCCACAGCCGTTGCCGAATTCGCAGCTGCCGCCACTGCCACCGTAGGTTGTCGTGCCGTACACATTGCCCGCAGCATCCACTGCCAAGGTGCCAACGGGATTAGCTCCGTCCGCGCCGCCGGTAAAGTCGTACAAGTCAGTGTAGGTCCAGCTTCCATTGTTTTTTGTCAACTTAAAAACCGAGCCGTCATAGTGGGCCCCGTCGAACTCGGCTGTTCCGTACAGATTGCCGGCCGCATCGATAGTGAGGCTCGATGCGGACCCACCTCCCGGACCGCCAACCAGGCTGTAGATGGGGATAAACGTCCAGCCAGCGCCCCTTGGAGCCAGTTCGTAAACCACGCCTCCTCCGCCCGAGCCTCCATTGGCCGCGACGCCATAGAGATTTCCCGCAGCATCCATAATTAGCCCACCCACGGGTTGGGACCCATCATTCTGGTTTTGAAATTGATGAAGGGTGTTCTCCGTCCATCCCGAGCCGGAAGGTGCAAGCTGATAGACCGTTCCGTACAGACACGAGTTGGCCCCATCCGCGGTGCCATAAAGTCGGCCCCCCGCGTCCAGGATGACGCCAGCAAAGGGCGTGGCCCCGTCGGTCTCACAAGTGAAGCGGTAGAGTACGCTGTACGTCCAAGCACCGTCCGAAGGCGAGAGCTCGTAGACAGTGCCGCAGCCTCCCGACGCACAAGGCCCAAGCCCCCCAGCGGAAGCCGTGCCATAGATATTGCCCGCGCGGTCGAAGATCAAGGGCCCGTACCAGGGTAGGACGCCGAGGCCGTCGTCGTAAGCACCGAAGGTATGAATCACCGTCTCGTTCCACGTCCCCGAGGCATTGCCTAGAGCGCGTGTGGAAGGCTGCAGCCGATACACGTTGCCTGTGCCCTGAGCGCCTCCGAACTCCGTGGTGCCGTAGAGCGTGCCGTCGGACGCGATGGTGACATTGGCTTCCGGAGCCTCTCCGTCGATTCCGTGAAAGCGGTAGAGCGTTCCGAAAACGCCTGCGCGCGAGATGCGAAATACCGTGCCGCATCCCCCCAGGCAACTCTGGTTGGCGCCGAAAACGGTCGTGCCGTAAAGATTGCCGGCTCGATCCAGAGTCAGCCCGCTTTGGGGGTTCTCTCCATCCTGACCTCCCGTGAATTCGTGCAGCACGGTGAAGGTTTGCGCCCATGCCGCTGTAACGAGCGAGAAGGCAAAGAAAAGCACCAGCATCGAGGCTTTGCGGAGCGGCCTACAGGTCAAAACGAATGGAGAGTGCTTTCCCAGGTTCGCCACTGTTGTCCTCCACTGAACACGGCGTGCTCAAATGCCGGTAGCACTTTACCCCAACTGTTGTCGTAGTTCCAGCCATAACGGTAGGCACGACTGGTCGCCGCCCGGTCACTTGTGCTATGGCGATTTTGCAACAACTACGGCAGGAAATCTCAGGTTTACGGTGTGATCTCCCAGACCACACCGCAGCCCCCGGAACCGGAGCACCCCTGGCCGCCTTGCAACGTCGTGCCATAGAGATTGCCGCTGGCGTCGAAGACCACGGCACCTTGAGGGTACTGACCATCAGTGCCAGCAAAGTCATGGAGATCGTTGGCCGTGCACGTTTGATTGCAATTCGGTGGCATGTCGAAGACCCACCCGTCGTCGTTAGCTCCGCCGGTCACGCATACGCCGTATAGATTGCCGTCCGGGCCCAGCGTCACACCGGGATAAGAACCACACTTGCTAAAGCCATAGACTAGGGAGAAGTTCCAGCCCCCATTCGACGGACTGAGCTCGAACACCGTGCCCCAACCGTTAGGACCGCCAAGCTCCGTCGTTCCATAGAAGTTGCCGGACTGGTCAGCGATTAAGCTGGCAGAGGAATAATATCCCGTACTTTCGTTGAAATCAGCCAGCGTATGCTCCGCCCAGCTGCCATTCGAGGGCGTCAATTGGTAGACTGTCCCGCCCCCGTCGATTCCGCCTCGATAAGTAGTGCCATAAAGATTCCCGGCTGCGTCGAAGGTCACACCTGCAAACGGGTTACATCCATCTGCCGCCCCGGTAAAATTGTAGATAACGCTCTCCGTCCATCCGCTTCCCGAGGGCGCCATCTTCCACACCACCCCGCAGTCAAACCCACCTTCCTCCTCCGCTGTGCCATACATGTTGCCTGCCTGATCGAAGATCACATTGCCGTACAGGGGCCGCTCGCCATCACCTAGATTTCCGGTAAAGGAGTGCAGTACGGTTTGGTTCCAATAGCAGATCGCCGTGTGGCACGCCGTTGGCGGTGGCGTCACCTCAAATATGGAGCCTGCCCCATAGGCTCCATCAAATTGCGTCGTGCCGTACAGAGCGCCATTCGGGCCGACCACCACGCCAGCGTACGGGCCGTTAGTTGGGTCCCCGGTGAAGTCATATAAGGGGTCCAAGGTCGAACCCGCGCCGTTCTGGGTCAGCTTAAAGACCGAACCGCGCCCACCTGAAGTCGTTCCGACGAGCTTCCCGGGGCCGGCAACAGTCACGCCGGCAATCGGATTCTCTCCGTCCGACTCGCCGCTGAAGTAGTGAATGACGCTGTATGTCTGCGCCTGCGCTGGGACAGCTGCCGCTGAAATTCCCGCACAAATCAGCGCCATTGCGGTTTGCAAGCTGATGCTCAAGATCGAAGTTGCACTACGCTGTTGATACGTCATCTCGGACCCACTCCTCGACTGCCGCAGGCTGGCCTTTCGAACGCGCCACTATCGCGCCGTCGCAGGTCAGAGTCAACTTAATTTTGCATTACGGTCTAATAGACTGACAGGAAGAGACTTAGCTGGTCGTTGCAAGATGATTGGCGAAATCAGGCAATAGCGCAAGTTACGCCCGAAACAGTACACCGATTCGGTAACTTGGGTTATGGGGATTTTTCGCCAGTTGTGCACCGCCGCCACCTCGAGGGGGTGCGGTAGTGTGGCATATCCGGTCCATACGCCATCCCGCAACTGAGGGTGGTTACTGAAAACTGACTGCCTTAGGGCGTGATCTCGAAGAGCACGCCGTAGCCGGGATTGCCGGAGCCGCAGGCCTCAGTCACGCCGTACAAATTGCCGGTGGCGTCCTGCACCATGGGGTTCTGCGGGTAGCAACCGTCGCTGCCGAGCTGGTGAAAATCGTGAAGATCGCTGTAGGTCCAGCCGCCGCTGGAAGGAGTGAGCTTGAAGACGGAGCCGACGTTGTTGGCTCCATCTTCACCGGCTGCTCCGTAGACGTCGCCCGCCGAATCCAGCAGCAGGGTGCCGCTCCCGGGTCCGCCTGAGCCATTTCCGCTGAAGGCGTAAAGCAGGCTGAAGTCCCAACCACTGCCGGTAGGAGTTAGCTCGAACACGGTACCGCTGCCATTCGGGCCGCCGTTGGAGGTGCCGGCATAGATGTTGCCCGCAGGATCGAACCTCAGGCCGCTGACCCCATAGCCTTGCGTCTGGTCGTTCAGGGTATAGACGGTCTGCTCCAGCCACTGCCCGCCTTCCGGCACCAGGCGAAAGACATAATCATCGTCCTCACCGTAGACATTGCCGGCAGCGTCCAGGACCACTCCGTTGTAGGACCCAAAGTTGCTGTTGAGGACGCTCAGCGTCCAGCTTCCGTTGGAGGGCGACAGCTCGTACATCACTGCGGCCGAGCCATAGAGGTTCCCATGCTGGTCAAAGGCAATATCGCCGATCGGGAAACCGGCATTTAGACCGTCGAAGGTGTAAATTACGTTCTCCGTCCAGTAGCAGATAGCGGTCTTGCAGGAGGTTGCCGGCGGCCGCAGATTGTAGACGACACCGCAACCAACGGAGTAGCCATTGCAGGGCTGCAGTCCACCCTCGTTGGTTGTGCCGTAAAGCGTACCGTCCGGTCCGAATATCACTCGGGTCTCCGGCATGCCGCCGTCGGCGCCACCATGAAAGCCGTACAGCGTGCTTAACTCCCATCCGGAGCTCCGGCGGGTCAGCTTGAAGACGGTGCCGTATCCGCCCGGCCCGCCGGCGCTAGTGGTGCCATACAGGTTCCCCGCGCGATCCATGGTGAGGCCCGTGACCGGTGCTCCACCGTCGACCCCGCCACTGAAGGTGTGAAGCACGCTGAAGGTCTGCGCCTGTGCCGGCCGCGTCGCGATCACTGTTATCGCGCAAAGCATGGCGAGCGCGAACACGGGAAATGGCAGGCGAAACGTGACGCGTGTCTGGCTTGTCATAAGCAACTCCTTTTTCGAGACGTTGCGGTTAGCGTGCTGACGTTTGTCCTTGCACGCCTTTGGCACAGCGTGACTATCAAACTCTTCCAGAAGCAGGTCAACTTAATTTTGTATTACGGTCTAAAGGATTTATAGCAAATGGCTTACGTCGGAGATTTCGAAATGGTTGGCGCAAACAGGCGATTACACCAGTAATCCTACAGCGGGAATGCGCCGGCAGGATTACTTGTGACATGGGGATGTTCCGACAGTTTACAGCAAAACGCCATCCACCGAAGAGGCTAGCTACGGCGTGACCTCGAAGACGACGCCGTAGCTGGAACTGCCGCCAATTTCAACCGTGCCGTACATATTGCCGTTCGCGTCGAAGATCACGCTGCCGACAGGCTGGCCGGAACCACCAAAATCAGTGACAGTGCTTTCCAGCCAGCCATTAGAGCGCGTCAGCTTGAAGACGATGCCTCCGCTTACGAGATCGGCTACCGTACCGTAAACATTCCCGGCTGTGTCAAGAGTTGGGGCATCAAGCGGGCCCTCATAGGCGTTGAAGTTATAAAGCGTAGTCAAGAGCCAAGCCCCATTGGAGGGCCGTAGCTGGTAGACCGAACCGCCGCCGTTAAGGGTGGTGCCGTAAAGATTGCCTGATGAATCGAATACCACTCCTCCGGTGGGAGTATTTACAGCGGCGAGAGGCTGATAGCGCCAGCCGGACCCCGAAGGGCTGAGTTCGTAAACCACGCCACCGCCAGCCGCGGTGCCGTAGAGGTTGCCTGCGCTGTCGAAGATCACCCCCGATAACGGTTGCCCTCCGCCGGTAAAACTGTAGAGGATCGTTTCAACCCAACCGCCGTTCGAGGGCGTCAGTTCGAAAACCGTACCCACATTGGCAGGACCGCCGCCATTCTGGGTCGTGCCGTAGATGTTTCCAGCCTGATCGAAAACAAGGCCTCCATAGCCGGGATACGCGCCGTCGCTGCCGCCCGCAAAGCGATGCAGCACCGTTTCCGTCCATGGGCAGGAGAAGCCTTTGCAAAGTGATGCCGGTGGTGTAAGGCGGAACACCGTGCCGGAGCCGCTGCCTCCCTCGTTGGTCGTCCCATAGAGTGCGCCGTCAGGACCAACCGTTACCGGAGCGTAGGGAGAGGCTCCGTCGTTATGATCGGTTCCAGTAAAGCTGTATAGTGGCGAAAAAATCCATCCTGAGCCGTGTTGCGTCAACCTGAAAACTGTGCCACATCCCTCGGTGCCGCATTGGCCTCCGGTATTCCCGCCGGCGGAAGCCGTTCCATAGAAGGTTCCTGCCCCAGCCATGGTGAGGCCAGCATCTGGGTACGCCCCGTCTGCACCACGGGTGAAAGTGTGTAGCACGGTATACGTCTGGGCCTGGGCTGGTTGCTTCGCGACCAGCGTCAGCGCACCGACCAGCGCCAGTGCGAAAGCAGGTAGTCCAAAGTCGTGTCGCGGAATTGATGTGGAGGATTGTGCCGGGTTCGCCATGATGGCCTCCCTTGCATTGAACGCCGCGCGAAAGGGTGAAGTAAAAGCCTATTACCAGCCGTGGTCAACTTAATTTTGTATTACGGTCTAACAGATTAGGAGCATGTGACTTAGCGGGCCACCAGCTAGTTATTGTGAACAGATAGCGCTCACTGACCCTCAATGAGTGAAATGGGGACGTTACGGCAAGAGGCTCAGTGCCGAAACCCGTCAGTTACCTCTGTGATCTCCCAGACCACGCCGCAACCGTCCCCGCCACAGTCGGACAGATTGCCCCCGAATTGCGTCGTGCCGTAAAGGTTGCCGCTCGTATCGAACACCACTTGCCCGTAAGGAGTCCAACCATCGCTGCCGTCAAAGTCATGGAGATCGTTGGGCGTACAGGTTTGATCGCAATTCGGCGGCATCTTGAAGACCCAGCCGTAACCATTGACGCCGCCGATTTCGCATACTCCGTACAGATTGCCGTCTGGGCCCAGAGTCACGCCCGTAAGAGGAGCGCACGAGTATCGCGATAGGGGGTCGGGTGAAAAGACATAAACCAGGGAGAAATTCCAGCCACCGTTTAAGGGGCTAAGCTCATACAGCGTCCCGCCCTCACTGGGGCCGTAGCTTTCGGCAGTGCCGTAAAGATTGCCGGACTGGTCGATGGCTAAGGTGCCAAAGCTGCCTGCTCCCGTACTCCCGTCCAAAGCAACTAGAGTGTGCTCGATCCAGCTTCCATTTGAGGGCATTAGCCGGTCAACGGTTCCGTCTCCGTACATTCCTGCAGAGTTGGTGTTACCGTAAAGGCTTCCGGCCGCATCGAAGATCACACCCGTAAGCGGATAACATCCATCGCTAGCGCCGCTAAATGTGTAGGGAAGGCTCTCGCTCCACCCCCCGTCCGACGGTGTTAGTTTCCACGCAAGCCCGCAGTTATAGAAACCGCCCTCGAACGCTGTGCCATACATGTTTCCGGCGTGGTCGAAAATCACATTGCCGAAGTAGGGGTGACTGCCATCCTGTGGAGGTCCTGCGAAGGAGTGGAGGACGGTTTCGTTCCAATAGCAGATTGCGGTTTTGCACGCGGTAGCTGGGGGTTGCAGTTCAAAAACCGTGCCGTTATTCGCACTGCCGCCTAGATAGGTCGTGCCATAGAGCGCGCCGTTCGGGCCAATAGCTACGCCCCCGGTCGGGACGTCACCGTCCTGGCCGCCGGCAAACTTGTAGAGTGGGTCGAGGGTCCAACCCGAACCTCGCTGCGCCAGCTTGAACACCACGCCGTACCCCTGCGTTCCGCCGTCAGGGGTCGTCCCGTAGAGTGTTCCCGGACCGCCAACGGTCACACCAGCATAAGGATGTGCGCCATCCGCGCCGGTGAAGGCGTGAAGCACCTGAAAGGTTTGCGCCTGCACCGCTGGGACAGCGACAACGCCGACCGCGAACGCCATCACGACGACGAGCACAATCGCTCCTGGCCGCGAGTTGATGTTGAAAATTGAAGCGGACGTACCCCGCTGGGCCATATTGCTTCCCCCTCTCCACGTCTTCGGTGCCGAAGTGTACTACGGGCTATCAGCAACGCAACTTAATTTTGGATTACGGCGCAATCAGCTGATTGGAAGAGTTTTAGCTTGGAGATTCAGGATAGTTGGTGTAATCAGACCACCTGCTGAGCCATGCATCGGTGCAGACGACGGAACGCTATCTCGGCTGCAAACAGAATCTGGGCCATCCGGTCAACGATCTGTTTGACCTGGGATCCGACACCAAACCGCATGAACCAACCTCTGAGCCGGTCGCTTCGATATCGGTAGAAGCAAAACCCGACGCCAGAGCTAGAATGCTCGCACACGGGGTCTGAAAAGGACGATCCTATCCTCTTCTGCCGGCCCGGACAGTCATCCGAGAGAGAGCGAACTAAGATGGTCAAAGTCGGAACGGACCACCGCCTGGAAAGCCTTCGACCATGCTCTGAACCAGGAATTGCAGGAGCTGATCCAGCAGGCAAAACAGGCTGCCGAGGTCGAGGAGCCCTAGGAGTTGTGGGAGTTGGAGCCGTATCCGGTGCAACGACGAAAGCAGATCGATCCCAAATACGAGTATCGGAGCTCAACGCTCACTTTCGTATTCGGAACTCTGCTCCATGAAGGATGTCTTGCTGAGCAGGATCTGCGGCGTGTGCGCGAAGATAAACTGGATGCGATTCGTTCTGATGCCGACTTCGTGGCCAAGGTCGACGTAGAGGAAGGAAAGGAATTCGGCTCGGCTGGCCTGTTCAATGGAAGTGTTTGCGATCAAAGTAACGCTGCTGGGAACCCGCCCGCCGGTCTGGAGGCGCATTCTGGTTGACCGAGATATGACCCTCCGCAACCTCCACCGCACGTTGCAGACCGTTATGAAGCGGGGATGCATGCTCCGATGGGACAGTTCAGCAATGTCCCACGCTATCCCCCGGCGGATTTCCGTGGCGTTTCCGCGCCCAACGCCGACACTTTGTATTCGCTAGCCTGGCTTGACCTTGCGGAACCACAGGTCTTCAGCCATCCGGACATGGGCGAACGTTTCTATCTGTTCGAGATGACCGATCTGTGGATGACGGATTTCGATACACCTGGCAAGCGCACCCAGGGCGGAGCTGCCGCCAAATACCTAATCACCGGCCCAGGATGGAACGGGACAGTGCCCGCCGGGATGAAGCAGATCAAGGCAGCGACTCGCTACATCGTAATCTTGGGGCGCACTTATGCTAATGGCACTGACCAGGATTACAAGATTGTCAATGCTCTGCAGGCGCAGTACTCCATCGTCCCTCTGAGCGCCTACGGTAAGCCGTACAAATACCAAGCGCCGCCGGTGAACCCGAACCCGGGCTTTAGCATGACAGACTCGCCGCAGAAGGTGATCAACGCGATGGACACCTCCACCCTACTTCAACATGCTTGCGAAGCTAATGGGCAGTGCCGCTCCTCCCGCTCCGGAAGATGCACCTATTCTGGCTCGCATGGCGAAGCTAGGTATTGTCCCCGGACAACCGTTCGACATGTCCAAGCTCGACACGGCGGTGCAGGCCGCACTTAAGGATGTCAACGGCGCCGCCATGAAGCAGATTGCGGACAACAAGGCCAGCCTCGGTGTCGTCGTGAACGGTTGGGTCGTCACCAAGGACCTCGGCGTATATGGGACAAACTATATGAAGCGAGCGGTGGTAGCGGCGTACGGCTGGCCTGCCAATCTGCAACTTGATGCCGTGTATCCGTACACCACAGTGGACAGCACCGGAAAAACCCTGACCGGCGCGAACAAGTACACATTGACTTTTGCCAAGGGAGAGACTCCGCCGGTTAACGGCTTCTGGTCAATCACTATGTACGAAGTTGAAAGCGACGGCTGGTGGTTTGTTCCCAACCCGCTAAACAAATTCACCGTCAGCCCACGCAACCACTTAAAATCCAACGCTGACGGCTCAGTGACCCTCTACTTCCAGAACGAGTCTCCGGGCAAGGACAAGGAAGCTAATTGGCTGCCCGCACCCAAAGGGGAATTTATTCCGATGTTGCGCTTGTACTGGCCGAAAGACACGCCACCATCAATCATTGACGGAACATGGAAGCCGCCCGCCGTACAAGAGGCGCAGTAGCTGAGACACTCTAAACCGGGATGGTGGAGAACCCTCCCGGTCGCCCATTTGTCGCACTCAGCGGCGTACAGGGGATGGTCGCCAGGTTCAGCCAACTTACGAGCGTTCTGTCAACTGTCGAGAAATCGCCATTGCACAAGTAATCAGGATCAGCTTCGACTTTGAAGATTGTGAGTGCCATCGCCTTATCGTAAGGTAGAGCTCCTTCGGTCCCTTGATAGTTCCAGACGAAGGCCAGCAAGCGAGAAAAGCGGGGCGAGAGAAACCATGTCCGCCGTTCTTCCCATATCCCGCGGCGGCTCTCCTAGAGTCGGTACAAAAAGCTCGGCCCGGGGCTCCCTGTATGCTACTGATTCCATTGACCAAAAATCAGCAAAATCAAGGGATAGAGAAAAAATGGCTTTAAGTGCTTTTCTACTGTGACAAGACTATCGGAACCATCGGCTTCGTAGGGCACACTATCAGCCCACGCCGTCAGCAACGGCATGGGTGAAAACGGCTATACACGCTGACCGACAGTCAGCCGAAGAATGTTCTCGACCCCAGTGAAATCTGGCACACCAACGACACACAATACGAGCTGAATCGTGACTTCCTGATTGCTCGACATCCTTGAAGAACTCGCGGAATCGCTGCCCAATTATTTTCTTGAAGAAGCGAGCGATGCAATCTTTTGCATTCCGATGATAAAAGCTGCCATGGCGAGGGAGCACTCAATGAACGGGTTCGCCAGCAACGTCGAACGTCATTGCCGCGAGCTGCTGAGCCACTGCTACCGCATGCTCGGTTCCTTGCCGGACGCCGAAGACGCGGTGCAGGAGACGTCTTCTCGCGTGGCGGTATCACGACAGCGTCAAGGAGGGCGCGCCGTTGCGCCCATGCCTCTACCGCGTGGCTACGATCGCTTGCCTCGAAAGTATGTCTGTGGTGTGGTTCCCAGCATGGTCCGAAACATTTCAATGAAGGCACTTACACTGTCGTAACCGACTGCGATAGCGACCTCCGTGACAGATTTCCTCTGTGCCAGCATCTCAAGGGCAGCAAACAGCCGCGCCTGCTGTCGCCAACGGCCAAATGACATGCCTGCCTGAGCCGAAAACGCACGCATGAAAGTACGGCGGGCCATTCCGGCAGCATGCGCCCAAGCGTCCAGCGTGCGGTCATCTGCAACATCATCCAGCAGAGCATCTGCAACTCTGGCCAGTCTTCCTTCTCTCGGTATAGGCAAACGCAAGGGCTGCTGGTCAGGCTGTCGAATCTCATCACGAAGCGTTGTAATTAGGTGCTTCTTCGCCGGGTTGAGCGGTTGGCGGAGGTCCCAACCGACCATACGATGAACTATGGCGAACAATAGCTCCGATGAGTTAAACATGCAGGGTGTCTTAGGTAGTCCGCGGCACATCTCCGGAGACAAGTCGACCATCGAGCCAGCAGCGCCTCCGACAGAACGCGCCGCGTGCTTACAATTTGGTGGAGTCCATGCGCAACGCTGGGAGGGAAACATCCATCGTTCGTTTGCTGTTTCCACGATGAGCAAGCCCTGGGTCAGTGCGACGAGTTGCCCGCGCGGGTGGCTGTGCTCTGGCGTCCAGCCTTCGACCGTCCGCCTCTTGAAGGCATATGCCAGTACTGGCGTATCGCTGTCGTAGAGACGGCGCAGTTCTTCCATATTCTTCACTACGAACATGGATTTGCGAGATTGACCCTTTTCCGACATATATCGCCACTTTCCCGTTAGCGGAACAACCGAAACCCAGCTAGAGTACGCGGCAGAACAACGAAAGACAACAAGGGGGTAGTTCACATTCGAAAGGCGGAACGAAAATGAGCCCGAAGTTCTTGGAAAGGCAAAGTACACGGCGCGAAATGTTGCGCAATTCTGCGGCGTTCGCGGGAAGCGCCCTGCTGGCCCAACTGTTTCCAGCAAGTCTTCTAAGCGCCGGCGTTCCTGATCTTCGGCAGCAAGCGGCAACGGCTACAACTGACGATCTGGCGGCGATGCGGGCGCAGATGGGGAGTGCGCCTATCCAATCGCAACCGCTGGGGGACAATCTAACGTTGCTTTCCGGACCTGGAGGCAACGTTGTGGTGTTGAACGGGCCCGATGGCAAAATCGTGGTCGACACGTTTCTTCTGCCGGCCTGGCCGAAGCTGAAAGAAACGCTCGATGGGCTGGGCCATGCGCCGCTGAAGACGGTGATCGACACGCACTGGCATTTCGACCACACGGACAATAACGCCAATCTGCACGCCGCAGGCGCCACCGTGCTGGCCCACGAAAACACCAAGACGCGCATGGCAGAGCCACACGACAGTGCGGTTTTGGGTTTGCACGTTCCGGCATCGCCTGCGGATGCTTTGCCACAGCAGACATTCAGCATCAGCCAAAAACTGCAGGCCAACGGTGAAATCGTGATGCTGCAATATTTCCAGCCGGCGCATACCGACACGGACATCTACATTCACTTCCAGAAGGCCAACGTGATTCACATGGGCGATACCTTTTTTAACGGCTTTTACCCTGTCATCGACGCCAGCACCGGCGGAAAAATCGACGGGATGATTGTCGCCGCCGACAAAGTTCTGCCCTTGGCCGACAACAACACCAAGATCGTTCCGGGGCATGGCCCGCTGGGCAACCAAGCCGATCTGACCAAGTTTCGGGACATGCTGGTTGCGGCGCGCGATCGTGTGCAAAAACTGAAGACCGCCGGCAAATCGGCCGGCGAAATAGCGGCGAGCAAACCGTTTGCGGACCTGGACGCCACTTGGGGCAAGGGCTTCTTCAACGGCGATGTTTTTGCGCAGGTGGTGTATTCGGCGCTTTGAGTCGCGATGCTTAGCGAGGCAAAGGCGCGGTCGTTCTGCGGTGCCCCCCTGTGGCTGATCCAAGTGAGGCTCGTATGAACCGCTGGTCGCCATACTTTTCGAGCATCGTAAGTCAAACTTTCATGAGCGCGGGCGCGATAGAGGGGTCAGGACAATTCAATGAGAAATGTAATCTACGCAATCAACGTCACCATAGATGGCTGCTGCGACCATACCAAATTCAATCCTGATGAAGAAGTATTCGAACATGACACGCACCTCTTGCGAGATTTTGACCTGCTCGTCTATGGGCGTAAGACCTATCAATTGATGGTTCCTTATTGGCCTGATATCGCAAAAAGCCAGTCCGAGACAAAAGCGGATATCGAATTTGCTCAAACCTTTGTCTCCAAGAAGAAGATTGTTTTTTCACGATCGTTGGCCAGCGCTGAAGATGAAAATACGAGAATTGTTCGGACGAACCTTCGCGACGAAATCCTTAAATTGAAACAAGAACCAGGCAAAAATATTTTGGTCGGTGGTGTAGATATTCCTTCACAGCTTATAGAGCTTGGACTGGTTGATGAATATCGTTTTGTCGTTATGCCAATCATTGTTGGAAAAGGGAGACGGCTGTTGGAAGGTGTCAACCTGCCGGAGAAACGACAATTAAAACTTGTTGAGTCAAAGACTTTTCAATCAGGATGTGTTGCGCTTCGTTACTTGAAACATTGAGAGAGAACTCTGTCAGGCTCTGCCGGCACTTAGCAGACTGGCGTTTTCGCCCGCACCATCAGCCCCAGCAAAACGAGAAAAATCTCGCTTCGGGTGACAAAATCGGGGGTCAAGGTCATGAAGACAATTACCGTGACCTGACCGATTTTTTGTACCAAGCGGAATGTTAGTGTAGCGCCTTTTTCGAACTTATTCCGTAGTCGTAGTCGGGGGTGTGGAGATGTGGGAAACGCGCAGCGTTTTCCATATTCTCCATGCCCCATTTCCTTCGGCAAGATCGTTTGTGGTGCCGGCGGCCTATAGCCGAGCGACGAATGCGGCCGTACCGTTGACGTGACCGGCGAATTTTGTACCAGGGGAAATGTTAGAGAAACTGGTACAAAAGGAGCTGGAGCATGGCACGGAAGAAGCACAGTGCAGAACAGATCGTTGCGATCCTGCGACAGATCGAAGTCGAATTAGCCAACCATAAGAACATCGGCCAGGCCTGCAAAGAGGCCGGGATCACCCAACAGACCTATTACCGCTGGCGGAAAGAGTACGGCGGACTGAAGCTGGAACAGGCTCGACGGCTGAAACAGCTGGAGAAAGAGAACAGCCGTTTGCGCCGACTGGTGACCGAGCTGTCGCTGGAGAAGCAAGTCTTGAAGGACGTGGCGGAGGGAAACTTCTAAGCCCCGGACGGCGACGTTGCGCGGTACAGCATGCTCGCGAGCAACATCGGTTGTCGGAGCGGCGTGCGTGCCGGCTGTTGGGGCAATGGCGGGGAACGCAGCGTTACATGGTGACCCAGCGGAACGATGAAGATGAACTCACGCGTGCCATCCTGCAACTGGCCAGTGAGTACGGACGATACGGCTATCGGCGAATCACGGCTTTACTGCGCGACGCAGGCTGGGAAGTAGGCAAGGACCGGGTGCAGCGGATCTGGCGCCGGGAAGGGCTGAAGGTGCCGCAGAAACAGCGTCCGCGAGGGCGGCTGTGGCTGAACGATGGCAGCTGTGTACGACTACGACCGGAGCATGAGCATCACGTCTGGAGCTACGATTTTGTGCACGCCAAGACGCACGATGGCAGGACGCTACGGCTGCTGACCCTGATTGACGAGTACACCAGGAAGTGTCTGGCGATCCGGGTGGCGCGGCGGTTGAACAGCTATGACCTGATCGAAACCCTGGCCGACCTGATGCTGGTGCATGGTGTGCCGGAGCATATACGGTCGGACAACGGGCCCGAGTTTATTGCCGAAAGACTGCGGAAGTGGCTGTCGGCGGTGGAAGCCAAGACGCTGTATATCGAGCCGGGGAGTCCTTGGGAAAACGGGTACTGTGAAAGCTTCAATGGCAAGCTACAAGATGAATGCTTGAAGGGCGAGATCTTCTATTCGCTGAAGGAGGCCCAGGTGGTGATCGAACAATGGAGAGTGCACTACAACACGGTACGGCCGCATTCGTCGCTCGGCTACAGACCACCAGCGCCGCAAGCCATCTTGGTGAAGGAAACGGGGCATGGAGATATGGAAAACGCTGCGCGTTTCCCACATCTCCACACCCCCTACTACGACTACGGACTAGGGTCTAACAAGGCGTTACGCTAACATTCCACTTGGTACAAAAGATCGGTCAGGTCAGATTCCAAACGGGTTACCTGCGACTTTCGACGGAGTGTAATGGGGATTTTGCAACAGTTACTGCCAGATCACCTTCACTCAAAGGTTCGGGCAAACGCTGCATGTGCGCACAATGGTCAAACGGAAGATGGTGCCCTCGTTGTTAGCTCCGCCGCTCGGTGTTGTTCCGTAGAAGGTGCCGGGCAAACCCTGCACCAGCCCGCCCTCAGGGTAAGCTCCGTCAATACCGTTGAAGCTATGCAACGTAGTCAGCGTACCCTCGGGGGTGATTTTGAAAATCGTGCCGTCATTGTTGGCTCCGCCAAGCTCCGTCGTGCCGTAAAAGTTCCCGTCGGAGGCCTGCACAAGAGGGGCCGCAGGCTGGTTCCCGTCGGCGCAGCCGCTTTGGGAGCAAAACGTGTAAAGCGTGGTCAACTCGCCGGCCGGGGTGATCTTGAAGACAGTGCCGCAGTTTGGAGAGCAGTTGCCGCCGGCGCTAGTCGTCACCCCATAGAAGTTTCCGCCGCGGGCCTGTATCACCCCGTTAAAGGGGTACTGGCCATCAGCGCAGCTGACCTGACCGATTTTTTGTACCAAGCGGAATGTTAGTGTAGCGCCTTTTTCGAACTTATTCCGTAGTCGTAGTCGGGGGTGTGGAGATGTGGGAAACGCGCAGCGTTTTCCATATCTCCATGCCCCATTTCCTTCGGCAAGATCGTTTGTGGTGCCGGCGGCCTATAGCCGAGCGACGAATGCGGCCGTACCGTGTTGTAGTGTACCCTCCATCGCTCGATCACCACCTGCGCCTCCTTCAACGAGTAGAAGATCTCGCCTTTCAAACATTCATCTTGCAGCTTGCCATTGAAGCTTTCACAGTACCCGTTTTCCCAAGGACTCCCCGGCTCGATATACAGCGTCTTGGCTTCCACCGCCGACAGCCATTTCCGCAATCTCGCGGCAATGAACTCGGGTCCGTTGTCCGACCGTATATGCTCCGGCACACCATGCAACAACATCAGGTCCGCCAGGCTTTCAATCAGGTCATAGCTGTTCAATCGCCGTGCCGCCCGGATCGCCAGGCACTTCCTCGTATACTCGTCGATCAGCGTCAGCAACCGTAGCGTTCGGCCATCATGGGTGTTGGCGTGCACAAAATCGTAGGCCCAAACGTGATTCTCGTGCTCCGGTCGCAGCCGCACGCAACTGCCGTCGTTGAGCCATAACCGCCCTCGTGGCCGCTGCTTCTGCGGCACCTTCAGCCCTTCCCGCCGCCAGATCCGTTGCACCCGGTCCTTGCCTACCTGCCAGCCTAGATCGCGCAGTAAAGCTGTGATCCTTCGATAACCGTATCGTCCGTAGGCGCTGGCCAACTGCAGGATGGCTCGGGTCAGCTCATCTTCTTCCTCGCGCTGGATTACTCGATAGCGCTGCGTTCCTCGCCATTGCCCCAACAGCCGGCACGCACGCCGCTCCGACAACCGATGTCGTTCCCGAGCGTGCTGTACCGCGCAACGTCGCCGTTCAGGGCTTAGAAGTTTCCCTCCGCCACGTCCTTTAAGACTTGCTTCTCCAACGACAGTTCCGTCACCAGGCGCCGCAGACGGCTGTTCTCTTTCTCCAGCTCTTTCAGCCGCCGCGCTTGCTCCAGCTTCAGTCCGCCGTACTCTTTCCGCCAGCGGTAATAGGTCTGTTGGGTGATCCCGGCCTCTTTGCAGGCCTGGCCGATGTTCTTGTGGTTGGCTAATTCGACTTCGATCTGGCGCAGGATCGCAACGATCTGCTCTGCGCCGTGCTTCTTCCGTGCCATTCTCCAGCTCCTTTTGTACCAGTTTCTCTAACATTTCCCCTGGTACAAAACTCGCCGGTCACGTCAGGGTACCGGTGGCCGTGATGCGCTCCCGTGCTGCGGGGGTTCCGCGGTTTGATGTTGACAGTGACAACATTAGAGTAAACTTTGAATGTTGCGCGTGTCAACATTCTCTGATAGAAAAAAATCATGCCGAAATTTAAACCGTACCACCACCCGGATCTGCGCGCGGCTCTGATGGAGGCCGCGGAGACCCTGATCGGCGAAGCAGGGCCACGTGGGTTCACTCTGCGCGAGGTAGCGCGGCGAGCCGGTGTCTCCCATAACGCCCCTTACCGGCACTTTGCCAGTCGCGACGACCTGCTGCTGGCGGTAGCGGCCGAAGGTTTTGCGCGCCTGCGCACCACGATGAGGAAGCGGATGGAGCCCGGCACCACTGCGCGGGAGCAACTCGTGCTGTGTGGGTGTGGGTACGTGGAATTTGCATTACGCTGGCCCCGGCACTTCCTGGTGATGTTTGATTTGGGGGAAGTCCTGCGGGGTGAAACCGGCAAGGCGGAGGTTGGGGAAAGCGCCTTCCAGATGCTGCTCGATGCCATTGTCGCCACGCAGCAGGAGGAGATTCTGCCGGCGGGCGACCCCATGGTCTTCGCATGGACCGCCTGGTCGCTGGTTCACGGCATTGCGAAGCTGGCCGCCGGGGGAAATCTGCCGCTGAGTCAGCGCACAGCGCTCGATTTCACACGTTACGCGGCGGAAGCCATTATTCGGGGCATGGAGCGTTCTGGGAGCCAGTTCGAAATACGTTGATCCGGTCTACGGAACCGAGCGCGTCGTCCGAGACATCAAACGACGATCACCTATCGCGATTCGATGCGGCTTCGCATGTCTCTTAGCTGTTCTCGCCTTATGCATAATCGCCAAGTCACTCGAGAAAATCAGTCAGTACCGATCTGTCAGCCAGTGTTTACGAATGCTTTCCTTTCATCTGGTCGTATAACGGCTAAACCCGCCGAACTAGCTTCCTCGGTGCTGATTTTCGCGGATTGGGAGCGGGAAACGCGCTCGTGTCTTCGAATAGTAGCTTTTCGAATTTGTCAGCAACGGCAAATTGGCCAGAAACCGACTTCTGCGAAGCCTAAGTCTGTTCTGTATTTTCGTGGGACTAACCGGAATACCACGTAATCTGCGTGTAGTAACTCCCAACAAATCAGAATGAACGCCAGGCAGCGAAATGCGAGGTACATGTCTGGGTCTTTTCTCAGTGCCGCGCAAACAGCGAGAGTGATTCGATACACAAAGGTACTGCACGCCGAAGCACACATAATCCCCCAAAGGAACAATGGAAATGTTAGGGACTTATATCGCCTGCACCGTTTGCGGTGCATACAAATGGCGTACACATCGTCGGTACCGACACTCAAAACGAGTCTTCGACGCATTTCTTGAGGCGAGAATAGAGACCAAGCAGCCGTGATTTTGTCCAACTTTTGTCCAACCTTTCGCCGTATGTTCCCCCGTTGTTCCCGATTTTGGCGGAAGTTAGCTGAAGTTGAGGAATCATGGATATCTAAGGAAATCAGATTCCAGCACTCCTTCCTTAGTGCCGTTCCTGAAGCGCACGGAATCTGCAACGCGAGCTGGATCCTTAGACCACGTGATCTCGATGGCCCCCAGCTTTTCGGCTTCGGTAAGAATCTCACGGGCGGGCGTAGGCTTTAGGCGCGACAGTTTGCCGAACTTGTCAAATTTGTCACCAGGTACGCTCCCCCAACGATCGGATGGCCGAGAAAAGCTCGCCAGCCCGCGCTGCCTTGATGAGCGCTTCAAAAGCGTCGAAAGCCGGGTCATCCGGGTTGTAGTCACCAATAACCTTGTACGCGGCGATGATCCAAGCGCCGCGTTCTACGTCAGGTTTCATCTTTGGGAATTCCTGCTGACGATCTTAGTGAGATCAGTGTTATCACGCAATGTCGACACAATGTGGTCTTCGCGGTGAAGGTCAAGGCAGAAAAATCGGGAAGCTGAACCGTCTACAAAATCGACTACAGCGATGTAGCGGCAAAACCAGAAGTGGCGTTCAAGTTATTGAAAAGATTGGTCGGGGAGAGAGGATTTGAACCTCCGACCCCCTGGTCCCGAACCAGATTCCAAAGCCTATTGAGGTTTGTTGAAATTCGAGGTTCCCAACTGATTGATATTGAACCTGTTGTACGCTGCTCTTTGAAGGCGATTGAAGTTCGCGGTTCTTTGAGGATTTGACTGTTACAATTTTGCCTACACCTAATTGACCAGTCGGTTAATAGAGTGCTGTACTCTTGGGGTCTCAGACTTGCGAACGAGAAGCTCATCTGCCGACTTGATGAATGTCAGGTCAGAGTACGAACAAGATCGTCGCGGTGCCGCGACTATCCGATCAGGCAGAACCACCTGTCGATTGCCCATAATGGTCGCATCCTGACAGCTTAACTCTGCCAAATTTGAAACTTCAGTGATCCCTTCCCCTATAGAACATCTCTGATGCCACACGCACTGGCGAAAACACCTCCGTTTCCGATCTTGACGAGCCATAGGCGATCGCCGACAGGTGCCCGCGCGTTCAAGTGCTAGGAGTCCAAATCCACCTCAGTTCCTCGGGAACGCCGCTCATAACAAGTTCGATCGCTTCCTGGTAGTTGTCGCCGATCCGATGATTTCGGTAATTTAGTTTGGCCCACCTGTGGAAGTTAAGTTTGGCCCACTTGTGAGTAGCTGGATAGGCTTTCGTGGATGGAACGACGAAAGCGTAGCTGGCTAAGCAGGAGGGACAAGGTGGAGCTGTTCGAGCAGATACGTCGGGAGTATGAGTTTGGCGTCGGGACGATTGCCGGGGTCTCGCGGAAGTTGGGAGTTCACCGGCGTCTGGTTCGGGAAGCACTGAACGATGCGGTGCCGACCGAGAGCAAGCCACAACAGCGGCGTCTACGGAAGCTGGCCGCGGCATCGGCGTTCATCGACCAGATTCTGATCGCGGATCGGAAAGCACCGCCGAAGCAGCGGCATACGGCGCGGCGCATCTTTCAGCGGCTGTGCGCAGAACTGCCGGGTTTCAGCGTAAGCGAGCGTTCCGTGTGCGGCTATGTGAGTCGGCGTCGGCAGCAGTTGGGACTGATCGCCCGCGAGGTGTTCGTGCCCCAGAGTTATGACTGGGGTGTGGAAGCGCAGGTGGATTGGTACGAGGCATGGGCGTTGCTGGGCGGCGAGCGCACCAAGCTTCAGGTCTTCGAGATGCGTTCGATGGCCAGCGGAGCCGCCTATCATCGAGCTTATACGCACGCCACGCAGCAGGCCTTCCTAGAGGCACACGAGTTTGCCTTCCGCTACTTTGGCGGGGTCTTCAAGCTTCTCCGTTTCGACAACCTGAAGAGCGCAGTGAAGAAGGTTCTGCGGGGATATCAGCGCGAAGAGACCAGCCGCTTTATCGCCTTCCGTTCGCACTGGCGCTTTCAAAGTGAGTTCTGCAACCCGGCGCGGGGCAACGAGAAGGGCGGCATCGAAGGCGAAGGTGGATACTTCCGGCGCAACCACTGGGTGCCGCTGCCGCAAGCCCGCGATCTTGAAGAGCTGAACGCTTACCTGGAGCGATGCTGTCAGCAAGATCAGCAACGGATTTTGCACGGCCGCACCGAAACCGTCGGCGCGACGATGCTCAACGAACAACCGCATCTGCTGGGGTTGGCCACCGAGCCATTCGAGTTAACGGAGAGCAGCTTTCCCACGGTCGATGGGCTACGTTGCGTTCGCGTGCGGACGAACCGCTACTCGACTCCGCTGCCGCCAGGCACCAGGGTCGAGGCCAAGCTGCGAGCTGATTACGTCGAGGTGTGGCATGAAAGGGTGTGCGTGGCGAAACATGAACGATGCTACAACCGCCAGCAGCAGATCCTCGATCTCGAACACTATCTCGATGTGCTGCGGAAGAAGCCGGGCGCGCTGGCAGGGTCCACTCCGCTGGCCCAGTGGCGTCAGGCAGGGCGATGGCCGGAGTGCTTCGACCGTCTATGGCAAGCGTTAAACACGCGGCAGGGGCGACAGGAAGGAACCCGCCAGATGATCGAGTTGCTCGCACTGGGAAACCGTGAGGGGTGGGAGCGGCTGCGTGCTGCGGTCGAACAGGCGCTTTCGCTGGGCTGCCAGGATGTGGCCGCAATCCGGCATCTGCTGGTCGCTGGGCGACTGGCAAAGCCTGCGGTGGCTGCCCTGGAGATTGGAGTGCTGGCCCGTTACGAACGGCCGCAACCGGTGCTGAGCGGCTACGACCAGTTGCTGGGGAAGGTGCAGGCATGAAAGCAACCGTCGAGAACCTGGAGAAGGCTGCCGTCGAACAACAATGCCGCAGCCTGCGTCTGCCGGCCGTAGCCGAGCAGTGTGCTCCGCTGGCAGAAGTGGCCATGAAGCAGCGCCAGACTTACCTGCGTTACCTGGAAGCGCTGCTGGCGGCTGAGTTGGAAGAACGTGAACGGAACACCATCGCACGCCGCATTAAGGATGCGCGCTTGCCCCGGATGAAGACGTTGGATGAGTTCGATTTCGCGAAAGCGCCGCAGATCAAGGCCACAGAGATCCACGAGCTGGCCCAGGGGGGCTATATCGAACGTGCTGAACCAGTGATCCTGATCGGCGATTGCGGCACCGGCAAGACCCATCTGCTGACCGGCCTCTGCATCGCGGCCTGCCGCCAGAAGCACCGTGTACGTTTTGCTACGGCAGCCGCGCTGGTCAATGAGTTGGTGGAGGCGAAACAGCAGTTGCAGTTGCGCAGGGTTCTGGCACGCTGGGATCGCTACGATCTGATTGCCATCGACGAAGTGGGTTACGTGCCCATGGCCGACCTGGGTGCGGAGTTTCTGTTCCAGGTCATTGCCGAGCGAGCCGAGAAAGCCGCCGTCCTGCTGACAACGAACCTGCCCTTTTCGGAATGGACGCAGGTGATCCCGAACGCGCGCTTGTGCAAAGCGCTATTGGATCGCATTACCGATCAGGCCCACATCATTGAAACCGGCACCGACAGCTATCGCTTCCGTCGGACGGTGGAAGCAGGAAAGAAGAAGAAGGCTTCGTAATCACTGGGCCGGGGAAGGCGCTCAAGCCGCCCTTCCCCGGCACCCCTTCCCGGCTATGTACCGGGGGATCGTTAACTTATGACACCAAAGGGTGGGCCAGAGTTAATTGCCACGGCTGGGCCAAAACTAGTTGCCAAACGCAATCCGACTACAAAAATCGCAAATCGCACGTCGGCGGGCCTCTACCAATATCGGCGCAGAAGTCACATCGAACGTGCCGCCATTTTCCGCCGGTTTGTACGGCGGTTGGCGGACGATCAATCTGGTGTAAACTCGCACTCGGAGTCGACTCCTCCGCGACGGAACCGTGCAAGAACTCGAAGTAGCTAAAGAGCAAAAGAGCCAGCACCTCAACTGGGTGTTTCTCTACGCGGGCGCGGCAATAGTCGTCCTCGCCGTGCATCTGGCCACGAACGGCAATCTCGGCTTCCACACCGACGAACTCTACTACATCGATTCCGGCCGGCATCCTGCACTCGGATATGTCGACTTTCCTCCGATAGTCCCGCTGCTCGCCCGTCTGGAGACGGATCTCCTGGGAGCAACACCATGGGCTCTGCGGTTGCTCCCGACGCTGTTGGGCGCGTTCATGGTGGTTCTCTCGGGCATGTACGTGCGGCGCCTTGGCGGCTCGCTGCGCCTGCAAGCTCTCGCCCTATTGATCGCCGTTACGGCGCCCTACTTCCTCGGGGCAAACTGGGTGTATCAGACCGTGACGTTCGATGAGGCGACCTGGATGGTCGCGTTATATTTGTTTCTGTGCCTCGTTCTGGAGCACCGGCCCAGGTATTGGGTCTATTTAGGCATCTCGCTCGGCATCGGCCTCGAGGTCAAGTACACTATCGGAGGCCTTGCGGCTGCTATCGGGATCGCCATCCTGCTTACTCCCGCGTTACGTGCGGAACTGCGGACACGATATCCGTGGATCGCGGCGGGCATCGCGCTGCTCATCTGGGCGCCGAACCTTGCGTGGCAGGTTCAGAAAGGTTTTCCTTCGCTTGTTTACATAGCCAATCATCAGGGCTCCGGCGGCGGTCTCGCCATGAACGTGCTCCTGATCGTGGTCTATCTCTTCTTCTTGATTCCGCTCTGGGTGGCGGGTTTGGTGTCGCTGTTTCGCAGTGCCACGCTGCGGCCCATCGGGATCGCTTGCCTTTTCCCTCTCATCCTTTTCCTGTTCGTGGGCAAGTCCTACTACGCAGTGGGTACCGTGCCGATCGCTCTTGCTCAGGGGCTAATGGCGATCGGCCGCGTCAAGCGGCCGAGGTTGCGCATTGGTTTCCAGATCGCAGTCGCGGCTGCGTGCGTGCTCCAGCTCCTCACGTTTGCTCAGCTGACACTTCCCATCACGCCGCCGAACAGGATTCACTCCCTCGGCCTCGACGCCAAGAATGAACTCTTCGCAGACAGCGTGGGATGGAAGGACGTCGCCCAACAAGTGGAGTCGATCTACGGTAATCTTCCTTACTCGAAGCGGACGGGAACGATCATCATCTCGGCCTTTTATGGCATTCCCGGAGCGCTACAGATCTACGGCGACAGGAAAGTGCTCCCGGTAGTCGTCAGCCCTCAGCTGAGCGATTGGTATTGGCTTCCTAGCAACCTGCAGGCGACGAACGCGCTGATGTTCGACTACAATCCCTCAGATGTCGGTTGGATGTGCTCCTCGGCGACTCTCGTGGGACACCTGACGGTCCCTTACGGCGTGCACGGCCTGGAGCAGGGCGCGCCTGTCACATTCTGCGTGCTCAAAGCTCCAATCCAGCATGAGTGGGGCCAACTCCGAAACTTCTCCTGAGGGTGCTTGGCGCGTGGCCCCGTCCGGCATACCTGAGCAGCTCCTGCTAGCTTTCTGCGGTTTTGCTGAGGCTTTTGGGTGTAACAGGTCCCAATCGGGCGTATAGCGCCCAACCCTTTCTTGTGACCTACGGCGTGTCGTCCGCTCTCAGTCGGCGGGTTGCCGACTACAAGGCCAAGTGAAACTTCCTCCAAGCTGACTTCTGGGGAGCTTCGTGTTGCCAAAATTAGACCTGGTCTCGATATTGCTCGAGAACAACACGAACTAATTGGCTACGGGTGCGGACACCAGTCTTAGAGAAGAGTTGCTGCAACGTCGCTTTAACCGAGCTCTCCGAGACCCCCAAGCGGAGGCCGATTTCTTTATTTGCAAGTCCCTCGAAGACAGCGGAAAGAACCTGTTGCTCCCGCTCCGTGAAAGATGGCACAGCATCTTGGGTTTGGGATGGTATCTCGGTCGACAGTACATTGTGCAGCTGTTCCTGATCGAGCCAGACTTTGCCGCCCATCACGTCGCGAATACCTTGCGCCAGCAGCTGGGCAGAATCGTGTTTGCGAAAGACTCCAGCTATCCCTCCTCGTATGAGCTCCGAGGCTGCCGCGTCACCGATACCCGCGGTGATGACAAGGATCTTGCCCCCGAATCCTCGTTGTTTGGCTGCCCGCAGAAATTGTCTGCCGTCATCCTCACCCAGGTCGAAGTCAAGCAGCACCAGGTCGATAGCCTGATGACCCAGAGCATCGAGAGCTTCGGCGATTGTTCCGCAATGTGCAACGACTTCCAGGCCCGGCTCCGCATTGAGCAATCGGCTGAGGCTCTCACGGAAAAGGGCATGGTCATCCAGCAACAGAATGCGAGTTGGTGACGTCGAGATCTCAGGCACCGATTGCCTCCTTGGCCACAGCTACTAAGGGTACGAGCACAGCAAAGCAGCAGCCAGTTGCCCGCGATTCATAGCAGATGTCCCCGCCAAAGCTGCGCATGATGGCACGCGAAACGTACAGTCCAAGCCCGCTTGCCTTAGCGCCCGGCTGGAAAGGCTGAAAGAGCTTGTCCGGAGCGGTGATTCCGCTTCCCGTATCTTCAAAGCGAATCACGACCTTCCCGTTTTCTTCTGCTGCGGTGATGAGAAGCTGTTTCGTTTCGCAGGAGGCCATTGCGCGCTGACTGTTTCTGGCCAAGTTCAGAAAGACTTGAACCAACCCATAGCGATCCGCCCAAACCAACGGCAGTCGTGCCGGGACATCCCACTGCACATGAATATTCGATTCGTGATAAGTGGTCTCGATGAGAATCCGAAGCTCTCCCAGCACCGAGGTGAGTTCAACAGCTTCGCCGTTCTGCGCGGTGGCAGAACCAAGCTCCAAGGCGGAAACTCTCTCCAGACTCTGAATCAGACTACCCAGGGCCTCAAAGTCTTCATTCGCTTCAAGGCCTTTCATGCGAGAGAGATTCTTGTGCACAACGAGCACGGCCCCACTTAGATTACGAATTTCGTGGGCTACGGCGCTCATCAGAATCCTTGTGTTCTTCAGCAAGTGATCGAGGCTTAGGTCTTCGCGATTGCGCAGGTCTTCCGAAAGATCGACGATGATGGCGGCAAGGCGCGGTCCGGACAGTGTTTGGTAAGTGGAGAACCACACACCTGCAAGAAAAACCTCTCCATCGCTTCTTTGCCCCGTGCACTGAAGTGTGGTTCTAAACGAACGCGGGCGCTGCGTCTGCAAGACGGTCTGCAGTGCCGGAAGGTAGGAGCTCACCATTTGCCCTGGTAAAACCGGCCCGTCTGGTGACAATAGTTGCCGCGCGGCCTCATTGGCCAGCAGAACCTTCCCATCGGAATCCACGGTAACAATAGCAGCGGGGCTGCTTTCTACCAGGGAACGCAATTGCTCTTCAGCGTCCTCGCGCAGTTTAATCTGGTCCTCGAGCTCTCCCACATGCTTAAGAACAATGCGCCGGCTACGAACCATTTCTGAGATGAAAAGACCTGTACCGGCGAATCCTGCGGAGCTGAGGATCAGACGCACGACAGCTTCGCTCTCTGGCAAGTTACTGAAGAGTTCCTGCAGTCCTGCGCATAGGAGCGCAATGACTATTACTTGTGGTCGTGAAAGGAATCCGCCCAGAATGATGATGGGAAAGAGATAGAGGAACCCCAGCGAAATATAACGTGTGGCCGCCCAATCGACCGCTGCAATGGCCGCGATTAACACAGCTGAAACAAAGAGCATGCGCGAGCGATTGGCGGGCGCGTAGATCGTTAACAAATCTTTCATAGTACGCCTCTAGCATCTTGCGCCTGAATTGTCAGTGGGGCATAGATTTTTTCGGCGCTAGCCAAAAGATAGCCCATGAACTGCAGAAGATAGTGTCTAACTATCCAAAGATAGGACTAATCGTCCTCCGCTCGCCTCTACACTGAAATCGGTTTCGCCCGGCACCAACACTCGCGATGATGGCCGCGTATCCATTCGCATTAATGCGCTGTGATCAGAAAGTTGGCCGGATCAACGGCGGGTTTTGTGGTCGCTTGAGCACGGCGATGCGCCGGAGTGGTGGGTGAATTACGACGCGCTGAATCGTTTTGTATTGGCGGCGATCGCATGCTTCGCCTTGGTTCTTTATGTCGCTGTGCTATGGGTCGGCTGGGCTGACATCAAGGCCCATTTGAGGAAGCGCACTGAGATCAGCAAGCGTGCTGGCAGTGGCCGGCATTCGCGTCGGTATCAGAAGACAAAGAGGTCGAGCTAGACCTGCGCTGAAGATGACCCGACGCAAGGATCATCACTTTTCCTGGAGACGCAAGACAGACTTGTTGGCTAAACAGAGCTCGAGTTTATGGTTGCGACGGTTGCAATGCATTGTGTCGTTCGTGCTGTTGACAACCAGTTCGCGCTTGGCGCAGGCGCAGCAGAGCTTCACCTGGCAGCAGATCCAACAGAAGTTTGAAGCCACGAACCCGACGCTGCAGGCTGACCAACTGAATGTTGATGAATCCCGAGCTCAGGAGATCACAGCATATCTGCGGCCTAACCCCAATTTCAGCGTCACTGCCGATGGGACGCAGATCGCACCTTACCAGGGAGTTTGGCAGCCCTTGTCCGGGACCTTCGCCGTTCCCAGCATCAGCTACTTGCACGAGCGCGATCACAAACGTGAACTGCGTCTGGAAAGTGCCAAGAAAGGGACTCTGGTAGCGGAGTTCAGCCACACCGATTTGCAGCGGACGTTACTTTTCACGCTGCGAAGCGCGTTCATCTCTACCCTCCAAGCCAAGGCACTGCTCCAGCTGGCAACTGCCGACCTGGATCACTGGGATCATGTGCTCAAGATCAGCCGGGATCGCTTTGACGCAGGCGATATCGCACAGATCGATTTGGACCGGCTCGAATTGCAGCGCGTGCAGTACGAGGCAGAGGTGCAAACAGCGGAAGTAAACCTCCGCACCTCAAAGATTCAGCTGCTCACATTGCTCAATGACCGAACCCCAATCGATCAATTCGATGTGACCGGGCCATATGACTTTACCGAACAGCTGCAAGCGCTGAGCGATGTTCGCAACATGGCTCTCGACACCCGCCCGGACTTGAAGGCTGCTGTCGAATCAGTCGACAAAGCGAAAACCGATCACAAGCTTGCAATTGCCAATGGCTCAACCGATCCGACCTTCGGCGGATGGTGGACCTGGAACGCTTCCACCAACAACCCCAATGCCCGCGAGACGATCGGCTTCAGCATCGGAATTCCGCTGCGCATCTTCGATCGCAATCAGGGCGAGAAGCTGCGCACCCAGCTCGACATCACGCGCAACGATAAGCTGCGCGAAGCGACGGAAGCGCAGGTGCTCAGCGATGTCGATTCCGGCTACGCGACCTTGAACAGCACGCTGATTCTGCTGCGCCCGTACAAGGCGAAGTATCTGCAACAGTCCATTCGGGTGCGTGACACCGTTTACTTTGCCTATCAAAACGGAGGAGCGTCGCTGCTGGACTTTCTTAGTGCGGAGAGCGACTACCGCGCCGTGCAAGTGAACTACGTGAATCTGGTTGGGTCATATCTGACGGCCGCGGCCCAGTTGAACATGGCCGTGGGCCGGGAGGTGGTCCCATGAAGATCCTTATTCGTCCCCTCTTGCTGGCAGTTGCCTGCGCTGCTCCGCTTTGTTTTCTGATCGGCTGCAACGGCGAGAAGCCCAATCCTCAAGCAGAAGCGCCCCCGCCGGCAACCGTCGAAGCTGCCTTCAATCCCAGCAACTTCGCGGTTGACCATCCCGATTTGTATCCCGTGGCGATGGCGACTGACCGCAAGGTTGTGCCGGCCTTAAACGTGACCGGCGTGGTGCAGCCGGACATCTCACGCGCTGTACCGGTGATCTCGCTGGCGGCTGGACGCGTGGTTGAGATCAAAGCGCGACTGGGCGACGTGGTCCACAAGGGCCAGCTATTGCTGCGGGTACAGAGCAGCGATGTCTCCGGCGCTTACCAGACCTATGTGAAAGCTGAGAACGATGAACGCCTAGCGCGGCTGCAGCTGGAGCGAGCACAAAAGCTGTATGACCGAGGAGCGATCGCCAAGAGCGCTCTGGAAGCGGCTCAGGACACCGAAGACGATGCGAAAGCTGATCTCAATGCCGCAACTGAACAACTGCGGCTGCTCGGCATTAACAAAGATCACCCGTCAGGAGTGGTGGATGTCGTTGCTCCCATCGGAGGTGTAATCACTGACCAGGAAGTAACCAATGCATCCGGCGTGCAAGGGCTGTCGGGCCCCAACCCGTTCACCATTTCCGATCTTTCCTACGTCTGGATCATGTGCGACGTGTACGAGAACGATCTCGATGCGGTGCACGTCGGTGAGATGGCAGATATCCAACTGGCCGGTTATCCCAACCAGGTCTTCAAGGGACGAATCGACAACGTCCTGCCGATACTCGATCCCAGCATCCGCACGGCAAAAGTTCGCATTGAAGTCCCGAATCCCGGGCTGATGAAGATTGGAATGTTCGTAACGGCGACGTTCTATGGCAAGCAGCCAGTAACGCGCGCTGTGGTTCCAGCAACAGCAGTCCTGCATCTGCATGACCGCGACTGGGTCTACCTCTCATTGGGCAACGGACACTTCAAACGGCAGGAGGTGACTGGCGGCGGGACGCTTCCTGGTGACATGCAGGAGATCGTATCCGGTGTGAAGCCGGGCGATCAGATAGTGAAGAACGCGCTTGAGCTGCAAAACACAGTGGAGCAATAGATGATCCGCCGCCTCGTCGATTTTGCGCTCAACAACCGCATGCTGATACTGGCGGTGGCCCTGATCCTATTCGGGACCGGGATCTTTGCCTTTCACGAGCTTCCCATCGAGGCCTATCCCGATGTTGCCGACAACTACGTTGACATCATCACGCAGTGGCCGGGCATTTCTGCCGAACAAGTCGAGCAGCAAGTAACGATTCCGATCGAGATCGTTATGAACGGCATCCCGCAGGTGGTGCATCTGCGGTCGTGGTCGCTGTTCGGACTCTCGTATGTCGAGCTGGTTTTTACCGACGGGTCTGATAACAACTGGAACCGCGAGCGTGTGCTGGAGCGACTGAGCCAAGTCACCCTACCTCCGAATGTCTCGCCGCAGTTGGGGACCGACTACAGCCCTGCCGGCCAGATCTATTTCTTTACGTTGCAAAGCACCAACCCCGCATACGACCCGATGGAGCTGAAGACCCTGGAAGACTGGGTGGTGGAAAAGACATTCAAGTCTGCGACCGACGTGGTCGACGTCAACAGCTTCGGGGGTCCCACGCGTGAGTACCAGGTTCGACTCGACCCCAACAAACTGGTGGCCTATGGGCTCAGTCTTGCGCAGATCGAGCAGCAGATTGCCAACAATAACGCCAATGGCGGCGGCAGCTTCATTCAACAAGGGTTGCAGCAGGTCAATGTTCGCGAGGTCGGATTGGTCGATCACTCGCAGGACATTGCCCAGACGGTCATCTTCACCAAGAACGGCACGCCGATTCACATGCGCGACATTGCCGTCGTCGAACAGGGTCCAAAGATCAGGCTGGGGCGAGTCGGGAGAGCTTTTCACCGCGAGGATGGAAAGATCATCGATGACCCGGACGTGGTTGAAGGCATTGTGCTCTTGCGCAAAGGCGCGCCGGCAGACGCCGCTCTCCAAGCTATCCATCAGAAGGTTGACGAACTCAACACCTACATCCTGCCGCCGGGAGTCAAAGTCGTACCGTTTATCGACCGTAGCGATCTGGTTCGTTACACCTCGCACACGGTGCTGCACAATCTTACGGAAGGAATGATCCTGGTTTCGATCATTCTGTTTTTATTTCTGGGTAATGTTCGCGGCGCCCTCATTGTTGCGGCAACGATTCCGTTCTCATTGTTATTCGCCTCGATCTGTCTCGACCTGAGCCATATCCCTGCCAACCTGCTTTCCATTGGCGCACTGGACTTCGGCATGGTGGTCGACGGCGCGGTGGTAATGGTGGAAAACATCGTTCGTCATTTGAATCGCAGGAATGAAACCACCAAGACGCCGTTTGAGAAGATCAGTGAAGCGTGTCATGAAGTCCAGCGTCCGGTGTTCTACGCGATCGCTATCATCATCACAGCTTACCTTCCGATTTTCACTTTGCAACGCGTGGAAGGCCGCCTGTTTCACCCCATGGCGTGGACCGTAGCGTTTGCGCTGCTCGGGGCGATGGTCTTCTCTATCGTGATTGCTCCGGTGCTGTGCAGTTTTGCGTTCGCCAAAGGCACAAAAGAATGGCACAACCCGGTGATGCACTGGATCACAGAGGAGTATCGCCGTGTGGGCCGGGAGGCAATCAAGTGGCGCGGAGTTACGGTGGCAATCGGCGTTGCCGGACTTCTGCTTGCCATGTATCTGGCCTTCAGCGGCGTGATTGGTTCCGAATTCCTGCCCCACCTGGACGAAGGCGCACTCTGGGTTCGCGGAACTCTCGCTCCCAGCGCCGGCCCGGAGCTGGGCATTCGCGTCGCCAACCAGGCGCGAATCGCATTGTGCTCATTCCCTGAAGTCCCACAGTGCACCAGCCAAACGGGGCGTCCCGACGACGGCACGGATCACACCAGCTTCTTTAATACCGAATACTTTGTCGACCTCAGGCCCAAAGAGCAATGGCGCCCGATCTTTCACCAGAATAAAGATGAGCTGATCGCAGCCATGAACCGCGAGCTCAACAAAATTCCCGGAGTGATCTGGGGATTCTCACAGCCCATCGAAGACAACATGGAAGAGGCAGTCAGCGGAGTGAAGGGCGAACTCGCAACCAAGATCTATGGCGACGATCTACATGTTCTGACGGACAAAGCCAACGAGATTGCGGCCGTAATGCGTGGGGTCAAAGGCATCACCGATCTTGGCGTCTTCCAGGTGATGGGACAACCCAACCTCAATTTCTCGGTGAACCGGGCCGCGGCGGCTCGTTATCAAATCAATGTCGCGGACGTGCAGGATGCAATCCAGACGGCCGTAGGCGGCGGGGCGCTGACACAGGTCCTGATCGGCGAAGCGCGATACGATCTGGTTTTGCGGTATCAGCAACAATACCGGGATACCAAGGAGGCGATCGAAAACATCCGGCTGCTGTCGCCGTCGGGCGAGCGAGTCTCGCTGGCGCAACTCTGCAACATCAACGAGCGGGATGGCGGCTCGGAGATTTATCGCGAAGCCAACCGGCGTTATGTTGCGGTGAAGTACAGCGTGCGCGGGCGCGATCTGGGTAGCACGGTGGAACAGGCGATCGATAAGGTCAATCGGCTGGTCAAACTGCCACAGGGCTACAAGGTCGATTGGGAAGGCGAATACGAGAGCAAGAAGCGAGCCGATGAGCGGCTGCTCATCGTGCTGCCGATTACCGTTTTCATCATCTTCGTCATCCTGTACACGATGTTCAAGTCGTTCAAATGGGCGTTGCTCATATTGGCAAATGTTGCCATGGCGCGTATCGGCGGCTTGCTCGCGCTCCTGATCACCGGAACGAATTTCAGTGTCTCCTCCGGTGTCGGCTTCCTGGCGCTGTTCGGAGTGTCGGTTCAGACCGGAGTGATCATGCTGGACTTCATCAACCAGCTTCGGGCCAGGGGATATTCCATCGAAGATGCGGCGATCGAAGGCGCCGTGCTGCGACTGCGGCCTATCATGATGACCATGCTGGTCGCAACCCTGGGACTATTACCGGCGGCTCTCTCGCACGCAATCGGTTCGGATTCGCAGCGCCCGTTCGCAATCGTTATTGTCGGCGGACTCATCGCCGATCTGGTGATGAGCATCTTTCTTCTACCCACACTTTACGTCTGGATCGCGCGGCCAGGAGATGTGCTACCAGAGTCTACGGGCGTGATTGAGGAGTGAGGATTAGTGCAACGCCAGCCGAGTCTAGTCCCGGACCGATTAGGCGGCAGCTCGGACATACTCTGATCTGCTTTCGGTGACTTTCTCGGGCCGGATGCTTTGAGCGCCCGTTCAAGACCCGGTCTTTAGTCGCACGCAAGCTCCAGGAGTCATCATTGCTGGGGTGCCCCGATTTCATACGAGCCAGTTTTATGCCAGAGGTGAGAGACATTCCCGCGCGGTCATAGTTGTAAGTAGACGTTCCAGCCCGCATGGCCCGAGCTTATGGTCGGCAAACAATAAACTGGCCAGAAACCCGGCACGTCGGAGATTACTCCCGAGAAGCATCCGCCAACCGCACTGGCATCGCCACTTGGACGTAAAACGGCTAAACCGCCGAATGGCTTCCTCGCTGCTGATTTTCGCGGATCGGAGCGGGACGCGCTTGTGTCTACGAATCATAGCGTTCCGAATTTGTCGGACAACGGCAAACTGGCCAAAAACCGACACCTGCGAAGCCGAGTCTGTTCTGTATTTTCGTTGACTAACCGGAAAACCGCCTAATCTGCTTGTAGTAGCCCTAACAAGTCAGAATGAACGCGAGGGTCAGAAATGCTCCACGCCGGAGCACACATAGCCCCTTAAGGAACAATGGAAATGTTGTGGGCTTTATCGCCTGCACCATTTGCGGTGTACACCAATGGCGTACGCACCGTCGATACTGACACTCGAGAAACGTCCTCCACGCATTTCTTGAGGCGAAAACGGAGATCCTGCAGCCGTGATTTTGTCCACCTTTTGTCCACCCTTTCGCCGTACCTTCGCCCATTTTTCCCGATTTTGGCAGAAGCTGGCTGAAGTGGAGGAACGAGGGATATCTAAGAAAATCAGATAGATGCAAGAAAATACTGGAGGCGCGGGTGAGAATCGAACTCACGCATAAAGGTTTTGCAGACCTCTCCCTTACCACTTGGGTACCGCGCCCCGGGTGTTATTACCGTATCGCGTTCTGTCCGCAAAATCCAGAGCTGGCAAAGCGCGCTCAATTTTCGAAGGGCAGCCTCGTTTCTGTGGACAGACAAGAAAGCGGCCCCATAGACGCACGGCAACGGACCACTCCGATCCGTCAGCGACCTTGGAGCCGAGCCGGACACGCTCCGTCAGCATGTACAATTTTTGCGCCCACCACCTGTCTTATGCTGGAAAAGGACAGTCGAGCGCATCCGCATGCGAAGGGAAGAAAGTTCGGTGTATTGTGAAGCGGCATGAATGTTCTTGAGTTCAGCGGACTGTTAGCGCTCGGGTCTCTGCTCGCAGGATTTCTCGGCGCACTGACTGGGCTCGGTGGCGGCGTGGTCATCGTGCCCATGTTGACCTTTGCTGTTCCACGTCAACATCCGCTACGCCATCGGAGCCTCACTGGTCTCGGTCATCGCGACTTCTTCAGGTGCAGCCGCTGCCTATGTGCGGGAAGGCTATTCCAACATTCGCATTGGCATGTTTTTGGAGACGGCGACGACGGTCGGCGCGGTTGTGGGCGCAGCGGTTGCCTTGCACGTCTCGGGCAGTGCCATCGCGATCGTCTTCGGGCTGGTGCTGCTGTACTCCGCTTATTTGTCGAGCCGGCATCGGGAAGAACACGGGCCGCAGATGAAGTCATCGCCGCTGGCGCTGAAGCTGAAGCTGAACGGCACCTGTCCCACTGCCGCAGGGCCGCAGCCCTACAGCGTTACGGGCGTGCCTGCCGGCTACGGCCTGATGTTTGGCGCCGGCGTGATGTCGGGATTGCTGGGCATCGGGTCGGGAGCGGTCAAAGTGCTGGCCTTGGACCAGGCGATGAAGATTCCATTCAAGGTCTCCACCACCACCAGCAACTTCATGATCGGCGTGACTGCGGCGGCCAGCGCAGGTTTATACCTGAACCGAGGCTATATCTCACCTGGGATTGCCATGCCCGTGATGCTGGGCGTGCTGGCGGGATCGTTGATCGGCGCAAAGCTGCTCGTCACGGCAAAAGTGAAAGCGCTGCGATACCTGTTTGCTGCGGTAATTGTCGTGCTAGGCATTGAAATGATCTTCAACGGAGCGACGGGGCGGTTATGAGCGACGAGAATGTGGTGGCGCAGAAGCCTGGAACGTGGAACGACCAGAGCATCGAAATTATCATCGGCACGCTGTTGCGCACAGGTGTGATCCTGGCCGCGGCTGTCGTTTTGTTCGGCGGGATCGTGTACCTGGCGCGGCATGGACGCGAGGCGCCGCATTACGTGACGTTCACGGGCGAGCCGCAAACTCTGAAGAGCCCGAAAGACATTCTTCATGGCGTGATGCAGTTCAAGGCGCAAGCGATCATTCAACTCGGACTCCTGCTGTTGATCGCCACGCCGGTGGCACGCGTGGCCTTCTCAGCCGTGGCGTTCGCCATTGAGCATGACCACATGTATGTCTGGATTACGCTGATCGTGTTGGTGATTTTGTCGTATAGCCTGTTTGCGTCGTGATGAAGTGAGGTCGAAACAGGAGATTCTGCCGCCGGCTGAAGCCGGCTCGGAATGTGAAGAAAGCTTAAACGCTGGCCTGAAGGCCAGCTCTACCTGAATCTTAATAACTGTGGAGGACTTATGGCGGGAGTAAATCTGGCAGATGCGCGGCGCGTGATTGCGGCCGCGGAGAAGAAGGCGCAGGAGATCGGGCAGCCGATGAACATTGCGGTGGCCGATGAAGGCGGCAATCTCGTGTCGCATGTTCGTATGGATGGCGCGTGGTTCGGAAGTATCGACATCTCGATCAAGAAGGCGTATACCTCGCGAGCCTTCGACATTGCGACGAAGGACATTGCAACGCACTCGCAATCCGGCGGGCAGTTCTTCGGCATCCACGTCTCGAATGATTGCAAGATCATGATCTTTGCCGGAGGAATTCCGCTGAAGCGCGATGGCAAAGTCGTCGGGGCGATCGGCGTAAGTGGTGGCTCAGGCGAACAGGATCACGCGGTGGCCGAAGCGGGCGCGGCGGCGTTTTAGGTTACTGAGCTTCGACTTCGCTCGGCACTGATGCGGAATGGGTACGGAGGATTCCTGTACCGATCATCACTGCGCAAAATAAGAGCAGCACGCGAAGCACATTGGCATGAAGTACGGGATCGCCGAGCCATATTCTCACCAGGCCAAAGCCGGCGCTGGCGGAGCAGAAGGCAAAGTAAAGCCGCTCCTTGGTGCAGCTTGAGAAGCGAAGCAGGATCAGCAGGACGGTGGTGACGATCACATAGATCGTCAGCAGGATAATTCCGCCAACAACCTTCTCGCCGCGCAGCGAGAACGGCGCCGCGTGGGAGATCGCCAATTGCACGCCCGCCACGCCGAGGAAGAAGACGGAGTGGACCAGCGCAATGATGGCGCGCTTGCGGTTGTTGATGATGGCGAAGCGATCCATGAACACGACTTAGTGTGCCCGATTATCCGCACATGTGGCTGTGACGGGAGTCACAGATTGCTGACTTGTTTCGCGACCTGAAAGCGTACGCTGTACTTTATCTAATGGGGCACCGAAGAGGTCTATGACAAACCTAGATTCGAACAGCGAAGCGGAAGACCAGCACCAGGAGACGAGTGATCCTATTTTGACGATGCTCGGGGTGGGAAGCGATTTGTGGCAACACGAAACGGGCGACAGTTTTGTCGAGCGTCTCCGAAGCGAGGATCTGTCGCCAACAACGTTGAATACAGATGATGAGATCTAGCAGCTGTAGCTAATCCGATTTGTTGGAGGTGCGGGCGGGGAAGCAGGTCCCTCGTCGGGCTGAAGCCCTCCTCGTGATGACAACCTTTCGGAGTGGTTTCGAGCCGAATCACGGAGCTGACAGCTGATTTTGGAGGCGCGGGGCGGAATCGAACCGCCGATAGAGGTTTTGCAGACCTCGGCCTTACCACTTGGCGACCGCGCCCTCGGAGGTCAACGATGCGGAACGCCCTCGCTGGCCAAGCTGGGCGCAGGTGCGAGAGCGGTACTTATGGAGCGGGAGACGGGATTTGAACCCGCGACTTCGACCTTGGCAAGGTCGCACTCTACCACTGAGTTACTCCCGCTCAGCAGGATGAATTATAGCGAATGCGCGAAGAGGCGGGCAAATGGAGCAAGCAGTTAGCTCTCAGCCGCGAGCCTTAGCCGCGAACGGCCAGCCAACAGCTTAAGATGCTCCCATGGATGAGACCTACGATTGCTCTCAGGTAGTCGACATTGCTGATGAGCCGCGACACCATCTTGTCCTGACGAACGAATATGTGCGCGCGTTTGCAGTGGAGATTCCGCCGCACGACCGCACGCTGTGTCATCGGCACCCGCAGGACTATCTTCTCTACTCGGCGAGCGACTCTGAGATCATCAGCGCGGCGCGCGACGAGGAGCCGAAGCGGTTGAGCTATCGCGATGGTGAGTGCGAGTTGTTGTCGGCAGGGCTGGTTCATGTGGTCGACAACATTGGGGAGAATCCGCTGCGCAACGTTGTAGTGGAGTTGTGGCCGCGAGCGAGCGAATTACGACGTGGCCGTAAGCCTCGAAATGTCGACACATTGGGAATTCGATTCGACGGCATAACCAGCACATCGATATTTGAGGATGAGCGCGCCGCGATTTTTCTCGTGAAGATAAAGCCCGGCGGAGAGGCAGGGATCTCCGGGCCGGCGATTGTAGCAACGCCGTATGGAAACAAGCTGACTCCGGACGCTATCAGTGATGTGGAAGTTAAGAATCATCCGGTTTGCGATCTGGCATGGATCCCGCCGGGAAGCGCGACAGTTCTGAGGGGATGCTGGGAGAAAACGGCGACCGCGATCGTTTTTCAGATCGGGCGCGCGCACGCCGAGCCGGAGTGATGGCGTCTGAGTTTGCGGCGCGACATTGGGAGTTCCGCCGCTCCGCGGCTCGGTCTTAGACTAATTCGGCGACCGCGGGCTTACGCCCACGGCTAAAACAAATGTCGCCCTTCGGGCGTTACCGTAGGTAGTGCGTAGTGGAGACGTTCGAAAGTCGTACGTAGTGGAGACGTTCAAAATGTTTATTTCGCGACCAATCGGATATGTGAGCAGCCCATATAAAGAGACGAGCGCAGTCCCCAAGGGGTTGGGAGCACAGCATGAGGCCGAGGGTGTGCTCAAGATTTTGCCGGAATATGAAGCCGGGCTCACGGATATCGAGGGCCTCTCGCATCTCTTTGTTATCTGGGAGTTCGATCGCGCGCAGGGCTTTGAGCTGGTAGGAACACCGCCCTGCGACAATCGATCGCACGGCGTGTTCGCGACGCGCTCGCCGCGGCGTCCGAATCCGATTGGCCTGACGGTTGTGGAGTTACTGCGGCGTGAAGGCGGCGATTTGCATGTGCGCGGCGTCGACATGCTGGATGGCACGCCGATCCTCGATATCAAACCCTACTTGTCGAGCGTGCCGGAGGAGAAACTGCGGCGCGGTTGGCTGGCCGAGGCAGAAGCGCGAAAGAAGTAACCCGATGTGCAAATGAGCGTGGGAATCGTGTGGAATTTGTTGTGAGACATCAAAACTG
>CAVSFL010000015.1:462500-545811 GCA_963727295.1 uncultured Acidobacteriaceae bacterium
TGCAAGGCTGAGGGGGCCGCAGTGAAGCGCGCACGGCGACTGTTTAACAAAAACACAGGTCTCTGCAAAGTCGAAAACGACGTATAGGGGCTGACGCCTGCCCGGTGCCGGAAGGTTAAAGAGAGAGGTCAATCGCAAGATGAAGCTTCGAACTGAAGCCCCGGTGAACGGCGGCCGTAACTATAACGGTCCTAAGGTAGCGAAATTCCTTGTCGGGTAAGTTCCGACCTGCACGAATGGCGTAACGATCGTGCGACTGTCTTAACGAGCGACTCGGCGAACTTGTAGTACCGGTGAAGATGCCGGTTACCCGCATCTAGACGGAAAGACCCCGTGCACCTTTACTATACCTTCACTATGAACTATGGCACTTGCTGCGCAGGATAGGTGGGAGGCTTTGAATTCAGGCTCTCGGGCTTGGAGGAGCCAACGGTGAGATACCACCCTGCGAGTTCTGTGGTTCTAACCTACTCCCGTAATCCGGGAGAGGGACATAGTGAGGCGGGTAGTTTGACTGGGGCGGTCGCCTCCTAAACTGTAACGGAGGCGCGCGAAGCTACACTCAGGCTGTTTGGAAATCAGCCGTCGAGTGCAAAGGCATAAGTGTGGTTGACTGCGAGTCCAACAAGACGAGCAGGTGCGAAAGCAGGCCTTAGTGATCCGGTGGTTCTGTATGGAAGGGCCATCGCTCAACGGATAAAAGGTACGCCGGGGATAACAGGCTGATCGGAGCCAAGAGTTCATATCGACGCTCCGGTTTGGCACCTCGATGTCGGCTCATCGCATCCTGGAGCTGTAGAAGGTTCCAAGGGTTAGGCTGTTCGCCTATTAAAGCGGTACGTGAGCTGGGTTCAGAACGTCGCGAGACAGTTCGGTCCCTATCTGATGTGGGCGTAGGAGATTTGCGAGGACCTGTCCTTAGTACGAGAGGACCGGGATGGACGAACCTCTTGTGTTCCAGCTGTCATGCCAATGGCACGGCTGGGTAGCGAAGTTCGGTTGTGATAAACGCTGAATGCATATAAGCGTGAAGCACACCTCAAGATGAGATCTCCCAACCCTCAAGGGTAAAGAAGGGCACACGAAGACTACGTGTTTGATAGGCTGGATGTGAACGCACAGTAATGTGTGAAGCTTACCAGTACTAATCGCCCGTTCGGCTTGACCATAAAATTTACTTGGCTGCACGAGCCAAACTATGAATCCGCAGAAATTGGCGGCAATATAGCGAGGCCCCGTGAACATGGTGGTAGAGCTGGCCTTCAGGCCAGCGTCAGAGCGCAGTGACCATCCAGGGCTTTAGCCCAGGAGAAGTGACGGCGCGCCGTATCTACCGGCGTGAGCACGCTGAAGAACTTGTCAGCGTGCGGAGCTCGACGGAGCTCCAGCCTTAATGTAGCGAGCTTGTAGACAAAATTCCTGATGCTATTCAGTTGTGAGAGATCAGTTGCCAGTTCTCGGTTGTCAGTTGACAGCCGGGGACGCAACGGGTGGAGCACCGCTTTAGCGGTGCAATAAATCCGCTCTTTTTGATCCTGTCATCCCGAGGAGCGCTTGGTAGGCCGGAGCTTTAGCTCCGGACGGCGAAGCCGCCCGACGAGGGATCTGCGGTTCCCAGGAGCCGCTAGTAAGTTCTTTACAGGTTTGGCGCAATAGGCCGTGCGTGTAACTCACGCCCGCGGCCAAGATGCAGAAATGCACGCGCCTGCGAAGCCGGTGATCTTACCGCGGGGGAAATACCCGTTCCCATCCCGAACACGGAAGTCAAGCCCCGCTGGGCCGATTGTACTGCACGCGAAAGTGTGTGGGAGAGTAGGTCGTCGCCGACATAAATAACGGCCATCAAGAGAAATCTTGGTGGCCGTTTCCTTTTCCACCGCATTCGAGCTTCGTTTGCTCGGGTGGTGCCGCAGAATTAACCGTCAACTGGTGAATACCTGTTTACCCCAAGGCGGTCTTACGGGGTCCGCAGGAAGCCGTGAAACACCCCGTTCGCGTCCTGGTAGAATCCGGCGATCTGCCCAAACAGGTTGGGGGTTTGCGGAATCGTGCCTTCCTGAGCCGGGTTTTTTGACGCGCCCGGAGCGTCGAAGGTAGTGATTTCGCCGGAAGGATTCCGCACGAAGCCGTGATTCACACCGATCGAGTCGATGTAATTTCCCACGACCTCCCCGAACAGGGTGTTGCCCTCGGGCTCAGTGCCCTGGCCGGAGCCTGTTCCCGCCTCCGGAACGTCGAAGGTTGTGATGTCGCCGTTCGCAGAGCGCACATAGCCGTGAATCGCGCCGTTCGAATCAAAGTAAGGCCCCGTGATCATCCCCAGGTCGTTGATGCCTGAGCTCTCGGTGCCCTGGCCGGAGCCCGTGCCTGCGCCGGTCACGTTGAATTCGGTGAAAGTGCCATTCGGAGCGCGCACGTAACCGTGGGCCACGCCGCTCGCGTCAAAGTACTCGCCGGTGAGCGCCCCCTCCAGGTTGATGCCGAGCGCAGCTGAGGTAAGAGTGAATGTGGAGCCCGGGGGATCGTATGAGGTGTAGGTGGTATAAGGCGGGACGGTCACGAAGCCGTGGGACACACCGCTCGCATCAGTGTAGTTTCCGGAGACATCTCCTTCCAGGTTGACGCTCGTCGCGAAAGTGCCCTGGTTGGCGCTTGTGCCGGCGTCCGGTTCGTTCAAGGTGGTGAAGGTCTTGTAGGGCGGAGCGGTCACGTAGCCGTGAATCACGTTGCTGGAGTCGCGGAAGAAACCGGTAATCACGCCGAGCGCGTTATTGCTGAAAGCGTAAGTGCCCTGGCAAGTCTGGGGAACGAAACAGTTGTTACCGACGTCGGCTGTGCCTGCGCCCGGAGCTTCGAAGGTGGTGAAGGTGCGGGGCGAAGTGCAGCCCGAAACGCACAAGAAGGTGTGAACCACGTTGTCGGAGTCAGCGTAAAACCCCAAGACGTCGCCCTCCAGGTTAATACTTATGCCCGAGGATCCCTGGCCGGAGCTTGTGCCTGCGCCCGGAGCCTCGAAGGTGGTCATGTGTTGAGCGCTTGCTAAACTACAAGCAAGAAATACGACACTTACTAATTTGCAAAGCTGCAGATTCATAACTTCTCCTGTATTGATTTGAAATAACCGGTCATGCTGGAATCCCTTTACGAGCAGTGGCCGGCATTGTGGTGGCATGCATGGTGTGTAGGTGGGCATTCGAGCTGCCATTAATTCCTCTACAGGTCGGCTAGTATCAGCTTTAGTTACGGCATAAATGAACGCAGGGACGGATCACTGGTGACGCAGTGCGATCTACACCAAAGTATTGTTTGAAATCGCATTCGTTGTAGAGTCGGCCGACCACATCTACAAGAAACGGAATCTTCGCAGCAATGGTTCTATGGGAAGAAGAAGAAACTCTCGCAGGCTCTGCTACTAATCTTTATACAACTGGTTGTATATAACAACCAGTTGTGTGGCGGGTAATTTCTGTCGGATGGAAGCCGGCCTAGGCTAGTATCTATAGCTACTACCTATGTGCAACCAGTTGTACAATTATCAAGCGAGGAATGCCAAACCGGAGCAGAGGTAGAGTGCGCAAGGATCACAAGTCAGCGTGCGTTATGAATCGAATGGTCGAAGTATTTGGCGATCAGTGGAGTCTGCTCGTCCTCCGCGACATCATGTTCATGAACCGAAGGCATTTTCGCGAGCTCCTGACCGAGTCTTTGGAAGGGATTGCGTCGAATATTTTGGCCGATCGTCTGCAAAAGCTGGTCAAGCAGGGCATCCTCGTCAAGTCTCATGACCCCAGCCATAAACAGAAAGCCATTTATAGTCTCACGGAAAAAGGAATCGAATTGCTTCCTCTTCTGATAGAGATGAATGCATGGGGGCACAAATATTTGCCGGCCTCCAGGCTGAGGGGCTTAGCTCAAATCCTGGTAGCGGGGGGACCGAAGCTGAGCGCAGAATTTATGGCAGAACTACGCGAAACGCACCTTCCGAAGTCAAGCATCGGAAAGAAGGCCCGGGTCTCGACGAAATCTAAGCGTATTTTTGCAATGCAGAACCTTCAGGCGGCATACGAAGCGGAGCTGGCTAATAGAAAAAAGTAACTCGATTACAGGTCAGACAGAGCACCCAGGCTGGCGTCCAAAGATAGCGGGCGGGTGGCCCATCCGAGCCTCGTTTGCTCGGGTAGGACTTTTCGTTTCGTGATCACCAACGCGTGAGGTCGATTCGGATTCGCGTCGCGTTGTGCCGTCCCTGAAGGGACTCGGGATCAAATACACCGCCTACCCAGCGTTGAAACGCTGGGCTATCGTCTTCCGTCTCGCGGGGCGAGACTCGGTTCGTTTCGGCGGCGATGCTTATGCCGCCTCCAGCGAAAATCCCCACCCTAGCCAAAAGAAGGCTAGGATGGGGCACCCGGCGAGACTCGGTTCCTTCCCCTACAACTCGCCGGTCAGAAATTGCGCCCGCCCATTGCCGAAGCTCCAGTCGACATCGGTGTTGGTCACGATCGAGACCATGACATCGCTCGCTTCGATCCCGCAGGAGTTCTTCAACTCGCGGCATAGCTCGGCGTAAAACTTCTGCTTCGCCTCCTGGCTGCGAGGACGGCTGATGACGGTGACCACGATGACTTGCTCGGTGCGCGGGATGCCGAGGCCGGTGTCCTGCACAATGAAGTGTTCCGCTGCATGCTCTTCGTAAATCTGATAGCGATCGCGCTCGGGCACCTGGAACGCGGAGAGCATGGCGCGATGAGCGGCGTCCAGAAGTCGATTCACCTGCTCAGGCGTACGCCCGGCGATTGCGTCAATGCGAATGAGAGGCATTTCTTCTCCCGTTCGTTACCAGTTGAACGGCCTTCCGCTGGCCATTAGACTACGGCGAGGGTAAGGTACCACTTCGGTGGGTGCAACAGTCAACATCCAGGTGCGGACTCACATCTAACAAAATGGCTTTCTTATCTCGACAACGATATCCGGGTTGCTAAGGAGTTCAGGCTGCCATCAGGAAGAATTTGCAATCCTAAAACCATGTGGGTTGGGATGAACGAAACAGTACTCTCGCACGGCCTTACGATTGACATAGTCTCCCGTCCAACAAGGGAGGATCTCCCTTCTCCAACACGACTCAGAATGCGAATTCCGTCATGAGTAATAATTCCGACACAAACAGCTCTCTGTGGAGCAAGGTGCCGCAGGTTACGCTGGCCTTCTGGTGCGTCAAGATTCTGGCGACGACCGTGGGCGAGACCGGCGGCGACGCCCTCTCGATGACGCTGAATCTTGGCTATGCCGTCAGCAGCCTGATCCTGCTCGGCTTCTTTGTTGTCGCTTTGACGGCGCAGGTCGCCTCCAGGCGCTATCATCCCGTGTTTTATTGGACGGTAGTTGTGGCCACGACCACGGTCGGCACCACTACTTCTGACTACATCGATCGCACGCTGCAGCTGGGTTATATCAAGTCGTCGACGATGCTGTTCTGCGGCGTGATCCTGGTGCTGCTGATCTGGCGGTTCACGACGGGACACATCGCCTTCGATCGCGTCACGTCGCGGCGCGACGAGACCTTTTACTGGCTGGCGATTCTGGTGTCGAACACGCTGGGCACGGCGATCGGCGACATGACGGCTACGACGCTGGGCCTTGGTTTCGAGCGCGGGGCGCTAGTCTTCGCCGGACTGATCGGCCTCGTGGCCGCACTCCACTACCTCACCAAACTTCCTGACAGCGTTCTGTTCTGGGCGGCCTACATTCTGACGCGGCCGCTGGGCGCGACGCTGGGCGACACGCTAACCAAGTCTCATTCCGAAGGTGGGCTGGCGCTGGGACGTTTCACTTCGACGCTCACCATGATCGCGGCGATGGTCGTCGTCATCCTGCTAACCTCGCAGCGCAAGCCTGCGCCGGAGGCGGCCGAAGAATACTGAAGCGCTTCCCTCGCTTTACGCGTGGGCGCGGTGGTGGTGGCGCAGGTCGCGGAGGCGCTCGAAGTCGACAGCGCCGCCGACAAAGAGAATCGCTACGGCTGCGCTGCCGATAGCCAGGATGCCATCGACGAGAAATGCCGTGTGAATGCCGCGCGGCATGGATGAGGCGGAGACGACGATCGCAGTATTGAATCCCACGCCGATGGATCCGCCGGCAATCTGGAACATGTAGACGATGGCTCCGGCCAGGCTGGCCTGCGATGGATCGAGCGCAGTGATTGCCGCGGTGGTGCTTGATCCAACCAGCGGCACTGCTGTCACCACTGGTGAACCTCTTAGTGACCCTCCAACCAAAATTGAGGGATTAAGCCGAGACAAAATGGTCGCGTTGCGAGTTACAGTCGAGCATTCGCGCTCCGAGCAATGGTGAGCCTGCTGGCCAACGGAAGGCAGCGAAGATAGAAGTTTTCTCTCTGCCACGAGACGCAAACTCTGTTCTACGAGCCGCCACCGTCGACCAGGAGGATCGATGTCATTGCACGCCGGTGTTTCTACGTGTCCAGCTAGCGCGTTCCTTTCGAGCAAGGCAGAAGACGACCCACGGGTACAGCGCGTTCTGCAGGTAATTCACGCCGACCCATCGCAAGACATCGCGGCACTCGCCGTGCTGGTAAACCTGAGCGTTTCGCGCTTGTCGCACTTGTTCAAGCTGGGAAAGGGCTGCCGACTGCGCAGCTACCTGGTGGATTGCCGGCTGAATCTGGCTGCCCGCGTCTTGCAAAGCAGCGAAACGCCGGTGAAGGAGATATCCTACAATGTGGGATACGGACATCCGTCCAGCTTTGTGCGCGCCTTTCGTGCCAAGTTCGGATGCAGTCCAAAGCAGTATCGCTCGCAGCTGAGAATCCTGGCTAAAGAGTAGCTGATTCGGCTAAGCAGATTCGATTGACTGCGTGAGCAAAGCTGTTACAGTTTGCTCACGCAATCGCCACAACAAGGCCAGCAAAATACTGATTCTCATTCTTGCCGTCAACTTCCGCCAGAGTTGAGCGGCCCGTGTACTTTTATGTCTTTCTGAAGCGTCGCTTTTCCCGCCAGCGCCACTCTCGCGTCTACTGCAATTTGTCGGAAGAAAACTAACTTCGCCTGGGAGTTGGCGACAACACGACTCGTTGCGAGTCGAGGAGGGAACACATGTCTCTGAAGGCCAAAGCGCTTGCCCGAGCAGACGGTCACTCGTCCAGTCATCGCAGATTATCGGTGCTGCTCCTCTTGCCTGCGCTTATCTTCCTGCTGGTTGCGGCGGTTGAGGGAGCGCCGGAAAACAAAGGCTCCGGCACACTCGGCGGCGGCGGCGCTAAGGACCCGGGGGTGCGTGGAGGCGCGCCCGGGGCAGGCACGCCGATTGCCGGTCTCAGCACCAACCAACTGGCATTCTTCAACGCCGGCCTCACCAACTTCGAGCTGATCGATTCCGTTACCGGATCGCTCAGCAACACGGGCAACGGTTTGGGGCCTCGCTTCAACGCAGAGAGCTGCGCGCAATGCCACGCCCAGCCGGCTACCGGCGGGACCAGTCCGTCCACCAACCCGCAGATCGCCGACGCGACCGATCAGGGCGCGGACAATCAGGTGCCGTCATTCATTACGCTCAACGGGCCGGTTCGCGAGGCGCGCTTTCCTTACACCTTCACCGGTCAGGTGGATGGCGGGGTGCATGACCTGTTCACCATCACCGGACGCGTCGATGCTCCCGGCTGCAATATCCAGCAGCCCAACTTCGCCGAGGCTGCACAACAGGGCGATCTGATTTTCCGCATCCCTACTCCAGTCTTTGGCGGCGGCCTCATTCAGGAGATTTCCGACGCCACCATACTCGCCAATATGAGCAGCAACCAGCAGCAGAAGCATTCGCTGGGTATTGGCGGACAGCCGAACACGAGCGCCAACGACGGTACGATCACTCGTTTTGGCTGGAAGGCGCAGAACAAATCGCTGGAAGTGTTTTCCGGTGAGGCCTATAACGTGGAGGTCGGCGTCACCAACGAGTTGTTCAACACCGAACGCGATCAGACTCCAGGTTGCCAGTTCAACGCCACGCCCGAGGACGCAACCAACTTCGATCTCGACGGCACCGCACTTCCCAGCGATGTCATTCGCTTCGCAATGTTCATGGAGATGCTGGATCAGCCGACGCCGGGGCAGAGTTCGCCTTCCACGCAGCGCGGCGCGCAGGATTTCACGCAGATCGGCTGCGCCCTGTGCCACACGCCGTCGATGCAAACCGGACAGTCGACCATCAGCGGGCTCAGCAATGTGCAGGCGAATCTTTATTCGGACCTGCTGCTGCATCACATGGGGCCGAACCTGGCGGACAACGTTTCGCAAGGCGCAGCCGGCGGCGACCAGTTTCGCACCGCACCGCTATGGGGACTGGGACAGCGCATCTTCTTCCTGCATGACGGCCGCACCGCTGACCTGGTACAGACCATTCAGGCGCACGCCAGCAATGGTAATCATCAGTACCAGAGCTCGGAAGCAAATGGCGTGGTCAACAACTACAACCATCTCTCGACCTCGCAACAGCAGGACTTGCTGAACTTCCTGCGCTCGCTGTAACGTCCCCCTGGTGGGCGCAGTACACGGGCCGTCCGCGCGTAAGACGCGGACGGCCTATTCCTTTTTTTTGTCAGTGGTCAGTTGTCCGTGATCGAGCGGGCGAAAACGAAAGCAGGAGTGTATGTGCCGTCCCTGAAGGGACTCAATCTTCTTGATTACGCTACCAGCGCTGAAGCGCTGGGCTATGATCTTCCGTCTCGCGGGGCGAGACTCGAGCGTTCGCCGTTCGATTCCGGTTGCCGATGACCGCATCCTGCCTCCGCCAACGAACCGCAGATCCCTCGGCTGCGCTCGGGATGACAAATCAAGGAAGGCTGGGTATTCAGAGCTGGGAACTACGTATGTTGTGTGGCTCGGGGAGCGGGGGCGCCGCGGAGCAGGCCTTCGGTACTGAGGTCTTCGTCGATGTCGGGCCAGTGGATGCCATAGCCGCCACCGGCAATCTTCCAATTGCGGCGCTGCTCGGGGGTGGCGTGGAAGAGTCTGGGATACCAGGCGAGTGGGACCGAGATGGTGCGGCCATCCTTCAGGCGGACGCTCAGCGAATCTTCGTCGAAGGACACGGCAGCAACCCGCTCATCGGCCGCCGTCGCCAAAATACCCATGCATACCTCCAAGAGACGATCAAGAGCATTCTAACGAAAACCGAACGCATGTGCCGTCCCTGAAGGGACTCAATCTTCTTAATCACGCTACCCAGCGCTGAAGCGCTGGGCTATCATCTTCCGTCTCGCAGGGCGAGACTCGGGCGTTCACCGTTCGATTCCGGTTGCCGATGACCACATCCTGCCACTGCGAACGGACCGCAGATCCCTCGGCTGCGCTCGGGATGACAATTCTGATGAGGGGCGGTTGGGTGGAGCGCGCGCATCCTGCCACTGCGAACGAACCGCGGATCCCTCGGCTGCGCTCGGGATGACAATTCTGATGAGAGGGCGGTTGGGTGGAGCGCGTGCATCCTGCCACTGCGAACGAACCGCAGATCCCTCGGCTGCGCTCGGGATGACAATTCTGATGAGGGGCGGTTGGGTGGAGCGCGTGCATCCTGCCACTGCGAACGAACCGCAGATCCCTCGGCTGCGCTCGGGATGACAGGATGGGGCACGGGTACTCTTCCACTAGAGACGAAAAGACCCACCCTAGCCAAAAGATGGCTAGAGTGGGGCACCCGAAATCAAGAGCCAGTAATCGGCGGCGGGATGCGGCACCCGCGAGACAGCAGGGTACCCGCGCACGCGAGCGGGCGCGATAGTATGATGTAACGTTTGCGAGCCGGACGGACGAACGCCGGCGAAGCGGAGGGATGGTCGATGGCATTGGGATCGTGGGCAATGCGGCGGAAGGGCAGTTTTCTTCGATATGCGGTTGCGTGCGTGTCTGTTGCTGCGTGCGGGCTGCTGGTGACCAGCGGTTGGCAGCGGACGGCGGCGCAGGAGATGAAGAGCGCTGCGCCGGCGCAGGCGTCCGGAGATCAGGTGGCTCGCGGCAAGTATATTGTTGAGGACGTCGCGATGTGTGGGACGTGTCACACGCCGCGGCTGCCGAACGGTCAGCTGGATCGCAGCCAGTGGCTGGCCGGGGCGCCGGTGCCGTACTTGTCGGCGCGGCCCACGACGGATTGGCCGATCAACGCGCCCCGCCTGGCCGGGAACCCGCCCGCGACCAACGCCGCAATGGTGACACTGCTGACCACCGCGGTGTGGACGGATGGCAAGCAGCTGCGCGATCCGATGCCCAAGTTTCATATGACGCGCGCGGACGCCGAGGCCGTGGTGGCGTATCTGCGGTCGCTGCGATAGGAAGAGCGACGCCCGGCGCGTGCGAAGCGCAATCGTCCAGCGATGTGGAGAAGTTGGAGAACGGGGGCGCGGGCGACTTTGCCGGTTGCGGGAAAGCTCGGTAATGCTAATCTGGGCCGTCGGCTGAAGAGGCTGCTGAAAAAGTCGAGAAGCAGATCCCTCGTCGGCCTGAAGGCCTCCTCGTGATGACAAAAACAAAAATCTTGCAACGGCGCGGACTGAAGCTGCGCCCCTTCAAAACATCCCACAATCGAGTTTTTCGGCAACCTGTGAGGCCGACTCAGATAAGCAAATTGACGACTTGGACGCTGGCCTGAAGAGACTGTGTCGCGAGTGGTGTCGCCGCTGACGCGGCTCTAACTTTTCCCCACTGCTACCCGGGGCTTACGCCCCGGGCTAACTTCATCCCGCCGCTGCGCGGCTGGTTGCGTCGCAATTCGGGATGTTTATCCCACTCAGAAATTTGCTCTTCAGTCGCGACAAGTCCCTGAAGGCCAGCTCTACCCAGGAAGCCGGCGGCGACTTTTCCGCAGCCGTGCGATAGTTCTTCGAACGTTCGTTCGAACTGATCGAGGCTTGCAGCCACGCACCACATTTGAGCTACAAAAATTGCAATTATCCTTTGTTGTGAATGCCTTGCAAGGTTACTTTGTGATGTTCCACGTGGAACATTTTCGTAAATTGTTCTTCGTGGAACATTCTTGCGGTTAGATCGGCTGATTGCGAACCGATCTGCCAGGAAGGCGATCAAATGTCCTGCTGGGAGCTGCCGCTTCGATCTAGTCGAACAGATTTTCCTTTAGCAATTTTTGTCCCGCCAGCGCGGTGTAACAGGCCCAGACGGCCATCGCGATAATCAGGAAAAGAACGAAGAGTGTGCCGCCGATGTACCAGCTGGAAAAATCGGTCGTGATGGGAATGCTGCCCAGCAGGTCGGCAGTGAAGATGCCGACCGCGAGCGCGACGAATCCGAAGCGCAGCACGACGAAGGCGGCGATGCCGTAAATCGCGACCACAGCCGGAACGATGATCGCGAGATGATGCTCGCCATACGACTTGAGCACCGACCAGAATGCGATGAAGGCCAGCGCTGCCAGCCAGGGCTTGCGCAGGATCACGCGGAAGGCAAACATCAGGAAGAAAAACACTAGCGTTGCCTGGATGGAAAGCGCTGCGTGAGTGACAACCTCGTTTATCACTTGCCGCGGTCCCAGCAGAAAGCCGTACGAGAACAGGTCCGGCTCCGCGCCAATGTGCTTCATCGCCAGGTCCTGGGCTTCGATGATGAGCGACCAGCAGACGCCGAGGATCACGCCATAGAGAACATCGCGCGCCACCAGCACATCGCGAATGCGTCCGGTCATCAGGCGCGACCACGAGATGATGGCGTGCGGCCAGTGGCGGCGCACGAACGGCTCAATCGCGAGATAGACGATGTAGAACAGCGTGCCCAGAAACACCGCGCCGCTGGCTCCGAAGACGAAGAGGCCGAAGGTGCCGAGGCTGGGCACAAAGTGCGCGCTGAACAGCCACACCAGCATCTCCAGTGCGAAGATCAGCAAGCCCAGGCGCAGCGCGCCTTGCGGATCGCTCTTCTGATTCACGTAATTGTGACGCGCCAGCCAGATCGCTCCCGACAGCAGCACAAGAAAAAACGCAACCAGCAAAACCTCCGGCGCTTTGGAATGCGTGCTGTCTGCGGACGGCATACGATCGGGCTCGGTCCACTTGCCGATCAGCCGGAAGAACACCGGCTTGCCGCGCCAGCTTGCCGCTTCAACGCGCAAAGGCATCGACGTCCCTGGCCAGACACCTGTCCACGCGGCGCGTTGATCCGACGAGCTTAATGAATTCCATGTGGGCGCGGTCGAATGAAACTGTGCGATGTCGAGCCCAGCAAGATCGAACAGCTGCTTCCATTCGTAAGGTTGCGGTTGCGCCGGCGCGGGCGATTCGTCCACCTGCGGCGGAATGGCCGAGAACTGCTCGAGGTGGCCTTGCGAATCGAGCGACACCGATGTCATGCCGGACAGAATCGGCGGCGGATCGTCAGGCTGGACAATACCCGGAGTCAGCAGGTTGCTCTTGATCTGCGGTGCGACCAGATAATCGGGACTCTGACGCCGCCAAAACGAAAGGATCGACGGCCGGTTCTTGAGCACCACGTTCCAGTCAGGATGCTCGCCACCGGCATGATCGAGGTACTCCAGGAAGTCGTTGCTGTAGGACATTCCGGAAGCCGCGTCAACCGGCGGAGTGGTATATCCGAGCTGTTGCACGATGTCGCGTGCCCGCTGCTTCAGCACCTCCGACGAATAGGGGAGATCCATCCTCGCGGCCGTGCTGGTGCGCGATGCCAACCCGAAGAATCCGACCAGTCCGACAATCGCCGCTCCCAACGCAAGCAACGCCGCGCGCACCGGCATCCCCGCCGTCTCGCCTGCTGCAGCCACGACCTGCGGCGATGGCGTCTCACCCGCTGCCAGGGCCGCTGCCAGCGGATCGCCACCGGGTAATGCCGCCGATACCATCAACGCCGATGCGGGACGATTCCCGGGATCCTCTTCCAGGCAGCGCAAAATCGCGCGCTCCACTGCGGGATCCAAATCGCGCACGATGGTAGACGGCCGATGGATCGCGCTGTCGCGACGAATGCGAACGATCTCGTCGCGCGTCTTGCCTTGAAACGCCGCCTTGCCGGTGAACAACTCATACAGCACGAGGCCGAGCGCGTAGATGTCGCTGCGCGCGGTGACCTCTTTGCCGGAAAGCTGCTCCGGGGCCATGTACGCCGGCGTGCCACTGCGCACGTCCTCAATCTCGTGCGCGACGCCGGCCAGGCCGAAGTCCATCACCAAAACTTCGCCGCGCCCATCGAGCATGATGTTCGCAGGTTTCAGGTCGCGATGCAGGACGCCTTTGTCGTGCGCTGCTGCCAGGCCCGCACAAATCTTGCGCGCAATCTCGATCGCTTTATCCGAAGGCAGCCGACCAATGCGGCGCAGCAGCGACGAAAGATCCTCACCGTCGACATACTCCATCGACAGAAAAACCTGATTGTCGGTTTGCCCGATGTCGTAAACGCGACAAACGTTGGGATGCGAGATGCGCCGCGCGATGCGGACCTCATTGCGGAAACGTTCCAGCATGTACTCATCGGTCATCGCCTCGGGCAGAAACTTGAGCGCGACCGCTTGGCCCAGGCTGAGATCGTCGGCACGAAAGACCTCGCCCATGCCTCCGCGCCCAAGCAGCGAGATGATGCGATAACGCTCGGCGATCAGCATGCCCGGCGCAAAGCGCCCCTCATCGCGAGAGCGATGCGACGATGGCCGCGATGGCGGGGGAGGCGGTCGGCGACGCGGCGGATACGTCGGAGCGTCTCCGGTGGAGACGACTGCCATCGTCGGAGCTTCTGCCCCGGAAGCCGCAGTGGACGGCCTTCTCAGCGCGCTGCCGCATTGCGAGCAGAAAGGCGTGTGCTGCTCAACTTCCGAACCGCATGCGATGCAATGTTCCATCCTGAGCAGATCCCCACAAGGCGTTACCGATATATTACCTTGCTTTGAAAGGACGCGGATTCCGCTGCGACGATAGCGGCGTTTGTCCCATTCTTAAGGGACTCGGGACGACTGCTAGTTGGGGAGACTCTGATTAAGCCAATTATTGAAGGGGACGGCCTTCAGGCCGTCCGTCAGTACCGCAAAATCACTACGGCTTTAGCCGCTGAGGGAATGCACCTCGACTTAATCAGATCTTCCTTAGTTCTTAGGCTTGATTTCGACGGCCCGCTTCAGTCGCTCGACCGTGCGGCGCTGGCCCAGATTTGTCATCACCGCGAACAAACTCGGCGCGACGCCTTGTCCCGTCAATGCGACGCGTGAGCCATTGATCAGCGCACCGGCTTTGACGTTCTTTTCCGCCGCAAAGTCGCGCAGAAGTTGCTCTGTGCTCGCCTCGGAGAAAACCTCCGCTTGCTCGTAACGTGACGCGAGTTCTACCAGCATGTCGCGCACAGCAGCGTCTTTGAGAAATTTCTCCGCGGCCGCCGGATCGATGTCGAACTCGTCGCTGAAGTAAGCGCGAAACAGTGTCGCGAAATCCTTCAGATTGCGAGCGCGGGGTTTCAGCAGATCGACAGTCGCGGCCATCGCCTCGCGGCTGGTCTGCAAGGGAACGATGCCGGTCTTCTTCCACTCTTCCTCAATTAGCGGCAACAGCAGATCGGCAGGTGTTGCGCGAATATACTCCGCGTTGAACCAGTCCAGCTTGCCACGATCGAAGATCGCATTCGACTTCTGAATACCGCCGAGATCGAACAGATCGATCAGTTCGCGATCGTGAAGGATCTCCCGCGATGAATCCGGCGGGGTCCAGCCCAGCAGCGCCAGAAAGTTGCGGAAGGCCTCAGGCACAATGCCTTCGTCTTTGTACGCGATGACGCTGGTCGCACCGTGACGCTTGCTCAGCCGCGTCTTGTCCGGTCCGAGGATCAATGGCACATGCGCAAAGATCGGCAATGGCTGGCCTAGCGCTTGGTAGATCATGATCTGCTTGGGCGTGTTGGATAGATGATCGGCGCCGCGCAGGACGTGGCTGATGCGCATCTCCAGATCGTCGACCACCACGCTCAGGTGATAGGTCGGCACACCGTCGGAGCGCAGCAGAACAAAGTCCTCGATCTCGGAGTTGGCAAACTCGAGCTGGCCAAAGACCGCGTCCTCGAATGTGGTACTCCCACTCTGTGGGACAGCGAAGCGAATCGCAGCACCTTCGCCGTTTGCTACACGCTGTTCGGCTGCTTCCTTCGTAATGTCGCGGCAGGCATCGCGCGGCACGCGTCCTTCGGCGACTCCTTGCGCGCGCTGCTGCTCAAGTTGCTCCTTGCCGCAGAAGCAATAATACGCATGGCCGCTGTTGAGGAGACTGCCCGCCGCAGCGCGATACAGCTCCATGCGATCGGTCTGAAAGAACGGCCCCTCATCCCAATCGATGCCCACCCAGCGCAGGCCGACCAGAATGCCATCGACCATCTCCGGTGTCGATCGCTCCAGGTCGGTGTCCTCAATCCGCAGCACGAGCGTTCCGCCGTGATGCCGCGCATACAGCCAGTTGAACAGAGCCGTGCGCGCCCCGCCGACGTGAAGGTAGCCGGTGGGGGAAGGAGCGAAGCGAAGGCGGACGGCAGAAGAGTGTTGTGAAATAGCGTTCATTCTTGATCTTTGCAGTGCTCCAGCCGCGAAGCGGCGGGATGGGTTTAGCCCGGGGCGTAAGCCCCGGGTCAGGGCATGAAACGAAGCCGAGCCGCGTCAGCGGCGGCAGCTCTCGCCGCGAACACAAAGCCGGTCCCTCCGCTCGCCCCGCCCGTTCTGCGAACGGGCGTCGGCTCGATCGGGATGACTACCTTAAGTTTTGTCGCCTTGGTTCCGCTTCTCAATCTTCGCCCAAGTATCTCTCAGCGGCACGGTGCGATTGAACACCAGCGCCCCCGGCTTCGAATCTAGATCGGCGCAGAAATATCCCAACCGCTCGAACTGGTAACGATCCCCCGCCTTCGCTGAAGCTAGCGACGGCTCCAGCTTTGCGTTAGTAATCACCTCGAGCGAATTCGGGTTCAGATTCACCGTGAAGTCCTGCCCTTCAGGCACGTCGCCGGGATCCTCCTTCGAGAACAGATTCTCGTACAGCCGCACTTCGGCATCGATCGCATGCTGCGCCGAAACCCAGTGAATCGTCGCTTTCACTTTGCGATTATCGGGAGCGTTGCCGCTGCGCGTCTCCGGGTCGTAGGTGCAATGAACTTCCGTAACCTCTCCCTTTTCGTTCTTGACCAGGCTCTTGCAGGTGATGAAATATCCGCCGCGTAGGCGCACTTCCTGACCCGGTGCGAGCCGGAAGAACTTCTTCGGCGGAGCTTCGCGGAAGTCGTCCTGCTCGATGTAGAGCACACGCGAGAACGGAACCTTTCGCGTGCCGGCGTTTGCATCCTCGGGATTGTTGATCACGTCGAGTTCGTCGACCTGCCCCTCGGGATAGTTATCGATTACAACCTTCAACGGGCGCAACACTGCCATCACACGCAGCGCGCTCTTGTTCAGGTCCTCGCGAACGTAGTGCTCCAGCATGGCAAGATCGATGATGCCGTTGGTCTTGGACACGCCGATTGCCGCGCAGAAATTGCGAATCGCTTCGGGCGTGTAGCCGCGGCGGCGAATGCCGGAGATGGTCGGCATCCGCGGATCGTCCCACCCGCGTACGCGTCCTTCCTGCACCAACTGCAGCAGCTTGCGCTTGCTCAGCAGCGTGTAGGTCAGGTTGAGGCGGTCGAATTCGATCTGCTGCGACGGGAAAATTCCCAGCTGCTGGATGAACCAGTTGTACAGCGGGCGATGGTCTTCGAACTCCAGCGTGCAGATGGAGTGCGTGATCTGCTCCAGCGAATCCGACTGCCCATGCGCGAAGTCGTACATCGGGTAAATGCACCACTTGTCGCCGGTGCGGTGATGCGACGCATGCAGGATGCGATACATCACCGGATCGCGCATGTTGAGGTTCGGCGAAGCCATGTCGATCCTGGCGCGCAGCGTGCGCGAGCCGTCAGGAAATTCGCCTTGCCGCATGCGCTCGAAGAGATCAAGATTTTCTTCGACCGAGCGATAGCGATACGGACTCTCCTTGCCCGGCTCAGTGAGCGAGCCGCGATACTGCCGCACTTCCTCAGCCTTGAGATCGTCGACGTAGGCTTTGCCATCTTTGATCAGCTGCACCGCCCAGCATGGAGCTGGTCGAAGTAATCGGAGGCGTAGAACATGCGATCGCCCCAGTCCGCGCCCAGCCAGCGCGCGTCCGCGATGATCGAGTCGACATACTCCTGCTCTTCCTTTTCAGGATTGGTGTCGTCGAAGCGCAGATTGGTCTTGCCGCCGAACTCCGCTGCCAGCCCAAAGTTCAGGCAAATCGACTTGGCGTGACCGATGTGCAGATAACCGTTCGGCTCGGGAGGAAAGCGCGTGTGCACGCGGCCCTGGTACTTGTTGGTCTTGAGATCTTCGAGAACAATGTCGCGGACGAAGTTCGACGGACGCGCGGCTGATTCAGTCGCGGTTGTTGCAGCTTCCCCATCGCTGGTTGATGTCGACATGATTGCGTAGCTCCAATCGAGCGCAAAAGACTATTTTACGCGGTGGGGCGTGAGGCGGGAGTGTCGAGGGCAGGCGGACCGCCGCGCCAACCGAAATTGTCATCACGAGCGTAGCGAGGGATCTGATTTTTGTATGGAGTGCTATCAGTCGGCAGGAAAAAGCAGATCCCTCGTCGGGCTGAAGCCCTCCTCGTGATGACAACCTTCCCAGAGGCGACTTGTGGCGTTAATCCTATGGCCAGCTGATCTCGCACAGCAGCACGGCAACATGCGCGATGGCGGCGTTGTCGGTGCCCATGCCTTCCGGAGTTTTGGCCTTGATGCCGACGCGCGATGGCTCGATGCCCAACAGTTCGGCAACGTTCTTCTGGATAGCCTCAGCGTGCGGTCCGATGCGCGGTGCAGCCAGGATCAGCGTGCTGTCGACATTGCCGACCTGGTAGCCGGCTTCGTCGACCAGTCGTAGCGCCTCGCGCACAAACAGCGCCGAATCCGCACCCTTCCATTTGGGATCGCTGGGCGGGAAATAAGTCCCGATATCGCCGGCCGCGACCGCGCCCAGCAGCGCGTCGGTGAGAGCGTGGAGCAGCACGTCGCCGTCGGAATGACCTGCAAGTCCGCTGTGATGCGGCAAGGTGATGCCGCCAATTTTCAGCGGAACGCCGGGCTGAAACTCGTGCGAATCCCAGCCGTAGCCAATGCGCGGGATGCGGGAGATGGGTGAAGTGGACAAGGTCTCACCCGCTCAAGCTGGGCTCGCGGTTCTCCAGCGTCAGGAAGAATTCGGCCAGCTCCAGATCCGCGGGCGTGGTGATCTTCATATTGCGCGGCGAGCCCATCACGACATGCACCGCGCCTCCACTGCGCTCGATCAGTGACGCCTCATCGGTTCCCATGAAGCCGTCGGCGGTAGCTTCGTCGAACGCCTTCTTCAGCAGCCCGAAGCGGAAGCCCTGCGGCGTCTGCGCCAGCACCATCCTCTCGCGCGGGACAGTCGCGATCACGACCGCGCCGTCGGCAGTGCGCTCTACCTGCTTCACGGTATCGATCGCAGGCACGCCGGCAATCGCCGCTTCATACTTCTTCACTGCTTCGATCACATTGACGATGGTCTCCTGATCGACGAACGGTCGCACCGCGTCGTGCACCAGAATGATGTCATCGTCAGCTGCATCGATCGTGGCAATGGCATTGGCGACGGAGTTTTGCCGGTGCTCGCCGCCCTCCACAACTCGCAGCGGCTTCTTGAAATTCTCGTTCTCGATCTGCTGCTGAAAGTTCGGCGTCTCGTTCTTTCGCAGAGCGACAACGATCTCGCTGACAGCATCGCATTGCGCGAACTTGCGCAAGGTGTGAACCAGAATGGGCGTGCCCTGCAGCTCAAAGAACTGTTTCGTCTTGCTCTTATTGCCGCCAGGAGCAGCCGACATTCGCGTACCTAGTCCGGCGGCGGGAATGATGACGATAACTCTCATGTTGGGGAGCCGAGTATAAACGGCGGAGCAGGACGAAGACAAATCCGCGCCGCCAGTACAGTGACCGCTTATGTTGTCATCTGGCGCAGTTAGGAGGTGGAAGCTGGCTTGGCGGCGAATTGCGGCTGCGGTTGTTGCTTTGAACCGAGCCAGCGCGCACGGATCTGGAGGAACGGCCACTCAATCAGCTGAAACGTTACAAAAGCTACCGCCATTGAGGCGAGCACACAAATCGGATAGAACGCCCAAAATGCAGGCTCGCCGCCTTCGACACGAGCTACCAGCCACAGCCTGCCTAAATGCTCCAGCAGCCCGAATTGATTCAGATACATCCCGAAAGACAAACGGCTGATAAGGTAGAAGCCGCACCAATCCAGCAGCTTTGGCGTTCGTTCCAAGCCCAGGCCAAACAGCGTCGCTGCACCAAAGATCAGCGCCAGTGAAGTGAAGCTGAATAGCGGTCGTCTGACGTTGTAGAGGCCGACGCCCACAACAACCATTGCAGTGCAAATCAGCAGTCGCGCGCGCTTCGAGCGAATTAGCTCCGGACGAAACACCGCGAACCACGCCAGCAGCCCACCAACCGCCAGCCCATCTGCATGGGCATAAAGCGGAACGAATTGGTAAGACAACATGTGGACAAGAATCCAGCGATCAATTACCAGGAGAATTAATCCGATGACCGGCAGGACCCACAGATGCCGCGGCTTGAACCATCGCGCAAGAAACGCCATTGTGACCGGAGCGAGGATGTAAAACTGCTCCTCGTTCGACAATGACCACCCGCCGCCAACCTGGTTGTGGAACTGATTGGAGAGAAAACAGGCATCCGCCCACAGACCGCTGATGTTACGCCCGAATAGACCCTCGACCGCCAGAAGCGCGACAAAAGAGTAGTAGAGCGGCCAGATGCGCAGGCCTCGTCGCAGTAGAAAACGCCCCACCTGGATACTGCCGCTGCGTTTGGCTTCTTTCCACAGCTGAGTGCCAATGAGGTAGCCACTCAGCACGAAAAACAGATCGACGCCCGTCCAGCCGCGGTCGAAAACCGGCAAGGCTTGCACCCATGGCACTGCGCGAAACTCGTATGAGTAGTGAGCGCTGAAGACCAGCAGAATGGCGAGGCTGCGCAGCACATCGAGTGCCGGCACATTGCCGCGCGGCCGAACCCGAAGATCCTGAACCGCTCCGCGAAACAGACTCGAAACCGACCTCGCATCCATAATAATGCTGTTTTGAGCTCTGGCGGGGCCGGTCCTTTCGACTTACTCCGGCTTGGCGGCCTCGGTAACAGTCGCCGCTGTCGCCGTGGCCGTCGGCGTCGGTCCAGATTTGCGCAACTCCGATCGAGCTTCCATGGTGCGCGTCATCGTGGTTCCGCGCTCGTCGAACTTGCCGAAGATCATCTTGCCGGCGGTAGTCTGCAACACCGACGTGACCGAGATGTCGACGGTCTTGCCGATCATCTTGCGCGCGTTGTCCACCACGACCATCGTTCCGTCGTCGAGATAGGCCACACCCTGGTTGTATTCCTTGCCTTCCTTCAGGATGAAGACCTTCATGATCTCGCCGGGCAGCACAATCGGCTTGAGCGAGTTGGCCAGCTCGTTGATGTTCAGCACCTCGACGCCCTGCAGCTGCGCGACCTTGTTCAGATTGAAGTCGTTGGTGACGATCTTGCCTTCGTACACCTTGGCCAGCTCGATCAGCTTGAGGTCGACTTCACGCACGGCGGGAAAATCATCTTCGACAATCTGGATCGTCAGCGTCGCGATCTTCTGGATGCGCTGCAGGATGTCCAGACCGCGCCGGCCGCGGTTGCGCTTCATCGAGTCGGCGGAATCGGCCACCAGTTGCAGCTCGCGCAGCACGAACTGCGGGATCACGATGATGCCATCAAGAAAGCCGGTTTCGGCAATATCGGCAATGCGGCCGTCGATGATCACGCTGGTATCGAGAATCTTGTAGCTGCGCTTGCTCTGCTTCTCGCCGCCAAAGATGCCGCCCAGCGCGGCCAGGTTCAGCAGGTCGCCCTTGCCGGCGCCGACGATCAGGCCAACGTAAGCCATCAGCAGCATGACGAACAGCTGGAGAAAGCTCTGGGTGGGGCCCGGCACGATGCTGTTGCGGATGACCAGGCTGAAGAGATAGGCGCCGCAGATGCCGAGAATGCTGCCGATGACCGCGCCGATCAGCCGCTTCAGGCTGACCCGGCGCAGCCGAACCTCGAACAAAATGACTGCGAGGCCAATGAGGATACCGACCGCTGCAGCCGGCCACTTGCCCAGACCCAGCGGCTGCAACTCATAGCATGCCAGGCCGGTAATTAGAACGAATAAGACGCGTATAAGTACAAGGTCCACGCCACACCTCCCATGGCCAGCCCGGGGAGTCTGCGGTCGGATTAATATTCGCCGGGTTTATGAAAAGTCGTTCGCTCCAACCAACCGCAACAGCAGCGGTTGTCGGGAGCCCAGATCATCCACCCACCCAACCGCAAACGGCGGCGGTTGCCAGGGGGCCCGGATCATGCCGGCGACTCAGTCCTGTTCCCTAGACACGACAAGCGGCCTCGACTCGATCCCTTCTATGAAATGTCTCGGGGAATTATGAAAAGAGGAGCGGTCCCCGATCCGCCGAAAACGGCGGCAGTATTACAAACATCAGAACAACCGAAGTATATATCAGTTCGGGACTTTGGCCGGTGATAAGCCTCGACGCTCGCGAGCATTTCCCCATTTGGGGCTTCGCAGCAGTCGAAGCGCAAGCTACTCAGATGCAGGATTCTGGACTAGCGTCTATAACGCGCGACGATATTACGGTTCGTGTCAGGGCTCGACTTCACAGGCTGAAAAACTCGGTTCAGAGCCGACGGCCGCTGTCGAGCCATCGCTAATCGCAGCACGTAGAACCCAGTCCCGCTCTGCGGGACGGGGGCAAGATAGCCCAGCACGCGGCGCCCAGTTTTGGCGCGGAGTGCTGAGTATCCCGGCTCAAGAAAGGAGAGCCGGCTTCACAGGCTGCTGAAAAACTCGAGTTTGGGCGCTTTGTGTTAGGGCACGACTTCAGTCGTGCCGATAAGCCGTTCATTTTCCTTACAGAGCCGGCTTCAGCCGGCGACACCTCTGCCCATTCTCACGAGAACGCCGCCGAGATGCCAGCTCCAACCAACACCACCAGCAGCCACCAGCCAAATACTACGGCCATGCAGGTGCCGCGCTTGACCTTGGTCAGGCACGAGAATGCGATGCCGGTTAGCACCATCGTCCATATGGTGAAGAGGTCCACCGACGTTGCCACGGAATAAAGGAAGTGCGAGTTGGGGTCGACCAGCGGGCTGAGATTGCTGGCAATCGGGTTCTGAAAGGTGAAGGCCTCGCCCGCCCCCATGGCGATGACCAGGATGGCAATCAGTGTCTTCAGAATCCCCGGCAACGACGCGTACATGCACACCGCCAGACATTGATTGAAACGCAGCTCAGCGGCGAGGCCGAAGTTGAAGGTGCCCAAGAGCACGGCCGCCACGATGCACAGGAAGATCAGGATCACGATCGGGTAGGTGTAAGCCACCACTCGATTGAACTTGACGACCTTCTCAATCTGCGCGGCGCGCGCATCTGGGGAGAGCTTGTCGAGTTGTGCCGCCTGCTTCGGGGCGAGCGCCAGCCCGTTTTCCACTACCTTCTCCATGCCAAGCTTGTTGTCAACGACGAAGACCAAGGCAGTGCCGACAATTGCCATCAGCACCCACGGTACGAGCCAGTTGGAACTGCGCCGCAGGTCGGTGAAGGTCTTCGACGGAGCAACAAACGTGTCGACAATTCGTTCTACTTCGGAGAGCGGCTTCTCTTCGATGGGGGCAACAGGCGCGGCAGAGCTCATAGAAGTGCTCCTTGCAGATAGCAACTAGCCATTAGCAACTAGCGATTAGCCATTAGCAACTAGCCATTAGCAATTAGCGATCAGCAACTAGCAATTAGCAATTAGCAACCAGGGTCATCTCGCGTATCGGTTTGTAACAGGGCACGACTTTAGTCGTGCCGATAAGACGTTATTTTTCCTTCCGGAGTCGGCTTCAGCCGACGACACAGAACTGCTCTCACATTTTCGCTGAACGTCGTCCGGCACGATCAAGAGCCTGCCCAAGAGAGAAGCCGATCGGTCGCGTCCTGATACAAACCAACGCGTACCGTGTTGGTCTAAATTGCTAATCGCTAATCGCTAATCGCTGACTTTCCGCGCGATTGTAACATCCGTCCAGTCCGAGTTGAACGTCGGCGACCACCCTTTTAGACTGGAAGGGAATGCACGTCCACGCCGGCGACATGAACAACGCGAAAACCTCGCAGGTGCTGCGAATCTCTCTCGCAGTCACGCTGGTGTACATCGTGTTGCTGGTCATCGCGGGCTTGCGTGCGCACAGCCTGGCGCTGCTCTCCGAAGCCGGACATAACCTCACCGACTTCCTCGCGCTGCTCATGTCCTGGGGTGCGGTGTATCTGCAAGGCCGCCCGCCCAGCGCGCGCAAGACGTTCGGCTACAACCGCGCCGGCGTGCTGGCGGCGTTCGTCAATGGCCTCACGCTTGTCCTGATCTCGTTTTACATCTGGTACGAGGCGTTCAAGCGGCTGCAATCGCCGGTCGAGGTGAACGCCCATGTGATGATCTGGGTTGCGGCAGCGGGCGTGGCTATGAACGGCGGAATCGCGTTGCTGCTGATGCGCGGCCATCGCGACATCAATGTGCGCAGCGCGCTCTTGCACGAGATCGGCGACACGCTGTCGACCGCGGCGGTCATCGCGGGCGGCGTTGCCATCGCTTTCACCGGTCAGCCATGGATCGATCCTGCGCTGTCGCTCGGCATCGGCGTCATGATCCTGTGGTCGTCGATTGGCATCATTCGCGAAAGTCTCAACATCCTGCTGGAAGGCACGCCCAGCGGCATGGATCTGGGGCGGATCGAACATGCCATCTGCGATATGACCGGCGTGGAATGGGTGCACGACCTGCACGTCTGGAGCATTGGCAGCGACACCTATTCGCTCTCCTGTCACGTCGGCATCTGCGACATGCCGGCTTCGGAGTGCGCGGTCATCCTCGGATCCATCCGCAGCATGTTGGGGCAGAAGTTCCAGATCCATCACACCACCATCCAGTTTGAACTGCAGGTCTGCGAAGTCAGCGACGGCTGCGTCATCCCCGTCAGCGAAAGCCACTCACATGAGCACGGCCACGGCCACAGTCACAGTCATTGAGAACGATGACGCCAAGTGCGTTCTGTATCAGGGCACGACTTCCCAGGCCGCTGAAGACTCGGGTTTCGATCGCTTTGTGTCGGGGCACGACTTTACAGGCTGCTGAAAAAGTCATACTGCGATTCGCTTTGTAACAGGGCACGACTTTTAGTCGTGCCGATAAGTCGGTTATTTTTAATCCGAGCCGGCTTTAGCCGGCGACACAAAAGCGGGCGCATTGGAGTTTTTCAGCAGCCTGTAAAGTCATGCCCTGATACAAGGCATTTAGGGACCAGATCTTTCGATTTGCTGGCACTTGTGAGGCTACGTCGGTGGAGACTTCATTGAAGGTCGTCGGCAACATTCTTCTAAGCGCATCGCTGATCGCTGTTGGCTTGCTGCTCGCCTGCCGGTCTGCTGCTCCTCCGAGCCCTCTGCAAATGACCCTGAAGATCGTTCCCGATCACCCCAGCATGACCAAGCCGATGACCTTCACGCTCCACATCACCTACGATCACGGCCAGCCGGTGAATGACGCGACCGTCAACGGCGCGCTCACCATGAAGGTGATGGACATGGGCACAACCAAGCTGGCATTCTCGCCCAAGGGTAACGGCGACTACGAGGCGTCGGTGAAGGGCGTGGACATGTCGGGACCATGGAACCTGGCGATCGATGTGGCGGAGGGAACGACGCATGTGAAGAAGGATTTCGGGGTGACGGTTTCCGATTGAGGTGGCGCTAGCGGCGCATTCTGCTGGGCGACCCCCGCCGAGGTGAAGTTCGATTACTTGTGAGAACGCTGTTCTCAGCAGTGACCGCCGGAACCCTTTTCCGGACGGTGGTGTCTAACCCCTCAGGCACAAGTGAAAACATTGTTCATCGCGACCTTAGCGGCATTGTGCGTTTTGGCTGGTTGCTCGTCAAAATCGCGGTTAGCGGACGAGCGAGAGCCAACTGTAAGCTACGTGCAGGTGAAGAATCCTGAGCGCGAATTGTGTACGGACGATACGCTGTCACCCGTGGAATGGATTAACGTTCCATTCGCTCGCTTTGCCAACAGCAGTCTAGAACTCAATGGCAGAACCGTGTCTGAGCAAGAATTGCGCGATTGGGCAGCCAAGTACTACAGGACAAAAGTGGAGCGTGGTTTATGGGTTGAGGTTTCGCCAGAAAGCGAGGGAAATGCTGAACACGCGCTGCTGCCACTCCTGCGGTTGTATCCTGACCTTCAGTTACGGCGAGTTCAATTTGGCTTTACTTGTCCCAAACTGCAGAAGTAGCTGTCGTAAAATCCCCATATCACAACTAACCGCTCAGCTGGGCAGCTATCTCCCGTGTTGCTTCTTGTAGATCCGTCTCGACCGCTTCCACCGTATCGATGTCCTTCGGTAGCTTGTCCTGCCGCACGCGCACGATTCTCGGGAAGCGCAGCGCGAATCCGCTGTCGTGCCGGTCGGAGCGCATGATGGCATTGAAGGCGACTTCCAGCACGATCTCCGGCTCAACCTCGCGCAGGTGTCCATGATCGGCGGTGGTGTGCGCCAGGAACCATTCCGTCAGCTCGGCGATTTCTTTGTCGGTCAGCCCTGAATACGCCTTGCCGATGTTGACCAGCTCCTCGCCTTTGCGCACTGCGAAGGTGTAGTCGCTGAGGACGTGGATGCGCTTGCCGTGTCCAAACTCCGCAGCGGTGACGACGACATCGAGCGTCGCCAGCTCGCGCTTCAACTTGAGCCACCAGCGCCCGCGCCGTCCCGGCATGTACGGCGACTCGAGGTCTTTGATCATCAGCCCTTCGTTGCCGCGCGCCATCGCCTGCTCGAAGTATTGCGCGAGCTGTTCCGGTGAATCGGCGCGCATCGACGGAGCGCGCAAAACCCATCCCGACTCCGCGGCTGGTTCCTGAATCTCCGGCTCGAAGAGCAAATTGCCTTGCGCGTTGACGACTGGCCGCGGCGCCACGCGACTCGCGCCCGCGAATACTGCGATCCAGTATCAGCGTCCGTTCCGACAGCGGCTTGTCGAGTGTGAGCTCACCTTCAGCGTAGATTGCGTCGAAGACGACATACGCCACCGGAACTTCGCGGATGAGTTTCTCGCTGACCTGCTTGCGGCCGAGCCGCTTCTGAATCTCGGAGAACGGCATGGCATGTCCACCGTCGTCCGTATGCTTCCACGCGACGATTTCGCCATCCAGAATCACATCGCCGGAAAACCCACTCAGCGGTCCAACGAGTTCAGGAAACGATGCCGTCACTTCGTCCAGCGTGCGCGAGAACAGCCGCACCTGTCCTTGCCCCACCGTGCCAACCGCGGGCGCGGCGGGGACCCCGGATCCGCCACCGCAATGCGCCTGCGCGCGAATGCCGTCGTACTTGTCTTCGACTTGAGCGTGCTCGAAATATTGAAACGCTTCCTCGGCGTCGGCCGCCGGACTGGCCAGCATGAACCCGATGGGATGAAACAGCCGCATGTGCGCTTCGTCGAGGCGGTGCTCGGCGGCAAGTCGCAGCGTCGCTCCGATGTCGCCGAGCAGCATGTTGGCGCGCTGCACTTTTGGTAGTGGTTCGTCGTATGCTTTCGCGATCGCTTCCTCGACCAGGCTTTCCTTGAGCCCGATGCGCAGCTCGCCGGTGATCACCTTCAGGATGTACGTGGCCTCCAGCGCGGTCGCACGTTCAAGCACAGATTTCAGCGCGGAGGCTTTGGCTGTCGCCGTGCGAGTCTCGGCGATCTGATCGAAGCCGGCGCGAATCTCCTGAAGTGAGAGAGTTGCAGAGTCTGGTGCTGTCGCCTGCAGAACATCGTAAGCGGCCGCACCGAGGTCGCCGCGCTGTCGATAAGCCGCAGTCAGAGTAGTGTCGCGCGCGCCGGTAAGTTCGCCAACCAGCTTCCACAGCAGCGATCCGCCGATCTGAAGAGTGCGTTCATCAAAGGCCGGAAAGGCGCGTCCAGAGAGGAATACAGCGGAGATGGCGGCGTCCGGCAGGTCGCGCGAGCGAAAGTATTCCGCCAGGAGCGTGATCTTTTCGTTCTTCCTGGTGGTCGCGCCGATGCGTTCGCACAGTTCGGCCAGTCGTTGCATAGGTTAGCGGGTTTGGATGTCCTGAATTGCGGCTGAGAAGCAGACTACCCCGATTGCCAGCTTGGGAGGAGCACGCCCTTCACAGGTTGCTGAAAACTCCAACTCGCCCGTTGTTGTGCCGCCGGCTGAAAGCCGGCTCTCGTTTCTTGGGGTAGGCTACCCAGCACTCCGCGCCAAAACCGGGCGCTGCGTGCTGGGCTATCCTGTCGCCGTCCCGCCCGGCGGGACTCGGTTCTGCATGCCGCGATCAGCGTGCCGCGACAGCGGCAGCTCTCTGAACCGAGTTTTTTAGCGACCTGTGAAGGCGTGCTCTACCCAGCGACACCGCACGCCTGAAGGCATGTTCCGCTCAGGACGACAGTGTTTTGTTGCTCAGCGATAACTCAGAGCGGCAGCGCCGCAAGCCACACAAAAGCCAGCGCTGTCCTTCCAATGACAGCGCTGGCTGAAACTGTAATCGATGGCCCGACTCGCAGCGCTAAAGCGCCGCACTACCAGCTATTGCCCGGTTCCCGGCTCGGCTGAGGCGCGCTGCTGGCCGGCATAGTATCCGCTGCGCGTGCGCACCTGCAGATTCTTGTATCCCGGAGCCTTAGCCTGGACCTTGACCGTCCGATAGCCGCCGGCGCTCTGCGGCGTGGTGGGTTTGTAGCCGATCGTGTACTGATTGCGAATGTCATGCGCGATCTGCTGGGTGATCGCCTCCACTTCGCTCAGATTGTTGGGAAAGAACGCGACGCCGCCGGTATCCTCGGCCATCTCGCGCAAGGCGCGGCGCGCGCGTTTGCTGTGCTCGTCGCCCAGCAGGCCGATGGTGTAGATCGTCGGCCCATTCTGCTCCTGCAAACGGCGCAGGGCCTGTTCCAGCGACTCGCGACTGGCATTGTCCTCGCCGTCGGTGACCACCAGGATCACCTTTTTCTCCAGCTCGCCGCTCTTCTTCAGGTGCTCGGCTGAGGCGACCACCGCGTCATACAGCGCCGTCCCGCCGCGCGACTCAATGCGCTCAAGCGCGTCTTTCAGCTTGGGAATGCTGCCGGTGTAATCCTGATCGAGGAAGTACTCTTCGTTGAAATTAACAATGAACACTTTGTCCTGCGGATTGCTCGAGCGAACCAGATTCAGCGCTGCAGCATTCACCTGCGGCCGCTTCTCGCGCATCGAGCCGGAGTTGTCGATGACAATGCCCATTGCCACAGGAATGTCTTCATTGCGGAAGGAAGTGATCTTCTGCGGCTTGCCATCCTCCAGGACGTTGAAGTCGCCCTTGTTCAGGTTCGTGATCAGCCGATTGCGGTCGTCGACCACGGTGGCATGCAACGTGACCTCGTCGACTTCCTTCTTGAAGATGTAGACGTCGTCATGCTGGCTGGAAGGCGCCTGGCCTTGCGGCGCGGGAAGCTGTACGGTGTCGCCGGGCTGATTGGGAGCCGGCGCGGGTGGCGGACCCTGCTGACCTTGCGCGTTGGGCTGAGCCTGCTGGGTAGCCGGCTGCTGCGGGGGCGCGGAGTTCTGCGCGACTAACCACGTTCCTAACAGAAACAGGGGAATCAGGAAGAGACAACGATTATTCCGTAGGTGCATAGTATCCAGTTTTGGCATATACGTGCAGTGGCGGCAAGCCCTTGGGCGGATTCAGCTTGACCTTGATCTTTCTCCACTTGCCATCACGTCCCGGATTGGTTGGACGGTATCCCAGCACATATTGGTTGCGTAGCTCGATGCCAATCTTGGTGGCCACATCCGCCAGCTCGTTGGGCGAACCGATGACAAATGTCCGTCCACCAGTCACATCCGTGACATCGTCGAGCAGCGCCGGGCCCTCCCGCTCCTCAGCACTCTTGAAGTTCTGATCGAACAGGCCAATCCCGTAGATCTGGACGTCGGCTTCGCGCACCATCGATTTAATTTCGCCTTCGGTGTAGCGGCTGTGATTATCGCCGCCATCGGAGATGATCAGCAACGCCTTGCGCTCGTAGTGCGCCTTGCGCATGCGGTTCATGCCCAGGTAAATGGCATCCAGCAGGGCCGTGCGCCCTTTGGGGACCGCGTAGACCAGCTTGCTCTGGATGTCCTCAATCGAGGAGGTGAAGTCCACCAGGACTTCGGGCTTTTCCGAGAAGGTAATCAGGAAGAACTCGTCCTGCGGATTGGCGGTGCGGAAGAACTCGACGACGGCCTGGCGCGACTTGTCGATCTTGTCGGCCATTGAGCCGCTGACATCAAAGATAACGCCCAGCGAGATCGGTGCGTCTTCGCTGGAAAAGTGCCGGATCACTTGTTGCTGACCGTTGTCGGTGAGCAGGAAATTTTCCTTCTCCAGCCCCGTGACCAGGCGATTCAGGGGATCCGTGATGGTCACCGGCACCAGCACCAGATCGACATCCTTCTTCACCGGCTTGGTGTGAGTGCGGAGCGAGGGATCGACCCCGGGTGGAAAGTCGGCCGTGGGCGTGGCGTCGGCTTTCTTGGTCTCGCGCGGCGTGACGTGCACGTCGTCGTCCTGCGCACAGACGGAAAGCACCGCCCAGCAGGTGATCAGGCAGATGCCAAGCACGAAAAGCAGGGTCTTGCGAACGCGCACGGTTACTTGGACGGGCCGGCCGAGAAAATGTCCCGCCGTCATGAGGTGAGGAGCGAAGCTGGATCGTCGAGCCACTTGACCCGAATGCCGTACTGCCGAGGCGGGCCATAGGATCCCCTAAATTGAGCTGATGTTATCACATGAGGCGATGGCCGAGCAGGATCGCGGTCCTCCGCCCGGCGGACCGAATCTGCTGAACCTATGGATGTGATTCACGTCATGATGGTTTTCTTTCTCCGATTGCTACAATCAGCCTTCCCGAGGCTCTCCCTGATCGGGTGGAGCGGCGCTTCAGCGCCGCGTCAAGGCGGCTCTCAACGGATTGCTTGAGCCAATGCGATCGCGATCGCATTGGCTCAAGCCGCACGCCGAACCAATCTCGACGCCAGTCTAAAGACTGGCTCTACCACACTCGCGACAAGTTCATTGCCCAAGGGAAACAGAGGATTCATATGGCAGACATACTTCCTTTTCGTGCTCTTCGCTACGACCTTGCCAAAGTAAAAGCCGGCGAGGTGATGACTCAGCCCTACGACAAGATCACCCCCGCCATGCAGGACGAGTACTACGCGGCGAGTCCTTACAACCTGGTGCGGATCATCCTGGGCAAACCGCAATCGAACGATAACGGCATCGAGAACGTCTACACGCGGGCGGCGGCGTGCCTGCGCCAATGGCAGAGGGAAGGCGTTTTGAAGCGCGATGCCGAGCCCAGCCTTTATGTGTATGTTCAGAAGTTCAAGGTCCCCGGTGATCCCAGCGGAGCCGAGATCGAGCGGCGCGGCTTCATCGCCTTGGGCCGGGTGGAAGATTACGATCGCAAGGTCGTCTATCGGCACGAGCAGACACTGAGCAAGCCCAAGGCCGACCGCCTGAACTTGCTGCAGACTACGCAGGCGCACTGCGAGCAGATCTTCATGCTCTACAGCGATCCGGCGGACGAGATCGCCCGGCTGCTGAAGCAGGGCACACCGCCGAGCGTCGAGCTGCGCGACGAATACGGTGTGCTGCACCAGCTGTGGAAGGTGTCCGATCCGGCGACGGTTGCCGCGGCCAAGGCCAAGATGGCCGACAAGAAGCTGATCATCGCCGACGGCCATCATCGCTACGAAACCGCGCTCAACTATCGCAACCAGATGCGGCAGCAGGTAAAGGGCGACGCCGAAGCGCCGTACGAGCGCGTGGTCATTACCTTCGTGAACATGGACGCGCCAGGGCTGGTAATTTTGCCGACCCATCGCGTGGTCTTCGGGCTGGAGAACTTCAGTATCTTCGATATGGTCGCCCAGATGCGCGAGTACTTCGAAGTGGAAGACATCGGCCCGGTGATGGATGTTCCGGCCGCGGTGCAACGGTTGCGCGAGGCGGGCAAAGACGGCACGGCGTTGCTCGCCGTGACAGCGCATAGCGCGTTTCTGCTGCGCGCCCGCGAAGATGTTCAGCCGGCCAAGCTGAAGGGTCTTTCGCCGGCGCAGCGCTCGCTCGACGTCGTGCAGCTGCACAAGCTCATTCTGGAAGAAACCCTCGGAATGTCAGAGGAAGACATACGCGCGCAGAAATACCTGAAGTACATTCGCGATGCCGCCGAAGCCATCGAGGAAGTGAAGAAGGGATCGGCGCAAGTAACTTTCCTGATGAATCCGGTGCGCATTGAGCAGATGCGTGACATTGCCTTCGCCGGCGAAGTCATGCCGCAAAAGTCGACTGATTTCTATCCCAAGATGCTCAGCGGGCTGACTATCTACTCGGTGGAAACCGCGCAAGGAAAAGCGGGCGTCCGCTAAACAAAACAAGAGCGAGGATCAGCTGAAAGGTTGGCTACCAGACGTGCGGCACGAGGCGGTACCGCACATTCTCGCGATACGCCTGGTAGCCCTCCAGATCCCGTGCCAACAGCTTCTCCTCGCCAAAGATGCGCAGAATGAGGAACCCGACCGCGGCCAGAGCTGCGAGAAGGCCGCAAATCGAGCCGAGCAGCAGGGGGGCGCCAACGAACATCAGAGTTCCCCCAAGATACATGGGGTGGCGAACCATGCCGTAGACGCCCGTGTCAACGACATGCTGGCCGCGCTCGCTCTGAATACGTATCAGCTGGGACGCATACGTGTTATCGGCGAACGCGCGGAGCATGAAGAAACTACCCCCGAGGAGCAAGATACCTCCGCATACTTCGCTCCATTGTGGCAGACGAGGCGTCCAACCAAAGCGCACGTTCAGCGCCGACAGGATGATCGAAGCCAGGAAGCAGACTTTTAACCCCATGAGGATCGCCATATCGGTGCGCGATTCACCGCCGCTTCCTGGCCTGCGCAGTCGCTCCGCCAGTAGCGCAGGGTCCTTGTAGTGAAGCCACAAAACCAAGGTGGCCATGAAGGACAGCCACCAGACGCCGAAGATCCAGCCCTCCACCCAGCGCCAGTCGCCCGACAGCCATAGCAGCAGGGCCGCAACGCCAAGAACACCAACGGGAGCAGCCACTGACATGAGCCCGGTGGTGATCGGTGTGGAGCGCATCAGTTACCTTCCTGTCGGAGTTATCGTGACGTACGACAGAAACGCCGTGTGGTCGCCAAAGTTCATTCCGGTGAATTCCAGCGTGTGGCTACCATTTGTGCCGACGGAGAAATTTGCGGTTTCGAGTGCAAAAGGCGTGCAATCGGCCAGTTGCCATGCGCCGATCACCCGGCCATCGATTGACGCCTGAACAGTCTGCTGGCCGGAGAAACCGCAGCGCGAGCCAAGATAGAAACTCAGAATGTAGTTTCCGGCAGTGAAGCCTGCAATCTGTTGCCATACGAATGTGCCCCGGTTTTGCAAGAAGACTGCCTGATTGAAGGGCATTCCTTCGAACGACGGCGGACTGAATGCGGTATTTGGACCGGTCAGACCGGCGCCGCCCGTTTCAATGCCGGGGCTTAGCGAAAAGATCCAACCGAAGCCAGGAGCCGAATTGAAGTCCTGCATAGGAAACTGGTATGGGCCTCGGCATCCGGGGGCTCCGGGCCACTCGTAGGCGTAGCCCGACCCACAGGAGATGCGCACGGCACCGAAATCGAAATTGACGATGTTGACCTGACCTTGTGCGCTTGCGGCAATTCCGAGAATTACCGAGAGAAGGAGGGCCCTGAGAGGAATGTTCATAACCAACCTCCAGGTTGAATTGTGAGTTCAAGGCAAGGGTGAGCGCGCAACCAGCGTTTGTCAGTGAGAGTGGGTGCGTTTCGGGAGAATTGTGATTTGTCGTTCCGCTTTGGGAATCGACGCGCCTGTCGTTTCCCAACCCCCCGCCGCTCATTTATACTTTGGGGTTTTCGCGGCACTCATACTCGCGATTTTTCAATCCAAGGAGCCCCGGTGAAGGTCCTGGTCTGCATGAAGCAAGTCCCGCAGAAGGACGCGCCGCTCAAGCTGAACGAGAGCGGCACGTGGATTCGCGACGACGTCTCGTACGAAGTGAATGAGCCCGACGCCTACGCGCTAGAGGAGGCGTTGCGCCAGAAGGAAAAGCATGGCGGTGAAGTAGTGGTCATCACCAGCGGCCCGGCTCGCGCGCAGCAGGTTCTGCGCGAGGCGCTGGCCAAGGGCGCCGACCGCGCGATCCATCTCGAAGGCGACGGATTCGTCGGCCTTGATGCCTTCAATACCGCCAAGGCGTTCGCCGCGGCGATCAAGGATGAGACCTTCGATCTGATCTTTACCGGCCTGCAGTCGGACGACTACGGCTTCGCCCAGACCGGCGTCATCCTGGCTGAGCTGCTGGGCTGGCCACACGCTACCATCATCATGCAGATCGAGAAGACCGATGCCGGCATTCGCGTGAAGCGCGAGCTCGAAGCCGGATTCTTCCAATTCGTCGACATGCCCTTGCCGGCGGTGCTGACGATCCAGTCCGGCATTAACAAACTGCGCTATGCCACTCTGATCGGCATCAAGCAGGCCAAGAACAAGCCGTTGAAGAAGGTGAGCTTCGACGAGATCAAGCCGTCGCTGGGCGAGAATTTGCAGAAGATCGAGAAGTTGTACATTCCGCAGAAGACGAAGAAGACGGAGGTGCTGGAAGGGCCTCCGGCGGAAATCGCGAAAAAGCTGGTCGAGAAATTGCGCAACGAGATGAGGGTGATATAGAGCAGCAATTAGCAGTTGGCACTTGGCATTTGGCCACTGCTCAGTGAGGTCGTGCGAAATTACTACTGATCGCAATTTTATGTGGTGGGCTTTTAGCTAAGTGCCAAGTGCTAAATGCTAACTGCCGACCGCGCATCTAACTCGGGTGGGCCCATATTTCTGAAAGGAGCTCTGCTCGTTATGCCAGGATTCGATCGCGATCAGGCCGCCATTGACAACACTGTCGAGAACCGCCGCTTGGGCTCCGTCCTGCTTACCGTCGGATGGATTCTTCTGTGGATGGATGCGGTGCTCGGCGTTTTCTTCTTCATCAGTCTGCGCAACGGATCAATGTTCTGGCCGATATGGCTGGCCATTGAAGGCGTGCTGGGACTGGCGCTGGTGATCATGGGAACGCGCTACCGCCGGGCGATCGGCGCTACCCGGCTCGGCCGGCACGAGCTGGAGCACACGCGGGCGCAGCAGCGGCAGGACGACGCCGAGGACCAGCACGTAGCCTGACCGCTGCGCGCAAAGTTTGGGTAGTCGAGGGTGGCATGTCGCAAGCAGGAGGCGGCTATGTCATCGACAGAAGAGAAGCGCGAAAACGGCTCAGCCTTCATGGTGATTGGCTGGCTGATGATGTTGTTCGCATTTCTGGTGATGTTCTTTCACCCGGCGGCAATGAAGCTGGGTGAGACGCGGTTTGCATGGATTGCCGGTTGTCTGGGCGTTGCAGGTTTGATGTTAAGCCTTGTGGGAGTGGTAGTTAGACGCCGGAGCCGTTGAGGCAGACCGAATAGTGAGCTGCAACCCGCCGGACAGGCGGGGGAATGAGAGTGATTGGCCCAGCGCGCAAGCGCTGGGTCGGCAACGTGGAAGAAAATTGCACCGGCTTTACAGGCTACCAAAAAGTCGTACGGCGGTTGCTTGTGGCGTCGGCTAAAGCCGACTCCGGCTTCAAATAAGAAGCTTAGCGGCACGACTGAAGTCGTGCCCTGTTACAAATCGTGCGCGAGAAGAGTTTTTCAGGCAAATGCCAAGGTGGTCAGCCAAACCGGCGGCCGTGGAGGACGTTTTGGCTAATTGCTAATCGCTAATTGCTTCTTGCTAGAAGGACTCATATGGCAGATACGATCCTGGTTGTCGTCGAACAACGTGAAGGCAAGTTAAATCGCGTTTCCCTGGAAACACTTACCGGCGCACAGGCTCTGGCGGCTGAGACCGGCTGGACCCTGGAAGCCGCAGTTGTCGGCAGCAGAGTCGGCGACATCGCCAGCGAAATCGCGAAGTACAAGGTCGCGAAGGTCTACGACGTCGAATCGCCGAAGCTCGAGCCCTATACTCCCGACGGCTTCGTCGCCGCGCTCAAGCAGTTTATCGAGCAGAAGCAGCCAAAGCTGGTGCTGATGCCGCACACCTACCAGGTGCGCGACTTCGCGCCGAAGCTTGCGGCTACGCTAAACCGCTCGCTCATCAGCGATGCCATTGGCTACAAGTACGAGGGCGGAAAACTGCTCTTCACGCGCCAGATGTTTCAGGGCAAGTTCGCGGCGGATGTCTCATTCGTCGGCGAGGCACCGTATTTTGCGACCTTCCAGAACGGCGCCTTCCGCGGCGATCAGGTACAGTCAGGCGATTCCCCTGCACCAGTTGAAACCGTCAGCGTCGAAGTCGGCGACAGCGTCGTTCGCAACAAACCGGAAGCTCCGTTCAAAGAGGCCAAACAGGCCGTCGACTTGACGCAAGCCGAGATCATCGTCGCGGTCGGCCGCGGCATCAAGGAGCAGAAGAACATCGAGATCGCGAAGCAACTGGCGGACGCGCTGGGCGGCGAGATCGCGGCGTCGCGTCCCATCTGCGATTCCGGCTGGCTGCCCATGGATCGCCAAGTCGGATCGTCGGGGCAAACGGTAGCGCCGAAGCTCTACCTGGCGTTGGGCATCAGCGGCGCAATCCAGCACGTCGTCGGCATGAAAGGCGCGCGCACCATCATCGCCGTCAATAAAGATTCGGAAGCTCCTATCTTCGAGATTGCCGATATTGCCGTGGTTGGAAATCTGTTCGAGATCGTTCCACCGCTGATTGAGGAAGTGAAAAAGGCGAAGAGTGCTTAAGCGTGGGGCAGGAGGCGGTCGCAGCGCTTTCGACCGGGGTTTTTCATTCGCCTTGCTGTTTCCGCTGTCTTCGGAACCTGTTATTCTGAATTCAGCAGCATCACCTGTATATTTCCTCGCGTCTCAGAGTTCGTTTTACGAACCGCGCAAGAACTTACGCCCCCCTGGCCGCGTATATCACTTTGTTTTGCGTCGTACCCGATGTCTGACAATGTGGCATACTTCCGTCGAAACTTATAAGAAAGAATGCAAGCCTTGGGCTCCGAAATTATCAAATGATCGTCTTTCGTAAGCCGCTCCCCAATGTTGATCGTCCCGTAATGGAAGCTGACGTTGTAATTGTCGGCGGAGGGCCTGCGGGCATGGCCTGTGCCTTGCGGCTCTCGCAGCTCATCGATGAGCACAACGCAAAACATCCTGACGCTCAGCTCAGCAAAGAAAATATCTACGTGCTGGAGAAGGCGCGCGAAATCGGTGCGCACTGTTTGTCCGGCGCGCTGCTCGATCCCCGCTCCATGCGCGAGCTGCTTCCCGACTTCGAAAAAGAGGCGCCGCTCGACGCACCGGTGAAGAGCGAAGCCGTCTACTTCCTCACGCGCAGTGGCAAGTTCAAATTCCCCGTCACGCCGCCGCCTATGCGCGATCACGGCAACTACGTCATCTCCATCAACAAGTTCGTGAAGTGGCTGGGCAGCAAGGTGGAAGAGGCGGGGATCACGGTTTTCACCGGCTTTGCCGGCTCCGAGTTGCTCTTCGATTCCGGGCGCGTCGCGGGCGTTCGCACCGACGACAAAGGCGTCGACAAATCGAACCAGCAGAAATCCAACTTCGAGCCCGGTTACGATCTCAAGTCCAAGGTCGTTATCCTCGCCGAAGGCACGCGTGGTTCGCTGACCAAACAGCTTCTGGGCCGTTTTCAACTCGACCGTGATCGCAATCCTCAGACCTACGGTGTCGGAGTCAAAGAGCTATGGGAATTGCCGGCAGGGCGTGTTGCTCCGGGTCACGTCATCTACACGATGGGTTATCCGTTGACCCCAACCGAGTACGGCGGCGCATGGATCTACGGCTCAAAAGACAACGTCGTCTCTCTCGGATTTGTCACCGGTCTGGACTACCAGGACCCGCGCATTGATCCGCAACATATTCTGCAGGAGTTCAAGAAGCATCCCTTCATCGCCAAGCTGCTCGAGGGCGGAAAGATGGTGCGCTATGGCGCCAAGTCTCTGCCTTACGGTGGCTGGTGGTGTATTCCGCCGCTGGCGGGCGATGGCTGGATGATCCTCGGCGACTCCGCCGGCTTTTTGAATTCGCAGCGGCTGAAGGGAATTCATCTTGCCATCAAGAGCGGCATGCTGGCCGCCGAGACCGCCTTCGACGCGATGGCCAAGCAGGACTTCTCGCTGCACATGCTGGAGACGTTTCAGACGCGAGTGGAGAAGAGCTGGATCAAATCAGAACTGTGGCCGGTACGCAACTTCCATCAGGGATTCGAGAACGGTTTCTATTCCGGGATGGTGCACGCCGGCATTCAGCAGTTCACCGGCGGGCGCGGTCTGCGCGGGCGCTATATGAACGAGCCGGGACACCATCGCATGCGGCGGCTGAATCGCTTGACGGCGGACGGCGGACCACGCAACCACTTGATTGGTCCGGCGAAGGGTGCAGGCAAGCTTACCTTCGATAAGCTCACCGATCTCTACCACTCAGGCACGAAGCACGAAGAGGATCAGCCGGCGCATCTGGTCATTCACGACACGACCATCTGCAACGAGCGCTGCGTCACGGAGTTCGGCAATCCCTGCAAGAACTTCTGCCCGGCGAACGTGTATGAGATGGTCGAGGCACAGGACACACCCAGCGGCCTGGAGATCCACCTCAACCCTTCAAACTGTGTTCACTGCAAAACCTGCGACATCATGGACCCGTACGAGATCATAACTTGGGTCCCGCCGGAGGGCGGGGGTGGTCCGAATTATGAGGGGATGTGAGGGAAACGGTAGCTTCTGGTTTGCTCGCAGACCGCGCGCAAACGTGGTTGCCGAACTCTCGCGTTGCTGTTTGGTGAGCTGTCTCTCCCGGCACGTAGCTGGTCTTAGCTCCCCATCCGCATGATTCACATTTGGCGCCAATTACACCAGTAGCAAAATAAATCCTCAACCGCGGCTCTCCCTGTTTCATTCAGTTCTAGTTCTCCTCAGGAGTAGCACCATGTTTTAATGCTGCGCGACTTCCGTGCTGTTCTAGGTCACAATCGCGCCATTCATAAATACGCACATACGTGCAAGATGTCAATGGCCCTGAAGTACCAGTCCTGGCCGTGTGGCCTGTTACCTAAGTGGGCCATGGTAACCCGCTCTGAACAGCGATGCTAAAATAAGAAGATTACATGCCTGTGAAGACCGATTCTGTAGCCTTGCTGGACACCGTTCCGGAGAGTCCGGCGGCAACAGCTCCCAAGAAAATAGGATTTGTCAGCCTCGGCTGCCCTAAGAACCTGGTGGACAGCGAGGTCATGATGGGCCTGCTCTCACAGGGCGGAGCCCAGATCACGCCACGCGCCGAAGATGCAGACATCATCGTTGTCAACACCTGCTCGTTCATCGACACGGCCAAGCAGGAGTCGGTTGACACCATCCTGGAGATGGCGCAGCACAAAGTTGCCGGACGCGCGCAGAAGCTCATCGTTGCCGGTTGCCTGGTCGAGCGCTATCGCAACGAGATCCAGAAGAATATTCCCGAAGTCGACGCGGTAGTCGGTACCGGCGAACTGGAGCAGATCCTGAGCGCTGCCGGAATTGAATCCCCGACGGCTAGCAACTCGCCGTTCGTCATCCTGAACAGCCGTTCGGAAGGCGACGCACGTGAAGCCGCCGGCCGCTTCTCCAAAGAAGGCTGGGATGGCGCCATCGCCGATCTGCCAAACTATCTCTACGACGAGAACACTCCGCGCCTGCTGGCGACGCCAAAATATTCCGCGTACATCAAGATTGCCGAAGGCTGCGATCACCCGTGCGCGTTTTGCATCATTCCGCAATTGCGCGGGAAGTTCCGCTCGCGCCGCTTCGAATCAGTCATCGCTGAGGCACAGCGGCTGGCGCACCAAGGGGTGCGCGAGATCACGCTCATCGGCCAGGACACGACCTGCTACGGCGAAGATCTCGAATTGAAAGACGGTTTGCCATCGCTGCTGGAGCGCCTGGCGCAAATCGAAGAGCTGCGCTGGATCCGCTTCCTCTACGCCTATCCCAACAAGATCACCAGCAAGCTGCTGGAGACGATTGCGGCGAACGAAAAGATCTGCTCTTACATCGATGTCCCGCTGCAACATGCCGCACCGAATGTCTTGAAGACCATGAAGCGCGGCGCCGGAGCGGAAATCTTTCTGCGCTCGATTGAAAAGATGCGCCGCGAGATTCCCGACCTCACCCTGCGCACATCGTTTATCGTAGGATTCCCCGGCGAGACTGAGCAGGACTTTGGACTGTTGTGCCAGTTCGTTCGCGACGCACAGTTTGATTGGCTGGGCGTCTTCGGATATTCCGACGAAGAAGGCGCGAAGGCCTTCGATCTCGAAGGTAAAGTCCCGGCGAAAGAGATCGAGCGCCGCCGCAAGAAACTGATGTCGATTCAGAAGCAGATCAGCCGCAAGAAGAAACGCGCGCTGGTTGGGCAGCAATTCGACCTGCTGCTGGAAGGCCCATCGTCCGAGACCGACTTGTTGTGGGAAGGCCGGACCGCAATGCATGCGCCCGAGATCGACGGCACCGTGTACATCAACGATTTCGGAGATCACGAAGCTCGCGAAGGCGATTTCCATCGCTGCGAAATCACCGAAGCGCACGATTACGACGTAGTCGCGAAGCTCTTGTAGCGGCACTTGGGAATTGGCATTTAGCAATTGGCATTTAGCATTTGGCAGTGGCAAACTCCCTGGCGCCTTGGCTAATTGCCAAGTGCTAAGTGCTAATTGCCAAGTCCCTAGGTACCAAAGTCCCATGCCGAAAAAGCACCCCCTCAGCCTTCGCTGCCCCATTTGCCGCAAGATTGTTCTGCGCTCCGAGCCGGAGTTTCCCTTCTGCAGCGAGCGCTGTCGTGTCATCGATCTGGGCAAGTGGGCGAGCGGCGGCTATGTCATCTCCACGCCCTTCAACGATCCGGAGACCGACGATTCCAGCTATCCTGAAGAGCATGGAAAAAAACCAGACTGAGTCTGCGCCCAGCCGAGCGCCCGCGTGGGCTACCTTGGTCGCCACTTTTTTCGGCATAGGGCGTCTGAGGCCCGCTCCCGGCAGCTGGGGATCCCTCGCCACGACTCTGCTCTGGTGGTTGCTGGCATCGCATCTTCCGCCGCAGGCGCGGCTTCCCGTAGTTCTGGTGCTGATCGTCTTCGTCGTGGCCATCGGCATCCCAGCGGCAACGCTGGAAGAACGCGGCTGCGGCGAGCACGATCCGTCGCATGTCGTCATCGACGAAGTTGCCGGGCAACTGGTTACGCTGATCGCGTGTCCCATCGTGTGGCAAGCGCTGCTCGCGGGCTTTATACTTTTCCGTGGATTCGACATCCTGAAGCCGCCGCCTGTGCGCAGCCTGGAAAAGCTGCCGGGTGGCACCGGAATCGTGGTCGATGACCTAGGCGCGGGAATCTATGCGCTGATTCTTTTGCAAGTGCTGGTGCACCTCGGAATTAGCCGATAAAACATTATCGGTTGTCGGCATGAAATGTCACCGCGGCGATGAAAGGCTCCAGTTCATCAAAGCCGCCGCGAACCGATAACTGGCCACTGGCTACTGACAACTGCTTCATGAAGACGGGAACAAAAAACGTGAACGGCAAGCCACACATCGATGTCATCGATCCCGTCTGCGCTCTGCCTGGTGGCGAGATCCGCATCGTCGGCAGCGGCCTGGGGCCGCACCAACTGCGCCGTCCACGCGTCAGCTTTGGCGATGTCGACGGCCCGGTGATCATCAGCTCCGAACAGTTCATCGTGGCGCGCGTGCCCGACGGTGCGGCCTCCGGCGAAGTCGTGGTTTCGAGTAACGGCTCCCGCAGCAATCCTGGCGAAGTTCGCGTCGCGGTTCCGATCGCCGAGAACCTGCACCCGGTGGCGAATCCCGCCATCGACGCTCAGGGCAACATCTACGTCACCTTCTCCGGATCGCGCGGGCAAAAAGTTCCCATCGCCATCTACCGCATCGACAACAATTACACCGTCAAGCCGTTTCTGCACGAAATGATGAACGCCACCGGCCTCGCCTTCGATCGCGCCGGCAGCCTGTATGTTTCCTCGCGCTACGACGGCACGGTGTATCGCGTCGCACAAAACGGTACCATGACTTCCTACGCCGAGGGCATGGGCGTGGCGACCGGCATCGCCTTCGACCGCGACGGCTATCTCTATGTCGGCGACCGCAGCGGAACCATCTTCAAGATCGGCCGCGACCGGCAGATCTTTGTCTTCGCCACCATCGAGCCCAGCGTCTCCGCCTATCATCTCGCCTTCGGCAACAATGGCAATCTGTACGTCACCGGACCGACCACGTCCAGCTTCGACGCTGTCCACCAAATCAGTCCGCATGGTGAGGTCAGCGAGTTCTATCGCGGATTAGGCCGTCCGCAGGGAATTGCCGTCGACGTTGACGATAACCTGTACGTCGTCGCCTCGCATGGTGGCCGGCGTGGCGTCGTGAAGATCACACCCGACCGCAAAGTGTCACTGGCCGTCTCCGGTCACAATCTCGTCGGACTCGCCTTCGCCCCTGGCCGCTCCGCCGTTCTCGCAACCACCAGCGGCGTGCATTACCTGTCCTGGGACATCGAAGGGCGATCCCTGCTGCCGGAAAGCTGAAAAATAGCGACTAGCAATTAGCAACTAGCGATTAGCTCTTGCGATTCGTGCCCACGTAGTAGGTCAGTTCGCGCAGATGGATCTTCGCAGTTAAAACGCGACATTCACGGCGAGTTATCATTCCGAAAGCTAATTGCTAGCTGCTAATTGCTAGTTGCTAATTGCTAGTTGCTGCTTTTGCTAGACTGAATTCGTGATTGCGGAAATCATCGCCGTCGGATCGGAGATGCTCACTCCGTACCGTCAGGACACCAATTCCCTTTACCTCACCGCACGCCTCAACGAGTTAGGCATCAGCGTTGCCTTCAAGACCATTGTCGGCGACAACCTCGATCACCTGACCTCGGCCGCTCGCACCGCAATCCACCGTGCCGACATTGCAATCTTCACGGGCGGGCTCGGGCCCACGCAGGACGACCTCACGCGCGAAGCCGTTGCTGCCGCGCTCGGGGTCGAGCTGAAGCGCGATCACAATATGGTCGCCGAGATGTACAAGCGTTTTGCCGAGCGCCGCATTCAGATGCCGGAGAACAATTCGCAGCAGGCAGACATTCTGCAGGGTGCGGTCGTGCTGCCGAACTCCAAAGGCACCGCGCCAGGTCAATGGTTGGAAACCGTTGTCGATGGCATGCCGCGAATCATCGCGCTCATTCCCGGCCCGCCGCACGAGCTGCAGGCCATGTGGGAAGCGGAATGCGCGCCTCGGCTGCGTGAGAAGGTGCCGCCTGCGGCGATTGCCAGTCGCGTGCTGAAGGTCGCGATGATGGGTGAGTCGGCCGTCGATGAGCGCACTGCTCCCATCTACAAGAAGCATCCCAACGTCGAGACCACTGTTCTCGCCGGACAGGGGCAGGTTGAATTTCATCTGCGCGCGACTGCGCCGACTAAAGATGAGGCTCAGGCTGCAGTCGATCAGCTTGCCGGCGAGCTCGAGGACGAGCTGGAAGATGCGGTCTTCTCCGCGCAAGGCGAGTCGCTGGAAGAGATCGTCAACTACTACCTGCAGATGCGAAATGTGAAGCTGGCCGTCGCCGAGTCGTGTACGGGCGGCATGATTGCCGAGCGGATCACGTCGGTCGCCGGAAGCTCGCGCTCGTTTCTCGGCGGCGCGGTGGTTTATTCCAACGAGCTCAAGACGCTCTTCGCCGACATTCCACCGCTGATGATCGAAGCTCACGGCGCGGTGAGTAAAGAGGTTGCGGTGGCGCTGGCCGAAAACATTCGCGAGCTCTGCAACGCCGACATCGGCGTTGGCGTGACTGGAATCGCCGGTCCCGGCGGCGGCACGGAAGAGAAGCCTGTCGGCCTCGTCTACGTCGCGGTTACCAACGGTCACAAGCATGATGTCGTGCAGCGCCGGTTCTTTGGCGATCGCGAGCGCGTCCGCCGCTGGACCAGCCAACTGGCGCTCGACATGGTGCGACGAATATTGATGTAAGAAGGCACTTAGCACTTGGCATTTAGCACTTAGCCAAACCAAAATCTTGGGTGCCCAATTCTGGCCTTCTTTTGGCCAGGGTGGGGCGGAGCACAAGAACCACCTAACCCAAAATGTTCTGATCACGAATGCGACTCTTCATAGCCCTCGACATCGATCCGGACATTCGCAAACGCATCGCCGAATTCCGCGATCAGATGCGCTCGCTTGCTCCTGATGTCCGTTGGGTTGGACCCGAGACATTCCACATCACGCTTCAGTTCCTCGGCGAAACGGACAAGCTCGACGACATTCGCAAAGCGCTGGAGCAGATCAAGGCAGCGCAAGTGCCTCTGACCTTTCGCGGCGCAGGCTTCTTTCCGAATTCCAAGTCGCCGCGCGTCTTCTGGGTTGGCATCGAGTCCGACGAAAATCTCCAGCAACTCGCCAGCTCTATCGGCGCAGCGCTCAAGCCGCCCGGATTCGAACGCGACGCCGGTCCTTACAAGCCGCACCTGACTCTGGCCCGCGCCGGCAGCGGGCGCCCGCGTCCAGTTCGTGGCGAGCACGCAGCGCCCGGACTACTCGCAGTGCGCGTCAAAGTCGAAGGCCTGACCCATCTCGACTTCGGTACAATGACGGCACGCGAGTTCTGTCTTTACGAGAGCAAGCTGTCGCCAAAGGGCGCGCAGTATACCAAGCTGTCGCGATATTCTCTGGAAGAAACTCGCGCTCCAAAGCTTGACTAAACTGGTCCTCATCATCGTTGTTGTCTCTTACCTGCTGGGCTCGATTCCCTTCGGCTATCTCCTGGTGTGGATGTTCCGCGGCCAGGACGTGCGCAAGACGGGCAGCGGCAATATCGGAGCGACCAATGTTGCACGAACCGGCTCCAAAGGCCTCGCCATCGCCACGCTCTTTCTCGATGCCGCAAAGGGCTATGTAGCTGTTAAGTTCGCGCTCTGGTTCGCCAGCAGGCAGCGTCTCGAAGGCCCAATCCCGATAAGCTTGTACGATCGCTCCGACGGCGGCCTCAGCAGTCACACGATCTTTCTGCTGGCAGCATTGGCGGCGTTCGTCGCGATTCTGGGACACGTGTTCACCGTCTGGCTGCGGTTCAAAGGCGGCAAGGGAGTTGCTGTAGCAGCGGGATCGTTCGTCGCACTGGCGCCGCGAGCGATGCTCGTCGTGCTTGTGCTCTTCGTCGTGATCGTGGCGCTGACGCGCTACGTTTCGCTCGGCAGCATTCTTGCCTGCGTGGCATTTCCGTTGGCGGTGTGGTGGCTCGGACCGGCCGAGCGAACCTCGGCTCCGATTCTGTTGCTCATCGCCGCGTCATCTCTGCTGATCGTGCTGCGCCACAAAGACAACATCCGCCGCCTGCTGGCAGGCACGGAGAATCGTTTCCGCTAGTGCTTTGAAGGTTCATGGGTGGAGCACTGCTTCAGCAGTGTTCTGAGAGGTTGGAAAGAGATCGGCTTTACAGGTGCGGAAAGATCTTTGCACCAGTTTTCTGTCGTCGGCTGAAGCCGACTCTGGGGAGAAAAATAAACGGCTAATCGGCACGACTGAAGTCGTGCCCTGTTACGAACCACTCGCGGGACGACTTTTTCAGCAGCCTGTGAAGGCGTGCTCCACCCAAAGGAAATACCTGTTGTTGATCAGCATTCGGAAGGTTTTTATGAGTGAGATCGCGGTTATCGGCGCAGGAGCGTGGGGCACGGCGATCTCCGTCGTCCTGGGCCGCAAGAAAACTCACAACGTCAGGCTCTGGGCGCACGAAGTCGAAGTCCGCGACAGCATCGCCGCGGCTCGCATGAACCAGATGTTCCTGCCGGGACAGCTCATCCCGGAGACGGTCTGCTGCACCAACAGCTTCGAAGAAGCACTGCGCGGAGCGGAGATCGTGGTCAGCGTGATGCCGTCGCACCACACGCGGCGCCTGTTTCAAACGATGCAGCCGCACCTGCGGTCGAACATGTTGTTCGTCAGCGCCACCAAGGGCATCGAGAACGATTCGCTGTCGCGCATGACCGAGGTAATTGCCGAAGTTGTCGGCAACGGCCTTGGCGGATTTCGTCCGCGCATCGCCGCGCTGAGCGGACCGAGCTTTGCCAAGGAAGTTGCTAAGGGCGATCCGACCGCAGTCGCCGTCGCATCGACCGACAAAGATGTCGCAGTCACGGTACAAAGAGAATTCAGCGATCCGCGGTTCCGTGTCTACACCAACGACGATGTCGTCGGCGTAGAACTCGGCGGCGCGTTGAAAAACATTATTGCCATTGCCGCCGGCGTCCTTTCCGGTCTTGATCTGGGGCACAATACCGTAGCCGCTCTGATCACCCGCGGGCTGGCGGAGATGACGCGGCTTGTGGTCGCCTGCGGCGGGAAAACCAGTACCATGGCCGGTTTGGCTGGATTAGGCGATTTGGTCCTGACTTGTACCGGCGGTCTGTCGCGTAATCGGGCCGTCGGCGTTGAACTTGGACGCGGACGCAAATTGGCCGACATCATCGCAGGCATGCATGGCATGGTTGCCGAAGGAGTGCTGACCACGAATGCCGCCGTCGGCCTGGCACGCAAAGCCGGCGTCGAGATGCCGATCACCGAGCAGATGCACGCCGTCCTGCAGCAAGGTAAGTCAGTGGAAGACGCAATCCGCGATCTGATGCGCCGGCCGTCGACCAGCGAAGTGGGGCTCGTCAACGGCTAGGATGTCTTATCGGAATACTCCGGTTTCTTGCGGCTGCGCGCTGATGTTCCATTCGCATCCCGGCCGCTGGTCAGGCTGTCGAAATAATCTGCCGAGAAGCGATGAGCGGGGTACCGTTGGATTAGGCGCAACGCGGCTGCTCCCACTCACATCTAAGACACTTCAATATTTGTTAGCATTTCAGACATTCATGTATCTACTCGATGCAGGATGGGCGCGCACTCCTAGGCGGCATACATTGCGATTGAGTCAATTTTGCTTGGGAGCTGTGCTGCTGCTGGGCTGCCGCACGCTTCTGGCGCAGGTTGAGACCCCCGGTCTTACTCCGCTGCCTTCGGCCGAACAAGTCATTCAGAGATCGCAGGATACCTTCAGCGGATCAATTCCCCAGGGCAAGGCCACGCCGGAGGTCATTGATCTGACGGTGGAAGACGCGCTGGACCGCGGTTTGAAATACAATCTCGGACTTTATTTGAGCGACCGCGTCACCGATCAGACGCGCGCGGCTCGGCTGCGCTCGCTCGCCGAACTCATGCCGGTGGTGAATGGAGCGTTCTCGGAGCAGGCAGAACGTCTGAATCTGAAAGCCTTCGGCTTCAACTTTCCGGGCTTTCCCAGCTCCGTCGGTCCGTTCGGTTTGACTGAGTTGCAAGCCACCGGTACCTGGACCCCTCTGAACCTGCAATATTTCAACAATCTTCACGCCGCATCGCAAAACGTGAAAGCCGCGCAGTACACCTATCGCGACGCACGAGACACAGTTGTGCTAGCTGTCGGCGCCAACTATCTGCTCACGATTGCGAATGAATCGCGCGTTACCGCTGCCCAAGCCGAGCTTGCTGCGGCGCAGGCGCTCTACCAGTTAGCCGTCGACCAGGAAAACGCCGGTCTTGCTCCGCAGATCGACACGTTGCGCGCGCGGGTGCAGTTGCAGACGCAGCAATCGATCCTCATCCAGGCGCAAAACGATCTGGAAAAGCAGCGCATTGCACTGGCGCGCGTCATCGGATTGCCGGTGACGCAAAAGTTCCGGCTGGTCAACCGCGTTCCTTATGAGCCACTGCCGCCGGAAGAATTGGAGAACGCGTACCAGCGCGCGTTGCAAACGCGTCCTGATTATCAGGCGGCGCTGGCGTCTTTGCGGGCGGCGCAGTACACGCGGGAGGGGGCGTGGCAGCAGCGGTTGCCCTCAATAGGACTCATGGCAAACTATGGAGTGCTGGGATTCACGCCTGACTCCCTGGCGCCGAACTGGACGGCAGCAGCCACGCTCAATATCCCGATCTTTCAGGGCGGCCGAGTGGAAGCCGACATCCAGCAGGATGAAGCCGTCGTCAAGCAGCGACAGGCGCAGGTGGATAATCTTCGCGCCAGCATTGAGCAGGACATCGAGGACGCGTTGCTCGATATCAAAGCGGCGGCGCAACAGGTGGACGTGGCGAGGATCGGGCTCGACTACGCGCAGCAGACACTGGAACAATCCCAGGACCGTTTTTCTGCCGGGGTGACGAACAACGTGGAAGTGATCCAGGCGCAGCAGCAGCTGGCCTCGGCGAATGAGCAGTACATCGAGAGCCTGTATGCGCATAACATCGCGAAGGTGCTGCTGGCGCGAGCGATCGGGAATGCCGAGCAGGCGGTGAAGCAATACCTGTCGCAGCCGGGAAACGTGCTTCCGGCGAATCCGGGAACTGGGACGCCGCCGAGCAATCCGGCAACTCCGGCGCCGGCGCCAACACCAGCACCATCTCCCAATCCCGCGCCGAATGCGACGGGAACGCTGGGCGAAGTGCATGGCGATCCGAAAGCACAGCCGGCCGGCAGCGTCGTACCTGTTGGCGCAGAAAAATAGTCGCGCAGTACGGGTCATCGGGAATCAGAGGAAACAGGCGGAGAACACATGAGTCCGACCACAGCTGAGCCAAACGAGATCGAGCGGTCTGAGCCGCCGCAGGAAAATCGCGAGGAGAACCACGAAGACGCGGAAGTTCGTCATCGCGAAGAAGACCGCCGCGGTTTCTTTCAAAAACATCCGGCGGCCAAGCCAATCGTGTTTCTAGTGGCGATCGTCGCCATCATTCTGGTGGGCTGGTTCTGGTGGGAGAGCCGCCAGTGGGAAGATACCGATGACGCTGAGATCGATGGTCACATCTACCCCATCAGCGCACGCGTGAGCGGGTACGTCATCAAGGTAAACTTCGACGACGGTTGGGTGGTGCACAAGGGCGATGTGCTGGTGGTGATCGATCCTACCGACTACACCGTCGCTTTGGAACACGCCCGGGCCGATTATCAGGATTACCAGGCACAAGCCGAGGCCGCGAGATACGGAGTGCCGGTATCCAGCGTAGGTTCGTTCAGCCAGATCCGTTCCGCCAGCGCGGACATGGCTTCCGCGCAAGCCGGTGTAGCGGCGGCGCAGAAACAAGCCGAAGCAGCGCAATCGCAGATTACCGAAGCTGAAGCGAACGCGCTGAAGCTGAACAAGGATGTCGAGCGCTACCGGCAGTTGCTCGGCAAACGTGAGATCTCACAACAGCAGTTCGATGCCGCAATCGCGGCAGCCGACGCTGCCAACGCTACCGTCGACGCCAGAAAGGCCGACTTGTTGGCGGCTAACGCCGAGGTCAAACAGGCCCAGTCACGGATTGAACAGGCCAATGCCGAGATAAAGAACGCTCAGGCTACACCCAATACGGTAGCCGCCACCAAGGCCAAATCGGAGTCGGCGGACGCACAGGTCCTGCGATACAAGTCAGCTCTGGATCAGGCGCAGCTGAATCTCTCCTATACCACCATCGTTGCTCCCGTGGATGGCGTCGTTGGCAAGCGGTCGGTGCAGGTCGGATCGAATGTCGCCATAGGCCAGGATTTGCTGGCGATCGTTCCTCTAAGCGATGTTTGGGCCACGGCTAACTTCAAAGAGACGCAACTTACCCACATGTGTCCCGGCCAGCCAGTCAAGATCAAAGTCGATACCTACGGTGGCCGCAAATGGGATGGTCACGTGACTAACATCGGTGGAGCGACGGGGGCGAAGTTCAGCTTGTTGCCGCCGGAAAACGCTACCGGCAATTACGTGAAGGTGGTGCAGAGAATTCCCGTGCGGATCGACTTCGACGGCAATGACAAGCCGGACTTCAACAAAGACGGCCTGCTGCGCCCGGGCATGTCTCTTGAGCCCGATGTAAGAGTTTCTGATCCTTGCAGGAATGGCCGGTAGTAGAACCGATCATCCGATTTCAGGCTACCGCGGGTGTAAGGAACTTTCTCCGATCGTACAATCTCGCCTCGCGCTGTCCCGAAAGTGGAACGAGTGGGTGACTACGTCCAGAAATCGCCGAAAGTCGTGGTAAGTTCTCGGATTTTCAAAGTATCATTTCGGTGAATAATACCAGCAAAGCTTGTTGTGCTAACTGGCGCGCTACCCGTGTCTATGAATTTTGCTGTCCTTCCGAACCTGGTTGCTCTGGCCGTACTGGTGGCAGTCTTTTGGGCAATCTCCCGCAAAGCCACTAGTCAGCAGGTACAACTGTGGCTGCTGGGGTGGATTCTCGTTCTGGTTCATTTTGCTGCCACAGTGCCTGTGCCGACCGGTGAGATCTGGAGTCGCCTTACCACAATCCTGGCGGTTGGCTCGCTAATTCTCGCGAGCACAATGTTTCTTATCTCAGTTGCCTCCATCGCTGTCAATCGCCGCCGCCAATTGGAGTTGACCATCGCGGTCGCCGTTCCAGCGCTCGCTTATGGAAGCGGAGTAATCTGCGGCATCGACAGCCCGCTGTATTACTACTTTCTGATTGCGCTCGGTACCTTCGCTCCGCTGTTTTTAGTGTGGCGATATCGCCGGGGGGACAAGCTGTATTTGGCTGGAGTGGCCCTGGTGGGGTTGCTAGTTGCGGTCGTAATCGCGGGGCAGGTGGCTGCAGGAAACCCTGGATTAGGCATCGTTTCAATACTCGCCACTTTGAACGTTGCAACCGGCCTTCATTACTGGAGGCAGCACAGGCGTTCGACGGCCGGGGTTCTCACCACGGTCTGCGGCTTTGTGTTATGGGGAGCGGTCTTTCCAACCGCTGCTTTGCTGCAGCTTGTCGCACCTTCACTGAAAGTCGATTCCGAGGTGTGGAACATCCCCAAATATCTCGTCGCCGTTGGCATGATTCTCACCCTGCTGGAAGATCAGATCCAAAAGAGCACCTTCCTTGCCTACCACGACGAACTGACCGACTTGCCGAACCGTCGCTTACTGCAGGATCGGCTTGATCAATCGTTGGCTCAGGCCAAGCGTGCCGGTGACAAAGTCGCTGTCTTTGTGCTGGACCTTGATCGCTTCAAAGAGGTCAACGACAACTTTGGTCATCGTGTGGGCGACATGACCTTGCAACAAGTTGCCGCGAGGCTTGGGAATCGCATTCGAGCTTGCGACACGTTGGCCCGCTCAGGCGGCGATGAATTTACCGTGGTTTGCCAAGTCTCCAGCGAACAATCCGCTGCGGCGCTGTTATCCGCACTGGAAGCAGCCCTCTCTGATCCGTTTGTGATTGAGGGTAAAGAAGTGCGCACCGGACTGAGTATTGGCTTGGCGCTCTATCCTGACGATGGCAGCGATGCCGACCAGCTTTGTGCCGCCGCGGACCGGGGCATGTATGTCGCCAAGAGATCAGGACGTCATTCCGGCTCCGGCGTGAGTATCGGCCGAGCCAGAACCTAGCTTTTCGACGCCAGTTCAGCGCTTGGTCCGAAAGGCACATCCTGCCCCCAAATCACCACTTTACGGCCATGCGAAGGTAAGAGGATGTAGGTAAATGAGTCGCCCGGATGTGCAACTAGTTGCGCGCTTTGTCCCAAGGGATTGTCAAAATCATGCTGATAGATAAGTACTTAGCTAAGGCGGGCAACGGAACGGGAATTGCACTATGCTGAGAGGAACTTCGTCTGCTGATTCACTTGGCCCTTGCGGTGACAGCCGGCTGATCCATATCGAACGATCTTTGGTGAGGCGACTATGAAGAAGGTTGCATTAACGCTTGCGGTAGTTCTCGCGACTGCTGTGATTGCTCTCGCTGGCAATTGCCCAACCACGACCTACGACCAGTATCTTGGCTCTGGCTTTTCTTGCTCGATTAACGATCAGACATATCAGGACTTCGCCTACACAGGCACATCGAATCCTCCCGGCTTCCAGATTCAGGCAGCTGGCATTGGCGTGACTCCTATCACGACGCCTGGCGATCCTGGACTGCAGTGGAGCGCTGGCTGGGGCGTCGGCACTAGCCTTGGAATTCTCTCGCAGGATTCGCTCTTCCAGTTCGCCGTCACCAGCACCAACCCGATGACTGACTTGAGCCTGTCCATTGCGGGTGTGGGCTTCAGCGGAACTGGCTCCGTTAACTTAGACGAAACCGCTTGCCTGGGCGCGATGCTGCCCTCTTGCAGTGGCGGCACCGTCGTGACCTTGAGCGTGTTTGCCAACAGTCAGGGGCAACAGCTCTTTGACCAGGTGAACTTCGCTGGTGTCAACTTGATCGACGTTTCCAAGGACCTTCTGGTACAGGCCGGCACGAACGGCACCGCCGAGGTTTCGCAGATCACCGACCAGTTCTCGGAAGGTTCCGGCACGGTTCCCGAGCCGGGCACTTTCGGCATGCTGGGAGCGGGTATCCTGGCGGTTGCGGGAATTGCACGTCGCAAGTTCAACCTGTTCTAGTCTCAGCTATCTCACGCAAGGACCCAGGAGCCGGAGCTCTCGTAGCTCCGGCTTTTGATTTCTTCGTCACATCCGTCACGCCCCTACCTGTGGTACGTTAAGTCTTGCCGGAGGACAAGGGTGAGAAGGTCGTTCTGCTATATCGTTGGCCTACTGCTTCTTGTGGGGATTGCTGCCGCGCAGAGCTCTAACTTCTCCCAGCAGTTTTATGGAACCTGGTACACCTACCCTCTAGGCAACCCCAATAGTGATCCCATGCGCCACGAGTTTCGTCATAATGCCGCCACCGGCAAAGACGAGATGGTCGTCACGCGGATTTGCCGGGGCGATTATCGCTCGGTCAATGCCAAGGCGGTTTCTGCAATCCAGATTTCCGAGGATACGATCCAAGTCCTGAAAAGCGCTTCTGACACTCGGGAAGGGGAGGGCCGAACGGTCTGCCGCGCGACCATTGAGGCCGGGACCTGGAGCTACAGCTTCTCCGACGATGGTAGTCGCCTGACCATCACGAATCCCGGTGGCAATCCTGACATGCTGGTGTTGGCCCGCCAGGATGCAGCGACCGAGTCCTCGCTCCAGAACCGGGTCTATGGAAGCTGGTTGCTGCCGGCGCAGGAGGGAAAAGACTCCAGAGTCGAGACCCGCTTCGTGTTCTACCGCGGAGCCGATCCGAACCAGGGCAGCTTTCGTCAGATTGTCAGTTGCTCACAGGGCGATGATTCACTTCTCTCCCAGGTGGATTCGACCATCAACATTGACAAGGATCAGATCACCGTCCTCGAGTCCGCCTCCCATCAGGAGAGCGACGGCCCATTCCTCTGCACCGCGACCATCACCGCTGCGACTCTGCATTATTCAATCTCGCCGGACGGGACGATCATGACGCTCTCCAAGCCCGGCCAGAAGCCTCTCGTCCTCACTCGCGAGCGTTAGCCAGCCGGGTCTACACTATTGCTGATGCGAATCTTCCTGCGTGCCTTTCTGTCGGGAGTATTACTTCTGGGCCTCGCCGGCACCTTTCTGCACAAGGAAGCGGGAGCGCAGCAACTCACGCAGCGTCTCATCCTGAAAGACGGCTCCTATCAATCGGTCACAAAGTACGAAATGCAGGGCGACCGCGTGCATTATCTGAGCGCTGAACGCTACGAGTGGGAGGACATTCCGGCATCTCTCGTGGATTGGGACGCAACCAAGAAATACAACGACTCACTCACCAGCGGCAAGATGCATACCCGGCTAGTCGAAACGCCTGAGGAACGAGAGGAACGCGAAAAGGAAGCGGCGAACTCGCCGGAGGTTGCACCCGGATTAAACCTTCCCGGAAGCGGCGGGGTCTTCCTGCTGGACCAGCTCCAAGGCAAGCCTGAACTGGCGGAGATCGTCCAGAACGGCAGTGAGGTGAACAAGACCGCGGCCAAGAAAAGCGTACTTCGCTCCGCGATCAATCCCTTCGGCAGCAACAAGAAAGCCTTCGAGATCAAGGGTGAGCACGCACAGATACAATCGCACGTGCCGCGGCCAACCATCTATATCGACATCGACGAAGGCCAGCAGAACGCGGCCGCTCTGGCCGATCGTTTCCGCCTGGTCCGGCTTACGGTTAAGAGCGATGCCAGAGTTGTCGGCAACGTGAAGGTCAGCGTCGGCGGGAAGGTGACCCAGCAAACCAGTTTTGTTCCCGCCAATGTGGTTAAGCAGGGAACTGGTAACTGGATCGAGCTGACACCCACTCAGAACCTGTCCAATGGTGAATACGCGGTCGTGGAGATGCTCAGCCCTCAGGAGATGAACTTGTATGTCTGGGACTTCGGCGTGAATCCCAATGCTCCGCTGAATCCGAACACCTGGCGGCCGGTGGCGGGGAAATGAGGCAGGGATAAACCCGTGAGCCTGCGCTAGAACCGTTTAACCTCTAGTGTGGTCAAGGTAGTGCGGCGCTTTAGCGCCGCGTTGAGCCGATCCCCTATTCTGTTGGAGCCGGCTTCAGCCGCTGAAAAAGTCGATTGTGGGAGGTTTTGAAGGGGCGCAGCTTCAGCTGCGCCGTTGCAAGTCTTTTGCTTTTGTCATCACGAGGAGGCCTTCAGGCCGACGAGGGATCTGCTTCTCGACTTTTTCAGCAGCCTGTTCAGCCGGCGACAGGATGTCGTCGGCTAAAAGCCGACTCGGGTCTCAATAACGGCGGGACGCGGGCCTGAAGGCCCGCTCTACCCTACCGCTAATTGTGGCCGTCAGAGTGATTTCCCTGATCGAGCAAGCCCAACTCCTGCTATTGCGATGTTGTTTCGGCCCGACTGCTTCACCCGGTACATCATGTCGTCGGCCAGCTGCACAATCGCCTGTGACGTACTGCCATCGTGTGGATAGCTGGCGATGCCGATACTCGCAGTCAAAGCAAGCTGAACTTCCTGCAAGGCATGCCACTTTGCCGTGGTAAACATTGTCATCAGCCGGCGCGCAACCATAATTGCGGCGTCCTTCCCGGTTTGCGGCAGGAGCACGACGAATTCGTCGCCGCCATAGCGAAATGCCGCGTCAACCAGGCGCAGATTCTCCCGCAAGAGGCGTCCAAATTGCGCCAGCAGCTTGCTGCCTTTCAGGTGACCGTATTCGTCGTTGATGCGCTTGAAGTGATCCAGATCGAGGAAGAGCACGCTGAACTCGTAACCAAATCGCTGCGAGCGAGGGACCTCTTCCGCCAGCACAGTAGTAAGGTGTCGCGCGTTGTACAGCCCGGTGCAGTCATCGGTAATGCTGAGCTCCTGAATGCGCTGCATGGCGCGCGCGTTTTCAATTGCGATCGCGGCATAATCCGCCAGCGCTTGCAGCAGCATCTCTCCCCGCTGGTAAATCTGCATATCGCTGTTCACCAGTTGCATCAGGCCCAGAACCTTGCCGCCGGTACGCACGGGCATGCAGACTATGGAAGACGGCTGCAGGAAGAACTCATCCTTGCTGCTCGCCTCAATCCTTGTGTCGCGATTGACGTCGGAGATAACCAGTGGCTCTCCTGTCTCGATGACCCAACGCGCCAGACTTTGCCCGGTCTTCAACTTCAACGCATTCACGCTGTCGCATCCCTGCCCGACGGCTACTGAGTAGAAGAGCTCCTGCCGCTCGCCATCCAGCATCAACAACGCCCACGTCGTCGGCCGGAAATAAGCCGCTATTTTTTCCAGGATGGTTTGCAGGACAATATCGAGGTCCAGCGAAGAGGTCAGAGCTTTGGCGACGTCATGGAAAATCTGCAACTCGTAAGATTGCTGACTCTTGTCGATCATCGTAGCCGACGCTAGTCTGACCTATCACGAAGTGGCATTTGCCTGGCTCTTACGAATCCAGGCTCGCGACAAGCTCAGATCGAACCCTAGATTTTCGGGCACTTCAATTATCCCTATATTACTGAAAAAACCCGCCGAAGGCTTCCTCAATTGATCCTTCCATCGGTCCAGCACTCCCCAAATGGAACCCCGTCAGGCCAGTCTCCTCGGGCACCGCGTTTGACACTGAATTGGCGCACTTCTTATGATTCAGCTGACTAGTCTGCTCGACCGGAACAAGACCTTGCGAACGAGGTGGTGAAGGTGGGCTCATTTGGCGAGCATCTGCGTCGGGAGCGTGAGATGCGCGGTATCTCCCTCGACGAGATCGTCGCCACCACCAAGATCGGACGCCGCCTGCTCGTCGCCCTCGAAGAAGAACAGTTCGAACTGCTCCCGGGTGGGATCTTCAACAAGTCCTATGTTCGCGCCTATGCCAAGTGCGTCGGGATCGACGAGGACGAAGCTGTAGCCGAGTATCTGCAAGCGGCCCACGAAACTCCGCCCGATACCCGCGTCATCGCACACCAGCATGCTTCCATTCATTCGAACCGGCCCATCCATCGATCCGGCTTTCCAATCATGCCTGTCTTGATCCTGCTGGTCGTGGTCGCGGGAGGAATCGGCGGCTGGAAGGTTTATCAGGATCGTCAGGTTGAGCGCCATAAGCGGGAGGCGTCGTTGTCGCCGTCGGATGCGCCCGCGCCATCGCCGGCAGCAGGCGCGCCGGCTGCCAACAGCAGCCAATCGGCCAATCCGCCCTGCTGCTCCTCAAACCCTCCCAGCCGTCGCCCGCGGGCGGCGCCGTGCAGGCTGCATCGCCTGCGCCCAAGTCCAGCACTATCGGCTCGGAGACAGCGCCAGCCCGGCCAACCGCTCCCGAATCCTCAGCGACAAACGGCTCCGCCGAAGCACCGTTCGAAGTGACGGTTCGCCCTAAAGACGCTGCCTGGGTTTCGATCAAGTCGGACGGCCAGTATGTTGTTCGCGGAATCATCAAGCCTCCCGACGTCAAAACTATTCATGCCACAAATCAGGTAGTCTTCTTCACAGGCAATGCCGGCGCAGTGGAAGTCGCGTTCAATGGAAAGAATGTTGTGTTAACCGGTGGTGCCAACGAGGAGCAGACGCTGGTTTTTGATTCCCGCGGCGTGATGCCTAAGACCCCGTCTAAGACAGGCACACCCAATGACGCCATCCCGAGCCGGCCATAGCGCAGAAACACTGATGAAAAATGTCGGGGAAAATGTAGTTCGCATTGAAGCGGAGGCATTGCGCGCCCTGGCCGATCGCCTCGCCGGGCCTATGGCTGCAGACTTCGACCGCGCCGTCGAGCTGCTGTATGGCTGCGCCGGACGGATCGTCGTCACCGGCATGGGCAAGAGCGGCCTCATCGCTCGCAAGATCGCCGCGACGCTCACTTCGACCGGCAGCCCAGCGCTGTTCCTTCATCCCGCCGAAGCCATGCATGGCGACCTCGGTATGGTGGTGCGCGGAGACGTTGTCGTCGCACTCTCCGCCAGTGGTGAAACGGGCGAGATCCTGCAGCTACTGGCAACTGTGAAACGCCTCGGCGTCCCGCTGATCACGATGACGTGCGACGGGCTGCACTCCATACCGGAAGAACCGCGCACGCTCTCGACCTTAGCTCAGGCGGCCGACGTCGCGCTGGACTGCTCCGTCGACCAGGAAGCTTGCTCGCTTGGACTGGCGCCCACCGCCTCGACCACAACCATGCTCGCCCTGGGCGATGCGCTGGCGGTCGCGCTCTCCGAGCGCCGCGGATTCAAAGAAGAAGACTTCGCCAATCTCCATCCCGGAGGCAAGCTGGGCAAGCGTTTCGCCCGCGCTTCATCCTTGATGCACAGCGGCGACGCTGTTCCCCGCGTCGCGCCTGCTACGCCGATGGCTCAGGTGATCTACGAGATGTCGCGCAAAGGCCTCGGCATGACGACAGTCGTGGAAGGCGACAAGCTGCTCGGCCTCATCAGCGACGGCGACCTCCGCCGCCTGCTGGAGCATCATGGCAAAGAGGTACTTGTGTTGACCGCCGAGCAGTGCATGACCCGCTCTCCCCAAGTCGTCGGACCGGAAATCTTCGCCATCGCCGCGCTCGACATCATGGAGCAGAAGAAGATCACGTCCCTACCGGTCGTCGACGAAACGGGCCGCCTCCACGGTGTGCTGCACCTGCATGATCTGTGGGGCACGCAGATGCTGTGAACGCATTTCGATCAAACGCGAACGTTCCGCCACGCCTTCTACATAGAGCCCATGCCATAAATCGGCTTGGCTTGTATCAGGGCACGACCTTGGTCGTGCCGGACGACGCGTGGTGAATTGAGGGCTTTAGCCCCTGCAAAATATCCCTCAGGGGCTGAAGCCCAGATTATCGCGCCGGTAACGGCACGGCTGAAGCCGTGCCCTGATACATGGCGATTTGGAGATGCCCTCTAGTAGTTCAGCTTGATACCGCCAATCACCGACTCCTCCGACTCATCAAACAACAACGGCACCACCGTCCACTGCCTCTGCCTTTCGGATCGCAATACGACATACGGAATCGTCAACGGCACGACTGCGCCGATCAGCACAAACCAGCGCAGGAACTGTGCTTCGAAGAAAGTGATCACCGGGATCACGACTGAGAAGAGAAGCAGATAGAGGCCGATAATCTGCCAGATGTTTCGGCGACCGGGCAGGTAGGAACACGTAAACGGAATCTTGTGCCAGTCGCGTAGCCGCGCCTCGATCAGGAGGAACAGCAGCACCGCCGCCAAGATGCTGTGCGCGAGTGTCGCTATCCAACCGACTGTGAGCACCTCGAACGGCAGAGACAGCAGGATTGCGGGTATAACTCCCCAGACGACCAGCACTCGTTCGCCGCCATCGAGCAACTCCCGCCGTCCGGCGCTCTCGGCCATGCGAAAGATCCAGTTCGCACGAACTTCCGAGCTCAGCTGAAAGACATAGCACAGCGCGGAGATTAGGACTGCACCGATCACAAGCGGCAAAGCCAGGATCGATTCGATCTGCCATGGCTCCCATGCACGGCCTGAACGGAAATTCGACAGCAGCATCGGTCCCGCACTTTGTACGGCCATGATCAAAGCAAGTCCCATCGACAATTGCAGCAGGAACTTGTGATGTCGGCTTCGCTGAAGAGTTCGACTGATGAAACTGAAGACGGCGCGTTCGCGCGAACTCGAGATCAAAATCTCCGGCAATGAACTGACAATCGCACCTGGCGTTCGCGACCCCCGGTTTGAGCGTGCCTGCTCCAGGATGCGAATCGCATGGCGGCGATAGCTGATGAGATAACTCGCCGATGCAACCGCGAACGTAATCCACAACGACAGCGTCGCGATATGTGCCAGTCGTAGGAGGAATGCATCTTGCGCGCCGAGTAAACTTTCGTATAGCCCGAGAAACCACGCTGGTGGAAAGAAGATCAGCCAATGCGGTTGTTGCTGAATCATCCGATGCCAGTTTGGCATCTCGAAGACAGACGGGATTGCAGCAACGAACAGCGTAATCAGCACGGCTTGAATCGCGACCGAGACGCGCTCGAAAGCGCGGGATGACAGCAGCGTCAGACAGACTCCCTGGATTGCCACAATCGCCAGGAAGATCAGCAGCCCCGCTCCCATCGTAGCGGCTGCGTGAGCGAAAATATACTGCGCTCCAAACGGCGGCCGCTGCCACCTGCCGGAGGTGATCCACGGAAACAGCAGGCTGGTGGCCGAGTTCAGGTCAATTACGACAATTGCGAAGATCACAAACGCAGCGACAAAGCGGGCCACAAAAACCTGGTGCAACCGGAGTGGCAGTGGTTTCAGTGTGAGGTAATCCTGCCGGCTGGGAAACAGATTCTGCCATTGAAAGGCAGATACCAGCCCAACCGTGATCATCGACAACGAGATAAAGAAAAGCCGGTCCGCACGGACCGCGGCTTGATACAGGTCGGGACTCGGCAGTCCTTGCAGCTGCGCATATTTGGGTAGATAGAGCCGAATGATCAACGGGCCAACGCAGGCCAGCGCAGTCAGCGTGGTGATAACCAGCCGTCGAACCTGATCGGAAGAAATGAATTCGTAGGCCAGTTGCTGCGAGAGAAAATGCCGCACCAATTCGAATTGCGCACCATGCGTCTCCCGCTGCCATAGCCGCATTCGCTGAAGCATGGCTCACCCGTTCATGACGGCGATCACCTGCTCCGCCACGGCCTGCGTGTCTTCGGGAACCGCCAGTTGCGCGAAAACCGACTCCAGCGATGGCCGCTGTTGCAACGCACGCAAATGTTCGACCGTGTCATAAGCGACGATGCGCCCCTTGTAGAGGATCACGACTTCCGAGCAAACCTTCTCCACCACCTCCAGCACGTGCGAGCTGTAGAGAATCGCCTTGCCCTCGCGCGCCAGCGCCTGCAGCAGATTCCGCAGGACAAGCGCAGCTCCCACGTCCAGCCCGGAAAATGGCTCGTCGAGAATCAGCAGCTCCGGATTGTGCAGTAGCGCAGCCGAGAGCAGAATCTTCTGCCGCATGCCCTTCGAGTAGTTGAGCAGCAAATCGTGACGCGCATCCGTCAGGGAAAACAGCTGGATGAAGCCGTCAATCTTCTTCTCCAGAGTTCTGCGCGGAATGCCATGCAGCCGGCCCACCAATCGCAAATATTCCGGCCCGGTTAATTGCGTGTATAGGTGCGGCTCTTCCGGGACGTATCCGAGCTTTTGCAGAAAGGCCGGATTGCCGCCGTGAAAGATCCGCTCGCCGTCAAACAGAATCTCCCCGGAGGAAGGCTCGATGAGGCCGGTCAGCATCTTGACCGTCGTGCTCTTGCCTGAACCGTTCGGTCCCAGGTAGCCAAGAATCTCGCCGCGACGAATGCGAAAGCTGACATCCTCAACAGCAGGGATGCTGTTGTAACGCTTCGTCAGATGCACGACTTCAAGCATGGCAGGAACGTCAGCGCGACATTGACCACAAGAACGTAGACATCAGTCCGAATGCGATCAGAGCGGAGGCCACTGAGACTCCCACAATCTGCATGTGCGCCGTCGCGAGTGTTCGTACCGTTTCGCCGGCGACGCAGCTCCAAAGCTTCATCTCTCCCAGCCATCCGTCAAGGCGTCGCGCGTCGCGAAGTTGTTCGCAGAATACTTCGACCATCTCCTGGCCAAACTCACGCCGCAGCGTTCTGGGATAAAGCAGGAGGATGGCCGAATAGGCTCGACCGCTGAGGGGCATTTTCGCTCTCATGCTCAGGACCCTCCTTGCGGCGCGAGTTTCCGATCGGCGGCCAGCCTGACCACCGCCTCCATTCGCGCAACTTCCGCCTTGAGGACAACCCTGCCGGTTCGACTCAGGCGGTAAAAGCGGCGACGTCCGCCGGCTTCGGTCGCGGTTTCCTCGATCAGCGAAAGCTCCAGCAGCCGTTGTATGGTGGTGTACAGCGTGCCCGGCCCCATGCGGAATTTGCCGTCCGAAAGAACAGCGACCTCCTGCATGATGGCGTAGCCGTGCTTCTCGCCCTCCGCCAGCGCAAAGAGAATGAAGAAAACGGCCGGCGTCAGCGGGAACAGGTGCTGTAGATCATCGGGAACGTGGGCAATTTTGGCTTGCATGGCAACGCGGCCTATATATCAGTTATTGATATATCACTAGCCGAGTATCGTGTCAAGGCGGGGTGAGAGGGCGTTGTATGCAAGATGAGCGATGCCGAGCGCTGGTAGCTCGTGTCCTACATCAAGTCAATACAGGAAGCGCAGGCGGGCAGGCTGAACGTTCTCGCTAGCGGGAGCGGTGGTCGCCCAGCCGCTTCATCCAATCGGACCGGACCTTCTCGTAGTCAACCGCTTCCCCGCGCGAGCTTCCTCGAGGGCCCTTTCTGATCTGCTTGCTAAAGTACGCGTCAAGGCTCCCTTTGTCGCTGCTCTTAGAACGGGATATCTTCATCCGTAATCTCCGGCCCGCTGGAAGTAGTTCCCTGAGGCGGTTCCGGCTCGGGTGCGCGCTGATCGAAGCCGCCAGACTTGCCTGCTCCTGAGCGTCGTCCACCATAACCGCCGCCTTCCTCGCTGCCGCCTTCACGCGGGCCGCCCAGCAGCACGAGATCGTTAATGATGATCTCCGTCTTATATTTCTTTTGGCCGGTTTCCTTGTCGTCCCAGGAGTCGCTATGTAGACGGCCCTCGATATAGACCTTGTTACCCTTCTTCAGGTACTCAGCAGCGATTTCAGCGGTGCGCTGGAAAGCGACCAGATTGTGCCACTCGGTGCGATCCTGCCAATTGCCGTCCTTGTCCTTGACGCGATCAGTCGTGGCCACCGAAAAGCGGGCTACCGCCATTCCGCTGGGAGTGTACTTCACCTCCGGATCCTTGCCGAGGTTGCCGATCAGAATCACCTTGTTGACGCTCTTCGCCATGACAGCGCTCCTGCCGCAATTTGTGCGGATGAAAGGCCAAATATAACAGCAAAGCAGTCAGCCGTCAGCTATCAGCTGTCAGCCAACAGCCGGTAGCTTAAGCTGCGGAAGGCGGCTCTAGGAAGATGTTGGGTCGGCGCACGACGAATTGATTCGCTGCGCGGAAGCTCCGGAAACGGATCAGGCTTCGAGTACGAGCACTTTGTGCTCGGGGCAGCGCGCCTGGGCAAGATCGATGAGGCGGTCGACCAGCGGCGGTCCGTATTTTGCGTGGAAGTACAGTCCCGCGATCTCGCGCTCCTGCAGGGTCTTGCGGGGATAGAGCGAGTTTTCGATTTGCGCTGCGTGACGGGTGATGATCTCCGAGCGCCGCAACTCAGCTTGCGCGGCGCGCTTTTCCAGCCGATTGATCTGATACTGCATCTTGCTGGTCGCACGCGTAGCGGCCTCGACCAGCGTCGAATCCAGCCTTTGCAGCGAGGCGCCAACGCGTTTCATGGCCTCGTCCACTGCGCCTCGCGTATCGCCGAAATTCTGCTTTAGCTCAGGCGGAAGCGAGCGCGCCGCGATGCAATCCCGCAGCTCGCACTCGCCATGAAACATTTCCGAAAGATCCACCTCGTACTTCATCAGGAGGCGTTCGATGCGGGGCTCGATCAGGGTCGCACTCATGCGCGAGAGGATGGGCGTCACCCGGCCAAGCAGCTTCTCGTACACCACCGCGGCCTGCGCGAAGTACGCGATTTCCGCGGGCCCGCCGACGTAGGCCAGCGTGGGTAGCCAGTAATCCTGTAGCACCGGACGCAGCAGCACGTTGGCACTGAATTCCTGGGGAGCAGCCTCGATGCGTCGTTGCATCTCTTCGCCAGACACAAGCTCGCGGCCAATCTTGAACTGGCCATTAGCGCGGTGTACCGGAACGCGAGTTCCATCGGCCAGCGCAAACAGCGGAGTAGATTCACCCGTCACCTTCACCTGCTCGTGATAACCGGCACTCTGCAATTCGCGGTTTCGCGCCAGGATGGCCTCGTCCAGCTCAGCAGCCCGGCGCGCTGCATCCACAAACAACGGCGTAGCGATCCGATGCAGCTCGGTATCGGAGGGCGTAAGAAGGATCAGCCCATGTTCGCCGAACAGGCGCGCATAGAGCTTGGCATACGCGTCGGAAAAACTCGTTCCTTCCGCATAGCTTTCGCGGAGATAATCGGCCGCCAGCGAATCGCCCAGCAACTCGGCAGCACGCGCGACCAAATCGTTTGTACCTTCGGCAAAGCGGATCGACGCCACCGGAGCGCCCTCGATACCCGCGGTGTTGGCGGCGAAGGGCGCCAGTTGCAAATCCGGCGTGAGCAGCAGTGCCTGGTTCACCTCGGCCAGATCGTGATCTTCGCTGGCCAGCCAGAACACCGGTACGCACTCCACGCCCAGCGCTTCCACCTGCTTCGTGAGGGCAAGCGCCGAAGCGACCTTAAACAGCGCCAGCGCTGGTCCGCCAAACAGCCCCACCTGCTGTCCGGTGACGACGGCAAACGCGCCGTTGCGAAGCCGTTCGATATTGCGCAGTGTCGCCTCGGATGCGCCCCAGGAGCGATTTTGCCTGGCCAGAATGTCGGCCACGGCGGCCTGCCGTTGCGGATCGCGCGGAACCGACTTGGCGAAAGCTGCTATGTGCGCCGCATCGGGCTGAGTAGGGAAGAATCTGCGGGCATCCGAGGAGTAAGAAAGGAAGTCGGTGAAGATCTTGCTGGTGTGAGGAATGGATGCGAAGGAAATACAGTCGGGGATCACGCGATCGTCTCCCGCGAACAGCATCGGCATAGTGCACCAGCGCCGCAACCGCGATGGAAGGCAGACCGATTCGTCGGTTCAGATGTCCGCATCAAAGTCATCAGACTCACAGACAAGCAAAAGGTTTGATGATTTCGGGGCCGTCGGGATGCATGAATCGCATTCCGGGTCGAGACGCTGCCAATTTCTTCTCTGCAGCCTATAGTACGCTTCGTACCACTGCCCAGTATGCCGCGAGGCTGTCCTTCAACGGCGCTTGTCGCGAGCCTAGCAACGCCCCGATTGACCTTAGCACCATCCCTTTTACAATCGCCAGCCGCAAAATGAGAACCTGGACTTTCGCGAAGTGCTTCCGCGCGTACCTCATCATGTTGGCGTACCAGAACAATTGCCGGTCGCGAAACGAGAGCTGTCCCACACTGTGGGCCCCGGCATGACGGAGTCGTGCCCCGGGGCAATAGAAGACCCGTCCTCCCGCATCCCGCAGTCGTTTGCACAGATCGACGTCTTCGAACCAGACGGGAAAGAACTGCTCGTCGAAGCCGCCGAGCTTGTCCCACATTGTGCGAGTTATCGCTAGACACGCTCCAGCCGGCTGTTCAACTTCTTGTTGCTGCGAATAATCTGCATCCAGGCACCGATAGCGCCGATTTACAGGATTACCCGGCCAGAGCTGATTGATCAACAGCGCTTCAAACATCAGCGGCGCCAGCGTCGGGATTCTGCGAAAGGCGAAGCCGCGGGCCGGCTGACCGTCGCTTTCCAGCAGAGCACCGCCTACGGCAGCGGCCTGAGTTTTTTGCATGCAGTTCAAGATCGCCGCGACAGCTCCCGGCTCGGCGATGGCATCGGGATTGAGGATCAGAAACACGTCTCCCGCAGCTTCGCGCGCGCCCTGATTGACGGCAGCTCCGAAGCCAAGATTTTCGTCGTTAGCAATGAGGCGCACCGGATGCCAGGCAACAAACTCCTCAACTCGGCGCACGCTGTCGTCGGCCGAGGCGTTGTCAACCACAACGATCTCGCAATCCTCGCGCGTCAGCGCTTCCAGGCACGGGCCAATGCTTTCGCCGGAGTTGTACGTCACGACAATCGCCGAGCAGCGCATAGTTTCGGGAAGCACGAATTATAATCTTGCGGGTGGTTGAAGCAGGGATTAGAGACTAGGGATTAGGGGCTAGCGTGGAATCGTTGAGATTCGAGCTGACTTCATACGAACTAATCCCTAACCCCTAGTCCCTAGCCCCTCGTTCCACTAATTCCCATGCATGCCATCGCAGCCAGTCCAGTAACCGAGAACAAAAATTTGCAGATCATCGAAACCTCACTTCCCGGAGTACTGCTGATCAAGCCACGCGTGTTCGAAGATCCGCGCGGCTTCTTCATGGAAACCTACCGGCAGAACGTTCTCGCGGAGGCAGGTATTCGCGAGACATTCGTGCAGGACAACCACTCTCATTCTTCACGCGGCGTGCTGCGGGGATTGCACTATCAGCTTCGCAACCCGCAGGCCAAGCTGTGCCGGGTGATGCAGGGCGAGGTGCTCGACATCGCGGTCGACGTTCGCCTGGGCTCGCCGAATTTTGGCAAGTGGGTCAGCGTGTTGCTCTCGGGTGAGAACCATACCCAGATTTACATTCCCAAAGGCTTCGCACACGGTTTCGTGGTGCGATCCGAGGAGGCCGATTTCCTGTACAAGTGCAGCGACTACTTCGAGGCCAGCGATGATCGCGGTGTGCTGTGGAACGATCCTGACATCGGCATCGATTGGGACATGCCCTCGCCGATTCTGTCGGAGAAAGACCAACGCTATCTGCGCCTGGCCCAGATCGCTCCCGACCAGTTACCGAGGTACCAGCCATGAGCCTGCGTCTGCTGATAACCGGTGCAAATGGACAGGTCGGGTGGCACCTGCAACGCTCACTTGCGCCCATGGGCGAGGTGATGGCGATCGACATTGAGCAGGTCGACTTGACGGACTTGGAGGCGGTCTCGCGCACGGTTCGCGAGTTTGCGCCAGACGTCGTGGCGAACGCCGCTGCGTACACCAATGTCGACAAGGCGGAGAGCGAGCCGGAGTTGGCGCGCACCATCAACGTCGGCGCTCCGGGGCGAATTGCCGAGGAATGCGCTCGCTCCGGTGCGCTGCTGATCCACTACTCCACCGAGTATGTGTATGACGGCAGCAAGACGACTCCGTGGGAAGAGACCGATGCTACGGGGCCGCTGAACGTATACGGCGAGACCAAGCTTGCGGGCGACCAGGCAATCATTGCCAGCGGATGTGCGTACCTCATTCTCCGCACCACGTGGGTCTACGACACGCGCGGCAAGAACTTCCTGCGCACGGTCCTTCGCCTGGCGCGCGAAAAGGATGAGCTGCGGATCGTCGGCGATCAGTACGGCGCGCCGACGTGGGCACGCGAGCTGGCCGAGGCGACGACCATCATTCTGGCTCGGTCGCTGGAGCACAAGAGCAAGAGCAACGACTGGCCGACCGGCCTGTTCCATTGCTCGGCCGCGGGAAGTACTTCGTGGGCCGAGTTTGCCGAAGCCATCATGAGCGAGTACGACGATTGCTGTTCGTGGCCGGCCGACACCGGAGAGTTCAGCACGCCACTCCAGGCGAAGCGAGTTGTCCACATCACCAGCGATCAATACCAAACGCCAGCGCGCAGGCCGCGAAATTCGGTACTCTCGAATGCCAAGGTTCTGCAGGCTTTCGGGATCAAAATGCCCGACTGGCGCGAGCAGCTGCGCCTTGCCATGCAGGACGCGATTCGCTGATAATTGATTGATTCGATTGATGAACAGTCACCCTTTCTAATCGATCGGGTAGAGCAGGCCTTCAGGCCTGCGCCTTCGCGCGGAGAAGAAGCTTTTTGAGCTTCACCCAAGGTCTTCGACCTCGGGTGAAGCTCAATTCAAGAGCAGCCGTTGCGGACGCGAGCCTAAAGGCTCGCTCTACCTGTAGCTCGCACTGTTCACTGCAAATGATCGGAGACTTATGAAGGGCATAGTCCTGGCGGGCGGTATTGGCTCGCGCTTGTATCCCCTGACTCGCGTCACCAACAAGCACCTGCTCCCGGTTTACGACAAGCCGATGATTTACTACCCGCTGCAGATCCTGGTGGACGCCGGCATCCGCGACATCCAGATCGTTACCGGCGGGCACAACGCCGGCGATTTTCTGCGCCTGCTGCAAAACGGCAAGGACTTCGGACTGCACCAGCTTAGCTTCGCGTATCAGGAGGGCGAAGGCGGCATTGCCGACGCGCTGCGGCTGGCGGAGCCTTGGGCCAAGGGCGATAACATCTGCGTGGTGCTGGGCGATAACATCATCGAAGGCGATATTCAGGATGCTGCGACGCGCTTTCTGCAACTCGAGAAGGGCGCGATGGTGATGCTGAAGGAAGTCAACGATCCCGAGCGCTTCGGCGTGCCGGTCTTCGAGGGTGGGAGGATCGTTCGCATCGAGGAGAAGCCGAAGAAGCCGCTGTCGTCGTTCGCCGTGATCGGAGTCTATTTCTATGATGCGACGGTCTTCGATCGCATCCGCCGGCTGAAGCCTTCGGGCCGCGGCGAGTACGAGATCACCGACGTGAACAACAGCTACATCGAGGAAGGCACGCTACACCACAGCCAGCTCGACGGCTGGTGGACCGATGCCGGGACCTTCGAGTCGCTGTGGCATGCCAGCAATATGGTTCGCCAGAAAGTGCTACGCGGTATGGAAGAGACCGCTACGATCGAGGTCCGCGGCGCATGAAGCTACTCATCACGGGCGGGGCGGGATTTATCGGATCGAATTTCGTTCATCAGATGCTGGCGAAGCATCCCGAGTGGAAGCTGGTAGTGCTCGACAAGCTCACCTATGCCGGCAATCTCAAGAATCTGGAGCCAGCTCTTTGCGAGGGACGCTGCGAGTTCGTGCAGATGGATATCTGTGATCGCGGCGTTCTGGAACAGGTGCGCGGCTGCGATGCCGTCATTCACTTCGCCGCGGAAAGCCATGTGGACCGCAGTATCGAGGACGCGTCGGCGTTCGTCCGCACCAACGTCGATGGGACGTACAACATGCTGCAGGCCTGCCGCGCTGCTGGTGTGCCGCGCTTCGTGCATGTCTCGACGGATGAGGTTTATGGCAGCCTGGGCGATGAGGGCCATTTCTTCGAAGACACGCCCCTGCAACCGAACAGCCCGTATTCCGCGACCAAGGCGGCATCCGACTTGGGAGTGCTGGCCTACGTACACACGCATAAATTCCCAGGAATCATCACTCGCTGCTCGAATAATTACGGGCCGTATCAGTTTCCGGAGAAGTTCATTCCGCTGATGATCGCGCAGGCGATGGCCGGCCAACGGCTGCCGGTTTACGGCAAGGGCGCCAACGTTCGCGACTGGATCCACGTCAACGACCACTGCAGCGCGCTCGATACCGTGTTACAACACGGACGCGAGGGCGAGGTCTACAACATCGGCGGCGGCTGCGAGATGCAGAATCTCGATGTGGTCAAGCTGATCCTCAAAGCGCTGGGGCGGCCCGAAGAGCTGATTCAGTTCGTCACCGACCGGCCGGGCCATGATCTGCGCTACGCGATCAATTGCGAGAAGCTGGGACGCGAGCTGGGTTGGTACCCTCAGGTGAAGTTTGACAGCGGCCTGGCGGAGACGATCGCGTGGTATCGGAATAATCAGCAGTGGCTGGACGACGTGCGCAGCGGCCAATACCGCGACTACTACGACCGTCATTACGTGCAGCGCGAGAAGACGTTCGCGCAGTAAGGAAGACCCTTTTCACCACCCTTTCGGCTTCGCTCAGGGCAGGCTCCGGCACGGAGGGCACGGAGAAATGAGACGTGTTCTTTGTGGTTTCGTGGCGTGCCGAAATAGAACTCCACTTCCACCAGCCTTTTCCGTCCCCTAGAAATTTATCTACTGGCGCTTTTCGCCGCCGGATAGTACATAAAACATATGGACAAAATCATTCCGCGCTGGGAGTGGCGGACCTTCGGCGACAGCTTTGGCGCCGCCGATGCCGCCTTCGCCGCGCTCACAGCCAAGGATATTACGGAATCCGATGAGATTTACTTTCTCGCGCCGGCCACGAATGAAAACGTCAAGGTCCGCGACAAACTGATGGACATCAAGACGCTGCAACAGGTCAATGCGGACGGCCTGGAGCAGTGGATGCCGGTCATGAAGGGGACTTTCCCTTTGCCTGCTGCCGAGGTGAGCAAAGTCTTCGACGCATTCGGCATCGCCGCGCCTGCTCTGACGCGCACCGACTACACGCTTGAGCAGTTCATCGACGAGCTGGCCAAGCCTGGAGATCGCCTGCGCGTGGTGAACGTCCACAAGAAGCGCGCGCGTTATACGGTTGACGGCTGCATGGCAGAGATGACCGATGTAACCGCCGACGGCAAGACCACACGCACCGTCGCGCTTGAGCTCGCAGATGCGACGCACGTGATCGCCACGGTGCGGAAGATCGGGCTCGGCGGATTCGAGAACATTAACTATCCGCGTGGGCTGAAGCAGTTGGTTGGGATGTGAATTGTGCCGCCGGCTGAAGCCGGCTCGGGCGAAAAAAAGAGCTTATCGGCACGACTGAAGTCGTGCCCTGTTACGAAACATTCGAAGAGCAGATCCCTCCGATTCGGACTGAAGTCCTCGGTCGGGATGACAAGGAAAACATAATCGCGAACCTGGACGCTGGCCTGAAGGCCAGCACTACCGATCCGAAAAAAGAGGAGTGCGAAGAATGCCACTCTATGCAGTGATTGATGTCGGTACGAATTCCGTAAAGTTCAACATCAGCGAACGCCGTGACGGCACGTGGCGCACGGTTGTGGATCGCGCCGAGGTCACGCGGCTGGGCGAAGGCCTGGACAAGACGGGCGAGATCAGCCCCGACGCGATGGAGCGCACGGTCACGGCAATCGCCGCAATGGCGGCCGAGGCGAAGCAAAATAACGTGGCAGCGCTGGCTGCTGTCGGAACGATGGGAATGCGAACCGCGCGCAACAGCCAGCAGTTTATCGACGCGGTTGAGAAACGATGCGGCGTGAAGATCGAAGTCATCCCCGGTGACGAAGAAGGGCGACTGGCCTACATCGCGGTGAAATCCGGTCTTGGCCTGTCCGCAGGCTCGCTGACGATCTTCGACACCGGAGGCGGCAGCTCGCAATTTACCTTCGGACACGGTTCGACAGTCGACGAGCGCTTCAGCCTGAATGTCGGTGCGGTGCGGTTTACGGAAGACTATGGGCTGAGCGGCATGGTTTCACCTGAACAGTTGCAGGCTGCGCTGGATGCGATTGCCAGCGATTTGTCGCGGCTGGATGGAAGGCCCTCGCCTGACGCGCTGGTTGGTATGGGAGGCGCGAATACCAACATTGCCGCGGTGAAACACAAGATGGCGAAGTACGATGCTGACGTGATTCAAGGCTCGGTGCTGGAGCGTGCCGAGGTGGAGCGGCAGATCGAGCTGTATCGCACGAGTTCATTAGACGATCGGCGCAAGGTCGTCGGTCTTCAGCCCAAGCGCGCGGATGTGATCCTGGCGGGCGCCTGCATCGTGAAGACCGTGATGGACAAGCTCAAGAAGGACAAGATGTCGATCAGCGACCGCGGCCTGCGACATGGGCTGTTGATCGACCGCTTCGGAAGCTAAGACCCGGCAGGAATTCTCTCGTCCCGTGAACGGGACTGTATCCAATTGTCTGAAGGTAAGGTGCTGGCCATGTTTGACCGCGTATTGGAGCCGATGGAGAGAATCTCGGAGGTGCTGTTTGGGATCATCATCGTCCTTACCTTCACCTGCGCTCTTCGGTTTACGCGCATGGATTCGGGCTCGGTGCACACCATGCTGTGGGGAGCCATTGGTTGCAGTGTGGCGTGGGGGCTCATCGATGCAGTGTTCTACATCCTCGGCTGTCTCAGCGAGCGTGGTCACAACATCAAGCTCATGCGGGAGGTGCGGGCGACCCAGGACCCGCAACAGGCAAAGGAGATCATTGGGGGTGTGATGCCGCCTCTTCTGGCAGCCAATATTCGGGATGAGGAGTACGAGCGATTACATCGGAAGCTGCTGGAAATGCCCGAGCCGCCGTATCGCCCCCCGATCATCAAGCACGATCTGCAAGGCGCGGTCGGGGTGTTCTTGCTGGCATTCGGATCGATTCTGCCGGTGATTATCCCGTTCACCTTCATGACCAACCCGAGATGGGCGCTGCATGTCTCCAATGGCATTGCCATCATCCTCCTGTTTGCGGCTGGCTACGCGCTGGGACGATATGCTGCCCCGCATCCGTGGCGGGTCGGCGTTGGGATGGTGCTACTGGGCGTCGCCATGGTGGGCCTGGCGATCGCCCTTGGCGGCTGAACCTGAGGCTAACCCACCTGCAGAGCGCTGCCGACCCCCGGGCCTCGAATTTCATTTCTGGCCAGACTAGAGATTTTGCTAGTAGCAAGCCGGAGTCAGCGAGTGTTACAAACAACCTACACCGGAAACAGAGTCTGGGGCGACGCTATCGCTGCGCTGAACGGCGGCGGGCGCTGTCTGTAGCTGACTCCAAACGGAAATCGAGGAGAAGCACATTTATGAGCCATTCAAAGAACCTTAGAGTTGCGTTGTTGGTGTTAGCGTCCGTATTTGCGCTTGCCGTACTTAGCTGGGCTCAGAACCTGAAGGTCCAGGGGCTGATCAAAGGCCGCAACGGCGACACCATGATTCTGCAGACGTCGGATTCGCCCAAGCTGATCGTGTTGTTGACCGATAGCACGCAGGTTGGCCAGGTGCAGGGCGTGCTAAAGGCTCGCCGCAAGCAGATGTCGATGGCGGCCCTGATTCCGGGCCTCGCCGTCCAGGTCGAAGGATCGTACAACGCTGACAACCAGCTGGTGGCGACCAAGGTCTCCTTCAAGGGCGACGATCTGGAGCAGGCCCAGTCGATTCAGGCCGGTCTCCACGAAACCCAGGCGCAGACCGCGAAGAACCAGCAAGAGCTTGCGCAGCAGAATGCTGCATTGAAGGCGCAGAACGAAGCCTTGCAGCAGCAGCAGGCCCAGCTGACGGAGCAGCAGAAGAAGCTTGCTGAGAACAAGGCGGCTATCGATGCTGCGGTCGCGCGCTTCGGCCAGCTGGATGACTACTACATCATGGACGAAGTCACCGTGTACTTTGGAAACGGCAAGATCAGCGTCGACCCTCAGTACATTTCCCAGTTGACGGCGCTGGCGCAGAAGGCGCAGGGCGTCAACGGCTACATGATTCAGGTTAAGGGATACGCCTCCTCGGTTGGCAGCGTGGCCTTAAACCAGAAGCTCAGCGAAGATCGCGCTAACAATGTCAGCAACATTCTGCTGCAACAGGGCCACATTCCGATGACCAGGATGCTCGCTCCTGGCGCGATGGGCGAAAGCCGCCAGGTCGGCAACGACAATACGGCTGAGGGCCAGGCACAGAATCGTCGCGTTGTCGTGCGAGTGCTCGTGAACAAGGGCATCGCCGGAGTGTAAGCGCGGCATTCCTGGCGAAGACAAACGCCTGGTGGGATTCGTTTCGTCAAATTGCAACGATGACGGAGGCAAACATGGGTAAGAACGACAAGAAGGCCAGCAAGGCCGGCAAAGACGAGAAGAAGAAGAAGAGTGGGACGGCCACGACTCCGATTGCGGCTCCCGCTCCAGCGGTGACCGGTGCGTATGCCGATGGGGCTCCATTGGATAAGGTCACGTACCTGGAAGCGAAACTGATTCTCAAGCCAGACCGCTTCACCTCGGTGGAGAGCTTCCGCAACTTTGGCAAGCTGGTGGAGAAGACCGCGAAGCAGGTCGGAGTAGGCTTCATAACCGATCGCGAAACCGGCCTGCGGCCGCAGATCAGGGAAATCATCTTCGGTGACACTCCTGACTTCCGGCTCTACAACAACGCCTTCATCCTGCGCCGGCGTATTGCCTACGTGGATGGCTTTCCGGTAGGCGATCCTGAGATCGTCTTCAAGTTTCGCCATCCCGACGAGGCTGCGGCTACCAAGGTGGACGTGCGTCCAAAGATTGCCGGCAAGTACCGCATTAAGTTCAAAGCAGAAGCCCTGCCCCTGAAGGATTCCGTTGGCGGGTATCGCATTCTGTACTCCCACAATTGCCAGTTCGGTTTGAGCCAGCTGCACGAGGGTGACGCCCTGTCGATGGCGACGCTCACCCGCGTTTTTCCCGCCTTGGCTTCCTTGAAGACGGCGGACGGGGAAAGGATCAGCCTGGTCAACGGAGGCATCGTTGAGGAACTGCTTCTGCCCTTGGGTCAGCTGGACTTCGGCAAAGGCATGGTCGGCAAATGCGACATTGGCCTCTGGCGCACGCGCGGCGAACACAAAGCCCTGGTCGGAGAGTTTGCCTTCCAGGTGAAGTTTGCCGACCGAGCTGAAGTTGCTGAGAAGCAGAAGAAACTTGCCGCCCAGTTCTACGTCTCGCTGCAACGCGACGTGCAGGATTGGCTGGCTCTGGGCTGCACCAAGACAGCGATGGTCTATCGCCTGCACGGGAACGAACCGCAGAGCCACGAATAACGCAGCAGCGTAGCCGTCAATCAGTGAGAATGGGCGCCAGAAACAGTCTCGCGCGTCTAGCCGCGTTGACGACTGTCCTGGCGCCTTTGCTTGCGCCAAGACTTCGTGCTCGATGCCTTCACCGCGGACGAGACGTGAAGCCGTGCTGCTTCCACAGCTTGTCCCAATCCCAAATGCCGCTGGCATCTTCAACTGCAACGCGATAGCCAAGCTGACGCGCCAGCATCAGGATCTGCCCGCGATGATGCGCGTCGTGCGAAAACATGTAGGCGAACATCGTCCCGCCCGCCGGCCACTTTCGTAGCCATCCGCGCGAAAACTTCGTCACCTTCCGCTTGGGGTCATCTGAGAATGCTTCGGTGAGCATCCGCAAACATTGCGCCGCACTCTTTCTGTGCGCCGCTGCAGCCTGCTTCATCGTGCAACGCTCGGGATCGAGCCGCGCAGGACACTTCAAATGCGGCGCGGAATTTCTCAGCCACGTCAGCCGGTTGTTGTGAAGATGCGCGAAGATCCCACCGATGGTGCGACCGTGCTCCTTGGCGCCGGGAAGCTCAGCCCGCCAAGCCCGCGGGTCGAGCTGCGCCAGAATCAGCTGGTTCATCGCGTCATTGACCGCGTAGGTCTCCAGCAGGACATCGCGAATCTCAGATGAGACGTGGGATGTTCGTTGCGACATCGCATATCCTCGCAGCGATTCCACCACGGAAGCACTCAAATCACGGAAGCTTATTTCCACGTTCGTTTTCTCTGTGTGTTCCGTGTTTCCGTGGTGAAAATTGCCTTTAGTGATTCAGCGGGAAGCAAATCGGGTCCTACGAGATCACCCTACCCCAAAGGACGCTAATCGCAAAGCCGTCCTGATCGAGAGTGGGAAATGAGAACCGCAGCATGGAAGACATCTCGTTCCTGTTACAACGGTAACCCTAACCAACAGGCACAACAACGACGCCTCATCGGGGTAACCGCGCATGGCTGAGACCATCGAGGCTTCGGAACTGGGCTAGCGGCACTTGGGAAAAGCCTCATCTCACATCCAGGCTAAAATATTTTTTTGCAGTCTTTCTTATGAATACTTTACCCGTAAAGTATTCATAAGAAGCTACTTAGACGTACGTGTAAACCATTGCGGCTCAATAGTTCAGAAAAATCTTACGCCAAAGTATTGCATCCAAACGAGATACATACAAAGTCCTTCTAGCTAATGACTTACATGGCTTGCCACGAGCTCAAATACTCACCTGAGGGGTGATTTTCGACTCCGACTTCAGGAGGGTCATCCTGAGCGAAGCGAGGCAAACGCCGAGCGCAGTTGAAGGACCTCTATGGTGGCGGATCCCCGTTTTACGGCGGCCGTCGAGTTTTCAAAGAGAGCTTGCCGCTGGCCCGCTCGCGATCGTTTGTGGCGCTGCAGAGCGGGCTTCGCGGCACCGGAGACTGGCTCCAGCCATCCCATTCTATTTTTCAAGTTTATCGTCCTTCGAGAGGAAAGCGCTTGCCGCAGAAACGAAGGTAACCACAATTCCCAAAATGACAGCCACCTTCGCGCCGTCAGCCCGCCTCATAACGCCTTGGTCTTCAAGCTATTGCGCCGTAATGCGCAATTAAGTTGATTTCTTCCCGGCAAACTTGCAACATCGGTCGAAAAAGGAGTTCCTTATGAGCCGCTTAGAGCAATGTCCGAGTTCAGCATTCGCACGGATAGCTGTTCTTCTCTTCCTGCTGGTAACGGCCATGGCAGCCCGGGCACAGAGCTTGCGGGTTCTGCACACCTTTACCGGTAAGCCGGACGGCTCACTGCCTTATGCTGGCCTGGTCAGAGACGGTGCCGGCAACCTCTACGGCACTACGTATACAGGCGGCGTCAACGGATGCGGTATGGTCTTCGAGATGGCGCACTCGGGTTCCGGCTGGATTGAAAGGCCGCTTTACAGCTTTGGCTGTAAGAACGACGGCGACTTTCCTTATGCCCCAGTCGTTATCGGCCCTGACGGCAGCCTTTACGGCACCACAGAGTACGGTGGAGACAACGAAGACGGCATCGTATTCAAACTCTCGCCACCGCCGAACTTCTGCCGGAGCTTTACTTGTCCCGTGGACCGAGACCATTCTGTACCGGTTCACTGGGGGCAGCGACGGAGGGGAGCCGGTCAGCCCGTTGATCTTCGATAATGCCGGCAATCTCTATGGCACCGCCCAGGTTGGGGGATCGGCCAAGCAAGGAGTCGTCTTCAAGCTGACGCACACCGGCTCCAATTGGAGCGAAAGTGTCCTTTATAGTTTCGCGGGCCCACCCGATGGAGGCGGTCCAACCGGTGGCTTGGTCTTCGACGCGGCCGGCAATCTCTACGGGACGACCTACTACGGAGGTAACACAGGCCTCGGCACCGCTTTTCAACTCTCGCCATCGGGCTCCGGTTGGACAGAAACCATCCTTCAAAATTTTGGCAACAATAACGGAAACTTCCCATACTCTGGCATGATCATCGACAACTCCGGCAATCTCTACGGCACCACCGAGTTTGGCCCCGTCGGAGATGGAACGGTATTCGAATTGACGCCCTCTGGCGGGCAATGGATCTTCACTACCATCTACAACTTGACCAGCGGCTTTGCTGGAGTTGCAGGGCCGGTTGGTCCGCTGTTAAGAGACGCCTCCGGAAATCTGTATGGGACAACCGTCAACGGCGGCATCATTTGCGAATATGGCTGCGGTACAGTGTTCGAGCTGTCGCCCTCTTCCGGCGGCTGGACGTACAACTTGCTCTACGAGTTTATGGGCGGAAGTGACGGGTCTGGTCCGGATGACGGCCTGGTTCGCGACGCACAGGGCAACCTGTATGGCACAGCCTCTGGAGTTTTTGGAGGGAACAGCACCGTCTTCGAGCTCACGCCATAGCACAACGCTCATTCGAAGTTGGGCTTGAGTCGGAATGTCGATGCGGCGACTAAAAGTACACCCAGAATCCCCCAAAGTTGCGCCTGGTAGTAGCCATTCGCCACTACTCATCATGGTCAATATTGCACGCCTGATTGCTCGCACATTGACACCACGATATCATCCAGCATAAGATGTTGATAGAGGGTACTTTATCCCTATTCAGATCTCTGAGCCTGAGTCAGTCCTTCTGAAGTTTCCCTTTCTTAGCCAACAAAATCGAGGAGTCTAGATGATCGACCCGAAATTTCAGGTCCAGCCTCCCCGCTCCCCTTCAAAACAGCGAAATCCGACCTCTCAAGGGAAGCAGGCCGCGACACCCGCGGCGGTCCATCCTGTTTCGGACGATGAGATCCGAATCTACGCTCACGAGCTTTACCAACGTCGGGGTGGTACTGAGGATCGTGCGGTTGAGGACTGGCTCTCGGCAGAGTCCTACCTTGCCGCTCGAAAGAACCGCGCAAATAAAGTGATCGGCTGATTTTCAGCGATCAAAACTGCGCCCAAGCGAGGAACATTAGTGACTTACTATCGCGTTGAGTTCATGGAGTCGCCCGGACCTGCCGTGCGAGTCAAGAGGTTTCGGACAAGAGAAAGTGCAAGGAAACACGCACAGCGCGTTCTTGGTCTGCTTGACGAAAGCGGCCTCGAGTCGAAGGTCGCCATTGTTGCTGTGAGTAGAACATCAAACGAACCCAGGGAGAGAGGAACAGCGTGAAGAAGATCTGCCCGATTTGCACCAGTGAGCTGTCGAAAAAATGGCAGTTGGCAGGTGCCGCGAATCGTCAACCCATGTCGCAAGTTCTATGGAATTGTAGCGTCTGCGGCGCGGAGTTCACGCGAACGGAGTTGCAGGCATCTGCGAAGCCTCCTGCCAAGACTGCACTCCTGACTCCTTCGGTTGCAGTCGGATCGATTGCGTTCACGAAAATGGCACCGAAAATCCCGGTCGAGTAATAGGGCGTATAATCGGATCATCTCGCAACACTCGAGATGACTCCCTCTGTCCTTCCAACGAAGCGGTCGGAAGCCACACTGCATCAGCCATTCACCGCGCTCTCCGAGGCACCGAGAGTTTCTCCTGAAGCCGGCAGCTTAGTCCCGCTGTGTTTCGCGCGAGGTTACCATTGACCAATGTGGAACGAGTGCAGCCTCCCCGACCTGTCAACAAGACCATCGTCCTTTTAATGGATATGAATGCGGATCGCCGTGCATTGCGGAAGAAGGTTCTGGAATTACACGGAGTCGAAGTAGTGGGGGCCAACGATTTGCTGGAGGCCACTTCAATCTGGCACCGCGACCGCTATGACGTGGTTTTGCTCGACATTCGCATGGATCACCGCGCCTGCATCGCCTGGCGCGATGAAATCAAGCGGGAAAAACCTCAGCAGGTCGTCGCCTTCCTGGTGGGCAAGCCAAATTATCTCGACCTCGATCCCGTGTCGGGTTCTTACGTTGCCGAACAGCATGGCATGCAGTGGGCAGATTCCATGCGCCGGGCGATCAAGGACAGCTGCTCCTCTCTACCTCAACGCAACGGCTTTGTGGAGGCGGGCTGGCGTATTGCAGCAGCACGGAAACTAAACGGAGGGTCGGGCAAGACTGCAGAGAGTGAGCCAGTGAAGAGTGTAGAGGAGATTGCTGTCGACTCCGTGGAGAATTAGCGCGACATGCGCCCACTGCAACTGTGGGCACTTTTCTCGTCGCACTGTTCAAGTGTCGGGACGCTCGTCACAGATATTGAATCGTTTCCAAGTTACAATTAGTCGAATTTAATTGGTATTGTATAAATATGGCAGGAAGCTCTCGTACAACTTTTACCAAGCGACAGAAAGAACGCGCCCGCCAGGAAAAGCGGGCGGAGAAGGCGCAGCGTAAAGCGCAGCGCAAACAACCGGGCAGCCCCGATACCCCGACCGTAGAGACGCAGCCGGTCGCTGATCTGGAAATCGTCCACGACGAAGATGGTCAGCCTCAAGGCTTCGATTTCCACGACTTCGCAAAGTAGTATTGCTCAACCAAGTTGGTGCGTGCGCGACATTCGCGCGCGTACTGTGATACAGTCCTAAGTAGACGCTTTTGGCTACGGCCGCTTGCAAGCGACATCCGATCTGCTATTTGATCCGATTTCCCGCCTTTCCTGCTTCCGTTTCGTTTCAGCGCCGAATAAATTAGAGCGGCTTCAGTAGTATCTTCGCGACACGCATCTCGTATGCAATTTCGCGAGACGCCCCTCCAGAAAGAAAAAAATCGTTTTGACACAATTCAAAGAAATGCCCCTGTCTGCTGGGCTCCAGCAGAAGCTGGCACAATTCCATTTCACTACCCCTACGCCGGTCCAGGCGTCCGCCATACCTCCCGCGCTGGAAGGTAAGGACGTACTCGCAACTGCGCAGACCGGCACCGGTAAGACCTTGGCGTTCCTGATTCCAATCCTGGAACGGCTTGCCGCGGGTGCTTTAGCGCGCGGAGTATCCGCGCTCATTCTGGTGCCCACGCGCGAGCTGGCCATGCAGGTGCACGAGCAATATGAGAAGCTGCGCGACGAGCGCAAAGCGCCTCCCGCTGCGTTAGTCATCGGCGGCATGAGCGAGCAGCGCCAGATCCAGGCTGTCCGCAAGGGCGCCAGCGTGGTGGTCGCAACTCCGGGACGGCTGGAGGATTATCTCCGCCGCAAACTGGTCGACCTTCGCCAGGTGAAGATGCTGGTGCTGGACGAGTCCGACCGCATGCTCGACATGGGCTTTCTGCCCGCAATTCGACGCATCGTAGCGGCGTTGCCTCGCGATCGTCAGACGCTATGCTTCTCGGCGACACTGGAAGCTTCGGTTGCCAACCTCGTCAACGAGTACATGAACAAGCCCGTCCGCGTGGCTCTTGGCTCAACCTCGAAGCCGGCCGACACGGTCGAGCTGCAAGCCTTCGAAGTCCCGCAGGCTGACAAAGCCGAGGTGTTGCGCCAACTCCTCTATTCGGAGAAGGGACAGACCCTGATCTTTGCCCGCACCAAACGCGGAACCGAGCGTCTGGCCAAGACCCTGGTGCGCGACGGATTCGCTGCCGCCATGATCCACGGCGACCGCTCGCAATCGCAGCGCAACGGCGCACTGAGTGGATTTGAGGACCGCAAGTTCCAGGTGCTGGTAGCTACCGACGTCGCCTCGCGTGGTATCCACGTGGACAATGTCGCGCATGTCATCAACTACGATCTGCCGCAGATTCCCGAGGACTTCATCCATCGCGTGGGGCGTACCGGACGGATGGGCTTGGCCGGACGCGCTTCCACTCTGGTATCCGGTGCGGAGATCGCCGAACTGCGTTCCATCGAACGAGCGCTTAAGCTCAAGATCGCGCGTAAGCAGATGGCTGCCGGCGGGAGAATCTTGACGCCGCTCGTCCGCAATACGCTACCGAAACGCTCACTATCTCGCATGCCCGGAGAAGATATTTTCCTAGAGTTCGCACTGGGCTAATCCGTGTTAGCCCAGCGCCTGAAATCTGACGACATCCACGAAGCGTATAATTGATCTATCTTGCAGCGTTCGCTCTTTCGCGGAAGGCGGTAAGAAGTCATAACGCACAATCCCCTCACCGGCGCTCTCCCGCGGTTTTCGGAGAGTGTTTTTCCGAATCACAAGCGGTCGACTGCTCCAGAAAGCGAACTTGATCGGCAGGGAAGCGCCAACAGCCGACTGTTGACATTCCCGCCGAACGCTTTCGGCTATTCGCCGACACCAAGGAGAACCATGAAAGCCGAGACTCCGATCGCGCCCTCTGGCCCGCCGCAACCGCTCAACCAGCTTTTGAACAGCGCCGTTGTCCTCAACTGGGATGCCCTGACGCAGTCATCGCCTGCCGGTCGAGTGAAGGTCGAATATCACATCGGGCCCGATGGCGCCCTGGAATTCCTGAAGCTTTGGAATGGGGCACGGGAATACTGGAGCTTGATCTGCGAGTACTCCCCGCGTCTCGCCTGGTCGGATGGACCGCGCTTCTGTAATGGCCACCACTCCCGTTCGTTTTCCCGCCTGTTGCAGTCGATCATGCTGAATCAGAGCATGTGCACTGGCTGCAACCCGAATACGAATGCGATGCTTGAAATCGGTCCTCCGACGCCGGACGATGTTGAAGTCGCCCGTCTCCAGATGAGTAGCGCGTTTGGCAGCGTGTGAGAAGTGCAAGGGCGAGGTTCAGCCCAGCGCCCGAATCGTTTTCCTCCGTTAGAAAGTCTGATCTGCAGTCGGAGAAACCGCAATGCAAAACATTTTCGTGGGCAATCTAGCTGTAGACACCTCGGAGCACACCCTAAGGGCCGCGTTCGAAGCCTTCGGACAAGTGCTAACGGTGAAGCTGGTAACAGACCGGGATACCGGAATACCGCGAGGCTTCGCTTTTATCGAAATGAGTAGTGACGCGGAAGCACAGGCGGCGATTGCCGGCCTGAAAGGCCACACGATTGACGGGCAACTCATCGACGTGAATGAAGCGCGTCCGAAGCTGAAGGAAAGCAAAAGCAGCAATCCTGGAATGCGCAGCCACCGCGAACACCGAATCTAATCTGCCTGGTTGGTGATTTCAACCTTCGCGCTGCGTGCCCGCTCGGCAATACATCCCATCGCAAACCCATACTGACGCGAAGATTCGGCGGGCACTCGCGTGAATCCGCTTGGTACAAAATATCCCTTCAGCTCAGCTGCCTTCGTAGCTGGTGGTCGGCGTACAATCGGATGAGGTAAGCCGGATTACGCATCCGCCCGCATGTCGCGGTTCTCTTGCGTTGCCCGATCAGGGGAAGCGGTATGCAAGAGAACTCCAGCACTCCAGCGGTGAAGTGTCCCGTCTGCGGAAACACGAGTACCACGGCTATTTATCCAACGAGCTTCAGAACGCCTCTCGTGAAACAGCCGGCAATCGGTTATCGCTGTTCTGAAGGCCATCTGTTTCTTTCTTCCCCTGCGTCATCAAGGGAAATGTGAGCGCATTCTGACCGGCTGACCGGGGTCGCCTGACCTCGCCAATGTTTCGTGCCGCCCGCTGTTTCGGATGACAGTGCGACCAGCGTCACCGGCCGACCATCCGTTGCAACGCTTCCGGATATCGGGCGCCTTGCACCGGGATTTTGGACGCGGCGTTTCTGAGTTCGTGACATTCCTCGGGCGAGAGCGTCACATGAACTGCACCGAGGTTCTCCTCCAGCCGATGCAGCTTTGTCGTGCCTGGAATCGGCACGATCCATGGCTTCTGGGCCAGCAGCCACGCGAGTGCGATCTGCGCTGGTGGCACCTTCTTCTGCTGCGCGAATCTGCCGACCATATCCACCATCGCCTGATTCGCCTTCCGGTTCTCCTCAGTGAAGCGAGGGACGACGTTGCGAAAATCGCCTTCCGCGAACTTTGTCTCGTGATTGATCTTGCCGGTCAGAAAACCCTTGCCGAGAGGAGCGAAAGGGACGAACCCGATTCCCAGTTCCTCGAGAGTGGGGATCACCTCCGCCTCCGGTTCTCTCCACCACAGCGAGTACTCGCTTTGCAGTGCGGTGACCGGCTGGACAGCGTGAGCGCGACGGATCGTCTGCACGCCCGCTTCGGACATCCCAAAGTGTTTGACCTTGCCTTCGTGGATTAGTTCCTTGACGGCTCCCGCCACATCTTCGATCGGCACCTCCGGATCGACACGGTGCTGATAGAACAGATCGATGACGTCGGTCTTAAGGCGCTTGAGTGAGGCTTCGGCAACCTGCTTGATGTGCTCCGGCCGGCTGTCCAGGCCAACCTGTTTGCCGCTGGCGTCGAACTTGAAGGCGAACTTGGTGGCGATCACTACATCTTTGCGAAACGGGGCGAGAGCTTCGCCTACAAGTTCCTCGTTGACGTACGGCCCGTACGCCTCCGCCGTATCGAAGAAGGTCACGCCGCGCTCGACCGCCGCCCGTATCAACGCGATTCCCGTCTGCTTGTCCACCGCGGGACCGAACCCAAAACTCAGCCCCATACATCCGAGGCCAATGGCAGATACTTCAAGATTGCTTTTTCCAAGTTTCCGCTTTTGCACCGCTACTCCTCTTTCGTATGAATTCTGGTTTTAAAGGCACCGGGGTTGGATTGCGCTGGTGCACCTTACCGATGAGATGCTCACGACTCCGATAAAGATGAAAATCGGCAGAGAACCGGGTGTGCCCTACTCATTCGCGGTTTTCGAATGAGTGGGCTCCGCCGATCTGTCTGGCTGAAATCATTCTGCCAATCCTGGCACTCAAGGCAACGGTGACTCACCGTGTTGGAGGTTGCTCAGATGGCTTGATGACCTTGGCGCGAATTCTGCTCTGAGGAAAATCTCGCTGATTCAGCGTGACAATGAATGACGCATTGCCTGCTTCTGCGCAAGCGCAGAACGGATCGTCAGCTGGATCGGGCGATATACCTGGATTCTTACGAACATGAATCTGAACGCCCTCCTCGCGAACCAGATTGATGAATGCCCCGATAGCGGCAGCGCGAACCCTGAACCTCTTCAGCACTTCCTTGTACTCGTCGAGGATGTCCTCCGTGTAAAGCCATTGGAAATGACCATCTTCGATCCACTTGAGAAGGAATCTGCCGCTATCGGTTTCTGGATGCAAAGGAGCACCGCGGAAAGCGGCCGCTCCAGCGACGACGACAGACGTATCGACGACCCCTCTAGGCGTTTTTCTCGTTTTGCGGGACAAGTCTGATCTCCGGCTGCGTCTTCCGTTCGCTACGATAAGCGCGCAGTCTTTTCAAAATGTCCTGCTCGGAAATCACACCAATATCGTCTCCTACCTGCTGGAGTGTCTTCACGAACTCTTCCTTCCAGCCGCGACGCTTGCGCCCTCGTGGCAGATCTCGGACAGCATTCGCCATAGGCATGCTTTCTTCAAGTTCCCTCTTGAGTTCTCGGAGAGGAATCTTGATTTCGACCGTCGACCTACCCTTTCCGGGACTGCAGGTCAGCAGTAGAGCATCCCAGTTGGTTGTTACCAAATTCACTCTTGAGACTTCCTTAGTTAGTTGGGCTAGGCAGTCCATTGCTGGACGTAGCGACGCCTTCATAAAGAACGCGATCTTTGCTTGGAGTAGCAGGTTCGAATCAAACCAAAAAACGTCGGCAGTTTTGCGAGGCCGCAGAACTCCGATTTGCACGAAGTTCTGCAATTCCTTGGGAGCCACGCCAAGAACAGCACTCGCCTGCTTCAGCTTCAAATGAACACCTTCCACAAGCCCCCCAATAACAATCTTTATTTTAGACGGTTATTCTTAGATAAATCAATCTAACAATTAGGTGCTAATGGACCACCAAGTTGGGTCACGACGGTTCAAAAGGGGGTTCAACAAGGGCTTCCGCCCACGTGCCCTCTGGGCAATGTCAAGGACCCGGGCGCTTGCACGTCACTTAAGCGCGCGAACAGAAGCGGCGGGATAATCCGCCGCTGTAAAGCGTAGACTACTGAAAAAATACAGTTGTTTAGTTATGGTGG
>CAVSFL010000016.1:0-166666 GCA_963727295.1 uncultured Acidobacteriaceae bacterium
GTGGGCCCGGAGGGATTCGAACCCCCGACCAAGGGATTATGAGTCCCCTGCTCTAACCGCTGAGCTACAGGCCCGTGGACAGTTGGGTTTTCCTGTTCTCTACAGCCTCAGTCTCGCACAACCTTTCCATCGCTGCCAATCGATGTACTGGCGCAAGAAGATTCCATCGGCAGGTAGTCTACTGCCGTCGGGGAACCGCTACTGATTGCCGAGCCGTTGTGCGGCCTCCAAACACTCGCGGGCACGAGTGGTATCGCCGAGAGACTGATAGGCATCAGCCATGTTCATCAGAGCTTTGCGACGGACGGCCAGGTTCGTCGTGTACCGCAGCACCTGGTTGTATTGCGCGATGGCGGACGAGAAATTCTGGTGCGCCTGCTCGTACGCACCGATGTTCAGATTAGCGGTCGGGTCGGCGGGAAAGACTGCTACCGCTCGGAAGAAGTGTGGCATGGCTTCTTCCATCTTGCCCTCGTCTACCAGCGCCTCTCCCAGATTGTCCTCTGCTACATAGTTGCCGCGTGTCACCTGCGCAGCGTGCGACCACAAGGTGACATCGTCTTGCCAGTATCCTACCTGGCGATAAGTAACGATCATCAGCGCTAGCAGGACCGCGATGCAGGCGGCGGGAAGCGCTCGAGCCAGTCGTCGCTGCTGCGCTAGCTCGGCAACGCCCCAGCAGATCATCAGATAGATACCGATGAACGGGAGATAGGCGTAACGGTCAGCCATGCCCTGCGTGCCCACCTGCACCACGCCAATCATCGGTATTAGCGTGCCGAGGAACCAGAACCACCCCACAAACAAGTAGCGGCGGTCGCGAGCTCGCACGACCAGGACAGTGATGATCAGCAGCCCGGCGGCAGCCACCACGGCCTGCCATCCCAGCGCAGAGCCCAGCGGATGGGGGTAGAAAACCGCCAGGCGCGAAGGCCAGATCGCCTTTTCCAAATAGCGGGCATAGGAAAGTGCCGCATTTGCCAGGCGAATTGTGAGAGGGATTCTGAACATCGCTATGGCGCCGCCGGCATGTTGCGCCTTCATCGTGACGATGGCGCTGGCAGCCGAAAGCGCGAACAGCGGAGTCTTCTCCAGGAACAACCATCGCCATTCGCCATTCGCTCTTCGCTTTTCGCCAGAAGGTTGCTCTTCGCTGTTCGTTGCTCGTGGTTCGCCGGAAACTTCACTCGAGCTATCCTGGCGAGAGGCGAAGTACGAACGGCGAAGAGCGAGCCGTTCCAGCGGCCAGTAGTCCCACAGCAACAGCACGAAGGGCAAGGTGATTACCTGCGGCTTCGACATCAATCCCAGCAAGAACAGCAGCGCGCATAGGAGATAGCGACCGAGATGCGGCCGCTCCGCATACCAGCGGTAAGCCGCCAGGGCGAGCAGGAAAAACAGCATGCTGAGCAGATTCTTGCGCTCGGCTACCCAGGCAACCGATTCGACATTGATGGGATGCAGGGCGAAGAGCGCAGCCACCATAGCGCTGCGCCCGACGAAGCCGGTTGCCGATCGCAGCACCCAAAACAGCAACAGTACATTAACGACGTGGAGAACTACGTTCGTGCCATGATGCCCTGCGGGATCGAGATAAAAGAACTGGTAATCGAGAGCGTGGGACAGCCATGTCACGGGATGCCAGTTGGCTGCGTCGTAGCTAGAGAACGCCCACTTCGCCGTCTCCCAGCTGAGTCCGCTTTGGACATGAGAGTTCGCGGTGACATAGACGCTGTCGTCATAGCTGCAAAAGGGGTAGCGGATCGCCCTGAAGTACAGCGCCGAAGTCGCCAGCACGAGAAGGATTGCGAAAAGCATCGCTCGTCTTCCGGACGAAGACGGGTGTTCCTTTGTGGACCGGGGATCAACTGCCTGTCCGGCCACCAAAGCCGATCTTGGAATGTCTTTATCGACCACGATGAGACTCAGCCAGACAGCTTTAACAAACAAACCGCAATCACGGCTTGCGAGGCATGATAACGTATCGATTGCGTCCGCATCGTCTAACGCTTGCACTTTGGGCATCCAACTCAGGAAGATGTGAATCTGAGCTGAAGCCGAGGGCTGGCAGTGCGACTTGATCTTGGGCTCGTAGACTGTCTTCCATCAAAAGTTGCGAAGGGAGGTGAGCGAGTACTTGCGGACATGATCCAACCAAAATGCTGTCCGGTTTGCGAGGCGGGGGAAATCCAAGCGTATCCGATGGATTTACCGGATCAGTTGGGAAAGTGGCAACTCCTGCTTGCAGATCGAGTGGTCTATTGCTGCAGTAATGGACACAGATTTCTTATGCTTCCCGACGAAAGCCACAGAAGTGAGTCATTCCTTTAGGGCCTTCGAATTTCACGGGCTGAGAAAGTATTGACTGGGCCATCCAATAAAGAACAGAATCTTTGCCGAACTCTTCCAAGCCGCCTCTTGAGGCGGCTTTTTTCCATCACACTCACAGGATTACTCGATACGCAACGCCTTCACCGGCTCGATCGAGGCCGCGCGCTGCGCCGGAACCAAGCCTGCAATGAACGCGCAGAAAGCCAGCACCAGAACCGCTCCACCCAGGATCAGCGGATTGAAGGCGCCCACGCCGTACAGCTTACTGGCCATCAGCCGGCCCGCGACGATCACCAGCGGGATACCAATGGCAAGACCAAGACCGATCTGCCAGAATGCGCCGCGCAGCACCATCGCCACAATATCCCTTCGATCCGCGCCCACCGCCATGCGGATACCAATTTCGCTGGTGCGGCGGGCAATGTTGTAGGCCGTCACGCCATAAAGCCCGATCGACGCCAGCAGCAGGGCGAGCAGGCTAAACAACTGTGTCAGACGCGCGATCAGCCGCTCGCGATTGAAGACGCGAACCACCTGCTCGCCAAAGGTGCTCATGCGGACAATGCTCAGGTTAGGATCGATGCCGCCCAGCACCCGGCGCACCTGCGGTCCGATCTCATCCGCCGGTCCGGCGAATTGGATCTCCAGATTGCGCACGTACTCCGACTGCGCCTCCATACGCTGATAGTTGGATTCGGTGAACTCGATATTCTGGAAATACGGAACGAAGAACATCGGATTCTGGTCGTCTTCCCCGCTGGGGTCGCGGTACTGGGTGTCTTTCACCACGCCGACAATTTCAAAATCTGCGCCGTGCCCCGGACGATCGAAGCCGAAGTGTTGGCCGATGGGCTCCTGGTTGGGGAAGAACTTGCGTACAAATTTCTCGTCGACCACGGCGATGCGTTGCGAGGTTGCGGTGTCCTGCTCGCTGATGCCACGGCCGCGCACCAGCGGCGTCCCGACGGTCTTGAAGTAGTCCGGGCTGACGCGTACCCAGCCCGCCTCGATATTGCGGGTGGACTCCGGTGACCGGCCCTGGACCTGGATGGAATCGTTCCAGCTGTCGCCGTCTTCCGGACTGTACATGGAATAGGCGACATGCTGCACGCCGGGAATCTGCAACAGGCGGTCATGCAGTTGTTGATTCAGTGCGGGTAACCGTTCCAGCGTGTAGCCGGCACTCAGCGGATCGATCATCACGATCAGGCGGCCTTCCGTGTTGAAGCCGAAGTGATAGTGCTCCAGATGGCGCAGGCTTTCGCCGACCATCCCGGCCATGGCCAGCAGCACCAGAGACAACGCCGCTTGCGCGATGACCAGCGATTTCTGGGGCAGGGCCGAGTGATCGCGGGTCGAACGATTGGCGCCGCGCAGGGCTTCGGCGGGATCGGAGTGCGAGGTGATCCATGCCGGCGCTACGCCGAAAATGATTCCCGTGATCAGCGACAGCACAAATGCGAACGCCAGAATGGTGGAGGAAGGCGACGTGTCGATGGGAACAAATTCCGCACCGCGGAAAGCAATCAGAAGAATGGCGCGCGATCCGGAATAGGCCATCACCAAACCGGCTGCTCCGCCGATGCAGGCCAGCAGAACGCTCTCGGTCAACAGCCCGCGGATCAGCCGGCGACGCGTGGCTCCCAATGCCAGCTGTACCGCCGTCTGCTGCCGCCGGGCCATGCCGCGTGCCAGCAGCAGGTTCGCCAGGTTGGCGCAAGCGATCAGCAGCACCAGCGCAGATGCTGCGATCAGCATGTAGAGGCCAGAGCGATATTCGTTACGCAAAGTCGCAACCCCGGCGCCGCCGGGGCCGAGCTTGATGTATTGCTTGCCAATCTTGTTGATGTTGTCCTGATCGAAGGAGTATGCAAGCGTAGGCAGGTATTGCCGCAGTTCGGTGGTGAGCTGCGCTTCCACTTGCGACGGCTGCACGCCCGGCTTCATCCGGCCGATCAGATACAACCAATGCTGCGTGTCGACGTGCAATAACGAACTCGGCTGCGTCAGCAAGGGTTCGTAGGCCAGCGTCACATAAAAATCAGGAGGATCGTCGCGCAGGCGGTCGCCATAAAATCCCGGCGGCGTGATGCCGACCACAGTGAACGGCTTACCATTGACCATCAACGAGCAGCCGACGATGGAGGGCTCGGAGCCATAGTGTTCCTGCCAGGCACGGTAGCTCATCACGATCGCGGGTGGCGCGCCCGCCGTGTCGTCTTGTGGATTCAGCAGGCGTCCAACGTACGGTCGCAGGCCGAAGGTCGAGAAGTAGTTGCCGGAGACGAACTCGCCCGGGAAAGTTTCCGCTGCTTCCGAAGAGCCGGAACGGCGCACACTGAACACATAGGAGTTGGCCGAGAAGGCCGCGACCTGCTCGAACTGTGGCGTGTTGGTGACGATGTATTGATAGAGACGGTAAGAAAATAGTCCCCAACCTTTATTCTGCAACCCGCCCCAGACGCAACAATTGTCGTTGTCGCCGATGCGATAGAGCTGCGCGGGATTCGCTACCGGCAGCGACTTCAACATCACCGCGTGTACCAGCGTGAAGATGGCAGTGTTCGCGCCGATTCCTAACGCCAGCGTCAGCACGGCCGTAATGGTGAAGCCCGGTGATTTACGCAGTTGGCGCAGCGCGTAGCGAATATCCTGCAGAACGGTCGTCATCCTCGAAACTCCAGTTACCATTGGCGATGCAAGTCAGACGCCAGAGCTGGCCGATGTAAGCTATTGAAATCGCGGCAAATCCCTGCAACAAAGCGACGTCAGCAGAACACTTTTGTCCGGCTTTGCGAGCCGGTGTCCGCTATCGAACGCCGCCCGCTCGACGACAATCTTTGATACGGATTGGCTTGGGGCACGGTTCAGATCGACATAACGAGGATTTGTTTGCGCCGCTACTTTCGGCCTTCGCGCTTCTGAGCGACGACGAGACCGCGCGGGGTCGGCAGCATCACGACGGAGATTAATCCTTCGCGCTCGAGCTTCAGCGCAGCTTCGCGAACTTGTTTCAGGTGCGAGCTCGCGTCGTGCATCAGGATTACGCCGAAGGGTGAGATCTGCGGTAGATAACGGCGAACTTCCTGCTCGCGGATGGGCATGTCGCTGTCGCTGAAGAAGAGATCGATCGTGCCATCGACCTTCATCTCCAGGCTGGATTCGTTGCGGAGATCAATGAGGTCGCGAAACTCGGAGGCGTCGATCTTCTCTTTCGCCGCTGCAAAGACTTTGGGATCGTACTCGCAACTGATGATCCTCCCAAAGCCGTTCAGCCGCATTGCCTCGGCAATCCACAGTGTGCTGACGCCCATGAACGTCCCGGTCTCGACCACGAGGCTGGGCTTGATGGTGGTGACCAGCGTCCGCAAGAACTCCAGCACTTCAACCTCGGCGGTCATCGAGTCGTACATGCTCCAGCGCTCGGGATGCGGACACTCCGGCGTGGGCCGGTGATACTCGGGCACGAGCTGGCCTGCGCGCGCGATGAACTCGCGCATAATGCGGTGCTCTTGCTTTTCCTTCTTGAACAAACGGCGCAGGCTCATTCAGGCGCTCTTCTTCTTGCCGCGGAGGTGCTCGTTTTTGCCGCGTAGTTGCTGGAGCATGGCGCTTCGCAAAACCGAGTTGAGCCTGGATTGATATCCTTTGCCGTCGCGCCGCAGCCAGGCGAGAATGTCGGCGTCGATACGCAAGGTTACCTGTTGCTTGCGAGGCCGGTACCACGGATTGCGGACAGCGTTATTCCAGAATTTCTCGGTAGCTTCCGGAATGTCCGAGAGATCTATTGTGTCATCCGGCATTGCCGCCAACTTCTCCGCTTCGCGCCTCAGTTTGGGCGTCAGCCTCACGTCAGATAAAGTGCTTCTCACGATTTTGCCCATATAATTCACGCTCCCTTGCGGTGGCACGGCGCGCAGAGATAATCCGCACCAATTCGTGCTCGCCTTTCTCTTCGCTGGTGTGGGCGACAAATAGAACTGTACCGGTGACGGCCAGCCCAATCGTTCGCCACCGCTCTTCTCCACCCACGACGCGATCCTGCTCGATCAGTGCGAAGGGATCAACAAAAACAGACCGCGCCAGCTCAAAACTGACGTCGTGTTTGCGAATATTGCTCTGAGCCTTCGACTCATCCCATTCGAACAGGATCATGTCTTCAATATTGTAACGCCTATTTTGTAATTACACACTTCCCGCGCTAATCCCGCTTTGCCTTGAAGTCGCGTTACGATGGAATCATGCGCGAGATGTGGCGGCATCGTGGAATGAGACTGATCTTCACCGCCAATCTCATCTCCATGATTGGCAGCGGCATGAACTCGGCTGCCGTCATCTGGTTCATCCTGCAGGCCACACATTCCGAGGTGTCGCTGGGCTTTCTCATTGCCCTGCAGACGCTTCCCTCCATGCTGCTGCTTCCCTTTACCGGCGTCATCATCGACCGCGAGGACCGGCGTCACCTGATGATGTGGCTGGATGGCGCGCGCGGTGCGATCATCTTCGCCGTCGCCATCCTGGCGCTCACGCATCACGTGCGGCTGTGGCACGTCTACCTGATGAACGTCCTGGTCGCCATTGGCTTCTGGATGTTTTTCCCGACGGTGAACGCGCTGATCCAGGAGCTGACGCCGGACGACAAGATGCTCGACTCGAACTCCTTGCTGCTGGCTGCGCTGCAAGGCGGCTGGCTGATGGCAGGCGCTATCGTCGGCTTCGCCTACAACCACATCGGCCTCGGCGGCGTGCTGCTGATCGACTGCGCCAGCTACGCGGTGTCGATTGCCTGCGTCTTCTATGTGCGCAAAGGACGAGTCACCGTGCGGCATCCGGAAGCCGCGCCGGCGGAGCAACTGACAGAAACTGGGTCGATGACTCGCTACCTGCACGAACTCGGTGAAGGCTATCGCTACGTGCGCGACAACCGGCGCGTGCTGCTGATCGGTATCGCGTGGGCACTGTTCGTTGCTGCCATGATGACGCAGGGTGTGCTGTCAGCACCGCTGAGCGAGCGCATCCTCCACGGCGGCGCGGTTGGCTACGGCTGGCTGAATGGTGGCTGGGCGGTCGGCGCGTTTATCAGCGTGTTCTATTCCGCGATCTTCATTCGCCGCCACGGAGCGAATCGCTCGGTGACGCTGACCATGGGAATCATTGCTGTGTGCCTGTTCTTGTTGCCAATCTCGCACTGGCTGGCGCTTGCCGTAACCATCTACTTCGTAATGGGCTCCAGTCGCGGCACCGGAGGCATCGCGCTCTCCAGCGAGATGATGCAACTAACGCCACGCCACGTCATGGGACGGGTGCAGAACGCCTTCTCATTCCTCGCCAGCGGCCTGCAGATCTGTACCGCATTGCTGGTGGGCGAGGCGGCGCACCGCGACGGCTTGATGTATGGCTTCTGGATGGTTGGAGCGATGTATCTCGGAGCCGCGCTCGCGGCCTGGCTGCCCGTCCGGCATGGCGCGGTCGAGGTGTATGAAACCAGCGATACCGCAGCGGATTGAAGGAAGCAATTAGCAATTAGCAACTAGCGATTAGCTTTCAGCAACCCACAGCACCAATTCGTCTATCCCGAAACGCAGGTCCATCGACCTCGTTCGGTCGCACGTGCCGCCTCACTTCATTCAGGATGACAGTTGGAACGCTGGAGGGCCGCGGGCAAGCGCTGATAGCGGCCGCGAGTGCCCATGCCAAATTGTTAATTGCTAGTTGGTAATCGCTACCCGCTGATTGCCGTTCGCCGGTCGGCGGCAATCGCAAGCGCGGTACGGGGCGCGTCGTGCAGCAGGAAATCGCAGAGAACGCGATTGAACTCGTCGGGCACTTCCTCATACGGCATATGCCCCGCTCCCTGAAACATCACCAGCGCGCTGTTTTTCAGTTGCCGCTGCAATTGATGAATCGACGACGGATACACCGCGCGATCGCGCGAGCCCCACAGCAGCAGCGTAGGCATGCCGCCGATCTCCGCCAACGACTCGCCGATCGCGGCCAGATCGTCATGCCAGGAACGCAGGATGCGCAGCAGATGTTCGAAACTCCCCGGAGCTTCCACTCCGGCAATGTAGCCTTCGAAGGTCCCGGGCGCAATTCGCGCCGGATCACCGTATAGCGCCTTGAAATAGCGCCTGGCAATGACGCGCAGCCGCGGCTGCACGTGTACGACATAGAGCCCGCCGAGGGTAGTCGCGAGCAGGCGCGTGAGTACTTTGCCGTGACTCGACCAGGGATTGATCGGCGAAACCAGCACCAGTCGCCGGATGCGATGCAGGCGGTTCGTGCGCGAAGCCACAGCAGCCAGAATCATGGTCAGGCCGCCGCCGCGCGAAGATCCCACAATGTCGGCGTTCTCGATGCCCAGCTCCTCCATGAAGCGCAGGACACCTTCCGCGTCGCCTGGGAGCGAAGATTCGTTGACCTGCGGGCGCTCAGAGAATCCACATCCAGGCAGATCCATGGCGTAAACGGAAAAATGCTGCGACAGCGCCTCCATGTTGAAGCGCCAGGAAAACGAGAAGCCCAGGAAGCCGTGAATCAGCACCAGCGGCGGACCCGACCCGGCAAACCAGTAGCGCCAGGTCACGCCGTCGATCCTGACACTCCGCTCTTCCGCGCCCTGTATTCGCGCAATTTGCGGCGTCTTGCTGATCTGCTCGGCCGGTAGTGTGCTCATCATGGCAACCAAACGATTCGGGGACGAATCTACTAGACCGATATCGCCTCTGTCGCTTTGGGGGAGCCGTTACTCCCCCGTTTTTATTGCTTGTTGAGAATAGGTTAACACTGCGGTTGGATCAGGCCCGATTCTGAAGTTTCGCACCACGAGGCGGTAGAGCAGCAGCGCGCTAACCGCCGATCCGGCAAGTAGTAATGTCCCGATCATCGGCTGATGCAACAGGAGCTTCCCTGTCCCGAAGAGACACGCGTAGATCATGACGCAGCCCAGTGCCCACGCGATGAGATTTCCGCCAATATCCTGATGAGGTTGATCATCCGCCGCTTGTACCGCAATGCGGCGCCAGCCGCGAACGTCCGGACACACGCGCCGATAGAAGCAGATCAGAACATCGTCAGGTTCAGGCCTGGTCAGAAACGTCACACTGAGCCAGACCAGCGTCGTGATGATGGTCGTCATCAGCGCGCCTTTAGCAAATACCAGCGAACTGCTTCCCGCAAACGGCTGCCAGCGGCTCAGGACGATCGTGACTACCAGCGAGCAAGCCATCGCCGAGATCTCGCTCCAGGCGTTGATGCGCCACCAATACCAGCGCAGAATGTAGACCGCGCCGGTACCCGCTCCGATCTGCAGAACGACCTGCCATCCCGAGGCGATTGATCCCAGCTGCACCGACACCCACGCGGACGCAATCACCAGCAGCACCGTGCACACTCGCGAGACGGACACGTAGTGCCGCTCCGAGGCGTTCTTGTTCAGAAATCGGCGGTAGAAATCCGCGACCAGGTACGACGCACCCCAATTCAGCTGGGTGGCGATGGTCGACATAAACGCCGCCAGAAATCCGGCCATGGCAATTCCGCGATACTTATGCGGAAGATACTGATTTAGCGCCATGATGTAACCAATTTCAGGATGCTGCAAGCTCGGATACAAAACGATGACGGCCAGCCCAGTCACAATCCACGGCCATGGGCGAATGGCGTAATGAGCGATGTTGAACCAGAGCACAGAAAGCAGCCCTTGCCGCTCGTCGCGTGCGCTGAAAATCCGCTGTGCGATGTAGCCACCGCCGCCGGGCTCCGCACCGGGATACCAGAACGCCCACCACTGCAGTCCGATAAATACGAGAAAGCTCGCGACCGGAACCATCCACAACGGCTCGGCTGTGATGCCGCGCGAGAATTGCGGCAGAAGCGCGAGCGGACTCGCCGCATTCGGCCCTGCATTCGCTTGCGCCTGCCGCAAGCTCTGGATCATGGCGCTCATTCCGCCGCACGCCGCAACTGCGTAATAGCCAATCGCGATCACGATGCTCATCTTCAGCACGAACTGAAACAGATCGGTCCACAACACGCCCCACAATCCGCCAAGCGCCACGTACAAGCCGGTGAACGGAATCAAGAACAAGACGCAAATGGCAAGCGCCGCGCCATCATTGCCGTTCCACACCGAACCGAAATGCGCGCTCATGACGCGACTGACGTTGGCGAGCATCGGCGTGCCCGCCAGCGTGGTGGCGACGATGCTGGTCATCGCCTTCGTCACCCAGCCCAGGATCACGCAGTTCATCAGCAGGCCGAGATATATGGCGCGGAAGCCTCGCAAGAACGCCGCCGGCTTGCCGGAGTAGCGAATCTCGGCGAACTGCACATCGGTCAGCAGGCCGGATCGTCGCCAGAGCCGCGCGAATAGAAACACCGTCAGCATCCCTGACGGCAGAAGGCACCACCAGAGCCAGTTTCCCGAGATCCCTTGGGTGTAGACCAGGCCGGTGACAACCAGCGGCGTGTCGGCGGCAAAGGTCGTCGCGACCATGGAGGTCCCGGCGAGCCACCAGTTCACGGTGCGGCCCGGAGACGAAGTAGTCGTCGACGCTGCGGCTGGAGCGGCGTCGAAACCACAAGCCCATCAGCAGCGTGATGGCCAGGTAGCCGACGATCGCAGTCCAGTCGAGAAAGGTGAAGGTCAAGTCAGTTCCTCAATGTGTCGACGGCCGAGTTCGACCGCGCATTTTGAACAAATTTGGACGGCCTTTGACGCCCGTCACCGTTTCTCCCTCACCTGTAGACGTATAATCGATCATTGGTCAGGAGCAGCCAAACATTATGAGTGGAACCAACGGCAGCAATGGCAAGGCGACGCCTAAACCGCGCGCTGAGTGGATCACGAAACGCCGCCAGGAGGCGGCCCGCAGCGGCGACGATAACATGTCGCAGATGCACTTCGCCCGCAAGGGCCTGGTCACGGAAGAGATGCTCTTTGTCGCCGAGCGCGAGCAAATCACTCCCGAACTCGTGCGCGACGAAGTTGCTGCCGGGCACATGATCATTCCGGCCAATGTGAACCATCCTGAGCTCGAGCCGATGTGCATCGGCGTCGCGTCGAAGTGCAAGATCAACTCCAACATCGGCAACTCGTCGGTGACGAGCGATGTCGACGAGGAGTTGAAGAAGCTGCACACCTCGGTCCACTACGGCGCGGACACGGTGATGGATCTCTCCACCGGCGGCGGCATCCACGACATTCGCGAAGCCATTCTGCGGCACTCGCCGGTGCCGATCGGCACGGTCCCGATCTACGAGGCGGTCGCGCGCGTTAAGCGCATCGAGGACCTGAACGCCGATATCATGCTGGAAGTCATTGAGGAGCAGGCCGAGCAGGGTGTCGACTACATGACCATCCACGCCGGCGTTCTGGTCGAGTATCTGCCCTTGATCACCAAGCGCATTACCGGAATCGTCAGCCGCGGCGGCGCGATCCTGGCGCAGTGGATGGCGCACCATCACAAACAGAATTTCCTCTACGAGCGCTTCGACGACATCACCAAGATTCTTGCCAAGCACGATGTGAGCTATTCGCTGGGCGACGGCCTGCGTCCCGGTTGTATCGCCGACGCCAGCGACGAAGCGCAGTTCGCCGAACTGAAGACGCTGGGCGAATTGACAAAGAAGGCTTGGGAGCGCGACGTGCAGGTCATGATCGAAGGCCCCGGCCACGTGCCGCTCGACAAAATCAAAGAGCAGGTCGAAAAGGAAGTCGAGCTCTGCTACGGCGCGCCGTTCTACACGCTCGGCCCGCTGGTCATCGACATCGCGCCCGGCTACGACCACATTACTTCGGCAATTGGTGCGGCGATGATCGGCTGGTACGGCGCGGCGATGCTCTGCTACGTCACGCCGAAAGAGCACCTCGGCTTGCCCAACGACAAGGACGTGAAGGACGGCATCATCGCCTACAAGATTGCCGCCCACGCCGCCGATGTGGCGCGGCATCGTCCGGGCGCGCAGGATCGCGACAACGCCATCAGCTACGCGCGCTACACCTTCGATTGGGACAAGCAGTTCGCATTGTCGCTTGATCCCGAGACCGCGCGCTCAATGCACGACGAAACGCTGCCCGATGCGTACTACAAAGAAGCGGCGTTCTGTTCCATGTGCGGCCCGAAGTTCTGCTCGATGAACTACTCGGCCAAGGTGGATGAGTACAACCGCCAGGTACATGGCGTGGAGAAGAAGGACTACTCCGAGCTGATGAACAAGCTGGTGGCGATTAAGTAGCTGTCAGCCGTCAGCGATCAGCTTTCAGTGAGGCCGCGCGATCCGCGGCCTTTTTCTCGTACCTAGCAAGTGTTGTAGCGAGAGGAGCCGAGAAGAGGATAGACTACTCACAATGAGCACGACATTCGGCAGCTTCGAGGAGTTCTGGGCGGCGATGGGCCGACTCTACGATCAAACGTTGAAACATGAGGCGTTAATCGCTGAGAACGCGGCGAAACACGAGGCGTTAATTGCGGAGAACGCGACGCACATAGCGCAACTGCGAGACGCGCAGGAACAGACCAACCTGCAGATGCAGGCTACGGATGCCCGTCTCGACCGCCTCGCGTCCATGATCGCGACATTGGCAGGAACGGTGGCCAAGCAAGCTCAAGAGGTCGAGTCGCATGAGCGCCGGTTGGAGCGTCTTGAAGGCGCAGTCTGATTCGTGAAGTAACGCTACTCCATCCTGTAACCATCTCGTAATCTTCCCGCATCTTTCCTCACGCCGGTCTTTGCTACACTCGCAAGGTGAGAAGAATCCGCTTGAATGCCTGGATCTTCGCCTGCCTCTCGGGCGTGCTTCAGGTGCTGATCTTCCCCAACTTCTCCATCTATCTCCTCAGCTGGGTGGCGCTGGCGCCGCTCATCTATGCCATCCTGAAATGCCGCGAACAGGACGTCATGATGGTGCTCGCCGATGGCGGGCAATTTCTTGCGCCGGCGACCGCATGGCAGGGATTTCTGCTCGGCTACGTCAGCGGTGTCATCTGGTATCTGGCGAGCTGTTCCTGGATTTTCCACGTTATGCACGTGTACGGGGGCATCGGGACGCCGATGTCGGTCGTGCTGCTGGTGATGTTTGCGCTCTACCTCGGGCTGTATCACGGGCTGTTCGGATTCCTGCTCGCATTGATTGCCGCGCGGCGTAACGGCTTCAGCCTGCGCGCTCTGGTCTTCACGCCGTTCGTCTGGGTCGCGGTGGAGATGGCGCGAACCTACATCACCGGCTTTCCCTGGGATCTCCTCGGCACCACCCAGATCGACAACATTCCGCTCTCGCGCATCGCGACCGTCACCGGTGTGTACGGAATCTCATTTCGAGATCGCGCTGGTGAATACTGCCGTCGCAGCAGCGTTTCTGGTTCCTTATGCAAAGCGAAAGCTGTTGCTGACGGCTGCACTGGTCTCGGCGATCATCCTGCATGCCGGAAAACTGGCCAAGCCAGGAGCGCTGCCCACCGAACACGGCGCAACCTTGGTGCAGGCGAACATTCCCATCCTCGAGTCCGACTGGTCGCTCGACTATCTGGAGCAGACACTTAGTTCGCTGCAGGCACTCAGCGTGCGTCCGCATAACGAAAAACCCGATTCACCCGGCCTCATCATCTGGCCGGAGTCGCCGGCGCCCTTCTGGACCACCGATCTGCACCTGCGCAGCACGCTGGCCAATGTAGCGCGTGCGACCGGCTCGTACATCATCGCAGGCTCGATCGGCATCGACCATACCGGCAAGCCCGACCGGCATCCCGACATCTACAACTCGGCCGCAGTAATCACACCCACGGGAGCGTGGACTGAGCGTTACGACAAGATTCATCTTGTCCCCTTCGGCGAGTATGTGCCATTCGAAAAATTGTTCAGCTTCGCGGGTGGACTCACGCGGCAGGTTGGGACGTTCGAGCGCGGCAAATCGCGCCAACCGCTGGACGTTGGCAACATTAAGGCGGGAGTATTTGTCTGTTATGAGTCGATCTTTCCCAACGAGGTGCGCGAGTTCGCCCATAATGGTGGCGAGGTCTTCCTGAACATTTCCAACGACGGCTGGTATGGCGAAGGCGGCGCTCCGCGACAGCATCTGAACATGGCGCGCATGCGCGCAGTGGAGAACAACCGCTGGCTGCTGCGCGATACGAATAGCGGCATCACCGCGGTCATCGACCCCTATGGCCGCGTTGTGGCCGAGGCGCCGCGCAATCAGCGCACGGCGTTGCAAGGCGCATTCGGTCTGGAAGAGTCGACCACCTTCTACACCCGCCACGGCGATTGGTTCTCTTTTCTCTGTGCGATAATCACGTTGACAGCGCTAGCGCTGCGTTACGTTAGGCCTGCTGGAATGCAGGAGCAGGAACAACTGGCGTTGATCCATTAGCAATTGGCATAGGGCAGAGCAAGCCTTCAGGCTTGCGTCTGAAGCATTTCAGGACAAGATGGGGCTTTAGCCCCAGACGTCAGCTTACCGGGGCTGACGCCCCTGTTCTTGAGGTGGCCATTGACGCGGACCTGAAGGTCCACTCTACCGCCGCAGAAGGAAGCTCACAATAGCATGGTCGAAGAACTAGAACAGGAATACGCCGCGTTACGCGAGAAGGTCCACGATCTTCAGGAGTATCTTTGACGCGCCTAAGCTGCGCGAGAAGCTGAGCGAGATCGAAAAGCAAACCGCCGATCCCACGCTCTGGTCGAATCCCGAAAAATCGCAACAGGTGATGCGCGAGAAGAAGCGGCTCGAGAACGCGCTCGCAACGCATGACGAATTGGTGCGCCGTTCCGGCGACATCAACGCCTACTTCGATTTGGCGCACGAAGGCGAGGACGTCTCGGCCGATTTGCGCCGCGAGGTTAACGACCTTCGCGCGTTGGTGGAGAAGCTGGAGACCGAGACGCTGCTCTCCGGTGAAAACGACGACCGTGGCGCGATCGTCACTATTCATCCCGGAGCTGGCGGCACCGAATCGCAGGACTGGGCCGAGATGTTAATGCGAATGTATCTACGCTGGGCCGAACGTCAGGGCTTCCAGACTTCGCTATACGAGTATCAGCCGGGCGATGAAGCCGGCATCAAGTCTGCGACCTTCGGCGTGAATGGCGAGCATGCTTACGGTCTCCTCACCAGCGAGATCGGCGTGCATCGACTGGTGCGCATTTCGCCGTTCGATCAGGCCAAACGGCGACACACTTCATTCGCCAGCGTGTTCGTCTCGCCCGAGATCGACGAAAGCATCAACATCGACATCAAGCCGGAGGATATTCGGACTGACACTTATCGTTCGGGCGGCAAAGGCGGCCAGCACGTCAACACCACCGATTCGGCAGTGCGCATTACTCATATTCCGACGGGCATCGTGGCTGCCTGTCAGAACGAGCGCTCGCAGCACAAGAATCGCGAGAAGGCGATGAGCATTTTGCGTTCGCGGCTGTACGAGTACGAACTGGAGAAGAAGCGCGAGGTGACGAAGCACATCGAGGACTCCAAGCTCGACATCGATTTCGGCTCGCAGATTCGGTCGTATGTGTTGCAGCCCTATCGCATGGTGAAAGATCTGCGCACACGAGTCGAGATTGGCGATGTGGACCGCGTGCTCGACGGCGATCTGAATGAGTTGATCCGCGGGTATTTGCTGATGCGCCGGAAAGAGCAGAAGTAGCTTTACCTCAGCACCGAAAGCCGCTTCATTGTTGACCTGTGAACTTCGCCGCTAAGGCGGTTGTTCCACTCTGAACCATCCAACAACCTTGTCACTGACTTTTCTCCTTGTATCTCGCTACACTCCGGGCGGAGGTGGACCATGCCTCGGAGTCGCTCGTCTCGCGGTCGCGTCCACATCGTACTCATTCCCGGTTTCGCCGGGTTCGACGCTCTCGGCCAGCTTGAGTACTACGCCGGCGTTACTCCACAATTTCAGCAATGGAAGGATTCGAAGCGAGGCAGCAACGTAGCGCTGCATTACTTCGACAACTTCCCGACGGCCGCAGTCCGCACACGCGCGGCTTGTTTGCGGAGATATCTCACCACGCGCATCGCACGCGGCGAATTCGCACAGAACGACTCGATCGCGCTGGTCGGCCATTCCACAGGCGGGCTCGACATCCGCTGGCTGTTGCGAGAGCTCAACACGTCGCGCGACGAGCGTTTTCCGGTTGATGGCGCCACAATGTCGGACCAGGTCCTCACAGCCGCCGATATTCTGCATCGGATCAAACGTGTGGTTTTTCTCTCTGTCCCACAATGGGGTACTAACATTGCCGACTGGGTGCGCAGCTACAGGCTGGGCCGGGAATTGATTGTGGCCGAACTGCGGGCGTCTGTCGGCGCATCGCAGGTACCGCTTCTCGATCGGCTGCAGCAATGGATTTCTAACAGCGCCGCCGACGCGACGAAGATGGGCCTGGTCCTCGCATTACGCGATGCCTTGAGCGAGGCCGAAGCCGGTACCAGGCGAAACCCCATGTGCGTAGCCCTGTCGCAGGAAGCTGCGTCCGAGCTGCAACTTTGGCTGCGTCACATCGCGACGGACTTCCGCGCAATCGACGATCTGGCAGCCGGAGACGTCAGTGACGATCCGCAAAGCCCTGCTCACTTTAACCAGAAGACGCGCGATGAGGAGATTGCCAGCTGGCAAGTTGACGACATCAAGACTCGATCGTACGCAACGATTGGCGCACGCCCTTTCCATTTCGCGCCCCACAAGCTCGCGCCGCGCTGGGACCTGATTAACCCGTTGACCTATCCCGACCTGACACAGCGGGCGAAGCCAGCGCCAGACACTGATATCGCCTATCGCATCTGCTACCGTGCCTGTGCCGGTGGTCCGTTCGCATATCCCGACGACGTGCCAGTCCCGAGGCCGTTCGTCGTCCCTGCGAACTTTAAGGTTGCGCTTCAGCCGTGGGACAACGATGGCATCGTCAATACGCAATCCATGTTGTGGCCAAACGGCAAGGAAACTTTGCTTGTGCGAGCCGACCACATGGATATCGTTGGCCACTACAGAGATGTCGAGAGCGTATCGGAATGCGGCCTGCGCAAGTTTCAAGCTTACGATCTTCTGAAGTCAGATTCCGGCTTCAAACCTGCCGCGTTTGCACGCGTGTGGAACGATGTGTTCGAGTTTTGCGCCTCGTAACGAAGGTGACTCGAACCCGCCTTCCTGATAGAACGACTCTTTTCTAGCAACCGCATTGCGAAAATCTGCTGCAGAAATGTCTTGGCGACTCGCTCGCTTTGATGAATAATGCTCGCCCATCAGGTATTGCAAATCCCGAGGGCCCAAAAATGAAAAGCACGCGCTCCCTGCTGCTGTTCGTCGTAGTGTTCCTTCTGATGGCAACCTTCTCTCCGGCACAAACCTTTCGTGGAACCATTCTCGGCTCAGTCACTGATACATCGGGTGCGGTCATTCCCGGAACGACGGTTAAGGTACGCAACGTCGACACTGGACTGGAACGCGTAACCCAGACCAGCGCCGACGGCAGCTACAACGTACCGGAATTGCCGATTGGAACCTATAACGTCACCTGCTCGCAAACCGGCTTTGAAACTGCCCTTACGAAAGGTGTCGTGGTGAACGTTGCCGCCGAGAGCCGGGTGGACGTCGTGTTGAAGCCTGGACAGGTGTCGCAGCAGGTCGAGGTCACGGGCGAAGTTCCGCAGGTCGACACGACGAGCGACACATTGGGCGGCATCCTCACCTCGAAGACGATTGAAAGCATTCCGGTCAACGGCCGCGATTACACCAAGCTGATCTACACCAATCCCGGTGTGGCCGGTTCGCCTGACCAGATCACTGATTCCCCTGGCTCCTTCGGCGTGTTCTCGATGAACGGCTCGCGCGGCCGTGCCAACAACTTCCTGCTGGACGGCACGGACATGAACGACGGCTTCCGCAACGATCCGGCGATCAATGAGGCCGGCGTCTTTGGCGATCCGGCGACCATCCTGCCGCTCGACGCGGTCGCTGAGCTGCACGTGCTGTCGAACTTTCAGGCGGAATACGGACGCAACAGCGGCGCCGTGGTCAACATCGTGACCAAGAGCGGCACCAACAATTGGCATGGCACGCTGCTGGAGTACTGGCGCAGCGGCGAACTCGGTGCGCGCAACTACTTCAACATCGGCAGCCAGCCGAAGAATCCGTTCCTGAATAATCAATTCGGCGGGTCGTTGGGCGGGCCGATCGTGAAGAACAAACTGTTCTTCTTTGCTGATTATGAAGGGCAGCGCGAGAGCGGCTCACAAGCAGGGTTGACTTGCGTGCCCGATGCGAATGTGATTGCGCAGGCCAAAGCGATAGCCGCGTCAAGCCCGGGTGGGATAAGCCAGCCGATCCTGAACTTGCTGGCGCGCAATCCGTGGCCAACGCCAAACATTCCTGGAGCGTCAGCCAACATCGACGGCACCTGTAACGCGCCTGCGCCGGGAGCGGCGGCCGACAACCTCGCAACGTCGATTCCGTTCAGTAACGACGTCGACAGCGTGATCGGCAAGATCGACTACAATCCCAGCACCAATAACAATTTCACCGGCCGCTATTACTTCGGCAACAGCAATCAGAGCTTCCCCTTCGCGCAGCTGGCCGGCGGACTGCTGCCGGGCTTCAACACGGTAACGCCTACGCGCGTGCAGCTAGCCTCCTTTTCGTGGGTGAAGATCGTCAATCCATCGCAAGTGAACGAGGCGCGCTTCGGTTGGAACCGTTTTGCGGAAGGATTCTTTCCGCAAGACAGCGATTTCAATCCTGCGTCGATAGGTATCGACACTGGGGTGAATTCGTATGATTACGGCTTGCCAAAAATCTCGGTGGGCAGCTTCTCGATTCTAGGCTCGAGTCCCAGCGTTCCGCGCCAGCGCGTCGACTCGAATTGGGAGTTCGTCGACGACTATTCCTGGAAGATTGGCCGCCACGATGTGAAGTTCGGGTATCAGTTCACTCGCACCACGATCCAGATCATTCAGGACTCAAACTTCCGCGGCAAGCTCGACTTCACCGACCTGACATCGTTTCTCGAGGGCGTCTCCTCGAGCGGCAGCCAGGCGTCCGGTTACACCAAGCGCCACGAATATCAGAACGACGACGGGCTTTACGTTCAGGATAGTTTTCGTTGGACTCCGAAGCTCACGGTGAATCTCGGTTTGCGCTGGGATTACTTCGGCGTCGTCGGCGAGAACAACGATTTCTTCTACCAATTGCTGCCGACCGGTGGCGGGACGCTGACGCAGGTCGGCGGACCGGGCGGCCCGTCAAAACTCTATCAGCCCGACTGGAAGAATTTCGCGCCGCGAGTGGCGTTCGCCTGGGATCCCACCGGTAAAGGGATGACGGTTCTTCGCGCAGGCTACGGCGTTTACTATGACGCCTTCTCGCAGGACATGTTCCTGGCGCACGTGCCCTACAACTGCACCTTCTGTCCGGGACCGGCTTATACCGGAGTCGGTGCGGCGCCGATCACGTTTCTGACGGCGAGCACCAGCCCGATCACGGCCGGGTCGCCGGTCTTCAGCAGCGCCTCGCCGCTCGGCGACTTCTTCAGCATCGATCCCAATATTCGTACGCCCTACGTGCAGAACTGGAATGTGAACGTTCAGCAGGCGTTCGGCAACATGGCCACGCTGGAAGTCGGCTATGTCGGCTCGAAGGGCACGCGGCTATTCCGCTTCGCAGACGTCAATCAGCCGAGCCAGGCGCAGATCACGGCGTTCGATCTGAGCCAGTGCGTCGCGCCCTACGTGTATCCGAATTGCCCCATCGCGGGCTACGGCGTACCGCGGACGGCGTATCCGAACTTCTTCTATGTGAACCAGGAGTCGTCGAGCGCGTTCTCTAACTACAACGCGCTGCAGACAACCTTCCGCATCAATTCATGGCACGGGTTGTCGACCCAGGTGAACTATGTGTGGTCGCACGCGATCGACAACGCCAGCGACCTGGAAGATTTCATCCCCAACGCGTCGCAGCCCGACAACAGCCTCAATCCGCTGGGCGAGAAGGGCAATTCGAATTACGACATTCGCAATCGCTTCAGCTGGCTTTACACCTACCAGTTCCCCAGCTCGAGCCCGTCGCGTCTGAAGAGCGGCTGGGGCATCGACGGAACAGCCACGCTGCAAAGCGGACAGCCATTCACACTGAATTACAACTTCGAGGGCGATTACTCCGGCTCGGGTGAAGGCTTCGACCGCCCGGAGGTGGTGGGCCCGATTCAATACGGCGGATCGCCTTCGCAATATCTGAACCTGGCAAATTTCCAGGTGCCGTGTACGTTCGGAAACACGACCGCGCCTGGTTCGACTAGCGAAACCGCCTGCTTGGCCGGCAGTCGTCACTTCGGCGATCTGGGACGCAATGCCCTGATCGGACCACCGTTCAAGGAGTTCAACTTCGCGGTCTTCAAGGACACGAAAATGACCGAGCGAACGACTCTGCAGCTGCGCGCAGAGTTCTTCAACATCTTCAACCATCCCAACTTCTCCAATCCGGAGCTGCCGAACTTCATCGCCGATCCGGGCGTGAATGGCATCAACCCCGTGAATGGACGCGGCGTGGGCTATTACGCGCTGACGGCGACCGGCGATGTGGGTATTGGGAATCCCTTCCTCGGCAGCGGCGGGCCGCGCGGGGTGCAGTTTGCAGCGAAGGTGATTTTCTAGGGAGAGTGGCGACTGGAGCACGCCTTCAGAGGCTGCGAAAAAAGTCGACTCGAGCGCAGTTTTCGGGTAGTGCTGGCCTTCAGGCCAGCATTCAAGCCGTTTATTTCCCATTCTGAGTCGGCTTCAGCCGACGGCACGCGAGGCGTGCAACGACTTTTTCAGCAGTCTGTTCAGGCGTGCATGATCATGAGTATTTCGGAATGGCTTTAGCCACCGAGGTAACCGTTAGTCGATTGACCACAGCGGCTAAAGCCGGCTTCCAGGGACATTGGGTTCTACTTGCACGCCTGAAGGCGTGCTCCACCCTAAATGCGATCGGCGACGACGTGGAACGACAGCGTTGAGGCGGTGACGCGGCTGCGTCCGTAGTAGAGGAACAGCGCGACCCACACGAGTTGCAGCAACAGAATCACGTACGCGGAAGTCACCTGCGCAAATCCCACCGACAGGTCGGGCACGATGGGCACAGTGATCGGCATCAGCAGAACGAACGCGCCAAGATAAATCACCGAGACGATCGCCATCAGCTGATAAACCGAGATGCGAGACGTGCCACGATAGTCAGCGCGCAGCCATTCGGAGCAGGCGCGCCATCCCCAAGTCGCGGTGACGGGAATGAGGGCGGCAAGGCGAAACCGTTGCGTCAAGAACAGCGCGACTCCCATCAATCCAGAGATCGCGAAGATTCCAGACGTGATCGCCTGCACCGGAATGAGCGGTTCGCCTGCTAACCCCGAGGCGTACGCGGCCTTCTTTGTCGGGCCCTGAATCACGAGATTGTGGGTTTGGAAGAGCCGCGCGATCGCAGGATTCGCGTCCTGCAGCGGCATCCCGTAGCAGCACCCAAAGCTCAGGCAAGCCAGGCGTCCGACGGATTCGCCTAACGCATAAGCGATCGCCGCCGCGGCGAAGATCGGCATTATCAAAAGTTCGCGATGCAGGAAATGCCAAGCGAGCGGCCTCATGGCAATGAGCAGCAGCGGCAGCGCGATGGTCGCAACGAAGGCCGCGCCGGCGATTGTGAAGGTGTTGCGCTTGCGCTCGACGATGCTCGCGATCAGTCGCGAAGAGGGCACGCACAACAGAATCACAAAGGCTACCAGCAGCAGACTGATCGTCGCTGGAATGCCGACTGAGCCCAGCAGCAGAAGCACCAGGGCGAAGGCGAAGACGTTGCCGGTTGCGCTAAAGAAGCCATAGAAGGTGAGATTCAGGCCGCGCCACGAGCCGTCGACGGACTTGGCGATGGGCACGGCGGCGAGCATCTGCCAACCTTCTGCGGGAAGCGTGCGCACGCCCCAGGCGATCAGCGCGAAGAGACCAAGCGCGAGAGCGACGACGAAGGCGATGTTCAGCAAGGTTCCTCCTCAGCCGGCAACGCCAGCAGCGAGCGCACGGCGACGTCGGTTTCCGCGAGCGGCGAGCCCAACGTCAGCGAGAAACGGCTCTGCACGCCGCCGCGATGCTGGTTGTCGATCAGGTCGTTGGCGAACTGAATGCGATTCGGCTGAAACAGAAGCACGACCGTGCTGCTGCCGGGACGAAACAGGGCCTTCGGCGCGCCGGTCCGCAGCATCATTCCTTTTTCAATCGATCGTGGGCTTTCGTAGCGATCTTCGCTGTAACGTTGTTCGATCTGCCCGATCATCAGCGCGACGACTTCGATCATCGCAATGCGGCCGACGGCTGAGCCGTTGGGGCAATCTGTTTCCAGGGTCGTAACCACGCGGCGATTCTTTGACACCGGTGTCATCAATTGCACCGCGGCATTGGGATTGCACGGGAAATAGCGGCCTCCGACCGAGTAGAAATCGAGCACGCGACCGGACGCAGGACTGTGCGTGTAGTGATACTTTTCCGGCGTCAGGCGAAAGACCGCGTAGTCGCCGCCTTCAAACGAACGCTGCCAAGGCGAGCCGTCGCCCAGGAGCTCGGGAAACGAAAAGAACTTCTGCTTGAGATACAGGCCTGACGACTCCTTCATCGAGCCGATCAGCGCGCGCGCGTCACAGGGACACACTATGGCGCGTGGATTCTGCGGCATCGGGCGACAATTCCAGTAGCGGATTTGACGCTCGAAGATTTTTCGCGCGGTATCGTATTCCGACAGATTGCCAACGAATTCGGAGAGCTGAATTCCGGAGTCGCGCAGGAACTTCAACATGCCGGTGGCGCGCGAGGACAGCACGTTGTCGTAGTTCAGGTAGCCCAGCATGCGCGAAACGTAGCGACTGGACGCAAGCCGCGTCAGCAGCGGCGCTTTCTCCAGCGCGGGAGAATACAGTGCGCTGATCACCGCATTTCCCACCAGATGCTCGCGAACAACATTGCCGGAGGCGCGGTCGATGTACTGGTGCTTGGACTGGCTCATAGTTTTTCCCGCGCGGCGCCGAGACGATCCCGGCAGCTCAGCAAGATCATCAGGTTGAGCAGCGAAGAAGTTTCGTGCAGCGAGAGCTGATCGCTCACAATTCGCTCTTCGACGCCGGCGAGAAAGCGCTCTGGGTCTTGAATCCGGACTCCATGACGCAAAGCCCCTCGGACTTCGCCGACGGCGGTTCGCTCCAGTTCACCAATGTCTTCGCGCATATGAGCTATAGCCTCGCGCAGATGCCGGCAGCGCAGATTCTCGCGGTAGTACGCTTCGGCCATGCGATTGAATTCGCGGGCTTCAAGACGCATTGGATCCGTGCCCAAATCGCCCAGGATCCCGGCCAGCAATCGATGGCTTGCCTGCTGCTGTTCGTCGTCGCAGCGGGTAGCAAGATCGGACAACGTCGTCTGCATGTTCATCGCTTCGACAAGGTCGCCCGCAGTCTCGTCGATGTAGGTCAGCAATGCGCGGCGGTAATCGCGTATGGAGACCCGGAAGTACACAGGATGGCGGCGACTGGTGCGCGTCTTCTTGCAATGACGCAAAATTCCGGCGAGGAACTGATTGCGCGAGTCGCGACGGACGTAAAACGCAGGCACTCCTGCGGCAGAGAAGAAGAAGGGCTGCCGGCGCTCGCTTTCGAAAGTGGGATCGTCAGGGATCTGCTCGTGCGTGACGTCACCCTGCATCGCCAGCCGGTAGGACAGCGCCAGGAGAAACTGCTGCAGGCTCGCCGCCGGCGCCATGTCGCGGTCATAGCTGGGAAACAGGCTGTAGTAGCGCGCTTCGAAGCCGGAGTAACCATCGCGCGCATGCTCGCGCAGTCGCAACGGCATGTAAAACGACATCTTCCGATCGACGATGCCCAGTTCGTCCAGCTCTGACGACAACCGCTGGATGTTCCCTGCGCTTCCATCCAGCGCCGAGGAATGCTCGGTGGCCAGCCACGCGACGGGATAAGTCAGCAGGCGCGCATCGGGCACGCAATCGCCGCGCAGGCGGAAGAGATTCGCCGCCAGGCCGTCGAGCCAACGCGGCCCGTAGGGTGTCAGCGCATGTCCGCAGAGACTGAGCTGAGATTTCTCCTTCCACTCACGCCACAGCAGTCGCAGATGGGTGAAGTCAAGTTCGTGCGGCAGGAACGACAGCAGTCGCTCAGGATGAAACTGGTTGAAGGCAATGCGATACGGCGCCGCGGTGTAGGTTCCGACGAAGAGAGCGAGGAAGTGTTCGTAGATTTTGATGGCGAGGTCGCCGAGTCGCTTCTCGTCCTCAGGCAGAAGGTCGCTACATCGCAGCTGCTGATCGAGCGAGCGGCTGCCGATGCTGATGTGAATGCCGTTGTTCGCCAGGCTCACATTCGAGAGGCTGGGCAGCACGATGAGATCGTTGGCGATGATGCCGGCCTCGCGCAGCTTGGCGACGGCATTGAGCTGGCTGCGGCTGAGCACCTGATGGCACAGGTGCATGTATTGATACTTCGCCTCACCGTCGCTCCAGCCGGAAAGGCACGGGCTCATGAAGAGCTCGCGATAGAACGAATCGGAGAGACACGACGAAAGCTCTTCCTGATGCACCGAAGGCACCGGCGCGTGATAAACCAGTGCGCGCTGTCCGGTCTCCCGCAGCCCGAAGCGCTGATTCGCCCACGCGATGAGAAGTGAAGTGAAGAGAAAACGTCGGGCAGCGTCGCGGGCAAGCTGCTCGCCCAGCGAGCGATCTCCTTCGGCGTTGACGATGTGGAACGATGTCGTCTCGGGCGAGGTGTTGTCGTTCAGGAAATGACGCATCAGGCGCGAGGCCTCCTGACGCATCAGCTCGGGCATATGCGGCTGCGTACCGACGAGATCCGCGAGGGCCAGCTTGAGCGCGTAGCTGATGGGAATGCGCAGCCAGCACTCACCCGCTTGCGTGAAACGAAAACGCGCCGCGTCGGAACGCTCGCCGATGGCGCCATCGCGCGCGACCTGCAGATCGGCCTGAAAAACATGCAGCGCGTGCCGGCTGAGGCGCGACTCGGGAAAGCGAATCCAACTGTTCTCCCAAACGTTGCACGTGTCATTCAGGAAGGCTTCCAGCTCGAGCAAGGTGCGGCGGGGCGCTTCACCGCTGGCACTGCGGCGGGCGATGTTCTGAAAGAAGCGCGACTCGCGAATGCTGAGCGGAAGATCGCAGTGCTCGGAAGATCCGACGACTACGGCCTGGAGTTCGTCTTCGCTGCCGGCGGTCGCGTCGTGAGCGGTGAAAGGAAGCTGATCAACAGAAATATGTGCGCTATGTTGCAGCCCTAGCGATTCCAACAACTGTTCAGTGCGAATCGTAGCCATCGACACCAGCGCGCCCTGTGACCGAGCTTCTGCGGCTCATGCCATTAGTGTGGAGCAGGATGTTGACAAGGAAGTAAATGCAGCGTGAATAGTGCAATAAAACAGCACGAGGAATCAGCCGAAACAATGGCACGAATTCACAAAAAGAAAAGGCGCGCTCCACCCACGTACGGTGCGACCGTCATGCAGGGCTCCGCGCCTGGTCCCATCGGCCAGCGCGTCCGCGCGGAGATAAATTACAGTCTCAAGCCATGGATGACGTCGTGCTTCGCCCAAGTGGTCCGGTCAAGACCATCCTTGTTGCAGGGCTCATCGCGGGATTTCTCGATGGCATGGATGCGGTTGTGTACATCGCGTGGATGAGCGGCAGATCGGCTGTTCGCGTCTTTCAGTTCATCGCCAGCGGAGCGCTGGGCATGAAGTCGTTTGACGGTGGAGTGGGGACAGCGCTGCTCGGAGTTTTCTTTCACTTCGTCATCGCGATTGGCGCGGCAGCGGTGTTTTATGTCCTCAGCGTGAACCTGCCGATGGTTTTACGAAGGCCGCTGCTTTGGGGACCGGCGTATGGTGTCGGAGTCTTTGTCTTTATGCATTACGTTGTGGTGCCGTTATCGGCAGCGCCGAAGCAGCCTCCGTTATCGCTACCGGCTTTGGCAAACCTCCTCCTCTCGCACATATTTTTTGTGGGAATTCCGATTGCGTGGGTGACGAGGCAATTCAGCCGGTCCTCTTGAAAGAATTGTGCCGCCCCTGAAGGGGCTCAGATTCAAAGCTCCGCCACCCAGCGCTGAAGCGCTGGGCTATCATCTTCCGCGCCTGTGGCGCTGATTTTTGTGGTACACGCTGCGACGCGTGAAGAAGGTACAAATCGATTGTCGACAGCGATCCGCGAAAGAGGCACAATTCTCGGGATATGAGCTACCTGTGTGGAAGTGTTGTGAGCGCCTTGATGGTGTTGTCAGCTGTGATATCGGTCTCCCACTGCGCGGTGGGACAAGTGACGGCGATCCGTGGACAGGTATTGGATTCCGAGGGTGCAGCGATCCCCAACGCGCGAGTGCTCGTTCACTGGGATTCGAGCGGCAGTAAGGTCGGCTTGAAAGACAACATCGGGTTAACGCAAGATCTGACGGTAACGACCGATATTAAGGGCCACTTTCTCGTTACCGTACCCCCAGGCTTCTACGACGTATTCGTCACAGCTCAGGCTTTTACTCCGGTCGCGGCCAAGGTCCGCGTTAAGGAAAATGAGCCTGCCTCGTTCAACCCTACTCTCCGAGCCGATCCGCAAGTCGCCAGGGAATTAGTTGACACGTTTTATTGACGACAGTCTGGATCCAGGGAGAGTTCGCTAGCGTGAGCCGGGAACCACGAATTCGATGCCGCGGTCTTCGTTGTCGCGCTTGGTGGCGGCGAGATTCAGATCGGAGAGTGGAACTTTCCTGGCGTGCGACTCGTTGAAGATCCAGATCGTCTGGCCGACGACAGCGTAGTTCTCGACTTCTTCAGTGTGGCCGTCGCGGTAGACCAGCACGGTCTCCGCGTGGATCTGCGTCTTCGACTGGGCTGAACTCTCCTGCTGCGCGCGTAGTTGGTCGACTTCGCTCCTCAGGCTACTAATCTCGTCCTGAGTTTGGCTGTCCGGCGAATAATCGGAGTCGGGAGTCGCGTAGACATAAGGCTGCGCCTGATAGTTCTGCGCCTGATAGTTGGAAGCCGCGTAGTTATCGGACGGGTAGGCGAACGAGTTGTCCCAGGCGCCCCAGTCCCAGCCGAGCCCCCAGCCCAGACCCCATCCTGGCCACCACCAACCACCCCAGCCCCAATAGGGATAACCCCAACCCCAGCCCCATCCCCAACGATAGGGATAACCGCGCCAACCCCAACCGTAGCCGTAGCCACGGTTGCCCCAGGAATAGGGATATCGATATCCGTTGGAGTAGCCGCGATAGCCGTTGTTCGAGTAGGGTGCGCGATAAGCTCCGGAATAACCAGGCGCGCGATAGGCGCCAGCGTAGCCGGGGGCGCGATAACCGCCGGAATAGGAAGGAGCGCGATATCCAGTCGGGCCGTGGTAGCTGTAGCCCGCGGAGCCATGCGCGGCGTAGCCGCCTCCGCCGCCCGAGAAGCCGTGCCCGCCGCCACCCATACCTCCGTGGCCGCCGCCGCCTCGCTGTCCCCAGACTGGAAGCGTGAGCAGAGCGCACAAACCCGCACTCAGAACCCAGCGCCGCATACCAGTATTATCGCTCCAATTAATAGACGCGACAAACAAGAATCGGGATGGACAATATGTGAGGTGGAAATGGGCGCCCGGTTCCAGAATGGGCACGGGCGGGCAGCAGCGGTGCCGGCATTCTCAGACGTGACGCTACTCCCTTGCCGCAGATTTCTTCTTGGAAGATTTCTTCTTGGCAGGTTCCTGCTTTGACGTCTCAAGCTCGGCAGCAGCCTTGACCCTGCCGATGCGGATCGCGTGCCGCAGCGCTTCCCAATCCTTCACCGTCTGGTTCGCATAGGTGATGCCGAAGCTCACCATCGCATCATCGAAGCGGTCGGACATGCCAAGATATCCCGCCAACGCGCAGGGATCGCCGGACCGCGCGTGACCCTTGGCCAGGAGTTCGCCCACCATGTGTGCGTACTGCACCAGGCCATTGCCCTTCAAGTCCTCGTCCTCGATCGCGGCCTTGTGATCCCGCAACTGGCGAACGATGTAATCGCGGCCCTCAATCGAGGTCCATCCCAGAAACAGGTCCGACTGCATCTGCATGGCGCGCTGGCCCTCGATGACGCGCTGCCCCTGATGCGCCGCCATGGTGTCCGGCGCCACATAAGCTGCATAAGCCGAAGGCGGCTCTTCCTTCACCTGGATGAAAAGCGGATCGGCGATGGCGCCGGCGAACATCAGCACGATGTAGTCACGCGTGCCGACGCTGCCCGTCCCGACCACGCGAAAGGCCACGTCCTCCGGCTGATACTGCACGAAGAAATGCGCCCGCTCTGCCAGGAGCGTCTTGACGTAAGCACCAAGCGACTCGATCACGGTGCCGGCTTCTGCGTGGCGCACATGGAACTGACATGGCTTCTCGTCGCGGAAGCGATGCTTGCCGTTGGCGAAGATGGTCAGCTTGCGGAGATTGTGTTCCGGGGTGGCCCGCTCAGCCTTGCGCAGTACCGACTTCACCGGCGAAACGACGCGATAGATCTGGAAGCGCGCCAAATCCACCATCGCCATCTCGGAGAACATGCGCATGAATTCGCGATAGCGCTCCACGAAGGCGAGCACCGCCGCTTTGCAAAGTTTGTCGGAGTTGCCGGCCTCGCGCCCGGCCAGAATCAGGCTCGCGGCCATGCGCTTGATGTCCCACTCCCACGGGCCAATCACGCTCTCGTCAAAATCGTTGATGTCGAAGATGAGGCGGCCATCGGGGGCTTCGAAGGCGCCGAGATTTTGGACGTGAGCGTCGCCGCAGATGTGGGTCATCAAACCGGTATAGGGCCGAGTCGCGAGATCGGCAGCCATCACCGGCACCGCGCCGCGGAAGAAGCCGAATGGAGACGCCGCCATGCGCGCGTATTTGATGGGCATCAGGTGGGCGATGCGGGTGCGATTGGCTTCGTGGAGGAGATCGACAACGTCGAAGGTGCGCTGCTTCGGGCTCCAGACACCCTGGTCGACACGCTTGACGCGGGTGCGCAGGGAACGGCCAAAGGTCCGGCGCTCTTCGCGCGTCCGGTGGGCAGGATCGATAACGGCCATCGCGGACAAAGCAGAAGGCATGATACATGGGCCGAGGGAAAAGCAAAAGCCGATTCGCTTTTCGCTGTTCGCTTTTCGCTTTTCGCCAGCGGCGGAACTGCGGGAGCGGCCCTTAATCGCGCAACGAACCACCGACCTCAGACATCCATAAGCCCTGTTACTCAGAACGGAGGGCATTATGAAAATCGCATTTCTTGGCTTAGGAAACATGGGGGCGCCGATGGCGCGGCAACTGATTCGTGCCGGGCACGACGTCACGGTGTGGAACCGCACTTTGGCGAAGGCCGATCCGCTGCGCGCGGAAGGAGCGCAGGTCAGCCAGTCGCCGGGCGAAGCGGCAAAGCAGGCGGAGGTCGTTGTGACTATGCTGGCCGACGATCATGCAGTCGAGTCGGCGGTGCTGCATGCGGGTGGAGTGATCGACAACCTGCCGCGCGGCGCTACCCACATCTCGATGAGCACCATCAGCGTCGACCTCTCGAAGAAGATGGCCGAAGAGCATGGCAAGCGCGGTCAGCATTATATGGCGGCGCCGGTCTTTGGACGCCCGGATGCCGCCGAGGCAGGCAAGCTGTTCGTTGCGGCCGCGGGTGCGAAGGAAGTGGTCGATCGCTGTATGCCAATCCTGGAGGTGATTGGCCAGCGCGTCTTCGTGATAGGTGAGAAGCCGGAGATGGCCAACGTGGTGAAGCTGAGCGGCAATTTCCTGATCGCTGCGGTCATTGAGTCGCTGAGCGAGGCGATCGCGCTGACCCGCAAGTACGGCATCGAGCCGCATCAGTATGTCGAGTTCCTGACCAACACCCTGTTTGCGGCGCCGGTGTACAAGACCTATGGCGGGCTGATAGCCGACGCCAAGCACGAGGCTGGCGGCTTTGCGCTGCGACTGGGGCTGAAGGACGTCAAGCTGGCGCTGGTTGCGGCGGAGAATGTCGATGCGTCTTTGCCGATTGCCAGCCTGGTGCGCGACCACATGCTGATGGCCATCGGGCGCGGCTTCGACAGACACGATTGGAGCGTGCTGGGCAAGCTGGCCGCGGAAAATGCGGGAATACGGTGAGCGATTGGTTGAAAGCCGAAGCCCGGAGGCCGGCACATGATTGCCCCGAGCCGAGGTTATGTGTCGCCCCTGAAGGGGCTCCTTCTTATATGTAATCTGCGACCCAGCGCTTCCGCGCTGGGCTAATTACTTTGGGTTTTGCCCGACCGAACGATTGGTTGGTCACGTTTTGTTTCCGGTGTTTCTGGCGAGCTTCTGAAAAAGCCGTTTTCGGCTGGGATCCGTAAGCTGTTCCTAATATACGTGTTGTAACACATTTGCTACTTTTGCCGGTCTCCAGCATCCAATAGTCAGCGAGCAGAAAAGAGCGATGAAGGGCACACTCGACGGTGTGCCCTTTCCACTGGAGCAAGCACATGATCACCGTCAGACCATCGGCAGAACGCGGCCACGCCAACCACGGCTGGCTGGGCACTCATTACAGCTTTTCGTTTTCCGACTTCTACGATCCCAGGCACATGGGCTTTCGCGACCTGCGGGTCATTAACGAAGACGTCGTCAGCGCGGGACGCGGATTCGGCAAGCATCCCCATCGCGACATGGAGATCCTTACCTACATCGTCGATGGCGAGTTGAGCCATCGTGACTCGATGGGGCGCGGTGCGACCATCAAACGCAACGACGTGCAGCGTATGTCGGCAGGCACGGGGGTGATGCACAGCGAGGTCAATCAGTCGGACGAGCCGGTCCACCTGCTGCAAATCTGGATTCTGCCGGAGGCGGAGGGATTGAAGCCCAGTTATGAGGACCGGACGTTCTCGACGGAACAGAAGAAAAACCAGCTGAGGCTGATCGCTTCGCACGACGGGCGCGATGGGTCGACGACCATCAACCAGGACGCGAGTGTCTATGCGTCGGTACTGGACAGCGGGAAGTCGGTGGAGTTGGAGCTGAAGCCACAGCGCCACGCGTGGGTGCAGCTGATCAGCGGCGAACTCGACGTCAACGGCGCCAAGCTGACCAAGGGCGACGGAGCGGCGATCAGTGGCGAGCAAAAGCTGAAGATTGCCAGCAATAGCGGCAATGGAGCGGCAGAGTTTTTGGTGTTCGATTTGGCGTGAGGTTCGGCTTAAATGCCTCGGCCCTGCCTTTTGGTCCAGTCGGGTGGAGTACGCCTTCAGGCGTACGTTGTGGGCGCTCCGTTATTAGGTCGGCTTCAGCCGCTGAGGTATGCTTCGGTTGGAGTTACCTTAGCGGCTGAAGCCGGTTACAAATTAATCAGCATTTCATGCACGCCTGAAGGCGTGCTCCACCCTTTCCCAGGTTAGCGTCCAGAGGAAGGACGCGAACCCTTCGGCAGGCTCAGGGTAGGCTCTGCGGCACCGACTCCTGTCCTTCGAAATCCCACATATAATCCCTTGCATGCCCTTCAAGCGCACGGCGAAGACGTACGACGAAGAGTCGCTCTACGAATACGCCATCGGCGCGCTGGGCCGACGCATGCGCACGGTCGCCGAGATCAAGCGACTGATGCGCACTCGCGTTTCGTCACAAGAGAACGGCGACGCGCTCATCGAGCTGGTTGTCGCGCGGCTGAAAGCACAGAAGTATCTCAACGACAGCAGCTACGCCGAGAGTTACTCGCACTTGCGCAAGGAGAACGAGAAGTTCGGACGGCTGCGCGTGGTGCAGGATCTGAAAGTCAAGGGCGTGCACGCCGACATCATTGAGAAGGTGGTCGGCGCTGCCTACGACGATGTCAACGAGGAGCAGCTGGCGCGCGAGTTTCTGCGGCGCAAACGGATCGTAAAACCGGCAGATCAAAAGCAGGCTGCCCGCGTTTTCCGTACACTCGTCCGCGCCGGCTTTGCCAGTCGCGTGATTTTTCGCATACTGAAGAAGTGGGATGTGGATGAGGAGACGATTGCAATGCTGGAGGAAGAAGGGCTTAGGGAATAGGGGCTAGGGATTTGCCGGGTTGGCTCGCACCAATCCCCAGTCCCCAATCCCTGACCCCACGAATCTTCTTATGCCAAGAAAACTCGACCATACCGCTGCCTGCGAACATCTGTCGCGGGTGGACCGTCAACTGGCGCGGATCATCGCGCAATCGGGACCATGCCGGCTCGTGCAGGAGACGACGCAGAGCATTTTCGCTGCGCTGCTGGAGGCGATCATCTATCAGCAGCTCAATGGGAAGGTCGCCGCGACCATCACTGCGCGGGTGAAGGCGCTGTTCCCCGAGAATACGCAGCGCATTCGCACGCGCCGCGGGCTGGTCGACGGATTCCCTACTCCTGAGCAAATTCTGGCGGCATCAGAAGAGCTGCTGCGATCGGCCGGATTGTCGCGCGGCAAAATGCTGGCAATTCGGGATCTGGCGGCCAAGACGCTTGACGGCACCGTGCCGACGGTTCAGCAGGCACATCGCATGAGCGATGAGGAGCTGATCGAACGGCTCGACACCGTGCGCGGTATCGGCCGCTGGACGGTCGAGATGTTGCTGATCTTTCGTCTCGGTCGGCCGGATGTGCTACCTGTCGACGATTACGGCGTCCGCAAAGGTTTTGCGCGAATGCGCAAGCTCGAGGAGCTTCCCAAGCCGAAGGAACTCGCGGCGTACGGCGAGCGCTGGAGTCCGTATCGCAGCGTCGCCAGCTGGTATTTGTGGCGGGCGGCGGAGATGAAAGCTCTGCCGATGGCCGGGGCGGCGAAAAAGAAATCACTACCGAAAGCCGCGAAGAAAACGACTGTAAAGGTGCGTTCGTCGGTCGGACCGAAGAAGTCGATACTTAAAGGTGCTCTAGGCAAAACTTCCCCGCCCTAGCCAACAGATGGCTAGAACGGGGCACCCAGCGAAGGAGGCGCAGTCTGCGCCGTTCAAGATTGATCCGGCAAAGAAAGACTACTATTTCGAGTTCGACGGCGAAGCCAAGACCCAAGTCCTCTTCAAGGACGAGCGGCTGACCATCGACGGACCTCGCTGATCATGAAGCGCGATCCCGACCACCCGATGAAGTACGAGAGGGAGTGATCAGTCCGCTAAGCGAGACAAAACTGCAGATCCCTCGACCCGCCGGCTTGTTCTGCGAACCGCCGCGACTTCGCTTTAGATGTCAATGCAAGAAACAAGTGCTCCGATGATCTGACTCCCGTCATTCGGTGCCGATCTTCGGGGCCCATTTGCGTGTAGTGGTTCCGCGCTCGAATACGGCGACGCTGTCATAGAAGTGCATACCGAGCGTCGTCCGCGTGAATTCGCTCGGCGGAAGTTGATCGCGGGAATGATCGGCGTTCAACTCGTCCAGTAAGTCCTTGCAGCGCTCGATGAATGTGCCCGCGCGGCGATAGCCGCCGTCGTATTCCTCCCAGTAGGCCGTGTGCAGGTCTTCGACCATGTAAATGCCATTCTTCGTCAGCTTCGGATATAAGAACTCGAAGGTCATGAGCATGTGGCTCATGAGGTGGCTGCCATCGTCGAGCACAATGTCGATGGGCCCGAATTCGTCTACGAGGCTCTGCAGAAAGCGTGTATCCTGCTGGGCGCCGATACGCACCGCAATCTGGTCCTCCTCAAAAGTCTTGCACTCCGGCAGGATGTCGATGCCGACAATAGTGGCGTGCGGGCCGAAGTACCGCTTCCACATCTGCAGCGAACCTCCGGAGGCGACTCCAATCTCCAAGAACGTGACGGACTTATTCACGAAGTCGCGAAAGAAGCGCTCGTAGATTGGAAAATAGTGCTTCCATTTCCAGATCTGCCTGCCCTCGTTGGTGAGAAAATCCGCCCAGAGATTCATGTCGTTACTCCGCCGGTGAGTTGCCGGCGCGGATCCACGCTACGCTCACGACGGCGACTTCTGCAGGAAGTCCACAAATTTCTGCGCAGCTTCGCGATCATTCCCGGATATCTGTTGCGGAATGATTGCCGGCACAGCCGTCGGACACGCTTTCAAGCCGGCACAAACGTTGGTGGCGTGCGACAGCGCGGCTTGGAGAGCGACGCTGGACTGAGCATCATCGGAAGAATTGAGAATGATGAGATCGATGTTCTCGGTGGTAGCGTTTTGCCGCGAGAGCATGTCTTTGTAGTCGCCGGTTTCGCTCTGAATGATGATGGGAGCGCCGGAGGCCAGGCGGGGATTGCTGCCTTGAAAATCCAGAATCCTGCGGTCGAGTTCGCTGCCATAAGGCGAGCGAAGATCGCGCAGAAGGTGTACTACAACCGTCGAAGACTTGGGCCGTGGTTTGCAACCGAACAGCAGGGTGACAAGCAGGATTGGCAGGATTGCCAGTACAAAGCTCGGTCGTTGTGCCATCTGGACATCATATCTGGAGCGGCCAGCTTCGCCTAGCGGCGGCGGAGAGGAAAAACCGAATTCCGATGATCGAGGGCTGAAGTGGGAATAAAGGGCGACACAAGCTAAATATGCCTAAAAGTGTTAGGTTGCCACTGGTAGAAAATTAATCTCCAAAGTAAAGAAACACCCTTTTCCAACGCGGCAACTTCATAGATAATGCACGCTACGACGTCTTGGGGCCAGGTGGCAAAATGGGTGTCCGCGCGGTATTTTGTCTGTCGTTGGGGTTGTGGATTTCGCCGTTGGCCGCGCAGCAAGCACAGGTCATCGCGAGTCGCGGGAATGTGTTCGCGCTTCCACCTGCCTATCCCAGGGCGGCTGCCCCTAACTCAGCCTCGACAGTAAGGATGCCGGTTTCGGTCGATGCCGACCTCTCCACCACTGCTCTCGGATTGCCTGCCAGTCAATCTTTTTACAAGGCGACGCTGACGGAAACGCCGGCTGCCGTATGCACGCAAGCGAGCGCGCCTGTGCTCGCGGCGCCGAAGACTTACGCCTTCGATCATCTGCAGTTCAGCTCGGCAGCAATCAAAGGCACCTTCAGCCATGACAACCTGGTAAAGATGGCGCGCAACTTCGTTCCCGGCCAGCCGTTGCCCGATGCGCCGTCGTATGTCCCGCTGACCAAGCAGCAGAAGTTTGACCTGTTTGTGCATCGCGCCTACTCGTTTGACACCATCAGCGGCGCGATTTCGGACTCGCTCATCGCGCAGGCGACGGGCGCTTATCCCAGCTTCGGCGGAGGGATGGGCGGCTATGGCAAGCGACTGGCCGCGGCGACTGCGGGCGCGGAGAGTGCATCCTTCTTCGGGACGTTTGCCTTGCCGACGCTGCTGCATCAGGATCCGCGATACTTTCGCGCGACGCAGACGGAGATCTCGCAGCGGCTCGCCTATGCCGCCAGCCGCGTGCTGATCGGGCGCAGCGATGACGGCCGCAACGTGGTCAATACCTCGCTCATCTTCAGCCAGTTCATTCAGGCCGCAGTGTCAAACGCCTACATTCCTTATCGCAATGAAACCGTGCCGGGAACGGTGGAGAATGCGTTGACCGGCTTGGGATCGGTAGCGCAGGCGCGAATTCTGAATGAGTTCTGGCCGGACATCATGTCGTTCGTTTCACACCACGAGCCAAAGTTCGTCCACAGCTGGCAGGACAAGTGGGACGGCAGCGACCTGGGGCACAAGTGGGAGAACAGCAGCCTGGGGCAGTGGTCGCAGAAGTAATTCAGATCGATCATCCAGCCATGACAATTGTCATCCGCCGTCACTGACAATCCACACTACATCCGCAACGGAAACCATCTGATAATCACAATCGTATAAGACGGCATAGCGCTGCGGTACGGTTCTGCCCTGACGCCGCGCAGCCCTTTTAAACTTGCCGCAACAATGCGATGCTATTCGTAGAGAAAGCCCAGGTTGTTCCTATGCGCGAACTGAAGGACGAACTGGCATCGCTGCGCATCGACCGCGAAGCGCCGCGCCGAGGGAGATGGCGCGCGCCGCTGGTCGTGCTGGTGCTGATCGGCGTTGCCGTCGTCGCCGGATTTTATTACGTCAGGTCGAATCCGGTGTTCGGTGCGGTCGAAGTGGAGACAGTACAGCCGAGGGTCGAGAGCGCCAGTGAGGCCAGTGCCGGAACGCCGATTCTCACTGCGTCCGGTTACCTGGTCGCTAGAAAGCAGTCGGTAGTTTCGTCGAAGATCCAGGGCCGCATCTCGAAGCTGCTGGTTGAAGAGGGCAGCGTGGTGAAAGAGGGCGATGTGCTGGCGACGCTGGATAACGCTGACGCGCAGGCCGCGATCGTGAAGGCCAAGGCCGATATCGACTATGCCAAAGCCGATCTCGCCGAGGCAGAGCGTCAGGAGCGCCTGCAGCAGGACCTCTATCGCAGCAAGGTTGTTTCGCAGGATGCGCTGGACGCGGCGAAGTCGAAGGTGAATCTCGCCCAGGCAGCCATCGAGCAGGATCAGGCCAATCTTCAGGTCCAGGAGGCGTATCTGGACTTCACCACCGTTCGCGCGCCGTTTGCCGGAGTGGTGGTGAAGAAGATGACCGAGGCCGGTGAAAGCGTGGCGCCGATTCCGCCGGGTGTGAGCATATCGACTTCGTCGGGAGCGATAGTGGCCATCGCCGACATGAACACGCTGGAGGCTGAGGTTGATGTGAACGAGTCGAATGTTGGACAGCTGCAGCCCAATCAGCCTGCGGAGATCACCGTGCAGGCCATTCCTGATCACACGTATAAGGGCGTGCTGCGGCAGGTGATTCCGACCGCCGACCGCACCAAGGCGACGGTGACCGTTAAGGTTTCGATCCTGGATAAAGATAAATACCTGCGGCCGGAGATGAGTTGCAACGTGACGTTCCTCCAGCCGCAAAAGAAGACGCAGAGTGCGGGCACCATGCCGGCGCGCATCATCACGGTTCCGAAAGATGCGGTGATCACGCGCGACGGTAAACAATCGGTGTTTGCGATTGAAGACAAGCGCGCGCGCCTGATGCCCATCACCACCGGCGCAGATCTGCGCGGTCAGATCATCGTGAAGCAAGGGTTGGCGGGCGGCGAAACGATCGTGAACAATCCTCCACAGAAGTTGAAGGACGGGGATGTGGTGAAGGTGAAAAGCTAGTGGCCAGTGGCCGGTGATCAGTGGCCAGTTTTAATAGGGGAAGGCAGGCTTCAGCGGCTGAGGGATAGCTTGAAGAGTTCCCACAGCGGCTAAAGCCGCCCGCTATACACGGGGACGATATGCACGCCTGAAGGCGTGCTCCACCCGAGCGCAACAGGAGATCTATGAGCACAATCAACACGGCCACGACGACTGCCGTTAGCGTGCAGAATGTGCGCAAGGTGTATCAGCGCGATCAGATCCAGATCAAAGTTCTCGACGGCATCAACCTCGAGGTCCCGCAGGGTGAGTTTGTTGCGCTGATGGGGCCGTCGGGCTCGGGCAAGACGACGCTGCTGAACCTGATTGCCGGCATCGACCGCGTCACGTCAGGCAAAGTTATGGTCGCGGGTACCGATCTCACGCCGTTGTCGGAGGGCGAACTGGCGAAGTGGCGCAGCCGCAACATTGGCTTCATCTTCCAGTTCTACAACCTGATCCCGGTGCTCAATGCGGTAGAGAATGTCGAGTTACCGCTGCTGCTCACTTCGCTCTCGGGACGCGAGCGCCGCGAACGCGCGATGACTGCGCTGAGGATTGTCGGGCTGGAAGATCGCGCGAAGCATTATCCGCGGCAGCTGTCCGGCGGACAAGAACAGCGTGTCGCCATCGCGCGCGCCGTCGTGACTGATCCGACGGTGCTGGTTGCCGATGAGCCGACCGGTGACCTTGACCATCAGAGCGCGGAAGAAATTCTGACGCTGATGGAAACGTTTAACAAAGAGTTTCACAAGACGATCCTGATGGTGACGCACGATCCGCGCGCCGCTGCAAGAGCGCGCATTCAGCACCATCTGGATAAGGGAGTACTCAGCAACTGAAGAAGATCTCGTTCACCACGGAGGCACGGAGGACACGGAGTTTTGAAATCAAAATCTCGGGTGAGTCAGAGTCAACTGCCGCATACATCAGGGCGTTGGTCCTGAGGGAACGCTGATATCAGCACAGCTTTGAAGAAACTCGATGATCTTCGTGCCTCCGTGGTGAATACGAATTCGAAAGAGTTATGAAGTTTGCTCCATTGATTCTGAAGCATCTGCGCAAGAACTGGATTCGCACGCTGTCGACTGTGCTCGCGCTGTCGGTTTGCATTCTGCTGTTCTGCACGTTGCAAACCGTGGTCGAGGCGGTGAACTTCGGACTGCACGCCGGCAACACCAGCCGCCTGGTGACCCGCCATTATGTCAGCCTGGTGTTCAACCTGCCGCTCAACTACAAGCAGAAGGTCGAGGCGGTGCCCGGCGTGAAGGAAGTCGTCATGAATTGGTGGTTCGGCGGCATCTATCGCGATCCGAAGAATTTCTTCGCGAACTATGCGACCGAGCCGCAGGCGTTTCTCGACCTCTATCCCGAGATCCAGTTGCCGGAAGATCAGAAGCAGGCGTGGCTCCACGATCGTCGCGGCGCGATCATTGGACGCAAACTGGCGCAGCGCTTCGGCTGGAAGATTGGCGACACCTTCGAGCTGGAAAGTTCGATTCCGCCGTATCGCGTCGGACATCCCTTTGATTTTGTCGTCGACGGAATCTACGACACCGACGAAGCCAAGTATCCGGGCACGGACTTGAACTCGATGTACTTCGACTACCACTACCTCTACGAGGCGACGGGACGGAACCTTGGCATCGGCTGGCTGACGTCGAAGATCGACGATCCCAAACATGCGGGCGCGATCAGCAAGGCGATCGACGCGGAGTTTGAGAATAGCGACACGCCAACCAAGACGGAGACCGAACAGGCGTTCCTTGCCGGCTTCGTCGCGATGGCGGGAAATCTGGCGCTGCTGCTGAACGGGATCGGCCTCGCGGTTGCGTTCACCATTCTGCTGGTGACCGCGAACACCATGAGCATCGCGGTGCGCGAGCGGCAACAGGAGATCGGCGTGCTGAAGACGCTGGGCTTCCCCAGCTGGCTGGTGATGACGTTGATTCTGACGGAGGCGCTGCTGATCGGCGTGATGGGCGGCGCGCTTGGGATCTTGATCAGCGTGGCAATTCTGAAGATTCTGCCGCAGGTGCCGATGATCGGCGACATCCTGGCCGGCTATCCGAACTTTGGATTGTCGCCCCAAACGACGGCCTTCGGCGTGGGCATCGCGCTGCTGCTGGGGCTGATGGCGGGATTCTTCCCGGCGATGAGCGGATATCGAGCGAGGATTACGGAGACGTTGAGGCAAGTGTAGGAGAAGCCGCTCTTCGCCGTTCGCTTTTCGCTGAAGGCAAGCAGGAGAGGAGACGGCTTCGAGAGAGGTTCGCTCTACGCTGGTCGGCGAAATCCGGCTGTGACCTTTGGCGAAGAGCGAATAGCGAAGGGCGAAAAGCGACCGATGGCATTGCCACTTTCATACAACATCCGCAATCTGCGCCAGCGCTGGAAGGTGACGCTGCTGGCCATCTTCGGCATCGGGCTGGTGGTGGCCGTGTTCGTCACGCTGCTGGCGATGGAGACCGGCTTCCGCATTATGCTGCGTTCCACGGGATCGCCGCTGAATGGAATCGTCACGCAACGCGGTTCGATGTCGGAGCTGACCTCGTGGATCAACATCGGCGATGCCGATGTCATCAAGGTCGATCCACGCGTGGCGCGCGACAGTAATGGCAAGCCCATGGCGTCGTGCGAGGTCGTGGTCCTGACCACGCGTCCGCGCAAGAGCGACAATCAGCCGGCCAACATTACCTTCCGCGGCGTCTCGCCAGAAGGATTCCAGGTTCGTAACAACGTGAAGATCGTCGAAGGCCGCAACTTCACGCCCGGCTTGTATGAAGCCATCGTGGGCAAGAAGATTGCCGACCGCGTGAACGGACTCAACATCGGTGACAGCTTCAGCGTGCAGAAGAGAACCTTCAAGATCGTCGGCTTGTTTACGGCGGACGGCAGCTCCTTCGAAAGCGAAATCTGGGGCGACTACGATGCGATGGCGCCGGCCATTGGGCGCAACGGCGGATGCGAATCGCTGACGCTGCGGCTGAGCGATCCCAAGACGCTGGCGTCGTTCGACAAGGAAGTTCGCGCCAGCCCGCGCGTGCAATTGCAAATCGACTCCGAGCCCAAGTACTACGAGAATCTCGCTGGTCCCACCGCCGGCGCGCTGCTGGGGCTGGCGGCGTTCGTTGCGGTGGTGATGGGCATTGGCGCGGTCTTCGGCGCGATGAACACCATGTATGCCATCGTCTCGCAGCGCACGCGCGAGATCGGCACACTGCGCGCGCTGGGCTTCTCGCGCTTGAGCATTCTGGTGTCGTTCGTGATGGAATCGGTAATGCTGGCGCTGATCGGCGGCGTGCTGGGATGTCTCGTGGCATTGACAATGAACGGCTACACTGCGGGCACAGGCCAAACGCAAAGCTTCAGTGAGATGGCTTTCGCCTTCAAGATCACTCCGAATGTGCTGATCTTCGGCATCGTCTTCGCCGTGCTGATGGGCTTTGTCGGCGGATTGCTGCCGGCCTTCCGCGCGGCAAGAATGCCGATCACGAGGGCGCTGCGAGAGGCGTAGAAGCAGTTTCGAGTTTCAGGTTTCGAGTTTCAAGTTTCTGGTTCGGGTCTCGAATGCTTGGTTTTGGCGATCTTGTGTGAGAGGGATCTGCCATGTTCCGTCAGACCCGAAGTCCATTGCAGCGCGTCAATTCGCGCCAACTGCACATTGGAGAGTGACTGCCGTCACGCGCGATCTTCCTGGAAGCTGGGTACGATGGAGCCGTCCGAATGACTAATGCTTACAGAGTTCTTGAGGTTCTCCTTTGACACTCTGTAGCACTGGGAGTTGTTATGATGGACCCAGCCCCTGTTGACCCTCAGCCAATCTTCAATCGGCGATCCGAAACAGAGAGCATCTGCACGTTCTGCTCGCTCAACATTCGAGCGGACAAGTATGTGTCTCTGAAGGATGCGGAAGAAATTCACGCCGACGTGTGCCTGGCGAAGCCTGATTCGCCGGTACGTTATCTCCTGCTGTAGCTGTTAGCGAAGAACTGCAAACGGCGACCGTATCTCGAGTGCGGTCGCCCTTGCAGTTTCCCGCGCCGCGCGGATCGCTAATCCATCTCCCTCCTCACGCCTTGCATCCTGAAATACAACGGGCATGGTCTCAAGTTCAGCCCAACTCGATTTGTCAGGAGGATCATCGATGCCGGAGAGGGAAACATTGGAACGCGCGCAGGAAGACGCACGCGAAGGCAAGTCGCCGAGCACGCAGGCCGGCGAATTCGTGAAAGAGGAGATAGATCACATTCGCGAAGGCAAACATGGCGCCCGCTCGCCGCAGCAGGCGATCGCCATCGGCTTGTCGAAGGCGCGCCGCGCCGGCGTGAAGCTGCCTCCGCCCAAGAAAGGCTCGACCTCCGAGGCGACGCGCACCAAGGCTGCGCGTGACGAGCGCAGAGGACAATCGTCTTCGCAGAAGAAAACTTCGGCCAAGCGTTCGCGCGGAGTGAGCGGAGCGTTGAAGCGCGAGGGCAAGGACGCCGCGTCGCACTCGGCGTTGTCGAAGCAAGCGCATAGGACCGCTCGGCAGCGTGGCAGTGCAGCGCGGAAACAGGCAGCCGCAAAGGCCGTGCGCACAAAGGGAGCGACAGGCCGCAGCCAGGCGGCGAAGAAAGCCGCCAGCACGCGAACAAGGCGGGCAGCGTAAGGCGGCGAGCCATGAAGCTTTATCCGACTAAGGGAACTCTGATTAACTTCCATGAAGGGCCCTCAGCGGCTAAAGCCGCAATAATTTTGCTGAGCTTACGGACGGCCTAAAAGGCCGTCCCCTTCAAACCCGAACTTGACCAGAGGTGCCCTAAAGGTTGATAGATGGCCTGCGCGAAGGTGCCAGGCTGGCTTGTGGCGCCGGAACAGGACTACGGACGTAGCTTCTTCCGGCGCCGTTGTTTTGCGATCACGCGGGGAGCGGGAAAAAGCATGACTCGCTTTACGAATCTTGCTATATTCTCCCTACTTCCCTTTCTTCTCCCCGCGGGTAAACAGAAAAACTCCTCCGAGGTGAAGGGAGGCACAGGCGCAACTTCGTGCGAATTTCCAAGTCCCCGTTGCTGTACCTTGTCTGTGCGGCCCTCGCAGGCCTGCTCATTTCGGTGCCCGCAAACGCGCAGGGCTTCGGCACCACCAAGAAGAAAATCGTTCTGCATCGCAAGCTGCCGCCGACGGCGCATATCACCGGCAACAGCTTCGAGGTCCAAGTGAGCTCGCATGGCATTCAGGAAGACATCGGCGTCGACCTGAAGAGCATGCTGGAAACCGAGCTGATGAAGGACGACGTGCGGCTGCGGGTCGAAGACAAGAATCCCGATACGCTGATCACCTGCACAGTGACGGAGTACGCGCAGCCCAAGCCGACAACTTCCACGCAGCAGACTTACGCGCTGGGTTCGAAGAAGCCGCAGAACGAGACCGTCACCCGCTACACCGGGCTGCTGACGGTCGCCTACTCTGCGAAGGATCGGCGCAGCGGCCGCACGCTGGATTCGTACAACGTCACCGCCAAGTTCGACGACGAGTTCAATGCGAACGGCTCAACCAAAGGCGGCGTCACCGGCACCCTGAGCAGTACGTTCAACCGCATAAAGCACGGCAAGAGCGAGGCCGACACTCCGCCGACCGATGCCGAGTTGCGGAATAAGCTGCTGCACGACGTGGTCTCGCAGATCGCGTCGCGGCTGGTGAACACCGACGAATCGGTCGAGGTGCTGCTGGCGCGGGGCAAGCTCGACGATGCCAACAAGCAGGCGGAGGCCGGGCTCTGGAGCCGCAATCTGGAGACGCTGGAGACCATGACGCCGTTCCCCGACAAGGCGGACGACGCGTATCGCCTCTACAACATTGGCGTTGCGTACGAGGCGCTGGCGTATGCGTCGGAGGATCCGAAGGCGGCGAAGAAGGATCTGGAGAACGCAGCCATCAATTACGGCAAGGCGATCGACGACAAGCCGGATGAGAAGTACTTTCTGACGCCGCAGACGCGCATCGAAACCGCGATCGCGCATTACAAGACGCTGTCGGAGCAGCCGACGCAAACGGCTTCGGCTTCGACCGGCAGCTCCTCGTCAACGTCTAGCGGCTCGACCACCACTGCGAGCAAGTCAAGCAAGTCTTCGACGTCGCACACGACTCACAGCGGAACGACGACGGCCTCGTCAAGCACCAGCTCTGCGAGCAGCGCGAAGAGTTCAACGGCCAAGCCCGCAGCCAAAGGACCGGCGCTGACCAACGATCAGGTCATCGCGCTGGTGAAGGCGAACCTCGATGAGGAGAACATCATCGACACCATCCGCAACGCGCCCAATGTCGACTTCGATCTCAGCGTGAACGGCGAGATCAACCTGGCGAACCACGGCGTAAAGGGCAAGATCCTGACGGCGATGAAGCAGCGCGCGCGCCAGGGATCGACGCACAAGGCATCGGCGCAATGAGACCCGGCGTTGGAGGCGGTCAGGTAGAGCGGACCTTTAGGTCCGCGTTTCGCTGTGCAATTTACGTGGGTAAGGTAGAGTGGGCCTTTAGGCCCGCGTCCAAGCCGAGTTTGCTTCATTCAGGCTTTTCGCGCGCTGCGGGGCAGCGCGCGAAAAGCCTCAACCAAATTGACCTCCAGGACGCGGCGCTGAAGCGCCGCTCTACACGATTCCTCATCCTGGCAATCTTTACGGCGTGCGGTCTTATCCCAGCAATCGCTGCCGCTCAGAACCGCTGCGGCGCCGGCAAAGATCTCGTGGTCCAGGCGCTGGAACGCGTTCCTCCCGGCAGCAACGCCTCGACGATGGAAGACGGCGTCGAGCTGCTGAAACATGCGATCGGCGAATGCGAAAGTCTGGGCGACGCGTGGTACTACCGCTCGCTGCTGGAGCGCAAGCTGGGCAATGCGCGCAAAGCCGACTATTCGCTGCAGAAGGCACGCGACAACAGCTCCGAGGCGCTGCAGCAGAACCTCGATCCCTTCACGCTCTCGACGCGCCCCAATGTCCCGCCGTCGAGTACGGTGCGCGACAAGTGGGCGCTGGTGGTCGGCATCGGAAAGTTCAAGCAGCCGGAGATCGATCAACTGAAATACGCTGCAGCCGATGCTTCCGCATTCGCTGACTGGCTGAAGAATCCAGCCTATGGCCGCTTCAAGCCTGATCATGTTGTGATGCTCACCAACACTGAAGCCACGACGCGCAACATCAAGGAGAAGCTGAACTGGCTGGCCCGCAGTGCCGCGCCGGACGATATGGTCGTGATCTACATCGCGACGCACGGCTCCTCGCGCGAGATGGACACGCGCGGCGTGAACTACATCATCACCTACGACACCGAAGTCGGGAAGAACATGGACAACGAAGACGCGCTCTTCGCGACGGCACTGCCCATGGTCGACGTCGCCAACACTGTCGCGTCCCGCGTGGCGGCACAGCGCGCGGCGATCTTCGTCGATACCTGTTACGGTGCAGCCGCGGCCGGAGGCGGCACCAAACTCGTGGCGCCTGGCGTCGCATCGGCGTCAGTCTCCAGCGAAACGCTGAACCGCATCGCGCAAGGCACCGGTCGTGCCGTGCTGGCTGCCAGCACCGCCGATCAGGAGTCGCTGGAGGACAGCACGCTCGGTCACGGCTATTTCACTTACTATCTGCTGGAAGGACTTCGCAAGAATCAGGGACAGGATTCGCTGGCGAAGATTTTCCCGTACGTGAAGCAGCAGGTTGCCGCGCGCGCCGAGCAGAGGTGGAAGATGCGGCAGACTCCGGTGATGAGCCAGAGTGATCAGGGCGGTGACATCGTCATCGGCGTCGCTACCGGCGCCGTCAAAGCCACAAACGGCGGGTAGTTCGCCGTTCCATCGACCTCGTACGATTACGATTCCGGAATTCAGTTGTTGGATCGCGACGATGACCGAACCGCCTCAAAGCACCTGGGATCGCGTCCGCGAACGGCTTACGCGCGAGCGCGTGGTGCGCATTCTGGTCACCGTTCTGCTTGTCGGTGCCTGCAGTTATTTCTTCGAGGAAATCAAGCGACAGCTGCCGATTCTGGCGACTCTGCAACTGCAGACCTTCGACTGGCTGTCTCACCTGCAATACCGCGAAGGTCTGGAGGCGCCGATCATCGGGGTCGAAATCGATGACGACACCTTCTACGGACATCTTCATCTGACCGGAGCCGAGGACATTACCGACCGCAAATTCCTCGCCACCGTCGTCCAGCAAGCGGTCAAAGCTCACGCTGCTGTTATCGCGCTGGACATCAACCTTGTCGCCGACAGGCTTGACAGCACCGATCCACAGCGTAAGGGTTCGAATCGCGACTTGTTCGAAGCCTTTGCCGCCGCAAATCAGGCCGGAATTCCGGTAGTGCTCACGCAGGGGCTCGACTACAAGAGCAAGACTCCGCTGCCCAACATTTCCTATTGCAAGAATGCGGCTCCGGACTCGAAGCCGTGCGACAAACCACTGATTACGATTTACGACTGCCAGACGGCGGCGGACGAAGTGCCGAGCGACGATCCCTATCACGCGCGGGCCGGCTTTGATCTGGAGCCAGAGGACACACGCAAAGTCCCTCTCACCGTCTACACCAGCAATCAACGGCTATGCCCGTCGTTCGCTCTGCAGGTCGCCAATGCTTACGATGACGTGATGAATCAGGGACGGCTCATGAGCGACAAGGTGGCAAACGCAACCGAGACCGGTCAGCTGTTTGTCTACGCCGGATTCGTCCCCGACTTCCACCACCGCGAAGCAGCTTCTGCGGACGATACGCAGCAGGCGCTGCTTGACGCTCTCAACAACCAGCAGGCGCAGAACGCGCCGCCCGGCGCCGAAGATCCATACAGGTTTCCTCACGTCTCGGCTCTCAAGGTTTTTTATGGCGATTCCAAGGCGGTTGGTGAGTTGGCCCATCACATCGTGCTGATCGGCGGCCATCGGCACGCGGCATGTATTCCCGATGCGCAACATGCCAGCAAGTGCACGCCCGGTACCGATTGGCTGGACTATCATCCCGGCCCCACCGGACCGATGGTTGGAATGTATATTCACGCCAATTACATTAGGGCGCTGTTGGAACATCGCTATCAGTTGCCCTATACCCGCTGGCAGGGCGTCGGCATCGATGTGGCGATTGCCGCGTTTGTGATTCTGATCGAGCTGCTATGGGTTGAGCATTGGTGGCAGCGGGCATTTCTTCTGATTATCGGCGGGGCGGTCCTGGTGCTGGTGTACAGAGCGCTGTCGCCCCTGCCGCACGGACGGTGGATCGCCATTGCCACAGACTTGGTGCTGGCGGCCTTGATCGTCCTCTTCGCGTTTCGGGCGCGGGAGCGTCATCGAGGAGTGGTCGTGCTGCTGCTGGCGGTTCTGGCCGTCGCGCTCATCTACGTGGCGCAGACGCTACGCGGTTACGCCATCGACGTCCTGGCCGTGCTGGTCATTGTGCTTGTGCATCATCTGTATGATTATTGGCGGGAAAAGAAGCTCGAATGGAAGGAGCTTACAAGTAAAGGCCATGCCTAGAACTCTGATACTGCGCCCCACCCTTCTGCTGGCTGGGATATGCCTGGCAGCTTCCATTCCCTCGACCTCATTCGCTCAGCAGACACAAGGCCAGCAACAAACCGCCGATCAGCAGAAGAAGAAGCCCAGCGGCTCGGCCAAAGCAACCGCGACCAAGCCCCCGCCGGCTCCCGCTAAGGATGCCGATAAGCTCACTCCTGAGCGCATGTCGACCCGCGGCCTGCACAAAGGCAACAGCGATCAAGGCGGCAAGCAGGACCCGAAGCCCAAACAGGAGCAGCAGTCCACTACCAAGCCGGACTCACAGAAGTAGCGGACGGCTTGTTGGACCGCGCAAGAACTGGATCGGGCAGATTTCTGCCTTCTCCCGACCCCGGCTGCGGAGGCTGCCGAAGAAGCTATGGCTTGCAAGGGCCTCGTGTCAGGGCACGAATTTACTCGTGCTCGGTAAGCCCTTTTACTTCTGCCATTCCGAGTGGCTTCGGCCCACGAGGAATCCGCTTTTGATCTTCGGCGGCTTGTCCAGCCGCTGTCGCCTGTCCGCCAGCGCCTCAACCTGGTCGCTCCACATGTATAATTTTCTTACTGCGCGCCCGTAGCTCAGCTGGATAGAGCGGATGCCTCCGGAGCATCAGGTCGGGAGTTCGAATCTCTCCGGGCGCGCCAGATGTATCCCCAACCCCTGCTCTGCCACGCCCTCTCAGCTCCGCCTATCTTAGAAGTTTCTAATCTGTAGCAAGTGCCAGTTTGGAAATCCGGCCTCAGTTAGCTCCTCATCTCCTAGGACGCCGGGTCGATCCAGCCGATGTATTGGATGGAATATCGACAGCTGTCGCCGGGGGAAAACAACTTGAAGAGTGTGAGTCATAGGATTTCGCTATTATGCGTACTCTCGTTTCTATACTGCCTTTCGCCGCTGGCTGCCCAGGCGCAAGGCTGCTTGAATCCAGGTAAGGGTACCGGTAACGATGTACCGTGTATAACCAGTGTCACAACTCCGTATAACGGAGACGCAACTAAGGCGCAGATCTGCGCCTCGACCAAACAGTCGGCTGATTTTCTGATCGAGACCTACTATACCGTCAATAGTTACAACTCGCCGGACGCGGATTACTATCCGTACTACGACCCCTCCATGCAGACTTCGCATTGCGGGGTGATTGGCGGTTTGATGCCGGGCGGCAAGACCTACGTCTTCAACGTCGCCACATGCAGCACAGGACCCGGAGGTGGTGGGCCGTCTCCATTCAACTGCAAGCGGACCGATCCGAACTACAGCGTCGCTCCGATTGGGAATGGCCAAAGCAATGGCATGTCGCTTACCACGGCAACTCCCACCGGCACAGCCTTCTCATGGACCTCATTCGTTACCGGCAGTGCGCCCTATATCTATGCGGGACACTCTACAAATGTCGCAGTTTCCAATCAGTGGCTGACAGGCGGAACTTCGGTCGCGCCCTCCTACATCTTCGTGACCTCGATCACTGTCGACGGCCAAATGTGTGCGCAGAGCGGCACCGGTGGTGAGTGCGGCATGGGAGCCAATGATACCGGCATTCGCACACAGTACATCGCGGACAATTCTGAGGTACCCAGTCCAGGTACAGCCAATTACGACACCTACATCGCACAATCCGGTGCCTATGCCGGGCACTACTTCGTCTCGAACTCGCCCAGCGTAATGAATGGCTTCGGCCTCGGCGTGAATTTTGTACAGCTCGCCGCCGCTCCAACTCTCGGAAATGGCAATCACACACTTACCGTCACCATGCAGGCTACCGACAGTGCGCAGCACAGCATCGGAAGCCCAATTGGCTTTAGCTATAATTTTTCTGTCTATGCACAACCGGCGTTTACCGCAACTCCACCTGCCAGCTATCCTCCCATACCCAATTTCGCCGTTTACTGGCAATACCTGGCGCAATACGGTGCGGCGGATGCTCAACAGTTCCTGACCTCCGAGATCAATCTACCGGGCCAGTATCTGAATGACAATTTCTCGGCCAGCATGACCGTCAACGGCTACGGGATGTGGAACTATGACGGCTCTCGGGTAGCCTATGGAATAGCTGACGAGCTAAAGACCGTCAATACCCCGTGGCAAGCTAGTCAGAACTACAGCCTCTGGCAGGTGACATTTGATGGCGCAAATGTTGAAGTGGTGAGCACGGCGGGGCATTCGGGGAATAATCCCCCATCCTGGAACAGCGCGGTAGGCGGCATCACATCCGACGGCACGGTTCGCTGGACCAACGTCGGTAGCTCGAACTGGTGGACTGCAATCGCTGAACGAATACAGGATCAGGTGCGCGATTGGCAGTTGTTCCATACGCACTACACCACCGACAGCGAGTGGAACCGCTTTACCGACGGCAACGATATGCACTGTCATCGCTTTAACAGCAGATGCGATGGATCGCTGCCGGACACTCGCGCGGTCGAGTATTTTCTCTATCCTTTTTTCTCTCCCAGCGGCGGATGGGCGAATGTCAATCAGCGCATCATCTGGAACGGAGTGGCTCCGGAAACCGACACATGGCGTGATCTGGAATATGAAATTGAGGCACTCTATAACTACTGGGTCATGTCGGGCTCCGCTCCGGCGGACAACAACATCAACGAACTGACCCGACGGGTAGACATCGCCGTTTCAGGTATCGCAGAGCTTGTCCAATACAATCCGTTCAATAGCTCTGGATTAGGACTGGCATCGTTCGATATTGGCCTGCGCGCCGAAGCCCTCTACCACTACTGGCAAGTGATGCAGTTCATGGGCCAGCCTCCCGACGGCCGTATACCTATTGAAGTCGGAAAGATGTTGGACTGGACCTATAGCCATGAATTCAACCTTACCGGCTCCGACTATAACCTGCCGTACACCTTGTGGGTAGTTCCTTATGGCCGTCAGATGTACAACTATGAGCAGTCGGATCTGGATATGCTCCTGGCGCCGGCCTATGCGTGGTATGGAGCGATCAACGGCGGCGAGAACTGTATCCTGCCGACCAACCAGGCACGATGCTGGGACGTGGCCGACACCATGTTTCAGCATGCATTTGCCAATGTCTATGGTGCGAGCAAAGAATTCTCTCAGCTGTACAAAGGAATGGCCGACTATATTGGCTGGCGCACGGGAGCTATTGCGGGAACCGATTCCTCGATCCTGCCGTCTCACAATCAATATACCGGGGCACCAGCGGTCAGCATCGAGCCGTATCCGCAGTCAGAGTGGGCCGCGGATGTTGCCGTCAGTAACATCGGGAGTACCAGCGCCACCTTCTCCTGGTACAACACTCAGCCGGTCACTAACACCTTAATTAAATGTTATGCCAATAGCAATCTGACTGGCACTCCTGTCGTTGCCACGGGTGGGGCCAATAGTCAGGTCGCGGGATCGGATAATCTTTATTTCAATCAGCTCACCATCAACGGCCTTGGTCCGGGCGCCATGTACTTCTGTGCAGTTGGAGGTACGAATGGAAATGGTACAGGGTTATCGGCATATGACATTCTTTACCAGCAAGGATGGAGTGGAGAGTGCTACAACGGCAATGGGTGCAGTACTGCCGCCTGTAACAGCGACCCAAACCTATATGCCGTCTGCACCAATGGCGCCAGCGGGCAGCTTTCCATCGGTACGACGAGCCTGCCGAATGGCGAACTGTTAGCCAGTTATTCGACGACGCTGACGGCCGTCAACGGCAATCCTCCGTATAGCTGGACCATAGTTTCCGGCAGTCTACCATCCGGCCTCGGACTATCCACAAGCGGAACCATCAGTGGCGCGCCGACTGCGACAGGCACGTCAAGCTTTACAGTGAAAGTCACAGACAGCAGCCATAACACAGCCACGGCAAGCCTCAGTATTACGATTGTCGGCGCGCCGCAAATTACAACAACTTCTCTGCCCAGCGGCCGAACCGGTGCCCCGTACTCAGCAAGCCTCTCTGTCGCAGGCGGTGTCGCTCCTTACACCTGGAGCGTCGTGTCCGGCTCTTTGCCGCCGGGGCTTACGTTGACCGCATTCAGCGGGCAGATTCTCGGTACTCCCACCAGCGCGGGAACCTATACTCCGGTCTTTCAGGTGTCGGACGCAGACAAGAATACGGCTCGCGCTACCTTGAGTATCACCATTACCGGCAGCGGGAATGGAACGCTTAAAATTGTGACTACTTCGCTACCGGCAGGGACAGGCGGAGTGCAGTATGGCGCCAGCCTGCAAGCTTCCGGAGGAACTCCACCCTATACATGGACTCAAGTCGCAGGCGTGCTGCCACCCGGCTTGGCACTGAACACTAACGGCGCCATCGCCGGCATACCAACTGCACCAGGGACCTATGGAGTCACAGTACAAGTAAGCGACTCGAGTTCACCAGAGCAAACAGCGCAGGCAAGTCTGAGCATAACCATTATGCCTGCGGTCTTGCAAATCACGACCACGGAAATCAGTTCAGGAACCGTAAATACCTTCTATCAGAGCCAGCTCGATGCGAGCGGCGGAACTACGCCTTACACGTGGACCATAGCTTCCGGCAAACTGCCCGCTGGCCTAACCCTCAACAGCTCCGGTTTGATTTCAGGAACTCCTACTGCACCGTCACAATCGAATTTCACAGTTCGAGTCACGGATGGCGGTGTTCCACGTCAGACTGCTACGCAACCGCTTACTCTGGTAATCGATCCTACGCCGACGCTCACCATACCACCGCAACAGCTTCCGGATGGCACAGTCGGAGTACCTTACCAGGCCAACGCTACGGCTACTGGAGGTACACCTCCCTACACATGGGGCGCCTCATCTCTCTTGCCGCCCAAGCTAATGCTCGGCCTGACAGGCGAGATCTATGGCACACCTCAGCAGGAAGGGAACTACCAAGTAGGTCTGACGGTAAAGGATTCGGCAAGTCCGCCGGCGAGAGCCACGGCAAGCCTGCCTTTGACGGTGAATGCCGATCCTTCATTACAGATCACGACCGACGCGCTTCCGATCACGACCCTTGGCTTCTCGTACAGCGCTGTACTCCAATCGACAGGCGGCGAAGCTCCGATCACGTGGTCGATTGCTGCAGGCAAGCTGCCGCCAGGACTCATCTTGAATCAAGATACAGGAGTCATTAGCGGCATTCCTGCCGGCACGACGGTGCAAGAGGTAACCTTTGCGGCTCAGGATTCCCAAGGCGCGACAGCAACAAAAGTCCTCGCAGTTGGCGCGCTCAATCCGCTCAGGCCTAAGGCTCCTACGGCAGCCCGGCCGTAGCAATGCTCATCGGGGCAGGCGAGTTCATTTCGCCTGCCCCGACGTTTCCTCGTACGCTTAACTGCCTCAAGCTCCAGTAGCTTCAGCGCGACACTTAGTGCGACATATCCGGCTCGACCCATTTCACCCCGAGCTGGTCATACAGAAATTCCAGCTCGTAAGTTGCCATTGAGATCTGCTGATCCTCGGACGACCCGATACCGCCATGTCCCGCATTCGAGAAGCTGAGGAGCAGCACCGGATACTTCGACGCCGTTGCCGCCTGCAGCGCCGCCGCAAACTTGCGCGAATGCCATGGATCGACCCGCGGATCGTTTTCGCCGACCGTCAACAACACCGCGGGATACTTGGTTCCCGGCTCCACGTGGTGATAGGGCGAGTAGGCATAGAGCGCCTTGAACTGCTCGGGATCTTTCACCGATCCATACTCGGTCGCGTTGTATTGCCCGTTCTGCGTCGTCTCAAAGCGCAACATATCGTAAAGTCCGGCGCCCGAATCTACTGCGCGGAACAAATCCGGACGCTGCGTCAGGACCGCGCCCATCAGCAGGCCGCCGTTACTGCCACCCTGAATGCCCAACCGCGAGGGGTTGGTGTAACCCTTCGCGATCAGGTATTCGGCGCACGCGATGAAGTCGTCAAAGACATTCTGCTTGTGCGTCAGGGCGCCCTGCTGATGCCACTCCTCGCCGAACTCGCCGCCACCGCGAATATTGCCGATCGCATATACTCCGCCGGCGTCGAGCCACGCCAGCCCAACTGGATCGAAATACGGCGTCGTGCTCAGGTTGAATCCGCCGTATCCGGTCAGCACCGCAGGATTCTGGCCGTTCAGCTTCGCGCCCTTGCGCCGCAAAACCGTCAGCGGAATTTTGGTTCCATCCTTCGACGTCGCAAAGTCGCGCACCACATCGACATCGGCAAAGCTGTACGGCGAGGTTTCGCGCAGCGCCGTAACCGTCACCTTCTTCGATGCGGGATCATAACGGTACCAGGCCATCGGATCGACATAGCTGACATTGCCGAACAGAATCGTGTCGCCGCCGAGTGGCAGAATCTGCGTGATGGTAGAAACCGGCTCGGAAGGAACCGTGCCCAGTTCGCGTCCGTTGTGATCGAACACGTGGATCTCCGTTGGCCCGCCGGCCAGCTCCGTCACGTACAGCAGCGTTGCCGTGGGAGTGAACATCGGCTCCATGCCGGCCAGCGTGTACTGCACATCCTGAATCACCGCGGAACTCTCCGGCACAATCACTTTCGCATTCTTCAGTTCGGGCGAGCTCAGCGGCGCGCGCAGCAGCTTGCCGCGCGGCGCGTGATCGCGCGACAGCATGTAAACCGCATCCGGGCCGACGACGACTGCCTTGATGCCATCGGAGAATTGCGTAATCTGCGTCCACTTGCCATCGGGACCGCACAGGAAGTGCTCATAGTCGCCTCCGTCGCCGTTGCCCACTGTGGCCAGCAGATACTTGCCGTCGTCGCTCGCGCTCAGGACGGTCTCGGCGATTCGCGGAAAGTCCTTCCCCAGGACGTAGGTATCTTGACTTGGCGGTGTGCCCAGCTTGTGAAAGTAAATCTGCTGGTAGAAGTTCAAGTCCTCCTTCGACCGCTCGCCTTCGCTGGGATAGTGCGTGTAATAGAAACCGCTGCCGTCTTCCTTCCAGACAACGCTGCCACCGCCGATGGCCGTCACCCGCGGCACCACATCGCTGAGGGGCTTGCCTGTCGCCACGTCGTAAACGTGCACCGAGCCCATCTCGCTTCCGCCCTGAGCGAGCGACACCGCGACCTTGCTGCCGTCCTGCGAAGGAACATAGAACTGAATCGCCGTCGAGCCGGTGGCATCGATCTGCATCGGATCAAGCACCACATGCTTGGACGCCAGGTCGTCCGGCGATCGCAAGGTGACCAGCATGCCCTGCTGCTTGCCGGGCTCGTAGTTGATGGCAAACAGAGTTCCACCACGCATCTCCAAGGCGTAAAAGGCCGGCGAACTGGTCTCGTCCAGCTTCTTCAGAAAATCGCGGATCTGATTGCGTATCGGCAGCGCATCGAGGATGGCGCGCGCGTGCGCACTCTCGGCCTTTGTCCACGCGATGACTTGCGGGCTCTTACCGTCTTCCAGCCAGCGATAGTCGTCGGTGACTTTGACGCCGTTGTATTCATCGACGACGGGATGTTTCGGCGTGTTGGGGAGTGGGGGAATTGTCTGCGCGACAACGCAGACGGACACCAGTAACAGAACGGTCAGGAGAATACGAGAATGTCGCATGATTTCCTTTCGGCGGAGTGAACCGGCGTTTCCAATCCGATCACCGCGAAAACGACATAAGAGTATAGCGGAGCTTGGTCTGAAGCCTCTGTTACATACGCAAAAACGAGCCCGCAAGTTCTGGAATCCGGACGGTTGGTTCGGCATCACATTCCTGAATGTTGTTCTGAGGCGCCCGCATATTTCATTCGCGCCTTAAACAAGGACGCCTGGTTTCCATACAAAATCAGAAAGGTGATTATGCCCACTCAATCCGAAAAAGGTTGCAGCTTTCGCGCGCTTCATCAGCGCGACACAGCTTTCATCATTCCTAATCCGTGGGACATCGGCTCGGCGCGAATTCTCGCGCATCTCGGCTTCGAGGCGCTCGCCACAACCAGTGCGGGCTACGCGTTTTCCGTCGGACAACTCGACAACTCAGTCGAACGCGATCGCATGCTCAAACATGTGTCCGAGGTTGCATCGGCAACTGATCTGCCGGTCAGCGCCGATTTGCAGAACGGCTTTGGCGACGATCCGGAGACTGCTGCCGAGACGATTCGCCTTGCAGCGCAGGCGGGCGCAGTCGGCGGCTCTATCGAAGACGCCACCGGTCGCGACGACGATCCCATCTACGGTCTGCAACATTCGACCGACCGAGTTCGCGCAGCGGCTGAGATGGTCCACGCACTTCCCTTCACCTTCACGCTGACTGCCCGCGCCGAAAATTACCTGCACGGCCGTCCCGATCTGAAGGACACCATTGCGCGCCTGCAGGCCTATCAGGAAGCCGGAGCCGATGTCCTCTACGCGCCCGGACTAGCCACGAAAGAAGACATCGCTGCCGTGGTCAGCTCGGTCGACCGGCCCGTGAACGTCGTGATGGGACTGCAGGGCGTGCAGCTGAGTCTGGCTGAGTTGTCGTCAATGGGGGTCAAGCGGATCAGCGTGGGCAGCTCTCTGAATCGTGCTGCTCTGGGCGCGTTTCTGCGCGCTGCGCGCGAGATGCACGACCATGGCACCTTCACCTTCGCCGAACAAGCTGCAACCATGCGCGAGATCAGCGCCATGCTCAAGCCATTCAGCTCGTGAGGGGCTCGGCTACCCAGATTTTGAAGGAACGCGAGTTGAGTTTTGAAGGGGCTCGGCTTCAGCCGCGCCGTAAGCGACTATTTCATACTTTTGTCATCCCGAGCGAGGACCTTAGTCCGAGTCGAGGGACCTGCTGTTCGTCCGGGACATCACTGTTCGCCTTCCTTCTATAATCGTGCCCGTACTTACTAAACCAGTTCTCTACGAGGTCAACCTTGGCCTACTACGATCTTCGCGAATGGATCTCCGCGCTCGACGACGCGCGCGAACTCATCCGCATCAAAGCCGAAGCCGATCCCATCCTGGAGATCGCAGAAATCACCGACCGCCTTTCGAAATGGGGACCTCGGGGTTCGCATGGTCCGGGCGGCCCGGCGCTGCTCTTCGAAAACGTCAAGGGCCATCCTGGCGCGAAAGTTCTGATCAACCAATTCGGCTCCGAGCGTCGGATGAAGATGGCGCTCAACGTCGACTCGCTGGACGAAATCGCCGACCGCATCAAGATGTTCATGGATGTGAAGTCGCCGCAGGGGCTGCTCGACAAAATCAAGATGCTGCCCATGCTGGCCGAGATGGGCAAGTTCTTTCCTAAAGAAGTTTCCACCGGCCCATGCAAGGAAGTGATCAACCGCGACAACTTCTCGCTCTACGACTTTCCTGTCCTGCAATGCTGGCCGCTTGACGGCGGCCGCTTCATTACGCTGCCCTCGGTCATCACCAAAGATCCCAAGACCGGCAAGCGCAACTCCGGCACCTACCGCATGCAGATCTACGATTCGCACAGCACCGGCATGCACTGGCAGCGCCAGAAACAGGGCGCCGAGCACTATCGCGAGCAGATGCGGCGCGCCGCGGCTGCGGGCGAGGCTCATCCCGTCAGCGCCGCGCTCGACATGATGGCGCGCTCCTAGCGGCGGCTCGCGCATCGCCGAAGGTAAGCAGGTCGGCGGGCGCATGGAAGTCGCCGTCGCCATCGGCACCGAACCCGCGGTGATGTTCTCATCGATCGTTCCCGCTCCGCCCGACGTCGAGGAGTATATGATCGCCGGCTTCCTGCGTCAGAAGCCGCTGGAGCTGGTGAAGTGCGAGACCGTCGATCTCGAAGTTCCGGCCACGTCCGAGATCGTCCTCGAAGGCTACGTCCAACTCGACGAGCTGCGCATGGAAGGCCCCTTCGGCGATCACACCGGCTTCTACACGCCCGAAGATCTCTACCCCGTCTTCCACGTCACCTGCATCACGCATCGCAAGAACCCGATCTACTCGACGACGATCGTCGGCAAGCCGCCGATGGAAGACGCCTACATGGGCAAGGCCGTCGAGCGCATCTTCCTGCCGCTGATGCGCCTCACCATCCCCGAGATCGTCGACGTGAACCTGCCCATCGAAGGCATCTTCCACAACCTGATGATTGTTTCGATCCGCAAGTCCTATCCCGGCCAGGCGCGCAAAGTGATGAGCGGTATCTGGGCGCTCGGCCAGGCGATGTCGACGAAATGCATTCTGGTGGTCGACGAAGATGTCGACGTGCAGGACCTCGGCGACGTCACGCTGAAGGTGCTGAACAACATCGATCCCGAGCGCGACATTCAGTTCGTCCTCGGCCCGGTCGATTCGCTCGATCACGCCTCGCGCCTGCCGGATTACGGATCGAAGATGGGCGTCGACGCCACGCGCAAGTGGCCCAGCGAAGGCTTCACTCGCCCCTGGCCCGACGAAATCCGCATGGACGAAGCGACCAAAGCGCGCGTGACTAAACGATGGAAGGAGTTTGGGCTGGAGTGAAAAGCAGTGGCCAGTGGCTAGTTGAGCGGCCGTTTTTTCGACAGCCACGGCTGTTCCACGAACGACCGGTTCGTTGCGACTAGCCTCGGTTCGGATTGGCTTGCATGATGGCGGCAATGGCTTCAACCACGCGCTGCCAGCGACTGTGGTCCGACAATATTTGCTTCTTCCCTTGGGCGGTGATGCGGTAATACTTCGCGCGCTGCTTGCTTTCGCTCAGTTTCCACTCCGAGCGAACCCATCCCTGGCGTTCGAGGCGGTGTAAGGCAGGATAGAGCGAGCCTGTTTCCACCTGCAGGACGTCGTTAGAATTATTGCGGATAGCCTGGCTGATACCGTAGCCGTGCTGCGGTCCCCATTGCAGGGTTTGGAGGATGAGCATATCGAGGGTTCCCTGCACCAACTCAATACGATTTTTGTAACGTTCCTTGGGCGCCATTGTGGAGATACACTACCCCACATTTTGTAGGCTGTCGATTGCAAACTAGCATCATTTGTTGTTGAAATTGCCGCAGCCCGTGAGGAATGGCTATGGATCAGGCGTATTGACGTGTCGCCCCTGAAGGGGCTCGGGGATTATGGTTACGTCTACCCAGCGCTTCCGCGCTGGGCTAATCACTTTCAGAGTTGCGGGTTTCCGCGCTCCATCCAACCTAGCGCTTCCTCTAATGAGGTAGGTCCAATCACCTTCAGAACTGAGCGACTCCCGCACTCGATCCCATATCGCTATAATTCAGCGACCTTAAGATTGCAATGAATTTCCGGAAGCAAAGCTATAGTTCTGGTCTCTTCTATGAATCTCCAGCTCCGTAGATCCTCACTTTGTCATCAACCGCGACAGCTACAAACTTGTTAGTCTCGATATCTTTAAACTGCACAACCTGATGCCCATCCCTGACGAGTTGTCCCCAGCGGCTCGGCTTTTCCGGATTCTGCTCGATGGCCTGGTACTGCCGGTGGTTCATCGTGAAGGAAAGTGTCCGAAGGCGATGTCCGCTGGTACGGCGGACAGCCAGCTGCTCTCCATTCAAATCAACGAAAGCACTGTTCATCATCTGTTGGGCAATCGAAGCTAGAACTGCTGTATCGACCATGCGGAACAGCTTAGGCGAAGACGGGCAAATATCAAGCCTACTGGCTGGTTTTACCCAATAAGTGCCTGCGGAATATAGCCGAAAAGAAAGCGCGGATCAAACGGAAGTCGGTAGGCTGAATTGCTCTAACCTTGCTATCCTTGCTCGCAAACAACATTGTGGGTCAAAGCTCGCAGCTCGGCAATGGCGCCTCAGGATGATGCCGCCACCGGGAAATACTCGGCCATTTTGTGCAAAAACCAAAAGTCATTACAGGAAACTTCGGGGCATCGCGAGCGTCGCTGCCGGCACGTGATGGGCTGCCGAATCGCCGGCTGGATTCGTGGAAAGAGATCGCCGCGTTCTTCGACCGCGACGAGCGCACCGTAAAGCGGTGGGAGAAGGAACGGTCGCTGCCGGTCCATCGTCTGCCAGGTGGCGCGCGAGGCCGGGTGTTCGGCTTCACTGACGAACTCTACGCTTGGATGCACTCACCCGAGTCGGGCGTCAGCGAGGAGGGTCTTGTCAATGGCGTTGACAAGAACACCGGCTCCGGTACGGTAGGGCGTGCCAACGGCCTGGTTACGGCCGCTCCGACCCAGCCGTCAGATTCTCCGCCGACGGCTTACGCCCCTCCAAGAAGATTAGTTCTGGCAGCGGCATTGCTGCTGGTGATCGTAGGCGCTGCGGCATTGCTGGTCGCCTACCGTCGCCACGCTGCGCTGATGCGAAACAACGGTACCGCTGCTTCCATCAATCCCGAGGCGCAAGAGCTTTATCTGAAGGGCCGGTATTACTGGGACAAGCGGACTCCAGCCGATCTGACGACAGCAGTCGATTACTTCACCCAGGCAATTGTTCACGATCCCAACTATGCCCAGGCATATGTCGGACTGGCGGATTGCTACACCCTGCTGCGGGAATTTGCCGCGATGCCGTCCAAGGAGGCGTTTCCGCGAGCGCTGGCGGCCGCGAAGAAGGCGGTAGAGCTGGATGATTCGTCGGCGGAAGCGCACGCTACCTTTGCCTTCGTCACCTTCTACTGGAGTTGGGATAGTGCGCAAGCGGAACGCGAATTTCGTCGTGCGATCGAGCTCAATCCCAACTACGTAGCCGCTCATCATTGGTACGCGACCTCGCTGATGATACAGGGGCGGTTTCCCGAAGCGCTGCAGGAAATCGATCGTGCTCAGCAGCTTGATCCGTCTTCCAACCCAATCCTGGCCGACAAAGCGCTCATCCTGTTTCACAGCGGCCGCGCGGATGAGGCGTTCGCCCTGCTGAAGCAGCTTGAGGCCAGCCAGCCGGAATTCTATTCAACGCACATGTATCTGGCCCAGGTTTATCTGGCAAGGCATGAGCTGCAAAATTACCTTGCGCAGTGGCGTCAGGCGGCGACATTAGCTCAGAAGCAGAATGAATTGGCGGTCGTGAGCGCGGCCGAACAGGGCTTCAAGTCGGGCGGCGAGCGCGGTATGTTCGAGGCGATGCTGAAGACGCAACAGAAGCTGTATGCCGAAGGACAGGCGTCACCGTTTGTAGTCGCAACAACAGCAGCTCGGCTGGGACGGAAAGATGAGGCGATGCGCTATCTGCAGGCGGCCTATCGAGACCACGACCCTTATTTTCTATCGATACGCCTGGATGAAGCCTTTAGCGATCTGCACCACGATCCGGAGTTTCGCAAGCTGGTGCAGCTGGCGGGGCTGCCGCCGCTGCCGTAAGTATCTCGAGGAAATTTGGTCGGGGCGAGAGGATTTGAACCTCCGACCCCCTGCGCCCAAGGCAGGTGCGCTACCAGGCTGCGCTACGCCCCGACTCGACTGCTCTTCTGATTCTAAATCATGTTGGCTTGCGCTTCGATCTGTCTCCATTCAACCGTCAGGTATGTCTTCTCTGCGATCTCAGTTGCGTTGACGCAAGTTACAAACGCAGCCTAGCATGAGCGGGAGAGAAGAACGCACCGTGATCGGTCAAGTCCTCGGACATTGTCGCGTACTGGCGAAGATTGGCGAAGGTGGCATGGGAGTCGTCTATCGCGCGCACGACGATGTGCTGGACCGCGATGTGGCGCTGAAGGTCGTCAAGAAGGACGCCGGACTCGATCAGTCGGCCAGCCAGAATCTGTTGCATGAGGCGCGCGCCTCGTCCGCGCTCGCTCATCCCAACATCTGCACAATTTACGAGGTAGGCGAGACCGAAGGCGAGCTCTACATCGCTATGGAGCTGATCGAAGGCAAGTCGCTCCACGCGATGATCGCCGATGCCGGCTTGCCCTCGGACTCGGTGATTCGCTACGCGGTGCAGATCGCCAGCGCCCTTGCGCGTGCGCATGACCGCGGCATCGTTCATCGCGACTTGAAGAGCGCGAACATCCTCATCACGCCGGAAGGGCTGGCGAAGGTGCTGGACTTCGGCTTGGCTCGACGCGTGGGCGGCGAGGCCTATCAAGGCGACACGCGCTCGTTCGTAACAAAGCAAGATACGTCGGTGAGCGGCACGTTGTCGTACATGGCGCCCGAGATCCTGCGCGGCGAGGCGGCCGATTATCGCACCGATCTCTGGGCGCTGGGTGTTGTGCTGTATGAAGCGTCCTCCGGACGTCTGCCGTTTGAAGGACAGACCGCGTTTGAGATCAGCTCAGCGATTATGCGCGAGGTGCCCAAGCCGCTTGGGCCGCCCGTGCCGCCGGGGCTGTGGTCGATCATTCAACGCTGCCTGGCCAAAGAGCCGATGCAACGGTACCAGCGCGCGAGTGAAGTGCAGGCCGCGCTGGAAGCCGTGCAGTCGGCGGCGATGACCTCGGCGGATCGCGCGGCCGTTGATCCAGCTGCGCCTCCGACCACGGTTCTGCACAGTCTGCGTCACGTGGCGGTGAAGCGCGACGACTTCTGCCTGCTGGTGGGAACGGCCAAGGGCGCGTTCCTGATGCGATCGAACCGGCAGCGGCGGCGCTGGGAAGTCGGCGGTCCGTACTTTCACGGCAATGCAGTTTATGCCATCGCCTACGACGGACGCGCAGGACGCCATCGCATCTGGGCTTCGACGCAAAGCTTCTGGGGTACACAACTGCGTTCCAGCGACGACTTCGGCAAGAGCTGGACCAATCCGCCGGAAGCTGCGATTCGATTTCCAGCGGATACCGGAATGGCGCTGAAGAACATATGGCAGATTTTGCCGGGGCGACCCGAAGAGCCTGACGTGCTGTACTGCGGGGTCGAGCCGGCAGCGCTTTTCCAGAGCCGCGATGAGGGTGAGACGTGGTCGCTGGTGCGCGGGCTGTTCGATCATCCACATCGTCCGCGATGGCTGCCAGGCAATGGCGGACTGGCGCTGCATACGATTGTGCTTGATCCTGTCGACCGGCAGCGGATGTACATTGCAATCTCCTCGGGAGGCGTCTACCGCACCGACGATGGTGGGGCGACGTGGTCGGCGCGCAATCGCGGCGTGCGAGTTACGTTCATGCCGAACAAATACCCTGAGTTTGGACAGTGCGTGCACAAGATCGCGATGCATCCGGCGCGGCCAGAGCGCCTGTACCTGCAAAATCACAACGGCATCTATCGCTCTGACGACTGCGGCGACAACTGGAAGGACATTGCCAATGGCGTGCCCTCGGATTTCGGATTTGCGGTGGTCGTCAATCCGAGGAATCCCGACTGCGCGTACGTCGTGCCGGTAGAGTCCGAAGTATTCCGTTGCTCGTGCGATGGGCGGCTTCGTGTGTTTCGGACACGCAATGCCGGCTCGTCGTGGGAGCCACTGATGCGAGGCTTGCCGCAGAAAGGTGCCTATGAGACAGTGCTGCGCGATGCCCTGACAACGGATTCGCTCGATCCGTTCTGCATCTACATGGGTACGCGCAGCGGCCAGATCTTTGCCTCGCATGACGAAGGCAAGACGTGGCAGAGAATTCTGGGAGGATTGCCGGCGGTACTCTGCATACGAGCGGCGCTGGTCGAGGGTGAGTCCTCTGGCTCGGCGAGCAGCGCTTCCAAGGCCGCGCGACCGAAGCCCTCCGCAAAATCTCGCGCTTCTGCAGCCAAGACGAAGCGGAAAAAGAGGTGAGATGCCGGTGACCTTTCACATTCCTGCTGGCTTGCGCGAATTCACCAATGGCAAGAGCAGAGTGGAAATCGATGCGTCCCCGTCGACCTTAACGGACGCGCTGTCGGCGTTGTGGACGCTCTATCCCGGTGTGCGTGACCGCATGGCAAACGAGCAGGGCCAGATTCGGCAACACATCAACATCTTCATCGGTGACGAAGATATTCGTTACACTGGCGGACTCATCAGCGCCGTGCCTGCCGGAGCGCAGATCTCCATCATTCCCGCAGTCAGTGGCGGGTGAGTGCGGCTGCGATCTCGGCATCGGTCATCACAGCGGCAATTTTGTCCTTCATGTAGCGCAGCGAGATCTCGTGGTGTTCGCGATCGTAAGAGTCAATGCAGTCGGCCGCAAGAATCACAGAAAAATCTCTTTGGTAGGCATCGATCGCGGTCATGCGAATGCAGGCGTGCGTGTTGATGCCGGCAAGAATCAGCGCATCGGGGCGAAGATCGCTGAGCAGTTGGTCGAGATTGGTGCCGAAGAAAGCGCTGTAGCGCTTCTTGATAACGATGGCGTCGTTGGAATCGACGTTCAACTCAGAGGCTATTTGCGCGCCGCGCGTGCCGCGGATCGTGATGCGGATTCCTTTCGCGCGCATTTCGTTGAAGGCGTCACGCAGATCGGGCTCGAATTCCTGACGCACCCAGATGACGCGATGATTCGCGGCGCGCATGAGCGCGACCAGTCCGTTGGTCGAACTCAGCAGACGATCGCGAGCGGCCGCGGGCCACGAGTCTAGGAAGTCGTTCAGCGGGTCGATGACGAGCAGTGTGGGTTTATTCATATTTTAGAAGTACGGGTTGGCCCATACTATAGATGGGTGTCATCCCGAATGAGCGTAGCGAGTCGACGGCCCTACGAAAGCCCCACGCTCAACTCACACAGTCCTTCTGGCTCTTCTGCTATCGACATCCTAATACTCATCTCCAACAAATCAGGGAAAGCGCTTCCTTCGTCCCATCGATCCAACGATATAATGCACTACCCATGAGTTGGACTCCCGCCACCACGATCCGCTGGTTGTTCGATTCCGACGCGGGCTTGTCTGATCGGCTCATACCTCGCTGGATTTTCCTGCGGGCTCTCGGCCTCATCTACTTCTCTGCCTTCTACGCGCTCGTCTTCCAGATTCGCGGGCTGATCGGCCCCGATGGAATCCTCCCTGCCGGTGAGTATCTCGAAGCGGTGACGCGCCAGTTCGGCTCCTCCCGCCTCTGGTTTACTCCGACTCTGCTTTGGCTTTCCAGCAGCAATCACATGCTCGTCGGAATCTGCTGGGCGGGAATGATCGCGTCTTTGTTGCTGGTTCTGAACCTCTGGCCGCGCGCGACCTTGTTCATTTGCTTTCTATGCTTCCTTTCTTTCGTTGCTGCCGCGCAGGACTTCTCCGGCTATCAGTCCGACGGTATGTTGCTGGAAGCAGGATTTATCTCGCTGTTCTTCGCGCCTCCCGGCTTGCGCCCTGGCTTGGGCGCATCCCGTCCACCATCGCGCGCAAGTCTCTTTCTGTTGCAGTGGGAATGGTTCCGCATCTACTTCGAGTCTGGCATCGTGAAGCTGGCCAGCGGCGATACCGAGTGGCGCAACTTCACCGCTATGGACGACTACTACCAGAATGGCCCGCTGCCCACGTGGGTCGGCTGGTACGTGCAGCACCTGCCCCACTGGTTTCACGCCTTCACGACCGGCGCGACGCTGGTGCTCGAGCTCGGCCTGGTCTTCATGCTGTTTTTGCCGCGGCGCTGGCGCATCGTCTGCTTCTTCATCGTCACGCTCTGGCAGATTCCGGTCATTCTGACGGCGAACTACACCTTCCTCAACTATCTGGTTCTGCTGCTGGGAGTATTGCTGCTCGACGATCGCTTCATCCTGCGATTCACGCCTGCGCGTTGGAAGGAAAAGCTGCTTGCGCAAACGGTCGTCACGCAAACTCCGCCGGCAGAACCGTCACAACCCGCGACCGACGAGCCAGCGCTGCCGGCACGGCGCAGGCCGAATCCCATCACCGCACTCAAGGTGGCCCTCACCAGCGTAATGCTGATCTGGATTTTCTACTCGACCACATTGCAGATGATCTGGCTGCTGTTCCCGCGCGTCCCTCTGCCAATCTCGCCGGTTACCGCGCTGGAACCATTTCGCATTGCCAATCGCTATGGTCTCTTCGCGGTCATGACTCGCGGCCGCTACGAAATCGAGTTTCAAGGCTCGAACGACGGACAGAATTGGACCGCCTATCCCTTCCGCTATAAGCCGCAGGCGTTGAACGAATACCCGCGCATCTACGCGCCCTATCAGCCACGCTTTGATTGGAACCTGTGGTTCGCCTCGCTCGGCTCCTGGCGCGAGAACCTCATCGTTCCCAGCACCGAAGAGCGTTTGCTTGCCGGCGCGCCTGATGTGCTCGCGCTCTTCGCCGGCAATCCATTCCCGCAGGCTCCGCCGAAACAGGTGCGCGCCATGCTCTGGCAATACTGGTTTAATTCGATGGCGGAGAAACGCGCCACCGGCATGTGGTGGCGCCGTAATCTGCTCGGACTCTACGGGCCGGTGCTCGAGCGCGAACCCGACGGCAAGGTTGTCGTAGTTGAGTGGCCAGAACAGTTACCTCCGCACTCCTAGTAAGGTTTGCCATCGCTCTCCGCCGTGCTAGTGTTGATGATGCCTTACCTCCTACTCATAGCATGAAACGATTCCTCGTTATAGTTGTGCTTCTGCTCCTGCTGGGCGCGATCTTCTTTGTCGAGGCCGGCAACTACCTGGTGGTGAATAATCTCCAGAAGTCCGACGTTATCGTCGTGCTCGCCGGCGACACGGCTGACGACCGCTACTATCGCGGCCTGAAGCTGCTTCGCCAAGGCTACGGGCAGAATCTGATCCTCGATGCCACCACCTACGTTACTTACGGACATTCGTATACCGAATTAGCTGCCGATCTGGTGGCGCGCACCGCCGGACCCGAAGCCTCGCGCATCATTGTCTGTCCCATCACTGGCGACTCGACTAAAGATGAAGCCGCCAACGTGGGCGCTTGCATGCAAACTCTGCAACCGCCGCCGCATTCCGGTCTCGTTGTCACCGATAATTACCACACCCGCCGCGCGCTCTCGATCTTCAGTAATCGTCTGCCGCAGTATCACTGGACCGCCGCTGCCGCCGACAATTCATACCTCTTCGGCACGCCATGGTGGAAGCATCGCGAGTGGGCCAAGACCTACCTCACCGAATGGCAAAAGCTGATCTGGTGGGAACTGTTCGACCGCTGGCACTAAACGTGGCAATCACCTGCCTTCCATTTCTCATCTAGAGAAGTAATGGAGGTCCGCATGCCACGCGCAGCGCACAAGAAAAACTCAAGCTCCAAGCCCAGACGCTGGTCCGCATCAGTCACCACCGATTCAACTCATCCGCCCGAGGGTCTGTTCAACAAGAGCGCCGCAGACATAGCACGCTCGCTGGCTTCAAAGAAGGTTTCACCGAAGGGGCCGGGATCCGGAATGCGGATGTTGACCTTCTATATCAACCGCGCGGGTCATAATCTGAGCGCTACCCGCAAGGCGGAGTTGAACAAGGCGAAGAAATTGCTCTCGGAGCGGATCGCAAAAGAGAAGGAGAAAAGCAGGAAAGCCGCCTAGACGATCAAACGCCTGTTCCGCTGGGCACCTTCGGCTCCGACGGCTGCGGCCTCTCCGCGACCGACGCCCGGTAGGACACATCTTTCCACAAACTCGTCGGCTGCACGAAATACACTCGCACGGCCGCCAGTGACGCCGCCATCAGCACAACGAACGTCCGTATCGGAGCAGTCAGCTTCTTCAGCGCGACGCCGTCCGGCACAGCCACGTCGAGCACCGCCAGTCCATAGAACAGCACCTGTCCGCAGGCAGCGACCGCTCTCCAATATGGCGGTAGACCGATGGTCGCCAGCGCGGCTGCAATCATGCAGTAGGGTATGACGATTCGTCCGTACTTCGCCGACAGGAAATGCAGCCGCATGCGGTTCCGCGAACTCAACATCTCCGGCATGATCTTCAGCGTCTGGTACAAGCCGGCCTGCAGCCGCACCTTCCGTCGAAATTCCGACTTCAACACGGTCGGAAAGTCATACATTGTGGCACTGGGCTCCAGCAGGATGCGATAGCCCTTGAAGAAGGCCACGAGCGGCTCGTAGACATCGTCCAGCAGAGTGCCGGGTGGCAACGGCACCCACAGCGATCGCCGCATCGCAGCGAACGCACCGGTGTAGCCAAAGGTCGAGTCGATGCGCGTCATCCGTTTCCGAATCCACAACTCATAGCGCCAGTAGAGACTGGTTGTGGTTTCTTCTCGGGTTTCGCCCTCTACGAGAATTGTCTGCGGACTGACCGAGCCAACCTTGGGATCTCCGAAGCAGGCAATGACGTTTCGCAGGCAATCGCGGTCGAGTACCTGCCGTACATCGTTGAGTACTAATATCTCGCCCGACACCAGAGGCGCGCCTGCGTTCAGGGCAGCAGCTTTTCCGCCGTGCGGCACTCGTAGAAACTTCACGCCCAGGCCGGCGAACCTCTGGGCGATTTCGTCCGTGCGGTCGGTGGAACCATCGGACACGACCAGCACTTCCATCAGCTCGCGCGGATAGTTCTGCGCGAAGATGTCCTTCAACTTGCGTTCCAGAAATTTTTCCCCGTTATAGACGGCGATCACGAACGACACAGTCCGCAGCTTGTCATCTTTGAGAACGGGATTATCGGCGCGCTTGGCAAGCCAGTCGAGCAGCAGCGGATAGCCGATGAGCGCGTAGAACGCGATCGCGCACGCTATCGTGAACACCGCTATGCAGATGATCTGGCTGAGGGACAGCATCGTCGTAGCTACTAAGATACAGCAATCGCAGCGCAGGTCATTCCTCTTCGCCGGCCTCGTACCGCTTACAACTCGCGCTGTGTAACGTCAGACAAGTTCGATTCATCTCATACTTAGCTATCGCGGGCTGTTTCTGGAAACCAGCGGACCGCTTCTCGCCAGACGGTCGCCCAAGATAGACGCGGCACAACCGCGATATAATCAGAGGTTTGCTGCAATGCTGAGTCCCAGCTAGAAATCCCGCGGAAGGAAAATATGCCGACAGACGTCATCATGCCCCAGATGGGGGAGTCGATCTTCGAAGGAACCATCACCAAGTGGCTTAAGCAACCCGGCGAAAAGGTGCAACGCGACGAACCGCTGTTCGAGATTTCAACCGACAAGGTTGACGCCGAGATTCCTGCGCCCGCCTCCGGCACGCTGCAGGACATCAAGGTCCAGGCAGGCAATACGGTCCAGGTCAATACCGTGGTCGGAACGATTGCGGAGGAAGGTGCAGCCGTATCGGCTCCAGCTCAGCCCGCGTCGGGAGGCAATGGCGGTCGCGCCGCACAACCCGCAGCTGCGCCGCCTCCCAAAGCCGAACAGCCTAAGGCCGCGCAGAACGTCCCTGCTGACCTCTCTGCTGATGAGAAAACAGGGTTGGAGCGGCAGCAGCAAGGCAAGGTCGAGGAGCCCACAGAAGCCGGCGATCAGGAACGCGTTCGCTCCAGCCCGCTGGTTCGCCGCATTGCCAAAGAAAACAATGTCGACTTGACCAAAGTCTCCGGCACGGGCATCGGTGGTCGCATCACGAAAGACGACATCGAGGCTTTCATCGCCAAACACGGTGGAGGTGCGCCTGCAGCAGCTCCGAGTGCGCCAGCACCTGCCTCCGCTCCTCCGGCTGCACCTGCCGCTCCGGTGAGCGCGCCTGCGGTCACGGCTCCGCTCCAGCCGGTTGGCGGCGTCACGCCCGGCGATATCGTGCCCATGTCAGTCATGCGCAAGAAAATTGCCGAGCACATGGTCATGTCGAAGCATACCAGCGCGCACGTGCACGGCGTCTTCGAGATCGATGTCACTCGCATCGTCAAGCTCCGCGAGCGCATGAAGTCGAAGTTCGAGCAGGCCACCGGCAACAAGCTCACCTTCACGCCGTTCTTCGCGCGCGCCGTCATCCACGGCATTCGCAAGTGGCCTATCATCAACTCCTCGCTCGAGGGCGACAACATTCACTACCACCCATCCATCAATCTCGGCATTGCCGTCGCGCTGGATTGGGGGCTGATTGTTCCGGTAGTGAAGAGCGCCGAGGAGCGCAGCTTCGTCGGTTTGCAGCGCGCCATCAGCGATCTGGGCGAGCGTGCGCGCACCAAGAAGCTGAAGCCGGATGAAGTCCAGGGTGGGACCTTCACCATCACCAATCCCGGAATCTTTGGCGCGATGTTCGGCTTGCCGATCATCAATCAGCCGCAAGTGGCCATCCTGGGCGTCGGCGGTATCGTGAAGCAGCCGGTGGTTGTGACCGATCAGGACGGTGCGGATTCCATCGCCATTCGCTCGATGCTCCGCCTGAGCATTGGCTACGATCATCGCGTCATCGACGGTGCAGTTGCCGATCAGTTCATGGCCGAGGTGAAGAGTTTCCTGCAGAACTGGAACGAAGAGTTGTTGTAAGGAAGCGATTAGCAATTAGCGATTAGCTAAGGCGGCAGGACTGACAATCCTGCCGCTTTTGTTTGAACTCACAGCCCGGACAGCGTCTGTCGTCGGCGGAGCGTCCGCAGTGTAACCTGTCATCCCGAGCGAAGCTGAGGGATCTGCGGTCCGGCTCGTGGCTCAAAGCTCGTGGCTCGCAGCTGGAATCACTTTGCCGTCTCGCTGAACATGAATTTCCCCAGATACATGGGATACGACTTGGGCGGCTTGGTCTGCGCCGTGTCCACCGGATAGGGTCCCTGCGACAAAGTCGGAAATCCCCAGATATCGCCGTTGCGCATATCGATCACCATCTTGCCGTACATCTGCGCCGTGCCGTCGGGTTTGCGAATCATTGTGTACCCGGGTTCAACATAAAATGGATATCCTTCTTCCGCTTGCGCTCGCACTGGCGGCGGCTGAACGATGGGGCGAAACACAAGGATGGCAAGCAGAACGGCGATGACCAGCAGCAGTGCTTTCGTAAAGTGATCCAGCTTCATTGTGTCTCCTCTCATCTTGCCGCCCGCAAGCCGGACTCCGTGGTCCGGCTGGACTATATCGTCGCCCTAACAGCTACATCGAACTTGGAATAGTATTTCTTTACATCCTCAGATCCATACTTCTCCCGGAACTTCTCCACCACGGCCTTGACCTCTGCGGCACCAGTAATCGGAGTGACGCTGAGTTCCCCGTCTTCACCCCGCGCGGAGATGCTGATTCGCGGATTGTGCAGGACGTTTTTGTACCACTGCGTGTCCGATCCTGCGACCGGCAGCAGGTACAGCGTGTCGCCGTCCAAGACGAACCACACGGGCCGCGAGATCGTTCGTCCCGATGTTCTGCCGGTCACGCTAAGCTGAATCTGCTGGTATCGCGAAAGCCGTTCCTTCAATTCCTTGTTGGAATGCGCCATGGGACCTCCTCCGGTGTGGCTTATCTATCCCTTACCGCGAAACAGAAACACCAGCTCGATCACTAGTATGATGACGACCATCACTTCCAGCACAAATCCGCGGCTCTGATGGAATTCCTCGATGAGGAACCGGTAAAGGTTCTCTGCGGTGTGCAGCTTTTCGTTGACCAGACTTTTGTATTCCGGCACGCCAACCTTGCTAGCGCCCAGCCGGTACAGACGCGCTGAATACATATCGCTCACAAACTTGATCGCCGTCTCCGAGCGCTCCGCCAGCTCGGCGATCTCGACCGTGACACCGTTCAGGCGCAGGGCTTCGCTGCGCATTTTCCATCGCCGCCAGAGTCCGGCCGGGCGCTTCAACGACCGGTAAACTCCGTCCAATTCCCGCGTGAGCCACTCGTCGTAATGGCGGAATTCCAGCAGCTGGGAATTGACGTACTCCAGAATCTGCACCGCTGTTGCCGCGCCCGCCGGCGTGTCATATACCAGAGCCGCGTTCCAACCCACAGTGACCAGGTCGTGCGGATAGTAGAACACGCTCGACTGCACCGCATCGTCGTTGACATTGCTGGCCAGCGGAGTGTGCTCGCCACGCAAGATCTGCGCAATCTGGAACGCATGTTCGCCCACCAGATCGTGCCCTGTCGGACTGCCGGGCACGTCGCTCAACAGAAAGATGTAATAGTCCTCAGACAGCCAGTCAGCGTACGGTCGCTCGATGGCCGACGTAATTTTCTCCACCCGCCCGCGAATGATCTGTTGTGCCTGCCGCTCCAGCTCGGCATTTGGAACCCAGCGCGCCGCTAGTTCCACCAGACCATCCCAGTCCGCCTCAAACTGCAACTCCAGCAAAACGCTGATAACGCCGTAGTCGTAATACTTGACTTGCGGCGTCAGTTTCTCGCCGCTCGGCAATACCACCGGCTCCAGTTGCTCCACTACCGGCGGCTTCTCGAAGCGCACGTGCTCGGGCGTGGCGTGCTTGAAGCTGGTCTCCACGCGGCGCGCTCCCAGCATTTCGCGCAATTCCTCCAGCCGAATCTCCTCGCAAACATCGTGCAGGATTATGGCCAGCACCGAGCCCTTAAGGGTAGTTGCTGCCGTCGGACTTGCCGCCTTGTATCGCTCCGGCTCCATCTCGCCTGATTGTACGTGAGCTGGGGACGTGGATTGGCGCAGTCCCTGTCAGTCAGTTAGTCTGGATGCGGACCTGATTATGCGAAGCTACCTACCGTTGCTGCTTGCCATTACCCTTGCGCTGGCGCCAGGAATTGCGCATGCGCAATCCTCGGCTGCCTCCGATCTCCCGCCCGGCAGTTCGCAGCTGATCAACCCTGAAGACCTGTTGAACCTGTTGCAATCCGGGCAGGAGAATAAGCCGCTGGTGTTGAACGTCGGGCCGTCGATTCTCTACATGCAGGCGCACATTCCCGGAGCCGAGTACATCGGGGCGACCGATGGCAAGCAGAGTCTGGAGCGCCTGCGGACGCGAGTGAAGTCGCTGCCGCGCAACCAGTCGATTGTTCTCTATTGCGGCTGCTGCCCGTGGAGCCGGTGCCCGAATGTTCGCCCAGCTTACAATGAATTACATGCGATGGGATTCACTAACGTGAAGGTGCTCTACATTGCCGACAACTTCGGTGCCGATTGGGTCGATAAGGGCTACCCCACCATCAAAGGCCAATAAATTCTGATGAGAAAACTCGTTCTGCTGATTGTCGTTATCGCGATTGCCGTTGTTGTCTATGAGGGCGCGCGACGCAGTTCGCACTCCAAGGGCGGACACCCGGGCGCTGTCGATTCACCTGCGCCGCAATTCTCGCTTCAGGATCTCGACGGCAAGCCTCTCGCGCTTGCCAGCTATCAGGGCAAAGTCGTGCTGCTGAACTTCTGGGCAACCTGGTGCACGCCGTGCCGCGGAGAGATTCCACAGTTCGTCGAATTCCAGAACACCCTCGGTCCGCAAGGGCTGCAGTTGATCGGCATCTCCATGGACGATGATGCCAAGCCGGTACATGAGTTCTACCGGCAGTTCAAGATGAACTATCCGGTAGCGATTGGGAATGCCAGCCTCGCCGAATCCTACGGCGGAGTTCTGGGACTGCCCGTGACGGTCCTCATCGGACGCGATGGTCGCATCGCCGCCAAGTACATCGGCGCTACTGACCTGACCGCTCTTCAGCAGAAGATTCAATCATTACTGCAAGCAAAGTGAAGTGAGCGATCTCTATTTCGAAAATCGTTCTTTGAATGCCGCCGTCACAGACGCCTCGCCGCGTTCTTGAACCGCGGCAGCCACGGCCTGTCTGATGATTTCGCTTCCTGCATAAGGTGCCAACGCCTCCAGCACATCGCTGGCCGTTCGTGAGTTCGCCGACCGCAACAGCGAACACAGAAAATCCTGCCCCTCCTGCAGACGCGAAGCCGCCAACGCTGCCAGCAGCACTCTGCGAACATCGCGATCCACCGTGCGTTCCCAGTTCTCTTTGAGAATCTCGACCCCACTCGACAACCGCGACTCGCCCAGCGCCCAGATGGCAGCCCCCGCTGTCGACTCATCCTCGTCATCCACATATTTCGCGACGAAAGCCAGCGACTGCTCCGGCGCTGCTGCGAGTAATCCGGAGAAACATTGGCCCAGAACCTCCGGCTCGGTATCGCCTGTCAGAGCCTTCAGACGAAGCAACAGCGCGCCGGCTTCGCCTCCATTCAGCGCCAGCGCGCGCACTGCGCCCAATCTCGCCGGCGGCTCGCGGTCGACAAGCAGTTGCAGCACCTCCGTCAGCGCATCGCGATACCGTGTTCGTAGCAGCCCCTGGGCACACATGCCGCGCAGCGCGGCAGCAGTATCTACTGGCGGCCCGAACGAAGCTTCCTTCTGAACATGGCGCAAACCGCGCAGGTAAACCTCCGGCTCGCAATAGTCCATCTCGTACAACGCGCCGACAATCTCGGTCACCGCCGCACACCGCTTGTCCAACTTCTGAGGATCCTTCATCAGCCGCTCGAATGCCGCAACCAGTTCGGGAACCAATTCCGTCGCATGCAGTTCGCCCGCGATCTTCGCGGCCTTCGCCACTACCAGATTTGATTTGTTCGAGAAATAAGCACGCAGTTCTTTAGTAAGGGTCTCGGGCGAGTTCGTATGACGCAGCTCGCCAAGCGCATTCAACGCCTTCTCGACTGGATCGGACTTCGACATGATGGTTAGAAAACGGGCGAAGACGATCGCATCTCTTGCCTGAATTGGCGCGCCTCAGGCGACCACAGAATCGTCACGACCGACAACATCCCCAGCGCGATCCCACACGCCACTCGCAGCGCTGCTCCGCCCGGCATGAAATACAACAGCACTCCAATGACAATCGCCGGCGCCAAATACATAACCGACTTCAACGTCATCGCGCTTCGTCCGGCAGCGATCTGAAATCCCGCCAGCGCGCACACCAGGAAGAGAAATTCCGTCGCCGCCGTCGCAAATCCCGCAGCGGTGAAATTGTAGTGCCGCAGCAACACCAGATTCATCGCAGCATTGACCACCAGTGCAGTTACGCCAATGCCAAGCAACAGCTTCTCCTTACGATCCGCCAGCAGCGACGCCGTCAACACGGTTGTGACACACACCAGGCCCAGCGCAATCGCCAGCCAGCGAAACGCCGCGATGCACGAAAGCGGCCCACTGAGATAACGCCCGCGATAGAGCAGTTGCACCAGGTCGGGCGCGAGGACCACACCTGCAACCAGACCGCATGCTCCGATACCCAATGCCAACCCGCACGCCGTTCGTACCTGTAGCACAAACCGTTTCCGATCGCTCGCCGCCGCTGCCGTGAGCACCGGTATCATCGGCACCATCAGCAGCCACGGAAGCAACAACAGAGGATTGATCGGACGAAAAGCCGCTGCATATGCTCCCAGTTCCTCTTTGCCGCGCAGCGCGTACACGAAGAACACATCGCAATGAAAGTAGATCGTGTAGACCAGACTTGCCAGTCCAAAGATGAGCGCCGGGCCAACGAATTCCTTCAGTGCTCGTCCGCGAAAACCAGGCTTAGGATGAAAGCCGAGCAACCGTTCCGCCAGTATCTTTGTAAACAGCAGCGTCAACCCCTCGCGCACAACCAGCAGCCACGCGAACGCCGCTCCCGCGAGATCCAGCCGTTTAAACCAGACACTGCCCCCGAGTACTAGCAGGCCGCCCAGGACATTCAGCAGTGCTGGTCCTCCCTGCGCTTGCCGCACCTGGAACACCGGATCGAGCGCCGCTGGCTCTGTGAACAGAAGCACCGTACCGACGGCCAACAAGATCCAACGCTCCAATTCTCCCGTCTGCACAAAAGCAAAAACCAGCAGCGACAACGCCAGGACAACACCCGCAACCCGCCGGTACGCCATCATCCCTTCGAGAATCGGGCGCTCGCGTTGTGCATCTGCCGCGATATCGCGAGCCGCAACGTTGCTCAGGCCAAGATCCAGAAACTTGCGCGCCAAAATGAAGATGGTACTGACCAGCGAGAAGAATCCGAAGGCTGCCGGCGACAACACGCGTGCCAGGTAAATTGTGATGAGCAGCGCCAAACCCAACTGGGCGAGCGCGCCGCCAAGCAGCACGGCTTGCGCGACACTTGGACTCCGTCGAACCGGAAGCGTCAGGCGATATCCCGCATCCGACGCAGAGACACTTTCGCCCAGGGGATTGACCGCATCAACGCCAGTTGCGATGTTCCTGTTCGGAGAATTGCCGTTCGAGTTGTCGCTGTCTCGCACGATCATATTGCCGCAATGAAGTCGTCGCTATATCGTCGTCTTCTTGCGCCTGATTCGAATATTACAATGAAGGTTTTTTCGCCGTTGGCGGCAATGATGGAGGCCTCTGTCTGCAAGGATTACCACCCGGCACTTACACCATTGCGGCGGCACAGGAAAAGTACGGTGAGGAGACCAGACGATCACCATAGCAGGGTTAGCCGGATTATTGCTGATAAGTTGAAGTTGACCGTCTTGTCTTCTTTTGCGCAGAACCAGCGGAGATCTTCGCCGCGATGATGTAGCTATTTTCTCAGAACGAAAACAGCATCTGCAGATCGATGCGACGGACGGCTGAGCCATTCGAGAATGGCGCCCCCGCTAACGAGATCGGCATTCCGAACGAGTTCGAGCCGAGAATGCCGACCGGAGGTCCGTAGTTCACGAAGTTCAACAAGTTGCGCGCGCTGACGCTAAAGGTCAGGTTGTACTTGCGGCTGGTTTCCGAGCCGAAGGTGAAGGGGCTTGGGCCGCCGCCACCGGAAAGGCCGCGCGGGCCGAGTCCACCGCCGCCGCCACGACCGCCACCGCCCGGGCCACCCATGCCGCCGGACGGACCGGATCCACCCTTTACCTTCGGACCAAGGCCCCAGGTCTTGCTCAAACGCAGGTTCAGCGTGAACACCGCCGGGCCTCTGCCGTAGTTGATGGGAACGACCGGCGCGCCAGCCACAGGTGTTTCGCTGAAGGTGCCGTAGGGCGTCACCATGGCTCCCGGAGTGGATGCGGAAACCAGGTAAGGACGATCGTTGAAGATGGAATCGCCGTTGAGGTCGGTCGGCAGGACAATGTTAAACGGCGTGCCCGAGTTCGCGAGGATGAACGGGCTTAGCCGCAGCGCGTACGGCAGCACAAACGTTCCGCCCACAACCACGCGGTTCCGCACGTTGAACGAGGCTGAGCCCCAGTCGGCCTGAGGATTATAGGAGTCAGAAACAAACTGCGGCGTCCCCCCGCCGCCTCCGCCGAAGGCCCCGCCGAAACCACCGCCGCCGCCGGACGAACCAATCGTCACCGGGCCTCCGGAACCAAGATCGCTGTCGGCAAAGCTCAGCGCATAAAAGCCAAACAACGATATCTTGCTGCCCATCGTGTAGCGGACGTTGGTGATGAGCTGATTTTCTTTGAAGATGCCGCCGGAGTTGAACTGATAGACATTGTCGTTATTGCCCAGCGGTCGCTGAGGCGGGCTATAGGGGGGACCTGATCCGGGCAGCGGCGCGTTCGCATTGATCATGTACAGCTGATGCACACCACGCGAGTTCAGGTAGGTGACCGAAACGGTCGCGCTCTTGGTGAGCTGCCGCTCCACACTGAACGCCGCCTCCGACGTGTACGGCACATGCAGATTGCTCGCTACCTGGTAACTCGTGGGCGAATTGGTCGCCAGTCCCTGCAATTGCGCCGGAGTTGGAATCGCAGGATAGAAGTCGGGATCGGCGACGGTGTACGTCTGCTGGGTGAAGCCGTTGTAGCGCTCGGCGGTCAGCAGATAGTCGTAGGAGAAGCGGTCGTAGAAAATGCCATAGCCACCGCGCAGAACAGTCTTCGGCTGCTTGCTGTGTCCGAGTCCGTAAGCCAGGCTTAAGCGCGGCGCCCAATTGCCTTCGTACGGAATTCCGGTCTGGGTTTCATAGCGCAGTCCGTAGCTGAAGGTCAGGTTGGGCTTGATCTTCCATTCGTCCTGCGCATACATGCCCACGTCAAACATGGCAACCGCGGTCTGCGGGAATCCGGCGACCAGCGTGAATTGGCTGGGAAGCCCCGCCTGGTACGCAGTCAGCGACGAAAACGTGTACGCCCCGTTAAAGCCGGAGTTCTGGTTGCTGGAGTATTGCGTGTCCCGCAATCTTCCACCGAACTTGATGAAGTGCTTGCCCTTCGCGATGGAGGTGAAGTTCTGCAGCTCGTAGTGGTTCTGATTGCCGATCACAGTTTGCTGCGAATTTCCTCCATCGGTGAACGCGCCCGCCACGGTTATCGCGGGCGCGGTGCTCAGCGGATTCTGCGTGTCGCTGTCGCGGATGAACTGAAATCGCGTTTCATTCACGATAGTAGGGCTGATCACCTGAGTGTCCGTGATCTGCACGGTGTTTTCCGTGCTGCGCGAATTGTAGCCATACGAGGGCAGCGAGAACCCGCCAATGCCTTCGTTCTCTTGTGAGTTCTGGCTGTACTGGTAACGAATCGTCAGCGTGTTACTCGCCGAGAGCTGGAAATCGGCGCGAGGGCTGACATTCAGCCGTTTCGACGGGCTGGGAACAGCAACGTTGTACGGCGTAACGATGCCCCCCGGTCCCAAAATCTGGGCGTCGACGAGGCTCTGGTTATCGATATTGCGCTGTTGAATGGTGAAGAAGAACGACGCCTTTTTGTCGATCGGCCCACTGAGGTTACCGTTGAAGATCTCCGAGTAGTAGCTGGGTTCGTCGGGCGTAATCGGATTTCCCGTATTGAAGTACGACGAGTTGCCATTCACCAGCAGCTGGCCGTGAAACTTGTCGGTGCCGGGCTTGGTCAGAGATCTCGATGCGACCGTAGCCGAGCTTGTCGTACTCGGCAGAGAACGGGTTTTGATTGATACGAATCTCTCGGATCGCCGACTTCGGCGGCAGCTGTCCCGCGGTAAAGCCATCAACGTAAATCTGGCCGCCATTCGGTCCCGCCGACGGTCCTGCCAGCGCTTGCAGCTCCGATTCCAGTTCATCGGGATCGTCCGACAGCGCGTCCAGGTCTTTGCCTTTGATGATCAGCGTGCCCGCGCTGCTCTCCGACGGGCTGACGTTGACGGTCGGCGCCTCTTCCTGCACTTCAACATGCTGCTGCTCGACTTCGATCTGAAGCTGGATATCGAGCTGTTGGACTTGCCCGGCTTGAACTTGGATCTCGGCTTCGTTATCTACCGCAAAGCCTTTCGCAACCGCAGTGACGTTGTACGCACCGGGGACAAGGCCATTGATTTCGTAAACACCTTGATGGTTAGTTTGGGCGGTGACGGTTTTGCCGCTGGGACCGGTAGCCGTGATCGTTGCTTGGGCAACAACTGCTCCGGAAGGATCGGTAATGCGTCCGCGCATCGTCCCAGAAGCGGTTTGCGCCGACGCAGGCGCGGCAGCAATTAGACACAATAAGAAAGCGATAACACACGAACGCATTCAGGTATTAGACCTTTATCCGGCAAGAAGGTAGTGGCGCTAACAGTATTCCCTTACGGCGTGTCTCCCGTTCCCATATTTGCGCCGGCCGACAGATTCCAGGGAGACAGAATTGTGCTGGCCGCACTGGGCGAGGCGGCCGTCAGGATTGGCTCAACACCACTGAGCAGGATGATGACCTGCGACGGCGATTCCGCCGTGCCTTCGGTAGCGACGATCATCACCGCGTCGCCTTTCTGCAATTGGCTGAGCTCGACTGCGGGCATGCGGTTCAACATCTGCTGAAAATCTGGCGCTCCGCCCGGGTGTCCGCCGCCGGAACCGCCGGCTGGACGCGATTCTCCAGCCGAACCCGCGCCTCCGCTCGGTCGCGCCCCACCATCTTGACTTCGCGCAGCAGCGCCGCCCGTGGAATTCGTTCCTCCTTGACTCGGCGGCGTTCCACCCTTCAGACGCATTGCAATACGCTGCGCGAACATCGCCGGCAGCTGGTGCATCTGTGAGTCCGGAGCAATCTTCAACGTCACCGGACGCCTGTTCGCAAGATCGGTCACGGTAATTGTGTTGTTTGCAGCGTCACTGGAGAGGACGCTCGCCGCGATGCTGCGAAATGTGCCGGAGACGATCTCGGCTGCAGTCAACTCCTTCCCGTCCGCACTCTTCGTCCCACGCGCGCGCAGTTGGTCGCCAACTTTGACCTGCTCCAGCGTGCCTGGCTTGGCATCGTCAAATTTCACCGAGTCGGGAGCATAACGGCGAATGATGGTTTCCTTCGACACGTGGACAGCCATCGTGTTCGGCGCTCCCAAAGTGCCCGTGGAAAGCGTGATCGTGCCGCTGGCAACATCAACCGCTTTCACCACACCGCCGACACCGTTCTTCTGCCACTCCTCGCGATCATGCTGCTGCTTCTCGGCGACATCAGATTTCTTCATGATCACAGCCGTGGTCGCGGCGACAGACTTCCCATCGTCGGCCGGCGTGCCGCCCACCAACATCCGATCTCCCACCTGCACGTCGCTCAATTGAATCGCGGTTGCGGTCTTTAAATCGGTCTGGCCGGGAGCCAATCGCATGAGCCGCGTGGTCGGCTGAATAGTGACGCTGACGTCAGCTCCGGCATCGGTGGTCAGTGTGATCGTGTTTCCGCTGATCGACTTGATGACTCCGACGACTCGCGTCCTTTTCGGCGCGCCCGCCTGCTGCGCAGCTTCATTCTGCTGCCCGAAAGAGAAACGCGGAGCAGCGATCAACAGCACACTGAGCGCCAGAGCGCTGATGATGGCAATCGCCTTTTGTGATCGAAAGATGCTACGCATTTGCCCCTACTACTCTACCTAAACATATGGGTCGGCTCGCATCTGTTAAGAAAACATAAGTTTTGTAAACACCGAAAATGACTGATCAACCTTTGCGATCCTCACTACCACAAGTCGACCTCACCGAATTTTGACGCAACGCTGAGCGGCAGCCCCGACTCCTCGCCCAGTGTTGCGGACACTATCAACCTGCTGTGCAGCCAGTTCCGCGTCTCCCAGATTGCTGCCGGTGCCCTTATGGCACGTTATTGGCCAACTATTTACCACTTCCCTCTTGTCATCCGACCGTCTTTTTCATAGCATCTGATCTATTAAGCCGGCCTGCAAAGTTGGTGTTGGTGGCAACCGTTTTTTGAACCAATGCTCAATGAACAGGGGACTCGACTCGTTTAACGGTTCGGTGTGCAGTGCTCCGCCATGCGGAGATGCCTAAAGAGCTGCGGCGGGTTCCCACCGTATAATGCGGGTTCATTGACGGCCCACTAAACACGGCCCCGCGGGTCGGTTTTTTCTTGGCACCTGGCAATTAGCACTTAGCACCTAGCAAAGACCCAAAAGGGTTGACTAAGTGCCAAGTGCTAAGTGCCAACTGCCTGCTGAAGCGCACAACGCGCTTCAGCATCTAAAATAGAAGCGTGTTTCCCCGTCTAGTCCACTTTGGCAGTTTCAGCCTTCCGACCTATGGCTTGATGGCCGCATTAGGCTTGATCTTTGGCCTGTTGCTCATCGTCAAGCTGGGCCGCGAACAGGGCCTCGATCCCGACAAGCTCTGGAATCTCGGTCTCATCGCCATACTCTCCGGCATCGTCGGCTCCAAGATTCTCTACCTGATCACCGACTCCGACGCGCGCGCGCATATGTTCTCGTTGGCTACGTTACAGGCCGGCGGCGTCTGGTCTGGCGGATTGCTGCTAGCGCTTGCGATGTGTATCTGGTACATGCGGGCCAACAAGATGCCGGTGTTGCGCACCTGCGATGTCTTCGCTCCCGGCCTCGCGTTGGGTCACGCTTTCGGCCGCGTCGGCTGCTTCGCCGCCGGCTGTTGCTATGGCCGCGAGACGCATGTGCCTTGGGCCGTAACCTTCCACAATCCGCTGGCATTGGAGATCGTCGGCACGCCGCTCAACATCCCGCTGCATCCCACGCAGCTTTACGAGATGATCCTGGAGCTGGCCAACTGCCTGTTCCTGGTGTGGCTGATCCGCCGCAAGAAATTTGAAGGCGAGATCATCGGGAGCTACATGATCATCTACGGCATCGGCCGCTACTTCATCGAGTTCTTCCGCGGCGACCCTGGTCGCGGCGAGTTCTTCGGCTGGATGAGCGGTACGCAAGCAATCGCCATCTGCCTGGTGATCTTCGGTGGGGTGCTGTGGATGCGGCGAGTCGCTCTCGCGCCACCAGTTCCGGTGAAGGCGGCCCGGTAGTTTTCGAGTTTCGGAGTTTCGAGTTTCCAGTTTCGAGTTTCAAGTCGGTCCGGCCTGAGATAGATGACCGTAAGTTCCAACCCCATCCGTAATTCCCCGTCAGGCAACTTGAAACTGGAAACCGGAAACTCGAAACTGATCTTGAAACTTGAAACCAGAAACTCGAAACTGGTTGCGTGCTCCGTTTTCCCCTTACCATCTCCGTCCCCGCCGACGCCGCGGGCCAGCGGCTGGATCAATTCCTCACCGCACAGATTCCCGATATCAGCCGGGCGCGCGTGCAGCAACTTCTGCACGAAGGGAAGGCTTTGGTCAACGGATCAGCTGCCAAGCCGTCGCTGAAGCTGCGCGGTGGAGAACAAGTCACGATCCTTGGCGAGCCTGTGCCGGCGCCTCTCCGCGCCATCGCCGAGGACATTCCTCTGGACGTCGTCTACGAAGACGCCGACCTGGCAGTCCTCAACAAACCAGCTGGAATGATGGTCCACGCCGGAGCGGGCGCCACCGAGGACGAGCGCAATCGCGGCACTCTGGTGAATGCCCTGCTGCATCGCTTTGGCAGTCTGTCCGATGTTGGCGGCGAGCTGCGGCCCGGCATAGTTCACCGCCTGGACAAGCAGACCAGCGGTCTCATCATTGTTGCCAAGAATGACGTAGCGCACCGCAAGCTGGCGCAGCAGTTTTCCAAACGAGAGATCAAGAAACGTTACATTGCGCTGGTGCACGGTTGGCCGGTCCGGGATCGAGGCACCATCAGCACGCCCATCAGCCGCGACTCTGTGCGGCGCACGCGCATGACAACCCGCGGCAGTGGTGGCCGATCCGCGGTGACCCATTACGAGGTGCGGGAGCGAATCGCTTCGCAGTACGGCAAATTCGCGCTTGTCGACGTCCGTATCGAGACCGGCCGCAGCCACCAGATCCGCGTCCACCTGTCGTCGCTTGGCTATCCGATCGTGGGAGATACCCTTTATGGCGCCCCGCGCGAAATTCGACCGGGGACAGCCTTACGGCTGCGGGCTATGCCATCCGTGCTCAGGTTGGATCGAAACTTCCTGCATGCGGCAGCGATCGGGTTCCGGCAGCCGAGCACCGGCGATTGGCTGGACCTGGAGGCGCCGCTGCCCCAAGAGTTGGTCGACGTCCTGAAGGTCTTGCGCACCGAGGATGGCAACTAGCATTCGCCGCTATAAATTGAAGCCGGAACTGGGGAAGTTCCGGCTTCTAGGTTTGTTATGAAATAACGTGCGGTTCGAAAACCAAACTAGAACAGCTTACGACGCAGTATGCCGGCCAGGCCGAGCACGCCGGAGCCAAGCAGAAGAATGCTGCTGGGCTCAGGAACCGAGCTGGTGGTGGTGGTGGACGACGTTCCGAGAACGGTGAAGGCTTCCGAAGGAATCGAGCCAATGCTGTTCTCAGAGGCCTGTGATGGGCCGGAGTTCTCGTCCCAGTAAACCGGGTCGCCGCTCGGTACGCTGGCATTCTGCAGGTTCAGCCAGTAGGTGCCGGCATTGAGCGTCGGGCCGTTGAACGTGGTGTTCTCGGCGCAGACGTTGTAGCCGTACTGGTTGGCGGTGCAGGCGCCCTGCGTGAAGTTGACAGTTTGATCAAAATAGCTGGTCCCGCTGTTCTCACCCGAGGTGATGGACAGTTCAGCCGAGGTCAGAGTGTCGCCCGAGAACAGCCACATTCCGAAGCTGCCGCCGGTGATGGCCGTGTTGTTGTTAGTGACGTTGAATGTGTCGCTAACAATGAAGCCGAAGTTAACGGTCCAAGCATCGGTATTGCCGTTAATCGGACCATTGTCATAGATGTCCTGTGCCATCGCTGGAATAACTACCAACGCCAATAGCAGCAGTGTGATAGAAGCAATACGCAGTTTCAAGGAAAATCCTCCTTAAGAATATATGAGATGGACAACGTTGGTAACAGCGCTGTTACCGGAACTTGATATCGCCAACCAACTGCGATTGCCGTGGCGATGTACAGCGCCTCGACTCGAAAAAGAAAGAACATCAGCATCTGACGCCGCGAGGAGTCAAGGACAAGGAGCCCGGCGCCAATCATATGAAAAACAGGGCAGCAGTTTAAACCTGGCCTACCACAGCCCTGCATGATCTACATGCAAGAACTATCGCCCATGGAAAGTGCAATTGTGCTGCCGTGGTAACTAACTGAAATAACGATGCGTGGGATGCTTCTTACTGCAACTGCTTGCAACAAAGTTCGCATCATTTACCAGTAGGCTATGGATACTTCCCATTATGGGAACACTACATACCTACTTAGTTGTAATAGGCCTGTTGGCGATTGATAGAGGAATTCCCAAAATGGGAATACTAATTGAGCGGAATTAGCTATAACTATTCCCAAAATGGGAATGTATTGGCAATTCGAAGCTAGGCAGATTCCTTACCACGATTGCGTCCCAACGGCTGCCATTGCAGCTTCGAGATCAGCAATCAGGTCTTCGGTGGCTTCTAGTCCGATACTCAGTCGCACAATTCGATGTTGGTAGGTTGGCCTGGATTTGTAGTGGGTAAAATCGTAGGCAACGGCAAGACTAGTTACTCCGCCCCAGCTATAGCCAATCTTAAATAGCTTGAGTGAATTTACCAAAGTCAAGACTTGTTCTTTGCTCGTGCCCTTGTGCAGGATGAAAGCAAACACTCCGGCTGAGCCAGTAAAGTCGCGCTTCCACAATTCGTGTCCTGGGCAGGATTCCAAACCCGGGTGCAGCACAAGCTCAACCTCCGGACGCTCCGCGAGCCAATGCGCAATGGCCAGGGCCGATGACCCAATCGCCTCCAGGCGCACGGCTAGCGTTTTCATGCCGCGCAATGCCAGGCTGCAATCATCGGGCGAGGCCGCACATCCCAGAAGTTGCTGAGTTGCACCAACTCGCTCGTAGATGACCTTGTCCTTCACCGTAACCGAACCCAGCAGCAAATCACTGTGCCCTCCAACATACTTGGTCAGAGCCTGCATAGTTACGTCGACCCCGTGCGCTAAGGCGTCAAAGTACACGCCCGCCGACCAGGTGTTATCCATCACGACCATCGCTCCAGCTTTGCGGGCAACTTCGGCAATGACCGGGATGTCTTGGATCTCCATCGTGATCGATCCCGGGCTTTCGCACCAGACCAGTCGCGTGTTCGGCTGGATCAGGCCGGCGATGTCGCTCCCGATCGTCGGCTGATAGTACGTGATCTGCGCACCAAACCGCCGCAGAACGTCGTTAGCGAGCTTGCGGTTGGGACCGTAAATACTTTCAGGCACCAGGATGTGATCTCCGGCCTTGAGAAGAGCAAGGTTGATCAACGAGATGGCACACTGACCGCCGGGCGTGATGATGGTGCGATACCCTTGCTCCAACTCGCAGATGCGCCCTGCCAATTCCAGAGTAGTCGGCGTGCCGTAAAGACCGTATGTGTAGCCGGCTTCGTATTGGTCCCAGGCGTCGGTAACCGCGGCCGCGTCGGCAAACAGCGAGGTCGACCCGCGATAAACCGGCGTAGTCAGCGAGCGATAACCTTCTGGAACTTGTACATCAGAATGGATTAGCTTGGTCTTCCACTGCTTTGCCATCGCAACATTATAGTTAGCGGTCAGCAGTCAGCACTCACCGTCAGTTATGAACTTCTACTGTTCATCGACGGTCTCAATTGATCAGCTTTGTGTCAGGGCACGACTTCAGTGTCTGCGCGAGTACTCGATTTGAGAGTTTACGGTGGGAGACGACCGCTCAGATTGGCGTTAATTCAGCCGCGCAGCGGCGGCATGAAGTTAGCCCGGCGCGTAAGCGCCGGGTAGAGTGGAAAAATTGAGCCGAGCCGCGGAGCGGCGGCACGGTTCTCACGCAGACTCTCTTCAGTCGTACCGAATGAGATGCAACAGAGTCTGGGCTTTAGCCTCTGCGATCTGACGAGTCTGGAGAGTAACGGAAGCCAAAATGGCGAACGCCCGCAGATGGAAGCTTGTTGGAAGTGTTGAGATCTGAAAGCTAATTGCTAACTGCTAATTGCTAACTGCTAACGGTGTTTGCTGATTGCTACTCGATAATCGCCAGCGTGTCGCCGGCATTGACGGTTGAGCCCTCCGCGGTGAGGATCTTCTGCACCTTGCCGTCCTTAGGAGATTTCATCTCGTTCTGCATCTTCATCGCTTCCATCACGACGATCCCCTGGCCAGCCTTGACCTCATCTTTTTCATTTACCAGAATCCGAACGATCTTGCCCGGCATCGGCGCCTTCAGCTTCTGCGGACCGCTCTCTGCTCCGGCAATCGCTCGGCGCGTGCGTAGCGAGCGCGGATCCTGCACATCGACGGCATAACGGGCGCTGCCGATGACCATATGCAGTTCTCCCTGCAGTGATCGCTCGCGCTTGATCTCATAAGCTTTGCCGCTGACCAGCACCGACAGTACATCGCGAGCGGTCAACGCAGCGTCCACTTCGATGGGTTGGCCGTCGACCTTGCACAGCCAGGTCTTCTCGCCGCGCTCGAGTTCCACCTGATGCGTCTTGCCGTCAACGATAACACCGTAAGTCATGCGCCCTCGTTCCTCGCCGGGCGAAACGGATTGGGTACGCCAAGCTGCTTACATATGGCGGCTGCTGTTGGATTCTTGATTTCTGTATGTCTCGGAACTGTGCTTCGTCGCCGCGTAGCAGGGTTTAGGTAGCGAGTGTGACTGGCCCCCTCCTCAAGAAGGACACATCCGTTCGCTTCGAGGTGGCGGATCAGGTCTCTTCGCTTCACCGCCTATGCAACTTTCACGCGGATCTCTTCTCGGGTCACCCGTTTTCCCTCGAGACCATGCTCGGCTATCGACCTGTTAGAATTCACCACCATCTCAATGGCGCTCCGAAGATTCTCACGCGCCTGGTCCAAGTCGTCGCCTTCCGATATAGCTTCGGGCAGCTCCGCAGCGTAGGCGACGTAGCCCCCGCCCTCAGCTTCCGAAACAGGTTCAAAGATCGCTGTAAAGACCATCTCCATGCCCAAATTCTACCCCCAACCAGTACATTCAAGAAGCAATCTCGCGCATACGTTCACCTCTCGCCCACCGCCTCCGCCCGCGCCGTCCGGCGCCAATTCGACACCGGTACCGCGCCCGCACCATTACCATTCTGCGTCGCTGAAGCCGTCGTTCCACCTGGCAACGTCGCCTTCGGCTCGGTGCTCGCAAAAATAGCCGCTCCAATGGCTGCGATGATGGGTCGCCGCACATCGGTTTCGTTGCTGGGCTTGGTCAACAGACGATCAAGAAATCCGGTATCGATGCTCCCTGCCTGGAACTCCGGATCCTTCAAAATGCGGCGGAACAGCGAGATGTTCGTCTTGATGCCGCCAACGAAATACTCATAGAGCGCCCGCAGCAGCCGATGAATTGCTTGCTCGCGGTTCTCGCCGTAGCCCACTAGCTTCGCCAGCAGCGGATCGTATTCGATGGGAACCGTCCAGCCCTCGTACATGCCGCTATCGCGCCGCACTCCCGGTCCTGACGGCGAGATCAGCCGCGTGATCAGCCCCGGCGACGGAAAGTAATTATTGTCGGGATCTTCGGCATAAATGCGGCACTCGATCGCGTGCCCGCGCAGCTTAATGTCGTCCTGCTTGAACGGAAGTTTCTCGCCCGACGCAATCTTCATCTGCAAATGCACCAGGTCCAGGCCGGTCACAAATTCCGTGATCGGATGCTCCACCTGCAGGCGCGTGTTCATCTCGAGAAAGTAGAAGTTGCGATCCTGATCGACCAGGAACTCGACCGTGCCTGCATTGTGATAGTTCGCGGCCTTGCCGACACGCACCGCGATCTCACCCATGCGGCGGCGCATGTCCTCGTTCACAATCGGTGACGGCGCCTCTTCCAGCACTTTCTGATGCCGACGCTGCACCGAGCACTCGCGCTCGCCGAGATAGACAACATTGCCATGCTCATCGCCGAAGATCTGCATCTCCACGTGGCGAGGATTGTTGATGTACTTCTCGATGTAAACTTCGTTGTCACCAAACGACCGCTGCGCTTCGCTACGCGCGTTCTCATAGGCGGAGTGCAGTTCACCTTGCGAACTAACCAGCCGCATGCCTTTGCCGCCGCCGCCGGCTGCGGCTTTCAGCATCACGGGATAACCAATCTGCTCCGCCAAGCGCTCGGCGGCATCCAGATCCAGCCCACGCTCCGATCCCGGCACAAACGGTACGCCCGCGCGCTTCATGTTCTGACGCGCCCGCGTCTTCGAACCCATCATGTCCATCGATTCGGGCGAGGGGCCAATGAACTTGAATCCCGCATCCGCACAGGCGCGCGCAAAGCCGGCATTTTCCGAGAGGAAACCGTATCCCGGGTGGATCGCTTCGACCTGGCTGCGCCGCGCTACGTCTAGAATCTTCTCAATGTTGAGATAGGACTCGCTCGCTGTCGCCGGACCAATGTGATAGGCGTAGTCGGCCTTGCGCACGTGCAGCGATTTCCGGTCTACGTCGGAGTAGACCGCGACCGACTCGATGCCCATCTCGCGACAGGCGCGGATGATGCGCACAGCAATCTCGCCGCGGTTAGCGATGAGGACGCGCTTGAACATGCCGATGCCTCAAAAGCGTTCGCCTGAGCAATGCGGGCGAACGCGGCCCGTAGGATGTTCTGCGGGCAGACGCAGAAACTGGATTGTACTGCATTGGTCACCGGGAGGGAGTGCAAATGTCACACAGCCTTGTGACAACACGTTTCCCTCAAATCGCTCTGCCAAGCTGGATGGATTGAGGCTTTTGTTAGACTGCCAGAATGCCGAGAAAGAACGTACTGCCAGCTCGCAGCGCTGCCATAGGACTGACCGCTGTGGTCGTTGGATTCCTTGTCGCAGGAGCGATGATCGCCGCAAACGCCCATCCGGCGCAATCCGCGCCGCCCAATGCCAACTCGTCGCAAACGGCCGCGCAGCACTACAAAAACATCAAGGTGCTTAAAGATATCCCGGCGGACGAACTCATCCCGTCGATGCAGTTCATCACCGCCGCGCTGGGCGTGGAGTGCGAGTTCTGCCACGTCGAAGGGCCAGACAAGCGCCTTGTATTCGACAAAGACGACAAGAAGGAAAAGAAAACTGCACGCGAGATGATGCAGATGATGTTCGCCATCAACAAGAACAACTTCGATGGTGAGCGCCAGGTCACCTGCAACACCTGTCATCGTGGATCGCCGCACCCGCAAGCCATTCCCGCCATCATGGCGGAGGCGCTCAAGCCGGAGGCGATGCATCAGCACAATGACAATCCCGCTTCCCTGCCCTCGGGAGCTCCAGTGCTGGCCCGCTACATTCAGGCGCTTGGCGGAGAAGCCGCGCTGAGTGCGGTTTCCACGCGAGTCGAGAAAGGTAACGCCTTGATGCCGGAGGGACCGTCGGTCGCTATCGACATTTACACCAAGGCGCCCGATCAGCGCGTCTCGGTCATGCACATGGCTAAGGGCGAAAGCGTCACCGCGTACAACGGTCAGGCGGGCTGGATTTCTTTTCCCGGACGGCCAGTGCGTGAAATGTCCGCGGCTGACCAGACGGCTGCGAAGCTTGATGCCGAAGCGTTCTATCCCCTTCAGTTGGAGCACGACTTTAACGAGCTGAAGCTGCAGGATCATACCGAGAAGGTCGATGATCACGAGACCAATGTGGTTCTCGGCCTCACCAAAGGCCAGCCGCCGGTGAAGCTCTACTTCGATAAGGATTCGGGTTTGCTGCTGCGAATGGTGCACTACACCGACACGCCTCTGGGACTGAATCCGACGCAGGTTGATTTCGCCGATTATCGCGACATCGGTGGCGTGAAAACTCCGATGCGGTGGACCATCGCACGCCCGAGTGGCGCGTTCACCGTCAAGATCGACGAAGCCAAAGACAACGCGCCGATTGATGATGCCAGATTCGTCAAGCCGGCCGCGACACCGTCGGAGCAGGGCGGGCATTAGATTGGCGCCAAGCTGAAAGCTGACAGCCGATAGCCGATAGCCGACAGCTATTTCTTGAACGCCACGTTCACCAGTAGCTTCTCGCCCTCGACATCAACGACGTTGCAGAAGGTGCGCTCGCCGTGGCGGCTGAAGTCGAGTCCGACGCGGCTGCGGCCGATGCGCAGGTTGCGGATGCGCAGATGGTCGAGCCAGTCGGGCAGTTGGGGATTGATGATGTTCAACTCTTTGCGCGGCGCGCTCGGGTGCATTCCCAGCACCGACATCAGGATAAGAAACATCGCACCTGACGCCCACGCCTGCGGCGAACACGACACAGGATAGTGCACCGGCTCGTCATATTCGCGCCGCTGCACGCCGCAAAACAGCTCGGGCAAACGATAATCTCGAAACTTCGACGCCGCCTGATACAGCGAAGTCAGGATGCGCAATGCGCCGTCGCGCATATCGTTGACCGCCATGCCATGCGCGATGATGGAATTGTCGTGCGGCCACACCGAGCCGCGATGGTAGCTGAGCGGATTGAAGATGCGCTCTTCCTGCGACATGGTGCGCCATCCCCAGCCACTGAACATGTCGTCGCGCATCAGCCGATTGGCCACGATGCGCGCGCGCTCTTTGCTGATGATGCGCGTAAACAGCAGGTGTCCGGGGTTTGACGAGATCACTTCCAGCGGCCGCTTCTCGGAATCCAGCGCCATGGCGTAGAAGCCGCGACTTGGTACCCAGAAGGCGCGATCGAAGCGCTTCGCCAGTTCGGCGGTTTCGCGTTTGAGACGCTCAGCGGTCTTCACATCGCCAAAGTTGCGCAGCAACGACGACATGCGATACTTCGCGTCGTAAACGTAGCCTTGCACCTCGCAGAGCGCGATCGGTGGCTTGGCGATGGTGCCATCGCGATGCATGTTGGCATCCCAGGAATCTTTCCATCCCTGATTGACCAGCCCCTTCGGCGACCGCTTCAGATACTCGATAAAACCGTCTCCGTCCAGATCGCCGCATTCGTCGATCCATTGCAGCGCGGCATAAGCGTTCGGCAAAAGCTCCTCGACCAGCTGCTCGTCGGCAGTCCAGTTGAAGGTCTCGCTCAGCAGGATGAGAAACAGTGGCGTCGCATCGATCGAGCCGTAGTACGGGCCGAAGGGCATCTCGCCATCGCGCGTCATCTCGCCTGCACGGTACTCGTGCAGAATCTTGCCCGGCTGCTCGTCGCACCAATCGTTGTGTTCCTTGCCCTGATAACGCGCCAGCACGCGCAGCGTGTCGACGGCAAGCTGCGAGTTGAGCGACAGCGATTGATAGGCAGCAATGATCGAATCCCGCCCGAAGATTGTCGCGAACCACGGAATACCGGCAGCGATGATGTGCTGCTCGCCTTCAGGAATCTGCAGGGCATGGAAGTCGCCGATGGCGGTCTTGAGCAGCCCATCGAGGACATCGTTGTCGGTTTCGAAACTGGTAGAGCTGGCCTCCCAACGCGCAAAGTTCGCGCGCCTCTGCCGCAGCTGATGATCTATCTCATACACTTGCGCGCGCGAGGCTTGGCCTTCGACCATCGGCGTCACCGACACTTCCAACTCCACTCGCTTCAATGGCTCCAGCCGCAGCTCCCAGCGTGCGACGCGCTCCTGGATTTCGGTCGGTGCAGGAGTCATCTTAATGAGCGTCTGCCGCATAACGCCGTCGAGCCCGCGATAGTAAAACGCAATTCCGCTATCGCGAACGATCGGCCGGTAGTATTGCCCGTGCTCCTGCCGCGCCACGCCGCGCACCTGGAAGACATCGACGAAATCGGAATCAAACAGCAGTTCAACCGTGAAATCGACCGGCGTGAGATTGAAGTTCTCAAATGTCATGCGGTCGAAGAAGATCTCCGATGCCAGCAACTGCTCTCGCCGGATATGTACGGTGTTCTCGGGAAGATCGAAGGAATCGCGCAGGGTAATCGTGCCGGTGGTCAGCTCGATCTGCGCGGAGAAGGTCTTCTCCGTCGCAGCCGACAACACGACGGTGCGATGTCCGCCGATGCGCAATTCCAGATGACTCAGAAAGCGCGTGTCGTCGTGAAAGAAGCCGACATCCGGCGATCCCGCGGGATAGATGTCGCCGGAGACGCTGGTCGCGCTGAAGGTCTTGCCGTCGATCAGCGTGAGATTGTCAACCTTGCGCGGCTCCAGCGACTGGTAGGCAATCCGCGGCTCCACGTGCGGCGACGGAATCTCGACCAGCTCTTCGTAAGGAATCGTCAGGTACGAGCTCATGCTGGCTGGCACGTTCTCCTCACGCGATCATCGGCAGCTCCGATGTGGCCTTGCCCAACGGAGTATCTTCGTCGGCAAGCTCCTGGTACAGGGCAACGTATTCAGCGACCATCCTGTCCAGCGAGAAATACTGCTGACAATACTGTCGCACATTCGCCGGAGTGAATGAACCCGGAAGTTCGCGCGCGCGTTGCGCCATCTCATCGGCGGAGCTGCACACATAACCTGAGATGCCATCGCACACGATCTCTTCCACTGCGCCGCCGGGTAGCGCCAACACCGGAGCTCCACACGCCATTGCTTCAATCATCACCAGTCCGAACGGCTCATTCCACTGAATAGGAAAAAGTAGCGCCAGGGAATTGCCGAGCAGTTCATTCTTTCCCGCCAGGTCAACCTCGCCCACATACTCGATGAATCTGCCGTCGATGTGGGGCTTGATCTCGGCATCAAAATAAGGCTTGAACTGCGGCTGCACTTCGCCGGCAATCTTCAATGGGATACCAGATTTCTTCGCGACATCGATGGCAATGTGCGTACCCTTGATAGGCGCGATCCGGCCAAGAAAGCTCAAATAATCCCGCTTGCCGCTCCGCGCCCTATAGGCCTTGAGATCCACGCCGTGATGAATATTTCGCATGCGCCGCATGCTTTCGTGGCGGCGCTGAAATTCGCTGATAGTAACGAACTCAACCGAGGGGAAGAATCGGTAGATCGCGCTCAAGGGATCTTCGTGCACGTGGTGCATCGTGTAAACGAATTTGCTTTGCACAAATCGAGTGAACATCAGACCGGAAACACTATTGAGATGAATAACGTCGCAGTCGGCCGCAGCATCGGCAACGGCCCAGGATGCATGATTAAAGTCTTTCAGGTTATCAAAAACTTCACCGCTGAGCGGCCAGTGCTGCGATTTGTAGAGCCAGCGAGTTTCAACCCCGACGGTCGACTCGCCGTTGGCGTACACCACTACGTCGATGCCTGAGTTTTTGAGCCCCTCAGCCAATTGGGCAATGAATAGCTCCGTACCGCCGTACTTTCTGGGAGGCACGGCTAAGAATGGAGAAGAAACCAGAGCTACCCTCATCGGAACCCTTTCTGGATTACATGAAATGTTGGCTAGCGTGCCCGTGCGCTTGCGAGTTGCAGGTCTTGTTATAGATAGATGCAGGAAAAGGCTTTCGCGTGCGCTGATTGCCAAGCGGGATGGAAACGATTACGCCTTGAGATGGGTTGATCGGACTTGCCGCGACGACGATCGAAGTGGCGCGCTAGTTCGCCGCAAACGAGAAATCGGCCACGTCAGTTCATGAGGAAGCGCATGCCTCAGGACAGAAAAATGTTCAGCGAGATCGCAAGTGAAACGATCTCTCCGTGTGCCGTTCCGGTTCCGAATCAATCGGAACCGACTGACAAACGACTGCGCAACTTTGCTTGTCCAAAACCGGACGGAAGGTTTCGTTGACGGACAAGGCTGGTCCTTCCATCCGCGTAAGTGTCTGACAGATCAGGTGAAAGATTGGTCGGCCTGTTGCAATTGTTCTGCGTGGACAACCTGTCTCGCCCTCGCCGAGGCCAGCATGCCACACAACCTTCGTTACGCCCAGCGCCAGATCCGCAAAGTTCCGATTTTCACCACAATGATTGTGGAACAAAGTGCTGCACAAACCGGTATCAACTGTAGGCGGATTTCGCTAATTGCTAGTCGCTAATTGCTAATTGCTTCTTTTATGAACGCCCTTCGCTTTGGATTTCGGCTCTTACGCAAGTCGCCTGGCTTCGCCCTGGTGGCTGTGCTGACGCTTGCACTTGGCATCGGTGCCAACACAACTGTATTCAGCGCCGTTGACGCCGTCTTGTTGCGGCCACTTCCCTATTACGAGCCCGACCGGCTGGTGCTGGTGAATGAAACCGTCATGAACTCCGGCAACGACTACATCGGAGTTGCGGCTCAGGAATACCAGGACTATCGCGATCAGAATCGGTCGTTCTCCAATGTCGCGGCCTTCGAAACCGCGGGTTTCAATCTCACCGGCGAAGGCCAGCCGCTGCGTGTGCAAGCGGCCAGAATCTCGGCTTCTGCCTTTCCGACGCTCGGAGTCCCGCCCATCATGGGCCGCGCCTTCACCTCGGAAGAAGATCGTACCGGCTCCGACAATGTGGTAGAGCTTTCGTATTCGCTCTGGCAGAACCAGTATCACGGCGATCCCAACATCCTTGGCCGGACGATCAAGCTCGACGAGAAGGCTTATACCGTCATCGGCGTCATGCCGCCGTCGTTCCATTTTCCTTATGACGGCAAGCCGTTGTCGGAGACTGCTGATTTGTGGTTGCCTATCGGCTTCTCGCCGGACGTCTTGAAGCCGGAGAACCGCCTGATGGAATTTGGCGTCGGCCTGATTGCTCGGCTTAAGCCCGGCGTGACTGTTCAGCAGGCGCAGAACGATATCGACAATGTATCGCGGCATTTCCAGCAACAATTTCCGGATGCATATTCTGGAAACGTGCACGTCACGCCGCACGTCTATGCGTTTGCTGCCCACCTGGTCGAGAAAACTCGCGCGCTGTTGATGTTGCTGTCGGCTGCTGTGCTTTGTGTGCTGTTGATTGCGTGCGCCAATGTTGCGAATCTGCTGCTCGCCAGGGCAAGTGCGCGTACGCGTGAGATGGCCATTCGCAGTGCCGTTGGCGCAGCTCGCACGGCTCTGCTGCGGCAGTGCCTGGTAGAAAGCTCTTTGCTCTCTCTGCTCGGCGGTTGTGCGGGGGTGGCTCTCGCCGTTGCTGCGATTGCGGGCTTGCGCAGTTACGGCCCGACCAGCGTTCCCCGCCTCCATGAGATCACCGTACATCCGATAGCTCTGCTGTTTACGCTGGGGCTGTTAGTCATTACGACGATTCTCTTTGGCTTCATACCGGCGTGGCGGCTGTCGCACGTCGCGCCGCAAATGTTCCTGAAGGAATCGGCTCAGACCGGCACATCGCGCAGCACCCTGCGGCTGCAGAATTCGGTTGCCATCGGCGAAATCGCCCTTGCGCTGGTTCTTCTGATCGGCGGCAGCTTGCTGGTCCGCAGCTTTGTGCGCCTGTTGCAGGTTCCTCTCGGCTTCGATCCGCAGGGAGCGTTCATCGTTCGCACGGTGTTCGATTCAACGCGCTACCCCGAGCCTGGACCGCGCAGCAATGCGCAGCGCGAGATCATCTCCCGGATCGCGCACATCCCCGGGGTGACTGCCGTCTCCGCCGCTACCCATCTCCCACTGAGCGACAATCGCCAAATCGGTTTTCGCCCCGAGCACGCCGCCAGCGACGATACCCACTGGGCGGAGAATTCGCTGGTTGCTCCCGGATACTTTCGCGTGATGGGTATCGCTCTGCTTCAGGGGCGAGATTTCAATGAGCGCGACACGCCGGATAGCACTCCCGTAGCCATCATCAACAAGACGATGGCGCGGGAATATTTCCCCCGACGTAATCCCATCGGACAGCGCTTTTACTGGGGCAATCTAAAGCTCTATACCATTGTCGGCGTGGCAGACGATGTTCATATCTCGGCACTGGATGCCGATCCGCCGCCGATGACCTACAACGCGATGTTTCAGACCCAAAGCGGCGCCAGCAGCCGGACAGCTTTTTTGGTCCGCACTAGCCGTAGCGGACAGGATCTGTTCAGCGAAGTGCAGCAGCAGGTCTGGTCGGTTGATCGCGACCTTCCTCTTTACAACAGCACGACGCTCGCGGAACTGGTATCGGATTCTGTTGCCCAGCGGCGCTTCACGATGCTCTTGCTGACCGCGTTTTCTGTCGTGGCGCTGTTGCTGGCTGGCATCGGGCTCTTCGGTGTGATCTCGTACCTGGTCTCGCAACATCAGCGCGACATGGCTCTGCGACTGGCTTTGGGCGCTGATCGCTCCGATATTCACCGCATGGTGCTGATGCAGGGTGCGCGGCTCGGCATTGCGGGTTGCGCAATCGGCTTGACCTTGTCATTGGTTGGAGGACAACTGCTAACCACGAGCCTGTATCGCGTCAGCCGCTTCGATCCGGCAACGCTGATCTTCATGCCCGCCTTGCTTTTGTCGGTCGTTCTGCTGGCGGTTTATCTCCCTGCGCGCCGTGCGGCGTCGGTCGATCCTATGCAAGCGTTAAGGATGGAGTGAACACATTGCAGCTTATTTTGCGAGAGCTTCGTTTAGGATTGCGCCGGCTTCGGCACTCGCCTGGCTTCGCCATCACCGCGGTGCTGATGCTCGCTCTCGGCATAGGAGCGACGGTTACCATCTTCAGTGTCGTAAGCGGCGTGCTGCTCAAGCCGCTGGCCTATCGTGACTCCCAGCAACTGGTCAATATTCGCGAAGTCGTCGACGAGTGGAAGGCGAACTATCCTTCTGTGCCCGCCAACGCCAGGCACTTCAACACATGGCAACAACGCGCCGACGCTTTCTCCAGTTGGGCGATGGTGCAGATGTGGCGATCCGACCTGTCTGTGGGTAGCGGGCCGTCAATAGTCGTTCCGACAGCGCATTGCTCGCTCGAACTGTTTTCTCTGCTGGGCGCGCAACCCACGCTCGGCCGGGGTTTCACTGCGGACGAAATGCAAAAGGGGCACGACCACGTCGTCGTGCTCAGCAGCCGAATCTGGCGCGACCGCTTTGCCTCCGATCCGCAGATCGTCGGCAAGATCATCCGCTTGGACGGTTATCAGTACACCGTTGTCGGAGTGTTGCCAGGAAAGTTTGATCTCCCTTCCAACACGATGAGCGCTTTTCGGCAGGATGCGGAGGACATCGTCGATCTGTTCGTTCCTCTTGTCGTTCCGCCGGACCAGACCGACGACTTTGGCGACTTCAATTACGAAGCTCTAGCGAGGTTGAAGCCAGGCGTGTCCCTGCAGCAGGCTACTGCCCAACTCAACGCCATTCAAGCTAGCATCGCCCACAACTTTCCGCCGGACATACACGTTCACCTCACAGCCGACGTGATACCCATGAAAGAAACTGTGGTCGGCGGCGTCAGTCATGGCTTGTGGCTGCTGTTTGCGGCCGTGGGATGCGTGCTCCTGATAGTCTGCATCAACCTGGCGAACCTGCAACTGGTGCGCGGAATGCTGCGGTCGCGGGAAACCGCTGTCCGTGCTGCGTTGGGCGCCAATCGCAGTGACTTGCTGACGCACTCGCTGGCAGAAAGCGTCATCCTGGCTCTTGCCGGAGGCGCGCTGGGAATTGTCTTATGCGCAGCCCTTTTGCGCCTGCTGCCGCATTTCGTTCCCGGCTCACTTCCGCGCAGCGGCAATATCGCGCTCGATTCATCGGTATTGGGCTTCTCGCTGTTGGCGACGACGCTTACCGTAGTGCTTGCGGGATTGCTTCCCGCATGGCGCTCCATCAACATTGACCCGCAATCGATCCTGCAGGGCTCTGGAGCTCGAACCGCTGGAAGTCATCGCACGGCGCGACTTCGCACCATCTTGGTTAGCACGGAAGTACTGTGCAGCACGGCCCTGCTACTGGTAGCAGCGCTCTTGGCCAAGAGTTTTGTTCGACTGATGAATGTCGATCGCGGATTCCAAAGCCAGCACGTCCTCACCCTGCGAGTCACCCTCCCGCGCGGGAGTTACGAGAAAGACGATCCGCGCAATCGCTTCTATGACGAAGTCCTGCGGCGGCTTTCACGGCTGCCCGGCGTTCAATCAGCAGGTTTCTCCAGCGCTCCCGTGATGAACGGTGAGACCTGGGTCGACGGTCTGACGCCTTTGCCGGCGCCTAAGAATGTTCCACTGTCGAGCCAGACCTTCGCCAATATCCGCTGGGCAAGTCCTGACTTCCTGTCGACCATGGGCATTCGCCTGCTTGCCGGCCGCATGTTCAGCGAAGAGGATCGCGGAAAGAGCGCCGCGGTGATATCGGCCGCAACCGCGCGCAAACTCTGGCCCAATCAAGATGCAGTTGGCCGCAGCTTCCGGGCGAACGACAAGGAATATACGGTGGTCGGAGTGATCGCCGATGCTCGCACAGAGGAGCTAAGCGCCGATCCCATCGCCATCGTCTACTACCCGTATTGGCAGTGGCCGCAGCCGTCTAGTTTCTTCGCCCTGCGCACTGCCGAAGATCCGAAAGCTTTGGCCGCCGCGGTCAGCAGCGCGATCACGCAACTCGAACCCGAAGCCGCTATCACCCACGTCGAGACCATGGACGAGGTGGTTGGCTCATCGGTCGCACAACGGCAATTCGAGTTCAACCTGCTACTTGCCTTCGCCGGAGCGGCGCTCCTGCTGGCGGCTTTAGGGCTGTACGGGGTGTTGTCGTATTCGGTGGCGGAGCGTACGAGAGAGATGGGCGTGCGCATCGCGTTAGGGGCTCCGCGCGAAGCGCTCTATCTGCTGGTGTTTCGCCAAGCTGCATTACCAGTGATAGCGGGCGTGGCGGGCGGCTTGGCCGTCGCCTGGCTCGGCGGACAGTTGATCGCAAGCCTCTTGTTCCAGGTAAAACCGTACGACGCAACATCTGCGCTGCTGGTAGTTGCGGTGCTCGCAGTCACGGTGGTTGCTGCTTGTTATTGGCCTGCGCGGCGAGCCGCCCATGTCGAACCGATGCAGGCTTTGAGGATGGAATAGGATGGACACGCTCTTACACGATCTTCGCTATGCCCTTCGCCAGCTGCGCAAAGCTCCCGGCTTCACGCTGGTTTCGGTTTTGACGCTGGCGCTCGGAATCGGCGCCAATATCGCCGTTTTCTCCGTCACCAACGCAGTGCTATTGAATCCCAGCGGCATCCCGCACGCCAGCGGACTGCTGGCGCTGCGTGCGCGCTACTCTGAAGATCCCCGATCTCAACAACATCAACCTGTCGCCAACCGATTTTGGCGATGCGCTCGCCGGCAAGAATATTTTCTCGTCTGCGGCAATAATGCAAGCCATCGGCCTGAATTACAGTCCGGAGAATGCCAATCCTGAGCTGTTGAATGGCGCGAAGGTCTCGTCGGAATACTTCGACACATTTGGCGTGAAGCCATTGCTGGGACGCGGCTTCACACCGGAGGAAGATCAGCCGGGAGCTGAACACGAGACCGTGCTGTCCTATCACACGTGGCAGAAGCATTTCGGCGCCGACCCGAACATCCTCAATCGCAGCCTGATGCTCAACAATCTACCCTATCGCGTAATCGGGGTGATGGGGCCCGACTTTGACTGGCCGAATGCAGTTGAGTTGTGGATCCCAATGGCATTGCCCCTAGGGCGTTACCAGGACGAGAACTACCGTTACAACGAGTATCTCTTCGCCATCGCACGTTTGCGGCCGGGCGTGACCGCACAACAAGCGAATGCCTATCTCGACATGAAGGCGAATCAACACATCGCTTCCGAAGACAACGGCACCTCAAACGCGGGCACACCCAAGAGCTTCGGCCGCGCCAGCGGATGGGGAATGTTCGCGGTGCCGCTGACGGAAATGACCAGTGGCAGCCTGAGCAAGCCCCTTACTATGCTGCTCATCGCGGTTGGCGTGGTGCTGCTGATTGCGTGCGCCAATATCGCCGGATTGCAGATCGCGCGGGCTTCGGCACGGCAACGCGAGTTGGCGGTCAGAGTCGCGTTGGGCGCCAGCAGCGGGAAGCTCGTTCGCCAAGCTCTCTTGGAGAGCATCGTTCTTACCACAGCAGGTGTCGCACTGGGATATGCCGTGGCTGCTCTGGCTGCGCCTTTGCTGGTTCAAGGTCTGCCATCGATTCTCGGATCTCAGATCCAGGCGTCCTTCGGCGGTCCTGTACTGATCTTCGTAACGGTGGTTACGGCGCTGTGTTCTCTGTTATGCGGCGTGGTTCCTGCCTGGCACCGCACGCGCCCGGGCTGGGCCGATGCGCTTCAAGAAGGGCGCTCCGGCACGGGTACTGCGGTGCATCAGCGCGCACGGTCCTCGCTGGTCGTAGCCCAGATTGCGCTATCGCTTATGTTGCTCGCGGCCTCCGGACTCTTGTTGAGCAGCCTGCGCGCGCTGGAGCAAGTAGAAACCGGATTCCAGCCGCGCGGCGTGCTGTCCGCCCGCTTCTCTCTGCCGAAAGCCGTGTACGGTCCGGCGCCAGTCACAAATCCTTCGCCTGACAAGGACATCGCTGCCAAACAAGAACAGGCCGCAAATGATGAAAGCGATCTAAAGGTCGCAGCGTTCTACAGCGCACTGCTGGATCGCTTGCACAGCATTCCCGGCGTAACCGGCGCTGCGCTGGCAGACTCGGTTCCCTTCGATAACAACGGCGGCTCATCAAGCTTCAACATCAAGGGACAGGCGGTACCGCCCAATCAGCCAGGGCCTCACGCTAACATTCGGATGGTTTCGCCGGGATATTTCTCAACTCTTGGCGTGCCGCTGCTGATAGGCAGGGACTTCACGCCGCAGGACCGCAAAGGAACGGAACTGGTTGCCGTTGTCGATACGACCCTGGCGAAACAGTATTGGCCGGGCAAGGATCCCGTTGGCGAGCACCTTGGCTTCGATACCAAGGGCCCGTGGTACACGATTGTCGGCCTGGTGGCGCACTCGCGCTTATCGTCGCTGGAATCCGACCCGAACGAAGGCACTTACTATCTCGATGCGGCACAGGGGCCGATGTTATCGACCGCCATTGCAGTGCGTACGTCTCGCTCCGAGGAGAGCCTGGCGGGCGATGTGGCGGCAGCCGTTCGCGCTGTAAATCCAAGTATTGCAGTTTATGACGTCAAGAGCCTGGAGCAGCGCGTTGACGAATCGCTGGTCGGTCGGCGCTTTGTCGTCCTCCTGCTGACTACTTTCGCCGGACTGGCACTGCTGCTGGCTGCGCTCGGCCTGTACGGCGTGATCAGCTATTCGGTGCGGCTGAGGACGCGCGAACTCGGCGTGCGTATGGCGCTGGGCGCCCAGCGAAGCGGCGTCATGCAGCTGGTGTTGATGCAAGGCGCGCGTCTGGCGGCAATCGGAATCATTTGTGGTGTCCTGGCCGCGCTAGCGCTGGGTCGCATCTTCTCCAGCCTGCTGTTCCAGGTCGGCATGTTGAGCGCGATTCCATGGCTCACGGCAATCGTCATCCTGGTCGCGGTCGTGTTGCTGGCCACATTCCTGCCCGCTCGTCGTGCCGCGTCCATCGAGCCGATGCAGGCGCTGCGGTCGGAATAGCTGCCACACGTCAAGTTTTGAATTTTGGAGATTGGTGAGGCGCCATGGCGATTCGCATTGCACAATTCAATCGCAGTTCCGTGAGGGTTTTGCTCAAGTCCAAAGGCTAACAGCGAGCTGCTAATCGCTGCTTCTATGAACGACCTACGTTACGCGTTACGCCAACTGCGCAAATCGCCAGTGTTTACAATGGTTGCCGTCATCACCCTGGCGCTGGGAATCGGCGCCAACACGGCAATCTTTACCTTGCTCGACCAGGCACTGATTCGCTCGCTGCCGGTGAGTCATCCCGAGCAGTTGGTGCGCCTCCGCGACACTATCGAAAGTCCCGGTCACACGAACAATTATGGAGGCGACGACAAGGACTTCTTCTCCTATCCGATGTACCGCGACCTGCGGGACCACAGCAGTGTCTTTGACGGATTAATCGCCAACGACGAGCAGACCATCGGAATCGACTGGAACAACCACTCCGAGCTGCTGGAAGCGGAACTGGTCTCAGGAAATTACTTCCCGGTGTTAGGGGTTGAACCCGCTATTGGCCGCCTGTTGCTGCCCTCCGACGACCTGCCGAATAGCGATCCGGTGGTCGTACTCAGCTTTACTTACTGGAAGACGCGGATGGGCTCCGATCCGCGCGTTGTTGGTCAGACGCTGCTGATCAATGCGCATCCCTTCATCATCGTCGGCGTGTCCCCACCGCGGTTCCACAGCATCGCAGCCGGCGAAACACCCGCGGTTTTCGTCGCTGCATCGACCAAGAACTTCATCACGCCCCGCTGGCAGGATTTCGAAGACCGGCAGTCGCACTGGCTCACCATCGTCGGCCGCCTGAAACCCGGCGAGAGCCGCCAACAGGCGCAGGCGGGGCTTGAACCGCTTTGGCACGCTTTGCGCCTTGAGGAGCTGAAGCAGTTCGGCTATCACTCTGAGCGCACGCGCCACAAGTTCCTTTATGAATCACATATTCAGGTGCTGGATAGCGCCCGCGGCTTTTCGCCGCTGCGGGAGCAGCTCGGCACACCGCTGCTCATCCTGATGGGCATGGTCGGATTGCTGATATTGATGGCCTGCATCAATGTCTCGAGTCTGCTGCTGGTGCGCGCTGCCGGTCGCGTACGCGAGATGTCGGTGCGTTACGCGCTGGGCGCCGGCCGCTGGCAGATCGTGCGCCAGTTGCTGATCGAAGGCCTGCTACTGGGGTTGCTCGGTGGTGCGCTCGCGTTGCTCCTCGCCCCAGCGGTTTCGAGATTTCTGGTGCGCATGGTCTTCACCGATCCCAAGGCTGAGATTCCCTTCTCCACCTCGCCCGACTTACGCGTGCTGATCTTCAACTTTGTAGTGGCAGTTGCGGTCAGTATCCTGTTCAGCCTGGCTCCGGCGCTGCGCTTCTTGCGGCCAAATCTGGTGGATTCGCTCAAACAACAGGCCGCAACGGCAGCAGGAAGCCCGTTGCGCTTTCGCAGAATTTCCGTCGGAACGCAGATCGGCGTGAGCCTGCTGCTGCTGATCGGCGCAGGACTGTTCGTGCGCACGCTGCACAATCTGCAGGCGGTCGATGTCGGCTTTGCGGCCGATCACCTCCTGTCCTTGGGCTTGAATCCCCGCCTTGCAGGCTATCAGGCCGATCAGCTTCAGCCGCTGAACGGCCGCATTCTCAGAACACTGGCCGGATTGCCGGGAGTGCGCAGCGTCGCCGCCACGGACGATCCCGATCTGGCTGGCGTCGATGAAAAGGGGGGCGACGTTTCGGTTGCCGGTTACAAAGAAGCCGGCGGCGAAGACATGGTAGTCGAACTGCCGTTGGTGACGCCCGCGTACTTTGCCACCATGCAGGTGCCGTTGCTCGCCGGACGAGTCTTTAGTGATGACGACACCCTTGGCAAGCCAAATGTGACCGTCGTCAACGCCAGCTTTGCCAAACATTACTTTGGCAATCCGCAAAACGCCATCGGTCGAATGCTCAAGTTCGGCGGGGGCGCCGACGGCAAGTTCGACACCGAGATCATTGGCGTTGTCGGAGATACCAAGCACCATGCGGTTCGGGAAGATGCGCGCCGAACGACTTATCGAGCAATGTTGCAGTCGCCGCAACTTAACGGAATTACCTATATGGTACGCACCTGGCAATCGCCGCGGACCGCGGAGACGAGCATTCGCACGGCAATGCAGCAACTCGATCCGAAGCTGGCGGTGAACTATCTGCAACCCATGGAGGATCAGGTCGCCGACAGCTTATACCGCGAGCGACTGATTGCGCTGCTGTCCGTCAGCTTTGGTCTTCTCGCGGTGTTGCTTGCCGCCATCGGGCTTTATGGCGTACTCGCCTATTCCACCGCACAGCGGACGTGTGAGATTGGCATCCGCATGGCGATGGGAGCGCAACGTGCCAGTGTTGTGCGTCTTGTGCTGCAAGACGTTCTATGGATCGCCGGCGTGAGCATTCTCTTAACGCTGCCGGTCTCGCTGCTGTTCGCTCGCGCGTTGCGCAGTCAGCTCTATGGAGTCAGCGTCGCTGATCCATGGACACTGATAGCGGGAACGTTGCTGGTAGCTGCTGTGGCTCTCTTGTCAGCGTTATTACCGGCAAAACGTGCCGCATCTATCGAGCCCATGCAGGCGTTGAGAAGCGAGTGAGGAAAGAGAAGAAAGTAGCTAGCTACTACTTATTCAGCTTCACCTGTTTTGGCAGATGTTTTGGGTCGAAGACAAAATCAACTAAACCGTCCCGGTAGTCGATTTTCGTCTGCAAGATGCGAAGCATATTAAAGCCCAAAATGCCGCCGACGTTGGTACCGGTCTGCTTGCAGACGTTCGACAGGTCAAATGTCACCACCTCCTGGTTCTCCTGCTCATAGCGTCCAAATTCCAAGGTCGCTTTGTCAGCGCGATAGACCTTGGAAACAGTGCCACTCATCCCCTTCACCGATAAATTCGGATCCGACCTTACCTGCGTGATCTCCTGCGCTGTGCGCGTGGAGAGGACGTTGCTGAATGATCCGGTATCGATCAGGAACAGCAGCGGCCCGGTGCCATCGACTTTCGTCGGAGTCAATAACAGGCTGCGAAAGTGATAAGCCTTGCTCCAGTTCGCCATCTCCGGGGCTACATAGGCATCTTTCGGAAGATAGCTCTCATCCGGTACAGCTGTTTTGCCGGAGGGAGTTTCTTCATCCGCTTCCAACTCCTGACTATCTTGCGAAGTCGTCGTTAACGATGTCGGAACGGTCGTTTCGTCGGGACGCTTGGGCAGTGGCGACAGACGCAGCTTGGCGCCGGGAATATCGATGTCGATCAGATAGGCTCGGAATACGTCGGAACCGATCAGGCCGTCTTGTCCGGTGACTGGAGTAGCCGCCTCGGTCACTCGCACAACACAATCCTGGAATTCCAAATCGCCGACCCGTATGCGGTCCGCAACTGCGGTGTATCCACCTTGCTGCCCGGAATCGCCCACTCCCATGATCGGCTGGTAGGCAAGGCGCTGTAGCCCGAGTTGTTCGGCCGCCGCACGCCCCAACAACACTCCACTGGAGCCGGTATCGAAGGCCAGATGTAGCTCCTGGTTATTGACTTTCACCGCCATGCCAGAAGCGCCCAGCTTGGTGCCGCCACGGTCGATCGCATAAAGCTTGGTATTGGTTTCTTTGACGTTACTTACCAGCTTGCAGGCATGTACCGGGGCATTGGCGTTCTTCTTAAGGAACGCGAGGTACTGTTGCAGCTTGGCAGCGATCTGCGGATTCACGTTAGGGCTGGCGAGATAGGACTCAAGCGCGGGGATGCGAATTTGATGCGGAAGCGAGTTGAACCACACAAGCTGCACCGCAAGATCGTTAGGAGCGATCTCGTGAGCGCGCTTGAGGTTGTCATACGCGCGACGATTCAGCGAGTAAATCCGATACACCCTCGCCAGGCCCAGGTATGCCGCTGCCTCATTAGGCGCAAGATCTTTCGTCTTGAGGTAGGCTCGCTCGGCGTCCGGAATCCTGCCTTCGGCAAAATCCAGATCTGCTAATGTCAGCTGCAGCAACCACGAGTTTGGTTGTCGCTTCAACGCAGCATCAGCTGCCAACTGCGCCTCGTCCAGCCTCTGCATCATCATGAGGGAGCGGATGAGGCCGACCTGCGCCTGCACCAGGTTGGGATCCACCTTAAGAATGGCTTGATATCGCGCGCCAGCCTCCGGGAATTTTCCGGCACCGAAGAGTTGATCGGCCTCCGCAAGCGGACCTTGTGCGGACGGGGCTGGGCCGTTCATAACGATCGCGGCCTTCTGCCCGGTTGGATTTGCGGCTTGCGCCAGAGCACGTCCAGGAAAACACAGAACAAATACGGCAGCAACGAGAGCCATGAATCGCGGGGTCATAGGGTCCAAAGTCCTGCACTGCAGAGTAGCACGAGCCGTGCAGCCGATGGAGCGGAGTCGGCTAAGGATGCAGGCCCTGTTAACACCGCAAATGCTTACGAATTGGTGGCAGGCACGTATAATAATCAGGTGGAGTGAGTTCTTCACTGGCGTGAATCTCCAGACCAATCAGAACAAAGCGTGGTTGCGAGCGCTAACCGTGGCGTTTTGCGCCCTCGTGTTCTTTTTTGCACTCCACGCCAAGACCGCGGTTTACAATGGCGGCAATTCGGCAAAGTTAAGTCCTTCCACCTCTTGCAAACTTTGGTCGACTGGGCAAAAGATGGAAACCAAATCCTTTGCCACCGGCAGTGGGGTGCTGTTCTGGATGGCCCTGTTTTGCCTGTTTGCTCCATACTTCCGGCCTGAACCTCGCGTCCACAGCGCGTTCGCTATTCCTTTCCCAAGCAATCTTCCGCTGCGTCATCTGCATCGCTTTCTACGGCCTCCTCCTGTCCTGGCGTAACTTTTCGCGATTGTTCTTTATTTCTTGTTCCCTGGGTTCCCGGTCCTAATAGGTCGTCAGGCTGACACGGATCAGAATTGGGCAACACGAGATCGCTTCAGTGGAAACGAGGAAGGTCATGCAAGATATTGCAGAAATGAAGACGTCTCCGCCTGTCCATCGTCGTCGCAAGTTGCTGGTCGTGGCGGCGATTGCGGTCTGCCTGCTGATTGCAGCTGTTGTGGTCGATCGAGTACGCGCCGGCGGTTCGCGCACTGCGAACAGTGATGCAGTTGGCGGGACAGAGCATGCTGCCTACGCCGCTGTCTCGCCTGCGAGGCGCCAGACGGTTGCCAATTCTCTCTCCATCGCGGGACAGTTCATCCCTTACCAGAATGTCGAACTGCATGCCAAAGTGGCGGGTTACATCAAGAACATCTACGTCGATATCGGCGATCGGGTGCATACCGGGGAGGTGCTGGCAGTTCTGGAGATTCCAGAATTGGTCGCACAGGTTGACGAGGCCAAGGCTGAAGTACATCACGCCGAGGAAGAAATCCAACGCGCCCAAAGCGAGGTTCTACGCGCCGAGGCTGACAATGTCGCCCTCCACTCCAATGCGGCTCGGCTGCTCAATACCGACAAGGCGCAGCCAGGACTGATTGCGCAACAGGAACTCGATGACGCTACCGCGAAAGATCGCGCGTCTCAAGCACGCGTCGATGCCGCGAAATCCTCGCTGGCGGCAGCCAAGCAGCAACTCGCTGTGGCGCAAGCTGATCAGCAGCACTATGCCGCTCTGAGCGATTATGCCAAGATCACTGCTCCCTACGATGGAGTCGTGACGTGGCGCTTCTCTGATACTGGCGCTCTGGTGCAGGCTGGCACATCGAACACGTCTGGACTTCCCGTTGTCACGGTAGCGCAGTCGGACCTGCTGCGCCTGCGCATACCAGTCCCTGAATCCATCGCGGCTAAGGTTCGTATCGGCGATTCAGCCGACGTACAAGTACAAGCCACGGGCGAACATTTCACGGGAAAAGTCACCCGCTTTACCGACGCGCTCGATCCCTCCACTCGCACCATGCAAGTGGAAATCGATGTACCCAATTCCAACTACCACCTGCAACCGGGCATGTATGCCAATGTGACCCTATTGGCCAACAGCAGAACGAATGCGCTCACCGTTCCGGTTGAAGCGATTCAGCGCAACGGCAACAAGACCGACGTTCTGGTACTGGATGGTCAGAACCGCGTTCAGCGCAGGGAAGTTGAAATCGGGGTGGAAAGCTCCAACAACGTCGAGATCGTCGCTGGACTCAACGAAGGCGAGCGGGTCATTGTCGGCAACCTTGGCAGCTATCAACCGGGCGAGACCGTAACTCCCAGGCCTGCCTTCACCGCGCCAAACAACGGGAGCGTGGAGTAAGCCATGTCAGGATTTGCGATTAAGTACCCGTTCTTCATCCTGATGCTCTGCCTCGCCATCATTGTGGTCGGCGTAACCACCGTGTATCGCATGCCCGTAGACTTGTTTCCGGAAATCAAGATTCCGGTTGTAGTCGTGGCGACGTTCTACAGTGGCATGCCGCCACAACAGGTCGAAGGCGACATCACCGATACCTTCGAGCGCTTCTTTACGCTGGGCAGTAACATCGATCACATCGAATCACGCTCGCTCACCGGCGTCAGCCTGATTAAGGTCTACTTCCAACCTGGAACCGATCCCAACGCCGCGGTCAGTCAAATTGCCAACCTTGCGATGGCTGATCTGAGACGGCTGCCGCAGGGCACGCTGCCACCCGTCGTGTTGAAGTTTGACGCGTCCAGCCTGCCCGTCTGCCTGGTGACATTGAAAGGCCAGGGGTTGACTGAAACGCAGCTGCACGATCTGGGCCAGTTCAATATCCGTAACCAGATCGCCAATGTGCCCGGTGCTTCCATTCCCCAGCCATTCGGCGGCAAATACCGACAGATCCAGTTTTACATCGACCCGGTAAAACTCGAAGCTGCGCAGATGAGCCCCATGGACGTGGTCGATGTCGTTAACAAGGCGAATTCGATTCTGCCGGCCGGCGACGTTCGTATCGGTCCGCTCGACTACAACATTTACAGCAACAGCCAACTCCCCAACGCGAAGGATTGGAACGAGGTTCCGCTCAAAGCAATCGGCAATAACGTTCTGCGCTTCGGCGACATCGGTAAGGCGGAAGATTCTTCCGCGCTGCAGTACAACATCGTGCGCGTCGACGGCCAAAAGTCGGTCTACCTCCCGATCCTGCGCCAGGGCGGAAACAGCAACACCATCCAGATCGTTAACGGGATTGAAGACCGCGTCAAACATCTGCTGGACATTCCCAAGAATCTGATTGCGACCGTGGTGTTCGATCAGTCGCAGTACGTCAAGAAAGCGATTGCCAATGTTCTGCGCGAGGGCGGCATGGGTCTGGGGCTGACCGCGCTGATGATCCTGATTTTCCTGGGCTCGATCCGCGGGACAATTTCTGTGCTGTTTTCAATCCCAATTTCATGCATGGCCGCGTTTCTCCTGATCAACGCATTCGGCGGGACGATTAACACGATGGTACTCGCCGGACTGGCGCTGGTGCTGTCGCGATTGATCGATAACTCCGTCGTCGTGCTGGAGAACATCTTTCGCCACATGGAAGAAGGTGAGGACCCGCGTACCGCATCCGAACAGGGCGGCCAGGAAGTTCAACTGGCAGTCTTGGCCGCAACCTTCACCACCGCCATCGTTTTCTTTCCCGTGGTCTTTCTCACCGGCGTTAGCAAATATCTCTTTATGGGATTGGCGTCTGCCGTGGTGCTGGCGTTGGCGGCGTCGTATCTAGTGGCGATGTCGGTGGTACCGTTGTTTTGCTCGCGCTTCATCAAGTCGCCGCACGATGGCGGCAACGACGAGCATGGGCCCGGCTTACTGGAGCGCGCACTCGGACCATTCAACCGCGGCTATGATTACGTTCAGTCTAAGTATCAGTATTGGCTGGCAAAGGCGCTCGACTTCCCCAAGCAGACGGTGGGCATCATCATGGCTGTCTTCGTGCTCAGCCTGGCGTTGTCACCATTGCTGGGCGTGGCTTACTTCCCCCGCACCGATCCCAGCCAATTTGTCATTTATGTGAAGGCGCCGACCGGCACGCGCATCGAGCTGACCAATCAATACATCGCACAGTTGGAGGATGACGTTCGCAAAGTAGTGCCCGCCGAAGACCTGCGCATGATCGTCTCCAATATCGGCGTGTTCCCCGATCTGTCGGCGATCTACACCACCAACTCGGCCATGCATACGGCCTTCGTGCAAGTGCAGCTTCAGGCGGAGCACAAGTACAGCAGCTTTGTTTATATGGACCGGGTACGCCGCAAGCTGGCCGAGGACCTTCCGCAGCTTTCGACATTCCTTGTGACTGGAGGGTTGGTCAGCTCCACGGTGAATCAGGGAATGCCGGCGCCGATCGATATTCAGGTTACGGGAAACAATCAAAAGGCGGCGTACGAGGTTGCCGCAGAGATGGCGCAGAAGTTGCGCGGCATGAAGAATGTGAGCGAGATTCTTATTCCGCAGGATCTCGACTATCCCGGCTTGCAACTCGATGTTCGTCGTGAGATGGCTGCGCGTCTGGGCTTGAACGCCAGCGATGTGGTCGACAGCGTCATCACGGCTCTCACCTCGGACAGCATGATCGCGCCGAACTATTGGATCGATCCTCGAAGCGGGAACAACTACTTCCTGACCGTGCAGTACACACCACACCAGATCGGCACCATGACCCTGGAGGACTTCAAACAGATTCCGCTACACGCTAAGAACAACGCCGCCCCGACGATGCTGGAGAACCTGGCGGACATCAAGATGATCAACACGCCTACCGAGGTGGATCATTATCAATTGCTGCGTGTGATCGACGTCTACGTTCGGCCCAAAGGCGAGGACTTGAGCACTCTCGCCAGCGATGTTCAGAAGCTCATCGACCAGACCAAGCTGCCGCCGAATACGAGAATCGAGCTTCGCGGATCAGTGGTGACGATGCGCCAGTCGTTTCTGAGTTTTGCGGTAGGACTTGGGCTCTCGATCATATTGGTTTACCTGATCCTGATGGCGCAATTCGCGTCCTTCAGCGATCCTTTCATTATTCTTCTGGCCGTGCCGCCCGGATTCACCGGCGTGATCCTCTTTCTGCTGATGACGCATACCAGCATCAACATCATGTCGCTGATGGGAGTAATGATGATGATCGGAATCGTGGTATCGGATTCGATTCTGATCGTCGAATTCACCCGCGAGCTGCGGCGCCGTGGAGAACCGGTGCGCCAGGCCATTATGAATGCCTGCCGTGTGCGCCTGCGGCCCATCATGATGACGACGTTTGCCACCTTCCTGGGGCTGATTCCCCTGGCTCTGGCCCTGGAGGCGGGCAGCGAACAGTATGCTCCACTGGCGCGCGCCATCATCGGAGGGCTGATGTTCTCCTTCCTGGTTACTCTTTTCCTGGTGCCGTCTGCTTACCTCTTGATGCACCGGAAAGACGAGGAGACAGAGGGCGCGGAGGTGCAAGCTTGAGACGAAAGATCCTCTGGCTTGTGACTTCAGTTGTCTTGGGCTGCATTTCCGCGATAGCGCAGGCGACGTCCCCAACAGCGCCGGCCACCGCGCCGGCCCAGACAGTTACCTATCCACAACAGCAGGCCGAGCCGCAGACGGAGACGAAGCCGCAGCCTACGCTGCCGCCACCGCTAGCCTTGCCGCCGGGACCGCGAGTACCGACGACCGGCCCGGCGCATCGCCTCACCATCCAGGACGCAGAGGCGCTGGCGATTAAGAACAATCCGCAGATCTCCGTCTACCGGCTGCTCTACTTGGCGTCGAACCAGGTCACGCGGGAGCAGAAGGCGGCTTATTACCCGACCATATCGGCAGACCTCACCGGCGTTGACGCCAACCAGGGAACACGCATCGCCGCCGGCAACCTAAACGCGCCGAGATTGTTGACGCGCGCAGCCGGAGGAGTGGTTTTGTCGCAGTTGATCACGGACTTCGGACGGACCAACAATCTTGTCGCCATGACGGCACTGCGTGCCAAGGCTGCTGACATGAATACCGCGGCCACGGTCGATGAGATCAAATTGGCAGTCGATCAGGCCTTTTACAATGCGCTGCAGAACGCCGTCCTGGTGAAGGTCGCCGAGGAAACAGTGCATGAGCGCCACGTCGTGTCGACGCAGGTCACGACGTTGTATAACAACCGACTGCGTTCCGAAGTTGATGCGAGTTTCGCCAATGCAAACCTCGCGCAGGCCCAGCTTCTGCTGCTGGACGCGCAAAACAATTACCAGTCGGCGCTGTCGATCCTTTCGCAGGTGCTGGGATATCCCACGCAGCAGCAGTTTGACTTGGTCGAGACCGAAACCGAGATCCAGCCGCCGCCTGACTCGGCGAGCCAGCTAGAAGATCAGGCCTTCAGCAACCGGCCGGAAATCGCTGCTCAAAGCTACGAACTCCAGGCGGCGCAGCATTATCAGAAGGCCGAGCGTGATCAGCTGTTCCCCACCGTCGAGGCCATGGGAGTGTGGGGCAAAGTGCCGTATGGCAGCACCCTGAATGGCTCGCCCGCGTTCATCGATAATTGGTACGGTGGCGTCGGGGTTAACGTCAGCATCCCCGTGTTCAACGGCTTCCTTTATCCGGCGCAATCCAAGGAAGCAGGATTGCGAGCGCAGGCTGCTGATCAGCAGCTGCGCGATCTAAAAGACAGAATCGCTAATGACGTGCGCACGAGCTGGCTCAACTCCATCACCGCATATCAGCGGATCAGCGTCAGTCAGCAGTTTGTCGATCAGGCCAATCTGGCCCTGAGGTTGTCGCAGGAGCGCTACAACCTGGGACTGAGTTCGATCGTGGAGCTGAGCCAGGCGCAGCTGCAGCAGACGCAGGCGCAGATTCAGTACGCGGCAGCGAAGTACCAGTACCGCATAGCGCAATCGGTGTTGCGCTTCGAAGTTGCGGCGCCGTGATGAGCTAGCGCGGTGTGATCCTGATGATGTTGCGGGCGACTTCGACGCAGCGGCTCGGATAACGGTATTCGACCAATGCAATCAGCTCAGGAAGTGTTGGCGAACCGCCTTCGCCATTGATCCCGTCGGCGTCATCCATGAGGATGACGTGATCGGTGATCTTGTCGGACAGAATCGCGGAGAACTCAGAACCTAACCGATTAGGATTACCGGTGCCGCCGCCCCAGCCACAATAACCGGCATCCAGCCAGAAAAGGCAACGCTCATTCAGCCGCTGCAGAAGCGACGGCACAACGATCTGACTGTCGCCCTGAATAATCTCGACCCGCGAATATCGGCGAAAGCGTTGTTGCGCGCGTTTCGCCAGTTCCGGATCAAGTTCGATGGAATAGATCTTGCGGAAGCGATCGACAACAGCGGCGACCATCTCGCCATAGTAAGTCCCGGTTTCGATCAATGTCTTAAGGTCGAAAGCCTGCGCGTATTCGAGCACTGTCCGCTGTTTGACGATGTGCGGAATGCGCCGCGGCTCGCCGCGCAGCTTCCAATACCAGTAATCGGGATAGTGCCCGAACTGTTTGAAACTGGCGTAAAGAGGGCTTCGCTTCAGCAGCGAACGTATGGGATGAGTGGAACGCTCTGTTGCCATCGATCTGATACAGAGTAGCAGGGTGATGTTCAGAAGCCCATGAGGTTCGGCTCAACCTTCTTATAGCCGCGCTCGGCAGCCCAGAGATCGAGTGGGACGGTCGCGACCTCATCAACAAGCGGCACCGCGAGGCCGTCCACTGTCAGATCAATCGACTTCAGATAGAACTTGCAGGTGTCGCAAGCCTCGACGCGAATACCGTCGAGCCCGTCCGCCGAATAGCGAGGGAGCTTCTGATGATTCTCTTCGCCGCAGGTAGGACATAGGACCCGGCGGAACTCCCACTCTGTCAGACAAAAAGAGCAGAGCAGAAATCGCTTACCTCCGTCGCCTTCGGGGCGGAGCACAGCAGCTTGTGGCCGACTGCCGCAGATGGGACACACGGATCCGGCCGAGCCAGACGGTTGCGGAGGATAGGAACCTGCCAGCCACTCCGCATATGGCTGAAAGAGAACGCGAGGGAAAAATGAGTACGGCTTCTCTTCAGTGGACGCGAGGAAATCCTCAAGGGTCGGGCGCTGTTGTCCGGAACTCAGCGCCGCGAACCCGCGAGCATCCTGCTTTAACTTTGCAGTGCCGTCATGTTCGACCAGGTCCAGCAATGCAGGCAAATGTCGAAGGCAGACCTCGGCATCGAGTTGCCGACGAAGGCCGCCGGGGACGGCTTCAGCTGAAGCCGAGAGTGAAGAAACTTGCTGGTAAATCGTGCGCTGCAACTCCAGGATCTTGCGATAGAAGGTGAGGATCTCGGCAGCGTAGGAGTAGCGGTCCGCCAGATCGGCAGCACGCCGGACGCGGCGGTCCCACTCCGAGCGCCTTATCGTACCGGCCTGACCTCGGTCATCGAAGGGCATTGTTCACGATCTGCTGGGCTTCCTCGACGATCGCCTCCAGATGAGACTCGCTCTTGAAGCTCTCGGCGTAGATCTTGTAGATGTTTTCCGTTCCCGACGGGCGAGCAGCAAACCAACCACTCGCGCTGACGACCTTCAGCCCGCCAATCGCGGCTCCGTTGCCCGGCGCACGCGTCAGCTTCGCGGTGATCGGCTCGCCCGCTAGCGACGACTCTCTCACCGATTCCGGCGACAGCTTGCTTAGCTTCGTTTTTTGCTCTGGTGTGGCGGCAGCATCGATACGCGTGTAATACGGCATTCCGAATTCGTCTGCTAAGGCGCGGAAGTGTTCGCCGGGATCTTTGCCAGTGCGCGCAGTCATCTCGGCGGCGAGCAGGTCCATAATCAAGCCGTCTTTGTCGGTAGACCACACTGTACCGTCGTGGCGAAGGAAACTCGCGCCCGCGCTCTCTTCGCCGCCGAAACAGCAGGAGCCATCGAACAAACCCGGGGCAAACCATTTGAAGCCCACTGGGACTTCCCAAAGCTTCCGCCCTTGTTTGTTGACCACGCGATCGATCATGTTGCTACTGACCAGCGTCTTGCCGACAACCGCGCTCTTCGACCACTGCGCGCGGTATGTCAACAGATACTGGATGGCGACGGCAAGATAATGATTGGGATTCAGCAGACCTGCCGACGGCGTAACGATGCCGTGACGATCGGAGTCGGTATCGTTCCCGAAGGCGACGTCGTATTGATCCTTCAGCCCGACCAGCCGTGCCATCGCATAGGGACTGGAGCAGTCCATACGAATCTTGCCGTCGTGGTCGACGGTCATGAAGGAAAATGTGGGATCGATGGTTTTATTGACGATCGCGACATCAAGACCGTAGGTCGAATTGATCGGCTCCCAATACGGCTGCGACGCGCCACCCAGTGGATCGACACCCAGCTTCAAACCTGCCGTGCGAACGATCTCCAGATCGACGACGTTCTTTAGATCGCTGACGTATCCTGCCACGAAATCCTGCTGGCGCGTGCTAGACGGCTGAATCGCTGCTTCGTACGAAACGCGCTTAACACCCGCGTTGTTGGCACGCAACAGGTCATTGGCGCGATTTTCAATCCAGCCGGTAATATCGGTGTCAGCGGGACCGCCATTGGTCGGGTTGTACTTAAAGCCTCCGTCTTCAGGAGGGTTGTGCGACGGCGTAATGACGATTCCGTCAGCGAGATGATCTTTGCGGCCGCGATTGTAGATAAGGATGGCGTGGGAGATGACCGGAGTCGGAGTGAAGCCATTTCCCTGCTGAATGATGGTCTCGACTCCGTTCGCGGCGAGGACTTCGAGCGCGGTGCGCTGCGCGGGACCGGAGAGCGCGTGTGTATCTTTGCCCATGTACAAAGGGCCGTCGGTTCCCTGCGTGCGCCGATACTCGCAAATGGCCTGGGTGATTGCGAGAATATGCGCTTCGTTGAATGTGCCGTGGAGCGAAGATCCGCGATGTCCGCTGGTCCCGAAGATAACCAACTGGTTGGGGTTGTCGACGTCAGGACGCTTCTCGTAATAGGCGCGCTCGAGTTGCGAAAGATCGACCAGCAATTCTTTTGGAGCGGGCTTGCCAGCAAGCGGCGATACAGGCGATTGCGTTTTGAGATCGGTGCTCATGGATGCTTTGATGATAATCGAACGCGCGGGATACCAGAGAAAACCGGCTGCCCTGAGCAGATCTCGGATTTCCCGGAGCGTCTAAAGTATCGTCGGCTACCCGGCTGCTGAAAAAGTCGAGAAGCAGATCCCTCGCGGACTAAAGTCCGCGCGGGATGACAAAAATGAACGGCTTATCGGCACGACTGAAGTCGTGCCCTGTTACAAAGCTCACGCGGAACGAGTTTTTCAGCAGCCTGTAAAGCCGGCTCGGAACTGAACTAAACACCTGGACGCTGACCTGAAGGACAGCTCTAACCTCTAATCTAGCTCGCAGCGGCTTCGACGTATCGAGCGGGCACAGGATGCTCAGCATGTTGGGCGTCGAGTGAGGCGCGGGTATCGACGCGGAAGCCGTAGGTTACAGCCGCGGCGAGTGCACTGGCGCCGGCCAATCCGGCCAGCAGCGGAGTAATGCCAATCTGCGCCTTCAAGACCGGAAAGAGGAACGTCCCCAGCACGGCGCCAAGCTTGGCCATCGATGCCGCGAAACCTGCGCCAGTGGCGCGTATCGACGTGGGGAAGGTTTCGCCTGAGAGCAGGTAGGTGGTCGCGTTCGGGCCCATGTTCATCAGGCAGTTGAACACCATGAAGCCCCCAATGATCATCCCCATCTGACGGTCAGAGCCAGCCGGAAACATTGACGATGCGCCTGCCATTAGAAGTCCCACAGCCATCCCCAGGAAGCCGACGATCTGCAGCGTGATGCGGCTGACGTAATGCACCAGAACGATCGCCAGCATGAATCCAACCAGCAGGAGCAGATCGACCATAGCCGAGCCTTCGGTGGCCCCGATATCCTTGGCAATGAAAGTCGCGCTTCCACCCAGCGCGAGGGCGGCGAGAATCGTAGGAGTGAATATGCCAATGCCGTAGGTGGAAATGTCCTGCAGAAACCACGGCATAGAGGCGAAGATGGTTCGGCGCAGGTAGCGCTTGGTGAAGAGACAACCGAAAGACTGACACGGCTCCGGAGGAGGCGAATTGTGCGCGTTCAGCGTAACCGGGAACTCGAGCAGCTTCGACGCCGCTCGTGAAGCCTGCTCGTAATTGCCGCGAGCGAGGTGCCAGCGCACACTATCCGGCAGTCCCTCACGCATTAGGACAACCGCGATCGCCGGCAGCACACCGAAAGCCAGCATCACCCGCCAGGACTCGACTGACGGGTAGGCCTTCAGAATGACTAATCCCACCAGCACCCCCAGCAGCGATCCCAAGGCCTGAAAGGCGAATGCGCCGACGATCAGACGGCCACGTAAACGTGTTGGCACAGACTCTGCGATGTAGGAAACACCGATGGGATAATCCGCGCCGATGCCGATCCCGAGCAAGAAGCGGAACACGATGAGCGAGGTTGCGTTCCAGGCAGCAGCGGAAGCGGCCGAGAAGAGCACGAACAAGATGATGTCGACCAGGAACATTCCCTTGCGGCCCACGCGATCGGCAACCTGCCCGAAGACCAGAGCGCCGAGGAATGCACCGGCGACGGCAGCCACAGCGACCAGACCCTTCAGCGTTGGGCTGAGATGAAATCGAAAAGCAATCAGCGGCAGAGCGACGCCAATGATGAAGAAGTCGAAGCCATCCAGCAGCACACCCATTGCCGACAGAATCCAAACTTTTCGCTGAGTCTTAGTAAAAGGCGTGTCGTCGAGGTGCTGCTCGAACGACTTAAGGGCGGCTGCTACCGTGGACATGGGTTCTCCGGCCGGTTGAAGGGGGTTCAAAGATTGTAGGCGATGAGCAGATTAAAAGTGTATGAAAAATGAGAAATGCAGCTGCTGACTCTGACATTCCAGCCAGATGGAGCGGACTAAAATCCAGCTACTTGCCGGCGAGGTTTTGCGCGATAGGCCCGGCGATGGGTAAAACAAAACGCTGTCCGGTGCCCGCTTTGATCATGCAAACGATCCAAAGGACAAACGTCAGCAAACCGACCAGAGCAATGATCGCTATGCCGAGTCCGAGACTACCCAGGCCGGCGTAGCCATAATGCCCGTACGGATGGTATCCCCCGAAGAAAAACCCCATGCCAAAGACCATACTGACTACGATGCGGATGATGGTCAGGCCGCCAAAGGTGACCATTGACTGCGCAGCGTGAAAGCGCACGTAGGGACGCTTGTCGATGACGAAGAAGATGATTCCAGTCAGCCAACCCAGAACGTAGCTCAAGCAGGCCGCGGTGTTCTGCGACATACCACTTTGCGCTGCCGGTGCAACGGGCTGCCAAGATGGCGCGCCAACTGCAGGCGCCGGCTGAGGCTGGCCGCAGGTTGAACAGAACTGTGCATTCGGAGCAACTTCAACTCCGCACTTCGTGCAATGAGGCATCGCTCCTCCTCAGTTACCGCACGACATACTACCACTAGTACTCGCGACAGCTTTGCGACGGAAAACGGAACCTGGTTAAGCGGAAACGGCTTCGGTGATCGTTGGTTCGTACGCCTGAGGCCCGCCAATAGCGCTGCCATTCATCAGCGCTTCAAAGAATCGGTCGACAGCGGCCAGGATTTCCGTGCCCGACTTCGCTTCGTAGACAGCCTTACGCAGTTGAGCTCCGTGCGGTATGCCGTGCGTGAACCACGAGGCGAACTGCTTCATCTTGCCCTCGGCGCCGACCATGCGCTCCTCGACCAGCATTGCGAAGTACGTGCGAATCATGTCGTAGCGGTCGGCGTCGGTCGGGACATCGTACGAGCCGGTTGCCGTGTACTGCTCGATCTGGCGGAAGATCCACGGATTCGAAGCTGCACTCCGGCCAATCATCACCGCATCGCAGCCGGTCTGCGCGATCATGGCGGCAGCGTCTTCGGGCGAACGCACATCGCCATTGCCAATGACAGGAATTCTGACGGCATCCTTTACCGCGCCGATCCACTCCCAGCGAGCCTGACCGGAGTAACCCTGCTCGCGCGTGCGAGCGTGGAGGGCGACCGCGGCAAGACCACAGTCCTCGGCCATCTTCGCCAGGTTGATGTGGACGACTTCCTTGTCGCTCCAGCCGGCGCGGAACTTCACCGTAAACGGAATCGTCACCGCCGAGCGTACCGACTCAAAGATGTTGCGAATGAGTGGCAGATCACGCAACAGCCCGGAGCCGCCATTGCACTTCACAACCTTCTTGGCGGGGCAGCCAAGGTTGAGATCGATGAGATCGAAGCCGAGATCCTGGACGACGCGAGCCGCGTCGGACAGCGTGGCGGGATCGCTGCCGAAGAGCTGCGCCGAAATGGGATGCTCGTTGCCATAGAAGGTGAGATACTGCTTCGCCTTCTTGTCCTTGTGGCGGACGATGCCGTCGGCGGAGGTGAACTCCGTCATCATCAGACCGCAGCCGCCGAGGTTGCGGATGAAACGGCGAAAGACGGTGTCGGTGACGCCCGCCATCGGCGCGAGCACGGTCGCCGGGCGAATCTCGATTCCTCCGATTGAGACACAGGCGGGCACACGCGCGTCCGCGGGGGCACTCCGTTCCGCCGGATTGTCGAAAAACTTGTGCACGTAAAGATTGTAACTGAGCGCAGGATGAGAAGCAGAGGGACGGAAAGCAGATCCCTCGTCGGGCTAAAGCCCTCCTCGGGATGACAAGTTAGAAGAGCTGCGAAGTCGGCAGAGCGAAACTGAACACTACGGCATAACCGCGGCTATGTTGGGCGGAGGAGTGGTGGTCTGATTCTGATCCGGCGTCGCGCTCTGCGGAACAGTAGTTGTTGTCGCCTTCTTCTTGGCCGAAGGTGGAACCTTGAACTCCAGGCCGCGATCGTCGTTCGCCTTAACAGTCGCGGGAAGATCCAGATCGGCTAGCGCGATCTTCTTGTGGCCCTGATCGAAGACGTACAGCGAGTCGCCCATGATCGCGTAGTTGGTTACGTCCTGCTGCTTGCCATTGCGAAAAACCAACACGGTAGGTTCGCCAGGCTTTACCTCGGGCGGAGGCGCCGTGGGAGGCTGTGGTGCGGGTGCGGCCATGGGCGGAGCGTAGGCTTGCTCAGGCATGTCTTCGTATGGCCGGGCGGGAGGCTGCTCCACAATCATGTGATAGTTCGGATCGTTTGGGCCGACAGGAGGGCCGGAGCTCAAATCCGGGCCACCACCGCCACCAACGTAGTCGTAACCGTAATAGGAGCTGTCAACCGGATAATAGTAGGGGATCACATAACCGTATCCGCCGCCGCGATAACGCCCGCCGTAGTATCCGCCGTTCTTATAACCGTTGTTGAAGTACGGGCCATATCCGTAGTGATAACCGTAGTTGGGAATTGAGGTGACGCTGGGCAGGATGTTGGGCGTATGGCGGCCGCCAAGGGATGTCACGCTGGGATAAGGCCCTCCCGATGTGGTGGTATGAGGGCCAAACTGCGCGGCGGAGGGAATGGCCAAACCAAGGCCAAGAAGAGAAATCGCGGTCACCTGAATAACAGACTTTGCGTTCAACCCCGGCCTCACGGAGGACCTCCGCTTCGCGTACGCCCTCAGTTTATTCCAACCCGTTAGATGCGACAAAGTTCTTAGTGGCTTCGGGAACTGATGTTCATCAGGCCATAAACGTCAACCATGGCATTAGCGATGAGCACGCCGAAGACGACCGCGTTGGCGAGCAGCGCGCGGCGGCTTTCCAATAAATCGGCTGAAACGCCAGCCATAAAGAGAATGAGGAACGGGAGCGCCACCAGGAAGAAGGTGAATGCGGAAAAGTGCATGCGCAGGCCCATGCTGAAGAGCAGCAGGCTCACGAGCAAAGGCGCTGCGGTACCAAAAAAACGTGTTCGCTTCCAGACAACGAAGGTCACGACGGTAACGAGCGTGAGGATGAGGAGTCCTAACCCGTTTTCGAGAAAGACCGTCTTCAGCAACCACGACATTCCGGCGGAGAAGAAGTCGCGCGATGCAATCTCCAGCCAGTCGGCGTGACCCAGCGCCTTAGCGAAAGTGGGAATGCGACATCCGTAAAAGGTCGATAGCAGAATCAGGGCGATGATGCAGGCGGCGGCGAAGATAACCACGACCGCACCTCGCCGGACGTGTCCCACCCAGAGCATGAAGAGTAGTGCCGGTACGAGGACGATCCAGAAAGAAAACTGCGCGCCGACGCAGATGGCAATGGACAGACCCATCAGCAGAATGCGCCGCCAGTTCCACAGGATGACCTCACGCGGGGCGTACAGCGTGTGAGCGACTGCGATGCTGGTGAAGATCAGGCCAAAGGCTCCCCAGGCGGCGACGACGGCCGAACCAACCTCGCTGGCGCAGCCAACGGTCAAGGGCGAGAAGCAGTAGAGTCCCAGAGCCACGTAGCCGCCAATGTCTCCGTAGAGGCGGCGCGCTACGTACCAGAGCGAAGCTCCGAGCAAAATGCCGACGATCATGAACGGCAGCCGGATCGCCATCCGGTAATTGTTGAACTCGTCGACGTGCTTCTCGGCGCCGCTGATTCTGGCTGGGATGCCGGCCATCAACGGAACCAAGGCCGTTCGTTGCGTGGAATTAGCGCTGGCATATCCCTCAAGCTGAAGCAGTCCCGCCTCGATGTGAACGCCTTCGAGCGCCGATAGCGGCTCATGCTCGATGAACCAGACACATTGCAAAGCGAAGATGAGGAGCAAAACCAGCGCGATCAGCTGCGGCGCACCAATACGCTCGTAGAGCGAGGAAAAAGACATGAAGAATTGTTGTAACACGGCGGAGAAACAGTGGCCAGTGACCAGTGGTCAGTTGTCAGTGGGGTGAAAGGTGTGCCGCGGGACGGGTCGTAAATTTGCGAGACGTTCAGGATGAGCCTGCTCACTCTTCCTTAGATCCTCAAAGATTGCCCGCAGGTCAAAGTTGAACTGAGCAGCATAAGCCTCTCGGTTCGCTCGAACTTCTTCGACAATTTCATCTCGCCAACGACTCACGTGTCAGTTCCCATCAGTCTCTCAGGTGTGCAGATGAGCTGAAGGCTCCAGCCTTTTTCTGCCACAACGGCAGTAGCGGCCGCCTAAATGTCCAGGTTCTTCACATCCAGCGCGTTCTCTTCGATGAACTTCCGCCGGGCTTCGACGTCTTCGCCCATCAACGTGGAGAAGATCGTCTCTGTCTCGGTCAGGTCTTCGAGCTTCACCGAGAGCAGCGTGCGGCGCTCGGGATCCATCGTCGTCTCCCACAGCTGGGTCGAGCTCATCTCGCCCAGACCTTTGTAGCGCTGGACATCGTACTCCTTGCGGCCTTCGTTGAAGACGTAATCGAAGACCTCGCGGGGCGAAGTCTTTTCCACCGCGACTGCCTCGGATTTCTTCTTTGACGCTTTCGGCGCTTTCTGTTCGACCTTCTCCTGATCGGCCTTCTCAGCGTCACTGAGCTCTTCCTTGCCGTTCGAGCCTGCGTCCTTTTTCAGCGGCTCGATGACGTAGGGCGGCTCCATGTACGGCTCGATCTGCTTGTACTTCGACATCATCTGGCGATACTCCGGCGTCGATGCCAGCTCCCAATTGACAACGTGCTCGGCACCCTGCGAGTTGACGAACTTCAGCTCCCACAAGCTGTGCTCTTCCTCAAACGAAGTCTCGATGGACTTGATGCCGCGCTCTTTGGCGATCGCCTTCAACGCTTTTTCCAGCGCGGCGATCTTCTGCGGCGCCTTCTTGCTTTCGCCTTCGAAGTCGACGCGCTTTACCAGATCAGCCTTAGGCAGAAGCTCCGTGATTTGCTCGTCCCGGATGCGCTTGTTGACCTTGTCGAAGAATCCGATGTAGTCGTTGAGCGTGGTCATGAACCTGGTGAGCGGCGCTCCCTCAAGCGTGGCCGCGCCTTCGCCATAGCGCACTACAATGCCATCGGCAGCGCGCTTCACCATGACCTTCACCAGTTCCGCGTCGTTCTTGATGTACTGCTCGAACTTACCCTTCTTGATGCGATAGAGCGGCGGCTGCGCGATATAGACGTGGCCGCGCTCGATCAGCTGCTTCATGTGGCGGAAGAAGAAAGTGAGCAGCAGCGTGCGAATGTGCGAGCCGTCGACGTCGGCGTCGGTCATGAGGATGATCTTGCCGTAACGCAGCTTGGAGACGTCGAAGTCATCGTTGCCGATGCCGGTGCCAAGCGCCGTGATCATGGCACGAATTTCTTCGTGGCCGAGCATCTTGTCGTAGCGCGCCTTCTCGACGTTGAGGATCTTGCCCTTCAGCGGCAGAATCGCCTGGAAGCGGCGATCACGACCCTGCTTAGCCGTGCCACCTGCGCTCTCGCCCTCGACGAGATAGACTTCGCAGCGCTCCGGCTGACGCTCGGAGCAATCGGCCAGCTTGCCCGGCAGCCCTCCGCCATCGAGCGCTCCCTTGCGGCGCGTGAGATCGCGAGCCTTGCGCGCGGCCTCGCGCGCACGAGCGGCTTCGACTGCCTTGTTGATGATTCGCTTCGCGATTGCAGGATTCTGCTCGAAGAACGCTCCCAGACGCTCGTTCACGAATGCCTGGACGATGCCCGCGATGTCGGAGTTGAGCTTGCCCTTGGTCTGACCCTCGAACTGAGGCTGCGACAGCTTCACGCTGACGACAGCGACCAGGCCTTCGCGAACGTCGTCGCCGGTAAGATTTTCCTTCACATCTTTGAACAACCCGAGCTGCTGGCCAGCGTAGTTAATGGTGCGCGTGAGCGAGGTGCGAAATCCGGACAGGTGCGTACCACCGTCGACGGTGTTGATGTTGTTGGCAAAGCTGAACACCGTTTCGGAGTAACCGTCGTTGTACTGCAGCGCGATCTCCATAGCCACCCCGTCGCGCTCGGCCTCCATGTAGATCGGCTTCTCGTGCAACACGGTCTTGCCGCGATTCAGGTGCTTGATGAATTCGGCGATGCCGCCGTTGTACTTGAACTCGGCCTTCTTCGGCTCGCCGGTCTTAGGATCGGTGGTGCGCTCGTCGGTCAACGTGATGAGCAGACCCTTGTTGAGAAAAGCGAGCTCGCGCAGACGCTGCGCCAGGGTGTCATAGTTGTACTCGGTAACGGTAAAGATTTCCTTGTCGGGAACAAAGTGAACTTTGGTTCCGCGCTTCTTCGTCTTTCCGGTGTTCTTCAGCTTGGAGGTCGGTTCACCTTTGGAATAAGTCTGCTCCCACACCGAACCGTCGCGCCAGATCTCGAGTTCCAGCAGATGGCTTAGCGCATTCACAACGGAGACACCGACGCCGTGTAGTCCGCCGGATACTTTGTAAGTGGAAGAGTCGAACTTACCGCCGGCGTGCAGCACCGTCATCACGACCTGCGCGGCCGGTAGACGCTCACCGTCGACATCCATCTCGTCGACCGGAATGCCGCGGCCGTTGTCGACAACCGTGATGGAGTCATCGATGTGAATGGTGACGTCGATGCGATCTGCGAATTCTGCCAGCGCCTCGTCGACGGAGTTGTCGACAACTTCGTAGACGAGATGATGCAATCCCATCTCGCCGGTCGATCCGATGTACATCGCCGGGCGCTTGCGGACAGCTTCCATTCCGCCCAGAACCTTGATGGAGTCGGCAGTGTAGTCGCCCTCAGAACCGTTGCCGTTCTTGCCGTTCTTTGGGGGAAGTTTTTCGTTCTCGATTGCTTTGTTTTGCGAGGCCGCCGCAGCGGCCGCTGGAGAATCTTTCGCGGGCATCCTGCTCCATTCCGTTGGGCAACCGAATCAGCTACACGATTGCCTATGCTGGCCCGGGTCGGGCGCAGCAGGTAAGTCAGATGACACAACGTATCTAGTTGAGTTTCAGTGGTTTAGGCGCTTAATAACTCATGTTTATTTTAGCACATTGGGGGCTGTGGATCGATCCTAGAAATAAGACTTAAGTCATTGCAATGCAGTCAGTTACGGTGTAACCAACATTATCCACAGCGGCACCCACACAACTCTTCGCTGCAGAGCCGGAATCCTATTGATTTAGTTACATTTGCGTTAATGCGCAGGTGGCGTCGAAACTGAAAATCAACATCGAAACGTGCTCGACGAGACGAGATTTCAACCAGCAGCGGTCGTGAGGGAAATCCTAAATGGACATCGGTGATCAGGAGGCAGGCGCACCACCCCGCAATCGCGAGCTAGTTTTCAAGTCCAAGCTGCAGCTAGCTTACGAAACTGGCTGGGCGCAGAACGCGCACCGCTTTGCGGACACCGGAATATCACTCTGGCACTCCGGACACTTCTTCTTGTCGGGTAAGGCTTGTTTCTCGAAGCGCTTCATCAGCGTATTCACGGGCAGCACTACGAAGTAATAGATGGCAGCGGCAACCAATAGAAACGAGATGACCGCGTTGATGAAATCGCCGTAAAGGAACTTGGCTCCGTTGGCCTCGAATGAAAAGCCGGAAAAGTCAGGCTTCTTGACAATGGCCGCGATGATCGGAGTCAGCAGGTCTTTGACGAATGCGCTGACTACCGTGCCAAATGCAGCACCGATTACTACGCCAACCGCCAGATCCACCACATTGCCACGCAGTACGAAATCGCGAAAGCCTTTGAACATGCATTCCCTCCGCTACTACGTCGCGAATCATTGTGCGCGTCTTGCCTGGAAATCTCAAATCAAAAGCCGCTGCGGAGCGGCGTCAGAAAGGCATTCGCGTGGGCTCTCGACCGCCCCTACCGCGAAAACGATCAGAAGGCGAAACGACCGCCAATGACCGGAGCGGTGTTGTTGTTGGAGAAATAAGGCACGCCAGGACCATGAGGAATGGCGATGGCCAGGCCGCCGGTCACCCAGGAATACGCGAGTCCGGCAAATGCGTCGAAGCGCGGGGTGAAGTGATGATCCGCATAGAGCGAGCCCTCGTTGAGAGTACCTGCGCAGGAGCTGCGGTAACCGGCTTCAATCGAGCAGGTCGAGGGGACACGGAAGGTATTTTGCCGCTGTTGATACCAGGCAAACGTGATGTCGGTTTTCTTGTCGAGGGCGTATTTCGTGCCCGCCCACCAGATATTCACTTGCTTCTGTGAATCGAGATTGTTGTCCTCGACTCCGCTCATCAGATATCCGCCCTCGTCCGACGCGCCTACGCCCAACGGGTGGGTCGGGTTGTTCTGCCAGATGTATTCGAAGCCGGCATAAAACTTGAACGGATTCCACGTGTACTTGGCAGCCGTAATAATGCCGTGATTGTCAGTTACGATGCCATACACAGTGCCGGTCGTCGCGAGCACGTTGGGCCCGGTGATGGGGTTGGTATTGATGCTGTTGGTGGTGGACTGATAGGGCTGCGTTGGGCTTTGTGGCCCCAGCAACGGGTTCAGTACGCTAACGGCCTGGTTGTAAAGCTGGTAGACGACATCCACTGAGAGGTTGTGGTAGTTTGCGCCGACGTCGACGCCAAAGGCGTTGTTATGCGCCGATTCCGCCGTGCAGTTGGCAGCCGTCCAGGTTGGCGAGGCCGAGTAGCAGCCGCCGACACCATCGGCCCATTTATACATCGCGCCCATGTGTACCGGGCCGTAAGCAAGGCGATACTTGATCGCGTCGTCCCAGCGGGAGTCGTCGGTGTCGCCGCCGCCGGCCATGGTGCCGTTATATCCGATGTACGAAAAGGCGTAGCCGCCGTTGGCCGGATCGTATTGCAGCATCAAGTCCGTGCCCAGCGAGCGCTGGCGGCCGACGGTCAACGTGCCGAAATGCGCGGACGATACGCCTCCATAGTATTCGTCATTGAAGGGTTGCCCCGCGCGCGTGCCGTCGATGGCGAACGAATAGCCGGCCCGGGGAAGACCGTTGTTCTGGATCTGGGTCTCCGGCGCGTTGGCCAGCAAGCCGGAGTTCGGATTGATGCCGGTGGAAAGGTTGAACACCACCGCCCAGCCAGGGTGAAACTCTTCCTTGCCCTTGACGCCCAGACCAGTCTGCTGCAGGTTATTCACGGCGGGGATGAATCGATGCTGGTACCCGTTCCGGTTTACCAGAGATTCGCCTTCATAGTTATAGCCACTCACCGGCAGGCCGTGGGTGACCCAACCGAGGCCGATGTCATAGGCGCCATACACGGTGATGCCATGCCAGGACAGCGTGCAATCGGTGGTGAGGAACTCATGGCCGCTGGCGCACGCGTCGGGGCCGCCGCGCTGCATCGCAATGTCGACCGTGGTGTCCTGGCCGACGGCCAGCACGATGTCACTGCGAACCTGATCGCCGAATCCCGTCTTCGCGACCCGGACCTCATAGGTGCCGACGGGAGCGGTGAATTGGTAGTGTCCCGCCGAGTCGGTCTTAATGTTGAGACTCAGCCCTGTGCTGACATTCCTGGCAGCTACAGCCGCTCCCCTGATTGGGGCTCCGGCTTGGTCGGTGACGCGGCCGGACAAATTCACTGTCACCTGGGCTACCGCAGTCAGTGAACAGAGGAAAAAGAAGAGGCAAGTAAGCGAAATCGACCGGCGCCGGCAACTACGAGGCATCATTTCCTCCCCACGGAGAACTTGCGAGTCTCGAACCTGCTGGCTCGTTATGAAATAAACGAGGTTGACCGATTTAATCGAATTAAATCGTTAATGTCAACCGAATCCAACCAAATCTGATAGGACAATCGCGTCAGTCGACTTGATCAGTGCGCCCCGCGATTGGCATTGCGGAGTCTCAATTCGCGCGCCGAGCTTTCCAGGTGATGGTGGTGCTCACACGGTGACGCGGGTGATTTGGGTAAGAAACTCTGATTTGGACATTCGTGATCCGTCCGACCAACTGGTTTGGATCGAAAAAGTTGAGAGCGGGGAATCGGCTATTGCGCGGCATCGGGCTTGAAAATCATTCCCTGGCTGGTCTTGCCGTTCATCATCACGATCGCAGGCGAGTCGAAGCGCAAGTGCCGGACGCAGCCGTGCTCCTCCACCGCCGGCTGTGCGGCCAGCCACTGCCAGTCGAGGAAACCTTCGCCAGCATCGGGATTCACCGTGAAATATCCAATCTGAAAGGCGGTGAGGTTCTGGAAGAAATGGCTACCTTGCGAAGGCGCAACGCGGAAGTCGCGAAATCCGCATTCGACGATGACGCGCGCGCCGGAAATCTGGTCCCATGCTACCGGGATCCCAAGCCACGGATCCGTCGAGCCCCAGCGGCCCACGCCGATCAGCACGTAGGGCGTGTTGCTCTCGCTCAATTTGGCGTTGAAGTGAGCCACGCTCTGCGCCACCTCAGGGCTGCGCGCGCGTTCGAAGCGGTGCGCATCGACCACGATCAGGTCGTGTACATCCTGCAGCCGTCCGTGTCCCAACACCACGGAGCTCTGACAGACCAACTGGTCGGGCTCGACGTCGCCCATTCGGATGTCTTCGCCCTCACGCGATAGCACCAGCGGCCGGAGTTGCAGGAAGCCGAACTCGGCCGGGGTTTCACTGCCTTTCGGTAGGCGCACGGCGAACTCAATTTCAACCGGGCGACCCAGCGCATCCTCGCCCAGAGTCATGAGCCGATCGAGAATCTGCGGCAAGGGGAAGATACCGTGTTTGAGAATGGGAGCGAAGCTCACGAGGCGGGGACCTTTGCGGCTCAGCCCGTCATACACTGCGTGGTTATCCACCGAATACGTCGACGCAACCGACTGCAACGTACCATCGCCCTCAGCCACATCCAGGCTGAATGACACCTCACGCAACTCGTTGGCAATGTCAGCGGAATGAGCTGAGTGGTTGAGGTCCAACGCCCAAAACTCTGTCTGCGAGTTCGCGAGCATGTCCTCGACCGAGGAAAACTGCACCAGATTCCGGGGATGCCGCGGGCTAAACGTCAGACACCGTCCACCGCTCACCACCGCGCGCCCCAAGCCCAACGCAACTGCAGCAAATCCATCGGCAACCTTGATGGGGCCGATGGGATAGAAATTGCGTGATCGCACAACACCTGAGAAATCAGGATAGAAGCGATTGCCGTGCGCACCGCCCACCACTTGTTGGAGCACAACCGCCATCTTTTCTTCTTCCAGGCGATAGGGCGTTGCGCGCACATAAGCCTTTGCATGCTGGCTGAAGGTTGAGACGTACACCAACTTGATCGCTTCCAGCAACTGCTCCAACCGCACTTGAATATCAGAATGGCAGTTGCCCAGCATGAAGGTCTCGTAGACGCCGGAGAAGGGCTGGTATTGCGAGTCTTCGAGCAAGCTGGAAGATCGCACCGCCAGCGGATAACGCACCGCCTCCAGAAACGCCAGCAGGCTATCGAGTAGTGAGATAGGAAATGGAGCGGATAAGAATCGACGCGTGATCTCCGCATCATCATCACTATGGATGGCAATATCCAGCAGATCGTTCTCGGCGAGAAAGCGATCGAAGACTTCCGTCGTTAGCACTAACGTCGGCGGCACAGCGATGCGAATGCCGGGGAAGCTGCGCCCAATTCCCTGTCGACGCAGGATGTGGCGGATGAAGGCCAGTCCGCGCGCTTTACCGCCCAGCGAACCATTGCCAATCTCGAGGAAGAATGCATCGGTGGGCTGAAAGTTGGAAGGGTTGAATTCACCGATCAGCGCCTGACTCTGCTCGCGGCGATACTCCACGATCGATTCGATCAAGTCGCGGCGCAGATTCTCCAGCGTGCCGAAGTCGCTGACTTTGCGCGGCCGCAGCTTCTGCGCCACGGCAAACTCAGTGCGCGCCATCAGCCAGTGCGAGAAATGATTGCGCTCGGCATGATACGCAAGGCTCTCTTCGGGGACCGTCGCCAGGCAGGTTTCCAGAGCACTCAAGTCAGCCGCGCGCGCCACTTCGGTTATTTCATCCGGCAGGCGAAAGACAAAATCGCCGAAACCCATTTCTTCCGTCAAAATGTGCCGCAGGTCGCCCAGCAGCGTTGGCGACCGCTTCTGCAGGAACGAGTAGCCCTCGCGATAAGCACGATCCATGAACGCGGTACGGCTGGATTGCAGAATGATCGGCACATCGGGGATGGTCTCGTGAACCATGCGCGCCAGTTCGAATCCTGCCTCAGCCGAAAGTTCGCCGGCGCGCGGAAACTCCACGTCAGAGATCACGCCCAGCAGATGTTCGCGATACTTCAGTACCTCGCGCTCTGCCTCTTCATAGTTGGAGGCGAGAAGAATCTTGGGCCGCGCACGCATGCGCACCAGCTTGTGCGCCAGGTTCAGCGCATCGCTCAGCAGGCGTCGCGACTGGCTGATGATCTCGGTGTAGATCACCGGCAGGAACAACGAGTAGTAGGTAATGTCGTCCTCGACCATGAGGATGACGGGAACGTTCATGGTCTTGGTGTCGTGCAGAGCATTGCGCTTGTCTTCGATGTAGTTGACGATCGAAATGAGGATGCGCGCGTTGCCTTGCCAGAGAAAGATGCGGTCGATATCAGTGTGCGGATTGCGCGCGACGAAGTTCTGGATCTCGCGATAGTCGTAGGCCAGCACGATGACGGGAACATTCAGACCTTCAGCTCTTAGCTTTCGGGCCAGCTGTGCGGCATCCATGTCACCCACGTACAGGTTGGTGACGATCAGGTTGAAGCGCGGCTGGGAGAGCGCCAGTTGTAGTGCCGCTTCGCCATTAGAAACGTGCGTGATGCCCGGCACCTGGTGCAGGTTGAGTTCGAGCGATTCTCCCAGCATCAACTCATTGAGCCGTCCGTCTTCGCGCAGGATGAACGAGTCGTAGAGGCTGGAGACCAGCAGGATGTCGTTCACGCGGAACGGCATCAGGTTCTCGAAGCCCTCGAAGAGACGCTCGGAAGGAGCGGGCTCGGGGGTGGGACGAGTCGTGGTCATGCCGCTCGGCCTTTCGCGATGGCTGGCGCCAATGAGTCCTGGCGTACAGGAACTGAGCCCCGGCGGAAGTCGGGCGGGCGCTGGTTCAAACTGTGTGAGCTACGGTTCGGGTAGTGCTGGCCTTCAGGCCAGCGTCTCCGCACTTCCTTCTCGCAGGGAGCCGGCTTCAGCCGGCGACAGGATCGCCGCGACCAGTGGGTATACCCCCTCCCCCCTCCGTGTCCGTAAATTATTGAAAACGCTGAAGACCGTCCGCAAAATCTTGAGCCCATGTGGTTTACAGACAAAATATTGAGCAACAAAGACTTATCGCCGATTTTTCGCACCTGAACTGGTCTTAAGTCTTCTGGAATCTGGCGGGGCGGGCAGGTGAAGAAACGACTGGGGCGTCGATTCACACGTTCACACTCTGGAGGATAACGGTCTGAAGCTGGCCCGAACACAACCTCGCCTCATCCTTCCATAATCATTCTACCCTGCATAGCAAGCGAAGACTGAACGACTTCGTCACAGGCGTTTGTGACGTAGAAATTACGGGGTGGGCTTGCGCCCACCCCGCATGATACTTCAACCAGACTTCAGGGCCCGTGTCAGTCGCCGGGCTGAAGCCCGGCGCTTCCACCGAAATGCTTACACCAGTCCCTGGTCCAGCATGGCATTGGCGACCTTCAGGAAGCCGCCGATGTTGGCGCCGTTCACCAGATTGCCCGGGGTGCCGTAGGTTTCGGCGGTCTCGAAGCAGGTCTTGTGAATGGCCTTCATGATGTTGTGCAGCTTGTGGTCGACTTCCTCGCGCGTCCAGCTCAGCCGTGCGCTGTTCTGCGACATCTCGAGGCCAGACGTGGCCACGCCGCCGGCATTCGCCGCCTTGGCCGGACCATAGAGGACTTTCGCCTCCAGGAACAGCTTGGTGGCTTCCAGCGTGCTCGGCATATTGGCGCCTTCGGCAACGACCTTGATCCCATTGTTGATCAGGTTGGTCGCGTCCTTGGCGTTGATTTCGTTCTGCGTCGCGCTCGGGAAGGCGCAGTCGGCCTTGATGTTCCAAAGCGGGTTGTAGCCCAGCTTCAGATCGGTCGGCATGAAGATCGCCTTCTTGTACTGATCAGCGTACTCGCGGATGCGGCCGCGCTTTACGTTCTTCAGTTCCATGATCCAGGCCAGCTTCTCTTCATTGATGCCGTCAGGATCGTAGATCGCGCCGTCGGAGTCGGAGACCGTGACCGGCTTCGCACCCAGCTGGAGCAGCTTCTCGACGGTGTACTGCGAGACGTTGCCGCTGCCGGATACCAGGCAGATCTTGCCGTCGAAGGACTCCTTGCGAGTCTTCAGCATCTCTTCCGCAAAGTACACACAGCCGTAGCCGGTGGCTTCCGGACGAATGAGCGAGCCGCCCCAGTGCAGGCCTTTGCCGGTCAGCACGCCGGTGAACTCGTTCACGATGCGTTTGTACTGGCCGAACATGAAGCCGATCTCGCGTCCGCCCACGCCGATGTCGCCGGCGGGAACGTCCGTGTCCGGCCCGATGTGCCGGCACAGCTCGGTCATAAAGCTCTGGCAGAAGCGCATAACTTCGTTGTCGCTCTTGCCTTTGGGATCGAAGTCCGAGCCGCCCTTGCCGCCGCCCATAGGCAGCGTGGTCAGCGAGTTCTTGAAGACCTGCTCAAAGGCCAGGAACTTCAGGATGCCGAGGTTAACCGAGGGATGGAAGCGCAGGCCGCCCTTGTAAGGGCCGATGGCGCTGTTCATCTCAATACGGAAGCCGCGATTGACCTGAACATTGTTCTGGTCGTCAAACCACGGCACACGGAACATGATAAGGCGCTCGGGTTCAGTGACGCGCTCAAGAATTTTTGCCGAGATGTATTCCGGATGCCGCTCCAGCACGGGGCGCAGCGACTCAAATACTTCCTGCACCGCCTGATGAAATTCAGGCTCGGCGGGGTTCTTGGCCTTTACCAGCGCCATAACTTCGTTGATGTAGTTCCCGGGGGTCTTGATACCGGGAGTCGTGGTAATTCCAGCACTCATAGGAGGTCCTCCTCGAACCTATTGCTCTTAAGGGCCGATACAGAAATAAAACCGTTCGTCAGACAAGCAGGCGAATGTGTAATTGAGGCCGACACCATTTCAGTCCTCTGCGGGCAATCTAGCAGTGATTGCTATCACCCCGAGGGGTGACTAGACCGCCCAACCGCGCAAAACCAGGGGGTTGGACTCGGGGACTAACCCGAGATATGGTAACGCCGCGAAGGCATGCCAAGCAGGAAATTTCGGACTTCGAACAAAGCTTGCTAGCAGTCGGGAAATCTGAGAAGCTGATCGCGCCATTCGCGATTCAGCCTGAGCCGTTTCCCCTCAGTGGACTAATAGCTTCATGTCTTCAACCACTCTTGCGAACAGCGGCAGCTCAACTCCCCGCAGGAATGCCTGGGCTCCTGCGAGCGATTCCTTTGTTTACTCTCCCTTCTGGATGGTTTTGGCCGGGCTGACGATCCGAGTTGTCTGTATCCTGGGCGGTCGCTCATATCACCTTGATGGGCGGCGCTGGTGGGCATTCGAGATGGCCAACATTGGCTACTCGCTGGCGCTTGGCCACGGATTCAGCTCTCCCTGGCGAGGTTCCACCGGGCCTACTGCCTGGACAGCTCCACTCTACCCATGGGTGGCTTCCCTGGCGTTTCGCGTCCTTGGCGTTTGTACCGATGGGGCCGCTTTCGCGCTTCTCCTGTTCAACAGTGTCTTCTCAGCGCTAACCAGTTGGACGATCTATCGCATCGCGCGCCGGTTGTTCAGCCTGAAGGCGGCGGCGTGGTCAGGCTGGACTTGGGCCGTTTTCCCCTTCGCCATCTATTGGTCTGTGACCTGGATTTGGGAGACGACGTTTTCGGCGTTCATCTTGAGCCTGCTTTTCATGCTTACGTTGGAAATGGAGGGCGATAACCGGCTCTGGCGCTGGATCTGCTATGGACTGTTGTGGGGCATCCTGGCGCTCAGTAACACCTCAACTGTTTCATGGCTTCCCTTCGCAGGAAGCTGGCTGGCTTATCAGCTCTATCGCTCCGGCAAACACTTCATCGTACCCGTCGTTTTGGGCGCGCTTGCATTTTGGGCAGTAATTACGCCATGGCTGGTGCGCAATTACATCGTTTTCGACAAGGTCATCATTCGTGGCGATCTGGGCTCGGAATTGCGCGCCGGCAACAATCGGCTGGCTGACGGCAGCGGATTTGTTCCGGAGTACCGTCCCGGCAACAATAGTTTATTGTATGCGCAATATAAGGAGATGGGAGAAGCAGCCTTCGACACTGAGCAGGGCCGCCAAGCCAGAATCTGGATTGCGGAAGATCCTGCGAGGTTCCTGGCCCTGAGTTGCCGCAGGGTTTTCTTTTTTTGGTTGGGGAGCGGGGACCCAGGATATCTGCGATTGCAGCATGTATTTCAGTTGTGCGCGACCGTTTTGGCCTTCGGAGGACTGCTGTTAGCCGTTAAGCGGAGGGTTCATGGCGTCTTCCTCTTCGCCACATTGCTGACATTCTTCCCGCTGATCTACTACATCACATTTCCCGCTAGCCGTTACCGTCACGCCATCGATCCCGAGCTGGTCGTATTAGCGGTCTGGCTGCTGGTGTCAGACCGCAAACCGGCCACATCTTCGCCCTGAATCCGCGGAAAATCAGTCTGCTAAGAACCAGCGAATTACCTGTGCGCAATGTGGATCTCTTTTGCTCCGCCTCACTACTCCCTGACATGCGCGCCGCCATGTCGCACGTCCGCGCCGGGCACCCTGCGGAAAAGACGGAAACTTCAACAAAGAGCGGCCGCGGGCAACCTAAATGCAATAAACTTCCGGTATCATATTGCAATAAGAAGTCGTTTTCTTAAAGCAATATGTCCGTCACAATTCCAGATGAAGTCTTGGCCGCCGCTCACATCAGCGAACCCGAGTTGAAGCGGGAGTTGGCGCTAGCCCTGTTTCAGCAGGAACGTCTGACGCTCGCACAAGCCAGCCGCCTGGCGGAAATGGACCGGCTCGCCTTTCAGGCACTTCTGGCGGAGCGTGAAATTCCAATCCATTACGGAGTAGAAGAATTTCATCAAGACCTTCAGACGCTCCATCGATTGGGCAGACGGTGATTGTCGTCTCCGATACGTCTGCCATCCTCAACCTCGCGCGGATCGGCCGTATGGAACTCCTGCCTAAGCTGTACCAACAGGTGCTAATTCCCTCAGCTGTGTCAGCTGAATTAGCAACCTTCGGCGTGAATCCCGCTTTCGACCTTGCTTACGGCACCTGGCTTCAGGTGGCCGCACCTGGAGATCAGAGCCTGATTGCGCGTCTTCGCGATGAATTGGATTTCGGCGAAGCCGAAGCCATAGCACTGGCAGTCGAACGGCAAGCGACTTTGTTGCTCATGGATGAAAAGCACGGTCGAGAAGTCGCCGCGAGGCTCGGCATATCGGTTACCGGCCTAATCGGCGTTTTAGCTGATGCGAAGGAAGCGCGTCTCATCGAATCGGTCAAACCAGTGCTGGACGAACTAATTACGAAGGCGCGATTCTGGATAGCTCCAAACCTATATCAGGAAGTTCTGGTTGAGCTGGGCGAGAGCTAGTCGGTCATTCAACTGCTTTTCGGACAAAGGCGTAAAGCAACGACTGACCTCCTACTCCCGATAGTGCGCTCCGCCATGTCGCACGTCTGCGCCGCGCACCCAGAAGATGACGTCTTCGGCGATGTTTGTTGCATGGTCGGCAATGCGCTCCAGGGCGCGCGCGATCAGCAGGACATCCAAAGCCTGGCGTGTGCAGGAGGGATCGTCGTGCATCTTCTGCACCAGCACAACGAACGCTTCATCCTTCATGCGGTCAACGATGCTGTCCATCTGCAAGACAGCTTCCGCCACTTCGGCCTTGCCGTCGAGAAACGATTCCAGTGCGCGCTGCACCATGGTACTGACCCCGTCGGCCATGCGCGGAATGTCGACTGGCAATTGGATCTCCGGCTCACTGATGAGATCCAAAACACGCTGCGCGATGTTGACCGCCTGATCGCCTACGCGCTCCAGATCGGCATTGATCTTGAGAACAGCGAGGATGAAACGGAGATCGACAGCCATGGGCTGCTGCATGGCAAGCAGATCGAGCGCCAGTTCGTCGATTTCGCGCTCGGCCTCGTTGATGGCGTTCTCGCCCGCCAGAACCATCTGGCAGAACTTGCTGTCGCGGGTACGGTAGGCCTCGGTCGCGCGGTCGATCGCTTGCTCCGCCAGACCTCCCATTCGCAAGAGCTTCTCTTTTAACTCGTCTAGTCCCTGCTGAAAGCGGCTGCGCATTATCCAAACCTGCCTGTCACGTAGTCTTCCGTCCGCTTGTCGGCGGGGGTGGTGAAGATCTTTTCGGTCTTGTCGTACTCGATAAGGCTTCCCATGAGGAAAAATCCGGTGAGCTCGGCGACGCGCGCCGCCTGTTGCATGTTATGGGTGACGATAACGACTGTGTAGTGCTGCTTCAACTGAAATATAAGCTCTTCGATTTTGCTGGTCGAGATGGGGTCCAGTGCCGAAGCCGGCTCGTCCATCAGCAGGACTTCGGGTTCCACGGCCAAAGCGCGCGCGATGCAAAGTCGTTGCTGCTGTCCACCTGAGAGGCTTGCGCCCGACTTCTTGTGAAGTGAGTCCTTTACTTCGTCCCAAAGCGCCGCCAGCTTGAGAGAGCGCTCCACGAGCTCATTCAATTGCTTGCGATTCCGAAATCCGTTCAGCTTCAGCCCGGCTGCTACGTTGTCGAAGATCGACATGGTTGGAAATGGATTGGGCTTCTGAAACACCATGCCAATCCGGCGGCGTACCTCAACCGGATCGGATCCATCGCCATACACGTCCATTTCCCCAACCTTCACTGAGCCATCGGCCCGCGCTTCGGGTATGGTTTCGTGCATACGGTTGAGGCAGCGCACGAAGGTACTCTTGCCGCAACCGGAGGGACCGATCACAGCCGTCACGTGGTTGGCAGGCACGCTCATGTCGATGCTATGCAGCGCCTCGTTCTTGCCGTACCAGGCGTTCAACCCACGCACTTCAATTCCCACACCCATACCGGTCTTACGCTCCCTTTAATGTTCCCCGAGCGGTCACAATGCGAACTGCGGCAACCGCGGCAACGATCAGCACGATGAGGATCAGCGCTCCCGCCCACGCTTGCTTGTGCCAATCGTCATACGGCGAGATGGCATAGGTGAACACCTGCAACGATAGCGCCGCGGTTGGCTGATTCAACTTCAGGTTCCAGAACTGGTTGCCAAAAGCCGTGAACAGCAGCGGCGCCGTTTCTCCCGCCACGCGCGCAAACGCCAGCATACAGCCTGTAATCACACCGGCGGATGCGCTTCGCAGGGTGATAGAAAGCGTGGTTCGCCAGCGCGGAATTCCCAGGCCGTAAGCCGCTTCGCGGATTATGTTGGGGACCATCAGCAGCATCTCTTCGGTTGCACGCGCGACGGTGGGAATCATCATGATGCCCAGCGCTACTCCGCCGGAGAATGCCGAGAAATGCTTTTGACGAACGACGATCAACGAATAAACCGTAATACCGATGACGATTGATGGAACGCCGTTCAACACATCGGCGGTAAAGCGAATTACGTCGCCAAAACGATTGCGGCCGTATTCCGCTAGATAAATCCCGGATCCGATGCCTAACGGAACGCCGATGACGCTAGCTACGCAGAGGATCAATCCGGTGCCGATGATGCCGTTGGCCATGCCGCCACCAAGCTCGCCGGGAGGTTTGGGAGTCTGCGTGAGGAATGCCCAATTGATCGAGCCGACGCCTTTGATAACCAGGTAGATGAAGATGGCGAGCAGCGGAACAAGAACCAGAATGGCCGCGAGTATGGCGAAGCCGGTCGCTCCCCAATCGCTGAAGCGGCGCCAGAGACTGACCTGCTGCGACGTGGACGGCGACACTGAGTTAGGCACTTGGCCTCGCAGTTCCGCCGGTGATGCTCCACACCAGCAAGCGCGCCAGGGCATTGACGATCAAGGTGACGATGAACAGCGCGAGGCCAATCTCCACCAGCGCGCTGAGATACATGTCACCCGTGGCCTCACTGAATTCGTTCGCGATCACACTTGCCATGGTGTAGCCCGGCGCAAACAAGGACTTCGCGACCTCGGGACGATTACCGATGACCATGGTCACCGCCATCGTTTCGCCCAGCGCACGGCCTAAACCGAGAATCACGCCACCGACGATGCCGATGCGCGCGTTCCGCAGAACGCCCATGCGGATCATCTCCCAGCGGGTTGCGCCAAGAGCGAGCACAGCCTCGCGCTGATTCTGTGGGACGGCGGACATCACCTCACGTGTGATCGACGCGATCACCGGCACGATCATGATCGCCAGAATGATTCCCGCGGCCAGCATGCCGAGACCGTACATCGGCCCGCCGAAGAATCCCGTCCACCCCAGAGTCTTCTGTAGGAACGGTTGGACGTAGTCGCGCAATAGGGGAGCCAGTACGAAAATTCCCCACAAACCGTAAATCACGCTGGGAATCGCCGCCAGCAGTTCCACCAGGAAGGAAATGATCGCCCGCAACCTCTGCGGACACATTTCGGTGATGTACACGGCGACGCCGATGGAAAGCGGCACAGCCAGCAGCAAGGCGAGGAACGACGAGACCAGCGTGCCGTAGATGAACGGCATCGCACCGAAGCTATCGTTGACCGGATCCCAATCGTGGCCGTAGAAGAAGTGAAGCCCAAATTGATGCAGCGAAAGCCTTGATTTGTCGACCAGTTCCCAGACCACCAAGACCACGATCGCAAAGACCGAGACCGCGCTTAGCAGGATGATCCAGCGAAATATCTCGTCGGGAATGCGGCTGCTCGCCGGATGAGATTGCCTGATTTTCTGCAGGATGGTCGATTTCGGCGCCGGTCGCAGAGGCTCTACTTTTCCCAAGGACGGGATCGATGTCACCGGCTTGGGAAGCGGCTCAATAGGCTCCGGCGTGTTCATTGGATCGACGCTATCAGACATTTGTTACAGAGCGGTTACAGAAGTAATTAGCGATCAGCAACTAGCAATTAGCCCTGCGACTTCAGCTGGAGTCTCCTCGAACACCGTTGCGCTAACTTGGGCGGCGATGGCGGACTGAACGCCGGCTTGAACTGAGCTAATCGCTAATCGCTAATTGCTGTTTTTCTACGGCTTCACCTGCGACTGAATCGCCGCCTTCTCCTTCGCCACAACATCCTTGGGCAATGGAGCATAGGACAACGCCTCTACCATCGTTTGTCCCTTATCCAACATCCAGAAGAGAAAATCCTTCAGGATTTTGCCCTTGTTCGCGTCGGCCGGGTTCGTCGGAATCAGCAGCCAGGTAAAGCTGGCGATCGGATAAGCGTCCTTGCCCGGAGGATCGGTGATGGATACGCGGAAGTCGGCCGGCATCTTCACTCCAGCCGCGGCAGCGGTTGTGCTTTCCAGACTGGCTTTGACGAAGTTGTGCGAGGAATTCTGTACCGAACCAAACGGAATCTTGTTTTGCAGCGCGTAGATGAGTTCGATGTATCCGATCGATCCCGGCAACTGGCGGACGGTTCCCGCAACACCTTCGTTGCCCTTACCTCCAATGCCGACTGGCCATTTGACGGAGGTGTTCTTGCCGACGGTATTTTTCCAGTCCGGACTGACCTTGGAGAGGTAATCGGTAAAGATATAGCTTGTGCCGCTGCCGTCGGAGCGGTGTACCACGGTGATGTTCTGGTCGGGAAAGTTAACGCCGGGATTGAGCTTCGTTATGCGCGGGTCGTTCCATTTCGTGAGCTTGCCCAGGTAGATGTCGGCCAGCACATCGGGAGTGAACTTCATATCGCCGCTGACTCCCGGAATGTTGTAGGCCGGCACCACCGATCCAAGCACGGTAGGTACGTGCAACACCTTAACCTTGGACTGGGCGAGCTGCTCATCGCTCATCGGACCGTCCGTGGCCCCGAAATCGACCGTCCCTGCCTGCACTTGGCGAATACCTCCGCCGCTGCCGATCGGACTGGTAGTTGATCTGAATCTCGGGATGCAGATTGTGATACTCGTTGAACCACTTGGAATAAATCGGATATGGGAAAAGTGGCGCCGGCGCCATTCAACGTTGTCTGCGCCACAGCGCAGCTGGCAAGCACAGCGATGCACAAAAGCACCCTGAGTGAGCGAATCACGTAGGTCCTCCTGAAATTATGCGGATTAATCCAACTAGTGGTTCTACGCCCGCTTTGTTACAAATCGGTTACATGGCAGTGAATTTCGGGTAAAGACAAGCACTTACGTGGGCAGATTCCCGCTTTGGACATGGCCGGTCACGGCCTTCGCTGCGAATTGCCCCACCTCTGTCAGATCTTCTGCTGCCGCCTGAGATTATCGATGAACATCTGCTCCATCGGCTTATCGTAAGCGCGCAGCACGTGGCGAACGCTGTGCCCGCTCACCAAGTGGCAAACCTCTTCCGCAAGATTCTTGGCATGATCTCCGGCACGTTCCAAAGCCTGAGTCATAAATAAGACGTGGAAGCTTTCCTGGCGCGGAACTCCGTCATGATTCTCCAGGTGCCGCAGAAAGATGAGATTGCGGAGCCGGTCGAGTTCAGCATCCGAGCGCAACACCGCCAGCGCCCGATTGAGATCGCGCTGGCTGAAGGCGTCGTGCACATCCCCCAGCATCTTCTCCAGTCGCGAGGCCATCAATGTGAGGTCGCGAATGTCCTGCAGCTCGATGCGGCTGCCCACCGCCGACGCGCGATTGCTGCAATTCAGCAGAAGGTCGCCGATGCGCTCCAGATCGATGATGAACTTCAGGCACGCCAGCAGTTGACGCGCATATTCGGGACTAACCTGCGTGATCACCGACGTCACTCCCTGGTCGATGATGTGGTCGAGGTCGTCAAGCTCCTTCTCTTTCTGCCGCACCCCGTCAAGCACCGAAGACACTCCCGTAGCAATTCCTTCGGCGACAATGCCTGCGGCGCTCCGAGCTATGCGGCACGCCTGCAACGTCTGTTCCTGCAGTTCTGCGCAGATTGCCTCCGGGCTGGGGGGAGCGGTCTCGACTGAACTCATCCTATACTCGTGATCTTGCCGCCTTGGTCGGGCTTATGGCGGCCGCGGAGCTGGGTGAAGTGCTTAACTCGCACAATAGTCAGCGGCTGTTAATTTTCCGTGAAATCTGTATGAACTTCGGTTAAATTCACAGCCAGGATGAAGTCGGATTGCTAACAGATCCGGCGTCTTACGCGGTGACCGGCGTGGCTACGGACTGTCGAGGCAATGTGAAATAGAACGTGGAACCATGGTTCAGCTCGCTCTCGGCGCGAATTGTGCCGGAGTGCGCGCGCACCACGTGCTTGGCGATTGCCAACCCCAAGCCAGTCCCACCCGACTCGCGCGAGCGGGCTTTGTCGACGCGGTAGAAGCGTTCGAACAAGCGCGGCAGATGTTCGCTGGAGATCCCCGATCCGAAGTCGCGAACATAGAACTGCACGCCGTCTTCCGACTCGCAGGCTCCCACTAGAACTTTTCCGCCCTGGTCGCCATACTTCAGGGCATTGTCGATCAGGTTAGCAAAGACCTGGTGAATCGAATCGCGATCGACCAGAACCGCAGACGATGCCATATTCATCACCGACAATTCGATGCCGCGGCCGTTCGCCACTTCGCGAAACATCTGCGCAGCATCGTCCAGCAACTCTTGCGGCATGACGAGCTGAAGATTGAGCTTCTGCTCGCCCGATTCCACCCGCGCCAGCACCAGCAAGTCTTCCGTGAGACGCGCCATACGCGTGGCGTTCCTGCGGATAATCTCCACGAACTCCCGCAGGTTAGAGGGCATGTTGCGGCTCTCCAGCAGCGTCTCAGCGTAGCCCTGGATCGAAGTTAGGGGAGTGCGGAGCTCGTGCGAGACGTTGGCAATGAAGTCGCGTCTGGTCTTTTCGACGCGCTCGATATCGGTCTGATCATGCAACACAGCAACCGCGCCGCCGCCGGGCATGGGAGCAGCGGTCACGTCGAAGACGCGGCCGGAAAAAATCTTCGCCGCACGCGCCATCGTCACGTCGCGATTGATCAGCGCGCTTTGCACCGACGCAAGAATCTCAGGATCGCGTACCGACTGCACAAGTGGCGCGCCGAGCCGCACGCCGCTGGGCACCAGCCGCTCCATTCGCTGATTGGCCCACAGGACGCGCTCGTCTGGCGCGATCGCGATCACCGCCTCCTGCATCGAGTTCAGCAGGGTCTCCAAGGTCTGCCGGCTGGCTTCGAGATCGGCGAATCCTTCTTCCAGCTTGCGCGCCGTTTTGTCGAGCGCGGACGCGACGTGCGCAATCTCGTCGCCGGAGCCTTCCTGAATTCTCGCTGACAGATCGCCGGCTGCAACTCGCTCCGCGAAGTCTGTGATCCGCAGCAGCCTGCGACCAATCGATTGCGTTGCCGCGAAAACCAGCAGTAAGGCTATCAATCCCGCGATGGCAGAGCCTTTGATCAGATCGCCGCGAATTTCCGTGTTGGCTTGGCGAATTGAGGTGAGCGGATAGGCCATGCGGACGGCGCCACCAGAAATGGGGACGGCCACATACAACAATTCCACGCCCACGGTCTTGCTGAGCCGAGTGGAGGTCCCGGGCTGCCCTTGCAGCGCGGCCGCAAACTCCGGCCGGGTTGCGTGGTTCTCCATACTGGCGGGATCGGCTCCAGAGTCGGCCAGAACCTTGCCACTCGAATCGATGACCGTGATTCGCGCGCCCGCAGCCGCGGCGGCCTGGGCGGTGATCTGCTTCAAAGAGCCGGGAGGCGCACTCCCGACTCGAGCTGCAAACATCTCCGTTTTCTGTCGCAGGGAAGTCTCAATCTCGCGGCGCAGCATGTTCTCCCACGCCCGACCAATCAGCAGGTCGAGCGAGACAGTACACGCCGCTATCACGACCATGGCCGCGAGTAACAGCTTGATGAAGATGCGACTCTTCACGGTTGCAGCCCTTCAGAGGCCCCAGCAGGCACTGATTCTGCGCCGCTCGGCCTAGGACTTGGGAATTTCGAAGCGGTAACCCGCTCCGCGCACGGTTTTCAGATAACGCGGCTCGTCGGGATTCTCTTCGATTTTCTCACGAATGCGGCGGACATAAACATCGACCGAACGAGGGGTGACATAGTGAGTGTCGCGCCAGACGGCGTCGAGCAGTTGATCGCGGGTAAAGACGCGGCCGGGATGGCGAGCCAGATATTCCAGAAGACGAAATTCGGTGGCCGTGGTTTGCGTGAGCTGGCCACGAACGGTCAGCGTCATGCCGCCGCTGTCGATCTCGATATCACCAGCTTTCACAATGGAAGGCGTCAACGGCCGCTCAAATCGACGCAACACGGCACGAACGCGAGCGACCAGTTCGCGCGGGCTGAAGGGCTTGGGAATGTAGTCGTCGGCGCCGATCTCCAGACCGATGACGCGGTCCGATTCACTCACCTTTGCGGTAAGAAAGATCACGGGGATCATCGCCAATGATGAGGTCTGACGAATGCGCCGGCAAAGCTCCAGACCATCGCCGCCAGGGACCATGATGTCCAGCAGAAACAGCGATGGGACTTGCTTCTCGGCTTCGTTGATTACACCGGCTGTTGAAGGAAAAGTGCGCACGCTGTAGCCGGCGCTTTCCAGATGATGGCGGACGAGCCGCAAAATATCGACATCGTCTTCCACAGCAAAGATGGTTTGTTTCACGGCTGTATTGTAGCCGACTGTAGAGGCGGAACTGTCGTAGGCAGGGATCACATAAGCTAGGTTACACGCACCTTTGTTACAGGATGATGAAACCTGAACAAAAGTAATTAGCACCCGGTCCCAGGTTGGGGATGGGATCGTATCCCACATTGTGGTACTTACAGCAGCTCAAGGGCTGGTGTGCCACAATGTGGGACTTAGATCTGAATGTCGTGCCGGTTCAGTGCAGGCTGGTCGACCACGCGCGCGTCAGGTAATCGGTCATGCTGAGAGAAAACATGATCAGGAGGAAGCAAATCGCGGCGACGACGGTCACCATGGTCAGCTTTGTGCTGTAGCGGAGGTGCATGAAGAAGAGCACAACCAGGGTGCCCTTGAAGGTCGCGATCAGCAAGGCCACGACGATGTTAAAGATGCCAAGGTCGACCGAAGCCGCATAAACCGTCAGGCCGGTACACACCATCAGCGTGGCCCAGATCACGAAGTAAAGGCTGATCGGGACAATATGCGATTCAGGTGCGATATGTTCGTCTGCTGCGCGTCTCGTCATTTAGCCGCCACCATGCTTCTTGCTGATCAGATAAAGAAGCGGGAATAAGTAGATCCAGACCAGATCGACGAAGTGCCAGTACAGTCCGACGACCTCCACGGGAGTGAAATACGCTGGCGTATAAGCTCCCGCTAAGCCGGCCAGGATTATCCACGTCACCAGGCCGACTCCGATGATCATGTGGAGTGCGTGCAGGCCGGTCATCGCCCAGTAGAGCGAGAAGTAAATCTCCGTATGCTGCGGATCGACGGGAGGTGTCTTATCGATCGTCTGGAAGTGGAAGTTCGGACCGGGGAACTCGTGATTTTCCCAGTGCTCGTGATACTCCACGCCCTTGATACCGAGGAAGCCCAGGCCAAACAAAATCGTGATCAACAGAAGCACGACCATCAGCTTGCGCTTGCCTGTCTGCGCTGCGCGCACACCCAACGCCATGGTCAGCGAGCTGCAGATCAGAACCGCGGTGTTGGTCGCGCCCAGCCAGATGTTCATCTTCTGGCTGCCTTCCACAAACGCCTCGTAATACGAGGAACGGTAGACCAGGTACGCGCAGAACAGCCCGCCGAAGAACATGATCTCCGTCAGCAGGAACATCCACATGCCGAAGGTGGAGGTCTCCTGCTGCTGCTCCATGTCGGCAAAGTGGTGCTGCAGCGCGTGCTCAGCGACCTGGATGTCCATATCGCTAGTGGCCAACGGTGACCTCCTCTTGCGGCTGATGCTCGTAATCGTAGGCTTCCCACGTCACGATCGGCGTCTCGTCGAAGTTGTGGGTCGGCGGCGGTGACGGTGTCATCCATTCCAGTCCGACTGCATTCCACGGATTTGGCGGCGCCAACTCTCCGTAGCGCAGCGACCACAGGAAGTAGATCATCGGCAGTACATAGCCTACGGCGAGGATCGAGGCGCCGGCGGTCGACAACACGTTCAGTACCTGGAACTCCGGCGGATAGGCGTGATAGCGGCGCGGCGCGCCCATGTAGCCGAGAATGAACTGCGGGAAGAACGTCGTGTTGAATCCGACGAACACCAGCAGCGCCGACAACTTCGCCCACGCCTCGGGATACATTCGCCCGCTGATCTTGGGCCACCAGAAGTGCAGTCCGGCCATGTAAGCCATCACCATGCCGCCCACCATCACGTAGTGGAAGTGGGCAACGATGAAATAGGTATCGTGGACGTGCACATCGAGTCCCAGAGAAGCCAGGAAGATGCCGGTCAAGCCGCCGATGGTGAACAGTCCGATGAAGCCAAAGGCGTAGAGCATCGGCGTCTCGTAGCGTATTGAGCCTTTATACATGGTGGCTGTCCAGTTGAAGACCTTCACCGCCGACGGAATGGCGACAAAGTAACTGAGCAGCGAAAAGACCAGCGCGGCATACACCGAGATACCGGCCACGAACATGTGGTGTGCCCAGACGAGGAAGCCGAGAACGGCAATGGCGATCGACGCCAGCGCCACGAACTCATAGCCGAACACGCGCTTGCGTGAGAAGCAGGTAACAATCTCGCTGATCACGCCCATGCCCGGCAGGATCATGATGTACACGGCCGGGTGCGAGTAGAACCAGAACAAATGCTGGAAGAGCAGTGGATCGCCACCCAGCTGCGGGTTGAAGACGCCAATATTGAAAGCGCGCTCCAGGGCGACCAACAGGAGCGTGATGGCGATGACCGGCGTGCCCAGCACCATGATCAGCGCGGCAGCATAGTTTGACCAGCAGAACAGCGGCAGACGGCGCCACGTGAGACCGGGAGCACGCATGCGGTGAATGGTAACGATGAAATTCAGGCCGGTCAGAATCGAGGAGAAGCCGGTGATGAAGATACCGATCGCCGCGCCGATGACGTGGGTGTTGGAGTACGTGGTGCTGAACGGCGTGTAGAAGGTCCAGCCAGTGTCGACGCCGCCAGTGACCATCGCTGTCAGAGCGGTAATGGCGCCGAGCATGTAGATGTACCAGCTCAGCAGGTTCACGCGCGGGAAGGCAAGATCTTTGGCGCCCACCATCAGCGGAATCACGAAATTGCCGATCACCGCCGGCACGGATGGGATCAGGAAGAAGAAGACCATAATGATCCCATGCATGGTGAAGAGCTTGTTGTAGGTATCGGATGTCACCAGGTCGCCTGTCGGAGTCAACAGGTTCAGGCGGATCAGCATGGCAAAGAAGCCGCCGATCCAGAACATGGCCGTAATCGAGACCAGGTAGAGCATCGCGATACGTTTGTGGTCTGTCGTCAGCAGCCACGACTTGATGCCGTAGTTCGAATTGAGATAATTCTCGGTTTCGACGGTTTGTACAGCGGTTGCCATGTCAGACACCTTCGGGTCCTAAGCCTTCTTGTACGTCACTACGAAGCGGCGCACGATTCATCAGCGGCTCGCCTGCTGCGGTTGCGGCAGCGACTTGATGTAAGCCACCAGCGCCATCAAACTTTCCTCCGAAACCTGCCCCTGGAAGCTGGGCATGATCGGCTTGAATCCGGCGACGATCTTCACGCCCGGATTCAGGATCGATTCGCGCAGATAATTTTCGTCAGCCGTTACGGTACGGCCGTCGTCCAACATAACCTTGGTGCCAAATAAGCCGGCCAGGTTGGGTCCGCGGCCTTGCGTGTCAGAGCGATGGCAAGTTGCGCAGCCCAACTGCTGGAAGAGTTGCTGTCCGTTCGATGCCAGGTTACCGGTAGACGCCTCGCTGGCGAGCCACGCCTGGTAGGCAGTGGGTTCCATGACGATCACCTGCCCGATCATGCCGGAGTGCTCGGTACCGCAATACTGCGAACAGAACAGATGGTAGGTGCCGACCTTTGTAGTATGGAACCAGGTTTCCGTGAATCGTCCCGGAAGCACATCCTGCTTAATGCGAAACGCAGGCACGAAGAAGCTGTGGATCACGTCCTGCGAACTCATAATCATGCGGACGTCGGCGTTCACTGGAATGTGCAGCTGGTTGATCTCACGCTGCCCGGTCTCGTGCTCAAACTTCCACATCCACTGCTTGCCAACCGTGTAAATCTCCATCGCACCCTGCGGTGGACGCGCCTCCTGGAAGTAGATCAGCGATCCCCAGGCGAAGAAGATCATACAGATGCCCAGCGGGATCAGCGTCCAGGTTAATTCCAGCGCCAGTGAGCCCTCGATCTGAACCGGATGCGGATGGGCTGAGCGGCGATACTTCACGGCGAAGATAAGGATCACCAGGAAGATGGCTAGCGTAAAGAACGCCGACACCGCGATCAGCAAGAAATAAAGTCCGTCCACCTGCCATGCCAATGCCGAGGCACGCTCAGGAAAGAGTGGGAGGTTCTTCCACATATCGATCAGGCCCGTCCTGTTTCGTTCTTGCTATCGTCATGCTTGTCGCGGCGGAACATCACGACGAGAAATCCGCCAAGAATCAGCATGGTGGCCGCTCCGGCCAAACGCATAATGTTGGTGACGACCGCGCCGTAGCGCCCGGTCTTGGGATCGTAGTGATAGCAGTACAGCAGCACCTCATCGACCACGTTGCCGATGTTGCCGCGCGATGCCTCGATCAAGCCAAGCCGAATGTCCTTCGGCGAATATTCGACGCCGTAGTAGTACTGAGCAATCTTCCCTGCCGGCGTCACAACCATGATTGCCGTGGCATGAATGAACTGCTTCGTCTGCGGATCGCGGCGGTAGTGAAAGCCGACCGCGTCGGCCAACTGCTTGATCTGCGGCTGGGCGCCGGTCAGGAAGTGCCAGCCGCTGCCGTCGGTCTTGGGATCGAGATGCTCATTGATGCGGGCGATATAGGTTTTCTTGGCCGCAGCTGCATCGTTTGGCGTCTCGTCAGGATTGAAGCTGACGGAGACGATCTCGTAATCCTTGCCCGGCGTGAACTTCAACATACTCAGCGCGCTGGCCTCGCCCACCAGCTCTTCACCGCAAAGCATCGGGCAGGTGTAATAAACAAGGTTCAGAATTACCGGCCTGCCGGAGTGGAAGTAGTCGATAAGTTTAACGGTCTTGCCGGCTTCGTCTTTGAATTCGAGATCCAGCGGGACCTGTTGATTGAGCCGCTGATCGATGCCGACATTCGCTAGGTCCGCGGGTGCAACCTGCGATGCGGGTTGCGAACTCTGGGCCTGGAAGGACGACGGCGGCTGCGCGACGGCGAAGGTCGCGGCGAGCAACATTGCGAGTTGTACAAAAGTTTTCACAGCATTACATCCAATTCAATTCGTGTCATCCCGACCGAGGGCTTCAGCCCGAGCGGAGGGACCTGCTTTCCGTCACGCAAGCGCAGGCCTAAAGGCCTGCTGTTCATCTGCCGTCCCTAAAGGGACTCGGCATCTCACTTGCTCTTACCCAGCGCTGAAGCGCTGGGCTATCTTCTTCCGCGCCCTCGGCGCTCGGGTGTTTGTTACTCGAACGCTGATTCCAAACCAACTATTGTTGGCTGTCGAGCGTTGAATCTGCTCTACCGCTTCGCGGCTCAGCCACTAACTTAGGGCTGCATCGCGCTCCAGCAACGTCCCACCTACTGCTGGCTTTGTCCTCCGCCAGCGGGTTTATTCGTATTGCCTGCCCCTGCTGTTGGTCCCAGCGGGCCGGGCTGCATATCCAGCATCTTCGTATTGCCGGCAGCAGTTTGCGTGTTGATCTCCGGCGGAGGCGCATTGGGCCGCACCGGCAATCCCCGCTCCACAATTTCCTGCATCGCCAGCGAAATCGGAATATGGATCGCGCCGCTCGGATCGGCGAACGGCTGCTTCGCATTCAGCAAAGCTTGTTCGGACTCGACGAAGTGGCTCATCTCGCCGGCGTCGTTCGTCTGCAGACGCGGCTCGGGAAAGACATTCATGTTCACCGCGGGCGAGTTCTGCAGGATCGAGCGCGTGCCGGCAGCCGGTGGCGCTTGTTTCGCCAGTTCGGCTCGCCGCATAGGGTTCAGCTGCGGCTGCGGGAAGAGCGCCTCGGTCCGCGCCATGAAGTGGAACATTCCCCATAGCACCAGCTCGATGAAGAAGCCGGCGACAAACAGTCCGACGAGGAACCCGAGGATGCCGCGCGCACTCAGGTCGCTGCGCTCGTAATCCACCTGCGGATTGCGCAAAGGATCGTAATGTGTGTCGTTAGTGGCCATGTCCCGATCCTTGGTGCAGGAAGTTTTCGACCTGCGGCTCATAGAGCGGCAACAGCGGCCGCTGCCGGAAGTTGTAGAAGAAGCCTGCCAGCCAGAAGCCGATGAGGCCGATCGGCGCCGCCAGATACCAGATGCTGAACAGCTTCGCGTCCGGGAAGTTCGGCACGACGTACCAGTAGATGTCCACCAGGCGCATAAACAAGATGAAAATCGCCAGGCCGATCAAACGACGGCCGGCACGCTTGCGCTCGCGCGACAGCAGCAGCGCGAAAGGCAGCGCGAAGTGGAAGGCAACAATCGCCAGGATGATGTAGCCCCAGCCGCCGCGGATGCGATGCAGATACCAACTGATCTCGTCCGGCAGATTTCCCGACCAGATGATGAGCCACTGCGAGAACGAGAAGTAGGCAAACAGCATTACGAAGGCCAGCGTCAGTTTGCCGAGATCGTGAAACTGGCTCGGCTTGATGATCTCGCTATACGGACGGTAGCGCGTCAGCACAGTCAGAATGATGATGCAGAAGCACAGCGCCGACAGTCCTTGGCCTGCGAGAAAGATGAGACCGTAGATGGTCGAGCCCCAGTGCGGATCGAGCGACATCACCCAGTCCACGGAGGCGAAGGAAATGCTCAGTGCGTAAAGCACGAGGCCGATTCCGCACAAACCCTGGAAGCGAGGCTGTCCGCCGCCGGGCTTGTCTTGCCGGTCGCCGCGCTTGCAAAGCGTGAAGCCCAGCCACATCCAGATAGCGAAATAGATAATCCAGCGGATGAACCACTTGGTCTGGGTAAGGTACCAGGCGTTTTCGTGAGTCAGCGAGGCATTGGACATCCACGCATAAAGATCCAGCCGCAGGACCGCTATGGGGATAAAGAGGATGAACATCAGCGGCAGATTTTTCGTCGCCGCTTCCAGCACCCGCCGGACGCTCAAGGCCGCAAAGCCGCCGGTGAGGTATTGCAACATCAGCAGCGCCATGCAGCCCAACGTCAAGCCGAGGCAGAACATGTAGGCGATGAGATAGCCGCGCAGGAAATCCTTCATGCCGAAGATCGCGGCAATCACGCAGAAAACGACTCCGGCGAGGCCGACGATTAGCGAGCGGCTCTGCCAGCGCGGGGTATCGGGAGGCACCGCGAAATCAGCCGGATTGAGGCGTACCGTATGGCTGCTCATTACTTCTGTTGCCCCCCTCCAGCCGGCGGTTGCGCCGGAACCGTTGAGATGGCGCTGGTCGTGCCCTGCGTATCGTATGCCGGCCCGATGAACACCCCCGGCGGAGGCGTACTGGCCACCGTCTGACCCGAAGGAACATCCGCCTCGGTGGCGTGCTGGCTTAACTGCAGCGCACGAATGTAGGCGGCGATTGCCCAGCGATCAGTTGCCGAGACCTGCTGCGAGTAATCCTGCATGGCACCGTAGCCGTTGGTCATCACGTCGAAGAAATATCCGATGGGAGCGCGCCGCAGGCGCTCGATGTGATACGAAGGCGGATGCTTGAAGCCGCGCTGCACAATCATTCCGTTGCCATCGCCGACCTCGGAATGGCAGGGCGCGCAGTAAATATTGAAGCGCTGCTGGCCGCGAGCCATCACTTCCGCAGTGACCGGGAACGGCAGGTAGTCGCCATCGTTGCTGCCGATCTTGCCGGTATAGAAGTAAGTGTCGTATTCCAGATGACCGCGCGCCACCGTGCCCGGGATGATGGGGCGCTCCGAACGGTGGTCGGCGTAGAAATCGCTCTCGACCAGCGGACGCTGATAGGGCTGCACCTGCATGTCCAGGCGGCAGCCGGCCATGATCAGCACGGTGGCGACCGTAAATGCACATATCAACAAAGAGCGCAGCTTGTTGGCGGTCGAAGCGGCAGTTGTGCCGCCGGCTGAAGCCGGCTCACCGGGAAAAACTGCACGGCCGGACGCTGACCTGAAGGCCAGCTCTACCAAGTTGCTTAGCAATTTCGTCGGGCGGTTAATGCGGCACCTCCGAAATCGATAGCGGCCTCAGGCTCTGCATAAACTCATTAGTTCCTACCAGATCGAATTTCGGATCAGCTGCCTCGACACACAGGAAGAAGCGATCGCGCGTGACGCGGGCAAAACGCTCATCGTTAAACACCGGATGATGCGGCATGGGAAGCCCGTTCAGTGCGAACATGCCGAAGACGCCGGCCAGTCCACCAAACAAAACCGTCATCTCAAACGTGGGCACGATGAATGCCGGCCACGAGTGCCACGGACGGCCACCGATATTCAGCGGAAACGAGATGACGTTGATCCAGTACTGCAACGCGTAGGCGCCCGATCCGCCGAGCAGCGCGCCCACCAGCACGATCAGCGGCACCCGCGTCTTGTGAAAGCCGAGCGCTTCGCTGGCTTCCTCAATCGGAAACGGGCTGTAGGCGTCCATCTTGCGATATCCGGCTGCGTAAGCGGCCTTGGTCGCCCTCACCAGATCGGTGGCGTCCTCGAACTCGGCCATGATGCCGTAAATCGCCGGGACCTTAAGCTGCTTCATCGGTCTTCACCTCCGATTCCGGCAGCAGCTGGCGCATTTCGAAGATCGAGATCGCCGGCATGATGCGAATGAACAGGAACATGGCCAGACTGAAGAAGCCGAGCGTGCCGGTAAACACTGCCCAGTCCCAACGGGTCGGGATGTAGAGGCCCCAGGACGATGGCAGGAAATCGCGGCTCAGACTGGTGACGACGATAATGAAACGCTCCAGCCACATGCCGATCAGAATGTCGAGCGAAACCAGAAACAGCGCGGCAATGTTCCGGCGAACCTTCGGGAACCACAGAACTTGTGGAATCACAATATTGCAGAGAATGAGCGCCCAGTACAGCGGCGCGTACTGTCCAAACCAGCGGTTCTGCAGCATGAAGCGCTCGTAGGTTGAGCCACTATACATGCCGATAAAAGTCTCGAAGAAGTAGCCGTAAGCCACGATCAATCCCGTCGCCAGCATGACCTTTGCCGAATTCTGCAGATGGCGCATGGTGATGAGCGATTCCAGGTGGTAGAACTTGCGGATCGGAATGGCCAGCACCAACACCATCGCAAATCCCGAATAAATCGCGCCGGCAACGAAGTAGGGCGGGAAGATGGTCGTGTGCCATCCGGGGACGATGGCAATCGCGAAGTCGAAGCTGACCACCGTGTGCACCGAGAGCACCAGCGGCGTCGCTAAGCCCGCAAGCAAGATATAGAGCGATTCGTAACGCTTCCAGTGCCGCGCGGAGCCGCGCCATCCCATGGCGAGCAATCCGTAAATCTTGCGTGGGATCACATGAGTCGCCTTCTCGCGCATGGTGGCGAAATCAGGCACCAGGCCGACATACCAGAAGACGGCGGAGATGGTCGCGTAGGTCGAGACTGCGAACACGTCCCACACCAGCGGGCTGCGGAACTGCGGCCACACGCCCATGCTGCTGGGATAGGGGAAGAGCCAATATCCAAGCCAGGGACGGCCCATGTGCAGCAGCGGGAACATGCCGGCGCAGGCCACGGCGAACAGCGTCATCGCCTCGGCAAAACGGTTGATGGAGTTGCGCCACGTCTGCTTCAGCAGCAAGAGAATTGCGGAGATGAGCGTGCCCGCGTGGCCGATACCGATCCACCACACGAAATTGATGATGGCAAAGCCCCAGCCTATCGGGATGTTGATGCCCCAGATACCGACGCCGCGGAGGAACAGGTAGGTCACCGCGACCAGCAGCAACATCACGAACATGCCCGCGATGAAAAGCCCCGTCATCCAGCCTAAGCCGATGGGGCGCGTCAGAACGGCGTCGGCGATGGTGTCGGTGACGGTGCCGTAGGTTTCCCCAGGCAACATCACCGGTGGCTCATCGGGCCACGGCACGTCCTGAAGAAGCGTTTTTTCCTCTGGTCCTTCCCTCATCGCTAACTGGGCTCCGACTGTTCGAGTTCAGGGTTGGGGTTCTGCACAATCGCGAGGTACGACGTGCGCGGACGCGTGTTGAGATCTTCCAGAAGGTTGTAATTGCGCTGCTGCGCCTTGATCTTCGAGACCCGGCTGTCGGGATCGTTGAGATCGCCGAAGACGATGGCTCCTGCCGGACAAGCCTGCTGGCACGCGGTGATCACTTCGCCGTCGCGAACTTTGCGATTCTCGCGCTCGGCGGTGATGCGGCCATGCTGGATGCGCTGCACGCAGTACGTACACTTCTCCATGACGCCGCGGCTGCGCACCGTGACCTCGGGATTACGCATCATCTTGTACTGCTCGGTGGTCCAGTCCTGCCACAGCAGGAAGTTGAAGCGCCGCACCTTATAAGGACAGTTGTTGGAGCAGTAACGCGTGCCCACGCAGCGGTTGTAGACCATGTCGTTCAGGCCTTCGGTACTGTGTACCGTGGCGCCGACTGGGCAAACCACTTCGCAAGGCGCGTTTTCGCACTGCTGGCACGGCACCGGCTGGTAATACATGCCGGGATTCTCCGTGCCGCCTTCGTAATACACATCCACGCGCAGCCACTGCATCTGGCGGCCGCGCGTTGTTTGCTCTTTGCCGACCACGGGAATGTTGTTCTCCGCCTGGCAAGCAACGATACAGGTCTTGCAGCCCACACACGCGTTCATGTCGATGGTCATGCCCCACTTCAGTTCGGTGTACTGATAGGGCGGATACAGCGTCATCTCCGGCCCGGGCGCTTCGGAGTCTTCGTGCGCGAAGTTGGGATTCTTGATGAAGTCTTCCAGCGTGGCCTTGCGGATAACGTGGCGGCCGGCAAGATCGTCAGACGCGGCCTTCGGCAAATCGGAAAAATCGATGTACTGGAAGCCTTGCGGATGCGCGAAGACGTATCCGGAGCCGACTTTGGTGATCTTCGTTTCGGCGAACCAGGGAGCATTCACCGAGCGCAGCTTGTAGGCACTGAAGCCGACGTCGGTACCGACGCGGCCGGCCTTGGTGCGGCCATAGCCGAGGAAAACTGTGATGGAGTTGTCGGGATGTCCGGGCTGCGGCCAGATCGGTCCGCTGACTTTGCGGCCATCGACATCGATCTCGACGATATCGCCGGTGTCCAGGCCGGATTTCTTCGCCTGGTTGGGACTTATTAGCACGCCATTGTCCCAGCAAAAATTCATGAGCGCCTTGGGCGTTTCCTGCAACCAGCCGTTGTTGGCGCGGCTGCCGTCGTAGATCATCGGATCGCGGCGGAAGATGACTTCCATCACCTGCGGGCTGATGCTGTTGGTGGGCGCAATATTGCCGCCCTTCGCCGCAACCGTCTTCGCGGGAAACGCAGTGTTGGCGATGTAGCCGTCATTCAGCGCCTTGCGCCAGGCGGTGTCGAAGTCGCCCTTGATCTGGTCCTGCCAGTATTTGCGAACGATTTCGTAGCCCGTGGTATCAGGCGAACCGACTAAAGCGAAGATGAATTCGTGGTCGGTCTTGCCGTCGTACAGCGGAGCGATCAGCGGCTGAATGATGGAAGCCGTTCCGTCAAAGCTGCGAACATCGCCCCACTGCTCGAGATAATGCGTGCCGTTGATGTGCCAGTGGACGTGATCGTAAGTCTCGTCGCGGTAAAGACCGTGCTGAATGCGCAGCGGAACTTTGTCCATGGCGTCGGCAAAGCCAAGATCGACGGGCGCGTCGTAAACCGGATTGGCGCCCATAATCAGCAGCATGTCTACCTTGCCGGCGTTCATTTCAGCTGACAAGATTCTTCAGCGCGGCAGTCTGGTCAGTTTGGCTTGACTTGTATGGATTCGGTGTAGACGACGGTGTTGCCGGCTGCGCCCAGCGCTGTATTCATCGCATGCGCGAGAGCGTGCACCGCAGGCGGCTGGCTGTCGCCAGGAATGACGACCGCAGCGCCCTTGTGCGCCTGTAGATCTTTCACCACAGCCGCAACAAACTTCTGATATTGCGGATTCAGCTTGCCGGCGCTTGCGCCCCCAGCACCGAGTCCCGCTGCGATCGCACGCGCCAGCGTCTCGACCTCCGATGCACGCACCGGCAGGCGATGGTCGGCTTTGCCGCTGGTGTTGGTCGGTGTGCCCTGAATCGAGTAGAAGCGGGCCATCTTCTCTTTGAGCTCGGGATTGCGCCGCGCCCCAAATTGACGCGCGTAATAAACGAACCCGGGATAACCGCTGGAGAGGAAATCGCCGTCGAGCGAGAGAATGATCTCGGCCTTCTCCAGGTTGTAGCGGGTTTCGACGTAATCGCCGAAGGCCATCATCGAACCGGCGCGCACGTTGTCGCGATTCACCGGCTCCCACTGGATCCACTTGGACTCCGGATATGCGGCTTGCACCTGGTCCATCAACGAGGACATGGTTGGCGAACTGGTGGGGCAGCTCAAAATGCGCAGCCCCGCGCCCTTGAGCGCATTCTGCGAATTCAGCGTACCTTTCAGGGCGAGAGAGTAATCGCTCCACGTCCGCTGCTCACCGAGATAGGTAATGAGCTGCGAGCGGTCGGGATCGTACATGTCGAGGATGGAAGCTTGCGCGAAGACGTCGCTTCCTCCCAGAGCTGCGGGATGCTCGGGATTGCCTTCGATCTTTGTCGGACGTCCTTCGTGGCTCTCGACCAGGACCGGCGAACCGTAGGCGCCGAACGGCATCGCGCTAGCGAAGAACAGCGGATTGCCGAGAACGACTTCATTGGGCTGGCGAACGTAAGGAACGATGGGCTGCACCGGAATCTTGACGCAGCCGGCAAGCCCAGCCAGCGCCATCGAGGCGCTCATCAGCTTCAGGAAATCGCGGCGCGAGGAACTCGCCGGCCACATGGACGCCTGGCGCGGGAATTCGCGGTGCAGCATCTCGAAGAAGCCGTCGGTTTGCGCCAGCTCTTCCAGGCATCGCCAATATTGCGGACCGCTCTTGGCGCGCCCGAGCTTGTCCTTGACTTCAGCGAGCTCCAGCTTGCTGGGACAAACCGCCTCGATTTTTACCAGACTCTCTTTATCCATTTCCCTTGAGTTCCGACAAAACAACATTCCACAAATATGAAAAGCTTTGTGTCAGGGCACGACTTCAGTCGTGCCGATGCCGCACTAGCTCTTGATAGCGGCTTCAGCCGCTGAAGAGCAGGGGCTAAAGCCCGTTATCCGTCCCCAACGTTGCGGCACGTCTAAAGACGTGCCCTGACACGAATCACTGCCGATACAAGTCACTTCTGACACAAATCAATGCTCAAACCAACTCAACTCCTGCGCCGCCTCAGCGATGGCAGGTACTGCAACTCGTAATGTCTTCCACGGTGCGAATGTTGTAGCTATGCTTCAGCGCATTACCCAGAGCGACCTGATCCGTGTAGTCCGTTCCTTCAAACTTGACGGGATTATCCTCGCTGGGCTGCTGGTACTGCATGTTGAAGACCTGATTGCGCGGACGCAAGAACTTCTCCGGCGCGCGATGGCAGTTCAAGCACCACTCCATCTGCAGCGAGTTGGCGGCGAAGGTCAGCGGCATCTTGTCGACCTGACCGTGGCAGCTGAAGCAGCCCACTCCCTTATTCACGTGAATGCTGTGGTCGAAATAAACGTAGTCGGGTAGATAGTCGACACGCGTCCACATCAGGGAATTGCCGGTGCGGAAGCTCTCGCGAACCGGCTCCAGCATGGGCGCATTTGTCCAGATCTGCGAATGACAGTTCATGCAAGTCTTGGTCGGAGGAATGCCGGCAAAGCTGGAGTTCTCGACCGAGGTGTGACAGTAGCGGCAATCGATGCCGTCGCCCGCGGCGTGGTGCTGATGACTGAAGGGAACCGGCTGCGCCTGAGCAATGTCCTGATAGGTTGCGTACGGGGAGCGCTGAACCTCCAGAGCCACCGCCAACAGCAGAGACACGACCACCACCGCTCCGATGATCGAAAGCCGCGCAATTGTATTCGCACTGCGATGGAAGATCTGGGCCATTTAATTTGTGAAGCTTTCTACTCTGCGGGTTCGGGTACCGACTCTCCCATCGGGACCCAGGATCGTGCGGGTACGGCGACATTTGCCACAGCCGGGTGTGACACGTATCACCCAAGCGAGTGATTATAACAACTCCCCTTGAGGGTGTTGCAAGTCGTCGTCGCCGTTTGTGGAAAAAAGTTTTGCAAGCCAGCAGGCAGCAATTAGCAGCCTGCTTATGGACACACCGCCGACGGCACTCAAATGCGAGCTGGGATGGCAGCCTGCTGCTCTGGCTGAGTTGCTGACTGCTACTTGCTCGTCGCTGCCGTCCTGAATGTCGATAGCAAGAGCAGCGCTATGACGTAAGCTGCGGCGCCACAGGTCAACGTTGCGGTCAACCCGAACTGAATCGCGATCACAATCGCCAGCACCGAGCCGAGCACGCTAGAGGCCGCATTCATAGCCCACGCCCACTCGATGGCACCATGTTTCGCGCGCGACTCTTCGGCTGTTGCGGATGAAGTGAGAGCGCGCAATCCGCTGGGAAATGGCATACCCATCGCAAATCCGAGGGGCACGAGGAGCGACGCGCTGATCAGCAGCTTGGCTATGAAAGAAAGGCCGATCAGCGATTCCAGCAAATGCGGCAGGGCGAAAATGTAGATCAGCAGTGCGGCGATCACGAATACAAGAGCGAGAGAAACTCTGGTCGGCTCGTCGAACCAGTGGCGCGAAATGACGCTGCCGGCTCCGCTGGAAAGCAGCATGAGGAATACGACGACGGTCAACGCATACGTCGGATATCCGAGAAAAAGCACGAAGCGCTGGATGAAGGCGATCTCCACCATGATGTAGCCCAGACCGATGGCGATGAAGTAGAGCACGCGAAACGAGCGCCCAGAGCGGGTTTCCGGCGAGAGCGCCAGCGGCAGAACGAGAAACGCAATCACCGCGACAATCGAGACCAGCAGCACGATTCCGAGAATCGCGATCCCGAGATTCACCTTCCAGTCGATACCGCCTTGATCCGAGCCGCGAAAGACCTGCTCGGGCTTCAGCGTGAAGAAGAAGAACGGAGCGTTATCAGTGACGGGTGCCACATTGTAGGAATATGCGGCAGAGAAGGCTCGTGCATCCTGGCCGCGAATTAACCGTGCGAAGGCGGGATGCGCCATGCCGGGCTGATTTGCGGTGACGGGCAGATATAAGACGTGCAGGTTCAGATTGGGTTCCTGACCGTTCGTGCCCTGGATGTGATCGAGCACGGCTTTCTGCTCTTCCATCGTGAAAGGCGACTTTTTGGCGAGCACGACAACCGGACGGCCATCGGTGTCGGGCGCGCCATCACTAACCACGATGAAGTTTTGCGAGCTGTCCTGAACACCCATCTCGCGCAGAGCTTCCATCGCCTGCGAAACCACACGCAGAGCCTCACGTGGCTTGGCAAACTCCCAGCGCGTGATGGCAATCATGCCCTCCGGCTTCAAGTGGTCGAAGTACTCACGGAAAGCTTCGACGGTGTAGAGGTTGTTCTCGCTGAGTGCGAACGCTCCGGCAGCGGTCGATGCCCAGGTGTCGACCAGTGTCATCTGTACGACATCGTATTTGTCCTGGCTGTCGCGCACGAAGGAGCGGCCATCGCTGACGTGCAGATGCACCTCGGGGATCTGGTAGAGGTGATAGGTGTAGTCGGCGAAGCGGTCGCGCATGATGTTGGTGGCGATGATGGGATTGATCTCGATGCCGGTGACATTATTGCTGCCGTTGGCGACGGCGCGCAGGACATCGACACCACCGCCCGGTCCGATAATGGCGAAATCGCCATGCGGACGCAGCACGTTCGCGACCGAGGGCGCAGCCGACATCAGGTTGCGGCGATAGCCGTCGCTCCAATGATGCGGATCGGTGTTCATCAGCGAGGTCTGCGCGTCGGCATCGATCACGATCGCCCGGCCTGTTCCCTGCTGATCGACTTCGACTCGCGAGATCGCATTCCACCGCGCGTAAAGTGGCGCTTCGCGCTTCATGCCCTTGGCATAGACAACGTCGATGAGGCCGTTGCTGAAGTTGGCGGCGATGAGCAGCGCGAGAATCACAGTGAGAAACGCAGGAAAAAGACGCTTGCCGGGCGCAGCCCATGCCACTCCGGCCAAGCACACAGCAAAGGCGGCGAAGAGGATCGTGTTGGGTCCGCCGATGACGTTCAACAGCGGCACCAGCACAAGACACGCCAGCGAACCGCCGAGAAGGTCGGCACCATAAAGTTGGGTGACGTGCTCCGCGTGTCGCGCAAAGACAATCGAGAACAACAGACCGGTAAGGAAGAACGGCACGGCAGAGGCGAGATAGATAATCGTAAGCCGCCAGAAGTTGGGCCATGTGAGATGCAGCGACACCGCGCTGTGGACGACAACTTCCAACACTCCGATGATGACGGCAGCGCTAGCGGCGCATAACACCGCTCCGAGTTGAGGGGTCGACCAGCGCGAGAGCCACTCACGACGCAAACACGCGAACACCGCTCCTGCACCGAGACCGAGCAACGCAATCGAGATTGAGAGAAATGCGAAGTGATAGAAGAGCACGACCGAGAACAGGCGAGTGAGGCCGAGTTCGAGCAGCAGCGCTGCAAAGCTCATCAGGGATACCGCGACGAACGTGCTGCGGGATGAAATGGTCGCAGTTGTTGGGTTGGATGATATGACTTCGGCTGTATCAATCATGAAGAGTTGAGATTACTACGAATGTTGCAAATCACTCGCGGAGGTTGCCCATTGTTTTCGCTCTGTCACCTGTATCTGGAATGGGCATCACTGACACAAAAAGCTACTTAGCACTACAAGGGTTGCGGGGCAGTTCATTCCGGAGAGAAGACTTCCCGGCCCTAATTCCTGGCCCTAACGCTCGCATTCTGCCAGGCGATTTTTCAGGCTCTTCGATCTTCTTCTCTCCAGCCAAATCCAGCAACGCCATCCTTCCGAGGAGGTCATTCCATGAGAAGCCGATTCAGTCTCCCGGCGCACCTTTCTTGTGTCATCGTTCTATTCGCCTCTTCCGCTCCAACGCTGATGGCACAAAACCCGGTGCCGTTCCTTAGTCAGCCCGTCGTGCCCGATGCCATTGCACCAGGTGTGCCCACAGCCACACTCCGGCTCGTGGTGAACGGAACGGGATTTGTTCCTCTTTCGCGGGTGAATTGGAACGGCAGTCCGCGGAAGACGACGTACGTCAACAACTCGCGGCTTATCGCTCAACTTCTCCCATCCGACATTGTCGTGCCCACCAGCGCTTGGATCACGGTAGTAAATCCCCCGCCGGGCGGCGGCAGGTCGAATACGTTAAATCTGCCAATTCACAATCCGATTTCGTCCCTCTCCTTTAGCCAGAAGACTTACACCGTCGGCGGAAATCCACAGTACGCAGAGGCGGCTGACTTCAGAGGCAAAGGCAAACTCGACCTGGCGATAGCCAACGATGGCACCGGCATGGTCTCAATATTGCTAGGAAATGGAGATGGCACGTTCGAAAGCGCGGCTGACTACTACGCTGGTCCTTGTGCTCAACTGCCAATCATCGGGGACTTCAACCGGGACGGGAAACCTGATATCGCCGTGCCGAACTGTGATGGGGTCGCTGTGCTGCTCGGCAACGGCGATGGCACGTTCAAGTCGGCGGTTAGTTATCCCATCGGAGGCACTCCGATTCAAGGTATTACGGCGGACTTCAACGGAGATGGCAAGCTTGACCTTGCGATCGGCGGCTGGTTTTCCGGCATTTCCATATTACTGGGCAATGGAGACGGTACCTTTAAGCCCTACCATATCTATTCTGCGGGCAGTGTCCAAACTGGTGTGCAGGCCGGCGACTTCAATCGTGACGGCAAACTCGACCTCGCCGTGGCCAATTGGGGATCAAATACCGTCTCAATCTTGCTCGGTAACGGAGATGGTACGTTTCGTCCCGCCGTGGACTATGCGACCGGTAACAGTCCTGGCGTCTTAGCGGTCGCGGACCTGAATGGTGATGGCAAGCTCGATCTCGCAGTTCCAAACCAAAGTGCAGGTACGGTCTCGATCCTGCTGGGCAATGGAGACGGAACTTTCCGCAACCACGTGGACTATGCGGCGCCGGCCTCGGGCGGGTTAGACCTTGCGGACTTCAATGCGGACGGCAGGCTCGACATAGTTGTTTCGGGAGGGTCGAATTTTGACATCCTCCCGGGTAACGGCGACGGTACGTTTCAGCCATACCAATCTTTTGACACGGGTGCTGGGGCTTGGAATCCGCTGCCGGCTGATTTCAACCGCGACGGTCGAATGGATTTCGCTAATAGCAACTTCGACGATGGCACGGTTTCTGTCTTTGTTGCGCAACCGAGCTTGAGTTCTGGGGCCACTGGCGGGAGCAAGTGAGTTGCTGGCCTTACCGGCTGACAGCGATGCTGCCCGTTGCCGGTCGACGCACCAGACTTGCACGTCGCCATAATCGATCTTTTAACACCTAGAGACTTGCGCGAACACAACACCGGGTTTCACGCTCGCATCTTTCTTCACTGAACGAGTTCACTGGAGAAGGAGGGGCGTGATGATTCACACATCACTCATCATGGCGGCGACGATTGATCCCAAGATATTGACCATCGTCATCGTAGCTATTGTTGCTGTCCTGGCGATCGCGTGGGCTGTGGTTCGCAAACGGCGAACCGAAGAGCTTGCGGCAGCGCTTTGGTCCGGAGTACGTCCGCACAGTGCGCGAGCATGGTGCGGGCCGGGGAGAAACGGTTCTAACGCAGCGTGAAAAACGGGTTGAGAAGTTTTCCATCCGCGATCTGACTGTCGACGAGCGTGAACGATTCATCACGGATTGGCGTGTCGTGCAATCGCGATTTGTGGATGATCCGAAGGCCGCGGTTTATGAGGCAGACACGCTGGTGACGCGGCTGATGCAGGCGCGCGGCTATCCGATGAGCGACTTTAACCAGCGAGCGGCCGACATCTCGGTGGACCATCCGCGAGTGGTCGACAGCTATCGCGCGGCACATGAGATCGCGTTGCGCGAACGCCAGGGCGAGGCGACAACCGAAGACCTGCGAAACGGATTGATCTACTACCGTTCGCTATTCGATGAGCTGCTTGCTACGGGCAGACCGGCAATCAGGGAGGTGGCGTGATGGCGGAGCTGAAGAGAAAAGAAGACCAATTGACAACGGCTGATCTGGCTGGCCGCACGGAAACGCCGGAACACAGGGAATACGAAACGACTGAGACCATCCCTGATCGGCCGAAGCCGGTTAGAAGTGAAACCGAACCATGGGTTCGGGTGAATACTCCGACGACGTCCCACAGCAGCCACAGCCAGTTGACGATCCCACTCTTCGCGATAATCGTGTCGCAGAGACAGCGACGCAGCGGTCACAGAATGATATGGCTCCAACGCCGCTTTTCTCGCAGGCGGATGTTGGCGATCTGCGCGAACGCTGGACCGACGTGCAGACCGGGTTCGTGGACGAGCCTCGGCACGCAGTGGAAGAGGCGGACAAGCTGGTTGCTGCCGTGATGCAGCGACTGGCGGAGGGCTTCGCGAACGAGCGGGCGAATCTGGAGAAGCAGTGGGACCGCGGCGATAACGTGTCGACCGAGGATCTGCGCGTCGCGATGAAGCGCTATCGCTCGTTCTTCGACAGGTTGCTAAACGCGTGAGGCTAGTCGGATTCCAGGATTACCTGTGCCATAGCAGATTCGGCGGTGTGGGTGATCGATAGGTGGGCCCGCACCGCACCTAAGGAGCGGAAGAACTCGGCCGCCTTGTTGTGATAGGCGATCGTGGGACGGCCTCCGGGAGCGCGGCTGACCTCGACATCGTGCCAGGTGACACCGCGATTCCAGCCAGTGCCGATGGCCTTCATGGCAGCTTCTTTGGCGGCAAAGCGTCCGGCGTAGCGCTCTGCTTTGTTGGCTTTGGATTCGCAATAGCGAATCTCGTCAGGCGTGAAGACGCGCTCGAGAAAACGACGCCCGAAGCGCTCGATGGATTGGGCGATCCGCTCAACTTCCGCTATGTCGATACCGGTGCCGACGATCATGAAAATGGGCCGCGAGCTAGTAGTCTCGACTTGACCCTACTAAGTGTTGCTTCCTGGCACACATCGTGTCCAGCGTCCTGTTCTACTCAGCCTTCTTTGCGACACCGCTCCTGGGGCAAAAGCTCTATCAAGGTACGGCTGAAGGTACAAGCACCTGCGCTCGACTCTATCCGGGGGCCAACAGCTCGCGGCTCAGGACTCGCAGCTCTGCACAATGTAACACGTTGAGAACACAATTGATTATTCCGCCCAAAGCTGCCTCCGATGTGAATTTTGCTTGGGGATTTTTGGGACGTACTGCTATGATGAAGCTGCTCGATTGATCGACGTTGTAGCAGCAAAGTTTCTGCCTAGCAGTACTCCCTGCCTGCATCACATCCCGATCGAATTGCAGCTCTATATCAAACTTTTGAAGGAATATGCATCACCATGGAACAAGGAACAGTTAAGTGGTTCAATGACGCGAAGGGCTACGGCTTTATCAGCCGTCAGAATGGAGAAGACGTATTTGTTCACTATTCTGCGATCCAGTCGAATGGCTTCCGCAGCTTGCAGGAAGGCCAGGCTGTCCAGTTCAACGTAGTCAAGGGGCCCAAGGGTTGGCAGGCAGAGAACGTACAGCTTCTGTAGGTCTCGAGCTTGAAGTTCGAAGAGAGCGGCCGATTTGGCCGCTCTTTTTTCTTAGGAAGCAATCAGCATTCAGTACATTGATCGAGCAGCCGTCCAACAAAACCTCCGTTGAACCGACTCTCGACGGCCCGGCCACCGAAAAATGAACTTCCTCCGACTTCAATCCGTCTAAACATTCAGCATCATTAGGGAAGACCGTCTCATGATCGATCCCGTTCCCGAAGTTCAGCCGCTCGACATCCAACCGCTGGCGCCGCCTGCTCCACCGCGTCGCAACCTGTTCTATCGCATCTTCGTTGGTCCGCGCGGCGTTCGCGCCGGATGGAAGGTCGCGATCTTCTTCCTGCTCGTCGGGGGCATCACGATGTGCTTCGTCCCCATTGTGAAAATGATGCCGGAGGCCGGCCGCGGTGCGCCCGTTCCACCAGGCATTGCTTTCGTCCAGGAGCTTGCCGGCGCGGCGGCAGTGGTCATCGCCACCTGGATCATGGCCCGCTGGATCGACCGCAAGCCGTTTGGCTATTTCGGCATGCCGCTGCGCAACGCGCTTCGCTCCACCTTTTGGACGGGCGCGGTCGTCGGCCTGGGCGCGCTGGCGCTGCAATTGGAGATCATGCACCTCGCCGGCTGGTTCGACTTCGGCACGCTGCAACTGCACGGCGCCGGCATCGTGACCTACGGCGCGGCCTGGGCAGCTGTGTTCTTCTGCGTCGGCATCACCGAGGAAGGCGTGTTGCGCGGCTACGTGCAGCGCGTCACCACCGACGGCCTCAGCGGTTTGCCGGGCGGCTGGAGCTTCTGGACCTCGGCGCTGATCTTCTCGGTCGTCTTCGGCGCAGGCCATCTCAGCAATCCCGGCGAAAACAAGTTCGGCATCGTGATGGTTTTCGTCGACGGCCTGGCCATGTGCTTCAGCCTGTGGCGCACCGGAAACCTCTGGTTCGCCATCGGCAATCACGCCGCGTGGGACTGGGGCGAGACGTTCCTCTTCGGCACTCCTAACAGCGGCTTCCACGGGCAACACGCGCTGATGACTCCGTCGTTCCACGGACCGACGCTGCTCGCCGGCGGCACCGACGGCCCCGAAGGCAGCGTGCTCGCACTGCTCTCGGAAGCAATCTTCATCCTGTCGGTCGCGGTGATCTATCGGAGAAGGAAGTACGCGCTGCTGAAGGATGAGGAACGAGCAACTAGCAACTAGCAACTAGCAACTAGCAAATTAGCAATTAGCGACTAGCTTCGAGCCGCGAGCAATCCACGTAGAGCTGACCTTCAGGTCAGCGTCGCGCCAGCTAACGAACTCTGAGCCGGCTTCAGCCGGCGGCACGTCGGTCCCGAGCCGCGACCCGCGGTTGACTCGGGTAGAGCTGACCTTCAGGTCAGCGTCACGCCAGCTAACGAACTCTGAGCCGGCTTCAGCCGGCGGCACGTCGGTCCCGAGCCGCGACCCGCGGTTGACTCGGGTAGAGCTGACCTTCAGGTCAGCGTCACGCCAGCTAACAAACTCTGAGCCGGCTTCAGCCGGCGGCACTCCACGCACCCCAGGGGTGCGTAGTGCGGCGCTTCAGCGTAGCGATTGTCGGACGTTCCCTCCTCTGCTGTCATCCCGACGAGGGCTTCAGCCCGAGGAGGGATCTGCGGTCCGTCCCTTGTCAATCCTCGGATCCTGAATCGGAACCGCGACTCGTTGTTCGAGGTATACCCCCTCCCCCCCCACTGGCTGGCAAATTCTTGAAAACATGCAGGTTGGCGAGCGAGATCCGCGCAAAATCTTGAGCCGCAGCGGTTTACTGGCAAAATATTGATTCCCTGGGGGTTAGCCTCATCAACGCATCGGACAGACCATCCTGACGTGTCGGCAGCTTCTGCTGCCTCCCAATATCTGTCAAAGAACATCAGCCCAGCGGGCCTCAGCCTTGGACACGTCCAAGAGCATTCGGCCAGCGGAGCATCAGTCCTCGAAGAGAAAACTCTCCGAGGACGTTGGACACTGAGCCCAACCTACCAGCCTACCGCGTCTCTCATCTCCGTCAAGATTACGAAGGTGTGGGTGAGAGTAATTGCCCTGGTTGCCCTTTAGTAACCAAGGCTCTGTCTTGGGACAGCCAATGACAATCAACACCGAACCAAAGGAATCGGCCGACGACTGCTGTTAAGTTCGGGTGCCCCATTCAAGGCCATCGTTTGGCCTTGAGTGGGGATTTTCGATGCCTAGGCACATTCGATGATGCATCCAGCAATCGACACGCGACAACCGGCAACTGCTTCTCGACTCAGACCCGCGTTTTGCCAAACCCGCAAGCGCCCCGGGCGCGAAAGATGATAGCCCAGCGTTTCAACGCTGGGTAGACCATTCAATCAGGATTCCGAGTCCCTTCAGGGACGGCAGATGACACGACAAGGCCTACGGGCTTGAATGTCGCCGCCAGCATGATAGGCTTGGCCCAGCATCGATAAGAAATCCTTCCATGGCGCTAGACCTACAGGTACTCGGATCAAAACTCCGCAGGTATAGGGACCAATTGCAACTTTCCGTCGAGGAGGTTGCCGATGCTACGGGAGTCCCGGCGGGTAGGGTTGTTGAATTCGAAAATGGCGAGATCTCCCCAAACGGAGACGAGGTCCTAATCTTTGCTGACTTCTACAAATGCGACTACAAATTTTTCGTCTCCAATGAGAAATTGGCACCCTTCGAGCAAACAGAAAATCTCTATCGACGATACGGCGGAGAATTTCGGAAGGAGGACAGGCGTAGCGTACAGGAGTTTCTATTCTTATGCGATTGCGAGCAGTTTCTGGCTGAAATCCTCGGTACAGTTCGACAGCGTGTGCCCAACATTGTTAAGAAAGGCTCTTACTACAAAGCCCATGCGGAAGACGCCGCCGTCGAAATCAGGCGTTTGTTGGGTTATCGGTCAACTGAGATTCCGCGCGATGTATACGCGGATTTTCGAATGATCGGTTGCCACGTCTTTAGGCGCCGATTAACCAACTCCAATATCTCAGGGCTATGCGTACGACATCCGGTTGCCGGGCCCTGCATCCTCGTAAACTACAGCGAAGACCTCTTCAGGCAGCGGTTCTCCGCAGCTCACGAGGCAGCGCACGCGCTGCTTGATGACGACGACGTCATCGTGTCCTTTCAGGAATGGTCCACCCTGGATCTTAGGGAGGTCCGCGCTAATACGTTTGCCTCGCGCTTTCTTTTGCCCCCGGAATTCCTGACTCAGATACCTGGTCCTAATTACTGGAACGACGTCAAGGCAGTCGAGTGGGCTCGTAAGTTGAATGTCAGCACGGAGGCGCTCTCGATAGCGCTCCTCGGAGCAGGCCTTATAGACGAGGAAACTCAGCAATCGATCAGGCGAGTGCGCGTTTCGCGAGACCAGAAGTCCGACCCAGAGCTACCCGAGAGCCTCTCTCCCAAGTCGCACCAGCGGAAAAAAGCTCTCCTCGAGACTGGCCTTTCTGACTACTACGTCGGTTTGTGTTTTGAGGCCTGTGATCGTCAGCTCATCTCTGCCGCTCGTGTCGCTGAAATGCTGCTAGTCAAAGAGTCTGAGCTGCTAGACCTCGCAGCGCTCTTCAACAGGCCATTGAAATATGCGGACTGATCCAACGCGGTTTCATCTGCTCAATGTAATCGACACCTGCGCCGTTTGGAATGTCCTCTCCTCTCGGCTGCTATATACCAGGGCTGCCGTAGTGCGGTGTTCGTTTTGCTGCACTCGGTTTGTGATTTATGAGTGTCTCTACAAGAAGCGGAAGACAACTTCAACAGAAGACACTGAACTTCAGGGGCGGCTTAGGGCCGAGAGCAAGAACGGACAGTTTTCTTGCCAGCAGTTGGACGTGGAAGATCTACAAGATGTGCAGGTCCTTGAGAGCAGAAAACGCCTCTCTTTGGGCGAGCTATCGTCAATTGCATTCGCGAAGAAGACGCAACAGGCTTTTATGACGGATGATCAAGGTGCCAGGAGGCTGGCCGAGTCTCATATTCCTGCTGATCTCGTTCAAACCACGCCCCAGTTATTTGGCTGGCTTTTCTTCAACGGCACACTTCAGGATGCCGACAAAAACACGATAATTGCGGAGCACGCGGCAATGAAACGTCCTTTGGGGCCATATCTCGAAGAGATGTATCTCTGGTGCTTAGAGCAGCGGCTCGCGAGGCAAACGAGGGTAGAACACAAGTGAGGGATACTCAAAACGGAATGTCTTCATCAGTTATTTCCGGGCCATACGCGGCTGGCTCCGGAATCGTTAGCGCGTCTCCCATCTCAATATCCTCAAACCTTTCACATGCTTCAAGAAGATCTCGCCGGGCAACGGCCAGTCGCTTCTGCGTCTCCTCGTCTCCGCCTCTATCTGGGTGGTGGTCTTTGCTGAGGGACTGAAAGCCCTTGTTTACTAACTTCTGAGCTAACTCGCGGGCCGTCGGCCTCCTCTGCAAACGGGACCCACCATCTTTGCGGCGTTGTACCTCCTCGTGGATCGCTACTGTTAGCTGGAGGTCCCGGTAATCCGCCGCTTTCTGCGCGTCTAGACTTAGGGGGTAACGCTTCGCAATCTCATATAAAAAGTCGTTCGGTATCTCCTGCAGGCTAGCAAGTTTTTGTAGGTCCCGTAGCCAACCAATACCTTGACGGAAGACAAGCGGATACTCCTAGTTGAGAAGAATCAACTCTAGTTCTAACAGAGATCTCTGCTTTTCGTGTCGAGCGCGGTGCGCCCCGCCCATCCCATGAGCGCCGGCGCCTGCAGCCCGCTCGGCTTTCTAATTCTGCCCCTGAC